>NZ_AMBZ01000021.1 GCF_000293805.1 Paenibacillus alvei DSM 29 | reverse complement strand
TATGCACAACTGATTGAGCAACGAGAGAAATTGAATCAAAAGTATGAAGAATTGAACAAGCAATACGAATACCAAATCAAACAAGGTAATCACATAAACGAAGAAACTGAAATAAACACCAAGCGAGCGCGAGATCTTTTAAGTAGCCTCACTGATCTTCGGAATGACTTGTATTTTCAGAAGGTAAAAAAGAACGCAACTCAGTGAATATCGAAGAGATAAGGTCTTCGAGTACATTGTCTGATTCCTTATTGGGTGAAGATTTTGCGCCATTAGCCTGCGTCACTTCACGATGATGACGTTCTGCCTGCTCCATACGTTCGATATGATGTCTCTCTGCTTGTTCAATTTGAATCTGGTGTAATTTTTGAGCTTCTATGCTGCTTTCATCGGCGATTCGCTGATTGTGTAACATGCTAAGAACAGTAAGGATGATGCCAATAACACTTAAAAATTGCCCGATATCCATTTTCTTATTAGATGATGGTGAGTTGATGTCGAATGCAGTTGTTTGGATAATTTCTTCTTTAATATCTGGTAGTTCTACTTCCACTGATTGAATCAAGTCTTTCAGTTTTGAAGATAAGGAATCAGTTATGAAAAGATGACTATAATCTTGTTCCCGAATGAAGTCGGCAACAGCTTCCCATTCCTTTGCTACAGGAAGAAGAGTATCGGAGACTTTAGATAATGCCAAATAATTTGCTTCCATAGCAGTAGCCAAAGCTGAAGTAGCAGGTCTAAGAGCCTCTCTTAATCTGTTTTGTTGTTCTAATAATCTTGTCAAAGTAGGCGTTAAGTCGTGATTTAATCTTTCAATCGTATTAATCATTTCAAAAATATCATGTTTCAAATAAACTACCATCCCTTCAATGGTGTCTGGACAACTCTATTGTATAGGGAAGAGAAACTATATTAAAGCCAAATATAGGAAAGGTGGATGACAAATGAAACGAAGTGTAGGCAAGAAGACAGTCGTAAGCTTGCTTGGTGTAACTGTAGCGACTCTCGTAAGTCGTTCGGAATATCTGGTCAACTTGAAAGATTCTATTGTTGATCAGTGGCAGATGGTGGCGGTAAGAATGGACAAGCTGCTAGCAACCGGCAACCGCTGCCGCGGAGATGTGGGGGTGCTGGCATGACAGAGATTGCAATGCAAAGAGTCGAATCAATCCGTCATTTGAATCAATTGAAAATGATGCGGAACGCGCCAGGACTCCTTGAAGCAGCATACGATTGGCTGTCGATGGAGATTGCACAGATGGAACGTGAAATCTTCGGGAGAGAGTTGTCATGAGGCCAACTTGTGGATGCGGGAAGCCGGCAGAATACCTTTGCTACGAAGATGAACAGCCGCATTGCGAGGCATGCATGAAAGAAGCAATAGAATGTTCGGTTTATATCATGGTTCGTAAACCTTTAGATTGGAGTGAATGGAATGAGACTCGCGGTAAGAATCTCGTATTCTGAGGACTTAGACGCACAACGATGCTTAACGGCAGCAGGAGGGAATATGGTATTGCCAGCAGGAAAGCCGCCGCAGTTCCATTTTCCAACGAAAGAACATTATTCCGAGTATTGCAAATTGCTTCGAGAATCAAAGGTACAAAAGTAAATTAGCCGCGGGGTAGGAGCCGCAGCTAAACAATTACTTGAACAAATATAATTACGTGCATTATATCACAAAATCGGGAGGATGCAACATGCGTTTATATGACTTGGCTGACCAATACAATGATTTGCTTGAACTCGCTCAAGACGGTGGAGAAGGTGTTGACTACTCTGAAATGCTGGAGGGAATGGAAGGAGCTATCGGAGAGAAGTTGGACGGCTACTGTAAAGTAGTTCGCTCACTCGAAGCAGAGGCCGATGCATTAAAAGCCGAAGCGCTGCGCCTATCTCAACGCAAGACGTCTATTGAAAATAACGTAGCACGCATGAAGGATGCCATGAAGTGGGGCATGATTCGCATCGGAATGGACAAACATAAAAGCCCATTGTTCAGCGTGTCGATTACGAAGCCCCGTGACCGTGTAGAGGTTACGAATGTGCTGGCAGTGCCATCTGAATATGTTAAACAACCAGAACCAACCGTTGATAAAAAGGCCGTAATGGATGCATTGAAAGGCGGGGTCGCAATTCCAGGCGTAACGATTGTTCAGGGCGAAAGTGGGCTGATGATTCGATGAGTAAAGCGCAACTCTATCAAAAAATGAGTGCTGTTATGCAGAAGGTAGATTATCTGCAGAAAGATGATCGAGTTGAGTTCGGTAATACGAAATACAACGCAATCACCGAGGAAAAGGTCACATCAACCGTACGTGATGCATTGATAGAGCAGGGGTTAGTAATCTTTCCCTTTGAACAGGCACATAGCAAGGAAGGCAATCTCACAACCGTAGACGTGAAGTATAAGATCGTTGACACGGAAACGGGCGAGTACGAGGTTATCGTTTCTTCTGGCACTGGCGCCGACACACAGGATAAGGGCGTTGGAAAGGCCATGACATATGCATACAAATATCTGTTGCTACGAACGTTTGCTATCCCTACAGGTGAAGATCCGGATAAGACGAGCAGCGCGGAACTTGATGCACAAGCACAACAGCAAAAACGGCCGGCGGGGGCAAGTAAGAAAAATCAATCATCACCACCACCGGAAGGTCTGAAGATCAAGCCGAGCTTAGAAGCAAAATACAAGCACATTCACGGGAACACGGATGGTCTGGCTGACTTTGTTAAAGATCACGGCGCTGATTCTGAAAAGGTGCTTACAGCAATGATCCAAGAAATGAAAGGGTGATGCAAGATGTTGAACCGAGTGATATTAATTGGACGACTTACAAAAGATCCAGAGTTGCGCTATACATCGGGTGGAGTTGCAACTACATCATTTACGCTTGCGGTTGATAGACAATTCCAAACGAATGGACAGAAGGAAGCAGATTTTATTCCTGTTGTTACATGGAGGCAAACAGCAGAGGCTTGCGCCAATTACTTGCACAAAGGGCGACTAACAGCGGTTGAAGGTCGGATACAGGTACGAAATTACGAAAACAATGAAGGCCGTCGAATCTATGTGACTGAGGTTGTTGCTGATAATGTTCGCTTCCTGGAACATTCAACACGAGATGGAGAAGTGCCAACAGTAGATAACCGTGATCCATTCCATAATGACGGGAAACCGATCGATATTCACGATGATGATTTACCATTCTGACGATGAAAGATCAAATACCACAGTATATTCAAGAAATTAAACGTCTCAGGCTCGAAGCAGATGAGTATGACGACGAATCGCCGGGCGGACTCATGCAACGAATAACTTTATTGACTCAAGCCCATACATTGATAGGGCGCGTATCAGCTCATATGGACGGCCAGTATAAGCGTAAATATGCAGAACGTAAGAACACATTTGCTGCAGTAAAAGCGGCGGCAGGGCGTGGAGATAAGACGACTCAGGCAGAGCTTGCGACAATGGAGTTGCGCGAACAGGAAGCTGAAGCATTTGAACGTATGCACCTTTGGAGAAATGAGTTTAAATCACTGACGGAACAACTTCATGAGCTTCGGTTACGGCTTCGAATTGATTTAAACATCGGCATAGGAGGCGGATAAACATATGACGTTGCCTTTTAATCCGCAACCAAAAAGCAAAGCGACTAAGAGTACACGTATAAAGCAAACGCAGAAGCAGATGGGTGATATAAGCCCGTCTGTGGATGCGGAATTGAAAGATAGATCGAAAGGTATATGTGAAATGTGCGGCAAGGCGTGGGCGACCGAGAGAGCGCATTTAACCGGACGGAAGCAACTTGAATGGAAGACTAAAGTCACGGACTTATTGCACCTTTGCACGGCATGCCATGACTGGCTGGATGAAACTCAAGAGGGAATACGATTCCGAAAATTGATAGCGAACGTCATTAACACGGTGCTAGAGAGAAGGTGAGACGATGGCACGACCGCGGAAGGAGGGGCTGGAGTACTTCCCCCTTGACGTAGATATTGCGGGGGATGACAAATTGGTTGTTCCTATAGCGAAGTATGGGAACCGAGGTTTCGGCCTAATTATCCGCCTACTAATGGCGATTTATAAGAACGGTTATTACTACCCTTGGACAGAGAAAGAGAAGTATTCATTTTCGATGAAGGTTAATGAAGACATTAACTATGTTCAAGAGGTAGTTTCTGAGTGCATAAACTGGGGTTTCTTCGACAGAAACATGTCAGAAACGTATCAAATACTTACATCACAAGGTATTCAGAAGCGTTTTTTGATGGCTGCAAACAGGCGAATTGGTACTTTGATCAAGCAAGAATATTCACTTGTCGATGATCAAAAAGTAGTTTCTGCAACAGAAACCCCAGTTAATGATGACGATAACACAGATTTATGCAGCAATATGAGTACAGAAAGTACACAAAGTAAAGTAAAGGAAAGTAAAAAGAAATTAAATAAAAATAAAAGAGATAAAGAACAGAAAAACAAATACGCTGACTTCGTCTCTATGACTGAATCGGAATATAACAAACTTGTTGAGAAATATGGCGAAGAAAAAGCTAAGCGAATGATCGAGATTTTGGACAACTACAAAGGTTCCAAAGGCAAGACATACAAGAATGATTACCGAGCCATTTTGACATGGGTAGTAGAAAAGGTCGAAGAGGAGGAAGCAAAACGCAATGGAATTAGACCAGTTGGACATTTCGGAGGCGGACAAGCACCTAATTCGGCAAACAATGCAGGTCACAAAACGGCGCGATATAGTCAAGCCTCGACGCTCACCGCTAAACGAGATGATGGACGAGATGGAGCAAGGGTATCGGACAACGACCTCTTTGTTCGCAGATGACCAGTATATCGGGACATACTGCTGTCTGAAGTGTAGGAAGGAAATGCGGCGCACACTCGTACCATTACGGAATCAATGGGTTATAGCAACAGCATGCAAGTGCAAGGTAGCTGAGATGGAACGGGAAGAGAAGGAGCGAGAGAGGAAAGCGCGGCGAACGAATATGGAACGTGCCTACTCTAAGAACATTATGAATGAGGATCTAAAGAATGCCTCTTTCAACAGCTTTCAAGATCGAGAAGGATCAGAATCAGTCAAGCAGGCGGCAATTGAGTTTGTAGCAGGTTTCGAAACAAGGAAAACGGGATTGATGCTTTTTGGTACACCAGGCAATGGAAAGAGTCACTTGGCAGCAGCTATCCACCATGAATTAGACAAGCAAGGGTATGTGTGTCTGTTCTTGGATGTGTCACAGTTGTTCAATCTTGCAAAAGACACATTCAATAGTTCAGTGAAAACGACCTTAACGGACATAATCACTGGGGCCGTCCAGTGTGACTTACTTACACTCGATGAGATAGGCAGCGGATATCTAACTGAATATGAGTTCAATGACATTCTGTTCCCTATCATCAATGGCCGGCAGGGAAAACCGACGAACTATACAACGAATCTCGATTTGGCACGGCTTGAACAATGGTTCAAAGCGGACAAGTACAACAAGCCAGTTGATCCAGACGGGCGGCTATACGATCGGATACTAGGAAGCACAGACATTTACGAGAATAGAGCATCTTCAAAACGGCGCGAGGACGCTATACAACGTTTGCA
>NZ_AMBZ01000020.1 GCF_000293805.1 Paenibacillus alvei DSM 29 | reverse complement strand
GTGTTGGCTTTGATAAAGTCTCGTCTAACCGGTTGCCGCAAAGAACCACTTAGATTACGCATTGCTTCTCGCTGGTGATCCTTGTCCAACATGCGGAAGATTTGGAACCCTTCCAAACCAGTGGATTGGCGGAGCGCTTTAATGATGTCGAATACCCAATCCTGAAAAGCTTCAGCTTCCTTCTTCTTGCTTTTGAACACGAGCTTGTAAATCGACTTTTCGTTGATGATATTCATGTCAATTTCTTGCATCGCAGGCGAACCGTCACGCTTCTCGCCAGTCTTTACCCCTACCTTACTTGTAGTAACCCCGTCCTTAAGTCCGCTAAGAGCTCTTGTTACTTGCTTAAGCCCTAAAGCTTTTGTCACATCGGCAGCCACTGCCCACCAGTCATTAGGTTCCTTTTCGATAAACCGGATATCACAACCGTTCCAGTTCTCTACACGAATGTTCATGCTGGTTTATCTCCTTCCCACGATTTCTCTCCATTCCTTTCAAGTGATTCGATCCACTCCAAGAATGCCTCTTTTCGAATGCGCCGACTGTTCCTACTTTTGAAGCTTCGTAACTCCCCACTCGTACACCGCTTGTATACGGTATTAGGATGCCACTCCATAATTTCAGCAACTTGTTTAACGGTAAGTACATCAGGCAAACTCATCTGTGACACCTCCATTTTCATTATGTTTCGCAACTAACTACAGATTTTCTGTACTTCTTGCTGAAAAAAATGACGTCATTCATTCCCAGTTTTACCAATTCCACAAATCGAGCAGCTGTATCCATACGAAAAACCTTTCGATATTTTTCATATTGAATATATGTCTTCTCTGACATTCCCAGCTTTGCAGCCATCTCTACTTGTGTCATTCCGCTGATTGCTCTAGCTTGTTCAATGGTGAATTTCATGTGCATCACCTCCTGTGCTAATAACATACTACAGAATTTCTGTAGTTTCAACCAAAAATACAGAAATTCTGAATTATTTTTAAGATTAATCGGTATAAATTACATTTAAGCTGTACATAATTACAGCTATATGATACAATCATGTCAAAAGGAGGAAATGAAATGCGTGTAGGAGATATCATTAGGCAGTTACGAAAAGAACGGAAAATGACCCAAGGTGAGCTAGCCAGAAAATTAGGAGTAGCCCCCACGGCGGTATCCGCATGGGAAAGAAACGAAAATAGACCTCTGATGGACAAGTTATCAATAATTGCAGATATCTTTGAAGTTCCTCTTACACGTTTTTTCGAATCAGAGGAGTTTGGCGGAAATACCTCATCAGACATGATCCGCCTACCAATCGTTGGGCGCATTAGTTGTGGCAATGGAATTCTTGCATTTGAAGATGTTTCTGGTTACGAGCCAACACCAACAGAATGGTTAAATGGAGGAGAATACTTCTATTTAAGAGCACAAGGTGACAGCATGTCTGGAGCGAGAATTTATGAAGGTGACTTACTCTTGATCCGTAAGCAACCAGAAGTAGAAAACGGTGAAATAGCTGTTGTGCTGATTGGAGAAGAGGCAGTTTTAAAGCGTGTGTATAGAAATGGAGATCAGTTAGTATTGCAATCCGAGAATCCAAATTACCCTCCAATTTTTGCACCACCTACTGAAGCAAAAGTAATCGGAAAATTGAAAATGAATGTAATTAAGTATTAGAAGGAGATATTTTTATGGATGGTTCATTCAGACAACGCAATTGTAAGTGCCCGCCTGAACGTAAGCGCTGTACATGCGGAGCTAAGTGGCATTACCGTTATGACATTATTGATCCTGTGACAGGAAAAAGGAAGCAAAAGGAAACGCGCGGCTTTCGTACTAAAACTGAGGCTGAAGCAGAAGCGAAGAGAATTCAGTATGAATTGCAAGATGGAACTTACATAGAAGAAAAAGATGTAACATTTGATGATTTTGCTGAAACCTGGTTAGAGCTATACAAGAAGACTGGCGTTAAAATAAGCACCGTCCGTGTAAGATGTCATGAAATAGGTAGGCTTTCAACTCGTTTAGGAAAAATCAAAATGAAGGACATTACCAAACAACAATACCAGAAAGCTTTGGATGATTTTTTTGAAGAAGGATTAGCTGAAAATACCATTGACGGCATCCATCGTACTGGGCGTATGATTTTCAAAAAAGCCGTCGAATTAGAAGTTATTAAAAAAGATCCTTCTGAGTATGCTACGCCCCCAAAACGCCTGGTTACAATCGAAGAAATTGAACAAGGCGACGACATTCCCAAATATCTCGAGAAAGAAGAACTTGCCCATTTCCTTAATACAGCTAAAGAACATGGCTTGGACAGAGACTATGAGATCTTTTTGACACTAGCATACACCGGAATCAGAGCTGGTGAATTATGTGCCCTACAAGAACAAAATATTGATTTCAAGGAGCTAACGATCAGTATTTTCAAAACATATTACAACCCTAATAACAACATAAAACAATATATTTTACTTACGCCAAAAACTAAGACATCCCGAAGGATTATTGACATAGATGAATTTGTCTTGGATGTGCTAAGTAAACTTATTTACAAACAAAACGAGATAAAATGCCGATATAAAAGCACTTACCACGATAAAGGCTTTGTCTTTGCACAACAGAATGAAGAATATGCTGGTTATCCACCTTATGTAAAGTTGATAGAAAATCGTATGGAAAGATTATTAAAAATATCTGGCTTGAATCCAAATCTAACTCCTCATTCGCTCCGTCACACCCACACATCTTTATTGGCAGAAGCAGGGGTAAGTCTGGAACAAATAATGCACCGTCTAGGTCATAGTGACGACTCAACTACTAGAAATATCTATCTCCATGTAACTAAGCCCAAACGAAAAGAAGCTTCCCACAAGTTCGCAGAACTCATGAGAAGCTTTTAAAAATCCTTCGACCGTGGGCACATTGTGGGCAAATTGATATCCGGCTATCAATTTGCCCAGATATATCAAGGTTTTTAGACCTCGTTACATCATGCCGCCCATTTAGTTTTTGTTGTTTTATTAGTGCAATTGTGTGTTCTGGTGGCATTTAATTAGTGTTATTTGTTCATCTAAATACACCAAATTGCAGTGAGTTGGTTAACATCTGGTTGACATGTTAACAAACTGTTTCACCTGTTTTAAGCTTAATAAAGGTTGAGCAATATATGTATCCTTTTTCTATATATAAATCCTCTAACTCTGACACAATGTTCAAATCAACATTATATTTAATATGAAGCGTGTTCAACAATACCGCAAACCTCTTGTAAACGAAATCCTCTTCGTACTCACATTTCTGCATTATTGATTCTACAAGTCCGTTGTTTCCCTCTCCTAAATCCGATACAACTGTTTTCATTTGCATCGTCTCCTCTTGGTGGTTTGACATCTCTATATAATAGAAGTTTCTACTTTTGTATTGTTTAATTATATAAGAACAAGCGTTCTCATTCAATATAAAGTGGAACTATCCATTGCCTGCTTTTTCTGTAACAATGGAATACAGTTCATGATAAAATGATACTTAAAATATCTTTATATAGAAGGAGTCCGTATCTGTGGCATTCCATGAGGGGAGATGCCTACTGAAGCTCCGTCTAAAGGAACGCCGAATGTCACAAGCTGAGCTATCTAGAAAAACTGGATATTCGCCTCAGATCATCTCACATTATGCAAATGATCGCTCCCTAATGTCCATGTCCGTGGCAAGGACGGTAGCTCATTTTTTGAAATGTGACATGGAAGACCTTTATGAATGGCATTGGAGCAGTGATTAATGTGCTCCTCCCCTCATAGTAAGTATAGTGGTACTATACTTTTGTATCTCTACAAATGTCATATCCCTGTTCTATCCACTCCCCTTTTCAACAATTGTAAATGATTATTTTAATCATCAGCGCTGATTAACTACATTAAACAACACATGGCGCACTTTGTACACAACCGTTCGTCTGACGAACGGTTATTTTGGCATACACATTTCGACATAAATTGTCATTTATTTTATATCAAGAAACTCATCATTTATCTGATTAAACATACGCCTTGATATTATGCATATTTTCTCCGTTCCTTTAAAAGTAATGATTCTACTTGCTTTGTCGATACGTAGGATATTTTGTAAATTAACGGCATTGGTTCTGTCGACAAAACGTAAAAAAAATCCACAATTATTTAATCCAGTGACCCAAAACTTTGTTGGCCCAGGCAAGAAATAGTAATGATATTGAGTATGTACTAACACTCTATTCACACTCTTTTCAAATTCAAGATACAAAACGTTCTTTACAGATATCATAATTAATCCTTCTTCTCCTGATGGATCAATTGATACAGTGATTTTCATTAATACAGCACCTCCAATAGATGCTGTATTCCCTTTTGATGTATTACCTATACAATAAAAAAAGCTCCAGAAAAAATCTAGAGCTCAGACATCATTCATTAGAAAATGCTAAACCGTAAAACTCGCCGAAAGAAGTGTAGAATATCGCTACACCTTTTTCGTTCTCTTTTATCAATATGACATCCTTCTCTACATCTAATTCGACATAAGGGTCATCTGTATCCTTTGCACCTTCAATTGGAATAGCTAATACCTTCATATTATCATCCTTCCTTGTCATCCAGTATACCCAATGGTAAACCCACATAAAAGGATGGCCTTATCACGCATATACTGGCTTGTTACATTTAATACAGGTATATACTCCATTCAGCCATTTCCCCTTCATTGCGGCCTTGCAACTGCATAAATGGGGTTGTAGTGGAGCAATCGGTTTCCTAATTGTCTCCGGTGCACGCTGCAGTTCTTCCCGCCAATCCCTCATAATACAACCTCCAATACATCCTCGAAATTAATCCATTGCGTTTCTTTATCTAATTTGAAACGTCGCCTATGAATATCTATATCGACCACAATGCCGTTCACTTCTTTTCGTGCAAATGGATCAAACAATCGTACATTGATTTTTTCCCGCTCGGCCATAGACTGCTGCAGCCGTGACCCAATTTGTTCCCATTCTTGTTCGTCGAGTTCGGGGCGCTGCAGCCGAGTGCGTTCATGTTGATACATAAGCAACGCTTCTCTATGCTCCGGTAAAACAAACCGCGAGCTTTCATATCTTCCATTACCGTTCAGTTTACCCACGAAAGTCATCTCCATAGAACATTTGTTCTTATTATATACGAATGTGCGTTCTATATTCAATAATAAAAAATAACCACTCGATGTACTCGCAGTGGTTATTTTGAACATTATATTTATGCGCCTGCTACTTGTCCTTCTTTCTTCTTCGAGAAGATACCCATGAATCCCGCTACAATGAAAAGCACACCAGACAGAATGTAGAACATTGAAATGCTGATAAATCCGGCGATACCACTCACAAGCATTAACCATCCTGCTACTTTAGGTTTGCTCTTTGATAGAGCAGCTCCAACAATCCCTAGGATACTAAACAAAAGAGCGGATATCCCCAATCCAGTAACACTGGATGTACCTGTACTTGAAAGCGCAGCGTCTACCCCTCCAATAAACATAGCAATTAATGATGCAATAATACCGAAAATACCTCCAACTAACCCCATTGCGAACATATTTAAAGCCTCCTCGATTATGTAAACTCACTTAGTTTATTCTCCATAATTCGCCATTATCCTGCTTTTGAGATGAAAATTTTAGTTAAATAGCACTAGGAAACACTAGTAATAACGATGCAGTCAGATTTATAGGCGCAGTCTTTACCGACTATAAGATAAAAAGCCCCGGATTACTCCGAGGCTTCCTGTTCTTTTCTTATTTTATCAATGCCACAGATAATTTCTAGCTCATTAAAGCTCCTATCATTGGTATTAGCAGCCACTACGTTATAATTTGCTTTCTTAGCAAGCTGACAGAACTCATGCATTTGCATCGAGTCCCGGTGCAATCTATCGTACGAGCTAACAATCAGTGTTTCATTTGGATTTTCATCCATGAATTTTCTTACATTCTCTAACTCTGTACGGTTAGCATTAGCACTGACCCCGTGATCCATAAAAACATTCTCGACCTTGTATCCATGATCATCGGCATACTTTTTGCAGAGTTCCAGTTGAACATTGATGTCTTGTTCAGTAGTTGCTGTACGGCAATAAATAATTGCATTCTTTTGTCCCATTCAAATCAACCTCCGAAATATGATTTTTGATAGTTATTCATTTATATCATTCAAAATCAAGTCTAACCTAGACAGAAGTTCTGGAGCCTCTGTACGCACCATTTCCCGAATCTGTTGTATCTGCTCTATAGCCTTTGGGTACCCATTAATACAGGTAGCATAATATTCTGCAACTTCAGGATATAAGCCATATCCAGGCTCTCCA
>NZ_AMBZ01000019.1 GCF_000293805.1 Paenibacillus alvei DSM 29 | reverse complement strand
ATAAGGAGGATAAAATATCTGCTTTGTAGTATATATAAAAATGAAGGGAGCATTAAATATGAAATGGGCAAGTTCAGACATGAAAAATTACACCCCTCCAAAGGAATTCAGATACGTTAAGAATGACTACGAAAACATTTCCGAATGGATGGAGCAGCATCCCGAGGCGAATTGCTATTACTGCGGCAAGCCTCGCGAAGAACACGAAATGGAGTTCTCATTCTTCGATGAAAAGTTCGGTATATGTAAGTTATGTTTTCCTGATTTTCGGATTGGAAATCTTGCAACAGATAGATTCGTAGTCAAGCACATCCTTTCCAAGTACAAAAAACGCTCCAATATTATTAAATGGTTCCAGCGAAACGGCTACGAGTTGTTCGAAGCAGGCCATAACCGTGATCCGGATCCAAAATATGATTGGGAAGCGTATAGCTTCGTGAACAATCCGGCTAGATATTTTGAATTTAAAATGAGGACATATCGGGGAGAACCACTCCCTATCGGCGGTTATTTGACCGCTGATGAATTCAAAGAAATGGATCTGCTCCTGAGAGATTCTACAATCATTGAAATATACAAGGACGGAGAAATTTTTATTGCTTATTGATTACTAAGAGCCGCAGGTCTTTCCTAGCTAGACTCTTTTAAAAGGAGGATTACATGAAGGGAATATACATGCAAAAGTGCCGTGGGATTCTATCCTCAACGGCACTTGCTGTGTACATCGGATTAATAGGTGAAATTGTATCTTTCGAGGTTATCTTCTCTTCCTAGACCACTAAAATCTATTCCCAAGGGTCCAATACTTACACTTAACGATACGGGTAACACTGCATGTGAATAACCAAGCTGGAATGCTGCTGTTGTTCCTTCATAGCTTTTAGGCACTCGAATGGTTTGTTTAGCATAGCCGTATTGGTAGTCTTCGAAAAAATCTAAACCGTGGAGTTTAACATCCCAAGCCGAACCGCTTAAATTTGAACCGCTGTTTAAAGGATTATCAAAATGCCTTGTTGTGAATCCACCGTTAATGTATGTAGCATATGTATGTCTGGAGCTTGCCTTTCCAGCAACAGGTGAACCTTGGCTTTGCCACGATATCGCTATAAGGTCTGTATAATGGAACCGAGGATCTTTTTTCCAATTGTAGTTCATATAAATATCATATTCGTTTTCGCTTGAGTAACTTGCTGTTTTCACTGCATATCCAGAAAAATACAGATAATCATCGTTGTAGAGTGGAACTATCAGTTCTTCACCATCTTGACCAACCTTCAATACTTTTGATTCTGTATTGGTTACTTCTCTTTTGATGCCGCCTTTATTTGCAATATCTTGCTTCATCTGAAGTGGCAAAGTTACAATTTCCTCGTTGTTGAAGCCCATTCTAACAAGATGAGCATTCACATCGTCCTCGCTTAGCTGCGAAGCATTCAATAATGGTGGAACCAATACATCTTCATTAGATTGTGCAGATGCGCTTTGATTGACACCAAATGTGGCAATAACCAAAGTAAAGCAAAGGATCGATACAGAAAATAATTTCGATAGCTTAACCACAGAAACACCTCCTAATTTTTTACAATCAACTAAATAGTAAAATATTAGAAGGTGTTACGTCAATTGGTAAATAAACGTTTCACATTTTGGACACATTAATTTTTATTTATCTTTTTTCTTGATCAGTATGGACAATTTGTAACTTACATCCATAAGCAACCCAATACCCACCAGAACGAGTACATAAGTGAACTCTTCCGCTCTTCTTACATTAGTCATCCATAACAATACATGAAATCCCACAAGGCTAATAGCAATGAATAGTAAAGCCCTCATTCTCCCACCGCCTTCTATAATGTTTTCATCATTCTCCACATTATACAATATAAGGGGTATTTAATGCTCACCTTCTGTGGCTCCGTCTCATCCTACAACTTTTCCGTGGGTAGGAAAATGCTCCTTGCCGCTTCACTGCGACAGGTTTGCGCAATCCAAAACCGCTACTTTTCTCCCCTTGGCGAATCGTCCGCGATATATTTTTGTGCCCCTTTAATACAGTCCATGTTGTAGATCGTATTGTCACATCCCTTTGTAAGTGTATGAGCCGCAAGCATCCGCCTACGGCTCAAGAATCCGAAGTTATTTCTGAATAGTTACTTTTCTTTGAATGCTATCCCAAGCGATGACTTTCCCACCGGCTGCCTCTACTATTTCCCTAACTGGGGCATAGGAAGTATCCCCGACCGTCTGGCTGCCGACAATCACTTTCCCGTTGATTGTTGCTTTCTTTCCATCATAGCCAACCTTTGCCCCAAGAGCTTCGGCGATAACGCGAACAGGTGTTGTGACAAGGCCGTTATCAAATGTGCCGTCGCATATTTTTTTCCCATTCATTTCAATGACAGCCTTTTCAACCTTACCCATTTGATCGTATTTATGCAGCTCGTATTGTTCGATCATACCTATAAGCATGTCGGCATACTTGGGATCTGTAGCATAGCCGCCGCGTGTGATCTCACGGCATGCTATTTTATAGTCTGCTCTCAATACACCATGATACCGATCCGGTTTGTCCTTTGTACCGTTAATAATGAGTAGCGAATGGTCTGCAATGCTCTCAGCCCAGTTGTGATACGCTCTGAAATTAGCGAGTATTGGATACGATGTTCCGTCCGGACGGTATTCGATGGTCGGCATTTTCACACTACCTGCCGGTCCTCTCCCCTTTACGCCGAATAGGTTGTTCGCCTGAGCCGTAAGTCCACTTCCACCCCAACCGCTTTCCAGAATGGCCTGTGCCATTGTAAGCGAGGCTGGTACGCCTGTTTTCTTCATATCCTCAACGGCTGCTGGTGCGATCTTTGCAATGAAATCTGTTGGCTTCATCTTGCTTGTCCCCTTCCCTTGTTCAAGATATTTTGAAAGATAGACGCCTGGATCGGTATGACTACCGAAACCGTAGGATGGCGCCGCCTTGAGTCTCACTTCATAATGAAGGTGTGATCCCTTTCCATTAGCTGCACCATTCCCGTTTGTCCTGCCAGTGTTCCCTTGCTTACCTATCTCTTGCCCCGCCTTCACGCGTTGCCCTACGGACACGCCACAACTATCTAAATGGGCATAACAATGGAGCGCACCGTTTGAATCCTTCACGGCCACGACATTCCCGAATCCACCGAAGCCGGTTCCTGATTGACCTTCTCGGGCATGAACAACCTGACCGTCCATAAACGCAAAAATAGGCGCTTTATGCGCCTTTACCAAGTCGATACCGGTATGTTCTGCTGTTTTACCATTAATGGGATCTCTTCGACTCCCGAATGGACTTGTTACGGTGAAACCATAATCGCCCCATTTAACCATTCTTAGCATCCTTTCTGCTGGTTGCACGCGCTAATTTATTTTCAAGTTCCGACTTAGCCCATTCCATTAACTTGGTGACGATCCAGTCGGGAAAATATCCACCCCAGCCAGCCCTAAGTGCGTTCGCCGTCATGGACTGGATCGTGTGATATAACACGCCAAATACGAATAAACCGAAGATGATATCTGGAATGCCTAAAGCGACATCCAGCAGATGACCCCCAGAAGGGAGTAATAAGATAAAGAAAGTTCGCGGAATCCCTGCCAAACCGTAATTGCTCGCATACGAACCATCTTTTCGTGAGGCGCTGATTCCAGACAACCAGTCCATCGCGATGAAAAATAATAAAGCGTACATTGCCCCAGCAACAACTTGACCACTGCCATACAAAAATTGAAGAGGAGGCACTACAAGTACGCCGATACCTGAAAACCAATTCAAGCTTTTAACTTCCACTTCATTTCCCCCTTTGAAATAAAAATAGCCCCACGCTGCCGTGAGGCTAAATACCAAATGCGCACCATCTGCTGATCCCGAAATTTTGTATATCATGTGATCCTGATACAGACGCATCCAACGAAAAACCATTTGATTTCCATGTAACTCGAGCTGATCCATTAAGATAATGTTCCATGCGGATATATGCTTTTACTTCCCCATATTCTTGCGAAAGAGAAGAGTTATCCTTAACGAAAAGTAACCCCTGTGAACTCGTAATCCAGTATCCTTCACCTTGTCCACTCAAGCCCATTCTTACGTAAACAATAATTGGTTCGAAATTTAAATTATTCACGTCTAACGTTTTTTCTGCTACTCCTCCATCGGTTGCCATTTTTATATCTGTTCTAATTTGGCCTATTTTCGATGCTAAAGTAGCCCACGGGTCGTTCATGGTTGCCGGTATCTTCTTGGCGTTAAGCTCGGCAACCACTCTACTTTTTGCGTCAACGCCAGATTGAAAAACCTCGTTTATTGCGCCAACCGCGTTGGACTTATTGGACGTTTGCAATTGCCCGAGATCCCCTACAAGCCAATTAGCATGCCCCTTGGCGTTGTTTTCCGCTTGGTTCGCCTTTGCTTGGGCACCTGCGGGCGTTTCCGCACCAATTACATACTCAACACTCGTGACTGGGTGCAATATGTCATACCCGCCATCAGTTCGCTTTTGATTCAATTCAATTTTCTTTGCCAATATCTTTCCCTCCTTAACCAGCTTTTGATAAGAGCACGACTGCCTTTTTATAACCTGCTGGCATGCCTAAGTAGATCCCATAGTCTAGGTATGTTGCATCGTAGTTGTTTACTGGCTTCATGGCACCATCTGAGGCGATTCCCTTTATGCTTGTTATGAATGTATTTTCCTTTGTCCAGCCTTCCGGATAAAACACGTTAGCAGCGTTGCTCTCGTTTAGCTCCACAGTTACGGCGCTACTGATCGGCACGTCATGGCCGTGAATTTTCGCTTTGCCGCTTGTCGTAATTTGCACAAGATGCTCCCAGTTTTCGATATGATGGGGCTTGCTACCTGGAAGCTTCATCACAACAAATTCAGCTAAATCCATGTCCGCACGGTTCGACCACGGATTGAATGAACCATCTGGCGTATCGTAGTAGTTTATAGGAGCCTTCAAACCGTAAAAGAAGCCGCTTATATCATCTACGTCCTTATTCCATAGTCCGTGCTGCGTGTTCCAACACGTCCCATTGTAGGTGAACATGTACTCAGTGACCGGACGATTCGGCACCGAGCTGCCGCCGCTGAACTTGCCTAATGACAAGCGGCAGAATGGCGAAGTACCCGCTCCATCGATCTCGAAACCAGCGCCGCCGATGGTCATGCCGCCGTATGCATCACACATAAAGTGGTTGTTCCACCCCAGCATGATCCCGAACTCCCGCCAGCTGCCGTCTGGCTGATAAGCTCCGATGTCCTCACCCGTTTGCTCACGCGCTGGATCACCTACGGCGTATGCTTTTTTACCATTGGCTTTCCATAGGTTCATTCCCTGATTGACAAAATCCCCGATGCTTTCTTCACCCGGATATGTGCCATTCGCCTGCATCTGCCAACCAAAGCTAAAGTTATCAAGATTGATCCGTTTGAAGCGCTTCGTTGTATGATCATAGCGAGCGTTAATCAAAAGCCAAAACTCCTGTACTTCAACCCCGCTGCGAATCGTATGAATCGTAGCAATATTAAAATAGTTATCCCGGAGCAGCACGCCACTGTCTAGGCGTTTGACTACTTCAGTTAGCCCGCTATTCGTTTGAAGTCGGTCGATCTGATTTTGCATCGATTTTACGGCTTTGGTGACGGTCGGTATCTCATCCCCGAACTGGATTTCGATCTTGGAATCTTGCTCGTATATTTCCCGAACCTCGGTGATTCGTGAATTTAACTCTACGCCCCACTGGTCATCCTTAAGAGTCACAGTGTCTCCCAAGTCCCAATCCACCTCGTAGCGAAAACTACGAGTATCTAGGACGCGCCCGTCGAAGGTGATAATTTGCCCATATTCTGCGAGCTTCTGCGCCCCCATTTCGGACAGTTCAACCGAATCCTCGGCGCTGGAACAGTCCATGAATACTTCTCGCCGTTCTAAACCGGTTGCATTCCCCACCTCTTGTATTAGGCGCTCTTCCTCTTCCCCCTTTCCCCCTGCATAACCTACATTTTTGTGGTTTCCGTCAGCCTCCACAAACTCCTGACTCTGTACGTTATTGAATTGAGTCGAGAAAATAACGGGCGGGTATATTTTTTGTCCTGTTGTCAGGTCACGGCCTGTCATTACATCGAAAACCCATTTTCGCTT
>NZ_AMBZ01000018.1 GCF_000293805.1 Paenibacillus alvei DSM 29 | reverse complement strand
CCCTTCCTTTCTGCTTTTACGTAATCTTGAATTTAATCTTTGATACAACGTTCGCCATTTACACCATTTCACATCGCCGTATTCCTTCACCCAATGCACGCCGTTTGGATTGAACTCTATTGATGCATTAGCTCGTTCAGCGATGTTCACAAGAGCTGTTTTCGTAATCTTGTTTCGACTCATAGCTGCAACCATCATCCACTTTCTCAGTACGACGTATCTCTTTGACATTATGTAAGTTCATGGTGTAGTTCCTTTTTCAATTAACTGCCGTTCATAGTCAAGCAGCCATTCACGACGGATACGGTGTTCTAGTCCTTCTTTGTAGCTGCGGAGTTCTCCAGACTTAATTCGGCGTCTAATTGTTTTGGTTGAGCGTTGAAAATACTCTGCAGCATCCTTAATAGTAAGAACTGGTGGTAGGCCCGTCAGCAACTCTTTCATGTTGCTCATGATGTCATCACCCTTGGATCAATCTTGTTCTGGCTGACCACATCCTCCTCGCTCAAAAAATAATCAAGCGTCACTCCAAAGTAGTCAGCCAGAATTTTCAATTTGTCCACTTTAGGATTGTAGTTACCTTTTTTCCAATTACTCAAGGTAGAAGTGGAAATGCCCGTGTCTTTAGATACTTGATATGCTGTCTTACCCGACTCATTCAAAAGTTCTTGGAATTTTTTATACAAATCGCACCCCCCCTTTCGAATTTAATCTATTGACTGTTAGCTAAGTTTTCTTATATAATCAAAGTGCGACCTAAGTTATATAAGAAAACTTAGCCCTGTATGTTCATTAGCTCAGATATCTAAGCTATGTCTGTATATTAGCATAGCTTTCTAAGGTAGTCAACAATATTCGGCTTAGTTTTCTGACTTTGTTTTTTCACAAGAAAACAATGGAGGAAGACCATGTACGAAATATTCGAGCAATTATTGAAAGAACATAACGTTACTGCCTACCGTGTTGCTAAAGAGACAGGGATTACTACAGCAACACTTACAAGTTGGAAGCAAGGGAAATATACCCCCAAACAAGAAAAACTCCAAAAAATAGCTGACTACTTTGGAGTGACGCTTGATTATTTTTTAGGGGTGTCTCAAGAAAAAACAAATTCAACTGAAAAACAACCTTATTATGATTTAACAAAAAAGGACGAAAGCGATATCGCCAAAAGGTTAGAAGCCATGATGAACGATCTTGACAGTGATTCAGCATTAGCCTTTATGGGGGAGCCTATGGACGAGGAGGATCGCGAGCTTTTGCGCATGTCTCTTGAAAACACATTACGCATATCCAAACAAATAGCAAAAAAGAAATTTACTCCTAAGAAGTATAGAAATAGATAAGCATCTAGGAGGCGACACATGGAACGAAAGCTTGCTAAGGAGATTGCAAAAAATCATGGCACGAACTCGTCATGGATTATTGCGAGAGAGTTAGGTGCTGATGTCAGACTAGAAGATTTAGGGAAAAATATATGGGGGTACTATACCCGGGTAAATCGTATTCCCTGCATACGTATTAATAGTAAATTAGATCCTGTTAAAGCTAACTTTGCATGTAACCATGAACTGGGACATTTGATACTTCACCCGGACTCACCCACGCCATTCCTTCGCAGGAATACGCTTTTTTCGGTGGACAAGCTGGAATGGCAAGCTAACCGCTTTGCAACATTTCTTTGGGTAGGACTTAGCGAACCGGAGGCTTGGGAGACAAAACAACAATTTCTCTTGCGCTGCGGACTTCCCAAAGAGTTTCATGTTTTTTATTGACCTTTCGCGCTTTCCAGCCGCAAGGCTGTTCATCATACGCATTAAACCGAACACACATTCTGTATGGAGGGAATGAGATGGAAAAAAAGGCGCCAAAGAAAAAGAAACTCCCACCTGGTGTCCGTGAACGGGACGGCCGTTATACTTACCGCTACAGCGTAGAGGTTATCGTTAATGGAAGGAAAAAACGCAAGCAAAAGGAAACAAAATCCTACGCAACCGCAAAAGAAGCATACAATGCTGGAATTCTTATTGAGGCGGACAAGCAGCGAGGGAAACTAGTCGATGAGAAGAATATCACTCTAGGAGTATGGGCGGAGCGTTGGCTTGAGAACTACACTATTGAAAAAGAACCCGCGGAATACACCCTTCGAGGCAAAAAGACAACTATAAGCTCATTAAAAAAATATCTCGGGGAGCATACTAGAGTCAAAGATACTACTAATGATGATTATCAGCAATGGCTTAATAAGTTGAAAAAAATCGGACGAAAGGAAGGGACTCTAAAGAAATACCATGTTGACGCATGTATGATTTTTAGCGATGCTGTCTTAAAAAAAATCATTACTACCGACCCAACAGAAGCAGCCCAAGTTCCTGTTTATAAGCAGACAGTAGAAGAAATCGAAGCAGGAGAAAACATCCTGCCCAAATATCTCGAAAAAGCACAACTCAAGCATTTCCTGAACATTGTCCGCTTTCGTGGTAGTTCTCAAGAATATAAGATATTCGTCTTACTAGCATATACAGGGCTACGGATTGGAGAGTTACTGGCTTTAAAATTGAGTGACTTTAATGAGGAAGAGCGCTACATATCTGTTACAAAGACACTAACCATTACTGGCAGTGTCAAGAATTATAAACTTGGGCCTCCTAAAAACAAGTCTTCCGTCCGGAAAGTAAGCATTGGTGATACTGCTATAAAAGCTATCAAAGATCAGTTAGCTTGGAGAGAACAGAAAGAAAAGGATGGCGAAGTAATTTATAACGGAGGCTTTCTGTTCTGGAGCTCAAAATACCCTGGGTATCCAGCGAGACCGTACACGGTAGAGGATCAATTTACCCGTCTGCTGAAAATTGCTGAGCTTCCAACTACTCTCACCCCTCACAGCCTACGCCACACCCATGTAACTCTTTTGGCCGAGGCAGGAGAGCAACTGGCAGTAATCCAGGAACGATTGGGACATAAAAACGACGAGCTCACCAGGCGGGTTTACCTACACGTTACAGAGGGGCAGAAAAAGCTTGTCCCCGACAGATTCGAGCAGGTCATGAACTCCTAACTAGTTCACATTGTGGGTAATGTGTGGGTAAAATCCCCTCCCAACCTCCCTCTATCCCTTCTACAACAGCCTTTCAATGCCCATCCATGTATTTCCTCGGCAAATATATGTACGATGAAGCCCCTGTCCCTACTGCGGTCAGCAGACCCGAGCGCGACAAGGCCGTCGTATCCTTTCAAAAGCGGATTGATGAGGCTTCTGCGAAGCGTCCGGGCAGTGTGAGCATCGTGACGGGCAAGGGAGAGCTTCCTCTTCCCCCGGAAACCATTACCGTGGACGGAAATAGGCTGATTATTCACTCTGACAGGCTGCCACTGACAGAATTCTGTCTGCGGCTTCAGCATATCGCCGACACGCCTGCCTATTGGCTGTATAACAAGGATAACCCCGCCAATGTTATGAAGGGCGTTACAATTATAACAGTGCCTGAATAGAAAAAAAGCAATCAACCGGCTCCCGCGTTCTTATGGGGATAGTTGATTGCTTTTCGCATTTTTCTTGATACAATCTCTTGGGTTACAGACGAATCGCGATATTTTCTTATGTGAGAGAACGATCTGCGTGATCCCCTTCCTCTTCTACATACTCTAAAATATCGCCGGGCTGGCATTCTAAGATGCTGCATAAGGCATCCAATGTCGAGAAGCGAATCGCTTTCGCCTTGTTCGTTTTTAATATCGAAAGATTGGCCATCGTAATATCTAATCTTCTGGAGAGCTCGGTAGAGCTCATCTTTCGCTTGGCCATCATTACATCCAGATTAACTCGAATTGCCACAATGATAACCCCACTTTATATCGTTTGATCGTTTTCTTCTTTGATTCTTGTCGCCTCCTCAAATAGCTGAGCCAAGGTCAGGCTCAAAAAACCAATAGCGAGTGCAAGGAATGACACAACCACCATCGGAACGATGGTCAGTGCATCCAAAAACATGTCGTACGCATACAACAAAAATTATAGAACACCCATTAAACAAAAGAATTTCCTCATTGTAGAGATTGAATTATCGTTTGTCAATAAATATTAGCTTTAAAACAATAACACAAGCACGTTCGTTACCATTAAGAAGGCCCGTAATTGAAACTCGCATCGTGTCAGTGTCCGTTCAAATGAAGCGACCTCTTTAAAAAATGATATAACTTCGCGGCGGCCAAACTCATTCGATGCGGCTGCACTCTGCAAAGCATGCCGGTCAGCATATCGACCGAGGCTCCTTCCATTGTGCGAACCACTGTGCCTAATGGCGCAGAATCTACCATGATCTCCGGCACGAAGGCAATGCCTAGCCCGCTTTGCACATAATGCTTCAGTGCACCCATGCTCCCAATCTCCATCGTGTCTATGCCGATCTGCCCCATGTCCTGCAGGATAAAATCGAGCTTCTTCCGATAGGGACAAGCATCTGCGGTTATCAATAGGCGATTTCCCTCCAAGTCTGCTGGCTGAATGATGTCATGGGATGCTAGCGGATGATGTTCTGGCAGCAGCATGGCAAATGTTTCAAGAAAGAGTGGCTCAAAATGCAGATCGGTGCCTACCTCAGGCGACGAGCATATCGCAAAATCGAGATCGCTGTGAAGCAATTGCTCTACTAATGCAGGGGTGCTGGCGATCTCAACAGCGATACGAATTTGTGGATGGTCGCCCATGAATTCCGCTAATCTGTAGGGCAAGCGACTGCTTGCTGTAGGTTCTGTTACGCCGATTCGAACAGATCCGGCTTCTCCGTTACTCATATCCGCGATATTGCTTTGCAGTTGCTCCATACGGTGTACGATTTCCAGACTTTGCTCGTAGAACAGCCTGCCTGCTTCTGTCAGATGAATCGCCTTCCCGCGATCAAAAAGCTGTGCGCCGATTTCCTTCTCCAGCTTCTGTATTTGCATCGTGATCGTCGATTGTGCATAGTTCATTTCCTCTGCCGCTCGGATAAAGCTGCCTGATTTTACGATACATTGGAATGTTTTTAAGGTTTTGATGTCCACCAGGAATCCCTACTCATCAATTCATTTTAATTGAACTATATCTTCATTACATTCAATTATACAAATACATACGAGCTCAGTACAATGAATATGAACAGATAAAGAAAGGGAACGGGAGGGCGTAAGCATGGACTTGAAGCATAAGGTAGCATTGGTGACAGGCGGGGGTACTGGAATTGGCAGGGCGACCGCGATCGAATTATCAAAGCGGGGGGCATTCGTAGCGATCAACTATTCCCGATCCGCAGCCGATGCGGAAGAAACGGTACGAAGCATTCAAGCCAACGGCGGTCGCGCCATAGCTGTTCAAGCAGATATTTCACGGGATCACGAAGTTAAGATGATGGTGAACCAGATCGTGCATGCCTTCGGTACGATTGACGTGCTTGTAAACAATGCGGGCATTACGAAGCATATACCGATAGAGGATCTGGATGCCGCAACGGATGCGGTATGGGATGAGCTTTTTAACGTTAATGTAAAAGGGATGTTCTATTGTGCTCGGGCCGTTGCTCCTTACATGAAGCAGACGCAGAATGGCGCAATCGTCAACGTTGGCAGTATTGCCGGACAGACAGGGCTCGGTTCCTCGCTCCCCTACGCGGTATCCAAGTCGGCAGTCCATGGCCTGACCAAATCGCTGGCACGCGCACTAGCGCCTGCCATTCGAGTCAATTGCGTCGCGCCCGGTGCAGTAGCGACCAGATGGTGGCGCGGACAAGAGGAGCGAATGCAGCAGCTCGCCCCGAATCTATTGCTGCAGCACCTCTCAACATCGGAGGATATCGCACAATTCATTTGCTCCGTCCTAGAACAGGAAGCCATGACGGGACAAATCATCACGGTAGACAGTGGGCAAACCCTATAGCCTGAAAATCGGGGCCTAAGTTCTGACGATCAAGCGAATATACTACAGTAAGGCAACCAATCCTCCTGCACCTCTTCTGCGGGAGGATATTTGTCTATCATGTCTAACTTGCGGTTATCCTCCGTCAATATCGTATAGTGTGAGTGAGTTAGGCTTTCTCATTTACAAGATGAACAGGAGTGATCACATTGGATATCCAGTGGAAAACAGCCGAAATTGGCAAATGGGCTCGTTCAGGCATCATTTATTTCACCTCCAAGATGGAGATGCTTGAGGATGTTCCCTGCAAAATGTACAAGCTGCTCAGACAGCACAGCTTAACCCATCATTGTCACGACTATTTTCAAATTTGGTATGTGGCAAAGGGGAATTTCCAACATACTGTCAGCAATCGACGATTCGATATTGGAAAGGGTGATATATTTGTAATTTCCCCATTCACCGTGCACCGGATTGAAATACCTCCCGATCAAGACATTGAAGTCTATGGCTGCGAGTTTATGCCTTCTTTTATTAACGAACGCTTTGAAGAAAAACCGGTGGCTCCTCTCTTTTTTGACGTTGCCTACCTGGAATATTTCCTTCGCCGGGATGACAGCATGCAATCGAAGATTACGCTCGGACACGTTGCGGAGATTCGCGTACTCAACGTACTCAAGGAAATGCTCGCTGAATATCAACGGCGTTCTCCTTTTTTTCAATTGGTGTTGAAATCCCATTTACTTCTTCTCCTCTCCATTCTCGTAAGAGAAATTAACAAAGACGTTGTGCAAGCAGGATTTGAGAAGGAGGAGAAATACAGATCGATTATGACAGGGGTTATTGATTATATCCATGCCGCCTATCACGAGGATTTGCATTTGAATACTCTGTGTTCCTTGTCGAATTTGTCGCGGTCTACCTTTTGCAGTGTATTCAAGACGTGGACGGGCAAGACGTTCAATCGTTACCTGGCAGACCTTCGCATGTTCCATGCTCTTACCATGCTGAAGCAGCCCGAATTGTCCGTTACGGATGTCTGCTATGCGATCGGATTCAACGAACTGTCCTACTTCTGCCGCATGTTCAAGAAATACACCGGCATTTCCCCTACCTCCTACCGCAAGCAAGCGATCCAGCAAGAGCCATGCACGCATACGATAATCCCACTTTTACACACAAATTTGAAATAAAATAAAGCGCATACATGCTACCATGGGGATACTTCACACGAATAAGGAGGGAATTGACGACTACTCTGAATACACGGTATTGCTTATCACAAGTAGACTGCCTTCGAATCTAAAACTGTATAATCGGTGTCGATAATACCCATTTCTGAGTGTTGAGGGGGAATAAGCATGAAAAGAAAGCCAATGAAGTGGTGCCTTGCACTGATTGTTGCGTTCTCCTTGCTTGCTGGCTGCTCCGGGGGAAGCACATCCGGTGAAGGAGGATCGACTGGCAATTCGGACTCCAAAGATAAGGTAGAGCTCAGCTTCTGGTATGGGTGGACCGGGCCGGAGGCCGCTGCACTGGAAAAGCTGATTGCCAAGTGGAATGCCTCCAACTCTGATATTCAGGTAAAAGGGCTGTCTCAAAGCGACTATCAGAAGCAGCTCACTGCAATTACAGGCGGCAATCCTCCCGATATCGCCTCTCAATTTGGGCAAAATGTCGTGCCTTGGGGGCTTCGTGGCGCGATGATGCCGCTTGACGATTATATTTCCAAGGACAGTGTCGATCTGAAAGACTTTGTTCCTGCCGCGCTCAGCATCTCGCAACATGAGGGCAAAACCTATGCCTTTCCCATTGCCATGCACGTCACGATGCTGTTCTATAACAAGGATATCTTAAAGGAAGCCGGCTTTAATGGCCCGCCAGAGACGATTAGTCAGCTCAAGGCGTATATTAAGGCACTCAGTATCGTGGAGAATGGAGGACGGCTGCAGCGGCTTGGACTATGGCCGGGAATGGACACGTACACCTTCGCCAATGCGTACAACGGTTCGTTCTATGATGAAGCTGCAAAGCAGGTTACACCCGACAACCCTGGTGTCAAATCAGCTCTCGAACTATCCAAGGGCATTTGGGATCAATACGGCTCAGCTAATCTGGATCGCTTCTCTTCCGGTCTCGGACAATATATGTCCGCCCAAAATCCATTCTTCTCCGGCAAGTACGCGATGACGATCGACGGCGAATGGCTGCCGACCTTCATTAAGCAGTTCGCTCCGAATTTGAACTACGGTATTGCTCCCATTCCATATGATGAAAAGCATTCTGAGCGGAAGAACCCCGGCAATGTCACGACGAGCGTGTTCTATATTCCGAAGGGTGTAAAGCACCCAGACGCTTCATGGAAGTTCCTGAAATGGATGACGGAGCCGCAGCAGATGGCCGAGTTCACCGCTGCGATTGGGAACCTGCCAACGAGACTGTCCGCGCTGAAGGATCCGGTCTATCATGACGTACCTGGATTCAAAGAGTTCCTAGACTACTCTACAAGCAAAAACCTGCGTTCCTTCCCCGCTACTTCCTTCGCCAATGAGTACATTGCCGAGTTCGCAGTACAGGTTGACGCAATTTTAAGGGGAACTGTCAGTATGGAGGAAGGTTTGAAGAAGGTGAAAGACAAGATTCAGCCACTCGTCAAATAGAAGCCGTTGGGAGGGTACTTATGATGAACATCTCCCCAGTCGTTGTCCCGCAACAAAAGAAAACAGGCTGGACGAAGAAAGAGCGGCATGTCTTCTTTCTCGGTCTGGCATTTGCGTCGCCTTGGATTATTGGTTTTCTAGCCTTTACTGTCTATCCATTCTTCGGCTCCTTGTACTTCAGCCTGACCGAGTATGATCTGTTCCGTTCCCCGCAGTGGGTTGGCCTACGCAACTATGAGCACATTTTCGCAGACGAGAGCTTCTATCGTTCACTTGGCAATACACTGTTCATGACCTTTATATCCGTACCCATCACGCTCATTGTATCCCTAATGATCGCGCTGCTTCTGAACACGAAGGTGAAGGGAATTAATTATTACCGGACGATCTTTTACTTGCCGTCTGTCATTCCGATCGTTGCCAGCGCCCTCTTGTGGACGTGGATGCTGAACCCGGATTTCGGCTTAATGAACACGATTCTGCGCTCCCTAGGCCTTCCCGACCCCGCTTGGCTGCTGGATCCGCAATATACGAAGCCTTCTTTAATTTTAATGAGCTTTATGGGGGAACCGGGGCAGGGGCCCTCATCTTCCTCGCTGCCCTTCAGGGCTTTCAAAGCAGTATTACGAAGCGGCTCAAGTCG
>NZ_AMBZ01000017.1 GCF_000293805.1 Paenibacillus alvei DSM 29 | reverse complement strand
TTTCGCATCCGTGGGGCTTGTCTTCAAGCACGATGGTAAGGTTCCATTCATAACACACTCATTCACTCGTAAGGAATTTGTAGATAAATACTACGGTTACTCCATGCGAGAAGTAGAGACGAAACAGAAATTTGCTCCTATAAAGGAATGGGAAAACAGAGGGCTTCTAACAGTCTTGGATGAGGAAATGATTAACCTTGAACACATTGTGAATTGGTTTGTTGATATGCGAATGAAATATAACATCAAAAAAATTATAGGCGATAACTACCGCATGGAAATGCTCAAGCCTATGCTAGAGGCGGTAGGGTTCGAAGTTGAAGTGATCCGCAGGCCAGAAGCAATTCACGGGCTGCTGGCGCCGCGTGTAGAGATGTATTTCTCAAAGAAAATGTTCATTTGGGGCGACAATCCTTTAATGCGCTGGTATGCCAACAATGTTCTTGTCAGTATTAAAAAGGACGGGAACAAGGTATACGGAAAGAAAGAGCCGATCAGAAGGAAAACAGACGGTTTTCAAGCGCTTATTTGTGGACTTTATCGTATCGAGGAATTGAGCGAGGACACGATAGATGACACATTAGACGCATTGAAATTACTGAGCTTCTAAAAGGGGGTGAGTAAGAGGGTGGGTTTTTTAGACGGCATTTGGAGACGTAACAGTGAAATAAATGAGAGTTACGATTTTGACCTGCTTGATGAAGTTTCTACTCGGGATTATCTCAAAAAGATAGCACTTGAAACAAATATTAATTTCATTGGCAGGACGATTAGTCAAAGTGAATTCAGGATCGTGCAAGATAATAAGCGAATTAAAGATGATTGGGATTACTTGTTGAATGTCAGACCGAATACAGATCAATCTGCAGCTGACTTCTGGCAACGATTTGTGTACAGGTTAATCTATGACAATGAAGTGCTTGTAATACTTACAGATGACAATAACTTACTGATTGCTGATAGTTTCTATCGTGAAGAATTTGCAGTATATCCTGATATATTCAAGGATGTAGTAGTGAAGAATTATAGGTTCAATCGAACATTCAGAATGGATGAAGTTATATATCTAACGTACAACAATGAGAAATTGTCGAAGTTCTTGAATAGTATTTTTGAGGATTATTCGGATTTGTTCACACGAATGATAGAGGTGCAAAAGTTAAACAATCAGATCCGCGGCGTTGTTGAACTCGATACAAATCAATCATTAGAAAAAGACAACATGGCGAAACTCCAAGAGTTCATCGATAGATTGTTTACAGCCTTTAAGAAAAACGTTGTAGCTCTGGTGCCGAAGTTAAAAGGCTTCACATACAACGAAGTAAATGATGGTTCGAACAATGGAAAATCAGTAGATGAGCTATCGAAGTTAAAGCGTGATTTAACGAATGATGTAGCGAACATCTTAGGCATTCCGAATAGCTTGATACATGGCGATATGGCAGAGTATGAAACGGCAATAAAAGCTTATATCAAATTTTGCATAGCTCCATTTATAAAAAAGATAAGGGATGAGTTAAACGCTAAAATCATCGATAAAAAAGAATATCTGAAAGGGAAACGAATTGAAGTTAGCGGTGTAGCTGAATTGAATCCTCTTGAGGTAGCGACAGCAGTAGACAAGCTAAGAGCAAGCGGCGTATACAATGGTAACGAGATCCGAATCAAGCTAGGGGATGAACCAGTGGATAATCCAGCACTAGAAGAATATGTGTTAACGAAGAACTATGAAAGAGCTTCGAAAGGGGGTGAAGAAGGAAATGCCTAAATTCACAAAGCAAGACTTTTTTAAATCGTTCAAGAATCAAGCTCATGTAAATCAACTCGAAAAGATTGAACGTAGATTTGAAACTTTCTACAATGAAACATCCAACACAACTGAAATGACCATCTATGGAATCATAGGTAACTCATGGTGGGAAGATTCTATCTCGGCTTCAGATGTAGACGGCGTATTAAAGAATACAACAGGTAATATCTTAATTTATTTGAATAGTCCTGGTGGTGATGCTGCTGATGGTATCGCTATTTACAATCGACTAATGGATTACAAAGCGAAGCACAATACAAAGGTTACTGTCCGTGTGGATGGTTGGGCATGCTCAGCAGCTTCATTATTTCCAGCTGCAGCAGATGAAACTATTATGGGACTCGGATCTATGCTAATGATCCATGAAGCGAGCACAATTGTTTGGGGAACAAAACGAGATATGCGAAAAGAAGCTGACCTGCTCGAACAACTAGAAGAAGGTATTATCGACATATACATGACAAAAGCGAATGCTAGTCGTGAAGAAATCCGCAATATGGTCGATAACGAAACTTGGTTTAGTGCTCAAAGAGCGATTGAGATCGGCTTCGCTACATCAACTATCGCTAGTAATAGAGATGATGAAATGACTCAGTTAAAATCTCAGCTGCTCAGTTTACAAACTGAATTCGATAATTACAAGAATCAAAATCAAGAACCACCGCCATTACCTGCAAACACAGGGAAGAAGCGCAGGGTTCTTTTTTAATTCAAAAATATATGGAGGTCATGAACAATGCCGATGAAATTAAACAAACACACAGATGCTTATGAAAATGCAAAACTGAACTATGCAAATGTCGTGAAGAACGATGCTTCTACTTCAGAAGAAATCGAGTCAGCTTGGGTAGAAATGCAAGATGCGCTGGTAACATCCCTAACAACTCAAATCACGAATCAAGTTGCAGCAACTAACTTGGACAATGTAGTTTTGGCTAATCGCGGCGCAAACGTTTTGACGGCGGAAGAGAAAAAATTCTACAATGCTGTTGTTCAGTCCGATGGTTTTACTGATGAAATCATTCTCCCTAAAACCATTGTCGAACGTATTTATGATGATCTTACTACTGAGCATCCTTTGCTGTCAGTCATCAACTTCCAAGACCTCGGTACAGTAACGATGACTGCAATCACTTCTGAATATGAAGGCGCTGCTGTATGGGGGCCTATCTTCGGGGATATCAAAGGTCAATTGAATGCTGTATTTAAACAAGAAAACATCGCACAATCGAAACTCACAGCATTCGTGGTACTTCCTAAAGACCTTAAAAAGTTCGGCCCGACTTGGGTCGAAGCGTATGTACGTGCGCAAATTACCGAAACGTACGCTATAGCCTTGGAAAATGCAGTAATCAATGGCGTTGGGCCAGTTAAGCATCAACCAATTGGCTTGATTCGTGACTTGGAAGCGGCAGTAGATCCGACGAATGGACATGCCAAAAAAACCGTGGATGGAACTTTGTCTTTGGCTGATCCAAAGACAATTATTCGTGAGTTTGCTAGCATCGGGAAGCATTTATCTACCAAGCAAGACGGCAAGCCGTTAAATGTCAATGGAAAGGTCGCATTGATTATCAATCCATCTGACTCTTGGGATTTAAAAGCTGAGTTTACTTCTCAAAATTCATTAGGTGATTACATCACGAAATTGCCTTTCAATTTTATTTTAATTGAGTCTATTTTCGCAACAGTTGGTGAAGTTGTTGCCTTCGTAACAGATCGTTACGATGCATACCGTGGCGGCGGTGTAGAAGTCACGGAGTACAAAGAGACGCTTGCACTCGAAGATTGCAACCTTCATGTGGCTAAAACATTCGCTTATGGTAAGCCGCGGGATAACAAAGTAGCTGCAATCTATAAATTGAAATTGACTAAAGGCGTAGATACCCCTTAATTACGGGTCTCTTACTTCTTTAAGGAGGGATATAAGTGGGCTTACAAGCAAAGGTTGTCAATCAGTTCAGGGAAAAAGATCATGATGATCACATCTATGAAGCGGGTGACGTTTATCCGGCGGAAGGATACAAAACAAATTTGGAGCGTATCGAGTTTTTGGCAAATGTTCATCCACAGTACAAGAAAATCTTCCTAGCGGACATTCATGAGATCGAGGAGGATGGAAGCAAAGGAGAAGAGGACTTTCCTAAACACGCTGGTGGTGGAACGTACGAGCTCTCTAATGGCGAAAAAGTGAAGGGGAAGAAAGAAGCGATTGAAGCGGAGAAAGCCTTGAAGAGTGATGCGAATGTTGATCACACCTGATATCCTGCAAGAATTCAAGGATCGTATGCACTTGGATGATGATGAAGACGGGAACCTAACGAGGATTCTGAGGGCTTCACATGAGGATTTGGCGAGGATTTGCGGAAAGTATGACATTCACACCCATGAGGTGTTTAAAGAATTAGTATTCGAGCGCTCCCGTTATGCATATAACGATGCGCTCGAATTTTTTTACAACAATTTTCAGACGCAGATCACAAACTTGAACCTTGGCAAAGCGCTTGAGTCAATCCAGATAGAAGGTGATTCGACTGCAACCATTTAAGTATAGCCCCAAGTTAAACACCGGAAGACTGAATAGACGAATCGTCATTCAGAAAAAAGGGGGTTCCAAGGACGGAGCGGGATACCCAATACCGAATCAGCCTTGGAAAGATGTTATCACTGTATGGGCTTCGCGTGAGACGTTAAGAGGGCGAGAGTTTTTTGCTGCAGCAGCAGTTCAACATGAAAAGACAATTCGCTTCAAAATTCGCTATCGTGAAGACATTAAAGCTGGTATGAGGATAATGGAAAAAGGCCGAATATATGAGATTTATGCCGCCCTTGATGATCCTAAGGGGGATCGTTCCGAAACCCATCTTATGACCACGGAGAAGACAAATGGCTGACGGTAGAGTAGAGCTACAAGGTGTTGACGAAATGCTGCGAACTATACGAGTCAGGATGGGGAACGGTGCTGAACGCCTTGTGAACAAGGGGCTTCGCGGGGCGGGGGAGATCATAGCAGACGCACAGCGGGAGAAAGTGGCCGTTAGTGATAGAGAAACACAACATATCCGGGATGATATTAGGGTTTCGGGTGTTCGTAGGGTTGACGGTGTGAAGTTTGTGCTAATCGGGCAGAGTAAAAAAACTTCTTGGAGATCACACTTACTTGAGTTCGGTACAAAAAAGACGACAGCTCAGCCCTACATCTATCCTGCATTCGTAGAGGAAAAGGATACAGCAAAACAGTACATGATTCAGGAGTTTCAGAAAGGGGTGAGGGACGGTTGATTGATCTTAAACCCAAGATTATAGAATCGTTGCTGGGGAATGACTATCTCATTAACTTGCTTGGCGGTGAATTTATTTGGCCGGAAGTCGCGCCAGACGATCCGCCGGATGCATATCTGACATTCTTTGAACTAAGCAACTTAGATAGGAATTATGCCGATGATGAGGCTATGACAAGCGAAATCCATATCCAAGTAGACGTATGGTCCCGTGGAAACACGGGGCCTATTTCTATTGAGGCAAACCGCGTGATGGAGCAACTGGGTTTCGTCCGCACAGGGGCAAATGATCGGTACGAGAAAGAAACGGGGACATACCGAAAGATTTTAAGATTTAAAACAATAGTTAGGAGATGATCGAATGTCAACAAAAACAGCAGCAGTGGGGTTGAAAAATATGCATTACGCCAAACTCATAAAGGATGATGAGACAGGCGTGGAGTATTCCACACCTAAACGGCTTGCGCCAGCCATAACAGCCAATATCACGCCGACAGTAAACTCGGCGACTCTCTTCGCCGACGATGGGCCTTTGCTCACTGCGAACGCACTCGGAGAAATCACAGTTGAGATTGGGATTACCGATCTGCCATTCGATATTCAAGCGGATTTGCTTGGGCTGAAAAAAACTCTGATGGTGTCCTCGTTGATAATGCCGATGACCAAGCACCAGAGGTGGCGCTTGGTTTCGAAAGAAAGACCGCTACAGGTGCTGTGCGTTACGTTTGGCTTTTAAAAGGACGCTTCAAATTACCGACAGAAGAAGCGAAAACGGCTGCTGGCACACCGGAGTTTCAAACGCCAACGATTAGCGGGACATTTTTAAAACGCATCTATGACGGCAACTGGCGCTATCGAGTTGATAGTGGAGAAACGGGCGTAAAGCCTGAGACTATTTCTAACTGGTTTAAAAAAGTGTATTCGGAAACACCAACACCATAACAACTTATCCATGAGGAGGGCGCAAGCCCTCTCTTTTTTTAAATTTTCAACTTATAGGAGGGATACGGTGACAAACCCCATTCAAATAGTAAAAGTTCCAGTGACGTTGGATAAAGAGCGAACACTTTGTTATGACTTGAACGCATTTATTGCACTTGAAGGGATATATGGCAGCGAAAAAAAGCGATTGATGCACTTGTGTCTGGCTCACTTAAAGCGGCGAGAGCATTTCTATGGGCAGGTTTATTACATGAGGATGAAACACTTACAGAAAAAGAAGTAGGCGCAATGCTAACGGTACAAAATGCGACTGAATTTAGTGAAAAGCTTCTGTTGGCGGTGTCTGGAACACTTCCTGAAGCAAAAAATTAGATGCCCAGTCCTTGGCCGCTGTTGATGAAAACGAAGGCTGGGACTGGGCTTGGCTATATTACATGGGAACCGTCCTACTCGGAATGAGTGAGGCGGTTTTTTGGCGTTGTACGCCACGAAAGCTGTTCGCCCTATGGGAAGTCCATAAAAGGGTGAACGGGCTTGATAACACAACGCCTGCACAGGCAGAAGTGCCGCCAGGTTATATAGATATTTTCATTTAGGAACGGGGGTGAAAAATACTTGTCAGAAATAGAAGTTGCCAATCTAGTCACGAAACTATCAATGGAAGATACGGGCGTAGAAACTTCGATGGCTGCGCTTGGGCGGCAAATGAAGGCTGTTCAGTCAGAATTCCAAGCTGCTTCATCGAAGCTCGGCGAGCATGCCAACTCTCAGGAGGGGCTGAAACTCAAAGCAGATGCCCTTTCCCGGCAGATGGACATACAAGCACAGAAGATTTTGCAGCTAAAGCGCAAGCACGAAGAGGCAGTTGCCGCCAAAGGGCGAGATGCCCGAGAAACGCAGAACTTGGAGCGCCAACTCAACCGGGCGGTCACAGAATACAACCGCATGCACCATGAGCTTCAATCAACGAATAGTGAAATCGAGAAGCAAGCCGCAGCATGGGACAAAATTTCCAACAAACTTGAAGCATCTGCTCGGAAGCTTGAATCGGTCGGTACGGCAATGACAAAAGTAGGGGCAAGCCTTTCTATGCTGATTACGGCACCGCTGGCGGCTGCTGGCGGGGCAGCGCTAAAAGCATCCGTTGACTATGAGACGGCATTCACTGGGGTTGTAAAGACAGTGGATGCTTCAAAAGAAAAATTAGCTGAGTTTAAACAAGAAATCAGGGACATGTCCAAGGAAATACCTGCTGCAGCTACATCGATTGCAAAGGTTGCAGAATCAGCGGGGCAGCTCGGAATTAAAAATGAAGCCCTGATGGGATTTACGCGGACCATGACCGACATGGGTGTAGCAACGAACATGGCAAGCGATGAGGCTGCAACTGCACTTGCTCGTCTCGCAAACATCACGCAAATGCCGCAGAAAAACTTCGACAGATTGGGTTCGACAGTGGTTGCTCTCGGAAACAACCTCGCCACGACTGAAAGTGAGATTGTCGAAATGGGGCTGCGTCTTGCTGGTGCAGGGCATCAGATCGGATTGACTGAGGCGCAGACTCTATCGTTCGCGGGGGCCTTGTCTTCCGTTGGTATAGAAGCAGAGGCCGGTGGTTCAGCCTTTTCCCGTGTGATGATCGACATGGCAATGGCTGCACAAACCGGCGGCAAATCATTGGACAACTTTGCCTTAGTCGCTGGCATGACTTCAGCACAGTTCAAAGAGACCTTCCAACGCGACGCGTCACAGGCGTTGATTGCGTTTGTTGAAGGCTTGGGGCGCATGTCAAAGGCGGGGGAAAATACATTCCTTATGCTAGACAAGCTCGGTCTGAGTGAAATCCGTGTCCGGGATACATTGCTTCGTGCATCTGGAGCGGGAGACCTCTTTAGAAACAGTATGGAAGTCGGAACGAAGGCGTGGGCCGAGAATATCGCCCTGACAAAAGAGGCTGAGACACGCTACGAGACGACCGCCAGTAAGATACAGATTCTTCGAAACAAAATAAATGACTCTGCCATTACTATGGGGGATGCTCTCGTGCCGGCGCTTCTGGCCGTCTTTGAGAGTTTGCAACCGGTAATTGATAAGATTGCAGAAACAGCTCAGTGGTTCGCGCAACTCGACACTGGCACACAAAAACAAATACTTGG
>NZ_AMBZ01000016.1 GCF_000293805.1 Paenibacillus alvei DSM 29 | reverse complement strand
AAGAATGGTTAAATGGAGCGATTATGGTTTCACCGTAACAAGTCCATTCGGGAGTCGACGAGATCCCATTAATGGCAAAACAGCAGAACATACCGGTATCGATCTTGTAAAGGCGCATAAAGCGCCTATTTTTGCGTTTATGGCCGGCGAGGTTGTCCATGCCCGAGAAGGTCAATCAGGTACGGGGTTCGGCGGTTTTGGTGTTGTGGTAGCCATAAAGGACGAGCACGGCGCGTTACACTGCTATGCCCATTTAAATAGTTGTAGCGTATCCGTAGGGCAACGCGTGAAGGCTGGGCAGGAGATAGGTAAGCAAGGAAACACAGGCAGAACAAACGGTAATGGCGCTTCTAATGGAAAGGGATCACACCTTCACTATGAAGTACGGACAAAGGCCACGCCATCATATGGATTCGGTAGCCATACCGATCCAGATACTTATCTATCCAAATACTTAGAACAGGGAAAGGGGACAAGCAAGATGAAGCCAACAGATTTCATTGCAAAGATCGCACCTGCGGCCGTGGAGGATATGAAGAAAACAGGCGTACCGGCCTCCTTGACGATTGCGCAAGCTGCACTCGAAAGCGGGTGGGGAGGTAGTGGACTGACGGTAAAAGCAAACAACCTATTCGGTGTAAAGGGAAGTGGACCGGCTGGAAGCGTAAAGATGCCGACAACCGAATACCGTCCGGACGGAACATCGTATCAAATACTTGCTAATTTCAGGGTGTATCACAACTGGGCTGAGAGCATTGAGGATCATTCCAAGTTACTTGTAAACGGAACAACGGACGACCCAAAGAGATACCATAAGGTTCTCAATGCGGATTACAAAACTGCATGCGTTGAGGTATGGAAAGCAGAATACGCAACTTCACCTGAGTATCCCAAATTGCTTATTGATCTAATAGAGCAGCACAAGCTAGATAAATACGATCAAATGGGCAAGGTTGAAAAAGCTACAGTAGAGCTTAACGGCAAGAAAATTGCCGAGGGTACATTTCTGAACGGGCTTGTCACAGTGCCGATACGAGACATGGCCGAAGCATTAGGTGCTAAACTTGTATGGGACAACATCAAGAAAATAGCGACAGTAAACGGAAAGAAGATTGTTGGGACACAGGTAGTAAATGAACGAGCCATAGCGCCTGTCCGTGAGGTAGCAGAGGCAATGGGTTACCGCGTAACTGGATGGGATGGGATACTACGAAAGGTGACTATTCAAAAGTAATTCATTCTGGTGTATAATGGAAATGTGCAATAGTGCACACAAAGAGCTGTATGGGAAAGCATCCCTGCAGCTCTTTGTTAATTAGCAGTAATTCCCCATAAGTCTTCATCAAATATTCCTACACAAATATAGAGGGGCAAAAGCCCCTCCTACAATTATTTCTATTCGATTACTTGCGACGATGCAGCCAAAAGATTCTTCAATCGTTGGACCTTCTGACTGTCGTCAATGTATCTGTCATCAAGGATACATTTAGCCCAAGATACAGTCAGGACGAAAATGACATCAACGTCCCAGCCAGAATAAGCCGGTTCAAGACGTTTAGCATGGAAAAGATTAACGAAGTCCCGGACACTTTCGAGTTTCGAGAAAGGGGGCAGCAGCCCCCACGTGCGGCTCATTTGAACAGGGTGATGATATTGATAGCGAGAGATAGCATCATAATCCCGATCGCTACATCCATTTTATCGACTTTTCTCATCGCACATCTGTCCTTTCATTTATTGTGTTTGATTGTGTTATACTTGAGTAAGGCGACCGAATCACCACCCGCCCCCGTAGGGGCGAGTAGCTTCCTCTTACTTTAAGAGGGAGATGACCGCGGTCACGAGTTGGGCTAAGGCCGTGAGAAGCAAGACCCATTCGCGAACCTGAATTCGGTCGCCTTTCTTTTCTGACTCTGGCGGTGGTGCCGGAGTCTTTTTCTTTTTCTTACTCATGTCTGTGTTCACCTCCTTTCTATACTCTTATTATACTACGAATAACGTAATAAAACAATACGAAAAACGTATTTAATATAAAAATATTTACGATAATAGTATTAATGCGATACGTTTATCGTATATAATGTGGTGAGAGGTGATATCATGATTAAGTTCGACCTTAAGGTTATGCTTGCCAAGCGCGAGATGACCCAAAAAGAACTTGCAGAGAAAACAGGCATAAGACCGCCCACCATTTCAGCATTTGCAGTCGGAACAATCAAGCACATACCCGTTGATGTACTTGATAAGATTTGTGATGCTCTTGAGTGTCAACCTGCCGATTTAATGAGGCACGTCCCTGACGATTAAAAGCCCCGGAAAATGCTCCGGGGCTTTCTCTTTGCCCACATTACCCACAAACTACCCACAAAAATGATGTCAAACATCGGATCACGTTGTCCAACCTTGTCTATAGCAAAAGCCCCAAAAACCGTGCTGTTACAGCATTGTGAGTATTGTTGTCCACCGATGTACAACGTACATATATTTGCCGAGCAAATACATGTGAACCGAAGCACTGTCGTTCAAGCCTATGAGGAGCTGCGTGCTGCAGGCATTATCGAAAGCATGGTCGGCAGCGGTACCCGAGTAAGTAAGTCGATGTGGGGAACGGGTTCTCAGCAAACGCCAGATTGGCATCAGTATTTAGATGGATGCAAGGTGGTCCAGCCTGATCCGCTGTACTCACAAATTATTCGTTCCGCATTGGATTCGGGCAGCAGCTGCATTGACTTTGCCAGCGGGGAACTGTCCCCCGATTTGTCGCCAAATGAAGAAATGCGGATGCTTTTGAGCGAGCATCCGCTGCACGAGGATATGAGTTATGACCATTCGCAGGGCTATATGCCGCTGCGGGAGGTTTTGTCCTCCTTTTTGCATCATTACCGCGGGATTCGAACGACGGAATCATCGATTTTGGTTACGTCAGGATCTCATCAATCGCTGTATTTAATCACCCACCGTTTGCTTCAGCCAGGGGATGCGATTGCGATTGAGGATCCTTCCTACTATAATTCTCTGCCTATGTTCCACGCGGCTGGCTTGCGCTTGTTTCGGCTGCCTGTAGATGAGAAGGGGATATGTCCGGATGGGATATTGTCCTTGTATCGGGAGAACAACATACGGATGATATTTGTGAATCCGAATTATCATAATCCAACGGGCCGTGTGCTTGATCCTTCTAGACGGGAACAGTTGCTTGAGATTTGCGGCAGCTTAGGCATTCCGATAGTGGAGGATGATCCGTTCAGCCTGACCTCCTTTACAGGTAATCCGCCGCCGACACTTAAATCGCTAGATACGAATAATACCGTCATTTACATTGGTTCATTATCCAAAATTGTAGCCTCTGGCCTGCGGATTGGTTGGATGGTTGCCCCGCAGTCAGTCATCACTCGGCTTGCTGCTGAACGTCAGCAAATCGACTTCGGGATGAGTGTGCTGCCACAGCGAATCGCTGCACGCTTGCTGTCAGAAGCTTATTTTGACCAGCACTTGGTGCGGCTGCGGCAGGAGCTTCTCAAGAAGCGGAATTTGCTTATCGATGCTTTGCAGCGCGAACTTCCGGGGGAGGTGGCGTATTCGCTTCCGCAAGGAGGGCTGCACTTATGGTGTAAAGTGAACCCCCCATTCCATGATACATTATTGCTAGAAGAAAGCGTAAAGCAAGGGGTATTATATTATCCCGGAACGGTTTACGGCTCAAAAGCCGGGTATGTCCGGTTTACGTATGCAAGACCGCATGAGGATGAAATTGACTTAGGGATAGCGCGATTTGCCCAAGCGTTAAAAGCATCCCGGCAGCGTATGAAATGATACATGTTGGAGAAAAAATTCAAAAAAGAGATGCATTTGGAATTTTTCCCCTTTCTGATTGCATTTTTTTGTAATATGATGGAGAGGCAAGATTAAAGTAAGCGTTTACGAAGCAGAGCGCAGTTGAGTGGAGGGATGAGGAAAAAGCGAACATACATTTTTGATAACGAGAAGAGATGGAGGGAAATAATGAAACGATCCATTTATTTGAAAGCGATTTCTATGCTGCTCAGTTTGATGGTTGTCTTGACTTCTGCACTTACAGTAGTTCAGCCTGCCAAGGCGCTTGCTCAATCAAATGAGCAGGATGGCGTGAAAGTGGAATATAAAACGGATGGCCCTGTTATATCCGTACCAGATAAGGCGGATGGTACTCCACCCAGTGTAACTGATGTCGTTTATGATAAGGATGGCAATATCATTCCAGATCCAAATGGGGATGCAAATGAGGAAGCCGCCCGCCTTCTCGCAGCTGCTACATTTAGCGGAACGAATCTAGCGCTGCATAAGCCGGCGTTTTCCTCTGGCAATGAAGTGGATTATTTAGGATCTGAGCTGGCTGTAGACGGTAAAGGGAATACAAGATGGTCTTCAGCAAAAGAAGATGAACAATGGTTTTATGTAGATTTAGGTGAGAAGAAATCGTTCGATCGAGTGGTTATCCGTTGGCAAACTCCGGCTGATACATACAAGATTTTTGTATCGGATGATGCCAAGACATGGACGAATGTGAAAGAAAATGACGGCATTATTCCATGCAAGGGCGGTGTGGAAATCGTTGATTTTCCTGTCCGCGAAGCACGTTATGTGAAGTTCCAGGGCGTCAAGCGCGCGCCTGTTGAAGGTATACTGTACGGCTATTCTTTCTATGAATTTGAGGTGTATCAATTGTCTGATCTGCAATCGGTCATTGATAAGGTGACGGCTGCGCTAACCGTACGGGCCGGACAGACGAAGCTTGACTGGACCGCTGCAGGAGTGCCCGAAGGATACAATGTGAGCGTATTTGGCAGCGACAGACTTCCGGTCATTGATCGCGATGGCAACATCCATACACCGCTTGTAGATGCCAAGGTGAATTTGATTATCCAAGTGGAGGAGCAGAACAATCCAGATCGGAAGCTGCTGTCAGGTAGTGTACCTGTAATCGTTCCGGGCTTGCATAAGCAGACGCCGGATCGCAATGCTGAGCCGGAAGTGATTCCTTCTCTGCGCGAATGGTATGGGGATTCAGGAAATTATACATTAACTGCATCTTCGCGGATTGTCGTTAATCCGAAGGATGAATCACAGTTGCGCAAAGCGGCGGAGATTACTCGCGATGACCTGCTGGATATGATAGGCTATACGCTAGAAGTGGCAGTAGGACAGCCGCAAGCAGGCGACATTTATTTGGCTATTGACCCATCCTTGTCTTTGCTCGGAAATGAGGGCAATGTGTTCAAGGTAGCCGAGTACGTATCGATTACCTCTTCATCGGCAACAGGGGCATTTTACGGCACACGAACGGCGCTGCAAATTATGAAGCAGCATGAGGATCACACGATTCCGCGCGGGGAAGCAAGGGATTATCCAAAGTATGAGAAGCGCGGACTCATGATTGACGTAGCACGCAAATTTTTCACGATTGATTTCCTTCAGGATTATGTGAAACTGTTGTCCTGGTACAAGATGAATATGTTCCAAATTCATTTGAATGATGATGTTGGTGAACCGTTCGCAGATGGCACGCGTGCAGCCTATCGCTTGGAAAGCGCGACGTATCCGGGGCTTGCAAGCGGCAGCGGCTATTATACGAAGCAGGAATTCAAGGATTTGCAGCTCATGGGCATGGACTACGGCATCAATATTGTACCGGAAATCGACACGCCAGGACATTCTCGCGCATTCACGACCTACAATTCGGCGCTTGGAGATGACTCCCACTTGGATATCTCTAAGCCGGAAACAGTTGAATTCATCAAGAACTTATTCAATGAGTACTTGGATGGAAGTGATCCGACCTTCGTTGGGCCGGAAGTGCATATCGGTACGGACGAATATTGGGGATCGGATATTGAGCGGTTCCGATGGTACATGGATACGCTCGTGAAGCATATTAACAGCAAGGGGAAGCATCCGCACATGTGGGGTGGCTTGACGCAATATAACGGAACGACGCCAATCAGCAACGAGGCAACGATGGGCATCTGGTATGAGCCATACGGCGCGCCGCAGCAGGCGGTGGATCTCGGCTATGATGTCATCAACTCTCAGAATGTATACATGTACATCGTGCCTACCCTTTACGGCAACTATTTGAATTCACAATTTCTGTATGATGAATGGGAGCCGAACAAATGGGAGAATACGACGCTGCCGCTTGGACATCCGCGTGTAAAGGGCGGCATGTTCTCCATGTGGAATGACGTATCGGAAGCGAATGGCTTGTCGATGGACGATGCGCATATTCGATTGCTGCCAGGCATACAGGTAGTGGCAGAGAAGATGTGGACGGGAACGCGTGATGATAAGTCTTTCGCGCAATTTAACAATCGTACGAAGGTGATCGGCGATGCACCGAATGCCGATCGTTCTCACAAAATTACCGTGGGGAATCCAGATAATCTTGTTATGGAATACCTGTTTGAGCAAGAATTCAAAGATAGTTCTGGCAATGGCTTTGATGGCAAGGCAGTTAATGTGGATATTGCGGAAGGCAAGTATGAGCAGGGGGCGCGCTTCAACGGAGGAAAGAGCTACATCGAGACACCGGTCGATGCGATTGGGTTCGGTTGGACTGCATCGATGTGGATCAAGCCTGACAAGGACAATCCAGAAGATGCTGTGTTGATGGAATCGCCTGTTGGTGCGCTGAAATTGAAGCAAGGCAAGACAGGCAAGCTTGGGTTTAGTAAAGAACATTATAACAGTACGTTCAATTATGTCGTTCCAGAGGACAAGTGGACACATATTTTGTTGAAGGGCGATGACAAGGGTGTATCGCTGTTCGTCAATATTGATGAGTATGTCGAACGTCTGGAAATGCAGTATCCGAAAATGCACACGCTCGTCTTGCCGTCGCTTCGCATCGGCAGCGAGACCAACGCATTCAAGGGCACCTTGGATAATGTGGTCATCTACAACAAAGCGATCGAACTGCTCAGCACGGAAAATTTGGCGCTAAATAAGGCGACAGAATCTTCTGAGCCAGAGTTCCCGTATTATTCTTCTGATAAGGCCGTGGATGGAAATGAGTCCACACGCTGGTCAAGCAAGTATGTGGATGATGCCTGGTTCCTCGTTGATTTGGGAGAGGACAAGGACATCAATAAGATTGTGATTAAGTGGCAAGGTGCATATGCAGAAAAATATCAAATTTTGGTTTCAAATGACAAAGCAAACTGGCGCAACATTTCCGGAGAAGGCGGAGTCCTTGATTCCAAGGGTACATTAGACATTCTTGAATTTGATACAACGCAAGCTAGATATGTGAAGTTCCAAGGTGTAAAGCGGGCAACCGTCTTCGGCAACTCGTTCTTCGAGTTCGAGGTATACTCGCCAGGGCAAATTCCGGAGTACAAGCGTTTAATTGAAATGGTGGAAAACCTTCTGCCGAAGGTAAACGGCAATGAGAAGCTGCGCCAACTGATGCTGCAAGTATTGAATCGCTATCCATATGATGCGAACCGACCAATTGATCCGATAAAGACGCTCGCCTCGCAGCTTCAGCAGAAATAGGAAGGTCAGGCCTCGCTTCCTTGCCGGAGGCGAGGTTTTTGTGTGATCTATTCAATTTCTTGTTTACGGCTCATGGTAAGGGAGCTAGTGAAAGTTTCCTATGTTATCGAGAAAACGATTCTGATAATGGAGTCATAGAGATATCGTATGACAAATCAACATCACGTAATCTTCACATGTTTATCCATTCTACTGAATGACCCGTTATTCATTTTCGTGTTATCATTAAGGGGAGCAGCTGATATTTTACGTCTAAACCTATTAAGCAGAACTTTAGTAAAAAGGCTGCGTTGAAATGCTAAAGGGATTATTTCATAAATATAGACAAAAGGGGAGTGGGACAGTAATGGCAGTGAGAAGACGTTGGCTGATTACGGGCAGTATTTTGCTTATGCTCGGAGCCGCGACGGGATGTGGAAGCCTAGAGGAAGAACAGCCAATGCAGGGGGCACAGGAGAAGGAGACGCCTGTTCAGGTGGCAGCCGTGCAGAAGGGGGCACTGAATCAGACCAATGAAATGATTGGATCGGCGAGTGCAAGCCGGTCTGTCGAGGTGATTCCGAAGCTGAGTGGAGAACTGAAAAGTGTGCATGTGAAGAAGGGTGATACTGTCAGCAAAGGCGCCACTTTGGCAAGCGTAAAGGCGGACGATCTCGACATTCAGCTCCGCTTGGAGCAGCTAGGCTTGGAACAAGCGCAGGATCAATATAAAACGCTGCACAATGCTCAGGCGTCCGAGCTTGAATTGGATCAGGCGAAGCGCAGTATCGAACAGGCAGAGCTCCGTATTCAGCAAGCGAACAACCGTAAAGCAGACGCATCCATCAAGGCGCCGATCAGTGGTCAGGTGGTGCGTGTAGCGGCGGAGCAAGGGGAGCTTGCGGCAGGCACTTCGCCGTTGTTCACGATCGTGTCAACCAATCCGATCAAGTTCACGGCGAATGTGAGTGCGAACCAGATGCTGCTTCTGCAAAATCGGAAGGAAGTCAAGGTGGAGCTGCCGGATCTAGGCAAAACCATCAATGCGCGCATTACCTTTTTATCGCCTGTTGCGAACGAATCAGGATTTTACGCACTGGAAACACAGGCAGAGAACAAGAAGGACGAGATTAAGCCAGGTATGACGGCCAAATTCTTGGTTGATCAGCAAGTGCTAAAGGATGCTTTGCTCGTGCCGACAGAAGCAATCGTCGAGAAAAATGGCGCTTCGCACGTATTCGTCATTCGCGATGGACAAGCTGTCGAGGAAGCGGTAGAAGTGCTTGAGGCGCAGTCCAAGCTGACGGCGGTGAAGGGCAAGCTTCAGCCGAACGATCAGGTTGTTGTCAAAGGACAACTGACACTGACAAACGGCAATAAAGTCAAAATTGTCGAGGGGGCACGCTAACGTGAAAGTAATCGATGTCTCCGTTAAGCGTCCTATCGGCGTAATGATGCTCGTGCTGGCGATTCTGGCACTGGGTTTATTCAGTCTGCGGAGTCTTGCTATCGACCTTTTCCCGAAAATCGATGTGCCGATTGCAGTGGTCGCAACCTCCTATCAAGGGGCTGCTCCAGAAGAAATTGAGAAGCTGATCTCCAGACCGTTGGAGTCTTCTCTCAGCACGATTCAAGGGATTAACACGCTGTCGTCTCAATCACAGGCGAATTCCTCGCTGGTCATGTTGCAATTCAAGACCGGCACGAATATGGATAACGCCCTGATCGATGTCCGGGAGAAGGTCGATCAAGTGAAGGGGATGCTTCCCGACGATGCCAATGATCCGACCGTGCTTCGTTTCGACCCGAACCAGATGCCGATCATTACGCTTGGCTTAACTGGCGCAGCTCCAGAGAAGCTTCAAGAATATGCAGACAAGACCATAATTCCAACCTTGGAACGAGAACGTGGGGTTGCATCTGTATCTGTTGCTGGGGGCAAAACGCGAGAAATTCTCGTTGAGCTCAATCGTGCAAGCTTGTCGCGATACGGTATTACGCCAGCTCAAGTCGTACAGGCGATCAATGCAGAGAATAAATCTCAGGCAGCGGGCTCTGTGCCGAAAGGCGTGCAGGAGCTGCAAATCCGCGTGAAGGGCGAATACAGCTCCGTAGATGAAATCAAGCAGACTATCATTCATTTGCCGCGTGGAGGACAAATACAGGTCAGTGACGTAGCTGTTGTCAAGGATACGTTCAAGAAGCAAACCTCGCTGACGCTAGTAGATGGCAGCCCTGCTCTTGTCCTGTCGGTGCAGAAGCAATCGGATGCGAATACCGTTGCGGTTGCGGATAACATCGACAAGGGACTTAGCAAGATGAAGGACGTATTGCCGCAAAGCATTGAATTAAAAAAAGTGTCAGATACATCGACCTTCATTCGTCAATCCATTGATAGCGTCATCGGCAATATGTTGAGCGGCGGCGCATTGGCCGTCGTGATCCTGTTGCTCTTCTTGCGCAGTGTACGCTCGACCTTCGTTATTGCGCTGTCCATGCCGATTGCGATTATTTCGACGTTTACGCTCATGTATTTTACGGGGCAGACGCTCAATATCATTTCGATGGGCGGGCTTGCGCTCGGCATCGGGATGATGGTCGATAACTCTATCGTTATATTGGAAAATATCTTTACCTACAGGCAGCAGGGCATGTCCATGAAGGAGGCTGCCGTGAAGGGGGCATCTGAGCTCGCTTCTGCGGTTATCGCCTCAACAATGACAACACTCGTCGTGTTCCTGCCGATCGTGTTCATTCAAGGCTTGACTGCCGATATCTTCCGGCCACTCGCACTGACGGTGTGCTTCTCGCTTATTGCATCGCTCGTCGTGGCGATTACACTCATTCCGATGCTGGCATCGAAAATCGTATCCGAGAAGAAGATCATGCAGCAGGAGAAGAAGGGCTGGTATTTGCGCTTCTTCGGCGGGTTTGTTGCAGGATATAAAAAGATATTGAAATGGGCGCTCGGACATCGCAAAACGACGGTGTTTGCCACGATTGCTTTACTAGTAGGGAGTTTCTTCCTCGTACCGTTCATCGGCATGGAATTTATGCCTGGCGGGGATCAAGGGCAAATTCAGATCAGGGTTCAGACGCCTAGCGGCACAAGTCTGGAGGAGACGAAGAAGACCGCTGACGAAGTGGCAGCACTGCTCAGGCCTTATGAGGGCATCATCGAGACGGCTTCCCAATCGATTGGCGGCGGTGGAGGATTCGGCGGAGGCGGAACAAATTCCGCTACGTTCACCATTCAATTGGTTCGGGCTTCGGAGCGGGATATGAAGACCAAGGAACTGATGCAGAAATTAACGGATGCGACAGGCAATATTGCAGGGGCAGACATTACCGTGTCTGCACAGGAGTCAGGCCTTAGTGCAGGCGCTCCGATCCAGATCAAGTTGAACGGCCAAGATCAACAGATATTGGAGGAAGTGGCGAATCAAGTGGTGTGGATGATCTCTGACGTGCAAGGGGTATACAATGCAGAGTCATCCGCCGCGGAAGGTAATGCGGAGTTGAACATTATCGTCGATCGCAGCTTGGCGGCTTCCTATGGCATCTCGTATCAACAAATATTGAGCGAGATTTCGCTTGCCATGAATGGGCAGACGGCTACGCAATATCGAGAAGACGGCAATGAGTATAATGTGAAAGTCATTATGCCAGAGGAGGAGCGCAACAGTATCGCTGCATTGAATGCCTTAACGATTCAATCTCAGAATGGCCAGTTAATTCCGCTATCTGCTGTTGCGAAATTCAATCAGCTCCAAGGGCCTGTCATGATTCAGCGCGAGAATCAACAGCGTCAAATTAATGTTATGGCTGATATTGCGGGCAGAGATCTGGGCAGCATATCGAAGGATATTGAACAATCGTTGAAGAAAATGAACTTCCCAGAAGGGTATTCGTACTCCATGGGCGGAGCGAGTGAAGATATGGTGGAAGCGTTCGGGGATCTTGGAATTGCACTCGTATTCTCCATCTTCCTCGTCTATATCGTCATGGCGGTTCAATTCGAATCGCTTCTGTATCCGTTCATAATTATGTTTGCGATGCCTACGACGTTCATTGGGGTTATTGGTGGATTGTTCATTACGGGCACACCGCTGAGCGTAACGGCGATAATCGGTGTCATTATGCTCGCCGGAATCGTCGTAAACAACGCGATCATATTGGTGGATTACATTAACATCCAACGCCGTAGCGGATTAGATCGTCATGAGGCAATCATGCAAGGTGCGCCGAGCCGGATTCGCCCGATCTTCATGACGACGTTAACAACGGTGCTCGGCTTGCTGCCGCTTGCACTCGGCATCGGGGAAGGGGCGGAAATGCAGGCACCGTTGGCGGTAGTCGTTATATTCGGACTTTCCTGCTCAACCATCTTCACGCTGCTGCTGGTGCCAGTCATGTACACGTATATGGATGATTTCTCGAACTGGATGAAGCGCTTGTTCACACGCAAAACGAAAGTGGAGAACGTGAGCGAAGCAACGGTATCCCATTCATGATGCCAATTTCCAATATCAAAGAAATGTTGGTATAAAGACAAGCTCCCGCGAACGAATATAGTCGTTTGTGGGAGCTTTTTTATGGAGAGGCAATTTTGCTATAATAACGGCCAAATCTTTGCCCACACCGCATCCAAAATGTCCTGCAGCCGATCTTCCTGACTGTTGATAGCGATCACGGCACCCTTATCGGGCATGATAATACAGAACTGTCCATATGCGCCATCAGCGCGATAGGCATTATGGGAGCACATCCAGAATTGATAGCCGTAGCCCTGGCACCAGTCAAAGCTGCCTTCATTGTCGATCTGCTTACTCGTTGCAAGCCGAATCCAATCGGCAGGGACAAGCTGTGACCCGTTCCACATTCCCTGCTGCAGAAGCAACTGACCAAAGCGGCTCAGTTCTTCGTTCGTAAGTGCAAGCCCGGCACAGCCAAGCGTTACGCCGAGCGGCGAGGTATCCCACGTCTCTTTCGTAATCCCAAGTGGCTCGAACAGCCTTGGGCGCAAGTAGTCGTGCACCGTCAGTCCGACAGCTGCTTGCACCATTGCCGATATCATGAAGGTATCACCACTGCTGTATGTGAATCGCTCACCTGGCACTCTATCTAGAGGCAGCGACATGTAGTAGCGAACCCAGTCCTTTTCCTGCAGGGAAGCTCGTTCCTCTGCCCAGAGCGGGGGAGAGTCATGCCCGGAAGACATGCGGAGCAGCTCGCTCAGTTTGATGCCTGCGGGGCGAAGCAGGGGATTGGGCTCCGTATGCATATGAGCGTACTGCGGGAAAAAATCTCCCAGCGTCGTGTCCAAGGCCAGCTTGCCTTCCTCGATGGCGAGACCGACGGCCATGCACGTGAACGATTTGCTGATTGAGTGCTGCAGGCGCCGGCTGTCTCCTTTCTGATCCCATTTTCCAATCAACTCCCCGCCTTGACGAACCCGCACAGAGGCGACCTGCAATTGTTCAGCCGTAATCCGATTCACGAATTCGGTTAGGCGTGAGGGTCTCATCATCTCTATTTCTCCTTTCCCGATGAGCGGTATGTTCTATATTCCCCCAGTCCATTTCGTGTACATTCTATTTCGAATATAAATATTGCCGTATATATCATAGATGGACTCGGTAGAAACGTATCCAAATCACTTCATGAAAATCGTGAAATCACGCGTCATCATTGAATAGAAACGTTTCGGTAAATGGTGATGAAATCTATAATGCAAGTATGTCATTGATTCTAGTACGTTGTCAATGAGTCTATAGTAATCGCTTTCTTTTTATTTTATGTATCAAAAACTGGGTAATTATCAATAAAATGTAGTCATAATTTCCCTGTTGATCAATTTCATCAAAAAAGGATTGACAGATTAAAGATCAGAGATCTATGATTGTGTCGAAACGATTCGAATAAATCGCTTACATTACGTAGGACAGAACTATAATTTCAAAAATCCTAAAATGAAAGGGATTACATATGGCGCATGTCACGATAGAAACTGGGTCGAACATTTTACGAATGAACACGAGCGTTCACGTCATTTATCCCTTGGAATCGCACATTCCTCCAAGCAGTACGCTCTATTTGCTGCATGGTGCTGGTGACAATGCGAGCACATGGCAGCGGCTGACGACGATTGAGCAATATGCGCAGCGGCACAATTGTACGGTAATTATGCCAGAGGCGAATCGCAGCTATTACACAGACATGGCGTACGGACTCGACTATTTTACATTTATCACCGAAGAGCTTCCCGACTTGTGCAGCAAGCTGCTCCAGTTGAATGTCGAGCCAGAGCATACATACGTTGCGGGCTTGTCGATGGGAGGATATGGCGCTTTGAAATGCGCACTTACCTATCCCGAGCGCTACGCCAAGGCAGTATCGTTGTCTGGGGTAACAGATCTACAGCGACGCCTCCGCGATCCCGATATGCCCCAAGGAATGGTAAAAGAAATGCAGGCGGTGTTTGGCGTGGATTTACTTGTGAAGCCCGAGCAGGATCTATATGCGCTGGCTGCCAAGAGGATGGATGCGGGAAGCTTGATGCCGCACATTTTGTGCTGCTGCGGCTCGGAAGACCCCTTCATTGAAATGAATCGAGCGTTTGCTGCGCACATGAATGCCGCTTCCTCATCCGGGTTCCACTTTCGCTATGTAGAAGATTCAGGCACCCATGACTGGGTATTTTGGGAGAAGCATTTGAGGACAGTCTTTGACTTTCTTTTTGACAACAAGAAGCGAATTGAGAGGGGAAATGCAATGTGAAATCTGCAGCCTTGCAAGGGCCTGACGGCAAGCTGAAGAGTCGATCGAAGCTGGGAGCGCTATTCAGTGATATATGGAAGCATCGAATGGTATATACGCTGCTCCTTCCTGGGCTGATCTGGCTTCTACTATTTGCGTATTTGCCGATGGGCGGCTTATCGCTCGCCTTCAAGGATTATAAGGCGAACCTGGGCATTTGGGGCAGTCCATGGGTCGGATTCGAAAATTTCAAGTACGTGTTCCGTGATCCCGCCTTTCTCGATGCGCTCTGGCGGACGTTGTACATCAACATCATTAAGCTGGTTATTCAATTCCCATTCCCGATCCTGCTGGCACTCATGCTTAACGAGCTCCGAATGAAGCGCGCGAAAAAAGTATTTCAAACCGTGCTGACGTTTCCCCATTTCTTGTCATGGATAATCGTGTCAGGGGTTGTCATTAATGTACTGGCCTATGATGGACTTGTGAACAGCGCGCTAGCGCTGCTTGGATTGCCAACGATAAATTTCCTTGGGTCAGAGAGCACGTTTGTTCCGATGCTGCTGCTTACGGACATTTGGAAGTCGACCGGATGGGGAGCCATTATCTATTTGGCTGCCATCTCGGGAATCGATCAGGATCAATTCGAATCTGCCCAGATTGACGGGGCGTCACGGATGCAGCAGGTGTTCCGCATTACATTGCCCAACATTATGCCTACCGTCACGGTCATGTTCATTCTGTCCGTGGGCGGACTGATGTCCTCGGGCTTTGATCAAATTTTCAACTTGGCAAATGCAGCTACGAAAAATGTGTCCGAGGTGCTGGATGTGTACATTTACCGGATCACCTTCCAATCTTCAACCGACTTTTCGTTCTCAACGGCGGTCAGCTTGTTCCGATCTCTGGTGAATATGATCCTGCTGCTTGCTGCCGATCGAGTAGCGAAAATGCTGGGCGGAGACGGGCTATTCCGATAAGGAGGGAATGCAACAATGAGCAAGAAAACGGCAAGGCGGTCAGCGTTCCGCAGGGAGAAGATGACTGCCCTCGACTACATCTTATTTCTCATTTTACTTGGTATTGCACTGTTGATTCTCATTCCATTCTGGAATGTCATTATGATTTCATTCTCGACACCGAAGGAGTACGCCGACAATCCGTTCATGCTGTTCCCGAAAAATCCGACGCTGGCCTCCTACAAGGCGCTTTTCATGGACGGAAGTATTCTTATGGGATACTGGAACACCTTCAAGCTGCTTATTGTCGGTTTGCCGTTAAGCCTGTTCCTGACGAGCAGCATGGCTTATGGACTTAGCAGAAGCAAGTTTCCGGGCAAACGGATTATCTTCTTTCTCGTGCTGTTCACGATGATCTTTAACGGTGGCATCGTCCCGCTGTACCTGATCATGAAATCCCTGCATCTGACCGGGACATTATGGTCTGTCATTTTTGCCGGCAGCTTCAGCGCCTTCAATATGATCCTGATGATGAACTATTTCTACAGTCTTCCAGAATCGCTGATGGAATCCGCGCGCTTGGACGGAGCGGGCGAATGGAGAATTATGTTCTCAGTCGTGCTTCCGCTGGCCGCTCCCATTATGGCAACCATTACGCTGTTCTATGGCGTCGCATATTGGAACAGTTGGTATGATGCGATGATCTTCCTGCGCAAGGCAGAGCAGCTTCCGCTGCAGAACGTGCTTCGCACCATTATTGTGGAATCGACGACGAACGCATCTAATGCTTCAAGCGTAAGTGCTGTCGGCAAGCAAGCTTTTTCAACGGGGATGAAGATGGCTGCAGTGTTCGTCACGATGGTGCCTATCATGTGCTTCTTCCCTCTGCTTCAGAAGCATTTCGCTAAAGGGGTGTTAACAGGGGCAATTAAGACCTGATGATACACATAGATTTTTGTTATTTTGCATGATGGTATGACGGCAATATGCATCAAAAATCTAAAGGGGTAGTTTAAATAGGTCGCTTTTGATCACGAAGAAAATAATGTACAGGAAGTGAATCGGCGTCGAATCTTGCATTCACTCGAAGAGCGTATGCTTTCGAAGTATGTTTCTTTCAGAAACATTTTAGCTGCTCATGTAGTCTTGCCTACATTCCGCTGCTCCTTACAAGCTTTGCGCAGCAAAGCTCACTTCGGAAGCATAAGCTTCGAGTTCTTGCAACCTTCTCGGTGCTGAAAAGTGACCTATTGAACTCGATCTTAAAAAGGGGCGACAAAACATGAAAGCAGACAAAAAGCTGTCGGTAAGATCCATTCTTCTCCTCTCGCTATGTCTGGTAGTGCTGCTGGCTACAGCATGCTCGAAGGAGGGGGCGCAAGGGGGCAACGAGAAAGATGAAAACGGAAATTACAAGGATAAGCTCAAAATTTCCGTGGCAAGCACCATTAATCTGAAGGACGGACAATTGAACAATGAGTTCCACAAATTCTGGATGGATAAATTCAATCTGGAGTGGGACTACAACTTCATTGAATGGGATTCATGGGCGGAAAAGCTGCGGCTGTGGGTCAGCTCCGGCGATCTTCCTGACGTGGCTACATGGAACTATATTCACGGCGACGCGGTGAACTATATCGACCAAGGGCTTCTGTACAAGTTCCCGGACGATTGGAAGGAGCGCTGGCCGAACGTGGCTACTGCCTACAAGCTGACTGGGCTTGGCGAGAAGCTGGAAGAGCTGAAGGGCGGCACTTATCTGCTGCCGCGTCCCGTGTACTACGAGAACAAGCCTGCTGATCCGCTTGTCAACCAAAACGGCGTTATTGTCCTGCGCAAGGACTGGGCAAAGGCTGTCGGCTTTGAATTAAAGGATGCCTATACGACAAGTGAATTAATGACGTTTGCCAAGCTGGTGAAGGAGAAGGATCCGGGCAAGGTCGGCGCGAATCTGGTCCCTCTTTCCTTCAATGCAGGAGATGCATTGGTGAACATCATTATGCCGAACAGTGAGCATTCCCGTGTGGAGTCTGCCTTCTATAAAGGAGAGGATGGAAAATATCACTGGGGGCCAGCGGATCCAGAAACGCTTGTCGGCTTGAAGCTGATGCAGCAGGCGTACAAGGAAGGACTGTTGAATCCTGAGTTCTATACATGGAAAAACAGCGAGGGAGGCGACAACTTCCGCGTGAAAGGCGCAGCGGCAGTAGCCGGCCTTGGCGGTCTGGCTTCCTTTAGACAAGACGTGGATAAGGATATGCAGAAAAACCTGGGCGTGAGCAGCGACGATCTTGTTCATACTGCGATCGTGCTTGGCGACGACGGCAAATATCGAAATCTGGAGCAGGCAAATTTCTGGTCGGCACTCATTTTCTCGCCGAACATCAGTAAAGAGAAGTTTGAACGAGTTATGGACTTATTGGATTATTCGACTAGCACAGAAGGGCAAATGATATTGAACATGGGCTTCGAGGGCAAGGATTGGAAATACGGCGACAACAAGGAGCTTGTAAGCCTGCTGCCGGAAGGAACATCGCTTGAGGACAAATATCCAAGCCGCTTTGAAGGGCTGTATTTATTAGGAGACGACTTCAGCATCATTAACCCGGCGATTAAGAAGGAATATCGCGACCGCTCCGTTCTGCATTATCAGAACAAGGCGAAGCTGGGCAAAGAGGGCGGTAAGCTGGCCGCCTATGACTGGACGGTTCAATTGCACGATTCCAAGGTAAAGAACCAGGCAACTTTCACTTACGAGACGGAGTACACGAATCTTATTTTGCAGAGTGGTGATCTGGAATCGAACTGGAAAAAGTGGGTGGAGAGCAAAATGTCACTCGTACAGCCGGCTCTGGATGAGTTGAACAATTTGAAATAGGTACGATTTGTTTGAATGAACCCGGTATGCCAATTGAGGACAGGGATTGCTGCTGCCGGGTTCCTTTTCCACAATATTGTTCTTCTCAATGAGGAATTTGCACAATCGATGATTGCTGCTCTTTGGCGCACGCACAACGGAGTCAAGTATTGCGCAAGTCCCTGAGGAAGGAGAAGCACTATTTAAGGAAATGAAAAATGAACATCCCTTCGAATGATGACCAGTCAATGATCTTTCATACGAGAAATTCGAACCGTGGAGGAACTACTATGGATAATCAACAACTTAAAGCGCTTGTACAACAGATGACATTGGAAGAGAAGATTGCCCAACTGCTGCAGCTTACGGGACATTTCCATGAAGGCTCAGACAGCGAAGGACAGGTAACGGGGCCGATGGAAGAAATGGGCATAACCGAGCAGATGGTTGCAGCGAGCGGCTCTGTGCTTGGCTTGTCCGGGGCGCAGGCTGTAATCGATGTGCAGCAGAATTATATGAAGAAAAGCCGTCTTGGCATTCCGCTTCTGTTCATGGCCGATGTCGTTCACGGCTTCAAGACCATTTTCCCGATCCCGCTCGCGATCGGCTGCTCGTGGAATACGGAGCTCGCAGAACAGAGCGCGGCAATCGCAGCGCGAGAGTCGGCAGTTTCAGGCATTCATGTGACGTTCGCACCAATGGTCGATCTGGTGCGTGATCCGCGCTGGGGAAGAGTGATGGAAACGACGGGCGAGGATCCGCATCTGAACAGTTTATTCGCGCGGGCGTTTGTGCGCGGCTATCAAGGCAGCGATATAAAGGGAGATTCGGAGCGGCTGGCTGCATGCGTGAAGCATTTTGCCGCTTATGGGGCACCGGAAGGAGGCCGCGAGTACAACACGGTTGATATGTCGGAAAGGGCTCTGCGCGAATATTACTTGCCTGCGTACAAGGCAGCGCTGGAGGAAGGCTGCGAGATGGTCATGTCTTCCTTCAATACCGTCGACGGTATACCGGCGACAGGCAATGAGAAGCTGCTGCGCGGCATTCTGCGCGAGGAATGGGGCTTCGGCGGAGTTGTGATTTCGGACTGGGCTTCCATACGGGAAATGATTGCTCACGGTGCGGCTGAGGATGATCGCGAGGCAGCTCTCCGTGCTATAAGAGCGGGCGTGGACATCGAGATGATGACGCCGTGCTATGTACATCATTTGCCGGGGCTTATCCGCGAAGGCAAGGTAGATGAGGCGCTTGTCGATGAAGCGGTGCTGCGTATTCTGCGCCTTAAGGACAAGCTGGGCCTATTTGAGAATCCGCTGCGCGGCGCGAATCCGGAACGGGAGCGCGAGATTCTTTTTTGCGCGGAGCATCGCAAGGCATCCTACGAACTGGCAGCCAAATCCTGCGTACTGTTGAAAAATAACGGCATGCTGCCACTGCAGCCTAATACCAAGGTTGCACTCATTGGACCATTCGCTCAGAGTGAGGACGTGTTAGGCTGGTGGTCCTGTGTCGGTGCGAAGGAGGATGCAGTGAAGCTGGGTGATGCCTTGTTGGAGCGGCTGCCAAGCGGTCATCTGAGCATCGCGGCTGGATGCGGCATCGAGTGTATGACAACGGCTCAGTTGAAGGAAGCGCTCAATACGGCTGCTGCCGCGGATGTCATTGTGCTTGCGCTGGGCGAGGAATCCGCGATGAGCGGTGAAGGCGCCTCCCGTACGGATCTTCGTCTGCCGGAAGTGCAGCTGGATCTAGTGAAACAGCTGAAGACGCTTGGCAAGCCGATGGCTGCTGTCTTGTTCAACGGACGCCCGCTTGATCTGCATGGTGTCATCGAATCAGCGGATGCTGTATTGGAGGCATGGTTCCCTGGCAGTGAGGGCGGAGCAGCTGTTGCGGACATCTTGCTTGGCAAGGTGAATCCGTCAGGCCGGCTTACGATGTCATTCCCGCAATCGGTTGGGCAGGTGCCGGTTTATTACAATCATTTCAATACAGGACGGCCGCTGAATCCAAGCAAGACGGATGAACGCTATGTCTCGAAATATATCGACTGCTCGAATGATCCGCTGCTTCCGTTCGGCTACGGATTGTCCTATACATCGTTCGCCTACAGCAATCTGGAGCTTTCCAGCAGCGAGATAACAGATGAGGAGAAGCTTGAAATCCGCCTAACCGTTACGAACACAGGAGCGATAGCAGGTGTGGAAACGGTGCAGCTGTATATCCGCGACATATCCGGCGAGGTTGTTCGTCCGCTGCGCGAGCTGAAGGACTATGTGCAGATTGAGTTGGAATCAGGAGAAAGCAAGGAAATCCGCTTCCACTTAACCGAGGAGCAGCTAAGATATCACCATTCCGATCTTCGCTTGGCAAGCGATGAAGGAATGTTCCAGGTACATGTTGGATCGAACAGCCGTGATACATTGCAGGACTCTTTCCGACTCGTTCGCTGATGCTGATTTAGGAATAAAAAGATGAACGACCAAAAAGGTATAGCCTTACTAGAATAACTACTAGAACTAGATTTATAGAAACAAAAGAAGACTTGCTATGACTGGGATAGGAGGAAGGGCAGACATGACGACAATAGAGAGATCAACGCAGTCGAAGTTTACGATTCAAGCCGGCGAATTGTACTTTTCGTTTTGGTCGAGCGGTGATTTGCATCAAGCAGTTAGCGGGCAGATCATGCTCAATCAGTTGGTAACGAGTCCGCTTGATGGCTCGCTCAACAATTTATATTTACGGATTCACGACGATTCGGGTATCCGTTTCTATCCGCTGCTCGGGATTCGCTCGCGAAGTGCCGTTCGGACGGAAGGAAATCAGGTAGTATGGGAAGGAGCCGTTGAGGGAGCGGCGTATAAGGTAACCTTTGCACTTATGAGAGAGGGCATTTGGTTCTGGGATGTTGCTGTACGTGGGGAGGGGATAACCGTCGATATCCTGTATGGTCAAGATCTTGGCATTGCTTCAATAGGTGCGGTACGAAGCAACGAGGCGTATCTGTCGCAATATATTGATCATGCTGTCTTCGAGGATGAAGAGATCGGCTGTGTTGTCTGCTCACGCCAGAATCAACCGCAAGGCGGAGCATTCCCATATATGCAGCAGGGAGCGCTCAGCCGCGCAATTGGCTACTCGACCGACGGATTTCAATTTTTTGGATTGTCCTATAAGGAAACCAACATACCGGCGAGTGTGAGCAAACCTTGTCTTTCCAATGAAGTGTATCAGTATGAATTTGCCTATACTGCGCTGCAATCGGAGCGAGTTACGCTTCATGGGGAAGAGCGATTTGTATTTTATGGTCTGTACAGAGCAGACCATGCAGCCGCAATAACGGAACTGGAGTATCGGGACGAGGTGGGGCAGGCATGGGAAGCTTACTTGTCCGAGTCAAGTCATATAGCTGCGAACGAAAAAAATGCAGCATCGAATCCGTTAAATCCTGTCCAATTCAATGCCGATATGGCTGAACCCCTGCGGACGCTTTCGATGACAGAAGCAGAAGTAGAGGCACTTTTCCCGGAACGATATCAGGAAGAGCGCATGGATGGCAAGCTGTTGTCCTTTTTCACAGACACCTACGAGCATGTCGTGCTAAAGGAAAAGGAGCTTCTCGTCGAACGTCCGCATGGACATATCGTAATGAGCGGAAACAGCGTGAAATTGGGCGCGCAGGTCATGACGACGACTGCTTATATGTACGGCATATTCAACTCGCATGTGGTGGTTGGCAACACCAATTTCAATAAAATGATGAGCAATGCTCGCAACCCGCTGAACGTGCCAAAGACGGCGGGACAACGCGTCTACGTGCACATGAACGGAGAGTATCGGCTGCTCGCAATGCCATCCATGTTCGAGATGGGCTTCAACTACGCACGCTGGTATTACAAGACAGACGACGACATGCTGATTGTGACGAACTACACGGCAACGGATGCGCCTGAGATCCACTTGGACGTCCGCTCTGTGAGTGGAACGGCCTACAAGTATGTGGTAACCAATCAAGTGACGATGAATGTCAACGAGTACGAGCTTCCAGTTCACATGAAGCAGGAGGGCGGTACGCTGATTTTCCATGCCAATAAGGAATCGCTTAGCGCTAAGGTGTGCCCGAATCTTGAATATCGCATGTGGGTGGAAGGGGCGCCAGTGACGATCGGTGATGAGACGATGCTGGCAAGCGGGATCCAATCCGGTGACGCTTCGCTTGTTGTCATGCAGCTTGATGCGACTCAGGAATGGACGTTAACGATCCACGGATTGCTGGATAGACGAGAGCGTGCAGCGAATTTGGAGCACTCCCCGACGATACGTGATATCCAAACTGAAATGGATGAATACCGTGCCTTTTTGAAAAGCTTGATGAACGAATTCCATCTTTCGTACGGAGTGGGACAGTCCGATGAACTGTTCAAGATGAATGCCTTGGCGTGGTGGTACACCCACAACATGCTCGTTCATTATGCAGTACCGCACGGACTAGAACAGTATGGCGGAGCGGCTTGGGGAACGCGGGACGTATGCCAGGGGCCGGTTGAATATTTCATGGCTACTCACAAGTACGAGCAAGTGCGGGATATTGTGAAAATGGTCTATTCCCATCAATATGAGGACGATGGAAACTGGCCGCAATGGTTTATGTTCGATGAGTATGTTACGGTGCAGCAGGAGGAGAGCCACGGAGATATTATCGTATGGCCGCTCAAAGTGCTGGGCGATTATTTGACGGCAACCGGGGATTACAGTATTTTGAAGGAAAAGGTTCCTTATACCATGAAGCAGCGTTTTAACTTCACGTCGGATAAGGCGACCATACTGGAGCACGCCATCAAGGAAATCTCTTATATTCGTAAGCATTTCCTTCACGATACGCATTTATCGTCTTATGGCGATGGAGATTGGGATGATACGCTGCAGCCGGCGAATGCGCAGTTGAAGAAATATATGATTAGTAGTTGGACCGTAGCGCTTACGTATCAAGCAATGAAGAAATTTGCTGATGTGCTGCTTGCAGCAAACGAGAAGCTGGCTGAGGAATTGCAAGAGATCGCATCTGGCATTGAACAGGACTACAAACGCTACATGCTGCACACGGAGGTCATTCCCGGCTTCATCTATATGGAAGATCCAGCGCATGCCAAGCTGATGCTGCATCCGACGGATACGGAGACAGGTATTCAATACCGGCTTCTGCCAATGACGCGCAGTATTATTGCCGAACTGGTAGATGAGAAGCAGGCACGCATTAATTATCGTTTGATTCAGGATCATCTGTCGTTCCCGGATGGTGTACGGCTAATGAATCGACCGGCTCAATATGCAGGCGGCGTCAGCACGCATTTCAAGCGGGCTGAGCAGGCTTCGAACTTCGGACGCGAGGTAGGACTGCAGTATGTGCATGCGCATATTCGCTATGTTGAAGCGATGGCGAAGCTTGGGTGTGCGGACGATGCTTGGCGCGGATTGGAGACGATTAATCCCGTTGGCATTTGTGAGGTCGTCCCTAATGCGGGGCTGCGTCAAAGCAATGCCTACTTCAGCAGTTCAGACGGGAAGTTCAATACCCGATATGAGGCGCAGGAGAATATGGACGCGCTTCGCAGCGGAGCGGTGCAGGTGAAGGGCGGATGGAGAATCTATTCCAGCGGTCCAGGAATCTATATGAATCAACTGATTGCGAATGTGCTTGGCATTCGGCAGGCTGAAGGCGATTTGGTCATTGATCCTGTACTTCCGAACACGATGAACGGGCTGCATTTTGACTACCATTTTGACGGAAGACAGGTTACCTTCATTTATCATATTGCAGGCGGTGGCGTGAGCCGCGTAGCGATAAATGGGATGCAGGTGAATGCGGAGAGGTTGAATAACCCGTATCGGCGAGGTGGCATACAGATTGCCAGTGCGGATGTGGAGCGCGAATTGAAAAGCAGTGCAAATCGGATTGAAATATGGATGTAAGGAAGGCAAAGGCGATCTTTTCCGGATCGTCCTTTTCTCTATAATGCTACAATAGGGAAAGGACATCTGAAGAGCGTGAACGGACATCGGCACATCTCAGTAAGACAAAGCGGCATCCGAACGGATGCAACATCATAAGGAAGAAGGATTGGTTACCAAACGGAGGATTGAGGACAAGTGGTCAGTATTAAGGATATCGCCAAAAAAGCAGGAGTGTCGATTTCTACGGTATCTTATGCCCTGAACGGCAGCAGCAAGGTGACGGATGAGACAAGCTCAAGAATATTGGCTATTGCCAGAGAATTGAACTATGTACCAAATGCTGCTGCCCGCAATTTGAAAAAGAGAGAAACAAAGATCATCGGAGCCTTTTTAACGGACTTCAAGGGCGAAGTATATGGCGAATTGCTGGACGGCATGAAGAAGGTATGCAATGCGCAAGGCTATGATCTGATCGTATGCAGCGGGAAGCAGTCACACCGCATGCTGCCGGAACGAATGATAGACGGGGCCGTCATTCTCGATCAGACGTTCACGAGCGAGGAATTGCTTATGTACGCTGATCGCAACCATAAGATCGTGGTACTGGATCGGGAATTGGATCATCCGAACATTAATCAGGTGCTGTTGGACAACAAGGCGGGCGCCTCCTTGGCGACGGAATATTTGGTGGAGCAGGGGCACCAGAAGATTTATATTGTGACAGGCCCGCCCGGATCGTTTGATTCCGAGCAGCGGATGAAGGCCGTGAAGCTCGTGTCGGATCGAGCAGCGAATGTGGAGTGGATTGAAATCGTCGGCGATTTCAACAAAAGCGGCGGTGAGAGGGCTGCTGAGCAAATCTTGCAGGAGTACAACAGGCCGGCTGCTGTATTCTGCTTAAACGATGAAATGGCGGTGGGGCTGTGCAATCGTATTTCGGATACAGAACTTCGTATCGGCGAGCATATTCATGTCGTCGGGTTCGACAATATTGAGCTGACTCGTTATATGCAGCCGCGCCTCGCAACCATCGATTATTCTAAACATAAGTGGGGCGCGCTCGCATGTGAACAACTGCTAAAAATGATTGCTGATGAGAAGGTCGAGCATGAACGCGTCTACGTTACCCTTGTTAAGGGGGAATCCGTAGGCAAAGCATAAAAGAATGAGCCCTATTATGCCTCTCTGTCTATGAGAATCGTTCGACATCCATGTCAATCAACTGCAAAACGTTTGGATTGCTCCTTGATGGCGAACTCAAATACTGCTATCATTATCGATAAAATATCGCTAGCAGAAGACGTTCGGATCATTTCATGGGCGCCTATGAACATGCTAGTCATGGAGACAAAGGTGGGAGAAACCGATGGGACAACATCGCGCGTACAATTTTAATGCAGGGCCGGCTGCGCTGCCGCTGGCTGTATTGGAGCGGGCACAAGCCGAATTCGTGGATTTTCAAGAGCAAGGCATGTCCATTATGGAAATGTCGCACCGCGGAGCGGTATATGAACAGGTTCACAATGAAGCGAAACAATTGCTGAAAGAGCTGCTGGGCATTCCTTCTGGGTACGATGTATTGTTCCTGCAGGGCGGAGCAAGCACGCAATTCGCGATGGTGCCGATGAATTTGCTCTCTGAAGGTAAAGTAGGCGCATATGTACATACCGGAAGCTGGGCGGAAAAAGCAATTAAAGAAGCCGAGCTGATTGGTGCAACTCGCGTTATTGCTTCGACAGAAGCGGATCGCTTTATGCGCGTTCCGGCGCCTGAAGAGGTTGTTGTACCGGAGGATGCGGCCTACGTGCATATTACTTCGAATGAAACGATTGGCGGAACGCAGTATTCAGCCTATCCAGACAGCGGGTCTGTACCGCTTATTGCGGATATGTCCAGTGATATTCTGTGCCGTCCAGTAGATGTATCCAAGTTCGGTATGATCTACGCAGGCGCTCAGAAGAATCTGGGGCCGTCCGGTGTTACCGTTGTCATTGCGAAAGAAGACCTGATCGCGAGCAGCCCGAAGACGATTCCATCCATGCTTCGATACAGCACGCATTATAAAAATAATTCCTTGTACAATACACCACCTTCCTTCTCCATCTACATGGTCAATTTGGTGCTGCAATGGCTGAAGGAGCGCGGCGGCCTTGAACAGGTTGAACGCGATAACCTTGCTAAGGCAGAGCTCTTGTACAGCACGATTGATGCTAGCGGAGATTTCTATCGCGGCTGCGCGGAGCGCGGAAGCCGCTCCCTCATGAACGTGACTTTCCGCTTGGCGGACGAAGAGCTCGAGAAGGCATTCATTAAGCAAGCTGGCGAAGCAGGATTCGTAGGTCTGAAAGGACACCGCAGCGTTGGCGGGCTTCGCGCTTCCATCTATAATGCGGTGCCATACGAGAGTTGTGAGGCGCTTGCGCAGTTCATGAAGCACTTCCAACAACGCAACGGCTAAAGGGAAAAGTGAAATCATTGTTCTTATAAGTAACAACGAGTTAGTGGGAAGTTGCTCCTGCTAACTCGTTTTTTTGTATGCCTATATAGAGCGCAAATTGTAGTTATAACACTTTTTTGAAATGGTACTCCATTTCCCCGGCCAGAGCTTGAGCGGTATCTCCGGTTTCTCTGAAATCATGAATATAGATTTGTTCAAATGATCCAAAGTCTACTTGCTTATAAAATTCAAAACACGGGAATCCATCATGGCTGCCCTCAACTTCAACGGCACCATTTTCTGTAACTCGTATGCGTAATAAATAATCAACAGGAGGCGCAAGTGCTAGTAATGGATTACTGGCACTTGCACGCATTTGAAACATGACTTCATTAGAGCCCCAACGAATATGGCTACACAAAATCCCCTCTGTACTGGCTTTGCCGGTTCTTTTATTCACAGAACCATCTGGCCGAGTCACTTTTTCTGTTGTTATGCCGGTATTCGAATAGGAGAATACTTCCTTTTTATACAAATCAACAACAACTTCTTGCTCAACCCTGGAACGCATTGTATTTACGGCATAAGGTGTAAATTCGCGGGTGTCGCCTTCGTATTGAATGATATTTCCCGTATCCGACTCTTGCTTCGGCTCCGTCCAAGACATTGGAATAAATACACTTGCTCTGATTTTAACAATATTAGCCATAGTAACCTCCAGGATCATGGAATTGTATTCGTTCATTCATAATAGCGTAATGGATTGACTATGCAGGAATATTGAAATTGAAGATACTGAATGCGATTGAAAGCGTTAAATTGTAATGAACAGCTTAGATCGAGTGCAAATGCGAATAGTAAATTAACAAAGTTAATTAACGCAGTGGTTGGAGGGAAATTTGTAATGAAGGGGTCTTATACGCCCTTTGCGGTTATTTATAAGGAAAAATAAAAACCCCGCCTGCTCGGGGAAACAGGCGGGGTTATATCGGAAATGAGGAATAAGTTAGGCTAAGTGACGCTTTGTCGGTTCTGTAAGCTTGTAGCCTACATTACGAATCGTCATGATATATTCAGGGCTGCGTGCGTTTTTCTCCAGCTTATCGCGCAGGTGGCTAATATGCACATCGACGATGCGTGTATCGCCGAGGAAGTGATAGTCCCATACGCCGTGTAGCAGCTGTTGGCGGCTCAATACCTTGCCGCGATGACGGCATAGGAAGACGAGCAGTTCGAACTCCTTCGGAGTTAACTCCACATCCCGGCCTTCCAGCTTCACTTCACGCTGATCCGCCATGACGTGCAGACTGCCGATTTGGTACACCTGTCCTTCATCTACAAGAGGGAGGGAACGGATGCGGCGCATGACAGCCTGAATGCGGGAGATGAGCTCCTGCGGGGAGAACGGCTTCGTCATATAATCGTCAGCGCCATTATCTAATCCATCAATTTTGTCACCTATTTCCTGCATCGCTGTCAGCATAATAACAGGCACCATATTGTTCGCCACGCGCAGCTTGCGGCATACTTCCAATCCATCGCTCTTCGGCAGCATGCGGTCAAGGATAATCAAATCTGGACGGAAAGTGGATAGAACATCAAATACAGCTTCCCCATCATAGACACACAGAACGTCATAGCCAGCCAGCTTCAAATTATATTCAATGAGGGTAGAGATTGAAGGTTCGTCATCGACAACTAAAATTTTGGATTTCAAAATAGTCCCTCCCACAATTCATTTAGTAAGTAATCGGTTGAACGAATTCCTGCATTCGATATCGTACGCCAAATTGTTTACCGATCGAATGTCATATACCAACATTATGAAGGATATTCGTCAGCGGCATATTAAGCAAACGTAAACTGGGTGTAAAAAATAGAGGAACCGATGCTCGGTTCCTCTTCAACATTGCGGATGTATTTCATGCGATCAATGGAGTTTCAATGGATTAATACTCACGTGACGTAGAAAAGCAGCTTAGGCACTTACTTGCTGTTTCGCTTTCTCGTCCTGCTGCTTATGGAAGAACGGCCACCAGTTGGCAGAACCGAACGTCTTGACCATGACGGGTACGAAGAACGGCAGGATGAGGAACGTATACAGTGTAAGTCCGGATAATACGACGGTTGCAATTTGCATCATGGACAGTACGCCTGATGGATAGAAGGAAGCAAATGTTCCTCCTAAGATGATTACGGCAGAAATAATAACCGTCCCCATATTTTTCATCGCGTATAGGATTGCATCCTTCACATCCAGATGCTTATTCTCATTGAAGCGTTCCATCAAGAAGATGCTGTAATCGACGCCAAGTGCCATCAGCATAACAAAGCCGAAGAATGGAGCTGCCCATGTAACCCCGGAGTAATCCAGCATCTTCGTAAAGATCACTTCCGTAATTCCCATCGAAGTGAAGAAGGTAAGCAGCAAGGATGCTACGATATACAGCGGCATAATGATGGATCGGAACAGGACAATCAGGATGAGTAATATACCGATGATCATGTACGTTACGGTTCTCATATAATCTTCACCAGACATTTGCTTCAAGTCGGCAAACGTGCTCGATACACCGCCAACTGCGATCGTCGCCTTTTCCAAGGAAGTTCCCTTCACGCTGCGATCTACAGCTGCTTTCACAGCGTCGATTCGATCAATAGCCGGGGTTCCATATGGATTATCAGCAAAGATGACGTCTAAGGTCATTACACTGTGATCCTCGGATAAGTACATCTCGAGCGCCTTGCGGAAGGCGTCATTCGATAATACCTCATCAGGGACGAACCAGCCGCCAAGCTCTTTATCGGGCGCTGTACTTACATTTTGCAAATATCCCTGAGCAGAGTTAAGCCCATCCGATACTTGCGTCAATCCATCGGCTCCATCCTTCAAGCCGGTCGTCAGCTTGCCAATCTGATCCGATAATTGCGAGAAGCCGTCTCCGATCTGTTTTTGGCCAGCTTGAAGTTTATCAAGTCCTGTTATGATGCCAGGTACTTTGCTAATGATTTGGCCTTGGCCATTGGCTGCCTGCTTCAGACCTGACTCTAGCTGCGAGATGCCTGCAATGAGCTGATCGAACCCTGATGCCAGCGCCTTCTGGCCGGTAGTGGCTTGCTCGTAGCCTTGGTTCGCCTGAGCCATGCCTCCGTTTACTTTCGCTAATGTAGATTGCATCTGTCCAAGAGCGCCGGATAATTGGGCTGCCCCTTGCCCAGCAGCGGTTACGGTACCGCGAATTGTCATATAATCAGCGTCTTTCAACAAATCCGGGAAGCGTTCCTCCAAGCTTGCGAATCGGCCCGTTAACGATTGCAGCGACTTGGTCAATTCGCTGAACTGTGTATTCATTTGGCCAACGCCGCTTGTTATTTCAGTAAGACCTTGCCCAATCTGCTTATAGGTATCGAGCAGCTTCTGATGCGCTTGGGCCAGCTTTTGCGCACTCTCCTTGGCCTGCTTCAGACCTTGCTGCAGTTGGCCGGCACCGGCAGAACCATCGCGAATGCCGGATTCAATGCGACCAAGTCCGTCATTCAACTGCTTGATTCCGGATTTCAGTTCTTGTGTTCCCACGGTAAGCTGTGCTGCTCCGCTAGCTGCCTCTTTGAGCTTAGGCTCGTTTTTGCTTAATTCGTTGCTTGCTTCGGACAATCCATCTTTAATTTTGGATAATCCGTCATTTCCCTTGGACAGGCCGCTGTCAAGTGTCTTGACCTGTTCGGTAATTTGGAAGTCCTTGATTTCATCGCCTGCAGGTCGGCTAAGGCTGCGAACGCCCGATACACCATCTACCTTAATTAGCTCTCGGCTCATTTTCTCGGCTACGGCCATATATTCGCCCACCTGAAGCGGGGAATAGCTCTTGATGACGACTTGGGTCGGCATGGATTCGCCAGGCTCGAAGCTGTCTGCAATAATATTAAAGGCTTTGACGGAATCGTATTTATCTCCGATTTCCTCCAAGCTGTTAAACGATACTTCACCTTTATAGGATATTAGGAACGGAACAGTGACGGCTGCAACCACGAGCATCGCTGCCAGCGGTCGGCGCAGTGAGAATGAGCCAATGGCACCCCACGAACGGCTTTCTTTATGCTCAATCGATTTCTTCGCTGGCCAGAACAGCTTCTTGCCGAGCACGGCCATGAAGAACGGTACGACCGTTACTAACGCGAGCAGCATGATCGCAATTCCAATGGCAACTGCAACGGCAGAACGATACAAATTGAATTCGGAAAATCCAATCACGGAAAAACCGACAAGTACGGCGATTCCGGAGAAGAGGACTGTTTTGCCGGCAGTACGGTACGTGGCGGCAATCGCATCCCATAGATCGTCGTGCTTAGCGAGCTCTTCCTTATACCGACTGAGGAGCAGGATGCAGTAATCCGTTCCAATTCCGAATAAGACAGCCACCATAAAGATTTGCGTGAACGTCGATAACGGGAATTGGGTGCTTTCGACAAGAAATGCGACAATGGATTGTGAAATGATATAGCTCAGACCGACTGTTAGCAGCGGAATGAAGGCTGCGACGATTGAGCGGAAGACGAAAAATAGGATGGCTAGAATGAATACAACGGTAATCAGTTCCGACTTCTTCAAGCCCTCTTGTGAGCTGACGAGTTGGTCATTTTCAATCAGCTTTTGACCTGTAATGTAGTGCTCAACAGAAGTAGAAGCGAGTTCTTTATTGATTTGATCACGAATCTCTACGGGATTCGCTGTCTCGGTGCTGACTAATAGGGAGGTGAGTACAGTTTTGTTGTCTTTGGAAATTAATTTAGCCTTTAATTCCGACTGTCCGTATGGTTCGAGCATGGAGACGATATGAAGGCTGTTTTTGTTTTGATTGAGCTGTTGAATAGCTTGCTGAATGTCTTTGGTGTCCTTATCAGTCATTCCATTTGGATTATGGAAGACCAGTGCCATACTCGTTTCATGCACATTGCCTTTCGCATTGGACACTTCATCCATGATGCGGATCGCTTCTGCAGAGGAGTAGCCGTCAGGTACGCCAATCGTACCATGCTCCTTCACGAGCTCACTAAGCGACGGTGCTGCTATTGCAAGAATAACAGCAACCGCAATCCAGGCTGCCAATACAGCCCATTTTGCTCTCAGTATCATTCTCATTTTTGATTCTTCCCTTCTTTCATCAAGCGGGCGAGCTTCTCGTACGCTCCGATGAAGGCTTCAACTTCCGTTTCGCTGAAATGAATCAGATAAGAGGCGACAATATCCTGCACCTTTTTGTCCGCATGCTCTAATACAGTTCGTCCTTCCTCCGTTAAGGACAGTACGATTACACGCCGATCCTCCTCAGCAGGCGTCCGTTCAACGTATCCGCGATCGACAAGTCGATTAATAATGGCAGTAATAGAGCTCTTTACGACCTTGAATACTTCAGCCAGATCGGTGGAGGTGCATTGGCCTCGCTGATGGAGTACACACATGATCTGATATTGGTCGATCGTTAGATGATCTGGAATCGCCTCTCCAATCTCATTAAATAAATGCTTTATTACAGTAAATTCTGCAGCAATATACCGTTCAATAATGGTTTTGGCATCTCGATTCATGAAAATAACTCCCTTGTCATTTATTATGGTTCGAGAGTCGAACCATTCGATTGTAGAACTATAATAATTCATGCTAAATTCAGTGTCAATTCGATCGATGTAAATATTGTGTAAAGATAACTTCGATCCTGATGCGATGGAAGAGGAAGCAAAGCAATAGGCTTGCCTTCTTGGTGTATAATAAAACAATGAAATGTGAGGTGAACATCAGATGGCATTCAACATCGTATTAGTTGAACCAGAAATACCAGCAAACACAGGAAATATTGCGCGTACTTGCGCTGCAACGGGCACCCATCTGCACTTGGTTCGTCCACTCGGGTTCCGAACGGATGATGCAACCTTGAAGCGTGCGGGGCTCGATTATTGGTATGCAGTTACGATTCATTACTATGATTCGTTCCAGGAGCTGCAGGAGAAATATAAGGATGGACGTTTCTTCTACGCGACGAAAAAAGCAGATAACTGCTACAGTGACTTTTCCTTCCAGGATGGGGACTTTTTCGTGTTCGGCAAAGAAACGAAAGGACTTCCTCAGGAAATAATTGATGCGAATCCAGAGACATGCATGCGCATGCCAATGACAGACAAGGTTCGATCGCTCAACTTGTCTAATGCGGCGGCAATTGTCGTGTATGAAGCACTGCGTCAGGCAGACTTCATGAATTTGAGGTAATTAGCACCTAATTACAAGAATTGAATAAAAACGAATTGAATTGACAAATTTCAGCAGGATTTTGGATCGGAGCATCGAAGTAGTAGGGGCAGTAGTTTCGAGGGTAAACAAGAGAGAAGAGTATATACAAGAGAGGTGGAACTGATGAAACCTGCCGGTGTTGTCCGTAAAGTCGATCAATTGGGACGCATTGTACTGCCTAAGTCGCTTAGGAAGCGTTACCAGATGAACGAGGGGGATCCTGTTGAAATTTTAGTTCAAGGAGATCATATTATTCTCGAGCGCTATCGTCCGAAGTGCGTATTCTGCGGTTCAATGGACGGGGTAGCGGATTTTAAGGATCGTTACATATGCACGCAATGCATGCACGAAATGACCCACTTGGCAAGATAGAGAGAAACATGGAAGCGAAGCATCACATTCGGTGGTGCTTCTTTTTTATGGGTTATTTCTATTGTACAAAGATGCTCATGCGTTCACATGTCGGAAGCTTGTCCGCAGGAGTAGAGCATATGATGAAAAAGCCAAGGATAGGGAATTCCCTATCCTTGACATTATGGCTTCCGTTCTGAGCCTTGTTCTATGCAAGTGCAGTAGATTGGCATGCTAGCAGATCAACATGCAGAATATCATTCGTTACAGGGTGACGTTGTATCTCTTGAACCTGTGCCGTAATTGGATTTGCCCCATCAATACTCAACTCCAACTGGTTGTGAGCCGCATCTCTAACCCATAGGGCGAACGCTTTGGCATCCATGTGAAGGTTCACACTGGCTTGTTGTTGAAGGAGAACGCATGGAATTCTCCCTTCAGAGCGAAGCTGCCGGACTTCGCTTCGTTTTTCAATATTCCGTGTCACTGCTTGAAACTGCTGCATCATCTTTTATACTCTCCCTTATCGCAATTTGTGAGGGCAGCTATGGTTCGTGCTTCCCAGCAGGAACGCTAGCTGTCCGATAAACAACCAATATACAGCTTCTTTGCTCGGAGATATCGCGATTCAAGCGATACCCAGCCGAGTATTTAATCTCAATCACCTGCTCTTCCAGCAGCGTGGCCAAAAAATCATTAGCCTTCTCTTCTGCTGTTGCAGCACTTACATCCACAAACTCTTTAACCTGGATCATTGCATCATTCCTTTCTTCTGCAGACCATTAAATGTAAAAAACCTTACATATGCACGAAGGCACCTCGCCCCATCGGGGGCGAAATGCCTCGTTATTCCTACTGTATCAAGATAGGTAACGGGTGTCAATCGAACCTGATGTATCCAGATTTAGAAATCGTACATAAAGTCTCATCTTACATAAAGCATTCCAAGAATAAAGCATAAAAAAGAAGCCTTCCGGATTCGGAAAGCCTCTTCTTCTTACAAGCCGCTCGTCTTATCCTCATTGTAGCCAGCAGTCAGCATAGCCGTAATGAACATGGCGAATACGAGCATAATAATCCAAAATGTTACGGACATGATATGCACACCCCCAATGGATGCTTTTATTATACCCAAAACATACCAAAATGAAAATATGAAAAGCAGGTTGTTGCGCAAGTTGTCACTTAAAGAATAAGAAATGAGTAGGAAGAGAGCGCATCTCACCATCAGATGGCGTATTCACAACCCGGCCATTGAACACAAGTGTCGATGATCCGCCGCCATCCAGGTTGTATGCATCCCTGATACCAAGATTGGCCAGCTTCCGCTGTAATTCTTCCAAGGTTGCTCCTGAACTTCCACTTTCATTATATCCGTCGACAACTAAAATGAGCAGTTGATCATCCTTGTAATTGCCGATAACCGTGCGCGGGGCCCGTGCAGGAGATGTCTTCCACTTATCAGGGATCGTGAGACTTGCACCATTTTTGAGCAAGGCAGGAACGAACGTTGCCCCATACTTTGGCTGGAGCTTGTCCAATTCTTCCTTCTGATAAAATTTTCCCCCGATCAATCGAGAGTTAACATCCATCCCAACGAAGGACAAATTTTTGAAGCTCGGCTCAAAGGAAGAGATATACTTGCCATTCATGACGGTGGTTCCGAGCGGATAACGCTTGCCTCTGCTTTCTGCATAACCGCCAGCATTAATGCCAGCAACCGCGTTATAGCGCTTCACGGCCTGCATGGTTGTCTCCGAGCCGCCATATTCATCATGGCCAAGTGTCATTCGCATCGCTTTAGGATCCTTCAACTTGACCTTCATTGCATATCCGCGATAGGTTGGCTGATTAATGATATATAGCTCCGCACGAAGCTTCTCACTGTCGATGCGTTCCTGAGGAGTGCCCAGCCGAGCTGTAATCCGTTGATCATAGATTCGCTCCGGACGCTTAGCCTGTTGGCTTGCCGTTAGGACGATGTCATTCATCGTGGTCGTCGTTTGCTTATACAAGGTAGAAATATGACGCACGGATTCAACGGTGTGGACAGCTATCTCCTTAGCCTTATCTAATTGTGAGGATACTCGGGACTGCTTTTCATTGAATGATGCCGGCTCAGCAAGCGGCGCAGTCTCTAATTGAAGCGACACACTTTGCGAAGAAATCAGCATCCATATCATCATGCCAAGAAAGGGTGCGGTAATCATCATGAACATTCGGTTGACTACTTTAACTTGCAACTTCATAAAAACCGCCTCGCTTGTTATTTCAACAAATCCATCTTCTTCTGCAGCGCTGCCAGCTGCTTTTTCACTTCGTTCAATTGAGTATACAGCTTGTTGCTGTTGTCTGTTTTGTTCGAAGTATTATCTTTCGTAAACGTAAGTAGTTCATTGAACGATTGAACTTTGCTTTGCATGGCGTCCATCTTCTTATTTAACTCGCCAAGCTGCTTTTCATAGTCTAATTTGACTTGCTGTAGCTGGGCTTGGGTTTGCACTTGGAGTTCCTGAAGCATCGATTTCTTCATATGGGTGCTGTAGAAGTAGGTAGCAGTTACTCCAATGCCGATCATAATGACCCAGAAAAGGAGAAACCATTTGGCGCTAGCTCCGCTCGTCTTCGTTCGGGAGCGACGTGCACTGTCGCGTTCTGTCTGTGCTGTTGGTTGCATTGAATCACCTCGAAAGAAGTCGAATGGTAAGATAAAAACAATACTCATTCTAGCATGAATTCTATCATTTTTGGTGGTGAAAATGCAAAATTCATACAAATCCTGCATTGAAGTTACAGGAGGGGTTCGATAGAATAAAGGAAGGTTTATGATGAAAAATGTCGATAAATGATACTTCCGTCAGGGGTAAAGAAAAGGGATGGAAAAAATAGATATCATATCAAAATACTTGAAAACGTTTACAAAAATAGGATTAATTGTATTGCTTCTATTACAATGCTGGTTTGTTTTTATTACGGTTCGATATCCGTACCTAGGGCTTCGCGTAGAGATTGAGCAGGGAGAATGGAAAATTGCTGAATTTTCCAATGGCCAATTTGCGAAGCGTCAGCAACTAGAGGTTGGAGATCGCATTGTAAGCATTAACGGCAAGCCGCCGCAAGAGCATCCGACCGTACGTCGATGGCACACCGTTGAACAAGCTGAATATATCGTTATCGATCATCTCGGGCATAGCAGGTTAATCGATATGGCGAATGAACCGCGCCATCCATTTTCCGGTGTGCTGCCTTTCGCAAGTGAATTCATTTTTATTGTGCTTGCAGGATACATATGGTGGAAGAAACGTTCTGCTTTATCCATGAGGATGCTGTGCTGCTTGCTGCTCATTATGATCATCATTTATATGAGTATGGGGGCTACCTTCCGTGGAGATCTGATTGGGCAAATCATTATTTGGTCTGCTGTTGCCTTAATGCCGATCGTACTACTGCACTTCATTGCACAATTTTTCTATGAGAAGGCTGGGATTACATACTCGCGTCGAGGCATTTATTTGTTCTATGGAATCGTCGGCATGTATTTCGTATTGAAATCAACATTCTTGTTGACCGATTATGTGTATGATGTATATCAAATCGATAATTTTGTTGCAGATTGGCTCTTTTTGAGCGGTGTCGCTTACAACTTCTATTGGGTTGCGTCGACCTATTATCGCAATCGTCAAGGTTCCCCTCATATTGCAGCGGTCATTCGTTATGTATGGATATGGATGGGGATTGCGTTTGCACCAATTCTTTTATTGACCTATGTTCCAATGCTGTTCCGGCAGGATCCGCTTGTATCGCCGCTGCTGACGGGGTGGTTCACGCTGCTGATGCCGTTAAGCTTTGTGTACTTGAATCAGTTCCATAAATTATCCGACCTCGAGATCGTAATCAAACGTGTAGTGGCGCTTGTCCTTATTGCGATGGTTCCTGGAGCGCTCGTGGTTGGACTAAATGCGATCATTTTCGTTGAATCGCATACGATTGTACAGCATGTGTTCAGCTTTGGTTTTATTGTTATTTTACTGTCTGTAGTGTTGTACAGCTTCCCTTACTTCAATCGGAAGCTCACGACAGCGATTTTTCCTAGCGATGAGCGGCTGAAGGAGTCTCTGCAATTGATTACGGGTCAATTAACGGCACTTGATACGATGCAGGAATGGGGGAAGGCTATCCTTTATTCCATTATTCAAAATTTGAACGTTCGAGGAGCGGCGCTCGTCATCAAGAACCCTCACAATGATGTGGAACTCTATATTGATGGTGCACTGGATGCAACGGAAGTGGAGCGTCGGGTTCGCTCGGGTCAATTTTCTTCGGAATCGGCTTATTGGTTCGAGGTTGAGCGGCATGATGTGTATATTGCTTATTTGGTAGTCGCACATCGTGAAGATGGGTCAGAGCTGAACATGGAAGAGCAAGAGTGGATTCGCCAATTGATCCGCTATATGAATATCGGCATGAAAAAAGTAATGATGATTCATATGCTGAATACGCAAATCGAACAATTAAAGCAGGAAACCGAGCGGCAGCCTGTGACCCTCCAGTCCTTAACAACAGGACCATGGGTAATCGAGAAAATGTTTGGTTCCATAGAGAAGGATAAAGGGAAGCTGTCTAACATGCTGCAGCATACCGTTATGCGACGTTTGCATGATATTGGGATTCAGCTTGATGCGATCCGAATGAGCACGGAAGCGGATGATGCACGGCAGCAGGCAGTCGAAATTGAAAAGCAGCTGACCGATGTAAATATGAAGCTGCGGCATACCTGCTTGGCACTCGATCCTCAGCTTATGCACACGGCGGGATTCGCCAATGCGGTACGGCAATTTATCGAAGGAGAATGTTCAGAGTGGGCGGAACGGGTGCAGTTCCAGGTTGATCCTGAAGCAGGGATAGACGCACTGTACCCCGTTATGAAGCTCCATGTATTCCGGATGGTGCAGGAGCTGCTGTATAATTCTTTTTACCATGCTTATGCACGCTCGATTGAGCTTCAATTGTACAAGGTAGATGGGCAAATTGTTATTTTGTATGAAGATGATGGAGTCGGCTTTGAAGCGGCAACTGTGTTCAATGAGCGTGCCAAGGTGCGGGGGCTGAAGCTTCTCCGTGCACGTGTATTGCTGGTAAATGGCAGTATGACATGGAAGGCTTCCCCTGGAGAGGGTGTCTGCATTATTATTTCGATTCCATTCCGAACGATAAATGGTTTGCTTCACAGTGGAGAGCCGACTGTTTAGAATGGGTGGATATACCAGAAAAAAACATATTCGTGTTGATCGCATAAGGAGTGCCTAATCATCTTATTTATAGTGGTAGGGTACTCCTTATTGTTCGAAATGAGTTATACACATACGTATGATGGCAAGTTAAATGTTACAGTAGCAAGCATAAAGGCATACAAGAATACAAGCATGGAAGGAGATAATGCACGAAAGTTTGCTGTTCCTTAATCGATAGCTAACTAACATGTATTGGGGCATAGATTTCGCTTTCGCTTAAACATATAATTGAAGTAGTGAAACAGCCTGTACGGGTGCTTACACAATGAGAACGATCACTATATAATGTAATTATGATGCCGGATACGCTTACACAGGTGACAAGATTGTGATGACTGCAAATCATACTGACCGTTGCATTAATAATGCGTTGGGTGTATCATTTTTGGAAATAGGAAGGGATGATACGTTATGCAATATAATTTTTCTGCTCGTGTGCGCTCTGTAGAGAGTTCGGTAGTACGCGATATACTTAAACTGACACAAGGCAAGTCGATAATCTCATTTGCTGGTGGATTGCCTGCAGACGAATTGTTCCCGATCGATGCGATTCGTGAAGCTTCTGGGCGTGTATTTAGCCAAGGTCCCCAAGCCTTGCAGTACGGATTGACTGAAGGGGCCGTTGTGCTGCGCGAGAGACTGGCAGCTCGTATGAAGGCGAATCGTGGCATTCAAGCAGAAGTGGATGAGATTCTAGTTACATCAGGCTCTCAGCAAGCGATAGATTTATTCGCAAGAGCGTTGTTGGATCCAGGTGATGTTGTTCTGGTGGAGAACCCAACATATCTTGCATGCCTGCAGGTGCTTGGTTCCTATAATGCCCGCATCATTCCGGTGGAAAGCGATAGCAACGGCATGGTGCCAGAAGATTTGGCTGCTAAGCTGAAAGAGCACAATCCGAAGTTTGTCTATATCGTACCAACGTTCAGCAACCCAACAGGGCGGGTATGGAGCTTGGAACGCAGACAAGCGCTGTTGAATCTGTGCCTTGAGCACGAGGTTCTCGTATTGGAAGATGATCCGTATGGCGACTTGAAGTTTACAGACAATAACGTACCGAATATTGCTTCCTTAGAAGGCAAACCGGAGGAGCGAATCGTTGCATATACGAGCACATTCAGTAAAACGGTTGCCCCAGGTCTGCGTACAGGATGGATCGTTGCTGACAAGCAGGTGATTCGCATGATGGCAAGAGCGAAGCAATCTGCGGATCTTCACTCCAGTGTCCTGGATCAGCTGATCCTAGGCGAGATGCTTCTTCCTGAAGTGTTTGATCTGGATGGACATATTCGCAAGCTGTCTGGAGTATATAAGGAACGCATGGAAACAATGGCGTCCGAGCTGCAGCAAGAAATGTGGAAAGACGCGAAATGGAATACTCCGCAAGGTGGCATGTTCTTCTGGGTAGAGCTTCCAGAAGGTTTGGACGCGCAAGCATTGTTGAAGGTTGCAGTAGAGAAGGGTGTTGCGTTTGTTCCGGGAACTTCCTTCTACGCTGGGGAGCCAAATCGCAATACGATGCGTCTCAACTATTCATTTGCGGAGCCTAGCGTAATTCGTACCGGTATGGAGCGCCTGACAGATGCTGCATCCGAATTCCTTGGCCGCTATTCTGGTGTATAAGTCAGTATACTGAAAATTGAATCTTTCGCAGTTGCACAGAAGTGCAGGTGGAAGCAATGGAATAGATAAAAACAAGCATCCCTTTTGAGGTGCTTGTTTTTTATGGAGTCAGGATAGCGGCTATTTGATACAGAAAGTAAGTGGAATAGGATACTGTCATCAGAATTTGCAACTGTTTTTGATTCTGTTTCTATTTCTGCTCCTGTCCTCGCCCCTTTTCTCTCTTCCGCTGCTTTGGTACACTCTCCCCTTCGCTCAGTTACTGTGGATCGTTGCTGCGATTCCGAATCGTTGTTCTGCGAATTGATTTACTGTGAATTGCTGTTCTGCGAATCGTTGTTGTTCGAATTGATGTTTTGCGAATTGATGTATTACGAATCGTTGTTCTGTAATCACTGTTCTGCGAATCGTTGTTGTTCGAATTGATTTACTGTGAATTGCTGTTCTGTAATCGCCGTACTTCGAATTGTTGTACTGCGAATCGTTGTCCCGCAATCGTCGTACCACAAGTCAACTGACCCAAGGGGATAGTGGAACAAAGGGAGGAAAGGACTACATACGTGCTGAAATCATCCATTTATCTTATTACTGAGATAGTCCGGGCAGCTTCGCGATAATGTTCGCATACTGCGTGACGGCCGTTGTCCCTTCAGGTGTAAGTGTGTAAATACCACGGCTTTGGCGCTCGAACCAACCGTAATAGTTTCGTTGCAGTATGCTCGCCGCATCACCAACTCCCGCTCTGCTGCGCACAACAGCAGCTCGAAGAGGGCCCTCCTGCAAAACATTCGCCACGCGCAGTGCCTTCTCGCGATAGGCCGTGACGAGTGGCTGCTTCGTCGTACCGCCAACATTATAGTCACCGCTCCGCGCATGGAATTCACGAACGAGCCGGGATGTTCTGGCCTTGACCGTTTTAACTGGTTTAGGCTTATATAAGCTCCCTTGCTCTGTGCTTGTCCAGCCAGGAGGATGGCATATAGCCTCTACAAATGGCGCCTTGCGTTTGTAGAAGGTGACGAGAAGGAAGCCTATCCCAAGGCGTTCGCACAACTGACGAAGTCCATGAATAGAGTGGCTGCTTCGGGTTGCTTTTTTGGCAACAGCAACGTATACTGTCGAGGACAATTTCATTCGATCTAAGGCCTGCAGCAGCAGTGTAACATTAAAGGAAGATTTCAGTTCTATAATAATGGGCTCTGCTTCTGGTGCACCTGGGCGGATGGCAACCATATCGCAATGGCGAACCTCGCCGCGAACTTGATATCCAATCGTTTCGAAGTATGCCTTTATAGGGGCATACAGCTCTGATTCCTTGCGGATTGCCCTCGAAAGCTCTGCTTGCTGCTCCTGTTGCTCAAGCCGCCCAGACGACAATGGTTGATTGATGATTAGCTCTGCACTTGACGCTTCGGTCTGCAGATTCTCAGATTTTTTTGCTCTACCGATTCGGGTAGTTGATGCTGTTGATTTGCCCATACCCAAGATATACTCCTTTCCCGATGAAAAAAAGGGGAGCTAAACATCATTATGACTCCTCCTCCCCCTAATTTCCTACTGCTCATTGCTCCATTATATCACGCTCGAGATCTACCTGAGGTTCGGAAGTATATGCAGTAAATTTTCGTGATATTCATAGGCTTGTTCCGCATAGTTATGTAGTACACTAATTTTTTCTCTAAAGTGAGACAGACGCAAAGCGGCGATAATGGCTGAGTTGCAAATCGGGAGCAATGGAGGTTTAAAGGGATGGACATATTCAAACGGATTTCAGAACATCGCGCCGAAAGTGAACAATTGGCCTGGACCGGAACATTCAAACAATATGTCGAGATGCTGCGTCGTGACCCCGCTCCGGCGATGACGGCACATGCGCGCGTGTATGAAATGATTGCGTCGTATGGTGTGGAAGAGGTTAACGGGCAGAAGAGATATAAGTTTTTCGATAAAGAGATTTTCGGTCTCGACCGTGCCATTGAGAAACTGGTGGAAGAATATTTCCACTCAGCTGCCAAGCGGCTTGATGTGCGGAAGCGGATATTGCTCTTGATGGGGCCTGTTAGCGGAGGGAAATCAACGTTGGTCACGATGCTGAAGCGAGGCATGGAGCAGTTCTCCCGAACCGAGCGGGGAGCTATTTATGCAATTAAGGGCTGCCCTATGCATGAAGACCCATGCATACCATAAGTAACCAATTAATTGAATTCGAAATTCGTTATTTCAACCACTGCTGGTTTTGGATATCTTCCAGTTTTTGCAGGCTCCAAAATATCTATGGTCAGAGATGCGAATAGTGAGCGTATCATAGTTTTTTGGTCTCGTACGAAAGATCGTACCAGGTTGTTTTAAGTTTTTATGAATAGTGTTAATTCTTCCTTTGAAACCTCTTCCTCCTCAGCTTCTAAGGCAGATAAAATAATGGCTTTTTCTTCATGCATTTTATCCAAAGAGTCCTTGTACTTCTTTTTATCTATATCACCATCAATGTAAAGTTCCTTAAGTCTATTAATTCGTCCTTCGATCAATGTTATTTCTTTTTCAAGTTGCTCTTTGTCGATTTTTTTTCGTCCTGATACTCTAAATCAAATTCGGGGAGTTCTAGGCACTCGAGTAATGCTTTTTCGATAGATTCTTCTGCGATAACTGGTGCATCACATATCCCCAATTTAAACCTACCTGCACATTTATAGAAACGAAGAACTCCACCCTTTTTTCGATGTTTAAAGGCTCCGGTATAACTCTGGCCACACTTAGAACATTTAGCAATGCCACTAAAAGGATAGTAATTGTCAGATCTAAATGCCACTTGACTTCGTTGTTTTAGTAGTTCCTGAATTTCATCCCATTCTCTTTTCGTTATGATGGGATGGAAATTATCTTGTTTGAACTTTTTGATAATATCTTTCCCTGTAAATTTCTTTTTTGCAAAACTTCTTCTATTCCATCTAACATAGCCAGCATAAATCGGGTTTCTTAGGATATAACGTACAGAAAAATCGCTCCACAGCTCACCCTTCCTTGTCCTGCTTCCACGTTTATTGAGTATCTTAGCAATATTTTGTGAACCAGTCGTCTTATACTTACTGAATATCAATTCGACCCATTTAACCTCATCGGGTACTTGCACCAACTCTTTATTTTCGTTGTATTCATAACCATATGGGGCCGGACCACCATTCCGTAATCCCAGTTCGGAACGCTCCAGCAGATTGTCATAAACCCTTTCTGCTATTGTTTCTCTTTCCCATTGCGCTAGCGTGGCGATGATAGTGATAAAAAGTCTGCCGGTAGCATTAGTGGTATCAAATACCTCAGTGCAGGACCTAAACTTGACATCATTTTGATCCATGATCTTTAGCAATGCGTGTAAATCCGACACGGATCGTACCAATCTGTCTAAACGATATACAAGAAGCACATCTATTTTTTTGTTGCATATCGCTAATCAATTTCTGGAGAGCTGGTCTATTCATGTCCTTAGCAGAAAACCCTTCATCGGAATAATCTGCGACAACGGTCCATCCCTGTGAATGAACAAAACTATTTAGACGTTCATCCTGAGTATGCAATGATATTCCTTCTTCACGTTGCATGTCAGTGGAGACGCGTCTATACTTCCCGACTCTCATGAATGTCCACCTACTTTGTATTTTTGAATGCAAGCATGTTTTCTATCATACTAACAATTAACTGCTTATCTTCGTCCGTGAGTTCTGTTCCGTTATACTCCAATTTCAAATGCTTGATATCTTTTACAGATATGATGTCATCTCGGTGTATTTGTGGTTCTGGAGCTTTTGTCCGCCCAACAAGATAATCTATTGATGTGTGGTAAGTATCGGCAAGGTCTCTAAGTTTATCAACAGGAGGGACGTTTCTCCCTGATTCATAATTTGCAATATTCGTCCTTTTTAGACCAACACGCTCCGCTACATAATCTTGGCTAAATCCATATTTAGCTCGCATTTCTTTTAACCTGTCAGTCAACATATCTTTGCATTCATTTGACATTTTAGTACACACTCCATATTTTTTTGATAAAAAGTTGAACACCACAAAAGAGTGTGCTATGATAGTGACGTCACGGTAAGTCACATTATCAGTCACTAATAGTCACGGAAAGGAGTGGTGAACAACATTGGTTCGTTTAAACTTTCAGTCTGCCCGAAAAGATCTTGATTTAACCCAAAGAGAATTGGCTGAAATTGTTGGTGTTACAGAAAACTACGTTAGACAAATTGAAAACGCAAGACGTCATCCAAAAGCTAAGGTGATGTTGAAATTTGCAAAAGTTCTTGGGCGGCCATCCGAGGAACTTTTTGCAGACTTGATAGACTAAGAACGACTCAACTAAACACATTATAGCACCGTCACTATTAGTGACGCAAGAAGTTATTGTCGGTGTCGTGTTTTTTGTAATAGGACTTGCCTCCAATTGAATATTATATGGCAACTATGAAATGAGGTGGTTGGCATGAAGATCACTCTCACGCCAGAAAAGATGCAACGGTTACTAAAAATCGTTGTGCCGGAAGCTGTTGAAATAATTCGACGGCAAAAGGCGAGTCAAAAAGAGGCAACCGCATAAAGCGGCGGCCTTATAGGTAGACAAGCTTTTTTTGAATTTAATGTGACTTAAAATCACGATTTTGGACACTAATAGGAAGTGTTAAGTGTGATATGGGAGCCGATGCGTTGGACAAGCCCATAAGAAAGGACAAACGGAATGAGAAAAGTTGAAGTAATCACTGGGCAACTTGTAGTTGAGGATGGAATAGTATCCATCCAGCGTGAAGACGGCAGCATGATCAAATTAAGCAAGTCGGATCGCATTGAAGTATTCAACGACGGGAAATTTGAACCGGCACCGTATTTACAGATTCTCGAAAAGGTTGATTCGGCAGGGTGGCCGCTATACGCCGGGCTTTATGCTTCCGTAGAGCTTATGAAGAGCAAGAGCAATCAAAATAAAAAGAAACCCCTGTAACAACAGAAGTTTCAAAAGTGTGCCCAATGGGATGCGACTTTAAACCAATTGAGGCAAATGACTGCTTTTGCGGGAAGTGCGGCTCGAAATTAGATTTCCCGATGAACGCGCACCGCATTGAAAAGGGGATATGAACATGGAACTTAAAACGTACTTACCAAGTGCAAAGCAGATTGATGAAATGAGTCTCGACGTTTTTCAAGATTGGATTTGGCTCGCTCGTAGTGAGTTGCCAAAGCGAGAAGAACAAAGAGATCCGCTTACTCATTTGAGAAAGCGAATCTCTGAGATTGTTGCAGATGAATCTCTGACAGAAGTTCAAAAGGAAGCCAATGTTTTATGTGAAATCAAAAGATACGAGCGGATTATCTTTCAATCTCAATAATCAGAACAGGAAAAAATAATCCAATTACAGGAAATGAGGTGTGGACATGGATGCTCTCGGGAAACGATCGCGCCGAGTGTTTTACGTAGTGATTGCTGGTCTGACACTATCCCTAGCTTTTAATGTTTGGGACAGTATCGAAAAAACTAAGCTCAACCAGCAGTATGCACAGCTGATTGAGCAAAGAAGCGAGCAGATTGAGGAAATAGAAGAATCATTCCAGCTATATCGGAAATTGAACAAATTGTATGACGAAGAAATTAAACGAGGGAACAAAATCAACAACGATAGGGACATCATTAACAAACGGACACAAGATGTGCTTAATAGTCTTATTGATTTACGTGATGAGTTGTATCTTCTGAAGTTAAAGAAGAATGCAACTCAGTGATGAGGGAGTTTATAAGCTTGCTTTTTTCATCTTGGTTAGCGATCGAGTCTTGATGCTGCTCCTCATCCTGCTTCATGCGTTCTCTGTGATGTCTATCAGCTTGTTCAAGCAGAGATTGATTATGTTTTTCACTCTGTTCCATAAGTTCTCGATGTTGCCTTTCAGATTGAATGCTGCTTTGTTCAGCATTGTATTGAGCCTGATAGAAAGTGATGACAGAGATAATTAAGGCTATTATTGCAGCCATGTCTGCGATAGTTAGTTTCTTAACTTGAGCTGGCGAACTTACAGTGATTCCGGTTGTATGTTGAATCTCCTCTTTGATATCCGGAACTTCTGTTTCAACTGATTCAATTAATTCCATTAGTTTTGAAGATAATGAGTCACTTATAAAAAGATGACTATAATCTTGTTCACGAATGAAGTCGGTAACAGCTTCCCATTCCTTTGCTACAGGAAGAAGAGCATCTGAGACTTTAGATAATGCCAAATAATTTGCTTCCATAGCAGTAGCCAAGGCCGAAGCGATAGGGCTATAAGCTTCATTGATTCTGTTTAGTTGGTCTATAACTCTTGTCAAATTAGACGTGTAACCTTGAGTTAATCTATCGATTCTATTAATTATTTCAAATATATCGTGATTCAGAATAAAGATTCCTCCTTTCAATGGTAATTTGGACAATTCCCAACATTCGACAAAGAAAGGTGGTTATCCTTCAAATTCTAACAAGGAGGTGAGGGAGAATGTCAAGAAAGCAATGGCTCCGTGTATGCTGTAATCTTTTACAGATGGCAGATACCACACAATCGCCAAGTGCCCGTAATATGTTCCGCTGGCAGTACGAACAACTGAAAAGGAGGCTGCAGCGCCGTGAACAAACAAGAGGCTAGGAAAAAACATGATGAAGTAATGCATGAATATAAAAAGAGAGTGGATCTCTTCTGGAAATATAGAAAAGCTCGTTCATCGGGCGAGATGAGCGAGCAAGAGTACAACGAAAAAGTTGAGTTGATACTACAGCAACAAGAAGTGATGAAAAAAGAAATCTATGAAACGATGCATGTAGCTATTTTCGGAGATCATACAGAAAATCTTCAAGACGCCTAGTATATTTCCTTAGTGATAACTGTAATGCTTCTTCAGCGGATTGTTCTAAATCAACATAAGTTTCGGCGCTATTTTTATAGAAGCAAAGAACATCATGAAATAAATCAACCTCTTCAAGACTATATTCTTGAACATCAGCGTTTAATCCTTTTTTGAGGGACATAACCAATTCTCTTTGTTTAACCCTTCTCGAAACGTCCTCAACGAATCGGGGAAGGTTCAAGAGATGATTATCGAGGGCAGCAATAAACACCCCTCTATCAAAATCAGTTGCATCGTCAATAATATTGGAAATATTAATCAATTCGGCTCACCTCTCTTTCTAGGCTGATTATACCAATATAGAAGGGAGCTGGACAGTGACAAACGAGGATCTGAAGGAAGCCATGACCAATGGTGAGCCTATAGAGCATCGAGGAATTACATATAACCACATCTCAGCAATCATTTATAGAAAAAGCGAAACGGGCATGTTTATGCAAGTGGAGTTGTTTGACAAAACAGGGAACAGCGTAGTGATAGCACGCCCGAACGAAGTTAAGAGAGTGAATGAGAAATGAATATAGAAATTAAATCGCCCCGATGGACGCTTTTGCAGAAGCGACCACGGGGCGAAGTCAAAGCGGAATGCTATTAATAAACTCCTATTAAGTATAGCAAACTTCGCGGCGACAAAGCAACGCGCTTGTAGCGTTTACGAGCTTGTAATGGGTATTATCATTCCAACGATGGGGTAGTACAACCCTATACACAGGAATAGATATACGGGCAAAACACAGCTGGGGGAATATAGCCGTGAAGAATGTCATGCGAGAGAAGAAGATATATTGTGGCGAGGAGTATATGGAGGTGGACATTTATAATCACACCATCCTCACTCCTTTAAAAAGAGGAAGGGCGAAGAAGAAGAAAGAGAGCCTTCCCAAGCAGAAGAACCTTAATGATAAAAACGCAAAGAGATATTGCAAACTGATAGTGAAAACGAACTTTGGGGAAGAGGATCTGCACGTAATCCTTACCTATGCCATAGAACCAGAGACGTTAGAAGAGGCTATGAAGGAAGTGGCGAACTACTTACGGAGAGTGGCGCACAGAAGGAAGAAAGAAGGATTGCCACCGTTAAAGTACGTTCTCATCACAGAGGGTGGAGAAGAGACGAGGGGAAAGAAGAAGAGGTTCCATCATCATATCATCATGAATGGCGGGTTGGAACGGGATGTGGTGGAGAATCTGTGGAGAAGACCGAAGAAGAAAGGGCAGCAAAAGGGTGACTGGATTGGATATGCCAACACGAAAAGGCTGCAGCCAAATGACAACGGATTAGAAGACTTGTCGGGATACCTCATGAAAGATCCAAAAGGCAAGAAGCGCTGGAGCTGCTCTCAGAATTTGGAGAAGCCAGAATACAGAACCAATGATCACAAATATTCAAGACGGCAAGTAGAACGGATTGTCAGAGATGAAATAGACAACCAACGCTACTGGAAAAAAATATACCCGAAGTGGGATGTGACAGAGGCCAAAGCAGTGTACAACGACATAACAGGGTGGGCAATTTACCTAAAGTTCCGAAGGGCAAGGGAATGATCATATTTCAATGCCAACTATACACATTCGAAAAGAGGGTAAAGGCATGAAAATAGAGATTGAGGGCGAGTTGCCTTCGATGAACGAAATCATAGATGCTGCAAAATCCCATTGGTCAAAGTACAAGGAAATGAAAGAAGTGAACACAAGTCTCGTAGCATGGACAGCGAAAAAGCTTCCTTCCGTCGATAGAGCCAATTACATCATCACTTGGTGGTGTAAGGATCAGCGAAGGGACAAAGACAACATCATGGCAGGGCAGAAGTTTATATTTGATGGATTGAAGGAAGCGGGAGTAATCGGCAACGATGGCTGGAGGCAGATTGGGGATGTAACCCACCGCTTTGAAGTGGATGGGATCAATCCTCGCATCGAGATTGAAATAGATGAAGTGCTGGAAGATTCATAGGGGGCGGGACATATGGCATTCATGAAAAAGAAAAAGAAAAAGAAAGAGCCGCTGCCATGGAGGAAAGACATACTTGCCCACCACAACCACACGCCCACCCGAGCAGATCGGGCAGAGTTCCCCGAAAAGGTTGTTAAAGAGCTAATCGAGGAAGCGGACGGACTTTGTCAATGTGGCTGCGGAAGACCGGATGATGATACACACCACGTTATGCCACGCGGGAGAGGCGGCAGAGGCGTGAAAACAAACGGGATGCGTGTCAATCGAATTTGTCACATACGCATCCAAGATAACGAAGAAGAGTTAGAGAAATGGATCTTAATCTATCGCACAAGGCACGGGAACTATTTTTGGTTCGATGAACAAGATTGGGAAGAACACAATCGAAGACAGGCCGAATTGAAGAAAGCGGAGACAGAAGAACGATTGAAGTTGGAGCGGGTGAATCCGATCTTGGAAATGATGACTGTGGCAACAGGCAGAGGCTTGAAAGCCAAGGAAAAGCGCCTCATAACATCACTGTCAGAAAAAGACGCCAAAACTTTCGACGCGCTCATGAGAGATATTGTGAACGCTTCGGCTCTGCAAGAAAAACCATTCGGATACGGTTATTTTGATGATTGAGTTAGGGAGGGAATAGAGTGAACAACACAGTTAACGTCATCTCGATATCTGGCGGTAAAGATAGTGCAGCAATGTGGATTTATGTAACTAAAGAGCTTGGTATGGAAGTGATGCCGGTATTCGCAGATACAGGCAACGAACACCAGCTCACATACGAATACGTTGACTATTTAGAAGAAAAGCTGGGGCAGATCAGACGAGTGAAAGCAGACTTCAAGGATCAGATCGAACATAAACGGATCACGGTACAGACCAAATGGCGAGATGAAGGCGTATCAGAAGACATCATTCAAAAAGCGCTTGAGGTGCTGCATCCTACTGGTAACCCATTTCTGGATCTATGCATTTGGAAAGGTCGGTTTCCCTCTACAAAAGCACGGTTTTGTACTCAAGAGTTGAAGATCATTCCAATGCTTGAACAGGTCACATTGCCACTTTTGGAATCAGGTCATAAGGTTGTCAGCTTGCAAGGTATTCGAGCACAGGAAAGTCCGGCACGTGCGGCTATGCCAGAACACGAAGATACACCGGAAGGCTTTCACGTATGGAGACCACTCCTACACTGGACGGCTGACGATGTATTCGCAATGCATAGCAAACACGATATAGAACCTAATCCGCTGTACAAGCTTGGGATGTCCCGTGTCGGGTGCATGCCTTGCATAAACTGCAACAAAGCAGAACTTTTTGAGATTGCTCGACGCTTCCCAGAAGTGGTTGAACGGATTGCTGTGTGGGAACGGCTCGTCAAAATAGCGAGCAAGCGTCAAGCATCGACGTTCTTTCCAACTGCGGACGGTCGAGGTGACGGCATATATGACCTGGTTGAATGGTCGAAGACCGCATATGGGGGCAAGCAATACGACCTTATAAAAGCACTGGAATGGGAGGACGTTCCGCAATGTTCGAGTGTGTACGGGTTATGCGAATGAGGAAGCTGAGCCTATTCAGTGGAATTGGTGGGATTGACTTGGCTGCGGAATGGGCTGGCATGAACACAGTTGCTTTCTGCGAAAGGGAGCCATTCCCGCAAAAGGTACTGCGAAAACATTGGCCAGACACGCCCATATATGACGATGTATGTGAACTAACTAGGGAGGTACTAGAACGGGATGGAATCATCACAAATGATCGAACAATTGACATTGTTTCCGCTGGCTTCCCATGTCAGCCATTCAGCCTTGCAGGGAAGAGAGACGGAACAGAAGATGAGCGTTACCTCTGGCCGGAAGTTGTCCGAATTCTGCAAGAAATCAAGCCCACTTGGTTTATTGGTGAAAATGTGCCTGGAATCATCAGTATGGCAAACACAGATGGGAAGCCTCAAGTGGAAGGCAGAACCATACTCCACGATGAGGAAGAAGACATATACGAAGCGCTATATACACAACAAGAAGAATTGTTATTCGGTCGTATCTGTAAAGACCTTGAAGACATTGGATACGAAGTCCAACCGTTTATTATACCGGCTGCGGCTATTGGCGCCTCGCACCGAAGAGACAGAGTGTTCATATTGGGCTACACCAACAGCTCAAGACAGCAAGAATGCAACACTACCTCCAAGTCAGATAAAAAGAGACACGTTGCCAGGGGCGATATTGAGAGAGGCGAGGCTTCGGCCAACACCAACTGCAAGCCAAGACTGGAAACCGATCAGGCCTCTAGCTCCATCCGAAGCGAATGGTACACACGGGACAATGTTGGTAGGTGCCGTAGGGCATCAACATCCGGAGCAGGTAGGTGGACAACTGAATCCAGATTGGGTGGAATGTCTTATGAATTTTCCGATTGGTTGGACGGATGTGGAGCCAACCCATTAGATTCCATAGCGAAATGGATGGAAGAGTATCTACAGCCTGCATTTATGGGACATCCTCAAAATGATTGGGAACCACCTCGTGTAGTGAAAGGAATCAATAGCAAGGAAGGTCGGTTGAAGGCACTAGGAAACGCGGTCGATCCTGTACAGATATTACCTATGATGTACGGAATTAAAGCAATAGATGACTATATGGGCAGGGAGGGGAGAGCATGAGCATACCACGGATATTGCATTATCCAGGTTCGAAGTGGAGTATGACGGATTGGATCGTAAATAACATGCCACGGCATGCAACATACTTGGAACCGTTCCTCGGATCCGGAGCGATATTTTTCAACAAACCACCGTCACCACTGGAAACAATAAACGACCTGGATGGGGATGTAGTGAACTTATTCAGAGTCATACGTGACCGGCCAGAGGAATTATCACGACTCATTCACTGGACACCATACAGCCGCGAAGAGTATTACACATCTTACGAGACGGTAGAAGATGAATTGGAGCGTGCTAGGCGCTTCTTGATTAGATGTTGGATGGCTCGAGGCGCTAAGACATCAGATCGGACAGGTTGGCGCCATATAATCGACCATAATGGGCCACGGCCAGTGCGTCAATGGAATGAAATGCCGGAGAAAATCTTGGCGGTCACCGACAGGTTGAAAGGTGTTCAGCTCGAGCAACAACCAGCAGTGAAATTAATAGAACGACACAACAGGGATGATGTATTGATATACGCAGATCCACCGTACATTCTATCAACTCGCAACAATAGAATGTATCGGCATGAGATGAACGAAGACGATCACCTCGAGCTGCTAGAAGTTTTAGATGCTCATACCGGCTCTGTGTTGTTAAGCGGATATGACCATCCAATGTATAACGAACGACTGAAGCACTGGAAGCGAGAGACACGCACAGCACAGGCAGAAGGCGGGCGAACAAGAACCGAAGTTCTTTGGATTAACCCTGTAGCAGCGGCGCAGGTTGGTCAACTAGTTTTAAATTTCTA
>NZ_AMBZ01000015.1 GCF_000293805.1 Paenibacillus alvei DSM 29 | reverse complement strand
GTTGCGCCACACGCTATACGGCGTGCAATTGCAGCGGAGGAAGAAGTGGAACGGCTAAACCAGCGGCTCCAAGACGCACTAAAAACAATGATAATCGTGAGGGATGAACTGAAAATAAACGAGAAAATGGGACTCTTCAAGTGTACAAGGTGCGACTACACAAATGATATCAATCTACTTTCATATACCATACAACGCATACAGGAGGAGGGGAAGCAGTCATGAATATTTGCCAGAAATGCTTTGACGATATGCACATGGTAAGAACGGAAGATGGAATTAATTAAATTCGTGTGTGACAGTCATTGTGGTTATGAAGATACAGGTTGGGAATTGATCAAGGAGGAAACAGAGTCATGACATATACAAGAGAGCAACTGGAACAGATGACAGATGGGGAACTAGAAGAGATCGTCCCCAAGGTAGCTGGGTGGCGTGAGGAAGAACATCCAGGAGTAAATGGGACGGGGCAGTGGATGGCAGAGTACGAGTATGGAGTGTATTACAAGCAAGATGGAACCATGATTGAAGTGCTAGGTTACGAGCCAGCGACAGAAGTAGAAGAATCATTGGAACTGCAAGAACTGGCTATTGAGCGGAATGCAGTAGAGTATGTACGGCAATTGGACGGGCTAATGTGGCCTAGTGGGTATGCAATAGCCCATGACTATGCCCTGAGAAACGTCATCAAAATGCTTCAAGCAACACCACGTCAGCGCACCATAGCATCCATACTCACCCTACAGGGGCAGGGAGGTACAGGGGATGAGTAGACCACTCTGCGAAATATGTAAGGCGAAAGAATCACGAACGGCGTTGACGGACGGAAACGGAAGATACATTCACCTATGCCTAACCTGTGAAGAACTGCTGCTGAAAGGAGATAGTAAGGATGCATAAGAAGACGACGGACATAGAAGGATGGCGGAAAGTCATACATGACAATGCCCATCCATACGATGCACGGGATCATAGGAGATGATACGGAACGATTGTCCTACTGGAAGCAAGAGTATCAGAAGAAAAGTGAACTATATGACGAGCTGAAAGAACAATACACAACTGAGAAGAAACGAGCAGACGAAGCCACGGAACGAGAACGGCGACTATTGGAACTGCTTGATCGGATTCTGGATAAAACTGATGGTTACTCCGCATATAGCAACGAAGCATATATACACTCTTGGATTCGAGAGATGCAAAGATCATTGTACGGAGCTGACAGTGCATGAAGGTAACCGCTAAAACACATTGGGTATGGACGTCTCAGGCAGAAGAGACTTGGGACAACCGGTATAAAGGACACCCGCGCATTGCAGGACAGCCCATAAAGGAAACAGAAGAGGACTCCAAGGAAGTAGAACCTGCTTGGCTGCTACGTGGTTATGTCATAGATGCATCGGATTATATCGCAGAAGACGGGCAAATGGACTTATACGAACTTTTGGAGGGGTGAGACAATGGGGGTTGAACAACTATCAATGGATACCATACCAGAAATAGACGTAAATTCGACCAAAGCCGAAGTAATTGGCGCATTCAGATTATACAGAGTGCGCAAACACTGCAATATGGAAGAGCTAGAGCCAGTCATAACACCATCCTACGAGCCGCGATATCACGGCAATACAAATAGCACTAGTGATCCTACAGCAAAGACTGCATTGCACAATTCACATTTGATCGAAATGTACAAATACTGCCGGAGAATTGAACAAGCCGTTGAGAGGCTGCAACCAGAGGAAAAATTAATCATGCAGGAACGGTACATGAAAGATTATGTCAAGGATTATCAGGTGTACAACTTCATTTTTAAGCCACCGATAAGCCATAACACCTATAGAGAAATACGAAATAATGCTCTCATCAAGTTGGCTCATTCGCTTGGCTTAGTAAAGTTCAGACAAAAAAGTGCAAAAAAAAGGATGAAAAAAGTACGCTGTGAACGATTCAGGCTGATAAGATGATAACATAGACGCAATGAACGAGAGGCGCGGCGAACAAACCCGGCGACAGCAAGAAGGATACCGGTGGAAACCGCGCAGCGTCTACATAGTGCGTTATTCATAACCTTAATATATAGCCGTCCCTTAGGGGGCGGTACTTTTAATTGGAACGTAACTTGTATCACTTTGATATTGTGACCTGTTTTTGACCATAAGATAGATATTGTAAGTGCTATGATATAGTTACAAAAAAAGAAGGCCGTGTATCAACGGCCATAATAAATATCTGTGTTATGTAGTAGTTAGTTTATTTTATCTGATTTAAGGGTTTCGATAAAATCTTCATCTCTACCCTTATTTCTGTATCTGAATAGATGGTAAAACAGTATAAAAGCCAAAAACCAGAGGCAACTCCAACGATGATGAACAGTGATCTCCAAGTATCTGCCGGTATAGAAAAAGCAGACTTGAAATCAGCTGCGGCTAGAGAAGCAATTACAGATAGCAGGATAGAGAAGGGGGCAACCCAGTCGCTTTTAGCTTTATTGTACTTTTGGTGGTTAATTAAAGCTAAATTAATCTTATCTTTGGTTGTGACGATAACCTCTTGGGCTATGTTAGTATGGACAGTTGAACCTTGGGCTAACTCTTCATTGATTTGAATGCCTGATGTTTTTCTGCGTTGTCTTTTGGGCTCTTGAGTGGCTGTAACTCCCAAACTATTCACCCTCCTTAAGGTTTCTGTAAAGGGTGTAATGAAAAGTTTTATCAGAGTTGCTAGTTAAGGAGTACACACGATAATTAAGAAACAGCTTTTTACCACGGTGTTGTCCAATTTCAATTGGTGTGGAGTTACCCATCCCTAAGCTATTGTTGAAATTAATAAAATCGATAATTAGGCAATTGTCGTTGCTTCTAAACCTGAGGTTGCCGTCTTCATTGTCGTTTTCACTTTGTACAAAATTGAATTCCAACTTGAGGTGCCAATTATTAAGATCTATTGACATCTTAATCGGCTCATTATCATAAGTTATTAAGGTACCGGATGAAATAACTTCAGTCGATTCAGTGGTTACAGTTATTTTCTCCATATGACATTCTCCTTAGGATGTGATAAAAATATGGTTCAAGCATTAGTTGGTATTTTGTTATTAATAGTTCTAACACTACATATTGTAATAGTAATTCGACGAAATTGTAAGTATAAGGAACTAGAAAAAAGGTATAAACAGAGAAATCAATGTCGTTGATAATTCAGCGGCTTTTTTCATAGGAGGAAATACCTTCCTTGTGTCGAAGTATGACGTTATAGGGAGGGAATGCTAATGATACACTGCTGTAAATACTGTGACACTCTTATGATGGGACAGGATAACGACAGAATGTGGAATAATCAATACTGTAGAATTTATGTATGTACAAACGATAAGTGTAAGGCTGTATATGAAGAATGGACAAATGGTAGAGGAGTCTCTATACCAGGTAAAGATAGATGGTTTAATCCTCGTACAAAAGAATTTGAAAATTAACGCACAGCGCCCTTAACGGGTGCTTTTTATTTTGAAACGAAAGAAGGTGGGTGACATGAATGTTAGCAAAAACCTAAAACTTATGCTGATGAAGTTAGGGAGACAAGGACATGACGTTTCACTGATTCAAGAACAAAGGTATTCCCGTGACTACGATAGTGTATATACAAGATACAAACTAACATTCTGGATAGAAGGGGAACGTAAAAACAAAAAGACAGGGGAAGTTAAACGATGTATCATGCCGGATACCTGTGAATTTAATAGCGCAATAGAGTTGTTGCAATATATGGTGGTGATTGCAAATGAATGAACTGAATGAAAGGCATAAGGCATTTGCTGACTATTATATAGAGAATCAAAATGGCACTGAAAGCTACAAAAAGCTTACCCGAACTGCAAAAAGGATTCGACAGCAAGAGTTAATGCTAGCAAGCTGCTAACAAACCCTAACATTCAAAAGTATATAAAAGAAAGATTGGCAGAGAAGGAAGCTGAAAGGGTTGCAAGTCAGGACGAAGTGCTTGAGTTCCTCACTCAAGTGATGCGTGGTGAAGTTAAGGATCAATTGGGGCTGGAGACACCGGTAAAAGAGCGAAGTAAGGCCGCCGAGTTGCTAGGCAAGAGATATGCCTTATGGACAGATAAACAACAAATAGACGTTAATGGTGCTGTTCAGATCATTGACGATGTACCAGACGGATGAAGATCACATTAACTGATCTAATAGCTCCTAGTTTTTATGGCGTACACCGCGCACTTAAGGAAGATCGATATACACATTATTGGTTAAAAGGTGGGCGTGGTTCTACAAAGTCGTCTGTTATCTCAGTAGAAATTATTTTAGGGATGATGAAAGACATAAATGCTAACGCTGTAGCAATGCGTAAAGTTAAAGAGACGCTTAGGGAATCAGTTTTTGAACAGTTGGCATGGGCAATAGAAAAGCTTGGTGTAGCACATTTATGGGACATACCGAAATCTAAGTTAGAATTAACATATTTACCAACAGGACAGAAAATCCTATTCCGAGGTGCGGATAATCCAAAGAAGATTAAATCCACTAAGGTTTCTAAGGGCTATTTTAAATATGTGTGGTATGAAGAGATTGACGAATTCGGCGGTATGGAAGAAATTCGTACAATTAACCAGTCATTGTTGCGTGGAGGATCCAGTTTTGTAGTGTTTTATAGTTATAACCCGCCAAAATCTCAGCGAAATTGGGTTAATGCAGAAGTGACTGAACAAAGAGATGATCGTTTAGTGCACCATAGCACTTATTTAACTGTTCCTCGGCAATGGCTGGGTGAACAGTTTTTTGTTGAAGCCGAGCACTTGAAATTAACAAAACCAGACAATTACAAACATGAGTATCTTGGTGAGGTTACTGGTACAGGAGGCGAAGTATTCCGCAATCTGACCTTTAGACGCATTACAGATGAGGAAATTGCTATATTTGATCGCATAAAACGAGGCTTAGACTTCGGCTATGCGAAAGATCCGCTGCATTACGCAGTCATGCATTTTGATAAGACGCGGAGACGGCTATTTATTTTCCATGAGATTCATAAAGTTCGTATGAACAATCGAACTGCAGTGACGGAGATCAAAAAGGAGAATACAGGAAATCGTCCAGTGACTGCAGATAGCGCGGAATCGAGAACGGTAAACGAGTTCCGGGAACTTGGTCTGAATATCGTGCCGGCTAAGAAGGGGCCAGATAGCGTGGAGCACGGCATTAAGTTCCTGGAGGACTTGGAAGAAATCATTATAGATCCAGAACGTTGTCCGAATACGAAACGCGAATTCTACGGGTATGAGTTGGAGCGAGATTCAAACGGAAACTTCAAGGCTGGCTACCCAGATAAGGATAACCATAGTATCGATGCAGTGCGCTATGCACTAGAAGATGAAATGCGGAGTGCACGGCTTAAAGTCGGCAAGAAATCAGCATTGGGGGTGAGATAAGAACATGGCTATTATTAGAGATCGTGACTTGATAACCGATCCAAACGACATACCGGTACCGCTTATAGTGAGTTGCATAAAAGAGCATCGAAAAGGCGTTTCTAGGCTTAATATGCTGGATGAGTATTACATGGGTAAGCATGCAATATTGGAACGGCAGCTTGGAAGCGATACGGGCTTACCGAACAACCGTATAGTAGCTAACCACGCTAAATACATTACCGATATAGCGGTCGGCTATGTCACGGGGAACCCTGTTAAATACGAGGGCAAACAGATTGAAGATATCACGGAAACATATAAGCATGTCGATATCGTTTCCCATGATGCAGAATTGGCAAAAGATCTATCTATTTTTGGCGTTGGGCGTGAATTGTACTTTATGACATCAGATGATAATCCGATCCCTAAAGCAACAGTCATTGATCCACGACAATTGTTCTTGGTAGTGGACGATACGGTGGAGTACAAAAGCATATTTGGCGTTCATTACTATCAGAAACGTGACATAAACAATGAACCGATTGGCTGGAAAATCAACGTCTATACACCTGATTTGATCGTAGAATACCAAGGTAAGGACTTGGAGCGTTTCGACATGGTGGATATCAAGAGACATTACTTTGGAGCCGTGCCCGTCGTCGAGTTTTGGAACAATGAAGAACAACAAGGCGACTTTGAACAGCAAATAAGCCTGATTGATGCATACAACCTCTTGATGAGTGACCGCGTCAACGACAAGGAACAGCTTGTGGATGCGATACTAGCAATCGAAGGTGTTTCGCTTGGAGACAGCGAGGAAGAAGCTAGCCAGACGATTAAATTACTCAAAAAATATAAGGTTCTTGAGATGCCAATAGGAGCAAAGGCGGAGTGGCTCGTAAAGCAACTCAATGAACAACAGGTTGAAGTGCTGCGAGGTGCGATTAAGTCAGACATTCACGAATTCAGTATGGTACCAAACCTGACAGACGAGAATTTCGCTTCAAATGCCAGTGGTGTGGCTATGAAATACAAACTTCTTGGATTGGAGCAGCTTGCCAAGAACAAGGAACGTTATTTTGTACAAGGACTGCGAGAACGTCTTAAGCTATTTGCGAACATCCTCAAGGTGAAAGGGAAAGCGGTTGACGTTACTGACGTAACAATTACGATGACTCGGAACCTGCCTGCTAACGACCTTGAAACCGCTCAAATGATCTCGCAATTAGTAAACATGGTTAGCAATGAAACGCTAATCACCCAACTATCTTTTGTAGAAGATGCTGCAGAAGAGACGAAAAATGTTGATGAGCAGAAAGAGAAAGACGTCAAACGCAATCAAGAAGCATTTGGCATGCCTATGGGTGATGATGAGGACGAGGACGTGAAGGACGATGAAGCAGCGGCCTAATACCTATTGGGATCGGCGGGCGTTACAACGGATGAAGGAATATCATAGAGGCGCCGATTCGACGGTGTATATCATCACGGCGGCATATGACCGGGCTGTTCACGACATCAATATGGAGATAGAAAAGATATTCCGTACATTCGGCGCCGATGGTCAATTGGATCCGAAAAAGGCCCGCAAGATACTGAATCAGTATATCCCTAATCCGCTACTGAAACTGGCCAAGATAATTTATCCTAAGCTGAAAAATGACCGCATTAAGCGTTGGCTGCTGAACAAAATGAATGCTCCGGCTTACAGAGCTAGAATAACTCGACTCCAGGCGCTTAAGGAGAATGTATATCTACAATCAAGGCTAATTGCTGACGTTGAGATCGAAGCCAGTACAAAGGGATATGTACGAACCATGAAAGAGGCGTACTATCGTACCATGTTTGATATACAGCATGGTTTGGGTGTAGGGTTCGAGTTTGCATCAATGCCGACAAATGTTATAGAAACGATACTTAAAAGGCCGTGGTCAGGTCAGCATTTTAGTAAACGGATATGGAACAATACCGATGTTCTGGCAGAACGAATGACGAATGTTATCACGGCAGGATTTATGAGCGGTGCCAGCATAGATAAAATGGTTCGAGAGTTAGAAGGGCTATCAGAGCTGGGGAAACACGCAGCCAGTCGGCTTGTACGAACTGAAACAACCTATATGGCTAATGCTGCCGAAATGGAGTCATACGAAGAAGCAGGCATTGAAAAGTATTTGTTCATGGCGACGCTGGATAAGCGTACATCAACGCAATGCCAACAACATGACAAGAAGGTTTATAAGACGAAGGAAGCTGTTCCTGGTGTAAACATGCCGCCATTGCATCCATATTGTCGATCCACGACTAGAGCATATTTTGGAGAAGACACACTAAAGGGGATTCAACGGCGTGCCCGTGACCCGGAGACAGGAAAAACATATTTGGTTCCTGCCAGCATGAACTATGCTGAGTGGAAAAAACAATACGCAGCCTAAAGGGGCTGTTTTTATTATGTCCAAACGTGCTGAAGACGCTATAAAAGCTGCATGCTACGAAGCCGACGGGCGTTAAACGGGAGGGGTACAATGCCAAAACAATATACTTCAAAGGCATATAGATTTTCGCTCAATCTCCAAATGTTCGCAGATGGAGAAGGTGGAGGTGAAGGAGCTGCACCAGGAGCTGGAGAAGGTGGCGCTGGACAAGGTGCAGACGACAAGGGTGATAAGGTAACATTCACCTCTGAACAGCAAGCGGAAGTGGATCGCATTTTAGGTGAACGTTTAGGGAAAGCCCAGTCCAAATGGGAAAAAGACTTCGAATCGAAGCTTGCTGCTGCAAAAACAGAAGCTGAGAAACTGGCAAAGATGAATGCAGATCAAAAGGCTGAGTATGAACAGCAAAAAAAGCTAGACGAGCTAACAAAGCGCGAAGGGGACATAACTCGACGTGAGCTCCGGGCAACAGCGCTGGAATCATTGGCAGAGAAGGGGTTGCCGAAGCAACTAGCCGATATTTTAGTATACACGGATGCTGACAGCACTAGTAAGTCCATTGAATCGGTAGAAAAGGTATTTCGTGAAGCGGTTGAAGCCGCTGTAAATGATCGATTGAAAGGTGATACACCTAAAGGCGGAGGCGCTGGTAAGGGGAATGCTGCAGTTGATGAAATCAAGAAAATTTTCGAAACACGATAAGGAGATGGATACAAATGGCTATCAATACACTTGAATATGCAAAACTATTTCAAACGGAGTTGGACAAGCAAGTAGCGCAACAAGCCACATCGGGATGGATGGAGTCCAATGCAGGGCAAGTAAAATACAACGGCGGTGACGAAATCAAGATCCCTGAGATCATTGTGCAAGGTTTGGCGGACTATGACCGCGACAATGGCTTTAATCAAGGGGCAGTAACATATAAGTACCAAACGCACAAACTGACACAAGATCGTGGTCGTACATTCCAATTGGATGCTATGGACGTTGATGAAACAAACTTTGGAGCATCTGCAGCAAATGTTATGGCAGAATTTCAGCGGCTGCATGTAATCCCTGAGATTGATGCTTATCGTTACAGTTTTATTGCAGCAAAGGCGACAGCAGTAGGGAATAGCGAGACGTACAAACTTGATGAAGCAACTATCGTTAAGAAAATGTACTCACATATCTTCAAACTGGCTGATTTAGGTGTAGATATGTCGCAGCTTGTTACAACGATCAGTTGGCCAGCATATGAAGTGCTAACAAACAATACGACAATTCAAAAGAAGATCGATGTAATATCCTTCACTCAAGGCGGTATCAATCTACAAGTTAAAGCCCTTGACGGTATCCCGTTGATCCCGGTGTCCAGCAACCGCATGAAAACAGCGTATGAGTTCTTGGACGGTACAACCACAGGTCAAGAAGCAGGTGGATTTAAACCGGCTGCAGGTTCCTTGCCTGTACACTGGGAGATTACAGCGCGCAATGCTCCAATTGGTATCAGTAAAACAGATGTTGTTCGTATTTTTGATCCTCAGACGAACCAAAAGGCTAACGCATGGAAATTGGATTACCGTAAGTACCATGACATGATCATTGCAGATAATAAAGCTAAAACAATCTTCGTGGCGGTGGGCGAATAATGATTACACTACAAAGGCTGAATGTAGTTAAGGTCGTGGCGTCAGAGTACGAGGCGGAAAAGCTTATTCGCAAGGGTTTTGTATTGATTGAAGAGATTGAAAATAAAAGGTCAAGTAAGAAAACAGGGGACGGCGAATAACCGTCCTCTTTTCATGGAGGTGCGTTATGTCGCAACTCGAAAAATTAAAGATTCAACTGGGCATTCAAGGTGAAAGTCAAGATAAGTCTTTGACGTTGCTGCTTGAGGATGTGGCCTCCGATCTACTAGTCTGGACAAATCGTTCTACGCTGCCAGCAGTTTTGGAAACTACCCAGCGACAAATAGCGGTAATTCGTTATAACATGCAGGGTGTGGAAGGACAGACATCGCATTCGGAGGGTGGCGTTAGCCGTTCATTTGATGAACTACCGCCTTCTATAAAGGAATCAATAAACCAACGGCGGTTGTTGAAAGTGGTGAGCTACAATGCGGCTCCGTGAGCGCGATAAGCGGCCAGTGATATTTCGGGAGCGTGCCACCATGAAAGATCCGGATGGAACCTCATACGAGGGGTGGAGCATAACGGGAGTTACTATCCGGGGGAGTGTGCAACCAGCAGGTGGCCGTTCGATGGCTGAGATGTACGGGGAACGCCTTGGATACATGTTGACGGTGTATGTTGAGCATACGCCAGAATCTCTTCGTTTTTTGAATGAATTTAACGTTAATAAAAATGGTTATGGCGCTTGGGTTTACATCCCTGATGACAGTATAGAGCCAGACTATAAGGTTGTTGCTATAAGGCCATGGGGCGCTCATATCGTCATAGATTTGGAGGCGATCAGAGCGTGACAGAGATAAAAGGACTTAGTAGCCTGCTGCGAAAGCTTGATGCATTAGGAGGAAACAGCAGGAGAGCTCTTAAAACTGGCGTGCTTCAAGCAGCCAAGAAAGTGCAAGGGGATGCAAAGGATCTTTGTCCTGTAGATCAAGGGCATTTGCGAAATAGTATTCAGGCACAAGTGAAGGAGAAAAACGGGAAATTAGAAGGCGTTATCTCAACAAATGTTGAGTATGCGGCCTATGTAGAATTCGGCACTGGGCAACGCGGTGATTCGTCTCCATCCCCGCCTAAATATGATGGGCAGATCAATTATCGGCAGGACTGGGCAGGTATGCCAGCCCAGCCTTTCTTATACCCTGCTGCACACATGAATAAAGATGCAGTGCCTAAGATTGTGGAAACACATCTGAGAGAAGAAATAAAAAAATAGCTGCGAGGTGATGCCTTTGTATGACGTTAAACCAGGGGTAAACACGCTGTTGTCAGCGATTAACGGCGTCACGGTTTCAGACGCATACCCGAAGGACTTTACAAAGCTGCCTCACATTTCATTTTACGAGCTTGCGAATAGCGATCCGATCCGAATTGTAAATGGCCCTCTAACAGATATAGCGATTCAAATTGATATTTGGCACAACCGATCAACTGGGGCGCTGGCACAACAGGTTGATGAGAAGCTGAACAGCATCGGATTTCGACGCCAATTTGCTCAAGACGTGCCGGATCCATCAGGGATCAAACATAAGACAATGAGGTACAGGGGTGTCGTGGATGCGCGTACAAACCATGTCCATCAATAAAGGAGAGTGTTAATTATGGCAGGTATTCTGTCTAAAGATACGACGTTATCGTATAAGGCAAGTGGGGGATCAACATTTACAGAAATTCCATTCTTGATGGAAGTTCCAGAAATGGGCGGCGATCCAGAAAAGGTGGAAGTTACAACATTGAAGGACGGGGTTAAAAAGTATATTCCAGGTATTCGCGACCTGGGCGACCTCGCTTTTAAATTTCTGTATGACAACGCTACGGCCGCAAGTAATTACCGTATTCTTCGCGGTCTACAAGATAGTAATACAGTAGCCACATTTAAGGTTGAGTATCCAGACGGTACAGGACATCAATTCGATGCTTACGTGAACGTTAAGATGGATGCAGCATCGGTTAACGCTGCTATGACGTTCACCTGTAGCATGAGTTTGCAAAGTGACATTTCCGTAACGCATCCAACTGCAACTCCATAAGCATGAAATCTATGGTAGTATAGAACGTATATTACCATAGATTGGAGGCACTACGATGAAGAAGACGGTTATAATGGCACTCGTATTAATTCTTTGCTTTTCAACAAGCGCGTTTGCAGCAGGTAAACAAGTCGCTCCAATGAAGTTGACCAAAGATGGTATAACGGTTGAGGTGACTAGCGCTACACTTGAAGAGATCAAAGGAGACCGTACAAAAGATAATTACCGCGACGACAACGGCGAGTATTTTGCAAACGGAAGTAACATTGTGAAGGCTGCAGACTATCGTAACTTAGTGTTGAAGGTAAAGTACACAAATGGAAGAAAAACCGATATCAACTTCCCTAAACTGCCGATTGCATGGACAATCACACTTCCTGGTGGTGAAAAGGAAAAAGATACGAGATTGTATACAATCGGAAAGAATCTTACCGGAAAGGTGAAAAAGAATAGCACCGTCGAGGATACTATTACACTATTAGTTAAAAAGCCAGCTAAAAAAGATGGTTTTGTGCTCACATATAGCCTTCTCGATTACAACGATGAGTTCAATAACGCTATCAACGGTGTAATGTCTGGTAAGATCAGTAAAAAGGAATGGGATAAGAAATACAAAAAGAAATTCACCCCAGTTGATATGATTATTAAATTACAAGTTAAATAATTTTTCTAGGCACTCTCATTCGGGAGTGCTTTTTTATTTGAACATACCCATTAAAGGAGACGATCACATGTTATATAGCACGCTTCGAGTTGGAGAAAAAGAATACAAATTGCGCGTTACTGCAAAAATTGCTGTGGATATCGAACGAAAAATTGGCAAGCCACTACTTTCGATTTTTGGTGAGGGGAATCTGAATGAACTTCCAGGGATAGAGACACTTCTTATAGTTCTACACGGCGCACTCCAAACTTATGAGCACGGAATTTCACTTGAAGATGTCTACTGTATTTATGATAAATATGTTGAAGGCGACGGGTCGTATGCTGGACTCCTTCAAGAACTGGTAGAGGTATTGAAGATCAGTGGTTTTTTCAAGGGGGCGCCGAAAGAGAGCAAGACGGAGTAGGAGAAGCCCCAAAAAACTTAACAGAACTGTTTGAGAAACTGTATCTACCTGCCATTGAAAACGGGGTGGATGCAGTTTCTTTTTGGGATATGACATACAAAGAAATACTTGCTGCCATTCAAGGAAATCATCGTCGCGTTAAGTCAGAGCTTCAAATACAAGCATCGCTGATATATAAACTAGGGAATTTACTCGGGGTTGCTGTTAATAATCCGGCCAAGTACCCAACATTAAATGAGGCTTTTCCGGGGATGTTTGAGGAACAGAAGCGACAGCAGAACTGGGAACTTATGAAATCCCGAATTGAAGCATATGCAGCGGAACGCCGAAAGCGGGGTGAACCAAATGTCTGCAACGACGATTGAGGAATTACAAATTCTTATAACAACAGAAACCAGTGGATTGAAAAAAGAACTGGCGGATCTAAAGAGGGAATTAACAAACTCAGCTAAAGATGTGAAGCACGCCACTGATAGCATAAAAAGCGCATTCCGTGTTATGGCAGCCACGATTGCAACGCTGGGTATTGGGACTATGTTTAAGGCTGCAGCCAAGGATGCTATGACCTTTGAAGCGTCGTTGCAGCAGATAAACCGTATGATGGGTGCAAGCGCCAGAGAGTTCCAACGATGGGCTAACGAAAACGCTGACGCCTTCGGAATGTCAAGGCTTGAGGCGGTTAAATATGGCGCTATTTATTCCAACTTACTTAGTACCTTTTCTAAAGGAACGGCGGAAACAGCACAACGTACTCAGGATCTATTAAAGGCATCGGCAGTAATAGCTACAAGTACAGGTAGGACAATGGAAGACACAATGGAGCGGATTCGATCCGGTTTGCTGGGGAACACGGAAGCGATCGAGGATTTAGGCGTTAATGTAAATATTGCCATGATTGAATCCACTAACGCTTTCAAAAAATTTGCCAACGGTAAGTCTTGGAATCAACTTGATTTCCATACACAACAAACTATCCGCTACTTTGCAATTATGGAGCAAGCTGCACAAAAATACGGACTTGAGATTGCAGATAACACCGCTTCACGTCAAGCAGCCTTTGTTGCTCAGTTAAAAAATGCACAACTAGCTTTGGGCCAAGCGTTCTTGCCAATTTATAATGCTGTACTCCCTGCCTTGACCGCATTTGCAACTGCCTTGGCACAGGTAATGAACATATTTGCACAATTCATGCAGGCACTTTTCGGAGTGAGTCAGAAGCAAGCCAAGAACACAGCAGGGCAAACAACTGCCGTGAATAATCTGGGAGCTGCTTATGATGGCGCTGGGAAATCAGCGGAGAAAGCAGGAAAGAAAGCCGAAAAAGCCTCTAGATCGGTTGCTGGATTCGACGAGGTCAATCAGTTGGTTGAAAATAAAGGTGGAGCAGGGGAAAAAGATAATGGGGATAAGGCTGGCGGAGCAAATGCAGCAATTCCGGAATTAGGCGTTCCAGATGTAGACACTGACACGATACCAAATCAGATAAAAATGATGGCGGAAAAGGTCAAGAAAATTCTTTCTACAATATTTGAACCTTTCAAAAAAGCATGGGACAAACATGGTCAAGGTGTTACACAGGAGTTTGCGAGGGCTGTAGAAGGAACTAAGTCTGTGCTGAAAAGTTTCGGAGTGTTGCTTGTTAGTGTGTGGGACAATGGCGGATCAGTATTCCTTGAAAACATTGTTAGTTTGGGATTGGAAATTTCTCGGTTAGGGTTGCGAATTTATAATGACTTTATTTTGCCTGTTGTCGGATGGTTCGTTGACTTTCTAAATCCAGAAACAAACGCAGCAACACGCGGTATTTTGGACGGGATCAACTGGCTCTTAGAAAAAATGATAGAGTTTGTCAGTTATCTTGCCGGTGATGGATTTGGATATGTACAAATAGCGCTCGGCGGACTGGCAGGAGCTTTGCTTGGACTGGCAGTATACAAGACTATCATTGGTATCATTGAGTTTATAAAGGGATTTGCTGCAGCGGTCAGAGGTCTCATGGCCGCCATGGTTGCGAATCCAATAACACTCGTTGTCGTTGCAATTGGAGCTCTTATTGGAGCATTCATTACCGCGTACACAACTAATGAGAATTTCCGAAACGCGGTCGACAGACTATGGGGGCAGTTAAAAAACTTCCTAATCCCAGTATTCGAAACCGTCAAAGCAGTTTGTATTGAGGTGTGGAATAACGTACTAGCCCCATTAGGTGTTTTCCTAGCTGGCGTATTTGTGGCCGCGTGGGACGCAGTTATTAAGGTGGCAAAATTCCTTTGGAATGAAATTCTTACACCATTTGGTGAGTTTCTACGATGGTTTTGGAAGTCTATTTTGACTCCTGTAGCAACGATCCTCAATGAAGCACTCGTAATCGCGTTTGAGGCTGTAGCAGAGGTTGCTAAGATACTATGGGAAGATGTACTTGTACCATTAGGTGAATTCTTAGCTGATGCATTCTATAAAGTTATCGAAGGTGTCATAGAGATTTTCAGCCATTGGTGGAATAAAGTACTCAAGCCTTTAGGCGAGTATTTGAAAGACGTGTTCCAGCCAATTATGGAAGGAATAATTAAAGTATATGAATTCCTTTGGAAAAACGTCTTGAAGCCATTAATAGAGTTTTACGCTGGGACATTCAAAACTGTATTCGAAAACGTTGGTAACAGTGTGAAAGCAATTGTTAATGGACTTAAAACTGTTTTTAGTGGGCTCATAGATTTTATTGTTGGTGTGTTCACCGGCAATTGGCAAAAGGCTTGGGAGGGTGTACGAACTATTTTTAAAGGGATATTTGATTCTCTTTGGGGGATTGTAAAAATTCCTTTAAACCTGATAATTGACGGCATAAACTGGGTTATTAGTGGACTCAACAATATTAGTTTCAGTTTGCCTGATTGGGACGTATTGGGAGAATATGCGGGAAAGGGTTTTTGGTATTAATATCTCTCCAATCCTTAAACTGGCACGTGGCGGGATTGTTGATTCACCTACACTAGCAATGATTGGGGAGGCCGGTAAGGAGGCAGTAGTACCTCTGGAAAATACCAGTTTCGTAAACAACCTGGCAAGCGCTCTTGGATCTGCAGTAATGGCAGCCATGCAGATTTCTGGCGGCGGCCAACAAACTCAGTCAGGTGGTGGAGATATTGTCCTACAACTGGATGGTACAACAATCGCTAGAGTGTTGAACCCGTACTTATCTCAAGAACAAGGCCGAATCGGAAGCACAATTATTCAACCGTTATAGAAAGGAGTGGGTAGCATGATCAAAGTGAATGGGGTGGATCTTCCCACTCCATCTGATTACAACGTAGGAATACAAGATATATCAAAAGCAGAACGTAATGCCCGCGGCACAATGATAATTGAACGTATCGCAACAAAGAGGAAGCTTGAACTAGCGTGGAAATATCTTACCAAGGAACAATTACAGCAAGTTCTTAATGCCGTCTCACCTGTATTTTTTAATGTAGAGTACCTAGATCCACAAACTGGGTCGCGCCGCAGTGGAAGCTTTTATGCTGGCGATAGAACGGTTGGGGCTATGGATTATATAAACGGTAATATACGCTGGAAAGACATCAAATTCAATGTCATAGAAAGGTAGGCGCTGCAGCATGATTGAAGTATCACAACAGTATAAGCAGGCTGTATATGCACCTACCAGAATGACAGCAGCTAAGGTTAGCTTTGAAATCTTGGATAACGAGGCATACGAAGACAATTCTGTTTCAGTCACGACTGAGGCTGAAATAAGTCGAAAGAGTCAGTTGACAAACAAGATTCGGGAGATGTCTCATAAATATGCTACATTTGAACGTGATTACTTCCGATTGGATGGTTCTTTTTATATACCGCCACGCCCCGAGCAAGACGACAGCGAATTAGGTTGGTGGAGTAACGTCATAGCTGACGAAAACAGTGTATTCAACCCTCCACAGGCCGCCACATGGACATTTGGTGAAGAACACAATTCTATGGGGCTAACTATATATTTCGATGTTCTAGCAGGGGAATACGCTGCCGACTTTGATATAGATGTGTATCGTCTTGACGGTACGCAAATAGCTCGCGAATCGGTTACAGGCAATACAAACACGACATTTGTATGGGTACATGGTTTAGACAACTATGGAAAGATCATGATTACCATTCACAAATGGGGAAGTCCATACCGGCGGGCACGTATTACAGAAATGGACTTTGGTGTAATTAAGGAATATGACGGGGATAAGTTAATTAAAGTTAGCCTCGTGGAGCAAATGAATATTGTGGGCGACACACTGCCGGCCAACGAACTCAAGTTTACGATCGATAATTCAGATAAGGAGTTTAATATACTGAACCCACAGGGATTTTACCGCTTCCTGAAAGAGCGGCAGGAAGTTAGCTTGTCACTTGGGGTAGAAGTCACCGAAAACGAATTCGAATATATTAACTTCAAGAAATACTATCTCACGGACTGGCAAAGTGACGAAGGAGCCCTCACAACGACGCTGACTGCCAGAAACATCTTTGAGTTGTTAGAACAACGGGAATATACTCAGTCGGCGGGTGGGACGTTGTACAGTTTGGCTGAGGACATTATGCATCGAACAGGTATCGAAAGCTACTTTATTGATGATGGGTTGAAGGGCATCCCGACGAATGGCTTTCCCGAAAAGGTAAAGGCTCGCAAAGCGCTGCAATGTATCGGGATAGCTGGAAAATGCGCTGTATACCAGGACAGACAGGGAGTATTAAATATACGCCAGTTCAAGGCGCTTGACGCACAAACGACGTACATGGTCTATGCAGGGTCTGATATTTTCGTGGGTGAAATGACATATCCAGCCGTAGATAATGGCTACGATATGAAGAATATAACGTTTGACAATGTATACAAGGAACCACAAATAAAGCTAGATAAGCTGGTGCAGTCTCTAATCATGACGGTCTATATTGGCGGACAGAAACAGGAAGAGACTTTTTACAATGAGGGAGTAAAAGAAGGGGCGACTTTGAAGTGTGATAACCCCCTCATACAATCTCGTGAACTTGCCGCGGGTGTAGCGGAATGGATCGTATCAGAATCAAATCTCAGAGCGCTTTATCAGGTTAACTGGCGCCAAAATCCGTGTCTTGAACCTGGAGACATCGTTTTAGTCGAAGATAGTTTCGGTGCCAAGAAGCAATCAAGGATAACGAAAAATGAATTTCAGTTCCAAGGCTACCTTTCGGGGAAGACGGAAACGAAGGGCGGTGTATAGTCGTGTGGATCGAACCTAAAACTGAGTGGGCTCCCAATGACTTTTACAATTTTGAAGATTTGAACCGGGTCGAGAGTAACACAAAGGAAATAGCATTACTCATTGGATATTTTGGAGGAACTCCACAACTCGATGTTGTTACTAACCGAGATATGAAACGTATTGAGTTTGCTGACAGTCTTAACCGGATCGAGAGTAACGTATTTAAGTTGCAACAACGGTATAAGCCTGCTGGCTGGATATCAAATAAACTGGATTGGAAATCAAACGATCCATTTGACTACAAGGATGCAGCACGGTTAGAGAACAATCTGGCCTTGTTGCATTTTTATTACCAAGGCAACATTGATAACTTTAGGTATTGTGGGGCCTACATTTGTGGAGAGGAAGTGATTTAAATGCCATATGCACCAACGGAATGGAAAAACCGTGAAGTTGAGCGACCACGTACTTTTCGGATGCAAAATAATCCAGATGGTACAGTGACATTGTTACCGGCTGAAGGAAACATAATCGAACCAGGAACACCGATCATTGCAGCAAACATGAATAAAATTGAGCAAGGAATAGTCGATGCACAAGCAGCACTTGAAAATGTAGCACCTAAACAGCACACCCACGATGCTAAAGATATAGTATCTGGGATAATGGATGCTACTCGTTTACCATTACTTGATTCCGTTCAGAGCACTTCCGCGCAACATTGCGCCACTGCAAACGCAGTCAAAAGTGCATATGACAGAGCAAACGAGGCTTTTCAATCAGCCAGTGACGGGAAAAATCAAGTCGCTGCCGCTATCACTGGCAAAGGAATACCAGCATCGGGCAGTGACACTTATCCGGTATTGGCGCAGAAAATTAGCCAGATTACTACGGGCGTGCCAATGGCAAGGATTACGACGTCCGTATCTGAGTGGCCTAAGAATTTCCTTATCTCAGAAGGTGACACAACTACGTGGGGACTTTATTACATTGTAGTCACCGGACTGAGTTTCCAAGCAAAAGGCATTGTCGTTTTCTCCAAATACTATAGTCAACTAGCAGCTTTTGATCTGTATACCAACCCAGCTATATCAGTGAACGGAGCATCGTATAATCATCAAGTAGTTTTCCGGGATACACTACCTGAACTAAATGGATCTGTATTGGCTACAATAACACCTACCAGTTTTGTAGTACCCGTATCGCGTTATGAAGATGACAGCAATAAACCAGCAAGCGTAATAGTCTATGGTTAGGAGGGATACGGTTGAAAATCGGTCGTAGAATCTTTTATGACATAGTAACAGGCGAAAAACTGGTTGATACTGGTGAGCGTTCGGGGGATGTGTTCGTGACAACCATCGAACACGACATTAAAGTGTATACAGCCCTGTCTGAACGCAATCGAGAGTTTTTTGATTACATTGAACTGGAATATAAACAGTACGCCAAAGACTTTGCGGTGAGTAATGGCTACCGAGTCAATCCAATCACAAAAGAAATTGAATTTTCGTATCCTGATCCGAATCAGCCAGAGCCAGAGAAACCAACCTATCAAAAGCCTTTGAGCGAAGAAGTGGACGAGCTTAAACAGTCGGTTGCAGAGTTGACTATCATGATTGCACCACCGCAATAAGAAGGGGTGATTTGAATGAATTTTACGAAAGATAGTGGGCTTGTGAAGGTATGGGTTGGACTGGTCATGGTTGGAGTTTACAAAATGGAGCAAGTTCCGAAACTATACAATCTCAGAGACGCCGTTAACGAAGTAATCAACGGCACAGCACAATAAGGCGCTACCGCATAGGTGGCGCTTTTATTATGCCCTCGGCTAATGTCGGGGGCTATTTATATTTCACCTAAAGGGGGATAAGTATGGATCGCTTTAAAGAGTTAGGACTTACAGTATGGACTGCCGCTGCAGGAGCTAATGCAAAAGAGGCTTCCTTGGGGGCAGGCGCTGCATTTATCGGAACACTCGGATCTTTGTTAGGTGGTTGGGATAAGCCTCTGATTTTTTTACTTGCACTTATGGCCGCTGATTACGTTACCGGTGTTCTTGGCGCTATTAAAACAAAAACATTGAACAGCGAGGTTATGTTCTGGGGTGGTATTCGAAAAATTACGATTCTGTTCGTGATTGGTCTGGCCGCTCTCATCGATTCTTGGATCCAACCTGGTTCACTCCTATTCCGAACCATCGCGATATTCTTTTATGCCGGACGTGAGGGGCTATCTGTCGTTGAAAACTTGGGAGTTTACGGCGTGGACTTACCACCGAAGTTAGTTGCATTTCTTGAACAATTGAACGAGAAGGGAAAGGAAGTAGATAATCATGACAATCGAAATTAAACAACGGCTTCTTCCGGACGGACGTCCGAACAAGCCAGACAAACCTATGGAAAATCCGCAATATATCACGATACACAACACCGATAACACGAAGCCGGATGCAACCGCTGAATCACATTCTCGTTATGTATTGAACGGAAGCGGCGGAAGACAAGCTTCATGGCACTACACAGTGGATGATAATGAGGTTTACCAGCATTTGCGCGACAACGAGCAGGGTTGGCATTGCACAGATGGCAATGGGCCTGGTAACTCGACGAGCATCGGCATTGAAATATGTATGTACGATGAAATGAACGAAGAGGTTGCTTGGAAGAACGCCGCTTGGCTTGTGGCGAAGCTATTGAAACGACATGGCCTGACGCTTCAACGGGTAGTGCCTCACGGCCACTGGACGAAAAAGAACTGTCCGAGCCGAATCCTTCCTCACTGGTCGAAGTTTTTGAACATGATTGATAATGAAATGATTAGCCAGGGCAAGCCGCAGCAGCCGAAGCCCGAGCCAGTTAAGGAGCATGTCACAATCGAAGTTGATGGGAAGCAGGTAAAAGACGGCATCCTAGTAAATAACGTCACCTACGCGCCTGTTCGTGCTATAGCTGAAGCCTGCGGCCTAAATGTAAAGTGGGATCAGTCAGCTAAGAAAGCAACCCTCACGAAGGGGGCGACACAGTGAGCAAAGCGGTGTACAGCAAATGCACGGCGTCAAATGGCGTCGTGCTCCACTCGTTGAAGTGTAGTCCCAACGATGTGCAGTTACGGCCATGCCGGACAAGTATATGCAACCAGAAAATGACCGCCGTAAATGGCGGTTTTTTCGATTTTGCAAGCGGAGCATTGTTGTCGATAGCAGTCCAAAACGACAAGCCAGTAAAAGGGAATCGTGGGGCATACGGCTCCGGTTGGTTCAATGCAAAGTATGCCCGAGGCACATTGGTGTGGGACGCTGCTGCACGCCGTTATAGCATCCAGGTTGTTCGTTCTGCTGGCGAACTGCAGGTGTCCGATCGCAATCGGTATTGGGCACAGGGCGGGATCTCGATGTCGCTACAGGACGATAGGGGCTGGAAGCAGAGATCTAGCGAACAGAACATGCCGAATATGAGCGGGAAAGCGTTCCGGACTGCACTCGTATATGGATCCAGCTTGAGCCTTTGGATGGTCGTCACGAATTCACCCTGTACGGTAGAATCTTTTAGGACGGCCATCAAGCAGAAGATCGGCAGTGGCGCGCTCACAGATGGCATCTTCCTGGATGGAAGTGGGTCATCACAACTCCGCTACGACTCAGTTAGTCTCCGAGGTGATGGTCGAACGGTTCATTCCATTATCTCAATTATGTGATATACTGGAAATGTGTTGGGCTTGCCCACACAAAAACACGAGCTGTATGGGAGGGCATCCCTGCAGCTCGTGTTTGGTTACTCTCCTATCGCCAACCAATTACCATCATCGTCACAATAAGTGCAGGATACAGGAGTAACAATCCCGCCTTGTTCCAGCTCATACGATTTAGTACCGTCACACACCTTACACTTATCAGCCGCCCAATGAAATGTAACTGTCAGATGTGATAAATTCATAGCCTCAATTCTATTCAGCAGATCATCATTGCCTATTTCTGATCTTACCAATTCACGTTTTGATCCATCGTCTGCCACCAACATAGCAACCAACTTGCTTCCAAAACGTTCCTCATAAACATCAATTTTCATTTCCTACACTCCTTCGAACTGATCTGTTTACAGTATATATTACTACTAGGTTTCGTGTATGGGGCCGAAGCCCCTCGACGTCATTTGCAGAGAAGTACCAAAAGAATTACGACACTAAGCATTGTATTCACGAACTGGAATGTTATTGTGATATCACTTACTTCCTTCTTGTCCACGGTAAAACCTCCTTAGGATATTTACCTACGGTTACGTTGGGCCCTAATCAGCCCGGCGATACTAAGAATCAATGTCCCAACGATGAGTACCCAGACGATGAAATTCATAGCTTGTCCATCCTCCTTCATACCTTGAAAATGTGGTGAAGGTCGTGATAAGATTTTGGTGAAGGAGGCCGCAGGCAGGCGACCTCCCAGGTACTTACTATGCGCAGCCCGCAAAGTTAAGTACCTTTTACTTTTTACGGCTATTACGAAACAAGATGAATGCGGTGACACACTGGATGATGGCCGTAATAAGTTGCACCGTATCTTTCACGCCCTTCACCTCCAATCTGCTTCCGACACTAAATTCGTGTCATCCACATCTATAATATATCATGACACTATTTTCGAGTCAACAATAATTTGACACTTTTTTAGTGCCGTAATATATTGATTAAGAGGTGGTATTGATGAAGCATGTTCGATCCAATTTAAAACAAATGGCCGATTCCAGAGGAATTAAAATACGGCAATTAGCTCGTGACATAGATTATCGCTATGAGACGGTACGCCAAATGTACAATGATGATTTGAAACAGTTCCCTCGGGATCTTTTGGACAAGCTATGTGATTATTTCGATTGTGACATTAACGAGTTATTAATATTGGTTGAAGAGTAACCTGTCATATTGGCAGGTTATTTTTTGGCCTTGAAGCAAAACAAATGTTCGCATTATAATAAGAACAAATGTTCCGTTTTATTAAGGAGGATATATGAAAGACTGAAGAGAGATGCTGCCGAATCAACAACCAGCAAGAAAGCAGACCAACCGCCATACTTATGTGGCTGCATGGCTGCAATGCGTGGGCGCTGGATAATGGGGTGTACCAAATGTGTCAAATGCAACAAGCCAGTGTATGACAATATGATACCGGAATCTAAACGTTAATGCCCCGAATTACGAACCGCAATCCATTTGTCAGATATGAACTAACATTGGAGGTGTAGTTCATTATTTTTGGGGCTTTTCCTATTTAAATAATGTCTCAAATGGGGAAGTAATATTGTATATGAATATATGAGCTTATACACATATATATGAATATATGAGCATACATTAATTGTCATTAATTACAGGTATTATTAACCATGAGAATATACTAATATATTCCTATAAGGAGATGACATATATGAAGCAAAATTCGGAAACATTCATGAAACTAAGAATTCAAGAATTACAAGACAAACTCTATAAAGATAATAAAGAATTCTACACAAAATTGACGATTTATTATCAGGAGTTCGACTATGTAAACAAAGATGTGGGTTCGTGTATGTTGGAGATCGAAGAAAAACTCAACGAACTCTTAGACTTTGTGGGGTATGTGTATAAAATCGCTTTTAAAGACGCTATTGAATGGGAATGCCTAGAACATAATCAATTATGTAAATGATAAGAAAACCCGCCCCTGTTAGGTGAATCCAGTATAGCGACAGGGACGGGTTTTAATATATTTTAATCACTGATAACATATTGGTTCTAAAGAATTCGCCCATCTCGAAATGATTGCCACAATGGTGCATAAGCTGACGAAGGATGCGACGCCGCAGCAGTTGGAGGAGGCAGGGCTAGGACCTCATTTTGTAGCGCATGAGAAAGCGTTGTTCTATAGCAATGCTGCGGGGGACCCATGGACGGCCACCTACATACAGGCCAAGGGAGAACCTATTGTATACTTAGACACAACTATTCCATGTAATGCTGATCGACTCACCATTCTCGATTTCAATTTGTGCAATAAGTGAGCGAATTGCATTTTTTGCCTTGATACGATCTATCCCAGTGATATCGTTCATGAGGTTATTGGCATGTTTAACAATGTTTTGTGAATTGGGTTTTTCCTCTTTAAGTTTGGACAAGCGAGTGCTTATATCCTCTCTCTCGGATTCGACGCGTTGCCTTGCAAGCTTCAAATCTTCGGCTGAAATTAGTTCATTTTCATACGCTTCGATTTGCTTTTGCATTTTCTTGCTTATTTTAGCGAGTTGATTTTCGAGATCGCGAACTTTATCATGTTGGTTTTTTGGGGAAGCAACCTTAATCTCGGCATTTGATTTTTGACCCAACATTTGTATTTCTTTAATTATCAAATTCTCAATATCGTCACGGTGTACAGCATGGTAGAAGCAGCCGTATCCTGAAACATAAGATGCACAAATGTATCTATAGTAAGTGTACTTGCCATATTTTGTTTTGTGTCTGCTTGTAGAACCCTTCATATTTCGACCGCAATGCCTACATTTTAAAACGCCAGTTAATAAATATGTTTCACTATCGGCATGCTTATGTGCTTTTGAACGGTATTTCATTATTTCGTTTACTCTAAGGAATCGTTCAAGTTGAATTACAGCAGGGTGATTATTTTCTCTTATTACCCACTCACTCATCGGACGAATTACAGTTTTTCCATCTCTATTCATTCGCTTATTATAAATTTTCATTCCTGCCAGTGCAGGGTTTTGCATTAAACGCTTAACACTGGTCTGATCCCAAAGATAACCTTTCTTTGTTCTGGAGCCGCGCTCATTTAATATCTGTGCAATTTTTCGATGGCCGTATCCATCCTCTCCTAAGTCAAACATAAGGTTAGCGAATTCAGCCTCAGACTTATTAATTTCATAGTAACCATTTACGACATCAAGGCCATAACACGGCCTAGTTAAAGCTTTGCTTGTTTTTTTTGCAAGAGGAAGCATGTTATCCTTCACGCGCTCACTTATACGAGCTCGCTCGAATTCAGCGAAAGAGCCAAGTTGCTGCATGACCATTTTGCCAACAGGACCGGAAGTTGTGTCGAGGCGCTCACTAGCTGACACAAAACTACAATCATGTTGCTCCAATAATTTTATTGATTGGAGTAAGTCCAAGAGATTACGGCAAAATCTATCGAGTTTTGAAGTTACAACAACATCATATTTATTCTGCCGAACATCGTTCAACAGTCTTTGAATTGCAGGTCGTTTCAAGTCTTTGGCGCTATATCCATCGTCTATATACATTACAGGCTCATTCCACAACATGCCTTTGCAATACAAAATAAGCCGCTCTTGTTGTTCCGAGAGAGAGTTACCTTTGTCAGCTTGTTCATCTGTAGACACTCGAATATATGCGGCTACTCTCAAAACGATCACTCCTTAGTATTTAATAACATTCATTTTAAGCTTGCCAATAACAATTGCGTCAGATGGCGGGGCAAAAATCGGTGGGTAGTTGGGGTTCTCTGATTGCAATACTAATTGATCGCCATTTTTATAAACACGTTTCAATACAGCTTGGTCACCAATCAAAACAGCTGCAACTTCTCCATTTTCAACTTCTGGTTGTCTTCTAATCAGGAGCAAGTCACCGTCGAATATACGGGCGCCAATCATAGAATCACCTTTGGCTCTCAAGTAAAAATATTCACCGCCATTAAGCCAATCTTTTGGAGTGGGTTCGTATCCTTCAATGTCCTGGTACGCAAGCGCCCCTTCTCCGCAGCAAATCTTGCCCACCACAGGGAGCATAATCAAATCACTAATTTTCTCTTCCGCAAATATATCATCAATATTTACTTGGTATACAGAAGCTAGTTCTCTGATGGTATTTAAGCTCGGACGCCTTTTTTCGTTTTCATAGTGAGAATACGTCTGTTTACTTATACCGAGTTTCTTCGCCACTTCTTCTTGTGTCCAACCCTCAATCTTTCTTAGTTCTTGCAATTTTTTCCGTACACGATTTATCTCCTCCTGAATGATATTATACACACTTATTTTAAAAAGTAAACATATAGTTGACAAAATGGCGAAAAAGAATGAAATATGACGGTTGACATCGCCTATATGTTGATATATGATTGAGTCAACATTTAGGCGACTTTAATATATGGAGGGAGGTGGCTTAGGTGGAGGCGCTTAAATCGCAAAGAAAAAAGATGAATCTATGCCAGCAGCAAATCGCTGATGGTGTTGGAATTAGTCGACAATATTATAGTAATATCGAAAATGGAAAGCGTCCGCCTTCTGTTGCTTTGGCAAAAAGGATAGCTGCTTTTTTAAACGTCGAATGGACGATTTTTTTTGCAGAGTGAGTCAACAATTAGGCGACTTAAAGGAGCGATGACCTTGACAGAACAGGAGAAAAAAGCAAAGAAAACTCAACTCATAAAAGAAATTTTCCTTGAAATTAAAGCTGTTGGTTCGGTCGAACAATTGCAGAGTTCCAAATAGGGTAGTCCATCATCTTATCAAGCATATGATTCACTGGGAGGCGGTGAAATGCGCAAACGAGTTGTCTTAAAAGTAGTAGCACATTACGTCATGTCAGAAGGTAAGCGAATTGAAATTGATCCAATTGCAACTGATTTACCAGATCGTTGCAAGGTGGCTATTGCTGAAATGGTGACAGGTTCACGCCACAAGATTGAAGTCGGCTCCTAGGAGCCGATGCGGTGGACAAGCCATATAGAAAGGAGATAAACCACCATGAGCAAGTCAGAGATTATCACTGGTCAATTAGTAGTTGAAGATGGAAAAGTATCTATCCAGCGTGAAGATGGCAGCATGATTGAACTTAACCGAACAGACCGTATCGAAGTCATGAACGCAGGGAAGTTTGAGCATGCGCCGTTTAAACGAATTTTGGAAAGTCACGACGAATATGGCTGGTCAATTCATGCGGGGCTGTATGCATCGGTAGAGATTATGAAGAGAGGGGGAAGTAAATGAGAAGGTTTCCGATTGCAAAAGAACCGAATTGGGCTTCGGAAGAGCTAAATCAGGAGCTAGTTGAAAAGATTATTTCAGTTTTGAAGGAAGCTAAGGTTTCATACGCCGAGGCATACGAAACCTTAGAAGCTGTGTACCGAACTATGGAGTATCGTTCAAAGTTTTTGCATCTTTAAGCTCAAAGGCAATTTTCCAACCTGGAATTAAGCGTTGAATCATTACAGGATCTATAGCCAATTAAGAAAGGGGGTATAAACATGAAGTCAGGAAAAACATGGCAAAAATATGTAACTAATTTTGCGATTGTGGGATCAGGTATTCTGACGTTATTTCTTGGATTGGCGGTTGGGAGGCAAGTGTTGCTCAACCAGCAGTATGCACAGCTGATTGAGCAAAGGGAAGAACTTAATCGTCAATACGACCAGTTGAACAAGGATTTTTTGAAGGATATGAATGCTCTTCGGGAATCTTTGTCTCGGAAGATTGATCGGGTTTTGGATTAGAAGCAACGGACTTAATTAACTCAAACAGCTCTTGAAATTTTTTATCGAATTGATTTGTGATTTCCTGATGCTGTTGCCTACTCTGTTCGCTGCTGGCTACGGCATCGTGGTGTGACATGATAGCGAATAACAAGGGTAGAACTACAGCTAAAATGCGATAAAATTTTTGGAAATCAATCTCATTGGCTTGAATCGATACACCGTTGATATCGGCCTTTCTAAAAATTTCTTCTTTGGCCCCAGGGACTTCTGTTTCAACTGATTCAATTAAATCCATTAGTTTTGAAGATAACGAGTCACTTATAAAAAGATGACTATAATCTTGTTCACGAATGAAGTCGGCAACAGCTTCCCATTCCTTTGCTACAGGAAGAAGAGCGTCTGAGAATCTGGATGCTGCCAAATAATTGGCTTCCATAGCAGTAGCCAAAGCTGAAGTAGCAGGTCTAAAACTCTCTCTTAATCTGTTTTGTTGTTCTAATAATCTTGTCAAAGTAGGCGTTAAGTTGTGGTTTAGTCTATCAATCGTATTAATCATTTCAAAAATATCATGTTTCAAATAAGTTACCCTCCCTTCAATGGTGTCTGGACAACTCTATTGTAATAGGGATAGGTGATATATCACAACTAAATATTGGAAAGGAGGGAGTGGCATGACAAGAGCACAATGGCTTCGCACCTGTGGCAATTTGCTACAAATGCGGGATACAACTCAATCAGCCAGCGCGCGGCAGTTTTATCAACGGCAATACCAACAACTTAAGGAGAAGTTAGACCGTGACAAGCGAAGAATTAAAAGAAGTTATGACGCATGGCGTGCCAGTTGAGCACAGAGGAATTACATACAGTCACATCTCAGCGATCATTTACCGGAAGAGCGAAACAGGCATGTTTATGCAAGTGGAGCTGCTGGATAAAACCAGAAACAGCGTAGTGATAGCAAGTCCAGTCGAGGTAAGGAGATTGGAAAAGAAATGAATATAGAAATGAAATCGCCCCGATGGACGCTTTAGCAGAAGCGTACACGGGGCGAAGTCAAAGCGGAATGCTATAAATCAATCCTTTAATAAGTATAGCAAACTTCGCGGCGACAAGGCAACGCGTTATGCGTTATCGAGCTTGTAAAGGGTATTATCTTTCCTACGATGGGGAGTACAGAGGGAAATAGGACAACCCAATATACAGCAGCAGGATAGATATACTCGGCAATATACAGCTGGGGGAATATAGCCGTGAAGAATGTCATGCGAGAGAAGAAGATATATTGTGGCGAGGAGTATATGGAGGTGGACATTTACAATCACACCATCCTAACTCCTTTAAAAAGAGGAAGGGCGAAGAAGAAGAAAGAGAGTCTTCCCAAGCAGAAGAACCTTAATGATAAAAACGCAAAGAGATATTGCAAACTGATAGTGAAAACGAACTTTGGGGAAGAGGATCTGCACGTAATCCTTACCTATGCCATAGAACCAGAGACGTTAGAAGAGGCTATGAAGGAAGTGGCGAACTACTTACGGAGAGTGGCGCACAGAAGGAAGAAAGAAGGATTGCCCCCGTTAAAGTATGTTCTCATCACAGAGGGTGGAGATGAGACGAGGGGAAAGAAGAAGAGGTTCCATCATCACATCATCATGAATGGCGGGTTGGAACGGGATGTGGTGGAGAATCTGTGGAGAAGACCAAAGAAGAAAGGGCAGCAAAAGGGTGACTGGATTGGATATGCCAACACGAAAAGGTTGCAGCCAAATGACAACGGATTAGAAGACTTGTCAGGATACCTCATGAAAGATCCAAAAGGCAAGAAGCGTTGGAGCTGCTCGCAGAATTTAGAGAAGCCAGAATATAGAACCAATGATCACAAATATTCAAGACGGCAAGTAGAACGGATTGTCAGAGATGAAATAGACAACCAACGCTACTGGAAAAAGATATACCCCAAATGGGATGTTACAGAGGCTAAAGCGGCTTACAACGACATCACAGGGTGGGCAATATACCTGAAATTCCGAAGGGCGAGGGAATGATCATATTTCAATGCCAACTATACACATTCGAAAAGAGGGTAAAGGCATGAAGATCGAAATTGAGGGCGAGTTGCCATCGCTAAACGAGATTATAGATGCTGCAAAATCGCATTGGTCGTCCTATAGGGAAATGAAAGAGACGAATACGAGTATTGTGGCGTGGACTGCGAAGCGACTGCCATGTATTGAGAGAACCAAAAAAATCGATGTGACAATCATTTGGTACTGCAAAGACAAGCGTAGGGACAAGGACAACATCATGGCGGGGCAAAAGTTCATATTCGATGGGTTGAAGGAAGCGGGGATTATTGAAAACGATGGATGGAAACAGATCGGGGATGTTACCCACCGTTTTCGGGTGGATCGGAAAAATCCGAGAATCGAAATTGAAATAGAAGAGGTGCTGACATGAAAACGATATCCATCATCAACCTTAAAGGCGGGGTGGCGAAGACGATCTCCTCCGTAAATATTGCCCACATCCTTGCAACAGTACATGGGAAGCGGGTACTGCTCGTGGACAATGACAAGCAAGGAAATGCATCAAAGATGTTCGGCCTTCACAATTATGCCGAGCCCAGCATTGCCGAAGTCATGACAGAGCGGAATTTGAACATCAATGAAATTATCATGTCCACTCCTTATGCGGGATTGGACGTTATCCCAGCAAACATGAATCTGCTTCGCGCCAATCTGCAAGTATTACTAGACACTACAAGACCGCAGCAGACAAGGCTTAGAAACGCCCTCAACCAAGTAGCGGATCGTTATGACTATTGCATCATAGATAACGCGCCTGACATCAACATATCTGTTATCAATGCACTAGTGGCATCTGATGACGTTCTGATTCCCGTTAAGATCGACAAATTCGCTTTCGACGGCTTGGCAGAGTTGAAAGAACAGATAGACAATACACGCGAAGATTTGAACCCAAGCATCAGCCTGAGAGGTTGTTTCGTCACTTGCTACCAAAAGAATGACGTAAACGAGCAGGGCGAAGAATGGCTGCATAACCAAAAGGATTTCCCTCTGTTCCAGACTCATATCCGCAAAACGGAAAAGGTGGACGAGAGCACGTTCGCCGCTATGCCGATAATCGAATATTCACGCCGCTGCGGGGCGGCAATGGATTATCTGAAACTCGTATCCGAATATCTGAACGTGTCCGATTCGGACACGAATGGGAGTTGAGCATAGTGGCAAAGTTCAACCTCAACCAATTGTTGAATGGTAGCGGGAAATCAGAGGAACAGCAGCCAGTAAGCAATTACAAAATATCGCACATATCCGTGTACGATCTAGAACCATCCGAAGATAACTTTTACTCGACGGAGCAGATCGAGGAACTGAAACTATCGATTGCCACATTTGGAATCAAGCAAAACCTGATCGTGAAGCCCGTCGGTGACAAATACAGAGTAATTGCAGGCCACCGTCGACGTCTCGCAGCCTTATCGCTGGCAGAAGAGGGGAAGCGGGAGTTTGAGAAAGTGCCCTGCATCATAGAAACCGAAGAGGATGAGCTACGCGAAAAGCTGCTGCTCATCACAACCAATTCAACAGCGAGACAACTATCCGACTGGGAAAAAATCAAGCAGGCAGAAGAGATGCGAACAATTCTGGAACAGATCAAGAAGCGGGACAAGATACCAGGAAGATTGAGGGATCTCATTGCAAGCACATTGGACGTATCACCAACACAGGTTGCGAGGATGGAAGCAATATCAAAGAACCTCGCTCCTGAGTTTAAGGCAGAGCTGCAAGAAGGCAATGTAAATATGTCTACCGCCTATGAACTATCCGGTCTACCAGCGGAGCAGCAACAGGAGGCATACAGTGTATATCGTTCCACGGGAAGTGTATCCATCAAGGATGCCAAGCAACGGAAGCGGGAAAAGCCATTGAATAACGGAACAAGCGAAGCGGGTACAAAGGATTGCCCTTTTTGCGGAGACTCTCCAAAGGTGATAGAGGAATATGGCGGGTATAGAATCAGCTGCAAAACCTGTTTTGCTGCTACTGGACTAGCTATTGACATAAACGAAGCGTTCGAACGTTGGAACAGAAGACACCACGATTAGGAGGGTCGGAAATTGGCATTCGTCAAGAAGAAAAAGAAAGAGATTCAACCGTGGAGGAAACAGATCCTAGCTCATCATCAACACACGCCAACCCGCGCAGATCGGGCGGAGTTTCCGCATGATGTAGTTAAAGAGCTAATCGAGGAAGCGGACGGAATTTGTCAATGTGGCTGCGGAAGACCGGATGATGATACCCACCACGTCATGCCACGCGGGAGAGGCGGCAGAGGTGTGAAAACAAACGGGATGCGTGTCAATCGATTTTGCCACACGAGAATCCAAGATAACGAGGAAGAGCTACAGAAATGGATTCTGATATACAGAACTCGGCACGGGAACCATTTCTGGTTTGATGAACAAGATTGGGAAGAACACAACCGAAGACAAGCCGAATTGAAAAAGGCAGAGATAGAAGAACGACTGAAAATGAAGCGGGTGGAGCCGATTATGGAACTGCTATCAACGGCAGCAGGCCGAAGATTGAAAGCGCAGGAAAAGCGGTTCATAGAATCACTCTCGGAAAAGAACGCGATAACCTTCGGTGAGCTTATGAAGGATATAGTGAGCGCTTCGACACAAGAAAAACCGTTCGGTTACGGGTGGTTTGATGACTAGGGGGAGAGCATGAACCACATCATATTCTTTTCTGGCGGAAAGGCCAGTTTTGCAGCGGCCGATTGGGTTCAAACTCAGTACCCGGAAGACAATATCCTGTTGTACTTTACAGACACACTTTGGGAGCACGAAGACCTGTACCGCTTTATTGATGAGGCATCGGACAAGCTGCGTTTGCCAATGCTCACGCACAGCGCCGGATTGAATCCGTTGCAGCTCATGTTCGAGAAGAAGCTTGTATTCAATTCCCGGATCGGTGATTGCTCGAAACTCCTGAAAATGAAGGTAGCCCGTGATTTTCTCATGAAAGGAAGGCCGCCAGCCATCGAGAAATGGCGGAACCGCGAGTATCTGAGGCAAGAGGACTTTATCACTGGCGCCACGCTTTACTTCGGAATTGGTTTCGACGAGATGCACCGGCAGCCAGCAATAGTAAAGAACTGGGCACCGTTCCGGGTGGAAATGCCATTGATAGACCACAACATATGGACAGATAAAATTCTACTGAAGCACGGCATCCGGCAGCCGAAAATGTATGATTACGGCTTTTCGCATAACAACTGTAATGGGCGCTGCGTAAAGGCTGGACAAGGGCATTATAAGTTGCTTAAAAAGCGAATGCCAGCAGTCTTTAGGAGGATTATGGAGCAAGAACACTACCTTTGGAATTGCGTATCAGCTTACCGTTACATCAAGGCTGCGGAACTGCCGCCAGAATTAGAAGAGATGGAGTTGCAGCGTCTGGATGATGCATATCGTGATTACTTTTACGACCGAGCAGTTCGGCCGAAACTATACATTCATCCGACTGCTAGCAGTGTGTACATGGAAGTCCAAAGATATAGCTTTATGAAACGTGATGGTAAGCCTTTTACCATCAGGGATCTACATTATGAGATCGAAAATGATATGCAAATAGATTTATTTGACATCGGCGGCTGCGGTTGCTTCCTAGAATACTAACGCAAGGAAGGAGAGAGGGCATGAGCATACCAAGAATATTGCACTATCCGGGATCGAAGTGGAGCATGGCGGACTGGATCATATCAAACATGCCGGAGCATGAGACGTATTTAGAGCCGTTCTTTGGATCGGGTGCGGTTCTGTTCTCGAAGGAACGCAGCCGGCTGGAAACGGTAAATGACATAGATGGGGAAATAGTGAACTTGTTTCGAGTAATCCGCGAAAGACCGGACGAGCTGGCATATGTGGTTCAATGGACTCCACATAGCCGCGAGGAATACTATCACAGCTATGAAGCAATAGAGGATGAACTTGAAAGAGCGCGCAGGCTGCTAGTGAGGCTCTGGCAGGGTCGCGGCGGAAAAACATCACACCGCACAGGATGGCGCAGCATGATAGAAGCGAATGGACCTTTACCAGGCAAAGAGTGGATTCAATTCCCAGAAAAGATCGCAGTGGTGGCGGAACGTCTAATAGGTGTACAGATAGAAAATCAACCAACGATGAAGTTACTTCCACGCTATCGGCGACCAAATGTCCTTATATATGCCGATCCACCTTACATCATGGCAACGAGAACAACTTCGAGCTATCGCTTCGAGATGACGGAAAGCGACCATATAGAACTGCTGGATGAATTAGATAAGCATCCTGGACCCGTATTGTTGTCCGGATATGCCCATGAAATATACGACGATAGATTGAAACATTGGAAGCGGGAAACAAAGAAGGCAAAGGCGGAAAACGGCGCCAGTAGGGAAGAGATTCTATGGATTAATCCCGTTGCTGCAGCACAAGTTGGCCAACTCGTATTGAATCTATAGGGCAAAGCCCAAGGGGAGAGAACATGAACCAAATAGCGGCGTTGGAACGGAAATTGGTAGCAGCCGAGAAACGAACGGAGAAGGCAGCAGAGGCACGTCGGTCACTTGGGTTAGGCGCATCTAGGGCACGGATCACGACGGCTAACGCTAGATGGTCAGCGGCTGCCGAGGAACGGGATAGAGTTATGGAGCAGTTACAAAAGGCGAGGGAGAGTGTAGAACGATGACAGAGGTACTAAAGCTATCGGAATTAGCGGACGATGTGGAAATTGGTAGGGAGGAACACAGCACAGTATACACGGTAGCCGAATTGAAGCGAGAAATCATTGAGCTGGGGGAACCGCACCATGAATACAAACACTGGTACACCATCGAGAATCAAAGATGGCAACCGAGCGCTGAACGCATGATCGAAGACTATATCGATAACCAATATCCAGACATGTATGAGGGTTGGGAAGATCGCGTATGTGATTGCATCACAGAAGACGTTATGCAGCGTCTACAGGCTGTTTTGGATGAAGCATTCTCGGGCGATCACGCAACCGTATATTGGACATTTGAGCAGCCAGTAGAGATTGATATTTATCCAAATGAAGTCTAGGGCCTTCGGGCCCTCTAAGGGGAGAGATAGAGGATATGAAACGGACAAGAGAACAACGCATTGACATAGTGAATGAAATCATTCGTGAAATCGCCAGCCGTGGCCGCTGCTTTCTTCATTCTAGCTCCAAAGAGAGAACATCATACTTTGTTTGGGACGGGCGGAAGCTTTGGTATATCGATTATTACACTGGCGTACCGCTTCATATGCAGAAAGGTTCATCTCACAAGACTACTAAACATCAATATTACTTTACCAGTGGAGGAACAATGTGGGGGCTTGTGAACGACTTCAAAGATTTCATCTTTGGGGATGATGATGCCAACCACAATAACGGATACGGCGGCTTATACTGCCCACATTGGGGCTATCCAGAAGAAGATATGAAAGCCATTCGAAAGCTTGCTACAGAATTGGGATATCTGAAAGGTGAGTGAACGTATTGGAACTAGAGAATGTAGCTAAAGCACTTAAAGATACGGCTTATATGTTTATGTGCTCTTATAAAACGGCATGGGAGCAGTTCATGCATCCAGCTATTACAGAAAAATTTACGTTCGATGAAGTCATGGAGTATATCAATGGAGAGTGAACAGAATGAATAAGCGGCTAACAGATGAGACCAGAGAAGCATGGGGATTAAATCTCTACTTATTAAAAGCAAGTTGCGGAAATGCAGAAGTAACGGCGGATTCGGATGATTTATGTGCCCTGATTGAATCAGAAAAGGCAGGATGGGAAGAAGTAGAACGGCTGAAAGAAAAGTTCTATACCGAGCAAGAACGCGCGGAAAAGTTCATACATGAAGCTTATAAGCAGATCAAAGAAGTAGAACGGCTGAAAGAAGAGAACGAACGAATCTTCGAGCGATTAGAGCATCTAGCTAATAAACCGATTGCTGTTTTTGGAGAAGGTTTTGGGTATGAAGAACACTATCGTTGGCTGAAGGATGATTTAAAGTCGTTGGTAGCCTCCATACAACGCATACAGAGGGGAGAGTGAACATGAATAAGCGTGACTTAAAGAAAGATCTTGGGATACTCGAATCTATCACGAGAAATACGAGCGAGATAGAAGACATGGTGTATGAAGTAGTTGCGCCACACGCTATACGGCGTGCAATTGCAGCGGAGGAAGAAGTGGAACGGCTAAACCAGCGGCTCCAAGACGCACTAAAAACAATGATAATCGTGAGGGATGAACTGAAAATAAACGAGAAAATGGGACTCTTCAAGTGTACAAGGTGCGACTACACAAATGATATCAATCTACTTTCATATACCATACAACGCATACAGGAAGGGGTAGAACGGAATGGATCCATATGAAAACCACAGGGACGAATGGCGAGAAGAAGAAAATAGATTGAGATATGAACGTGAACAGGCGCAGAAAAGGAGAGTTTATCACCCAAACGATCCGGACTTTATTGCTCCAGAGGAGGATGAAGAAGATGCCGAATACGTGACTCAAGAGTGTCCAACATGCGGCGGTAGTGGCTTCTCTGGTCATGGCACAAGTTATGGCGATGTATGCGATGAGTGCGCTGGAACAAGTGAGATCGTTGTAGACATACAACGCATACAGGAGGAGGGGAAGCAGTCATGAAAGTATGGTATAGCTCATCGAGTGAATCTAAACCGTGCATGTTATGTGGAAAGAAAACCACTCGCTACAAGGTGTATGAGCAATCGAATCTGGAATTGAGATTGCCTTTGTGTGATGACGGTACAGAGACATGTTGCTATTGGGAAGTGGATGTAAAGAGCCTTGTAACGCGGCAAATGATCTATTTGAAAAAGGAAATCATCCAGTCAGGAGGTACAGGGGATGAGTAACGTTGTAAAAATGCCGAAACACCCATGTCCTTTTTGTAAAAAGAATGATTCAACACAATTATGTGACTTCGTGATAGGAACAGCTTGGACAACTGTCAAAGATGAAAAAGGGCATATGATCGGAAGCTATTACGAGACTTGCGATAACGAGATGTGCAAAGAATGTGCATCACTTCAAACAGGCGGATATGAGTACTGTCCATCATGTCAGAAGCTACACGAATATGTCCAGAAAAACCACGTCAGACGGCCTCGACCTATGGCGGTCGCACAAATAATGGGGAGGTATGGTGATGAGTAATAATCTCTATAAAAACAGTGAAGTAATCGGCAATTACTCAGATTATTGGCTGCTGGCTATAAAGCAGATGAAGGAACATGGAGCAATAGACGCACAACAACAAAGGGCACTAAACAGGAAAGTAAAGAGTTGGTGGTATGACAAGATGAGCGAATTGGAAGGTGGTAGGGGATGAGTAAACAGATTAAACCATCATTTGATGAGATCACAATCAAACTTGAACCGGAACAACGATTCTTCTATCAACGTGAATCTGACGGAGCTATCGTCCTTGTGGATGAAATAGAAATATTCGCTTATGCCAAGCAACTCAATCTGAGCGGAACGCATTTTGAAGTAGATTACGAAGATAAAACGATTAGAAAGGCTGCAGAACGAAGCTTCATGAACTTTGAAACCAATCTACTAGGAGAATATTCGGAAGGTGAGGGTTAGGGGATGAGTAGACAAATCAAGTTCAGAGCGTGGGACGTTTTCAAAGAGCAGATGGATTATGAGGTGTTTCTTGATCCGAACGGAAAGGTAGCAGCCTTCAGTCCGCTATGGGGATTTTACGTCCGGGGCAATTCGGATGATGAAATGAAGTTGATGCAATTCACAGGGCTGCATGACCGCAATGGGCAGGAGATATATGAGGGTGATATCTTCCCCAGCGGAGCAAGAACAAGAGGGGAAGTCACCATTATCTGCTACGATTCGCGACAAGCAAAATTCAAGGCTGTGCCATTTGGATTATACAAATGTAATGCAGGAAACGGTGGTTGGACTGGATTCGATGTAAATCCATTAAGTGAAGTTATAGGCAACATATACGAACACCCTCACCTGCTGAAAGGAGAAGGGGCACATGTATGACTGGCTAGAATGGCCGTTGGTATTCGTAGGATTGGCATTCCTGGCACATGGATTCAATTTCGTAACAATCAATAAGCATGAACATAAACACTATCACGGACGGGAAGGAGATAGTAAGGATGCCTGAAACAACACAGCAACCAGCAAGAGACTGGCAAGATGATTGGATGCTTGTTAAGAATTTGGAGCTTGAAACACTACGTAGCCGGGAACCAGGTGTCATATATCTATCGGCGGAAAGGGAGGAGGAACGCCTTGGTTACTGGCTACAGCAGTATCGTATCAAGGCGGAATGTTACGACGAACTGAAAGAACAACTGGCACGGATCAACTGCGATTACCACGCGCTAAAGGCCAACTTTTTGAAGCTCCGGGAAGAGTGTGGAGCCGAGAAGAAACGAGCGGACGAAGTGAAAGACATCATCCTTGATGCCATAGGCACGTTAGCTATGCGTGGAAATAAAGAAGATGCCGACCGAATAGCGGACAAACTCAGAAACGTTGGAGCTGACAAGCTATGAACAAAATAACTGCTAAGACACATTGGGTATGGACGGATAGAGCAGCCGAAACATGGGACAACCGGTATAAAGGGCAGCAGCGCGTAGCTGGGCAGCCGATTAAATGCGTGGCGGAAGATTCAAGAGAAGTAGAACCTGCTTGGCTGCTACGCGGTTATGTCATAGATGCATCGGATTATATATCAGAGGATGGCCAGATGGACTTATACGAGCTATTGGAGGGATGAGAATGGGACAACTCTCAATGTTCAAACTGGATGAGAAGGAGACATGGCGGCGCGTTGAGGAACGGTTGGAATCAGCGAGACTATACAAACGATTCGGTTTCATACGGCGCGAGGCAAAGGTAACGGCAGTATACAGCGACATGCCGCGAAGCAATACCAATGTTACCTCAGACCAGACCGCAGATATAGCCATGCATAACGTAGACCGCGAAGAAGAGATACAAAGAGAGTATGAACAGACTATGCGTGCAGTCGGGCGACTGGCTAGGCGGCAGCGTCTCATCATAGAAAAAAGATACCTGGATGACGAGTATGTAACGGATGTTAGCGTATATACGGATCTTTACATGTCGGAACGAACCTATTATTATGCCAAGTCCAAAGCAATGTACAGGTTAGCTTTTGCGCTAAGGCTAGAGGCATTCGAAGAGGACAAGCCGACAAAATCTAAAGATTGCGGATAAAAACGTTGCAGACTTTTTGCAGGATTCTTGCAGGTCATTAGGAAAAACCAATGTAAGATAGTAATATAGACGCAAAGGGAAACACGATGACGCGCGGGTAACAACTCCGGGTACGGACGCAGAATGTAGCGATATACCGTACACTTCCGGTGGAAACCGCGCAGCGTCTAATTAACTTGTTATTTATAACCTTCCTCCATAGCCGCTCCTTAGGGGGCGGTACTTTTATTTGCACTAATATCCTGATGGATGGAATAAAACCACGGGATAACATCCAATAAATTTGCACTTTATTACAAGTCGCTCTAACGAGCGGCTTTTTATTATGTCTGAAAGGGTGAGGATATGAACGGTATAACAGCAACGTGTGACGCTGGGTGTGGTGAACAATTCATTGCAACAGATTTCAAGCAGGCCGATATGGGAAACGGGATAGAGAAGATATATCTCACATGTACGCACTGCGGTAAGGAGTATGTTGCATTCTATTCGGACGACGAAGTAAAGAAATTGCAGCAAAAGGTCAGGAACATACAGCGGCAGTTCGCGAATCCGAGTGCAGATCACCGTGCTGTGGAACGGATGGAGGCAAAGGAACAGGCAAAAATCAAAGCACGTATGGACGAGCTACGGGAAAGGATTGAGGGCGAAGCATGAAACACTGTCCAGTATGCGGTCATAATTACGAAGGTATTAAGAGGAATAACGGAAAAGAGTATTGCTGCAGTCCGAATCATCATCACGGAACATATCACGGGTTATTGAAAGATAAGGAAGTAGATTGGGGGGCGACAATTCCAATCATCGAAAGGGCGCTAGGTTTTGAACTTCACCAGTGGCAACGAGAGTATTTGATAACGGGGGCATATAACAAGTTCGGAAGAGTGAGCGGCAGAACCACTGCTTACTGCATCAAGCTTGCGCTTACTTATCAAGGTGGGCCAATAAGAATCAAGGATATTGATAAACTTCATGATGGAGAATACGGAACCCAATACCATAGATGGTTTAATCGCTTCTTCCTTAGTATTTGGGAATGTCTCAAAGATGCAGGACTTCCAGTTATGGAGGTTCGTAACTAGGCGCTTTAAATTAAACAAACAAACTTCCATCTGATAAGGAAGTCAAGAATCAATACGAGGAGGATAACAAATGCAAGTAACAGGATTGAATATGACATTGTTTGTATCGCGAAAGGAATTGACTAATGCCAAGCAAGGCGGTTCAACGATGATTGCTTCTAACATTAAGACAAAGGATGCTGTTTACCAGGTAAACATACCGGTAGATGCATGCGACATTCTCGACGATGAAGTGAGAGTAAATCTGTCTATGGTTAGAAAGAACCTTGAAGAAGCTGGACGAGTCATGGGAGAGGCTATGGCAGCGGAACTACATAAGGTATTCGCAGCTCTTGGCTAAACAGATGATGAAAGAATACAAAACAATCGAACAGAAACGGAAGTTCTATGACAGCCAAGATTGGAAACAGATGAGAGAAGAGGTTAAGAAGCGCGACAATTTCGAGTGCCAGGAATGTAAGCGCAATGGCTATGTCAGTATTGATACGAATGAGTATAGCGAGAGCGCCAAGCGAAAGAAGATACAGTTGGTTGTCCATCACATAAAGGAACTAGAACATCATCCAGAGTTAGCTCTTGATATAGACAACCTAGAGACAGTGTGCGTAGCTTGCCATAACAAAGAGCATGGTCGCGTGTTCGAGAAGAACATTAACAAGTGGCAGCATGATGAAAAATGGTGAAGGAGGTCGGAGTAGATGAAGAGTAAACGATTGACATACTATTGCCTCGATGAATCTTGTGAATTCGAAGAGACAACGAACAAGGTTCGTGATGGATTGAAGTGTCCTAAATGCGGTGGGCCGACAAGCGTTAGACCAGCAACACCCCCCCGGTCAAAAGTTTTGCAAAATCTCTAGCCTAGGGCACCGGAGATGGGAGTGTTTTGTCGAGTTTTTTCGATTTTTTCGTGCGTATAAAGAATTGGGGATAAATGTAAATTTTGATGAAAGGGGGAGATTTGGTTGTCTGCTGTTGACAGGGGGAAATTAAGGAAGAAAATTGAGAACGAACTGAAAAAACAATTGAAAGCAAACGGCATAAATGCCGATTACCTCAAGGACATGGTGAGCGATTATATGTCATTGTGGGATTTAAAAAACGAATTACTGGACGATATCAAAGCGAATGGAATCAAGGTTTCTGGAATGCATGGGCCAAAATCGAACCCAGCGATCAATGATTTACACAAGACCAATGATCGTATGATTAAGATACTGGACGCATTAAATTTGAATGTGCCAAAAGTGGAAATCAGCGCTTCTGGGAATGGATCGAAAAGTGATTTAATATGATCCGTCAAAAATATGTCGATGAATATATAGCTCTTTACCGAGCTGGAAAGATAAAATTTAATGAGGAACGAGAGCTATTAATTGAATATTTGGAGCGGGATGTTTTATCGCGTCCAGACGTATTTTTCGATAACGAAATGATCGAGAACTGCATTCGGTTTGCAGAAAAGTGGTATTTTCCACTTCAACCATTCCAAAAGTTCTTGATAGCTTTCGTTTTTTTATTTTTCAAGGACAGCAGCAGAGTGTTTTACAGAAAGTTTCTGTGGATGATGGGGCGCGGCGGCGGTAAGAATGGGCTGATCACAGTTGTATGTCATTTTCTGATTAGTGAGTTACATGGTATCCGTGAGTACAACATATCTGTTATAGCCAATTCAGAAGAACAGGCTAAAACGTCAGTCGAAGAAGCGGCAAAGACGATCAAACGAGAACCTACGCTGCTAAAACACTTTAAACCTACAGCCATGCAAGTGCTATCCAAAAAGACGGATAGCATTTTTAAGTTCCGCACTTCAAACGGAAACACAAAAGACGGACTCCGTGACGGGGCTGTTGTTTTTGACGAGATTCACTATTTCGAAACAAATGTCGATGTTCGAGTACACATATCTGGATTAGGTAAGAAGAAGAATCCACGTGAATTTTACATTGGCACAGATGGCTATGTACGAGATGGTTTCCTAGACAAGCTCAAGGAAAAAGCGAAGAAGGTACTCAAGGGCGAGGCTAGGGTCAATTCGGTATTCCCGTTTATCTGCAAACTCAACGATGAAAAAGAAGTAGATGATCCGGACTTATGGGAACTTGCCAATCCCATGTTAAGTGAGCCTAGAAATGAGTACGCACAGGGGTTATTCGACACCGTCAAGGAAGAATACGAAGACCTCGCGGACGATCCGTCTAACCGAGAAGAGTTTATGACAAAGCGCATGAACTTACCTCTGACAGACTTGGAACGTTCCGTAGCCAAGTGGAAAGAGATCGAAGCGACTAACCAGGCAATGCCTAATCTCGAAGGCAATGAATGCATTGGCTGCTTAGATTTTGCGCAGATACGAGATTTTGCATCTGTGGGGCTTGTCTTCAAGTACGACGGCAAGGTTCCCTTCATAACTCACTCATTCGCTCGCAAGGAGTTCGTAGATAAGTATTACGGGTATTCCATGCGAGAGGTAGAGACTAAGCAGAAATTTGCCCCTATCAAGGAATGGGAAAGCAAGGGGCTCCTAACTGTCTTAAACGAGGAAATGATCAACTTTGAACACATAGTGAATTGGTTTGTTGATATGCGAATGAAATATAACATTAAAAAGATCATAGGTGATAACTATCGCATGGAAATGCTTAAGCCAATGCTTGAGGCGGTAGGGTTTGAGGTCGAGGTGATCCGAAGACCAGAGGCTATACACGGACTGTTGGCCCCACGTATCGAAATGTATTTTTCGAAGCGAATGTTTATATGGGGCGATAATCCTTTAATGCGCTGGTACACCAATAACGTGCTGGTGACGATCAAAAAAGATGGTAACAAGGTATACGGAAAAAAGAGCCGATCAGAAGGAAGACAGACGGATTCCAAGCACTGGTGTGTGGCTTATACCGATTTGAAGAACTGAATGAAAGCGATGTATCAGATTCACTTGACGTACTTGATTCCTTGGATTTTTAGAAGGGGGGGAGAAACAGAATGGGCTTTCTTGATAGCGTTTTTAAACGGAATAGTGAGCTAGAGTCATTATTCGACCTTGATCTATTTTACGACACTTCAACACGATCATACCTAAAGAAGCTGGCTCTTGAGACCTGTATTAATTTTATTGGTAGAACAATAAGCGTGAGTGAATTTAGAATCATCGAGGATAAGAAAAGAATTCGTGATGATTGGGATTACTTACTTAATGTTCGCCCAAACACAGATCAATCCGCGGCAGATTTTTGGCAGCAGTTCATATATCGCTTAATTTACGATAACGAAGTATTAGTTGTTCTATCCGATACAAACGACCTCTTGATTGCAGATAGTTTTGAACGCGAAGAATACGCGGTCTATCCCGATATCTTTAGGAACGTGACTGTAAAAGACTACACATTCAAACGCATTTTTCACATGAATGAAGTCATTTACATGACCTACAACAACGAAAAGCTGTCCCTATTCATGGACGGTATATTCGAAGATTATTCGGATCTATTTACTAGAATGATTGAAACACAGAAGTTGAGCAATCAAATTCGAGGTACAGTGTCAATTGATTCGATGCAATCACTTGATGATGAACAGAAGACGAAATTACAAAAATTCATCGACAGATTATTCAAATCATTTAAGAAGAATGTAATAGCCCTTGTGCCAAAGTTGAAAGGTTTTGATTATAACGAGGTCAACGATGGATCAAATAACGGGAAGTCAGTCGAAGAGCTCGGGAAGTTAAAGCGCGATTTGACAGATGATGTTGCCAATATTTTAGGCATACCAAATTCTCTTATTCACGGAGATATGTCAGAATATGAAACGGCAATTAAGGCGTATATCAAGTTTTGTATAAGACCACTCATTAAAAAGATTAAGGATGAATTAAACGCAAAAATCATTGAAAAAGCCGACTATGTGAAAGGAAAAAGAATTGAAGTTTATGGGGTCGCAGAAATGGACCCACTAGAAGTGGCTAATGCAGTAGACAAATTACGTGCAAGTGGAACCTATAACGGAAATGAAATTCGTAAAAAGTTAGGGGATGAAGCAGTGGACAACCCGATATTGGAAGAGTATGTACTGACGAAAAATTATGAATCTGCTGCTACAACCGGGAAAGGGGGTGAAACGAACAATGAGTAGAATTACAAAGCAGGACTACTTCAAGACATTTAAAAATCAATCATATTTTGAGCAGTTACAAAAAATTGAACGTAAATTCGAGTCGTTCCGCAACGATGCGACTAATACGACTGAGTTCACGATCTACGGTATCATAGGGGATTCATGGTGGGAGGATTCAGTGTCAGCATCCGACATTGATAATGCCCTGAAAACTGTTAATGGCGATATTACTATCAATTTGAATAGTCCTGGTGGTGATGCTTTCGATGGAATCACGATTTACAATCGTCTAAAGAAGCATGATGGTAAAGTAACCATCAATGTTGACGGTTGGGCTTGCTCTGCTGCATCTGTCATTGCCATGGCTGCAGATGAATTAGTCATGGGATTGGGATCTATGTTGATGATCCACGAAGCCAGTTCATTTGTCTGGGGAACCAAGACTGATATGCGAAAAGAAGCGGGTGTACTGGACGAACTTGAAGAGGGCATCATTGATATCTACATGACTAAGTCAAATATCAGCCGCGAAGAAATTCGTAACATGGTGGACGCTGAAACTTGGTTCAGTGCTCAAAAAGCGATTGATATTGGATTTGCAACATCTATAGCAAATGCAGCAACCGGCAGTAAAGATGATGAAATTACGCAGCTCAAAGCACAACTGAATTCGATGCAGAGTGAGCTGTATAAATTGAAAAATCAATCCAAAAACGAAGATCCGAAACCCGTAGTAACAGCGGGAACGCGGATCTTTTTTTAATTTCAATTATGGAGGTCATTGATTATGACAATGAAACTGAATGGCAAGATGGAGAATTTTGAAGAAAAGAAAGCGGCCTACATGAATCTGGTTAAAGAGGGTGCAGACGCTGAAAAGCAAGCCACAGCGTGGAACGAAATGCAGGATGCACTTGTTGGTGATTTAACCGATAAGATCACATCTCAAGTACGAAATGAGAATATTGACAGTCAGATTCTATCGGCGAGAGGCCAAAACGTTCTAACCTCAGAAGAGAAAAAATTCTTCAATCAAGTCATTGCTTCTGGAGGGTTTGCGGAAGATTCCATCCTTCCAATTACTACACAAGAGCGTGTTTTTGAGGAACTGAAAACAGAGCATCCTCTGTTGGAAGCGGTTGGACTGCTAGACTTAGGCGCGGTTACACGTTTTATCTACGCAGATCCAGCAAAAACATATGCTTGGGGCAATTTGTTTGGTGAAATCAAAGGGCAAGTTGGTTCCGCGTTCCGTGAGGAACAGATTGGACACTTAAAATTGACAGCATTCGCGGTTATTCCTAAAGACATGTTGGAGCTTGGACCAGAGTGGGTTGAGCGTTATGTTCGAACACTTTTGATTGAAAGTTATTCTGTAGGACTTGAATACGGATTAATAAATGGTCGCGGGCCAGCCCAAAGTGAACCGATTGGATTGATTAAAGATGTAGATGCACAGACGGGCGCGGTAACAGATAAAAAATCGTCTGGCACGCTTACTTTTGCACCTTCCCAACACGGAACAGTGGTTGCGGGTGAATTGCATGATGTGATTCAAGCATTGACTACCGACGCAAAAGGGAAAGCTCGCAAAGTGTTAAACAAGGTAGTTATGGTTGTGAATCCAGTAGATGCAATCAGCGTTCAATTTCGAAACACGATTCAAACTGATAATGGACAGTGGGTTACAGCGCTGCCCTACAACGTTAAAATTGTCGAATCGGAAGAAATTCCTAATAAGAAAGCATTATTCTTTGTTCAGGGCCAATATATTGCTGCACTTGCTGGCGGGTATAAAGCAAACAAATTCGATCAGACACTCGCAATCGAAGACGCAATGCTCTATACAATCAAACAGTTTGCAAATGGTAAACCGAAAGACAACAAGGCAGCGTTGCTTTATGACTTAGATATCAAATTCGGGAGCGGGACAGTACCAAACCCGTAAGTTAGGTATTAAATAAAGCAAAGGAGTTGTAGCTATGGTTTTACAGGCGAAGGTAGTCAATCGGTTTAAAGCTGAAGAACATGACGGCCATGTTTACCAGCCGGGAGATATTTACCCGGCAGAAGGATTCGAAGCAAACGCTGAACGTGTTGCTTTCCTGTCTAAAGTGCATCCCAAATACGGTGTAATGTTCCTGACCGTTAGCCAAGAAATTGAGGAGGATGCAAGCGGCGGAGGTGAGGAGTTCCCTAAACACGTTGGTGGCGGAATGTACGAGCTTTCTAATGGCGAAAAAGTAAAGGGGAAGAAAGAAGCAATTGAAGCGGAGAAAGCCTTAAAGGAGTGATGTGAGTTGATCACACCTGATATCCTGCAAGAATTCAAGGATCGTATGCACTTGGACGATGATGAAGACGGGAACCTAACGAGGATTCTAAGAGCTTCGCACGAGGATTTGGCGAGGATTTGCGGGAAGTACGATATCCACACTCATGAAGTGTTCAAAGAACTAATATTCGAGCGCTCCCGTTATGCGTATAACGATGCGCTCGAATTTTTTTACAACAATTTTCAGACGCAGATCACAAACTTGAACCTTGGCAAAGCGCTTGAGTCAATCCAGATAGAAGGTGAGTAGATTGCAAACATTTAAGTACAACCAGAAATTGAATTCTGGAAGGCTGAATAGGCGAATCGTTATTCAAGAAAAAGTTTTTTCTGAGAACGAGTCAGGATACCCGTCACCAAATCCGTCATGGGAAGAAGTTACAACTGTATGGGCTTCGCGTGAACCGCTTAGAGGACGAGAATTCTTTGCGGCCGCTGCTGTACAGTATGAGAAAACGATAAGATTCAAAATTCGGTACCGAGAAGATATTAAAGCAGGCATGCGAGTGTTAGAGAAAGGCCGCATATATGACATATACGCGGTTCTTGACGATCTCAAAGGTGATCGTTCCGAAACGCATCTCATGACTACGGAGAGGGACGATGTCTAAGGGGCGGGTCGAGTTGCAAGGTATCAATGAAATGCTGCAGGCGATACGATCCAGATTGGGCGCGGGCGCGGCGCGGTTGGAGAACAAGGCTCTTCAAGAAGGCGGCGAGATCATAGCCGAGGCTCAACGGGAAAAGGTAGCCGTGTCCGATAGGGCAAGTCTTCACATGCGAGACGATATCAAAGTGTCACGAGTTCGGAGGCAAGACGGAGTAAAGTTTGTCCTGATTGGCCCCGGCAAGGAAACTGGATGGCGTGCCCACTTCCTAGAATTCGGAACAAAGAAGACACCGGCACAACCTTTCATATATCCTGCCTTCCATGAACAAAAGGCCGCAGTGGAACAGCATATGATTCGGGAATTTCAAAGAGGGGTGAGGGATGGGTGATCAACCTTAAACCCAAGGTATTGCAAGCGCTGAGGAATAATGCGGCGCTTGTTTCTATTTTAGGCGGCGCTAAAGTGTGGCCGGAGGTGGTTCCCGAAAATCCCAAGAAGCCAATTACAGTCCCTTATTTGACTTTCTTCGAATTGACAAACTTCGATGGGAACTATGCCGAAGATCAAGCTACGACCAGCGAAATACACTATCAAGTTGACGTATGGAGCGGGTCAGATACAGGCCCTGCAACTATAGAAGTTAACCGCACGATGGAGCAACTGGGATTCGTTCGTACCGGGGCAATTGATAGGTACGAGAAAGAAACGAAGACATACCACAAGGTATTGAGATACAAGACTATTACAAGGAGTGATTTTTAATGGCCGTACAAAATAACAACATTACGGTTCCGGTGGGGTTGCAAGATATCTACTATGCTGTATTAACCAAGGATGATGCCACTGGAGCCACGTATGGTGTACCGAAAAAAATTAGTGCTGCAATCCAGGCAAATGTGACACCTTCCGTTAACTCCGCAACATTATTCGGTGATGATGGCCGGTAGTTACTGCGAATGCACTTGGGGAAATCGCTGTTGAAATCGGCGTGGCGGATCTTCCATTTACCATTCAGGCTGAATTGCTAGGTTCCAAACTTAATGATAAAGGGTTGTTAATCGATAATGCAGATGATCAGGCCCCAGAGGTAGCTCTAGGATTCCGTAGAAGCATGAGCGACGGATCTTTCCGGTATACTTGGCTGCTGAAAGGGAAATTCAAGCTTCCAACGGAAGAGGCTAAGACAAAAGAAGGGACACCTGCTTTCCAAACGCCTACTATTACAGGTACCTTTTTAAAGCGCCAATTCGACGGAAACTGGAGATTTAGAGCAGATAGTAATGATCCAGTAAGTGCCGCGCTGGTCGCCTCTTGGTTTAAAGAGGTGCCAAGCGCTGAAGCAGCACCAACAAAACCATAATATCTAATTGACGAGGGGGCAAACTGCCCTCTCTTTTTAATTTAGGAGGGATATTTGATGTCAAACCCAATGCGAATTAACAAAGTACCAATCACGCTCGATAGAGAGCGCTCAATCGTGTTTGACCTGAACGCCTTTTGTGCGCTCGAAGAAAAGTTTGGGTCTGAGAAAAAAGCCGTTGAGGAGTTAGCAACTGGATCATTAAAAGCAGTGCGCACGTTCCTTTGGGCTGGTTTGATCCACGAGGACGAGTTACTTTCAGAAAAACAAGTCGGAAGCATGATATCCGCTCAGAACATACAGGAGATTGCGGAGCAACTCCTACTTGCAGCGTCCGGTAGTCTACCCGAAGCAAAAAACTAGATTCCCAGTCCACAGCCGCCACTAATGAGCAAGAAGGCTGGGACTGGGCTTGGTTGCATTACATGGGCACAGTCTTGCTCAACAAAGGTGAAGATGAATTTTGGCATACAACACCGCGAAGTTTATTCGCATCATGGGAAATTCATAAGAAGGTGAACGGGCTGGATAACGCAACACCTGACCGGGTAGCAGCGCCTGCGGGCTATATAGACCAATTCATTTGACGGGAGGTGAGACGAAAAATGTCAGAAATCGAAGTTGCCAATCTAGTCACGAAACTATCAATGGAAGATACGGGCGTAGAAACTTCGATGGCTGCACTTGGGCGGCAGATGAAGGCCGTTCAAAGCGAGTTCCAAGCCGCATCAAGCAAGCTTGGAGAACATGCCAACTCTCAGGAAGGTTTGAAACTCAAAGCCGATGCCCTTTCACGGCAGATGGACATCCAAGCACAGAAAATATTACAGCTCAAGCGTAAGCATGATGAGGCTGTCGCAGCCAAAGGACGGGATGCTCGCGAGACTCAGAACTTAGAAAGGCAATTAAACCGAGCGACAACGCAATATAACCGAATGCATCATGAGTTGCAGTCCACGACAGCAGATATTGCAAAGCAAGCAGATGCATGGAACAAGTTATCCGGCACACTTGATGCGGCTGCGCGGAAACTTGAAGCGGTCGGTGCAGCATTGACAAAAGCAGGGGCAAGCCTTTCTATGCTGATTACGGCACCGCTGGCGGCTGCTGGCGGGGCAGCACTAAAGGCATCCGTTGACTATGAGACGGCATTTACAGGGGTCAGGAAGACAGTAGACGCGACGGAAGAGGAACTTGCTAAGTTTAGCCATGGTATCAGAGACATGTCCAAGGAAATACCTGCTGCAGCGACAGAAATTGCAAAGGTCGCTGAATCAGCGGGGCAGCTCGGAATTAAAAATGAAGCCCTGATGGGCTTCACACGTACCATAACAGATATGGGCGTGGCCACAAACATGGCAAGCGATGAGGCTGCAACTGCACTCGCGCGGCTCGCAAACATCACGCAGATGCCGCAGAAAAACTTCGACAGATTGGGTTCGACAGTGGTTGCTCTTGGAAACAACCTCGCTACGACTGAAAGTGAGATTGTCGAAATGGGGCTGCGTCTTGCTGGTGCAGGGCATCAGATCGGATTGACCGAGGCGCAGATTCTTTCATTCGCAGGTTCTCTCTCAAGCGTAGGTATAGAAGCAGAAGCGGGTGGTTCAGCCTTTTCCCGTGTGATGATCGACATGGCAATGGCTGCACAAACCGGCGGCAAATCATTGGACAACTTTGCCTTAGTCGCTGGCATGACTTCAGCACAGTTCAAAGAGACCTTCCAACGCGACGCGTCACAGGCGTTGATTGCGTTTGTTGAAGGCTTGGGGCGCATGTCAAAGGCGGGGGAAAATACATTCCTTATGCTAGACAAGCTCGGTCTGAGTGAAATCCGTGTCCGGGATACATTGCTTCGTGCATCTGGAGCGGGAGACCTCTTTAGAAACAGTATGGAAGTCGGAACGAAGGCGTGGGCCGAGAATATCGCCCTGACAAAAGAGGCTGAGACACGCTACGAGACGACCGCCAGTAAGATACAGATTCTTCGAAACAAAATAAATGACTCTGCCATTACTATGGGGGATGCTCTCGTGCCGGCGCTTCTGGCCGTCTTTGAGAGTTTGCAACCGGTAATTGATAAGATTGCAGAAACAGCTCAGTGGTTCGCGCAACTCGACACTGGCACACAAAAACAAATACTTGGATGGGCGGCGTTCGCAGCGGCATTAGGGCCTGCCCTGCTAGTATTGGGTCAGTTAGCATTTGCTATATCCAATCTCATACCGGTGATAAAGGCGCTTGGTGCGTCCATGATATGGCTAATGACCAACCCTATCGGACTGATCATTACCGGCATAGGCGCAGCAATCGGGGTCTTTTTCGCAATCAAAAATAGCATGAATGAGGCAGAAGAGGCTACGCGTCAATTAGCCCAGGCACAGGAAGAATTGCAGTGGATACAGCAGAACGGCATAAATCGTGAAGAAGTAGCAGCGACCGAAGAGAAAATCACTAAGCTGAATGAGCTTATTGACACGTATAAAAAGCTAATTGAAGTTGCTGCAGAGTCCGATGCTGCGAAAACTGGAAATAATGTTGGAGCGCTGCAAGCTGCTGCTGACAAGTTAGGTGTAAAGCTCCAAGAAGTGGACGAAGATGCCAAGAAATTTGGTGTCACGTTGGAATATGTAGACGACAATGGAAAGCTTACAGCTAAATCAATGGGTCAGTTGAAAGATACCTTGAACATTTATTCAAAAGCCGTCAAGGACGCGAATAGGGAAACAACAGCAGAACTGAACCAAAAGGCCGAGGGAATAGCTCGTAGAAAGCAAGAGCTAACATCAGTTGAAAATCTCTTGAAGACATATAAGAACGCCAAAAAAGGAACGCAGGAGTGGACAGGCGCACAGAATCAACTTGCTAATATGTTCCCTCATTTGAACACCGCCACTGGGCTTAACGCCAAGGCGGTAGAAGGGCTCTTGCTAGTTAAGAAGCAAGAGATTGAGGCTGATTGGCAAAGCATCCAGGTTAAAGCGCGTGAGGCACTTCAAGAAAAGAAAACAGCAATTGCGAAGCAGGAAGCAGCAATCGCAATTGCTGAATCGATCACCAAAATAGCGGGATCTTCTGGGCTTGCCGAAAAAGCAATCAAGGCTATGAATGATCAGCTCACTCGTCTTCGAGGCGAGGCGGCAAGTCTGCAGGAATTGATAAATATTAAACCGGAGGATATCAAACTTCCTCCTATCGTCGTCCCACCGATTCCAAAGGTCCCAACTGGTGACGACGATAAAAAGGAAAAAAGAAAAAGAGAAGAAAGAGGCATATGAAAATAAGCCTCTGCAGGAGGCATACAAGTTTCTTGAACATAAGAAACGACTCGACCAATTGTCACTCGAAAGCGAGTTAAGCATGCTTGAAAAGATAAAAGCCAAGCATGTTAAAACAGCCGAAGAGCGCATGGAAATAGAGGAACGACTACATGAGGTTCGAAAAGCACTCGGAGACAGCGCCCTCGAAAAAGCATTGAAGGACTACGAGCGGTCTAAGGCTCTGAACAAGCTCAATGAAAATGACGAGATCATTAGGCTGCAAGCGATCAAGAAGAAGTATGTAGATTCAGCCGAGGAACGCGAGCGTATCGACGATATGATCTTTGAGGCTCAACAGCGCAAGGTTGAGGCTGAAAAAAGATTCGTACAGATGCGGTGGAATATACGAAGCAGCAGTTACAGGCCGCAGCGGAGGATCGTATAGCTCGTGAGAAATTAACGGCGGAGGAAGAGAAGAATCTTCGTCAAAAGCTTCTCAACGATCAAATTTGGATCAACAAGAACTATCTCGAAAAGGTCAAGGCTGACTCTCGCTATACTGCTGCTGAAAAACGCGAAATTGAACGTCAAGTCACAGAAGAGATCCGCAAGGCAACAAACGAGCGTTTGCAACTGGAAAGCAAGTATCAGGAGGAAGTGCGGAAGCAAGCGCAGGAAAAGCAGAAACAACAAATAGACGACATCAACAAGCTGTCACAGGGCATTCAGTCCGCTCTTCGTGAGAAATACCAAGCTGAGAAGAAAGCGGAAGAGGACCGGATAAGGGATTCTCTAGCCGCTAACGAGAAGTGGAAGAAAGATCAACTCGAAATCGTAAAGTCAATGTATGACAGTCGCATCAAGGAGGCTGAAAAGTCGGCTGCTGCAGAAATTGCAGCAATCGAAAGTGTTCTGAATGCCCAAGTCCAAGCTATTCAAGATGAACTCGCCGCCCTTGAACAAGGTGAAAAGCAGAAAACACGAGCAGAGCTGGACGAAGAGGATCGAAAGAAAATTGAGCGGTTAAAGGCTAAGCAAGAATACGAGCCTTTAGAGTTCAACCGGCTTCAAATCCAGAAAGAAATAAACAAGATTATGGCCGAGCAAGAAAAGCGACATCAGCAAGAGCAACTCTCAGACAAGAAGGACGCTTTGAAGGAAGAGGAAAAGAGCCTGCGCGATAAGTTGAAAGAAGAAACCGACCGTATCAAGCAACAGCTTGCTGAGAAAAAGGAAATGATGCAACAAGACCGTGATTTTGAAATAGAACGCATAAATCAAATCGCGGAAGCGAACAAAGTTGCTATGGATCAACAGCTTGCGGCAACTCAGGAGCATTACAACCAACTGTTATCGGCCAAGAATTTGCAGGCTGAAGCTGAGAAGATGATTGTCCAGAATCAGCAAGAGGACATTATTGAATTGCTAAAGGGTTTCGGCGACTCGTACAACATCACGGGGCAAACGCTCGGGGAAAAAATGTACAAAGGGTTCGCAGATAAAGTAAGTCAGATCCAGACGCTGATCGATAACATCAACCGACAAATCGATTCAGCAAGAAGTGCAGCTGTATCAGCTCTTAGCTCGGTATCTTCGGGGAGATCGTCAGGGAGCGGATCATCTGGCAGCAAGTCAGATCCCGAACCAGTTCGCGGTACTGTTTTTTCGGTCACGAACAACTTCAATACTCCTGTTACAAGTCCTAGCGACATTTCACGGGCTAACCGCAAGCTTGCACAGATGCTTTAGGGGGTGATTCCGTGCAGATACTCAAGTACACAAACGACCGAGGCGAGAGCATCACCTTCGGATCGTCAGGGCCATTCATTCTGACAACCGTTGAGGGATTAGGTGGAGCGGATGCCGAAATCTACAAGACTCGAAGCCCGTATCAAGACGGTTCCAGCGTTTCCCGCGTTGCGATCAATGACCGCATGATCACCCTTCGCGGGGCGATCATCGCTAAAAATCAAGAGGAAATGTACATGCTACGTCGCCAGCTGTCACGGGTGCTAAATCCGCAGGCTGGCGGTAAATTGGTGTACAAGAATGACTTTAAAAGTTATACGATCGGCGCAATAGCCGACGAAGGTCCAATATGGGGAGAAAGGCACGTGAGCCACCAGTTGTTCAACGTGTCTTTTTTATGCCCAGATCCATTCCTATTGGACGAATTCGAGGAAAGCCAAGTCATTGCGACCTGGATCGGTGGCATGACATTTCCGCTCGTACTCCCCACGATCTTTGCGGAGAGTGGGCCAAAAACGATAAACATAGTGAATAACGGGGATGTGGATACTCCTATCCGTTGCGAGTTTAGAGGGCCAGCCGGAAACCCGCGCCTAACGAATCGAACAACAGGTGAGTATATCCAGATTAACCGTCGACTGCTCGCATCCGATAAGTTGATAGTCACAACGGAATTCGGCAATAAGCGGGTAGAAGTGGAGGATGCAGCTGGCAATCGTACCAACGTGCTGTATTGGATCGACTACGGCAGCAGCTTCTGGTGGTTGCGGGTAGGAGACAACATAGTTTCATATACGAGTGATGACGAAGTGGAGCCTGCATCCGTCATAATCAGTTATCGTAATAGATACAACGGGGCATAGGAGGGGGATTATGGAGAAATATAGGTTTTTCAACTCGACGGCAGATGATCGGCGGGAGTATCTGGCGAGCGACTTCGCCGAATACTTCAACCGATTTCTATCAGATGGATTGTATACAGAGAATGGGAATGTAGGGTTGCGAGTCGTGCCGGGATCCGGGCTTGGTATCGTCGTCCACACGGGTTACGCCTTCATCCGGGGGTATATGTATCACAATGATGCAGAACTTCCGAAAGCGTTAGCTCAATCTGACACAATGTTAGATCGAATCGATAGGATTGTTTTACGCTGGGACGAACCAGCGCGGAAAATTAGTGTAGTTGTAAAAAAGGGCGAATTTTCGAGTACGCCAGTCGTTCCAGGTTTGGAAATCACAAAGACTGTTAAGGAGTTAGGGCTTGCGCAGGTTCGCATCCGAAAAGGGGCGACGAGCATCGCGGCAGGAGACATTACGGACGAGCGTCTGACAGCAGCGTGTGGGCTTGTATCGAGCCTTATTGATATTCCCGTCCAAGAAATGTGGCGGGTTTGGAACGGCTCCCTCGATCAAATAAAGGATGCGTGGGACAAATGGTTCGGGAGCATTCAAAACAAAACGGGGCTACGCGTTATGATCGGCCCGACAGAGCCGCCGGACATCGTTGCCGGTGATCTATGGCTAAAGGTGATGTGATATGCAAGCCATACGAATAATCGACACAAGCTTTAATCTCTTGGGGGAGATCGACAACTATGAAAGCCTTCAATTCATAAGG
>NZ_AMBZ01000014.1 GCF_000293805.1 Paenibacillus alvei DSM 29 | reverse complement strand
ATGGGGAAACTCGGATCTTATGCTCGTCAAAACCGTTTAGCAACCGCACTCCGGGAAATGGGACGTATCGAAAAAACCATTTTCATCCTGGACTACATTTCAAGCGAAGCGCTGCGGCGGAAGATCAACCGGGGTTTGAATAAAGGAGAGGCAATGAACGCATTGGCCAGAGCGATCTTTTTTGGCAAACACGGCGAGCTGCGTGAACGCGCTCTGCAAGATCAGCTCCAACGGGCCAGTGCATTAAATATCCTCATCAATGCAATCAGTGTATGGAATACGGTTTATTTGACACAGGCAACGGAATATAGAAAGAGCCATAAGCAATTGAATGAAGAATTGTTGAAGCATATTTCCCCTCTTGGCTGGGAACATATTAATTTCTTAGGCGAATACAAATTTGATCTAAAACAAATCGCAGCTCTAAAGGGATTACGGCCTCTTAAACAGGGTTCGACCGAAGAATAGGGTGCTTTACAGAGAAAAAGTGAGGTGATTAAATCATGCTCGACTACGAAAAAGTGAAATGGATGATTCAACGTAAAAAGCGTCTGCATTACACCGATCCACGTTTTCAGGACGACTCGAATGATATTTGCAACGCATTAACGAGGGATATGAGTGAGACAATGGCTTTTCTTGAGTCATGCACCGACGAAGAGATAAATCTATTGTCCGATGAATTATTCGACGTTATTGATGCCTTTTATGAGGCGGATCAAGGAGGCGGCGGTCAATTTGTCAGCTTTCTCAAAATGCTTGCAGATAGCCGCCCAAACATGGAAATTGAGGATGAAATTCAAGGAATTGTTGAAACCTTGGACGAGCTGGCGAATAACCTTCCCGTCAATAAAGAAGATTTCCTTACCAGTGCGGAAGCAAAGAAGCAATTCGGGTTAAAAGTCGATCTCCCTTAATGCTTGCACAAAACAAGCCGGATTTCCTTAGCGTACGGAATTTCCGGCTTGTTTGAATAAATTTTCGCTTAGCGTACGTTTTCCGCGTTTTGTTGGCGGTACCCCAAGTACAAAAAAATATTTAACGGGGTGATTGAAAATGAAAAAAGCCTTGATCTCGTTGACTTTAGCGTTAGGACTTCTTAGTGTTGTTGTTACACCAGCAATTGAACCGGCCGCATTTTCTACTAACAACCATGGTTGGGGAACCAGGACTTAATCAGCCCCATAATGGCATAAATAAAAGAACCCTCCAAAACTTTGAATTTTGGAGGGTTCTTTTATTTAACTGTCCTTCCGAAGATTCTGCACGTCATCGTACATGCTTCCATAAATCCATACGAATACGGTCTTGCAAACCGTTATACCGGTTGCTCCTGCAGGGCCGGATTCAATCTCAACTCGGTACTTGCCGTCTGGCGCTTTATAGTCCGTAAAATACTTACGGTACTTAAAGGTTTTGCCTGTAACCGAGTCCTTATGAGAGACAACCGGAAGCTCGAATGTAGCCTGTTTTCCGTTGTCGCTCGTCTTCTCCAGCGTAACAGTCGTTACATACTTGTTATTGCTATCGTAGATACGCGCTGTGGCCGTCTGTACGCCCTTGTATTGCGTTCCAAATGGCTTGGCTGTGTTTTCGTATCCCTTCGGTACTTTCATCTCCCAGTCGCTGCTGTAGCTCGTCGTAACCTTCAGCTCGAAACCATAGCCCGCCCGGGTGATCTCATTTGCATTTAAAAACTTCTCTTTGGCATACGGGATGATCTCCCAGCTGCCACGGCTCTCACGATCACTTTCTTTAGGACGCTTTGGATCCGTGGCTATGCCTTGCTTTGTTTCTACCTTGGCATCGATCGTTAGGCTTTCCGAATACTGCACGTTACGTGTTTCCCAGTTTGGATCGGAATAGTCCGTATAGGATTCTTTGCTTGTATGTTTTTTTCCATCACTATCTGTCCAGCTGTACGTACGCGTTTTTGTTGGGTAACCAGTGATCAAGTGATACGTAACTGACCAGTTCCCTGTCTTGTTCGTCTGATTGACGCACTTACCATCTCCGGTATTACCACCGCCGCCATTTACGGACACGGTGCAACCAGTAGTGGCCACGTTATTTGTTCGGTCTTTGTCCTGGCTTTCGGCCAACGGGTCTACATGAACACTTATTGAATGTACCCCTGTCGTCGCTGGCTGATAGCTGAATCCTCCAACCTCGATCGTTTTGTTCGCTGGCATGTCCTTCTTCAGCTCATGGATCTGCTTGCCGTTAGCATAGAAGCGAATCCGGACATTGTTTTGAGCTGAAGGCCCGAGATTTTTTACCGACGCAGTAACGGTCGTTTTCCCTCCAACCTTCAGCGAATTAGGGTTGGCCGTAACGGAGAATGCGATTAGGTCATGTTCTGCACCTTTGATCTCGTGCTGCCATTCTCCCTTGATTTCGTTATTCTTATACGCTTCTTCCGGAGCTTCCAGAGCGCGTTTCGGATGACTTGGATTGTTTACAATGCCGGTTGCCTTAATCGTATACTTCCCTGGCTTAGTGCCAAGGTCGATTTTCCCCAGCATGACGCTATATGTTGATTTAGGCTGCAGCGTGTCCGGTAATTCCTTATACATCATCGGCAGTTCAAATTCTGCAGTACCTGCGCCGCCAACCTTCACTTTAGCGGTCATCGGCATTCCGTCCGGATTCACAAGTTGATCGCGCTGCACAGGCTGGCCGTCATAACGGAACTTCATCCAGAGCTGGCCACCATCTGTTAACGTTAAGCTAGTCGGTACGAAGTCGGCATTTTCTACTTTGTCCGTTCCGGATAGCTTTGCCGGCACGATCACCGTCTGGCCGTATCCGTCATCGATGATAAAATCAACCTCAGCATCTTTCTTCGTGCCTATTAGGTAGGCTATCTGATTAGATTCCATGATGACCGGCATAGATGGCTTGTATGTACCCACATTGTCGGTTTTGATGGCCGTTATCTTGGCTTCATCCTTCCCGAACCAACCGCCCTTCGGAACAGCAATTACACGAATTTCCCGATGCGTGAAGCCGCTGGCTTTATAGTTAACAACCATCTTACTGCCTATGTTCTTTACGGTCAGTTCCGGGAACGGAACTCGCGTATACAACGCCTGGCGTTCTGTCTCGCTTATCTTCTTGGTACTATCGAAGGCAATCCCTAGCCGTTGCACAATTCCGGATGTCCGAAGGAATTCGGTATCATCTACCACATAATAAAAATCATTTCCTGAATTAAACGTAGGATCATTAGCAGTAGCTTTAAAATGTTCTCTCAAATGTTCCCACTGCTTCGGCTGAAGAGTGGACTTATATGGGGCGTAGATAGCCTGTAAAAGTTCATCTAAAGCAGCTTCAGACTTATACACTAAGCCGAATCCATTTTCTTTATCAAAATTATCGTCTTCCCGTTTCTTCTTGATGTTAAAGACATCGTAGTTCGAAATTGTTGATTCCTTACCATCTGCAAATTTGAAAATTCCCGTCCATCGTTTAAGCTCCCAGGGACGGTCAGCATTGGTCATGAATGTTGGGATAAACCCTCTCAAGCTCTTGCCTGTCTTATCATAGTTCCATCCTGTATAGCTTGAAGCCATTGACTTCTCTGTAGAATTAGAAGCTCCTACCGGAGTCGTCAAAATTGTGCTGCAGGCTACCATAATAGCCAAAAGAGTGCATAATGCCTTTTTCATCTGCCTCACCCCTTATTTAAATTGCTTTACAACGGATGAAAGGGGGCTAGCAGTCCGTTTAGCATCTAAATTATGCGATACAATGGCATCTCCACTTACATCATTAAATTCGCCTTTTAAGTTTTTATGGTCGGGGGAAACGTAAACTGCATAAGACTCTACGGTGCTGTCATCATGGCTATAAGCAAAGATTAAATATCCCTTCTCACCGAGCTTGTAACGATATTCTTTTCCTGGAACCAATTCAGTAGATTTCCCCCACTCTTCATAAGACGCACTCGCCCATTTTAAGTTAGGTACTGTGAAAACAAGTTCCCCGTTATCGACGCGCATATTGTTTTTAAACAAGTATGGTGCGAATTTATTATATTTTGGGTCTAGAGCAAAGGAATCAAATGTTTTATTCCCCTTCTCCGGTTGCTTCTCTTCACCCTTACCGCCTGGAGCCTTCGCGTATGCAATGTTCACTGTTGTCCATCCGTTTTCTTTCTTAGGTGTGACCGTAGCGCCCATTTGCTCAGATACGAAGCGCAGCGGAACCATTACCCGATTACTGACCTCCATAGCCGGCGCATCGATGCTTTGCTTCACACCATTAACGACTGCAACCTTTTGCCCGCGTGACAGCTCGATTTTCTTACCGGCTGCCGTCTTCACGGTGACGGTTTTTGTCTTGTTGTTCCATTCGATCTTTTCGCCCAGGGCTTGGCTGACAAAACGAATTGGGACATATGTACGGCTGTTGGCCACATCGATAAACGGCTTAACGTCCGACTTAATCACATTTTCATTCACTTTCACCCTCACGTTGTAGTCGTACTTCGCAGCAGCTCCTGCAGGCGAGATGCTTAATGCCATTAACGCCGTTGCAATCGCAATAGCAATTGTTTTCTGTTTCATAGTTCTGACCTCCTAATAATGTTCTTAAATAGTGTAATTTACCTAGTCCGATTAAGGTAGGTATATATATCCATTATACCACATTGTGCTTAATAGGTGTTTATTAACTGTCAATTAAACAGCATATTGACACACAGTATTTTGTATTGTATATTTATCCCATGAGCTATGCTGGTTTGGTAGAAGCCCCTACCTCTCCAGCTGAATAAGGGGCTTGGTAGTTGGTCGCTGCCATTCCCTTCGACCTTTGCCAACTGTAGCTTACATGCTCTACCCATGTGTTTTATGGGAAGTGATCAGTGCTGGTAACACTATTCACTTCGGTAAAGGCTAAAGCTGGGGAATCATCCCACCTCGACTCGATCATAATAAAAAAGGACTTCTCTATCCCCATAGAGAAGTCTTTTTTATTGGGGTCTAGGAGGTGCCATTTTGATGTCAGACGAAAATAATCTGGTTCGATTTCATATAAAAATTAGCCCAGAGGTTTACGCTTACTATAAGGAGCGCAGCAATAAAACCGGTGTTAGCATGTCATCGCTAATGTTCCTTGCATTAGAAAAGAACGCTAGAGATGAAATGGGACTGCAAGAAAAGTTTGAACAAGAGATGTCCAAAGTTATAAGCCAACAAAAAGAGGTATAGCCTGGTATCATTCCCGGCTATACCTCTTCTTTTTCATCATCCTAAAATTCTTTTTTCGAACTAGAGAAATGAGCTGCAGCTACAGGCCGCAGTTCCTCGTATACCTGTCTTTCAGAAACTCCATATTGCTTCGCTAGTAAATTCAGAATGCCGGTTAAAACAATAGATATGTCCATACCTGTACGTCCGTTCATTTTGGCCAGTCGTTCTTCTGCGTTTGTAATCCGGTGTTCCAATCTGTGAAGAATCTGACTGTCGGCCAACAATATACTTTGTGTTTCTTGTGCAATCCAATGCTCGATTGCTTGCCGATATTCTTCCGCTAACGATCGGCTATTTTTCATCTTTACCAGCTGCTTCATTCGTTCGTGTAAATGATCGTCAATACGCTGCATAGATCCCATGTAGACACCCTTTCCCCTTGGTATTCGTGCTATAATCTACCATTGTATACATTTCCATTATATAATGTAGACACGATAAACCCAAGTGCGGAGCGCTTTTACAAGGTGATGTAGTCACCTTTATATCCTGCACTACCCACTTTTGTGGGTCGCGCCTTAACCGCTTTTAGCGGTTTACGGTTCTCATTCGCAGCTGCTTTCGCCGCTGCTCTCCAAGGAGTGAATACGACGATGGAAAAGATGATGACCTGGAAGCAGCTCGATGAAATCGGCCGCCAAGCTTTCGCATATGCTACAGAAAAAGCGCGAGCTGCAGGTACTCCGTATTATTATCGCGAGGAAGGCGACGAGTTCATCACGCGAGTTAATCCGGATGGATCCACGGCCAAAATCATGCTCGATGAGAACGGCCGTGAATATCAAGTAGATTAGGCCAAGTTGATTTCTTGCTACAGCTGCGCTATGCTATCGACACTGACGGAATTACGGCTGCTGGATGATTCGGAGTCGTAATTGCAAAAAGCCCAAGGATGAAAATCCCTGGGCTTTTTTGCGCTGCAATATAGGTTCAAAAACCAAAAGTAATACAAATGTATTACTTTTAAAAATGCTGCCAATACAAAGTAATACATTTGTATTACACTATTTCGATAAAGTTTAACTATCTGTTGTCAGAATTCCCCTGTCTTTATACAGAAAGGAGATAAAATTTGCTGTGCTGAAAGCCTATAAGTATCGCATTTATCCAACAGGCGAACAGCAGTATTACTTTGCGAAAGTGTTCGGTTGTGTTCGATTTATCTACAACAAAATGCTTGCGGATAAAATCGAGCATTACAAGAAGACTCAAACTTTGCTCAAAAATACGCCTGCTCAATATGGGGTACCGCCAACAAAACGCGGAAAACGTACGCTAAGGGGAAAAATCCAGTAACATCGCTGATTTTCCGTACGCTAAGGAATGCAGCACAAAGTCAATTGTGTTGTATTAGTCCGGGTATTCATGCGGAACCGTTCCCTCTAACGCAACACAATTTAGACGTTCTCGGCTGGATCACGATGCAACACAATTGTTAGCGTACGATTTTCGCGTTTTGCTGTCTCTACCCCAATATAAGAAAGAATTCGAATGGCTGAAAGAAGTCGATAGCCTTGCACTGGCCAATGCTCAATTGAACTTGGATAAGGCGTATAAGAATTTCTTCCGTGACAAGACCATTGGCTTCCCAAGCTTCAAGAATAAGAAGAAGAATAACCACAGTTATACAACGAATAATCAGAACGGCACGATTAGCGTAGAAGATGGCTACCTCAAACTTCCTAAGCTGAAAAACAGAATAAAAATCAAACTGCACCGTCAACTCGTTGGGCTGATCAAGTCATGCACCATATCCCAAACACTGTCTGGAAAATATTACGTGTCCTTACTGGTGGAGACGGATATTCAGCCTATGCCGAAACTTGATAGTAAGATCGGCGTTGATCTAGGGTTGAAGTCTTTCGCTATCACCTCCGATGGCGAAATTATCGATAATCCTAAGCATCTCCGTAAGTCAGAAAAGAGATTAGCGAAACTGCAAAAGGACTTATCACGCAAAAAGAAGGGAAGCACTAACCGCAATAAGGCTAGAATGAAAGTCGCCATATTGCACGAGAAAATAGCAAATCAGCGTCAGGACTTCTTGCATAAAAAATCTTCCAAGATGATTAGCGAAAACCAAGTCATTGTCTTAGAAGACCTTCGTGTAAAGAACATGATGCAAAACCATAAGCTTGCTAAAGCGATAAGTGAAGTATCTTGGAGTATGTTTCGCTCCATGCTTGAGTACAAAGCAGCATGGTTCGGTCGCGATCTGATTATCGCACCGAAAAATTACGCCAGCAGTCAATTGTGCTCGTGTTGCGGCTACAAAAATGCAGACGTGAAGAATCTTGGTTTGCGTCAATGGACTTGTCCAAGCTGTAATGTACATCATGATCGGGATTTGAACGCAGCCAAAAATCTACTGAAACTTGCATTGTAAATGCAACTTTTGGGGCTAGGAGCTAGCCTTTGAGCTTGGGTAAACTTGGGGTAGTAGCTCCATTGACCAAGAAGCCACCATCTCTTAAGTGGGGGTAGTTCACCGGCGTGTAATACATTTGTATTACTTTGTTTCGAAAGAAAAGAATGCAAATCATCATGCCATGTACACATCAACGAACTATATGCTATGATAGATATCCATATCAGCATCTCCGATGGTCTGCACAACCACGGGGATTTTTTTATTTCTCTACTAGTTTTTTTGCACTATCCTAAGTGAAAACGCTGTCAAAACAACTTTCTACCGAGATATGCTATACTATAAATTGGAATGAGTTGAACGGCCATATGGGTGGTGGCCACCTCCAGAAAAAAGGAGGTGAGGCCAGTGACAGTATTTGAAGCTTTGTCTGTAATGTTCCTCTTTGGAATGTTTATTCTGGCGCTGCTGACATACATTCACACCAGTAAAAAAAGTAGGACCGCTCCCGGGCAAGGTAAGCGGTCCTCTCGTGTAGAGATTGATTTATTTATCCGGAGCAGCCCCTACCCATAAGCAGTGAACTTACTCCATTTCAAAGCCGTAAGCAGTTGGAGCTGCTTACGGCTCTTTTTATTATTGCCATTACATTTGGAAAACACACAAATTCACAATGTAGTTACCTATATAACAATATAACACTGTTTCATTTTTTTGTGAAACATCGTTCACACCTCCATACGAAAACTTTCATCTCTGTATGTCGGTTTGAAACTCCACCCTTTTCAATACACCTCTGGCCTTAGTAGTTCAACTCCACCATTTAGAGAGCATTTCTACACCTAGCACCCTTATCTCCCTAACGTTAAAGGGAAAATAAAAAGCCCAGAAATAATTCCTGGGCTCACTTAATTACGGGTTAGCTACTGTATTAGATCCGTTAAAGTGCTTTCTATAGTAATCTGAACCACTTTTTGATTCACTAAATGACCAACCTACCTGTACCATTTCATAAAGGAATAAACCAAGTTCCGCTGACTTACTTGTAGTTGTGTCAACCTTTGCTTCTGCATATCCACTATAAGATAATTGAAGAGTACCAGTCGATTGTATTGATCCTTTGGCAAAGTTTTTAACAACAGTGAACGATCCGGAATAAGGAGCTATATACCCTGTATCGTCATATACCTTTTTAAAACGACTACTATAGGAATTCCCAAACCTAAACTGCTCTACTTGAACAAGTACTCCAACTTTAACCTTAACCCCTGCACCAATATCAACATTCGATGAATATTCTGCATCAAATGTCCGGTACGTGTCATCTCCGAGTAATTTAGGAGTGTTTTGCTCAGATTCGGAAAACTCCGCTCTCACTTGAGTAATACTTTTTCCAGTAAGTTCAGCGTAACGAGCATAAAATTCATCTCGACTTAATCTAGTAAGTTCTGAACTTTCTACATCGACATTACCTGATTGCCTAACCAATGGTGCGAATGTTGTACTAGAGAGATCAGCAGCTGCAGCAGGAGCAACATTACTAAACATAAAGGAAGCGCTTAGTAATGCAGACAAAAGCAGCAAATATGTTTTTCTCAATTTTCACACACCCTTTCGTGGCATTATATTCCACTTCACGTTATATGTATTCTACAACGGATGAAAATTACCTTTTTTATATCATTATCCTAAGAATCATTAATTTTAAAGCTCCATATCCATAATCCATTTTCCTTCAATGAATGAAATGACTTCTTCGGTCGATGATACATAATCCATATCCAAGCAAATCATGAGCGCATACTTCCCAACTTTGAATTCTCCTTCGGTCACTCGATGGACTTCGTACCGATCATCCATACCAGCTGCTACTCCACCGAACGTCACGTTATCTCCTACATCCATCTGGCGGATTGTCTCTTTCTGCACATCGTTTAATATCACGCATCCCAACTCCCAATGATAAATTACCTATGATCGAACGAACTGAAGCCGTCAAGGGTCGCGCTAGCGACCACTCCTGGTGGCTTGCCCTTGACGAGCGGATCATTGGCCAACCCTTTTACGCCTTCCCGAACCCCTGCGTTCGGGAAGCTGCCGCCCGGCGAGGGTAATTACTTAGTGTGTTATTATCACACATTGTCACACATAACAATTTTTCATGTTGTGTGACAATAACACACAATGGGAAAATCCTTTGTCCGTGCCCGTTCTCGTCTCTCATTTCCAGAACTTCCACCAAGGCGAACGTCTGCCATGAGTCTCCATTCGAGATAGCAGCACATCTAGCTTTTCATCTGTCGAATCTTTCGCCATGCGGATTTGCTCTGCTACATCGTTCACTTGATTATGCAGCTGCTCTGTGGCCGCCGCGACCTCGCTTTTCACCCGTGCATCTATCACATTATCAATCCGGTTATTTAGCGACTGAATAGCAAGCATAACCGCATCGAGCTGTTCTTTCACTTCGACAAAATTGGTACTATCTGGCATAGCAGCAATGGGCATGTAGTGGTTATCTGGATTGGTTTTATACCGCTCTGCAATTGATCTTATACCGTCATCATACTGGACGCCACGAGATAGCAGTTCCACCAAAGCACGAAACATAACTAGGTCGTGTTCGGTAAAAGCTCTCCAATCATTATCGCCCTTCTTAAATTCATAACCGGCATCTTCTAAACTCCTGGCATACTTGTTCACTGTAGAACGTCCGATATCCAGGATGTCGGCCACCTGCTGCGTACTGTACACATGACCTACCCACATCAATCCATCACCCCTAACCTGACAACACCTTACCTAATACCCAGCACATACTACCCCTACCCCATACTTCTCAACCAACCATTCCACCTAAACCAAAACTAATCAACCTCTCATATACATCCAACCATAACCAACCTATCCTAAAACCCTTCCACATTCATTCCCATAATCCTTTCACTTCTTCGCTTCTTCATTTCTACCAATCAACCCCTACTAACCTACACTTACTCCATCCCACTTCAACACTCTACTCTATATCTAAACACTTACATTTCTCTCCCTACACCCGCCCTAAACTACAAACACCACAACACTCAATCAATCATCAATCAAATTACTTTCCCTGCTCTATTCCGTACGTTGCTATTTATCTGTCGTCCTAAAGCATATGTTCACGGCTAAAATGCATTTTCGAGCCGTGAACATATGCTTTAGGACTTGCCGCTTGCGGCAAAGGGATTTTAGCCGTTCGGAATTGGTAAAATCCCTAGTAAAATCAAGGGTTTCGGACGATTAAGGGCGGGTGTAGGGATGACTGTACACCTGAATTTATACCTTGATTTTAGATGTCCCTTACCCCGTCCCTTGGGTAGGCCCCCTCTGGCACCAAGGAAAGTAGGGGGTAAGGGATGGGGTAAAGTATTATCAAAAGGACGTTTATTTTTACCTGATTATCGTAATCTTTTGTTAGAACTAAGCTCTTTCATTCACATTGAGAATGCGAAAAAGTACAAATCAAACAAAGGCCCATTTATATGGGATCCGCCTATAGGCGGTCAAGGGCTATAGCCCTTCCTTTAGGTTTAAATGGTTTTGAATGGCTTCTAGGGCTTCTGTATGCCATTTTGATAGGCTTTTAGATACAGGTAATACATTTACATTATGTACGACTGAAAACGCCTTATATGCGCCTTAGAATCGTTATACGGCGGTTATATGCTTGATTCGTTTATATTCTTTTTCGAGACATCATGTATTTGATCGCCGCTAGGCGATTATTTCCTAACGGATTGTAGCTTTAAAGCATCTTTGTAACATGTGTGGAAGAAACCTTCAGGATTATCAATATCTATCTTCATACTCACGCCATTACTAGCTTTGAGGTCGTAATAACATGCACGATCAAAGTAAAGACGAGCAGCCAAAGAAACAGCGTCCGGATTAAGCCGATTGCTAAATTGTTTAATTAGCATCAAAAAGATGCTGATGACCTGACTATCAGATAACGGTAATCCTTTCAGGAAGCAATGTTTAGGTATTTCCTCTCTCAATATCTCATAAACTTCTTTTTGAACGGCATCAGTGGCAGTTTCTGTAGTTGCTGAAATTTCTTTTTGTGCCTTCATACATTCATTCATATATTCAGTATTACTAATATCAGTATCACTAGAGTCCTTTTTTGGGACTGGTAAGCAGTCCTTTTTTGGTACCAGTCCCTTTTTGGGACTGGTCTCTTCAGAACCCATTTCTGGTTTCAAAACATAAAGACGATCAGCCAATCCGTTTCCCATACTTTTAGCGATAAGAAGCCCATATTCAATGAGAATCTTTTTATATCGAATAACGGTTTTACGATCCATTTCGATGAGATCGGCCAGCTCATCGATAGAGTAAAGGAAGTAGATAAATCCTTCTTCGTCTGCCCAATCATTTTTGATACTTAAATCTTGGCGATCACGAAGAATCGCATACATAGCCTTTGCCCCAATATGTAATCCCTTGTATCTCTCATTTTGGAAAAGCGACTTTGGCAACTGATAAAAACGGGTCTGTTCATAATCCTCTTTTCGATGGCGTCTATCTTGGCTCATATAAAAAATCCCTCCGTTGGAGGGGTAGACGTAACCATTTTCAGTTGCTAAAATGAAGATACAACTAAAAAAGGGTATACGTACCCCTTATCTATGTGAACGAAGAGCGCCATCAGCCGGCCAAAGCGATGGGCGCTTTTTTCGTTCTTGGAAATAATTCTAGCACTCCCTATGAGTCTAGTAAATGTTTTCATGCAGAAAGGCCCTTTAATTTTCGGGGCCTTTTTCGTTTTTACGACGGCATGCATCGCTTGACCGTTGGTAAATTTATGCATATATTAGGAATATGTGTTTATTACATCACTAACCAGATCGACAATCTTCTAGTAAATACACAAGAATAATCCAAATGGAGGCAGGTAACATGGAGCGTCAAAATCCGCCCCACAAGGAAGCCTATTCTTTGTTGGAAGAAACCCAAAATATAAAGCTCGTATTTGAAGTTGGGGAGCGTTTATTCGCGGAAGGGAAACGTAAGGAATCTTTGCCGTATTATGAATGTGTCGTTCAGAATGAAGCAAATGATAGTTTATCCAATTATTATTTTGCTTTAAGTGTGTACCGAATATTTATACTTAAAAACTCGCTAGATGCTAGAGAGAACTTACGAGCTGCAATACAATTTGAGCCAGTTATAAATAAACTTCCTGAGCATTACCAGCTTGACGCGATTCTCAAAATGCTCCGAATCTACTTTACGTTGCATATGTGGGATGAAGTCAGTCAATTTGCAGACAAATTACATACCGTTGCGAGTCGGATATATCACGATCAGCAACAAAAACGAGCTCATCAACTCGAAGTTGAATTAGCTGCTGAATTGCCACTGGTTTATTATTACGGGTTTAGCTACTTAGCTAAATCAACGGCTCTACAAAAACAAGGCGATTACCAATCTGCAAAAGAGTTTGTTACCAAATACGCTGAGTTGGGATGGTTCAATGATCTGGACGAAGCCGGTTATGAAGAGGTAGAACGGTTCCGCCTTTATGCTAAAGCCAATTCGTACACGTTAGATTTGCTATCGGGCAAAACGGAAGTTCTTCCGGATTATGTAGATTTCTTGGAATCGAATCCGGAGGAAATACTACCAGGAATGGTGACGATCATGGAATCGGCCAACCTCCATGACATGCCTGTAGATGACGTTCTAGCTAAATTTTCGAAACAAGTCCACGAATTTAGAGATTTTGAGGATCATATAAATAAAACACATACTTTCACTTTCTTGTACCAGCTAGCTATCTACTGCTTAAAGAAGTCAGATTACCAAAATGGATTAGAAAATACTTTACAGTCATTGGAATTGTCTCATATGCTTAACAATGACAGTGACTTTAAAAAATGTACCGCATTGTTCGAAAAATTCAGGGATTTTGCATCGCTCAGACAACAAGAGAAGTAGGGGTACCGCCAACAAAACGCGGAAAACGTACGCTAAGGAAAAATAAAGTCAGCATTGCATGAAAATGCGTACGCTAAGACACTTTGAAATAAATCTGCTTCAAGCTATAATAAGTTTAGAAACGTTACATCACTGGGCGAATGCGATAGCTCAATGATTTATGCAAAAGAAGCAACCCCACTGCTTTGCGAGGGCCGGTGGAATTGCTTCTTTTTCCGCTTTTTAAGATGATACAGCCTTCATGTTTCTGCACTTTGGAAATGTGCTACAACCATAGAATTCCCCTTTAGGACCTTTTCTCAGAACCATAGGATTTCCGCAGCGGTTACACATTTGAGATTGGGTAGGATTTTCTTGAATGACTTGCTTTGGGTTCGGAACAGATCCAGGATTCATTTTCAAAATCATCTCCACAAGCTCGTCGCGGCCAATTAATCGAACGCCATTGGATTTGGCCAAGTTGCGAGCAGCTTCGGTATAATCGCGATTGGATAATACCCATGCCTCCGATGCCCCATAGTAATTTTGGGAACTGTGAACCTGCTGAACGGCTTCAATCCCAATACTCTTGCTGTGACGCTTTGCTTGTACGACAATCTTTTTTCCGGCCTTCTCAAGCACCAAATCGGCTCCATAGTCACCGGCTGCGCGAGTAACTTTTACTGCATATCCTTGTGACTTGAACAAGTAGCCAAGATAATGTTCAAATTGTCTGCCGTCCATTTGATCGATATCGGCTATTCCCGACTTTTTTAGGCGTTCAATATGATTTAACTGGCGAATAACCATGATGGTAATTACAATGGCGACCAGGACAACGGCGACAATGATAGAAGCGTTCAATGACTTCGTAAGATAGTAGGTTCCAAAGAATCCTCCAAAGCCAAATAATCCGAATAATGCTTTTAATAATTCTTCCTGTTGTTTAGCCTTACTTTTTCGCCTGGCCATCAGAACTCATCCTCCTGATCCAGCAGGTTTTTGAATTCACGGCTTTCGTGCATTTTTTCATTGATAACGAATTCGATAAAGTCCTTTACAGCTTCAATATTCATTTTCTTTTCCATCGAAGGATCTAGCCAGTAGGATTTCATCATGGCACCTATCCGGTCGATAAGGGTTATGTAAGTCTTGTCTCGAATGTATGGATCGTCTTCCTCTTGAAACTTGAAGTCAAACGAACCAATAAGATCGAGGGCCGCGCGCAACTTCAAATCATTGCCGCCAAACACTTCACTTTCGCCCTGAATGATGATTTTTAAATCCTTACCGCTGTCCTCTGGAAAGCGAGATCCGCAAATCGTTACCGGCTTGTCCAAATCAATTCCTAATGTCTCTAACATAGTTTTGTTATCAGAAGTGGCCATAAACCTCTATCTCCTCCGCTTTAGCTCATCGTAAAAATTTTCTCTGGTGCCGATCATGAAGACTTTTACCTCGATGTGTTCCTCGTAAATTTGATACGCAATGCGGTAACCGATTCCCAAGTGTGTAAAAGACCATTTTTTCAAATGCGATAAGTCACCGTGGAGTGGTTCACCGGCATGAGGGTTTTCTGCAATATCATCTAATATACCGAGAACAATCTTAATGATCGGCTTATCCAGCCGTTTCAAATCTTTTTTGGCTTGGTTTGTGACATGTAATTGGTACATTATAGGTAGCCCTCGTCTTTTAGCTCTTTTTTTAAGTCTTGCAGCGAAGTGAACTCCCCCTGTTCATGCTGCTGCTCGGATTCCTTGACGACCTTCATAAGAGCCTTGGCGAGTTCTTGCTTGCGTTCAGGAATTTTTTCTGCAAAGTCTTCTTCGGAGTACCCTTCGTTAATCAGATCCCGTTTAATCAAATCCTCCAGATCGTCCAGCAAATCTTTTTTAAACAAGATCAATCGACCTTGTTTATCGATGTCAATTTTCAGGTTGTCGCGAGGGTTGATATTAAACTTATCACGAAGCTCTTTGGGTATCGTAATTTGTCCGCGTTCATTTACTTGAATGTCGAACATCCCGGTTCATCCTTTCATCATTCAGTATTCTGAATTCATACTTTTATTATAACACAATATACAGGACCATACACTTCAAAATCAAATTTTTTACAGGCGCTGGATCGACTACAACACAATATAAATTGTGTTGTATACGAGTCTAGTAGATGGTACAATCAGGATATCCTATGCAACACAATTTATAGAAATTGCTATGATTTCTTATGCAACACAATTTATTCGGATAACGATGAGGGGATGTTTTGATTATGGTAACAGGAATAAAATCCCAATACGTTAAAGCAATAAAGACAATCGAGCAAGTGGGTAGTTATGAAGCATGAGCAGGATCGATGCGTTTTCCGCCTACCTTAAAGCGAAAGGAAAAAGCCAAAACACGATTAAAGGATATGTTCTGAATATAAATCAATATTTCAAATGGTTTGAAGAATCGTTCGGTCAAGAATGTGTGGCTCTGTATCGGCAAAACGTGCTTGATTACATGAGCTACTTGAAGAACATCAAGTTGAATAACGCCAAGACCATCAATCACAAACTTAGCAGTCTACGCAGCTATAATGACTTTCTGATCTCCTCGGGCATCCAGAACGACGTGGTGATCCAGAAAACGGATATGATCAAAGTACAGACAGAATATACTTCCCCCACGCAGGTTACGGAGTTGGAAGTAAAACAGTTTGTGCAAAAAGTACTTGAAAGCAAAAACAAACGAAATTATGCGATTGTCACGCTCCTCGCCTATACGGGAATGCGTATTTCCGAAGCCCTTTCCATCTGGCTAAGTGACTTTAATTTGCAGACCGGCGAGTGCATCATCCGGAATGGAAAAGGCGAAAAGCAAAGAACTGTTCTTATGAACACCAAAATTATCAATGCTCTACGCGACTACTTAAAGGATCGCATCCGGTACAGCGTGGCGGAAAATTCCAAGTTCTTATTCGTAAGCAAGAAAAACGATAATCTGAACCGAACGGTAGTCAATCGCATCTTTCAGCAGTACAGCCCTAAAATTACGCCGCATCAGCTACGACATTTCTTTTGTACCAATGCAATTGAAAAAGGGTTAAGCATTCATGAAGTCGCAAATCAAGCTGGTCACTCCAATATCAACACGACTCTGCTCTACACGAATCCGGATAAAGCCAAGCTGAAACGCAAAATGGAACTTTTATAACGGAAGGTGTTTTTCGATGAGGGGTAAAGAGTTATTGACGGCAGAGCAGCGAGAGGAGTTCATGCAGATCCCGTCCGACAGCGATTGGGATTTGGGCACGTACTACACATTTTCTCAACATGACCTCGACATCATTAACAACCACAGGCGCGATCACAACCGTCTGGGATTTGCAGTCCAATTGGCCGTTCTACGCTTCCCCGGATGGTCTTTATCGGATCTCAAAATGATTCCGATTCCAGAGTCGGTGCTTAGTTATATCGCTAAACAGGTTGGCGTAGAGCCGGATGTTTTCGCGCTGTACGCCCAGCGCGAGCCGACTCGCCGGGAACATATGGAGGAAATACGCCAGGCATACGGCTATCGGAATTTTACACTTCGGGAATACCGGTCAATCTCCCAAATCATGTTGAAATATGCGTTAGAGAACGGGAATGCTGATTATCTACTCCGGACGACAATTGAGGAGCTGCGCAAACAGAAAATCATTTTGCCCGGCATGACAACGATTGAGCGTGTGGTATGGGAAGCCCGCCAGCGTGCAGAGGAGAAAATATCCAAGCTGCTTATTTCGTCTCTCACTCCGGAGCAGATTGAAAAATTGGATCGCATTCTTTCTCCTATGCCGGAAAGCAGCAAGACATATCTCGCTTGGCTACGTGAAATGCCCGGAAGCAGCTCCCCTGACGCTTTCCTCAAAGTGATTGAAAAGCTTGATTTTGTAAGGGACTTACGCTTACAAATCGATACAAAGGGCATTCATCCGAATCGACTACGCCAGCTATCCAAAGTTGGGGCGCGATATGAGCCACATTCCTTTCGACGATTCGATGATCCAAAGAAATACGCTATTTTGGTCGCCTATTTCATTGAGCTTGTCCAAGACTTGACCGACCAGGCATTTGATATCCACGACCGGCAGGTCATGCAACTGCTGTCTAAAGGACGAAAAGCCCAAGAGGAACTTCAAAAACAAAACGGAAAATCGATAAACGAAAAAGTGGTTCACTTTGCTGATCTTGGGGCGGCTCTGATCAAAGCCCGAAGCGAAGGCACTGATCCGTTTGTTGCGCTTGATGCTGTCATGCCGTGGGATCAAATCGTCGCATCCGTGGAGGAAGCCAAGCGGCTGGCACGGCCCGTCGATTACGACTATTTGGACTTGCTGGAAAAGAAATTCTATGCGCTCCGGAAATATACGCCAACACTGTTAAAATCGTTGGAATTTCGATCAACCAAGTCAGCAGAGCCGCTAATGAAGGCGGTTGATATCATCCGGGATATGAATGAAACCGGAAAGCGAAAGGTTCCGGAAGGCGCACCGCTGAACTTCGTTTCGAACCGCTGGCAGAAGCACGTTTACGATGATGATGGAACAATCAACCGGCATTATTATGAAATGGCTGTTCTCACGGAGCTTCGGAATTATGTTCGTTCCGGTGACGTATCCATTGTCGGAAGCCGTCAGCATAAAGATTTCGATGAGTACCTGGTTCCGAAAGAAAATTGGGCACGAATTGAACCCGGAGCTACAAAACTCGCAGTGAGTATGTCGGGCAGCGATTACTTGACTGAACGTACGGAATCGCTGCTCAAAAGGCTAGAATGGGTTTCAAAAAATGTGGATGACCTCGAAGGCATAAACGTAGAGAACGGTAAGCTGCATATCGAACGCTTGGAAAAGGATACGCCGGAAGAAGCGCGAGATTTCAGCGTATCCTTGTATGAGCTGCTTCCTCGCATTAAGCTGACCGATCTGCTGATCGAGGTAGGGAACTGGACAAAATTTCACGAGCAATTCATTCACGCTTCAACAAATCGACCGCCGAACGATGAAGAAACAAAGGTACTCATGGCGACAATTATGGCAATGGGTACGAATATTGGCTTGACCAAAATGGCCGAAGCTACTCCGGATATTTCATACCGGCAGATGGCCAACGCAGCCCAATGGCGACTTTATGAAGATGCCATGAACAAAGCGCAAGCTGTTCTTGTCAATTACCACCATAAGTTGTCTCTTCCTTCTTATTGGGGCGATGGCACAACGTCCTCATCAGACGGGATGCGCGTTCAGATCGGGGTTGCCTCGCTTCATGCCGATGCGAATCCGCATTACGGTACAGGAAAAGGCGCTACGATTTACCGATTCGTCAGCGATCAATTCTCCAGTTTCTATACCAAAGTGATCAACACAAACGCCAGAGATGCGGTGCACGTCATTGACGGGTTACTCCATCATGAAACGGACTTGTCCATCGAAGAACATTATACGGATACAGCCGGATATACCGATCAAGTCTTTGGTCTGACACATCTTCTTGGCTTCCGCTTTGCGCCGCGGCTACGCGACCTTTCTGATTCCAAACTGTATACTATCGGGAAGCCTAGCGATTTTCCGAAACTGGAGAAGCTGCTGCGTGGCCAAATTAATACAAAGATCATTCAGGAGAATTACGATGATGTATTACGGCTCGCGCACTCCATCCGGGAAGGGACGGTTTCGGCATCACTGATCATGGGGAAACTCGGATCTTATGCTCGTCAAAACCGTTTAGCAACCGCACTCCGGGAAATGGGACGTATCGAAAAAACCATTTTCATCCTGGACTACATTTCAAGCGAAGCGCTGCGGCGGAAGATCAACCGGGGTTTGAATAAAGGAGAGGCAATGAACGCATTGGCCAGAGCGATCTTTTTTGGCAAACACGGCGAGCTGCGTGAACGCGCTCTGCAAGATCAGCTCCAACGGGCCAGTGCATTAAATATCCTCATCAATGCAATCAGTGTATGGAATACGGTTTATTTGACACAGGCAACGGAATATAGAAAGAGCCATAAGCAATTGAATGAAGAATTGTTGAAGCATATTTCCCCTCTTGGCTGGGAACATATTAATTTCTTAGGCGAATACAAATTTGATCTAAAACAAATCGCAGCTCTAAAGGGATTACGGCCTCTTAAACAGGGTTCGACCGAAGAATAGGGTGCTTTACAGAGAAAAAGTGAGGTGATTAAATCATGCTCGACTACGAAAAAGTGAAATGGATGATTCAACGTAAAAAGCGTCTGCATTACACCGATCCACGTTTTCAGGACGACTCGAATGATATTTGCAACGCATTAACGAGGGATATGAGTGAGACAATGGCTTTTCTTGAGTCATGCACCGACGAAGAGATAAATCTATTGTCCGATGAATTATTCGACGTTATTGATGCCTTTTATGAGGCGGATCAAGGAGGCGGCGGTCAATTTGTCAGCTTTCTCAAAATGCTTGCAGATAGCCGCCCAAACATGGAAATTGAGGATGAAATTCAAGGAATTGTTGAAACCTTGGACGAGCTGGCGAATAACCTTCCCGTCAATAAAGAAGATTTCCTTACCAGTGCGGAAGCAAAGAAGCAATTCGGGTTAAAAGTCGATCTCCCTTAATGCTTGCACAAAACAAGCCGGATTTCCTTAGCGTACGGAATTTCCGGCTTGTTTGAATAAATTTTCGCTTAGCGTACGTTTTCCGCGTTTTGTTGGCGGTACCCCTGGAATAAGGAGCCACCTCAAAACCTGCTGAAGCCCTAGTGGCCCTGAACCGTGATAAAACCATGAAAAACCTGTAAATTGAAGCTGTTCAGTATTCGTACGGATGGTCAGTCGATACCATCGTTGAATAGAGAATGAACCTCTAATAGATACGATTTCGCTTGGTTTCAAGCGCCCATTCTCGATCAATCTCCGTACACAGTTCACTGCACGAAATGTTGTTGGCTTTCGATAGTAACGATAAATCATGTCATTATTCCTCCTGTATTTTGATCATCCCAACTGGTGCCACACCTCCCCTCCCCCCCTTTCCAGAAACGTTTTCCTGGCTAGCCCGAGCGGCGATGAGCGGAAAGGTTTTAGGTTTGTAGGCTCGCCCAAGTGAATCGCGGGCAAGCTTCTTTCGTATGGAGAGATGGGACTTCCAGTGTACGTATCCGGCACAGCGTAAAGAACATGCAGGTTCTTGGGTTGAATAGATTGCCCGTAAGGGTCGAACAAATTATTTTGAGTGAAGTTCTCAAAATAATTTTTCGTCTATTCAAGTCAAGGTTCTGAATGTTTAGCTGAGAGGGCCGGATGCGTACGGGTACTGGAAGGGACAAATCGACAGGAGAAAGAAGCCTCGCTTCTCCCTCACGAGCCGGAAAACCTTTCCGCTGCCGGCGCAGCCGGGGGCGGAAAAAAAGAACCGGCGTAGCCGGTTCTCACCTTTTCCCTCAAATCTCTTCAATCAGTTGCGTTTATCTTTTTAATTCTTTGTTTTTTTTTGAAACAAAAAAAGACGATGGTACTATGACCACCGTCTACTTTCTACGATCTTATTTTAATTGCTTTGTAGAGCAGTTCCGCTGCTTCCGCCCGATTAACCCCTAGCTTCGGTCGAAATGTTCCATCTGGATAGCCCTCTATTACCTTTGAGGCCGCTAAGGCTTGTATCTCTTTCAATGCCCAATTTGCTATGTTCTCCCTGTCCCGGAATGTCAGCTTAACACCTTTTTTCTTTCCACCACATTCCCCAACATCTTCGCGGCTTGCTCCCTAGTTATTACCGAATTAGGACGGAATTCTAAGGTGTTGAATCCATTAACGATGCCGTTTGAATGAGCAATCTGTAATTCCCGGTAATACCACGCTTCCTTCTTCACATCCTTATAGAGCATTGGAGGAGCTTCTTTCCCTCCCAGCTCTGCTGCACGTACAATAACGGCCATAAACTCAACTCGTGTCATTCCGCGCAACGCTTCGAATTCTCCCTTCTCATTCAAGCTAAAGATGCCTCTCTTAATGAGCTCTCGAATCCGATCTTGGTTCCACAACCCTTTTATATCAGCAATGTCCTTCTCAGCAATGCCATTTTCTTCATCCTTCTTATCTGAGATGTCGCTTGCTTCTTCAGTTTTTTTTGAATCTATAATCGGATCTGGTTTCTTGCTTGTTGTTCCGGAAGAACTAGATCCCCCTGTACTCGGTTCATCCAATGTTCGTGCCTCTATGATCTGGCCTTTCGATCGTTGGCCTGATCTGTTTTCTGTCCACACCTCTACCTTCACTACGGTGCTGCTCGGCTGCTTTGTAAGGCTGTAAACGCGATCGTTTCCTCGATAGATCTCCTTGCCGTTTTTGCTTACTACAAACATTTCCCTTGCGGAGTCAAGTGAAAAGCTGTACTTCAATTCATGCTGGCTGGCCTTTACTTCTACCTTGAAATCTCCAGAAGGCATTGTTTCGAATTTCGGAACAACACTCGCTCCAGCTGCTTCGCCTGTTGAATTGTATGGAATTACGGTATATCCTTCATAGTCTTTCGTACTTTCCAATCCTTCCAGAATCGCGCTCGTTTCCGTCACCTGTAGAAGCTGTTTCTTCCCTCGATACACCCGATATCCATCTGCGCCAGCTGCAGCTTCCCAGCTCAATTTCGCGCTGTACTCGGTTATATCGCTGACACGAACCTTTAGATCGTCGATACCATCCGGAAGCATGCGCCAGATGAACGGTGTTTTCTCCCCTTCGCCCGTTTCGTTCACTGCTCGAACACTGAATCGATAAGTTTCTCCGGCGGAGAGATCTTTTGCCTTCCAAGCAGGCTCACTCACATTCCCTACTACTTGGCCATTTTGCTCAACAATATATTCTTTGGCTGAAGGAGCCGGCTTCCATGACAGCTGCAGCTCACTTCCTTGTTCATCTGCTGTAATTTCCCCAACCTCCGGCGGCAACGTCAGGAACGATATTGTCGTTCCTGGTCCGTATCCGGATCCATTCCCAGCTTCGATGATGCCTTGATAACTCGTTCCTCCCTGCAAGCCCTTTACGTTCAATTGGGTATCCGACAGCTCGTACAATCGAGATCCAACACTGACACGATATGTTGTCGCTCCTGGTACTGCATCCCACTTCATAACTGCCGTTGTCTCCGTAATATCTGTAACTTCTACGCTTCCTTCAGCAACTGATTCCGGAAGTGTAGAAGCGACTACATACGTCTCTTCTCCGGATCCGCTGCGATTCTCGGGCCGCAGGCTGAAGCGATAGGACACTCCTGGATTCAGCCCCGTGATTTCATAAGTCTGAAGTGTGCCGTAAGTTGCTGCAGTTACCGTCCCAACTTCTTGTCCGTCAACTCCAACAACGTAGTTTGCTGCCCCTTTCACGCTCGGCCACTGCAGCGTTATTCTGTCAGTACCGTAGGTCGTTGCCGTAACGCTTGTCCGTGCTGGAAGTGTAATGACATTCGCAAGCTCGGACTTCATCCCATATCCCGTATCGTTTTTTGCAGATACTCCGTAATTATATTCAGTGCCGGACTGGAGTCCGGTATCCTTATAAAAGAGGTCGGCACCTCCGTAAATAAAGCTTTGATCTCTCTCCAAATCGTAGTATGTTGCACTCGTTACCGATGTCCATCCCAAGTGAATGCCATCCGTATTGATTTGGATTGCGGAAAATTGACCCGGTGCATCCGGAAGAGATAAGAACCCAACACTTGCTGCAGCTCCTCGCCCACTTCCATTCTCCGCCGTTACTGTAACTGTATAATTTACGCCCGGCTTCAGGTTCTGGATGGGTTGATAGGTTGCATCCGTTACTGTGCTCTCATATACAAGCTGCTTTGTATCGTTCTCTCTCACCGCAATATGATATTGATCGGCGGATAGAGAAGACTCAAACTTCACACTGCCTGCAAAGGCTTCTCTTCCAATTGGACTTACCGATAATCCTTTTACTGCGGCCGGTAAGGTCAGTGCCGACACAGGTACAGTATATGCGCTGCTTCCGACATGGTTCTTTACCAGCATACGGTATTCATAAACCATACCTGGCTTCACATCTTGATCTATCAAAGTACGCTGTGGATACGCGACCGTCCAGCTGCGTCCAGTCGTCATGTTCTCGATCTCATACTCATAACCATCCGTTAATGCACTTCCTGCCGGCAGATCCCATTCTAAACTAACAAGATTCTCTTCTACCGAAGTTACGTGAAAGTTTGGTGTTTTCGGCATATGCTGCAGCTGCAGCGCTTGAGTAACAACTTGCTTCGCATTTCCTGCATGGTCTGCTGCCTTCGCATGCAGATACCACTGCCCCTCCTCTGCCAGCGTTACATGCTGCAAGTCAGCTGTAGCTATTTTCCACTGACTAGGGGCAGCTGGGCTGTTCGTAACCGCATATTGGCGGGTATTTGGGTTGACTCCGGATTGTGTATCCGAATAGTGTATCTCTGCTGCAATATCTACTGAATCCCACTGTCGAACAGCTGGTGTTATTGTAATAGTGGGTGCTAGTTTATCGATATTCCCCACCTGTATTGTTTGCTCTTTTACATTTCCTGCATTGTCTTCTGCACGAAATGTATATTGTCCATTGGCTGTAGCCACAAATTGTGCAGTGCCGTCGGTTATCTTTCGTCCGTCAGGTAGTTCAATATGCTTCAATCCTGTTTCGTAGTCCGCTGCTGTTGCTGTAATAGTGACTGGCCCCTGGCTCCAATAAGTATGATCTGTACTTACATTAAGCTGCGGAGCTGTCTTATCTTCATATTGAATATGTGCAACACTCGACACATTTCCTTGATAGTCTACAGTGGATACATGAACGTAAAAACTATGATTTTGCGGTGCCGCTGTTATGCTCGTTGCGTTTGTACTTATTTGGGTCGGAATCGTGTTGGGATTAGTATCAACGGCTACTGCATAGCCCTTTATTCCGGAAGATACCGTAACAGACTTTGGAGTAGATAGCGGCGTTTCCCCGTTCCGAGAGATACCTTTAATTGTGTAATTATAGGTCGTTCCGTTATCCGTTGCCGGCCCCCATGTAATGATCGGCTTACGGTCAGAACCGATTTTCACTTGCACATTTGACACCGGGTTTGGTGCCGCATTATCTACTGCGCTCGTATCCTCAAAGTCGGAAAGAAATCCTCGATAAACAGATTGACCGTCCCGATATACCTCCACTTCTGTGGCATATCCAAACTTAACATCGTCAATTTGAAAAATACCGTCAGTAGCCCATAAGATTAAAGGATGGATACCATTAGTCTCATAATTATACAGGCCACTATCCAATTTTGTGTTGAGACTATACGTGTGCCATTGGGCATCAGCCGGAAGGTATCTATCTGAAAATGTACCTGTAGGGGTCTGGTGCAGCTGCAGTACACTATCTCCGGCATTAAAAGTATCTGTGTTCGGTATAAAACTTTTCCCATCTATTGGGCGGCTGGTAGAAAATATAACAGTACCATTCGGATCTTCTATCATTTTTTTATTATTTGCATCCCACATGTACCACTTAACCCCATAGTTATGGTCCGTATTGTGAGATGTTACGATCACGAATAGTTGCCCATTATTGAAACTTGGCATTGAACCATCAGCCAATCTGACTGCAAAACTCTTTGGGTTACTGGTGAAGTCCACCGAGTTTGCAAAATATATTGCTTGTCCGTTATTATCATGGAACGGCATTCCTTTCTGAAGCCATTCTCCCCTGAAGTCAAAACGAGTCCAACCTGATCCTCCTAAATTTCGGGCCCTGAATGTAACGCTCAGATCTGAGCCATTTGGAAAAGATACAGCCGGAAATATACTGCCGCTCACCGTGGATTTCGTTTCTGGGTACCACCAGAAATTCCCTTCACTTTTCGTTACGGTATCTATCACTTGAAGAAAACGGCTTCCTGATGCTGCCTCATTGGAAGTGATAATGGACTGCTTGCCTAATTGAGTATTACCGCCCCCACGTAAGTCAGGGATTATATCACCTGGTTCAAAGGACGTTTGGGTCATGACATCCTCTGGAGCCATTTCTACTGCCCATTCCAATTTGACGTGACGATCTTTTTGATACGCGTTCAAGGTAGGAATTGGAGCCGTTGAACGAGCTTCTATTTTTCCACCTACAAAAGGAAATGAAGATGCTACAATCAATAGACATATTGCATGGATAAATAACTTTCGAACCTTTCTCCTCATTCTAGTGTCCTCCCCTTAGCGCCATTCCTGGGCAACGCCCAGGAATTTATAAATGAATTCAGCACCTTCTGCTCGTATTACTGTTTCTTTTGGTCGGAACGTCCCATCTGGATAGCCTTGAATAATTGTTGATGCAGTAAGGGCTTCTACTTCTTTTTTTGCCCAATCTGCAATTCGTTTTTGGTCTGTATATGATAACTTTGTACTCTGTTTCTTTTTGAGTGCATTACCCAGCATCTTTGCCGCTTGTTCACGACTAATAATTGCATTCGGACGGAACTCTCGGATATTAAAACCATTTATGATTCCATTGGAATGAGCTATTTGCAGCTCCCGATAATACCAAGCTTCCTTGTCTATATCCCTAAATAACATAGGAGGAGCTTCTTTTCCTTCCAGTTCCAAGGCTCGTACAATCATGGCCATATACTCAGCTCGCGTTACGGATCGATTCGGCTCAAACACCTTATATGGATTAGCCTTGACCACTCCTCTTTCATACAAAGACAGGATACTATCCTTGTTGTATAGCTCATCGATATCAATAAAGATATCTCCGTTATCCTTATTACTCTCTGCACTCTCATTCTTTGACTTGTCGTCATTGACTATCTCAAGGTCTTCTTGTTTCTTATTGAGATCCTTGGCAAAAGAATTATCGGATCCATTGCTACTAGAGCTAGTACCATTTGAATCTTGAGAGCTATTCAATGTTTTGGCTTTAATAACTTGTCCTTTTGAGCGCTGTCCAAATTCATTTTCCGCCCATACCTCAACCTTTATTTCCACCCCACTAGGCAGTGGTCGAAGCACAAACTCTCTATCCTTATCACGATAGACTTCCTTTCCATCTCTCACTACAACGATCGTTTCATTCTCTGAGTCAATTTCAAAGTGATACGTCAGTTTGTTTTCTGCTGCTTCCACATTTACCTTAAATAATTCAGACGGCAACGTAGCAAACGCAGGAACTTTAGCACCCTTTGTTTCTCCAGTAGAATTAAACGGAACAATTTTTAAATCTTTATAAGTTAATCCACTCGCCAGGCCATCAAGAACTGAATTCGTTTCTGTCACCTGAAGGAGCTGCTTCTTGCCTTGATACACCCGATATCCATCTGCGCCAGCTGCAGCTTCCCAGCTCAATTTCGCGCTGTGCTCGGATATATCGCTGACACGAACCTTCAGATCCTCCATACCATCCGGAAGCATACGCCAGATGAACGGTGTTTTCGAGCCTTCACCAGTTTCATTTACTGCTCGAACGCTGAAGTGATAGCTTTCACCAGCGGAGAGATCTTTTGCCTTCCATGCAGACTCGCTCACAGTCCCTACTATTTGGCCATTTTTCTCAACAATATATTCTTTGGCTGAAGGAACCGGCTTCCATGACAGCTGCAGCTCACTTCCTTGTTCATATGCCGCAATTTCCCCAACTTGTGGCGGCAACGTCAGGAACGATATTGTCGTTCCTGGTCCGTATCCGGATCCATTCCCAGCTTCGATGATGCTTTGGTAACTCGTTCCTTCCTGCAAACCATTCAAGTTCAATACAGTATCCGATAGCTCGTACAATGATTCTCCAATACGTACACGATATGTTGTCGCTCCTGGTACTGCATCCCACTTCATAACTGCCGTTGTCTCCGTAATATCTGTAACTTCTACGCTTCCTTCAGTAACAGCTTCCGGAAGTGTAAAAGCGACTACATACGTCTCTTCTCCGGATCCGCTGCTATTCTCGGGCTGCAGGCTGAAGCGATAGGACACTCCTGGATTCAGCCCCGTGATTTCATAAGTCTGAAGTGTACCGTAAGTTGCTGCAGTTACCGTCCCGACTTCTTGTCCGTCAACTCCAACAACGTAGTTTGCTGCCCCTTTCACGCTCGGCCACTGCAGCGTTATTCTGTCAGTACCGTAGGTCGTTGCCGTAACGCTTGTCCGTGCTGGAAGTGTAATGACATTCGCAAGCTCGGACTTCATCCCATATCCCGTATCGTTTTTTGCAGATACTCCGTAATTGTATTCAGTGCCGGACTGGAGTCCGGTATCCTTATAAAAGAGGTCGGCACCTCCGTAAATGAAGCTTTGATCTCTCTCCAAGTCGTAGTATGTTGCACTCGTTACCGATGTCCATCCCAAGTAAATGCCATCCGTATTGATTTGGATTGCGGAAAATTGACCCGGTGCATCCGGAAGAGATAAGAACCCAACACTTGCTGCAGCTCCTCGCCCACTTCCATTCTCCGCCGTTACTGTAACTGTATAATTTACGCCCGGCTTCAGGTTCTGGATGGGTTGATAGGTTGCATCCGTTACTGTGCTCTCATATACAAGCTGCTTTGTATCGTTCTCTCTCACCGCAATATGATATTGATCGGCGGATAGAGAAGACTCAAACTTCACACTGCCTGCAAAGGCTTCTCTTCCAATTGGACTTACCGATAATCCTTTTACTGCGGCCGGTAAGGTCAGTGCCGACACAGGCACAGTATATGCGCTGCTTCCGACATGGTTCTTTACCGTGATTCGGTATTCATAGGTTTTTCCTGCTTCAACATTCTGATCCTGGAGTGTATGCCCTGGATAAGCGACCGTCCAGCTGCGTCCAGTCGTCAGATTTCCAATGTTATATTCGTAACCATCCGCTAGTACATTCCCTGCTGGCAAATCCCATGCTAAATGTACTGTTTCGCCTTCTACCGATGTCACTCGGAAATTAGCAGGCTCTTGCGGTATACTTTGAAGCTGTAGTGATTGACTCGAAACATTCTTTATATTTCCGGCTTTATCTGCTACTGCAGCATGAACATACCACTCACCTTCATTCGTAATGGTAATGTGCTGCACATCGGCTGTAGCTGTATTCCAATTTGCAGGAGGAACCGGGCTATTTGTTACCGCATACTTTCTACTATTTGGATCTACCCCAGATAAACTGTCAGAATATCGTATTTCTGCGGGAATATCCGTAGAATCCCAAGTACGGTTAATCGGATTTATCGATATGGCTGGAGCAGATTTGTCGATGCTCACAGTAATCTCTGTTACCGGTCCTATATTCCCTGCCTGATCAATCGTACGGGCAGAAACGCGTGTACTTCCTTCTTTCGTTATTTGAATAGGTGAAGAATAATTCACCCATCCTTGACCATCTATGTTAAATTCACTATTCCGTATACCACTTAGAGCATCATCCCCATGCTTAAGCGAAACGAGTACATCCTGATTCGTCCACCCGGTAATACTAGGTTGCAATTTCGGTGAAGTCGGAGGTGTCCGATCAATATTCACTGTTATAGAGGATTCAGGGCTCACATGTCCTACTTGGTTTATCGTGCGGCCGGAAATACGAGTGATTCCTTCTTTTTTTATTTCAATTGGTAGCTGATATATTTGCCACGGCTGACCGTCAATACTGTATTCACTCTGCTTTAGAGGACTAAATGAACTTTTTCCATCTTCCAAACTTACTGTCACATTATTATTACTCCAGCCATTATGATTGGCTGTAAAAACCGGAGATGTGGGTTGCGACTTATCTACGTAAACGCTAGAAGTCACTTCATTACTTATGTTTCCTGCCCGATCGATTGTGCGAGCAGCAATATGAATGACACCTTCGGATTGAATCACAATGTCTTCTCCGTCATTACGCGACCAATTTTGAGTCGCGTTTCCTGACAATTTATATTCGGTACGAGCAACACCAGATAACGCATCCACTCCAGGTATAATATTTACTTTTATTGGCTGAGAACTCCATTTATCAGTACTTAGAATAATCTTTGGTGCTGTTGGTGGTGTTCTATCAATGGTAATTTTCCCTTTGTACATTACCGTTACAGGAGGCGACTTATGATCGTTTGCCGTAACCGGAATGTTTGAATATACTCCCTCTGGCACCCGATCTACCGGAAGACTCATAAACCAATTACTCTCTCCAGGATGTATCGTCATACCAAAAGGATGGCCAGCAAAATCAACTTCTATATTTAATTCATCTTGATCCGGATCACTTACTTTCCCATCCAAATGAACGAAGTAACTACCAACCCGATCATACTGTTCCACTTCTAAGATTGGAGATAGATTTGGAGGAGTAAATTCAATCTCCACTTTTACATCCAAAGTGCTAGAAGCAGTATCCGGATAGAAAGAAATCTTCTCCCCCGATAAAAATAGCTGAAACTCACTCTTTCCATCTAAAGTAATGTCTCTATATTCTTCATTTACTTGCTCTTTACTCGGTACATTCCCTGAGTTCCAATCTCCCTTTGACCCTCCCGTACTTGTAAAGACCAGATTTTCAGTTTGTCCGTTAAAGCTAAGTTTTGAGTAAGACCAGATACCGATCATGTACCCGTCTCCTCCGCCATGCCCCAATGTTGCATAAGAGTTTTGTGACCCTTTAATCGTAATACGATGTATTTTCAAGCCATCTTTATATCTCATAGATGGTGGTATGAGCTCCCACAGATCAAATTTACCTACCTCGTTTTCTTGTCCCACTGTGGTACGAAGATAAATAGATTTAGAAACAGTTTGTGGTGCAGCAGCATTCGCCACCCTCATGCCAAACGGTTGTATGATAAAACCGATAAGCAATACAAATGAGCAAATGAAAGAAGTACATTTATTAATTAAAGCTCTCATATCTTTACCTCCAAATAAATACTATTTTCATCCGAAAACTAGGATATTAGGAAACGCAGTACATACATACGAACCTCCGTTTGTTATATTTTCAATTATCAAGGATATTAGGATTAAACTTTCGTACGTACTCTATCGGATCTACAGGTTTCCCATTTATGTGAACTTCAAAGTGTAGGTGAGCGCCGAGCGAATTTCCAGTATTGCCGGCATTTCCAATCACTGTACCCGCCTGCACCTTTGTCCCGACCGCGATCCCTTTTCTGATCATGTGAGCATAAAGGGTTTGGACTCCCTTCCCGTGTTCGATAATTACTGCATAGCCATAGGATCCTCTCAGACCGCTATATATAACCTTTCCTGGTGCGAAAGCTACTATTTTCTTCCCTGAAGTATTTCCTGCAGCCGCCATGTCGAGGCCCTTGTGCAGCTTCCCCCATCTTGTCCCATATCCAGATGTAATGTACATACCATCTGGTAAAGGCCAAGCGGTATCATCGATAACCACCGGAACGGAGCCGGTCGGGATCCCATCGACAAAACGAGTCGCCAAATCCATTACTTGCTGAACGTAAAATTTCGAATGGTTGTATGCATATATCGATTCTTCGTACAACCCTTCCGCTGCTCCATGTTTGGCTAAATAGTTTGCTGCGCTAAAAATAGCATCCTTCAGATTCATTGGGTCGGCCTTCCCGTCACCATCACCGTCCACCCCGTATCCGCCATACTTTTCAATCATTATCGGATCGGTCAAGATGTAATCAGGTATGTCCAAGTCACCTAATGCTGTTCCACCTGGATAACTCCATCCGATCCAGGATCGTTTCATAAACTGCATATGTCCAATAGCTCCCACAGCACTTCTGGATAAATCTCGTGAGAAGTCGGTCTCTACCTTATGTATAGCCGCTAGAATACTCCACGGCACACGGAACCTTTCTTCTGCTTCCAGATAAACAGGTATAAATGCTGAAGGTATTACTTTCTGCCCGTATGTGGACTGCGGCATGCTGTCTCCTACGGTTCCCTTGCCCAATGTAGATATCAACATCAGGTAAATCATGATAATAGCCACAACTAGAAGGAATCCTACTACTCCCATAGATATTGCGATTTTCGTTCCAATAGCTTTGCGCAGTACTTGTTTCGCAAGATCATTAGCAGCTACGGATTCCTCATTTGAAACTTGTGAATGTTCTTCCATTAGTGACCATCTCCCTCAATATTGAAGGCAGTCACTTTCCACCCTTCTTTATACTTTTTTAAACTTACGAAAAATTCCTGTTCTTCATTGACAGTAACGCTCCATATAACCTCACCCGCAGTCTCTTGATCTACAGGAAGTACTTTTGTCGAGGTAACCTTGGAATTTTCTTTTTCCCGCCGCACATACTTATTCTCTTGTGCATAGAGTTTATCCGACATTAAATCTTTTACGCTTTCCGGATAAATACGAGGTTTTGTAATATCGAATTCATAGTATGCTTTGATGAATTCCGTAGCTATTGACTGTGTTTTCTCTATTTCATTATTTGAAAGTAATTCTTTCGATTCCTTATGTTCAGCATTTGCAGTACCATCACTGGTCTGTATGCCACCTGAGTTCTTTATACTTTCACTAGCTTCGGGGATCGTTTTCACAGATTTCTTCGATTCTCCTGAAATTTGCGTTTCAGGAGAATCGAAGTATCCAGATAGGTACAAAAACAATAGAGAGATCCCAGAAAATAACGTCAGAATGATAATGAATAGCTTCACACGATCCCTTTTCTGGCTATAGTTCAGTTTTAGCACCTGTATCAATGTCCTTCCTCTTCAAATGGTTCTCAACGGTACTTTCTTTTTTCGTCACTGGCTGTTCTCGACGCTTGCCCACACTGTTAGTCTTAGAACTTGTTACATGTTCTTTAGCAACTGAGTGGTTCTGATGATGACCTGATGCTTTCTGAATTGCTTCTGCTCGTAGTGACTCCACACTTCTATTATCCCAAGACATATCATCTGGTTCGTAATAATTTCTTTCTTCAGGTGGAGGTGGTTCAGGTAAAGGAACTTCCGTATACTTTTTAGCCTCATGGAAATAGCGAGGTGACTTTTGAAGGAGGTCTTCCCTCTTGTTTACATCCTCCGGATTCCTCTCTTCCCTTCTGACTGCAGGATTACTTATGTTCATTTTCCCATCAGCGTTACGAGATACACGTAAAACAGGGTTAGCAGCTTTGTCTGATGTTTTTCTGCGAGCTTTAACTGTCTGAATACTATTTTCTTGTTCTTGCGCTCCTGCATGAGTCTCAGTGTTCTGCCTAACCCCGCCATTCTCTTCATTGCTTCCATCTCTTTCTTCACGGGCACCTGTAGGTGCTGCTGTAGATTGTTCTACAGCTCGTGTAGAATCGTCCGCATTTCTATGGATTGATCCCGGAACAATGGCGAGTTTTTTTTCCAGCCTCCGGACTCCTCTCTTCCCTTCTGACTGCAGTATTACTTATGTTCATTTTCCCATCAGCGTTACGAGATACACGTAAAGCCGGCTTAGGAGCTTTATCCGATGATTTTCTGCGAGCTTTAACTGTCTGAATACTATTTTCTTGCGCTCCTGCATGAGCCTCAGTATTCTGCCTAACCTGGCCATTCTCTCCATTGCTTCCATCTCTTTCTTCCAGGGCACCTGTAGGTGCTGCTGTAGATTGTTCTACAGCCCGTGTAGAATCGTCCGTATTTCTATTAAATGATCCTGGAACAAGAGTGAGTTTTCTCGTAACCCCTGCATTGTCTGGTATGTTAGATTCAGGCTGCTGCTCTCTGCTTGCAGCGGCTTCACTCATCCCCCTAGATACTGCATTCGATTCTCTTTGAACAGGTGGATGCGATGTGGAACCACCTTTGGGATTGCTTTGTACAAAATTTTTAGAACCCTTAAATGCACCTTTGACTAGCTTGCTTGCATTTTTCCATTTCATGTAGTTCAACATATCATTACTACCAGAGTTAGCATTGCTTCCGCTTATTCGTGCAACAAATGAAAATAACTCTTTCCTCTTTATCCAAATGCCTACATAAGCCACAATTTGGCCAAAGATGATGAATAAGAAACCGGAGTTATTCTTTTGAAGAACGTTATATAGCAAGCCAGCTACCGTAAAGATAATTGTCATTAAGAGGGCTATGCCCACTTTCATTAATAAGTTGTGAAGTGTCTTCATTGCCCAACTAGTAGCTGTATCCCTCCATGCCGGAACTAGCGATATCAGCAGCGGCACTGGACTAAACATAACGAATGCAATGAACATGATTTGAAAAAATAACACAGATCCAGATAGAAGGATCATTTGAACCGCTAATATCCCTCCTGCTACAAGTTGCAGGAGAACGAAGCTCAATCTATCTGCTAGTCCTTCAGAACCCATCATTTGATTGTTCTTGACGGTTACTTCCTCTTTGATAATTTGATTTCTCCCTTCGCTATTGTAATCTAGCGCGAGGATACTATCGACGCGTGCTGGATCTACTGATGTTGTACCGTACTGCATTAACAAGTATGGTTTCTTTATCATTAAATCGAACATTTGATTTTGTATTGATGCCAGTCCTTCTTCAGCTGAGTAGCTTTTCCCCGGATTAACAAGGGTACCAGAGAGACTGAGGACACGGTTCTGCAGCTCCTTTGATGCTCCATTTACTGTGGAAAGTACCAAGCTCGCATTAGAAAAATATCCAAGAGAGAGAACGAATATAATAAGCATCGATACTAACCCCGACATCGCCTTTGATTGTTCTCTTTTTAGAATAAAAACATACGAAGCCCAAGCAGCCGTTACCGTAATGATCAGTAAGATTAATGCCGGCCAAAGGCCATAATCTTGAAACCCACCAGAGGTAAAACCAGCAATTGTTTGAATTCCTTCACCGATATACTGAACAAGCATATCAACGATATCAAGCGAATAGGCTTCACCTACAATCTTAATGGAGAAATTAAATACCATCCGATCGAAAGACCATAGGGTATTAATAATACTTAGCTGCATACTCAGCAGCTCATCGCTGACATGACCGACAACATTTAGTGGATTCCAAGTTGCATCTATCCATAAATCCACATTGTAACGAGAATTAGGGTACCTATTGAATTCAAGCTCCACGTTCCCCATATGCGTACGTGGATCCTGTGGAATCAAACCATCTTGTAAAGGAGAAGCCTGCACAGGGTACCCGACAAATGTAATTAGGATGAAGAAGAGCACAGCTACACGTTTCATCATCATCCCGCCTTTTTCTCAGGTGGCCTTGTGTCAAAGCAATCAATCAGATCCTTAAATACAGCATCAAATTTCACCTTACCTATACGTCCGTAAATGTCCTTCATGATACATTCACCATTCTCCAGATCCGTAAGAATGGCTCTATTATTCTCATTGTCGCGCATTCCTAAGAACTTCAGCACATTGGTCACTTCATCAGAGTCAGTAACTCCGAATGCAAATTTCATACCAATGTTGTTCTTCAGCTTTTCCGAATTGTAATCAACAGCATTTTGGGAAACGAACATAATGAGCGCAAACATTGAACGTCCCATACGTACCATTCGCGTTGAAAGGGCCTTACCCTGCGGTGTATTAAGGAAGGACCAGGCTTCATCGAGAAGTACTATCTTCAGAATGTCTCGGTGCTGTTTGATGAATTCCAGTGCAATACTCGATATCGGCATCATCATGCCGACGGACAGCATTTCGTTCAACGTATAATGTTCTGGTTCAGTATCTTCATCTGGAAGTTCTAATCCATCAACCTGTAAAATGGTTAAAACTGAATCGAAGTCAAATGATCGATGATTATTTGCTTCCCCGAAGAGCAAACTCGTGAAGGATACATCCTTAAACCCTTCAATGTGCTCTCCTATTTCGATCGATACTGGATCTCCACTGTTGAGTAGACATTCAATAACATTATTCATGCTCGTAGCTTGCTTTACTGCTTTATTTAGCTTCGAGAACCGTTTATCATTAACCTGAATGCCGGTAAAGTAAGACAGTATATTCAAAGCTACTGTTTCAGCTTCTTTACGCTTTTTGAAAATGTTGTAAGGATCCAAAACACCATGATCATCTACATTATCCGATGATATGTTAATCACATTTATGTGATCTTTTAAGCCAAAAAGCTGCTCCTTCCAATGACCCCGTTCTTTCTTGGGATCGATCACGAGGGCCTTACCGCCCGACATAACCAAATTGTATAATAGGGTATTAGCGCTCTGACTTTTCCCCTTCCCTGTACTACCAGAAAACGCCATTGCAAGTGAGTTCGTCTTGGTTCCACTGGTCGCTCGTGCTGCTTTGCCACCCTTCATATAAACCGGCTGATTTCGAGTTCCTGTTGTTGCAAAGTAGAATCCTTCCTGATCACCTATTTGTTCGGTTGCTCCGAACATGGATCCTGCAACCGTTGCGGGCTCCATGATTTGTACATAATCCTGAACGTAACGCTTGGCTCCTGGTAGAAACTCATTAAATAACAACAGTTGATCGCCTAGTGGCTGCTCTAAAAATATCCCCATATCTTGATACAGATCTTTTAGTGAAGATACTCGCTTTTTCAATTCATCCTCACTAGGAGCTGCTATGCAAAATACAATGGATGTAAGTAACAAGGGCATTTTAGATTTATCGAGTGTTGCTTCAATTTCACTCGATTCGTAGCGTCCTTCCAAAACGTTGTAGCTTGTGTCATTATCCGTCTCTTGCGCATGACGATCTTGATCCTTCAATTCCTTCTTCTTATTTCTTGCTTCCTTAAGAGCCTTACGATTCTCCATAATGGATATCCGAACTGACACTTCGACAGGGAAATCTAACTGCTGTATATCGTACAGCCACTTTACATTAGGAAAGTACATATCGTAAGGAACGTGTGACATACAAAGAAACGCAACATGCCCTTGGTTGTCAGAACCAGCTTGAGATAGAATCACAAATCTTTCAGGAGAATCATCTACTACTCCCTCCGTCAACCGGAGCGTATCGTACTGCATAGGAATTCGGATGGTTTGTGTATCATCAGTCGTATATTCTGGCTCCCATGATTCCCATAAAGGAGCTTGTCCAATACCTCTGTAAAAGTTTCGACGTATGAGCCACTGTGTGGTGTCAGTGGTGATTGGCTTAGCTCGCAGCCTCCCCGATACTTTATTAAATACTAGCTTCTCGGAACGTTTATATCTGTCAATTACATCTTCAAAGATCTCCGCCGGTTCTATTCCAGCTATATCGAAGAACATTTGAGTTAAGTACCGAACGAAATCCTTTACGTAAGTGTCGAGTTCCTTCCATATATCTGTTTGCTTAATGTCAGCGTTTGGGAGTTTCACACCAATATAAAACTTGTAATTTGTCTCTTCATCTCCATAACGCTCTGACAGCACTTTACTTGTTTCATCTACATGGAGTTTTGCAGCCTCCACTGCTGGCCCTGAAAGAGTAGCCCTGTAAGCTCGGTAGATATCTGCACTGGTTTGATAGTCCGGTAATATGAGTAAATGCATGTCAGCATTGATTTGCCAAAAGAAACTTTCAAGTCTCCGGAATTCAACCATTAGATCATCATCGCTCAGGAACTCAATATTGAAGCCTGGTAACTCATAGTATGACCAACACTCTTTGTCTCTGTTGTATACAAACTGCTGCTCGAAATATGCAATAGGAAACTGTATCAAGGTTTTGGTTTCCCTCCTTGGAAGAAAACTTTGCTCCCATATTGATGCTTCTTACCTATATGAACATGCTTGTAACGATTGAATCGATGATGAGATAGCTTGAAAACAAGCCATCTCATCACAAATTTATGGGGTGATTTCCCGTCTAGCTGATATTTTGTGAAAAACCATGCTGATGCAATTGGGATAATAAAGAACTTTGTAAACCAGAGATCAAACAAACTGAGTGGCGGAATTTTGTTCAAAACAACCATAACTATAAATGTTGCAGCTACGATACCGAGTTGCCTAAAGCTCACCGGAAACGGGAAAGTAAAATCGAGAACTCCATACAGCATTTTCGGTATCTTCCATATTTGATTGTAAGTCCGCATCTGCCTCATGTATAACCTTACCTCCCTCCACGAAACTCCCTATCCAATAACTCCCGGCACTTGCATTCCCGTTGACCCCCTTGAAGAATTGCAATCTCCATTTCATGTCGATAGGAACGAATAGCATGTTTAACGGGAAGTGGTGCTTCTGGATTCCTTTCTTGCCATTCAATCAATTCAATTATTTGTTGCTGTAAAACTTGAATGATTGATGTCTGCAAAAGCTTCCCCCCCATCATCCAGGGAATAACACACCCCACAGTTTTATTCCAAGTTCCTTCCATTTTTCAGGAGTGAATACAACGACACTCAGCACTAAGCAGCCAACCAAGAAACTGAGAGCTCTCGTCCACTCTTTTTTAACAGCAAACACAATCGTGACTGCTATCATCACCAGATAAAATCCCCATCCAAGTTCAGTCGCTGCTAAATCGTAAAAATTCTTTAACGGGCTCACGATGACCCCTCCTAATTTTTAAGTTCGACTACAAACCAGCGCTCGGCTTCTTTTTGTATTCGCATTTCGAATGGATAAGTAAACACAGTCTGATCCTTGTCAATGAACTTGACTTTCGTCTTTACGAAGTAAGTGTTCTTCTTTGATTCCTTATCCACTGCATACACATTGATGTCATCAATCTTGCTAAACGAAAGCTCTCGTTGTAACCCCTCAATTTCCCCTCGGCTGAAATACTTTATTTCTTCCTGGGTTCCCGTTGCGTATATCTTGAAGAAGCTTTCTAAAAATGTCCCAACTTCACGAACCAATTCCCGATCACTCTCAGAAGCGAGTTGATTTGTATCGTTTTTTTCGAATGTTATCGGGTCTGGTGGCTTCACAAACCTTGGAATATCATAAACTAGAAAATTCTCGCCCTTTGCGACTACTGGAACGACAAAATACTTCAGCTGCGTCACCGCGTTTTTCCCTACTGTAGTAATGTATTGAACCCTCAATGTAAGCTCCGCTTGATCATCAGCGACTTTCTTTTTGCTCCACACCTGGCTCTTTACCAGTTTGGAGCTGCTAACCAAATCTGAGGTAACAACCCCAGCTTGCCGATCCACATCCCTAGCAAGGTAGGGATCCAGTCTCACCCTCCTTTCTTCAACTGCTTGTCTATCCGGGGCCCAACTGAAGTACTGGTACGCAAAATTGTGAGCGAATGATTCTGCTCCAGCAGTTAGGGCCGGATTTTCAGTGTTGATGTTTTTGATATCGTCGATGGTGATCGACGGTGCAGAACGTGACAAAGCAACTGTTGATGCCATGCCCACGTACAATAAGAAAATCCAAAAGCACATTCTTGATAATTTCTTGGGGGTCAAACTTTTCGGAGCATTTCGTTTCATCTAAACACCTGCTCTATTTTTTGTCCTCTAGGCTATCGCTTATGGCCCAAATAAACACAATGATAAAAACTCCGGTTAGAGCAGACTTGATTGCTCCAACTTTGGCTATCGTCGGTTCAGCCCAATTCAGAAAATCATTCACCCGTTCCTGTAAATATGGGATATATGAATATCCCATGTACCCAAGGGCAGCCAAAACAGCCAAGACTATTATGGTTAAAACGAACTTTCGAAGCAGATTTCCTAGAAATCCTCTTCCACGTTTACCACCTTTACCTTTTAACTTCATGCTAATCCTCCAACGTTTAAGGACATAGCCAAGATATATCCTACTGCCGTGAACGGAGCTAATGGGAAGGGTTGACGTTCAAACCCTCTCATTCCTAGCCGTGTTAAGAATAAAAACAACAGCCCAGTTACGCTAGTCCAAAATAAAATATTCATCGTATTGGACAATCCAACGATAAGTCCAACGCAAGCGAACATTTTAATATCTCCTCCTCCGATTATTCTCGGATTGAACAAAAATAGTATTATGAGAATAATTGAAGGAACTAGCCCCCATAAGTAGATAGGAGAATCAAAAGATCGATAGATAAGGAAAATCAAGATGACTGAAAGTGACGTTACATTCGGGATTCTCCGTTCTCGAATATCAGTAAATGTGAAGTACAGCAATAAAAATCCCAAACCAAAATAGAGTAGCGTCTCTGTCATCATTAATCCCCCTATATCTATCTGTTTGCTCTGATTTTACGCACTACTGCTGCCCAAACTTCTTTGTTTCTTTTAGAACCCGTGCCTTTACATCCCCATTTTTCCCCGTCCCAGAAGATGTCCACCTTATCTAAACTTGAAAATGTCGCTTCATATCTTCCTTCTTCAAGAGGTGAAACCTTTACTGCGTATGTTGCACCACGCACTTTTACCTCTATTATCTCTATTGGGTTTTCCTTCTGGAATTTCGCTAATTGGGGATCACGTTTCTCCAGTTCGCGTCGATTCAACTCACGCATGACTTGATCCCATACATGAATGTAAGTCCTGGAACCTTGACCTTGAACTTTCCATCGCACGCCATTCCAATAGATTAGGACACGATAATCATCTGTCAGTATGGCCTGGAACTTCCTCTCCTCCAACTCAATGAGCTGAACGGAGTAAGTCTTTCCTCCACTTACTACTTCTAAAGTCTGATCCGGAGAATCCGGAGTACCGGGATAACGCTTTTGGCGTTCCCGGCGCTCCAACTCTTCAATAACCTTGCGGACAACATTTTCATGTTTCCAGGGTCCATACATTTCATTCTTTCTCCAAGCATATCGCTTGCGAATTAAAGTGATTTCTCTGTCTGCCACATTTATAATGCACTTTTTCGGACTAAGATGTTTTATTGTGACAATGTACAGATCGCCTTCAACTTGTACTTCCAAAGTCTCCAGCATTCATTGGCTTCCTCCTTCCTAGCCTGTCCGAAGATTCTGGACATCATCGTACATGCTTCCATAAATCCTTACATATACGGTTTTACAAACCGTTATGCCGGTTGCTCCTGCAGGGCCGGATTCAATCTCAATTCGATACTTGCCGTCTGGCGCTTTGTAATCCGTAAAGTATTTGCGGAATTTCAGCGTTTTACCTGTGACTGAATCCTTATGGGAGACATACGGCAGCTCAAATGTTGCCTGTTTCCCATTGTCGCTCGTCTTCTCCAGCGTAACAGTCGTTATAAACTTGTTGTTGCTGTCATATATGCGCGCTGTGGCCGTCTGTGCGCCCTTGTACTGCGTTCCAAATGGCTTAGCAGTATTATCGTAACCACTTGGCACCTTGGTTTCCCAATCGGTGCTATAGCTTGTAGTTACTTTCAGCTCAAACCCATAACCAGCCCGAGTAATCTCTTCTGGATCCAAATGATTTTCCTTTGCGTAAGGAATGATCTCCCAACTACCTCTGGACTCAATATCACTATCTTTTGGCCGTTTCGGATCAGTTTCGATGCCCTGTTTTGTATTTACCTTCGCATCTATTTTTAAGTTTTCTTGGTACTGTACGGTTCTTGTCTCCCAAATTGGATCGGAATAATCCGTATAGGATTCAGAACTTGAATGTTTTTTACCATTACTGTCCGTCCAAGTAACTGTTCGAGACTTCGTAGGATAACCGGTAATGAGATGATAAGTAACCGACCATTTACCGTTCTCGTTTGTTTTGTTGACACACTGACCGCCGCCCCCATTACCTCCATTTCCGCCGTTACCACCTACGGTAACTGTGCAGCCTGTTGTAGCAATGTTATTGCTGCGGTCTTTGTCAAGGCTTTCACCCAGCGGATCAACATGTACGCTGATTGAATGTACACCGGACTTTGTAATCTGCTGTTGGAAACCGCCAACCTGTATAGTCTTATTAGCCGGCATATCCTTTTTAACTTCGTGAATTTGATTTCCGTCTAAGTAGAAACGGATACGTACTCCACTTTGTGCAGAAGGGCCAAGATTTTTCACATCGGCCGTAATCGTCGTTTTTTGATTCGGCTGGATTTGGTTAGGGTTCGCTTTAACCGAAATAGCGATAAGATCATGCTCTACAGCTTTAACTTCCCTATTCCATTCCCCATTGATGCTATTATTCTTATACGCTTCGTCTGGGATCTCCAGGGCCCTTTTTGGATGATCAGGATTATTTACTATACCCGTCGCCTTGATATAGTACTTACCTGGCTTTGTTCCAAGATCAATTTTTCCGAGCATGACGTTGTATGTAGATCCTGGTTTTAAAGTCTCTGGCAGCTCCTGATACATCATCGGCAGCTCAAATTCAGCAGTGAGCGCTCCGCCGATCTTCACCTTCGCTAACATCGGCACGCCGTCTTTGTTCTGGATGAGATCTCTGCCGATAGGAGCATCCGCATCGTATCGGAACTTCATCCATAATTGCCCGCCGTCCGTCAATTTCAGCTCTGTAGGAACGAAATCTGATTTTGATACTTCTAAGTTTCCGGTCAATTTAACTTTTTGGATTACCGTATAGCCGTAACCATCATCGATAATCACTTCTATTTCCGCATCTTTTGCTACACCAAGTAGATAAGCTACCTGATTCGACTCAATTTCCACCGACTTCTTCGGTTTATAAGTACCGACCATATCCGTCCGAATTGCAGCAAGTTTGGCTTCTCGGTTGTCGCCTAACCAGCCGCCTTTCTTAACTGCAACAACCCGGATCTCGCGTGATGTAAATCCGCTGCCCGCGTAGTCGATAACTAACTTGGATCCCACCGTCTTTACAGACAACTCTGGAAATGGAACCCTCTTGTAAATAGCTTGTCGTTCCGATTCACTGACTTTATTTGCTTTCTCATAAGCAATACCCAGCCTCTGTACGATTCCTCCTGTTCTAAGAAACTCCATTCCATCTACTGTATAAAAAACTCATGACCTCTTTGCAATGATGGATCGTCTGCAGATGAACTAAAGTGTTTTCGCAAGTGCTCCCACTGCCGAGATTCAAGCTTCCCTTTATAAGGTGAATATATTGCTTCAAACAATTCGCTCAAAGCAGACTTTGACTTAAATACAAGTCCGAATCCATTCTCTTTATCGAAGTGGTCATCCTCAAACCTTTTCTTAATGTTGAACACATCATAATTCTGAATTGTCGAGGATTGTCCATCATCAAAGTTAAATATCCCTGTCCATCGTGCTAATTCCCAAGGTCTTTCAGCATTCATCATAAATGCTGGAATAAACCCCTTTAGCGATAATCCTTGATCCCCGTAATTCAATCCTGCATGTTTAGAAGTCATTGGCTTACTGCTGTTTGCTAGAACCGGATGTACTGGAATTATAGACATCGTAAGTAGAATGGTTAGAAGGACACATACGGCCTTCCTCATTAACGAATCCCTCCACTCCTAGAACATTTTTTTAACATCAGTAAGTGGGCTCGCCGTTCTTTTGTTATCAAGTTCATGTGCAACTATTGCATCACCACTGACATTATTAAAATCACCTTTTAAGTTGTCATGCTTCGGTGACAGATAGATAAAGTAAGATTCAACATTCTCGTCTTTATGAGACAATGAGAATCCAATATATGCGTCACTTCCAAGCGCATAATGATACACATTACCTGGTTTGAGCTCAACGCGTTTACCATCACCAATATACATAGAAGCAACTCTTGAAACGTCTGGAACCTTAAAGTAAAGTTCCCCATTCTGGACTTTCATATTGTCTTTAAACAAATAAGGAGCCAGAGTGTTGTATTTTTTATCCAGTTCAAAGCTGGAATACGTCTTCCCCTTACCATCTTCTTTTCCTGGTTGCTCTTTGTCAGGCTTAGGAGCGCCGGCATAAGCAATGGATACGTATGTCCAACCTTTAGACTTCTTACCATCAACGACCGCCCCAATTTGCTCAGAAACAAATCGCAGCGGAACCATTACGCGGTTTTGAACTTCGATCGATGGAGCATCAATTTCTTTCTTTTTCCCGTCCACAATCGAAAATTTCTGACCACGGGATAGTTCGATCTTTTTGCCTGAGACAGTAGAAACCGTCACTGTCTTTGTCTTGTTATTCCAAGTAACTTTTTCACCCAAAGCTTCGCTGACAAAGCGAATTGGTACATACGTGCGGCTCGTTGTTTGGTCAATGAACGGCAATACGTCCGATTTCATTGGCTGCTTGTTCACGTCGATACGAACGTTATAATCGTATTTTGGTGCTGCTGATACTGGTGCAACGATACTAACTGCAGTGAGCATTGTAGCCATCAACAAAGTTACTTTTTTCATAGATTTCATGGATAATTCATCCCCTCAATAAAATTTGGTTTTTGCCCCTCCCCCCAACTTCCGGAACCGTTTTCCGACTAGCCCGAGCGGCGATGAGCGGAAGGATTTAAGGCTTAAAGCAAGACTATCTCATTCTTTTCTGCTTGCATATGAAATTTTCAAAGAGCAACTTCCGTATACCGTATCCGACAACAAAAGCTAGACGTGCTGGAACGATTGTGTAAGGTTGCCCGCAAGGGTCGAAATAATTTCGTAGAAATTTTTCGCCTTATACAATCGGCACCAGTATGTCATCATCCAGAAACGGATAAGGTATGTCTACGGAAGGTGCCGGCGAAAATTAGCATGCAGGAAAACTTCGATAGGAGTGCGATAAGCCTTTCTTCCTGCGCTGCTGGCAAGTGTTTTGAAGTACTGGTTACCGGTTTAATCCTTTGACGTATACCCGGAAGGAAGCAGATAGACTTTTCCGGTTTCTTGATATTCCATTAATGCCTTGGCTTGTTCCTTATTAACTTCAAGCACAGCAACGATTGGTATTAAGCTGTTCCCAGTTCCTGTGTTAGGTTCTGTTCCTTCCGAATTCAATCGTTTCTTGATTAAGAGTTTCCTCAACTTGGGATCCTCAACCGTTTTTCCTGTTCCGGTTCGGTCATCATGAACGAATGCTATCGCATCTACGTAAACACCGGACTTAATTCCATCACCGGCTGATTGTGCCAGGGTAGTTGTAACCCCGATTTCAACCATTCCATCCTTCAATCCAACGGCAGTACCTAACTTGGATTGTTCCTGAGTCGTCAGATATCCCTTACGTAGTGGGCTTCCTTTGATAAGGCCATATTCAGAAGCGTAGAGATTATCGAAGTTGAGTTCTTCAGCATCTCTCACTGCGTCATCCGGAATAGAGCTAATCGTTATTTCTTGGTACTCAAGCTGCTCCTTAGAGACTTTTCCAAACGGAGTGATGTCTTCTTTCAATACAATTACTCTTTCGGTATGAACTTGGGAATTGATTTCACTCTTGTTTATCAGAACTACGACTATTCCCAACAAAATGCCCGTAAGCGTTATTATTGCAGCCCTTGTGTACTTATTCCAAAAGCGTTTCAAGCACTACCCTCCTTATCTGGTTACGGCACAAAGTTACATGGAGTATAATGAAAAGTTTTCAGCCGCTATCCAAGATTCCTCTGAACTATCCCGCCATTGAACACGAACATCATACATTCTGTTTCCAATTGAATCTAATTCATATTGGAAATCGAGAACTCTCGCAATGTCACCCTCGAAATGTCCAGAATCTTTGAAGCTATCGGATATGAGTTCAATATCGTTTTCTACCTCAAACGGAGGCTCTTGCATATCCGATACTTTCATTACAAGTTCATTCTTGTAGTGAAGTACAGCCTCCTTAACAGCCAGAGGTATCTCTGTATTTGCACTTTTCCATTCGATGAGCTCAAGTATTTTCTTTTGGTACGCAGCCATGCTTTCCATGTAAGAATCTCCTTTCAGATAGATTCCAAGTCAAAGCTACTTATAAATGCTTTCAAAGGCGATCTTTCGATTCACTGTAATTGGATATTTCACATCTGGAAATGAAAACGTGACATGAGTTTTAAACTCAACCTGTATCCAGGGAACACCATCAATGTACGTTTTACTGAGATCAAATTGACTGTTCTTCATGATTTTATTCTCCAGATTTTGATCCAGTTTCATGTTCCGTTTAAATGCCGCCTTCGTAGAATCTCTTAAAGCTGACTCTTCCAATCGAACAATCCCTTGTTGTGCATCCTCAACAATTCCTGATTCAATTATTCCTGCATCAAGGGAATGTTCAATGGCTCTTCCTGCATCATTGAAGGTTCTATCGAGAACCCATAAATCAGATAGAAATCCTATAGCTATCATTCCAATGAAAATCGAAAAAATTACTTTGAACCACATGACATTCGCCCCCTAGCGAATAAACTTATGCGCCAGGCCAGACACATGAACTTTAATCTTGACGCTGTAATCGACACCAATAGCTTTTAAAGCGAAAACGTTATAATCTACTGATGCCTCTACATCCAAAGCGTCGCCTCGCTGAACAAGTTTTGGAGTTGCTGAGAATGAAACTTTACTCGGATCCATTCCCATCTTTCTTAGGAGCTCATCGAATCTACTTCGAGTGGATCCATCAGCACCATTTTCTACTTTCATGATCTGTAGTACTTCGCTGGATGCAGTTTTAAGGTTGTCACGTATGACATACCCTTGGTAAGCTGACACAGAAAGCAACATAAAGATACAAAAGAACATGATGCCGAATAGCAGTGAAAAGACTCCATCTAACCCACCTTTTTCACTTTGAAGCAAATAACGCAATTTGGACGACATGTCCGCTTGTCCCTTCATCAATTAATAGAATTCATTTTGCCAAAGATTTTTTTCATGAAGTTATCAATTTCAGGCTTGGCGTAAGTATAAATACCAACCAAGACTACGACGACAATCAATGCAATCAGAATAAATTCAAACAGTCCTCCGCGCTCATCTTTTGCAAGATTTTTGCTTCGTGTAACAAAAGTTACACCTGCTTGGTACATTTTTTGTCCAATCTTCTCATACATTTGTTTGGATCTTGATAAAATAAATGACATTCTATAATCTCCTCCATTTTTAAATTTGGTTCATTGCCCCAAACAACTTGCCTGACATTAGTATCAGAAACACCAAAACGAAAATCACCAATAAAGCATAGAAGAAATTCATTTTCTCTGGATTACCTGCTGTTCGCACAATCATTGATTCTCGGCTCAATTGCTGAATATCAGATTTAATTGCTTCAAAGTCAGGTATTGCTTCTTTGTAACCCTTCTCCATAGCGATGTGTACAACAGAAATAAAATCATATATAACTGGAAGTTGAACATCATTTGCAAAAACTTGAAGGGCTTCCCGCATCGGCATTTTTTCTGAATTTGCAATAAGTTTCTTGAGCAATGTTGCTAGTAAGGGATTACTATATTTGCTCTGGTCTGCTACCTGTTTGAAAATATTCATTACTGGTTTTCCAGATTCTAATGACGTAACTATTTTCCCGATTAGGTTTGGAAGATCTCTAATCAAAGTTAACTGACGCTTCTTAAACTGTGTTTCCAGGTCTTTAAATTGGGCAATCAGAGCTAAAATTAGAATTACAGGCACCATAAAATATAGAATAGGCATCTTCAAGAACATACCGAGAGTAAAAATAAGAAAACCTGTCACTATAGATAGGAACAAACATTTCCCCAAGAATTCCAGGTATGTTTCTTCTCTACCTAAAGAATTGAATCTATCCCTGAGCTTGTGACCAAAGATATTATCAATTTCCCACTTCCTATCAATCTTTGGAAGAATCCTTTCTGAGAAATAACGAACAGCAGGACTTTGATTCATTCGTCGAAGTTCGTTATCGGACTTCCCCAAAAAAGAAGCTATTTTAGCAATATGTTTTTGTCGTTGAAAATTGGGCAATATCAAGTTCATGATCGGAATGACAATTAATAGAACAGCTACAAATAGAAAGATCGTTATAATCGCTCCCACCCCTTTCACAACTTATTCAGGTTCAGCCGAAGAAACTTGTCCCTAGCCAAAATGGTAAGGATTCCGACTATGAACATGAGTAAGTATAGAAATTTGCCTAACGGCGTATCCAAGGTACGGACTGCCGTTTGAGATTCCATATATCCGAAAATTGGTGGAAACAATAAGGAAAATATGACAAAGAGAAAAGCCATAAACCGTTTGTTTGAATTATTTACATCAATCTTTTGGATTTGTTCGACATCGAAAGCCATATCAGAGATTGTATGCCGGATGTTCTCAACTGCTTTAGTATGAAAACCATCAACTTCTCCTGAAATTAACTTTCCACAAAAATCGTCAAATTTTTGATATGCAACCTTTCCTTGCACTTCCGATAAAGTCGATGTTAGTGGCCGTCCAATAACCAAATGGTGATATATCTCCTCAAATATCGGTTTACTAGGGCCGTTCATAATAGGTAATGATTGCTCTAAAGAAAGTACAACTGTTTTACAATCTCTCAGTTTTGAAGCCAACAGGCGCACGTTCTTAGGCATATCTATCAGCAGTGCTTTTCGCCGCTTTTGCTGAATTCTGTTAACAATAAAGCGTGGGATAACAAAACATGCGGCACCGCCAACAACGATGAACAAATAATTCCCTGTATAAACTGAAATAAGATATCCGGCGAAAAAAGAAAACATCATCAAAAGCAAATAATGCTTCCACTTTAGATTCCAACCAATGGACTTTGCTTGATCCCTTGCTCCCGAATAGCCAAGCACTCTTAACAATTTATCTTGATTTCCACTGGTAGCAGATGTTGGGTTGGGCAATAATGAAAACAAGCCATAAGATATAAGAACTCCGCAAGCTAAGAGCAATAAGGTTGTCACGTACTCGCCTCCTTATGCACTTAGTGCGCTTAAATCGCACCACTTTTCGATTTGATCCTGCGGAACTTCTAATTGATACAATTTTTCAATCATTTTTTCGGATTTGATACTTCCTACTCTGTTGAACACCTTTGTTCTATAGTCATACTTAAAGATTGGATTCATAATAGGATCTGTACCATTCATTCCTACAACTTCGCAGATATCAGTTACTACTCGAACACCACTTATCAACCGCTTTTGATAGATTACGAAATCGAGAGACGTAGCTATTTGACTAGCTGCAGTTGGGTCATTCCCAACGAGCTGCAAGAGTCGAATTACAGCATCTTTGTAGCTATTAGAGTGAATCGTTGACCAGGCAATGTATCCAATATTTAGAGCTTTCAAAAATTCCTTTGCAACAGCTTCATCGCGGATTTCTCCAATTGCAATATAGATTGCATTTTGACGCAATGTAGCTTTAATTAATTTATCCATGCCATAAGATTTCGCAATGTCTTCAATTTCTTTAACAAGAAGCGATGGTAAGTTTACGTAGTGGGCATACTGTTCTTTCGCCCAGAACATCAACTCTTCTGAATCTTCAATCGTAAATATTCGAGTCCTATAATCAAGTGATAACGGGAAACGAAGCAGCTGCGTAGTTTTCCCACTATTAACGGAACCTGACACTAAGATGTTCGCTCGATTAGGAACTATAAATTTAATGAAATCAGCCATCTCTTGTGATAAGTTTCCGTACTTAATACATTCCTCGTCAGTGTAAACTCTCGGAGGGAACTTTCGGATCGAAATCAATGGTGACCGAGCACTCAAGCCTTGATATCCGTGACTCCTACCTGCAATAACATTAATTCGGAATCCTCGAATATTAGCATCGACAATCGGTTCAGTTGAAGAAATAGGCTTACCAATTGGCAAAAGCATCCTATCAATGATCTGATAAATGTGCTTTACGTCTTGGAATCGTATTTCTTTTTTATGGTCAATTTCCCCCTTTTCTTCAACAATCACTTGATCTGGTCCATTAATTTCTATCGAACTAATATTAGGATTATCGAGGATTTCCTGGATGACACCCATATCTGTTATTTCTCTTTGAATGTACGTAATAATCTCGTTAATATTTACTGAGAACTTATAGGTATTTCTTTCACGAATGTAGTCAGCGATGTAGTACTTAATTTTTTGCCGAGTGTCTTGATTCATCGTCGAATCAACAAATTCGTCCAAATGTTGCTCGTACAAGTAATTCCGTACATCAGCGATTAGTTTATTTCTGTTTTGCTCATCATCATTTGAAATCTCAGTGCTCATTTCGAGCTCTTGGTACTTATAGTTCAGGAATTCGATCGGATTAATCGTACCAACGCTTTCATCGTTCAATTTTTTCGAATCGATTTTCGTTTCAAATTGAATATCTATTGGCTCGACTAATCCAATTTGTTTCGATATTTCGGAAATCTTACTAAAAACCTTTTCTTCTTTGAAATTCTGCGTAATGTTTATATCCTCTACGTAAAGACACATTCGATCCTTTGAGATACCAAATCGCTCATATAGGTTCTTGTAGTTGGTATAATTTCCAACGAACTCATATGAAACTGCAGTATGAAGGATACATACATCCGAACTTCGCAATGAGAAATGAGTCATTGGATGGTACATCATCCCTTGCAGAACAAAGAAAATGTAATCATATTTCCCCTGCATTTGAAGACGAATATATACAGGCATGTCTATCAAGGTTTTATTTGTCTCCAACATTCTAGGTGTCGGGATTTCAGGGCGTGCTCTTGGGTTAATCAGCATGCAATCCCCATAGTCTGTCTTTACGATATAGTCATCCAGTGACTTTCTTTCCTGCCTATCATAATCAATAAGCAGGCTATCAACTGTCTTCTCTTTTTCCAATCGTACTTGATCAAGTGCATAGCTTAATCTTGGTATTCCGAGACACGGGAGCTCGACCCACAATGAACGAGATCCCTTCGGAAGATTTTTCATCATGTCTAGCACAAATTCAGTGCTATTTCCTCCACCTAAATTGGCGATGGAAATCGTTTTAGTCAATCTTTTCACCCTTTCCTAAAGAAGCTGAACTTAGAAGAACGTTTCTGTGGAAAATACACACTGAATACTTTGCTGATTGCTTCTTGAATTTGCCCTTCAGGAGTAAATGCATCTTGCCCTGGAGAATATGCATAGAAACTCATAGCCATATTCCTTCTTACACTAGAAGGAATAAGATTCATGATCTCAGAACAATCCTCCAATTTTGATTGAGCAAGAACATGCATAGGTTTAGACCACCTTTTAGCCTCTAAATAGAAAGCGAGCTGAGCAAAGTTGAGACTATCCCATAGAGATGAAAATGTAGTAATGATTGAGATATCTGCTCTGAAGAACTCAGATAGGTTACTTCGCTCCATAATCTCACCAACATCAGAAATGTCAGCAAGTGCTCCACAATCTAAAACCACAAACGAAAATTGCCCTGTGTACAGCTCATGGATACGGCTTAATGGCCAATTAGCGTAATAGGTCACTCCCCTGAGATGGTATCCTCCACCTACTGGTTTTCCCTGTTCAACAAAATACCTGAAAACCGCTGTTTGCGGTGTCGGAGCAAGCTCAACACAAGCAACTTTCATGTTTTTACCGCTAAGAAATTGAGCAACCTGTAACGAGGTATAGGTAGAGCCGGTTCTTCGTCCAAATCCACCAACTGCAATAACCTTGGTTCCGTGTATCTCGTTTAGCTCTGACTTCCCCCGAAGTAAAGTTACTTTTGATACCGGATTTACCGAAGCCTCTGCTTCTTCCTCAACCTTTTCAAATTTCCCTGACGCGGTTGCCTCTGCTAGCTCCGCAGCGGCCTTCTTCAGCTCTTGCAAGGTAGCCTTCTGGGCGACGTACTCAGCCCGCTCGGCTTCCTCTTGCCGGCGCTTCGCTTCTTCAGTTGCAGCTCGCTCACGAGCTGCTTCTTCCTCTGCCTGCTGCGCCGCGAGCAGCGCTTCCTGCTCTTTTTGCTGACGCTTCGCTTCTTCGGCTGCAGCTCGCTCACGAGCTGCTTCTTCCTCTGCCTGCTGCGCCGCGAGCAGCGCTTCCTGCTCTTCTTGCTGACGCTTCGCTTCTTCGGCTGCAGCTCGCTCACGAGCTGCTTCTTCCTCTGCCTGCTGCGCCGCGAGCAGCGCTTCCTGCTCTTCTTGCTGACGCTTCGCTTCTTCGGCTGCAGCTCGCTCACGAGCTGCTTCTTCCTCTGCCTGCTGCGCCGCGAGCAGCGCTTCCTGCTCTTCTTGCTGACGCTTCGCTTCTTCAGCTGCAGCTCGCTCATGAGCTGCTTCTTCCTCTGCCTGCTGCGCCGCGAGCAGCGCTTCCTGCTCTTCTTGCTGACGCTTCGCTTCTTCAGCTGCAGCTCGCTCATGAGCTGCTTCTTCCTCTGCCTGCTGCGCCGCGAGCAGCGCTTCCTGCTCTTTTTGCTGACGCTTCGCTTCTTCGGCTGCAGCTCGCTCACGAGCTGCTTCTTCCTCTGCCTGCTGCGCCGCGAGCAGCGCTTCCTGCTCTTTTTGCTGACGCTTCGCTTCTTCGGCTGCAGCTCGCTCACGAGCTGCTTCTTCCTCTGCCTGCTGCGCCGCGAGCAGCGCTTCCTGCTCTTTTTGCTGACGCTTCGCTTCTTCGGCTGCAGCTCGCTCACGAGCTGCTTCTTCCTCTGCCTGCTGCGCCGCGAGCAGCGCTTCCTGCTCTTCTTGCTGACGCTTCGCTTCTTCGGCTGCAGCTCGCTCACGAGCTGCTTCTTCCTCTGCCTGCTGCGCCGCAAGCAGCGCTTCCTGCTCTTCTTGCTGACGCTTCGCTTCTTCGGCTGCAGCTCGCTCACGAGCTGCTTCTTCCTCTGCCTGCTGCGCCGCGAGCAGCGCTTCCTGCTCTTCTTGCTGACGCTTCGCTTCTTCGGCTGCAGCTCGCTCACGGGCTGCTTCTTCCTCTGCCTGCTGCGCCGCGAGCAGCGCTTCCTGCTCTTCTTGCTGACGCTTCGCTTCTTCAGCTGCAGCTCGCTCACGGGCTGCTTCTTCCTCTGCCTGCTGCGCCGCGAGCAGCGCTTCCTGCTCTTCTTGCTGACGCTTCGCTTCTTCAGCTGCAGCTCGCTCACGGGCTGCTTCTTCCTCTGCCTGCTGCGCCGCGAGCAGTGCTTCCTGCTCTTCTTGCTGACGCTTCGCTTCTTCAGCTGCAGCTCGCTCACGGGCTGCTTCTTCCTCTGCCTGCTGCGCCGCGAGCAGTGCTTCCTGCTCTTCTTGCTGACGCTTCGCTTCTTCAGCTGCAGCTCCTAATGCCTTAGCTTTAACTTCTGGCGACTTCTTTTTTTTTGAGCCACTATTCCAAAACTTTGATAGATTTTTCATCAGCCTGGGTTTCTCTGGTTTAACTACACTTTCAAGAACGCTGATTTCACGTTCTTTTGAATCCGATCGAGGATCCAAATCTCTCACAGCTTGCACACAATCTTCATAGATGCCGTTAAATTCGATAGTCGTAACACCGAAGTAGGTTAGCATTGATTCCGCAGTTTCCCTATGCTCCCAGCAACTCTCCAGGATCGCAGCATCAGCATCGGAATAATCATGCAATAATCTTTGTACTTCGATCTCATCGCTAGCAAAAGGGGCAACCTCATATTCTTCCAACATACTCCTAAGGTGCTTATAACTGGATTCACTTGAGACAAAAAAAAGCAGCTTCATTTCACACCTCCTTGCCATCACATTGTCGTAAGCTTTACTGGCTCCTTCAATCCAAGATGCGTCCTATTGGCCTATCTCTCTGGTTAGGGTATTTAATCTAGCTGCTAAAGGTATGTAATTAGGACCAACATCCTGCCTTTCTGTGCTAAATAAAAGCACGTTAGCGATATTGGCGAAAGATTGATGCTGATAACCACATTTCAAACAAAAAAAGGAGAAGGCCACCATAAAAGCATGGGGGCCTTCTCCTCTAAAATTACCAACTTGAGCGTACTTGAATACACTTGAAAAACAGGCAGTTTTTCAAGTATACTAAATAACAAGGTTGGTACAGAGTAGGGTCTGTCCATGCCTAGAAAGAAAGAGGTGTTACCAGCACCTTTTTCTTTCGCTTTAACTCGCTTAATTTAAAAATAGTTCAAAATACCTTTTTTGTAAAGGGGAATTAGAAAATTCGCCCTTTATTGGCGTGCAAAAAACGCTTAAAACCTGATACTTACAAGGAAAAATCGATTTGTGATTTTTTTCTTTAGTTCATTTGAACCATCAAAATTTCAACAGGATGAGATGCCCGCGCCCCTTCATTCTCTTCCAGAATCCCCCATTATCCCGTTACTCTTTTATTTGTACTTCGCATTTTATAAATGCATATATGTCCTTCATCACATCCCAAGTTTCTAAATAGTTATAAAATCCGATTCTTTTAAGCATAACCTCCTTACACTTCTCAGGTAGCAGTTCGTTGAACATCAGGTAGTTATACACGACATCCCGATTTGGATATTTCTCGTTGAATGCCTGGATGTATGCCAGCAATAAAGAATTGTCATTGTTTATTTCATCGACCATTTCAACATCCATATTCCATCCCTTAATGGGATCAAACCATTCTTTCTCATACAGAAACACAACGTTCTTTCCGTCATATATTTGTTCGTTATCAGAATCAGCAATTTCAAAATCCCTTATTTCCTGTCCTTTCAGAACCCCGAACAGCTGACATTTCCCATCCGTTCCACAATAGCGTTCCGATGCTCTGTTGATGGTTTTTTGGATTGCTTTCTCCAATTCTTTTTTTTCGATTATCATGCTTATTCCCCCTGAAATTTATTATTTATCTGGTGCCACACCTCCCCTCCCCCCTTTCCAGAAACGTTTTCCGTGCTAGCCCGAGCGGCGATGAGCGGAAAGGTTTTCGGTTTGTAGGCTCGCCCAGGAGAATCGCGGGCAAGCTTCTTTCGTATGGAGAGATGGGACTTCCAGTGTACGTATCCGGCACAGCGTAAAGAACATACAGGTTCTTGGGTTGAATAGATTGCCCGTCAGGGTCGAACAAATTATTTTGAGTGAAGTTCTCAAAATAATTTTTCGTCTATTCGGGCCAAGGTTCTGTATGTTTAGCTGAGAGGGCCGGATGCGTACGGGTACTGGAAGGCACAAATCGACAGGAGAAAGAAGCCTCGCTTCTCCCTCACGAGCCGGAAAACCTTTCCGCTGCCGGCACAGCCGGGGGCGGAAAAAAAGAACCGGCGCAGCCGGTTCTTCCCATCGATCCTCCAGGATCGCCATTTTGATTATTTCTTCTTATGCAAGGTACCCAAAATTTTTATTTTATTCAGTTTTTTCTTCCTCTTTTTTAAAAATCGTCCACATTGGATATAATCCATCATCCTGTCCTTTAAAACGCCATATTTTCCCCATAGGATCGGACATGACTTTATCATATGTGCTGTACATAACTGTTCTCAGATGATTGGTCGATACTTTCTCGGTATGCTCTATGAGATTCATCATCTCATTCTCAGCCATTGAGACAAAACAAACACTCGTTATCGCAGGCGGAATTTCAAAAATGGGATGTTTTATATGAGCTTTTAAGCCCGCATATGCATTGTATCGTTTTAATTTATTTTGACTAAAACTTATTCGCTGCCTGCTTCGTTCCATCTCCATGAAATAAGCAAAATATGCCGTTTTTTCGTTTAGTTTGCGATGGAACACGGTCGTACCATCAGGAACGATTACATCATCTTTTCGACCCGCATATTGATAATATGACTCTCTCTCCGTTATCCATGAAACGAGCTTAAAATCATCTTTCTGATCCCTATAAAAAGCACCTCTTAGATTGGCCAGGGAGATATTGTGATGGATGAACGATGGTGACCTTTTTGTCCATCTCTTATCCCAATTCACTGTTCCTGTCAAGGATTTAACTTCCTCAACACCAAGCTTATCAAGTGTAATGATCTTAATATTTGTTGCCCTTTCCCCATCAGCTTTGGGTGTAAAAAAGCTTTTTATATAACCTTCTTTCTCCAGACCGATAAGTTTACGTTCAATCGTCCTTCTAGAGATATTTTGGTAAATAAAATTTTCTAAGTACTCAATATCTAAAAAAATCATATCATGCAACGTTATGAGTAAGTCTATCTCCTGATCACGAATGAACAAGAAATTTCCTTCAGATTTTGCCAACAGATAACACCACCTAATCATCCATAAATATTGCTAGATCGTCTTCTTCCTGTACATCCTCATCTACATCTCTACTTACTTCTTCTTCAGCAAATTTATTGATTTCCTCTCGTTCGATTTTCTCACGCTCTTCTAGCTGTTTAGCTTTCACACCAACTTCTTGAATTTCTTGATCCATTGCTAACTGCAGAGACGTATTGATCATCGTAGGTACATCATCCCTATACTTCGCTTCACTAGGTGGCTTCATTTTCACAAGGAAAGGTAACGTAGTTTCTCTTCCGATAGCTGTCCTCATGTACGCATAGTTCGGCTCTACCCTCTGAAAATCTTCAGCACTTAATGTATCAATTTTCATACCCTCGTAAATTTTTATAGCATCTGCAGGATTACCTACACGATAGGCAATCAAAGTCCCGAAATTTCGAAATATAGCGCTCGCCACTTGATCTGGGACTTGTTCCTCTAAGCCCTGCATCCCTAAAATGAGCGGATTGTTATATTTCCGAGCTTCGTCAGCAAAGGATTGAACTGCATCTGCACTTTGATCAAGAAAAGTTGGGGCCTCATCCACAATAATGGGATGTAATGGCATTGGCATTCCTTTTGCATACGCATCTTCTCGGCTGAGCATAGCCAACTGAGAGAACGTCAAACATACGGATCCTATAAACTTCCGCTCATCGATCGTAAGACCAGATAGATCAAAAATATTGAAATAACCCTGATCCATCCCTTCACGCCACTTTATACCATTCGTGTTAGCTCGAAGTATGCCACCAATAGAACCGGAGAGAGTCAATTTTCGCAGTTTATTCAGAGTCGAGTTTATTTTCGGCTCCTTCGTACGCTCGTCCAACTCATCGTACCTGGATAAAAACATTTTCAGCTGCCGCTCTAGCGGATCAAACTCACTCAATCTTTCCAGGATTTCTGCTCGATACTCATCATCATCTAAGACTTTCCGTAGATTATCTATGTTTGCTTCACCAACAAGCTGCAGCGCAATACCACCATTCATAAAGTTATCATCGATATTCGGACCCCAGAAGTCTTTGAAGACACGTTTACATACATCGGCAACATTCTGTGCAATCTTATCCGGTGTAGATGCAAAGTCAACATCGTATACGTTAAATGGGAACTGGCCATCTTTAAACCTAACATAACGGATTAGATGCTGTTTGTCCTTTGGAATCCGACTAGCTACGTCAATGGCTAGGCTACCGTGTGGATCGATCACCGTAAACCCAAACTTATTTTCATCAGTTCGAAGATTGGCGATATCCTCCATCAAAGAGTATAAAAGTGTTGATTTTCCCATCATGGTACCGCCCCAGACGGCCATATGACGATTCAATGCTCTCAAGTCAAGATGAACTGGCTGCTTCACTCCATGATATTCATTTTCGCCTAAGTAAACTAATGAATTATCATTTGCACTTTTATACATAAGTTCTAATGGTAAAGGAGTTCGCCGCATCTTCATTCTCGCCAATTTGTTACTTCCAATTTTTCCAGAAGGTAGTCGTAACATCATAGCAAGTTCTTCACTCGAAAAAACAACCTTCTTGTGGGGCATACTTAGCGAGTGTATTCGTTTCTGGAACTCAAAACGAAACAACGGCCTTATAATTTGCCACCATCTTCGAGCTTTTATTTCATTCAGTTCACCTGAAGAGAATTGGCCAAACGATCCGCTGCATGCATCAATGAGATTTTTCGCCTGCTTATAATCCTCAGCAAAAGCAACAATCCGAACAGACACACGGGCTAACATCCTGGACTTTTTCCCCTGGATAGCCGTTTTATACATCTCGTTCTCTGTTTTTGCACTCTCGTCTGTATTTTCCTCACTATGTAATTCTCTGAAGGCTTTCTTAAAAGCTCTCTCAGTACGATATATTGGTTTTACAGTAAATTGAACAATGATTTCTTCATTGTCGGTTAAACGCTCTAACAGACTTATCAATTCCGCTTGAGAATCTACAACGTCATTGTGATAACTCTTCAACGGAATGACATAATGACGATCTAGGTGTAGCTTTGTACCAGCATGCGGCCTCTTAAAATCTAAAGGCTCATTAGCCACCTCACGAATCTCCACTTCAGGATGCTCACTGTAATACTTCGATTGAAATAAGCTCCCAAGTTCTTTGTTCGGTGCCCATACCCGGTATTTAATTTCGGCCCCGTCCGCTACCAACTCCCAGCTAATCCATGGCTGAAAAAATAAACATTCATACCAGGGACGCTTCAACAATGTGATGATATTACCCCATGCCGTTTCATCTTTAAAGTAATGTATCCGTGCGTTCATAACCGTCTGAATTTCATAGCATACCCCATGAGGAATTAACCAAGGTAACACATGATATCGACTCAAAACCTCTACCTCCTAAACTGAACACATATGCACAAATATAACCCCATACCTAACACTAACCACTAACCAACCTCACCATACTCATCCTAACTCATTACTCCAACCAAACCCAAACCAAGCCTTTTTCCCTTCCACGCTCCTTCCCACAATAACCCTCTTTTCTACACTCACTCACCCGTACTCACAATCAATCTCTAACAATCTATTAATAATTTATACTAACAACTAACAACACAACACATCCTTACCCCGTCCTCCCCCCACCAACCACCACCACCATCTACAACTACAACAAACACTTAACAACACACCTCTCCTCCACACTACACGTTTATTTTTCCGTACGTTGCTGTATATCTGTCCTCCTAACCCATATGCTCACGGCTAAAACGCCATATCGAGCCGTGAGCATATGGGTTAGGAGGTGCCGCTTGCGGCAAGGGATACAGCCGACAGGTACGGAAAAATAAACGTCCTTTGGGTAGTCCCATAGGTAGGCCCCCCCGGACACCGGGTAAGGGAGTGGGGGGAGCACGGGGTAAGGGACTACCCAAAGCACCACCCAAGGTACAAATAAGTCTAAGATAGTTAGAAGCAGAAAGAAAGCCCATAGACCCACAAATCAGGGAAAAGGCCCAAGGAAAAAACCCCTAGGGAAGCGAGAAAGAAAGCCCCCATCAAAGAGGGAGAGCCCACCCACCAACCCCCCTAAATAAAGTGTATTGGAATCTGGTACATTAATTTTGTTTTTAATTCTCGGCAGTAAAGGAATGACATTGTTCCTTCTAGGAACTATGGTTATTGTCGTATTAGCCCCTCTGCCTTTTCCCGATACAGTGAGCTGAATTCGGTTACGTTCGACCAGTACTTTTGTGACTTCCTGAAAAACGGATAGAGACATTCCCCACATCGAAGCAAGCCCTCTCTGAGAGCCTGAAATACTCTTCCTCCACGCTAGGGTATATAGCATATCCGATGCTCGTTCTTCATAATGACTATACTTCCGGATCTTTCTTGGTTTTGCAGATTCCCATGCTTGGTATGCAAATTTCACACCCGACAAATGACGGATCCATTCAGCACTTGGCCCAGCTGGCGAACCCGATTTATATGCGCTTCGAACCTTACGCGCAATAATATGTTGAGATAAAGGGCTAACCAAATTCGAGTTCCAATCCTGCAGCTCGCTCTCTGCTTCATCAGCTGTATATCCATCAGCTTTGAATGCTAGCGCTAATGTGTAACATGCGTTATCCCGAGATCCTTTATCTACGCCTCTAAGGATGGCCTGAACAGCTGCATGTTGAAGAAGCCCCTGCGAATAGCGCACGGACTTACTCTCCTGGACCTGGGTAACACCGGAATTAATATCATGCCAATCTATAAGATCGGCAAAACTAACTCTATTATGAGTCTGGTAGATCACATTATCTGCAGTTGGGATTCGGAAATAGCGTTCCGGGCCTATTGCTTTTACATCGCCTTGAATGGCTTTAGCCATAGCCAGCTGAAGCTTGCGGTAAGTCTTAATGTTATTGGAGTACGCCTTGCGCGGCGCATCCAGTACAAAATAGACGTGGAAACCTCCTGAAGGTGTTCTTACGACAAAGGTAGGCGATGGCAGGCCAGCCTCTTGAATCATATCTAGTAAGTCCGGCAACGTAAGCCCTACATTTTGGCCATTCTTCACATCAACATCAATGACGAACGCATTTAGCCAACGCAATGCGTCCTGTGTTCGTCTACGTCGATCGTAAAATGTATTTGGAGTGTAATATGTATGCTGGTCTTGCATTAGGTAGAGGGTGCGATATGTACGGCATACGCTTGTCCGTTCACAATCACTACTGAGGAAAACCCATCCCAATTCTCTTCGATCTGGTCGAGATTTCTTCGAAAAAACTGGAAAATGAGTGAGTTGATTATTGTACAAAAAATGGTAATAAGAGTTTGCACTTACTGACATAAAAAAACCTCCCGAATTGTACAATCCGACAGAGGTTTTAGGGTTTACTTTTTGCTTCTATGTGGTATAATAGACACAAAGAAACTAAACAGTAAAAGCCCTAATCTTCCTCCAACAGCTCTTTTGGGAGGTTCCCTGAATGTCAGTCGCCAAACTTGAATCATTCATTGAACCTGTGAGTCGGTCGGCCGGTCGGATTGGTGGCTTTTATTTTTTGTTTTTTATCTTTAATTTCGATATTTGTAATTATATTAATCTCTATGTATCTAGTAATCTAGTATCTCTTACTTAAAATAGTGCCACCATTCTCGAGTTTTTTTGCAAGCATTATTTAATACCCTAGACAAAATTGAAGCATTCCAAAGCGGAATGCGTTTTTTTTGACTTATTTAGGGGGGATATGGGCGAAAATCGCTATATTTGACCATTTCAATGAATTGTTTCAATGAAAAAAATGTGCTTTATCACAAATTCATTGAATGATATATAAATAACCACAAATAACCCTAATATATAAAGACTGAGACTTCATTGAAATATCAATATTTTGCTTGATTAATAGGTGAAACGATGATAATATGACTACATGATCAATGAACTTCAATGAAAATTTTCAATGAAAGGATGATATACATGAGTATTTACGCGGAGGAACAAGTAAGACGAGACAATGCAATTATGAAGTTAAGCAAAGAGGCGCTGTCCAATGTCGCTGAAGGACAAAATATCGCGGCTATCGACATGGGCAATTCACTCTTCCAGGCTATCATCACAGGTACTGGTAGTGAGTATACTATGCCTAATGCTCTTGCTTTGTGTAAGCTTGATGAAATGGAATACTACGACGAAGCTCAAGTTGATACTTACGAGAACCTAGTAGTTGAGATCGATTCCGGAGCTCTTAATAATAAGAGAGAGCGCTATTTCGTAGGAATCTCCGCTACAGAGCGAGAAAATGTAAACGGCGCAGAATATGACACCAAAAAGGCTAATTCCGATCGAAACATCTATATGACATTAACCTTACTTGCTTTTGATGCATTACAGGCTAATCCCGGAAAAAGCGAAATTTCTATTACATACGACTTTCTTAACACAGCATTGCCAACACGCCAAGTTAAGGCGTATCGCGACACCCTAAAGAAGAAATTCGAGGGACATCATTCAGTAACTTTCAAATTCGTACCAGGTATCGGGGACATTACAGTTAAGCTCGATATCAAAACATGCATGGTCAGCATTGAGGGATCGGCAGCTCACGTAGCATTAGTAAGAGATCCTATTACTTTGAAAATCAAAGATGAAACTCTTGCTGATGAAACTGTTATCATCAGTGATCTAGGGGGAGGAAGCTTCGATCCGATAGGAATTCGGGAACGTAAAATAGTAGAAGGCATTGAGGGTGAACCATTCGGCATCAACACGTACCTCGATCGCATCATTAAAGATGTGGCGGATAATGTTGGTCACTACTTCCCTTCGCGCTATTCTTTGGAAAAACTGCTTGCTAAGGGGCCGTCTGAGTGGAGAGTGGTCGTTGATCAAGAAGAGTTCAATATTACTAAGCACATCGAACCTAAGCTTATTGAGATGTCCGCTCAATATTTAGATTTGATTGATAAGGTTCGGAAGAACATCAAGCTTCAGCAAGCTCGCCGCATTTATCCGATTGGCGGCCCAATCAAAATAGCTAAGAAATACATTGAAGAGGAAAACAATAAGCGACCTAAACCAATGCGACTAACGTTTGCGGAAAATCTTCAGAAGTTGAACATGATCGGGCTTTGGATCTTAGTCCAAGCAGCTGCTAAGCGCCAAGCTCAAGAAGCCCATGTCTAAGTCAAAAAAACTATTAAAACAAATAGGGGATACCACCTCATTTACAATCCCTGATGAATACGTGGACATTAAAACGGGGGAGAAATCCCCCGTACGTCCTGAAATGATTGCATTTATAAATGAACATCTAAACAATCGCAACCTGGTCCATGCGCTTATGACATGTATAGATAGCTACATTGATTCTGGGAAGAGAGCTGCCCAACATCAAACGATAGCAGGGGAAGATAGTATATTAAACAGAATTGAGTCAAAACTTGATGATTTAAAGAGCAAGTTACAATCGGGGCATTTCAACATTTCATCTCAACCTGAGTCTGAAATTTCAGCCGATGAACTTACAGATTTGCTCAACGAGTATACGCTTTAATAGAATATTATTAATTACATTGTTTAAAGGGGGATGACCGTGGCTCATAAAATCGTATTGACCGGGTTTCCGAAAAGTCCTCTCCGGTCGCTTGAGCCAATCTATACTTTTGATATGACAGAATCTTCAGGCCCGGTTCCAAAAGGGCTACCTAAGCCTGAGAATTCAATAACCTATACCGTGTTTCTGAATCAAAAACAGCTAAAGAAAATTGAGGATACATTAGTCAACTTTGAAACAACCAAATATATGATCCAAGGGGAACCAACATTAGACGTTGCTGTATCGGATTGTCCTGGAGAGATCGGTGTTCTGTGCAGTACAATCCAAGTGATTCCAGACAAGAAAAAAGATTCATCTAATGACAATCACGAGTCAGCTGCAAGTATTGAAGATTCTTTTGGGGAGAAATCAATTTCTTCGGTAGCATATGAAGAGGTTGCAGCTACAAGTTCCGATCGACCCACCCAGCTCTCGTTAAATTCAATCAAGATTCCAGATGATTTTTTGCAAAAAACCCCTCGCCGGGAGAAAGTCCTGGATAAGATCCAGTATATCCAAGATACAGGGAAGCTCGACCAGCCTATCGTTCTTGATGAGGCGAATACACTAGTGGATAGGTATACAAGATACCTTGCAGCTAAAGAATTAAACTTGGAAACAGTTGAAGTCACATATAAATGAACAAAAGCCATCGATTGATGGCTTTTTATGTGCCCTTTGGGGATGATGCTCTTTTATGTCTTCATTCTATATGACATATGCTGAAGCTACATGCCGGCAATTGTTCATACTATTCAACCAAACTTGCATGAAATCATAGTCTAGTTAAAACTCCAACTTTCCATTCTGGATATTATTTTCTTGATCAGCCCGCGCTGATTTCCTTTACGCACCTCAGCCATAAAATCCATGAATAGTATGGACAGGAGCTCGTCTAACGACATTTCGAATTCTCCTGAAGACATAGCCAAATCATGAAGGAAAACCTCTCCTCGCAGCGCTAAGGGCCTTTTCATTGATATGGAATATGAAACCCATTTGCATCGAAGTTTGATGTTATTAGAATCTACTTTGCGAAAATGCTCCAGGCGCTTGTTACTTAAATTAATAATAATTGACTCAACATCAAATGAATTCCGTATCTCAAATAGAAAATCTTCATACAGCAAGCAGACCAGCTCAGGAATCGTGAGATAAATAGAGTCATCTCCTGCTACAGATACAATATCCTCTAAAAAGACTTCCGCACGAAGATAATCAATATCCCTTGCTCGCAGTGTGACTTCTTTTACACTTCGCCGCTTCCAGAAAGGCTCCTTCACTCCAAACATCTCATTAATCCGCTGTTTCATCAGAGAAAAATTAGACCTGCTCAAATCGTATCACAACCTCTCCGCAATCCAAATAATTCATAATCAGCCTGTGAGTCGCTTTACGAATAGACGTATTCCAAAGAAGGGCAAGCTCTTCAATTTGTTCAAAATCTCTCCTAGCTGGTTTAGCATGCATATACTGACCAGTATCCTTATAAACAACCTCATGGCAACGTTCCGGATACAACTGATAATGTTTTAATGCTTGAAGAAGATGTACTGTATTTGATACTGTCTCATTTCGCTTTGATTCTTGTGGTAGCTGCTTTGCTAGTCGTCTGAGTCTTTCCCTTTGCTCTGGGGTAACCGGAAATTTGATGTCCTTCAGCTTATCAGAACGTTCCTTACGAGCTGTTTTTTGGGAACCTCACTGACGGCCTTTTTTCTATTGATTGGGTAAATATGCTGTTGAGACTTTGAACTCCCCTAGCTTCCATTGATCAAGTGTAGCCTCCTTTATCTCTAGGGTCATTTTTCCGTTTTTCCGAAATTCCTAATTCAAAATATGCGTACAAGCCTTATATTTAGAACGATCTATGTTTAACTTTTTTCTGTGAGGCAATACAGGATAGTAACAATGCTCTGGGAGGGGAAATATATGTACTCAAAAGAAGAAAAAATGAAGCGAAAAAGTTCGTAGCTCTTTTGAAAAAAGTAGGCCGCGCTCATCACATTCCAAAAGTTGTTTCTTCAAACAGAAAGATCGTCAAGAAATAATTTTTATAAAATCTTGAGTTTGTTTTAGAAACTTTAGGGTCTGTTTTATAAATTTGTTTGATATACATAATAAAACCCCTAAAATTAGTTGATAAAAGCCGCTAAAATACAGACTTTTTTCATCTATAATGTTTACATGTGAACTCTAACGATATATAATGTATCTAACCGTAACTATTAGTTACGCTACTGACAGTTGGCTTTGACCCTGTTTTAGTAGAAACACAAGACAATAATTTTCTGAATTTAGATATTACATTGAACCAAAAGAATTCTAGATTATAAAAAACCCCTCACTGACTGCAATCAGTGAAGGGAATAAAATCATTTAGTTCTTACAGTTGGTTTTATCAATACAGTGAGTAGTACAATGATCAGGATTAACATTGGATCGACTACTACACCACACACCGTCAAAGTTACATATTTAGATAGAATGTAATTAATCCAGTTGTAGACGGTGGTGGTAATGATGGTGTTGGTTAGCTCCTTCATTTGGCTTCTCCTTTCCAACATCCGGAGGCTTGCAGGAAAAGTGGTATTTTATTTTCAATATCAACACTCCTTAAGTCATTAGTATCTATGTAAGCATGAACTAGGTGGTAGTTCATGGAAAGCGTAAAAATAGCACAGAAAACCCCTCCCATGATATGGGCAGGGTTATTTTGTTTTCGTTTATACCAATAAACACCGGCAATAGACTAGTTGTCAAGTTAATTGACATATATAAATATGTATGTGTGCTCAAATATAGTGGCTTTGTGATATAATTAAAAGAACATAGTAGAATGGCTTTAAGCGGCGGTCGGCTAACCTTCCCGGAAGGGAGGTGATGCTTGTGGAGGTTAAAGATGCTTTGCAGATCATGATCGGTTTCGGATCGCTTATCGTTGCGATCGTGGGGTTGATTGTGTCTATCATTGCACTTACCCGAAACAAAGATAAATAGACCGCCCCGGCCAAGGTTCGGTCTATTCGCCCTAACTTTGATATAAGCCACCGCCTTTGAAGCGGCTGCTATGTTAAGGGGAGCAGTGACAGCTGCTTCCCTTTTTAGTGTACGCATTATCTTGTACCTTTATTCTATCATTGTTATGTAAAATCAACAATGCTAAACCTATCAAATGTCAATCCATTGAGTAAAATCACATACACCAGTAGCGTCCATTTACTTGAATAAACTCATTTGTATCGGTTTTATAAAGTAAATAGCTCCTAATAGCTTTTACCCCATTGATTGCACCGTATGTATCGATATTGCTATCGTACATGTTTCCTTTTACCGTATTTCGAGATGAAATATATGGATCATAACATTCATTAAATCGTATTTCCTCTCCTTGCTGGATAATTTCAAATTCGTAATCGAAATCCTCGTCCAAGGATACAGCCTCCCTCTGAGCCGCTTCGAAAACCTCTTTTAAGACTAAAAGATCTACGGAAGTGATGCTATATGCATCTATTTCAAACTTCCTAGTATCCGCAAGCTCATTGATCTCAGAGTGATACCCTACAGTAACTATCTTTTTACCCCTCGCAGCATCGGATAACAACTGCTCAAAACCATAGTATGGTGTTGTCTTACCTACGAATTTCTCATAACGTGTACCGGCTACCCTCTCTTTTAGTTCATCATACCAAGGATCATCTTCTGGGTCACTATCCCAATAGTCTTCAGTCTCATCCATATTCTCTTGGTTCTCTTCTGACAATAGAGCATTGCAGTTCTCATGTTCTGGATCAAGTGGTTCTCGAACCACCAAATCCTCTTTTTCTTTATTAGTCGAGTTATTTTTACTGCTAAACAAATTATTGAACCAGGAAACAATAGTCATGTCTATTTACCTCCAACAACAATTAGATTTTTACTATTGCCATCTATGATCTGCTTCTCGATAGAAAGCAGATAATCATCCGTTATCCGCGCGGGTACATAATTCATCCTGTCCCGAATAATGTTCTCCACGATCCACATTTTACGTGTCCACCATTCGTAGTCCTTCCCTGAAGAAGAAGCAGCTGCTTGGAATTCATCCGCCTGAGCATTAGCCTTCTTCAGAATACGCATAAGATTAAATGAATCACTCCGTTTTTGCCGAAGATGTCTCAGCAGAATGAGCAGTTCATACGTTTTTCTAGTCATTAATTCAGGCGTGGACATATCGGCTAGGTCTATGCTAACCGAAGCTTGATTGATGGAAAATTGCTTTCGTTTTCCTTCTTCCTGAAGGAGCTCCTGGGGCAAGATCATATCACAGAAACCGCAATAATACGCTCCCGAACGTATCTCAACCACAGACCCACAATAAGGACAAGTTTTCATGTTTTTCTCCTTTCGATGTACCTACCATCCAGTATTATACTGGATGGTAGACTCTATCTTTATATTCTTCAATCAACAGGCAACCGCCTGTTGATTATTCAAATTCGTATACCGGCAAATCAGGGATAACGTCCGCATCCCTATCTAAATTGATCCAGTCACATTCTAACGCTTTTGCATAGATAATGATATCCTGGATGCACTCCGGCAACTCAGACGGATCTAAGAGACTATCTGGAACGATTAAAAAGAAACCATATGCTTCGTGATCATCCTCTTTCCTATAAGCAACTAGTGGAAAATCAAAGTTTTCGAGTCTTTTTGCCGCTTCCTCTGTGATGTGTCCTGTAGAAAGAGACAGCAGATTTTCACATCTCGCTCCTCTACACACTGCATCAGTAATATAAATGTTTGTACCGGCATAATTCTCTCCCAAGATCTCATAGTTATTTTTACCTGTACTACTTTTTTGAAGATATGTAGAATACGCAATACCAGTCCAGTTCTCAAACGCCCGAGCTGCATGATTCATCGCATCTACTCCAACATAAGTCACAACGTCTTGAGATCCTTGCAACATCTTCACCAATACCACAACTTTGTTTTTCATGATGTATCATCCCTTCATTTATCGTCTGATCGACTATTTGAGAACCTATTAAGGTACTTTCTATCATCAACCCATATCTGCCAAGCTAATGCGCAGACAAGAAGTCCAATCCAAGTCATGCCCAAGTTGAAAAGCCCCTTCGTAGAAATTGTTTCTTTACTGTGTTAGAATGAAGGGGCGTGGGTCCGACAACTTCACGCCCCGGCCGTCTGCCGCTACGCAGATGGCTTTTTTGATGCATTGATTTCTTTTTGAATGCTCATGTAACGAGCAATCTTTTCGTCCAACACAGTGGACATTTGTACGATCACTTCATACATGTCCTCAAAACAATGCGAATACGCATTCAGTTGAGCTCGATCGATTTCAATTTCCTTCCCGAGCTTGCTCAGCTCATCCTCCTTACTCATAGCTATCACCTCCCTTCAGGGAAAGTTTTAATATTCTTCAGGAAGGAGAATTGTTGTGATGCTGCGGTCATGCTCTGTAATGATCCAGAACTTAACCCCAGCGCTTCGATACGAAGACAGCAACCTCCCTCCGTGAGCTAAAGAGTAATCATTTTCCTGCTTGTCCTCCTCACAAACGTCTCCCCAATCACCTGAGATATGACGTGTGAGTGCAGACAGTACATGGTCTTCACAAATGTCGCTTGCACCTGGTGTTATGACGACCGTGCCAAGATTGAACTTCCCAATAAAGATGTGTTTTTTCATGATGATTCCTCCTGTGATGTAATAGTCCTACTGGTGCCACACCTCCCCTCCCCCCCCCTTTCCAGAAACGTTTTCCTGGCTAGCCCGAGCGGCGATGAGCGGAAAGGTTTTAGGTTTGTAGGCTCGCCCAGGAGAATCGCGGGCAAGCTTCTTTCGTATGGAGAGATGGGACTTCCAGTGTACGTATCCGGCACAGCGTAAAGAACATACAGGTTCTTGGGTTGAATAGATTGCCCGTCAGGGTCGAACAAATTATTTTGAGTGAAGTTCTCAAAATAATTTTTCGTCTATTCGGGCCAAGGTTCTGTATGTTTAGCTGAGAGGGCCGGATGCGTACGGGTACTGGAAGGGACAAATCGACAGGAGAAAGAAGCCTCGCTTCTCCCTCACGAGCCGGAAAACCTTTCCGCTGCCGGCGCAGCCGGGGGCGGAAAAAAAGAACCGGCAGCGCCGGTTCTTTCCATCGATCCTTCAGGATCGCCCTTCACTTGATTACTGCTTCATGGATGTTACATTCAAATCTTTTAATCCCTTCCCATGCCACCGGGGACCACGGTTGCGTAGCCATAGGCGTAGCAAAAATTCCAATGGAACAGCGGTATTCTGTTCGCTTGGAATTTAGGGGTGGTGGGGTTTCATGGCTTACTGAATTAAGACTTTTTTCTTCTTGGGATTGAATAAATAAGGTATTTGATGTTAGCATAAGAACAAATGTTCTTCGTAAATGGGGTGTTATGATGCCTCCTGTGGGTGCAACAGCTGAGGAAATTGAAATGATTAAAACGTTTCTACTAATGCCATTGATACTAACAGCATTCGAGAGAGACGCAAAGCTCATTGAGCAATCAGTAAGAAGTCCTGGTCCATATATAGATGTTATTGATAATGCGATGAATCAAGCGACAAAGACTCTATATGAGATTCGTCGTGAGTTCAGGGAGCGCGGCATAAAAGTATATCAAGTTGACCGTGATTGGGAAGGGATCCGTGCTGAATATAAGTGTCGAGGCTACACATCTCAGATTCGTTTGCTACGATCATTAATAAGTGCTGAAGCTTCTGTACAAATGCGATCATTAATGGGACTCAACATCGATAAATATATCTCACAAGGTGTACCTGAACGCTTAAACAGCTCCAAACACTTTGATACCAAGAGTGGCCTTTAGGCCACTAAGACGGCTAGAGCCTACTCTTTCAAAAGAGCTTACAACGACTCTAGGATAGCTTGTAGGGGTTAAGTACGGTTTTCCGTAGCTACATTCGGAGCCAGATGTGCTTGAGACTGCGGATTTGGGCAGTCTCGTGCGCTTCTGGCTCCGCCATCTAATAAATGCTCCGTGTAAACGGAGCTACATTGTACCTAATAGCAGCTCCAGCTGCGTCTACTAATCAAAAGCTGGCGTACGCCAGCTAACCATATCCACGCGATTAGGCCGACTCATAAGGAGCCAGCCCAAGTACCATTAACGATCGATTCTATTACTCCTGCAAGTTGATCCAGTTTTCCGGGCGATTCACAATATTTAGAACATGTCCTTTCTGCCTGAGAAAGCCGATGAACCTGTTTAGGATCTGCTCATAGTCATCGCCCATGTCCGCTTCACTTACATCTGAAGCTTTAAAGCTCTCTTCATAAGAGGACATAATTTGAGGTGGAATATCCGTATTGAGATACGCTAGATTCCCATCGTTATTATCATAAATGTCATACCAATATTCTTGTATCATCTATACCACTCCATTCATTTTGTATAGACTAACCGGGGTAACCCGGCTAGTTCTGAATTAAACAATCGTTGATAACTTCCCAGCCATTTGCTACTGCTGATTCCGACAAAACCCTTTCTATTTTCAGTAATTCAACCATCAGCTCTTCATCGCTAGTCCCTTCAGGAAACCGATCTCGAATATCATCTACGTGCCAACTGGTCGGAACAATTGTGTATTGAGGTAGAAAGTCCCGCACACTGAATCTATTGAAAACCTCTCTAAATGAAATTTGCCCATTCTCAGCGCGTTCAATTTGATCTGTGAGCTTCTTATAGACCTCCATGACGTAGAGCTTATGTGGATCTTGATAGTGCAGCACTTCTACATCCTGCGCGGGCAATGATGTCATTATTGGTTCCTCAAATCTTGTAAATCGGTCATCTCGCTTGCCTGACTTCCATTTAATAAAGTCTTCGAATAGTTCCTCGATCTCATCTTCAGCATCCTTACATGGAAACCAGATGCCCCATGTAATATCTCCATCGTCACTCAAACAAAATTCCACGGTGGTTTTATAATTGTATTCATCGCGGTATGTCGCATCATAGTCATACCAATTTGGATATGGATTCTGGATCTCTTCCTGTTTAAAGTCACAAAAATTCATTTCCTGAAAAGCACGGACAAAAATAACAAAGTCATTGTAAGAAAAAATGTTGTTCATGGTTTAAGCTCCTTTGGATTTGGTTGACGACTCCCGCCGCCTGACATAGAAATATCAGGCCGGGGTGAAAGGCAACCGTAGGGCCGCGCCCGCAACGCGGAGTGCGGTTCTGTGGTTGCCCGGCAGTGTCAAGGGTTAGAGGGACTTAGCGGCTTGCTGGTTAGCCCCTCTTACTTGCGATAGCCCTTGATACTGCCGCCCCGGCGTGATATGCCGGTGGCAGGCGGCGCTCATAACCCTGTGGATCAAAGCTTTCCGGATGGAAAGCATCCATTTGCAGCTTAAGCTGCAGCATTCCAAGAGCTATATGAGAAATAAAAAAGAAGCCTGGCCTAAGCCTGGCTTCCTCATTTGGATTATTCGGCGTTCTTCCGCTGGTCGGTTGGTTTCTCCATACAGATGACCGTTATGCTTCACTGGTATATTTGTATAGAAACCAATCGTCATGATTCACTACAAAATTGTTTTTTCTATCTTGTCTTACTGCGCGTCTCTCCGGTATTCCTATCTTAAACTTATTAATCTGAGGAACATTGTTTTCTATAAATATTTCTTTGATTGTCACGCTTTTTTCAGTCTTCTTAACAATTTGGAAAGCATAATAAATTTTATTGCCACCAATATCTGTACGAACTACAATATCGTCTACCTCAAAAGGATTACCTATTACTTCCTTTTCCTTTTCCGTCCATCCCTCTGGAATTTTCATTTCCTGAATTTCTGCATAAGGGTACTTGAGTGTATACGGAACAACGTCCGGCTTCACTTCCACCGTTTTTGGATTCGCTTTAACAACCGTATCCCAGCTGCCGCGGATTTTTACGAGATAACCAGGCTTAAGACTATTTTTATTAAATTGAACGCCGCCTATCTCGTCCATTTTGTTATGCATATATGCAAGTTTGTCTAATTCATATTCCATTTTCTCTAATAGGGTTTCCAGGTATGATTCGTTTTGATTCTCTTCAGCTCGAACAATTCGACGCTCGTATTCACGGATTTTCTTATTGCTTTCTTCAATTCTGTTACTTAAATATGTTCTATCCTTAAATTTCCCCATACTTGCAGTTTGTTGCGCTGTTTCAGCTCTATCACGGAAATACTCACTCTTGCGGTACTCTTCAAACCCCCTATGATAACGGTCAAACATTTTTTCCCTTTGACGTGCAAACCGTTGGCTTCCTGCATGTCCTGCAATAATCGGTTGCGTGAAAAACGAATTGTCACCGCGCATACTGTTTAAGTCTTTTTGTAGGTTCTTTCCTCTTGTCTCTGCATTGTCCGCATACTTCTCGTAGCGCTCAATTCTTGCTTCTGCTTTTTCTACTTGTCTTTCCACTTCCTCAGCATAGGACAAGCGTTCCCCCATTTTACCGCCATCTGTAAAGCCAAGTTGTTTAGCTACAGATATAGCAGAATAATGATTTTGGGTTGAACGGGACACCCAAGCAGAACGAGAACCAGAGAAGAGATATGCCCTTCTTATTGCCTTTTGCTCATCCGTGGTTAATGATTGATACTCTTGTTTAGAGAATTGCAATTCAATTTTAGAAGTTTCGAGATTCAGAAAATATTGTTTAGTCATTATAATTTCTCCTTTGCTTTTTCGAATTTAGGAATCCGCATGGCAGGAATCCCGAAAGGGCGTTTTTTCGCCCTTTTGTCGCGTAGCTTGGAATCAGGAGTTTAGCTGCAACGTCAAGGATCAAGCACAAAAAATATTTTCTTCCTGATGAAATCAGATCATTGAAAATATTTTTTTGCCCTTGACGATGCAGCTGCAGCACTTATTACAAAACGTGAGAGGGCAGGATCCGGCGCGTTTTGTAATTAGTGCTGCTACTCCTGATACCATGCGGAGGGCAAAAGGCGAAAAAGCCGATTTAATCAAAAGAACCGGTACGGTTCTATCCATGTCCTTTATAAGAACAGCCCGGCACTGGCCGGGGCCCTCTGCAGCTCTCAGCTGCAGCACAATCAAGAGCCGGCAAATGCCGGGTAACCATTTCCCGCCGAAGAAAAGGCTCATTGTGTTTCAGCCCTTTCAACCTCATTTCAACTGATAAAGCCAGGGATTCTATCCCTGGCCACCTCCAAAGATATGTAAAGCAGTAACCTCAAACAGATAATCAACACTTGTTCCACCCATGAGGCAGTCTGCCACTTCCTCTTTCCCAAGCACTTCTTGAAGCATAACTAACTTCAATTGTTGTTCTGGAGTTAAGGAGTTCATAAGCCTTTCTGCTTTCAGGGATGCCGACAAATTAGGATCCTTCACGGCTCTTACAGGGAATGGGATGACTTGTGCCATTGTAACCTTTGGTTCCGTCTCCTTATCTTCCTTTTTTGAAAGCTGAACCTTCGAAATAAATCCTAGCAATACACCGGATTCGATAAGCCCTTTTTCAGCCTCCGTCCAATGCCTTACGTAATACTCCCCATATGGATCAGGCTCATAGCGTTCCTGAAGCTCCTTCAGAATCTTAGATTTTCGATAATCCGAAAGGGAACGAGTACCAGAGATGTACTTTGCACCGGATACAATTTTCCCTTCCCACTCATATCCAGTAGAGATATACATGTCTTCCATACCATCGAAATATCCCGATTTGAATCTATTTAGGATCTTGTCCACCTCTTCTGTTAAGGGGCCATCAACCCAATGAACATCAACACTGGAACCCATCGAATAAGTGGAACTCCGAACAGAAAATTTAATACCTGGGTATGCTTGCTTCAACATGGATCGGATTTTTTTAGCCGTTTCTACGGCACTTTCGTAAACATGTTCTTTTTCCATGATCGTTATCTCCTTTTTATATCTATAAGGGGGGGAAGCACCCCACCTAGTAGTTTGTTATAACGAAGCAATTCGCCAGATGTGAAAGATAATCGTTCACATCACCATCGCGGAAATCAATCTGTGCAATGATCGTTCGTATCTTTTGCTGCTCATGATCCGGAGCATGATTGACGATCATATTAATCAAAAAACGACTTTCCACCATATGAACCTGGTCGTTATGGCTAACCGCAAAGGTTCTAGGCTCCAATTTCTTTTCCTTAAAGAATAATTTAAGCGCTTGTTTTGCTTGCATTATGATCACTCCTGTTTGATTTTGCGATTTTTCGTTTTGGAATCCGCATGGTTTGGATCCCGGAGGGCGATTTTTCGCTTTCTATGCGCAGCTTGGGAACAGTGAATTAGGCGAAGCGTCAAGGGATCAGCACAAAAATTGTTTCGACTGCTTCAGCGGTCAACAAGGAAACAATTTTTTGCCCTTGACGCTTCGCCCAGAACTTATGAGAAAACGCGAGAGGGCAGGATCCGGCGCGTTTTTTCGTTAGTGCTGCTTGAACTGTTAACATGCGGATGCAGAAAGCGAAAAATCGCGGGCAAATAAAAAGAACCGGCATGCCTGTTCTTTCCATGTATCGATATAAATAAAGAGCCAGGCATATTGCTTGGCTTCCTCTTTTGGTTCATTCGCACGCCACCGGGTACCCGGGATTTCTACGCCTAGAGGCGTAGAAAAAAGTCCAATGGAACGGCACATGCCGGTCGCTTGGACTTTAACGGGTGGTGGGAATTCGTGCCCTACACTCCTCATTTCAGGGAAGAACGAATGCAGGTCAATCAACATAAACAACATCAGCATTAAAAAATGAGAGAAAACTACGGACATACACACGTCCAAAAAAAGAGTACTCACGTGGTTTGACCAATAAAAGCACTTTTTCGTTATTAATTTTATAATTTTGCGTCATAACCCCTGAGCGAGAAAGCCCACTCTTTAAAGGGTGGGATGATAACGAAGTAGGGATTAGTACTCGAAAGCCCTACTTCGCTATTTATCGCTCTTTTCTTTTCATCATTTTATGTACGTTTAATTCACTTAGATAAAGTCTGTGCTATTCTATATTTATGGAAGAGTATAGGAACCAAAACCACTATTAATTTGATCAACTATCATTTTGTATTCTGTCCTCGATACAGGAGTAAGATTGAAAGATTTTCCTGAATCACGCAATTGATATTCGATTCAAAGAATTAATACAAGAAATTTGCGAGAAAAATCAGTTTGGAATCGTTACATTGGAAACCGACAAAGATCATGTGCATTTTTTCTTGAACACACTTCCGACCTATAGCCCAGCGGATATTATGAAGAAGCTGAAAAGTGGGACATCCCGTATTTTGCGAGACGAATTTCCAGAGCTTTGGCATATTCCTAGCTTGTGGACTCGTTCGTATTTCGTATCCATCGCTGGTAATGTATCCTGTCAGACAATCAAAGAATATGTCGATTCTCAGAGAGCGAGGTGAGAGAAATTACACAAGCAATGACACTGAAAATCAAGTTGAATCCAACGCGAAAAGACATTCAGTTATTGAAATCTTCTTCCTTGAACTATATCCAAACCATTAACTTTCTCGTCTCTGAAATGGTAACGGAACAAAAAGCTACCAAGAAAACATCAAAGGACGTTATTGCACCACTCAATAGTGCTGTCAAAAACCAAGCGATCCGTGACGCAAAATCTGTTTTTCAACGGGCAAAGAAAACTAAGTTTTCTATTGTTCCTATTCTGAAGAAACCAGTAATTATCTGGAACAATCAGAATTTCACCGTCACGCCGAACAGTATTTGTATGCCGTTCGTTGTTGACGGACGATCGAAGAAAATGTCAATTTCAGCACTGGTGCAACAGCGTGACTTAGACTATTTGACCCAAGCGGTCAAAGTCGGTACTTTGCGTGTCACTTGTAAAGGTGCTAAATGGATAGCTCAAATCGCTATCGAAGTACCAACTCAATTTTCTTCATCAACAAAAATCATGGGTGTAGACCTCGGTATCAAGGTACCTGCGGTATGCGTAACTGACGAAAACGAAGTCAAATTCTGTGGGAACGGACGACAAAATAAATATGTTCGTCGCTACCAAAATAGCCGTCGTAGGGAACTTGGAAAAGCGAAAAAAATCAATGCCATTCGCAAATCTCAAGACAAAGAGCAACGCTACATGAAAGACCAAGACCACAAAATCAGTCGAGCAATCGTCGATTTTGCGATTGATAAGAAAGTCGGTATCATTCGCCTGGAACAACTAGTGAACATCCGCAAGCAGACAAGAAAAAGTCGTAAAAACAACCATTCTCTAAGTAACTGGTCTTTCTATCGTTTGGGTCAATATATTGAGTACAAAGCGAATCTTGTGGGTATTCAAGTGGAATACGTCAATCCGAGTTATACCTCGCAACGTTGTCCCGATTGTGGGCATCTGAACCATGCAAACGACAGGGACTATCATTGTATAAGTTGCGGAAGCAACTACCACCGCGACCTCGTAGGTGCTAAAAATATCATTTTTGCGCCTGTGCTTGATGGTAATAGTCAATCAGCCTAGACAGCTATATGCTCTGGTCTAGGACGGGCTGATGACACAGCCTTTGCTTTGGGCTTGTACGAAACAGAAATGGACTGAGTACGGTTAAGCACCAAAGAATCCCACCTGAACTCTTGTTAAGTCAGGCTTGCGGCTTTAGCCGTGGGAGTGTCAACATGCGGATGCAGAAAGCGAAAAATCGCCGGGTAATAAAAAGAACCGGTATGCCGGTTCTATCCATGAATCGATAAATATAAAAAGCCAGGCATATACGCCTGGCTTCCTCTTTGCCTGCAGTATTAATTTACGAAGATTCAATTGGTAAGCAGGAACGTCTCACACAACCATTCTTCAATGAAGTCCAGATTATGCCCCTTTAAATCCTGCAACAATTTTGAGAGTGAAAAACCAGTCCTTGTGTATCCTTTTCGGAAGACATACTCGCTTCCTATATCAGTTAGATATTCAATTGAAACCTGAATGAAGTCGCCTTGCTCTATTAATTCGAAGGTATACGTCCCTTCCTCAGATTCAACGTCAGATGCTCCATTAAGAAACTGGATTACTAAATCCAGATTAACCGCAACTCCATTGACGATTTCTAATTTCATGAATATTACTCCCTTCAGAATTAGCTTACTCAGCTCCTATTAATTTCACATTTGGCCTATAGGCCAATCTCGGCTATAGCCAGCGAAATCAAGAGTCAAGGAGACGGTGACCCGCCTCCTTAACAAACCACGTTAACGAGTTATTGGCGAATGGAGAAGAGTGTTTATTGTTTCTGTATCACAGTATTCCGTGCCAGAGAAGCGAAAACTCCGCCGGTAATAAGCATTCAAATTGACGCATGGAAATCTCTTGCTCAATAACATGTGATCGGAAATGAGCGTTCCCCAAAAATTCGTGACTACTGACTTTTCAATCGTATACGGGGTACCGCCAACAAAACGCGGAAAACGTACGCTAAGGAAAAATAAAGTCAGCATTGCATGAAAATGCGTACGCTAAGACACTTTGAAATAAATCTGCTTCAAGCTATAATAAGTTTAGAAACGTTACATCACTGGGCGAATGCGATAGCTCAATGATTTATGCAAAAGAAGCAACCCCACTGCTTTGCGAGGGCCGGTGGAATTGCTTCTTTTTCCGCTTTTTAAGATGATACAGCCTTCATGTTTCTGCACTTTGGAAATGTGCTACAACCATAGAATTCCCCTTTAGGACCTTTTCTCAGAACCATAGGATTTCCGCAGCGGTTACACATTTGAGATTGGGTAGGATTTTCTTGAATGACTTGCTTTGGGTTCGGAACAGATCCAGGATTCATTTTCAAAATCATCTCCACAAGCTCGTCGCGGCCAATTAATCGAACGCCATTGGATTTGGCCAAGTTGCGAGCAGCTTCGGTATAATCGCGATTGGATAATACCCATGCCTCCGATGCCCCATAGTAATTTTGGGAACTGTGAACCTGCTGAACGGCTTCAATCCCAATACTCTTGCTGTGACGCTTTGCTTGTACGACAATCTTTTTT
>NZ_AMBZ01000013.1 GCF_000293805.1 Paenibacillus alvei DSM 29 | reverse complement strand
AGAGGACTTCCTCTCTGCTCGCTCCGCCCTCTGCCTTGGATTTCTTTGTTTCTCGCGTCCAATGCCGCAACCGATCATCATACAGTGGATGAGCATACCCGGAAAGTAACACCGGGCCCGGATGCCTATCCAACGCATCCAGTAATTCAGCATGATCGTTTTCCTTCATCTCATACCGATAGCTTGATGTAGTCCTCGTCGAAAGAACATAGGGCGGATCTGCGTATATCAACACATTCGGGCGCTGGTAACGCTGTAGCAGTACCAACGCTGTTTGGTTCTCAATCTGAACGCCTTTTAGTCGTTCTGCCGCCGCTGCGATCTTTTCCGGAAAGCTGTTCCACTCTTTCCCTGCTAAAGGACCATTCGCTTCTATCATGCTTCGCCAACCTGTACGGTGAGATGTTTTCCCGCCTCTGCCCTGCCAAAGTCTTACTAGAAGCCTACGTGCTCTTTCGAGATCGTCTTCTGTTGATTCATAGCTGTGATAGTATTCCTCGCGGCTGTGCGGAGTCCAATGAACTACATGCGCCAGCTCGTCCGGTCTTTCGCGGATCACTCTGAATAGATTTACTATCTCCCCATCTATGTCATTTACCGTTTCCAGTCTGCTGCGTTCCTTCGAGAACAAAACTGCGCCAGACCCAAAGAACGGCTCTAAATATGTTTCATGCTGCGGCATGTGAGATATGATCCATTCCGCCATGCTCCACTTGCTGCCTGGATAGTGCAATATTCTTTGAATGCTCATGCGCTCCCCTCCATCTGCTCGCATACTAAACTCCACACATTCCTTCACACTCGTTACCGAATCCTTCAAATTCGAATTCTATTTGATTCTCTCCAAAGTCCACTTGATCCAACGGCCGACATGAGCGGTGAAGATAGATTTTCCCATTCAGCCCCCGTAAGCCGTTCGCATTGATCACTTGTTCAAACTCCACCGCTTCGGCGAATGCTGAGGGGTCATTTCGTTTCATGGCTAGCCATGTATAATCGGAATGGTAGGGACAGCCGATGCAGGATGACTTTTGCGGGACCTTGTAGCCCTTCCTCGCCAACCAATTCATGCAATCAAGCCTGTTCATCCCCAGTTCAATGAGTGGATATCGCAGCTTCTCCCATGCTAGCGAGCTTTTTGTTTTGGCCCGATGTATCTCGTCCGTGCTAATACCCATCCACTTTGTCACTGATCCTTTAGGGATACGCTGACGCTTGGTATATCCAAGCAACTCACGGACTTTAGCGTTGACCGCTTCTATTTTGTACTCCGCGGTACATTGCCGCGGAATGATTCCTTGCTTCCCATTCCGCCATACGTAAAATGGCATCGCTGCCGAGCGTGAATGATTCTTTGAAGCTTCTACTAAGTCGGCTCGTATATTCCCCTTTGTTGTTTCATAGACGGGTATTCCTAGCCTTTTCGATTCTGCCTTCAACCACTCGAAGTGATCATATACCGCTTGCGGCTCCCACCCTGTGTCAGCAAATATTGCGCAGTCTGGTTTCTTACCTAGTTCTCCGTGCCCTGCCATAAGTAACAGCGTAGTAGACTGAACTCCAGCTCCGAGGCTTACTATGTTCATGCTATTCCCTCCCTGCTCATTTGGAATAGGTTGTTCACTCTTTCCTTAATAACCTTCATACGACTCAGTTTCTAAATCGATGATGTAATATGTGCTTCCGGTCTCCTTGTTCTGATCCTGCCTAATGATAATTTTTGCCCCAGTGTTACGAACCATTTCTCCGATGCGGTCAACCACTTGCTTGTTTTCTGTGATAAACCGAACACTGTCAACACAATCGATAAAAAGATAAGCTCTCTTCGCAGGACTATGCCATATGCGAATCTCCCTTAAAATCGACGCCACATCTAGATGTGTCAACTTATACACTGCCGTCATCTTCTCTTCTTCCTCTCTATAAGTTCATGGCGAGCTGTCCGCATTGTTCGGCAGCGTGGAATCGACTTAATGTGAGCGCCTTCCCACTGCCTGTACATAATTCCGGAAGGTTCGCACGTACCAAATGTTCCGCGAACGGTGGAGGCACCGCATTGCCGCATCGTGCAACCTGTGCCGATTTAGGATATCGGTTTCCTTCATGGTCCTGATCTATGATGTAGTCTTCTGGGAAACCTTGAGCTGCAAACAACTCATGCGGTTCCAGCATCCGCATACCGATATCGACTATCTGGTAATCTACGCCTGCAATTGTGACAAGTCCGAATCTGTCCTTAGTCGTAACCGTATGTAGTGGCTCGTCTAACGACTGGCCGTTGTCGGCACTGCCGTAGTATTTCAAAAGGAATGACCTAACCTCGGCTACATGTCCTCCGCCGTAGTGTTTTGCTAGGAAAGCGGTGGCTATACCAAACTTGTTGCCTCCTGCTGTAACGGTTCCGACTGGCTTGCCTAAGTCGAGTACGCGCGGATCTTGACCAGGTCGTTCACCGTATCCCATCTGGATCATAGTCGGGCTTAAAAGCATATGATGTTTGCCTGTTGTAATGGTTCGAAGTGGTTCAGTGGGTGGGCTGCCTGGATGTCCTGTTGTATTTACACCAAGGATCGGCGTTACAAGTAAATGCTCCGCTTTAGTCGTCACCGTTGTAAGCGGCTCGGTCGCCTTGTATTGGAGCCTATCACCGCCGAATCCCGTCTGACCTATTCGGGCGATGTAAGGTGTGACCAATCCCCAGCCGTTCTTCGCTGTAATTGTCTTAAGCGGCTCGCGGATCGAATCGCAGTAATGATGGTTACTTCCGGCAAAGTTGACACGCATCACGAAAGGCTCAGGATTTTCGAACACGAATTTCTGCATCCCTCTCGCAATGCGGCGCAGTGTATTTTCCGCAAGCGGCTTTTTTCGGTCGAATATACTAGGGCAAGGTATTGACCAATCTATTATTTCCGCTGCCGTCCTCCACGGTAGCAGTTTACCTTCCTGCACTTCCGGGCTATCCGGTGCCCCATGTGTCGGTTCCGGCCATACAATCAGACGACCGTCACAACGAGCTATCAAAAAGAACCGTTTCCTTATCGTAGGCGCTCCATAATCACACGCCCGCAACTCCTTCCATTCGACCTTGTATCCATACCGTCGTAAGGCATTCACGAATGATCTAAACGTCCGTCCTTTTTGTCTCGGATCGGGTATTCCTTCTTTTGTTAGTGGTCCCCAAGTTTTGAATTCCTCGACATTTTCGAGCATGATTACCCTTGGACGAACCGTAGCTGCCCAGCGAACTGCCACCCACGCAAGCCCGCGAATGTTCTTTTCTACTGGCTTCCCTCCCTTCGCTTTGCTGAAATGCTTGCAATCAGGGCTGAACCAAGCAAGACCAACCGGTCGGCCTCGCGTAACAATTCTCGGATCAACATCCCAAACAGATTCGCAATAATGTTCAGTTTCTGGATGGTTCGCCATGTGCATTTTTATAGCTACAGGATCATGGTTGATCGCTATATCAACCGATTTTCCTGTAGCTAGTTCTATTCCTGTTGAGGCTCCGCCACCCCCAGCAAAGTTGTCTACGATGATTTCACTGTTCACCCTGTTCCCTCCCTAGTCGTCGAACCATCCATATCCGAACGGTTTTTCTTGTGCCGAAGCGCTCACTATATCCCTCATGAGTTCCCCGAATGTTTTCACGTCCTTTTCTGAGAGTGATTCTATGAACCGACGTTCTTTTGCTTTCAGCCCGCGGCCTGCTGCCGTAGCCATCAACTCCAAAACTGGCTCCACCCGCTCCAGCTTTAATCGTTCTTCGATTTCCGCTCGCTTCTGTTCGGCTTGTTTGCGCCTGTGCTGCTCCCAGTCTTCTTCGTCGTACCAGAAGTAATTGCCGTGCCTCGTTCTGTATATCAGAATCCAGTGTTGCAATTCTTTTTCGCTAGTCTGGATTCTCCGGTGGCATATTTTGTTTAGCCTCATACCGTTGGTCTTTACCCCGCGGCCATTTCGTCCGCGTGGCATTACATGGTGCGTTTCTTCATCAACCCTTCCGCAGCCACATTGGCAAAGTCCACCCGCTTCCTCGATCAGTTCTTCTATCACCTTCCGCGGAAACTCTGCCCGATCTGCACGGGTGGGCGTGTGGTTGTGGTGGGCGAGGATATTTTTTCTCCAATCCTGTATTTCTTTCTTTTTCTTCTTACCGAATGCCATCCGACACCCTCCTATACCCGATGTCTTCTATTCCAGTTTTCATATGCCGTATCTATATCCGGTGATAATCCGGTAGCAGCGAAGCAACTTTCACAACTGATTCTGTAACCGCCCAGTTCCGCTACCACTTTTGATGAGCTGCCGCAAAATGGGCACGACTTTAAACCTTCTTCATGCGTTCGGTTGCTCGATTGTTTTTCTCGCTTCCGTTGCTTCGCATCTTTGATTGATACATTGCCCTTATCACGATATTCCTCGTATACCTCTTGTTGCTGCTCCATTGGCAGACCAGACACTTCGTATGCGGTGGACATATTTACGCGCCCCTCCTTCAACTCTTCTTTGAATTTAGGGGTTAGGTTATTGGTTATCGACTCCATCCTTGCAACCTGTGTCGCTGATATGTCCAATGTGCTGGCAACAAGATCCCGCAGCCTTCCCGGAATCTTGTCCCGCTTCTTTATCAGCTGTAGCAAGTTTCTTAGCTCGTCTGCTTGCTTGATTTTCTCCCAGTCCGTCAGCTGCCTTGCCGTGGAATTAGTGGTGATGAGCAGCAACTTTTCGCGTAGTTCGTCTTCATCGTTTTCTATGATGCAGGGCACTCTCTCAAATTCCTGCTTCCCTTCCTCCACCAGAGAGAGGATAGCGAGGCGGCGACGATGCCCCGCAATCACTCTGTACTTCCCGCCATCTATCGGCTTTACGATCAAGTTCTGCTTTATACCGAATGCTGCTATGGAAGCCTTTAATTCTTCGATTTGCTCCGTGCAATAGAAATTGTCTTCTGACGGCTCCAGCTCATGAACTGGTATGTGGGTTATCTTGTATTCCTGACCCCCGCCACCATCTCCATCCACTGTCTTTCCTCCGCCGAGCAATTGATTCAAATTGAACTTCGCCACTCTACTCAGCTCCCTTTTGTGTCCGAATCGGACACGTTAAGGTATTCGGATACGAGTTTCAGGTAATCCATTGCCGCCCCGCAGCGGCGTGAATATTCGGTGATTGGCATACAGGCAAACGTGCTTTCATCGACCTTCTCTGTTTTGCGGATATGTGTCTGGAAGACGTTGAAATCCTTCTGTGCTTTCATCCACTCTTCACCCTGCATGTTTACCTCATTGCGCTGATAGCACGTGACGAAGCAACCTCTTATGGTGATATTGGGGTTTAGCTCATCTCTGGTGTTTTCGATCTGTTCTTTCAACTCCGCCAGACCATCAAATGCAAATTTGTCGATCTTAACTGGAATCAGCACATCATGAGATGCAACAAGAGCGTTGATCACCGAAATGTTGATGTCTGGCGCGTTGTCAATTATGCAATAGTCATATCGATCCGCTACTTGCTTGAGTGCATTTCCGAGTCGTGTCTGCTGTTGTCGTGATGTGTCCAGTAATACTTGCATGTTTGCGCGAAGCAAATTCATGTTCGCGGGGATAACGTCCAATCCCGCGTAAGAAGTAGATACGATGATGTCGTTCATATTCGGGTTCCGCTCTGTCATGACATCCGCAATGCTCGGCGAAGAATAGCTATGAAGGCCGAACATCTTCGATGCATTCCCTTGCTTGTCGTTATCTACTAGCAGCACCCGCTTCCCATGTACTGTTGCAAGGATGTGGGCGATATTCACTGATGAGATTGTCTTTGCTACGCCGCCCTTTAGATTGATTACAGATATCGTTTTCATGTAAGCACCTCGTCTATTTCGATTTCGATCCGTGGATTACGAGCATCTACCTCAAAGCGATGGGTTACATCCCCGATCTGCGCCCAACCATCGTTGCCGATTACTCCCGCTTCCTTTAGGCCGTCGAATATGAACTTTTGCCCCGCCATGATGTTGTCTTTATCCTTGCGCTTATCCTTGCACCACCAAGTAATGGTGTAATCAGCCCTACCAACTGGAGGAAGCTTCTTCGCTGTCCATGCTACGAGACTTGTGTTCACTTCTTTCATCTCGCGATATGCTGACCAGTGTGATTTCGCAGCATCTATGATTTCGTTGAGTGAAGGAAGTTCGCCCTCAATTTCGATCTTCATGCCTTTACCCTCTTTTCGAATGTGTATAGTTGGCATTGTATTGTGATCATTCCCTCGATCTACGCAGCTTTAGGTAAATCGACCATCCATTGATTTCGGTGTATACAGGCTTCACTTCTGTAACGTCCCACTCTGGATACTTCTTCTTCCAGTAGTGTTGATTGTCTATTTCATCTCTGACAATCTTCTCCACTTGCCGCTTTGAATACTTGAAATCGTTGAATCTATATTCTGGCTTCTCTAAATTCTGCGATGAACTCCAACGCTTTTTCCCGTTCGGGCTTTTCATCAGATATCTGGCGACAGCCTCTAGCCCGTAATCATTCGGTTTGAGCCTGTCCGCATTTACGAAGCCAATCCAGTCACCCTTTTGCTGCCCTTTCTTCTTTGGTCTTCTCCACAGATTCTCCACCACATCCCGCTCCAACCCGCCATTCATTATGATGTGGTGATGAATCCTCTTTTTCTTCTCTTGACTCTTCTCATTCCCGCCCTCTGTGACGAGTACATATTTCAATGGTGGGAGTCCTTCCCGCTTCCTTCTGTGCGCTACCCTTCTGAGGTAATTGCTTACCTCTTTCTCGGCTGCTTCCACTGTCTCTGGTGCTTCGGCATATGTCAGGGATACGTGTAGATCTTCTTTCCCGAAGTTCGTATTCACCAACTGTATGAAATATCTCCGTGCATTCTTATCATTCAGATTCCGTTGTTTAGGTGCAGACACCTTTTCCTTCTTTGCCCTCCCCTTTCGCATTGTGGTTAACATCGTGTGATTATATATATCTACTTCCATGTAATTCCCGCAGTATATTTTCTTCTCACGTACGACATTCTTCATGGCTCTTCCTCCGGCTGTACTCCCCTACATTTGTGCATCGTGGGAATGTTAATACCCATTACGAGCTCGCATACGCTACAAGCGCGTTGCCTTGTCGCCGCGAAGTTTGCTATAATTACTAGGAGCTGAATTATCGCATTTCGCTTTGACTTCGCCCCGCGGTCGCTTTTCTCAGAAGCGTCCATCGGGGCGATTTTATTTCTATATTCATTTCTCATTCGCTCTCTTAATTTCGTTTGGGCGTGCTATCACTACGCTGTTTCTGGTTTTGTCAAACAACTCCACTTGCATAAACATGCCCGTTTCGCTTTTTCTATAAATGATTGCTGAGATGTGGTTATATGTAATTCCTCGATGCTCTATAGGCTCACCATTGGTCATGGCTTCCTTCAGATCCTCGTTTGTCACTGTCCAGCTCCCTTCTATATTGGTATAATCAGCCTAGAAAGAGAGGTGAGCCGAATTGATTAATATTTCCAATATTATTGACGATGCAACTGATTTTGATAGAGGGGTGTTTATTGCTGCCCTCGATAATCATCTCTTGAACCTTCCCCGATTCGTTGAGGACGTTTCGAGAAGGGTTAAACAAAGAGAATTGGTTATGTCCCTCAAAAAAGGATTAAACGCTGATGTTCAAGAATATAGTCTTGAAGAGGTTGATTTATTTCATGATGTTCTTTGCTTCTATAAAAATAGCGCCGAAACTTATGTTGATTTAGAACAATCCGCTGAAGAAGCATTACAGTTATCACTAAGGAAATATACTAGGCGTCTTGAAGATTTTCTGTATGATCTCCGAAAATAGCTACATGCATCGTTTCATAGATTTCTTTTTTCATCACTTCTTGTTGCTGTAGTATCAACTCAACTTTTTCGTTGTACTCTTGCTCGCTCATCTCGCCCGATGAACGAGCTTTTCTATATTTCCAGAAGAGATCCACTCTCTTTTTATATTCATGCATTACTTCATCATGTTTTTTCCTAGCCTCTTGTTTGTTCACGGCGCTGCAGCCTCCTTTTCAGTTGTTCGTACTGCCAGCGGAACATATTACGGGCACTTGGCGATTGTGTGGTATCTGCCATCTGTAAAAGATTACAGCATACACGGAGCCATTGCTTTCTTGACATTCTCCCTCACCTCCTTGTTAGAATTTGAAGGATAACCACCTTTCTTTGTCGAATGTTGGGAATTGTCCAAATTACCATTGAAAGGAGGAATCTTTATTCTGAATCACGATATATTTGAAATAATTAATAGAATCGATAGATTAACTCAAGGTTACACGTCTAATTTGACAAGAGTTATAGACCAACTAAACAGAATCAATGAAGCTTATAGCCCTGTCGCTTCGGCCTTGGCTACTGCTATGGAAAAAAATTTTTTGGCACTATCTAAAGTCTCAGATGCTCTTCTTCCTGTAGCAAAGGAATGGGAAGCTGTTACCGACTTCATTCGTGAACAAGATTATAGTCATCTTTTCATAACTGATTCTTTATCTTCAAAACTGAATAGCTTAATTGAATCAGTGGAAGTAGAACTACCAGATATTAAAGAAGAAATTATCCAAACAACTGCACTCGACATCAATTCATCATCTAATAAGAAAATGGATATCGGGCAATTCTTAACTGTTCTTGGCATTATCCTTACTGTTGTTAGCATGTTACAGAATCAGCGAATCGCCGATGAAAGCAGTATAGAAGCTCAAAGATTCCACCAGGTTCAAATTGAACAAGCAGAGAGACATCATATCGAACGTATGGAGCAGGCAGAACGTCATCATCGTGAAACGATGCAGGATAGTGGTTCCAATTCTTCACTCCATAAGGAATCAGATAAAGTACTCGAAGACCTTATCTCTTCGATCATCACTGAGTTGCGTTCTCTTTTGCATTCTGGAAATACAAGTCATTCCGAAGATCACTGAGACTGTTTAAAAGATCTCGTGCCCGTTTCACATTAATATCTTTTTCTTGGTTAATTCGTTCATCTTGATCAAGCCGTCCCTTGTAGCGTTTGTTCAATTCATCATACTTTTTGTTCAGTTCTTCCCTTTGCTCAATCAGGTGTTCATATCGCTGGTTGAGCTTTTTTTTCGATACCGTCCCAAACATTAAAAGTTAAGGATAGTGTCAGACCAGCTATCACTACGTAAAACATTCGACGTGCTGGTTTCCCGAGAGCATCCATGCTCATATCCCCCTTTCTACCGAAGCATACAGCCCGGCGTATAGCGGCCACCCTGCCGAATCCACCTTTTCAACGACTCGTGAATATGGTGCCGGTTCAAATTTCCCGTCTTTGAATATTTCAATGCGATCCGACTTGCTTAATTCAACCAGGCTGCCGTCTTCACGTTGCAGTGATACCTTGCCGCCCTCAACTACGATTTGACCGGTGATAATCTCCGACTTGTTCATGCTGGTTTATCTCCTTTCTTTTTTGAATATCGTTCTTTTCATCTCCCGCGGTAATTCCTAGGTTCCTTACGAATTTTAAGGCTTCGACCATTTTTGCACGGTCAGGAGAATATGTCGCAACGAACTCAATCCCCCTTGGCGTGGATACAGTGATGTTTCCAGAACGCTCTCCTAATTTAACTGCTGAAATAGCTTGTACAAGTGTTTCGGGGACTTTCACAGCACATTCGATTCTATGTTGCTCCATTAGCGCCTCCCGCTTTCGAAATGTATAATATCAATGTGATATTTAAAATATCATTTTTGTTTAAAAAAATATTCCCCTTAGCAATGTGATATTGACAATATCACACGTTGCAAGGTATACTATCTTTGTCGGAATAAAGTATACCTTCAAAAAGGTCGGGAAATAACTTCTGTGGAGTCTCTTCATAAATAATGCATAATTCCCGCATGACGTTCACACTTGGATTAACTTGTCCATCCTCTAATTTTCGAAGATGGATTTCCGAAATACCCGCTTCTTGGGCTGCCGCAGATCTTGGCATACCACGAAACTCTCTGCAAGCCCTTAGATAAGTCCTCTTCATGCAATCACCTCCTATGCGTCTGATTATAAATGATATTACAAATATCGTCAATATATTTCCACTATCTTTTTTTGAAGGAGGCTTTTACTTATGGATGTTGGGGATCGGATCAAGGAACTTCGAATGAAAAAGAAACTGACGCAAAGTGAAATGGCAAAAAAAATTGGAACAGGCAGAGCGAACTACGCCCACATGGAAAATAACAGGGTAGAGATCAAACACGAATTCTTGCAGGCAATTGCTAATGAATTAGAGGTGAGTACTGATTACCTCCTAGGAAACTCAATTTCTACGCAATCTGATGTTCATGATTTAAAGAATTTTCTAAATCAACATCAAATTTTGTTTGATGGAGTACCTCTTACAGAAGAAGATATAGCAAGAATTAAGGGGTATCTTGATGCATTACTAACTAAAGGTGGTAGATAACATGTTTTCGGACTCCTTCGAAAGTTTGATCGGGTCAGAAGTGGTTGTTTATTGCAGAGTATCTTCCGAAGATCAGCAAGAACGCGAAACAATAGAAAATCAAATTGAATATGGAACAAATTATTGTAAGTTAAACAAACTTACTATTAAAGATTGGTATACCGATGATGGAATTACTGGAACAATCCATCTACGCGACCGCCCAGAAGGTCAAAGACTCATTGAAGATGCTCGCTCTGGAAAGATTAAAACGGTTTTAATATATAACATGAAACGGCTCGGCAGAGTTGCACGAATAACCTTGGATGCCATTTATGAATTAGAGAAGCACGGGGTTATGATTAAAAGTATGACTGAACTGTTTGACACAAGCACTCCCACAGGTCGCTTTATAATTACTGTTCTGGCAGGACAAGCAGAACTAGATAGAGACACCACTCTGGAGACAATGTGGCATGGCGCAAATAGAGCAGCGCGAAAAGGGAAGTGGCTCGGTGGTATTGTCCCTTACGGATATAAGAAAAATCTTGACGGATATCTTGAGATAAACTCCGATCCATTGCCTGGAAAGGAAGAAATGTCTGAATCATCTGTTATTGAATTAATGTATCACTTATGTTCAATTAGAAAGATGACTACTGTAAAAATAGCTGACTATTTTAATTCTCTGGCTATTCCACCGTCTTACATCAAAGATAACAGATCTGCAAAAAGAGGAAAAAGAAAAGAAAAAACAGCAGGAATATGGAGACCAAGCCGGATAGGTAATATGTTAAAGAACAGCACATATCGCGGTTTGCACGTCTATGGCAAGAGATCAACTAAGGATCGGGAATTGATCGAAAGAGAGGTACCTGCAATCGTAAGTGATGAGATATGGAATCTGGCTCAAAAAGTAATTGAGGAAAACCAAATAGAATCCCTAAAAAATTCCAAGAGGCAGTACCTTCTTAGGGGGATTGTAAAGTGTGGATGTTGCGGTCTAACTTACCACGGCACAAGCTATACCAGTGAAGGTAGAAAACCTAGTGCGTTTTACGTCTGTAACGGAAAAACATCTTATAGAGGGCCGTTACAAGGAAAGTGCAGATCGCGAAATATTCCAGCAGCATGGATTGAAGAAATGGTATGGCAACAGTGTGTTGATTTTATAAACAATCCAGGCGAAACCATACAAGAATTAGCAGAAACCGACAACAACACTTTTCCTTCAATTGACAATTATACTGACGAAAAAGAACTGGTCATAAAATCACTAATGACTAAAGATAATGAAAAGCAAAACATTTTGGAGCTCTACCGCAAAAACCTTATCACCTCCAGTGATGTTGAAATACAATTACTAAAAATTGCTGGTGAAAAAAGGAACTCGAAAATCGTGCAAAAGATTTAACAGATTTGATAGAACGCAATGCATTAAAAGAAAAACAAACTAATGACATCGATAGCATTCTCAGTGACTTGCGTAAGATACTGAAAAACGATCTCACATATGAAGCAAAGAGGGCAATCGTGAAATTGCTAGTCAAAAAATTGTCGTCCATACCCATTTCGACGACGGGAAAAAGAGAAACCACAGCGCTTCTGTTAATACTGAATTCTCATTCAATGTCAAGGTTAGTGACGGAACCCTTGTCCTTGTGGATATGCAGGCTCCGCCACTGACGAATGCAGATGCTCACAAGGGAGGCTCGAGCAATACAAAAGCAAATTGTCAGGCCCGCTACTCGATCGCATAGATGTACAGGTGGATGTGCCTCGATCACCAATATCCGATTGGAGCAGCAACAATCTTAGCTCGGAGGAAATGCGCAGACAGGTTATGCATGCCCAGCTTGTGCAAGCAAAGCGATATCAAGACATAGGTATCCAGTTCAACAGCGAGCTGTCAGGGTCTTATTTGAAGAAATTTTGCAGCATGTCTGATAACGCAAGGCGAATGCTGCAGCAGGCATATGATCAGCTTGGCATGAGTGCACGGGCTCATGATCGCCTTTTAAAGATGTCTCGGACGATTGCGGACATCGAGGGCAGTGAAGTTATTGAAGTTCCGCACGTGGCGGAAGCGATCCAATACCGTACGTTGGATAGACGGCACAATCTTTGACTCATGCGGCTTAAAATGCCCCTTGAAAAAGTTCTATCTTAGGTATAGCCCCTGATTGAGACGAAGACGAATAGGTAACGGCCACGGCATCGAAGCGCACATGAACCTCATCCAGACGATATCGATGCATATAAGCGGTAGCAACTGCTCGCACCTTGCGCTGCTTGCGCCAATCAATGGCCTCAGCCGCACCGCCATAACGCAGCCCCTCGGTGCGGCTTCTTACCTCTACAAACACCCAGATATCGCCATCTTTAGCTACGATGTCAATTTCGCCTGATTTGCAGCGCCAATTCACATCAACAATAAGGTAATTCAGCCGTTCCAAGTAGGCAATTGCAAGCTGCTCGGCCTCTGCTCCCCGAGCGCGGCGGTTGAGCTTTTTCGACATGGCTCTCTCCTCCTTGCATTCTCCACGATGGAAGAAGTCGCTATGTCCATTGAAGACGCCAAAGAACTCGTCCTATGAGTATGCGGCAACTTCATCAGACGGTTACGATCCACGATTGATCCCCCCCTTATCCGCACGTTGATCAGCTTTATAGACGAAGGAGAGCACTTCCGCAACCAATTGATACAGAGCAGGCGGAATTTGTTGATCGATGTCGAGCTTGGACAACACCTCAACTAAGGAAGCATCCTCTTGAATAGGCACTCCGCTCTCCTTCGCTTTATCGAGAATCCGCTCAGCGATTTGGCCATGTCCCTTCGCAACAACAACAGGCGCATCCCCCTGCTCGGGATTATAGGTAAGGGCAACCGCCTTTTTACGAGGAGCGGCGCCCTCATTCGCTGACGCATTCATTGCCTCGCGAACGCCTTGACGCGCCTCCTGCTGATTCCAATAACTCGTTCCCGAGTTCGGTGATGGCTGTACGGGCTCAACAGAAGCTGGCCGAGGGATAGATGATTTATTCTTCATATTTTCATATCCACCCCTTTATATGGCTTAGCCGCATAATCATCCATGCTTATTTCCGATGTTGGCGCCGGCACCGTATCGGAGCTTCGTTCTGGAAGCGGCAGTGTTCGGAAGGCGGACATCTGATAGCCGATACGCTCCAATGCTTCTTCCGCCTCGCCTCGTAATCCCTTTATCCATTCTCCAACCCGTTCATCATCATGATGGATATGCAGGGCAACCGCATTGTCCACGACCTGAACGTCAACCAGTGTACGTCCTAGCGTCTTCATGTTCAAGTCGAACCAGAGACGGCAATTTCCTGCATCAAGCTCTCCACGCTTGCTCTGACGGGACTGAATATGAACAGCTGCCGTTTGCTTGCCATCTGGTGTAACAAGTGGAACAAACAACGTAATATGCGAAAATGGCGCTTGCCGATCAGAAGCAAGCAGCAACTGCTGGCCTGTGACATGCTGTACAAGCTGCTGTGCTGCCTCACGAAGTGCGTGAGGGACACCTTCAGCTTGCAGCAAATGAAGCAGGGCGCTTTTCAGCGATTCGCCCACTGCAGCTCCCTGCTGCGTTGACCCAGTTGCCAATTGGGAGATGTCCAACTGAGCAGCACCCGGAGCAGTAGATGCCGCGGAAATAGGCGGATGAATGGCAGTTTTTGCTGCGGTCGCTCCTGCAGCCGCTTCTTGTGGCGCGATATTACGTCCTGTTCCACCGTTCACTGCTCCCGACTTGTCTGATGGAGTACCATTCGTATTTGATGCTCCGGTTGGAGCATTCGAAGCCGATGCCGTAGATGGTGCTGCAATACCTGAGTGCAGATCTGGCCGTCCTCCACCCGTAAGCCCGCTATTTGCAGAGGCACTCGTGTTAGCGGAAGAAGCTGCGGCATTGCCTCCGCCAGTTGTAGACTGCGCGCTGTCCCCCACCGCCTGCTGAGGCTGTGATGTGAGTTCCATCACCGCAGCTCGATGAGCCTGCTGTTCATGCGATACGCCCAGCAATTGAAGCATTCTTCCAATCCATGCACCAGCTTGAATAGACGGCTGAGAAGTCGAAGGAGCTCCAGCGGTTCCTGCAGCTCCGCTGCCACCTTGAGCGAGTTCAGCATGTGCTCCTTCCCCGCTCTTCGCTGCCCCGCCTGATGCCGGTGTCGCATTCAGCATGGCTCCGCTCGTATTTTTGTTCTGCTGCTCATTAACAGGCGAAGTGCCAAACTGACCTGCTGCACTGCCTGCGGCATTACTATGCCCATTCCCATTCACAGCAGCGCTCATTCCGCTTCCACTGCCTTGCTGCTGACCTCCAGTCTGTAATCCCTCTGCGAGCAGCGCCCTTACAAGTGCTTGCGCCTCGCGCAGCGGCTGCGTCCACATACTGCCTGACTGCGAGCCAGTGTCCGTCGTCTTGCCCATTAACCCGCTTTCTAAGGCAAGTGAATCATCTCCTGCCCGCATAAATACTGCAAGCATATCTGTAAGCGGCTTACCGAAAAGCGCCTGTCGAAGCCCGTTTAACGTATCCGCTGTAAGCGGCAATTGACGCCGCAGGGCAAGTCCAGCTGCCTGCATCCACTCCGATGCCGCAACACCTGGAGGTTTCGCGGCCATCGCTTGGCTTAGCTTCGAGGCAAGTTCCTTCGTCAACGGCAAGCCGGCCTTCTGCAAATCCTGCAGCAGGCGGCGAGCCCACGGTTCATCTGGCAGACCCGATTGCTTAAGTGCTTCCTCCATGGACGGCAGCGCAGCAACAGAAGGCCCGTCTGTTGGCTTCAATATAACCAATCCATCTGACTGCTGTCCCTGCACTCGCATCCATGTCGTCTGACCAGGCTGCATTGGCGCATCCAATGCAGCACGCACGGGAACACCATTCACCGATACGACTGCCTCACGGCCATTTTCGGATACTTCTGTTACTGTCGCGCGCACGACTTGACCTGTCTTTAACTCCAATGAACGCTGCTCGCCGGGTCTCGCCTCCCCAGCCAAGCCTCGTACCAATTGTGATATATTCATATTCATCCCCCGTCCTCTGCAAATAGCTAACTTATATATCGGCATAGAGTGGGCGGATGATGAGCATTATCCGCAGCTCTCTTCATACCTTTCACATGAACCAATAAGCATTAGGCAATACGCTCAAGCAACTAGAATAACGTCAGCTGCTCCTCTTTAGGAAATAAAGAGGATAAAAAGCTCTTCCGATGCATGGGGGTAGGGCCATGGATGAGCAGTTGTTCACGATGCATTTTTGTTCCATATCCCTTATGTACAGCAATCCCATACTCTGGATATCGGTCATTCCATTCCCCACTGCATAGACGATCACGCGTTACTTTAGCTATGATTGATGCGGCTGCTATCGATTGGCTGTTGGCATCTCCTTTAATAATAGCCTCCTGCGTAAAAGGCAAATCGATCTTCTCTGCATCCACAAGCAGTACCTCAGGCTGTATGTCCAAAGTTTCAACCGCCTCTTTCATGGCACGGCGGGCTGCCTGCTTAATATTAATCTGATCAATGGTTGCAGCATCCACATGGGCGACTGACCACGCAACTGCTTCCGCGATGATGATATCATACAGTTCATCACGTTTCTTCTCTGACAGCTTCTTCGAGTCATTTATGCCCTCTATAATAAGACCCTCAGGCAAAATGACGGCTGCTGCGACGACATCACCGAACAGACAGCCACGACCGACCTCATCAATCCCTGCGATATGTCGAATGCTGCGTGCCCAATACTGCCGTTCCCAAGCTAATAAGTCAATCGGCTCCGCCGCCGTTTCCTGCTTTTTTTTCCCCATTTGAATAAGCTCCTCTCCTGCCTGTCCAAGCAACACTGCCCTGCCTAAAGAAATAGCGCCGTACACCCTTCGGCGTTAACGGCGCTATCCCATGCTCTTACTCACTGCGTCTATCGAACAGCTAATTCACCATAAAAGAGTATGGCTCTTCGAATGTAAGACGTCCCAGCTTGCCGGAACGCAGCTCTCGCAAAATAATGCCGGATGCCTTCTCTAGGTCGACTCTCCCGCCGCCCATCAAGCATCCGCGCTTACGTCCAATGTCTTCCATCACACGTACCACTTCATCTGAATCCTCCACATCAATGGCATCGCCAGTAATGCCGAATCGTTCAGACAACCGCCCCCAATAATGGGATGCAACATATTTCAGCGCGTAGAACGCGATATCTTCCACATTTAATATTTCTTCGCGAATTGCTCCGGTTGTCGCCAACCGGTAACCTACTTCCTGATCCTCAAACTTAGGCCACAAAATCCCCGGAGTATCGAGCAGTTCCATTTCGGAACCTACACGAATCCACTGCTGCCCCTTGGTAACGCCAGGGCGATCCCCAGTTGCAGCTACCGTTCTTCCAGCCAGTTTGTTAATGAGTGTAGATTTCCCCACGTTAGGAATCCCAACAATCAACGCACGTACTGGACGCGGTTTCATTCCTTTTGCTATTTGCTTCTGGAACTTCTCTTCGAGTAGTTTGCGCGCTTCCCCAGGAATCTGCGATACATTACTGCCTGTTGACGCATCGACGGCAATTACAGCGTGGCCTTCATTGCGAAAGTATTTCATCCATTTCGCCGTCACGTCTGGATCTGCTAGATCGCATTTGTTCATAATAATCAGACGCGGCTTATTGCCGAGTATATCGTTAATCATCGGATTGCGGCTTGACATAGGCAGGCGCGCATCCAACAGTTCGATCGCTACATCTATCAGTTTTAACTTCTCCTGGATCTGACGTCGCGCTCGCGTCATATGACCCGGAAACCATTGGATTGACATCGCTATCCACCTCCTTAGCAGCCGTAACTCAATTAATGATGCTGAATCAACTTAACATGCGAGATCGGCCAGAAAATAACATCCGCACGTCCAATGACGTCTGTTAACGGAATGAATCCAAGCATGCGGCTATCGGTACTGTTGCTCCGATGGTCACCCATGACGAAGATATGTCCTTCTGGAACTTTGTTCGGCTGAGTCGAATCACTTGGGAAATTACGGTCATTATATAACATATCGTTCTTATGAGCTTTATCTATTGCTTCCTGTATGTACGGCTCTTCTACCTTTTTGCCGTTCACGTACAAATCGTCACCACGATAATCAATCGTATCGCCTGCAACGCCGATAACACGCTTAATTAAATCGCGGTTCTCCTGTGGAACATGGAATACAACGACTTCTCCTGTCTTAGGTTGTCTGAACTCATACAAGATCTTGTTTACGATAAGCCTTTCACCCGTCCAGAAGTTAGGTTCCATAGAAGGACCATCAACTATAAACGGAGCGAACAGCAACCATCGTACGACAACGACAAGGACAACGGCTATCGCAATCGCTTTTATCCATTCCAACAATTCGTTTTTCTTCGGGCTAGCTGGCTTTTCAGCCGTTTCTTCCGTATTCGGTTGCATCAATTGGTCGTTTTGATCCATTCGCTGTGCCCCGCTTTCTCCTAGGATGCGTATTTGAAGTTCACGTCATGCGCAATGCGCAGTCCAATCCATACAAATAGCAAAAGGGAGCTTGCAGTCAAGCAAGCCCCCCGGTTGTTCCTTAACGGATTTCTTTGATTCTCGCTGCTTTACCGCGAAGGTTGCGAAGATAGTACAGCTTCGCACGACGCACTTTACCACGGCGAGCCACTTCGATTTTATCGATTTTCGGAGTGTGAAGCGGGAACGTACGCTCAACACCTACACCGTAGGAAATTTTACGAACAGTAAACGTTTCACTGATTCCGCCACCACGACGCTTAATAACAACACCTTCGAACAACTGGATACGCTCGCGAGATCCCTCGATAACTTTAACATAAACCTTCAAAGTATCACCGGGACGAAAGCTTGGAATATCCTTGCGAAGCTGTTCTTGCGTAATCGCTTGTACGATATTCATCTAGGACTCCCTCCTTCCACACAGGTGTTCTTACATCTCAGCACGCATTGCACGTTCGCCTCATCGTATGCAGAGGACCACCGTATTCCAAACAACGAAATTAATTGTAGCATACGAATGAATAGAACACAAGCGCATTTTTAGGGCCTGGCCTCTTTCCAATAATCATAGGCGTGAATCATAAATCCTGTATAAGAAGAGTGTTCCGCAAGCATTTCAGGAAGCTTGTCAAGCTGCTTGATCATCTCTTCTGCCCCTTTATCGTAAAAGGAAATATGCTCGCCCTCAAAACTCTCCTTCATCTCGACAGCAACAACAATCCGCTTGCCTAAACGATCTGCCATTTGCATCTCCTGCTTCACCACAGCGACGATGCCATTACTTCCTTCTGCCATATTGCGAAACGCCATTAGCGTTACATGATCCATATGTCCTATCATCCATTCACTTATCGACAATTCCGGCTTATCCGGCAGGAAGGTTCGATCCAGCCATACAGCAAGATCCACGCTTATCTCTAATTTAGAATCCGCCTTGACTGACTGGGCGAAAACGTTCATATTTTCTCTCCATTGCGCAACCACATCGTCCCTGCTGCTGCTCCATTCCGGTAAAACATACGGTTCCACGTCCAAATGTATGCCATAAAAGCGTTCTTCTGGTGCAACAGCCTGATTGTAACGCTTCACATAATCGACAAGCTTCATAATTCGCTGTCTGTTCTCTGTTAGCGCCCAAGCCGGATGCCCTCCCATAGCATGCATCTCAATGCCGGCATCTTGCGCCTTCTTCACGAATGAGCGATATGCGTCGAACGGCTGTTGCAGATCCAATCGAACATATAAATAGTTAATCCCCTTTTCCTTCGCAAACGCAATAATGTCATCAGGCTGGTTTATCGCTAACTCCGCCTGCCATACATAGGTACCAACAACCGTGCTATTACGCTCCATCGGTGGCGGCATAGGCACCGAAATCTGACCTGGATCGGGGTCAGGCTTTGGCAGCGGTTCGGGATCTGGCTTCGGATCAGGAAGTCCGCCGGCATCTCCATCCCGCTCCAGCATACGGTTCCAATACTGATAATCATGAATGGCAACACCTGTGAAGGAAGCATGATGCTCTAAACGCTCTGACACCTGCTTAAGCGCTGCATCCATTGCCTGTATACCTGCATCATAAAACGTAGTGTGCGTTTCGGTCATAGGCTTTGTGTTAACCCCGATGAAGATAGACTTCCCGAAGCGATCTGCGATTTCCATCTCATTCTGCACAAGCTCGATAATCCCATTACCGCCATCAAGCTGTTGGCGATAGGCCATTAACGTCACATGATCAAATCGGCTAATAATCCACTCCGACAGGGAGGTACTTTGTGTATTCGGCACCATTATGTTATCGAACCACACCGGCATATCAACACTGATTTCGAGGCTGCCGCGGCCTTTGACAGCATCGATCACATGCTCCATATTTTCCGTCCAAGAGCGCAATACCGGCTGTGGATCAACTTCCCATTCAGGGAGAACATAAGGCTCCACATCCAAATGAATACCCTTAAATCGCTCCGCAGCAGCAGAGCTTTGATTATAAGCACTTACCCAATCCACTAGCTTCATTATCCGATCCCGATACTCACGCAAAGCCCATAAGGGGTGTCCTGCTAATCCGTGTACTTCAATTCCAGCTTGTCCCGCCTGCCTCAAAAACTGACGGTATGCCGCTTCTGGAACCCTCCTATCCACATGCAAATACATAACGTTAATGTGATTCTTTTTTGCAAAATCAATCAGTTTTTCCGGTTCGTCCTCTATCCTCTCCGCCTGCCATATCCAAGTCGCCTTTCGCGTATCGCCCGGCTTTGAAAAACCGACCATAAACAGTGCGGTCATCACAAGCAGAAGCAATCCGATACGCGAAGCATTTCTCTCCACGATATCCCTCCATTCACGATTTATTTCTACCATTTTCGACATTCTTAAAATGGTTATTTCATTACAAATGTGCAAGATTGGAAAATATACGTGAAGATGGACCTGTTTTAGACAACCTGTGTAATGCGCATCCAACTATTTTATTGCATGTACAATAGACTATCGTTGACCTAACGTGAAGGTATGCAATCGTTCGTACATAGGACTTTGATTCATATGAGTCCGGAAGAGCACTATCTCTTCCCCCATCCATTGATGCGAAGGGAGTGGTTCGCTGATCATAGAGAATGGATGCACCTCTCCACCTCGATACTTGCGCGCTAGCGTAATATGGGGACGATAAGGACGATCCTCTGGCTCGAATCCTAGCGGTGATACCGCAGCACCTACACTATGGTTCAATTGTCGCAGCCTGTCGATTGCACCTCCGAGACCAACCCACAGCACACGAGGCGCTTCTTTTGTCCCAAAGCTCCCTATGCCCTCGAATTGAAGCTCAAAAGGATCTGTTTTTCTCGATACCTGCTCCAAAGCCTGAACAATCCGAGGAGTAGCCTCCTCGTCTGCTGCACCAAGGAATTGCAAGGTTATATGTAAATCCTGCGGATGTACCCATTTGGCAAAATGCCAATGGCGTTGTCCTGCTTTGCACCATGCATCAAGCACATGAACAGCTGACTCAGGCAGCGGCATTGCAATAAACAATCGCAATTGACGGTTCTCACTTTTACTCATAACGTCTCCTCATTTCCTCCAGATTCAACACGATGTAATGCCACCTTAGATCAACATTGTCCTCCAAATACGGTTATTATGGTCAAAATAACAAAATTCTTTGCGGTTTCTATCAGAATAAAATTCCAAAAAGGCTGCGAATCTATGACTTAACTACATAGATTCACAGCCTTCTATTGTTGACCATGCGTACAACTACTCACCCTGATCATTTAACCGACAGACCACAGCATTATGCATGAGTCCCATTGGTTTCATTTTTCAATCGTTCTATCATTTTTTTATCTTCCTTGCTAAGTTCCACATGCTCAAGTAGGTCAGGACGTCGTTCAAGCGTCCGCTTCAACGCTTGTTCTCGCCGCCACACCTCGATATTCGCATGATGACCGCTAATGAGCACATCGGGCACCTTCCAGTCACGGAACTGCGCCGGACGGGTATAATGCGGATACTCCAGCAAACCTGTACTAAATGAATCGGTTACTGCCGACATCTCATTGCCTAGAACGCCTGGCAACAAACGAACTACCGAGTCGACTACCGTCATTGCAGGAAGTTCCCCACCTGTCAGCACATAGTCCCCAATGGACAATTCATCTGTTACTAAATGCTCGCGAATGCGCTCATCATACCCTTCATAATGACCACACACGAAGATTAAATGCGACTCCTGTGCCAGTTCCTCCGCTTTCTTCTGTGAGAAGCGTTCCCCTTGCGGACACATTAAAATAACTCTTGGTTTGACAGCCTCCTGCAAGCTTTCTTCGCTCTCATCCTTCTTATCGGCCAACCGCTCTGCTGCCGCTTTTGCGACCAGATCCTCAACCGCCGCAAAAATCGGCTGCGGCTTAAGCACCATACCGCCTCCACCGCCATACGGATAATCGTCAACGGTTTGGTGCTTATTATCAGAATAGTCGCGGAAATTGACCGTGTTAATCGTAACATGACCATTCTCGCGCGCTTTGCCTAATATACTGGAACCAAATACCCCTTCACACATTTCCGGAAAAAGGGTCAACACATCGATACGCATCCTATATTAGTCCTTCCATAATATGAACCTTCACAATCTTCTCCTGCACATTAACCTCTAGTACAACATCGTCAATTACCGGCAGCAGAATGGATTTCCCTTTCGCTGGCTTAACAACCCAGACATCATTCGCACCTGGGGACAATATCTCCTCAATAACCCCAAGCTCTTCTCCTTCATCTGTGACGACTTTACATCCGATGATCTCATGATAGTAATATTCGTCATCATCGAGCTCGTCCAGCTGTTCTTCACTTACTTTCAGTACCCAGCCTTTATACTTCTCGACATCATTAATGTTGTCGAACTGCGTGAATTTCACGATGTACATATTTTTATGTAAACGCGACCGTTCAATCGTAACCGGTACGTTAATGTTCGAATCAGGCTGCTGCAAAATTAGCTCGCTCTTTTGTGCAAAGCGCGTCTCCGGAAAATCAGTTGTCGGGATAATTTTTACTTCTCCACGAATGCCGTGCGTATTGACTAGCTTGCCGACATTGAACATTCTTTGAGACATATCGTATCCTCCTGCCATGTATTTACCATTTATCTCTATCTATCGTTAGTGCCCGGAAGCAGAAGCTTCCGAACAGCCTTCTCTCTAGTGTAACACAAACTGCCCTATGCATACGAAAAAGGGCTAGGACTTCATCCTAACCCTCTTGCGTACTGTTATGAAATAATGTCCACGGCAACTCGTTTTGGAACTTTGACTGCTGCCGATGTGACGACCGTACGAAGCGCCTTAGCGATACGACCTTGCTTGCCGATAACCATACCGACATCGTCGGGATGAACGTGAAGTTCATACACGATGACATGGTCTTTCTCCACGACGTCCACACGGACCTCCTCCGGATGATCGACCAAAGCGCGTGCAATTACTGACACTAACTCTTCCATTCGCGACCCTCCGAACGGCTAGATTATTTCTGGTTTTTCAGCTCATGGAACTTCTTCATTACGCCAGCTTGGCTAAGCAAGTTGCGAACCGTGTCAGATGCTTGAGCACCAGTTTGCAACCATTTCAGCGCCTTTTCCTCGTCGATGTTAACGACTGCTGGTTGAGCTACCGGATTGTAATGACCGATTTCCTCGATAAAACGACCGTCACGCGGGGAACGGGAATCGGATACAACGACACGATAGAATGGTGCTTTATGAGCACCCATGCGTTTCAAACGGATACGTACTGCCACGAAATTCACCTCCTAAACAGAATTCGAATCAACAAGCGAGCTTGTTGCAGCTCCACTTCTTTATTTCTTAACGGAAAGGAAACCTCATTCCTTTGCCAGCCTTGCCTGCTTTGCTCTTCAAGTTCTTCATCATCTTCGGCCCTTTCGGGCCCATCATGTCGGAGAACTGCTTCATCATCCGTCGCATCTCATCAAATTGCTTGATAAGACGGTTCACATCAGCCAGCGCAGTTCCGCTGCCTGCTGCAATCCGTTTGCGACGACTGTGATTGATTAAGTCTGGATCTTGGCGTTCTTCGTTCGTCATTGAACGGACAATCGCTTCGATTCGACCCATTTGACGCTCATCCACCTTTAGATTTGCATTTTGCTTCATCTTATTCATCCCTGGAATCATATCTAGGATCTGATCGATTGGACCGAGCTTCTTCACTTGCTGCATCTGCTCAAGGAAATCATCGAATGTGAAGGCAGCATTGCGCATCTTCATTTCCATTTCCTTGGCTTTCTCTGTATCGATATTCGCTTGTGCCTTCTCGATCAAGGAGAGCATGTCCCCCATGCCGAGAATCCGCGATGCCATCCGCTCTGGATGGAACGGCTCCAGCGCATCCATTTTCTCGCCAAGTGTAGCGAATTTGATTGGACAGCCAGTTACTGCCTTGACAGACAAGGCTGCACCACCGCGCGTATCGCCATCGAGCTTCGTCAGCACGACACCCGTAAGCTCTAGCTGTTGGTTGAAGCTATCCGCTACGTTCACCGCGTCTTGACCTGTCATCGCGTCGACGACGAGCAGCACTTCATCCGGCTTCGCTGTAGCATGAACCTGCTTCAGCTCCTCCATCAATGCTTCATCGATGTGCAGGCGGCCTGCGGTATCGATAATGACATAGTCAAGATGGTTCTCCTTGGCATGCTCCAGTCCACGACGAGCGATCTCAACCGGACTTACTTGATCACCAAGTGCAAATACCGGAACCTTAATCTGCTCGCCTACAACCTGAAGCTGCTTAATCGCAGCTGGTCGATAAATATCGGCAGCGACAAGAAGCGGCTTATGATTCTGCTTCTGCAGCATCTTAGCCAGCTTACCAGATGTCGTCGTCTTACCAGCACCTTGGAGACCGACCATCATAATGACAGTTGGCGGCTTGTTGGCCTTAGCCAGCTTCGCAGCTGTGCCACCCATCAATTCCGTCAATTCCTTATTAACGATGTCGATAATGACCATGCCCGGTGTGAAGCTCTGCATCACTTCCTGACCTACGGCCTTCTCTTTCACCTTGCCAATGAATTCCTTGACGACTTTAAAGTTAACGTCGGCTTCAAGCAGCGCAAGGCGCACCTCGCGCATGGCTTCGTTGACGTCGTCCTCACTAACTTTACCTTTGCCTCTTAACTTGCTGAATACATTCTGTAATCGGCTCGTTAATCCTTCAAATGCCATATTATCTCACCCCGTTCCCTTAATCCAACGCCTGCAGTTCACGGACAATCGTCTGCAGTTCCGCGCGCTGCGGGTCGGGTATGGTATCCATATCGTTCAATTTATGTTGCAGCGTCATCACGATCTCTGTCCGACGCTCGAACTTCGACAATAAGCCGAGCTTGCTTTCATAAGATTCAAGCGTCTGCTCCGCCCGCTTAATATGTTCATATACCGCTTGGCGGCTAATGCCGAAGTCGGCTGCAATCTCGCCTAATGAAAAGTCATCTTGAAAGTAACATTTTAGGAACGTCTGCTGCTTCTCAGTAAGCAGTGGTTCATAGAAGTCGAACAGCATATTAATGCGGTTCGTCTTAGCAAGTATCTGTTCCTCGTTCATACGGGCCACCCCTTTCGTAAAGGAAAAACACTTTACAGCCCATCGACGTTTCTTATCATACCGAAATCACAGCATCATGTCAAGGGTTGAACCTTAACAAGGAGAAAAATATTTTTGAAGCCTTTCATTCGGTGATCGGAGACGACTATTACTCCTATATCACATAACGGTAAATACATATAAAATGCAAGATTGAACCAGCCAAAACGACCAAATGCCAAATGGCGTGATGATAGGGCAAGCGGCGCCATACAAAGAACGGAATGCCCGCTGTATAACATCCCCCTCCCATGACTAGCAGCATAACCCCTTCAAACGGTATCGCCTGCATTAAGCTGTCCCATACCGTTACCATGAGCCATCCCATTACTGCGTAACCAATTGTCGAAAACCACATATGGCGGCCTGTATAAAAAGCTTTATAAATCATGCCGACAATCGCAGTTCCCCATATTAGGCCAAACAACTGCTGGCTGAACTCATCCTGTAATACAATCAACATAAAAGGCGTGTAGGTTCCAGCAATAAACAAATAGATCGCCATATGATCGAGGATGGTAAATCGGAACTTAGTCCTGCCCTCCGGCATACTGTGCATCATCGTCGAGGTTGTAAACATAATAGTCAAGGTAATTCCATACACAGAAGCCCCGATGACATGCGCTATCGTTCCACGCTCCCATGCAGCGCCAATCAATACTCCAAGCGCCCATAGACTGAACAATAATCCGGCAGCATGGGTAATCACGTTCGCCCGTTCCTCCCCAGATATATTGCGTCCCCACTTCATAAGTCGCTCCTCCCCGCGGCACTCTAGCTGCCTGCTGTGCATACGCCCATATTCACGACGGATCACATTATATGCGGAGCAGACATCGTCGGTGAGAACAGGGAGACGAGTCGGTTCGTTGTTTAACTTGTACAGGCTCTTCATAAATCGGATGGCTTTCTCTTGCATCATCCAAAGACTGCACAGCCGCATCCTATTAATAGGACGCAAACACTTAAACAATACGTCAATAACGTGCAATTATATTTATTCCCCCATTATAGATAAAACCCCAGCACGTATGGATCTGCCAGGGCTTCTTATAGCTGTTATAGCTGTGCCGAAAACGATGGAAATATCCCTCCAACGAGAAATCGAATCAGATGTTGCCATCTACCTATCAGCTTAGTCAAAATAGGTAGAGATTCCCGTTCTGCCCGATAGTCGCAACTAGACTTTGCCGCAGTTAACTCCATATTTCCAGCATCGTTTCTATACTTTAGAAATGTTCAAAAAGCACGCTTATGATCACGATGATATATGAAGGCAATATCAGCACGGCCTTTTTGAACTCTCCTTTTCAATTTGCTTACAGGGCCTTGCTCATTAGGTCGTAGCTCTTCCACGTATGGAATCCAAGCTTCGCATAAAAGTCAACCAGTTCTGTCCAGTCAATAACTAACTGGCGCATGCCGCGTTGCTGTAATTCTGCAATGCCCGCCTTAACTAAGCCGAGACCGTATCCTTTGCCGCGGTACTGATCATCTACGCCGAGCGGCCCAATGCCGCCTAACGGTTCTTCGAAAAGCGGTGCCCAATACGTATTTTGTGCAATAAGCGGAGAGTGCTCATCATTGACGCGACAGAAGCCTATCATTTCACTGCCCTGAAACAATCCAATGAACTCTCTTCCCTGTCCTCCGCGCTCCCAATAGCATTGTGCTTCATACAGCCATCTTCCCGGGAAGCAGCGGCGGAAAAATTTCAGCATTTCTTCCTTGTCCTCTGGTTCGAGCAGCTTAATGACCGCTCCATCTGCAAAGTCAGGGGTTGCCAACAGCTCTGTCTTTTCGGAAGACAGCATATCGATAACCTCGTAGAGCTGCTTAAATCCTCTCTTCTCCAGCCATGGGCGATGCATGGACAGCGCCTTCGGCAGTCCCGGTACATAATGCCACGGATCGCGTCCAATAAACACTTGAGAAGCGCCCGCTTCACGCAATGCCTGTTCGGCCCGTGCGAGCAATTCGGAGCCTATCCCCTGCCCCCTTGCTTCGGAACGAACGACAAGAGCTTGAATCCAGCCTCCTCCTTCTCCAAGCTTCATCTCACGTTCTGTTTCCTTCCATTTCTTTGCAATGATGAAACCAAGAATGGAGCCGTCTGAATTTTGGACGATCCAGGAGCCAGGAAAGTAAACGTTTACATCTCGAAAGCTATTTTGCAAAAACAGCTGTTGTCTCATTGGGAACAGATCGCCCAGTTCACGGTTCCACAGCTCGCACATTGGATCCGCCCATGCTTCATTAAGTGGAATGACGTTCACATTCAACCCCTCCTACGATGAAGTCAATCTTCCCCGCAAATTGACTGCATTGATGTCTGTTACTATTTTATGAAATATTATTACAATATAATTATAGGTAATGTGAAATATTACTTCAACATTTTTTCCGCAAAATAATCTACGACGTGCATGACCTTCACTTTTTCAGCTACACCGTCCCGTTCTACGCCAACCTTCATCTGCATCAGGCATCCGGGATTGCTCGTCAAGATAATCGAGGCCTGCGTATCGCGAACGGCATCCATCTTCCGATCTACGATTGAATTCGCCATGTCTGGCTGTACAATGTTATAAATACCTGCGGATCCGCAGCATACATCTGCGCCTTCCAATTCCTTGTACTGTATGCCCGAAATACGGCGGATCAATTGACGAGGGCCATTGGATGATCGCATTACATTTCGCAAATGGCAGGAATCTTGATAAGTAACGGTTTCAGCAGCTTCTTCTGCTCTCGTTCCACTTTTGCCTAACGGCATAACCGGGAGATTGCTCCAACGCTGTGAACGCATAATGAGATCACTGATATCCTTCACTTGCTTCGCAAATTTTTGGGCCGGCTCCACCCACTCCGACTCATCCTTCAGCAAATGATCGTACTCAACGAGCAACGCTCCACATCCGCCAGCATTGGAAGCAATGTAATCAACGCCAGCATCTCGGAATGCCGCAATATTTTGCTTTGCTAAATCCACAGCCGTAGCCGTATCGCCTCCGCCATGAGCAAACAACGCGCCACAGCAGCCCTGTGCTTCCGGAATAATGACATCATAGCCGGATTCCGTCAGCAAGCGGATCGTATTCACGTTCGTTTCGGTGAACAAAACGTCCATAATACAACCGCGGAACAGCCCTACTGTACCCAGCTTCTCGCCCTTCGCCAAGAAATGGCGTCCACCCGCCCGCTTCACAACACCTTGACTGTCCGCTTCCGGCAAAATGCGCTCCATCATTTGCATTTGCGGAGGAAGCCACCGAAGCAGGTTCTTCTTGCGAGCAAAGCTTTGCAAGCCAGAACGCTGATAGGTTTGCAACAGCTTGCTTATTCGCAGCAGACGATTGTGCTTCATAAATACGGGGCGTGCAATTCGTTTCAGTCCCTTAACCGCCATCGGCGGATTATGATGCGCATGCATCGCCTCTTTCGTCTGCTCAAGCAGCCGTCCGTACTTGACGTCTGAAGGACATACCGGCTCACAAGCTCTGCATCCCAAGCACAAGTTCATCTGCTTCTGGAACGATTCATCCAGCTCCATAATGCCATCGGCTACTGCTTTCATGAGGGCAATGCGTCCGCGTGGAGATGCTGCCTCCAAGCCAGTCTCTTGATAAGTCGGACAGGTCGGCTGACAAAATCCACATCGCATGCAGTTCATCAGCTGCTCGTAGTCGAGCGTCTTAACGAGCTCCTTCTGCAGTAGATTGTTCGCCTCTGATTGTTGTTGACTCATCGGGAGACCACCAGCCTTTTACGAGCAGCTTTGGCAAATATTTTGCCTGGATTCATAATGCCATTCGGATCGAAAACTTGCTTGATCCCTTTCATGATATCGATGCCTGCAGATCCCACCTTCCATTCCAGATACGGAGCCTTTACCGTTCCTACACCATGCTCGCCTGTAATGGTGCCGCCTAGACGAATCGCTTCCTCGAAAATATCCGCAAATGCTTGCTCAACACGATGAATTTCATCTTCGTTGCGAGCATCCGTTGGACAGGTTGGGTGAAGATTTCCGTCTCCGGCGTGACCGAAAGTACAGATGTTCACTCCATATTGTTCGGCGATGCGATTAATCGCAAGCACCATTTCAGCGATCTTCGAACGAGGAACGGTTGCATCCTCCAAAATCGTCGTTGGACGAATACGCGCCAATGTAGACAATGCACTGCGACGAGCCTTCATCAGTTGCTCTGCCTCCATTTCATCCTTCGCAGTCTGGACGCTGTCTGCACCGTCCTCATTGCATATCTTTGCAATCGCTTCCATATCGCGCATGACAACGTTCTCGTCTTGTCCATCCTGCTCAATAAGCAGCACAGCCTGCATATCCGTTGGAAGGCCGATGTGATTGTACTCCTCAACTACGCGAATCGTTGGCTGATCCATAAATTCAAGCGTAGCTGGAATAATGCCCGCGCCCACGATCCGAGATACACTGCGTGCAGCTGCATAAATATCCTTATAGGATACGAGCATCGTCTTGCGGATGCCCGGCGCTGGAAGCATCTTGACCGTAGCTTCCGTAATAAGTGCCAAAGTTCCCTCCGAGCCGACCAGCAGCTTCGTTAAATCATAGCCGGCAACGTCCTTGTACAATTTTCCTCCCGTACGAATCACTTCACCGGACGGCAGCACCGCCTCAAGCGCAATCACATAATCCTTCGTCGTTCCATATTTCAAGCCGCGCAGTCCCCCGGCGCCCTCCATAATGTTGCCGCCCAATGTCGATATGGACATGCTGCTTGGGTCTGGCGGATAGAACAATCCCCGCTTCTCGACCTCACGATGGAATGTCTTCGTGTTCAATCCCGGCTGGAACGTTGCTGTAAGATTCTCCGTATCCATTTCAATAAGCTTATTCATTCGTGTCATCGCTACGACAATTCCCCCTGCTACAGGAACAGTACCGCCGCACAAATTGCTTGCAGCGCCTCTCGGCACAATGGGAATACGGTATTCATTCGCTGTGCGCAATATTTCCTGAACATCCGCTGTCGATTCCGGATATACAACAGCATCGGGCAAAGACTGCATCATTGGCGTAGCATCATACGAGTGTGTGACCAGGCTTTCTTTATCATCGCGATACCGCTCAGGCCCGAGCAGTTTAAGCAGCCGCTCACGTGCTTCATTGGCTATCATGAATGAACTCCTCCTTGATGTCTTGGTTCCAAGTCAACATCTGAAGTGAACGATTCAACCTAATCTTCCACCTGCTGAATTGTTCAGGTCATCTGATGACTTTTGGCATATTATAACGTATGATTGAAACTAATGTCACTCAATTTTAAAATTAATTTTATAATATTTATATTTTTTGATTTTATATTTCAGTAAAAGGAAGATATCGTTACATGGCAGAAAATTAAATAAAAAAAGGGCTCTAAGCTTATTCAAGAGCATCTGTTTGAACAGCTTCGCGGTGAAATTTATACCCCTGGCGACAAACTGCTTCTGTCGAAGTATTTTTCTCAACATATGCGGTAGGCCGTTCTACTATACGAGAAGCGCTTAGTATGCTTAAAGCGATGGGCTGGCTGAAGCGAGCCACAATGAAATTCTTATCCCAATGCTGCACATGACATCAAAAATGTGCTGAGCATATGGGGGAGACTCGGCGCATTTTGGTTGTCAGAGGACGCTCATCCACGGCTCAGTTGCTGGAGGAGCACCGGGAAATCTATAACGCGATTGCAGCTCAGAATGAACAACTCTCATGCTGGAGCATTTGAGCAAAATTGAAGCCCTGCTTGAAGGCGGTATAAAAATTTCGTAGCTGCTCCATTCCCAACATCAGTTTATTATTATTATTTATTTAAAATAGTTCTTAAAAACCAAAATCATCCATGCTATAATGTGTAAAATTAGAAACAACATGAGGATGTGATAGGTTTTGAATCGCTCTTTCTACTCGCTTCTATCCAGCAGATCCTTCGCCAATCTTGCCGGATCGTTATATATGATGACGTTGATAGCAGCTGTTTATCAAATGACGGATTCGGCCGCTTTTGCCGGAGCAGTCTCCTTCGTACGATCGATGGCGATATTGGCGAGCAGCTTCATGCTACCGATCTGGTATCGCCGCATGAGCCTCGCGTACGTTACACGTTTATTTTTGATATTACAGTTTGCGCTGTCGGCGATTGTCGCCTTCTCTATATTGCCGCTCGCATCGATGTTATCGACAACTCTATTTCTCGCCTATTCATTTTCTGCCATTATTGGCATTGGGTACGCAGAGGGCTGTGCTTCTGCAGCGGCAAATGCCCTCTATCCGCGCTTGGTGGAGGAAGAGAAGCGGGTTTACGCGAACAGTCTGGTATCAACCAGTATGCAAATGCTATCTTTACTCGGATGGACCATGGGCGGAATACTGGTTGCCAAGCTTGGACATTCCCTGGTTTTGCAATTGTCCGCAGGTCTTCTTTTTCTTGGCTGCCTCTGCATTTTCAAATTATCTTACCATCAAGAAGAGAGTGTGAAATCAAATAAGAAATCGCACTCTATCCTGGCAGGCTGGACATACCTGTTCACGCATCCTAAGCTGCGCGTCATTACATGGATGGACATTCTTGAAGGAGTAGCGGGTGGAATATGGATTGGCGGTGTTACGCTCGTCTTTGCACAGGAGGTGCTCCATAAAGATGAAGCGTGGTGGGGATATATTAATGCAGCCTATTATGCGGGAACAATTATTGGCGGACTCATTACATTGAAGCTGTCTGCACGCATTCATAACCATTTGGTCGGCACGATCCTGATCGGATCGTTTGGTGTCAGTTTGCTCGTATACGGGTATGCTTGGAACACGCAAGCATTTGTCGCACTAGCTATAGTAGTTCTAATTGGGCCATTCTATCAGCTTCGTGATATTGCTCAGCGTACATATGTACAGCAGGTCACCCCAATTGAAGAACAGCCGCATGTTTTTGCCGCGCAGAGCACCATCTCATACATATTGTTCGGAGTATCCGTACTGTTCGCTGGAACAATCTCTGATATTTGGGGACCCCAAGCCGTCTATGTTGTTGGCGGCACGATGTATCTATTGTCCTCCGCAGGAGGATTTTTGCTTCGCCGCAAGCAGGAAGTAGCACATTCGGAAAACCATGCACCTTATTCTACCTGACCTGGCATTGGTTTGCGCCTTCTAACAAGTAACAAGACGGAGTAGCCAGTTTGGTCTCTCCGTCTTTCTTCGTCTTATTTATTTATATATTGGGAAGAAATATAGTCAGCTAACCAAATCGTATGATCACCGTGATAGAACAGTGTACCCTCTGACATACGGCTCCATATTTCACCTATGAAAGCCGGCGAGGGCTAGGAGCGAATCTTGCGTTCTCTGCGCAATAAGTAAAGGAAATACGGAGCCCCGATTACGGCAGTCACTAACCCTGCCGGGAACTCGATTGGCGGAACGATGGCGCGTCCAAGCGTATCGGCCGTCAACACCAAGATGGCGCCTAACAAGCCCGATACGGGCAGAAGAATGCCATGTTTGGCGCCCACAAGCCGGCGCGCCATATGTGGAGCGATCAAGCCCACGAAGCCAATTGCGCCGACAACGGCCACCGATGCGCCTGCCAAGGCTACTGAAACAGCTACCAGCGCAAGACGCAGCCGCTTCACCCGTTCCCCCAGGCCTGTCGCTACATCATCGCCCAAGCTCAGAACATCCAGCCTCGAAGACAGCAGCAGCGCAAGCGGGATGAGTGCCAGCATCCACGGCAGTACGCCCATCACTTCATCCCAGCCTCTGCCCCATATGCTTCCGGTAAGCCAAATCAGTGCTGCATTGACGCTGACCGGGTATTTGAACATGAAGTACTGGATTCCTGCATCGCACATCGCGCCAAGCGCTATGCCCGTCAGTGCCAGCGTCGTGGGACGAGCTCCGCGCCTATATACGAATGCAAATAGAAGCAGGGCTACCAGAGCCGCTCCGGCAAATGCGGATAAAGGCAGTGCGATTGCCGATGACCCAGGAAATAAAATAATGGTTGCACAAGCCGCTAAGCCTGCCCCTTTCGTAATTCCGATAACGTCCGGAGAAGCAAGCGGGTTCCGCAGTACGCCCTGCAGCACAGTTCCCGATATAGCAAGCCCGGCGCCCACAAGAACGGACAAGACGATTCGAGGCGAACGGTATTTGCCAAGGATGAACGCATGGTCTGTGCTTTGCCCCAACATCGTCTCGATCACTTGGTTCGGCGTTATATAGACCGCCCCCACTCCAAGGCTGATCAGGCCCATGATGAGAAGCAGCGCAACTAACGCGAGCACGACGAGCCGATGACGGCGCGCCATATTTACAGATCTATTCATTGTGCTTCCCTCCTGCATATGCCAAGTACAAGAAGAATGGTGTTCCCAGCATGGCGGTGACAATCCCAATTGGCGCCTCATACGGATACGAGATATAGCGTGAAGCAATATCCGCATACACCAGCAGCACCGATCCATACAGGGCGGAGCAAGGCAGCACATAACGCAGATCCACGCCGACCATCAGCCGGACGATGTGCGGTACCAGCAAACCTACGAAGCCAATCGGGCCGGCAACGGACACCGAGCCTCCCGCCAAAATAATGACGAGCAGACCGCCGGCGAATCGCGTTGCCTCGATTCTTGCTCCGAGCCCCCTCGCCACATCATCCCCCATGCTCAGCATCGTTAACGGCTTCGACAGAGCCAAAGCGCCCAACAAGCCAATGCTTGCCCATGGAAGAAGCACACCAACATGATGCCAATTCCGATTGCCTATCGCGCCGACCAGCCAATAGAGAATGCTGTCCGTTGTGTTCTCATGAAATAAGATCAATCCTTGTGTGATGGACGAAAGAAAAAATGGACGGTCATTCCGGCAATGGCGAGTCGGGCCGGCTTTAAATCTCCCCCTGCGCTGATAAAATACACGATAAAGCCGCCCAAAGCCGCTCCCGCAAATGCGGAATAAACAAGCTGCTGCTGCGTCAACTCCGGCAGGAACACCGTTGACGTTACCACTATGAGCGAAGCGCCAGCATTGACGCCGAACACCTGCGGATTAGCTAGCGGGTTGCGCGTCATCGCCTGCATGATCGTACCTGCGACCGCCAAGCTGGCACCGATCAGAATTGCGATTAACGCACGGGGCAATCGGATCTCCTGAACGATAAGCATCTCCTTCGTTCTGTCCGCGAAGAACAGAGCCTTCAGCAAAGTAGGAAATGAAATCGAGGAGGAGCCCAGCGACACATTGATCATGACCCCTGCCGATAATAATGCGAAGCCAAGCAGCAGCGACAGGCCGAACGCCTTGCGCCTACCGCCGTGACGTAATCCCGTCATGCGTTACAATGCCCCTTTCTTTTTTCGTTCCTGGGCAGACAAAAAGTAGACGTTAACAAGTAACGCCTACCTCGCCCGTTTCCTGTCTTACAAATTATTTCTCCACTTTCCCGCTTCCGTACAGTTTCGAAATTGCCTCTTCCATCATTAATTCCCCGGCAACAATGCCGCGCCAGCGTGTCCATAAATTGCGATCCACTTCAATGACCTTTTTATTCTTCACGGCCTTCAGCTCCTGCCACAACGGATTGACGGACCATTCGTCCACGATCGTTTGCTCTCCGTCTGTCTTCATCAGGAACAAAATATCGGGATTGATATTCAGCAATTGCTCCAATGTTAGCTCCGCATAGGGTTCCTTCGGATCCTGTATCGCATTCATCAGACTGACCTTTTCCAATACGGCGCCGTCATAGGAGGATGATGTATGCGCTTTGAAGCTTTCTTTGCGCAAAGCAGCCGACATGACGGTCTGTTTCTCGTCTGATGGCGGCACTTGAGCCTTCAAAGCATTGATTTTATCCTTATGCTGTTCCAACCGCTGCTTTCCTTCCTCACTCATGTTCAGGGCGTCTGCTATCGTCTGGAAGGACGCCAAATTGTCTTCATAACTTGCTTCCAGACTCTTCAGCACGATTGTAGGAGCAATTTGTTTCAAGTCTTCATAAATTGCTTTATGACGTTTCCAATCCGCGATAATCAAATCCGGCTGCAGGGAGCTTATTACCTCCAAGCTTGGCTGCTTGCGCGTTCCAACTGACGTATAATCTCCAATCTTATCTGCTAGCGTCTTCAAAATTCGATCTTTATTTCCGTCATCGGCAATGCCGACAGGCTTCAAATCAAGTGATGCAAGCGCATCGACAAAGGAAAATTCGAGCACTACGACCCGCTTCGGCGATCCTTTCACCTCTGTCATACCTAGCTCGTGCTTAATTTCTCGCGCGGCTTCTGTTTTCTTAGCGGCTGGTTGACTATCGTCGGCTTGGCTGCCCCCATTTGCTTGAGAGCCGCATCCCACGACGAGAAGCACTGTGAATAATATCGCCAGTACCGCTTGATATTTCTTTTTCAAAGTTACTACCCCCTGGTGTCCAACATGATGCCGTATACACTTTACATCAACATTGAGAATCATTATCACTTGTTCATCATATTGTGATTTGATCTAACTGTCAATGTAATCTTTAAATATAAATTATAGTATTTTATGGTATTATAAATTTTGTTTACATTTCTTTCTATGAGAAGACTGATTTGAACTTGATTTTGCAATCCCTTTTTCGCTAGCATTCGTTTTGTGGTAAACTAACACTAACCTGTATTGGATTCTTTTATTGTGAATAAGGGAGAAAGCCAACATGTATCCGGATATTCAGCATTTTAAGGCGGAGTTTTTCAAAGCATTAGCGCATCCTTTGCGGATAAAGATTCTGGAGATCCTATGCGAAGGAGATAAAACAGTTAACGAAATTCAATCCATACTCGGAACGGAAGGATCTTCTGTTTCTCAGCAGTTGGCCGTTCTGCGCGGCAAAAACGTCGTGTATGGCGTTAAGGATGGAACCTCTGTTATTTATTCCTTGCGTGACCCGATGATCAAGGATTTACTTCAAGTCGCGAAGCAAATCTTCAATAACCACTTAGTCAATTCCATATCTATGTTGAAAAACATGAAAAACCAAGAATCGTCCTAAAAAAGAGAGGAATATGAGTCCCCGACTCCTGTTTCCTCTCTTTCTTGTATAAAAGCACACCACATCCCTTCCTATACGCTTTGACAGGTATGCGAATCACCGTTATCATTTTAAATATTCAAATAATCAAATATTTAGAAATGGTGGGGAGTCATACATGAAACCGTTGTGGCGCGGTCGCTATGCCGAATACAGCTGGCAATCTTTTAGAAAAGACATGATTGCAGGCATGATCGTCGGTGTCGTTGCCATCCCGTTAGGCATGGCATTCGCCATAGCCTCCGGCGTTAAGCCTGAATACGGCTTATATACAACCATAATCGCCGGATTTATTATTTCGCTGCTTGGTGGATCCAAGTTTCAAATCGGAGGCCCTACCGGTGCATTTATTCCGATATTATTCGCAATTGTCATGCAATATGGGTTTGAAAACCTGCTGATCGCTGGCTTTCTTGCGGGAGTAATGCTTGTCTTAATGGGACTGCTGCGCTTAGGGGCAGTCATCCGCTTCATCCCGCGGCCTGTAACCATCGGTTTTACTTCAGGGATTGCCGTCATTATTTTTACAGGTCAAATTGCTGACTTTTTAGGGCTTCACCTTGAGAAGCAAGACAGCTTCATTGCCAATATGCGTGAGCTGATCATTCATATCCCAGCGGCCAACTTGTACAGTGTACTGACATCCTGTATTTGTCTTGTTGCCCTTCTTCTCGTACCCAAGTACATGCCCAAGGTTCCAGCTTCCCTGGTAGGACTTCTTTTATCAAGCCTTATTGCTGCTTGGCTGTATCCGAACCAGGTTGCTACGATTGGTACGACATTCGGCGCGATACCTAGCGGTATTCCTGACTTCCATTGGCCAGCATTAAGTTGGGATCGTATCCTTTTACTGCTCCAGCCTGCTTTTGTCATTGCACTGCTCGGCGGAGTGGAGTCTCTGTTGTCTGCACTTGTTGCCGACAGTATGACTGGTGAAAAACATAACAGCAATCGAGAGTTGATCGGGCAAGGCATTGCAAATATGATCGCACCGTTGTTCGGGGGAATACCGGCAACCGGGGCAATTGCACGCACAGCTACCAATATTCGCAGTGGAGCTGCTTCTCCTATATCCGGTATGGTACATGCCATCGTCGTACTGCTCGTGCTGCTCTTCCTTGCTCCCTTTGCTTCAGCTATTCCCTTGGCTGCAATGGCCCCGATATTGATGCTGGTAGCCTGGAATATGAGCGAGCGAAAAACATTTGCCAAGATTGCACGAACGAAAACAGCAGACTCGCTTATTTTAGTTGTTACCTTTTTGCTGACTGTGTTCATGAATCTGACGGTCGCCGTTCAGGCTGGGCTTGCGATCGCCATCATATTGTTTATCAAGCGAATGAGTGAAGAAGTAAAGGTCGATAAGGTTCTGCCTGATCCGCAGGATCAGAAAGCCAAAGTATCTGCAAGCGTCGTAAAGGACGGTCGGAAATGTCCGCAAATTAGTATGGTCAGTGTTGAGGGGACGCTGTTTTTTGGCGCTGCCCACACGTTGGAGCAAGCACTATCCTCACAATGCGAGGATACACCGCATGTGCTAATTTTACGGCTGGGGCGTGTACCGTATTTGGACACAACAGCAGCTGCGCATCTATCCGCATTCGTGAGCCGTATCCAGCAGCAAGGCGGGATCGTGCTTATTACTGGGATTGCTCCTCAGCCAGCGCAAATGATGCACAAAACGGGACTGCAAGCCTTAATCGGGACAGAGCATTTTTTCAGAAGAACAGGCACAGCCATTGATTACGCTCTATCTCGGATTGCGCTATCCCAATGCCAAGGCTGTACACATTTTGCCTTTCGGGAGTGCAAGCAATTATGCTGTGCTCAGTCACTGCCGGAGCTATCCAAACAGCCGTTATCACAGCGAAGTACTTTGCAAATTTGATGAGTGCACGATATTCTAACCAATATCATTTCATAAAAAGGCGTCCCTGACTGGGACGCCTTTTTCTACCTGAATGGTCTTATGCTTGCTGTTCTTCTTCCTGCTCCGCTTCTGCAATCAGTCCTGCGAACAAAGCATGAACGAACTGCTCGGAATCGAATTCCTGCAAATCTCCCATTTTCTCGCCGAGACCAACCAGCTTTACTGGCAGGTTCAGTTCTTGACGGATCGCAATGACTATGCCGCCCTTCGCCGTACCGTCCAGCTTCGTGAGCACTAAACCGGTAACGCCGCTTTTCTCACCAAACAGCTTCGCTTGATTCAGTGCATTTTGACCCGTTGTTGCATCCAACACCATCAATACTTCATGTGGAGCATCTGGCACTTCACGCTGAATGACGCGGAAGATCTTATTCAACTCTTCCATCAGATTTGTTTTGTTCTGCAAGCGTCCTGCTGTATCGCACAATAACACATCTACATTGCGCTGTTTCGCTGCCTGCACTGCATCGTACATCACTGCCGCTGGGTCAGAGCCTGCCTGCTGCTTAATGACGTCAACCCCAGCACGTTGTCCCCATACCTCCAGCTGTTCAATTGCACCAGCGCGGAACGTGTCTCCCGCCGCAAGTAAAACGGATTTGCCTTCTTGCTTGAAACGATGCGCCAGCTTTCCGATCGTAGTCGTCTTCCCGACGCCATTAACACCGACGAACAGAATGACGGTCATTCCATTCGGATTTATGTTCAGTTTGTTGGAATCATCGCCACGCAGAAGCCCGATAAGCTTCTCGGACAATACCGGCTGCAGATCAGCAGCGTCCTCGATTTTTCGCTTCTTCACCTCATCGCGAAGATCGTCAATCAAGTTCATAACGGTCGTCACGCCGACATCGGCACCAATTAAGATTTCTTCCAATTCTTCATAGAAGGCTTCATCGATTTTCTTGCGTCGCGTAATGAGCTCCGTTACCTTCTCCACGAGCCCTTTGCGAGTTTTCTCCAAGCCTTCCTTGAATATATTCGTTACGGACTCCGTCTTCGCTGCGATGCTATCCTTCAGCTTCTTAAAAAAACTCATGTCCTCTCCGCCCCTTATGCAATGATTGCTTCATCATCTTCCAACTTTACGGATACGAGCTTCGATACGCCGCCCTCTTCCATCGTAACTCCATACAGCACATCAGCCTCTTCCATCGTCCCTTTGCGATGAGTGACAACAATGAACTGAGTCTGCTCGGAAAATTCACGCAAATATTGAGCAAATCGCGTAACGTTCGCTTCGTCAAGCGCTGCTTCTACTTCATCAAGTACACAGAATGGAACCGGCTTAACATGCAGAATCGCGAACAGAAGCGCCATTGCTGTCAGTGCGCGCTCCCCACCGGACAGCAGTTGCAGGTTCTGCAGCTTTTTGCCTGGTGGCTGTGCCACAATGTCAATTCCCGTTTCCAAAATATGATCCGGATCAATCAATACGAGATCGGCCCGCCCTCCGCCGAACAACTTCGAGAACACGACGACGAACTGCTTGCGAATCGCATCAAATGTAGACTTGAACCGCTTTGACATTTCATCATCCATCTCTCGAATGACCTGATATAATGTCGTCTTCGCTTCGATTAGATCATTTTTTTGCTCACTGAGGAACTGATAGCGCTCATTTACTCGTTCAAATTCGTCGATTGCACCAAGGTTCACTTCTCCAAGCGCAGCGATCTGCTTCTTCAAATCACGCACTTCCTGCTTTGCTTCCTCAATATTTTCCGGCATAACGTACCGATGCTTTGCGAGTTCAAAGCTAATTTCATACTCTTCACTCAGCTTGCGCAGCAGGTTATCCAGCTCAACATCAAGCCGATTCGCTTGAATTTCGGTTTGGCGCATGGACTCTTCCACCTGTTTCAACTCTGTGCGCTGTTCCTTTGTATCACTCTCGGCAAGCTCCAATCGAGCAACACATTGCGCACGATCCGCACGCTTGAACTCGATCTGTTTACCCGTTTCCTGCTTCTTCACGCTGAAATGATTTAAGTCTTCCGTCTGCTTCATCGTCTCGCGCTCTGCCGTTTCCAGATCAATCTGAACCTGTATCAACCCTTGTGTCAACTGCGTATACTCTTGTTCATACGCCTTCGCTTCCTGCTCGGATCGCGTCAACTGCTCCTGCAGGGAGAACGATTCCTGATCCAGCTTGCCTTGACGAACCTTCAAATCCGTAAGCTGCGATTGCAGCACTTCCTTCTCTGACTCGTTCGCTTTGCGTGCGGATTCCGCTGTCTCAATCGAGACATGCAGCCGATCTTCATCAATTTTCAGCTCGGCAAGCCGCGCCTCCGCAGTACGACGGCCAGCATCCAGCATGGACATCTCCTCTGCCGCGTGCGCCAGCTCTTGCTGCTCCATCTCAAGCGTTTCTGACAGCTGGCGTTCTTCCTTCTCCAGCTGTGCAATCTCGCTTGTCAGCTGCTGTTCATTAATGCGCTTCGTTTCTCCTTGCTCTCGAAGATCATCCAGCCGCTTCAAACCAGTCGTTGTGCGCTGCTTCAGTTCCGTATACGTTTCCGTCAACTTGGCCAACTGCTTTTCAGCTTCCTTAATATCTGCTTCCAGCTGCTCCAATTGACGCTGACGTCCGAGCAGGTTCGCACTCTTCTTATTCAAGCTTCCGCCTGTCATAGAGCCGCCGGCATTGACGACATCGCCTTCTAGCGTCACAACACGATAGCGATATTGGAGCTTCGCTGCAATTCGGTTTGCGTCCTCCAGCGATTCCGCGATCACGACATTCCCGAGCAAGCTCCCAACAATGCTGGCATAGGCAGCGTCTGACTTAACCAGATCTGCTGCTACACCGACGAACCCTTCCGCTCCATTCACGATTCGGCGATCTGTATCATGCAGCGAACGCGGACGGATAACATCCAGTGGCAGGAAAGTCGCTCGGCCTAATTGGCGCTGCTTTAGGAACATGATCGCGTTCCGAGATACTGCCTCATTCTCCATAACGATGTGCTGCAAGGCTGCACCGAGTGCCGTCTCAATCGCCGTCTCCAGCTGTTCCGGTACGCGAATCAGTTCGGCAACAGCGCCGTGCACGCCCTGCAGTCCGTTTGGACGGCGGGAGGCCTTAAGCACTTCCCTTACACCGAGCATGAAGCCGTCAAAATCATTTTGAAGCTCCTGCATCGTATCACGACGGGACACCATTGCATCCGCTTTTTGCTGCCATTTGCGAACGGCCTGCTCCGTTTCGCCGAGAAGCGCCTCATCCTGCTTCAGCTGTTCACTCTCAGTCATATAACGGTTTCGAATATAAGCAAGGTCTTCCATGAGGGTTTCACTGCGGCGTTTCGCATCTTCTACCTTCTTTTGAAGATCCTTTTTCTCCTGCTCGCGCTTGTTTCGAGCTGTATTCATTTTATCGAGACGTTTTTGCAGCGCTTCTTTTTGCTGGTCATAGTACCGAATATCGTTGCGCTGCTGGGCCATCTGGTTCATAACCTCGAGCAGTTGCCCCTTCAGACTCTCTTCCGCATCCGAGCTTGTCCCTCCAGCTACACCAGCTAGCCGTGTTTCTTCCGCCACGATTAAGCCACGAATCTCAGCCATTTCGGTCTGCAATGCCAGCAGCTTCTCACGTACAGACTGTACTTCCAACTGCTTCGCACGCATCCGCTCCGATGTCGTCGTCAAGGTTGCCTTCATCTGCTGTTCATTCGACGTCAGATTCCGCTTGCGCTCTCTCAGAACCTCGCCTTGTCCCTCACACTTCTCATACTCTTCACTGTAGTGAAGAAGAGTAGCCTGCAGCTTCTCAAGCTCTTCTTCCAGCTTCCGCAACTCAATCCGATGCACTTCCAGCTTTGCATCATGCTCACTTACTACAGTTGATAAGGACAATTCACGTTCCTTCAACTGAGCAAGCTTCTCATTCGCCTGCTGCCAAGAGACATGAAGTTCTTCTATTTGATGAACATAGACTGCTATTTCTTTGTTTTTCAGCCATTCCCGTAGCTGCTTATAATGCCGTGCCTTTTCAGACTGCTCCTTGAGCGGTCCAATCTGATCCTCCAGTTCTACGACCAGATCATGAATGCGCAGCAAGTTCTGCTCGGTTTCGTCCAGCTTCTTTTTCGCGTCTCGTTTGCGGGATTTGTACTTAACAATTCCAGACGCTTCTTCGAATATACCGCGTCGATCTTCAGAACGAGTACTTAAAATTTCTTCAATTCGGCCTTGTCCAATTATGGAGTATGCTTCTTTACCGATTCCTGTATCCATAAACAGCTCGGTAATATCCTTCAATCGGCAAGCCTGCTTATTAATAAAATACTCACTATCGCCGCTTCGATGTACACGGCGCGTCACTGTCACTTCATTGAAATCAAGTGGAAGCGTATTATCGCTATTTTCCAGCGTTAATGACACTTCTCCGTAGTTCACAGCCTTGCGCGCATCACTGCCCGCGAAGATAATATCTTCCATTTTCCCGCCGCGAAGTGACTTGGCGCTCTGTTCTCCGAGCACCCAACGGATTGCGTCAGAGATGTTGCTCTTCCCGCTGCCGTTTGGGCCGACAACGCCGGTAATCCCCTGGACGAACTCTAATTCCGTCCGATCCGCGAACGATTTGAAGCCCGCCAGTTCCAACCTTTTTAAGAACATCGTTCTTCGATCACCTCAACGATTATTGTACCATATCGCGAATCCGAATCGTCGCATGGACATCCTGTCAATTTTCCGCGCGGTAACGTAGCTTCGGACAAAGAAAGAGCAAAAACCAGCCTGTAAGCAGCTCCAATTCCGCTCGCTTCGCGCGCTGTTCTTTGCTCTTTCTGCGAAACTGGCCGACGACGCGCGCCGGCCTTACAGTACGTTATGATTTCGGAATGACTAATTGCTCGAGTGCCTGTGCCGCTGCCTGCTGCTCCGCTTCCTTTTTCGAACGGCCAACTCCGCGGCCTAAGCATTCGTCACCCATACATACTTCAGATACGAATTCACGTTCATGTGCCGGGCCGCGTTCCTCGATAATTCGATATTCAAGCGAACCCAAATTGTGATGCTGCGTTAACTCCTGCAGCTGTGTCTTGTAATCATTCGTCTGCAGCTTACCGTCAAGCGAGATTTGCGGGAATATATGCTCGCGCAGAAAATCCCGCACCACCTCTAAGCCTTGATCCAAATAGAGCGCGCCGATGAACGACTCAAAAACATCCGCCAATAAAGCGGGACGAGTGCGTCCTCCCGTTAGCTCTTCTCCCTTGCCTAGCAGAACGTATTTGCCAAAATTAAGCTGATTGGCAAATTTCACGAGAGATGGCTCACATACGATGGAAGCACGCATCTTGGTCAACTCCCCTTCGGGCCGTGTCGGACATCGGTGATACAAAAATTCTGACACTGTCAGCTCCAACACAGCATCGCCCAAAAATTCAAGGCGTTCGTTGTCTTGGTGCTGGCCGAAGCGATGTTCGTTCACATAGGAAGCATGGGTGAACGCCTGTTTCAACAGCTGTCTGTTCCGAAAATGAATGTTCAGTTTCTGTTGTAACTGCTTCAATTCTACACTCAACTGTCTGACTCCTTATGCTTCGTATTTCTTCAAGACAATGGTAGCATTATGTCCGCCGAAGCCAAATGAATTGGACATTGCTACTTGAACATCGGCTTTGCGAGCTACATTCGGAACATAATCGAGATCACATTCCGGATCCTGATTGTCCAGGTTGATCGTTGGCGGAATCATGCCGTTCTGCAGCACCAAGCTGCAAATAACCGCCTCCACGCCGCCTGCTGCACCGAGCAAGTGCCCTGTCATGGATTTTGTAGAACTCACTGCTGTCTTATATGCATGGTCACCTAACGCGGACTTGATCGCTTTCGTTTCCGAACGGTCTCCGACAGGAGTCGAGGTGCCATGCGCGTTGATGTAATCAATTTGTTCCGGTGACAATTCGCCATCAGCCAGCGCACGTGTCATGCACAATGCAGCGCCTGTCGGATCTGGCTCTGTCATATGATGAGCGTCTCCGCTCATGCCATAACCGGCTACTTCTGCATAGATATGAGCACCACGAGCCAGCGCATGCTCCAGCGATTCCAGAACAAGCACGCCTGCGCCCTCGCCCATAACGAATCCGTCACGGTCTACATCGAACGGACGGCTTGCGCGTTCCGGCTCATCGTTGCGCGTTGACATCGCACGCATCGCACAGAAACCTGCCATACCGATCGGACGAATCGTCGCCTCTGCCCCGCCGCAGATCATTACATCCGCATCGCCGCGCTGAATAATCTTGTAAGCGTCACCGATGGAATGTGTACCTGTTGCGCAAGCAGATACAGCCGCTGTATTCGGTCCACGGGCTCCGACTGTGATGGATACCTGTCCAGACGCCATGTTCGCAATCATCATCGGAATGAAGAATGGACTAACACGCTTAACGCCTTTTTCCATCAGTACCGTATGTTGATCTTCCCAAGTACCAAGACCGCCAATACCGGAACCGACAATGACGCCGACACGATCTGGATTCGTCTGTTCTCTGACATCCAGCTTCGCATCTTCCAAAGCATTCTTACTCGCTGCTACCGCGAATTGAACGAATCGATCCATTCGTCTTGTTTCTTTTTTATCCATGAAATCTTCCGGATTGAAATCCTTCACGGAAGCGGCAATTTGCGTCGGATAATCTGTAACATCGAACGCCTCAATACGAGATACTCCGGATTTCCCTTCCAACAAGTTGTTCCAGAATGTCTCAATTTCCGAGCCGAGAGCGGTTACGACACCCATGCCGGTCACTACAACCCTGTGCTTCAATCAGAATCACCTCTACTTCTGCAGTTCAAGCTTCTATATGATGGAGAATGCGGCCCCGCCGCACTCAGATATTGCGATAATGAGGAGAAGTCCCGTTAACGAAGAACGGGACTCGGTAACTTAGGTATGAGATTGTATGTAATTCACTACTTCTCCAACCGAAGTAATTTTCTCCGCGTCTTCATCAGAGATTTCCATATCAAACTCATCTTCCAATTCCATCACCAATTCCACAACATCGAGGGAATCAGCGCCAAGATCCTCTTTGAAAGATGCTTCAAGCGTAACTTCTGCTTCATCAACGCCAAGGCGTTCAACGATGATGCGCTTTACACGCTCCAACACTTCTGCTGACATCCGGTTCACCTCCTCTTTGGTATTATACGAAAAACATTGTAAATTGCCATATCAAAACGGCTTGCTGGTAGAAACGACCTGATCTCTCACGGCCATTTCCAATTATTAGGGCAAAGTTGCTAATTGCCAATCTATCAGCAATTTTGCACTTCCACCCTATATATCGCTTAACGTCCATGCTGCCATGAACGGAGAAGCCTAGAAGAAGCCTCTTACATGTACATGCCGCCATCTACATGAATGGTTTGGCCTGTCATATATTCCGCATCATCAGATGCCAGGAAGCGAACCGCCTTCGCAATATGCTCTGGCTGACCAAGTCTGTTAAGCGGAATCTGACTGAGAAGCTGCGCCTTCATCTCATCGGACAACGCATCCGTCATATCCGTCTCAATAAAGCCTGGCGCAACGCAGTTCACCGTAATGCCGCGCGATGCAAGCTCGCGGGCAGATGCCTTCGTGAGGCCAATAACGCCTGCCTTAGCAGCGACATAGTTGGCTTGGCCTGGATTGCCGAGTACGCCGACAACGGACGAGATATTAATAATGCGGCCGGAACGCTGCTTCATCATCGGACGTGTTACTGCCTTAACGCAGTTGAATACGCCTTTCAAATTCGTTTCGATGACTTGATCAAATTCTTCCTCTTTCATCCGCATAATTAAATTATCTCTTGTAATTCCGGCATTATTCACCAATATGTCAATACGGCCAAATTGATCCAGCGCTGCTTTCACAAGAAGCTCAGCCTCTTCTGTCTTGCCCACATTTGCTTGAACGGTGATGGCTTTGCGTCCCAGCGCCTCAATGGCTGCAGCTGTGTCCTTCGCAGCAGCCTCACTGCCTGCATAGTTCACAACTACATCAGCACCAGCCTCTGCCAAGCATAACGCAATCGCTCGGCCTATGCCGCGAGAAGCGCCTGTGACAACCGCCACTTTGCCTTCAAAGCTCGACATGGTCATGTTCCTCCCTTATATTTTCCGGGCGCATACCGCAGCGGGTTGCGCCCAGCTTCATTAGATTTATCAGTACAAGTGCTAGTTAATTAAAAAACTCTTTTCTATAAAAAACCGCTATTCAGCTGCATGGAACGCTTTAATTGCCTCAAGGCTGTTGAGCGATACTACTTTAACCGAACGGTCGATCTTCTTAATCAATCCAGCAAGCACGGATCCGGAACCCAGCTCAATAAAAGTGCCTACACCTTGCTCGATCATGTAGCGTACACTTTCCTCCCATAATACTGGCGAGAACACCTGCTCAACGAGCAGTTCACGAATGCGCTCTCCTCCTTGCTCAGGACGGGCAGATACATTGGCAACGACGGGCACTGCTGCATCATGGAAGTCTATCTTTTGAAGCGCTTCTCCCAGTCTTTCAGCGGCTGGCTTCATTAGCAAGGAATGGAATGGACCGCTAACCTCTAATTGCTTCACGCGCTTCGCGCCAGCTTCCTTCCCTCGCTCAATGACAGCTGCAACGCCTTCCACTGTTCCTGACACAACGATTTGTCCAGGGCAGTTGATATTAGCCATCTCAACAGAGCCCGTTGTGCGGCTAATATCATCACATAATGCGCCTAACTGTTCACGCTCTGCTCCAAGCACAGCAGCCATGGCGCCTTGTCCATTCGGAACAGCCTGCTCCATGAATTGCCCGCGCTGGCGAACGATGGCGACTGCATCCTCAAAGGAAAGTACGCCCGCAACGACAAGCGCGCTATATTCGCCTAAGCTGTGTCCTGCTACATAATCTGGACGAATTCCGGACGCTTCAAATGCGCGATACAGCGCACAGCTTGTCGTTAGAAGTGCAGGCTGTGTATTCGCTGTCTGCTTCAATTCTTCATCCGGCCCATTAAAAATGAGCTCCTTCAGCGGAAATCCAAGCACTTGTTCCGCTGTATCGAACGCTTCGCGCGCAGCAGGAACCGCTTCATAGACATCCTTGCCCATCCCGACCGCTTGTGCACCTTGTCCAGGAAAGACGAATGCAATTTTACCCAAGTTTGTCCACTCCTTAATCATATCCGTATATGAGTGCGAATCAGAACTGTCTCATATTTTCACGAAGAGAACATTCATTACCAAACGATAACCGAAGCTCCCCATGTTAAACCGCCGCCAAATCCAACGAGCAGAATCGTGTCTCCCTCTCGAATGCGCCCTTGCTCTGCTGCCTCTGCAAGTGCAAGCGGAATGGAGGCTGCCGATGTATTTGCATAGTATGGCAAATTAATAATGCATTTGTCCTCCGACAAGTTCAACCGTTCCAAAGCTGCATGTATAATCCGCGTATTCGCCTGATGCGGAATCATCAAGCTGATATCTTCCTTCTTCTTTCCAGCCTTCTCAAGCGCTTCCTCAGCCGCATTCCCCATAATGCGCACAGCGAACTTGAATACTTCACGGCCATTCATATAGAGAAAATGACGCTTGCCTTCAACCGTCTCGATCGACGCCGGCATTCTTGAGCCTCCAGCTTCGATTTTCAGCAGCTCTCCTCCGTTGCCGTCTGCGCCAAGCACGAAAGATTGGAATCCACGGCCTTCCGGTACTGGACCAAGTACCGCTGCACCTGCTCCGTCGCCGAACAAGATGCATGTGTTGCGATCCGTGTAGTCCGTAATGCGCGACAGGCACTCCGCACCAATTACAAGTGCGTATTTGTAGGTTCCCATCGCGATAAAGTTTCTGACATTGGCAAGTCCATATATAAATCCTGAGCAAGCTGCCGACAAATCAAATGCCGCCGCCTTCGTTGCCCCGAGACGCTTCTGCACCAGACAAGCAGTGGATGGGAATGCCATGTCAGGTGTAACCGTCGTTACGACAATCAAATCCAGTTCTTCTGCTGTAATGCCCGCCGCTTGCAACGCCTTCTCTGCCGCATGAAATGCCAAGTCTGAAGTAGCCTCATGCTCCGCCGCAATCCGGCGCTCCTTAATTCCAGTACGTGTTACAATCCATTCATCACTCGTATCGACCATTTTCTCCAAATCGGCATTGGTCAACACACGTTCAGGCACATATTTGCCTGTACCGATAATGCCTACTGAACGCAAACTCATCACGCATCACTCACTTCCCACTGTTAGTTCCGCCGACTCCTATAGAAATCGTCTCGATCAGATCATTTTGCAGCGCTATACGTGCTTGTCGAACCGCATTATGAACAGCCCGCGCATCCGAAGAGCCATGGGCCTTAATTACAAGTCCATTCAATCCTAGCAGCGGAGCTCCGCCATGTTCCTTGTAGTCCATCGTCTTGCGCAGACCCTTAAGTGCTGGCATCAACATGGCCGCCGCCAGCTTCGTATACCATGTACGCGTGAATTCCCGCTTCAGCACACCAAATAATGAGCTGGCCGTTCCTTCTAACGATTTCAGCATGACATTGCCTGCGAATCCGTCGCACACGAGTACGTCACAGGCGCTTTCCAATACGTCTCTGGCTTCGACATTGCCTACGAATTGAATCGGCAGTTCCGCGAGGAGCGGATATACCTGCTTCGTCAATTCATTCCCCTTCATTGCTTCCGTCCCCACGTTCAGCAGACCGACGCGAGGTCTCGACATGCCGTGCACCTTTTCCCGATAGATGCTGCCCATTAAAGCATATTGAGCAAGATGCTCCGGCTTTGCATCCATATTGGCGCCCAAGTCCAGTGCTAGCACGCCTCTTCCGTCCATCGTCGGGATCATAGGGGCCAATGCAGGTCGCTCAACCCCATTCATTCGTCCTACGATCAGCAGACCTGTTGTCATCAACGCCCCTGTATTGCCTGCAGATATCATACAGTCCGCATCACCTTCACGAACCATGCGGCCCGCAACAACCATTGAGGCTTCTTTCTTACGACGAACCGCTTTAACTGGCTCATCATCAGCCTCAATCGTATCTGGTGCATGAACGATGCGCACATTAGACGTGGAAGAGGTCATGTACGGAGCAAGCTTCGCTTCATCTCCTATTAGCAGCAGCTCAACGTCTGACCATTCCTTAGCTGCGGCCAATGCACCCTCTACATTGCTTTGCGGCGCATTATCTCCTCCCATTGCATCAATGGCGATTCTCATGCAGTTCTCCTCCTTCGCTGCTAATCACCGTTCCTGCCGAACGATAGATGACAAAGTTCCCTTGGAACACCATTTCTTCTCCCACATAACTGAACACTTCTACCTTCGCCTTGCTTCGTTCGCCTGAGATGGATCGCACATACGCCTTCGCGATGCACTTCTCGCCCAGTTTCACGGAACGAAGGAATCGAATATCTGCTGATGCCGTTAATGCAATCTCATCATTAATGACCGCAACTGCTAGCGAGTTCGCCTGAGCGAACAGATGATGTCCGCGTGCAATATGCGTTCTGGAGAATACATGCTCTTCACGGATTTCAAATATCGATATCCCGCTGCGATCCAGCTGCAAATCTACAATATCACCAATGACTTCATGCAGTGGCAAGGATTTTACTTGATCATAGGAGAGCTCTGCCATCAACTTCAGTCGTTCCCTTAGTTCAGGAATCCCAAGCTCCATCCGGTCAAGCCGGATCGTCTGGATGCTCACCTTTAGCTTGCGGGTCAATTCCTGATCGGTCACGAATGGATTCTCTTCAATGATTGCAGCTAGCTTCTGCTGACGCTGTCTTTTAGGTAAACGCTCGATGTCCCGCACCACCTTTGCTCGTTGCCCATATGCTAGAGGCTTGGCACGCTGCTCAACTGCGAATCGTGCTGGCCTTTATGTATATCATAGATCATTTTGAACCGTTTTGGAAAACTCATTTAGAACCTGGTACTAAGAGTAGTATATATAAAAATCTCCTCAAAGAAAAGCACCAGTTTTATACCTTTTCTAATTTTCCTAATTTCATCCAAATAGTCTAAACAAAAAAGTAGCACTCCGCGAGATCGCGAAGTACTACTTTTCCTCGTATTGGTATACGATTATTGTTTGATAATCTCTCTAGCTTTGTATGTTCCGCACACTTTGCATACATGGTGCGCCAATTTCAACTCACCGCATTGTGCGCACTTTACCATGCCGGGTACGGACAATTTGAAGTGCGTACGGCGCTTGTCACGACGTGTTTTCGACGTTCTTCTTTGAGGTACTGCCATGTTTACACCTCCTTACCCAAGTTACGTGTTATTTCTACTGTCAGCTTTCTATTTCTTAAAGAAATCTTGTAACCCCGCCAGTCTCGGGTCGATTCGCTCTTTCGAGCATCCGCATGGATGTTCGTTGCGGTTCGTGCCGCAAGTCGGGCACAACCCCTTGCACGCCTCGTCGCAAAGCGGCGCATACGGCAAGTTCATCAAGAGCGTCTCTTCCACATAAGGCTTCAAGTCGACAAGGTCGTCCGCCACCAAAATGACGTCCTCCTCCTCTTCTTCTGCGGGAAGATCAGTAGAGTCCTTCAGCTTGAACTGCTCTTCAAACGGAATAACGTACGTTTCGGTAAACGATGTCAAACAACGCGAGCATTGCAGTTCCATCTTAGCGGTCAGCTTGCCATGTGCTCGTGCGAGTCCATCACTTTCCGCCTTTACCGACAGTTCGACATGAACCGGTTCAGAAATGGTAACATCAGAGCGCTCACGCGCTACCTCATCGGCACGAAATGCCGTATCAATCTGCGTTTCCCCTCTACCAGCAACTATGTCTCGAAATCGAAATTCCATACTATCACTCCAAACAAACAAAATTAATTATAGCGATTAACGTCATGCTTTGTCAACCAAATTCGTTTGACAGTTTGCCAGAGCCGGAGCACGATTCCCCTTCCTATGGAAAACCACTCTTTCATGGTATGATTTGATTATCATTGCCCGCGGATTGTCTGGGAAAGAGATCCGTTAACAAGCATTCAATGTACCTATAAAAAGATACCATTGAGATACAATATTACCGCATTCGGCGCCTGAAAGGAAGAGATGCGAATGAGAACGCTCGGAATCGTCGTTGAATACAATCCGATGCATAACGGTCATGTATATCATCTCCAGCAATCGAAAAAAATTTCAAATTGCGACGCAGTTGTTGCTGTTATGAGCGGCCACTTTCTACAGCGCGGCGAGCCCGCACTTTCTGATAAATGGTCGCGGACGGATATGGCATTGGCGAACGGTGTCGACCTAGTGCTTGAACTGCCCGTCGCCTACGCTGTGCAGCCTGCCGAATGGTTTGCCTACGGTGCTGTCGCTACATTACAGGCCACAGGAGTTATTGACGCCCTCTGCTTCGGCAGCGAGCTGGGAGATGCAGAACCGTTCATACAAGCTGCAGATGTACTTGTCAACGAACCTTCCGGTTTCACAGATCAACTGCAGGAGCATTTAAAAGCTGGCTTAACCTACCCTGCTGCTTATGCGGCGGCGGCGGGACATGCGATAAAAAACAGCGCCACTCTCCCTTCAACGGGCCAGGCCGATGGTTGGATGATTCAGCCGAACAATTCGCTCGGCTTGCACTATGTGATGGCACTGCGGCGCTTAAATAGCACAATCGAGGCCTACACAATCGCACGCACGCAAGCGGGTTACCATGATACAAACGCTCCGGAAGGCTCAATCGCAAGTGCAACTGCCGTCAGAAAGCTGTGGGTGGAAAATAAAAATGGGAGCCTTGGCGCATGCGCACAATATTTGCCGACAAGTACGCTCCAAATCCTTGAGCGAGAGCATCGTCTTGGCAGGGCGCCAATCAGTTGGGATTCCTACACTCGCGAGTTGATATACCGTCTTCATCAGCTGTCTGCTAAATCTCTAGCGCGACACCTTGAGGTTACAGAAGGCCTCGAGCATCGTGTCAAGCAAGCACTTGGCAGGATGGCGGATTATCGGGTAGAATCGCTGCTTGAGCAGCTTAAGACCAAGCGCTATACGCGAACGAAACTGCAGCGTATGCTCACACATATTATACTTCATCATGATAAGTTCCATTTCGGACCTGACAGTCTGGAAAAAGGACCCTGGTACATACGAGTTCTTGGTTTTACAGATAAAGGGAGAGCACTGCTCAAACGCATGAAGAAAAGCGCAGAGCTGCCGATTGTATCAACAGCAAACCGTAACAATATCGGCCTTGGCGGCGTCTGCGGCCTGGAGGCAGATATTCGGTCAACATCGCTATATGCGAATGCCTTTCAACAATGGAACGCGCGGGATGCCCTCCGGGATTACTATGAGCCACCCCGCCGGAACTCCTAGTATACAGCAAGTCATGGATCGAAAATAAAGATCGAGCTTAGAAGTCTTCCGTCTAGGCTCGATCTTTATTACGTTGCACCTAACGATTACTTCCCAGCATTCTGCTTACTACTGAATTGCTTGATCGCTTGAAGCGCTTCTCCCACGGTTCGAACTGGAACCAGCTTCATCTTGGTATCCATCGACTCAAGCTTCGCTTTCGCTTCCGCATAATTGCCTTCGGGGACAAGGAATAGCTCTGCCTGCTCACGATCCGCAGCAACCACCTTGAACTGTACTCCGCCAATGATGCCTACTTTACCGTCAGGATCAATTGTTCCCGTACCTGCTATTCGATGCCCTTGCGTCAAGTCTCCTGGTGTCAGCCGATTAATAAGCTCCAATGTGAACATCAGACCTGCAGATGGTCCGCCAATTTCACTGTCCTTGAATGTTACAGTTTTGCCTTTATCATCAGGTGCCGCTTCCTTGCGTTGACCGTATCGAAGGCCGAAGCCAACGCGCTTCTCTTCTTTCTTGTTCGGATCACTAAGCTCAACTAGCGTTGCCTTAACGACCTTCTGTTGCTTATTCCGCTCAACTTTAACTTGAACCGTCTCCCCTGCCTTGCGCCCCTTCATAACAGCCTGCAAGGAATCGAAATCGACAACGGGCTGTCCGTCCACTTCCACAATTCGATCATTTGTCTCAAATTCATTATGCGCAAGGTTCGGATAATTATAAATTACAAACACGCCTTCAGATTTTAATTGGTATGGAATATGTAATTGATTATAGGCAGCGAGTACAGCTCCAAGCTGGGAGTCGCTCATATTGAACAATTGCTCCGTAACATACTCCTGTTCGCTTCTACCTTGCAATGAATCCGCCTTTTTCCCGAACTCGGCATGCGGATCGAATGATTTCCATATAAGTAAGGCCAGATTGGCATAAGTACGACGTACCGTGGTGAGCATAAAAGTTCCGTCTTCCGTCTCATCACCTGCTTGCACGCTTACCATCGGCTTGACCTGCTCAGCACTTCCCGGTGTATATATTACATAGGGCGTTGGCATATATACCATGATGTACAAAAACAGAAGTGCTGCAAAGAACCACTTCCAGTTGCCTAATCGCCAACGCTTCGTCTTCTGGGTGCCTAGTAATTCGTCTTCTTTCATTGCTGCATCCCTCCTGCTACATTCACTCGCCTTTGCATCCATGTACAAACTGGTCTAAAGCCTGTCTTTGGGACGTACATATGTGGAAGTACGAACTTCCATTTTAATGCAAGAGGTGAACATCTATGTTTTCTTTTCGAACGCCACTATCCCAGCATCCGTTCATGACATTGCTAATGGGAAGCACGGCGGTTCTTTTCGTTATTTGCATTGTATCCTATCCCGATCAAGCTTTCCAAGCCTCGCTTCAAGGCCTGAAAATATGGTGGACCATTATATTCCCGGCGTTGCTTCCGTTCTTAGTATTGTCCGAAATGCTGTATGCTTACGGATTCGTACATGGCCTAGGCGTCATGCTGGATCCAATTATGCGTTTGCTGTTCCGCCTTCCCGGGGTTGGCGGCTGGGCATGGTCAGTTGGCTGGACAGCCGGCTATCCAGCAGGTGCAAAGGCTGTTGCTCAACTGCGCAAGCAGCAGACTTTATCACGTCAGGAAGCCGAGCGTCTTCTCTGTCTTTCCCATGCGAACAGTCCCATATTCATGATTGCTGTTGTTGGAGTAGGGTTCATGCAGCAGCCCCATCTTGGGCTTGTCATCGCGATCGTCCACTGGCTGTCCGCTATCCTTACGACACTGATTTGGCGAACGTTACATCGTATGCATCCTGAGCTGCAAGCTGTACGTCCCAACCATAACATCACTAAAGCGCACCGCAATTTCTATCGCCGATTGATTAGCGAAATGGAGGACGCCCATCGACAAGATGGCCGTCCCTTCGGGAGAATGCTCGGCGAGTCGGTCAGCTCTGCTGTTCAAACCTTAATGATGGTCGGCGGATATATGATGATTTTTTCCGTCATCATTCAAGTTCTGCGCATCGCAATCCCACAGGAGTTCGGCAAGCATATCCTGAACGGATTATTCGAAGTAAACCTGGCAGCCTACACACTTGGTTCTACAGCTTTTCTCCCCCGTTTTTCAGGCAGCTTTGCTCAGTGCTGTTATTGCCTGGAGCGGGATTAGTGCCCTTCTTCAGGTTCATAGCATCATTAAGGAAACCGATCTGCGTTTCAGCCATTTTCTGATTTCGCGCCTGCTTCATGCATTATGTGCATTTCTGCTTACCTATGTGCTGTGGTCGCCATTACACGCTTGGCTTTCCACTCCGAATTCGGCAATGTCAACATTAAGTCCGTTTGCAGCCAGCCATACCGATGTCGAACATGTATCTTCCATTCTTGACTCCAGCGGGTCACTGCCCTTTATAACCTATATGAGTCAGCTGCCGATTTGGGCCCAAGCATCTATACTCATTCCCGTAGCCTGTCTATTTCTGTTCGCATTATTCGTTCTGGCACAAACGATAGGCAGACTTTTTACCCATCGCTAAACAAAAAAGTCCATATCGACCGGATCATCCTACTGGCGACATGGACCTGCTGCTTAGTTCGTATCTTTGAATTTATCACGCAGTGCCAATTCAACTTCTGGTGCAACTAATTCACTAACGTCACCATTAAATTTCGCAATTTCCTTCACCATACTGGAGCTTAAATAGGAATATTTCGGATTCGTCATCATAAAGATGGTCTCTACCCTTGGATTGAGCTTTTGGTTCGTTGACGCCATTTGCAGCTCATATTCAAAGTCTGTTACAGAGCGAATGCCGCGTACGATCACATGGCCCTGCTTCTGCTCCATATAATTGACCAGCAAATCGCGAAAGCTGTCGATTTCCACATTCGGGATATGTCTAGTAATTTGCCGCAGAAGCTCCTTTCGCTCTTCTACACTGAACGTAGGCTGCTTGGACAAATTGTTCAGCACTGCAACGATAAGCTTGTCGAACTGTTTGGCAGCCCGCTGTATGATATCAAGATGTCCAAGCGTAACCGGATCGAAGCTTCCCGGATACACCGCAATGCGCGGCTCATGCACTCGTTCTGTATGTTCCGTCATGAAATAAATCCTCCTTATTCCCTGCAGCAGATAGATCTGCCGTTTCATTTCCTCATATGGTTTGAAGCTTATGCGTCTTGTTCTTGCGCCGCTTCCTTCTCTGTCTGTCCGTAGACTCGGTATACGGTTACACCGATCTCTCCATACTCCGCCTTCTTCCACACATAAAGGGGGCCAATCTCATTCGGGTAAACATGTTTCGAATCATGTTCTACAACAATGATTGCGCTCTCTGAGATTAACCCATCATTCCACATGCCTTCCAGCAGTTCGTCCGCATCCTTCAGCCGATATGGCGGATCAAGAAAAATAAGCTCAAACGCAATGTCACGCTTCGCCAGCGCCTTTAACGCCCGTTTCGCATCATTGCGATATACTTCACTTCGATTCGCAACCCCAGCCGTTTGAACATTATGCTTGACGACTTCAACAGCCTTGGGATCCTTGTCTACGAATATTCCTTGTCCCGCGCCACGGCTTAACGCCTCAATCCCTAGGCCGCCTGTGCCAGCGAATAAATCCAGCACATAGCCGCCGTCAAAATACGGCCCGATCATGCTGAACAATGCTTCCTTGACTTTATCTGTGGTCGGTCGCGTCCCCATGCCGGGAACCGGCTTTAGTGAGCGGCCTCTTGCTGTTCCTGATATAACTCTCAATGCACTCCACCCATTCTTTTGCGCCGCAGCGCAGCTTATCACGTATGATCATGATGGTATGTAACAAATAACTTATTGTATTTCGACGTTTATCGTACCACATTTCTATATAATTTGAAAAAGGAAAACGTGTCCTAACATCAGTCATCCGGTCTCACTTTTCTAAGAAAAAGCATCGAATGTAAAAACTCCTTACCAGGGGGGCCGCGTCCGATAAGGAGTGTCTTCTTCCTAATTATGTCTTTCTGTTTCTTTTCTTTCTAAATTCTTTCACTCAAATGAGCAGAACTCTCCGTCCTTATTTGCAGCTTCCCTTATTTGTGCAGCTTTTGCAGCAGCTCCCTCACGCTTATTAGCATTTGCCTGCGAGCTTCTTCATCAATAGTCGTTACTGAGGCAAAAAAACGATGAGCGAGCACCTTCATTCCCACAAATTCAAATATTCCATTATCCGTCGTTTGCTGCATCGACTCATACATCCCGCTCTGCTCATACTGCTCATGCGAATTTCCATGCGTGGACAGCAGCAGTGCAGACTTTCCTTTCAACAGCTTCTCGATGCCGTCCGCGCCATATCGATAAGCGAATCCATAAGAAAATACACGGTCAATGTACCCCTTCATAATGGCAGGCATGCTTGCCCACCAGATTGGGTAAACCATGATCATATGATCCGCCCACGCAACATGTCCCTGCTCCTCCTCAATATCTGAAGGCAGCTTATGCTGCCCGAACAGTTCGAAATCCTTGGCAGACAGCACTGGATTGAACTCCATTTCATACAAATTGCGAACTAATGCCGCATGCCCTTGATCTTCAAGCTCAGCTTGGACGATTTCCATAATCGCATGATTGAAGCTGTTCGGATTGGGATGCGCGTATATAATCAGATGCCTCATTTAGATCTCCTCCTACTTGTTCACCAAAGTTGCGCTAACACAACTGGACAAATCTGTTTTAATATAGGATGTGAGAAAGCGGCATCATTTATCGAGCTCCACAAATATTTTTATGGCATGTATATTTCTGACCAATCGGGCAATCATTAAAGTATCGACATCATCGAATGTCGTAGACAACCGCGGAGAAGACTTACGTTTCCCCATAAGCTCTTCGTCCGGTTTCTCCTCTCCCATGAGGGCGTCCTAGCAATAGGGCGCCCGTTTTAATTTGCCTTAATACCTTATATATAAAGAATTAATCCATTATTCTCAGAATGGTGATTTCCTCTAAAAGCAATGATTGGGGACTAAATGGGGACTAACTTTCAAATGCAGTTATGTTTTTCGATGTCTTCGAATGCTTCATTCATCATTGCTTCAATTTCAAGACATGATGGAAAAAGTTCTGGATTTACATGTTTAATTTCGTGGACAAAAATATTGAACAACGCATAAAACTTTTCTCTTTCTCTTTCTTGTTGTTTGACTTCATCTCTGTATTGAATATTTGAGGTTCGTTCATTGTTTTTAGTTTCGGAGCGTTTCGACATTTCTGTGTCCTCCCTCATCTTCTGTATCATCTTATTTTGTTACAGGGTGTACACCTTGTGAAAAAAATGATAGCACATGGTTATTTTTCTCACTGTCGAATCTAGTCGAACCTCATTCATAAATTGATACTAGTATCAATTTATCTTTACATTACTTCAACACCCGGTGTATGATGTTTATTTACACAAAAAAAGAAGACCCTCAGGTCTTCTTAATTAAGTGCTCTATATATTTTCTCTTTACCCTTGAAACGTTAGCGGTTTTAGTACCTGTTGGAAAGTAAGCTGTGATCGCAAATGGAGATTCAGTCACATATGTAATTTGATCAATATCCACTAAGTTGCCGCTATCAAGTTTTGTTAAATGTTTAAAAGTCACTTTACATGATTCAAGTGTCAAAAAAACCGTAAACTCCCCTTTTTTTGTATGAAATCGGGGAACAAAATAATTTGATTTCGGTTGGAACACATCAATGAAGAATATTTCTTTTGGTTTAAAGAAGCCATATTCAGTAGTAACTTTGTCATCAATGACGCGCATCCCCAAAATTTCTACATTATCCTCCATACCTGCGTTACCTACTTCTTGCTGTCTTTTAGTTCGGCAGGCAATTCTTTTGCACCGATAAATGTCTTCTTATTACGCGCGGACAACTTAGCACTCGCGAGTAAAAAGTCGGCTATACGTCGAGCTGTCTGTTGTTTCATAGTTTGCGTCCCCCTTTCCAAGGTAGTATAAGTATTCCCTGGACCATGAACACTAATGCAAGTACAGGGGATACGATAATGAAATTAAACAAGACAATTATTACGGCTAGTATCTTCGAAACCGTATTTGACAATAATGGCCTTGCTAATTCTTCGTACGTATTCGGGGCACATATCAGAAAAATACCGACTGCCACAGTGTTTAATATTAGCACTATTGACGCAGATAGTTCAATGTGCGGTATCAATGTAAAAATTAATGCTGATACAATAGCACAGGCCGTTAGTGATTTCATGTGTACTCCGCCAGAAAAATACCTAAGAATTCCGAATGCTGCAGCAGCGATCAGCGTATTAATTATTTCTCCTGTTACCCATCCACCCAAACAACTAAGTATTACAGTAACGAAAAAATTCAGATATACACCTAATCCATATTCCATTACTTCTACACTCGTTTGACCTTCTGGATCTGCTGCCTTGATCCTGAGAGCCATATAATTCGCCCATCTTTCTATCATTAATCTTCAATATCCCTTCTGCGTGACTGCATATAGAGCGCACCGAATGTGATCAATAACAGCGGAATAACATATTCAATCTTCATGTGAAATAGTGCAGTTAATGAGATCGACAGCACAACCATAGTGGCTAACGACCAGAACAATAGTGCTTTATTTCTGGACGTCGAATAGTCTTCCTTCACACTAAAATCATGTGGAGGGCGAATTATAAAAGAAAATCCGAGATTAAATTTCTTTAAGATATATCCTATCAAGTAGGCTGATACGATTGCCGTAATCTGAAAAATATTGACGGTCATCCCTGTACTTTGCAATGCAAATTGTTGATTTACACCAATAGAAGTAAATGCTATGTAAATAAGAAGTTGGATTAACAGATAACCGCCTAGACCTAATGCTGTAATTATTCCACTATAAAAAAGTTTTACCATCATCACGTACCGAATAAATAACGTAAAAAGTAATAGTTGCAGCGGTAAATCCATGACCGGCACGTCTAAAACAATTCTCATAAAATATGAAACTATAGCAATAAAGACGGACATGATGCCTAGTTCTTTTATATATTCCCTTAGTGGAAGCCTGTAGAGCTTTAAAATTAATACGAAAGCTGCAAACGCGTCCATCCCTCCTAGGAATATATAAATTGATGTTGATGTTGAGTCCAAATTACTACACCTCGTTCATTAAAATGTGACATTCATACTATCCCATTATACTATTAGGTTGAATGAAAAAAAGCCTCGGACTAAAATCCGGGGCTTTACTTCTTCGATGACGATCGCATTGTGTCATAGACTGGTTTTTGGCAGCGTATACACATGTACACTCCATCCACCCATTTACCCTTCATAGCAGCTTTGCAGTTGCACAAATAGGGCTGCACTGGTTCAATTGTCTTTTGAGTTGGCAGAGTCCATTGCATTTCTTCCCGCCAATCCTTCATAACATCACCCCACGCAGAACATTTGTTCTTATTATAAATTAATAATCATCTTTTGTTCAACACAGGAATAATTTTAGAATAATTTACATCGATTTTGACAAGATAGCGCGGTTGCAAAAAACAATGCATTATTGTAGAACGGTTGCAAAAGCATAGCCAACTACATTGACGAACAACGGGAGCGTTTGTAAATATCAAAACAATAAAGAGCCAAGGAACTATTCCTTTGGCTCTTCTTCAACGTATTCCAATAAATCATCTATAGATTCCAAGTTTAATGCCTTGTATATCTTTGTAAGGTTTTCGGGTGACCAAGCTTTCGCTTTATTATCCACAAGATCGTTTATTGTATTGGGTCTAATACCTGTAAGCTGATGAAGTTTATAATTAGACCACCCTAATTCTTTTAACTTTTTATCAATTATTAGTCTTATCATGTTCGCCACCTCTATAACAACATTAACAAATAAAGTTTAACGAATCAAGATAAACCCATTGACTATTAACGAAATTCGTTATATACTAGTATTAACGATAAACGTTTAACGAAATATGTTTATCGTGGAGGGGTGAGGATAGGTGAAAGATTGGGTGCAGCTTATTACGGCAATCATCCAGAGCATTACTGCGTATCTAATTTTGAAGCAAAGCCGTAAAAAGAAAAAAGGCACTAAACGGCGCGGCCAGCGCAAACGTTAGTACCTTGGGAGGTCGTTGTAGCGAACGGCCTCCTTCCTCCCAATCTTAACATCGTCCTCGCCCCAGATCAATATGTGCAGGAGGATGGACAAGCTATGAATTTCATCGTCTGGGTACTCATCATTGGGGCATTGGTTCTTAGTATCGCCGGGCTGATTAGGGCCCAACGTAACCGTAGGTAAATATCCTGAAGGAGGTTTTACCGTGGACAAGAAGGAAGTAAGTGATATCAAAGTTATTTATCAGTTCGTAGATACACTGCTTAGTGTGGTCATTCTCCTGGTACTTCTCAGCAAGTGACATGAGGGGCTTTTGCCCATCTATTGGTTTATATACGAACAACATTGTATACTAATCTTAATTTATAAAAAGGAGGGGAACATAATGTTTAATCCTGATGGATCTATCGAGAAATTAAAAGCATTAATTGAAGTCTCCAAAAGCAAAGGGTCTGAAACTGTAGAAATTCCGCTTGATGAAGCTAGGCAGATTCTTAATCATTTTACGATCTTGAATCGTCAAGCGAATCGAATGAGTCGGTCGCTTGGTGAATTGAAGGATATGGCGGATCAAGGACGTTTGATAAGAATAGAGGATTGATATACAAACACGAGCCGCAGGGATGCCCTCCCATACAGCTCGTGTTTTTGTGTGGGCAAGCCCAACACATTTCCAGTATATCACATAATTGAGATAATGGAATGAACCGTTCGACCATCACCTCGGAGACTAACTGAGTCGTAGCGGAGTTGTGATGACCCACTTCCATCCAGGAAGATGCCATCTGTGAGCGCGCCACTGCCGATCTTCTGCTTGATGGCCGTCCTAAAAGAATCTACCGTACAGGGTGAATTCGTGACGACCATCCAAAGGCTCAAGCTGGATCCATATACGAGTGCAGTCCGGAACGCTTTCCCGCTCATATTCGGCATGTTCTGTTCGCTAGATCTCTGCTTCCAGCCCCTATCGTCCTGTAGCGACATCGAGATCCCGCCCTGTGCCCAATACCGATTGCGATCGGACACCTGCAGTTCGCCAGCAGAACGAACAACCTGGATGCTATAACGGCGTGCAGCAGCGTCCCACACCAATGTGCCTCGGGCATACTTTGCATTGAACCAACCGGAGCCGTATGCCCCACGATTCCCTTTTACTGGCTTGTCGTTTTGGACTGCTATCGACAACAATGCTCCGCTTGCAAAATCGAAAAAACCGCCATTTACGGCGGTCATTTTCTGGTTGCATATACTTGTCCGGCATGGCCGTAACTGCACATCGTTGGGACTACACTTCAACGAGTGGAGCACGACGCCATTTGACGCCGTGCATTTGCTGTACACCGCTTTGCTCACTGTGTCGCCCCCTTCGTGAGGGTTGCTTTCTTAGCTGACTGATCCCACCCTACTTTTAAGTCTAATGCTTCAGCAATGGCGCGAACAGGAGCATAGGAAATGCCGTTGACTAGGATTCCATCTTTCACTTGTTTGCCGTCAACTTCGATTATTACCGAGTCTTTGGTCGGCTCGGGCTTTGGTGCAGGCTGCGGCGGCTTGTCCAGGCTAATCATTTCACGGTCGACCATATTCATGAACTCGCTCCAATGGGGTAGAATACGGCTCGGGCAGTTCTTCCCTGTCCAATGTTTATGCGGCACCACCTTAATTAGTGGAATGCCGTATTTCTTCGCAAGTTTTGCAACCAACCAAGCAGCATTCCGCCAAGCGGCCTGCTCGTCCAATCCAGCATTCATACATATTTCGATCCCAATAGACGATGCATTCCCTGGTCCGCTGCCATCCCCTGCATGCCAGCCCTGCTCGTTATCGCGAAGATGTTGATATATTTCCTTATCGTCAACGGTATAGTGCCAGCTCTTCTGTGCTCCACCGCTGCCATTCAAAATAAACCGGGAATGCGCTTCTGCCGTTGCACCTGCTGATTCATTGTCCGTATTGTGAATAGTCAGCCACCCAGGTGTCATCGGCTTATCTGGCTTGTTCGGACGGCCGTCCGGTAACAGTCGTTGCTTAATTTCCATCGATATCCCCGCCCTTTCCTGTCATTCTCGACGCAGCTCGCTCCGTTTTCTTCTCTAACTCGGACTTAACCCAGTTGGAGATCCAATCTAAAATCTTTTCAGGGAACCAGTTCCCCCAACCGGCTCTGATGGCATTCGCCGTCATGCTTTGTAGAATGTGGTACAGAACGCCGATGCATAGCGCCCCAAAAAAGTACACCTGGAAGTTGGAAAGCCTTGTCCAACAAGTTCCCACCTGCAGGCAGCAGCAGAATGAAGAATGAACGGAAAATGCCATCAATTCCGTATGAGCTTGCGTATGTGTTGTCTTTCTTAGCTGCACGAATCCCAGTTACCCAATCCATAACAAGAAAGAAGACAAGCGCAGCCAGCATTGCCATACTCGTTTCACCACTTCCATACAAAAAGTTAAAGGCCGGTGTAATTATTGCCCCGGTTAGAAAAGCCCAATATTTTTCCACGTTATTTCCCCCTCGAATTAAAATAGCCCCCGGTATCCCGAGGGCATAAAAATAACGCTCATGCTTTACATGGCGTTTTAATCAGGTTTTATATTCAATTCCTTTACTAAGTCGAGCCCCTTCCGCGCCAGCTCGTTTACCTGTTCGCGGAGCTCACGCATTTGAGATTCTTTCTCTTTCCGTGAAAGTGTGTTATCTGCTTCTATCGTCTTCATCTGCTTACGAGTGTCTGACATACTCTCACTTAACTTATTAAGTCGTTTACGTGCCCCATCGTTATACCATTTCGGCAACTCACCGCGAACATTTCTGTCCGCATATGCTTGATCCAGTTTATCCTTGATGTCGTAGAACTGTGTAGCAAGTTGGTTGCTGTATGTCGGATCGGCAATAAATTGATTACCAAGTTCCTTAACTGGGTCACCCGATGGTGTTGCTCCTGGAAGTATAGCTTTACCCAAACCGCCAAGATACTGCTGAAGTATATAATCATACTGCTTTGGGGATCCCCCACCCATACCAGCGAGTTTCCGTGCCAGTTGACTCGTTTTTTCGTCATACTGTAAGTCTGGTGATAAACGTTCAAGGTGCCCCGGAACAATCGGCGAACCAGCGAAGTTCTGATTCATAGCGATATCTACGAATGGTCCACCGATGGTGCTACGTAATGCGCCGAGCGCCTTTTGCGGAACTCCACCCTTCGCCGTCAATGCCCCCTCAATTCCCGGAAGAGAGAACGTCTTAATCATTGTTTCTGCGAACTCTGACCAAGCTTCAGGATCATCGTCTGCGAATTGTCGCATCAATCTTTCAGGCAGACTCGAAAACAACATTCCTAATTCACGTGGCTTTGCTATCTTGATAAATTTCTCACCGCCATCTGTAGGAATCAGGAAGAAATTATCCCGCGTATTCTCCGGCAATTCCTTGTACTTTGGATTGTCACGGTTCATCGAATACAGCACTGCTGTTGGCACGGTCATAGCCAAGACGGCCTTTACTGATGCTTTAACGGGATTGTCCTTGAATGTCCGAACAAACCGATCCAAGCCTTGTACCGCGGCGTTAAAATACGGGAACACTTTGTCAATTTCTTTGGTAACAGTTCCGCGCCGTTTAAAATTTATCGCAACTTCCTGCGATTCAAACAAAGCTTTTGCAAGTTCGTCAGGCGTTCTGTTGCCTTGTATGCGTTTGAACTCCGCCAACCGACCCATAGATTCAGTTGCGGATAGAATGTCTTCAAGAACGCGCCAAAGATTACGTGGCAGCCCTTTCAGCTTTTGTACCGGCGTTTGAGGGAGCACAGCCTGCTTACTCCGTTGCAACATGTTTCGACTAGCTACTTGGCTTGTGTGCCCGCCGCCGATATTCTTGTACTCTTGCCATGCCTTGCTCTTGCTGCCTCGCATAATGTCAAATGAAGCTTTTAGGAAGTCATTCACGAAATTCAAAGGATTACCTGTCGACTTTGTATTGATCCATGCATCCCCTAAATCTCTTGTGATGTTACGTGCGACAAAGTATGGGTTGATACCAGTTGTAAATGTCTTGAACATATTCGTCAACTTACCAACCTGGTCAAGTAACCATCCAGAGCGTTCGGGCCCGAGTGCAAGAGCTGCTTTCATTAGATCTGGATCTTTGATCTTTATATGCACGGGCTCGCCGTTGACGAGGACACGAACAACATCGTCCGTATCCAATGATGTGCGGGTAAATGCTTTGTCATAGTCTTTACCGATTTCATTCAGAGCCTGCTCCAGCCCATCATCAAGTAAGCTATTTAGATCCCGATTGTCCTTGTGATTTTGGACGATTTCCGCCCAATCGTTCAATTCATCTGACTTGCGTAAGTTAGTTACGAACTTCTGCATAACCTCATTCCGCTTCGCTGCCTTAACGAAAGCATCTGTATTTTCAATGATGCTTTCGATCGGGCTAATTATCTGACGGCGTGATCCTGTCTTCTGATATTTCTTCACAGGCACAGACTGGTTAGCATACCCGCGCTTTGAACCGAATCCCTTGCCACCCTTCTCCATCTCTGAAAAAGTGTCGTTTGTTCGGAACATAGTATGGATTTGCCTCGAACCACGCGTTTGCTTGCTTCTGCGAAATCATCCCCGTGTTGACTAACCATTCCTGCGCCATAGTACGTTGATAGTCATACAGTTGATCTGCTACTTGCGCAAACATCGGATATTTGCTGTCGTAATCGGCTAATATTTTTTCGCCTTTCTCCGGTGTCCATTCCAAGCGTTCGTGAAATACATTTTCCCCGCGGTCATATCGAGTAATGGCATGCCGGTTAATAAGATAATCTTCAAATTCAGCATACCTGTTAAGGGGCAAGGCCGTTAGGCGATCTCTCAATGACTGGCCAATTACCTGACCGTTCTTATTTACAATGCCTTCTTTTACGATTTGACTGGCGATCATGTCAGCACCCCGCGCATTCAGCGCTGCCATGTGTACCTTTTCAGATGCCTTTAGCTCACGCCCTAGGACTTTGGCGACTACTTTATCGAACCGGTTCAGAGCATGTACATCGTCCACAACATTCTGGTAAAAGCTATGGGCCTTTTCTTTCAAGCCCTCTAGCGACATCTCCTTTTGTGAGCGTGAACGTAATTGCGACAATGTTGAATTTAATGAAGATTTTTCATATGGTGTCTTTTTCGCTCCCAATGACGCTATTCCTAAGGGCTCGCTTAATTCCTCAATAGATGCCGCTATCTGTTCTTTCATTGTCTTCCCCGGCGCTGCTATTGGTTCTGGTTTAGGAAAGTCCAATGGTGCCACCGGTTCTTTTGGCTTCCTCAAATCTCGAATAGCCTCGCTTACTAATGGTTGATCAGTCATCTTAATCGCAGGATCTATTTCTTTGATACTCTGCTCAAGTTGATTACGAACTGACTGATACCCGCCCATCATTTCATCAAATCCACTTTCTTGTCGCCATGAGGGAACGTTGCCAAACTCATCTGAGAATCCTTTGTCTACCCGTTCACGCGCAAGACTATACAACTCTCTATTGGTTGGCTTTCGATTATATTGCTTATAGAATTCACGGTACCAATATGGATTCTGTGATTGTCTTCCAGATCGTCCAATAACGTCACCAGCAGCATCTTTATAGATAGCACCTTGTTGGACACCGCCACGATTGTCCATAGACCCTTTCAAATATTTGTACTCGTCTATGACACGCTGTTCATACTTCGTTGACAGATCGTTAATTGCTTCGTCAATTCGGCTCATCTCCGAACGCCCAGAACCTACATTTTCTGCAATAGCACGAGTCGATGCACTTGCTTCAGGCAATTTGTGTTGGTATGGAGCCATAATAGGATTATCGCCATATGCCAGTTGCGAGCGTTCCGCTGCTGCGTTCAATCGTGTTTCTAGCCTAGATGGAGGTAAAGCAAGGATCTCTTCGATTTCTTTTTCCGGGATTCCATTTTTCTTAAATAGCTTTCTTATTCCTGCGCCTAACGCTCCGAAAGCAACATCGCCAACAGAACCTAATCCAGCACCGAGTGCAGTAGAAATAGCCAATTCATCAGCGTCTGATTCACCACGCATTAGAGACTGGGCAGCAGATTGCATAGCACCAGCAGCACCGCCGCGTATAGCTTGTTCAGCGACTCGTTGAGCAGTAGTCGGCAAATGTGTTGCTGCTTCCACGGCCTTAGAAACACCTTTTTGCGCTGTCTGCCCTAACTTATTAAGCATCAGTGCATCTGCCGCCTTGTACGGCCCATCTAACAAGTTTGTGCCAGGCATGTTCCCCGTAGCAGGGTTGGCCGTGAATCCAGCCAACCCACCTACAATATCAGCCGCAACGTCCGCAACCTTGCTTCCTGTCTCTGGTTTTATCGTCACTGTTGGCCCTGTCATGCTTGCCGCAGTGTGACCGGCACGGGTAGCAAACTCGCCGACTGAGTTACCATACATTAACCAATCGATTCCTTCGGCAATTGGGTCAGCAACGGTTTTCAATGCTGCCTCAAAACCGTTGCGCGGCTTTATCTCCGCTCGACGGGCACGGTTGATATCTGCTTGTGTCAGTGGCTTCTCACTAACAGCTTTCGCTTCTGCAGCAATCGCACTTTTTAGAATAGGTGAACCTTCCAACTTATTAATATTTGTCAACTCTGGAGGGAGAGCGGCCATACTTTGTTCCATATATAACGAATTATGATCAATACCAGCCTCGTCAAAAAACTGTGCCCACCGCTGTGTTTCAGTATCCATTTGTTTCGGTTGCTGTTTTTTACTCGCTACATATCCGCCAATGTCGCCAGCGTTCGAACGGTAGATATTCTGATACTTTTGGATATTTTCCTTCTGTGCAGCTTGGTCAAAATATCTTTTCCAATCTTCTTTGCTAGACACGCCCTCACCCCCTCAATTGGTTGTAATACTTCGTTACACTAGGAACCCAATGCTGATTTAATCCCCTTGGGTCGTTCTTAGCACCTAACGGCGCATATTTTCCTCCGATGCCTTGGATTGATGTAATCCCTTGATCTAGGTAGTTCTTTTTCAAGTTTCGTGCCATCGCATCAATACCGGATTCAATGCTGTCAAATGACATGAGTTTTGACCAGTTAGTTGCTGGATCCATCATACCGCCAAGGTTAAACTTATTTCGAGCTGCTGGAGATGAACCGTTCCCTGTCTCATGGATGCTAATCGCTGCCAACAACGCAGGATCAATACCGTATTTGTTACCATATTTAACGAACAGGTCACCCGTGCCTTTTTAATACGCCACCAAGAGTGTTATTCAAAGAGGCCCCACCAGCACTACTACCAGCGGGGCTACTCAGTTTTTTGGGAGCTCTATTCCATACATTTTTGCGGTCAGTATCTTATCTTCCAGCGACATATTAGCCGATCCTATGATACCAGCTATCTGTTGCTTCATTCCGTCTGGCACTTTCGTCTGACCAGTAGCCAAGTCCTGAACTCCATATTGCTGCGATATAATATCCATTAGCGTCTTTGGATTCATTGTATAGTTTGCCTTTTCCCCACGGTTAGCGGCCGCCTCCATATCCAAACCAAAGCGAGCCTCGTCCAATGCCTGACGGTCAAGACCCAACCCGTATTGCTGCTGATTTTGTAATTCTCTCATAGCATACTCCAAACCAAACTGGCGAACGTTTTCGTTAAATTGTCTTTCCTGCATGGTGTTCGAGAACATCCGTTGCTGCTGATCCCATTGCATTTGCTGTCTGTCCATGTTCATCTTCTGCTTGCTCAAGTCCATTTGCTGCCCCGGTAGCGTCGTCGGAGAATCTCCGCGCTGCACTTGACGCTGGTACCCTGACCAGTCGTTCTGAGGATACAGCATATGTCCGGTCAACTCGCTCCATCCCATTGCTGCAGCATTGTTGGCTTGCTTGCCTGCAAGGTCTAATTGCTGCCCTGCAAGTGTGCGGAATCCTGGATTCTGTAGCTTCGCCTTGTTGTACTGTACGTCGGCCCCGTAAAGAGTAGGATCTATGCCCATAGCAGATAATTGCGCTCGAATGCCATCTGCCTGTTTGCTCAAATCGTTACGTGCTTCCTTGGTAATCCCCTTCACCTCGGCCTGTTGTTTCAAGCCAAGCAGGTTTTGAATGGCTTCTCTTGCCTCACCCGGTAAGTACGTACCTGTAAGCTGAGCCTCGTCCATTGGACGTGTTACGTCGTATTGATACTGCTGTGCGTAAAGGTTAGCAAGGTCGCCTATCTTATCGCGCTGAACACCATAGTTAAGCTGCTGTAGTTGCATATCACGGTTTGCTTGATCTGAATATCGCTGATAAGCCTGCTGCATTAGCTGCGGCAACACAGTATCCGAAACTCGAGCCATTTCACGCGAGCCAATTTGGTTTGCTACCGATTCGGAGTATGACGACTTCCCCTGCCCGCCAGCGCGAAGGAAGGCGTTCGTATTCGCTTGCTGATCTGCTATATTACGTTTTGCCGTTGATAGCGCTGCTTGATATGCCGGATCTGAGTCAGCATCATAACTCCACTGTTGCGGCCCGGTAAATTGAAAGCTCGGGCCATTTATAAAGTCCTGTATCTGGCTCAGTGTGTTATTGACGCGCCCGCCCGGCTGTGTGAAAGGTTGTGGTGCATTCGCTGTCGCCGTTGAACCATTACGGACATTCTGAGCAGCCTGCGCTATTACTTTATTTTTATCTTCTTCAAGCGGTCGTGATGATACCACTGTTCCTTGGATAGCCATGGACTTCCTCCTTTCTTGCATAAAAAAGGAGCCTTATTCGGCCCCTAATTCCTTAAGTCTGTTATTGATTCGTTCAAGTTCTTTTTCGTTGTCTTCGATTCGTTTCAGCAAGTTCTCATGACCTGTTTTTGAGCTTTCATAAAATGTCTTAAGCGGGTCAACATGGAAAGGATCATTAGTTCTAGAAACAGTGTCATCATATTTTTCTTTAGCTTTTTGCATATTAGCAATTGAAATTTCAATATTTGATTTATCTTCTTCTAATTTTTTGCTTACCTTTTGCTTATCTTGTTTTAATTTCTCAATCTCTTCTTCTTTCTTCATTGCATCTACTTGTTTCTTTACTTCTTCTGCAATCTTATCTTCAGACGTAGATGTGATTATTACTTCTTTATTTTCCACCTTAATCTTCAACCCCAATTCGTTGACAACATCTCGAACTGGTAGATAGCTTTTCCCATCCACGACAGCCGCTTTCCCTGCCTGTTTGCCGTCTATTTTAACAACCAATTCACCATCTACTTTTTTCCCGATAATCGAAGATGCTGCACCATATACTTGAGGCGAAACCATGATTAACGCACCAACAATGACACCAGTAATAAACTTTTTCACTGTCTTCCCCTCGCAATCATTGTTTTTGGTAATTATATCATGTTCGCCCTGAAGGTAAAAAGGAATTAATTTTTATCTGCCTAATGCTTTTTTAAAGTTTGTTGATCATCTTCGCTATATATAGAGTCCCAGTTTTGAACGCGCACTTGTCCTCTAGGCATTAAAAATATATTTTCTCCTGTTATATTTACATCGGCTGATCCTGCAGATATATAAAATCCACCTTCTCTATGACTCAATATTGTCATATCCTGATTGAAGGTAAAAGTTAACAACGGCACTCCAAGCGATCCATAGGCCTGCATCTTTATGGCACGGCCATTCCCGCCATATGCTGCAAACATATTCTCTGTGTTGGACATTTCGCAACGAGGGTAACCATCGCGTCTGGTAGCTATCAAAGAACCATATATCTGTATAGACTCAATCAGCCCAGCTACAATATGACCAAGGTTTGCAGATATAGCAGACAGTTCCCCCACGTTGATCTTTTCCGCAATGACTGAGCCTGCTTGAATCTTATCTGTAGTAATAGAATTGGCCTTCAAGTTTCTGGTCTCAATACTTTCTGACCTGATATTCTTTGCGTCAACGTTTCCATTGACTATGAACTCCAAGTCCTTCGCCATCTTCGCGACCGTATTTGCGAGATCCTTTACATATCCCAAGATAACATCCACATCTTTTGTATTCGGCGGCGCTGAGATTCTTGGTGTATCGCTCCACATTGACATGTGTATTCCTCCTTAATAAAGCGGTAACTGGCGAGTTTGTCGTGTGAATTCATGAATACGTGCCCAACCGGTTCCCGAGAAGCGAACGCGAATCCAGTTTTCTAGAGCGAATTTATTTACAGGAATGATTACGCGTTTAACCTGTGGTGACGATCCGCCAGAAATAGATTGCACATGAACCCAATCATCCCCTGATATTGATGGTGAGAGATGAACTTCCATGGTGCCGGTTAACTCAACCACAAGCCACATCTTATACCATCGCTGTTTCATTGCTGCTGATGAGCCGTTAAATGGCTTTGTCGTGACTGACCATGGAATAGGATTACCTGCATCAGTAGATCCTTCTAAACGCAATACACGACCCTGTGCATCTCCGATATAGAATTGATTCTGCATCGTAACAAAATGAGTGGCTTGGATGCCGCGCCATATACTCCACGCTTGGACACCTGCACGCGGATCAAATACTAGGAGTTTGTCCGGAAGTTGAAAGTACAACTTTGTGCCATCAGAACCAGCCACACTTTCAGGCGTAATTCCGTATATTAGCTTTTCAATCACATCCGAGAAGCCTTTATTCGGAAGTACGCCGCCAGCATACTCGAATATCCCGTTCTTGTGCATGAACCTCAAATAACCTTCTTGCGTGATAGCAGACTTATTATTGATAAGACCGGTGTCTTCTGTGATCAATCTTGTGTTGAAATTAGAAGGAACGTTCCCATACAACTCATGAAGACTGTTTGGCATTCCTATGGTCAGCTTAGTTAAGCTGCCAGTAAGCATGTTAATGTCTTCACCACGGGTAGATTCCATGTCCTTCCCATAGCTGTCATCTTCAAGCCCTTGGAACTTCTGCCACTCTGTTGGTCTATCCAGAGCACATGAATGCAATTCCTTCCCTACGCCACACCACAAGCGATTCTGATAAGTGGTAATGTAATTCCCCTTGGCAGGCGCTCCGCTCAAATCTCGAACGCTAGAGCCGTCATATCGTTTAATAGGATCGGCACCATTACTTCCGATAAGATTAATGTCATCTAGGTTCCCTTCGAAACTTGTAAATGACCAATCAGCAGAGGTATTAAGGCCACTAGCAAGTTGACTCCATTCGTTCCCGTTCCAACGTCTCCATGTACCATCATTGAACACTGCATGCAGTTCGCGGTTTTTCCAGACACCCAAACCAAGAACCTTGCAGCCAGCTTGACCGATAACGGAATAACCCGGCCTCGTAGATACAGCCGGGTAATCATCAGTGGTCATATTCTGCATGTCTGTGAAAAATCCATCGTCGAGAGATAAGGCATCATACGTGCTCACGCCGCGCCATTCTCTGATTGGTATCGGCGGCAATATACCGGGTAATGGTTGATATTTTGGTGATGTATATTGAATAGGCTTCAAATGGAATCACCCACTTGATAGTTTTGTGCAGCCACATTCCAAGCTGCTTTATATTGGCTCTCATAGTTTCCTGCCTTCACGCCGTCATCCTGCGTATTCGCGATATACGCGGCCAGTGCAGGAATGAACGTCCAGTGGTATTCCTCCGGTGCGTCCGGTGTGGCATTCAAGTTGCTTGTAGTGAATGTTGTTATAGCAATACGCCGATAACGAACAAGCCCCTGCATGTCCGACTGGTACGGTGCAGGGGTGAGTACAAGAGTATGTGTCTCGTCGTCAATCATGTAGCTGTTTTGCAATGGTGAAACGTTATCGTTTTGTATACTACGATATTGGATCATTCCTACCATGCACATATCTGTATTCTTCATTCGAACATCGGCAGCCAGTTCATACACATTCTGCCCAGCGATAGAATCGAACCATGCCATCTTTGGTATCTTAACCACATTGAAAAAGTCTTGATTGATAGCATTCAGCCATACAACCTTGTCCGCTGTCGACACCTCATTTGGAACTAGGATGTCAGCTTCAGTTATTATTTGCTGCAGGTTCATATTACACCCTTATCCGATAGTTGTTTGACTAAGTTCTCATGGTTACTCTTCAACTCATCCACTTCTTCCGTCAGAGGCTTCCTGCTCGGCTGCTCTGGCTCCGGTTGATTAGGATATGTGAACTCTAATTTTTTCGTCTTGACATTGACTTTGTACCCCGAGCGTGTAGCAAAGTCCTCAGCATATTGCCCGTAATCAAGTTCAATGTAATCAAACGACTCCCGGTTTCGCTCGAACAATGATTTAAAAACTTTGATGTCATCTTCTATAGTTTTTTAATTACTAAGCCCCCTGAACGCTCGCCAGTATCTACAATTACCTCACCGGATGCTAAATCGTAATAGATTCTACGTCCTATTTCCATACTACTGACCTCCTATCCCATAGCTACTATAAACACGTCTTGTCCAGCATGTGATGAATCCTGTCCCACAGGCATCAGAAATCCATCCGGTGTTATTGTAGGATTATTCCACGACCCAATACTAGGTATTGAATCTGCTTGAACAGCCTCGAAATGGGTGTAATCTGACGTATCGGTGTATACAAGGCTACCTTTATCGGCGACGTACTCTGATCTAAACCTCGGAGCATATGTTCCGGGCCACTGTTGGATCATGATGTATCTGGCTCGGAACCCAAGCCCTGTCACCACAACATAGTATTCGGATCTTCCTCCTGCTGCGCCAGCCTCTTTAAATGTGATTGTAGACGTTGATGCCGGTACTGTAATTTTGGCGCTTGGCACACCAGTCGTGATCTGCCATATTTTCTGTGCCAATACCGGAAATGTATCGCTGCCTGATGCGGGCACGCCCTTGCCAGTGATAGCGGCAGCGACTTGGTTTTTCCCGTCACTGGCTGACGTAAAAGCCTGTTCAGCTCGATCATATGCAGCTTTTACTGCGTTCGCTGTAGCTGCGTGTTGTGTTGAAGTGCTATTAACAGAATCCAATATTGGTAATCTCGCAGCTACAAAAGTTCCAGATATGATAGCAGACGCATCATGAGCATGTTCCTTTGGCGCTGCGTAATTCTTTGCATTCGTCTCAGCTTGGTTTGCTTTAGCCTGTGCGCCGTCCGGTGTTTCTTTCGCATTCCATGTGTTTCGTTCACTCGCAGTAATATGTTTAGTAGTATCGTCAACATGAGCGTTAAGAGTTGATGTAGTTTGCCCAAGCTGAGTCACAGTAGCAGTTAGATCTTTCTTATCCTTATCACTCATTAATCCGCCTGTTGTATCTGTAGCAAAAGGGATTACATCTGTCCCACCTGGTAAATGTGTTTCTGCGTGTGGACCTGGAGTAGCATTCCCAGTAGCTGTCACTGTGACTTCATTGTTAGCAGGGGATGTGGTTATAGTGATTCCAATACCACCTTTAATTTTGAGTGAGTCTGTTTTATTTTTAGCAGCCACATCATTCACTTTGGAAAATGTGTTTTGGTTTACTTCTGCCCCCGTCTGTACACCATCCAATTTAGTTTTGTCCGCAGCCGACATTAGTCCTTTTGATGCCTGTGTTGCTTCATCGGTTGTTGCTTTCGCATTCCATGTTGCCTTCTCCGCATCCGAAACAAACCGATTATTTGCGTCCTGTGCGATAATTGAAGGCGGATGCGTTGTAGGGTGAACATAGTTGTTTGCCCCCACCTGCACCCCGTCCAACTTCGCTTTGTCCTCCCCCGTCATAAAGCCAGCTAATCCGTTAGGTACAGCATTGGCATGAGCCGTTCCGCCCTTGCCAACATGAGCGTCCATCTGCTGATCTGTGTACGTTTTGGCGTTTTGTTCAGCTTGGTCTGCCTTTTTCTGTGCCCCTCCTGGAGTTTCCCACTGTGACGGCGTTTGGCTAGATATGTCCTCGCTTGTATTCCGCCATGGATAACGGCTCATGGCATTACCACCTTTCCTGTATTACATGTACTTCATATCCGCTATTTGCCGTTTGATACTCGATCAATAATTGCTGATAGCGAATGTCATAGTCATTGTTATCTGTGATTTCCCGTAGCACACCATATACCAGAACCATATCAAAATCGGGGTCAAATCCCGTTGGTTTATCCATGTCATTGAGCGTCAAAGGCGGTATCACTGGTACATGGTGTATCTTGATACCTTGTTCAGCGTTCGTCGTTGGCACAGGGTAGATCCCTATCTTTCCAGCCACGAAATAGTAGTATGGCTCTTTTGGACTTGGCAGATTGAATTGCTTCTGTTGTATTCGCCGCCATCGTCCTGCGCCGCCATATGCAGTGTCATAGATATCTACGTCTGTCACATTTCCCGGTGGGCAAGGAGGGATATACAGGCTTTGTCCCTTCCACAAATCAATTGCAGTGGTTACTACTTCCGATTGCTGTTGCGCGGAACCATACGTGCGTATGAGCCTATCACGTACCTGAGTTACCTTCCTTACTATCGACTTGGGTGACAGGAAGTTGTTTGGTGCCTTTTCCTGTATTTCTTCCACTACGTCCTTTAGAAGCATCCTCTGGCTCACCGCCCTTCTTCACCAGTTGATCCAGAAGCTCAATTATTCGTTTCTGCTGCTCATAGATTCCATTTAAGGCGTCTAATTCATCCCGATACATAAAGCACCTCCATAAAGAAATAAGGGAGCCGAAGCCCCCTATTGTACTTTGTGACCGAAAATGAAGGAATAGTTAGTGAAACCGTATGCCCAACGACCGATTGCTTTATATTTGGCAGCCTCGGTGTCGAAGTCAGTCATCGTTCCGTTCTCCACCTTACGTCTCCACTGCCAGATGTTAAATTGCTTCAAACGTGCAGAATCGGCAGCCCACCAGTTTTTACGTTGAGTAGGATTGATAAATGGATTAACGATGACTTTGATATTACCCATGTACATATTCGCGTCAAAGTTATTGGAACCAGGCTCATACTTGGGCAATTCAGAATCCGGCAATCCTGCGATTTTAAACGCTGCTCGTGCGTTATATGGCGCAACAATGAGCGTATCCGGGATTACTGCCAACGGATTACCGCGGTCGTCTTTCCATTCCTGCATAGCAACTGCTGTTTCATCCCAAGAGTCAATAGTAAGTGCCTTATTGCCAAGATTGGACTGAACGTCTTTGTCATTAGTCGGGCTATAAGGATGATCGGCCGCGCACAACGGTTTGCCATCAGGCCCCAAGTAATTGTCGTTTCGGCCACGCCAGTTTGGCCCTGTACCAACAAAAGCGTTGTTCAAGAACTCTACGCATTGCAACTGTTGTGTTTTGTATACTGCGTCTGCCAGAGATGTTATGCGGCGTTTAATTTCGGTAAGTTCAAGATCGTCAACAAAGTCGCGTTCGATAACGCGACCATCAGAGAACTTGCGGTTCTTGATGATTTTCTGCCATAATTCGTCGATGTCTTCATAGAAAACTTGGTTATTCGAATGTTTCCATTCTTCCATCAAGCCTTCACCGCCGACACCTTCGTAACTCTCCATTGCTTTTGTAGATGTTGTTGCATTGTAGAGTAATGGAATGAAGTCCTTTTTGTTTTTGTCTCCATCGAATAAAGTTCTTTGAAAATTGGCTCTAAAACTCGTGGATCCCATCGTAGTGCTGTTTGCATATATTTTTATCCCCCTTACGAGAACTGCCGCTTTTTAACCTTCACGCGGCACGTCTTGTTATTATTGTTAACTTCAAAAATAGACAGTGATCCATCCGCAACAACAGCAGCATCAGCAGCCAACCCGTCTACTGCCACAGCCACAGCAGCAGCACCTGATACAAACCCAGCAGCAGGTGTACCAGTGAATGGTGCATCATACCAATCACCTTCACGGGCAAGTATATATTCCGTCTGTACATTCTTGCCCGGCTTCACATTCGCCGTGAGGAATCCTGCAACAGCATCTGTTGGCCCGGCCTTTGTTACTCTACCATTTGAAATCTTGATTGCTTCACCTGCAAACCCTGCTTCATCGTCAGTCATTAAATGTTGTGTTATGCGTGTAGGATCTTTCCCGTAATCGTTGTAAACATAAACAAACCCTTTAGCCATAATGAAATTTCCTCCTATTCAAAATTCTTTGCATACTTCTGCGCTTTCTTTGGATCGATATCAAACATTGCGAATGCCGCAGCCAATTCAGGCGGTGCTTGTGGTTCTAAATCAGTACCACCTGCTCCTTCAACCTGCACTCGCTTGTTAAGCCGTTGCTGCTTTAACGTCGACTGTTCAGCGCGTTTCCGCTCGTCTGCTATGATGCTATCTCGATGTACCAGCTCATACGCGTCGATCGGATCATATCCACGTTTGATACGTCGTTCCATTTCTGGTGTCATCCAATCAGCCTTACCATCTTCACCCGTTTGCTCTGCTAGCTGCGGATATTTGCGGAATAGATCTTCCCACCCCTGCAAAAGCCGTTGTTGTTCTTCCTCTTGCTTGCGGATAGCCTGTGCCTGTGACTCGCGTTCCAATACCTCTTTTGCTTGGTTAAGCATCGGATGATTTTCGAGATACTGTTCAACTGCTTCAGGATCAAGACCGGCATTCTCGGCCTCTTCACGCATCTGCTTCTTGTACTGCTCAAATTGATCATGTTGGCGCTGGATAGCTTCTTGCTCAATGCGGTCAAGGTTCGCAACCAATTCTGAATGGTCTTTGAATCCCTGCTGTCTTGCAATTCGATCAAGCGCGCTTTCATACTGTTTTGCCCTTCCCTCAATCTTTTCGTAATTGAGTCCTTTCCGGGCATATTCCGGGATCTTGTCCTCGTCAATAAACACTTCTTCCTTGTTGTGCTTGACCGTGATCCCCTTACGTTCTGGCTGCTCATCTTCTGGTTCACGATCTATGGGAGGATGTTCACCTTCTGACTCTGCTGCCAGTTCTTCTTGCTGATAGTCCAGTCCAAACGATGCGAATGCTTCTTTCATGGACTGTTGGTGCTCGTCTGCCTGTGGGTGGACTGTCTGGCCTTGCTCTTCGACTCCTGCGCTATGGGTGGCGCCGTGGTCTACTTCTGACATTCGTATACCTCCTAATCTCCTATGGGTGGGAGCTGATATAAAAAGGGCTACCACTGCACTGTGATAGCCCTACTAAGGCAACATAGGTTGCTGCCCTGTATTCATTTGGTTGGACATGTCATTAATCAGTTTGATCTTTTCCATATCCATCTTCTGTTGCTGCATTGATTGGTTGAATTGTTTGTCAGCCTGTTCTTGCTGCATACGCTGATCTGTAAACTGACCTAAAGCCTGTTGTAAAGATGCGTTCTCTTGCGCCAACTGCTGCGCCTGCTGCTGTGCCTGCACAAACTGTTGTTGTATGCCTGCCTGCTCCTCAATACGCCGCTGGATCACGTCCATAGGCTCCATACGGCCTGTCTGGATAACAAATCGAACTGCCTCAGCGTCAATCATCGGTAAGCCTGAAATAGGGTCTTTGGCATTGAGCAAATTCATAGCCAACTGTAGCCAATACTCTCTATCCTGCGGCTTATCTACGCCAATGTGCACGTTGATGTCGAATTCTGGGACAAATTCCTCTTGTACCGGACGTACATCAGACATCATTTCACCCGTTTCAGGATCTTGCAACTGCTCTCCTGTGTCAAACTCAGCATCAACTGTACTAACGAGAGAGTCACGACTGATAGACACGTTGCGCCCTGTTACACGCGCTATGCGCTCATTTGTGTAAAACTGGGCAATCAATTCGACGTACTGGGTAAATACATCCGCAAGCGCCTCGCTAATTAGATCGGATACAGTATTCAACCTCGTTCCAGCAGCAGCCATAAGCGCCTTTGCCTGTTCGCCTGACGTAATGCGGGAATCGGCTTGACCGTTGGAGCTATCAAACTGTCCAGGGATCTTTTGCATCATCTCATCATAGTAGTTGAGCATATTGAAAACGGTACTCGGGACGTTTACACCATCCAACTCTTTTACGCCATTCATACGTCCATGGGCAACTGGAAGCATAGCACCCGGTATGGCGCGATGTTCTTGCCATACTCTCGGCTTGGCAATAGCACCTTCCTCGTACATGATACTGCCATTACCCATCTTCGCCATCGTTTCAATGGCAATTTCAGCGTACTTGTTCTTGAATATCTGAGGCTTTATCATGTCACGCATGAAGCCCTTACCCCAGATGTTTCCTTCTTCGGGGTAGAGTGTGCGTGCCGTGAATGGATATTGCCCATGATCGTATACATACGCCTTATGCTCAAGGAACACACCGGACGTGGAAATGTAGATGCAATGTACACCTTCCATGCTTCCTGAAGCCTTTGCCATCATCTCAGATGGATCAATGCCTTGTGCAAGCTTCTCCTCGGCTTGTTCTTTGAACAACTCTTTGTCCTCATCACTCACCAACTTAGGTAGTCCGCGATACCAGTATTCGATAAGGCCCGATGTCTTATCACCTACTGTTGTATTTGTCGATGATTCTCCACCGGTTGCGTCATAATCGTCCGTGTTGAATATCTCGACATCAGTTGATACGTTATCAGGCAGTACCTTACCACCTTGCTTTGACCAACGTTTCTTGAAGTATTCCAGCGGTCGCCGTGTATGGATTACGATAGCTGACATGTCTTGAAGGTGTATGAAGTCCGTAACACGCGGATCAGGGAAGAAGCTCCCCAAATCAACTGGAAGGATATCGTTCCTACCCTGCCACCGGTGCATGCCACGTCCGCCCTCTATGGTTGGATCAAATATTGTCTTGTAGATAAGTGGCCCGTGAATAACACAGCGCCGTACTGCCCGTGTATGCTTGTGCCTGAATTTAATTTGGCGCAGCTCATATGGCATGAAGTCATTCAGGTCACGAGCCTTTTCCTCGTCGCTTGGCTCTATCGCGGTATAATCAGGGTATGGCATCCACCCCGTCAGCTTACCAACGATAGATTCTATCTGCGAGAAGGCTACATTCTCCACCGCGTCAGGCCGTAACTTTGATACAGCTTCTGTTCTCAATCCGCGCCAATGGTCACCCATATAGAAGCGTTGTTCTTGCTGCCATATGCTCTCCATTGGTTGACGCGCGGACTTGAACACCTGGTAATCCTGATTAACCATTTCCCATAGCTTCTGCTGTTCCGGTGTATTGGGATTGGTGCTGTCTTGCTTCTCACCAGACCCATCCGAGAATATACCCTTAAACTTGTCTATCAACTTCACGTTTTATCACCGTCCGGCATATTCGGATCATCGTACCAGCTTAATGGCTTCCTAACGTGTATTTCCTCTGTAGGAGCATCGCGAGCACTTGTACCTGTCACGTAATCTGTATAGTTTCGCGCCATAAGCTTATTGGTCAAATCATTTATCATTGCATCCTGCGCCTTTATACGAAGACACAAAAAAACGATGACCATCAATAATGCGATCACCGCTATTAGTGCATATTCCATTGTCCTCACCTCACACGTATTCAATCAAGCGGTCTATATTTGCTTCTATGACTCCATATGTTATGTCAGCCTGCAAATGTGTCACTAGATAAGCGCGCTGCATTAATTCCCTGTTTGACCACGCTGTCGCTACGTTCCCATCATCAAGATCGGCAGCAAATACAAATCCTTTTATCTGCCCATCTCTTGCACGCTGCAATAAGTCTTCCAATGCCTCTACAACATGATCCTGATCTGTTTTAAACCTTACGAGCGTTCCCATATCTCACCTCACCAGAATCCTTGTACACTTGGTATATCGTCATCGTCATCGTCTTCAAAGTCACGCCGTCTATCAGGCAATGCTTCTGGCGTAGCTGACCATGCTTCTTCTTGTCCTAAGCTGATTGTGTGGACAATCTCACCTGCCATACTCAAGGTATCTACTTGGTCGTCATTACTACCACGCGGGAATGACATTAACTCTGCTTCGAAATCATCCAACCATAGCGTGCCTTCTCGATGGAATACCTTTCCCACTTCATACCGCGCAGCCATCGGCAATGCCCTCGTTACCTTATCCTTGTCTACCTTCACAGGAAGGATTGTCATGCCGTCGCGCTTACACTCTTGTATAAGGTTGGTACCGAATGTCTTGTCCTCTATTGCTTGGAACTTAACTCTATAGCGCTGTTCCATTTGTTTGAGCAATTTCTTTTGCTCTGGACCTTCAATATGTGTCCGGAATACGTCATCAACAAGCAAATCATGTTCAGGCGTAACCCATATTGTTGTTACAACAAAATAGTCATTAATCGTTTTAACACTATTCGCTGTATCCACCGTTTGGAAGCACCAACAATCTTGCTTTGCGTATCTCTTGCCATTACCAAGCACGAAGTATTGGGCATTATGGATAATCTCTTCACGGTAATAGTTGAAGTGTTCACGTTTAAAGATAGTACCTTTAGCTGCGCTCGGTCTTTGCTGGTACAAGGCATTGAACACATATGAGCCTACATCTGATTTAATCTGCATCATCCGTTTTAAATCAAATCCGTATTCTGGCCACAATGGCTCTCCTACCTTTCTACCCAAATAGTCGTTATCCTCGGCAATAGCAGGAAAGTTGATTACCGTCCACGTCTCACCTTCATGGGTACCTGCCTTTATCTCTTCCGCCTCTTTCTTGAGCAGCCGCCCAACCAAGTCATCCTCATGCCAACGTGTCATAACGACAATAATACGGCCATCTGGCGTTAACCGGGTATAGAGAGTGGATGTATACCAGTCCCATATCTTAGCCCTGATAACCTCTGAATTTGCTTCCTCCGCATTTTTAACAGGGTCATCGATTATTGCTATTCTAGCGCCCTTACCTGTAATCGCACCGCCGACACCAGCGGCATTTACACCGCCACGGCAGCCGTCAATTGTCCACGATTCAGATGATTGATTCTTAGGATCTATTTGAACGCCAAACACTTCTTCATGGCTAGAAAGCGTATCCCTTGCAATACGAGAAAAGCCCCTACTCAGGTCTAAAGAGTAAGAGGCTACTATGATTTCATCATTTGGATTTCTTCCTACATGCCAGGATGGAAACTTCTTTGATACACGCTCCGATTTCCCGTGTCGTGGCGGCATTGTAACTATAAGGCGTTTTAGCTCTCCAGATGACACTTTCATTAATGCATCGTCCAACACGTCCAGATGCTTTCCTTCTCGATCTCTGAACTCACTGTCATAATCGATAAAATATGAGAAATCAACATATGCCCGCGCTTGTCTTACCTCAGTCAGTGTCGGCAGCTTTTGTAATGATGTGCTCAAGGTTCGCCAACTCCTCTTTGCTGAGTTTCTTCAAGTCGTGCTTATGCTCATGGCTCATTGTCCCATTTACGGTCAATGCATCCTTATTAAACATGCCAAGGTGGCGAGCTATTGAGTCTAACGCGATTTTTTTGTCATGTAACTTGAATGCTATGCCTTCCTTTGTGTGCCTTATCTCAGCCACTGCAGCTCCATCTATTTCGTCACTGGGCTTCATTTCTATGACATCCGCGTAATCGATCACTGGTTGTCCTTCATGATATCCTACAACCGTCTTTTCTGTCCTGAATGATAGATAATCCTTAATGTCCGCGAAACCTATCTTTGCATACTCTTCTAACACACGGTCGGCTGTTATCTTAGTCCGTTGGGAACGCGCGTCCATAGCATCCTGTATGGCCTTCTGTATGTCTGGTTTTGTTAGGTTCTCTTGTCCTATCTTACGAGCTGTACGGGCGCTGTATCCTGCCCTAATCGCTGCTTGTGTGGCATTGAGATCGATTAGATATTCTGCCACAAATGTTTCTTGTTTCGGTGTCAATGCCATGTGTATCATCTCCTTTATATAAAATAAAAAAGCCACCCATGTGGGCGACTATTCGAATATGTAATCTTCTGTTTGTTTTGGTTTCTTTTCACTTGGTATACCCATTATTGTTAAGCTTCCATCATGTGATAATTTCACTGCTTGGCGTGCTTCCGGTTCTCTCATCATTTCATTGAAGCATTTAATACTTACATTAACTTTTTCCGGTTCTCTTCTGTATTCGCGCTTGTAATTAAATATTGCTTTATCTAGATCCGTTAACTTACCCATACACCCACCTCCTATAGACTTATAATTCGATTATAATCTATTGTTGTCATACTTCGACTCTAATGAAGGTATTTCCTCCTATGAAAAAAAGCCGCTGACTTTCAGCGACTCATTTCGATTCTATTTTTCATCACCTGGTCTTTCATATCCTATTGCAAATTGGTTTATTTCGTAAGGTTCAGGTTTATTTCCAGTCGATTTTACAAATAGGTATATCTTCCCATAATATGCAGGAACGAAAATATTAACTATCCGATGGAGACGTCCCACCTTTTCTGCAAACAACGGACTAGATAGTCGTCCGTGTCCGGATCGGTGATAAAATTGCACTCCTAACTGCAGATTATTTTCTGCTGATGGTGACTTAATTTCAAAAGAGAAGAATCTATTCTTTGATGTATTATTTTCCCATTCGAACCAATCATAATCCGTAGAATCTTGGATTACACCATTAAATTTGATACCAGGCTCAATTTTAATAGCCTTTTCCATTGTATCCCCCATACCCGGCATAGCAAATGCACTCATCGAGAACACCGACATTAATGCGAATACTAGAAGCGTTGATACAAACTTTTTCATAGTATCCCACCTTCATATGTAGTAGAGTTATTTTCCAACTCTCTCCTATATAATACCATTATTTAACTTAAGATGTATCTCTTTTTCTATTAATCTTAATAAAAGTACCGCCCCCTAAGGAGCGGCTATGGAGGAAGGTTATAAATAACAAGTTAAGTAGACGCTGCGCGGTTTCCACCGGAAGTGTACGGTATATCGCTTATTTGCGTCCGTACCCGGAGTTGTTAACCGCGCTTTTTATCGTCTTATATATAGGTGGCTTTCGTATGGGGTTATTTTTTTCACTACTTGAAACAATTATTCTACGATCTTCCCTACGATCTATCCGTATATCATCTAATGCATCTAATGCAGAATTTCGATACGCTATTTGCAACGGATCGCGGTCGCTAATAATCCTGTTAAAAGGCGCTTCCGTGCTTTTGAATAGCGGTTTGTTATTAGCTTTGATTATTTCTTGCACTAAATCGTCTTTTAGTTTTTTGTATAACTTTTTGGTCTCTTCTTCAGCTATTCTTACAGTTTCTTCACGCGAGACTGATGTTACAGATTCTATTTTTTCTATCAGATCTTCATGGAACTCGTCAAGAGGCCTCTTTACTATGGTTGCGGCAACCGTGTCAGGATCTATGAAACTAAGTTTGTTGTCAACTTGTCCAACTTTTTCTTTAAGTTCGCCTAATATCATACTTAGATCGCCTTTCAAATTATCTGCCTTCGTCGCTTCTCTGACTGATATGTATATCGCTACAAATGCTAGTGATATCGATACGAAGGTTGCGCCATAGGATATTAAATTCATTACTTGAATATCATTAGCATGTGCAGCTCCAAATGTTAATGAAATACATACCATCACCCACAGCCAGTCTCTGTGTCTCCAATCCATGTCAGTACCCCCGTTTTATTATATGAATATCCATAATTATACACAATATCTAGTTCGAATGGCATACAAAAAAAGACGGGCATCCCCGTCTTAAGTGATAAGATCAAATAAATCTACCTGCCTACTATGATGATGGAGTTTCTTTTTAGCCTCGTCCACAAACCACTGAATAGAACTCTTGCTTAATCCAGTAATCTCCGCCGTTTCACCGTAGGATAAGCCTCCACCAATGACCATCTCATAACATTCCCTTTCCCTCAGAGAAAGCTCGCCTAAAGCAAATTCTATTCGTTCTCTTTCCCTTTCGCTTAACCGATCTACTTGCACGGCTCCTCCAGATGATGTCTTAGCTATATATGCTTGGAGATGAACAGGATCAATGGGTTTCTCGCGTTGATATGCTGCCCTGCGCTCAATACCTCGCTTATTACCAGGTCTGCGTCCCGTCTCCAGCCATTCTAGAATGAACTCGGAATCTGATATCATTTCTCCATATGTCTTCATTTCAGATTCAAGAGCCACGATAGCTGCCTCTAAGTCATCCCGTTCTGCTTGGAAGGTAGTCGGCAAAGTCACTTTTGCCATGAGCTTTGTCCGTTCTTCCTTCTTGGAATCCCGCAGCCGTTTCAATTCCTCGCGTTTCCGCTGCAGCGCCTTGCGTGTATCCTTGTATTCTGGTATCAAATCCTCCATTGGTGATCACCACAAATCTCAAATAGAGATAGTTGGCCTTCCTGTACATATTCCGATGCATCTATGACATAACCACGTAGCAGCCAAGCAGGTTCTACTTCTGTGGACTCTTCCGCCTCGCCTTTGATCGGTTTCCCTGCAATTCGCTGCTGCCCTTTATACCGGTTGTCCCATGTTTCTGCCGCCCGTTCTGTCCATACCCAATGTGTCTTAGCGGTTACTTTCATCACTCCACCCCGATTACTTCTAGCATCTCGATGATCTTCAGAATGTCATTTGTAAGTTCTAATTCTGCTTTGTGTCCGTCAGCAATATATGTCTCTCGCCAAGAACTAATTGATTTCTTGAGTACGGATAAGCGCTTTTAGGCTTCATCTGCTCTTTGCTTTTCAGCCTCACACTCTTTGCGCATCCGCAGAAATTTGAACTTGAGTGAATAGTAATCACAATTTTTCTTTGCTATGAACCTCGCCAGCTCTTTGTACATTTCATCTTTCTTCTGGTACTGCTGTAGCCAATAAGGGAGTGCTACACGGGAGTTGGTCATGAATTGTATATCTTTTTCTTCCGGTTCTTCTCCCGCAATAGGATAATAAGTCGTGTAGTTTCCAAACCAGCACACACTGAACCCATCAGAATCTGTTATCTTTCCATACTCGCTATACTCTTTGTTCCCGTCTTCCCATTTCCACGGCCCTTCTGAAGCTTGCTTGCATATATTCCAATCATCTTCCCAGTCTCTTGTCGGCTGCTGTGTTGTTTCAGGCATCCTTACTATCTCCTTTCAGCAGCTCTGGATTCTCGTATTTGTTACCTATATTTTTACACCCTTTAATATCCACTCCAATTCAGATCGCGACGAAACTCCATCTTGAACACAATCGAAGATGTAATCCCTAGCTTCATCACTATCATAAAAATGCTTATTAACGAGTAGATCCAAAGGTGTAGGATGTAAAAAAGAATCTCCGCTATCAACACAAAACATTCCTAATTTATAGATCACTACTTTGGCAATACGCTTCAATTCTCTTCCTATAAATTCGCGGTGACGTTTGTTATCTATAAAGTATTCCTTATATTTCGGCAGAACGTAATAATACTCTATTATGTCACCTTCATATATCTCCTGCCCGTTGCGGTCGTGGAGGCCTGTGAATTGGCGTACCTTGTATTTATCTGGTTCACTTAACATTGCCACAAACGGCTTGTGACCTAAGTCATCTAATTCAATGATTTCTTCCCATGTGATCATTACATTCAATTCAGTGTCATATGCTTGGAACTTAGTTGGTCTACTCATCCCCTATGCCCTCCCCAGAACTGAAATGTCAAAGCCTGATTCGATGAACTTGATACTCATGTTTCGATTACAGTCATTACCTAGATACGTGTATATTTCTCTCATCTCATCCTCTGAAAAGTCAGTACACAAAGAGTCATTTACCACTCCACGTATTAGCAACTTAACCTTCTTACTTACGCCTTTGCAGCTTGGTCTTGATAACCATGATAAAACCTTCATCTTCAAATCAAGCTCAGATTCAATCCGATTTAATCCCAAGTAAATGTTGTATTCTGGCTCGATAATTAATTCATGGCTGCTATTGATGAATGCCTCCGGGGACTTTTTGAATACCAAGTCAACGAAGTTTCTCGTAAATTCATTGTCATACCATTGTCTACTCATCCCCTGTACCTCCTGACTCAGCGAAGAAACCTATCTCCCTGTAAATTTCAATCACTTCTTCGATGGATTTTGCCGCTTTTAACGATTCGACCATTTCTTTATCCAATACAAAATTCACACTGTTTCGAGTTACGTTATGATTGCCACTAAAGCAAACTCCCCCTAATCGGTCATAGTTTCTTGTGGTCATAGCAAACGTGTAATTACCTTCGAATTGTATTAAGGCTCTGATTAAATCGATGCTGTCACCCACCTGATATGTCATGACTCTGTTTCCTCCCCATTCTCATGATCGTATTCTTCTTCAGTGATCGGAATCACCCATTCAGGATCGATGCGAAGCTGTTTTGCCAATGATACTGCAAGCCGTTTATGTTCTGCTCTCATGTCATCAGGAGGATTTTTGCAACCTCCAAGCTTTATCTGTGAATAACATTCTGCTGGATTCCCGTCTTCATCATGAGCCATTTCAGCTTCCGGACTTATCCAGAAACAAAATCTAAGGTTGACCACCGTTTTTTCCTCCTCTGATTGGTAAGAAATGTACCGTTTAACTGCTTCCTTGAAGGTCATTTCACCAAAATCCGGTTGTTCATTAGCCCATTCCATGAACTCTTCCATCTCGTCTCCACTTGTACAAACCGTTCCATGTTCATCTATTCTCATGATTGCTTCCCCTCCTTGACCTCAACATAACCTGCGCCGCTGCACACTGGACAATCAGGATGGTTCTCCGAAGATGTGTATCCTCTTCCATTGCATGACGAACATTTTTCAACTTCTCCACTCAAATAATAGTCACTCATTCCGTTCTCCCCTCCTGTATGCGGTCAATAGCTGCTTGCAACTCATCGTGCAAGCTCAACATATTGCATTGTGGGCACAACTCCATGTTTCGGCGTTCCATTTCTGAGACAGCTAATATATCCATAACGTCCGTAAGAGCATTAGATATGACAGTGAGAGCGTCTTGGAGCTGCCCTTCGACTTTTAGTAACTCCGCCACATGTTCGTTATGCGAAGCTCTTTCTGCTGCGTACTCTTCTTTCAGCCGTTCTACTTCTTCCCGAAGCTTTACATTGTCCTCTCTATGCTTCCGTAGCGCCTTACACGCTGCGTCATATGCATCTGGTGTTGGGCATTGCTATAGCTTCCGCGAGCCATTTGTCGGCTTCCTCCCATCCTGCCTTTTCGGATTCAATAAGATCACATAAATCATCTGAATCAACGGAAACTTCAACATTTCCACAAGTAGATTGCAGCAAAATGAGATTCTTTCCCCATTCTCTTCTGGCTTCATCCGTTAGCTTATTCATTCTGTTCACCATCCCCAAGTATGATTATCCGTTCGCCTGTCTGTGAACCGGTCACCATGAATCCGACCACCACAATATCTTCAGCAAGGAGTTGAACATATTCGAATCCTTTGTTGTGAATAGATTCTGCCAACTTTCCGAGCATGTCCGGTTTAATCATTAGGTTCCGGTGGCCTCCGTCTTTTATCATCGCCGTTATGTTTATCAACCCTGTATTCATCCCTTTACCTCCCATAGAGGGCCCGAAGGCCCTTAATCTGCAAAGTCGAAAACTTCTACTTCATCACCATTTGGCGTAATGACAACACGTCCTTTTCCAGCCGTCCCCAAGAATCCGTATGCTGCCCAATTACAACCAGCACCATCTGCATGCCGTCCAATACACTCCTGGTAAACTGAGCTTTTTGCTTTTGCTAGTTCCATCCCACACTTGTCTATAAAGTCTTGTCCGCACTGTACATGTCCGCACGATGAGCATTTAAACCTCCACTTGCTCCCATCTTCACCGAAGCGTTGTTTTGCTTCCTCTCTCCACTCTTGCAAAGCTTGTTTGATCATCGTTCTACACTCTCCCTCGCCTTTTGTAACTGCTCCATAACTCTATCCCGTTCCTCGGCAGCCGCTGACCATCTAGCGTTAGCCGTTGTTACCCTTGCACGGGAAGCACCTAGCCCAAGATTCCGCCGTGCTTCCGCTGCCTGTTCCGTTTTCCGTTCTGCCGCTGCCAACCTTCTTTCCAGTAACGTTATTTGGTTCATGTTCTCTCCCCTTGGGCTTTGCCCATATAGTCATCTATTGCTTTGATTGCGTACAAAACAGGGAATATCTGTGCCGGATCAACCGCATTCCCCAGCGCCTTCAACCGCCCTACTCGATCCTTGACACCGGTTGCTACTCGGGGCGGCTCCCAGTCGTGTTGCGGCTGTCCCATAGGCGCAGGCTGTGGATACTCTTCCATCCATTTCACCAGTGCATCTAATGGGTTAAATCCACGTCCGTCCAACCAATTGGAAAATTCATAAGGCATTCCACCCAGTCCGGGTTCAGTTGACCACCTACTTTTTCCGGGTGTTGATTCCCCACAGCTCCGACTAACATTGTTCCATGTGTCCCGTTCGCTTCGGATGGAGCTAGAGGTCTGATCGGTTTCCAGTCTTGGCTTGCAGTCGGTGTCGGCCAAAGTTTCACTGCATCGTTGAGGTTCTGACTCCATCCTTGATTCTGTTTCCGTTCTTGACGAGGTGAATCCGGGTTGTCTCCGCTTCGAAAATCTCTCGCTTGTGGAGTTGGCCACATCTTCACCATTGTTGCTAGATTCAAACTGTGACTGCTTCCGTTCGAACACTTTCTTCTTCCCGTTTCGGTCAGTTCGATATTTTCCCTTGCTGTAGTCTCCGATGCTGTCGGTGTAGCCCAGAATGAAGACTCTATCTCTTCTGTGCGGGGCGCCGACGGCACAAGCCGGAATAACAATTGCTTGCGCTGCGTAACCGAGGCTTTCCAAGTCAGAAAGCACATCGTCGAGCCCCAAAGTGATGTGCCCAGCAACATTTTCACCAAGGAACCAACGGGGTCTGATCTCCGATAGGAGTCTAGCAACTTCTGGCCAGAGGTGGCGGTCATCTTCCGTGCCTCTTCGCTTCCCGGCATTACTGAAAGGCTGGCAAGGGTATCCGGCTGAAATAATGTCAATTGCTCTATCGTTTGTGATGATTCCATCCCGTTCTAAAACCTCCCTAGTGAGTTCACACACATCGTCATATATTGGGACATTAGGCCAGTGTTTGCGTAACACTCGCTGCGGGAACGGCTCCCTTTCGCAAAATGCGACTGTGTTCATGCCTGCCCATTCCGCCGCAAGGTCTATTCCTCCAATACCTGAGAATAGGCTCAGCTTGTTCACTCTATTCCCTCCCTTAGGATGCTGTATTCAAAATGAGTAGTGATTTTAAGTAATTCGCTTTGCGTTGCTTCCCCTGTGGAAAATCTGAACGGAAGGACGAGAATAGCGCCGCCAGACAGATAAATTGGCATGAAAGGTGACTCATATCCTCTCACGACTTTATCTGTCGTAAGCCCCATGAATCGGTCGTTTACTAATGCAAATCTATCGCCAATTTGCAGTACCCTTGCCTTCACACCATCAATGTCTTTTAAGTAAGGAGTTACTTGCCCCTCAACATTTGCATCCTTGTACTTTGCTAAACCTTCATGATTCAGTAGCGAGAAATCATCTTGTAGTTCTCCGCCCATTATTTTCAACGATTGCCCGTCTTCTGGTATCCTCAAAAATATCCCGAGTAACACAGACATCACATCCCGAGGGACTTCTGTGAACGTAACCATGAAATGCCGATCGGTTATCGTGTGACCTTCTTCAATCTTGCTCCATATCAAGGTTCTACTTGCTGCATATTTGATTAATTGACATAGCTTCTTTGTATTTATTGACATGTCCGTTCCCTCCCTCACAGTACTTTCCCGCCGTGACGCTGTGGCCGTGTTGCGTTGTATGCCATCTTTTCTGCTATTGCTCGTTCCAAGTCGATGCCGTACCGTCCGCAAGCATCAAAGACCCTAATAACAACGTCCGCGAATTCCGATGGTATACCGCAAGGCTTCCACTCTGGTGTTCTTTGGCGATCCGCAACGATCTTTTCGCCGTCTACTTCCTTCTCGTACCATGCCTCAGTTGGTTTCTTTCTGTTCCGGTAATCCTCCAGCGCCTCAGACGCTTCCGAATGAATCAATGCGATAATTTCACCGAAGCTCCGTTCTTCTTCCCACCAGCCCTTTGATACTGCGTTCATGTGTGATTCCTTGACTAATTCGTTAATTGTTTTCATTGGTTAGTTCCTCCCTGGTATAGTCCTAGCTCTGAAAAGGCTAGAAGTAGTTTTTCAAATGCTGAACTCCGAATCTTTGCATATGTCACCGCACTAACTGGCGGATCAAGCTTGAATGTGTAAACTTGCATATCTGATATCCTGTCTTGCTTCATGTACCGTTCTTGAATGATTTGTTTTTCAATTGGATCCAATCCAGAAACAATGTCATCTATCGAGAGGCATATCAGTGCTTCTGCTGGTACTTCTGGTAGATTGAGCTTGTTTAAAATGTTGAATTTTCGGTATCTGATAAAGACTTGTTCTATTGCTGTTTTGACCTCTTTATTGGTCATAAAACCACCTTTTCACGTACATATGTTCGGTTTATGGCATACGAAGTTCCGCGCCAGTAATGCTCATACTGGTTTATGCCCGTTTTTTCTTTTTCTCCGGTTTCGGTGCTAAGATTGCGTCTATGACTTCTCGTTGATATTTCGTAGTTGCACTTCCCATCCGTATGGCTCGCATTACTTGAGCTAACACATACGCATCTCTTACGTTGTCGCTATGGTGTTCAAATCCCCAATGCTTGAATATGTGAACTGCAAGCTCATCCTTTTTCGCGTTTCCTTTGCCTGTAGCGAATTTCTTGAGTTGAGAAGGGGCTATCTCCATGTACTTAATCCCCCTCAAGTACATTTCCATTCGGATTCCCCAGCCAATACCCCCCAGTATGAATCCTGATTGTGATGAGAATCCGAATCCCTCTATACCTACCAGATCGCCGTCTTCGAGTGTTTCTGACGTTGTCCCAATGATGTCAGACATGCGTTTAGGGTCTTTACCTTCCCCAGTGACTTCGAAAGCGTCAATCAAGTTTCCGAACTGATCCATGATGCAAATACCTGTCTTAGTGGACGGGTCAATTCCTACAATTCTCATTTTGGCTATCCCCTTCTATTTTTGATTTTAAGAGGTTCTATTTTTTCAGACGACCAAACACCCTAATAATTCCTGCTGATCGAAATCTACCTATGTTCCGTTCGTCTGACGCGCTATATCTGCCAACAGTTCCGCCGTCTTCGCTTTGAAGAAAGCTTCTTGCTTTTTCCCTTGGAACGCTGAACAGGGAAGCTTCCGCAAACATCTTGCGCGCTATGCTGTCGGTCCTTTCGAACGCTTCTCGAAGGTGATAGTCCCAGCTCTCCCAAATCTCCTGAAGCTGTGTTTCTTTACCCATGCTGCTCTTGTCCGTTCTTTTCTTTTCCGATGCGGTTCCATAACTCTTGTACTGCTTGCTGTTTATCTTCCTCGCCCGCATTCTCGTCCATTACAACTCCACATAATTGCAATGTTGTAGCTGCTGTAAAGTTCATCCCCTCATCTCCCTTGCTCCTGGAATGACGAATTTACTTGTTTTTCCGAAGTAGTTCCGATAGGGCCCGATCTTTTCCATCCTTGCCCGTTCTTCATCGGTCATCTGCCGTTTTGTAACTTCACTAGGCTTTCGAACTGCGTCTTCCATTTATCTCGCCCCCGGATGGTCGTCCACTTCTGGATTGTTGCAGCATGGACATGGACCAGTTTTTATACCGCCTTTAACTAACCAATACATTACTCCGGTTCCTTCGCATACTTCACACATCGCTATCCCCTCAATCTGTAGTTGAGTTCCATTCCTCCTGCCAGTGTCACCGTATGTCCCTTTGCCATTTCTCGTAGTCGGCTGCCGATTGCCTCATCAATTCCGCACATCTGTGCAAAGCTACGTTCTGAGCTAATCATGAGTGGCAGATTTTCAAGATACCTATAGTTCACAATGGCGAAAAGCTGTTCCAGTTGAAACGGTGTAGGCTCAGTTCGTCCCTTGAAAACATCGTCAAGGAATAACACCTTTGCTCGCTGAAGTCGCCCTATACGCTCATCTAGTGCCCCTAAATCGTTCTTTAACTCGTTGAACCCTTCCACCCACGGGAAGTAGAGAACCTCTATACCTCGTTGTAGGAGCTCGTTCGCTGCTGCCATAAGAAGTGTCGTCTTGCCACTGCCCGGACGCCCTAGGAGTGCTATGCTGTTTTGCCGTTGGTCTTTGATGTTGTCGAAGTCCCTTACATACTCACAAGCAACTGCATATGCCTCTCTTACGATTTCCGATACGTTCAGATCAAAGCTATCAAATGTCTTCTTACGGAACTCCTCGGTAATAGCAGAGGCTTTGAATAGCCGTTCAAGGTTTCGCCTCTTCTCGCATTCACAATCAACCCAAAGATCAACAAAGTATTCTATATCGCCGTGCCGTTGAGGTACCTTTTTGAAAAATCCTCGTAAGTCTTTACACTTAGGGCATTCATATTTAGCTTCTACCCGGCTTATCGAGGAACGCGAATTCGCTCTCGCTGCTGCTGCTCGTCGTTTTAGCTCTTCCAGATCCAGCGCTTTGATTGCCTTCTGCATGATGCTCCTCCTTCCAAGGTTCATCTATTCCGTTTGCTTTCCAGTTCTTTAAAATGCCTTCCACGTATCCAAGATTCCGCTTTCCCTTCACAACTGCTTTCTTCATGGCCTCACATACCCAACGGCTGCCGTATACATCCTCCATATCTTTGATTCGTTCTGAAAGGAATGAACTCAACATACCGAATCCTTCAGACTCAAATAATCTGAATGGGTTGTCTTGAATATTTTCAGGACTACGACTATCAAAAATCTGTTCTAGTTCAGTTCTGTTCTCTTCAGTTCTGTTCTCTTCAGTTCTCTTCTGTTCAGTTCTGTTCTGTTCAGAGGGAATCCCTGGGAATTTCCCGGAATTGTCTGGAATGTACTCAGGAAATTTTGATTTTGTTCGCTTATGAAGACCTTGTTGATGCTTATCAAAGTTCAAAATCTGAATGAATCTTTCCCCGTCAACCTCATACCACGCAATCAATTCGGCATCGTGTAAACGGCTTAATGACGCCTTTATTTCACTGATATCCTTGCTTTGTAAAGGAACTACAAGTGCTTTCACCTTGGCTGGAGAACCAACCATACGCCCAAAGTCATCTGTATGAGGAATCATCCATGTGAAAAGCAGCATGTCGAATACGTCGGGCAGCTCATTCACTTTTTCCGAAATAGATATGACTTTCGAAAGCATGCGCTTTTCAGCCATCGTCAACACTCCTTTCACTTCTAGTAGTTTCTGAGATGTTCCCGGAATTTCCCGGAATGTTACGGTATTCGGTGGAAAGCGCTGTATTTATCACTCGTGCTATCAATTTTCGGAATCTTATCCCCTCTGGTGTTTCATCCAACCAGTCGTGACATTTCATGCAAAGATGTAATAGATCCGTGACTTTTGTCTTCCAGTCTAATTGCTTGCGGCCAGTAAGGTGTGCTCTTTCAACCGCCCGCGCCTTGCCACACATCTCACATATGCCATTGCTCCGTTCCTTTAGCTCCGCATCCACAGACGGGCTTATATCGCCCATCTGCTTTTGCGTTAGCTTCATTCGCTTACTCTTGCCCGGTTTCGGTACCGGATTAAATGGTAGTGTCATGAATCACACATCCGTTTGATATTTTAGAATCGTTTGTAAGGCCGAAACTTGTACCTTTATCGCGTCCGCTGCTTCTATGCCTGCTTTAAACCTCGCCTCGGCTAAATCGCGCTGAAAAAGCTGTTTAGATACATTGCCTTTTGCTATGTCCGTAATGATTGATACAGGCATCCCATCGGCTTTAAGCCTTAGAATCTCTTGAGCAAGTGCTGAGCGGTAATCTCTTTCGCTCTCAGCCTTTTCCCTACCCAAGTCGAACAGCGCGTCAGCTGACCTACTAAGGCGCTGAGAGGCGCCATGTATTTCGCCTGTGATACGTGTAAGTTCCATTAGCCCTCCTAGAATGGCAAGTCTTTATCTTCGTAACCAGTTGGCGGATGTTCACCGTAGGAAGGAGCTTCCCCGTCATTAGTAGACCGCTCTAGAAATCTAACATTGTCCGCGATTATCTCAGTCACGTAGACGCGCTTTCCTTCGTTGTTATCATAGCTGCGCACTTGCATACGGCCTTCCACCGCTGTGAGACGTCCTTTGCGTAGGTAGTTGGCGCATGTCTCCGCCAGCTGCCGCCAAGTAACGACTGGAATGAAGTCCGCCTCGCGTTCACCGCTTTGGTTGGTAAATGGTCTATCTACCGCAAGTGTAAATTGAGTTGTTGCAGCTCCGCCTGGTGTGTAACGTAATTCCGGATCCCTTGTAAGTCGTCCTATCAAAATCACTCGGTTTAGCAATTGTTACGCCCCCTATCGATCCATAAGCATTTGAGTCAATACCTGTTCAGCGTTGGCTCCATGCTCTTTTATGAAGTCTGTAAGCCCATCTAAACTGTTATCATGTAGAAGCTTGTATTTGGCCTCTATCGTTTTCTTCACTCCGCCTGTGCCAGTTTGTGCGCCTGTTCCTTGGTTCTTTCCCTTACTCGGATTATTCCTTGGATCCGGTGTACCTTCGTTCCCATCTGTGTCATCCTCTGAAGCGATGCCCAAAATAGCTGTAAGGCTATATCTGCGCCCGTAAGTGATTGCTGAACCAATCCCTTGTGGAGTGAAATCTTTGCCGCCACCTTTCAACACCTGCAGACCTGGCAAACTCAACGGCTCTGACTCTACAAATTCGCCGGATTCATGCATGAGCAACGTTGTTACAGTTACGTTTTGTTCGTCTGTAGATGTTGATTGGATGTACGACAGTCCATACTTAGCCAGCGGCTCTCTGATTACGTTAATTACCTCATGTAACGGTGCATACTTCGATGAAAAGTAAGGGTTATTAGCGTTGTTCTTAGGGCTAACAACTTCCTTTTGGAATTTGACCAAGGCCGCTGCCAAGTTAGTAATGCTTTCGCTTCTTTTCAAACCCATGTTGCAACCTCCCGAATTTGTGATATAATGCACGTAACTATTTTTATTACTGTGTTGAATTGGTCGCGGCCCCCACCGCGGCCATTTCGCTTTCTATCTGCTGCAAAAGAGCAATGATATCCGGTAAGTCATGTCGTAAGAACACAGCGATATCTGCCAATGCTGCAGGTGTTGAAACACCTGTGGTTTCATCTTGTAACTTCTCTAGCTTGTCTAGTGCCTTCCTGATTTCTTCCAAGCTCTCGCCCCCAATCCATTGGTTTACGAACCATGATATAAACCGAACATTCTATTGCTTCTTTCATGCATGCCTCGCAATGCGGCTGTTCATCTTCGTAGCAAAGGTATTCTGCCGGCTTCCCGCATCCACAAGTTGGCCTCATGACAACTCTCTCCCGAAGATTTCACGTTCCATCTGTGCAATCTCCATCGACAGCCAATCGTATGCTGCTTCAAGGAGTCCTGGCGCGTTCCGCATCATTTTCAATTGATTCAAATGACGGATTGATTCGACTCTTTTCATTGCAATCTCTGTCATGCCAGCACCCCCACATCTCCGCGTTTTCTATGTCCTACTGTCAGCAGCTTGTCCATTCTTCCAGTGACTTTGTGCCATTGATCGGCAGCAGATTCCTTTACCTGCACCAGATATACCGAGCAACTTACAAGCTCCGTCAGCGGCATCCCAAGCAGGTTAACGACTGTCTTCGTGCCTACGCTTCGTTTTTCATTCGCCGACCATCCTTCCTATTTATTCCTTTAATATGGTTCCAATCCCCTATACAATAGAGTTGTCCAGACACTATGAAGGGAGTTGAACATGTTGGATTTCAAATCATTAAAAGAGTTCGCTACTGCGCTAAAAATTCCAGTAGATCAGTTGTCTACCAACCTTTTAGAAAAACCAACAAAAGAATTAGGTGAAGGCGTTGGTAATCTATTCTGGTTAGCTTTTGCGCCTGTTCACTTCGCACGAAATTACTTAGAGCCTAGAATTGAAAAGTTCAAGGAAGAGATAGGGAGAGAAATTTCAAAGATACCTAGTGATCAGTTAACTGAACCACCTTTAAACATTGTTGGCCCTGCCCTTGAAGCCTCTAAGTATTACATTGAGAATGAAGTGCTCCGTTTGATGTTCGCAAGACTTATAGCTTCTTCAATGGACACTTCGAGGATATCTTCTTCGCATCCATCATTTGTTGAAATTATCAAGCAGCTATCGCCTTTGGACGCCAATAATTTCAAATATTTATCTGAGCATTATGCTCATGATACAAAAGTTGGCGTAGCCACTATTTGCATGATCTTGGATGAAAAGAAATCAGAGCAACAAATTTACCCTAACTTTTTCCCTTTCCCAGAATTAAACAGAACAAATTCAGAACTGTATGCATCATCAATAACTAACCTAATGCGATTAGGACTTATTAATATTGATTTTCAAAGGAATTATCTAAATAAACTGTTGTATCAATCGTTACATGAACATTCACTTACTGAGTACTGTAAAGAAATATATCCTTACGAGATAGTACTTAAAGAGGGTGTATGGGATGTAACAGAATACGGTAAATCTTTTATTAATTGTTGTTTTTAAGGTTCTCATTTAACAATTGCAACGCCGCTTCTTTGAACCCATTCTTGTAGTCATCAATAAGACTGTTCAATTGTTGTTCCATCTGATTGCTGATAAGTGTTAGGGCTTGAACCGTAGCTTCCTTCGATTCGTTCAATGCTGCTTCAAGCTCTTCCACTTTCTTTTCAAGGTCTGCAATCCGTTGTTCCATGTTCATATCCCCTTTCTTAATTGGCTAACTCTTGAATGCACCGCTTGCAAACATGCTTGTCCCTAAATGCTTCCAAGGCATCGGAACAACCACAGAACGTACAGCCTGGTTCATACTTTTGAAAAACAATGCGGCTGCCGTCCGTGAATATCTCCAACGAGGCCTTTTCTTCGATTCCCATCGTGCGGCGAAGCTCCGCTGGAATAACTACACGTCCTAATTCATCGATCTTACGAACAATACCTGTGCTTTTCATTGTTACGTCCTCCCTTTATTTGGTTGGCATTGGTACCCAACCTTCTACGTATTTCAATACCTTTTGCAAATCGGTACGCAGTACATCTTTGTAACTTGTTACTTGGCAGCGGTTCTTAATTTCTCGGTGGAGCTGCCTGAAATACTCACTTCGTTCTTCTTTGTCTTGTGTAAGACTGTAGACCTTCGAATTGATTGCCTTCTGCAATCTCCGTTGCTCACCGCTTGCAAGCGTGATCTGTTCATCAACCTTTTGCTCCACTTGATCGATACGACTTTCCAACACCGGTACCTTTGTCATCATCTCGGCAGTTTGCTTCAACGATAATGCGATCGCTTCATTAGGAGTGAGTGTTGGAACACTGTATGTTCCTGTTTTACGAATAGCCGGCAGAATTTCATCCGCTACTTTCGTCTGAAAGAATTCAGCAGCTTCGTTTTTAGCTTTCATCGCCAGTCGATAGAACATGTTTTCAGGAATGCACGTATCTTTCGCAACTTCCTGCGAAAACCCGAAACTCTGTAAATAAGCTCTCACTGTGTTCCATCTGACATATTCAGATCCTTTGGAGTTGTCTGTAAATCCAAGCCCTCGTGCAACATCCTCCAAATTCAATCGAGCAGTACCATCTTCATCAATAAATCCTCGTACCCCTTGAATCGTAATCATCTGGTTCATGCTGTTTTATCTCCTTTCTTTCTTTTGTAACGTAATCTTGAATTTAATCTTTGATACAATGTTCGCCATTTACACCATTTCAAATCGCCACATTCTCTTGCCCAAACTGCATTGTTTGAGTTGAACTCTATTGATGCTCCAACTCGTTCCGCAACGTTAACAAGCGCTGTTTTCGTAATCTTGCTTTGACTCATGGTTTGCCTCCCATATTTCTTCAGGCTGATTCACCATTAATGAATTTCCGCTCTTGCTCGTCCAAGTATTTATCTAATGAAGATAGCCTGAATCTATAATTTGGTTTTCTTGACTTCGCTGATCCCATTGGGATTGCCGCAATTTGTTTTTCTTTCAACAACGTATATAGAGTCTCTTTACAAATTCCCAAGTAATCCGCCGCTTGATCTGAATTTAGAGTAGCCCGCTGTATGCGTATCGTGTAGAGTTCTTCAACATCTTTTTTGAACTTATCAACCATTTCTTTGTAGACCCGCTCTTTAATCTCTTCCAAGAAATCATCTGTACTCATACTGCCCTTCCTCTCGTATGGTAATTTAAATACCCTCCAACCTTTAAAAAAAGGCAACACTAAATAAAGGTATTGACATTACCTTTTTATTGAATTATATTATCTATAGGTATTAATAATACCCTTTATGGTAAAACTAGGTATTGCTTATGTCTGGAAAAAGTTCTTCTGGTGTTGAGTCCAATACTTTGCAGATTATAAGCATGGTCTTCGCACTAGGATTCATTCTGCCATATTCAAGACTTTTAACGGATTCCTTTGACATTTGAATTTCATTAGCGAATGTTTCCCTGGTATAGCCGTAATGATTGCGTTTCTGTGTTAATGTGATTCGTTTTTTTGACATTACATTTTGCACCACTTTCTTTCACCACCCTCCGTCGATTTAGGTTCATTATAAAGGGTATTGTAATTACCGTCAAGCACTTTGAAGTATTTTAATTACCATTCCCTCGAAATATTTTTATGTCAGGAGTTATGATAATGAGTTTAGGGCAACGAATCAGAGAATTAAGAATGAAGAAAGGCAAGACACAATACGATATGGCCCAATACCTTGGAATGGGCCGATCAAATTTCGGTCATATAGAAAATGACAGAGTAAAACCCCTCGAGCGATGACATAGATAAAATTGCTGATATTTTAGGGACGACCACGGATTACTTATTGGGAAGAGAAGAATCCGAGGAGTCAAATGAAGCTCCTTATTGGATGACAAAGCAATGCGCCCCAGACATAAAAAAATGCTCACTGAGGAAAATGAAATTTTATTTGACGGCGTTCCAATGACAGCAGAAGACAAAGAAAAAGTAAAACAAGTATTAGATGTTTTATTTTGGGATGCCAAAAAACAGAATAAGAAAAACTGAAGGAGGTTTATTCTGTGGCGACATACGAGAAACGTGGCAAAAACTCGTACAGGCTGACCATTGAAGGTGGTTACCTCCCTGATGGAACAAGGGAAAGATTCAGAAAATCAATCAAGGTAGATGAGTCATTACAAAAAGCTCCCCGAAAACTGAAAGAATACTTATATATGGAGATTGCTAAATTCCAAGCAGAAGTGGAATGTGGGACATATATTGCTCCAGAGAAAATGAACTTCACCCAATTTACTGATGAATGGAAAGAGAAATTTGTCTTAAAGCATTTAGAATATAAATCACAAGAAAATTACCTTCACCATTTAGAAAAACGCATTCTCCCTCACTTCGGAAGCAAGAAAATATCTACAATAAAAACTATGCAGATTATTGACTTCTTGCATAATCTCAAAAAACTTAACGATCAAAGCAAACCTGTCGGAAGTGCTACGCAGGCATATGTATACCGAGTTTTAAACAGTATTTTTTCAAAGGCGACTGAATGGAAAGTGATTTCAATAAATCCTATGGATGGAGTCACTAAACCCAAAGAACCTGAACGTAATATTGATTTGAATGTATACGACGATAAAGAATTAATGCTTCTTTTTGCCGCTCTTAAAAATACAGAAATGTGGTTTCAAATCGTTATATTACTTGCTGTAACAACAGGAATGCGTAGAGCTGAGATACTTGGTTTAGACTGGAAATACATTAACTTAAAAGAAGGAATTATTAGCATTAGACAGTCTATTCCTGCATTCAAAGATGGGCAGCCAGTGATTAAAGATCCTAAGACTAAAGGATCCAAAAGAAATATTGCGATTAGTAGTTATGTTGTACAACAATTAGAGATATATAAAAACGAATGGAACAATATGAAAAACGATAACGCTGACATATGGGAAGGTACTTATGGTGACCTTTTATTTTGCAATAATATGGGCTTCCCCTTTCACCCTAAAACACTTACCGAAAAATGGCGTGATTTCAACAATACAATACCTGATTTGAAATTCATACGATTTCACGATTTTCGCCATACATCGGCTTCCATACTGATTGGAGAGGGAGCCCATGCCAAAACGATATCTAATCGGTTAGGTCATTCTAAAATTGGAACTACTATGGACGTCTATGGGCACATCATCGAATCAGTTGATCGGAAGACAGCATCTATTTTTGATAACGTATTATTCACAGATCATGGGGACTAAGTTCGTAAATTGGGGACTACTTGGGGACTAATTACATTAATCTTCACATTTTTTCACCTTTTTTAATATACTATCAAGCGTCCATAATCCGCTTTCCATATAGGTTTATCAATCATAACCGTTTAATATCGATTATTAATTTCCACCTCTCCCATGAGGGCGTCCTAGCAATAGGGCGCCCGTTTTAATTTGCCCCCCTTAAAACCAAAATCATTATACGTCCGGGAAAATAAAAAAGTTGATCCAAGGCGCCTTGGATCAACTTTTTAAATATATTATCTATATATTGTCATTACGTTACAACAAATTCGACAACGATTGGAGTAGCAGGATCGAGAGCATCTCCTCCAGGGATCGTTATTGTTGTTGTCGTTACTGTCGACGTATCTGCCGTTTGGATGACGCCATTAATATAGAGAACATAATAAGCGAATAAACTTGGGAATGCTGTTGCTGCAGCACCAGCGTCATTAGTAAAGGCTGTTGCAGCAACCGCAAATGTAGCGCCTGTACCAGTCCCGGCGCCAGTCGTAGCTGCAAATTTCCGACTTGCTATAAATGGTTGAGAAATAGGCATTTTTCTCCTCCTTTTCTTAAGGAATACTTTATTAGATGCAAGTTGGACAAGTAATGAACCCTACAATTGACATAAAGAAAAGATACATTTTAAAAAGCCCATTAAAAAGACTGTTCTGGAATATAACCAGAACAGTCCATTATGAGCATATGTCTTAATTAAGTCACAACAAACTCAATCACAAGCGGCGTGGCAGGATCAAGAGCATCACCGCCAGGAATCGTTATTGCTGTTGTGGTAACTGTAGACGTATCTCCCATTTGGAGAACCCCATTGATATGAAGGTCATAGTAGGCGAATGAGGCTGGAAATGACGTAGCTGCAGCACCAGTATCATTTGTAAATGAGGTTACTGCAATCGTAAACGCGGCACCGGTTCCCGTGCCTGCCCCAATAGTTGAACTAAATTTCCTGCCTGCCAGAAACGGTTTAATAATGGCCATTCATGTCACTCCCAATTTTAGGATGCTTTATTTAATGCTAACCTTCCCCAGAACTGATTGTGCAAATGTCACGCTGCATCTAATCAGCGCAAAATTCCTGTTTTTTTGTACAGGTCATATAGAGAACGTACTGTGGCGAAATGAAATAGCAAAAAGCCCCCCTCCTGCTAACAATCTTGAAGAAAGGGTGCCTTCTTTGGTTAAGGAGCTTTTCCGACTCAAGGGCACAATCTATGTATCCTATTAGCTCCGCCTCCGGGTCACCCAATTTCCGCATGAAAAATTCGAATGAACTGAAGTGTAATAGGAACGCCATCTGCTGGTACTTCATCAATAGTTAATGCCCCAGCCGACACCTTGTATGCAATAAGCGGCTGAAGAATGCCGTTGATGAACAAGTTGGTGTAGGATACATTTGCCGGATCCAATATGTTCGAACTTCCGTATTGCGGCAGCGCATCCTCGTTCATATATGTTGATTTCATCCCGTCGCTTCTTGTAATGAATTGGAATGTTTCAACCTTTAGCACCTTGCCCGTCTCCGGAGGAGTTGGCGGTATCGGCGGAGCAGGAAATATAAGCGCGCATCCGGGGGGAGGACATATGCTTCTGGACATTAGCCCACTCCCCTGGGCATATTCGAATTTCTGCTTATTACTCCACGGTTTGGACGTTATGCGAAACATATTATCTCCGTTCATCATAACCACCTGCCCCTTAACCAAAAATATTGTGCTCCTATTCATAATATTTATGATATTCATGTACTTCTAATCTGTTCAGGGCATACGTACATTCAATAATCAAATTCGGCTGACACGCTTAAGGAATAGTCCTTTACCATCGTATCCCTCGCAATATATGGCCGGAAATCAAGCAACTTTATAAACATCATCGGTCGTTGACTAGCCTTGCCTGAAATTTTATGTATAAACAACATGTTTTCTATAAAGACGGCCTTCCTTCAAGATTGCTCCCGTTCACGGACAGAAAAAGGAGTGCCTATCATCCCAGTATCAAGCATACTAGCTATCCGGGCCACTCCTTCCTTCCACCGTGACATCATGTCAAGGCTCGTCCTCTTCGAACAACGGCTTAGTTCTGAGGGGAATTGTCGTCTTTCTCTTGCTGATTGTCTCGCTTATCCCTCTTCTGACTGTCATCTCCATCGCTACCTTTATCCTTCAGCACCATAATTGCTTTTCTGAGCACATTCGGGACTGGCACACCGAGTCGGCCTCCATTTTCTACAATCGACAATACCTCATTCGCCATATAAAAATAAGTTGTCGCGTCTCTTATTAGATTTTTACTTCAAAGGCGATATCGATCTGATGGGCAAGCGCAATAATTAGAAAAATAAACACTTTGCGTGCGATCCCCACAAGTCCTACACGACTCAACAATTTGCCTTCCGCACCCGAAGCGATTACACCTGTTACATAATCTATTATGACCATCGTCAGCAGCACCTGCACTAGCGCAGGCCATCCTCCAAATACAAACGAAAACGTCCCTCCAATAGCTGCAACTCCCGTTTTGAGTAGAAGATCGAATCGCTCCATGTTCGCCCTCCTCTGCTGTCGCACACATTTCGGTCAAGTTATCTATTACTCTGCCTCGCTTCTGCTAGAATGTGGACGAAGCACTCTCAGAAGCTTGATATATTTTATGCAGCTTGCACTCAGCCCGACAAAGGCAAGCCTCCCTGCTGCTTCTTTTGCCTTAGATGATAGATGGAAATAATAAAAATCAATTGCTAGAATACAAGAATGGCGCTATTCGTGCTCGTTCCTTTCTATTGGCTGACCATTACAACACAAAAAGCGGACCCCCCAAGGATTCACATGTTTCCCTGCACAGGAGCAACAAAAAAGCCGCTGAATCCTCAGCGGCTCAAATTCGTAACCATCACTGGATGAATGCTCCATTACGCATAGGGTTCAGCTAGACAATACTCGTCCTCCATGTTGCGAATCCATTCCTCCAGCTCATCCAGCTGTTCGAAGGTTCGTATCGCAATTGGAGCCCGATTGGGCACGTCTCGCTGCAAGATTACGGTATCCCCCGCCATCATGCGTTCCCTTGCGTGTCTATAAATAGAATCCACCCTTTTCCAATCCTTGTGCTCATAAGCGCTCCCAATCTGCGCGAGATCGATAGTGATATTCATTACGCTATCCCTCCCTTGAATGGGTATGCCTTACAATATATAATATAACCTATTTTTTTCAAAACGTACGCATTTTCTAAAAATTGCCTTTTTTCTGCCACTATTAAACTTACTCCGAATTCGCATTTTGCTCCTTGCTGCCAACCCGTTTCTTTCCAAAAAGCGCTCTACTCGCTAGAATTCCTTTATCGATCAGGTTGTATATTCGCTTCGACTCCTTCGTTAAGAGCGGTCCTAATATGGCAAGCAGCAATACATATAATACAGCAAAGGATTGGACAACCGGAAGCAGACCTCCAGCCTTGCCGATATTCGCCATAATTATGGAGAACTCTCCTCTCGAGGCCAAGGTGAAGCCGATATTGATAGAAGAGCGGTTCGATAAGCCTGCTGCGCGTCCTGCCAACATCCCTGCGACGACATTGCCGATAATGGTCAACACGACAGCTGCAAGCGCCATTCCAACTGCCCCGCCTAATGTCATCGGATCAATCGTTAAGCCGAAGCTGAAGAAGAACACGGCTCCAAAGAAATCCCGAAAGTTTATCACATAGTGTTCAATCCGCTTTACATGTTGGGAGTCTGCAAGTACAAGTCCCACCAATAGAGCCCCAATCGCTTCCGCCACGTGCAGTGTTTCCGAAAATCCTGCTACGAGGAATAAGGTTGCCATCACAAGTATGAGGAACAGCTCCGAGGATTTTCCGTTCAAGACCCGGTCAATGAACGGCATCGCCTTGCGGCCCAAAATAATGAATAACAAGATGAAAGCAAGCGCAGATCCTGTCGTCAGCAATACAGCCCCGAGAGATGCGCCTCCACTAAGTACAAGTCCTGACAGAATGGACATATGAATGGCGATGAACAAATCGTCAAACATAATCATGCCCATAATCACTTCGGTTTCCGGATTTGCCGTCCGCTTTAAATCAACTAACACCTTAGCTACAATCGCAGTAGATGAACTTGTCATAATACCGCAAATAACGAGTGTCTCCGCAACAGGCAATCCCATCAGCCAACCGATTAGCAGGCCGGAGACAAAGTTAATCGCAATATAGGAAATCCCCCCCACAACGATGGATTTCCCTGATTTAAGCAAGCGACCGACGGAAAACTCCAGTCCTAAATAGAACAATAGGAACAGTACCCCAATACGGCCCATAAAATCAATAAATACAGAACTTTCAATAAAGCGGAAATCAAATATCCAAAAGTGCGGCGCATGCGGCCCTACTGCCATCCCTACAAGAATATAAAATGGTATGACAGAGAAGCGAAGCTTCGTTGCAATGACGCCCACTAGACCAATCAACGCAATAGCCAAACCAACCTCAAAAATAATTGTATCCATAGTTCACCCCGTTTCCTGCTTATTCGCTTCCACTTAACAACCACGGCTTAAGCAGCTTAATATGTTGTCTTTCTCCTGCAACGACAAGCGTTGTATGAGCAGATAACACGACATCAGGTCCTGGATTAATTATTTTCTTATCCTTCTCAAGGATCGCTATAATTGTTGCTCCTGTCGTCTCACGTACTTTAATCTCGCCGATGCTCTTGCCAACGCAGGCCGCATGAGGCTCTACTTTGTACCATTCAATCATGAGGTCATCTAAGGCAACATTGACTGTCTCCAGCGCCTTAGGCTTGTAAATAAGCCCACCAACGATAGCAGCAACCGCTCGCGCCTCATCATCATCCAATGTAACCATCGAAATGCTCTCTTCTTGATCTTGCTGATCAAAGTGGTACATTTCACGGCGTCCATCATCATGTACAATGATGACCAATTGATCACCATTACGCGCTTCCAGCTGATACTTACGACCGATTCCTGGCAATTCTGTTTCCTTTATATTCAATGGAAATCCCTCCAACCGTACATATAGGTTTATTTTTCTCACATTGTGAAATAAAGAACTTTATAGGAGTGTCGACCATACTTTTCGTCCAGCACAAACAATCTATGTCGATTACAGTTAAATGCCATAGACAAAACTATGCACGCAAGCAGACATCTACTATGATTGGACGATTCCCTACACGATCAGAGAACACATATCCATCAGCAATTATGCGTCGTCCCCGCTGTTCCTTATTCCATTTTTCAAGCACAACCGTGTGAATGAATGTAGAGAATTACACTACGAACGTAGAGGTGAATTTGATAGGCATCAGAAATAAACGTTTCCGCATTACGAAGAAACTACTGTGGAGATACTTTATAACAAGTGGCATGCTAAAGATGAAATGCTGGAAAAAAGAATAAACATGAATACGATCTTCTTCACGAGAAGATGCTTCATGGTAGAGGTATGCCGTGAAACGGCAGTAAATTGCTGCTCATGAAAAGACTTCGTCAGCTTGGATGGATTGTTCCAAATGACGCGCTCTTCTTCAACGATAAACGGGGAAAATACCGTACATAAAATCAGGAAGGCAATACATACAACACCAAGTATGCTGTTTCTCTTGCATGGCACACCTAATCTTGTCATATCGCACCTCCTGTAGTTTATTAGTTAATTGTAAATTTTCTTAAATTTAAAATAAGATTATCATGCAGATCCGCATCAATCAAGAAAAAACGAACATCCATTCTCTGGATGCTTGCGATCCCGCTATGCTCGGCCGTTAATCTTCACGTTGCAGACACGATCGCATCGGATGATTGTCGCCATCCTTATTATTCCTACGATCATCCTGTTCATCGTCCGCTTCTTTCTCATCATGAAATTCTACACCCGTTTGTGCTGTAATATAATCGAAGAGCGTATAATGAACCTCGACATGCTCCCGCTTTACAAAACGCTTGTAACCAACTAATCCCACGATCATCATCAGAAATAGACTAAACATGCCGATCATGACGGCGAAATAAAGCATGGCATCCTCCCCAAATGCATAGTTGACGGTTACTAGGTACTACGTAGCTTCCATGGAAACGTTTCACTTTTCCCATTTTTATTCACTTCACTAATTGCGGAAACCGCCATCTGAGTGAATAATTTGTCCTGTAATCCATTCCGCTTCTTCACTCGCCAGTTACACTAAACGAGCTGCATCCTCTGGCGTCCCATTGGGAATTTCGGTCTTAGGAAGTCCTGTACGAACGCTTCCTTTTTAAAAGCGTGTTATTTTTCCGTTTTCCTGATTCCGCCTTACGGCACGATTCGCAGCCATACAATGTTCCGGTCTGCATTTACTCCGACTCGCACAGTTACTCCCGTCTTCACATTTCGAAATTCCTCGCCTTGAAGATCGGTAGAGCCTGTCAATCGGAAGGCCTCCTCCATGCCATCACCTGTCTGAATAACAATCCGCTCTGCCTCCAACTGCTTGACGCTGCCTTCATATTCCCGTTCTACTACAGCGGCCCTGCCCGGATTCATCATCGTGGAATTTACGAAGCCGATCGTAAATGCAGCGGTTCCGAAAACAAGTGCGAGTACAGTTATGGTGATCCACATCCATTTTTTCATGCGCATATCCCTTTCTGACTAACTTGAAGCGTGTTTCCGACTTGCTTTTAGCTCTTTCTTCGATTATACCATAGGCCTGTAGTTGCCTCATCCCGACATTGGGAGCAACTCCATAGTCTGTAGCTCTATCACGCCTTATATATTCCTGCCTCATCTGCCGCAAGCTGAATCGGTTCACCCAGCTCTAACACTGCACGCTGCTCTGCAAGAACACCGGTCATAATCGCTGCATACAATTCCCCAATCACAGCGCTCGATTCATTAAATGGCTCTAAGCCATCCATCGTTAATACACCGTAGGAGCCAAGTGAAATGCAAATCAGCGATCGGTAGGGGCTCTTCGATTCCTGATTGCGTTCCCAATCCTCGTCCTTCAGCACATCGGCGCACTGAATCGTTACCTGCTTCCGGAAAGAGCGACCTGCTACTGAGCGATCAATATGAAGATAGCGCTGCCCAACATAGTGGTTTGGAAAGCCTACCGAGGCAAGCTGCAGCGTTAGTATCGGCTCCTCATACTTCCAAATGCCGCAGCGGTGATGCCCGCCTGGGGCGCATTTCATATCCACGGCCAGCATATCCAACATCCGCTGTAGCAGGAAGTTCGATTCATGCAGAACAGCATATGGGTCTGCCATCCCCCTCAGTCCATTGAGCGCATCTGCAAAAGGCTTCATATTGCGCAGCGCGGACAGCATTTGCTGAGACGCATGCTCCGTGAGGACTCCTGTCACTTGCAGATCATCCACTTTGTCCTGCAGCCGCTGCATGCGATCTTCCCGATTGAGCACCTCATGTATGACCTCGGTAAATTTTTTATTAATGTAGAGTGTCTTTATAAAATAAAATATTAATCCTGCTGCAATCACAACCGCAAAGAGCTGGTATGACCATGCCGGCAGCTTGTCAAGCATCGCCTTAATAATTGCTTCCATCTCACCCTCGCCTCTCTTCCCTGTCCTTGGATTAAGAATATGACTGAGAATGAGCGAACATGCATTCTGCACTTCTTTTATTTTTCTTTTTTCATGATAAAATTGCATATATTCCAGGTGTCTTTAAACCAGCTCTCCTCGTCGAATATGCATACGATATTACAAGTTACTTTTTAGAAAATGGAACTATCACACATACGAGTCACTTACGATGCTGGGATTCAGTCTTGGACACTCCTGCTATTCTGCCTTTAAGCTTGTACTTATCAGCTAAGGCATATAGCGGAATCATGGATTGGATGGTATCTCCTTCATTGTCTGGGTTAACAAGTTGATTCGCTTTGCAACCGAGGCGCCGGATTCATGGAACTTTCCAACATGTCCGTCTTAGGCACTCACGCAGGCGGACTCAACTGGCTCTAATCCGAGATAACGAGTACGACATTATGTCGGCTCACGATTTCCCCGTTGCGAGCAACCAAATCGATAATTGGCCAAGCTACCCTGCTTTTAAGGAGACGCTTGACCGACGCATCAAACGCTTTTTCGAAAAAATGGAGACCAGTCAGCGCATCTTCTTTCTACGCTTAGGTGGAACATACGAGGAAGCTCTTGAACTCCAGACCGAGCTACGGGCAATTGTGAAACATCAATTTCATATTCTTCTTGTGAATCATACCCCTAACTATGGCATCGTTGAATGTCATTGGCCGCTGGAACACGTTTGCGCGATCGAAGTGCCTCTATACGGGGAACAGTACCCGGAGCTATGGAATTATATCCTCTTTGGAGTCCTGTTGCTTGGTCAGCCATAACAAGAAGCATACTCTGCAAATGACAAAGAACCGTTCAATTGCTTCCTATCGAGAAGCAATTGAACGGTTCTTCTTATTGTCGTATCTTCAATTATCCGTGTTGATGCTGAACTGCAGGCCGTACTGGAATGGAACGATCGCGTGTCGTGCCAACCTGTACCGTCCATGTAATGACCTTACCTGCTATGCTGACCGCCAGTATCGTGTACAGCGTGTCGACAAGCGGCAGGAAAAACAAGGACAGCAGCAATACCACTATATCAAATATAATAAATACTGTACCTATGCTTAATTTCGTAATACGGCTTAAAAATAATGCCAGAATGTCATCACCGCCTGATGCGCCTCCATGGCGCAGCACGAGGCCGGCTCCAAGCCCTGTCAACAATCCTGATAGAACAGCCGCAAGCACCATATTGCCGCCAAGATTCATATTCCATGGCGAAAAGCGCTCGCACATCTCGTACGTTAACGAGAACACTCCTGTTGCAATTGCCGTATTCATAATGAATGTCCGCCCTTTGAAAAACCAAGCAGCGATAAATACGGGAACATCCATGCACAACACGGTCAGCGCCGGCGACCAATTAAATGTGTACTTACCAATCAGCGCTAAACCAACAAATCCGCCTTCAGCCAGATGATTCTGAAAATTAATGTGATAATAACTGAAAGCCAACAACATCGATCCTACCATCATCCAAAAAATCTTACGTAATTGTTCGTTCCCCATCTTCGTAACCTCTCGTTTCGTAATGTAGCCCTTCGACTAACCGAGAAGAGACGGATAGGGATCCTTATCCTTCGAACCATCATAATTCACTCATCCTTCTCGTATTAGTCTCCGTCTTAGCGACCATTGACAAATCTACGAGAAGAAGCTAGATGTAAGAAAGATCATAACGTTTCCAGACTGTCCTTTGGGGTTTCATCCTTCGGGGACGCATTGGTATCCTGATCCTTTCTTGTTTTGTCTTTTGTATTGCCTTTAGTAATTGTATTATACCACAATGTATATGCCCTCTAAACACGTCTCATTCTGTAAATAACGCTGTCGTTCGGATTTATCTGCAATGAATCGCTCCAAGCTTGGTACAGCCCCAGATAAAGTCGATATCCTCCCTATTTTCCTCTGAAATCCTCACAATTTGGACACTTTTACATTTATGTTTGAATTTCAGATCCATCTTTCGTTGTGCAGTTAGCTTTTCATTTGCTTTCTTCAGTTGATGTTCATAAAGCTATCATATTTTGTGTGCGCAGGATCACATTGTGACTAATATCACAACTATACAATAGCAGCAGAAGCATTCGGATGCCGCACGTGATTACTCTCGCTCTTTCTCTGCTGCGCATCCTTATATGATCGTTACGCTAAAGGAGGAATCCCTTATGTTACAACCTCGTACGATTGAAATTGTGAAATCTACAGTTCCTGTGCTGGCAGAGCACGGCCCACAAATTACAGCACGATTCTACCAGCTCATGTTCAGCAATCATCCCGAGCTGCTCAATGTATTCAACCACGCCAATCAGCGTCAAGGCAAACAGTCCATGGCCCTTGCAAACGCGGTCTACGCGGCTGCAGCGAACATTGATCAATTAGAGACCATCTTGCCTGTCGTACAGCAAATTGCCCAGAAGCACCGGGCACTCAATGTTAAGCCTGAACATTATCCGATTGTCGGCGAGCATCTGCTGCTCGCAATCAAGGATGTACTCGGCGACGCCGCTACCGATGACATCATTCAAGCTTGGGCAGAAGCCTATGGCGTTATTGCTGATGTATTCATTCAGGTTGAGGCGGATATGTATAAAGAAGCCGAGCAGCAGGACGGCGGCTGGTCAGATGTGCGCCGCTTCATCATTGCCCGTAAAGTAAAAGAAAGCGACGTAATCACCTCCTTCTACTTGAAGCCAGAAGACGATCAGCCGCTTGCCTCCTTCCTGCCCGGTCAATATATTACGATTCGGGTTCAGCCGGAAGGCCAAGTCAATACGCATTATCGCCATTACAGCCTGTCTCAGGCTCCTCATTCCGATGTATACCGCATCAGTGTGAAGCGCGAAGGCGGCGATGCGAACTCTCCTGCTGGTGTTGTCTCCTGCTACATGCACGATATGGTGCAAGAAGGGGATGTTATCGAAGCGACAGCACCTGCAGGCGACTTTACCTTAAAGCCAAGCGCTGCACCGGTGGTGCTGATTGGCGGCGGCGTTGGGCAAACACCGCTTCTAAGCATGCTGCATTCACTAGCGGCCGAGGACTCCAAGCGAGATGTCTATTACATTCATGCCTCACGCAATCACGCAGCACACGCCTTCAGCCAGGAAGTGAATGAATTAGCTGCTCAGCACAGCAACAGCCATCTTCACACCTTCCTATGCTATGAGAAAAGCAGCGGGACAGAGTCCTGTGATCACATCGGCTTCGTCGATGCGCAGTGGCTTAGCTCCATCATACCGTCCTCCGTTTGGAAGAAAGCCGACGTTTACTTCTGCGGCCCTGAGCCTTTCATGAAGGCGGTATATCGCGCAACAAAACAGCTTGGAGCTTCGCCTGACCACATCCACTATGAATACTTTGGACCGGCAGGATCCTTAGAGGCTTAACCGCCTCCATAACAGAAGGGACACTTCTTGCACTCTGCAAGGGTGTCCCTTTCGCATGTTATCGTCTTTTCCGACCTGGTCATCAAAACACTTTTCTCATACTCCGCTCTTCCTTTAGTATTTCAACAGCTTCCCTGAAACGCAAAGAATGCACGACTTCACGCTCGCGCAAAAACTTCAGTCCATCCTGCAAGTCAACATCGTCCGTCATGTCGATCAGCCATTGGTATGTGGCGCGCGCCTTCTCTTCCGCTGCAATATCCTCGTACAAATCTGCGATCGGATCACCAATTGTATACTTAGACACAAAATTAGTTGCGCTTGCATCAGCTGATGTGAGCGCTTCTTTAGTTGTACATTATGATATTCTTGATAGCTACACCTAAAATGATTGCATCATTAAATACTCCGTGTTCAGGGTTATTAAGTATGTATTGTTTTTCTGCAATCTTGGTATGAGCTAATAAAGTAATCGAATCAGTATAAGCCAGTACTAAATCACCTTCTTTAGGGTATTTGATTGTTCGATCCACAACTATTACATCACCTTTCATGATGCCTTCGAGAGCCAAGCTATTATCTTCTACTTGGAAATACATTTGAGTTTCCCTGCCCATGTGTTTCGTCTCCCTCATAAAGTTATCTATGTAGCCCAAGCGTAATATATATGATAAAATCACATCACCACCCAGTATGATGGAGGTTGCTATGCAACTCATCTATGAGGGGTGTCATCTCGAATATGTCTTGAAGTCACGCGGCATGTCAAAAATCGTTTTTTCAGAAAGAATGGGCGTTAGTCGTTCTTCAGTAACCCACTGGATCTCAGGGAAAAATCTCATGTCAGTTGATAAGCTTTTCCTCGCTTGCCATATCCTAAAATGCCGACCTGAAGACATTTATAAATTCCGAGTTGACTAGCAGCTACGCTGCTACCCTCACAGTTGTTGTTTAGCTCAGGTAAACACCCATGTCCTAATCCACTCATCATCCCATTCCTATTCTAATGTTTACATCTACGATCCCTCTTTATTTAATATCCAAGTATCCGACTACGTGATCTATTTTAATTATGAATGTCTGATCATTTATTCATAACTGGGTTGTGCTCTGGTTTGTTTTTTGTACTCACAGCGCTGCTAAACCTCATTAAACAACGCTTGCTCTAAAAAGTAAACAACCGTTTGACAGCCGAACGGTCATTTTCATATGCATTTTTCGACATGTTTTTACATTTATTTTAAGTAGGGAAACTCATCTAGTATTTTTTTGAGCAAACGCCTTGATATAGTGCATGTTTTCGTTGTTCCTTTAAATTCAATTATTCTCTGCTTTTTGTCGATAGATGATATATTTTGTATATTTACGGCATTGCTTCTTTCGACAAAACGATAAAAAAACCACCATTATTTAATCCATTGACCCAATACTTCGTTGGTGGAAGCATGTAATAGTGATTATATTTGGTATGAACTACCACTTTATTCACACTCTTATCGTATTCAAGGAACAAACCGTTCTTTACTGATACCGATGTAATCCCCTTATCACCGACCGGATCTATTGTTACCAGGAACTTCATACAACACCCCCCTATAGATGCTGTATTCCCTTTTATTAATGCGGTTATACAAACAAAAAAAGCCCCGGCGTGAGCGTGAGCACCGAGGCTTTTCGCATATAGATTAATTCAATATCTTATCTGCTCCAGACGAGAACTCAGAAGCAACAATATGATACGCATCATAAACCGCTTTAATCGTTTCAATCGCTTTTGCTTCTTTTCCTTCTTCTGAACCCGCTACAATCCCATCAATCAAACCCAGAGTGTGAACCATTAATAAGACTGGGTTGTCCTTATAGTTTTCTCTCATCTTTTGTGTAATTGCTTCTACAGTTGTCAAGTTATCACCTCGTATATGTAATAGATACATTATTACATAACAAATGCACTCGGAGATACCCGTCCATGGAATAGTTTGCGGAATATTTTACAATGATTTTGACAAACAGATATGGTTGCAGAAATCGAGGAATTTAGGTAAGTCAGTTGCAAAGAGGAACTGTCAAGAGAATTGGTTTGCAAAACGGAAGCCCCGAATTATTCCGAGGCTTTCTGTTCTTTGCTTATTTTGTCAATGCCGTAGTTAAGTTCTAACTCCATCAAGCTCCTATCATTGTCACTAGCCGATACCACGTTATAATTTACTTCTTTGATGTATTGACAGAACTCATACATTTTCATCGAGTCCCGTTCCAATCTATCGTATGAGCTAACGATCAGCGTCCCATTTGGATTTTCATCCATGAATTTTCTTACATTCTCAAATTCCGGTCGCTCAGAATTAGCACTGAATCCATGGTCTAAGAAAACTTCTTCGACTTTGTAGCCGTGTTCAGTGGCATACTTTTTACAGAGTTCCAGTTGAGCTTTAATATCTTGTTCAGTCGTTGCTGTACGGCAATACACTACAGCTTTCTTATCACTCATTCGGATCAG
>NZ_AMBZ01000012.1 GCF_000293805.1 Paenibacillus alvei DSM 29 | reverse complement strand
ATTATTGTGGTTGATCCAGAACATACGATCCCTTATAATTAAGAACAAATGTTCTACGGAGATGACTTTCATGAGTAAACTTAATGGTAATGGTATATGGGAAGGATCGCGTTTTATACTCCCGGAGCACCGTGAAATGTGGCTATCAAGCCAGTACGAAAGCACACGCCGCCAGCGCCCTACATTGGATGAACAGGAATGGGAACAAATAGGTGACCGGCTGCAGCAGGCTATGCGAGATCGCGAGACAATCACGCTTCAAATGTATGATCCATTTGAGCAGTGTCAGCTCACAGCTCAGGTGATCGATATTGATCCTCAAGGTCGACGCGTCAAACTGCTTCTTGATGGAGAAAAGCAATGGGTGAGTATAGACGACATATTAAATGTACAATAAATAGTTAAAGCCTCGGACCGGGGCTTTACGTATACACACTTATCGCCCGTTATGTAATAATGTATTTATTACGATTATGAGGTGATTATAGTGATGGCAGTGGATTCGATTGCTCAAAAGATGAGAGAATATAAGGACAATCCGGTATCATTAATGGCATATACTCTAGGGTTAATAAATGGGATTGTCATAGAATCAGGAGAAGGGGAGGAAGCGAAAACGCTTGAAACGATAAAAAAGTATATGATGCATACCATATTGTAACTGCTGAGACTTCGCCTGATAAAATATTGAATTAATTACATAATAAAGCCTCGGAATAATTCCGCTGCTCCCTCAATTGTTAGAAAGTCTACAAATTGGGGGAGTTTTAACTTATGATAAATGGGAAGTTGCTTGATGTCTGTTTGCTGTCTACCTATAATTGGATTGAGGATGATCATTAGGAGGAAAAAAAGTGACAAGTGCGTTATATATTTTAATTGGTGCATTTGAAGCGTTTGCGTTATTGGCAGCGACTTTGAACCTGTTTCGATTCAAGGTTAGGTTTTATCTTAAAGACTTCATTGTGATGTCTATTGTACTAGCGTTATCATCATACTTAATAAGGATTGTTTTTGAAGAGCCTTTGTTCGATATACCGCTAACGATGTGTGCAATAATAGTGTTTATGAATTATGTTATTAAAGTAAGGTTGCAATATGCGGTTATTATAACTTTATCAGGTTATGCTTTTTACACCGCTATTCAATCATTGATATTTTTAGTATTGAATATTACGATTAATTTTGAGAGTAGTATGTTGATGGAATCCTCCGGAGTGTATCTTTATTTACTTCAGATAATAACCGCTGGAGGGACGATGCTTATTTCACAATATCTTTATAAAATCGGTCTTGGTTTTCTTTTATCATACATCCTCCGCATAGTTTTCATTCGAAGTTTAGCAAGAAAGAAAACACGGTATTTTATGCGGCAATTGTAACTTTTCTAATATTGACAGCATCAGCGGTATTTTTGCTATCAGGATATGCATGGCTCGTCTACATAATCGTCTTACTAAACTTTTCTATCCTATACTATTTGCTTCATCGAAGGAGCGAACAAGATTGATAGAAAGGGTTTCTAAAGGACTCGCTACATTTTTAAGACGTAACGGTAGTCACGTAAGCCATGAAGTGCTTACTTACGCATTCGCTAATATACTGAATATTTTATTGGTTACAACTTCATCGATCGCTATAGGTTTTATTTCTGGAAGACCAATCGATACCATTGTTTCATTAGTTGCTTTTGCGGTGATTAGGCATTTTTCAGGGGGATTGCATGCGAAGACGATGGATCAATGTTTCATCGTCTCGACCATGATAATCGTTGTACCAGCACACATTGTGCTACCGTCAAGTGCAATCATAGCAATAACTGTGACATGTCTGATGATTTTTATCCTATTTGCACCAAATATCACAGAGGATTTGAACGATGCTAAGGATAATAAGATTCGGAATAAGGTTATCTCAGTTGTATTAGTTGGAATAAACCTTTATGTACAATCATCAACACTAACACTTGTTTACCTAGCACAAGCTTTGTTGATTATTCCATATTCATATTCTAGGAAAGGAGGTTAATATCATGAAAAAACAACTGGTAAAGGTAACATCTAATGTTCTTTCGGTTGCAGCTCATAGTTTTTCAAAGCGGGCAAAGATATTTGCAGGATCTCTGCCGGTACCTAAAGATTTGCGCAAGAAATAAGGTGTCGTTATGGAGTTACTAGGAGTTAGAGTCGAGAATGGGAAACCAGTGGGCGACTTCGATACATTTACTATTGATGACCTTTATTTTGCCGAGGCATTCCAACCGAAGGCCAATCATATTTTGCCGCTTTTTCACACGAGAAAGGGCACATTTACGGTGCTTACAACGTTGGAAGAACATTATGAAGCGTTCTCGAAATATGAGTGTATCAAGCTTATTGATTCAAGAAGATTTGCGAATATAAACAACATTGAATACGCAAGACCCCAGGGCAGGGGGGCGATTGCGTATTTTAAAGATTACCATATTCCGGTGCCTGTATCTCGAGATAGAAAGAAAAATATTCGACATTTAATGACAAAGAGCCTTTAGTGAAAAAGGCTCTTTTTTCATATCCAATATCATGAAAATAATTAAAAGTCAAGGCCAGATCAACCTAGGTTAATCTGGCCTTTTTGTGCGACTTAATTCGACAATAAGATAGTATGGTTATGTGCTATTATTTTTTCACAAGGTGTACACCCTGCAATGAAAAATGCTCCTATCGAAAACATTGGTATAAATTGTATCATGAAAAAAACAATTCATCACATCGAGAAATGATTTTAATATTTCAATTTACATCAGGGAGGGCACATACAATGAGTGAGCAAAACAAAACTTTTAATGTTGATGAAAGTGAACGACAAAAAATGGAGCGAGAAAAGTTTTTTGAATTGTTTAACATTTTCGTTCATGAGGTAAAACATGCTGATCCAGAATTGTTTCCTACATGTTTAGAGATAGAAGAAATGATGAACGATACTTTCAGGGAATCGTACAACGAGAAGGGAGAAAAAGCAGTCTGAGTATTACCCGGCGCGTGCCGATTTCGTGCCGATTCAAAGCAACAACATATAAGAGTGTATGAAAAGTAAAATCCCAAGAAACACGTAATATCAATGTTTTGGTAATACAATGACGCAATATGAAAAGTGGAAATATTCAAATTCGAAATGGAAGGCTCTATTGGCTAAGGATTGCTTCGACAAGGAGCCAATCAGCCTTGTTTCGTTGAAGGAAGATACGTGCCCTTTTTGCCTGATGTACGATGTGCATCAAGCAGAGGGCACGTATTTTTTATAAAGAAGTTTTGTTTTTCGCTCGTTTTCTCCGTGTTTGTCCCATTTTGCTTTTATCCGCATGGTACACCCCGAAATTGGCATACTAATCCTTATGCTGATGTTCAACTTGCTTACAGCGGGTTCGCATCTATGTTATCTCATCACGCAACAGGAGGATTGGAAATGGTTGACCCTATCCAACAGGAGCGAAAAATACGGCATATTTGCCGTAAGCACAGATTCTGTATCATGATGCTAATCGGATGTATGATTTTAAGTGTATTTGCACCAGTTAAGGCAAGTGCCATGTCCGTAGCGACACAAATAGACACACATCATGAGAGTGCGCCAGCTCGCAGAGATCGTGCCTATTATGAAGGACGAGGAGACATTGTGTGGGAAGTGCCGTCTGCTGGCAAGCGGATTGCACTCACTTTTGACGATGGCCCTGATCCAACCCGTACTCCGGTTATCTTAGACCTGTTAAAGCAGTATAATGCCAAGGCTACCTTCTTCGTCGTAGGATGGAGAGTAAAGTCGCACCAAGAATTAGTAAAGCGCACAGTTCGTGAGGGACATGAAATTGCGAATCATACGTACCACCATAAGTATTTTCGCAAAGGGGTAACGAAGGCAGAAATTGAAGAGGAAATCATGAAGGCGCATCGAGTCATTGAAGAGGTGACGGGCACGCCTCCCCAATTATTCCGACCGCCAGGCGGGTATTATAATGAACGGCTTGTAGAAATTGCACGGGAGAAGGGGTACCGCGTTATTTTATGGTCGTGGCATCAAGATACGAAGGATTGGCGTTCACCAGGAGTAGATCGAATTGTCAATAAGGTGCTGGGACATGCAAGAAACGGTGACATCGTACTAATGCACGACTTAGTAGAGGGAAGCACACAGACCATTCAGGCGCTGAAGAAAATACTGCCCGAATTGAAGCGGCGGGGCTATTCATTTGTCACCGTTTCTGAATTAATGGCACATCGGGTCAAAGCAAAAACATCCTGAGCGCGTCTTATAAATACGTTAATCACGACGCGCTTCACTTGAAAAAGCAGGCTGTAAACGAATAAATCTAGTACAGCAACTTACATGTATACCTTTTCAATATGCAGATTGCGGAATTGCGTTAAATCAATGAATTGATTATCAACTTGCACGAGCGGCCGGAAAAATTCAGTATGATGGTTCATGATGATTGTTCCGGTTCGCCCGTCGCTTAGGCGTGCCTGCTTATGAACGAAGTTAGGCAGCATGTGGCGAATGAAGGTATGGACGATTTTGGGATCAAGTCCAGTATAGCTCAACGTATGAAGCTCTTTCAGAACCGTAAATAAATCCTGCTTGCTCCGATAAATTCGTGTGCTTGTCATCGCACTATATATATCTGCAACGGCAATGATGCGAGCAACTGGATGAATCTCAAGATCAGAAGTGCCATAAGGGTAACCGCTTCCATCAATGCGTTCATGATGCTGGAGGGCAGCGACCGCAAGCCATTCATCATCATAAGCAGCACGAATAATCTCATATCCGAGAACAGTATGAGATTTCATTTGTTCGAATTCGGAAAATGTCAGCATCTCTGGTTTGTGTAACAGGTGTCGATCAATTTGGGACTTGCCGATATCATGCAAAAATCCAGCCTTGCAAATGCGAATCGCTTCTTCTTCCCCGTAATGCATCCACTTCGCAATATAGTAGGACAGCATGCCGACTTGCACGGAATGCTGATACGTATAATCATCCTTTGAGTCCAGCAGAAGCAAGAGGGAGACAACATCATGCTGCTTCTCCATCTGTTGAATAAGCGGTGTGATGGATTCTTGAACAAGCTCATCTTGCACAAATCCATGTTGGACGACATCTTGAAATATTTTCTCGACATTGTGAATTGCCGTATTATAGCTGTTCTGCATCCCTTGATGGGCACTGTGATAGGTTTGCTGCCCTTCATTCGTAGAATAAGGGGACTCTACTGCAGGTTCTGTGCATGCTCTGCCCTCGATATTGATCATTTCCAAATGATGACGAATGAGAAGAGCAATGTCCCGCTGCTTCATGACGGTTCCTGCAGACAGCACCAACAGACCATTATCATTGAAAATATCCTTCGAGAGAATGTCCCCTTCTTGAATTTCTGTGACATGTATCCGCACGAAATGTCACACCTTTCTAGTCATATTGACCTACATGTATCTTTTATCATACCAAAGTCTGACAAAAGATAACAATAACATTTTCCAGAATATTGTGAAAAATTGGTGCTGAAATTCATCCGCTGCTCGTATACAAAGAACAAGATACTTTGTCCGATTTCGGAGTGCTCGCATTAGATGAACTCGAGTAACTTCGTATGAGGAGGAAAAGAGGGATTTATCCATGTTCTATGTCATCGTTGCAGTTGTTCTTGGCATTGTTGAAGGATTAACTGAATTCATACCTGTATCCTCGACAGGCCATATGATATTAACAACGAAGCTAATGGGGATTGAGGAGCAGGCTAGCTGGCTTAAAACGTTCGAGATCGTCATTCAGCTAGGCGCGACACTGGCCATGATGGTCGTATATTGGGATCGGATCATGGGGATGTTGGGCTTGCGCAAACGAACCGTTCAGCAAGGGAATGTCGTCTGTCAACGATTGAATCTGCTCCATGTCGCCATTGGAATAGCTCCCGCGTTAGGTGTGGCCTACCTAGCAAAAGATCATATTAAGCAGTTGTTTGACAGCACCTCAACGGTATTGTTGGCGCTTGTCGTCGGAGGCGCATTTATGTGGTTCGCGGAATGGTACGGTTCTCGCAGAGAGCCATCAGCGAAGACGATGGATGATATTAGCTATAAGCAAGCCTTTTCTATTGGTTTGTTTCAAATTCTGTCTGTGTTGTGGCCAGGCTTCTCCCGCTCAGGATCTACGATGTCGGGAGGTATGATGAGCGGCGTTAGCTACCGAGCTTCTGCGGATTTTTCCTTTCTCATCGCGATCCCGATTATGTGTGCAGCGAGTGGATATGAGCTGCTTGACAATTATAAGATGTTTACCCTCGATATTCTCGCTTTTTTGTGCTCGGTTTTTAGTATCTTTTGTGGTAGCCTATGTAATTGTTGTTGTCTTCCTCAAGCATATTCAGCGGATTAAACTTCGCCATTTCGCAATTTATCGCTTCGTTTTGGCAGCGTTATTCTGGTACTTCATCATGTAGCTGCTGTTCCTGATTGACAGGGGCAGGACATTTTGAAAATTTCATTTTGGGAAAATTCAGAAGTATGCAAAAGATGTATACTTTTATTCATCCGAGATCCATGGATAATAGCGGAGATCGCCAGCGAATTCTGCCAATTTCCCAACTTAGATAAAGGAATGTATGGCAGTGACTCGCTAGTCTAGCGAGAATTTGATATGATTAATTCGATGCATTTTAAGTGAATGTAAATATCATAACTTCAGGGGTTGACTCTGCTTGCGATGGGTACCTATACAAGCGTGCCGAGCTGGCATGCGATTAGCAAAAGAAATATATAATGAAGAAGGTCTTGTGCTGCTCAAGGAGCAAGTCGAGCTTAGTACTGCGTATATTCAGCGCTTGGAAGCGATGGGCGTCTCCTATGTGTACGTGGAAGATGCGCGGACAGAAGGTATTCATGCACCGAATGTGTTGAGCGGGGATACGAGAAAACTTGCCAACGCGACGATTCGCAAGCAATTCAAACGATTGATTGAAGAAGCAATGACGCGTAAGCGTTCAGCTTCGCACACGACACTGAAGCGGGAGTTTTTTGAGGTGTTGGATGCCATAATAGGCGATTTGTATGGTCACCATAAAGCGATGGTTATGCTGAATGATATGCAGACGACAGATCATTATTTGTTTCGACATTCCCTGAACGTGTGTGTTTATACGACTTTGCTAGGGCTTCATCATGGGTATCCTCGAAATGAACTTCGGACATTGAGCATGGGTGCGCTCCTTCACGACATCGGCAAAACGCAAATTAATCTGAACATATTGAACAAGCCAGGTTCATTATCGAATGATGAGTTTGCACAGATGAAGAAGCATACAGAGATTGGATACTACATGTTGAAAAATGAGCCGAATATTCCGCTGCTGGCGGCTCATTGTGCTTACCAGCACCATGAGCGATTGAACGGTTCCGGATATCCACGCGGCATCAAATCGCCGGATATTCATGAATATGCGAAATGGGTTGGAATTACAGATTCTTATGATGCCTTGACAACGCATCGTGTGTATCGTAAAGCGATGCTTCCTCATGAGGCGCTGGAAATTCTTTATACCGGTTCAGGAACGCAATATGAGCAGCGTATGCTGGAGCTGTTTCGAGACCGTATGGCTGTTTATCCGATAGGGATGTCGATTCATTTGAATACAGGTGAGTCAGGTGTTATTGCCCGCATACATGCTGAATACCCACAGCGTCCTGTTGTAAGAATACTGTACGATGCTGAAGGCAATCCATTGAAGATCCCCCATGAAATTGATCTATCCAAGAAACTTCACGTTATGATCGTGGGCTATCACGCAACCGATTAAGCGCTTTGCGAACATCATATGCCGCGATGCTATTTAAGCTATTATTCATTATTATCATCCCTTCATTCAGTCTACTAGCGAGCAGGAGGTTCGTCACGTGAGGGAAGCAGCCAGACAAGGTTGGTTGTGGCATTGGGGAAAGTGGATTTATCGATGGCGTCATGCAGTATGGATCATCTGGACGATTTTGTTTGCATTGACCTCCATACTGGCCGTACAAGTGCCTTCCATGCTCAAGAATAATGGATTCACGCCGACTAGCAGTGAATCTTATACAGGTTATGAACTGTTGCGAGATGAGCTTGGCATCTCTTCCACGACGATGGATATTGTCTATGAGAGCAGGGACAGCAGCTCCTTGTCCACGAAAGATTCCATCCAGCAAATTGAGCGCTCACTTGCAGATCTGAAGCGGAATCCGGCCGTCGGAAACATTCAACTTCGGACACAGGATCAAACGGGCAAGCGGAGCGATGTTATTGCAGCTCATGTCCGTATCAATATGGACACAGATGAGGCGCTTGATCGATATCCCGATCTTCGCAAGCTTATAACGGATATTCCGATCGCTAAGGCCTATGTGACAGGCACTACGTCGGTCTACTATGATATTCAGACAGCGAGCAAGAACGATATTGTAAAGTCTGAACTGATCGGGCTTCCTATTGCGCTGCTCGTCCTTTTGTTCGTATTTGGAACATGGCTTGCAGGAGTGCTGCCGCTTATAATTGGGCTTTTTAGTGTTACGACGACACTGGGGATTATCTATGGAATTGCCCAAATTACTGACACGCTCAGTAACTTTTTGCCGAATATGGTGTCTATGCTGGGTCTAGCCGTTGGCATCGATTATGCGTTGTTTATCGTAAGCCGATTCCGTGAGGAGCTTGCCAAGCAATCTTCTGTGGAGCATGCGATTGCGATGACCGCGCAAACTGCGGGCCAGTCGATTGTATTTTCGGGCGTTGCGGTGCTGATTGGATTAATTGCGATGCTTTTTATTGATTTATCTCTATTTCGTTCGCTGTGCATTGGCGGTGTCATTGTGGTCATGATGTCGGTTACAGCGGGAAATACACTTTTACTGTCACTATTGAGTCTACTTGGCCATAGGGTGAATCAATTCCCAGTCATTCCTGCACGATGGAGACGCGGCAAAAAGGCAGAGGGCAGTGAATTGTGGAGCCGCATTGCATATGGGGTTATGAGGCATCCTGTATTGATTGTGCTGCTGCTCACTGCAATCCTGGCTGCTTGTGCTTGGCCAATCGGCAGCATGAAGATTGGGATACCAGATGCAGAGATGCTTCCGCCCAAGTATGAATCACGCTATGGTGCGGAATTGATGAAGGAAGCCTATGATGAGCAGGCATTGAATCCAATTCAGATCGTCGTGCAGACGGACAAGCCCTATTTTTCTGTGGATGCAATTCGATCGATAGAAGGTTTTTCGACCCGCATTCAAAACCTAGATGGCGTACAGCGGGTCGACAGCTATGTGAGTGCATTGGCGCAATTGAATATACAGGGAGCTGAAGCGCAGGCTGCTGCGTTGTCTCATCCAGAGCTGCGCAGCCAGATGGAGTTGAAGCTGCCGCTTCGTGACAAGATGCTGGTTATCCAAGTCATTCCGAAGCCTCACACGAAGGGCGACGCTGCGTTCCAGTTAGTGGACGAGCTGCGTCAAATTGAATCTGGTTCGGGACTGAAGGGGAAGTATGTAACCGGCGGCCCGGCAGTTCAACGGGATATCATAGAACGAATAACAGCTGCACTGCCGTTCGTAATCGCGTTTATTCTTGTCGTGACGTATGTGGTTCTCTTTGTCGCGTTTCGATCGATTCTTCTGCCACTGAAGGCGGTTATGATGAACATGCTGAGCTTGGGAGCAAGCCTTGGCATCGTCGTTCTTGTCTTCCAGCACGGTCATTTGGCTGACCTTTTGCAGGTCACCTCAACAGGTATGGTGGTGGCGATGCTTCCCATCATCATTTTTTGTGTCGTCTTCGGCATATCTATGGATTATGAGGTGTTTCTGTTGTCCCGAATTGCTGAGGAGTATGATCGCACGAAGGACAATGAACACAGTACCGCACAAGGGTTGATGAAGACAGGAAGTATTATTACAAGTGCGGCCTTCATTTTGATTGTTGTTGTAGGTGCTTTTATTTTCACCGATAATGAGATGATGAAGGCTATCGGGCTTGGACTTGCGGTATCGGTATTTTTGGATGCGACGCTTATTCGGGTGCTGCTTGTTCCTGCATTTATGAAGCTGATGGGCCGTGCCAATTGGTGGGCGCCAAGAATGTTTCGACGCAAGGATCGGCGAAGTATGCTATAAATATGTAAGCAATTATTTTTTCAACGAAGGCTGAAAGCAGGCAACTAGAAAGTTAGGTGGAATGAATCATGAATCAATTGCAAGCGGAGAAGATAGTGAACACGAAGCAAGGAGGGACAGCAGGGCTAAGAACAATTAGTCCAGCCTACGATCCATGGGATCCGATTCGTTCTTTGCAGCAATATGGCCGTCATGTATTGACAAGTGTGGAGATGACTGTGGCGCAGGCGTGCAATATGCGCTGTGAACACTGTGCGGTTGGATACACACTGGTCGCAAATGAGCCTCCCAAGCTGTCGCTTGATCTGATGCTGCAGCGTCTCGAAGAGGTCGAGCATTTGGAGACGATAAGTATAACCGGCGGTGAGCCGATGTTCCATGAGAAGACGGTTAAGGAGTATATCGTTCCCCTGTTGCGATATGCGCGCGAGCGCGGGGTACGTTCCCAGATCAACTCCAACTTGACGATGGACATGCGCAGATACGAAATGGTAGCACCTTACTTGGATGTCATGCATATTTCGTTCAACTATACATGTATGGAGGATTTCCATGCGGTTGGATTCACGCATAGCAGCCATGAGGTGAAGTCCGGTGCGGCAGGCCGACTGTATGAGCGCATGATTGAAAATACACGCAAGTTGAGTGAAGCAGGCATGTATATTTCCGCTGAATCCATGGTCAATTATCGGACACACGACAAGCTGAGTGAAATTCATCGTCTCATCGATGAAATGGGATGCAAGCGCCATGAGGTTCATCCGATGTACCCGAGCTCCTTTGCGGAGAACTTGCCTGTGCTTCCAATTGAGCAGTTGCGCGCAGCTATTCATAAGCTGTTGGATACTCGCAATAAAGAGATGTGGATGCTGTTCGGCACGCTGCCTTTCTTCTCCTGCAATAGGAATGAAGAGGATCAGGCATTGCTGCAACGTCTTCATAAAGAACCAATGGTGACCGTTCGCAACGACCCGGATGGCCGTAACCGATTGAATGTCAACTTGTTTAGCGGGGATATCTATGTAACGGACTTCGCGGATATTCCAGCGTTCGGCAGCATCTATTCCGGCAAGCTCGATGACACATTCAATGCTTGGCTGAATGAACATCCGCTTTCCAGAACGGTGGATTGCCACTGTCCGCAGGCTTCCTGCTGCGGGCCGAATTTGCTCGTTGCCGATATGTATTATCGGGGAGTGAACTTCAAGGAGCGGACGGCTGTGCTGTCCTAGATCATTCATGAAGAGGCGGGTGGGTTGTTACCCACCCGCTGCTCTTAACGGGATTGCTGCTTCAAATGATCAGCAATTAATTTCCCATGATAGCGGCCAGACTCAATGAATATCTCGTTGGCATCTCGCCCTGATGAGATAACCCCAGCTACATATAATCCAGGCACATTCGTCTCCATTGTCTCCGGATTGAATACGGGCTTTTCGCGGTCGGTTTGCAGCTCAATTCCGCTTGCAGTCAGCATCGTACGATCCGGTCTGAATCCGGTCAAGGCGAGAACGAAGTCGCTTGCGATGACTTCCGTGCCCCCCTCATTATGCTCAATATGTACCCGATCTGGTTCGATTCGAACGACTCGGGAATGATATTTCATTCCAATGACTCCCTTTGCGATCATGCTGTCAAAGATCGGACGAACCCAAGGTTTGATATGAGCAGTTAACTCATCACCGCGGTAGACAACCGTAACTTTAGCTCCGACTCGCATTAACTCAAGTGCAGCATCAACAGCTGAATTGTTTCCGCCAATAATCACGACATTTATGCCCGCATAAGGATGGGCTTCTTGGAAATAGTGAGATACGTGCGGCAGGGACTCTCCCGGGATGCCAAGCATGTTCGGATGATCAAAATAACCTGTAGCGATGACTACATAACGCGCACGATGTGTGATGGATGAGCCGCTGCGTGCTGTAGAATGAATTGTAAACGTTCCGTCTTCTTCTTTATGAATAAACTTTACCTCTTCATAAGAACGAATACGGAGCTGGTATCGTTCTGCTACCTTGCGGTAATAGACGAGTGCTTCATCTCGGTATGGTTTGTCGTGTGGGCTGGCAAATGGCATGCCGCCGATTTCGAGCATTTCCGGCGTACTGAAAAATTGCAGATGGGTAGGATACCGATATATTGAGTTCACGAGACAGTGCTTCTCAATGATGAGCGGATTCATACCAATCCGTTGTAATTCTATAGCAGCAGATAGTCCGCATGGACCTGCTCCGATAATGATCGCCTGTTCCAATTGATTCGCCTCCGTATGACAAGTTGTTTGCTGTGCAATTCGATAATCTAGTCTCTAGTATATTCCACATACTTATCATATCGAACGGGAATGAAATTGGCTATCCTCATCCTTACATATGGATTACAAAACATTTACAATATTGCTAATGAATCATGGATTGATGTTGTGTACAATGATGTATAGTCTGTGCAATGACAACTATAGAATTGGAGGGAAAGGAATGACTACTTCTGATGTATCTCGTTCCACTGGCACGTTGAAGCGCCCGGAGGCAATGATTTTTGATATGGATGGTACGTTGTTCAAGACGGAGACGCTGTTGATTCCAGCGTATCATCGTACGTTTGATCAGCTTCGAAATGAGGGCTTATTCGAAGGGACAACCCCGCCGGAGGAGCGCATATTAAGCTCTCTTGGCATGCTGCTTGCAGATATATGGAAGCGAGTAATGCCGGAGTCCAGCGAGGAAGCAAGACTGCGTGCGGATGATCTGCTGCTCGAATATGAACTGAAAGGCTTGCAGGAAGGGGAAACGGAACTGTATCCGCAGGTTAAGGAAACACTTGCCAATTTGCGCGAATCTGGTGTAAAGTTGTTTGTAGCCAGCAATGGATTGGAAGAATATGTGCAAGGTGTGTCCGATGCGCACGGATTGACTGAACTGTTCACGGAGCTGTATAGTGCCGGAGGGCGCCAGACTTCGACGAAGGTGGAGCTTGTAGAGCTTCTGTTGAAGGAACACGGCATTTCCTCGGCGTGGATGGTTGGTGATCGCTCTTCGGACGTGGAGGCCGGCAAAGAAAATGGACAAACGGTTATCGGTTGTCAGTATGCTGGTTTCGGTGCGGATGAGGAATTGAAGGGTTCGGACGTTCTGATCCATAACTTCGATGAGCTGCTGGATTTGTATGCTTCATCGCTATAATAACAATCTTGAAGGGAAGACAGTAATGAAGAAGTAACGTCGAATTGTATCGTGGTGGGCCAGGCCGCCTCCATTGCTTCTAGTAGTTGAAACAAATGCGTACGCGCGTAACTACTTAAACAATATGGAGGCTGATTCGAATGAGTAAACCTGAAATGAATGTTGCTATTGTGTGTGGACCGGATTGTGATATGGAGACACAAGCGCTTCGAGCTACTTTGGAGTACTTTGGAGCTCGGGTATTCATGTATTGGGTGGGAAGACCAAACGATTTTACTGACGTTCTGTCTGGCAAGGATTTGTTCCCCGACACCGATCTTGTCATCTTAAATTTCCATGGCGACGAGGGCCGCTTCGTGATGCCTGAGATTGGAGACGATGTGTATGATGACGGGGAGCCGCGCGGCGATTTCGGCAGGGAGGAAGTTCGGAAATTCGCCAAGCTCGATGGCCGGACAGTAATCGCCAACGGCTGTGATCTGGGCTATAAGGAAATGGCCGAGGCATTCTTGGACAGTGGCTGCCAAACGTATATTGCACCTAACGATTATCCATACGGGAACAGTACGTTAATGTTTGTTACCCGTTTCTGTTATGAGCTGATCCAGAACCAACGAAGCATTCAGCAGGCTTATGATCTCGCTCGTGCCGCTGACGAGGATACTTTGATGTATCAACTGTATACGAAGTAAGGAAAGCCGACACCGCATTGATTTGCGGTGTCGGTTTTTTTGTGTATGGAAAATATAGGATTGACTCCTAGTTGCATCAGGAATAGAATTAATGGAAATTTAGGAGGTATTTATATGCTTAAGCCAAAGCGACTGAAACGAGGCTCTAAAATTGCAATCATTTCCCCTTCGAGCGGCCTTCCTTACTTATTTCCGGATACCTATGAGCTTGGTCTGCGCAATTTACGTGAACTGTTCGGTCTTGAAATTATAGAAATGCCGACTGCTAGAATGGAGCCGGCGGAGCTGTATCGCCACCCTGAGCTGCGCGCGCAGGATATGAATGAAGCCTTTGCTGATCCGAGCATTCACGGCATTATTTGTTCCATTGGAGGATATGAATCGATTCGGATCTTGCCCTTTTTGGATATTGAACGGATCAAAAATAATCCGAAAATGATCATGGGCTTTTCGGATGCGACAACCTTTTTATCTTATTTGAATCAGCTTGGCATGATCACTTTTTATGGTCCTTCGATATTGGCAGGAATCGCGCAGCTGAAGCATTTGCCCGATGCGTATACCGCTCATCTTGATGCACTATTGTTTTCAAATGATTATCCATATGCCTATGCGCCATACATGAAATGGACGAATGGATATCAGGATTGGGGCAACCTTGATACGCTAGGTCAATGCCAGGAGTTCATCTCGAATGAGAAGGGGTGGATTTTTCTGCAAGGGGAAGCCGTCCAACAAGGGGATTTATGGGGCGGATGTATTGAGGTATTGGAGTTTATGAAGTCGACTCCATATTGGCCGGAAGCTTCGTTCTGGGCGAATAAAATTCTCTTTTTTGAAACCTCAGAAGAGAAACCGTCGCCAATGCAAGTTGGCTACATGCTGCGCAATTACGGGATGCAGGGTGTATACGCGAAGGCAAAGGGGCTGATTTTTGGCCGGGCGAAGGACTACAGTGAGGAAGAGACGCGGCGGCTGTATGATCTTATTGTCGACATCGTCAAAGGGGAGTTCGGCGCCGGGGAATTGCCGATTGTGGTCAATTTTGACTTCGGTCATACAGATCCGAAGCTTATACTGCCGCTCGGTGGTCAAGTTGAGCTGCGACCAAGTACGAATGAAGTTGTGTTACTTGAAAGTCCATTTAAGGACTAACTGTAAAAGGAAGCACCACCGTGTCCGCATTGCGAGGATTACGGTGGTGTCTTGCAGAACTTGAATCGATAAGCTGTTTACCGTCGTCACGATTGCGGTCTAGGCACTTGAATCTATTTACTCTGAAGTTGAAGGATCGGTTTCTTCTACGATTGATATTGTCACATCCCCATGACGCTTGCCTTTTTGGCGATGCAGCCAGGCTGCGTATTCAATTGGCCGGGAGATAGCGGCCCGATACGTCTCCCGATCTCCAATCCGACTGAATACTTCTCGTGCAGGTTTTGGGTTCACCTCAAGCAGCCATATGTGGCCCTTGCGATCAATGGCGAGATCCAGCGCCAATTCACATAGAGCGCCATATTTTCTTCAAGATATTGAGCAATTTCAAGGCTGATTCTTTCTGCTTCTTCCTTCACTTCGGCAATGCGCTGCTCGTCACCAATCCATTTTTTAAGCAGCTCATCCATACGTACAGCTTTCCCGCCTCCGTGGAGATTCGAAGTGATGCTCCGATTGGCCCCCACTCTACCCGCACAGCCGGTCACTTCCCACTTCCCGTTACCGTTCTTCTGCACGAGCATGCGATAATCGTGTACGCGCCCATTCGACAGCTTCAAGGATATCCCTTGCTGCACCAAGTAACGATCTACGGCTCTCCATGCAGCCAGCTTCGTGGCCAGTTGGTTAAGCGTCAGTTTCTGTGGCTGTATAATTCGCCGTTGATGATCGCGGCCTTGAACGAATACGGTGGAGGGACTGCTCAGCGAACGTTCAATACGCAGGATGCCCCTTCCTCCAGTCCCGTTGATAGGTTTTAGGTAAATTAGGGAGTTTGTGCGCAGCATGCTTTGCAAGTCTTGAATTGAACGGTATAAGCGAGTGCTGGGGAGGTGTGGCTTAATGGAAGCTACCCCTGATAAGACTTGATGGATCGTCCACTTGTTGCGTAAAGGGCGATTCAAGAACAGAAGATGTTTGTATTTGTTGCGGAAGCGGCAAAGCTGCTTAAAGCGATAGCTATTTTGGATGCGGCACCTGTCGAATATCATGTGGGGAAATCGAGTCCATTTTCGAGTCCAGCGTCCTGTCTCTGGATTGTAGCACATCGCGTTGATGCGGCGCTGCTGTTCATCAACATCCTGTGGAGTGAACACATATACCTCGAGCCCCACTTTTTTGCCAGCTGCAATCATCTTCTGATACACGGGCCGTTCTTCGAGCTGACGCCGTTCATTCAAATACAATGTCAATATACCAAGTGTAGGTTGACTCAAGCGTACTCACCTTTCTTCCTGTCCATCATCCGCTCTGCTTTGCAAGATATTGGCAGTATTGAAATATGCGCTCAAGCGAACGATGCCGAATATGAGGCTCATCGAACTTCATTGGCTTTGCGTTTGCCTCGAAGAACCAGATGCTGCCGCTTGCATCGACACCTAAGTCCATTGACATCTCGCCATGTAAATGACCTGAGGCGCGCTCAATCTGCCTTGCAATAATAAGTGCAGCATGTCTGGCTCGAGTCATGATGCGCTTGGACTGTCCAGTACCGAACACGGAAATGAGGAGCTTTTCTGGATCGTCTATGCTTCCGCCGCGCGGTACATGTGTCGTAATACTAGATGAACCGGCGACACGCGCGCCAACGCCTGTAATTTCCCAATGTCCCCGGCCATTTTTCTGAATAAGGACTCGAAGATCGAAGGGACGTCGATTGCTGGCAGCTAGTGGAATGCCTTGTTGCACGATATAGTCATGCATTCCTGCCTGCTTCTGTATCCGACTCCACAGCTTCGTAATCGTTGCACACTTGTAGGATAGACTTTTCTTTTTATCCTGAATCTTAAGGCGGTATTTCAGTGCTTTGGTATGGTTCACGCGGAGGGTCATAATGCCGGCACCCGCCTTGCCGGATTCCGGCTTCAGGAACAAATATGGATGCTTATGCAACATTTTTCCTAACGTACTGGATGTTTTTAGCCGCTTCGTTGATGGAATATACTTTTTCGTGATCTTGGATTTTTTCAACCATTCAAATAAATTCCATTTATTGAAAAAGTAGGGGTTAAATATGCGTATAGTTGGATGGGCGAGCACTTCCTTGATTTTGCTGCGCACAGTAGGCAGACTTTCATCTTCTCGAAGAGGAATGCGATTGTAAATGACATGCGGAAGCGGGAACCACTCCTGCTTCCACATATTGTTGTCGTTAATCGTATATCCGATGACCCGCTTGGCACTAAGCTTCAAGTCTTTTACGGTAAGGAGATAGACGATAAATCCCATGCCTCTTCCAGTTTGAATGATGTCGGCAAAATTATCGCGATTGCCGCGGAAATGCTCTTTGGCATCATCCATTGTTAATATGGCGACGACCGGCGTAGGTGTTGCTTTCTCTTTGCCGCTCACACGATCTCCCCCCTGCGGAATTTACTTAGGTACAGGCAGTGATCCAATATGTGTTCAATCGATGCTTGCCCTTCATTCTTAAGGGAAGGGTGCTTAAAAATGGATCGTCCAGGCTTGGCGTTTGCTTCGAACATCCAGACATGCTCGTCACGATCAATGCCGATATCGAATCCGAGCTCTCCCAGCAAATGTGGATGATTGCGTTCAATGGCTTCTGCCAAAATAATGGCAATCTTTTTCGCCTTCTCAAGGACTTCGTCTGAGCGGTTCCCGAAGGCGCGTTGAAGTGCCTGCGAAGGGGTCATCAGCTTGCCGCCATTTTTAACATGTGTAGTTACACTGCCCTTGCCTGCCTTTTTGGCACCGATGCCGACAACCGCCCATTTATCGTCTCCGTTCTTATGCATATGGAAACGGAAATCAATCGGACATCCGTCAATTTCAATTAAACGAACACCTTGCTGAATCACATAACTGCGAAGGTTGCGGCCATGTCTTGCTTCCAGCATGCGCATCAGGCTGGCAAAGGTTCGAAAGCGGAGCAGTACGTTTTTTCCATTTGTTGTATAGCGTGCAAAATACCCTTTCTTAGGCAGGTAGGTAAGTCGATAAATGCCGATTCCAAGGCTGCCGCCGGATGGCTTATAATAGGCAAATTGATGACGTTCCAGCATCGAGCGTATTGTATCGGTTGAGGGATTCATAACGGATTCCGGTACATATCGATTCGCTTCTATTTCACCCTTCAGCAAGGCATACACATCTGATTTATTGAAGAAGCTCCAATTGAAAAAAGGTATCTTCTTACGGGTGAAGCGTTCCCGAATCATATTGTAAGTGCCAGAGGTTTCGGCTCGCCTGCTTGGCAAGCGGTTGTATACGACGTCGGGGAGCGGGACGGTTCGTCTTACCCAGCCTCCGGAAGGACCAAGGAAGTAGCCTAGCACGGTTTCGTTTTGCCAATTGATATCGCGTGGGGCAAAAGCGAACACATAAGCTTTTTTATTGCCTGTTCGCAATATTTGTCTAATGAATCCTGTTCGGTTACCGAATGGAGCCACAGGAGATCTTGAAGCTCCGTCTGACATAATGCCTATCAGGGGGCCGAGCTGCAGATCACCCTCTGAATCACTAAACAAAAGCACGGATCCTGACTTAGGGACGCGAATTGAAGAACGCAATCCAGCTGTAACGTAGAGATGCTTGCCGGGCCTACGGATCGGTTTGACCAATGCTGGAGTGACTGATTTGCCGAGTCTAAGCTTTACCGATCGTTTGCCTGTAAGCTTAAGTTCTTTCAATAGCGAGTTAGAGACATATAAAAATTTACCGGAATTTGGCGTCAAATGGACGTTGCATACCGTCAAACTCATGAACTGACCCTCCTAAGGTACCGAACCAACATGTGGCGTGCGTACAAAATCGGATTTTCCACTGATTTTAAAGCGGCTTCGTGCTCACCCGTTTGTCTGAAGACAGATCTGCCAGGTTTGGAGTTGACTTCAAGCAGCCAGAGGCGAGCATCGAGGTCGATACCGAAGTCGAGGCCAATCTCGCTTATTCGCCCATACTGAGCCTCCAGAAGCGGTGGAATGTACTTGCTATATTGACGTAGCTGTTTGATAAGCCGCTGTCCGTGATTCGGTTCAAATTGGCTTGCCAAGAACGGAATGACCGGGACGGCTCGACCGCCCCCGTGCAGGTTCGAAGTGACGCTGTTAGGCTGGCCTATTCGTGCAGCCATACCTGTGAAATCCCAGCGCCCATTTTCGTCTTTTTGCATGAGAACGCGTATGTCAAACGGCTCTCCCTCTTGGGTGGCCAATGATAAATAGGGTTGAATGATAAACTTTCGATTGCCTACAAACCGTTCAATCCAGGCGAATCCCTCTTGAGGACAAGGGAAAAGATGATGGATCGCCTCGTTGTTGTCATCTCGTCCTCGCAGTTCCAGCGGAGAGGATATGAGTTTCGAACCTGTCTCCTCCTCGCTGTTGCGGTGGAGGTGAATATGGAGTGTAGATTTCCCGTGAGTTCCACCATGCGGCTTCAGAAATAGTCCTTCTTGAAAACGACTCAACTGATCAACGAGGTTGGCGACGCCTGTGAACAGCCGAGTGGGGGGCAGTATGGGAGATAGGTAGGAGTCATTACGCAAGGAACGATAGATCTCCCATTTGCCTCGTAAGCCGACACCTAGCAGCCTTACATTTGCTTGCTCCATCATGCGAGCTATCGCTGCCCGTGTTTTTCTGTATTGGCGGTTATCGGTGTAGGTGCACCTGTCGTAAGCGAGCGCAGGCAGGGGGAGATTTTGGCGTTCCCACCCCGATTTGGTATATACAAATGCATGTACGGTATGGTTATTCCAATGGATCCATAGCGGGGAGAACACCATAACATGAATGCCGTGCTTGCGTCCGGCTATGGATAATCTGCGGCAATACGCTGCCTCCGTGAATGGCAGCACGCCTTTCGCTTCGCATTGCAGAACGCCAAGTGTCGGATATGAAGCTTCTGAAGCGTTCATTGCTGCCACCTCCTTAGATTCCGGTCAGAAAGCGAGCGTAGTCAACGATTTTACGTACAGACGGACGGATTTTGTTATCGCTTAATGGGGTGTTGTCGTTTTTGGATGGCTTAGAATTGACTTCAAGCAACCATACTTTACCAGAATTATCAACAGCCAGATCAATCCCTAGCTCGCCGAAATGAGCGGGGATGTGTGTATCTATTCCTTGGGCGATGTCAAGTGCTGCCCGCTTCAGCCGCGCACTTACATCGCTTTTCACCGAAGTAGGCAAATTGGAACGATGAATCGCTTCCCTTACGGTGCTAAGCGAACCGCCGCGTGCCAGATTAGATACAAAGTGTTGATTACTTGCGATGCGTGCGACGATGGAGGTGATGGTCCATTTTCCAGATGCATTTTTCTGTACGAGTGCGCGGAAATCGACGGGTCGCTTGCCATGATCAATAAGGGTCAGACCCTGTTGAATTTGATAGCGATTCGACTTGATCTTGCCGGATAGGCTGGAATATATCTTTACCAAACTGCTGAATTGCTGGCGCTTTGTTCCGTTCAAGGTGGTATACAAGGCTTGATAGCTATGGTCTGGCATGCGGGTAATGCGAATTATTCCTTTCCCGAGGCTGCCGCGAGCTGGTTTTAAGAATACCGTTGAGTAACGGCTGCACATGTTTTTTAAGGTGGAGTAGCTGCGGAGTGAATAAGATTCTGGTAAATATTTTGCAAACTCGGGGTGAGGCCGTAACGCCTCGAACACTTCTGTTTTATCCAGAAATTTTTCGTTAAAGACGACAGACTGATAACGTGATTTTACTTCTTTCATAAAATGCTGTACGCTAGGTTTGTTCTCCAGCTTGCGGGATGTCAATCGGTTGTTAATAATGTCTGGAATTGGCATCGTTACTCGCTGCCAGCTGCCATTGCTATGAACCCACGCTCTTACGTTGTGGAGATCTTGAATATGATCGGGTGTGAAGAAGCACACCCACGCCCCTTGTAGCTGGCATGCATCGACCAACTCTTTGCAAAAGGATGTTATTGACCCGAATGGCTTATCAGGCATACTAGGATGATCGCGGCTTATTAATACACCAATTAGCGGTCCAAGGCTCAGGGTTTGGTTAGACGTTTTGTAGGCGGCACGCAATGACAGGCCGTTAATAAGTCCCATCTTCCGTGCAAGAGAATGACTCATTCTCAGCCCATCGAAGCGGGTGGCGGATATTACTGTTATGCGCTGCCTAAAGGAACCGAACTTTACCGTCAACGGCTGATTGACAGGAACCTTCCACAGCTTGGCGTAGGCCTCTCCCAACACGAGCACATCGTCTTGCAAGATGCTGGAACTGATCAACTGGAGCGTCGCTTTTGATTTAGACATGGAGGTTCTCCTTCCAACAACAACTTGCAGTCATTCATACGATTCCATCTGCATGGGTCGATACAGATAGAACGTATACGTTAATTCATCATATGAGGACATATTTCCCTTGGTGATTGACCTAGAGAAGGAAAAAACAGGAGGGGATGAGTATGCCGGTTTGGCTATTTATTAGTTTTAGTGTTGCCGTCGCAGCAATCGTAGGCGGGGTAACGAACCATTTTGCGATTAAAATGCTCTTTCATCCACGGAATGCTATATACATTGGGCGCTGGCGAGTTCCATTCACGCCAGGGTTGATTCCGAAAAGGAAGGATGATATTGCGGCTTCCTTTGGCGAGGTTGTATCCGAATACTTGGTGACAAGTGACGGTCTTCGTACGATGTTGAATCGTCCAGAAGCCCGCGAGAATGCCGTTCAAGCGGTGCTTCGGATGACACGTGATTGGTCTGAAGACAGCAGAACGGTAAAAGAGTGGGCAGCACAATTGTTCCCGGACAAGGAGTGGGATGAGATTCGGGATTATTCTGCGAGTCGATTGAATGAATGGACGAGCAATGGGGTTAAGAAGTGGCTGGAGAGGAAAGGCTGGGATGAGCGGCCTCTTGTGGAATGGTTGCCGGCAGGCTGGGAGCAATCTTCTGCAAAATGGGCGGATAAAGCAGCTGCTGCGATGCTGTCTTCATTCGAGAAGGAGTTAACATCGTTTCAGGGACAGCTGCTCATGACGAAGCTGGCTAAGGAGGTTATTGATCGCGCTTCCGGATTTTTTGGCGCGATGGCAGCGATATTCGTGGATGAGGATAAGCTGGTAACGAAAATGACGCCTATTCTTGTTGAGCAGCTGCGTTCTCCGAAGGTCCGTGCAGCTGTTGCAAGTTTCATGTTGACCAAACTTAATGAATGGCTTCAAGAAACGCCTTCCCAACTCGTACGCTCTTGGGCAGAGCTTCCAGAAGAGGCGAATTCGCTTGATTATATCGTAGGTCATGCTGCTGAATTCATTCAGTGGCCTAAGCAAATTGAGCGCCTCGGTGCAGTTCAACCAGGCCAATTAGTCGGAAAATATGAATCCGTATGGAAGGAATATGTCCCCAGTGTGGTGAAGGCTGCCTTTGGCTTGCTTGATCGTAATCTGGATTCTATTGTGCGGGCAGCACGTCTAGAGGATGTCGTGCGTTCACAAGTGGAACAGTTCCCAATTGAACGTCTGGAGACGATTATTTTAAGCGTGTCAGGCAAGGAATTCCGGGCCATTACATGGTTAGGGGCGCTGCTTGGTGGTATTATCGGGTTAGTGCAGTCCTTTGTTTTATTAGCTGTCGGATAAACGCCATATTTGGACGAGGACAGCAGTGAGGAACTATGTTATGCTGAAGATTGTATTTTTTTGCGGGAGGTAATGGATGATGAGCGTATATGACAAAGCGCACGACTTGGCTCGTGCATTGCAGGCTTCTGAGGAGGCCAAGGCAGTAGAAGAGGCAATGAAGGCAGTGGAAGCGAATCCTGAAGGCAAGCAGATGCTGGATGATTTCCGCGCGCGCCAAATGGAATTGCAGCAAAAGATGATGACGGGTGAAATGCCAGAGCAGGATGAAATGGAAAAAATGGAAAAGTTATTCCAAGTGATTAGCATGAATACTGATATCGCTAAGCTTTTCGATGCAGAACGTCGACTTGCTGTCGTCATTCAAGATGTGAACAAGATCGTCTCCGAATCGCTTGGACACCTTTATCAATAGGACAAGAAAGAAGTCATGGGATTCATATAACCGGCATACGCTCTAGTATAGGACAAGATTAGAGATGGTCTACCGAATGGCGGCTCATCTCAAGTAAGGAGCGTAACGGAATGAAAACGGAACAAAATAAGGCAACTGCGAAACCACGGAACAACTGGAAACACGTAATATCCATCATACTTGTTGTAGCTATGCTGATTTATGTACTGCCTACGTTGAACTTTAAGGAGGGCTGGACGCCTTCCTCTACGTTTGGAGTAGTATGGATTGCGTTTGCCTTGCTGATCGTGGCTGCTCATCTGCATCGCTTGCTGCGTGTGGACGAGGAAATGGAGCAGCGTCTGCGGGAAATCAAGCGCGAGAAGTATAATCGCCTTGAGGCGCGTTTGAAAGGTCAGCCTGCCAGATTGAAATAATCGTACTTGCTTGGGAATAGGGCCCTCCACTAGGAGAGGCTCTATTTTTTATGTTCTGAAATCCAGTGGACACACATAATTGTGTCAAGATAGGGTTGCTTTTAATCGGTTGTTTGACTGTTTCTAAAGGCGGAACAGACGTGTTTCATTGGTAGGTTATTTTCTTGTATAGTGGGTTGGATTGGTGTAATAATTGGAAATTGAAATACTCAAAATGGTGGGTTATAATACTCGCATCTGTCAGATGAGAACCACATTAATAATTTGGTCAGTCGGTCAATAAGGAGGTGACAGCGTGAAAAGTATTCGTTTTTTCTGGTCGGAATTCGTCGCGAATATCCGAACAAAAGAGGTGCTTGTGCCTGTTTTGGGTCTGCTTATCATCCCGCTGCTGTACTGCGGTGTATATTTGGTTGCGAATTGGGATCCGTATAGTAATGTCAAGCATCTGCCTGTCGCTGTCGTCAATGAAGATCGACCGGTGATGTACGAAGGAAAGGAGATTGCGATTGGTCGGGAATTGATCGAGAAGCTTCATGATAATGACAAGGTTGCCTTTCATTTCGTAAGCAGGCAGGAAGGGGAACGGGGGTTGAGTGAGAACAAGTTCTACTTGATGATTCGCATACCAGAACAAATGTCTCATAATGCAACGACGATCCTTGATCCACATCCGCAACCGATGAATCTGATTTATACAGAGAACAGCAGCTATAATTTTATTTCTGGTCAAATTGCAGATAAAGTTGTACAGAATATAAAGGCTGAATTGTCGCAAAAGGTTACGGAAACCTATGTAGAGCAAATGTTCAACGCACTTGACAAAGTAGCGGATGGGCTATATGCGGCAAGTGAAGGTGCAAATCAAATCGAGCAGGGGCTAGGCAAGCTTGGGGAAGGTATTGAGAAGTTCAGAGATGAACTGAATGCTAAGGTGGATTCCAAAACTTCGCAGGCTGGAACATTGGTCGAACGCGCTCTGGAAGATAACAAAGAAAAGCTTGATAAGATGATTCATAAAGAGATCGATGCAGCGATCCGTAACAACAAGCCGAAGATGATGGATAAGATTCATCGGGAAATTGATGCACAATCGGATAAATACTACGATATTGTACACGATTCGCTACATACCAAAATTGATGAACTCATACGTTCGAAATCGATGCCGGCGAAGGAAAAAGTGCATCAACAAATCGACGAGCAGGCTGAGCAGTATGGCGAGCAAATTCGAGAGAACATGCATCGGGAAATTGATCAGGCTTACGATGCAAATTTAAACAAGGTGCTCGGAAAGATAAGCACTGAGCTAAATGATTCGCTTACGGAGATGGAGCCTGCAGCCCGTGCCAAGATGCATACTATCATCGACAATGAATACAGCAAGCTGGACAGTACCATTCGTTCCTCTATTCACCGGTATATCAATGAGAAGGTTGATGCTATTTTTGACGGTGCAATTCAGCGGGGCAAGGATGAAATGAACAAGATCCAAGAGGATCTGAAAATGCTTGAAGAGAAGCTCAAGCCATTTGAAGATCAAATCCCGCCTAACATGAAAGCACCTTGGGATGAGCTCAAGAAAAAGCTTGTGGATGTGCGAACAAAGGTGGAGAACCGGCTGAACGGTAAACAATTGTTGGCGTTGAAGGAGAAGGTGAAGCAGGATCTTACCGAGCTTGCAGATCGAGAGCTAAGCAAGGTAGGGAGCTCGCTCGTTAAGAAGCTGCACGAGGCAGCAGATCAGAAGTTTAGTGAGGTCTTTCCTCAAATTCGTGCATTGGCCAATCGTATGGTGCTGATGAAGGCGAATGAGCTGGCTCCTCAACTGCGGGATAAGGCGCATGAGCTAGCGGACAATATGTACCAGCAGAAATCGAAGCAGCTTGTGGATAAGCTGCATACACTGGTCGACGAAAAGTGGAAGCAATACGAGCCAAAAGTTGTGAACGGCATTCATCACAAAGTAAATGAGGAGCTAAACCGCTTGGCTCCGGAAATTACGAAGAAGCTGCATACGGCGGCAGATGACAAAGTAAATTCGCTAGAGCCAATGGCACGCGACATGCTGCATAATTTGGCTGATATGAAGCTGGATGAGGCAGGGGGGCATATACAGAAGATCATGTTCCAGAAGATGAGCGATATGCTGAATCAAGTGGATAAGGCGAAGGCCTCCATCAACAATGGATTTGCAATGCTTTTGGATGGTCAACAGCGATTGATGAACGGCGGGGCTGAATTGCGCGACAAGCTTCGAGAGGGAGCGCAAAAGGCGACTCAAAACCCTACCGACAAAACGTACGAGATGATATCATCGCCGGTTGGCAGCGACAAGCTGCAGAATCATGATGTGACTACCTATGGAGTCGGAATGGCGCCTTATTTCCTGTCGCTTGGCTTCTTTGTGGGTGCGCTTATGTTCTCTATGGTTTATCCGTTGAAAGAAACAAGCGCGAGACCACCGTCCGGAATGGCGTGGATGGTCAGTAAATTTGGTTTCATGACCGTCGAGAGCATGCTACAAGTGATTATTTGCGGTACAGTCGTTCTGACGGTCATTAAGCTGCCTGTAACGAATCTTCCAATGTTCTTTCTAGTATGCTTGACGACCAGCTTGACCTTCTTTGCTCTGATTCAATTTTTCATAACGACATTTGGCAATGTAGGCCGGTTTATTATTATCATCCTGCTTGTCCTACAGTTGTCATCAACGGCTGGTACTTTCCCGATTGAATTGACGCCGCCATTTTTCCAAATGCTTCACCCATGGCTGCCGATGACCTACACGATCCGGGCCTTCCGCGGTGTAATCTCATTAGGAGATATGAGCTATGTTTGGATGAATGTTGGATTTCTATCGGTATATATTGCATTGGCGCTGACAGCGAGCAGCGTATCGTTCCAATTATTCTATCGCAAGCTGGTGAAAAAAGAAAAAACAGCCGTCGCATCTAATGTAGCTTCAGGATGACATTTGATAGCTGCTCCTTCCTCTGCTCATATAGAAACATCACAAGTTGGTATTTGCAAAGTCAAATGCCAACTTGTTTTTTTTGCAGTTTATTATAAATATATGGTAAACTAAGCACAGAATACAACAGTTCGGAATATAGGGGTGTAACAGATGGATGGCCATGATGCGACGCTAACAAAGCATGAACAATTGCTTCAGCATATTGAGAGCTTGAAGCCAGGGACTAAAATATCGGTTCGTAAGCTGGCAAAGGAAATGGGAGTTAGTGAGGGAACCGCCTATCGTGCCGTGAAGGAAGCGGAGAGCATCGGGATTGTCGTTACGAAAGAGCGGATCGGCACAGTTCGGGTAGAGAAGAAGCCGCGCAATATGTCCGAGCAGCTTACGTTTGGCGAAGTTGTTGATATATTAGGCGGGCATGTACTTGGCGGTAGCCGCGGTTTAATGAAGACGCTGAACAAGTATGTAATCGGAGCGATGAAGCTGGATGCTATGGCTCGTTATATTGACGCTGGGAGCCTGCTTATCGTCGGGAACCGTGAGGATGCCCATCGACTTGCGCTTCAACATGGTGCAGGTGTACTTATTACGGGGGGATTCGGGACAAGCCGAGAGGTGAAGCTTCTTGCAGATGCGCTGGATTTGCCAATCATCTCATCGAAGTACGATACCTTTACGGTTGGTTCTATGATTAACCGTGCGTTGTTCGACCGATTAATTAAGAAGAAAATCATGATTGTAGAGGATATTGTCACCGCAAAAGACAAAATGTTCGTTCTGCGACCATCCAGCACAGTAGATGACTTCCAGCGACTGCGTGAAGAAACAAACCACACGCGGTTCCCAGTAGTAGATGAATGGTATCGGGTAATTGGAATGATCACATACAAGGATGTGCTGGGAGCTGAATCGGGTACGAGCATCGATAAGCTCTATACGAGGAGCCCGATAACGGCAACGCTTCAGACAACACTAGCTTCGGCTGCCCATACTATGGTATGGGAGGGGGTCGAATTACTTCCGATCGTTGATCGCAATCGCAAGCTGATCGCAGTAGTAACAAGACGACAGGTGCTGCAGGCGATGCGTGATGCCCGCAAGGAGCCGCAGCTTGGGGAAACCTTTGATGACCTCATTTGGCATGGGTTTGAAGAAGAGCGAGATGATAAGGGACAGCTTTATTTCCGTGGCGTTATCACACCGCAGATGGTGAATGGATTCGGCTCTGTATCAGAGGGGATTTTATCCACAATTATGACGCAGGGCGCTTTGAGGGCAGTAAAGGACGTTCGCAGCTACGACCACGTTATGGAAAATATGACGACCTATTTCGTTCGCCCTCTTCAAATTGAGGATATCGTTACCATGCACCCAGAATTTATCGAAATGAGCCGCAAATTTTGCAAGCTGGAGATGTCTATTCGCCACGGCGAACACCTCGTAGCCAAAGCCATGATGACTGCGCAGTCGATTGATCACGACTAACCGCCTGACCAATATTATGAAGTTATGAAAATAGCTTCATACAAACTTCAAGAAGGCGGGAAGCGTGTGTCGTCGTGAGAGATTAACATATTAACCATAACCTATAGCGGGTTTTGATAAAATCTAATGAAATTGATAAAAAAGGGATCGCTTTTCTACCGTTACGCGGTGGAGAAGTTGCAATCCCTTTTTGTTGTTGATGTAGTGATTATTTTTTACCTGCTGAATAAATGGCTTGATAATGACTGTGGTTCCGTATTCCTGCGAATAAATTGAACAGTCCGATTACGAGCAATACAGCCCCTACAATAACTCTTACGGTCGATGCTGTGAACATGAAAATTTGAATTGATGCGATAAACAACAACATAAATCCCATACAAATATTCATTTTAGCCGCATACAAGCCACGAAGTGCCGTAGCCTGCTCACGTCTTGAACGAAAGCTGAAATACACAGACAATCCTGATGTCATACAAATCAAGATAATCAGCACCCATTGGATAGTTTCCATCGATTAAGCAACTCTCCTTCTACGACAATAGGGAAACAAAACAACACTAAAGCTCCTTTATATTACCATATTCAAAGGGACAGTCCTACAAGATTTAACAATCCAATATAGGAAAAGACCTATTAGCTTAGTGCCATTACTCGAAGATTGCTATTCAAAGATTGCTGCTCAAAGATTGCTGCTCAAACATCGCTACTCAAACATCGCTACTCAAACATCGCTACAAAATCATCGTTATTCAAATATCGTTGCTCAAATGTCATTACCCAACCCAAGTGTCTTCAGACTTATTGTTGTTTTGCAAAAACAGCCTCTTTCAATCACCCCAATTTCTAGGTTCTTTTTTGCCCTTTTCACCACTATCCCATTGGGTCAGTTATCGTTTCGTAATCAAATTTAAAAGCAAGACAAAGCATTAACGGTTAAAGGCCTTGTTGTTGACGCGAGCAGAAGGATAAATGAGTCATAAATAACATCGAAGAATGGACATAAGAAAAGCACAGCGAAATTTAGTGTTTCGCATGCTTAGAACATCTAAATATAAAAACGTGTAGTAAATGCTGCAATAGCCTTTATAAATCTGTACAGCAATGTCTGAAAACGTAAAAGTAATAGCAGTAAAAGGCGCTACAAAAAGCAGTAAGCAGTAAAGAAAGAAGAAAGGCAGTAAAAGCAGTAAAAGCAGTAAAAGCAGTAAAAGCAGTAAAAGAAAGAAGTAAAAGAAGTAAGGCTGTTAAAACAGTAAATGCTGCAAAGACTGCAAAGACTGCAAAGACTGAAAAGACTGAAAAGACTGAAAAGACTGAAAAGACTGAAAAGACTGTAAAACATATAAAATCCTATAAAAAATGTAGCAGCAACCAAGTAGAGTGAACGAATCGGGAGACAAAATGTGTATTAATAAACTATGAGCTGGGTATAAAATGGTCAAGGGTTTGGTGAAAACAAATTAAAACAAATTAAAACAAATTAAAGCATACCAAAAGATACAAGTAAATAATAGATATGAGTCTAGTCGAATATTTGATAGGAAAGGGTGTAGAATTCGAGCATTGGTTACCCTTCGTAATGAACCTGATTTAAGCACAACGTTTCAGCTTGGGGATTGATATTGAACTCGATGTGAAAAGAGGCCTACAGAATTGGCAGAACAACTCCGAAGCAGATTTATACATATACGAAATATTATAACGAAAACAATACTCGTCCAAATATAGCTGTAGATATTTTGAGCCAATTCCGTGAAACGTTTCATTCAGCCAACGCCAAACTTGTTTAGACGATTGATACAAACGATCCTTTCGTTTAATTCTATAAAAATATCGATTAATAGTAGGTTCCATAGAAGAAGCAGCAACATGTGTATTAATAAATGCTTGGTGTTCAACATAGGAGAGTATTTTGTGATCTGGTCGAGCAAGACTAGTCATTTTCATTTTAAGTGCACTTGTGGAACCATTTAGGGTGACGGAATGCGCAACAATTACAGGGTGCTGTCGCTCTTTGAATGGACTGATCGGATGATATCCGTAAAAAGCCAGCAGGCCTCGTACATCACCGTGTAAAGGGCGAGCATTATCCGCACGGTTAATAGCGGTTCGTATTTTATGCAGCATTGACCAGGCTGTTTTATACGTAACTTGGATGATCGCGCTGAGCTGCACGGCGTTCAGGCTGCAATGAGGACGCGAAAGGTGCCATAATGCAGTAAACCATTTCTGCAGGGGTGTTCGACTACCTTCCATAACGGTACCAACGGTTAAGGAAGCCTGATAATGACAAGCCCGGCATTCATATAAAGGAAGCCTGCGTGTTGAAATGGTACATGCTTGTTGGTGCTGGCAGCGCGGACATACAAAGCCTTTTGGCCATTTCAATGTATATAAAAAAGAAGTGCAGGCGTCTTCATTATGCAATAACTTCTTGAGATGAGAGCACGAAGGATCTATAAGGTTTGTTCTCATAGCGATTCTCCTAAGATATAGACAAAAATGATGCATGAGATGATGATTATTTTAATTAGGTGAAATGAATTTTTGATCTATGTATATTGATAATATTTAGAGAGATTATATATGGGAACTAATGTTCCTGTATTGATTATATGGAATATATGTTCTTATTTCAATAGTTGAAATATAAATTTTAAGATTAAATCAGTGTACTTGATCGGTAGTAATGAAATGTACATGAGTAATTTTAGGGAAAAGCGCATTTGGGCACTGAGTCGAAGGGATAGTGGAGCAATATTGTTAGAAACACATACGGGGAGAATGGTTGTTAATGAAATATGCAAGTAAAGATATAAAGTAGGGAGTGAAAAGACAAATAATAGTTACACGTAAAGATGACGCACAAATAGAAACGACATGAACGAAATATGGAATGAAATTTCGAAAAAATTTGGAAATGTTTGGGTTTAGAAGAGGTGCATATGTATAAGGTTGTTGGCTGTAGAATTTTTTACAATTATGGTGATGTTGGAATGTAGGGATGGACGTCAATCCAGACGTGGAGCACACCTTCTGTGACGAGCATTGTTCTCAATTGAACTGCATAGTCTTTGTCATTGATGTCAGGATATATTTTGCGGGATAGCAGCCCTTCAACGAGTTTGCTGTATTCGTCAATTTGGAATACATTCCGGCCCTTTAGTACGGTTAGTTCTTTTAGTAATCGGCGACGAAGCTCCATTTCGTCAGCTTGTGGGATATTTACTCCGTTCTGCTGCTTGTAAATGTGCAGGTCGATGCTTTTAATAATGGTTTTCCGATTTTTGTAGCGAAGCAAATCCTCCGTTTCTGCTTTGTAATGTGCAAGACGATCGCGCAGGTCGATGTTCATCATCATGACTTCATTGAATTGGTGCAAGTAGACTGCGTGATAAACGCCGGCACCTATAACGCTGCCGACTATGATCAGTGAAAGATTACTAAGCCACAATGGAGTTTTGCGTTGGCGCATCGTCTGTGTTCTCCTTCCTTGTGTTCTCCGCATGTAACCAACCGTTCGAAAGGCTCAGAACAGTTGTAGCATAACGTTTACGAAAAGTTATAGACGGCTGCGGCATATCCAGTGGATGAGCTCTGTGCTGAAGTGAGCCCCCAGAAATGATACGAAGATATACAAGAGCTGCTTGAATACGGGATTCAAGTTACCCATCCAAAAGTTGCTTTCAATGACACGAATCGGATCGATTGTACCGCCAACAGCAGCGACAACTGCCCATATTTTGAGGTGTTCTGCAATATGGCGCATCGTATCCGCAGGAGGTTGAAGAGCGATTACGGATCCGATACCTGCTAATATGGCACCTCCGAGCACAATGCCGAAGGCGATAAAGAAGTCGAGCAGCGCTTTGGAAAGAAAAGAACCCATTGTTTAGCCCCTTTTCACATAGAATAACCCTTTGTACATGTATAGGACTTGCTGGCGGAATTATGATACAATAAGAAACGAAAATATGTTCGCATGATGTATCAGAGTAGGGAGTGAATGTTATGGAGCAGTTCGTGCATCTGCACGTGCATAGTGAATACAGCTTGCTCGACGGAGCAGCGCGTATTGAAGCGCTTGCTGCACGGGCAGCCGCATGCGGGATGAAGGCGTTAGCTCTCACAGATCATGGGGTGATGTACGGGATCATTCCTTTTTATAAAGCATGTAAGTCTCATGGCATTAAGCCAATTATTGGCGTGGAAGCGTATGTGACGACAGGAGGGCTTCATGAGAAGGTATCGCGCAAGGAACAGCCAATCTATCATTTGATATTGTTGGCGAAGAATGAGCAGGGATACCGGAATCTAATGAAGATTTGCTCCGTTGGCCATTTGGAAGGGTTCCACTATAAACCTCGTGTCGATATGGATACGCTTCGTAAGTATGCGGATGGGATTATTGCGCTTAGCGCCTGTCTTGGTGGCGAGGTGTCGCAGCATGTGCTTCATGGCAATGAAGAGGCTGCACGCAAAGCAGTTGAACGATATAAGGATATTTTTCATGATGGATTTTATATTGAGTTGCAGGATCACGGCCTTCCGGATCAAAAGAAGGTTAACATTGGCCTTATAGCATTAAGTGAGCAGACAGGAGTACCGCTTGTGGCAACGAACGATGTCCATTATTTACAGCGGGAAGATGCAGCGATGCAAGATGTCCTCATTTGCATTGGTACAGGGAAAACCGTTGACGATGAGGGTCGGATGCGTATGCATACGGATCAGATGTATTTTAAGTCTCAGGATGAAATGAGGGCATTGTACCGTCATGTTCCGGAAGCAATTACGAATACGGCTCGGATTGCGGATGAATGTAATGTGATACTTGATTTCGGCGGGCATGTGCTTCCTGCCTATCATCCGCTCCCCGAAGGCATGAATGCGGGACAGTATGTACGTCAGTTGTGCGAAGAAGGATTGGAGAGCAGGTATGGGTCGCTGCCGGAATGGCAGGATGAAGCCTTTCAACGCGAGGCGAAGGAGAGACTTGCTTATGAGCTGAATACCATTGAGAATATGGGTTTCTCTGATTACTTCTTAATTGTATGGGATTTCATTCGCTTTGCACATGAAAAAGGTATTATGACAGGCCCTGGACGGGGATCATCAGCCGGCAGTCTTGTAGCATACTGTTTGCGGATTACGAATGTTGATCCGCTCAAGTATCATTTATTGTTTGAGCGTTTTTTGAATCCGGAGCGGATTACGATGCCGGATATTGATATCGACTTTAATGATGAGCGCCGTGATGAGGTCATTGCCTACGTTGCGAATAAGTATGGCCCCGATCGGGTGGCGCAGATTATTACGTTCGGTACGATGGCTGCACGAGCGGCAGTGCGAGATGTTGGCAGGGCTCTGAATGTGCCCTATAACGAAACGGATCGGGTAGCTAAGCTCATACCGAACCAACTGGGAGTGACACTTGAGAAGGCATTGCGGACGAGCAATGAACTAAGCAACTGGAGAGAGCGGGAAGCACGCATTCGCGAGCTTATCGATATGGCGTCGAAAGTAGAAGGAATGCCGCGGCATGCTTCAACCCATGCAGCAGGGGTTGTAATCAGTGAAGAGCCGCTGACTCATTATGTTCCCTTGCAGGCAGGGACCGAGAATATTGCGCTCACGCAGTACTCTATGGAGAATTTGGAATCGATCGGCCTACTGAAAATGGATTTTCTTGGTCTGCGGACATTGTCGATTATTGAACGGACACTAGAATGGGTGAACCATCGAACAGAGAAGCCACTGGATCTAGGAACGATCGACGATACAGATAAAAAGACTTATGAACTGTTGTGCCGGGGAGATACAACGGGATTGTTCCAGCTGGAGTCAGCTGGTGTTCGTCGTGTACTGCGGGAATTGAAGCCGTCTGTCTTTGAAGATATCGTGTCTGTGCTTGCCCTGTACCGTCCAGGTCCAATGGAGTTCATACCAAACTATATTCAAAGTAAGCATGGGTTAAAGGCTGTCGAATATCCGCACCCTGATTTAAAACCGATTTTGCAAGACACGTATGGCATCATTGTTTATCAAGAGCAGATTATGCATATTGCCTCCAGAATGGCGGGATTCTCGCTTGGAGAAGCAGACCTGTTACGGCGTGCGGTATCGAAGAAGAAGCGGGAGGTGCTTGATCAAGAGCGCCGTCACTTCGTAGAAGGCAGCTTGAAGCAGGGCTATACAGAAGAAGAAGCTAATCGGGTCTATGATATGATTGTTCGCTTCGCTGATTATGGATTCCCGCGGGCGCACGCTGCTGCTTATGGTGTGCTTGCTTTCCAAACTGCTTACTTGAAGGCTCATTATCCGACAGAATTTATGGCCTCTATGCTGACAGCGAACATGGGCAGCCATCGGAAGATAGCAGAATACATTGAGGATTGTCGAAGATTGGGTATTGTCGTGTCGCCTCCAGATGTAAATGAAAGCTATGTACGCTTTACGCCTGTTGATGGCGCGATTCGTTTCGGCCTTGGCGCCATTAAGAATGTTGGTACGCTTGCCATCGAAAGTATATTGAAACAGCGAAAGGAGAAGCCGTTTGCGGATTTGCTCGATTTCTGTCAGCGGGTAGACCTTCGAGTATGCAATCGGAGAGTCATTGAATCGCTTATCCAAGCAGGGGCGTTCGATTCATTGCCAGGTCATCGTGCTCAATTGCTGGCTATGCTGGACGAGGCATTGGAAGCTGCTGCAAAATGGCGCAAAGAAAGGGATGATCTCCAAATCCAATTATTCGGCTTCGTTGAAGTGAACAATTGGACGATCGATTATCCAAATATTCCGCCATTCGCCATGACAGAGCAGCTCGAACTGGAGCGAGAATTGTTGGGATTGTATTTATCCGGTCACCCGTTGGATGACCATGCGGAGTTACTGGCATCTTCGGAAACAGATCGGCTAGTTGATTTGCACGAAGTGCCGGACGATAGTGAATGCACAGTTGCCGGAATGGTTGTATCGCTTCGTTCGATTATGACGAAGAAAGGAAAGCCGATGGCATTTATTGAAATTGAAGATCGGATAGAACGGGCTGAAGTAGTGCTATTCCCAGAGGTATGGCGTCGAGCGGAGTCTTTAATCGAGAAGGGGGCGTTGATCGCCATACGGGCGAAAGTTCAGCACCAGGATGAAGGTTATAAGCTGCTTGCTGACGAGGTCGTACCGCTCGAATCACGCGCAATTGCTACGCTTACGAAGCGTGCTGCACATCGTAAGCGCGCGCCAGAGAATCAGGGGGGCCATATGCGTCAGCGCGCAGCTATCGACAATAAACGTGGAGCCGGGGCGGCTATTGATACGAATCTCCACGCAGGCGTCGTGTCGGATGGTTCTGGGTCATCCGCTGTGCATGTGCGAAACGAGGCTCCAGTTGGGGTAAATGAAGGAAGGGCGGATGCTGTACCTGCCTCCAGATCGAGTTCGCGCCTCCCGCACCAGCAGCGTGTATATATCAAGATTACAGCTGATCATGAGCGCCCAGATTTACTACAGCAATTGAAGCAGCTCTTGAAATCACAGCCAGGCCCATTGCCGACTGTGCTGTTCTATGAGCGCGATCAGCAATTGCTGGCGCTTAGCGAAGCCTATGCGCTGAAGCCCTCGCCTGAACTGTTCAAGAAGATTGAATCCATGTTCGGAGCTGGAACGGTACGCGTGAAATGAAAATAGTCGTGGCCAGATCCTCTCTCGCAAGTAGCACAATTCCCCTCCCACCTGCATAGAGTGGTCATACACCCTATTCGCAACAAGACGAGATCGAAGGGGTGAAGGGAGGGGACGCCATGACCTTCAATATGGCGGAGCAATGGTTAGTTAAACGAGGTGTATCACTCGAATCCATCGCGGAGATTGTGCTCCATCTACAGCAGCCATACAATGCAGCATTGACGCTGGAGGACTGTTTGGACAGCGTACGAGCCGTAACTCGCAAGCGTGAGGTGCAATATACGCTTATTACCGGCATCGCATTAGATATGCTTGCGGAGCAGAAGCTGCTGCCGGAGCCGCTCCAAGCGATTATGGAAACGGATGAATCCCTTTATGGCGTAGATGAAACACTTGCGCTTGGCATCACTAGCGTTTACGGAATGATCGGCCTCACCAGCTTTGGGTACTTGGATAAAGCCAAGCTGGGAATCATTCATCATCTCAATTCGGACACCACGCAGATTCATGTGTTTCTAGATGATATTGTTGCGGGATTAGCAGCTGCGGCATCTGCAAGAATTGCACATCACAACAAGCGTGCGCAGCAGTACGGCGAGGGTGGAGCTTGCGGATCCGACGATGAGAATGCAAATTCTTAAAGAAGTCGCCAAGCCGAGATAGGGTAAGGCTTGACAGCCGTTCTACTCTGTTTAATGAGCTGCTCATTCCAGCAAGTCTGTTGGAATTTGTTGCGGTGAAATTGACAATTATGATATCATAATGGCATTATATGAGCCGTTTCTGGAACGTTAGGGGGGTCAATCGCGCGTGTGGACTGTTATCTACATCGCACCGACTGCCAATTTAGCAGATAAAATTCAGCGCAAGCTGACAGAGGAAGGATTTCTCATTCAGATCCGTCCGATTCATCTGTCTAAACAACAGTTTGAAATTCTAGTGCCTTCCGGAGAAGTTGAAGAAATTCAGGAAGTGCTTAATTCGATCTTGCATGCATGATGCGGCTGATGAATGAACGATATTCGTTCAAACAGCCGATTTTTGTTGTCTATGGTTAGGACAATCTCTAATTTGAAGCAATAGGATTCTGTCCTATTTTTCAACTGGAGAAATCACGCCTAAAGAGGTGTATCGGGTGTTTAAAGACTTATTTCAAAAGAAAAGTACGCAACGGTGCCGTCCGGATCTGTACACGATGACCGTCCCAAACGCGAGATACCCGAAGGTTTGATGAATAAATGTCCAAAATGTGGCTCGATTCAGTATCATAAAGAGCTGGATAAAAACCTGAAGGTATGTACGCAATGCGGATATCATTTGCGCTTGAGTGCAAGAGAGCGCATCGAGATGACATTGGATGAAGGCCGATTTTTTGAATATGATGCGGATGTCGTATCCGCGGATCCGCTTGATTTTCCAGAATATAAGGACAAGCTGGAGCAGCAAAAGGCTAAATCTGGCTTGGATGAAGCTGTTATTACGGGCGAGGGGACAATCGGAGGATTTCCTGTCGTCGTAGCGGTAATGAGCTTTGATTTCTTCACAGGCAGCATGGGATCGGCAACAGGAGAAAAAATAACACGAGCTATTGAAACTGCAATGCAGAAGCAATATCCGTTAATCATCTTCTCTACATCTGGCGGCGCAAGAATGCAGGAAAGCATCTTGAGTCTGATGCAGATGGCCAAGACGAGCGCAGCGCTTGGGAAATTCCACGAAGCAGGCGGATTCTATATTTCAGTATTCACGGATCCGACTATGGGCGGAGTATCTGCAAGCTTCGCCATGCTTGGCGACATCATTATAGCTGAGCCTGGGGCAAGAGTCGGCTTTGCCGGCCGTCTCGTAATTGAGCAGACGATTCGTCAGAAGCTTCCGGAAGAATTCCAAACGGCTGAATTCAACCAGAAGCATGGACAAATCGACCTGGTCGTGCAGCGTAAGGACATGAAGTCCACGTTGGCGAAACTTATCGATCTGCATACGGTGAAAGGGGATGTAGCTCATGGCGAATGAACTTCCGTTCGAGCAGCCTTTGGTGGAGTTGAAGCAGAAGATTGCTGAATTGAAACGGTTCGGCGACGAGAAGCAAATTGACTTTACTGAAGAAATCGCCCGCTTGGAGGAGCGTTACGCCAAGTTAGCTGCAGAAATTTATGCTAGCATCTCCCCATCGCAGAAGATGCACTTGGCAAGACACCAACAGCGACCGACCACACTTGATTTTGTTCAGCATATTTTCACTGATTTCATTGAACTCCATGGTGACCGATTGTTCGGCAACGATCTTGCTATTGTGGGCGGATTGGCGCGTCTGAACGGGGTGCCGGTAACGGTAATCGGACATCAAAGAGGCAAGGATACAAAAGACAATATTGCAAGATTTTTCGGCAGCCCGCATCCAGAAGGCTTCCGTAAGGCGCTTAGGCTCATGCAACAAGCGGACAAGTTTGGTCGTCCAATCATTACTTTCATCGATACAAAGGGCGCATACCCGGGCAATACAGCTGAGGAACGAGGACAATCGGAAGCAATTGCACGCAATTTGCGAGATATGGCCCTGTTCGGTGTGCCGATTATTTGCGTCGTAATTGGTGAAGGCGGAAGCGGCGGTGCGCTTGCGCTCGGCGTTGGCAACCGAGTCCTGATGTTGGAGAATGCGATCTATTCATGCATTTCACCGAATGGTGCTGCGTCGATCCTATGGAAGGATGCGTCCAAAGCCGACCAAGCGGCAGAAGCAATGAAGATTACAGCTTCTGACCTGAAGGAACTCAATGTGATCGAAGAGATCATTCCGGAGCCTCAAGGCGGTGCTCATAAGGACGTTGCAGTGGCTTCTGCCAACTTGAAAGATGCGATTTGGCGTCATTTGACCGAGCTGATGGGGATGACCCCAGAGCAGCTGCGGGAAGATAGATATGACAAATTTCGCAATATTGGCGAGTTCGCCGTTCTGCAGCACGGTTAAGTTCAGTGGCGTCTGTGTCGCAGATCCACGTCCTGACTGGTATGGCGCGGTTTTCTTGAGTTCATTGACTTAAAATCCTGTCTGCTGGTAAAACTTATCAATATGATTATCTTCATATACAAATTTTCTTGAATGTAGTAAATTAGATAGTTGAGAGCCTTGTTTTTTAGCAATGCCATATAGAGATACTTAGAGAGACACACATAATTGGAGGAAGCCATATGCGTAAAACTAAAATCGTCTGTACTATCGGTCCTTCCAGCGAATCTTTAGAGAACACTAAAAAATTGATTACGGCTGGCATGAACGTTGCTCGTCTTAATTTTTCACATGGTGATTTTGAAGAGCACGGCAACCGAATCAAAAACATTCGTCAAGCATCCCAAGAATTGAACAAAACGGTTGCAATTCTCCTTGATACGAAAGGCCCAGAAATTCGTACGGGTAAGCTTGCTGTTGACTCCGTTGATCTCGTTGAAGACGAGTTCATCACATTGACAACAGAAGAGATCCTTGGTGATAAAGACCGCATTTCCGTAACTTACGAGAACTTGCCTCGTGACGTAGAAGTCGGTTCCACAATCTTGATCGATGACGGCCTCGTTGGTTTGACGGTTGTTGAGATTCAAGGTACAGAAATCAAATGTAAAATCGTTAACGGCGGCACAATCAAGAGCAAAAAAGGCGTTAACGTTCCTGGGGTGAAAATTTCCCTTCCAGGTATTACAGAAAAAGATGCGAACGACATCCGCTTCGGTATCGAGCAAGGCGTTGATTTCATCGCTGCTTCCTTCGTTCGTAAAGCACAAGACGTTTTGGAAATCCGTGAATTGCTTGAAAAGCATAATGCAACTCATATCCAAATCATTTCCAAAATTGAAAACCAAGAAGGCGTGGACAACCTGGATGCAATCTTGGAAGTGTCTGACGGCTTGATGGTTGCTCGTGGTGACCTTGGCGTTGAAATTCCAGCTGAAGAAGTACCACTCGTTCAGAAGCGTATGATCGAGAAGTGTAATCTGGCTGGCAAACCAGTTATCACAGCTACACAAATGCTTGATTCCATGCAACGCAACCCGCGTCCTACACGTGCGGAAGCAAGTGACGTAGCGAATGCAATCTTCGATGGTACGGATGCAATCATGTTGTCCGGTGAAACAGCTGCAGGGAAATACCCAGTTGAATCCGTAATGACAATGTCCCGTATCGCAGAAAAAGCTGAATCCGCGCTTGAATACCGTGAAATCTTGGTAAAACAAAGCTTGAGACAGCAAACAACAGTTACGGATGCAATCAGCCAAGCAGTTGCTAACACAGCTCTTGACCTGAACGCTAAAGCAATCATCAGCTCTACACAAACTGGCTACACAGCGCGTATGGTATCCAAATACCGTCCGAAAGCTCCAATCATCGCTGTGACTCCTTCTGAGCAAGTAATGCGCGGTTTGTCCTTGACTTGGGGTGTTACTCCAGTTAAAGGCGATCAAGCTACTTCTACTGATGAAATGTTCGACGTTGCTGTTGCAGGCGGCGTGAAAACAGGCATCGTTGCAGAAGGCGATCTGGTTGTTATTACAGCTGGTGTTCCAATGAGCTGCGCAGGTTCCACGAACCTTGTGAAAGTAAGCCAAATCGGACAAGGCCGTTATTCCTAAGAACAGGCTTATCCAATTGAATATATAAGCGACAGCAGACAAGAGCAATGGACGAACCATTGCTCTTGCTGTATTTGTGAACGTACTCTCGAATGCGCTACAATGGAGGAGGAATGGTGATGTCCCCTGACGTAAAGGAAGATGATCAATCCGTATGGTTTGGTTATCCGCTGCGCGTGCGTTATCAAGAAACGGATCGAATGAATGTTGTATTCCATGGCAACTATATAACCTGGTTTGAGGTCGGAAGAACCGAATGGATACGTTCCTTAGGTATCAGCTATCGGGATCTTGAGGAGCGCGGACTTCTACTTCCTGTAGTCGACCTTCAGGTGAAGTTCAAGCGGCCGGCCTTGTATGATGATCAAGTTGTCGTATATACGCGCCTCCAGCAATTGTCGCCGCTGCGAGTTACATTTGCTACACAGGTTTGCAGAGTAACTGAACATTTGTTATCTAGTCTGCCTGAATCAGGCTGGGTATCCCATCCTGCCGGAGAACTGCTGGTGGAGGGGACGACGACGCTTGCTTGGTTGAATGCAAAATGGCGGCCGATTCGCCTTGAACGGGAAGCGAAGGATGTATGGACGTTGCTTGAGAAAATGTGCTCAACAGACTGATTCATTTCCATGTAGGCTGTATTATAGTGCATGATGCAACGCAAATGTCATGATGCAAGGGAGGGAATGTCTTATGAATCCGATGGTATGGGTGCTCATTGTGCTGACATTGATTCCTGCGTTAGAGGTGTATGGCTTCGTACTGATGAGTAACTGGGTAGGCGGATGGAATACGTTCCTGTTGATATTGCTAACCGGTGTCATTGGTGCAGTCATTGCCCGCTACGAGGCGAATCAAGTATGGGCAGATGCCCAGAAGCAAATGCAGGCAGGGCAAATTCCGGGTAGAAAGGCTGTAGAGGGCTTGTGTATTCTAGCAGGCGGGATTTTGCTCCTTACGCCGGGATTCTTTACCGATATTATTGGCTTTACACTTGTATTTCCACTGACACGACCGATTTACAGATACTACTTACTAAAATGGTTAGAGAAAAAGATGAAGGACGGCAACTTTATTTACTTTCGCCGTTTCTAATCCAACAATAAACACGCCCGCTATATGGTGTAGAACCATGTTGACGGGCGTGTTTTGCATATGTTCTCCACAATTGAGTCTGATCGCTTCCCGCTTGCCGGGGCGCAGCACGACTGAACCAATGCCAAGCCGTACAATGCCGAACAAAATCAGTACGCCAATATGCAGCAGGATTGTAGTCCACGTTCCTCCGGCAGCCAGCAGCTCCATTGCATCCATCCAGCATCCAAGGAATTCCCCATTCAACGCCCAACAGCCAGTGAGTCAAAACAATGATGCTCGCTGCTTAAATGAGTGCGAAAAGGGTATTGTTCGCCAATTTTTCCGCGATATACTGATAGGACGTACTAGTGTTGAAGCATTGGTCGAAGGTGTGGATCTGTTTATCCGACATAGTATTCGTAGGATCATCCCCTTGCGAGTTGGGGCAGACAAATGCAGTGACAAGCTCACACAGGAGAGAAAGCAGATGATTCACTTTCTTATTGTAGATGATGATCCCTTTATTCGAGAGAGCTTGATGCTTATCGTCGGCTATGGGTAATTATCCTAACTACCTTCGATGATGATGAGTACATTGTGGAAGCGATGCAGTATAGGGCAAGCGGATAAGTGTTTGCTTAGTTTTTTCCGTTCATGATGAATGTTCGTAAATCCTGAAAGACGTTCGCCCGCTTCATCGCAGATAGCAGCACAAGGGCAACAGGACCTACAATAAGTCCAAGAAAGCCGAATAACTGCATGCCGACAAACATCGCAACCAGCAAAAGAAGCGGGTCAAGTCCCACCGTTGAAGCGAGAACTTTGGGCTCCATAATCTGCCTTGTGAACAGAACGATGCCATACACAATGCTTAATCCAATTCCGAGGGAAGTTTGGTCAATTGCAAAGCAGTATATAATCCACGGAATCATCACAGCGCCGACGCCGAGATACGGCAGCAGATCGACAATGCCAATAAGAAGTCCAATTGTGATGGCATAGTCAACTCGCAACACAATTAGTCCTGCCGTAATAATGAACATCGTAATCGAGATTAGAAATAACTGGGCGCGCAAATATCCGAACAGAGCCTGCTTCAAATCACTCCAGATCGTACGCAATGGCTGACAGATGGAGTCGGGCATTGCTTTTGCGGGGATGTTCATCCAGCGTGTCCAGTCTTTGCTTATAAAAAAGGCGGATAACAGGATGATGATGGAGATGGACGCCACATTCGGCAGACTCGACAGCAGGCGAACGATCGCATCCAGAAATGACGTGATGAGATTGGTGACTACCGTTGTTATTTTCTCGGCTGTGCTTGATAGGTTGCTGTTGATTGAGCCCTGAAGGTTAGGGTTATCCTTGTATAAGGAACCGAGCGTATCCAAAAAGATACGAACCTTATCATTTTCGAACAGCCGTATAAAGAATTCCCGCCACAATTGCAGAAAATGATCCATGGAGACCGACAAATTATAGATTTCCCGCACGATACGCGTCACCGCCGCTGCCGCGACAGTTAGCATCGAAGTGATGAACAAGGTTAAACAAATCGTGACGCTCAGCCAACGCGGCATCCGGAACTGTTCAGACATCCATTGAACAACCGGATTAAGCATGAGGGCGATCATCCAGGCAATGAGAAACGGATAAATCAGTGGGATAAGGATATAGCAGGATAAGATCATGAGTAGACCAATGGTCAATACCCACCCCCCACGAAGAATACGCTTAATGATGTGCTGCTCCATGTTCCCGCTCACCTCCATGATCTCTCCATAAATTTTTCACATACGAGCACGTCCGATTGAGAAGGACGACCCTCTCCTTATATGCTATGCACAATACGTCCGTTCCTTGTTTTTTCTTTTCTAAATCCCCAATTCACAGGACTTTAAAAAACGTTTATACCTCTGATAAAGCATTTCTATCCATATTTTTCTACTGAAACCGTTCACATTTCCGACATTATCCATTATCATCTTTATAGAAAAACTTGCCTTTTTTCCGAGGCGGGTCACATCATGAGATTACAGGGAAAAGAAAGTTGGGATGGTATTAGGTTACATTGCAAAGGAGAGAGGACAGATGACAGCAACGAAAGGATTGGAAGGCATAGTTGCAACGACTTCTTCTATTAGCTCAATCATCGATGGTGTGCTGACATACCGCGGTTATAATATCGACGATTTGGCCGAGCATTCGACATTCGAGGAAGTTGTTCATTTGTTGTGGTTCGGCAAGCTGCCAAATCAAGAGGAACTTTCGGAGTTACACACGCGCCTGGAGAAGAACGCTGCAATTCCTTCAGCCGTTGTTGAACAAATGAAATTGTATCCGTCTGATGCGAATACGATGGCTGTTCTCCGTACTGCGATTTCCGCATTAGCTTTATATGATGAGCATGCGAATGACACGGGGCATGATGCGAATGTTAACAAGGCTATAGCGTTGCAAGCGCAACTGCCAACTGTGGTCGCGGCTTTTGCCCGCATTCGTGCAGGGAAGGAGCCAGTTCCTCCAAAAGCGGGTCATTCCATAGCCTATAATTTCCTATATATGTTGACTGGTGAAGAGCCTTCTGCCAGCGCGGTATCCGCAATGGATAAGGCGCTCGTCCTACATGCGGATCATGAGCTGAATGCTTCGACGTTCGCTGCACGGGTTACAGTTGCTACCTTGTCGGATATGTATTCAGGCATTGTATCGGCGATTGGCGCACTGAAGGGTCCGCTGCATGGCGGAGCAAATGAAGCTGTTATGATGATGTTGGAGGAGATTGCTGATCTGGATCATGTGGATGATTACATCCAGAGTAAGCTTGACAACAAGGAGAAAATCATGGGCTTCGGACACCGTGTATATAAGAATGGAGATCCGCGTGCGAAGCATCTGCAGAAGATGTCACGTGAACTGGGTGAAGCAAGCGATAACCTGAAGCTGTATGACATGTCCACTCGCATCGAAGCGCTCGTTACGGGCCAGAAGGGGCTTAAACCGAATGTTGATTTCTATTCGGCTTCGGTTTATACGATGCTGGGCATTCCAAGAGATTTGTTCACGCCTATCTTTGCAATCAGCCGCGTATCCGGCTGGACAGCTCATATTTTGGAGCAGTTGGACAATAACCGTATTATTCGCCCTCGTGCGGAATATACAGGACCGTCGAATCAACTTTTTATCCCGATCCAAGCAAGGTAATTTTGCACTCATTTGAGATATATGTTGAAGTTTTTGAAAACTTAGGTTGTCTTACAAATTGACGGGTTGCTACAATAGAGGAGTAGCTCCCGTTAGCTGTTTGTGTGACAATGACATTGAAGGAGGAACATCTGTGATTCAATTGGACAAATTTGCACCACCGACCGAAGGCGAGAAAATTAACATTGTGGATGGCAAGCTTCAAGTGCCTGCTCATCCAATTATCCCATTCATTGAAGGGGATGGTACAGGCCGTGATATTTGGCGCGCGTCCAAGCGTGTATTGGATGCAGCTGTTGAGAAGGCATACAACGGTGAACGCAAGCTTGCTTGGTACGAGGTATTCGCTGGCGAAAAGGCATTCAACGAATATGGTGAATGGCTGCCAAATGATACGCTGGAATCGATTCGCGAGTATATTGTGGCGATTAAGGGTCCATTGACGACGCCAATCGGCGGCGGCATCCGCTCCCTGAACGTTGCACTTCGCCAAGAGCTTGATCTGTACGTGTGCTTGCGTCCAGTACGTTATTTCGATGGTGTTCCTTCCCCTGTTAAGCATCCGGAACTGGTGGATATGGTTATTTTCCGCGAGAACACGGAGGATATCTACGCAGGTATCGAGTATGCTTCTGGCTCGGAAGATGTGAAGAAAGTAATTCAATTCCTTCAAGAAGAAATGGGCGTGAAGAAGATCCGCTTCCCTGAGACATCTGGTATCGGCATCAAGCCTGTATCGTCTGACGGATCCAAGCGCCTTGTTCGTGCCGCAATCGAATATGCGATCAAGCATAAGCGCAAGAGCGTGACGCTCGTACACAAAGGGAACATCATGAAGTTCACTGAGGGTGCGTTCAAGAACTGGGGCTATGAAGTGGCTGAACAAGAATTCCCAGCGCACACATTCACATGGGGGCAATACGACCGCATCAAAGAAGCTGAAGGAACAGAAGCTGCGAACAAGGCGCAAGCGGAAGCAGAAGCGGCTGGCAAGGTTATCATCAAGGATGCGATTGCAGACATCGCGTTGCAGCAAGTATTGACGCGTCCGAAGGAATTTGATGTCATTGCGACATTGAACCTGAACGGCGATTACTTGTCTGATGCGTTGGCTGCCCAAGTTGGCGGCATCGGTATCGCACCTGGTGCGAACATCAACTACGTGACTGGACATGCAATCTTCGAAGCTACTCACGGTACAGCTCCGAAATATGCGGATAAAGACGTTGTTAACCCAGGCTCTGTGATCTTGTCCGGTGTTATGATGCTTGAGCATTTGGGCTGGCAGGAAGCAGCAGACTTAATCTATAAAGGAATGGAAGCCGCCATCAACAACAAGACGGTTACTTATGATTTCGCGCGTCTTATGGAAAATGCGACAGAAGTTAAATGCTCGCAGTTTGCCGACCACATCATCAATCACATGAACTAGGAGGTCGAATCCGAATGGCTATTCGACGCAATAAGATCACAGTCGTTGGTGCTGGTTTCACTGGGGCGACAACTGCTCTCATGTTGGCTCAAAAGGAACTTGGAGATGTTGTATTAGTTGATATTCCTCAGTTGGAGAATCCGACAAAGGGCAAGGCGCTTGATATGCTTGAGGCTGGTCCGGTTCAAGGGTTTGACAGCCGCATTATAGGAACGTCCAACTATGAAGACACGCAAGATTCCGATATCGTCATCATTACTGCAGGTGTGGCTCGCAAGCCTGGTATGAGCCGTGATGATTTGGTAAATACGAACGCAAGCATTGTGAAGTCGGTATGTGAGAACGTAAAAGCTTATTGCCCGAATGCTTACGTGATTCTTTTGAGCAATCCGGTAGATGCGATGACCTATGCTGCATTTGAAACACTCGGATTTCCTAGAAATCGCGTAATCGGCCAATCCGGCGTTCTGGATACGGCTCGTTACTGCACTTTTATTGCAGAAGAACTGAACGTATCTGTGGAAGATGTGCGCGGTGTCGTGCTTGGCGGTCATGGAGATGATATGGTGCCGCTCGTTCGTTATACGAGTGTGGGCGGAGTACCGATTGAAAGTCTCCTTCCGCAAGAACGCATTGCGGAAATTGTACAGCGTACGCGTGTAGGCGGCGGCGAAATTGTCAATTTGCTTGGCAACGGAAGTGCTTACTATGCGCCAGCGGCTTCGATCGTGCAAATGGCGGAAGCCATATTGAAAGACAAGAAGCGGATTCTTCCGGTCATTGCTTATCTGGAAGGCGAATACGGGTATGACGGCTTATTTATGGGTGTGCTGGCTGTACTCGGTGGAGACGGAATCGAGAGAGTGATCGAGATTGAATTGACTCCAGAGGAGAAGGCTGCATTGGATAAGTCAGCCGAATCGGTACGCAGCGTCATTCAGGTAGTTACTGGAGAACACGTGTAACACAATAATGCAATTATTTTATAATGTATCAACATTGTGACAAATGTCATTGAGATAACAAGAAAGACGCCGAATTTTTCGGTGTCTTTCTTTGTGTTAGCAAGAAAATTTTAGTATAATGGAACGAAGAATGATACATATCATGGCTATGGAGGGAATGTATTTATATGTACAGTGCCTTTAATCTTTTGCACATTTTAGGTGCGGTAGCAATGGGGTTCTATGCCATTGTTCCATTTGTCGTAGGGAATTTGAACAAGCTGTCTACAGCAGGACAAGAGGGGCTGCTCGTGGGCGTGGGAACGGCGAATCGTTTATCTCAGTATTTCTTGATCGTTCAGTTCATTACAGGCGGTTATCTCATGAGCCAAGCGAAGTACAGCGTGCTCTGGATGGTACTGACGACGGTTGTCTTCCTTGCGATTGCAGCATTTAGCGGCATCATGGGCAAGCAAATCAAGCTTGCAGCTCAATCCGCAAAGAGCGGTCAAGCAAATCAAGCTTGCAGCTCAATCCGCAAAGAGCGGTCAAGCAAATGATACAGCTACCGGCAAGGTTCGCACATTCAGTACGCTTATTTTCGTATTGTTCATTGTCATTGTACTTCTGATGGTATACAGCTATAAGTTTATTACTGTACCGACTGCATAATAGAATCGCCTGGTCAGACTAATGTCTAGCCGGGCGATTTTTTTAGTAGATTATGATTCAAGATTGTTTCAGTTGGGGAGGAGCTCCCGTTCTGCGAAACCCTCATGAAGAATCAAGTCGGTTGTTTAATCAATGAGCGATACAGCAGCTTGATCCTCCTCATTGCTGAAGAAGGAGCCGGTCATAATATAGCGCCATACATCGCGGAACACATGTGCCTTCTCTAGTGCTGTAAGTACGACAAGGGACAAAATTCCGATGATAATGCCAGGCACGCCGAACAGCTTCAATCCGGCATACAGGAAGAAGAGCAGCATGAGCGGGTTTAGTCCAATGCTGTCCCCATATACTTTAGGTTCAAAAGCATGTCGTGTAACAAGGATGATCGGCCACATGATGAGCAGCCCCGTCCCTAAAAAAACATTTCCCTCCACATAGGCGAATATAGCCCATGGCACTACGATGGCAGGTATGCCGACCAGCGGAATTAAATCTACAAGACCGCCAATCAGTGCAATGGTGAAGGCATATTCAACACCTAGCACAAGCAAGCCTAGGAAGAAGACGAGTGCAGTAATACTGGATAGAATAATATGTCCCTTAATATAACCGAACACAGCATTCTGCAGATCGCTTGTGACGACTCCAAGAGAGCGGCGTACACGTTCAGGAATCATAGCCGTGCCCTTGGAAGAAATCATGTTCCATTGTTTGCTGATCAGGAATGTAGCGACCAAGACGATGACCGTAATAACTGCAAGCTTAGGCAGGAACAAGACAGTAGCTTTTAAGAAATTAAATAGGTAGGCGACAATTAAGGTGCCCCCGCTAGCAATCGTTCCTGTATATTTTGATAGTGAAGACTTCAAATCTGCAAAATTGAATGTGTCATTCAAATCAGACAGAAGATGCTGGAACTCAGCCGAATAGAAATAGGCCTCGGCCTGTGCTCTCCACTCCATAATTTGATTTTGTACGATCCCCATAATATGCCACGATTCGGATATGATCTTCGTTGTGAAGATATATAGAACACCTGCAATGATGGCTGCAAAGAGCAATAAGGCCGTCATAACGGCAAATCCGCGGCGGAACTTCCAGCGATTCTCCAAAAAGCGGACGATTGGATTCATCATGTAGGCTAACAGCCAAGCGATCAGGAAGGGACAAATGATCGAAAACCCGAAATAGAATACCGCAGCAACGGCAGCAACAAGGATTAGCACCCATGCTGCACGGAAGATGCGATGAACGAGGGTGGTATTAAAAATAGGCATCCATGACTTCCTTTCTACAAAAATAATCTTGAATGTGGAGTATGTGAGTGAATATGCAGCCGTTCAGGTTGTTCTTTTCATTATTGTAACAAAAGAATCAATTCATACTCATCCAAATGCATGTCGCTAGGACATAGGATCCTCGGCATGCTCCTCTTCATCTGATAGAGAAATTTCATCCAACGTCATGTTAAAGCTTGGTGCAAGTGCAGTCAGGAAATAGTGCACCTCTGGCATATCCAACTGCTTTAATTTTTGCTCTGTTTGGCGTTTGGCGATTTCGAATTCGCGGTTGCCGGCAGCCAGTTCACTAATACACTTTACATACGCATCAAGCAGATCAGCAGCTTTCACATAACTACGCAGCTCATGATCGCCCTGCGGATCAATAAGGGGTGAATATACGCGTTGCAGTTCGGCAGGAATCATTCCGACCAATCGTTCGGCTGCAAGCTGTTCAATTTCACGGAAATTGTTCAATAACCGGCTGTTATGATGCTTGACGGGAGTTGGAATATCGCCAGTAAATACCTCGGTTGCATCATGGAACAAGGCGAGTGCAACAGCTTGCCCGGTATCTACCTTCTTATGGAACACTTCATTGGCAATGGTGCACAGCATATGTGTGGTCATCGCAACATGAAACGTATGCTCGGCAACATTCTCTTTGTCTGTATTTCGCATAAGGCTCCAGCGCTCGATATGCTTGAGCCGGTACATATAAGCGAGAAAATGATGGGGTTTGGCAGTTGAATTCTCAGATGTACTCATAGGTCTCTTCCTTTCACAGTAATATCATGACATTCTTTTCATTAAGAAAGAATGATTGTATGTTGTTTGTATCAGCATGGCATGGAAAATGGTTCGATAAGGTGCATGCCATATGATATTATAATAGCATGGAACTTATTTGACGAAATTGAAACATAAAACTACTTCCCGATGCTTCCGAGATCTGCATCAAGAACGCTCATTTCCCGGGATGGTAAGAGATGAGAGGAGCAAGTTCATGATGACATCATTTTTGCAAAGTGTGTATGAATTAATTGTGGAAACGTCTACAAATTTACCTGGAGATGTGAGACGGGCGATTCAGCAGGCGCAAGCTCGTGAGGATGCGGCAACGCGTTCAGGCTTGTCCTTAAGCACGATCGCTCGCAATATTAACATGGCTGAGAAAAACGTGTCGCCAATTTGTCAGGATACAGGCATGCCAACCTTTATTGTACATACACCAGTTGGGGCGAATCAAATCAAAATGAAGCAGGACATTCACGAAGCAATCAGCCGGGCTACAAAAGAAGGCAAGCTTCGTACCAATTCTGTAGATTCCTTAACGGGGGCGAACAGCGGCGATAACTTGGGACCGGGTACGCCTGTCATTCATTTCGAGCAGTGGGAACGCGATGAGGTGGAAGTTAAGCTTATTCTGAAAGGCGGCGGCTGCGAGAACAAAAACATACAGTATAGTCTGCCTACAGAGTTGGAAGGGCTGGGCAAGGCTGGCCGTGATTTGGACGGAATACGCAAGTGTATTCTGCATGCTGTCTATCAGGCTCAAGGTCAGGGATGCAGTGCAGGCTTCATCGGTGTTGGCATCGGGGGAGATCGTACGACAGGATATGAGCTTGCGAAGCATCAACTGTTCCGCAAGGCGGATGACATGAATTCTCATCCGGATCTGGCGCGGCTCGAGCAGTATGTTATGGAGAAGGCAAATGAGCTGGGGATCGGCACAATGGGCTTCGGCGGTGAGGTCACATTGCTGGGTTGTAAAATTGGCGTTATGAATCGATTGCCGGCGAGCTTCTTCGTATCCGTCGCGTACAATTGTTGGGCATTCCGCCGTCAAGGTGTTCTTCTTGACAGTGATACAGGGGCGATCCGCGAATGGATCTACGAACGCGGTACAGAGGTTGCCATGGCGACACCGCAGGACACGGAACGCAAAGAGCAAGTCGCGGCTGCTTCTGAGCAAGGGTCAAGCCGTCAAGTGGTGCTTACGACTCCGATTACGGAAGAGGCAATTCGTTCATTGCGCGTCGGTGATGTTGTTATAATTAATGGAGAAATGCACACAGGCCGTGATGCACTCCATAAGCATTTAATGGATCACGATGCGCCATTAGATTTGAATGGGGCGGTCATTTACCATTGCGGTCCGGTCATGCTGAAGGATGAGGCAGGCTGGCATGTGAAGGCGGCTGGTCCGACAACAAGTATTCGTGAAGAGCCTTATCAAGGCGATATTATGAAGAAGTTCGGCATCCGTGCTGTTATCGGCAAGGGCGGCATGGGGGCGAAGACGCTGGCTGCACTGCAGGAGCATGGCGGAGTATATTTGAATGCGATCGGCGGCGCTGCGCAATATTATGCAGAGTGCATCAAACAAGTCAACGGTGTTGACTATATGAACTTCGGCATCCCAGAGGCGATGTGGCATCTGGAGGTGGAAGGCTTTGCAGCGATTGTAACGATGGATTCCCATGGGAATAGTCTGCATGCAGATGTGGATCGGAGCTCGCTTGAGAAGCTGGCTCAGTTCAAGGATCCGGTATTTTAATGAGTTAGAATAATAAGTTCGAGCGCAATTTCGGTCTGATGATAAACAATTGATTCGAACAGTATATGTATTTGCTTATCCCCAGTTGCTTGTTGCTGGGGGTTCTTTGTAGTGAGGCGCTTCTTCCGTTTGTACGTATGTCCTATGGATGTTCGGGCTTGCAGCCTTTGTTGATGGGACTGGACTAGGGTGCGGATGGTCTGATGTGATGGGGGAGCTACATTGGGATTTGCTTCAGGCATGCTCAATATTCCCCTCGGCTTGGTGCTTGCAATGAGGTATTTCGGTCAGAAACAGCGATTGCATTTATGCTTGCGATCCTGGTTCAGCAGCCTGATGCGACGGTAATTACGCAAATTTACAAAAGCTTAATAAACTTTCTGCTAGTCAAATGGAAACGGGATAAGTAGGATTAATACGTAGACCGTACAATGAACGAAAAGCAGAAAGAAGGAGTAGAACCATGTCACGTTTTCGCACAAGGTTGACCTTTGTGTTTGTCTTGCTTATCGGTATTTCCGTGCTCACGGCGGGCATATATATGGCATCTACATTCAAGACGAGTCATATTCGACAGCTTGAGCAAAATATGTCCCGGGAAATTATGCTTATCGAACAGACGCTGGTTTGGAAGCAGAGCACGCAATTTGAAGAACTGACAACCTATTATTCAGGCTGGGCACAGAAGCTGCACGACAGTGCAGATGCGAGGGTTACGTTCATTTTGGCGGATGGAACCGTAGTAGGAGATTCCGATCGCTCTGTGACGGGAATGGATAACCACTTGAATCGAGAGGAGATCGCAGCCGCCAAGGAACATGGACTCGGATCCAATATTCGCTATAGCGACACCCTTCGGCAAAACATGCTGTACGTTGCCACTCCTGTTCATACCCAGAACTTTGATGGGTATGTCCGACTCGCAATGAGCTTGGCTGATGTAGAGAGCAGTGTTCGCGAACTATGGGCTTATTTAGCGATTGGTCTTGCGATCCTCTTTTTTGTAGCTGCTATCGTCAGCTATCGCATCGCCTTCAACATGACTCGGCCTATTGAAAATATGACCCGGGTAGCGATGCGCATCGCCCAAATGGACTATCGGGCACGAACGCAATCTGTCGGAAAGGATGAGATTGGGCAGCTCGGATCTGCGATTAATGCGATGGCGGACAGCCTGCAGGTTCAAATGTCGGAAATCCGTGAGAAAGAAAGCCGGCTTCAGGCAGTATTGGAGCATATGATCAACGGCATAGTGATGATTGATGCGAAAGGGCATGTCGGTTTGCTGAATCGGAAGGCAGAGCATATTTTGGGCATTAAGAGCACAGAGTGGATCGGGCGGGCTTTCGAGGATGTGCATGCTCCGCTTGAGATGCAGCAGATGGCCGCAGAGGTGCTGGAGCGGAAAATTTCGAGCCATGATGAAATTACCCTGTACTATCCGGAAGAACGTTTGCTCGATGTAAGTGTCGTCCCTGTCTATTTTACAGACAATGAATGGGCGGGAGCGCTGCTTGTCATGCAGGATGTCTCGGCAATCCGCCGCCTTGAACGAATGAGAAGCGAGTTTGTCGCGAATGTATCTCATGAGTTAAAGACACCGATTGCTGCGGTGAAGGGATTCGCGGAAACACTCATGAATGGCGCGATGAATGATCCCGAAATTGCATCGTCATTCCTGCAAATTATTCATGATGAGAGTGAGCGCTTGAATCGTCTTATTGGCGATATATTAGAGCTTTCTAAGATCGAATCGAAGCGGGTTCCGCTGCAATATTCTCCGGTTCAGGTAGATCTGTTCCTTGAGAGGACCGTGGAGATGCTCTCGAAGGAAGCAGAGAAGAAGCGGATTGAAGTGATGTTAAGTTCGGAGCAGGATCTGTATGTGGAGGCCGATGAGGATCGCTTCCGGCAAATTGTCCTTAATTTATTGTCGAATGCGATCAACTATACGCCAGAAGGCGGACAGGTAAAGATTGTTGCAGTGCCGATTGAGCATGGAGAAGATGGAGAGGCGGAGTGGATTAGGCTGACCATTTCCGACACGGGTATTGGCATTCCGAAGAAAGACTTGCCGCGCATTTTCGAACGATTCTATCGTGTCGATAAGGCTCGATCCCGAAGCTCTGGCGGGACTGGTCTTGGCTTGTCCATCGTGAAGCATCTTGTCGATGCGCATCATGGCCTCATTCGTGTAGACAGCGAACTAGGGGTAGGTACGACGTTTACGATCGAGCTGCCTGTCGTGCAGGATATTCAGATGCTTTCAAATCGTGTGAAGCAAGGTTAATGAAGAGGTCGGCAGATTTCCATTTATTTTCAACATTTTCGAAAAATGCTTGGTCAATCGGACAGGATCTATGTTACGATAATGTTGAGATATGGTGAAGAAAGACGATTGCGTATAATCGATTCGACTTTCGGAGGAAGATTATGTCAGAAATTAAAGTATTGGTAGTGGAAGACGAACCTACACTAGCGCGATTGCTGTCCTACAACCTGACCTTGGAAGGGTATGAGACAACGGTTGTCGATCATGGGACGCAAGGGCTGCAGATGGCGCTTCATCGCAAATTTGATTTAATCGTGCTTGATATTATGCTTCCGGGAATGAATGGATTCGAAATATTGTCGCGAGTAAGGCAGGCAGGAATCCGCACCCCAGTCATTATTTTAACGGTTCGAAATGCGGAAGAAGAGGTCGTCCAAGGCTTGAAGTGTGGCGCTGACGACTATATTACGAAGCCGTTCGGTGTTGCTGAACTATTGGCAAGAGTGGGGGCGGTGCTGAGACGAACCTCCAGCGACGGAACGGGCTTGCCATCATCGGAGGAGTCGGATGACAAGCTGATCGCACTGGGTGATCTCCGGATCTATCCAGAGAAATATGAAGTTACGCTTCATAATGATCTTATTCCGCTGCGTCCTAAGGAATTTGAAGTTCTGCTGTATCTTGTACAGCGGCCTGGAACGGTTGTTACACGGGACGACCTGATGAATGCCGTATGGGGATTCGACTATATTGGCGGTCAACGCACAGTAGATGTTCATGTCAGTTCCCTGCGCAAGAAGCTGGAAATGAATCAGCAATCCGTACAGATCGATTCGATTCGTGGCGTTGGCTACAAGCTTGTCGTTCACAAGAAGCAAGGCGTGCTTCCGTCTTAGGAAATAATAAGTGGCACAATCATATATGTTAAATATAGAAGGGTTGTCCCTGTCACTTTAGAGTGACTTTTGGGACAGCCCTTTTTTACTTTTATGTACCATTTCAAATTCCTTTATTTACATTCTCAACAAGATGGGTTATGCTTAACCTATGTTACTAGTAACCTAATGAGGTGCTTTTTATGTCAATCAAATATGCCATATTGGGACTTCTGAGCTGGAAGCCTGCTTCAGGATATGAACTGAAAAAAATTTTTGAAGACTCTACAACGATGTACTGGTCAGGCAATAACAATCAAATTTACAAATCGCTTGTACAACTATTGAATGAGGGGTTGGTCACGAATGAAGTTCAACATCAGGATAATTCCCCTTCCAAGAAAATCTACAGCATTACAGATGAAGGGCTGGCGAGATTGAAGGAATGGGTTCTGAATGAACCGGAGCTTCCAGAGTTCAAGAGCACGTTCCTCATTCAATTGGCGTGGGCGAATCAACTGAGCAACGAGGAATTAGATGAACTGCTGGATCGATATGAGGGCAGAATTCATATGCAAATTGCCTACCAGCAGGAAAAAATGAAGCGCGGGGTTCAAGCGCCGAATCGTAACGATCGGGAAGTCTTTTTGTGGGATAAAATCTCAGAAAATCTGCTGTCCTGCTATCACAATGAGTTGAAATGGGTGCAGGGTATTCGCGAGGAGCTCAAAGACAAAAACAAAGATAAAAATCGAATGGAGGAGAGTACGACCATGAACTATAAAATAATAGAGACCGGAACGAAGAGGTATATGGAATTGCTATCGAGTCAGACCCCGTTAAGCACAGAGCAGGATGCTGTGGATCTGGTAGCCTTATGCGGAGAAAACGATGCTGACTTGCTTCTGGTGCATGGGAATGCGCTTGTAGAGGATTTTTATAGCTTGCGAACGGGTGTAGCGGGAAGAATGATACAGAAATTTACGAACTACGGCGTCAAAACGGCGGTCATCATTCCCGATCAAGCGTTGAACAAAGGCCGGTTTACTGAAATGGTGGTCGAATCCAATCGCAGCAATCATTTTGGAGTTTTTGAAACGCGTGAGGATGCTGAAAGCTGGCTTATTCGATAAAATAGCCGGGGGGATAGGGTAGGTAGGTATAGGCAATGAAGAATGAAGCTTCGATCCAACTATGGATAAATATACGAGGGCTGTTTCCAGGTAGTTGATCACTACTTCGGAAACAGCTCTTTTTGTTATGCAGATAAGCATTCATTCAAAATCCCACGGAAAAAAGTTTCCTCAAAACTCAAAATAGTCAAATCAAGGAAAAATAGGATATTATTATTTTATGTCCTAGAATAATGAAGGAGGAAGAGCGGTTGTTCGAATAAGTGGGACGGTCATCTATTTCAGAAAGGCAGGGCGAAACATGAGGTGTGCAATTGTGTTCGTAGTGCTGTCATTGTTGACGTTTTCCGCAGCTAGCGTTAGTGCTTATGAATCGGAGTATCGTTATGACAAGAATGGGAATCTAACGGTGATCACGCAAGATGAAAAGGAAATTGTCTATCAGGCAGATAACAATGGAAACATGACAAGCAGAAGTGTAAGAGAGAAGACGTATATGAATACGTTGACAAACGGCGATTTTCAAGAAGTAGACAATGGTGGCAAAGTGGTAGGATGGTCATATATGACGGACAACAGGGCTGTATCCAGCTTCAATATTCAAAAAATAGGGTCAAGAAATCATCAGCAGATTCAAGCCAGTAATATTCCACTGGGAGGTTTCATTGGGGTCAAGCAAACACTGTTGATTCCAAAGGAATCCAGCCGGAAGTTCGATGTGAAAGCTTCTTTGAAGATTGAACACTTACATAATGCAGAAGCTGTAATGATGGTCGATTTTGTAGATAACACAGGAAAGGTCATTCGCAAAAAGAGCCAAAAAAGCACGTTGCAGAGCGATTTCTTCTTCACGATGAGTCTCAGAGAGAGTGTTCCCCAAAAAGCAGAAAGAGCGATTGTGCAAATCGCGATCCATTCAACTGGCGACAATGCGGCCGGCACGATAGTAATTAAGGGCGTCGATGTCACCTATGGTTTAGATTATTATTTTAATATGCTCATGAATCATGATTTTCAGGGCAGAGAAATTCAAGCCGCGGAGGGAACAATTCCAGATTACTGGGGAATTTCAGGGGATAAGGACTCCGTCAGGTTCAGATTGAAGACTACTAATGAATATAAGAAAAGGCAGATAATTTCCAATAATTCAGAAGGCACTAGTAAGGAAACCTATCTGATACAGCATCTATTAATTGATGAATCGAGAAATTATCAAATGAGAGGGATATTTCGTCGAATTGGAGGCACTGCAAACACAAAAACTCATTTAAAAATCTTGTTTTTTAATGAGAAGGGGACATTGATGGGAACGAATTATAACACATCAAATAGTTTATCTGACCAGACGGCATCACTAAGAGGGAGTATTCCAAAAGGCGCAGTCTATGCAAACGTATACGCAGGGGCGCATTTTAGTGGGAAAAGCGACAGCGACGTTGATATTGCGCATGTTTCATTCGAGTATAGTACAGAACCGCAGGCATTATGGAACTCGTTATTTACGTTGTTTGATCAAAATAGCGATATCGCTCAGGGCTGGACTAAATGGACAAATATTGCAGGAGCTGTTTTTGGGAAAAGCAGTAACAATGGAGGACAATATATTGCTGTACCCTATGGAACATGGGGGAATAATTTCGCTGAAATCCGCCAGTCGATGAAAATGGTACCGGATACGATGAGAGGAAAGTTCTCTTTGCATGGGGAAATCTCCATTCTAGACAGCAATAATGCAAAATTGGAGGTTAAAGTATTTCTATCCAGAGGATTTGGTGATCAACATAAAAGTTATAAAGAAACCTATACGTTACAAAATGAAAGACAGGTAATACATTTACAAGAAGATATTCTACCAAATACTTGGGCAATAATAGTGTCTGTTCGTTTATTGCCGATTGATCCCAACAAAGCGTGGGCAGAAAAAGTCGTGGTTCATAATTTGCGATTTAACCCGAACTACAACCCTTCAGCACCAGTAGAAATGTCCCTTCCGGAAGAGATGGAATGAATGAAGTATGGTAACCGTTTATATTTATAGGAGGAGGAAGTAGCTTTGAAAAAATGGTTGTCAATGATTCTTGCATGTACGCTATTGTTTACAAGTATACCTATTACATCAGCACAAGACTCTCCTAAGTCTGCGAACCGATCATCCAATATGACCGTCACCTCTAGCGTATACGGCGCAAATGAAACCTTATCGGACTCCGATGAGCTAATCACCGTCACCTCGATTACGGAAATGTTTGGCGTAGCAAGGGATTGGGTGGTCAATGAAATCGTGAAAGGCTACCCGCTTCATCATATTTATCAAGGGCTGCTTCTTCAAAAGCAGGGCGGATCGTATGAGCAATTTATGGAACAGCAGTACCCCTCGCTAGTTACGGATCCCCTACATGCTCATAATGCAAGTGTAACTGCTGCCGTATATGGCCCCACCTCTGTGACGGATCAAGTATATGGAGGAGAAGATCCATTATCGGTTACCGATCTAGTATACAATACCCTGCGTCGAGCGAAGAGATCGCTGAGCGACGATAGCCCATACGACAAGGTCGCGCTGCAGCGTGCACCGATTCGTTTGGATCAAGCTCCTTATGCAGTCGGTTCGGAAAGCGACCATATTTCGACCGTGGACGCTTCCTTGCGCGTGGAGACAACGGATCTGGTCATGCCTGGATACAACGGTTTAGATTTTGCGCTGCGACGCGTATACGACAGCTCTCGAGCAAAGAACGATATTACTTTCAACCCGGAAAGTTATAAGGAGAATATCACGAAACAATCAACTGATGAAGAGGGCAGATTCAAGCTCGGAAAAGGGTGGATTTGGGATATATCCTATTTCAAAAGAGTAGACGGACAGATGTACCTTTATATTTCCGGCTTGGGCACTTATCGAATAGATGGATCTAATATTGTGGGGTATCCTTTTCATGATCTAAACTTTTCCGAGTCAGAGAATGTAAAGATAGGAAATGAAAAGTCTGCGTATGAGCTTGCCAATTATAAAACAGGGGTACGGCAATATTTTAATGCCGTGGGCGACTTAATTCTAATAAAGGATAAAGACGGGAATTATATTCAATTCATCTATTACGGTACAGAACTAGGTATAGTAGTGACGTCAAACAGTTCAAGAACCGGTGCCAATGCTATGATTTTTACGTATAATCCCGATAATACAATTGTCGTGGAAAGCGGAGGTCGGACAGTTGTCTATAAAAAGCAAAGAGTGACCTCTATTAAAGGAGAATCCGTCCTAGAACAAGATCTGCTGACGGAAGTCATCGATCCGATGGGACGATCCACCAAATACGATTACAGCGTGTGGAAAGACCTTTACTTCAACTTTGCCAGGGCTTATAAAGATTTTCGCAAGGATGGACAATCCGATTTAATGAGAATGAAATGGGGGAGAAACGATACCATCGCTTTAAGCGTAATCGAGCATCCAACGAAAGCGATTACCCGGTTTGCATTCGATACTACGGTATTCCGCAAAATCGGGGAGTATGCGGAAGAGGAAACGATTCGCTATAAAACGCGTCGGGACTCCTATAGTTCGACCTCCGGAACGCATCAAAATGAGTTGGTTTTCACGTTCAATAACGGTGATGTAGGGGAGAAGTTCCAAGATAACTCTTTCTCGGTGGACGTAACGGACGGTCTAAAAACAACGACCTATGTGTATGACAAACGATATAATGGGAGTGACGCCCCATCGAGTCTATATTTGGAAGAAACGAGGACGCGTACGGATCGTGGGAATGAAGCCCGAACTGTCCGATATCAATATGACAAGGGGATGAGAAACCCGAACCCCATTCGAATTGAAGAGGTTCGAAGCAGCGAGGGGAGAAACTCGGCACCTCGAATTACGACCAGAACGTATGATAAGGAAAATTGGGGATACATCGTTTCTGAAAAGAATCCGTTAGGCGCGACAAGCCATTATGAGTATGGGCGGCTGGAATCTCCGAATAAGCAGAAGGGGCTTATCCGCAGCGTTGTCCCTACAGGGCAAAGCATGAACTTGAATACGGAATATCAGTATGATCGAAGTACTGGCGGATTGTTGCAAATTCAATCCAAGAGTGATCAAGGGACTGTCGTGCAGCAGTTGAATTATGAATATGATTCGATGGGGAACCCGATAACCATACGGATCAAAGGTGACTCCCGGGATACTGTTGTCCAGCAAGAATATGGAAGAATGTTTTTGAACAGGCAATCGGTGAATGTTACGAATGTCGACGGAGCATCGGACAGCCTCGTATCCCGAATGGAGTATAACACATTGACAGGAGATCCGACGAAATACATCGATGGCAACGGAAATGAAACGACGTATACGCATGATAAGCTGGGACGGATGATTGCGGAAATCTATGCGGACGGCACACAGACCGCCGTAGCATACGATGATGCAGCAAACAAAATTACGATTACGTACCCGAATGGTCAGCAAATCGAAAAGTGGTTCGACCCACTTGGAAATTTAATCAAAGAAACAAATGGCCGTGGCGGGGTAGCCAATCATACCTATGATCGCTATGGTCATATGATTCGAAAAGGCACCTTTGACGGCAATTGGATGGAATATGAATATGATGCTTGGGGACGCGTAACGAAAGAAAACTTCATCTATGGTCAAAACAGAATCGTATACGACGATGCCGCCAACACGAAGACGGCTTACGACGGCAGCAATAATGGAATACGGGAAACGTACGATGTAATGGATCGCTTGATTGCCAAAGAAGAAATCAAACCATCTGGTCAAGCCGTGGTAGCCGCACGGTACGAATATGACTTGGCGGGGAATGTTCAGACTGCCTACGACGGCAATCACAATGCGACAAAATACGAGTATGATGTACTGGGCCGCCTGATCGCCGTTACAGATGCCGAAGGAAAGACGACGCGCTATCGGTATAACCTATCGGGGGATATGGTCGAAGTCAAGTATGCGGACGGAAATACGGTTGAGAAACGGTATGATGAAATCGGCCGACTGCTGCAGCAGATCGATCCGAACAAGCAAAGTAAACGCTTCTACTATGATGCTAATAGTAATGTCGCAAAAAGCATAGACAGAAAAGGCCAAATCCAACAGTTCGAGTACAATAACCGCAATTTCCTGACTGCGGTCGTTGCTCCGGACGAGAGAATTTCGTACAGCTACGACGCAACGGGCAAGAGGACGGCAATGACGGATCAGACGGGAACGACAGCTTATGCCTACTATCCAACAGGTGAACTGGCATCGATCACTTATCCGGATCAGACCAGAATCAATTACGATTATGAAGTCAGGGGGCTGCGCACGGAACAGACCGTTGCGGCTGGGGGCTATAAGATCACGCAGCGAATAAGCCATACTAACATCCTGCCGAACCCAACAAGTATGGCCGTCTTAGATGGCAGCGACTCGCAGCTCACGCAATTTGAATACAAGTACGACGGCTCATATAATCGTTTGGTAGAGTTGAAATCGGCGCAAGGATTCTTGGAGAACTATGCGTATGATGGCTTGAATCTAGCAGGCATTCAGCAGAAGCAAGGAGATGCGCCGCTTGGAAGCTACAGCTACACCTATGATAACAACCGCAACATTGTAGCGAAAAACGACAACGGAGCAGCGTATCAATTCAGCTACGATCCGCTGAACCGGATCAAGACCTCAAGCCAGTTCAATGAAGCATATGCATACGATCAGCGAGACAACCGCAGCACGCTGCAAAGCGATCAGGTACCGAACATCAAGGGAGCAAGCTATGCGTACGATAGCCGCAATCGTCTGACCCAAGTAACGACGGAAGACGGCAAAGCCGTCAGCTACCGCTACAACGGCGATAACCTGATGGTAGAACGCACCGAAGGCGGTGTAACGACCCGTTACTACTATGATGATCGAGCGAAGATCGTAGCGGAAGGCAAGGTGGAAGGCAACAGCGTTACAATTACTGCAGCGTATGTCCACGACTCGAACGGCAAGCTGCTGGCTCGTCAGGTACCAGGACAAGGCATGCAATACTACGTATCCAACGGACACGGCGACATTACGGAAGTCCGGGATGCGCAAGGCAATGTACTGAACCGCTATACGTACGATATCTGGGGCAATCCATTGGTACAAGAGGAGCAGGTTCCGAACATTTTCCGTTACTCGGGCGAATATTGGGATGAAGCGACGAATCTGCAATATTTGCGCGCAAGATGGTATGATCCAAGTATCGGGCGGTTTGTTAATGAGGATACGTATGAAGGGGAATTAGGGAACCCGCTGACGCTGAATCTATATACGTACGTACAGAATAATCCGCTGAAATATATTGATCCTAGTGGTAATAGATATATACCTTCAGAGATGAATTCCATTCTCAAAGCGACTATGAAGATAACTTCTACTGAAAGTAGAGCATATTCATACGCTTATGACTTGTTAAGTCGAGAGTATGCAGATGTATATGATACTAATCGTTTTAATTATTTGTTTGGTTTATTAACGCAAACAAGTGCATACAAGAATAGTGCAGGAAATGCGGATTGGGCAAGAGCGGAGTTAGCCAAGGATTACAGTAAATGGCATCAGGAAATCTCCTTTGCGGAAGCTTTGGCTTCATTGGGGCCAGTAATCGGGGGCATAGGAAAAGCTAGAGAAGTTGGTGGAAAGGTTAGAGCGATTGGCGGATGTAACTGCTTCACAGCGGGAACCAAGGTTCTAACAGACGATGGAGAGAAAAATATCGAAGACATTGCGGTCGGAGATAAGGTTCTCGCCAAGGATGAGAATAACCCTGATGGAGAGTTGGCTTATAAGGAAGTAACGGGGTTATACCGCAACCAACGTGATGATATAATTAAGCTGAACGTTGGGGAGCAGATCATCGAGACGACAGACAACCATCCATTTTGGGTAGAAGAAAAAGGGTGGGTCTTCGCCGATGAACTCCAAGTAGGCGATAAGCTCCAAAAAGCTGACGGAAGCAATCTGATAATTGATAAGGTTGAGTTTGTTAATCTGGATGAACCAGTTACGGTTTACAACTTTACAGTTGCTGACTACCACACGTACTATGTAACGGATTTGGGCATTTGGGTTCATAATACGAATTGTAAGAATACCACCACTTTATGGGACATTAAAACAGGTGCTGACAAAAAAATATCTTATAAATTTAATGGGGATACCGTTACTGCTTATCGAGATCCTAAAACTGGGTTATGGTGGTCGAAAGATACAACTGGACATGCAGATTCAGCATACAAAGTATTTAAGGAAGCGAAAGGCGGTAAAGAACTTCACTGGGTTGCTGATTCAGACAAATTCGGCAATTATATTGATGGCAAACACAAAAGTTCTACTGGTACAGTAATCAAAATTAAATAGATTTGGGTGTGAGATATGTCTATATCAAAAACAGAGGCAATAAAGTTGTTCGAATTAGGATTCCAGAGACCTTTATATGCGGACACGGTATATCCACAGGACATATTTGAATATCAAGATGCCGTTTGGGTTGTGGGTGGAAGGATTTTACCATCAGGGGCATTTCTCTGCGAGGAAGAGGTTTTTAAGAAGGGAGTATGGATACCAAGTATACTCGATTTAATGTCATGGCTTGAGGATAATGATTGCAAATTCAATTTATCATATACTGGAATAGGTTATAAACTAAAAGTTAGTGATAGCCATGAAATAGAGTACTCCTCTAAAGGTGCAACTCCGGAGTTTGCCTTTTACAACGTCATCATTAAGATTCTCAAGAAGTATGGAGGGAATCCCGTTAATAAAGAAATTGAAGTAATTGAAGCGGAATTTATTGAAAGAGAGGATTTATAAAAAGATGTACTAAATGGACCTTGGAGGTTATGCCTTCAAGGTCTTTTTTAACCCCCACCCAGTGCCGAATGAATCGGGCGGCATGTCCCGAAAGAACCTAACCCTCATCAACCCCGTATGATATTTTTCCAATATGGTTGTACGCACGTATAAAGTGTTTAATAATATCCCCCTTTATGACAAACCTCCTTCATTGTCATAACTCCGTAATCATCAGATACCACCGTGTTTTGATGCAAATACCTTACCTTCGCTTTCTCACGGTTTGCGAAATAAATTGAAATTGTAAATAATATCGCAACTCTAAAGCTACATAGTCCGACTACTAGGCTGAGCGAATGATTTGGTAATGGCTATTAACCGGGATCAATCCGTTACCAATTAAATTCCAAAGAGAGAGGGCGTATTTGAATGACAAAGAGTATACAAGAGAGATTGATAGAATTATCGTTAAACGAAGAGTGGCATAATTTCTTTTGTCCATTTCAACAGAATATGTACTACATTCCGTATCCTCATATGATTAGAAAGTGTTACGGCTTAAGTATTAATGAGCGGAATGTATTGCTTGACATTCTATGTCATTTAGGAGAAAACGAGGTAGCATTCCCCTCCCTAGAAACAATTGCTTGTAACTTGGGTATCAGCGAGTCCACAGTAAAATCTGCTATTACTTCGCTTGAGGAGAAAGGATTTATAAAGACAGTTCGTAAAAGAGGTCATGTGAATCGCTACAGAATTGATCAACTGGAGAGCAATCCTTATATTGCACTCTCTGAAACCGTCCATTACTTTTTGAAAAATTACCAACCCAAATCGGTCAATAAGTCATTGGTTAGATCAGTTATTTCAACCATCATCAATGGCGATTCTTATGATGCATACGCTAATAGAATAAGGAAGGCCTACACGTCAACTGACGAGTTTTTTCCTGATGTTTTATATGACACATTATCGGCTTTGATGATGGAAATCAGGGGAAAACTAAAGGATGAAAAAGACACTGAGGTATCTCTACCGATTTATTCCGATTACTGTCACTACTTTAATCTGTATCTCGAAAGTATCGGATTTGATGATGGCGATGAATATGACTGGGAAGAATTCCTTAATACCGAGAACGAGGAAGACTCTACTCAAGATCAATAATTACGGTTCTCGAAGGTGGAATTAAACTATAGAACAGGTAATTTCCACTGTTAGATTAGCCAATTATCATCTTCGAGAGAGTCGTATATTATCTTAGAATAATAAGAACTTAATAAAAGTAAATAAAGAAGATTAAAAGAAATACTGACAGACACGCCGTTGGCGGTCGAATCGACTGCTCAATCAATCTCTATTAGTTCGTCAATACTTACATTCATTGACTTACAAACGAGTTCTAGTGTCTCTAAGTAAACCCTATCTACATTGTCAGAACATAGGTGGTTGATGGTGCTTGCACGTAGTCCTGTCATTCGTGCAAGTTCCCGCTGAGACATTCCTTTCTGCTCCAACAACTGACGTAACTTTACTCGAATTGCCATTTTAGCCTCCTAGAGGGTAACGCTTAACCGTGCTGAATATAAAGAGATTATATCACCGTGAATATAGAAAGTCATTGTCTGTTACGTTTAAGCGGTATATAATATGACTAATGATTCGGTTAAGCGTTACAATAATCTCAATTATCGTAACGGGTGAGGAGGAAACATCATGAATGTCATTGGTTACGTCAGGGTTTCTACAAGCGGACAAGCCAAGGATGGCTACAGTTTAACGTACCAACAAGATGAAATCCGCTCTTATTGTCAGGAGCAAGGATGGAACTTGCAGGACATCTTTACGGATGAAGGTATCAGTGGGGCGAAGGTAGATGAAGATGCTCTTGAAGTGGACAGAATTGGCTTTCAGAGCATGTTATCTGCCTTAGCCACCCAAACCTATGACGCTGTGGTTGTCCTCAATACAAGCCGTTTATGGCGGTCTGACATTGTAAAAGTATTGGTTCATCGTGAGTTCAAGAAGTTCGGCGTAGATGTGAAGAGCATTGAGCAGCCGACTTATTCTATACATAAAAAGATCCAAATGATTTTCTCATCAATGGGTTGATGGAATTACTTGACCAATATCAACGACTTGAAATAGCTCTAAAGCTAAGTAGAGGACGCAACAAGAAAGCACAGCAAGGAGGATATGCAGGAGGACGGGCGGCCTATGGTTACAAAGCTCGTAAAGGACATAAAAGTATAGAAGTCCATGACAAGCAGGCTCAAGTTGTTAGAAGGCTCTTCGACTTGCGAGAGCAGTATGAGTCTTGGTCACTGTCTGAATTAGCATCACAACTGAATCTGGAAGGCTACACCACGCAACAAGGTAAATGTTTTACGAAAGTACAAGTGAAACGGATATTAGACCGCAAGGAATTGTATCAAGGTTTGTACCGTTACGGAGAATTTGAAGCTGTAGGGCTGCACAAAGCAATCATTTAACGAAGCATAGAAGGAATCAGAATTCGCTAGCGTATCTTTGCGGCTTGTCCGCTCGAACTGAGGATGCAACCTAATTTACAGACATGCTGTAAGCCATCCAAATTGGGTGGTTACGTATGGGTTGGAACTTTGTGCATACGATTCTCTATGTATTGCTTACTTGGTCTTATGCAGCTCTAACCTATCTGTAACCATTCAATAAAATTCAATTCATATAAGGAGCGAACAGTAATGATACAGCCAGATAAGCTTGTTTACGTGGGCGTAGACCTGCACAAACAGCATCACACAGCGGCGGTTATAATCGATTGTTGGAATCAGAAGCTAGATGAAATCAAGTTTGATAACAAGCCTTCCGCATTTACGCAGCTTGAGAAGAAATTAAAAAAATATACAAAGAACGGGCTATCAGTTGTATATGGTTTGGAAGATGTGGGTGGATACGGCAGAGCGTTAGCCGTTTACTTGAACGAAAAAGGGTGTTGGGTGAAAGAGGTCAATGCCAAACTAGCAAATGCAAGGCGTAAGAGCCATGTCACTGTTCAGAAGTCTGATTCATGGGATGCGGAATGTGTGGCTAAGGTATTAAGAGATAAACTTCCAAATTTACCAGATGCCAAACCCGTAGATTTTTATTGGGCAATAAGTCAGCTAGTTACGCAGCGTAAATGGCAAGCTAAAAACCTATCAGGAATAGTGAAACGTCTTCATCAGCAGCTCGGATACCATTACCCAAGTTATAAGAAGTTCTTTTCTGAGGTAGATGGAAAGACGGCGTTAGCCTTCTGGCATAAGTACCCCTCATCAAGGCATTTATCCGGTGTCGGGGCGGAGGAACTGGCGAAGTACCTTCGAAAGTTAAGCAATAATGGACTATCAATCAAGAAAGCGGAGCAAATACTCCATCTTATTGCTGAGGACGGCGATACATATCGGGGTTTTCAAGATAAACGGGATTTCCTTGTAAAGCGACTTGTACGGAGTATACGTTTTTATAAGAAAGAGTTGACTCGGATCGAACAAGAGATTAGAGACGTTATCAAGGAATTGGGTTTTCAATTGGAATCTATGACAGGGATAGATGTTGTAACAGCGGCAGAATTGGTAGCGGAGACAGGTGATATTCATCGTTTCTCTAACCCAGACAAACTTGCGCGGTTTGCGGGGGTTGCACCAATTTCAGTTGGATCAGGAGACAAGCATCGAAACTATAAGAGCAAGCAAGGCAATCGTGAACTTCATGATATCATTAAAGCGCTTGCAATTCGACAAATAGCAGTCACACGTGGGAAACGAGAGCCGCGTAATCCCTACTTCTACGCTTACTATGAGCAGAAAATGTCGGCAGGAAAGACTAAGCAGCAAGCCATTGTATGTATAATGCGTAAACTGGTTAACGTCATCTATTGCTTAATGAAGACCAAAGCAGTTTACACGATTCCAGAAGTACCCATTAAACAAGTAAGTTGATATACTAATGTTGGGCGGTGATTGGAAAACGGTTACCGTCCTTTTTATTGAATATAGTACGCTTTATTAACTAGGATACGTATGAAGGGGACATCAATGATCCGCTAAGTTTGAACTTGTATACGTATGTGGAGAATAATCCGCTACAGTACATTGATCCCACAGGTAATAGCAAATGTGCATTTACAGAAACTGCAATGGAATGCGTTGGGAACGGCAAAGGTGGAGGAGGCGGTTCTGCCAGTAACAGCTATGTGGGAAGTACAGTTGTTAGAGGTAACGCCTACGCACCTCCTCCGAAAATATCTCGTGTTTCGCCCAAGGTGAAATTTGAAGTTTCATGGAATGAAGCAAAATCATTTAACAAACTGAATATTGAAAAAGCATTAAAGCCTAAGGGGACGGGGAATGGTGCTAGTTCTTCAATTAAATCTGTAGATGATATATTGAAGGGGGCTAGTCCCGGTCGGGTTACCAAAGGAAAGGCGACGCAATACGGTAAGCCGGGAGGATACAAACATGCTTTAGATGATTTTAATAGCATGGGTGTAACCGGAGTAAAAGATATTCCGGGAGGTAAGGTAGGGAAACTTCCTGATGGAAGAACGATTAACGTTCGAGAAAAAAGCTCTGATGGACGACCTACACTTGAAATTTATGATGGAAAAAAATCAACCAAAATACGTTATGATGATTAAGGAGGGATAATTTGGAAGAGATTTGGGAAATATGGGAAGTTGGAAATGACCTAATAACAAAATATTATATTGAATCCGTAGCTGATAATATAGAGGGATTCCGTATAGTACTTTCTGATGCTACCGATGAATCTAAGAAAGTAGAAATATTATTCGAGGATTCGGTACATGCTTACAGAAGTACAGACGAAAGTTTTAGGCAAAGAACAATAAACAAACTTGATGAGCATTACGGGACTGAGTTCTATCGAAACAGCACTTTTTTCATGGTGACAAATTCGGAATACATTCAATGGCTATCCTTGCAGTCATATGGCATTGCTGACTCAGAGTCAGTATATCACTTTTCTATCTTAGCAATTGATTCAGTAGTGGATGTAATTGCCGCATACGAACCGAAGATTTCCAAACTATATTAATGTTTTGGGCGGTTAATCAATTTTGAGCTAACCGCTTATTCTTTTAATGGGGGCTACCCAGTGCCGAATGAATCCATCATTCAACCAAAATAACCCATACAAAAATGTAGAACAGGTTTACATTGTGACAGTAGGATCATACAATACAATGAACAAACCAAACACTAAACAATTTCACAAACATACTTGATAAACTTTCAAAGGCTTATTCCCACTTGAATGATAAGGAGGAATAAGCCTTTTTTGCATGCCTAAAACCAAAGGAGGATAATAACAATAGCAACAAAAACAGGGGGGTTAACTGCACAAGCTCGAAGTAAAGTATGAATCGGTTAGAGAACAGACCGCTAAGACCAAGTGGACGAGTTAAAACATTCAGGATGAACCGATCACAGGTGATGACAAAAGTAAATCAGTTGCTTGACCAAGCAGAAAGATTGACCTAATTTGCAGATCATTAGACTCTTATGCGAGGCTAGAAACGAATCGCACATGAAAAAACTTGAAATTGAAGCATCTGTGCTGAAGGAGAAGTTTGCCTATAACGAAAATATGCTGACTCATATCCTACACCATCTACGTTGACATGTTAAGGAAAGCTAAGCAGGCTGTATTCACGTATACATTTGATCGCCTGACTAGAAAATGTCTGGAATTAGCGCAGATACTGGACAAATGAGACCTATCATTATGATGGATTCAACCTTGCCGGTATACAGTAAGTTCAGAATCATACAGCGTTCGCGAACTACAGCTACACCTATGATAGCAACCGCAACATCGTAGCGAAGAACGACAACGGAGCAGCCTATCAATTCAGCTACGATCCATTGAATCGGATCAAGACGTCAAGCCAGTTCAATGAAGCATATGCGTACGATCAACGGGATAACCGCAGCACCCTGCAAAGCGATCAGGTACCGGACATTAAGGGAGCCAGCTACGCGTACGATAGCCGCAACCGCCTGACCCAAGTGACGACGGAAGACGGCAAAGCCGTCAGCTACCGCTATAATGGGGACAACCTCATGGTAGAACGCACCGAAGGCGGTGTAACGACCCGTTACTACTATAACGATAGAGCGAAGATCGTAGCGGAAGGAAGAGTAGAAGGCAACGGCAGCATCACCATTACCGCATCCTATGTCCATGATTCGGACGGCAAGCTGCTGGCTCGTCAGGTACCAGGACAAGGCATGCAATACTACGTATCCAACGGACACGGCGACATTACTGAGATTCGGGATGCACAAGGAAATGTGCTGAACCGCTATACGTACGATATCTGGGGCAATCCATTGGTTCAGGAGGAGCAGGTTCCGAACATTTTCCGCTACTCAGGCGAATACTGGGATGCAGCAACGAGTCTGCAATATTTGCGGGCAAGATGGTATGATCCAAGTATCGGGCGGTTTATTAATGAGGATACGTACGAAGGGGAACTGGGTAACCCGCTGACGTTGAATCTGTATACGTATGTGCAAAATAATCCGTTGAAATATATCGATCCTAGTGGGAACAGATATATACCGTCAGAGATGAATTCCATTCTCGAAGCGACTATGAAGATAACATCTACAGAAAGTAAAGCATATTCATACGCTTATAACTTGTTAAGTCGAGAGTATGCAGATGTATATGATAATAATCGTTTTAATTATTTGTTTGGTTTATTAACGCAAACAAGTGCATACAAGAATAGTGCAGGAAATGCGGACTGGGCAAGAGCGGAGTTAGCCAAGGATTACAGTAAATGGCATCAGGATATCTCTTTTGCGGAAGCTTTGGCTTCATTGGGACCAATAATCGGGGGCATAGGAAAAGCTAGAGAAGTTGGTGGAAAGGCAGTAATAAATCTGCCAGAAACACGATGGATTAAGCATGACGTATATAACGAATTGAAGAGATTACAGTTAGACAAAAAGTTTGTAAAGGCTAAAGATATGGGGTATGCAAAAGCTCGTAAAGGTGCAGATGGAATAATTGATTTAAGTCAGAATGAAATAGTTAAATATAAAGGCTATACTTACAACTATAAAATTAAAGTTGCAGGAGCTCCAAACCATGTAAGAGTTTATGGGAGGATAGATGAAAACGGCGCAATGGTATTTGACTACATGACAAGTGGGAAAAAGTAGATGGAAAGTGGTGAAATATGTGGACTTAAAATCGATTGAAGAAACATTTAATAACGTTTATGACTTTGAAATATTGAAGCATAAAACGGGTCAACGCCTTAAAGAATTAGTTCAAAATTACCCCAACAATTTTCTGAAAGATGAGCAAGGAAGTTTGCCAAAAGGTTTAAATTATTCAGACTTAAGCATTCGGTACAAATGTGTAAATATATTCATAAATAATTTTGACAGGGAGGTTCCTTTTTTTAGAATTTGTTTTGATTTAGTTCATCCAATGACAGGAATTCAAATTTTCTATTATGATGTTGATTACAATATTGATGGTAAGTTTTCGGATGAATACTTTGGTAGATACTAATAGTTAGCTTACATCCGACCTTGAGTTTTGAACTGACCCCTGTCAAGTCAATGTCATTAAGTTAACTACTTTAGAATCCCGATTGCCACAAGATTTATGGTAATTGGGATTTTTCATTGATTAGGTAGACATAATAACACTTCACAAAAAGAAAAAACACTTGACAAAGCTGGGGAATCGGCGTCCAATCCTTAAAGACACTTTTCAAGGAGGAACGCTGAATGAAAACGACGCTTAGACCTTCAAAAATCAAGGGAATTTTATCAAAAAATATCAAATCAATGGCAGCTACACTGGATGACTATGTTAGGAGACCTGGTCACGACTTTTCAAGAAACCGAAAACTAACTTTTGAGACTATGCTTCAAATGCTAATCGGTATGGGAGGGAATAGCCTTTGTAAGGAACTCTACGAATGGTTTTCTTTTTCTAAAGATACAGCATCGGTTTCAGCCTTTGTCCAACAACGCGAAAAAATATTGCCAAGCGCTATAGAAACCTTATTCCACAGATTTGTTGCATCATGCGATGAAAGCGTGTTGTTTAATGGGTATCGCTTATTTGCAGTAGATGGTACTGACTTACGACTGCCTACAAATCCAAGCGATTCAGAATCGTACATGAAAAATGAGAGCAATACTAAGGGGTATAATTTAGTCCATATTGACGCCATGTATGATTTGATGCGGCATGTTTATGTAGATGCGTCTGTCCAACCGAAAAAAGGGATGAACGAACATAAAGCCCTTGTCTCTATGGTAGATCGATCTAATTATTCAGGAAAAGTCATAGTTATAGCAGACCGAGGCTATGAATCTTTTAATAATATAGCCCATTTTCAGGAAAAATCATGGAATTACATTATACGTTCAAAAGAGTCTTACGGAATCATTTCTAAGTTAGCTATACCAGACCAGGCTGAGTTTGATATCCAAGTCACACTGTCGCTAACAAGACGACAAACTAAGCAAACCTTGTCCTTGTTGAAAAAGGACCCTGTCCGATATCGTTGGATACAGCCACATACAACATTTGATTATCTTTATCCAAAAGATGATCGCCTATACGATTTGTGCTTCAGAGTTGTCCGCTTTGCCATTTCTGATGTATCATATGAAACGGTTTTTACAAATTTAGATTTCGGGAATTTTCCGCCTGATACAATTAAAGAACTCTACAATAGGCGTTGGGGCATAGAGACCTCTTTCCGAGAACTCAAATATGCTGTAGGGTTAGGGAATCTACATAGTAAAAAGCCGGGCTCCATGCTACAAGAGGTATTTTCTCGATTCATCCTTTACAACTTCTCTGCCTTAATTGCACATCAAGCTCAGATTCCCAATGAAGCAACCAAGCGAATCAACTTCTCAGTTGCGATGCTTTTTTGTAGGCAATATTTTAGGGATAAACTCTCAGAAGATAGTCTTCTTGATCTGATTGCAAAACATCTATCTCTAATACGGAAAGGCAGAAAATTCCCACGATTCCAGAACCCAATATCTGCTGTTGGGTTTACCTGTAGGGTATCATAGACAACTCCAAGTTGAGAGTGACTACGTCACAGATGCAGGTAGTGCATCTGTATTTGTCATGCCAGAAATATAAAATTGGCGGACGACTTAGCTTATAGTCATTCGCCAATTTTACATCCGCAGGTCATTACTCTATTAACTTAATGACATTGCCTGTCAAGTAGAGTATAAAAAACAAAATAGCTCTGGCACCAACACTACACTTTTAGTTGGTGCCACTTTTTTATAATGCTGATCTGAGAAGGTATCGCCTGTACTACAATGGAGCCATACACTTTAAATTGAAACTGAAATCCGCAATTCTAGCGGGAACAGATATATACCTTCAGAGATGAATTCCATTCTCAAAGCGACCATGAAGGTAACTTCCACCGAAAGTAGAGTATATTCATACGCTTATGACTTGTTAAGTCGAGAGTATGCAGATGTATATGATACTAATCGTTTTAATTATTTGTTTGGTTTATTAACGCAAACAAGTGCATACAAGAATAGTGCAGGAAATGCGGACTGGGCAAGAGCGGAGTTAGCCAAGGATTACAGTAAATGGCATCAGGAAATCTCCTTTTCGGAAGCTTTGGCTTCATTGGGGCCAGTAATCGGGGGCATAGGAAAAGCTAGAGAAGTTGGTGGAAAGGGAAGAGCGAAATAACAATGGAGACGACTACATGGGAAATTTCAAGGTAATCTTTCTTGAAGATACTGAACTAGCTTTATTGTTGGTTAAGAAGTCAGTAAAGAATACATTTGTTTGACTATTAAAGAACTTTTTAAGCTAAAGTATTTTGATGATTTAAAGCCGATTGAGGAACCCATTGTTGGTAATCTCTTTGATGAGTAGGGGATTAGATTGCAATTACAGATTCCATTAAATCAGGCGGACGCTGTACCCATCATATCTCTTAGTAATGATGTATTTCCAACTAGAAGCAGATTGAACGAAAGGCGAAGTCCCGGCTTCGCCTTTTATATTTGCAAACAAGGGAAGGCTCACATGCCTAGCTACCAATACCGCGATCCGTCCCAGCGGTAATGGCTGAGCATTTCTTCATCGATAGCCAGCCCGATGCCGGTTCCATCTGGAATGTCTACGACTCCTTGGTGAACGCGAATCGGCGCCAATTCTGCAAACGGATTGTCCATCACATCCCACTCAATTGGTTCAATCGCTTCGTCCGTGTTCATTTTACTCCAGGGAGGCAAGCATGCGTGGGCTAATATTGCGTACCACCGGGCTAATGCACCATCGAAGGTATGCGGGGATACACGGATGGCCGCCGGACGCGCAAGCTTGAGCACATCGCGATAAGAATCGATTCCGCCAAGATGAAGCGGGTCAGGCTGAACAATATCCAGTGCTTGCTGACTTATGGCATGATGGAATATGGCAGGAGTCGCGATATTTTCGCCACCCGCAATTGGAATTTGCAGCTTATGCCGACAATGCGCATATTGATCCCATGCGTGCAGAGGAATCGGTTCTTCGAACCAGAGCCAATTGTCATACTGTTTGAGCAGGGAGTTCCAGTTGCAAGCTGCTGCGGCATCGTAGCTGCCATTGGCGTCCAATGCAATTCGTACATGCTTCCCATACCGCTCCTGAATGGCGCGGACATGCCGAATATCATCGTTAAGTGCTTTTCCCCCCACCTTTATCTTTAGATTCGTAAATCCCTGGAGAACTGCCCCCTCAATATCGCGCAGCGATTGGTTCATCCAATCCGTTGTTTCTGAGTACGATTGGAACGATGCGTACACCGGAAGCGATCGTCTAACCGCACCGCCCCAAAGCTCCCATGCCGATAATTTCGCATGATTCGCAACGATTTCCGTCAATGCCATGCTAACTGCTGCCGCCGGTCTATCATGCTTCTGCTTGGTCAATGCCGCAATGATTGAATTTCGCTCCCGAGCATCCTTTCCAAGCAGGAAAGGAATGACGGCCTGTTCAAATTCTGCTTTCAAGGAGGGAAGCCATCCCGAGCATTCGCCCCAACCGGTAAGCCCGGATTTCGTTGTAATTCTGATCAGGTAAGTGGAACGGAATTTTTTTAGACCATTGGCATCGCCGTACGGACGGGGGATTCGATATAACAACGGATACGTGTCGATCTTGTGAATTAGCAAGAGGAACCTCCATGAGAGAAATGATGATAGGGCTATGTTTTAAGTATGGGATATGTTGGAACACTTTTATAAGCGGCAATCGCAGCAAATTAGAACAAATTTAACGAGAAAGAGGGAAGGCGATGGGATGGGAAGGCTGGCCAATCGATCGAATGCTCATTTTGTTCGTCAGCTTGGCATTTTGTTTAATTGGCATACAAGTGACGATGTCTCATTATCGGCAAAATTTTCACCATAAAGCGATGTGGGTACCTGTACTGGCAGCTCCGCTATTTTTCGTGTTCGGGTTGATCCTCGTCTGTTATCACGCGGCTTGGCTGCGCGGTACATTCCAAATCTTGATGTGGGTAGGAGCTTTGGCGGGGCTTATCGGCTTCTATTTTCATGTACGCGGCGTAGGCAAGCGGGTCGGCGGTTATAAATCTCATAACTTTCTGATCGATCCGCCTGTCATCATGCCGCTTATGGTTACGGCGATGAGCTTGCTCGGGCTTATTGCGCTGTATTGGCGGACGTAATGATGAAGAACACTGTACGGGGGTGATTATTGATGGTGAAAAGAACTCGGTATCCTTCCTTCAATGTGATGGATGAACGTGAAGCATGGGACACCCATACGCAAGCCATCGTGACGAACAGGGTGCTAAAGCCGCAATCTTGTGTCGTGTTGGATGGCGAGGAACAACTGCTGCTGCGGCAAATATGCTCCGCGCTTGTCGATGACGAGCGCGAGGAAGTGATTCGATACGTGCTTGCCCATGTCGACCGGACATTGAAGGAAACGACGGGGGAAGGAGAACGTAAAGCTGGCATACCGGAACGGAAAACGCTCATACTTGAGGGCATTCAGCATGTAGGCCAACTCATGTGTCAACTGACGGGAACAAAAGCAACCAAATGGGACGTGCAGAAGGTGACCGAAGTCCTGCAGCAAATTAGCGAAGGAAGAGCGGGTTTTGCAACATGGTCAAGTGATCTCCAGCGAGAATGGTTCGTGAAAATGCTGAATCTGACTGTCGAGGCGTATTGCTCGTATCCAGTTGTATGGTCGGAGATGGGGTATGCCGGTCCCGCATATCCGCGCGGCTATGTTCGCGGCGATATCGGAAGGCTTGATCCATGGGAGGCGAAGGAAGAAGCATGATACTGCGTAAATTTGCCGATGAGGCTGATGTCGTAATCGTAGGCGCCGGTGCTGCGGGCGGGGTGCTTGCGAAGGAATTGAGCGAGGCTGGATTTCGCGTTGTTGTGCTGGAAGCAGGTCCATTCCGCGATCCGCAGCAGGATTTTGCAAGCGATGAGCTTACGATGAAAAATTTAGGCTGGCAGGATACTCGTATTGTAGATGGAAAAGACCCGCTGACGATGGGACATAACAATTCAGGGCGCGGCGTAGGCGGGGGAACGGTACATTTTACGGCCGTTTTTCTACGTTTCCATGAATCTGACTTTCGAACAAGAACGTTGGATGGCGTAGGGGAGGACTGGCCCATACAGTATGAGGATCTGGAGCCGTATTACTCGCGCATTGAGAAAGAAATAGCGGTGTCCGGTCCGAAGCATTTTCCTTGGGGCAGCTATCATGGCCCTTATCCGCATCCGGAACGGGATCCGCTGAGTCCGAATGCTTATGTGTTCATGAAGGGCTGCGAAAAGCTGGGGATTCGATCTTCCGTTCCGCCCCTTGCGATTATATCGGCACCATTCGACGGCCGTCCGCCGTGCATTAATAGAGGCTTCTGCAATCAAGGATGCATGCCGAATTCGAAATTCAGCACCTTAATTGTGCATATCCCGAAGGCGATCAATGCTGGGGCAGAGGTACTTGCCGATTGTATGGTAACGCAAGTATTGACGGGAAGCGACGGCAAGGCAACTGGCGTAACGTTCGTGCATGAAGGCGTGACCTATGAGCAGAAGGCAAAGGTGGTTATTTTGTCCGCCTACGCGGTTGAGACCCCGCGATTATTGCTTCATTCCGCAAACAGCCAATTTCCGGACGGGCTTGCCAATAGCAGCGGGTGGGTCGGCAAAGCGATCATGCCGCATAGCAGCGAGGATGTATACGCGAAGTTCGACCGCGATATTCGTCTGTACAAGGGGACGCCGGTATTGGCAACGACACAAGACTTTTATGAGACGGACAAGAGCAGGGGATTTGCGCGAGGCTACACCCTCCATGCACATGGAGCAAGACCCGTCGGATTCGCCCAAGGTTTGAGCAAGGCCCGTACAGGCCCGATCTGGGGGAGTCGGCTTAAGGAAGAACTGCTAGACTATAATTACTACGGAAGAATTACGATGGTAGGAGAAGTGCTGCCGAATCCGGACAACCGCGTAACGCTAACCGATGAGCAGGACGAGAACGGCGTGCCGCGAGCCAAGGTTACGTTCAGCTATGGAGAGAATGACCGCAACCTTATCGACCATGCCGTAGGCACAATGAGCGCCATTCTGGAAGCGGAGGGCGGAGAGGTCAAATATATCGTGCCGGATACTGCTCATCTTATGGGAGGCTGCCGGATGGGCAGTAATCCACAGTCTTCGGTCGTCAATTCGTACGGGCAATGCCACGATATCCCGAATCTGTTCGTCTGCGATGCCAGCATATTCGTGACCTCCGGAGGCGGCAATCCAACAAACACCGTAATGTCGCTCGCGCTGCGAACCGCAGATTATATTAAGGAACAAGCAAAAAAGCTTCAACTGTAGACAGCATGTTTCTTCACTGTGCGATTCAAATGAACAACATATTCGTCATGCAAGTAGACCACAGGATCCTTTGTTTCCTGTGGTTTTGTTGTGTGACTGTATCGTTTATGCAGGGGCAGACCTCGAGAAAAGTACGGTAAACATATATAAAACCCGGCATCTGAACGACACCGGGTGGACATTATATGAAATTTTTTGGAATTACTCTGTAATTTTTTCAAGGACAGGCATGATCGCAATTGGCGGAAGCGACTTTGTCATCGCTTTGTAATGCACATTTAATTGGTCGCCTACTGCATATGTCCCATTTTCCGGAACAGGAACTAATAATATTTTTCCCTGATTAACGAGCTCCCACCACTCTCCTTGCAAGGCTTGCTCTTTTGTGGGCGCATTTACAATGGTCATGTACGTGTCGCCAACGGAACTGACAAAGCCAGTGAAAGTGGATTGATCCTGTTTATCCACGGCCGAGACCGAAATGTTGTTCGATGCGGATTCATCCGCATGGGCAAGCGCAGGTGTCGCTCCTGCTGCAACCCCTAAACCTAATGAGAGAGTGAGTACCGCAACTACCAAATTTTTCGTAATCATGTTTGTAACCCTCCTTCTATATTTTGGTACAGGAATATATTTCTATATAAAAGCTTTGTATCCTTTATTATTTCTTTTTATTAACAAATCTGTCACATTTAGAATTTTGGGAATTTTTTATTGATAAAAAGAACATTAAATTGAGCCGGGCGCATACCGCGTCGGTGGATTTACAGGAAGCTGGCCGTTCCAGAATACTTTTAGACTTGATTATATATTTTAATTGGCGTAACATTAAAACAAATGGATTAAATATGTATAAATGGGAGTGATTGTAAAGTGTTAACTGAATTACAAAAAGAGTTTTTTCTCTCGGTTGCAGATATCTCCAAAAGAAGATGTAACCTTTGAGGATTTACATGGAATCTTACTGCAAATGGGATATGTATTGCCCTATGAAAATTTAGACGTCATGGATAAGAATGTCCGCAACATTTCTAGAGCGAGTGTTCAAGAAAAATTGCTGTTAACCCATCGCGGAGGACTCTGTTACGAACTCAATTCCTTATTATACTATTTTTTGGTTGATTGTGGGTTTGATGTCTATCGAGTAGTTGGTACGGTCTATGATTTGGGGACTAATAATTGGAAGCCTGATGATGGGCATGTCATTATTATTTTAAATCATAATGATCAGAAATATATTATAGACGGGGGATTTGCCTCACATCTTCCCTTATATCCAGTCCCATTCAGCGGTGAAGTCATCTCATCCCAAACCGGAAAATACCGTATCCGTAAACAAAATACTGAGAAAGGAACCTATCTGCTAGAAATGAAAAAAGGAGAGAATGGGGAGAGTGCTCATTTCCTTGATTCTGAACCTACAAATACATGGTGTGTTGGGTATGCATTTACATTAGATGAAATAGATACTGATAAAGTAAATCTGGTACAAAATACGATTGTTGAGCACCCAGAATCCCCCTTTAACAAAAGACATATTGTCTGTAAATTAATTGAAGGCGGGCATATTTCACTAACGAAACGAAGTTTTACACAAACCAAAAACGGTAAAAAAGAAAACGAACGATAAACGAAGAAGAGTTTTGTCAGATTCTTGAGGAGGATTTTGATATTATTCCGAATAAATACGTTGCTAATTTTTAGAAAGATACCGTGTAAATTGAACTAATGATCTTCTAGCTATGAAAGTTCATTTGCTAATGAACTCCTAAATGTGGCTTCAGCAACGGCGTTATCGTAACGAAAACCTTAGAGAGCGACCGATTTGAAAAGCAGTCAACGTTTCATCGATTGAGGTTTATATTTCTCTTTGATCAAATTAATAAAAATGGAAAGTGGATGAGTAAAAAAGTGGAAAGTGGATGGTTACAAACGAATTCTTACATGTTAATTTGTAATTAAATAATTATTTGTACTTAAATAATTATAAATAATTACAAAAGGAGAAATTTATTGTGGGAAATTATCCTAAATATCGCGCAGCAGCCGTCCAGGCTGCACCTGTATACTTGGATTTAGATGCAACAGTTGAGAAATCTTGCAAATTGATTGCTGAAGCAGCATCAAATGATGCAAAATTAGTTGCTTTTCCCGAAGCTTTTCTTCCCGGTTATCCTTGGTTTGCGTTTATTGGTCATCCAGAATATACAAAAAAATTCTATAAGGACCTCTACAAAAATGCAGTTGAAATTCCAAGCTTGGCTATTCAAAAAATAAGTGAAGCAGCTAGGAAACACGAAACTTACGTATGTATTTCTTGTAGTGAAAAAGATGGTGGATCTTTATATTTAACTCAACTTTGGTTTAATCCCAAGGGGGATTTAATTGGAAAACATCGAAAGATGAGAGCATCTGTTGCTGAAAGACTTATATGGGGGGACGGAAGTGGAGGCTTGATGCCAGTATTTAAAACAGAGCTTGGTAATTTGGGCGGACTGATGTGTTGGGAACACCAGGTTCCTTTAAATCTGCTTGCAATGAATTCACAAAATGAACAAGTACACGTAGCCTCCTGGCCAGGATACTTTGATGATGAAATCTCAAGTCGATATTATGCTATTTCAACTCAAACCTTTGTTTTAATGACATCCTCTATATATTCGGAAAAAATGAAAAGCATGATTTGTTTAACACCTGAACAAAAAGAATACTTCGATACATTTAAGAGTGGACATACTTGTATTTATGGACCTGATGGAGAACCAATTAGCGATATGATTCCTGCAGAAACGGAAGGAATTGCTTATGCTGAAATAGATATAGAAAAAATAATTGATTATAAATATTACATCGATCCTGCCGGTCACTATTCTAACCAAAGCTTAAGTATGAATTTTAATCAAAATCCTACACCTGTTGTTCGTAAGTTTGGAGATAACGAGACTAAGAAAATTACTTACGAGGAAATCAATCTACAGATTGGCAGTCAAACTTTTTAGGTGAAAATGCTTCCTTTTTATAAGCGGTAATCGCAGCGAATGCTCTTTTTGTTCGTAAGCTGTGGCAGAACCAGACAAAAGTATTGTGAAAATACGTAAAACCCGGCATCTGAATGATGCCGGGTTAGCATTATGCTATTTTTCGAAACTACTCTGTGATTTTTTCAAGGACAGGCATAATCGCAATTGGCGGAAGCGACATCGTCATCGCTTTGTAATACACATTTAACTGGTCGCCTACTGCATAGGTTTCATTTTCTGGAACCGGAACTAATAATACTTTTCCCTGATTAACGAGCTCCCACCACTCTCCTTGCAAGGCTTGCTCTTTTGTGGGCGCATTTACAATGGTCATGTACGTGTCGCTAATGGAACTAACAAATCCGGTGAAAGTGGATTGATCCTGTTTGTCCAGGGTCGAGACCGAAGTGCTGTTCGATGCGGATGAATCCGCATGGGCAAGCGCAGGTGTAGCTCCTGCCGCAAACCCTAGACCTAATGAGAGAGTGAGTACTGCAACTACCAAATTCTTTTTTGTGATCATGATTGCAATCTCCCTTCTATATTTTGGTACAGGAATATATTTCGATATAAAAACGTCGTATCCTTTATTATTTCTTTTTATTAACAAATCTGTCACATATAGAATTTTGGTAGTTGCTTTTTAGGCTATATGACCCTATTGAATACAGAAGATCAGCCCTTAAAAAAGCTGTTTGATTTACTATTAACAATCCAAATTAAGCAAAAACGATTTGTAAAAATTCAGTATATTCCATATAATAGTAAGTATCAAAATTGAAAAACGGGAGATATAAATAGTGAATAGAAGATATAATGAAAACACAAAGAAAATTGTAGCATTTGTAAGTGCATTGTCTCTTCTTGTAGGTATGGTTCCACATGGTTCTATCTTCGAGCCGATAAAAGCAGAAGCGGCATCTTGCAGCGGCTTGTCTTGTGCTGAAATAGGTCCAGATGGAAAAAGCTATAGGGTAAATGTAACGGGTGGCGGTCCTAGTTATACTATTTCTGTGATGAAAGATAGAAAAATCATTGGACAACAGTCTGTATACTCTAGCAATGGCATATGGAAATTATCATCTGTTTATTTCTCAGGAAACAATTTAGTTGTCAATTGGTCAAATAATGGAGGAACATCTGATTCGACAACTTTCAATAATATCGTCCTTCCAGATGATAATGAGCCTCCTATTTTAAAGTTAACCTCTTCTAAAGTAAGTTTGGCAGATGGAAGTGTAACAATTAATATTGATGCAACAGATAATATGGGTGTAACGTCATTGCAAATAGCTCCAGGCTCAAGATCAAATTATGATTTTTACAAAATTTATAATCTTGGAACATCTAGAACTTATGTTGTGCAATCAAATGGATGGTACACCGTCATTGCAAAAGATGCGGTTGGAAATACAACATATCAGGACATCCATATTACAAATTCTCGCTCATGGGTAAATCCTGGACTTGTTAACGGCCAGGTGCAGTCTGTTGCCTTGGGAGGAAACGTTCCAGGACCTGATGCTTTGTATAATGTTGCCTATGTTCAAGGTACAGGGGAGCTCATGGTACAACGTTCAGGAGGAGCTAACTTTCAGAAGATGCATATTTCAAATTTCTTATCAATAGATCGCATGTACTTTCACAATAATGATCTAGTAGTTGTATATAGATCTAATTCTTCCGAGATTCTAAATGTTACATTTAAAAATATAGCGGGCTCCGAAGATTCGACTGAACCAACGATGCAGATGTGATTAACGCTAAAAATTCTACTAAAATATGAATCAGACTCTTTATAGAAAAAAAGCTCATAAATGACATTTTGAAAAGAGAGGGGGTTCAGAGAACTGATCCCCTTGTCAAGAATACTAAAAAAGAAGACGGTTAAGCAGTTGATAAATGATGATTTCTGTACTGCACAGGGGTCATCTTTTTTAATCCCCATTGATATCTGTGATTATTGTAGTCCTTGATATAGCGATCTATTTCGCGTTGCAGTTCGTCTATGGAAGTGCAGTTGCGGCTGATGACGTGGTCTTTCAGGCGGCGTTGCTTCATGAGACGCTCAATTGTATCCGTCGCTGTAGACAAGGTGAGACGAGTGGCATGTACAGTTATTAAATTATTTTCAAATGGGTTCGTATTCTCGTTGATTGAAGTGTAGCTTGTCTACCTGTCAAAGGCTGTGTGGAAAATTAGCACCTTACAAGGTAACGGTGATCGCTAGCGCCAACAAGCTACTCTACATCACATTTAAGCTACCTTGAAATAGAGGTCAGCCTTTTCATCCTTAAAACCTTCATTTCGGAAAAACTCCACACTTAGAAAAACTGAATTTAGGGGATGCAAATACATTTCCTCACGAAACGGGCCTTAGAAGCGATTCTAGAGGCTCGTTTTCTCTGACAGCTTAGTTTTTTGAAAAAAGTGAATTTTTGCAGGGTTCTCTATAAGTTTCCTTTTTACGATAAGATTCATGGAATTTTCCTTAATTAAGAAAAAGGAGATTAAAGGAAAATCATGATAAGGTTGAAACAGGGAGCGGCCATGAAGTGAGAGGACATTCAATGTGAGACAGAATGGAGATAAGTTTTAGTTTGCTGCTTTTCTAGCTCATATGGGCTCCAGAATGAGATAGGTGTATAGACTCAAATTCCAATCTTTTGAGTTTGGAACATAGTTTTGGAATGAGAGTTCTTATACAAAGTATGAAAAGAGGGAGGTGAAAAAAATGGAAGTTGCGTATGGAAAAGATGATAAAGAACATAAGCCATATATCATTAATGTTGAGGATCAGGAAGGAAATAACTTGTTTGGTGTTGGCGTTCTCACTGGTGTGCAAGAACTAAGAATGGACGGCGACACATACTGTTGTTCATGCTGCTGTGGAAAAGGCGGTGGAGCTGCGCAGGCTAAGAAAATAAAGATATAAAAGGAACAGAGGCTGTGATTTTATGCAGCCTCTAAGCAGTAAGGTATGGAGAGTATCAGAACAACTTTGAATAAGGGGTGAGTAATAATTGTATACAGTTGGAAACTTCATTTATCATGAATTGCCTAGCGGTGATATCGTTGTACAAAATCAAGCTGGTATAGTGATGATTAATAATGAGCAAATGAAGGATTGGATTAAAATTCTTGATACAAAGACTAACACCGATCTTTCTGAAGGTGGAATCAGACAACACTTTAGAGAATACTGTGATCAATCCATTGAATTTTTGCTTAAGTATAAAATTATTCAACACAAGATACAATATAGCTTCAATGTCTCTACTGTTCATTTTTTTACAAATAACAGAGCCGTTGCACATAATATTAAGCAGCATATGAGCAATTTTTTCTCAGATTTTAATCTTAATTTTTCTGTAGTAGATTCCCCATTAGGATCTAAAAATTCCAATCTTCTAAATATTATATTTTTAAATCCTTATGATAAAAAACTGGCAACAGAAATTGTATCCGAAACGAAAAAGAATGGGAACTTGTTGTTGATGACATATACATACAATAATAGTTTTTACATTGATTCACTGTATTGTCATAAATGGAAGAAGCCATGTCACCTATGTCATATGGGTCACATTGAATCTCAATTACGGACCAGCCAGTTTGGGGAACTTACTTATCAGAATTTAATAGATTTGCTTTATAATCAAGAACCCAACTTTCAAGTGGAAACTTCACTCAATGTAATTGATATCTATTCTATTGTAACGATGATTTTTAACTATTTAGATAAGTTGATATTCCGTACAAAAGGAAATGCCTTATTTTCTAATGAAGCACTGGAAGATATCAATTATTCGATCATGTATGACTTGCAAACCAAAAAGATAGCTAAAGATATCAGTATCCACTGGGAGTTGTGTGATTGTTATGAATAAGTATGTTATCACGAATCAAAGTGATTATTGGGATTTGATGCTTTATAAAATTATGGACAATCATTCGTTCAATGATGTAATGAAATTTCATCAGAGTTCTACAATGGTCAAAAACGGTAGCAGCATTTCTCCATATAATCAGGAGGTGCTTCTATGGCTTAATCAGGTCGAGAATACCGACATTGTACCCAATTTTTTTGAATTAGAAGTTCATCTGCCACCGGTATCAAAGATTAATCATCAAGGAAGTATTAGAAGCTTTAAGCTTAATGAGCCGCTTGGATTATCCCTTCTGAGTCAAATTCTTCATTTATCATTTGGTCGAAGTGCTGAATCTACATCCAAACGTTATCCTTCTGGAGGAGGACTTTACCCTGTTTTTCCGGTCCTAGTTATTTTAGAAGGGGACAATACTAATTATCCGCGAGGATCATATATTTATGACAATAAGCATAATTCTATAAAACTAATTAAACAATGGAGCGATGAAGATTTTGAATCCTTACAAGGAACAATAAACTCGTGGGAAAGGAGAATGTATTCAAATTATTTTATAGCATATGCCATTGATATCCCTAGAGCAATAGCAAAATACAAAAGAAGAGGGTACAGGCATGCATTAATAGAGGTCGGAACCATGGCTCAATCTTTACGTGAGTCAATATTGGATTTGAATCAATCTTTAGGGGATCTTTGTTGGTCCGGATTTGATGATAATGCATTAACTTACCTGTTAGGCTTAAATCCAAGGATATGCCCTGTAGCTTTAATACAGTGGTTTGGGAGGATGAGTTAGTCATACTGTACATACTTAGAGATCAATTGAAGTTTAATATACCAGAGAACAGATTTATCAACGGTAAAGATTATAAATCTTTTTTGTATCTCGGTAGTATCATCAGAAATCAATATATCAGTCCAACAGGATGTAATGCTATAAGTGAAACGAAACGATTATCTTTATATAAAGCATTTTCGGAATCTTTGGAAAGAAAATCCTTAATGGCAGGGGGGGATCCACTTATCGGCAATATGGTACCTACCTTTGAACTGATTAGTGGGAAACCCTCATGTTTACCCTTTGAACGGACCATCTATAGATCGGATAAAACGCAAGCTATCGACACTACAGGGACGGCTGCTCATTACAATTCATTTAATGCAGTTACAAAAGCTATTTTAGAATTACTCGAAAAAAATGCGTTATTTACTTTCTGGTATGGGAAAATTGGAAGCATTATTCCTAATATATTGTTTGAGGATAATCTATATTATAAGAAATTAAATTTGGAAGATTGTAAAGTAATGATCTTCAAAAATGACGTTTTCGCACCAATTATAGTAATTATAAGTATTGTGGTAAAAAATAATATTATCGTTTCCAGTGGTGTGGCGGCATCATGTAGCTTTGAAGAGTCTTTAAATCACTCGATTAGAGAGGCGTACCTGTTGAAATGGCAATTGCAGAGAACTGATATTTATGAAAATGGGATCAATAGTAAAAGCATAAATGAAAGGGCTCTTGAGCATCTGTCTTCTTTTTCAATTGCTGATTGTACAATTTTCCCTTCTTCAGATACAATATATACAAAAATTACCGAATATTTGCCGGAGTGGATTGATAATTTACATGTGATTTTTTTGAAAAACACTACGTTTCCTTACTTGAATTGTGTGAAAGTTTATTCATCAAATTTGTATAATCATATTCCTAGTAAGCGACTTATTAATTTGGATTGTGATATTAACAAACATGTTACTAAATTGACAACTAGGAATTTAGAGTCTTATCCAGAATGTTTGGTCGTATAAGGAGGTGTACTGTGCTAGTAAAAAACTATAAAAAGGGAATCCATTTATTGGTGACTTGTGGGTTGTGGACCAGTCAATATTTTTGAATAATACGAAGCAAGTATTTGTTCAATCAAGTACTAACTCGGAAGCTAGTGGACATAATGCGCACTTTCGATTTAAGCAGGTAATAAAATCTGCGATTGGAGAATGGATAGAACGTCAATCAGTATCTCATGATCCTTACAAGAAAACAAAGTACTTAACATCCTTTCATTTGATAACAGGACAAAAATATAAAATAGAAAAAACAAAATTTTTTTAACAGTGAAGAGTTTTTCACTGATTCTTGCGGGTTAGCATCGCACGTCAATTCTATTGACGCAGTATACTCGGCATTTTTAGAATTCTTTGAGAGGCAAAGCCTGATCTACAATTGGCTTACAAAGTCGGCGGGCCAGTGGGTCCGTACGGATGCAATAGCGAATAAAGAAGTGCATTTTTTGATTGGTAAATTAAAAGGATTTATTGATGAACTATTTGTTTTCGATATATCTCTTCATAAGAATATACCGGTTATATTAGTTCTTGGCGTTGGCGAATATTATAAAACAATAGGTTTGAAGGCTGGTTTTCGATTTGAGGATGCCGTTAAGGGGGCACTTGAAGAGGCAATCCAAACTTTTGGACGCAAGTGGACAAAAGCGAATGTTAATATGTATGCAGAGTACGTTGTAAATGGAAATGATGGCCTTTATAAGAGTCATTATAATCGAATATCTCCTAAAAAGATGAAAGAGGAATACTCTTATTTATGGGGGGGACAGAGCTTTAACATAAAATTAATAGAGCAAACTGGCCAGACAAAAAAGGTTTCCGAGATTATAAAAACCGTTTCAGAAGACTTGTCGCTCTCACCTTACGGAGTATATATCCCTACATTTTATAATGGTTTTTCTTCAAAAATTATTAAGGTTTTCTCTCCAACAGGTTATCCACATATGTATCCAGAAAAATTTACGGAAGAAGAATCAAGGCTAAGATTTAATAAAGATCAATCACAATTTCCAAATCAAAATCGAATGATTCCTTTTCCGTAAAGGAATTGTTTTTTGGGGGGGAATTATGGAAACATTCAGATTCGACAATGGTGTTCGTCTTATTCTAGATAACATGCCCAGCTCAACCAGCGTATCTATAGGTTTTTTTCTGAAAATGGGTTCTAAATATGAGAATAAATCAAATAGCGGTATCTCTCATTTTATTGAGCATTTATTGATAAAACAAGAAAAAAACGGTGCCCCAGTTGTGGAAATGTTAGAAGATAATGGCGTATCCATAAATGCATTTACGACTAAGGAGTATCTATGTGTATACTCTAAATGCTTACCTGAATATTGCATTCGGGTAACAAACATTTTATTGAATAATATTTTACTTAATCCTCAATTTATAGAGGTACATCTTGAAACGGAGAGAAAAGTTATACAAAGTGAAATAGCCAGATATCAAGATAATTTTTATGAAACGGTTCAGTCAAATTTAATAAGAACGATGTTCCATGGGCATCCGCTTTCGATGGATATTTTAGGTTATGAAGACAATATAAAAGAATTTACAACCACTGATTTGGAACAATACTACGATGAACATTTTTCCACCGAAGAAATGGTAATCTCAATCTCAGGAAACGTAAATCGCGATATGCAAGTTGAGAAAATAAAAAATATCATAAGCAACATTAGAAAAAAACAAAAAATAATAAACGTTCGATTCCAGAACTTATTATCACGACAGCCGAGGAAATCATTTACAGGCGGACATATCAAAAACTTTTTTTGCTTCGGTTACCCAACAATTTCTTATTTACATAAGGACATCGTGAAATTATTGACGCTTGTCCAAATACTCGGGATAGGCTCTAGATCCGTCTTAGCAAAAAAATGCGTTGCGAAGAGGGACTAGTATATTCATTACATGCGAACCCTGTTTTATATAAAGAAGGAGGGGTATTGCTGTTTAAACTTTCAAGTCCATCCAAGAATGGCATGGATAGAGTTCTTAGCGTTTTTAAAAGTACGATATACCATGTGGTTCAGAAAGGGATTCCTGACGGTGATTTCTTGAGAGCAATCAATACAATAAAGAGTCATATGGTATTCAGTTCGGAAAATAATCAGTACCGAATGCTAGAATCGGGTAAGCGCTTGCTATTAGGCATAGAAACAGAAAAATACTTTGATGTATTTGATTTTGATAAATCCTTTGCATTATTTGAAGAATTAACGGTCGAAAACCTGAATGCTTTTGCAAGTAACCAACTCCACGACGAGCCTTCTTACTCTATACTCCTATCGAATTGAAGAGAAGGAAGTGAAATCATGTTCAAAAAAATTTATGGATTTACGGTCTTGAATTTAAAAATCCTCTTGTCAGAGAAGGTTGTTTTCCTGTGGGCGGTGGCACTTCCCGTAGTTGTTACGCTTTTTTTCAAAAAAGTACCACGGACAGTCTATCTATTTATGATAGCAAGATTTGGTACATGAAGTGGTTCTGGTGCTATATTGTCATTGCATCGTTTGTAAATGGAATTGGATTACAGCTTGCCCGAATGCGAGAATATGGGCTGTTAAAGACGTACGTCTTAATCTCCGGGAGTAAAACTCCATTTGTTATCGCTACTTTTCTGACTCAGATCATATTTAGTCTGCTCAGTCTATCGCTTTATAATCTAATTGTAGGACTTTATTTTCATGTGTTTTCATTTGATCTCGTTGTCCAATCTATTGTATTAACATGCTTAAGCATCCCTTTCGGGCTTTTTACCCTTTTACTAACCGTACTTCCGCTCAAAATCGGCAATCTTGGTACCGTAATTAACATCATTTTATACCCATTATTTATTTTAGCCTTTAAAGAAGAACATGTATCCTCGATTTGGAACCTATTAAACCCGTTTAGCTTTATATATCAAATGAATAAGGCTATTAGCTTTGGTACGGTTCATTTTTCGCTAATAGCAGTTGGTCTTCTCTATTTACTCGTTGGTGCGCTATCGTTCAAAAAAATGAACCTTATCTCGTATGTACAAAGATAAGGAAGATAGGAGGGATGGTATGAAGGCAGAACATGTTACCTTTACATACAAGAAAGCAAAAAGGGTTTTGTTTGAGGATGTCAGTTTTCGATTGCATCCGGACAAAATTAATGTGTTAGTCGGTCCGAATGGGGCGGGAAAAACAACATTGTTTGATTGTATCTCCGGCATTTTGCGTCCGCAATCAGGAAATATGGATTTTCCCGGGATGGACGATATTTTATACGTTACACAATCAGTTTTTTTCTCTCCGGAATTGAAAGGGAAGGATTTTCTGAAGTTTATAAAGCGGATCGGCAATCAACGGGCAAACTCCAACCCCTTGGATTACCTGAAGTCCGACGATGAAAGGGCAAAGGAATTATTGCTGAAGCTGTGGGATCTGAAAATCGGCAAAATGTCGGTTGGCGAGCGAAAATGGTTGTTTATTATGATGATTACACAAATCGAGCGGGAATTATATTTATTGGATGAACCGACAAGCGGAGTCGATCCGACGTCAAGAAAAAGGATTTTCAATCTAGTTAATCACTTGGTAGCACAGAAAAAGACAGTGGTCATTTCCACGCACCAATTGAACGAACTGTTGCATCTGGATTGCCACATGATCCTTCTTCATAAAGGGAAAATCCGCTATGAAGGGAATATTGACAAATGGTTGGAAATGCATGATACCGACGACCCGGATCAAGCGTTCGATTTAGCAACATCTTTGTAAAGCGTTAAGGTGAGTTTAGAAATTGAGAAAACCAAGAGGATCCTTATGGCAGGGATCCTTTTTTATTGTTGAAAAAAGTTTTATTTTGTAGATTTTCCTAAAATTAAGATCACGTGATAGGAGGAAATTCGTGATAAATTTGCACCAGAAGTAATTATTCTAATGAAGTTATCAAATGATTAGGGAGGGGCGATTATTGTGTCTCTACTCTTATGGGACGAATCCGAATATTTGATATGCAAAATAGAAACCATTCGGCAGCAAATGGTGCAAGCAGCGGAAAAAAAGAGCCTCATTGATGAAACGGTTGTGAAGTTAAGCCAAGAATTGGACATTTACCTTGTGAAGTATCAGAAATCTAAACTTTCAAAAAAGCAAAAAATCTATATAAAGGAATGTTGAGCGGCGCAAAGAATTCGGATATATTCAATTCCACTTACAAGTAGTGTCGACATTTATGGACTGTAATTTTAGTATGTTTGCGCTTATCATATCTCTTAGTATGATTTTTTCTAATTAGAAACGGATTGTGACAAAGGCGAAGCCGTGCTTCGCCCTTTTTTATTGCAAGCAAAGGGAAGGCTCACATGCAGCTACTGATAACGCGATCCGTCCCAGCGGGAAAGGCTGAGCATTTCCTAATCGATAGCTAGCCCGATGCCGGATCAATCTTGAATATCTACGACTCCTTGGTGAAGGTTCCGTAACGGATATCCATCACATCCCATTCGGTCGGTTCAATCGCGTCGTTAGCGTTCATTTTGCTCCAGAGAGGTAAGTATGCATGGGCTAATCTAGCGTACCACCGGGCTAATGCGCCATCGAAGGTATACGGGGGGACACGCGAATGGCCGCGGTGCGCGCAAGCTGCACCATATCGCGATACGAATCGATTCCGCCAAGATGAAGCGGGTCGGGCTGTTGATTGAAGAGGAGCTTGTCTACCTGTCAAATGCCGTGTGAAATAGGGAAGATGAAATATGAATCGGCTGTACGAAATCCCCTGCCTACTGTTGGTGTTAAAGATCCTCTTTCTGCGGTATTTTCAAATTAATGCATGCTATCTTTTCAGATAGGAAGGATAGAGGATAGACTGCAAATCTATCATACTGAACCAATTCTCTATGTAGCCCTTTTCATGTTTTTCATTTGAAATTCCAGTATATAAATATCCAGTTTCTGGGTTATTCGAACTACATTTTCATCAGTGAGGTTTTCATTTTTATTTGCAAGATTAATCAAATCTTGCCTAAGCCTATTAATTTTATTTTGATTGATGCATTCGTTCTCCCGTTCAATATCATTAACTTTTGTATATTGTAATGCACTTTCCAGAAATTCAGATATTCCTCTGTGGAGATCACCAACTGAAATGAAATATTCAGCTCGGTGATAATAATATTCGGCTAACTGAGAAATTACGTTGGGGTTATCTGTGATAATGGTTTGTGGATTAATTTGATATGTAAGCAATTTTTTTGCTTCATCAAATCGGTTGCCCTGCAAATATAATTTCATTAACTGGTTGATTGCTAGAAGTGCATCCTCCTGGCTGCATGTTTTCAGAAAGTGCTTAAGCTGTTCGATAGCTACTTCGGAGTCTCCCTTTCTGGCGTTTAATGATGCTTTTATAAGCAATGAATACGCCTTGATATGCGGGTAGTCGTTTTTTCATATTGTAGTGAGTAATATTCGGACTTGTCGTAATCTTCAAGATAGAAATAAGAATCGCGCAATATGCCAAGTGCGTTGATGTAGTACCAATTGTCTGCATCTGCTTCTTCGAGGACATGAAGGCAGAGATCAATGCTCTCTCTATATAAGAATAAATTAAATGCGTGAACACCAAATTTGTAATACAGAACGATTCTTTCTTCGCAACTTAGAAAGTGTGCATATTCCACGATATATTTGCGGCTAACATACACTGAACGGAGCTGGGAAAAGTCATCCCTTTCGATGAGGTACACCTGAAAAAGTCCTATTGCCAGAAACGGTATAATACCGTGATCACGCGAATAATCAACGATTAATTGATACAAGGCTAAGCGAATTTCCTTGCGTTCTACGGTGGCTGTGAATTCATATAGACGTTCGACTAAGGAGTAACTTTCGTCGTTAGGCGATGCCAAGAATTTGGCACCTACTTTTCGCGTCAGCTCGGCAGAGCCTAAATGCTGAATCACATCCTGCATTACATGCAGGAGGGTATCTGCTCTTTTTTCAATGCCTAACGTCAAAAGGCCGGAATATACGACGCTCCGTCCGCTTGCCGAAGCCCTACACATACCGTTGGATACGGTTATCGAACTGTACTGGTTTCTGTCGAGTGGAGAAGTTTTGATTTGGGATATAAGTAAGTAAGTTGTCGGGCATTTAGATATGATGGATTGTCAAGCTAAATGGGACAGTTCACTCATAAATGATCCATACGCTTTTTTCCATTCTAAACATTTTCTTGGAAGAATATTATTTAAGTCTTTTACCTGGAACAATTCTTTTTCTGAAAGGTAGAAAAATCATGTGCTTTTTGGATCCCCTTCTACAAGCCTTTTGATCCTTCGTTTCGGTAATGATGTACTCAGAGCTATACTATTGAATTCCAAATGCAAGCTCTTTGCCAATGGTTTTATACCCCGTACCTTGTATGAGATACATAGCTACAGCTTTTCGCTTAAACTCATTGGAATATTTCTTCTGTTTTTTTCTATAAAAAATCCCCACCATGTAAACATTAGTGCTCATTTTAAGCACTTGCCTACCTTAAGGGGATAATATCATTTGGTTTGGTGCACTTACTATATTGGTAATGTCTGTTATCATTACTCATTACCTACAAAATGTTATTACTCCAATAATGGAGAAAAGGAGACCAACTTTTAAAGTGAGACACATTCTCGAGGAGTTTCTAGAATTAATTAACGGTAATGAAATACTAACGAATAAATAGACTACCATGGAGCAATTTCATCATTGTTATCAAACAAAGCAGACATCGCAGCTTCCCGAATAACGACAGCATTCAGAAGAGCAATGTATGCTTTTGGCACGAAACGCTTCACTGCAACTCTTCTCTAATTGGTTCGTTTGCAGTACCTCGTTAGTTATTTTTTATATTGGGATGGTCAGCGTAATATTTTGAGTCAAATAACTTTTCATGATTTAGTAAAATGCAATGTTTTTCTAGACGCACATGGTTCAATTATGAAAGAAAACGAGCCTCCGAGCAACTCGGACACCCCCCTCTCAAATTCACCAACAGCGAAAAGTATTCCGCTCGATGGTGATAATATTCAGCTAGTTGTGAAATCATGTTGGGATTGTTGTCAATGATGTGTTGTGGGTTGATGGGGTAGGAAAGTAAATCTTTGGCTTCTTGTAATCGATGCTCCTGCAAATAAATAATCATTAGTTGATTCAAAGCTAACAGAGCTACATTCTGATCACACGTTTCTATCAAAGAGGTAAGTTGGGCTACGGCTACATCTGTCTTCCCCTTTTTGGCATTAAGTAATGCGTTCATCAGCAGCGTATTTTCTTTGATGTAAGAACCATCATACTGTGAATAAAGGTGGGTGTAATATTCGGATTTATCATATTCTCCGATTTGATAATATGCACCCCTCAATATAAAGAGTGCATGAACGTAGAACTCATTGTCAGGTTCTGCTTCCTGAACCACATGAAGGGCAAGCTCGATGCTCTTTGGATACAGATATAAATTATAAGCATGAATCCCCAGCTTGTAGTAGAACAAGATGCGATCTTCTGCACTCAAAAAATGCGCGTACATCTCGATATGTTTATAAGAGTCGTATACATCTCGAAGCCGAGCAAAATCGTCCCGTTCTATTAAGTATACCTGTAATAGTCCTCTTGCCAGAAACGGCATAATACCGTGGTCACGCGAGTAGTCAACAATCAATTGATACAAGGCCAAGCGAATTTCCTTGCGTTCTACGGTGGATGTGAAGCTATATAGACGCTCGACTAAGGAGTGACTTTCGTCGTTAGGCGATTCCAGGAATTTGGCACCTACCTTTTGCGTCAGCTCGGCGGAGCCTAAATGCTGAATCACATCCTGCATTACATGCAGGAGGGTATCTGCTCTTTTGTCAATGCCTATGTACAGTTCGATAACTGTATCCAACGGTATGTGTAAGGCTTCGGCAAGCGGACGGAGCGTCGTATACTCCGGCCTTTTGACATTTTCGTTTTCGATTTTGGATATTGTGCCTATATGGATGCCCGAAGATTCCGCTAATTGCGTTAAAGTCATTCCGCTATTGCGCCTATAACGATGTATTAATTCTCCGATGGACAAGATCTGTGCCATCTTGAATACACCTTCTCTCATTTTCAATCACATTTACCTATAATTTTACCATGGTTTTTGTCGAATGAGGATATTTGGATCGGGGGATTTTGGGTGAGTTGTCGGACATTTAGATAAAAATAGATTGTAAATCCAAGTGTGACAGTTCACACATAAATGATCCCCTCCAAGTAAACATTGGTACTCATTTTAAGCACTAGTTTACCTTAAGGGGATGATATCATTTGGTGCTCTTACCATGGGTAGTTGTCCGTTATCATTACTTACTACCTACAGAAATGTTGTTACTCCAATAATAGAGAAAAGGAGACCAACTTTTAAAGTGAGACACCTTCTCGAGGAGTTTCTAGAAATAACTAACGGAAATGAAATACTATTACAAATGGGCTACTATGGAGCAATTCAGTCATTATTACCAAACAAAGCAGACATCGCAGCTTCCCCAATAACGACAGCGCTCAGTATAGCAATATATGTTTTTGTCACGAAACGCTTCACTGTATCTCTTCTCTAATTAGTTCGTTGCAGTGCAGGACCTCGTCAGTTATTTTTTATTGGGATGGTTAGCGTATTATTTTAGTCAAATAACTTTTCATGATATAGTAAAAATGCAATGTTTTTCTAGATGCACAAGGAAATTATGAAAGAAAACGCGTCTCCGAGCAACTTGGGCACGCCCCCGTTAAATTTACCAACAGCGAGAAGTATTCCGCTCGATGATGATAATATTCGGCTAGTTGTGAAATTGTATTGGGATTGTTGTCAATGATGTGTTGTGGGTCGATAGGGTAGGATAGTAAATCTTTGGCTTCTTGTAATCGATGCTCCTTCAAATAAATAATCATTAATTGATTCAAAGCTAACAGAGCTGTGTTTTGATCACCCGTTTCTAACAAAGAAGTGAGCTGGGCTATCGCCAAATCTGTATTTCCTCTCTTGGCATGAAGCTGTGCTTTGATTAGTAATGTATTTTCTTTGATGTACGGTCCATCATACTGTGAGTAGAGGTTAGTGTAATATTCAGAATTGACGTAATCCCCGATTTGAAAGTAAGCCCCCCGCAATATACCAAGAGCATGAACGTAGTATTGATTGTCAGGTTCTGCTTCCTGAATCACATGATGGGCAAGTTCGATGCTCTGTGGATACAGATATAAATTATAAGCATGAATCCCCATCTTATAGTAGAACATGATTCGATCTTCTGAACTCAAAAAATGCGTGTACATCTCGATATGTTTGTAACAGTCGTATACATCTCGAAGCCGAGCAAAATCATCCCGTTCTATTAAGTATACCTGCAACAGTCCTCTTGCCAGAAACGGCATCATACCGTGGTCACGTGAGTAGTCAACGATCAATTGATACAAGGCCAAGCGAATTTCCTTACGTTCTACGGTGGCTGTGAAACCATATAAACGTTCGACTAAGGAGTAACTTTCGTCGTTAGGCGATTCCAAGAATTTGGCACCTACTTTTTGCGTCAGCTCGGCTGAGCCTAAATGCTGAATCACATCCTGCATTACATACAGGAGGGTATCTGCTCTTTTGTCAATGCCTATGTACAGTTCGATAACCGTATCCAACGGTATTTGTAAGGCTCCGGCAAGCGGACGGAGCGTCGTATACTCCGGCCTTTTGACGTATTCGTTTTCGATTTTGGATATTGTGCCTATATGGATACCCGAAGATTCTGCTAATTGCGCTATAGTCATTCCGCTATTGCGCCTATAACGGTGTATTAATTCTCCGATGGACAATATCTGTGCCATCCTGTTAGCACCTTCTCTCATTTTCAATCATGTGCCTGTATTTTACTACGAGTTTTGCCAAGTGGGAATGATTGGAATGTGATATCATAGGTAAGTTGTAGGGCATTTAGATATACGGATTATAAAGCCAAGTGTGACAGTTCACTCATAAATGATTCGTACGCAGTAAACACATTTTATTGGAAATGTGTCTTTCGTTTTCTCCCATAAAAAACCTTCAAGTAAACATTTGCTCATTTTAAGCACTTGTTTACCTTAAGGGGATGATAACATTTGTTGCTTTTACCAAGGGGAGTGTCCGTTATCATTACTCACTAACCTACAAAAATTATGTTACCCCAATAATTGGAAAAAGGAGACCAACTTTTAAAGTGAGACACATTCTCGAGAAGTTTCTAGAATTAATTAACGGTAATGAAATACTTACGAATAAATAGGCTACCATGAACCAATTCTATCATTGTTACCAAACAAAGCAGACATCGCAGCTTCCCGAATAACTACATCATTCAGAAGAGCAATGTATGCTTTTGGCATGAAACGCTTTACTTCTAATTCGTTCGTTTACAGTACTTCGTCATTACTTTTATATTGGGATAGCCAGCGTATTATTTTGAGGCAATACTTTTCATGATTTAGTAGAATGCAATGTTTTTCTTGAAGCATAAGGTTCACTTATGAAACGTAAAACGCGCCTCCAAGCAACTCGGACACTCCCCCCTCAAATTTACCAGCAATGAGAAGTATTCCGCACGATGGTGATAATATTCAGCTAGTTGTGAAATTGTGTTGGGATTGTTGTAAATGATGTGTTGCGGGTCGATGGGATAGGAAAGTAAATCTTTGGCTTCTTGTAATCGATGCTCTTGCAAATAAATAATCATTAATTGATTCAAAGCAGAAAGAGCTGTATTCTGATCACACGTTTCTAACAAAGAGGTAAGCTGGGCTACCGCTACATCTGTTTTCCCCTTCTTGGCATTTAGTAGTGCGTTCATCAGCAGCGTATTTTCTTTGATGTAAGGGCCGTCATACTGTGAATAAAGGTGAGTGTAATATTCGGACTTGTCATAATTCCCAATATGGAAATATGCCTCCCGCAATATAAAGAGTGCGTGAACGTAGTACTCATTGTCAGGCTTAGCTTCCTGAATCACATGATGGGCAAGCTCGATGCTCTGTGGATACAGATATAAATTAAAAGCATGAATCCCCAGCTTATAGTAGAACATGATGCGATCTTCTGCACTCAAAAAATGCGCGTACATCTCGATATGTTTGTAAGATTCATATACATCTCGAAGCCGAGCAAAATTGTCCCGTTCTATTAAGTATACTTGCAACAATCCTTTTGCCAGAAACGGCATAATACCGTGGTCACGTGAGTAGTCAACAATCAATTGATACAAGGCCAAGCGAATTTCCTTGTGTTCTACGGTGGATGTGAATTCATATAGACGTTCGACTAAGGAGTAACTTTCGTCGCTGGGCGATTCCAAGAATTTGGCACCTACTTTTCGCGTCAGCTCGGCGGAGCCTAAATGCTGAATCACATCCTGCATTACATGCAGGAGGGTATCTGCTCTTTTGTCAATGCCTATGTACAGTTCGATAACTGTATCCAACGGTATTTGTAAGGCTCCGGCAAGCGGACGGAGCGTCGTATACTCCGGCCTTTTGACGTATTCGTTTTCAATTTTGGATATTGTGCCTATATGGATGCCCGAAGATTCCGCTAATTGCGTTAAAGTCATTCCACTATTACGTCTATAACGATGTATTAACTCACCGATGGACAATATCTGTGCCATCTTGAATACACCTTCTCTCATTTTCAATCGAAATTCCCTATATTTTACCATGGTTTTTGTCGAATGGGAATGTTTGGGTTGCAAAATCATAGGTAAGTTGCGGACGTTTGGAAATGGAAAATGCTTTTCGGGAAATTATTTGGGGGAAGTTCACATATCAGGGAGGTAGTATTAAGATAAAGAGAAATAATCAACTCCATGTACTTAAAAAAGACATCGCGAAACGATGTCTCAACAATTTGAGCTGTGGAAGTACTTCCACAGCTCTTACCTTGAAAAAGATAATTAATATAACCAAATCTTGAGAGACTTGAGGCCAACAAGGTTCAAATCCTTATTATTTACGGGGAATAGTGAAATACTTATTTCCATACACTGTTTCGATTGTTTCACCTTGAGCTATCAATCTACCATCATTATCATATGCACCAAACCAAAATCTGTATTGATTACCCCGTGTCAGGTTAGTTGCATCATAATAAGTTTTATATTGGTGATCGACAACAATTCGTTGGTTGGAATTCAAATCCCTGATGGCAACCCGATAATAAGAAGCACCGGCTACTGGTCCCCAAAGAATTCTGGTGCTTACATAACTTGAGGCTTGACTCACTGCTTTTGCCTCAACAGTAGAGGCTTGAAGCGGCTCCGCAAGAACTGCACCAGAACCAGCAGAGAACAATGTAGTTGCTGCAAGGATTGAAACAGAAAGCCCTTTCAACATAGTATTACCTCCCAACAAAATGATATGTTTAATTAACCATTTTTAGTAGAATAACTCTGCGTATGGATGATGAACTATCCTTATATTACCTATAATAATATATTATGTCAACATTGTTTGGGAATATATAATCATTATTCAAAGTAATTATTGTTGTTATTTTCCTATTAATAAAAGTGTGTTTTAAAAGCGGATACTACAGGTATCAATGGAATTTAAAAAAGATGACCCCTGTTGAATACAGAGATCATCTTATTTAATCTGCCTAGACTTTTTTTAAATGTCCTTTACATGGGGGACAGTTTACTTGGGAAACGGTTCGTTGCGACACAATCATTGTTTTTTATAAAAGTAAGTCCATTCCTAAATCCCGTTTATTCCGGTGCGTTTGGACCCACATCAGATGCTTTAAGCGGTTTGCGACTACTAGCCGCATCCGAAAATTCATCCGCTCCTACATCGGTTTTCGAGCGTGGTTGACCATCCATATCATCTGCCACTTTTACTCGCTTTTCAAGCTGCTTGTCACTGACTGCTTTATTTATCGCAGGGCTCTTGGCAGATAGTTTATGCAAGCCTTCCGAAATGATAAAATCTGGGTCTTTGGCTAATATTTCAGAAGGGCCGCGTGACGCATTGTTCAATGTGCTTCCATAGCCGATATTACCCTTATAGACAGTGTCGGTGCTGATAGGCTCGTGATATAAGATGCCCGTCTTGTTCGCGACGATATTGTTGGCTACCCAGCTTCCAGTCGGGGCGTATTTTTTAGTCGTATTCGTTGAACCGACCGTAATCCCGGCTTTACTATTAACAATGGTGTTATTTACGACTGTTGCACGATACACTCGCCATTGGGAACTCAAATCTTCATCTGTAGGATTCTTTGGTTTCCCATCTGTTCCACCGTCATACTTGCCGCTGTCCAGAAATATCGCATCACCTGTTATGCCTTCCATATAATTGTTATAAATTTCATGATCATTTCCATATACCCGAATGCCCAGTACCTTCTCCTTCACGCCATCTCCAAAGAAGAAGTTGCCGTAAAATTTGTTATTGTGGCCATGTCTGGATGTCAATCCGCCACGGTTATTTATGAAAGTGTTATATCTGACCTCATTTCCGCCTGATTTTACCGACACCACCTCTAGATCGCCGTCACAATTTTCGAATAGATTGTATTGGACTTTGTTTTCACCCTTGGATAAGGAAATCTTCGATATTCCAAGACGAATCGTTTCATTGCCGTTTGCTTCAGAATACGTAACGTTACGGAAATGGTTGTATTCAATCACGTCACGCTGAGAGATTTGTTTATTAGTTCCCTTAATAAATCCACTAAAAGCAATTACTGGTCCAGGATCGCTTTTTCCGTTAAAATCGTTGCGATCAATCTGGTTGTCAGAGCTATTCTCACCTTTGATCTCCAGCCAGATCGTCTTGTTTCCAGTTGCAGGAACGGTAAACGTATTGCGTGTCAGTCGAATATGGTTCGAGCCATCAAGCTGAACCGCTACACTGCGGTCGGCAGTTCCGGTGTTCGTAATTTTCAGACCTTCAACGACAATATACGATGAACGGACAATGTGTAACACGTCAGCACCCGCAATAATCGCTCGCCCACGGTTTGCGGCTTTAATCGTAATCGGACTATTACTCGTCCCATGTTTACCACTGATTTGCAGCGCTTTGCTTCCTGTGTATGTACCATTTGCCAATACGATGGTTGTCCCTGGAGTGGCCTGGGCAATTGCTTTCTCTAGCTGTGAAGAGTTCGACACTTTTACTACCCTCGATGCTAGACTCGATAATACCTCCGATTCAGGCGCAACGTTATAAACGGCGTCTGTTACTGTGGGCGGGTCACCGGCTGCCTGATTTTCCGCCAACGAATAACTTGTTACGGGAAGCAAGGTTACTGACAACAAGGTCATAAGTAATAATTGTCTAACTTTACTAGGTTTCACCAATACCATCACCTCTGTATAAAATTGTAATCCAGCATTCTAAATATAACCTATTTTTGGTATAAAAGGATCTTGAAATTTGGCGAAAAATTAAAAGTTACGGATATTGGATCAACTGGTAACGGACGGTTTGCGTATACAATTATACAAAAACAACCACTACAGGTATCAATGGAATTTAAAAAGATGACCCCTGTTGAATACAGAGATCATCTTCTTCCATCTGCCTAGACTTTTTTGAAAATGTCTTTTACATGAGGGACAGTTTATCTTTTGAGGAGTCTTTGTTATGCAAGGCTGTGTCTGTTCACCTTTCTGGACTGTCTTACAATTGCGTAGCCGATGTATTAAGAAGTCAACTTTTTAATGCCATTATGCTCATGATAGCATGACTTTACTAACAGGACCTTGCTTGAACGGCAGCAAGGTCCTTTGGAACACGCTGCCTAAAGACAGCGATCTAAATATCATCCTCATTCATGTCTACCCGCGAACCCCAATAAAATAGGACAATCACGAAAGCAATGACAATAATGAACGGGGCATAAAAGATTAAAAATTGATTCATCTGTTCGGTGCTCCTTTTTATTCAACATGGCACTGCACGACATACATACCTGCCGCTTCATCCGTTACATAGCTTCGTATGAATTACATATTCGCTTCTTCATCCTCTTAGATGTGCTTCTTGCCGGAACGTCCGCCTTTCCCATTTTTGATCCCTTTCACATAGTTCGCATCGAACAGGAACAAACGCAGGAGCAGGAACAGAGATGGCAGCAGAATGAGCAGCCCAAGGATGAATACAACGATTAGCGCGTAAGCCATAGCCTGATTCGTGACGTGCTCGTACACATTGATATACGGGTAGAGCACATAAGGCAAATGCGCCGAACCATAGCCGAACCATGCGAATCCGAACTGGAAGATGACGCACAGAAAGGCAAGGCCGTAATGTCGTCTTCTCCATACGTAATAGACGGCGATGACGAAGAACAGGAAGGACACGACGAACATCCATGCACGATCGATCATATTGTTGAAGTGTTCCGCGTTATGCCCCTGAATGGCGTAAAATACGAACAAACTGGCTAATATGGTGGGAGCGGACCACAGTAAGGCATATTTGCGTACAATGTTGAGCGCTGCTTCATCCTCGGCCTTGGAAGCATAGTAGGTCAGGAACATGGCGGAAATATACAGTACGCTGACAAGAGCAAGCACGATAACCGAATATGGATAGATGTTCGTAAATAGGCTCAGGAACTGGAAGGAGATGCTGCCGTCCGCCTCCTCCGTAATGTACCCGCCTTCCGATATCGCGAGCACAGTGGACAACGCTGCGGGAATGAGCCATCCGCTTACGCCGTACAGGAACACATAGATGCGATTGCTCTTCATCCCGTATGTGCTAAAGGCATAGTAGGAGCCGCGCAATGCAAGCAGGATAAGCGCCAGACTGCCTGGTACGAGCAATGCTGTTCCGTAATAATAAGCCGTATCCGGGAAGAACCCGACCAACCCGATGTAGAAGAAGACTAAGAATACATTTGTCACTTCCCATACAGGAGACAAATAGCGCTCGATCACATTATGAATGATATGGCGCTTGCCGGTCACGGTGCTGACATAGCTGAAGAAGCCTGCTCCGAAGTCGATGGAGGCGACAAGCAAATAGCCGAACAGGAATATCCATAGAACGGTAATGCCGACTAATTCGTAACTCATTTCTTCCCTCCTCCTTCCCAGCCAAGTGCTTTAATTTCGTCCTCTGCAGGATTGCTCTTGAACATGCGGATGATCACACGAATCGCAGTAATGGTAATCAAGAGGTACAGCAGGGTGAACAGCCACAGCATCGTATCCACGTGCGTCGAGGTCGTCGCGCCTTCGGCTACGGTCATCACCTTCCATAGAATCCATGGCTGGCGGCCAATCTCTGCGAACATCCATCCGAACTCAATCGCCAATACCGCAAGCGGAGCTCCGAGCACTACTGCTCTTAACAACAACCGATTATGCGGTTTTTTCAGGCTTTGCCTGCGATTGCGCATGAACCAGATGACATACCATAGGGACACGACTGTCAAATACATGCCGATGAATACCATGGAATCGAAGAAATAATGGGACGCCTTCAGCGGGGGCCTTTCCTCGACGGGAACATCATTTAGGCCTTTTACGACGGTATCGGGCGTGCCGCCCGCCAAAATACTCAGTGCATAAGGGATGCGGAATCCGTATTTCACCTCATTCTTTTCCGTAAGGATGCCGCCGAAGACGAGCTCGGCATGGGGCTTCGTCTCAAAATGCCATTCCGCAGCCGCGAGCTTCTCGGGCTGGTACTCATGCAAATACTTGCCGGAAAAGTCGCCAATTACGGCTGAAGCGACAGAGAATAGGAGCGCGGTTACCATCGACATGCGAAGCGCTTTTTTGTAATACGCATGAGTACGGCCGCGAAGCAGAGACAGCGCAGAAATCGCCGCCGTAATAAAGGCGCAGGTTACATAGGCCGTAGCCAGAACATGTCCAACTTTAGTAGGCATTGCCGGATTGAACATCGCTACGATGGGTTCGATATTTGTCATTTTGCCGTTGACCAGATCGAATCCGCGCGGCGCGTTCATAAAGCCATTTACCGAGGTAATGAAGAAGGCGGAAGCGGAAGACCCTATGGCTACCGGGATAAGCAGCAGAAAGTGATAGATGCGATTTTTGAAGCGATCCCAGGTATACAGATAGATGCCGAGAAATATCGCTTCCACAAAAAAGGCGAATGTCTCCATAAATAAGGGGAGCGCGATAGCCTGTCCTGCAACTCTCATAAAGTTCGGCCATAGTAAACTCAACTGCAGACCGATACAAGTGCCGGTTACAACCCCTACAGCTACGGTAACGGTGAAGCCGCGAGCCCAGCGCCGTGCCATGAGCAGATAGTAAGAATCGTTGCGCTTAATCCCGATCCATTCCGCAAGCGCGATCATAAGCGGCATTCCAACGCCAATTGTGGCATAAACGATATGTACGAACAGTGTTAGCCCGGTAAGGATTCGGCTGTAGACAACTGGATCATAGGTGAGCATGTAAGGTCAACACTCCTTCTAAATTAAAATTCCTGACGTTCAGAATAGCCGCCGCAGAAAGGACAGCAGCATAATAGTGCCGACAACAAAGCATGTAATGATTAGTATTTTTCTTGTTTTCTTATTTTTGCAACATGATTCTTGTCAGATTCCATTATTGCTCCCCTTCCTTATATACATAGAGGTCGCCCTCGAAGTATGTGATCCGCAATCCATACTCCTAGTGAAATGATGCCCGTTTTTTCGATGTCTATGATGAAATCGTGAAAGTTAGTCTTATCTTCTTTTTTCGTTGTGACTCTATTCACAAAAAATGAAAAGAGATCTCGGCTGCTCCCTTTACAAAATCTTAAAACACGCAATATGGCAGCATTAACATTCCCATGCTACATTGGGACTAAAGACCGATTACAGGACTAGAGTAGGAGTGGAGCTTATGACGATGCTGCTGACGAAGATGGAAGGAAGACGCGAGGAAGCGAAGAAGCAATCCGTGAAGCGAGAATATGAGGATTTGATTCAATTCGCACCCATCATTCATGCGAGTACAACCATTGAAGAAGCAGATCATCGATTTCGAGAGGATGGTTCGCTGCGTTGCTTAGTCATAGGGAATGAACATGCTGAACCGCTTGGCATTGTCATGCGAGAGCGATTTCATGAACAGATGAGCAAACGTTTCTCACCGGCTCTATATTATGAAAAGCCGATTGTGCGCTTAATGGACAAGCATGCGCTCATCGTAGAGTGCGGTATCGATACAGAGGAATTGTTGGATTTATCAGCGTCGCGCGCGGAGGAACGAATGTACGACAGCATTGTGGTCACCCGTGCAGGCAAATATGCCGGAATTCTCACATCGAAGCAGTTGTCTTCGTTATCGAATCAAATACGGATGGAAGCGAAGCAGAAGGAGTCGGAAGTCATTAGCTCCACCCTAGGGGCGCTGAGCAGTATCTTAACGGAAACTGAGCATGTCCGCGAAGCCTCGGCAGATGGCAAATCTCATGCAGATCGGATGATCGACGAGACATTGATGGGGAAAACCGTGCTTGATCAAGTCTCCGCTTCATTTCAGCAGGTATCGATTCGAGTGGAAAGTCAGGCGAGACAAACGAAGGAACTGAAAGATCATACCGCAGCGGTGGCGGATGCCGTCAGCGTGATTCGTTCGTGGTCTGATTCATGCCATATGTTGGCGCTGAACGCATCCATTGAAGCGGCGCGGGCGGGGGAGCATGGCCGAGGATTTGAAGTGGTTGCTTCAGAGGTGCGCAAGCTGGCTGTCTTGACGAAGGCCGCTACGGAACAAATTGATGAGACGCTCCATCAGATGATGCAAGCATTAACGGCTACAATAACAACCGGCGATCAAGCCCATTCCGAAGTGAACACAACGCTTGAAGGACTGAATTCTGCCTTGTTCAAATTCGAGCAGTTGTTCCGCGCGATTGCGGAAAATCGCAATCGCTTGGATCAAGTCGATGCATATGCGGCGCGTATGGCTGTGACAGCGAACGAGGCGAATCGACAATTACAGTCAATGTCTGCGCAGCATTAATGATTTTTACATTCCGTTAACAAATAAACCAAACAGTCTTAACAAACAGGCATTAACATACTAGATGTGAGACAAACAACAATGCATACAACAACAAACGGGAAACGATCAAAAGGAGTGGATTGACTTGAAAAGATGGGGAAAACAAATCATGATGCTTACGCTCGTAGCAGCGTTGACGGTAGTATTGGCAGCTTGTGGCGGCAAGAAGGATGATGCTTCTGCGAACAACAACGCGGCGACGACGGAAACGAATAATGCAGCGAAGGAAACAACCAGCCCTGAGAAGCTGACAGGCACGATTGATATAGACGGATCAAGCACCGTATATCCGATTACGGAAGCAATCGCCGAGGAGTTCGGCAAAGAGAACAGCGAGGTTCGCGTGTCGGTAGGTACGGCTGGCACAGGCGGCGGCTTCAAGCGCTTCATTAACAGCGAAACTGCAATCAGCAACGCTTCCCGACCTATCAAAGATAAAGAAGCGGCTGCAGCAAAAGAAAAAGGAATCGACTACTTGGAATTGTCCGTTGCCTATGACGGCCTGTCCATCGTTGTCAACAAGGACAACACTTGGGTTGACCACATTACGACAGATGAATTGAAAAAAATCTATGAGCCTAACTCCAAAGTAAAAACATGGGCTGATGTTCGTGCAGGATGGCCGGCGGAAGACATTAAAATATACTCGCCAGACACGAACCATGGCACATTTGACTACTTTACAGAAGAAATCAACGGCAAGGCGCAAGAGAGCCGCAATGACAAGCAAATCACATTCAGTGCGGATACGAACGCAATCGTGCAAGGAGTATCCGGCGACAAGAACGCACTTGGCTACTTCGGCTTCTCTTACTTCGAAGAGAACCAAGACAAGCTGAAGCTTGTTCCCGTTGACAGCGGCAAAGGCGCAATCGCTCCTTCTGAAGAGGCAATTAAAGATGGAAGCTATTCTCCATTGTCCCGTCCGCTCTTCGTCTATGTGAACAAGAAGAAGCTGGAACAGCCTGAAGTGAAGGCATTCGTAGAGTACTACCTCAAAAATGTAGGCAGCATCGCGAAGGAAGTAGGCTATGTAGCTCTGCCGCAAGAAAAATACGATGAGCAATTGAATCTGTTGAAGTAAGAACAAGGAAAGGCTTCGAAATCAGCATCATACAACCTGCAGTATAATGTGATGTCTCGTCAAAAACAGATGGTGGAGACATCACATTTTCACGAAGTCAATGTTAACGAATTGTAAAAGAACGCAAAGAGGGGTTAAGGCTATGCAGGGTAATCTCCCGCAGCGAGAGACGACGATATCATTCAGTAACGGCAAAGTGCATCTATCAGATAAGCTTGTTCCTATTCTTTTATTTCTATGTGCTGCTTTGTCCGTAGTGACAACCATCGGGATTGTTTACACGCTCTTTTCTGAAACGTTCTCTTTCTTGAAGCAAGTCAAGATTACAGAATTTTTATTCGGTACAAAATGGAGCCCGTTAATAGCGCCGAAATCATTCGGCATCCTGCCCCTGTTGGGCGGTACGTTAATGATTACGGTCATTGCTTGTCTAGTTGCGATACCGATTGGACTTGCAAGTGCAATCTATTTGAGCGAATATGCACCCGGTCGTGTTCGCAAAATGGTGAAGCCGATTCTTGAGGTGTTGGCTGGTATCCCAACGATTGTTTACGGTTATTTTGCTCTAACGTTTGTTACGCCATTGTTAAAGTTTATTTTCCCTTCAACAGGGATGTTCAACGCGTTAAGTGCAGGCCTTGTCGTCGGAATTATGATTATTCCGATGGTTTCCTCTTTATCAGAGGATGCGATGTCGGCTGTGCCTCGCAGTTTGCGGAATGGTGCATATGCGCTTGGAGCAACCAGATTCGAGGTGGCATTGAAAATTGTCGTTCCGGCCGCCTTCTCCGGTATTGTATCATCGGCCGTGCTCGCTTTCTCGCGTGCCATTGGCGAGACGATGATTGTAACGATTGCAGCGGGTGCTACGCCTCATTTGACCTGGAATCCGCTGGAGAGCATCCAGACGATGACCGCTTATATTGTACAGGTTAGTATGGGGGATACACCGCATGGCTCTATCGAGTATGGAACAATATTTGCTGTCGGAATGACACTGTTCGTCATTACGTTCCTGCTCAATATTTTGGCGCTGTGGGTGGCACGACGCTTCAGGGAGGAGTACTAAGCTAATGAGTATGTTTCAAGATGCGAATCGCAAACAGATTGGTACCCGCCGGAAGGTAGACCTTGTGCTGCATATCTTATTCCTGGTGGCAACTTCGATCGGTATTATTGCGCTAATGGCTTTGCTGATTCAAATTATGATGGACGGATTGTCTCGTTTGAATCTTGACTTATTTACGAATTATCCTTCGCGAATGGCTGCGAAGGCAGGTATGAAATCGGCTATCGTCGGCTCCATATACATGGTGCTTATCATGGCTCCTATCTCGTTCGTTCTCGGCGTAGGAGCGGCGATCTATCTTGAGGAATACGCGAAGAAGAATAGGCTGACACGGTTGATTCAACTGAATATTAGTACATTGGCCGGAGTTCCATCCATCGTGTACGGGATACTAGGCTTGACGCTCTTCGTACGCGGATTGGCCTTGGAACGCAGTCTGCTCTCCGGTGCGCTTACGATGACGCTGCTCGTGCTGCCGATTATTATCGTGTCTGCGCAGGAAGCGATTCGAGCCGTGCCAAGAGCGCGGCGCGATGCTTCCTTCGCCCTTGGCGCTACGAAGTGGCAAACGGTATCGCGTTCGGTGCTTCCGTCCTCGATATCAAGTATTTTGACAGGTGTTATCTTGGCATTGTCCCGGGCAATTGGGGAGACCGCCCCGCTCGTCATGATTGGGGCATTAACATTTGTGGCGTTCCTGCCTGAGAGCATTATGGATCAGTTCACCGTGATGCCAATTCAGATCTTTAACTGGGTATCCAGACCGCAGCTTGCATTCCATGAACTCGCTGCCGCAGGCATTATCGTGCTGCTGGGGCTGCTTATCATTATGAATATTTCAGCAGTAATTCTACGCAATAAATATCAGAAACATATTTAAGGAGACGATAGCATGAGCACAGCGACTGCCTTACAGACGTTAATCGACATTAAAAATTTGAACTTATACTATGGCACGTATCATGCGCTGAAAAATGTCACTATGACGATTCCGGAGAAGGCAGTCACAGCGTTCATCGGACCATCCGGCTGCGGGAAATCTACATTGCTTCGTACATTGAATCGGATGAACGACATGATCACGGGGACGCGAATTGAAGGGACAGTTGCGATTGGCGGTACAGATATCTACAGCAATGAAGTCGATGTAGAGACACTTCGCAAAAAGGTAGGAATGGTATTCCAGCAGCCGAACCCTTTTCCAAAATCGATTTATGACAATATCGCTTACGGCCCGCGACTTCATGGGATACGCAGTAAAGCAAAACTCGATGAGATTGTCGAGCAAAGCTTGAAGCAAGCGGTACTGTGGGATGAAGTGAAGGACTACTTGAAGCGCTCTGCCTTCGGCTTGTCCGGCGGTCAGCAGCAGCGTCTCTGTATTGCGCGCGCATTGGCAGTCAACCCGGATATTTTGCTGATGGACGAAGCGACCTCGGCCTTGGATCCGATTTCTACGCTGAAGATTGAGGAGCTTGTTCAAGAATTGAAGCATAAGTACACGATTGTTATGGTTACACACAATATGCATCAAGCTGCCCGTGTATCGGATCAGACGGTGTTCTTCCTGAACGGGGAAGTAGTCGAATTCGACAATACGGAAACGCTGTTCTCCAATCCATCCGATAAGCGGACAGAGGACTATATTACTGGTCGCTTCGGCTAATGCCATGATGGACTCCTCCGGTGTCTGGCTTCGCCATAGGGCATGTTATCTGGCGCCCAGCATAATCACGGTGTGGAGCACAGGATCGCTCAATTACAGCAAGATGCTGCAAAAGAACGGAAATTCATAAGTAGGATAAGGAGTGTAGCTGCAAATGATCAAACGGAGAGAGTTCGACTTGGCCTTGGAAGAACTAAGCAAATTGCTTGAAGAGATGGGGGCGCGAGTAGAACGTGCACTGTCCGAATCCATCGAATCATTGAAGAATACGGATGTCGAGCGCGCCAAGCGGATTATTTCCGAAGATGCAGAGCTTAATCGAATTGAAGAAAAGATCATCGACCTGGGATCGAAGCTGATTCTGACCCAGCAGCCTGTTGCCAAAGACTTGCGCCGTATTCTTGTAGCCTTCCGGATTTCCAATGATTTAGAACGGATGGGGGATTTGTCGATTGACGTAGCGAAGGTTGTGCTGCGCATGGAAGGGCAGACGCTCATAAAGCCGTTAATTGACCTGCCGCGAATGGCGGAAACGGTGCAGATTATGATTAAGGAATCCATTCAAGCCTATATTAAGGAAGATGTGAATCTTGCTTATAAAATGGCGAAGGACGATGATTTGGTCGATCAGCTATACAGCCAAATCTTCCGTGAGCTGTTGACGTACGTCGTGGAAAACCCACAGAATGCATCTCAAGCCATGCTGCTTACCTTTGTAGGACGCTATATTGAACGAATTGCCGATCACGCGACGAATATCGGCGAGGCGGTCGTCTATCTCGTGACGAACCAGCGTCCCGACTTGAATAATTAATCATACGGAATTATTGATGAATATGTGATTTTCATTCTTCATCTTTTCGCCGACCGCGACATACCCGGTCGGTTATTTTTTCCCATAAGATCATCATTTTCTTTTCTGGTACTGGCTATGCTATCATGAAGGTAGAGAATGGATTGAGGTGCATGAAACTATGGATAAATGGATCATTATTGACGGCAACAATATAATTTACCGCGCTTTTTTGCAATGCCTCCTTTGACGAATGCTCAAGGATTACATACAAATGCTGTGTACGGATTTACGACTATGCTGCTTCGTGTCCTCGAAGAGGAGAAACCGACCCATCTGCTCGTTGCATTTGATGCCGGCAAGGAGACATTCCGTCATGGTGATTACAAGGATTATAAGGGAGGACGGGAGAAGACGCCTTCTGAATTGTCAGAGCAGTTCCCGATTTTGAAGCAACTGCTTGATGCGCTTGGCGTTCCGCACTTCGAGATGAGCGGATATGAAGCGGATGATATTATCGGTACTTTGACCCGTGAGGCAAATGAACAAGGAATCGAAATGGCGGTTGTGAGCGGGGATAAGGATATGCTGCAGCTAGTTTCCGACCAAGTCACGATTTTGCTTACTCGCAAGGGTGTAACCGAGATTGAGAAGTACACGCCTGCGGCGCTGCAGGAGAAGTACGGAATTGAACCGCTGCAAATCATAGATATGAAGGGTTTAATGGGCGATTCCTCGGATAATATTCCGGGCGTTCCTGGAATTGGAGAGAAGACGGCACTGAAGCTTCTGCATCAATTCGGCAGCGTTGAGAATGTACTGGAGAATGTAAACGAGCTGAAAGGCAAGATGAAGGAGAACCTCATCAATCACGCTGAAGACGCACGCATGAGCAAGAAGCTCGCAACGATCTTCCGTGAGGTTCCGCTGGAGAAGGGCCGCGAGGAGATGGCGTACCATGGCATTAAGGCGGACACTGCCATTCCTATGCTGCAGAAGCTTGAGTTCAAGTCGATCATTGAACGCATGGAGAAAATAGGGCTGATCGAGGGAGGCACTCCTGTATCAGCTGAACCAGCCGATGATGAACTGTCTGAAGAAAAGCTGGATGTACAGCTTGTGGACGGGGATTACAGCGGCATGAAGCAAATGATCGCTTCTGCAGATACGATCATTGTGGAAGCTCATGGAGACAATCCTCATCAGGCCGAGCTAATCGGCGTGCTTATCGCAGAAGAGGAATCCAACTGGTTCTTGACGAAGGAGCAGCTATTGTCTGACGAGGCGCAGTTCGTACGGGAATGGATTGCGGATCAAGGCAAGCCGAAGAACGGCTATGACATGCATTATGCGGAACTGGTTCTTCATTGGGCGGGAGTTCCTTATGACGGCTCTGCATTCGATGCGCAGCTTGCGTCTTATGTGCTCAACCCGGATGATGCGACGCTAACGCTCCAAGCAACTGCAGAGAAGTATGGCTTGGCAGCGACCCCGACAGATGATGACGTGTATGGAAAAGGGGCCAAGTTCAAGGTTCCGGCACTGGAGACCGTAGCGCTGCATGCTGCGCGCAAGGGGAAACTCGTTCGCCAGTTGAAGCCAGTTATGGAGAAGATGCTCGAAGAGCAGGAGATGAACCGGCTGTACTTTGAGCTGGAGCTTCCCTTATCGCGAGTGCTCGCACAGATGGAGAAAACGGGCATTCAAGTCGATACGGATGCGCTGAACAGCTTGGGTGCTCAGTTCACCGAACAGATCGAAACGACAATGAAGCGTATTTATGAGTTGGCGGGTACAGCGTTTAACGTTGGTTCACCGAAGCAACTCGGTGAGATTTTATTTGACAAGCTCGGATTGCCTGTGATTAAGAAGACGAAGACGGGATACTCCACCGATGCGGAAGTATTGGAGAAGCTGGAGCCTTACCATGAAATTATCCCGCTCATTTTGCATTACCGGCAAATGACGAAGCTGCAATCGACTTATATTGAAGGATTGCTGAAGGAAGTTCGCAAGGAGACGGGCAATGTGCATACGTACTTCCGTCAGACGATTACTGCAACAGGACGGTTGAGCAGCCAATATCCGAACTTGCAGAACATACCGGTTCGGCTGGAAGAAGGGCGCAAGATACGCCAAGCGTTCGTTCCTTCGGAGAAGGGATGGCATATTGTTGCTGCCGACTACTCTCAAATTGAGCTGCGTGTATTGGCTCATATTTCGGGAGATGCGAAGCTGAAGGAAGCGTTCGTCCACGATATGGACATTCATACGAAGACGGCGATGGATGTATTCGGGGTCTCCTCTGAACAGGTCGATGCCAATATGCGCCGTTCGGCAAAGGCGGTTAACTTCGGTATCGTATACGGTATCAGTGATTACGGACTGTCTCAGAACTTGAATATTACGCGAAAGGAAGCAGGCCAATTTATTGAACAATATTTTGCCGTATTCCAAGGCGTAAAGCAGTATATGGAAGACATCGTGAAGCTTGCCCGCCAAGACGGCTATGTGAAGACGATGCTCGAACGGAGACGCTACTTGAAGGATATTCATGCATCCAACTTCAACCTGCGCTCATTTGCGGAGCGGACAGCAATGAACACACCGATCCAAGGTACAGCAGCGGATATTATTAAGCTGGCGATGGTGCAAATGGATATACGTATGCGTGAAGCGGGATTGAAGAGCCGCATGCTGCTTCAAGTACACGATGAATTGGTATTTGAGGTTCCAGATGAGGAAATGGAGACGATGTTGAAGCTCGTTCCCGAGGTGATGGAATCTGCTATATCACTTGATGTGCCATTGCGGGCGGATGTGAACAGCGGCGAGAATTGGTATGAGGCGAAGTAGGAATAGATCTTTAGGCATAGTTAAAGAGAATGACAAGATCCGCTAAGCCTACATATTCATGGCTTTTTCGGTATAATGGATAGCGAGAGGTGATGGACATGCCGGAATTGCCGGAAGTAGAAACAGTCAAACAAACATTGAACACATTGGTAGCTGGGAAGCGGATAGAGCGCGTTACGGTAACGCTGCCCCGCATCATCCAGCGGCCGTTAGAGATAGAGCAGTTTTGTGATGCATTGCAGGGTCATACCATTGAGCGGGTTGAACGGAGAGGCAAGTTTTTGCGAATCCTTCTGGACGGACTCGTCCTTGTCTCCCATCTGCGTATGGAAGGACGCTATGGCGTATATAAAGCTGACGAGCCAGTAGAGAAGCATACGCATGTCATTTTTCATTTTGATGACGGTACCGAACTGCGTTACAAGGATGTGCGTCAATTTGGTACGATGCATCTGTTCGCGGCCGGGGAAGAATGGGAATTGCCGCCGCTACATAAGCTGGGGGTAGAGCCGTTGTCCGCAGAATTTACTGTGGAACGATTCGCAGAAGCGATGCGAAGACGGCGCAGCTTTATTAAGCCCGTACTGCTTAACCAGCATATCGTCGTCGGAATCGGGAATATCTATGTGGATGAGGCCTTGTTCAGAGCCGGCATTCACCCGAACCGCGCGGCAGATGAATTAACAGATGAGGAGTATGCGCTCCTGCATCGCTCTATTATTGATACCCTTCAGGAGGCTGTTGAGGCTGGAGGTTCTTCCATTAAGTCTTATGTCAATGGACAAGGCGAAATGGGGATGTTCCAGCATCAATTGCAAATGTACGGGCGGCAAGGCGAGCCTTGTGTTCGCTGCGGCAGTATCATTGAAAAATCGGTTGTTGGCGGTCGAGGCACACATTATTGTCCGAAATGCCAGCAGCTTTCTTAGGCTTTTAGGTAAGGCTAATCGTTGAATAAGCACCCTTATCCGCTCATGCCCATATGATATGGTAAATCGGTATTCCTGAGCCGCACGCAGTCAGATGCTCGGGAACGACTTAGCGGGAGGGACTGTTGTTGCTTATTCATACCGTGTCTTTGCTCATCCTGGCTTTTGCCCTAAGCCTGGATAGCTTCGGAGTAGGAATGACCTATGGATTGCGTCGGCTCCGCATCCCTTGGACATCGATCGTAGTGATTTCATGCTGCTCGGGACTTGTCATTCTACTGTCGATGCAGGTAGGCAATGTGCTTATTCAATATGTATCTCCTGCTGTAGCACAGTGGATTGGTTCACTAATTCTCGTGGCAATCGGCTGTTGGGCCATTCTGCAGCTACTTCGTTCCTCGCATGAAGAAGGCGAACATTTGGAACGGTTTGAGCAAGGGGATCCAAATGCGGCAAAAGATTCTCATCTCGTTGAGCCTCTTCTGCACACAACAGAGCTGGAGGCTGAGCCGCGTCAAGTCGTACGCATTCAATTAAAGAGCTTAGGTGTCGTCATTCAAATCTTGAAGACCCCGAGCGCTGCCGATATGGATCGCTCTGGAACAATTAGTGCTGTAGAAGCTGCTTGGCTAGGTGTTGCACTGTCACTCGATGCTTTTGGCGCGGGTATAGGAGCGGCTTTGCTGGGATATCCTTCGTTCATGACCGCATTCACGATCGCCTTATTCAGCGGTATTTTCCTGCGCTTTGGCATTCACGTCGGGATTTCATTTGCAGGCGCGCGGTGGATCGGCAAGCTGTCATTTGTTCCAGGGTTCATGTTGATTATTATGGGGATTATTAAGCTGCTGACGTAGGCGGCATTATTATAGAATGAGGTGAAGGCATGAACATCGGGTTAACCGGAGGCATCGCATCCGGCAAAAGCACCGTCTCCCGATTACTAGTGGAGCGGGGTGCTCTATTAGTTGATGCTGATAAGATTGCCAGGGAAGTCGTTCTCCCTGGCAGTCCCGTGTTGGAACAAATTGCGATGCATTTCGGATCGGACATGCTGTTGGAAGACGGATCATTGAATCGTAAGCGATTAGGAGAGCTTGTCTTTGCAAGTGAAACAAGTCGCAAACAGTTGGAAAGCATTACGCACCCAGCTATCCGTCAGGAAATACAACGTCAAACGCGACAGTACGAACAGGAGCATCCAGAGCGTCTTGTTGTTGTAGATATTCCACTCTTGTATGAGTCAGGCCTCGCTGAGCTGTTCGATTCGATAGTAGTCGTGTATGTACCAAGAAGTGTTCAATTACAGCGTCTAATGGAACGGGACGGTTGGAACGAGAAGGAAGCGGAGCAAAGGCTGAATGCGCAATGGAGCATGGAGAAAAAACGGGATCTGGCGGACATTGTGATCGACAATAGTGGTTCGCTACAAGATACGATCATGCAGGTCGACCGATTTTGGTCGGAGAAAGGCTTGCTATGATTCGTATGATGAAGATGCTTCGCAAAAAGAGAGTGCTATTGCTGTTGTTTTTAGGCATGCTGTTTTTGCTGTTCGTGCAGTCGCAGTGGCTGGGAAAATGGATGTATCCAATTGCGTATGAAGAGGAGATTCGCAAGCATGCGGCCAAATACGATATTGACCCCCTGCTCGTAGCAGCCATAATTCGAGTAGAAACGAACTTTCAGGCAGGTCGAGAATCTCGCAAGGGCGCTATCGGGGTGATGCAGCTTATGCCGGAGACGGCGACATGGGCCATGGAACAGTTGAAGATGAAAGAGCGCTGGTCATTGAATGAATTGAAAAATACAGCCGATCCGAACATCCTCATTGGAACATGGTATTTGAAGTCTTTGCATAAGCAATTCAATGAGAACTGGATCGCTGCGATCGCTGCTTATAATGCCGGCCCTGGAAATGTGAGCAAATGGATTCGTACGAAAATATGGGACGGCCGCTATGAAACTGCCAAGCAGCGAATCCCTTACGGGGAAACAAAGTTGTACGTACAGCGCGTTATCCATTATTATGATAAGTATAAAGGCATCTATTCGAAGTAAATGTATAACGAAGAAGAAGCATCGGACAAGCCGATACCGTTATCGCGCTTTATCTCCGACGCTTCTTCCCATCATTATTTGTATTGACCTGCAAGTTGTTGTTCAGCCATTTGGACAAGACGCTTCGTGATGTAACCACCGATAGAACCGGTGTCACGAGTTGCCATGTTGCCATAGTATCCGTCAGATGGGATGGCAATGCCCAACTCTTGTGCGATCTCGAACTTCATTTGCTCAAGAGCTGCTGTCGCTTGAGGTACGACTAAGTTGTTGCTGGAACGATTGTTTTGGCTCATTTGATTCACCTCCTTGCGGTTGGTAATTGTATTGTGTGCATTCTTTCAAAGATCATTACAGGTAACCACTGGTATTTTTTATTAGTGAAAAATGATAACATCAAGAATAGGACGGAGGTAAGGTAATGAAGTGTCCTTATTGCGACCACTTAGGTACAAAGGTTCTTGATTCTCGTCCAGCGAACGACAATAAGTCCATTCGCCGCAGGCGGGAATGCGAGCTGTGCAGCAGACGCTTTACTACATTTGAGATGGTGGAGGAGACTCCATTAATCGTAATAAAGAAGGACGGAAGCAGAGAGGAATTCAGCAGAGACAAGATGCTGCGCGGACTCATTCGGGCCTGCGAGAAGCGGCCGGTCTCTGTGGAGAGGCTAGAGATGATTGCTTCTGAGGTTGAGAAGCAGTTGCGCGATACGGCACATGCGGAAGTGGACAGCCGTGTCATCGGCGATTTCGTCATGGAACAGCTCTATCCGGTGGATGAAGTGGCTTACGTGCGCTTCGCATCGGTCTATCGTCAGTTCAAGGATATCAGTATGTTTATGAAGGAACTGAACCACCTTCTATCGAAGAATGCATTAGGCGAACACCCTGACAAATAGTTTCTTACTATATGCCCCCCCTCAAGCAGATAACGCTGGAGGGGGTTATGTTTATCACATGAACCATACTCCCTCAATTGCTCAAGGGAGTATGGAGACGCCATGCTTGTTCATTTTTTCCCTGCACGTGACACACATAGGATAAAATTCGTGTATGTCCAAACGAAATACTCGAAATGATAAGATATGATTATTTTTAAGGATCGTTAAGGGGGTAGAAAGCTTTTAAAACAGCCATCCTCGACGCGTATCAAGCAGCACAATGGCTAACAGGTCAAACAGTACCAGCGGCAAAATAAACGGGATAAATGAGGTGTGTACTTTACCGGCATGCTTGACGGAATTGACTTTCAAATACACTCTTTTTTTATCTACCTTTACGATGGTGCCCGTATAGATATTCCCCTTTTTATCCTTGATTTTCACGAATTTTTTTAAGTATTTTACGCTTTTTGTGTAATGGGAGGATATCTTCTTCGGAACGGTTTTTTTCGGCGTAATCTTTTTAGGCATAGAACGACCTCCTTTTCGCTAGATAAAGGAAACACAAAGTGTGCTTCATTATGTTATGCGCGATACGAGAAAAGGGTGTCAAACTGTGTCACAACTGTCCTTGATACCATTGTACAAACCCAAGCTTCCAAGATAACAGGTAGCAAAGAGCGATCCCGCTCAGCAGTAAGCCAAATAATAGCCAATCCTTCCAAGTGACGCGAAGCTGGGTATAATACGTTCGATCGCGCCTTCCCGTAAAGCCCTTGGATATCATTGCGGCTGCTACGCGCTCTGACTTGCGTATGGCAGAAGCAAGCAGAGGAATGGCGTAACGCTTCCAGGCGCGCAGCTTATTTTTCCAGCCTTGAGCCCGTTCAATGCCTCGCATTCGGTGAGCGTGCTGAAGGATGCGCAGCTCTTCCTTGAAGAAGGGGAGGAAGCGATAGCCTGCCAATATGCCATAAGCCCATTTCGGGGGAAGCTTGCACTGCTGCATTAGGCTGAGCATGAAGCGCACCGGATCAGTCGTCAAAATGAATATAAGCGACAAGGCTGAGAAAATAAGCACTCGTAAACCAAGTGATACAGCTTGCTGGAACGTCGCTGCGGTAATGATGAGCGAGCCCCAATGCCAGAGGATCGTGCTCGAAGCTGGATCGGCTGCGCGCGGGAAGACGAGGGCTGTCCAGACGTAGCCAATCCCCATAATGAGAAAGGGAGAGAAGCTGAGCAGCCATTTGCGCCAAGATATGCGTCCTAATGTGAAGGTAAAAAGAATAATATAGCCAAGTGCTGCGAGCGGTGTAACCGGATCGAATGTTAGCGACAGCATAATAACTGCCACAATGATGGCCAATCCCTTGATGCTGGGATTCCATTCTCGTAGAATCACTGCCCCTCCACTTCCTTCCTTGCAGAAATTAGCGCCTGCAACTGTTCCGCTATCGCGAAATTCATAGGCATTCGCAAATGACAGGCTTCCACAAGCTCCGGGTGTTTCGTCCACAATTCGGAAGGGCAGCCGTCATAGCGAATGTGTCCTTGATCCAGAACGATAACACGGTCTGCATACGCTTGAACCCATTCCATATCATGTGTAATCATTAGGACGGTTGCCCCGGCTTGCACACGCATTTGCAGCATATCCATCAACTGCTTGGATGTATAAGCATCTTGTCCATATGTGGGCTCATCGCATAGCAAGAGCTGCTGGCTGTCCGTAAGGACGGAAGCTACGCTGAGTCTGCGCTTCTGGCCTTGGCTGATGGAGAATGGGTTCGCCTTCGCAACCTTGCTTAAACGGAACCGTGCCAATGCTTCCGCGACTCTGGTGTTCACTTCTTCTTCCTCTACATGCTGCATCCGCATTCCAAATGCAATCTCATCGAATACGGTATCTGTTATGAACTGATGCTCTGGATTTTGAAATATATAGCCAATGTGCGCCCGCAGCTCTCTTTCAGCATAACGATGAAGAGGCAGATCTTGCAGCAGAATATGTCCATCACTCGGCTGAGTCAATCCGGACAGAAGGGAGGCAAGGGTAGACTTGCCGGCTCCATTCGGGCCAACAAGCGCTGCCCACTCCCCCTCGTACAGGGTAAGCGACGCGTTATGAATAATCGATCTCCCTTGGCGCTGATAGGCAAGCCCCTCCGCTTTCAGAACTGTCCGGCGCTGCTGCTGAGAAGGCTTCGGCTTTGCTGGTGTCAATATACGCACCGCTGCCTTCTGGATCTCTGCAGAAAGAGGCAATAACATATTCAGCAGCTCATCGTCGGTTAATGCAGGATAATGAGTCAGCCCCGAAGCTGAGCAGTAGGAGGATACGGTCTGTTGAAGGGTACGTTGCAGCTCGAAGGCTTGGGGAAGCCAGATGCCATGTGATTTGGCCTCAGCGGCGTGCTGCTCAAAATAGGCAGCAGGCAACCCATCGAATGCGAGCTCTCCTCGTTCATTCATGACAAGCAAGCGATCCGCAAACCCGATCCAGTCATCCAACTGATGTTCAATAATCAGCAAGGAAACCCCTTCCTTCTGCGCCAACTCAGCGATAAGTGCGGCGAACTGACGCCTTGTATACGGATCAAGGTTCGAGGTCGGCTCGTCCAGAACAAGCATTTTCACACGAAGTGCGAGGGCACAGGCGAGCGCAAGCTTCTGCTTCATACCACCGGACAGCTCATGAATGTAAGCTTGGCGCCATCCGAGCAGGCCAACCTTCTCCAGCACCTCGTAAATGATTGGCTCCATATCCGTACGAGGACAATTGCGATTTTCGAGACAGAAAGCAACCTCTTCTTCCACTCGCAGCATACAGAACTGGCTTTCGAAATCTTGAAATACGATGCCGATGATCTGGGCAACCTCGCCTGAACCATATTGCTCAATTGGCTTGCCGTATACTTGTATAGAGCCTTCCACAAAGCTGTCGATAGCATAGGGATACAGTCCGGCAAGACAGAAAGCCAGCGAGCTTTTTCCACATCCGCTTGGCCCGAGCAGCAGTACGGTCTCTCCATCCATAATAGAGCATTCAATTCCTGATAAGATCGACTCGCTTTCATGCTCGAAGGCGAGGGACACATTCAAGGCGGCAATCGCTATATTAGGGTGCGGTTCTATATCATCTTCCCTCGTTGCTGGAGATGCTTGCTCATTAGGTAGAAGCAATGTGCTCGTCATGTTATCGCTGCCCCTTTGCAATTGGGAAGCTCCGGAGTACGCCTGTATTGGCTAATGCATCACCAATCGATTTTCCTAAGAGACCGGAAATGACTGCACCGCTTATGCAGCGAACCAAGAGCATCGCAAGGATTAGTCCCAGCGAAAAAGCTGCGTACCCGCTTCGGAAATAGCCCCAAGCGAAACTGAACACAGCAGAACCAACACCGGCAAGCATGAGTACCTTGGTCGAAAAATTACGGTATCTTGTTGCGGCAAATACGGCTTCTGCTCCCAACCCTTGAATCAAGGCAGAGACGATTAAAATAGGGCCTACCGCATTCCCGATGAGCACCTCAACCAATCCAGCGACCGTTTCCGAAATGACAGCAGCCCCTGGCTTGCGAATAATATAGGTGGCAATGATCGATACGATGAACCAAATGCCGAAAATCACTTCATAGCCCATCGGCCCCATAAAGCCCACAAGCACATTGCCGATTTGCAAGAAGAGCAAATAAATGACGGCAAACACGACAGACAGTGAGCTGAGAACGACAATATCCCGCAATTTCCATTGGCTGTTTCGCATATTCATGAACATTCCTCTTTTCTTTGTATGATGATCAGATGAGTCCGTTGAGATTGCAGGTTTCAAAATTCCTCTGCAGCAGTTACTTTGTTGAAGGACTATTGGCAGAAATGGTGGTTGTCATTACGACATGGGACTTATCTGTTTTTTGTGCGCGATTGAAGGCATGTTCGAGTGTGGCGAATACTCGCTGTGCTTCTCCTTCCAGGCGGCTTGCATAGTGTGCACTCTCATCGAATGTTCCTTCTTCCTTCGCTAGACCGATAATTTCATAAATGGTATCCATATAATCGGGCGTCCCGAGCGGGTAAAGTGCAAAATGGGCAGCGACCTGGAGTGGAATCGCTTGATTGCGTTCAGCATTCATTCGCATATCGTCCGTACTTATGAAGGCGTCTCCCTGCGTGTCTCCCGGACAACCAATGGAGAAGGTTGCATTCAGCACGGCATGTTCACCGCCAGCAGCACTATGCAAGAAAATGGACTGTACGACATCGAATACATGCTCGCTCCGTCCACGCACCCAAGTGCTGACATCGTCGGTATGGGACCATACCTTGGACAAGTCCGTATTTCGCAGCGCTCCCAAAATAATGTCGACAAAGCGATCGCTCATCGGATAAATGGAAAAGCGGCAACCAACGATGCGGCTCGTACCGCAAGATAAATGATTCATGACTTATATCCTCCTTGGCAAATTAATATATGGGCCAGCAGACAACAAAAAAACTGCACCGTGAGTCGGTGCAGTTGCGCTTGAGGATACAAGATTACGGCGTAGCTTCATGCAAAGACGTGCATGGTGAAGCCACCGCTTATATCAATCAGTCGACTACACTTCCCCACGCTAGTATTATCTAGTTCGGGTTATAAGGGTTAACAGCGTTGCCGCTGTCTCTCAGCTTGTTACAGCACCCCTAGTGTTCGATATCACTATGCAGTTGTTCCGTTGTTCATATGCTTGACTGCTTACATTATACACTGGATGATCGGTTTGTAAAGAGGATCATGGAGCAAGGTGATTATTACTCGCCGTTCTATCTGCAGTCGATGATGTGAGCGTTGCGGAAATCTAAGAGTGATATAGTGGGGAATAGATGCTCATAAGAATGAAATGCCGGGTTTGCTGCAAAAGGGCAGCGGCGTTTTGCACGCAGCTAGTCCTCCATAATGGTCAGCGTGATTTGGAACAAGGTAGAATACCGCTGATCCTGCGTTAGTTCAATCGTGCCTTCATGGAGCGTTATAATTTTTTTGCAAATGGCGAGACCTAAGCCTGTACTGTCTTTAATCGGGCCATCACCGCGAATGAATTCTTCGAAAATATGCTCCTTGATCGGCTCCTGAACGCCAATGCCGTCATCTCCGATCCGCAAAATAACATGTCTATCCAGTCGTTCGCATGACACATAAAGCACCGTTCCCGTTGGATTATATCGCAGTGCATTGCTAATTAAGTTGGTGATGACGCGGCTCATATGAATCTTATCTATCTTGACATAGAGCGGTTCCTCCTGGATACGTGCTTCAAGCTCAAATCCCTTCTCTTCTATTTCTGGATAAAATTCCACCACGAGCTGCTGGAACCATTTCGTGATGTTTACTTCCTCCTTGATCAATTCCGTATGCTTGTCATCCAGCTTCGCCAGTTCAAATAAGTCTTTAATCAAATTGGCCATATAAGCTGACTTATCGTAAATGTATTGAATATACTTGCGGGTATCTTTATCTTCCAATGCCTGATTGTCCAACAGAAGCTGCGAATAACCGTAAATCGAAGTAATCGGCGTCTTCAAGTCATGCGACAGATGCAGCAGCATGTTCCGCTTATTGTTCTCGGCGGTTTCCTTCTCGGCAGAAGTAAGCTGCAAACGTTCAGCCATGCCGTTAAACGCATCTTGTATTTCCGCGAATTCCTGTTCTGCTGAATAATGGAGCCGTTTCGTGTAATTGAAGCGTTCCATCTCCTTAATGCCTTCTACGATTTGCCGCAGCGGCTTTTTCACTTGTCTAACCGAATAGCGGGCGTAAAAGTAAAGCAGGATAAATAATAAAATAGCTAATATTGCAGCAAAGATCGTTGTCGCAGTTGATAATTTCAATAATCGCTCAGGAATTTTCCACAGCAATACATAAGATTCGCCGTCCGGTCCTTTTGCTTGGTAAGCATGATAGAAGATTGAATCATCGTTGCGCTCCGCATCCATTTTGGCATACATTTGGCCGTCTTCGTAATGCATGATGTCGTCCTCTTTGTTTCCTTTGACAAAAATGATCTCGCCTGACTCATTCACGATTTCGAACCAGCCGCCGTACTTGTCCAGTAAATGATCGCTGATGTTATGGAAAGGGTATCGATATATATCCGTTCCATTAATTTTAGCAACGACCAATTCATCTATATACCGCCTCATAAAAAGGTTCGTGCTAAGGAGAGATACAATGATCGCTGCTATCATCAGGACGCAGATCACTGCATAATTTCGAAAAAACACCCGTTTCAAGGGACGTCGACCGGAGAGATTATTTGCTTTTTTCAAAACGGTAGCCTAACCCCCTAATTGTAATGAGATAGATAGGCTTTCTCGGATTATCTTCAATTTTCTCGCGAATTTTGCTTATGTACACCATAATTAAATTTTCGTCTCCGATGTATTCCTCGCCCCATACCTGCTCATAAATATGCGCTTTGGTCAACACTCTGCCAGCCTCTCTCATAAGGAGCTCCAAAATCTTGAACTCGTATGATGTCAATTCCTTTTGGATACCGGACTTGAACAGTTGGCAGCTTCTTATATTCAGCCTCACATCTCCAATTTCGATACATTCTTGTTCCTGTTTATCAGGCTTCGAATGGGAATCAATTCTCCTGAACAGCGCTTGAACGCGGCTGAACGACTTCGAGTGGGTTGAAGGGCTTGCCCACGTAATCGTCCGCTCCGAGCTGCAAGCCATAAATTTTGTCCATATCGTCGGATTTGGCAGAAATAAAGAGAAACGGAATTTGCGAATTCTGCCGCGTTTTTTTAAGTAATTCCAAGCCATCCATTTGCGGCATCATAATATCGGCTATGACCAAATCGACGGGCTGCTCCTGCAAGATAGTCATAGCTTCGACACCGTTCCCGGCTGTAATCGTAGCATAGCCGTGGTTGGTCAAATAGATGGTCAGCAATTCCCGAATTTCGGCTTCGTCGTCTATGATGAGTATGATTTTCATTTTTTGTCCACCTCTATGTATGCAACAATAACTCCCGATCAACATGCGGCTTAACGCAGATTGATCGGGAGTTGTGCTGAATTAGAATAGATTGTCGGCGAATGTAGATAGCAATCCTGCCGCTTCTTGCTTCAGCATCGGCTGCTTGGATCGATAGTCGAACGTCCCGTCTTTCCCTTGGACAACTTCAGGACCAAATAATTGTTTGGCGATGACGAACTGAACGCCTTCCCGCGCCCAAGAATCGGTGGAGCCGCCGAGCCGTGCTTTTTTCGGTCCGGTACCCACGTGGTTGAATGCCATACGCCATATAATAGTTGCAGCTTCCTGGCGCGTCAACAATTCCCGCGGATGAAATTTGCCGCTTTCAGGCTTTTGAATGACGCCAAACTCATACGCAGCTTGTATTTCTTTAGCAAACGCACTATCGGATATATCTATGAATGCAGGCTTGCTCTTGGATGGAGACACTCCAAGCCATCGGATAAACCAACCGATAAACTGTTCCCGGGTAATTGCTTGCTCAGGCTGAAAGCGGTTGTCGCCGCTATTGTCATCAATGACTTTCAATTGGCTTAAGTGATAGATATACCGAGCATACGGATGGTCGTCACTGATATCCTGATAATGCTGCGGTGCTGCTAATTTTTCGGCCCAACTATCTGATTTCAGGTCGTAATAAAATGCCTGTACTTCGCCATTGTCATTTAACTTGAATGCAGCTTTTACGCCTTGTTCATCTTGGAAAAGCAGGGGCTCGATTTCATGGAGCACATGCTCTCCAAGCGGATCTTTCACGATAAGCTTGCCGTTCTCAGTACGAACACGCGAGGTCCACATCCGATTTCGCAAGTCGCTGTACATGCCCTCGAAAGCTGCCAACGATTGTTTCGCTTGCTCATGAGGAGCCTGGGCGCCATCTTTCTTCGGGTAATAATGATCCATGAGTGCTTCCAACAATTCCTTGCGGAACTCAACATCCTTATTTACCGTGACGAAAAAACCGACCTTTTCATTAGGAATCAACCACATATTGCTGTGATACCCAGCCATGTCCCCGGCTTTCTCAATCATATAATGTCCGTTGTTATGCTGCCGATTGGCGTATTCGTAGCCGTATGCCATGTTCGGCAGCTTCTCATGTATGGCTAGCTGAGGCTTATGCATTTCCGCTGCCGTTTCTTTTTTAAGAATCGTTGCATCTCCCAGCTTGCCGCCGTTTAGATGGGCGAGCATAAAGTTGGCCATATCAGCGCCAGTAGAGAGCATGCCGCCGCTTGGAAGCTCCGTCGGAACCGTTGCGTAGGTGGGAATTGCATCTCCCATTACGTTATATGGAACGGCCAGGTGTTTCGTGATGTCCGAGGTTAAGCGGAATTCGCTGTTTGTCATACCTAGCGGTTTAAAAATATGCTCCTGCACGTATGTGCTAAATGGCTGTTTGCTCACTTGCTCTACGATGTAACCTTGAATGGTAAAGCCTAGATTGTCATAGCGGTAGTACTCGCCAGGCTTGCGGATCACCGTAGGCGTATTGTCCGACACATATTGCTTGATAGATACTTCTCGCGTTAAATCGTCGGTTGATAATTCTGAGCCGTCTCCGAATTCGAATCCGGTCGAATTCGTTAGTAAATGCTTCGTAGTTAGGGGATATCCAGTCTTATTAGGGATTTTAATATCTCCCAGGTATGCAGACAACTCTTTGTTCAAATCAATTTTACCCTGCTCTGCCAATTGCATCACGGCTGTAGCGGTGATCACCTTGGAAATCGAAGCGACGCGGAATACGGTTCGATCCGGATCGACCGGCAGCTTTTTACCCACATCTGCATAGCCGTAACCTTTCTTCAACAGCACCTTGTCACCCTTGACGACGACAAACGCAGCTCCTGCCATACTGTCCTTAATTTCTGGACGGCTAAAAAATTCATCGGCAAATTGCTCAACTTCTTTGGGGTCTTGTGGGCCTATGTTTACGGATGCTGCCGCCGATACTTTCGATAATGTACCCGTACCGCTAAGCAAGCCGGTTACTACGATGATGGTCAGTGCAATGGTCGTCACGCGCTTGGAAAACATATTCATTGTTTGCTCTCTCCTCTGTATCATTTTCGTGCATCATCAGAATATATGAGCAAACTTAATCCAGATTCTATGTAACCTTAATGTAATGTGAAATTTCCGATGAACAGCAGAATCTTAGGGGGAGGGGACATGGGATGCAAGATTCCATTAGGAGAATCAATGTTTGGTAAGCGGAAAATGAAAAGAATGCAACAAAAAAACGGCATTTCTGCCGTTTTGATCACATAATTGGTGGGTTCTGAGGGGTTCGAACCCTCGACCTGATGATTAAGAGTCAACTGCTCTACCAACTGAGCTAAGAACCCATATGAGAACTGGGTTCAAGGGGGATTGAAGCATCCCGATTGAACGAAGCTATTGAGAAGTACCTTGTTCCTTAACACCCCTTAAGTATAGCCCTCTACAGGCGATTCGTAAAATCGGAATAAGGGTTGTATTTGTTGGTATTTGCTGATAACGCCTTTTCTCCTGACAAGACAATGGGGATCTGTAAAGAATGCTGCATTTTCCCCAGTCATTCAATAAGGAGCAGGTGACCCCACTCCTTACTTTATACAGATATCCGCACGATCTTAGCTAAATCATGAACATGCACAATCGAATGATATGCTTGCTGAGTAGATGTATTTGATGTTGACTGCACATGTGACTTAGGTGCGGCGCATATAAGCGCGAACGGTGAGTGGGGCGAAGATAGCTACGATGACCATAACGCAAAGGAGAGTGAGGCCAAATTCAATGCCGATCGTACCTTGATTAGCGAGCTCACGTACAGCACTCACTAAATGGGTGATTGGGTTAATGTTAGCAAACCATTGAAGCCAATCTGGCATTGTATTAACCGGTACGTATGCATTGGAGAGAAAGGTGAGTGGGAACAGCACCATCATGGCAATCCCTTGTACGCTTGCGGCTGTACGAGCAATGACGCCGAAAAAGGCAAAAATCCAGCTGACTGCCCAGGAGCACGCAATGACAAGCAAGCCGGCGATTGCGACATAACCCAAGCCTCCGACTGGGTGATATCCCATTAAGTAGCCCATGACAAAGGTGAGTACGGTCGCAATAGCGAAACGGATCGTATCCGCCAGAAGGGCTCCCGCTAAAGGCGCAATACGCGCGATCGGAAGTGACTTAAAGCGGTCGAATACACCCTTATCCATATCTTCGCGCAATTGGACACCAGTGGCGACAGCACTCGTGATGACCGTCTGAACAAGAATGCCGGGGATAATGATCGGTAAGTAGTCGTGTACATTACCTGAAATTGCGCCGCCAAATATATACGTAAACATGATGGTAAATAAAATGGGCTGAATGGTTACATCAAACAATTGCTCGGGAGTACGCTTTATTTTGAGCAACCCGCGATAGGCCATCGTTAACGAATTACGAAGTGCCTGGCAGAAGCTAGTGTAGTTTTTTAAAGGGCGTCCTTTTTTTACGCTTACAGATACCTGGTTCATGCTCTTTCCTCCTTGATTGCGCTGTCCATTTGCACATGATTTTCTCTTGCGCTGTCTTCTGCTTTATGTCCTGTGATCGTTAGGAATACTTCGTCAAGGGTAGGCTTCTGTACACTGAGCTCGGACAGATGAATCCCCCTCGCACGAAGTGCGATCAACAGATCGGTCACCTGATCCGCATCCGTCATAGGTGCTGTAACTTTTCCGGCCTCGGCATTTACATTGGAACGGACTTTGAGCACTTGTTCCACGATATGGCGGACCTCTGCGATGTCTTTTTCTTCTTGGACTCTCAAATGCAAGGACGAGGTGCCGACCGAGGATTTTAGTTCATCGACCGTTCCTTCAGCGACAACCTTGCCGTGGTCGATAACCGCGATTCGATCCGCCAATTGATCCGCCTCATCAAGGTACTGCGTCGTGAGAAGCACCGTTGACCCCGTGTCTACTAAGCGGCGAATCGTATCCCACATTTGCGATCGCGTTCGCGGATCAAGACCTGTTGTTGGTTCATCCAGAAAAATGAGCGGTGGCTGCGCAATTAGGCTGACGGCCAAATCAAGCCGGCGGCGCATGCCTCCTGAGAAATGCTTCAACGGCCGTTTTGCAGCTTCCGTCAGGCCGAATTCCTCTAACAAGTCAGCCGCCTTGCGTCGCGCCTCTGCACGTCCTAGCCCGAGCAGCCTTGAGAAGATAATGAGGTTTTCCGTAGCACTCAGCGATTCATCAACCGATGCGTATTGTCCTGTTACGCCGATTAATTGACGCACAATGTGAGACTCTTTCACTACATCATGGCCAAATATTCGTGCCTCTCCAGCATCCTGACGCAGCAATGTGGCAAGCATGCGAATCGTCGTCGTTTTACCTGCTCCATTCGGACCAAGCACGCCGTAAATGGAGCCAGCACGAACGTTCAGATCTACGCCATCGACAGCTCGATTGTCTCCGAACGTTTTAATAAGCCCGAGGGCTTCAACGGCCCATTCGTTGGCGCTCGAACTTGCTGTTTTGTATTTGTTGTTCATTTCCAATGCTCCTTATTTGAAGATTAGATGAGTTGAATTTGAATTCGTTTTTGTCTATTTGTATTGTAAAAATGTTTTTCAATTCATTAAACCTTCCGAAGAATGGTATATCGATCGGTCTGTGGACGGATTCAGAGTATTTGCTCAATCAAAAACGCAGCCTACAATAGGCTGCGTGAAGTGGAATGTACTTTACGTATCTATAAATCGTGTGGAATTTGCATTACATATGAAATGGAAAGTTATATGGAGAAAATGTGAGAAATAATGACTAACTACCCGCTAATGATTGAAAATTGTTAAAATATAGGCCGTTGTGGTCGATTGTAGCAATTTGCAGGAAAATGAGTTGAAGTAGTATAATAATTTGGCATACAAAAATATGGGGCCATAGCTCAGCTGGGAGAGCGCTTCGCTGGCAGCGATGAGGTCAGGGGTTCGATCCCCCTTGGCTCCACCATAAACCACTCACTAAAAACCCTTGGTATACAAGGGTTTTTCTTATTTCTCCTTATTCCTCCTCATACACTAAAATAAGCCGTTTCATGAAATTGGTGCCCAATTGGTGCCCGTTAGTCAACTAAAGCGAATTAATTGCTTTGTGTGTAATGGAAACTTGAAGGTTTTAATCCGAAAATAATATTGAATAATTACGGCAAAAAGAAATGTTATTAGGATTTTGCCATGTTATATTTGTATCATCGAAAAACAATTAAACACAGGACATTACCCAGGCGGCCAACCCATGGTCGTCTTTTCTTTTACTCCATGCCTCCCTAAAGCGTAGCAGCAGGCATAACCGCCATTAAGCAGGGCAAAGCTCATGGATGGTGCTGCCGCATCTCCTTTTCGACTGTGACCGGAGCAGTCTAAGGTGTGGATCCCGGGCGCAGCGGTGTGCGTTAGTAAACACCGTAATTTATTTCCCGAAATCAAGGGGGTTCGTGAAACGCAAATGAAACGCTGTGTTCCTTATGTGGTAAGGGATTGCACTGAATAGGTGATACGAACTTGAAACGATCATGAAACGACTTTTGAAACGATCTTTTTCGAGTATTTCCCTTAGTGCCACGCGGGATAGCGGCGATTGCATTATCGTTTCATGAAACGAACTTTGAAGACAAACAAGAATATATATTATATATAGTTACTTATATCTATATCTTCTACATAGAAAGTACTTAGATAAAGAGAATACATAGCAAATGTCATTCAAATAGAATGACGTATTTATATATTAAATAATTTC
>NZ_AMBZ01000011.1 GCF_000293805.1 Paenibacillus alvei DSM 29 | reverse complement strand
GGAGAGCCAGGTTATGGCCTTTATCCTGAAGTCGCAGAATATTATGCAACCTGTATTAATGGGTACCCAAAGGCTCTAGAGGAGATACAGCGGATTCGGGAGTTGGTGTGCAAAGAGGCTCCAGAACTTTTAGGTAAGTTAGATTCGATATTGAAAGACAAATAGTGGGAGGCCTGTCCAATGGAAACAAAGAGCGCCATTGTTTACTGCCGTACAGCAACTACTGAACAAGATATCAATGTTCAATTGGAACTCTGTAAGGAGTATGCTGAGAAGCATGGATACAAGCTGGAATTAATTTTTAAAGATCACGGGTTAAGCGCGAATGATGAACGACCAGAACTTGAAAAAATGAAGGAATACATCAAAGAGAACCCTGGGAAAACACTGATCGTTAACTCGTGCGATAGGCTTCATCGGGACTCAATTTCAATGCATGAGTTCATCCAGTTCGCCAAGGGTGCAAATTATAACGTGGTATCGGCTGGCGAAGACAAGAGCCTTAGTGAATCAGAATTTATTTTAGGTGTAATGAGCGCGCTTAATGGGTTTGTAAAAGAAAGAGGGGCCTCGGAATAATCCGGGGCTTTCCTTATGCACAATTGCTGCATGTTGTGTAATAATGTACTTATTACGAATACGAGGTGACAATTTCAATTACTAAATTAAGGCGGTGCGTCTGTGCTTTCCACAATTTCATATATTATACTTAGTGTGTTTGATGCTCTTGCTGTTGTAGCACTGACAACAAAATTATACAGGTTACCATTAAGGACTTTCTTTATTCGTATTATTTGCCTAGCAGCATGCATTGCATTCGTATCATTCGGCATGCGGGAGATGCTTGGGTTACCTGCTTTCGATTTGCCATTACAGTATATTATATATGTGCTATTCTTCAGGTACGCTATGGGAATGAAGCTTCATTTGAGCAGTTTTGTTGTTGGATCTGGTTTAACTGGATACATATCAATTCAAATGATATTTTACGCAATATTATTAATGTTGAAAGCAGGTCAACACGATCTTATTCAGCAAGTTGAAGGTTTAGCTATTTACATAATTCAAGTCGGTTCAATATTGATCGCTTACTTGATTGCGATAATATTCAAGGTCAAAAGGTATGGGTTCTCTTTCATCCTTGAACCGCCTCATGACTTTTTGATCAGAGACGACTTTTCAGAGTATTCGAACAAGGTTTCATTAATAAGTGCTTTAATTTCCATAATAACAATCACGGTTATTTTCTGGATTATGTTAACGAAAAATCACATCGCATCTATGATTTTATGTGTAGTTACTTTTATCATCTCTTACTATTTCTCAGCTAGGAGTGACTTCGAAGATGTTAGAAAGGCTCTCACTACGACTCGCAGAAAGAATCGTGGCGAATGAGAATGGCACGCAAGATGATGTCGAAATTCTCAATTACGAGATTGGGATAAGATTAGCTAACTATTCGATTATAGTTCTTACAATTATTGCTGCATGTGTTTTTGGAGTGCTGCTTGAAAGCATTGTCTGTCTGATTGCACTATCCATGCTTAGAAAGTTTTCTGGTGGTGCACATTTTAAGTCGCTAACTCTTTGTGTTTTAGTATCTGTTCTATTGTTTATTTTAGTTCCACTCATTTTAGTTACGTTCGTGGAATTGAATATAGCCAGTACGATGACTATTACAACCATAGCTTTTATTATTATGATGTTTTATGCTCCAAATATTTTTATTGAGCGAAATACATCCAGTATTGACCCATACAATAAGTTGATTTCGCTGGCTGTGGTTACATGCAATTACTTTATCCAATCAGAGGTAATTGCAGTAGCCTTTTTAATACAAGCAATTACAATATTACCTTGGAGGGGAAAGCATGAAAAACACATTGTCTAAGTTAATTTATACCCATTTGAAAAAGTCTGCAGTTAAGTCTAGCTCGGCTGAAAAAACTTTCTTTGGATCTCCAGAACTTCCTAGTGCACTAAAAACAAAAAAGAAAATCAAGATGGACGAAGTAAATAATGAAATATTTGGGGTGCCGATTGATGAGGATGAAAAAGAGTATTACTCGTTCCAAGAGCAAGATATTCTATTTATAAAGAAATGGACCCCAAAGCGAAAATATGAAGTGCCCCTCTTTGTGACGAAGAAGGGCACTTTTACCATTGCGTTGACATTAGATGCATGCCATAGAGGATTGCGGTCATTTGATTACTTGTCTAGAGGTTCACTAGCCGACATGAGCAAAGTTAAACAAGTGTTAAATCATGAGAAATATGGGTTGCTTGCCGAGTTTGAAGGTACTAAAATATCGACTAAGGTATCACCTACAAGACTGGATAAACTTAATTTTGAAGTAGATCCTGGCGAACCTGAGAACAAAAAAGTATTGGTATCATCGACGCTTGAGAAAGGATATTGCTTGTTACCTTTAAGTGATGTATTGTACATTGACATTTGTGAACCAAAGCGCGATTATCAAGTACCTAGATACCATACTGCATATGGTGCCTACATTACAGGATTAACACTCAAAGCTTGTAAACAAGTATTCCCGAATTTTGCACAGATGGACACCGGATTAATCGTAAATATCGAAAATATCGAATCGATAGATAATAATGGGACTATTAGTTTTTTTGACTCCAAGATAACTACAACAATGGCAGCATATAAAGTCAAATATTATCGAAAAATGTTAGACATATGAGTGAGTTTATGTCAAGAAAAATCGACCCCCCCCTAACAAAAAACAATCTGGCAAATTTCGACAAAATATAACTAACATCTTATGTTATGATTTTCTTATAAACACATACAACTCATACATTAACAGTCTTTTATCATATTGATTTCAAGTTACAGGATATTGTCAAATAGTTATTATAAATATTAAGTGTGAGAACAGGTATTCTATTCTTGGAATGAATATGATGTCATAAAAGTACATAAAGTGCTCAGGGGGAATACGAGGATGGATAAATGTTTGAAGTACACTTTGCAAACTGAGATCGAAAAGCTGGCTGAACGCTGTGACGACGAATTCAAACATGAATACGATGCATTTATCGGAATTATTGATGAAATCCGAAAAAATAGAAAAGCTACACCACTCCAACTTGTAGAACTTGAAAATATATATAATTACAAAACACCATTGATTGAGTTTGTTTTCATGTACGCTTATAACATGGCTACAGAGTTAGAGCGTAGAGAGTGAGCGGTCCCTAATGCCGCTCTTTTAACTTTATATAAATGGGTTACTTATGGTATGCATGAAGAGCCGCTGCATTTGATACCGAATGAGCTTCGATCTGAGGTGGAGCGTGAACTGGGCGTCCGCATTGAAGGGAATCTTTGCCCGTCGTGCCAACTGAAATTGAAAACGGAATATGACAATGACATCGAGCAAGTGCTGGTGGAGCGGGTAATTGTATCCGAGGAGAATCGGATCGGGATCGGAACGTTCAGTCCATCAGATCCAAAGTCGCAGGATATAGCGGATTTGACCGGGAGTATTGACTTCTCCACGATAACGGAATACGGTTCCGAATCCGATCCGAGAGCATATCGGTTCGATGGAGAACTGAACAAGGCGAATCGTGGGCTGATGGAATTCCAGGAGATGTTGAAGTGTGATGAGAAGTTTCTATGGAATTTGCTGTCACTTACACAAGAGGGGAATTTTAAGGCGGGGAGATTTGCGTTAATTTCGGCGGACGAGTCAATTAATACATGATCAACCCAAATGAATTTCCCCTAAGATATCAGCACGCAGAACAGGCTTCAAAGAAAACTTAGCTTCCTTCCTTCCGCTTCCTTTTTCGATTATCTCCGCAACGGCGTGATCAAATACCGCACGCAATATGGTGTTCTTACTCGTCTTGTTGTCAGTAGCATGATACGCCCGTAGGACGGTTGTAATGTTGCGTTGTACTTGCTTAACGTCAACCTCTTCCTTCTTCTCTATTTTAGCTCCGCGATACATCTTTTCAAGCTCGTCCACTTCCTCTAGTTCTTTTTCGACTGCTGCTTTACGATTTAAGAATGTTTCGTTATCGTACATACCTTCTTCATATTTATCGAATATAAAGACTAGTCGCTTTTTCAAATTGTCTCTACGTCCCATTAAGCCTTCCAACATTCCTATACGTTCGCGTTCCAGTCGTTCACCTTCATCGTTATTCACACTATTTTGAATGTAACGGCGTAGCTTCTCGTTATCTAACGATTGCAACAACTCCAAGACTTTCAACATTTGCGATTCGACCGAACGATATTTCAAAAATGTACATCCAGGCTCAGTACACCATAGAAATTCCTTTTCATATCTTGATTCGCCTTTACCATCCTTATGCTTGTAAATCTGCGTACTGTACTGACGAACCATACGACGACCGCATTTGGCGCATATAATCAAGCCAGCGAGTTCACAAGGGGAGAAGTCCAGTTTTGTACGTGGCTTGTGTCTGGAAGCCTGATCTTTTTCCATTGCCTTATCGTATAATTCCTGTTCAACTACCATTGGACCATAGAAAATGATAGGGTCTTGGCCTTTAGGTTTGAATTCATGGATACCAACATTTCTTGGGTGAGTGATCAAACGACGTAACATTGCTGGTTGCCATTCTTTGTTTCCTTCTGGCGTCAATATATTAGTGTGACGTTTCAAGAATGTAGATAGAGCGCGGTAAGAGACATCACGCAGCCCACCATTTTTAAAGTCAGGCACGCCATATACATAGTAAATATATATTTGTCGCATGTCTGCCGATTCAGATTCATGTAAGACCAATTTCCCTGTTGATTCATCACGAACAAAGCAATAAGGGGCTTTGCCAGCCACCCAACGACCGTCATGCGCTGCTGTGATTCGACCGCCCATCAAACGTTCTCTAGTTGTTTCGAACTCTTCCCTAGACATGAATAGGTCAAATCGTATTTGACGCAGATCGGCAGGGTTGCTCGGATCATATACACGGTATGGTGTGATGATATAAATGTTGAATTCAATGATTAGATCATAGATTGTGCCCATATCTGTGTATGAACCACGTCCCATACGGGAGATTTCCTTTACGGCAATAGCTTGATATTTACGGCTACGCAAGTCTGCAATTACTTGCTGGAATACTGGGCGTGTACTGATTTTATCCCCTGATCCTATTTCGGTTTCTTGGACGTATGGGATGCCATATGGCGCGAGGACTCGATCCATTAAGTCAGCTTGGTTTTTTAGCGTGTCTTCGCCCGTTCTCTTCTCATACTCTTCATCGGCTCGTGAACGACGTAGGTAGTTAATTATGCATTCAACGCCTAACTCCAACAGTTTTTCACCATTTAGATAGTTCAATGTTATTTCTCCTTTCGCCAATAATTTTGGTTTGGTTTTATTTGTCTATCTTAGCACATACCAAAAATATAGATCAACAAAGTCTATCATTAATTTTTCTTGCAATATTCTTTCCTTATTTGTTTATTGTTCGTTTATCGTTCACCTATTGTTCCGTAGTAAGATGATATTGTCAGCAAGTTAGGAATTACGATATCCATGACGCACTTTGCAGCGCACACACACCAAACAATATAGGCGCGGTGGTAAGGTGCGTGATAGATGTTGTGATTCCGCTGTCACATTTAAGACACATATTAAAATAGCAAACTCGTACTATTTTATATGAAAAACACCTCTTTTTACGCTTGTTTGTTACAGATTTGGTACAATGATACTCATATGTATTGACATTCCTATCATGGAAACGGTATGTTTTTTATGGGTTGTTAATACTAAGAGGGGCGGCAGGTCATTTTTATCAAAATGACAATGCGGCTTTTTATTTTCAAGAGAATAGAACGTCTAATCCAGAGAGATAGGTTAACTAAACGTTGACTTGTCTCTCTTTTTTTGTTCATGAGAAATAGGTTTTAACTATAGAAAGGAGATGATTAATAGGTGGCAGTAATTGCGTGGGTATTATTCGTATTGGCAATAGCGGACGTCATTATGAACATTAAAATTATGCTTCTAGCAGAAGAGACACCAAAGAGAATAGCCAGCTTTGTAGGTGTAGCAATCAATGTTATGTCTATATCATTCTTCTATATATTCTTATTCGGTTAACACTATTTAAACGATATGTCATGATTAGAAAGGAGATGATCAGCATGGCATTGACGGCCAAGCAGAAGCGATTTGCAGACGAATATTTGATTGACCTAAATGCCACTCAAGCAGCGATAAGGTCGGGATACAGCAGCAAGACGGCAACAGAACAAGGTGCAAGATTGTTAGCGAATGTTAAGGTTCGCGCGTATATCGACGAGCGCATGGCAGAGCATTCAAAACGTACTGGTGTTAATCAGGAACGTATCATAAGGGAGCTTGCACGAATAGCGTTTGTCGATCCTACAGATTTGGTCGATATGGATGATGCTTCAATAAAGGATAGCACGACGGAAGATGACAGAGCGGCTATAGCTTCGGTTAAGGTGAAGACTTCCGGTTCCAAGGATGGATACAGTGTTGAGCGTGAAGTGAGGTTTGCCGATAAAATCAAGGCGTTGGAGCTGCTTGGGAAACGGTACAGAATGTGGACGGAGAAGGTGGACGTTACACATAAAATGCCTACATTCGTGGAAAGCGTTCCTGCTGACGATTGATGACCACCATTCATATTCCTGACATTATCGGCAATGGATACAATCGTTTCTGGCACAATCGGCAATTCTATCGTGTTGTAAAAGGTTCACGTGGATCGAAAAAGTCGAAGACGACAGCGGTCAATCAGATATACCGAATGATGAAGCATCCATGGGCGAATCTGCTCGTTATACGGCGTTATTCTAACACCCTTCGTCAATCGGTGTATACAGATTTAAAATGGGCTATAAACCGCCTAGGAGTCGCTTCACTGTGGCGTACAAATGATAGTCTTCCAGAGCTAACATACATTCCAACAGGGCAGAAAATAATCTTCCGTGGGTTGGATGACCCTTTGAAGCTCACTTCTATTACAGTTGATAATGGTAGCCTGTGCTGGGCTTGGTTTGAAGAAGCCTACGAGATTGAATCCGAGGAAAAATTTCGTACTGTTGTGGAATCCATTCGGGGTAGCTATCCAGCTCCTGATTATTTCAAGCAGATTACGATCACATTCAATCCGTGGAGCGAGCGCCATTGGTTGAAACGCGTATTCTTCGATGAAAAGACAAGAGAGCATGACACATTCGCCATTACTACAACATTCCGTTGTAACGAATGGTTGGACGACGGTGACCGTGCCCGTTATGAAAGCTTATACCGGACTAATCCGCGACGGGCTAGGATCGTTTGTGACGGTGATTGGGGCGTTGCCGATGGTTTGGTATATGATCGCTTTAGAGTGGCAGAATTCGACCGTCTGGAAGTTCTCAAACGCGCTACGGCAGTAACGAACGGCCTTGACTTCGGTTATACGCATGACCCGACCGCATTCCTTTCTATTGCTGTAGACGTGCCGAATCAGCGGCTTTTCATCTTAGATGAAATGTATGAGCGTGGCATGTCAAACAAGGCCATATATGAACGTTTAGAGCGCATGGGATATGGTCGCAGCCCAATCGTTGCCGATAGTGCCGAACCCAAAAGTATTGATTCGTTACACCGCCAAGGATTGCAGCGTATTAAGCCAGCAGCCAAGGGCAAAGACAGCATTATGCACGGCATCCAGTTCATACAGGACTTCGAGATTGTCATTGATCCGCGTTGCGTCAATTTCATTACGGAAATCAACAACTATACGTGGAGCAAGGACAGGGACGGCAACACGCTGAACAAGCCTATAGACGAGTTCAACCATCTGATGGACGCCATGCGCTATGCAATGGAGGCTGTACAGAAGTCTAAACGGTTGCGGACATTGTCGGCTGGAGCATTGGGGTTATAGTAATTCTTTCCTTACAAATAACACCTTTTGGTGATATATTTATTCATATGAATAGATATATCTGCCAAAAAGTGAGGTAAGTATTTTTATGAAAACCAGCAAGCATACAATGATAAAAGTTGCCTATAAAATGGATGAGGCAAGAATGAAAAGAATTGAAAAAATAATGTTACAAGCTAGCCCTGAACTTGAATACTCTATTTATTGCGCCGATAGTTCGACTCGGAGATTCTCAAACTTATCAGAACTTTTTGAATATACTAATCCCAAAAATCGAGAGATAATACAAATGAATATCGAGACTGCTTGGGATTCGAGGGATGTTAGAATAGAAGTTGAATTTACCAGAAACCAAAACCGTCCGATTACTATTACTGTAAGAGGTGAAGATAAAGACGTAATCTATTACAGTCAAAAAATAGAAGACGAGGTTCGTTCTTTTAAATTGTGGTACAGTAGAATTCGATTTATTGATTTTACGTTATTGTATATCATAGCGATGGTGATTTCTTTCTTTGCTATGTTAGCGTACGTAGCATTTTTTGGTATTAAAACGAGTACGGATGCAAGCAGTGATAACAGTAGTTTAACGTATTTGGCATTAACAGGGTTGTTTCTATTCACTGTGCTACTAGAATGGATTAAAAACAAAACATTTCCAGTTGCACTATATGACGTTGGTGAAGGGATTGCAAGGAACAAGGTTCTAGAAAAAGTTAGATACTTCGTTTTTGGATCTATAGCAATCCCAGTCATACTAGGCGTTATCGTAAACTACATTTCATGAGTATATTTTGAGGACTATCCCAGAAGTATAGAAAAGGGGATGTCCTCTTTTTTGTTACAGGAGGTGAACCATGCTCACATATGAACAAGCGCATAAGCTGTGGCAAGCGTTCAAGCGAGATGAACAACCACGGTTACAGAAGCTATATGACTATTACGTCGGCAAGCACGCAATATTAGCCCGTCAAGACCGAGAGAACCGCGAGACTCACCGAGTGGTGAACAACTTCGCGCGTTACATCTCAACGGTTGCGACGGGTTTTTTTATGGGATCGCCCGTGGCCTATACATGTGACGGCGATGCCTTCGACGCAGCGACTGACATTCTGGAAGAGTCAGACGCGGAGGCCGTGGACTATGATCTTGCGCTGAATTGCTCCATTTACGGGCGGTCATACGAGCTATTCTACATCGACGAGAACAAAGAATTGCGATTCAAGGACTTAGACCCGCGAACCGTGATAATCGTAAAGGACGGCAGCATGAAAGAGCGGATAACGTCAGCTATCGTGTTCAGTGACAGGAAGACAGAACAGGACAAGATTGAATTGCGCATGGATATTTACGATGACAAAGAGGTTGCAACGTATACATCAACCATGAACGCTGATTACAAGGGCTTTGATTATGTGTTGAAGGAAAAGAAGCAGCATTTCATTGGTGGCGTGCCAGTCAACGAATACATGAACAACCGTTTCGGCCTTGGCGATTATGAGGACTGCATTTCCCTCATGGACGCATACAACAAAGCTGCTTCAAATAGCGTAGATGATCTGTCTGACTTTACAGACGCCTTTCTAGCGCTCATAAATATGTCCGGTACTGAATCGGAAGATATCAACAGAATGCGCAAAGACAAGGTTTTGCTTCTTGAGGGAGATGGTGACGCAAAGTGGTTGATCAAGAACGTCGATTCTTCCTATTCGGATGGGATCAAGACGCGCATACAGACCGACATCCATAAATTCAGCTTTGTACCGGATATGTCAGACGAGAAATTCGCTGGTAACTTGTCCGGTGTTGCTATCAAGTACAAGCTTCTGGCATTGGAGCAGCTACGAGGGCAAAAGGAACGTCAATTCCGCAAGGGGCTATGGCGTCGCTTGGAAATTGTTCATTCATACATGAAGATGATGAACAGCGCTGTTTTCGACTTCACCAAGGTTAAGATGCAATTCAATGCCAACCTTCCAGCAAATCTAGTGGAAATGGCTGACGTAATCGAGAAGTTAGACGGTAAGGTTCCACTTGAAATTCTGCTTTCGTTGTTGCCGTTCATTACTGATGTCAAGCAAGCCGTAAACATGCTAGAAAAAGAACGCTCCGAGCGTTTCGACGATCCATATAGTGACCTTGGAAGGCAAGACGAACAAGAAGACGACAGCAAGGATGATGCTGCGTGAGCTATTGGGAAAAACGCGCCGCGGAAATGGAAAAACAGTGGTATGACGACACGTTAGAGCTAGAAAAAGAGCTAGACAAGCTATATCGCCGTACATTGTCCGAAATTCGCAAGGAAATGAACGACTACGCAGCACGTTTTAAGCTCTCATTTAGGGAGCTTTCGAAGCATCTGAGCAAGTTGGACGGTGTATTGTTCCAGACGGACGCAGACGCTTATTACAAGCGCCTAGAAGCCTTGGAAAGCGAGCTTGCAGAGCAAGCAGGGAAAGAGGTTGTAACCTATCTCGATACAGCAAAGGTGACGCGTCTGGCAGCTATACACTTCGAGATAGACAAAGCGCTTATTGAGTTGTCAATGAATACGAATCAACGTTTTAAGGCACATATTGCAGATGGCTATGTTCGTGATCTTGTACAAAACAAGTTTGCATTTAAGCGCATGGGCATTGAAACGCCTGTGTACAAGCTGGATAAGGCGCTGATTAACAAAGTGGTAGGTTACCCTTGGAGCGGTGACACCTTCAGCAACCGGATATGGACAAACAACCGCCAGCTCATGACCGCATTGAAGCGTGATTTTACACAAGGAATCATTACGGGGCGCAGCATCGACAAGATCACGGCAGATATGGCAGCGCGTTTACAGTCTGGCAAGAGGGAAACTATGCGGCTTGTCCGCACGGAATCGAACTACTTTCACAATCAAGCCAGTATTGACAGCTACAAGGAGGCTGGCATTGATCGGTATCAGGTTCTAGCGACACTAGACAGCCGTACAAGCCCTATTTGCAGGGAACAGGATGGAAAGGTATATCCGCTTAACAAAAAGGTTGTAGGCGTGAATTCCCCGCCGTTCCATCCGTATTGCCGCACGACAACCATTCCTTACTTTGAAGACGAAGACGGGGAACGGTTTGCTCGTGATAGTAACGGTGATCCGATCATGGTTGACAACATTACTTATAAAGAATACGAAAAGCAATTCCTAGCGGCCTAGCCCTAAGACATGGCGTAAAACTGTCGGTAACGCATGGGTTGCTTCATAATACAGCCGACGGGCTTACGGGAGGAATAACGATGTTGAAAACACATTTTCCATACAAGTACAAGTTGAATATTCAATTGTTCGCAGAGGACACAGAGGACAAGCAGACCGACGACCAGCAGCAAACCGATGAGCAACAGCAACAAACCAAGGACGGTCAAAAGTTCTTCTCACAGGAGGAAATGGATCGCATTATCAGTGACCGATTGCGTCGACAACAGGAAAAAGTGCGTGCCGACTTGGAAAAAGAATTCCGTTTGAAAAACATGTCCAAGGAAGAACGCGAGCGTGAAGAATTCAAGAGTCTTCAAGCTGAAATGGAGCAGTACAAGCGTGAAGCACAACTCGCAAAGATGGAACGCTATGCACAACAAAGCTTGCGCACATATGGCATTCCGCAAGAGTTTGCAACGTTCGTCCGTGGCGCTGATGAAGATGCAACTGTTGACAACATTAAGTCATTCAAGGCGACATGGGATGCTACTCTAGCGGCAGAAGTTGCGAAGCGAATTGACGGCAGCACGCCGACGAAGCCGACGACACAAACGAATACAGAGATTGATCCAATGGCTGCGGCATTCGACCGCGGCTTTTCTTTTTAATCACACTTAAAGGGGATGTTTATACATGGCAATTACATTGACGGAAAAATTCACGGACAAGGTGGACGAGCGTTTCAAGAAAGAGACTCTTTCCAATGCTGGTGTTAACCATGACTATTCTTGGGAGGGTGCTAAGACGATCAAAGTGACAGCGGTTGACACTGTTCCTATGGGCGACTACAAGCGCGAGGGAACGAACCGTTTTGGTCAAGCCAAAGAGCTTGAGAATCAACTTCAAGAAATGACGTTGACGCAAGACAAGTCATTCAGCTTCACAATTGACAAGATGAACGAGAACGAGACAATGATCAAGGCTGCCGAGGCGCTTGGACGCCAAATTCGTGAGCGTGTCGTACCAACTGTTGATACGTACCGATTCGGACAAATGGTTGAAAAAGCTGGAAAAAAGGTAGAAGAAGACTTGACTAAAACAAATATTTACGAAGCGGTTGTAACGGCAACTGAGGTTCTGGACGATGCTGAAGTTCCAGAAAATCGTGTAATCTTTGCCACACCGGAAGCTATCAAGCTACTGAAACTGTGCGACGGTTACGTGAAAGCTGGCGACTTGGCTCAAGACCGCATCATTTTCAAGGGACAAGTAGCAGAACTGGACGGTATGCCTGTTGTAAAGGTTCCTAAAGCTCGTCTGGGTGCAAATACAAATTTCATCGTCACTCACGCATCTGCAACGGTTGCACCAATTAAATTGGCTGACTACCGTATTCACCAAGACCCTCCAGGAATCAGTGGTTCACTTGTAGAAGGTCGCGTTTACTTTGATGCTTTCGTTCTGGATCAAAAGAAAGATGCGGTTTACGCCTCCGTTCGCAAAACGCCAGTTACTCCCTAAGATAGCGGCTTTCTTTGCCGCCCAACCAGAAGTTAAGCAGAAGAGAACACGGAGAAGTAAGGCGGCTGATTAGTCGCCTTTTCTCGTTTGGTGGTGAAGTATGGATGAACAGTATGTAAATACGATATTGGGCATGGTCAAGGAGCTTGGGCAATTCCAAGACGACAAAGACACGATCATTAAGCTGCAAATTCGATTTGTCACACGAAAGGTACTTAACTATATCAATCACACAACGGTTACACTGGCCTTGTACGAAATCATAGCGGAAATGGTAACACAAGCAATGATGTCCGGAGGTTCAACCGTCATACAAGGTTCTGGCGCTGTCAAAAAAATTACGCGGGGGGATTACTCCGTTGAGTACGACGTAGGAGCCAAAGAGGTCGGAGGCAGTATGAAGCAAGCTGACATCCTGACGGACTATCGTGGGCAGCTCAACCGTTATCGGAGAGTGAGGACGGTATGAACGAGATGCAAGCCATTGAAAGCACGTATTTTGATTCCTGCGACGTTTTCCGTGTAGTCAAAACCAAAGTTAACGGGCGAACAGAGACACGTCGAGAGGCTGTATACAACGGTTTACGATGTGCGTTGAGTTGTAGCAATGTTCAGACGTCGTTGACGCAAGATGGCGCACGCTTCACAACAGTGCAGCGATACACTTTGTACATGAATCCTTCATTCAACATTGAAGAAGGCGACGAAATAACGATTCGTCATGAAGGCCAGACGTTCGTTATGCTGGCAGCCGTACCATTCAAGTATCCGAGTCACCAACAAGTGCCGTTATCGGCAGAAGGTGAAGCGTAATGACATTCCATAACGGTTGTGAAGAGTACGCGCAGCAGATGCACCGAATGATTCAGCTTGTAGAGTCTGACATGCCGACTTTCGTAGCTCAACAGGGAAATAGGGCGCTTGCCAAGACGAAGAAACGCACACCAGTAGACATGGGTCTGTTGATAAACGGGTGGCGCTTGAGTAAGGTCTATCGTTCTGGTGACAAGTGGCGCATTACCATGTTCAATAACACTGAATATGCACTCTACGTTGAGTACGGTCACCGCTTACGGATCAACGGTAAGACAAAAGGGCGCGTCAAAGGTCGATTCATGATGCAAACGAGTGTCAAGGAGACGGAAAACGACTTGCCGAAACATTGGCTTACATTCATGCGGTCGAAATGGAAGGAGGCGGGCAAGTTTGATTAGACAACTTGAACAGGCTGTCATTAACAAGTTGGATATGCTGCACCCAGACAGCGATATTTACACGGAGAACATGGAGCAAGGCTTCGAAAGAGACTGCTTCCTTGTCCGAGTGTTTCCGAGCCGTTCACAATGGCTTACGCCTGTCATGATGACTTCCACTCCACAGGTGTTAGTCTCCTATTATCCGCTGGATGACAGTTATGACGATATGTACAAAGTGTGTGAGCTGCTGCAATACCACTTCCAGACGGTTGAAAGTGATGAATTGACGATCAACATCGAGAGTGTTGATACAGAAATCGTGGATGATGTGTTGCACATGACACTTAACACGAACATTGTAGCCATTTACGGCGATAGAAGCGCGGGCGAATACGAGCCAATGCGCGAAATCTACATTGATGATGTGGAAATTAAGGAGGGATAAACATGGGGCTTCCCAAGATTAACATCATGTTCCAAGGACTTGGCGCATCTGCGTTCATGCGCGGTGCTAGGGGCGCTCTAGCCATTGTTTTAAAGGAAGATAACCACAATGGAACATTTACACTGTATAAACCCACTGACGCTCCTAGTGGCTTGTCTGATGTGAATACGAAGCAAATAGAGCTAGCGTTCATGGGCGCAGAGTCTACGCCTTCAAAAATCTATTTGGTTATCGTGAAGCGTGATGCAGCTATTAACGATGTGTTGACCGAGCTTGAAAAAATCCGCTTCGATTACCTTGTTTACCCAGAGATTGCCGAGGATGAAAAGGTTAAAGTCGCTACGTGGATCAAGAGCGAACGCAAGGAAGGTAAGATGGTGAAAACTGTCCTGCCAAACCACGCAGCCGACCATGAGGGCGTAATTAACTTTACAACCGAGGATATCAAGGTTGGCAATGTGACTTATACGACTGCTGAATATTGTTCTCGTATCGCTGGTATCATTGCTGGCACTAATCCTTCCGTATCCGTTACATACCAGCCGCTTATGGAAGTCGAGAGCGTCAAAGCTATGCCGAAACAAGAGTTGGATCAAGCAATCGACAAGGGCGAATTCGTACTTTTCCATGATGGTGAAAAGGTCAAAGTTGGTCGCGGCGTTAACAGTTTAGTTACAGTCACAAAGGACAAGGGTGAGGATTTCAAAAAAATCAAGGTTGTCGAGATTCTGGACATGTGGTATTCCGACATTCGCCGCACGCTTGAGGATAATTACATTGGTAAATATCCAAACAGCTACGACAACAAAGTGTTGCTTATCATGGCAATCAAAGCATACAACGCTGGTCTGGAAACCGACGCATTACTTGATAAAGGTAGTGAAATCGGCATCGACTTGGACAAGCAGCGAAATTTCTTGGAGGGTATCGGCGTTGACACTTCCAAGATGACAGAACAGCAATTGAAGGAAGCAAATACACGCTCCAAAGTGTTCCTGCGTGGCAAGCTTCGCCCTTTGGACGCGATGGAAGATATCGAAATCACTATTGGAGTCTAAGGGAGGGAAATAGATGTCTTACAAAGCAAATGAAGTTATAAGCGGTACGCATGGTGAAGTGTGGATCAATGGCGAGAAATTCGCCGAGGTCTACGGTTTGCAAGCGAAAGTAAACGCGATTAAAGAAGATGTTCCGATGTGCGGAACTCGTAACGGTCGTGGTAAGAAAAGCATGGGTTGGGATGGCACAGGCACAGTCCGTTACAACAAAATCAATTCCCGTTTAATGCGTGAAGTTGGTCAAAGCATCAAGGATGGCAAGGATATTGTGTTTACGATCATTTCCAAGCTTGCTGACCCATCCGCACGAGGTGCAGAACGCATTGCGTTGCATAACTGCTCTTTTGATGACGTAACACTTATCGATTGGGAAGCAAACAAGCTCCAACAAGTCGAAGCGCCATTTACGTTCGACGATTACGAATTTATTGATCTGATTAACTAAGGAGGACTCACAATGTCTATCATTAATACTTTGCTCGAATTGGATAAAAGCCAATTGGAACTACCTACGAAAATGGTTAAAATCAACCGCTTGTCGCAAGTCGCTGGAAAGGTTGTTGAATTCAAAGTGTCCGGTATTTCACCGGAACGAATGCGAGAGCTACGTGAAATGAATAAACGCTTGAATCCTGAGACGAAGGAAGTTGAGGTTGACTTTGACAAGGTTCAGGCAGAGATGCTGCTGACAGGCATTGTGGAGCCGAATTTGCGCGATGAGCAGTTGCTGAAGCATTACGGCGCAGTGACTCCGCACGAAGTCCTCAACGCCCTTCTGAACATCGGAGAGCAAGAGGCGCTATATGCAGAAATCGGCATGTTGACAGGTTACGGCGTGGAAGCGATTGAGGAAGTAAAAAAGCCGTAAAGAGTGATTACCATTCAAACTTTTTATATTGGAATTGGAAGAAGAGAGGGCATCCACCTTCCTACTTCCAGTCCATGGGAGAAGGTGAATTGATCACTCTTTACGCATTCTATGAGATGGAATTGGAGGACGAGAGCAAGAACCCTGCTGGCTGTCCTCTTATGGGGGTATAAAGAATGGCAAAAGTCGCTTCAACCACCTTCGAGATAGATGCAAAAGCCTTAAATACTCTTAAATTGATGGCAAAAGCCGCCGACAAACTAAGCGGTTCCGTTGCTGGCTCAAATGGCAAGTTGAAGAACATGCAGGGGCAGATATCCCGAACAAGCAGCACTGTTTCATCGTTGGATAAGAGCGTATCGAGGGTTGGCGGTAGTTTCGGCAAGCTGCAAAGCAAGGTTGAACGCGCTAGTGCCGCCGTGTCTCGCATGGGTTCCAGAGCTTCTACGGCATTCTCAAGCGTTCGCAAGCATGTGGACAAGGTTGGTTCTGGCATTGGCTCCATTACAAGCAAGGTATTCTCCTTGCAAACGGCATTGATAGGTCTTGCCACTGGCGCAGCCATGAAGGTTGGATATGATAAGACAATCGGCAGCTACATGGACTTTGAACAGGCACAAGCCATGATTTATGGTACGTTCGGCATGAAGAACAAGAAACAGGCCGACACATACATGAATTGGGCTGAAACTTATGCATTGACATCGCCCGTACTCAACAGCCAAGAGATGATACAGGGTTCGTCATCCTATCTTGCTGAAACTAGAGATATGAAACAACTAGCGCAGATGTGGGATATCACAGAACGATTGATTGCAAAAAATCCATTCCAAGGTGTTGAAGGCGCGGTTTTTAGTATGCGTGAATTGCTTAGCGGTGACGCTGTTTCTATGGCTGACCGCTTTGACTTTGGGAAAAAGGATTTAAACCGAATTAAAGATTTACCAATGCAAAAGAAGCTCGACGGAATGATCAAGCTGCTTGAGTCTAAGGGTATCACGCGCGAAACGGTTGACCTTGTTGCTGGCACGTCCCGAGGCTTGATGAATCAAATTGACGAAACCTTGGGCAAGTCTTTCAAAATCATGGGTAAGCCAGCGGTTGATAAGGTTATTAGACCGTGGTTACAAGGTTTTCAAGATGCATTAACAGATGAACGCATGGCGCCTTACGTGAAATTTGGTCAACAGATGTTGACAGGCATGTCCGAAGCATTCACAGAGCTTGCAAGCGGTGCTGGCAAGTGGATTGACGGAATTATAAATAATCCTGCATTTGCAAACTTACCGACAATGGGGGAAAAGTTCTACTTTGTATTGACTTCAATCCGAGACAGTTTCTCCAATTGGCTCTCGAATGGTGGGTCAGAGACGATCCAGAACATGGTTAGTGGCATGATCAAGGTCGTTGTGCAGGGCATAGAGGACAACATGCCAGCAATCATATCCATCGGTACTGGAATCGGCAAAGGCTTGGCAATGGGGGCGCTAGATGGTCTTAAGGGTGCTATAGGTGGCCCGTTGCAAGGTTTGTTGGGAACAGATGGAGCCGAGTTTAAAAACGCAGCTAACTTCTCAGATAAACTACAAGCACACGCAGCAGCAAACGGTAGCAATACGCCGATGATCAAGCCGACATCCGAAATGAAAGACATATCCGAATATCGAAGTCCGTCACTTTGGGACAAAACAAAGGACTTTTTCGGCTTCGCAGTTGGTTCCCGCCGTATTCCAAGGGACATGCCTGCTATGTTGCATGAAGGGGAAGAAGTAAGAACGAAAAGGGAAGTCAATGCTGAAAAGTCCCGATCAGCAAACGACATGCCTATCATCAATATTCAGAGCATGACTGTCCGTGAAGAAGCAGACATACAAAAGGTGGCTGCTGAATTTGTGCGGCAATACAAAATGGCTATCACGGCAGCAGGAGGGTGATTCTATGGAATTTTGGTTGACACGTAAAAACGGGGTTGAAAAGCTATGGTTTCCTATTCCTGCCCGTGAGTTCCGGATTGATGGGACACGGCATATCACAAAAGAATACGTGAATGGATCAGGGGAGATTGCGTTGGCTGGCAAGAAGCAGCTTACGACAATCTCTTTTTCGTCTTGGATTCCAGCAGCTCCACGTAATCGCTATGCACAGTATCCCAACTATCCACTGGCATACGAGTTTATAGACGAGCTGGAAAGATGGAAAAACGATACAGTTACATGCCGTTTCTTCATTACAAATACAAGTGTCAATTTTGCGTGTTTGATAGAGTCATTTTCATATTACGAAAGACCGGGTTCGCGTGATGTAGAGTTTGAATTATCACTTTGCGAGTATCGGTATTTGAGTCAAGAGAAAGCAGCAGCCAAGCAAGGAAGACCTTTGCCCGCAACCTACACATTTAAGAGTACAGATACGATTTATAAGGTTGCTAGGACTTACTATGGTGATGCCCAAAAATTTCTTACTATCTGCAAAGCTAACGGCATCAAAAATCCTGACAAAATCAAAACAGGAACAGTTTTGAGGTTGCCACGATGAAAATACAGGTAAACGGCAAGGATATTGTAATTAAATCTGCGACGTGGCGTGGGAGCGTATATTCACCGTCTCGAATACTAGAGTTTGATGTGCCAGAAAGCGGTACAGATGACCAGTATAAGCCTTATGGTTTTCAGTTAGGCCAAGTGGTCAAGATGTTCGATGAACGTGGTCAGATGGCGTTCATGGGCTTCATATTCGCTCAGGACGTGTCGTTCTCTCGTTCAAATAGACATGTCGTTGCATACGATCATTTGGTGTATCTCATGAAATCGAAAGGAACATTCAACTTTAAGGGTACAACCTTGAATAACGTTGTTCAAACAATTGCAAAGCTTGCGGGTATACAGGTTGCATCCGTTTCGGATGGGGGTACATCCATCAAGATGCCGCCCATTCAATCATCTAGCTTTTACGATGTTGTAATGAAAGCATGCAATTTGACTGCACAGAAGACGGGGCGGCGCTATATTCCGCTTGTTAGTAACGGAAAATTGAACGTTATCCGTAAGGGTTATGTAACCGTGGCAACCAAGTTGGAAGATGAAATCAATATTCTTGATTCTGCGCATTCAGAGAGTATCGAGAACGTTGTAAACCGTGTAGTAATCGTAAATGAAAAAGGCGTATCACTAGGGAAAATAGACGGCAGCGGACAACGGCAATACGGTATCCTACAGGATGTCTACACAAAGGCCAAAAAAGAGAAGGATTACAAGGGCAAGGCCAAGGCGCTATTGCGGCCTGTTGAGTACGAAACAAGGGTAACAGCACTTGGGGATATGGAATGCATCACGGGTCGTTCTGTGGCGGTTGTAGAGCCATTCACGAAGCTAAAAGGGAAATTCTATATTGATGAGGATATACACACTTTTAAAGACGACACACACACGATGCAATTGAAACTGAATTTTTCAAATATCATGGACGGAGGCGAAGGGGGATGAGTTTTCCCGAATTAGTCAGCATCATACGACAAGAGGGGAAGGCGTACAACCTTCCTGCTCCATCAATCGGCACTGTTGTATCACGATCACCAATTGTCATCAAGGTCGGTGATCTTTCCTTGGATTCGACGCAGTTCTTCACAATAACCGTGCTTGAAAAAGGGGATGATGTGGTTGTTTTCCCCACTTCCGACGAGAACCAGTATGTCGTTGCAAGGGTGGTTGAGCTTGAGCCATGAGCGTGTTTCCATTCATTTTTCCTGAGCCAGAAGCAATTGAGGAAGCAAATTCCCTTCCAATATGTAAGGAATATGCGTTTAATTTTGAACGCGGTGAATTTGAACTTCGAAACGGCAAGCAATTTGTTGTTACAGAGCTTCCAGCGGTTTTGATAAAGGTGAGAAAGGCGCTCATGACTGAACGCTATATCTATGAAATGTACTCATTTGCATACGGCGTTGATTATACGAGTTTGATTGGAAACTCTTTTTCGAGGCAAGCGACAAATGCAGAAGCCGAGAGATACACGCGAGAGGCACTAGAAGGCATACCTTGGGTGACAGGAATACGTGAGTTTGAAGCAGCTTTGATAAAAGATAAGCTACATATTTCATTTGTGCTGGAAACGGTATACGGCAATGAGGGGGTGACGCTTTGAAAAGCAGACAAGAATTAATTAACATCATGCTTGCGAACGTATCGGTAGACGTGGACAAGTCTGAGGGTAGTTATGTGTATGATGCAGTGGCAGGAGTTGCAACCGTGTTGGAGGATGTCTATTTGGACATGAGCATGCAGGAAGGCCGTTATTTACTTGATACAGCCGTAGGTGAGGATTTGGACGCAGTAGCATCCATACTGGGCGTTACAAGAAAGCCAGCGACACGTGCGAAGGTTGATCTTATTGTAACCACTGTTGGAACCGTCAAAATTCCCAAGGATTCACGTTTCTATGCTGAATCGGAAGCGGTATTCTATGTGTCTTTATATGACGTGGAAATTACGGGAAGCGGGTTTGTCCTAGTGGAATGTGAGGAAGCTGGTACAATCGGTAACGTCCCAGCTAATACAATTTTGAACATGTCTGATCCCCCCGCAGGGTTTGAAAGTGTTACAAACACAGTTCCGGTTACAAATGGATACGATGCAGAAGGTGACGAAGAATATCGGCAGCGCATTTATGACCGCGCTAGAACGCCAGCAACAAGTGGGAACGCACAGCACTATCTAAATTGGGCGAGAGAAGTGACAGGCGTCGGTGATGCAAAAGTGTTCCCATTATGGTCGGGGAATGGAACAGTAAAGGTAGTCATTGTAAATTCAAACAAATTGGCTGCTGATGATGAGTTGGTCAAGACTGTTTATGATCACATTGAAATAGCCCGACCAATTGGCGCCACTGTAACAGTAGAGAGTGCAAATGAAAAGCTGGTGAACATATCAGCTAAATTGACGCTTGATTCTGGGGGTTCGCTAGAACAAGTTAAGGTCGCTATATCAGCAGCGATTGCCGAACACTTCCGTTCCATTGTGTTCAAGCGTTCAAGCGTTTCCTATGCCCTTATTGGTGCTGTGCTGCTTGATACTGTTGGGGTGGTAGATTATACAGACATGGCGCTCAACGGTATGGTGTCCAATATTCCACTAGCAGAAAATGAGATTCCAGTTGTAGGTGAGATAAATGTCACTACCTAGATTACCAGCTTACTATGACAATAGTCGGATTATGCAGGAGCTGCGAACGGCTGAAACTATTGTAATCGAAGAAATAAAAGGTCATTATACAGAATTCAAGGCACAACCGATCATTGACACAGTTACATACACAATTGAACGGTGGGAACGGATTTTTGGCATTGTGCCCGATCCACAGAAGCCAATTGAGCAGCGGCGCGAACAGGTCAAGGCGAAGGCGCGCGGCGCTGGTACAGTGACAAAAGCCCATATTAAAAATGTGATCGAAGCGTATACGAATGGTGAAGTCGAAATCATTGAACATCCAGCCGAATACAGATTCGAAATCAAATTCGTGAATAAGTACGGAAGGCCGCCGCGAATTGAAGATGTGAAAGCAATCATTGAGCAGATCAAGCCAGCTCATCTAGGCTACGGCTTTGTGTTCAAGTATGCGACACATGGGGATTTGAGGGGGAAGACTCATGCAGAGCTATCCAAGTTTACACATGTACAGATTAGAGAGGGGGCGGGTTTAAATGGCTGAACAAACGCCTAACCTTGGACTTGCTATTCAAGGGCAGAACGACAACTATGACATTGATATTCATAATGAAAACTATCGAAAAATTGATACAGCTATTTCTAATATCAAGGTCACACCAGAAGAAATAGGAGCAGCAAAAAAGGCAGACTTAGATGCCCACGTACAAGATACGACAAAGCACGTTACTGTAGAAGAACGTAACACATGGAATGCCAAGGAAACGCCTGAGGGGGCACAACAGAAGGCAAATGCTGCGGAGTCTAACGCCAAAAATGCCAGCCTGCCACGTACTGGCGGAACGATTTCGGGCAATCTCGCTGTAAGTAATGCGCTCACGGTCGCGGGGCGAAATATCATTACTGAACTAGATTCGGTAAAGCAATCTGGCGTTGACGCGAAAAATCGCATTGCGGGTGCGGTCAGCGCCAAGGGGGTTCCTGCATCCGCAGCCGATGAATGGCCTACGCTCGCGTGGAAGATTGGGCAAATTACTACGGGCGTGCCAATGGCAAGGATTACGACGTCCGTATCTGAGTCGCAAAAAAATTTCCTTATTTCAGAAGGTGACACAACTACGTGGGGACTTTATTACATTATAGTCACCGGACTGAGTTTCCAAGCAAAAGGCATTGTCGTTTTTGGTGAAAATTTTTATTCATTGGCAGCATTTGATTTTTATACTAACCCAAGAATTTCGGTAAGCGGAGCGACGTATAATCATCAGGTAGTGTATAGGGATACACTACCGCAACTAAACGAGTGGTCTATATTAGCTACGATTACACCTACCAGTTTTGTAGTACCAGTATCGCGCTACGAAGACGATAGCAATAGACCAGCAAGCGTAATAGTCTATGGTTAGGAGGGATACGGTTGAAAATCGGTCGTAGAATCTTTTATGACATAGTAACAGGCGAAAAACTGGTTGATACTGGCGAACGTTCGGGGGATGTGTTCGTGACAACCATCGAACACGACATTAAAGTCTATACAGCCCTGTCTGAACGCAATCGAGAGTCTTTTGATTACATTGAATTGGAATATAAACAGTACGCCAAAGACTTTGCGATGAGTAATGGCTACCGAGTCAATCCAATGATAAAAGAAATTGAATTTTCGTATCCTGATCCAAATCAACCAGAGCCAGAGAAACCAACATATCAAAAGCCTTTAAGCGAAGAAGTGGACGAGCTTAAACAGTCGGTTGCAGAATTGACAATCATGATTGCGCCACCGCAATAAGAAGGGGTGATTTGAATGAATTTTACGAAAGATAGTGGGCTTGTGAAGGTATGGGTTGGACTGGTCATGGTTGGAGTTTACAAAATGGAACAAGTTCCGAAGCTATTCAATTTAAAAGAGGTCGTAAATGGAATAATCAGTGGAACTACAGAATAAGGCGCTATCGCATAGACGGTCAGCGTATTTTTGTGCCCTCGGCTAATGTCGGGGGCTATTTTAATTCGAGGGGGAAATGACATGGAAAGATTGGATATTGTCATTAAAACGACTATAGCAGCCAGTGGTGGTGTGGTTGCATTTTTGTTCGGCGAGTGGCCTTTGCTTTTGCAAGTGTTATTGATCATGTCAATTGCTGATTTTATCACTGGATTCATTGCAAGTGGTGTAGAAGGAAAATTGAAAAGCAAGGTTGGGTTAATTGGAATCGCTCGTAAGGTATTTATTTTCGTCATTGTTGCAATAGCGCACCAAGTAGACACGATTCTAGGAGGCCAACATCTCTTGCGAGATGCAACGATCTTCTTTTACATGTCTAATGAATTGCTTTCGATTATCGAAAATGGTGGGCGTATTGGTGTTCCATTGCCCCCTGTAATCAAAGAAGCGGTAGAAGTTTTGAAAGGAAAGGGAGGCAGCAAAAATGGAAATTAAACAACGTTTATTACCAGATGGAAGAAGCAATAAACCGGACAAGCCAATGAAACCGATGTACATCACAGTTCACGAAACGGATAACACAGATGCAGGAGCTGACGCGGAACGACATGCCAACTACATATTGAATGGAAGTGGTGGGCGTCAAGCATCATGGCATTATACTGTTGATGATAAGCAGGTATACCAACATTTGCGTACCAATGAACAAGGTTGGCATGCTGGTGACGGTACAGGCAAAGGGAACACGCAATCCATCGGCATTGAAACATGTGTGAATAGTGATGGAGATTACGAGAAGACATTGCAGAACGTTGCGTGGCTTGTTTCTAAGCTTATGAATGATCACAGCATCCCATTGGAGAATGTAGTCCCACATAAGCATTGGAGCGGCAAGAACTGCCCTCAAAGGCTGCTCAAACGGTGGGATTATCTTGTCAAACTCATCAAGGGAACTCCTGCGCCTACTGTAGCCCCTGCTGTGGACGTTTACGTAAATGGAGTGAATGTTGGAAAGGGTGATATCATAAACGGCGTTACACGCTGTCCTGTTCGTTCTGTGGCTCAAGCGTTGGGTGCATATGTAGTTTTTGATCCCAATACGAAGAGAGTAGATATTACGATGAATTAACATTATATAGAAAAAGAGAGCTGTAGGATTAATCTCCTTCGGCTCTCTCTTGTTATGTATATTAAAATTCTGGATCGATCAACAAACAACCATCTGGAATTGGATTACCTTCATCATCTACACGTTGCAAACTCAGTTGGAATTCATCTATACGAATTTCCATTGCTCCCTCAATAGGAGTAAGGCTTGCCCATCCTCCTCCACCTTTTCTGTATCTATACTTCTTGAATTGTTCTATTGGCATCCACATTCTTACTTTGAAAGTATTCTTCATAGATACTCACCCCTGATGTGCTTTTAAAGACACATAGTCTTTTTCTAAAAAAGACCCCGCCCCGTTTTTCAATAATGAATTATAGATTCGACACCCATTCATGAAATCCTTCTTTCGTTTTATGACGAAACTATGAACACATATAAAATGAAACTTGACAGTACGTGGTATAATAAACATACACAAAAGAGAACTCATGTTCGTATATATATGTCGCGGGGAGGCTAAATATGCTTGACGTGGAACAACTACTGAAAACGCTAGAGGAAGCAGGATATGACACTACAGAGGCAGTAGAAGTCCTAGAAACCATCGTCGAGTCAAGGAGGGAAAATGATACATAAAGAAAGGGGCTTAACCTTTATTTGATAAGGTCAAGCCCGTTTTTCAATAAGTTATAAACTTTCATTTTCTCTTCTTCTGTCAGTTCTACGCCTTTATATTTCCAAACCTTGTTGACCAGTTGTTCTACGTCGATATCGTCCGTTTCTCCCCGCGGTGCAGGATCGTCCGTTTTCAAAGTAAGATAATCAACTGTAGTATGAAACAGTTCTGCCATTTGAACTAATATTTGCGGTGGTGGTGAAGCCTTTCCCACTTCGTAGTTATATATATTCCCCGGAACTACCCCTAACTTGGCTGCAACCTCATTTTTTTGTAATCCGTATTTCATACGCAATTCTTCAATTCGAATACCCACCAATTTTCTGTATTCCTTCACATCCATATTGTCGATATCCATCTGCAATATTCTCCTTTTTCAAAAAAAATAGAATAAAGTGTTGACACCAAAAATATTGGTGTGATATTCTTTAGTTGTTCCCACGAACCCAAAATTTTATACCCAAAAAGAAAGGAGGACGAAAGGTGCGTGATCGTCTTAATCAATTAATTTTGGCGTATGGTGGTTATACTCGCTTTGCTGCTGATATTGGCAAAACTGAGAAAACCGTTCGTAACATCTGCTGCGGGTCATCTACACCAACAATGTTGGGAGCGTTCCAGATAGCTAAGAAGCTAGGCGCAAGTGTTGATGAACTGTTCCATGATCTTTACCGAAATGTATGAGTGATCGCTCATATATCGGTGTTATTATTAAAGGTTACTTTTAATTACAAATGAAGTATATCACACCAACATTTTTGGTGCAATATTTTTTCATTATGTTTTAAATGGTTTTAAATAATTTTAATATTTTTTATTCAATACACCAAAAATTTTGGTGTTGGGAGGTGCGAAGCGTGACGTATCAAGAGACAAAGCACTGTGTCCATCTTGTGTTGACGTTCTTGATTGGGGTACTTTTAGGTACTGGATTTACCTTGGCATTGATTGCCTAACTTTATGGAGGTGTAGCTGTGAAAAAACGAATTGCAAAAAAGCAGCAACAGCGCAAGCAGCGTGAACAAGAACAATTGCAAGCTGCATGGGAGTTGATCACGGATACGTTGCACAAGCAATATGAATCTTACTTGTTTTTCGTAAATAGGGAGCTAGTTTCAAGTGAGTTTATCAAAGGTTGGCAGTATACGCTTTACAATCACCATTTCAAGTTGCACGGTACTAAAGTTTATCCACTTAGAACGGAGGTTCACAAATGACAACTCAATTGTTCAATTTCGGAATTCATAAGGTGCGTGTTGTTTTGAAGGACGGCAACCCTTGGTGGGTTGCGAAAGATGTTTGTAAGGCACTTGATATCACGAACACAACAGTTGCGCTTCAACGACTCGATAATGACGAGGTGGCTAAGTTCAACTTAGGTGGTCTTTATGGAGAATCAAACATTGTTAACGAATCGGGACTTTATTCGTTGGTCTTGGGCAGCAGGAAGCCAGAAGCAAAACAATTCAAGCGGTGGGTAACTTATGAAGTTATTCCTTCTATTCGCAAGCATGGCGTCTACGCCGCTGACGAGCTATTGGACAATCCCGACTTATTCATCGAGACGTTGCAACGTTTGAAGAATGAGAAGGAGCGAAATAAAGAGTTGCAAGCCGTCATTGACACACAAGAGCCATATGTTTCATTTGCACTCGCTATCACGGAGTCAGAAGGAAGCATGTCAGTGAGCGAAGCTTCAAAATGGATCAGTGAGCACGGGCATGTTATTGGTCCAATTCAATTATTTAAGAAACTACGAGATTGGGGGATGGTCGGGAGAAAGAGCATTTTCAACCTCCCTACTCAATCGGCAATTAGATCGGGCTACCTAGAACTAGCAACGAAAAAAGACCAATTGATTCACTACCGCCAAACCATCAAACGATGGTTACACGTAAAGGGCTGTTATATATTCATACTCGTCTGAAAAACGAACAAACAAATTGAAAGGGGATCAACGCATATGAGATTGTACGACCTGACAGAACAATACCGCGACTTGCTGGAAATGGCGCAAGAAGGCGGCGAAGGTGTGGACTATGCTGCAATGCTGGAAGGTATGGAAGGAGCTATTTCCGACAAGCTGGACGGATATTGCAAAGTGATTCGCACCCTTGAAGCCGAGGCAGAAGCAGTGGCAAATGAGTCAACAAGACTTGCACAACGCAAGACGAGTCTTGAAAACGAAGCAAAACGTATGAAAGACGCTATCAAGGTTAATATGATGCGCATCGGTATGGATAAGCATAAATCACCTATGTTCACCGTGTCCGTGACTAAACCACGGGAGCGTGTAGAAGTTTTGAATATCAAAGCAGTGCCGCTTGAATTCAAGACTAAACCTGAACCAACCGTAAATAAGAAGGCCATTATGGATGCTTGGAAGGCTGGCAAGAAGGTACGCGGGGTAACTATTGTGCAAGGTGAACTGGGGTTGATGATCCGATGATTAACGGCAAAACGGTTGAACAGGTCATGGCAGAGCTAGCAGAGCCATTCCCGCCCGAAGATATTGAATGGCGTGTGGGCAGCACGAACGGGGGAAAAACGAAAGGAATTGCCCTTGCTTATGTGACGAACCGAGCTATCATGAACCGTCTGGATTCGGTGGTTGGTGCATTCAATTGGCAGAACAATTATAGAGAGTGGAAGGGACATTCTCAACTGTGCGGCATCGGTATTCGTTTCGGTGAGGACTGGATATGGAAATGGGATGGAGCTGACGACAGCCAGACAGAAGCGGTAAAGGGTGGACTATCAGATTCAATGAAGCGCGCTGGATACCAGTGGGGCATTGGTCGATACCTGTACAAGCTTGAAAATGTGTGGGTTCCTATTGAACCGATAGGTAAGAGCTACAGGTTAGCACAAACGCCTAAATTGCCACAGTGGGCACTTCCTACGGGGTATACAGGCCAACAAACTAATACGGGCAACAAAACACAGAGAAGCACGCAAAAGACACAAGGGAAGCAGGAGAACAATTCCCCTTCTAACAATGATGGTGGTAGTCAACAATCTTCCAATGATACAGGCACACAGAAAAGGCAAATGACCGAAAAGCAAAAGCAGCGTTGGGAGGTTGTTAGGCTGTTGAAAGCTGGCGGTCTGGATGATGCTCAGGCACAAGCTTGGATCGACAAGCAGAAGGAACAGAAACGTGATTACAAAACTATGCTTGATATTTGCCAGAGAGCATCTAAAAGATAGGGGGAATTAACATATGATTAATAACGTTACGCTGATAGGACGCGCAGTAAGGGAACCAGAATTGAAATACACAGGAAACGGAACAGCGGTTGCAACATTCACATTAGCGTGTGACAGACCATTCACTGGTTCTGATGGCAAGAAAGAAACGGACTTCATTCCTGTAGTATTATGGAGAGCATCGGCAGAGTTCGCAGCCAACAACGTCAAGAAAGGCAAGTTGCAAGCAGTAACTGGACGCATCCAAGTTCGTAATTACGAGAACACCGAAGGCAAGAAGGTTTTCGTGACGGAGGTTGTAGCGGACAATATTCGAGTGATTGAGTGGGGCGATGTGATGAATAACGCTCATGCTGGTGACCCATTCGGAGATGATGGTAAGCCAATCGAAATTTCTGATGATGACATGCCATTCTAGGAGGAGATTCCTATGCAACAAGTATATTTGAAGTGGGATTTGTTCCACAAGCTGCACACTTCTACGCAATTTGACCTTATGGCAACAGGGTTGGTTGCACTGGATGACAACGGTTGGTACATTCTGCCCGAAGTCCTTGCTACTGGTGATGTTGCGTCTACTCATACCCAGAACACCAAAAATATTGGTTCAAAAACCAATAAAGATGATTCGATTGCGGAAATTATTGCTTACTTGAATGAGAAGGCAGGGACGAAGTACAAGTCAAACACGTCAGCGACAAAGTCACTTGTAACGGCACGTTTGAAGGAAGGATTCAGCGTTGACGACTTCAAGCGAGTGATTGACCACAAATGCGCGGAATGGCTGAATGACTCCAATATGCGGAAGTATCTACGTCCTGCAACATTGTTCGCAGCTTCTAAATTCGAAGGATATTTGAACGAAGCACCGGAGCAGAAGACAGAAGAACAGAAGCACCCACAGCTTCCACCGAGACCGGATGAAACAGAGGTGAAGGACTATGGCTTCGACGAATGACACTTTCCAGTATGAAATGTCGCTTATCGCAGCGTGCGGTAAGCACCCGTTAAGATTCGAGGAAGTGGCTGCTTTAATCACGGCAGACGACTTCCAAGAAATGTGTTTTTCGAAAATGTTTGAAATTGCGACCGAGCTTGCATCAAAAGATGAGCTGACAACACCAAAACTCATACTTCACGCAAAACGCAACGGCGCATTCCAAGGAGTGGCAGAACCAGAAGGGTTGCAAAAGATGATTCTTAACACTCCGGTGAGCGGGGAACTGGTGATGGACTACGCCAATCAGGTAAAAGAGTTGTCCATGAGACGCAAGGCAGCAGCGGTTGCACAAGAGATTTTCGAATATGCACAAACGGACGATTTCACACCGCAAGGAGTTATTGAACTGGCAGCGCGTGCAATGCCTGAGTATGCAGCAGATGAGCAGACGTTCAAAGATTACTTATTGGAATATTACGAAGACAAATTGTCTGGTGAAATCAAAAATACACCGCTGACAGGATTCCAAGATATCGACAAATGGATGCAAGGCATCGGTGACAATCGCCTAATCGTTTTGGCGGCAAGGCCAGGAACAGGTAAGACAGCTATAGCATTGCAGATACTGCGAAACATAGCGAAGCAGAAGGAATTCGGCGTTCCAGTATTCTTCTCCTTGGAGATGGCTAGGAAAGAACTTACGGACAGATTGGTAGCATCCATAGGTGGACTGAACGCCAAAATGGTGATGAGAAACGAGTTCAACGACGAACAGCGTGAACGGTTTGCAAAGGCGGTTGATGCATTGCGCAGCATGACATTTCACATCGACGATAGATCGAGAATCAATGTGAACTACATCAAACGAAAGTGCCTAGCCCTCAAGCGAAAGCACGGAAAACTATCCTGCATCTTTATAGATTATCTCGGTTTGATTGACATGCAGACAGGCAAGAACGAAGCGCCGCACGAAGCGATTGCGAGAGTAACACGGGAACTGAAAATATTCGCTAGTGAAATTGGTTGTTCTATCTTTCTATTGGCACAACTCAACCGAGCTAGTGAACGAGAGAAGCGACCACCAATCATGTCAGACCTTCGCGGTTCCGGTGCAATCGAACAGGACGCGGATATGATTATCTTCCTTTACGACCATGACGAGAACGACAAGGAGAAGATTGAGACAAAGGTGGATTTTATCGTGGCAAAAGGTAGACAGACTGGTATTGGTACATTCGGGCTTACATTCGTCAAACCAATCCAAAGAATGAGGGAACGCATATAGTAGTTTGCAAGGAAAGGATGTATCCAGTGACCGCCGAACGTATTCTAGCAGCATGCAAAGCAGAGATAGAAGCACTCCTAGAACGCAGTGAGCGCGAGAATAGGCTTTCCTTAGAACGTTTAACTACTCTCGCCCTGCTGAATGGGGACGTCACCGAACCGGAAAGCGACGCCATTATGAGCCTTATGGATGAGCTTTTGGAAGGGTTTCGACTGCTTGAAGCTGCAATACTACGTCGAAGACTCGCACAACGCATGGATAATGGGGCGGCAATGATTGAACAAGAGCAAGACCGGAAGAAGAAGCATTTCTATGAACGGCTGTTCAAGGAAATTGAAAAAGAGTACATCAAGGAGGATTCTATATGCCAGCTTTACGGACTGTGAAAATGGAATTTCCGCTTTACGACACAAATGACACGCTACGGCAGCGGCTGCAGAAGGTTCATGAGGAACTGGCAGAGGTTGCTTTCGAAACGGCAGACGGTAAGAAGGTTAGTATTTTGAAGGTTCTTCTTGAAGCGCAGGACGTCATGCAGACGGCAATTGGATTGGCTTATGACGGATTAGCTAGAACGATTGATCCTGAAAAGGCCGTTGCAATGCTGGAAGTGTTGTTGGGTGAAGTAAATCAACTGCACGTTGACAAGATCAATCGGTACAAGCAGGAACGGGGGCGGAAGGCGCTATGACACACTTTGTAGGAATTGACCCAAGCACGAAGACGGGGTTTGTACGGATCGGACTTGATGGCACGGTATTGGTTGAAAAGTTGATCACCAGCGAACACACGGAAGACGTAAAACGCTTAAGTGATCTTGTTGAACAAATTGTGATCGAACTCAATCATGATGATGTGATTTGCATAGAGTCGCTTTCCATTGCTTCGAAAGGTTCCTTTGCTAACCAGATGTGTGGATTGCAATACATGCTGCGTAGCAAGATTATGAGCATGGGAATGACATATATCAACGCTGCTCCAACTCAATTGAAGAAATTCGTTACCGGACATCATCAAGCTAAGAAAGAAGCGTTCATTTTACCTCTATTCAAGAATTACGGTTACGAGAATAGCGACGATAATATTCGAGATGCGTATGGGCTTGCTCAAATTGCGCGTTCGGTACGCACAGGGGTATTCGCAAATAAGAAGCAGGAGGAAGTTGTAAGGAAGGTGTTGCAGAGTGCCAAAGCGTAACTATGCAGCCGAAATCATTGAATTGCTCCATGAAGCTATGAACGAGTATGAAGCAGCTAAAGAGGGGCAGAGCCGTTGTGAGCTGGAATATAACGATATCAATCATGCTCTCGAATTGTTAGAAATGAATGCAGTTGAATTGGTTAAGACGGCGGCTGATATGAAAAGGTGCAGACGGGAACGCCGTGTATTCAAGGAGACAGCGGAATTACTAGAACCGCTGAATCAGTGGGCAGAGACTTGGAACAAGGCATACATTGCGCTTAAACAACTGGCACAGGAAACGGACAAGACGATTCGAAAAATGGAACGTCGGAAGTATACGCCGCGCGTCAAGACAGAATTAACTTCGCGGTTCCACAAGGAGGGCAAGCGCTGATGGAAATAGCAATTAACTACATATACACGCGCTTTGATCCGGTGTATATCGCAATCGGCAATCCACACACAGTGGTTATTGTTCAGGACGATGCACGGCAGCACTACCCTTATATTGGAGCTTACGAGCTGCGTTACGGAATAGATAGAATTGCGGTTCGCATTTCTAAGGATAAGGCTGGTATTACGGTGATTGGTCATTTCACACAGGATGGTGAAGCAACAACATGCCATATTGGTTTATTTAGTGAAAAGGGCGCCATACAAGCGGCAAATGATTTCATTCGAAATGAATTAACCGAACGACGTGCCTTGATAGAACCGTATTTCCCGAACATTTATCTAGGGCAAGGACAGATAAAGCTATTCGAATAACGGAGGGTGAGCAATGAAAAAGTTCAAGATTGGACAAAAGGTAATTATTAACCTAGAACATTCTGAGCTTGGGGGAATTTCCAACGGCGTTAATATCAACTTCACCATGAAGACTTATAATGGGCAGCAACATGAGATTGAGAGAATCACCGAAAAAGGGAATTACGTTTTGAAGGAAGACAAATATAATTTCCAATGGTCACCGGAATGGCTCGTACTCGCTGACGGAGAGCAGCCAGACCGTCAATGGGGATACAAAGGGAAGTTGTATGATGTGGTGGATCGTCACGCTTATAAAGGTGAGTTGATGCTTGTGATTGACCCAGACCCAGCACCTGAGGGAAAGCAATACAAAATGCATGATGTGTTGGAATGTACAAAAATCATGTACGGTAATAGACATTACGGTAACGGTGCTGGCGAATTTCTTTATAATCGTGAGTACAAAACGCTTCTATCAGTTAAAGAGGCTGAACCTTGTGAAGAATCTAAAGCAATCGGAGATATACAAGACGTTTCAGCAACGCCAGTGGCGATACCAGTACAAGAGAATGCACCTGATCCATCTTGGCAAAAGCCTGTAACACCATACGGCGTGTTGGAAGCTGCACGAAAGCACATGTTAGACCGCGCGGCAACGTATGACAGTCCAGATGGCGAACGCAGCATGAAGGCAACCGTACAAGCGTTCAATGCGATTCATGGCACGGAGTTAACGGAAGCACAAGGGTGGACGTTCATGACGCTATTAAAGCTTGTAAGAACGGCGCAGCGTGAAGCATATCATGCGGACAGCTACGAGGACGCAGCGGCCTATGTGGGGCTTGCAGCGGAAGCGAAGGCAAAGGAGGCAGCTATATAATGGATATTTGCCCAGAGTGTTATGGTGATGAAAGACTAGTTGGTGATTTCAAAACAGGAATCAAATTTGTGTGTGAGGATTGCGGTCATGTGACACCTTGTAATCCAATTGTTCAAATTAATGAATTGTACATTCTTGGGGTATTTGATGAAGAAGGTAACTTGTATACCTTTGCTTCCAGCGGGAGACCTTCGACGATCCGAGTATACAATAGTTTGAAAGAATGTAGAAATGGCCTTAGAGCGCTGAAAAGGAGTTATTCTGGTACATTGAAGCCGATTCGATTGAAAGACGGCACGGTGATTGTGGACGATAATGCATAGCATTTGTGATACAGAGTAACATGGGCACTTCTGTGCCTTGAACACCAAAATTATTGGTCATAGAACCAAAATAATAGGAGGATCACTATGAATACAACTGCGATTATCGAAAAGGTACAGGAGCAATTGAGAATTATGGAACAAACATTTACGGATATGAGAACGGCATGGGCTGAAATGGGCAAGCATTTGGAAGAAGCTGCAACGATTGAATCCGAGCCATTGAAACGTGAACAGGTGATTGAGAAGGCGAAGGAGTTTGTGAAGAGTTTGGGCAAACCGCATCATTGGTATCCAGAAGAGACGGTTTTCACACGTGGAATATTCTTGCATAAAGCAGAATTCAAAATAAATCGAAAGTTGCGAACCGTCGTTTGTCTGCTTCGAGAATTTGGAGACAAGAAAGTTTCGTGTCGAGGAATCGCCAAATGCATGCAAGGAGACGCGTTCAATGTCCACATCGGCATGGCAATTGCGTTGGCAAAGGCGTTGGGCAAGGAGGTTCCAACGGAGTTCGTTAATGCGCCGCAACCGGATGCGCCGCAAGTAAGGGATGTTGTAGAGGTTATAACCGGATGTATCAAAGGTCAGCAAATGACATTGATCGGTAAAGCACCAAAGTATGACACGTACGTGAACGGCACTGCATTTAGACACACATATGACAGTGGTTGGCTTGGATCAAAGCAGATCAAAGTAATTGACGATTCCCGCGACGGACGTTACAACGACGGAATGTATACGGTGGGCGCTTAATGCGCCCCTAGGGAGGGAACGGGATGAGCAAGCAACTTACAGTCGAAGAACGGCAGCACATTCGCAAGAGATTCACGACTTACACGAAGTACAACATGCCTATCTTTGATGCACAGGTTGAACGAGTGCTTGGAGCTGAGTTTTCAGCGTGGAAAGAGGTTGAACGCTTGAAAAAAGTAATCAAAGGCACGATTGATGAACTTGAAGCAATCATTACACACACGGATTCATTCTATATAGAAGATATAGCGCGGGCGGCAATTTTGGACATCGAGAACGCATTGGAGGGGATGGAATGAATGAGCGTCAGGAATGGCTTGATTCATTGCAAGAAGGTGATGAGGTAGTTGTTTCAAGCTCCTACCGAAAGTACATCGCCAAGATAGATCGTATTACCCCAACAAGGCGCTTCAAAATTGGAAATACAACTTTTAAACCAACCGGAACAGAAACAGGCCAAAGTTGGAATTTGAGTTCGATTTGGGAAGCTACACCGGAACGAAGAGACGAAATCAATAGAGGTTGTATGATCGGCAAATTGACCAACGTCAAATGGCATTCATGCACAACGGATCAGTTGAAAGCAATCATCAATATTCTGGGGGGATCAGGGGATGAGTAAACAATTGGACATGAACAATGTTAATCACCAACTTATCATGGCTGCACTCACGGGCATGGTTGATGAAGGATTATCGCCTCATGAAGTATTCGAAGTGCTTGAAGATATAAAGCGGAAGACATTCCATGCATTGTTGGAAATCTCTCAAGGGAGGGCATAGGTGATGAGTAGACCAATCAAGTTCCGTGGGAAGAAAGAAAACGGTGAATGGATTTGCGGTGAATCATATCGGAAGGTCAAAAATTTGTTTGCTGAAGGATATCTCATCTTTATTAATGGATCGATTGTCGATCCTGAAACAGTAGGTCAATACACAGGCCTTCCAGACCGGAATGGCAAAGAGATCTATGATAACGCTGTAGTCTTAATTACTGGAGAACAAGAACTAGATTATGGCTACACATTCCGATGGAACGAAAAAGCAATAGTTAAATGGGACGATGTGGAGTGTGGATTTTATTTAGATGTAATTAACAAGCGTGAAGTTAAATTGTGTGAGGATGGATGCTTTACAGTTGATAGATTCCCATTACGCAAATGGACTGATGAAGAATGGTGGATTGAGTACGAAGTCATACACGAACACCATAACCTTCAGGAAGGAGATAGCAATGATGCCTGATGATTTGAAAGAAAAACGTGCAGCAGTAGAAAAGGTATTCTCGCGCTATCGCCTGTTTAAGCGGTTGGAACGTATGGGGAGCGTTACGCCAGAGACAAAGATCACGCCTTCATATGAACCGCGATTCCACGGGAATACGAACGCTATTAGTAAGCCAGTCGAAGATGCGGTCATTCGTGAGATGGAGATCACGGAGCAACGTAGAATGATGATAGCTACGGTAGAGCAAGCGGTTGAGTTGTTGGACGAGCGTGAAAGTGAAATTATACAGATGCGTTATATGGAAAAGGATTACATTTGCGATTATCATGTACGGGATCAACTGGGGATAGGCCACCCCACATATCGACGGCGCAGAGATGCAGCACTGGAAAAATTGTACGTGCTTCTGGAAGTCGTCATAATGGACGAGCGTTGTCGAGTATGAATGTAGCAGGAGGGGAGGAGATGCGCGAACCTGTCGTATTAGAGGGCGATTATGGTCCTATTATTATCAGTTTCGGCAACGAAGACCCGCAGAAGGTTATGGAAGACCTCCACGCTGCTTGCGCTGCTGCATTATTAGACTCATTTGAGAACAAACAGGATAAGGAACAAGCAAAGGCCGCTGTTTAGCGGCCTATTTTTTATGCTCGTTTAATTGATTGTTTAAGCAGCATTAACCGTTTGAAGCGGTTCGCCTTAGGTTTGGGATTCTTCCCCTTTACCGCACCGATGCTGGCAGTTGAGTATTGATTGGCTTTCTTCATATAATACGCGACGCGCTTTACCGTCTTGTCCATCTGATTCACTCCTTTAAATTATAGGTATGATCGTTGACATCAAGTATGCGAATGACACAAAAGTCTTTTGCAGCAAGGAATTTAATTTGGTAATATCATAGAACAGTAGATGAACTCATTATCGCACACACGAATGAGGCCGAGTATAAAGGTTTTATCGCCAATAAGAAAAATGAGGCGCTGCAATCTCGTATGATTGTCATGCCGATTCCGTATAACTTGAAGGTATCGCAGGAAGAGCGTATCTATTCCAAGCTGATCGGTCAGAGCGACATGGGGCATGTTCATATAGCACCTCATGCCTTGAAGGCAGCCGCCATTTTCTCTATTTTGACCCGTTTGAAGGAAAGCAAGAAGCAGGGTATGGATTTGGTGAAGAAGATGCGAATGTACGACGGTGAAGAGGTGGAAGGCTATAAGGAAAATGATCTGAAGGAAATGCAAAGTGAATTCACCGAAGAAGGAATGTCAGGCGTAGATCCTCGGTATGTCATTAATCGGATATCGAGTGCGCTTATTAAGCAGAACCTTCAATGCATTAACGCATTAGATGTATTGCGTGCCCTAAAGGATGGATTGGATCAGCATGCTTCAATTACCAAGGAAGAGCGGGAACGCTACCTCAACTACATCTCGATTGCTCGCAAAGAATATGACAGTCTTGCGAAGAAGGAAGTGCAGAAGGCATTCGTCTATTCGTTCGAGGAGTCGGCGAAAACACTGTTCGAGAATTATTTGGACAATATTGAGGCGTTCTGCAATTGGAAGAAGTTACGTGATCCGCTTACAGACGAGGAGCTGGATCCGGATGAGCGGCTGATGCGTTCCATCGAGGAGCAGATTGGCGTATCGGAAAATGCAAAAAAAGCGTTCCGTGAGGAAATTCTCATACGGTTGTCCTCATACTCTCGCAAAGGACGCAAGTTCGACTATAACAGTCATGACCGGCTGCGCGAAGCCGTGGAGAAGAAGCTATTCTCTGATCTGAAGGACATTGTCAAAATTACGACGTCCACGAAAACGCCGGATGAAACGCAGCTGAAACGCATTAATGAGGTCTCGGCCAGACTGATGGAGGAGCACGGCTACTGCCCGGTCTGTGCAAATGAATTGCTTCGTTATGTGGGGAGCTTGCTTAATCGCTAATTTAATGAATAACTGTAACTTTAACCTGCAGCTTAATGCTTGCAGGTTTTTTATGAGTTCGACTGAGGCAAGAACTGTAAGGCAATGACGAGTGAGGGATGCCGAATTGCACTGTAAATCGAATCTACGAATTGAATAAAACGGTAAAAGTAGTGTGAAAGGCGAAATTACACTTCTTTCGACATGAATAGACATCTTATTTGTTGTACTTTGTAGAATAATGTTGAAAAATGTTCACAAATATCCTCTTTCATTTCTCTTATTTTCGCGTAAAAAATAAGTAGAAGGAGTGGAGAGATATGGAAGAGAGAGAAACTAGAGCAGCATTGCAATGGAAGAGGCGGAGACACCGCGCACGATTAAGAAAGCCAAGCGATGCCCCATTGCTCAGTGTGTATACGGATTGTTCCGCACCATTTTATGTAACAGAAATTGAGCCGTGGGAGCGGGAAGAACGGTGTCAGATTACACCGGATGAGTGCATTATGGACGATGAATATTACTATATACACAGCTGATTGACCGTCCCGTTCCGCAATGGAAGAGGGCAAGTGAGTTGGGACGTATGGGTTCAAATTGAGCCGGAGCATGCGCAGCATTCTTCGTCCAGCAAGGTGCGCCATGTGAAGGGCCGCTTATCTTCCGCAATTCCTGGTTACCCAGACACGCTGACCTTGCCTGTGCAATTGACATTCCAAGGCTCATCGAACCTGCCAGAGGCGCATCTTGGCGAGACCGAGCATCCGCTCTATGATGAGCAGCGGGATGGTCTATCGTTCCAACGCTGGCTGGAATTGCGTCCGCTGCATAGCCAGTATCATCAACTGTCAGATGCCCGTTAGAGGAGCAGCACAACAAGTAGAATGTCACTTACCTAACTGAAAACCTATACCGTGCATTCATACAACAAGGCACCTGATCTTTTGCTTTTGCAAATAAGATAAGGTGCCTTGCTGTCGTTTATTTATAACAATTTGTTCGAAGCCAGCTTTATTGTTGTGGCTGCTGCTTTCCTAACACGTAAGCTGCAATAAATCCGAGTATCATCGTAATAACGCTCACAGCCAACGTTCCAAGCGAGCCATTAAGCCCAGGATAGACCACGACTAACGAGCCGACCACCATCCCAATAATAATGGCATACATAATAGACGGGAATTTAGCAAGCAAGAACCGGATGAACTTGGTGCTGACAACAAATCCGACTATGACACCCGCACCAATAATGGCAATGAGCGGCAAGTTCAGCGTAGACAAGGCGTGAATAGCCGTCGGATATGCGCCAAGCAGAAGCAATACGAACGATCCGCTTACACCAGGCAGTATCATCGCCATGCTGCCAAGCCATCCAGCGAAAAATAGAAATATACCAGACGATGCAGTAAGCTCGATAATTGTGTTGTGATCGTCTGGTTTGAAAAATGCAGTACCCGCCACGGCCGCAGCTGCAATAAGCAGTAAAATATAGTGGATAGGCTTAAAGTTACGGGATCCATTAGCTTCTCTCCATAAAAACGGCAATATACCAACGATTAGTCCAAGGAAAAAGAAGAAGGTTGGCTGAGGATGTTCCGCCAAAAGCCATTTCATCACTTTGCTAAGCAGCAAAATAGCTGAACCAACACCGATACCAAGCGGGATAAGGAAGCCAAGATGCTTCTTCCATTCCCGGCTGAAGAACCCGCTGATCGAGGCGATCAGTTTCTCATAAAATCCGAGTACAACCGCAATTGTACCACCGCTTACTCCGGGAATTAGGTCACTTGCCCCTATTAGAATCCCGCGAATAATATTTTTCCACTCAAACACGTATCTATCTCCTTTTCTAGTACTTATCACTCCATTGTACATAAAAAGGACGCCGAGTCCAAACGAAGGGTGACTCCTATTAGAAAACTTTACTTGAGTTAATTTAAATACTTAGGTATATTTATTCTATTGCCGGCAAGAAAGGATTGAACTACCCGATGGGGATGACGAATATCCCGCTGAGAGAGCGGAAAAAAGCGAAAATTAAAGTTGCTCTATATGAAGCTTGTTTAGATATGAGCATAGAGCAATCATTTCGCGACATGAAGGTGGAAGAAATTTGCGCTCGAGCAGAAGTGTCGAAGGTTACCTTTTTTAAATGTTTTCCGAAAAAGGAAGATGTGCTTGTTTATTACATGTGTGTCTGGTTGACGAAGCGTTGGCTGGAAATTGATGAGCAAGGTCTTCAAGGATGGGAAGCAGCGAAGCATTTATTCGCCTGCGTAGCAGAAGATGACCGTCAAAGGCCAGGTATTATGCTTCGCTTAGTTGGACTGCTCGCTGAAGAGAAAATGCATCCATCTATGCCCCTTTTGTCGGATGCAGAGATATCTCTGCTTTTTCCGGAAAAAGAACAGCAGGCCCGGGAGATAGATCCGAATTTATATATTCTCATGAAGCGGATTGCGGAGGAGGCGATTTCAAAAGGAGAAGCCACGGAACGTTACAGTATCAAGCAGATGACGGAAATGTTGTTTACGATTTTTTATGGAGGGTATTTAACAGCCCATCTCATGATGAGGAGTCATGAGATTATGGCTTGTTATATGGAGCATTTAGAGGTTCTTGTTAAATAGGGGGGGAGAGAATATGGGGATTCATGTAGGTCGTTTTGCTGCAAGGATGGAAGGATCGTTCGTCGTATTCATTATTGGAATGCGGGTCAACCGCTGGTTTGCCATTCATAAATGGCTTCCGGTCATGCAAGCAATGCCGCGCATGATGAAGGAGCTGTATCAGGATAAGGAGCACGGATTTTTGCATGCTGAATATTTTATAGGTCGAAATGGTCCGATGCTGGTGCAGTACTGGCGATCCTTCGATCACTTGGAGCAGTATGCCAAAAAGGGATTCCATAAGGAAACATGGCGCAAATTCCATCAGACAGGCAAGGGTGGGAAGGTCGGTATTTTTCATGAAACCTATCGCATTGAACCTGGGCAGTACGAAGCGGTATACAATCATATGCCAGCATTTGGGCTAGGAAAGGCAGGCCAGCTTATACCAGCGGATGGGGAATATCATGGAGCTCGCCAGCGTATGAGCCAACCACGCGAAAAGAAATAAGTGCGTAAGAAAGACGCCGTATAAAATTTAGTATGAAATACATAATTGTTCCTCCTGTTCACATACTAACATCGTGCGCCGTGAAGATGAGAACGGCATGCGGATAAGATGAGAACGTATAGGAGGAATAGGCAAATGTCGAACGAATACTACTTGCGTCAGCCAGGTCAACAGCAATTTCGGGATTTGGAGCAGCAAGTGAACGCAAGAACGTCCAACCCGGTATCTTATACAAGCGATAGCAGCAACAGCTATGGTACGGGAACTACTTCGGGTTACGGAATGAGCAACTATGCGGGGACAGGAAACTATGGAACGTTAAGTGGTGGCGTGGCTAGAAATAGCTCACAACAGTCGACTGGATATGTACATAGTTATACTGCGCAAGATTCGCAACAAAGCGTAGTTCCAAATAATTTTCAAACAAGTGGTTATGTTGGCAGCATTACAGCGCAAACGCATGGGGCGCATCAAGATGTAGTGCCGAACAGCTTCCAGCCAACAGGCCAAGTGCAAAGCATTACAGCGCAAACGCATGGAGCGCATCAAAATGTAGTGCCGAACAGCTTCCAGCCAACAGGTCAAGTGCAAAGCATTACAGCGCAAACGCATGGAGCGCATCAAAATGTAGTGCCGAAACAGCTTCCAGCCAACAGGTCAAGTGCAAAGATTACAGCACAAACGCATGGAGCGCATCAAAATGTAGTGCCGAACAGCTTCCAGCCAACAGGTCAAGTACAAAGTATTACAGCACAAACGCATGGAGCGCATCAAAATGTAGTGCCAAACAGCTTCCAGCCAACAGGTCAAGTGCAAAGCATTACAGCGCAAACACATGGAGCGCATCAAAATGTAGTGCCGAATAGCTTCCAGCCAACAGGCCAAGTGCAAAGCATTACAGCGCAAACGCATGGAGCACAACAAAACGTGGTTCCGACTCAATACCAATCCAGAGGCCCAGTAGGCAGCATTACAGCTTCCACTCAGGAAGCTGCGAATGAGTATAGCTCATCGAGCATTGTCCAAAGCGTTTCCGATCAATCGTACACTTCGTAATAAGCAAGAAAGACGGTTCAGAAATGAGCCGTCTTTCTTTATGTAAATGTATGTATATGAAGTTATTTATATATAACTATTTACATTGACTGAGATGTTGTTATAATAGTTGTTATGACAAATTATTAGTTGTTGTAACAACTAATTCAAACGCAAGTGAATGGTTAGGAGGAACATAACATCATGATATTTCATTTGGAACGTAGGGTAGGGTATATGCTCGGTCAAACCCACAGAAGGCTATGTGCAGAGTTAGGGGCACGATTCCGTCCATATGATATGACGATTGAGCAGTGGGGAGTGCTGATCCGACTCATTGAAGAGGAAGGCATTACGCAAAAGAAATTAGCAGAACGATGCGGCAAAGATCAGCCGACTTTAACGCGAATTATACAGTTATTGATGCGCAAAGGCTGGGTAGAACGAGCGATCTGTAAGCAGGATCGACGTGCATATCGATTAGCAGCTACCCCTGCTGGCCGAAGTGTTGTGGAGCAGCTTGTGCCGATCGAGCAGGAATGCATCGCACAAGTAATGGCGGGGTTCACAAGTGAAGAGGAGCAGCGATTGCTGGAGTCTCTGCAGCGAATCCAGAATAACGCAGCATTGGCGGAGAAGGAACGCTTGACCGCTTCCAGTAACGAAAGCGGTGAGGATAGATGAGGGCAAATATTGAAAAATGTAATCCCCAGAGCGAGGAAAGGCAGCCCTTATGGACAAAGTCCTTTATTGTGTTAGCCGGATCGAATTTTCTAGTGTCGTTGAATCTGCTGATGATTACCCCAGCTCTTCCAGCTTATGTGAAGGAAGCTTATCAAGCAGACAGCATGACCGTAAGCTTCGTCGTGAGCTTATTTGCGTTATCGGCTATCGTAACCCGCTTGTTCGCAGGGCGATTTTTGATCGATTCCAAGCAATGAGCATATTGATTGCTGGCCTGCTCATTTATGCGTTGTCGACGGGTGCCTATGCATTTGTTCCGTCCTTAGCCTTGTTCATGTTAGTTCGCATGATTTACGGCGCTGGATTTGGCATTGCGAGCACCGCACTAGGAACGCTGGCCACTCGCATTATTCCGCCACGCCGAATGGGTGAAGGAATGGGTTACTATGGCCTGTCCAATAGCCTATCGATGGCAATTGCTCCAATTATCGGCTTGTGGCTGCTGCAAAGCTTCGGGTATGAGTACTTAATTGGAACGACTTTTGTACTAATCATTATTATTTTTCCAATGCTGCCCTTGTTGAAGAACAGAAAAACAGCAAAGAGCCATGCAACGGTTCGAGCGACAGGTTCATGGATTGACCGAAGGGCATTGCTGCCGTGTATTCTTAACTTTCTAGTCACAATAACATACGGAGGCATATTGTCATTCATCACGATGTTCGGTCAAGAGAAGGGGATTGGCCATGTGAGTCTTTTCTTCTTATTCAATGCTATTTCGATATTGGTTGTTCGTACGTTTGCTGGCAAACTGTATGACAGTAAGGGCCATATTGCAGTGGTACCTGCGGGAGGAATTGTTTTGGCTGTCTCGCTAGTCGTTCTAGCTTACAGTACATCCACTTGGATGCTCTGTGCTGCCGCTATCCTATATGGACTTGGTTATGGAAGCCTTCAGCCGGCATTTCAAGCATGGGCTGTTCAGCGAGTGCCTGCCGATCGACATGCTGCTGCTACAGGGATGTTCTATAACTCCATCGACCTAGGTGTTGCGATTGGCTCATTAGCGCTCGGGGCAATTGCTTCTGTAACGACGTATAGCAACACATATCTGGTGTCTTCCATGTCCGCTGTAATCTTGCTTCTTATTTATATGTCCGTAGTGATACGTGATCGGGCTTCACAGTTTAGTGGAGAGGAAAGCACTGATGGTACCTCCATAAGTGCAGCAAAATAACAATTAAAGATTCTCAAATGGTTCATTGCTTTGGTCGTGAAAATAAATTTAACTCATTTACTTGACAAAAGTAAGTATGGAGTTTATTATACTTACATAAAGTAAGTAAATGTTATTAAATAGGCGGACAATGCTGAGTCAACATCAACAATTTGCCGCATGCTATGAGTTGTCCTATCGGAATGAGCATGTATCCGTAAGTTAACGAAACAAATTCATTTTTGAGGTGAACTGATGAAAAAGGTACTTGTTATTAACTCCAATCCAAAACCAACTGAATTGTCTTTCGGTCTTCGTCTTGGTGAGCACTATTTGGCTGCTCTTCAAGCAGAAGCTAATGTTCAAGTCGAACGCGTAAATTTGTATGAAGAAAACATTCCATTGATCGACGGCACAGTATTGGATGCTTGGGGTAAAGCTGGAGCAGGCGAAGCTTTGTCTGCTGAACAAACAAACACATTGGGCCGCATGAATGAGATTTTGGAGCAATTTATTGCAGCAGATGTTGTTGTATTCATTACTCCAATGTGGAACTTGAGCTATCCGCCGCTTCTTAAAGCATATATCGATAACGTGATTATCGCTGGCCGTACATTCAAGTACACAGCAGAAGGCCCACAAGGCTTGCTCGGAGGGAAGAAAGTGGTACACATCGAAGCGCGCGGCGGCGTATACTCCGAAGGTCCTACAGCTGGTCTTCGCTTCGCAGACACTTATCTGCAAGCGATTATGGGCTTCATCGGCATTAGCGATTACGAAAATATCGTTGTAGAAGGCATGGCTGCGACACCTGATCGTGCAGAAGAAATTCTTGCTTCCGCGAAGCAACGTGCTGAGCAAAGCGCTAAAAGCTTGGCAGCATCTATGAAATAAATAAATTGTAACAAATGATGAAAGTTCGCACTTCACTATAAGTCGGCTCCAATTGGAGCCGGCTTATTTTTCGTTGTCACCAAATGGGCTCTTGCACATATGATGGTATCGAGTGACAGGAGGAAGGAGGTTGCAGATGGCGGTCATTAAGGTGAATTCAGAAGATGTCAGGCTCCTTGCACGCTTATGCGGGCTGAAGCAGAAGATGAGGGGGAGCCTGGCATGCTCACGGTAGGCAATGTCGGGTAAACCGAATCCGTGGGGACTGCTTAGATTTCCAGGATATTCGCTCAATGAGGGATATGGTATCAAAATCCAGGGGATTGAGGCGGCGCAGAAGGGTTATTCCGATCAGCGTGCCCGTGATGCCGATATTCGGTTGGCGCAGCGAGCGATTAATGGAAACGCACCTGGCCTGCTTCATAATGCACTATGTTCTTCAGACCAGTTGGAGATTGCCCGGATACGTGGTTCAATCAACAAAATTCAGGTCGCTATAGGGCACATAGTTTCTTTTCTCCATCTGGAGACGACTGTCCAGAAGTATACAGTGGGTAATGGTTAGTCATTATAAAATCAGTCCATGTAGAGACTGTAAAGGAGAGAGTGTTGCATGAATTACATGAGTTATGGTAATCCAACTCCAAACCAATCCGATTTTCATTCGATTTCTCCAATGAGCATGTCAAAAGGCGGGTCTTGCTGCGGCTCAACAGCTCCGACTAGCCCAACACCGACACCATATCCTGCTCCGTGGACGCAAGGTGTAACGATGCAGCATATGGCAATGCACCACCCTACTGCAAATCAGCCTATGGCGATGCAGCCGATGGGAATGCAGCCCATGTCAATGCAGCCTATGGCCATGCAACAGCCTATGTCAATGCAGCAGCCTATGTCAATGCAGCAGCCTATGGCGATGCAACAGCCTACGACAATGCAACAACCAATTGCTATGCAGCAAGCTACACCGCCTATGGTTTCCAGCGGAGATTTGATGACACCTTCCGGCACAATTACGGGGCTTCCTCAAGAGCAATCTTTCATCGAAAATATTTTACGTTTGAACATTGGCAAGGTCGGGACGTTCTATATGACATATGAGAACAACTCGGAATGGAACGCTAAGATATTCCGTGGAAAAATTGAGGCTGCTGGCCGTGACCATCTCATTATTAGCGATCCAAGAACAGGTCAGCGCATTATGCTGTTGATGGTTAACTTCGATTATGCCACATTTGATGAGCCTCTTAACTATCAGTATCCTTTCCGTGAGACTGAATCCACAGAAGAGCAATAATCAATGAATAGAAGGTAAATCCGCCAGCAAGCCGCCGCCTCTCAGAGGGACTGGGCGGCTCTTTGCTTTCTATTCACAAAACATCCAACTTCCGTTAAATCTCTGATGAGGATGAAGCGTTATAATCCGAAGGAAAGGAGAGAAAAATAAAATATCCGAAGGAAAGGAGGAAAAATAAAGAATGCAGAATGCTGCTTACAAGATCATGATCTTAACGTCCCGATTCGGGGAGGGGCATTGGATGGTTACACACGCACTCAAAGGTCAGTTGGAAAGGCTGGGGGCGCAGGTTATCGTTGTAGATTTAATGGCAGAGGCGCATCCGATGATGGATGCGATGTTTCGTTTTTTATTTGTGCAAAGTCAGACGTTGTCGCAATACGGCATTCATTATTATGGATGGAGCTACTATTCAACCCGTCGAATAGAACGAACACATCCTCTTGTACGAACTGGCTTTACGCTAGGCAAGCGAAAACTCAAGCAGCTTCTGGTGGAGCATCGGCCAGATGGCATTATTAGTACTTTTCCCTATTTTGATGTATCCTCTGTTGTCCGCAAAATGAACAAGCATATCCCTACGTTTACAGTAATAACTGATTATGATCTGCATCATCGCTGGATATTGTCCACAACGGATCGGTACTACGTCGCTACGGACGATCTAGCTGAACAAATGATTCTCTCAGGCATCTCTCCAGAGCTTGTGCATGTAAGTGGGATTCCCATTCGCGATGAATTTGAGATGCAGCCAGCAGCCTCGAACAAGCAGCATTTTCTTTGTTCTAGCCATTTGAAATCAGAAGCTATGTACCGTAAATATGGATTAAATTCGAATCTTCGCACCACTTTAATCATGTCAGGTGGACTCGGAACTCAGGCGTTATCGAATCGATTTCTTCGCTTGCTTGAAAGAATACCGAATCATCAGACTGCGATCGTATGCGGCAGAAATGAACGCCGGGAATCAGAGCTTCGGGCGAAGTTTATCTATGCTGGGAATGTCCATATATTCGGCTATGTGACAGCAATTCACGAGCTTATGTCTTGCGCCGATGCGATGGTGACGAAGGCAGGAGGCGTTACGTTGACCGAAGCACTTGCCCTGCAGGTTCCGCTATTTATTGCACGTCCCCAACCGGGTCAAGAGCGAGAGAATGCTCGATATTTCGCCCGACATGGGGCAGCCCTTGTTGCGCGGCAAGATATAGAGCTGGCGATAAGATTGTGCGATGCGTACAATCAGCCTTCACTGCTAGAAACGATGAAACGCAGTATGGCGAGTCTAACGCACCCGCATGCTGCACAGCGGATCGCAGTTGACATCCTGGATACGATTACGACGGAAAGGCCGTACTCATTCTTGTTTGCGGGCAAGCCAATGCTTAGCCGCAATGGTCAATAAAGCTACACATACAAGCAGCGAAGAAACGGCGAACGCGGCAGAAAATTGATATTCGTTATATAGAATTTCAATATGGAGCGGCATCGTGTTCGTCTCGCCTCGTATATGACCCGATACGACGGATACTGCTCCAAATTCCCCCATTGCCCTTGCATTGCAAATGATTATACCGTACAACAGCCCCCATTTTATGTTCGGCAACGTTACGCGCCAGAACATGCGCCATCCACTAGCTCCTAAGGTTGCGGCTGCCTCTTCTTCCTGTATGCCCTGCGTCTGCATAAGCGGGATGAGTTCTCTTGCCACGAAGGGAAATGTAACAAATAGAGTAGCTAGCACAATGCCAGGCAGCGCAAATACGATCCGAATGTTATGATCATCCAGCCATTCACCGAACCACCCGTTAGCGCCAAAGATCAGAATAAATAAAAAACCTGCAATGACAGGCGATATAGAGAAGGGGAGATCCATTAAGGTAATAAGCCATTGTTTGCCGCGAAAGGAGAACTTGGTTATGCACCAAGCTGCAGCTAGACCGAATAGGGCATTCAAGGGCACAGTAATTGCCGCAGTGAACAGCGTAAGCTGGATAGCTTGCAAGGCATCCGGATCAAGAAGTGCTGCCAAATAGACATCCGCACCTCGCTTGAAGGCTTGCACGAATACGGCCGCTAATGGGAGCAGCAGGACGAGACTAATAAAACCAAGTGCAATCACAATAAGTGTATATCGGACGACGGGTGATTCCGTGGTGCAGTTGTTAGCTTGAGAGGCTGACGGTGGGCGATGATTGCGATGCGACTCCAATTCCTGCAGGAGTTTGGGCTGAGACTTGGAATGGCCGTGCAGCAAGGGAATATGCGTCATTCAGATGTTCTCCTCCTTAGGAAATAGATTTATGAAATAAGACAGATCTGGGTAATTTGTTCTAGCTGAAAGTTCGAGCGCTCATCCGCCATTGAATCAGATTGATCAGGAAGAGGAGGATGAAGGAAATGACCAGTAAAATAAGCGCGATTGCAGTGGCTGCGGCATAGTCGTATTGTTCCAGCTTCGTCATAATGAGCAGCGGAGCAATCTCGGTCTTATACGGCATATTGCCGGATATGAATACGACAGAACCATATTCGCCAATTCCTCGCGCGAAGGCGAGCGCAAAGCCTGTCAGCAGCGGTGGAACCAACTCGGGAAGAATAATTTTCATAAATACGGAGGAGCGCTTGGCGCCTAATGTGGCAGCTGCTTCTTCGACTTCTGTACCCCATTGTTCCAGAACAGGCTGAACCGTGCGAACGACGAAGGGAAATCCAATAAAGGTAAGTGCTATCATAATGCCAAGCAGTGAATAAGCGCTGTGAATGCCGAGTGGGTACAGCAGTTGGCCAACCCAACCGTTCTCCGCGTAAATGGATGTAAGAGCAATGCCTGCTACTGCGGTAGGCAGCGCGAACGGCAGGTCAATCAGTCCGTCGATCCACCGTTTTCCGGGAAATGAATAGCGGACAAGCACCCAAGCGACGATGAGCCCAAATCCAACATTCAAGAGCCCCGCGGCAAAGGAAACGATAAAGCTGATTCGATAAGCAGCGATGACGCGCTCATCAAGAATCGTGTTCCAAAACTCATTCCAGCTCAGTTCCGATGTTTTCAAGACAATCGCTGATAATGGGATAAGCACAATAAGGGACATATACAGTAAAGTATAACCCAATGTAAAACGGAAGCCGGGAAGCACGGAGTAGGGGCGCTTCCGCGGCGGTTCTGGAGAGCGGCTCAGGGCGGTGGAGTGTGAGGTCATGATTACCGTGCTCCCTTCTACTTTTTATAGATTTGATCGAATAATGCTCCATCCGCGAAGTGCTTTTGATGTGCCTCTTCCCAACCGCCAAAGTCATCTTGCATGGTCAACAGCTTCAACTCTGGGAACTGAGACGTATGCTTGGCAGCAACAGCCTCAAGCCGTGGGCGATAATAATGCTTCGCAGCGATCTCTTGTCCTTCCTCTGAATAGAGATACGTTAAGTATGCCTCTGCAACTTTACGTGTTCCTCGCTTATCGACGGTTTTGTCGACGACAGATACAGGCGGCTCTGCCAACACACTCAGCTTCGGCACCACGATTTCGAATTTGTCCTGCCCCAGCTCGTTCGTGGCCAGAAATGCTTCGTTTTCCCATGAGATGAGAACATCGCCAATCCCTCGTTCGACGAAGGTGGTTGTTGCCCCGCGCGCTCCCGAATCCAATACAGGGACATTGGCATATAGAGCTGAGAGAAATTGCTTCGCCTTTTTTTCATCCTGATTGTTCTCTGACAACGCATAGCCCCATGCAGCAAGATAGTTCCAACGTGCTCCTCCGGAAGTCTTGGGGTTCGGCGTGATTACTTGAATACCGGGCTTGATTAAATCATCCCAATCATGAATTTCCTTCGGATTGCCCTTACGCACCAGAAATACAATCGTGGAGTAATACGGGGCGCTATTATGCCTAAATTGGGACTGCCAGCCGTCCTGGATTAGGCCAGCCTTGCGAATTGCATCGATATCGTACGCGAGCGCCAAGGTTACGACATCGGCCTTTAAGCCGTCGATGACAGCACGAGCCTGCTTGCCGCTGCCGCCATGAGATTGCTTTATGACGACATTTTGTCCAGCGACCTCCTTCCAATGTGCAGCAAAAGCTTTATTGAAGTCTGCGTACAACTCGCGAGTCGGATCGTAGGATACGTTCTGCAGTTCAACCGTCTCCTCGGAGGCAGGCTGCTTGGCGCCTTCCGCTGCTTCCGGCTTGCCTGCTTCTGTTCGGCCGCAGGAGGCGAGAAAGGCTAGCGTCAATACGGACAGCATGATTACGAAGCGCACCGGCAATCGTTGTGTCTTCATCGAGAATGCCTCCTTCCCTTCGTACTTTCCAGCTCGAAGCGGGTGCGTTCTGTACGTTCCATTTGTACAATGTGGCCGTCATGAATCGTAATGGTCAGTGATCCGTAGTTCAAGCCTTTCAATTGTTCTGCGATGCGATCCAGCCATTTCGGATGGATGCTGTTCAATTCAAGCTGCGATGGTTGACTGTTCATGCATGTTCCTCCCTTATCGTTGTAATAAATACAAAAAACCGAAGACACCCCTAATCATGCAGTTAGGTATGCGTCTCCGGTGATCCGGTCGACTGAAATCATAAGTCGTCGTTGTTGGGTTGATTAATTATTATATTTCCTATAAGATAACTGAGATATTGGTGTTATGGCAGTATGTTATCAGCATCCGATTGGGAAGTCAATGCAGTAGTCTACTTATTTCCAAAGTTATATTAAGTTCTTCAGATGTGCCGGGTGCAACGATGTTGTACGCATTTGCCATATCTTTGTAAGGAGATCCGACATGATGGTTTGCACCAGACTGCGGTTTAATACTATACTAAAATGGATGAATCAATCTGCTTGGCGGTGCCTAGAGCGATTCAAGAAGATGGAGCGGATAGGTCGGATTAATGACCGAGTTCGTTACAGGGATGAAGGAGGCAATGAACATGCAAATTACGTTGAATAATGGCTTGAGCATGCCGCAGCTAGGACTTGGGGTATGGCGCGTAGAGGAAGGACAGCAGGTGAAGGATGCGGTGAAGACTGCATTGCAAACAGGCTATCGCTTGATTGATACGGCCGCTATCTACAAGAATGAAGCAGGCGTTGGCGAAGCGATTCAAGAGTCAGGCGTGAAGCGCGAAGATATATTCTTGACAACGAAGGTATGGAATTCTGATCAAGGATACGATGCTACCCTGAAGGCATTTGAAGAGAGCTTACATAAGTTGGGGACAGACTATCTTGATTTGTATTTGATTCATTGGCCAGTACCTTCTCAAGATTTGTATGTAGATACGTACAAAGCGTTGGAGAAGCTGTATGCAGACGGTCGCGTACGTTCGATCGGTGTATCCAACTTCCATGTTCCGCATTTGGAACGCCTCATGCAGGAGTGCAGCGTGAAGCCGGTTGTGAACCAGGTGGAATGCCATCCTCGCTTGGCTCAGAACGAACTCCGTGAATTTTGCCAACGCCATGATATCTATTTGGAGGCTTGGAGCCCTCTTATGCAGGGCGGAGACATTTTGCAGAACGAAAAAATCACAGCAATTGCTGCCGCACACGGCAAAACACCAGCTCAAGTCGTGATACGCTGGCACTTGCAGCACGGACATGTCGTGATTCCAAAATCGATTACACCGTCGCGCATCCGCGAGAACTTCGACGTATTTGATTTTGAGTTAAGCAGCACGGAGCTGAGCAGCATTGATGCACTGAATGAGGACAAGCGAGTGGGCCCGAATCCGGATGAGTTTGCTGTTTTGTAAAAGCTAAAAGCAATCACACTGAGACGGAATCATAGATATAACATTTAAATAAAACACGGTTTGCCCCATATGTTGGGACAAACCGTGTTTTATTTGTCTTCTTCGTCCTTATTCCAATTGGCAAGCGCTGCGAAAGGATTGTCTCGCTCTTCGTCGCCTGTATCGTCCCGGTATACGACATTGCTTTCATAGCTTGGATGCTCCTGAACATCATTGCGAGTCAGTTGTATGTGTTCCTGCATGCGGATATATATGAGTGCCGTGTTGTAGGCATCATCCAGCGCCCGATGCTGATTACCGACGAACGGGACGTCCAATGCCTCCAGCGCAGACTTGAGTCCAATTTGCTGGTTATGCTCACGCTTCATAGCGGTCGATACTTGCTTCTGCAAATTGTTATGGTTGCGCAGCCAGTGCAAAGGAATCTTCTTCTGGCGGCATTCTTTAAGAAATTGTGTTTTGTCATCAGGGCCCCAGGAGCAGAGTGCATAGTCATCTGTATCGATCCATGCGATGAATTGATCCAGTACATCCTGCAGGGTTGATGCGTTTGTAATATCCTCTTGTGTAATACCTGTAAAATTAACCGTATCTTCCGTCAACTTTGGGGAAAGAGTCGGTTTGACGAAGGCTTGAAACGTATCGGCAATGACGAATTTATCGTCGCTCTCCGTTACCTTAACCGCTCCAATTTCAATGATTTCGGCAAACGCCCCTTTTTTACGCTTCACGGTCATTTCCAAATCATAAATAATTGCTAACATGATGCCGCTCCTATCCTTTTTGACAGCGTATGATGGTTCTATTGTAACACAAGTTGCGCCGGTCGTTGGAGGAACTACTTGGATTCCACTGTCGCCCGGAGGGGAAGCAATTGATTGACATCGTGAACGATGCTTACTACAATGGAGTTGCATAAATAGAACGGTATGCACCAAACTCTGTTCGCAGCCCCGGCAGCGGAGAGAGAGGCGAAATTTTGCAAAGGCGTGTGAATGGCCGCGTTCTCAGGTATAACGTACTGACTCGTAATGCCATAGCCCGATCCCTTTGGTTTCGTTCGCCCCCTGCCAATAGCGCAGGGGGCTTTTTTGCGTGCATATAGTGAGAGGAGCCTAACATCATTATGAAATTGCTTCAGTATGCACTTCTTGTATTCCTTGGTGCTTGCAGCTATGGAACCTTATCATCGATCATGAAGCTGGGAATCAGAGAAGGATTTACTGTTCCGGAAATTGTAGGGGGACAATATTTCTTTGGATGGCTAATGCTAGTTGGAATGGCATTACTTTTCTCACGGTATAAGCTTCGTTGGAAGCAAGCAGCGGTTTTGCTGGCTTGTGGTTTGTCTGTTAGCTGCACATCAATTACGTACGGTCTTGCCGTCGGGGAATTGCCAGCATCTATCGCTGTTGTATTTCTATTTCAATTTACATGGATTGGTGTATTGCTTGAGTCTATTGTTACGCGGACACGCCCTGAGCGCATGAAGGTCATTTCGGTTGTCATTTTGCTTGTGGGAACTGTCTTCGCGGGAGGTTTGGCTGATCATGGACTGTCTGGGCTGAGCTGGAAAGGGGCGATATTCGGAATGATTTCCGCGATCTCCTTTGCCGTTTATATTTTCGCAAGTGGAAGGGTTGCAACCGATGTACCAATTTTAACGAAAAGCCTGTCGATGATTACTGGAGCGATGCTGGTTGTATTCGTTATGTTTCCTCCAGCCTTCATTTTTGACGGCACCCTGAGCAGTGGCCTGTGGAAGTTCGGCCTGCCAATGGGCTTGCTCGGCATTATTATTCCCGTCATCTTTTTCGGAATCGGAGTTCCGAAGATTGGATCTGGACTAGGAACCATATTGGGAGCGGCTGAACTGCCTGCGGCGGTAATTATGTCTGTACTTGTTCTTAGGGAGCAGGTAACCGTATTGCAGTGGGCAGGGATCGTGCTTATTTTTGCAGGTATTTGTTTGCCGCAGTTGACGCTATTCCAACAGAAAAGATTGAATACTGAAGACGTGACAGAATGTGCAGGCGCATAATTAGGAAGTATATGGCATAACTTCGCAGCAATGTCAAGTGGAGTGAGAAGGGGAATGGGGACACGCTGTCGAAATGAAAGCTAAGTAACTGAACAACATGTGGAAAAGGGAGAAATGCGAACATGCATCATGTGGTGTATCGGAAACAAAAAGCAGTTGCCCAATTGTTCATTGCACTTATTTGTATTCTATTTTCGGCAGTCCTTCTTACTCTGGCCATTCTCGATTTCAAATTGACGCTCAGCTTGCGGATTGCTCTTGCAGCTGCTGCATGCATTGGGTTTGCCTATTGCGGCAGCAATCTTGTTGTATCATTACGGGCATTGACTGCACGAAACAATAAGATATTGTCCTACGATGACGAGACTATATGGAATGAATATGGGCTTCGTGCCGCGTGGACTGATGTAGCAGATATTCGTATAGAGCAAGGACGTGTAGGAATTTTGTTCATACCCGTATTTCCTAAGTTCGTCGTCCTTTTCAAGGACGGTTCAAGCAAGAAAGTAGATACCTTCCACACATTGTCTGACCAAGAGATGAACGAATGGAGAATGCACATGAAGCGGCATCAAAAGTCGATTCAGGACAATTTGTAGACGGGGAGTCTTCTTGGAAAATGAAACGAGAGAAGATTAATGCAATTAATTAACTATATATCTAATGTTGGAACGTTAAAGAGGCTGGTGCATTCCTTACGAGCAGGAGAGCAGCAGCCTTTTTATTTGTCCATTATTTTTTGTTACAAGAGCAGATGTCTTAGCTTATCATTCTGTTTCGAGCCATAGCTCTACAGGGCGTTTCACTTCTGCATGGAACGGCAGCTCGATCTTGCGGCCTAATCTGGCGGATGCATAAGCCGCATAGATGATTTCGAGTACGGCTCGCCCGTCCTCTCCTGTCACGCAAGGCTCCAAATCATTTTGCACGCATGCAATGAAATGCTTCAGCTCCTGTGGATATCCTTGATTAAATGCTTCTTCATAGATCGTAAATGACCACCCCTGCGTGGAGCCAGCCTTCTCCATCGCATAGTCATATCCATGCTCACTGTAGGTCAGCGCAGAGTTGCCTTGAAACAAGTCTGCATAGCTAACCCCTTTCGTACCATATACCTCTATGTTGTCCGTCATGCCGCCAGGTTTCGCCCAGCTATCCTCCGCTATGGCCGTAACGCCATTCTCGAACTCCACTATCGTGATCGCATTATCTTCTCCCTTCGTTATCGCTCCATGCCGTACCGTAGACATTGTTGCATATACGCTTTTCACTTTGGCTCCGCCCAGCATCCAGCGGAACCACTGCAGTGCATGGCAGCCCAGATCCATGAGTACGCCGCCGCCTGATTGCTCGATATCATAGAACCAGTCGCTGTGCGGCCCCGAATGCTTTTCTGTTTGCTTCAGCATATAAACATCACCAACAGCGCCCAACTCAACCAGCTTGCGTACCCGCTCGAATTTCGGCGCGAAGCACAGTTCCTCCGCATACATAAGCTTTACCCCAGCGCTTCGGCAGGCATCGATCATATCATCGGCTTCTTCCAGGGTGACGCAGAGCGGCTTCTCCACAATGACATGCTTGCCGGCCTTTGCGGCTGAAATGCATGCGCGATGGTGAAGGGAATTCGGCAGACAAATATCGACCACATCACATTCGGAATGCGATAACAGTTCAGTTATAGCTGTATACACCTGCGGAATTCCATGCCGAGCTGCGAAGGCCTCTCCTTTTTCACGATTTCGGGCATATACAGCAACAACCTCTGCTTCTGGAACGAATCGAGCATAGGATTCCATATGTATATCTGCCACGAAGCCCGCTCCGAAAATCGCTACTTTTACTTTTGTACGATTCATTTTGTTCCTCTCCTTTCTAATGTAGCACCTTGCTGATGTGCAGCAGGTGCTGCTTCTTTCGACTTGAATAGCAGCAAGAACAACAGCGCTACGACGAGCGCAGCTCCAGCTGGATACAACCAGAATCCCTTCCATTGCTCGAGCGCCGCCGCTCCGTTGGTCGTCACGGTCTGATTGAACAGGCTTCCGGCAATGAGCGAACCGAAGTAGATTCCGATGCCCTGGGTGAAGAGGAGCAACAAGCTTTGCGCTTGGCCTTTTACTTTGTCGCCTGCTTGCTGCTCTGCATAAATAAAACCGGTTACAAAGAAAAAGTCATAACAAATGCCGTGAAGGGCAATGCCTATTATCATGAGCGGTGCAAGCTGATCAGGCGCGCCGAAGGCAAACAGTGCGTATCGGAGTGTCCAAGCAAGCATGCCTACCAAAAGCATCACTTTTATGCCGAAACGGAGAAAAAGAAGGGAATGAGCAGCATGAAGGCGATCTCTGACATTTGGCCAATTGTCATGACAATGCCCACATTGGCGAATCCAGCGGCCTCTAAAAATGGGGAAGCGAATGAATAGTAGGCGGCCAGCGGGATGCAGATCAACATGGAACAGACGATAAAGATACAGTAGCTGCGATCCTTCAGCATATAGAGTGCATCCAGGCAAAGCAGATCGCGGGCAGACAAAGGCTTCCCTTTAGCAGGTGCGGGGGTGTGAGGCAGTGTAAAGCTAAATACGCCCTGAAGCACGGAAGCGATGGCGGAAATATAGAAGATGACGGAGCTGTCCGAATAGCCCAGTTGTCCAATTAAAATGCCTGCGACAATCCAGCCGATTGTGCCGAACACGCGGATCATAGGGAACGTCTTCGCAGCATCCGCAATATGGTGAAAAGCTACATTGTTGCTTAACGCGAGAGTGGGCATATAACACAGCATATACAAAAATAATATCCACAGCAGCGTCGTTCCGCTGCCAGCTTCGACTTGCTTGCCAACTACCCAGAGAAGCAGGCCTCCAACGCAATGAAGGAGCCCCATTACTTGCTCCGAGGCGAAAAAGCGGTCAACAATCATGCCAAGAAAGAATGGAGCAATAATGGATGCAATCGCACCAACGGAGTAAGCGGTTCCAATAATGGACGACAAGCCGTATTTGCTGAGCGCGAGGCCCGCGGTTGCGTACCATGCTCCCCACACAAAAAACTGCATGAACATCATGACGGATAAGCGTGGAATGACGAGCCTTTGCTGCATGTGTATCCTCCTCAACATGGTTTTCAAAGGATGAATGTCTAGGCTGTAACGCTATTAATATTCATATTCAGCATCATTGTCTACTAGGCATGAAACGTATAACTTGGCTTTGTAGGGGAGATAGCTGCAGTGTTGGACGCTGGCAGCAGCTTGTTATGAAGCAAAAAAAGATAAAAAATAAAAATACGAAATTTTAGGAAATTTACGATTGACAATTTGTAAGCGCATACAATAAACTATCTCCAACAAGACTTTGTTAATAATTTTAACTAACTTAGATGGGAGGGGGAGGGCTTTTTGATTGGCAGGGGCCAAACGGGAAACGCAAAATTGGTGAAGCATATTAACCGTGAGGGAATTCTTCATCAATTGCGAGATAACCCTCGAGTATCGCGAGCCGATTTGGCGAAGTTAACGGAATTAAGCCGGCCATGCGTATCCGCACTAGTGGATGAAATGATTATGGAAGGCTTGATCAGCGAAGTCGGCTACGGCGAATCGAAGGGCGGCAGAAAGCCGATTCTTCTGGAATATAACTTCGATGCATATGGTGTCATCGGCGCGGTATTTGAAGGCAGCGCTTTGCAATTGGCGATTGCGAACTTAAAGGGGGAAATGCTCGTTTCGCGCACGACGAACTTACAGCATTCCATGAATGGCGAGACGGCAATTCAGAGCATTCGGCGGGGCCTAGACACACTGCTTGCCGCAAGCGGCTTTCCGAAGGAGCGTCTGCTTGGAATGGGACTTGGTCTGCCGGGAATTACCCAACGTACTGCCGGAACCGTCAGCTACGCCCCCAGTACAGGCTGGATGGGACTTCCGGTGCAGAAGGAGATCGAGGAAGCGCTGGGTCTGCCTGTTGTCATTGAGAATGACGTAAACTTGATGACACTGGGTGAATTTCATAAGGGGATCGGCGTAGGTCATTCCAATCTCATCTACATGTATGCAGGTACGGGAATCGGCGCTGGCATGATTATTGACGGACAGCTATATCGAGGAGCTAATGAGGCAAGCGGCGAGATTGGATACATGATGATCGGGCCCATTGGCAATCAAGTCAAAGGCGAGTATGGCGTGTTCGAGCGCAATTATTCGGTAAGGGCGATCTACGATAAAGCTATTAAGCTTCTCCCTTCTATGGAGACAGGAACAAGCATCATCAAGCAGATTGTTGATTTGTCCAATCAAGGAAACGAAGCAGCCCAATTGTTATTCGATGATGTCTGCCGGCATTGGACATATGGGATTGCGAATGTAACAAGTGTGATGGATCCGGCGCTGCTTATCTTAAGCGGTGAAATGCTGCATATTGGGGACGAAGGCATTCGCAAAATGCAACATTGGCTGAATGAATGGGTTCCTTCTGTTCCGATCATGAAGATGGCATTGCTTGGCGATCAGGCCGGCTTGATCGGGGCTATTCATTGCACGCTGGAGGCTTTCCCCTCTACGGCCAAATTTCAAAGATAAATGATGCGATATTTCCCGCACATATTGCTTTATGACATAGCTGGCTTCAGAATTTGTAAGAATCACACCTATCACATTGACATCAAGTCAACTCTACTTCTATTGCAGAAATCCAACTTAGATGGATGCACTACTCACAAATGCAACTCTCCCTTTTATCAACGTAGAACGACTACTCATTTGATCGATATTCTACTTAGTCACTTTACCACCTTACGCATCTTACATATTTTACACATACACACACTTCGCATTTACTCACACCGACACTCATCATAGAGAAAAAGCAGATCATCCCTGTATTCCTGCAACAGCAAGGCGAATTCAATCGTGATTTTTTAGGGTGAAAAGGGATTGCCCGCATGACGAATAACAAGCACACATGGCTGTTTAGTTGGATAAATTCAGGCTATTGTATTGTGCATTCGCATAGCTTTTATCCATATTGCTTAGATTCATTTCGTCCATTGAAGATGAATTCATTCGATACAGTGCGAAACCAGAATCAAAAAAATGAATGGTAGGGGGAACGTCATGAAACATTCGAAGGGGAACGCAAAAACTTGGTTGATGAGCTCTGTGCTTGTCCTTGCAATGCTGGCACTTACGGCTTGCGGCGGCGGTTCCGGGACTGCATCTGAAGGCGGACAACAAGCGGGAGAAAAAGCATCATCAGGCAAAGAAAAGCTGGTTATCTACACAGCGAGAGACAAAAACGTCGTTGATGAAATTATCCCGAAGTTCGAAGCGAAATACCCGGATATGGAAGTAGAAGTGCTCACGATGGGTGCGCAGCAAATCTTGGAGCGCGTACGTGGGGAAAAGGCGAACCCGCAGGCGGATTTCTGGTGGGGCGGTACGCAATCGGCGCTGATGACCGCAGCAGGTGAAGACCTGCTGGAAAGCGTGAAGCCAAGCTTCGCTGACAGCATTCCTGCTTTGTACAAGGACAGCCAGGATCGCTGGTATGGAGAGATGCTGCTGCCTGAGGTCATTATGTACAATTCCCATGCCTTGAAAAAAGAAGACGCCCCAAAAGACTGGGACGATTTGCTCGATCCAAAATACAAGGACAAAATCATCATTCGCGGGGTGCTTGCCTCCGGCACGATGAGAACGATTTATTCGTCGATGATTTATAAGCAGGATGCCAATGACCCGGCGAAAGGCTTTGACTGGCTGAAAAAGCTGGATGCCAATACGAAGGAGTACGCTCAAGATCCGACTAATCTGTATTTGAAGTTGGCTCGCGAGGAAGGCACCCTGTCACTGTGGAACCTGCAGGACATTATGATTCAGAAGGAATTGCAGAATCAGCCGTTTGATTTTATTTATCCGGCTAGCGGAGCGCCAATTTTGGTTGACGGCGTCGGTGTGGTGAAGGGGGCCAAGAATAAAGAGGCAGCTATGAAGTTCTATGAATTCCTCTTTGACTCTAAATTGCGGGTAGAGCTGGCTGAGAAGTTGTTCCAGATTCCAACGCGTACAGATATCAGCAAGGATACGCTTCCTGCTTGGCTGAAGGGCTTGGAATTGAAGCCGCTTGACATGGATTGGGCGGTAATGGCGCAGAAGGAAAAAGAATGGATGCAGCATTGGGACGAGAACATCAAGGGCAAAGGTTCAAAATAAAGTGTTCAGGCGGAGGATGGGCCCTTCGCCTGACCTTGATCAGTTTACCGACAGGAGGGAGCCAGCTTGATAGAGGTTGCACTAGAGCATGTAAGTAAGCAATTCGGGAACGTTAAGGGAGTTACGGACGTGAATATCCGAATTCAGCCGGGGGAATTTTTTACTTTCCTCGGACCGAGCGGCTGTGGCAAAACGACAACACTGCGCATGATTGCAGGATTTTATTTTCCGAGCGAGGGGCGAATCGCATTTGGCAATCAGGATGTGACAACGGTTCCGCCGAATAAGCGCAATACAGGAATGGTATTTCAAAATTACGCTTTATTTCCGCACATGACTGTGTTTGAAAATATTGCATTTGGCCTTCAGGTGCGAAAGGTTCCAAAATCAGAAGTCGTGGAGCGCGTGGAACGCGCGCAGCGGCAGGTTCATTTGGAGGGCTACGGCAATCGCCGCATCGACCAATTGTCCGGTGGACAGCAGCAGCGTGTTGCCTTGGCGCGAGCGCTGGTCATAGAACCGCAAATTTTGCTTCTTGATGAGCCGCTGTCCAATCTGGATGCGAAGCTCCGTGAAGAAACGAGAATCGAAATTAAGAGACTGCAATTAGAATTGGGGATCACGACTATCTACGTCACTCATGATCAGGCCGAGGCAATGGCAATGTCTGATCGCATTATGGTGATGCAGGGCGGGGTTGTGCAGCAGATAGGCAGTCCTGAAGAAATATATAATCGGCCTGTTAACCGATTCGTTGCCTCCTTTATTGGGGAGTCCAATCTGTGGGAAGGTACGGTAGAGCAGATTGAAAATGATGAGGCGGTCGTTCGCGTAGCACCCGGGCTGAGCTTGAGAGGGCTCGCAGCGAATGTATCTCCAGACTGCACGTTGGAAGCAGGCAGGAAGGTGACATTGTCGATTCGCCCAGAATCGATCCGCGAGGCGCGGCAAGATGACATCGGCGACAACATCGTAACGGGCAATGTGGTTATATCTGAATTCACTGGTGTTAGCGTGAACTATGTATCGCAGGTGGCGGATCAGCAGCTGAAGGCGATGTTCGTCAATCAAGGGCATCGGGTTCGCGGGCGTGGCGAAGCCATCTCCCTGCTCATTCCGAAAGAAAGCATTTACTTCTTAGGATAGAGAGGGGATGAATGATGATAACGAACACACCTAACGCGCCTCGTCCATCCAAGCCAAGAGTGGGCGTACTCCGCCGATCGGGCCCGATTACGCAATCGCCGTATTTTGTATATGTACTCGTAGCGCCGCTCTTTCTTGTTCTCTTGGCATATGTCGTCTATCCGCTATTTCAAACATTTGTACAAAGTATTCAAGTCGAGGACGCATTTTCGCTGGCGAACTACACGAGATTTTTCAGTCTGGAGCATACGTCTAATTTGGAAGCATTGTGGACCAGCATTTATATTTCGGTGTTAAGTGTGATTACGTGCGCGATTGTGGGTGTATCGATGGCATTTTTGCTGGAGCGGTATGAGTTTCCCGGCAGGAAGGTGCTGGCTGTGCTTGTGCTCGTTCCGATGGCGCTGCCGCCGCTTGTCGGCGTATTGTCATTTACGTTCTTATATGGGGAGAGCGGGATCATTCCGCGAGCACTTAAGGAACTGCTGCATCTCGACCAAGTTCCTTTCTATTTGAAAGGGATTTGGGGCGTGCTGGTGGTACATACGTTTACAATGTACACCTATTTTTACATGACGGCTTCATCTGCAATTCGAGGGCTCGATCCTTCGCTCGAAGAAGCGGCAGCAAGTCTTGGCGCTGGGAGATTGTATATTTGGCGGCGAGTAATCCTGCCGATGCTCACGCCGGCACTCGTTGCGTCATCGCTCCTTGTGTTCATGATCGCTATGGCATCATATACAGCGCCGCTCATTTTCGGCATTGAACGAACGATGACGATGCAGATTTATTTGTCCCGAACGAACGGCAATTTGGATATGGCTGCTGCGCAATCGACGATTCTTTCCGTTGTTTCCATCGTATTTCTGCTTGTCATGCGTTGGTATCAAGGATTGCGCAACTACCAGAACATGAGCAAGGGCATCAGTGTTCACCGTACTGAGGTGAAGAGTGCATTCGGCAAGTACATGGCGATGATTTTATCGATTATTGGTGTCATCATTTTGCTGCTTCCGATCTTTGTGCTGGTGCTGATCTCTTTATCAACGAATGGCACATGGACGACGCAAATATTACCGCCAGAATACACATTTGAGCATTATATGAAGCTGTTCACGGACAGTAAAACATGGAGACCAATAGCGAACAGCTTCCAGATGAGCTTCGTGGCGACGATCGGAAACGTCATTTTTGGCGTCGCGGCTGCATATGCGATGGTTCGCTTAAGGTTTAAAGGAAAGACGCTGCTGGATGTCTTGATTATGCTGCCATGGGCACTGCCGGGTACCGTCGTCGCGGTCAACCTGATTGCGGCCTTTAGCGAGCCTACTGTATTCAGCTTTAATCAAGTCCTGATCGGAAGCTTCTGGATTTTGCCGCTGGCGTATTTCGTGCGTCACTTGCCGCTTGTGTTCCGTTCGACTTCGGCAATCTTGGTGCAAATGGATGCATCTGTCGAGGAAGCGGCGCGCAATTTGGGCGCATCGTGGTGGTACAGCTTCCGGAGAGTCGTGTTCCCAATGGCATTAAGCGGCATCTTGGCGGGAACGCTGCTCGCTTTCGTTCAGGGGATTGGGGAATTCGTTTCTTCCATCTTGCTCTTTACTGCCAAGAGCACGCCGCTTTCGGTCGAAATTTTCCAACGGATGTATTCATTCGAATTTGGCACGGCTTGTGCCTATGGTGTTCTGCAAATTACATTGATCATCATTGTGCTGTTCGTATCCCGCAAAATAACGGGCGACAACACGGCTATATAATCGATGGTCATTGCGTGGGAACCGCCTAGGGGTTCACTTTCCACGTTATGATATACAGCTGGGAAATGGCCATTTCCAGCAGAATAACTATTCCACCATTCGAGGAGGGATTTGATGATCAAAGGTAAGTCGGCCTCAACGTTCTGTTCCATCGTATTAAGCGTTGTATTGGGAAGCAGTGTGCTGCTGTCCACGCAAGCCGAGACCGTATCAGCGGATCGGGGGATTGTTGATTTATGGAAGTCGATCAAGCCGCTGACGACGATCGCAAGTGCGATGAACACGGGAGCTCACCCTGATGATGAGCACAGCGCGACCTTGGCGTACCTTTCCCTGGGAAGAGGAATCAATACGTCAAGTGTGATCGCTGTCAGAGGGGAAGGGGGACAGAACGAGATTGGAAGTGAGCTTGGACAGGGTCTTGGGGTTATACGAACTCGGGAACTGCAGGAGGCATCCAAGATCACGAATGTGACATTGGGAATGCTCGGCGAGCAACTGAATGATCCAATCTTCGACTTCGGGTTCTCGAAGAGTGTAGAGGAAACGCTGGAGAAATGGGGGGAATCAGTTGCGTACGAGCGCTTAATTCGCAAAATACGCGAGCTTCGCCCAGATGTCATCATTCCTGCATTCTTGAATGAAAACTCTACGCATGGTCATCATCGGACGATTAACGTGCTTACGGTGCGTGCGTTCAAGGATGCAGCAAATCCTGACGTATATCCTGAGCATCTGAAGCAGGGGCTTCAGCCGTGGCAGATCAAGAAGCTGTATTTGCCTGCTAACGACAAGGATTATACCGTAAGAGCGCCAATTGGGGAGTACAACAACATCTATGGGGCCTCTTACCTGCAGCTCGGGGAAGAGTCGCGCTTCATGCACAAGAGCCAAGGAATGGGAAGGGTGTATGACGAGGGGGCCTCTCAAGGGGATAGCTACTATAAGCTCGATTTGAGCACGGTGAAGACGAAGGAAAAGGAGCAAGATTTCTTCGACGGCATCGCATTTACCTTTGCAGATTTGGCGAAGGAAATTAGCGTGAAGAGCAAGGACAATCAAATTGCGAAGGATTTGCAAGCTCTACAGCAGGATGCAGACAGGATTGTGGCGGCTTACCCAAGCTTCGCCAACGTCTTGAAGGAAGTCCACGGCATGAAGGCAGACGTGCAGACTGCGCTTGCTGATGTCAAGAAATCAAGCTTGGATGCAGTGACGAAGGAGGATTTGCTCCACCGCCTTCATGTGAAGGAAGAGCAGTTGAACAAGGCGAGTATGGAAGCGGCATCTGTTGTGGTGAAGGTTAAGCCAGATGCCAACGAACTTGTAGCTGGCCAGACGACGAAGGTCGTCGTCACAGCATTTAATGGCGGTTCTACCCAGTTGAACAGCTTAAAGCTCAGTTTGAACGTGCCCGCAGGCTGGACAGCAACGCCAGTCGGAACGACCAGCGCAGGGAAGCTTGGCTATAATGAGACAGCTTCAGCTGTATTCGAGGTCAAGGTTCCGGCAGATGCTCCATTATTCAAATCATACGAGGCTTCAGTGTTCCAAGGGAAGGTTGATTATGAAGCGTATAAGACGGCAACAACCTTGCAGGCAACACCGCAAAATGCAGTTGCGGTGCTGCCTCCATACTCAATGACACTCAGCCCAAGTGCTACGATTCTGAATACGCTGAAGCCGGGAGAGCCGATTCCTGTGAAAGTTACGGTACGCAATTATACGCCGGGTGCATCTAAGGCGACTGTCTCTCTAAATGTTCCAGCAGGCTGGACATCCGAGCCTGCCGCTGAGGAGCTAAGCTTTGCAGCGAAGGGAGAGACGAAGTCTGTTGCTTTCTCTGTTAAGGCAGCGTCGAATGTAAGACCAGGCAAGTTCACGGTTACAGCAACTGCAAAGAACGGCAATGTGCAGAGCACGCAAGGCACGCAGGTCATTCAATATCCGCATATCGGCAAGACCTATCTCGTGCAGCCCGCAGAGCTCCAAATTCAAGCCTTCGATTTGAAAACACCGGAGAAGTGGAAGGTAGGCTATGTATCCAGCGGCTTTGATAATATTGATCAATATTTGCGTCAAGTAGGCGTCAATGTGGTCAATTTGGATGCGAAGGATATTGAGTCGGGCGATCTCTCTCCATACAATGCGATTGTGCTTGGCATTCGCGCCTATGCCTTCCGTCCAGAGCTGATTCCGAGCAATCAGCGCTTATTGAATTATGTGAAAAATGGCGGAAATCTGGTCGTGCAATATCATAAGCCGGAGGATAAGTGGTCGCCGGATCTTGCACCGTACCCAATCAAGATCGGTTCGCCGCTCATTCAATGGCGGGTGACGGACGAGAATTCCAAGGTTACAACGCTTGCTTCGGAACATCCAATGTTCAGCGCTCCGAACAAAATCTCAGATCAGGATTGGAACAACTGGATTCAAGATCGCTCGGCCTATAATCCGTCGGAGTGGGGCAAGGAATACACGGAGCTTATATCCAATGGCGATCCGGGCGAGAAGGAATTTACAGGTACATTTCTGACCGCGAACTATGGCAAAGGTGTATATACGTACAGTTCACTCGTGTGGTATCGCGAGATTCCGGCACTGGTTCCGGGCTCTATTCGAATGTTCGTGAACATGATTAGTCAGCACCAGTAATCGTGGTTCTTCACGGATCACTGGAATCGTATAGTAAATTGTCTCATTGAGCTTTATCCATCAGGATATCGGCAGGGAGATCCCATGGGCCGGGGCTACACACGTACTACAATGGCTGGTACAACGGGAAGCGAAGCCGAGGCAGGGTTTCTCCCTGCACGATGCAGACCTCAGAGGAGGAAGGAGCATATGGATGTAATATCGGAGTTCATGGGCCCATCACGAACGGTTGCAGAATCAGCAACTGGAGCCTATCCCGATGCCAGCTTCCTTCTGATCAACTAGTAGCAGATGGAAATTGTCGAATATACGCAGCGATGCGGACTGTTCAAAGGCCCGGCAGGAAGAGGACATGGCGGGCCGTATGAAATGTCTGCCGTGAAGGCGCTGCATCCGGAGAAGGTAACCGTGAAGGAGTCGGACTTGGAATTAGATTCATGTCCTCCTTTATCTTCACTGCCTTATGTGTTGGTAAAAGGAACCCCTCAAGGCTGGGATGGATATACCAGAAATATACATCAATGCTCTTTAGAGTCAGGCCAGCTTATTGCAGAAGAGGCTAACCGAAATATGAACCTGCTCATACGAGAGTGGCTCGATAGGAGAACTATGTTACAGATGAACAAGGAGGCTTATTAAGCGATGGGATACCGTGAGACATGGATGGAAACAGAAGGGACTGCTTTCCCGGGGAAAACATATACCGAGGTTGTGCTTGAACCAGCTTTTAATGAAGCGAAAGCTCACCTGCTTGATCCCATGATGGCGATCAATAAGGCGCATCTGATCATGCTGGAGAAGCAGCAGCTTATTACGCATGAGGAAGCGGAAGCCATTGCTCGGGCCATTCAGTCGATTGACCTCAAGGCGCTCCAGCAGACCAGCTATACGGGACAATTCGAGGATCTATTTTTTCAGGTAGAGCATCAATTGCTTGAACATGCAGGCGATATCGCGGGCAACCTGCATTTGGCTCGCAGCCGCAATGATATGGGAATTGCAATTTATCGAATGGTGTTGCGCGAGAAGCTGATCGTCACATTATCTTCCGCGCTGCAGCTTAATGAACAGCTTCTTTTGTTTGCTAAGGAGCATCAGGATACGCTCATGATCGGCTATACGCATACACAGCAGGCGCAGCCAACGACGCTTGCTCACTATTTCATGGCTGTTGTCGATTCGCTCAATCGCGACATTCGACGAATGATTGCGGCATACAAGAATTGCAACCGAAGCAGTATGGGAGCGGCGGCGCTTACGACATCAGGCTTTGCGATCAGCAGAGAGCAGATGATGGAGTTGCTCGCCTTCGATGAGCTCATCGATAATTCATACGATGCGATCGGAGGCGCCGACTATTTGGGTGAAGTAGCGACTAGTGTTCAACTGGCAGCGATTAATTTAGGCCGTGTCGTTCAAGATATGCTGCTGTGGTGTACGCAGGAGTTCAGTGCGCTGAAGGTGGCTGCCCCTTACGTACAGATCAGCTCCATTATGCCGCAGAAGCGCAACCCGGTGTCGTTCGAGCATATGCGCGCATTGCTGTCAAGCTGCGTAGGGAATGCGAATACGGTGCTGACGATGATTCACAATACCCCGTTCGGAGACATCGTCGATACGGAAGACGATATGCAGCCTTATGTGTGGAGAAGCCTGGCGATTATGGATAAAATGTACCGGCTATTCGCTGCTGTTATCGGCACGATGGATGTGAATAAAGAGGTGCTGCGCGAACGGACACGGGGCAGCTTCGCAACGGTAACAGAGCTGGCGGATACGCTAGTTCGGACTGATGGATTGTCCTTCCGCAAGGCTCATCATATCGTGAGTGATGTCGTTCAGCATTCCGTGGCGCAGGGCTTGGCAGCCAATGAAATTACATTGTCGATGGTCAATGAAAGTGCTCGTCATCATATCGGACGGGATACTGCACTAACGGATAAGACACTGCGCGAAGCACTCGATCCAGATCATTTTGTAAATATACGCTCCTTGCCAGGCGGGCCGAGTCCGAAAGAGATCAGCCGTATGATCGAGCTTCGATGGAAGGATCATAGCGGTTATGCGAATTGGCTCGGTCAAGCGGAAGGAAGCATACAAGCAGCAATGATCCATCTGGATCAAGTCATCATGGAGTGGAGTGGTTCTTGATGGAGACATACCGCATTCCTCTGCTGGCGGTAGATGGCGGAGGAACGAAATGTCTGGTGAGGCTGCTGGATCGAGAAGGGACTGTTCTTGGACAGGGCAAGGGAGGATCCTCGAACTATCAGGGAGTTGGCGGGGACGAAGTCATTCGCGCGTTGTCTCATGGTATTGAAGCAGCACTGCATGATTACTGCCGCAGGCATGAATACAGAATGTCGTACGAGGCTGTTGCGATCGATTGTGCCGTATTCGCCCTAGCTGGTCTGGACACTGAGCATGATCGCCAAATCATAACAGGCCTTGTGCAGAGCGTATTGAATAAGCTGTCCCTTGAAGCGGATCACGTTATTGTGGAGAATGACGGCTATGCAGCTCTTCTTGGCGCGACAGGCGGTGAGCCCGGTGTATTGGTCATTGCCGGGACAGGCTCGATTATTTTTGGCGTCAATGACGATGGGCAGACCGCTAGGGCAGGCGGCTGGGGTCATCGCGTCGGAGACGAGGGAAGCGGATATTGGATCGGCAAGGAAGCGATACGAACCATTTTGAAATCGTATGACGGTAGAGAAACAAGCACAGGGCTCGGAGAATGGATTCTTTTGCATTTGGGGGTGAACAACGAGGAGGAGCTGTTTAATTGGACGTACAGCAAGGAATATTCCGTTAACAAGGTAAGTGAACTAGCGGAAATTGTGAACCGAGCTGCGATTGCAGGCAATCGGGAGGCATCACAAATCCTTGTAGCGGCAGCAGATGAGCTATTTCAAGGTGCAGCAGCGGTAATAAACCACTTGTCCTTGTTGAATACTCGGTTTACAATGATTTTACAGGGCGGCGTCCTTCGACATGAAGGACACGTTCGCAATCGACTCATGCATAAGATAGAAGCATATGCGCCGAAGGTATCCTTTCACGAAGCAAGCAGGGAGCCCATTGATGGCGTAACAGCCATGGGAATTTCCTATTTGCAGAAGAAGATGCCTGCTCGGTCATAAGGAAGATAAGAACAGCAAGGGGCTGAAGGAACATGAAGAAAAGATGGCTATTCGTTTTCGCCCATCCCGACGATGAGACCTTCGCAGCGGGTGGGACGATTGCCAAGCTTAGCAGTACAGGGCATGAAGTATATTTGGCATGTGCCACATCGGGATGTAAGGGGAAATCAGGCGAATTCCATTTTTCTTCCCGTGAAGAGCTCGCCCGATTTCGAGAACAAGAGATGCGCAGTGCCTGCTCGATTTTAGGCGTGGCCGATATTGCACTGTATCGTTATCCTGACGGCGAATTACAGTCTCTCGATATAAATGAATTGGCGCAGCGCATCACATCGACGATTATCGAGCTGCAGCCGGATGCGATTGTGACCTTCCCGCCAGATGGAGTGACCGGACATCTCGATCATATAGCAATTTCCAAAGCAACGGTGATGGCAGCACAGTTGGCGGAGGCCCATTTTCCGCAAAATAAGCAGCCGTCGCTATATTACACGTCAATCCCGCATTATTATGATTACTGCAAAGAATCGGGCCCGAAGGATAAGTGTCCAATCACGGCCAGAATCGATATTAGCGATTATCGCGAGCATAAGGGTAAGGCGCTTCAAGCATATCGAAGCCAGATTTACTCCGTGAATCGCGCCTACCCAGGCGTCATGGAGAACGATTATTCCGTCATTTGCAATTATGAATTTTATACGTTAGTCCGTGCGAACGGTCAGCCTAGACAGGAAAAGACAGCACTTCCGCTGGATGAGCTGCCGATGCTGGATTTGATGGACTAAAACTAGAAATACGCGAAGAATTTGATGTCCCGTTACATTACCGTTCCGCAATAGATTACAAAATGAAAGAAGCTGGCGCCCTTGAGGTAGGGAAAGCCAGCTTTTTTACTGGGCTAAATAAACTTCCGTGACACCTTCTTGCCATCGTAGGTGAATACAACATGCTTGTCATCGACGGTCGTTTCTACGTGTACTGGCTTGCCCCACAGGGTAAACACATAAGGCAGCGTCCGCTCTACGTATTTCAAATCCAGCTCAACGCCTTCATATTGATGCATGAGATACAGCTCGCCGGAACGCTGGTAGTCTCCATCCTCAACTGTAATGTAGGGGAATCCCCCGTTGACGCGTGAATAGACGAGCTGATCACGAATATTTTCCCAGGACTTATCGGTTATTTTCCACTCTGGCCCCTTTTTCTCAAAGATGTACAGATCCAGTTCCTCGGTCAGCTTCTTCGACAAATAATTGCGAAGGAACGATTGATCGGATTCGAGCTCACGCACCTCGAAGATTTTGGCGCGGCCTTGGCCGGGCTGACGGCCATACCGTTCCCGTTCTTCCTTGGTAGGATTATCCCAGCGCTTCTCTATATCCTCGAACAGCTTGATTCCCAAATAATAAGGGTTCAGGCTATGGCGCGACGGCTGTACGACGGAGCTGTTCAGCTTTGCATACTCAATCGTTTCTTCGCTGCTTAAATCAAGTTCGCGGATAATACGCTGATGCCAATACGAAGCCCAGCCTTCGTTCATGATCTTTGTCTCGATTTGCGGCCAGAAGTAGAGCATTTCATCGCGCAGCATGGACATCATATCGCGCTGCCAATCCTCCAGAACGGGCGAGAACTGCTGGATGAACCAGATGATGTCCTTCTCCGGCTCTGGAGGGAAAGGGCGGTTCGCAAACTCATGGAGATTTGACTTGGATGATTTAGCAGCAGAGCCTCCATTGTCCAGCTCCCACAAGTCATCGTATCGGCCAGGCTTGCTTGGCTGTGCTTCCCGCAGCTCGCGCTGCTTCAGCTCCATATAACGCTCCTTATCGAGATTGCGCGGCTTGACGACATTCGGATCGATATGCTCCTGTATGCCGAGCACTGCGTCGATGAAGCTTTCCACCGCTTGCGTGCCATACTCCATCTCATATTGATTGATACGTTCAGCCGTAACGGACATGCTCTCTACCATATTACGGTTTGTATTCGAGAAGCGGGCGTTATTTTTGAAAAAATCGCAGTGAGCGAGCACATGCGCCACAATCAACTTGTTTTGGATGAGTGAATTGCCTTCTAGCAGGAAGGCGTAACACGGATTAGAATTAATGACGAGCTCGTAGATTTTGCTTAGCCCGAAGTCATATTGTATCTTCATTTTATGGAAGGATTTAGCGAAACATAATAAATATGAAAAATAACTTATAGAAAATTCAGTTCAACAATCGGATCATCTTCCTTTTGTAAGGTAACTGATTTAATGACTTTTCGTATGATGGTTTTTTGTTCATCTTCTGTAAGGTAATCCCATGCCATGCCGACATTTTTAAGAATGTCGAACAAATCCTCATTACTGCTATTTACGGGCTTTGAATCAATTATATCCTCAATACTGTTTTCAATAGCTTCTCTCTGTTCTTCAAGTGTCCTTATTCTACTGCTCACTGACGACGCTTTTAGATCTCCTTCTTGAATAGCCTCATAAAGATTATCCAGGCTTGATGTGATTTTTTTAATTTTCTTCAAGTGATAACAGTGCTGACTCCGTACTGTCTTCGACCTTTAGAGCTTGTTGAGCTTCTTTGATTTTCTCAGGAAAAAGCGATAACGCTTTTAATCGATCAGTCACAAATTTTTCTATATTTTCTCTCCTGTGGTATCCTAATGAGCAGTTATTGTTTCTGTCTTTTCTCCTTACATGCTGATTTTTACAAGCATACAAGTGATATTCATATACTTTCCCATACCTTCTAGTTATTCTTTTTACGTGAACGACGTTTTCACCACATACCCCGCATTTCAGCAAACCAGTAAGTAGATATTCGCCTTTTGGAGAAGAACCTTCTTCACGGTTATGTATCTCCTTTTGAACTGCTTGCCATGTTTTTAAATCGATAATGGGTTCATGGTTACCCTTTATCCAAGTTCCACAATCGTTTAATTCGCCTATATATATTCTTCTGGATAGAATATCCCTAACAACTCCGTGATCTATTACTCGGCTTTTACAACGAGACTGTGCCCATTCAGCTATAGAAAGACGTGATTCACCATCTTTGTATTTATCAAAGATTGCCTTAATTAGCATTGCCTCATCAGGTATAATAATCAACTTTTCTTTTTCTCTGTCCCAATAATATCCTAACGGTTGTCTGCCCCCATACCATTTTCCTTGACGTATTCGTTGTCTCCTCCCGGTTGTGGTTCTTTCTACAATCATATCTCGTTCTAACTGCGCGAACACTGCTAAAATCCCGATCATTGCTTTTCCAAATGGTGTTGTTGTTTCGAATGGTTCGGTTGCTGATTTGAAACCAGTATCATGTTTTTCAAATACTTCTTCCAGAAGATACAATACGTCCCGTTGTTTTCTGCTTAGTCGGTCTAGTTTATATACAACAACAAGATTGATTTTTTGATTTTCTACATGTCGGATTAGCCTATTTAGAGCTGGCCTATCCATATTTGTGCCTGTATACCCGTCATCTATGTATAATTTAAAGTCCGGCCATCCTTGAGATTTACAATAAGCTATCATTTTCTCCTTTTGCGCATCAATTGAGAATCCGTGCTGAGCTTGTTCTTCAGTGGATACGCGAATGTAAATACCTACAACCATTTAATCCACCTCTACATATCAATTAGAATTTTCTTTAGCTTTCCGATAATCTTAAAGGAACAAGATTCGTCATTACCGAAGATGGGGCTGTAGTTAGGATTTTCAGAATGAAGTACCACGATACCTCCATTTTTGAAGATACGTTTTAATACAATTTCCCCATTTAAAAGAACAGCAGCAATTTCTCCTTCTTCAACATCGTCTTGGGCTTGTATTAATAGTAAATCACCATCAAAAATTCGAGCATTTACCATGCTATCTCCATTTGCTTTAATGTAATAGTATTCTCCACTTGATACCCATGTAAGCGGTGTCGCTTCAAACTTCTCGACATTTTCAAGGGACACGACATCTTCATTTGCTAGGACATTCTTAATTACAGGAACCATTGCAACTTCTGAGACCCCCATATAACTCCGACCATTTTCTTCTTCAAAGAGTTTGCTTTTGGGAATGTTGAAATGAGAAGAGATGTTTTCAATTACTCCTGCTCGGGGTAACTTTTTAGCCTTTTCCCAATCTGATACAGTCGATACTCCGACGCCTAATAATTCAGCAAGATCACCTTGCGTCATGTTCCTCTGTTTTCTCAAAGTATGTAAGTTTTTAGCGAATATTTCCTTAAGTTTGCTATCAGTCACAATCCGCACCTCGTTTTTTTATTTACTTATTATTATACCGCTTTAAACGAAATATACAACACTAAAAATGTAAAAAAATTCGCTTAAAACGAAAATATGTGCTTGCAATTCCGCTTTAAGCGTAATACAATGTGAATCAAGGAGGTGATACGAACATGAGTGCTATTCCCGAACGGATGAAAGACACTTTACGATCATTACGAATCAAGTTCGGTTACTCGCAGGAAGAGGCAGCGACACTTTTGAATATAAGCAAAAGAACCTTGCAGCTATGGGAAAAAGATTCTGGGAACATCTCTTATAGCAAGGTTGAGATGATCGAGAAAGTGTATCGAACACCGAGAGACCATATTTTTTTTGGCAAGGAATCCGCTTTTAGCGAAATCATGAAGAGACGAGCAATTTAGAGGGTCGTCCCATCTTCCTAGCATCATAACTATATTTCAGGGAGGGGTGATCATGGATAGAAAACTTTTTCCGCCCGATGTTGAAGAGTATTTGCATAGTATTTGCCTAAATGCAATACTCCGGGCAATTGAAAACGGGACTTATAAACCGCCAGATGATAATGCTGAAATTGAATTATTAGAAGCGAGCAGCTCGTAAGAGTTGCTTTGAGGGACAAGCCCATATAGAAAGGGGAAAGCAGAATGAACAGAGACCGATTCGAATCAACAATACAAGGATGGATGGATAATCAAAAAGAACAAGAGATTGCCATTTATCCAGTAGAGCACAAGGCAGTTTCATTTAATGGAGCCGAGTTGCTTGGGATTAAAGCGAATAACGGAAAAGTCTATGTTGGCGTTCGCTGGGTATGTGATGGATTAGGATTACGTGAGGGGCAGCGAAACAATCAATTATCTAAAATCCAATCAGATATAGTTCTGAAACAAGGGGTACGAAAATTCATACTCCCCACTAAAAGCGGTGAACAAGAGGTACTTGTTTTAGAACTAGATTTCTTACCGATATGGTTAGCCAAAATCAGTCCAAACACATTGGAAGGGGAAGCGAAGGAGAATTTAGTCCAGTATCAATTGAAAGCAAAAGATGTATTGGCAGCAGCCTTCTTGTCGAATGTTTTTAAACCGGAGGATCTAAGTCCTGAGATAAGAGCAATTTTTATACACGATGAAAAGCTTCAGGTTATGGATGGCCGCATTGGAAAGCTTGAAAACACCATGACTATTGACTATGGGCAGCAGCGGTCGTTGCGAAAGCTTGGCAATACAGTAGTAATGGATTTAGTTGGTGGTAAAAACAGCGTCGCATATAAGAAGTTCGCTTCAAAAGCCTTCAATGAGTTATGGAAGCACTATAAGAATACCTTCAACATAGAAAGTTATTGCGACACTCCATCTATAGAGTTCGAGCGTGGCAAGGAAGTTTTGAGGGCTTGGAAGCCTAGTGAAGAATTGCGTTATGCGATTCTAGGGGCTAATACAGAACAATTGGTAAGCAACTAAAACTAATTAACCAAGGAGGATTTGAAATGAAAGCAACTGGTATTGTTCGTAAGATCGATGAATTAGGACGTGTAGTTATTCCAGCGGAGCTTCGCCGCACGATGGGAATCGAAGAAAAGGCCTCGTTGGAGATATTCACGGACGGCAGCCGCATTGTTTTTCAAAAGTATGAACCAGGCTGTACGTTCTGTGGTTGTTCCGATGCCTTGGAAGCATTTAGGGACAAGCCTATTTGCAAGCGGTGCATTCAAGAGTTAGCCAATTAAGAAAGGGGAAATGAACATGAATAGATTATCAGTGAAAGTGGAAATCGAAGGTTTGGAAAGATTGAAGAAGGCTATCGAATCACTTGAATCGGCAGTTAAAGAATATGAAGAAGCTGTAGCGCAAGTTGGAGTAAGAAAAGAAGCTACCACAGTTACGGTAGTAGCTCCAAGAATCTTGAATTATGGAGATATCAGCGATGTTCAATCTCAACTTCTCCAAACGATAGTCCAACAACTTGATCAGTATAAACCGCTAAATAGTGGTAGTTGAATTTGTTTGCAGGATTTGCCAACGGCATAACAACTGCGTTTCTTAAATGAATCACCTTGTGAACGTTGGAGAATGAGATAGGTTTCTCGGTATGTGTTTTCTCGTGCTCAATGATCGCTTCATTAAACGTATTTCTAGTAGCAGTTGCGATTGATTTTGCAGATGTAAATGCAAAAGAAAACTCATCATCTTCACTATCTTCATCATCAAGGTGAAATACATCTCCAGTAATTTGTGTGGAGTGAGTTAACAATACTACTTTTGAATTTCGATACTGATCGAATTTTTCGGAAGTTTTTAAGAACTCGATTGCATTAGAGAATCTTTCAACATGGTTGCCTTTACAGTCAATCAAATAGTCGAACGATTTTGGGATTTTAAGTTCACTCATATCGATTCCTCCTAGAAAAAGTAGATACGACTCTATTGTATAGGGAAATAGAACCATATTAAAGCCAAATATAGGAAAGGGTGATTGTAAATGCACATGTATGAATCTTACACCAAGGATAAGTTAACAATCTGCGGAGTAGTGTTTGTTGAGCTTGAGAAAAAGAAAGTGTACTGGGTTACGGTGAAAGAAACTGTCAAGCATCAGTGGTACAAGCAGTTCAAACGTATGAACAAGCGTTATACAACCGGCAGACGCTGCCGCGGAGATGTGGGGGTGATCGTGTGATTATCAAGGGGAAATCATGGCGTTCGCTTAACAAAGGTGAAAGAGAATCAGCAATTGACTTGATGGTGCAAATTACAGCAGATTGGCGAGAGAAGATGATTGGTCGCGCAATCAAAGAGTATATGCCAGTATACCGGATGTATCTCGATGCAAAGAACAGTGTAGAAGCTGCACAGTATCAGGCGCAGATGAAGCAGATTGAACGCAAATATGGTATACCGGCAGGGTTTACGATATGAGGCCAACTTGTGGATGCGGAAAGCTTGCAGATTGTGTGGTGTACGAAGATAAAATGGAACCACATTGTAAAGATTGTGCATTTATTGCCGCTGAGACAGTTGGCGGAGTCATGGTATACGTGCCAGTAGATTGGAGGGAATGGGAGAATGAGAATGCCAATTCGAATATCGTACAGCGCTGATAAATTCGATCACTGGCGGTTGTCACAGGTTGGTGGAAGAATTGCTAACCATCGAGGGAAAGAGATGTTTGTTTTCGATAGTGAGATGCAGTGGCAGCGGTACAGGGATTTAAACAAGCGAAGAGGTGAGGAACTTGCAAGCCATTCGATTGATTAGCACAAAGGATATGCCGCATGACGAGTGGTTGGAGTGGAGAAAAAAGGGATAGGCGGTTCAGACGTTGCAGCGATCTGTGGAATGAGCAGATACAGATCACCGGTAGAAGTTTACTTAGACAAACTAGGGGATATTCCGCCAATCGAAGATAATCCCAAGATGGCAGCAGGTAGAAGGCTTGAACCTTTCATAGCTGACTGGTTCGCAGAAGATACAGGTTATAAGGTTTGGCGGCAGAATTACATCTTCCAACATCCAGAACATGAGTTTATGTTTGCAAATATAGACCGCTGGCTACCAGGCATGAATGCAGGCTTAGAAATAAAAAACACGTCCGAATATGGACGCGATGATTGGTCAGGCACTCAAGCGCCGACCGAATACATTTTACAATGCAATCATTACATGGCCGTTACTGGCGCTGATAGATGGTTCATAGCGGTATTAATTGGAGGATGGGACTTTCAATGGAGAGTCATCGAAAGAGATGATGACTTAATAAGCAACTTGGTTACAGTTGAACGTGAGTTTTGGCAGAACCACGTTCTGGCGAAAGTCCCTCCAGCTTTCTCGCATCAAGACACGGCACGTCTGAGCGAGATGTACCCGACTTCACAGCCGGTATCCATCAACTTGGCAGAAGATGTTTACCCGATTATACAACAACTGTATGAAGCGCGTAAAGCAAAAGTGAATGCTACTGAACAAGAAGTGACGGCCAAGAATCAAATCAAAGCTATTATGGGCGAGGCAGAGTGTGCATACTGGCAAGGTGATTTGGCATTTACTTGGAAGTCAAACGCAAAAGGAACAAGGGTGTTCAATGTGATTGGAGGTAACGATTAATGGCGAACAAAACTGTGGATCAATCAAATATAGCAAGTCAATTGGCAGCGAAGACGAATACCAAGTTTGAAAATTTCAATTTGATAATTAAGAAGGAACTAGCAGACAACTTCCCTGCTATCAAGTCATTGGTTCCTAAACATATGACACCAGAACGGCTCGCCAGAATTACATTAACAGCGATTAGCCGTACTCCAAAACTAACAGAATGTACGCCGCCATCCATCGTGGGGGCTGTGATGAATTGTGCAACGTTGGGGCTAGAACCTAATTTAATAGGCCACGCCTACCTGGTTCCATTCTATAACAACAAAACTGGCACGATGGAATGTCAGTTCCAAATTGGATACAAAGGACAAATAGATTTGATTCGGCGGACTGGTGATGTGGCGAAAATATACGCTGAGACGGTGTATGAAAATGATTTGTTTGTGTACATCAAGGGAGAAGATAAACGGCTTGTACATGTTCCATTCGATATGCTTCATCTATTAGACAACTTTGTACCAGATCAAAATGGTAGCTTCATGGATTTGATGATTGCAGAAGCCATAAACGAGATTAAGAGCAGAAATCCAAAGGATCAGGGGAAGACGGTGCGGCATTATGCTGCGTATCGGCTAAAGGATGGTTCATTTGATTTCACGACAATGACGATTGAACAAAGTCTACAGCATGCCAATAAGTTCTCCAAATCCAAATATAACGGGAAGCTAACAGGGCCGTGGGTGGACCATTTTGACAGCATGTGCAAAAAGACATGCATCAAAGAAATGGCAAAATATATGCCAATCAGCATCGAAGTGCAAGAGAAATTGGCGCTTGACGAGGCAGTTCTTAAGCCTAAAAAAGACAATGGAATTGAGTCTGACAATATCTTTGATGTGGATTATAAAGTTTTTGAGGATGAGCAGGTGAGTGGTGATGAATCTACCGTTCAATCCGCAGTCGAAGAGTAAGGCGACAAAGAGCACACGTATAAAGCAAACGCAGAAGCAGATGGGTGATATAAGCCCGTCTGTGGATGCGGAATTGAAAGATAGATCGCAGGGCATCTGTGAGTTGTGCGGCAAGAAAAGGGCAATAGAACGAGCGCATCTCACGGGCCGAAAGCATTTGGAATGGAAGACAAAAGTTACGGACTTGCTCCACCTTTGCACAGATTGTCATGACTGGATGGACGAGAAGCCCGAGGGCATACGCTTCCGACGAATGGTTGCAAGAGTGATAAACACAGCATTAAAAAGCAAGTAGGTGGTGGTATGGAAGGCTGGATCAAACTGCATCGTAAAACGCTAGAGAATCCAGTGGTATGTAAGGATAGCGACTATATCGCCGTGTGGATGTATCTGCTCCTAAATGCGACTCATAAAGAATATCAGACGATGTTCTCAGGAGAGCGAATTACATTACAACCTGGGCAGCTAATAACGGGGCGAAAAACGATAGCTGAAAAATTCAACATTCACGAAAGTAAGGTGCAACGTATTCTGAAATCGTTCGAAATCGAACAACAAATTGAACAACAAAACAGCAACAAAAACCGCTTAATATCAATACTTTCATGGTCTGAGTACCAAGGAAGTGAACAACAGATTGAACAACAAGTGAACAACAACCGAACAACAACTGAACAACAAGTGAACACAAACAAGAATGTAAAGAATAAAGAGAATGAAAAGAATGATGAGAAAGATAGTCGTCCTGACTCTATCGAAACCATTCTTGGACTGAATGTGAAACAGGATGCCATTCCTAATAATTCAGATGCTGACTCTGAACGAAAGATATCAGTCCAAGAATATCGATCACAAATTACGGCTAAGTATCTTCAACGTCGAGGTAAAGGACTTGTCATCTCAAATACTGACGAAGAGGAGATAGACAAATATATTTCTGATCGCATACCACTTCGAACTGTATTAAGTGGAATCGATCAGTCCTTTGATACATTCAAGCCGAAACATGGACGTGATGAAATTAGGTCACTAAAACGCTGCTCACCAATTATATTCGATCTTCACGCCAAGCAAGGCACTGTTCCCACTGCGGAGGCGTCGGGTTCTGTCCCGGAGGCGGATACCGTTCCGCCCGAAGAGAAAGGCAATGATAACGTCATAGATTTGCTAGAGCAGCTTAAAAGAATGCGAGGTGATACCGGTTGAAAGATATGGGGAAAGCCATCCGAGAGGCGAAGGTCATGCCGCCCAACTTTTTGGAACGGCTTGAGAGGATGAACGCAGCTCTCGAGCAGCACCCGGATATAGTTGCACTCAAGGAAGAATACCCTGACAGGGATCTTAAAAAGAGCAAGAAAAGTGAGTTATACAATTACACACTTCATTGCACCAACTGTAAGAGTTGTCCAGGGCTAGAAGGATGCCAGAATGAATTCCCTGGTCATAGGTTAGTTCCTGAGCCAGATCCGTTATTTCATGATTTGCTGAACTTCCGATTGCTTCCATGTCAATTGCAGCAGGCGGTCATGAAGCAGCAGAAAATTAAACAGATGATTAAGAGCCATCATATGCCTGCATCAATAGCGGAATCATCCTTCGATAATTTGGACGTTGATGCGCAGCGCCAAGCTGCTATCACAGAATGCGTGAAGTTCTGTCTTGATTTCAACCAGGACGATACAGTGAAAGGGTTATACCTATACGGAAACATGGGTGTAGGGAAATCAAGGATCGTTGGGGCAATTGCTCACGAGCTGGCACAGCGAGGTGTTGCAGTTGCATTGGTATACGTACCTGACTTTATGGAAGAGGTAAAGGACTCAATCTCTACCAACTCAGTGAGCGCCAAACTAGATGCTATCCGCGATGTGGATGTACTCATTTTGGATGACATCGGGGCCGAACCGCTCACGACTTGGACAAGGGATGAAGTATTGGGGCCGGTACTACAGCGGAGAATGGAACGGAAAGTCACGCTGTATACATCGAATCTGAGCATGTCCGAACTCGAGCGTCACCTCACAAATGTGAAGGACTTCGACAAGATGGAACCAGCACAGCACAAGAAGAAGGCAGCACGGATTATGGAAAGGATCGAACCATGGGTAAAGCTTGTACATGTGAACGGGCGGAACAGGAGACGGGGCCAATGAAGCAATGTGAAGTATGCGAAGGAACCGGAGTAATGTATTGGTTAGTTAAAGGCGGTATAAAAACTGGTCCATGTCCATGCTGCAGTCAGGAGGCGGCGGAGGACGACCATCCGGGGGCGAGATAAATGGATTATAAAAGCAGTGGAGTAAGAGCAGTGCCGCGGCGTGATCTGGCAGCAGAAGATGCAGGCCGAAAGCCAAGCAACGTAACGGTGAGGCAAATGACAGAAGAAGAACGCGAACGGATGGAGAATATAGGGCCGTACCGGACATATGACGGGAAAAAATCAAAAACAATCATACCGGGGTGGCAGCCAAAATGAACTTTAAAGCAGCGTCTATTTTTCAACTTTGCGCTGTAATTCTCGACGATATGGCAACTGCAAGCGATATCGAACAAGCAGGTAATGAACTATATAAGCGGCTTCGGGAGGGGAAAGGACATGAAATGCAAGGTTGATGGATGCGACAAAGCTGCAAACAGAACATGGGCATTAGTTCCAGTGTGTAGGGAATGTAGGGAAGAAATCAGCCATGAATTCAAACTCTACTATGCCAAGCAAATCATTTCATGTGAACGAGTGATATATTTCAAAATCAAACACTTAACGCCTTGGAGACGGAAAAATTGATCATCTAACGAACGGAACAACGCCAAATTCACGTCTGACAGATTCGGGAGACCAATGGGAAGGGTTGAACATATGAACGCCTTAGAAACGAAAATAGGAGGGGAAACGAATGTCATATGCAAATAGAGGGATGGCTTTTGAGAGCATGCTAGATTTCACGAATGAGCTTTACGAAAAAAAAGGGACAGGACTGATTAATAAGCGCCCGACACCGATAAAGGTTACTCGCTCGAGTGGTAACAAGGTGACATCAGGGTTCTTCCAAAAAACATCTACTGTTGACTATGACGGCGTTGCAAACGGCATGGCAATAGCATTCGAAGCTAAGTCAGTGGAAAGCCTAATGCGTTTCGATCTAAGCAATATGGAAGATCATCAATATGAGTATTTGGAAAAGTATCACCGTCAAGGTGGGGTGGCTTTTCTACTGGTTCACTTTACGAAATTGCACAAAACATACTTAATGCAATTTGAAACACTGCGATCATATTGGATGCGGAGCAAGGAACCGAAAGGCAGAAAGAGCATTCCAATTGACGATTTCGAAATGCATGCCTATGAAGTACCTACTACAACGGTTCCTGTCGATTACCTGAGCGTTGTTGAAAGGGTGTATGCAGCATGAACTTACGGCAGCATCATCCAGCGTTAGGGGATTTAGAAACGTTCGTCAAAAACAACAAGAAGCTAGTATTAAAGTCAGCAGCGAGATATGCAAGATTGACTGGTGTGGAATATGAAGACTTGGTGGCTGAAGGAACTATCGGGCTTATGGTAGCCTTTGATCGATTCGATGAGAAGAAAGGATTTTCGTTTTCATCCTTTGGTGTACGTTACATTAACGGATACATCTTGGTATATATCCGAGAAAACGGTAGGCAAATACGGGTTCCAACCCATATATTCGATGCAGCAAACAAGACCTTTAAACGGAAAATGATGGATGAAAGCCCTGAGGAAATAGCTAAGAAACTTAATATACCGGTTGGGCGGGCTAAAGAGGCATTGGCGCATGCAAGCCAAAAACGATTAACATCACTTAGCTGCCCTGTTGATGATAGCGACTTCACAATAGGGGATTTAATAAAAATTGGATCTGACTTTACTGGGTGTGATGTATCAGAGTTCATAAGCGGCCTTACTGCAAAAGAACAAGAGGTAACTGAACTTCTAAATCTAGGATTCACCAGAAAAGAAATTGCAAAGATGTTAGGCGTAAGTTGCCAAGCAATTCATAAGCGAATCGAAGGTGTTAAAAGAAAAGCAAAAGTACACTTTTCATTGATGTAACAAAACACGATGCAAAAGTGCGGGGATTTGCATGCACAAAACCGAACATATGTACTGTTTTGTGGTGAGGCGGATGCCCTTACGGGGTGGATACAGGCAGTCCGGGATAAACAAATTCAGGGAGGAACTAACCAATGAAAACAATTAACGAATTAGTCAAGGAATCACACATGAACGCAGTATCAAAGGGCTGGTGGGAAGAAGAACGGAGCTTCGGTGAAATTATCGCATTGATTCATTCGGAAGCGTCTGAGGCGCTGGAGGATTACCGGAACAGAAAGAAACCAACTGAGGCATGGTACGAGAAGGAAGTAGACGGCGAAAAGATCGTTGCGGATCGCCAAAGAACACCAGAGTGGAAGCCTTGCGGTATACCATCGGAATTCGCGGACGTTGTTATTAGGGTCTTTGATGCTTGCGGGCGGTACGGCATCGACTTGGAACGAGCAATAGCAGAAAAGATGGCATACAACGCCACTCGTCCACATCGTCACGGCGGGAAAGTGCTATAAGGGAGGGAATAGAGTGAACAAGCTGAGCCTATTCTCAGGTATTGGCGGGATCGATTTGGCTGCGGAATGGGCAGGAATGACAACAGTCGCATTCTGCGAAAGGGAGCCGTTCCCGCAGCGCGTATTACGCAAACACTGGCCTAATGTCCAAATATACGACGATGTATGTGAACTAACTAGGGAGGTACTAGAACGGGATGGAATCATCACAAATGATCGAACAATTGACATTGTTTCCGCTGGCTTCCCATGTCAGCCATTCAGCCTTGCAGGGAAGAGAGACGGAACAGAAGATGAGCGTTACCTCTGGCCGGAAGTTGTCCGAATTCTGCAAGAAATCAAGCCCACTTGGTTTATTGGTGAAAATGTGCCTGGAATCATCAGTATGGCAAACACAGATGGGAAGCCTCAAGTGGAAGGCAGAACCATACTCCACGATGAGGAAGAAGACATATACGAAGCGCTATATACACAACAAGAAGAATTGTTATTCGGTCGTATCTGTAAAGACCTTGAAGACATTGGATACGAAGTCCAACCGTTTATTATACCGGCTGCGGCTATTGGCGCCTCGCACCGAAGAGACAGAGTGTTCATATTGGGCTACACCAACAGCTCAAGACAGCAAGAATGCAACACTACCTCCAAGTCAGATAAAAAGAGACACGTTGCCAGGGGCGATATTGAGAGAGGCGAGGCTTCGGCCAACACCAACTGCAAGCCAAGACTGGAAACCGATCAGGCCTCTAGCTCCATCCGAAGCGAATGGTACACACGGGACAATGTTGGTAGGTGCCGTAGGGCATCAACATCCGGAGCAGGTAGGTGGACAACTGAATCCAGATTGGGTGGAATGTCTTATGAATTTTCCGATTGGTTGGACGGATGTGGAGCCAACCCATTAGATTCCATAGCGAAATGGATGGAAGAGTATCTACAGCCTGCATTTATGGGACATCCTCAAAATGATTGGGAACCACCTCGTGTAGTGAAAGGAATCAATAGCAAGGAAGGTCGGTTGAAGGCACTAGGAAACGCGGTCGATCCTGTACAGATATTACCTATGATGTACGGAATTAAAGCAATAGATGACTATATGGGCAGGGAGGGGAGAGCATGAGCATACCACGGATATTGCATTATCCAGGTTCGAAGTGGAGTATGACGGATTGGATCGTAAATAACATGCCACGGCATGCAACATACTTGGAACCGTTCCTCGGATCCGGAGCGATATTTTTCAACAAACCACCGTCACCACTGGAAACAATAAACGACCTGGATGGGGATGTAGTGAACTTATTCAGAGTCATACGTGACCGGCCAGAGGAATTATCACGACTCATTCACTGGACACCATACAGCCGCGAAGAGTATTACACATCTTACGAGACGGTAGAAGATGAATTGGAGCGTGCTAGGCGCTTCTTGATTAGATGTTGGATGGCTCGAGGCGCTAAGACATCAGATCGGACAGGTTGGCGCCATATAATCGACCATAATGGGCCACGGCCAGTGCGTCAATGGAATGAAATGCCGGAGAAAATCTTGGCGGTCACCGACAGGTTGAAAGGTGTTCAGCTCGAGCAACAACCAGCAGTGAAATTAATAGAACGACACAACAGGGATGATGTATTGATATACGCAGATCCACCGTACATTCTATCAACTCGCAACAATAGAATGTATCGGCATGAGATGAACGAAGACGATCACCTCGAGCTGCTAGAAGTTTTAGATGCTCATACCGGCTCTGTGTTGTTAAGCGGATATGACCATCCAATGTATAACGAACGACTGAAGCACTGGAAGCGAGAGACACGCACAGCACAGGCAGAAGGCGGGCGAACAAGAACCGAAGTTCTTTGGATTAACCCTGTAGCAGCGGCGCAGGTTGGTCAACTAGTTTTAAATTTCTAATATGGGCAAAGCCCAAGGGGAGAGAACATGAACCAAATAGCGGCATTGGAACGGAAATTGGTTTCAGCGGAGAAACGAACGGAGAAGGCAGCGGAGGCACGTCGGTCACTTGGGTTAGGTGCTTCCCGGGCACGGATCACAACAGCTAACGCTAGATGGTCAGCCGCTGCCGAGGAACGGGATAGAGTTATGGAGCAGTTACAAAAGGCGAGGGAGAGTGTAGAACGATGATCAAACAAGCTTTACAAGAGTGGAGAGAGGAAGCAAAACAACGCTTCGGTGAAGATGGGAGCAAGTGGAGGTTTAAATGCTCATCGTGCGGACATGTACAGTGCGGACAAGACTTTATAGACAAGTGTGGGATGGAACTAGCAAAAGCAAAAAGCTCAGTTTACCAGGAGTGTATTGGACGGCATGCAGATGGTGCTGGTTGTAATTGGGCAGCATACGGATTCTTGGGGACGGCTGGAAAAGGACGTGTTGTCATTACGCCAAATGGTGACGAAGTAGAAGTTTTCGACTTTGCAGATTAAGGGCCTTCGGGCCCTCTAAGGGGAGAGATAGAAATGACTGATAGCGAGTTGAAGATGCTGAAGGCGGACATAACAGCAGAAGTCATCAAGGAACTGACAGGTAAGGATCTGAGAACGGCACAAGACACTTCCCGACCTTTAGCTCAAGTGTATGCCAGATATAAAGATTCGCTCTATAAGAAGTTTGGTATCGTCACTTACGCGCAAGCTTGGGACAGCATTAGGAAGTTGGCGACATTCAGGGCAGGGCATAGATACGTGCGTGATTTGCTACCGAGTGAGGAAGCAGAAGCAGCCGAGTTCGCGGAAAGTATCATTCTGCAATTGGGTATTGAAGAACAATCTTGATGGCTACGGCCCTCTATGGGAGGTAAAGGGATGAATACAGGGTTGATAAACATAACGGCGATGATAAAAGACGGAGGCCACCGGAACCTAATGATTAAACCGGACATGCTCGGAAAGTTGGCAGAATCTATTCACAACAAAGGATTCGAATATCTTCAACTCCTTGCTGAAGATATTGTGGTGGTCGGATTCATGGTGACCGGTTCACAGACAGGCGAACGGATAATCATACTTGGGGATGGTGAACAGAATGAATAAGCGGCTATCAGAAGAGACCAGAGAAGCATGGGGATTAAATCTCTACTTATTGCAAGCAAGTTGCGGAAATGCAGAAGTAACGGCGGATTCGGATAATTTATGTGCCCTGATCGAATCTGAAAAGGCAGGCTGGGAAGAAGTAGAACGTCTGAAAGAAGAGTACGCAGCAGAGAGAGCTTCGCATAACGAGCATGTGGCAGAGTTACTAAAAGTCGAATGTCTGCTCAAAGATGCACTAAACACGTTGCAATGGTACGTTGACAGCTCATGGTCAGAGTACGTGGTTGACGCTAGCAAAAAGGCTAAGGAAGCCATACAACGCATACAGGAGGGGAGAGTGAACATGAATAAGCGTGACTTAAAGAAAGATTTTGGGATACTCGAATCTATCACGAGAAATACGAGCGAGATAGAAGACATGGTGTATGAAGTAGTTGCGCCACACGCTATACGGCGTGCAATTGCAGCGGAGGAAGAAGTGGAACGGCTAAACCAGCGGCTCCAAGACGCACTAAAAACAATGATAATCGTGAGGGATGAACTGAAAATAAACGAGAAAATGGGACTCTTCAAGTGTACAAGGTGCGACTACACAAATGATATCAATCTACTTTCATATACCATACAACGCATACAGGAGGAGGGGAAGCAGTCATGAAAGTAGATATGTTATCAGGTGTTGAAGAAGCTTGGGTAACCGACTGGTACGAATGCCCTAGCTGTGGAAGTGAATCAATCGAACGTAGTTTTTTGTACTGTCCATATTGCCAAGTGATGCTGGAATGGGAAGACGAGGAGGAAGCAGAGTCATGACATATACAAGAGAGCAATTGCTGAGATTTAAAGAATACTTCGATGAACTGTATGGTCAAGGGCTGGAAGTTGCCAATTGGCACATGAACGGGAAAACAGAACCCTTTGATTCTTTTTATGATTCTGCAATTGAGGAAATGGAGCAGTCAGGAGGTACAGGGGAATGATCGAGTGGATAAAGTATGACAAGGAAAACCCACCATCGACCAAGGTGAAATTCTTGGTTACTAACGGCAAGTCGGTGACCAGTGCATATTTAGATCATAGAGAAGTAACAGGACTTGCATGGTGGACTACATCAGATGCTCTTCTTATGGGCGTCACACATTACGCCATAATTAACCTACCAGGAGGTACAGGGGATGAGTAAACAGCCTGATTTCAAGAAAGGCGAAAGCGTAAAGCATATATCAAAGAAGTTAAGTGAAGCAAGCTTCTATGGGTGGTCAAAGTCTGGAAAAAGAATCGGCGTGAAGCACAACGAGCTTGCTCCCTACGGTGTAGGCTTCGTAATTGACTGGTATGCACCAGAAAACATTGTGAAAGCTGGGGAGGGCATAGGGGATGAGTAGACCAATCAAGTATCGCGGCAGAGAAAAGAAACAGGAGTGGATCATCAAATACACAGAATCAAAGTATGTTCCTGGTGAATTAGTATATGGAAGCCTGCTGGATTTAGGCGGGGATGATATTTACATTGTATCGACAAATAGTTATGACGAGGGTCGGACATATGATGAGGCGTACAAAGAAGCAGTGTACACAAAGGTTTACCGGGAAACAGTAGGTAAATACACAGGCCTTCCAGACCGGAATGGCAAGGAGATCTATGATAACGCCGTAGTCTTAATCACTGGAGAACAAGAGTTAGATTATGGATACACATTCCGTTGGAACGAAAAAGCAATAGTTAAATGGGACGATGTGGAGTGTGGATTTTATTTAGATGTAATTAACAAACGTGAAGTTAAATTGTGTGAGGATGGATGCTTTACAGTTGATAGATTCCCATTGCGAAAATGGACAGATGAAGAATGGTGGATTGAGTACGAAGTCATACACGAACACTATAGCCTGTTGAAAGGAGATAGTAAGGATGCCTGAAACAACACAACAGCCGGCAAGAGACTGGGAAGATGATTGGATGCTTGTAAAGAATATGGAGCTTGAAACACTAAGTAACCGGGAACCGGGTGTCATATATCTATCGGCGGAAAGGGAGGAAGAACGGCTCGGTTACTGGCTACAACAGTATCGTATCAAGTCAGAATGTTACGAAGAGCTGAAAGAACAACTGGCAGGGATCAACTGCGATTACCACTCGCTTAAAACCAAATTCCTGAATATGAGGGAAGAGTGTGGAGCCGAGAAGAAACGAGCGGACGAAATGAAAGACATCTTACTTGATGCCATAGGTACATTAGCAATGCACGGACATAACGAAGAAGCCGACCGAATAGCGGACAAACTCAGAAACGTTGGAGCAGACAAGCTATGAACAAAATAACTGCTAAGACACATTGGGTATGGACGTCTCAGGCAGAAGAGACTTGGGACAACCGGTATAAAGGGCAGCAGCGCATTGCAGGGAAACCGATCAAAGGCGAGGCGGAAGAGTCCACAGAAGTAGAACCTGCTTGGCTGCTACGCGGTTATGTCATAGATGCATCTGATTATATATCTGAGGATGGACAGTTAGATCTATTCGAGATACTGGAGGGATAAGAATGGGGGAGCAGCTTTCTATGTTCAAATTGGACGAAAAGGAAACTTGGCGCCGCGTTGAGGAAAGATTGGAGTCTGCAAGGCTGTTCAAACGATTCGGATTCATCCGGCGTGAAGCAAAAGTTACTGCAACGTACAGCGATATGCCGCGAAGCAATACCAACGTTACCTCCGACCAGACGGCAGACTTATCCGTATACAATGTAGATCGTGAAGAGCAATTGCAGCGTGAATACGACCAGGTAATGCGTGCCGTAGGAAGGTTGGCAAGGATTCAGCGCAGAATAATCGAATTGAGGTATTTAGGAGAAGAGGATGTATATGATGTGAACGTGTACGTTGAACTGAACATGTCAGAGAGGGCATATTATTACGCAAAGTCAAAAGCTATTCACCGTTTGGCATTTGCACTGCGCCTGGAAGTATACGAGGAAGTATAAACATGGCCGTTAGGGGTAATCCCTAGCGGTTTTTATTAGCTATAAATATTGGTAAGGAAAGTATTGACATGCGCTAGCGCACGTGATATCTTAAATGTAGGAAGTGCGCTAGCGCACAAAACAAGGAGGAAGAGAAGATGAAAAACGTCATGACAAGAGCTTGGAAAATTGCAAAGTCGGCAGTGGTGAAATTCGGTGGTAGCGCAATAGAATACTTTGCAGAAGCTCTTCGAATGGCGTGGAAAGAAATTAAACAAGGAGGAGTTACATTGTTGGAGAAACTCGGGTTCCATAACGTGGGAAAGAAGCAAGATATGTTCCATTTCATTGTTAACTCAGATGTACAAGTCTTTCAAGTCCGTGTCAATAAAGATCCATACGGGAATAACTATGATATCAAAAAAGAGCTCGAGGCAATTGCGACGGGCAAAAGCAACAAGACAGGAATGGACATCAGGATGTACCGATTCGATGTATGCAGTGCTTACGAGTACGAGATTGCACTGGATAAAGAATCAGCGCGCTTTAAACTTGATAATAAAGGCCAACTTGTGTGGCTATAAGGAGGAATTATGAGTATGTATAATGAGCTTTTTCAGAACGAAAATCCATATTTCATGCACAAAGGATGTAAGATAAATCTGAAGGGGAAGCCGCGGATTGACCCGTGGTTTCTCCCAGGAAACCCGTGTTATGTTGATGCCTTCGGAATGGACGAGGAGGGCAGAGAATATATGCTTTCGTGGGAAGTAGTGACTGCAATCGATCCACATGCTACTAATGAGGAGATAGAGCGAATTGCTCTGCTGCCAGACACATGTGACTGGCGAAACCCAGTAGTGAAGATGTTCAACCAAAAAGCTCTCGAAAATATAATGACGGTAGAAGAAGCAGCGGAAGAATGGGGGCTTGCACCGGGCACAGTAAAAAACTACTGTGCGCAAGGGAAAGTACAAGCTAAAAAAGTCGGTAGAGATTGGGCGATTGATAGAAATCAGCCTAATCCTAGACAGAAGGCTTAATAACCGGCTACCGATACGTTAGGAGTGTAGCATATGTTGCTTGATCGGAATTGCCGCCAATGCAACGTTATATTTAGTGGCGGACCACGTGCATATTATTGCCCCGATTGCCGAGCGGAACGAACAAAGAAAGCTGGGAGAGATCACAAACGGCGCAAACGGCAAGGCAATACTAGGATATTGGGAAGCAGTGACACCTGTGAAAGATGCGGAAGCACATACATCGTTATGGGAGGGAGTCAACGACATTGTCCTGATTGCCAGCCAGTACATAATGCGGAGCATGACAGGAAGACAAGTCTAGAATATTACCATAAAAATAAGCAGGATCTTAACCCCATAAGAAACGAACGCCGCAGGGTGAAACGATAAAAACCTTGCAGTTTTTTTGCAGATATCTTGCAGGTCATTAGGTTTTTAAGGGTGTAAGATAGTAACATAGATGCAATGAACGAGAGGCGCGGCGAACAAACCCGGCGACAGCAAGAAGGATACCGGTGGAAACCGCGCAGCGTCTACATAATACGTTAATTCTATCCTTTTTTATAAAATAGCCGCTCCTTGATGAACGGCTATCCTCCTATTGATTATTGAAATAGAGACATAATGTTATTGATCAGATCGATAATTGCACTAATCAATTCAACTGCAAATAGTAGTATTTTTAAAAATAGTTTCATGGAATTACCTCCCTTCTTCGTATCATGTTTTGTTTTAGATTCGAAGAGAGGGATTGATAACTATCCTGTTGTTGAATGGTGTTTGATATGAGTTTGGAGGAAATACCTTCCTTACTGTCGAAATATGACATAAGGAGGTGAACGTCATTGAACTTTGATAGCCAAAATCGTGATCCTGAAGTAGAAAAACTTCTTGATTCTCTACCAAAAGAGGAAGCTAATATTTATCGATACATGAGAGAAGAGTATGACAGGGTAACAAATAACGGGGAAAACTACGACGAAACACATGATGACCTAGTAGCGAGATTAGCACGGGATAAATTCAACATTTCGGAAGAAAAGGCCGGACAAATTTATATAGATGTTGAATTTAAGGTTTCAAAATTCCAGAAAAAAAGATTCGAAACAATGTAAAGCACCCTACCCGGTGCTTTTTTCTATAGAAAGGATAACGGCGTATGAATTTAGATGAATTCAATCTAATGAATGTGGAAGAGGCTATGAGTAAGGCATTGCCAAAGGCAGAAGAAGCGGCAGAATCAATGAGAACGATTATGCGTCGTTTAAGCTTGAAAATGGAGGAGTGTACTTTATGCTTAAATACACAATAGTGAGTATAGACGATACCTCATTTGCAACCAAACGGATATCAGCCAGATACATAATTGAGGATCAAGCGATTATCGAAGATAAGGAAGCAATACGCGCTATCATTCTTGAACAGTTAGAGCAACTGAAAGTACATGCAGGCAAGACATTTGAAATAGTACATATGTACTATTACAGTTCGGCAGCTCAAGAGCACAACGGGTTACCATTCTGTCGGGTACAGTGGATATCGCCAGAATGTAAGTCAAAGCCTGACAAGATCAGTCACAACGAATACATGCAAGGCATCTACATTGAGTGGGATGAGATGTACAAGCATCTGAAGCTTTAGCAAAGAAGTCGCTCATTGCTTTTTGGTTTCGGGGAGAGTGAATTAAATGAAATGGATCATCGTAAGGATATATAACGATTACGAAGTATCTGTTGATGAATTTGAAACATATGACGAAGCAAAGGCTGAATATGATTCGCGGAATAACGAGAATAGTTTGTTTGAGAAAATTTATCTTGCGAAAATTGAAGAGAGTTCAGAACCAAGTCGCCAATAGGCGGCTTTTTATTATGTCCAGAAGGGATTGATACAGATGAATCCAGTAATAGAGAACAACTTTAAGTATCACGCACCAAAGGAAGGGCAGCCGGCTAAATACGAAGCTATCCGAGAGAAGGCAAAAGAATTGGCAAACGTGATCGAAGAACTGTGTCCAAACAGCCGTGAGAAGTCATTAGTAATGACCAACCTTGAACAAGCAATGATGTGGGCTAACGCTTCCATCGCACGTAACGAATAAGTCGAGGGAGCAACAAAACAACACTAACCAATTAATGGAGGTGGTGGTGATGACCTAATGGCAAGAGCACGCAGCCCAAACAGGGATAAAGCGAAGGAAATGTGGCTCGAAAGCGGCGGCGATATGAAGCTTAAGGATGTTGCTGCTGAATTGGGCCTAACAGAATCCCAGGTACGAAAGTGGAAGAGTATCGATAAATGGGATGACGATTTAAAAGGTAACGTTCCCTTTGACAATAGTAACGTTACCAATAAAGGAAAGCCCGGAGCGCCCAAAGGGAACAAGAACGCAGTCGGTAATGAAGGCGGCGCACCCAAGGGGAATAGTAATGCCGTTACACATGGCTTCTACCAAAAATACCTCCCAGAAGAGACGCTAGAAATCATGGGGGAGCTTTCAACGCGGTCGCCGCTTGACATCATCATGGATAACATAGTTATACAGCAAGCGGCAATAATCAGGGCGCAGAGCATTATGTTCGTCGAAAGCAAAGGCGAAATGATTAAGGAGCTTAAGAAAGCGAAATACGAGTATATTGAACGAGATAAAGAAGAAGACGGTAGCGGAGGCGGCTATGACAGAGTGGCTACTGAGGAAGAGTATGAGTTCCAGTTCGCTTGGGATAGACACGCTACCTTCCTAACAGCACAGAGCCGAGCAATGAGCGAGTTGAGGTCTTTAATTAGGCAATGCGAAGAAATGTGCCGCCAAGGGCACGCAGACGAAGAACAGCAGCTCAGACTCAAGAAGCTTAAGGGTGAGGTTGCTGTACTCGAACAGAAGGCGACCGGTAATGATGATAAGCCTATTGAGATTATGATTAAACGGGCTTCGAAGTCAGAAGGTAATGCCGATGGTTGAGAAAGAGGTAAACCCGCATTTTGAGGACTTTCTATTCGATTGGGATTATAAATTCTACTTCCTTGTTGGCGGATACGGCAGCAGCAAGAGTTACCATGTAGGCTTAAAGCTTATTCTCAAACTGCTGAGTGAAAAACGGACGGCGCTTGTAGTGCGGGAAGTATACGACACTCATAGAGATTCCACTTTTTCGCTTCTTGAGGAAATCATAGTTGATTTAGGTTTGGAAGGCATTGTTAAGCCGATGTCGTCACCAATGCAGATTCGTTTCCCTAATGGCTCCAAGATTATCTTTAAGGGGATGGATAAGCCTGCAAAGCTGAAATCAATTCATAACGTGTCTATCGTTTGGATTGAAGAATGCTCAGAGGTCAAATATGAGGGCTTCAAGGAACTACTGGGCCGGTTGCGGCACCCCAAATTGACATTACACATGATTCTTTCAACGAACCCAGTGGGAGAAGACAATTGGACATTCCTGCACTTCTTCAAAGATGAGTTGAAAGGCCGTATTGTTCTTGATGATTTGGAGTTGTATGAGAAACGCACTGTTGTAGTAGGCAACACGTACTATCACCATTCAGTGGCTGATGACAACCTATTCCTGCCGCTTGACTATATTACACAGCTAGAAGAAATGAAGGAATATGACCCAGACCTTTACCGGATTGCACGGAAAGGTCGTTTTGGTGTGAACGGAGTTAAGGTGCTGCCGCAATTCAGAGATATGCCACATGAAGAAGTCATGGAAGCTATAGGGCGGATCAGGAAACCGATTGAACGCGCTGGTATGGACTTTGGTTTCGAGACTTCTTACAATGCGTTGCTGCGTCTGGCCGTCGATCATGATGAAAAGATCCTATACATCTATTGGGAGTATTACAAGAACAAGATGACTGATGATCGCACTGCTGAGGATATTAAGGAGTTCAAAGAAACAGGTGAATTGATAAGGGGCGATAGTGCGGAACCGAAAACGATCAAGTATTTCAAGCAACAAGGATTCAACATTAAGGCAGCTAAGAAGTTTAGTGGTTCCCGCCTTCAGTACACCAAGAAGATCAAACGCTTCAAGAAGATAATTTGTTCAGACCAGTGCCCAAACACAATAAGAGAACTCAAATATCTGACATATAAGCAAGATAAGACAGGCAACATTATACCGGATGAATTCAAGATTGACCCTCATACATTTTCGGCAATATGGTACGCGCTGGACGATTACGAAGTGGCCGACTTGAAGAAAGGTGTTACATTTGCCTAGGAAGGAGGATGCCATGACACCTGAGATGAAGGAAGTTGTGAAGATATTGCAGGATGGGGCTAATTCTGCCATGACTTTAGAGCAGATCATCCAGACGGAGATTGCCGAATGGGAAGGTTCGGAAAAGCGCAAATGGATGTTGACCGGTGAGCGTTATTATCGTAATAAAACCGACATTCTAAAGCGAAAAAGAACCGCAATCGACGAGAATGGAATGCTGATAGAGGTTGAACATCTCCCTAATAACAAACTTGTGAACGGGTTTGTCCGTAAATTGGTTGACCAGAAAACGGACTATCTTCTCTCAAAACCTCTTAGCATTCAAACTGATAACGAAGAATATCAACAAAGTCTATCTAAGTATTTCGGGAAAAAGATGCTTAAGCTTCTGAAAAGTATTGGGAAGAGTTCCATAAACAAAGGCATTGCATGGATGCATGTGTTTTACGACGAAAAAGGTAATCTTTCATTTAAGGAAATACCATCTGAAGAGATTATACCTTTATGGAAAGATAAAGCTCATACGGAACTTGATGCCATCATTAGAAAGTATGAAGTTGTAGCATATGAAGGCATTAACAAGGTCGTGATAACTAAGATTGAATGGTGGGATACCGAGGGCGTAAAGCGCTATGAGTCTAGGAATTCGACTCTTAGGGCGGATGTTGAATTGGGAGATGTCGGATCACACTTCACGGCTTCAGACGAAAAGGGAAATGTAACACCTATGGTATGGGAAAAGGTTCCCTTTATCGCGTTCAAATACAATGATGAAGAACAACCGCTTGTTGAACTGATAAAGACCTTGGTAGATCATTATGACAGACGTAAATCAGATAACGCTAATGACCTGGAAGACTTGCCGAACACCTTAATCGCTGTCAGAGGTTTTGGAGGCAGTAGCGCCGGTGAAATTCGTCAAAATATTAATACTTACAAATTGGTCAAGATTGATTTAGACGACACTGGTGTAGGTGCTGGAATAGATGCGATTTCCATTCCAATTAATACGGAAGCTCACGAAGCGAATATGGCGCGAAACCGGAAGGACATTTATGAGTTCGGTCGGGGAGTTGATACGCAATCCGAAAACTTTGGCGGAGACAAGAGCGGTGTAGCACTGCAATTTTTATATTCAGACCTGGATTTGGATGCAAACGGCATCGAGACTGAATTTCAAGCCAGCCTAGAGCAGTTAAGATGGTTCATAGATTCTCATATACTAAATACCACAGGTAAGGATTTCTCAGAAGAAACAGTGGAATTCATCTTTAACCGCGACATAATCATAAATGAGAGTGAAGCGATTAAAAACGTCAAGGATAGTGTCGGCACGATATCTGATGAGACTATAGTCGCTAACCATCCTTGGGTTACTGATACCAAAAAAGAAATGAAACGTCGTGAAAAAGAAGCTAAACAGGCAGAAGGACGGTTTGAACAGTATGATTTCCCTAACGACAATGAACCAAAGTCAAAGGATGAGGGAGAATGAAGCCGGCTGAATATTGGCAGAAGCGTGCCGAGCAGGTAGGTGACTTGCAGCATGCAAAAGCAGGCCAGTACACCAAAACTCTGTACAAGGAATACGAACGCGCCAAACGCGTTATACAGCGCGATATTGAAGTGTTCTATGGACGCTACGCATCGAACAATGGAATCAGCCTTGCTGAAGCGAGGAAGCAACTCAGTGCAGGTGAATTGCAAGAGTTCAAAATGACTCTTGAGGAATTCATTGATAAGGCCAAGCACAACAGAGATGGTAAATGGACGAAGCAGTTAAACAACGTTTATTACCGGACGCGCGTTTCCAGGTTGGAGGCATTAGAGATGCAGATCGATGGTCAGATCCGCACACTAGCCCATAGTCAAGAACAGGGGCTATCTGACTTGCTAGGAGACGTTTACAAGGATATCTATTACCGAAGTATCTACGAGATACAAAAAGGCGTAGGAATTGGCGTGTCGTTTGCCAAAGTCGATCCCGTAGCAATAGAGCGCGTGGTGAAGACGCCATGGGCTGGAGGGAACTACAGCACCCGCATATGGGGCAATACTGACAAACTTGCATCACAACTTTCAACTACACTTACACAATCTATAATAAGTGGTCGGAGTACAGCGCAGACTTCGGCTGAACTCGCGAAACGAATGAATGTAAGCTATCGGGCAGCAGAAACATTAATAAACACAGAGACTGCCCACATCGTCACGGAAGCTACATTTGATGGATACCGAGAAAGTGGAGTAGTGAAGAAGTATCAATTCGTTGCTACCCTATCAGAGCGTACATGCCCGACGTGTGGGAGCATGGACGGTAGGACGTTCAAATTATCTGAAAAAATGACAGGGATCAACGCTGCACCTTTACACCCGCGCTGCCGATGTACCACTGTTGCTGCCTTCAACGATAACGAAGATGGAGGACAACGAATTGCCAAAGATGAAAAACGTATTATGTAGACGGTGACATGAACTACTCGCAGTGGAAAAAGAAATATGTTGATTAGCACAGGCCTTGATTGAGACTATCAGGGCCTTTTTGGACGTCTTGAAAAAGAAGAAGGCTGAGGTTGATTTAAATGTTACAACGGTACAAGAAAAACGTGTATATTGACGTGGTCGAGTTTACAAACACGCCTGAGAACCACAAGGCGATCATCGACTTCGCAGGCCTACCGATCAGTGTCGAGTATACCAGCGGAGGTGTGCAGTTGCGCGTGATCCGCGGCGCCTATAGCGTTTTGGTTGCGAAACTGGGTGAGTGCATTGTCAAAGAGGCCGACGGATCACTTCGGGTTTGCACAAAAGAGGCGCTTGCGGATGAGGGATACACCCTAGTTGAGTAACTCGGATAAACCTTTGCCCTGTCGTATGGCGTAAAACTAGGCATACTTAACGATCGGAGTATATCGGTCGACTCCCGTAGCTGGAGAGCAGCTATAAAAATCTATGGAGGTTGATTTATAGATGGAATGGTTAAAGGAATTACTAAAGAAATCTGGCTTCGACGAATCAAAGGTTGATGAATTGGTTGCTGATGTGAATAAGGAGTTACCAAAGCATTTTGTGGCCAAAACACAATATAACGATGTAGTTGAAGCGCGTAAAAAGGCTGAGAAGGAGGTTGCAGATCGCGACAAGCAACTAGGAGATCTGAAAAAATCCGTTGGGGATAACGATGAATTGAAGCAGCAAATCGCTAAACTCCAAGCAGATAACAAAGCCGCAGCAGAGAAGTATGCTTCTGATTTGAAAGAGCTAAAAACTAATACAGCTCTACGCCTTGCTATAGGTGATTCTGCTCATGATGCTGAATTGGTCTTGTCATTGCTGGATAAAACGAAAATTGAACTTGACGAAGACGGCGGCATAAAAGCTGGATTCGAAGAACAGTTGCAGAGTCTTCGTGAAACGAAGGCTTTTTTGTTTGCCCAAAAGCAGGAAAAAGAGGACGAGAAAAAAGGCCCGACATTCAAAGGGATTACACCGGCAGATGGGGCAGGCGGTAGCGGTGGACACCACGAAGTTGATTATGAAAATATGTCAGATGCAGAGTATTACAAGCTCATGGAGCAACAAAAAAACAAATAACAGGAGATGATATCCTATGCCAAATACATTCTTAACAGCCCAACTTATTGCACGTCAAGCATTACCTATTCTGAAAGAAAACATGACAATGCCGTTTTTAGTACACCGCAATTACGAAAATGAATATAAAAAGCAAGGTGACACTATTCAAATTCGTAAACCGGCTGTATTTAAAGCGGATGAGTTTGATAAAGAAATCCAATTGCAAGATGTGAACGAAGAAAACGTACTGGTGAAATTGGATAAAATTGCGGACGTATCGGTTCCAGTTACATCGAAAGAAATGACTCTCAATATTGAAGACTTCAACCAACAAATTCTTACGCCTGCAATGATAGCAATTGCTGAGAAAGTAAACCGTGATTTGCTCGGACTATATTCTGAAGTGCCGTATCATGTTGGCGTGGCAGGAAAAACACCTGATTCGTTGCAAAGCTTTGCCGATGCCCGTCGTATGCTGAATGAAAATAAAGTTCCCCTCGCCACACGGCGCGCAGTATGGAATCCAGAAGCCGATGCACAATTGACCATTATTCCGGCAGTTGTTAATGCTGAGAAATCGGGAACAACGCTTGCGTTACGCGAGGGTTCTATGGGACGTATTCAAGGACTTGATAACTTCATGGAACAGTCTGTATTTACACACAAAGCTGGCGGTTATACAAAGCTTGATGACGTTACAGTGTCCGCTTCTAAGGGAGCTACTACAATCAAGCTCGAAAGTGCTGCCAAGGCATCCACAGCATCACTTAAAAAAGGTGATGTATTCATGGTGGATGGTCACCAATATGTAGTTGTAAAGGACACTGCCCCTGCAGCAGCAGGAGTAATTGGAACTGTTGAAATCTACCCTGCTCTTAAAAATGACGTTAATGCAGGCGCTGTTCTTTTTGCGGATCAGAAGAGCGGTGGACACGTTGCAAACTTGGCTTTCCATGAATCAGCTTTTGCGCTTGTGTCAAGACCGCTTGAATTGCCACGCGGTTCGCAAGATGCATATATTACAAACTTTAACGGTTTGAGTTTGCGAGTGGTATTCGGATATGACGTTAAAACAAAAATGCAGACTCTTTCCTTAGATACATTGTATGGCGTTAAGTGTATCTATCCAGAATTGGCTACACGTATTTTGGGTTAAGGGGAGGGATTCTCCCCTAATTCTTTTCACAGGTGGTGGTAGTATGAAATGTCCTAATTGCGGAACTGATTATAGCGATTCTGTCTTACGTCTACATTTGGAACGCTGTGACAAGGTCGAAGAAGAGACACCTATTGAAGAGATGGGCCTGCCAGCACTTCGAGAATATGCTGCAAAGAACAGCATCGAACTAAATGGGGCGACTAAGAAAGCGGATGTCTTAGCGGCCATCTTGGGGGCTCACGATGACGGCAAATGATATTTGGGCTATTGTGAAAAGTCGCCTTGATCTTCCGGATGATTCTAAAATGGACTTGATTGGTACGTACATTGAGGAGATTGGCAACCGAATTAAGCATTATTGTGCAATATCTACAATTCCGGAAGCTCTCAAATTCGTGTGGGCATCAATGGTTATAGATGTATGCCGCATTGAATTGTCCCATATCGATGAAATAGACGACACTTCCGACAGGGGTGAATCTATCAAAGTGGGCGATACCTCGTCGGCACCAGCAACGAGTTCTGGGGTCACCAATACATCTAAGAAGGTCATTGATTCGGTTGTGACTAATTATCGTATTGACTTAAATCGGTACCGCAGATTGAGGTGGTAGATATGAATTATCGTAAGCATCGTAGGCAAATTGAGAAGACATACGAAGACAAGGCAACCATAAGCCGGTACGGGAAGGTAAAGAAGCCGAACGGCGAAACAAAGAATGAACTGTCGCCCGTATGTGTTGATCAACCTTGCCGTATCTCTCAAAAGGCACTAGCGGTGAACGGGCAACGCGAAGCGCAAAATGAAATCTCCTATGAAACAAGCTGTTTATTGCGCCAGAGTTGGATATCAGGCAAGGTGATCGTATTGAAGTTACAAGAGGCCATGTCAAAACAACATTCACAGCAGGCGAGCCATTCCCATATCCTACGCATCAAGAAATCATCCTGCAGCGAAAGGATAAGGCATAATGGCTAAATGGGGCAAGTTTGATATGAAAGAGTTCAAGGAATTCGCCGACACTCTTAAAAAAGCTAGTGATGAGAGAGTCATAGAACGTTTCATACGGGACTTTATCATGGAGATGGCCTACAGAGCCGAAAGGAAGATTAAGAAGCGCACGCCGGCTAACTCTGGCGAACTCAGACGGAAATGGGGAGTCGGAAGGGTACAACGCCGAGGGAATTCGTACATTGTTGAAGTATTTAATAACGTCGAATACGCTTCTTTTGTGGAAAACGGCTTCCGTTCTCACTGGGTTCCTGGATACTGGAAAGGGAACACATTTGTTTACGATTCTAGCGTCAAAAGCGGTATGCAGGTTGGGGAAAAAGGCGGATGGGTGGAAGGACGTTTTATGATGGCAATCAGCATGAAGGAAATAGAACGGGAGCTGCCAAAGTATTTGCAAAAGAGACAGACCGAGCTTCTGAACGACATCATGAATGGCCGCCCTGCTCGAAGGGATGGTGACGATGGTAACAGTTAACGATGTCCGCAGCGGCGTTATATCGGCACTGAATAGAATATACCCGGACATGGATATATACGGGGAGGAAATTAAGCAGGGCCTTGAGGAGCCTTGCTTTTTTGTTAAGCTCTTCCCCTTTTCACAGGATCGAGAGTTTGGCCGCCGCTACAAGAGATTCCATTCGTTCGATATTCATTACTTCCCTCGGTCGGAGACAGATGCGAATGAGGAAATGTTCGAAGTGGCGGAGAAGCTGCTGGATCACATGGAGTATATCGAGGTGGCCGGCAGCATATGCCGGGGGACGAATATGGAACATGAGATTGTAGACGGCATCCTGCATTTCAAAATCGATTATGACTTCCATGTTCTACGCCGAAAGAAAGACGAGCCAGCTATGAAAACGTTGGATCAGAAAGGGTTGATAAAATGAGCAAGGCAGCAGCCGCGACAACATACACCAAGGAGCAAATATTAGGCTCACAGCGCTTCTCTAATGTCCATAAGGACATATTGGGTGCGCTACTGGATGGAAGCCAGCAATACACCGTAGAACAAGCAGAGAAGCTTATCAAGGATTTTGAGAAGAAGGAGGCGCGATAATGCCAGGAGGAGCATGGACGACGCAGAACAAGGTTAGACCAGGCGTATATATCAATTTTGTAAGCGAAGGCAAACCGATAGGCTCGGTCGGAGAGCGCGGCATTGTAACCATGCCTCTGTCGCTCAGTTGGGGGCAAGAAAAGCAAGTAATTCAAATCAATGCTGGCGACAACGTCAGCGAACTACTTGGATATGATATTACGGCGCCGGAGTTGCTGTTGGTGCGCGAGGCGTTAAAACGCGCTAAAACGCTGCTCCTGTATCGGCTTAATGAGGGATCAAAGGCAAAGGTTACAGCAGGCACATTGACAGCTACGGCAAAGTACGGCGGATTACGGGGAAATGATATCAAGATTGTAATCCAAAAAAATATTGATGATGACACGGTATTTGATGTCATTACGGTATTTGCAGGACAGGCTGTAGAATTGCAGCTTGCCAAGAATGTAGAAGATCTGAAGCCGAATAGATGGGTAGACTTCAGCGGAACTGGTTCGCTTGAGGTGACGGCGGGGGCGCCACTAGTTGGCGGTACGGATGGCACGACCACAAACGAGGATCACACAAAGTATTTGACGGCCATCGAAGTACATGAATGGAATGCTATGGCATTGCCAAGCGCTGACAGTAGCTTAAAGGCCGTCTACGTTTCGTTTGTGAAGCGTCTACGGGATAAGGAAGGGGTAAAGGTGCAAGTTGCCCTAGAAAACTACCCTACGGCGGATTATGAAGGCGTGATAAGCGTTAAAAATGGTGTTGTCTTGTCAGACGGAAGAATGTTGACCGCTGCACAAGCAACGGCGTGGGTTGCAGCAGCTACGGCGGCAGCCAATGTTAACGAATCGCTCACATACACGGCCTATGACGATGCTGTGGATGTAGATAAACGATATACAAACTCGCAGATTGAGGCGGCGCTACTCAAGGGCGAGTTCATTTTTGTTGCTAATAATGGGCGTGCGGTGGCGGAACAGGATATTAATACCTTTACATCTATCACGCCAGAGAAAGGCAAACAGTTTTCTAAGAATCGTGTCATTCGAGTTCTGGACAGTATCGGTAACGACCTTAAACGTATCTTTGAGCAATCCTATATTGGGAAGGTCAACAACAACGAAGATGGCCGCTCTATTTTTAGGGCGCAATGTACAGATTACCTGAACACACTTCAAAATATAGCAGCAATACAAAACTTCGATCCACAGACAGATGTGATTGTTCTTCCGGGCAATGATGTGGACTCGGTGTATTGTGAACTTGCTGTCCAGCCGGTTGATGCTATCGAGAAGATCTATATGAAAGTGAAGGTGAAGTAATATGGGGTTCTTGCGTGCGAAAGATACGATTTCTGGACAAGAGGGCCGCGCGTATGCGACTATCAACGGTCGTATCGAGGAAATGTTCTACGTGAAGTCGCTGGAGGCGAAGGTTGAGAAGGAAAAACCGAGCTCAAAACACTCGGGCGCCGAGGTACGCAGCACAAGGCTACTGGTTGGAGTGGTAGCGGCAGCATGACTATCTATTACATGACGTCGATGTTTCGGCAGATGATGCTTGATTACATGAACCATGGCAAGGATACCTATTTCGATATCCAGATCATCAACGAAGATCCGACATCTAGCGTTGGAAAGCAAACGATTGTGTTGCAGGGCGTAAACCTAGACAGCATGGTTATTGCTTCACTGGACACGGATGCAGAAGCATTAGAAGAAGATATTGATTTCACTTTTGAAGGTGTAATAATGCAAGACCAATTTAAAACCCCGACATTGGGCTAGGAGGAATTATATTTATGAGTACTTTGAGTGCATTTTTCGCGCAAAACGCTTCGACTGAGGTTGTAGATGAATTGGTTGTATCGGACAGATTTAAGGACGAGAAGGGAGAGCCTATCCCTTGGAAACTACGCAGCATGACAGAAGAAGAAAACGAACAAGTCAGAAAGGCCTCTACGAAGAAGGTTAAAGGCAAAGGCGGAGTTTATACGCCTGAGACTGACTTCAACGAATACACTGCACGCCTGGTAACGACATGTGTAGTTTATCCAGATCTTAAGGATGCAGAACTACTAAAATCATATGGAGTCATGGGGGCCGAATCCTTGTTGAAGCGCATGCTTTTGCCTGGAGAGTACACAACGCTTTTGCAACGTGTGCAGGAGTTAAACGGCTTTAACAAATCCGAGCAAGACATGGTGGACGAAGTAAAAAACTAATTAAGGAGGGCGATCCAGAGGCGAATTACGCCTACTTCGCCCTTCATAAGTTACGAATACTTCCTCACGAGTTAATGGGCTTCAAGCCGTCTGAACGTGCAGCGGTCTATGCAATGATTGATATTCGGGTTGATGAGGAAAAGAGCGCGAGAAAGAAAAACAAGAAGTAAGACATAAACCCTTCTATGGAAGTTATAACCATGCTAGAATATGAGCATACGAACATTTATAGGAGGGATATATATGAAAAAAGGAATAATTGGTCTTGTTGCTGGTTTGTTCATAGGTTTGTCATTCTCTCTTGCTGGTCCTGCGTACTCAGCCGTTAAGCAGTACATCTTAACTGAGTTTACGCAGCCTGTAGTGGTGAATGGAGTTCAGTACAAGGATAAAGAGAATCCTATCTTGAGTTACAAGGGCATCACTTATATTCCACTTGCAAAAATCGGCGAGCTTACAGGCGTTGAATATAGATACAACAAAGATAAAAAGCAAGTGGAAATCGGTTCTCAATCAACTTCAAGTAGTATAAAGACATACGTTCCAGACAAAGGACGTGTAAGGGATAGTGATGCTATTTTGGCGGAAGAAGAAGCGATTAGAAAATTTACAGAAAGCAACAAAATCGAAGTAGAGAAACCGGAAGTACCAGAGGATTCTAGCTTCAAAGCAAAAGGGCCTATAGACTAAAATAAATAGTTTTCTCAATTAAGAGCGTCCCATTCGGGGCGCTTTTTTCATGCCCAAAAGGGGTGAGTGGATGGCAACAGTTGCATCAAGTCTAGCGTTGCATGACAACATGACTTCGGTGCTAAAGACAATTACGGGCGCAATGAACATGACCATGTCCACGATGCATGATATGCAATCGACAATGGGCAAGGCATTTGATACATCCAAAATGGACGCGGCAAGGAAAAGTATACGTGCTGCAGAAGTAGCCATACAGAGTATTCCAGCACCGATTGAACAAAGCACTAACAAGCAAAAACAATTTAATCAGCAACTGAAGAACGGAGCTAATTCGGCTGATGACCTTGCTAAAAAGGTTATGGGCTTTATTGCAGCATATGCTAGTTTCCGTACCACAATAGGAATGCTTAGTCATGGATTCGACTTATTTAAGAATTTTGAGCAAAGCATGGCAAATGTCCGGGCAATTACGGATGCGAATGAGCAAGAATTCATTGCACTCAGAAAAGAAGCCAAGCGTTTGGGTGAAACCACTGTCTTTAGTGCATCTGAGGCAGCGGATGGCATGAAATACCTAGGTATGGCCGGTTGGAATACAAATAGTATTCTTGCAGGCATGCCGGGGCTCCTTAACCTCGCTGCAGCAGCAGGAGAAGATCTTGCACGTACTGCTGACATTGTATCTGACACTATGACAGGCTTCCGCCTTTCCGCAGATAGAGCAAATCACGTTGCAGACGTTTTCGCATACACGGCCACTAAGAGCAATACTAACGTGGCAATGATGGGTGAAACGATGAAGTACGTTGCTCCAGTTGCTGAAAGCTTTGGGGCTTCGATAGAAAAACATCTGCGCTGATCGGCATTATGGCGAACGCTGGTATCAAAGCAAGCCAAGCAGGTACGTCATTACGTGCTGGCTTCTTGCGGATGGCCGACCCTAAAGCACGTGCAGAGATGTCCTTAGAACAACTAAATGTGTCCTTTACGGATGCAAAGGGCAACATGAAAGACATTAACGCTATTGTTAATGATCTATCAGTTGCATTTGGGCGGCTTACCGATGGCGACAAACTTGCTGCAGCACAACGTATTTTTGGTGTGGAAGCAGCTACGGGATGGCTGTCTATTATCAAAGAAGGCCCAGCAGCCTTAAATGAGTTCACAAAGGCTCTCGAAGGTTCTGAGGGGGCAGCAGCGAAGATGGCAAAAATTATGAACGATACCACTGCAGGGAAAATAAAGTTATTCCTTTCCGAGATAGAGTCCATATGGATTGACTTCTATGATGGCCTTGCTGCTGAAGGTGTGGGTGATGCATTTAGCGCTGTATTGGATGGGCTAGCGGTAAGTCTCAGATCTATATTACCTATCTTTAACGAGATAATCGTAGGGCTAGGAAATGTTGTCATGTTTATCCAGACTAATTGGACAATGATAGAGCCAATTATCTGGGGGATCGTTGCTGCATTCGGCGCGTGGTTAATCTCTACCAATTCGCAGGCGATAAGTACAGGGGTTCTCGCTGCTCGGATGGCTATTTTAACGGCAGCAATATTCACCCAAACTTTAATGACCCAAGGATTGGCCGCGGCATGGCGGACACTGAATGCTGCGCAAAGAGCGAATGTGTTTATTGTTCTCATTGGTGCAATTGTTGCATTGGTTGCATGGCTGATCCAACTTTGGAAAACGAATGATAAGTTTGCGGCTGCACTGATGCGTTCATGGAATGCTATTCTTGGATTTTTTGATCAAGTACCTATCTTCTTTGCACGAGTTGGTTTCGGTGTCGTAAATGCCTTCATGTGGATGAAAGCTAAGTCGCTTGAAATACTTGAGAATTTTATAAATGCAGTAATTGACGACATAAACGATCTTATCAAACTGTTGAATAACATACCAGGCGTATCAATATCCGCTGTAAATCACGTTCAGTTCTCTGCATCTGCACAAGCTGAAGCAGACGCAATGAAAAAGGCAGGCGAATCTGTTATCTCGCAGATGGAAGGGGAAGCAGCGAGAAAAGCAGCAGAACGGGAGCAAAATGTCCGTAACATGTTGCAAGAGCGTCAGGCCGAAAGAGATAAAGCAGCTAAAGAGCAGAAGGATCAAGCGGACAAGCTAAAGAATCAGAACCAACTTAATGGTGGCATCAGTGGTGGCAAAGGTGGCACAGAGCGTCTGAAAGGCATCGATGAAGTAGGGAAAGTAAAAAAGATCGAAGGGAAGGTTGACGTTGCTAGCGAGGATTTGAAAGTAATGCGTGAGCTTGCCGAAATGAAGAGCATTCAAAACTTTGTGACTCTTACACCATCTGTGAGTGTGGGTAAAGTCGACATCCGTAATGGGGCAGATGAAAAGTCATTCGTGGCACACATCACGAAAGAACTCCAGGAGCAGATGGTTACAGCAGCACAGGGGGTGTATGGTCAGTGAGCTACGGGATACAGTTGAGTTGGAACAATAAGCAGGAAGTTATAGAAATCCCCGTCATGCCTCCTTCCATTGGACTTACAGAAGGGGGCAATGGCAAGGGATACAATGTAGTGGGCTTGGGTGAGATAAATGTTATCAAAGATGCGAAGCTAACGGAATATCAGTTTAGTAGCATTTTTCCGGCCACACGATATCCTTTCGTGCATACAAAAACACTGCTTTCTCCAGGTCAATATGTGGAGTTTTTAAATCGATGGATACGGAAACGCCACCCTATCAGGTTGATAATCAAAAGTGATCTCTATGACATCAATACTCCGGCCAGTATAGAATCTTTTGAATGGAAAGAGAATGCAGGGACGCAGGATATCGAATACTCGTTAAAATTGAAAAAGTACATCTTTTACTCCGCCAAGCAAGTAAAAGTGATTAAGTCGGCTTCTGGTAAGAAGGCTACCAAGCCTACAACGCAGAAGAAAACGCGTCCTAATGAGAAAGTGACTCCAAAGACTTACAAAGTCCAAAAAGGGGACTATATGTATGCAATATCCAAAAAGACATTGGGGGATGGCAATAGGTGGCGTGAGATCAAAACTTTGAATAACATGTCCGACGCTGACATCAAAAACCTAAAGGTCGGGCGTGTGCTTAAAATCCCGACAACCGGGGTGAAAAGAAATGATAGAGGTCTTAATTGACAATAAGAACGGGAACATGTGGGACATATCCGAAATTGTTACCGGAATCCAATGGAAGACATCCCGATTTGGAGGAGCTGGAAGCCTCGATTTCACTTTAGTAAAGAATGCAATTTACCAGGCAAGAGCCTTCACATACCATAATGGCGATATTGTGAAGGTAAAGAAAGACGGTAAAAACGTTTTTTACGGGTATATCTTTAGCATCGATGGTGGCAAGGACGAGGATGTAAAAATAAAAGCATACGATCAATTGAGGTATCTGCAAGCAAATGATACCTACAAGTTTGTCGGTCAAACAGCAGGAGCAATAATAAAACGCATTGCAAGCGATTTTAAACTTAAGACTGGTACAATTGCCGATACAAAATATAAGATTACAATGCTAGAAGATAACAAGAAGCTTCTGGATATCATCTATAAAGCGCTCGATTTGACGATTATTAATACCGGCAGTAATTATGTTTTTTATGATGACTTTGGTAGCCTAACGCTAAAGAACGTCAAGGATATGTTGGTGGATTTCTACATTGGCGAAGGAAGCTTGTTGACCAACTACAGCATTAAAACGTCAATCGATTCTGACACATACAACCAGATTGTATTGTACAAGGACAATGAAGAAACGAAGAAACGCGAAAAGTTTGTTGCCAAGGACAGCGCAAATATAAAAAAATGGGGCGTGCTACAGCTTTATCAAAGTGTCGATCAAAACATGAATACTGCACAGATTAATAAGCTCTTGGACACGCTGGCAAAGATCAAGAATCGAGAGTCCAAGACGCTTAAAATAGAAGCACTTGGGGATTTACGAATAAGGGCTGGTAGTTATGTACGGATACTCATTTCTGAGTACGGCATAAACCAGCCTTTTCTTGTGGATTCCTGTACACATTCATTTGACGGAGCAGACCATACTATGACATTGGAGATGAAGGTCATATGAATCTACTCGAAGTTATTAAGAAGGCTGCAGCGGATGCCGTAGACGCTGGCAGTCCTATGAATGTCCTATATGGCACTGTTATAAGTTCGGCACCAATTAAAATTACCGTTGATCAGCGATTTTCCTTAACTAAGGAGTTCTTGATATTATGCGAAGCTGTACAGGAACTAAATGTGGAAATCTCCGGGGCTAAGCATGTAATAAGAAAGGGATTACAGGCTGGAGATACTGTTATATTGCTGCGAGTACAGGGCGGGCAACAGTATGTCGTATTGGATAGGGTGGTGGTTACATGATTCCAGAAGGAAACAGCGTAGATGAGGAACTAGAAGAGGTGGAGGAACCCACAAAAACATGGTTCCTAGACTTCGAGGCAGGGCGGGTGGTGGATATTACAGACGGTTTACAAGCTATCCAACAAGCCGTGTTTATGGCGCTATCGACTACAAGGTACGAGCAGTTGATTTTTTCTGAGGAGTACGGAAGCGAGCTGGTTTCGCTGATTGGATCAAATCCGGTATTCATCGAATCAGAAATACGACGTATGATCGAAGAAGCATTAATGCCTGATGACCGCATTTCAGGTGTCGAGGATCTAACCGTAGAGTACAAAGGGGACGAGTTACTTGCACGGTTTACCGTTGTGTCATCTTACGGCAATTTTGATGCCGAACAGGTGGTGAAATAGAAATGTATGAAAACCAAACATACGAAACCATTCTCGAACGCATGCTAGACCGCGTACCGGATGATGTAGACAAGCGAGAGGGTTCGGTCATTTATAATGCATGCGCGCCTGCAGCGTGGGAGCTTGCTGCAATGTATGCCGAATTAGGCATTAACATGGAGCTTTCCTTTGCAGACACGGCGAGCGGCGAGTATCTTTCCAGGAGAGCTGCTGAATTTGGGGTGAACAGAAAGCAGGCATCAAAGGCGAAGCGAAAAGGAACTTTCTTTGATGCCAATGGACAACCGCTTGACGTTCCCATTGGAAGCAGATATGCAATAGAAAATATCAGTTTTGTTTCTACCAGCAAAGTTGAAGCAGGTTCGTTCACACTTGAGTGTGAAGAAAGTGGATCAATCGGTAATAAAGTGTTTGGGGCACTGCTGCCGATTGATTATGTTGAAAAATTGGCCCGAGCTGAATTGAGTGACATACTTGTACCTGGTGATGACTTAGAATCCGATGACTCTTTACGACAACGTTATGTAGCTGCTGTAAATGAACCCGCCTTTGGTGGGAACGTCTCAGATTACAAACAGAAGTTAACATCTATTGATGGCGTTGGAGCCGTGAAAGTATTCCCAGTTTGGCAAGGGGGCGGAACCGTAAAATGCACCTTGTGTACATCTGAATGGATGGTACCACCTCCGTCAATGATTGACGATATACAGACGCTGGTTGACCCTGTGGTAAACAATGGGAAGGGGATTGGGCTTGCTCCTATCGGTCATAAGGTAACAATTGCAGCAGTAAAAGATGTGGCAATTGATATCGTAACAAAAGTTGTGCTGGACACCGGGATGACGGCTGGACAAGTAGAAGATTCCATAAAAGAAGCTATAGAAACCTATTTGTTAAACCTCCGCAGAAATTGGGCAAAGGTGACAAATATAGTCGTTCGAATTGCTCAAATCGAGGCAGCAATATTGAATGTTACCGGTGTGATTGATGTATCAGGTACAACACTGAACGGCCAAACAAATAACTTAATACTTGGAGACGAAGAAATCCCGATGCTTAAGGCGGTGAAGGTGGATGTCTGATGAGATCAGAAAACACTGGCCGTCTTTTTGTTGGGGATTATTGATTTTGTGAAGCTGGCTGAAGCACAAGAACCAGAGCTGGGAGACGCACGCGAGAAAATCGATAGGCTGCTTGATGATCAATTTGTAATGACATCGAGTGCCGAGGGGATCAAACGGCGTGAATCAATGCTAGGCATACAGGCCGACCCTGCCACCGAACCTATTGAGTTTAGGCGGCAGCGTATTTTGAACCGTTATCAGATGAAACCGCCCTTTTTCGATTCGCTTCCTCCAGCAGCAGCTTGACATGCTCGTTGGCCCTGGGATGACGATTGTCTCCCAAGACGTGGAAAAACATTTGCTTACGGTTACTGCCAATATTGACAAAGCCAGTGTATTCAAAGAGGTGCTGCATACGATCGAGACCATAAAACCAGCTAACCTTGTGTATCAGCAAAACACAGCTCTTGAGGGCGCTATAGAGTTCAAGGAGCATGTCAGTATAAAGAAAATGACCTGGAATTATAAGCTGGACGGGTCTTGGAAGTTGGGAGAAAACCCGTTTGTGACCTATGGAGTGGAGGTGCTAATTAAATGATAACTACAGGCTTGTTACATGATGTAGCGGAGTATGTGAATAGCCGGGTGGCAAAAGTGGTCATCAACAAAAACTACACCATTACGAAGTTTGAAGTTAAAGCCGTTACCAACAATGTACTGGCCCTTAACTATGTGGTTCCGGTCTCGGAAGTCTCTTTGATCACATTGGTCGAATTGAAAGACGCGGCGGATAATGTACTCTCATCTGATCCGGTAAACGTGCCGATCGCCGCAGATCATTTAATGTTGCAGACAATAGAAGTGAAAGAGAAATAAAAGGAGGGGCGATATGTCCTACAACGGAAAGACGGATTGGAAGTTAGACGATACGGTGCTTAATTCTGACCTAAACCGGATAGAAAAGGTATTAAAGATGCACACGATTCGATAGATAATATCTCTCAATCACTTACACCGGAATCAATCGGAGCGGCAACACAGGAGGATCTTAGTGCACACGTCCAGGACAAGAAGAGGCATGTAACAGAAGATGAACGTAATAACTGGAATAGCAAAGCCCCAGGAACACATAAACACGATGCCAACGATATTACCTCGGGCACTATGTCGGTTGATCGATTGCCAAGTGCGTCCACTTCCAACCCTGGTATTACACAGTTATCAACAGCAACAAACGGCACTCGGTCGAATGTAGCTGCAACAGAAAGTGCTGTTAAGGCGGCAATGGACAAAGCGAATGAGGCTTTTCAATCTGGCGTTGAGTGGAGGGGGAGAATCGCGGGTGCGATCAACGCCAAGGGGGTTCCAGCATCCGGGGTAGATGAATGGGGTACGCTTGAATGGAAAATTAGCCAGATTACAACGGGCGTGCCAATGGTAAGGATTACGACATCCGTATCTGAGTCGCAAAAAAATTTCCTTATTTCAGAAGGTGACACAACTACGTGGGGACTTTATTACATTATAGTCACCGGACTGAGTTTCCAAGCAAAAGGCATTGTCGTTTTTGGTGAAAATTTTTATTCATTGGCAGCATTTGATTTTTATACTAACCCAAGAATTTCGGTAAGCGGAGCGACGTATAATCATCAGGTAGTTTATCGTGATACGCTCCCCCCCAACAAGAGTGGTCTATACTGGCTACAGTAACGCCTAATAGTTTTATAGTACCTGTATCGCGTTATGATAGTGACAGCAATAGACCAGCAAACGTTATAGTTTATGGTTAGGGGTCAGAATGTGAAACACGGCCAAGAAATTGAAACGAGTAAATAAGGCGCTACCGCTTATAAACGGTTGGCGCTATTTTTATGCCCTCACAACTAAGTGGGGGCTATTTTATTACGAAGGGAACGAAAGGCATGCCAGATCCACAGATTGAAACATTGCAGCGATTAACACGGGTTGAAACAAAGATCGACGGCATAGAGGAAAAGTTGGACGACGCCATAAATGGCCGAGATGTGGCGATTAAAGCGTTAAGTTCTGCTGATTCAGCTCATCACCGTCTGAACAAAATCGAAGATAACCAAAAATGGTTGTGGCGTACCGTTACCGGGTCAGTTATTGGCATCGTAGTAGCGGCAATCGTCGCAGCAATTAAATTAACTTAGGAGGTACTTAATTATGCCTACGGAATGGAACATGATTTTTGAACTGATTAATCCTGCATTGATCGTTGTTGTTGCTGCATGTTGGGTGATTGGATTTGCTTTGAAACATACGCCGTTGGTACCAGACTGGACAATTATCTTTTTCGTAACAGCGATTGCAATTGTATTTACTACATCGATCCTTGGGCTTAGTGCTGAATCTGTAATTCAGGGTATTTTGTGTGGTGCTGTTGCTGTATTTGGGCATCAATCAGTGAAGCAAGCAAAGAAGGGCGGTGCTAAGAATGACTGAGGTTATTGTTGAATGGGATAGCGGTCATGGCGGTAGAGATCCTGGTTCAGCAGGGAATGGTGTCGTCGAAAAGAATATAGCTCTCAAAGTTGCAACAGAAGCAGCGAAGCGGATGGAGCGGGATTATGAAGGCGTTAAGTGTTTGCTGACTCGTTCCTCCGATGTTTACTTGTCTTTAGAGGAGCGAACGAACAAGGCAAATGCTGCAGGTGCTGATGTATTTGTTAGCGTCCATTGCAATGCTGGCGGTGGTAAAGGGGGCTTTGAATCGTTCACATACATCGGAACGCGTGACGCGACTACAGCAGCATTCCAAGATGCTCTCCATACTGAGATTATGAAGCATCTGAAACCGCTTGGAGTTATCGACAGGGGGCAGAAGAAAAAGGACTTGCACGTATGTAGGGAGACCCGAATGCCTGCCGTACTGACAGAAAACTTGTTTGTTGATGTCGCTAGTGATGCAGCTAAGTTGAAACGTCCAGAAGTGATCGAAGCCATCATTTCCGGCCATGTATCCGGTGTGGCGAAGTTCTTGAAGCTACAACCGAAAAAAGCGCAGCAGCCAGTTAGCAAGGAAACGAACATCATAGGTAAGGCATCGGCTACAGCGGAACAAGCAAAGGCATGGGCACGCAGCATGAAGGCACCTGCTGAGTTTGTGGAGTTAGCGGATTTGTACTGGCAGCTTGCACCACAATGCGGCGGCGTTGATCCAGCCATTGCTTACGTGCAGTTCGGGCATGAGACTGGATATTTGTACCGAGATGGTCGGAGTGCAGCAGGAATTGATGCCACTTACCACAACCCGTGCGGGCTAAAGATTACCCAAGGCGGAGGAGACTATCAGGCGAGTGCTCACAAGCGGTTCCGTGACTGGAAAGAAGGAGTAACAGCACACTTAGACCATCTCGCTCTTTACGCTGGAGCTGCGGGTTACCCGCGTTCCGATACTCCAGATCCTAGACACTTCCCATATCTGTATGGAACGGCGAAGACGTTGGAGCAGTTGGGCACGAAGTGGGCACCATCAAGTACGTATGGCACAGATCTGGTTGGCAAACTTTCGAAGCTTCGAGGCGCGGTAGCGTTGGACAAGCCTGCCACAGTGAAGCCTAGCGGAGAATCCGCAACGGTAGAGTTGAATGGAAAGGTAGTTGTAACCGGGGAATTTATGAACGGCCTTGTTACTGTCCCAGTTCGGCAGCTTGCCGAGGAGTTAGGGGCGACTGTTGGTTGGAACGGCTCACACGCCACTGTCAACGGAAAGGTGATAGTGGGCAGTAGGAAGGTTGGGGATACCGCTTACGCCCCAGTTAGGGAAATTGTTGAGGCAGCTGGTGGTAAAGTTACCGGTTGGGATGGAAAATTGCTGAAGGTAATTATTCAGAAGTAATTACGAATTCATGAGCCGCAGGAGGATGCTTGCGGCTCTTACACTTTTCAAGGGATGTGACATCTATGATCTACAACATGGAATGCATTGAAGGGGCTAAACAGTACATTGGGGACGAGACACTAGACCTCATCATCTGTGATCCGCCATATAATCTTGGATTCGGCGGGACTAACTTTACCAAGAATAAAAAACCGAGATTCGATATCATTGCCAACGACGCACTGTCTCCACGTGAATACCAACGGTTTACATTGGCTTGGCTACATGAAGCATACCGAACGCTGAAGACGGGCAGACATATATATATTTTCATTGACTGGCGTATGTATCCGTTAATGGCTTTATGGGTTCAAAGGGCGGGATTCGTTATCAAGAATTGCATCGTATGGGATAAAGAACGCATGGGGATGGGATGGCAATATAGATATCGCCATGAATTCATAATCATGGCCGTGAAGGGAAAGAAAAAGGTGCGCCGTATCTCGAAGCGCTCGGATACAGACGTATGGCGTATTCCTCGCATACCTGGAGCAAAGACTATTCATCCTACTGAAAAGCCAGTTGCACTTATGGAACGCATTATCCTGAATAGCAGCGAGGAAGGGGAACTAATAGGGGACTTCTTCCTTGGATCGGGACCGGTAGTAGAAGCGGGACATAAACATGGCCGATTCGTAACCGGGTTTGAGATTGATCCAACCCATTTCAAAAATGCTATGAAGAGAAACTAAAAATAAAAAAATTATAGCCGCGAGGAGCTATTGTTCCTCACGGCTTATTTTATCCCACAATTTATTTGTACTAGTCACTTGAAAGTGTCTAAGGAAAGTACCCACGTCAGGCATTCCTTCTTTTTTAAAGAGTTCACGCATTATCCTTACTGTGGGCTTACCATATTTTTTGTTGAAATCAACTAACATTTCCTTGAGTTCCTCTGTGTCATACTTAGAACCACGGCGTGACGTATCGAGACCGGCTCTTTTTCTTAAATTATTCAGTGTCCCGAATCGTAAAGCAAACACGTTTGGAGAATAAATATCCGATGAGCGTAGCAAATCGTTGTAGGTAGCAGGGTATCCGAGTTTGCCAGAAAAATCAACGTACATTTGGATTAATTCTTCATCGCTTTCTGTCACTATAGGCGTTCTAATTGTATTTGGTTCATAACCAGCGGAGATGATCGCGTCATTAAATGTGGGGAATATCTCCCTTATCTGACCGCTGTACCCCGCAGCTTTCCATTCATCGATTGTAGGAACGCCACCATGTGTGTCCACGTAATCGCGTATTTGACGTATGTACTCTTCTTTCGAAGTGCGATATAGATTAACTTCATCCTTCGTAAATCCTGCACGAATCAAGAAGTTGTTCCACCCCTTGAAACGAATGTTTAGGTACGAGCACGATGGTAAGTCTTCGCCTCTATTAGCTTCGTAATCATTCTTTTTTGTTGAGCCTATCTTATCAAACAACGGACGAACCATACTAATCAATTCATCGTCTGTGATGTCCCATCCTTTTTTAGTGTGAAATTCAGGCGTCAGACCGGCAGCGATGAGAGCCTTGTTCCACGAACCGAACCTACGAGAATAAATTTCGCGATCTCCCATTTCTAAAGCCCGGGGATTTCTTCCTAATGCTACTGCTTTTTTCCGTAGATCTTGAAGTAAATCTTCATTACTGACGCTTTTCCACTTCTTACTGTACTTTCGGGTCAAATTAATCCCTCCCGAACCGACTTTTTAGCCAAAGAGGACGCCCCTCGACAAAAGCGTCTGGCGTAATCATCTTCCCGCGATAATCAGGCTTAGACGCCGCTTTTGCAGACTTGTCAATGTTTTGGCGGGATGTACCGTAGTAATTCGCCAACCACGGTACATCTACATATTCGAGGGGCGTTGTTACTTTCCCGTAGATTCTTCGTATTCGCGCTCTATTTCAAGCATTTCCTCGTATGTAATTACGTCCGACAATCCAGCAAAAGCTGAAAAGTCTTCCCGAACTACCGCCTCTCCGCAATCTACCGATCCAGCATGCCCGTCCTCAAGCATTTCCTCGGATATTTGTCTCCATTCCGTATATTTCTCGATCAATGTTTTCATGATTAATTTCTCCTTTCGTCCTCATCCGGCATCTCCGGCTTGTTGGCTTGTCCGTATCTCGTGGTGTTGAGTTAAATATAACATCTATGGTTGTCGATGACAACCGAACATAGTACGAACAAGAGTTTAATTTTCCCAGATGCAAACGATAAAAGTGCCGTTGAGGAAAGAATCCCACGGCACTCATTTTTGTGTACATTAACCCTTTAGCTTTTCGAAGGCGCTTCTTGTGTTTTCAAGCCATATTGTCGCTTCTGCTTTATCCGGCTCAGTCGTTCTATCCGACTCCATAAACTTATGGATATTAGATTTATGTTTGGAAAGTGATCTTAGAATTTCTTCTTTCTCACCATCACTAAAGTATATTGCTTTGGATTGGATAGAAAGCAATAATGCCAGTTGATCGATTTGTAACGTTTTAATAAATTGAGCAAGTTCGATCCAAGTCAGGCGACTTGATTCAGGAGAACGAAAAGCACTCTTTAATTCAATCCGGTTAAGTTTTTCTTGGATAGAATCGCTCTCCGGGAAAGTCGCCTTTATTGTTTCTAAAAGTCCGTCTAACATATATAACGCTCCCTTCGTTTTTAAATATACGACGACGCAGATATTTTATCCTCTTTATGGATATCCGCGACCATCGCCCCGAAGGGCTAGGTTTCGGCCTGTATCCACCACATCATCAGGCGGAAATTTTATTTAAGCATATCGTCGTAAACAATATCTTTTAGGCAGTCAGGTTGCCAGTTCCCAGCTTCCGGCCATACCTCCAGTTGTTTTATTCTAGGGTTTCGTTTCTTAATCTTTGCTACGGCAGCGTCTGCAGCTTCTTGTGTTAAAAAACTGCCGAACTTCTTCAGTTTGCTTCTCACAACATACTTTGTTGTTATCATACCGAATCCCTCCACGTTCGCCCGCTGGCATATTTGAGAGGGGCAGAAGCCCCTCAGCAATTGAATTTAAGCATAAGCAACATCGCCAATGTAAAGAGGCTGACACACAGCGCCGTGAGTGAGATAACCAACGTCAGATCCTTTGCTTCATCTTTCTTCATATGCGTCCTCCTTGATCTCGAAGTACGACATGTTATACTATTCTTGACGACCGAACCACTACCCGCCCCCGTAGGGGCGAGTAGCTTGCTTGTCATTTTCCTTTTACAAGGACGATGACAAACGTTAGGAGAGCGACTATGAGTTGAGTAATCGCAGTGGCTAGCTGGATCAACTCTTTTGTCGAGGCTCGGTCGTCTTTTCGTTTGGTGGTTCTTGTTGTTCTGGTTCCTTTTGGGGAGCCGGATTTTTCTTATTATGTCGGTGTTTCTTTGACATTGTTGTTCACCTCCTTTCTATATTCATTATACGATATCGCATAACATATGTCAACGAATATTGCCTTAAAATATTCGATATCGTATAATAGGAATTGGAGGTGGACAGGGTGAATGTTACGCCAAGACTTACTGAAATATTGAATGAACGAGGAATTACCCAAACGAAACTATCCGAAATGAGCGGGGTTCCACAGGGATCGATTTCAAGATTTGATAAAAATAGCCGCCACGAAGACGCCCATTTATTTGCCATAGCTAGAGCTTTAGGGCTAAGCGTAGAGGATTTATTTCATGTTAGCGAAGAGTAACCTGTCATAGTGGCAGGTTATTTTTTATAAAAAAGCCGGGGAATAAATCCCACGGCTTATACAGCGAAGTCCACAAAAACAGGGCTCCTAAGTAACCCGGCTTTAGTCCAGTTTCGTGTCTTCACCTTCGCACGAAGCACTGGCTGAATATATACGTTATTTTTATCTTCATTAATAACTATTGAATCTTTGACCCCATAAAAAGCTTTCTTATGAATAGGGGTTACTCCTAGTTCAATTACTCCTACTGGCCTCATTCTTCCGTTACCTGAATCGACAGCAGCAAGCCAGCCAAATTCCTCTTTACGATATCCAGTCAACCAAATATCTACGTATGTCCAGTTGATTATTTTTAACCAGGCATCAGAGCGGCGACTGACATACGTACTATCCTTACGTTTGCACACGATGCCTTCCAAGCTACGCATGCAGATGTCAGCGAAGAGAGCTTCACCAGCAGTATCGATAAAAGGGCATATAGTAATATGCTTATTTTCAGGGAGTGAAGCTGAAGCGAGTATTTCTTTACGCTGCATCAAAGGAAGACCACGTAAGTTCTCGCCTTTATACATTAAGATATCAAAGACCACAAAAGTGACCGGCATTTTATCCAAAAACCGTTTAATACTATCAGACCGCCGTGCTTGGAACCGTGTCATAACGTCCTCGAAGTTTACGCTGCCCGATTGATCTATACATACAATCTCACCATCGAGGATCATGTCCTCTGTAAACGGCGCGCAGGTTAGCTCCGGGTATTGTCTGGTGCATTCATTGTTATGGCGAGTATATATGTGGGGCTGGCCGTCGATGCATGAGAGGATCGCGCGGTGCCCATCAAATTTTGGTTCAAAGATAAAACGATCGTCACTAAATGCTTTTTCGCTTGTTTCTAGCAGCATTGGAGATATAAACATTTGATCACCCCTGTTCCATTGTAACAATAGAAGGGAAATAGATGTTTAGTAAGTTTTTACTATTGTTAAACGAATATTAGTTCACATATAATAAGAACAAATGTTCTAATGGAGATGAATGAGATTGAGCAAGCTTAATGGAAACGGAATTTTTGAAGGTTCACGCTTTATACTACCTGAGCATCGGGAAGCGTATTTAGAGCAGCAGCACGAGCGCGCTCGTCGGCAGCGTCCAATGATAGATGAACAGGAATGGGAACAAATTGGAACCAGGCTGCAGCAAGCCATGCAAGATCGTGAGACGGTCACATTGGAGATGTACGACCCGTTTGAAGTGTGCCAATTAACGGGTGAGGTGATTGATATAGACATCCTAAATCGACGTGTACGGCTTCTGCTGGACGGCGAAAAGCAATGGGTGAAGATAGAGGACATATTGGAGGTGCGGTCATGAAGGATTGGCGGGAAGAAATGCAATGGACTCTGCCAACTCAAAAGCCAATTGAACCAGTGCAGCCCTATTTGTGCAACTGCAAAGCTGCAATGAAGGGTAAATGGATAGACGGAGTATATACATGTATTAAATGTAACAAGCCCGTCTATGACACTATGCGACCGGCACCAAAGAAGTAAGCCCCGGATTATTATTCCGAGGCTTTTTTATATTGGATGCCATAAGTATGAACAGATACATAATTAAACATATAAATAAAATGTTTGATATTCTAAACATTTTAGCTTAATATGGAAGTTACATAGGGTGGTGAATGGTTATGGGTTTCAGTTATAAACCACTGTGGCATTTGCTCGTACAGCGAGAAATGACTAGGACGGAATATAGACAGGCAATAGGAATATCAACTGCTACATTAGCGAAGATGGGGCGGGGGGAGTACGTCTCAATGGACGTACTGGATAAAACATGTGCATTCTTTAGAGTCCCATTAAGTGATGTTGTAGAGCATGTAGAAGACGAGTGAAGGAGACTGATATGATGGATGGTCAAAATGGAAAGCTTCAATCCGAAAGCTATGCCGAGAAATATGCACGCCAAAGATCTGAATACATTAATTCTTGTTTGAAAGGTACTATTTATGCTGTTCACAATAAAAAAGGGCACAAGAATGATAATGTGTGGACATTAAGCCCTCAGCAAGAAGAAGAAGGATGGGAAACGGACGGCGGAGAGCCTGGTTATGGCCTGTATCCAGAAGTTGCTGCATTTTATACAGCCTGTATTAATGGGTACCCAAAGGCTATAGAGCAGATACAACAGATTCGGGAAATGGTGCGTACAGAGGCCCCAGAACTTCTGTCTAGGTTAGACTCGATTTTGAATGATATAAATGAATAACTTTCAAAAATCATATTTCGGAGGTTGATTTGAATGGGACAAAAGAATGCAATTATTTATTGCCGTACAGCAACTACTGAACAAGATATTGATGCTCAATTGGGACGTTGCAAAAAATATGCCGATGAACATGGGTACAAGGTTGGAAATGTTTTTATGGATCACGGACTCAGTGCTAATTCTGAGCGACCGGAACTTGAGAATGTAAGAAAATTCATGGATGAAAATCCAAATGGGACGCTGATTGTTGCCTCGTATGATAGATTGTACCGGGACTCGATGAAAATGTATGAGTTCTGTCAATACATCAAAGAAGTAAATTATAACGTGGTATCGGCAAACGCCAATGATAGGAGCTTGAAGGAATTAGAATTTATCTGCGGCATTGATAAAATAAGAAAAGAACAGGAAGCCTCGGAATAATCCGGGGCTTTCCTTATGCACAATTACTGCATGTTGTGTAATAATGTATTTATTAAGATTATGAGGTGATTATAGTGATGGCAGTGGATTCGATTGCTCAAAAGATGAGAGAACATAAGGACAATCCGGTATCATTAATGGCATATACTCTAGGGTTAATAAATGGGATTGTCATAGAATCAGGAGAAGGGGAGGAAGCGAAAACGCTTGAAACGATAAAAAAAGTATATGATGCATACCATATTGTAACTGCTGAGACTTCGCCTGATAAAATATTGAATTGATTACATAATAAAGCCTCGGAATAAGTTGACAGCTTGATGTTTTTTAGTGTTTGATGTACAGTTATTTTCTACCTATAATTGGATCAACGAGGTGAGGAATAAGTGAGCGTGTGGTATATTTCAGTAGGCGCAATAGAAGCGTTTGCGCTATTAACAGCGACTTTAAGACTTTTCCGATTTAGGGCGAATTATTATCGAATAAACATCGTTGTAATGTCTATTGTACTAGCGTTATCATCTTACTTAATAAGGATTGTTTTTGAAGAGCCTTGGTTTGATATACCACTAACGATGTGCGCAATAATAGTGTTTATGAATTATATTATTAAAGTAAAGTTACAATATGCTGTTATTATAACTTTATCAGGTTATGTTTTTTATACCGCTGTTCAATCAGTAATTTTTTTAGTATTAAATATTGCAATTAATTTCGAGAGTAGTATGTTGTTGGAATCTTCCGGAGTGTATCTTTATTTACTTCAGACAGCAACCGCTGGAGTGATGATACTCATTTCACGCTATCTGTATAAAATCGGGCTTGGTTTTTCTTTTATCATTCATCCTCCACATAGTTATTATTCGAAATTTAGTAAGAAGGAAAACACTATATTTTATGCAGCACTTGTGAGTTTCCTAGTCCTAACAGCAACAATCGCATTTTCCTTATCAGGATATGCGTGGCTAACCTGTATAATCGTTTTACTAAACTTTTCGCTTCTATACTATTTACTCCACCGTAGGAGTGAACAAGATTGATAGAAAACGTTTCTAAAGGACTCGCCACATTTTTAAAACGCAATGGTAGTCACGTAAGCCATGAAGTGCTTACGTATGCATTTGCCAACATACTGAATATTTTTTTTGTAACGACTTCATCTATCACTATAGGTTTTATTTCTGGAAGACCCATCGATACCATTGTTTCTTTACTCGCTTTTGGTGTAATCAGGCATTTTTCAGGTGGATTGCACGCGAAGACGATGGATCAATGTTTCGTCGCATCAACCATGGTAATCGTTGTTCCACCACACATCATGTTATCAACGAACGTAGTACTAGGTATATCGATACTCGGACTAATAAGCTATATACTGTTCGCACCGAATGTCACCGAATACTTGAGCAGCACGAAGGATCACAAACTTCGAAATAAGTTTATTTCTATTTTGCTGGTCGGCGCAAACCTATATATACAATCATCAACACTTGCGCTTGTTTACCTGGCACAAGCTTTGTTGATTATTCCATATTCATATTCTAGGAAAGGAGGTTAATATAATGAAAAAACAATTGGTTAAGGCAGCATCTAATGTTCTTTCCGTTGCAGCAAATAGCTTTTCAAAGAAGGCAAAGGTATTTCTAGGTTCTCTTCCCGTGCCTACAGAGTTGCGCAAGAAATGATGATAAGGTGTTGATATGGAACTACTAGGGATTAAAGTCGAGAATGGGAAACCAATAGGCGATTTCGATACATTTACTATTGATGACCTTTACTTTGCTGAGACATTTCAACCGAAACCCAATTATGTTTTGCCGCTTTTTCACACGCGAAAGGGTACATTCACGATACTAAGAACTTTAGGCGAACATTATGAAGCGTTCTCAAAATATGAATGTATCAAACTTTTAGACTCAAGTAACTTTGCGAATATTAACAACATTGAATATGCGAGACCCGATGGCAGGGGGGCGGTTGCGTATTTTAAAGACTACCCTATTCCAGCATACATCTCTCGTGATAAGAAAAAACACATTCGACATTTAATGACAAAGAGCCTTTAGTGAAAAAGGCTCTTTTTTCATTTCTAATACCATGAAAATAATTGTAAGTCAAGGCCAGATCAACTAAGTTAATCTGGCCTTTTTGTTCGACTTAATCCGACAAAAAATATCCAACAAGAATGCTAGAGTAATAAACAACGATTCTAATACATTAAACATAAGGGAGATGACTCAGATGGTATTAGATACACAACAGGTTAATCAAGCAAATGACTTTCAATTAATGTTTAGGATCTTTTGTGATGAGGTAAGGTATAGAGATCCGTTGGTCGCTGAAGGGTTGATCGAGATTGAAAGTATCATGAATACATACATGAAAATTGGTTCCTCGCAACTTACGTTTAAAGATGTACGAGAAAACTGTGCGTTAACAACGGATGAGGTTTCTGAAAAAACTGGAATCAACAAAGCTGTAATCGAAAATATTGAACAGGATTGTAGTGAAATTTATATGGATGTGATCCTTAAGCTTTGTAATTGTTATTGTATTTCACCTGATCATATCCGGTTACGAAATTCAACGCTTTGAAATAGAAAAAGCCCTATTTAACGGGCTTTTTCTTAAGTTATTATGTTTTCATATATATTATACTTCTTCTTACCAAAACTCCAGTGACTAAACCGGGTAGGCATGCCGTAAGCCCCAAATGTATAAACGATTTCGGCCGGGCAAATTTCATAGCGCATCGGATAGAAATCGAGTCCGAAGCCCTCGGCGATTTCGGTAATTTCGTCGATGGCATACTCTAATTCCTGCATGTTATTTGCACTCATGTACGGCTCCCTCCCGGCTGTTTTTTAAAAAAGTGCTTCAGCGCCCGGTACACCTCTCCCTTTTCCTTAATGACATAGTGCATAAAATGGGGCAGTTGAATATTGCGGTAGGCAGACATGAGGGTGCTGCTGCGGTTGTATTGATTTACTTCGCCGTAGCCGAACATGTTGGCTCTCTTTAGGATTTGGCCGATCAGCTTCACACAGCGCTCGTTATCGCTCGTTAGGTTGTCACCGTCAGAGAAATGGAATGGATAAATATTGTAGCTGGCAGGCGGAAAACGTGAATCGATGATCTCCAGCGCCTTCACATAAGCGGATGAGCAGATCGTGCCGCCGCTCTCGCCACGTGTGAAGAACTCCTCTTCGGTTACTTCCTTGGCTTCGGTATGGTGGGCAATGAATACCAATTCGACCTTCTCATACTGCTTGCGCAAGAAGCGCGTCATCCAGAAGAAGAAGCTGCGCGCACAATACTTTTCGAAGCTGCCCATGGAACCAGAGGTGTCCATCATCGCAATAATGACGGCACTCGATTGCGGCTTAATGATTTCCTCCCACGTCTTGTAGCGCAGGTCGTCAGGGCTGATGTGGTGAATGCCAGGCTTGCCGGTTAGGGCATTGCGCCGCAAATTTTCTAAAATCGTACGCTTCTTGTCTATGTTGGACATAATGCCCTTCTTACGGATGTCATTGAATCGAATATCGGTAACCTCGACCTGTTCTTTGTCTTTCTGCTGAAGATTAGGCAGCTCCAATTCGTCGAACAGCATGGTTTCCAAGTCTTCGATACTGATCTCAGCCTCAATAACATCCGCACCGGCCTGATCGCCAGCCTGCTTTCCCTTTCCTTGCCCTTGAGATGAACTGTCCGTGCCGAGCACATCTCCAACCTCACTGTCACCGTCTCCCTGACCGACATGCTTCTTCTTGTTGAAGTTATAGACGAATCGGAATTCGTCCAGACTGCGAATAGGAACTTTAATGATTTGCTTGCCATCGGACATGATAATGTTCTCTTCGGTAACAAGATCGGGCAGGTTTTGCTTTATCGCTTCACGCACCCTCTGTTGATGGCGCGCTTGATCTTGATAGCCTTTGCGATGGAGCGACCAGTCCTCGCGGGACACAATGAACGTCCGTTCATTCAATGGCTGACACCTCCTGTTGGACGTATTAACTAATGCCTGTGCTGCTAGTTATGATCAATATATTCACGGGTTGCCGGGATAATGAAACGAGTGCTGTGCCAGCAGCGCGATCTCAGCATGCAGAGTGTCGTATGCGTACGATATTTACAAATGAGGTAGTCGAACAGGTTGTGATACAATACAAGGTACTTGACAACCTATTTCAGAGTAAGATGTAAATGAAGAAAAGGAGGGACATAGGATGACTGTTGGTTCAGAAGAAGAAGTACAAGGATTGAAGGAAATCGGCAAAATTGTAGCGTTGACTATACAAGAAATGAAGAAAAGTGCAAGACCAGGGATGACGACCAAGGAGTTGGATGAAATCGGCGGTGAAATTCTGGCCCGCCATGGGGCAGTGTCTGCACCAATGAAAGATTATAACTTTCCCGGACATTCGTGCATCAGTGTAAATACAGAGGTTGCGCATGGAATACCTGGCAAGCGGGTTCTAAAACCTGGGGATTTAGTGAACGTGGATGTATGCGCGAAGAAGAATGGATTTGTGGCCGATTCGGGACAATCGTTTCAACTTGCGCCTCTAGATACGAAAATTACTGCATTGTGCCGATATACGCAAGAAACGATGATGAAGGTCATTTCTTCATTGAAACACGGGGTGAAAATAAACACAATTGGGAAAATGTTTGAGAAGGCTGCTGAACAAGGAGGATATACGGTCATTCAAAATTTGTGCAGTCATGGCGTAGGCAGAGCGGTGCATGAAGAGCCAAGCATTCTTCCGATCTATAATCGACTTGATACGAGGATCTTGAAGGAAGGCATGGTCATTACGATTGAGCCATTTTTATCAACAGGTGCGGATTATGCAGTACAGCAGGCTGACGGCTGGACATTATGCACACCGGATGGAAGTATTGCCGCACAATTCGAGCATACGATTATTATTACGAAGCAAAAGCCTATTATTGTCACGGTTGCATAGCGCTTCGCACGAGACTTCGAACGATCCAGACTTGCTTCATGTATAGAAGCAGCTCTGGGTCGATTCAGCTTAGCTTCCTTAAAGCTTGCAGAGTAACGAAAAATCTACATTTATAAAAGTGGGAGAGAATGCTAGGTTTGACATGAAACCATTTGGTATCCTATAATCATAACACCAATACGAAACCATTTGGTTCCGTAATAATGTACTTATCGTTGGTACATGCTGACAATACAATGATGAACTGGAGGACTGACATCCATGACAAATCAAGCATCTCAATCTCTACAAGATATCCGCAAAACGATTACATTGAACGCACCGATCCAGAAGGTGTGGGACGCAGTAGCCACATCGGAAGGAATAGCTGCCTGGTTTATGCCAAATGATTTTCGGCCTGAGCTAGGTTATGAATTTCATTTGAATGCAGGGCCGTTCGGGAATTCACCATGCAAGGTGACAGAGCTAGACCCGCCAAATCGTTTGTCATTCCGTTGGGGCAAAGACTGGACGCTGACGTTTGCCTTGGCCGAAATGAACGGGGCAACGGAATTTACCTTAATTCACTCTGGGTGGAGTCCAGAGGCAGTTACAGAGTTTGGCGAATCGCATGCGATCGTACGCGAGCGCATGAACAATGGATGGGACGGTCTGGTTCAGAAGCTGCGGTCCTACATTGAGGCGTAACATGGGAGCATCTGCACCGAAGCATGATGTCTTTCAGGCGATAGCAGACCCTACAAGGCGCAAGCTGCTGGAACTGCTCGCAGATAACGAGCTTCCAGTTACAGTCATAAGCGGGCATTTCCCCATGACTCGAACTGCAGTGTCCAAGCACTTGCGAATTCTTGCAGAAGCGGGACTTGTGAAGGATCGAAAGATCGGCAGAGAGGTCAGATACCGGCTCGATCCGGATCCGCTGTTGGAATTGAAGCGATGGCTGGCCTATTATGACCGTTATTGGGATAATAAGCTGTCCATGCTTCAGCATTATGTAGAGAGTATAGGGAATTCGGAACGGACTGAGGAGAGTGCCGGCTTGCAGGAACTGATTAATAACAGCAATAGTAACAGTAACAATCGCAGTGACAGCGAGAAATAAACCGTGATGTAGCTGTTTACTAAAAGTTTCGACCAGTCAGTACAAGTAAGTACAACTTCGCAATCCGCCAATCCGCAGCAATCTGCTATAAGCAGGGCGTTGCGGATTTTTTTATATTGAACGGGAATGTCTATATGATGTCCACCTTCTTTCTCACCTTGCCAAACTGACTAAAATGATCTAACAAAAATTGAAAAACAACCGATAAATAAGTAAATAGTTCTGAAGAGGACGTACATGTGAATTTTGCCGACAGCGCATCTGTAGATCACGATGGATCGAGGAATTGCCGTATGGACAACCCTTGTCCATACCTATGTTATCAATGTCATATGATGTGTTCCTCCAAATCGATATGATTACCTCATATATATAATGAAGCGAAATGTTGAGGTCGATCAAAATGACAAAACATCACCAACCACAGGAAAGCATGCCCCTGCCTCCAGTGCCGCATACAGCGCACGATAGCACCGAAGGGCCGAGAATACGGAGAGAAAAGCGGACTGTTCTATTGATGATTCGCATATATTGTCGTAATCATCATTTATCAGAAATGTCTCATTATGAAAATGGAGATCATGGGCATTGCAGTTTATGCCCCAACTGCAATGAATTGCTCGCCTATGCATGGAAGCGACTTACTCATTGCCGATTCGGTGAGAGCAAGACGACTTGTGAGCGTTGTACCGTGCATTGCTACAAGCCAGATAAGCGTGACGCCATTCAGCGTGTCATGCGTGAAGTAGGACCCAAAATGCTGTATAAACATCCGATTGTTGCTCTCCGGCATGCATGGGATCATTTCCGCCCATCTAAAAGAGGAAAATAAAACCACAGGCTGAGAACGCCTTGTCCCACTTGAATTGTTAGTGGAAAAACCACAGTAATTCAGATAATATAGTAACGTATCTAATATAGTTAAAAATTGCCGAAATGTGGCATGAAGGGGCGAACATCATGTTGCGACGCTATACAATTATAGGAAGTATAAATATGCTTTTATCTGTCGCTCTTGGGGCATTTGGGGCGCATGTCATGAAGGGGCTGCTGACGCCGGAGCGGATGGCGACTTTCGAGACAGCTGTTCAATACCATATGGCGCACGCGCTTGGATTGCTTTTTATTGCAATATTGGCAGATAAACTGGCTGATCAGAAAAAGGCTGCATGGTCAGCAAGGCTGATATTTATCGGTATCATTGTGTTCTCTGGCAGCTTGTATCTGCTTTGCTTTACGGGGATCAAAGTGCTAGGAGCGATTACACCGATTGGAGGAGTTGCATTCATCGCTGGTTGGTTGATGCTTGCTCTTGCTGCACGTCGATGATCGTTCGTATTGACTTCAACGCTGGAAGGAAGATACTTAGTGAGTGACCGTAAGGTACAGAATGAACGGCAATTGCAGAAGCGGGATCGCTCAATTCGATGTGCTTTAATTGTAATGGCTGTCTCTTTAATTACGGCAATCGTATGTACAGGGTTGGCTTTGCTTCAGCTGGAAGGAACGGCGCGATTGTGGATGCTTGTACTATTAACAGCGATGCTTGGATATGCTGCAGCTGCGAAGCTTAAATCTTCTTACGACCAGGGGCTCAAACAGGCACATCATCCTTCAGATGCAAAGATTGCGCCGGATTCCTCCGAGCAGCCAACTTGGAAGTCTTATTACGATCATCTGCCTGTTCCGATGCTATTTGTTCGCCAAAATGGAGAGGTTGAGGGGATGAACCCTTCCTTTCAAGAGGTGACTGGATTTGATGTGCCACCCCGCTCGATTAGTCAATGGATGGAGGAACGGGATTGTACGAAGCTCCTTCGGGCAATGCCTCAGGCGATGAGCGGGCAAGAAGTGGAACTGGAAGTTGTTAGTTGTTCTAAGGATGGATTTCCTCAGGACTGGGTCATTCAAATGGCCCAGCTGCCTTTATTGTCACATTACTCCGAGCAGGATGTGATCTTTTCAGTAAGCCTTCGAGATCCAAGTCCGAATCGATATATGGAAGAACGCATTCGTTACATGGCTTATTATGATGATATGACAGGTTTACCGAATCGGCGCATGTTCATGCAGCGGTTGGAGGAAGCACTTGAAATGGCCGCTTATGCCTCATTTTCCGTTGCAGTGCTATACATGGATCTTGATAGGTTTAAGCGCATTAACGATACTTTTGGCACGGACTTCGGCGATATGCTTCTTATGCAAATTGCGGATAGATTGCTCAGGTCGATGACAGAAAACGACGTCATTGCCCGGATGGAGGGCGATGAATTCATCTGCTTCATGACGAATGCAGGCTCAGAGGACGAAGTAACTGAACGTATTCGTCTACTATTATCGGTGTTGGAGGAGCCGTTCGAATTGAACGATATCCCCGTTCACGTTACGATGAGCATTGGCGTGAAGCTTATCCATGAAGATATGCGCATTCATGATGCAGGTCTTGCCGTTCAGCAAGCGGATTATGCCTTGTCCCGGGTAAAGGAACTGGGGAAGAACGGATACCTTTTTTCGTTCCAGGCATGAACGATCGTCCGCTTGAGCGCATTACATTAGAGCATGACATGCGCAAGGCACTCACAAGAGGCGAATTCGAGCTCTATTACCAGCCGCAGGTAGATATGTCTACTTGCCGCATTGTAGGGATGGAAGCTCTTGTACGCTGGAACCATCCTGAGCGTGGGCTTATTCCTCCGGGGGAATTTATTCCCTTGGCCGAGGAGAACGGCTTCATCGTATCACTAGGAACTTGGATCATGGAAGAAGCCTGCAGACAAAATAAGAAGTGGCAGGACAAAGGGCTTGAACGTATTCCAGTATCCGTCAATCTGTCGGTTAGACAATTTGAAATGAACAACTTAACGGAGACGGTTCAGGATGTACTGCGGCGCACCGGTTTGGAGCCGCAATATTTAGATTTGGAAATTACAGAAAGCATGACAATGGAAGTGTCTCGTGCATCTCAAACATTGCGCAAATTGAAGGATATGGGTGTGGCAATCAGTATTGATGATTTCGGGACGGGTTATAGTTCTCTTCACTATTTGAAAAATTTCCCGATTCATCGTTTGAAAATTGATCGATCCTTCGTCCGTGATTTGCAGCAGGATCCGAATGACGCTGCAATTGTATCCGCAATTATTGCCTTAGGGCACAATATGAACATGCAAGTGATTGCTGAGGGAGTAGAGACGAAGGAACAGCTGGTATTTTTACAAAATAACAACTGCGACAATATACAGGGCTATTATTTCAGTCCTCCATTGCCGCGAAGTAGCTTTGAATCGCTATTCCGCAAACATTCGCAGCATGCTGGGAACAGTACAATGCTGAATACATAAGTGAATCAACGAGAAATGCAACAGCCGCAATGGGAGTCGACTGATCTGACTTCATTGCGGCTGTTGTGCATTCATGAGCTATAGAATTAGGGCTGCATGTCTTCTATTTCATTCAGATTAAAAGCGTATACCTGCTTTTCATCGACATGGTATACGTTCAGCAGCTGATTCGAGGCGTCATAATTGAGGATTCGGCAGGGGAGACTCATCGTTATGCCTTTTCCTTTGTTAATGCGCAAGCGCAGTAAGCAATTCTGATCGATGTAGTTCCGAAGCTGCTTTTCAACATCCTGCAGGCGGGCATCATCGGCTTGTTGCTTGTTAGTCTGTTTAGGTTCATTGGCTGCGTTTTGTAATGCTTTGTCCGCTGTGGACCCGGAGCCTGTTGCATTTTTCTTGCTATGAGTCCGAGCTGCGGGGCTGTCCATCCGAGTATCAACAGTCGTGGAACTGGCCTGAGCTGCATGCGTCTGAGTCAGCTTGTCAAACGGTGATTGCTTCATATTATGCTGCTGCATAGCTTCGGCAAGCTCCAACAAAGAACCGAGCTCACTCCCAGATTGGACACGAGCATCCAGAATGTCAGGGTGCTGCTGCAGCAGTTGCAGCAAAGCTTCTAGCGCAGCCACGTTGGATTCGCCTTGTACAAGGATGTCTACATTGAACTTGAAGACGGATCGTTGAGATGAAGTAGGATAAAGCATGATCTGTAATTCCTCCAACCTGGACATTTTGCCTAGATGATTACATTATAATACGGGAGAAATTCCGACAAATATAGTTCATTAGTACTAAATATTGATTCTCGACTCATTCGTTCCAAAAATACGGTAAATGCATAAGATGATACCATCCTGTTATGACAAGAAGGAGGCATTTGGAGTGATACGGTTAATACCCATGCATATTGGCGAACAAACCGTGTTGGGCGTAGAAGTATTGTTGCCCAAAACGACACTATTGTCTATCTCTACAGATAAGGGGTACATCATGTGCGGGGCGCTTGATGTAGAGTTGTTGAATACGAAGCTGCAAGATCGAGGGATTATTGCAGGGCGCGCCGTTGGTGTGCGAACACTGGAGCAACTGCTCGAAGCTCCGCTTGAATCCATTACCCATGAAGCGGGAAATTTGGGCATATTTGTAGGCATGAAAGGCCGCGATGCGCTGCAACTGATGTTCTAATCTACATCTAAAACAAGGGTATGATCTATGCGCTAGGGACACATAATATTGGAGAATTTTCAATTTTGCGTGTATGAAGTGTCATAGCTGATTGGAAGAGCTTGCGTTACACTAATGGCCTCAAGTCCTTATGGGACGCCGTGTTGCGATGATTCATTTCACGTGGACACGGGTACATATATAGTAGCCGAGCAGTATCCGTTGGTAAGGAAAAGATACAAGTTTCACCAGAAAATATTACCAAACAGTTTTGTGTAAGAAAGTCTTGAAAAATAGTTAATATTACTTTAGAATTATTATCAATAAGAAATTGATATCAATTAGGAGGCGTATCGATTATGGCAAATAACGAAAAACTTCAATCTCTGTTGAATCAACAAGTGGCAAACTTGAATGTATTGTATGTGAAGCTTCATAACTACCACTGGTATGTAAAAGGTCCATTGTTCTTCACCCTGCATGAGAAATTCGAAGAATTCTATAATGAAATTACAGCGAAGATGGATGATGTAGCTGAGCGCTTGCTTACAATTGGAGGCAGACCATACGCAACAGTGAAGCAATATTTAGAGCATACAACACTGCAAGAAGCGACAGGCAATGAAACAGGAGAAGAAATGGTAAAGCAGCTTATTAAAGACTTCAATCAATTGATTGCAGAATGCGGCGTAGCTCAAGAAGCGGCGCAAGCTGCTGGGGACGAGCCTACAAATGATTTATTCATCGGCATTCAATCCGATCTTGAAAAGCATGTATGGATGTTGAATGCACTTCTTGGGTAAGCAAGGCTGCATAATATAAATGACTAACCTTGATGAGAAACATATAAGCGCATCCTGAGAAGGGTGCGCTTTTTACTGAAATTATATATAAAATTGGCAGGCGATGTGACTCTAGCAGATTGCGCGCTTTTGTAACGAATAAAGGAGTTATTTGGCGAAAGATAGAGGCAGCATGGGTGGGGCGCTGGTTGATTTATACAAATGATTGTTTTAAAATTATATTGAGAATCAATGATAATCATTTTATAATGATTACAATGTGATAAATCTTATAGCGTGGATAAAGATTTATTGTTCTTTCAGTATACATCTTTTCTACAAATCCATCAATCTGGAGGTTACAACACAATGTCAACTCAATTCGTCATTAATGGTTTAAAGGCGACCATTGAAGGTAAAGAGATTCTGAAAGGAATCAATCTGGAAATGAAGGGTGGCGAGGTACATGCTATCATGGGTCCTAACGGAACTGGTAAAAGTACACTCGCTTCTGCTTTGATGGGCCATCCTAAATATGAAGTAACAGAAGGTTCTGCTACAATTAACGGAGAAGATTTGCTTGAGATGGAAGTTGACGAGCGCGCTCGTGCGGGTCTGTTCCTTGCGATGCAATACCCAAGCGAAATCGCAGGTGTAACGAACTCCGACTTCTTGCGCAGCGCAATCAATGCTCGCCGCGGTGAAGGCAACGAAATCTCCTTGATCAAGTTCATTCGTCAAATGGAAGGCAAGATGAAAGAACTGGAGATGAATGAAGAATTCGCTCATCGCTACCTGAACGAAGGCTTCTCCGGCGGGGAGAAGAAGCGTAACGAAATCTTGCAAATGATGATGCTGGAACCGAAAATCGTAGTCTTGGACGAAATCGACTCCGGTTTGGATATCGACGCATTGAAAATCGTTGCAAATGGTGTAAATGCTATGCGCAGCGAAGATCGCGGATTCTTGGTTATTACGCACTATCAACGTTTGCTGAACTATGTGAAGCCTGACTTCGTACACGTTATGATGCAAGGTCGTATCGTGAAATCCGGCGGTCCTGAACTGGCTGAGCGCCTTGAGGCCGAAGGTTACGACTGGGTGAAGGAAGAACTCGGCATTACAGACGAAACAGTTGGACAAGGCGAGTAATTCATTCTAGCAAACGATTGACAGGAGGAGCGATAGACCGATGAGCACGAATACGACATTGCCAGTGAGCCGTGAAGCGGTCGCTGCGCTTTCGAGCCGCAAGAGTGAGCCTGCATGGCTTGCTGAATTGCGATTGCAAGCGTTGGATCAAGCAGCGGCACTGGATTATCCGATATTTGAAAAACAAAAATTGAACGCTGGGATCTTCAAGCATATGGTGAGTATGTAGACAGCCAACAAGTTTCTGCTTTTGCTGATATTCCGAGAGAAGTTCGTACTATATTGACTGGGGATGAGTCTTCCGCACAGGTAGACAACGTACTGGTTCAGCACAATTCCGGGGTAGTATATCGTCAATTGCAAGCAGAACTGGCAGCGAAGGGCGTTATCTTTACAGACTTGGAAACGGCGGCTCGTGAGCATGAAGAGCTGGTGAAGCCGCATTTGATGCAAGCGCTGAAGGCTGACGAGCATCAGTTGGCAGCTTTGCATGCCGCAGTATGGAATGGCGGCGTATTCTTATACGTGCCGAAAAACGTAGAAGTAGATATTCCGCTTCAAGCATTGTTCTATACAGATAATGCAAAGGCTACATTCGCACCGCATGTATTGATTGTTGCGGATGTGAACAGCCGTGTAAACTATGTAGACTACTACGTATCTGGTGCTTCTACTGATGCTTATGTTCATAATGGTGTTGTTGAAGTGTTCGTGAAATCCGGAGCGAAGGTAACTTACGCATCTGTACATCATTTGGATGAGAAAGCAACGGATATTACGATTCGTCGCGCAGTAGTTGAAAATGACGGCCGCATTGAGTGGGTTGTAGGCGAAATGCACAACGGCTATGCAGCGTCTGAAACGAACTCCATTCTCGTAGGCAACGGTTCTACATCCGATACAAAAGTAATATGCGTAGGAAATGGCGATCAAAAGCTGAACATTACGACGAAAGCTGTTCACTTCGGTAAGAGCTCTGACAGCCAAATGATTACACGCGCAGTTATGCGCGAAAATGCTTCCGCAATCATCAACGGAATTACGAAGATTGAAAAGGGAGCAACCAAAGCAAATGGTGAGCAAACAGAGCGCGTACTTATGCTGAGCCCGAAAGCGCGTGGTGATGCGAATCCAATTTTGCTTATTGATGAGGACGATGTAACAGCGGGTCATGCTGCTTCTGCTGGTCAAGTGAACCAAGAACAGGTTTATTACATGATGTCGCGCGGTATTGCTCGTGAAGAGGCGGAGAACTTGATTATCCGCGGATTCTTGGCACCAGTTGTAGCTGAACTGCCAGGAGAGCATTTGCAGCAATTGCTGAAGCGTTACATCGAAAGGAAGCTGGGACAATGATTGGACGCGAGCTTCGTGAGCAATTCCCGATTTTAAATCAGGATGTTAATGGTCATCCGTTGGTGTATTTAGACAGTGCGGCAACCTCACAGAAGCCGAGATCCGTAATTGATGCGATACAAGCGTATTATGAAAAGGACAATTCCAACGTACACCGCGGCGTCCATACGCTCGGTTCCCGAGCGACAGACGCTTACGAAGGTGCGCGGGAGAAAGTTGCCCGGTTCATCAACGCGAATCGTACGGAAGAGATTGTATTCACTCGCGGTACGACAAGTGCGCTTAATCTTGTTGCATCTTCCTATGGACGCAGTGTATGCGGCGAGGGTGATGAAATTGTCATCACACAAATGGAACACCACAGCAATCTGATTCCGTGGCAGCAGGTCGCGAAAGCGACAGGGGCTACGTTGAAATATATCCCGATGCAGGAAGATGGCACGCTTTTGCTTGCAGATGTGGAGCAGACGATTACGGCTCGAACGAAGATTGTATCGATTGCGTATGCATCCAATGTGCTCGGAATCGTAAATCCAGTCAAACAAATTGCGGAGATCGCACATCGCTATGGGGCAGTTATCGTGGTAGATGGCGCGCAAAGTACGCCGCATATGCGGATCGATGTTCAGGAGCTGGATTGCGACTTCTATGCATTGTCAGGGCACAAAATGTGCGGACCAACTGGAATCGGGGCATTATATGGGAAGATGGCACTGCTCGAGAAAATGGAACCAATCGAGTTCGGCGGCGAAATGATTGACTTCGTTGATTTGTATGAATCAACGTGGAAAGATGTTCCTGCCCGATTTGAAGCGGGAACACCGATCATAGCAGGTGCTGTCGGACTAGGCGCTGCGATTGATTTCCTAAACGAAATAGGGCTGGACAACATTCATAAACATGAGATGCAGCTTGGCGCCTATGCGGTCGAGCGTTTGTCTGAGATTGATGGACTCTCGATCTATGGCCCTCGCCGCGAGCGGATCGGGCTCGTTACATTCAATTTGGATGATATCCATCCGCATGATGTAGCTACCGTTCTGGATGCGAAGGGGATTGCCGTACGTGCCGGACATCACTGCTGCCAGCCGCTGATGCGTTGGCTCAAGGTAAGTGCGTCGGCACGCGCAAGTTTCTATTTGTACAACACGGAAGCAGACATTGACCGGTTGGCGGAAGCCTTGCGGGAAACGAAGGAGTATTTCAGCGATGCAATTGGATGATCTGTATCGCCGAGTCATCATGGATCACTACAAAAAGCCGCGCAACCGCGGCACGTTCGAGGACGACACGGTTACCGTTGACCTGAACAATCCGACTTGTGGTGATCGCATATCTCTGCAGCTTAAGTTGAACGATGGCATTGTTGAGGATGCCAAATTCACAGGCGAAGGCTGCTCGATAAGCATGTCTAGTGCATCAATGATGACGGAAGCGGTCAAAGGTAAAACGTTGGAGCAAGCACATGAATTGGCTGAGCGCTTCTCTGCCTTGGTAAAAGGCGAGAACGCTACGTTTGATGAATATGAAGATATCGAGGCTCTATCTGGTGTAAACAAGTTCCCAGCCCGCATTAAATGTGCGACATTGGCTTGGAACGCGCTTCGCAAAGGGATCGATAAGCCTGAATAGGCGATCAAGTGCGACGTTCGCACAGAGGAGGTACAACAACTATGGCGAAAAAGATGCCTGAAATGGAAGAGTATAAATATGGCTTTCGCGATAATCACCAAGCAGTCTTCCAATCCGGTAAAGGGCTGACGCCGGAGATCGTTACTGAGATCTCCCGTATTAAGGGCGAGCCTGACTGGATGCTGGAATTCCGCTTGAAGTCGCTTGAGCAATTTAACAAAATGGCAATGCCTCGTTGGGGCGGCGATTTGGATGAGTTGGACTTCAACGACATTCAATATTATGTGCGTCCTTCTGAGAAGCAAGGTAAGACATGGGAAGAAGTTCCGACTGAGATCAAGGAAACATTCGATAAGCTCGGCATTCCAGAAGCGGAACAAAAGTTCCTTGCTGGTGTATCGGCTCAGTACGAATCTGAGGTTGTTTATCACAGCATGCAGAAGGATCTCGAAGAGCAAGGCGTTATCTTTATGGATACGGACACTGCACTTCGTGAGCATCCGGAGATCTTCCGCGAGCACTTCGCATCTGTCGTTCCTCCGGCGGACAACAAGTTCGCTGCATTGAACAGTGCAGTATGGTCGGGCGGAAGCTTTATCTACGTGCCAAAAGGCGTGAAGTGTGAAATTCCGCTTCAAGCATATTTCCGTATCAACTCCGAGAATATGGGTCAGTTCGAGCGTACGCTCATCATCGCAGATGAGGACAGCTTCGTACATTATGTTGAAGGTTGTACAGCGCCTATCTACAGCACGAACTCCCTTCATAGTGCGGTCGTTGAGATTATCGTGAAGAAAAATGCGCGTGTTCGTTATACAACAATCCAAAACTGGGCGCCGAACATTTACAACCTGGTTACGAAGCGTGCTGTTGCGGAAGAGAATGCGAACATGGAGTGGGTTGACGGCAACATCGGTTCCAAGCTGACTATGAAATATCCAGCAGTCGTATTGAAAGGCCGCGGAGCAAAAGGCTCTGTACTGTCAATTGCGGTAGCAGGTAAAGGTCAGCATCAGGATGCTGGTGCGAAGATGATTCACCTGGCTCCAGATACAACGTCGACCATTATTTCCAAATCGATCTCCAAGCATGGCGGTAAGGTTTCGTATCGCGGCTTGACATCGTTCGGTCGTGATTCTGACGGTGCAAAATCAAACGTAAAATGTGATACTTTGATTTTGGATAACGAATCTACGTCTGATACAATTCCGTACAACGAGATCCGCAACGACAATATTCAATTGGAGCATGAAGCTACTGTATCCAAGGTATCCGAGGATCAGCTCTTCTACCTGATGAGCCGCGGCTTAACTGAAGATGAGGCGACTCAAATGATCGTTATGGGCTTCATCGAGCCGTTCACGAAGGAACTGCCAATGGAATATGCGGTTGAGATGAATAGATTGATCAAATTCGAAATGGAAGGCTCTATCGGTTAATTACTTACAACCCTTGGTGCAACAAGGGTTGTAAGGTGATTATATAGTGGGGCGATATCGCTTGTGCCGATTTCGTGCCGATTCAAATTTCATCTTTTTGTGTAGGAGGCGAACTTTTTTAGTTCGTCTTCTTCAATTTTCTTTGTAATAGCGAGGTAAGTATCTGCGGTTGTTTTGATTGTTTTATGTCCAAGTCGTTTAGAAACAAAAAGAAGGCTTACACCAGATTCCAGCAGTAATACTGCATGAGTATGTCTGAATCCATGAGTACCTTTATACTCGACACCAGCTTTCTCACAGTATTTTTTAATCGAATCTCGCACCGTCGAAGGAGTTAAGTAATTACCTAAATAGTTTTGAAAAATGATTTTGTCCTTATTTTGAATAAATAGTCCTCTTTGAATATGGTCGCTTTGTATGAGTCTGAATTTTTCTAGTTCTTGAAGTACATCTTCTTCCAAACGAATTGTGCGATATGAAGAAGTGTTCTTAAGGGTTGTTAATTTAAGATTGTTGTTTTTGTCTCTGCTTGTTTGTCTTTCAACAGTCAAGTGCCCATTTTGAATATCTGTCCAGCGCAATGCAAGAGATTCGCTTATTCGAAGCCCAGACTGACTCAAAAAGTACATAAGAGTATAGTAGATCTGATACTTTTCGAATCGCTGATGCCGATAATCTTTCATAAAATCAAGCAATTGATTCAATTCGGTCAACGAATAGTATTTAACAGCCTCGTCCTTCTCAGTTGAATCTTTAACAGGAACCCTTAGTTTATCAGCAGGGTTTTTTTCTAGTACCTCAAGCTCAAACACTGCAAAATGAAAGATACTCTTCATGACTGACAAATATCTGAGGCATGATCCAAATGAGTATTTAGGCTTTCCTTTTTCGTCTAAAGCATCAACATAACCCTGAATCCATTTTTTGATTTCAAAGCGGCGGATTTTCATGATTCTTCTGTTTTCAAATTCTGGTTTTATATGAAGCTTAAGAGTTCGCTCCAGATGCTCATATGTTGATTCTTTTACCTCAGGCCGCTTATGTTTCAGCCATTCATCCGCAACCTCACCGAACAACATATTTCGGTCATTCAGTGTCTGCCCATAGTAGATCCTTTCTTCTACTTTACCAGCTTCAATCTCAGCTTCTTTTTTGTTCTGAATGTTCCAATACTGAATTCTTCTCCATCCCTTGATACCCTAGCTTGCCAATTACCACTAGGTAGTTTTCTGTACGTAGCCATTTCCCTTGAACACTCTCCTTATAACGGAACATATGTTCGGTATTTAAGTATATATTAACAGCCTTGCTGGCTGGAGATTGCAAGTCATTCAAACATTTCTAAAACTCCCAGTGGTTCAAAACAAATAGTATATATTCCATAAGAAGCATACATTCCGTATTTCTCTTTGTATCTAGATATTGATGAATCGAGAAACTCCTCTGTAATGCATAAAAACTCAGCTAGTTCTAACGGTTACTTATCCCTCTTAGATGAGCATCAACGAACGATGAAAGAGGGATCAGCTTTTTATATGCATTCCGCGCTAGCTTTTCTTGTTTCCTATTACCTAATTTATTTTGGTTCAGTATGTCTCCAACAGTAGTATGATGGTGGCCGAGTTCTTCGGCGAGAACACATTTCTTTTCGTAGTCAGTTTCAATATTTCTATTAATCCAAATATTATTGTCACAATACAATCCTTTGATGGTAGATTTCATGAGCTTTTCATATACATCAATACCACATCTATCTGCTTCGACCAACAGCATTTCACATGACATAGAGTCACTCCTGATGTTTACGTTTTGATCTTACAAACTCCTTAAACCGTTCGATTTCTTCCATTTCTTCGGCTGTCCATACTTCTCCCTCGTGATGAGCCGCAATGGTGTCAATTGATCTTACTTCTTCACCCATTAATTCATAAACTTTAGCATCAATAGCTGATGCAATTGTTTGTAAAGTATCGACACTTGGGTTGTATCGGTCACGCTCAACATCAGCGATGTAAGAACGTGATAATTTAGTTTTTGTGGCTAAATCAAACTGTGTCATGCCTTTCTTTTTACGGAAGTATTTAATGTTTTCTCCAAGAGTCATTCTGTATTTCTCCTTTTAAATGACGTGTATAACCGACGTTTAAGATTAGTATATCCATGAAATGTCGGGAATACAATATCAAAAATGACGTAAATACAAGTAAAAATGAGCAAAATGACGTGAATTGACGATATTATAGTTGTTTCTCTTCAATTTGCTGCAATTTAATGCAATTTGGGCTTTTACAATATGACGTGAATACTGTACATTATATGCAGGAGGTGACGTAAATGCTAGACAAAATAATATTGGGATTGTCAATTAAAAAGGCAAGAAAGAAAAAGAAAATGAGCCAAATGAAGTTATCCGTTTTAACAAACCTGTCTCGATCATACATCTCCGATGTAGAAAACGGACGCTATGCACCTAGTTTGGAAACACTGATGCGCATTTCTATTGCCCTGGATGCTTCTTTAGATGAGTTAGCTTATGGAAAGGTGGCCTAGGAATGATTAGCGTTTCTGTTGATGAAGTAGAAGTAAAGCGAATGTGTCGTGAAAAAATAACGGCAATGATAAAGGAAATAGACGCAGAATTTGTGTATTGGGATACTGCGGAATTGAAACGTAGAACTAAAATGAGTTGGAATTTAATTCAGAAAACGTTCTTTTTCGATAAGAGATTCCCAAAACGGAGGGTAGGACGAAACTGGTATTATCCAGCTCGTGAAACTAGGGACTTTTTAGAGACATGGTTAATGGAACAACCAGATAGCTAGAGAAAGGAGATAAACCAGCATGAACCAATTACAAGTGTTCAAACACCCAGCATTTGGTGAACTTGAAGCGATATCAGTAGATGGACAACCTTGGTTTGGTGCCACGAAGGCCGCGACAATGTTGGGGTATGCGAATCCTCAAAAAGCTGTTCGTGACCATTGCAATGAAAAGGGGTGCACGTTTCGTTCAGTCCTTACTAACGGCGGGGAACAGCAGATCAAGTTCATTTCTGAAGGTAATCTTTATCGACTGGTGTCGCGCTCCAAATTAGATGAGGCCGAGAAATTCGAATCATGGGTATTTGATGAAGTCTTACCAACCATCAGAAAGACAGGCGGATATGTAGCAAATGAGGATCTATTCATTAGCACATATCTACCGCATGCAGATGATCAAACGAAGCTGATATTTAAGGCAACACTTGAAACGGTACGGAAGGCAAATGAGCAGATTTCAGTCATGCAGCCTAAAGCAGATTACTTTGATGCATTGGTTGACCGCAACTTGCTTACCAACTT
>NZ_AMBZ01000010.1:195000-211742 GCF_000293805.1 Paenibacillus alvei DSM 29 | reverse complement strand
TTTGCCTACATTACCCACACTCTACCCACAATAACGATGTCAAACATCGGTTAACGTTGTCCAACCTTGTCTATGGCAGAAACCCAGAAAACCGCACTATTTAGGTATTTTGGATAACATTGTCCATTGTTGTATAATGTCTATATATTTTGTTATAAAATATATGAAATCCAAGCGGAAAGAGGAGAACCCGAAATGAGCAAACATGTAGCGAATATATTGGGTCAAGGAATTTCACCGCAAGCATTTATCGACTCTATGCAAAAAACAAGGAAGCCTTCATTTCCTGGTATGATCAGTTTGCTTGGTCAAGTGAAGAGGAAAAGGAGTTTTTCGAGTCACTCCAATATCGTGATGATATCCGCTGTCTTATCTTGGCGGCAGATTGGTGTGGCGATGTAGTTCGCAATGTACCTGTTGTATTCCGCGCTATGGAAGCAGCAGGTATCAGTACTGAGGTATTGATTATGGAGCGGTTCCCCGAGATTATGGATCAATTCCTGACAATGGGCGGACGATCCGTTCCAATCGTTATTTTTGCAGATACGGGCGGTTTTGTTCTTGGTCAATGGGGACCGCGTCCAAGCGATGTTCAGGCTCACATGATTCGATTCAAGCAAGAGAATCCGGATCGTGAAGGACAAGATTATCAAGATAATTTAAAAATAGCCAGACAGCGGATTCTGGAGCAATATGGCGAGGGAACGGGCTATCATGCCCGAATTACGCGCGAGTTGAGAGAACTGCTGTCAGGGTTTTAATATAGCAAGGAGCTGACAAGATATTGTTTACGATTCAAAGTTTCAACCTAGGTCCTGTCCAAACGAACGCTTACCTGTTGACGAACGCAGAGACGAAGGAAGCGGTCGTTATTGATCCCGGTATGAATCCAGATCGATTGCTGCAGGCGCTCGATGGGCTGAGTGTGAAGGCAATATTGCTCACACATGCGCATTTCGATCATATTGGCGGTGTGGATCTCGTACGCAAGGCACACCCATGCCCGGTGTACATTCATGAGCTTGAAGCAGAATGGCTGACAACACCAGAGCTTAATGGCTCGACAATGTGGCAGCAAGTAACGCCGCCAATGTCTATGAAGCCAGCCGAACATTTGCTGCAAGATGGGGATACGCTGGAGCTTATCGGTCATTCCTTCTACGTGATGCATACGCCGGGGCATTCGCCAGGCAGTGTGAGCTTCCTCCATGACAAGCACTTGTTCGCTGGTGACGTTCTATTCCGCGAAAGTGTGGGGAGAACGGATCTGAGAGACGGCAGTATGAAGACATTGTTGAATTCGATTCATAAAAAGCTGTACACACTGAGTGACGAAGTAACGGTCTATCCAGGGCATGGCCCGACAACGACAATTGGCTATGAGAAGAGCCATAACCCGTTTACTTAATATGAGGCTGGACTAGTAAAAAAGCGTTAAGTATTCCTGATATACAAGGGTGCTTAATGCTTTTTTCTTTATTTTTTTGGATTGCTGAAAAGAAGAGGTTTCAATATTTTCCATATTCTTCTTGTTTATGGTATACTTAGGAAAGGAAGCGCGTAGCATCGATGGGCTGTCTGCAAGTACTCCATTTTTAAAGATTGAAGATTATACGAAGGGAATAAGCAGGTATGAAAATTTTATTTATCACAACTGCTCATAATAGCATGAGTCAAAGAATGTTTGTAGAACTAACAGATCGAGGTTACAAGGTGGAAATTCACATTACAACAACTAAATGTGACATGATTAAAACTGTTCAAAATCAGAATCCAGATTTAATTATATGCCCGTTTTTAAAAACAGCAATTCCAGAAGAAATTTGGAAAAATTACGTGTGTATCATTGTTCATCCAGGGATTGTGGGAGATCGCGGCCCTTCTTCATTAGATTGGGCAATCACTAATAATCTGCCGGAGTGGGGTGTCACTTTCCTACAAGCAAATCATGAGATGGATGCAGGGGATATATGGTCTACAGACAATTTTGTGATGAGCAATAAAACGAAGAGTGCATTATATCGCCACGAAGTTACACAAGCAGGGGTAAATTGTTTATTAGATGTAATAAAGAAATTTCAGAGTAATCGATTTTCTCCTATCCCCCTTAATTATGAAAATTCAGAAGTAAAAGGGCGGCTCCATATTACAATGAAACAAATACATCGGAAGATTGATTGGAATGATTCTACAGAAGTGATTTTTAAAAAGATTTGTGCAGCAGACAGTAACCCGGGAGTTCTTGATACAATTTTTGAAGAAGAATACTATTTGTATGGGGCTCACAAAGAAAGTAAACTCAGAGGTGCACCGGGTGAAATTATTGGAAAACGTGATGGGGCGATTTGTCGTGCTACCGGTGATGGAGCAATCTGGATCACACATTTGAAACCTAAGGGATATTTTAAAATTCCTGCTGCACTCGCGTTAAAGAATAAGTTAGATCATATACCAGAGTATTCTTTAACGCCTTTTGAAATATATACAGGAGACTCATATAGAGAGATTTTTTATGAAGAAAAAATAAAGTTGGATATTTATATTTCAATTTCTATAATGGAGCGATGAGTACAGAACAATGTATACGTCTGCAAGAAACGTTGATTGATATAAAAAAAGAGAGATAACTGTACTTGTATTAATGGGAGGACATGATTTTTGGTCAAATGGTATTCATTTAAATACGATTGAGCACAGTGAAAACCCTGCGGATGAATCATGGAGAAACATTAATGCTATGAATGATTTAATTTTGGAGATTATATCTATGAACTCTAAACTGGTTATATCAGCTCTACAAGGAAACGCTGGAGCTGGTGGAGTAATTTTAGCACTTGCAGCTGATTATATATATGCTCGAGATGGTGTGGTTTTAAATCCTCATTATAAAAAAATGGGTGGTTTATTTGGATCAGAGTATTGGACATATCTTCTTCCAAAACGTGTAGGGGACAAGAAAGCGTACGAATTAACAGAGAAATGCTTGCCAATTAGTACTGCAACTGCAAAATCTATAGGGTTATTAGATGATGTATTTGGTCAAACTGCAGTAGAGTTTGTAGAGCAAATCGTTTTTCGTGCGGAAACAATAGCAAATTCTTTGGATTTTCAACAGTTTATTTCGAAAAAAATGAAAAAGAAAAAATGATGAAGCAAGCAAAGCACTAAATCAATATCGAGAAGAAGAGTTAAAGCATATGTGGAATAATTTCTATGGTCTAGATAAGAGCTATCATATCGCGCGACATAATTTTGTATATAAAATTCCTTGTACAAGTAGTACATTAAACTGTACTCTAAGTTAAGAGAGAAAGGTGATTCAGTTTATCATTCTCGGTTCTGTTGCAAAGTTTAAAAAGCAGAAACAAGTATTGATGGGCTAGTAAAAAAGCGTTAAGTATTCCTGATATACAAGGGTGCTTAATGCTTTTTTCTTTATCTTTTTTGGCTTGCTGAAAAGAAGAGGTTTCAATTTTGCTAGCTTCTTCTTATTCATGGTATGCTCAGGAAGGAAGGCACACAGCATCGATGGGCTGTCTGCATACGGTTCTGGACAGTCCCTTTTCACAAAACGGAACACAATCTGTGCAAGTGAAGCATAATCACGTAACATAGGGAGGAGACAGCCTATGAATACCGAACAGTCAAAGGATGAAATAATCAAAGCAGAGCACCATGGTCGAATTGCCCGCCTTCAGCACAAGATGGAGATTGCAGGGATCGATTTGTACTTAGTTACACACAACCTGGATATATATTACTTAACAGGCTCGATGCAGACCGGCTATGTACTTGTGCCAAAATGCGGCGAAGCCGTCTATTTCGTGAAGCGCAGCTATCCGCGCGCGCAAAAGGAGTCGATCATTCGCACAGCTCCGCTTGGTTCATTCCGTCAGCTTGGTGAGACGATCCGATCTTACTATGAAGCGTTGTTCCAAGGGGAAGGATCTGTCGTCATTGCAACAGAGTTCGATGTGCTGCCTGTTCAGCAGTATGAACGATTGAAGGCGGTCATTCCTGGAACGAGCTGGACGGATGGCTCTACCCTGTTCCGCGAGCTGAGAATGCTTAAATCCGCCTATGAGCTGGATCGCATTCGGACGGCAGCCTCAGCGGCCCATCAAGTGCTTGATGCCGCAGCAGATTATATTCGACCAGGCATGACAGAGCTGGAGCTCATTGCGTATATTGAACGTGAATTCCGGCTTAAAGGGCATGTTGGTTTAATTCGGATGCATGGCTATAATCAGGAGCTTGTTACGGGGATGGTGGCCTCGGGAAGTGCAGCTGCAGAGCCTTCCTATTTCGATGGACCAGCTGGTGGGCTTGGGCTGACGCCTGCGAGTCCGCAAGGTTCCAGTCGGAAGCCAATAGAAGTGAATGAGCCTGTTCTTGTTGATATCGGGTGCTGCATCGACGGATACGTTATTGATCAGACACGCACACTCGTCATGGGCCAACTGGAGGAGGAACTGCAGCGCGCATACGACGCGTCGGAAGCGATATTGCGTGCGACGGAGAAGCGATTGAAGCCGGGTACGGTGTGCGAGTCGCTGTATGTAGACGCACTTGCAATGGCGGAATCGTTCGGGCTGCAAGATCACTTTATGGGATATGGCGAGGATCAAGTTAAATTTCTCGGACATGGCATTGGCATGGAAATTGATGAATGGCCTGTTCTTGCTCGCGGATTTAAGCAGCCGCTGCAAGAAGGAATGGTTATCGCGATCGAGCCCAAATTCACCTTTCCAGGTCGTGGTGTAGTAGGAATTGAGAATACATACCTGATTACTGCAGATGGATATGAAACGTTAACGACAGCTGAAGAAGGATTGCGGATCATTTCTTCGTATGCATAGGCACAAGCGAGGGTCAGATTTGAAGCTATAGCCGTAAGTAATTATAGAGAATGCTTTTGTGACCAATTGATATACTCGTACGTATACATTTACAGGAGCCATAAATTCTAGTACCATATAAACTACATCTAACGGATGGGAGGCATGGACAATGCTGCCTTTGGGAGAGAAAGTAGTCATTGTTGCCGACCGTTTCGAACAACATTTGCCTATCGGGGAATACGGCTATATTATTGCCTATGACCGCAATGCAGACAACGCATTCGACTATGTCATCCGAGTTCCGAGAGCAAACCGCAACTTTTTTGTGCCAGCATCCGACGTCGATCAAGAGGAACGGCTGCTGCAGCAGGAAGCGGACCGCATCGAACGGGAAGCACTTATCGATTATGCACTGGCGACTCATAATGAATCGTTATTCCGTCGAATTATGAACGGAGGCGCAGAACCTGAGAGTGAAGAGAGCGAACAGGACGGCGCAATGTCACAAGAAGAGTTCATTCGCCAAGTGAATTTAAGAGCTTGGATTTAAAGAAGACACCGATCACCGGATATTCCGGTGCTTCGGTGTTTTTTTGCATTTTGGATTGAAGTGAAGATTACACCGTCCTTATGCAGAATGACGCGTTGAGTTGATTACGCTTCTAAGCTATAATAAGGGGATGAATTTGGCCATGATGGCGCAAGGAGGAACTGGCTGCCGATGAGCATTCACGCAAAAGACGTCGAGCACGTTGCTAAGTTGGCAAGACTCGACTTGAGCAATGAAGAGAAAGAGCGTTACACGGAACAACTGAACGCGATTCTAAAATATGCAGAAAAATTAAATGAGTTAAATACGGATGACGTTACACCGACGACCCATGTTCTGCCGATTCGGAATGTCATGCGTGAGGATGAAGCGCGTCCTTCGCTGCCGATAGAAAAGGTAATGGCTAACGCGCCGGAGGAAGAAGAAGGACAATTCAAAGTACCGGCCGTTCTGGAATAAGCGAAATAAAGGAGGATGCCCGCATTGACGCCACTTGAGATGTCATTAACGGAAGCAAGACAAGCAATATTGGAGCGCAAGCTCTCCGTCTCTGAATTGGTGGACGCGTCATTCCGACGCATTGCCAGCACGGACGAGCAGGTGCAAGCATTTCTTACGATGAATGAAGGTGCCCGTACCGAGGCGGCTGCAATCGACAAGCGCATCGCAGCAGGGGAAGAGCTCGGCTTCTTGGCCGGTATCCCTGCAGGGGTGAAGGACAATATCGTAACAGAGGGAATTCGCACAACCTGTGCAAGTAAGTTCCTTGATAACTTTGTACCCGTGTATGACGGAACAGTATCCCGCAAGCTGAAGGAAGCGGGAGCAATTACAATCGGTAAGCTGAACATGGACGAATTTGCAATGGGCGGTTCGAATGAGAATTCTGCTTATCGTACGACACGCAACCCTTGGGATTTGGAACGTGTTCCGGGCGGTTCCAGCGGTGGTTCTGCCGCTTCCGTAGCTGCGGGACAAGTTGCATTTTCATTAGGTTCTGATACAGGCGGTTCGATTCGCCAGCCGGCATCCTATTGTGGCGTTGTTGGCTTGAAGCCGACATATGGCCTCGTATCTCGCTTTGGTTTGGTTGCTTTCGCATCCTCATTGGATCAAATCGGTCCAATTACGAGAAACGTAGAAGATGCAGCCCTAGTGCTCCAAGCGATTGCTGGCTATGACAAGATGGACTCGACTTCAGCGGAGGTAGATATCCCAGATTATGCGGGCCAGTTGACAGGAAATGTGGCAGGTCTGCGAATTGGAGTGCCTTCTGAATATATTGGACAAGGCGTCGATCCGAAGGTGAAGGAAGCGGTGCTTGCTGCCTTGAAAGTATTTGAGGATATGGGAGCAACTTGGGAAGAAGTATCGATGCCGCATACCGAATACGCGGTGGCGACTTACTACCTGCTTGCTTCCTCGGAGGCTTCGTCCAACCTGGCTCGTTTTGACGGTGTTCGCTATGGAGTACGCGCGGACAACCCTGACAATCTGCTTGATCTATACCATCGTTCCCGCAGTGAAGGATTCGGACAGGAAGTGAAGCGCCGCATTATGCTGGGCACTTATGCACTCAGCTCCGGCTATTATGATGCCTATTACTTGAAGGCGCAAAAAGTCCGCACCTTGATTAAGCGCGACTTTGACGAAGCGTTTAACAAGTTCGATATTTTGCTTGGACCTACAGCACCGACTACGGCGTTCCGCATCGGTGAGCAAATTAATGATCCACTAGCAATGTACTTGAATGATATATTGACGATCCCGGTCAGCTTGGCTGGCGTTCCAGCAATTAGTATCCCGTGTGGGCTGGCTGATGGAATGCCTGTCGGTTTGCAGTTGATTGGTAAGGCGTTCGACGAAGCTACAGTGCTTCGGGCGGCCCATGCGTTCGAACAACGCACGGAGTTCCATAAGCTGCGTCCGCAGTTGTAATTGAGGAGGCTTACGACATGCCAAGTACGAAATATGAAACGGTCATCGGCTTGGAAGTGCACGTTGAGCTGCACACCAACTCGAAAATCTTTTGTGGCTGCTCCACCGAATTCGGAGCTCCGCCTAATACCCATACTTGTCCGATTTGCTTAGGTCATCCCGGTGTATTGCCGGTGTTGAACCGCCAAGCGGTCGAATATGCAATGAAGGCTGCTATGGCGTTGAACTGCGAAATAGCGCCGATTAGCAAGTTCGATCGGAAAAATTATTTCTATCCTGACTCCCCGAAAGCATATCAAATTTCTCAATATGATCAACCGATCGGTCAAAATGGCTGGATCGATATTGAAGTGAACGGGGAAACGAAGCGGATCGGCATTAACCGACTGCACTTGGAAGAAGATGCAGGCAAGCTGACTCACGTTGATGGCGGCTATGCTTCCCTCGTTGATTTCAACCGTGTAGGCACACCGCTCGTAGAGATCGTATCTGAACCTGAGCTTCATTCACCAGAAGAAGCGAAGGCATATTTAGAAAAGCTGAAGGCGATTATGCAATATTGTGACGTATCTGACGTGAAGATGGAGGAAGGCTCTCTGCGTTGCGATGCGAACATCAGCTTGCGCCCGATTGGTCAGAAAGAACTGGGCACCAAGGCGGAACTGAAAAATATGAACTCCTTCCGCGGCGTTCAGCGCGGTCTTGAATATGAAGAAGAGCGTCAAGCGGATATCCTCGATGATGGCGGCAAAGTGGTACAAGAGACACGCCGCTGGGACGAAGCGCAGGGACGTACACTTACGATGCGCAGTAAGGAAGAAGCCCACGATTATCGCTACTTCCCGGATCCTGATCTGGTCACACTTATTATCGATGAGGAGTGGAGAGAACGTGTACGTCAATCCATTCCGGAATTGCCGGATGCGCGCAAGGCTCGTTATACGAGCGAATATGGCTTAACAAGCTACGATGCAGAAGTTATTACGGCATCGAAGAAGCTGGCTGATTTGTTCGAGGAGAGCCTTCAATATACGAAGGACGCGAAAGCAGTAGCAAACTGGATTATGGGCGACCTACTCGGGTACTTGAACGCGAATGGCCTTGAAGCGGATGCTTCAAAAGTTACCGGTCAGGGCTTGGGCGAAATGATCGGCTTGATTGAAAAGGGCACGATCAGTTCCAAAATCGCTAAGACCGTCTTCAAGGAGATGCTGGAGACTGGAAAGGCTCCTCAAGCTATTGTTGAAGAGAAGGGGCTTGTACAAATTAGCGATGAAGGTGCAATTAAGACTGTCGTTGAGCAAGTAATTGCGAGCAACCCGCAATCAGTTGAGGATTACCGTGCGGGCAAGCAGAAGGCGATTGGCTTCCTCGTGGGACAAGTCATGAAGGAAACGAAGGGGAAGGCTAACCCTGGTCTTGTAAATCAATTACTGGTTCAATGCTTGGGCGAGCTGTAAGATATTCAATCGAATCTGGCACCGAATTTAGAAAAGGAATGCGGAAAGCATTAGAAAATACAGAGCAATGCAGAAAAGCGGAGTGAATCTCCGCTTTTCTTGTAGCTTTATATGATTTTCATAAGGATTGTAATGTGTGATTCCGATAAGGTGGGGATGTTCGTGATACGTCAGCTGCAAATGAGTGATGATGCAACCTTGGATCAACTGTGGAATCTGCAACAGGCCGCATATCGAATAGAAGCGGATATGATCGGTTTTGACAAGATACCGCCCTTGTTAGAAACGGTAGACGATCTGCGCAGAACTAGTGAAATATTTTTTGGCTGGTGGGAGGGGCAGCAGTTGGCTGGAGCCGTATCTATTGAGATGATCGGACCGGTCGTTATGGATATATGCAGGCTTATGGTACGACCGGACTATTTTCGTAGAGGTATTGGAGCTGGTCTATTAAGCCATGTGCTGCATATGCCGGACGTGCATACGCACCGAATTGCAACAGGAGTTCGCAATATACCTGCATTGACGTTGTATGAGCGCGAAGGTTTTCAATATGTGCGCGACGAAGAAATTGCACCAGGCGTGTGGCTTCGCCATTTGGAAAGAAAGGGGTAGGGTTCATATGGAATTGCTCGCGGAGATACCTGCAACGAGTCCGTGGGTAATTGATGACTTTTCGTTGACCCTCCGATTACTGCTTGCGATGCTTCTCGGTGGCTTGATTGGATTGGAAAGGGAACAGGCGAATCACCCGGCGGGGCTGCGTACACATATTTTGGTTTGTATTGGTTCTGCACTGATTATGCTGTTGTCTATTTATGGATTTTCAAGCTTCGTATATGAAGGAAATGTACGTGTAGATCCTGCTTGTCTTGCCACTGCGGTTATTACAGGATTGGTTTTCTTGGCGCAGGAACGATTATTTTTACAGGCAAGTCAATCGCAGGCCTTACAACGGCTGCTTCGTTATGGGTTGTTGCGGCGATTGGATTGGCTGTAGGTGCTGGTTTCAATACGCGGCTGTGGTAACGACGATCCTTGTTATTGTTATTTTGTTTGGGTTTAATAAGGTGGAACAGCGATTTTTCAGTGGGAAGCGTATTCGCGTTTTGACTCTGGATGCGGACTCTACTTCTGAGTTTCTTCATGAGCTCCATGTGTTCATGGAATCACATGATGTTATCGTGAAGAAGATGACGTTCTAACGGTTATTGAACCAACCCGATGATCCGATGACAGGAAAGCGGGCAGCATTACAGCTTATTCTCGGTATTCCGAAGCAGTTTGGCATGTTTTTATTTGTTGGCAGCTTGAACGAATAAACGGTGTCCGGACGGTTACTATGGAATAAGTCCAAAGTGATCCTAGACTAAAGTCGGTGAAACCTTCCTAGACTCGGGAAGGTTTCTTTCATTTCTCTTTCCAACGTACAATAAACGTAAGCTTATTTCGTACGGCAAAGCAAATTCATGCAAGAATGTTGCTGAGTGGAGAAGGGAAGAGATTATGGTGTATCGTAAGTTAACGCAATTTTCGGATGAACTTATCGTGAGTCAAGTACAGCAAGGTAATGAGGAAGCGATGCGTATTTTAGTGGAAAGATACCGTCCGTTTGTGATAACGTGTATTTGTCAGACGGTACAAGACCGCTATTTAGCAGAGGACATCGCACAAGATGTATTCGTGAAGGCTTATCGCCATATTCATTCATTCCGTGGAGATTCGAAATTCACGACATGGCTTTATCGGCTTACGAAGAATCAAATGATTGATATATTGCGCAAAAAACGCAAGGAAAGCCATGTAGAACTAGAACCGTATCATATTGCGTCCATCCAACTTCATGACGTTACAGACATGCCAGATGAACTTATCATCAAGAAAGAAAGATGTGAAGAAGTGCGGCGCGCACTTCGAGCACTGCCTGAAAAGTATCGCATGGTGATGGAGCTGTACCATATGCGGCAGCGAAGCTATGCAGAAATTGCACAGGTGTTGGAAATGCCGGTTCGAACGGTTGAAACAAGATTATATCGCGCTAAAATGTTGTTTAAGCGAGCATGGCAAGAACGTGCTGGAATAGGGGCTATGTAAGGAGGGGATAACGTGGCTGAACGAAACGACGAACCGTTTCATGATTTGAATAGAGAAATAGACAGGGAGTATACGACAAAGGAGCAAGCAACAAATAAAGAACAGGATGAACAATTCCTTCGTAAGCGTCTGGAGCAGCTCGAACGTAGAGGCCGCATGTCTCGCGCTCATGAGGATCATCGTGGGTTTTCCCCAGGCCCGGGAGCGCCTGTACCGCCCCCGCCGCATCCGATGTATGGAACGATGCCTCCGAAGAAAAGTAAATTTGTTTCCTTGTTTCTATCCTTTATCTTCCCTGGAGCGGGTCACTTTTACTTGGGATTAATGCAGCGCGGGCTACTTATTATGATGATGCTGGCGTTGGATATCGTAGCGATTGTATACTTTACAGCTATAGATGCTAAGGTTAATGTGCCGCTTGTTGTGTTGCTTGGATTAATGCTCCCAGTTATCTACTTCTTCAATCTGTTTGATGCGCTGCAGTATACGGAACGAGTAAATCATCAAGCGATGTATGGGGGATTTGAGCCAGTGCGGCAGGGGCCGCTCTTAGGGCTGCTTCTTTTGTTTTGCGGTGTTGCAATGCTACTGCTAACCGTTGATCCAGTCTGGCTACGATGGTTCTTTACGTATGCGGGATCCTATGCGGGAGCTGCGCTCCTCATTGGCGGCGGTATCTTTTTGCTTATTAAGGAATCACGCAAGAGACGCTGACGGACAACAGGAGGAGATGGTCTTCAGTGGTTAAGGTAGGAAGAATAACTGCATCATTGCTTCTTGTCACTGTCGGAATTATGTTGCTGTGCGATCAGTTGTTTGGATTCCATACCTTACAATTGTTACTGACATGGTGGCCCTTGATATTTATTATTTGGGGCATCGAGTATATATGGACTGGCGTGTATCATAGTAAAAAAGGAGATACTAGACGGCTCCGTTTAGATTTTTTAGGCATATTTGTTTCGGTGTTCGTCGCAGTATCCGTATTTATGATTGCTCAACCATCCCTTTTCCGCGATTGGGTAAGGAGCATCCAATTTGACTTCTCGATGATGAAGGAGATGACTGGTGATAAGGGAATGGCAATCCAGCTTCCTAAAGTCGAGCACCTCATTCCTGAATCGGTGTCAAAGCTGGTTGTGCGCAATGACAACGGATCGGTAACGGTTCAAACAGGAAATGTGCAGAAGATTGATGTAGAGCTGAGCGCGATTGCGATCGGGGTAGATAGAGATACTGCACAATCGTTGGCTCATCAATCTGGAGTGAACATTACGGATAATTCTGAAAATCACATGGTGACAATATCGGCAGATGGCGCGAAATACGCAGGTTCACAGCAACGAATCAAGATTGACATGATCATCACCATTCCGCTTCATCTCGCATGGTCGACGGATGTGAAAGCCAGTAACGGCGACATTGCTATCCATGATATGAAGGCCGAATCGGTGGCAAGAAGCAATAATGGAGACGTTAAGCTGCTTAACATCGAAGGATCAGTTCAGGTAGAGACGATGAATGGTAATCTGTTTGTACAAAATATCCATGGAGATGCCAAAGCATCAACTATGCATGGGGATATTACCATATATGACGTTCGTGGAAAGACAACGGCGGAAACGAAATCTGGAGACATTGACATTCATGAATCGGCAGGTGCCGTACAGGCTGAAACCTTAAGTGGAGACATGCTTATCGAGTCTCAGGATATCGGTGGGAATTGGAAATTACAGAACATGGCAGGTGATACGACCATCGGCATTCCAGAATGGGCAGATATTGCGATTCACGCGACAAATAGCTTTGGCGACATCAATGTGGATTCGGATTTGCCATTCCGAATTGTAAAGAATAAAGTAGAGGGTACAATAGGAAATGCCATGTATCAAGTAAATTTGGACACAAATGGTGACATAAGCATACAAAAACGGTAACAGCGCGTCGTATTAAGGATTGACAAAATAAAAAACTTCCACGTACAATGGACATATAGAAATTATTTTCTGAGAATCGTTACAATCTACGATTTGATTGGGTAACCCGTATAGAACTAATGTGAGCGTAGAAGGCGGTGGACAAGATGAAAACGCGGGTTCAACATGCATTAGGGCATCTGAAAATGTCCGGAGTACGCATCACGCCACAGAGACATGCGATATTGGCTTACCTGATGGATGCGATGAATCATCCGACAGCAGATGAAATATATCGAGCACTCGAACCGGATTTTCCGAGTATGAGCGTTGCTACCGTATACAATAACTTGAAGCTGTTTATTGAAGCGGGGCTCGTTCGTGAATTGACATATGGGGACAGTTCTAGCCGATTTGATGCCAACGTAACGGATCACTATCATGCCATTTGCGAGCGGTGCGGCAAGATTGTTGATTTCGCCATTCCAGAATTAATGGAATCGGTGGAGAAATCGGCTTCGGAGGCAACTGGGTTTATCGTACGGGGACATCGGATGGAAGTTTATGGTGTATGTCAATCCTGTGCGGAATCGGCTAAGGAGCAATAAATGATGGTCGATATTCAATATAATGCACAAATGTAAATGCGCGCGGCAAATTAATGCTAGCGCGCTTTTTTATTTGAAATGAATACATGTATGCAGTCTTAGAGTGGGAGTGACTTTAGATGAGAAACAATGGGATGGGGAGAGGCGCCCCGCATTACCGCGCTTCACAAGGAGGCAGAAGGAAGCGCAAAAAAGGTAGGGGAGGCGGTTGTCTCTTTATCATAATTGGCTTGGCTATTTTAGGTGCAAGCATATGGAAGGGCTGGGATGGCATCAGGGATTGGCTCCCGGGTTATAATATGGCTGATTCTGAAATGTCTCGCGTAGAACAGCCATTAATATGGGACGGTACTTGGAGTGGATATGGAACGAAGGGGAAAGGAAAGCAACTGCTTATCCCCGTTCAGGCTTTGTCTGATAAGCTCCCTGTTGTATATGAGGAGAGTTCCGATGCGGTGATTATGACAAGTTCGAAGGATGTTGCCTCTTTGCCGCTTGGAAGTTCTACTGGAAGTTTGAATGGTCAAGAAAAGAAATGGTCGGCTGCCGCTGAACGAATTGGCGGTGAAATATATGTTCCGATGACCGCTTTACAAGACATATACGGTTTAAATGCTAAGCAATACGACACAAATGGTGCAGTTCAGATTAGTACACCGGGTCAATCTCTTCAGCTTGGTATCGTTGCACAGCAACAGGAGGATAAGGAAATAGTTTTGCGGCAAAGCCCGGATAACCAAGCTGCGATTGTAGAAAAACTTGCGGGCGGAACGAAGGTAACCATTTGGAAAGAGGAAGGGGAATGGCTCCGAGTTGAGGCAGAAGGCGGCAACATCGGTTACGCAGCGAAAGATGAGATTCAACGTAAGGAAAGGATCACAGTTCCGCTGGCTTCTCCGGCGCCCGTACCGAAGTTCGTGAAGGAGAAGCGGCCTGTAAGTTTGGCTTGGGAAGCTGTTTATTCGCGCAACCCGGATCCTGCTAAGTTGCCTTCCATGCCTGGAACGAATGTTATTAGCCCGACATGGTTCAGTTTGGCTGATAATGAGGGAAATGTAGATGAAAAGGCAGAACCTCGCCTTGTACAATGGGCCCATCAGAATGACAAACAGGTATGGGCATTATATAGCAACAGCTTTGATCCAGATCGAACGACTGCTTCGCTCGCGACCTTTGACAAGCGAAATCGAACGATCGAGCAGTTGGTTAAGTTGGCGGATAAATACAGTGTAGATGGCATCAATATTGACTATGAGAATGTAAATGTAGAAGATCGCGATAAATTAACGCAGTTTGTCCGAGAGCTTACTCCTCGTTTGCATGCGAAAGGCCTTGTTGTATCCATTGATGTAACGGCCAAGTCAGGGAGCGACAGATGGTCTCAATTTCTAGATCGTGAACAACTTGCCCGTTCAGTCGATTTCATGATGGTTATGGCCTATGATGAGCATTGGGCGACCAGTCCGACGGCAGGTTCTGTCGCATCCTTGCCGTGGGTGGAAAATGCGATGAAGCGAATTATGGACGAAGACAATGTTCCTTCGGAAAAGCTTGTGCTCGGGATGCCGTTGTATACACGCATATGGACGGAAAAGGCAGAAGGAGGAGAAGTGAAGGTATCCTCTAAAGCAGTTGGTATGCAAAAAGTTCAAGATTTGATTCAGGAACGTAAGTTAAAGCCTTTATTTTCAGAGAGCACAGGTCAACACTACATCGAGTACGAGGAAGAAGGATCGACTCAGAAAATATGGATTGAAGACAAGCATTCCATTCAGTCCCGGATTCAGTTGGCGGAACGTCTCAAACTTGGCGGAGTAGCAGTATGGGCCCGGAGCTTCGCGGATGACGGAATATGGAATGTACTGAAATATCGGAACTCATAATTAGAATTTTACAATGATTGAAATGAAATAAAAGACCCTATCTTTCTGAATAGAGAGAGAGGGTCTTTCTTATTGCTAGAAATTGATTTGTTCACTCACTAGGAGCGAGCTCGTGAAATCAGAGATGTATATTCATGCTGTTGTAGGGTTCAACGAGTTTTCTTGCAGGAAATCTCTTTTCGAGCATTCTTCCATCGCTATGATATTGTAATATCATTTTTCTTGTCTTGCTCTGCGTTGCTTTCTACAGCTCCACTTTCTGCAGTAGCTTTATTAGGATCAAGTGTCAGTATGGTTCTGCAGAACATACAACGATCAGTTTTTCCAAGAATTTTGGTTTGCCTTGCACACTCTGGGCACTCTAGCACTACTGCACTGGTTGACAGCATTCCGGCCCAAAAGTAGATTGCAACGCTTCCTAAAAGCAGAATCATCCCCAGAACCATGAACACTCCAGCGAAGACACGTCCTTGTGTGCCCCACATGAGGATGCCGGATGTACCAAGCACCATCATTCCCATTCCAGCTAAAGTAAGTACAAGTCCCCACAAGCGAAATTCATTGATTTTACTCGTTTTAAAAAGACGTTGTTTCATCGCAGCCTCTCCATTTCAAGATTGAAAATGTTTTCGAAGGAAGAAGGAAAGAGAGTTTCTATGTAGAATTATAAACTATCATTTGATGTAAAAGAAAGCCAAAAAAGCGTGGGGTCGAGAATGAAACATGTATTGGATAACTCCATTGATCAATTAATTGGTGCAGCTACAGTTAGCGGTCTTTATATATTGGAGCGCAACCAATTGGATGCTGATATGCACCAATATATTGAATGGGATCGCTATGTGCTGGTTGTTGATGAAGAGTGTCCGTCTCATCCTTATGAGTCGATGGAAGTGTCGGCTGACGACAGCTCTGTTGCGCGCTGGATATGCATTCACCCAGACAGGTGGGAGGAATGGAGCGTTTCGGATGAGGCAAGATCACTGCTTCCATTTTTCGGGCGTGGCAATATTCGAGTGGATCGCGATGGGATGCTGGCATTATGGCAGGAGCAGTTGATTCAGGAAGAGAAGACGCCGAATCAAATGCAGTATATGAAGACATATGCGCTGTTCCTGGAGGCATGTAATCAAGCGAAGCATTTACGCAAGCTGGAATATATGCTTGATGCCTATCGATGCGTGGATTTTGCATTTTATCATTTGGCTTCACTTGCGATTATGGAGCAAGGGGAAATGCCAAGACAAGCACTCTGGCAGCAAGTAAAGAGATTAAATCTAGGTGTCTATAAAATGTATGAGGAATTTACGACGAGCTCAGAAACCGTATCGCAACGAATTGAGCTTGCCATGCTTGCCTGTGAGTTCTCACTGGCAACGAAGAGTGCGGAATGCTGTGCCCCGTTATTGAACTGGCTGAAGCAGGCAAAAGGGCCAGTACCTATATCAGATA
>NZ_AMBZ01000010.1:0-192500 GCF_000293805.1 Paenibacillus alvei DSM 29 | reverse complement strand
TAGTGATTCCGTCAGTAGCGGCGAGCGAACGCGGAAGAGCCTAAACCAAGGAGCTTGCTCCTTGGGGTTGTGGGACGTCTCACATGGAGTCAGAAAGGTGTTTATTAGACGAAGAGGTCTGGAAAGGCCCGCCATAGAAGGTAATAGCCCTGTAATCGAAAGTAAATGCCCTCCGAGACGGATCCCGAGTACCGCGGGACACGTGAAACCCCGTGGGAATCTGGCAGGACCATCTGCTAAGGCTAAATACTCCCTGGTGACCGATAGTGAAGCAGTACCGTGAGGGAAAGGTGAAAAGCACCCCGGAAGGGGAGTGAAATAGAACCTGAAACCGTGTGCTTACAAGAAGTCAGAGCCCTATTCATGGGTGATGGCGTGCCTTTTGTAGAATGAACCGGCGAGTTACGTTTGCGTGCAAGGTTAAGGTGAAGAGCTGGAGCCGAAGCGAAAGCGAGTCTGAATAGGGCGAATAAGTACGTAGGCGTAGACCCGAAACCGTGTGATCTACCCCTGTCCAGGGTGAAGGTGCGGTAACACGCACTGGAGGCCCGAACCCACGCACGTTGAAAAGTGCGGGGATGAGGTGGGGGTAGCGGAGAAATTCCAATCGAACTCGGAGATAGCTGGTTCTCCCCGAAATAGCTTTAGGGCTAGCCTCGGAGTAAAGAGTCATGGAGGTAGAGCACTGATTGGATGCGGGGCCCGCCAAGGGTTACCAAGTTCAGTCAAACTCCGAATGCCATCGACTTATATCCGGGAGTCAGACAGTGGGTGCTAAGGTCCATTGTCAAGAGGGAAACAGCCCAGACCATCAGCTAAGGCCCCTAAATGTATGTTAAGTGGGAAAGGATGTGGAGTTGCCCAGACAACCAGGATGTTGGCTTAGAAGCAGCCATCATTTAAAGAGTGCGTAATAGCTCACTGGTCGAGTGACTCTGCGCCGAAAATGTAACGGGGCTAAACATACTGCCGAAGCTATGGATTGATACGTATGTATCAGTGGTAGGGGAGCGTTGTGTACCGGGTTGAAGGTAGACCGAGAGGACTGCTGGACTGTACACAAGTGAGAATGCCGGTATGAGTAACGAAAAGACATGTGAGAATCATGTCCGCCGAAAACCTAAGGGTTCCTGAGGAAGGCTCGTCCACTCAGGGTAAGTCGGGACCTAAGGCGAGGCCGAAAGGCGTAGTCGAAGGACAACAGGTTGAAATTCCTGTACCACCGTAACCGTTATGAGCAATGGGGGGACGCAGAAGGATAGGGACGCGAGCTGATGGATGCTCGTCCAAGCAGTGAGGCTGATGTGTAGGCAAATCCGCACATCGTAAGGCTGGGCTGTGATGGGGAGGGAAAATTACAGTACCGAAGGTCTTGATTTCATGCTGCCAAGAAAAGCCTCTAGCCAGGTGAAGGTGCCCGTACCGCAAACCGACACAGGTAGGTGAGAAGAGAATTCTAAGGCGCGCGGAAGAACTCTCGTTAAGGAACTCGGCAAAATGACCCCGTAACTTCGGGAGAAGGGGTGCCTCGGTAGGGTGAATAGCCCGAGGGGGCCGCAGTGAAAAGGCCCAAGCGACTGTTTAGCAAAAACACAGGTCTGTGCGAAGCCGCAAGGCGAAGTATACGGGCTGACGCCTGCCCGGTGCTGGAAGGTTAAGGGGAGTGGTTAGCCGCAAGGCGAAGCTATGAACCGAAGCCCCAGTAAACGGCGGCCGTAACTATAACGGTCCTAAGGTAGCGAAATTCCTTGTCAGGTAAATTCTGACCCGCACGAATGGCGTAACGACTTGGGCGCTGTCTCAACGAGAGATCCGGTGAAATTTTAATACCTGTGAAGATGCAGGTTACCCGCGACAAGACGGAAAGACCCCATGGAGCTTTACTACAGCTTGATATTGGACTTTGGTACGGACTGTACAGGATAGGTGGGAGCCTGAGAAGCCTGAGCGCCAGCTTAGGTGGAGGCGCCGTTGGGATACCACCCTGTTCGTATCGGAGTTCTAACCTAGGACCGTAATCCGGTTCGGGGACAGTGTCAGGTGGGTAGTTTGACTGGGGCGGTCGCCTCCTAAAGAGTAACGGAGGCGCCCCAAGGTTCCCTCAGAATGGTTGGAAATCATTCGAAGAGTGCAAAGGCATAAGGGAGCTTGACTGCGAGACCTACAAGTCGAGCAGGGACGAAAGTCGGGCTTAGTGATCCGGTGGTTCCGCATGGAAGGGCCATCGCTCAACGGATAAAAGCTACCCTGGGGATAACAGGCTTATCTCCCCCAAGAGTCCACATCGACGGGGAGGTTTGGCACCTCGATGTCGGCTCATCGCATCCTGGGGCTGAAGTAGGTCCCAAGGGTTGGGCTGTTCGCCCATTAAAGCGGTACGCGAGCTGGGTTCAGAACGTCGTGAGACAGTTCGGTCCCTATCTGTCGCGGGCGTAGGAAATTTGAGAGGAGCTGTCCTTAGTACGAGAGGACCGGGATGGACGCACCGCTGGTGTACCAGTTGTTCCGCCAGGAGCATAGCTGGGTAGCTATGTGCGGAAGGGATAAGCGCTGAAAGCATCTAAGCGTGAAGCCCCCCTCAAGATGAGATTTCCCAATTAGTAAGACCCCTTGAAGACGACGAGGTAGATAGGTTGGAGGTGGAAGCGCAGCAATGTGTGGAGCTGACCAATACTAATCGGTCGAGGGCTTATCCTATTTGATTCAAAACACGAACTTTCGCATTCAGTTTTCAGGGTATAGCCTGAAACATCATATTCCCTGATAGCTCAGTTGGTAGAGCACTCGACTGTTAATCGAGTTGTCACAGGTTCGAGTCCTGTTCGGGGAGCCATGGAGAGATGTCCGAGTTTGGTCGAAGGAGCACGATTGGAAATCGTGTAGGCGCCACAAGCGTCTCGAGGGTTCGAATCCCTCTCTCTCCGCCAGTTAATCTGGCCCGTTGGTCAAGGGGTTAAGACACCTCCCTTTCACGGAGGTAACAGGGGTTCGAATCCCCTACGGGTCACCATCGTAACTTTTCAACTGGTAAAAATTGAGGGTTGAACAAGTTGGAGAAGTTTGATAAGATATAAGAGTCGCTGGTGAAACAACGACAGTAACATGGACGCTTAGCTCAGCTGGGAGAGCATCTGCCTTACAAGCAGAGGGTCGGCGGTTCGATCCCGTCAGCGTCCACCATCATATCGCGGGGTGGAGCAGTCTGGTAGCTCGTCGGGCTCATAAACCGAAGGTCGTAGGTTCAAATCCTGCCCCCGCAACCAAATATGGAGCTGTGGTGTAGAGGCCTAACATGCCTGCCTGTCACGCAGGAGACCGCGGGTTCGAATCCCGTCAGCTCCGCCATTTAACTTCAATTCAAGTAAGTTAATTGAATAAGATTTCAATGAGGCTTGGTAGCTCAGTCGGTAGAGCAAAGGACTGAAAATCCTTGTGTCGGCGGTTCGATTCCGTCCCAAGCCACCATAGAAATTTCATGCCGGTGTAGCTCAGTTGGTAGAGCGGCTGACTTGTAATCAGTAGGTCGAGGGTTCGACTCCTTTCGCCGGCACCATTTTGGAGGATTAGCGAAGTGGCCAAACGCAGCAGACTGTAAATCTGTTCCCGTCCGGGTTCGGTGGTTCGAATCCATCATCCTCCACCATGTAGGGGCATAGTTTAAAGGTAGAACAACGGTCTCCAAAACCGTTGGTGTGGGTTCAATTCCTGCTGCCCCTGCCAAGAATATTTAATACAATATGGCGGTCGTGGCGAAGTGGTTAACGCATCGGATTGTGGCTCCGACACTCGAGGGTTCGATTCCCTTCGATCGCCCCATTATCACATTGGGGATTAGCCAAGCGGTAAGGCAACGGACTTTGACTCCGTCATGCATAGGTTCGAATCCTATATCCCCAGCCATTTGCGGACATAGCTCAGTGGTAGAGTATCGCCTTGCCAAGGCGAGGGTCGCGAGTTCGAATCTCGTTGTCCGCTCCAGATGTGGCGCCATAGCCAAGTGGTAAGGCAAAGCTCTGCAAAAGCTTTATTCCCCAGTTCAAATCTGGGTGGCGCCTCCAAACATCTTTTGTGCCCTTAGCTCAGCTGGATAGAGTATTTGACTACGAATCAAAAGGTCGGGAGTTCGAATCTCTCAGGGCACGCCATTAATTTCATATGCCGGTGTGGCGGAATTGGCAGACGCGCGCGACTCAAAATCGTGAGGGAAACCGTGGAGGTTCGAGTCCTCTCACCGGCACCATTAATGAACAAAGTATCCTTTAGGAAAAATCCTATAGGATTTTTTTTTTATGCTTTAAATCTTCAGTTAATGTCAGTGCCCCTAAAAAGACAAATAGTCAAATAAATATCAAACTCCTATTGCAGATGCCATTATCTATCATCCGAAGGTGTTTGGTGGATGCGACATTGCCCAAAAGCGCAAAATACCTGCTTTTATAGCACATCCTACACCTATCATTGTACCGACCAGTACTTTTACTATCCTTCCCTTCACCTTACGTATTCGATGGTTAAATAAAATAAGCTATCAGTTGAATCGACTGATGATATTATCATTTATAATCATGATGAATAAGTGGAGGCGTGAAACATTAAACTTGCCACCTCGAAGCTTAAGTAAAAATGAACTGTGTATTGACGGGCGTGAAATTCCAGTTTTGTATGGATGCAGTCCTACCGTGGTACCGTATGATCCAAAATGGAAAGACAGAGTATGTATGGAGGGGAGCTGGTTTGCACCTGAAGTGGACGAATGGCTTCCTTCACAGTCGTAGGAATCCTTTATCTCTGCAGGTACGCCGCCTATTGCAATTAGTTTTAGCAGTATGCCCTTAAAACAACCTGATCAAGTGTTTGGAATGATTAGGAAAGCATTAAATCAAACAGGGCAAAGGGGAATCATCATTACGGGCTGGAGCGGACTGTTGACTTCATTGAAAAACATCTCGCCGCTAGTCGTTTTTCTTAATAAAAGGGTGGCTGGAAATGAATAAAAAATGAGCCTTGCAGGGTCACACGAAGATAACTCGTATGAATGGCAAGGCTGTTTTGTTTCGCATGCATATTATTGATTTTCAGGAAGTAGTTCAGTCGTTGCCCTTTCCTCAACGGATGAATCAAGTGTTTGTTTAGTAATTTGCTTTATTTGTTCAGGACTATTGGTGAATCGCTTAATCATTTTCTCGATATCCAGACCAGACACATCTTTTAACATTTGGGGAGCAGTCGCCATAAGTTGTGTGACATAGTTGCTTACCCGTGCTGCACCTTCACCATTTCCTGTGTCAACGACAGTGAGCTTATCGATGGACTTGAGCGGCTCTGCAACTTTGCCAGCAAGTTCTGGCATCATCTTAACGACAATATCGAGTACAGCAGCTTCGCCAAACTTCTCGAACGCTTCAGCCAGCTTCTCCTTTGCTTCTGCTTCCGCTAAACCGCGCAGACGGATGACTTCAGCCTCAGCGGTACCACGGGCACGCTCTGCATCAGCAATTGCAAGGCCTTCCAGGCGCTTTTGTTCAGCAAGAGCTTTTGCCTCTGCTTCGATGCGATATTGCAGCGCATCCGCTTCGAGCACTTTGCGTGATTTTTCAGCCTCGGCAGATTGGACAACTGCGTAGCGATCTGCATCTGCCTTTTTTTTCACTTCCGCATCATATTGCTTCTCGCGGCGAAGAATTTCTTTGACTTCCAGATCAATTTCTCGTTCCTTGCGGACAATTTCCACGCGCATTTGTTCCTCAACAACGCTTTGCTTGGAACGTGCTTCTTGAATGAAGTATGCTTGGTCTGCTTCCGCACGAGCAAGATCTTGATCCTTTTTGAAGGCAGCGACCTTCAACTCTTTCTCTTTAGCAGCTTCAGCAATGTTTGTATCTCTAAGCAGTTCGGCCTTCATTCCTTCTTCTTCAGCTTTTGCCTTCTGAATTCGTGAATCGCGAACAGCTTCTGCTTCAGCAATGTCTGCATCACGTTTAACGGCTGCGATACGCGGTTTGCCGAGTGCATCTAAGTATCCGTGCTTATCTCGCACGTCTTTAATCGTAAAGGATACAATTTGCAGACCCATCTTCTTCAAATCTTTAGCAGCTACACCCTGCACTTCCTGAGCAAATCGATCACGGTTGCGATATACCTCTTCTACGGTCATAGAGCCTAGAATAGCGCGTAGATGACCCTCTAGGACTTCTTGAGCCTCACTCTTTAATGCTTCTGTCGGCTTGCCGAGGAATTGCTCTGCTGCCGTTGCAATGTCCTCTACGGTACCGCCAACTTTAATAATGGCAACCGCATCTGTCATGACTGGTACGCCTTGCTCGGTATACACCTCTGGTGTGGTTACGTCCAGCTTGTGTGAGAGTAAGGATAAAAACTGTGATTGCTGAAAGATCGGCAGGATGAATGCACCGCCGCCTCGAACAATTTTCATTTTTCGGCCTGATTCATCAGTCGATACGTTCTTGCGTCCTAGGTAGGATCCAGTAACGATCATGGTTTCGTCTGGGCTGACGGTTTTGTACCGAGCCCAAAATGCAAGACCAAGTACGAGTATGACGCCAATCAGGATTAATGGAATGAACAATGCTTCACTAAACTCCATGAAATACAGCTCCCTCTTTATATATTTGTATAGGCAAAGCCTGAATACACGTTGGTTACATATAATGAGGCAAAATCATATGTCTACAGCTAATTGCAGGATAACTCAATTTAATGTTCGGGACGGAGCATTTCCTCGGTAAGCGGGGATACATACAGGGTGTCTTCCTTTACTTCAACAACGACGATAGTCGTACCAGATGGAATGTCCTCTTTATCGAAGGAGGCTGCAATCTGATTTGTAACTCCGGCGCCAATTCGAACGATAACTTCACCATAACCCGCAGCCGGAATCGCAACATTTACTTCACCAATTTTGCCGGCCAGTTCAGCAATCGAGAACCCAATCGAATTCTCACTATTCTCCATCGGGCGAACATATAGAAAGTAAACACTAATGGATACTACAATAGCACCAGCAAGCGCGGTGAGGAGAATAGTTGTCGGCTGCCAAGCCGTATAACGGCCGAGCAGAATGCCGATTGCTCCAAGTGTGGATAAGCCGCTCACAAGAATGGTAGGCTGCAGCACAGTTAGATGGCTGTCTCCAACCAAACCATCGAATACGTGACTTAACACTTCTCCAATTAGAAGCGAAACGATAGCGTACAGAACACCGAATATAAGCAAGCCCCAATATAACGTTTGCATGACGATGCGCTCCTTTCTCATCGCTTGAAGGAAGTGACGCCTGCAGCGAGTGGGTAGTTATGGGAATATATACGTAGATAGCGAAACTTTGTTTCATGCCCGATCTCGACAGTCCAGTATAGGCTCGATCAAAGGTCGGTCAGGACCCCCGACTTGAGTCTAGGATCAAAAACCGTCCCCGGCCTGTTTTGGCAAAACACGTTTCCACCTAAAATAAAGACATAAGCAAGACACGACGAAAGGTGGTGACGAACCGAATGCAAACGAACAAAGGTAACACATTCGCTTTTGTACTGATCGCGCTGGGAGGATTCATTTTGCTTAGCAAGTTCGGGATACATCTTGGCAGCTGGTTTGGCTACTTGTTCCCTCTCATCTTGATTGCACTCGGCTACTATGGAGTGAAGGCAGGAAACTCATTCTTCGGGTGGATCTTTATCATTGTCGGAGCGATATCGCTTCTTGGGAAATTGTCCTGGATCATCGGTATCATCGTTGCCGTAGCAATGATTGGTTTCGGAATATCGATGTTGGGAGGCAAGCGAAACAAGAGCCATCCATTTTAACAGAAGCGATAATTAATAAAAGCAAATAGTCGGTTCAAGGAGGGTAAGACTGAATGAGCAACATTTTGAAAAGGGTTCGCGACATTACAATGGCTACGCTGAATGAACGGTTGGACAAAGCAGAAGATCCTGTTCGCCTGATTGACCAGTTCCTGATGCGTACACGACATGATATCACGGAGGCAGACCGTCTCTATCAACAATATGTCATGCATGCGAATCAAATGAGAAATCAAATGAATCAAGCACAGGAATTATGCATTCGCAGAGAACAGCAGGCGATGCTGGCCTTGAAGGCGGGGAGGAGTTCGCAGCCAAGATTGCATTGCAAGAGAAGCTGATGCATGAGGATAAGGTACAGCAGTATTCAGAATTGTACGAAAAGAGCAAGGACGCGATTCTTGAGCTGGAAGAGCAATTGAACATGTTGAAGAGCGAATATCAAGCTGTATATGACAAGCGCCAATATTACATCGCAAGAATGCAGACGGTTCGTTTGCAGCAGCAAATGAACGAACGTTTTGGACAGTATGGTGTTGGGCAAGTGGATAGTATGTTCCGAAGACTCGAGGATCGTGTATCAGGAATGGAATGGGAAACGCAAGGCATTCAAGATGTGCGCCGCATGAGCGGGCAAACAATGGGCAATATCAACCCGGAACGGGATATGGCTTTGAAGCGCGAAATGGAGCGCCTGAAACAAAAATTAGATTCGGCAAAGGAGTGAAATAAGCCATGAACAGAAAGTTGTACCGTTCGACACGGGATCGTAAAGTATGCGGTCTCCTCGGCGGCTTAGGTGAATGGCTTGGATTCGATGTCACTCTGCTGCGTGTCCTGTTTGTAATCGGAGTTTTCTTCTCGGCGTTTACATTAATCGCCGTATACTTTGTGGTATCACTAGTAGTACCTAAGGATCCATACCAGCCATATGGGCCTAACGGTTACGGTGCAGGCCCATATGGAGGCGGCTATCAAGGCCATCAGGGTTACCAAGGCGGCTACTCCAACGATCCGAACTATTACAACGGACCTCGAGCAGCAGGCCCGACGAATCCATACGGTTCTTCCACATTTGGAGGAATGAAGCAAACCAACAGTTATGATGCGGATTACGCATCTTCTAATGATTCTTCCATTGATTCGATGATGATGGATATCGAGAAAAAAGCATTGAAAAAAGAAATCGAAGAACTTCGCCAAAAGGTAGCGAAGTACGAGAGAGGGGACAAATAAGATGGGTGTATTTAAACGTATTAAAGACATGACTAAGGCTTCTGTACATGAGTTGTTGGACAAAGTTGAAGATCCAGTAGTAATGTTGAATCAATATTTGCGCGACATGGAAGAAGAAATCCATGATGCAGAAGTAACCGTTGCGAAGCAAATGGCAAATGAACGCCAAATTAAACATCGTTATGATGAGGCTATTCGCTTCACGGCTGATCGCGAAGCACAGGCAGAACGCGCATTGAAGTCTGGACAAGAAGAGATGGCGCGCAAATTCCTGGAAGAAAAACTGTACTACGATCAAAAAGTTGCTGAATACGGTGACCTGCATGCCCAAGCACAAGGACATGCGGAAGAATTGATGCATCAGTTGCGTTCCATGAAGGATGAATTCTACAAGCTGCGCAACAAGCGCAATGAATTGGCTGCTCGTGCGCAAATGGCGAAGGCACGCAAGCAAATGTCTTCCATTTCAAGCAACCATGCCATCGAGTCAGGTTCTGCATCCCGCGGTTTCCACCGTATGGAAGAGAAGATTATGCAATTGGAAGCAGAAGCTGAAGTGATGCGTGTACCTTACGGCGGATATGCAGGTACATCATCTACTTACCAGCCGCCTGTAGATGTAGAGAAGGAAATGAAGGTTAACGAACAATTGGCAGCATTGAAGCAAAAATTGGGCCAAACGGAACAATAAATCCTTGGGAGATGTCCTAGGTTATGATATGCTAACATAGGTAGCTTACGGCGATGCGCTAGCATCGCCGTAAGTGCTATCCGCGAATGTTTGTGACAGGAGGTGCGACATGAATAAAAACAACCGATTGCTTGCGTATATTCTAATCTTTTTCGGATTGCTCATATTAATCGGCAAGTGGCTTAGTTTCGTAACGTTTGTCGCCCTTGTTATGCTGTATTTCGGCATGCGCAAAGTTCGTGCTGCAGAATTGCGTGTAGGGTACACCTTGCTTGGTATAGGTGGAACACTCTTGCTCTTGGAACATTTAATGCTGTTCGTCGGAATCATCTTGATATCGTTAGGGATATTCTATTCGCGTACTCGTAAAGATCAGAAACATGAGCATGTTGAAAAGCGCCAAAACATTACATCCAGTTTGAAATGGGATCGAGTTCCATATATTTTGCATAGCCAGAGCATGTGGCATTTGATTGGGGAAAGTGATATTGATTTGTCCTTGGCAATACTGGAAGAGCCGGAAACGACTCTCATCTTTCAAGGCGTATTAGGTGATATGGACATTACGATTCCAGACGACATTGGTGTGTATATCGAAGCTACGGTCATTTTTGGACAAATTGATGTGGGACGCGATAAAGAAACTGGATTTTTGAACAAGTGGACGTGGCGATCGTCGAATTACGAGTTCATGGAACAAAGAGTGAGACTCCATATTTCTTACATCGTAGGAGATATTGATATCAGGTTGCACATGTAGGTAGGACAGGTTAGCGGAGAAAGGAGATGCAGAGGCCGGCATGGAACCAAAAAAGCATGTGAATATGGTAGTACGATTAATGGGCGAGACGCTTCTCCTTTCTATCATACTATTCTTTGTCATCATTTATTTAATGCAATCATATGGTTATGTGCAGCCTTTTGAAAGCTGGATCGCAGGCGTAAAGGCCACATTGTCCGTATTGTTTGTCGTCGCAATTATTACGTCGATATTTGCGTTCTTTCAAGGTTATCGGATGAAGCGGCGGGTGGAACTGCTGCGCGAATCGATGCTGCTCTTGGAGAAGGGAAATTTATCGCGGCCGATGCCGGATCTCGGGGATGATGAGATAGGACAGCTCGCTGAGCAGTTGGAGCGGGTAAGCAAGCGTTGGGAAGAGCAAGTGACATCGATGCAGCGCTTGTCCACGAATAATGCTCAATTAGCAGAGCAGGCTCGGATTTCTGCGATTATTGAAGAGCGGCAACGCTTGGCGCGGGAGTTGCATGATGCAGTAAGCCAGCAATTATTTGCAATATCCATGACAGCTACCGCTGTAAGGAGAACACTGGATGTTGATTTTGATCGGGCGGTGCGACAGGTGGAGCTGATTGAGGAAATGGCTTCTGTTGCCCAGTCCGAGATGCGTGCGCTGCTGCTTCATTTGCGTCCTGTACATTTGGAAGGAAAGGGCTTGGCCCAAGGCTTGTCGGAGCTGATCCGTGAGCTTCAGTCCAAAATTCCAATTGAAATTCATTGCGAAATGGATGATCATATTGGGTTAGTGAAAGGTGTAGAGAACCATCTGTTCCGAATTGTCCAGGAGGCGCTTTCAAATACATTGAGGCACTCCAAGGCATCACGAATGGAGATCAAGTTGCAAAATCGAGGTGACTTTGTTCGTTTATACCTTCGCGATAATGGGATAGGATTTGATTGGGACGATAAGAAGCAAGCGAGCTATGGCCTTCGCACGATGCAGGAACGGGTGAATGAGGTGGGAGGCTCCATTCAGTTCATCACTGCGCCTGACAAAGGGACCCGGATCGAGATTCGAGTTCCTGTCATGAGAGAAGAGCCTGGTTTGAAGGAGGAAGAGTTGAACGATGGAGATGGAAGCATCAATGATGGACAATCCTATTAAAGTATTGTTGGTAGATGACCATGAAATGGTTCGCATCGGCCTTGCTGCAGTGCTGAATACAGAAGATGGCATTGAGGTTGTAGGAGAAGCAAGCAATGGGATGGACGGAATACGTCTCGCCCAAGAATATAAGCCTGATGTTGTCTTAATGGATCTTGTGATGGATGGCATGGATGGCATAGAGACGACCCGCAAGCTACTGCAGTTGTATCCTGACTGCAAAGTAATTGTGCTTACGAGTTATTTGGACGATGAAAAGATGTATCCAGTTATTGAAGCCGGAGCCTTTAGTTATCTATTAAAGACGTCCCGCGCTACCGAAATTGCAGAAGCAATCCGGGCAGCGGCCAGAGGACAATCTGTATTGGAATCGCAGGTCGCTTCCAAGATGATGAATCGTTTCCGCCAGCCTGCGCAGCCATCTGCAGCGCATGAGCAATTGACAGAGCGTGAAATGGACGTGTTGCGCTTATTAGCCCAAGGAAAGTCCAATCAGGATATCGCTGATGATCTGTTCATCGGAATTAAGACGGTAAAATTTCATGTTACAAATATTTTGGCCAAGCTTGGTGTCGAGGATCGCACACAGGCTGCAATTTACGCGTATAAGAACGGATTGGCTGAATAGCAAAAACCCGAGCGCTTTCTTAGGAAAGTGTTCGGGTTTTTTTTAATGGATGGAGGAGTAGATGCAGGATTTCTAAATAAAAAGCAGAAAAATAAGGAAACTAAAGCCAAATCAAGGGCAATGCGTCCACCAGGGAAGAAAGGGCCGGCTCTGTAGGTTTCAAATGCGCTTGTGTGCACTTGATTCGATGCATCTGCAGTTTGAAGCTTGCTGTTGTTCTTTTTCCCTTTACGTGTTTTAGTCTGGGGGGGCTCAGCAGAGATAGAGGGAACATGGGAGTTAGTAGCAATATCGCCATTTAGTATGATTTTCCCTCTCTCACATGAGGTCAGTCGTCCAATGTATTGATCTCCATTTTGCATGACAACGCACACGGGTCGACCGCACAATTGTCGGATGAATGTCTCATCCAGAGGAACGGGAATCACGGGGGATAAGCCTCCATTCTTGTCGGTTGTCTATGTCAATAGTCTATTCCAGGAATAAATGTTACGTATGGTCATTCACCTAGAAGAAGCCCGCCTAATTATGAGAGGTATAATTCTCCGATAAGGTAAGGTGATGGAAGGATGATGCATGCAGTACGTCGTTCAGTCATTGCAACAGTAGGGCTGGTGTTGTTAGCGTTTTGCGGCGCAATTGCGATCATTGGAAGCAGTGATCAATGGCAGTGGACGGGAGGCAACGGGACGGATGCAAATATTGATCTTGTGAAGCGGGTAAACATGCTCTGGGTGCTTGCTGAATTGGTCGGATCAAAGAAAGCACGCACTACAGTGCTCATCCAAGGAAATTATGCAGCCGGCGGAAATCTAGAAAAGAAGATCGAGCAGTGGCAGAAGGATACGGGGATCACGGTACAGCTGATTCAAAAGCAGGAGCAGGGTAAAAACGTGTATCGCGGGAAATTCGTCTCGGATTCAATTGAAGAAGCAGTACTATGGTTTCAAGAAGATGATGGGCGTGCATACTATACGATATCCATACAAGGTTCAGCCAGAACCGGAATGACACAGGCGGCGGCGGAAGGGGAACGGATTATGAAGAGGGTGCCAGCGCGCTATGGGGCGGAATGGACAGCTACCGTTCAAACGATAACGAGTCATTCGCTTAAGGATAGTTTTGAACGTGCGGAGCGAGCGCTGCAGGAATGGGGAAAGGCTGAACCGCTCGATCGCTATGAGGATGAGCGCACGATTAGTATATCGTACCAGACTGATTATATGGGAGCAGGGGTGCAGATGAAGCAAGGCACAGCGAATTTGCAGCTCGCTATTCATGAAAATAGAGATAAGGGAGAAACGCGAATATCCTTTGGAACACCGCTGATTGCAGGCGAATATTAGTGAGAATGGAATGAGAATTGCCGTGGTGCCAAGCTATGAGAATAATACTTGACGTCAAGGAAAGAATGGAATCTGCTCGGTAAGTATGCTAAAATGGCATCACATCCGAAATAGGAACTATATCAGATCTATAAACGAGTGTAAGGATGATGGAGAGAGATGACTGTGATGCAAAATCATGAATCCCAATTGGCAGAAGGTGCCGTCTTCTACATATTCGGTGCTACCGGCGACTTAGCTCGCCGCAAATTGTTCCCGGCTATATATAGTCTGTATCGCGAAGGCAAGCTAGGAGAACGCTTCGCAGTTATCGGACTAGCCCGCCGTGCTCGTACGCATGAGGAATTCCGTCAGGATGTGCGTGCGTCAATCGACGAATTTTGCCGTTATCCGGTTCAAAATGATGAGGAATGGAACCGGTTTGCTAAGCATTTTGAGTACAAGCCGTTGGATATTAATAATGTTGACGGCTTCCGCGAGCTGCGTGAGCAATCTGAGAATATCGAACACGAGTATGATATCCCAGGAAACCGTCTGTTCTACTTGGCACTGGCTCCGGAATTGTTCGGAAGTGTATCGCACAATCTTCGTGAAGGCGGATTGCTGGAAAGCAAGGGCTGGCACCGTCTCGTAATCGAGAAGCCATTCGGTTACGATCTTCCGTCAGCAGAGAAGCTGAACGAAGAAATCCGTCAGGTGTTTAAGGAAGAAGAAGTGTACCGTATCGACCACTACCTTGGCAAAGAAATGGTACAGAACATTGAAGTGCTACGGTTCGCGAATGCTTTCTTCGAGCCGCTCTGGAACAATAAGCATATTGCGAATATTCAAATTTCCCTGTCTGAGACAGTTGGCGTTGAAGAACGCGGAGGCTATTACGATCATGCAGGAGCATTGCGTGATATGGCGCAGAACCATATGCTGCAAATGCTGACGATGATTGCAATGGAGCCGCCTAGCCGTTTGCATCCGGAAGATATCCGTGATGAGAAAGTGAAGGTTCTTCGCTCGCTGCGCCAATACCTTGAGCAAGAGGATGTACAGCGCAACGTTGTGCGTGGCCAATATTCTTCCGGTTCCTTGAACGGCAAAGAGCTTCCGGGCTATCGCGAGGAAGATAAGGTGAACCCGGCTTCCGTAACGGAAACTTATTTTGCAGCACGCGTATACGTAGATAATTTCCGCTGGGCGGGTGTACCGTTCTATATTCGGACAGGCAAGCGTCTGCCGGTGAAGACGACTGAAGTCGTGGTTGAATTCAAGAACATGCCAACGAACGTATATCTCGGTCAGAAGCATAAGCTGGAGCCAAACTTGCTCGTAATCCGCGTAAATCCGATGGAAGGCATTTATGTGAAGCTTAATGGTAAGAAGCCAGGTGCGGAAGGCGGCGTTCAACCGCTTGCAATGGACTTCTGTCAAAGCTGCATGGTTGGCATCAATACGCCTGAAGCTTATGAGCGTCTGATCTTTGATGCTGCTCGCGGCGACTCTACGTACTTTACACGTTGGGACGAAGTGGCTACTGCCTGGTCATTCGTTGATAATATCGCAAAAGCATGGAAGAAATCCGATGAGGATCTGTTTACTTATCCAGCAGGCTCTTGGGTCCCTGAACAAGCAGACAAGCTTCTGCAGGAAGATGGCTTCCACTGGTGGCCTGTCAATGGACAGGAAGAAAGTGAAGTTGTCTGGACGAAGTAGTTCGTTCGTATAGAATAGAATGATAACGAGCTGTGCCCTGTACAGGCACAGCTTTTTTGTGGAGTTTTAGTGAAGTCTGCTTATTGGAGAATATGCTTCATTTTTAAAGTGCCGGTCTCGTGGCTATGACGGGGGATGGTTTAATTCCTATCAAAAAACTCGGAAAAGCTATTGTTTTCTGAAAAAATATAGTTATACTAGATTCTATAGCTTGTTAACCATCAATCGGGAGGAATCAACATGAAACGCAACAAACTATGGATCATCGGGCTGCTCACTCTCATCGTCCTCGTGGTGAGTGCATGCGGTAATAATACGACTCCTGCGAAGGATTCAACAGCCACTACGGCGGAAGGGTCAGGCCAACCGAAGGATGGAGGCAATATTATTATTGCAGTACACGAGGATCCTCGTGTATTGAACCCAATGTATTCGAATGACCGCGTTACATTGACGATAAATCAAACCTTGTATGCGCCGTTGTATACGGTTGAAGACGGAGGCAAGAAGAAGTTCGTACTTGCGGAGAGCATGACTCCATCGAAGGATTTCTTGACTTACACGCTGAAGCTGCGCAAAGGCTTGACATGGCATGACGGCAAGCCGCTCACAGCAGACGATGTCGTCTTCACAATGAACAGCATCTTGGATGAGAAGCAGCACAGTACGGATCGTGAATCTTACATCTTTAATGGCAAACCGCTGCAAGCGAAGAAGGTAGATGACCTGACAGTTGATTTCGTTCTTCCGCAGCCTACTGCTTCCTTTGAGGGTATATTCGCATCATTTAAGCCCATTCCGAAGCATATTTTCGAAGGCGAAGCTGACATTGAGAAGAGCAGTAAAAATGCGAATCCAATCGGTTCTGGCGCCTATAAGTTCAAAGAATATCGCCCAGGCGAATATGTAACATTGGACCGCTACGATAACTATTTCGCTGGCAAGGGACATTTGGATCAAATCATTTACCGCATTGCGAAAGATCCGAACGCAGCGAACTTGGCGTTGCAAAATGGCGAGTTGAATATGCGCAAGGTTGATCCTGCCGATTACAATAAGTTGAATGCAAGCGGCAAGCTTAACATGGTCGTATATCCTGAGGGCCGTTTGAATTACCTCGTATTTAACATGAACGTGGATGCAATGCAGAAGAAGGAAGTTCGCCAAGCGATCTCATATGCAATTAACAAGGAAGAGCTGATTCAATTGGCTTATGGTTCGGCAGAGTTCGCAGATCCGGCTTCATCGATTTTTACACCGGATACGACGTACTACACAGCAGATGTTGAGAAGTATGACTATAGTGCGGAAAAGGCGAAGGAATTGCTGCAAAAAGCGGGCGTAAGCAACCTGAAGCTGAAGCTTGCATACTCAAATGCCGTCAAGATTCAAACAAGCCAAGCGTTGTATATTCAACAAAAGCTGAAAGAAGTAGGTATCGAAGTTGAATTGATGCCACTTGAGTCTGGTACATTCTCCAATATGGCGCTTGATCCAGACAACACGAAATTCGATCTGTCCTTCAATGGTTATGTTATGGGAACTGAACCGGATTCGTACAAATCGCTCTACTTGAGCAATCAATTGTACAACTACGGCCACTACAATAATCCAGAGCTTGATAAGCTGTGGGAACAAGCAGCAGTAGAAATGGACGGCACAAAGCGTGGAGAACTGTACAAACAAATCCAACAAACGATTGCGAATGAAGCGGTTATATATCCAATTGCGAACGACAAAGCAATTATTGCGGTAGACAAGCGTTATGGCGGTCTTGAAGAAGCGGTTGCGAAGCCGGTCTTCATGTTCGAAGATTTGTCCAAAATTTATATGAAATAAGCACGGATCACTCGATAACGAACGTATACATCCAGAATACAGGCGCCAGCAAGAGCTGGCACCTGCACGGAGGGGATTGAATTGCAGAAATACATCTTACGACGCATTCTGCAAGCCATTCCACTGCTCTGGTTTATTTCAATCGTATCATTCGCGCTCATCAAACTAGCACCGGGAGATCCGGTGCTTTCGTTCGTCACACCGAACATGAACGCGGAGGATATAGAGCGAATACGTCATGACCTTGGATTGACGGAACCAATCATCGTGCAGTATTGGAATTGGCTCAAAAATGTATTTTCAGGGGATTTAGGCTACTCACTGATGAGCCACAGGCCGGTAACGGAATTAATTTTAGAGCGGCTTCCCGCAACGATCGGTCTTATGGGCTCGGCTATGCTGCTGTCACTTTTCATCTCGGTACCGCTTAGCATGTACGCTGCGTCACGTAAAAATCGTCTTAGCGACCGCGGCCTGAGTTTACTGTCATATATCGGGATTTCGATCCCAAGTTTCTGGTTCGGTATTATGCTGATTTATATTTTTGCCTTGAAATTAAACCTGCTCCCAAGTATGGGAATGCGTACAATCGGAGTGGATTCGACGCTTGACATTCTGAAACACGGGATTCTGCCTTGTACGGTGCTGACCTTCATGAATGTGTCTGTCTATATGCGATACATCCGCTCACATACCATAAGTCAGCTGGAAGAGGACTATGTCCAAATCCAGTATGCCTACGGATCTACGCAGGGCACGGTATTGCGGCGCCATGTGCTGAAAAATGTGCTGCTTCCTGTCGTTACGATTCTCGGCATGTCCTTCCCTGAACTGATTGCGGGAGCATTTATTACTGAATCAGTATTTTCATGGCCAGGGATGGGAGCATTAGGGATTACTTCGGTATTTCAACTGGATTACCCTGTGATTATGGGCATTACGATGATCTCTTCCGTTATGCTGGTTGTCGGGAACTTGATTGCTGACCTGCTGTACGGGGTAGTGGATCCACGAATTAAGACAACGGGGTGAGTCAGATGAATCGAATGATATGGCGAAATATCGTCACACAATTGAAAGAACAGAAACTGGCCCTGGTAGCATTGATTCTACTCGCGGTTCTCATTGCCGCTTCCCTATTGGCATTCTTAAGTCCTCATGATCCAGATAAAATGATTGTGACGGAAACACTCCAGTCTCCAAGCATATCTCATTGGTTCGGTACAGATGACCAAGGACGCGATGTGTTCGCACGGGCCCTGTATGGGGGACGCATTTCCCTTAGCGTCGGTTTCTTATCGATGTTTATAGCGGTGCTGGTAGGTACAGCCGTAGGAACAGTCAGCGGTTATTTTGGCGGCTGGATTGATAATACGTTAATGCGGATTGTTGATATTTTAATGTCGATACCGTCCTTCTTCTTAATGCTTATTTTAAATGCTTACTTGAAGCCAGGGATAACAACGATCGTACTCATTATTGGGCTGCTTAGCTGGATGAACATATCGAGAATCGTGCGTGCAGAAACATTGTCCGTCAAGGAACGGGAATATGTTTTGTATGCACGTGTATCAGGCCAAAGCACGTTCGGCATCATCTGGAAGCATATTATTCCGAATATTATGCCTACGATTATCGTTACGGCAACGATCAATATTGCAGGGGCAATTATGATGGAGTCATCATTAAGCTTCCTGGGCCTTGGAGTACAGCCGCCGAATGCTTCCTGGGGAAGCATGTTGAACAGCGCGCAAGGGTATATCGGGGAGGCGCCTTATATGGCCTTGTTCCCGGGATTACTTATTCTGGTTACGGTGCTGTCGTTCAACTTCCTCGGAGACGTGCTGCGTGTTGCTTTTGAGCCAAAAGCGAATCAACGTTAGTCCATAGAAACCGAAAACTTCTATTTTGCAGGATATAAACTAATTTGCAGGGCTGTAAACTAGTATGCACTAATTAGGTCTGAAATCAGCCGCCAACGGTGCAGATGCAGGACTAACGATACTACACAACGGAGTGAGACTTATGAATGAACTGCTATCCGTTCAACAACTGAGAACTTCGTTCCATACACGCGACGGAGAAGTGCAGTCTGTCCGGGGCGTCAGCTTCGATGTTCACGAAGGTGAAGTCATTGGCATCGTCGGTGAATCGGGCAGCGGCAAGAGCGTGACAGCGAAGTCTCTCATTGGATTAATACAGTCTCCGGGACAGATTAAGAGTGGTAGTCGAGTGCTGTTCCACGGAGATGATTTATTAGATATGTCGGAAAAGGAGCTGCGACGCATTCGGGGGAATCGTATCGCAATGATCTTTCAAGATCCGATGACGTCGTTGAATCCGGTTGTAAAGGTAGGCGCGCAAATCGTTGAGGTGCTGCAGCGCCATCAGAAGCTGTCGAAGGGCGAGGCGCGAAAGCGGGCAATCGAGCTGCTGCGTCAGGTCGGTATCCCGTCTCCCGAACAGCGGATCGATCAATATCCACATGAATTCAGCGGCGGTATGCGTCAGCGCGCAATGATTGCCATGGCGCTTTCCTGCCAGCCTGAGCTTTTGATTGCAGATGAACCGACGACCGCGCTCGACGTTACGATTCAGGCGCAAATTCTTGGCTTGATGAAGGAGCTTCGGGATACAACGCGTACTTCGATTCTTCTGATCACGCATGATTTGGGCGTTGTGGCCCAAGTATGTACAAGAGTTATCGTCATGTATGGCGGATTGATTATGGAAGAGGGCACGGTTGAGGATATTTTTGAACGGCCGCGCCATCCATACACGAAGGGACTGCTTCGTTCGATTCCGAAAGTATCGACCGGAACGCGTGAACGTCTGGCCACGATTGAAGGAACGCCGCCGAATCTGCTTCATCCGCCGGAAGGATGCCCATTCATGGAACGCTGTCCTTCTGCCATGGAGCAATGCCGACATATGCCGCCGGTCGTGACGACAGATCCAGGGCATCGCTCGCTCTGCTGGCTCGTACAGAAGGAGGAAGAGGAGCGTCTGGAACGGTTGGAGAAGGGGGCTGCGAAATGAGCAAGAAGAACGAAGTACTGCTGGATGTGCGCGGATTGAAGAAATATTTTCCTGCCTCCAAATCACTGCTTGGACGCACTCAAAAAGTGCTGCGGGCAGTGGATGACGTCAGCTTCCACATTTATAAAGGGGAGACGTTCGGGCTGGTCGGGGAGTCTGGCTGCGGGAAATCGACGACTGGCCGCTCGATCGTAAGACTATATGATGTGACAGAAGGCGAAGTGTTGTTCGACGGTCATAACATCGCGACGATGAACGAGAAGCAGTTGAAGCCGTTTCGCAAGCGGATGCAGACGATATTTCAGGATCCGTACTCCTCACTAAATCCGGGCATGAACGTTACGCAGCTCATTAGTGAGCCAATGGCGATTCATGGCGTAGTAAACCGGAAGGATCAGCGTGATACGGTACTGTCGCTGTTGGAGAAGGTTGGTCTTAAGCCGGAGCATGCAGAACGTTATCCGCATGAGTTCAGCGGCGGCCAGCGTCAACGGATTAGTATTGCGCGCGCACTGTCGGTGCGACCTGAGTTCATTCTATGCGATGAGCCGATCTCGGCGCTTGATGTGTCGGTACAAGCTCAAGTGGTCAATATGCTGGAGGATTTGCAAGAGGAGTACGGACTGACATATCTGTTTATAGCACATGACCTATCCATGGTAAGACACATTTCTGATCGGATTGGCGTGATGTACTTGGGCAAGCTGGTAGAGGTCGCACCTAGCGATGAGCTGTACAACCATCCTGCGCATCCGTATACCCAGGCGCTTTTGTCAGCAATTCCTATTCCGGATCCGATACAGGCGGGATCATCGATCTCGATGTTGCAAGGTGATTTGCCAAGTCCGTTGGCAGAGATACAGGGCTGCAAATTTGCCTCACGCTGTCCATTTGCTACTGAACGCTGCCGTCAGGAGGAGCCAAAATGGCGCGAAATTTCTCCTGGGCACTACGCGGCTTGCCATTTAAATGATGGTCAAGCGTAAATGCTGTTGAAGTTAGTTTTCGTATAGCAATTACGATAGGCAATAGGTATCCCATAGCTAGTATGGTATAATGTAAAATATTTGTTAATTGGTGCCAATTTGCGATGAGGGAGAGTGGAAAAGATGTCTATGGAGAATCGGGTATCCCAAAATACGGCCATTATGATAGAACGCGCTCGTCGTAAAGGCATTACCGATGATCAACTGCTGCATGCAGCACGTACAGGGGATGTCAGCGAACTTATAGCGATTAATGAAGAGTGGTATACGTTTGACGATTTTGTATTCTATGCGAACGAGCATGATGAGCCTCTCGCTCAAGCAATTGCAGTGGGGTATCGGATGACATTTAATACGAACAATGGTTTATCGGTATGGCTGCAGGAGCGATTTGGCTTGCAAGAGGGAGAGCATTACACGAAAGAAATGGGACGAATTTCGGGTTTGAAGCTGAGTATGGAAGATATAAAGTCGCTTCGCTCCTCATTGGCCTTGAATTGGACGGTCGTGGATGAGGGAGAAGCAGCAGATGGCTTGAACATCGTAACGCTTGCCGTCCGTGCTTTGCTTGCGCAATCATAATGTAAAAAAATGATTTATTAAATCAGAGCCGCCTGTTTTCTCCATGGGAGAGGAAGGCGGTTTTTTATATGGGAAGGGCAGGAAAAAATGAGGGGTCGCAATGGTCTATGTAAGACGACGAGGACGAGCACTATGGGAAAATCTCATATTCTTTTGCACGTTGTTCGCTTCAACCCATTTATAGGATGGCGTATTTTGTGTTACAATAGGACTTACGTGATTTTGTGATGAGAGGGCTAACGATATGAGTAAATTATCCGAACAATTAGCGCAAGAGGTAGAGAAGCGTCGTACCTTTGCGATTATTTCTCACCCAGACGCTGGTAAGACGACATTGACAGAGAAGCTTCTCCTGTTCGGGGGCGCCATCCGTCTCGCAGGTACGGTCAAGGCTCGCAAAGCGAGCAAGCATGCAACGAGTGACTGGATGGAAATCGAGAAGCAGCGCGGTATCTCGGTTACGTCTTCGGTTATGCAATTTGATTATAACGGACATCGCGTTAATATTTTGGATACACCGGGTCACCAAGACTTTAGTGAAGATACGTATCGTACATTGACTGCAGCCGATGCTGCTGTCATGTTGATTGACGTAGCGAAGGGTGTTGAGGCACAGACGATTAAGCTGTTCCAAGTATGTGCGAAGCGTGGTATCCCGATTTTCACATTCATTAACAAGCTCGACCGCGAAGGTCGCAGCCCGTTCGAATTGATGGAAGAAATCGAGCAAGTGCTTGGTATCCGCTCTGTGCCGATGAACTGGCCGATTGGCATGGGACGCGGCTTGTGCGGTGTATATGATCGCATGAAGAACCAAGTCGAGCTGTTCCAGGACGATAACACGAAGATCAGTGTGAAGAAGGTAGAGGATTATAACGATCCGGCAATTCGCCAAATTGCAGGCGACTATTTGCATGATCAATTGTGCGAAGAACTGGAGCTATTAGATGTAGCGGGCGATGAGTTCGATTACGAGAAAGTAAAACGCGGTGAGTTGACGCCAGTCTTCTTCGGAAGTGCCGTAAATAACTTCGGCGTGCAGACTTTCCTGGAGAACTTCTTGCAGTTGGCTCCGAAGCCAGCGCCTCGTCAGTCGACAACAGGTTCAATTGATCCAACGAACGAGAAGTTTACGGGCTATATTTTCAAAATTCAAGCAAACATGAACCCGGCACATCGGGATCGCATTGCCTTCCTGCGCATTTGCTCCGGCAAATTCGAGCGCGGGATGTCCGTTAAGCATGTACGGGCAGGCAAGGATATTAAGCTTGCGCAGCCGCAGCAATTCCTTGCCCAGGATCGGGATATCGTGCAGGAGGCATTCCCAGGCGATATTATTGGTCTGTTCGACCCGGGCATTTTCCGGATTGGAGATAGCCTGAGTCAAGGCGGAGAAGTGGTGTTCGATGAGCTGCCAACCTTCTCTCCTGAGATTTTTGCCCGAGTGACGGTTAAAAATGCATTGAAACATAAACAGTATCAAAAAGGCGTCGATCAGTTGACTGAGGAAGGTACAATTCAAGTATTCCATTCCACGGGTGTATTCGACGAGACGATACTGGGCGTAGTCGGTCAGCTCCAATTCGAGGTATTCGAATATCGGATGAAGGCGGAGTACGGTGTTGATGTGTTGCTGCAGCGCCTCACTTATCAGTTTGCAAGATGGGTAACGGGAAATCCAAAGGATATTGATCCTGCGAAGTTCCGTATCAATTCACAGCTCGTCAAGGACAAGAACGGCAACTTTGTCGCGTTGTTCGAAAATGAGTATGCGATGCGTACGGCTATGGATAAAATGCCAGATTTGAAGTTTATGGAGACAGCTCCTTAAAGAGAATAAAGTGAAAGCCCGCCAAATCAATGGCGGGCTATATTATTATCCCAGACCCAAAGGCCTGTGTAGGATGGAAGTACGACACTGCCATCTATATCTGGTGTAAGCAGATCGCAGGCAGTGGAGCCGAAGAACCAATTCGTGATGTACTTGGCCTCCTCCATCGAGGGGAAGCGAAAGGAAGTGGACAATTCTGTACGATGGAACCCGTACTGTTCTTCTAATGCTTGTATATAGACTTGCAGAGAAGCTGGAACAGCAGGAGCGGCTACACCCGTCCCAAGTGTCTCCCATATTGCGATACGGCCACCGGGACACAGCACGCGAGTCAGTTCGTTCATGATGCGGGCAATAGCCTCAACCTGCTGCTCACGATCATTGAGTTCACAAACCCCGTAGCAAACCGTCCAGCCAGCTACAATCAGATCAACAGAATGGTTAGCTAGAGGCAGCTTGTGGTGCACAGCCTCTTGTATGTGCAACTTAGCGGCTGTAGGAGCGGTAATTTTACCTAAAAATGCATCGCACTCTATATTGCTCTTCAACTGATCTAGCATTGCCGTAGAGGCGTCCAGCGCGATATAGGAACCGTTTGGCCATTCCTTGTTGGACATTTCTGTTAATACAACACGCGTAAATCTTCCTGTTCCTGCACCAAGCTCTACAATCCGATCATAAGGCTTCGTTGCAAGCACCTGTTGAACAGAATACTTCCACTCGAGTTCATCGTCCTCGTAATGGATCATGCGGTCATAATCAGCCGCTTGCTGTGCATAAATGTTATTATGATCGGGGTTATTAGACATGGCGGATTGAATCTGCTTATTGTTCGTTTGTTGTAAGGCTGCATCCTGTTGGCTTGGGTTAGGAATATGATCCTTTGACGGATTGGTAGGCACTTTATGCTTCTCCTTTCGAAATAACAAGCAAATGAATTAAATGATTCAGTTGCTCTGCCTTTACTTCAAAGGAATGGTTTTCCAACCAAGCAATCAGTCTGGAACGATCGGCAAAATACTCATCATGAACTGCCTCAATGCCTTCAAAGTCTTCTGCTTCCTTCAAGTCTTCAATGAAGGAGGCGCGATGCGCGTCGTCCCGGAACATTAAATCTGCGATAACGATGCGCCCGCTTGGCTGCAGCACACGGCACATTTCCGCCAGAACAATTTCCTTCTGTTCATCCGTTACATGATGCAGCGCATAGGTTGACACAATAAAGTCGAATGCCTCATCCGCCAGCGGCAATGCTAACATATTGCCTTGCAGCAGCCGAATGTTCGGCCATTTTTCCCGACATCGCTCCAGCATGGCGCTTGATTGGTCAATTCCCGTCATCTCCGCCCCTTGATTGACGCAGCGGCCTGCAAGGTTGCCGGTGCCGACGCCAATCTCCAGCCCTTGTGCGCCTGGCTTCGGCTTGGCTTCTAGGCAGACCCGATCAAGGATATCTTCATAATTTGCATGTACATCCAACGGCCCAGTACCATTCGCCACTAGCTTATCATAATGTGTTGCTTGCTTATCAAAATTCCAACGATCGCTCCAATCACTGCGCAGTTTCTGGTATTGTCGTGATTGCTCGCCAATTGCATGCAGTCTGCCCATCATCATCTCTCCTTGATTCGAATTTTCATTTTGATAATTGAGAAGCTTGTCAATCTGATTAATGAGTCGCTTTAGCTCGGTATATTGCAGAGCCAGCTCTTGTCGTTTTTCTAATAAGAAGGGACGGACTGATTCCATATTTCCTAGAATCGCATCATCAATGCAGCAACGAATTTGCTCAATTGACAAATTCATCTCGCGAAGAGCCCCTATTGTTCGTAGCCGGTTCATATCAGTTTCATTGAATATGCGATAGCCATTTTGTTCTTTCGTGAGCGGAGGCAGCAGTCCTTTTTGTTCATAAAAGCGTATTGCCCTCGTGGTCATACCGAGTTGCTCCGCGGCTTCTTGAATTTTCATGGGCATCAGCTCCTTGCTTCGATATGCATTCATTGTAGCGTTTGACGCAGCGTCAATGTAAAGCGATATGTAAAAAAGACGCAGAACCATAAAACTCGGGGGATGAGCTTTACGAATTCTGCGTCTTTTTCATGTGGGGCATGCATAATGGAATTGTCGAAAAATAGAAAATATGATGCTGATGAATTATTTTGCAGCTTGGTCGCTTTTCAGCTTGCTCTGAAGTGTGTCGACTAACTGTTGACGAGCTTCGCTGCTGCTTGCTTTCCAGATCATTTCGAACAATACGCCAAGTCCGGGCAATGCGCGCTCGTCATAATCGATGGAGCCTTCAATCATATCGACGATATCTTCATCTGGCTTATTTTTACTTTTGTACAATTGCTTGACGCAAATTCAATGTGACAGCCATTGGCAGTTCTCCTTCCTTCGCGTGCTGCTGTTCATTATTCCGCCGTTGTATGGAATGGCGTATAAGCAGTTATATCTTAGCTCATCCAGATCGCCACTAAGCATACATTGCGGAACATGCCAGCTTCATATTTTAACGTTCCCTGAGTACAGGACACTCATACGTGGAAGGATTGGCGTTTCACCTGCAGAGATGGGCATGCTATAATGGAGGTTATAAGAATGTTGTCGGAAAATGGGGAAGGTGAACCTATGGCTGCCAAAAAACAATTTGCCATTATCGGTATGGGGCGTTTCGGCACTAGTGTTGCGAAAAGCTTAAGCAAGATGGGATTTGAAGTGCTGGCGATTGATTCAAGTGAACAAAAAATACAGGATGTTGCCAATATGGTTACACATGCGGTATCTGCAGAGTCTACAGATGAGGATGCGTTAAAGGCGCTTGGCGTCCGCAATTTCGATGTTGTCGTCGTTGCAATTGGGCAAGATATTCAGGCGAGCATATTGACTACCCTTATCTTGAAAGATTTGGGTGTGCCGACGATTGTAGCCAAAGCTCAAAATGAGCTGCACGGCAAAGTATTAAGCAAAATTGGCGCCGATAAGGTTGTATTCCCTGAACGAGATATGGGGATGCGCGTTGCGCACAATCTGATATCGCCTAACATCTTGGATTATATCGAGCTGTCGGATGATCACAGCATCGTCGAGATTCGCGCGACGCCGCTCATGATCGGCAAGAACTTGAAGGAGCTTGATATCCGCGCAAAGTATGGATGCAACGTCATGGCGATTAAAAATAATGGCAAGACGAACATTTCTCCATATGCAGAGGATCGCATAAAAGAAGGAGATGTGCTTGTCATTATCGGACAGAACGATCATTTGAATACGATGGAGCTGGCATTTTCGGAATCATGAGAGAATCATTGAGCATTACTTCGATACAAAATAATAAGGTGAAAAGCTGGGTACAACTAAAAGAACGGAAGCACCGCAACCGTGAAGGCTTGTTCATCGTAGAAGGGATCCACCTTGTTCAAGAAGCGCTGCGCTCTGGGCTGCAGGTGGATGTTGTTGCTTATGATTTGGAGAAAGGCATACCGCAGGAGCTGGAGTCGTTCCATAATCATGCTGAAAATGCGTCTCCCTTAGGTCGAGGCAACAATACCGAATGGATTGCGGTGTCGGATGCCATTATCCGCAAATGCAGTGATACGGAAACTCCGCAGCCTGTCATTGCAATCGCGCACAAACCCTCCGCTTCTGTAGACAGCTTGCTGGCGTCGCCCAATTCGTTGGTGGTGGTTGTGGATGGCGTACAGGATCCAGGCAATCTCGGAACGATTATTCGAACTGCAGATGCAGTTGGTGCAGACGGTGTTGTCATTGGCAAAGGAACCGTCGATCTCTATAACGCGAAGACGATTCGTTCGACCATGGGCTCGCTGTTTCATTTGCCAGTGGTGGAAGGTGACTTGACGGAGCTGCTTCCTGCGGCGCAAGCACATGGAGTTCGTCTAGCCAGCACCAGCTTACAGGCAACGCATTCTTGCTATAGCTACGACTATCGCCATGCGTCATGGCTAATCGTCGGCAATGAAGGACAGGGAGTGTCACAGCAGGTGCAAACACTAGTGGATGACACGATTATTATTCCGATGCGCGGACAAGCGGAATCGCTGAATGTCGCGATGGCTACCACTGTTCTGTTGTATGAGGCAATGCGACAGCGTCATTATTCGGGGTAACCCAGTCATTAAATTTGTTAGTTACGGGACACTTTTTTAAGATAGTATAAGACCTTTTATAACAGCGACAATAGATAAGGGTTCACTCAAGCCGTAAAAACGGATTGAGTGAACCTTTTTATTGAAAAACAAAAGGCGGAAAAGACTGAAGACTTATTAGATATGGCACGGATTAGCAGCAACGGCCGATGGACAATCGCTCGCTGATGTGGCAGAGGGGATTGTTGGCTTTGATGCATTCATGCACATGAGCTCCCTTTCCATGCCCGTCTTATTCATAGCGGGGATCTTATGTCGCCTCCAGCTGCTGTTTACCGGCTCATGGCGAATCGTGTTCCGAATGCGCGTTATGTTGAGATTCAGGGCGCCGCACATATTTTCAGTGCGGATTCCGCTGCAGCATTTAATGAGGCTGTCATTTCCTTTCTTGTTGAAGTGTCGACTAGCACCTCGTTGGTCTAAAATCGGCGGTCCAACGAGCATAGTCAGTGTGACGGCATAGCTGCTTTTGCCTCATTACTAATTATTTTATTCCCGTGATTTATACACTGGTGTTATATAATTCTTGCTGCTAACAAATCACAAAAACCACAGAATTATACCTTCTGTGGTTTTTGTTCTTCTTTCACACACAGTAAGTGAAATGATCGTGATAGATTTGAAGAATTTGAGAACAAGGAAAATAAATATGAATTATCCCCCTTGATTGTTAATTACTGTTTGGTGTAGGGAGGGGAAATTGTGATATATTCTTCCTGCTAATCCCATTCGTTAAATTCATAGCAAAACAAATACATAAAAATACAAATAACTTGGCTATGGGTGGATGGAGGATGGAGCTAACTTATTTATAACTAGGGGGAACAGAAATGAGAAAAATGAGATTGCCAATTCTCATGCTAGCTTTTATCATCGGACTCGTTGTATTAAGTCCTGTTAAAGCTTCAGCAGCGAATCAATTTACGGGTGGACTATTGGATAGTCTGCCAGTTCAGGTCGGGCCTGCAATTGGGCAAGGGAAACCAGTAACGGAAGCGACAGATAATAATCTCTCGTCATATATTTCGATGGGGGGGAAAAACTTAGCTTGGTATACATTCCCTTCTCCGAAGGATATAAATGCACTAGTTTTGCGATATGACGGTGCAATTACTGTTGAATTTTATGATGATCAAAGTAATCTGATCTCAAATTATAGCCTGTTAAAAATTGATGGTATTCAAACACTACCTGCAACAGTTAAAAATGTTTCTACGGTTGTATTGAAATCTGCTGCTACTGCTTATGTCTATGAGTGGAATCTATTCGAAATACCATCAGCACCTCCTTCACCTACAACGATTTCCTGGATTCAGGGTGGGGATAAGTTTGTTCGATTGGACTGGGTATCTACTGCAGCGAAGTCTTACAATATAAAGCGATCCACATCATCAGGTGGCCCGTATTCCTTGTTGGCAAGTAATATAGCTGATACAACGTACACCGATAACACAGTGACTAACGGAACTGAATATTTTTATGTAGTGACTGCAGCCAATGAAGCGGGAGAAAGTGTTAATTCACCGCAGAAGAATATTAAACCAAATGCGACGCAATATACCGGTGGCTATCTTGACGGACTTGCAATCGATATGGGGACAAGCATTAACAATCCAACAAGCACAGTAAAAGAAATCACGGATAACAATGAATCAACATATGTTGGCATTAACAATAAGACTTTCGTTTGGCATACTTTTAACAAGCCAACAGAAATAAATTCAGTCGTAATAAAGTATGATAATAGTGTCGATATTGAATTTTATGATAACAACTACAATTTGTTATATTCCTATACTCCATTACATATTAACGGTGTTCAGACACTACCTACACCAGTTAAAAACGTGTCAACGGTAGTAGTGAAAGGGAAACCGGGGACTGCTTATGTTTATGAATGGAATTTATTTGGAAAGCCTTCGACCCCACCAGTACCAACGAAGATTAACTGGATATACGGTGGAGATCAAATTGTTAAGCTAGATTGGGATACAACAGCTGCAAAATTCTACAATGTGAAAAGAGCAACATCATCAGGTGGCCCGTATGCATTACTTGTAGCCAATATTAGTGGTACAACTTATACGGATAAGTCTGTAATAAACGGAACGACCTACTATTATGTTGTGTCAGCAGTTAATGAAGCTGGCGAAAGTAAAAACTCTCCGGAAAGCAGCATCATGCCGTCAGCAACAAAATACACCGGTGGTTTGTTGGATAGTCTAGTAATTAACGCAGGTCCAGTTATTGGAGATACAAAAGAAAAATAAGAGAAATAACAGATAACAAGGAAGCCACCTATACATCACTGGGTAAGAGTAAACATGTTTGGTATACATTTAAAATGCCTAAGGAAATATCTTCATTTATTGTGAATGCTCAAGGTGAAGTGACCCTGGAATTGTATGATGAGCAAAATAATATTCTACTTGCCTACGATGCCACTAAAAATAAGGAAGTAGAAACTCTTCCTGAACCAATTAAAAATGTGTCAACAGTCGTTCTAAAGTCAAAAACAGGGGCTACTGTTTATCCTTACGAATGGAACGTTTTCGGTACAGGCGAAGAGGAGCCTACTCTTGATCCAATTCAATTAACTGCATCTGGTGGCGACAAAAAAGTTGTTCTGAATTGGAACGTCGCTAAAGGCGCTACGGGCTATAATGTAAAACGGAGTACAACTGCAGGTGGCTCGTATGCATCAATTGCTACTGTTACGAGCAGTACGTACACGTATACAGATACATCTGTTACCAACGGAACAACATATTATTATATCGTTGCTTCGCTATACGGAACATTTGAAGGTTCAGTATCCAATGAAGCATCTGCAACTCCGAAGTCTGGCGGTACAACGCCTACAAATCCTACAAATCCTACAAATCCTGATCCAGGTAACAATGAACCTGGCAGCCGTGCACTGCTTTTCATTACGCTAAACAACGGTATTCAAAAGGAATACGACCTGTCGATGGCGGAAGTAGAAGCATTCATCAATTGGTACGAAGGACGTGCTTCTGGAAACGGAAAGGTTATGTTCGCATTTGACAAGCATAACAATAATAAAGGGCCATTCAAGAACCGGAAAGATTATGTCTTCTTCGACAAGATTATTACATTTGAAGTCAATGGATATGACACTGACGGATCGACCCCAGACAAAGAAACTGGAAATCAGAATGAAAATAAGCCGCAGCCGCATTATCCAGAAGAAGAATATTAATAATACTTAGTTTATATAATTCAATAGTGAATGTTGTATAGTGACAGAGCCATGTAAGGAGACTATCTCCCGAGTGGCTCTTTTTGTTTAATATGAGATCTACTCCTTGTTTTCTATGTAGGAAATACGTATTCATACGTAGTATAGTCCTATAAACATACAAATATGTAATTGAATTTCCAATATTTTAGTATCTATGAAAAAGTCTTTTTTTGCTAGGATGGAAGATAGCGCATTATATCATCTTTTATCTCTAGCAAAGTGAGGCTATGGAAGTGACTCTACGACGTAAAATTGTCATATTAACAGCTATTGCCGCTATGTTTATAACCGGAGGTCTGGCATGGGGAGAGTCGAAAAGCACAGGACTGCCCTTCGATGATATTACTGGGCTTTACGGACAGCAAGATATCATCAATCTGTATAAGAAAGGCATTGTGACGGGTTCCGGTAACCGATTATATGAGCCGGAGAGATCTGTGAGCCGGGCAGAATTCATCACGATGGTCAATCGAATGTTCAACCTGCAGCCCGTGGCAAGCGATATTCCAGCCTATGATGACGTTACGCGCGGCGCTTGGTATTATGGGGCTGTGCAAGCTGGTTCATTGCTGCATTTGGTGGAGGGAACAGGAGAGAGGAGCTTCCAGCCTCAGCAGGCCGTAACCCGGCAAGAAGCCGCAGCGATTATCGTACGTGCATTTAAGCAATCTGCAAAGACTGATTCTGGGGTGTTGTCCTATCCAGATGCCTCTCAAATTGCGAAATGGGCGAAACCGTATGTTAGCGTCATGCAAAAGCTGAAACTGATGAATGGTGACGAGGAAGGATTTCGACCGAATGATTCATTGACACGTCAAGAAACGGCTGTTGTATTGAATCGAGCTCTTCAGCGACCGGATTGGTCGAAAGCATTGACAAAAGCTCCGCCGAAGCGAATTGAGATGGGGTGGAAGCATGAGCTGACGACTCAGCAATATATCTCGAAAGTGTCCGGATCAACCGTTAATACCCTTTCACCAAGATGGTATTTCCTCGATGCCAAGGAGTCGGTGACTGATCAGACAGATAAGACGCTTCTGACATGGGCCAAGAACAATGGCAAGCAGGTGTGGGCGCTTGTGGGGAACCGTTTCAATGCGGATCTGACACATGAAGTGCTTACCAATCCGACGAAGAAGACCTCAGTTATTACGAAGCTTATCGGTTTTGTGAAGACGTATAAACTGAATGGTTTGAATCTTGATTTTGAAAATGTTCGTCCGGAGGACAGACAGGCCTTAACTGCATTTGTGTCGGAATTGGCTGCTAAGCTGCATCAAAATAATGCGGTTTTGTCTATCGATGTGTCTCCTGATTTGGGTACAGATTGGACGGAGGCGTTCGATTATGCTGCTCTCGGCAAATCAGCGGATTACATGGTGCTAATGGGGTACGATGAGCATTGGGACGGAGCGCCAACGGCGGGTTCTGTGTCTTCTTTGCCATGGCTGCAGCGAGCACTCGACAAGCTGTTGAAATCAGTGCCGTCTCATAAAGTGATAACCGCCTTCCCCTTCTATTCACGGGACTGGACGGTAAGCGGAAAAAGCGTAACCTCCCGTGAACTAACCTTAATTGAGCAAGGAGAGTTACTGCGCACGCGCAAGACAAAGTGGGATGACCGGACATCGCAATACGTAGCAGATTTCATAGAGCGCGGGGCAAGACATCAAGTTTGGGCGGAGGACAGCCGTTCGCTTGCTGCAAAGTATGCAATGGCAAGCAGCCGCAATGTGGCTGGGTTCGCTTACTGGTATGTGGGAGCTGAAACGAATGATGTATGGAAGGCCCTAGATAATCAGTGGAAATACTCTAATTTGCAATTTTAGAAAATGAGAAAATATTTATTTTTAGTAAGGAGAGAGTGTACTAATATACGCTCTCTTTTTGGTGTTATTCATCGGATTATGATACATAAGGCCAGATAGAGTACAAATATGCATTTATCAAGATGAAATAATATAAAGTGAAATTGCGACCTGCATGATGGATTACGAAAATGATCCATTTACAGGTTGTTTTTTATAAATGCAGGCATAGGATCACCCCTTTACTTTAACCACTTATCGAAGGAATGTAATCAGTAACCCTTGTTATCCTCAATTTCCCAGATCTCCGTTATATAATGATGTCGAAGGGGGGGACGAGATGAAAATTAGGGTTCAAATCGATGAGAGCATTGAAGAAGATGAAATCATCATTCGAAGCCGTGTGCTGGATGCAGAAATACAGCGACTGCTCGAACAAATTCAGTTGCTGCAGCAGTCCACGCTTCGGCACATGATCGGAACAGATGAGGATCGGCAATATGTGCTGGATGTAAAAGATATCTCCTATTTCGAGACACAGGGTGACTATGTGTATGCGGTTCAAGGCAGGAAGCAGTACCGACTTAGCTTTCGCCTGTATGAGTTGGAGCAGCAGCTCCCGCAGGATCGATTTATGCGCATTTCCAAATCGGTCATTCTCAACATCGGCAATATTGCGCATATTGAGCCGACATTGGGCACCCCTTTTCTAGCTAAGCTGAGGGATGGTGCGGAGTCCGTATACATTTCAAGACAATACATTAAGGCACTTCGGCACAAAATTATGGGGGGATAAGTGATGCCTAAAATATGGAAGATTATGATGTTAGGAATGCTGATGGGCAGTCTGGTGATGTATGTACAGGCATGGCAGTTTACAACCATGGAGAATGAGCTTGTAGCCTATGCGTTTGCTGAGTTTATGAAATATTGGACAGCTTGTATAGGCATTGGTATATGCTCCGGCCTCACTTCCTATGTGTATTCGATTCAGAAAATACCGTATATGTGGAAGAGTGCGCTTCAAATATTCCTTATTATAGGTATCCTTATTGGAGCTTCGTTGATTCTAACTTCGGAGTGGCAGGCTATTGTCCGCAACTTAGGAGTGGGGCTGCTCATTTTTGCAGTATTCTGGTCGATTGATCACTATCGTTATAAAAAGATATGCGATGAGATCAATAAACAGTTGAAATAGGCGTGTTCGCTCAGACGGCTTCTTCTTTTTTCCTCGGGGCAAGCATACACTGAAAACGTACAGGCTGCTCGTTGCACCGACCGGAAGGGGGAATCGGATGTGAACAGGTGGCGTTCGAGCGGGTTCCGCGCACGGCGATGGAGATGGCCGAAAATTTCCTGGAGCAGACGTCGCACAGGATGGAAAGCATCGGGGTGGCGCCCACGCAGGTCTACAGCGGTTCAAGTAGATGCAAAGAGCGCTTCAGGATGGAGCAGCAGACAATCGAAGCCGAAGCGGAAGCGTAGAGCCTTTTTTATTGCGCTCGTGATTTTTACACTGTTGACGGTGCAATTATTCGTCTATGTAGATCGAAATGTAAAGGGGCCGCTTATGCATTTGGCCAAAATTCGTGTGAAGCAAATTGCGACGCAGGCCATTAATCGAGCGATTACTGATCAAGTGATGCGGGGAAGAGAGCTGGATAAGCTTATTGAGTGGAAGACAGATTCTCGCGGCAAGGTGACGAGCTTTGTTCTCAATTACAACGAGCATATGCGAATTACCTCAGAAACAGTGGATATCGTAGAATCATCTCTAAAAAACATCCATGAAATTAGTGACAAGATTCCGCTGGGTCAAGCGTTGGGCAGCCCGTTGATCGCATCCTTTGGCCCGCGGATTCCGGTTAAGATGGAGCCGCAAGGTGCGGTTAAGGTGGAACTGAATACCCGCCCAATGGATGTTGGCATCAATATGGTATTGGTTGAGGTGTATATTAAAGTAACGGAAGAAGTTGCGATCGTTATTCCTTTTGATTTGGAACCAGAAGTGGTTGAGACGCAAATCCCTATTTCTTATCTGCTCGTCGTAGGTGATGTTCCGATGTACTATTATGACGGAAAGGGGCAGCCGGTGGGAGCGAATCGAGAGAAGGCTCCTGCCTTGTCATTGCCTATGCAGTCGATTCCAAACAGTGTAGGGAGCGGTAGCAGCTTAGGAAGCAAACAGGGAGGAATAACTGTTCCTGCACAAATAGAACCACATGCCCCGCCAGCTCCTGCTGATACCGGTGAGGTACAGCAAGGCGGTCACGAAGGCTAGTCTTGAAACATTGGTGCATCCAAATGAAGAAACGTATAAGATATCGGAGAAAATGGCGGCTGCGAACATCGCGACATATGGTGAAGTGAAATCACTAACAGAAAGGGCACGTTCCATCGGCATCAGTCGACAGGTGTGCCCTTTTGCTTCCATATAAGGTGTTTCATTAACGCCGATTAGATTTCATCCGCTTGCGTTTGTCTGACTGTTCCCATTGATACAGAAGCGGGAATGGATCGAATGCATATTCCACAAGCCCTCGATCCCGATACAGCCCATAGTGGAGATGGGGAGGAAATTTGCCAGATGTCCCTGGCTTGCCGTAGCCTGAGCTGCCGACCCACCCTACCGTTTGTCCAGGGGTAACGATATCGCCGACCTTAATGTTTTTTTCATAGCCAGACAAGTGGGCGTAGTAATGGTAAATGTTATTCAGATCGCGTATGCCGATCCGCCAGCCGCCGTAACGGTTCCAGCCCTTCACCTCGACAATGCCGTAACAGGTGCTGCGCACAGGCACACCATACCCGGCAAAGATATCGGTGCCTTCGTGAATACGGTATCCCCCGTAATGCCGTCCCATTCCAAAGGTGCTTCGATAAGAGTAGGAGCTTCCAAGAGGCAATGGGAAGGTGTACTCGAACAAATCCAATTTATCGAAATGCTCGAAAATTCGCGCATACTGCTGGACACGCTGAACCGCGCGTGGATTTGTATAATAATTCCACAGTCCATTGCCAAAATCTTCGTCATTCGGTCCATAAGCGCCAATTCGCGAAGCGACGCTATACAGCAAGTCCACATCATTCGTGGAATCCGCACGCTTGTCACCGGAACCATCACGCCCGATTCCACGAAATAAAGAGATGGATTTAGGATTGTTATCGTTTATGTCTGGATTCATCATGCCAACCCATTTAAGCGGATCAACATATATGCCTGTGAGTCTGTCCGGATGCTTGCGCTGCTTTGGGTTTGCCTTCGTCAATGCACGCTCATACTGATCGATGGCAGCTAAGCGGTACCAAGGGATTCCGGTCAGTATCGATATTTGCTCGTACAAATCGCGTCTTTCTTTCCATACAGCCCCTTCTGGAGCCGATGATTGACTAGAATTTTTTTCAATCCCTGAATGCTGTCCGGATTGCTTTTTCAGCTGCTCTGAATTAGACGGAGCTGCGTGAGTTACAATTGCTGAGAATGGTGCTATTAGCCCTATCCACAAGGCAAGTCCTGCACATATATAGGGTGGAGCTTGTCTCATGACGCAAATTTCCTCCTTATTCCATACCTGAAAAGGTCGATTTAATGTTAGAATGTGCGTAAATGGCCTTTTTATCCAAGCAATGGACACGCAGGTATAGATTTTGAAGGGTTCATGGTATAATACAGAATTAGGTCAAGGTTAAGCGAACAAGAAGGAAGGTAGACTCCATGAAAACGAGAGAGCAGAAGCAGAAACCAGATTGGATACGCATCAAGCTGACTACGGGAGAGAACTATTCCGAGATCAAAGACATGATGCGCTCCAAAACGTTGCACACTGTATGCGAGGAAGCACGTTGTCCGAACATCTATGAATGTTGGGCGAACCGCACGGCGACGTTTATGATTTTGGGCGACATCTGCACTCGTGCTTGCCGCTTCTGTGCGGTTAATACCGGCATGCCGACGGAATTGGACTTGCAGGAGCCAGAACGCGTAGCAGAAGCTGCAGAGCGCATGGGCTTGCGCCATTGTGTCGTTACATCCGTAGCCAGAGACGATTTGAAAGATGGAGGAGCATCGATCTTTGCAGAGACGATACGTGCGATTCGTCGCCGGTTGCCACTCTGCAGTGTGGAAGTGCTGATCCCCGACTTCATGGGCAATTGGGATGCGCTTAAGCTGGTAATGGATGCGAAGCCAGACATACTCAATCATAACGTCGAGACGGTTGAACGGTTGTCCGACCGTGTACGTGCGAAGGCGAAGTATGAGCGTACACTCGAATTGTTGAAGCGTGCAAAGGAAATGCAGCCGAACATTCCTACAAAATCCAGCATCATGCTTGGTGTAGGAGAAGAATGGGATGAAATTTTGCAGACAATGGACGATCTTCGTGCCGTTGATTGCAACATCATGACGATTGGGCAATATTTACAGCCGACGAAGAAGCACTTGTACGTCGAGAAATATTACACTCCAGAACAATTTGCAGAGCTGAAGAACGAAGGATTGAAGCGTGGGTTCAGCCATGTGGAATCGGGACCGCTCGTACGCAGTTCCTACCATGCGCATGAACAAGTCCAGTCCGCTCATAAGTCAATGACCGCACAAGCATAAGCAGCGGCGAGTCGATGGGTATGAGACGGAGTTCGCCTAATGAGTGCCCGTTCGAGAAGCCGATGTCCAGCAGCAAGAAGATTGGATCTACTCGAAACACCCTGACTCCTTATGAGTGCAGCTTGCGATACTTATAAGGAGAAGGCAGTGGCAATCGGGATGAGAGGAGCATGCAGGCCTCTTCGAAACAACCTCGATAAAGCGCGCTCCTCCGTTCGTGCTTGAGCCTGCTATGGCAGGGGAAGGGGGAATCACGGACGTGATTCAAATTGGAGGCAGATCGTACGAAGTCATTCATGAGTACAAAAACGCATGGAATCCAGAAGCATTCAAGGGGCGTTATAGTGAAGTACTGGAACGGTATGATTACATTCTAGGGGATTGGGGCTACAATCAGCTTCGCCTCAAAGGTTTCTTCCGTGACACTCATGCGAAATCCACAAAGGATACGGCCCTGTCCGGAATGATGGATTACATTAATGAATACTGCAATTTTGGCTGTGCCTATTTCATATTGGAGAAGGTAGGCAATAAGGATGCCCGTGTGCGAACGGCTGGCGAGCAAGGAGATGAAGCAGAACAGGAAGGTGCAGCAGCATTGGAAGCGCCTACTGAGGATCTGCCGCAGCAACCGAAGCAAGGAATCGCGCTGCAGCCGAAGCAATCTAATCAAGATGCGGTGACAGATCCTGTACAAAAGCCATCCTCATCTGAGCGCAAGCCTCGTCATTCTCGCAACCGCAACAAGCAGAATAATGGCAAGGGCGGCGCAGCGAATCCTTCTGGTCAGCAGCCTAGGGCGGCTGCGGAACCGAAGGAGCGGGCAGAGCGGGGAGAACGCACGCCTAAAGAAGTGCGTTCCTAAAAACGAAGAAGATCATAGCTATAAACGGCACCCCTATTCATTAGAAATGAATAGGGGTGCCGTTTATATTTCAACGAAGTTAGAATACAAATATGCCCCACCGTTCCAACAGAACAGCGGGAATCGAAGTCGAGATCTATACGTTATAGCAGCCGTGCTCATCATAACCGAGGAAGGCTTCTCTTACCCGATTCCAGAATGGGAACGGACGATATCGGATAAATGTCACCTTCTGATCAGCGACCCGGCAGCGGATGGAGCGCAATTGCTCCAGCGGTATGTTGATATGATCGACCGTAAGGAGCAGCTTTTGCTTCTTTCGGGAATGGATGTCACAATGATGGTGCTTTGGCAAAATGAGCGATGAACCGAGTGTACGGTACACACGGTTGTTAATGGACGCAATTTCAGCAAGCTGTAACGATGCGATAGAAGGATGCACCATAGCGCCGCCAAGACTCTTATTGTATGCTGTGCTTCCTGATGGGGTAGACACGCATATCCCATCTCCGCGGAACATTTCGAACAGCTCGTCATTAATATCAATTTGTGCGACGAGCGTGTTTTCTACCCCTTTAAGCGTAAATTCATTTAAGGCGATGTATGTCTTGCAGTATTCGGAGTCATCTGCGTCTAACTGCAATTCAATTAACGGATACTTGACGATGCGCGGTGAGATTTGGTCTTGAGATCGATTTTCTGCGATCAACTGTACGAGCATCTCAATTTCATCTGGCTTCCAATCGGCGTAAAATCCGAGGTGGCCGGTATGTATGCCCACGAATGCCAGCTGATCAAGCTGATTGATGTATCGGTGGAACGCTTGAAGCATCGTGCCGTCTCCGCCTATAGACAATACAATATTCGGTTCGTCATCATCACGGACTAGGCCCCGAGCGTTGGCCAGTTGGTGGAACGTATCGGCCAATGCGGCTGATACGTCGTCTCCCCGGTTCATTACTGCGTACTTCAAGGCGTTGGCTCCTTTGCACTGCTATTCATTAAGATTTATAACGAGTATATCCAATTCCATATTATACGTTCTACAGCGGGAATACAATCGCCATTTCATCTAATCAGTGCCAAGGTCATCTTATTTGCTGGTTCGGCGCATATATCGAAGCAGTACGATAGCTGCAGAGGCAGCGCTTAATAAGCCGATCAAAATTGTTGCAGTCATAAGTCCGGTCTGCGTAGCTGACCATGCCATATCCCATATCTTCAATGTTTGCATGGAGTGGCGGGAGCTCGAAAGCCAAGCAGGCAGCAGAGACTGCACGGTGCTTAAATGCAGCAGCGGATATAAAATAAAGGCGGCAAGTGCTGCAAGTAAGCTGTGGACAAGCCGAGACAACAAGAACGGCATATATCTTAAATCACACTGGTTCATAATACTGACGATTTGTGCATGCACAGACAGTCCGCCCCATGATAGTATCCATGCAGCAGCAACCACCTGTGCATGCATACCGGCAGAGCCTGCTGCTCCAGCCCCCTTAGCCCCAAGTGTAACCTCGAATATTCCGCCGGAGAAGGCAGAGGATAAAGAAGGGGGCAGGTGAACGGCTCGAAGGAACCATTGGAGCACTGCCTCCCATGTATGCATAACACCAATCACAGTTAATAAGTCCAATGCGACGGAGAAGAATACGACGAGACCGCCCACTACGATCATAAGCTTCAAGGAAGAGGTAACAGCCTCCTGCAATAACGTTCCTAGGGAGCGGCCATCCTTCTGCCTCGCCACATGCATGGCCCAGAACGCTCTAATCAGTATGGAAGATCTCTTTGTACACTGGCCGTCAGGTGCAGTAAGTTCGGTTGATGATGTTAATGGAGTCATTGGAGCTTGCGGAGCGTGAAATCGCATCAGCAGCCCAACGACGAATGCGGATCCATAATGTGCAAGGGCGATGGTGAGGGCGAGCCGAGCGTCGCCGAAGAAGCCAATGGAGACGGCACCAATCAGAAAAATAGGATCGGATGAAGTAGTAAAGGCAACGAGACGTTCTCCTTCTTCACGGGAGATTAGCTTTTGCAGCCGCAATTGCGTCGTTAGCTTAGCCCCAACAGGATACCCGGAAGCGAACCCCATCGCAACCACGAAGCCGCCAATTCCAGGAATACGGAACATTGGGCGCATAATTGGATCGAGCAGCGTGCCGATGAAGTGTACAATGCCGAAACCAAGCAATGCCTCGGATATAATAAAGAATGGGAGCAGGGAAGGGAACAAAACGTCCCACCATATGGCCAATCCCCGTGTAGAAGCGGTTAAAACGGTATTTGGATATATCATCATCAATAAAATAAACATGCTAATTGCTGCTGCGATGAACGTGATAAGCATGGAGGAGCTTGTCCGCGGGCGGCTCATTGCTAATTCACTCCCTCTGTTATGTTCAGTCAATGGGACGACCACTGCTATACCAACATATGATGAAGGGGCAACAATCATGCAGTTCTCCTTTCGAACACTGCGGCCGTGATACAATTTTGTCTTCATTCTGTAATCAAAACGTAAAGGAAACGCTTGCATTTCTCCGTGTTTTTTTGGGAAACATTATGGTACACTAAAATAAAGAAAGATGAATTATGCGTATCCGATCGTTAGGGGTGATTGGAATGAGCATTATCGCAGGCATCCTCGTATGTGCTTTTGTATATGTCATTCGAGAGTCGTTAATGGGATCTCCAGAAGAAGATTGGTAAATGTTAAGTAAGAAAATATAATACCGCTACGTCCGGACGCTGAACAGATGCTCAGCGTTTTTTTGTGTTCTTATTTATGTGTTCATCGCTCAATTGATTGAAACTTCTGCTCGTTTGTAATAAAGTGTTGAACATGGACTACTTCATTGCCTATGTACCGGCTGCTGGTTGCAGCCGCATCATGGAATAGATAGGAGCGATTATGGAACGGTATAGTCAATCGATATATGAGGCAATCGGTGGAGAGGCAACGGTGCGGAAGATGGTTGAAGCTTTCTATCCACGAGTTCAGGCTCATCCTTTGCTTGCGCCTTTATTCCCAGAGGATATTGAACCTGTAATGGAACGGCAGTTTATGTTCTTGACGCAGTTTTTTGGAGGACCTCCGATCTATTCAGATCAGTTCGGGCACCCGATGATGCGGGCGCGGCATTTGCCGTTTCCGGTTACGCGTGAGCGCGCAGATGCATGGTTAGGCTGCATGCGGGAAGCGCTTCATGAAATAAATATGGAGCCAGGGCTTGCGACAATGGTCATAGATCGCTTGTCAGGACCAGCCTATCATTTTATTAATACGAATGACGAGGCCTGATTTGTTGCTTCTTAACAGAACGGCTCATGTATTCCATAATGGTGTCGTTTTCAATGGACTTCGTATGACTCGACATAATCGATCAGCAGAAAAGAGGAACGATTTATGGAGGTTGAACCGCTGTTTACGGTAAAGGTAGGATGCCCTTACTGTGAGCAAGTATTTGTCACCTCGCGTGTACGGCCTCGCTTCAAGAAGCCTACACTCATCGACAGTGACTTTTGTACGCACTATGATAACGGGAAGGTAAATCCGGACTATTATGTGGTTCGGGTATGTCCTTCATGTGGATGTGCATCCACAGAAAATTCGTTAAAGCACTGGTATGAACCGCAGCGCAAGAAATTCGAGGAACGCATTGCGAAGCAGTGGACAACTCACGATTACGGTGGCGAACGTACTTGGGAGGATGCGCTTGCAACGTACCAGCTTGCGCTGTTAACTGCCCAGACTATTGGGGAGAGCCATCGGGTGGTCGCGGGCATCCTTCATCATATTGCTTGGTTGTATCGATATCGGAATGATGTGGTGGAAGAACGACGATATTTGCAATTCGCGCTTGAAGCCTACGTTGCAGTGCTTGAACAGGAATGGCGGGATCAAAATGATGCGCGGCTTATTTATATCATTGGAGAGCTGCATCGCAGATTAGGTGAATTTAATGAGGCAGTCAAATGTTTCAGTCGAATTATCCACGACAAACGAATCATGGATGCGGCAATGATCCGAGCTGCCAGAGAGCAATGGACCCTTATCCGCGAGGAAATGAGAGAAGGAACCGAAGACGTACAAAATACATAATTGATCGCCGAATGGATGAATAGACAAAAAGACGTGTATCCGGCACAACTGGCATGGATACGCGTCTTTGTCTTGTTCTCAGCGTCTGAAATTAACGAATAGCTCGATCTGCAAGTAAATAATCGCTGTCTGCATCAACAATAACGAGACGGTTGCGGCAGCATGGGAATACAAGGAGCCTTTTCTTGCCGTCATGGATATCCGGAAGCTCACTTGGCTTGATTGGGAGAAGGACATTGTCTTTATGACAGAATGGACAGGAAGACACGTACAGGTCACCCATGACATGATCATACGGCAGTGTGTTTTCAAATGGTATCATTCCGTGGTATTCTCCGGTGATTTGTCTGTATCAGAAGGGTTCTGTTGTGCTTTATTGAGTTCAGCAAGCTTTTGCAATAGAATGTGCTGCGGCATATGCATGAGCTGCTCTAAGGGAACATGAAGTGCCTTAGACAGTTTGACAGCGGTGTCTGCGGAGATTGGTAATGGTCTCATCTCACGATCCTCCCTATGCGAGTTCATATGATTTTGATATAGTTTAGTTATACACGGTCAAGATGCAAAACTCAAACTTTGCAAGGTTGAATAGGGTGGACAAATTAAGCCAAATGAAAGGTGTGTGCACGATGAAACAACCGTTAAGTCAAACATGGGATTTGGATGTCTTTTTTGAAGGTGGATCAGAATCTGAAGCACTGAAGGCTTCATTATCATCCAGTGAGCAAAAGATTGCTTCGATCACGAATGAGCTTAAGGCAATGGCGATACCTCAATCTGTTAAAGAGGCGCAACAGCTTGCCAAATTGACTGAGCAACTGCAGCAATTGATTATAGAGTTGCGTGAGGCTGGTGCTTACATAGGCTGTTTGACGGCACAAAATGTGAAGGATAAGAAAGCGATTCAATTATCGGATCGTGTACGTTCCATCGGTGCCCGAATGGTAACTTTAAATACGTTGTATGATGAGCTATTGCGCGGCATGGATGAGCAAGTATGGTCTGAATTCGTTGTACTGCCTGAAATTGAAGGAATTCGCTTCAATTTGACTGAACGCCGTGAATGGGCAAAAGAGAAAATGTCGCCGGAGAAGGAAGCGCTTGTAGGCGATTTGGCAACGGACGGATATCACGGATGGAGTGCCAACTACAATACAATTGTATCCCATTTCCGTATCACGCATGAAGAGAATGGGGAGACGGTGCATCTTTCAGCAGGACAAGCTGACAACAAGCTGTCCGATGCTGATCGTTCGGTCCGTGAGGACATGTTTATGAAGTGGGAAGAGGCATGGGGAGAGCGTGCAGACTACTGTGCAGACGCATTGAACCGCATTGCAGGCTTCCGTTTGAAACTGTATGGGAACCGCGGATGGAAAGATGTGTTGAAGGAGCCCCTTGCATACAATCGGATGTCGCAGGCGACGCTGAATGCTATGTGGGAAACCATTACACGCAACAAGCCAGCGTTTGTGAAGTACTTGGAGCGCAAGGCTAAGCTGCTTGGTGTGGAAAAACTCACATGGTGTGATGTAGAAGCGCCAATTGGCGGCACGCAATCGAAAATCTCTTATGATGATGGCGCGCGTATAATTGTAGAGCAATTCGAGAAATTCAGTCCACGCATGGCTGAATTCGCAGTGAATGCTTTCGAAAAGCGCTGGATTGAAGCAGAAGATCGCTCTGGCAAGCGCCCAGGCGGGTTCTGTACATCAATGCCTGTAAGCAAGGAAACGCGTATATTCATGACTTATGCTGGCACACCATCGAACGTGTCCACGCTTGCACATGAGCTTGGACATGGTTATCATACGCATGTGATGGAAGGCTTGCCTCCATTTGCACGGGAATATGCGATGAATGTGGCAGAGACGGCTTCCACATTTGCAGAGATGATCGTAGCAGATTCAGCGGTGAAGCAGGCGAAGGACGAGAAGGAGAAGCTGGCGCTGTTGGAAGATAAGCTTCAACGCTCGATTGCGTTCTACATGAATATTCACGCGCGCTTCCTGTTCGAGACTCGCTTCTATGAGAAGCGCAAGCAAGGCGTATTGTCCTCAGAGGAACTGTGCTCACTTATGGAAGAAGCACAGAAGGAAGCGTTCTGTGGTACATTGGATTCATACCACCCGCACTTCTGGGCGTCCAAGCTGCATTTCTACATGACTGGTGTACCGTTCTACAACTTCCCATACACATTCGGCTATTTGTTCAGTACGGGATTATACGCGCGTGCATTGCAGGAAGGCGAGTCCTTCGCAGCGAAATATGATGCGTTGCTGAGAGATACAGCGGTAATGACGGTAGAAGATCTTGCACAGAAGCACCTTGGCGTGGATTTGACGAAGCCAGATTTCTGGCAATCGGCGATAGATGTAACATTGCAAGACGTGGAATTGTTCCTGCAAATGACTGAATAAATTAGAGTGACAATGGATAGACCGTGCAAGTTAAATGAGGCTTAAATAGAAAGGAAAACAACTTGGTGACATCAACTAGGCTTCTTAAGCTGTTCCATGCTTTGTTTTACTCAACGAATGCCGTACTGCTTTCTTATTTGCCGCTCCTATTGCGGGAGCGGGGCTTCGAACCGTTTGAAGTAGGCACTTTATTAATGTTGGGGCCTTTTCTGGCGATGTTTGCACAGCCTGCCGCAGGTCTGATTAGCGACCGCATCCGAAAGGTTCGCCCCCTATTGATCGGCCTGTGGATTGTATTGGGAATATCAGCGTCATTAGCTTTTTTGACAACGGATCGTATCCTTGTCGCGGTTAGTATTCTGATTTTGTATATTTGCTATCTTCCATCGATTTCCTTGCTTGATACGTTAACAGTTAAAATAGCCAATTCAATGCAGCAATCGTATGGAGCCGTTCGCCTTTGGGGATCGGTTGGTTTTACCATTACGGCTGTAACGCTAGCGCAGGTATTCGATTTGCTGGGTGGAGTGGATTCGCTATTCTGGATGTATTTGCCGGTTTGGTCCAGCTTTTTTGTCGGCATGTTCTTTTTGAAGGAACCGAGATATGAGGATAGTGAGACTGATGAAGTGGTGAATATGACCATTTTGAAAAAGGCGCTTACCATTCCATCCTTGCTAGTATTGCTTGCTCTTATTTTTGTCATTGGGATGCCTCACCGGATGAACGATGCGCTATTGTCGCTGCATATGAGCGATTTGGGCGCAACCTCCGGGCAGATCTCGATTGCGTGGGCCGTTGCAGGATTCAGTGAAGTTTTTGGCTTCCTCATTATGGGTCGAATCATGAAGCGCTACCGAATGCTGACATTGCTTTCCGTTGTCAGCATGTTATATGCGCTTCGATGGCTGTTGTATTCGATCACGACTGAGCCGGTGATGCTAATCGCGCTGCAAGGAATGCATTCGATTACGTATGCTTGCTTCTGGGCTTTGGCAATCGAATTCGTAGTGCAGCTTCTTCCGCAGAAATTAGCAGCTACAGGACAATCGATGCTTGGTATGGTGTTCTTTGGCTTGTCCGGATTGGCAGGAGGAGTTGTTGGGGGAGCATTGCAGGAGTCGTATGGCGGCGGCGTCATGTACAGCATTGGCTTCATTCTTGCCCTTCTTGGAACGGTGGGGTTCATGTTATGGATCCGCAAGGATCGCCAGCGTAGACTTGCAATTGAACAAGAAGCAGCAATTTAACATTGATGTAAATGGACAGGAAATTACCCTAACAGGCTGATGGCGATAGGGCAGGGAAATGGAATCATAATAAAAACGGGGCAGCCCTGAGTAGAATGCTACTTAAGGCTGCCCCGTTTGTTATATTCACCGGATAGATTGGGGTAAATTAGAATTTGAATACTTGGATGGTACGCTGCAGTTGGATGACCTTTTGCTGCATTTGCTCAGTAGCGTCGGCCATCGCTTGTACGGATGTAATCTGTTCATTCATTGAAGCGGATACTTGTTCCGTTCCAGCAGCAGATTGCTGGGTAATGGCTGAGATGTTCTCAACGGCACTCGAAATAGTAACAGCGCCTTCAAGCATCGCATCGCTCTCATAGGCAAAGGTTGCGATCCGCTCGGTGATGAATTGGATGCTGTCTACGATCTCCAGGAATATACGTTCCGTTTCTTTAATCAGATCAGTTTGAGCGTGTACAACTTCTTCGTTGATATGAATATTCGTTATTGCTTGGCGGATGCCGGATTCAATGCTTTTTACGAGTTGAAATACTTCCTTAGTCGAAGCAGACGATTCCTCAGCCAGCTTGCGAACTTCTTGGGCGACGATCGCGAATCCGCGTCCATGTTCACCTGCACGTGCTGCTTCAATGGATGCGTTAAGAGACAATAAATTGGTTTGTTCCGCAATATCCGAGATGGTTCGTGTAATCTTGGAAATGCCCTCTGCCTGTCTCGCTAGTTCTTCGATTGTTGAGGCAACCTGATCAGTTGCTTCAATATTGCGTTGCATGCCGGCACTTTGCGTCTCTACTGCGGTTCTTCCCTTGGTAACAAGCCCTACAGTGAAAGCGGAGCGATCGTTCATTTCCTTCGTGGAATGTGTATAAGACTCCACCTTCTGCTCAATTTGCTTGACGGAATTTGACATTGATGCAATATCCTCAGATATTTCAGTCGCACCAATTGCAAGTTCATTTGATGAAGATGTCACTTGTTCCATTACGAGCCTCAAATTTTGATTCATATGGTACATCTCTCTGCTCGATTCGGATACGTGGCGAGTAATATCGGTTGTTTGCCGCAAAATTTCACGAAGCTTAATGATCATGGAATTGAATGCATGCCCAAGTTCTCCAAGTGAATCATTGGTCGTAACGGTAAGGGTTTGGGAGAAGTCGCCCTTGGATACTTGAAGGGCTGACTGGGCGATGTCTTTGATTGGAGCACTCAATGAGTTTTCGAGAAGGTTTATGATGGGATAACTGATGCCGATTAAGATAGCAATAATGATTATGCCGGTTGCAACACTTACATCAGCTAGGAGTAGGACTATTGTCGCCAATGCGAATAGACCAACGATACCGTAACAGCCGAACAACAGCTTTTGTTTGAAGTTTAACCGATAGAACCAGTTCATGAGACCGCTCCTTTTTTCACTGTCATTCCATAATATAGAATTTGGAATTATTATAGCATCGGCGGAGAGGATGGTCTATGAAAATGTTAGCAATTTCAACACGATTAGACGAAATTCGTCAACGTTCAAATAAGGATATGTAAGAATGTGTTGATTAAGGGAAAATAATCCTGTATACTGTGACTAAAGAACCAAAAATTTGAAGCTTGTCTTCTGTGAGAAAGGGAGGAATCAATCAATGAAATCTGTTTCAATGCCATTGGCTAGGCAAATCAGCCTAGTTTTTGACCAATTAGAATCAGAACTGATTGGCCTGACAGGTGGGACAATTGTAGTGTGCCTTCGCAATGATATTGTGGGCAAATTCGGAGTCAAGCACGATGCTTTAGAAAGCTGCGGTGGGGAGCTTAAGCCGGTTCGACAAGGATTAACGAGACAGCAAGTATCCCAATTTTTACAAACAGCTATTGAGAGTTTGAAGCATAAGAAGAACTGGACGCACGGCGAGATTGTGTACGACTTTACGGTGAAGCATGGTGAGTTGCAAGTTAGCACATGGTTTGAATCCAACTACAATATGGTTCATATTTTGGAGAAGAAGGAAGATAGTTTACATACTTACAGAAATGTATCCTAATGAAATAAAAAGTAAAAACAAATGCTTTATTCAACTACAAAGCAGGAGTACCTTCCGACAGTTTACTGTAAGTAGGACGCTCCTGCTTTTTCGTTAAGTATGGGTGTAGCTTTACAATCTCAACAGCTATAATTAGCGAGCGCGACCAGCCAATTGCTGTTCAGCAATTTGCACAAGACGCTTTGTGATGTAGCCTCCGATGGAGCCCATATCACGAGATGTATAGTTACCGTAGTAACCGTCTTGGGAAATTGGAATACCCAATTCTTGAGCAATCTCAAATTTCATTTGTTGAAGAGCTGCTGTTGCTTGAGGAACAACGAGATTGTTGCTGCGGCTTCCGCTTCCTTGTTGTTGATTTGGCATGTTGTTCACCTCCTTGTGATAGTTATTATGGAGAGATAGAGGTGAAATATGCGAGAGGAAGTGATCGTTTTGGAATGTAAATAATGCCAAGTCTGGATGACTTGGCATTATGGCGGAAAGTGAGTTGATATTCGGACACGCTCCCATTTATGGGTGCTGAATTTCAAGTTCCAATTGAAGAACAATCGGCTTGTTCGGTTCGAGTTCTATTAGGCCCGTAACATCATTGCCGAACGGAAGATTAGGTGCATCAGGAAGCCATGTATAAGGTTCCACACAAATAATCTCATTGGCATTGCCTCGCGTATAGAGCACCCAATGTTTAAACCATGGTTCGTTGCCTGTATAACGAATGCGGTATCCATCTTCGCGGGATAGCCAAGCTTCAGGCTTATGCTCCCCAATGCTGAACACGGTATCGAAGTCGGTCCCCTCTAAGTTCATTCCTTCAATCAGTTGTTCATTATCGCCAAGCGGCAATGTATTCCCTGTCATAATGAGCTCCTCGTCAAGTTCGTACACACCTGTAACAGGAACCTGCAGTTTCCAACGTTCCGGTTCACCGTCAAGCTGGAACCAGGTATGTGTCCCGAAGCCAAATGGTGCAGCCTGACCGCCGACATTGGTGACTTGCAGCTGCTGAGTCAACTGGCTCCCCTTTAGTTCATAAGTAAGCTCGAACTGGAGCGGAGTAGGGTATTGCTCCATCCAGTGCTTGTCATCAGAGGAGTGGAATTGAACGGTGACCATAGCGCGATCCTCCAAGGCTTCAGCTCGGACAACTTGCCAAGACTGCAAGCGATGGAGTCCATGGATATGGTTGTTGTTGGCTGTATTTTGATCGAATTGATAGGAGACGCCAGCATACTGGAATTGTCCCCGGCGGATTCGTCCTGGAGGCATAAGCATCGGAATGCCGAAGTGATAAGGCTTCGTCATATAATAATCTAGATCGCTTTCGGCTGGTGTACGCAGTATGTCGCGTTCAAGCACTTTGTCCCATAACCGAATGAGATTAGCGCCTAGCGATGGCAGCAAGGTTGCCTCAAGTGTGTCGCTATGCAAAATGACGGTTTCATACTCGTTCCATGTGCCTTTCGTTATTTGGTACATGCGTTTTGCCCCTTTACTCGTGGAGTTATGTAATGATTAGTTACTTTTCATGATAGCAAATTCATGCTTGAAAGTCATTGAAGCTAAATTAGGGTGGAGAATTGCCAAAGACATGGCATAGACTGGAGATTGATTGACAAATCGATAAATCTTCGCTATTCTTATGGCTAATTCTTAGTTATGTAGAGCTCGCATAAGTGAGGATCGAAATCGAAAACAAAGAAATTGATGATGAGGGCAAGTACGCTATGCGGTAGCTCCAGAGAGTCGGTGGTTGCTGTGAACCGACGCGAATGCATAGGTGGAATGGGCCTCGGAAAGCTATGTTGAACCTGTGAAATACATGAAGTAGACATGGCCGCAGCTCAGCGTTACTGAGTATAAGGCTTGCAGAGAGGAAGTCGGCAATTGCTGATGAATGCTTCCTTGTTGTGCTCGTAAGATAGGGTGCAGTATCATTGAATATGCAGGCGAATTAGGGTGGCACCACGGTTCTTCGTCCCTTGCGGATGAAGGGCCTTTTTTGCGTTCTAGGAAGAATGATATTTTGTAGAAAAGGAAGTGTTGCGTGATGAAACGCGTACTCTCGGGTATTCAGCCAAGCGGTCAACTGACACTCGGTAACTACATTGGAGCAATCCAAAATTTTGTGAAGCTGCAGCATGAGCATGAATGTTTCTTTATGGTTGTAGACCTGCATGCGATAACTGTTCCACAGGAGCCGGAAAAACTGCGGGAGCAGACAGAGGCTGTCGCTGCCTTGTATATTGCAGCTGGCCTGGATCCAAACAAATCGAACATCTTCCTGCAATCTCATGTTCATCAGCATGCAGAGCTTGGATGGTTGATGACGACACTCTCCTATATGGGTGAGCTGGAGCGAATGACGCAATTTAAGGATAAGTCGGAAGGCAAGCAGTCAGTAGGTACGGGATTATTCGTATATCCGGCATTGATGGCTGCAGATATTTTGTTATATCAAGCTGACCTTGTTCCTGTTGGCGATGATCAAAAGCAGCATTTGGAACTTACACGAGATTTGGCTGCCCGGTTCAATGGGCGTTTCGGCGAGTTCCTGACGGTGCCTGAACCCTATATTCCAGAAGTAGGGGCGCGTATTATGTCATTGGATGATGCCTCCAAGAAAATGAGCAAAAGCAATCCTAACCCTGGAAGCTTTATTGCCTTGCTAGATGATCCAGCTGTCATTCGCAAGAAGATCAGCCGTGCGAAGACGGACTCTGAAGCGCTTGTGAAGTACGATCCTGCGAATAAGCCGGAAATCAGCAACTTGATGAGCATTTATGCTCACGCTGCTGGTATGTCTATTGCAGAAATTGAAGCGAAGTACGAAGGGCAAATGTACGGTCCTTTCAAGAAAGACTTGGCAGAGCATGTAGCTGCGCTCATCGAGCCGCTTCAAGCCCGCTATCATGAGGTAAGACGCACAGGTGAACATCACGAGGCGCTGCGTCGTGGTGCTGAGCGAGCACGTGAAGCGGCAGAGCAGACTTTGACGGAAGTGAAGCGCCGGATGGGCTTTGTTCTCCCGCAGTAAATGTGAACGGACTAACGGCCTTGAAGCCTTACTGGTTTGCTGTACGCTCTTGTTGAGCGGCTCCTCGACGACGAAGCTTAGCCTTTACAATGAAGCCTAATCCCATATTGATGATGGCTAGCGCAGTAAAGAGGAGAGCAAGCCAGACACTGTGGCTGATGGATATGGCTGTTGCGATTAGCAGTGCGATTGACGAGCAGGCGAACCATAGAGATAACCATTTGTTCATAGGGATGACTCCTTTTCGCAAAATAATGTTACAGATAAGTATAACATTTTGAAGGCCGGATAAAATAAGTTTGCAAGCTTGCACAACTAGAAGCGCCTAATTGCGAAAGGAGATTCACCTATGTCTAATCGTTCTGGCTCCAACAACTTGGTTGTTCCTCAAGCTACTGCTGCATTGCAGCAAATGAAATTCGAAATTGCTCAGGAATTGGGTGTTCCAATTCCACAAGACGGCTACTACGGGAACTACACTTCCCGTGACACTGGCTCTATCGGGGGATACATGACGAAGCGTTTGGTGCAAATGGCACAACAATCGCTTTCCGGTGGTTCCCGCTAATCGAAATGCACTAATGATTTGGCTACCCTGCGCGCGTGCGGGGTAGCCTTTTATTATTTGCGAACAATTGAAAACATCGGAATCGTAAAACACAAGTACAAAAAGAAAGTGCATAGCCTTCTGTCTACACAGAGCACTCTGCACCTCACATTGATTTACCAAAAACTTTATTTTACTCGTACTCCAATCCAAACCGCTTGCCGGTATGGGATTTGTTCAACCACCCGACAAAATAATCAAGCGTCTCATACTTGGCGTTCATCATGACAACTGCTACAAGAGGAAACTGCTTGCGATGCCTATACCTGACGTCAGCCCAGCGGACGGCATACCCATAGCCCGTTGGCTCTACTGTCGCACAAGCATATTTTGAAATATAGAGCAGTGCCTGGACAGCAGGATGCTCTTTTGATGCCTCTACCGCAGGGTGCTGATCACAGTAGGCTGTCTCCGTCCAATGGAGTCGGTTGTGATTCCAATTCCCGATTCGAAATGTGCCCTCTGGCAGCGGCTTGACCACATTCCATCTGGAAAGGGATACAGTTGGAATGAGTGTGTACGTTTGAGAAGGGACGTATTCTTCATCGAAGAGAAGCATTTGATCCTTCAACTTCTTGTGCACTGAGGCCCTCCATATGAAATATACAACGAGCAGCGCATACAGAACGGGAAACACAATTCTTGGCGATGCGATACCTAGCCCCCACAAGGCAACAGCAACGAGGTGGGAGGAAAAAATGATTGGATCAAACAGGGAGATGAAGTCAAAGGACAGCCACTTGTCTGTAATGGGCCAAGCAGCCTGAGTGCCATAAGCATTGCACAGGTCAGTAGCGACGTGTATGACTACGGCCAGCGCTGTCCACAGCAGCACATGCCAGAACAGGGCACCTTTGCTCAACCAAGTAGTAAGTCCTGAGATTAGCAGCGCCCATATCGGCATCATTGGAATTGAATGCGAAATGCCTCGATGCTGACGGATATAGGCAGTATTGTTCTTTAACTTGAGCGCTACATCTGCATCTGGAGCCTGCGACCCAAGGAGAACGCCGAAAAAAACGGCTGTAGCCGTAGCCGGATGGGTCATGACGGCTGGATCAATATGAGAAAGTCCGGCAAGCCCTAATCCAATGACAGCGTGTGTGCTTGTATCCATATTCGTAATCACCCTCTTGTATTGTGAGCAATTATGTACCAGAATATGACTCATGAATTCAATTTACAAGTAAATGCAGTGGGGGCAACCTAATAAACAAGGGGGAATTCAACAATGAACATTATATTCGTCGAGTATCGAGTTGATCCGGATCAACGAGCACAATATCTAGAGCAAATTACGGAGCGTCTGAAACAGTTTCCACAAGTTGTATTATATGAAGGGACTGATCAACCGAACGTTTTTGTGGAGCAGTGGATGAATACAACGCCCGAAGATTATAAGCGTCTGAAACGGATTCGACTGGAGGATTCCAGCGAATGGGATGCGATTACAGCATGTATTCCTGGCGGCAAGTCTAAGCTGCATATATGGGAGTTTGCATCTATTTCGTCGCAAGGATAATTACTCGAATGTGAGGAAGATCCAATAGATTGTCAAAATGATGAACGATGCTGCAATACATTGTCAGCAATTGGACGTTTTTGATATGATGAAAATTACAGCGGAAACACTTCGTTTCTGCTTTGGTTTGTACTACACAAGGAGGATAAGGTCATTTTGGATAAACAATATACTTATCAGGCTTCTTCCGATTCCGTTCCGTTGTCGCCAGAACCGATGCGGGTGGATTTATGGAAAGAGTTTGTTCAGTTAACAAAGCCGGGCATTATTCGCTCTAATCTTATGGCTGCGTTCGCAGGTTTTTGGGTGGCCGCCAAGTGGGATATTCCATGGGTGACCTTGCTGTGGATGATGGTTGGTACGGCACTCACCATGTCATCCTCATGCGTGTTCAACAACTATTTTGATCGAGACTTCGATATGAAAATGGAGCGAACGCGCAACCGCTCGCTTCCGACAGGACGCTTGAAGCCAAATGTTGTACTCTGGTATGCCATTATTCTCGGCATTGCGGGTCTATCCGTCTTGTTCCTGCTGACGAATCCGTTGACAGGCTGGTTTGGCGTTCTCGGCATGTTTGTGTATGTAGTTATTTATACATTGTGGCTGAAGCGGACATCTACGTGGAGCACGTCCGTGGGTGCGATTTCAGGAGCAATGCCTCCTGTTATGGGCTACACGTCAGTGACCGGTCAAGTGGATATCGGGGCAATACTGCTGTTCCTCATCCTATTTTTGTGGCAGCCGCCTCACTTCTGGGCGCTTGGTATACGCCGGGTAGAAGAGTATCGAGCTGCAGGCTATCCTTTGCTGCCGGTAGTCAAAGGAATTGAGCGGACAAAGAAGCAGATGATCCCATATGTGGCACTTCTGCTACCCGTTACTTGGCTGTTCTATGCGTATGGATATGTTAGCTGGATTTACAGTGCGTTAGGAACAATTCTCAATCTAGTTTGGTTGTACATCTGCATCTCAGGCTTCAAGGCGAAGGACGATGAAGCTTGGGCGAAACGAAATTTCTTATTCTCCATTAATTGGCTGTTGCTGCACTTGTTCATTCTTGTCTTGGATACAATGGGGAAAGCTTGATCACGAACTTCATAAATTTGAATTCAGCCTGACCAATATGGGAGCATACCGGGAGGAACAAACGATGTCTCAATGGGCGAAGAAATATTCTTTGCAAATCTTCTTAATGTCATTGGTTGTGGTATTTGCGGTCATTGCCGCATGGTTATATTGGCCGCGTGAAGATTTCAAAAAGGCACCGGATTTTTCAATGCAAAATGTGGATGGAAGCACAGTAAGTCTTGATAGTACGAACGGAAAGGTTAGGCTCTTCTATTTCTATTTCACGAATTGTCCGGACGTCTGTCCACCGACAACGTTCATGCTGTCCGAAGTCCAGACTTTGCTGAAGGACAAAGGCGTGTTTGGTAAAGACGCAAGCATTGTATCCATTTCATTTGATCCGGAGCGAGATACGATGGATGCAATTAAGAAGTGGTCGCAGAAATTCAACGCTGACTACTCAGGCTGGTACTTCCTTCGTGGTCAAGAAGCGGACGTAGCGAACATGATGCCAGCGTTGGACTCTGCGGTTATGAAGGATCAGGACGGTAACTTCACGCATTTGAATGTCATCACACTTGTCGATCAGAAGGGCAACATTCGCAAAGCGTACAATGCAAATGATCGTGAGCGAACAACGCCTGAAGTGATTGCAGAAGATGTTATGAATTTAATTAAGTAATTGGTTAGCTAAGCGGGGGGAGATCCGGATACACGATGTATTCGTCTAATCCCGCTTTTTCTAATTGCTGAATCAAATAATCATCAGGTGTTCCTTCTACCCCTGCATAACCTCGGCGCGTATATAGATGCTCTGCATCAGGAAATGTTTCTCGAAGCACAGCACGAATGCGTTTCCCGGAGGAGTCATTATCCATAAATAAGTATACGGGCTTATCCCCAACCTGCATTCGCAGCTTCTCCGTTCGTTCGGTATTCAGTGTTCCAAATGTACACATGATGTCCACCTCGTTAGCCAACAGCCTGCGTAGGCGGCTGCGGTCGTTTTTGCCTTCAACGATGAGGGCGATTTCCATCGTGTTCACCTTCTTTCCATAAAGCGGTACGGAAAATATCCGAGTCTGATAAAGGAAAAGATCAGCCGGATGATTTCGGGCTAACAGTAGTGTACCACGAAAGATGAAATCCGTTGCAGTGCCATGAGGAATGCCGCATAACAAAATTGGCTTGCCCGTAGGCAAGCCGTATAAGGAGAGAGCGAGATGGGGGGTTACAGCAGAGGAGCACGCAAAATGATGACGAGCAGGATGAATAGGGCGAGAATTACGGTGGTTGCTGTCCAGAAGCATGAACTGAATCTCAGCCCTGGGCCACCGTAAGGCTCAACATAATTACCCATCTTGATTCACCCGCTTTCGTCGGTAGTCATTTCTCATAATCATTGTATGTTAGCGGAACAATCCTGTTCTGTGCATTCACCCATATATGAGAATATGGGCGAATGCTGTATGAAGTAATCAAGCTGCAACAGGGTGAAGCGCTCCATTTACTCGATTCGTTATATAGTTGGACGTGTTGTTGGCGGTCGGCTGCTATGGATAGGCTTGCCAATAGTTGTTTGCTTGCCTGGAGGTAGCAGCGTTACAGCCAGCATGAGCACGAGAAAGGCTATGAAATAAGGGGATACATGACCGCGAAGCTGACCGGCAACCATAGGTCCAATGAAGGATCCGATGGAAGAAGCAATCGATAAGATGGAAAAGATCCTTCCATATCTAGCACCGCCACTCAACAGCAGGAGGTGTGCAGACAAAGCGGGTAAAATAATTCCTTTCGTCATGCCGATCAGAAATAAGGTGACAAGAAGAGGAACAGGCCAGTGCACCGCAAGGACGAAGAACAGAAGCGCTAATGAAAAGGAGCCGATCCATGTGCGCATATAAGCCGAGTATTGATTCAAGAACAGCATGCTTAACGTAAGCAGCGCACCGAGGCTGACAGCCGAGAATAGTACGCCTGTCTTCATAATGGAGGTAAGTGCGTCAGTCATAAATGGCAGTTCGAAAAATAAAATGCCCTGCGAACAGGCGATGGCAAGCGGCATAAAGTAAAAGCGCCATGGAATAGCAGGTGATGGGGCTATTGTTGACGTAGGGACGCTTGGTGTTGTCGTCTTAGAGAAGGAGTTCTCCTGTACATCCCGAATAAACAGCCATGCCATTGCTCCTACAAGAATAAGGCCAATCCCCAGTGCTTGGAATGCCATGACGAAGCCAATCTTGGACACGAGATAAGCACCAGCGGCAGGAGATACCACAGAGGCAAGTGTATGAACAAGCCCGTTGCCAGCCATTAGCTTGCTTTGATGAACATGATCGCGTGCCATGCGTGCAAGCAAGGATAAGCAGGCAGGGGAGAGGAACGCGAGTACAAATCCGCTAATCGAGCGCAGAATCAGCAGTTGCCACGGATTGACGACATGAGCCTGCAACATGAGGATGATTCCGGCTCCAATGAGACTGAACACGATGAAGATACGGCTGCCAAAGCGGTCGACGCCATAACCGGCCATGACGTTGCCAGGAAGATGGGTGAATGAATACATGCCCATCATTAACCCGATGAAGGATGGAGCGGCACCAAGCGAAATTGCAAATGGGGTCAGAATCGGGTATTGCGCATGCAAATCAAAAAACGCAACGAATAAAAACAAGTAGAGCCAAAAGACAGAACGCAAGCCAGTCACCTCCAGATCGCTATGGTATACTTGTACGTCATATCGGACGAACTTAGTACCCGAATTTGGCTGATGATGCTGGCGGGTCTGACTGTTACATCATATGGGAATGATGTATAATACGCTTTGGAAAGGGTGATCGAAGAAGTGAGTCAACTCGAAATGTGGTTTGAATTTATTAAGCAAAATTGGCTTGTTTTCCTTATTGCACTCATCGTACTGCTCGTAATTGTTAGCTTCGTGAAAACGATGATCAAATGGGCGCTTGTTGTCGTGATTGTCGCTGCTGTTGCTGTATACAGCGGAATTACGTGGGATGATGTGAATAACGCAGTAACAACTGTGAAGGATGAAACGGTGCAAAAGCTGAAGGATCAAGCGCTCACCTCCATGATGGAAGAAGCGAAGAAGGCGACGTTCAAGAGCAATGAGGATGGTACTTATACGGTAAAGTCGCCGAATTTGGAGCTTACAGGAACACCCAATAGTGATAAGGTGAAGCTGTCGTTCAATGGAGTCTCTCTAGGAGAGTGGAGCATGAACGAAACGATTCGCCAGTTCGTGAAGGAAGCGAAGCAGAACAAATGAGTACCGGATTGCAATGGGAATGGAACGCGATAACGCTGGTGCTGCTTGCGGTCGTGCTTCTATCCGCAGTTCAAGGGGTGGCGAGAGGCGCTTCGGGGTCCATGCGTCACCTCTTTCTATTTGTTGCTCAGTCGGTCTGCACAATTGTTTCGCTCATGGTATCTTTCGCAGCAGCAATGTGGCTGTCGCCTATTGTACAGCGTCAATTCATAGAATGGAGTATTGAAATCCCCTCCCATGCATTGGCTTGGTGGGAGCGAATTTATTATACGTTAGTAACAGGGATAAGGGACTTCGCACTTCTGCGATTTGCGATCTTGTTTGGTATTGTCTACATGGTTGTCCGAGGACTTATAGGTTGGCTCATGGCAGTGTTATGGGATGGGACTTCTGGTTCTGTGCAAGAGGAAGGCAGCTCATCTTCTCGCTCTGGTGTCATGTTGGCAATAAGCCGCGTGGCCAATTGGTTAACGGGAGGTGCCATTGGCGCTTTAATTGGCGGCGTACGTGCCTTTATTATCATTATGGTTTTGTTCGTCTATGTTGCGCTGCAGCCGGCTACGAAGGCCAGTGACATCATTCAATCCTCTTCCGCTTATCGGACAGTGGCGAACCAAGTGATCGAGCCGCTTGCTGGTTCGTTGATTACAGAGAGCCTGCCTGTGTTCACTTCTCAAATGGGGCAGGAGCTGGGCGAACTGCTGCAGCGCCGATATGAAGTGATTGATAATCAGATTTCTTCTGATGTGAAGCAGGCTGCGCGTCAAGTGACAGCGGGAGCTGACTCGGATGAAGAGAAGGCCCGGCGCTTGTATGATTGGGTTGGTTCCCGGGTTCAGTACGACTGGGACAAGGCCAAGCAGTATGAGACGAAGCGAATATGGAAGGAGCAGACGCCAGAGGATACCTTTGCAACCAAGCAGGGCGTATGCATCGATTATGCGCGTCTATATGCGGTTATGGCTCGCTCGTCAGGTCTCCAAGTCAAGGTAGTTACCGGTCTCGGATATAACGGAAATGGCGGCTACGGTCCACATGCCTGGAATGAGGTGTGGTTGAGTGAAAAGAAAAAATGGATACCGCTCGATGCGACATGGGCATCATCAGGAGATTGGTTCAATCCTCCTAAATTCGATGCCACTCACATTCCCGATAAGCCTTTGACGATAAGATAATTCATTGCGATATAAATTGAAGCTGCAGAGCCTTTGAATATAGGCAAATTAGTATGGTAAAATAAATGAGATTGTACAGCAAAAGTTAGCAAGAAAGGATGATTGGCATTGAGTCATCCACATGCGGATGATCCGCAGAAGCGGGAAGTACAGAACCGACGTACCTTTTCGTTTCGGTTGAACTTATTCTTTTTATTACGTTTTTAATATTTACCGTGCTTATTGTAAGGTTGGCTATTTTGCAGTTCGTTGAAGGCCCCGCCCTGAAGGAGAAGGAGTCTCAGTTGGGATTTCGGGAAACCGCGATACCGCCGCTTCGGGGAACCATATATGATGCTTCGAATACGCGACTTGCCTATTCCACTGCATCACAATCGCTCTACTTCAATGTGGTTAAGAATTATGGGGATCCGAGCAAGAACATGACGGATGAGCAGAAGAAGAACCGTACTGAAGTAGAACAGCTTGCAAAGGATCTTGAGGAGATTTTCAAAAAGCTGGGCAGTCCGCAGGATAAGCCATTAACGGCAGAGGAAATCTTAAAACGAATGGACTTGGGTGGACGAATGAACTTTGTCTTCGTTCCTCGACTGATCAAGACGGGTTTGACGAAGGAAGAAGTCGCCTACTTCTTAGAGCATAAGGCGCAATTCAAAGGAATCGACATCGTCGAGGATAGTGTCCGCAACTATGATAAGGATACAATAGCCGTGCAGACGGTCGGTTACTTGAAGAAGTTCAAGGGCGTTCGCGAGCGGATGCCGTTCTATAAGGAACAGTACGAGAATCAGGAAAAACTTCCTACAGAAAAGGAATATCTGGAGTACGAGGATGTTGGCGTCGATGGCATCGAATTGATGTATCAGAACGAGCTGCGCGGTTTAAACGGGGTGAAGAAGTTCCCGGTCAACGTGGCGGGCCGTATTATCGGGCCGATGCAGCTGACGAAGCCGGAACGCGGCAATAATATACATCTAACGGTTCATCGCGACATTCAAAAGGCAACAGAAGAGTCCATCGTTAAAACGCTGGAGAAGATTCGCAATTCCTCAAACCGTACCGAGTATGCACCAAATGCACGCACTGGCTATGCGGTGGCGATGGAAGTGGACACAGGTAATATTGTATCGATCGCTAGTATGCCGGATTATGATCCGAACGTATGGCGGAACGGTCAAATTAGCAGTGAGGACTATGAAAAGATTCAGTATTTCATGGGTAACGGAGCTATTCGCGAGGTTTATGGACCATACAATGATGACAAGGAGCGCGGACGCCATCCTACGTCACTTGTATACCTGGGTTCTACAATGAAGCCATTGTCCGTTCTCATTGGTCTGAAGGAAAACCTGTTTGGCCCATGGACAGAATACTATGATAAGGGCTACGGGGAGTTCGGTCGCCGAGGTTATGAGACGAAGGTATGGAACTCGAGTCGAACTTCTTACGGTTATATGGATGCTGCTAAGGCCCTTAAGGTATCCTCCAACGCCTTTATGGTCGATATGATCGGTAAAAAGCTATTTTCCCTTTCTGACCGGAATGGATTAGAGTTATGGGATAAATATATGGATGCCTTCGGACTCGGCGTGAAGACGGAAAGCGGTATGCCTGGTGAATCCGCCGGATTGAAGGACTATCTGGTGGAGGCGGAGCGCAATAACGCACAGTCCGCACTCGTATATGCCTCCTTTGGACAGCAAGGGAAGTATACAACCTTGCAGCTTGCTCAATATGCTGCTACCTTAGCGAACCATGGCCAGCGCATTAAGCCGCAATTCGTAAGCAAAATTACGGATGGCGATGGCAAGGTAGTAAAAACCTTCGGACGTGAAGTGTTGAACGAAACAAAGTTCGACGATACGAACTGGCGCGTTGTCGAAGAAGGGATGTCCAAGGTTAACGTTCATGGCTTCGATGGTTTCCCTTACCCGTTTTACAGAAAGACAGGTACGTCGCAGCAAAGTATAGCGGGCAAAACATTGGAAAATGCGGTGTTCATCGCGTATGCGCCGGCAGATAAGCCGAAGCTTGCGGTTGCTGTTGTCGTGCCGGAAGGTGGATACGGCTCCTACGGAGCAGCGCCGATCGCGCGTGCTATGTTCGATGCGTACGATGAAGTATACGGTTTGACTGGAACGCCGAAGCCGAAGAATCATAATGCAGCTAATGAGTCTACGGATGAGAGCGGAAATAATCAATAAACGAAATGGGGTTCATGCGTTTGGACAAGAGCTAGAAGTCCGAACGTATTGAACCTTTTTTTAAGACTTTTTCATATCGTACATGGTGTCACCGATGGAGGCATACACTGCATACGATAAGGAAAAGTCTTTTCTTTTTGCAAAAATGATTATTTGGGGAAAGAATTTTTTTATACAAAAATAGTTGCATTAAGGAAACATATTTGTGTATATTAAACATGATCATTGATAAACGTAATCATTACAAAAAGTGGCAGGTTATCATATGGGAGGGACAAAAGATGGCGAAGACAGTGGTAAGACCGAATGGAAAATTCAAAATGAACTCGGCGTTAAAGCGATTGGTGATGACCATATTGTTTTTGAGCGTCGCTTTAGGTCTGGCTGCGTGCAGCAGTACAAGCGAAGGCAAGAAGGAAGATGTAAATAAGCAGGATACAAATCAGCCGATTCAGGTAACGACTACAATTGGAATGATCGCCGATGCAGTGAAGGAAGTGGGCGGTGAGCGCGTTGATGTGATTGGTCTGATGGGACCAGGGGTTGATCCTCATTTATACAAGGCATCGCAAGGGGACATTAAGAAGCTAGATGATGCGGATATCGTATTCTACAATGGCTTGCATTTGGAAGGCAAGATGGTCGATATTTTGGAGAAAATGAGCGGCAGCAAGACGACGGTTCCTGTCTCCAAAACGATTCCAGAAACTGAGCTGCTGGCGGATCCGACATTAGCTCAATCGCATGACCCGCATATTTGGTTCAACGTACAAAATTGGATCAAGGCGACCGAGGTCATCCGTGACACGCTAGTTGAATACGATGCAGCACATGCTGAAGCATATAAGCAGCGGGCAGAGGCGTACGTAAACAAGCTGCAGGAGCTTGATGCGTATGTGCACAAGCGGATAGCAGAAATTCCGGAAGGCAGCCGTGTGCTCGTTACTGCACATGACGCGTTTGGATATTTTGGCAAGGCATACGGTATGAAGGTTATGGGGCTTCAAGGAATTAGTACAGCATCTGAGTATGGAAGTAAGGATGTATCCGATCTTCGCGATTATCTGATAGACAATAAGATTAAGGCCGTATTTATTGAATCCAGCGTGCCGAAGAAGGCGATTGAAGCGGTCATTGAAGGAGCGAAGAAAAAGGGACATGATGTCGCCATTGGCGGCGAATTGTTCTCGGATGCAATGGGCAAGCCTGGAACAGAAGAGGGTACTTATATTGGCATGGTTCGCTTTAACGTCAACACGATTGTGGATGCGCTGAAGTAATGTACATAACTTCAATTGGATAACGCAGCAGGAGAGGAGCGAATAAGAATGAAAGAGAAGGGGAACTCGCCGCTTCGCGTGAGCGGCTTGACTGTGGCCTATCAGAAGAAGCCAGTTTTACGCAATGTGAGCTTTACGATACCGGAGGGCAATTTGATCGGTATTATTGGACCGAACGGTGCAGGAAAATCGACACTTATCAAATCCGTCCTCGGTCTGATTCCTAGAGTTAGCGGAGAGGTGAGCATATTCGGCAAACCTTATTCGGAAAGCCGCAAACGGGTAGGCTATGTCCCACAGCGTGAATCTGTGGATTGGGACTTTCCGACGAATGCACTTGATGTCGTAATGATGGGCCGCTACGGTCACTTAGGATGGTTCAAGCGTCCGGGGGCGAAGGAGAAGGCGATCGCGCTGGATTGTTTAGCAAAGGTAGGGATGGCGGACTTTGCGGATCGGCAAATTAGCCAGTTGTCCGGCGGTCAACAGCAGCGTGTATTTTTAGCAAGGGCGCTTGCCCAAAATGCGGATTTATACTTTATGGATGAGCCGTTTGTCGGTGTGGATGCGATGACGGAGAAGGCAATCATTACGTTATTAAATGAATTGAAGCGTCAGGGAAAAACCGTTCTCGTTGTTCATCACGACTTGGCAACGGTGAAGGAATATTTCGACTGGGTGATGCTGCTGAATGTGGAATTGGTTGCATGTGGAGAAACAGCGAAAATATTTAACACAAGCATGCTGCAGCAAACCTATGGCGGCAGACTTACCGTGCTGGATCAAAATGCGGGCGCCGTCATGGTAGGATCGAGGTGAGTACAATGTTCGGAATATCTTGGGATATACTGCGCGATCCGAATACGCAATGGATACTCGTTGGCTGTTTGCTGCTCGGTCTGATGAGCGGCATCGTCGGCAGCTTTGCTTACTTGCGGAAGCAGAGCTTGGTTGGAGATACACTCGCCCATGCTGCCCTTCCGGGCATATGTATTGCTTTTATGCTGACAGGGGTCAAGTCACTGCCATTATTCTTCTTCGGCGCTTTTTTGTCCGGGATGCTGGCGACAGCGGGGATTTCGGTTGTGACGCGCTATACGCGCATTAAAGCGGATGCGGCAATGGGCATCATGCTGTCGGTGTTCTTCGGTGTAGGCATTGTATTGCTGACGCAAATTCAGCATTCCAGCTATGGGAACCAAAGCGGACTCGACAAGTTCCTTTTTGGACAAGCGGCCTCTATGATACAAAGTGATGTGTACACAATGGCGGGTGTGTCGGTGTTTATCATTGTTGCATGCAGCCTGTTGTTTAAAGAGTTCAAGCTGCTTAGCTTCGATCCAGGATTTGCGCGCGGGCTTGGGTTTCCGGTCGGCGTACTGGAGCAGCTGCTCATGTTATTTACCGTAATTGCTGTCGTTGTTGGCATTCAGGCGGTTGGCGTTGTGCTTGTTGCGGCACTGTTGATTACGCCTGCGGTATCTGCGCGCTATTGGACAGATCGGCTCGGATTGATGGTACTGCTAAGCGGGTTGTTTGGAGCGGTCAGTGGTATTATCGGTACGCTAGTTAGTACGACGACGAGCAATTTGCCTACTGGCCCGCTCAGTGTATTGGCTGCTACCTTTGTTTTCTGCTGCTCGGTAATAATCGCACCGCGCCGCGGTGTGCTTGCGAAATGGATTCGTCGAATCCGCAATCATCAAACGATTCGGATGGAGGAGCGAATCCGTCTGGAGGAGACGGAACCTCGATTGCGAAAGGAGGCGTCTCTGTGACAGACCTATGGATTATACTAACCGGAGCGCTAGTGGCTGCAACTTGCGGCATATTGGGCTGCTTCCTTGTACTTCGCAAAATGTCGATGATTGGGGATGCAATTAGTCATTCGGTTCTCCCGGGCATCGTCATTGCATTCATAATGAGCGGCTCGCGTGACTCATTCATCATGCTGCTTGGCGCATCCGCAGTAGGATTACTAACTGTATTTCTTATTCAGCTGTTCCAGCATAACGGTGTCCAATCCGATGCATCGATCGGTGTGGTGTTTACCGCATTGTTCGCGGTTGGAGTGGTGCTCGTAAGTTTGAATGCACGCAATGTGGATCTGGATTTGGATTGTGTCCTTTTTGGTGAAATTGCGTATGTTCATTGGAATACGATGACTTTGTTCGGCATTGACATTGTGCCAAAGGCAGTGTGGATACTCGGCTTTACACTGCTTGTGATTTTGCTCGTTATCGGGCTGTTCTATAAGCAATTCAAAATATGTGCTTTCGATCCGGCGATGGCCATTGCCTGCGGCATTCCGGTCGTGCTGTTCCACTATTTACTGATGGGGCTCGTGTCCATGACGACGGTGGCTTCATTTGAAAGTGTGGGTGCTATCCTTGTCGTCGGCATGCTTATCGTCCCGGCTTCTACGGCCTACTTGCTGACAGAGCGCCTGAGTCTCATGATTATGTACAGTGTGGCGATTGGGATTATATGCGCAATTGCGGGATACTATTTGTCCTCCTTGTTGGATGCCTCAATTGCAGGGATGATGGTAACGGTGGCTGGTGCATTGTTCGTGCTTGCCTTTGTGTTGTCCCCGTCTCACGGCATGCTTGCTCGACTGCTGAAGCGCCGCCGCATAGCTGAGATGACGGCAATGTAGCTGCCTGTAGACACCCCCTTGCTCCTGAATTCGGAGATGGGGGTGTTTTTGTTATATTCGCAAGAAAAAGAATGCCTGAATCGACACAGGTGAAGGAAAGGAATTCTTTGTTGTAAATGCCTCCGTATGATACAATGTCGTTATGCAAATTTTGTGCATGACAATGAATGACATTAGTGTTACAAGCTTCGACAAATAACGAATCACAACTCGTCTGAAGCAGAACGCATCAGGGACAGGAGTGACGGATGAGATGACTAAATATAGACTATTGGCTCTCGATATGGATGGAACGGTATTGGATGATGATCAGCGAATTTCGAAGGAAAATTCCGATGCAATTCGCAGTGCTTGCGATGCGGGAATAACGGTTATGTTCTCCACTGGCCGTGCGTTCGTTAACGCACTTCCTTATGCGACAGAACTGGGATTGGATTCTCCCATGATCACAGTGAATGGAAGTGAAGTGTGGAAAAATCCTCGTGAATTGCACTTGCGCCATCTTTTGGATCGCGAGGCCATCAAGCGCATGTACGCGATGTCTAAAGAGCATGATGTCTGGTTCTGGGCATATTCGACGGAACGGCTGTACAACAAGGAGAATTGGGGAGCGGATATTGAAGCGGAGGAATGGCTCAAGTTCGGTTACTTTACAAAAGACGATCATGTGCGCGAAATACTCTGGCGCGAGCTGCGTGCCATGGGAGGCTTGGAATTGACGAATTCCTCGCCGCATAATATTGAGATTAACCCTGCCGGCGTTAATAAGGCGACAGGGATACAGACAGTATGCGAGCTTATAGGCTGCGACATATCCCAAGCGGTTGCTGTAGGGGATAGCTTGAATGATATGGCGGCAATTCAAGCCGCTGGGCTTGGTGTAGCAATGGGAAATGCGCAGGACGAAGTAAAGCAAGCTGCGGATGTCGTCGTACGAACGAACAACGAGCATGGTGTTGCTCAAGTGATTAAAGAGTATTTGCTGTAAAAGGTTGTTCACGAGCGGTTATCCTCGTGCAAGGTGGTGGAACGGATGGTTATTTTTGGTTGGATTAGTGTGATTGTGTTGTTCCTTGTCGGGATGGCAGGGGCAATTTATCCGATTTTGCCTGGTGCGCTGGCAATTTATGCAGCATTCTTTGTGTATGGACTATGCATTAGCTTTGAACCATTCGGATTCTGGTTCTGGACGATTCAGACGCTGATTGTAGCCGTGCTGTTTATAGCCGACTACGTTGTCAATGCTTGGGGCGTCAAGCGGTTCGGAGGCTCAAGAGCATCGATCATCGGAAGTACGATAGGGGTCATCATTGGCCCATTCGTCATTCCGGCGTTCGGTCTTATTCTCGGGCCTCTCTTAGGCGCGTTCATCGGAGAGATCATAACAGGAGCGAGTATGGAAAGATCGACAAAATCAGCCATCGGGGCGGTTGTCGGTCTATTTACAAGTATTGTCGTCAAATTTGCGCTGCAAATCGTGATGATTGTCCTGTTCTTCCTCTGGTTGTTTGTGTTCTAATAGTAAAAGTTCCATAAGACGGCTGCTGTCTGAATGAGACAGGGCTTGTCTTATGGAGCAGCTTTTTCCTTCTTTATGGTGAAGGTATAGTGGCAGCTGCCACGATGAATAGAAATGAATGAAGTATGTTCGGACTGATAAGGATGCGGGCTAGCATACAGAAAGAAGGGAAACGTTTGGCAAAGGAATCATTTATTAAAGGAACGCTCATTATTGCAGCGGCTACCCTCGTCGCTCGCGTCTTAGGGCTATTCCAGCGCGTTCCGCTTGAGCATATGCTCGGTTCTGTGGGTAACGCCTCTTTTGCTGCCTCACAGACAGTCTATTTGATGATACTTGCAATAGCGACAGCGGGTATCCCGAGCACATTAAGTAAGATGGTATCCGAACGCTATGCGCTGAACAAGGTGCGCGAAGCAGAGCGGGTCTATTATGCTGCACTGCTGTTCGGTCTCATATCTGGTGTGATCACAACCTTGCTGCTCATCGCGTTTGCAGGCGTGTATGCGGACATGATTCAATTGCCGGAAGCCGCACTTGCTATTCGCGCACTGGCCCCAGCGCTGCTGCTGTTCCCGGTCATTGCCATGATGCGCGGCTATACGCAAGGACGCAATATGATGCAGGCAAGCGGTGTATCGCAAATTGTAGAACAGATTTTGCGTGTCTTTACGGCGATTGGCCTTGCTTATATATTGATGAGTACGGGGCAGACCCAAGAATGGATCGCAGCTGGAGCTTCCTTCGGCGGAGTATTGGGAAGCATTGGTGCCTTCATCATTATGCTGTATTACTTGCGCAAGCTGCGGCAGGCAGATCGCGAAGCGGGCGTGCGCGCGCGGCGCAGAGGTGCGAAGAAAGTACCGCTTACTGATATTTTCCGTTCCATTTTTGCCATGTCCGTACCGATTGTATTATCATCGCTTGCCGTGCCGGCTGTTAACTTTATTGATACTTCCATAACGATCCCATTGCTGAATCCAGAAGTAGGATTAGATGAGGCGAAGCATCTGTATGGTATCCTGGGTCAGCGCGCACAGTCGATCGCTGGCATTCCGCCAATACTGGCGATAGCGTTAAGCACGTCGCTCATCCCGGTTATTTCCGCGGCTTTCGCAAAGCGGGATATGGTTCACTTGAAGCGGCAGACAACTCTGGCGATGCGAATTTCTGTATTGAGCGGCATGCCGATCGTATTGGCATTATCGGTAGCGGCATACTCCGTGAACGGCTTCCTGTTCAGTACGTTGGACGGCGCAGGAATTATCGCGGCATTAACGCTCGGCACGATTTTCCAGATAACGATGATGACGTCAAGCTCGATTCTAATTGGTCTTGGCAAACCTTATATCGCCATGATCAGTGTAACATTAGGTATTATTATCAAGCTTATTGCCAGCTTCTCGCTTGTTCATTTCTTCGGCATTTACGGAATTATTGGGGGAACTGCATTAAGCTTCCTGCTCATTACGTGGCTCAATCTTCGTGTCATGAAGAAGGTTGTTCCGTTTTCCGTGCTGGGCAATAGCTGGATAGGCTTCCTGCTAACAATTATGCTGTCAGGTGGAGTCGGGTATGCCTGCGAATGGCTGGGAGAGCAGTTGGTAAGCATATTGCCGGCTAAGCTGGCCTTTATGTTTACCGCTGGAATCGTAGCTGTCGTGGTCGTGGCCTTATTTGTAATTGGGTTAGTTGCCTTCCGTGTAATTCGATATGATGAATTGTCTGGGTATCCGCGTGCGGTTCAAAAGGTACTGCGACCATTAATGAGATTGCAGGGAGAACGAGGATAGTCCATATTCATTTATAAAAGCATGATAAGCCCATTGGGAGGAATGTGCATATTTTGTACATCGCTCCCAATGGGCTTTTTTATATTTGGCTTTGTTCACGAGATTGCAAACCCTGCTATTTTAAGCCAAAAGAAGTTTGGTGTGAATTACCATGCGCTGATTTTGTAACAATGTATTAATCTTTTACCGTTTTATACCGATATACCAAACGTATTTTGCCAACGAGAATCGGTAAAGGAGAGTCAGCATGAAGAGGACTTTTCAATGGACTGCAGGAATACAACGTTCCTTGCACAAAAAGATAATATGCTTGCTTGCACTATTTATTGTCGTTCCGACGATCATTCTTATTATTATCCTAACAGGAACGGCAGCTAGCAATACGAAGGACATGTTCTACAATCAAGTGAATGAGGCTACCGAATCTATTGTCGGCATGTTGGATGACATGTATGATTCGAATGCCTATACGGTGAACAGTCTGGCTGAAAGCATTAGCAAGAAGTCGCAACAGAAGGACTGGATCCGTGAGCGGATGCTGGATACTGCCAAAGATATTGACAATATCTATGCGGCATATGTCTTCGTAAATAATCAATACATACACAGTTCTAATGACAGTGATGAGACGATTGATGCGAAGAAGCGGGGCTGGTATCAGCAGGCAATGAATAACGGCGGCAAAGTCATTGTAACAAAGCCGTATCGCGATGCGATAACGAATGATTTGGTCGTTACGTTCGCTCAGGAGCTCCCACAGAAGAACGGGGTTGTTGCCATTGATGTGGCAATCGATCGGATTAACAAGGCCGTAGAGAGATACAAAGTAGGAAAAAGCGGTTATATCAGCCTTGTTGACAAGGATAATCAGGTCGTAACGCATCCGGTATACAAGCAGGGAACGGTTCTAGATGAAGCAACATATGGTGAATTGGTAACGGCAAACGACCACGGTTCTTATAAGTCGAATGCGGCCGGCCGCAATGAGTTCGTCAGCTACGATAAACGGAACAAAATGGGATTAAACATCGTATCTGTTGTCGCATTGTCGGAAATTAACAGTCAAGCGAATAACATCTTTCTCATCGCTTCGATTTTCCTTGCGGTGCTTATTGCTTTAATGGGATTATTTTTATGGCGATTTGTAACGAGCATAATTCGTCCAGTTGTACGTGTGCAGCAATTGACGGAACGAATTGCAGCAGGCGACTTTACAGAGCGGATTAAAGAATCGAATCGCAGTGATGAGATTGGCAGTTTGGAGAAAAACTTCAATCGAATGGCGCAGTCTTTGACCGATGTCTTGCTGCGTATTCGCGAAGTATCCGAGACAGTTGCCGCTTCTGCTGAGGAGCTTTCTGCTAATACAGAGGAAAATGTAGCTTCCCTGCAGCAGGTTGCAGCTTCTTATCAAGAGGTGTCAGCCCAATCGTCACTATTGAATGATAGACTGAAGGTAGTACGATCCGATGCCCACCAATCAGGAAGACAACTGAAGGAAGTTGTTGAGCTGGTAAGTCTGTCCTCCGAGGCTGCTAATGATATGAGTGAATGGGCAGTGCGAGGCGAGCAGGCATTGAGCAATGTACGCTCGCAAATGAATGCCATCACGGAGCATACAGAGCTGGCTAAAAATGAGACAGAACAGCTAATGGAGCAATCGCAGCATATTCGCCGCATTGTCGTATTCATTCAAGAATTGTCCGCGCAAACAAAGCTGCTTGCCTTGAATGCAGCCATTGAGGCTGCGCATGCGGGCGAACATGGACGGGGCTTCGCGGTAGTAGCTGACGAAGTCCGCAAGCTGGCAGAGCAGACCAATGAGGCTGCAGGACAAATTACAGGCATGATTCAGCATGTGCATGAGCGTTCTGAAGCAGTATGGTCTGCGATGCAGAACGGTTCAGCTTCCGTAGAGGAAGGTCAGCAGGTCACGAAGACAGTGACGAGCAGCTTTGCCGATATGTTCGCAGCAGTCGATGAAATGAACGTTCAGTTAACTCATATTGCTCAAATGAGCACACAGCTTGCTCAAGCTAATGGCACAATAGTGTCTTCGTTCGATGAAGCAAGTGAAATGACAAATACGACGCTGCTTGAGATGGAAAATGTAGCGACGGCGGGCGAGCAGCAAAATGCAGCCATGCAGGAAATGGCTTCGTACGCCAACCATCTTGCTACGATTGCCGATGATTTGCAGCAGCTTGCTGCTAGATTCAAGGCATAACTGTTGATATGGGGATCCCCTGATAATTGGAACGAGAATGAAATACTGCATTGATACGGCACCTGACTCGCTTTTGCGGGTCAGGTGCTTTTTGTTATTTCGAATGGGAAATCTGTTCCATGCAACTGATTTGTAACTGCTATCGCGTTTACTGGAAATGGTGGATATACAGGCTTGCGGGTGCACGATCCAAAATCAGGTTTCATGCACGGTCTAATGACTAATGGCATGTAATTCTGAGTTGTGAATATGTTGTTGACCTGCTCTAGCAAGCGTCAATCCAAGTCCTGAACGTGGGGTGGAACAGATGAATGAGGTGTGGATAGCGGGTGCAGCGCGCACCCCGATTGGATCGTTTCAAGGGAGTTATCGAGAGGTTACCGCAGTGGAATTGGGAACCATTGCGATTCAAGAAGCTTGCAGTCGCGCTGGCGTAGCGGGGGAACAGGTGGATCAAGTGTGGATGGGACAGGTGCTGCAATCTGGCGTTGGGCAGAATGGAGCACGTCAAGCTGCGTTGCAGGCAGGTATCCCGATTCATGCGCCTGCCGCAGGGGTGAACCTTGTCTGCGGCTCCGGCTTACAGACAGTCATGCTCGGCGTGCAGAATATCCGGACAGGAGATGCGGACATCGTTGTAGCCGGCGGCATGGAAAATATGACGCAGTCCCCTTACATTCTGAAGCAAGCGCGACAGGGATATAAGTATGGGCATGGCGAGCTATTGGATACCGTGCTGCATGATGGGCTGACCTGTGCTTTCTTAAAGCAGCCGATGGGCGTTACAGCGGAGCGGCTTGCTGAGCGCTATCAGATTACGCGCGACATGCAGGATGACTATGCGCTGCGCAGCCAACAGCGTGCAGAAGCTGCAATGCGTGCAGGGAAATTCGAGGCGGAACTGGTTCATGTTCGTGTGCCTGAACGCAAGGGAACGTACCGGATAGTGGATATAGATGAACACCCTCGCAATGGGCTGACACTTGAGGCGTTAAGTAAGCTGAAGCCCGCATTCATCGCGAATGGAACAGTTACGGCAGGCAATTCATCAGGTATCAATGATGGGGCCGCGGCAGTTGTATTGTGCAGCTCAGAAGCAGGTGTGAAGCGGAACCTGTCCCCGCTTGCTATTGTTCGCGGCTACGCGGCAGTTGGCGTGGAGCCGGAATGGATGGGGTTGGGGCCTGTCTCGGCTCTGAAAAAGGCAGTTGCGAAGGCGGGACTTCGCATGCAGGACATTGAACTGTTCGAGATTAACGAGGCTTTTGCATCACAGGTGCTGGCTGTTGCCGAGGAACTGAGCATTGATACAGAGAACCTCAATGTGAACGGCGGGGCGATTGCTCTCGGCCATCCGATCGGCGCCAGTGGAACAAGAGTGCTCGTGAGCCTGCTTCATGAGATGGAACGGAGAAATGTGAAATACGGCGCGGCTGCGCTCTGCGTAGGAGGCGGTCATGGTGTCGCAGTCATCGTCGAACGGGGCTGAACATGAACGTCAAGTTCTCGGGCGATTCCTTGAACAAGGAGACAGCGCCGCATACTGGTTCGAGCATCGATGTGAGAAGACGCCGAATAAAATCGCAGTTGTAGATGTTCATACGGGGGAGCGGTGCACGTATCGGGAGCTTGCCCTTCGCGCAAGGCGGCTGGCTCTTGTCCTTCAGCATCATGGTGTCGGTGCAGAAGATCGCGTCGCTGTGCTGCTGCTGAATCAAGTGGAAATGGTGGATGCACTGCTTGCCTGCCGGCTGCTTGGATCGATTGCCGTTCCGATGAACTGGAGGCTTGCCGAATCAGAGCTTAATGAAATTGTACGCGATTGCTCTCCCAAGGTGCTGCTCTATGACGGAACTGATCCTTCGCTTGCTGTCATTTCTGAAGCTATTCAGGGGGATACAATTGAACGTTTGGATGTATCGATTCCGTTGTATGCACAGTCCGACGTTAGTTACGAGCAGCGTGTAAATGCAGGGGACAAGACTATGGATGAAGCTGCGGCAGAGATTGCCGTCGGAGTCTCAACAGTTGAGCATGTACAGCCTGGCGAGGCAATTGCGCAGGCCGCGATCCTCCTTGCCGATCCGTGGCTCATGATCTATACCGGAGGGACAACGGGGAAGCCAAAGGGGGTTGTCCTCTCACATGGCTCTGTATTTTGGAATGCGGCGAATACCGTGATCAGCTGGCAATTGAACGAATTGGACGTCACGGCAACCATCCTGCCCATGTTCCATACAGGAGGGATTAATGCGCTGACTCTCCCTATGCTTATGGCTGGGGGGACGGTTGTGCTTGTACGAAGCTTTCAAGCGAATGATATGGTTCGGCTCCTCCGAGAAGAGCGCTGTACGATCGTGTTGATGGTACCGACGATGTATCATCTACTTGTCCAATGCGACTCTTTTCAAAATGAGACGTTCCCGAATATGCGCACCTTCCTTTCTGGCGGAGCTCCATGTCCGCTCCCGGTGTATGAAGCATTCCATGCCAGAGGGTTGCCCTTCAAAGAAGGATATGGCGCGACAGAAACTGGCCCGAACAATTTCGTCATAGAACCGGGAGCAGCGCGGGCAAAGCCGGGATCGGTCGGAATGCCGATGCTGCTTGGAGAAGCCCGAATTATAGACAATGGCGGCTATGTGCTGGAAAAGGGGCAAGTGGGTGAGCTTGCACTCCGGGGTGGTCACTTGTTCTCTCATTACTGGAACAATCCCCAAGCTACAGAGGCAGCGATGCGGGATGGCTGGTTCTTGACTGGGGATCTGGCCCGAAGGGATGAGGAAGGCTATTACTATATTGTGGGCAGAAAGAAAGACATGATTATTACTGGAGGCGAGAATGTGTATCCGCTTGAAGTAGAACAGATTCTCGAAAGTCACCCGAAGGTGCTGGAGGCTGCGGTGCTTGGGATCGCAGATCCGAAATGGGGCGAGGTTGTCGTGGCTGCGGTCGGTACGGGAGAAGCTGCGCAATTGACGGAGGAAGAGCTCAAGCAATTCTGTCTAGCGAGAATTGGAAAATATAAGGTGCCTAAGCGATTCGTTCTCGCGGAAGAGCTCCCGAAGACGGTGGTTGGCAAGCTTGACAAAAAGGAAATGAAGGTATGGTTTGGCGGTTGACCGAGGTCAGCCGCTCATTTTTTTGTAAAAATGCTTGAAGCGAATGCAACTATGATACAATAGTCAGGACAACATTGGAAAATGGAGGAATTGGAGGTTCTGCATGAAAGAAGGCCGCGTGCTGAAAATGAAATTAATGCCGCCCCCTCTGAAGAAGCAGCTGCTCCATCGTCCTCGCCTTGCCAAGGTATTATCCCGCATCATGGACTTCCCGCTTACAATATTGACCTCTGGCCCGGGATTCGGCAAGACGACGGCGCTCTCTGCCTATCTGCGCTCCTCGGACATGACGTATGCATGGTACGGAGCATCTCCTCAAGATAACGACTTCATCCCATTTGTTTCCCATATCATTTATACGTTGCGGCAGTCGGTTTCTGAATTTGGGGAATCGCTGCTTGCTGAGCTGCATAGCGGCGGAAATCGGAACAGCAGTGAGGACATCATTGCATTGGCGGATATTTTTTGAATGAATTGGTATCGCTTACAAAGAAAACGGTGCTTATCATTGATGATTACCACCTTGTCGAGCCGAATACAAGCGTTGACGAGTGGATGCAGTATGTCGTGTCCTATTTGCCGGATTGCGACAAGCTGGGCATTGTCATCTCTTCACGCGCTAGACCGCAGTGGGATGGCCTTGCAGCACTGCGCATCCGAGGTCATGTGCTGGAAATCGGCAAGGAACAGCTTGCATTCAATGAAGAAGAAATTGATGTACTCTATAGTGATTATTATGGATACCCGCTTACTAAGCGGCAGCTTGAGCGGATATATAGACAGACGGAGGGTTGGATTATTGCAGTGCAGCTCATATGGCAGCGGCAGTTGTCTTCCAATGGCTCGCTGGAAGAGCTTCTGCGGGCGCCAAGAGATACGATGGAGGAGTTGTTCCAATTCCTTGCCTTGGAGCTGTTCCAAAAGCAATCCTTATCGATGCGCGCCTTCATGCTGGAGACGAGCATCTTTGACGAGCTTACAGGCGAGTGGTGTGATGCTGTATGCGGAAGAAGCGGGTCGCACGCGCTGCTGTCCGATCTATGCGGAGGCGGCTTCCTGACGGCAGTCGACGACAAACAATTTCGCTACCATGCATTGTTCCGTGAATTCCTGCTGGATCAACTCAGAAGACAGCAAGACCGATACGTATCACTGGCGAAGCAGGCGATCCACATTTTCGCGTCGCACAGCCGCTATGATTTGGCGATGGCGCAGGCAATGGTGCTACAGGATGCCGAGGAGACGGCGCTTCTGCTGCAGGATGGGGGCGAAGAGCTGATTCAGGGAGGTCATTTGGAATTTGTCCATGCATCCCTGCTGACGATTCCAGAGCGTACGATGCGCAGGCATCCTTATTTGCATGTGCTCCATGGGGACATCCTGCGTTACCGCTGCCAGTATGAGGAGGCCTCTGTCCAATATCGCATAGCGGAGTATGAGGCGGATAGTGCCGGGAATCGTATCGTTCAGATGATGGCGCTTGAAGGGCAGGCTCTCTTGTTCTTGGATACGATTCAGCCTGGCAAGGCAGAGCCGCTGCTGGAGCGAGCCATTGCACTTGCAGAGTCGCTTTATGGAGGGCGTGCTGCGCAAATAAATGGAATTGAAAGTGTTCACTTGCGAGCTTCTATCCATGAAGCAGGCAGGAAAGTGCGAACCGGGGAGTGTGAGCGTTTAGGTCGTTTATATACACTGATGGCTGAAAATATGCTTAATGCGGGCAGAGGTACGGAGGCGCAGCTCTGGTATGACCGTGCCATTCATATTCACACAGAGGGAAGGGACTGGCTGCTGGAGGCAAGGCTGTTCCTGCGTACAGGCAGGCTGCATAAGGCGAAGGCGAGGCTGATGCAGGCCCAGGCGATGGAGCAGGAGCAGGGCTCGCTGTTCCGTGGTCTAAGCTACCATTCGAAGACGCTGTCCCGCTCACATCGTGAGATCGACCTGCTGTTGTCGCTGATTAGCAGTATATGCGGCGAGCCGATTGCGGCGAAGCAGACTGCGGAAGCGGGGATGATGCAGGGCATTCGTCTCAAGGCGCCCTTCGTTGAAGCCTGCGGGTGGATGCGAATGGGGCATGCTGCACAATTGACCGGCAAGTATGATGCAAAAGTGGCTGCAGACTGCTACCAAGCGGCATTGTCCATTATGGAACGACTTGATGTAAAGCGCGGCAGTGCAGAACCGTACATGGGGCTGTGTCTGTTGTTCGGCCGGGCCCGTTCCGCCGATACGGCACTGCGGTACGGACATCACGCGTGGGAAAAGACACAATATGCCAACGATGGCTGGCTTACTTCGCTCATTCGGCTAAGCATGGGCATGGGACTGTTCAATGCGAATCGGTATGCAGAGGCAGAGGATGTATTCCGTGAGTGCAGCGAGCGCTTCCTTGCTTGCGGGGATGGATTCGGCAGTGCCGCCGTAGAGATGTGGCTGGCCTTATGTGCGTATCGGACAGGGCAGAACAGTAAGTTTGCGGTCGCAATGGAGCGCTTTTTGGCACGGACGGAGCGAGAAGGCTACGCTTTTCTTATTACGCGTCGTACTTTGTTCGGGCCTAGTGACACGCAGCAGCTTATACCACTGCTCATTGAGGCGGTTCGGCTTGATATAGGCCGCTCCTATGCATCTATGCTGCTGACAGAACTGGGATTGGATCAGCTTACGTACCATCCTGGATATACACTGTATATCCACACGCTTGGCAACTTCGCGGTTCAGCTTGGCGATATTGAATTATCCGACAAGGACTGGCAGCGAGGGAAAGCAAAGGAGTTGTTCCAGCTTCTTGTGACTAGACGTAATCGCCCGCTGACGAAGGAGGAATTATTGGAGTCGTTATTCCCCCAAGCGGAAGAGAAGGCGGCCAATCGGGACTTCAAGGTAGCGCTTAATGCATTGAATACCGCCTTGGAGCCGCATCGTCGCGTTCGTTCAACCCCGTATTACATCATTAGGCGAGGAACGACCTACCAACTGAATCCGAACGCAGGGTGGATAATGGATGCGACTCGTTTCGAGCAATTAATCGAGCAAGGACTTGAAGCGGATGAAGCAGAGCAGGCGATTGGACTGCTCGAAGAAGGGCTCCTTCTCTATGAAGGAGACTATATGCCTGAACGGCGATATGAGGATTGGTGCATCGAGGAGCGAGAACGGCTTCAGGTGCTGTTCATGCGCGGGGCAGAAAGATTGTCCTGCCATTATGCTGCCATGCACACGTTCGACAAGGCCATCCGATGGGCAGAGTCGATGGTAGGTAAGGATCGCTGCTGGGAAGAGGCATATCGGATTTTGATAGCTTGCTATTTGCAGATGAACAATCGCAATCAAGCTTTGCGCTGGTATCAGAAGTGCCGCAAGGCGCTGGAAGAAGAACTTGGCATTGAGCCGATGAAGGATATCCAAGCGCTTATTCTGGAAATATCGGGCGGGCTTCCCTATGAATAAGAGGGTACTGCTGCTGAATACTGCTTGTTTTACATGACTAGATAAAGCGAACAGCAAATGTGCAGCGAATGGTTACCCGATGCAACTCATTTGCAACTATACCCTCTTATGATGAATGAAAATGACTCGTAAGGGGGTTTTTTGGTGTGTCTATGAAACAACTATTCAATCGTGAAACAGGCAACCATAAGCAACAATCGCAGCGCATTCATGGCAAGCAGCCAGCGGTTCGCATTCAGATGACAAGACTACTGCTGCTCAGTTTTATGTCTTTTCTCCTGCTGTTGACGGCTGCATGCGGAAGCAGCGGCAGTGAGGCAGGCGGGAAGACTGTGAAGCAGGAGAGCAATGAAGCAGCTTCGTCCGAAAATAAGAACAATCAAGGGGGAAAGAAGAAATCGGATGGGGACAAGACTCCGATTAAGATCGGCGTGCTTGCGTCGATGTCGGGAGCGCTGGAGAGCTACGGTAAGCAGACCGTGCGCGGATTCGAGTTGGGCATCGACTACGCAACACAGGGAACGAAGACGGTCGATGGACGATCCATCGAATTTATTGTGGAAGATACTGAAACGAAGCCGGATGTGGCAGTGAAAAAGGCCACCAAGCTGCTAGAAACGGATAAGGTGGATTTCCTTGTCGGATCATCCAGTTCAGGAGATACGCTCGCGGTTCTGCCGCTTGCTGAGGAATATGAGAAGGTCATGATCGTAGAACCTGCTGTTGCAGACAGCATCACAGGCGAGATGTGGAACAAATATATATTCCGCACAGCTCGCAATTCCTCGCAGGATGCGATCGCAGGCGCTGCAGCAATTGCGAAACAGGGCGTTAAAATTGCAACATTTGCACCTGACGGAGCGTTCGGCCGAGATGGAATAAAGGCGTTTAAGGAAGCTGCGATTAAGCTTGGCGCGGAAATTGTAGAAGAGCAATACGCTGATGCAACAGCTACGGATTTTACAGCGAACATCCAGAAGATTGTTAGTGCGAAGCCGGATTATTTGTTCGTCGTATGGGCCGGAGCGAATACCCCGTGGAAGCAGATCAAGGACATGAAAGTTACTGAGCAAGGCATTAAGCTGTCAACCGGTGCTCCAGATATTGCGGCTCTGAAAACGATGCATGAGCTGGAGGGTATGGAAGGCTTCTCGGTGTATTATCATTCCCTGCCTAACAATGAGGTGAACAAATGGCTTGTATCAGAGCATACGAAGCGATTTAATGGCGAATTGCCTGATCTGTTCACGCCTGGCGGCATGTCTGCGGCGATCGCAATCGTGGAAGCAGTTAAGAAGACAGACGGAGATACTTCGGCCGACAAGCTGATCGCAGCGATGGAGGGAATGACATTTGATGCGCCTAAGGGCAAAATGACATTCCGTGCGGAAGATCATCAAGCGCTGCAGACACTGTACGCAGTAAAGCTGGAGATGAAGGACGGAACCGATTATCCGGCTCCTGTGCTTATCCGTGAATTATTACCGGAAGAGACGGCACCGCCGATTCACAACAAACGTTAACAAGGAGGTCGGGACATGAGCGGAGCGGAGAACAAGCGCCATACAGCCGATTCGCTGCTTGAAAAAGGGACGAATAGAGCTGGCGGCTCCCATTCGTCCCCGGCTGCAGATACGATTTTGGCAACGACAGGACTGACGATTGCGTTTGGCGGGCATATCGCTGTGCAGGAAGTAGATTTAACGGTCGAGCGCAATCGTTTTAAGTCCATTATAGGACCGAATGGGGCAGGCAAGACGACGTTATTTAATTTGTTAAGCGGGGAACTGCGGGCAACGTCAGGTCAAGTTCGATTCGAGGGGCGCGATGTTACGTCGCTGCCCCCGTTTGAACGGACGAGACTGGGGATGGGCCGTTCTTTTCAGATTACGAATGTATTTCCCAATTTGACGGTTATGGAAAATGTCCGGCTGGCTGTCCAATCCAGACATGGCGTACGGATGAATTGGTATCGGTCGCTTCGAGCATACCGACAGTTCGAGGAAGAAGCACAGCATTGGCTGGATATGGTGCTGCTCGGGAGAAGGGGCGGCTCCACGGCGAAGCATTTGGCGCATGGAGAGAAGCGCAAGCTCGAGCTTGCGATGCTTCTGGCGCTTCAACCCTCTATTCTGCTGTTGGATGAGCCTACGGCTGGCATATCGGTAGAAGAGGTGCCCGCGATTATGGAGGTTATCCGTCGTGTTAAGGATGCCAAGGATCGCACGATACTGCTGATCGAGCACAAGATGGACATGGTGCTTGATCTGTCGGATTCAATCGCCGTTCTGTTCAATGGCAAGCTGCTTGCAGACGGGCATCCGGATGAGATTATGAACAATGAATTGGTACAGTCGGCTTACTTGGGAGGGTTGTATGATGACGCTGCTGCAGGTGAATGAAATTGAAACGTATATTGGACAGTTTCACATTTTGCAAGGAGTGACCTTTCAAGTGCAAGCTGGCGATATTACGGTTCTGCTTGGCCGCAACGGAGCAGGCAAAACGACTACTCTTCGCTCTATTATGGGATTGAATCCGGCATCGCGAGGAGAGATTCATTATAAGGGCGAGCGTGTAGATCGGCTTCCGACACATCTAATTGCCCGCAAAGGGATTGGCTACGTTCCCGAAGATCAGGGAATATTCGCCGATTTGACCGTGGGAGAGACGATGCGAATTGCATTGCGGGGAAGCAGCGATCAGGCTGCTGCGCGGCTCGAATGGACATTGGAACTATTCCCGGATCTTCGGCGTTTCTGGAACCGCAAGAGCGGACTGTTGAGCGGGGGACAGAAGCAGATGCTGGCCATCTCGCGCGCCTATGTGAACGACAATGAATTGCTCCTCATTGATGAGCCCAGCAAAGGGCTTGCCCCTATTATGGTGGAGAAGCTCATGGAAGCCATCAAGCAGATGAAGGCGAAGACGACTGTGCTTCTAGTCGAGCAAAATTTCCTGATGGCGAGCCGAATTGGCAGTGCGTATTACATGATGGATGAAGGACGGATCGTGAAGGCGGGCACGATGGATGACCTGCGGCACGATGAGGAGACGCGACGGAAGTATTTGGGCATCGCATAACCGATCGCTAGAGAGGAGGGAGTATGTATTGAACGGGTTCATCAATCTGATTGTCAATGGGCTAGCGACCGGAATGCTCGTCTTCCTGCTTGCGTCGGGATTGACATTAATATTTGGACTTATGAGCGTGCTCAATTTTGCACATGGAGGCTTGTTTGCATGGGGGGCCTATACGGGAGTGTGGCTGTACGCCGCTACAGGATCATTCGTCCTAGCGATTGTGGGAGCGATACTAGCTGGCATGCTGCTAGGCTTCCTGATGGAGCGCATTGTCATCCGTCCTGTGTACGGCAATCATGTGCAGCAGATTCTGGTCACGTTAGGCGTCATGCTTGTGTTGAGCGAGCTGCTTAAGGTCGTGTTTGGACCGAATCCGCTTAAGGCAGACGCTCCGCCCCTACTCAGTGGAAGCTGGGAAGTCCAAGGGATCATTTTCATCAAATACCGACTTTTTATCATTGTTGTAGGCGCGCTTGTCTATGGTGGACTTCTATTTATATTAAAACGTACGAAGATAGGTCTAATTGTTCGTGCAGGCGTCATGAATCCGGAAATGGTTCAAGCACTCGGCATTCCAATTCGGCGCGTATTCACGCTTGTATTTATGGTTGGGGCTGGTTTAGCCGCCCTGGGAGGGGTGCTGCTCGCTCCTTATTCAGGCGTGATATTTGCCGAGATGGGCATGCAATTTGCGATTCTCGCCTTCATCGTCGTGGTCATTGGCGGTATGGGAAGCATTCAAGGCTCTGCACTTGCGGCGCTGCTGGTCGGGTTGTCTGGGGCATTTATGGCTTATTATGTACCGGATCTGTCACTTGCGGGCAATATGCTGTTAATGGTAATTGTCCTGCTCATTAAGCCGTCAGGCTTGTTCGGGGCGAAGGGGGGAACGTAATGAGAAGCACCAATATCGGAACGAGATGGTTCCTTCTGCTCGTTGTCGTACTTGCCGTTCTGCCATGGATCAATGATTCTCGCAGCTTTCTCATTATGATGACGCAAATTTGCATATTTGCGGTTTTTGCGATGAGCTACGATATTTTACTAGGCTACACAGGGATTGTCTCATTCGGTCATTGTATGTTCTTCGGGATTGGCGCTTATTCGAGCGGTATCATGCTGGATCGTATGGGAGCCAACATCGGAGTATTGCTGCTTTCGATTGCTGCAGGTGTAGTCCTATCGGCGCTGCTCAGTTATATAGTAGGAATGCTCTCTCTACGTTTGAAAAACCACTTTTATGCGATGCTTACGTTGGCTTTTTCGGGCTTGCTGCTTGTTCTGGCGGAGAAGTGGCGGACTCTGACGCGAGGAAATGACGGCTTCACATTTCCAATACCAGCGGAGCTGAAGGATCGGACGGTGCTTTATATGGTATCGCTGGTGGTGATGGTCGTCATTTACATGCTGCTCCGCAGATTTACACAATCACCGGTCGGGCGAGTATTGGTTGCGATTCGTGAAAATGAACAGCGAACCGCCTCACTCGGCTATGAGATTATTCACTACAAGGTGTTTGCGAGTGTAGTCGCAGGTATTGTGGCCAGCATTAGCGGCTCGATGTATGTGCTGACATTGCGATTCGTAAATACGACAGTATTTGCGATGGATATGACCTTGAATGCACTGCTGATGACGATTATCGGCGGGGTAGGCACATTATTCGGAGCGATTATTGGCTCCGCAATTATTGAATGGGCGCATCATGGTTTAACCGAGTTGGCCAAGTTTCATCCCATATTCGAGAGATGGATCATTTTCTTTGGCCTTCTCTATATTGTTGTGGTGCTCATCTTCCCAGCCGGTATTACAGGCACGCTCCGCTTATGGTGGATGAAGCGAAAGGGAAGGAGAGTCTCATCGTCTCATACAGAGACAGCAGCTGAGTATGGGAAGGAGGGGACAGGGTGACTTCTCATAATCGAAATGGAGCATCTGCTGGACATTCCAACGAGAATATGCATCTAGAGCCTCACGATGGAAGCAGCCTCCATTGTTGCAGCCGCTTGCTAGAGGATACATCGACCGTCGGTTCTTTTGTCGTCCGCTGCCGGGTACGGCAGGATGCGGATGGGGCAGGCGACTGGCGCATCCGGATTACTTATGTGCAAGGCCAGGAAGAGCAGACCGTTGCTTCATGGGAGGAAGCGGTAGGCTTTATGCAACTGATGATGAAGCGGGGGAACGAAGCGCATGAACGAGAATGAAATGAAGGAAAGCGAAATGAATGAACAGTCGATCATCCGACTGTTGTCTGTAGGGACTTACATCCCTGAGCAGAAAATGACCAGTGGCGACATCGCGGAAGCATCAGGCATCCCGCAGCATATTGTGGAGTCGAAGCTGGGAATTAGGCAGAAGCCTGTTCCAGGGCCTGATGACCATCCCTGTGCAATGGGGGTGGCAGCAGCGAAGGAAGCGATACGACGTGCCCATATCGCACCTGAGGATATTGATCTCATTATTTATATCGGTGAAGAATATAAGGAATACCCAGTATGGACGGCAGCCCTTCATCTGCAGCATGAGATTGGAGCTGTCAAGGCGTGGGGCTTCGATATGGGCTCACGATGCTGTACGGCAATTATGGCTGTTCAGACAGCGAAGTCGATGATGCTGGGAGATTCCCGCATTCGGACTGTGCTGCTTGCAGGCGGTTATCGCAATGGCGACCTGATTGACTTAACGGATCCGAACACACGCTTTATGGCGAATCTAGGTGCGGGCGGCGGGGCGATGCTGCTGCAGCGGGGGGCGGGGTCTTCGTATCCTGAGGTGTTGGATTCGGCAATGATTACGGACGGATCATTTGCGAAGGATGTCATTATTCAAGCCGGAGGAACGAAGCAGCCATTGACGGCAGAGCTTCTGGCTCAAGGGCAGGCTTGTTTCCGTGTACCTGATCCAGAGCAAATGAAATCTCGGCTTGATGCGGTATCGATGCAGCGGTTCACCCAAGTGGTGGAGCAGGCGATTCAGGGAAGCGGATACCTGATCTCGGATATTGATTTCATCGGCTTGCTTCATATGAAGCGATCCGCGCATGAATTCGTGCTGCGTTTCCTGGGGATTCCCGAAGACCGTTCCGTTTATTTAGAGGACTATGGACATATCGGTCAATTCGATCCGATAGTATGTATTGAATTAGGCGTAAACCGCAAGTTGATTCAACCAGGCAGCATTGTTGTACTGGCAGCTGCGGGCATCGGCTATGCATGGGGGGCACTTACTTTACGATGGGGGGATCGAGCATCATGAAGGTTCAATTGAAATCTGTTGAATTGCCGAATGGGGAAACGCTCGGATACCGTGAACGAGACGGTGGCGATGAAGTTGTCGTGCTGATTCATGGCAATATGAATTCTTCCTGCCACTGGGACGTTGTGCTGGAACAGATGGATCCGGGATATAAGCTATATGCAGTCGACCTCCGTGGATTTGGGATTTCCACCTATCATACACCGATTGAATCCCTGTCTGATTTCGCAGCAGATGTGAAGCAATGGGCTGATATGCTCGGTTTAACTCGTTTTGCTCTTGTCGGCTGGTCGACTGGCGGCGGGGTGGCAATGGAATATGCCGCCGCTTATCCAGAAGATATATCACGGCTGGTGCTGCTGGCAAGTGTCTCGACGCGCGGTTATCCATTCTATGAGGATGGAGCGAACGGCTTGCCTGATGTTACACGTCGTATTACGACGATAGAGGGCATTCGATCACTGACTCGCAATAAACTTATTCAATCTGCGAATATGCGCCGGGATCGCCAGTTTATGAAGCAGCTGTATGAGGCTGTCATCTATGATCGCAATCAGCCGGATGAGACGCGATACGAAACCTATTTAGACGATATTTTGACGCAGCGCAATCTGATGGACGTGTATCATGCTCTGAACACCTTTAACGTAAGCGTATTCGATCACGAGGCATCAGCGGGAAGCGGGGCAGTGAAGCGAATAAAAGTCCCTGTCTTAGTTCTGCGGGGCGTGCATGATTTCGTCATTACTGAGGCGATGACGAAAGAGACGCTGGCCGATTTGGGAGACATAGCGGAGTTCATTTCCTTATCGGGATGTGGACATTCTCCGTTAGTTGATGATTCTGCACAGCTGTTGCATGAGATGGAGTCTTTCTTGACATCAACATCAGATGCAGCACCGGAAGCTTCAACTGCCCCAGCTGCCTCAGTTGGCCATTCAGAATGAAGGGAGAGAGGAGATTAATCATGAAGCTTACAGGGAAAACGGCAATTATTACAGGCGGCGCAAATGGGATTGGACTTGCGGCGACCCGCTTATTTCTTGAGGAAGAGGCGAATGTTGTCATCGCTGATTTCAATGAGGCGGCAGGACAGCAAGTGATTGAAGGACTGGCGAGCGAACAGCGTGATCGCTCATTATTCGTAAAGACCAATGTAGCTGATGAGGAAAGTGTGCGGCAGCTGATGGAGCAGGCGGTTGCGCAGTTTGGCGGTATCGATATATTGATTAACAATGCCGGAATCACGCGTGATGCGATGCTGTTGAAAATGACTCCCGAGCAATGGCAGGATGTAATTAATGTGAATTTGAACGGAGTATTCTTATGCACCCGGCACGCCGCCCCTTATATGGCTGCACAAGGCAAGGGCAAAATTATTAACACCTCATCAATCGTTGGCGTTCAAGGCAATATTGGGCAGACCAACTATGCAGCAACGAAAGCAGGCGTTATTGGCATGACGCGTACATGGGCCCGCGAGCTAGGCTATAAAGGCATATGCGTCAATGCAGTTGCACCGGGCTTCATTGCTACAGAAATGGTGGCAAAAATGCCTGAAAAAATCATTGAAGGCATGCGCGATAAAGTGCCGCTGCGTCGTCTAGGACAGCCAGTTGATGTTGCACAGGCGTATCTGTTCCTGGCGTCAGATGCGGCTGATTATGTGAACGGAACGGTGCTGGAAGTGAACGGAGGGTTGTCCATTTGAATGGAGTAGACGCTCATCTCAGCTTGGCAGGTAATCGGATCGATCAAGGAGGCAATCAACAGCGCGCTTCACGTTGCGGGACACGTGTCATGAGTGCAGATGAAGCAGTGGCGCTCATTGCTGATCATGCAACAGTTGCGGTAGGCGGCTTTGCCGGATGCGCGAATCCTGAAGCGCTGACGTCAGCGCTCGAGCGCCGCTTCTTGAACGAGGCTGCACCAATTGGGCTTACGGTTGTCTATGCAGCAGGGCAAGGCGATGGTGCTGTGCGCGGTGCTAATCATCTTGCGCATGAAGGAATGGTGAAGCGGGTTATTGGAGGGCATTGGGGGCTCGCACCGCGTCTGGGTGCGCTTGCGCTCGATAACCGCATCGAAGCATACAATCTTCCGCAGGGTGTAATCGTGCATCTCTATCGCGATATTGCCGCAGGCCGGGCAGGAACGTTAACTCATGTCGGGCTTCATACCTTCGTTGACCCAAGGAATGGCGGAGGAAGATTGAATGCGAGGACGGAAGAGGAACTGGTAGAGGTGGTGCAGCTCGGGGGACAAGAGCAACTTTTTTATCGAGCCTTCCCGATTCATTGTGCATTCATACGCGGCACTTCGGCAGACGAGCGGGGCAATATTTCGATGGAGCGAGAGGCGGTAACATTGGAGATGCTGGCTCTTGCGCAAGCTGCACGGAATAGCGGAGGGATTGTGATTGCCCAAGTAGAGCGCGTAGTGCCAAAAGGAGCCCTCCATTCGAAGCAGGTAGTGGTCCCAGGCATGCTGATCGATGCTGTTGTCGTTGCTGCTCCAGAGGAACATGCGATGACGTTCGCTGAGGAATACAATCCTGCATATGCGGGCGATGCTGAACCCGAGTCATCCTCTGCGTATGTGACTCCGATGGCGCGAGACGAGCGTCTTGTTATTGCACGGCGTACCCTAATGGAAATCCCTCCGCACAGTGTTGTTAACCTTGGCATTGGACTCCCGGAGGGAGTCGGCTATGCAGCGCTTGAGTCCGGCCGGATGGATATGACGATGCTGCTTGAATCAGGACCTGTAGGGGGAATCCCCGCCAGAGGCTTGAGCTTCGGTGCATCAGCCTTTGCAGAAGCGGTTATCGATCAGCCGGCACAATTCGATTTCTTCGATGGGGGCGGTATTGATGTGGCCTGTTTGGGAATGGCAGAGGCGGACGGATGCGGGAATGTGAATGTCAGTCTGTATGGCGGCAAGCTGACCGGCTGCGGTGGCTTTATTAATATTAGTCAAAATGCGAAGCGGCTTGTCTTCTGCTCCACCTTTACCGCTGGCGGGCTTAAGGTGGAATTGGCTGATGGGGGGCTGCGTATTCTACAGGAAGGGCGATTCCGCAAGTTCGTCAAACAGGTTGAGCATCTTACATTTTGTGCAGATTATGCGGAACAACGCGGCATTGAAGTGCTGTATGTAACAGAACGAGCCGTGTTCCGCTTGCATGCGGGTGAATTGGAACTTATCGAGATCGCAAAGGGCATCTCGTTGGAAAAGGATCTCTTAGCCAACATGGACATTGTGCCTCGTATAAGCCCACAGCTAAAGTGGATGGAGGAGAGCTTGTTTCAACAGTGAAGTCTCACAAGCAAGTTGGCTATTATCTATAAAATGATATCTGGATTTGAAAAGGTCGAGTTAGGGGGACCATTTGTGCCCAAACTCGATCTTTTGCTCATAATTTACTGCCCTCAGCTCAGCTTTACCTTATAAAGCTTCCCGTTCTACTTCATATTTTTATATTTAGTTATAGTTCGATGTATGGGATAATCATCGCTTTTCAGGATTATTTCCCGGGAAAGCTCTTTTTCTCATTTAAGGATACGAACGGGTTGGTTTCTCACACTTTATTGAATTCTTTAACGATCCGTATAACGTATATTCTTTCAAACGTGCATTTGCGCGGTATGAAAGCATTAAACCGGATGAATACGTGGAATCAGCGGTATGAACAGAAAAGGACACTTTTGGGGAAGTGTCCTTTATTGCTCAAATCGAAAGGAAGCTGTTTCGTCAGCTCTTACCCGGATGAATGAAGCCAGCGAGCGATGCGGTCTCCCGCCACATCCGATCATGTGAGCTAGTCATATCAGCCTGCATAGGAGGCTGTATCGGTTGAAGATGCTGGTACATACGCTCATCTATGAACCAATCGCCCTCTTCAATTTGCCGGGCAGGTTCGTCCTTCCATACATCGATTAAGGTTGGGCTGTATGCGCGGTGTGAACGAGACAGTTCAGGCTTGTCAGATGGGGCAGTATGCTTGACAAAGCGATGTGGCCAATAATCTGCCCGTGATCCAGTATGCGGAACAGCTCTCATAAATCGAACAGCACCGTTATAAATATGAGGGGTGTGTAGCAATAGCGCATACAGCTTTTTGCCAAAGGTAATCCGTTCATCCAAGTCCGTAAAGTTTCCAAGATTTAACCCGACGAGCGAAACCGCCTCCTCTTCTCGCGGCGAAGGCACGCCGAGCGGGAAAATAACCTGATTCATTTGCATCCACCCATGCAGTTGAAAGTCCCATTCATTAAGTACGTGTGCGCGATATGTAGGGTTTTGTATCACTCTGCCTTCAATTACGTTCTGTTCGTTAATGATAAGTGCCGTCGTGAGCAGCGAACTTGTCTGCTGCACCCAAAAGCCATCCCAGAATGGGGTCATGAACGAAGATACGCCGAAGGCCGGGAGGAGGTGGAACAGGCTTTTCCCAGCACGGCGGCTCGCTGCATACAGGAGCAACTGTGGATATGCATCGTGAAAAATGAGCGCATTTGAGCGCTCCAGCACGCGATACGTCCATAGTCTATGGTTCGCATTCATTATGCGCGGCAGCCATTCGCCCTGCAGATCGGTCATGCTCCAGCCACCATTACGAGAGACCATATGTGCGAGCAAAGCCCAATGCAATTCGGGGTAGGATTGATAGATCCGTCCATAGGCTGCAGTACGAGAAATGTTGTTGCGGTTGGATGTACGCACGGAGTTTTGAATTTGCCGAATGAGTTTCCATTCTTCCGGTGAAAATTCTGCATCTCCTCGATCTCGGAAGACACTGACAGTTCCATGTTGGCGAATCTTCTCATTCAGCAGTCTGCTGGCCTGTTCTTCTGCTCGCTTGGCTGCTGCGCGATTCCAATCAAGGGATGGGCGCTCCCGCCAATGTACAACTTGTTGATATAGTTCATTCCAAGTTGAACGAACGACACTGTATGCCGTATCGAACGTGTGGCGCATAAGCTCTACCGCATGGCGCATCCGCTTGGAAAAGTTGGACAGCATCGATTGTTCCCCTCCATTTCGAGACGACGATACGTGACCGAATTCAATGATTTTCTTCATAGTATGCCCAAAAACAGGCGTAGACGTTCATGTGCGCAGTTTGACTTTTCTATTCTCCAAATGTTATAAGTTCAAGAAAGCAGGAAGTATTCGAAGTGCACCTGCTGAGAGTAGGAAATAGAAGTTCTATGTTTGATTTCGTGAATTAGTTGGGAGTGAAGCGTGTATGGAAAGAATAGAAACAGTTGAGCGTTTCAATGAGGTCATCTCGCAAGAGGAGCCGGTTGTAGCCGTATTTAAAACATCCTGGTGCCCAGATTGCCATTTTATCGATCCTTTCATGCCTGAAGTTGAGGCCAACTACGCAGGTAAGGTGACATTCGTTGAAATCGATTCCGAGAAGCTTCTTGATGTTGCACAGCAATATCATATTTTGGGTATCCCAAGCTTCGTAGCCTTTAAAGGCGGCAAGGAAACCATTCGCTTTGTGAACAAGCTGCGCAAGACTCGTACAGAAATCGAGCAGTTCGTTGATCGGGCAATAGCTGTATCTGCTGCAATATAACAAAATATCGTCAATAGTGCACATATAAGAACCGTCCCATCTTCATTGATTGGGACGGTTTTTCTTATCGTAAGAAGGCGGGTAATTCCGAAAAAATGAAACCGGTATCCGAGCTCATCAGCTATCTGTGTTCTTTGTGGAAAAACCTAGAGGCAGCTTTTCATAAGGAAGATGTAATATTTGTCACAATTTAGCCGTACATTCAGCTAGGAAATCTTGTATAATGGAGGACGATTGGAACTGTTTTCATAATTTGTAATGGTAAAAAATTGAACAACGGGTCAGGTGAAACTAGTGAACGGGAACATCTACCGTATATTGAAGCGGTTATCTTACGCGGTTTGCATCGGTATGTTTATCGTAGTGTTAAACGGAGCGCTTGTTACGAAGACAGGCTCCGGAAGTGGCTGCGGCACGGATTGGCCACTATGCAATGGCAAGTTTGTTCCGGCATATACGATCGAATCCATGATCGAATATTCTCACCGATCTGTGACAGGTGTTGTGGGATTGCTTGTTCTGGCCTTGTTCATTTACGTTATTCGCTATGCGAAGCATCATCGTGAGGCGCTGTGCTACTCTTCACTCACCTTGTTATTCACCGTTATCCAAGCAATTATGGGAGCGCTTGCGGTAGTCTATACTCAGTCTCCGCCTGTTATGGCGCTTCACTTCGGCTTCTCACTGCTGGCCTTCGCCTCTTCCTTTATGATGAGCGTAGTGGCACGGCGTTATGAACGAGGCAGTGGGGCGGTGTCGGCCGACAGCTTTATTCGTGCAGAGTTTCGATATGGAGTATGGTTTACTCTTCTGTATACCTACATCGTGATTTATGTGGGCGCATTTGTCAGACATACGGATTCTTCGGGGGCGTGTATGGGATGGCCGCTATGCAACGGCGAATGGATTCCGGAGCTGTCGGGGGAACGGGGATTGCTTTCATGCATCGTGTCGCCGCAGCATTATTGTTTGTCGTCATCGCGATTATGTCTCATTTTGCTTACCATAGTCACAAGGACAATCGAGAGATTCAACTGTGCGGCATATGGGCGCTTATTTTATGCGCAGCCCAAATTGCAAGCGGTGCAGTCGTGGCCAGCACGATCACGAACCCAGATTTATTCCTCTTTGCAAGCTTATTACATACGGTATTAATTTGCGGCTTGTTCAGTGTGTTGTGTTATATGAGTGTGCGTGTATGGCAATTGCGTCGTAAGCAGGAATGGACGAATGGCGGGGCTTCCGCTTCTGTAGGGAAATAGAAAAAGTACAAGTGAGTTAGTAGCTTGAATTGTGTGTATAAATTAAAGAAGCAGATCGCTTAATGGTGGACAATGCGGATTGTCAGCGAGGGATAAGCGAGCTGCTTCTTTTTCTCAGATACACATTCATTGAATTAAGCGCCTTCCTTCACTTGCTGAGTTTCATTGGAGTGCGCACCAAGCAATACGATGGATGCTGCTGCTTTTGCTGCTGCCAACCAGCGAACATTCCAAGGCTTGCTTACGACCGCTGTATTGTTGTTTTTCATGTCAATCTACCTCCTGTTAATTTTGCTTGTGATCCCTTTGATGTCCTCATTGTACATGCAATATCCCGCTCGTACCATGCAATCGGCTTACGGCTATCTTACAATGTCGTAATAATGTTGCAAGTTGTCTGTCCAGTCAGGCTTTAGGTTCACTTCAAAAACAGCTATACTACAGGAGAGGAAGTTTTCAATTTCATAAATGCCGTTTCGTTTGTAAATGCAATTTTTTGCAGACATCGTGCGGCATCCACGTAACTGTTAATGAACAGCAGCACAGATATGCTTATTTTTTCAAGGAGGGCTCGTAGTTGTCATTTACGAATATTCGCGACTTTGTCGACACACTGAAGCGTGAGAATGACCTAGTCGTTATTGAAACGGAAGTAGATCCGTATTTGGAAATAGCAGAAATTCATCGGCGCGTCATAGAAGAGGCTGGCCCTGCGCTCTTGTTCACGAATGTGAAGGGCAGCCCATTTGCAGTGACGACGAACCTGTTCGGTACGATGCGCCGGGTAGATATGGCTTTCGGAACGCGTCCAGAACAATTCGCCAATAAGTGCGTAGAAGCCGTAAACCGTCTTATGCCCCCGTCTCCGAAAAAGTTGTGGGAAGAGCGCTCAACGGTTAAGGAGCTGTTCAGCCTGATGAAGGTCGGCATGAAGAATGTATCTGCCTCCCAAGCTCCGATTATGGCAGTGAAGCGTACGGACAAGCCGATGCACGGTTTGCCGGCCTTAACGAGCTGGCAGCTGGATGGCGGACCGTTCATCACGCTTCCGCTTGTATATACGGAACATCCGGTTCTGAAGAGCGCCGATCACAATCTCGGCATGTATCGCATCCAAATTTATGATGACCAGACTACTGGCGTGCACTGGCAGATTCAAAAGGGCGGCGGCTTCCATCATCATGAGGCAGAGCTGCGCAATGAAGCGCTTCCGGTATCCGTTATAGTCGGCGGCCCGCCGGCTCTTATTGCGGCAGCAATTGCGCCATTGCCTGAGAAGCTGCCTGAGCTGTTAATGGCATCCTTCGTTATGGGTGAACGACTTCCAGTTGTGGACAGCGGTTTCGAAGGACATCGTATCCCAGCGGAAGCAGAATTTGTTATCCAAGGCTATGTTCCACCGCATGAACGCCGCATGGAGGGGCCATTTGGCGACCATTACGGCTATTACTCGTGGGCACATGAATTTCCATTCTTAAATGTGAAACACATGTATCACCGTAAAAATGCAATTTACCCGGCTACAATCGTTGGCAAGCCGCGTCAAGAAGATTATTACCTAGGCGAGTACCTAGTCAGATTGTTGTCGCCGGCGTTCCCGATGGTCATGCCAACGGTGCGCAAGGTACATCCATATCCAGAAACAGGCGTTCACTCGCTGGCGGCAGCTGTCGTTCGGGAGAGCTACTCTCGCGAAGCGCTACTATCAGGCTTCCGCATTCTTGGCGAGGGCCAGCTCAGCTTGACGAAGTTCTTGATGCTGACCGATCAGCCGGTCGATTTGGAGAACTTTGCAGAGCTTACAGAAGCGGTTCTGGAGCGTTTCAAGCCAGAAACGGATTTGTACGTCATTAATAATACGTCCCATGACACACTTGACTATACGGGGCATAAGCTGAATCATGGCAGCAAGGGCATCATGCTTGGGGTTGGTGAAGTCGTTCGTGAATTGCCTGGCTCGTACGAAGAAGGCCCGATCGACGAAATTAACGACGTGGCTGTATTTTGCCGCGGCTGCTTGACGATGTCCGGCGCTTCGTATGAAGCAGAGCCGCAACTGGCGGAACGACTGCTTCAGCGTCTCGCTGCACAAGAGACGAAATGGCCGCTCGTCTTCCTTGTTGACGATGCTCAGGTGGCAAATACTCAATTGTCATTCTTGTGGACAGTGTTTACGCGATTTTAACCCCGCATCTGATATATACGCGGCAATGGAAGTCCGTAATCACCATCTCTCATATAAATTGCCAATCGTTATCGATGCCCGCATGAAGCCGGGGTATCCAGATGAACTATTCCCGCGTGAGGATATTGTGGAATTGGTCGACCGTCGTTGGAAAGACTATTTCCCAAACGGAATTAAGCGGGGGTGAATTCCATGCTGCGCAGCTTGTTCGGGGAGCCGCCCCGTGTTGACAGTGGAATGTTGAAGGATACCATGGCAGAGATGGACAATTATTTGGAAGCCGTACACAGTCAGATGGAAGGTACAGGCGATCCTGATCACTTCTGGCGCAAGGTGGAAGTGTGGACGGTCGGAATTAAGACCTCCTTAGACGAATTGGAGCAAAGCGTATACGCATCTGACAAATTTGCCGATCGGGTATCGAAGCATTATGAAGCAGAGATGACGCAAGCCGAACAGGACGATTATTACCGGTATGTCTATTTTTATAAAAATGGGTTTATTCGCGTATTTTCGATTTTGGACAAGCTTGGAATGCTTCTGAATAATGTTCTTGCACTGGAAACGGAGAAGGTGAAGCATCATTTCTCTTATTTTACGGTGCTCCGCCAATTGCGCTTCAAGGGGCAGCATCCTGAGTTGGAGCATGCTCTCACGGCTCTGAAGGAGGGGCATGGGGATGCGCTTCAGCGGTTGCGCAAGCGGCGCAATATGGAGATTCATCATATGAACCCAGAAATGCAAGATGATTTATGGCAGCGTCATCGCAGTTTGAATGGCAAGATTCAGCTGGAGGACATTCAGGCGAACGTAGCTGATTTGCAGCATGGCCTGGAGATGGTGTGTGGGGCACTGACCCTTGTATTTCGGTTGCTTCCCGTTAAGTAATGGAATTGAAAAGGGAATAAAAGTTAATTGACAACTTTCACCTGCTGCTATATACTCAATTTAATTTCATAACTGTGTTCTTATCAAGAGTGGCGGAGGGACAGGCCCTGCGAAGCCCGGCAACCGATCTTGCAACCCGGATGTATAACAATGTTATACGATTGCAAGATGTCAATGGTGCTAATTCCTTCAGAACATGATGTTCTGGCAGATAAGAAAGGGAGAGTCGATTTTCCATCTGGTTTCTTTACAGAATACCGAGTATCCGCCCCCTTTTGGCATCTGCCAAGAGGGGGCTTTTTGCATAGCAGGCCAAACCGCTTCTGATACATTCACCAAGAAGAAAGTTAAGCAAAATGGTATATTCGGCCACAGTTCATGAGAGGATACAGCAGACGAATAGATATAGGAGATTGCAATTGCCCTCTTACCTATTCAAGAATTGCAAGCATGGAGGAAGGTGACGATTCGTTGATTCGTTTGGAACATATAAGCAAGCGATATGATTCGCGCGGCAAGGCACAAGGCCTGTTGGCGCTGGATGATGTAAGCCTGACTGTTGAAGCAGGCGAAATCTATGGTATTATTGGGCACTCAGGTGCAGGTAAGAGTACGCTGCTCCGCAGCATTAACCTGCTGGAAAGACCTACAACTGGCCTAGTTGAGGTCGATGGAGTTGACTTGACGAAGCTGTCGAAGTCCGCACTTCAGCAGCAGCGTCGCAAGGTTGGGATGATTTTCCAGCATTTTAATCTGCTTAGTTCAGCGACGGTATATGACAATATTGCCTTCCCGATGCGCTTGGCGGGAAAAGCCAAGGGGAAAGTGGAAGAAAAGGTGAATGAGCTAATCCGGCTTGTTGGGCTCGAGGAGCACAAGAACAAATACCCGTCCCAGTTGTCCGGGGGGCAAAAGCAGCGCGTAGGCATTGCACGTGCGCTAGCGAATGATCCGAAGGTACTGCTCTGTGATGAAGCTACGTCGGCGCTTGATCCGCAGACGACCAATGCAATCTTGGATTTGCTTCTGGATATTAACCGCAAATTCGGGATTACAATTGTGCTGATCACTCACGAAATGCATGTCATACAGGCAATATGCGACAAGGTTGCAGTCATCCATGGCGGTAAGATTGCAGAGGAAGGCAAGGTTGTAGACGTATTCTTGAAGCCTCAGCATGCCGTCACGAGAGAGTTCATTCTTGAAGAGCGCAGCGATGCAGATATTCAGCCTTGGGCTGCCTTCAAAAGTCAGGCTGCGGCTCATTCCCGTGTTGTTAAAATCAACTACCTTGGCGATGTTACGTATGAACCGGTACTGCACCGTATTCTAACGGAAGCGGGAGTCAGCTTCGCAATACTGCAAGGGACGATTTCTCGCATGAAGGATATTCCATACGGGCAGTTGGTCGTTCGCCTAGACGGCGACACGGATGCTGTGGAGCAATCGCTGCAATCTTTGCGGGCACAAGGTCTTGAAGTGGAGGTGATCGCGTAATGAAGCTCGATTTCTCTACTGTCAATTGGAGCGATGTGTCCTCCGCAACCGGACAGACGCTGCAAATGATGCTCTTCTCTGTTTTGTTCACGTTTCTCATCGGCCTGCCGCTTGGCGTGCTCCTGTATTTAACAGGCCGCACGAAGAGTGTTGGTGGAAAGCTGGTATACAGTGTACTGTCGTTCATTGTAAATGTGCTGCGCTCGGTGCCGTTCGTTATTCTCATGATTGCTATCATACCGATTACGCGTATTATTGTAGGCACATCTATCGGCGTAGAAGGAACCATTCCTCCGCTTGTTATCGCGGCTGCACCGTTCTTCGCACGGCTAGTTGAGACTTCGCTTCGCGAGGTCGACCGCGGCGTGATTGAAGCGGCTCAGGCAATGGGTGCATCTACATGGCAAATTGTATGCAGAGTTCTGCTGCCAGAAGCAATGCCGGGCTTGATTGCAGGAACAACGATTACTGCGGTAACACTTGTATCGTATACGGCAATGTCAGGTCTCATCGGCGGCGGTGGTCTCGGTGATCTCGCGATTCGCTATGGATACCATCGTTATGAATTCGAAATGATGATTGTTGCTATCATCATTATGATTGTGCTCGTGCAAGTGCTGCAATGGATCGGTGATGCGTTCGTTCGCCGCTTTACGAGAAAATAATAAAAAATTATTGTGCTGAGGCGGTCATTTTGTGGTCGCCGACAGCACAAAGTATGATATAATCCAAGTAATACAATTGGAATTATCGGGAGTGTTCATCATTTTTAGGCGGGATGACATGATAAATTGCATCTCAATACCTAATACTTAATGGAAGCATGCTCTTGGGAGCTTCAACTTACACCAAATATATAATCAAAACGGGGATTTTGGAAGGAGTAGTGAATCACATGAAAAAGTGGACTTTTGTATTGACGCTTATTACGCTCGTAGCGGTGCTCGCTGCTTGCGGCAACAAGAATACTGGCGATAACACGAACGCTTCTGGTGAGGCAGGCAAGTCTGGCACGGAGAAAGTGAAGCTTGTCGTAGGCGCAACGCCGGTACCTCATGCGGAAATTTTGAATCATATTAAGCCAAAGCTGGCTGAACAAGGAATTGATCTGGAAATTCAGGAGTTTACGGATTATGTACAGCCTAACGTACAGGTGCATGAGAAGCAGCTTGATGCGAACTTCTTCCAGCATAAGCCGTACATGGACAATGAAGTGAAATCAAAGGGATATAATTTGGTGAGTGTTGGCAATGTTCACGTAGAACCATTCGGCGCTTATTCCAAAAAGATTAAATCGGTTAGCGAAATTGCAGATGGCGCAACGGTATCGATTCCGAACGACGCAACAAATGGCGGGCGTGCGCTGCTGTTGCTGGAGAAGCAAGGACTTATCAAGCTGAAAGATGGCGTAGGTCTTGAAGCGACAGTGAACGATATTGCGGAAAACCCAAAAATCTGAAGTTTAAAGAGTTGGAAGCTGCAATGCTGCCGCGTACGCTTGATGAAGTAGACTTTGCGCTTGTTAATACGAACTATGCATTGCAAGCGAATTTGAATCCTACGAAGGATGCGTTGTTCATTGAAGATAAAGATTCCCCATACGCGAACATCCTGACTTCTCGCGATGACAACAAGGATAGCGACGCAATGAAAAAATTGCTTGCTGCTTTGCAGTCCGATGATGTGAAGAAATTTATCGAAGACAAGTACAAAGGTGCAATCGTCCCTGCCTTCTAATGATGGCGCGTCGATTCAGTAATCCATGAACAAATGCCCTGAAAGTAAGCTGCCTTTTGAGAAAGGTGGTTCTTTCAGGGCTTTTTTATTTCACTCTGATAGATGGGAAGCGTCGTATTTCTGATTCCTGTAAGGAAGCTTCGGTCCGTTCCTAACGCAAAGTTGTTCTGTTAAGACAAATGACTTATACTGAACGTGGAAGTTCTTTGAAGCGCTCAGAAGGAGGATTATGACGTGGAACAGCAGCGTAAAATTGCTCTTATTACGGGGAGCGCCAAAGGCCTCGGGAAGATGACAGCTATGGCATTGGCCGAAGCCGGGCATAATATTGTTCTGAATTACGTACATAGTGAGACAGAGGCTGAAGCACTGCGTCACCAGCTTGAGGAAACAGGAATACGCTGTATTGCCATTCGTGCTGATATATCCAAGCCGGAGGAAGTCAAGCGGCTCGTTCAGGAAATGAATGAGCGCATAGGTCCAGCTGATATTGTGGTGAACAATGCAGGGCCTTTCATTAGGGAGCGGCGATTGTTCGCCGAATATTCGGAAAAAGAAATCATGTATTTATTGAATGGAAATCTAAGCGGTGTCATTTTGCTTGATCATTTGTTACTTGGATCGATGAGGGAAAAAGGCTGGGGGCGCATCATCCATTATGGTTTTGGTCATGCCTCCGAAGCTCGCTCTTGGCCGCATAGGGCCGTGTATGCTGCTGCTAAAGTGGGGTTAGTGTCTTTCACGAAGACATTGGCCGTAGAGGAAGCGCAAAATGGCATTACGGTAAATATGATTTGCCCAGGCGACATTCGGGGCGACAACAAGGAGCGGAAGATCGAAGAAGTGCTTCATTTGACAGATGAGGAAACGCCGCGCGGCCGTCCTGGCAGCGGGGAAGATGTAACGCGAGTTATTCGGTTCCTATGTGAGGATGCATCGGACTTTGTTACAGGCAATATTATTAATGTCTCAGGTGGACTCGACCCGATTCGTACAACGATAAGCTCGAAATCTTAATGCTGCATGTACGCCCCGTTGGCTGACTGGCACAGCGCATGCTGTGCTCGGTTGGAACGAGGGCGTTTTCATATTCTGAGGAGACTATGCTCCAGCGATTTTAGCGTGGTGGGTGGTAGATAGACATGAGTTGGCTGACAAAGCAATTGGCGCAAGAAATCGTCACGCGGACGATGCAGGTTATTGGCTACAATGTAAATGTGATGGATGAGCGCGGACGCATTATTGGTTCAGGCGATCCATCTCGTATGAACCAGAAGCATGAAGGGGCACTCATTGCCATAGAGCGCAAGGGCCGGTTCGAAATCGACGAAGAGAGCGCACGCAATCTTCATGGTGTTATGCCAGGGACGAATCTCGTTATTCAATTTCGCGGCGAGGTTGTTGGTGTGATCGGGATTACCGGCGATCCAGCGGAAGTGACAAAGTATGGGGAGCTCGTCAAGATGACGGCCGAGATGTATTTGGAGCAGGCAGATTTATTAGAGAAGGCGCGTTGGGACAAGCGGATGAAGGAGGATTTTCTGCTATCGGTCATTCATGCGGAGCAAGGGGATCAGGCTATGCTTCGCCTGCAGGCGGAACGGATTGGATTGAAGCCGGACAAGCCGCGTGTCGCTTGTATTCTGGAGCTTACAGATGAACAAGATGCGGATTCTGTACCGACACTGCGGAGAGTTGTTGAGCTGTTAGAGGGCCGCCCAACTATTGAGCTTATCGCCATACGCAATACACGGCAAATTGTTCTTTTCAAGCCGCATCTTCATCCGCGCAAGCCGAATATGGATATATGCGAAGGCATTCGGCACATTCGGCAACTGCTGGAAGAGAGGCAGATTGCTCCGCTAAGAATAGCTGTAGGCAAAGCTTATTCAGGGATTGACGGTCTTATAGCCTCTTATCGATCTGCCCAAGATACAATGCGGGCAGGGCAGGCGATCCTGCCAGAGCAGACCGTATATTATAGCGATGATATGCCTAATGAAACTGTACTGGCAAATGTGAGTCACAGCTGGATTACGGATGAGTTGGAACAGATGTGGGAGAAATTTATACAGGAGGATCGAAGCGGGGAGCTGCGGCAGACGCTGCAGGTGTACTTCGTGGAAAGTGGAGAGCAGCAGCGGATCGCACAGCGTCTGGCAATTCACCGCAATACGCTTCGATATCGTCTTCAGCGGATTGCTGATGTGACCGGCAAGGATCCGAAGAGCTATCGCGACCTATTTACCTTAATGACCGCCGGATGGCTTTACGAGATGAGACCCAGCCGCGAAGTCCAGCGCCCTGAGCATTAAGGAGGTAGTTTTCTCAAGTGGTACCTCTACTCCTAAGGAGTCGATCGCAGATCGTTGGATTGTGCATTTGAACAAAAACCGACTTTATAAAGCGCTTTATTTCATGTCAATGCATGATGAAGCGCTTTCATTTTAGAAGTAAAGTAAAAGTACAACAACGAAACACTGCATCTTCAAGGAGGATGGGGACTATGACAGTTACGGTATCTGTACTTGGCGCACTGGCGGCTTTGGCGGTTGCTATCGTGCTTATTTTGCGGAAAGTCCCGCCGGCGTACGGCATGATGATTGGTGCACTGGTGGGGGGCGTAGTCGGAGGAATTGGTTTGGTGGATTCCGTTACGCTGATGATGGATGGGGCGAAGACGATGATTCCGGCGGTGCTGCGGATTTTAGCAGCAGGTATTCTGGCCGGAGTATTGATTGAATCCGGCGGTGCAAAGACCATTGCGGAAACCTTGGTGCGCAAGGTAGGCGAGACTCGCGCCTTGTTCGCACTAGCCTTTGCAACGATGGTATTGACGGCGGTAGGCGTATTTATTGATGTGGCGGTTATTACGGTAGCTCCGATCGCTCTTGCAATTGCACAGCGTGCAGATTTGTCCCGCATGGCGATATTGCTGGCGATGATTGGGGGCGGCAAGGCCGGCAACATTATGTCGCCGAACCCGAATGCGATTTCGGCGGCAGATGCTTTCCATGTGCCGTTGACTTCCATAATGGCAGCTGGTATTATCCCAGCCTTGATTGGTTTGTTCGTCACCTATTGGATTGCGAAGAAGTTGACGAATAAAGGGACTAAAATCGCATTGGCTGATCAGGTCGAAGAAAGCAAGGAGCAGCTTCCTAGCTTCTTAGCCGCGATGATGGCTCCAATTACCGCAATTGCGCTGCTGGCTTTGCGTCCGATAGCAGGGATTGTCATTGACCCGATTATCGCGCTTCCGGTCGGAGGCTTGGTAGGAGCGCTCTGTATGGGACGTCTCAAGCATATTAATCGATATGCGACTTCCGGTCTTGGCAAAATGACAGGTGTTGCTGTTATGCTCATCGGTACAGGGACACTTGCTGGCATTATTTCCAATTCGCAGCTTAAGGATGTCATTATTGACGGCTTAACGGCTTCTGGCTTGCCAGCATATTTGCTCGCACCAATCAGCGGCGCCTTGATGTCTTTAGCAACAGCTTCCACAACAGCAGGTACTGCTGTAGCCAGCTCGGTATTCGGATCGACCATTATGGAGCTTGGTGTTGCTTCCTTAGGGGCAGCAGCAATGATACATGCAGGGGCAACCGTATTCGACCATATGCCGCACGGAAGCTTCTTCCATGCTACCGGTGGCAGCGTAAATATGGCGATGAAGGAACGTCTTCGTCTTATCCCATATGAAACGCTAATCGGTCTTGTGCTCGCCATTGTATCAACGCTTGTATTCGGTGTCTTCGGCTGGTTCCTGTAAGCAGCGTACGGCATCCAATTGAATGGTAATAGCGAATGATAGAAATAACGGAGAAGTTCACTAGATCGTGAATAGGCTCTAATTAAGATATAGACAGATAGATGGACGTATTCGTCCAGGCAAAAAGTCAGATTGCATGGATAGGAGTGGATCAGCATGAAAATTGTAATTGCTCCAGACTCGTTTAAAGAAAGCTTGTCCGCATGGGAGGCATGCCAGGCGATTGGCCGTGGCTTGGAACGAGTATTCCCAGAAGCGGAACTGGTACATGTGCCGATGGCTGATGGCGGAGAAGGAACGGTACAGTCATTAGTCGACGCGACAGGTGGTCGAATTGTACGAACGACAGTGACTGGGCCGCTTGGAACACCAGTGGAAGGATTCTATGGCGTTCTCGGTGATGGCAAGTCAGCGGTCATTGAGATGGCAGCGGCGTCGGGACTGGCTCTTGTACCGCCAGAACAACGGAATCCGCTTGTAACGACGACGCGAGGAATGGGAGAACTGATTCTTTCTGCACTGAACGAGGGAGTAGAGACCATTATTCTTGGACTTGGCGGCAGCGCTACAAATGATGGTGGAGCTGGTATGGCGCAGGCGCTTGGGATACGGTTAATGACTGAAGACGGTACGGAAATCGGGTATGGCGGCGGTGAGCTTAGCCGTATCGCGCATATCGAAATGAGTGGTGTGGATCCACGGCTCGCAAGGGTAAAATTCATTGCAGCCTGTGACGTTGACAATCCGCTTGTCGGAGAACGCGGAGCCTCGGCTGTATTTGGCCCACAGAAGGGGGCGACAGCGGACATGGTGAAGCAGCTTGATGCGAACCTAGCTCACTATGCGTCGCAGGTGCTGGCAGACGTAGGCTGTGATGTGGCCCATATGCCTGGCGCTGGTGCTGCAGGTGGGCTTGGAGCAGGAGTTGTAGCCTTCCTGCAAGCGGAATTAAAGCGCGGAGTAGATATTGTTGTCGATGCCACTGGATTGGCGGAACACGCTGCTGGTGCGGACATGGTGATTACCGGAGAAGGCAAAATTGATGGACAGACCATCTACGGCAAGACGCCTATTGGCGTAGCTAAAGCTGCCAAGCTGCATGATATACCCGTTATCGGAATTGCAGGTACACTTGCAGCAGGATATGAATCAGTTCATGAGCATGGAATTGATATGGTATTCACGATTGTGCCAGGGGTAACAACATTAGAGGATGCCATGCAGCATGCATCGGCAAATATGGAGCGTACCGCCTATAATATTGGAATGGCATTAAAGTTCGGGAAGCTGTTGAAATCGTAGCGGTAGCTGGATGCGGAAGCGGCAATTATCGTTTTCAATTCGGATTGAAAAAAGGCTGTCGCCGGCAGAACGAACTGCTGGCGGACAGCCTTTTGTCTTAGGAAGCCGAATGATTCAATTAGAATACTTGGACGACTTCTGTAATGCCTTCTACTTCTTCCACCAAAGCGCGTTCAATACCCGCTTTCAAAGTGATTGTGGAGCTTGGGCAGCTGCCGCAAGCGCCCATCAGGCGAAGCTTAACGATGCCGTCCTCAACATCAACCAATTCGACATCGCCGCCGTCGCGCTGCAAGAACGGGCGCAGTTTATCCAACACTTCCAGCACTTCATCGTAAATGCTGCTTTGTGCATTTTCGCTCATCTATGACAACTCCTTTCATCCATGCTGATTTTATTATATTATAAAGCTATCCGAATTCAAAGGCATTACATGAAAGCGGGGGATAATGTCAATGCGACCAATCATAGAATTTTGCGTGAATAATATGCATCATGGAACAGACAAGGTCATGAAGCGCCTGGAAGGCAATCCAGAGTATGATGTGCTGGAGTATGGATGTCTAGGGAATTGCGGGGAGTGCTACATGTTTCCGTTTGCGCTCGTAAATGGCGAAATCGTGGCTGGGGAATCGGCAGATGAGTTATATGACAAGATTATGAACAAAATAGATGAAATAAAAGCATGGGAGCAGTTGGACATCGATTGATGCCGCTGCTCCCATGCTTTGTTATAGAGGAGAATCATTGCATATATTATCCGAAATGGTGCTTAGACATCCATAATACACCGCTTTTGATGACGCGAGGCACATAGCCTACAACGGCACGCTTGCCAACGACGCCGAAGCCGGATTTTTTGCCCAATGCTCCAAGGACACCCTTAAGCTTGATTTTACCTAGTTGAGGCGTTTCACCCTTCCATCTAGCTCGTATCACATCAGCGATTTGCTCGCCTTGGGCTCCAGCAGCCTGTGCACTTGGCGAGAACGGAAGGCTCGCGCAATCACCAACAACGTATACATTCGGATATTCCGGAATGTGATGGTACTCATTAATGATAACGCGACCCTGTTGATCCTTAGCAACTTGGAGTTGCTGTACAGGAATCACAGGCTGAATGCCGGCAGTCCATACCGTTACGTCAGACAAAATTTCTTCCTCGTTGTCTTCCTTCCGGTTATAGATGACCCCTTCCTCCAGATGGCTTACATTTACAAAGGAACGAAGCTCAATATGGTGCTCAAGGAACCAGCCGGAGACAAAGTGAGAGAGCTTCTCCGGGAACGCTGACAGCACGCGTGATCCCCGATCCAAAATTCGGATGTTGATATCAGGACGGCTCTCACGCAGCTCTGCTGCCATTTCAACTCCACTCAGTCCGCCGCCAACGATGCTCACCTGACCGTATGGCCGGATGTCATTAAGCAGTTGGTAGGTGCGTCTTGTGCTGGCGAGTGATTGAATGCTATTGCCGAATTGCTCGGCCCCTGGAATGCCGTGATATTTATCTGTACAACCTAGCCCTATGACCAAGTGATCGTAGACTAGTGTATCGCCATCCGTAAAATGGACGAGCTGTCCGTCCAAGTCAATAGATTGAACATTGCCATAGTGCAGATGCACGCGTGGATCGTTCGGAAAGGAAACGCGAATATCCATATCCGACACTGTTCCAGCTGCTAATGCGTAGTATTCCGTCTTGAGTCCCTGATAGGGCATGCGGTCAACTAATACAAGCTGTACATCGGAAGGCAGCTCGCCCTCCAACAACCGACTAATGATGGCCAATCCTCCGTAGCCGCCACCGAGTATGACGTATCGTTTCATCTGTTCGACTCCCCCCATGTTGCCGAATGATTAAGTATGGTAGGTGCTGTGCCGCAAGCGGCGATTACGTCGTATGGGTCCACTCATTTGTCTGGGACGCGATTCAATGAAGCCGGCTTGAAGCTCAGTCTCCAGTGAGATGAATCGTGCCAACGGTTGCTGATTCTGGGTTGTCGTATCCAATAGGGTCATGCAATACCTCTATCTCTCTATTGTGGTCCATGATTGATTACAACGAATTATTCATATATTTTTATCGGGTTGTAGAACGTATCACGCTCGATTGGCGTGCGTCCTGCACCCTTGATGAGCCATACAAGCTCGTCGCGCGTTAAGCCTTCTGGTGTAAGTGCGCCAGCCGCATGGCTGATGCGTTCCTTCACAAGCGTGCCATGCACGTCAGAAGCGCCGAACGTAAGGGCGACTTGCGTCAACTGTGTTCCGATATTGATGAAGTACGCTTTAATATGTTGAATGTTGTCCAGCATGAGACGGCTGATTGCAATTGTCTTCAAGTCCTCATAAGCGGAATTGCGCCGCTTGATGCTGGCCTTTGGACTTTTTGGCTGCATGGACAATGGGATGAAGACTTGGAAGCCATTCGTCTTATCTTGAAGTTCACGGATCGAGATCATATGGCGAACGCGATCCTCATGAGATTCAATTGCGCCATACAGCATCGTTGTATGTGTCTTCATGCCAAGCTGATGGGCGGTGCGGTGAACTTCGAGATAACGCTCAACGCCTGCTTTTTCGACGCGCATTTTCTTCCGATATTCATCAGACAGAATCTCTGCGCCCCCACCAGTCAAGGATTCAAGACCGGCATTCATCAGTTCTCTGAGCACTTCTTCAATGCTCAAGCCGCTGATGCGCGTGAAGAAATCGATTTCTGCCGCTGTGTAGGCTTTCAGCGTCACATCCGGATATTTTTCATTAAGCGCGCGGAGCGAATCTACATAATAGGAGAACGGTACATGAGGGTTGTGCCCCCCCACAATATGGAACTCACGTACGCCCGGATGAATATGCTGTTCCACATAGTCGATCATTTCTTGGCCGGACAAGGTGTAAGAGCCATCTTCCCCTTGATCTTTACGGAAGTTGCAGAAGGCGCAATGCGCTTCACATACGTTTGTGAAATATAAGGACATATTTTCAATAAAATAAACATTCTTGCCGTTCTTGCGCATATTCGCAAGATTCGCCAATTGACCCAAAGTCAACAGGTCGTCTGTTTCATACAAATAAATGCCATCTTCGAGTGTCAGGCGTTCGCCTCGTTCGACTTTGTCTGCGATTTCGGCCATACGTGGATCGGCATGACGTGTCATGACTGTAGTCATAAACAGGCCCCCTTCAGGTAGATATCATGTCATTTTCAGCACCAAAATGCTGTTATTGACAAATAAAAAACTCCGCGGCGGATAAGTTCCGTCGGAGATTGCAGTGAAACGAATCACAATAATTGATGTCAGTACCATTATACATTCGCATAAGAGGTGGGGCAATACGTCTACAGGAAGTAAAGGTGCAAATTACCAGCATTGCATGTTCTCTTGTATATGCCGAAAGGGATGGTTATACTTAGTAATACGAGGAGGGTGATTAGAATGATTACAATCAGCGATGAAGCGATTGAAAAGATAAAGGATATGATTGCACAAGAAGAAAATGAAAATTTGTTCCTGCGTATTGGTGTTCGCCCTGGCGGATGCAGCGGGTTTTCTTATGGTATGGGATTTGATGATGAGGAAACGGAGGAAGATGTGCACACGGAGATTGGCGGCATGAAGGTCGTTATCGACAAAGAGAGTGTGCCTCACCTGAGCGGACTCGTCATCGATTATAAGGAATCTGGCATGTCTGGCGGCTTCACGATCGACAACCCGAACGCGGTAGCGACATGCGGCTGCGGCTCCAGCTTCCGTACAGCTACAGATGCGGGAAAAGCAGAGAAGTGTGACGACTAGTCGAGTACTTGAACTATAATTATAGAATTGAATCGCACAGCTTGATTCGATGATCGTGATTCAGCTGATACAGAAGACCTCTTATTACGGTAGATCGTCCTCCCGTAAGAGAGGTCTTTTTTATTGCGTTTCTTACCACAAATCCTAATATTTCTAAACATACTGCAAATTATTTCAGCGAACCTTATAACGAGTAGGAGGTGATACCTATGAATGAACATTATGATGCCCACCAAGTACAGCAATCCACTCATGTGGATCGTACGACGCTGGTGTCCTATAGAGCGTATTGCTCAGAATGTCCGGGAGGATGGCAAGGAACCTGCTACAGTTCCCGTCAAGAATCAACAAGAGACGCGCAAAATCACAACAACACGTACCATGCAGGGACGACAGGGGCAACTGTCATTGAAAGCTCTGGCAGCTGCTAATGCAGCAATTGTAATTGTATCGTCGTGCAGTTGAAATCGAAGTTGGACAAATCAGTCGTCTGTCTCAATCAAAGAAGGCTGCCCTTACTCCTGATGGGGGAGCCGGTGCAGCCTTCCGCTATGCTCGGTATGTGTAAAGCTATTCCTTAATTTTTTTACCCAGCAAGATCATGAACCAAATAATGCTTGCTCCCAATACAGCGTGTCCGAGGCCTGCCATATGGCTCAAGCCCTTCATATCTGTTCCATTTACTTGCAGAAGACCGCGCACCGTCATTGCGGCAATTGTAATAAGCAGGCCGATATTGTATACATAGTACCAGCCTTTGAATGAACGAACCTCATGTACACGGAATTGCTTCGCGAGCAGGGTAGCCAGCAGGAAGAACAGAAAGCCCAAGACGAGAATATGAGTATGCAGCGGTTTTAGCGCTGTGTAATCCATGAATTCGTTTACTTTCGTGAACTCTCGGTAAAAGATACCCGATATAAGGCCAAGAATGGCATAAAAGAATGAAGTGTAATACAGTTTTTTCACAGTAAACTCTCTCCTTTGTAGTGTCATTCGCATGGATGATAGGAGTGTACCGCAGTTGTATGAACCCAATATGAACAGAACATGACAACGAGGTCATGTTCTGTGTTTGTCTGAGGCAGCTAATCGGACGGTGAAGGTCGTGCCTTTTCCTGATTCGCTTAATGCACTAATCGTCCCGTTATGCAACTCAATAATTCGTTTGACGATCGCTAAACCAAGACCTGTGCCTAGTTGTGCTTGTCCTGGCTCCACATGTTCGTTGTATTTGTAAAATCGCTCGAAAATGTGCGGAAGTACGTCTTGAGGAATTCCTCTCCCCGTATCAGATACAACTATGATAATGTCTTCTCCCTGTTGATGGCATCGTACCGTAATTGTTCCTTGCGGCGCAGTGAATTTAATCGCATTCGTCAGCAGATTCGTCCATGCTTGATGAAGCAATCCAGCATCTCCTATCCATATCACCTGATCGAGTTGGAGATTCAGCTCCATGTCCTTTATGCCCCATTGTGGCTCCAGCAGTATAATGACCTCGCGCAGCTGCTCATCCAGCCGGATAGGCGCCTGCTTCATCATCTCCTTACCTCGTTCCAGCGAGGCGAGAGTCAGTAGCTGCCGGCTAATGCCGGATAAGCGCCGTGATTCCTCTGCAATGATATGCAAATAGCGTCGTTCCTGCTCTGGCGGCAGTGGATGATCCATCAACTGTTGGGCTAGACCTTGTATGGAGGTCAATGGAGATTGAATTTCATGGGATACGTTCGCTACAAACTGCTTCTGTACAGAATCGAGCTGACCGAGTGCGCCAGCCATTACCGTGAACCGCCTTGCAAGCTCCCCGATTTCGTCATTGCGATGAAGATCCAGTTTCACCTCATAGTTGCCTTTCTCCAGTTCCATCGTAGCGCGAGTTAGCCGTTGAAGCGGCTTGACCAGATAGCGTGTCTTCACAGATATGAGCACCAAACTAATGACGAAGGTAGAAATGAGCAGCACGGCAATAAGGACGCGAACTTCTTCAGTCTGCTGCACCATGTCGGGACGGATGAACAAGGCATGACGTTCTCCATGAATGACAAGTGGTATGCCATGGCTGAGCGCAAGTCGGTTCTCGAATATAGCGGGAACGAACAGGCTGCTCCATTCACCCTGCTTAAGCATGCCGAGGTACGTATTGCCTGTAAGCACACTATCAATATCTTTAGAGGCAATATCTGCGTGCTTAAAAGGTCTGCCGAATGTTTTCACATGGTGTTCCGGATCAACAAGATACAATTGATACCCTAGCTCAGCTAGGTTCGAAAGGGCCTCATCCGTCGAATGGGTACCAGCCGACAGCATACTGTTCATGTGGGACAGTGCTTGACCAACCTTCTCCATCTTCTGCTCATAATGGCTCGAGATCGCCTGATTATGTGCAATATTCGCGAGAAAAACGCCGCACACGAAGCTGATAAAGACGATAACGGCGGAAAAGAATACAATTCGAGTATAGAGTGTTTTCAAGGCTCATGAACCTCCAATTTGTAGCCAAGACCTCGAATCGTCGTGATGCGAAAATCGCTCGAATCTTCAGGGAAGCGCTCACGTAGACGCTTAATATGTACGTCTATGGTTCTGCTATCTCCCTCGTAGTCGGCACCCCATATCCAAGCAAGCAGTTGTTCTCTAGTAAAGATGCGCCCCGGATAGGAAGAAAGCTGAGCCAACAGCTCAAACTCCTTGCGTGGGAGTGTATGCTCTGCACCGGATGTGGTTATCGTATAGCTTTGACGATCTATAGTCGTTGCACCAATACGTATGAGGCTGTCAGAGACAATTTGATACCGACGAAGCAGCGCCTTCATGCGGAATAACAGTTCCTTCGGTTCAAATGGCTTCACCAAATAATCATCGGTGCCGGCTGCAAATCCTTGCTCTTTGTCTTCAAGCTCCCCCAGCGCGGTCAGCATCATAACCGGAATATCATATTGCTGGCGAATTTCGGCACATAAGGTCCATCCGTCCTTTAGCGGCATCATCACATCCACGATTGCAATATGTATGGTTTCCTGCTCCAGGATACGTGCTGCAGCTTGCCCATCACTTGCGTCGAAGACGTGATACTGTTCCGATTCCAGCACAAGGCGCAGCATTGTTACAATATTCGGATCATCATCTGCAACGAGTACATGAATGATCAAAGGGATTCCTCCATTCAGATAGGAACGGCTTAAGCGGCTCAATGCAGGGTGAAGCACAAAAATCCTTGAGGCAGCGCATAGCGCGCAGCTCAAGGATTTTGCCCCGTTGTCCGTCATGCGGGAGACGATCAAGCTTTTTGATCAGGACATGACCATCATAAGAACGTCTTGTTGATCATGATGGAGATCAAATAGAAGCAAAATACGGAGAACAGCCAGCATGCTGCACCAAGCACCCGTCTATGCTTTCTCCAAAATTGAAAGCCGATCGCAAGTATTCCGACATTGGCAAGCACAAGCACGACAGACATGGATACGATCGCTATCCAGTACAACGCTTCATATACAGCTGCAGTTGACATGACGGTCGCTCCCATCCTTTATATCCATCCATTATTATCCCTTATACGATACCATCCCAGTCTTGAAAATGACAAGCATTAAGCGTCCATATTGATCCAGTTCAATGAAATAAGGCGTGTGCCTTGGACAATCATACAAGAATCGTGAGCTTCTCTTGAGTATGTATAAGTATTGAAGACGAAAGGGGAGACACGAATGGAAGGCAGACAGCTAGCTAACAAGTGGTTGAAGACTGCGGCATTATTATCAGATCCGCGCATCGCAGGGCATATTCCAGCAACGCGCATTTATAATACGTCCAATCTTCACCAAATGTTGAACAAATACGGTTATGTCGTCGTCAAGCCTGTCGTTGGTACTGGTGGTTCGGGAGTAATAAAAGTAACGAAAAGTGGATCGACCTATCGCTATACGTACCGCTCAAATACGCGCAGCTTCGACGAGTTCGACGCCATGGTGCGATCATTGTCAGGTGTGAAAAAAAAGCGCGCCAACCTGATACAGCGGGGAATTGATCTTGCTACAATTGGCGGAAGACCGATTGATTATCGAGTAAAGGTAGTGAAGAAGAACGGCAAATGGGGATTTCGTGCAATGGTTGGACGATTAGCGAAAAGAGGATTGTTCGTGACGAACTTGTGCAAGGGAGGTACGATGCTTACCGCAGCCCAAGGCATTACTCAATCGCTTCCTGGACAAAGCGTTAGCGCTAAAAAGAGTAAAATGAAACACCTGACAAGAGTATCCACAGCCATTTTAGAGAAGAAATACCCTGGAATCGGACAGTTGGGCTTCGATTATGGGATAGACCGTTCGGGACATATTTGGATTTTTGAGGTAAACACGAGACCGCAGTAACCACAATCACTGGGTATAGATTCCAGAAGTGTAAATTTGATAGATAACATTTAATAGATATCATGATGTGATTAAACTTTTTTATTAATGAACAGGCCAAAAAGATGTGAATAACCATATCCACATCATCCCCACTGCTAGACAACGATTTTTGACGTTTATCAACATATTACTCACATTTTTTCCACAGTTGCCTGTGGATATTGGAACGCTTGTTCTGCTTTCTAAAGCCGTGATATGATGAACCCGGCAGGAAAGTTTAGGAAAGGTTGTGATGCAGATGGCTTTGCTTTCCGATGAACTGCTTATTGATTCTTATAAGCAGGCAATCAGGCTCCGATTGGATGAAGAATTCATCGCGCTGCTGCTTGAGGAAATGAAAAGGCGCTGCCTTTGTCCGACCCTCTTCCGAATACCGGTATGCACATAGATGACCGGCATGCCGAGACTTTACTCCCAAGCCAAGCCGTTCACATAGTTAGTTGCATGACAGTGCTCACAATAGATTATATGCAGGCACTGCATCGACACAGAACCATCATGAAGCATGATTTCATGAGATGTGGAATCGTCTGGCTGATACGGGGCGTAAGGTCCAACATAATCTTCCAGTTTGCCGCTGTCAGTGGCTGGGTTCAAACAGTTCGGACATATGATTTCTGTACTGATAATGCCGTTGCATAGTGGACAAACATGAAACAAGGGTATCCTCCTCCGTTATATAAAGATGTTGGAGATAGGATACCCTTTTTTCGTTTATTTAGTTACATTTTCATGCTGCTGCTGTGACCAGGAGACAGCTTGGCTGTTGGATCGATATATACTTTAGCGTTATTGATTGCGGTTGGCGCTTCACCAAAGCCGACTGCGATCAGTTTCAGCTTACCAGGATAAGTCGTAATGTCACCGGCAGCGAACAAGCCTGGAATGTTTGTTTCCATGCGGGAATCGACAACGATGGAGCCGCCTTCGATGTTAAGCCCCCATTCGGAAATCGGACCGAGCGAGGATACGAAGCCGAAGTTGACGATTACTGCATCTACATCAATATCGAATGCTTCCTTCGATTTGGTGTCAGCCAGTGTTACGCGCTCAATACGGCCTGCATCTCCATGCAGCGCGGTAATTTCTGTTGGCGTAATGACTTTAACCTTAGAGTTCATCAACTGCTCCACACTATGTTCACGCGCACGGAATTTGTCGCGGCGATGAATGAGTGTAACTTGCTCTGCGATAGGCTCCAGCATAAGTGCCCAATCGACAGCAGAGTCGCCGCCACCGCTGATTAGCACGCGCTGGCCCTTGAACTGCTGCAGGTCGCTTACGAAGTAGTGCAGGTTCGATTTCTCGTATTGTGCTGCTTCTGGAAGCTCCAGACGACGAGGTTCGAATGCACCTACGCCTGCTGTAATGATAACTGATTTTGCATGATGAACGCTTTTGTCTGTAGTAACGGCAAATAGACGCTCTCCAAGCTTTTCTACACCAAGAACCTTCTCTTCCAAGCGAACATCTGGATTGAAATGCTCCATCTGCTTTTTCAAGGAATTAACAAGTTCCTGCGCTGTTACTTTCGGGAATCCGGCTACGTCATAGATGTATTTTTCCGGATATAATGCTGCTAATTGGCCTCCGAGCTGAGGCATGCTTTCAATAAGGCGAACGGAAGCTTGTCGCATTCCGCCGTAGAACGCGGCGAACATACCGGCAGGCCCGCCACCAATAATTAAAATATCTACTACATCATCTGGTTGCGATGCAAGTTGTGAATTCAAGGCAGAGCACCTCCAATGGCGATGTCTGACCATGTGATCATGGTCATTGTGTATTTAGGCACATCTATCATTATAAACGGAGCTCGACAAGAAGGAAACCGTACTTTGCCTAAGGAAGTCGATATAAATGTGAAAATTATCAAAATTAACCGCTTTCATTGATTGTTCTACAAAAAAGGTGCTTGTAATTTATTTGGAAACTCGATATCATTGCAGTTGAATTGTATGTAAATTGTCGACAATTTGTCGATGTTGGGCATAATGCGATGTGCAAGTGATTATGGTTCTATTGTTTGGTTTACTTTCATTCATTTGGATCATAATAAAAATGATTACCGATTGCTATGATGTTTTACTGTCTAGATAACGTTTAAGGTTTTTTGTGGGGTTTTTCACAACTTCGTTGGATTGAGGATATACGCGGGTTTCTAGAACAAAGGTATTCATAATTAAAGTTGTAACATGTTATAACCAACCAACACAAAATGATTGACCTGATTGGAAGGAGCTAATGAAAGATGAGTAACATTCCTAAAATCGTAATCCTAGGCGCGGGTTACGGTGGCATTATGGCAGCGCAACGTCTTCAAAAAGAACTAAACTATAATGAGGCAGACGTAACGTTAGTTAGCAAACATGACTATCATTACTTTACAACTCATTTGCATATGCCAGCTGCTGGTACGGATTCCTACGAGAATGCTCGGGTGTCCATCTCGAAGCTGATCGATGAATTCAAAATTGATTTTGTGAAGTCTACGGTGAAGGAAATTCGTATTCAAGATAAGAAAGTCATTCTTGAAGACGGAACTTTGTCTTATGATTATTTGGTTATTGGTGTCGGTGGAGAGCCAGAAACATTTGGTATTCCGGGTCTTGCTGAGTATGCGTATAGCATTCGCAGCATTAATTCTGTTCGCGTTATCCGTGAGCATATCGAACATCAATTTGCTCTATATAAGCAAGATGAGACTCATCCTGAGCGTCTGAACTTTGTTGTAGGTGGTGCAGGCTTCACAGGTATTGAGTTTATCGGTGAATTGTCCGATCGCATTCCGATGCTGTGCAAACAGTTCGATGTTGATCCAAAATTGGTCAATATTTATAACGTCGAAGCAGCACCAACAGCACTTCCAGGCTTCGATCCTGAGCTTGTTGAGTATGCAATGGATGTATTGAAGAAAAAGGCGTTACGTTCAAGCTGGCAACAGCGATTAAAGAATGCACACCTGAAGGTGTAGTACTTGCAACAGGCGAAGAAATTAAATCTTCTACTGTTGTATGGACAGGTGGTATTCGCGGTAACCGCTTAATTGAGCAAGCAGGCTTCGAGGCAATGCGCGGCCGCGTGAAGGTTGACGAATTCTTGAGAGCGCCAGGCCATGATAACATCTTTATTATTGGAGACAACTCGCTCATGATTAACCCGGCAATTGATCGTCCATATCCGCCTACAGCGCAAATGGCGATGCAGCAAGGTCCGGTATGTGCAAGCAACATCGTTGCTTCGATCCGCAACCAGCCGCTGAAGAAGTTCGAGTTCCACAACAAAGGGACTGTTGCTTCCTTGGGTAAAGGCGAAGCGATTGGCGTAGTGGGCAAGAAGAAGCTGAAAGGCTTCTGGGCTGCTCAATTGAAAAAAGTAATCGATATCCGCTGGTTGTTCATCATTGGCGGAGTTTCCCTTGCTCTTCGTAAAGGGAAGTTTTTCTAAGCCGAAGCATTATGTTGTACAAGTCATTCTGTTGATGGCTTTGTACGAATACGATTGTTATAAATTTGGGAGGCCGTCTTTGCACGAATGTGCGAGGATGGCTTTTTTTGCTTTAACAGCAGAGACAGCGGTATGCAATCAATTGAAAACTGAATCAGCCGTTGTGCAAGAAGAAGCTGATTGGCGCGTAACGCGGGCCGCTTGTGGTCGAACCGTAAGGAGATTTGGTGGAGGGATCCGCCTTGATCCCTGCCTCCTTGCTCACTTTCCCGAGCTAACCATTGCCGAAGGTTAGGGCATGTATGCATAGGGGCTGATGGAATTGAATGTACATGATTTTGATAAAGAGGAAAGCAAAAAAACCGGGTTGCCCGCATAGGCTTCCCGGTTTGTCGCTCTTGAGTATGATGGTAGCCGTGAATGCATGAAGCTACAGCTTCATCATGTCATTCAGCTTATCCATAGTGAGGTGGTTCCCTACATAGAAGGAGCCGAATTCGCCGAAGCGCGCGCTGACTTCATCGAAGCGCATTTCATAAATCAGCTTTTTGAATTGAAGCGGGTCATCGCTGAATAGCGTAACGCCCCATTCCCAATCGTCCAAACCTACGGAGCCTGTAATGATTTGCTTCACTTTACCCGCATAGCCTCGACCAATCATGCCATGGCTGCGCATCATATTGCGGCGCTCTTCCATGGACAGCATGTACCAGTTATCGGACAAGTCGCGCTTCTTATTCATTGGATAGAAGCAGATGTGCTTGCTCTGCGGCAAGGTTGGCTTAAGACGCGCAATAATTTCCGGATTCTCCATCGGATCCTCGGTTGATCCTGGCTTCGTCATATAATTGCTCAGTTCTACGATGCTGACATAGGAATACGTTGGTGTCGTAAATTGAGCGAAAGACGTTTTATTCAGCGCATTTTCAAGCGCATTAAGCTCTTCGAGTGTTTCACGAAGGTGGAAAATGACAAAGTCGGCTTTTTGGCCTACGATGCTGTATACGACAGTGCTGCCCTTCTTGTCTGCTTCCGTTTCGGACCATTCCGACCATAACGTTTGCAATTCCTCAAGCGCATGCGCACGCTCTTCATCGTCCGCCTTTTTCCATTGAGCCCAGTTGATCGTGCGGAAATCATGGAGTGCATACCAACCGTCGAGCGTTAAAGCTGCTTCATTCATATCGCGTTATCCTCCGTTATCGTAAAAGATTGTGTACCACAACCACTATTGTGAAAATCGCCATTCTAAAGCCATTGTAGCTATAATTTGCATCGCATTCAACTAAGAGGTGATAAATGTCACTGAATGTTCGTTGATTTTTAGCCCAGGTGCAAGTACACTAAGACTGATCAGTAATTAGCGAAATATGGATATTTTATTGGATAATTATAGATTGGATGAAGAAAAGCAGGAGGCGGTTTGCAACATGTTAGGCTGGATAATGGTCATCATTTTAATGGTGCTTTTTTTGTGATGATGTTCGGCATTGGCTTTATTCTGAACATGCTGATGAAGACAACGTGGTTCCCAATCGGCGTATATTTAGTCGTTTTGCTGCCGGCAATGGTTATCATGCTGTGGAAGCAGGATGCATCGGTTATGGACAATTTGACGGGCATCGGCTTGCAGGGATATTTAACGGCGATAGCTGGACTTGCAGGGGCATTTATTAGCGGAAAGACAATTCATTTTTTACGCAAGAGTGGATATCAGATGTTTTAATGAAAATTGTACTTGATAAATTTGAGCTAATTGGCATACAATGATACAGAACGCATCGGGACTTTTCGATGCATAGATTTTATTCGAATGAAAGGGCAAGGTATCTACTGCGATGTTGAACTAATCTGATCTGATAGAAGTCATTTTGACAGCTTTATATTTCAAAATGTACGTTCAGAGAGGATAGGTCTGCCCATTTTCGCAGATTGATATCGGCCGTTATATTTGATAGCTTGCATGATTCATCACTTATTTTGTAATGGAATAACGCAACGGTATTGCACTTGTCCCCACTGCCTCAGTTTCAACATTGGATGAGGAGAATTGGGGAGAGACGAATCGTTGCTTAGAACGGATTGCTGTGGCATACGTTTAATAGACACGTGCGTAACATACGTGTTCAATTCCATGATATAAGCGATGTGCAAGCTTGCAGCCGCATGCACACTATCCTCTCTGGGTTACCAGGGAGGTTTTTTTATGACTAATAAATATACAGCACAATCAAAGAATAAATCGGGCCAAATCGTGTTAGAGGCCCATCAATTGGCAGCCTATGTAGCTGATCGCCGCTTATTCCGCACAGACAGTTCTCTTCGCATTTATGCAGGGGATCGTATCGGACTTATTGGCGTCAACGGAGTCGGGAAGACGACATTGCAGCGCATATTGGCTGGCATGGTAGAGCCGGATGAAGGAACCGTAGTATGTAATGTGGTAACGTCTTTCGTACCGCAGTTGGATGATGTGCGGGAGGAAGAAGCAGAGGAAGTGATATTAAGCGGCGGGGAGCGCACGAAACGCCGATTGAATGAGGCCATGAACGCAGGGGCAGGACTGCTGATGCTCGATGAACCGACAAGCCATTTGGATGTGGAAGGAATGGAGTGGCTGGAAGATCGGATGATCGAATACTCCAGAACGGGCGCGCTATTGTTCATTTCACATGACCGAACGCTGCTCAATCATGTAGCAACGAGAATCTGGGAAGTGGAGAACGAACAGATTCATGTCTTTACCGGCGGGTATGAGGACTATCGCAGGGAAAAGGAACGGCTGCGGCTGGAACATCAACGCTCGTATGACAATTATGTCGCAGAAAGAGGCCGCTTGCAGGAAGCGATTGTAGAGAAGAAGGAGCATGCAAGTAAGGTCAGCAGGCCTAAGAAGGGATTGACCAGTAAGGAAATGAGGCTTGCGCGTCCACACTTCAATCGCAAGAAGGCAAAGGTAGAGAAGACGGTTAAGGCGATAGAGAAGCGTCTTGATCAGTTGGAGATTGTGGAGAAGCCATTTGAGCAGGTGCAGGTATTATTCAATGCGGAATGCCATGCTCCGATTCGCAGTAAGCAGGCTGTGGAGGTTCAAGGGCTTGCACTGCGTGCAGGCGACCGTGAATTGGTGGGCAGCAGTTCCTTCAGCATTCGGCCGAATATGCGTGTCGCCTTAGTCGGTTCGAATGGAGCAGGGAAGACAACCTTACTCCGCCGATTGGTGGAGGTATATGAGCTGAGAACTGCAAAAGAGCGTGATGTGACGGTGGAGGGAGGACGGATTCGCTTCTCCCCAAGCGCTCGAATGGCGTATTTCGATCAGAAGCTGTATGCCTTGGATCTACAGGCCAGTGTACTGGACAATGTATTGAAGTCGAGCGCCTATGATCAGACGATGGTGCGGACGGTATTGGCGCGGCTTAGGCTGCGACGGGATGAGGCATTGAAGCCGGTATGGCAGTTGAGTGGGGGCGAGAAGGTGAAGACTCAGCTCGCCAAGCTGTTCATGAGCGAAGCGAATATGCTGCTCCTCGATGAGCCGACGAATTACTTGGATATCGACACGCGCGAGGAACTGGAGCGTGTGCTGCTGGAGTATCCAGGTACGATCCTGTTCGCGACGCATGATCGCATGCTGCTGGATCGAACGGCTACACATACCATTGTGTTCCGAGACGGCGAACTGGAATGGATGACAATTGAAGCATTTCGCGAGCGTCAGCGACCTCGACCTGTTGAGAGAGGCGTTACTTCAGATTTTGTACCAGCACAGGAAGTGCAGAAAATTGAACAGTCGTCCTCATCGATGTCGGCTGAGGAGCGATTGAAGCTGGATCTGGAATGGGCGGATTTGATGGGGCGTTTGTCTGCTCCGCGCAAGGGAGACAATATCGAGGAACTGGAGCGGCAATATGCGGAACTGCTTAAGCGGCGCAAGCAACTATGAGCAATGAGCAAGTGATACGCAAGCGGATACAACTGCCGCAGTGCCTGCAAGAAGGTGCTGCGGCTTGTAGGTTCTAGGGACTTTACCCGGATCAATGAAACGATATGCTGGACGGCATGCAGATTACTTCCGTGCGGCAGTAGATTATTTTCGGCGTTAGCAATTTATTGACGTTCTATCATTCTGTACCTGATCATTGGAAGCCAATCATGAAGCAGTGGGTTGGTGACCCAGAGCAGGATAAGGAGCGCTTCATTACTGATTCCCCGATTACGTACTTGGATAGCATGACGAATCTGATGCTGGTCATCCAAGGGGCGAATGATCCCCGTGTTGTACAGGAAGAGTCAGATCAGGTGGTAGAGAAGCTTAGACAGCTTGGACGGGATGTGGAATATATCGTGCTGGATGATGAAGGACATGGATTCTCTAAAAAAGAGAATGAGATGCGCGTCTATCGAGCTATCGTCGAATTCCTGAAGCGGCACCATGAACAAGAAGCAGTGCCAGCGATTCCGACAAGAAATGTTAACGAGGGGCTCTAGGATTGTTGGGAAATAAGGATTTTTCTGCTTTGAGAAAGATGGGGCGAAAATTGTATTTATGAAAAACAACGTGATTGAGAGCGTGCGATCTTAACGATTATTAGTATTCTGCCTAGGTATACAATAGAAGATATAACTAGCATCTTTCCTTTTCTGCGCAGAAGAGCATCTGGCATGATCTCTGCGCTTTTTATGCTTTTTTGATCGGAATTGCATGTCTTTTTACCACGATTTTGTCGGACGGGCAGACTCTATATATGTTACAATAGGTGGACTGAGTAGAGCGGAAGGAGAAACAGGTACGACGATGCGGATGTCGAATATGCACCATTTTACAGAACATCATCGATATGTGGCTTATCGAGAGTTTAGCTTGAGCGAACTGGATCTAAAGATGTTGTCCCATGTGTATCAACCAATGGTGGGGGCATTTGCGATCGGCATGTATCAGCTTCTCTGCCAGCATGTGGCATCAGATAAGACAGGCTATTCAGCTGTAGATGCGCAGCGCCGATTGTTCCTGCTCCTTGGATTGGAGCCAAGTGAGAAGGGACGCACCTATTTCATTGAACAGGCTTCCAAGCTGGAAGCGGTCGGACTGTTGAATACGTCAAGAGTGATGCTGCCTGATATGGATGATTGTATGTATGAATATGAGCTGCAGCAGCCCTTGTCCCCAAAGGAATTTTTCGAAACACAGCATTTAACTCTTCTTTTGCGGGATAAGGTTGGAAAATACGCGGTGCTGTCCTTACGGCAGCAGTTTACTACGGATGACCCCTTTGAAGGAATGGCATCCAATATGCATCGGGAGAACATATCTATACCATTCTACGATTTGTTCCGCCTGAATACGCATGTCATTGATTTCGAGCTCGAGCAGGCCCTTCAGGAAGTCGCCCCGAGCCGTACCGCGATTGCGGATGCCGAACCTGAAGCTGTTGAAATCAATTATGCAGATATTATTATGCGGTTCCCTAAGCAGTCCTACAACCGCAAGTTCGTAGAGCAGCTTCGTTACAATAAAGAAAGTATGAGTACAATTAATTACGTTGTCCGCAAATTCGAGCTGACTTTGCAAGAGCTGTGCCGTTTGCTGGATGAAGACGGCGTCTTCACGCAGGACGGCTTGGTCGCATTGGAAGAACTGCAGCACCGTGCTCACCTTCATTTCCGTCAGAATAAGCGGAGAAGCGAGCATCGGGAGCGAGTGCAGCATCGAATTGAACAGAAGGAGCAAGTGAAAGAAGAGCATGAAGAGGAAGTTGCGGTGCAAATGGAGTTCTATGTTGAGGTTCCCCCGCAATTCCGCGACAAATGCGATATTCATCAATATAACATGCTGCTTCGCAATACACCGTATACGCAGTTGCTTGAGAAGTTTTTCCCAGGGGCAGTCCCGGACTCCTTCCTTGATATGTTTACCAAGATGGATTTGAATTATAAGATGCCTGATGAGGTCATCAATGTACTCATTCATTATTTGATGACGATGCTGGTAAGCGGATCGGAGCACAGACTAAATCGGAACTTCGTTGAAGCGATCGTATCCAATATGCTTGTAAAGCAGATACGCACATATGAACAAGCGGTTATGTATACTCGTGAACAGGCGCAGGTCAATGGTTCTGGTCGAACGCAAGCTTCTCGCCAAGACGCTGGCAGACAGCAGCGGCCGCGCAGCCGGTACAATAATAAAGCAGCCAAGCCATCGATTCCTGTCGTTAAACCGAGTGAAGCGGGATCAGGTCTGACACCGGAAGAATTAGAGCGTGCTCGTGAATTGGCGCGACGATTGGACGAAGGACGAGTATAATAAAGTTACAGCGGATAGGAGGTGCGACTTATGGAATCTATCGGAGATATTTTGAAGCAATTGCCGGTCAACGCCCGCCGGACTCAGGCGGAACAGAAAATAGAAAAGCTGCTCAACGATCCATTGATCGTGCAATTTCGCTCCAAATATCCGGAGTTGTCGGATCGCGACCTTCGCATCAATATGAATAAGCTATACCAATATGTAACGGAAATTGGGCACTGTACCAACTGTCCGGGCTTGGATCAGTGTCCGAATGACTTCCATGGCCACTATACGATGCTGAGCGCCGATAACCTGAACGGGAACAACTATGTATATGATCGGAAGGTACCCTGCAAGAAGCTGCTGGCTAGTGAGCGCCAACAGGCGATTTATAACCGGGTACGTTCCTTCTATGTAGATGAGACTGCGCTCAAGCGCGGATACTCTGCCTCCGAAATACTAGAGAATGATATTGATCGATCGCCTGCCGTTTTAAATATCATTGAATATATTGAGAAGACAAAGAAAGAAGGATTGATGCCTGAGGGCATGTACCTCGTCGGGCCTTTTGGGACGGGCAAGACATTTCTTATGAGCTACGTATTGTACGAACTCGCTCGGGCCAATTACACCGGGGTAATCGTCTATATGCCGGAGTTTGTCGAAGAGCTCAAGTCAATGTTCCAAGAGCCGCAGAAGCTGCGGGAAACGATTGAAATGATGAAGGAAACCGATCTGCTGGTATTCGACGATATCGGGGCAGAAAATATTACTCCTTGGGTTCGCGACCATGTGCTGGGCTCTATCTTGAATTATCGAATGAACCGTAAGCCAACATTCTACACGTCGAATTATGATTTGGAAGCACTGCAGAAGCATTTCAGCTTCACGCGTGAAGGAGAGGATGTGCATAAGGCCGAACGGCTTATGCACCGGATTCAGCCATTTGTGAAAGTGGTACATGTACAAGGACGGAACAAACGGGGAAGCTAGCTAGAGAGAAAGCTTGAAGCTGTTCATGCCGCATAGCATCGCAGCTTCGGCTAAGAAGCCAGTATGCCTCCCGTTCATGCTATATAATTGCAAATAAAAGCCCGGTCGCAAGCAATGCGAACCGGGCTTATTCATGGTAATAGGGATGCCACTGTGGTGCGCTCCATTGAGGGGAACGCACCATGATCAGGGCTAGGAGATGATGAACTTCACGATAACCATGCCGAAAAAGACTACCGTCATAAATCCGGCCATTGCACCGAACCCGAACATCAAATCGGAGAAATCGTTGCGCGGTTCCTCGTTCACATGCTCACGCGGATCAATTGCTCTCGCTTCCATCAAGGGGCCTCCTATCTCTTACATGTCTGATACAATGACGTATGTCACGGCATCAACAGGTATTTTAACCCAATTTCTTATCGCTATAAGTATACCGAACTGCGCCATGACTGTAAAGACAGCGCTCTCTTAGGATGTGACAAATTGGATGCAAAAATGAAGTGCAAATTTCACATAAAACATTGAACTGTGGTATACTTTACATGTTGACTCAGATTGTAAGCTTCTAACATAAAGGAGGAACCAAATATGGCTATCGTTAACGTATCCGACCAAACGTTCAAGACTGAAGTTGAAGGTCAGCAAGGCGTTGTATTGGTCGATTTTTGGGCGCCATGGTGCGGCCCTTGTAAAATGCTTGCCCCTATCCTCGATGAATTGGAAAGCGAAGTAAACGGTCAAGCGACTGTTGCAAAAGTGAATGTGGATGAGAACCCAGAATCCGCTTCCCGCTTTGGCGTAATGAGCATTCCTACTATCATCGTGTTCAAGGACGGTCAGCCTGTTGATAAGGTTGTAGGCTTGAACTCCAAGGATGCATTGAAGAACTTGATCAGCAAACATCAATAATCGAGATTTATTACAGAGGACAACCTATAAAAGGTGTGTTCTGCTGAGGGACATCTCGATTGAGCTTGATGTGAATCGCAAGCGATAGATTGCCAGCCCTTCCCGTTGCGGGAGGGCTTTTTCTTATGTCTTCACTCGTATACAATAGGATCATATATTCGTATTATAGAGGAAAGGGGGAGGACGATGAGCGAAATAGACAACAACCAATCCAATTGGCGGGTAGAGCGCTGGAAGGAGCGCTGGAACGAACGTTATTCTACGGACGAGCAGCAGGAGCTGTCGCCAGAGGAGCTTGCAGAACGGGAACAGGCATTGGAGCGAATTCGCAATAAGCTGGCATTGCTTCCTGATTCGCCGGGATGCTATCTCATGAAGAACCGTGAGGGAACCATTATTTATGTCGGTAAGGCTAAAGTATTGAAAAACCGCGTACGTTCGTATTTCAATGGCAGCCATGACGGTAAGACGCAGCGGCTGGTATCGGAAATTCGCGACTTTGAATATATCGTCACTTCCAGTAACATGGAAGCCCTCATATTAGAATGTAATCTGATTAAGCAGCATCATCCGAGATATAACGTGCTGCTCAAGGATGATAAGACGTTCCCATATATTAAAATTACGAATGAGCGCCACCCGCGGCTTGAGGTTACACGTCGCGTGCTGAAGGATAAAGCCAAATATTTTGGGCCATATCCGAACGCATTTGCCGCTACGCAGACCAAGAAGCTGCTTGATCGCTTATATCCGCTTCGCAAGTGCAAAACACTGCCGGATCGGGTGTGCTTGTACTATCATATTGGACAGTGCCTTGCACCTTGCGAGTATGAGGTAACGGAGGCGCAGTATGAAGAAATGGTGCAGGAGATCGCGAAGTTCTTAAGCGGCGGGCATGAGGAGATTAAGAAGGAACTGCAGCGAAAGATGGAAGAAGCCGCTGAAGAGATGCAATTCGAGCGTGCCAAGGAATATCGGGATCAGTTGATCGCGATTCGTGCCATTATGGAAAAGCAGAACATAAATACATCCGACCAACTGGATCGCGACGTATTCGGCTTTGCTGTAGATAAAGGCTGGATGTGTGTTCAAATTTTGTATGTTCGACAAGGCAAAATGATTGAACGGCATGCAACAAAGTTCCCATTCTATGGGGAAGCGTATGCGGACTTCATGTCGTTCGTGACGCAATATTATAGTGAGAACCCGGCACTGCCTAAGGAAATATTGCTTCCTGATTCGGAACTGTTCGACACATCTGCTGCACAAAACGATGCTGAGGCAGAGGAATCAAGTGGCACTTCATCTGTTGCGGGCGTGGATACACAGGATGACTCAGTGGACACACAAGATGACTCATCCATTGCCAATGAACATGAACAGAGCCGCATAGAGGAATTAGATGAGGGAGCAAATAACGGAACGGATGACGGGATTGCCGGTGCAGAGGCGCTTCAGCAATGGTTGAACGTCAAGGTGCACATTCCGAAGCGCGGGCTTAAGAAGCAGATGATCTCGATGGCAATGGAAAATGCACGTGTTGCGCTGGATGAGAAGTTCAAGATGCAGGAGCGCAATGAGGATCGCACTTTGCGTGCTGCTGAACGGCTCGGAGAAGCGGTCGGCATCGACAATGCCCGCCGTATTGAGGCTTTTGACAACTCGAATATTCAAGGCTCGGATCCAGTATCGGCTATGGTAGTCTTCATCGACGGCAAGCCTGCGAAGAAAGAATACCGCAAGTATAAGGTACGCACGGTGCAGGGGCCTGATGATTATGAAACGATGCGCGAGGTCATTCGCAGACGGTATGAGCGGGTGTTGAAAGAACAGCTCGAAATGCCTGATTTGATTATTGTAGACGGAGGCAGGGGTCAAATGTCTGCCGCGCTTGATGTACTGGAGAACGAGCTTGGATTAACGATACCGGTCTGTGGACTCGTGAAGGACAATAAGCATAAGACGGCGCAGTTGATGGCCGGTGATCCGCCAGAAATTGTCCCTCTTGGTCGGGACAGCCAAGAATTCTACATGCTTCAGCGCATTCAGGAGGAGGTTCACCGTTTCGCGATTTCATTCCACCGGGAGCGGCGTGCGAAGTCGATGGTCGTCTCAGCGCTTGATTCGATCCCGGGCATTGGTGAGAAGCGGCGCAAGCATCTGTTGAAGCATTTCGGATCATTGAAGAAGATTCGGGAAGCATCGGTTGAGGAATTCCGACAAATCGGGATTGGCGAGAAGTTGGCGCATACGATCTTAGCCGCTCTCCAGCAAGAGAAGGAACCACAGGAAGCCGAGCCGGATGCCCCAGACCTGGAGGCTGCCGATGTGGATAATGACGTGAACCATGATAAATAAAAGGAAAGCTGGAAGCCTTGCAGATCGTTGCTGCAAGGCTTCTTTTTTGAGCTGGTTCCGACAGTTACGGTTGACGTAATGGACTTCCGCTTGGCCCTGGAATCGGGCGGCGGCTCGGCTCCTCTTTATATTCGAGTGTACTTTCACTCTGTCATGGGTTGGGATAATATGCTATATTCTTTTGGGTTTATCATTCAAAAAATCATTTTTATCATTAAGATGGAACGGGCCAGATTTGCCATCGTAATTGGGGGAGGAGATTTTATTTTTAAGTGTGGAGTAGCGCTTCTATATGGGGCTTTTACGCATCTGTTGCTGGTTATGTTTTGGAATGATTACGTATACATGAGAACGTTGAAAGATACAGGAACAGCAGTAAACCAACCTTTCTACTATATTAACGATAGTTTCTGGACAATGTTCAATATTGAGATTGGGCTGGCCGTTGTTTTGATTATCGCATCGTTTTTCATCAAGAAAGAGCCAAAGTGATATTGCGCAACATAAAAAAGGCCTGGCAAGGATAAACCTTGACCGGGCCTTTTTTCGCAGCAAGCTTATTAACCGTTTGCATTTGCAAAAACATTCATTACTGTGAAAAACGAGGCTGCATGTACTGCTTAACTCATCCTCGTCAACGTCTGCTATTTTCCTATCGAACAAAATAACGTCATGGAACAAACAAAAATCCCCCTTACTGCCTGTCCCGCAAAATATATTCGAACAAAGTCCCCCCTAATGAAAAACAGCCTTCCGTGTGAAAACGCTTACATCTCATCTACAATGGTACCTACGATGTGCCCATCAATTAGGGCTGTGCTATAGAAGAGCCGAGCATCCTGTCCTGACATCATCGAACGGCAGCGCCTGTTACACTGCAACCTATGATCACGAACAACAAAGAAAGGAACGAAGCCCTTATGAAGATGAGAAAAAAACGATCGTTTTCGCTTCGCATGCATGCAGCCGTGCCTTATTTATTCATTATGCCATGGATAATCGGCTTTCTCGCATTCACGCTCGGTCCACTCCTTTTTTCATTCATTATCAGTTTCTTTGATTGGCCAATTGTAGGGGAGAAGACGTTTGTCGGATTGGATAACTTTATTAACATGTTCACGGATGATCCGTTGTTCTGGACATCACTGACGGTCACAGTGAAATTCGCCATTATATTTGTGCCTGTTAACATTTTAATTGCGCTTGGACTTGCGATACTGCTGAACCGCAACGTGCGAGGCAGTGGATTTTTCCGAACAGCGTTCTATGTCCCTTCCGTTATTTCCGGTGTCGCGCTGGCGATGATTTGGTCATGGGTGTACGACGGAGAATACGGGATTTTGAACTATGCCTTATCACTTATTGGGGTAGAAGGGCCGAATTGGCTGAATGACCCGAAATGGTCTCTTGCAGCGATGGTGTTCGCCAGCTTATGGGGACAGGGATCGATGATGCTTATTTTCTTGGCAGGCTTGAAAAATATCCCGCGTGAGCTGTATGAGGCTTCCGCAATTGATGGGGCAGGTACGGTGTCGCAGTTTTTCCGAATTACACTGCCGATGCTTAGTCCGACCATTTTGTTCAACCTGATCACCACGATTATTTCTGCGTTCCAGCAGTTGACGCTCGCATTGGTGTTGACGGGGGGAGGCCCGCTCAATTCCACGTATTTCTATGCGATGTATATGTACGAAAATGCCTTCAAATATTCCAAGATGGGCTACGCATCTGCCAATGCGTGGTTTATGTTTGCGATTGTACTTGTTCTGACGATGCTTGTATTCCGTTCTTCGTCGGCATGGGTGTATTACGAAGGTGAAGTGAAGGGCGGCAAAGGCTGAGGAGGGAGATTGTGATGAAAAAATAACGACTTACGCACTGCTCATCTTTTTTACCGTATTGTTCTTGGCGCCCTTCTATTGGATGGTCTCAACATCATTGAAGTCGCCCGAAGAATTGTTCGTTTTTCCGCCGCAGTGGATTCCGAGCAGCTTTCATTTCGAGAACTTTGCGAAGGCATGGAATTCACAACCGTTTGATGTGTTCCTGCAAAACTCATTGATCGTATCGGTGCTGTCACTCATTGGTCAGGTTGTGTCCTCTGCGCTTGTTGCCTATGGATTCGCCAGATTTCGATTTAAGGGAAGCAAGACATTGTTCATTATTTTGCTTGCCTCGATGATGATTCCTTGGGAAGTGACAATGATTCCGTTATATATGGAATTTAATGCACTTGGCTGGATTAACACATTGAAGCCATTGATTGTTCCTTCTTTCTTTGGCTCGGCATTCTATATTTTCTTGCTTCGTCAGTTCATCATGACGATTCCGCCAGAGCTTGAGGAGGCAGCCCGCATCGATGGCGCGAATCCGCTTCAATCGTTTATCCGCCTGATTGTACCGCTTATGGCTCCGGCATTGATCCTCGTTGCGGTGTTCAACTTCCTTGGCACATGGAACGATTATTTGGGCCCGCTCATTTTCTTGAATGATCAGAGCAAGTACACGCTGACGCTGGGCTTGTCGCAGTTCAAAGGGATGTACGAGGTGAAGATGGATGCGATTATGGCCGTTACGTGCATGATTTGCTTGCCTCCGCTTGCTATCTTCTTTGCAGCGCAGCGTTATATCGTAACCGGTATTGCAACAACAGGGATGAAGGGGTAACAACTTGAACAGATAACGGAGGGACTATTCATGATGCAGCAAATAGATGTTTTTGGCTTGAAAGGCAAGACTGCGATGATTACAGGCGGAGCATCTGGTATCGGACGCGCTACGGCACAATGCCTGGCACGCTTCGGAGCCAATGTGGTCATCGCTGATATTGGAGAACAGCAAGGGCAGGAGACTGTCCTGGAAATTCGAAATGCAGGAGGAGAAGCACAATTTGTGTCCTGCAATGTCACGAAAGCGGAAGATTGTGAGCGTGCAGTCCGCCTGACACAGGAATGGTATGGGGGCGTTGATATTCTGTTCAATAATGCTGGCGTCATTCGTCGCAAGACGGTCGTTGGGCTAGAGGAGCAGGATTGGGATCTGGTTGTGGACGTATCCCTTAAGGGTACGTACTTGTTGTCCAAATATGCGATTCCAGTTATGGCCGCTAGAGGAGGCGGAAGCATTATTAATACCGGATCCGGATGGGGGCTGAAGGGCGGCGATCAAGCCGCAGCGTATTGTGCTGCGAAGGCTGGAGTTGTGAACTTGACGCGTGCCATGGCAATCGACTTCGGTAAGGACAATATTCGTGTCAACTGCGTATGTCCAGGCGATACAGATACGCCGCTGCTGCGTGAAGAGGCCATACAATTGGCGGTCGAGGAGGGAGCATTCCTTGCTTCATCTGCCGTAGGCAGACCTTTGGAGCGTATTGGTACACCGCAGGATATTGCAAATGCAGTACTATTTCTGGCAAGCGATCTATCGCAATGGGTTAGTGGAAGCGTGCTGGTTGTGGACGGCGGGGGACTGGCGTAACACTTGATCTGAATATTGAAGGGAGAGAACGCACGTCATGAAGGAACGTCAATCGAATGTGCATCCTTATATTCCGAATACGGTTCCGAAAGTTAAGGCACAGATGATGCAGGAGATCGGCATTGCAAGCATTGAAGAGCTGTATCGAGATATTCCGCAGCATTTGCGCATGCAGTCGGAGATGGATTTGCCGCCCGCACTGAATGAATTTGAGTTGAAGGGTCATATTGAACGTTTGCTGGCGGCGAATGTGAGCACTTCGCAGGCTACAAGCTTCTTAGGTGGAGGCTGTTGGCAGCATTTCGTGCCTGCTGTATGCGATGAGATCAATCAACGATCGGAATTCGTGACAGCTTATGCCGGAGAACCTTATGAGGATCATGGCAGATTTCAGGCCTTGTTCGAATATCAGAGTCTTGTGGCTGAACTGGTCGATATGGATGTTGTCAACGTACCGACATTCGACTGGCCGCAAGCTGCATCGACTGCGCTGCGGATGGCTGCTCGGATGACAGGACGGACAGAGGTGCTCCTGCCAGCGATTCTCTGCCCTGACAAGCGAATGATTATTAAAAATTACTTGCATCCGCATATCCGCGTCATCACGGTTCAAACGGAATCGGATAGCGGACTATTGGATTTGAATGATCTGCGGAGCAAGTTGTCTGATCAGACGGCAGCTGTCTATATAGAGAATCCGAATTATTTCGGTATCATTGAGCGGCAGGGTGAAGAAATCAACCGCCTAGCTCGCGAATATGGGGCAATCAGTGTTGTAGGCGTTGATCCAATATCGCTCGGCGTATTGACCCCTCCAAGCCAATACGGTGCAGATATCGTCTGCGGGGATTTGCAGCCGCTCGGCATTCGTATGAACTATGGCGGCGGGCAGTCAGGTTTTATTGCTGTACATGATGAAGAACGCTTCGTCATGGAGTATCCGTCCCGGCTGTTCGGCATAGTCCCAACTGTTGTCGAGGGAGAGTATGGCTTCGGCGACGTAGCTTATGAGCGTACCTCCTTCGCACAGCGCGAGCAGGGAAAGGAGTCTGTTGGCACACAGACTGCATTATGGGGGATTACGGCTGGCGTTTACTTGGCCTTGCTTGGACCGCATGGCATGTACGAGATAGGCGAGACGATCATGCAGAAATCTCGTTATGCAGCGGCTCGTTTGAGCACATTGTCTGGTGTTGCGCTGCGTTATGAGAATGCCTTCTTCAAGGAATTCGTCATCGACTTCACGGCAACAGGTCTAACGGTTAGCCAGATCAATGAGCATCTGCTTACACGAAATATCTTTGGAGGCTTGGATCTGTCCGGATCATTCCCTGAAATGGGGCAGAGTGCTTTGTTCTGTGTAACCGAGGTCATGGCGAAGGAGCAGATTGACCATCTGGTTGACGAACTCACAGCTTTGCTGAATAAGACGATACAGCCGGACATCAACTGCTCGCTTACAAGGACATCCGCAGATGGTATGTCGGAAGCAGCCGCTAATATGGAAGAGGTGTGATGAGTAATGCAACAAATCGTTCGCAAGGATCGTACAGTCAGACAATTTCATCAGGCGAAATGGGATGAGCCGGTCATTTTTGAACTTCATCGGGAAGGAGAACGCGGGGTTCTCGTTCCAGAGGCGGAGCAGGAGCTTGTCCAAGCGGTAGGCGACGTCATTTCTCACATTCCAGCTTCGATGCAGCGCACGAAGGCGCCGCAGCTTCCTGAGATTGGTCAGGCGAAGGTGCTTCGCCATTACTTGCGTTTGTCGCAGGAAACCCTTGGTAGCGATCTTAATATAGAGATTGGCCAAGGCACGTGCACGATGAAATACATTCCACGCATCAATGAGCTGCTTGTGCGCAATCCACAGCTGACGGAACTGCATCCATTGCAGGACAGCCGCACGGTACAGGGAACACTGGAAATCATCTATCGGCTGGATGAGGCGATGCGTGCAATATCTGGGATAGATGCCTTCTCATTCCAGCCTGGCAGCGGGACTCAAGCCTTATTTGCGATGGCGTCCATCGTTCGAGCTTACCATGAGGCGAATGGAGAAGGCGATCAGCGCGATGAAATGATTACGACGATCTTCTCTCATCCATCTCAGGCTGCAACGGCGGCTGTGAAGGGATACAAGATTATTACCCTGCATCCGGATGAGGATGGCTTCCCAGATATTGAAAAGCTTAAAAAAGCGATATCAAATCGTACGGCAGGCTTCGTCGTAGCCAACCCGGAAGATACGGGAATCTTCAATCCACGCATAAAGGAGTTCACGGATATTGTGCATGCGGCGGGCGGAATTTGCTATTACGATCAAGCTAATGCCAATGGTCTGCTCGGTATTGCACGTGCAAAGGAAGCAGGATTCGATATGTGCTTCTTCAACCTGCACAAGACGTTTGCGGCTCCTCATATGTGCGGCGGGCCTGCTGCAGGCGCTCTGGGGGTTACAGAGCAGCTGAAGCCATTCTTGCCAGGGCCGATTGTAGAACGAGACGGCGAACGCTTCGTACTGCACACCAATCAAGAGCTGAGCATCGGCAAAGTAAGAAGCTTCCATGGCGTTGCACAGACAATTGTGCGCGCTTATGCTTGGATTCGCAGCTTAGGAGCAAAAGGACTGCGCGATGTAGCGGAAATTGCTGTCTTGAACAATAATTACTTGTACCATAAAATATTACAGATCTCAGGCGCTAGCGTTCCTTATGTAAAAGGAGGACGCCTTGAGCAGGTTCGCTACAGTTGGGAGAAGCTGACGAGGGAGACAGGGGTGACGACCGAAGACATTCAGCGCAGAATGTGTGATTTCGGATTACATTACTGGACGAGTCACCATCCATATATTGTACCGCAGCCTTTCACGCTGGAGCCGACGGAATCATACTCCAAGGATGATCTTGATGAGTATATTCAAGCGTTAGCCCATATTGCAGAGGAAGCTCGCAGCGTGCCAGAGATCGTCAAGTCTGCGCCGCATCACAGCACAGTACATCAGAACATCGAGGAATCGCTGGATAATCCGGCTGAGTGGTGCATTACATGGCGAGCTTACTTGAAGAAGACAGGGCAGGCAAAAGGCCTGCCAGATAAGGAGTAACGGATGTCGGCAACCATACCATTTGATATTCATCACATCCCATTTAGCCGGTTTGGAACTTTTCTAACGGTATCGTATTTGCCACAGCATGGAAAGCGAGAGGAAGGTTTGTATTTCCGTACGGTTCGTGGAGGAGATGACACGAGCGGTGCTGTTTTTCGTCTGGAACTGATGGCTGAAGATCAAGTCGTTCCTTACTCAGTTCATACTTCTCCTTCTTCCTTGACTCTCCTTGAAGAAGGCGGGCAAGGAAGAGCGGAATTATGTCTGCCCGAGACTGGCGCAATGCGGATAAGAGCTCGGGGAGCAGGGATTCGGCTGACATTAGTCGCTGGTTCTTATGATTATGTACTGCCGCATCAGGATGGACGCTATGAGGTTAACCATTTCACGACCGAAATGCGATTTATGCTTACGCTGCTGCAAGGGGAGCTTGCGGTAGATGCTCCATGGGAACGATCCAGATGCAAATATGCTGTAGTGGAGTGTAGCCCGACTGATGCAATCAACAATGGGACAGCGGAGGCGGAACTGATGCTGGAAGAGTATCGGATACAGCCGCCAGCCATACGGACATTGGCGTCAGTGGGCTGCTTTGATGAGGCGGTTGCAGGCATTAAGCAGGAATTTGACGCATGGCTCGACAAGAGTTTGCCTGTTGCCTTGGAGGAATTGGAGGAAGCGCGTGCTTTGGCTGCTTACATCACATGGTCGTGTGTGGTACCTGAGGCTGGACATTTATCACGCCCTGCGATGTACATGTCAAAAAATTGGATGACGAACATTTGGAGCTGGGATCACTGCTTCAACGCAATGGCGCTTGCTGCCAACCAACCCGAGCTTGCTTGGGATCAGTTCATGATCATGTTCGACAAGCAGGATGAATCTGGACAGCTTCCAGACTTCATCAATGACAAGTATGCGCTGTGGAATTGCTGCAAGCCTCCTATTCATGGCTGGACGCTGCGCTGGATGATGGAGCGCAATGAGTGGTTCAGACATGCGGATCGTTTGCGTGAAATTTATGATCCGCTTGCACAGTGGAGCAAATGGTGGATGAATTGCCGAGATGACGATCATGACGGAATTCCTCAGTACAATCACGGCAATGACAGCGGCTGGGATAATAGCACGATTTTCCGCTGTGTTGGTCCTATAGAAAGTCCAGATTTGTCGGCGTACTTAATTATTCAGTTCGAGGTGCTCGCGGAAATAGCGGAACAGCTAGGCAAGGCTTATGAAGCGGCGGAATGGCGCAATGCTGCGAACAGTTTGCTCGGACGGATGATGGAGCATTTTTGGCAGGGGGGGCAGTTTAGGGCTATCCGCTCAGGCACACATGAGCCGGCACAAGGGGACAGCTTGATTCCGTTTATGCCGATATTGTTGGGTGATCGCCTTCCAGAATCAGTACTGCAAGCACTTGTAAAGGCAGTTGCCGACGAAGAACGATTCTTCAGCCCGAATGGCTTTGCTACGGAAAGTCTGAATAGCCCGTTTTACGAGCCGGACGGCTATTGGCTTGGGCCAATCTGGGCTCCGGTCATGATGCTGCTAATCGATGGATTGCAGCGCAGCGGGAAGCGGGAAGTGGCACAAGAGGCCGCAATTCGCTTCTGCCGCATGGCTTCTCGCAGCGGGATGGCAGAGAACTTCGATGCGAAGACTGGCTGTGGACTCCGTGATCGGGCTTTTACTTGGACCTCCAGTGTGTTCCTTATCCTGGCCAATGAATATGTCAATCAACCACTCCAATGAACGGAATGAACAGGCTCCCTACTGCTCAGCGCGCACGGGAGCTATTGTTATTTGTTCGTCCTATCTGCCTAATTGGTGTCTCGATCAAAATGATTAGAGGAACCTCGGTCTCCATTGTCAGGTTAAAATTGGTTATGATAAACTTCACATAACATTAACGCTCATCCACATCATAACTAGTCCATATGAGCAACAGGGGATGATTCGTATCGAAGCGCCGCGTGAAAAGCTAACTGGAATAACTCATATGACACAGTCTGGCGTCTTACATCGGCTACAGCAATGGATGGCCAATATGCCGCCGAATCCTAGGCGAAGCTTGCGCTTGAAGCTCGTGCTGTTTTTCTTGGCGTCATCGCTTCTGCCGCTAATGATTCAGGGCGTGCTTTCTTATCAACAATCCTCTCGTCTTCTGCAAGAGCAGTTCGGCAAATATGGTCAGAACAGTGTTAATCAGCTGCAATACCAACTGGATACGGAATTAAATCAGATGAGTATGATTGCAGGCTATATTTATTCGTATTTGCTTAATCCATATAAGAATGTTATCTCTGCGGAGATTCCCAGGACGTATTCACAGGTGCAGGATAAAAACGATTTGGAAGATTTCTTGAAAGCGCTTAAAAGATTGCATGATCGAGGGATCTTCATTATTACAAAATCCGGATATTACTACGGAGACAGTATGTTAAATGTCGATGTCTTGTTCCAACAGCCTTGGTGGCAACAAATACCTGCCGATCATGCTGGAGAGTATTGGGCAGGGTTCTATTCGCCATTACATTATCGGGATGAGAAAGATACACCGAACCAGAAGTTGCTTGGCTTGGTCGTACCGATTCGCAACCAGTCAGGGCCCTTGCAGGACAGTAAAATTCTCATTGAAATGAACGCAGATAAGCTGATTGAGCTGTTTCGCATGTTCGAAGAGGACACGAAGTCGATTGTAACGGTCACGAGCGGAAGCGGACAGACGATATATCGCTCATCAGGCGACAACACTGTGCAAGAGAATGATATTGTATGGAAGCAGAGCCTGCAAATCAATGACTGGACGATTGAAGCCAGACTTCCCTATCAATATTTTAATCAGCCTTCGAGCGTGATTAAGTCTTACACCCTATTCGGTTTAGGACTGTCTGGCTTTTTCGCACTTGTGCTTGCCTATTTATTTTCTACACGTGTAACAAGAAGAATTAAGCGGATCAAAGAATCGATGAATTCAGCAGGGGCTGGCCGACTAAAAACCCGAATCCAAGTGCGGGACGAAGATGAGCTTGGATCACTTGCGAACAGCTTTAATAAAATGATCGGTCAGATCGAAGAACTGGTGAAGGAGATCGCCGCCAAAGAGCAGCTCAAAAAGGAAGCTGAATTGCGGGCTTTTCACTACCAGATCAATCCTCATTTATTGTTCAATACGTTGAACTCCATACAATGGAAGGCTAGGCTGCAGGGCAATGAAGATATAAGGAAAATGATCGCTCACTTGACGATTGTGCTAGAAGCGAACTTGGATGTGACGCGGGAATTGGTTCCGATATCGAAAGAACTGGAGCTTATTGATCATTTTCTGCAAATTCAACATGTTCGGTATGAGGGAGAATTCGGATATAAGGTGGACATCGCATCAAGTGCGATGACAGCAGTCATACCGCGTATGAGCTTGCAGCCGTTATTTGAAAATATTTTTTTCCACGCTTTCGAAGATGGGTATGGAACGATTGCCCTACGTCTCATTGACAACGATTCAGACCTGTACTTAACCTTGACTGACAATGGAAAAGGGATGAGCGAGGAGCGTCGATGTGCTTTGCTGCAGGCTCCGAGTGACCCTACTCAGAGGCATGGGCTTGGTATGTACAACGTGGATCAAAAGTTCAAGCTGCATTTTGGTTCCGAATATGGATTAAGTATCGAATCTCAATTAGGAAGCGGCACGACGATTGCGATACGCTGGCCAAAAAAGGAGGAAGCACCCAATGACAGACAGCCCTATTAAAGTGCTGATCGCTGATGATGAGAGTATTGTTCGCAGAGGATTGATGGCAACCGTAAATTGGGAACGATTCAACATGGCAGTCGTAGCCGATGCCCCGAACGGTCAAAAGGCATGGGAAGCTTTCCTGCTTCACGAACCAGAGGTTGTCATAACAGACATCGTGATGCCTGAGATGGACGGCATTGAACTGGCAAAGCGTATAAAGGAAAAGGCGCCGCAAACAAGGGTGCTTCTGCTTAGCTGCCATCGCGACTTCGAGTACGCACAAAAAGGCATGATGCTTGGAGCGTCAGGCTATTTGTTAAAAACGGCGTTCGAAGACGAGGAGCTTGCTTATTATCTACATAAGTTCGAAGAGGAGCTTGCCGGCGACCAACAGTCTTCTCCAATTGTTCGCTCCGCGGATTCCAGCGAGGAAGATACGCAGTGGAATGCGGCATTCTATGCGTGGCTGTGCGGTTTTCGCAATGACTTCCATCATGAGTTGAAGCTGCGCTGGGAGACACAATGGAGCTGGCTGAATGAGCCTCATGAAATCATGTTAGTCAAAATATTTGACAGTTTCGAGCAAGTTCCTTCTGCTGGTAAGGCCTCCAATCGAGGCGGAGAGTACTGGAAGTACCTTGGAGATACACTTTTGCATGAAACAAAGGGGCCATGTTCGTATATTCCATGCGGTATCGATCGCTGCTTCTATGTATATCATCCTTCTGCTTGGATGAAGGTAGAGCAGTTGCTGAAGGAATGTAAATCCTCCTGCCCTCAGCTGCATTGGAGCAGACGAGGCCCGTTGAAGGGGATGGAGGGGTGGCTGGAAGCGGTACAGGAGCTGCATCGAGCAGCAGAGGTGGAGCGCAAATTCGAGCTCAGGGTTAATTCGTGGCCGGAAACGGTAATGCAATCCGTGCTATTGGTTGCGGATAATGTGAGTGAGCCATGGTCGGTGAGCGATGTGGCAAATCGAGTTGGCTTAAGCCGCAGCCACTTCAGTACATTGTTCAAAAAGGTGACGGGGGAGAATTTTGTTACCTTCCTATACCGGATGCGGCTGAAAACGGCGCAGGATCTGCTGCTCAACACGGCGATGACGCTGCAAGATATTGCTGAACGAATTGGAATGGTAGATGGGAAATATGTGAGTAAATGGTTTAAGCGCTGCTGTGGGATGACACCGAGTCAATATAGGAGCGGACAAAAGGGAGAACAGACTGCTCAAAAATGACGAGAGGCGAACGATATTCCGCCTTTCCATCGAACAAATTCACCCCGTATTCGAAACAATTCGCCGTTTTGAAAACGCTTTATTGTTATTAAAGTGTAGATATGTTGGAGATGCAACCATTTGGGGGGAATGAGCAGGATGAAGAGAAGGTCAAGATTGGTTATTCTGTTAACGATCTTTGCACTTATGTTTGCTGGCTGTGGCGGAGGATCTGGAGAACAAGGTTCCTCCGGAGGAGACAAGGGGAAACAAACAGTTCTTCGGTTTGCTACCTGGGATACAGGCGAAAAGCTGAAGGTTCAAGAAAATATTGCGAGAGCGTTCGAGAAGTCCCATTCAGGCGTTAAAGTACAAATTGAGCCTTATGCAGATGGCTTCGATCAGAAGCTGGCTGCATCGTTCGGTGCGAGCAATCCGCCGGATGTTATGCTGATGTGGGATTTCCCAACGTATCATTCAAACTTGGAGGCGCTCGATTCCTTTACGGAAAAGGATGCAAGCTTGAAATTAGATGATATATACGAAGGCTTGTTCAATTACGTGAAAGTAGACGGCAAGACGTACGGCTTGCCTGCGGGCTTCACGACGCGTGCTATGTATTACAACAAGAAAGTTTTCGACGCGATGGGCGTTCCATATCCGAAGGATGGCTGGACATGGGATGACTTTAAGGATATTGCAACGAAGCTGACAGATAAATCGAAGAAGCAGTATGGGTTCGGTGTTCGCGCTGAGAATGATCCATACGATTTGCAAGGATTCATCTGGAGCAACGGGGGAAGCTTCATCAGTGATGATGGCAAAACGATCGAAGGCATTATGAATGGATCAGAAACCGTAGCTGCAGTTCAAATGTTCGGCAATATGGTGAAAGATGGATATGGAGTTCTGGTAGGCGGAAAGACACAACTGGGCGGTAATGACATTTTCAAAGCGGGGAAAATCGGGATGTGGGAAAGTGGCGTATGGCCGCTTGAAGGATTCAAGGAGGCAAAGGTTGATTTCGGAACCGTTGAAATGCCGGCGTTCCCTGGCAAGCCTGTAAAAGGCGTAATTTCCGTAAGTGCAGTATCGATAGCGAAACAATCCAAGCAAAAAGAGTTGGCATGGGAGTTCGTGAAGTTCTTTACTTCGGAGGAAGCCGTTAAAATGAAGAGCGATGCTGACCTGCCGATTCGCAAGAGCGTTGTGCAGGAAATGAAGCTTGATCAATCCGAACTGTATGCACCGTTCTATCACATGCTGGAGCGTTCCGACAACACACCAGCCTTTTTGCTCAACAGCAACTGGAACCAAATGAACCGTCACCTTTCGACCGCAATTGATTCTGTCATGCTGGGTGAAGATGCACAGAAAGCACTGGATACAGCAGTGAAGGAAGCCAAAAAATTCGTTGAAAAGAAATAATAAACAATGGGCCGTTGCTTCGAGAGGTGCGTATATACATAACACCTTGCGAAGCAACGGCTCTATTTTTATAGAAACTATGCACTTGGCAACAAGCTTACTTCCATTGGATTCGATATGTGCTTCGGCGATGGTTGTGATGCATCTTAGCCAGTATATACACAATGGCGATGGGTGAAATGAGATACACAAATCCAATGATAAAGCCCTTCATGGTTCCATCAAGCAGGAATGACAAGGACATTAAGCAATTGTCTAGCATTAGATGTGCGAACATGGCGGTCCACCAACCATGCTTCAGCATAATGAAGAGGAACAACATTCCGATGAACAACAGCTCTACTGGTCTTGAATAATAAGGATAGATCGGATAGGTGACATGGCCGAACGCCCATATGAGTGTCGGTAGAATGCCAGCAAGCCATGGATTGCGGAGCCAACGATTCAGTAGGCCTACCCCGAATAAGCGATACACGCCCTCCTCAGAAATAGCTGCAACCCATGCGAGAAGAGGGAACAACGGTGCAATGCGCAGGTTAATCGGCGATTGGGAGGCATCTGTAGATGACCACGCATGAAATCCGGATTCTAAAATAAAGAAAATAACAGTTTGCAGACCGAGCAATACACCTGAATACGCGATTCCGATCCATAATGCCTGAACCAGCTTGCTGCCGAATGAAGTATTGCTCCATGTAGGCAGTACATCCCTGTAGGCAGACAATGCCCATGCTCGCTTGCCCGCATGGATAGAGAAATAGAGAATAACGCCCTGAATAACCGTAACCGCGCCTTGAATGGCGAAGGACAGCCCCATATTCACACTATCCAAAGTGATTTGGAGTTCAAGCGCAAAGAGTCCCGGCAGTGCGTTCCATACATGCAGCAGTGAAATTCCGCATGAGACAGCCGTTAGTACGAACAGTGTCTTCGATCCGAACTTTAGGTCGCGGCGGTAGACGATGCAGGCGATAAGGGAACATGCGCTTAACAGAATTGTCATCCACCTATATCCAATGTTGTAAATGGAAGAAGCGGTTTTCGTTTGATGAAGCTCCTCTGCTTGGTAGCTGTGTGGAATATACCAGAAGGGCTTCAGCATGACGATACGATCCTGCGAGAAGACAGCCTTCACGTTCAATGCAGCCTGCCCGACATGGGCTTCAGGAACGAAGTACGATACGGTGTCTAATTCTGTAGACGATTCATTATGCTTTAATTGGGAAGAATTCCATCCCATATGCTTCAAGAGTGCGTCTGCAAGTTTCTTGCGGCTCGCTGCATCCAATACAGGCTCCTCTTCTTCTGCTGACGTCTCACCCGCCTGATTTCCCATGACCCAGCCTAAGCTGGCAGCGCTCGATGGCTGATCTTTGAATTCAAATCCAATGATACGGCCACTCGTCATGTGCACGTCAATGCACATCACACCTGATCTGCCAGAATGCATCGTATTCAGCAATACTTGGTAGGTATCATATGGGCTGGATGGCTCCCATTTCTGGAAGGAAGAAGCCAGCTTTTCCTTGCTAATATAGCCGGACACGGTAGGCTGACTGCGATACACAACGGTAGGGGCGATATTAGGCTCAGTTGTCATCGAGATATGATGCCGGTTTAAATCCTGCACAAATGTGAGCGCTTTGCGGGCCGCCTCCTCTTTCGTTAAGATGGCTTGAGTGGTTGTCGAATCAGATATGGCCTCTGTTTGTTGAAAGGGAATGAATACCTGCACAATGAGGAATAATAGAAATCCAGCCACTGAAGCAAGGAGAAGCGGCTTCGATATATAGGACATGTCAGAACCTCCATCACATCACACGTTATCGCGTATGATTGCTTATTTGTTCATTTTATCCACTTCAACTTTGTAAAGTCCAGCAGAGAAAATGTAGAAACAATCAGCGATAATGAGTGTTTTGAATACAATCGAAGAAAATGGGGGATTGTAAGCGCTATTTATTCAAGTTTTTCGTCTTATTCTGGTTAATTTGTTCATTCTTTGACTTTGTATGCAGCAAGGGAAACGTATATAATCTCGTTATGAATTGCATACAAGCCGAGTTTCGTGAATGAACGAAAGCGGGGGACCCGATAGATGGGGTGAATTTCGCAAATGTGGATGAACAGAGTCCGCTAGCGAATAGGGCAGCCTGGACGTGCCCGAATCCGACAGCTAACCTCGTAGGCATGTACGTCAGGATACCAGCGATAGCATTGGGATTTCCAGTGCTTTTTTTCGTGGAAAAAAAGAGGTGACTCCCTTGAAGGGAACAAAAAAGGCCATTCGATTCAATTTGACACCGGCGCGAGTGCTGGTTGCTGGATTTGCAGCTATTGTATTATTGGGCGCATTTTTACTTATGCTTCCGATATCGAACGCCAAAGGGGTTCCTTTACCGTTTCTTGATGCACTGTTCACATCAACGTCAGCAACCTGTGTGACGGGGCTCGTAGTAGTTGATACGGGCACTCATTTTACGGTATTCGGGCAGGTAGTCATTATGCTGCTCATCCAAATCGGCGGTCTTGGGTTCATGACAATGGCAACGCTGTTTGCACTTGCCTTGAAGAAGAAGATATCGCTGAAGGAAAGGCTTATCTTGCAGGAAGCACTTAATCAAGGCAGTATGGAAGGCATCGTACGCCTTATCCGTAAAGTTATCTTGTTTGCGGTATGTATCGAGGGAGTTGCAGCTGTGCTGTTCTCGGTACGCTGGGCATTCGATCTTCCATTAGGCAAAGCGATTTATTTCGGTATATTCCATGCCGTTTCTTTATTTAATAATGCTGGCTTTGATTTGTTCGGTTCCGTGAGCGGGCCGTTTACAAGCTTGACCAGCTATGCAGGGGATCCCGTTATCAATATGGTAGCCATGCTGCTCATTATACTTGGCGGTATTGGCTTCATCGTATTGTCTGATTTAGTGGATTATAAGCGTTCCCGTAAGTTGTCTCTCCATTCAAAAATCGTGTTAACGATGACGGGGCTGCTCATTGTGCTCGGAACGATCGTTATATTTATTTTTGAATTTACGAATACGCGCACGCTGGGAAGCTTGACTGGCTGGGAGAAATTTTGGGCGTCGCTGTTCCAGTCGGTCAGTCCGCGTACAGCAGGGGCAAATACGATAGATATCGGAGCCATGCGGCAGGCCTCGCAATTTTTTATGATCATCCTCATGTTCATTGGGGCTTCACCGGGTTCCACCGGCGGTGGTATTAAGACCACGACGTTCGCTATTCTCGTAGGAGCTGTACTTGCCATGATTCGCGGCAAAGAAGATATCGTCATTTACCGGTATCGCTTGGCGAAGGATCGAATCTTTAAGGCAGTTACCTTAACCTTGCTGTCGTTGTTCCTTGTCATTATTGTGTCGATGATACTATCAACGACAGAGGATCACAGCTTTTTGATGATTCTGTTCGAAACAACCTCGGCGTTTGGGACAGTAGGGTTAACGATGGGATTGACGACGGATTTATCGGATATTGGCAAGGTGCTGCTAAGTCTGACGATGTTCGCGGGCCGTCTTGGCCCATTAACGTTGGCTTATGCGTTAGGCCCGAAAAATGAACGGGAATTATACCGGCACCCAGAAGGAAAAATAACGATAGGATAAGCAAGTTAGATTGTAACGGACGAAGGAGTATACAGGGATATGGAGTTGCAGCAGTTTGCAGTGATTGGGATGGGACGATTCGGTTCGAGTCTCGCGAAGGAGCTTGTAAAGCTCGGACATCAAGTTCTTGGCATTGATAAGGATGAGGAAGTAATCGGGGATGTGACAGGGCTCGTAACCCATGCGGTAGTAGCGGACGCGTCGGATGAAGAGGTGCTGCGCTCGCTCGGCATACGGAACTTCGATTGTGCGATCGTAGCCATCGGTGATGATATTCAGACAAGCATTCTTGTTAGTATACAAATGAAGGAACTTGGCGTGAAGAAGGTTGTTGCCAAAGCACTATCAGAGCTGCATGGACGTGTCCTAGAGCGGTTAGGTGTGGATAGGGTAATCTATCCGGAGCGGGATATGGGCATCCGCGTTGCGCATCAGCTTGTATCGCCGAACTTGCTGGACTACATTGAATTGTCCAAGGAATATACCATTGCTGAGCTAAGCGTGCCGAACTGTATGCAAGGCATGGCGCTTAAGGATGTGAATCCACGAGCCAAGTTCGGATGCAGCATCGTTGCGCTTAATAAGCCTAAGGGCATTATTATTGCACCAACAGCCGAAGATGTGCTTGATGAGAAGGATATTATGGTGATGATCGGTACGAATACGCAAATTGAGGATTTCGAAGAAGCGTTCATGTTAAAAGGGAAGTAAAATACGTTGCAAATAAGCCTGCAGTTGTCGCTGGAATGGAAAGCGAGCTGCAGGCTTTGTGTTTTTATGAAGTATTACAAGATGACAATTTTGAATACGAGATATGTAAGGAAGAAGTACATGCCCATGCTGGCTGTGATGAACGGGAAGCGATTCGGACGTATGACTTCTGCTTGTTCCATCGATTCGGTTGTTGCAACAATAACCGATACAAACCAAGTAAAGGCAGCTACGGCTACCGCTAATGCTCCGAAGTTTAAGAGTGCAAGAAGGAATGCGAGCAGATATCCCAAGCCGAACGGCATTTGCATCGCCGCAAGTTGAATCAATGTAGTCTTGAAATCAAGCGGCTTGCTGCCTTTCCAGCGGCTAATGAGCCATATGCTAATAAAGAGCACCGCCAGTACAATCAATTGATAGACGAACAATTGAAGGAAAAAGCTAAATGGCGGCGTGACTGACCGTGAACTTAAGAAGCTGACTGAACCCATCAGCGAAGCGAAAAGGCTTCCAAAAAGTGTATAGCCAAAAAGAGCAAAGCCCAAAGCAGATGCTAACGCTGCAATGACCGCATATATCCAGTCGGACACGGTAAGGCTGCGAGCACTCGCAGGATTTTTTAGCAACTGAAGGATGTTCTTTTTGTCGATTGTTTTGGCCCAATCTGGTACAGTATTGCCTGAGGTTTTGTGGTTCGCTTGAGGCGTCGTGAAAGGATCGCTCTCTGCGGCAGCAGAGACCTGCTGCACAAATTCATCGGCTGTTGGGCTGGCTTGCTTAGCAGTGTTCTCCCCACTGCATTGATGAAATTCATGTTCGTTGATAGGTTTGCCACAACGAGTACATACACTCATGGTTTCGATCTCCTCCCTATTTTCCCCTAGTGATTTTTTCTATTTATCTAAAGCCAACTAAATTCGACAGCAACTGCGTAAAATCCTTCTTCTTCCTTATCATTCAGATTTATTTACCTAATCTCGATAAGGCTGCTGCTTCCATCATTTCATCAATAAATTGGGTAGCGATAGGACTTAATAGTGCCTGTTCTCCGTATACAATGGAAGTTACACGTTCAGTTTGCTTCAACTCTTTCAAGGGAACGGCAATCAGATCATTATCCTTGAGCCACTCCAAACGCAAATAGGAGTGCGGCAGCAGGGCGGCTGCGTGACAAGTGGAAAGCAAGCGTACGATTGCCTCAAAGGAGTCGATCTCCATACGAATGTCCGGCATGATTCGGTATCGGCGGAACAGATTATCAATCAGTTTGCGATACCAGGTTCCTTTTGAAAACAGAAGCATAGGGAGACCGTCCAAGCGATCCATTGACCAGTTGCGGATGCTTGCAAGTGGATGTCTCCGCGGCAGCACGAGTTGAAGATGATCAGCGAACAACGGGATGCACATAAGTCCAGGCTCACGGATGGCATCGGCTACAATGCCTAGATCAATGGTCTGCTCGCGGACAAGAGAGATGATCTCATGCGTTTTGCCGGTAACGGCCTTCAGTCTTGCGTCTGGGTGTCTCTCGACGAAGGAGGAAATGAACAAAGGCAGCGTCGTTTGCAGTGTGGTTAAACTGGCGCCAATCGTGATGGTTGCCTGGCCTTCTGCCTTGAAGGCTGCGATGGACTTCAGGAAGTCGAGCTGCCGATTCCGAATATCGAGTGCGAATTCATACGTAAGCTGACCGACACGCGTCAGTTCAAGCCGTTTGCCATTGCGAATAAATAGCTCTACCCCAAGCTCTTCTTCAAGTTTTGCCACTTGCCTGGACAACGCGGGCTGAGAGATGTTCAGCCGCTTCGCCGCTTGATTCAAGCTTGTCAGCTCAACAACGGCTGCGAATGATTCTAATAAATCGAGCATATTTCATAGCCTCCTATTATATGAATGATGGGCTGCACAGAAAAATGAATGATTGCTTATGCGTTTTAGTTATAAAAGATATAAAAACATTGCAATTCCATTATAAGGGGATTAGGAGTAACATGGTAGTGTCACAAGTTGTTCACATAACTATAGAAAGCGATTTTTAAGAAGAATCGCGAATGTTGTCGAAAGCGGTAACAACCGCGCCATTTCAAGCCTCTATTGATGTGACAAATTATTGACGCTTTCGACAAGCGCAGGTAAAATGAGGATGTTTGTTACCAAAATCTACTGGAACACAAAAGGAAAGGGGAACCGGCACGCTTATGAAACGAGGATACTTTTACTCGCGCAAGTTGCACTCGCTTCTTGGAATTATCCCGCTCGGATTCTTTTTTGTCGAGCACATGCTGACGAACTACTCCGCGTTCGAAGGCGGGAAGGAAGCATTTCAAGGCAGTGTCAAATTTTTAAATGAATTGCCGCTAATATTTTTCCTAGAATTGTTCGGCATTTGGCTTCCGCTTCTGTATCACGGCGTATACGGATTGTACATTGCGTACACATCCAAGAACAATGTTGGCAATTACAATTACGGCCGCAACGTAGCCTTTTTGATGCAGCGGATAACAGGTGTCATTACGTTTGTGTTTGTCATTTGGCATGTATACGAAACACGTGTCCAAATTGCGCTTGGAAATATTACGCATGAACAGCTTGGCACATACATGCATGACATTATTACTTCTCCACTGATGTTTATCATATATTTGGTTGGTGCAATTTCTGCATCTTATCACTTTACGAACGGATTGTGGGCATTCCTTGTGAGCTGGGGCATTACAGTTGGTCCGCGCGCACAGAATGTATCCGCAAAAATTTGCATGGGCTTGTTCATCGTTATGGCAATTATGTTCACATTGTCGCTGATCGGATTCCGTTCAGCAGAATTCCAAGCGGCTGAAGCAATTCAATCAATCATTCCATTTATCGGATAAGGGAGGGTGACGCATTATGGCAAAACAGAACATTATCGTCGTTGGCGGAGGACTGGCTGGTCTGATGGCAACGATTAAAGCAGCGGAAGCAGGCGTTCACGTCGACCTTTTTTCTTTAGTTCCTGTGAAACGTTCTCACTCCGTCTGTGCGCAGGGCGGCATTAACGGCGCAGTCAATACGAAGGGGGAAGGAGACTCCCCTTGGGAGCATTTTGATGACACGGTATACGGGGGAGACTTCCTGGCGAACCAACCGCCTGTTAAGGCTATGTGTGAAGCAGCGCCCGGCATTATTCACTTAATGGACCGCATGGGGGTTATGTTCAGCCGCACGCCAGAGGGCTTGCTGGACTTCCGCCGCTTCGGGGGCACACAATATCACCGCACTGCATTTGCTGGCGCAACAACAGGACAGCAGCTGCTGTATGCGCTTGACGAGCAAGTTCGCCGCTGGGAAGCAGAGGGTCTTGTAACGAAGTATGAGCATTGGGAATTCCTCTCCGCGATCGTGGATGATGAAGGCGTATGCCGTGGCATTACAGCGCAGGACTTGCGCAGCATGAACATTACGCACTTCGCTGCTGATGCCGTTATTTTGGCAACAGGCGGCCCAGGAATTATTTTCGGCAAAACGACGAACTCGGTCATTAATACAGGGACTGCGGCCAGCGCAGTGTATCAGCAGGGTGTTCGCTATGCGAACGGTGAATTCATTCAAATTCATCCAACAGCAATTCCAGGAGATGACAAGCTCCGTCTTATGTCTGAATCAGCACGCGGTGAGGGCGGTCGCATCTGGACGTATAAGGATGGCAAGCCATGGTACTTCCTTGAAGAGAAATACCCGGCATATGGAAACCTCGTTCCGCGTGATATTGCAACTCGTGAAATCTTCCATGTGTGCGTTGATGAGAAATTGGGCATCAATGGCGAGAACATGGTCTATCTCGATCTGTCGCATAAAGATCCGAAGGAACTGGACGTGAAGCTCGGCGGCATAATTGAGATTTATGAAAAATTCATGGGTGATGACCCACGCAAAATACCGATGAAAATCTTCCCGGCTGTGCACTACTCGATGGGCGGCATGTGGGTTGACTACAACCAAATGACGAACATTAAGGGATTGTTCGCGGCTGGAGAGTGTGAATATCAATATCATGGAGCGAATCGACTTGGTGCGAACTCGCTGTTGTCAGCGATATTCGGCGGTATGGTGTCCGGTCCTAAAGCAGTAGAATATGTCCGCGGCTTGAGCAAAGCGACAGAGGATGTATCGACAAGCGTATTTGAGCGTGAGGTGAAGTTGAGAACTTCACAGTATGAGAAGCTGCTGACGATGGATGGCACGGAAAATGCGTACGTAATCCATAAGGAATTGGGCGAATGGATGACCAACAATATGACGGTCGTTCGCTACAATAACAAGCTGGAAGATACAATCAATAAAATAAAAGAACTGAAGCAGCGCTACAGTAATATTAATATGACGGATACTGCGCGCTGGAGCAACCAAGGAGTAGCCTTTACCCGCCAACTGTGGAATATGCTTGAGTTGTCAGAAGCAATGACGAAGAGCGCACTGCTTCGCAACGAGAGCCGTGGGGCACATTACAAGCCTGAATTCCCGGATCGCAATGATGAGCAGTTCCTGAAGACAACAATTGCCTCATGGACTCCGGATGGGCCGGAAATTTCATACGAAGATGTGGACGTATCGCTTATCAAACCGCGCAAGCGTGACTATACGGCGAACAAGAAGAAAGGGGAATAACGATGGTGGAAGCTGTGGCACAATCCAAAAAAGTCAAGTTGATCGTGACGCGTCAGGATGCGCCGGACGCGCAGCCGTACACGGAAGAATTCGAGATCCCATATCGCCCGAATATGAACGTCATTAGCGCATTAATGGAAATCCAACGGAATCCTGTGGATGCATCCGGCAAAACAACTGCTCCGGTATGCTGGGAATCAAACTGCTTGGAAGAAGTGTGCGGAGCTTGCTCCATGGTCATTAACGGCAAGCCTAGACAGGCTTGCTCTGCGCTGATCGATAAGCTCGAGCAGCCGATTCGTATCGCTCCTATGAAGACATTCCCAGTCGTTCGTGACTTGGTTATCAACCGTCAGCGGATGTTCGATGCCTTGAAGAAAGTAAAGGCTTGGATTCCAATCGACGGTACGTACGATCTCGGGCCAGGTCCTCGTATGGCAGAGACGAAGCGCCAATGGGCCTATGAATTGTCCAAGTGTATGACCTGCGGTGTCTGCCTGGAAGCATGTCCGAACGTAAATGAGAAGACGAGCTTCATCGGGCCTGCTCCAATCTCGCAGGTTCGGCTGTTTAATGCGCATCCGACAGGTGAAATGAATAAGGATGAGCGCTTGGAACAATTACTTGATGACGGCGGTATTGAAGGGTGTGGTAACTCCCAGAACTGTGTCCGCTCCTGTCCGAAAGAGATTCCGCTCACAACTTCCATTGCTGAGATGAACAAAGATACAACGAAGCTAATGTTCAAGCGTTGGTTTATGCAATAACTGCAAGCAAAAGCGCCCCTCTGAGGGGCGCTTTTTTATAACTTGTAGAAACAAATATATACAGATACGGTGTACAGATCGTGAAATAAGCCAGTAAAAAATTAAATAATTTTAAGAAAAATTTGTATTCCAAAATTGAAATATCGATTATAGTATTGGATAACAACTTGAATGTGCGCCGGATGCTTGTGAGATGACTAGGAGGTGCCGAGTTGATGCTCCATTTGCCAGTACAGGACAAGAACAGTTGGGATGAGAACAGCCTCTTCAGCAAGGTGAAACTGCTCGTGGACGAATGGGATCCACTAGGCTTGCGTGCACTTGGCGCGCCCGACGATGAATACGATTGCCTTACCGCGTACATAGTGAAGCTTAGTGATGTCAGCTCGGACATGAAGATGATGGAAGAGGAACTTGAACAATGCATGGAAGAGCACTTTGGAATAGGGCCTTCCATCATGGGGGAGGAACGGCTCCAGCGTTGGAGAATGAGTATTTCAATGTTTTGTAAGCGTTTAGATTGGCTAGTACAGCCGGTAGTCCAGCAATATGCAGAGTATTATACTTCAACATAATGGAAGCGCAATCAATTGAGGCTGATGAACAACATAGGCAATGGACTGCCGACCCTATTATAGCGGTCGGCAGTTGTTATTAAAGCATATTCTACAATGATTTGCATTGAAAACGGTGCTGATTCATAATAAAAGGACAAGATATGATAGAAGCTTATTCTGAAAATAGCGAAGACCGAATGCATGTGATAAAGGCAGGGGATAGCTATAAAATCTCCAATTACGGAAGATATGAAAAAGGACAATTCGGTTGCAAATCCTAGTCGGAGGCGCTTCTTGCGTATGATGACAGGAGCAATTGTGGCGCTGCCGCTAGCAGTTGGGGGCTATGCCAGATACATTGAGCCGACCTATGTTAGGCAGCGCAAGATCGAGTTAGGAATACGTGGTTTGCCTCTTTCCTTCGACGGAATGACGATTGCACATCTATCGGATATTCATTACGGCCATAACCTGAATAAATCGAAGCTCGAGAGCATCGTCCAGGATGTACTAGCGAATCGGCCAGACGTCATATGTTTTACAGGGGACATTGTTGATCATGGAGATGTTGTTCCAGCCGAAATTGTATCTGTGCTGCGCCAACTACGGGCGCCGTATGGTTCCTATGCTGTGCTTGGCAATCACGATTATCGGGGGAACGGCGCGCAGGCCGTGCTAAAAGCAATGGAAGAGGCAGATATCCGAATGCTGACGAATGATCATGTGGTACTCAAGCGGAATCAGGATATGCTGGCACTAGCAGGCATTGACGATGCACTGGAAGGTACCCCTGATATGAGGCGTGCTATGCGAGGAATATCGAATACGATGTGCTGCATACTGCTTGCCCATGAACCAGATTGGGGAATGGTTGCTCGCGAGTATAAGGTTGATCTTCAATTGTCCGGACATAGTCATGGAGGACAGGTGCGCTTGCCGCTTATCGGGCCGCTGTTCCTTCCAAAATTAGGAGAGCGATACCCTGATGGATTATATGTGCTAAAACGTGAGAACATGCCAGAACGTCCTCTTCTTATATATACAAGCAGAGGAATTGGTACAACACTTCTGCCCATACGCTTGCTTTGTCCACCAGAATGGACCTTGCTGACGCTAAGGGCGATTGTATAAGGAATTAGGCATAATACGGCCGATCAAGGCATAGCAAAGATATATTAGTATGGTTTACACGGCTAGCTATAAATGAGGATTGGTGAAGGACCCCTACATAACCCTATGGGGGATATGAAGGATATTAGGGAGGAGACGAAGCGATATGCAGTCTATAGCTATCATTTCCGATATACATGGGAATTTACAGGCTCTCGAAGCCGTACTTAATGATATTCAGCGACAAGGCGCTGATAAAATATACTGCCTGGGAGATTTAGTGGGGAAAGGGCCGAACCCTGCAGAAGTTGTAGATTTATTGTTCGATTATTGTGATGTCATTGTAAAGGGGAACTGGGACGAGCTTGTCCGTCAGATTCAGGATGACGAACAGTTCAGCTGGCACGCGCAGCAGTTGGGCCAAGAAAGGTTAGCCCGCTTGGAACGGCTGCCGTTCTCGTATGACTTCAATATGAGCGGTCGGCATATTCGTCTATTTCACGCTTCCCCTCACAGTGTGTTCAATCGAGTACAGCCTTGGGATGATAAGGAAAAACGTCTGGGCATGTTCGATTTTACTCCATCACTGACTGAACCGCTCCATCCATGCCAATCACCAGATGTGGTCATTTATGGAGACATTCATAATGCGTTTTTGCAGCATTTTAAAGGTCATACCTTAGTGAATTGCGGAAGTGTCGGCAATCCTCTTGATATGACACAAGCGTCCTATGTGATGTTGCAGGGTCATTTCGGCCAGGTTCAGCAAAGTGAATTTTCGATCCAATTCCATCGGGTTCCCTATGATATTGAACAGGCAGTACGGGCAGCGGAAATGAGTGATGTGCCTGGGGTGAAGCCGTATGTTCGAGAGCTTCGTACAGGGGTATATCGCGGGCTTCAGCAGAATGAAAATTAATTGTTGGAAATGATTGTTGTCTGCATGCTTTCGTGCTAGGATAGAATAGGTTTATGAGATGCCGTCCAGTTAAGGGCGGCATTATTGTTGCACAATTCAACTAGAACGTAATGGGAGCGGATGGAACAGTGATTGACCCATTCGCGCATTATGCACCGGGCGGCGTAAGCCGCATGCAGAAAGGAAGGGTTCATCAGTGAAAGCGCAGAAATGGTTTACTCATCCTGTAGGCATGACCGTAAGCGCGATTATCGCTACACTGTTGTGGGGAAGTGCGATGCCAGCAATTAAGCTTGGGTACGAGGCGCTTGGGATTGGCTCGGATGCAGCTAATGAACAGTGGGTATTTGCAGGATATCGATTTGCCCTGGCTGGAATTATGCTTATTTTATTGACTGCTTGTATGAATCGTAGGCCGCGAACTGATCTGAATCGCAGCGGCAAATCTAGACGTGTTGGCTGGCGGGTAACGCGTCTTGCAGTCATACAGACATTTTTACAGTATATCTTCTTCTATATTGGACTAAGCTTAAGCACCGGAATGAAGGGAGCGATTATTTCTGGGGCAACCTGCTTCTTTCAAATGATTGTCGCAAGGATGGTTGATCGCAGTGAAAGCTTCACATTCGGTAAGACACTCGGGTTGTGTCTTGGTTTCGTAGGAGTTATTATTGTGACTTTCAGTAATACAGCCGACGCAGACATGTCCTTTGGCATCGGTGATGTTTGCTTGATTTTATCGGCATTGTTCGGTGCGATAGGGAATGTGCTGGCGCGTTATGAGGCGCGCGAATTGCCGGTATTATGGTTGACAGGACGCCAAATGGCGCTTGGTGGCGTTGGGCTTATTATAGTGGGCGCATGGCGTGCAGGATTTGCCCCTTTCCAATGGGACGCTTCATCTCTGATGCTGCTGTTCTATCTGGCATTCCTGTCGGCAGCAGGATTCAGTCTATGGAATCTAATTATGAAATATAATCAAGTAGGCAAAGTATCCATGTTCCTTTTCCTCATTCCATTGTTTGGGGTTCTCTTATCCGCTTGGCTGTTGAATGAATCGTGGAACGGCGGTACATTGGCAGCTCTTGGACTCGTGGTGGCGGGAATCATTGTTGTCAATCGTTCATCGTCTGGAAAGGCAGCTCGCAAGGCAATTCGGAGAGCAGTTTAACACAGGCTTAATGATTTGTTACACAACGGTAATATTCCTGTTAACGTCAATAGCGTTGCATAAAAGAATCCCACTGCAAATATTAAAGGAAAGATATTGTTGCAGATAAAATAATTTACAGTTTTCTTGCTTTCATATAAGCCAAAAAGTTAAGGGTTCTATGAAAGCAAGTAGCCGCGCCCATTTGGTAATATCTATCATTTCAAGGAACTATTTTCCTGAATCTTAGGTCTTTACGACTTTCTGCCGACCTTTGGAAGTGCGAGCAGGCTTCCGAAAAACAGCTTCTCTGAACGTTTCCCAGGGCTGATACAGCATTGAGATAAGTAGTCGATGTAGATCTAATAAGCTCTTCGTTGTACCAAGCTCCATTTTCATCAAGAGCTGAAGGCTATATGCGATCAAACAAATGAGGATCTGATTCCATACCGCGTTCTCTTGCTCTCCATAGAAACGCGTCAGCTTCAGATGCTGTTTAACCCAACGGAAGAATGTTTCTATCTTCCAACGATTGCGATACAGCTCACTGATCTCTTCTGCTGTTAAATCAAAGCGATTGCTAATGATGCGGATCAGCTTACCCTTTAAATCGGTCGTTTCTACAAGTCGCAATGCCTCTTCCATCTGTTTCTTTCCTTTACCGATTCGAACCATTTGATCCCGATGGATCAAGGAGTTTTCGGCTACTGGAAATTCGGAGAGCGTCTCCACGACCGCGTTGTTCTTCAAACGAGTTACGAAAAAAATGCCTTCCCTGCAGTAATGATCATACTTCTTGTAATCGACATAGCCGCGATCGAACACATAGGTGGCTCCGGTTTCATCAATAAGAGCATCCATTTGAGTACGATCCGCAGGCTTCGCAGGTGTAAGCACTGCCTTTTCTGGATAAACCGTGTCCGGATCGCAAAAGGTTACTCGCAAATGAAGTTTGACACCGGATTTTGTTTTTCGGTACGTTGCCCATTTGTATTTACTTAAACATAGGCTCATCGTCGTGGAATCTAGCAATTTTACTGTGCCGATTCGCCCTGAAGCAGGACGGCTGTGCTCGCTGATTTTCAAGACCAGATCCGCAAATATGCTTTGCAAAACCTCACTGGAAAGCTTGTTGTTTTTCCTTGATAGCTGTGAGGTGCTTATGGACGTAATTCCAAGTTCTTTCTGGAACGCTTCGTTACACTGCAATTCAGTAACGATAGTTCGTAAACAGTCTCGCTGCTGCAGCTGTGCATCCATAAAGATCAAGAGATAGGCCAGTGAATGCAGCTTTTTAACGTACTTATCTTCGCCGGTTTTATCCGTCCAATCTGAAATGATTTGTGCATTTAGTGGTGCGACCCATTTACCAAATGATGAAAGTAGTGTATCCTTGTCCATGTACGATCTCCTATGATTAGGGATTTGGACAGGACTACCTGCTCCCCTAATTATGGAGATTTTTTCTTTGAATGGACGTCGATAATTTAACATTTTTAGTACAATTTAGAATTTGTAATTAGGTCTGAAATTTAATGCAACGCTATTGTGTTAACGTTAGTTAATGTACAAAGGGTATAGTAAATAGCAAGACCCCCTTTTGATGAATATATATCCCTTGAGACGGATCTGTGAGATACAGATCCCCTTTTTTTTGCCCTGAATTCGGTAGACATATAAAAAATGCACCCAGAACAGGGATAGGCCTTTGAATAATAAAAGCCTATTTTGCTCCGGAAGCATCCTTGTACACATCTATTATTCATAACCACAATCCCATCGTTTTCGACAAGATTGCTATTCAATCGGTACGACTTGCTTCTGCTTCTCTTTATAATACACCCAATAAGTAAAACCAATTTCCTTCAGGCGCGAGCGGACTTCTTCCCAGTCTTCGCCAACACGGGATGGCTTATGCGCATCCGAGCCAAAGGTAACTTCGACACCGTAATGAAGGGCCCGTTCCAAGATGGAATCCGCGGGATACCAGCCTCCGCTCAGCTTCGTTTTCCCAGATGTATTGATTTCGATGGCAACGCCGCATTCTGCAATGACCTTCAAGGTATCGTCAATAATGTCAGGGGTTTGAATATCCGAGAACGGCGGATAATTGCCCTTCATGGCATCGATATGGCCTAAAATTTGAAACATTCCTGTACGTGCCGAGTCACGAATCATCTCGTAATAGGTTCGCTTCTCAGCAATTTGCTGCTCGGCGTTAAGCTTTTTCCATCTATTTTTATTGAAAATGCTGACGCCATTTGTGCTGTGAACGGAGCCTATAATGTAATCGAACGGATAATGTGCAAGTGTCTTGCGATAGGTTTCCGCATGTTCAGGAAAATAATCAGACTCGATGCCCAGCAGTACGTCGATGCGTCCCTCATATTCCTTTTTGAGGCGCAGCACCTCGTCTACATAGTTGCGGAAATCGCTTTTAGCCATCGTAATATTCGGATGTGGATGATCTTCATTCTGTCCGAAGTATGGCGTGTGATCGGATATGCCTATGACTTGAAGGCCATGTGCGATCCCTGCCTCGATGTAATCACGGATGTTGCCATCTGCGTGACCGCAGCGAAAATGATGAGTGTGCAAATCGAATTTCATAGCTTCCCCTCCTATACAATGAGTGGCAATTTTCAACTCTGCGATGTGGTCGGTATGGTTATTCGGAACCGATAAATTGGGCTTCGGGCATACCCTTCAAGTCACTTAAAAATTGCTGCATCGCTGAATTTAAGTAACGGCCTGAGCGATACATAACCCCTACGGGATGCGCGGTTTCGAGCTCATGTATTTGAACGATCTTCAGTGTGCCGCGGCGCAGCTCATTGCTGACAGATAGCTTGGAAATGATGCCTGCCCCGAGATTCAACTCGGCCATCCGCTTGACTTCCTCACTGCTGGACAGCTCCATGACAATATGGGGAGTGATATTGTATTGGCGGAAGATTTCTTCAGCGAACCGGCGGCCTACTGTATCAGGCGACAGCAAAATGAGCGGAACTTCTCTTAGCATATCAACCGTTGCATGCTCATGCTTAGCCAGTGGGTGCTCTGGACAGACGACGAGTTCGAACGAATCATAGTAGAGCACGGACGTGTTCAGATTCGGGTTCTGTTCGTTCAAATATCCGATGCCAATATCAACGGTGCCATTTTCGATATGGGCCATGATCTGTGAGGAAGACATGGACATAATGGTCGTCTTAATGAGCGGGAATTGATCCTGGAAATAGGAAAGAACCCGCGGCAATATTTGAATGGCAATGGATGTTGTTGTACCAAGAACAATATGACCTTGTGGAATTTGGTTCAAATCACTCAGCTTCTGCTTGACTTCGTCGACGATATCTAAGATGCGCGTTGCATGTTCTAAAAATACCTTGCCGCTATCAGTCAGCGTGACAGGTTGATTTCGGTCAATGAGCACCGTTTTGAATTCATCCTCCAAGCTTTTGATCTGAGCGGATACTGCAGGCTGTGTCAGGTTAAGCAATTCACCAGCCTTGCGGAAACTCATTGTCTTGGAAATGGTGATTAGTGTTTCCAATTGACTTAAATTCATTACTGCTCCCCCTTTCTTGCCTATATAATCATAGGACTCAAGTATGTAATGAGATGGATGTTTCTAGCTGGATATGTAATAACTGATATAGGATATCAGGCGAAAGCTTCAAAACTATTTATCGCTTTTATGGGGCTAATAAAATGTTTTTCTCATTATACATTAGATTAGATGCGGAAGCTATGCTGTCAAACAATGTTTTCCAATACTGCGGCTTATACAAAACTTAATAATTGAACTAGTTGACCATCGTGAGGCCATACCGCACAATGAAATGAAGATATTCTCATAACGTTATGTTGTCGCTTAGGGGGAAAATGATGCGTTCGAAACAAGTACGCAGTTGGATGATGTATGATTGGGCGAACTCCGCATTTGCAACGACGATGTTGGCGGCAGTGCTTCCTATTTTTTATCAATCTGTAGCCGCTTCCGGTCTGCCGAATCACGAAGCGACGAGCTATTGGGCATTTACACAGACGATTGGCATGATTTTTGTTGCGCTGTTGTCTCCGATTTTGGGGGCGATGGCCGACTTGTCTCGCCGCAAGATGGCATTTTTGCGTGTTTTTGCGATTAGCGGCTCGGCTGCATGCATGCTCCTGTTTTTCGCGGGAAATGGAGATTGGCTGTATGTATCTGTGTTGTTTATTTTTGCGACGATCGGTTTTTCAGGAGGCAATACTTTTTATGATTCGCTTCTGCCGGGGATTGCATCGCCAGAAGAGCGGGACGAAGTATCTGCGAAGGGTTACATGTATGGATACATCGGAGGCGGCGTGCTGCTAGCTGTCAACATCGTTATGCTCGAAAAGTGGGAGATGCTGGGCTTCCCAAATAAATTAGTCGCAACGCAGGCCGTGTTTTTGTCTGTTGGCATATGGTGGCTTGCATTTTCCTTGCCGATATTCCGTAATTTGAAGGATCCTGCACGGATAGAGCGGCAATCGATTTCTTATTATACGAAGCAAGGGTTTAGCCGTCTTGCTCACACAATCAAGCGTGTGAAGCATTATCCGGAACTGCTGAAGTATATGGTTTCCTTTTGGTTTTTCAATGACGGCATTTCCACTATTATTGGAATGGCGGCTATTTATGGTGCTGGAATAGGCATTCAGACGAGTCATCTCATTATTTCACTGCTCATTACGCAGTTTGTAGGAATACCGTTTACGTATTTGTTTGCGAAGTTCGCTCGCAGATTAGGCTCCAAGCGTTCCTTGTATGTATCGCTCGGCACGTATATTTTAATTGTTTTCTTCGGCTACTTTATGACAACAGCGCTGCATTTTTACATATTGGCCTTTATGGTCGGGATGGTGCAAGGAGGAAGCCAAGCAGTGGCGCGCTCTGTCTACAGTCAGATGGTGCCAATCAGCCGCGCATCTGAATTTTTCGGCTTCCTCAGTCTGTCGAGCAAGGTGTCAGCTTCGATTGGGCCGGCTGTATTTGGCATGGTAGGGCTGCTGACAGGTTCAACGCGTGTCGCGATATTGTCTATTCTTGTCTTTTTCATTATTGGAATTGTATTGCTTGCCTTCGTTGATATTGAGAAGGGACGCAGAGAAGCGGCAATGGAAGAGGGCATGTGGAATACGGATTCTGCTGCAGGCACAGAAATGCCGATGTAGTTAGGTCTGTATGTGTAACATAGTGCGTAACAGACATAAGAACAATATTGACATATAAAAGCTGTCATTGAAGCAGCCCTGTTCCGACATTCGAGGGGTTGTTTTTTGTTCGTCTCGTTGCGAGGACTGATCAAGAACAATGACCTACTTCTTTGTTCTACTATCCCCTTTGGTCCGTGGAATGAAGGATCTTCTATTCTCGGATTGACGTTCATGCTGTTGACCCTGTCGGAAGCAACATAGAGGTCTTATCCCTATGCTCACTGCTACTGCATCATTAGCAGGGTGGCATGCTGGATAGGGCCTCATTTATTTGGTCTCAGGATTTTTATCCAGTCTGCACTGCTGAGCAGCACTTTTCCCTTGCCGCTATGCTCAAAGTAGAAAATGCGGGTGTGCTCCAGAAAGCGCCCGACAATGCTTCGTACTGTGATGTTGTCACTCAGATTCGGTATCCCTGGGCGCAGGCAGCAGACGCCGCGAACAATGAGTTCGATGCACACGTTAGCCTTGGAAGCTTTGTACAGCAGAGATATGAACTTTTCGTCTACTAGCGCGTTCCTTTTCAGGATGATATGCGCTTTTCTTCTTTCGGGCTGCTTTTTCGTTTCGAGTGAATGAAACTAGATGCATGGCAATGCTCCCATCCCAAACTTATGTCAGGTGTCGCAGGCTATTCATGTTTAGGAATGAGTGCAATCCTAGGTGTGAATACTGCTTCCAGTAGACCCAACAATGCTGTCTACTGCTAGAGTAATGGAAATGGCAGGCGCAGGTCATAGATTTACAAAAGATTAACATCGTGCAGCGCGCTTTCGGATGGAGTTTTCATACTGGGCATGGCAAAATGAAAAGAACATTGCAAACTTTTTTTTGCATAATCGCGCTCGGTATGCGCTGCAAACAACCATAATCGCAGATTTTCGTGAAAGCGGTATGGCAAGATGATGTCGGGTGCCAAACGTGCTGCGATAAGTAAGGAAGGAGAGAGTAACCATATAATGCGACCTAAGAAGGCACAGGAAACCAAGGTTCCCGGACAAAATCGCCATCAGGGCATCGTAGATATCGGTTCGAATTCGGTACGTCTCATGATTGCGGAAATTCATGAGGATATGACTTTCCAAATTGTAGATCAATGGAAGGAAGTCGTGCGCCTCGGAGATGTGTATGATGAAGACGGTGCAATCCCTGAATATAAAATTGATAAATTGATTTCTACGCTTCTATTATTTAAGCAGTTATGCAGCCGTTATGAACCATGCGAGATCATAGCGGTAGCAACTGCTGCACTGCGCAAGGCGACGAACCGTGCTTTGATTTTAAGCCGCATATTGGGTGCAACTCAGCTGTCTGTTCGTGTGATAAGTGGAGAGTCAGAGGCTTATTTAGACTACCTCGCTGTCGTGTCTACGATGAACATTCAGAACGGACTGCTCATAGATATTGGGGGCGGTTCCTTAGAAATGGTGCTTATTCAGCAGCGGGAATTGAAGGAGAGCATCAGTATACCGATAGGCGCACTGACGCTTGCAAGCCAATATGAGGTTAGGGGGGCACTCGAGGCGAAAGAGGAGCAGCGGCTGATTGCCGATATGGAGAAGCTTCTAAGCCAGATTGATTGGCTGCAGCAAGCAGAGGGCTATACGCTAATCGGTGTTGGCGGCACAATACGGACTATTGCCAAGATGGATAAGGCTCAGGTGAAGGTTCCGCTGGCTTCGCTTCACCATTATGTGCTTGAACGGGAACAGGTTAAGCAGTGGCATAAGAGTCTAAAGCCGCTGTTGCTTGAGGAGAGGGAGAAGATTCAGGGGCTGTCCAAGGATCGCGCGGATATATTTATGGGTGCCTTTACGTTCATTAAGCATGTGATGGAACGCTTGGATATGCCAGCATTGATGGTCAGCGCAAAAGGGATACGTGAAGGCGTATTATTCGATATGCTTCAGGGTAGTGGATTGACGATCGATGATCCCCTATCCTTATCTATCTCGAATATGATGCGAAGATTCCACTTGCAAGTCGAGCACGCGAGGCGAGTCCATGTGTTGTTCACACGGCTTGTGGAGGATATGGGGGCACTTATGGAGCTGGAGGGGGACTGGTCACAGATTATGTGCGCGAGTGCTATGCTCCATGATTGTGGGATCGTCATTTCTCCGCTTGAACGTGAGCGGCACGCTTTGTATATGCTGCTGCATTCGGACTTGTACGGACTGACTCCCCGTGAACTGGTGCTTAGCGCGTTCCTTGCCTCGGCTGATCAGAAGCTGAAGGCAGGAGAAGCGTGGAGTGACTATGAAGCACTCTTCCATCCAGGGGATAAAGAGGGAGTGCGCACGCTCAGCATATTGCTGCGGCTGGCAATCAGCTTCAACCGTGGAGCGGCGACGGACGTTGCATTAGATGCTTGCGATATTGAGGAGCAGGAGGTTGTATTCCATGTGCGTGCCTCGACTCCGCCACTGCTTGAAGTGTCGGAAGCGTATGCGGTTCGCACGGCATTTCGCAAGCGCTTCAAGCGGGATCTTGTCATCGTAGCTCATGTGACGCAGTCACGCTAACATAATCATAAGGCGCTATGGTGCAGGATGCTCCTGCCCATAGCGCCTTATTTGTTAATGCTCCCAGATTGGGTCTTCGATTATAATTGGACGATCCTGATCAAGCGGTAGTCCTGTTTCGTAAGAGCGGTTGCTGATTGCTTTCTGCAAAGCCGCATACGAGTTGGCAATCGCTCGTTGATCAGCGCCTGGCTCTTCCTTGACGCTCCAATAGACGGCAGCAGCCGATACTGCATGCTTCGCGTCTTCACTTGCCACTTCCCACATCTCCCATATGCTGGTGGTGCGGATCTCGCCTGTTCCTGTTGGATCCGGCCAAGGTCTCTTCGCTTCATTTAACACATCATAGGCTGGAGGATTCCGTTTATATACAAAGGGTTCAATCTGATTAAATGACAGCAGTTGCTTGATTCCGGCCGGATCGTGAAACAGCTTCTGGGCACCTACCATATCTCGGTTCGCATCATTCCAGAATCGGTTCTGAACACGAGCCGACAGCTCCGGGTAATATCGGCTCGTCAATGTTGTGAAGGCAGAAACGATTGCTTTCGGGAATTGCCCTCCAGTGTCAATCTCTTTCCATACCGGTGTATTCCATGTAGCGATCTTGCGCTTGGCATGCAAGATGTGAGTATCCATCAGCACCTCGAATCGTTGATGATCCCACTTGCGAAATCCTGAACGGACGAATACATAAGGATGCATATTCCGATCAAGGATATGGTGCAGCAGGAATCCAAGTGCATATACTCGCGAAAGCATATCTCCTTTCGGAACGGAATCTATCAAGTCGAGCAGGAAAGGCCCGCACTGCTTATTGTGCATGGCATTTCCCAACTCATTCATTACTTTATTGCGCTGCCAGGGCAGAAATTGATGATAGAATAAAAAATCCGGCCCTTGGCATCCCATGTTGAACATGCGCTTCTGATCGTCGCGGGAAATCCAATGGGAAATGCCCGTATTGGCTAGTATCTCCTGGCCGAATAATAAATGTGTCCATACGTTAGGCATAATTCTCCTCCTCGTTGCGGGGCATCTCGGTGTTTAAGCGGCTTTGGAAGCTATCGCAGTGGAGATGCTTATCTATCAGTTCACCCGAAATGAAGGGCAATGTCAATCCTATACGATGATAGAAAAAGATAGTGTCCGGTTTCTTTATGTGGAACATTTTTGTGCAACATGATGAACTTTCATGATCTGTCTAGCAAGATGAAGCGTTTGCATGTACACTGTAAGGAGCCACGGGGAACAAGCCTGCAATGTGGGGCTGCCAAGCAACCGTGACAGTAGAGATATATACATCATGTGGAGAACAGGTGGAGGATAATAACATGGAACAATTTCGTTTGCCCAAAATCGATGTACCTGCATTCGACTTGCCGAAAGCAGTCACCCGCGTTATGGAAGAAGCGGAGCAGAAGCTTGCGCATCGACCTAAGCTGTTGAAGCTGTTCAAGAACTGCTTCCCTAACACTCTTGAAACAACGACAAAATTATTAGATGACGGAACAACATTCGTCTTGACCGGGGATATTCCTGCAATGTGGCTGCGCGACTCCGTAGAGCAGGTGATTCATTACGTACCATTCGCGAAGGACGATAAGGACTTGCAGCGCATTATCGGCGGATTGATCAAGCGTCATATGTTTTATATTAATATTGATCCTTATGCAAACGCGTTCAACGAGACGGCAAATGACTGGCACTGGGATGCCAACGACCAGACTGAAATGTCCCCGTGGGTGTGGGAACGCAAGTATGAGCTGGATTCGATGTGCTTCTCGATTCGCCTTGCCTATATGTATTGGAAAGAAACAGGGCGCACTGACATTTTCGATACGAATTTCAAGTCTGCGATGCGTAAAATTGTGGACGTATGGAAAACGGAGCAGCGTCACTTTGAGCAATCTCCATACCGCTTCACACGTGTGAACTGTCCAGCCATTGATACGATTCGCAACGATGGCAAGGGAATGCCTGTGAATTATACAGGAATGACTTGGTCTGGATTCCGTCCAAGCGATGATGCATGCGATTTCCATTACAGCATTCCGTCGAATATGTTCGCAGTTGTTAGCCTGCGTCAAATGCAGGAAATTTCCAAGTACGGCTTCCGCGACGAGGAATTCGTGAGCGAAATGGCGAAGCTGGAAGAGGAGATCAACCACGGCATTCAGCTGTATGGGGTTCACAATCATCCTACATTCGGCAAAATATATGTTTATGAAACGGATGGCTTCGGAAATTCCTGCCTTCTAGATGATGCAGGAACGCCAAGTTTGTTATCGATCCCTTATATTGGATATGCGGCGGCAGACGATTCGATTTATCAAAATACACGCAAATTTATTTTGAGCAAAGAAAATCCGTATTACTTTGAAGGCAAGGTTGCGAAAGGTATTGGCAGTCCGCATACGCCAGACGGTTATGTATGGCATATGGCGTTGTCCATGCAAGGCTTGACGGCTGCAAATGATGAGGAAATGCTTGCGATGATTGATATGCTGGAAGCAACGGATGCAGATACTGGATTCATGCATGAAGGCTTCCTCGCAGACGATCCGAATGTGTTCACACGTCCTTGGTTCGCTTGGTCGAACAGCCTATTCGCACAGCTTGTATGGAAAGCGATGCAGCGCGGATTGCTGGATAAATAAACTAGATTCGTGTTCATCATAAAGAAGCCTTCCATCTCCTTATGTGGGATGGAAGGCTTTGTTGTGCCAGTATGATCGGTTTGGTTACAGCAAGCTGGATGAGGTGCCCCACTGGTTATCGTAAACGAGGTGACTTAATATTTTTCGCTTCTCCCAGTTGTAAGCTTCAAGCAGTGGCCGTTCTGGATAGTCCTCAGTATACCCAATGGAGATGAGTGCAGTAGGATCGATATGAAGCGGGATGTTGAGGATGCGCCGAATGTCTGGCTTCTTGTAGAAGCTGACCCAGCCCATTGCTAAGCCTTCGGCATAGGCAGCAAGCCACATATTTTGAATGGCGCAGCTTACGGACATAATGTCGGTCTCAGGAATAGAGTTGCGACCCAGCACATGATCGCCGCCACGCGAAGGATCGCATGTGATGCAGATTGTGACGGGAGCCTCCAGGATGCCTTGAATTTTAATTTCCATAAATTTAGTGTCGCGATCTGTACCTTCATAATGGATAGCCAAGGCACGGCGTTCCCGGTCTACAACCTCAGCCAGCTTGGCTTTGGTCTCGGCGTCTTTGATCACGATAAAGTTCCATGGTTGCATGAAGCCCACTGACGGCCCGTGATGAGCGGCCTCCAGCAATTTAACCAGCAGCTCATCGGACACGGGCTGTTGAAGGAAGGTGCGAATATCTCTGCGGTTATATATCGCTTTGTAAACGCCTTCTTTTTCCTGCTCTGATAGTCTATTCATCGTCATGAGTTAGGCTCCTTTTCTTGAATTTGCAAGGGATGTCATACTTTTGAATACGATCATCATATGTTTATTATAGCGTACAAGTTATTCATGCTGCGAATCGTGAAATGACAAGGACAGATAATCGCCTTAGTTCCTTTCTTTCTGGCTGGTAAAGGAAGAGGGTCTGCCATATGCAGATATGGCGAGACCCGTCAGTAAACATGATAGTTGATTAAGGACAGCGCATGATTGCGAGGAACAAGTATCACGTACGTTCTGTATGTTTTCTGTATGCCCGCGTGTGCGTGATCATGATGTTAAGAACGAGTTGCTGCTGTTTTCTTGTTGGTAGGAGCGGGAGATTCCGTCTTGGATCTCGGAAGTGACTGCACCGCTTCTGCCAATAAGGCGGCATAGGCCTTGGCTCCCTTAGGGACGAGGTGAGTAGCGTCCGGCTCAAAATAATCGTCTTGATCTTCACTAGCGCTGTACCAATCGACTAAAGTGACTTTTGGATTGGCAGCAGCCGTTTTTGCCAATAGTTCGTTAATCTTGCTTTCCCATTTCTCAGGCATGCGGGTATTGACGAAAATAATATGCTCTACACCAGAAAGCGACTCAATGAGTTTGTTGAGCTGCTTTTCACCGAATATACCATTCGTTCCGAGGGCAATGATGACGCAACGGCCCAGTTTTCCGGCCTTTTTTAGCTCCTGAAGCACATTGCCGGCTTCGGACATCTGTCTTCCAATTTGAGCATCAACCACGGCACCCGGCAGATGCTTGATTAGATAAGGAGCAACATCCAGCATGACAGAATCCCCAACTGCTGTCACCGACCACTTCTGCTTCGTATTGGGGGGATAAATTCCGTTGGATGGCGGATTAGAGCGTTTTGGTTGTCGGCCATCAGCTTGCTTGGCATCGGTTTGCTTATCCTTAGCATTTTGCTGCGATTCGGCAGGATTGGGCTTGCTGTGCCCCGAACCGTCAGGCTTTTTAATGTGATTGGAAGATCCAGCAGGCTGCTTCTGATCTTTCTGTTCAGGTTCTTTGATCATGTTGGAACCATGATGTTCTTTTTGTTGAGCCTGCGAGGCTGCTCCTAGTTCATCTTGCGTTATCATAAGTTGATTGTCTGGCTCTTGTCTTCCCACGGTCGATTGAGCGGCATCTACTGGATAGCGGCTGCTCATGCCGACATAAAACAAAGTGAGCAGCAGGACGCAGCAGGCCGATACAGACCAATGCTTCCATGACAACCGGTGCCAAGCATCTCGTTCTGTACGAGCCTTATGCCACAGATAGGAGAGGTATCCGCGCTGGATAGGCTGCTCGATATAGCGCCAAGATAAGGCGGCGAGCAGTACACTTGCTGTTATTTGCAAAACGGCACGCGACCAATCGAAGCCGCTTGTATTGACTTCTGGATTGGTAAGAATGATAACCGGATAATGCCACAAATAAATGCCATAGGATCGTTTGCCAATCCATACGAGAGGTTCCCAGCTCAGCAGCTTGCTGCAGCGGCTGGCTGGATGGGCAAGCACCGTAATCGTAAGTGCGCTCAGAACGGAGAGCAGCACGAATCCCCCCTGATATAGAAAATCATCATATTCACTTATTTTCCAAATCATATAAAGGATAGCTCCTAACCCGATAGCTCCAATGGCATCAAGGCCAAAGCTTGATCTGCCCGTTGACTGTGAAGCGAGACGTCTGCTAGGCAGCACGACGGCAAGGGCTGCTCCAATGAGTAGTGCAAATACCCGCGTATCTGTCCCATAATAGACTCGGCTTGGATCGGTACCTGGCTCGTATAACCACGCCATTGCGAAGGCAGATAGTGTGGCTGCCGCTGCAATGCCAATTAGCAGCTGACCTCGTCTCGGTGCAAGCTTAATACCAAGGAACAACAATAAAGGCCAAACTAAGTAAAATTGTCCCTCGACGGCGAGAGACCATAAGTGAAGGTATGGTGAGGGTGATCCGAAGCTGTCAAAATAAGAAACATTATGAAAAATAAGATACCAGTTATTGCCGTATATAAAGGTTGACCAAATATCCCCTCGAAGTCGTATCAAGCGCGACGGATCGAATATCGTGAGCCAAGCGACGCTGAGCATCAGCATGGCAATGAGAGCAGGGGCAAGTCTGCGCATTCTGTGTACCCAGAATGTGTACAAATCAATTGAGCCTCGCTGCTGTCTTGTGGCGAGCAGCAAATCCGTTACGAGATAACCGGATAATACAAAGAATATACCGACTCCCAAAAAGCCTCCTTGCGCCCATCCAAGATTCAGATGATAGGCAATGACAGCCAGAACAGCAATTGCTCGCAGGCCGTCCAGAGCGGGTATGTAGCGTCTATTGTTGCGACGGAGCTCATGCATCTTGGACGCCCCCTACGTAAGGTATAACCGCAACGAATAACCATACGATTGAATCGTTATTCGGATGAAGTCTCGTGCATAACCATTTCATTGTATTCATGGTGTCCTTTCTTGTGATGTTGAGAAATGATTGGTTGTATAAGCAATTGGCAAAGTAGTAAAGCTTCAAGGCAAGTCCTGATCATTCGAACGATGTTCGTAGTAGCGAAGAGGATAAAGAGGAGTGAGTTTAGGATATGCTCTTACTCGTTCCTTGAGTTCATTTCTCCTACCAAGTGTAAAAATTTCGGAATAACCTCTATTACTATATCGGAAAGCACATATGTACTCGTTACAGAAGTATTACATATTTTATTCATTTTTGTTATTTATCGGATTTTTAAATGATCCACTTCAAACTGATCCATTACTTGTTACGCTTACAAGAAACAAAGAGTTGTGATGAGAGGATGTGGAAATGTTTTCAAGGAGCAGTGGTGGTCATTGCAAATGCATACTCCTGTATCCTTTTGTCGAGGTTAATAGGCTATAAGATGCGCTGAGCATCATGAAATGCAAAGAGGCTGGATCGACGAAAATATGTCGAAATAAACCTCTAGGAGTAGTTCTTTATACTCAAAATATAAATCTGGATATGTTTTTCTTGTGAAAATGATAAATCAGATAGTGCTTGAATGAATCGTTTTCAGTATAATAGGCATAGAAAAGTGGATATATAGGACGATCGGATTGTGTCGAATATACTCCATTAATGTCGGAAAGGGGAAAAGATAGCTGAGATGAGAGCCGAATGGATTCATCCTTTTTTGCAATCGGCAAGCACAGTTATTGAACAAATTGTGCAAGTCCGTCCTAGTCGGGGAGAGCTTCAAATGTTGAATTGGAGCGGCACGCATGATTTACGCATCCAGGTCGGTCTGACGGGGCAGTTGTCCGGGCAGGTGGCATTTGGCTTGAATGAGGACGTGGCGTTAAAAATGGCATCAGCTATGATGGGAGGACTTCCTCTTGCATCCCTTGATGCTATAGGTGAAAGCGCCATTTCAGAGCTAGGCAACATGATTAGTGGCAACGCAACGACACTGATGTACAATCAGGGCATGCGCGTTGACATAACACCTCCCCAATTGCTCATATCTGCTGAGCATGCAGGCCCTATTCTAGAGGCCATGGCTGTGCCGCTATTATTGGACGGAATTGGGCGATTTGATGTACTTATGCATATCGGCTATAGTGAAAGAGTCGACGTTGTATCCTGATGCGGCGACGCAGTTCTGACCAACCGCGCTGCTATACATAGGGTGTGAACGGTGTGGATGGGAAGGTAAAGGAGTAGAGCGATGGAACTGAAAGGTAAGATTGTTCTGATCACAGGTGCATCAAGCGGAATTGGAGCTTGGACAGCCCAAGCAGCTGCTGCGAAGGGAGCTGTTCCGATCTTAACGGCACGCTCTAAAGAAAAGTTGGAAGTTGCGGCTGTCTCGGTGACGCCTTCACCTGCCATCTATACGATGGATGTAACGAATGAAGAGGACGTGTCACACGGTATTGCAGCTGTGTTGGAGAAGTATGGGCGCATTGATATTTTAGTGAACAATGCAGGTTTCGGATTTTTTGAGCGGACGGTGGATATGCCCATCTCGCAGTTTGCCGCGATGATGGATGTGAATTACATGGGGACGGTGCGCTGCACGAAGGCTGTGCTGCCTCATATGCTGGCGCGGGGCGAAGGACATATTATCAATGTAGCTTCAATGGCAGGCAAGATTGGTTCTCCGAAGTCCGCAGGCTATACGGCAACGAAGCACGCTGTGCTCGGCTTTACGAATGCTCTGCGCATGGAGCTGGCAGGAACAGGTGTCGCAGTATCAGCGGTCAACCCCGGCCCTGTGAATACGCCGTTCTTCGATCAGGCGGATCCAAGTGGGCAATATGTAAACAATATTCGCTGGTTCATGATGGAACCGGAGAAGGTTGCAAGTCATATTGTCCGCGTCATGGAGACACGTAAGCAGGAAGTGGATCTCCCGTGGCTTGGTGCGCTCGGAACGAGGCTGTACGGCATGTTCCCGCGGATATCGAATCGTGTTGCCTCGAAGCTGTTGAACAAGAAATAGGATAGGTAACCATTGGTGGCGCTGTATGATGGTTGAAATGGCGAAGTCCGCTTCTCCTGTTCGTATTGAGATCGGGAGATAGCGGACTTTTTTTGTGCTTGAGCGATACCTATTGAGCTGTGAAGATTATTGTTGATTGCCTCCATCGGCACGGTGCGCTTCATTCATTTGCTTAATTTCCTCAAATAGTGCGCGAACTCCTGCTTTGCCTTCCGGATTCGCATTGTTCCAATGGCGGGTCAAGTTGGGCATTGTTTTATGCATTTGATTATAGAGCGCCCACATCTTCACCTTTTCAACTGTGGCTGGGTCGGAGTGTCCAGTCAACAGCTCTGCATATTTTTCGACGAGCGCGTCGAATAAAGCGGTCATGTTGTCATTCATTTGCAGCAACCTCCTCACTTTATAGGTGTGTATGATTAGGCTATCATAATGAGCAGAAGTTGGAAAGTTGGAGCGGAGACTTCTTTTCGATATAATGGGTACAGCGAACAAAGGGAAGGTATGTTCATGTTCAGTGGATATGAACCGCTTTCCATAGAGAGGAACGATACATGTTGAGTGCTACCTTTGAATCATTTTCAATACGTGAAGAGCTGAAGCTGCGGCTGCAAGCCAGACATATTACGGAACCTTCGCCGGTTCAGTTAGCTGCTATTCCTGCTGCACTGGAAGGGCGCGACGTGCTTGCGCAATCGCAAACGGGCACGGGAAAGACGATTGCCTATTTGCTCCCTGTGCTAACACGCATACAGCATAATGAGCGGACAACGCAGGCTGTGATTGTAGCGCCTACACAAGAGCTTGCGATGCAGATTGTGCGTGAAGCGGAATATTACAGCGAGGGCAGCAGCATTCAGATTGCAGCGATAATCGGCGGCGCGGCACTGAAGCGGCAGGTAGAGAAGCTGAAGCTGCACCCGCAGCTCGTCATCGGCACACCGGGCCGAATCCGTGAGCTGATAGAGATGCGCAAGCTAAAGATGCACGAAGTGCGCACCATCGTTGTAGACGAGGTCGATCATGTGCTGCAGAAGGGCGGTGCAGGCGATACGGATTATATTATGCGCAGCGCGCTGCGTGATCGCCAGCTTTTATTCTTCTCCGCCACATTGCCTGAAGAAGTAAAGGCGCTTGCAGAGCGCTGGATGCAAGACCCGGTAAACATCGGTATTGAGCCGGAGAAGCGAATAGCTGATACGATTGAGCACCTTGTGTTCGTTTGCGAGGAGCGGGACAAGATTGATATGCTGAGACGCCTCGTTCGGCATTGGAATCCGAAGCAGGCGATCGTGTTCATCAATGACTCTGCTGAAATTGCAGAATGGGAACAGAAGTTAAGCTATGCCCATTTGTCAGTCGCCTCGTTGTATGGCGATGCCCCGAAGCAGGAGCGGGTTAATGTCCTTAAACGCTTCCGTGAAGGTCACTTCCAGTTGCTGTTGGCAACCGATGTAGCTGCGCGGGGATTGGATATACCTGATTTGCCATTCGTCTTCAGCGCTCAGCCTGCATTGAATGCCGAGCACTATGTGCATCGTGCAGGGCGTACGGGTCGAATGGGACGTCAAGGCGTATCTGTCAATCTGATCTCTCCTCGCGAGCAGTTCATTATGAAAAAGTTCGAGCGCGAGCTTGAGATTGTCATCCATGAGCGCAGTTACTATGATGGCCGCATTATCGATTCGAATGATGCAGACCGTCGTCCGAAGACGAAGCCAGCTTCCAAGCAGCCGTTCGGCAAGTCATCGGCGGGGGCTCGTTCTCAGTCACGGGACAAGCGTTCTGGCAAGGATAAAGATAAAGGCGCGCCGAAGTGGTTGAAAGAGAAGCAGAAGCGTCGTTAAGTTGAATAAATGCGAGCTGGTTATTAGGCCGCTGTAGATGATGCATCTACAGCGGTTTTTCTTTTTCACTCATCGGTTAGAGGCATGACTATTTATACGGAAAGCAATTTGATCTCCTCTCATGTACATTCTGCAAACAGAAAAATGAAATGGATTTTCGAATCCTATGAACCTAAGAGCTGAATTTTCCATCTACTTTAGTAGAGAACTATATTTGTGTACATAGATTTCAGTGTTTTACGCAAATGAGAAGCTGAAAGGGAGGAGAAATGGATGGTGAGTAGGAGATGGAAGACGAGCATACTGTTGCTGGGTATGATGTCTGTATTAACGGGGTGCTTTGGGGAAAAGCAGGTATTGGAGCCATTGGACGAGGGCAAGGGAAAGCTAAAAGTAACCTATTACAGTGAAAAATCGTTCTACAGAGATTACGGAAATTATTTTAATATCAAATTCCCGGATATTGAGGTTGAGGTCATCAGCACTGCTGAAACCGATATGGAAGAGCTGTTGGACAAGCAGAAGCCAGACGTCGTGCTGCTAAGTGAGCACATGTTCGAAACGTATGCGCAGCAAGGAAAGCTGTATGCGCTGGATGATATTATTGCACAGGAAAAATTCGATTTGGAAGGCTACATGCCGGGCTTGATAGATATGATCCGCACGAAAGGCAGAGGGAAACTGTACGGGCTGACTCCCTATTTTTATAACGAAGTGATCTATTACAATCGCGACTTATTCCAAGCGTACAACATAGAGCTGCCGCGCAATCAGATGAGCTGGCAGGAAATATTGGCTTTATCCAAGCGCTTTGATGGGATGAGAACGGGGGACAATGAAATCTATGGATTATATCAAAGTCCCTCCAGCTTATTGATTAATATCGCAAATACTTTATCCCTTCAAGTCTTTGATGCGAAGGGAGAGAAGCTGCGCATTCGATCGGATGGTTGGGAGCAGGCCATGCAGATGGCAACGGATGCGGTGAGAAATTACCCGCCCGGACAAGTAGAGGGGATGAACAACCTGTTTCTCATGGGAAAGGCGGCCATGATTATGGATGGCCCTTGGTTCGCGAAGGAACTGCAGCGTGCCCCTCTGCACAATAAAACATTGAGCACGATGAATTGGGACATGGTTACGGTACCAGTCGATTTAAAAAGACCCGACGAGTCTTCAAAGGTCAGATTGACAAAAATGTACGCGATAATGGCAGACTCCACCAACAAGCGGGCTGCGTGGGAATTTGTCCAATTCGTTAATGGGCTGAGCATGGAGAAGGTTGCTTCCCGCAATCCGATATCCACTCTGCCGACGCGGCATCAATTTTTCAAACAATTGGAAGGACGAAGCACGGAACCATTCTATATGTTGAAGCCAAGGCTCTCTACGGAGTCTTCGCCTCCTGAAGGAAGCTGGGGATTTTGGGTGGGATACGGCAATAAGCATGTACCGGAAGACTTTTACTCACCATTCAATGAGTTGTTGGACAAATCTTTGCAGGCGGTCATGCAGCACGAGATAACACCGGAGGAAGCCGTCAATGAGTTGGATGCGAAGGGGCAGCTACTGCTGAACAAGACGCATGCTGAGGAGATAAAGAAAAAAGAGGCTGAAAGCGCGAAAGAAAACGTGGATGCAAAGAAGTAGAAAACGGAAATTTTAAATAGGAGAAAGAAGAGAATTATTCATAGATTTCATAGTATACGGTGAATTTTAAAAATAAATGTACAATAGCGGAAACCAAATACTGGGCTGTGGCGTCATAATATATGAGTAAATGTACACACACAAATATACTCAATCTATGAAATGTACAAAAAGCGGAAGGGGAGAAAGAATTGGCGTCAAAGTGGAAAATAGGCGTGCTGTTGCTTGCGGTAGTTGCCTTAATGAGCGGCTGTCTTGGGGAGAAGCCGGTATTGGATCAATTGGAAGAGGGAAAAGGAAAAATTAAGGTTATTCATTATAGTGAGGAATCTTTCTATAGTGATTATGGCAATTATTTTAATATTAAATATCCGGATATCGAATTTGAAGTTATCAGCTATAAAGAGCTGGCGGCGAAGCAAGGAGAAGGCGAATCATTCGATTTTGATGCAGAATTAGAGAAATTTATAGAGAAAAATAAGCCTGATGTGATGATGTTAAATGGGAAGCAGTTTGAGAAATTTGCGCAAAATGGCAAGCTGTATGGCCTGGATCAAATTATTAGCCAAGAAAAATTTGATCTGGAAGGCTATATGCCGGGGCTTGTTGATTTGCTTCGGTCTAAAGGGAACGGCACTTTATATGGATTAGCGCCGGCCTTCTATACGGATGTGATGTACTATAACCGAGATTTATTCAAGGAGCATAATATCGAGCCGCCGCGCAATAAGATGAGCTGGCAGGAAGTCATTGATTTATCGAAGCGCTTCACTGGTATTGGCTCAGGAGACAATAAGATCTATGGATTTTATAAGTCCTATGGAGATGTTCAGTTTATCGTTAATAATATCGCCTCATCTGCTGGATTGAATTTGTTCGATACGAAGGGCGAAAAGCTGCTTATTAATTCGGATGGGTGGAAAAAGGCAATTAAAATGGCGACGGATGCCGTGCGGGACAAATCGATAGCCATTCCATCTCCCGAAGAGAGTCAAACTGGATGGGGTGAAGCATTCTATCAGGGCAAGGCGGCAATGGTAATAGAGGGGACTTGGTTTGCACAGCAAATCAAAAACCGCCCTCTTTATGACAAGAAGTTTAAGGAAATTAATTGGGATATCGTAACGGCGCCAATCGATCCTTCAAGTCCTGATGAATCGAGCGATGTGAACTTAACCGATATCTATGCGATCGCTGCGGATTCCCCAAATAAGCGGGCAGCTTGGGAATTCGTCAAGTTCGTGAACGGACCTGAAATAGCGAAGGCTGCGGGACGTACAGTGAGCGGCCGAATTCCTACACGAAAGGACTATTTCAAAGAAATCGAAGGCCGCAGTACCGAGCCATTCTTCTTACTGAAACCTAAATTGGGCACATCCTATTCTGGATTTTGGGGGAACTATAATGTTCCAGACACCTTCAATAAGAACTTCAATCCATTAGTAGAAGAGTCGCTAAAGGCGATCGTCGATAATAAGAAAACGGTAGAAGAAGCTGTGGCTGAGCTGGAAGCGAAGGGTCAACAATTGTTGGATAAAGCGCATCAAGAGCAAAAGGCCAAATCAAAGGATAAAAAATAAACAGGCATTGAACTGAAGATATATGAAGAATCCGTCATAAAACCTTTTATGGCGGATTTTTTTGTTAGTAGATGCATGCTGGAATAGAGACAGAGAGAAGAAATATACGATTTTTTAGTAGGATGATAATTATTTGGTTGTAATATGGAAAATTTGTCTATATACTTGTTGTTGATATTTGGAAAAACAGGAAGGGGAGTTGTGTGTGTGGACGAAATCGAAGCTCGTCATATTACTACTAACGATTACTTCTATGTTAAGCGGATGTCTCGGAGAGAAGCCGGTACTGGAACAGCTTGAGGAAGGGAAAGGGAAAATTAAGGTACTCTACTATAGCGAGGAATCCTTCTATCAACAGTATGGCAACTATTTTAATGTAAAGTTCCCAGATATCGAATTTGAGGTGGTAAGCTCAGAGGAGATGTACGCGAATCGCAAGGATGGCGAGCCGTTTGATTATGAAGCTGAAATGAAAAAATTCCTTGAAAAGCATAAGCCGGATGTCTTATTCTTGGATGATTCCTCATTCGAAACCTATGCAAAAGACGGAAAATTGTACAACTTAGAAGAGATCATTGCTCAGGAAAAGTTTGATTTGGAAGGCTATATGCCTGGTCTTGTTGATATGATTCGGGCCAAAGGGAACGGTACCTTGTATGGCCTTGCACCTTATTTCTATACAAATGTACTGTACTATAATCGAGCACTATTCAAGGAGCACAATATTGAGCCGCCGCGCAACAAGATGAGCTGGCAGGAGGTCATTGATCTGTCGAAGCGCTTTATTGGCATCGGATCAGGCGACAATCAAGTGTTCGGCTTGTATCAGGAATATGGTGATGTGGAGCGAATTATGGACAATATTGTCTCTACCTCCGGCTTGAAATTGGTAGACCAGAAGGGTGAGAAACTGCTCATTAACTCAGATGGATGGAAGAAGGCAATCACTCTTGCTACCGATGCGGTGCGGTCGAAGGCGGTATATATCCCGCCACGAGACAACGGCGGTGAGAACGGACGAATGATGAGTGTCGGGGATAATGCTTTTATGAAGGGCAAGGCAGCGATGATAGTTGAGAGCACCTGGTATGCGCGTCAATTAAAAGATCGTTATCGCTTTGACAAGGAAACGAAGCAAATCGATTGGGATATTGTTACTGCACCGGTAGATCCGGCAACGCCTGAAGAATCTGGCAATGTATTTTTATCTGAAATCTATGCGATAGCCGCTGATTCTCCGAACAAGCGTGCGGCTTGGGAATTCGTCAAGTTTGTCAACGGTACGGAGATGGCAAAGGCCGCTTCCAGAACGCTGAGTGGACAGCTTCCGACCCGCAATCAATTTTTTAAAGAAATCGACGGCAGAAGCACGGAGCCGTTCTATATGCTCAAGCCGAAATCTAACACAGAGCGCTACAACAATAATATTCCTATGGAATTTTATGAACCTTATAGCCAATTGTTGCGGAAAGCCTTGCAGGATATCATCGATAATAAGAAGTCCGTAAACGAAGCAGTTGCTGAATTGGAAGCGAAGGGACAGGCAGAGTTGGTGAAGGCACGCGAGGCTGAGAAGGCGCGTCTAGCCAAAGAAAAGAAGGAAGGGTCGTCTACTAAATCTGGAGGCTAACCAACTTATATATAGAGTATGACGAGATGGAAAATGTAGATTTAGCGAATGAAAGCATTCACTCATGTGTGAATGCTTTTTTGCTTATTTAATAGATTGCCGTGTCAACTAATTTTCAGTTCATGATATCCATTCGCTTCCTGTCGGGTTGTTCGCTATAATGAAATTAGTGAGGTGAAGAGGAATGAAACCCTTGATGAAGATTGATCGTCTAACAGGCGGCTACAGTACAGGAAGGCCCGTACTCCATGACATATCCTTGCAGGTGAATGCTGGTGAAATGGTAGGTCTCATTGGATTGAACGGTGCAGGAAAGAGTACGACGATGAAGCATATATTAGGTCTGCTTGAACCGCAAGCAGGAACCGTTGCTATAAATGGAAAAACACTTGCGGAGGATGCAGAAGCGTACCGGGCTGCGATCGCTTATGTGCCGGAATCACCGATCCTCTATGATGCGCTAACCGTGCGCGAGCATCTTGTATGGACGGCTACTGCTTATGGCGTCGAACAAGGAGTATTTGAGAAGCGGGTGCAGGAGCTTGCGGAATTGTTCCACATGACCGCACATCTGGATAAGGCTGCACAGCATTTATCGAAGGGGATGCGGCAGAAGACGATGCTCATGTGCGCATTCGCAGTTCGCCCGCCCTTATATATTATCGATGAGCCTTTTCTTGGACTGGATCCACTCGGTATTCGCTCCCTGCTGCAATATATGAAGCAGGTTCAGGCCGAGGGAGCTTCCTTATTGGTAAGTTCACATATTTTATCGACGATCGAGCATTATTGTGATTCATTCGTACTTCTGCATCAAGGCAGGGTTCTCGGAGCAGGATCGGTTCAAGAGATGCAAGATCAATATGCGGCCAAGTCCGGTACACGGGCCGAGGAGCGGCTTGAGGAGCTATTCTATGCGTGGGTGAGTGATGAACGTATAACAGGCCCTGTGGATGGTGTGCCTCGATGACACAGACTCGAACCAAAGAGGCGACTACCGTTACTCCTTTGACGGAGGCGCTGCTGCATCCGGAAGCATTATGGACAAGTCGCAAGCGAGAATTTTGGGGCAAGGTTATGCCCTATATGCGTTATGTCATCCAGAGCGGTCTGGGGGCGCTCGTGCTATTTGTCCTCGTGGCAGGGACGGCATTATATGCGTCCTTCATCGAACAGATTCCGCCCTCTTTTCCGATCAAGGAGGTTGCTCTGTTATTGGTAGCGCCTACGGTGGCGTATACAACATATCGTACATTGCTGCGGCCTGCTGATCTTGCATTCCTGCTTCGCATTGAGCACCAAATGTCAGGCTATATGAAGAGAAGTGTGCGCTATAGCCTATGGCCGCGAACAGTACTTCTTGTCGCAGTATGGTGTGTGCTATGGCCATTGTACAGCCGTGCAGAGGATCATCCAAAGAGCTTCATCCTGAGCTTAGCGCTGCTGCTGCTGATTAAGGCTGTAGCTGCATTCGGCGCTTGGAAAGAGCGACATTACAGTGACAAGCGTCTTCGAATTGCTGCCAGGTATATCCGTTACCTATGGTCTTGGGGAGCCACTGCTTGCTGGCTGTGGCTCAGTGTGCCTTCTTCGCTCCTGTTCATTGGAATCAGCGGTTTGGCCTATATGGGCTGGTTGGTAACAGGGAGAACTTTGCGCTTTCCTTGGGAGGCACACTTTGAGGCGGAGAAAGCGCATGAAGGACGAGTCTATTTATTTTTGAGCGGTTTCGTAGATCTTCCGGCAACAGATGAACGTCGATATGCGCGGCCATGGCTCAATTTTATAGGAAATCGCTTTGCGCTGAACAAGCAATTTGCTTATCGATATTTACTCATGAAGACATTATCACGAAGTGAACTGCTTGGCATCATTATGAGGCTGGTCGTTATTGGCGCTGTGCTCTTGTTTTGGACAAATGCAACGGAGTGGAGCATGCTGCTTTATGCGGCAGTTGTGTTCGTGATTGGCACACAGATGGGAGCTGTTTTTGCCTTTCATCGTCATGATGTATGGAACGAAGTATATCCGCTTCCCAATCATGCTCGCCATGAAGCGGCGTTATACGCTAGTACGGTTGTCCATGCGCTGGCAGCTATCGTGCTGCTGCTGCCAATTGCAGTCGGGCCATTAACGGTCGCATTCAAGCTGGCCATGATCGGAGCAGGCTTGCTTATCGTGGCGTTAACCAGATGGAAACGATCGAAACCACGCAAGGATGACGAGGATTAAGTATAATAGGAAGCATATAGATTACAAAATAAAGGGTTCCTAGAACGGCATCTTAGATAACGATCGACCCCTATTTAGTGAAGAAAGGGGAAAGCTTCTTCATACAGATGCATCCGGATTTGAATATTGAGGAGGAAGCGGCGACAAGTCGCCGTCGCTTCTTGACTTGCATGAACCTCTTTTTTGTAACGTGTATCATATTTACACTCATATTTTAAGACTTGCACTCTTACAATTTATCCAAGGTCATGATCTGCGCTCGCAGATGATGGAGATCGGCAAGGTTCGCATCGAAGTAGCTCCAGTCCGTGGGACAATATACGACGCTACAGGAGCGAAGCTTGCTTTTTTATCTACTCTCTCTATTTCAAAATGGAAATAACGTTGCTTCTTTGTCCTTTTTACTGTATATGTCCGAAAAAAGGCAGGTATATGAAGATTATTTTGTGCTTTCATACTTGAACTAACCAGCAGGGGAAAGAATACGATACATTGTGACGTCATAGTTATGGTAATGGAATGGATGAATCCGCTATCAGCTTCAAATATGCAGCCAATTGAATTCAGCAGGGGATTCCCGTCATGTAGATGAAGGGAGAGGTGAATGTCCGATGGAACAAGGACGCCGTCAGCTATTGCTCGGGACAATTATATGCAAAAAGTGTGATCGGATCATTGCCGAGCAAGATACGGAAAAAGTCATCGTGTACTATGTGGAGTGCAATAAACGGGATTGCAAAGAGCAAGCAGTGGCGGAGAGAGAGGTACAGTACATTGAAGCTTAGTTCGAATCAGGCGGAGCAATGGCATGGTACGAATGCTCAGTTCCATGACAATTCCAGCAGTGCGACAAGCATTCAGGTTATTGAACTGCAACAGCAGCACATTCCCCATGTTGGCACGCTATGGAGGGAAACGGAGCACACGGGCATTTCGAATACGACCAAATCCAGCAGCATACACATTGCCTGCTGCAACATTCCTGAAGATGTGCAAGCTGCTTCAGAAGCAGGGTACAATAAATTGCTGCTGGCGCCATGTCATTACTTGCTATTGAAGTCTGGACGTGTGCGGCTGATACGGGAGATCCTGCTTGCAGGAACAACCATCGAACGGGAGGCAGCGCTTCAGAAACTTCTCCCGCTTATGACAGCAGAATATGAACATATGCTGGACAGCCTTCATCGAAATGCAGCCATACATGGATATGTGCGCTTACTTGATGCACCGATCGTGCTGCTGCTGCCAAGTATCGCTGATCTGGATCTAAGGATGGAAGTGATTCAACGCTTGGCGGCTGACTCAGACCGATCGATGGAGCGGCATCGCCTGCATCAGCAGTGGCTGAAGCTCAAGCAATGGAAGCAGTGGCTCCATTCCGGGAGCGAGGTCAATTGCATGTTATCCAATACAGTTGTGGAGTGGATCGACATGCAGGCAGAAGCACTGTTCCGAGCCGAACAACGCTTAGCAGCCCAAGGCTATGATATCCAGCTTACGGTGCTGTTGCCCTATGAAGCGGGATGCTGGAAGCAGCATGTGAGTTATGTTCGCCTAGCTGCTGAGCAAATTCTTGGTGTTCACGCCACACGAAATTATCCGATCGTAGGGATACGAATGGAGCAAACGGTCAATGTTCCAGGGAATACGTCGCAATCTGATGGGCAGCCTGTCTTGCCGGAGATCGATATGGACTGGGAAGATGTTGACTTCGTCTGGTTAAGCCGGGGAGTAGGGCGAACCATATAATCTGGACGATGTTGTTACATCATAAATGAATCAAGAAGAGAGCGATATATGAAAATGAGCAAAGCCAGTGAAGGCAGGGTACACGCCTTCGCTGGCTTTTGTTGCGGTTAGAACAGCCGATTCAACCATCGTTTGCTTCCATCGTCCAGCTCAGATGCCGGCGGGACGATACAGCGTCGACCGAAGCTGTCAATGAGGATCATACCGCCGTCTGGGGACGGCTGGACATGCTCGTGCAATGTTTCCAGCTCAAACCTCAACGATCCTCTATCCGTAAGGACATCCCATTTCCATACATTGTTCTTCTCTCGTATGCTTACGATAGTGTTCACCTTCGGAATGAAGTATCTTCGTTTCAATTCGAGCTGGATAGCAGCTTGACTGTTCATGTCCAGTTGCTGCAATTCCTGTACAATGCCGATTTCCTTGCCATCGCGATCCCGAACAGATAAGTAGCACTCGGCATGAGAGAATGGAAATGCGCGATATATCGACACTTCAGGTATTACATTGTCCTCTTCTTTCAATTCCAGCACTCCTCCTTCGGTATGGCGAAAAGATACGGTGGAGGGCAAATAACGGATATCTTCTACTAATGGGATAGAGCTATCAGGCAAAGAGATACTCCCCTTTCATTTCAAACATTTCCTGCTGAGCTTGTACAAGCTTCGCATACACCCCATTTTGAGCGAGAAGCTGCTCATGGGAACCGGCCTCGACCAGCTTGCCTTGATCCAGCACGATGATGCGATTCGCATGGCGAAGCGTGGACAAGCGATGTGCAATGGCAAAGGTCGTCCGGCCACAAATCAGCCGCATCATGGCCTCTTGAATTTGGCGTTCAGTAGCGGTATCGACGGAAGCAGTAGCTTCGTCAAGAATGAGGATCGCGGGGTCATGAAGAATGGCGCGGGCGATAGCAATGCGCTGCATCTCGCCGCCAGACAAGCGGGTTCCTCGTTCCCCGACACGTGTATCGTATCCGTCCGGCATACGGATGATAAAGTCGTGTGCATTTGCGATTTTAGCAGCCCGCATGATTTCAGCCGGTGTTGCGTCAGGCTTGGCATAGGCTATATTTTGGGCTACAGAACCGTCGAATAGGAAGGTCTCCTGCAGGACGACGCCAATATGCTGGCGCAAGCTATCCTGCTTCATGTCCTTAATATCTGTTCCATCAATACGTATCGTGCCATTGTCCGGATCATAGAAGCGGCAGAGAAGATGGATGAGTGTAGACTTGCCTGCTCCCGAATGGCCGACGATGCCGATCATTTCCCCAGGCTGTACAGTAAATGAAATTTCCTTCAAAACAGGCCGATGCTTCTCATAGCCATAGCTGACGTTTTCAAACTTCACCTCGCCGTATACGTATGGCAAAGCCAATGCCTGTTCGTGATCCGGGACTTCCGGTTTCGTATCGATAATTTCAAAAATACGGCCTGCTGCGGCGAACGCACGGCTGGTCCAATTTACGGCTTGGCTGAACCAGCGAAGCGGTCCGAAGAACATCCCCATGTATCCTATGAACGCCATAAGTGTTCCTAGTGTCATTTCCTGTCCGAGTACAGATTGCCCGCCCACGTACCAGACAAGCAGCAATCCAGATTGAAAAATGAGTAAAAAAAGGGAGAGATGCCCGCCCAAAGGCTGTTGACCCGGATCGTTTGCCTCATCAGCGCATCATTCGCTTCACTATAGCGGCCGCGTTCCTTCTTTTCTTGACCGAATGCCTTCACTACCCGAATGCCCTGTAAGGTATCCCCAACGATTGTATTGACATGATAGAGGGCTCTCGAATGCATATACCAGCGTTGATGAGTAATCGGCCAAATGACAAACGAGAAAAACATGATAATCGGGGCAGGAAGGAGTGCGAGCAATGTTAACTGCCAATCTAATGAGCCCATCATCATAAAAATCGATATAATAAGCAGCACTTGGCTGGATACCCATATGATCCCTTCATTTAAAAATTGGTTGAGTGCCTCTGCGTCATGATTGACTCGACCGATAAATTGTGATGTCTGGCGGCGGTCGAAGTAGCCTAACGACAGCCTCATAAGGGAACGAGATACATCTTCACGAATGTTGTGCATCAGCTTGCTTCCGGTGTGGACGCCAATATAGCCGCGAATTGTTGTCATGGCCGACAGGGTAAGCTGGACAAGACCAAGCATTAGAACGAATGCAAGCAGGGATGCAGCAGGATGGGTTGGCTGCAAAACATCATCTACAATAATTTTTGTGAGGTAAGGCGGGATAAGTTCAATTAAGGTCGTGACGATAACAAGCAGTGAAGTAATCCCCACCCATTTTTTAAATGGCTTGGCATATTCTAAGACACGCTTGAACGCCTTTACTTTGTCGGTACAGCGAGGACAATTGGCATAGTGATTGATGAGCTGAACCCCGCACTTGCTGCAGCGTTTAGGCAGGTCGTCAGCAGACGGTATAGGAAGCTCCTCCTCCTTGATAAGTGCTTGCAGCAGCCGGCAGGCATAAGCGAACTTCGCATTTTGCATCGACGTGTATCGAACGAGGACAACTGCCCCGTTCTCGGTATCTGCAATAAGCTGTGACCCACCAATCGAATCACTCGTTCTGCAATTGTTGACAGCGCTTACAAGAACATGTCTTACCAATTTCCCTGAAGAAGTACATATGAAGATCTCATCTTTGGAAATCAGCAGCCAGCGTTCAGACAATGTGGCATCGTCCTGAATATCTGCTTTGCCGCAAAAGAGTAATTCGTTAGAGGTCATATCAGCGGTTGCAAATGGCGATGTTTCGATGAATCGCATGGACATCCCCCTTTTTATATGAACAAATACGCAACATTGGAAGATTGTAACATAAAATGATAGGCTTGGGGAGTGATATTTCGCATTGCTTCATTTTTTTAGAGGAAAACTTCATTTTACTAGGGGATGTCAAATAGGCGGGAAATCTGAGGGAACTTAAAAAAGAACCGCCGATGAAGTTGTTACACTCCCTCGACGGCTCTATTCGTTATACGATATAGGTATTTGGCGATTGCTCAAGTCCCTTATTATTTCGTTAAATCAAGCACACCTTGATAGATCATATCAAATAATTGCTCTAATTGATCTTCTTCTATGCAGGAGAATGCAACACGCAAATCCGTTTCACCGAGTGCGATCGTACCGACGCCATATTGCTCAAGCAGGTGCAAGCGCAGGGCTTCGGCGTTGACATTATGAAGCTTCAAGCACATAAAGTACCCGGAGTTGAACGGATAATAGCTCAACTTGTCTCCGTACTTGCCGCTGTCAAGCAGCTCCTTCACTTTGTTCGCGCGTGCCTTCATCAGATCGAATTTCGCTTGCTTTTGCGATTCATAATCAGCAGATTGAAGGGCATGAAGTACGAAAGTCTGCGAAGGGTGAGGCCCGCTGGAAATGGTAGCACGGATGATGCCGATTGTCTTCTGCTCCAAGGCAGAGAGTAAAGCTTCGGATTCAGCCGCATACGTAATGAAGCCTACACGGAAGCCCCATACATACTCTTCTTTCGTAGCCCCGTCGACCTTAATTGGAAGCACGTTCGGATGAAGAGAAGCCAATCTTCCGAATAAGGATTCGTGCATAGAATCTTCGAAGAAGAGACCGAAGTACGCATCATCGGTTACTACGACAAGACGCATGCCTGCTTCTGCCGCTTCGAGCAAGGCTGCGACAATTTGCTCGCCCTCTTCTCTTCCAGGTGTATAGCCGGTAGGGTTGTTCGGGAAGTTCAGCACGACGATTGCCTTGCCCTTGTCCTTATTTGCAAGCAAAGCGTCACGCAGTCCTGTACTGTTGAACTTCCAGTCGTCATTATATAACGGATAATAAACCATCTCTGCATTGCGGCGAATGCCAAATGTAAGCTCGTAATTCTCCCAGTTCTTCTCCGGCAGAACAACGACATCGCCTTCATCTGCGAACAGATCGGCCACAATGCTTAGACCGTGGGTCAATGCATTCGTCACAATTGGATTGCTAATTGTCGCATTAAGCAATGATGGGTTTTCCTTAAGCATTTTTTCCTTCCATGCCTTGCGCAGTTCAGGCTTGCCCGCTGGCGGTGCATAGGGATAGATATCGGCAGGGGCATAAGCGGACAGTGTATCCTGGATGACGCTAAGATGCATTGGAGTGCCGCCTTCTGTTGCGATGCCTATCGTGGCATTGAACGCCGCTTTTGCTTTGCTTTTCGCTTCAGCCGATTGACTCAAAATCCCTTCTTTCGGGAAGTAGATTTGCTGTGCGAGTCGGGAGAGCATGGCATAAATGTTCGGATTGTGCTGTTGAATTGTTTCGTTCAATTGTTGAGCCAGTTGGTTCATGGCGTCCATCCTTCCACCATCATTGTAAGGGTTCGTTCAATGTATGTATTGAACACGCCCTGTAAATAACTTTTTTATTATAGCATTTTGGCTCTTCATTCGTCACGATGAATTGGTTATCATTACCTATAGGAAGTAGGCGACGCGCATTTGAATTCTGTCTGGAGATTAAGAATGAGGTTCAAATTTTGCAAAAGTGATGGTACTATAGTGAAATAGTGCAAATTTTTCGAGCAATCCTACATGAAATTGACTTAATATGACGGAGTAGAGACCATGTTAGAGAGAAAGAAGGGGGCACTACCGTGTTACAAGCATCACCAACACAATACGTTCTGAAGCCGGCGTGTGCCAAGATTACATGTGAACCGAATTGGAAATGGCAAAAGCGAGAGAAGCCAATGCCGAACTACGACCTGTTCTATGTATGGAGCGGGGAAGGGGAGCTGACTCTGAACGGCGAAGCCTATGAGATTCGCAAAGGGAGCTGCTTCTTGTTCCGGCCAGGCGATCACACGTCTGCAACACATAATCCGCAAAAGCCGTTGACATTAACTTATATTCATTTTGATGTGGATGCGTCCTTATCAGACATTCCGGTGCCGTATAGAGAACTGCATGAAACGGTTGACTTCGAGCACTTGCTTGCTAGATATGTGCGCTTGTTCCTGCGGGATACGTATGGGGCGGAAGTGGAAGCACAGCTTGTGCTGAAGCAATTGATGATTCATTTGCTGCGTGGAGACAAGGAAGAGCCGGATGAGCGGAAAACAAGTCATCAGCTTGCGGAATCCATTCACGAAATCGCCAATTACATCAGGCAAAATCCAGGTGCAAACCATCGCATTCAGCATTTGGCAAAGCGAGCACAATTATCCCCGCGTTATTTCTCTGTGAAATTTAAAGAGCTGATCGGGATGTCTGTACAAACCTATATTATTCGTTCTCGGATTGAACGTGCGGAGCATCTGCTGCACCATGCGGGCATGAATGTGACGGAAGTGGCGGATGCATTAGGATATCGGGACATCTTCTTCTTCAGCCGCCAATTCAAGCAATATACAGGACGGAGTCCGTCTGAAATTCGATAAGATCATCATTAAGCTGTTTTGGGCATACGGGCCCGAGCAGCTTTTTTGGTTTGGATGACTGTACAAACTTTGCTATGCTTAACGGTATAGGGAAGCTGCTCGGGAACGACAAGGATCAACACGAGACTATCGACAAAACATGTTCGCTAATTTGCCTTTCCTGTTAGATGGAAGGAGTCGAATAAATATTAATTTTGTTGGATAGTGAGGGATTTACAAGAGATATATATAATGATAGAATATAGACAAGAAATTCCATAATAAGGAGGTGATGGAGTGGGTTCTGTCAGTGCTGTTTATTCGACATTAGGAGAATTGATACAACGTTATCGGTATGAACGCTCAATGACGCAAGCGAAATTAGCGGAGTTGACACAAATTAACCGAGGCAGCATCTCCAAGATTGAGAATGGGGACATTAAACGGCCTGATTACGCGACCATACAACCCATTATTTCCGTTTTGAACGTTCCGCTGCGCGAAGTGATCGATGCCTTGTCTTTGACTGACCATCGTTCAGACACTTGGTTCGGATTATTGCATAATTCAACATCGAGTGGGGACTACTCCTTGTCAGCCGAGATAGCTTCCAATTTACTTGCATCCCGCAATGAAGAAAGCGAAGTTCTGTTGGACAAGCTCTTCCATGTGATTCAAGAAATAGCGAACGATAATGAGCTAAAGCTCTCATTACTGAACATCGTTATTACCTATGCAAGAAGTCATGGAATTCAGCGCTTTGTTGCGAGAGGAACTTTACATAAGTATTTAATTGAACGGGACGATTTCTCGAAAATGGAGGCAACTTATCAATCCGGGCAGTATGTGCTCCATTATGTCGAATTTCTTTCTCGTGAGGAAAAAGCAACTTTATATTACAAGCTAGGTATCCATGCGTATAATTTAAAGCGTTTTGACGAGTGTATTGAGCTATGCAAGAAGGCTATTATTGAAGAAGATGCCGAAAGCAGTTTTAGTGCCTACTCTACTTTAGGTATTTGTAATTCTTACTACCGTCTAGAACAATATGAGATGGCAGAAAAGTATTTGAAAATATTTAGTTTGTTTAGCTTTTCATTTGTAAAGGAAAATGTAGATTTCATGACAGCAAAGCTCAATGAACAAAAGGGTAACATTGAATTAGCGACGTCTCAGTTACAGAAGTGCTTGGATATTTCTTCATACAAATTGAATATCGTAAACTCGTTACTTGAAATATATTGCAACAATAATGATATGGAAGCAGCTGGTGAACTGATCCAACGTGAAAGTGAATTTTTGGCTCAGAGCTCGAACACACCTGTCTCCATTTCAGGCCGCGCGCATTATTTTGTAAACAAGGGGAAGTATTTGCTGGAACTGGATCGAAAGAAAGAGGCCATTGAAAATTTTGTTGATAGCGCCAAAATATTTGCCGATTTAAGTGAGCATAAGCAAATTTATGAATGCTTGGAGCTTATCTTTGAACACATGAAGTCATTTGAAGATGATTTTGAAATGATGAAAAAGCTTAGTGCGTTGTTCGCTGAGCTGAAAAACTAGGAGGAATCTTGTATGAAAAAAAAGATTATTACATTGTGTGCTTCGTTGTTAATGGCATCAATGTTGTTAATTCCTTCGATTGCCAATGGTCTCTCTGATGTAAAGTGTCAAGCGGCCAAGACTTCAGTTCATTATGTCGTCATGTTTGGTGGAGGTCATGATGTCGACATACCTTGGTAAGAAATAATGTAAGAGACGAGGACGCTAATCGTTAGCGTCCTTTTTTGTTGTCTAGTACGCATCGCAACAAATGTTGAAGAGCGTCGAATATATCTTATTTTAGAGAAACATAGTGAAATAAGCAGAATGTTATATAATGACAATGATACATAATTGTCGGATAATAGAAACAATCACTATAAAATAGAATCTCATTAAATCGGGAGGCTAACAAGATGCGGTTTTACTTTGATATCCCTACTAATGAAATTAGTTTGTCGGATGAAATACTGCTGGATGAAATCGAAAAAGCTCGCGAACAGCTGCAAGAAGCACTTGAAGCCGGCAAAACTTTTACTGACGCCGATGTTATTGAGCTTAGTCAGCGGCTCGATGAGTATTTGGTGGAAATTCAAAAGAAAAGACTGCTAAAAAAGGCAATCTTGGAGATTGAAATAGCTGGTTGAGCTAGGGAGCAAGGCGATGACTATCCGGTATAGCGGAGGATATTTACATGGGTTCCGTTATGGAGTACGAGAAATTCGGGGAACTAATTCAATGTTACCGGAATGTGAGTATGACACAGCAGGAATTTGCAAAAGAAGCAGGTGTAGACTATGAAAGTGTTATCGCAATTGAAGAGGGAGAAATGCCACTAGAACATGCAGTGTTGAAGTCACTGATTACCTATTGCGTATCCCAGTGGCGGAAATAGTGGCATCCCTATCGACAGAAGAGGTTAGCTAGTCCAGAATAGAAATGGCTAAGCTAGGAATCGATGAAGATAGCTCAGAGAGCATTTACAAGGCATACTCCACCTTGCTTATTTGTTCATCATATTTTCGTCTTGAAGATTATAATGAGGCGGAAAGGTATTTGAATATCTATAGCCAGTTTCCATTTTCCTTTGTACAAGAACATGTTGGCTTTCTTACTACTAAACTCCATGAAAAAAGAGGAGACATAGAATTGGCAATTAGCCAATTGCAAAAATGTTTTACAGTGTCTTCTTATAAAAATAGGCATTGTGAATTCACTTCTAGAATTGTATCTATCAAAAAATGATAGGTCTTCAGCTAGGCAACTACTCCAACAAGAAACATATATACCTCAATGTAAACTACTTAAATCCGATTTCAATATCAGGAACCGCATACTATTACAAAATTAAAGAAATATGGCTTCATCGATGGGGAAAGAACAGTGAAGCCGTTGATTGTTATATTCAAAGTGTAAGCATGTTTGTTGAATTGACTGAAAACGATATAGAGCTATTACGGAAGCTGAACGGACACGGTTGAGTATGATGAGCGCGGGTAAAACGGGGTGCAACTTAACAGATGCCTCTGTTGTACAGCTCAGTCAAGAGCTTGATATATTGTTGAAATACAGAAAAAGGGGATATTGAAAAGCTCCCTATTAAGAAATTGATGAAATATGGGCGCGACTGTTTATCTATCGCAACAAAATGTGGTACCCACGATTCAAACAGCAAGTTTAATGGAGGAAAGATGCATGAGGGCTGTAAAGTCTACTAAACAGAATTTGGGGGTGTTAATTCGCCGATATCGGCATGAATTGAATATGACCCAGCAAGATCTTGTGAAAATATCTGGTGTACATCGAAAAATGATTTCGATTCTAGAATATGGTGGTACTCCAAGAGATTATGCTTCGTTGGACTCAATCTTCACGGCTTTGAATATTCCTGCTCATGAGGTAGTGACGGCACTAGCCACTACGAAAATTCATTCGGACATATGGCTTGGTCTGCTGCAACAGCTCGTCTCTGCAGAAGGTGATATTTCGCTTGCAAGAGATGTAATGGTGCATGTATTGGCCTGTAAAGACGAGAGCACTGAAGCACAGCTAGGCAAGCTAATGAGCGTTGTACAACAAGGATCGGGCAGTATTGAGCATCGGCTTGCGTTAATGGATTATGCAATTGCACATGCTCAAATGCGAGGCATGGATACTTATGTTGCCAAAGGAAAGTATTATCGCTATCTCGTGGAGCGGGATAACTTCAGCAAAATGGCGGAAACTTATCTTTCGGGAAAAAAGGTGTTGTCCTATGCTGAATTTTTGTCGTGTGATGAACGCATTATTCTCTATTACAAGTTAGGTGTACATGCATATACCTTGCATTTTTATAAGGAAAGTATTGAGTTTAGCAAATTGCTGCTGGACAGTGACGGGAAAGACAGTACCTATAAAGCATATTCCATTCTGCTTATTAGTTCATCTTACTTTAAGAAATCCAACTATGAATTGGCAGAGCAGTATTTAGCACGTATTAGCTTGACCCGATTCCCATTCCTGAAGGATCATGTCGCTTTTATGAAGGCCAAGCTGTATGAGAAAAGAGGAGATGTGGAGTCGGCCATCTTCCAATTGCAGTTCTGCTTGAAATCGTCAGTTTATAAATTGAACATCGTAAACTCACTGCTTCATATCTATCTTCAAAAACGAGATATGGATGCCGCCCAACAGTTGCTACTGCGTGAACCCGACTATTTGGAAGAAGACTTCACAAATCCGATAAAAATCAATGAGCTTGCAAACTATTATATCAATAAAGGGAAGTTGCTGAGCGGAATGAATAGACAGAAAGAAGCTATCGAATTTTTCAAGAAGGGGATAACCATGTTCACTAGATTAACAGATACGGACGAGGCCTTGTTAAGACAAATGGAGCAGACGCGATTGAATATGATTAGCGCGGTAGAGGCTGGCCGGAATTTGACTGATGCTTCTGTCGTTCGACTTAGCCAGGAGCTGGATGGCTACATTGTCGAAATACAGAAGAAGAGCATTTTGAAAAGATTATCGCTGCCGAACTGACATAAAGTTATAGCGCTTACTGTTTATCTATCGAATCAAAATGCGGGTCTCACGATCCAAACAGCAAGTCTAATAGAGGAAAACTGCATGAAGGCTGTAAAGTCTACTAAGCAAAATTTAGAGATGTTTGATTCGCCTATATCGGAATGAATTGAATATGAGACAGCCATCGCGCATTTGCTACAGTGACGAAATCTCCCTTTATAAAATGAACATCGTGAGTTCCTCCTGCAAATTTATATTCAAAAGCGAGATTTGGAATCCGCCGAAGCAAAAAAAGATGACCCCGATTAATTCAGAGGTCATCTGCTTGTTATTTAACTCAGGCTGCTTGTCATAAACTATCCACTATCTGTGTTACAGTTAAAAGGTGGAATTTAGTGGCTGTTAATTACAATAAAAATGCGGCTTCGAACTTTTTTATATTTAGGATTTATTCAAAGCATAGGCTCCGATCAGGAACGCAACAACTATAAATATAACTACCAGGTAAATAAAATAAACCGGATTGGTAATAACCCGTTTTAATTTATCAAGCAAACGAATTCCTCCTGTAAGTTGCATAAATCACCATAAATTACTTAAGTAGTAAATTCAGATGTTGCAGAATTATTTCCGACATTAAGGATTAGATATTGAGTTGCGTTTCCTGTAACAGGAGCACTGTATGTCCAAGACATATTAGCACTTGCACTTTGGTAATCAGTTACTTAAGAGTTTTTAGAGTGATTTGGGTAAATGACCGAATCCCCATACTGGATGGGGAATTTGAAAATAGTTTACTATATAAAAAATGAAACGTTTGAAATAGGCCTTTGCATAAGTCTTTAGATCACGACTTATCAAAGGCCTATTTTTATTTAGGACGGAATCTTCTGTCCTCGTTCTGGCTTTGCATGGAACGTCCCTAAGCAATCGCCCATCCTCACCTTAGCCCCGAGCGCTAATCCCTCCAAAGGCTGGAACGTATTCGTCTCCGTAAGCAGGACAACGGTTGAACCAAATTCGAAATAGGCGAGGTCTTGCCCTTGTTCGTATGAAGCTTTAACTCGATCGTCGGCATAGCGGATGCTGCTCACGTTGAGCGCTCCGACTTTGACAATGGCCACCTCACCCAACTGGTGTCGTATGTATGTGATCAGTCTTTCGTTTCGGCTGAGCACCCGCGGCATATGATGCAGACCGAAGTCGTTCACCGGATAGACGCGTCCGGGTACATGTTCGCTTTCTACTGTGACACCCGTAACAGGAGCGTGAATCCGATGATAATCGGAAGGGCTCAAATAGAGTACAAAGCAGTAGCCATGATTGTATTTTTGTCGATGCGGAGAGTGATGCAGCAGTTCATCGAGCGTATAGTCCTGCCCCTTTACATTAAAGATGCTGCCTTCCTGAATTGGACCCATGCCAGTGATGACGGCATCAACTGGACTTGCCAATTGATCTGCCTCAGCAGACATTGGACGCATTCCCGGCTTCAGCTTGCGTGTGAAAAATTCATTCAGGGTTCCGTATTGCTCAATTGGCTTCTCAGCTTCTTCCACACGGATATTGTACGTTTTGGCGAAGGTGGGGATAAATCGGCGGCTTAAGCCGGAATTGGCGAAGCGCCCTGCAATGCGCGATACCCACTTGCGGGAGGATAATTCAGTTAACAAGCGTAAAATTCTTTTTTCATCTTCAATTAATCACCTGGTTTATAAGACGCTTCATTAATGGCGTCCTGTATTTTCAGCACCTCAAGAAACGAAATCAAACCATGTTTCCTGTGGACTATCTTGACACAGAACGCCATCATTTTCAATATGATAGTCCATTACGAAGGTAATAACGAGCGATTACCCCTTAATTTGATGCAATAAAGCCGCGCCGTAAGCAATCGGATTTGCATATGTTGCTTTCCAGCAATCAAGTAAATGTGCCTCACGAAAGCCGTAACGTTGATCTTTTCCGTTACATTCGATAAATAAAGGCAAACCCTCGGGAGATAAGCCGATATCAAGCCCGAGGTCAGCCAATTGAGGAAGCGATTTAGACAAACGGGAAGCAATACGCAGAGAAAAGCGGCATATGCGATCCCGAAGGACATCTATTGCAAGATGAGGAAATGAAGATGCAGCTAACTGTTCAAATCTATAGGTGGTCCCTCCTCGTGCAGCATTCGTAACGAACGTATAGGGAGGTGCGACCTTACCGATGATCCCTGTAATCTGCCACTGCTTAGACCCATCTCTCTGTACGGATACGCGCAGATCGAAGGGTCTGCCCTTGTAACGAGCAAGCGGCAGCAATTGCTGAACCAAATAGACTTTTTTCAACATATCGCGCTTTACAGCAGCAGGCAGCTCACCTGCCGGCAAATCTACGGTTCTCCAGCGTGCTCGTCCTGCTGATGTCCGCAGCATGTAAGTCGTTCTCCATCCCTTGCTCGTTCTTTCCGTTTTGGTGAGCCCAAGGCCTACGCTGCTGTTGTCAGGCTTCAAGATGAGCGCTCCATAGCGTGTCATGAAGTCAGAGATGGCAGACGAGGTAGCCACCAACGTCTTAGGCAAATGAGTAACGAGCAGAGGATCTGTCCGCAGCAGGTTGTAAATGCTTATTTTTCTATAGCGATTGACCTCATTGAACAAGATAATATTTGCTTGAACCAAGGAACGGACTCGTGCATGTAAGAACGAACGCTTATAAATAGCACGGTTATGAATGACCGATGGCACTGGCATGCGGCAGCGAACATAGCCGGAGGGGCCCTTTACATAGGCGTCTACTTCCATTTGGCGAAGATGAACATCCTCAATTCGGAAGAAGCAAGGAACGAGTCCGTACTGTCGTGCTGCCTCTTCATATAAATGAGTGGATTCGAATTTCAATTTGCCATTGATAAATTCACGCAGCATTCGTGCACTGAACAATATTCCAATTCGATTGTCGGACATAGCCTTACCTCCTTAAGGAAACATGCGATAAGCAGCCAGCCGTCGGCGGGTATTGCATCGTATGCATGTCCTTTAGCTGCGGCTTGGACGAGTATAGAAGAATTGGATTCGAAGCCTGCTTCATACAGATTGAAGAGGAATGAATGGATGCTGGGATGGCTAACAAGGATACACCCTTGTCGATGAATAGAGATTCACGCTTAGGCGAGTGTCGGGGAGCCGGTTAGGTGCATATGATGGGGTAGGTGTAGGTAGAAGCCCATCGGAAAGGAGAGTGCGCAGATTGAAAAAGAAGAAAGGAAGCTCGTCCCAAAAAGGAAAAAGGACTTCGTATTATGTAGATAATCCGAATAAATCGGAGCTGAAGATGCTGGATCGTTTATCGAAATCGAAAAGTGCAGTACAGTCAAATAAAGCGGCGATTACTTCATTTGCGGCGGCGCAGCAATTCAGTCAAAATCAGGTCAAAGAAGCACAAATTCAGGAAGCATGGATTGCACCTGATGATTCTGTACAAGGAAAACGAACTGCTGTAGAAGGAGGGGACTCGAGCAAGGTTATCTCCTTTGACGTTCAGGCAAGCAGAAGCGCCGCAACATCAACGCTTGCTTCATCCATCGGGCAAAGCAAGCAGGACATACAGGCGACGCGCATTACTGATACTGTAGGAACTGCTGATCCAAATCATACAGGTTCAGATGATTCGATAACGAAGCAATCTGTTAACAGGCTTTCAAAATCAAGCGGCCATTCCGATAAGAAAAAATCTAAGAAATCTTCCAAGCCAATCAGGGGAACCGTTGCTAATGAAGAAGTAGATGCTGTCTCGACCGCGTCTAGCTCACAGGACAACTCCGTTTTACCTGAAGAAACCGTTAGCGATGGAACAGTTCGAACAGAAGATGCTGAAGCGTTGCAGGCAGAGAAGGAAAGACAACTGTTCGAGAAGAGAAGCATTTTCCGGCCAAAAGCGATTATATATACCGATGATATTGTGGATGAGGCAGTTACCAATGAAAAGCTGGCCACATACTCGATAAGTGGAACTAAGATCAAACGCGAGAGCATAGACTCAGAAGCGTTGAAGGATTTTGCCGTTACCTCAATCAAGATTGCTGATGAAGCAATTACAGGCGGGAAAATTGCACCTGAGGCGATAATAGGGGAGCATATTGCCCGCAATGCGATATCAGGGAGCAAAATCAGGGATCGTTCAATTACAGGAGGCAAAATTAAAGACGGCAGTATTACATCCGAGAAGCTTGCCGATAAGACGATTGATTCCAATAAATTAGCAGAGGGCTCAATTCAAACGAAGCATTTAAGTGAACTGATCATTTCGAATGAATTGCTTCAGGATCAATCCATAACTGCGGAGAAGATTCGCAGCGGCGCTATTCAGACGGAAAGCTTAGCCAATGAAGTTGTAGACACCTCTAAATTGCGTGATGATGCCGTAACGGCCTCCAAGCTGCGTGATCATTCCATTACGAGCGGGAAAATAGCCCCCTCAAGTATTACAAGCGATCATCTAGCCAACGAAATCATACTCGGTCGTGTCATCGCCGAGCGTGCAGTAGAAAGTCGGCATGTTGGCTCCGGCCAAATTGACGGTTCGCATCTTGCAACGGAGTCGATAAGCAGCCAGCATCTTCAATCTCAATCCATTCATGCAATACATCTTGCAGCAGATGCTGTTCAATCTGACCATTTGCAGCAGAAGGCGGTTCATCAGAAGCATGTGCGTGAGGGCGAAATCCATAGCTGGCATTTGCACGAACAAGCGGTCACGACGGATAAACTATCCGATCAATCTGTTGCAACTGTGAAATTGATTGATCAAGCTGTCACCTCCTCCAAAATCGCGGATCAAAGCATCACCTCGCAAAAAATTGCCGACGACATGATTCAAACCCGTCATATTGCCAAGTATGCAGTGGGCTACCAACAGATTGCGCCAATGGCAGTTGGAACGTCTCATATTCAGGAAGAGTCAATTAGCGGGGAGCATATTGAACAGGACAGCATTGCGAATCGGCATTTGCAGGATGGAGCTGTTAATAAGCAGAACATTGCACACGGGGCGGTACAAGGAAGACATATTGATGCGAATGCTGTATCTTCGGTACACCTTGCCAATGAAGCTGTGACCACGAGCAAATTGGCTGTTCATAGTGTCACCACTTTGCAGCTTGCTGATGATGCTGTAACCCGGCATAAGCTTGCGGATCAGAGTGTCACCTCAGAGGCACTAGCCGACAATAGTATTCAATCTCGCCATATTAGTTCAGGCGCTGTAGGGACTCAGGAAATAGAGTTGTATTCGATTAAGGGTGAACACATTACTTCAGGAGCAATTGGCTCCGAACATATCCGTTCCGAGTCGATAGACTCGGCGATGCTGAAGCAAGAGACAGTGACGAGTGAAAAGCTCGCTACACATGCAGTGCGCGACAGGCACATAAGCTCATCCTCGATCTATTCTCATCACTTGTCTGACCATGTAATCACATCGCTGAAGCTATCACCAGAGAGTGTATCAAGCGAAAAGCTTGCCGATATGGCGGTTACCTCAAGCAAACTGGCGAATATGAGCGTTACCTCTGACAAATTAGCCAACGGCAGTGTTGCTTCCGTTCATTTAGCGGCAGAGGCCGTGCAACCGAGTCATCTAGCGGAAGGAGCCGTGCATCCGAATCATCTAGCGGAAGAGGCAGTGTACCCGCATCATCTGTCAGAGGGAGCCGTGCAACAGCATCATCTAGCAGAGGGAGTCGTGCAGCCGTATCATCTGGCAGAGGAAGCCGTGCACCCGCATCATCTGGCCGAAGGAGCCGTGCAACAGCATCATCTAGCAGAGGGAGCCGTGC
>NZ_AMBZ01000009.1 GCF_000293805.1 Paenibacillus alvei DSM 29 | reverse complement strand
AGGAGCCACAGGAGCCACAGGAGCTACTGGAGCAGCCGGAGTAACAGGAGCGACCGGAGTAACTGGAGAAACTGGAGCGACCGGAGTGGCAGGAGCGACCGGAGTAACAGGAGTAACAGGAGCGACAGGAGCCACAGGAGTAACAGGAGTAACAGGAGCGACCGGAGCAACAGGAGTAACAGGAGTGACTGGAGTAACAGGAGCCACAGGAGCAACAGGAGTAACAGGAGCGACTGGTTCTTCAGCAATTATCCCACTTGCTTCTGGTGTACCTGTACTGTTGACCACGCTCGCAGGCGGATTGGCAGGAACAGGCGGACTAATTGGATTTGGAAACTCTGCACCGACCACGAGTGCATTAGGTGCAACGATTGATCTTACTGGAGCGGCAGGTTTGCTTTTGAACATGGCATTCTCGATGCCGCGTAATGGCATAATTACGTCTATCTCTGCTTACTTCAGTACGACAGCGGCCCTTAGCCTTATTGGAGCAACTGCAACGGTACAGGCCCAATTGTGGCAATCGACTACACCGAACAACATATTCACTCCAATTCCAGGAGCTATCGTTACATTAGCACCATCTCTTTCTGGAGTAGTAGCAATTGGTACGATATCCCACGGAGTAACGTCAGGGTTGGCAATACCTGTAACAACAGAGACTCGCTTGTTAATGGTCTTCTCAGTTACAACAACAGGTCTTGCAGCGGGTACTACGGTTGCAGGATATGCAAGCGCTGGTGTAGCGATTTCATAATAACTAAGACGAAATAACAAAGAAGCGGCAGTCTTCACGCTTATTCGACGGTGAGGCTTCCGCTTCTTTGTTTTGTTCATATTAATCAATTTCCAGTTCGGTTCATGTTTATATTGACTATATTCTTTTAAATCTGTCTGATTTTCACAATTTGTAACTGGATAGATTTTATCAGCATATCATTATTAAATTTGTAGATTCGTTCTCACCTACATATTGGACAGGGGTGAATATATAAAATGTTGGCTTCCTCAACTACAACGATTTCTCCTCAAGATCAAAAAGATCAAAAATAATCCGTTTTCCGGCATAATCAATCCGTCTTGCGGTAGCCGCAGCATTCCGATTTCTTATATCATCATAGGGAAACATTTGAAGCAGCTACTTTGGGAAAGGAGTGTCAGTCAAAATGGTTAGAATAAGGTTCAGCGTATTTTTCAGTGTTTTTGTCTCGATGGTGGCGTTAATGATTATTGCACCGGTCATGCCGCCGCTCATTCGTGAATTGGGGTTAAGCGAGATGCATTCAGGCATCATCATTTCATTAGGCTCTGTCGCTATGGCCGTGATGGCTCCTGTATGGGGACGCCTCAGTGATCTCAAGGGGAGAAAGCCGATCATACTATTCGGATTCATCGGAATGTTCGTCAGTTATGTCATATTCACTGCAACGATGTATGCTGGATTAAATGGGGCAATAAAAGGCAGTGTGCTTCTTGGATTGCTCATCGCGGCACGCGCCATGGTTGGATTGTTCATTCCAGCCGTCCCTTCATCCGCACAGGCGTATATGGCGGACGTTACCGATGTGAAGGAGCGTTCTTCAGGCATGGCCCTTATAGGTGCGGCTAATGGACTTGGTCTTGTTCTCGGTCCTGCAATCGCAGGTATATTCGCGTTAATTGGACTAATATGGCCTTTGTACGTTGGAGCGGTATTGCCGATCATCGCATTTCTTGTCGTGTTGCTGTTAATTCCGACTCATAAACCAATGATTCACACCAAGCCGCCTAAGGTAAGTCCGTTTCAGAAAATCTCTCTCTATCTATTTGCAGGGCTAACTACCATGATTAGTATCGTTACACTTCAAGTGGTTGGCGGATTCTACTTTCAAGACCAACTGGCCCTCAGCACGCAAGAAACTGCCCGTATGGTCTCAATGGGTTTAATGCTGACAGGAATCGCAATGATATTGACACAGGGTATTCAAATGAAGTCGTCGAAGCTGAAGCCTAAGCAGTTGCTGCTCATAGGATCGCTATTGCTGCTATGCAGTATCGCCCTCTTCCTATTCATTAACAGCTTGATCAGCTTCTATATTGCGTTCTTTTTGTTCGGGGTAGGGGCAGGATTGTTAATGCCGGGCTTTATGACCGGCGCATCGCTTGCAGTATCAAGCGAACAGCAGGGTGGAGTTGCAGGGCTTATTTCAGCAGTACAGGGGATATCAGCAGTCATTGCACCCATTGTGAGCACGATGCTGTATCGTTTGGATAAGCATATTCCATTCGCAATCATTGGCGTACTCGTACTTCTATTGACCGTTACGTTGGCATCCGCATCGAATAAGCCAGTATTAAATCATTCAGCTATTGAGAAATAGGACAAGATAATGTCAAGAGAATAATCAGCAGCGCATCATCGAAATCGCAAAAAAGGGTGTTACGCTCTTTTGTATTGATAATGATTATCATTTTCTTTAAGATAAAGGTATGTGCATGTACTTGCTTTCATCCAGCAAATGATTGAAGGATGGGATTACATGAACGCCAAATCTGATTAATGAAGATTGCAGCAGGATTACAATACAATTCATGGAAAATGGATTTTGAGAGTGGAGGAGAAAAACTTGAAACTGCACATCGAGTCCCGCGATTTAAGCGATGCATTCGGAGAATTCGTAGATGTCACCCCTTCACCACGAGCAAGTGCTCAGAACCGCATCTATTCCATTCCGGCACCAAGCGGATCAGGGCATCTACAGAGGTTTCTTATACGAAGAGGCCTTGAAATTAATTTCTTCAATGCAGAATTCCATCGTCCGGTAACTATGGACGTTGAAATCCACTATCCTCATCTTGAAATATCATATACAACGGCAGGCAACGGAAGCTGGTCGGCATCTTCGCAAGAGATCGCTATAACCCCAGGTATGTCAACGCTCATCTATGTTCAGGAGGCAAACATCTATGCGGAACTGTACCCTAACGAACAAATGCAGCATATGGAGCTACGGATTGATCTGCGCTATTTCGACAATAAGATTCCAGAGCTTGATCGCTTGGCCCGCATTCCCGTCTTCTGCAAGCAAATGGCGGGTTCTTCCCAAATTCCGCTGCTTGTAGAGCAAATGAAGCAATGTCCTTATCAAGGTTCGCTTCAACAACTCTATCTGGAAGGAAAGGCACTAGAGCTGCTTGCACTTCAATTGGATGGGGTATATAAGGAGGTAGCCGCTCGGCAGGTCATTTCCAAACTGACTGCTGATGATATCCAATGTCTATATGAAGCGAAGGAAATCCTGTCGCATACGTGGAAGCAGCCTCCTAGTTTGCTCGGACTGGCACGATTGACAGGACTTAACGATTATAAGCTGAAGCTTGGGTTCAAGGAATTGTTCGGAACTACTGTATTCGGTTACGTGCGGGGACTGCGCATGAACGAAGCAAGGCGAATATTGGAACAAGGTGAAGCGAATGTGAGCCAGACTTCTATCATCGTTGGGTATCATAATGTAAGCCATTTTGCTTCCCTTTTCCGCAAAACTTTCGGCTACAATCCAAGTGAATGTGGAAGGCCCACAGTCTCCGCTTCAAGCAATGCGCTTGTTGTCAAACAATAAGGCGAATTAAGATGGTAAGGGAAATCATTCATCATAAATTATGAAATCTGCAGATCATTTCACTCCTTTGAGCGAAATGATCTTTTTTAGCTAGTTTAAAAAGAAGAGCAACGCCCATAATTGAAATTAGGATGCACAAATGAAAATGATGCGGATATGAATCGAAGAGCTCGGAGGTGCATGTGTCTATGTTGGCTAGTATCGGAATCTTGATTGTTGCCGCCATCACCATCCTTATCGATTATCCAACTCGCTCGAGGAATGGCAGTAAACGCGAAGCAACCATATTTGTCATACTGCTGGCTTTAAGCACACTTATTGGAGTGTTACTGGCCCTTCATGTAAAAGTCCCAAGTCCACTTAATATTCTGGCGGCCATCTATAGACCGATAACTAACCTAATTTCAAGTATACTTCAAGGATGATGAATAGGAGCAATGATGAAGCCAATTGGTGAAAATAATGATATAAGCGTTCGTCAGTTTACCATTCTCGTCTTCTTATATTCGGTTGGTACTGCAATATTGGTTATCCCTTCTGGCCTCGCGGAAGAGGTTAAGCAAGATGCATGGATTGCAGCATTAATCAGTATTGGAATAGGTCTGCTGCTTGTCAAACTTTATCTTGCAGTAGGACAATTACATGCAGGATATACACTTATTCAATTAAATGAGAAACTATTAGGGAAATGGGTCGGTCGAGCGGCATCTATAGGGTTTGTTATCTTTACACTCATAACCGCAGCGGAATTGCTCTATTATATGGGGAGTTTTATGACGACGCAAATATTGCCTTCAACCCCGATGGAGGCTACCAATATTATATTTGCGATAATCGTTATAATGGGAGTGCGCTTGGGTCTGGAGGTTTTGTCTCGATCTGCAGAAATCCTCTTTGCATGCTTCCTGTTCTTAATGTTCATTCTCCTGTTCTGTGCGGCTCCAGATATCAAGGTTCACTACATTCAGCCTGTACTTGAGACAGGAATGAAGCCGCTCATGCGTGCAACGCTGTTGTTCACGTGTATTTTCTCACTCCCTGCAGTCGTCTTCTTAATGATCTACCCGTCATCCACCAATGACACACGCAAAGCAGCGAAAGGATTCTACATTGGCGTAATTCTCGCTGGTACCGTATTAACGCTTATTATTGCCTGTACGATTCTCGTTCTGGGAGCAGAGACAACCGCGCGACAACTATATCCAAGCTATACACTGGCGAAAAGAATTATGCTCGGATCTTTTATCCAACATGTCGAAGTGGTCGTTGCGATCATGTGGTTTATCACGATCTATTTCAAAATGTCTCTCTACTTTTATGCAGCCTGCCTGGGCTTATCACAGACATTTCGCCTTGCGAACTACCGAACGGTTGTCATTCCTTTAGGCATACTTATGGTTGTACTCTCTCTAATCGTTCATCCAAACACTGTTCACTATATTAATTATAATAAGACGACTTGGATTCCATTCGTTGCTACGTTCGGGCTCGTACTTCCAATCACGTTATTATGTGCTTCGGCATTTCGGCAACAGCGATCGCAATCAGCCGCAAATCATCCTCAGGAAGGCGAGTAAGCGTGACATTGTCTATTGGGGGGTCCATCTATTGTCATACTTGCAGATGCTTGTGCAAAATCAAGTGATTTATCAAGCCGGTTCTGCTGCTTTGCAAATGAAACACAATATGGAAAACTGCATTTTCGATCTGGGCAAGCAATATACGGGTAAACGTGTGCGAAAGCACTATATGCTGAAAAGTCCTCCTCACTCCTTAGAGGCGGTGGACTTTTATTTTCATTCCAAGCATATCTCCTTATCAAGAACCATTTTTCTCGAAAGGAAATGATCAAGCTTGAAGCTGAACCATCTTAACCTTACTGTCACGGATGTTGCCGCAGCCAAGCAATTTTTGCAGACCTACTTCGAACTTACTGACAGAAGCCCGAGCGGAAATCCAAGAGAACATTCCTTTGCACTTTTATCTGACGACAACGGCATGGTACTCACCTTAATGAAAGGAACAGAAGTTCAATACCCCAAAACCTTTCATATCGGATTCGTACAAGAAAGTGAAGAGAAAGTGAATGAACTGAATCAGCGGTTGAAGAACGACGGTTTCGAAGTATCTCCTCCGAAACGCTCACACGGCTGGACATTCTATATCAAAGCACCGGGCGGATTTACAGTAGAGGTAATGGCCTTAGAGAAAGGAAGTTAAATACTCATCGACTTATATTGCTGCTAAGTAACAAGCTCTTTCTGAGCATAAACTCAGAAAGAGCTTAGTTCGTTATTGCTACCTAGCGTGTCATTACGACTTAACGCGTCTGAACATCTTGTAAACGTTTCTTAGCTCTTAAGGGTTTCTCAAACAATTGCTTCAGGCTGTCGTAATTGACAATCGCTGTACCAATCAGAATCGTAATCGCTCCAACAGCAGACATCCATGTGAGTGATTCCCTATAGAATAGCACGCCAACGAAAAGCGCCAACATGGGGGACACATACAACCAAGTTGAAGCAAAGATAGGCGTCGTTTTTGCAATCAGCCAATAGAACAGACTGTGTCCAATCATGGAACCAATCACAATTAAGTAAAGCAATGAACCGAGCGCACGAGTTGACAGCATGTTCTGGAAATGCCATTGCTCCGTGAACGCAGAAAGGAGAAGCAATAAGGCGCCCCCATACAGCATCTGAGATGCATTTAGTGCAATTGGTGAGATATCGGCGAAGCGTTTAGCAACTCGTTTGGAATAAATCGCGCCGCCTGCGTAGAACAACTCGCCAGCTATAATCACGATGCTTCCTATAAGCATCCATGAATGCTCAGAGACTGCCATGCTCGGAGCCATCATGATAATAACTCCAATAAACCCGATGACGCAGCCAATTAAAGAATGAACTGACGGCTTGTGGCGCATGATGGTGATTTGGATGATCAGAACCAGAATGGGGCCAGTTGCTGACAATACCGCCGCCATTCCAGATGATACATATTGTTCCCCCCAATATAATGCGGAGAATGTACCGAAAGTAAGACCGAACCCTGTAATCAACATTTCCTTATGGAAAAGCAGAGTGAGGCTTGCCTTTTTCCGCCATAGCATCCACATAAATAAAATAAGACCTGCAACGAAAAATCGTATGCCCCCGGATAAGAATGGCGGTGCTGACGCATCGACGCCAATTTTCACGGCAAGAAATGTCGTGCTAAAAATCAGACACATGAGCACATAATTGAACAAAACCATGGTTTCTCCTCCTTTTGAATTGATCATATACGTGAGGAGATAGAACAGTTTAAAAAGAGTAGAACAGATCGGGGATATATTTGGGAATTTATGTAGTACAATGAGGTTGAGGAAGATAGGAGATGTACCCATGCGATCCAAACAAATATACGACTACATCATAACGAATATCGAACGCGGCGAATGGGGTGCACACGACAAGCTCCCTTCGATTCGCTCTCTGGCTGTAGAGCTTAACGTGAATCGATTGACGGTGTTTAAAGCCTACCAATTGCTGAAGCAGCATGAAAAGGTTTATGTAAAGGAGAAGTCCGGTTACTATGTATGTCCGGATTGTGCTGGGACAGCTGCTGATGCGGTTTATCATACACCCAATGGGGTGTCTGCATTGCAGGTGACCAGCCAACTGTCCGACATTCACAGAATAGCGGTAGAGTATCAGTTTTCCCAGGCCATCATAGACCCCAACTTACTTCCAAATCTGTTTTTATCGGATTACGTCAAGAAAGTATTCGACATTTACCCCAAGCTTATGGGAAACTATTCCACACCGCAAGGCGATGAAGAGCTTCGTGATCTATTATGTCAATACTTCAAGCGCAGCAACCGAGTAGAGCTGAACAATGGCGAAATTGTGATTACGACTGGGGCGCAGCAGGCAATTGATCTGCTCTCGCGAATTCTAATCCGGCCGCTTGATGCTGTATTGGTCGAGCGCCCGACATACAGTGCTGCTATTGACATCCTCCGAGGACAAGGCGCGAGATTGATTCCAGTTGAATTCACGCCGGAAGGCTATGACTTAGAAGCGATAGAACGGCTGATGAAGCAGCATCGTCCAAGGATGTTCTATATGAATCCGACGTTCCACAATCCAACTGGATATATACTTCCCGCGTCCCAACGCAAACAGCTCGTGGAATTAGCCGAACGTTATCGGTGCGTCCTTGTTGAGGATGATGCATTTCATGACATGTATTTTCATGAACGACCGCCGCAGCCATTATTCATGTATGATACAGATGGCTGGGTTGTCTATTTGCGCAGCTTTAGCAAGTACGTCGCTCCAGGACTTCGCATCTGTGCCGTATTCGCCCGCAAATCGATGATTGAGCCGTTAATTGCGGCCAAATCACTGGCTGACAACGGGACTCCGCTCGTCACACAAAAGATATTCCTGCATTATTTTCAATCTGAGCGCATGCAGCAGCATCTAAAAAAATTGAGAACCGCGCTGCAAATTCGCAGAGACGTAATGGAGGAAGAACTGTCGGCTGCTTCGATCGATTGGCAATGGACAACTCCGCAAGGCGGATTGAACATATGGCTCCGTTTGCCGAATCATATATCTGCGAGCATGCTGCTGCAAGAAAGCCTTCAGCACTCGCTTTCCTTTGTTCCCGGGCATATCTGTGATCCCAATAACGGCTATCAGTCCTGGGTGAGGCTCAGTTATTCGTTAATGAACGAAATCCAAATACGCGAGGGCATGCGTCAGTTAACACAACTCGCGCAGCAGCTAGCAACACGATTCGATTTTCCGTCATACCAAAGGAAATAAAAATGGGAAGGAGAAGGGGACAATGAAAAACTTCATCATTTTCGGAGCAAGTAAAGGATTAGGAGACGCATTCGTGAGAGGCTTGCCTCAGCAGGGGGATCAAGTATGGGTGGTGTCCCGCAATCGCCCGAACAGCTTGGATGTGGACGACGGGGTGAAGCGAATATGGGTGAAAGCGGATTTGTCTCAGCAGGAAGCAGCCTCGAGTATAGCGCATTCGATTGGGGATGCAGCCATAGATGTATTGATTTATAACGTAGGGATATGGGAACAGAACGGGTTTGAGGACGACTACAATTTTGAACAAGATGAACCTGCGGATATCGCTAACATTATTCAAGTAAATATCACGTCAACCATTACTTGCATTCAAGCGTTGCTGCCGAACCTTCGAAAATCGGATGCAGGCAAAATCATTTTCATTGGCTCCACAGCTGGATTAGAACATACTAACAATTCACAGGTGTCGTTCGTTGCTTCTAAATTTGGATTGCGCGGGATTGCAAATGCTCTGCGCGAGCATGTTCGTAAAGACCAAATTGCCGTTACCTGCGTTAATCCGGGTGAACTGGCCGCAGAAATTCCTTATGAAGAGGGAGCTGAGAAGGCGCTTAAAGCCTATGACAGCAGCCGCATTCCCGTACAAGACATCATTTCACTGGTTACATGCATAATTGGCTTATCCAAAGCAGCCTGCGTAAAGGAAATCGATATTCCTGCAATGCAGGATACGAATGCTTAATCGAAAAGATATACACAACCGTGCCTTGCACGGTTTTTTTTTATACATTTTGGTCATATTCAATATTCATTTATCGTTGACATTTGTAAAAAAAGGAATATACTCCTCTATAACAGGAGATGATCAGATGAATTTGAATGCACCCAAGTTTTCTGCCGTCCCTCGCCGCAAACTGGTGGATCAAGTGCTTGAACAGCTGCACGATGCGCTTAACCACCACTATCGCCCTGGCGATCGCATGCCGACCGAGCCGGAGCTGATGGACATGTTCGGCGTAGGACGTTCGACGATCCGTGAAGCCGTCAAGATTCTGGTGCATGCCGGTGTGCTGGAAGTTCGACAAGGGGACGGGACGTATGTTCGTTCACGCCCCTCTGATTCTGACTCGTTGGAGCAGCGTCTGCTTAGAGCGGAGACCGCACACATTACCGAAGTAAGAAGCATGATGGATGCTCTGGCAGCGCGTTTGGCCTCAGAGCGGCGCACGGACAAGGAGCTTGAGCGGATGAAGCAGCTTCTTGAAGAACGAAAGAAGGCACTGGTGGTTGGCAATTACGCTGCCTATGTAGACCATGATGTGGAATTCCACTGTTCAATTGCAGAGGCGTGCCACAATCCTGTGCTAATTGACCTGTACCGCGCCTTCTGTAGTGCGCTTCGCGGTGAATTGAGCCATCTCATTGTAGACACGCAGCATTATGAGGATCGATCGGAGCTGCATGATCAATTGCTGCAGGCGATTGCGAACAGAGACGCTGATACAGCCGTTCGCTTGTCGATGGCTAATCTGGAGCCCCAACAGGGCCGCAGAGGCAATAAATAACTGTCGGATACACATAGGAGAGGAGAGAAGTTATGGTTATAGATGTTCGCGATGTTGCCTGGAAGAGGGACAAGAAGATGATTCTGGATCAGGTTTCCTGGAAGGTAAACCCAGGTGAGCATTGGTGCCTCCTTGGGCTTAACGGTTCAGGGAAAACAACCTTATTGAATATGATTAACGGCTATATCTGGCCGACTTCAGGGAGCGTTTCTGTCCTTGGAAAGCAATTCGGCACGTTCGACCTGCGTGAATTGCGCAAGCAAATCGGTTGGGTCAGCACCTCTTTGCAGCAGAAGCTATATGGGCATGATACGGTGCAGAAGATCGTACTAAGCGGAAAATTCGCCTCGATCGGCATATACGAGAACATCGAGCAGGCTGACGAGGACAAGGCATTATCCTTAATCCGGCTGCTCGGGTGCGAGCGGCTGCTTGACCGCACCTATGATACATTATCGCAGGGTGAGCGGCAGCGCATGCTCATAGGGCGAGCGCTGATGGCTTCACCGAAGCTTCTCATCCTCGATGAACCATGCACGGGACTCGATATCTTCGCTCGTGATCATCTTCTCCACATGATTCAAGCAATTGCACGCGAGCCTGATGCTCCGACGCTCATCTATGTTACGCATCATGTCGAAGAGATTATGCCCTGCTTTAACAAAACGCTGCTTATTAAGCAAGGAACTGTATTTTCATCAGGCAATACGGCCGATCAACTAACCTCAGCGCATCTAAGCGAATTTTTCGATTCGCCTATCGAGGTGCGGCAGGAGTTGGGCCAGCGCTACTCTCTTCAATTGCTATCCAACGAACTTAATTACAATAAGTGATAATAAAAGCGGGCGAATATGCCCGTTTTTTTATTTTGCAACCTATAATGTAAAAATTGGATAAAGGTGTTGAAATGTCGTAATAAATGATCTAAAATTATATCAAATGATAGAAAGATCTATCATTATAATTTAAATCCTACAAATGAGGATACTGCTATGAACAAAACGCGATCATCGAAAGAAGCGAAGCTCCATATGATTCTGGATGCGGCAACAGAGATCTTAGTCGAAAAGCCTACTGCTTCGTTGAATGACATTGCCGAATATGCAGGTATTGGCATCGCGACACTGCACCGTTATATCGAGAGTAGAGAGCAGCTTATGCTCCAGCTCGGTCTGCGTGCCGTTAAGGTCGTCGGTGAGACCATGGATCAGCTTGAGCGCTTGCAAAGTAACAATGAAGCGTACATTCCCCAGCTCGTGGATGCGCTAATCCCATTAGGGGACAAAATTCACTTTCTGACCCAAGATGCATCACTGTATTACAATGAGGAGATGGTTGCCGCAGAAGAGCAAATATTGCGGCGCTTACGACAATCCATCGAACAACTTCAGCATAAGGGACAACTGCGTCAGGATATGACACGGATTGGATTGTCAATGTGCTGTACTCACTTCTCATCCTTGCTTGGCAGCAAGTGCATCAAGGAAATATCGCCAAAAATGGCGCAGCAAAACTAGTTGTGGACACACTGTACAACGGCGTGAACGCATAAGCCTCCATGTAACTGTCCACTTTGCCCCCTGAAGCGCTACCTTCCTACTTACTTGCGGAAATAGACAATGGGTATCTTGTATCAATCCATTTGAGAGGATGTTGTATATGAGAGAAGCAGGACTCATTCCTGAACCAAAATCGTATGGACCGCTTGGCCACTTGCCCCTTATGGACAGCGACCAGCCAACGCTGTCCCTCTGCAAGCTCGCAGAGCAATACGGCCCAATTTATCGGCTAAGGCTCCCCGGATTCACGAGTCTGGTCGTGTCCGGTCACAAGCTTGTAGCGGAAGTTTGCGATATTACCCGATTCGATAAAAATGTGTACAATCGATCTGCTCTTCGTGAGGGCGTTCAGCGGAGACGGGTTATTTACTAGTCATACGACTGAGCCGAATTGGAGAAAAGCCCACAATATTTTGCTGCCAACGTTCAGCAAGCAGACCATGAAGGATTATCATCCCATGATGCTTGATATTGCGCTTCAGTTGATCCAAAAGTGGGCGCGCCTCAATCCAAACGAAAGCATTGATGTGCCTGACGATATGACCCGTCTGACCCTCGATACGATTGGAATATGCGGTTTTAATTATCGATTCAACAGCTTCTATCGGCAAGATCACAGCCCCTTTATCGTTAGCATGGTGCGGGCGCTGAATGAAGCAATGCAAAAAAGCTCCCGCCTGAAGATTCAAGACTTCTTCATGGTCAAAACAAAACGACAATTTCAATCGGATATCGATACCATGTTTACACTAGTCGACAAAATCATTGAGGAACGGAAAGCACAAGGAAATCAAGGGGAAACTGATTTGCTCTCTCGTATGTTGAACGGGATAGACCCGGACACAGGAGAGGGGCTCGATGATGAAAACATCCGGTATCAGATCATTACCTTCCTTATTGCCGGCCATGAAACGACGAGCGGCCTCTTATCCTTCGCGCTTTACTTTTTACTCAAGCATCCACAATCATTGAAAAAAGCCTATGAAGAAGTGGAACAGGTACTGGTAAGCCCGCTCCCGACCTATCAACAAGTGCTTCAACTGAAATATATCCGTATGATACTGAATGAATCGCTCCGCTTATGGCCGACTGCACCGGGATTTGACCTCTATGCGAGGGAGGACACCGTTATCGGCGGCAAGTATCAGGTGCGCAAAGGGGACAATGTCAGCGTGCTCCTACCACAACTGCACCGTGACAAGGAGGCATGGGGAGAGGATGCCGATGAATTCCGTCCCGAGCGATTCGCGGATCCTGCCAAGGTACCGAATCATGCCTACAAGCCGTTCGGCAACGGCGAGCGAGCCTGTATCGGCATGCAGTTTGCCCTATACGAAGCGATGTTAGTTCTCGGTATGATCCTCCAACATTTCAACTTGATCGACCATTTAAATTACCAATTGAATGTGAAGCAGACCTTAACTTTGAAGCCGGGAGATTTTCAAATGCGCGTACAGTTGCGTGATCATAAGCAGGTCGCGAGTATGACGACGGGTGCAGCTGCTATTGTACAGAATGAGGCGGAACAACACAGTTCAACGAATAAAGATGAATCAGCACCTGATGATCGTGCTCTAATAAATTCTGCCCATCTTACACCGCTGCTTGTCTTATACGGCTCGAACTTAGGAACGGCAGAAGGGCTTGCACATCAGCTCGTCAATCAAGCTCGCCTTTACGGATTCCGAAGTGAGGCAGCTCCGCTCCATGATTATGTTGGCAGACTGCCGAAGGAGGGTGCTGTTCTTATTGTGACCGCATCCTATAACGGAAGACCGCCGAAAAATGGAGCAGCGTTTGTAAAATGGTTGGAGGAGACGCAGCCTGGAGAACTCGAAGGTGTGCAGTATGCGGTATTGGGGTGTGGGGATCGCAATTGGGCGAATACGTACCAAAGTGTACCTAAATTTATCGACGAGCAGTTGGAACGAGCAGGCGGCAAGAGGCTTGTACAGCGAGGCGAGGCAGATGCAGGAGGGGAGTTCGAGCAGCTGGTTCATACATGGAAAGATACGATGTGGGTCAATGTAAAGCAGACTCTCGGCATTGAAGAGGACAATTCGTCGGATGATAGGGATCAAACACAAAGCGCGATTCACGTTCAAGTTGTAAGCAGACTATCAGCGATCCCGCTTGTTCGAAAGCATGACGCGTTCTTAGCTGTCGTACAACATAATCGAGTACTGCATATGACAAGCTACAAGACGTGCACGAGGCAGATCGAGGTTGCGCTGCCACACGGAATAACGTACAAGAAAGGGGATTTGCTCGGCGTACTGCCGGTCAACAGCCCAGCGATTGTCGAGCGAGTGGTAAGGCGGTTCCAACTGCAAGAAAATGACCAACTTTTCGTAACTGCGAACGGACATAATGAGGCTGACCATTTTCCACTAGACCGATCCGTCTCTATACAAGATCTGCTTCGCTACTGTGTTCAATTACAAGAGCCTGCAACACCTGCACAGCTTCGGGAATTAGCGGCTTATACGCGATGTCCGCCGCACAAGCGAGAGCTAGAAGCACTGCTAGATGAGAAGGCTTACCGCGAGCACATCCTGACCAAACGCATCACCATGCTGCATTTGCTCGAAACCTATGAAGCATGCGAACTGCCATTCAACAAGTATTTGCAGCTCTTGTCGCCTCTCCAACCTGGCTATTATCCAATCGGCATTGATTCAGAACCCACTTCTCAACAGCCGAGTATCGTAATCGATTACAATGAAGCCGCGTCTAATCAAAGAAAGATGGAACACAACAACGAGCTCACTTCCGCCTACTTATCCATTTGCAATCCGGGAGACGATATCCTTATTTTCATACAAGCAGAGAACCTTGCTGTTCAGCATATCTAAATAAAGATAGATCAACCTATAGAACAATAAAAAGCTGCTGCTAAGCGGTATCATCAGATAAAAGTCATGGGTTGTACACGATGCCCTGAATATCAACATCTCAGCATTTCATAACCGAGGAGAACTAGCATACTGGATTGGTAAGCCATACTGGGGCAAAGGATATGGTACAGAGGCGGCTCAAGCGACTCTACCTTATGGGTTCGAACAGCTTAAACTTCAAAAAATATTCGCTGAAGCATACACCTCCAATCCTGGATCGTGGAGAAGATTGGACTCAACTATGAAGAAACACTCAAGCAACATATGTGTCGATTCGGGCAATATCACGATTTAGCATTCTATGGATTAGTAAAAGACGAATATGGACAAAGAACGAGCTGATTGGGCTCGTTTTTTGTGGCCAGATTTACAGTTCGTATAATAGTAAGGTCCCCTGTCACAAAATATTCGTCTGTAATTGTTATATCCTGTCACAAATAGCCGATTTGAAATTGTTATATAGAGTAGAAACAGCAGTTATAAAACAAGAGAGATTGGAGTAGTGAAACAGAATGATCCGTAAAGAGGGAAATCATCAATCGAATGACAAGCTTAGTTTGATCAAAAATCCATCATTGTCACTTCTACAGCAGTACTTCTTGGCATAGGAACAATCGGCTCCAGCATACCCGCAACGGCAGCACCGAGGATAGATGGCTTCAATGAAAAAGCTGCTATCGAGCAAGGCTACCTTTACAAGCCTAATTTGAGTGTCAAGCATGACGGGATTACCTTAACTTTGACCGACGTTCGTTACGATGGATCAACATTATCCTTCGCATTGCGTCCAGAAGGGGCGAATCTGGATTTTCCCTTTACCTCCGACCCGGAGAAAGAGAAAATCAAAGGCTACATCAAGCCAGATTGTGAGGTGCTTGCCGATGGCAAACCAATTGCCTTCAGCAGCTCTGATGCAAATGGAGCAAACAAGAGTCTGCAATATTTTGCAAAAGGTGTGAAGCTCCCTGACGAATTCGAGCTTTCGATTAAGGCCGAAGTGACGAAAGTGAAGGAAGCTTTTGATTTTAAGGTGCCAGTGAAGTTGAAAAGCAAGCCGCTCGTCGTGAAGCCTGATGCATCGAAAACTTCCGGGAAGTTCAGCTATACCGTCAAGCAGCTTGTGCTGTCGCCGTTCTCTACCCGACTTATCCTTGACAGCCAAGGGCCGGTTCCTGCTTCTGCCGAACAATCCGGGAAGTACCATGCAAGTCCGGTTTATTATGAGTTATTAGACAACAACGGCAACGAGATCGCGCCTGAAATGATTGGGTTTTTCAATAAAAAGCCGGAAACCAAGTATCATATCGATAAATTCTACTACCCGATGGACGATAAGGCGACATCTATCACGATCAAGCCATATACGTATACGATTAACAGCAAAAACTGGGCTATCCTCGAAGAGAAGGGGAGCAACGGGAAAATGACGAATAAGAAAACCTATTTGAAAGACTTGGAGCTCACGATTCCAATCAAAACGATAACACAAAAATGATTTACAACTAGAAGGGAAGATTGATAGAAATGAAACCATTCAAAAAAACGGCAATCGTCGCCTTATCCGTGGCAGCACTGCTTGGCATAGGGACAATCGGTTCCAGTATGCCCGCAGCGGCAGCATCGAAACTAGACAAACGCATCAATGAAACGACTGCAATCGAGCAGGGTTACTTGTACAAGCCTAATTTGAGTGTCACTCATGACGGAATCACCTTGACTTTGGCCGAGGTTATCTACGATGGTACAACATTGGCCTTCTTAATTAAGCGAGAAGGAGCGAATCTGGAACGTACCTTATCCCCATATTACAGCATGGATGATCTAAAGAGAAATCCAAATAATGAGCATATCAAAAAAAATGTCGTTCCTGAGAAGGATCAGCTAAAGGGCTACATAAAGTGGGGGACGAAGGTTTTAGTCGATGGACAGCCGATAACACAGACCACTGGCAGTCTCTCTGATCCTAAAGATGAATTTTATTATTACGCAAAAGGTGTCAAAGCGCCCGAAAAATTCGAGCTTGCGATTACAGCTGAAGTTACAAAGGTTAGTGAACCATTCGAATTCAAGATGCCTATCGAGTTGAAAAGCAAGCCGCTCGTCGTGAAGCCCGAAGCAACTAAAACTTCCGGGAAATTCAGCTATACCGTCAAGCAGCTTGTACTGTCGCCGTTATCTACCCGACTTATCCTTGACAGCCAAGGGCCGGTTCCTGCTTCTGCCGAGCAATCCGGGAAGTATCATGCAAGCAAGGTCTATTATGAGCTTGTCGACAACAAAGGGAAGGAAATAAATCAAGAAATGATTGGATTTTTCAATAAAAAGCCGGAAACCAAGTACCATATTGATCAATTCTACTTTCCGATTGACGACAAGGTGACATCCATCACGATCAAACCATATACGTATACGGTGAATAGCAAGGATTGGAGCATTCTCGGAGCAAAACTGAAGGGCAGTGAAGGAAAGAGAACCTATTTGAAGGATTTACAAGTTACGATACCGATTAATCGATAATACAGTAAAAGCAGGGGATTTCTAGAACGGCGAAGGCTTTGACTGGAACTGCCTATTAACAGGCATTTACTCGCATATCATCAGATGATGATTGTGGTAAATGTCTTTTTATTTTGCCTAAATAAAAAATTTAGAATGCCTGTCACAAAACCGCCTGTTCCGATTGTTATATATAATAAGTCAACATGAAAGGAGTTAAGCTCTTGCAATCCGACATCTCTGGGGAACGAGTTGTGAAACCTATGAATATTGAAGAGGTTGTAGCGGAGGTACAATCCGGTGATAAGCAGGCATACAGAGTAATTCTGCAACATTACGAACGTCAGATGTATACATACTGTTACTATATTTTAAAAAATCATGCAGAAACAGAAGATGCCGTTCAGGAAATATTTATCCGTGCCTATGAAAATTTATATCAATATAATAGGCGGGTTTCCTTTTCCGCCTGGCTTTATAAAGTCGCCTATCACCATTTGATCAATTTAAAGAAAAAGAAGATCCGATGGCTCAATCTAATTAAGCAGGTTGAGAAGCAGAATGAGCATTTTGAGATTGCCTTTTCCCAGCATGAAACGATAGTCAGTCAACTATTGACCTATCTCACTGCTGAAGAGAGGCATATTTTGCTTTTAAAGGCAGTAGAACAGTATACCTTTGAGGAAATTAGTGAAATTATGGGCCTTAAGTCTGCTACTGTGCGCAAAAAGTATGAGCGATTACGCGCAAAATTAATGGATCGCATTTGTAAAAAAGGAGAGAAGGTCCATGGAGCATATGCAGCGCACGGATTACGCTGAAATGGATGGAATCGAGCAAATGATTCGTGATTCGTCGCTGCCTAATAGTCGAAGCGATGAAATTATGAATCACATTGAACAAGCAGGCTGGTCAAGAACACAAAAATTTTCACGCAAGCCGAATGTATGGAAGAAAACTGTATTAGTTGCTTCTATTACGTTAGTATTGGGAGCGGGAATCATCGCTATGGGGTATGTATCACCGGCAATGGCAGAAGCCCTGAAAAAAGTACCTATGATCGGACAATTATTTGCGGATATAAGCGAGGAATCTGCACAACTGGCGTTTGACCGCGGTATTGTAACACAGCCTAATCTGAGCGTGACTCACGATGGAATTACCTTGAAATTGGCTGAGGTTCTGTATGATGGCACTCGTTTGTCGATTCTTATCGAGCGCAAGGGGGATAATTTGCCCCAAAGCACCATCAGTTCATATATTATGGATAATGATACTCAGCAATTAAAAGGGAATAAACGAGAGAAATTAAAAAAGACGCCTGAGGAAGAAAAAGAAAAGGGGTATATCACGCTTCCCATTATTCTTGTAAATGGACAGCCTTTTCAATACGGATCAGCCAGTTTTGGAGACTATCCTTTAGAGGATGTTGCTTATCGTATCGAATATACGGAGGGTCTAAATTTGCCCGATGAGTTTGAGCTGAGCATGCAACTGAATGTCACCGGAGTGAAGGAAACGTTCGAATTCAAGGTTCCGGTGAAGGTTGAGAATAAATCCATTGTATTCAAGCCGAATATCACGAAATCCGATGGCAAATTCTCTTACACGGTCAAGCAGCTCGACTTTTCGCCTGTGTCCACTAGGCTCGTTCTGGATAGTAAAGGTCCTGTTCCGGCAACGCCGGAGCAAACCGGCAAATATCACGCCAGCCATGTCTATTATGAGATGCTGGATGACCAGGGACGCGTCATTGAGCCGCGAATCTTTGGTTATGTTCATGCAAAGCCCAAAACCGAATATCATGTTGATGAATTATACCTGCCTGTTGAAGGCATACCGAAGTCCATCACGATTAAGCCGTTCACGCTTACAATTTACAACAAAGGATTCATCGTGAAGGGGTTCAGCAAAACGAGTCAAGGGGATCGAACATACTTGAAAGATCTTGAACTCACCATTCCCATTCAGGATTAATTTTTATGTAGAGGGAAGTTTCTCGACTCCATGAATTCATGGCGAGGGGGCGACCCTCTCTATGTGTTTGCTCTGCTCTTCCAAATTTACATTGCCTAAAATTCATGCCATGAAAGGCTTGTCCTAATTGTAGACATTAAAAAAATGAAGTTTGAAAGGGGCTGAGCTCTTGCAGTCCATTACTGCCGAGGGATTAGAAGCAAATTGTATAGATATAGAAGCAGTTATTATACAAGTCCAAGCAGGAGATAAACAGGCGTATAGAAAGATACTTGACCAATATGAACGACCGATGTATACATATTGCTATTATATTTTAAAAAATCATGCCGAGACGGAAGATGCCGTACAAGAGATTTTTATCCGTGCCTTTGATAATCTGCATCAATACAAGAGGCAAGCATCCTTCTCCGCTTGGCTTTATAAGGTAGCTTATCATCATTTAGTGAATGTGAAGAAGAAAAGAAGCCGATGGTTTCGTATGATTGAACAGTGTAAAGAACGGGAATCGGAGCGGCAATTCTCCCAACATGAAACGCTAGTCAGTGAACTGCTGACTTATCTGACGGCTGAAGAGCGGCATATTTTACTGCTTAAGGCGGTGGAGCAGTACACCTTTGAGGAAATTAGTGAAATTATGGGTATCAAGTCTGCCACAATACGCAAGAAATATGAGCGATTACGTACGAAGCTGATGGAACGTACTTGTCAAAAAGGAGATAATGCCCATGGAACCTATGTCCCATCAAAATAAATACGCTGAAATAGATGCTATCGAAAACATGATCAGAGACTCGTCGCTGACCAACAGCCGAAGCGATGAAATTATGAATATGATTGAACAAAGGGAAACCGCAGGAAAGCAAAAATTTAAGGATAAGCCCAACTGGATAAAGAGATCACTATTCGTTGCTTCTGCTGCTGCAATTATCGGCATAGGACTCATTGGAGTCGGATATATATCTCCAACAATGGCGGAAGCTTTGAAAAAAGTCCCGGTTATCGGGCTGCTTTTTTCCGAGACGAGTGAAGATGCAGTTCTCGCAGCGATTGAACGGGGAATTATATCAACGCCAAACATCAGCATTACGCATGATGGAGTTACGCTAAGGGTGAGTGAAGTATTATTTGACGGCACGCGCTTGTCCATTCGTATTGAGCGTGAGGGCAAAAATTTGCCTGAGTATATTGGTTCTCCATATTTTGATGGTATATCGGAAGAGGAAATGAAAAAGATCGTTAAAAAATACAAAGGGGTAAATGATCATATCGTGGAAGCCTTCGCTACTCCTGTTGAAAAACAGACCAAGGGATATGTTCGAGACCCGAAAGTTCTAATCAACGGTGAGCCTATCAAATCCTCTGGCCATCTTCAAAATTATATGATGGATGATACACACAAGCCGATCTATAAATTGGAATTCAGGCATGTCGCGACATTGCCGGATGAATTTGAGCTGACTGTTCGAACGACAGTAACACAGATCAAGGAAACGTATGAATTCAAAATTCCAGTGAAGGTTGAGAACAGAGCTATTATTCTGAAGCCGAATGTGACCAAGTCAGACGGCAAGTTCTCGTATACGGTCAAGCAGCTTGACATCTCTCCTGTATCCACTCGTCTAGTGCTGGACAGCATGGGCCCTGTTCCGGCCTCTTCGGAACAATCGGGGGATCATCATGCAAGCAGAATGTACTATGAGATAGTGGATGATCATGGGCGTGTACTAAGCCCATCCAAACTCATCTATACGCCTGCTCTGCCAAAAACCGAGTATCACCTTAATGATTGGTATGCGCCGGTAGGGATGAAATCGAAATCGATCACAATCAAACCTTATAACTTTACAATAAGTAACAAGCACTTTAGTATGAAACGAACCGATAAGAAAGATTATGGAGATCGAACGTATTGGAAAAATCTAGAGGTTACGATCCCAATTCCGCAATCGAAAAGATAAATAGACAGGGTCGGCACTACGAACCATGAAATCATGGGGAAGAGATCGGCCCTGTCTCATTTTTGCATATAGAGGGATTTCTCCCTCTTTTATTGCAATTTATCCCTTATGATCAGCCCCTCTTTTCTAGATAATGATGTTGTAAGGCTGAGCCGCACAGAGCCTTGTAGATGCTCATGCAGGTGTTGTGTCATAAGTCCGGTCATGAAATAGGAGGGATAACCGAATCTTTTATCAACAACTTGCAAGCGCTATCATTATGGATTATAGGAGGATGATTACGTATGTTACGCACAGGGAATACATCCCACAGAAAATGGATGATTGTCTTACATGCTGCTCTAGCATTGTTGCTCCTGCAAGGCCTGGTACTCTGGGCGCCGCAAGCTCAAGCTGCCGTATCCAGCAAGACGATTGTAGGCTACTGGCACAACTTCGATAATGGCTCCGGGTTCATCAAGCTCCGTGACGTATCTCCTAAGTTCGATGTCATTAACGTCTCCTTCGCAGAACCAACGTCTGGCGTCACGAATGGTACAATCGGCTTCACGCCTTACAATTATTCGGATGCCGACTTCAAGGCTGATGTCGCTTACTTGCAGAGCCAAGGCAAGAAAGTCATTATCTCTATCGGGGGCCAGAATGGGCAGGTTCAACTCCCAAACGCCGGAGCCCGAGATAATTTCGTCAATTCGGTTATTGGGATCATTGAGAAATATGGCTTCAACGGACTTGATGTGGACTTCGAAGGACATTCCCTCTATTTGAACGCTGGCGACAGTGATTTCAAAAATCCCACCACTCCAGTTATCGTCAACCTCATTGCAGCTCTCCGTACAATTAATAACCACTTTGGAACCGATAACTTCTATCTTACAATGGCGCCCGAAACCTTCTTCGTACAGCTCGGATATGCTTTTTATGGCGGAAGCTGCATTAGCTGCGACAGTCGTGCAGGAGCATATCTGCCTGCCATCTATGCAACACGCGATATTCTGGATTGGCTTCAGGTACAGAACTACAACTCTGGCCCAATTACAGGCCTGGATGATCAGTATCATACGATGGGAAATGCCGACTTCCATGTTGCGATGGCCGACATGCTCTTAACTGGGTTCCCGGTTGCCAAAAATCCAAACAACTTCTTCCCAGCGCTGCGCCAGGATCAGATCGTGCTTGGATTGCCTGCTAATGCAAATGCAGGAGGCGGCTTCACTACAGTTGCAGAGGTACAAAAGGCTCTTGATGCGCTTATTAAGGGCGTGCAATTGCCCAGCTACACAACGCGCGGCAGTTCAACGGGATATCCGAATTTCCGCGGACTGATGACCTGGTCAGTAAACTGGGATAAGTTCAATAACTTCGAGTTCTCCAATAGTCACCGCTCGTATCTGGATGCACTAACTCCGTCGCTTCCAAAGGGTAAAATTTAACTCAAAATGGTGGAAACGAGATAGCGTAATACGATGAAATATCATATGACATTTCGTCACTATGCCGTATGAGAATGAACAAGTATATTCATCCTGAGAGCCATCTGATTGATGTGCTACACATTAGAGGAAAGGGTGATTGTAATTGTTTAAGAACAGTGTCATCATGTTGATTGTAATCGTTCTATCGGGAATGTTGGCCCAGCCTGCCTTTTCCTTAATAGAACCACCAAATCCAAGTAATAAGAATTGTTTACTTGTGCAGGACGTCACCATTGTGGATGTGAAGACAGGCAAGCTGAAACCAAATCAGTCGGTTGTCATTCAGGGCAACCAAATTACAGCAGTAGCTGATACGGTTGACGTTGATGTTCCTAACGATGCGCGTGTGATCAAAGCAAATGGGAAATATCTTATCCCTGGTTTATGGGATATGCACGTCCATATGGAAAATTACATGGATAATGCAGTCCCTCATTTTTTAGCAAACGGAGTGACAGGTGTTAGGGAGATGGGCTCCAGCCTCCACCATGTTCAAGTGACGCGCAGCATTAATAATCAGGAAATCGTGACTCCGCGCATTGTACATTCTGGTAAAGTTATTAATCTATCACCAAATAATGAGGTTCCTTCGCATCACTATAGTTTAAAAAATAAAGCAGCGGTTCGTAAAGCTGTACAACAGTTGAAGACATATAAGATCGATCAAATTAAAATGTACTCCCACATACCTAAAGAACTTTATGCTGTGGCTATGGAGGAAGCAAAGAAGCTGCAACTTCCGGTTAGTGGTCATTTACCATTTACTGTACGTGCAGATGAAGCTTCTAACGACGGTATGAGAAGCTTCGAGCATTTGCATGGGATGCATATTGCTACAGCATCAAAGAAATCAGGTATTTTCAACAGCCTTGTTAAGAAAACAGAAGCGGGTATTATTAATAACGATCAGTTGTTGTATCTTGAATACGAAAATAAAGCTGCAAAGCATTATGATGCAAAAGAAGCCGGGAAGCTGTTTGAGATCTTTAAACGGAACGAAACTTGGCAGGTTCCTACACTTGTAACGGTGACAAGCTTAAATAAGCAGGTGCCTGATGAAAGAGTGCGCTTCTTAGAACCTGCTGTTCAGAAGAAGTGGGCAGCATTAATAGAAAATTGGCACAAGGATAAAAGAGGGGCTGCTATCCATCAGGAACTGGAACATAACAATTTGCAATTAGTTCGTAAAATGAATGAGGCTGGGGTACCGATTATGGCTGGCACTGATTCTACTTACATGATGCCAAATCTATATTACGGCTTTAGCCTACATGAAGAACTTCAACTGCTAGTCAAAGCGGGACTAAGTCCGCTGCAAGCCCTTCAGGCTGCCACGATTAATCCGGCTCGCTATTTGGAAAATGAGGATAAGCAGGGCACGGTAGAGGTAGGAAAGCTAGCCGATCTCGTCCTGCTAGACGCGAATCCGCTCGCAGATATTCGCAACACAACTCAAATCCATGCGGTCGTCATGAATGGGCATCTAATCGATCGGACAGCGATTCTCAAAAAGCTCAAAACGTACCCGATTAGTAAGGAGTTCTCTCGCAATCAGAAATAAACTGTGGTACGTGGTACGTGTCACGTACTACTATCGCTATGTTCAACTCGTAAAGCCTGAACCTAAAAGGATTCAGCCTTTACGGGTTGTTTTTGTGGATTAATTACCCAAACTGCTATAAGGCCAACGACGAAGTTACTTATGCAGGAAAGACTTACTCATAAAGGACTTACTTATGCGGGAAAGACTTACTTATGCCGACAAGCGCATACTTCATTGCCAGGGTGGGAACCGTCCAACGCCCCAGCTTTGTGGCAGCTTACATCCTAAATCAAGTGAGACGAGGAGTTCTGAGCTATCAGGACTCCTTTTTTATGTTCGTTCAACTGCGTCGCTTCTCCTATTGACACCTGCCAGCTATTGCTTATAATCAAAAATATCGCTTAACATCACTTAACAATGCTTAACTTTACTTAAAGGGATAGGGGAGAGTTCATGTTTCAAGAAGAACGCTTGGCTGCCATTTTAGAGCACCTAAAGAGGAACAAGCGCATTGAAGTTGAACAAGTATGCGAACTGCTGTCTATATCGCGAGATACTGCGCGTAGGGACATAATCAAGCTCGAAGAACGAGGCTGCATCATTCGAACACGGGGCGGTGCCGTCCTGCCTACCATATCGAAGGAGATGCCAAATTACGGTCAGCGTCTGCAGAAAGAGACGACGTCTAAGCAGATGATCGGGCACGTTGCTGCAAGTCTTCTTCATGACGACGATTACATATATATGGATTCATCCACGACGGTAAGATATGTGGGAGAATACATGAAGACGAAGCGGAATGTTATCGTTACCAATTCGATTGATATGGCCGGCATGTTGGCAGAAAGGAATTTGGCTCGTATTCAGCTACTTGGCGGTCTACTGGACAATAATCAACGCATGATTTATGGATCGCGGGCGATAGAGATGTTGAGCGATTATCACTTCGACAAGGCGTTCCTTGGCACTTGCGGATTGTCTATGAATGGACTGACGACCGACTTTGAAGAAGAGACGTATCTCATTAGGCAAGTGATTCGCAACGCAGACCAAGTCATTATCCTTGCTGACCACTCCAAGTTCGGCAAGACGATGTTCCATCGTGTTGCCGGCTTAGAAGATATAGACTTTATCGTCACAGATCGTGAGCCAGATACGGATTGGCAGCGTCATGTAAATGAAATAGGCGTTGAAATTATCATTGCTAACAAAAGAGGTGCACCATGATTAACAGATTGATTTGGATGGGATGTCTATCGTACATAGTAACTGGAGTAACACTTGTCATGATGGGCGCAGTTCTTCCTGAACTGCTTCTGAACTATGGCTTGAATTATACGGACGGCGGAATACTCGTATTTGTCCAATTTGTCGGCGTGCTGCTCGGCGTTCTCAGTATGCCAGCTATTTCTCGAAGGTTCAGTCGAAAGCGGGGAGTAATGATCGGATTGCTGATGATTAGCGCCGAGCTGCTGCTGTTTTTCCTCCCGCCATGGCCAGTCGTTATTTTGTTAGCTGGATTTGCGGGAGCGGGAGCGGGGCTTGTGGAGTCAGGCATCGGTACAATTATCCTTGTCGCTGTCAAAGAGAAGCAAGCCATCGCGATGAGCAAGCTGGAGGTTACTTTCGGCATCGGCGCCTTGACGATACCATTCGTGGCAAGCTTCTTAATCGCACGCGGGATATGGACTTACTCTTTCCTTCTGCTCGGCATAAGTGCACTTCTTACTGCAATCGCTTGGCAGCGGATGTCGTTCGGCCATGTCGATGCCATGTTGACGCGCACAGTAAATAAGGGCTCTGAACCCAAGCGTAAATCTTACTCAAGGAAGTCCATTCCTTTCCTTATTTTATGCACATTATACTTCATGCTCTATGGGGGGAGCGAGGTGTCTGTTGTTCACTTCTTTCCATCCATTTTTATTGAGAGATGGGGTGTTGCAACCTCTGATGCAACATTAACGGTTACGGTATATTGGCTGGCTATGGTTATAGGACGTGCAATGTGCGGAATTCTTGCTGAGAAGCTAACCTATTATCGCTTCTTATGGACGTCCACAACCATTAGTGTGCTCGCACTGCTGCTGATGCCTTTCAGCTCACACGCATGGGTCGGCTACCTAATTAGCTTCCTGCTAGGGTTGGGCATGGCTGGCATGTTCGCAATTATGCTTATTTATGCAAATAAAGCATTGCCTGGTATGACAGAGCGAACAACAAGCATATTGCTTGCAGCGAATGGACTCGGCGGTTCGCTCATGCCAATCGCTGTCGGCAGAATGATGGATATATGGTCAGTACATGCTGTCATGTGGCTATTTTTTGGTGTTATGCTTGTCATGCTGCTCATTGTGTTCGCTTCGAAGCAGCTACAAGGGCTGGCAGCACGTCCCGGACATTTCAAGCAAGAACAACGGGAAGCAACGTTGTGTGAAGAATCATAATTCTGTTGTGTTACACACTTTAGGATAATTTGTGAAAGTTTAAAGAAAAAGCAGTTCCTATCTTCGATTATGTGTTATTATCCCCTTGTAGTAGGCGATGGAAAATTAATCCATGATATCATGGATTAATCATTGTTGACCGGAGGGGATTTTTCATGTCTGCTGTTTACACCCACTCTACGGTTATTTCCGCATACATACTGCACTGCGCACAGGGGTTTCATACACTTCAAAAACATATGCAAACAACTTACGAGTCAGAACCTTATAAGCAGCCACTCAAGACGCGGAAACCGCCTTGAATAACGCGTGTATAGAATCATTTTTCTCGCATCTCAAAACTGAAAATCTGCACTTAGCCAAGCCAAATATAGAATCTAAGGTCGAATATCTTGTTCGCGAATGCGTCGCCTATTATAACCTAGATCGGTTACAGAAATAATTAGGAACCGATCACCGGTAGAATACCGGGAATCGATCGCCGTTTAAATTAACTCTTTTTCAACCGTCTACTTGACGGGGATACGACCAATGAAGGTGGAATTGCTTTTTTCATTATCATAGCAATGCTCCTTAAGCCATATATTTTGACCATTGGTGCAATATCTGAATACGCTTACGAACAATTTCCTAACGATTTGGGCATTTACACATTACTTTCTTGTGTTCATTGTAAATAGAACTTGTAATGAGGGAGGGAAAGTGATGCCTATACAGCTTCACTACACCATCGCTATTGTTGGAGCTGGAAGTGCCGGATTATCGGTTGCGGCACGATTGCTGCGGCAATCAAAAGCGTTTCAAGGATCTATTGTAATCATTGATCCGCAGAAGAATCATTACTACCAGCCCTTATGGACATTGGTCGGAGGGGTGTCGTTAAAAAGGAGACAACAAGTCGCAGCTTGCAATCGCTTATCCCTAAGGGAGCAGACTGGCTGCAGGAAGCGGTCGCCCAATTTCAACCGAGTGAGAATCAAATCGTCACTGCTGAGGGAACAGTCATCAAATATGATGCGCTCGTCGTCACAGCGGGCATTCAAGTGAATTGGGATCATATTAAGGGGCTCAAGGAATGCATCGGACAAGAAGGGGTATGCAGCAACTACGATTATCGTTACGTGGATAGCACGTGGGAATCCATTCATCAATTCCGTGGCGGCAATGCAATATTCACTCAGCCAAGTACCCCTATCAAATGCGGGGGAGCGCCACAAAAAATTATGTATTTGGCTGACGATGCTTTTCGTCAGATGGGAGTCAGGACTAAAACCAACATTATTTTTGCTTCCGGGAACGCTTCGATATTTGCTGTTCCTAAATATGCAGCCGCGCTTGATCGAGTTGTGGAGCGCAAGGGGATTACGACCAAATACAAAATGAACCTGATCGAGATCCGTGCTGACAAGCGAGAAGCTGTATTTGAGCATGTCGATACAAAAGAACAAGAGACCATGAAATATGACATGCTGCATGTCGTACCGCCCATGTCCGCCCCATCATTTATTCAGAACAGTCCACTTTCAGGCCCGGGCGGTTGGGTAGAAGTCGATAAGCACTCTCTTCAGCACGTGCGGTTTGAAAATGTGTTCGCCCTTGGAGATTGCAGCAATCTGCCGACTTCCAAGACTGGGGCGGCTATCCGCAAGCAAGCACCTGTAGCGGCGCGCAACATTATCAATTGGCTGGCAGGACAACCGCTTGATGCCAGCTATGACGGATACACCTCTTGTCCGCTCGTAACGGGATATAACCGTCTCATTTTGGCGGAATTCGATTATCAATTGACACCGCGAGAAACGTTCCCCTTCGATCAATCGAAGGAACGGTACAGCATGTACGTGCTAAAGAAAGACCTGCTTCCAAAAATGTATTGGCACGGCATGCTCAAAGGCCGGATGTGAGCAAGTAGTACAACGTGCGAACATACGAGAATTGATTATATGAAAATTGATTAAATGGGAATTGATTATAGGAGAATTGCTTAGAGGAATCAAAATAGAAGGGAGGGGCAGTTTCATGCTGCTACGTTATTTTTATGATGAGAAACTGGCTCATGCATCGTATCTCGTAGGCTGTCAAGCAACAGGAGAGGCTATTGTAATCGACCCTGCTCGGGATATTGAACCGTATTGTACTGCGGCACGAGCCGAGGGGTTAGCGATTGTCGCAGTTGCTGAAACCCACATTCATGCTGATTTTGTGTCGGGTGCGCGTGAATTGGGAGTGAGGCAGGGAGCTACGCTCTATTTGTCCGGCGAGGGAGGCCCGGATTGGGCATACAGCTACGTGGACGATACAGGAAGCGGTAAGATCAAGTACCGAATTATTAAGGACGGCTATAAATTTCACATTGGCAACATTAGTTTTGAGGTGCTGCACACGCCTGGACATACGCCGGAAAGTGTGTCGTATTTAGTGACAGATAAGGGTGAGGGAGCCGATTGCCCAATGGGCATCTTCACAGGCGACTTCGTCTTCGTAGGAGATGTCGGACGCCCAGATCTGCTGGAGAAATCAGTTGGCATGGCTGGTACGGCCGAGCAAGGTGCACGGCAAATGTTCCGCTCTCTGCGACGCTTCAAGACTCTGCCTGAATATGTACAGGTATGGCCGTCACATGGAGCCGGCAGCGCATGCGGCAAGGCTCTTGGCGCAATCCCGTCTTCGACGGTCGGTTATGAGAAGCGCTTCAATTGGGCCTTGTCGTTTGATGAGGAACAATCTTTTATTACCGCCTTGCTGGCGGGCCAGCCTGAGCCCCCTACCTATTTTCCGCGTATGAAGCATGTGAATCGAGACGGAGCAGTACTGCTCGATCAGCTTCCTGAGCCACAACAGATGGAAGGCGACATCTCGGCTATAACCCGTCTTGCGGAAAATGGAGCCATTGTACTGGATACTCGTCCATCTTCCTCATTCGCAGCGAAGCATGTGAAGGGGACAATTAACATTCCATATCAGCGTTCCTTTACGACATGGGCCGGCTGGCTTGTTCGTGATGATCGCCCTCTATACGTGATAGGCGATACTGATCAATTCAGAAATATATTAAGGGACTTGCGGTCAATCGGAATAGATCGCATAGCGGGTACAATAAACACGACAGAGATGTGGAGCAACAAGCGAGGCGAGGCCGCATTGTCTGATTTACAATCCTACACGGAGGTCACGCCTTCCGATATCGTGGGTAGGGTTCGAGCGGATGAGATAACAATAGTGGATGTGCGCTCAACAGCAGAATGGGAGGAGGGGCATCTGCCTGGGGCGAAACATATTCTACTGGGCACGCTGCCCGCTTGCATTCCTGAAGTCCCGTCTAATAAGCCAGTCCTCGTTCAATGCCGGACAGGAGCGCGCTCCGCGATTGCAGCGAGTATTCTGCAAGCGCACGGCTTTTCGAATGTTATGAATTTACTGGGCGGCATCATCAGATGGAAGGAAGAAGGACTTCCGACAGAGAAGCCGCTCGTTCGACTTGGAGAAAGTAATGGCAACTGATAAGTTTTCGGCTAGGGAGAGCAATCTACAGCGATATTCGTTCTAGCTAACATCTAGCTTACTAAAAAGAGCGGCAGGATCAAGAATCATCTTGAGCCATGCCGCTCTTGTTTTATGTGAAATTATGCGAATTCGTTCAACGCTTCCGGCGTCCAGTCCCTTACCCCGTTGTCTTCAATAATTCCGATTACAACGTCCGTAATATCGGGATCGGCAATTAGTTTATCTTGAACGCGGAATATGATATCGTCAGCATCGGCTAATGATAAGCCCTTGCGCGTTTCTATCATGGCATCTACGTGATAGTAACGTCCTTCTTGTGTAATTCGCAGATCGTTAATATCGGTTACATCCTGATCGGAAAGAATAATGAGCGCCACCTTCTCAGCTACATCGCGAGGAGCCGCCACGCCGATAAGTCCGACCATGTTGTCATACCCGACGCGAAAAGCAACACCAACCATTAAAAAGCCGATCAGAATCGTTACTACGCCATCCAACGCCTTGAATGCCGTCATGGATGTAATGACTACGGCAATCATGGCTAGAAGAGCACCCGATACCGCCACTAAATCCTCGTAAAAAACCAACCGGGTAGGCGGTGCAGAGCGTCCAACGTGCTTAAAGGATGCCGGGATAAATCCCAAGCCGCGCGTTTCAACTCTAGCTTCCTTGGTAATTTCCTTCATTGCTTTCAATAGGATTGCACCGTCAACCGCAAGATTAAAAATCAATGCAGCGATATTGATCCAAAATGCACTGCTGCTTGTTTGCGCGGGATGCTGGATTAAATGCCAGCCTTCGCGCACAGTTTCATAGGCCATAATCGTAACGACGATAACGGCCACCATGCAAAAAATATTAATGACTCGACCGAACCCAGTAGGGAATTGCCGAGTAGGCTTCTTTTCAGATAGCACGCTGCCGACAAATACGAAGCCTTGATTCACACTATCCGCCAATGAGTGCATGGAAGATGCGAACATCGCACCACTGCCGCTCATCGCAGCGCCTACGCCTTTCGCAGCTGCAATAAAGGCATTGCCAATCATCGCAATTGCAGAAGACTTGTTTCCTTTCTTAATAAGTTCTAATACTGTTTCTCGTTCCGGTTCGGGATCCATTGCTTCCTCCTAAGATCATGAATAAGTTAAATGAAATTGTTGACTAAGCTTACTTATTTTATTACAAGAAGCTTTATGCAATCAATTATTAATACGGCTAAATTAAAAAAAGTTTCGAGATTTCATTTTTGCATCTATCGTTGATATAATTACCAAGGTAGGAGATTGATAGAATTTCGCTTCGGTTGAGATTTGTTTTTTCGTTATAGCTACATCATAAAATGGAAAAAGCGCGGGAGGAGACGACACATGAGCGAAGAGACAAGCACCGCCGGTTGGGATGCAATTGATCATGCGTTAGCAAAAATTTATGGCAAACAAGAACCAAAGCATTATGGAACAATGATTCCGTATGCATTGGGCGGTGATGATCCTTTGGACGGAATAAGTGCATACAAAGCGGATTCACCATACCCGCATTGGCATTTTATAACCTATGGATTTTCAGAGCTTTATGATAAGGAATCAGATCACGCTGCATATAGCGGTTACGGGTTTGAGCTCACGTTCAGACTTGCCAGGCAGCCCGAGGAAGAGGAACCTCCCGCATGGGCGCTCAATCTGCTGCAAAATATGGGCAGATACGTATTCAACTCCGGCAATGTATTTCGCTCCGGCGATTATTTGGATGCCAACGGCCCGATATGCTTAGGTTCAGATACACAATTAACGGCCCTAGCTTTCATGCAGGATCTCGAATTGCCTGCAATTGATACCCCGAATGGCAGGATGGAGTTCATCCAGATGGTAGGGATAACAAAAGATGAACTTGAAGCTATGCAAGCTTGGAATACACTCGGCCTACTGAACGCTTCCCAATCGCATCTGCCTTATTACATAACGAATCTAGATCGGGATTCGCTTCTTCGCGTACCTGAAATTGTAAAAGCTGTCGAACGCGGCATGCAGGAAGAAGGCTCGAATACGGGATTCTTATTCGTACAGCAATTAGGATGGGAATCTGGAAAGAATGGCTGGCTGAGCAAGAAGCCGGCTAAGCTTCTTATCGGGGCGAAACAAGCCGCTATTATCGGAAAGCTGATACAGGGTCGGGTACTAAAGCGTAAAGAATTCACATTGGTAGGATCAGAAGTTCGAATCGTGATAAAGTCCAGCGATCATACCTCATATGAAACGATAGAAGATGAAATTCAGTTGTTCGTAGATGATCGTACGGCTGCTGAACTAAGCGCTAAGCTGGAGCCGAAGGCAGGCGTTATTGAACTTGCGTCTGTGCAAGGTATTGTCGTTCAGATCGAAAAAACAGAAATTAAGGATCAAGAAGGCAACGTCGTTGAGGTTATTGGATAAGGCAGGCACAAAAGATACAATGCACAAGGGGAGAATCCGACATTGAGCTGGTTAAAAGAAGAGATTGCGATGAAGTGGCGTGCGGAGGGCAAACGATATGCCGCAGAAATTAATGAATTCGTGCGCATCGGAATGGAAAGCAACTGTGAGCAGGCACAACAAGAGCCTGGGGAAGATCAGCGTTCGAGCATGGCGGCTGACATCGTTGATATGATAAGGGCTGCCAATCGGACAGGCGATACCGAACGGCTGCGGCAGGAGATTCCGCCAGCATCGTGGCCAATTACATCTGCTTTTCAGGAAAAGCAGCAGGCTGTTAAACCCATTGTCTGCTTGAACGATGGAACTGTTCTTGTTAGTACAAATGGCGGAAACATATTTATCATCCAGAAGGATCGCATTACAGAGCTTTCAAACCTAGTTCATGTGGGCTGCTCTTCGGATGGAAACGATTTTGCGCTTATAACGGAACATGGAATACATACAAAACGGGGAACAGTCTCAAGCTTGGAAGAGTGCGAAGAGATTGCCGCATGGTCTTGGAAAGACATTCAGCAAAGCATTAAAGCCATTCTGCCTGATTGGGAATCTCTTGCCGACTCAGAGCATCCAGCAAGCCACATTGTGGAGGCGATTCCGTTTGACAACGGAACACGGCTTCTTCTCGTTACAGATTACGGCATCTATTTGATCCAAAAAGATGATGTTGTGCTGCTGCATCCTGAGCTTGCTGATATACAGGAATATGATTACGAGGATACACACATCGATATGGCTCACGGCGTTGTATCGCCTGATGGACGCTGGCTGGCGTACGGCAGTCAGTGTAGTGAGCATCTATTGCGAGATGTTGCGAGTGGAACGGTGCATACGTTCGAGCCGCAATCCAGTTATCCTCATTATGCGTTGTTCGCTAAGGATAGCCGTGCAGTTTGGTACAATGCATGTCATTTCTATAATGGGGCAACGATACAAGTTCCGCTTGATAACATTGGACAGCACCGACCTGAGACAGAATACGAATGGCCGCTTATGAATGATGAGATGCGCGTATATGCTGCTGCCGCATTGTCAGACGGGCATATTTTAGGTGATGCCTATGGATATTTGCGCAAAATAGACAGCACAGGCAAGGAGATTTGGCGATATTTTGTCGGCAGCACATTATACGGTATTGTCGCTTCGCCAGATGAATCTCGATTAGCGGTAGGTACATACGGAGGTATGCTTCATCTCATAGATTTAAAGAGCGGAGAGAAAAGTGCTTATAGTATCGGTACTGCGAATATTGTAGAGGTTGACCGCTGGATTTTGTGGCGGGATGAAGAGCCTCTGCGCTGGTAGTAGGCGTACGGCACAGAGAACTAAGCTGATTTGACAATGAAGATTGCAGACAAAATGGAATACCTGTTTTTCACTGAGGAAGTATTCGAACTTGCTATATTTTTTCCGAATAAAATCAATATGTTAAATTTCTTATTAAAGAAGGAAGGTCTACGATGAGCAAACGCTGCGCATGGGTAAAAGAGAATGAGCCTTTATATGTGGACTATCATGACAAAGAGTGGGGGGTTCCCATATACGACGACCGCAAGTTATTTGAAATGCTGTGCTTGGAAGGTGCGCAGGCAGGGCTCAGTTGGTGGACAATTTTACAGAAGAGAGACAACTACCGTGAAGCATTCGATCAATTCGAGGCGGAGAAAATCGTTCAGTATACGGAGAGCAAACTGCAATCCTTGCTTGATGATACAGGTATCGTACGCAACAAATTGAAAATTCAAAGCGTTGTTAAAAACGCACGCGCCTTTTTGCAAGTCCAGAAAGATTACGGCTCCTTCTCCAATTACATATGGGGTTTCGTAGATAACCAGCCCATTGTGAACCATTGGGCAACCATCAAGGAGGTTCCGGTTACAACCGCCATCAGCGATAGAATGAGCAAGACGCTAAAGAAAGACGGCTTTTCATTCGTAGGGAGCACGATTTGTTATTCATTCATGCAGGCGGTCGGCATGGTGAATGATCATACGTTGGAATGCTTCTGCCATCGGTCGCATCAAACGATTCAATCATAGACTCTGCGTACAGCTGTTATGTTTTCGGCTTGAAAGGAGGTGAGAAATCGATGAGTTCGATTCACATGCTGGCTGGCATACCGGGCAGCGGGAAAAGCCACTACGCCAAGGAGCTTTGCAAGCAGCACAAGGCTATTCATGTAGCAACCGATTCCATTCGTCAGAGGCTGTTTGGAGACGAGGCGAAGCAAAAAAATACGTATTTCGTATTTGATGAAGCGTTTGCCCAAATCGAGCAGGCATTGGCTTCAGGACGCAATGTTGTGTTTGACGCAACCAATGTTAACCGCGACCGCAGACTGAAGTTTCTGAAGCGGTTCAAGGAGTTTCCGGTTGAATGCCATGTGTGCAGCACGCCCTATGATATCGCTATCCAGCGGGCACAATCAAGAAAGCGCAAAATCGACGAAGCTGTTTTGTCCAAGTTTGCCAAGCATTTTGAGTTTCCGGTTATTGGCGAAGGCTTCCAACAGATTCATATTGTGCATGCACCATCTGAAGTTTTGCTTGCGCGGTCGGAGCTGGAACAGCTGCTGGCTGACAATTCTGATCATGACGAGATGTTTGCATACTTGTCCAAATCCCCACATTTTCAATTGATGGTAGGGTATGACCAGCAGAACCCGCATCATTCGAAAACACTGTCTGAGCATACCTATGCGGTGCTTGAATATGTGCGTGTATGTTATGAAGGGGACAACATGCTGGCTATGCAGCTTGCAGCACTGTTTCATGATGCAGGTAAGCCATTCTGCAAGGTGTGGAAGCAAAGCCGGGGATACTACTCTTATTATGGACATGAACATGTATCTGCCGTGATCGCGTGCCATGTTTTGAAGCAAATGGGGTACGAAGAGGAGCTTATCCTGCAGGTCGTTAATTTAGTCAGCTTCCATATGGAGATCCTGCATGGCGGGGATGCCGGAGCATCCCATATTTATCATTTGCTAGGCGAGGAAATGCTGGCCCAATTGTATTTTTTTGCGGAAGCCGACACTTTCGCGAAATAAGGAGGTGACCGAAGTGAAAATCAAATATCCAAAACGATGCACCTTCCATGGTCGAGAAGCTATACGAATGACGATAAAATATTGCGGAATACGAATCATTTTATCGGGCGCGAGGTTGTCGTTACAGAAAAGATGGATGGGGAGAATACGACGATGTATACGAATGGTATCCATGCTCGTTCACTGGACAGTAAGGATCATCCGTCTCGGCACATTGTTAAAATGCTGCATGGTGGAATTCAATATCTGATCCCGGAAGGCTATCGATTGTGCGGTGAAAATGTGTACGCGAAGCATTCGCTATACTATACGGATTTGCCGAGTTATTTCTTGCTGTTCTCCGTATGGAATGAGCAGAACATATGCCTATCGTGGGATGATACTCTCGAATGGGCTGATAAGCTTCAGCTTGCTGTCGTTCCGGTGCTGTATCGGGGAGTATGGGATGAAGAGGCTGCTAAAAAATGCTATACGATGCAATCGCGCTGCGGTGGGGAACAGGAGGGCTATGTTGTCCGGCTTACGTCAGCATTTCAATATGATGCATTCAAGGACAGCGTGGCAAAGTTTGTCCGTCGCAATCATGTGCAAACCGATGAGCACTGGTTAAGCAAGCCAATCGAACCAAATAGACTCATAATCCGATAATCGATTTTGCGATTTTTATACGATAAATGACTACAAGAAAGGAATGGGAATCATGTAATCCATAATGGAAGTACCCATCAGAAGCAGAAATACATAAGATCACAGCAAAAAACCAGCTTAACCTCCGTAACACGGCATGCAGCTGGCGTAGATTTCCTATATTATTTTATCTCTGCTTTTTCTTGCTCCAGGGCATACGCTGTGCTTCTTTCTACAAACTCCAATACCTCGTCGGATATCGGAAATAACCCCGTCTCACTGACTGGACGTTTCCTTACTTCCCAGAACTTTTCGATTAACTCCTCATCACCATCAAATGTGATCATCGACAGCTCATGCATCTCGTTTGCAATTTTATAGCCTTCATCGGATTCTGGCAGGATAGACTGTTGGATGCACCATTCAATCCGCCGCAGCAAGGACGCATACTGTTGAGTTAACGGGTCGCTGTTGCCGAGATTAGGTAGTGTACGGCGCAATAATTCGCTTTCTTCCTCTTCGAAATAATCCATCCACTGCTTCGAATTTGCAGGCGCGTTTTGCACAAGATTCGATACCTTCTCCCAAGAAAGATCTCCTTCTATATCAATCATATGTATGAGAGTGGCTGTATTGGAAATGCTCGTCTGCAGCGATGTTAACTGCTCCTGAAGAAGGTTATAATGTGCAGTTAAGATATGGCGGTAAGAGAGCTTGTCTATCAATTGCTGAATATCCTCCAGCGGAAGCGACAATGACTTCAAAAGCGTGATCTTCTCAAGTGTAAATAAATCTGTCTCCGAATAGTAGCGTCGACCGTTGTCTTCCTTTTGACTCGGCGTAAGCAGACCAATGTCATCATAATAACGCAATGTTCGTACGGATACATTTCTCATCTTCGAAACCTGTCCTGTTGTCCAACGATTCATGTCAGTCCTCCTGAAAAAAGTGCTTGCAGGTTACGTAACGTCACCTAATATAGTTGGATTATAACACAGAGGATTGAGGGATGAAGTTTGAAGATAACAGAGATGTGGAAGAAAAGTGATCCTTGGACTTGGCGCGAAATGCTAGCTTTACTGGCACTTGAATTCGTATTTGTAATTGTTGTGATTAAATATCCGCTTCAGCAGTTGTACGTCGAATGGTTTGATAATACGCTATATGCCGGGACGCTAACGGGTCTCACCATTGCGATTACATTAATACTGGGTACCTATTTTATTGCTTTGCGACCAAAGTCTCTGTCTTGGGTAGATGTAGGTGTTAGAGCATTTCCTGCTAGAGTTTGGTGGAAAATCATAGGCTGGATCTTGTTACTTATCATATTCAGCTTGGCTGCAGTTTATCTAACCAGCCTGCTTGGGAATACGGTGGAAAACAGCAAAACGGAGAGTCTCAAGCAAAATGTCACATTATTTACGTTATTCCTTGGTATTGTATCGGCAGGGATTATTTCGCCTGTATATGAGGAAATCTTTTATCGCGGCTTCATCTATCGTTGGCTTCGGACACGTGTTGGAATGGGGGGAGCAATCCTTATTAGCGCGTTGATCTTTACAGCAGCGCACTACCCAACGACCAATGCTATGCCCGTTAATTTCATTGGCGGAGTCATTTTCGCTTGGGCTTACGAACGAACGGGTTCTGTTGTGCCCGCTATCCTTGTCCATAGCTTTACGAATACGATTGGTGTTCTATTAACGGTGACTGGGTAAATGATGGTTACCATAATCCTGCAATCATTAGACAACTTCGTTCTGGACGTAGTTGTCTTTTTTTGCATTTTCTGCTGACAGAATACTTATAAAGACAGGGTGAGATCAATTTGACACAGATATTTTAGAGGTATATAATTCAATGGTAAAATAAATAGATAGATAACCTAATTATTTGAATGCCTAATAGTTAGATGATCTAATATAGAGACGAGACTTGGACATATGTTCTAGAAACGATGAGGTGATGCGGAAATGTTTGATCCAGATACGACGGCTTATAAGCTTGTCCAATCGTTTATGCGATTCAATAAGGCAGAATGGAATCAGCGAATGAACGCTGGCAAGAAGCGCAGTGAAATGATGATGCTGTTCTGCATCAAGCGCCATGCTCAAGAAGGGGAGCCTGCAATGCGGGTGTCCGATATCGGCAGTCATTTACGGCTTACCTCACCTACGGTAACGCAAACATTGAACATGCTAGAGAAAAAAGGTCTTGTCGAAAGGTTTATGGATAAGGCAGACAGGCGCGCGGTTCGAGTAAAACTGACCGAAGAAGGTTACAAGACGACAGAAGAAGGTCAGAAACAATTCGAGGAACAGATTAATGGCTTGATTAAGCATCTAGGTGAGGAGGAAAGCCTTCATCTTGCGGATTTATTGAAGAAAGTATATGAATATTACGAAATGCGCAGCCAAGAAAGAGAAAAATAGAGTCACACGATGGAGATGGAGTTGAGGAAGCATGATGAAATTATTTCGGTATTTGAAACCATACCGAGTCCCAATTGGCATTGTATTAGCGCTTGTCTTCATACAATCGCTGTCGGAGCTGTATTTGCCGACGCTTATGTCTGATATAGTGAATTTCGGGATTTCGAAGGGGGATGTCCCGTACATTTGGAAAATTGGAGGCCTCATGCTGGCAGTAGCTATCGGAGGCACAATCTGTGCAATCGTGAGCAGTTACTTATCGGCCAAGGTTGCTATGGGCTATGGGAAATTGATGCGCGGAAAGGTATTTAACCATGTCCAGCATTTTTCCTTGCAAGAATTTGACAACATAGGTACAGCTTCGCTTATTACACGCACAACCAATGACATTACACAAGTACAGCAGGTGCTTGTCATGATTCTGCGCATGATGATCAGCGCTCCGATGATGTGCATCGGGGGAATTATTATGGCCGTTAATAAGGATGCCAAGCTTACGTTGGTGCTGGCCGTTGTCATTCCAATCTTGGCCCTAGCAATCTATTTAGTAGCCAGTAAAGGGATACCGCTCTTTAAGGCACAGCAGAAGAAGCTCGATAAGCTGAACCAAGTGCTGCGTGAAAGCTTGATTGGCATTCGGGTTATTCGTTCATTTAATCGGACGGAGCACGAAAAGGATCGTTTCAATGAAGCCAATACAGACCTGACGCAAACTGCGGTCAAGGTGAACCGCATTATGGCATCACTGATGCCTGTCATTATGCTTGCCTTTAACTTTTCGACGCTTGCGATTATATGGTTCGGTACAGATCGAATCCATGCAGGCAGCATGCAGGTCGGCGATTTGATGGCATTCATTCAGTATGCGGCTCAAATTATGTTCTCCCTTGTCATGGTATCGATCATCTTTGTTATGATACCGCGCGCCTCTGCATCAGCCACTCGAATTAACGAAGTTCTTGACATGGAGCCTGTCATTCGCGATCAAGAGCATGTCAAGAAAGCAGAAGGACTTCGCGGCTATATTGAGTTTGATCGCGTGACGTTCAGTTATCCGGGTGCAGAGAATCCGGCTTTATCCAATATTTCTTTCAGCGCACGTCCTGGAGAGACAACGGCGATTATTGGCGGTACAGGTTCCGGAAAATCAACACTGCTGAATCTGATTCCACGCTTTTACGATGTAGACAGCGGTCGAGTTCTTATTGATGGAATAGACATTAGAGAGCTGTCGCAAGAGGACTTGCGCGAGAAAATTGGTTATGTGCCGCAGAAGGCTGTACTATTCTCAGGCACGATTACAGATAATATCCGTTATGGCAAGCAAGATGCTACTGTTAAAGAGATTCAGCATGCAGCAGAGGTTGCTCAAGCTGCTGACTTCATTGCAGCAATGCCTGATGGGTATGAATCACCGATTTCCCAAGGGGGAACAAACGTATCAGGCGGCCAGAAGCAGCGCTTATCCATTGCGCGCGCATTAATCCGTAAGCCGGAGATTTATATCTTCGATGACAGCTTCTCAGCATTGGACTTTAAGACGGATGCCAAGCTGCGGGCTGCATTGAAGAGTGAAACAACGACAGCTACCGTCATTATCGTTGCCCAGCGTGTAAGTACGGTAAAGAACGCAGATCGAATCATTGTGCTGGAGGAAGGACGAATCGCAGATATCGGCACACATCAAGAACTGTTGGAATCCAGCGAAGTATACCGTGAGATTGTATCCTCACAGCTGTCAGAGGAGGAGATCGCATGAGTGAGCGAAACAAATCAGCACAAGCAGGCCGCAAGCATGGCGGCGGTGGTCCTATGGGTCCAGGTATGATGATGCCTGGCGATAAGGCTAAGGATTTTAAAGGCACATTAAAACGGCTGCTCGGTTATTTAAAACCTAGCCGAACGAAGCTGATTATCATATTTGTAATGGCAATTTGCAGCACCATTTTCTCGATTGTCAGTCCTAAAATTATGGGTAAAGCAACAACTAAGCTGTTTGAATTTACAATGGCGAAATTCAACGGGCTCCCAGCCGTCATGGACTTTGACTTTATTAACAATATCCTGCTGTTGCTCGTTGGCCTCTACTTGTTCAGTGCATTCTTCAGTTATATTCAACAATATGTAATGGCAGGCGTAGCGCAGAAAATCGTATTTGATATGCGGAAGCAAGTCAATGATAAGCTGAACCGTTTGCCTCTCAAATACTTTGATGCTCGAACACACGGTGAGATATTAAGCAGAGTTACGAATGATGTTGATAATATCAGTACAACGCTGCAGCAAAGTTTAACGCAGTTAATTACTTCGATTATTACGATTATTGGTGTAATCGTGATGATGTTAACCATTAGCCCGCTGTTAACCCTTATCTGTATGCTTACATTGCCGCTGAGTGCGATCGTCATTAAAATGGTTGCCTCAAGATCTCAGAAGCATTTTATGAGTCAGCAAAAATCACTTGGTGAGCTGAACGGTCATGTGGAAGAAATGTATACGGGCCATAATATTGTGAAAGCTTTTGGTCATGAAGAGAAGTCGCTCGAAGAATTTAACGAGGTTAATGAACGCTTGTACGAATCAGGTTGGAAGGCACAATTCATTTCGGGTATGATTATGCCGCTCATGAACTTCATCGGAAATATCGGCTATGTGCTGATTTGTGTGGTTGGCGGATTGCTCGTTACAAAGAAATCCATTGAAATCGGTGATATTCAAGCATTCATTCAATACGCACGACAATTCACGCAACCAATTGCGCAAACAGCCAACATTGCAAACGTCATTCAATCGACGATTGCGTCGGCCGAGCGGGTGTTCGAAGTGCTTGATGAGGTAGAAGAGGTTCCAGAAGCAGCGAAGCCACTCGAAATTGCACATCCAGTCGGACAAGTGGACTTCGAACATGTACAATTTGGTTATAAAGAAGATGAACTGCTTATTACTGACATGAATATTCACGTGAAGCCAGGTCAGATGATTGCGATTGTAGGCCCAACAGGCGCTGGCAAGACGACACTCATTAATTTATTGATGCGTTTCTATGAAATCAATGGCGGTGCCATCAAGATCGATGGCGTGGATATAACCGACATGGAACGCAGCCGCCTGCGGTCGATGTTCGGCATGGTGCTTCAAGATACTTGGCTTTTCAATGGCACTATACGCGATAATATTGCGTATGGTCGAAAAGGGGCTTCGGAGGCAGAAATCATACGGGCGGCCAAGGCTGCACACGCCGATCACTTTATCCGGACGCTTCCAAAGGGCTATGATACGGTTTTGAACGAAGAAGCATCCAACATCTCGCAAGGCCAGAAGCAGCTTCTCACGATAGCTCGCGCGATTCTTGCGAACCCATCCATTCTCATATTGGATGAAGCAACAAGCAGCGTCGATACTCGTACTGAAGTTCAAATCCAAAAAGCGATGAACGAACTGATGAAGGGGAGAACGAGCTTCGTGATTGCCCATCGTTTGTCGACGATCCGAAATGCAGACCTTATTCTCGTTATGAACAAAGGTACTGTGCTTGAGCAAGGTACTCATGATGAGCTGCTTAAACAAAAAGGCTTCTATGCTGATCTTTATAATAGTCAATTTGAGGCGACAACACCAGAAGCAATTTAACACGATAGTCCGAGCATACAAATCCTTGAAGGATCTCGTTGCTCGGGCTATTTTTCTTATAACTTAATGTGGTTGCCTTATTTTGAACCGCGACAAAAAACCAGCTATTATCTTGTCATGATAGTAGCTGGTTTTTAGTTTGCGCAATTTATAAGTTCAATCTTCTCTGCTTAGAACGATCTTACCTCGTGTGCGGCCTGTTTGATTGGAAAGATGAGCTCTTCTTACTCCATCGACCGTCATGGGATAGACTTCCCCTATAATCGGTCTAACTTTTTGAAATTCGACCAGTTCTCGAATATGATTCATGTTTTCCCCATCCGGACGCGTGAACACATATTCAACGTTCAGTTGACGCTCCACCTCTATTTTTTTCGTGGAATCAGGCCGAACTTCATTGGGCCCGCCGAATATTGTAGCCACCGTTGATTGAAGCTTCATACAGGTTAATGCTTCCTCGAATGAAGAACCCCCGAGTGTATCGAGCATAAAATCAAATTCTATTTCTGAATCTCGAATGCTTTCCTGATCGTATGCAATCACTTTATCTGCGCCTAATTCTTTTACAAAATCAATGTTTTTAGCGCTTGTTGTCGTTGTCACATGAGCCCCAAGCGCTTTTGCCAATTGAATGGCAAATGAACCAATTCCACCACTGCCCGCTAAAATAAGAACGCTATCGCCAGCTTGAACATTTCCCACTTCTACTAGAGCCTGCCATACCGTCAGGCCCACGAGCGGGAGTGATGCTGCTTCGACATACGTCAAATCACGAGGCATTGGAGCAACAAGATTTGCAGGAACAACAATTTCATCCGCGTACGTGCCTTGTTTCTCCATTTCTGGACGGAAGAAAACATTGTCTCCCACTTGAAAGTCTTTTACATCCGTTCCGCAAGCTGCTATTTTACCTGCCGCATCCCACCCCAAGATTAGAGGGAATTTATATGGAAAGCTTTCTTTCAAATGTCCTTCCCGTACTTTCCAGTCTACAGGGTTTACCCCACTAGCTTTTATTGAAATGAGTAGGTCGTTAGATCCTAATGGTTCTGTCGGAACATGAACCACTTTAAGCGCCGATTCATCTCCATAATTTTCAATACCGATCCCTATCATAATAAAACTCTCCTTCTATATTTATTGCCGTAGGTCATTTTATTCTAGTATAGCTTCTTGTATGATGAAAATCCAAAATAGCCCTTAACGGATATATTTTATACTAATATAAAGAGTACATCATTAGTTTACATAACATATATTACGTGCCTTATTGATTGTGATATTTCGTGAATGCAGGCAGATAGGTGCGCTGCGGAAAATAAAATTTGACATTTAATGATTACATATGTAATCATTATGCGAGATATCAATTACATATGTAATCAACAGAGAGAGGGATGTAGAAATGAAAGAGATTCCGCGAATCTCAGAGGCTGAGTGGGAAGTGATGAAGGTCTTCTGGAGTGCGACTGCCAAGGCAACGGCAAATGAAGTCATCGAAAAACTTGGTGAAAACACGGACTGGAAGCCAGCCACCATAAAATCGCTTATTAACAGATTGCTTAAAAAAAATGCACTCGGATATGAACAGGAAGGGAAGACCTATCAATATTATCCATTAGTTAGTGAAGAAGAGTGCGTCAGGGCAGAAAGCAATTCCTTCTTGCAGCGTCTATATGGCGGTTCCTTGAAGCCAATGTTCGTTAATTTCCTGAAGCAAGAGAAGCTATCCACGGAAGAGGTAGAGGAGCTTAAGAAAATACTTGATGAGGGGCAGCGCAGAAATGAATAGCTTTTTTACATGGTTAACTACGATCTTCGATTGGATTGCCAAGACTTCCTTAATGGCCTCAATCATTGCCATTCTTATCTTGTTTGTGAGGATTGTATGGAAGGATCGTCTACCGATAAAGTGGCAGTACTTGCTCTGGTTTGTACTGCTTGCCAGGATGCTGCTGCCTTGGGTACCTGAAAGCTCGATCAGCTTGTACAATTTATTTTCAATTGCAGATAAACCAATTGCGTTTCCTTTCTCGGCAGTTGAAGATGATATGACAAGATTATTAGCGGAACGTACAGCCGGCATGGACGGATCCAGCAGCATTCAGGAAAAAAGCATGTATGACACGAATGAGTCAAACGTCACAGATGACGAAAACCCTACATTCATTCAATCTGCATTGTCACTTGGCTGGTTAATCGGTGTATTGGCAATCACGATCTATGTGCTTCTCTCGAATCACAAATTTTCGCGCAGGATGATGAAAGAAGCCCATGCCGTATCCGATGAAGACAGCTTGCGCGTACTTCAGCAATGCCATGGAGATTTGAAAATAAAGAGAACACTGCCGCTTCTAGTATCGAATGGAGTGAACAGTCCTACACTGTATGGGATTTTACGACCAAAAATTTTGCTGCCAGGCAAGTACTTTGCGCAATTCAGCAGTGATGAACTAAGACATATCCTGCTTCATGAGCTTGTTCATTACATAAGAAAGGATATTATCACGAACTGGTTATTTACCATTCTACTTATTCTAAATTGGTTCAACCCGATTCTATGGTACGCATCTAAGAAAATGAGGGAAGATCAGGAATTGTCTTGTGACGATCGCGTCATTTCCAATTTGGAGGCGGATGAGGTCAAGCAATATGGATACACCATTGTCAAGCTGGTGGAAGCGAATATGGCAGGCCGCTTTCGACCTGTCGTTGCGACGAGTTTTACAAGCGACAAATCCCTCATTAAAAGGAGAATCAACATGATTGCTTTATTCAAACGAGGCTCGTATAAATGGACCGTGCTCGGTATTGCGATTATTACTATTTTTTCCTGTGTTGCCTTGACGAATGCAGCGGAGGAAGAACCAGGGGCGAAGAAATCCGAAATTCTAGAGCTGTATGCAAACGAGCTATTATTTAACCAGGTGAATGAAAAAATCCGAAATACAGTGAAGCAAACGGTTAGTGATGTCATGCAGCAACTTGGCAAGCCGCTTGCGCTCAAAAAGATCATGCCCGCAGAAGGAACGAAGGATTTGTTCCTAGAATTCAAAAGCTCACCAAGCGACGGTCCCGGTCATCGCTACATATGGGTAAGTTCGCAAACCGGCAAGCTTAGCAGAGTTGAGTTAGGTTTAAATCTTACACCTGAGGCCGTTGGCCCTGAAATACTAACGAAGGCTGCACAAGCACTTCAAGAGAATGGATACAAAGGAAATCCTAATTTTAAAATAAGTCGTACCATTTTTAATGATCCAAACACGAATGAATTTACAGTTCAAACGAGATTGCTACAAAATCAGCACGATCAACGAGTTGAAGTGCTCTTTTTGAATGACAAAATTACTACGTCTTATGATGTGGGCCCTGATCAAATTTCGGAAGATGAAAATAAAAAAGGTCAATATATGCTTGCTGTTCTGCGGGGAAGAAAAGTTGATCAGCTCACTGCTGCATCTAAACTTTTCTCTGACAGCTACAATACCGTGTATTTGTCTTATGGCACTGACGGCGGTGTTAGCTTTGATCCGAAAACCTATAAGATTCGTCAAATCTATGATTCTTCATTATCGCGGTACCCAGTTGACCCCAAAGCTATCGAGCAACGCAATAAGAGGCTGCTTAACATCTCAGATGAAGAGTTAATGACAGCAGCTTTCCCTGTTGTTCCAGAATTGCTGGGTTATGATTTATATGAGTTTGAGATGAAGAGAAATCCAAAGGCTCCTGGTTCTGCTGAATTTATAAAAGATGGGAAACGTATATTTGGGATAGCGTACAACGAGAACGGTCAAATATGGATGATTAACGACTATACGAAATGAAGCAGTCAGTTCTGATTTACTGTATTCGAATTACGAGATAGTTGAGTTTAACAAGTATTGTATTCGTGCATTGAAGGAATCCTGAATCGTTAATATTCAGGATTCTACTATCTTATTCAATGGTTTTTTCGCTGGCCCCTCCATTACCTCACCGTCAATAGAAAACCTAGATCCGTGGCATGGACAATCCCAGCTCCGTTCACCGTGATTCCACTCTAGCTCACATCCCATATGGGTGCACGTCGTATCCACAATATGAAGCGTACCCTGTTCATCTCGATAAGCTCCAGCTCTTTTCCCATCAACAGTAACGACGGCGCCCTCACCATTTGGGACATCCTCGGGTTTGTTGTGAACTGTTTCAAGTTTGCCGCTGATCAGATGTTTGGCTACGTCGGCATTTTGAGCAAAGAAGGTCTTCACATCCGGATCAGCATGGAACCTAGAGGGCGTATACAATTCCCGATATGTGTTTTCTTTTCCCAATATCAAATCTCGAAGCAGAAGCGCAGCAGCAGTACTATTAGTCATGCCCCATTTTCGATAACCGGTTGCTACATAGATATTAGGGGATGTGGATGAAATTTGTCCGACATACGGCATTTTATCCAGCGTTATTAAATCCTGAGCTGACCATCGGTATGATATTTCAGTTGCACCAAATACGGATTGAGCAAAGGCTTGCAGTTCTTCATAATGCTTGATCGTGCAGATGCCCTGTCCTGTTTTATGACTTTCACCGCCTATAAGTATCAGGTTCTCTCCAGTATCCAGTGAGGCAGTACGGATAGACCGCTTCGGATTCTCTGCACTAATATACATACCACCCCAATGGTCGGTCTTGCTTGGAATCCCAATGACATAGGAGCGTTCAGCATGCATTCTTGCAAAATAAAATCCCATTCCATCATAAAACGGGAAGTGAGAGCATGATACGACATGCTTACAGGTCAGCCTGAAACCGTCCCTAGTGATGACAGTAGGTGTCTCAGCCTTCTCCACAGTGTCTACCGTAGTCTGTTCATGGATCACACCGCCGAATTGAATGAACAACTGGATCAGCTTGTCCACATACTTGAGCGGGTGAAATTGGGCTTGCTTGCGCATAACGAGAGCCCTTTTCATCGGTACAGGAAGATCGAAATGGGTGACCAGTTCTCCGGTAATTCCCAGTTTGTCATACGCAGCCAGCTCTTGTTCAAGCTTCGTTACATATTCATCTGAATTCGTGTAGATATAAGCATCCCGCTCACGAAAATCGCATTGAATACCATGTTCCTTAACTGTGTGCCTTATAAATTGCAACGCTTCGTCATTGGCTTGGTAATACAATCGTGCCTGCTCTTGACCGAAATGTTGAATAAACTCATCATAAATGAGATCATGTTGTGCCGTTATTTTCGCGGTCGTATGTCCGGTCGTGCCATTCAGCAGCTGCCCTGCTTCCACAAGCACAACTTGAAGTCCTTCCCTCGCCAAGAGATAGGCTGTTGTAATGCCGGAAATTCCGCCTCCAACTACAACAACATCGGCTTCCTTATGTTCCGCAAGTTTTGGGAAGGAGGTGATCTTCACAGAGTCCCGCCAATAGGATTCTGGAAACTGGGGCAGTTCTTGATTAGACGAGTGGTCATTAAACATGGAGCGATCCTCCTTGATTGCTTATCTTTGTCTATTCATTTCCTTATGAAAACGTATTTAATCCCGTGTAAGATTAAAATTGTACATTCGAAAAGCACGGTGCAAAGGTAGAATGAAATTTAGGAGGGAATAATTCAATCCCTAGGTAGTTAACATTGACATCTCCTCAATTTATAGATATCATAGACAAAATAAGTCTGTAATTAAAGAGGGTATATTCATGAAATTCACAAAGGCAACAAATTATGCACTGCACACCATGCTCACACTGATTGAGGCTTCCCCCGTAAAACCGGTAGGTGTACAACAATTGGCCGAAACCCAGGGCGTGTCTCCAACTTACCTGTCCAAAATATTAACAAGGCTTGTGAAAGCCGGCATGATTGAATCGATTTCAGGAGCGAATGGCGGTTATCGCTTGACTCGTAATCGAGACGAGCTCACATTTTTGGATATTATCCATGCCATTGAAGGGACTGCCTCCTTATTCGAATGTAATTTCGTTCATGGCGATGAATGTTTAATCCAGGCCGTAATGAAGGAAGCAGAAGCGAAAATGGAAAATCATCTCAAGAATAAGAAATTGGTGGATATTGCTCAACAAGTAAACAAGAATAAACACTCGTAAAGCCGTTAGGAGAGTGTTTATTCATTTAGAGATAGATTTAACTTGTATTCGTAATAATACCAACGGATTTGGTATTGCAATTAGGGAGAGATGCTTTGGCGCTTTACCTGTTTTGTCTACATCGCAAAAATATTTTTTATTAGTATCATAGATATAATTAGTCCGTAATATCTCAAATAAGGAGATGAGCATCATGATTTATGATTACGATTCCTGAATTTCGGCGCATTGCACATGGCGAGCTGCAGAGATATCCATCTGTCAGTCTGCTGAAAAGCGAAGCAGTTTCGGTTAGCAAAATTGAATCAAATGAATCAAACTTCGAGGTGCAAGATGCATCCGGAAAACGGATTCAAGCCAGAAAATTAATACTGGCGACCGGGGTAAAGGAAATATTTCCGGAAATTGACGGTTTTGCTCCACTGTATGGACGAAGTTTATTCAATTGCGTATATTGCGATGGCTGGGAACTGCGTGATCAACCGCTTGTCATTGTTTCTGAGCATGCTTCCGGATTCCATATAGCCAAATTGCTTTATCAATGGAGTAGGGATATCGTCGTCTGTACGAATGGACATTCAGTCCTATCAACGGATCAGAAGCTTCAACTGTACACAAAAGGAATAAAAATTATGGAGCAGAGAATCGCGTCGTTCATCGGAACAGACGGCTTGCTGGAACACATTCGATTCGAGGATGGAACGGAAATATCGAGGTCGGGCGGATTTGTTACTCCTAAGTTTATACAGAGTACATCGTTTGCAGAGCAATTGGGCTGCGAATTATCAACATCTGGCGGGATCATGACAGAAGGATTGGGAAAAACTACGATACCCGGTTTTACGCATCTGGGGATGCGGTCTCCTCTTCACCTTCCCAAGTTGTCTTTGCCGCGGCCGATGGAAGTCGGATAGCAATGCGTGTAAATCAAGATCTATCGGAAGAAGATTTTGAACAGAATACGATATCAGATATCAATAAAGTATCTTCGAAAAATATGTAATTTTTATAGGAGGGGTTATGATGAACATGCCATGGAATGAGCGATATGATTCAACAGAATATTATTATGGGGAAGAGCCAAATGCATTTATACGAGAGCAGGCGTACCGATTAGACAGCCACAAACGCATCATTGCTTTTGCGGAGGGTGAGGGGAGAAATGCAGTCTATTTAGCGCGAGCGGGACATGAAGTGACGGCCGTTGATTACTCAGAGAAAGGTCTGGCTAAAACGCAGAAGCTGGCTCTAAAGCACAATGTCCATGTGCATACCAAGCAGATGAACCTTCTTACAGAAGATGTCCCTCAAAAAGAATATGATGCGGCGATCATGGTATTTGGTCATTTTCATCATAGTGATCAGCTTGTAGTTCTGAATAAGCTTAAGCAGGCTGTAAAGCCTGGCGGCATGATCATGATTGAGGTCTACTCGAAGGAGCAGATCCATTATCGAACAGGCGGACCTTCCGATATTGACATGCTTTACGAGCCTACGGATATCCTCGCTTGGTCTAGGGGATTAAAAGTGCTGCATTTCTTTTACGGAGAGCAGGAACGGGTAGAAGGGAAAGGACACACTGGATTAGCCCATGTTATTCAATTCGTGCTGAGGCTATAATAATTTAGCATTTTGGAGAGATGCATTACTTTTAATTGGGTTTACTCTACATTTCAAAATAAATCAATTGTGTTAAAATTCCAAGGATTATATTGTAAACGAAATCTATGGGTGCTACTATTTTACAAAGTAGGGCGATTATAGTACCTCTGCCTTTTGCCAAGACAAACTCCGAATTCGCTTAACCTACTATTACTTATGATAGGAAAACGAAACAATCAGGAGGACTGATGGCACCCACCATGGATAAAAAACTATTTCCTTTAACCCAGGCGCAACGAAGAATATGGTACACGGAGCTTTTATATCCGAATACAACATTAAGCATGATGGCCGGAACGATGGTAATGAGGGGAGCTATTGATGTATCCCTTCTTATGCAGGCTGTTCAAAAGCTCATCAAAGATCACGATGCATTTCGGATTCGCATAACCGAACAGCATAATCAACCCATGCAATGGTTTGAAGATGAGTCCAATATTCATCCCTCAATCGATTATTTGGAAATGGCGAGCCGCACGGAAGCCGAAAAATGGATGCAACGATTTTGCAGCTCCCCGATCAGCATGTTCGAAATCGACAAGTATAAGATTGCCATTATGAAAATCAATGATGAAGAATATTGGTTTAACTTGAAAGTCAACCATATCATTGCGGACGGCGTGTCCATGTATCAATTATGCAAGTTCATCATGAATAATTATACGGCATTAAAAAGCGGGATAAATCCGCTCCCTGTTCCAAAAGGCACATATATGGAGTACATCCATGCCGACCAAGATTATATGAAGTCGGAACGTTATCGAAAAGATAAATGTTACTGGATGAAAAAGTTCGAAACATTGCCGGAAGTCACTGGATTGAAACATTCTTCCCCTGATGAACCATTAACAGACGCAAAAAGGATCAGCGTCACCCTCACCGATGAACAATACTGTCGATTGCGAGCATTTAGCGAAGCAAGCAATATTAGTGCCTTTGTTTTTTTTCTGACCTCCATGTATCTGCTGCTGTACAAACATACGGGAAATGTCGATGTTCCCGTCGGTACCGTGTTTGCAAACCGTACAAGCAGGAACGAGAAAGAAGCCTTAGGAATGTTTGTAAGCACGGTTGCCACCCGATTGTCGTTTGACCCCGATCAAACACTGGAATCCTTACTCCATCTTGTATTCAAAGAGCAGCAAGCCTATTTCCGTCATCAAAAATACCCATACAACCACCTCATCCAAGATTTGCGGGATCGAGATGCGAAAAGAGATATGCAAGACCTGTTTCGCGTGTCCTTGAACTACACGCCAATTCGTTGGACGCAATATGGCGATATCTCTGTTCAACTGAACGCTAGATTTTGCGGCCATGAGACGAATGACTTTTTTGTACATATCGAGGATTTCTTAGATTTACAACAGATGAGCCTGCATGCAGACTATCGGATTCAATTATTTAAAGAACACGAAATTGAGAGAATTATGGAGCAATTGCTTATTATTGCGGATCAGATACTTTCAAACCCCCAACAAACTGTGCGCGAGTTGTCGATAGTCGGGGAAAGGGAGCTGAGCAGATTGTTGACGGAGTTTAATCCTCATTTTCTGCCGCATTGCCCGGAGCGCTTATTGCATCAAGCTTTTGAAGAACAAGCCAAGCAGAATCCCGACCATGAGGCCGTCATCTGCATAGACAAAAAGCTTACCTACAAGGAGTTGAATGAGAAGGGAAATCAGTTGGCAAGAACATTGCAAGCCCACGGTATAGGCAGAGCATCAATTGTTGGAATATTGGCCGATCGTTCCGTCGATATGCTCATTGGCGTTTTGGCTGTATGGAAAGCGGGAGGTGCGTATGTTCCGATCGATGCCGATTATCCTGAGGAACGCATTCAATTCATGATTGTTGATAGCGGGGCGACATTATTGCTGACGCAGTCGCATTTCCTGCAGCGTTCTCCAGTTCTTGGGGAACTGCCGTCCCTGCGAACCGTACTCTGCATGGACGACGAAACGATTAATAACGGAGACAATGCGAACTTGCCTAATCTGAACAATCCATCTGATCTGGCTTACGTGATTTATACATCAGGCACGACCGGACGCCCGAAAGGCGTCATGATCGAGCATTCGGCCCTTACGAATACAGCCGAGGCCAATCGACGAGAATACGGTCTTGACCAATTCCCTGTAAAGCTCCTTCAGCTTGCGAGCTTTTCTTTTGACGTGTTCGTCGGAGACATAGCACGAACGCTTTATAATGGCGGGACGATGATCATTTGCCCGGCAGAAGACCGGGTCGATCCGTCTCGGCTAAATGGCTGGATTCAGAAATTTGAAATTACGATATTCGAATCTACGCCCGCACTCATCATCCCGTTCATGAATTACGCATACGAGCACGATTTCAATATGAGCTCCATGCGCCTGCTGATCGTCAGCTCCGATAGCTGCAGTGTTAATGATTACCGGACATTGCAGGAGCGCTACGGCTCCCAATTCCGGATTATTAACAGCTATGGGGTGACGGAGGCGGCAATCGATTCAAGTTACTATGACGAGCCGCTGGATCTATTGCCGAAGACGGGAAGCGTACCGATCGGCAAAGCTTGGATGAATGCACGATTCTATATTGTAGATCGGCAGCTCAATCCCGTTCCGATAGGAATGCCGGGCGAACTGTGCATCGGCGGCCCGGGAGTGGCCAGAGGATATTTGAATCTCCCGGACATTAGTGAGGAAAAGTTCGTACCAAGCCCGTTCGTTCCAGGTGAACGACTGTATCGCACGGGCGATCTGGCGCAGTGGATGGTTGACGGCAATGTTGATCTCATCGGACGCATCGATTTTCAAGTTAAAATCCGCGGCTTTCGCATCGAACTTGGAGAAATCGAGGCAGCAATGCTAGCATTTCCAGGAGTTCATCAAGCAGTCGTAATCGACCGAATGGACAGCAGCGGGGAAAACTATCTTATTGCTTACGTTGTTTCCGAGTGCTCATTAGATATGAAAGAACTTCGGTGTTTCTTAAAGAAAACATTGCCGACCTATATGATTCCTGCGCGCTTCCTGCGTCTTGACCGCCTGCCTTTGACATTCAACGGCAAAATAAATCGAAATGCACTTCCAACGCCGAAAGCTATCGAGCCTGTCGAAGAGGAACACGAAGTGGCGGAGACTCCATTGGAAATCAGACTTGTAGACATGTGGAAAGAAATGTTGGGAGTTGAACAGATCGGCGTTAAGCAGAATTTCTTTGATATTGGTGGACATTCTTTGCGCGCAACAATGCTGGTCAGCAGAATTAATAAAGAATTGCAAGTCAATCTCCCGCTGCGTGACGTATTCCGGTTCCCTACGATTAAGGCAATGGCCCAGGCGATAAGCGAATTGGAGCAGCGGACGCACAAACCTATTCCCGTAACGGAAAAAAGAGAATATTACGCGATCTCATCTGCCCAGAAAAGGCTTTATACCCTTCATCAGCTTGAGGGAGCAGATCAAAGCTATAACATGTCCGGCAGTGTGTTGATTTTGGGATCATTGTGTCGAAAACAATTTGAGAAGGCGTTTCGAGATCTGATTGCGCGACATGAAACGCTGCGAACCGGATTCGAGCTGGTTGACGGCGAACCTATGCAGTGCGTACATGATGAGATCCATTTCGAAATCGAATATATGCATGCTGGCGAGGAAGAAGCGGCGGAAATTGAAAATGCCTTTATCCGGACGTTTGACTTAAGTAAACCTCCGCTTATGCGGGTAGGCTTGGCTGAATTGAAGGACGATCGGCATCTGTTTCTTTTCGATATGCATCACATTATCTCTGACGGCGTCTCGACCGCGATTCTGATCGATGAATTTTCCCGCTTGTACGGCGGAGAGGAACTGATGCCTTTACGCATTCAGTTCAAAGACTACGCGGCATGGCAAATGTCCGAAGCACAGCAGGAAGAAGCGAAACTTCAGGAAGCATACTGGTTAAGCGTGCTGGAAGGACAATTGCCAGTATTGGAAATGCCGACTGACTATGCAAGACCTGCCGTGCGAAGTTTCGAGGGAGATACGCATCAATTTGAGTTGGATGCTGAAACGAGCAGGGCACTCGTACGATTGTCATCCGAAACCGGAACAACACTGTTCATGGTATTGTTCACTGTCTATGTGATCATGCTTCACAAATATACAGGGCAAGAGGACATTGTGGTTGGCACCCCGATTGCCGGCAGGACGCACGAAGACTTACAACCGCTCATAGGTATGTTTGTCAATACGCTAGCCATTCGCAGTCATCCGAGCGGGGACAAAACATTCCTGACTTACTTGGAAGAAATAAAGGAAACGACATTGGGAGCCTTGGAGAATCAAAGCTATCCTTTTGCGGAACTCGTAGAAAAGGTTCTTGTGGCGCCGGATAAGAGCCGTAATCCAATATTCGACACGATGTTTGTATTGCAAAACACGGAAGAAGCTGAAGTGAATATTCTCGGGTTGCGCTTGAAGCCGCAGCCAAGTTTGCGGCCGGTTTCAAAATTCGACTTGACCTTCCAGGCTTCGGAGGAAGAAGGCCGGCTTGCGTGCAGCATTGAATATGCGACAGCTTTATACAAGCAGGAAACCATAAAACGCATGGCAGGGCATTTCAAGCAGCTTGTCAGCCAGGTAATCAATCATCCGAAGGCAGATTTGGCCTCGCTGCAGATGTTAACTCCCGAAGAATCTGCGTTAATTTTGAGCAACTTCAATAGTACAGAGATGGAATATGCCAGAGAGAGGACGATACATCAGCTTTTCGAGGAACAAGCAGAGAAAACACCGAATTCTGTGGCGGTCGAGTTCGAAGGCATGCGGCTCACCTACCGAGAACTGAATGAAAAAGCGAATAGTCTGGCGCGAACGCTGCAATCGGCTGGTGTCGTGCCGGATGCACGAGTAGGGATCATGGTCGAACGTTCGATCGAGATGATTATAAGCATCCTGGCCATTCTGAAGGCAGGAGGCGCTTACCTGCCAATCGATCCGGATTATCCGCAGGAGCGAGTTCACTTCATGCTGGAGGATTCGGGAGCTCAAATCATAGTGGGACATCGCCGGTTGCTTGATTCAATCCATGTGCAATGCAAAATCGTGGCGTTGGACGATCCGCATCTATATAGCAAAGACATGACAAATTTAGAACCAGTTTCCACTCTATGTCATTTGGCATATGTGATCTACACGTCAGGAACGACGGGAAAACCGAAAGGCATTCTAACAACCAATCGAAATGTAGTGCATTTTGTGCATGCATCGAAATTTCTCGAAATTTCCGAAGAGGATCGTATATTGCAGCTTTCCAGCTTTTCATTTGACGGATCGATATTCGATATTTTCGGGACGTTATTGAACGGAGCCAGACTCATTCTTATCCCGCAAGAGTCGGTATTGAATATCGAACAACTTGCAGAACGGATTGAGCGGCAGCAGATTACGAGAATGGTAATTACAACTGCGCTATTTCATCTTCTCGTCGACACAAACCTGGAATGCCTGCGCCATGTGAAATCAATTCTAGTCGGAGGCGAGCGCGCTTCCGTATCTCACGTACGCAAAGCGCTGAACTGTCTCGGTCCCGGAATTATTAAAAATATATACGGTCCGACAGAAGCAACCGTATTCGCGACTTACCATGATATCAATGAAGTGGATGATAATGCCATAAGCGTTCCAATCGGAAAACCGATCAGCAATACGTCCATTTATATCGTCAATGAGCGCAACGGATTACAGCCTATCGGCATGACGGGGGAAATATGTATTGCCGGAGACGGGATCGCACGCGGTTACTTGAATCGTCCTGACTTAACGATCGAAAAGTTCGTGGATCATCCATTTTCGAATGGGAATCGGATGTATCGAACGGGAGATCTGGGGAAATGGATGCCTGACGGGACGATAGAGTATGTTGGACGAATGGATGATCAGGTCAAAATCCGTGGCTTCCGCATCGAACTGGGAGAAGTTGAAGCCCAGTTATTAACAATCGATTCGGTAAGAGAGGCATTCGTCATTGCGCAATCTGATGAAAGCGGTGCACAACAGCTTTGCGCCTATGTAGTGGCGGACAGGGAATTAACGGGCAAAGAGCTGAGAGTCGCATTGTCGGATAAATTGCCGGCATACATGATTCCGTCTTATTTCTCGCAGGTTGCGAAAATGCCATTGACGACAAACGGAAAGGTAGACCGGAGAGCACTGGATGATTTGACAGTAAGCTTGCGGCATGACGAGGAACATGTAGCGCCGCGGACAGAAACGGAAATGCAGCTTGCGCGCATCTGGCAAGATGTGCTCGGGTTGCCTGGGAATCGCATCGGCGTAAAGGACAACTTTTTCGAAATAGGAGGCCATTCCCTGCGGGCAAGCACTTTAGTTAGCAAATTGCACAAAGAGATGCGCGTCCAATTGCCGCTGCGAGACGTGTTTCAGTACCCGACGATCGAACAAATGGCTGAAACGATTAAGCATCGGAAACATGCCGACTACGACACGATCCCGAGGATCGGGAGGAGAAATTATTATTCCGTATCTTCAGCGCAGAAACGGTTGTACGTTCTCCAGCAGTTGGAGGGCGGAGAGTTGAATTATAATATGCCGACCGCATTGGAAGTTATAGGGCTTATTGACAGAGAGCGTCTGGAAGCAGCGTTGCAGGCTCTCATCGCGAGACATGAGCCGCTTCGCACCTCTTTCCATATCGTGGATGGCAAGCCCGTTCAACGAATTCATGCGAACACAGAGTTTGAGCTTGCTTGTAAGGAGCTGATTGGAGAAAACACAGAGGAACTCATCCGTTCCTTTATCCGGCCATTTGATTTAGGACAGGCTCCACTGCTGCGCGCAGCTCTTGTAAAGCTTGAGCCGGAACGTCATCTCCTTCTCCTGGACATGCATCATATTATATCCGACGGTACTTCTGTCGCAGTGATAACCGAAGAACTAACTCAATTGTACGCGGGCAACACACTGTTGCCGCTACAGCTGCAATATAAAGAATATGCGGCATGGCAGCAAACTAGTTTGCGCACGGAGACCATAAAGCAGCAGGAACAATTTTGGATGAAGCAGTTCACCGGGGAGATCCCAGTGTTGAACTTGCCGACTGATTTTCCTCGGCCGGCATTGCGCAGCTATTCGGGAGGATGCGTAAACTTCTTTCTGGATGAGGAAATGACAAGGAATGTAAAGCGTCTGGCAAGACAAACAAATACGACAATCTATATGGTGTTAGTGTCAATTTATGGATTACTGTTGTCAAAACTGAGCAATCAGGAAGAAGTTATCGTCGGAACGCCAGTAGCAGGCCGAAGCCAAGCAGACACGGCAAGGATGGTAGGCATGTTCGTGAACACGTTGGCGCTGCGGATGTCCCCAAGCGCCAATCAATCATTCGCTGGCTATTTGCAGGTTGTCAAGCAGTCCGTGCTTGGTGCGCTGGAACATCAAGATTATCCCTTTGAGGAACTTGTACAGCGAGTTGCTCCGCCTCGGGAGTTGAGCCGCAATCCGATATTCGATGCCATGTTCATATTGCAGAACATGGAGAATGCGGAGCTCGCTTTGGATGGGGCCAGCCTGCGGCAGCACCATTTTGATTACTCGGCGGCTAAGTTTGATGTGACTTTGTCGATAACCGAAACCGATAACGGCTTACATGGAAATATGGAATATGCTTCGGCGCTGTTCGCTAAGGAAACTGCAGATCGGTGGATAAGCTGCTATATTGAGCTGCTGCGGCAGGCCATTTCCAATCCTGACATGGAAGTAAGAAGCATGGGCCTGATGAACGACGAAGAGCAAAAAAGACTTTGCGCTAGGTTTGCTGGAAAGCAGGTAGCTATTCAGGACGAACAGACTATCCACGGCCTTTTCGAAAGGCAGGCAGCAAGAACGCCTGATCAAATCGCGCTTATTTGCAATGGAGAGCAGATGAGCTACGAGGCGCTGAACCGAAAAGCTGCACAGTTGGCACATGCAATTCGATCACAAGGCGTTTCTCGAAATGAAGTCGTTGCAGTGCTTGCCGATCGCTCGATATTGCTAGTGGCAAGCTTGTTGGGTGTAGGCAAAGCTGGAGCCGCATATCTTCCGCTTGACCCGCTTCTTCCGGAAGAACGGATTGCGAGCATCATACACGATAGCGGATGTCGGGTGGTCGTAACGGATTCTGCACATGTGGCGAAGATTCCTGATAAACAATTAACCGTATTGCTGGATCGGCTGCCTATGTCATGCGAAGAAGACTCCCTTGCATTCCCATGTTCATCCGTTAGCCCGTCAGATCTCGCGTATGTCATTTATACGTCAGGCTCTACGGGCAAGCCCAAAGGGGTCATGGTCGAGCATCGTTCGGTTCATAATTTGCTCGTTGGCATCATTCAAGAAATACCACTCGAAACGATAAACAATGTATTGTCTTTGACGACTGTCTCATTTGATATTTTCGTACTCGAAACGCTGCTGCCGCTCATGCTAGGTTGTACGGTGGTTATGGCAACGCATGAGGAACAAATGGAGCTTGAGCGACTTGCTCATTTATGCCAGGATCATCGGATCGAGCTTCTTCAAACGACGCCTGCCCGGCTGAGGATGCTGCTTGATAATACCCGCATGGCAGAAGCGCTGGGTTCGCTGCGCTATATGCTAATTGGGGGAGAGGCGCTGACAGAAACGCTATTGCATCGTGTCCGTACGATAACGAGCGCCCGTTTGTTCAATATGTACGGCCCGACAGAAACAACCGTCTGGTCGACCGTCAAGGAACTCACTCATGATACGCGCATTACGATAGGTCGGCCGATTGCCAATACAAGAATTTATATTATGAACGATCACGGCCTGATTCAGCCCGTCGGCATCGAAGGCGAACTGTACATCGCAGGTAAGGGCCTGGCACGGGGTTATATGAACAATCGGAAGCTTACGGCTGAACGATTCGTACAAGAGCTTAATGGAGATCACGATGATGGATACGGAAAAATGTATCGTACCGGAGACCGTGCCCGTTACCTCAACGATGGAACCATCGAATATTTGGGCCGCCTGGACGATCAAGTGAAAATTCGCGGGAATAGGGTCGAACCTGGCGAGATTGCTGCCGCATTGTCCAACCATCCATCAATCCGTGCAGCGGTAGTCGTAGACGGGGAAGAGGCGGGCAACAGCACATATTTGATTGCCTATTATGAATCGGCAGAACCAGAACCGCTGCCTGTATCTAATCTCCGTGAATATTTAGGATGCCGTCTTCCTGCCTATATGATCCCGTCTTTTTTTGTGCAGTTAAACAGCATTCCTATGAACTCAAATGGGAAGGTCAATAAGCATGCACTGCCTCTTCCGAATGCAACAAAATCTCCTGTATCCCGAGATGCCCTGCCGCGCAATGAAGGAGAACGAATTCTTGCTGACATGTGGAAGGAAGTGTTAGATGTGCGGGAAGTCGGACGAAATGATAATTTCTTTGAGCTGGGGGGACATTCACTGCATGCTGCGCTATTAGTTGAAAGAATCCGCAGGGAACGAAACAGCCAGATAAAGCTGACCGACTTTTTCATGCATCCCACGATTGCATCATTGGCAAGCCGCCTGTTCGAGCCGTCCGTTCGCAAAGAGCGGATTGCTGATGTCGAAGAAAGGGTGGAATCACGCAAATCACTGATGAAAAGGCAAAGAGATCTCAGAGGAAAAGCAAGAACATAAAATAAATAGGGGTGAACCACTTGTTACGAGATGAAACATTATGGGAGCAAGGAATCGCTGTCATCGGCATGTCCGGGAGATTTCCCGGAGCTGAGGATGTAGACGCATATTGGAAACTGTTAAGCCAGGGCGATCTAGGAGTTCGCTTCTATACAGATGAGGAACTGCTGCAAGCGGGGGTTCGGGAAGAAGTTCTACAGGATTCCCAATATATTAAAGCAAAAGGGGTGTTGGATGACCCGGTCATGTTTGATGCCGCTTTTTTCGGAATGAATCCCCGTGAAGCGGAATGGACCGACCCCCAGCAAAGGCTGTTTCTCGAATGTGCGCATGAGGCACTGGAGAATGCAGGCTGGATTTCCGACGGCTATCCCGGACGGATCGGGGTCTATGGCGGCTGCTCGCTAAGCACTTACTTGTTGAACCATGTTATTGCTTACGGACTCGATCAAGGATTGGGAGATATCACCTCCATTGTATCAAGCAATGATAAGGATTTCTTGACAAGTCGCGTATCATACAAGCTTGATTTAAAAGGTCCTGCAGTGACCGTACAAACAGCGTGCTCCACTTCTTTGGTCGCTGTACATATGGCATGTCAGTCTCTTATGAGCGGGGAGTGCGACATTGCGTTGGCAGGCGGAAGCACCGTTACGTTCCCCAATCATTCCGGATACAAGTACCAGGAAGGCATGATTTTGTCTCCTGATGGAATCTGCCGCGCTTTCGATAGTGAGGCTCAGGGAAGTGTCCCCGGCAACGGCGTTGGGATCGTAGTACTGAAGCGTCTAGAAAAGGCCGCGGCAGACGGGGACTTCATCTATGCTGTAATTCGCGGTACCGCGATTAACAATGACGGTGCACTTAAGGCAGGTTTCACTGCCCCTAGCCCGGAAGGTCAGGCTGACGTAGTTGCAGAAGCCTTGGCGATCGCCGATGTCCATCCCGAGACGATATCATATGTCGAAGCCCACGGCACGGCTACTATAGTTGGAGATCCAATCGAAATCGAAGGATTAACGATGGCTTATCGGCAGTGGACAGATTTAATCGGATACTGCGCAATCGGTTCCGTTAAAACGAATATCGGCCATCTCGACTGTGCCGCAGGAGTGGCAGGATTCATCAAGACGGTGCTCGCCCTTCATCATCGCCAAATTCCACCTTCCCTCCATTTTAAAGCACCGAATCCGCAAATCGATTTTACGGAAAGCCCGTTCTACGTTAATACGGAACTGAGGGACTGGGAAGATGCGAGATATCCTAGGCGTGCGGGAGTAAGCTCTTTCGGCATCGGGTCAACGAACGCTCATGTCGTCCTGGAGGAAGCACCCCTGACAGAAAGCGATGCTTGCTTGCGGCCTTGGCACAGCTTGCTTATATCCGCTAAATCGGAGAAGGCACTTGCCGCAGCTTGCGAAAGGATGGCTGGCTATTTAACTAGAAACCCTTTTATACCATTCGAAGAAATTACTTATACAACGCAGGTTGGCAGAAAAGCATACCCGTTCCGCAAAGCCGTCGTTTGCCGAAATGCCGCCGATGCACAGCGCATGCTGGCCTTTAAACCGGATTCGGAAAAGATTCGGAGCACAGATGAACAACCAATGACTGTATGGATACTTCTCCCTTGGTTGGAGGAGAGCCTTTCCGGGTTACTAGAGTTGTACAGAACTGAACCGCTCTTCTGCCGCGAATTAAATGAAGCAATTGAAAAAGCTGAGTCTGTCAGCGGACTAGAATTGAAAGCCGTATTTAAAGGCTTCTTAAACGATGCCCACGCTAATCAGCAGCATCATCCACTGCAATTGAATTCACGCATAAAACTACTGATCTCAGTAGCGGCTTCTTACAGTCTTGCTTCAGTATTGAATCACATGGAGCAAACGCCCGATCGAATTGGGGGTAAAGAAGAAGGGGAGTATGCGGCCGCCTGCATCGCTGGGTGTTGTTCATTGGAAGAAGCCTTCAAGCTTACGCTTGCCCGGCAAGACTTTATAGAAAACGGAGACATCGAGAAGTTCGCCAATACAGTCAATGGCATACGCTTTGCTGCTCCCCGCATCCCAACCTTGAATGCGGAGATGAATATCGCATTATATAAAGAATCGGAATTGACGGCAAAAATCAGAGAACGGTCGCTAAGTTCAGAAATTACAGAAGCGCTCAAGGATGGGCGATGGAGAGCGATAGCGATCGGATCACCACTGCACACCTACACAAACGGGGATGAAAATTCTTTAAGCTGCTACGACTGTCATTCTTGGGCGGACACTTTGGCAGCAATTTGGGAAGCGGGCAACGAAATGAATTGGCAGGCGCGTTATGCGTTAGAGAAGAGAAGAAGAATGCCGCTGCCAACTTATCCATTTGAAAGACAACGCTATGAAATTCCAAACTCGAGAGGCTTCGACGCATCCTTCCCGAACGCGAAAAGCAATGAAAGACAGGAGGAACCGGAATACCCGGCTCCACTAGAATACGAGAGCCCGCGTCAGTACGTGGAGCAGAAGCTTATTGTATTTTTCGAAGAGGTTCTCGGCATGCCGGAGCTGGACATACATGCTCCATTCTATGAGCTTGGGGCTGACTCTCTGAATAAAATGCAGGTTATATCACGAATTCGGGAGATGTACCCGATCTCGCTGAATGTGCAGGAATTGTATGCGGCTGAAACCATTTCCGAGCTTGCAGACATTATCGAACTAGCCTATATCGAACTGCTGGAAAAAGAAGAAGAGGAAGGAGAGGAAAAACCCATGACCAATCGGCATTCGTTAGCACAACGTAGAGCGCAGTTATCGGACAAGCAGCGGGCGATGCTAGAAAAATGCTTCAAGGGGACGTCAAAGCTGATCACGCTCCTTCCTCTGACAGGCATGAGATTCCGGTTCGCCAAAAAAAAGAAAAGCATCGGCTTTCGTACGCCCAACAGAGGCTATGGCTATTTTCTACCCTGGAGCCGGAATCAACGGCGTATAACTTGGTTTACGGCATGAGGCTGAGGGGAGATTTGCAGGTCGAAGCATTCGAGAAAAGCCTGCAGGAACTCGTAAAACGGCACGAGGTTCTGCGCACCGTATTTCACGAGGAGGACGGAAGTCCTTATCAACTCGTGCTGGATGACATGGATATGCCGCTGGAGCGGAAAGACTTGCGGGAAGTACCGCCAAGCGAACAGGATGAAGCGGTGAAACAGCATATGTCCTTGATTAGTAGGCCGTTTGATCTCACACATGGACCGCTGCTTAGGGCGATTCTTCTATGCCTTGCTGATAGGGAGCATGTACTGCTGATTTCCTTTCATCATATCATTACTGATGGTTGGTCCCACCATGTATTTGGCAAGGAGCTGCTGGAGTATTATCTTTCCTTCGTTAGCGGAGAGGCGGAGCGCATGCCCGCCCTTCGCGTGCAGTATGCGGACTTTGCGGAGTGGCAGCGGGAACGGTACTGCGAGAACGCGCTTCAAGAACAGTTATCGTATTGGATACAAAAGCTGGCTGGAGCGCCGGAACTGCTTCAGCTTCCGACAGATCGCCCGCGCCCTGCACGGCAGCAATATACGGGAAAGAAGCTTAGCTTCGATCTTCCGCAGCAGTTATCGACAAGGCTTTTCCAACTCGCAGCCGAGGAGAAGGCCACTTCCTTTATGCTGTTGATGGCAGCATTTCAGACGCTGCTGCATCGCTATACCGGTGAGGAAGATATTTGCGTTGGAACCGCGATATCAGGCAGAAACCACAAAGATGTGGAATCTATGATCGGTTTTTTTGTCAATACGCTCGTCATTCGTTCTGAGATCACTGCAAATTTGCCGTTCCGCGAGCTGCTTCGCCAAGTTCGCAAGCATGCGTTGGAAGCCTATGCATATCAAGACGTTCCGTTCGAGCTTGTAGTGGAGAAGGTGGCTGGGACGCGAAGCCTGGGTTATTCGCCATTGTTCCAGGTCATGTTCACGCTTCAAAATACGCCTGTAATTGATGTAGAAATAGCTGACCTGACATTCGAGCCTTTACACGTAAATACGGAGACAACTCTCTTCGATCTGACTCTTGAAGTGATTGAGAGGGGCGGGAGCTGGAAAGGAACTTTTACATACAATCAAAGTCTATTTGAAGAAGCAACGGTGAAGAAAATGATAAGGCACTTTCTGATGCTGCTTTCCAGTATTGCAGACCATCCAGACACCCCTGTCAAATCTTTGCCGATATTGCTGGAAGATGAGCGTAATCTGCTGCTGAATGTATGGAATAGGACCGAGCAGGAATTCTCCCCTTGCGAAACCCTTCACCGGATGGTGATCGCACAAGCTGAGGCAGAACCGGACCGGATTGCCGTTCAGAACGGAGCCGAAATTCTAACCTATATAGAGCTAGCGGCTCGCTCTGATCGTCTGGCCCATTACCTGCTCAAGCAGGGCAGCGGGCCGGGGACGGTTACTGCAATATGTCTCAACCGTTCGCCTGAACTGGTCATTGCCCAATTGGCCGCGCTTAAAGCGGGCGGTGCGTACTTGCCCATTGATCCTGAGATGCCGGTGGAACGAATTGCTCATATCCTAGCAGATTCCAAGGCGTCTAATTTACTGACGAGTCGTTCTCTGCATGAGCATATCGCATCACGCTGTGAGACCAGAATCAAGATGGAACATGAAGGGATCGTTCTAGCTTCGCGGAATGGTTACAAAGAGGCGAGTCCACTGATCGACAAAGTCATTGGCAGTGACGCAGCTTATGTCATTTATACATCCGGTTCAACGGGTAATCCTAAAGGGACAATAATCCCGCATGCATCGGTTGTCAACTTCATGCACTGGTATAAAGACATTTCGGCATTAACGTCCACTGACCGCGTTTGCTTTGCCGTCGGTGTTGGCTTCGATATGTCCGTCGCGGAAATTTGGGGGGTCACTGATCTGCGGTGCATCGTTATGGATTCCGCCCGAAGAAATAAGACTTCAGCCCGAGTTGCTGCGAGACTGGATGGTGGACAATGCGATCACGTTTGCCTTTCTTCCAACACCGATAGTCGAGCTATTAGTCAATATTCCTTGGCCCGAACATACCTCTCTGCGCCGTTTATTCACGGGGGGAGACAAATGGAACGCAACGCTTCCAATCGGACTTCCGTTTGATGTATATGAAGCATATGGTCCCACGGAGTGCACGATCGCCAGCACTTATCGCATCATTGAACCGGGACATGCGCATAGCCCCGCTCATATTGGTAGGCCGCTCGCAAATACAAAAATATATATTGTGGATAAAATGCTGCAGCCAACCCCGATAGGTATTCCCGGGGAACTGTGCATCGGCGGAATCGCGGTCGGCAGCGGTTATTTGCGAATGCCGTCGATGACCAACGAGAAGTTCATACTGGATCCGTTTTCGTTACGAGAGGGAGCGCGGTTATACCGCAGCGGAGACCGGGCCCGCTATTTGCCGGATGGACGTATCCAGTTTCTTGGGAGATTGGACGATCAGGTGAAAGTTCGGGGCTTCCGTATCGAGCTTGGTGAAATTGAAGCGGCGCTTGCCGCACAACCTTCTATAAAAGAAGCGGTCGTGATCCTGAGGGAGGATATCCCTGGAGATAAACGAATTACGGCTTACATGACAGGAAATACAAAGATTGCGCCGGACATAGAAGTCCTTCGTCGCGCTCTTAAAGAGCGTTTACCTGATTATATGATTCCAACGGCATTTGTTGCGCTTGATCGACTTCCGCTCAATAATAATGGCAAAATCAACCGGAAGGCGCTGCCGAAGCCGAATGAGGATAGCATGTCTAATGATCCGTCCGACGAACCACGCAATGATATCGAAAAGCTGTTGTGCGGTATAATGTCTAATCTGCTTGGACTTGGCAGGGTCGGAATACATCAGAACTATTTCGAGATCGGCGGCGATTCGATCAAGACGATGATGCTGATATCCCGTGCAAGACAAGCGGGTGTATCGATATCCCATGAGCAAATTTACCAATATCAGTCTGTTGCGGAATTAAGCGGAGTTATTGCCGAGTGCGACAAGGGAACGGTTGCGGCCCACGACGAAAAAGCAGTGCGAGAGAACGAAGCCGTTGCGGGCTTTTCATTAGTAGGATTGAACCGAAGCGATGTTGCCGCTATTGCCTCCCTGGATCCTGAAGAGATTGAGGACGTATATCCGGTTACGCCGCTACAAGATTACATGCTTGATACCTTGCTGAACAATCCCGAACCGGCTCAGTTTTTTGTAAATATGGTCATGCGCTTTACGGACAAATTGGAGCCTGAACTCATGACACAGGCCTGGAATCGAGTGGCAAATCATTATGCATTAACGAGGACGTCCATCTTCCATGAAGGATTCGACCAACCGATACAGGTCATGCGGCGGAATGTTCGTATACCGGTTCACTACGCGGATTGGCGCGAATGGGATGCTGACCGTCAGTTTCATGAACTGATGCGATATCAGGATGTTCAACTGTGTGCAAGCAATATTGCTTATATCAAACGGCCGACTACTTATGAAGTCATGTTTGCTCGGATAGGAGATCGCGAGAATTTCCTGGTTATGAGCTGTTCGTATTTACTGATGGACGGGTGGAGTCATTTTATTGTCTTGGCCGAAGTGCTCAAATGCTATTACAGTCTGGTGGAAAGCAGGTCTTATCAGCTGCCGCCGGTACGCAATTATCGGAATTACATAGCATGGTTGCAGCAGCAAGATATAGAACAATCTAAGCGATATTGGATAGCGGAACTTGCTGGCTTCCGCCATGCGACCCCGCTTATCGAAAATGCTCCGCATAATCGGGGGAGGTCAGGAACTGGCGGCTTCGCGAAACAATACGTCGAATTCGAGGTCTCTGCTCCGCACACGGTGAAAGAGCTAATCCGTCAAAGTGGTGTAACAATGAGCGTAGTGTTTCAATTGTCTTGGGCGCTGCTTTTGGCTCGTTATACAGGTCAGCGCGATGTATTGTTCGGCGTCATGTCGACTGGCAGACACCCGGAATTCGAAGGGATTGAGGAGATAGTTGGTCCTGCAATCAATACGCTCCCCATGAGGATACGTTTGCTTGAAGACGAAAATGTATTGCAGATCCTCAAGCAAATTCAAGCGAAGCAGCTTCGATTGACGAAATATGATTATACACCGCTCAAGAAAGTCCGGGAGTGGAGCGGACTAGCGGATAATCAGATCCTGTTTGAGTCATACATGATTGTTCAGAACCTCGGATCATACTTTGATATCGCCATCGAAATGGATGAGGATGAGATTCCGTTGGTTAACGAGTATGGCAAGTCGCTTGCGATTTTCAACTCCGGTACGCCGCTGCGCATTGATGTCGTTGGGACTTTGGAGGGGAGCTGTCAAATTTATATGACCTATCTTAAAGCGCGTTTCCGCGACGAATCGATCTTGCAAATGCTCTCGGATCTTCAGAATATGTTCAATGACCTCTGCCTCCATCCGCATCAAAGCATTGCAAGCTTGATCTATGCAACTCCTGAGCCTGCATTCATTTAAGTGGAGCAGAAAGGGGGGATGTGGACACATCCAATAAGAAGGTTGAAAAATTCATGCGAAGGAGCAGAATGCGAAAGCATCTGCTCTTTTCGTTTTTCTTTCAGCAGGAAGCTTCATTACATTCTAGATTTCATTACACCAAAATGAATTTTAGAACTATCGCATTCAGTTCTTGAATCTTCGAATCGCATGGTATATTATGTAAGGGAATGAACATTCATTCCGCATAAAGGGTGATACGATTGTCCACTAACAAAAGAGAAGACATTTTACACGCCGCATTACATCTATTTACCGCACGCGGGTACGATGCAACAACCGTACCAATGATCGCTGATCGGGCCAATGTTGGCGCTGGCACCATTTACCGATACTTTGAGAACAAGGAGGAGCTGCTGAATTCCTTATTCCAAGAATGTACTGAACAATTTTTCCATGCCGTTTCACAAGGATTTCCTGAAGCTGCAACTGCTCGCGCACAGTTCCATCATATTTTTGTTCAGACCATTTATTTTGCAAAGGAAAATAGAGAGGCTTTTTCGTTCATAGATTCACATTTGAATCCTAGATTGCTGGATGAGAAAAGTCTGAAGACATTCGAAGTAGGCATGGATTTTATCCGACACTTTTTAATCAAAGGACAACAGGAGGGCACAATCTCCCCGTTGCCTCCCAATGCACTGATTTCCATTTTCTATGGGGCTCTTGTTAAATTATTCGAAACAATACGAGCAGAGGTGCTGGAGGAGACGAACGAGCTTCTTGCTGGCGTGGAGGAGTGCTGCTGGAATGCGATCCGAGTCCATTAACTCGGATGTCTTCTGCACATTACGGAATGAATATTCATTCCTATGATTTGAAATCATGATTTTTATTGCTATCCTGCACAACACGGCATCTTATGAGCTACCTCTTACGAAATGTTAGATACCATCCGAGGAGGCAAAATTATATGTCAATTTCGATTCCACAGCCCAAAACATATGGCCCGTTAGGAAATGTACCTCAATTGAATCCAAATACTCCGATACTGTCATTCATGAACCTTGCCGAGCAATACGGTGAAATCTACCGGATGAAGCTCCCATTTGGAACGCTGCATGTTGTCTCTGGCTACGAGTTGGCTAAAGAATTTAGCGACACTGCGCGCTTCGGTAAAATCGTGGACAAAACAATCTTGAACAATGTGCGCGCCTACGCAGGGGACGGATTGTTCACCTCTGAGACCAACGATCCGAACTGGAAAAAGGCCCATAATATTTTATTGCCAAGCTTCAGCCGTACAGCAATGCGAGGCTACTTCGATAAGATGCTTGATTTAGCGATGCAGCTTATCCAGAAGTGGTCTCGCCTAAATCCCGATGATCAAATTGAGGTGCCAGAGGATATGACAAGGCTAGCTATGGATACGATCGGGCTATGCGGCTTTAATTACCGCTTCAACAGCTTCTACCGTGATCAGCCTCACCCGTTTGTAACGAGTATGGTTCGGGCTTTGGAGGAATCCTTGAATCAAGCGCAGCGGCTTGGCATTCAGGATATGCTTATGGTCAAAACACGGCGGCAATTCCAGCAGGACATTGATGTCATGTTCTCCCTAGTTGATAAAATAATCGCTGAACGCAAAGCTCATGATCATGAAGGGGCAAACGACTTATTAGCTTATATGCTGAAAGGAAAAGACCCTGATACGGGCGAATCATTGGATGATGCAAACATTCGATATCAAATTATTACGTTCTTGGTAGCCGGACATGAAACAACGAGCGGCTTATTGTCATTCGCCCTATATTTTCTACTGAACAATCGTGATAAGCTGCAAAAAGGCTATGAGGAAGTAGATCGTGTACTGAAGGATCCTGTTCCTACCTATACACAGGTCAAGAACTTGAGATATATCCGCATGATTCTCGATGAATCACTGCGCCTATGGCCGACAGCCCCTGCCTTCAACTTGCTTGTGAAGCAAGATACGCTGCTCGTGGATAGGTATGTGATGAAGCAAGGAGATCGCTTGCTCCTTTTGCTCCCTCAATTGCACCGTGATCCTGCTGCCTGGGGAAGTGATGCACACGAATTCCGCCCAGAAAGATTCGAGGATCCGAGCCGAATTCCCCACGATGCCTACAAGCCGTTCGGCATCGGACAGCGTGCGTGCATCGGGCAGCAATTTGCTCTGCAAGAGGCGACGCTAATGCTCGGACTTATTCTCAAAAATTTTGAACTCATCGATCATACGAATTATCAATTGAAGCTAATGGAGTCGCTCACGATAAAACCCGAGGGATTTACGATGCAAGTTCGCCCGCGTCGCACTCGCAACGAAGCAATTTCCGTTCATGGCGGTCAGCGCATTCCATCTATTTTAGAAACAACAGCCATTTCAGAACTGAATTCGAGCTTTCCTCACAATATTCCGCTCCTCGTACTGTATGGCTCTAATCTTGGCACAGCAGAAGGAATTGCCCGCGAACTGGCGGAGAAAGGCCGACAACTAGGCTTCAAAAGCAAAGTAGCGCCCCTTAACGATTATGCAGCGGACTTGCCCAAGGAAGGCATTACGTTTATTGTGACAGCATCATATAACGGTCAGCCGCCCAGCAATGCACGACGCTTCGTAAAGTGGCTAAAGGAAGTGGAGCCAGAATCATTGAAAGGAGTTAGCTATTGTGTCTTTGGTTGCGGCGATCATAACTGGCCTAGTACCTATCAAAGCATTCCCATATTCATTGATGAACAGCTCGCGGCTAAAGGAGCGAATCGTTTGCTGCCTGTCGGACATGGCGATGCCAGCGGTGAATTCGAAACCGAAGTGGAGGAGTGGCGCGATAAGCTGTGGCCAGCAGTTATGCGTTCACTGGATTTGAAATTTGACGGAATTGATGGAATAGAAAAATCGACAGCTTCTTCTTTAACCGTAGAGGTTGTAAACATATCGGTTGAATCGCCGTTTGCCGATGCATACAATGTCCATTGTGCAACGATCCTCGACAATCACGAGCTGCAAAGGGGTGGAAACGGGCGCAGTACACGCCATATCGAGATTGAATTGCCTGAAGGAGTGTCTTATCTTGAAGGGGATCATTTAGGCGTGTTCCCTATCAATGCGGATAATCTAGTCGAACGGGTAATCAGCAGATTTGACTTAAATGGAAGCGATCATGTGGTGTTGCGAACTACAGGGAATAGTCCTTCCCATTTGCCATTACATCGCCCTGTACTGATAAATGATCTTCTAAGCCGGAGCGTCGAACTTCAGGAGCCTGCCACTCGAGCACAAATTCGCGAGCTTGCCGCATTGACGGTATGTCCTCCGCACCGAATTGAATTAGAAGCACTGCTTGAGGCAGAGAGCTACAGACAGAACATCCTTGAAAAGCGAGTATCGATGTTAGATTTACTTGAAAAATATGAGGCTTGCTTAATGACGTTTGAGCGCTTTTTAGAGCTGCTCCCGCCACTAAAAATACGATACTACTCGATATCCAGTTCCCCTCGCGTACAGCCGAATCAGATTAGTCTCACGGTAGGGGTCGTACAGAGCCCAGCTTGGAATGGACGCCATGAATATCGAGGCGTTGCTTCCAATTTTCTTGCAGACAGACAACCAGGCGAATCAATCATGATGTTCATTCAGCCGCCGCAATCCAATTTCCGGCTGCCGGAGGATCCGAGTACACCTATTATTATGGTAGGACCCGGAGTAGGGATTGCGCCGTTTCGTGGATTTATTCAAGCCCGGCAGGCCATGAAGGAGCAAGGGATTTCGCTTGGCAGCGCGTATCTTTATTTTGGCTGTCGAGATGCGACGGATCATATCTATGAGGAAGAGCTTAAGCAATATCAATTAGAGGGAATTGTTACGGTACACACCGCATTTTCTCGAATTGAGGGTCAACCAAAAACATATGTCCAGCATCTTATCAAGCAGCAACAGCACGAAGTGATCGGTCTCCTTGATCAGGGAGCAATATTCTATGTGTGCGGTGATGGAAGCGCTATGTCACCAGATGTGGAGGCAACACTTAAGCAGATGTATCAAGACGTTCATGGTGTTGGCGAGACGAAAGCGAACAGATGGCTGGAGCAGCTCGGGGCCGACGGGAGATATGTGAAAGATGTATGGGCAGGCAGAAAAGCTTAATTACCAAAACAAGTTGTAAATGAGTTGCAGGACAAGGGCGCCCTAGATGGGCGCCCTTTATCATTTGGATAGTTCAACTAGGTCATTCGTGTGATTGTGTTGAAAGGACAGGCTTTATATACTTGATTGGAGGTTGAAAGTAGTGGAGACCTTCTAGGATCAGAGACTAGTAGGGGGAATATCAATGATATATATTGAAGCTGCCGGGGTCGAGGAAGACGATCGGTACTATTTTGAGATAGACGAGAACGGAACGGCATATCGACAAATAAGCAAATATGGCGATTCACATTGTGAGGTTTCCACTTCGCCCGATTTTGTACTGTGCGATCAAGAAGTAATTGTTGAGGCGTACGATCGTATCCTTACGAAGGAACAATTTGAAATAGAATGGCAGCAAGCGATTGAGCCTAATCTAGCGGCATGGAAGCGAACGAAGAAGCAGTATCCACCGGGTAAACCAGTTAGCGGGGAAATTGCAATGTTTTATCCGCAAGGAGCGATCATCCGATTAAGCGATAATGCTTATGCTGTAACAGATTACAATAAATTGAGAGAACGAACGCCGGCACAATATTTATATCCAGGCTACTGGATAGAAGGGATTGTCTCACAATACGATGAGATCAATTTATGGCTGGTTATCGAGAACTGTAAGATAACGGGAGAAAACTCTTTGTAGGTAGTAGCAGCGCTATTGATACTAACTTTTGCAGAAGGGAAGAGGCAAGATGACGAAAGACGAGGCGCTATTTCTTCTCAAATGCCATGCCTTCCATCATGATGATATCGAGCACGAAAAAATGACGAATGGATTTTTAGGCATGCTGAGACCTTTTCGCGGTGAATTGATTGAAGATAATTTCCACGAGCTGATGAAGATCATTGAAGTTCTGGCTGATGAGTTCGCGAAGCCGCAAGTAAACAGAATCTTGATATCGTGCTTCTGGAGCATCTGCCAGCTATCCCGCGCATGGGCTTTATATCCTGACGGCATGCTGCAGAGCAATGGCCTGCTTTCCCAAGAACAGGTTCGAAAAATCGACGAATGGATAGACATGATCTCGTATGCTGTGATGGTTTTATTGGAAGGCGAAGATCAATTGGATGAAGCGTTATGGGGATATCGAGAATACTTGCGTCACCTAGAGAAATGAAAACCGTCGTGAAGGCGAATCAATGGTTTATCGAGGAAAATATAATGCACTTAGGAGAGTTATGGAAGCTGCAAGATGACCTTTTGTTCGATTACGTAAAAAAGTAGATGCAAGCGTTTTTTCTGAAGCAGTTAATGTTATGAAAGCAGTTATCGAGATAACCATTTTTCGATATTGCTTCGTATGAACGATGAAATGGAAGAGGTGACGTGCTTAAATAAATCAACAGCGAGTATAGCATGTACTACTCTTTTTGTTCATTGTCATGGATCCGTGCAGACAATCTACATTTTGGTATAATTTCATTTTTTCAGGAAATGTTACATCTGTAAATGATTTTATACAACGGAGGATGTACGATGATTGAACGAAACGAGTTGCTCACGAACGGAGAAGTCACGATCGAACCCGATATAAGCAACCTTCCGCAATGTGTTGAAGATGTCAGAAAGGCCGTTGTTTCCAATATTCCCGGTCCGCCCGATCCGACGGATTACCACCAACTGCGCGGCAGATTGGAAGCAGTACGCAGAAAGCTGCCTGTTCTGTACCGGGACGCAGTCGTCGAACCATTCCTTAGAGCGCTGGATCAACTGGGTCCAGAAGGATTCACCGACATTTTAATTCACGATCCCCTGCGCAAAGGACCGGCCTTTCTGCTGTTCGATATCGCACAAACCATACTGCAGAACGGCGAAGGCTATAATGCGGATGCCACTGACGCTTTTCAGGAGATGGTAAGCGATCTGTACGACGGTTTCTTAAGCGCTGAGGACAGAGCGAGAGTGAAACGTCCAGACTTGAGCATGATACCGCCGCTCGTCAAGTGGGGGATGCCTGAATTCGGTCCGTATACCCTGCCTATTGACATAACAGACCAGATAGGCTTAAAAACGGGTATCGTAAGTCTTCCTCCCGCTCATGCCCGGCGGGGCCTCCTGGCCTGGTCCAGCTTGGGTCATGAAACGGGCGGGCATGATATTTTGCATGCTGATACGGGACTGCTTGAAGAATTGGCGGATACGGTACGAGCGGCTCTTCTCGCGAACAATCTCGGAAATGATTTAGCTGAGTATTGGGCTAAACGCATAGACGAGACGGCATCAGACGTCCTAGGGATACTCAATCTGGGGCCTGCGGCCGGGATCGGTTTAATCGGTTATTTCCGTGGAATCCGGGCGGCCTATTCGGGTATTCCCGCGCTCAAAAATATCGGTTCTGAGAGTGACGTCCATCCTGCTGACATTTTGAGAGGATATTTAGCCGCCTATGCCGTAGGTACCCTGCAGTTCGACCAGGCTAATATATGGGAGCGGCTCATCGAGACAGAAACGGACAAAGATCTGACCCACATCCGTCTGGAAGGAAAAGTTGTTGGCGCCGAGGAAGCCAAGCTGTCTGCAAAGATCGTGGCTGCCGCCATCATGACGACGAAGCTGCATACGCTGGAAAATCATAGCTTGGATCAAATTCAAAATTGGAGAAACCTGGACGAATCCTTCACTGCGCAATTACGGGCTTTGTTGAGCACCGCGGGTCCGCTGCCTGAACATTTGCAATCTGGATTCTACGCAGCTCACGTGGTCGCGGCCGCCGTGACGGGCGCCTTGGTGCAGCATGCGGATATCGACATGATTTTTCAGCGGATGATACTGCTGTTAAAATCGATGCATGATCATAATCCATCGTGGGGACCTTTGCTTGTTTTGCATCCCGGAGATATCGTGCGCCATCGCGTATACCAGGAAGACTGATTCTAGGAACGCTAGGAAGCTCCTCACCCGAGTTGGACTCGGTGGAGGAGCTTTCTGCCAGATGGGGGTTCTGCCCTATGCACCTGAATATGATCCACTATCGTTCTTCATCTATTATTACTAAAGTTTTGACTTATTGAAGCAAGCGATGTCTACTTTTACTGCAATCAAGAATGGCAATCACCAGCTTGCTCCTACTATTGATGAACTGCTTCAGTTATTCACCAGCTAACTCATATAGAACCTTTCGTCGTCATTAGAACAATAGAGAAGGTGATGCGTAATTTCGATAATTTATCTACCTTTAGCTTAGCCGTATGCTTACCTGAATAGGTATAATAAATATACGTTAGCAAACCCTAACAGCACGATACATACGAAATAGCAGGAATGAAAAGGAGATACAATGAACGAGAGACCTTCTAATTTAGACGCAGGATGGAACTTCGACAACAGTTTCACCCGTCTTCCACATTCATTTTATTCCAAACTGAATCCAACTCCTGTACGAGCGCCGGGACTTAGTGTTCTGAATGAATCGCTCGCTGTCTCCCTAGGATTAAGTGCAGAAGCATTAAGAAGCGAGTATGGCGTAGCTACGCTTGCCGGCAATACGATTCCTGAAGGGGCAATGCCTCTCGCCCAAGCTTATGCTGGACATCAATTCGGTTACTTTAATATGCTGGGGGACGGAAGAGCGATTCTGATTGGCGAACAGATTACCCCATCAGGAGAGAGATTCGACATTCAATTGAAAGGCCCGGGGAGAACTCCCTATTCGAGAGGCGGAGATGGGCGAGCTGCGCTCGGGCCGATGCTGCGTGAATACATCATTAGCGAAGCGATGTACGGTCTAGGTATTCCAACGACTCGCAGCTTAGCTGTGGTGTCCACTGGTCAACCGGTAATACGCGAATCTGAACTTCCAGGTGCAATTCTCACTCGTGTTGCAGCAAGTCATCTGCGCGTAGGAACGTTCCAATATGCATCCAATTGGTGCGGCATCGAAGATCTTCGCGCACTGGCTGATTATACACTGCAGAGACATTATCCGGAGGCAGACGGCAGCGAGAACCGTTATTTGGCGCTGCTTCAGGCAGTGATAAAACGCCAAGCATCGCTCATTGCGAAGTGGCAGCTTGTCGGGTTTATTCATGGAGTCATGAATACAGATAATATGGCGATTAGCGGTGAAACGATTGATTATGGCCCTTGCGCCTTTATGGATGTGTATCATCCAGATACCGTATTTAGCTCAATCGACAGGGAAGGCCGCTACGCCTACGGGAATCAGCCGAATATTGGGGGGTGGAACCTTGCCCGATTTGCAGAAACAATCCTGCCTCTGCTTAGTGACAACGAACTAAAGGCTGTGGAGATAGCGGAAGATACATTAGGTGAATATTTTGATCTATACCAACGCAATTGGCTTGATGGCATGAGAGCCAAGTTAGGTATATTCCATGAAGAAGAACAAGATGAGACACTGATCCAGAACCTGCTCAATCTGATGCAGAAGCATCGTGCGGATTATACGAATACGTTCCGCGCACTTACACTCGGCATATGCGAAGAACATTCTTCCTTATTTGGCAGCACCGAATATGCACACTGGTATGAGCAGTGGCAAGCAAGACTTGAACGACAACAGCATTCCAAGGATGATGTACGTCAGCTTATGCGCAGAAGCAATCCTGCCGTCATACCGCGCAACCATCGAGTTGAAGAGGCATTGGATGCTGCTTCTCAAGAAGGAGACTATAGTGTGATGCAGCGCCTGCTGAATGTTCTCTCAGAGCCATTTGCGTACTCGACTGAGCAGGAAGAATACACTTCACTGCCAGCTGCATCAACGCGCCCTTACCGAACTTATTGCGGCACATGAATCGGAAACATTGCATTGACTTGACATGAACTTTCCCAGGATGATACGATGATTGCATAATTTTCTAGGGAGAGATGTTGATGTTGGCGGTCGTTCTTAACTAATCGAATTCCATATATGAGGAATATGTAATACCAGTGAGAAGTGTTGCTGCTTAGCAATGTTTATTTGCTGTGGATGTGCGTATCCTCGGAATTAGTTAAGAACAACGGATATCATACATGCCTTAGATGATAGGTATGCCTATTTTTTGAACCCGCATCCGTGCTTCTTCAAGCACGGATTTTTGCTTTATTGTGGGGCTTATTTAGGCATCAATCAAGAAGGGCGTAGAATGACGTTTGTTCATTCTGCGCCCTTTTTCTGCGCCATGAATGAACGTCATTCCGCCATTGAGGAGGGATTTACGAATGCGTAACTTTATCGAAATCGCAAACGAAAGCGTACGCCTGGAAGAAGGCATTTCCATCATCGAACAACTATTGTTGGAGTGTTACATGAACCCTGGTATATCCACCAAAGAACTGGCCCGTGCAGCACTTATTCCCATCCCGGTTGCGGCTGCCGTCAAACGGGAGCTTATCAAGGCTGGAGCAATCGAGCAGGATAAGGGAGCACGCTGCTCGATGAGAGGCAGAGTATGGGTTGAAGAGCAATGGGGCTATCGGGGAATCAACAAAAAACTGTATCAGGAGCTGATGGCTTGCGAAGACTTGTCTCATCCCGAGCTCCACAATCTGTTGGTCGTTCTGAAGGAAATTATGATTCATCGTCCGATGGTCGATGTGCGGATCGATCAATCCAAATGTACGCCGGAGACAAGCCTGAGAAGAGCACTTCTATGTCTCCGGCAGCAGACCTTAGTAGGCAAGCAGATATTATGCGTTGGAGATGATGATTTGGTCAGTATCTCCATCGGCTTGCTGCTTCAAGTACTTTTCCCTAATGGAGGGCATTCCAAAACAATCGTACAAGTAATTGATGTGGATGAACGATTTCTACAATACATTCATGATATAGCGCAGCTAAGGCAATTGCCCATTCAATACGTCCATCACGACTTAAGGGAACAACTGCCTGCACGCTTGCACGGTCAATTCGATTGTTTCTTTACCGATCCGCCTTATACACTGCAGGGCATGAGCCTCTTTGTATCTCGAGGAATTAGTGCACTCCGGAAGAGAAAAGGATTGCCGATATTCTTATCCTTCGCCCACAAGTCACCTGACTTCATGTTCGCGATGCAGCGTGAATTTATAAGAATGGGAATAACAACAAGTGCAACATTGCCCCGATTCAACGAATACGAAGGGGCGGAGATTATAGCCAATCGAAGTCAGATGATTATTCTCAAGACGACCGAGCGTACTATGCCAGAATGTAAAGGGCGGTTCATGGATGCACTATACACTGGCGAAGTGAGACAAACGATACGCAAGTACCAATGTAAACGGTGCGGGAACAAGATCACGGTTGGCATCCAAGGGAAGATGGCTACAATAGAGCAGCTTAAGCAGCGAGGCTGCTTGTCATGCGGCAACGATTCGTTTCATTTGATTAGTAAGAAAAAGTAAAATAAAGTAACGGAGGATGAATATGAACATTATGATCCGAAAAGAAACAGAGGAAGACTATCAAGCTACAGAATTAGTTGTGGAGCGCTCATTTGCAGCGATGGAGCACAGCGATGGGAAGGAACATGAGTTAGTATCCCGTATTCGACAATCAGATGGTTTCATCCCAGCGTTATCACTGGTTGCTGCCCACAATCATGGTCAACTTATTGGACATATCCTGTTGTCCCGCATTACCATTCAGGGAGATAAGCACAGCGTGCAATCACTCGCATTGGCTCCGGTAGCAGTCTTGCCGGAATACCAATCCCAAGGGATTGGGAAGCAGCTTATATGCGAAGCTCTGCGACAGGCTGCACAACTTGGATACGAGTCTGTAATCGTACTCGGTCATCCTCAATATTATCCGAAGTTCGGTTTCAAGCAAGCCACTACATGGGGAATAAAGGCACCCTTTGAAGTGCCGGATGAAGCATTTATGGCATTAGAGCTGCGAGAACATGCTCTGGAACATGTAGCAGGGGTTGTAGAATACCCAAGTGTATTTTTTGAATAAAAAGCAAACCAATTCCAAAATTTTCTTCCTTGGAGGGGTGGAACGGGAATTAGATCATGGGAGATTCTATTTTGGGAGACAGAATCGTTGCATATGGTAAAAAGTATCATGATAATTGAGTAGATATTTGGCATCGCTCTATTCGCATGACACACGTACATTTTTGACAGAAGAAGATATTCAAATCATTTGTAATGACGTTAAGCGGCTGAGGTGTGGATCCAGTTGAATGAAAGCAGCGAAGCTAATGGCTTTATCGGACTTGATGGAACGAAGATAGAGATGTTGTTCGTAGATCCAGACAACCATGGATAGGGAATATGATGTTCAAGTCAGTCTCCTCAAAGGAGTGGCTTGAACTCTTTTTGTCTTGAGATTAATTTCACAATAATTCAAGATAATGGACGTCATATTTGGATTGTTCCATCATATGATCGATACTGACCGAAAGGTTAGTAAAAAGTGAAGGAGGCGAAGCTTTGCCTGTAAGGCTCTACGAAAGAGAAAAAGTGTTGAGGGCCTGCATATCCGTATTCGCGAGCAATGGTTATAAAAACACTTCGACCGGGATGCTGGCTGAAGCAGCCGGCACATCGAAGGCTTTAATATTTCATCATTTCACCAGCAAGAAGAAGCTGTATTTCAGCTTATTGGATCATTGCATTGAAAAGTTATCAAGCGAAATTCGAGCGGACTACATACTCGATAACGAGGATTTTTTGAGGCTATAGATTCGATCAGCCGCTTAAAACTCAATTACTTTCGTAAACACGCGAATGAATACAAATTGGTGTACGAGGCTTTCTATTTGACGCCTGATGAACTGAAAGAAGACATTGAGCTGAAGTATGGGCACGCAATTGCCCTCAGGTATCAAGAGTGGGAACGATTATTTGAAAAAGTTCAGCTGCGAGAAGGCGTTCAGCGCAAGCAAGCTTTTGAGCTGATCAAGATTACGCTAGAGCATTTCCAAAGGAAGTTTATTGAGGAGCTCAAGGATATAGATAACATTGAGGAAGAATGCCTTGATGTCTTGCTTGATGAGATGAAAAGCTTCTGCTGCATGATCCGTCATGGAATTGCATCGGACACGACTGACACGAATGCATGACCCAATGATTATGGAAACGGCGAATGTGAAAAGGAGCGAAAATATGAAGAGATTAACGAGTGACGACTTTATCACTACGGAACCAATGCACGATGTCGTCTCATTTTATTCGAAATTTTATGAGCAACATGAACCGCTGTACCGCCTTGATAATTTTTTTGGCATGGGGGAAGCATGGCTCGCATTTCGCCACGATGATGTTGTTGCAATATTGAAAGACCCGCGCTTCATCAAAGACATCCGCAAGCTGACACCAAGGGAACAACCCATAGAGGAGAACGCATCCGTGAATGCCTTGATGGAATGGGTGATCAACATGCCGAATATGCTCACTGTTGATCCGCCCGATCATACCAGGCTGCGCAGGCTGGTATCCAAAGCCTTCACCCCCAACATGATTGAGGAGCTGCAGCCCCGTATTCAACAGATTGCCGATGAATTGCTGGATGCTGTGCAGGAGCAGGGAAAGATGGATCTCGTATCGGATTTTGCCTATCCGCTTCCTATCACCGTCATTTCGGAAATGCTCGGCATTCCCGTTGCTAAGCGAAGCCAATTCCGAGAATGGACGCGTACACTTGGGCAAGCCTCACTGGATCCGAAGGAAAGTGAGGCGGTTGTTGCCACACTGAATGAATTTATTCAATATATTCAATTACTTCTAACCGAGAAACGCAAAAATCCTGGAAACGATGTAATCAGCAGTCTCGTTCAGACCTATGACGAAGGTGATCAATTAAGCGAGAATGAGCTCCTATCGACCATATGGCTGCTTATCTCCGCCGGACATGAAACGACATTCAATCTGATCGCGAACGGCACGCTGGCTCTGCTTCAGCACCCAGATCAGATGCGTCTGCTCCAGAACGATTCCTCTTTGGTGCCTTCCGCAGTGGAGGAATTATTGCGTTTCGCTGGTCCAGTCTTGCTTGGCAGCCGCATTGCGGGCGAAGATATAGTGCTTCACGGTCAGACGATCCGCAAAGGCGAAATGATTGTGATCACGCTGAATGGAGCCAACTTTGATCCGCATAAGTTTGCGAATCCCGGTACTTTGAACATTACGCGTGAAGAGAATGAGCACTTAACCTTTGGCAAGGGAATTCATCACTGCTTAGGCGCCCCATTGGCCCGATTGGAAGGTCAGGTTGCTTTCCGCACACTGCTGCGACGACTGCCTAATCTGCGCCTCGCAATTGATCCCGAGCATCTGACCTATAACAAGGACTCAATGCGTTCACTTGCGAGCTTGCCTGTATTGTTTTAGGCTCTTCATCACAGTTCGCTGACTGTAATTCGACGTTCACATGTCTTCAGGTTTTGTCGTATCAATGATACGCAAGCTTGAGGACATTTCTTTTTTATAAACATAAAAGCCTTTAGCAAGATTGGAACAGCATCTATCCCACAGAACAGATACAATAAAGGGAACAACGAACGACTGCTAGAAGAAAGGACAGATCTCGCATTGGATTACAATGACGATATTCAGCGCAGTATCGAGTATATCGAAACAAACCTCACCAGAGAGCTTACCGCCATTGAGATCGCAGAGCATATCGGATACTCGGTATTTCATTTTTGTAGAGTGTTCAGTGTTCACCAAGGCGTGCCTCTGATGGATTTTGTGCGCAAGAAAAGACTGATTCAGGCAAGGAGAGCGCTGCTCACGAACCGCAAAATTATCGATATTGCCCTAGATTACGGGTTCGAAACAGCAAGCGGTTTTTCCAAAGCCTTCCGCAAAGAATTTGGCTACAGTCCGACCGTTTATCTTACTAAGTTCGAAGCATGGCATTCAAGCCATCTATACATTCATTTGGAGGGAGACAGGATGAATCCTATTTTTGTAACGAAATCCGAATTCAAAGTAGCTGGCTATGGTATTCACACGAATCTGGCGAACGGGTATACGAAAGACATCGCAGCCTATTGGGATACGTATATCGGTGACAATTTAGAAAGTAAAATGTATGCGCAATTAACTCCGCCGCAGCACGGTGAGGTGGGAATCTGTATCCCCTCATCCGATGAAGGGAATATTGTCTATTTATTTGGCGTCATCGTTGATGATTATAGCAAGGTTACACCCGACATGATCACTGTCGAAGTTCCTGAGGCGCAGTATGCCGTATTCACAACACCGTCAGTCGATTACTTCGGAAGCGAAGCAGCCTATAATGCAGATCCGCTGGCTGCTGCCGTTCAAGCAACCTGGACATATATTTTCGAAGAATGGTTCCCGAACAGTGAATTTGTATACGATGAATCCAAGCTCGATTTTGAATTTTATGATGAACGCTGCCACGGCCAGTGCAATGTCGTCATGGATATTTATGTCCCAGTTAAAAAACTGCTCAGGGGGAATAGAGTATGGAGAAGCAATATTATGGAGAATTATGTTCCTTATTTTATGATTTGGATAAGCCGGAAGCGCCGAAGGAGCAAATGGACTTCTGGATGTCTTATGCTGATAAGACAATGAGAATATTAGAGCCTATGTGCGGGTCAGGCCGTTTTCTAGTCCCATTTCTTGAACAAGGCTATCAGATCGATGGATTCGATTTGTCTGCAGATATGATACATAGATGTATAGAGAAACTCACATCATTAGGCTTCAGTACACGTATTGATATATGTGATTTTAACAACTTTGATACGACTGCTGAAAAATATGATCTTATTTTTATTGCGGCTGGATCATTATCCTTGTTAACAAAGCGTGAAGAGGTGATCAAGGCACTGAAGGTCATGAAGAATTGCTTAACCTCAACCGGACGAATTGTGTTAAGCGTTGCAACTGATCTGTCTTATCGGGGAAGCGATCCATCAAGCGTAAACCAGGAACAATTGGAATTGGCAGCGTTCGAGGAAGGCAGGAGGGTAGGGAAGGACTCCGTAGAAGTTGCACTGCGAAGCAAGCATGCTTACGATACGGACAAACAAATTTTGTACTCGATGATTTCCTACGAGTTGTACATCGATAATAGGCATGTACGTACCGAATACGAGGATTTTCATTTGAGACTGTATCAGCCAAAAGAATTTGATCGCATCGCAGAAAAATGCGGGTTAGTGGTAGGACATAAATATGCCGACTTGGATAAATCAAATGTTGATTTTCAGAATGCAGAAGAAATTTATTACGTGCTTCATCAATAGTAAGGGAGGGCGGTTGTTAATCTACAACACGAAGCCGCCCTCTTGAATTCGTTATTTAGCAGATACCGGAATATGTGTAAAGCTGGAGAAATCAAACAGCCCCATATCCGTCAGCTTCAATTCAGGTATTACAGGCAAACATAAGAATGATAATGTGACAAAAGGATTGAATTCCTGAGAAGCTCCAATACGCGCTAAAGCCTCATTAAGCTGTTCCATGTCCTCGAGTACCTTTGTATAACCATTTATCGCCATCAGTCCGGCCAGTGGAAGCTCAATCGCGGCAAGCACCTTGCCACCACTCGTCACAACCAACCCGCCCTCCATCTGACGAAGCGCCTGAATGGCAGTTAGCATATCCCGATCATTGCTGCCGGCCACAACTAAGTTGTGGGAATCATGTGCCACGGTGGAGGCGATCGCACCAGATTGGATGCCGAACCCCTTCACAATGCCAAGTCCGACGCAGCCAGTATGATGGTGCCGTTCAAATACAGCGATTTTCAACTGATCCTTCTCTACGGAAGAACGGAAATATCCGTTCTCAATGTCAACTGCCTCTACAAGATGAGTCGTAATCAGACTATTTGGATTAATGCCGATAATATGACAGTGGCGCTCCTGATTGCCAAGTTCGATTTGCAAATCCCGCTCTGTAATATCCGGCAAATGTACCGTCTTCATTAGTTGAGATGGGATAACAGCAGAATGAAGCTGCGGTCCTGTATATTGTCCGTTATCGCCAACCCTATTGCCGGCTTTATATACCTGAGCAATCGTAAGATCATGCAGATTATCAAGCAGCAGGAAATCCGCCTCGTATCCAGGGGCAATCGCGCCCTTCGTATGCAATCCGAAGCACTCAGCTGCATTCAAGGAAGCCATCTGTATCGCCTGAAGCGGATCAAGACCGCAGCGGATTGCAAGACGGGCGTTATGGTCAACGCTGCCTTCATGGAGCAGCTCATCCAAGTGCTTGTCATCCGTGCAGAACACACAGCGGCGTGCATTGCTTGCCGTTACAGCAGGGATGAGCGCTTCAACATCCTTGGCAACCGATCCCTCGCGAAGCATCACATACATGCCTCTGCGCAGCCGCACTCTAGCTTCCTCGGCTGTCACGCATTCATGATCGTTGCGGATGCCGACTGCCCGGTACACATTGATAGCCTCCTCATCTAAACCTGCGCCATGACCGTCAATCATCCGACCATTCCGATGCGAAGACAGCAGCTTGTCCACCATATCGTCATCACCGCGTCTTACAGAGGGATAATCCATTACTTCCGCCAGTCCCAATACGCGAGGATGAGCGTAGAAAGGTTCCAAACTGCCAGCATCCAACTTAGCTCCTGCATGTTCGAACGGCGTACATGGAACGCAGGAAGGCAGCATGATATATACGTCAAGCGGTAAATTCTCAGAAGCATCAAGCATATATTGAATCCCGGCTGTCCCAACGACATTCGCGATTTCATGCGGATCAGTTATGACTGTTGTAACCCCGTGCGGAAGCACGACACGTGCAAATTCAGCAGGCGTGACCATAGCCGATTCAATATGAACATGAGTATCGATAAAAGAAGGAGCAATATAGCGGCCCTCCGCATCAATGACGCGTTCTCCTTCATAGCTGCCGCCAATACCTACAATCATGCCATCTACAATCGCGATGTCGCCTTCCATGATTTCCAGATTGAAGACATCGACGATTTTTCCGTTCGTGATGACAAGATCGGCAGGCTTCCTTCTGCCTGCTGCGGCAATTCGATTAATCCAATGCTGCTTGCTCCAATTCATTCGAAATCACATTCCTTTTCTCGTTGTATAAATAGTGTGGGAAAGTATTGCCCATATAAATACAAAAGCTTTAGTTTTTGACAACTAAAGCTTGACGGTAAGGAACAAGAAAAGCTTGTCCGTATCAGAAAGTCGATTAAAAAGGCTCAAAACGACTCCTTGAGACAAGCGCTCTTATCCTCGTAGTCAAGCTGTTTACGGCAGCTCGGTAGAGACGATTGGACCCTATTTCCAAAGTTATACGAAGAAGTATGCGGTTGTAATTCTCTACATTGTATAGGGCGTCCTAATTCTCGTCAACCCTCGCGAAAAAAGTCAGGTTCTAATAGGATTTTCCTAATAGCAGGAAATGCTGTGGGGGAGGACTTCGTGAGGACTTCGTGAGACGGATTGGGCAGTAGAACAGAGGGAGCGAGGTTCCCTCTGTATTTTTTTGTGATTGATTGTAGAGCATGGATCATTAAGACATATCGGATTCCTTGCTCGGGACATTTAGCTGCTGCTGGTTGACTGGGAGTGTCATGACTGCTCCAGCGTGCAGGTTTAACAATGCGATCGTTTCTTTCGTATTCATACTGAATCCGCTTTGTGGGGAATGCAGGTAGTTGATAGCGACGGGCAGTTGATCGATTTTCGCTGCTTGAAAGCTGTCATTTTGCTGTGTTTCGCTCAATAACACCTTGCTGCCGTCAGGCCTAACGAGATACTGCCTGATGTAACCGTCTTCGCGAGCCGTGACGAGACGTCCTTTTTTGTCCCCTTCTTTTTCTTCTTCCTTGCTCGCGGTTTCTTTCATCGTATCTGCAAATAATACCTCTTGGCCTCGATTGGTTCGGTTAGCAGCAGGCGAGAATCGGTAAATTGGCGATTCAATGCGCATTTTCTTTATTCACTCCTTCATTTATTAAAAAAGTATCGTCATTTTATGTATCGGAAAAGCAAGTCCGTTTCTTTAATCTTTGTATGGGCTTAATATTTGCACCAATTCATTCGATGAAATAAAAATCCGGCAGGTTGCGCAGCAACTTTCCTGTATATAAGGCTCAACACGAATTTAATAGATTAGTTGATTCACCAGCTTTAATCGGGAGTTTGTAGGGGGACAAACATTTTACTGAACGAGTGGCCTTTTCCTATATTGGAAATGTATTTTATTGGTTAATAGACAGTCCTGTGTTGAAATATGATTTTTTTTGATTGAAACTACTAATAAATGGTTGTATCATATAACTCAAGTATGCTTATGGTATAAAATAGAAATTCAGCTATTTTATGCAGTCCTTCGTTCTTACAATTTATGATCCAGGTGGGTGATAAGGTGGAAATAGGACATGAGACGAAAAATCTGACTGGGCGCATTAGGGAATCGCCCTCCGCGCTAGTGAATGAACTTGTGTTGCGACCGCAATTCGAATACGAGCTTCAATACCTATTGCCTTATTACATCCGCATTGAACAAGTAATGGCAAGAGAATATGCGCGCTTAGGAGTGCTCTCCGAGAAAGACATGCTTGCTATCGTCAAACTATTGGAAGAGATTGAGCAGAAGCGTTCTATCGGGGCAGACCCTGAAAGCAATATGTCCGATATCCTGTTTGCACTGGAACAATGCGTGCAGAGCCGCATGAGCCGCATGCATCAGTCATCCTCGGAACTTTGGCATATGGATCGCAGCCGAAATGACGTACAGGCCACAGCGCAGTTGATGTTCGCGAGAGATGCACTAATTCGAGTGACAGAGCATTTGCTGGATTTCACTGAGGCTCTTCACTTTCTCGCTAGGAATACCGCAGATCTTCCCATGCCGGGTTACACTCACTATCAGCCAGCTCAGATTATAACGGCCGGCTTCTACATATCCGCTATGAGCGAACAACTGGGCAGAACAATTCGCCGGCTGCTGGCTGTATTCGACGACATCGACGAATGTCCGCTCGGGTCAGGTGCGATGGCTGGGTTGGAACTGGCATGGGACAGAACATGCTTGGCTCAGCAGCTTGGCTTCTCCCGTCCGGGACGACATGCGTTGTCCGGCGTCGCGTCCAAGGAATGGATGCTGCACATTGCCGCAGAATTATCGACCTTGGGCGTCGCATTGAGTCGATTCGCCACCGATTTTATCAGTTGGGGAAGCAGCGGATATCACTTCATTGATTTACCCGATTCCTTATCGGGTGTCTCCTCAGCAATGCCTCAGAAAAAGAATTTTCCCATCTTGGAACGCATTAGAGGCAAGACAGCTCACATCTCTGCCTACTATACGGATTTTGTCATGATTCAGCGTAATACGCCATATACAAACCTGGTTGAAACCGCAAAGGAAGGAGGCCGTCATTTTCAGGATCTCATCGACGCGACCTGCCATACAGCGGCGTTATTCACAACGGTCATTCGCCAATTGAATTTTAAAGATGAACGTCTGCTCGGCATCTGTACGCAAGAGTTTTTCGGAGGGTTCAGCCTAGCCAACCTATTGGCTCTTAGAGCCAATATTCCTTATCGGACGGCGCAGGTTCTGGCGGGCAGGTATATTGTCGCCATGCTTAACGATAAGAAGCTTCCTCAAGAGGCGCCGGCTCCGCTGCTGCAGGAAATTTGCTCCGAAGCCGGATACAGCATAGACATTGGGGAAAGTGAACTTCGCATCGCTTTTTCGATTGATCACAGTCTGTGGGGCAAATGCACCTCAGGCTCAGTTCGCCCTTCCGAGGTTTTGTCGCTGCTGGACGAGCAAGTCAAGGAATGTTTTAGCCACAAAGAGCGATTGCAAGCAAACAAGCGGCGGATCGGCCGCAAATCGGGACTATACGAATGAGTACTTAGCGATATCAAAGATACAGGAGAGAGAGGAAACATGATGCAGCATCAAATGTCCATCATCTGCACGGGTTCGGGTAAGGCTTGCGGCACGTTCGGGGAACTGCTTCAGGGTGTCAGTGTGGACGGCAATGATTTTCTGGTTACCATGCCGATCAATCGTTTTTCAACTGCCACGTTTACCTCTTACGACCAGTGTTCGGATATTATGGTGTATCCGAGCTCCAAGCATAAATCGAAACAGTTGGCTGATTTAATCTTATCTCATTACAGACTTCCGCCAGGTGGAATGCTGGAGATCGAAAGCAATATTCCTGTAGGAAAAGGTTTGGCGAGTTCATCTGCTGATCTTGTAGCTACGATACGGGCGGTCAGCGATTGTTTCCAATTGAGGCTTGATGAACGGCAAACGGAATATTTTTAAGGAAAATCGAGCCGACCGACGGCGTGATGTACAGTGGAATCGTATCCTTTTTCCATAGGCATGTCCAGCTTCACCGGTTCCTTGGCGAATCTCCTCTCTTGACTGTGCTGGGAATCGATGAAGGCGGCGAGCTTGACACCGTCGAGTTCAACAACAAGCCCAAGCCCTTTTCGAATATGGAGTGTCGGGAGTATGACGATATGCTGTGCCGAATGACAGAAGCGATTCGCGCCAAAGACGTCCGAACGATCGGCGAAATTTCGACGCGCAGTGCGATCATGAACCAGAAACTATGTGAAAAAAAAGGCTGGACGATGTCCTTGCCATCTGTCGACAGGTGGACGCACTCGGGGTTATAGTGGCGCACAGCGGGACTTTTATTGGCATTTTATTTACGGAATCCGATAAAAGACATTTTCAACAGCTTCATGCTGCGCGCCTCTCGTTGCTTCGCCTAGCGGATGAGGTGCACCTGTTCCATGCTTGGAATGAGGATAAAAAGAAAGGAACGGCTGGACGACAGTGCCAGAATGACGAATTTCCTGGCCGGAACGGGAACGGTGCAGTCCAGACAGTAGGTGCGGCGACGCTGCTATACGGCAATGATCAGTAAAGGAGGGACGCGAGATGCTGCATGAAAGCATGGTAGACGCGGTGGGACGCGTACCGCTCGTCAAGCTTAGGCTCGATGAGCAGTGCAGAGGTAATGTGTACGCGAAATTGGAGCTTATGAATCCCTTCGGCATGAAAGATCGCGTAGCCAAACAAATTATCCTAGAAGCAAAAAAAGCGGGGCAGCTCAAAGACGGCGCTCCGATCGTGGAGAGTTCCTCCGGCACTATGGCTTGCGGCATTGCGCTTGTAGGTACGCATTTGGGCCATCCCGTACATATCGTAACCGACCCAAGAATCGACCCGATTACGATGGCCAAGCTTACATCATTAGGATGCCGCGTATACATCGTAGATAAGATGAACGAAAACGGATGGCAGGGGGCACGTCTGGAGAAGCTGCAAGAACTGCTAAACCAATACCCTGACGCATATTGGCCGCGTCAATACGATAATCCCGACAACCCTCGCGCCTATAAGGAGCTTGCCGAAGAGTTGGTGGCAGATCTTGGTCATGTGGATATTCTGGTTGCTTCCGTCGGCAGTGGCGGCTCCATGTCGGGTACGGCTGCGGAATTGCGCAGACATAATCCCAACATGCGCGTCGTTGCAGTTGACGCGACCGGCAGCGTTATTTTCGGTCAACCGGATCGCAAAGACCGATTGCAAAGCGGATTAGGCAACAGTCTTGTAGCGGCAAATGTGAACCATAGCATTGTCGACGAGGTTCATTGGTTAAATGACGAAGAATCGTTTGCGGCCACATTGCAACTGGCGGAACGCGAGAAAATATTTGCCGGCAACAGCTCCGGTTCAGTATATGCCGTTGCGCGGTGGATCAGTACTCGAGTCAATCCGGAGACGAAAATCGTCGCTCTATTTCCGGATCGAGGCGATCGTTACGTCGATACCATTTATAGCGAACGGTATCGGCTTGAGAAGGGAATTCACCAACTAAGGCTTCCCGATGAGCCTTTACAGGTTTCGGAGCAGTGCGTGGTTCATTCCTGGTCTTATACCCAGTCGAAAGGAGCATATGCAGGTGTGCGATAAACTGGTGTTCATAGAAGCCAATACGACCGGTACGGGCATGCTGGCACTGCGCAAAGCTGCCGAAATGGGATGGGAGCCACTTTTTTTGACCAATTGCCCCGATCGATATGACGGACTTATGGAAACGGGCTGTTCCGTACTTGTATGCAACACTAATTCCATTCCTGACATCGAACAAATGCTGGGCTCGGAAATAGACCGCGGTGCAATTTGCGGCTTTGCAACTACAAGCGAGTTTTATATTGAAACAATCGCCACCCTGAGCCAGCGCTGCCAGCTTCCGGGCAACTCACCCCAAGCGATCAAGACCTGCCGCAATAAACATATGACGCGCTTGCGGCTGGAGGAGGCAGGAATAAGGCAGCCCGAATTCGCCGTCGTTCGTTCGGTTCATGAACTCGGCCAAGCTATCGGTCGCATAGGATTCCCTTGCGTAATCAAGCCTGCAGACGATAGCGGATCGAACCACGTGAAGCTGTGTAGGAGCCGAGAGGAAGCAGAACAACAAATTCGATTGATTCTGGACGTACAGGTAAATATGCGCGGACAATCCACGTCAATGACAGCACTAGTAGAGCAGTATATTGACGCGCCTGAATACAGCGTGGAAATGCTTTGCTGGCAGGAAACCATGCGCTGTATCGGCATTACGGAAAAACAAGTGGGCGGCGCTCCATTTTTTGTAGAGAAGAGACACATTTTCCCCGCCCCATTGTGCAAGAAAAGCGAAATGGAGATACGATCCGCCGTGGAGTCAGCTCTGCAAGCTGTAGGCTTTCGAAACGGCGCCGCCCACGTTGAAGTCAAATTGACGGAACAAGGCTGCTCTATTATCGAAATTAATGCTCGCCTAGCCGGCGGCATGATTCCAGAATTGATTCGCTACACAACGGGAATTGACGTTCTAGAGCAGCATATTCGCTGCTCAGTAATGAAGCCGGAACCATGGAACGGAGAGATGGTTGGATTTTCCGGCATTCAATTTTTGACAGCGAAAGAAGCCGGGGTGTTGCGCGAAGTGCTTGGCAGAGAGCGAATCGAGCAGTTGCCGGGTATGCGGCAATTGACAATTACGGCCAAGTCCGGTTCCCGCGTAAGGCTGCCCCATAACGCTTATGATCGGTTAGGTTATGTAATCGTTACGGGACGGACATACGAGGAAGTCCGGGATACGCTGGATCGGGCATCCGAGATACTGGAAGTACGGCTGGAGGATGAGGCAGCCGCAGCAAGCATCAATCCTTAAGAGGAGGGTGTATTCGGAATGGAGCGAAAGGAAAAAGAATTCAAATGCGTCATCTGGGATCTGGATCATACAATTTGGGACGGCGTTCTCCTTGAATCTTCGAATGATGTGCGACTGCGCCCAGGAATAGCCGAGGTTATCAAGGAGTTGGATGCACGAGGGATTCTCCACTCGATTGCAAGCAAAAACGATCATGCACATGCATATGCGAAGCTGGAGGAATTCGGAATTGCCGATTATTTTCTGTACCCGGCAATCAATTGGAACGCCAAGTCGTCCAATATCGCCTGGATTCAATCTAAACTAAATATCGGCATGGATTCGATGCTGTTTTTGGACGATCAGCCTTTCGAGCGGGATGAAGTTCAAAGCTTTCATCAAGAAATTGCTTGCTGGGCTCCCGACGATATACAGGGGCTGCTGGTTCATCCAAGGCTGAACCCGGCTTTCATTACGGTCGATTCGGCTCGACGCCGGCACATGTACATGCAGGATCAGAAACGTAACGAGGAAGAACTTCAATTTGAAGGGCCCAAAGAAGAATTTCTCGCCTCGCTTCGCATGGAATTCATTATTTCGGAAGCCCAGCATGAGGATTTAAAGCGAGCCGAGGAATTGACGGTAAGAACCAATCAATTGAATTCTACGGGAATCACTTATGATTTCGAGGAACTGAACTATTATTGCACATCGGAGCAACATAAGCTGCTCGTATGCGAATTAACAGATAAATACGGCTCGTACGGCAAAATTGGAATGGCGCTGATCGAGATGGGGGATACAGCCTGGCATATGAAATTATTGCTTATGTCCTGCCGCGTCATGTCACGCGGGGTCGGAAGCGTGCTTCTCAGTCATATCATGCAAGAATGCAAAGCGTCCAATAAAGTGCTGCGAGGAGATTTTCGCAAGACGGGACGCAACCGGATGATGGAGATGACCTACCGTTTTTCCAACTTCAAGGAAATTTACAATCAAGCTGATCTCATTGTATTCGAAAACGACTTGTCGATCATACAGCCGCTTCCTTCCTATATTCGAGTTCGAATTGGAAATCATGCGGGGATTTAAATGAAATAGAGCAGGGAGATGATGTTGCCATGCATAAGGCTGGCATTATTGGCGCAGGTACCATGGGCATCGGCATGACGGTAGATCTCATTTGGCACGGTATCCCGTCTGTGCTGATCGACGTGAGCGAGAATGCGCTTGCCGCAGCGAAATCTGAAATTTTGAAAACCGTGCGGCTTGCTCCGCTCATCAACCGATCAGCCCCCCGGTTAACGGCTGACCAGGCACTTGAACTGGTTACGTTCGACACGGAGATTTCGGCTGTTGCAAACTGTAATTTTATTGTCGAAAACGCAACGGAGAACGAATGCGTAAAAAAGGAGATTTACGGAACACTCGATCAAATATGTCCGACAGAAGTCTGCTTCGCCGCCAACACATCGTGCATCTCCATTACCCGCATCGGCAGCTTTACCGGACGGCCGAGCAAAGTAATCGGGATGCATTTCATGAATCCTGTCTATATGAAATCCTCCGTTGAGGTCATTCGGGGTTATCACACCTCTGCAGATACGATTGATCAGGCTCATCGATTTCTGGACAGCTTGGACAAAGAAGCCATTCTAGTCAACGATATGCCGGGCTTTGTATCGAATCGGATATCTCATTTGTTTATGAACGAAGCGGTTTATGTCGTTCAAGATCAGGTCGCTTCGCCCCAGGAAGTGGACGACATCTTTAAAAAGTGTTACGGACACAAAATGGGACCGTTGGAAACCGCGGATTTGATTGGGCTGGACACCGTATTGGATTCCCTGAATATCCTTTATGAAAGCTATCAGGATACCAAATTCAGGGCGGCCCCCTTGCTGCAGAAGATGGTGGATGCCGGTTTGTACGGCAAAAAAGCGGGCAAGGGCTTTTACAACTATAGTTAGCAAGGAGGCAGAACGATGGAATTCCGGCGACTGACGGACATGCTTCATGCTGTAAGGCGACAGGAGGATAGAGGAATTACCTTTATCCAAGGAGGTGAAAAGGAACACTTTCTTTCTTACAAAAACCTGTATGACCGGGCTCGGCACCTGATCGGTTATTTTCAGGAAAAAGGAATCGTGCCTGGAGACGAAATTTTATTCCAAATTGAAGACGAAGAGCTATTTATTCAAATGTTTTGGGCATGCGTGCTGGGCGGTTTCATTCCGGTACCTGTATCGGTTGGCAGCAATGATGAGCATAAAAGGAAATTGTTTCAAATATGGGACGTGTTGAAGCGTCCCGTGCTTTTGATAGCTGAAACCAGCTATTCGTACGTAGAAGCTTTTTCTCAAAAAGCGGACTACCAAGATCGATGGTCCGATATGAAGAAGCGCACCTTGTTTGCTGACAGCATTGATTTCGCATCCTGCAGGCCCGGAGCCGTCCATGAGGCAGAGCCGTCGGATACAGCTTTTATCCAATTCTCATCTGGATCGACAGGAGAACCAAAGGGAGTCATACTGACCCACGATAACCTGCTTAGTAATATACTTGCGATGATAAACCGCTCGGCTATAGGATCAGAGGATTCAACGCTTAGTTGGATGCCCTTGACACATGACATGGGATTGATCGGCTGCCATATGGTGCCAATAGCCGCACAAATTCAGCAGTATCTCATGCCCACTTCCTTATTCATTCGCCGTCCGACACTATGGATGGCGAAATGCAGCGAACACCGATCGACTATACTTTCATCGCCGAATTTCGGCTATCAATATTTCTTGGGAAAATTCAAACAAGAGGCGGCTTCAGCATGGAACTTGTCCCATGTGCGGCTCATTTTTAATGGAGCGGAACCGATTTCAGCAGAGCTTGCCGCCCGGTTTATGGCTGCATTGGCTCCATGCGGGCTGAAGCAAAATGCGATGTTTCCCGTATACGGTATGGCCGAAGCTTGTCTCGCTGTAACCTTTCCCCCTGTCGGAGATGAATTGAATACGATGCACCTGAATAGAAAGCATCTCTCACTCGGAAGCGTCGTCAAGGAAACGGAAGCCGGAGAGGGCGTGTCCTTTGTCGATGTAGGCAGCCCGGTTGATGATTGCTGTATATACATCGGGGACAGCTCTGGCACGGATTTGGCTGAGCTGATGATCGGCGAAATTTACTTGAAGGGAAGAAATGTCACTTCCGGTTATTACAACAACGAATCGGCGACAGCCGAACGAATCACGTCCACCGGTTGGCTTCGGACAGGCGATCTCGGTTTTATGCGCAATGGAAGGTTATACGTAACCGGGCGCGTTAAAGACATTCTGTTCGTTAACGGGCAGAACGTATATCCTCATGATATTGAACGAGTATGCGAAGCTGTGGAACCGATCAAGCTCGGCACGATAGCGGCCTGCGGAGTAAGCAATCCCGAGGCGGCCAGCGACGATTTGCTCCTGTTCGTTCTCTATCGCGGCAAGCTGGAAGATTTCGCTCCCCTGGCGGTAACGCTGCGGAGCCATGTTCAGCGTCAACTAGGTATCACTGTTGAGCATGTCGTTCCGGTTACCAGGCTCCCGAAAACAACGAGCGGGAAAATACAGCGCTACAAGCTTGGCGAATGGTATCGGCAGCAACATTTCGCCGAAATCATCGAGCAGGTATCCGAGTATGTTCAATTGCACCTGCAGGAACGCCAACTCGCGATGCCCGTTTCGGGGACGGAAGAACGGCTGCTGGAAATATGCTGCCGATTATTAGGAGTCAACGAGATCGGCACACTTGACAGTTTGTTTGATTGGGGCAGCAATTCCCTACAGTTGACCTATTTGATCGCAAACATCAGAGCAGAGTTCGGCGTAAAAATCTCTTTGCACGACATTTTTCATCAGCCGACAATTCGACAAATCGCCCATTTGATCGAACATGCTCAAGCGAGCGATGCGGATGAAGTCATCATGGAGGTCGATCCCTCTGAAAGATCGATATTCCCGACAACGCCGCCGCAGCGCCGAATATATGCCTGGCAGCAATTAAACAAGCAAGGAGTAAGCTACAATATTACCGCCGTCCTGAAACTGGAAGGGCCGCTATCCTTTGAGCAGGTCGAGAAGGCTTGGTCGGCAATTGTCAAGAGACATGGAGCGCTGCGCACTTATTTCGATTTTCAGGATGGAGAACCCGTGCAGCAAATCGCTGCCGTCTCTGACCTTGCTGTCAGACTGGACTACGAAGAAGTCTTTGGCGGCATCGATATCCAAAATTATGCGGACTCGTTCGTTCGACCTTATGATCTTCATCATGCGCCGCTTTGGAGGACAAAGCTGTGCAAGACTTCGGAAGACCAACATCTGTTCCTGATCGATCTTCATCATATCGTGATCGATGGAACATCCATGCACATCATCATGAGCGAATTCGTTCAGCTCCTGTTGAATCAGAGTCTCGGCCCGTCGCCCCTTTCCTTTGCCGATTATGCCTTGTGGCGGGAGAAACAGCCTTTATCTGAAGAGCATCAAGCTTACTGGCTCGCGGAAATGTCGGGAGAACTTCCCATACTTGAGATGCCGACCTGTTCTCCTCGTCCTGCCCTATTATCTGGTGCGGGCGACCACTACTTCGACAGGCTGAGTAAAGAGCTTGCGGAGCGCTGCAGGAGCTTCGCTCGCGAACAATGCGTAAGCGTCTATATGGTGCTTTTGGCAGCATACAAGCTTATGCTCGCCCAATGTACCGGACAGCAAAATCTTGTCGTCGGCACATCGTCTGCCGGGAGAACCATTCCCGGTACAGAACGAACCGCCGGCATGTTCGTACAAACGCTAGCGATTCGGAGTCAGCCGGAAGGCCATAAAACCGTATCCGAATATGTTCGGGAAATCAAAGAGAAGACGCTGCTCGCTCTTGAACATCAGGATTATCCGTTCGAGCGGTTGCTTGAGAAATTGCCAATCCGGCGGGATGCGAGCCGAAATCCGCTGTTCGATACAATGTTTGTCTATCAAAATATGGACAAAGCAGCCTGGCGGGAGAACGAGCTTCACATCGAACGCGTTCCTTATTCCGCGAAATCATCCAAATTTGATTTTTCGCTCATTGTGGAGGATTTGGACGATACATTCGCGCTCGATTGGGAATACAGCCTGGATTTGTACGAGCAGGGCATGATATCGGAGCTAAATGCTTACTATTGCGGGATTTTAAGTCAAATGTGCGAGAATCCGGAGAATCGATTATGCGAATTAAACGTCTTGAACTCGTCCCAGCAGGAGGAACTGCTGCGAATGGGGGCAGGCCCGGAAGCCGATTATCCGAAAGACGCATTCATTCACTGGCTGGTCGAGGATCAAGCTGCCATGACGCCCGATCATACCGCCATAGAGGACGGGCAACGTTCGCTAACTTACCGGGAACTGGACGAGCAGACCAATCGCCTGGCTCGCGTTCTTGTCGCTAATGGCTTGCAGCGGGACATGCTGGCTGCTATTTTGCTGCCTCCGTGCTTAGAGCAGATCGTCTGCATTCTGGCCGTGATGAAGGCAGGAGGAGCCTATCTGCCAATCGATTCCGATTATCCGGCGGAACGCATTGCTTATTTGTTGGAGGATAGCGGTGCGCAGCTTCTGTTAACAGGCGGTCATTTGCGCGATAAGCCGAGATTTTCAGGCAGAGTGGTCGATGTGCTCGATCCGTCCTTACTGGAAAAGAGCAGTCCCGAGCCGATAACGCGCTCTGGTTTACCTCGTCAGTTGGCCTATGTTATTTATACGTCAGGTTCTACGGGAAAGCCGAAAGGCGTCATGGTCGAGCAACAGGGGCTGGTCAATTATATATGGTGGGCACGAAAAGTATACGCAAACGGGGAGAAGGCTGATTTCCCTCTGTATTCTTCAATCTCGTTTGATTTGACCGTAACCTCTATTTTTACCCCTCTCGTAACAGGCGGTAAAATCGTGATTTACGGAGATGACGACAAGGATTTGGCCGTGCAGCGGATTTTCAAAGACAATAAAGTGCAAATCGTAAAGCTGACGCCTTCTCATCTCAAATTCATTAAGGAATGGGACAACCGTCATTCGATGGTAACGGCGTTGATTGTTGGCGGGGAACAGTTGGATATGTGTTTGGCCTCGGAAGTTTTTGACAGCTTTGGCGGAGAGGTTGCGATTTTCAATGAATACGGACCGACTGAAACCGTAGTCGGATGCATGATTTATCAGTTTGATGCGCAAATTCGGCGAGCGTGCGTACCGATCGGGAAAGCTGCCGATAATGTCCGCATCTACTTGCTGGATGGCAGTCAACGGCTTGTGCCGAAATTCAGCGTTGGTGAAATTTACATTGCCGGGGATGGTGTTGCACGAGGATATTTAAAACGGTCCGATTTAACGCGGGAGCGATTCGTAGAAGATCCGTTTGCCGAGCGCCTAGGTGCTGTTATGTACCGGACCGGGGATTTGGCTCGTTGGTTGCCGGACGGCAACATGGAGTATATCGGACGCGCTGATGATCAGGTCAAAATCCGCGGATATCGCATCGAACTGCAGGAGGTTCAGCATGAACTCCAGCAACTATCCGGAGTCCGTGAGGCTGTCGTGGCGGCGCAACAAGATAACGCCGGGCAAGCTTATTTATGTGCGTATGTGATCGCCTCCAGACCCGTTTCGATATCCGTCATTCGTAAAGAGTTGAACCACACGCTGCCGTCCTACATGCTGCCGGCTTACGTCGTTCAGGTCGAGCATATCCCTTTGACTGCGAACGGAAAAGTCAATTTCCATGCTCTCCCCAAGCCTCAAGACAACATTCGTACGAACAGGGTGACAGGGGCGCCGCGCAACGAGACGGAAGAAACGTGCGCGCGCATCTGGGCGGAAGTTCTAGATTTGGACGGAATAGGCATTCATGATGAGTTTTACGAATTGGGTGGAGATTCCATTAAAGCCATCCAAATTTCATCCCGGCTTAAGCAAGCAGGGATTTCGGTCGAAACGAAACAGATTTTGCAGCATCAAACTATCGGTTCGCTGTGCGAGAATCTGGATATGAATGCCGTTGCGAAGCATTATGAACAAGGCCTTATTTCAGGAGATAAGGAAATGTTCCCGATTGATCATTGGTTTTTTGAACAAAAGCTCCGGCATCCCGGTTATTACCATCAGAGCGTGCTGCTGAAAATGAAACAGCCGATCGTGCTGGAACGCCTCCGTACTGCGCTTGGGCAGCTCGTTTTGCATCATGACGGACTAAGGCTGAATTACCGGGCAGACGGCGGCGAATCCCTATTTTATCAAAATAAGCATGCGCATCTATCTTTTCCGCTTGAAACCTATGAACTGAAGCAGCAATCCGAAGAACAAAACATGCTTGAAATCGAAGCAGCAGCAAGAAGCTTGAAATCCAAATTGGACATCTATAAAGATCTGCTCATCCGAGCAGTCGCATTTACATCGCAACTCATAACCGAATATGTGCTGATTACGGCTCATCATCTTGTCATCGACGGAGTATCGTGGCGCATTTTGCTGGAGGATGTCAAGCTTGCATACGACCAGTTATCCGAGTCCCGGCCTGTCGCATTGCCGGCCAAAACAGCCTCTCTTCGCGACTGGCACGAAGGCTTGCGGCAATATTCGGAGCAAGCGGAAGTCAAGCAGCAAATCGACTATTGGAGCGCTAACCAACAGGCTCAGCACTGGTTCTTTCCTCAAGCCGCGGAAGTCAAAGATTGGACTTCTGGCCGCAGAGAATGCCATGTCACATGGATTGATGATGAATGTACCCGCACGTTGCTTACACAATCACATCGGGCATTCAACACCGAACCGGTGGACTTGATGTTAACCGCTTTTGCCAGAACCATGCACTTCTTTACCGGACATTCCTTGATCGGATTGGAACTGGAGAATCATGGGCGTCATTTGGAAGGCATTGACGCTTCACGGACGATAGGCTGGTTTACGGCGCTATTTCCGCTTAGGCTGGAACTGCCGCAGGCCTCTCTATCCAAGCAAATTCAATCAGTCAAGGAGCAACTGCGTCAGATTCCGGATAAAGGAATCGGTTATGGAGTTCTTGCTTATATGAATAGAGATCTCCTCGAACGAAGCTGCGAACCTGCGCCGTTCCGCTTTAATTATTTGGGGCAATTCGGCAGGGAAGCGGATAATGACTGGTTTGAGCTGGTTTATCAAGAACATGCCATGGAATGTCATCCGGATAATCGAATGAGCGCCAAATTAGAGCTGAACAGCCTGGTGATGAACGGAAGGCTAAGGCTGGAATTGATGTATCACTGCGAGGCTTATGATCAAGAAACGATCGGGCATTGGATGAGCGTTTATGTACAGCAGTTGCAGGATATTATTTCTCATGCCGCCAACGAGCGCGAGGAGCAATTTACTCCTTCTGATTTCGATACGGTCGAAATTTCACAGCAGCAGCTTGATATGTTGTTTAAATGAATTTTTTACTACGTGAACAAAAAAGGACGGAGTCGCATGGCGGAGGCAAAGCAAATCGAAAGGGATCAAGTACAGGACATTATCGGATTGACTCCTTTGCAAGAAGGGATGCTTTTTCATTATCTTAATCCGCAAGACAGGGAGCATTACTTTGAACAGCTCTGCGTATGGCTGGAAGGGGACGTTCAGGCGGATCTGGTTCAGCATGCCTGGAATCTTGTTATTGCAAATAACGAAGCGCTGCGCAGCGTATTTCGCTGGCAAAAGCTCAAATCACCACTGCAAATCGTCCTGAAGAAGTGGGATTTTACCGTTGCGCTTCACGATTGCTCCCAAATGCCCGCTGAACAGTGGAGCAATTTTCTCCATCAATTGAAAAAAGACGACCAACGGCAAGGCTTCGACCTGACGGAAGTGCCGTTTCGGGTCACTCTCTGCAAAGAGAGCGAGCAGAAATACGTCATGATGATTAGTAACCATCATATTTTGTACGATGGCTGGAGCAACGGCATCCTCCTGTCCGAATTTCTAGATGCTTATCAGCACTTATACCGAAATGTTCCTTATGCTCCCGGCATCAAGACGAGCAATAAGGAATATCTCAAATATGTACAATCGCAAGGCAAAGCCGGGCAGGAGCACTATTGGCGTTCCTATCTTGCGGGGTTCGATACTAAATCGCTGCTCCCCGCGTTCCCATCTCCTTCCGAGAAGGAAGAAGCGCCCGGCATCCACAACTTCAGGCTACCGGCCGAACAAACGCTGGAACTGATACAGTGTGTCAGGTCTCTTAAAATAACGCTGGCTGCATTTGTATATACGGCCTGGGGGATTTTGCTTCAACGCTATACCAATTCCGCAGAAGCTTTATTCGGCACCACAGTCTCCGGCAGAACCGACAAAGTTCGAGGAATGGAGTCGATGGTCGGCCTTTATATTAACACGCTCCCATTCCGCGTAACTGCCAAGCCGGAGGAGACGGTTTCCGAACTTCTTGCGCGAATGGAAGAGGCGCTGCGTGTACGGAACGATTTTGAAGCGACTGCGCTGATCGATGTTTATGAATATAGCGACATCGATAAAAGGGAGGGACTGTTCGAATCTGTGCTCGTATTCGAGAACTATCCCTTGAACGCAGCAATGCAGGATGAAGAGCAAGTCATCCGCTTTACCGATTATGAAATGAGCGAGTCGACTCCATACGAAATGCTGCTTAGCATACATCCCGGGAACGAATTGAATTTTCAAATGCAATATGCGCTGCATAAATTCCCGCTAGAGCTCGTAACTCAGCTATCCAAGCACTTTCTTTGTCTTATTTATGAGATGATCACGCGTCCCGAAGCTTCGGTCGACGAACTTCATATTATGACGGAAGAGGATACGCATCGATTGTTGACCGATTTCAACGGAAGCTGCCAGCCCATCCCTATACAGCATACCATTCAGCAGCACTTCGAGATGCAGGCTGCATGCTCTCCTCAGCGCACGGCCATTATTTATGGACAAGCAGTCCTGACTTATGAACAGCTCAATAAGCGGGCCAATCTCCTGGCGCATCACTTGCGCGCCAAGCAGGTTGAACCCGAGCAAGTCGTTGGAATTCTCTTGGAGCGGTCAGCCGATGCGATCGTAAGTATGCTGGCCGTGCTCAAGGCGGGCGGTGCCTATATGCCGATTGATCCGGAATATCCAGCCGATCGAATCAAGCATATGCTGGAAGGCAGTGGATGCAAGCACCTTCTTACTCAGCGGAATTGGTTGGAAAAGCTGGATAACGCCGATATCGAAACGGTGCTTCTGTCCGAATTCGATTTCGAGAAATCCGATCCCGGCAATCCGGCACCCATTAACGAAATAAGCGACCTGGCGTACATCATTTATACGTCCGGCTCGACCGGGAAGCCGAAGGGCGTCATGGTGGAGCATCGCAATTTGAACAGCTTCATTTATTCTTTCATGTATGATCAGCTCCAGGCTGAAGACCGCGGGATATGGCAGTCATCCCTGTCTTTCGATACGTCTGTCGAGGAAATTTTTCCTTTGCTGCTGCGGGGCGGAACTTTGGTCATTTTGCCAAGAGCGGATGTACTGGATATCAATCGGCTAGTCCACTGCATTCAAGAACAACAGATTACGTTCATGTCATGCTCGCCGCATTTGATTCATCAGTTGAATGGGAGGTTGACCGATCATAGGCTGCGTTTGCTGATATCGGGAGGCGATGAGCTCAAATGGTCTTATTGCGACGATTTGCATGGCATGAAGCTGTACAATTCATACGGGCCCTCGGAAACAACTGTTGCCGTTACCTATTATGAATGCTTGAGTCCGACAAAAGGACGGATTCCAATTGGCGGGGCTATCGCCAACCATTATTTCGCTCTCGTGGACAGGCTGGGTCGACTTCAGCCGTATGGCGCCGAAGGCGAGCTATGGATCGCAGGGCCGTCCGTTGTCCGAGGATATTTGAACTCGCCGGAGATGACGGCGGAGAAATTCGACGAAAGTCCGTATTTCCCAGGAGAACGCATGTACAAGACGGGCGATTTGGTGCGCTGGCTGCCTGGCGGATTGCTTGATTATATGGGAAGGGTGGATCAGCAGGTTAAAATTAGGGGATACCGCATCGAACTGGCCGAAATTGAATGTGCGCTGCTGAACTGCTCCGGAATTCGAGAAGCGGCAGTGTTGGCCGTTGAGGTAAATAACGGGCATCGGACACTATGTGCTTACTATGTAGGCATTCAACAATCCGAATCCGCACTACGATCCTATCTGCAGGAACGGCTTCCCGCTTATATGATCCCATCCTATTTTGTGCATATGGAGAAGATGCCGCTTACGGTCAATGGAAAATTGGATCGGCATTCGCTGCCGGCGCCGGCAATGCAAAGAGATAACGAAACGCGTTGTGTGGCTCCTTCCAATGAAATCGAGCAGCAGTTGCTGCGCATATGGCAAGAGCTGCTGCCGACAGAAAGAATCGGCATACACGACAATTTCTTCGAAATAGGCGGCGATTCCATCCTGCTGATGAGGATGCACGCCCAAATCGACATGCTCTACCCAAATCGGGTAAGCATTACGGATTTGTTCGCTTATATGACCATATCCAAACTTGCGCAATTTATTGGGGAAGAGGGGGCACATATTCAGTCAGGGCAGGTATTCGAAGGAGTCGTGTTGCCGCAGGTTTTCTTTACCCGCATGCCCGATGGGTCTGCAAGGCAAATCAAGCATTTCGAATGTGCTGAACCGCTATATTCCAAACTGAGAAAGCTTGCGCAAGGGGAAGGGCTTGAAACGCATGATGTCGCTTTGGGCATGTTCATGTATCTCCTTCAACAAGCGAGCGGTCAGCAGGCAGTGGAAGTACAATCCATTGTCAGCCGAACAGACACGGTTGTGCCGATAAGGGTGGATTTTAATGCGATCGAGGATTTCTTCCAGCTCTTTTCTTTTGTGAAGGAAATAAATAATGGAAAATGGATCAACGGATCTCATTCGCTCCAAACGGCAATTGTCGAAAGACGGGGGGGATTGCCGGATACGGCAATAGTGCCCCTTTTTGTAAAGTCCGGCCTGATATCCAACTATTCGGCGTTGACCCGAAGTTATGATCTTATACTCGAATTCCGAGAAACAAGGGATCGGTTGGAATTCTGCTATGAATACAGTAGAAAATTAAGCCAGGAGGGGCTCGATCATTTGGTTCTCGGCTACAATCAATTGCTTGCCGACTTTGTGGAGCAATATGAGCTGCTCGCATAAATCTCTTGCTTGGAATGGGACGAAAGGAGGCTTGCGAATGAAAAGCGTGAATGTAGCCTTGGAAGAAATGAAGCTGGCAGTAACGGGAGTGGGTGGCTTCTTGAAGGACGCCCGTGATTTTCGTGATTGGTGGAATTCATCCCCCATATCGATGGAAGAAGGTACAGCAATCGAAGAAAAAGATCGATTCGATGCCCGCTTTTTTCAAATGACCATTCAAGAAGCGGCAGAGATGCATTCGGCCGAACTCGATTTTTTGGAAGCATCGTGGACGGCTCTGCAGACTGCTGGATGCACACGAGGTTTCGGCAGAAGAATTTGGATCTACGCCGATAGCAAGCTCATTCAACAGCGGACCGCAGCTCGATTAACGGCCGCTCTATCCTCACTACCGATTACGATCATTCACGGGAACAGTTTGCCGAACATGTTGCTGGATATCCGTGTCCGTCTGAACGGCAACCTGAACGATGTTGTACTGTGTGCGACTTTAGGGAGCAAGGGCGTGGGGACTTTTGTCATAAGTCCATGGAATATTGCGGAGCGGAAGCTGTTATCCATTACGGCCGTCCTTTGTGTGGATGGCGAGCATGTCCGCATAGAGACGGACGGGCAGCCGTCCTTGAATGAACTCGAAACCGTAATGCCCGCGCAACCACGTGCCGGAGAACTGCTCATGCTAGCGGCGGGAACAAGTTCGGCACTGGAGGTCTCAACGGATCAACTTGTCGGCTATCTCAATCAACACGTTGATGCAAATCTGGGAGATGTCGCCTACAGTCTGCATAACATGGCGGCATCACTCCCTGAGCGCCGCATTCTGGTGTCCTCCGGCATTCGTGAGGCCGTCGAGATTTTGCAGAACCGGGATGCGTGCCGATATTGGGACAGTTCATGCGATGCAAGTACTCGCAAGCTCGTTTTCATGTTTTCAGGTCTTGGAGATCATTATGAGAACATGGGACGCGACATCTATGAGCAGGAACCGATCTTTCGCGATACGGTCGATGGCTGCTGTAAATTTTTGCAGCCTCTCCTGGGATTCGATCTGCGCGAAAAGCTTTATCCGGTGCGTTCGGCCAAACACTCAGGCGGAGGAGAACAGCTTAGCACGGTGCCGGAACTGGACATTCGGCGCATCCTTCGCCGAGACTCGCCAGGAACTGCGGGCGAGCAACGGGAGTCGACGTCGTGGGCGCATCCAGCTTTGTTTACAGTCGAGTACGCGCTGGCACGCCTTCTGGAATCCTGGGGCATCAAGCCGCACGTCTTGATCGGCCACAGTCTAGGAGAGTATACTGCGGCCTGCATTGCAGGGGTATTTACGTTAGAGCAAGCGCTGACCATCGTCGCCAAGCGCTCCCAACTCATCAATGGGCTGGAGAAGGGAGCGATGCTCGCCGTCTCGATGACAGCAAGCGAGGTCTCGCCGCTGCTGCCGGAAGGCACGACAATCGCATTGATGAACAGCCCAGGGTCACTGGTCATTTCCGGCACCGCGGAAGGCATCGGCGAGCTGGAGCGGCGTCTTGCCCGTATGGGTGAAGTATCTGTCCGCATTCCGTCCGATCGTGCCTTTCACTCGCCGATGATGGAGCCTGCCGCCTCTGCACTGTCGGCACTGATCTTCGAGCATGAACCGAAGCCTCCGTCCATTCCCTTTTTGTCGAACGTAACGGGGACATGGATAACGGCAGAACAAGCAACAGACCCCGGATACTGGGCAGACCATCTGTGCCGAACTGTGCGCTTCAGCGACGGAATAAACGAAGTTATTCACGACGGGGATGCGATTTTCGTGGAGATCGGACCGGGGCAATCACTATGCAGCTTTGTGCGCCAGCATCCGTCTGCTGCAGATGGCGAGCGGCTTCAGACTATTCCGACCATGCGGTATGCTTACGAGCACGCTTCCGATCGCCTCTTCCTGCTCCGAACTATTGGACAGCTATGGCTGAACGGGGTTGACTTTTGTGTGGACGCCTTTTACCGGAAAGGATGCCGGCATTTGCCGCTGCCGACATATCCGTTCGAGCGCATGCCTTTGACGAAGCGCTCCAAAACTATCAAGGGAGGATAAACCGATGGAAGTACAGCATAAGGAAAAAATTCGGGCTTTTTTGGCGAAATATTTCAAACAAGTCCAGTTGCACGACGACGATCAATTGTTCTCGCTCGGATTTGTCGATTCTCTTTTCGTGATGCAACTCGTCACGTTCTTGGAATCCGAGTTCGCCATCGTGCTTGACAATGATGATTTGGAATTCTCACATTTCCGCACCATTCAAAGCATGTCGGATTTGATTGAGCGCAAGCTCGCAATAAAACAATGACATTTGATCGGTGGTGAAAACGATGCATTTCAACCTGACTCCAGAACAGCAATCCCAGTATGAACAATTCAAGCATTTCGTAGACCAGGACATTGTGCCGATCGCCAACTCGTATGACCAACTGGAGAAAACGCCAAGAGCCTTAATTGACAAGCTTGCCTCGCTGGGCTATTTGGGCGCGCTTATCCCGAACTCATATCGCGGTTCTGGCATGGACATGATTACGTTCGGACTGCTGAACGAAGAACTGGGGCGCGGATGTTCGTCTATCCGCAGCCTGCTCACAGTTCATACCATGGCAAGCCAAGCCATCATCCGCTTTGGCACGGAAGAACAAAAAGAGACGTGGCTGCCCGCAATGGCAATAGGCCATACCATCGGCGCGTTTGCCCTGAGCGAGCCGAATATCGGCAGCGACGCTCGGCATATCGAAACGCAAGCCGTGCTTTCCGGAGATCATTACGTGCTGAACGGGACGAAGAAATGGATTACGTACGGACAACTGGCGGATGTATTTTTACTTTTTGCCCAGGTCAATGGTCAACCGACCGCATTTCTAGTCGAAAAAAATCGGCCTGGCCTTTCCATTGAGCCCATTAACGGTATGTACGGCACGCGCGCTTCGATGCTGGCCGAGCTGCGCCTGAACGATTGCCGCATTCCAAAAGAAAATATACTGGGCAAAGAGGGAACGGGATTCCCCTATGTGGCGCTGCATGTTCTAGAGTATGGCAAGTACAGTGTCGCATGCGGGGCAGTTGGTATTGCACAAGCATGTCTGGAAGATTCGATTCGGTATACGGAGAGTCGTATTCAGTTCAAACAACCTTTAAAAGAATTCCAATTGGTACAGGCCATGATTGCAGAAATGCTTGCAAATACAAAGGCCGCCCGCTTGTTATGTCTGAACGCGGGATTTATGAAGCAAAACAAAGCGTTGCAGGCCGGGGACGAGTTGAATGCCGCCAAATATTTTGCGTCGCAAATCGCGGTTAAGGCAGCGAATGACGCCGTTCAGCTTCATGGTGCGAACGGATGCAGCAACGAGTATTCTGTGCAGCGCTATTTGCGAGATGCCAAAATTACGGAAATTATCGAAGGCAGTACACAAATTCAGCAAATGAACATCGCGACATACGGTTATCTGGAGTATGGAACGAGAACCGCAGCCGCATCATGCAATGCCTGAGGTTCAGCAAGCCCTTGGCGCAGCAACGAAGTAGAACTGCCGGATTGTGCCGGCAGTTCTCACAAATTCCGGAGGGGAGCAGCTTATGCCTAATCTCGCCAAAAAGTCCGCTCCCTCATTTGTAACGAAGTGCTTGGCGTTAGCGGCGAGCGCGGAAAATAAGAATGAGGATGCCGGCGTATATGAAAAAGAAGTGATCGAGCTTTACCGCAAGCTGGAAGCAATGAACGAAACGTTGAACAGTGAAGGAAGAAGCCCTGGCGAGGAAGAAAAGCAGCAAGCGGCAGAGTGGCTGAAAAGAATATTGACAACCAAACAAATTCATCCCGCTGAACTGGCGGAACGAATGGATGACCTGTGGAGCTTCTCCCTTAACGCGCATTAACAGATGCATAGAATGCTAAAGGGGCAGAAAGGAAGTCGTTATGGTAAAGAAAAAGCTGGGGTTCGACAAAGTTACATTGCTGAAACGCGATAACATGTCTTCGCATGCCGAGCATTATGAAGCTCCATCTTCAAGAGATGTGGCCATTATCGGGATGTCTCTGCAAATGCCGCAAGCCAACAATCCGGATGCGTTCTGGCAGAACATCAGGGACAAGGTGGATAGTGTCAGGCTGCCTTCCGCAAGTAGACAAAAGCAAGCGAAACGCTATGCGGCGGTCGCATATGGAACGGACTATCAGGCGAAATTCTACAAAGGCGCCTGTCTCGACAATATCGATTCGTTCGATTACCGTTTTTTTAATCTGTCCCCCCGCGAGGCAAGCCTGATGGATCCGAACCAAAGGCTGTTTCTGCAGACTGTATTCTCCGCTATTGAAGATGCGGGATACGACGGCAGAAAACTGGCCGGAAGCCGTACGGGCATATATGTCGGTTACGGAGATGACGGGGAGTATTCGCGGATGTTGCAACTGTTGGAGCCCGATGCAATGAGCGTGGCGCTGGCCGGAAATATCCGTTCGATTATCGCTAGCCGAATCTCTTATTTACTGGATTTGAAGGGGCCAAGCATGCTGATTGATACGGCGTGCTCTTCATCGCTCGTTGCCATACATCAGGCTTGCCAATCCCTGCGCGCTGGGGAATGCGACATGGCGATTGCCGGTTCGGTGAAAACCTATATTTTGCCGCTGGATACCTCGCAAAGAATCGGCATCGAATCATCGGACGGACGAACCCGATCATTCGATGACTATTCCGATGGAACCGGTCCGGGTGAGGGGGTGGCAGCGCTTATTTTGAAGCCGCTGCCTCAGGCTGTCAGGGACGGGGACGCGATTTACGCCATAATCAAGGGAAGCGCCGTTAATCAAGACGGAAGCTCCATTGGCATAACGTCGCCGAATGTATTGTCGCAGGAAGATGTTCTTATTCAAGCCTGGAGAGACGCAGGCATTGAGCCGCAAAGCATCGGTTATCTGGAAGGACACGGTTCCGGGACGGAGCTGGGCGACCCGATAGAAGTCGATGCGATACAGCGCGCTTTTCGCCGATATACCGATAAAAATCAGTTTTGCGCATTGGGATCAATCAAATCGAATATCGGCCATCTCGATCACGCAGCGGGGATTGCCGGGGTTATAAAAGCGGTGCTGGCTCTTAAGCACAAGGAACTGCCTCCAAATCTCCATTTCGACAAACCGAATGCACGAATTGACTTTATCCGCTCTCCTGTGTACGTCAATGACCGCGTAAAGCCCTGGCCACGAGACGCAACGCCTCGTCGATGCGGGGTGAGCTCGTTCGGCATGAGCGGAACAAACTGCCACATCGTGTTACAAGAAGCTCCCGAACCAGGATCGACAAGCTATCCCGAAAGAGAAGAATTGCTGCTTTTGTCGGCCAAAACGCGCGAAGCGCTGCTTCATCTCGTTAAACGTTATACTGCATTTTTGCACGAACATGCGCCCATTCCGCTGACGGAGATATGCTACACCGCCAATACGGGAAGAATCCACCATCCATGGCGGCTGGCCGTACGGTGTTCCAGCATAAGCGATTTACAGTTAAGGTTGGGGGCAATCGAGGCACACGGTCTGACTCATCGCCCGGAGTATGGCCATTATTTTGGCATGGCGGCAGAGGCTGATGTGAAGGATAGCATCTATCCGGCGGATCGTGAGCTTTCTGAGCTGGCGGAGCTGTTCGTGAAGGGTAGCGAGGTGATATGGGAAGCCTTTTATCCATTTCACGTGAATAAGCGGAATTTGCCTACCTATCCATTTGAAGCATGCTCATGCTGGCTGAATTTGCCCGTTCTTCCGCAAGAGCAGAAATTTCATTCTCTCAAATGGATCCGGGAACAGCTTCCTACAGCAGCGAACAAATCAGATATGGGTACGGTGCTTGCAATTATGGACAAGTCGGGTTTCGGGGCAAAGCTGGTGAAAAAATGGCGTTCGAAAGGGAGACGCGTCATTGAAGTCGAGATTGTACCGGATATCCATAACATGAAGCTGAACGATTACCGTTACGTTACCGACGGCTCGGAAGAAGGTTACCGGTTCGTGCTCAAAAGCGTGAAGGCGGAGCGTCTTACAAAAATCGTCCATATGGGCGGCTTGGACTGCGACCACCATCCCCGTTCACTCGCGGAATTGGAGAACACGCTCCATGCAGGCTTGTACAGTCTTTTTTCTTGTGTCAAATCCCTGGCAATGCTGCAGCGATCCCAGCCTATTGAGCTTATTTTGACCGCACGATATGCGCAAGAAGTAAATCAGCTTGAACCGCAGATTCATCCGGAGCATGCCGCGCTGTTCGGGCTGGGCAAGGTTGTCGGACTTGAAAATCCGCAGCTCAAATGCCGCGCCGTGGATTGGGATGATGAAACTCCACTGGCCACAATCCTTCAGGAACTGGACGTATCGTCCGATTCGTATCATGTCGCATTTAGGGGCGGAGAGCGTTATACGGAGCAATTCGCTCCGCTTTTGTTTGAGGAAGAGCCGGATGTTCCGCTGCAGTTGCATACTGACGGCATCTACGTCATTACGGGGGGGATGGGCGGCATCGGACTGGAGACGGCGAAATATTTCGCGGCTAAATCACCGGTCAATCTCGCTTTGTTGAATCGGACCCCTTTGCCGGATCGTTCCATGTGGCCTTCAATATTGACTGATGCGAACCAGACAAGTACGGCACGAAAAATCGCAGCGATTATGGAGATCGAGCAGCTCGGAGCAAAGGTTCATCCCTATAGCGCGGATGTAGCCGATTATGAAGCCATGCAGGAGCTTTTCGCCGCTCTACGTACCAAGCACGGCAGCATCAGAGGCATTGTTCACGGAGCCGCCGTAGGGGGATCGGGATTTCTTTTGAACCGCCAGGAAGCCAAGTTTCGCGAGGTCGTTCGACCCAAAATTCAGGGGACATGGATATTGGATAAATGCACGCATCATGACCAACTGGATTTCTTCATCCTCTATTCGTCCGCAACGACATTGACTGGCGGCCTTGGTGAAGGCGATTATACGGCGGCCAACGCTTATCTCGATGCTTTCCAAGCCTATCGCAATCGCCAAGGAAAGCGCACGCAAACTATCAATTGGGTATCTTGGGCGGAGACAGGAATGTCCTATGAACATGGGGTCGCCGATGACGATTTGTTCGAAAAGCTGACGAATGCTGAAGGCATCGAAGCGCTAGACACCATAATTCGCAAAGGAATTCGCCAATCATTCGTTGGGACAATTGCCTACCGCAGTAAATATCGCAATGAAAATCTTATGCAGCATGGCATACTGCCGTTCCGATTCGCGGACGAAATTGCGGCGAAGATGAACCAAGCACGTTCGACCTCAGTTACGGATGTTGTCCCTGGCGCATCTGATTTCGTTCAAACCGAACGCACCGAAGGGTTGAACCTGAAAGAAATGCAGCTTGCCGACATTGAACAAGCTACGGCTGAAATATGGAAACGGAGTTTGGGCGTTCACCATATCGATCCGGACGACAGCTTTTATGCTCTGGGTGGAAACTCGCTGATCGGGATGGAAATCATGCTGGAGCTTTCCAAAAGAACCGGCATTCAGTTGAACGTTGCCGTTCTGCTCGAGCATGAAACGTTAAGAAAATTGAGTCAGTATCTGGAATCGACCGCCAAAGGACATGATTCAAGGCCTAAAATGAAATCAATCCCGAAGGCAAAGACATTGTCGTAGCAAAAAACTTGGAATTGCAGCTTGCATGATAACCGCATTCAGAAAGGATTGATGGAACGTGAAAATGAATTTGGAGGCGGAAGCGGCCATCCACAAATACGAATTGTCTCATGCGCAAAAGCGGTTCTGGTTTACGGAACAGCTTGAGTTTGTTCAGGAGGCTTCCGTTCATGCCATGACTCATGTTTCAACCGCGTTTACACTCCAGGGTGCATTGAATGAAGCTCTATTCAAGCAAGCGGTTCAAGTCATAGTCGACCGGCACGATACGCTGCGCACCTGCTTTATGGAGGAGGACGGGAATCCGGTTCAACTTGTTCATGAGAAATTGCCATTCGAGGTTCAGCATGAAGATTTGAGCCGTTTGCCGGAGGAAACGCAATCCCAGGCATTGAATCAGCGAATTGATTCTGCGTTGAACCAGGCGTTCGATTTGAAGCAACCCCCTTTAGTAAGGGTATATCTGTATAGATTGGCCGAAAATGAACATTTATGCTTGATTGCGGCACATCATATTATTTCCGACGGATGGGCTGTGGATGTGTTCATGTCTGAGCTCATGGCCAACTATGCAGCTTTCTTGAATGGCCAGCCGTCGCCTCTGGAGCCTCTGGATGTGCAATATGCGGATTTTGCCCATTGGCACAATCACCGTCTTGCCGAAGGAGAGCTGGACGGCATGAAACGATTTTGGTCGGACAAGCTGGCGGGAGAACGAGCTGATCTGAACTTTCCGCTCGATTTCCCTCGTCCGGCCCTGCAATCCTTCAACGGAAGCACTGTCCCCGTCATTATTGATGGTGAATGGATGGAACGGCTCAAGCAGACATGCGAAAGTCTCGACGTCAGCCATTATATGTATTTGCTTGCCGTATTCAATGTACTGCTCGCCAAGTATACGAGAAATGAAGACATTATTATCGGAACATCCCTGTCCGGTCGCGTTCATCCGGACGTCTTGCCCGTTATCGGCTGCTTCGTGAATACGCTGCCCGTGCGCAATCAGGTAGAGGGAGACGAGTTGTTTCAGGATTTTGTTCTGAGAATGAAGCAGACTGTGTCTGAGTTGCATGAAAATCAGGAATACCCGTTCGACAAAATTGTTGAGGATCTTGGGGTGGAACGAAGCCTTAGCCGCAACCCGATATTCGATGTGTTGTTCGAGGTTCACACCTTAAAAACGGATGCCGCAAGCAGCGTAGATTTAGGCAATGATATGACACTTGCTTACCATAAATCTTTAGACTACATCCGCTTTACCGGCTTCGATTTCGTATTCGAGCTGTACCAGAAAGACGGCTATATTGACGGTTATATCCAATACAACTCGGATTTGTTCCGCCCAGATACGATGCAAAGGCTCAGTCTTCATTTTATTCAGCTCTTGCAGCATGCACTAGAGACTCCTAACATCCGGATCGCCGATCTGGACATGCTCGTCGATGAGGAAAAAAAGCAGGTCATGGAAAAATTCAATCATTGGAAGCTGGACTTTCCGACCCACGAGCCGGTTCAAAGTTTATTCGAAAAGCAAGTAGAGGACACGCCGGATCAAATCGCGCTTTCATTTGAAGGCGTTGACGTCTCCTATCGGGAATTAAATGAACGCGCCAACAGGTTAGCGCATCTATTAAGAAAGCAGCGGGCGAACCGCAATCAATTCGTCGCCGTCATGAGCGAGCGCAACCTGGAATGGGTCGCGGCATTGATCGCAATATGGAAAAGCGGCGCCGCCTATGTGCCGGTCGACCCGAATTTGCCCGATGAACGGCTGTCTTATATTTTGGAGCATAGCGAAGCTGGTATTGTCATCACGCAGAGAGCGCTGCTTCAGCGCGCTAGGAGAATGTCCTCTCGCTCTGTGCGCACGATTGTCTGCCTGGATCAGCTCGATTCCTGCGATGATGCCGATTTCCAGATTCTTCATAAAGCAGATGCCGACCTTATGCCTTCCGACAATCCGCAGCATGTCAATGCAGCATCCGATATCGCATACATGATCTACACGTCAGGCTCGACTGGCAACCCCAAAGGCGCACTTGTTAGACATAATGGAATGATCAATCATTTATATGCGAAGATCACGACGCTTGGCGTTACGCATGAGGATGTCATCATTCAAAATGCATCCGTGAGCTTCGATGTATCTATCTGGCAAGCCATGACGGCGCTTATGGCAGGGGCCCAAACCTCACTCGTTTCCTTTGAGACATCCAGAGATCAAACGCTGTTGTTAGCGCATTTGAAAAAAAGCGGCGCTACGATTATAGAAACGGTTCCGTCCATGTTATTTGCGTTTATTGACACGGTTGGGCTCGTGTCCAAGGAAGAACGTCAATTGCCGAATTTGCGTTGGATGATTGCAAATGGCGAAGAATTGCCCGTTAAGCTCGTAAATTCTTGGTTTTCTCATTTTCCGGAAATCAAGCTCATTAATGCATACGGACCGACTGAGTGCTCGGACGACGTGACTCAAAAAGTGCTGGAGGGACCTGTAACCGAACATCAGATTCGTATTCCGATCGGTCGACCTCTTCCTAATATGCAGTTGTATGTTATGGATAAGTACCATAAGCTTGCTCCCGTGGGCATGAAGGGCGAAATTTGGATCGGCGGGATTGGCGTCGGCGGCGGATATTGGAAGAACGACGAACTGACGGGAGAAAAATTCATCCCTGATCCGTTCAGCGACGATCCGGAGGCCCGCATTTACCGCACGGGGGATCTGGGCCGTTGGCTGCCGGAGGGCGAGCTCGAATTTTTCAGCAGAATAGACTTTCAAGTTAAAATCCGCGGGTTCCGAATCGAATTGGGCGAAATCGAGGGCTGCATCGGCAAGCATCCGGAAGTAGACGAGGTCGCGGTGATCGTCATCCCAGAATCCGACGGGGGCCAAGCGCTGGCTGCCTTTTATACAAGCCGAAATGGTCTGGAGCCGGACTCGCTCAGGAACCACCTACACCAGCAGCTTCCTTACTATATGGTACCGGCCCATCTTACTTGCATTCCGGGCATGCCGCTGCTTGCCAGCGAGAAGATCGACAGGCATGCACTAAGGAAACTGCGGGATACGCTAAAAGAAAACGAGCCCGTAGTATTTGCTTCCAAGCCGCAGACTATGATGGAATCCGCCTTGATCGACATTTGGAAAGAGTCGCTTGAAGCAACCCAAATCGCGCCTGACGATAATTTTTCCTCGTTGGCGGACATTCTATCAGCGCAGTCAAGGTGGTCAACCGGATTCGTGATCGGCTACGTATCCAAATTGCGTTGCAACAAATCTTTTTGACGCCTGTTCTCAAGGATCTGGCGGCTTTCTTGGATGAGCAGGTAGCGCGACAAGGGAAGTCGAACATCAGCGAATTGTCTCCAATTTTGAAAAGGCCGCCTCAGCATGCCTACGAACTTGCGCCGGTTCAATTGCCCGAATGGTATTTTCACGTTTTGGAACCAGACAATCCTTATTACAATGTCAGCTTTGACATTATGTTCGAGGGCCACTTGCAGCTAGATGCATTTGAGCGGGCATGGAGAATGCTTATTGAGCGTCATTCCGTATTGCGGGCATATTTCAGGATTGATGAAAATTCCGGAATTCCGTTTCAATATATTACACCGGTGGCGGATTTTCCTTTTCACTTATTGTGCGAGAATTATACGCACATTCCCGAACACCATGTGGAGGCGACCGTTAGGCAGCTTTCCCAAGAACATGCAAATCAAGTATTTTCATTCGAAACGGGGCCTCTTTTCAGCATTCGACTCGTCGAATTCAAAGGGAATCGTTACTTTTTCTTGTTTGCCACACATCACATCATTTGGGACGAGACTTCGTCCATTCAGCTTTTTAAAGAATTGAATGAACTGTATAATGCCGAAATGATGGGCCGATCGCCGAAACTGGCGGATTTGGAAGTAGAGTACACTGACTATATGCAATGGATCAACGAGGCTGTGCGAACCGGCAAGCTGGAAGAGCATCGGCAATATTGGCTGAAGGAGCTTGCCGATCCTCCTAGCGGATTGCAACTGCCAACCGATTTCCCGCGCCCGCCGCAGATGACGTTCCGGGGCGGCACTATTTTGGGACGGTTCGATTCCGAATTGGAAAGCCGGGTTTATCGGTATTGCCAGGAACAAGGCCTTACCTTGAACATGTTCTTGTTAACGGTGTTAAATTTACAGTTGTACAGGCTAAGCAACCAAAAGGACTTTATTGTAGGCTCGCCGATTGCCAATCGTGACGATGTCCGGATCGAGCATGTGCTCGGCCTATTTGCCAAAGCGATGCTGCTCCGTTGCCGCATCAGAGAGGGAATGAGCTTCGAGCAGCTTGCCGCGCAGGTGAAGAAAACGTCGATCGAAGCCTATGACAACCATTTATATCCAAGCAATTTTATCATTGAGGAACTGCGTCCGGATACGGATTTGTCGCGCACCAAGATGTTTTCCATCATGTACGGTTTGCAAAACAATAAAAGAGAAATGTTGAGTCAACTGAGTTTTGAAGGCTTGTCTTACAAGGTGCAGCCATTTGATTTCGAAGAGATTAGCGCACGCTTCGATCTTACTTATGTTTTCGACGAACTGGAATCCGGTATTGAAATCAATCTGAATTATAATACGGATCTCTTCAAGAGAACGACTGCCCAGCGTTTGGTCGAGCAGTTCTTCTTGCTGACGGAGCAAGTGCTAAGCGAACCATCGAAGCCGCTGGAGACATTTGAGCTTGTGACTGCAAAGGACAAAATCACGCTGCTTGAGGAATGGAATCGGACAGACCACCCTTATAACGATGCAACCTGTGTTCACCGTTTGTTTGAAGCGCAGGCTCGCCGAACGCCCAATCATGCGGCTGTGACATTTGCAGACCGGACGCTTAGCTACCAAGAATTGAATTCCAGATCAAACCAATTGGCGCGCGCGTTAATCAGAAAAGGAGTGCGGCCAGAAAATAAGGTGGGGATATTGCTCGATCCGTCTGAGGACATGATTATCGCGCTCCTTGCGGTTTTAAAGTCGGGAGGAGCTTATATTCCGCTGAATCCCGATCTTCCCGATTCGCGCCGGCAGTGGATTGCCGACCGGACAGGGATGTCCATCATCATTTCGGAAGGGCGGCTTGCACAAGATAAACAGCTTCCTTTCCAACAATGGATGCTCCTAGATGAAGAGGCTTCCGAGTTGGAAAAGGAATCTCCTGCTGACCTGCAACTGTCTCTTGATTCTAGAAATTTGGCCTATGTAATGTTTACATCAGGCTCGACCGGATTGCCGAAAGGCATTGAAATTGAGCATCGCGGCCTCGTCAATTTGCTTGAGTGGACGCAGCGAACCTACCCGTTGACAGACCGCGATTCAACACTGCTGATAACGACCTATACGTTTGACTCTTCCATACCGGAGATTTTTTGGCCGCTTGCTTATGGAGCACGGATTGTAGTTGCCGGCAAGGAGGAACGCAAAAATCCGGGACAAATCGGTCAATTGGCTGCCCGGCACGGGGTTTCTGTACTGCAGATGGTTCCGATTATGCTGGAAGCTTTCGTAGACGCCCGCAAGCGTGGCGATTTTCCGGAACTTCCAAGCCTGCGCCACGTCGTGTGCGGTGGAGCAGCGCTTATAAAGGAGATCCGGGACAAGTTTTTCGAATGTTTTGCAAGCAGCCTGAGCAATCATTACGGTCCTACCGAAACGAGTGTGGATTCCGTCACCTATATATGCGAGCGGGGGGCAGAGGGGAATCAAGTTCCGATCGGCCGCCCGATCAGTAATCACCGCGTCTACTTATTGGATGAGCATCATCAATTGGTGCCAATCGGGGTGCCTGGAGAGCTGTATATTGCTTCTCCTGCGCTCGCCAGAGGCTATCTTGCCGATTACGAGGAAACGTCCAAACGTTTTATTCCCAATCCGTTCTCCCGTGATCCCGAATCACGGTTGTATCGTACTGGGGATTTGGCCAAATATACAGAAGACGGAAATTTGTTGTATATCGGTCGGGTCGATTACCAAGTCAAGGTTCGCGGGAACCGCGTGGAGGTTGAAGAGGTTGAAAGTCGTTTGGTGGCTCACGAGAGTGTGGGCAAATGCGCCGTCCTTCATGTGCAAAACGAGAGGATGGATGGATTGGTCGCATATGTCGAGCTAAGTGATGCCCTGCAGCCATTCATCGTAAATAATGAACGTCTGAAATTGCACACCCTTGCACAGATCCCTTCTCTGAAGCCAAAAATGGATGCCGTTCATTTAGCGGCATGGCCCGAATTTTTTGAAGGAGATCAGGTATTCCAAGCCCTGTGGCCCGAAGTATTCGTTAAATTTCCGGAATACCAATTCGCCCTGACAGATTCCAAAGGTGAGGTAGCAGCAGTCGGCAACACCATTCCGATCTGCTGGGACAAGACCGACAGCGGGCTTCCCCAAGGGTGGGATTCAGGGCTTATCCAAGCTTTCGAAGATAGTGCAGCCAAGAAAGAGCCTAATACGCTGCTCATTCTTGCCGGAGTCGTAAATGAGAGGTACCAGGGGCGCGGATTGGCCTCCGTACTGCTTGGCGCTTTCAAGCATCTGGCACATGGACATAAGATGGAACGGGTTATCGTCCCGGTACGTCCGACAGGAAAATCTGATTTTCCGGAGCTAAGCTTTTCCGACTACTGCACGCTCAGACGGGAAGACGGGCACCTTCAGGACAATTGGCTGCGTACGCATGAACGGACTGGCGCACGCATGATTGGAATTGCAGTTCAATCTCAGTCTATCAGGGGCAGCATCTCGGATTGGGAAAAATGGACGGGCAGAACGTTCGAAAAGAGCGGACAATATCAGGTGAAAGGGACGCTTCAGCCCGTTCATATCGATCTTGAAAAGGGAATCGGAGAATATATCGAGCCGAGCGTGTGGATGGAGCACCCTTGCGACGCGGGTTCTGCGGCGGATAGCTGGGACTATATAAGCGCAAATGCCTTGCGAACCCACTTAAAACACTCCCTGCCAGACTATATGGTGCCGGATCAAGTTATCTTCGTGCCGTTCATGCCAACTACGCCGAGCGGGAAGCTGGACAAGAAGGCACTGGCCGAATTGGACGTCAGTCCATTCACACAGCGTGAAATCATCCTCCCCGAGACGGATACAGAGCAAGTCATCTGCGGCATATGGAAAGAAATCCTCCAGCTTGAAAGAATCGGCGTAACAGATAATTTCTTCGACCTGGGCGGACATTCACTGCTGGCAACGCAAGTCATTACGCGAATTAGTAAAGTTTTCAGCGTTAAATTCACGCTTCGGGAGCTTTACGATGCAATGACGATTCGTGATTTGAGCCGAATCGTAGAAGCAAAGCGGAGTGATTCACCAAATTGAATCACCTGGACATAGTCATAAAAGCAGCAGATGAGCAATCATCTGCTGCTTTTGATCGAAACGATTTGAATTCAAGGGGGATATCGATGAGCAGTTCTTGGAAACGGCGGGGAAAGCAATTGATGACTACCGTTATCATTTCATTCGTATCGTTGCTGCTTCTTATGCCCTCACACGTCGATCCCGCAGCTCAAGCAGGGGATGAGCATGCTCAAGAACAGCGGCTTGCAGCCATAAAGCAATATGTGCACGCTCAGATGCTTGCCAGCAAAATTCCCGGATTATCCCTGGCTATGGTTCATAAAGGGAAGATCGTTCTGGAAGAAGGCTTCGGATATGCGGATCTTGGGGCACAAAAGCCCGTCACGAGCAGGACGCTGTTCGAACTGGGATCGACAAGCAAGGCTTTTACAGGATTGGCCGTGCATCTATTGGAGGAAAAGGGGCTATTGAGGCAAAGCGATCCTGTCACTAGCTATATACCTTGGCTGCGGATGACCTATAACGGGAAACCGGTAATCATTACGCTGCATCAGCTTCTTCACCATACAAGCGGAATTCCGTTTGAATCCATCGGCCGTATCCCGGCAAGCGAAGCAGAAACTGCCATGGAACAGACTGTACGCGCACTCGTCGATCAACCACTGGCACGATTGCCCGGAAGCAGCTTCGAATATGCGACAATCAATTATGACGTGCTTGGATTTATCATCGAAAAAGCAAGTGGAATGCCCTATGAACAATTTATGAGACAGTCCGTATTTGAGCCTTTGGGCATGACCTCGACGGTGGCCGCCACAGTGCCCGTTTATGCGCAGGATATGGCTGCGGGGCACAAGGTCTTTTTTGGCAGGCAGCGCAACTATCAGCCTCCAATATATCGCGGAAATACCCCAGCAGGCTATATCGTGAGCAGTGCCCGGGATATGGCGAGATGGATGCTATTTCAACTGCAGGATATAACATTAGGAGGCATAGGGCCTTCCTTGATAACAGCTTCACATGAACCGGATCGAACCGTGGCGCCGGATAGGGACGGCTCTTATTATGCAAGCGGCTGGAGCGTATATAGAGATAAACAAGAAATATCCCATGCCGGAAATAATCCTGCTTTTTCCTCATTTGTAGCGCTGTATCCCGCCGCACGGACGGGCATTGCCTTGCTTATGAATACGAACAGCGAACAAGGCGCACATATGGGGCGGGCAATCATGGATATCTGGTCAGGCAAGCATGCCGAGCTGGCAGATCGCAGCACCAATGGATTTCTTTTCGTCGATCAGGTAGCGATGTGGATTACGGGACTATGGGGGGGATTGTCACTTGTCCTGCTCATTCTGACGGGCAAAGGGCTGATTGATATTCGGAATAAGCAAAGAAGACGAGTTCCATACAATCGGAGGCAAGGTTTCTTATTAGGTATGCACGGGCTATTTGTCGTCATTCTTGGTACATCCTACATCTTGCTGCTTCACCAATTAACCCGTGGATTGCCCTGGGAATTTGTTAACGTTTGGTCACCGGCTTCGCTGGCATGGGCTGCGTACGGCAGCATGGTGCCTGGGGTGCTGTATCTGCTGTACGCATTCTTGCTTGTCACTTTCAGAAGGGACGATTCTATCATCACGGAAACGATGCAGGATTAAGCAGGCTAGAGAAAGGTTGGGGAAGGGAAGGCAAACCAGGTGCAAATCGGAGGTACGGCGCATGAAAGAAAAAACCGTACCTCCTACTGCTCGTCACGATCCATTAGGTGGAATCTACCTCTTTTGGCCGACTAACGTGAAGCTCATCGGGAGCTTCTGTTCTTTCTCTACATGAGCGTAAATATTAGAAATATCATGCTGATATTCCTTATATTCCGTAATATTGATGCCGCTTTGAATAATGGCGTTGAAAATGGATGCCAACGTATGACTGAAGCTGTAATTCGTTTTTGCCTCGTAGGTTGTCTTTCCTACATAGTCAATTCCGCTCGTGGAAACCCATGGATCGGTTTTAAAATAGGAAAAGGCAATTTTCAAAGGATCTTCAAATTCAGGCTCGCCTTCTAAGGGAAGCATGTTTAACAACGGGTGCATTTCATAAATGACGAGTTGACCGTCCTTCGCCAGCATATTGGCCGCGAGATTGAAAAATTTGCCCAGGTCAGGAAGCCAGGGGAGCGCGCCGATCGATATGTAGATCAGATCATATTTACCAGCATGCTCGGTCAGATCAACATCGTATACATCAGTGCGGACAAATGAGCATGGCAAGCCGGATATATCCGCCAGATCCTTTGCCTCCTGAATGGCGTGATCCGAAATATCGAAGCCAGTTCCGCTTTGCGCCCCAAGATTCACCAGTGACAACACTTCTCTGCCATTATTGCAGCAAAGCTGCGCCACATTTTTCTCTCGGAGACCCAGATCTTGAAGCAGTTCAGTAATTAGGGGGTCCAAAGTGGAATATCCTTCTTGCAAAAACGCTTCTTTCAAGTTCACGGGGTTATGTACCTGATGGATCGGATTCACTTCATTCCAAGCTTCACGGTTTGATTGGGTATACGTTTTGATATCCATAGAAAACAACTCCTAATTTTGGTATTTCAGAAATCCATCTTTATATTACCATAAATACTTGTTATTACCAACATAGATAGGCATTCCATTATTTTTAATAGAGTATGTATTAACTAGAGAGAATATGGCATCTGAACACGAACTGCCGGGGGCCAATGAAGGTTGAAGTTTCGGGTATTTGGATTGATGGCTTCGGATTCATTTTATAATCACAGTAAAGTATCCTGTTCGGATCCGTTAAACGTGAGGGGACTTTGGTCGGTGCCTTTCTCAGGGTTAACTGACCAGAAACTCTTTTCATAAATATAATACGTATTTTAAAAGCTATGTTTTGGATCTGACAGCACATGCAAAACGGGCGCATTTCAACTCTATTTCTAGCTGCTTGTACGCGTCACCTTTCATAATCTATTCATATGGTTATTTCTTACAGACGAAGCCTGCGTTCCAATATGATTGTCGGGGAAATGTATAGAAGATTAAAGAAAATACTATCATTGAATTTGAACATGATCCGCCACACAAAGTACCTCTATTCCAATCGAAAGAGGTACCTTTGTGTGGCGTAAATAATTTTCTGGTCGAGCAGAAGAAGAATCAGATTCGAAATGAATTAAGAATTGATAACCTGGATCCCTTTGATAATATTCCATACAAAGTAGTACACGCTAATCACACCGCATACACAAAACGCGATAATTGCACCGATTCCCCATGCGACACCGATGTCGCGAACGCTAACCCCAATTAAACCAAACAACATCACCGCAATAATGGCTGCGATACTAGGAATTAGATGAGTCCATAGAGCTCGTTTGGCATGGCTTCTTGTTTCCGAGTCACCTACAATCCAAGCAATAATGGGGAATAAGATTGGAGCAAATAGAACACTCCAGTAAGAAAATGCCGATATTAGTTTGTTTTCCTTCATTTATGTTCACCTCTAGTAGTCATTATTCTTGTCTTGTTCTTATACATAAATCATATAATAAGACCTTGGCCCTACCCATCGATCAAGCTTTCAATATCATTACGAATTTGTAAGCCTGGAGCAAGCTTCATCTTTATCAATTCGATCTTCTCGTTGTACATTTGATGACTGCTTACATGCATGATTCCTATAATTAGATCAAAATAATTCCTATTTTATTCACCAGATTGCAACGAAATAACGAAGGTACAACTAGCGGTTGTGCGTTACCTTCGTTATCCGGTGAGAATGCAAATTGCAAGCGGTCATTGAACGGTGCTCGTTCCATGAGATTCCAGCAGCGCATCAATATGCGGACACAGATCGTATAAAGGGGAATGTCGTCATCAAGTACAAGGTTGTTCCATATAGTATGCACGAAGCCGAGCTCACCAGGAAAATGGCGAGTTCGGCTTCAGTGAAACGAATAGTAGGAGATTACATTTGTATGCATAGAGATTTGAGAATTATCATTGTTGGTGCGGGAATCGTTGGCTCTGCAATCGCGTACTATTTATCCAAACAACATCCACATTTATATGAGGATGCAATCGCAGAATATCACGCTCTGCAAGAAGAACTTCCTGACTTGAATATTGATTGGAGCGGTGCGCTGTCTTGGGGAGTTCCTATGAACATGGAAGGCTCGCGAGTACAACAACTGAATCGACAACAGATCATGAAGCTTGAACCGAATCTGAATGAGTATCCCGATGAAGCCAGCTTCGCTCAAGAAGAGGGGGGACTAGATCCCGTTGCCACAACAAACTTGTTGTTACAACAAGCCCAGGAAAATGGTGCAATTGTCCTTTACAATACCACGGTTACCAGCATTCAAGAACGAGATGCAACGGTTGTAGGCGTACACACCTCAAATGGTTATTTGGAATCGGACATCCTTGTATTAGCCGCTGGTACAACAGCGCTTATCAGCCGATTCGCTGCTAAGGAAATTATCGACAATGTGCAATTGGAAAAATTACAAGCGTGTCGATTGGCTAGATTTAATAAAGAAGGCTGATCCTGTGCGATCAGCTACCTATGAAAATGGACAACTTGATCGCTCGTATCCTGTACTATTTGAGTATCTTGTCAATAATCCCGTATTCCAGTGCTTCCTCGGCAGACATGAAGTAGTCGCGATCCATGTCTTTTTCAATTCGTTCGACGGGCTGCCCAGTATGGTCAGCCATTAATTGCACAAGTCTCTCGCGCATTTTGAGAATGCGCTTGGCGCTGATGGCAATGTCGCTTGCCTGTCCTTGAGCGCCTCCATGGGGTTGGTGAATCATGATTTCGCTATTGGGTAGTGCAAAGCGCTTTCCCTTGGCTCCAGCTAGCAGCAGGATCGAGCCATAGGAGGCGGCTAATCCTGTACATATGGTATGAACCTGCGGCTTAATGTACTGCATCGTATCATAGATGCCAAATCCTGCAGTGACCGAGCCTCCTGGACTATTGATGTACATATAAATGTCTTTGTCTGAATCCTCCGCTGCAAGAAGAAGGAGCTGTGCGACAATACTATTCGCAAGACTATCCGTAATTTCAGAACCGACAAATACAATGCGATCCTTCAATAATCGGGAATAGATGTCATAGGAGCGTTCCCCGCGGCTCGTTTGCTCAACAACATAAGGGATATAGTTTGACATGGTAATACCTCCTCTGTTTTTCCACCATGGAATATCAAGAAAACGAATGGATCGCAGCAGAAGATACGGTTCAGCGGACAAAAGTTTTTTCACTGGGCAGCGTAACGCAATGCATGCTTCGTTCGTTTACTGATAAGATAAACCATAAGTGCCGCCATGAACGATTCATGTAAGGCATGAAGAAGAAGGCTGACGAAGTGGAAGCGAGAACGAATGAATGAAGGAGTTGACTGTGAAGGATGACCAATCCAGATCAAATCCAGAGCACCGAACAACCCAATCTGGAGCAGTTGAACAACGTACTGAACAGATATTGCCTCTCTCTCACACATTCCAAATGGGATTCCGAGGATCTCGTACAGGATACGTGGGTTAAGATTCTAACCCGTAACAAGGAGATAGAGCACAACAATCCTGAAGCGCTGCTCCTGCGTACAGCCAGAAACGCTTGGATCGATCAAGTACGCCGAAGACATCGATTTGATCAAATTTTGATGAAGCAGCAACTTCAATCTCAAGAACACAATGACTCTATACAGAAGAATAGTACAATTGACATCGAAGCCGCCTTCCAATATATGATGACACACTTGTCTCCTCTGCAAAGAACCGTCCTCCTTATGCGCAGCGTACTCGGGTATTCTGTTGCTGATACTGCGAATAAGCTGAAGACAACAGAAGGGGCGGTGAAGGCTGCATATTATCGAGCACGAAAGATGCTGCACGATGTGAAGGAAGATGAATACATGGAAGAAGCGATCCTGCCAGATAATCCAGAAGCTCGAAGCCACATACGGGCACTTACTATTGCATTTGTCAATGGAGAAGTCAATGAGGTATTAAGACTTGTGCAGGGAGAACAGGATCTTGTTCCTGTATTGAATATGTACGCGATGTCGAATCAGATGCGCTATAAACAAAAGCAGCGGGCGTATAATCAGATGTTCCAACATTTCGAAGCCGTGCTAGCGGCATAAAGCCAAGATCATACAGGGATCAGCTTCTTTCATACCTTCTTCCAATTTGAATCCTCCTGTTACGACCAGTGGAGTAGAAATGATATTCCTTGCCTTATCAGCATAATCCAAGAAATAGGCTTAGTGCCCGATAGCAAGCCGTAGACAATCCCAACATTAGGAAGTAGACTGGCTGTATAGATATTTCGATCATGTCTAATTTTTAACGATGAGAGGAAATTGAAGATGACAGATGAACAATTACATCACATTTTACACCGTTTTCGCTTCCAAAAGCCTGAGATCACTTACTTGAGGCATAATGAGAATCGGACATATAAAGTGAGCGAAGCTGACGGCAGTACTTATGTCCTGCGTGTTCATCAGCCGTTTAAAGCAAGTATGACAGGCTTGCAGCATACGTATGAAGGCCTGCTTGGTGAACTTCTCATGCTGGAAGCGTTGGCGAATGAGAGCAGCCTGCTGGTGCAGTCGCCGCTGCGCAATCAAGACGGGGAATTGATTACCGTCATCGAGCATGAAGGACAGCGATTGAACTGTTCGGTACTAACGTGGCTAGAAGGCAGGGATCTGCAGAAGGAGGACCTTCAGAATCCAGAATCGGTCAAGCAGCTCGGATCTCACATTGCTAAGCTCCACGAATTTTACCGCCGGTATCCGCTAGATCGTGTTAAGAATCGGCCTGAGCAAGGGATTGCATATAATGACGGTTTGATTCAAACCATACATAAAGGGTTGGAACTCGGTTTATTTGCGTCTTCTGATGTCGCGATCATCGAGAAGTGCATTCATCTCATCAACGATAAGCTTAAGCAAATCGGAACCGATACGGATAGATGGGGATTGATTCACGGTGATTTAGGATTTGGCAATATGATTATGTCTCCTGTAGGACGATTAAGCTTTATTGATTTCGGATTCTTCGGCCCAGGATACGATTTGACAGACATCGCCATGGGGGCGATGATGGTTCCTTCAGAACACCGTAAAATTTTCTTAGAGGGCTATTACGGAACTATGAACATAGCTGCGGAAGAGCTTGTTCTTATCGAAGGAATGATGTTGATTTCGATTATCGGATATTATGCGTTTCAAATGGGGAATGAGTCCGTACATAATTGGATGCGGGAGAAAATGCCTAAGCTTTGTGCGAATCATTGTTTGCCATTCCTAGCAGGCGAGCGAATATTTTATCAGGTATAGGTATAGGTATAGGTATAGGTGTAGGTGAGACCTTTTTTAGGTGCACTCGATAAAAAGTAAATGAAAATAGATAGAATAGTAGAGAACCTCCATTTCAAACGAAATCGTTGAAATCGGGGGTTTTCTTATTTGATTTTTTCGGTCTGTCATTTTGGTGTCGTATTTAAGGGAGACCACGTAATTAGATTGAAATCAGCCTGTTAAAATGTGTTGGCAGGAAAGTGGCTTATGTATCTATTATGACTGTGCCGTCATAATAGATTTTTCCTTGTAACCTTTGTTTATTTACCATGATCTAATGTTGGCAAATGAGAGACATAGAAAGTAGAAGATAAGGAAGGTGCAAAATTAGGTGGATATACATACAGATTATATTCGAAAGGCACAGGCAGGTGATAAGGAAGCCTTCATATATGTCATGCAGGAAATGGAGCTGCCCTTGTACCGAATGGCGCTCTTGATGTTGAAGCAGGAGGTAAACGCGAAAATAGGTAAACGTAAGTACATCACATGAAGTTGTTCCATTATGGAGCGAGAATTGGTAAAATAGAGAAAAAATATACAGGTAGAAGAAAGACGATATCACTTATAAGGAGGAGTTCCTATGCACGCGAAGAAAGTCCCTCGTTAAGCCCGCGGCCCTCCATTCATGAATCTGTATCCACTCATTCCAATCACACAAACCAAGGGAGAGATACACAGATGAACATGAATGGACCTGTAGAAATTTCAAGACATGAAAGACTGGCAACCTGTTATGAGCTCGCCAACCGCTTGCAGGAGGTATATACCGATCGAATTGTTGCAATCGGGGTGTATGGCTCCGTATCCCGAGGTACGGACGGGCCTTATTCGGACATTGAGATGTTCTGTGTGCTGAAGGACGCGGAAGAAGAGGTAGACTTCAGTTACGAATGGTCAGCAGGACCTTGGAAGGCCGAAGTGAATGTACGCAGTGTAAGCGTTGTTTTGAACGATGCTGCAACAGTGGAAGGGGAATGGGCTTTGACACACGGGCCGTTCTTCTCTCCGCTAAGTCTCTATGATCCAGACGGATTTTTTCTAAGCTGAAGGAAGCGGCAGAATCACCATCAAGTGTGGATTTCGCGAATGCGGTTAATGAAGTGCTTGTAGGGGAGATGTATGAGTTCATCGGAAAGCTCCGGAATGTGAGTCGGACCGGCACACAGACATATTTACCGTATTTGGCCATGCAATTCGCCAAATACGGCGCCATGTTGATCGGTCTTCACAATCGGAAGCTGTACTCAACAGGAGCCAGGGTGCTTCCGGAATCGTTGGAGCTCCCGCAACGTCCGAAGGGCTATGATATTGTCGCGAACATGGTCATGTCCGGACAGTTGTCTGAACCGGAACGTATCATTGCTGCGTGCGAACAATTATGGAACGGACTAGTCGCATGGGCTGCCGAACATGACTATAAGATTCACTCAGAACGCATTCCTTTTTAAAGAGATCCTTGGCTGCGTTAAAAAGACGATTGAAGAACGGGTTGTCAAATAAGCGCTTCGTTGAAAACAAGCTCTGCTCTTCGCAGAGCTTGTTTCTTCTTACTGCTGGTAGTGAATCGGTGATTCGATCATAGAAAAAGGATCATTCATACTTGTTATTGAGATAAAACTTGTTTACGAAGTTGTATCCAACTGTTTGTTTTTCCCTGATTTGAAACTTGTCTCTCCATGTGAGATACTGTTCTCATCTGCATAAAAGGGGAGGTGAATACATTGCTGTTGGAATTCCAGGATCTGGTGTCTTCTGATTTGATTCCGTATTTGATCTCGATCGGTCTTATATGTTCACTTACGTATGCTTACGCTGCACATCTGTATGTCGCGGTCGATCACTTCTTAGTGCCTGCATACAGGGGCCGAGTCGCAATTGTTCTTCCTCAGGAGCGGATCGTCGGTCGGACAGAAATTCATCACTGGTTAACCAGAAGTGTGAAGCGAAAAGAAGCGCCGGATGGAGATTCAGGTGACTGCCATTCCTTGATTGGAATCAGAACGTTATCCAATCAAGGAGGATTATTATGGAGCAGTTCAATGTATTCACCTACAAACGAAAATATATTCTAATCGGGGCACTGGTGATCCTAGTGTTGTTAAGCGGATGCGGGGTAAGCGGTTCTAATGCGGCGGTTGATGCTAATACGCCAGGCTTTTTTAACCATTACATCGTGTATCCGTTTGTGTATCTGATCCAACATTTCGCGGCATTTTTCGGTGGAAGCTACGGGCTCGCATTGATTTTGCTCACGCTGCTCGTACGATTATCGCTGATGCCGCTCATGATGAGACAGTATCGCAATCAACAGAAGATGAAACAGAAGATGGACGTATTGCAGCCTGAGTTGAAGCTTCTTCAAGACACATATAAGGATAAGAAGGATGCAGAATCAAAAGCAAAGATGCAGCAAGAAATGATGCAATTGTATCAGAAGCATCAGGTGAATCCGTTGGCAATCGGCTGCTTGCCGCTGCTTATCCAGCTGCCTATCTTATCAGGATTGTATTATGCCATTAAGTTCACACCGGAAGTAGCTGCACACTCGTTCTTATGGTTCCAGCTCGGACGACCGGACATTGTGCTCCCGCTGCTCGTCGGGATCATCTACTTCTTTCAATATAAAGTTACACAAATCGGCATGGATCCGATGCAGAGCAAGCAGTTTGCGTTTATGGGGTACGTGTTTCCAATCATGATGACCGTGTTTTCCCTGACTACTCCCGCAGTCATACCGATGTATTGGTGTGTAGGCGGCGTGTTCATTATTCTGCAGACACTGCTAGCGAAGAAGTTGTATCGGACGAGGGTAGAACCTGCCGCAACGGTTAGTAACAACTAATAAGCGTAACAACAAAGCAAACAAAGCTGTCCTGAATGAACTAGTGGGGCAGCTTTTTATATACTTGAAAATGGATAAGAAGATATTTAGACATTGGAGGGAATGGATGTGGAGTGCCTATCTAGCATATTTACACAGGAGCAAATCGATACGATTATAAAGCGATTTGGCAACACGTTTTATGAACAGATGCTGTGTTATATTGATGATTATGCCGAGAAGTGGTCGTTGTCCTCATTGCAGCTGATTCCATCCTTCTCTGCAAACATAGTGTTCACTTGCTATTCGGAACAGGATGGCCATACGGTACTAAAAATAGGACAGCCTTCAGAAACGATTTGGACGGAAGTTTCGACGCTGCGTCAATATGATGGGCAACGATTCTGTAAGGTGTATCGAGCAGATATCGATAACGGCGTTATCCTATTAGAACGTTTGCAGCCGGGTACTACCTTGCGGGACGAGGATTCGTTACAGCGAAGATTAGATATATTTTGTTCCCTATATTCGAATTTACATATTGCGGCTGTTGAGGCAGAAAAATTTCCAACCTATGTCGGTTGGGTTGAGCGGATAACAGATTACATGAGTCAGCGTCACGATTGCCCTGAATTAACAAGACACATGCAATGTGCAAGAAAGATTTGCTTGTCCATTTCCTCGAACTATTCGCAAAATCTGCTGCTGCACGGTGATCTTCATCATGATAATATGCTGCTCGGCAGCAATGGGGAATACCTGATCATCGACCCGAAGGGTGTAATCGGCGATCCTGTATTCGATATTCCTCGATTTATATTAAATGAGTTTGATGAAAGCATTACGGAGGACTTATATGAGAAAATAGACGAAATTATAGGTATTCTCACCAAGAAGCTTTCGATTCCGAATGATGTCATAAGGAAATGTCTGTATGTAGAAACGGCAATGGGAATGTGTTGGTGTGTAGAAAGCGGCGCGACTCCAGAGGAATATGCGCATCTTCTGAAGACCGTTTCTTTTGCTGAAGCAATCATGAAAAAATAGAATCATGATAATAGCAGCCATCCTATCACAGGAAGGCTGCTCTATTTCACTCCATACTCAAAAACTCTCAATCTATTCTGATCGTATTCGATGCCTAGAGAGATAAATTTCATAGGCCTGCTCGACAAATTCTAACAGCTCCGGTTCCAGTGGATACAGTCCGATTTGAGCAGATTGTTCCGGGCATTTCCGGACTGACCACATTTTATCAAGAAATTCAGGTTCGCCTGAGAATGAATCATCGGCTTTTTCCAACATGCGCCTCAAGATACGCTGGGTTTGGGGATCATCCGGCCCAGCATCCATATTCTGCTTCAACTGTGCAATAAGTGCGATCCACTCCAATGAATCTGGATCATCGCTGGAAACGTTCGGCAAGCGCGATAAAAGCTTCTGCTCGTGTTCCTTGAACATAAGCTCCCGGTATTTCTTCCTTGTTTCCTTACTGTGGCCAGACAATTGAATCAACTTCTGCACGGCGTCACCTTTCGCCTTGCCTTCGAAGACCATGCTGTGCATTAATTCACGGAGATACTGCTCCATTTGCTTTAGTTTCTCTTGTTCTTCTAATATATACGTCAGCTGGTTGTTTAGGCTGGCGAACCAATCCCGATCCTGCATCGCTAATAATTCATCGATCTCCTGTAAACGAAAGCCCATCTGCTTCAAAAATTGGATATGCTTCAATTTCATTAAATCATCCTCAGAGTAGATTCGATGCCCGCCAGCCGTTTTGGCTGAAGGGTTCAGCAGCCCGATTTGATCGTAATAGCGCAGCGTGCGGACGGTTATGCCAGTTTGCTTGGTAACCTCTTGAATCGGAATCGTAGCGCAACACCTTCTTTGGAATATTCATGAACCTCCATTATACAAGATGACGCAACGTAACGTTCAACCGCTTTTTTCATCGGTAACTGAATTTTCTTTAAAAAACGGTTTTTAAAGACGAAAAACCATAATTTTTTTCATAGATTAGGCTTGAAAATGACGCAACGTCATCTTGTAGAATGAAAGCCGATAGGAAGGGAGGACACGTAATTACCAAAAACAGATAGCGAAAGGAAGGAGTAAAGTGAAGAAAGGCGATCTTATTATTTACGCTTGCACGATCATCGGAGCGGGAATTGGTCTATTGCTCGGAAATGCATTACCAGGTGTGGGAATTGGGGTAGGGGCAGGGTATCTATTCAAAACAATTTTCAAAAAAGAGGACTAGTTCTCGCGCTTAACCGTTTGAACAAGGAGGGGGATTATGACGATAGAATTGCTTCTTTCCGTTGGAGCGTTGTCACTGTTAGACACTCTCAGTCCCGCCACGCTGGGGGTTACGATTTATTTGCTTATTACAGTCAAGGAAGGTCTTATCCCGCTTATTTTCTCTTACTTGATTACAGTAGCAGGATTTTATTTTGCAGTCGGCGTATCGCTGATGTTGGGCATTGATGCTGCCTTTGAAGCCGTATCCGGCATATTTCAGAACCGGACAATCAACTGGCTGATGACGATTATAGGGGCAGGATTGTTTATCGGCAGTTTTAAAATTCCTGAGAAGAAGACGACCGAACCATACCGGCCGAAATCCAAAAGCATCCATTCCATGATCGGACTAGGTTTTACAACATCATTAATTGAAGTAGCGACTGCACTTCCTTATTTTGCTGCGATTGGCCTTATGACCGCAGCTCATCTGCCAGCGAATCAATGGATTCCAGTCCTGGCAGCTTATAATTTCGTCATGATTGTTCCTCCGCTTGTACTGCTTGTACTGCATCTCTTATTCGGTCGTTGGATGCAGAAGCCATTGGAGAGAATTCGAGATAAGATTGCAAGCACGGGTTCGGCTCTTTCGTGGGTCATGTGTATTGCAGGACTTATTTTGGTACTTAACAGCATTGATAATTTATAGTGATTAGCTTTGAAACGTAATGTTGTTGACGGAGCTACCATTATGCGGTAGCTTTAAATGGAGACCATTTGGCTCGATAGGCTTGAAACAAAGTAGGAGGGAAGATACGTGCAGTTTTTATTGTTCTATTAATACGGGCTTCTTCTTAACCAGATAGAAGCTCGTATCGATCCTATTCCTATGGCTATCGATACGAAATGAATATATTTCGGAGGTAGCATATAAGATGGAACACATTTGTTTTGAACTCGCAAACGTCGAAGTGACGTATTTAGATAAAGAGGTATTCAGGATAGACCGGTTAGCTGTACATCAGTTTGACCGTATTGGCATCGTTGGCAAGAACGGGGCAGGAAAGAGCACGCTTCTCAAGCTGCTTGCAGGTATTGTTCAACCCATGAGCGGAAACGTGAAACGGCATGTCGAGTTTGGCTTGTTTGAGCAAATGGAGGCGCCAGCAGATGCTGAAGCAGATCCAGCGTTACTAGGCAGATTGGCGGTTCCGAATTGTACTGAGGGGTTAAGCGGCGGGGAGCAGACAAGGCTGAAGCTGGCGCACTTGCTGACTCATTATTACGAAGCGTTGCTCATCGATGAGCCGACAACCCATTTGGATCAAGAAGGCATTGCATTCCTGCTCGATGAGCTGCGCTATTACTGCGGAGCGCTTGTCCTGATCAGTCATGACCGTGTCGTACTGGATGAGCTTGTTACTACGATTTGGGAAGTTCATGAAGGCAAGGTACGTGTGTACGCAGGGAACTACAGCGGTTACATCGAACAGAAGCGGTTGGAGCGCGAACAGCAGATGCAAGCTCATGAGCAGTTCATCAAGGAGAAGAACCGCCTAGAAAAAGCTGCACAAGAGAAAATGAAAAAGGCCGAAAAGATTGCGCAGGCAGGCAGCATGTCAAGGAAAGAGTCGAAGACACTGGCAAACCGCATGTTCGAAACAAAATCGAAAGGCACCAGCCAAAAAGCAGTCCATCGTGCCGCGCGCGCAATTGAACATCGCATGGAAAAGCTACAAAAAGTAGAAGCCGTGCAGGAAGACCGACAAATCGTGTTCCGCCAAGCGAAAGCATTGGAATTGCACAATAAATATCCCATTATGGCAGACAGACTAACACTCCAGATAGGCGATACTATTTTGCTAAAAGATGTAAACTTCCAGTTTCCGTTGGGAAAGAAAATAGCAATTACTGGAGCAAACGGCAGCGGAAAAAGCTCCTTATTGGAGCATATTGCAAATGCGGGGGCAGGCTTAACCATTTCTCCAAAAGCGAAAATGGGATGGTTCCGTCAAATGAGTTATCAATTTACAAGCAATGAGACCGTGCTGCAATTCGTCAAAAATGGCTCCGACTATGAGGAAGGATTTTTGCGAGGTGTGCTGCATGCTATGCAGTTCATCGGGACTGACATTCAGAAGAGTGTTCGATCCTTGAGCGGTGGGGAATCGATTCGTCTCCAGCTATGCCTGCTATTCCTAGGCGAGTATAACATTCTATTGTTGGATGAACCGACCAACTTTTTAGATATCTATGCTGTTGAAGCACTGGAACGGTTCATTTCCGGATATGAGGGGACGATCATCTTCGTTACGCACGACAAGAAGTTCGTGGAGCATGCAGCTGAAGTTCACTTCCATCTCTCGGATCACAAGTTGCATTTGATGTAAACGTAGTGAAGCATCTAAATAAGCCGCTAAGTTCGACTTGGCGGCTTATTGTTTTTTGTTCAGTTGTGTCCTCAGAAGCTCATCAGGACAATGCTTTTAAACCCGTAACCCCAATGATAATGGCGATGAGGCTCACGATCCGTGCAGGGCTTTTGCTTTCACCGAAGAAAATCATGTTGATAAGCACGGCTCCTGCTGTGCCGATCCCGACCCATACTGCATAGCTGATACTAACCTGAAGATACAGGAATGAAGTATAGAGGAGGGCGAATGAAGCACCGAATCCTCCTAAGAAGAATACTCCATTTTGCAGCGTTCTATGCTGGGAGTACTTCTTTAGTCCGACTACCCCGACCATCTCGCACATTGCTGCCAAGAATACAAACAGCCAACCCATCGTTACGCAACTCCTTTCTGTTGTTTATCCGAGCCAGCTTGATCCGCCAATTTAAGCCCAATTACGCCTGCAATCAGTACGATCATAAATACAATTTTGCCTGCGCTAAGACTCCCGCCAAAGAACAATACATCCATCAGTGCAGTACCGACTGTTCCAGCTCCTGCGAAGATCGCATAAACGGTACCGGTAGGAAGCTTCTCGCAAGCCTTTGCCAAGAAATGAAAATCTACTGTGATAATTCCGAGAATGATAGCCCAATGCCACCACGATGAAGCCACATTAAAACCGAAAACCCACAGCAGCTCGAACAGGCAAGTGAGTATGACATACATCCAAGAACGATTCATGTTTTACGCCCCTCCTAATATGAATGACATTCAGTCATTTTATAGACAAAAAGTTAGGCCCTTGAACTACAGGCCCTGAATCCCAAGTGCGTGAGTGACGAAGGCGTATACTTCTTCCGCTTGCGCTTGTATTTCTGATTCATCTGCTTGATCGAACAGATATACTTGCTCAGCTGCGGATTCAATAGCTCCAATTACAATCCGTGCCGTTCTAGCTGTATTTAGCGATTTCCGAATTGTGCCATTGGCTTGAGCCTTTTCCAATAGTGCAGAAACCCAATCATAGTAAGGCTTATAAATGGATTCCCATTCCTTTAAATGCTCACTGGAAGCCAATCCTGCATACAACAGCGCTAATTGCTCTCGGCCATCATGATGAAGCTGGAATACGGTTGCAATAAATGATTTAACCTGTTCATGAACGGGGGCGTCCTGATCAACCGAGCTTTGCAGCGCCTCAATAATCTTCTGCACCATGACTTCTGCAATGGATGGCATGACAGCCAGCTTAGAAGGGAAGTAAAGATAAAATGTGCCCTGTGCAATACCGGCTCCCTTCACGATATCAGATACCTTCGTCTTTTCAATGCCTTTGCTGCACAATACTTCTATAGCCGCACGAACAATACGTTCCTTTTTGTCTTCGATGAGTATGACCTCCTTCTAACTCGATCACAAATGACTGACTATCATTCATTTTATTCGAAAGGCGATCATTTGTCAAAGATGATGATTCATTTATACTTTTTTGAAGAAGGGAGTCATAATGTACATACGAACTCGGCACAACGATTCGGAAAGTGAATGATTTTCGTTCATAATGCGGCTAAGTGAATTTACGCTTACTTTTAAGCTCGATAACGTTTATAATATATCGAGTACAAAGAATAAAAGAAAAGGTGTCATGAATGAGCATATTAAACGTAGAACGACTCAGCCACGGCTTTGGAGACCGTGCGATCTTCAAGGACGTATCCTTCCGCCTGCTCAAGGGCGAGCACATTGGACTTATTGGCGCCAATGGAGAAGGCAAGTCCACTTTTATGAATATTATTACCGGCAAGCTGCAACCGGATGAAGGCAAAGTTGAATGGTCCAAGCGCGTACGCGTCGGCTATCTTGATCAGCATGCCGTACTTAGCAAAGGATTAACGATTCGCGATGTATTGAGAAGCGCGTTCCAATATTTATTTGATATGGAACAAGAAATGAACGATATGTATGGAAAAATGGGAGACGTAACTCCAGAAGAACTGGAGAAGCTTCTAGAGGAAGTCGGTACGATTCAAGATACGCTCACGAATCAAGACTTCTACTTGATCGATGCGAAGGTCGAAGAGACGGCCCGCGGACTTGGCTTGGTTGATATCGGCTTAGATAAAGACGTACACGACTTGAGCGGCGGTCAGCGTACGAAGGTGCTGCTCGCGAAGCTCTTGCTTGAGAAGCCAGACATCCTGCTCTTGGACGAGCCTACGAACTATTTGGATGAGCAGCATATCGAATGGCTCAAGCGTTATCTGCAAGCGTATGAGAATGCGTTCATTCTCATCTCACATGATATTCCGTTCCTGAACAGCGTTATTAACCTGATCTACCATATGGAGAACCAGGAGCTTAACCGCTACGTGGGTGACTACGACAAGTTCCAGGAAGTCTATGAAATGAAGAAGCAGCAGCTGGAATCTGCCTATAAGCGCCAGCAGCAGGAGATCGCTGACTTGAAAGACTTCGTTGCACGCAACAAAGCCAGTGTCGCGACACGCAACATGGCGATGTCCCGTCAGAAGAAGCTCGACAAGATGGAAGTGATCGAACTGGCAAAGGAGAAGCCGAAGCCGCAGTTCAACTTCAAGGATTCCCGTGCTTCCAGCAAGCTTGTATTCGAGACGAAGGACTTGGTTATTGGTTACAATGAGCCATTGTCCCGTCCATTGAACCTCCGTATGGAGCGCGGCCAGAAGATCGCCTTCGTCGGCGCGAACGGTATCGGGAAGACGACATTGCTTCGCAGTATCTTGGGCGAAATTCCTGCAATCTCGGGCTCCGTAGAGAAGGGCGATAACCTGGACATCGGATACTTCGAGCAGGAAGTAAAAGATACAAACTACAATACATGTATCGAAGAAATCTGGAAAGAGTTCCCTTCCTTTACGCAATTCGAAGTACGTGCAGCACTCGCTAAGTGCGGTCTGACAACGAAGCATATTGAGAGTAAAATTGCTGTGCTTAGTGGTGGGGAAAAGGCGAAAGTTCGCCTGTGCAAGCTCATTAACGTAGAGACGAACTTGCTTGTACTTGACGAGCCTACGAACCATTTGGACGTCGATGCAAAGGAAGAGCTGAAGCGTGCTCTTAAGGCATACAAGGGCAGCGTCCTGCTAATTTCTCACGAACCTGAATTCTATCGTGATATCGTGACAGAAACATGGAACTGTGAGTCCTGGACAACGAAAGTATTTTAACTGATAATGTAAAAAACCGACTCTGACGCTATATGACAGAGTCGGTTTTTTTATTGTATGAATTCACATGAAACACTGCTTTGATAGTCCTTTGGTAGTCATACGAGTGCCATATACACCAATGCTAAAACTAGCATCTGAGTTTGCTTCCCGTTGAGATACCGAGCAGTTTAGCGAAATTCGTGAAGAAATTGATTCGGTTCTCTACTGCGGCTGGATTTGAGCCGTTACATTCCTGTGTCCCATTAATGGAACGGATAGTCTCCCCGAAGCCTGCGCCGTTGACAATTGCATTATGTGGAGTCATCGTTCCTGCTCCGTTCTGTGTGTTCCAGAACCACAAGGCCGTTTTCCATGCTACTGAAGAATCCTGCGCGACCAAGTCTGGATTGGTCAGTAGCGGAAGTCCCAATGCAGCGCCAGCGGCACCATAGTTGTAGTTCCAACTTATTTGGAGCGGGCCTCTTCCATAGTACTGCTTACCAGGAGCACATGGATACTGAACATTTTTGTTATCGCAATAAAACGGATAATTTGCCGTATCCAACTCGACGATGTATTTTAAATGTCCTGTTTCTTGGGCTACATTTCCTAGAAAAGCAGCAGCTTCTTGTTTTTTAATCGTGTCGCTTCCTGTATTGGCAAAGGCAGGGTAGGAGGACAGAGCGGATACAAAACCGGAATAAGTATAGAATGGATTGCGGTTAGGAAACATTTGATTGAATTGAGCCTCGGTAACGACAAAGCCGCCACCGGTACCGTCAGAAACAGGTTTGCAAGTTTTACTGGAGCTTTGCGGCGAAGTAGTAACAGGAGTTGTCGTGTCATTCTGTGCGGCAACGGTATACGTATAGGTTGTTCCGTTCGTCAATCCCGTATCGGAAAAGGACAAAGCGCTGGTCCATTTATACCAATCGCCATTGCGATAGACGTCATAGCCTGTAGCGCCATTGATAGCATTCCAGCTTAAGCTGCAGGTTCCATTCGATGCACGAAGCGATAAAGTAGGGGCGGGCAATGTGCTGCCGCCTGAGGCAGTCGGCGTGCAAGCTTTGCTGGTGCTTTGCGGAGATGTCTCTACAGGACTAGTTTTATCATTTTGCGCAGCAACTGCATACGTATAGGTTGATCCGTTGGTCAATCCCGTATCAGCGTAGGACAACGTATTTGTCCATTTATACCAATTGCCATTGCGATAAATATCATAACCTGTTGCTCCATTAATCGTATTCCAGCTTAAGGTACAAGCTGCATTCGATGCACTAACCGCTAACGATGGGGCAATTAGAGCAGCAAAAGCAGTAAAAGGAAATGCAAGAACGGTTACGATCACAATTGCCAGCATGAATACTTTCTTATCGATCATCTTTTTCATAGAAAGCCTCCTTATATAGAAAATAAGAAGAAATAGAATCAAACAATTAGCCTTTATCACTCCTCACTTGAGATAATCTCAGGTTTTTGATCTCAACCTGGAATTAAAAAAGCTCCCATTCTTAGTGTAATATGTCTTGCGTAAAATCAATTACATAAAGAACAGGAATATCTACATGGTAAATAATAACATAATTTCAATAAGGATCAATACGGATTTTTCTGTTTTCCTTAAACAAAATATCGCCATACATATTAGAAAACGACAATCAGCAAGTGTAAGATACTGCGGGATTGCCGTTTCTATTAAAATATGTTTCTCCATCAGCTTTTAGCTTTTTGCAAAATAGTTCCAACTATACAGCTAATTCATTCTTAGTATCTAAAAAGATAGAATGAAGACTAGTCATGCTGAAGTCGGCAAAAGTCACTTTTGTCTTACCGGATAGAAGTTATTGGCCATCCTTGTACATAGCCTCTGATTCGAAGTTTATCGGTAAGGTCTGGCGGTAACGGTGTAGAAGATTTAGTCGAGAATGTTGCTTGCGGATATGTGTCAACCGCCGACAAAGCTTCGCGCTCCTTCACATGGCCATCTCGCTGGTATTTCCGGAATCAAGCGAAGCCATGTCGACGACTCCTTCACCGGACATGACCTCCATATTCATCAGATCGACATTCCATTTTCCGTTCGGCTCATTAGTCGAGAACGTCTTTCCTGCCGGCTTCGCAGCGGAGTCCGTTCCATCTGCATTCACTGACGCATTTGGCATTTCCATTACAATCTCGACCTCAGCATTGCTGCTCAAATAACGGTCAAGCGCCGCATATGTGCCGAATCCGTGCGCAACGACCAAAAAAGCTAAAACTAAAATAATATGCTTCTTTTTCATATTTAATACAGAACGAACAAACGACTCTTTCGCAATTTGCGTCAGAGTCGTTTTTACATGGGAATGTGATAGAAAGAATATATCTTTTTCAATAGAGCAGATTAGAACAATTTTCATTCATGTTGTATGAAATAAGGATGCCATTATACCGACGGCTTCTGTGCACGATAGGAGCGCATCGTACCGAAGATAGTCGCAAACTGACCGGTTTGCTGCACATTCTCAAATCCACTTTCCTGGTACAATTCAGGAAGAATACCGTGGACGTGATCCCGGGTCGTTATGAAGCCATCCAGCCATTGAATCGGGTAAAAGGCAAGACGCATCAAACTATTTTGCGGTTTATCAAAATCAATGATATTAATCGTCCCGCCAGGACGCAAGGTGCGATGCAGTTCTTCTACCGTTAGGCGCTTCATTTCGAGGGTTAAATGGTGGAAAAAGAGACTTGAAAAAACTTGATCCAAATGAGCATCTGGAAAAGGGAGATCCGTGGACATTCCTTGCTGAAAATCAATGTCCACCTTATTCTGTACTGCCTTATTCTTCGCAATCGCCAATATCTCTGGGTCAGCATCAAGCCCTACAATTTCAGCTTCCCCCTGCGCTTGCTTCAACATTAGCGTTAATGTACCCGTTCCACAAGCCAAATCGAGAATACGTTGACCTGGCTTTATATTCCCTTGCTGAACCAAATGGGTCTTGAACTTGTTCTCTTTCATAGCCCATTTTAACACCGGATCATATACAGGGGTTAACCAATGGAACTTCATAGCCGGAATATACCCTTTATTTTTCATGAATGCACAGCCCCTTTACTCCTAAGTTCGGATGCAGAAGTATGTAAAATGTGTAATGTGGGATTCATCATATATCATTCTTATTCTCCGTACTATATTAACATATTAAGGTAATTATGTCTGATCGATTGTATTTCCTTCCAGTGAAAAGTTCATATACATGACCCGGCAAGCTATAATACAAACGAAACATTTCCACTAAAGCCACCCTCCTTAACAGGTTGCTACAATGATACAAAATAACGAATGACCATATATAGGGGAGGTTCATGACGAAAATGGATGTTTTCAATACGCTGATTAGTTTTGGGAAGAAACCTGCGACCGCCCAAATTGGAGGATTCCGTCCTGAAGACAGCAGACGGAGCTGGTTAGGCGGTCATTTCTACATCCATCCAGAGTTAGGTTGGCCGACTGATCAAGACGGGCCAATGGTTCCCGTCTTACAGATTTATGTACCCGAGATTCCTGGCGGGATTGCCGGTGTATGGGAGTGCAGCTAATTACAAGTTTTCCTGAATTTATCCTGAAAATTTGCAAAGACCATGTTAATATATTACATGTTCATATATCCATGTAGTTACATACATTAACAGGAGTGGTGAAACATCATGTTGTCGAACAAAAGGATCAAAAGATGGAGCAGTGCCGTGTTGGCAGTTGTATTCTGCTTGAGTGCTGTAACTAGCGTCTCAGCTAGTAGTGTAAGCAAACCGCTGCCGAAGCCAAGTTGGCAAAAAACTTGTCTGAGATGAATCAATTTATTGAGGCGCCCTATCATATTCCGAATACGAAAACCGTATATTTGGCTTCGAATACCTATATCGCCTCTCAAACGAAAGTATGGGAAGCAGGTGTTGTCACTGCCGTAGATGAGAGCAGCGGCAAGCCAAAATGGTCTTTCACATTCTATCAAAAAGGAACTCCCTATCCATGGGGGACGAAGATTGCTTATAGCAAGATCGGCTCGGTGTACGCTCTCGTAAAAGATGGTCAAGGGACTAAATTATTCTCCGTGAATGCCTCCGGGAAAAGCAATTGGACAATTCCAGTACCAAATGCCGAGGACGTGCATGTGATGAACGATGGTACGATTTTACTAATCGACCCTGATAAAAAGGTTGCACCTACAGCGAAAAGCAAACCGCGAGCATATGCCTATAGTGCTAATGGCAAAAAGCTTGCTGAAGTGGCACTGGGACAGATATATAACGTCATTGGCGGTCAATATGTTGTGTCTCAAATCGGGGAGATCGGGAATTCGAAGGTAGCAGTGTATGGTTCGAAATTAAACAAGCTGTTCACTTACAATCTCCCTAATGGAGCGGTAACCTATGTAGGTGAAGCAACCTGGGTCATTAACAACAGTGATATTCTTCTCCGTGTGAATATACCAAAGAGCGGAAATAAATTGATTGCCCTCAATGCAAAAGGAAAAACACGATGGGAACGAGTTATTCCAGGAAATGCGTGGATTCAATCCATAGGACAAAATTATGTCGTATATGCAGATGGCGTCATGAGCTTATACAATGCTAAAGGCTTAGTTGCCAACACTTCCATCAAGTCTAATCTTCCGATACCTGCCATTTCCGAGGCATTGGATCATCATATTGTAATGAATATTGAGAATGGGAATAAAGTGCTGAACGGCAAGACTTTAAAAGTTATGTATGAATATCCATATGATGAATCATCTCGAAAGTATTATTATGCCGGCGATGGATACTTATATACGGTGACTAAAGGGTACCAGCTATCTCAATACAAATTGCAGCACTTAAAGTAGCGATATTTATTAGCAATCGTCAGGAAGCAGTTAATGGAATGAATATGTGGAAGACTCACAAGCAAAGCGACGGCGTTCTATGCAACCGCCGTCGCTTTGCTTGTGGTTATTCTGTTTGCTGCTTCACTTTACGACTCCATATCACAGATATCATAAGGGCTGCAAGCAGCACGATGGATGCAAAGATATACGGGGTGTTGATATTCATATCGAATAAATAACCGCCAATAGCAGGTCCTGCTATAATGCCCAAGCTTGTGTACGTTGAGTTCATACCTGCAACAAAGCCTTGATTATCTCCGGCCATTTTGGACAGCAAGGAGGTGACAGCAGGGCGTAGGATGTCGCATGCGAAAAAGACGATGCTTGTCACAACCATAATCGCTACATAACTGCTTACGAACACCGTTGCCAATATAAAGATGGCCGCTGTGGTTAAAGATGCGTGAATGATCTTTTTCTCGCCGAATTTCGCCACCATCCTATCAAATAACAAGATCTGAGCTGCCACACCCAATATAGAGCCGATTGTAATAATGAAGGCAATATCTTTGGCAGTAAAACCGAATTTTACATCGACAAAAAGACTGAACATCATCTCGTATGCCGCCAATCCAAAGGCCAATACAAATACGATTAATAACGGGATAAAATAGTTCGACTGCACAGACTTCTTCATTTCAGCCAAAAAACGGACTCGAACATTTTCTGCACGGCTATTTTCCATCTGTTCCTTCGATAACGATTCCTGCAGCATGAACAAGGAGAATAAGCCCGCTATGAAAGCAAATGCTGCCGCGAAGAAGAAGGGAGCACGTATGCCTAATTCAGCTATGAACCCGCCAAGGCCAGGGCCAATAATGAACCCGGAGCTAATGGCAGCAGCTTGATATCCTAATACTTTTGCCCGATTCTCCATTGTCGTTCGATCCGCGATATACGCAATTACAGCCGGCATGATGAAGGCGTCGCTAATCCCGCCCAATATACGCGAGGCAAACAGAACCCATGCCTGTGTACCAATTCCGAATAGTACCTCGGAGAATGAGAAAAGCATAAGACCGAATACAATCATTTTTTTCCTGCCGAAGGTGTCCACCCACACACCGGTAAATGGGGATGCGAACAGCTGCGCAAACGCAAACGCCGATACCAGGTATCCTACAGTCTGGCCGCTTATATGCATCTCCTTTGCAATGGAGGGCATGACAGGTACGACAAGACCAATTCCGACATAGGCAATAAATAAATTAAAGAGCACTAATGCTAATGACATTTTTTCTTTTGTGACTGAATGCATAATTGTTCCTCACTGTTCTACATAACAACGGAATGCAATAACTCTAATAAAGATTGTAATTTCAATTTGATGTTAGCGTTTTGTAGTAGATTCCTGCATAATTCGATTAATTTTGTTCAGGGTTTGGAGCATTTGCTTCAAATCCGCAAGTTCAATTTGGGAGAATAAAGTCCTGACAAAGGTTTCGTCCGCCTCATCAATCCATGCAGCATATTGCTGTCCTTCTGCTCCAAGCAGAATAAACGATTCGCGCAAATTGTTCGGATTGCTTTCACGGACGATAAAACCACGAGACTCAAGCTTGGACAGTACTTGACTAACCGCACTTTTGGAAATCGCGAAGGCATTTGCAATTTCATGTGCGGTTGTTCGCTCATGACGCATGATAAATAGCATCACATTTTCTTGTTGAACCGTTAATTGATACGCATCAATTTTACCGGCCCCTTTATTGTAGACCGTATAGTAATCTTGTATGGCGTCGTTAATGTCATGAACAACTCTACGGTAATCCGAATTCATGATAAGTCTCCTTCCGAATCATTATTATGGCTTGCAACTGCGAATAATATATTAAGTTAACTAAACTAAACTATATAGATCTAATGCCCAATTGTCAATCTACTCTTATCTGTTGCATGTTCATTAACAAAATGTATACGATCATATTCAGCAATATAATTGTATACAATTAAGGAGTGTCCATTCATGAGCAATGATCGATTCAAGGAATTGACAAAAGAAGGGCATCATCGTGAAGAACATCAACGAGGCGAGCGTCATCGTGGCAGGGGAGATTCCCGCCTTCACTGACCAAAAACGTTTCGACGAGGCAGAGCGCTAGTATTCTTGGAAATGCTGATCTGAAGCGTTCTACTCTCAAGCAGCAGCTGGATCAGCCAGAGTTTGATCAATTCGTCCCATTTTAGTCGGCGTGCTGAGGGCAATCGATATGGTCATTAACGAATTTGTACAATGATTTGAAATCCATGAAAATGAAGAAATCAACAAACACATTCAAGACAAGCGCTCGAAGAGTACTTCAGATAAAGAGAATAAGGAAGGGGCAGACAGTGATGAGGAGGAATGATCACCGGTGAAACAAATAAATAGTTATATCGATACTGTTTTTTGCAGTCAAGATGCTCTCTTGGAGGAAGTGATTGCGTCTATCCAAGTAAATGGGATGCCCTCTATCTCTGTACCCCCGTCCTCTGGAAAGCTATTGACGATGCTTGTGTCCATCTCCGGGGCCAAAAAGGTGTTGGAAATCGGCGCATTAGGCGGATATAGCGGAATCTGCCTTGCAAGAGGATTCGGAGATGAAGGAAGATTAACCTCTCTTGAATTAGAGGAGAAATATGCGCAGCTAGCATTCAGCCATCTCTCCAAGGCCGGCTTCGCACAGCAAGTATCCTACATGACTGGCGAAGCCTTGCACAGTCTCAAGCAGTTGGCGAGTGCCCAAAAGCGGTTTGACTTCTTTTTTATCGATGCAGATAAGCAAAATTATGAAAACTACTTGCAGTATTGCATCCAGCTAGCAGAACCGGGTGCTCTCATTGTTGCAGATAACGTGCTTGCAGGCGGAAGTGTAGCTGATACCGACCCAGATGCTCAGCCAAAACAATATACGGAAATTATGAAGAAATTCAATGTGACCGTTGCCAATCATCCTCAATTAGAATCGGTGCTGCTGCCGATTGGTGATGGGATGACGGTTTCGAGAGTGAAAAAATGAATAGGGAATACTCGAATAAGCATAAAAAAAGTGCCTATAGTCGCATAAGGCACTTTTTTGTGATAACCTTTGGATACATTATCCCAAATGTTCAATCAATTGAGATAAAGGAACATTTTGCTCCTCTTCAGGAGCGTCGATTGGAAACACTCTCGCTGTTTGGCTGTCTGCATCTACATGTTGAATGTAAATTTGCCTTCCATTATAGGTGACGTTAGCTAGCTTTGGCGAGTTTGCAATTTGCCTAGCTCGTTGTGCGTTCATGCCGATACCCCCCGTAGTCTTACTGCAATAGGTATAGTGTACGCAACAATATAGAAATTAATCGGCATGGACACGACACTCACTATTTTAGCGGCAGTCCTTCTTTATAATATAAGTGGGGGTTTAAAATAACAAAAAAGATGTGCACGCCTGGGTATCCCCGCTCTTTTAACATTTCGTTCAATCGAAACGCAACCTGGTCATGCGTCTCCTGATCTCGCTGAAACATCATAATTTCAACAGATAATGGTGTGTTCGTAATAATGTGGACATTGAGCACCTCAATTTTGACCTTTTCCTGCTCAATATGAACAATGGAGGCAAAGTTTTCTACAACCTCAGGTGTAATCTCTTCTACGAATGAATCTTGAAATCCTTTGAAACGAATGTATGGCATATAAATCCCTTCAATCTGTTCTAATATATAAGCTATTGTGATTTTAGGCGCAAAGCTGATAAAAAGTCAATTCCCATACTCTCAAATTCATCGGCAAACTTATTTACCATTCACAAAAAATGATGAACATCGAGACGCGGAAGAGATAGAATAAGTCAAAGCCCATCCCGTTGAGGATGTAACGTAAGAGAATATCGATATTTGAGATCCTGTTTGATAGAACAGAATATTTTTAATACACTAGAAGGAAGATTCATTGTTTTACATATACAGTAGCAGAGACACCAAGAGGAGAGAGTGTGTGCATACATGGAAAAACAACTATTGAAATCCAACCTTGCCAACATGCTTAGTGTGATTAAGCTGGGCGAGAAGCTAAAATATGAACTGAGACATAGCTGGCTGTCTAACGGCAGGCAGGAAAGTGTTGCTGAGCATACGTGGAGAGTTTCGCTGATGGCCTTGCTTATTGAGCCTTATCTAGATCAAAAAATAGATACAGCGAAAATGTTGAAAATGATCATTATTCATGACTTAGTGGAGGCGGAGGCAAAGGACATCCCTGCATTCGATACCATTCAAAATGAACAATTAAGAAAGCAAAAAGTGATTAACGAGATGAAAGCGATAGAAAAGATTCGGGATACATTAACCGGCGATTTGGGATTGGACGTGTACGATCTATGGATGGAATTTGAACGCAAAGAGACTTATGAAGCCAAAGTGGCGAATGCGTTGGATAAGCTGGAGGCTCAAATCCAACATAACGAGGCAGATATAAGCACATGGATTGATATTGAATACGAAATGAGCTTTTTGATGGGCAAGCATACCGATTTTAGCCCTGTGCTAACCATGTTCAAAGAGATGATTGAGGCGGAAGCAGAAAACAAATTGCGCAGCGTCGGGATTGAAGTGGATCGATTCAAGAAATAATGAATAAAAGACCTCAGCGTTTTTTCTGCAATTGATTGTAGATTATGAGGCAAGGGGGATATGAAGTTGAACGGAAAGCAGGCATTAATTGCTGGTGCTAGCGGACTAATCGGGAGAGAATTGCTAAATATTCTGCTGCAATCCGATACTTATGACCAGGTGTATGCGATTGTCAGGAGGCCGCTGGAGACAAAACATCCGAAGCTAACAGAGATCGTCTGCTCTTTCGATCAGCTTGAACAGGTTGCCGAGCAATTGGCTGTTGATGATGTCTTCTGTTGTCTAGGAACAACGATAAAGAAAGCTAAATCAAAAGAAGCCATGTACCAAGTAGACGTTCACTATCCAACATCGTTAGCCAAATTGAGTAAGGAACAAGGAGCACGTCATTTTCTCGTCGTTAGTTCCATGAATGCAAATATGAAGTCTCCGTTCTGGTATGCCCGGATGAAGGGCATGCTTGAAGAACAGTTACAGCATGTATCCTATGAAGCACTTTCTATCTTCCGCCCCTCCTTGCTCTTAGGAGAGCGTCATGAATCTAGATTGTTAGAGGACTTGAGCAGCAAAGTTATTCGCTCCCTTTTTTCTTTGCTAGGCAGGCCTATACCAAGCCGACTCGCTATTGAAGCGAAAGTCGTTGCTCAGGCCATGTTTTACGTTGCGAATGAGAAGCGTGTAGGAGTGGCTATCTATTCTTCAAACCAAATCGAAGCAATTGCTAGTAGTACGAGCATAACATTTCGGAACAACTAATGACCTCACCGTTTTCAGCACATTGGTGAGGTCATTGCCATTTTTACCGCTTCTGGTACATACGCCGCAAATTTTATCTGTCAGTGTAAATAACGTTTTAATATATCGTTTACTTCACCGATTTAGCGTACGCCGCTGATTTCGTACCCGCTTGACGACCAAAGATGATGATCTCCGCGATTGAGTTGCCCCCGATCCGATTCTCCCCGTGCAAGCCTCCAGTTACTTCACCCGCTGCAAAAAGACCCGGGATAGGGCGGCCGTCCTTGTCCAGCACTTCTGTATTTGTATTAATTTTTACGCCACCCATCGTGTAGTGAATGCCTGGGCCGATTTTGATCGCATAGAACGGAGCAGCAGACAATTCATGATCCATCCCTGTTTTTCTGTTAAACTCCGTATCTTTCTTATTTTTCACTGCACTATTCCACGTATCGACCGTTTTTTGGAGCTGTTCCGCAGGCATTTTAATTTCTTCAGCCAACGCCTTGACGGTGTCATTTGTTTTGACAAAGCCCATTTTTTCATACTGCTCAATCGCTTTAGCACGTGATCGGACACCAGCATCGAAAATGAGGAACGCATTTTTCTCCGTCAGCTTAGTAATGGCTGCTGTTACGCTATCCCGAGCAGCCATTTCGTTCACGAACCGCTTGCCTTGGCTGTTGACAAGTATAGCACCTTCGCCGCGTACAACTTCACCGATGAGATAGGAGTTCTCCTGCTGAACGGTCGGATGAACCTGTATTTGTCCCATATCAACCGTTGTTCCGCCCGCTTTCTCAATCATAGAAATGCCATCGCCCGTGCTTCCTGGCTGGTTTGTTGTCACATAACCCTTCAGATCCGGGCGAACTTGAGCAATACGATTCATGTTGGCGCCAAATCCACCGGCCGTCATTACCACCGATTTTGCTGCAATCGTTTTGTCGCCATGCTGACTGAATGCTACCTTAACTCCTGTCGCTTTTCCGTTTTGAATCGTAATATCTTTAACGTCTGCATTCACAAATATCGGAATCCCTTTTTCCTGCACATTCTTCAGTAATCCGGTGACAAGATATTGACCGACCGCAGATCCGTCCTTAGGCCGATGGGTGCGCTTCTCACTCATGCCCCCGGTAATCGTAATATTGTTGAGTGTAATACCAATGGAGTCGAGCCAGTCAATCGCTTTGGCAGAATTGTCAACGAAGAAGTGAAGCATATCTTTGTTGTTTGTGTTATGTCCACCCTTAAGGGTCTCCTCGTAAAACAAGTCATTTTTATCTGTAATGCCCTGTTCTTTCTGGAACTTCGTTTCTGATGCATTCATACCGGAAGATGCTTTGCTTGTATTGCCGCCAGCAACTGGCATTTTCTCAAGAATAACAGGATTCATGCCCGCAGCCTTCGCTTCAAGCGCAGCAGTCATGCCCGCGCCGCCCGCGCCAACAACTACGATATCATAGCTGTTCTTCAGTTCCTCAATTGGGGTATACTTCGCCATGGATGCGCCAGAAGTAGCATCTTTTTGGCCTTTATCTTTTTCTTCCTGAGCTTGGTTGTTCTTGCCTGCATTGTTCTCTTCTTTCTTGCTTGCGCCACCGCAACCTGAAATCATGAGCAGCAAAGAAAGGAAGAGAACGAAGAAAATTTTAGATTGTTTTTGCATGATGCAATCCTCCACGATGCAATCCTCCACGATGGAATATGTTCTTGAATGTCTTGTCGCTAGGATGAACATAGGGAGCTTTATGACAGGAACGGTTCATCACTTATAGCATGTCATTTTCGACTTCTTATTATTATGAACATCAACATCGGCATTCAATAGCGAGCACATAAGCAACAGCCTATTGACTTTGCCCTTAGGGGAAGTTGTACAGTGGGGTAGAGCAAGGAACAAGAGATAAAACATTTCTTATATTTGAAATAGGGGGAGTGCCACTTTGCTGTCGATAGGGGAATTCTCAAAGATTTGCGGAGTATCAACAAAAACGCTTCGCTATTACGGGGAAATCGGATTAATAAATCCAGATGAGATTAACTCGGAAAACGGTTATCGGTATTATTCCATCAAGCAGCTAAAGAAAATGCTCTTGATTAATCGCTTGAAATCTTATCAATTTTCACTCGATGAGATTAGAGCCATTCTGGAGTGGGAAGGGGAGAAATCTGAGGAAGAATTGTCTGCTCTCCTTCACCGCAAGAAAAGAGAAATACAACTTCAGTTGCATGCGCTTGAACTTACTTTAACCCAATTGAGTGGGGACATTTCAAGAGTAGAAAAGGGTATACCGATCATGTCACACCTTGATCAAATAGAAGTACAGCTTGTCGAAACTCAATCTTTAAATATCCTGTATACACGCCGAATGATGACCAGCAATGACTACGCACAAGGGTACGGAACGTATTTTAGCAGGCTTTATGAACAGATCGCTGTTGAAAGACTCACCATGCTCGGCACCCCCATTACGATTTACCACAGCCCGGAGTATAATCCTCTCGGTAATGATACGGAGTTCGCCATCCCTATCAAAGAAACGGTGAAAGGAACAAGAGATTTGCCGGGCGGCCTGTGTGCGAGGTCTATCGTGAACGGTCCATATGCAGAATTGACATCGGTATATGCCAAGCTGAGAGAATGGGTCGAACATGAAGGGTATGAACTAGTCAATTCACCGTACGAAGTGTATATAACCGACCCTATTTACGCTGCATCACCTGAAGATATGCTTACAGAGGTCTATTTTCCTGTAAAGAAAAAATAGCAGCAGAAAGAGAGAGCGATATGAACAGAATCGATTGGACAACTGCAGAATGGCTAGTCGCAGCAGATCCGGAAGCCTTGCAAATGGATGCTGAAAAATTGTCAAAGCTTGACTCTATCCTCAAATCCGAGTATAGCAATATAAACGGCATCGTCGTTGCAAGAAATCGAGCGATTGCTTATGAAAGATATTACAACGGCTATGGGCCACATGATACGCATCATGTGGCATCTGTCACGAAGAGCATCTTATCTGCCCTCATTGGCATTGCCATAGATGAAGGATATATTAAGCATATAGACCAGAGGGTGCTGGAGTTTTTCCCCGAACATGATCCTGATCCAACTGATAGGCAGAAACAAGAAATAACCATACGGCATCTACTCACGATGACCGTACCGTATCCATTCGAAGATTGGCAAGAACCGCTTGATCAGATGTGTATGCAGTCTGACTGGGTAAAATATACACTGGATATGCTTGGCCAAGGAGGAAGAATCGGAGATTTTAAATATTCAACCGCAGGAGCACACCTGTTGTCAGCGATCATTACGCGCAGTACGGGACAAAGTGCCCGTGAGTTGGCAAATGAGCGGTTATGCAAACCGATCGGCATGTCCCAAATTCCGGATTATGAGATGCAATCGTTCGGATTCGATGATTTATTCGGCAAGAATGTGAGAGGGTGGGTGAAAGATCCGAGCGGCAATTCAACGGGAGGATGGGGACTCACGCTAAGCCCGCGTGATATGGCTCGATTTGGTGCTCTCTATTTGAATCGGGGAGCATGGAACGATCACCAAGTTATTCCGGCGTCATGGGTAGAAGAATCAACAGCGATGAACACTCATCATTACGGTTATTTATGGTGGCTGCGCGAAGAGGATGGAATATTTACATACGCAGCAATAGGAGATGGCGGAAATATCATCTGCTGCATTCCAGAAAAAACCTCGTCATAGCCATTGCATCCTAATTTATTATGAATCCTCGCGATAGATGGAGACTGATTAAGGAATGCATTATCCCGGCAGTTATAGACTAATGGTGGAATGAAGAACGATTTTTCAGTAAAGGTGCAACTTTTAACAATGAAATGAGTCTATAGATCCAGTTATATTTTTCCATCCGGGAGCAAAAGTGTTTATATGCGAAGAAAAATCAGCACAAATAGATAAAAAATGGTTACATAAAGCTGCTAACGCAATCAACCAATTAAGAAGCAAAGAGGCGAAAATAAAAATTGTTCTCATATCTCGGGTAAAGGATGAGGTCGCCGACAGCTTCTTCTGGTATTTCGCCGATCGCTACGAACATCATCGCGTCAAGATTGACGGAATAACTAATCAAGTGTCAGAAGTCGATACGCTGAAAATCGATTGGACCAGCGACGAAGATTTTGCCAAATCCTTTGCTAAGCCTAAATACACCCAGAAGCAAGCGATTTCTGCAGCAAGCGGTAAGGTTATGTCCATATTCAATGTCAATTTGGCTGGATATAAAGTATCCGTTAAATGGAATGAATATACATTCAAGAAAGATAAACAGCCTGTAATCGTGGGCAAGATTAATAAGAAGGGGGAATTTTATTACTTTTCCCTCACTCCTTAAGCTGGAGCCCTGCTCCAATAACAAATCAAAAAAGCGACCTTTTTTGATTCTCTTGTGTGATACCTGGAATGCAAAGAGGAACCCGTTTAGCGGATTCCTTTTTTGCTTTTATTTAATTAGTAAAGTTAGCGGACATCTCTTAAGCCTGGAATTTGTGTCCGGTTACCTTTTAAGCTTCCTTTCCGTCTGGTCTCTTTATTAACAGCGGAGGCGGGATTAACCATCCTTTTTCTTTACTGATTTCGAGAGCCTTCAATCCTAGTGCTGTTTTCGTCATATGGTATTTCCCGAACAATGCTCCAATGTCTTCCCGAATGGATTTCCCCATTACTTGGCTGCAAGCGACCATGCCTGCTGCTGTATCAGCAGAAATTAACGGAGCAATTTCTTGATCCGCAAGTCGAGCTCCAATAGGTATTTCCTCAAGTTTAGATTCCGGTCTCTCAGGCGGATATGGACTAGGTGCGATTCCATTCTCAATTAGAATTTGATCGCATTCCTTTGCTTCAAGCTCAGCTTGATTTACTAAATCTTCTAATAACCTTTTTAGATCCTTGTCCCCGGCATGGTTGAGGTAAGCCCGATAAACGGAGACACACCCTTTAGCCTTGGTTGAAAATGCCCATACATCAAATATTTCTCCGTAGTGTAGGGGTTCATCTTTAGGGTTACCGCTTAAGATTCCCATTTTCTATGCTCCTTTTACTCTCAGCCGTTAATTAAATTCAATGAAGTAGTTGCAGCGTTAATGTCTACCTGCAACTGCTCGTGTACGTTATATGGATGATAAAATCCTTTTTCTACCATGTAGGAAGTTATTGCTTCATGGGTTTGAATGGCAGTGTCCAAATGCTTTTTAAGAACATTTCTAATTTCCGGCGTTGCGGCTTCTGTTATGGCAACCGCCAAATCTTTAACTCCAGATTTAGCCGTTATAAGCATGTCAGAGGCCACGATTTGATCGGACATCCCGTTCATTCCAGTAAGGTTTTTCAGCAAGTAATTCATCGTTCATTCATCCACCTTTCTGAGAAAATTCCATATTATTGTTGTACGCGAGACAGAATGTTCTTATAGTCGGCTATCGCTTGAGCTGAATTTTGAATGTCAGTTTCCATCAATTTTTTTAACTGTTCGCAGGAAACCAAATTGTACATGGATGCAGTTTTATTCATACAAGTGTTTTTGAAATTCATGAGCTCATGGACTTCCAATACCTCATGGGTGGCCAGTTGATTATTCAACAGAAAATCCTCCTATCTCGTTCATGTAAATTTAGATACAGTTTTTGAATCTTTAAGTAATGTGCTCTAAAGCAGGGCTAATATTCACCATATCGAAAGCATTGAATAATTATTTGGGATGGCAAAAATGCTCGTCCGTAGTTATGCCATTTCTGTAACAGAGACGGCTACGCACGCTTTAAGAGCAGTAATGACCCGACAAATAAATACCGCCAGCTTCTTAAACTCAGGAGCATAACGGCGTTTTACGCTTAACATCTTCTTGATAGAGCAGATGCTTAACGATGAAGCATTCATCCCTTGAATCATATAAAAAATGGAATTTAGGCATTCGCATAAACAACTCCCTCTAGCTGTTAATACACTGTTTGTAAACCCATAAGGAGGTTCAAAATGGCGAATGTTAAGGTAAGTCCTACATTTCGAAGATTATGCAATCGTTTTGCAGCGATTTTGGGAGGGGAGCATGAAATTGATCCGGGGCCTGTCTGTTTCGTAAGCAGAGCAAGAAATCTGCGCGCAACTATTTTAGGCAGACGAACAACTTCTCCACTTGTGCGGTATCAGTTGTTTTCGTTCGAATCTCTGGATAGACAGGGTCGCGCACTTTGCCTGGGAGAAACCGCAGTTTTCCAGAATCAAGCCAATCGATTGATTCGAAATCTGCAGCGAAACGGCATAAAGGTAACAGCCCTTCACAATCACTGGTTAAATGATAACCCTCGATTAATGTATATCCACTGGGAGTCCATTGACAATCCGATCGCGTTTGCCCAAAAAACGAAACGTTCCATCGCTTTCCTAGGCTAAACGACTAATAAGCAACCGTTCTCCTTTATAGGCCAAAAGCTTATATTCACTGTAAAGATGACTAGAACAAGGGGCTGTCACACAGCCCCTTGTTGTCATTCTCCTTCCCATTCCAAGTATGTCTGTTGATTTTTTTGCGTATTGGTTTTTTACACAATTGTTTCGCAATGGTATATCCGATGAGATACGCTGCCGAGGAAGTATTTCCATCGACTGTGAAAGGTACGATGGACGCATCTGCAACAATCAAATTTTGTACGCCATGTACTTCACCTCTACGATTGACGACTCCTCCCTTAGATAATGGAGCCATACGGAGAAATTCTTGTTGATGGTGATTATGATCGAAATTATATTTAATAAATTGTTCGAGCCTGTCATCATTATCAATGATATCGAGCGTAGGCGAAAGAAGTTTATAAGAGGAATCAATCCGTGCAAGCTCTTGAGCAATATTTCTTATATAAATTCGATAGATTCTTTTTATAGCCTCCATATCGTCTGGATCTGTGAGAAAGCCCTCGTCCGCCAATACAATATTCAGCGGATCAGGGCTTTGTATGCGGATCGAACCTCTACTCTTTGGCTGCAAGTACAAAATTGCGATTGTCAACCTGTCTTCGGATCCGATGCCAATAAGCTGAACCGCCCGTTGATCCGGATCGATTCCGGATGGATCAGGCAAGAAAGCTCCTCCCGTATATAGTGCGTTTGGATCGAGGTCAGGGAGGGGGCGATCATTCGAATTGGCAGTGAATACGGCAAAATTCAAGGTATGGTTTTTTAACCGTTGTCCCACATTGGGATTATCAACGACGATAGGGATTCCCGCCTTTTTCAACACTTTAGCGGGGCCAATTCCAGATAGCATCAATAACTGCGGGCTATTAATTCCTGCCGATATAATTACCTTCTTGCGAGAATATGCACAGACACATTTACCGTCCTTCAAAAATTCGACTCCAATGGCATGTTTTCCGGAAAAGAGAATGCGGAGAGCCGTTGTCCGGAACATTACCGTAAGTTTGCGGTTATTAACACCCCGACCAGTCGGCGTCATAATATCCGGAGATAGGAAGGCAGTTGAAGAACTTTCCCTACGGCCATCGGGTTGTTGATATAATTGCCAACGGGTAAATGGCCCTAGCGGAGTATCGGGATCATTATAGTCAAGAATTGTGGGATACCCCGTAGCCCGCTCGATCGCTATCGTCAGCTTGCTTGCCATGGCTGTAGGCGTTTCAGGCGCTTGGCGAATGCTGATTCTTCCTCGATAGCCGCGTGCATTTTATTGGTAGTTTTCCCGTTATAATGCTCTAATCTTTTGAATCGGCGTTTCGCTTTTTCAGGTGACCATAAGGGTCCAAGCAGTCGTTCCCACTTTTGGAGCACTTCCGTTGTCGGTCGTACATATTGCTCTCCATTAATTGAGGAACCGCCACCCAAGAGACGCCCTGTAGTCCACTCGAAGGAGCGGTCATCAATACCTTCTTGAGGAACGCCTTCTCCTTGCCAAAAGTAGTTCGGAAAGAAGTTTTCTTCAAGTTCCGGAGCAAAGGTCGAATCCATAATCGGTGTATCTTTATCATGATTTCCGCCTGACTCTAACACAAGTACAGAGGTTTGATGGTCGTCAGTAAGTGTCTTTGCGATAACAGCTCCAGCCGGACCTGTACCTACAACAATGTAATCATACGTTAAATTCTTTCTCATTAGTGATCTCCCTCTAACGATTTGACTTATTCAGCATATTATGTCGTTCCCACAAATGTGCCTATCTAAGCTAAGGAAGATTGCAATGATTTTAGCCATTCGCCGTGCTCTAGTATAAAAACACAACATAGACTACTGCTATATAGAAACAGGTAGAACGAACCTTCTTATTCAAAATGAGGGAGAGATTGATCGCAATGGAAATCCCAATTTCAGGGTTTATTTATGAGTCTGAAGAGAAGAACATGCATCATTCACATAAATTATATATTACATCTTGGAATGGAAGGCCTGTTCATGTACACGATTTTTCCGGGATTACCTCGGTAGATATTGGGCATCGCCACGAATATGCCTGAACAACAGAACCTGCGCCAAATGACGTGCAACATACTCATGAGTACTATGCAGAAACCACATTTAATGACGGCCATACACATGTCATCAGCGGTAGAACAGGACCCGCTATTCCGGTTCCACAGGGAGGCCATATTCATTTATTTCAAGGAGTAACAACCGTAAACGGACGCATTCCTCATGCTCATCATTATAAAGGTCAAACAGGAATTGAGATTAATCGAAGAGCTTTTTGAAACTTACATCCCTGTTAAAGCCACTGCAATGCCAAAATGAATTGCTCGGTTATGGGCGATTCATTTTTTGACCAAGGTGGGACAAGCCATTTTAGACATTTAGCCATTTTAGACATTTAAATCGAAACAGCCTTAACGTTAACTTGTTGACATCACCTGCTTTCACAGGGAGGGGAGTAAGTAACCGAGATTATGGCATCGCTCGCTCAACACTACTTTGTGGCTACGAGTTTCGTTTTTATTGTTCAGGTTATGCTTTCATCCGAAGTTCGTTATAATGGATACAGTGCGTTAGGAAAGGAATGTATTCATGAAGAAAGTCATCGTAGTTGGAGCAGGAATTCTTGGAGCATCAACAGCATACCAGCTAGCCAAATTGGGGGCAGATGTTCTTATTGTAGACCGCAACGATAGTGGACAGGCTACGGATGCCGCTGCCGGCATTATCTGCCCATGGCTGTCACAGCGGCGCAATCAGGCCTGGTACCGGTTAGTCAGGGAAGGAGCACGTTATTACCCTAAGTTGATTCAAGAACTTACAAGCGAGGGCGAAACCGATACTGGCTATGCCAGAGTTGGAGCGCTTTGTATTCATGATGATGTAGATAAGCTAAGAATGATGGAGGAGCGGGCGTATAGTAGAAAGGAAGATGCACCAGAAGTCGGCAATATTACTCCGCTAAATGAAACAGAGACCCGTAAGCGATTTCCGCTGCTGGCAGGAGGCTATCATTCCGTTCATATTAGCGGCGCCGCCCGTGTTGATGGACGAGCGCTGCGCGATGCGTTGCTGCGATCGGCACAGCGTAACGGAGCTGCTATGATCCAAGGAGATGCCGTGCTTCAGTATAAATCGAAACGGGTGACAGGGGTGATGGTAGGCGATGAAAGCTTTGCATCTGATATTGTTATCGTATGTGCGGGGGCATGGGCCAATCCACTATTTAAGCCATTGAGCCTTCATTTTCAAATAAGCTACCAAAAGGCACAGATCATGCATCTGCATGTTCCCGATCAACAAGATACCGGCTCCTGGCCGTTAATTATGCCGCCAACCGATCAATACATGCTCGCATTCAATCAGCAAAAGATCGTAATCGGTGCCACTCATGAAAATGAGGTAGAAGGCTACGATACAAGAGTAACAGCAGGCGGAATGCAGGAAGTTCTGAATAAGGGCCTTACATTGGCACCCGCTTTAGCTAACTGTACCGTACAAGAGGTTAGAGTTGGATTTCGTCCCTTTACACCAGGTTACCTTCCGGTAATTGGCGCTGTGCCTGGTTGGGAGGGACTTTTGACGGCCAATGGACTGGGATCATCCGGTCTGACGGCAGGTCCTTATTTGGGAAGCCAGTTGGCAAAAATGGCACTCAACATGGAGCTGGATATCAATCTTGAGGATTATGATATTCGCAAAGCAATCGGTGAAAATGAAATCAAATAGTTTTCATGTAGTCTACATTTGCATCGATTGCGGTATCTTGTAATTATATTCAAATATTCTCGATAGCCCCATTTGATATAATGGATATTACTCTTTTCATGGATTCGATAGTCCGACTCTTTTGATGAGTACGGAAAATAAATTTATAATGTGGGGAACGCAGAGTTTGGAATCTAATCGCTTATCATTATTGAGAAACCAATGCCAGGGGAGAGCGAGGCTAATATATGGACAAGCCTAAAATACTGATCGTCGAAGATGAAGAAAAAATTGCCCGCGTGCTGGAACTGGAGCTTGCATATGAAGGGTATGAGGTTGGCAAGGCATTAGACGGTCTGGAAGGGTACCGCATGTTTCAGGAGCAGTACTGGGATCTGATACTGCTGGACGTAATGCTGCCCGGCATTAGCGGAATCGAGCTGCTGCGTCGCATCCGTTCCCATGACCCGCATATCATGGTCGTGATGCTGAGCGCTAAGGACTCCGTAGAGGATAAAGTATCGGGCCTAGATCTCGGAGCCAACGATTATGTGACGAAGCCTTTCCGAATGAGGAGCTGTTGGCACGCATACGCGCCTCGCTGCGCATGCGGCGTAAGACTCCGGCCGCCGAGATCCAGCCTGAGTGGATTACGGTCGCCGATCTGAGCTTGAGCGAACTTACGCATGAAGTAAAGCGCGGGGAAGACCGGATTGAACTGACACCTCGCGAGTTCGAGCTACTCGCATATCTGATGAAGCATGCCCGACAGGTATTGAGCCGGGAACAATTATTGGATGGCGTGTGGGGATATGGCTATTACGGAGATACGAATATTGTGGATGTATATATTCGTTACGTTCGCCACAAGGTTGACAAGCCCTATCATACAACGTTGATTCATACTGTGCGCGGCGTAGGCTATGTACTGAGGGATCCGGGATGAAGCTTAGAAATAAAATAAATCTTTACACAGCGGTATTGTTCATCGTGCTCATACTGATCGTGAATACAGCCATTTATTATATGTTCAGCAACATGATTTTGAATAGCGAAGCGAACAGAGTGGCGGGTGAAGCGCAGCAGGCGTTAACTGGAATCAATCAGACAGGCACCTCAATACCGCCGGATGATCTATTGCGGGCCTATGTGCCGCTTCGCGGCATTCTCCAGATCGTCAATGCGAACGGAAGGCGGGGCGCGGCGGTTGCGGCGCCAGAACTGAAGGAGCTTCGCGAGTTTCCCGTTGCTTATTATCGCCAGGAAGAGCGCAGCATTGTCGACGTCCAGGGCATTCCGCATGTCTTCGTGTCGCTTCCAATTGTCTGGCAAGACGGCGAGGTAGCCAATATGCAGGTCATGGAAAGCCTTAAGTCCACCGCTGATATGCTCCATATCTTGCGGGTGGTGCTTATTCTGGTGTCCGGGGTTGCCATCCTTCCTGTCCTGATTTCGTCCAAGCTGCTAAGCAACTTCATTACCCGGCCAATCTCATCGATGATTGCAACAATGCGGGATATTCAGCAGAGCGGGCGATTTAAGCGGATTCCGCTGCCGAAGAAGTCCAAGGACGAGCTCTACCAGATGGGTATCACGTTTAATCGTATGATGGATTTGTTGGAGGTCAATTACGAGAAGCAGGGCCAATTCATTTCCAATGCATCCCATGAACTGAAAACTCCGCTCACAATTATCGAATCCTATGCATCCCTGTTGAAAAGAAGGGGGAAAGAGCAGCCCGAGTTGTTTGATGAATCTGTTGAGGCGATACATTCGGAAGCCATTCGGATGAAGGATCTGACCCAGCAATTGCTGCTGCTGGCAAAGCATGACGAGATGTGGACGGTCACAGTAGAAACCATTGATCTGGGACAAATGATCGAGGAGTGGGTTCGCGCTTTCCAGAAGGCCTACCAGCGCGATATCTTGCTGCAGCAAGAATCAGACATAATCGTGGAAACAGATGTTCAAAAATGCAAACAGCTGTTTTATATTGTGATGGATAATGCTCGCAAATATAGCGAAGGATCAATCGGAATCAGTGTCACAAAAGCTGGGACAAAGGCGGTTGTCGAGATTAGCGACAGCGGGATCGGTATCCCAGCGGATTCGTTGGACAAAATTTTTGATCGGTTCTACCGGGTAGATAAGGCTAGAACAAGAGCAACGGGCGGCTTTGGCCTGGGATTATCGCTGGCTAAGGAAATTGTCGAGGTTCTGGAGGCCGATATTCACATCGAAAGCATGGAAGGCCGCGGCACGAAAGTTCAAATTTCATTTAAGCAGGCACAATGAAGGGGAGTTTGTGACACTGCTGCTATCTTAACGATTTCTCGCGGTGCTCATTTATAGGGAGCAATTATCTTCGAGATATTCCGGAAATAGGGAGGCACATAATTGAGAAAAGCATGGCTAGGCACGGCCGTAATTGCGTTTTTTGCCATTGTGATCTGGCAGCTTGTTCGCCTGCTCTCCTTTGCCGAGCCTTTATCCGCCGTGGAGGCGGCCAGCAAGGTCAAAAATATGTACAAAGGGGAGATCGCGGGAGTCGTCGAGCTCTCTAGCGCCTACCGGGTTACGATGGTGCTGGATTCGGGAACATATGTAGTTAGTATTGAAAAGAATAACGGAAAAATTAAGGGTATGGCTAGGACAAAGAAAACCGCGCTTAAACCGGAGGCCAAGCCGCCTGCTGAGCAGTCGGATAAGCAGAAGCCTCCCACGGCGGCGAAGCCGGAGCCGAAAAAACGAATTTCAGAGAAAGAAGCGATCGCTATTGCGCTCAAGACAGTGAACGGGAAGGTCGATGACATTGATCTGATCCAGTCAGGCGGCATCGCTTATTATCTTATCGAAATAGATCAGGAAGACGGCGCGGATGGAACCGTTCAGATCAATGCAATAACCGGGGAAGTAAAATCCGTAACCTGGGATGATTGAGACCGGTACCGAATGTTGGCCGTTTCTCATCGATTTCTCATTTATCTTTTCTTAAATCCTCATTTTCGTTGTCTATAGTAAGGGTAACATCTATTGAAGGAGGCAACATAGTATGAAACGCAAAATTATTGCAGGCATTGCAAGTCTGCTATTGGTCGGAGGCGCCGTAGGTGCGGCCGCAGCCGCAGGCACGGCTAACGGTTCTATGAAGGATCCGTCACACGGAAGCCGGCAACTGCTGACATCGAAACAGGCGGAGGAGATTGCTCTTCGACAAGTAAAGGGAGACGTGCGCAGCGTAGAGTTGAAAAAGAGAACGGCCGGATGTTATTTGAGGTCGAAATCAGAACGGCAGGCAGTCAGGATGACGACGAAGTGACATTGGATGCCGTGTCCGGCAAAGTGCTCAAGGTCGAACGGGATGAAGACAATGATGCGAATGTGCGCCAGAGTGTACGCCGCCAAACGCAAAATCGCCAGACTGCCATTTCGAAGGAGCAGGCAGTCGCCATCGCTCTTCAGGAAACGCCGGGCAAGGTTACTGAGATCGATTCCGACAAGAACGTTTACGAAATTGAAATTCGCAATGGAAATCGCGAAGTTGAATACAAGATTGATAAGTACACGGGCAAAATTGTGGAAAAAGAGGCAGATGACGCCGACGAGCATGAGTGGGACAATGATTAATAATGATCAGATGAAAGAGGGGACAAGTTCCGCTCTTTGCTATTTCCGAAAGATTCAATAACGCAGTGTGGTGCGAGACCTCTTTCAATGAAAAGCGTTGATATGATCTGGCATATAGCAATATTTATTCGATGCTTCAACTGACGCAATCGCCAAGTATTGTTCGATCAAAAATGAAATCCCATTGAAAAGGTCATCGCGTCTCGCGCACCATAACGCCAATCGATGTATTGCACATTGCACATCGATTGGCGTTTTTTGGGGGAATAAGCATGAATTTAAGCATTCGCTGTCTCCCAAAAATAACGAAACATAAACTGATATTATATAGAAACATGCTTGAAGGGGATATTGATATCCATAGAAACCTCAATTTCAAGGTTTATTTATGAGTCCGAAGAGAAGAACATGCACCATGCCCATAAATTATATATTCCATCTTGGTGTGGACAACCTGTTCACATTCACGATTTTTCCGGGATTACCTCGGTAGATGTCGGCCATCGCCTTGAATACGGCGGAACAACAGTAAACGGACGCATTCAATCCTCATATTTATCATTATAAAGGCCAAACAGGAAGTTAGAGGCGAAATGCTATTTGGTGCTTTATCAAGAGACGAGAATCTCTGGCTATGAAGTAGCCAAAAGGGTATCCGTATCCCGAACAAATGTATATGCAGCGCTCCGGTCGTTAACGGATAAAGGAATATGTCGTATGATCGAATCCGATTCCGTCATGTATGATGCCGTGCCAATCGATCAATTATCACCATCTTTTTACAGTTGGCAAGGGAGAAGTGCAATCGAGAGCGCAATTCGACGGCTCGCTGCCAACGCGACTAAGAGCATAGTCGTTGATGTGTGGGCCGAAGACATTCATTGGGTAGAAAATGCTCTAATCAAAGCAGAGCAAAGGGGAGTAGCCGTAACTTTGATTTCGATCGGCGCAGTGAATAGCAGTCTAAAGAATGTGCTCGTTCATAAACGAAACGACGAATGGATAAACGTAGAATCAAGAAAGTTTTCCATGCTCTGCGATAATTCAGCAGCACTTCTAGGAAGTTTTGGTCAGCAATTTGCGCCGTCGCTGCTGGAAACCAACCATCCCTCGCTCACTGAATTACTTCAAAATGCCTTCTATCATGATATTGTGATGGAACGAATCGAGCTCGACTTTAACCGAGAACTGTCCCAGAAATATGGAGAACATTATGAGCAAATCCTTCGCATATACAAATCATATTTTTAAACGTCATCGTATGTTAACGTAGGCTGCCCTCATCTGCGAAGGCAGCTTTTTCGCGTTTAAAAGTGCCCCGGCAAAATACGTAACCCAAAATATTCTTGTACGTATAATGATAATAATTGTGAAGTCATGCATATTGAACAATCTTATCAAAGTCGAGGGAAGACATCTGATGAATGAAGCAATCATTGATCATGCCAATGCAGCGTATCAGCATGCTGAGGAGAAAGCAGCACAATATTTTGCAGTACTCCATGAACAGTTAAAGAAGAAGACTTACATCACTAGTTTATCCGAAGATATTCGATTGTGGAAAAAGAACCATTTTCCTCGTCATTCATGGTTGTCCATCTTTTCAAAGACCAAGAAAAAGCCGTCTACGAAGGAATATCACCGATATATTCAATGGCTGGATCAGTCAGGTAAATTAGAAAATTACTTGCATCGCAGTGTATCTTATATGTATATGAGAGATCTCGGCAAGACTCTGGATTCTCCTGATACACAGGAAAAAATTACACGTTTCGTTGCCGATATTAAGCAGCAGCTAACTAAACCTATCCGTAATCGTGATGAGATTCAGCCAGAGTTGATGAGCGTGGCTAGATTATATCGATGGGCTCAGAAGGAAGGTATTGAAGAAGAAATTATATGGGTCATCAACAAGCTTGACGCTGTATCCTCCCATATTCCGAAGGAAATGAATGCAGAGCATGCCCAGCGTAAGCTGATTAAAATCATAATCGGTGTTGTCCTTCATATGAAGGACAATATGGACGACAACACTCCAGCATTAGAGCGTGCCAAGCAACTCGGCGAAGCCATCAGACTGGGATATAGCTATGGACTGACCTATCCGTTCATTGACGATCTTCTAGATTCTGGAGCATTAACTACCGAAGAAGAAGAACAATACTCTAACATGATTCGAGAGGCGCTGCTTACAGGAGTGGTGCCGGATATCGGGGAATGGCAGGGGAAGCACAACGAAATCATTCATTTTATTCATTCCGAACTGCGGGAGGCATTCAAATATATTAAGGAATATCAAAGACCTCAGACTGAACGCCATTTTTTTGAGCAATCCTATGTGTTTTTTTGTGCCCAAAACATAGATCGTGTCAAGGATCTGGCAAATGCAAATTATACAAATGAAGAGCTTTATATACCCGTCATATTAAAATCATCATCTTCACGCTTGATCGTCCGCTCTGTTATTCGTGCGCCTGAGGATGCAGGGTTTGAACAGCGCACCTTTTATTATGGAATTTATAATCAACTGGCGGATGATTTTGCAGATATGCTCGATGACTTGCAAGAGGGAGCGGTAACGCCCTATACCTATTATGTAAAGTACCGTCAACAACGAACGGATCTCATTAACCCATTTGAATTATACTGGACAGTTATCTCCCACATCATTCATCATGTTCATCACTCTGACACCGCTACGCGTGAGGTAATATTGGATCGGGCAATCAATAGCTTGAAGCGCTGCAAGGAGCGTGTCGGTGCCGCAAAGTATGAAGAAATTATGGATATTTTCGCAGTTGGAGATTCAGCCTTTCATCTACTTATTCAACAAATGGTGCAACAGGCAGATGACGTGGATTTCTTCGACAAGCTGCTTCGAGATCAACTCGTTCTTCAGCTTGCGAATAACCGGAAAGAAAAGGAACATTTCCAGGCTTTGATTGCAACGATTCGGAAAGAGATTGACAGCATACTGCACTTGTGCAAGCCTAGCTCGCTTCCGATAGAGGATCCGCTATTTGATGCGGCCAATTACAGTCTCAATGGAGATGGAAAACGAATACGTCCGATATTGACTTGGGTAATGGGCGTGAATGAGTATGGGCTGCAGCCGGCAGCACTCGTGCCCCTGCTAAGATCATTGGAATTTATGCATACGGCTTCCTTGATCTTTGATGATCTTCCGTCACAGGACAATGCAGCTACACGAAGAGGAAGAGCAACCTTGCATCGTGTATATGACAGCGCCACAGCGGAGCTTACCGCTCTATTTTTAATTCAAAAGGCTATTCAGGAACAATCATCCCTTGACAACTTTGATGCAGCGACCGTCCTGAAGCTAATTCAGTATTCGGCACGCAAAGCAGAAGAATTATGCAGGGGCCAATCCATGGATCTGCAATCAAAAGGCATGCGGCTGACCTTAGAGCAAATGAATGCGATTTGCTACTATAAGACTGGTGTTGCCTTCGAAGCATCCCTAGTTATGCCTGCTATTCTTGCCAAGGCTCCAGAAGGCGAGGTTGCCGTATTGAAGAAATTTGCCTATCATGCAGGCATTGCTTTTCAAATTAAAGATGATTTGCTCGATATAGAAGGGGATATGAACGTGCTTGGGAAACCGGTTGGACAGGATATGGAGAACAACAACTCGAATTTTGTATCCATCCTAGGTGCAAATGAGGCAAGAAAGATGATGTGGGAGCACTACTGTCTGGCCGCGGAAGCGTTGCATGAATTGCCGCGAAATATTGCTTTCCTGAAGCATCTGTTACATTATCTCGTAAATCGATTACGCTAATAACGGGTGTCCCCAGAATCTAATTCTATGTAAATGATAAGAATCTGGGGAACTATTTGTTTTACCACATGAAATAAGTTATATGATTTCGATTATTCTTCTTATCATTCCGCACTCGCAACCTTCTCGACATCAGAAGCTTTCACGAAGGCGAAGCGGTGGTTGAAATAGATTCGGTAGAACATTTCTTTGCCTTTAATGTGCTTATTGGTTGCATAAGGGTCTTTCGTGAATACTGGGGCGTCGTAATAATCGCCATTGACCTTTTCAACGGCAACATAGGACTGCCCCTGGGCAATCGAGTATTGCAGTGGTGCCAGCTCATTCGGCTTCATATCAGCAGCATAAGCCGCTGCTTCCGGGTAGGCCGCACCATAGACCGGAATAGAAGCCGCGCCTGCTTTTGGAGTGATTAGCTCTCCTATGCCCGCAACTGCATTGTTTCCTAACGGGTTATAGAACCATGCCTTCTGTCCGCCGTACCAGATTGCAGTCCAATTTCCAAGCTCGCCTGCGAGCGAGAAGGTTTGCCCTGTCGTTGCTTTAGCGCCTATGCTGAGTCCGTCTTTCTTGTCTTGAACGGCAAGGGCAGGGTCATCAAGGAGATCAGCGTCAAATTTAGGCTCCTTGTATAAATAAACGAAGTTCGTCGGCTGAAGAGGCGCATCCTTGACTAATGGCAAATTACTCTTAAAATTAGGCTTGATTGTCACGATGTCCTTGAGGCGATGCACGGTGCCGAGCGGTGCTCCAACCAGCTCCATGTAGTGCTCCCAATCCCAGAATGGGCCAGGATCCTGATGCATTGCCGCTGTTCGCTTCGGAGTAAGCCCCGGTATTTCATTGTGACCAATAATATGAGCGCGATCAAGCGGAATATCATATTTTTCGCCTAAATAATGAACGAGTGCGGCAGAAGAACGGTACAGCCTTTCAGTAAACCAGGTCGCTCCTTCCATCGCATATCCTTCATGCTCGATGCCAATGGAATGCATATTGAAGTAGTAGTTGCCAGCATGCCATGGGACGTCTTTGTTATTGACCATTTGTGTAACATCGCCATCGAAGGAACGAACAACATAATGGGCGGCAACACTCTTTTTGGGATTTGCAAATATACCAATTGTATCGCGGTACGTTTCTTCGGTGTCATGAATGACAATATATCGGATATCAGGTCCGAATTTAGGACGATCTGCTAGATCATAGTTGGAATAGTCTGACGAGTCAATCCCGTTCTGCTGATAGGCTGCAGGAATAGATCTGCATGGAAGAAGCCGAGGGCAGTCCGCATTTTTCGTTATCGTTGAACGCAGGTGCAGGGTTTGAATCGATTCAACGTTGGGCTTGACATTTCTGGCTGGCATCCGAAGCGATTGTCCTTCTGGCGTCTTACGCGAAAGCCCTTGCTGAATCGAATGGTAGACTTGATCCGCAAAATCCTGAGCGTAATACAACTCTTGTGAGCCGCTGTATTTGGCAATAGCACCATACCAATCGGAATCCGATACAGGCAGTTTGCCTGCGATGTCCTTCGCATACTTCGCCAGCAGAGCAGCTCCGCCTCGAATGTTCTCTACAGGATCCTTCTTTAGAAAGATTGGATTTATTTTTAGGAGTTGGGCTGCTTCAGGGAGAGTATGATGGCTCGAATCGTCTATCGATTCTAGTGTACTCCCTTGGTCAGCGGTTCGATTCTGTTCTTCTGGCTGCTGTTTCGATACATCAGTCAAATGCATAATGCCGAACCCACCCGATGTGCTTGGCTCGCCATTATGATGCTCCCACCGCGTAAGGTTATAGGAGACTGACATCAAAATTTCCACCGGTACACCGAATTCCTTAGCCGCAGATTCGAAGGCTTGTTGCAGCGAATTCGACATGTCTTGCTCCGCATAGACAGAAGGTACAGCACTGAAAGGAACAGGTAGTGCAGGCGTGAATCCTGCGGTCGCCAACGAGGCGACAGCGAGTGTAAGCGACAGCTTTCTCCATTGGATTGTGTGAAGTAGTTTCAATTAATTCCCTCCCATAACATAATCATCATAAAACTGTGACACCGCTTTCAAAAAACGATGGGCATCCACATATCGGTTTTCCTTCTATATCACCACCATTCCATATATAGGGATTGGTAACTATTATATTGTCTTTCAATTAAAATTTTCAATATATTTTTAATTCGCGAAATATTTGACTCCGATGTCTTCAGTGATATCGTATCTCATACTAATCCGTTACACGGAGGCAGAAGTCAAGTAGATTGATAGTGTGCATAGTATATATATACACTAAATACTATATTGACACCAATTGAAATAATGTATATATTGTATATGCACACTAGATATTATAAAGACAAGAGCATTGAGGTGAGAAATCCTGAAAATTATTATTTCCAACGCATCAAACGATCCGATTTACATCCAAATATTGAACCAAATCAGGCAAAGCATTCTGAGCGGAGAGCTACGTGCAGGGGACAGTCTTCCTTCCATTCGGCAGCTGGCCAAGGATTTGCAAGTCAGCGTTATCACAACCAAGCGTGTATATGAAGAGCTGGAGAAGGAGAAGTTAATCGACTCAGTTGTAGGCAAAGGGTCTTTCGTATCAGGGGCCAATAAAGACTTCATTCGGGAGCAGCGTATGAAACAATTAGAAGAAAAAATGATAGAGATCATTCGTGAAAGCAAGGAATTAAGCATGAGCCAACAAGATGTAATTGATCATATAAAGCTATTGTTCGAGGAGGAACAAACACCATGAATGCAATCGAGATACGTAATTTATCGAAATCATACCCTCATTTCACCGTTGATCAGATATCTTTGGATGTGAAACAGGGCTACATTACCGGTCTGATTGGTCCCAATGGTGTAGGGAAGAGCACCTTGATCAAGATGATGCTTGGCATGATTCGACCTGATGCCGGAAGCGTAAAGATACTCGGCTGTGGGATGCCTGGGCAAGAAATAGAAATCAAGCAGCGCATCGGCATCGTGTCGGATGATTGCTTCTATTACGAACACCTTACGATTCATGACATGAAGAAAATGATTGCACCTTTTTATAAAAAATGGAACGAACAGAAGTTTAACAGCTATCTAGAGCAGTTCGAGCTGTCCCCGAAAAAGAAGATTGAACAGTTATCCAAGGGGATGAAGGTGAAGTTTTCCCTAGCTGTTGCGTTATCGCATGATGCCGAACTCCTCATCATGGATGAGCCAACCTCTGGACTTGATCCTATATTCCGCAGAGAGATGCTCGATCTGCTTGCAGAGATGATGCAGAATGAGAGAAATTCGATTATTTTCTCCACCCACATCACAACCGATCTGGATCGGATTGCCGACTACATTGCTTTCATTAATCGAGGAAAACTCGTATTTAATGAAACGAAAGATACGGTATTCGAGAGATACGCCATTGTAAAAGGCGACCTAGAGCTTCTCGATTCCGATATTCGCAATAAATTTATCGGGATTCGCGAGACATCTGTTGGCTTCGAAGGATTAGTAGATAACAGAACGGAGGCCGAGCATTTATTCGGAAATTATGCCCTACTAGATAAACCAACCTTAGAAGACATCATGTATTTCACCGCCAAGGGAGGATGCGTACATGCTTAATTTGCTTCGGAAAGATTTCATCGCTTTGAAAAGCTCACTGTGGACAACTCTCATGTATCTTGTTGTATTCAGTGTTGTTTTTATACCAAAGCATTCATCATCAATCCACCTCGTGGGTATCTATACGGCTTTCGGTACACTCAGTCTCGCTACGATGATCGACATCAAAAACCTTAACCATAATTTCCTGGTTACATTGCCGGTTAGCCGCAAGCAAATCATCAAAGCGAAATACATTACGGCCATTATATGTACACTTTTTGGAGTTATTGCTTCTTATAGCATTCATTCGCTTGTTCAAATGACATACCCAGGGCTTAACAAGCCTGAATTAACGGTCATGGATATTCTAGGACCAGCTGCCATCGTAATTGCCATGACTGCTATTTATTTGCCGCTTTTTTACTCGCTAAGCAAAAAAGGAACGTCTATTATCAATGGTGTTTTCTTCTTAATTCTAATCTTTATAGCGCAGCCGACAGCATTGATGATGAATATGATCCACGAGAACGGTTTACAAAGTAATCCAACACTATACCTTATTCTGACCGGCATCTTGCTGTTGTTCATTGCTTCCTACTTCTTAACTGCAGCGATGTTCACGAGAAAAGACTTATAAAAGACTTTGCTGTTACTTTACTCCCATCCGCACTAATGGGTGCGATAAAGGACGTCTTTTCAAGAAAATAAATCTACTCCTGTTCGTAATGAAAGGACTGAAACGTAATGCACGCGAGAGAAAATCAAACTAGGAAATGGTTGGGTTTGTTGCTCGCCGGATGGGCAACCGTAGTTGCTGCTCTGTTTCTAGCCTCATCTTCCGGTGATGTTACTTTACAGTTGTTCGGTCCATCAATGCATGCCCAATATGTGGTCAAGGGTCTTGTAATGAGCGGGCTGGTTGTTCCTATTATTTTGTATTTATATCAGTATGTCTATCGGATGACTGGTATGAAACCCCAGACGCCGGTATATGCCTGGAGAAGGGGATATCACTTTATGACTGGAGGTCTCTTGGCAATTGCATTGGCTGCATTGAGTCTTATTATTGCCAGTGCTCAAGGGTGGATTGTCTTTGAAAAATGGCAGGCCCCCGATCAGTGGTTTGTTGCGCTGCTCATTAATGCATTATATGCATTTTTATATGAAGCTTTGCCAGAAGAACTAGGGCTGCGAGGGTTCCTTTATGATGTTTTGCGTCATCGATTCCCAGCTTGGCTGTCCGTATTATTTCAAACCTTACTATTTATGTCTGTTACGACAGCGGTTGCCTTAATTCAAGCGTTCGTTGGGCTTGCACCAGGTGTATCGCTTGACATCTTTTACATCGTAATCATTTTTGTTTTGGAATAGGCTTGCAGTTGCTCCGTTTATGGACCGGAAGTCTCTGGGCGTCAATTGGTTTTCACCTTACATACTTAGAAATTATGCGATTTGTCTTTCTCCCAGATGCATATCGCGTACCACCAATCTTAACCTACCAAGAATCAGAACCTGGACTCGGCGCTCTATTCGCTATCGCCACGCTGCAATTCGGGAGCATTATCATATCGCTCGTTATACTAAGTACGATTCATATCATACGGAAAAAACATATCACTCGAACAGGTGAATTGAGCAAATGAAATTTATGATATATATAGATCTGATCCGCTTACACGATTATTTAGTATTCAAATCAAATGGTTAGATTGCATATACAAAAATCATACAGTTAAAGAGAGCGAACTACGCTCTCTTCATTTTTTTCTGGGACTTACATTCCTTATTTTCCAAGGTGAAAAAACGGATTCCCTTGCAAATTCAAATCGAATGGCAACGCCTTTTTCTGACAAGTTCTTCTTTTTTATGAGAACAGGTAGTTCTAATACTGCAGTTAATAGATCCCTGTTGTCTGTATCGGGAGCTTCTTTTCTTTTCATCATCCGATATGTCGCTCCGCTCTCCATCTCCTGTAGAAAGTAGTTTACCGTTTCAGAACTCGCACCTTCAGACACTGCTGTAAGGAGGTTAAAATCACGTTGAGACAATGCTTCAATAAATACTTCCGAGAGCATCTCGGGCGACAAGCTATGTAAAAAACTCCTCTATTTTTCCAGCGGCCGTGTAAACCATCACCTGATGCAATAAGTCTGGATGAATGGATCGATGCGTACTGCTGCCTAAAAAATGTACGCAGAAGTGTCCGGAAAACCCATTATCTGGAATCCCGTCGCCGCCATGAGGCATCCCATTCATAGAAGCAGCAATTTTCCTATTGTCATCTGTAACGACTACTATTGCTTTCCGATTCCAGCTCCAATGATCATCATACACCTGCTTCATTGTCTTCGTGTCCTCTTTGGTTAGCGGCTGCACATCGGCATGCCTGCTTCCCGCACGACGCTGAACACGGAATTTCAACCCTTTCTCCATATCAATAATCGAGAACATGCTTTTTCTCGGAAGAAGTGCTTTTGCTTCATTCCAAGGGATAATCGTCCCATAATGACGTTCTCTTAATGAATCAGCATGTGCCAGTAACTGCTTCGCTGCTTTGGGAGTAAGAATAAGACGTGTTGATTCAGCTTCATTCCATAGGACACCAGATCGCTCCATACGGAAATTTCTTGTCCTATTATTTTCTGTGATCGTTACATAAATGTCGGAGTATATAGGGCGATGTTCTGTTTTTTCTTCCATGCTATCCTGCCATAAACGAATGGCTTCCTTACTTTTCAAAACCATTTTATGTTCATATGTTGCGGAGGGGCTTGTCCTTACACTTATGATCATTTCTGTAGATGGCGCCTTGTAGTCAGCACGGACGATCATGCTGCTATCCGAAAAATAGGTAAGGAGGAGAAGGAATATCATGGAGCGGGTCACGATTGAGATCATTTTCAAGCCTCCAAATAACTGATGTTTGTGAAAATTAATCTTTCTGGATCTTCATCCTGAATAACTAGAAATTGGATGATGCATGTGTAGAATTCTTCTTATTTAGGATTTTTATTCAACCATCCTTTATATACAGTGGCACGGCGTATATTTTAATAAAAAAATGATAAACTGAGCGATCACATATACACCTCAGCCTATTCAATACTATTGAAAAGTTCAACAAGGGCGTGAAGTACCTAAGTAAATTAAAAAAGTCGATTCCTTATCATCGGGCCGGGAAACGACTTTTCCTTTCTTCCACTGTTATAGGCGATAAACCAACAAAGGGGAGTCTGCTGAAAAAATTTCAGCAGACTCCACATGTTCCACTATTCATGTTTTACTTGCGTAAATAGTTTCGGTATTGACGCATTCGATTTCTTTTCTAATTGTCGACAATAACTGCTCTGGATGAGCGTGCAAGAAAAAGTGTCCTCCCGGGAGCAGCTTGCATGAAAAATCGGCGTTGGTCAAGATCCGCCAGGATGCCAACGATTGTTTGGACAGAAATTCGTCGTCTTGTCCGCCTAATGCAACGATGGGACAAGGTACGGTGCCTCGTGTATATTCATAAGTTTCGCAAACCGAAAAGTCGGCCCTCAGGGAAGGGGACAAAAGATCCAGCAACTCCTCGTCATCAATCAGCTCTTCTGGCATTCCCCCGTTCAGACGAAGCCGCTTACGGAATTCTTCCTCGGGCAAATCATGAATGGGCGATACCGGACTTTGTACAAACGGAGCATTCAATCCCGCGACAATAAGCTTGAGCGGAGGACGATTCAAGCTCCTCGATAATAAGATCGACAATTCATATGCCAATAAGGCTCCCATACTGTAACCAAACAGAATATACGGTTTATCCAATAAAGGCCTCATCGCATGCGAGACTGCTTCCAACAGCGACGGCATGCTTGTGTGGGCAGGTTCGCGCAGTCTCGCGCCTCTGCCCGGATACTGAACTGCACAAACCTCAGCGAATGCTGGCACATATTCATGCCATGATCGGAAAATGGACGCGTTTCCTCCAGCATAAGGCAAACAAAACAGCCTTATTGCGGCTTGCGGATTCTCCTTTTTGCGAACGAACCATTTGCTACTTGTATCAAACGCGCTTGCATCGTTCATCTTCAGCTCGTTTACAGATGTATGGCATTTTGATTGCTGGCATAATCCAATCAAGGTTCGAAGCTCTCCTTCGAACCTTCGAGCTAGATTTTCGATCGTTTGCTTATGGTGGACATTTTCACTGTAGGACAAGCTTATGTGCAGGCAGCCTGACGTCACCATTGCCGCCACGTCAATATAGTGAACCCGTTCGGAATCTGGCGCAATATCCTGTCCTGCCGTATCCGCAACCAGCGTGAATAAAGCTTCCTCTCTCTTGCTCCATTCAACATTGAATTGCCCCAAATAATTAAAGCTCATCATTGGTCGTGGAAGCTTGCGAAGCTGATTCGAAATACCATCATTTTCGGTCATATAGCGCAGTAAGCCATAGCCGATTCCACGATGAGGAATTCGATGAAGCCGCTCCTTTACCGCCTGAATATCCGCGTTTATATCTGCGCTTTCTTTCACTTCGAGCATGAATGGATACATGTTCGTAAACCAACCTACTGTACGCGAGATATCAATGTCCGTGACTAATTCTTCTCTACCATGCCCCTCCATATGGATAAACAACTTTCTTTCTCCCGACCATCCCGAGACAGCGCGGCCGAGCGCAGCCAACAAAATAGCGTCAATTTGCGCGCCGAATGCTGATGGAGCCTCCTGCAACAGAATCCGTGTTTCATCAGAAGACAAATTTGATACCGCAACTGCCATAGATGCTGTCGTATTTGCTCCGTCTGGGCAATCAAGCGGAATTAGGGGAGGGGAGTTGACTTGATGTAACCAGTATTCCAGCTCTGCCCGCAGTTGATCCGTGTCGGCAAGAGCTGCAAGGCTGCGTGCCCAATCTTGATATGAAGCGGTTTTCGCTGGCAAGGATACGGATTCGCCGGCTATTAATTGCTGACAGCTCGTGCATAAATCATCCAGCAAAATGCGCCATGAAACGCCATCTATCGCCAGATGATGGATAATCAATGCCAGCTTTCCCGCCTGTCCGGCGCCACAGTCAAAATAGATGGCCCGCAGCAGCATGCCTTCGCTTAAATCGAAGCCGGTTTGAGCCTCTGAAATCGCGGCTGAAAAAGCATCTGCCTGTAGGCTCGCAGGCTGATTGCGAAGATCGATGCGCTTCAGAGGCGATACGTCCGTAAAAGCGGCATATGCCTGTTCCCAACCCGATCGGCCCATCGTAAATCGGAGGCGCAGCGCATCATGGTGAGCCACTACATGGGCGAGCGCTCTCTGCAGGACTTTATAGCTTATTTGGGAATTTACGGACAAAATCAGGGACTGATTGAAATGCTCGGGAACGGACATCTCCTCGAATAACCAGCGCTGAATCGGAGTAAGCGGCAGCGAGCCCGCCACTTCTCGCTGCCCGCAATCGCGCGGATCGGGCGACTTCAGTGCTTCCAATACGGGAGCCAGCTCCGCGATCGATTGATATTGAAAAAGATATTTAGGCCTCATTTCGAGTCCCACTTGACGTACTTTGCCTGCAATTTGAGTGCTTAAAATGGAGTCGCCGCCCAAACTGAAATAATTATCATGGATGCTGATGGGTTCAATACCGAGCACCTGCGACCAAATGTCAGCCAACTTTTTTTCGGTCCGCGTTCGGGGAGGTACATATTCCTCTTTGTCTGTGAAATTCGGCGACGGCAACGCATTGCGATCCACTTTGCCATTAGGCGTCATAGGGAGAGCCTCCATAACGACGAAAGCCGCAGGAACCATATATTTTGGAAGCCGGGTCTGCACATGCAGCCGAAGCTCGTTTAAATCCAATCCGTGAGTGGTATTGGCTGACGGGATCACGTACGCAATCAGCCGTTTTTCCTCTGGTTGATGCTCCTTTACCGCAACGATCGCCTGCTCAACGGCCGGGTGGAGCGTAAGTGCCGCCTCGATTTCGCCAGGTTCAATGCGATATCCTCTTATTTTTATCTGATCGTCGGCGCGTCCCATAAATTCAATCGAGCCGTCTGGTAAAAAACGGGCAAGATCGCCAGTTCGATACATTCGTTCCCCTGGAAGAGAAGGAGCGTACCCGAACTGCTCGGCCGTAAGTTCGGGCCTTCGCAGATAACCGCGGGCCAGACCGTGGCCTGCAATGTATAATTCGCCGACAACGCCGATAGGAACGGGATGGTGCTGCCGATCCAACAAGTAAATTCTCATATTTGCGATCGGGCGGCCAATAGTCGGTGCTGTAAGCTCCGCGGAAGACCTGGATTTTGCAGGCACTTGGCATGATGTGGCGACAACGGTTCCTTCGCTTGGTCCGTAATGATTGAACAGGAGAAACGGCAAAGTTTCTGGCGGAAAATAACGCAGTCTATCCCCCCCGGTAAGCATACATCGCAGCGAGCACGCGTCAGGCCAGTTCAAAGAGACAACCGCCTCAGCGAGCGGCGTGGGCAAAAAGCTGACGGTAATGCGCTCATTCACGAGCCAGTCACGGAGGCGATCCGGATCCAAGCGGGTTTCCTCGTCCGGAATATGAATAGAGGCGCCGCTGGCCAAATAGGGCCACAGCTCCCAGACGGAAGCGTCAAAAGCGGGACCGGCCAGCATTGTCGCCCGATCGCTGCTGGATATGCGATACGCGCTCTGATGCCAAGACACTAAATTAAGCAAGCTGCGATGTTCGATTTCGACTCCCTTAGGGCGACCCGTCGAACCGGAAGTGTAAACGACATAGGCCAAATTGCCGGGTGCAGCACCGCTGTCGGGAGCCAATTCATCGTCATCTTGCGGAATGATGCCGAATCCGTCCAACAGAAGAACGATCATATTCGTGTGCCGAACCCGAACCCGCTCTGCATGCCGCTCTTGAGTCAACAGTACATGAATTTGGGCATCTTCGATCATATAAGCGATCCGTTCGTCAGGGTAAGCCGGATCGATTGGTACATAGGCCCCGCCGGATTTCAATATTGCGAGCAATCCGATCATTTGCTCGGCTGAACGGTCGGCCAACAATCCTACCAGTACTTCCGGACCAATGCCCATCCGCTGCAGATGGCGGGCCATCCGGTTCGCGCGAATGTTGACATCCCGATAGGTGAACTGCTCGGCGCCGGATGTCACCGCAATCGCATTCGGGAATAAGGAAGCTTGTTTCTCTACAATTTCATGGATGCACATATCGCTCGCATAAGCGGCTTCTGTCCGATTCCATGTCGATAACAGAAGCTGCCGCTCGCATTCGCCCATAATCTCCAGGCTGCTTACGGACAAGTCGGGATTGAGCACGATGCTTTCCAATAGATGTTGAAAATGCTCCAGCATCCTCTCTATGGTCTGCGAATCAAAAAGATCCGTGTTGTACTCCAGTTCGGCAGTGAGTCCTTGATCCCTGATATGGCTTATCGTCATTGAGAGATCATATTTCGACGTCTTATCGACGATCGGAAATAGCTTTATCTGCAGCCCGTCCGATTGCACCATATGCTGAAACGAATCGTCATTCATCGCGAACATAACTTGGAATAACGGACTATGGCTCGTTTCGCGATCGGATTGCAGCGCCTGCACCAGTTGATCGAAGGGAAGATCCTGATGCTCATATGCGCCCAGCACCTGTTTCTTAGTTTGCTGCATCAGTTCGCGGAATGTCGGGTTACTGGAAAGATCGCTTCTGATTACGAGCGTATTTACGAAAAAGCCAATCATTCCTTCTATTTCCGACATTCCGCGATTGGCTATTGGAGTGCCGATGCAAAAGTCGTGCTGTCCCGAATAGCGATAAAGCAAAGCTTGAAAAGCTGCCAACAATGTCATAAACAATGTTGAGCCCTCCCGACGGCTCAATTGCAGGAGCGGCTGCACTACGGCTTCCGATATGCACAATTTAGCGGCATCGCCCCGGAACGTTTGCATAGCGGATCGGGGACGATCCGTGGGCAGCTCTAATGCCGAAGGAGCATGATGCAGGGTCTTCAACCAATATTGCAATTGCTTATCCAATTCTTCTTCCGTCAACCAATTGCGCTGCCAAATCGCATAATCCGCATACTGGAAGGGAATCTCGGGCAGAGGAGACGTCTTTCCCTGCGAGTAGCAGGAATAAAGCGTTAGCAGTTCCCGTTGAAATACACCCAGTGACCAACCGTCGAACACGATGTGATGGAAGGCAAACAGGAGAAAATTCTCCCATTTGCCGGCTTTGATGAGCAAGCCCCGGCACGGAGGCCCGTGCTCCAAGTCGAACGGCCTGAAAGCCTCCTCATCGATCATGCGGCGAGCTTCCCGGTATTTGTCCACGGCTCGGTCATCTGCATACAGATCGCATTCTCTCATTGGTTGAACGGCGTCGATCGGTTCAATGATTTGTACCGGTGCATTTTCCATCGCTGCAAAGCGCGTTCTCAACGATTCGTGGCGGCGGATGACTTCGATCCATGCCCGCTGTAAGGCCGGTATGTCCAACTCTCCGATAAATTCGAACGCTAACGGAATATGATAATGATTCATGCCCGGTTCAAGCTGATAAAGCAGCCATAATCTTTGTTGAGCAAATGACATAACGGATCCCGCCAGGTTCCTTGACTGCGGTTTTATGGGCGGTTTACGAGGTGTTTTGTCCTTGGCGAGCCGGTCTGCCAACACTCTTTGCTGCTCGGGAGTCAACGAGGCTAAACGATCCCGCAAATCCGTCATACCCAAGCATCCTCCTTATGAGGCAGTTCACGCATAACAGCTTCCCGTTCTTCTTCGGGCAAGTTTTCCAGCTCAGTCAGCAGTTCGGACAGGAGAACCGGATTCAAATCCATCCCCGTTATTCCCATGTCTTCAAGCTTGGAGGTTAACCCAGCAACAGTAGGCAAATCGAACAGGGCATACAAAGGGAGCTCTGTCTGGAATACTTCCCGAATGCGGGAGAGAAGTCGGGTAGCGAGCAAAGAGTGGCCTCCAAGCTCGAAAAAGTTATCTTCCACTCCCACTTCTTTTATTCCAAGCACTTCTTCCCAGATCGCGGCCATTTTCATTTCAGCCGGATTGCGCGGCGCCACATAGGTCGGCTGCAGATCCGTTCTTTCGTAACCAGGCTGCGGAAGCGAATCGCGATCGATTTTACCGTTATGGGTAAGAGGCATTGATTGCAGCCTCATAAAGAGAGAAGGGATCATGAAAGCAGGCAGCCTGCTTTCAAGGTGCTCCCGCAGCGCTGGCACGATATCGCCCGATTGATCCGTTTCTACATAAGCAATCAGCCGCTTGTCTCCATGCGGATCATCGACCGCAATAACGACAGCTTCCCTTACGGACGGGTGTACCTTCAGAGCTGCTTCGATTTCTCCAGATTCGATGCGAAATCCTCGTATTTTTACCTGATCATCCGCACGCCCCAGATATTCGAGTTCACCATTATGGCGTATGCGTGCCAGATCGCCGCTTTTGTACATGCGCGCATCAGGATCATTGGAAAACGGATCGAGAACGAAGCGCTCCCTATTCAATTCTGCCCGGTTCAAATACCCTGTAGCGACTCCAGCTCCCCCTACGTACATTTTCGCCAGGCACGCCCGGAGGTACAGGCTGCATATGGCGGTTAAGCACGTACACCTTCATGTCCGGAAGCGGAATTCCGATTAAGCTTCCCGTGTCTGGCCCGATATCATCGGCCGTAATTCGGCGGCAGGTAACATGTACCGTCGTTTCCGTAATGCCGTACATATTGATAAATTGGGGTGAACGATCGCCGTGACGAGCGAACCAAGGCTTTAATGATTGTAAATCCAGCGCTTCTCCGCCAAAAATAATATAACGCAGGCTTAATTTGGACGAGTCTTGCGAATCCTCGTATTGAGCGAATGGCCGAAATGCCGACGGTGTCTGGTTGAGGACGGTAACCTTGTGCTGTTCCAGCAAGTGATATAAGGCAGCCGGCGAGCGGCTCGTCAGATGCGGCACGACCACCAACCGTCCGCCGAAGAACCAGGCGCCCCACATTTCCCAAACCGAAAAGTCGAAAGCATAGGAGTGAAACAAGGTCCAAACATCCTCTTCATGAAAACCGAAATAGGGTTCGGTGGACGTAAACAATCGAACGACGTTCTCATGCGAAATCATTACGCCCTTTGGCTTCCCGGTGGAACCAGAGGTGTAAATCACGTAAGCAAGACTGGTGGAAGACAGTTCCGCTTTCAAATCTTCGCCGGATAATTTTTCTATCATTTTCCGCTCTTCATCCAGGCACACCGTTGCGAGGCCATGCTGCGGCAAGGAGCGCAATAGATGAGACTGGGTAAGGAGAACGGCCGGCGCTGCGTCTTCCATCATAAAGTGGATGCGCTCCGCAGGGTATGCGGGGTCAATTGGCACATAAGCGGCGCCCGCTTTGAGCACGCCGAGGATGCCAACGAGCATGTCCAGAGAACGCTCGACTAATATTGCTGCCAGCACGCCAGGCCCTGCACCGAGCGTACGCAAATGACGCGCGAGCCGATTGGCCCTTTCATTTAATTCTCCGTAGGTTAGCTGCTGTTGATCATATACGGCGGCAACAGCATTGGGCCTATGCCGAGCCTGGGTCTCGAACACTTCATGCAGGCAGCGATGATCGCGCGGAAGCTCCGACGGTTCTCCGCCAAAAAGCAACTGTTCCCGATCTGCTTCGTTAAGGAGAGGAACCAGCGCGATTGGCGCATTTTCGGTGGACGGTTCAATAATGGCTTGCAATATATTTTCGTAATAGGTTAAAAAACGTTCGATCGTATCTTTTTGGAACAGATTCGGATCATACGTCAGATCCAAAAGAATATTTCGGTTGAATTCCATGACGTTGAGACTGAGTTCATATTTCGATGCCGTAATGGGAGTAGGGATGATATCGACGACAATATCGCCAGCCTCCGAGATATTGACTCTTCGTTCATAGTTAAAAACGACTTCAAGAGGTGCTAGCCGATGAGAGGCATCGGGATTCCGGAATACGCTGCTGAATGAAAATTCGCCGTGCTCCTGGGCCTCCAAAATTGAAGCCTTCACCTGACTTAGCAAACGCGCAAAATCAGAATGTTCATCCAATTCGATGGATATCGGCAATAATGTGATGGCATATCCAACATAGCTGGATCCGCCAGACAGAGCTCGCTGGGCATAAGGTACCCCAACGGTCAGATCCGTTTGATTTGTCAAACGATTGAGAAGCAAAGCAAAGGCGCTTAAAAACGTTACGAAAGGAGTGACCTTGTTGCGCTGCGAAAAGCGGTTCAGCTGATCGGCAAGCGCATGATCGACCATATGCCGGACAATGGCGCCACTATAGCTTTTTTTATGCGGCCGCCTTCTATCAAGCGGCAAATCCAAGGGCGCTTTGCTGCCTATTTTGTTCAACCAATACAGGTTATTGGCTCGACGCTCCTCGCTGCATTCCAACTCTTTTTTCCATGCCAAGTAACTTCTTAATTGTAAAGGCTCAGACAAATGAACGAGCTTGCCTTTCAACAATGAGGAATAGGCGGCGAACATTTCTTCAAGAATAATGCCAATAGAGTATCCGTCCACGATGACGTGACTTGCGGTAAATACGAAATAATGCCATTCGGGCGTCAATTTTAGCAGCGTGCAGCGATACATGCTTTCCGATGCAAATGGGCGCTCCGTGTCATCGCGAATCCAATCTATTGCAGCAGATTCTGGGCTCGAATCCGTTTCGGAACTCAGATCCAGCACCGGCATATCGACCCGAATTCTCTCCCGAATTGGCAACATATTACCTTGATGATCGAATGTTACCCGCAAGGAATCATGTCGCGCCACGACCCTGTTCAGTGCCTCTATCAACAGAGAATGGCGGAGCGGGCCTTTAAGGGAAAGTACCACGGTTTCATTGCATGCGAGGGCTGCCTGATCGCCTAGCTGCGAAAGCACCCATAACTCCCTCTGATCCTCGGAAACGGGGATGAGTTCCTTACCAGAGGCATGCTGCCCAGTTGGAATACAGGCGCCAGGAAACATTTGGGCGTCAATAAGCTCCGTCATCGTATCCTTGATAATCCGGATTAACTTTCGGATGTCTTCGTCGGAATGCTCCGTCGACAGGAAGCAGTTGCGTCCTTCCCAGATATAAACGCCCTTATCCAGCAAGCCATAGAAAAACAAATCCATGTTCACTTGATAGACGAACCGGAAAAGGGAGCCGAAGTGAACCATTTTCATGGGAATATTCGCGGATTCGAAAAAATCGTTCAACTCGCGCACCAAGTAGGCTGTCTTATCATTGACGTTCTCTTGTAATTCCGGGCCGGATTCCAGCAGATGATGCAGAACGGCATACGTACAAGCCATCGTAATGGGATGCTTGCAGAACGTGCCCGCGATTAAGGTTGTTTCGGCTTGCGGGAAAGAGCGGTCACCAAAATTCCATTGCCCTCCGTCCACGGCATCCAAAAACTTCGCACTGCCGGCCACTACTCCAATATGCATGCCTCCGCCAAGGATTTTGCCGTACACGCACATATCCGGTCGAATCCCCGATATGCCCTGGAACCCAGCAAGATGAACTCTGAAGCCGGTAATCACTTCATCAAATATCAGCGCCGTATTACTGCTCCGCGTGATTTCGCGAAGCTCTTCCAAAAACGCTATGGGCACGACGTCAGGACGACGGCTTTGAACAGGCTCGACCAGTACTGCTGCCAACTCGCCGGACATGGATCGGATAATCTCCAGCGATTTCGGATTATTATATTCAAGAATCATGACGTCTTCCGCAATCCCGGCAGGAACGCCTGGCGCCATAGGCGAAGCTCCGTTAGATCCGGGACGATTGAACATGCTGGCCAGTACGCCGTCATACGTGCCGTGATACGATCCCGCGAACATGGCGATCTTATTTCTGCCAGTTACGGCGCGCGCAAGCCTGAGGGAAGCCATTACCGCTTCCGTCCCGGTATTGCAAAAGGTGCATCTGTTCATACCGGTAATCTGGTGAATGAGCTCGGCTACTTCTCCCGCGATCCCGGATTGCGGCCCTAGTGCATATCCGTTTTGGAGCTCGCCCTTAATAGCATCATCGATAAACTCGGGAGCGTGACCGAAAAAATTTACCCCGAAGCCCATTGTTAAATCGATATATTCATTTCCGTCCATATCCCAAAAACGCGAACCTTTCGCGTGATCGACAACCGGCAAATAATGAACTTCTTTTGTGGAAAACCTGAATCCCGATGCACCGCGATAATCAGCGAACACGGGGCGATGCTTGGCTATCCACGCTTTCGATTTTTTTGTTTTATCGGCCAATCGCGCCACAAGCTCTCTGGCATACTGTTCTTGCATGCCTGTTACGCTTTCTTCTTTCTGATCCTGCCATCTTTGAAAGGGAACCCAGGCTTTTTCAGAGATTGCCGGCAGTGAAGGTGCGGCTGGAGATTCCGGTCGGATCGCCGTTGAACTTGGCTGAACAGCTGATCCATTCAGCGAATGATTGTGGATGAAAGATAATTGATGCTGAATGACACGTTCCATGGAAGCCAGTTGTTCGCTCATTAAGCCGAGCAGCTCCGAATCGTTGGGCATCGGATTGGAGAGCGCCGGGGACGGCGAATCGCCGGTTGTCGGGCTTGGCAATTGTTCGGTCAGCGCTGGCGACGTTTCATGCGGCATAACCGATTCGATGGCGGTGCATAGCTTGGAAATACTCGTGATTTCGGTGAAAAAATCGCGCGCTGAAAAGGTTACTCCATATTTATTTTTTACCCTTTGAATCACTTCCATCAGAATGAGCGAGTCGGCGCCCATTTCCAATAAAGGCAGATTCTCATCGATTCTTGCAACGTCTTGATTCAACAGCTCAGCAAATATTCCCTTGATCTCCATAACAATAGCAGTTCCGATTTTGCTTTCTGGGGTTGTTTTCACCAACTCTTCCTCCTTTGGCGATTTCGGATTCATATGACCGCCTAGCCAGCAATTTGAATAATCAAATGGATAATTCGGCAATTGCGCACATTCATGAGCGTCCAACGGGTAGAGCGCCTCAAATTGGACTTGTCCGCCAGCGACATACAGATTGCCTACAGCTTCGAGCAGGGCATATTCATCATCCCTTCCTTTTAAGAGAGAAGGAATCCATTTACAAACGCCATCATTGAATTCCCGCTGTCCAATCCGGGACAGTATGGCATTTGCACCGATTTCCAGAAAGATATTGCACCCGTCATTTACCAATGTATATAAAGCGTCTTTGAACCGAACAGCTTCCCGCGTATGCCTGATCCAATACTCGGCGGTGATTGACCCGATAAATTCGCCAGTTACGTTAGAGACAAGTGGGATTTGGGGAGAATTACATTTCAATCCTTTTATGAGATCGTAATAGTCTTGCAGCATTGGCTCGACTAATCGTGAATGAAATCCATAGTTCACCTCAATAGGTACGGTATGGACGCCTGCTCGTTGCAGGTGATCTGTTGCTTCGGCCACATGATTCGGCGCGCCTGCAATGACAAAGTTATTACTGCTATTAATGGCGGAGATTTCAACGTTCGGATGGGCGCGAAGCACGCTTTCCAACTCCTCCGTATCTCCCATGACTGCCGCCATTGCTCCAGGATCGCACTTCTGCGCCATGAGCTTTCCTCGCTCGGCAACTATAGCCAAAGCATCATCAAGAGAAAATACCCCTGCAATGCATGCCGCCACATATTCGCCCACGCTGTGTCCGACAACCGCGGCTGGTTCGATTCCAAGCGATAGCCATACTTGTGCTAAAGAGTACTCGATCGCGAAAAGAGCGCACTGCGTATAGTCTGTGCGATGTAGAAGGGCTGCCGCAGATTTATTTTCTATATCATAAATGACATCCAGTATAGAGTAATCCAAACGATCCTTTACTAAATCGGCGCATCGATTCATGTTCAAGCGAAACACATCTGAGCTTTCATACAAGCCGCGGGCCATGTTTGCATATTGACTCCCTTGTCCCGTAAACATGAAGACGATTTTCGGAGAATGGACAAGGCTTCCTGCAATGCCGTCGACCTCGCGAACGGAGAAGCTCCGGACTTTCTCTTGTATCTCTTTTCGTGTGCCGCCAACAAATGAAGCTCTGTGCAGGAATGCTGTTCGGCGTGTATTGGCCGTTCCGCAGATAGTGTTTAATTGCTCCGAGGATGCATGCTGTAAATAGGAATCGTATGTGGAAGCAAGTCTACCCAGTCCTTTAAGAGTAGGGGATGATAATGTCAACAGATGCGCTCTCGATTTCATGGCATTGTCAGGTCGCTTGTCGGCACGGGCAGGCGCCTCTTGCACAATAATGTGTGCATTCGTACCGCCAAATCCGAACGAGCTGACCCCGGCCGCTTTTACAGGCTTGATCCAGCTTTCCGTTTCAACAGGGATGCGGAGGCGGGAATGATCGAGACTAATGTATCGATTTAGCTTGGTCATGTGTAAATGGGCAGGAATTTCGCCGTGCTGAATCGCCAGCACCGTTTTGATCAGTCCGGCAATGCCGGCAGCAGCTTCAAGATGTCCGATATTCGTTTTGACGGAACCGAGGTAGCAGACGTCGCCGCTGTACCCGGCAGACGGACAACCATAAATCTCTTTAATTGCTTCTGCTTCGATGGGATCGCCCAGAGGGGTACCGGTGCCATGAGCCTCTACATAGCCGATGTCCGCAGGTTTCATCTGTGCCTGCTCGATTGCTTTGCGTATCACTTGTCTTTGTGCAATTCCGTTAGGCGCGGTTAAGCCGTTGCTGCGTCCGTCTTGATTAACGGCCGTTCCTTTAATGACAGCGTCAATCCGGTCTCCGGCTGCAATCGCGTCCCTCAAACGCTTTAAGATAACGACCCCGCAGCCTTCTCCGCGGACATAACCATTGGCCCTGTCGTCGAACGTCTTGCATGTCCCGTCCTCTGACAGCATTTTAGCTTCCTGCAATCCTTCCGTGATGCTAGCGGAAAGCAATAGGTTTACCCCTCCGGCAACAGCCGCATCGCATTCCCCGTTCAGCAGGCTTTGGCATGCATAATGAATGGCTACTAATGACGACGAGCAAGCAGAATCGATACACATGCTCGGACCCTGGAAATCATAAAAATACGAAATCCGATTGGCGATTATGCTCAATGCTCCGCCCGACACATGATACGGCTCTTTCGCATTCGTTTCGCTTGGTTTTGGCAGATAGAGATAATCGGTGGAACTGGCCCCTATAAATACGCCTGTTGCACCGCCCTTGAGATGAGCCGGATTGATGTTGGCATTTTCAAATGCTTTCCATGTCACCTCCAGCAACAGCCGTTGTTGGGGATCCATGCATGCCGCCTCTCTTGGGGAGATGGCGAAGAATTCACTGTCGAATAGTTCGATGCCCTCTAGAAATCCTCCGAACATGCGAAATTCGGGATTTATGCCGCACAACGTTTTCCTTTTGTCGCTCATGTCGGAAATCGCGCTTTTTCCGCCCTTCAAGAGCTCCCAATATGCCGCGATACCGTCCGCCCCAGGAAATTTCCCTTCCATGCCGACGATAGCGATTGAATCCTCGATCGATCCGCGATCCGCATCTGGCTCTTGGACGGAAGGCTCGCTTGCGATCGTGTCTAAGTATTGTGCAAGCTTATTCGGCGTCGGATAGTCCCAGATCAAGGCAGGGGACAGTGCCATGTTTAACCGATCGGCAACATGATCGATCATTCTGACGGCTTCTAACGAATCCAGGCCGAATCTGACAAAAGATTCATGTTTGCTCAGGTTGGTCTTGGCATTGCAATGATGATGCAAATAAGCCATGATCAGCTCCAGGCATGAAGATTTTCGCTCTGTCGAAGCAGGGGCAGGGCTCCTGTGGTTGTTTCCCTCCACCTGTGAAGCGGCATAATTCTGGGCCAATTTGTACCTCTGCACTTTACCGCTTGTCGTTTTCGGCATTTGCCGAATCGGTATTACCCGCGCGATTTTCCAGCCTCCACGCTGAAATAAATGGTCTTCCAGACTTTCGGACAACGAGTCGAAGTGCGTATCTTTTTTTTGCTGACGACAAATACGACGATATCATCCTCGCCTCTATCTTTGTTGTATATGCCGCAGGCGGCGATTTTCCCTAATTCCACGCCCGCGACTTCTTCTGCTGTCCGTTCAATATCATGCGGATAAATATTCTGGCCGTTCACGATAATCATATCTTTGTAACGTCCGGTAATAACCAGCCTTCCATCTACGGAAAAGCCTAAATCTCCCGTTCTGACCCATCGATCCGCCGTGAACATGTCAGCAGTCGTTTCCCGGTTATTGTAATAACCGGCAGTTACATTTTTCCCTTGTATTTGAATATGGCCGATTACCTTATCTGGTAGAATGCGATCATGATCATCGCAAATTCGGATTGCACAGTCATCAACTGCATGTCCAACCTCGACAAAGGTAAGTGTTTGTTCAGAGGCTTTCTCCGATATGGCAATCTCTTGACCAATGTTCAACAAGCTGCGATCTAGGTGGATAGGCGCAAATTCAGTGTCGCCATCTGATATGGAGACGGCAACCGTTGCCTCGGCCAGACCGTAAGCCGGCCTCATGCTTGTCCGCTGCAATCCGAACGGCGCCATCTGATCCAAAAACTCATTGCACAGCTCTGACGAAATGGGTTCAGCGCCATTTAAAATAATTCTCAGTCTAGATAGATCCCACTCGGCGGCAATCTCGGGCTTGAACATTTTCAGAAAGTATTTGTATCCGAAATTAGGGGAAGAAGTGATGGTAATGTTGTGGTCATTGATTTTTTGAACCAAAGCGTCGGTCTTCGTATAAACACGGATGTAGGCATAATACATTGATTTACGCCTTTGATGAGCGGGGTGATATGGAAGACGATTAGGCCCAGGTCGTGAGTTAACGGCATCCATGACAAAAATGAGTCGTCATCCCTTGTCCCGAACCGGTTATTGATCGCTCGCGTGTTGATGTATACATTTTCATGGGTCACAACGACTCCTTTTGGATTGCCCGTCGATCCGGAAGAGAACTGAATAAAGGCGATCGAACGGGACGAGCCTTGATGAATCGTTCCGTGAGCGGGGAGGGAGCCTCTCAACGTTTCCAGATACACGGTCTTATCGGCTATCATGTCCATGTCACGCAATCTTTGTCCGTTACCTGCGGCGTGCGTGCGCAATCTTTCCACAACAGGCGAAGAAGCCGCTAGATAGGGGTTTTGGAGTGTATCCCAGATTTTAAAAAACTTGTTTTTATGTTCCACATTGCTGCCGACCGAAACAGGTACGGCAATGATTCCGCCGAGTATGCAGGCCCAGAACAAAAAATAAAGTGCTCCGATTCGTCGTCGTTCAATTGAAATACAAGCTCGTCGCCGGCACGGATACCGTGAGCTTGCAAGGTATGCAAATACATAAGGGCATTATCAAAGATTTGCTTGTAACTGTAAAACCGTTCTTGCCGATCTCCTGTAATGAGCGTGACTCCATGTACATGGTTCTCGCGGACGTCTCTTACTGCCTGAATTAGCGCAGATTTGGATTCGTTCATTGAATATCCTCCTTTGTGAAAGTAAAAGGGACTTTTGCGACGACGGAAATCTTTCTTTTTCAGTAAATTGAATGTAAACCATGAAATGGTTATCATCATTTACAACCCTTATTCTAGTTTATGATACAAAAAATGTATATCAATGATTATGTCGTAATTTGAATTTTTATGTCAAAATAAACATAAATTTTTCTTAAGCATAATATTAATCTTGCTAATTAAGCATGAAACCTCTTCCCATCAGAAAATGATAGAGTATATAATGTCGTCGACAACAAGATGAAAGAATGAATTTAATCATAGAGTAAGGATGATCGATTAATGAAAATATTAGTTGTGGAAGATGATAAAACGATCGCGACTGGACTGGAATACTCACTGCAGCAGGATCATTTTGATACCGCTTTGTGCCATGATGTCGCATCGGCTAAGAAAATGCTTCGTGAAGAAATTGATCAATTTGCGTTATGCCTGTTTGATTTGTCGCTTCCAGACGGAAGCGGATATGAACTGTGTAAAATGGTGAAGGAGCGGCAAGATATTCCGGTTATCTTCTTAACTGCAATTGACGATGAAGTCAATGTCGTCATGGGGCTGGATATGGGAGCCGATGATTATATTACGAAGCCTTTTCGAGTTCGCGAGCTACTGTCACGGATCAAGTCTGTGTTGCGGAGATACCATAAACCATCCAATGCAAAAACAATCATTGATATCGGAAATGTACGCATCAATACGCTCGAAGGCAAAGTGTACAAAGAGCGGGCTGAAATCCTATTGACCGCATTAGAATACCGGTTGTTACTGATCTTTGCCAATCATATCGGGCAGGTTCTTACGAGAAATCAGCTTTTGGAGCAGATTTGGGATGTGGCAGGCGAATTCGTGAACGATAATACGCTAACCGTGTATATCAAGAGACTGCGGGAAAAGCTGGAGGATGAGCCGCAGCAACCGACGTTGATTAAAACGGTCCGCGGATTCGGCTACAAGGTTGGTGATTAGATGCTCCGCAATCGAGAAATACAACTCCTATTGGCAGTCATGGGCACAATCAGCGCAGCAGCGATCGCTGCCGCCGCTTTTTTATCGCCTGCTTCATTAGCACTTGTTGTCATCCATTCACTTCTGCTTATGGGAAGCTGCTTGGTATTTACAAGATGGAGATACCGCGAGCTTGAGAAGCTTTCTGTCTATTTGCGCGAAATCAGCAGCGGCAATGATTCGCTCGACGTACGCGATAACCAAGAAGGCGAGCTCAGCATTTTAAAAAATGACATATACAAAGTGACACTTATGCTATCCGAGCAGCGATCGCTGCTGCAGCGAGACAAAATGCAATTGACGGACGCCATTTCAGATATTTCGCATCAGCTCAAAACGCCGCTTACCTCTATGACGGTAATGGCGGATTTGTTAAGCAGCGCTGATCTGCCGCCAGTCAAAAGAATGGAATTCACCCACAATATTCGGATTCAGTTGGAACGGATTGATTGGCTTGTATCGTCACTTCTAAAGCTATCAAAAATTGATGCCAAAACAATTCTATTCAAAAAAGAGCCAATATTGGTCAAACAACTGATCCAGAAGGCGTTAGAACCCGTCCTGATTCCGATGGATATTAAGGAACAGACGGTTACGATCAACGGAGATGACAACGTCTCATTTATTGGTGATTTCAATTGGACATGTGAAGCGGTCATTAATATTTTGAAAAATGGAGTCGAGCATACGCAGGAAGGCGGAGCAATCGCCATTTCATTTACAGAAAATGCGCTATTCACGGAAATTATCATTGCCGATAACGGCAAGGGCATCCCGAAAGAAGATTTGCCGTACATTTTTAAACGGTTTTATAGAGGGAAGCATGCAGGAGAGGGGAGTATCGGCATCGGTCTAGCTATGGCTCATAGTATTATCGCAAGCCAGAGCGGAGTGATCGATGTGATGAGCGACGGTAAAAACGGTACTGCGTTTCGGATTAAAATTTATAAGCAGGTCATTTAACCGAAAGTGACTAAATCGTCACTTTCACAGTCACTGGATAGTCATGTTGGACAGATAAAATGATATCCATCAGCAACGCTATGGAGGTTATAACATGGAAATTTTACGAATCGACCATCTGTCTAAACAATATGGGAAAGGCGAATCGGCAGTCACAGCACTTGATGATGTATCTTTTTCCGTGCGGAAAGGGGAATTCGTCGCGATTATTGGACCCTCTGGGTCGGGAAAATCGACACTTCTGCATCTGCTGGGGGGTGTGGATCGGCCGACTAGCGGCAAAGTGTTCGTTGAGGATACAGACATGTATGCCTTGGACGAAACGCAGCTGGCCATCTTTCGGCGGAGGCAAATCGGCCTGATTTATCAGTTTTTCAATCTCATTCCCGTCCTGACCGTGGAAGAGAATATGACGCTGCCGCTTTTGCTGGATAAACAAAAGGTAGACAAAAAGCAATTGGACGTGCTTGTTGGGACATTGAATTTAAAGCATCGGCTAAACCACCTGCCTAACCAGCTATCTGGCGGACAACAGCAAAGGGTCTCGATCGGCAGAGCACTCATTAGCAATCCTGCGATCATGCTTGCAGATGAGCCAACGGGGAATTTAGACAGCAAAAATAGCAGTGAGATCGTTGACTTGTTAAAGATGTTAAATAAGGCCTATCAGCAGACGTTGATCGTGATTACACACGACGAACGAATCGCCTTGCAGGCCGATAGGATCATTTCCATTGAAGACGGAAGGATTGCCAAGGACGAGGTGATCCGCCCATGAATATCGTCAATACACTCACGATCAGACATTTGATGCAAAATAAACGGCGTACACTGGTCACGATCATAGGCGTCATCATTTCGGTTGCTATGGTGACGGCTGTGGCAACGCTTGGCTTTTCTTTTTGGATCTCATGAAAAGGCAAACCATCGCAGATGGTGGAGAATGGCATGTCCTTTATCAAAATGTAAGCAAAGAACAGCTTGAAGCCATTCAGAACGATGATGCAACCAAAGTCGTCACGATCACCCAAGATCTCGGCTATGCTCCGTTAGTAGGGAAACAAAACTCAAGTAAGCCCTATTTATTTATCCAGGCGTATAATGCACAGGGTTTCACGCATTTTCCCATTCAGTTGAGCAAGGGACGACTGCCTCAAACAGACAAGGAGGTCGTGATATCGGAAGCCATCGTGAAGAACGAAAAGGTCAACTATAAAATTGGCGACCACTTAACCTTGTCAGTCGGCGAACGATTCGAGAAGGGCAACGAGAAACCGCTGGATCAATCAGAGATGTTGCGATATGAAAATGGAAAATTGACTGAATCCTTACAGCTAATCACGAATAAGGAATACACGGTGGTAGGCTGCATCAAACGTCCCGTCATGGAACCGGCATGGGCGCCTGGACATACCATCATAAGCTATATCGATGAAACCAGTATAAAGGCAACAGATCGAGTCAATGCGGCAGTTGTCCTGAAAACCGTTGATCGTTCTTTGTTTGAGCATGCAGAACAGCTGGCGAATAGCAACAACATCGAGAACGTCCTATATAATCACGAGTTGCTTCACTATTATGGCTTGTCGAAAAACAAAGCCTCTAGCAGCATGTTGATTTCTTTATCAGTTATCATTATGGCGGTCATCATCATCGGCTCGATCTCGTTGATCTACAATGCATTTGCGATATCCGTCTCAGAGCGTTCCCGTCATCTAGGGATGCTTGCAAGCGTCGGGGCGACCAAGCGGCAGAAGCGGAATTCGGTGTTCTTTGAAGGTGTCATCATAGGAGCAATCAGCATTCCCATCGGGATCCTCTGCGGTCTTGCCGGGATAGGGATAACCTTCTTGTTCATCAATCCCATCATGCAAGGGGCACTTGTGACTACGGAAAAATTAACACTCATCATCACGCCAATGTCGCTCCTGATTGCCTGCGTTGTTTCGATGTTGACGATTTTCATTTCGACATTTGTCCCGGCAATAAAAGCTTCCAAGATCTCTGCTATTGACGCAATTCGCCAAACTGCCGATGTGAAACTTACAAGGAGAGCCGTAAAAACGTCGAAGCTCATGCGCAAGCTATTCGGCATCGAAGCCGAGATCGGATTGAAAAATATAAAACGAAATAAACGAAGATACCATGCCACCGTATTTTCAATCATAATCAGCATCGTCCTGTTTTTAACGGTGTCATTTTATACCGCCAATCTCAAGCAATCTCTAGCACTCTCACTTGAAGGTGTTAATTACGACATTCACATCTGGTACAACAATGGGAATCAAATGGACGATACGACGGTTCAATCGATTGTATCCCTTGACGGTGTGACCGAATACAATGTGACGGAAATGTACAGGGTTAACGCCTGGATCGGAGAAGCTGCAATCGCCAATGAGCTGCAAGAAGCGGTCAAGAAGGATAGGAGTGTACTGAAGGAAGGGAAATACCTTTATGACATAAATATTAATGCCATGAACGATTCGAGCTTGCAAGCCTATGCCAAAGCGGTTGGCGCAAATGTCGAACAACTGATGAATCCAGATCATCCCGCCGCGATCGTGGTGGATACGATTCAATATAAGGACGAGGCGACCAATAAATTTGTGCAAACGAAGAATATTCATGCAAAAATCGGTCAAAGTCTCCAGTTGAGCTATATAAGCGAAGAAACAAATAAAGAAACAGATTTAAAAGAGGTAACCATCGCTGCGAAGACGGATCAATTGCCTATGGGGATACGTTCATCAGCAGTAGGCGAGTTAGATATTGTCGTATCAAAACGTGTCTTGGAGCGACTCATTGATGAAAAGATTGGGGCATACGGTCAGTCTCAATTATTTTTAAAAAGCAAAGATCCTTTGAAGACACAGCAGGAGATTGAAGAATTCAGAGATTCTAATCTGTCCTTTTTGAATGAATACCAGTCCAGAGCCGTGGAAGAACAAAGAATTTTGATCATGTCTGTATTCTCGTACGGCTTTATCATATTGATTTCAGCTATTTCTATCGCCAACATCTTCAATACAATCTCGACGAGCATATCGCTTCGGAAGCGGGAATTCGCGATGCTGAAATCAGTTGGTATGACACCTAAGGGCTTTGCGAAAATGATGAACTACGAAAGCATTTTTTATGGAGTGAAATCGCTCTTGTTCGGCCTTCCTCTAAGCTTCGTCGTCATGTATCTCATTCATAGCGCATTGTCGCAACGCTTTCATTTTGAGTTGTCTTTTTCTTGGGTGAGTATTCTCTCGGTCATTGCTGCCGTATTTATCATCGTCGGTTCGGCCATGTTATATTCCAGTGCCAAGGTAAAGAAAGAGAACATTATCGATGCATTGAAGCAGGAGAATATATAAAAATGAAGCCATGCGGCTTATCCCTGAAACATTGGCTTCTCGCGAGTGAAATTCAACAACGCATGATGTAATGAAATAAAATCTTATATTATTTTTCAATTGCAAATAGCCAGTCGTCGATAATCAATCTGCGGCTGGCTGTATTATTTCCCGTGAATGTAAATAGAGTGAGGTGGCGACAGGAATACGTAAATAAAACACCATATCATGTCTCTAGGCATATACTTAGAACAGGGGAGAGCCGTAGTTGTTAACCCTGTTAAGAATACCATGCTCATAAGCAACTGATCGACTTGGACATAAGAGAGGAATTATTAATATGGGATCTTCTTTTCATAGCAAGACAGCAATCTTGCTTGCTGCTATGTGCTATCAGACGTATCCATTGTACTTAGAAGGAACACTTGTCTTGCCATCGGAATATAAGCTTGTCTATACGATTCATGCATTCGCAAATGTTGAGAATCCTACAGAAATCGTGTTTGGTTTTATTGCAGAGTCCTCAGATCAAATCATTATCGCTTTCAGAGGGTATGCTGCCTATCCGGCAGATTTGTTAGCAGCGTATGACATCCTTCAAGTACAGTATCCATTCGTTCCAAATGCGGGGAAGACCTCTCGTGGATTCACCTGTATTTATCAATCAACCAGAACAAAACTAATCGAAAAACTGAATGATCTGTCTGCGACAAAGAAACTATATATTACCGGCCACAACTATGGTGGAGCTTTGGCTACGTTAGCCGCTTTAGACATTGCCGTAAACACGAAGTTTAAGAACCCTATCGTATATACGTACGGCAGTCCTCGTATTGGAGACCCGCGCTTTGCCAGCCGGTTCAACAGCGTGGTTGCCAATAAGGTTCGGATTGTGAATATACACGATTCATTTCCCACGTTTCCTGCTCGGCATTATCCGCCTCCGTTTACGAAGCAGGGGATACGATATCAGCATGTCAAAACCAAGTACCCGCTCGCATTTCAACTGAATACGGTTACCCGAAATGACAACATTGCATGTTACTTTACATCCCTCAGCAAGAAGAGCCCTGTTTTCGCCGAGATGTTATGCAGCAACAATCCAGGTTTTTGCCCCAATGCCAACATGTGCGTTCCGTTTGAGGGAACATGCTAAGAGGATAGAGACTTGATTCGTAAATGGAGCTGCCTAGATGAAAGTATCCAAATTAGAACATCGTTTTGACGCAGAAGACGCCATCTTGCTATCAACTATGATCCATCAAGCCTATCAACTTTTTGAAGAAGAACCATTTGTACTCCCCAAAGGATTTTCCGTTTCATGGATCATTCGAGCTCTTGCTGGCGTTGAAGAGCCGGAAGAGGAAGTGTTCGGTTATATTGCACAATCGAAGCGTCGAATTATCGTCGTCTTCAGAGGAACCCGAACATTCAAGGACAACGAGTCGGATCAAGATTTATATCAGATTCCTTATCCGTTTGTCCACGAATCTGGACGTACTCATCGCGGATTCACATGTATCTATCATTCCGCAAGGGAAGCGTTGATTAGAGAACTTAGCAAGCTTTCTACATCGAAAACACTGTTTGTGACAGGCCATAGTTTAGGAGGAGCCTTAGCCGTATTGGCTGCTTATGATATTGCAGTTAACACTCCTTTTACGAAACCTATTGTATATACGTACGGCAGCCCGCGTGTCGCAAGCCCTGTGTTTGCATCAAAATTCGATCAAACGGTTAAGAACAGCATTCGCATTTTCAATATTCATGACATTATTCCAACCTTGCCGGAACGATCGTATCCGTCTCCATTTACGAGAGACGGGTTATTCTATGAGCATGTTAAAACGAAATATCCGGTCTCATTTCAATTGAATAGTTTGGCCAATCGTAATCACGAGATTGTCTGTTATTTTAAAAATCTCAGCAAAAAAAATCCTTATTACGCTAGCTTACTTTGTGAAGAAAATCCAGGTTTATGTCCGGATACAAGTTGGTGCGTACCGTTTAAAGGAATATGCAGTCCAGTGGAGGAGGAAGGGTAAGCCGATATCCGCCGACTTGAAAGACGGGAAGTTTCCTCAGAAACTGCTCGATCGCATCCATATAACCCGGGATCGTAATTTGTCTTGGAGCGAATAGACTAATCAATAATGCCCGCAAATTCGAATTCGCTGTTTGCTTGCTCAGCATAGAATGATCCGCGTCAGGGAAGACAGCAACGGTCAACAATCCAGGCTTCACAATGTCTCGATAGACCCGCTCCGTATCCTTCACATCGACCTGCAAATCTTCTTCACCTAGAATCAGCAATACAGGCGAGTTGAAGTTGCGAAGATCATCCGTGGCATCCGACAAGAAATTTTTGCCGGCGAATATCCATCTGTCTCTCGACATCAAGCTATTTTCACGTGCGATTTTGGCATACTCTTCATAGGAAGCATGTTTCTCTAACAACTGTCGCACTTGTCGGTTATAGGCCAGTCTGTCTTGAATTTCTGCTTCCGATTTCCCTGCAGCCAGCATTTCCCTGCGTGTATTGTAGTGCCCTTGACTAATCCAGTTGATCGCAGGGGATAGAAGAAGGCTGAAAGCGAGCTGCTCCTGCTTGGCAAGCTTCGGAATGACCCAGCCCGCCTGACTCGCTCCCCACACCCCAATCTGCTTTTCATCAATCATTGGCTGCTGTTTTGCCCAGTCAATCGCCTGACGGGCTTCTTTCACTCGGTCATCTATGCTTTGATGCTCCCAATTGCCTTCCGAACCGTTAATGCCTCTTTTGTTAAGAGACAAAGAAGCATATCCAAGGGAAGCCAGCCGTTCCCATAGCGGCTTATAGCCGTCCTCGTGCGTAGCGTCAATAGGGCCGTCCCCATGAATGAATAATACAAGTCCAAGTTTGTTCGTGTAGTTCTTAGGCAGGACGAAGCTGCCTGTTAATTTGCCTTGAGGCGTCTGGATTTCAACAGCCTGTTCATCCATGTCAAAATCGTACTGATTCAAAATATATAGTCCAGCACCGCCAAAAATCAAAACAATCAATAGTAAGGATATCGCTAGTTTCTTTTTCATCTTATGTTCTCCTTGTGAATAGCTCTCTATGATTTCAATCTTCGGGTCATATAATTCCATGTTCCTTCATTGAAAAAGAAGTGACGCAGAATACTATATTCTTGTTTATAGGTAGAGAAGGATAACTGCTCATACAACTGTTTTGCCCGCGGATTTGAACCTGCGACGTGCAAGCTTAGTAAGCTCAGGCCTAGTTCCGCTAGGGCAAACTGCTGCGCCCATTCCAACAGCAATCTTCCAACTCCTTTGCTTCTATGATGGGGGTGGACAGCCACGTCAGCAATATAACATTCCTTAGCTAACGGCTTATGTTCTAGTAGGGATAATCCAATTACCAGTATAAGGAGGTTCCATTTTCCAATGTAATTAACATCCTTCCACACGGGAAGCTTGCTCGTTGTTTCCTGAACTTCTGCACTTGCACCCCATTTGATCGATAACGTACCGATCACTTCTCCCGCTTGCAGGGCGACAATTCTACAGCTTGCCGGTTCAGAAGGGTATTGTTCCAACAGCTTCTCGAAAAAGAAAGCAAGATTCTCCTCACTCAACTTCGTTAGGTGTTGAAATTTCCCGCGGAACCCATGAACGAGCAATCGGCCAACCTGTGCATTGTACTTATCTTGCATCGGTTCAATCGTGATTTGTCGCGCAGTCATGATCATTGCCTCCTTCAGAATTGGCTATAGGCTCTACCAAGATTTGCAGCTCGTAGTGCAACTTGTTGTTGCTAAATAAAGATAAATATGATTTTTCAATCAGGATTAGAGGGCCTGAGAGAACATAAGATTGCGCAGCCGCATATTGATAAAACTGTTCAATGATTTCATCAAGTTCATCCTCTTCTTCAATGACGCACTGCTGTGTTAGGTAATTCCCCCTAGGTAGAGCAAAATCCCCAACGCCAGGGTTCTGCGCTTCCAAACATAAGCTGTGGCTAGCATCATCATGATAAATATAGTGAATATCCATTTCGAACAAGTTCGGAATGGGCTTTGATTGCTCAACCAATTGTTTGGCAGTAAGCTTTGTAAGGGAATCCGTCTCTATCCAACGTGTGAAATAGGTGATATCTCGTCGCTTGATAGGATAAGAATTGGACTTTTCCATTTCGTATCGCTGCTCCTGCAGCACTTTTTTGATAAACTGTTGCGTCTCCTTAAGCCGCCGTATTTCCGCTTCGATATCGCACAGGGAAGAATGAAGCAGCTGACGATATTGATCCGCAGAGAAGGAAGTCATACACTCCTTAATGGATGAAACAGGCACTTCAAGCTTGCGAAGCAGCAGAATTTGCGCCAACTGGTACACTTGCTCCATGTCATACATGCGATACTGGTTGTTAGCTGTGTAGCTGGGTTGAAGAACGCCTTTCTCTTCAAAGTAACGTATTTGATGGACTGACACATTCATCAGCTTCGCTAATTCACTAATTGTAATTTCACTTTTCATCATGTTCACTCCTAAGGGAATAGCTTGGAATATCTCAACGATATACCTTAGGTCTGACCTAAGGTCAAGTAACAATTTTAAAACGCTGATAAAAATGGAGCAGCTTGCTCTATAAATGGTGTGTTATGTTGTTCACAATAAAGGGCTTCGATTGTAAATGTGACATTTGATCTATTTACCATGCCAATATACATTGAAAAAAAGACGCAACTGAGGGATAGGTTGATTGCTGACTTCCTTTACTCGCATACTAGCCAAAATCAGGCATGGAATCCCTTGCTGCTTAACGATCACTGAATCACGGGGGTTCTTTAACTCCTGATTATTTTTTTACATGGTAAAAAGGACATATCTCTAGAATTGACTTGATTGGAATTGGAAGGGAGAAGATATAGGGTGGAAAAACGCCGAAGGCACAATTTTCCCAGGCACAATCGCTAGAATGGAAGAGACAGGAACCTACATAAACAACCAGCCGCTAGTTCGCTTTACCGTCAGGTTCACGGATGAAGGACAGACAAAAGAGGTAGCGATCAAGAAAGTCCTATCATTCTTGAACGGAGTGAAGGTTGGGGATCCGGTCGTCATCAGCTATAACCGGAGGAAGAACAGCGCAGTATTTGTCACGGAGGATAACATTCCGGAGCAAGTGGACTGAAGATGATCAAGGATGCTGTCTTAAGTCGGATCGAAGAACGCGGGCAAATCAATCGCAGCCGGGTATTACAGCTCCACTTTACGGCTGACGGCCGGGATTATGCTGTGCCTGCATTGGAGCTCTCTGGGTTTGCATACCGCATTGGGGAGAGGGCTAACCTCGCATTGTCTCAAGATGCGGCTAGAATCTACAGTTATGGGAATGCAGTAAGCTTCGAAGACAACAAGCAAGTGACCATTTAGGGAGAAGTGATCCGCATCGAGGAATTCCAATAACGATTGCGGATCGCCAACTGATGATGCTGGAAACCATTCTGACCGATGAAGCAGAACGGCTGCGCAAGTCGAACAGTCTCTTCGTCCCGAAAGGCTTTCCTGTGAAAGCTGGCGTGGTCATTCCGGTTGTCATGCGAAATGACGATTACGAGAAGGAGCTCCGTTTGCAAAAAGGGAAGCAGGGAGCTGCCATCGTGACCTCTGTGCGGTTCGTAGGCACGCTCGGAGAACGTCCATTGGCGCAGATTACGGTGGAAAGAGCCGGAGGCAGCTATCATATTCACCAATCTATTGAGCCGTTATATGGTGTAGAGATTGGAGACGAGTTGTGGATCGCCCTATCCAGCCCACTTGGCCAGATGGTTGGCGATCTTCTTGACGTTCTGGCTAATGGCGGTCATGCCTGTTGGTTAAAGGGGTTACATATCATATCGAAGTCTCGCCTGTTAGTTCGAGGGCTTCGAATGTTGTATGAATGTCCCTGGATTGGGGATTAATAATCGGTATAAATTATTAAATTCGGGAGATTTCCTTATGACACGTATTACTCAGCGGTTTTTGAATTCATTCCTTAAAAAACGGGCCAAGAGGGAAATTGTGCTGCAAGAAGATGCGTGCCTTCTGAATCAGCAGTTCACTTTTGATTTACAACAAAATGAGCAAATGATGAACGAGCTGTTCCGAAACTGTTCGGATGTTGTATATCGTTCAGTTCAGCTTCATGGGCAAATGCAAGCACTATTGATCTATGTTGATGGGATGATTGACAGTGTAAGCTTGGAAGAAACCATTCTGAAGCCGCTAATCAACCCGGGATTGCCGAATGAGTTGAGTAAACTGGAATGCTTGGGAGAATTGATAGCTAATCAAGCTGTCGCTACCCGGCAAATCAAGCTAACAGATCGTGTATCAGAAACAGTACAGGACATTTTAAGTGGCCACGTCGCCGTGTTTGCAGCGGGGGAGCACCAGGTTTTGCTCGCCGATCTTACTAATTTTGAAAAGCGTCAGGTTACTGAACCGTAAACCGAATCCGTAGTACGCGGTCCCCGTGAAGGATTTACCGAATCCTTACGAACGAATACGAGTTTGCTGCGTCGAAGGTTAAAAAGCCCAAGGCTGAAAACCGAAGCGGTAACCATCGGTGCATTGTCTCAGACGGATGTGGCCTTGGTGTACATTGAAGGCATTGTAGAAGATTCCATCCTGGACGAGGTCCGAAAGAGAGTTAGCCGGATTGAGATTGATGCAGTACTGGATTCCGGATTCATTGAAGAATTTATCGAAGATGCTCCCTTCTCCCCATTTCCAACCGTGCAGAACACGGAACGGCCTGATGTTGTACTTTCAAGTTTGTTGGAAGGCAAAATCGGGATTATTGTTAACGGTTCCCCGTTTGTACTTATCGTTCCCATGACCTTTTGGTCGGCCCTTCAGGCGGCAGAAGACTATTATGAGCATTTTATCTATTCCACAGCCATTCGATGGCTGCGGTTCACGTTGCTTTTCATTTCGATACTCCTTCCTTCCCTTTATGTTGCAGCTACGACGTTCCATCCGGAGTTAGTACCAGCAGAATTATTGCTGAGTATCGCCGCCGCTCGCGAAGGCGTTCCTTTTCCGGCCGTTGTAGAGGCGCTCTTGATGGAATTTATGTTCGAGGCATTAAGGGAAGCCGGGATTCGTTTGCCCAAACCGATCGGTTCAGCGGTTAGCATGGTTGGAGCATTGGTGATTGGAGAATCTGCAGTCAATGCGGGGATCGTTGCTGCTCCTCTGGTCATTGTTGTCGCATTTACTGGCATCGCATCATTTTCTATTCCACGATATAATGTTGGGCTCGCCTTTCGACTCGTTCGGTTTCCTCTTCTGATCTTGGCGGGGGCGCTGGGTTTATATGGAATTGGCCTTGGATTGATTGTACTGCTTATTCATTTAGTAAATCTGCGTTCTTTTGGAGTGCCTTATCTCACTCCGGTTTCCCCCGAGATTCCCGGAAATTCAAAGGATATTTTTATACGAGCGCCGCGATGGGCTATGCGAGATCGCCCATTTTTTGCAGGAAGGGATAAAGAGCGCATTCCGGAAGGTCAAAAGCCTGATCCGCAACGTGGGAAACGTACATAAATAGATATTTACACACCAACATGAATTGCATTGGATAGGAGCAAGTCTTATGAAAATCTCCGGACTACAGCTCTTTTGGCTGATAGTGAGTACTGAAACCGCATCAGGTATACTGTTTACGTTGACTCCAGCGATCGCTGAGGCCAAGCAAGATGCTTGGATTTCCGTTTTACTTTCGGGAATCATCGGGCTTGGCGTAGTATACCTTGCCGCTAAGATAAGTCTGCTATACCCGGATCAAACCTTTATCCAATTTAGCCAAACGATACTGGGAAAATGGTTGGGAAAAATCATTGTCCTCCCTTACTTTGTGATGTGGTATTCGGTAGATGGAGTAATCTTGCGCGACTCCTCGGATTTTTTACACCTAGCATTATTTGAGAAAACACCGTTAACAGTGCTATTGTTCACACAATTGATCTTAGCGGTTTATGTTATTTATACAAGCGGTATTGAGGGCATCGCCCGTTGCAGTGAAATTGTGGGTCCAATTATAGTCCTAATGGTTTTGGGTACCTGCGTTCTTAGCTTGAATCATCTGGATTGGCAGCAATTAACTCCAGTTTACGCCGATTCCGGGTTAGGGCCGATTTTGAAAGGGGCACTCCCAACCGCTGCTTATTATAGTGAAACGGTCATATTGATGATGGTGTTTTGCTTTCTATCCGATACCCGCCAAGCGCTCCCACGGGCAATGTGGGGAATGGCTGTCCCGTCTTTATTGGTTTTTGTGGCGGCAGCGGTGGCTATTATGACGTTTGGGCCGTTACTTTCTTCGCGGATGTGGTTTCCTTTCTATGATATGTCACGTTTTATTTCCGTTTTGGGTTTCATTCAAAATGTTGATATCCTGGTTGTGGTCGTCTGGATGTTCTCTGTTTTTACCAAGCTTTCTTTATTCCTGTTTGCCACTACTTACGGAACCGCACAATGGTTGAACATAAAAGATTGGCGAAAGTTAATCTGGGTCGTTGTTCCGATCGTATTCGGTTTTTCACTATTGCCAAAAAACATCGCACAGGCCATGATCGATTACCCACAAAAATTTTGGCTGCCCTATGTCATGCCGATTAACGTATTCGGAATTCCTCTTTTATTATGGATTGTCGGGACGATCCGTAAAAAGAGATCCAACAAGAAGGTGAGGCAACAATGAAACAAAACAGGGTGATTTTTCTTATTTTCATTTTGCTCATACTGTTGACGACAGGTTGCTGGGATCGCAAAGAATTGAATGATCGAGCCATTATTATCGCGTGGGGATTTGATCTGAACAAAGATGGAACGTATCGGGGGACGACACAGTTTGCGCTCCCATCGAAAATGGGCAGCGGTAAATCGGCAAGTCAGGGCAACAAGGCTTTTGTTACTGTCTCGGGAACTGGTAAAAATCTGTACGAAGCCGCTAGGGATATGCAACTTAAAGTTTCCCGTACATGGTTTTCCGGGCATCGCAGGGTAATTCTGATTGGGGAAGAGTTAGCACGACATGGTCTTGCAACAATTTTGGATCAATTAAGCCGGGATCCCATTGTACGGCTGCGAGCAGATATGTTCGTTTTGAAAGGCGGATCGGTGCAGGATTTTCTTGAATTACCCTATCCGTTGGAACGCCTTTCGGCGAATGCTCTTGTCAAAATGCATGAGGCTGCTGGGTTAAATCCAGATCTCACCTTGCGAAACTTTTTGATGGCCGCTTCGAGCGAGGAAAGTTGCCCCATTTTGCCTGCCGTTGAAAAAACGGACAGCCCTTCTAAAGAAGGTTCGGAACAAACAGCTCCTGAGATGAAGCTAAGGGGCTTCGCTATTTTCGATAAGGAAAACCGTCTCGTTACCTATTTGCCGATGAAGGAGAGTTTCATCCGGCAATGGATCGTAGGGAAATTAAATTCCAATGTCTTCACCGTCAATATTCCTGGGGAGAAGGGAAACATTTTAGTTGAGTTAGACCATTTGAAGAGAAACATCAAAACATCCCAGCGCGGCAATAAGGTTAGTATTACCGTTACACTTGGCGGAAAAGGTACAATTCGGGAAAATAACACGCGACTAGACTTAAGCGAGTCTAAAAACGTGATATTGGTACAGCAAGAGCTAAATAGACAAACCGGCAAATTTGTTCAAAAGGTAATCCAAGAAGCACAAGCCCTCGGTACAGATATTTTTGGATTCGGGGAAGCCTTTCACCGGCAACATCCTTATGCATGGAAAGGGATAAAAAGGAATGGGCTAACAAATTTGCCGAGGCGGAGGTTATCGCTTCATTACATCTGCAAGTTTGGGAAGAAGGGAAACTGGGTCCGTCGGGAATTCTGAAGGAAAATGAAATAAAAAGATGAAAGTTCGTAAATCTGCCAATAATCGCACAAAAAAGGCCTTATTTTAGCCATAAGGTCTTTTTTGTACTAAAATATACGAATGAGAACTTATAACTCCGCTTATTTGCGATAAGGAGAGGATTACTTTGGATAAGCAGTCATACGCAAGATACCTGCTCCATCTCATGGATGAAGAAGAAGAAGCCGATGAAATGATTGATGAGGACTCGCTCTATGGATATTTTCAAATGTATATGCCGAGCGGTAAAGGGGTGGAGGCTACCTTTGCGCCGCTGCAAGATGGAGACGCCTATTTACAGCGAATTGTACAAATGTATGACATCCTCGATCCCGCGGATTTTGGCGGTGACACGGTGCCAGGCTATTTTACTAGTAAGGTTGCAGATGTGCCTCAAGATGTGCTGAGGAGACATGGCGAACAGCTAGGTTGTGAGTGAGCACAAGGATTATGATGCACCGATTGAAATTCTAGACGAGGCCTATTACTCGATTGCCTGCGATTATTGGATTTCTTATTATTTGCAGTGGCACCGCTACGGACTTAAGGGCGACCCGTTTGCACCGTATTTCGACTTATATAGACTGGGATATTCCGCAACCTTCTCAGAGCACACGCTGTATATCGGATCGTGAACGGAAGGTGAATGTTGAGGTTAGGTTGATTGACGAATAAATTTGATAGAGGCGGGATTCCGTTGAAAACAGCAAATGAAATTTTTACGATCATCCGAACTGACGGCTTTTTTGAAAAAGTCTTTTTTGTAGAAGGGGATTGGGATTCAGAATTAGACGCTCGAGAATCATCTGCATTCGATGCGGCATGGAACGCTAGCTATGAAACATTACATAAGAAAGACCCCACTGAAAGTGCGACAATTCGAGATATTAGAGAATATGCATTCAAGCAAACGTTTCGACTCACGCAAAATTCCGAGCTGGCCAGTTATGTATCTGATGACTTTGGTCTCATTGCCAAGGCCTTCGACAGCAAGCTCGCCAATGCATTTGTCAGTAGACTCTGGAGTTCCTATCTTAAAGGACAGTTTCCAAAATGAACCGAATCGTGATTGTTAGATGAAAGAACAACATATGGAGGGTACTCAACTATGGCAGAACGCATTCCATGCAAAACGGAAGGCTGCAGCTCGACGATCCTGCCGACTACGGCGACTAAAACAGGCGGTATCTGCATGCCCTGCCAACAGGAACAAGAACGGAAGAAACGGCAAGCGTATATTAATCAGCATCGCAAAACGGTGAATTTGTATGAAGGCTTGACGAACCCGATAGACATTTTGAAGGTTATGCATACGCAAAGAACATATAATCCGCTGATTCAATATGTTGCTTACCCGTATAGTAGAGAACAAATCTATGTATCTTTAACAGTTGCAGAGGCGGGGCAAATGCTAAAGTATGCGGTGGAGCAATTGGATGCAGGCCATGAGGATGAAGCAGAACAAATCCTATTATCGCTCGTGTGTTACCGGAATGATGATATTTCAGAAGTTCTGCCCAAGCTTATAGAGCGTGACCTATATCATTCCTCGATCTTATTTAAAGATGCACCGTCCGAAATACGGGATCGCCTGCTCCAGCAAGTGGAATGGGACGACGACAACCGCAATCATATCCTGCTCATACTGAGCTGGATTGGTGACTCAGAGGTTGTGAGACAATTTGAGGAATGGCGGCTGCATCCGCCGAAGTGGGCGGGACAGTTGTTCGTCAATCCTGACGTGTATGCCTTAGAGGGGGGCTGGGAGCTCTCATCGAATGGGGAAAGACGTGATTTGATCAGTAATTTATGCTACGCGATTCGTGCAACGGATGAACAGCAGGTAGATTCAGGAGCGGAGACGTCTGCTGCGCACTTCCTAATGACCAGCAATTCCCATTGTCCATGGTGCGAGAGAAAGCTCACTGTCTTGATGGACGCGGATACCACTCATCCATCCTTGTCGTATCTCGGCCTGTCTACAGAACGCCTGCAAGTAGCAACATGCGAGCACTGTGGAAGCTTCAGCACCATTTACATGGAGCTCGATCAACAGGGGGAACCGGCCTGGAGTCAATTCAATCAGAAGCCCGATTATTTGCCTAGTCTGGATGATGAGGACATCAGCGTTGCAGTTGAAGATATGAAGCTTAGCCTAGCATCTGAGCCTCACTCTCCGTACTATGCTTCATCTTGGACATTGACTCAGCAAGACTCGCAAATCGGAGGCCACCCAAGCTGGGTGCAGGATGCCGACTATCCGCATTGCCCTTGCTGCGCCCAAAGAATGCGGTTTTTCGTCCAGATGAACTGGGCTGATTTTGACCAATATGGTGAAGGAATTTTCTATATGTTTATTTGTGTTGAAGATAGGTTGACGGCTACATTATACCAGCAGAGCTGATCCACGCTCGCAACAAACGCGGCTCGTAGTGATCAGAACATTGCAGATCTGCTTCTCGCTACGGAAGGAGCGGTTCGTCTATCGTTGACGGCGCAAGAAGAGGGAGCTGTTGATGAAATTTTATATGAAGAGTCACTGAGCAGTATGAGTGAGAAGATTCGTCTCTTAGATTTACCAGTTCTGCTGCATGCAGTCGTGAACGGCTATAACTGGGATGATGGTTCAGAGCCTATGCTGTCCGCCTTCGAGAATCCAGACACCCCCGAGATAACGCTGATGGATATGTACGAACTGATGGAAGGGGAGTACTGGCTGGAGAAGGACGAGTCTGAGCTCCGTAGAACGGCGGAGGGAATGCGCTGGAAAGAGCTTGCCACAAGGTTGAAGGGAAGATTGGAGCAGGATCCTTCTTACAAGGGTTAGCTTTCAATTAGTAGGACATGTGAACATCCAAATAGTAGGCAGAAGCATATTTATTTCTTGGTCGGGAGGAAAGACTGTTGAATCAGGCTGTAGAAGCTTTTTTGAATGATGTGTGGGAAGAAGTCACTTCGATTTACGCAAAAGAGAGCAAAAGGCTGAGCGAGTTTAAGGATCAAAGAAGTTTACAGGCTGGAGTGAAGGATTATCTTCGAGTCGCATGGAGAAAAGGGAAGTTTTCATGGGCAAATGGAAATATTCATATCGATATCTATGAGCCATTATCTTGGAGCGACAGCTCATATAAAGTGAAAGCTGGTGCATACATCTCGGAATTAACGGATGAACTCCTCATTGAGGAATTCTTTCCTGCCTTGTGCGAACGGGTAGAGCGACTGTTCCGCTCTGAGGAGCTGGGAGCCCGTTTCTTTGATTACAAGTTTGAAGTTGTATTGGAGTTTGAATGGGAACAATCTACATTATCACGTAACCAACCGTTCATCAATGAGCCAAAGTTAAGTCAACTGAAACAGACCCTGGAGCAATTTATTCAAACAAAGGTATTATCTGATCCACCGGTCCTACCAGCAAAAGATGACTATTTCTTTTTTGCCAGTCATTTGGTCAATCCTGATTTAATGAAGCAGGAAGTAGAAGAAATCGAGCCGTTGATCCGACGACTCAATGATAAGCTGAAGGAGAACCACGAACGCAAAAAAGAATGGACCAGCCGATATACTTATACCTTCAAACGCTGGGCGGAGGATTACTTTTTACCGCAGCATTTTAACCAAACCGGTTATTATCGAAACGAATGGGTGTTGAAGGAGGAAGCGATCCCTTCTTCCGCAGATGCTGGAGAATTGGAGTTCTTTATTTATGCAGCCGTACAAATTGGCTTCACCGAGCCGGATAATCGGCTGAAGTACCTGGGACTTGCGGCGCAATTGGGTTCAAAGCGGGCAGCAGATTATTTGAAAATAGGCAGCGGTAAATTTGTGAGCACCTATCGAGGAGAGAAAGTAGAGGCCCACAACAATGATGTGACGAAGACAATCGACATCCGGATTCTCTCTGAAGAGGAGGCAGCATACGCTGAAGCGCTCGATTATATCATCGATCTGTTGCGGCAGGGTTTCCCCAAAGAATACAACCTAAAGCTGAAAAGCAGCCAAAAGCATATGCTTCCGTATAAAAAGCTGGCGAAGTCCAAGCTGCATCGTTTTTTTGCCAATGCACTCAGCTATCCGGCGCTGTTCCCCAAAGTTGCAGAATATGCGGAGACGGCAATGGAAGAGTTCGCATGGTACAGCGATGTGGAGCCCAGCGAGAAATCGGCTATGCCGGGCACTTATGCTGTACTAGGCCTCGGCTTATATAGCGAGGATTATTTCCCATTGGTATGCCGTTATATGGGCATGGTGGATACAGAGCACCAAATGGTGCAGGATGGATATCCGCAGGCATTTATCGAGGCGCATGGCGTCAAGCCAGAGCATATGCCAGTGATCGTATCTATGTTGCTGGGAGGCATTGACGAGGGGACGAAGGTAAAAAATCTGACTATCGACCGCCCTGAACTTGCAGAGGCGCTTATCGAGGCATTGCAAGACAAAGAGAATTATCAATGTGAGATGGTTGTGTGCCGAATCTTTGGAAGCGTAAAGAAGCTGGAGGGAACGGCACGAAAAGCAGAGTCGCCGCTTAAAGAAAGACTAGAGCGGCTATTGGCTCTTTCGCAATGTTAACTCTATTGAAAATTAGCCTAATAAATAGACAGGTAAGCAGCGACATTGTGTGTATAAATGATGTTCTGATCCATAAGGTCTACACATTAAAGGGGGAAACAAAATGGAGAAGACGGATATCTGCGACATTTGGTTCGATTTTGCATCGTCCTTTGTGGATAAGAAGAATGATTCTGGCTGGGATGCCTTACCCCCAGAGGAACAAGAGATCACTGCCTTGTGGCTGCTGGAAGCTGACCTCTATAACGGCGGGTTTATTCAATTTTTCTGCAATTGGGGAGAAGCGGCATATCTCCATGCGGTTCGAGCGCTACAAGCGATTGGGGCGGTTCATGCACTCGAAATTATACAATCTGGATATGCCTGTATCGAACGGTTGTCAGGAGACAAGCGCCTTACACAGCTATGGGATATTCCGCAGTACCTTACTGAGGAAGAGATAGAGAGACTGGATAAGTTGGACGAGCAATTTTGGGAAGACCCGGATAAAATCGCGGAAAAAGCACATCGATACTACGTGGAACAGTTGGGAATACATACTCCGTAGAAGGGTGTTTTGTGACGAGATCGACTGTAATTACCTTACTGTTCAGTGGAAATAACGGATTAGACCAGAACCCTTTATCATATAAGGAGGCTCGGCCTTCTAAATCATTTGATATTTAAAAATTAGTTTTAGACTCAATATCCGAATAAAGAAATTCATGGTTATAAACTGGATAATAAATAATTACATGCGATTACATTAATGAGAAGAGGCGATGTATTGGATAAACGGGACTATATCAAAAAAGGATTTGAAGCTTATTATCGCCGATATGACCAAGTAACGGAGGATGGATTTTGTAGATGGATGGTACCAGACGTTCCGGGTGAAATGAAGGCTACCGACTCTAATGAGGAGTGGTCGATATGGAGATTAGTTCCTTCTACCGTAACTGATGGCGACATTTGTGCGCTGGAAAAAGAATTCGGGCTGGACTTTCCGGAATGGTATCAAGCATTCATTTCAACCTATCATCACTATTTCGGCATCGTGCCAGAACAACCGATCGATAAGCCGTTACGCAGCATTCAAGATATGTATAATCCAATCCTGTGCAAGTGTGGTTACCTTCCATTCGCCTGGGACTCCGAGTATGGTCACATATTATGCATGGATCTTACTGGCCCGGATGAGGAGCACTATGCAATCTATGAGATTGACCATGAAATATTATTTGATTTTGATGAAGAAAAGACCGGGCGCGATCAACTGAAAGCGTCAATGAAATTTTTGTATCCCAATTTTAAATCGTTTTTTGACTATGCTTTTGAATTGAAATAGTCTTTATTTTCTTCTGACAGAAGGAAATATTCTTGTCCCTGCTGTATAGCGAATCTCCCATTACTAAAAAGAAGAAGAGCCCTCGTCCGAACGTGGGCTCTTCTGATATTGGTTGCATGATGCTTGCTCGGTCTTGTTAGGCCTCTTGCAGTTGCCGAACCAACTCCTCCGCATACTGCTCTGTAAACCGAAGGTGTCCATTCACCTGTACGATCCGTCCTTCATGAATGCGGCGATCCAACCAGTCTGAAATAAAGGATGGGGCATAGCCGCCTTGACCGAACTCGCCGCCGAAGGCGATCATTTTCTCATAGATACCCAGGTACTGCTCACGGCCGGTCTCTGGATATGACTTTGTATATAACCAAAACTGCACATCATACATCAAATACGAGCCTTCATCTGCATGAAAGGAAAAATGGCCTTTCGCTTCGACAATCTGTGTACAGATCCGGCGGATTTTCTGCTCAATCTGATCCACTTCGATTACGTTAGCGCATAACTCCTCCAGCAACGGAGAAAATTTGCCGTGAGTTACCCTGTAAAGGTCTGCTAGCTTATCCTCCTCAGAGGTATCATAGTCCTCTTCGCTCACCAAACCTTTAATAAACGCTTCGAAATTATCGGCTAGGAACGTAATTTCATAATCACCCTCCTGATCGACATGAATCACTTCCGGTTCGCCATCTCTACCGCAGGCTCGGTAGTCCAGCATGACCACGTCATGGCCTGCCGAAGGACAGTCGCAGATCACAACGCCAATGTCAGGATATCCCCAGTCCTCAATCATAAACGGACTTCCAAATTCCCCGCAAAGCGAATAGTTCCTCTCTCGGCCGATTCCCAGAATTCCTGAGATTGCGATATGATTCTCCGCCCAAGAAGTAGCATCCTCGGTTGGAAAGCAGGTGTTCTTCGGAACTCCGCCATTGCGGTGCTTCATCAGTGCGATATAGGAGGACGGGAGCTTATATCCCAATTCTTCCTCGATTGAAGCGATCAGCTCATCTGTAGGCGGCTCGGATAGATATGCCTCTCTTGCATACTCGCTGTCGTCCCAAAAATCGTCAAGCGACATATCTGAAAATGGCGCATCTACTGATAATCCTGCTGATCCATTCTCTTTCAAGGCTGCTTCTTTCTTCGCTGCAATACGGCGTTCTTGTTTTTGCTGTTTTTCCGCTTTTTGCACACTTAACCGCATTAAGTATTCGACATCTTGATCACCAGGATGTAATTGATTAGCGGTACGCAATGCCTGAACTGCTTCCTCATAGCGCTTTACATAATAAAGAGCAAAACCTACCCGATAGTGCCACAGCGGATCGTTCTGTCCCGCTTCAGCGATGCTTTCAAAATGATGGAGCGCTTCTTCATAGAGTTCCAAGTTATTATAAGCTCGGGCCAGTCTACTTATTATGTCGTAATCCCGTTCGTTCTCGGGTATGGCTAACAGTGCATCCACAATTCGCTGGTGTTCATCATCTTCATGCCATTGATTCAATTGATCGATATGTACTTGGTTCATTGCTGCCTCCATGAATTCTATAAATTGTACATCACTTTATACCGTCAGCCATGCGGCACCACCGCCCGCGATCGCCAATAGAGCACCCGCTGATATGATCCATATATGCTTTTATCTAATTTCACTTCTCCAATGACCCGGGGCAGTAGCCATACAAAAGCAATGGGCGCGTAGGCACCCTGTACCGTGCCCCAAAGAACCATTTGCTTGGCTTGCGCCAGATAAGCACCGGTCGAATCTGGTCGGTCGAAAGCTAAGGTTCCTGCGGTTCGTACGTTCCAATAGGCAATAATCGCGTACAAAATTAAAATGGACAAGGTAAAAGAGACCGTTAGTGTAAACTTAATTTTGTCATGCGAGAACCTTTTTTGCGAGGAATTGGTTGGAGCCAACCCAACTAGGTAAAAAACAAAGCCTACAAAAACAACGCCCCCTATAAACACACATTGAATCGTATTTACAGCGGCCCCCGCCATCAACAGTAAAAACGTCATTTCACCCTCCAACTGTTTGGATTAACAAACATCACCCTATCTGACGATTAGAAGTTTCACAAGTAACGATATCGGAGTATTGACTCCAATTGTTGAACGCCTTATATGCGAACAAGTATAAATCATGGTATCTTCTACCTTTCTAAATAGTAACATCAATACATAGTTGTGTACATTTATAAGAGCACGATCAGGGGGAGTGAATGGGGAGCATGCTCAGTTCATCGTATGAGAGTTCATTAATCTTGCATGCAAAGAATTCCTCTCCCTTTCTATATGTTACAATTGAATTTATGTATGGCAATTTTGGATTCCGAATTAGTAGATATCCCCGATATATAAGGAAGGTGTAGATCATGTTAAGCGAGAACAACAAGAAGAAGCTGGAACGAATTGTTCGGGAACATCACTTCGAACACGCGTTGGATTATTTACAGCATTCTGTGCGCCAAGGGATTCGTCTGTCCAAAAAGGGGCCAGAGAATGACAAGGAGATGTGCTCTTCCCGCATTGGGGGCGATCCGGATCTGCCAACTGACGTAGAGTGGCCGCTTGATTCTAGCGGAACCGCCATGACGTTCCTGGCTCAACTGCGTCTAAGTGATTTGGCGGCTGTTGATGAGACATCCTTACTTCCGGTGAGCGGCATGCTTTCCTTTTTCGTTGGCGTAGATGAACCTGCCTATCATATTGAACACAAGGTGTTCTATCTACCAGAGGAGAAGATGCAGGATGCCAAGCGGCGTCCTTCGCCAGAGGTAACTACGCTTGAGGAGAAGTTTACCGGTTACAAGGTAACTGCCAGATCCACGATTGAGCCTCCCAATTTCGGCTATGTGGATTACGAGCAAGTAGAGGATGATGAGCATGATTTCGAGCAATACGAAGAACTTTGCTTCGAATTGAATGAAGAGAGCTCCAACGATCTCGCCCTTATGTTCGGTTATCCCGCAACCCAGCATGGCGATTGTGAATATGAAGCGGCGCTTCGACTGTTGACCGGCAAAGCGTACAACTATTCCGTAAAGACGGCCCTGAAGGAGATAACGGCTCATTTGAACGGGGATGCTGACAAAGCGGAGCGTGAAGTCCGCGATACGCTGTTGCTGCTGGCACTAGATTCAGATCAGGATGTTGGATTTTGCTGGTGGGATGCAGGCGAGCTGCAATTTTTATTCGAAAGGAAGATCTGCTGGCAGGGAACTTTGCACATACGTATTGCTCCCTGTATTCGAGTTAGACAATCATTGAGTATTTCCAATACATCCTTAAAATGAAAGTTAAGGCACATTCATCGTTATGATATATGCAAAAAACCTCTTCCTGCAATGAATCAACCTTGTCTATGAGCCAAAGGCGTTTGTGAAGGAAGAGGTTATATTGAAATAGGATTCAAGACATTTTCCATGCGGAACGGATCGATGGGGAAGGGCAGTGGACTAGCGGTTGGCCCATCGCATATGGACACCATGGTTTTCCCGCAAACTGCATGTACCCCTATTCCCCGTACAGTATGGCTTCTGCCGAGATCGTTCCCATACATAGCTCTAAGAACGTTGAAGCAACTTGCGCGCTGTCCGCATAGCCTAAATTTCCCGAGTGAGACACAAGAATGGGATATTCATTTTCTTCCGAGCTGCTGCGCATATCCCAAGCATAATGAATACCGCAGCCATCCATGGCAAAGGGGATCGACTCTGGCATATACTCGGGAAATTCATAGGCTAGCATCATTGCCCTGAACTCATCAGCGCTGAAAAACTGAAAATGACGTGTACCATTCCCGAATTCACCGCCATTGGAATAACGAAGGAAATCAAGATAAGCGGCGGGGAGACGCTTGTTCGGAATGAACCATTTTGCCGGATCGAACGGCTGGTATAGCTGATGTAAAGGATCGGTTACAGGAAAGGGATTGCGCTGCCTTCCCCGTATTTCCGTAATCTCCTCCTCAGATAAAGGTTTGTTCCAATGGCTAATGAAATGTTGCGCTTCTAGCTCCGTTAAACCGGGATGCTTCTGGTAGCACACTTCGAATACAGACGCCCAATTCATCCGAGCATTCCTCCTTTTGACCTGTCGATTGATAATATATGAATATTTCAGGGGAAAGTATCACTAATAATGAATTGATTACTAGGATTTTTATTCTTTACTAGGAAAAGGGGCGATTACTTTTTGTTCATAAGAAGATAACACGATATTTGTTGAGGGCGTACCATATTGCATGGAATCATCAATAAATTGTTCAAAACTCTCTACAGAATAGGTTGCTAATTTGACAATATAGCTAATTTCCCCTGCTACCCTGTGACACTCAAGCACATCTGGATGATTACGGCAAAAGTTTGCTAATGATTTACAATCCTTTGACTCAAACAATATAAGTGCAGAAATTGGACGGTTCATTTTTTTTAAAGAAACACGTGCATGGTAACCCTCAATAATTTGTTGCTCCTCTAACTTTCTTACTCGCTCAGTGACGGATGGAGAAGATAAGTGAACAGCCTCTGCTAGATCCTTCATGGAGATTTTCGCATTCGACTGTAATATTCTCACGATGTTTTTATCAATTTGATCCATAACGTATCCAACCTTTTTTTTATAATATAGAATAACTAAAATAATTAATAAATTAAAGCCAAACAATAAAATATCCTTTTCTAGCTTGTTTATGAGCCCTCTATATTTTTATAAAATAAGGATATCAGGAGGTAATTTGGGATATGAAAAAGATATTATTATTATTAGCTAACGGATTTGAAGCAGTAGAAGCTAGTGTGTTTACAGATGTACTAGGTTGGAATAAATGGGAGGGAGATGGATCAACTGAGGTCGTAACAGTTGGTCTTCGGAATCAATTAACCTGTACATGGAATTTTACTGTTATACCTGAAAAAACGGTCAATGAAATTCAACTGGATGAGTTTGATGCACTAGCTATTCCAGGAGGATTTGAAGAAGCTGGATTTTACGAGGATGCCTTCAGTACGCCATTTTTACGTGTAATTCAACATTTTTATTCCAATCAGAAACCGATTGCTAGTATCTGTGTTGCATCATTAGCACTTGGCAAAAGCGGAATTCTTAAAGGAAAAAAAGCTACCACATACAATCATTCAACGAGTAAACGAAAAGAGCAGTTACAGAAATTCGGTGCAGTTGTACAAAATGATTTCATTGTTCAGGATGGAAATATTATTACATCTTCAAATCCAGGCACAGCTTTTGATGTTGCATTTTTATTACTCGAAAAACTAACATCTAAAAAAAATACGGAACATGTAAAAGAACTTATGGGATTTTAGGCATTGGTTCGATCAAAACGGGTATTCTTTTATGCTTATCAACTCATAAACATGCTATCCGAAACCGCATGATAATGCGGTTTTTTGTTTTTATCAAACCTATTATTTCCGTTCGAAGCACTTTATGACCACAGGAGGAAATTCCAAGATGAGAATCAGGGGTCATCTGCTGCAATATAGCATTGCCAAACCATATATTCCTCTACAACGTACCATTGCTTGTTATAGCAAAAACGTTAAGAAACGGATCATGCTATAATGGAATTATTTGACGATAGGATACTCAAAACTAATCATTTCGATTTTTAGGAGTTGGCGAATGATCCGGTTGTTACATCTGAAATGTAATTTACGGTTGAAGATGATTTTGCTCATCAGCCTACTGATTATTGGAATCTGTTCGATTTTCGGGGTGTTTTTGGAACACTTCATAGGGAAGATAGTAGAAGATCAGACGGGAAAAAGAGCATTGAGTCTGGCGCAAAGCGTCGCGAATATCCCCGAAATACAAAGCGCTTTCCGCTTGAATAATCCTTCCGTCGTGATACAACCGATCGTGAAGCCGATACAGCGGGAATCTGGCGCGGAATTCATTGTTGTCGGAGATACGCGGGAAATCCGGCAATCGCATCCCAATGAAAGCATTATCGGGGCGAAAATGGTCGGAAGCGATAATGACAGGGCCCTGCATCATGGCGAGTCGTACGTGTCCAAAATGGAGGGAACGCTAGGTTTGTCGATTCGAGGGAAGGTTCCCATTTTCGATGAAGGGAAGATCGTGGGGCTCGTGTCGGTCGGTTTTCTTACTAACAATGTGCACCGCATCGTAGCGGAAAATAGCAAATCCCTCTGGCTCACCTTGAGTCTCATTGTTCTGTTTGGCATCGCGGGAGCGGTCTTTATTGCTTCTCATATTAAAAAATTATTGCATAATATGGAGCCCGAGGAGATTTCCCATCTGTATCTGCATAAGGAAGCGATACTGCAGTCCACGCATGAAGGAATTATCGCGGTGGCTAATGATGGGGCAATATCAGCAATGAATAAAGCGGCCAAGGATATTCTTTTCACAGACACGGAGCAGAAACAATTGAATTATGCAGGAGCATCCATTCATGAGATTGTCCCTTCCTTATACAGTGATGCACAGGACAAGGAGAGAAGCCGCTTGGTGAACCGAGAGATGGTGCTGGGCGAAGACATCGTACTCGTCAATCAGACCCCCATTGTAAGGGAAGATGCCGTCACGGGGAGCGTCTACACGTTTCGCAAGAAAACGGAACTGGAGACAGTGACAGAGGAGCTGTCCCGTATTAAGCAATATGCGAATGCGCAGCGGGCGCAGACGCATGAGTACTCCAATAAGCTGCATATCATCCTGGGGCTGGTGCAGAACCGGCGACTACAGGAAGCGATTGATTTTATAAAAAAGAAAGCAATATGCAGCAGGCCAGGTTAACATTCTTAGCGGAAAAAGTAGCCGATCCTCTGCTTCAAGCCTTATTTCAAGGAAAATTCAATCAAGCGAATGAACTGAATATCTCCATGGTCATCCATCCCGACAGCCGTTTGGAAGGCTCATTTGCAGATGAGAAGCAAGATGCGCTGTTAACCGCCCTGGGCAATATCATTGAGAATGCATTGGAGGCGGTAAGGCAACAGGAAGAGGGTCAACGTAAGGTTGCCATCTTTTTTACGGATATCGGTGAGGATTGTATTTTTGAGATTGAAGATTCAGGAATAGGGGTGGCCGAGGCGGATATCCCCCGTATATTTCAGCAAGGATTTTCAACGAAGCAGGGCAGCCATCGGGGAATGGGTCTGGCACTATCGAAGCTGATGCTCAATGCAGTCGGCGGGGAGATATTGCTGGAGGCAGGGGAAGGTGAGCTCGGAGGAGCTTGTTTTATGATTATGATACCGAAGGACGAGAGGAGATCGCTATGAAGGACTTGTTTTCAGTGTTGATCATCGAGGATGACTTTCGAGTAGCGGATATTCATCGGCATTATGTCGAAAAAACAACCGGCTTTGCCGCTCCATACATGGCCAAGAACCGTAAAGAAGCGTTGGATTATTTAGAAAGCGGTGACGCGGTTCCGGATCTGATTCTATTGGATATCAATAGCGTTGCATAAAAGAATCCCACTGCAAATATTAAAGGAAAGATATTGTTGCAGATAAAATAATTTACAGTTTTCTTGCTTTCATATAAGCCAAAAAGTTAAGGGTTCTATGAAAGCAAGTAGCCGCGCCCATTTGGTAATATCTATCATTTCAAGGAACTATTTTCCTGAATCTTAGGTCTTTACGACTTTCTGCCGACCTTTGGAAGTGCGAGCAGGCTTCCGAAAAACAGCTTCTCTGAACGTTTCCCAGGGCTGATACAGCATTGAGATAAGTAGTCGATGTAGATCTAATAAGCTCTTCGTTGTACCAAGCTCCATTTTCATCAAGAGCTGAAGGCTATATGCGATCAAACAAATGAGGATCTGATTCCATACCGCGTTCTCTTGCTCTCCATAGAAACGCGTCAGCTTCAGATGCTGTTTAACCCAACGGAAGAATGTTTCTATCTTCCAACGATTGCGATACAGCTCACTGATCTCTTCTGCTGTTAAATCAAAGCGATTGCTAATGATGCGGATCAGCTTACCCTTTAAATCGGTCGTTTCTACAAGTCGCAATGCCTCTTCCATCTGTTTCTTTCCTTTACCGATTCGAACCATTTGATCCCGATGGATCAAGGAGTTTTCGGCTACTGGAAATTCGGAGAGCGTCTCCACGACCGCGTTGTTCTTCAAACGAGTTACGAAAAAAATGCCTTCCCTGCAGTAATGATCATACTTCTTGTAATCGACATAGCCGCGATCGAACACATAGGTGGCTCCGGTTTCATCAATAAGAGCATCCATTTGAGTACGATCCGCAGGCTTCGCAGGTGTAAGCACTGCCTTTTCTGGATAAACCGTGTCCGGATCGCAAAAGGTTACTCGCAAATGAAGTTTGACACCGGATTTTGTTTTTCGGTACGTTGCCCATTTGTATTTACTTAAACATAGGCTCATCGTCGTGGAATCTAGCAATTTTACTGTGCCGATTCGCCCTGAAGCAGGACGGCTGTGCTCGCTGATTTTCAAGACCAGATCCGCAAATATGCTTTGCAAAACCTCACTGGAAAGCTTGTTGTTTTTCCTTGATAGCTGTGAGGTGCTTATGGACGTAATTCCAAGTTCTTTCTGGAACGCTTCGTTACACTGCAATTCAGTAACGATAGTTCGTAAACAGTCTCGCTGCTGCAGCTGTGCATCCATAAAGATCAAGAGATAGGCCAGTGAATGCAGCTTTTTAACGTACTTATCTTCGCCGGTTTTATCCGTCCAATCTGAAATGATTTGTGCATTTAGTGGTGCGACCCATTTACCAAATGATGAAAGTAGTGTATCCTTGTCCATGTACGATCTCCTATGATTAGGGATTTGGACAGGACTACCTGCTCCCCTAATTATGGAGATTTTTTCTTTGAATGGACGTCGATAATTTAACATTTTTAGTACAATTTAGAATTTGTAATTAGGTCTGAAATTTAATGCAACGCTATTGACTTAAAATATAACTATGCATGATAAGGTTCAAAAACTATGAACATCTCTTGGAGACTACTGCAAAAAGTCGTATCTGTTAGAAGAACTGAAGATTTTTTTTAGGATAAAATATGTCTACTTAAACACAACATGAGCAAAAGTGGGCTTTTGTAGGGTCTCTCAGGTGTTTTTATTTTTTTCGTAATAATAGTTAGGGATAGAAAAAACACTTTCAAATATAGGGAAATACTGTTAGTATATAACAAGAAGTAGTTGGTAATAACGATAAGTGTAGCCGAATTATAGATTGAAGGTGGGTTAGTGATGAGAAATTATAAAATGCTAATAATTCTATCTACAGTCTGTATTTTTTTAGTTGGCTGTAGTAACTCTGATAGCAAAATAGCAGAGAGCCGAACTAAAATTGGAGACACAACTATTGAAAATACTAAAAAAATATTATCTTACGCTGAGTATCAAACATTGTTTGAGGCATTAAAAAGTAATTTAAAAATTAGTAATTTTGAATTGAAAACTGGCACCTTTACGAGTGATCTCACGATCGTAGATAAAGACTTGACGTATAATAAAAGACAGTATTTAACTCTAAATGGTGAACTGGATACTGGAGAACCAAAAACAACGCAAGAACTCCTAATTTTTGAAAATAAAAATCAATCAACGCAAATTTCTATAAGAATAGCTTATACACAAAACTATATAGGTGAAGATATAATTGATTGGTCTATGCTCACAGGTTTATCTAATATTAATGAAAAACTTTCGGAAATGAGTGATATTGTTACATTTAGTTACAAAAATATTGTTTTTATTATCTATCAGATTTCTGAAACTAAAAAGACATCGATATTACAAAGGAAACAATCCGTAATATTCAAAATATAACATCCAAATATTAAAGAGATTGACTATACCAAATTATGGGATTGATATCACCCATAATTTGGTATACAATGTAATACAAGGAGGGATTAATCTATGTTTCATTTCAGAAAACTGGCTGTTGGAGTTTTGAGTTTAACTTTTTTGCTTTCATCACAAATGGTTTTTGCACAAGCTAGTGATAGTGATATTCCAGAGGACGTGCTGGAAAAAGCTAAGGCAAAAGAATCCCATTATCAAGCGCCAGAACCAAAGGCATGGGAAATTGATATGGATGGAAATCGTACAGAAGTTGTCCCCCTGAGTCAAAGAGTTACAACAATGGCTCCACCGAATGATGGATATAAATATGCTTTTGATAGATATGACGCTAGTAGAAACTCTAAGGATTGGAACTACAAATCCACCGGCACGATAAGAGTTAATAATGCGCTGAGTACATCTGCTACACTTTCATATACTCAGCAAACAACCACAGAGACTACATGGAATGTTTCATCAGCTATTAGTGCAAAAGCTGAAGTAAAAGCAGGTTTTTTAGCTGGGATTGAAGCCTCGACATCTGTACAAGTAGACTCTACGAGAAAATGGATTAAAGGAACTTCTTATGGAGTAGGGGTTACAGTAGCTCCAAAGACAACGGCGTACCTTACAAATTATGCTGTTGGTGTAAATTCAAATGGTAAGTTAATTTACAAGAAGTATGCATCTTCAGGAAGTCAAATTGGTATTTATGAAGAAGCAATCGGTGGAACTGTAGTTAGTCTAGATGATGCAAACGTAGAGTTGACATCGACTTCGCCAATGTAAAAACAAGAATAGGAATTGTCTTGAGCAAATCAAAATCAGCAACTTGAACCCCCGAGAAATAATACCTCGGGGGTATTTTACTTTTGAAATGTGCGTAGCATTAAAGGTTAATCTACGGCGTTAATCTTGACACAAGGAAAAAAGACATATATTAGAAATATGTGTTTTGAATGCTCTGACACTGATTGAGGCCAATTTGGAGAGACTGCTTTTAAAACTATACTACTGTTTCACAAAACCCGTATTTTGTACATATGTATGAAAATCGATGAAATGCCATGATATGTATAGACTCTCCTTTTCCTCGTGTGTGTATGTATCCACCATCATTCTTGTGGATTCGGTGTTTTGTCGGAAAACAAGATCTTGTATGGTTTTCCGATTAGCTTCTCATTTTCCCCTACATGCAATAAAGAATGGACTTCAGAACATTGAAGACCATCCTTTATTCTTGCTGCTACTTCAATTGCCCTACATATGTCGACGCACATGGCGTTCAACATATTTTGCTTCTTCTTGAAGTCTCTGATTGTCTGGATCACTATAAATCATCATTGCCACGTGTTGAGGAATGAATGGTCTACACTTAACATCTCTCGTTCTTCTATTACTACATTTAGAATTTTGTAACAACCTTGATGTTGATCGACGATCCAACGCGCGGTCAATAGCCCTAGACCCGCTCCATGCTCCCCTCTATTTCTAATTAGCTGACTGTCAATGTCGGTATAGATCTGATAATGCGCAAACCCGTATAACGCTCCCCCCAGTATGTATTGTCCATGTCGGCCAGACGTTACGATTAGCAGATGCACTGATCAAAGCGGAATTAGATTTTGATCTGCTGATTATGGCTAATGTCGGGCATGGGGTTCCGGAAGAAACGTATTTTATCCGCAGGAAATGGGACGACTTCATAAGACACTTGCTAGGATTAGAACCACCTCGACTTCCTGCACATTTACCTGCCAATGAAGGGGAATTTGCTGTAGTAGAGTCTAATACATTGGAAGCAAGTATTCGCTCACACAAACCTATTGTTGAAATGGAGAGTTGCATTATGGAAGTAAAGCTTATCGGGAAACGTAAATTTTTGGTGGCAATTATGCTGTGTTCATTGTTTATCGGGAATAGCGTAATAAACGCGTTTGGAAGCAGCCCTTCCCAGCAAGAGCAACAATCAGCAGTTGCTACCCAACAATCTAAGGATCCGACGACTTCGTCTAAGCAGACAGCTGTAACATTCCCTGCCCTTAAAGGCCCATATAAAGTGGGGACAGAACGTTTTCATTGGGTAGACAAATCTCGTCCGGAAACATTTACGGCAAACAAGTCGGATCATCGTGAGCTGATGATTCAAGTCTGGTATCCTACTAACGCATCAAGCGCCTCTCATAAGCGCGAACCTTATGCAACGGATCCAACATCATTGGCAAAAGCATATGAAGGCTACTCTAAAATACCTGCTGCTCAATTTTTACCCTTGCTCTCATCTACTACGCATTCTTTGATCAAGGCACCTATTGCTGAATCAAACCAAAAATATCCGGTACTCATCTTATCACACGGCTTGGGGATGCTTAATGATGCATATCGATTTATTGCAGAGCCACTAGCAAGCCAAGGCTACATCGTTGTAAGTGTTCAGCATACGTATAATTCGTTAGTAACCACATTTCCTAACGGAAAAGTTGTCAATTTCAACGGCGCTAATAGCGACAGTACCTCTTACTTAGATCGATTAATTACCAAAGTATGGGTGAAAGATATTCAATTTGTATTAGATCACCTAGAACAACTTTCAGAGAAAAAAAGCTATCATATTTGGAAGCAGGCTGATCTGAGTCGAGTTGGAATGCTCGGTCATTCATTCGGCGGTGCTACAGCTGCTCAAGTGATGCTACAGGATGAACGTGTAAAAGCTGGCATCAATATGGACGGCGGTTTCTTTGGCAAATTGATTCCTGAGACCGGAATACCAGGTCCATTTATGCTGATGAATGCTGGCTACGATGGATTGAAAAATGTAGAAAGTATTGATCCTAAGCAGGCTGCACAAGCACAAGGATTGGATGAGAAGAAGATAACCGAGATGTTGAAACATGTGATTTCTCGCTATAAGCAGGCAGTACGCTCTAGTTATTCCGTATCATTCCGTCATGCAGACCATAGTACATTTTCAGACACTCCGTTAATTCCCTATCCATCTGCACCGAATGATGCTGCCAGATTACAGGCCCTGTATCGTACTCACAGCAGTATTAATGCATATTCATTGGATTTCTTTGACTATTTCCTAAAGGGTAAGCCAAGTAAGCTGCTCAATGGTAAAAACAAGATCGAAGATGTAAAGGTAGAGATTGGAGAGCACGTCAAAACCAAACCTGCATCTTCCAAATAGCATAAATTTAACTGGAACCTTCTCGGTAAATGACCGGGGAGGTTTTTGGTTAGGTTCATAAAAAGTACACATCGCCCAAGGATCATAAGATCCAAGGGGTACATACCCCGCAGAACATATGTCACGTTCCCTATCCTGTCGCCATCTCGAACATCAATCCAATCTAACTTACAAAAAGGAGGGATCCCTGTCTTTTTTTTGATTCTTACTCGTATACAGTGTGTACAACTAGCTTTATATCAAGACAAACTCTTTCAAGGAAACGTATAGATTTTGTATCTCGTTTATCTACATTATTAACGGTGAGGATCGAATGTCTCTCCCCTTATCGTAATCGCATCGAATAAATGCGGGTTTTGTGAAATTGCATGAGCTGGCTGTATTACAGTACCCTTACGGTGTAACTACAAATAAGGGCGATTCTGCGAACTTCACCGCTTCCCGCAAGTCGCCTGTGTTACATGTATACTTATAAAACTTATACTTACAAGTCAAGACGGTCGTTATTTAACGACCGTCTTTTTATTTCTTTTAAAATGTTGAAGCTTTGTGTTAATCCAAAACGTCTTATTGAACAATGCTATACGGTAATGTCCTTATTTTCTTGACAAAAACGGAAGATAGGAATGGGCGCACCTAGTTTTGAAGGGATATAGCGTAGTACAAATTGTATTGCGCTACTCTTACCTATCCTTGGACGACCATATAACTCCTATCTAAACATCCTATCTCAAAATGTTATTGTTTTAATGTTTGCAAGTATATTATCAAGGTCTTTAAGTCTGTTGCGGTCACAGAAACATGACATCGCCTTGTATCAAGGTTAAACCAGATTGACAACGACAAGGCGTTAGTTGCACTTTCTGAAAAGCGTCTATCATAGATATCTCCAGTCTATCATCTGTTTATAAGGCTCTTTTTGATAATAGGCCAAATAAATGGTTTCATTTCTATCCTTTCTAAAGAACGATCAGCAGCGTTAATTACTAGACCAGTTCTCCTTGAAGATTTGTATAAAAATCGTTCTATGATCAAAATTCGCCTCGAAATGATAATGCCTGAACACCAAATCTCACGTAGGTCATTTTAACCCGCTCCGCTCTATATCGACCAGTGATTTAAATTAAGTTTAATGCTTCGGTTAACGCCCTCTCCTTCTCTGAAAACACATGCCGGTGCCGAGCTGAAAGTCCGTTCAATCTATAACACCACCGCCGACATCACACTCTGCCCGTAGCTCTACTTTCCCGCTCCGTAGTGAGGTTTCATTAGAATGTTGCTGTCAGTTGAAAATAAAGTATGAGACTAAGTGTCTTTATTCCATTCGCCTTTTCGAATTATCATACCACCAGACTCCATAAAATAAATTTTTAGACTGACCTTAGAAATCGAAACAGCGACAGCTAAGGATGAGAAAATAAAGTCCTAGACTGTCGCTGTTCCATTTAACTAACGTGTCCTGTTAGTTAAATAAAATTTGTTGTATATTCTTATTGAGAGTCCTTGTCGCTTTTGTACTCCAAAATATCGCCTGGCTGACAATCCAAAGTCTTACATATCGCTTCTAATGTTGAAAAACGAACCGCTTTTGCTTTTCCATTCTTCAGAATGGAAAGATTGGCCATAGTAATTCCTACCCTTTCTGAAAGCTCCGTTACACTCATTTTTCGTTTTGCTAACATCACATCAATATTAATAATAATTGCCATATCCTCCACCTCAGACCGTCATATCATTTTCTGATTTTATATGAATCGCTTCTTGTAAAAAGTCTTTGGAGAACAGTTGCAAAAACAGCGATAACCAACGAACCAAAAATGATGATGAGTCCCACAAACCCGATAGGAGGGTCAACTTTCTCCCCTACAAAATGAAAGAGTGGCATACCTAATACGTACCAACCACTTATTGTTATTGCACAACACTTTATGTTCTTTAACGCCTTTACAGATAAATCCGAGAACGCTGTGTTCTCGTCAATGTATCGCAAAAGGTTAAAAGCCTGATAGAGGGCAAAGTAAAAAGGCACAGCCGCTCCATACAACAAAATTAAAACGAGGGATTTTAGATAGGCAATATCTGGATACAATTTTCCAGCAAAAACTCCGATTTTTAGGAGCCATAAATATACAAAATGCAAGAACGGGGATTCCGATAAGAATAACAGCTAACTTTAAAAAGAACGTCGTTACTTTTTTCAAAAAAAGCACCTCACTTGATTTAATGATAAAGTAACTTTATCATTAACTATATCGTTATACAATAAATAAATATTGATTTTTATTGTATTTATATTGTTGTACGATTTGACAAAAATAAAGAGCATTTCTCATTACAAAGAAATGCTCTTACTTTTAAATGTTAAATTTACAATAACGTTTTGCACATATTGCTGTTTTTCGGGATCCACCAACTATAGCTGACCTTACTCCTTGCGGAAGCCTCCATTAATCCTGCATCTTAAATCTAAATAGAAACGCTACAAGTCCAGATCTACGTAGATTGCGGCATGGTCCGATGCAGCCTGTGCAGCGTTTGTAATTTCAGGAAGATGTGGAAATAGGGTTCCGTCCTTACCGCCCCAAACGCCCGCGCGGTAAATGCCCCCGCCACGGGCGAGCTGGAACAGCGCAGGCGACATTAATATATAGTCAATTTTGTCTTTGGCCTCACCGTCGCCCCAAGTGCCGGGCCTGCCCGCAAAATCGAAACCTTCGATTTCACTGGCGTCTTTGAGATCCGAACCGTCCCGTAGAAGTGGGGCAAGTGAATCGCTATCTGGACTATCGTTAAGGTCCCCCATCACGGCAATTAGATCAATATTCGAAGCACGCAGACCCTCATAAATTTCGCGAACTCGCTTTGCCTGCTTCTTTCTAAGTGCTTCATTGTCATTTGCTTTGCTCTTGAAGTGGTTGGCCAAAATGACCAAGTTTCGACTTCCTGGCAAAGAAATGTGGTACTCTGCGCAATCACGGTTAAACACTCGCATACCGTCCACCATATCATCAACGTGGCTTCGCATGAAATCAATTGCAAATGGTGCTCGAGTAAAAAGTCCGACATCGATACCGCGAGTATCATTCCCATCGATTAAGAGTGCGTGATCAAAACGCCAATTTGCAATGGGATAAAGTATTTGTTCGTTAAACATAACAAGTGAGGGCCTATGCTCAGCCTCTACCACCACCATGATTTGGGGGTCAATGTTTCGGATCACCCTTGCGGTGTTCTGCGTTGCGCGCTCATTTACTGCCTCAGTCTTTAATTCAAGCCATCCTATCCAATCTTCGCGACCGTTTGCGACGACCTTTAGTATACCATTCTTTCTAGTAACAAATTTTCCGCGATTCCGACGCAGTATGACAAAATCTGATTCATCTTTTTCCTTAAGTCCAAGTGCCTCCATCAAGCGCACAATCTCAATTTTATCGGTTGAACTGTACGTCTGCTGAGCTATAAGCGCATTAAGTTTCGCGACCCCTTCTAAAACTTTCTGGCCGGATACAAGCATAGTTTCCGAATCAATTCCATTTACCCATTCGGTCTGATTTAGAATCTTAGCCCGCTCAAAGAGATTTTCGACATTGTATGAAGCTAGCCTCAAAAAAATTACCTCCTTAATACTTGTTGCATCTAATCAGCCATGATGCCAAACTTGGCAAGTTTACGCACGACATGGTCGACGGACGGCGCATTTTCAATAATGATATTCACCACTTCATCAGCATCATCAACAAGACGAATATAGCGTTTGTATTCCTCCTAATTACTTCGGAATTCCCAAAGTATTGTAACCGAATGCGTTAGCAATAATTCATCTAAAATTTCATTGTCACTATGCTGCGCGCTCGTCCGCCTTTGATAAATGGCTCTCTTACGAATCATCATTATTCCCGTTTGAATCGGTAATGTTTATTATGTTCTTGTCATCCGACAAGATGTGCCACATTTCGTAAAACGTGATAATTACAAACAAAAGGAGCCTCACTGGCTCCTTTTGTTCTACGGACATTAAAAAATCCCTGTTTGGGGATTATAATAATTTTTTGCGGTCTTCAATACCATGGATATGTTACCAGCAGTCTGTAATCCAATACTCGTTCTCTTGCGTGGGGTGAAGGCCGTCATATTGATGTCGATTGCTACAACGGAGACTCACCCCATTGCAGCAATTTGGACTATAAACTAGCCGCTCGCTGCTCCGGAAAAACAACATTGGAACTCTGTCATTTTGAGCCAACGCGGAAACATCTCGTCCCCTCATTCTCCCCCATGATAACCTCATCTGCAATTCCGATGAACAGTCCGTGTTCGACCACGCCGTTCATTCGGGATAGCTCCTGGGCGAGGCGTTCTGGTTGATCGATAGATGCGAACTTGCAGTCTAGAATATAGTTTCCATTTTCGCTCCAATAAGGTGCAGGTGGTGTCCCAAGAGTGCGTAATTTCGCTTCCCCTCCCAAGTCCCTTAGCTTCTTCGCGATCTGGCTCCACATTAGCGGAATCACTTCGATCGGTAGCGCGTATGTGCGGCCGAGTACGCTTGCTTGTTTTCTGGAATCCGTAATAATAATCGTTCTAGCGGAACAAGAGGCAACCAGTTTTTCCTTAAGCAAGTAGCCGCCTCCCCCTTTTATCAATCGCAGATACGGATCGAATTCATCTGCTCCGTCAACGGTAAGATCAATTTTTTCCGGAATTTGAGTCGTGATCAGTGGAATGCCAAGTAATGTACAGAGGCGTTCCGTCTCTTTGGACGTAGGCACGCCGGTTACTTGAAGCCCTTCTCGCACTTTCTCTCCGAGAAATTGGATAAAGTGGCTTGCCGTGCTTCCGCTTCCGATCCCGATTATCATTTTGTCTTCTACATAAGCCAGCGCCCTTAATGCAGCTAGCTCTTTTTCTTGTTCATAATTGGTCATCTGTCGTTTCACCCACGCAAAGCTAGCTGAATTTTTTGATACAACCTCTTCAACGAACTATTTGGTCTTAACAAAGGCTTCCCCCTCCGTATCGACCACTTTCCGCGATATATGCTTCATAGTGTAGAACACATTGTATTTTGTTCATATGTATAAAAGTATATTCAAACCCTTGTCGCGCTTATCTTCCTATAATAAAGGTATTTTATAACCGCGACCCCGAAGCGGATCTTTATTCTTTTCATGGACGAGCTGCTCAATCGTGTGAATTCGATCCCCCACGACATTGGCTAATACGAGATGCAGTATCCCTACAACCTCATCGCCCATAACCAGGAATCGATATTCTTTACCTGTCATGAATTCTTTAAGCAGAACGGTCTGATCGTGTTTAAACGCCATCTCAATTGATATTTGATAGTCCTTTTCGAGAACGCACGATTATATAGTCTGAGGCTGTTTTCTAAAATTGGTGTGAAATGATCTCGTAATGGGCGGCATCCGCATCATTATATCTCTTAACCCATTATCATGAATAGCTTGCGAGTTGATTGGGATACTATCCAAGGGTGGACGGAAAGTCGTGTATTTGGACACTTGGAATTTTTTTATTTTAGTAGTAGTTAGGAGCAGATAAGCTTGAGCTGGGAAAACGTAAGGCAGCAAATGATCCATCTTGCAAAGCAGGAATACGAATTGACGTGGAATAAAGGAACCATCAAGGAATATGATATGCAAGCACGGATACGTGAATATTGGCAACAAGGTGTTTATAAGGAAGTATCGATACCAGAATATATAACAATTCCAGGAAGTGCTTGGAGTGCTGCCTTTATCTCATGGATTGTGACTCAGGCAGGCGGAGGCGATCGTTTTGGCAAGGTTCATGATGAATCAAATTATCGGAATGAATTCGGAAATCCGGCCGCACATTGGCGCTATACTGCGCCTGCCAAGATTAATCGACAAATGAATAGTGCAAGTAATCCCTTCTGGGCTTTCGCTATTAATGAGGTGAGACCAAAAGAAGGTGATATTGTAGTAAAGAGTAGAAATGGAAGCGGTGCAACGTGGAACGACTTTATTTCTAAAGAGACGCATGGTGACATTGTCATTGATGTAAGCTCTACTGACATAACAGTCATCGGCGGAAATGTATCAGATACGGTTAAGCAAAATACTTTCCCGCTCAATGATAATGGATTTGTCAATTCAACTGGTGGAGAAAACTCTCATTTCGCAATTGTGCGGATCAATATATAGCTGGTATATAGACGGTTTGTGGTTCTCTAAAGATCCAAGGATCGTGCAATCGCATGAATAGTGCTGCGATCTCTTAGCCTATCGCTCCCGAACCCATAATAAAAATCCCATCAGGTTCTTTACGATGGGATTTTTGTCTATTCACAACAGGAATGCTGCCCTTTAATTACATAAGAAGTACGATACCTTATCATGAAGAATCAACTATTTTTGATGAATGAAATCATTTAGTAACCTTATCAACTCTATTTGTCCATATATAGCCCTGATATCCTTCTGGAATTTTTTCAAGGCTTTCTTTTGTATCAAATCCTTCTGACCATTTACCATTTCCCTCTACGATTACGACCCGCGTGTTGACAGACTCCATTCTATCAATAAATTTATTTGGCCAACCCCATAAGAACTTCGCATAATTTAAAGGCAAATGCAGCTCCATATTATGCAATTCTTTCGGAATATATCCCGTCCAACCTAATAATTCATATTTTAAAAGTGCATTTTTCATCATTGTTTTCGTTAACAATTTCAACTCTGTATGTTTTGAACGTAAATAATCAAACCCTTCGCTGTCTCCATCACCATAAACTGTTATTTTATCTAATTGATTTTTAGACATTTTACTTAAATAAGAATCCCACAATACTTTTGTTGTTTCCATATCTCCATCTTTGTCATGAATTAAAAACTCTTTATTAGGAAAAGCTGCAAACACCTCATCTAAGCTTGGCATCATACCAATGCCTTTGCCACGAAACGGATAGCTCTCTCCATTATCAGCCGTATATCTATAGCCGACATCTAGTTTCTTCAATTCGTTCATTATATAATCTTTGACTTCACCTTTACCATTTGTTCTATACGCTAAAGTAAAATCATGAAAAACAGCTAATTGATGATCCTTCGTTAACTGAATATCTAATTCCACGACGTCAGCACCATGATCAAATGCTGCCTTCATAGAAGGAATTGTATTTTCTAAATAAGGGTGCTCAGGTGGATAAATGATTTCAGCTGTATTCGTATCATACTCTACCTGTGAAATATCAAAGGTTTGAGCCAACCCTCTATGAGCCAGAATCTTATAATTTGTATCTTTCGAATAAAATAGGCTCGTATTATTTATCCAAACCATAACAACCAAAAGGGTTACCCCCAAAATGATATATGTCGTTTTCTTTTTCTTTTTTTCATTTGTTTATCCTTTCTTTTCTTACTTTAAAATGACTTTACATGTTATATCCCTTTTATAAGGGTAGTAGAACTTTTAATACAGTGCAATGTATAAAAATGTAATCCGGATAACGATTATCTGAAAATCAAATCTTTTTCTATACAGTTTAGTGACACAAGCATATGTTCACCGAATATCATTGAATCATTCAATAAACAAATAAAAAAGCCGCTGCTACGCGGCTTTTAAGCATATACGTTCTTGTCATCCGACATCTTTCGTATTACATTTTTCCTGCGCTCTATTGAATAATGAAGCATTCCCCTTTTTTCTGCGATCATTCACGAAATAAATACTTACACCTACTAATAACAGCCCTACGACAAGGCGGTAAGTAACCGGTTCATCTACAAACACCGTACTGATGATTACGGCAATGATCGGTACAAGAAACGTAAATGTCCCGACTTTGCTTGCCTCCCCAGCATGAATAAGTTTGTAGTAAATGATATAGGCCAGTGGAATGCCGAAAGTAGAGCCGTATCCGAGTCCAAAAAGGTACTTGCCATTCCATTCAATTGCTGACCAGTTTTCAACAATGGTTCCAGTACCTATTAGAATAACGCCACCAATGATAAACTGCAAAGACACCATCCAGAAAGCATCTACTTCGCTGCTCACCTTCTTTACATATACCACGCCAAGTGCCCAGCTAAATGCCACAAGCAACCCTAAGACCACACCCATGCTCGATACATGAACGGTTAATCCGTCCACACTGACAACTACAATTCCAATAAATCCAATAATCATACCCATAATTTTAAACAGCGACATGTACTCTCCAAGCGAAATCCAAGCAAACAATCCAAGTAGAACGGGTTGAAAATAGACAAGCACGGAAAACAATCCTCCTGGTAAATAACTAAGCCCTATTGTCTGTAGCCCAAAAAAGAGAATCGTATTAAAGAATGCTGAAATACAATATTTCGACCAATTTTCACGCCAGTTGATCCTGTTCCTCATTTTATATAGGAGAGCTGCAAGGATAAGGCCCCCAATTACGGTACGCATTCCTGCAAATAATAACGGGGGCGTATAAGGCACAGCCATTTTATAGATTGGCCAACTTCCACCCCAAATAAAGACTAATAATAGTAAGGCACACGTCGATTTTGTAAAGACCTTCCCCAATTGCCTATCCTCCCTTCAATAGTTGAATAGGAAACTAAGTCTTTGTCCATTCTCCAACGAATTCAGCTTCATTATAAGAATAGTAGTTATTCAGAATCTCCTCCCGATTATCAGCGAACAGTTGGTCTGCTACAGCTGAGACGAGTCTAGGTATCCCATATCTCATTCCAGGGAGCGAAGAGGCCGAAATACCACAGCTAACTATAGCTGAAAAGTTAAAAACAAAGAGCCCATGAAGAAGCTTTGTATCCTTTTTGTCTCGGCATGTGAAAGTAAAGTCAGGACCAAGGTAAGGATACGCATCAAGCTTATGGTTGGCGTTCTCAGCAGGTGCATGATAATAGTCGTCCCAACGTGCAATATGAGGTTCAAACAGCTTAAGCTCTGGACGTAAAGAATGATCAGTTAAAAGACCGGTGGAAATGATTAGAAAGTCAAAAGTGAAATTACCTTGTGGAGTAGTGACAATTACCTTCTCAGCTTCATACTGTACGTCAAGCCATGGGGCACCTAAGTGTAATGTAAAGCCGGGATGTGAGGCTGCACGTGTAAACGTGTCATTTGTAGGAGGTTGATGCTTAAAGTAATGGGCTATAACGGAATATTTATCAGCATCAGATAGAACATGAAAACGTTCAATTAGACCTGATACCCTCATTTGTCGAAGTGGGTTAATGCGCGGCATTTCCGTGCGGCGAACAAACACATGAGCCGAACCCACGCCTTCAGATAATGCAAAATTGGCATTGTCAAAAGCTGAGGCCCCACCGCCTAAAATGGCCACCTTCTTGTCTTTAAGGGTCTCAAAATCAATGTCTTCTGAGGTGTGTGCATAGAGGTGACGAGGTAATGTTTCGGAAATCATAGAGGGTACGTGCCATTCCCCTCCGCCTTGAATACCAGTAGCTAAGATAACCTTGCGGGCCAGTAATGGTTGAGAAGATGCTCCCGCTCCTTCCATATGCAGTCGATAAACATTTTCCCCTGCAGGCTCAATAAGCTTCACCTTTACCTCATTAACAACAGGTAAGTTAAGAACCTTTCGATACCAACGTAAATAGTTCATCCAATCGTTCCGTGGAATCTTATCGATGTCTCCCCAACTTTGTGGTCCAAATTGCGCTTCCCACCAGGAGCGAAATGTCAGAGAAGGAACTCCAAGATCAATGGATATCAAATGTTTATCCGTGCGCAATGTCATCATACGAGCGTAAGTTATCCATGGCCCTTCATATCCTTCAACGTTTTCGTCGATGACAAGGATATTAGATATTCTTTCACGCAAAAGCCCAAAGGCCACACCTAAGCCACACTGGCCCCCTCCTATAACCACGGCATCGTAGACATGCCCCTTGGGATGGCGGGCCCGGCATACCCAGTCCTCTCCCCCAAATGCAAGATACGAAAGATCCCTTTTGACTTGTTCATTTAAAGCTTCTAAATTCATGATCTTCCACCTCTTTCAATATATGGATTATAATCTTCTGAACGAATCATTAAGTTATTCTTTACTTTATCGGAATGGCGGCTTTTCTTGCACCGTCTTATGAGCAGCATTGATGTGATTACAACAATTTTCATTAAAACTTTCTGAAATCATCTACATTGCCTCACCTCCTTGATTTCACAGTTAATATACCCTACCCCCCTATAGTATGTAAAGGGCTATTATAAAATTTTTAACAATTTTTTTTAGGCTCTCCATGAAACGAAGGAACTTCTTTGGTTGGATCAAATAGCGGGGCCGCCTGCAAGCTTTTCAACTGTAGCACGATCCGAAGCAGCCAAACGAAAAGTGAAGCGTTGATCAAGAAGCAGTTACAATAGCGTGTGAGTCCCGCCTCTCTCCGGCCCTTCAGCCCAGTCGTTAACATGCCGCGGATCGAAAGGCGTATATGCCGCATCGCTTGCCACGGCATAAGACTCTTGATTAGACATTCAGCAACTCGGCAATAGGATCAAGTTTTTGTCCTCAGCTTGGGACAAAAACTTGATCCTATAAAACAAAAAAGCCGAACTAAGGCGGCTTTTTTAGGTGTTTATAGAGGATATCGTAAAGTTGCTTCTTCAAGAAAGCTCTGGATGGGCATGCAAATGTCCGATCTCAATTATCTCTTCATTCCGAGCTTCGAGCATAGATAACAATAGATTGCATATACTTAACTCCTCCAATTCGCTTATTCAAATCCAGTTTAATTTATAGATTGGATCCGATTAAGCTTTTGAAGCTTTAGAGAGCTTCAGCTTCTCCGTCTTCTTGTCACTAGGGACGAGAACAAGAATGGAAAGGATCGACAGTACGCAGAATGCAACATTCACGAGAAGGCCAACAGACGCCGCAAGTTCCAATTTGCCGGAGGCCGCTATTGTTCCATACACTGCCGCGGAAATCGCCACACCGAAGGAACCGCCTAGCGAACTTGCCATCTTGTAAATACCCGAAGCCACCCCGATTTTATCGGAAGGCGCAGCGGTTACCGCTGTATCGGTCGAAGGCGTCGCATACATTCCCAGGCCGATGCCGAACAACATAAAACCGATAAACACGAGGATAGAATAGGTCGTTCCTTCAACAAAGGTACAAGCCATCAAGGCAATCCCGATAGCTGTCAAAGTGGAACCGAGTAGCATCGGTCTACGCGCCCCGATCTTCTGCAGAATCTTCTCACCAACTCGAATCATGACCAGCACACTGACCAGATAACCGAGCGAGAGCATGCCTGTTGCAAATGCCGTGAAACCGCGACCCACTTGGATATACGTATTCGCGACCACAAGTGTACCGGCAACCGCATTCAACAGAAAATTGGAAATCGTTGCACCGGAATAGGCTTTATTCATGAACAAGGAGAAATCAATGAAACCGCTGCCAGCTTTATGAGTCTCAATTTTGAAGAATACAAAGGCAGACAGCAAGAATACAACAATTAGCAAAATCGTGGCAGCGCTAGTCCAACCAAACGAGGATCCACGGGTAATGAACTGATTCAATGAGATCATCGCTACGATAAAAGTCAACAAACCGCTAGCATCAAACTTGGAATTTCCGGTCTGTTCACCCTTACTCTCAGGAGTTCCCTTGATCAGGAAGATCCCGAGTATTGCGAACACAATGGAGATAATGAAAATCCAGCGCCAGCCCATATAAGTGGCAATCGCGCCCCCGGCAAAAGAACATACGCCCGAGCCGCCCCAGGAGCCGATCGACCAATAACTTAGCGCCCGCTGACGATCCGCTCCGTCATAATAAGTTTTGACTAGAGCTATCGTAGCCGGCATGATGCACGCGGCCGATAACCCCTGAACAATCCGTCCGATAATCAACAGAACGGAGCCGTGGGCAAGTATAAGAAACAAAGAGCCAATGATGCTAAGCACTAACCCAACATAAGTTAGCTTCATACGTCCAAGCTTGTCCGCCAATCCCCCGGCCACGACGATAAAAATCCCGGAGAATAATGCCGTCAAACTGATCGCGATATTAAGGACATCCAGTGAAATTCCTAGATCGGCTTGAACGTCTGGTACGATGTTAACCATGGATTGAGCAAAAAGCCAAAAGGTGATTACTCCGAATACAATCCCGATGATCAGCTTATTTGTACCTCGATATTGGGTTTCCATATTACTTGTCATCCCTTCTTAAGTAGTCTACAACCACAGCGCCCATCGCTTCTGCAGCAATAAGCAAGCAGTCTTCATTGATGTCGAATTTAGGATGATGATGCGGGTAATACGTACCGTCTGCCGGCATCGCCCCAACGTAGAAGAATACGCTTGGGCGTTCTTTAGCATAATAGGCGAAATCCTCGGAAGGAGGCTGTGGTTCACAGCGTTCCACTCCAGTGACACCAGGTATCGAGCTGTTCTTTAATGAATTAGCTACGAATTCCGTCAACTCCGGATCGTTATAGAGTACAGGGTAATCATTCTGGTAATCCAGTTCATAAGTAATTCCGAACATGGCCTGTAGTCCATCGAGTATCCGACGAATCTCCCGTTCAACCACTTCACGGGTTTCTTCGGTCATAACCCGCACGTCACCTTCCAGTTCCACGGAATCTTTAATGACATTGAAGCTTCCCTTGCCATCGAAGGAGCCAATGGTAATCGACGCTACATCAAACGGATTCAAGCGCCGGCTAACAATCGTCTGCACCGCTTGAACGAAATAACTTCCAGTAACAATCGCGTCATTCGCCATATGAGGCGAGGAGCCATGTCCGCCTTTTCCAATAATTTTTACTTTGAAATAAGCGCGTCCGGTCTGTATATTTCCTTCGCGATAAAATATTTTTCCCGTCTCCAGCGTAGACATCACATGAATGCCAAATACATTATCTACGCCATCTAGGCAGCCATTTTTTGATCATTTGCATTGCGCCGCCAGGAGGAGTCTCTTCCGCATGCTGATGAAGGATAACTATCTTGCCCCGGAGCTGATCCTTCATCTCGATTAAGGTCTCGCCCAGAATGAGCATGTAAGCTGTATGCCCATCATGACCGCACGCATGCATAACGCCGGGGCTCTCCGACGCAAATGGAAGTCCGGTCTCCTCTGTAATCGGGAGCGCATCGAAATCGGCCCGGATAGCAACCGTCTTCCCCGGTTTGCCGCTATCGATCGTAACGACAACTCCATTTCCACCAACGTTGTTACGAACTTCACAATCCTTATCAGCATAGAAATTGCGAATATATTTAGCTGTATTCTCCTCATGAAAAGATAGCTCAGGGTGAGCATGCAAGTAACGCCTTATCTCAATGATCTGCTCTTTCTTTTCGCGTAGTCTTTGAAATAATTGTTCCTTCATTCCAAATGACCTCCTTCATTTTGTCCTGTTAAGTAACATCAACATTGAACAATGTTTATATCCTTATATTAAAGAAATCCAGTCCAATTTAAGTTCGTTATATTTACCTGTTATTCTTATTTTTTGTCATCTTTGCTGACCTTTAAGCATCACAGGACAAAAAAAGGAATTTCCATTTTACTTTTCTTCCTCAGCGGTTCAGTTATTCATAAATTTTGTGCAATTCAATGAAATGAATCGCATTAATGTCCAGATAAGCATAAAACGACCATTCTTCTTCAATCCAATCATCCGCTAATTCCAGGGCAGGCAGAGACGCCTGAACAATATAATTCATCACTTCCAGATCCCGTCCGTATTTGGTAGTGACTTCTCCCCATTTGTAATAAAGCGCCCCATGTGTGCGGTCAAATATGAATTTACGGATTTGGTACGGTCCCGGTGCGAGTCCGGACAAATGGATATGCAGCTCCTTCCTCAGGCTTTTAACATAAATCTCTTCCACGGAGTAACGTGGATTGAAGTTTTTGCGATTGAACAGAACCAGCTGATATCCTTTCTCGTTTTGCGTCATAATATAGTCATTGCCTTGGGCTACGATTTTACCGCGGAGACGCTCTTTAAATTGAACCGCATAGTAGGCAGGCCTTTTTCCACTGTAATAATGAAACAGTTCAAGCCCATCCAACACAATGTTCCCGCCCTTATGCTCTTCCTCATGCAGCTCTGTGCTCAGCCAGAAGCCGATGCCTTCTACCTCACTGCTAAGATCAAAGATCATCTTCATGATCTGGGCTCCGCGAAAGAATATCCCGTTCGTATATCGCGTATTCCCGCTTAACGTATTCCATGTAATGAGGATAAGCGGCTTCTCGATGTGCTGCTGATTCAGATATTTCTTCAAAGCCAGCGTCTTCGAAAGAATATAATCCTCCTTTTCTTTGAATTCGTTGACGTCGTAGTTATCAAAGTTGACGACCTCGTTCTGATTGGCGTTATACGATATGAAATCAATATGTTTCATCTCCTCCAGTTGCCAGCGGTGTGAAGTGGAAATTTCGGAATTCTGCTCTGAGAAGGGCATAAATAAGCCAACCTTCAAGCTTTGAGAACGGTTCTTCAAAACTTGGTACAACCTTAAATAGACGCGTCTCATTTTTGCAGCCGATACAAGTGTCAGCTGAGGATTAAAAAACATGACACTCCAGCTGCCCACAAACCGCGGGCCAAATACATTCAGAACATGGCAAATGAACTCGTCCAGCTTTTTAAAATATCGCTCTTCATCCTTCGTAATCTCCTGATATTCTACCCGAATAAACAAATCAAGGTCTGCCTGCTGCAAAAAATGCAGAGTAATGTCCGCATTCACATACGGCGATGAGGTTGCGAACGGCTCGTCCGTCTCCACCTCAGGCAAAAAGGTTCGACCATATATCAAATTCCGTATTCCTACATGTGTAATGCGCAGCTCATGTTTGGATTGCAGGACCTGCTGGCGCACATTTTCCTTAAGCAGTTCCTTCAATTCGCCAATCACTAGAATATGATCGCTTGCCGCAACCTCCGCCGCCTTATCCGGGCGAATCTGGATTTCTCTCGTCTTGAACTGTGCTTCATTAGGTAGTTGACTTGTATCGGCGTCTTCAATGTATCGGGATAACCGTCCAATGAGTTCCGGAGTGTAGAGGATCGGGGGGATCTCCGTTATATCGGCCGCGTTTCTCGTATCCTCATGCATTCCACCGGAATGCTCCAGCCGATACTGGCTTGGTGATTTCCCATAGTTCATTTTAAATACCGTACTGAAATGCTTCGTACTTAGAAACCCATGATTAAGCGCAATTTGCAAAATCGGCTCTGTCGTATATAACAGGGCTTCCACGCTATGCTTCAAACGGATCTGGTTTAAGTACTGCTGGAAGCCGATACCTGTTATTTTCTTGAAATAACGAGATAAATACGATACCGATAAATACTCCCTATCCGCTACCTCCTTCAACGTCAAGGGTTCATCATATTTTTGCTCCATATAGTTCATAATTCGAGTGATTCTCTCATCGAAATGCTTTCCTGTCCGCAGAGAGATTTCTCTTCTAAAGAAACGGGTAAGCAACAGCATCGTCCGATAAATATTGCTCTGGATCTCAAGATTACTGCTGTCATCATTCCTAGAGCTGGAGATTATCATTTCCGATAAGTGCCGGCGAAGCATGCCCAGCATATTTTCCCGGCCATAATCCATCTCCTGCGAGATACAATGAAACCGGGAGTGGAAGTATCCTTCATAGTGAGAGGCAAAAAAATGTCCGGCTATCTGCAATACGATCAGTACATTATTGTCACTTCCTCGAATGGAATGGCTCTCATTATGATTGATGACCATCACATCACCTTCATGCAGGGTGTAGTTAGACTGGGTAATATGTATTTCCACCTCGCCCTGAATCATGAAAATGATTGTAACGCCTGAAAACTGTGTTGGCGGAAGGTGCTTAATATTTTCCACCCTCACCTGATAGTCCTCTCGTCTCTGCATCGCCATTGGGGCCAGACCTCCTGTTATTTTTTCTCATTATAAGGCCTAACCATAAAACACAGAGTGATCAAAGATTCACAATAGGCAATGTAATCTCTATAAAGCACTGCTCCAGACAGATCATCCACTCCGCGAAAACTATTTTATGAACGCATTTTTGACTATCTTTCTGCATACACTGGCGAGTGTGAATTAGGCCTTTGTTCTATCATGTTCATAAGCAGCACCAATTATTGATCCATGGATGATATGAACCAGCTTCGTGTCTGGATGATCGGCTACAAATTTATGGGCAAGGCCAATAGTCATGCTTATCGTGTTCTGCCTATGTTCTTTCCACAGGCGCTCAAGCGGAAGTAGGTATCTTTCTCCTCCCGGATACAAAAGCACCGGAATTGCCAGCCACACACACCAATAATACAACCGCCAATCTGGGAATGTAGCCCTCTATGCAACAAAAAAAGTGCCCGTATGAATTACAGGCACTTTGATAAAAATTTGATTTAGTTCTGACGATTTAATCAACTTTGCTGTTGCTTAATCAATGCACTGAGAAACCCTTGGGCATTCAGTAGAAAATTAGAATGTTACGCTTGTTCTGCCCAGTTAGCCGGATATGTTACATAGATAAATCGTGCATATTCTGGCACAGAAAATTGAATCTTACTTCCTTTTGGAATCAGGATCACTTCTCCTGGATCAGCTGACACCTTTGTACCATCAATAATAACATCCAGATGTCCCCCAATCACATAATCAATTTCATCATAGTTAAGTGTCCAGTCAAAGGTTGTCTCTTTCATTTCCATGATACCGCAGCCAAGTCTTGGACTTTCCTTTAGCGAAAAAAGATCTTTACAATAGACGATATCATTAGGGTTGCCTGTGTCGAGACGATCCTCTTCTGTTACTTTCATATTTGGCACTTTAACGGAAGTAATCCCTCCAGGACCTCTATGAACATTCTCTTCAACAGCATCAGCCCCTAATTTTTCCATGATGATTTTACGAACCATCTCTTCAATCATCTTTTTATCGATACTCATGGGTACCCTCCTCGATTTCTTAGGTGCAATTTTTTGGAACCATTTTACTTGCAATGAGCATAGCAACCAATAGAGCTGTGATACACTTTCCTGATCTTCAATACAGATAATAAACACAAAGAGGCCTAAAGTTATACCGATTCCGTAGGAATGTTATAACCTTAAGCCTCTTTGCTTTAAGTAAGACTACGCCTTTGTAGTCCTCTATTACATATTAAACGTGAATGAAACTATTGTTCCACACGCTGTAGATTCAAATTGCATGCTCCCTTTTAGTTTATCCTCTACATAGCTATTTACAATAGATAAACCTAAACATTTTTGTGAACATTCTTCAACGTTGACAGCTTCTACGGACAATGTTGGATTGATCGGCTATGACATTTATGTAAATAACGATCCTATTGCTAAAGCAAGATCAACTAGCAACTCCGCCACGATCAGTGGATTAACAAGTGGTTCATATACGTTTACTGTTAAGGCTCGGGATGGCTTTAGTAATTTATCTGCGGCAAGTAACTCGGTGACCGTTCAAGTTCAAGTTGACCCCTGCCCTGCTCCATGGAGCGCTTCCTCCACTTATGTTCAAGGTGACATTGTTTCTTATAACGGTGTGAAGTATCAGGCCAAATGGTGGACGCAAAATGAATATCCAGATCTGAAATGTGGCCCTAACGATGTTTGGACTGTGCTTGATCCTTGCTAAAAAGAATAAATAACTTGATTAAATAAAAGAGAGGTAGGGGCATATCCATTCCCTGCCTCTTCTATTATTATCTTCGATAACCCTATACTTCAGCTCTAATAGCAGGTTAATATTTCTCTCTTTATCTTTTTATGCAACCCGCATTTTATCGAATTGGGAGCGATAGTCATTGTATATCATTCAATACTATTTGGGCATTGTATTCACAATCAATCCAATATGTGTAAAGTAGTTCATGGCTCCAAATAGAACAAAGGCTATGCCTGCAAGTGCCCAAAGGAACTTAATAACTTTAGCAAAGTTTCGATTTGCGTCTTTGTTTAAGGCAAAAGGAAATAATACAGCTCCAATCCCTATAATCGCGAATAATCCTGACATAAAAGTAGCTTCCAACATTGGATAATCAGCAAAAGCTCCTGATATTGGTTCTTCTGGTGGCGCTGCAAATAATTGAAATCCAATACCTGCAAATGCGATTGAGATGAGTGCTAGCCCCATTGCTGCAGCAAAATAAGATACTGGTTTTAATAAATACGGTAATTCCGCCTTTAATGTATTGGATACTATTTTCGTATCGTTCATATTAATGCCTTGTTTTACATATAGATTAGATTTTCTCCATATTAAGACGGTTGCAGCTAGAAGCAGAACCCCAAAACCTAGAGACGACTCACCAAATATAATATCATCAAATGGGAATCCAATCTTTGACAAGGGCCAAGTAAGGGTCATATGAGCTCCTGTTAGCGTTAATATAAACCCGGGTATTCCAAATCCTATAGCCCAACCTTCTAGTTGTCCAACTTTTCCTTTGGCTAAATGGGATTCAAATCGAAGAATTAATAATAACCCTATACCAGTTGCAACTGACATTATTGTGTTATACACAGCTGTTGTTGACCAATCGATAACCATTAAAAAAACTCCTCACTTAAATTGTTACATATTATTTCCTTTAACTTTATTCATATTTCTTCAGCAAAGTTAGAAGGATTTTATCATCACTAGCTTTCAGACTAGATCAAATGATTCATACTGACGATGACAGACAATAAGCAAAGTACGATAGCCGGTATTGCTTTTGGAAAAGGATCCTTAGCAATAGCAAGAAGAGTAAAGGCTGCGACAAACATCGTAACCGCTAGTAAAAATCCTGCAATAACAGCCGCTATTGGAAACCAAATACCTGCAAATAATCCGATTGCAGATGCAATCTCAATAAATCCCGTCAAAAAATTAAAGATGGGAGGCATGCCGAAACGCTTGAACTCATCTGCCATTTTACCGGAAATAATCTTACTCCCAGTAAACATAAAAAATAATCCTATAATAACTTGCAAAATGATAATAACCAAGAAAATCCCCCATTTCTCGCAGCATATTATATGCTATAGCATATAATATGCAAAAATATTTATTTCCTCTAGCCAAAATCGTTTCTTAAAAGCTTTCATAGACGTAAGACCATAGAGTTGGGTCTTGTGCGTACCGTCTCGGGTAACGTGGAACGAAGATGATCTAACCGTCTTCCATAACACTTGCATACAGTTTTTCAAGTAAAGATTCCAGTTCCTGAATTTCATCTTCACTTAAGTACCTTGTCACGTGCTTGTGTGCTTCGATGACAACCGGCAGTAGTTCTGATTTGAGTAGTATTCCTTTATCGCTCAGATATAAGTTATGAGATCGTTTATCTGTATCATTTACAATCCGTTTGACGATCTCCTTCTTCTCGAGCGAGTGGATCATTCGAACAACCGTGCTCTGATCTCGGTCGATTGCTTCCGCAAGCTCTTTTTGAGTTGTTGGTCTATCCCCGTCTAGAACACTGATAATACTCCATTGCTCTGGCGTCATCTCATAGGGCTTTAATTGCTTTGTAAAATAGTTGGTCATTTTAACATCCGTACGGTGAATCAAAAAACCCGTCATATTATACAATTCCATAGTTTCCCTCCAAACATTAATATGGACTGTTGACTTACCTATAGTACCCCATTACTCCAGTACACCTGATTCCAATTCACATAGTCACATCATTGAACTCATACTGTTTCATTTTCTTTCACAAAAATTACATGCTATAGCATATAAAAAATTATTTAAAAAGTCAAGTATTACTCCGTAGAAACGCATTTCTCTTAAATGCTCACGTGTCCTTAGAATTTGATCGTTTGTAGATAAATTCATAGTGGTACCAACTTAAAACAACGGAAATTATGGGGATGTTGAATCTGCAAAAGATCTTTACCCCCCTCTCTGTAAAAGTAGTCCCCGTGGTAAAGTGTGGTTGCAACTATTCCACTTATGTTCAAGGTGATATTGTTTCTTATAACGGTGTGAAGTATCAGGCCAAATGGTGGACGCAAAATGAATACCCAGATCTGAAAAATGGCCCGAACGATGTTTGGACTGTGCTCGGTCCTTGCTAAAAAGAATAAAAACTTGATTAAATAAAAGAGAGGTAGGGGCATATCCATTCCCTACCTTACCTCTTCTATTATTATCTTCAACACAATCAATCTGATATTAATTTTGAATAAATACTGAGATCGTTAAACTTTCCATCTACTCTTTCATATTGTCTGAGTGTTCCTTCAAACGTAAAGTTGAGCTTTTGTAAAAGCTTCATAGAATTCACGTTTCTAGGGTCAACCCTTGCTTCGATTCGATTCAGCTTTAAAGATGAAAATCCATGTTCGATCAAAGAAGAGATAGCTTCTGTAGCGTATCCTCTTCCCCAAAATGATTTAGCAATGTCGTACCCAATCTCTGCCTTGCCATTTTCAAAATCTAAGTCATTATAACCACAAGAACCAATAATTTCATTGGACTCTTTGTTAATGATGGAGAAACGAATAGCCTTACGATCTTGAGAAAGATCATCAAGGAGATTAATCATTTCCTTTGCTTGATTTTCATTCGTAAAACAACAAATATTCATATATTTAATAACGTCTGGATCAGACCAAATTTTGAACAAACTAGACGAATCCGATATCTTCATTTTTCTCAAATGTAAACGTTCTGTGTGTAACTCTGTAATCAATACTTTTACCTCCATTATATGATAATAGTTAGGTTAAAAAATATTGACATCTGCGCATAGTTCAGTCCCTTCATTTTTTAAAGATAGATACATTATATAAGAGGCTATGGGCTTTATCTACACTTAATCCCAAAAAAGGACGGAGTTTAGGCAGGCATATCTTCTTCCTTGTCCAACTACCCTGCCCGTTAGCTTAAGAAGCTGGCTATAACTACTGCGAATGCAAGTCTAGCAAACCAAGATGTATTATCAATCAACCCTAAAACTAAAGAGAGGGATGACCCTCTCTTTTTGACGTGCTTTAAGCAATATTATTTGATAAGACGAGCATTTACCCAATCGGCATGGTCACTATTTATACCATCTCCACCATCTGTGACAATAAGTTTTAGCTCATTCTTTCCAGTAAGATTAACGTTTACCTCTTTTGGCGCTATATTATTACGCATTACACCACTAGAGAATACAACTTGATTGTCTACAACAACTTGAAACTCCACAGAACCTACAGTACCTACCTCATTATCTACCCCAACTAGCGCGGCAAAGGATGTGTACTGCCCATTCAGTTTGTAGACGATTTCACTGTTGGCATGTGTGCCCAAACCTTTTGTATAGGTCTTGTTATTTAACGTAAGTGCTTTACCATCAACACTACGATCTTTCTGGACTGTTCCCCAACCTGTTGTGGCAGTAAACCAATTCATATCGCTCAGATATGTTGTAACAGGTTGTGGTGTTATTGGATCGGTTTCAAAGATTTTAATCTCACTTGCAGATGCATAACCATTTGTTCCACCACCTTGAGGTACTTCAAGTCGAACATATTTAGCAAGAGTAGGTGTGAAAGTGGCTGTCTTTTCTGTGTTGTCCTTTGCCCAAGTGCCTGTTGCAATCTCATTGAATGTTACCCCATCAAGACTAGTTAGGATTTTATAATTTGTAATAATACCATTTTCTTGGCTTTGACGTGGTAAATATGTCAGCTTGTTGAAAGTTAACGGATTTGCGTACTTTGCTGTAATATTGAAAGGGAACTGATTTTGTTTATTCCATTGAGTGTGCCAGATACTATTTGTATCTCCATCAAATGCATTTACTGCGGCATTATTAGCATTTGAAGTCTCTTGGCTATTTGTTGTTACCCCAATGATGCCTTTTACCTTATCCATACCATCAGTCGGTTTAATGATGTTATAATCTGACCCAAACCAAATTGGTGCAGTTAGAACAGGTAAACTCAATGCATTAATCTTGTTTTTTGTTTCATTTGTTGCAGACAAACCCCATTTATCAAAGAAAGGCGTCAAGTCATAGTGAGCTACTTTTGAAGTGTTTAGAATAAATGTCTGTTTTTTCTGATCATCAGTACTTGGCAGATCAGTATTTGCCATCTCACGATATAATCGGTGTAACTGCGGGTAGAAGTTATCCCCAAAAGCAAGATTAAGTTGCCACAACATTTCTAATTTTGAATTAGAGTCCGAGAAATTCTTGGTTGGCTGTTCTACAAACGTGAAAGCAGCTAAGTACTCGCCTTGGGATCTTGCAGGCTCAGTAGGTTTAAGAGCCTTCTTAGCGGCTATAGAATATATATTTACATTCACCTCGGTCATCCCATCCCAATTCCAAGGTGCTTGTTGTCTCAAATGACCTGCCTCATGATACTGCCCCCAACCCGTTCTTGTAAGGTCTAAAGCATCAGCACTTGCTCCAGTATCTTTAGGCATAATTGCCCCATCCCAATTTGCATATGCATACGCTCCTGGTATGGTGTTTTCTGATTCAATAAAGCCAATCAAATGCCTATCTAACCGATGCCTAGGATCAGAATCAGAACTAGATAGTCCAGATATTTGATCCTGTGCTGTAATAAACTTATCATACGTCTGTAAAACAGGAATTGGGTCTTGATTCAAGATATGAGTTTTAGCAGTAGCGTAATAGAAGACAAAGAGAGCTCTTTCTGATTGAAGTACAACAGAAGGTGCATTAGGATAAGCATTCATCATTGCCTGCCAATCCTCTTTTGTATTCTTGCCTAATACAAAGAATGGAACCGGACTCCCCCCACTCACTACATTTACATGAATACTGCCTTCATTGTTGCTGTTATCAAATGACAATAAACCGCCATTTGGTGAGGAAATTGTATTTATGCCTGGTTGTAATGGATAAAAAAGCGCCCATTCTTTATCATGACGATGGATCCCAATAACCGCTGTAATTGGTTTGTCACCTAAAACTTCTATCTTAATTTGTTCATTGGGTTGTGCATATAAACCTGTTGGCTGATATATTTTTCGAGCATTTATGAATCTACGCTCTCGGTCGCCTTCCGTCCATATATCTCCAAGCGCTTTTACTTCAAAATTTCGCTGAACAACAAGATTATTTAGCTCTGTAATGGCTTCCTCTGATGGTTTGATGACTGGCTCCGTTGGCGTGATGACTGGCTCTGTTGGTGTGATGACTGGCTTTGTTGGTGTGATTGCTGGCTCCGATGGTGTGATTGCTGGCTCTGAAGTTTGGGCTAGTGCCCAAGTTGGCGAGCCAGCTACTACAACCGCTGTTACCACCGTAAGAGATAAAACCTGAAGTGACTTCTTAAGTTTTCTCATCAAATCCTCCTAAAACAAATGAAATTTATGCATAGCTAGCATTTACATGCTGGCGTATCCATCTTGGCAAGTATTAAATGGATTTCAGGCTAAAATGATTCTATTTCATTCCACTTTTTTACATTTGTTAAATAACACCGTTTATCTCTATTGCTTCAATTCCATCTTTATTCTGCTTTTAATAAAAAACAAACTCGCAATATTAGCTGTAAGTTTCTATTGACAATCCGATTGATTCATATCATCATGATGTTGGAAATTTCTTCCCAGAACAAAAAAATCCTAATGCTACGAGGCAGGCGTATGCCATTTCCATAACAGAAGGATTCATTAGACAAGATGCTGTTTTAATCGAATATATCTCCAAGCCGGTCTAGGACGCTTTTCTTTTTTTGTGCTTATAGTGCGGCGGGTATCCGGCATTCGGGCTATGATAGGGATAATCTGATTTCTGCGAACGCCGGTCGTCTTCATCATACCACTCCTTGTACACTTTACGTTCTTCCCTTACATCGGACATGAGCTTCTCCAGCTCGCCTCTATCCAGCCATACTCCCTTGCAGTCCGGGCATACATCAATCACTACGCCCTCTTTTTCAACTTCACGCATACGGACATTGTTGCAAATCGGACAATTCATCGGACATCCCTCCATTTATCGTTAAGAATGAAAAAAGACCCCTGCCAAGCATCGGCAAAGGTCTGTTATCATCCATATAGAACCCTTCACCTAAGGCTGGCAAAGGTCTTGCTTACAACGGAATACGTTGCCAATAAAGCCGGGGCATGCACCCGAATTGACGACTTTACTGTAGTAGCTACTCCCCTTCTACACAGAAGCGCTATTCAATTAATCACATTATAAAGTTACTTAATCTGAATGTCAATCACAGATATGTAAACTACTTCCGTATCTTATTATAAGCGATGAGCCATGGAATCGAACCAGCAATTTGAACTTCATGATACATAGTTCTGTTATAATCGAATTTTATCGCCTGCCTGAAGCGGCTCGCTGCTCTCGGTGACGATTTTTCCCTCTTCGAACAATCCTTCGGTTACGGCCGATACGGATTCATTGGAATCGATAACGGTAACGGGCAGTTTCCGAATGTAAAATGCGTTGCCGAGCGGACCATTTTTTTCCTCGATTCCAAACACATACTTTTGGCCGCCGTCATCGCGGATCGCTTTATTAGGTACGAGGAGCGCATCGTCCGTCACTTTCGTCAACTCGAGCTGAGCCTTCTCGCCGCCTTTTATATCCTGATTTTTCATCGTAATCCGTACAAGCTTCATGGAGACTTCGGCGTTCGTTCTTTTTCCATCCGGGGCACCGGTCTGATAGCTGGAAACGGCATTTTGGATATGTTCAATGCGGCCTTCAACTTGAAGAGCCTGGCTTCCCTCCACCCGTACTTTGACGCTCTCGCCCGCCTCTAAAGAAGCGGCCATAGTTGCCGGGGCAAGGAATTCAAACTCAAATCCAAAGCTTTTGTTTGAAATAACGACTTCGGGAGCTCCACCAGAAGGCAGTCCTTCCGTCGCGCCGACCTTTGTAACGACCCCGTCAAACGGAGCAATCAGCATGCCGTTCGCTTTTAAATCATGTTGCAGCTTCTGAATTCGTCTCTCCTGAACCTCGAGATCGACTTCACTGATGCCAAGCGCATTTTTCGCTGCTGCAATCGCTTCTTCGTCCGCTTTTTGCGAAGCCTCGATAAAATTGCGCTTCAGTTCTTCCTGCGAAAGCTTCAGCTTTTTCAGACTGGCCTGTTCGTCCAAGATTTGCTGCTCGGCCGCTTCTTTGTTATATATGACGAGCGTCTGTCCCTTCTTCACTGGCTCCCCTTCCTTAACGAGTACTTTCTCCACTCGCCATCCCGAGTTGTTTGACAAGGCCGTTTCCGCCTTCCATTTCACCACCCCGCTGCCCGAAAAAGTATGAACAAGCTGTCCCCTGGACGGCATCGCCAACACTACCTTGGGCAAGCTCATCGTTGCTAACGTATTGCTAAACAGTGTAAATCCAACCAAGAGCCCGATAAACAAGCCAAATACGAGGCGTATGTTTCGTTTCCGACCGATTGCTGACTGTTCACTTCGTTGTAATTCCATACCGTTCACCTCATGTAAGGTCTATCCTTTTATCCCCGATAGCTGGATTCCCTCGATAAAATAGGACTCCGCATACAAGAACAGTAAGATCATCGGAGCCATATAAATCACGGATGCGGCAAAAGCAACTCCGCGGGCTCCTTCATTAATGCGCGATAAGTATAAAGATAGCGGTTGCTTGAAGGAGTCCTCCAAAAAAATGAGCGGCTGCTCGACCATGTTCCAGTTGTCAACAAACAATAATACGATTAATGCAGCAATTCCGGGCTGAATCAACGGAACGATGATTTTGCAAAAAATCTTTCCATGTCCGGCTCCATCCATTTGCGCCGCTTCGATATACGTTTGCGGGATATGCAGCATGAACTGCCTCAGCATAAACACCCCGAAAGCGCTGAAAATTCCCGGCAAAATAATAGCGGATTCGGTGTTCATGATTCCGAGCTTATCCGCAATGATGTAGTTGGGGACCAGCGTGACTTGGAAGGGCATGAGCATGGTCATTAAATAAACGAAAAACAGCTTATCTCGCCCCCTGAATCGGAGCTTTGCCAGCGCATAAGCAGCCAAAGACGCAACGAAAATCTGTCCGACAATGATCGGTACGACCAAGAAAACGGAATTCCAAAACATTTGCAGGAACATAGGCTTATAGATCAGTACTTCCGAGTATTGATTAAAGGATACCCAATCGGGAATCAGCTTTATATTAATGAATGAGTCGTTTTCCCCCGCCGCGATCTGAACCATCTTGCCGATGAGATGGTAGTTATGGTTAATTTCTTCCTCGGTCATCAGTGAGTTGGCAAATGTGACCGCAACGGGAAACAACATCATCGTGGCGATCGGGAACAGTACCAGTGTTCGCACAAGCTTGCGAAATATAGCCACTTTCACTCCCCCTCGCCTACTCCATAAAATTCCGGAAACGCCGTTCGATGGCCAGCATGGAGCTTACGAAAATCAAGATGCCCCCCACCATAACAACGGCCGCCGCGGTCAGCTTTTGGATATCCAGCGATAGAAACATGTTGTTCATATAATGCTGGAGCATGTAGATTTGATCATGCGGATAATCGCCTGCGATCAGATACGTTTCGCGGAACACTTTGAACGAATTGATAATGGACATGAGAACGACGAAAAACATCGTTGGCGTTACATAGACTAAAGTAATATGAGTCCATTGATGGAATTTTCCCGCTCCTTCGATCTCCGCCGTCTCGTAATATTCCTTTGGAATGTTCCGCATGCCAGCCAAAAACACAATGATGTTATAGCCGATGTTTTTCCATACATATACGACTGCCAGCACGACGATAGCCCAATCTGATTTCATCCAATCAACCCGCTCCCAATGCAAGCTATGCAGCCATTCATTTAACGTTCCGTTCCAGTCGAATACGATTTGCCATACCATCACAATGGAAGCGACAGGGACAACAAGCGGCAATACAAAAGCGGTTTGCAGCCAATTCCGGATAAACAGTCTTTGGTTCAGAAGATGGGCAAATAATAGAGATAGAGCAACGATTAGCGGTACGCATACACCGGTAAAAAGAAAAGTGTTAGCTGCCGCTTTGCGGAAGGAAGCGCTCTCCAGCAGCGACTCATAATTGTGAAAACCGACAAAAGAGCCGTTACCCGGGCTATCTTGAAATGAATATAGAACCCCCATAATAAAGGGAATCAAATAAAAGATGGCAAAGCCGATCAAGCTTGGCGACAGGAAGAGCGCAGCCACGGCCATTTCATTGCGCAGCAGCTTACTCATTCAGTACCGTGGTTACCCGATTTTGAATCAGTTCGGCCACAGCTTCCGGGGTTTTCTGCCCGCTGAAATAAGCAATCGATTCTTCCTGCACAATTTGATCGATTTTGTTACTACTTTTCTGAGACGAAGAAGCAAGTGAAATGGGGCCGCTCACGAGCTTCTCCAACACATGATAGTTGGCTCCGGTCACGAACTTCTCCAAATCGTCAATATCCTTTTGCGTAATCTCGAATACTTTGCCTTTCATAGGGCCGATTTCTTGAATGGATTCTACCTTCCCCGTTTTCAGCAGTTCCTTCACTCTATTTTTATAGGCAGCCTTATTGATGGAGAAACCGGTGCTTTTCGCTTGAGATAGCATTTCTTCGGATACCATAAACTTGACGAAATCCCAAGCTTCCGGTTTAACAGACGACTTGTTGTTGATGCCGATCGTCATATACGTCCTGAACGTGGCTCCGGGTTTCCCCCCGTTGGGATTTGGGCTCAAGTAGAGCTTCGACTTGTAAGCATAATTGCCCGCGAAATCGCTTTGCCTTAATTCTTCTATGTAATCTTCCGGGGAATTGATTTGAACCGGGCTGAAAATTAGGGAAAATTCAGTTGAACTAATAATGTTATTGTCGTACAAGGATTTCACTTGCTTCATCATCTGAATAAAGTTGCTAGTATCAAATTTGGCTTTCCCATTAACTTGATCCACATAGGAACCGTACTGGTCTTTAACAAAATTGGTCAACATCATCTCGGGCGGAATTCCGCCTAAGGCATATCGATAATATTCTTTATCCGAATTCTTGGTCAACTGTTTGGCGGTTTCGGCGAAATCGGCCCAGGTCCACTTCGTATCATCGAATGTCACTCCGCTCTTCTCGATGAATGTCTGGTTTCCCTTTAAACCATAAACGAAAAAATATAGCGGCATCCCGTAAATTCCACCGTTGGCCTTAATACCGTCCAATACATTATTGAAATAGTCCTCTTTTTTAAATTCGGGATCCGTGTCGATGATTTTGGACATATCAGTTAATAAACCTTTCATGATGTAAGCGGCAGAAGGCAATTGATCCAAATTGATAAGATCGGGACCTTTGCCGGATAGCATGGCCGTATTCGTCGTTTTAACGAATTTCTCCAAATCCTGTTCTATTCGGGAATCATCACTTTCGACGGATTGCAGCTCAATCGTGATATTAGGATGCTTGGCTTCATATTGCTGCTTTGCCAGCTTATAATAATCGCTTGGAAAGCCGGTAGAGAACACCACCGTTTTTTTCTCCGTATCGGACGGGGGCGGCATCGCTCCTCCCGGCGGTTCGGCAGCATGACCTTTCTGCGCCGTTTGGGTTGCATGATCACTGACGCCACCGCTTCCTCCGGCTCTATTGCCATTTCCGCTGCCGTTACCGGAACTGCTGCAGGCCGAAACGGCGACCATGGAGAGAACGGTTGTCAGGATAATCAAAAATCTTTTCATTAGGCACTTCCTCTCGATTACAGTATAGTATTCACCGCACTTGCGGTTCTCCGTCAGTATAATGAGCCGATATATGAGAAGTTAGATGGACTTGTATAGAAGTTGTAAATTCAATCCCCACTAAGTGAAGCTTTGGCTTCAGAGTAATTTCAGATACTTTGCGGGGAGCTCCAAAATTAACAATAAAAAAGCCGATCGCTATAGGCAATCGACTTGGAGACTATGAGTCTGGCTATTTAACTCGAATATAGCTCAGCAGCGCCATAATATCTTTACTGAAACCACTGACCTCATTTCGCAAGCTTACCGTAACACTGTATTTGATCGTTTGGTTGTCCTTGCTCGTGTAGAATATTTCCACCGCATCATTCATGTCCCACCGCGTCATATCTTGATTCAACGTCAATTCAGACAGCAGGTAACTTCCTTTTTCCTCAATGAATCGATTCGCAATAATGGATCGATCCCCAATATCGAAGACTTTATTTTCCGTAATCCTCTGAGAGGCGCTCTGTTGGCGGCCTTTTCTTGACATTTTGAGAACATCGCCGTCTTTTGCATTCAGCACCACATCATAAACCTCATTGGGCTTCTCAGATTGCGTCAGGGTTACATAATATAGACCTCTCGGGATTTGATCGAGCAAGGCTTTGTCTCTATAGTAAATTTGATCGGGCAAGACTTTGTCGCCGTAGTAAACTACAGGTTCGTCTTGCGGCCGCGGGCTGTTCAGCAGATCGTTAAGCTTGTTCTGGTCTACGTACATTGATTCGAATTGAAGCTCATCCATTGCCACATTCATTTCGTAAAATTTATTGATCGCCTTTAGACTAAGCGTCTTCGCCGTTTCTTGTGAAAGCAAGCCTTCATATTCCGGTTCGTTGCCCGGGTTCTCTTCTATGATTTGTTTGACCATCACTTTATCCTTGGGGATCGCGTTAAACCAGTCTTCACAACCGGTCAACAGGACGAGGAATGCCATGCACATAAATGCGACAATCCATTTTTTCACGAATGTTCCCCGCCTTTCGACTGGATCGAAGCAAAGGCAACTTCAACGATTGTCCCCTGAACCTCATTGTCTGCAATATGAATGTCAGCATGGTGCAATCTGGCGACACTTTGACAAATCGAGAGGCCAAGGCCCGCCCCGTTATTGCTTCTCGTTCTTGCTTTATCCGCCATGTAGAACGGCTCGAAGATTTTATCCCGATGCTCTTCGGCAATCCCGATGCCTTGATCGACGATCTGAACAATATAATGGCTGCCGCGCCAGAAAGTACGCAGCTCAACGGTCTGGTTTTCTGCCGAAGCTTTAATCGCATTGTCTACGAGATTGAAGATCAGTACCTTAATCAGATCTGGATCGACAAGCAAGCTCCCTTCCTCGCAATCCGTGTCGATATGAACCCGCTTCTCCTTGGCCATGATCTCCAGCGCCGGCCGAATTTCTGCAACAATGGCTCCGAACTCATGCGCCTCCATTTCGAAGCGATCCTCTTGAAGCATAATCAAGTCCATAAGCTTCAGCGATAACGATTCCAATCGTTTTCCTTCCGAATAAATGACGTTTAAGCCGTCAAGGAACAGCTCCTCGTTGTATTTCGTCGTCCTCATAAAATTGGCATAGCCGATAATGGAGGTTAACGGCGTTTTTAACTCATGAGTAAAATTATCGATGAACCTTTGCTTTTGTTGATTGAGCCGTTCAAGATCCGAAATTTTATCCTCCACGACTGCAGCCATTTCATTAAAGTTATTGGCTAATACGCCGATTTCGTCTTTGGACTTCATATGAACCCTTTCCGAAAATCCACCTTGAGCGATGACCTGCGCCGTCTTATTCAGCCGGTCTATGGATCGTGTCAATCCTCTGCTCACGAAGAACATAATCAACATAAACAGGAAGCAGGCCGCCAAATCCACCTTAAAGAAAAAATGATACTGATCCACCCGATCTTGATATACAGGAGTTACATCTACCATGTAAGTAAACACATAAGGTTTATGATTGATATTCGCCAGGTTCGAAGTGAAGAGAATCGTGCGCTCGTCAATGTCCCGCAAAATATAGCGGATTTCATTATCCTCCAGCTTGTCCAGCTCGTTGCGCTCGGCAGGCAGCGGAAAATCCATATTGCTGAACACCGACCGGTTCGTTTCGTCCCTGATATCCAGGTACACCCGTTTATCGCTGTTTTTATGTATAAATTCATTGGCAATTCTCGTTAGTACCGTTTTCTCGTAATCAATAGAGTCATAGATGCGCAAAATCGGTACAATCGCTTCAACGCTCGAATGGATACTCATATTTTGACTCATCGCATTGTTGATTTCTTGTCCGAGCATTTTGTTATGGCTCCGCTCAATGACCGTGATGGAAGCTGCATGAAAGATGATTAGAAATAAGAGGATCGTGAAGACATAAATTTTCTGCCAAAACTTCATCACCTAGTCCTCCAGCCGGTAGCCCATTTTGTAAATCGTCTTGATATGATCCTGGAGATCCAATTTCTTGCGAAGCGATTTGATATGCATATCGACCGTTCTCGTCTCCCCATAATAGTCGTATCCCCATACTTTTTCGATGAACTGTTCTCTGGAGAGGGCAATATTTTTGTTTTTCAGCAGAACGACGAGCAAGTCGTATTCTTTCGGCGTTAGCTCGACGGGTATCCCCTGTTTGAGGACTTCCCTTTTGTCCAAGTCCACTTGAATCGTTTGAAACGCCATCAGCCGCTCTTCTTTGCCGTATCTACGTAACACGGCTTCGATCCGGGCTAGCAGTTCAATCGCTTCGAAGGGCTTGACTATGTAATCGTCCGCTCCGAGCTTCAACCCATTAACCTTGTCGTATACCGAATTTTTCGCCGTCAGAAAAATGACCGGAATGCGGTAGGGACGAATGTTCTCCATCAATTCGAATCCGTCCATATGCGGGATCATCACATCCAACAGGATGAGGTCGAACGGCGCCCGCTTCAGCGCCTCCAGTGCTTCCAAGCCGTCGTAAGCCTCGGTTGTCTCATAGTTTACTAAATTGAGGTTCATTTTAATAATTTTCGAGATATGAATATCGTCTTCGACAATCAAAATTTTTTGTGACATGACTTGAGCACTCCTTGCAAGGGGCAGTTCTTATGTTCCATAATAAGGAGAATAGATTACGACAGCAAGTGCAACTTTAAGATGGAGAAAAACCGTCACCGGATCGCGACTTTCTTCACTACTGCGGGACGGTTTGCAGATCTGTCTTTCTTGCATTTAATTAATATTAAATCTCCATAATACGGCGACGCATAAGGCACATTGGGCGAAACTCCGTTTAAATAATTGTCGGCCAACTGAACGCATGAACTTATGAAAACGCGAATGACCCGTATAATTTTCATATTATACGGGTCACATTTCTATCAATTAGATGTTTTTTGCGATTAATCGTACATTAAATCGATCCTGCGCCTTTTCCTTGCATCATTGAGTTATTTTGCATCATTCCCTGAGAGTTAGAATTTCCCCCTCTTTGATGACAATTGTTGTACATTTGCTCCAATTCTGAATCATTTAAATTTGGATGCATTTCTTTCATGAAAGGAAGCATGTCTTTAAAGGTACCTGGATTCACATCTGCCGCATAAACAGCAGATCCGATTCCAAGAGTCAGAACAGTTGCACCAACTATCGCTATGAACTTGTTTTTCATGTTGTCACCTCCTTTCAAGCGTCAATCACTTATCCAAAAGTAAATTGTCTGATGAATTACTTTCATCATAATCTTCAAATATGTTGAAATTGTGTAGATTGGCGTAGATCCAAAAAAAAGTGACTCCTCATTGAAGTCACTTTCTATTTCGCTTATGCTTTTTTAATCGAAGTATTCGGCAAATGAGATAAATGAGAAAACCTAAGACAACGATCCCTAGGCATGTCTTCAGTTTGAAATAATCCATTCTACTTATGAAAGTATCTCCTTGATAATACATAGCCGACACGGTTAAACACACCAGTCCAATCGTCACAAAGAATGCGGCAATCAACCAGTCGACTTTTTTCATATCGACCCCTCCTGTATCGTCGGTAGAGCAAATTGAACCGTAAAACAAGTACCAATCCCCTTCTTACTGGTAACCTGAATGTTCCCACCCTGCAGCTCCACTAATTTCTTCACAATGGATAGTCCGAGCCCTGTACCGCCAGTTTGCCGTGATCTGGACTTCTCTGCTCGATAGAAACGTTCAAAAATGTACGGAAGCTCCTCCTCTGGAATACCAATGCCTGAATCCTTTATGGAAACAGAAACCGTATCATGCGTGTAACTCGTATGGATTCGAATCGTACCCTGTTCCGTATAACGTATCGCATTTTCCAATAGATTGATCATGATCTGTTCCATTCGCATTCCATCCCCGCGGATTAGCGGAATTGAATCCGTAAGATGAACAACCAGTGCTAGTCCTTTTCCTTTGCTTTTAAAGTTACTCTATTTACGACCTGATTTATCATGTCATTTATATCGACCCACTCGATGACAAGATTGACCTTACCTTCTTCCATCTTCGAAAGTTCAAACAGATCGTCGACCAGATGCTGGAGGCGAACACCTTCTTGATAAATGATGTCTAGATAACGGTCCTTCTCTTCTTCTGTCTGATACAAATGGTTTTTTACCACATTGGCATATCCTTTAAGGTGCGTGATCGGAGTTCGGAGTTCGTGAGAAATGTTGGCGAAAAATTCTTGCCGCGTATCTCGATATCGCTGTAAGTCGTTTGCTAAATTATTGATCGCCTCCGCTAGATCACCAATTTCATCTTTTTGTTGAATCTCTAATCGTGTTTCTAACTCTCCAACGGCAATTCTCTTTGTCGCTTGTTGCATAAGAATGAGCGGTCGGGAAAAGAGTTGAGCCATTACCCAAGTTATACCGATGGCAAGTAAAAAGGCTCCTACTCCTGAAAGGAGCAGCAGATTTTGCACAGCAGCAAGAGACTTATCCATACTTAGGGTGGAGGCCATTACATAAATTGCTGAAGATACTTGATTATCGTGATAGATCGGTTGTCCAATCACGACATAATGATTGCCTAATGGATCTTGGTGTTCTAAGTTAATGGAATTTCCAGAGAAGATCTTCTTAATATCTTCTGGATGGATAAACGATCGGTCTGAAGCACTGTGTTCACCTGTATGAAGAGTTATTTCGCCTTTAGAATTGATATAAAACATACTCACATTTGAAAAATCTGCGAAGGTCATGATCATTTCCTCTGAGGGAGACTTCGTTGTTTCTGCCATCGAGATGAAATGAGAGGTCATCTCTGCAACCTCCGTTCTCATTTCCGAATGATAAAAGTTAGAGAACATCTGATAGATACTTACGCCCAAAAAAGAGATGACGATAAAGAATACTGAAATGATGATTAAACCAAGTTTCACCCCAATTCGATTTTTCCTCATCTCGATACCCCTTGGGCTGTAAATTTGTATCCTACCCCCCACACGGTTTCAATGGGGTTGTAGCCAAGACCTGCGTGTTGCAGTTTTTCTCGGATATTTTTTATATGGGTATCAACAGCACGAGTGTCACCGGTGTATTCATAACCCCATAATCGTTCAACTAACTCTTCTCGTGGAAAAGACCGTTGCGTATTTTTCGCTAGATACAGAAACAAATCAAACTCTTTGGGCGTAAAATCAATCCTTTTTTCATGAATATAAACTTCGCGAGCTTCTGCGTTTATTTTTAGATTATGAAATTCCATAATTGTATGCTGAATCTTCTGCGATTGGTTGATCATAGAACGCCTTAACAAGGAAAAAACACGCGCCACTAACTCTTCGGGTTCAAAAGGCTTTGTTACGTAATCATCAGCTCCAATCCCGAGTCCATGAACTTTATCCTTTGTATCAGAGCGAGCCGTGAGCATGAGGATAGGTATTGTTTCGGTCTCACGTATTGCTTTACAAACCTGCCAACCTTCCATTCCTGGCATCATGACATCCAAAATGACAAGATCAAATTTACTCTGCTTCATGATGGACAACGCCTCGTAACCAGATGAGGCTTCCTTAACTTCAAAGCCTTCCTTTAAGAGATAAATGCGCAGCAAATTACGCATATTCCATTCATCATCTACGACAAGCACCCGAATTTTTGACATATTGCTCACCCGCTTCTTCAATCCTAATTCAAATGTTAACGTTATAAACTTTTCATTTCAAGATAAGAGCGCACTCTCTTGCAAAAATCGCCTTTGTTTGATATTTTTCTCCTTATCTTTCAAAAAATAAATTTCCATCTTTATTTTGTCCATTGCTCGTCATTTGAAGACTGCTCTGTTGCAATGTCTGTGTTCATGAACTCTGCCTATACTAACCAGCATTACAATCATCATCAGTGGACATTTCCCCTCCTATCTGCTTTTCTATCTGCATTTTAAACCCATATTGTGTAGAAACCATGTTGAAGTCTTGAAATTTAATGTTTCCATACTGAAAAGGTAAAAGCTCCTGAAGGTATATACCCACAGGAGCTTATGACATAAAGAAAAATAAACCGCTTTTACACGATTTTGAGATGTCACTATGTTATGGTCATCCGACAAATCAGGGTGCTGAGTTTCCTCGGCGCCCTGATTTTCCTCACTAAAATATGGAGCTAGTCCTGTTTACCTTGTTCAGTTCCGTTGTTATTATCAACATTATCGCCTGCCTTGTTGCCCAACGATGCGCCTACGATACCTCCTACAACGGTACCAACAGGTCCCAAAGCGGAACCAACTACAGCACCTACGGCACCACCACTTACTGTTCCTACAGCCTCTCCAGTACCAATACCAGCCGTGTTCTGTTTAGAATCATCGTTTCGGTTACGGTCGTTGTGTTTAGCCATCTCGTTCACTCCTCATTTTGTAATGGGAAACGCTGCTTTTGCCTGCGTATCATTCCAAAACATAGCGTTCCCTAACTTTTTTAAATCGATTCACCGATGGGAGTCGCATAACCAGTTGTCTTATTCATTTGACTATTAGTACAAAAGAAAAAACCGCTTTTACGCGGTTTGAAATGATGTCACTATGTACTGTCATACGACAACTACAGGTAACCCCTCATGCCATCAATTGTTCAATCAGTTGCTTCAGTATGTATATCGCGACTGCCCAAATAATAATGGCTGAAATCTTATTGATATTACGGATTAACCTTCCATTGCTATCTAACTTTCCTACGACCTTCCCTGCAATCGCGAGCGCAAAAAACCAGCACCAAGATACAACGACACATGCAGCAGTAAATATAAGCTTTTCATTCCCCGTATAACTAAGTGAACTTGTGCCAATGACGCCTATCGTATCTAAGATCGCATGAGGATTTAGCAACGAGACAGATAGAGCAAATAATATCTGCTTCTTCGCACTTAATACATTCCCGTCTTGCTCCGTGTTAGGAGGCTCACTCTTCCAGACGGACCATCCCATATAGACTAGAAACACTAGCCCAGCACCAAAGAGAATAAGCTGCAGCCATGCAAGCTGCAACACAACGAGGGAGACGCCCAACACAGCCAGCAAGATAAGCAGGGTGTCACATAATGCGGCAGTTAGGATTACGGGTAATGCTCGTGACAATCTTTTCTGCAATGCGCCTTGATTAAAAACGAATACGTTTTGCGCCCCTAGTGGAATAATAAGTCCGAAAGCTAATGCAACGCCATGAAAAAATGCAACAGTCAAGATCCTTCCTCCTATTGTCCTGCTGAGATGCTATTCAATTCTTTTATTGCGGCCAAAGTGCCTTCCACAGATGTCTTCAATGGCGCTAAAAAAACCGGGAACAAATGATTTAAAAAATCCAGTGCAGTGATGTGCATTCCTATATTCCTCGTCCTCCATTAGCAGCAGATGTGCTTTCTTCAAGTTGTAATGCGGTACTGCCGGAAACAGGTGATGAACAAGGTGGAAATTGTCGTGGTGTGGGTGAATCAAAAAACGTTCAATTGGATTGCCGAACGTGTTGCGGCTTGCGTACAGTTCATTGTCTGTTTTCAGACCGGAATGCTCTGCCATCTCAGCCCAATATCGAAAGATCTGGAAGGTCGTTAGCAATGGCACAAACCAGAATAATAAGAGTTCTTTCCAAAAGCCGAAGTAAATACTACTTGCTATTATTGTAAGCCAATAAATTGATTTGGCAAGCTTTTCTGACCATGGTTCTTCCTTGGATAGGATGTTTACACGAATCGTTCCGTAAATATACTTGGGAACATGTGTTAAGGTTAAGGGCTTGAGGATGTGACGAAACAGAAATTGTTTGATACTGTCCTGGGGCTTATCCAGCCCGATTAACGCGTAGCGCTTCGTATCAGGGTCATGTTCTGGATCCCACAGGTGCTTGTGATGCATGTAATGTGATTTGCAGTAAGTCGTGTAGGAAGTAAAGACGGGAAATGCTACAAAAAAGCAAGCCATCCACTTATTCAAATTGCGGTTCTCAAATAATAAAATATGACTGGCCTCGTGCATTAAGTTGTCGAAGGCCCTCATCCTACTGCCAATTAAGCAGAAACTAATCAAGTACATCCACCAACTTGGATAAGCTTTGGCCAAATAGATTCCTCCTGCAATAATGAGCCAGTCGTAACTAATTGCGAAAAAGTTATACCAATTGTTCCTCTTCTGCAGCTTTTGCACTTTCTTGCGAATCTCAGTTGAGAATATCGCCTTCTTCACGATATGTTTCTCGCTGCGTGCAGCCTCTTCCATCATTATGCCTCCTTCTTAGCTTTCTCTTCATCAACAAGGATGCTGTCTTATTAAAGAAGTAATGAAACTAAGCAACATATCTTGATGGGCAACGGGTTGAATTTTCAGATCACCTCCAATACAAGACTTCAATCTCCTTCATTCACACATTTATAATGGTAATTTCTGATCGATTTAACATCTATATACTACCTTATATGCAATGTCGTGTAAACCTTTGTTTAACAGAGAATCACTACTTTCATCTTCAAGGTAAGACGGTTTAAGATCATGTTGTGGAAACAATGATTCGTTCCGACGATGTGGAGTATCCATGAAGAAAATGATTAAGACCCTACCATGATTTGCACGATAGAGTCTAATAATGGGTTTCCTTATTCACAGCCGCAGCCTGGATGGTCTGAGCCAACAGTTAAACCCATTTCGTTCGCTTCAGGCAGCAGGTCATCGTTCCCCCGATAATGGAGTCGCCTACGAACAAGCTGCTGCAGAACAAATCCTGAACGCTGCCCGCAGGCGCCTGTGTCGTAGCGAGCGGAGTTGACCCTTGTCGTCTGCCGCGCCGCAGGCTACAAGTGTCCATAGAATCGCCGCTGATAGAATAATGCTTCCCCATCGTTGAACCCTTTTCATATGCAATATCTCCTTCTTGCAAGATACCCATATCATAGAATAGAAAAATCAATATCGGGTGCAGAGGAGATCCAATTCTGGGTGCAGACGCTCTCCATATCGAGTGTTTTACTGATTTGATTCCGTCCCTTCGGATATTCTTGAAATGATTTATATCTTATCTGCATCTCTTCTACATCTCCATCTATTACTCTTCTTATTGTTCATGTATGGGACATTTCCATTTTCATGTAAAATCATTTCATAATAAGGATGGAGTAGAAAAATGAGCATTTCAAGTCATGGTACTGGAAAAAGTAGAGCAAGAAAGGTGGCCTTAACTTTTTGCATTGTTCTTATAACTTCAATTAATTTGTTCTTTATATTAGGAAAATCAAATCCTATTACAATTGATGGATTGGCAAAAGAGAAAGTTGTTTATCTCACATTTGATGATGGCCCTAGTCAATTAACTGGACAATTTCTAGATGTACTAAAAGAATACAATGTAAAAGCAACATTTTTTATGCAGGGCAATAACCTACAAACTACTAAATTTCAGGAGAATGTGAAGCGTGCAAGTAAAGAAGGACATTATATTGGAGCACATAGTATGACCCATAACCATAAGAAGCTGTATAATGACGGACAGTTTGTACCCGAAATGAGAGAGACACTATCTCTTATTAAGGTGATTACCAATACAAATCCTAAGCTAGTAAGAGCACCTTACGGTTCCGTACCAGGACTAAAAAGTCAATATATAAGGGATCAAATCGTAGCGGCTGGCTTAAAAGTTTGGGATTGGACTGTTGATTCACATGATTGGGAGTTGAAGGATAATCCGAATCAGATTATCGAAAATGTTAAAAAGCAGACAACTGAACAAGTAGAAGTGGTGCTGATGCATGAAAGAGCTCAAACCTTACAAGCACTTCCTGAAATCATTACATTTTATAAAGAGAAAGGATATAAATTCAGTGTATACAGCGATGCAAAACACTTCCGTCTAAATTTCCAGAAAGATAAACGTCTCTAATGTGAAATTTTGAATAGCCGTATTGTTTGCCTCACCTTTTATGTATCTAAGTGTGCCCGTTGATCGAGTTCCTTGTTTCGGGTTAAAAAATCCCCCCTGATTTCAACTTCATCAGGGGGGATTTTGTTAATTATCAGTCAGTTTCGCTACACTAACAGCGACCTGTTCGATTTGACTGCTGCTCAGGGTCCCATCAGGGGAACTGATTGTCACCGTCCGGTCGTCCAGTTTGAAACCAAGCAACGGCGTTTTGGAAGGTGTATACCACTTGGCGCTGACGCCGTTGGACAGCTTTACCTCCTTGAATGTATAGTCGCTCGAATAATCACGTGGCGACACATTAACAGTCATATGCTTAAAAATCAAATTGACTCCATCGCTCGAAGCTACAGCTTTAACATAGCTGTCGGTTTTGGCCATTTGCTTTGGAGCATAGGCCGTTTCAAAGGATTCAAAATCAGCGTAAGCCTCTTTGATCGCCTTTATCTGTGCTTTATTGTAATTGATCGTTGTCCATTCCCCTGCTGGCTGGCTATCGCCGGTCTGCTTCGTTTTCAGCCGAATCTGCTGGCTGGCGGCATCGTACCCGACATTGATTCCAGTCATGTCGGAAATGGCCCGCACAGGCAAATACGTCGTATTTTGATAGGTGATCGGCACCAGCTTATTGCCATTACTATCTGTTAAAGATTGATCGCTTCCGTTTACTTGAAAGGTAATGCCGTGATTGAGATAAACGTTGATCTTCTCCAGCTTGCTTCCGGCATATACACCAGCGGCTCCCGATAAAGTCATTCCCAATACGATAGCGGACAGAAGTGTTTTTTTCACAATGAATCTCTCCTTTATTGAACAAATTCACATTTTGAAATCGACAATATGGGTTACGGTAAGCTTTTCTTTGTCATTCACGGTGATACCCAGTCTGGAGCCGGAAGGGTTCCAGCTTAACGGATATGCCGGGTAGTACGTCAACCCTAGCGGCGATACCTTGCCGGAGACTGTATCAAAAATATAGACACCATTCATGCCGCCCTTATCCTCGGTATAAACCGCGAAGGCCAGCTTGGAGGAATCGGGAGACCAGGATGGGTAGGTCAGCACATCACCTTTCCCAATTAGCAAACCTTGTACATGACCACCCGTATCGTAGATGAGCAGACGAGATTCTTCCTTCCCACTGCTTCCTGCCGTGGAGACGGCAATCCGCTGACTGTCGGGAGACAGGCTCAACGTGGAGACATCCGCCGCAAGCAGGGTTGGCTTAGATTGTGTAGGGGCGAAGCTTTTCAGACGGCTTTTGGCATCTGTGTAATAAATCTTCCCGTTACCCACAGCAAATTCGGTGAAAATCTCGATTTCGGGATCCTGCAGATCGATCTTTTTCCGGGTACCATCCACGGATATGTTCCATATCTCGCCTCGGCCCTCCATCGAGCCGGCGGCAAGAATATAGGAGTCATTATTGAGCCAGCCGCCTACTTCCATATAATTGTCGACCGCGACTTCACGCTGCTCGCCTGTAACCATATTTTTGATCGCATTCACGGCCTCATATTTATTCTTCCAAGTCTGAATGAAGCTATATTTCCCATCAGGTGATCGAAATGATTTGATGACCTCATCCTGACCCGCTCCTGTCTGTTCCTTGATGCTCTGCCGCTCTCCTGTCTCTAGATCATAACGGAACCGGTGGTAGCTATATTGCGCTTCTTTCGCAGCGGTGACCTGCTTCTCCAACGTGGTTACCTGGATATCCAGTTCATGGTCTGACAGCCATTTCTCTATATTAGCGCCATCAATCCGGTGTATGCGCTGAACGGAAATTCCCTGCTCAGCGGGCGGTTTGCTCTCCTTGACGACTATCAGTTCACGTTTTCCTCCTCCCTCTCCGGCGCTGGTTTGGCCTATTGTAACCGGCGTGCTGATCTTCTGCTCTGCGTTACAGCCGAATAAGATGCCGGATGACAGGAAAGTCGCGGCAAGCAGTACGGCGCTGTATATTCCTTTGTTGATCTTCATCGGGGTCCTCCTGCTCAATAATGTTATTCAGACCCAGGTCGCTTGATCCAGTTGTTGTCTCCTTCCGAACCAACCGGCTGCAAGCTCCCCCATGCCCTTAGAATAGCGAGACAATATTGCGCAAACATATCTGGCTTGTAACGAACTTGTAAACAATTCAGAAAGCTGAACGCTTAACCATTGTGAAGAGCCCGGATGATTTCATTCATTCCGGGCTTCGCCTTTGTATGGGAGTATAGATTGAACTTTCAAACCAGGAGCATGTAGTGGAAGCTCAACCCTGAACCGCGAACCGCCCGATCCCGTCTCGGCAAGCTGCACCGTTCCCCCTTGCTTCTCAGCCAGATTGCGAACCAGCGCTAACCCAAGTCCTGTTCCGCCACTGGTTCTTGATCGGTCTCTACTGACTGTATAGAACGGATCGAAAATGCGGGATACAGCTTCCTCTGGAATGCCGATTCCTGTATCGGCAACCTCGATGATCATCCGATGTGCTCCGTCTGCTGACGCTACAGGGTAGTTTAGCAGGTGAATTTGTCCGCCTGGTCGGTTATATTTCACCGCATTGTCCAGCAAATTTAGCATGATATGCATTACGTTCTCCGGATCGGCCCACACCTCACCTGCAGCAAGCGAAGTATGGATCGTAACCCTGCAGATGTCCGCCTTTCCTTGCAGCTGGGCCACAGCTTCCTCCAGCAATGGCTGCAGCGACACCGCCATCGCATGTGTCTCAAACTCGTAAACATCCATCGCTGACAACTGCAGCGCCTTCTCTACAAGACTGTACAGCCTCTGTGCCTCCTTATGGATGCGCCTTCCGGCATCATCCAACAGGGCAGGATCATCGCTGTACATATTCAATAGGTCGGCGTACGCGATAATCGAGGTTAACGGTGTCTTCAGCTCATGGCTGATATTGCCGATGAACTGCTTCTGCTGCTGCTCCAGTTCTCGCAGTCTCCCCACCGTTTCTAGCAGCTTCTGCTTTTCTTCATGCAGAGCACCGACTGACGTGGAGATGCTCCTGCTCATCTCATAGATTCCTTGTGCAAGCTCCCCCAGCTCATCCTTTCTGACTACCGAAGGACCCGATAGATAATCGCCTTGCCCAATTTGCGATGCCGCCCTGTTCATTTTGTCAATGACATTGACCTGCCGCCGGACATACACGTAACCAATGAGAAAACCGACACCCAGCACGATGCCTCCGGCAACTAGAAACAACTGGCGAATTTGAGCGTAAAACGTATTTTGCTCGGTGAGCAAAGCATGAAACTGCACCGTGCCAAGATGCTGCTCGGCATTGTACAGGGGAGCCAGAAACAATAGTTGATCCCCTTCGGTAATGTACGCCGACTGCCCCTGTGTTGTAATTTGCAGCGCATCCTGCACATCGGCCTGCGGATGAAACGGCAGCGAGGTGCCGGCAATGGAGCCATCCACCGTATACAGAGTCACCGCCATGCCGCTTTGTGCGCCCAAATCCACGGCCAGCCGTTGACCCATCTGCTGCATAAACTGATTCGGCGGCATCCTGTCTTCGGTCAGATATTCTTCCCGCACGCGCAGATTAGCAGCTTCTACCTGGCGGGTAAAAGACTGCTCAAGCATGGTTCGCTGGTTCTCCCGGATGCCGCTCAGCACCAGCACGCTCAGGCAGGTCACGCAAAAACCAGCAGCAGGGCGAGCAGCAAAGACATTTTCCCCTTTAGGCCCAGTCGAAATTTTCCGGTCATCTAGGGTGACCCGTGCTTTTATAGCCGATTCCGTACACGGTCTGAATAAGTCCATGGTGAGTGCCCAGCTTTTTGCGCAGCCGCTGTACATGGATGTCTACGGTGCGGGTGCCGCCCGCAAAATCCATATCCCATACCTTCTCCAGCAGCATTTCCCGTGAATAGACTCGACCCGGATTGCGCATCAGCAAGACCAGCAGATCAAATTCCTTAGGCGTTAAATCCAGCAGTTCTCCTTCGATAGATACCGTGCGGCTGAACATCTCTGCGGTTAAATCCCCCAATCTCAGCACATCCTGTTGCTGCTCCTGCTGCATTTGTTGTACATAACCTCCCCGGCGTGATAGAGCCTTGACTCTGGCCAACAGCTCCCGCATATCAAAAGGCTTGGTCATGTAATCGTCAGCGCCCAGCTCCAGCCCCAGCACTTTATCGACAATATCATTCTTGACAGTCAGCAGCAGAATCGCAGGCCGCGGCTGTCCATCCAGCTTGCGGCATACGTCATAACCGCTTACACGAGGCATCATGACATCGAGCACCATAACTTCGGGCGAGAACGTCTCCACCTTTTCCAGCGCCTCCTGACCGTCGGCTGCTGTCTCCACCTCATAACCTTCCCTGCTCAGCGCGTACACTAAGGCCGCCTGGATGCTGCTCTCGTCATCGACCACAAGTACTTTGATCATGGACATCTCCACTAATTTATTTATGGTTAGCTCAACAATCTATTTTTGACGTTATAAGTCCTTATGGAATATAATACCTATTTGATGGTAACATAAGTTTGCTGCTAAGTGTACAAGAAAACCATAGCGGCGATGGACGATATGTTTTATAACCCTTCCGATATAATCAGTCCTTCTATACAAAAAGCTGCACCAGAAAAATGTTCTGATGCAGCCGATAACCATATAAATCTTGTACATACGACCTGTTTGATGCTTTCCCGCAATAGGCCGAATCGTTCAGTAACCTATTTTTACTTTAATGCTTCGTCAAATGCCTTTTCGATCTGCTCAGCATCAGCTGAGACCGCAAACAGAACATAGTGAGATTTCACCTTTAGTACGTGTTTTTCAAGAAGAGCATATTCATCAGGGCGATAATCCTTAAATTTAACTGCTTGAGCGTCGATTCTTCGTGCAATACTTGCCTTGACACTATCTATCTGACTTTCATCCTTCACTTTAATGACAACAATTTCATCCGCTCTGACGTTAGAAGAAGCAGTATATACCAAGAAGTCCTCAACTTGTTCTGTACCAAGGTCGTACAGCTTCTTCAGCTTATGCGCGTCCCCTTTTTCAGCTTATCGAACTTGACCGATTGTTTCATCTGATCCTCTATCTTGGCAGCAGACACATTAATGTCTGACTGCTCCGAAGCACATCCTACTAATGCGCTAATTGCAAAGATGAATAGGAGTAATGCAAAGAAACGTTTATTTCTAGCAATATGATGATAAAAGTTCATGGGCATGATCCCGCTCCTTCCTTACCCTTCTTCGTTCGCTATATAATTGATCGATGGATCTTCAATGAATGTATTCATGTTATACAGAATCAACATGTCATGGATTTGATGCTGTTTCGCAAGCGCAGCAACATCTCCTTCATCATATCGAAGGTCAACCATATAAATTTCACTGAAATGCGATGTTAAAAAAGGTACGAAGCTGTTCGCATAGGAATCCTTGATCACCAGCAGTTTCTTTCCTTCGTGATTACTTGTTTTAATCTGAATCATAGAATGATTGCCGTTAAAAAATACGGTGTACTTGTCCTTCTTCTTCACATTGTCCATCGCATACATCGAATTCGTGGACTGTTCCTCTTCGACATAATCGACGGTTACCTTCCCTTCGTGCTTCGGCACATACAAATCTATGCTGTCCGGGTGCAAATTCCTAAATCCGCTCTTTGAATATAAGGAACCATAGAAATCGGATGTTACCGTCTGTATATCGAATTCCTCTTCCTTCACCGGCTTGAACCCCATCCAATTGCTTAGCTGCTGGTACGCATAGTAAGCACCCTTACTTGTCCAATGATGATCGGTTTTATAATAGATCGGTTCATTCTGATGCAAAGAGAGCACTGGGTATACATCAACATAGCGAATCCCTGGATTCAAAGAAGTTTTTACGGTATGAAGAGCGTCCAGCTCTCGATTCTCAGATACGTATGTAGGGAGCTTGCTTTGCAGCACACTAACAGCGGTTGGAGCAAGGATTACATACTTATTAAGGTCAGGCGTCGCAGAATGAAAAGCATTGATCGATTGAATTTTCTCTTCGAGCTCTTTTTTATTTATTTCAGCGAATTTCTGAATTAAATAGCCGTCTTTACCAAGATACACACCGTTACTTTCTTTTTTACCTATCGCTTGATCCGCATTTGACTTTACACCGACCCATACATCTCTAACTACGAATTGATCCGTCATAAACTTCTCAAAGTTGGATGTGAACTTCCCCGAAATAAAGCTGTGAAATGAAAACGTCGGTAACTGCTCAAGCTTCCGATTTTCTTCCTCTGAGAATTCCCGCTTCGGCAGGATCAGGTTGAGTATGAAAATAAGGCCGATTAGTGAAAGAAACAATACAGCGATAACAGACTGAGACAACTTGTCATAACGATTCAAGTGAAATCACCTCCTTAGTAAGATGTGATGTACCATTTTCTTAAAATCTAAAGTACAAGAAGGGATTATACGTGTCATTGACCAAATAAGCTGTTGAGAGTAACAGGAATAGAACATAAACGATTGGCGATAAAATTGCGCTCCCTAATGGGTATCTTTTTTTCAGTGCTGACAACATCTTCCTCGGCAACGGCGTAGCTGCTAGCATTGCAAGCAGCAATACAACTAGATTCGTCGACAAATAATAATAAGTGTTGTTATCAGCATAATGGTATGTGCTGAAGCCAAACATAGCTTCTAGAAATGAGATGGCTGCCGATAAACCATCTAGATCAAAGAATACCCATCCCACCATGACTATGAAAAGTGTATATAAATTCCCCATTACGCGAGGGAGATGCATCAACCATTTATGCAGGAACAGCTTCTCAATCGCAATAAAGCATCCGAAATAAAGACCCCATATGATGAAATTCCAGCTTGCACCATGCCACAATCCGGTCAGGAACCATACAACAAATAAATTGCGGAACTGCTTCACGCCCCTTACCCTGTTCCCGCCTAGAGGAATGTATACGTACTCCCGGAACCAAGAACCTAGTGATATGTGCCATCTACGCCAAAACTCTGAGACACTGGTTGAAATATACGGATAATTGAAATTCTTTGTGAGCTCAAAACCGAACATTTTGCCAAGGCCGCGCGCCATATCTGAATATCCACTGAAGTCGAAATAGATTTGCAGGCTAAAGGCAAGAATGCCGATCCAAGAAGATGCTACGGTTAAGTCAGACGCAGGTGATGCTTTGATGCTTGACCAGAGCATGCCGATATGATTCGCAAGCAGCACCTTTTTTGCAAGGCCTCTAACGAACAATTGTGTGCCTTCCCCAAATCGCGATAATGTAATCTTTCGCAGTATAAGTTGTTTCGCAACATCACCGTATGCAACGATAGGCCCTGCAACAAGCTGCGGGAACATCGTCACATAGGTGCCGAAAGCGATCAGATTTTTCTGAACGGGAACCTTATCTCGATACACGTCGATAATATAAGACATGGTTTGGAATGTGTAAAAGGAAATGCCTACAGGGAGCGGGAGTGTCGTTACTTCTACATGCAAGCCAAACAGCGAATTGAGGTTCTCAACCAGAAATCCGTAATATTTAAAGAAACCGAGAATCCCAAGATTTCCGACAAGGGAACAGACCAACAATGCTCTAGCTGTACTTTTTCGATACCGATATTTATCAATAAGCAACCCATACCCATAATCGATTACAGTTGAAAAGATCATGAGAAAGATGTAAACAGGTTCTCCCCATGCATAGAACACTAAGCTTGCTACAATCAAAATTACATTTCGCAGTTGATTCGGTGCTATAAAATAGATGAGAAGGGTCATCGGCAAAAACAGGTACAAAAAATCAGACTGCTAAATACCAACACTCGTCGACCTCCTTCATGCGAAGCGTATTACAGTTCGCCTTTCAGAAAGTCGAGCAGAAGCGGATAAAATTCAGCTTTGAAATGAATGCCGTCCTCCTCATAGAGAGCTGGATTCTGCTCAGCAATAGAGGATACATCTACAAACTTCACTTGTTTTTTGCCAGCCAGTTCTTTCAACATTTGATTGTAAGCGGCAATATTGGAGTACCGCGGCTCTTCTTTTAATGCTTTCTCTGTTACCGGGGTTACCGACAATATCGTTATTTTGGTTGAAGGGAGCTTCTCTTTGATCTGGTCGAGCAGCAAGCCATATTGTTGAATCGCGAACTGCAACGGATTATCCGTTGGCCAGAGGATGTCATCTGAGCCGAGAGCGATAAATAAATGCTCAGGATTTCTCTCGACCAGCTTGGCCGCGTCATTGTCTTTTACCGCGAAGAAGGCTGTTTTGCCGGCCTCTCCAAATACATTCCTGATGTCTAAAACATCATGAAACATAAACCCTTCTGTAATGGAATCGCCAAAGAATACACTTTTTTTGAACAACGATTTCAATTCATCATTTTCATTCATTGATGTTGCGGCTTCTTTTAGCGTTGTTGCGTCTTTGTTCGTTGAGGTTTCTGTATCAACTGCCATCGAAGATGTTCCGCCATTTTGATTTGCACAAGCAGTTAGGGAAATAACAAGCATCCCTGCCAGCAGTATCGTTTTCCATGTGTTCAACATTATCATCTTCCTCTCCTGTGACTCCCTTTTTTGTCCATTGATGTATGTGTTGTCTTACCTCATAACAATGGATAGTTTAATGTGGAGAGATGCAGATAAAGTGCAGAAGAGATTGATTTGAAATAAAATAAGAGCAGTTCTTGATGTTGACAAGAACTGCTCCTGGATACCGAATCTGAATTGGTTTGGCTTATGGCTTTTTTAGAAGTTGCTTTTCTTGAGGTAGAAAAAGAACAGAACACCATCTGTTGTATTGCGTGCACCGTAATTAACCTCATGTAGTTCCAATATTTTTTTGGAAATGGCTAGCCCAAGGCCAGTTCCTCCAGTAGAACGATGGCGGGAAGCTTCTCCCCGATAAAAGCGATCCCATATTTTCTCGATTTTCTCTGACGGTATATGGACACCTGTATTTTCAATACATACCTTCACCGATTTCTGTTCCTCATTCATGGAAATATGAATGGAATGCCCCTCTGGAGTGTAGCGTATCGCATTATTGATAAAGTTGACGATGACTTGACCGATGAGGAGCTGATTGGCCACGACTTCGATCGGAGCAAGGGATACATGTAAGTTCAATTGCTTTTTTGCGATTTCTGCAGAGAGCTTCTTACACGATTCATCAATGACTGTATCGATACGGAATGTGTCCAGTTGTATTTTATAGGTACCTGATTCATATTTCGCTAATTTCAACATGTCCACGATGAGAAGATCCATTCTCTTCACTTCACTCTCCATCGCAGCAAAGTAGTAATCCTTCTTGTGATTCGCTACCCCATCTTTCAATATCGACAGACAGCTCTGGATGACACTCAGAGGGGTTTTCAATTCATGTGACACACCGGAAATGAATTCCTTGCGTGTATGCTCCAACTGCTTTTCCTTTTCAATGTCATGCTGAAGCTTTTGGATGTAGGAATGCAACTTGTCCGATAGCTCATTAATATTGCGGGAGAGAGCCCCGATCTCATCCTTTGACGTAATCGGAAGCTTTTCAGAGAAATCCAGCTCCGTTATTTTCTTGGTCATTTGATTGATTCGCAATAAAGGTCTGGCGATACCTTTGGAATAATAGAATGAGGCCAGCAATATGAGCACCAGAACGAATACAATGAGATAAACATAATAATCCTGGATCATCTGCACGGCTTCATCAACTGGCTGCAGGGAGGTCATTGCAAATAGATATGCGTCCTTCCCCTCTTTGTCTTTTATAGGCATAACAAACTGTTTATATTTGATCTCATTCTCTTCGTACGCACCCTCTAATGCAGCGGTTGCCGCTTCTACATTCTTCAATAGCAATTCTGCTTGAAATGCTCTGATTCGGTCTAAGAACAGATGGTTCGAATAAATGAATCGTATAGGTTCATTTTTTGCAGGAAGTGTCGTTTTCGTTATGGTACCGGTTAAGTAAAGACTGGGGAATTTCTCATTATTCCAATCTTCTTCATTTCCATTTGGAAAGAGCTCATGTTCTTTGTTTGCAATTTGATTATTCTCCCACGTAAGTGCGAAGTTATATATGCTCATTCGATAAGGAATAACTTCTATCCCTTTTCTAAGGACTTGAATTACGGCGTCGGTCCCTTTTCGTAGAAATTCATGTCCTTGTCGGATTCCCTGAAAATCATTAAAGCTATATAAAGGGATTGTGATGGTTTTGGCAGCGAAATCCCCACCACTAACGCCATTTATTTTCACTTCGATCGAGTCATCATTGCTTTCTTTTATATTGCCGAGTTGATCCAGTACAGTTACCCATGTATTATGCTCTCGATAAAATTCCTGTTCCAGCCGCTGTATCTCTACCGTGTGATTGTCTGGGTTAGCATAGTTTTGAGCGAATGCTTCAAGGCTTGCTTTCACATTCTCTACCTTTTGATGGACATAATATTTCTTGAAAAATACGGTTTGGCCAAAATAAATGATGGCGAGGATAAGCAAACATAGCGCTGTTGTTAACACAAATAATTTGAATACGATCCCTTTTTTCATGTTATCTCCTCAAATTTATAGCCAGACCGAACAACCGTAACGATGCAATCAGATTTGTCCCCTAGTTTTTGACGCAAATTCCGTATATGACTGTTGATCGTCCGTTCATCGCCTTCATAGTCATAACCCCATATTTTCGTTATCAATTGTTCGCGCGTGATAATAATCCCTTTGTGCTTCATTAAGTACGCAAGTATTTCAAATTCAGTATGAGTCAAGCTGCAGCTAACTCCATCTACTGTAACCGTACGAGACTGCACATAGACTGAAATGCCGCTGCTAGTGATCATTTCGTTGTCCATTTCTTGCATTTGTCGGTTTACTAGCAATCGCTTCGCTCGTGCGAGTAAGATTGGAGGGCTGTAAGGCTTGGTAACGTAGTCGTCTGTCCCCAGTTCAAACCCGAGCAATGTATCGTCCTCATCTACGCGAGCGGTCAGCATAATAATAGGAACATTTGAAATTTTTCGAATCCGACGACATACAGACCAACCATCTAATTCTGGCAGCATAATATCAAGAATAAGCAGATCCACGTTATTTTCCTGAAATATTTGTAATGCTGCTTTGCCATCCCCTGCTTCTAGAACGTTATATCCTTCGTTGCTAAAATAGTCTTTCATAATTTCCCGCAATATATGCTCGTCTTCGACGATTAGAATGGTTTTTGTCATGATTTATACCTCGTTGATTGTTGTAAAGTGAATGCTAGCTGATCATACAAGAAGTTTAACCATGATCAAGTATATTTTTCAACCGATTCGTCGGGGGAATGCATAATGCAGGGACAGAAAAACAATGATAACTGTGATTGAATACCATTTATGAGAAGGGGATTTTTCACCATGCATTCAGATTTCGAAAACGCATTTACACGCATTCACCTGTTGTATCATGCGAATCAACATGCACTTGCACCTGAGGAGATCCAACCTGAAATGAACAGCCACGGCTATCAATGTAGTCCACAGCAAGTAAAACAAGAGCTGGATCATCTGACGAGCGAAGGTTATCTAACGATCACAGGTTCCCTATACGATATTACATTAAGAGGAAAGGATGAACTTCGAAGCGTTCAACAACATCTGGAGACATTATATCAAGAAGTCGCAAAGCGTAAAGTATAAGCAGCTTCTTATATCATCAAAACCAATCTTCCATACGGTTTGTAATAACCGGGCAGAAGATTGGTTTGAATCCATTAACCACTAGGTACCCACTACCCATAGTTTTTTATTTTTACTTACAAAGAAAAAAACCGATCGCTATAAGCAGATCGGCTATTCATAATTAGTTTGCCAATTCTCCAAACAGCAAGTCGATAATTTTCTCATCCGCCTTACGGTTCTTCCCCTTGTATGGATAGCAGTGGATATGAATGGCTGGGTTAAAGTTGATCTCAATAATACTGTAATTGGAATCGGATGCTTCAATTGTAATATCATCAATCATCATGTCTACTCCACATAAAGTAGCCCCTGCGGCCTTTGCTGATTCAATGGCTAATCTCTTATAACTTTCTGGAATTTCATCGGTATAGTCAAGACTATCTCCACCTGTACTGATATTGGAGTTTTCCCGTAAATAGACAACTTGACCTAAGGAAGGGATCTCACTCCATTGATGGTTATGATTCTTTAAGTACATGGTTTCTGCTTCGCCTAGCTGTATTTTCTCTAAAGGCGTCTTATAACCGCGACCCCGTAGCGGATCTTTATTCTTTTCATGGACGAGCTGCTCAATCGTGTGAACTCCGTCACCCACGACATTCGCCGGTACGCGATGCAGTATCCCTACAACTTCATCGCCCATGACTAGGAATCGATACTCCTTACCTGTCATGAATTCTTCAAACAGAACCGTCTGATCGTGTTTAAACGCCATCTCGAATGCTTTTTGGTAGTCCTCTTTCGTGAACGAACGATTAAATATGGTGATACCTAACCCAAAGTTGGTGGACTTCGGTTTAATGACGATAGCTTTGTCACGGTACGTTTCATAGGCAGCCAATGCCTCTTCCTGACTACGGAAGGCATCCCCATTCGGTACTCGAATGCCACGCTCTTTTAGAACTTCTTTCGTCACAATTTTATTCTCCATGATCAATACCGTACTGTAGGAATCAAGCGATGTCTTGGTAGCCTGCTTTACATATTCCTTGTGATCTCCCTTAGTAAGCAGAACGAAGTTCTCGTCTCGGTCGATTAATTTGAACGTAATCCCACGTTTGATAGCTGCCTTTAGAAGCAATTGAGTCGATAATTCTAAATCTTCATATCCAACAAAACGGTACCCACTCTTCTCGCTCTCTTCGGCATACACTTTGGCTTTAGCCAGATGATATTTCATATAAGTGGATTTCTGAATGTCCGACTTAATCCTGTAGGCAAAGCACAACTCGGGATAAAGGATTTTTTGCATCTCCCCATCTAGGATTTGGATCAACTCTTCCCCGTCAGGATTCAAAAGCCGCACCATTTCTTGCATCTCACGGATACAAGCAAGTGCCAACTCCTTCATCGTGCTGCGGGAGCCCCTAGAATCATATAAGTTCCCTTCCATGCCTCCCGTGATCACCTGATCATGATTGAGATCCGCCATCTTCTGGTCTTCCGTACCGAAAGGCTCATCTTCTTTGAGCAGCATAAAGAGAATGAATAGGTGGATAACATACATCGTATCTTTACTAATCCCAATCTTATGTAGTGGATTGAGATCAATCAAGCGCAGCTCTAAATAAGCTACTCCGTCTTCTACAAGTTCTTGCAAAGGATTCAACCCTTTGGCTGTTTTCAAGCGAACGGGGCTGTAGAATTCCTTTGCATTTAGCAATTCGCCCTGCCGAATTAACCTGTTCAAATCCCGAACGTAGTCATGTGTTGAATCAAAGGATACATAGAACGGTTTTTCATTCCGATAGCCACATACACTATTTCGCAGCGAATTCATATTCGGGAAGTAGTAGCTCTTGTTATCATCTGAATGGCCTAATGACACACACTTGTAAATATAGGTCTTATCAAAGACTGGACTTGCCCCTGTTAAATAGATGAGCAACCAACGGTACCGAAGCAGGTTGCGTGCGATCTTAAAATAAATTGCATCCTTGAAGTCCTTGTAGGCTTCACCTTGCCCTAGCGTTTCATGCAACTTTCGTAAGAGCCGTTCATCAAACGAGAAATTATAATGGATTCCACTTAGCAGTTGTCTTTTGCGACCATACTTATCTGCTAATTCATGTCGGTATTCATCCGCAACAGGATCATTTACCTTAGCAATAGGAATCTCTTTTTCATCAGGTAAGATTGGAGGATTACTGCTTGGCCACAAGTACTCCCCATCAAGCTCTAATGACACAATATCATGGATAGCTTCCATGAATCGATAGGTCTCTTCAATCGAGTCAAAAGATGGGGTAATCATCTCGATCTGACTCTCTGAAAAGTCGGTTTGGATATAGGGATTCTCCGTTTTACTTCCAAACGTCTTAGGATGTGGGGTTAGCGCCAATTTACCTTCATGATCTACCCTAACATTCTCTTTCTCTAAGCCAAATTGACCTCGAAACAAGTCCATATTTAACGATTTATCGACGATTTGTTGTATGATATCACGATGTAGCAAATTCACATGTTGAACCTTCCTTCATTCATATGTTAAGCCGAAATTTGTGGAACTTTCATTTTGCGCAGTGTTCTCCTAAACCAGAAGATCAAAACGATTCCCTTGAACACACTGCTTAATGCAATAGACATCCACACCCCATTCAAGCCGAATGGTTCGGATAGAATCAGAGCCAGTGGTATTCGTAATGCTGTAAAGGTAATGCTGAAAATCGGTGGGATATGGGTTTTCCCGATTCCGTTAAAGGCACCTACCGTCATAAGCTCCATGCACATAAACAGTTGGGAATAACCAATGATCCGCATGTAATCCGTCCCTAGCGCTAAACTCGCCTCATCAGATAAAAATACAGAGAAGAGCTGCCCAGGGAAGAGAATAAAGATGATCGAAATAAAGATACCGAATCCCGATGTCAGCAGCAAAGCTTGTTGGTATCCCTGCTGGATACGATCTAATCGACGCGCTCCATAATTTTGTCCGAAGAAAGCAGCAATAGCGCCTTGCAGCCCACCTATGGTCATGTAGGAAATTGATTCAATCTGAATACCGACTTTTTGAACCGCAATTGCATCCGAACCAAAGCGCACAATGATCTTTGCGATGATGATGGAAATCAATGTGAAGGTCACCCGTTGAATGGTGATTGGTAGTCCCAGTCGAATGACTTCTTTCATAAGGCTGCTATTCCATGCGGATGATTTGGTAATCAACTCGGAATGTCTTGTTCGAATAATAAATAATACCGTCACAAGAAGGTTTGCCATCAAAGTCGCAATAGCTGCCCCTACAACGCCCAACCCTTCAAATGATCCTACGCCAAAAATCAGAAAAGGATCGAGAATGATATTAAGAATAAGGCCAACCGTGAAGATATGAAACGGCTGCTTGCTGTTTCCCATCGCATTCAATATGGTCGCGAACAACATATTTACGACGGAAAAGACAGTACCCAAGATGGAGATTAATAAGAACTGCTTTGCCATCAATTCAACTTCACCACTACCTAAATCAAAGAACCCGATAAGCTGATCCTTTGTCAAAAAGACGAATGCCATATAAAGAAGGCTTAGCAAGACAGACATAATGAATCCATTTTTGATATAGGTCTTTGCTTTATCGCCCTCGCCTGCTCCCATACAATGGGACACCTTTATCCCCGTTCCGATCGTAATCATCGTGGCCAAAGCGATCGCTAGATTAATATAGAAGCTCGCCGTCCCAATAGCTGCAACAGGGCCACTTCCGAGCCTGCCGACCCACATCATATCGACAAGTCCATAAGTTGTAGAGATGAAGTTGGTCGCTATGATTGGAAGTGATAGCTTCATCAAAGTCGGCATTATCTTACCTTGGGTTAAATCAGTTGTGCCTTTCATGTTACGTACTCCTTCATGCCCTAAGTAAAAACCGACCACAAGGGTCGGTTCAAAGCGTTGATTATTTTCCTTCTACTAGGAAACTTTCGATTCTGGCTTTGATTGCATCTCGCACCTCACGGAATTGAGTCATGATTTCCTCTTCGGTTCCAACGGCTTTCGCCGGGTCATCAAATCCCCAATGCCATTTCACCACTCGGGGATTTGAGATCGCAGGACAGTGCTCATCCGCATGCCCACAGAGGGTTACGACATAATCTGCACGATTGAGAGTCTCAGAATCGATCACATCAGAGGTGTGGTTCGATATATCAATTCCAGCTTCATTCATCACTTGAACCGCTCTTGGATTCAAACCATGCGCCTCTAACCCTGCACTCTTGACCTCGTATTGATCGCTGCCTAATGCTTTTAGCCATCCATCTGCTATCTGGCTCCGACAAGAGTTTCCTGTACATAGAAAATAAATCAATGGCTTACTCATCCTTAATCTCTCCTAGCTCTTACTTATTTCGTGCAGACTCGAAATACTTCCGCTTTATCCACAGCGATACATTTACAAGCCCGATCAATACGGGCACTTCAACGAGCGGCCCAATTACCGCGGCGAATGCAACTCCTGAATCCAGACCAAATACGCCAATCGCTACAGCTATCGCCAGTTCGAAGTTATTGCTTGCAGCCGTAAATGATAAGGATGAAGCCACTGGATAGGAGGTTCCTGACTTTTTCGATAAGAAGAAGGATACTAAGAACATCACCACAAAGTAGATGATCATTGGAATCGCAATACGAACTACATCAAGTGGCAGCTCAACAATTAATTCTGCTTTAAGCGTGAACATCAAGATAATCGTAAATAGTAGTGCAATCAGGGCCAGTGGACTAATCTTCGGAATTAACACTTGTTCATACCACTGTTGACCCTTCAGCTTGATTCCAATCACACGTGTCAGCAGCCCTGCTGCAAACGGAATTCCTAAGTAGATTAGCACGCTCTCTGCAATCTGTCTCATGGAGACATCAACAACAGCGCCTTCAACCCCAAACCAGCCTGGCAGCACTGTAATAAATACATACGTAAAAACGGAATAAAACAGGATCTGAAAGATCGAGTTGAATGCAACAAGACCTGCTGTGTAATCAGGATCTCCCTTAGCCAGATCAGTCCATACCAAGACCATCGCAATACATCTTGCAAGCCCAATCATAATTAGTCCGATCATGTATTCATGCATATCATTTAGAAACAAAATAGCTAAGAAGAACATCAGAATCGGACCGATAATCCAGTTCTGCACTAAGGAGAGAAGGAGTACCTTCCAATCCTTAAACACCCGTCCAAGCTTTTCATACTTCACTTTTGCAAGCGGCGGATACATCATCACAATCAGACCTATAGCTAGCGGTACCGAAGTTGTTCCCATTTGCATGCTGGAAAGTACTTCGGAGAAATTAGGAACCTGATACCCTAACCCTAATCCAATGGCCATTGCCCCAAAGATCCAAAAGGTGAGATAGCGATCCAGAAAAGAGAGTCTCTTGGTGTTACCTTGACTCATAACATCCACCTCCTTATTCACACACCAACGCGTTTAATTTTTCCTGCTCTTTTTCCCCTACCTTCGGCAAATATTCAATTGCTTCTTTTAAATGAGGTTTACCCTCAATGGAAAGAGAATAAAAAATCCACTGTCCTCTTCGCTCCTCGACCACTAAACCCGCGTCCTTTAATTTACGAAGATGCTGGCTAATATTTGGTTGAGTCGTTTGCAATAGCGCAACTAAATGACAGACGCACATCGGTTGTTGAGATAAAAGTGAGACAATTCTAAGTCGAGTTTTATCACCTAACAACTTAAACTGTTCTGCCATTTCTTCTATTGAGATTATCATGTGCCGATTCACCTCCTTGATTTCATGCTTATTATATAAGCGATTACTTATATAATCAACTGATTATTTATTGATGTCACACAATGTTCTTGTCCATTTTCGGTTAACGATAAAAAGCCTGTCATCCATTCAGCCCCTTTTTTAGATCCACTTTGATGAAATTTATCGGTAACAACGCGATTGATTCATTTTTATTAGTTTTCTTCTAGTTAAGAACGTGAATGAAATTCTCGAGCGTCCGTTCTCCCTATTCCAAAATCCCGGTTCTTCCCTCACGGCTTACCTCAAATCTTGATTTACATTAGAGGACATGGTATTTTTACCTTAACTGATAAAATTAATATGCAGCGAATAATTAAGAAAAAAATTTCTTCCCTAGAAGGAGGAAAACAATGTTTCTAAGAAGTGTAACGATCTTAAAGGAAAGAATGAATAACTTCCATGCGTATCCATTTTCCCTGCCGTTAATAAAGAGGATGGAATCCATAGATTTTTCAAATAAAGTTACTTTTTTGTAGGTGAAAATGGTTCGGGCAAATCGACACTATTAGAAGCGATGGCCTATCAATGCGGGTTCAATACAGCAGGCGGAGGAAGAAACAATGCCTATTTTGTAGAGTCTTCTGAAGCTGCGCTTGGGAATTTCGTAAGATTATCCTGGTTCCCTAAAATAACTACGGGCTTTTTTTGAGAGCAGAGTCTTTTTATGAATTTGCTTCACACATCGACCTCATAGGGGGATATCATTCATATGGTGGTCGTTCCCTTCACAGCCAGTCTCACGGTGAATCTTTTCTGAGCTTGTTCAAACATAGATTCAAAGAAAGAGGAATATACTTGTTAGATGAGCCAGAGGCAGCACTATCACCAGCAAGACAACTGTCGCTGCTTCGAATAATTAAGGATCTGTCTGATTCATCACAATTCATTATAGCAACTCACTCACCTATTCTATTAGGTTACCCAGACGCCCAAATCATCAATTTCGATAGCAACCCTATATCACAGATCGCTTATGAAGATACCGATCATTATCAGATTACCCGGAGGTTTTTAGAGAATCGGCAGATCGTACTTAGGCATTTATTTGAAGATTAAAGGGATCGATAACTATCGATCCCTTTGTTTGTTTCTGCTATTCTATTTCGTCATATCATCTAAGGCCTTCCATGCATCAACAAGGCCATGTCCATACAGTCTTTTTTCACCCATTTCGGTAGCTGTCCTATCCAAAATCTTACGGATGTCTTTATTTTCAAGTTGGGGGTTAGCCTGCCAAATCAGGGCAGCTACGCCTGCCACATGCGAAGAGGCCATTGAGGTGCCTAGGTTCATCGCATATTGGTTATTCAGTGACGTAGTAAATATACTTGCTCCAGGAGCCATCAATTCTAGGTCTTTACCCGAGGCCGAATAAAATGTCCGTTCATTTCTGCTATTTATTGCCCCTACAGCGATAACCTCTTTATATGCAGCGGGGTAAGCGATTGTATCGCCTTCGTTGAATCCATAATTTCCGGCGGCTGATACCAGTAACACACCCTTTTTGTAAGCTTCTTTCACAGCTTTCTTCAGTATTTTGCTGTCTGTAGTCGTCTCCAAGCTCAGATTAACGATGTTCATTTTATTTTGAATGGACCATTCTATCCCCGACACTACATCACTAATATTTCCATTAGCATTTGAATCTAAGACTTTAATTGCATACAGTTCAGATTCCGGGGCAATACCTAGGATACCTATATCATTATTTCGGGCACCGATAATTCCTGCCACTGAAGTGCCATGTCCGTGATCATCTAAATAATCTGGGTTTCCGTCGACGAAACTTATACCACCGAATACCAATAGATCGTCATGTTTATAGTCAATTCCAGAATCTATGATTCCAATCTTTATAGATTGTCCAGTAAAACCTTTCTCTTGAACTTTCAACGCATTTACTTTTTCAATTCCCCAAGGGATTTCCTGAGTTGATTGTGATAAGGGGACTGTCCCTTCAGGGTTTATGCCGCTCTCGGAAAGAGCTTCGATTTCTGGTGTACCTTTGATTTTGAGATCTGGCTCATAAAATTGAATTTGGGAGTAGTCGTTTAGTTTCGAAGCCTTGCCCTCTGAAATTTCCACCAGTACAACAGGCATTTCTTGATATTCTCTTACTATCTTGCCTTCCAGAGTATGAATTAGGTTGTAATCAATCGAGGTCTGAAATGAAATTAAATACTTTGTTTTAGCTTCTTGAGCTGATATGTATTCCTCTGCAAAAGTAAAAGATGCAGCCAACAAACATATTAAAAAGAGAAAACAGAACTTTCTCATAATAGGTCACAACCAATCTAATCGAAATGTATGGTTATTTACGCTTGGGAAAGCAGATAATCACAAACCTCAATCTGCATTCCTTGGTCTTTCATCGCTTTTATTAAAGACAATAGCAGGTCATCATCTGTAACAGGCCATATATCTGTGATTGCCTTTTTTACGTCATCCAATTGAATGGATTCATCACTGAATAAAAACGCAGTGGAATAACCCTCTTTCTTGAGACCAGAAGGTAATCTATTGCCGACGAGCTTTTCGGATAAAGCCATAAACAACCTATTGATCCGAGTTTGTTGATCAGGTGTCATGCCGTAGGACAAAATAAAATCGTAGTAAGGATAGTTTCCATTGGAGATCTTACAGATCGATAAACGTAACACTTTATCTTCCAATACATTTATTTTTTCTTGCATCTCAAGAATTTGATTGCTTTGATTTCTAACTAGTTCTATTAACTCCGCAAGTCGTTGTTCCATTGTTCCATTCACCTCAAGTGCATAAATAGAAAGGGAGGAACATTGAAGATCCCTCCCCCTCTATATCGAATTTAATTACAGCAGAAGCCAGTCAACTGTCGTAGCAATTGCTTCAGCAATTGCCACACCGTATGAATCAGGAACACCTGCTATGCGAAGGCCATCAAGAACGATGGTTCTGATCGTTCCAGTTGCATAATCCCTTGCCGTATCGATTTTGGCTATTGCATTATCGATACCTTTCATGATTTTGCTGGAGTTGTTGGCAAAATATTTTGCCGTATCTTTATCAAGCCATTTTACAACATTGTAGAGTACATCGCCACCGGTTTTAACGGCTCCCTTAATTACACCGAGAGCACCTCTAACCAGCACACCCAACTTTCCGGAAGCTTCCACTTGTCCGTCCGTAACATTAACAGCTACAGATGTTACAGGGATAGTCTTTGCAGCAGCAAATGCTTGTGTTACCGGGAGAATTCTACAAGATAGTACAGCGGCCATTGTAGTGAGTATTAATGATTTCTTGAACAATTGGGAAACCCTCCTGGAATGAAAATGTGTGATGGAATAAATACCCATCACCGACAATGATTATATCATTCCATAAATAACCAAATTAGGTTCTAATGCACTATTTTGAAAACTATGAAATAAAAATTAGTGTAGAAAGCCCTGTTATATTGTCGAACTGCCAAAATATAAGATGTCTCCCTTCGCAACGAACGTGCCAAGCATGAGAGAGCTGGTGGCTCGATAACTTTAAATAGTATGGGGATTTATAAATAATCCAGATGGTTATGAAATATAGATAAATTAACGTTATAAGATTGTTTTACAACCCCCTAGTTGCTGTATAAATTACCCAATTAGATGTGAAAGATAAAGCTATCTATGATAAGGAGGTTTTTATTTTGGCGGAACCAAAAGATATGAATGCTTCAAACGAACAAGATGTAAAGCGTGAGACATTGACAACACGCCAGGGCCATCCTGTGAAGGATAACCAAAACATCCGTACAATTGGTAATCGCGGTCCGGCTACACTTGAAAATTACCATTTTATCGAAAAGATTTCCCATTTTGACCGTGAAGAGATACCGGAACGCGTCGTTCACGCACGAGGAACAGGAGCATTTGGATATTTTGAAACATACGGAAAAGTTGGAAACGAACCCGCAGAGAAGTATACTCGTGCAAAAGTATTTTCGGGTGCTGGGAAGAGAACGCCACTTATGGTTCGCTTCTCTACAGTTGCAGGGGCGAAGGATTCGCCAGAAACGGCTCGTGACCCACGCGGGTTTGCGGTAAAAATGTATACAGAAGATGGAAACTGGGATCTAGTCGGAAATAATCTTAAAATTTTCTTTATTCGTGATGCGATGAAGTTTCCTGATATGATTCACGCGTTTAAAGCAGATCCAGCCTCGAATGTGCCGAACCCTCAGAGGATGTTTGATTTCGTTTCCCGTACACCTGAGGCAACGCATATGATTACCTTCCTATTTTCTCCATGGGGTATACCGGCAACATACCGTCACATGCAAGGTTCCGGTGTAAACACCTATAAATGGGTAAATGACAAGGGAGAAGCTGTGTTGGTGAAGTATCATTGGGAGCCGAAGCAAGGGATCCGTAACTTAACACAAGAAGAGGCAAACGAGATTCAAGCGAAGAACGTCGGCCATGCGACACAAGATTTATATGAAGCGATTGAGCGTGGCGATTATCCGGAGTGGGAGCTCTTTGTACAGATCATGGAGGATGATTATCATCCGGAGCTCGATTTTGATCCGCTTGATGATACGAAACTTTGGCCAGAGGATAGGTTCCCATGGTTGCCGGTGGGTCGGATGGTTCTTGATCGAAATCCAGTAGATTTCCATTCAGAGATTGAGCAAGCAGCCTTTGGCACAGGGGTTCTCGTTGATGGAATGGATTTTTCAGACGATAAAATGCTGCAAGGCCGTACTTTTTCTTACTCTGATACGCAGCGTTATCGAATAGGTGCGAATTATTTGAAATTGCCTGTGAATGCGCCAAAAGCGCCTGTTCGCACGAATCAGCAGCGTGGCCAAATGGATATCCGTGATCCGAAAGAATCTGGAGGAAATCCACATATTAACTATGAGCCATCCATGCTCGGCGGCTTTCAGGAAGCAAGCAAGGAAGATCGTGTACCACACCAACCTATGTATCATGCGGCAGCAATGAGTGCGCCAATTGACCGTCCTAACAACTACGGTCAGGCTGGACACACGTACCGTAGCTTTGAAGATTGGGAACGCGATGAATTGATCAAAAACCTTTCTGAAGCACTTGCAATTTGCGATAAACGAATCCAAGAAGCTATGATAGATCACTTCACACAAGCCGATGAACAATATGGCCAACGTGTGAAGGAAGGTATTGAAAAGAAAATGAAAGAACTTCAGGAAATAAAGGCGGAAAATAAAGTGCCTGGCCAGGAATCGGGCAAATCGAAATATGGTCAAGGTACATTATCTGCGAACGAAGCAACAAAAGATGCTGTAAAGAAAAGCCACGAAGCCGATCCCTATTAATTAACGGTTCACCGTACAAGATCATAAAAGGCAGCTGATCAAAGGAAGTCGGCTGCCTTTAACTGTCTTTCTTGGGCTATCGTTATTATTCGTCCAACCGTTCTGGCCCTAAGTCATACATTGGGCTACCGTTTATCAAACTCTTGCAACATCCCTCTTATTTGTTCAACCAGTAATGCGGGCGCTTTCTTGGGTGAACCAGCATCGAATGGAGGTTGAGGATCATATTCCAAAATCAATTGGACCCCTTTACTGATATCTTCTCCGAACTCCCATGCTACTATATGGAGTGCCATATCGATACCCGAGGATACACCGGCTGCTGTAACGATTTTACCCTGTCGAACCACTCTCTCATCAGTTGGAATGGTGCCAAGCGATCTGAGCAGGTCAAAGGATCCCCAATGACAAGTGGCTATGGTTCCGTTTAATATGTCTGCGGCGCTTAAAATCAAAGATCCGTTACAAACTGACGTTGTCCATTTCGTTGTTTTATGGATTTGACGAATCCAATTTAACGTAACTTGATCATTCATTGGAGTTTTATAATTTGGCGGACTGCAGCCTGGAACAACCAGAATATCAGCCGAATCAACTTCAGAAAAATCGTAATCGGCGTGCAAATATCCCATACTTGAGTCCAATTTTATTAACCCTTTTTCTTAGCGACAAACTTTACTTCACATTTCATCGTTGCAGCAAATACCTCGTATGGACCAATTGCATCTAATGCTGTGACTCCATCGAAAAGCATGATTGCGATTTTCATAATGATTCCTCCTTCGTTAACTAAATTTCTGGTGTCAATTTACTCTTCTCTTCTCCATTTAAAAGAGACCGATCAGTCCCTTTTATGGTAACTTACTGTATGTTCATGTACAACTGAAATATGTTACACTTTTTTAACAGAATAAATGATGGAGGATATTATGCGTAAAGGTGAACAGACACGAAGGCACATCGTCCTAAAATCGGCAGAATTATTTAATCAGAAAGGGTATGCTGGCTGTTCATTGCATGACATTATGGAGGCTACAGGACTGCAAAAGGGGGCAATTTACCGGCATTTCAAAAGTAAAGATGAGATTGCTTCAGAGGCGTTTGATTTCGCGATTGAAACGGTCGCTCAACATTTTGCTGAAGCGATATCCAATGCTACTACCGTTCAGGGGAAAATAGGCTCCCTTTTTGATGTATATGAAGATGTAATAAATAATCCCCCAATAAAAGGGGGATGTCCGTTGCTGAATACCGCCGTAGACAGTGATGATACCAACTCGCTTCTAAGGGAAAAGGCGCTTCGCGTGCTCCGCACCTTTCTCAACATGATTGAAGAGATTATCGAAGAAGGTATTCAACTCGGAGAGCTAAAGCCTAATATCGATACAAAAGCGGTGGCTTCCTTCATTGTTGCAATTTTTGAAGGAAGTATTATGGCTAGCAAACTAGAAAGAGATAATAAACACGTCGCCTACAGCAAGCAGCAGGTACAGCATTATTTATTGATGCTATAAACGGATGCTAAATCCTAAATTACATGTTTTTGGCGCGACCCCGATTCAGAGAGTGACCATCATTGGAAAAAGGAAGTGCTCATGCAGATCCCCGAGCGGGTCTGCTCCCGTGTTTCAGAAAGCCCGGATCAAGCTCATAGGCAGCAAGCCCCGGCTTTTACATTCAGCAATTTTCTTTTATATAAGACGGATTGTCAAGCTAAGTACGACAGTTCATCCATGAAAGCTTCGAGAGCAGACATCCAGCCTAGACATTTAGAGGACAATTGTTAAGGAGATAGAAACGCCCCATAATATGGTGGAATTGCTTGAACTAAGTGCCAGCCTTCCTGTTATATGAAATATGCTAATCCTCTAGGAACAACCAGCATCGCCTCGTTAGTTCCCTACTTGATATACTTCAGTCTAACGCTTAATTTTTAGGCTAGTACTTCTATTTTTGCATCACTTTAGAAAAACCGTGGTGTTCGCAGCTCCTACTATCATGATGCTAGTCAATCAGCCATCTACACCAACGAGCCCCTTTCGAAAAAGAGGCTCTTAGCTTAGTAGCTTACGAGAATCTAGTCTGTTTTCCTTACTTCCACCATTGGTCGAATGGTGTTACAGGCAGTTCCCGTTTATGTTGTGTCACCGCGTAGCGGTTCTCAATACTCAATTTCGCGTCTGGAGCAACTTCGTTGCCGATTAGGTATTCATCAAGTACGGCATATTCCAAACCAAGCTCAGTTTCATCGGATTGCTGCGGTTTGTTGTCGAGTAGATCGGCTGTTGGCGTCTTCAGATATAGACGTTCTTGTGCGTGCAGCTCGATCAAGAGTTCACGCCCTTGACTTTTTGTAAGTCCAGCTAGCGGGAGAATATCAGCTCCCCCATCACCAAACTTGGTAAAGAAGCCAGTGATTGCTTCTGCGGCATGATCGGTTCCCACTACAAGGCATTGATGCTCGCCTGCGACAGCATACTGTGCAATCATTCGCATTCTTGCCTTCACGTTCCCTTTGTGGTAATCCGTAAGGGCTTTTCCGTCAGCACTCTTATATGCTTCTGCAAATACATTTACAGGAGCCTCAATATTGAACGTAAGCGTATCATCAGGAGTAATGAATTGCAAAGCAAGCTGGGCATCATCCTCATCTTGTTGTCTCCCATAAGGCAGACGGATCGCAATAAACTTGGCTTCATAGCCTTCTGCACGAAGCTCTTCAACCGCCAATTGGGATAATCGTCCTGCAAGTGTCGAATCCTGCCCCCCGCTGATTCCTAAGACAAATCCTTTCGCTCTAACTGTACGGCAATAATCTTTAAGGAAATCTACCCGAATACGGATTTCTTCCGCAGGTACAATCGTATGTTTTACATGCAGTGCGTTGATAATATCTGTTTGCTTATTCATATCCCGCTTCCCCTTTCACTATTTGTATAGGCGATTGATTCTAATGTATTCGTAAACCTGATCAGGAACCAAGTAGCGAGGTTCTCCGCCCATTTTGAATTCTTCTCTAATATAACTAGAGCTGATCTCCATGGCCAGCCCCTTGTCGATCAAATGAAACGTATGGCCATCATCTGCATTCCGAAGAATTGGAGATTTGCTAATGGCCGACAGCATATTGATGCCGTCTCTTGCCATGACAATGAACTTATTTTCACGAATTAGCTCTTCTGCCCGCTTCCATTTCCCTTCACCGATATCGACGAGCAGATCAGCCCCCATGATGAAATACACTTCGTCATTCGGATATTTCGCTCGAAAATGCTTCATAGTTTGGTACGTCGCGATTTCCCAAGCAGGTTGATTCATTTCAAAATCGTCAACTTCAAATTTGTCGTTGCCCTCTATCGCAGTACGAACCATGTTCATCCGATGTTCATCCGAAACGTTCAACTGTTTATCTTGCCGCTTACTGGAACAAGGCAGGAAAATCACCTTGTCCAGCTTGCAGCGATGCGCTACGGTGCTTGCTGTCCAAAGATGGACATTCGTGACCGGGTCAAAGGATGATCCGTAAATACCGATTTTCGCCACCGCATCCAGCCTCCTTCTAAGCTTTGAGAGCCGCTTGAACTTTATTTCGTACTTCTTCAATCAATCGCATCTTATTATTCCAGCATGCTTGACTGAGGTTAACCGGGTATTCTGCTGGATTGAGAGTACGTTTATATTCATCCCACAACACATTGAGATTTTCTTTTACAAACTCCCTAATTTCATCAAGCGTAGGTACATCGTACACCAAGTCGCCATTTTCAAAGATGGCATGATGAAGTTCTCTCGCTTCAAATCCCGTTACGAATTTTGCGATATACGTGTGAATGGGATGAAACATGTGCAAGCGCTGTTCCGACTGCGGTTCTTCATGTTCCAATGCAATGTAGTCGCCTTCCGATTTCCCATTCGCCTTGTTGACGATGCGGAATACACGTTTGCGTCCAGGGGTCGTAATCTTTTCAGGATTCGAGCTGATTTTGATCGTATCGACCATATCTCCGTGTTCGTCTTCTATCGAGATCAGCTTGTATACGGCACCCAAAGCGGGTTGATCATACGCTGTAATCAGCTTGGTGCCAATGCCCCACACGTCAATTTTAGCCCCCTGTGTTTTTAGGTTCATGATGGTTTGTTCATCAAGATCGTTTGATGCATAGATTTTGGCATCCGGAAAGCCTGCTTCATCAAGCATTTTGCGAGCTTCTTTCGATAAGTACGCCAAGTCTCCGCTATCAAGTCGGATGCCTTTAAAGTGGATTCGATCACCGAACTCTTTCGCCACTTTAATTGCCGTAGGGACACCGGATCTCAGTGTGTCATAGGTATCAACAAGGAATACGCAGTCTTTATGCGTGTCAGCATAGGCTTTAAATGCCCTATATTCATCACGATAGGCTTGAACCATTGCATGAGCGTGTGTGCCTGAGACAGGGATGCCAAATAACTTCCCTGCCCTTACATTCGATGTTGCTTCGAACCCCGCAAGGTAAGCAGCTCTCGTCCCCCAAATCGCGGCATCCAGTTCTTGCGCTCTTCGAGTTCCGAACTCCATGCAATGATCATCAACCGCAACTTGCTTCACACGAGATGCCTTTGTTGCAATAAGGGTTTGATAATTAACGATATTTAGGATCGCAGTTTCAATGAGCTGTGCTTCGGCTAGTGCTGCTTCAATTCGCATAATCGGTTCATTCGCAAAAACCAGTTCCCCTTCTTTCATCGAATGAACGGTTCCTGTGAAGCGAATCGTCCGAAGGTAGTCCAGATATTCTTCGTTGTATCCTTCTTCCTGAAGATAACTCAAATCACTCTCGGTAAAGCAAAAGTCATTCAAATAACGAATGACCCGCTCCAAGCCTGCAAAGATCGCATATCCGTTCTGGAATGGAAGCTTGCGGAAGTATACTTCAAATACTGCCTTACGGTTATGCATGCCATGTTGCCAGTAGACCTGCGCCATATTAATTTGATATTTATCGGTATGCAGCGCGAGACTGTCATCACCATGATTGAAAACCGGAAGCTCAATTTTATTCATCTTTGTTTTCCTCCTTTTTGACTACTGCAGCTCCGAGCGATCCTTTGAAATGTCTAAGCGCCCATACATGACCTTCTGCATCAAAGCTTGCAACGGCATCCTCATGAACGACAATATCGAAGCTTTTATTGTAAGCATCTACTGCGGTGTGGAGTACGCAAATGTCTGTACAAACGCCTACAAGATGAAGTTCAATGATTCCTCTTGATCGAAGTTGAAGTTCTAAGTCCGTTCCAGCAAATGCACTGTATCTTGTTTTGTCCATCCAATAGACATTATTTGCGTCTTTATTTGCTTGATACAGATCCTCCAATTGACCGAAAAGCTTTCGACCATCGGTTCCCTCAATGTTGTGCGGCGGGAACAGCTTCGTTTCCGGATGGAATGCGTCATTCTCCTTATGCATGTCGATAGCGAAAACAACGAAATCACCGCTTAGAATAAACTCTTTCGTAATTTCAGTCATTCGCCCTTCAATCGCTTGCCCTGGTTCTCCACAAGTCAATGCCCCATCCGCAGCAACGAAGTCCTTTGTATAGTCAATATGAATGAGCGCTTTTTTCTTGTTCATTCTAGACTCCTCCTCTAATTTAACTATTGTATAATTGTTAATTGAATATGGTAAAAAGAGTAGTGACAATAAAGTTAGAATAGCACCTTACCCATCACACATCGATTTCGAAATGCTATTTACTTTAGTCACCATCTTATTGTAATCATCTATTATCAATCACATTCTGGTATGGTAAATGGATTTGTTCAGATCCATTTCGACGAATCGGTACAACTGTGTCGGTCGTTTCGATGTTCGGGTTGTCTTCTTCCCTTCAACCTCTTGGATAAAGGGCAAAGATTTGATCTTTCTTGCAAATGCCGATTCCAACGCAATTGCGGAATCATCTGTGACCGTAAGGAGAACGGCTTGCAGCTCCGAATATGTGAATTCTTCGGGCAGAAATTCCTTGGCGACAGTCGTTTCGAGCAGCTTCTGGCGAATCACATGAATCGCATCTGCAATGATTTGTGCGTGATCAAAAGCAAGCTCGAGATTCATGACTTCTTTTACGGAGAACAATTGAACATCCGAAGCATCATCGTTTGCCTGTCTTTGGGACAACTTGTGTTCTGGAACTATTGCAAAGTGGGCATTTGTAATCATCCAGCCCCGCGGATCGCGTCCTGGTTTATCGTAAACGCCGTAATGTTCAAGGTGAATGTTCTCAACGCCTGTTTCTTCTTGCAGCTCGCGTTGTGCACATTCATAGGCAGTCTCATCTGGATTGACGAAGCCACCAGGCAATGCCCACTTGCCTGCTTCGATATTTGGCTTTCCTTCGCTGTTAAGTTCACTCCGCTGGATGAGCATAATCTTGAGATCCATCTCGGGCGGTTTGAATTCTTGGATTGTAACAGGCAATATCGTAAATACAGCAATGTCCGATGTATATCCATCCGGCGTTCGATATTGTTTGACATCATATTGTGCTAAGGCTTCTTTGTTTGACATGGTAAGCACAACCCTTTCTCTCTTTTAACAATTACCAATGTGTTAATTGTATAATAAGAGTAATTCAACCTTTTGTCAACCTATATATTCCATGTTTTAAATAAACCAGTCGCACACCAATAGGAGCAGCTGCTCGGCAAACTGCTCCTTGCTTCAATAGATCCCTAACTCGTTAAAAAGGCAAACCAGTTGCTCCCACCACTAATGCTACCGTTTCCATATTCAACTCGTTCCCATCCATGTTATTGTCCTAATGATATCTGTAAGAGATAGTATTCTAATTTAAAAACTTTCTAACCAATCTCAGCTTCTTATCGTTGTAAGGAGGTAAAATAAAACGGGTATCGATTTTTGTGGTCTTCTTCACAATGCTCTTATGATGTGAAAAAAGGTCGAAACTGTATTTCCCGTGATAGGCGCCTATCCCCGAATTTCCAACGCCACCGAATGGCAAATAACGATTCGCAATGTGAAGAATCGTATCGTTTACACATCCTCCCCCAAATGAGATTCTTCGCAACACCTCTTCCTCACATTTCTTATCCTCGGTAAACAAGTACAAGGCCAACGGTTTTGGACGTTCATTAATCGCATAAATTGCACGATCTAACTGCTCGTATTCCATAATCGGTAGAATCGGTCCGAAAATCTCGTCTGCCATAACCGCATCAGTCCAAGATTTTGCTTCTAGCAATGTTGGTTCGATATACAATTTCTCTCTTATTGATTTACCGCCAACTATTACGTTATCTTGATCTTTTTCCAGAATTGAAGTCAATCTATCGAATTGGCGCTCATTCACAATACGGCCATAGTCCTTACTTTCCATCGGATTTTCTCCATAGTAACTCACGATGACCTCTTTCATTTTTGAAATAAGAGCGTCTTTGATTTCCGAATGTACCAACATGTAATCAGGCGCTATACAGGTTTGGCCTGTATTCATAAACTTGCCCCATACAATTCTTTTCGCTGATAATTCTAAGTTCGCAGTCTTGTCCACAATGACAGGGCTCTTCCCTCCAAGTTCTAAGGTTACGGGAACCAGATTCTTGGCAGCAGCCTCCATCACGATCTTTCCCACCTGTACACTTCCTGTGAAAAAGATATAGTCAAAAGGGGCATGAATAAGTGCTGACGTTGCTTCCTTCTCCCCTTTTACGACGCGGATGTAACTCTTGTCAAAGATCTCGTTTAACATTTCATGAACGACTCGCGTTGTGTGAGGTGTATGTTCCGAAGGTTTAAGTACCGCACAATTTCCTGCAGCAATTACTCCAATAAGAGGTTCAATCAGCAATTGGAACGGATAATTATAAGGTCCTATAATGAGTACTGTCCCATATGGCTCTTTGATTATGCGGCTTCTTGACGGCCATAAGGCTATGGGGGTTTTTGCCTTCTGGGGCTTCATCCATTTCTTCACATGCTTCATCGTGTTCTTAATACTATCCAATATAAAGCCGATCTCCGTTGAATACGCCTCATATTCGCTTTTCCCTAAATCCTGATACAGTGCTTGTGTAATTTTATCTTCATTACGCTTAATACCCTCTTTTAATTTTTTCAGCTGTTCAAGGCGAAATTCTAGAGTACGTGTTGCCCCTTTTTGAAAAAATTTCTTATGTTCCGCAAGAATGCATTCAGTGTCCACCTTCTCTATTTGATTCATTCCGAATCACTCCTTATCTATTCTCACCGCATAAACACCTTATGCTCTTATCCATTCAACAATTCCGAACACCTAAATATCTAAACGTTCAAACTCTTCGACATATATATGATTATAAATGCCTTTAGATTTATTCTAAAGGCACTCATCTTCAAGTAACAATAATAGTTTTTTTAACGAATCAACAGCAGTATCCAAGGTTACGGAATAATAACGCTCTGTACCGATCTTCTCCATTGTAACTAAGCCTTGATCCCGCAGCAGTTTTAAATGATGAGAAATCGCAGGACGCGATAATGTAGATTGGGCTGTAATTTCACCAACTGACATTGGCCCCTGTTCACTAAGCCACAGGATGATATCTTGGCGATGCGGATCAACTAACAATTGGAAAAAAGGGATACATGTGCGAAATTGTTCGAATGCCTGTTTTCCCATATTCTATCCTTTCTTCATGACGTTGTAACGAAAGGTTTAAATACGTAAACGTTTTGTTGGAGTCATTCTAATCCATTCTCCAATCATCGTCAAGTTTATTGAAATGGAAATATTCCGTCATGAAAATGGACTTGAGACCTGATGTTGAGATACATCGCTAATTCATTTTAAAATTGACTTCCGGGTAAATGGCTGCCAGTCTGTCCAATGCCGAGCTGTCGATTGTCTGTTTCACATAAAGGTCAAAAAAAGCGAGGCTAAACTCGTTAATAATACGATGAACACGTCGCGGATCTTCGCCTGGACTTCGCAAGAAGGTGAAATCAAATGAAAATCAGAGTAGCTCGTATGATCCGTGTGAGGAATGACTATCGACATGTCTCTACCGGCAAGAGCGCGCTCATTGCGAACCTTGAATGCTGTGTGATCCTCATCTGGATCTTCGTTGATCTCTGCACTCATGAGCAGAAACGGTTTGCCGATTCCTGCTTCTGTAACCGTTGTCCCATATAACAGACCGCCCATGTTAATTGCTGCTTTGATACGGTTGTCTTCGAAAAGCATTTGTGCAGCGGTAGCTCCACCGTAAGAATGGCCGAACATCCCGATTCGAGTGGTGTCGATCCTTCCCGTAAAGCGGTCGTCTACATCCCCTTGATTAAGCTTCTCCACTTGATTTAGCACAAAAGCGGCATCTTCCTTCCATAATTGGAGATGGCGATCTCTTTCAGCAAGATTAATTAGATTACCGGACTGAAAGTATGCGGTTCGACCGTCTGGAAAGACGGTAGCCGCAGCGTCATAGGCATGATCGATACATAACACAATATAACCTTGACTTGCTAACTCTTCGACCTGAAACGTATTTTGATTGCGAAAACCGTTTAAACCATGGGAAAAGATCAATACGGGATAACGGCTCTCTGCGTCTGATAGAAGGGCTTCCGTGAACGCATTCGATTTCACCAAATTCAGATGACTCAATACGAATGCCGGGATGGACAAATCTTCTTCCAATCCCTTTGCAACCTCATGCGCGTTTCGGATATAAGGCTCACGATTTCCCTCGCCTTTATTACTTGTAGGATAATACATCTGTACCATTAGCTCGTGCCGGTCGTTCGGATTTTTTGTAAAAGGCTCCTCCCGCCGATCATCAACCCAATGATACAACATCGTGACAACTATGAATGAGCCGGTCGGCTTGTTAAATAAAGATACAGAAGTAGGCACCGTAGTTATTCCTTTACACCTATGCTAAAAACAAAAAGACCCGCAAAACTAATACGGGCCGGACTGTAACGTTACGATTTGTTCTGACTGTAAAGAATCGTCTACTTAAAATGTTTTTTTGAGCTTTATTGAGGAGCTTTGGTTCGAAGAAGATGTAAACCTAATCCAATAAAGAGTATGCCGGTAATTTTGTTTAAATACGCACTCAGCCTTTGGTTTGCTTTTATTTTTCGGGTAACATAAGAGGAGAAATAGGCAATAAATAGGCACCATAATAACCCAGTGATTGAAAAAGTAAGCCCTAAAATGATAAATGGGATTGGACTAGAGTTCTTTGTATCAATAAATTGCGGGCTGTTTTAGCATTTGGCCAAGCTGCCTCGGCTTTTGAAATCGCTCAAACTGTAAACAAAAGTCACAATGTCTATATCGACAAATAGCTTCGGATTACACTTAGGTGCCTGAGCCCGCCGTAATTCACACTCAAAACGCAAAAGTTACCTACTTTGCATGGTCGATTGTTGGTCATGTCATTAACTTGCAATTATTGCACCGACCGTCTTTCGATAAGAGAATTTTTGCATTAAGCGTACTTTTTTGACTTAGCGGTAAATAACATTCTAAGTGAATCCAGGTATTAAGGAAAGGAGATTTTAACCATGCGGTTTGAGTTATTTAAGAGCAAAATTCTAACGGATGGATTTACAAACAAAATAGAAGGTCCTTCATGCGATAAAGACGGGAATATTTACGCCGTAAATTATCAAAGAGATGGCACGGTTGGCAAAGTAACTCCAAATGGAAAAAGCAGTGTCTTTATTGCATTGCCCCCGGATAGTATCGGATGCGGGACACGTATTGACCCTAATGGAACTTTGTACATTGCAGATTATAAAAAACATAATATATTCGCCGTTAACCTTGAAACGAAAGAGATCAGTATACATGCTAATAACCCTTCAATGAATCAGCCTAATGATTTAGCGATAACCGAACAAGGTGTTTTATTCGCTAGTGACCCTAACTGGTTCCAACAAAATAAGGGACAATTGTGGCGAATTCTTACAAATGGAAACACGCATTTATTAGAAAGGAATATGGGAACGCCAAATGGAATTGAGGTGAGTCCTGACGGAAAAAATTATATGTGAATGAATCATTGGAAAGAAAAATATGGGTATATGATCTATCTAGTACGAATGAATTGAGTAATAAACGCTTATTGATAGAGTTTCGGGATTTTGGACTTGATGGAATGCGTTGTGATGTGGCAGGCAATTTGTTTGTTACTCGCCCTGAAAAAGGTGTGGTAGCGAAGATTTCCCCTGATGGTCAATTGCTGGGTGAAATTTATCTTATTGGTAAAAACTGCACCAACCTTACATTTGGGGGGCCTGATGGAAGAACCTGCTATGTGACAATGTCTGATACAGGAAGCATTGAAATGTTTCAATCCGATGTGCCTGGAAGGTGTTGGAGTTTGTTGCATAGAACCTTTTAGATTAAGGTTGCAGATAACAGCGCTTTTAACACCCTCATCCCCTTTTCTTCCCTTCAATTCTCATTTCCTCGATTATGCGCATATGTTTGCCGCAAAGCGATTAGCCCATATGTTTTTGTCGTTGCCCGCGACAGTAGCATATGGGCTTTGAATAACAAACCTCCTAATGACAAGGTTATTACTTGACGTACTCAGCCATTACAATATTTCGATATACCCTTCTGTTCCATGCACGCGAATTCGTTGTCCATCTTGGATCAGCTTGGTAGCGTTCTCTACACCAACAACTGCTGGCAAGCCATATTCCCGTGCGATAACGGCTCCATGGGTCATCAGTCCGCCAACTTCGGTGACGAGACCCTTGATAGATACAAACAAGGGGGTCCAGCTAGGATCCGTAAAAGCGGTGACTAATATATCTCCATCTTCTAGATCAGCATCTTCCAATTTCAAGATGACACGTGCGCGTCCCTCTATTACCCCGGCAGACACAGGCAGACCTACTAATGCTCCAGACGGGAGATTTTCTCGTTTGTACTCCCCTGCAATGATTTCACCATCAGACGTGATAACACGTGGCGGAGTTAATTTTTCATAATAGTTGTAATCATCTTTCCGTTTGCTGATGATGTGGTAATCCAGTTTATTTGTGCGTACAACCTCGTGAAGTTCCTCCAAAGTGAGATAGAAGATATCTTCTTTTTCATGAATGATGCCCGCTTGTACGAGTTGTTCGGCTTCTTTCAGCAAAGCCTGTTTATACACGAAGTAACGATTAACCATGACGTATTTCGGATATTCCCTATACCCACTGTAATTCCGGATGAAGTCGATCGTTTGTTTTGTTTCTTTCGCTTTTTGTTCGCCATCCGGCAATTGCTTTAATCGTTCCAACAACTCTTGTTCTTTTTTCAAAGCTTCTTGCTGCCCTTGCTCAAATTTCCGCTGGCTCGCATTAGGCTCAAAGTTTTTGATGTTGCCAAGAATCAACGGGACAATCGTAATTGGTTTTTCGATCCAGCGCGTTCTGGTAAGATCGATTTCTCCGGCACATCGCATTCCGTATTTGTCGAGATAAGCATAGATCGCGTCTCGGGCTTTCTGCCCGCCATCCAACGTAAGCAGTTCATCCAAAAAGTGCTCATCTTTGACATGTTGCAAATATTCAATGATCTCCGGATAAGGACGGATCACATCTGCGACATCCAATAGCGCCAGACCCATTTCCGAAGTAATATTGTCCTGTACAGATTGAGAAAGTGTATCTGCTGCGTGTTTTTCACCTAACCACTCGTTCATATTTGCATTGATCCATGTTGCAGCATCCATTGCAGCCAGAATCACACGTAAACTCTGCGGATCAAATACAAACATCTTTAATTGCTCGAGATCTTCAAGAATAAAATCAAACAAATCCGATCCTGATTTCGTTTGGATATTTTGTTTCAACGCTTCGATCGATGCTTGGCTACGCTGAATCAAATCAGGAACGATTGACGGATTGTTTTCAATTTCACGAATCGTATCTGTAATGCTTTTGATTGGACTTGGTTTTATATTCTCATCTGGTAACGTTTTTATAAAGTCTCGCTCTATTATGGTCATCAGTGCGTCTTTGATAAGCGGATCGGATTGACCCAGGTAATGTAATGTATTGTCTCTGCTAGCCAGCATGGGTGTCACATCAACAAACAATCTGCCACCGGCTTTACGCATGGGTGCTGGATTGGTTAACTGGAAAAAAGACAATCCCAGCGGTTTCATGGGATCGGTCATCATTTGTTGGTGACCGACAGAGACATAAACGCGATTTTCCTGATCATTCGCTTCAGGAATCGGGTATAATGTCGTGATTGGCCGACTCTGGACAATGTAAAAGGTATCATCAACCAGGCACCACTCGATATCTTGCGGGCAACCAAAATAGGCTTCGATATGCCTTCCGATGCGTGCTAGTTGCAAGATTTGTTGCTCCGTAAGAGTTTGAGTCTTTTGCTGCTCAGGATCAATCTGTTGTGTCTCTATTCCGCCTTCTTTACGTCCATAGATCGCTAATTTTTTGGCCGCGATCCTCTTCTCGATGATCTCTCCTTCCTTTACTTTATAACAATCGGCAGAGACCAGGCCAGAGACCAGTGCTTCTCCAAGTCCATAACTGGCATCAATGGATATCACCTTACGGTTTGAAGTAATCGGATCAGCGGTAAATAATATCCCTGAAGCTTGTGGGAACACCATCCTTTGAACGATAACAGCTAAATAAACGTGACTGTGGTCGAATCCATTTTGCATCCGGTAAATGACTGCGCGATCCGTAAATAGGGAGGCCCAACATTTGCTGATATGCTGCAGGATGGCTTCTTTGCCGATAATATGTAAATAGGTGTCTTGTTGACCAGCAAAAGAGGCATGCGGCAAATCTTCAGCAGTCGCACTAGAACGCACGGCATATGCATGTTCCTCGCCAAACCGGGAGAGATATTGAGTTACTTCTTTCACTACATCAGAAGGAATTTCTACTTCCAAAAGGATTTGTCGAATCTCCCTACTGATTTCACCAATTTGATCTCGATCTTCTACGTGTAGCATCGTTAGTCGATTGAGCAAAGCATGGTACGTTTCGTTTTGCTCGATTGCTTTTTGATATCCTGCTGTTGTCACACAAAATCCTTCCGGTACTTGTATTCCCTCCATTTTTGATAACTCCCCTACATTCAACCCTTTTCCGCCAACGAGCAATAGCTGTGTATTTTTCATTTCCTGAAAATCGAGAACGAAAGTATTCATTCCATATCTCTCCTATCCATTCATTTTAGAATCAGCTCGGTATAACTGACCACATGCCGCATTAATATCTGCTCCGAATTGAGTTCGGATCGTTACATTCACACCGAATATTTTCAACGTCCGCACGAACGTATTAATCCTTTCGGGGTCAGATGGCAAGTAGCTCTGAGGCGTCACATCTGTAGAATTGTAGGGAATGAGGTTCACATGGTAGAGGTGTTCCCAACATCCTCTTCCCCTCAAATGAGCGGCAAGTGCTTTCGCATGCTCCGTCGAGTCGTTGAACCCTTGAAGAAGAATATACGCGATATACACCTTTCTTCCCGTATGTTGGATATGGCGATCTAATGCATTCAGCACGTCGCGAAGCGGAAAACGCTTATTAATCGGCATCAGTTCGTTCCGTTGTTCGTCGAACGGCGAATGCAGCGAGAAGGTTAGATTGACCTGAGGAAACTCCCGCGTCAACCTATCGATTCCTGGCAACAGGCCGATGGTTGAAATCGTAATCCTTCGATGTCCTAAACCGAAGAGATGCGGGTTAGTCAAAATCGCCAGCGCTTCGAAAAGGTGCGGGTTGGCGAGCGCCTCCCCCATGCCCATGAAGGACACGCTGTCCAAGGCATGGCCGTTCAAGTGAAAGTGAAGCAATTGATCGGTAATTTCGTCGGCAGTCAGATTTCGTTTTAGGCCGATGGTACCCGTGGCGCAAAAACGGCACCCGAACCCGCAGCCGCACTGCGTGGAAATACAATACGATTTCCATCCCCGTTTATAGGAAAGTCTTACAGCCTCTACGCGTTCGCCGCCACCGATGGCAAACAGCACCTTGCTGACCTGCTGTGATGTGAGCTCCTTTACCGGAATAACGCTGGAGACGTTCGGACCAAGCGTCCGGGCCAACTCTTCTCGCAAAAATGCAGGCAGTATAGTGATCCGTTCGTATTCAGCAACTTTTTGTTCGAAAATAGCATCTATAATTTGCCTATACCGGTACGCAGGCTGCTTGAAGTCGGACAAGATCTGCTTAATCGTTTCATATTTCGAGGTTGGTTTCATGTGTTCTCCTTACTGCCGGAGAAATACATGAAAAGCAACCGTCATCCGGCGCTTTCATGCGTCTTTAACCAACTAAACACGATGCGTTCGCTGATAGAATCGCTATGTGCATCTGTCGATAGATTGGTAAACCTCCGGCAACAGATCTATTTTTTGTGAACCGGGTCAGCCGGTAGGAACCGGTTCACAGTATCATCTACAACCTCAACCTCAATGATCATCGTTTTCATCCTCCTATAGTTTATTAAACCTGTTAAACGTTCAATTCCACAGTTTTAGTTGCGATATGTTTGCAAAACTCGCTGTCGTGCTCCACAAAAAGGATCGTTGGCGAATGTTCCAGCAGCAGTTCTTCGATTTGCATCCTGGAAATGACGTCAATAAAATTAAGCGGTTCGTCCCAAATATGCAAATGAGCGTGTTCGCAGAGGCTTTTCGCAATCAGAACTTTCTTCTTCTGACCGCCGCTATAAGAAGCGATGTCCTTTTCAAATTGCAAGCGTGAAAAATCGAGTTTTCTCAAAATCGCTTTGAACAAGCTTTCGTCAATCTCGCTGGATCTGGCGAATTCCGACAAATTGCCCTGCAACTGCGAGGTATCTTGTGAAACGTAGGAAATTTTCAACTGACTCCCTTTTCGAACCGCGCCGGTATAAGGAATCTCCTCGCCGCAAATCAGTTTGAGCAAGCTGGATTTGCCTGAGCCGTTCGGACCGGAGAGCACGATGCGATCCCCTTGCTCGATAGTAAAGCTAATGTCGTTGCACACGTTCTTTTCACCATAATGAATCGAAACGCGGTCAAGCTCGACCAATTGATGTTTATGATAAGTCATCTGCGATATTTTCAAACTTTCCGAGCTGTCGACATTTCTCAGAAGCTGGGATCTATCCTCGATAGCGGAGTTCTGTCTCTGCTCGATCGATTTGGATCGCTTCATCATTTTGGCGGCCTTGTGGCCGATGTATCCTTTGTCGACCTTGGAGCCAGAGTTGCGGGTGCCGTTTTTCGTTTTTCTACCTCGTGCGACCAGTTGCTCGTTCGCTTGGCCGCTTCGGACAGCCTCTTAATGTCCTTCCTCAGCTTCTCGTTCTCAGCCAATTCGAAATTGTCCTGTCTTTGTTTATTCTCCCACCAGTCTGAAAAAGTTCCGTTCTGGATTTCGATATTGGTCTTATTGATTGAAATAATGTGGTCCACACAATTGACGAGAAACGCCCGATCATGTGACACCAATATAAACCCGCTCTTGCCGTTCAAATAATCACTTACCAGCTTCCGAGCATGCAGATCAAGATGATTGGTCGGCTCGTCGATAAGCAAAAAGCTGTTTTCCTTCAAAAACAGGACTGCGAGCATTACCTTCGTCTGTTCTCCGTTGGATAACGAGTTGAATGGTCGGTACAACACATCCTCTGACATTTTCAGCAGCGAAAACTCGCGCATAAGCTGCCAGTGTTCATAGTCCGGATAGATGTCTGCTACCACGTCGAATGTATAATGTTCCTTGTGTTCGACGTGGAACGGGAAATACTCGAAACTGACATTAGAGGAAATCGTTCCGCTGTATTCATACTTGCCGAGCAGCAGGTTGAGAAACGTAGTCTTGCCCCGGCCGTTCCGCCCCGTAAAGCCCAATTTCCAGTTGGTATCGATTTGTAAACTTACATGCTCAAAAATGTTGTCGTAGCTGCCGTCATAGGCAAACGTCAAGTTTGTTACCTTGATCAATGACATTCCAGAAACCTCCTTGGTCACAAATAAAAAGAGCTGCAAGAAAGTTGACCTTTCTTACAGCTCAAAAAAATAAAACAAATCCAACCCTACGCAGAGTCAGATAAGAATATATTCTTTGAGTGAAAAGAATAAGGTAACTTTCTTGCCAATAAAGAACAAAACAGCACAAATAGAACTTGTTTTATTCTTTAAACGTTAGCAAGAAATTTTACATTATCCTCTTCAACTCCTATCGTAAGTGTTAGCGCAATATTAACATACCAGATATTTCATTGCAATAAGCAATGGCAACCTTCATCTGCTTCATGAGTCATTAGCCTACACTACTTTGGTGTAACATTTTGATTTGTAATTGTAAGATTCACGATAAGGCGTGTTTCGGATTATTTTAGTCTTTTTGGTCTTGAATGAAGCGTATACCGATTAATTGGTCGCCCTACGCCTCCATAATTCACCTCTAGATAGACATATCCTATCTTTGACAAATATTCAAGGTATCTTCTTGCTGTCACTCTTGCAATCCCAACCCCTTCGGCTGTTTCTTCTGCGGATAGCTTCCCACCTTTATCAGCCATTACTGCAAGCACTTGTTTAAGTGTTACTGGATTTAATCCCTTTGGCAGTTCTTCCGTAGGTATAAACAATTCAGCAGGTGGTGATGATTCGATAACGTTCTTCTCTTGTATTACACTCTGCCCTAATAGAGAAGATCCATCGTTCACAGTGCTATCCGTTCGGATCTCATCTCCCATTTGCAGAATGCGATCAAGCTGCTCTTGGGTAACTGTATGATCGTCGGTTAACGTCTCGTATCGATCACGATAACGTTCCAATGTCCGTCTAACCCGCTCTAGTTTAAATGGCTTGATAATATAATCTACTGCACCGTTTCGCATCATCGCTCGTAATGTTTCCGTCTCTTTAGCAGCCGTAACTACGATCACATCCACTGGTAGATCACGCGCCCTAATTTCCTGCAGCGTACTAATTCCATCAAATGAAGGCATAAACACATCCAGAAAGATTAGATCGGGCTTCAGTTCTTCGATCATCCGCAAGCCATCCTGACCGTTACCTGCCGTCCCAATAACTTTATAACCATTCACCCCTTCGATGAACATGCGGTTCACTTCCTGAACCATTGGATCATCTTCAATCAGCAATACTTGCACGATATGTTTACATTGCTCCTGCATCTCTTGCCGCCTCCTTCATCGGAAAAACGATTTCCATTGATGTTCCGAGTCCTGGGGAGGATTCACACCGAAGTAGCCCTTTACCTTTTGCGATAATCCCACTTATCAGAAATAGGCCTATTCCACGATGCTCTCCACTTTTGGTCGAGAAGCTGCGTTCCAGCATTCTTGCTTTCGTGTCTTCTGTCATACCACAGCCATTATCCTCAACTAAGATCGATAAATAATCTTCATCTTGCCCAATGTACAGATACACTGCCTTCTGATCAACCTTGATATTGGAAAGTGCATCAAATGCATTTTCAATCAAATTGCCTACCAGCAGCACGATATCTCGTCGATCAAGCGAATCTGGAAATTGACGCAAACCGCAATTCGGATCGATGATCACATCTATATCAAGCTCATTTCCTCGACTGATCTTACCAAGCAGTAAGCCTGCAACTCCATCATCCTCAAAATGCTCCTGCATAAATCTTGTTGTCTCTTCATGTTGATCAGATACCTCAAACAAATATCTTAATGCTTCTTCATGTTTTCCAAGCTGGAGAAGCCCAGCAACGGTATGCATTTTATTCATATGCTCATGATTTTGGGCTCGCAAGGCATTCACAAATTCTCGCACACCTGTCAGTTCTTCTGCCATATGCGTAACCTCCGTTCGGTCTTGGAAAATCGCTATGGCTCCCTGTGTAATACCCTGCTCGATTATGGGTATTCGATTGCTCCAGATGAGCGTATCGCCAACCAGCAATTCGTGGTTCAAGAGCGGTGTTTTTACCTTAAGTACCTCGGGCAAGCGAGAATCGGGAATCACATCCCAAATGTTCAGTCCAAGCACATCCTTGGACACGCCAAAAATGTGCTTGGCCCGTTCATTGAAAATCGTGATTCGCTCCTTGCTGTCGATGGCGATTACTCCTTCATGCATAGCTTGGAATGCAGCCGTGTGCTCACGAAACATCGAGGCAATTTCATGCGGCTCTAAATTATACATCTCTTTCTTGATATGTTTAGCAAGCATCGCTGAGCCCATCATTCCAAACGAAAGCGCCAATATAATCATTACCATAACCGATCTGAGCTGCTCGGGAAAAATATCCTTCATGGTAGGCAGAAGTCCTCCTGCCATTACAACGCCAACCTGCTCATGCTTCGCGTTCATGATCGGCACGAATGCCCGCAAGCCAACACCTGCTTCACCTTTTACTTTGGAAACGTACATATGCTCAGCAAAAGCTGCATCCGCATCGTCGCCACTAAAATAAGTTCCTATTCGGTCCGATAGAGGATGTGATAAGCGCTTGCGATTCATATCCAGCACGACAATATAATCAGCCTCATTCAGCATGCGAATTTTGTCAGCAACGGGAGCAATATGCTCAGCTCCATTCTGCTGATTGATATATTCTGCCACTCCCGGTAGATTAGCAACGGTTTGGGCAGTCGTAATCAGCCGTTGACGTAAGCTCTCTTCTTTGACGCTAGTCAAGCTTCCAAGCAAGACCTCTACAGCAATAAGGAGGGAGAACAGAACCAAACCGAATGAAAGCAAAATAATTTTCCAGTAGATTCCTATTCGGTTCAAGTTTAGCGCCCTCCTTTTCGAAATATTTACCTTTATCTGCTATTGTGCAATAATAAGTCTAATTTAGCAACTGGGAGGAGACAAATTTGAAAGCGATTGCAAGTATTGGAATGTTCATTATTGTTGGATTGTTAGCTGCATATCTCGTCGGATATCAACCAAACTGGAATGAACAGCTCTATCAGGATGATGAACAAACTGGACTTAAGCAACGGATCGTCATCAAATTCAGTCATGTAGTTGCTGAGAACACACCAAAGGGCCTCGCTGCAGCTGAATTCGCTGATCTAGTAAAGAAGAAATCAAAGGATCGCGTCGAGATACAAGTGTTCCCAAATGGCATGCTATATGGTGAGAATAATGAAGTTGCTGCACTTCAGCGTGGTGATATTCAAATGATAGCCCCATCCTTCTCAACTATGAGCGAGATCGATCCAGCATGGCTAGTAATGGATCTGCCATTTGCTTTCAAAGATCAGAATGAGGTTGAAAGCAAGCTGAATGGTTCGCTTGGAGACAAGCTATTCCAAACGCTTAAACCGCATGGCATGAAGGGAGTCGCCTTCTGGTCCAATGGCTTTAAACAAGTGACGAACAATGTACGGCCTATTCTGGGGCCTCGAGATTTCAAAGGACTAAAGTTTCGCATACAACCAAGTCCATTAATTGAACGGCACATGAAGAACTGGGGAGGGAAGACAAGTGTTATTCCTTTTAACGACGCTTATCGCAATCTAGCCGACGGCTCAGTAGATGGTCAGGAAAACACGATATCGAATATCGTAAGCAAACGCCTCTACCAAGTGCAGAAATATATGACGATTAGCAATCATGGTTATTTGGGCTATGCCGTTATTTTCAACAAATCCTTCTGGGATAGCCTGCCTTCTGATGTGCAACAGCTGCTCATGGAAGCACTGGATGAAACAACAGAGCAGGCAAATAAGAAAGCAGCTAGAAATGAGACGCATATGAACGAGATTAATACGAACCAGAATTTGCAGATTTCCATATTAACGAAAGAACAAACAGCGGAATGGAGGATAGCCTCAAAGGAGCTTTATAAAGATTTCGCAATGAAAATCGGGGCTGATGTAATGAGCGAAATCTCTGGGCCTTAAAGACCAAAAAGAACAATATGACCATATGCTTGTCACCTTCTCCCCTCTCTCTTACACTTAAGCACATCGAATAAAGCGCTTACAATGGTGAAAGCGAGGGGTAAGAACATGAAGATAAAAAAATCATGAAAAACATGACCGTTCAAGTATTATTCGCGATTCTTCTTGGGGTTCTCTTCGGACAATTTTTCCCTAAATATGCCGTTGAACTGAAGGTGCTTGGAGACATCTTTATCAAGCTTATTAAGATGGTAATTGCACCAATCATCTTCTTCACCGTCGTACATGGAATCGCTAGTATGGGCGATATGAAAAAGGTCGGTCGCATCGGTGGTAAGGCATTACTATACTTTGAGATTGTAACAACCATAGCACTTGCAATTGGCCTACTTGTAGTAAATTTAGTTAAGCCAGGCTCTGGAATCGATATTTCAAAGGCTACAGGTGACGTTGCCCAATATGCGGAGAAAGCGCATGAGAATAGTGTAATGGGCTTCATCATGAACATCGTGCCTGATAATGTTATCGGGGCTTTTGCTAGCGGTGAGCTTCTTCCGGTATTGTTATTTGCAGTCCTGTTTGGTTTTGCTCTAACAGCTATTGGTGAAAAAGGGCAAGCCATCATTTCATTATTCGATAAGCTCTCACACGTATTTTTTGGTATCGTAAATATCATTATGAAGGTTTCACCAATTGCCGCCTTTGGTGCAATGTCATATACGGTTGGCAAATTTGGTCTTGGCTCGTTGTTCACACTTGGCAAGCTGATGGGTTCTGTTTATTTGACCATGTTCCTATTTATAATCGTCGTACTCGGATTCATCGCCAAAGCATTCGGATTCAACATCTTCAAGTTTATCTCTTACATTAAAGAAGAAATCTTACTAGTGCTCGGTACCTCTTCATCCGAATCTGCTCTGCCGCGAATGATGTCAAAGCTTGAGAAATACGGTGCTTCCAAATCCGTCGTGGGACTCGTTATTCCAACAGGATACTCATTCAACCTGGACGGTACATCGATTTATCTGTCAATGGCTGCGCTGTTTGTCGCTCAGGTATCTGGTGTTGATCTAAGCATCTGGCAGCAAATTACCCTTCTGTTCGTATTGATGCTAACTTCCAAAGGTGCTGCTGGGGTTACAGGATCAGGATTCATTACACTTGCTGCAACTTTAGCTGCTTTCCCATCAATTCCGATCGCAGGCATGGCCCTACTGCTGGGTGTTGACCGTTTCATGTCCGAAGCTCGCGCAATAACGAATTTGATCGGAAATGGTGTAGCAACAGTAGTTATCGCCAAGATGGAGAATGAATTTGATCCGAATCGATTAGAAGCTGATGAGTCTGCTGTAACGAGCAGCAACATTGCATATAATTAAGGCTTTCAGAAATAGAATGCGATTATTTATAATTGTAAAAAGGATGAGTTTAAATCCATCAACAAATGTGGATCTTGCTCATCCTTTTTGTTTATACGCTGCTGTTTTACAATATTTCGATATCCCCTTCTGTTCCATGCACGCGAATTAATGGTCCATCTCTGCTCAGCCTGGTAGCAATTCTCTACACCAACAACTGTTGGCAAGCCATATGCCCGTGCGATAACGGCCCCATGGGTCATCAATCCGCCAACTTCGGTGACGTGGCCATTGTATAGATAAACAGAAAAGCAGAGTACGCGTCTTGGGTCTCCTGTCCACCCTTCAACTGAATCAGTCCATCACAAAAGTTAATCATAATCACATTATGTAAACTATTGGTAACTTCCCGATAAGGGCGGATTACATCTGCGACATCCAACAGCGCCAGACCCATTTCCGAAGTAATATTGTTAGGTACAGATTGAGAAAGCATATCTGCTGCGTTTTTCATCTAGCCACTCGTTCATGTTTTCATTGATCTGTTTGAAACCCTTGTGACGCCTTCCCTTCATTGCGTTTACACTCCAACTTGATTGATACAACTTTACTTAGAAATTCTTCCTTCCCGACCCTGTCATGTCAGTAAGCGACTCGGAGTATTTTGATAGTAGACCCCACGATAGATATGAAAAGGAGGTTCATTATGCTGAGGAAGAGTATCCATTCAAGTAGAAAGTCTACTGTAATGGTTGGGTTGTTATTCATAGTCGGGTTGGTTGCAGGGATATGTAGTGTTGTGCCTGTTATTGATGGAGCAGACTACCTGGTCAACGCTTCTACAAATGAAAGTCAAGTACTGATAGGAGCGTTTTCACAGTTGTTAATGGTTGTTGCCTATGTTGGGATTCCGATTTTGCTGTATCCGATAATAAGCAAACATCATAAAAGTTTAGCTCTTGGATCTGTTGCTTGCGGCATAATCGCGGGTGTGTTCATTATGATTGGAGTTATCATTCTGCTGCTGTTACTGACAGTAAGTCAAGAATTTGCAACAGTTGATGCTCTGAACGTATCCTATTTCCACACCCTGGGCGAATTGTTGCGGGACGGTCGTGATTTGGTGAACCATGTCGCAACAACACTGGCCTTTGTTTTGGCTATGTTCTTATTTACCTGTATATTTGTCCAGACCAAAATCGTTCCACGCTGGCTGTCAGTTCCGGGTCTGATAGGTTCAGCACTATCTATATTGGCAAGCCTATTATTTATGATTCGCTTCATCGGTCTGGACGCAACCTACATGTTATTGAACGTGCCGATCGCTGTTCAACAATTGATATTGGCAATATGGCTGATCATGAAAGGATTCAATCGGGCGGAATAGTTTCTATATCCAATGAAGATAAAACGAGAATGACACGCGCAACAAAACGATTATGTACGTAAATTAGTTCAGCGAACGAAGCGCGGAACCTCACTGAATTTTTCTTCTACCTTTCATCTTCACGAAAAAAAGCTAAAAAAAACAGCAGGCCTCAAAGAGCCGGCTGTTCGCCATTTGCAATCCGCACACAAAGCTTAAATATTTCGTTCTTCATACATAAAGGGTTCATCACTCGAATATATCTCATGGAAAAATCCCATATACGGGATATCTTCCAAGCATTTTATGCGATACGACAGCTCCTCATGACACTCCGGATCTTTTCCGTTGTTTCGCATTACCACAAATTGATCAATAATATTTTCGAAGAGATTTACTTGGAGAAATAAAGGCAATTTATCTAACATTGAATCTTCGATCTGGGTCTCTGATCTGTATCCCTCGAGGACTGTTTTAAAATAATCCTCTATAAATTTTTTACGTTTATCGGCGTCTGGTTCAAATTGTATCCAGCCATTCTACGGGGGATGCTTCATTGGTAACGTAGGGGTTTTCCGCTGGCATGATACACATTTCGAAAATGGTCGTTGATCTCCTATCTCGTTCGCCCGGTCTTTTAAGGCATCACAACCACTTTCTCTTTACAGGATGCACAATACTTCGCGTACTGGATACACGTCTCCAAAGAATCGTCCGGCTCCATCGGCCACCAGCGGATTGCCCCCGCAGGCGCTTGGGAAGCGAAAAATTCCACTTCTTTGGGGATATGGCCTACAACAATAACCTCGGTATTCTTAAAGCCCGCCTTCATCCCCCTTTGCAAGGTCTTACTTAATTGAGTATGCTCTCTTTCCGGATGAGAGTAAGGAATCGGGAACAATATCGACACTCGAGAAGTATCTTCATGAATGACATGAGCCGTTTTGCGGGCAGGATCGTGTACGGAGGTCTCCCATATGCGGCAATTCGGCAGATGCTCCGGCAGCTCCAGCTCGGTCAGCCTCGATTGAATTCTATCGTGGTATACCCGTTCCAGTTCTCTGACCAAGATCTGAATCTGCTTATTTCTTAGAAACGTGGTGTTGCTTCCTCTTTCGTTCCGATATTGGATATAGAGTAAATCAGGAACTGCCGCGAACTTGGAACAAAGAAACGTCCGAATCAACATGTCGTAATCGTCGGCCACCAGCAACTCATCGCGATGACCTCCCACTAGATGATAACAATCCCGGGACCATGCACGGGGATGATTCGGCAGCCCGACTAAGTGGCGTACGGTCTTGCCGTTGATCGTCGTATGTTTGTGTGCATTCTGCCAGCGGTTCATTTCACGCAGCCAAACCCGATAAAAGACGCTGTATCCAAAACCGCAATCCCAGCCATACCAATGCGCATGAAGATTCTCTGCGTATACCTCGGTGCAATCCCCGTAAACAAAGCCGCATTCGGGATTTTGCTGAAATGTTTTAACGATTTTCTCCAGGCAATCGGGCATCAGGTCGTCGTCATGATCCACCTCTACTAAGATTTCCCCTGTACAAAGGCCTGCGGCATACCTTTTGATCGCCCCAATATAGCCATTGCGGGAATCCTGGCGGTATCTGCGCACGCGAGGGTCATTCAAAGGAAGCAGGTCATTCTTGTAAGTCTCCTCGTTATCTCCGGAATCGTCCACAATGACCCATTCCCAGTTCGGGTAAGTTTGATTTAAAAGCGATCGATAAGGACGTTGAATTCGTTCTTTTGACCTGTAGCTGGCCGTGAACACGGATATGAGAGGCGTATCGGAAGAAAAACGGGCAGGAGGTACGGCTTTGTTTTCGGGGAGAGGATCCGTGGCTCTGATCCAGCAGTAAAACAATTTATGCGATTCGAGTTCGTCCGGCGAATGGAAGTGCAGCCAACGTTTTTTTTCCTGAATAGGCAGCGAATTCAGGGTTGCAAAAGGTTTCCAATCATCTCCTATGGAAACATAGACACGCGGCTTCCGGGGAACGGCATCGACTAATGGATCATCAGGTCCATACATTTTCACGGTGATGTGGTTTTCTTTCAACCCCAGGATCGGTTCTTTCAATTTATCCTTCGAAATCTTGTCTGTCAAAAACAGATGAACCGTCAATAAAGGAATGAAGTCCGATGACAAAGTTGATTCCCCCTTTCCCAAATGTCGAACACAAGTTGGACCCAAGTGTCGCTCCATTCTCTTCTTTCACATTACGTAGTGTATTCCGCTGCTCTCCTATTTGTCCACCCAAAAGCCTTATATGAATACACAATTCGCTTAAGACTGCATAGTCTGAGAGGAACAATCCTATCGTACAATGAGGGTCACAACTCATTTTTATGAAAGGTGGAGTTATCTTGGTACATCCGTTGGTTAGTGTCGTGATTCCCGCTTATAATCGGCCCCATACGTTAAAAATAGCCATCGACAGCGTACTTGAACAAACCTACCCGAATATCGAAATCGTCATTTGCGACGACAGCTCTAATAGCGAAGTGCAACAAATGCTGGAAGCAGCTTATTTGTCGTCTTTCTCTCAGATTAAATACTATAAAAACGAGAAAAACCTTTTTCTTGAAAACTGGCACAAATGCTTCGACCTGGCCTCGGGAGAATATATCAATTACTTGATGGATGACGACGTATTTCATAAAGAAAAAATCTCCAAAATGCTTTAC
>NZ_AMBZ01000008.1 GCF_000293805.1 Paenibacillus alvei DSM 29 | reverse complement strand
AGATAGATACAGTACATTTTCAAAACGCTTGTAAACGTGTATAATTGAAGTGCGTTTGGCAATGCCTACGCAAAAGAGAGCTGTATGGGAGGGAATCCCTGCAGCTCTCTTTTTTTGTTTAATAATCAGATTCACGGTAATATTGTGCCGCTTCTTCAACCGACACTTCATCGTGCACACGATGCATCTTCCTTGTAATCTCCCTGATTTGATCTTCTTCAAGTCCGGCCTTCTGTGCGGCCAATATCATATATCCAAAGCAAGCTTGATTACTCCATTGATTCATTCAGATCGCCCTTTCTAGTTAGAGGGGCAGAAGCCCCTCAGCAATTGAATTTAAGCATAAGCAACATAGCAAACGTAAAGATACTAATACCAAGCGCCGTTAATGAAATTATCAGCGAAAGTTCTTTTACATCATCTTTCTTCACTTTGGAGCCTCCTTGATTGCGAAGTCCAACGGTGTGATATACTGTATATGACGACCGAACCACTACCCGCCCCCGTAGGGGCGAGTAGCTTGCTTGTCATTTTCCTTTTACAAGGACGATGACAAACGTTAGGAGAGCGACTATGAGTTGAGTAATCGCAGTGGCTAGCTGGATCAACTCTTTTGTCGAGGCTCGGTCGTCTTTAACGTCCGGCGGTTCTTGCTGGGTTTCCGGTTCCTGTGGGGGAGCCGGATTTTTCTTTTTATGTTGGTTTTTCTTACTCATATTTGTGTTCACCTCCTTTCTATACTCTAATTATATACTGGTACCAGTATAGAGTCAAGCGTTTTTATACTGGTACCAGTATTATTTTTTGTGATATTATGTAATCACGAGGTGATGCATAATGGAAGAACAGAAAGCTTCAACACGAGCCAAAATCAAATACAACGCAGAGAACTACGATCAAATAAAGTTATGGGCCAAAAAAGGGGACAGAGAAAGGTTCAACGCTGCTGCAGAAAAAGCAGGGAAAGATAGTCGCAATGCATTTATTCTCGAAGCGATAGAAGAAAAAATACAAAGAGAAGGATTAGAGTAACCTGTCTGCTGGCGGGTTACTTTTTTGTTTTGTAATAAAAAAAGCCAAGGGGGAAGTCCCTTGGCTTAAACAGCAAAGTCAACGAAAACAGGGCTGCGAAGTAATCCAGCTTTTGTCCAGTTTCTCGTTTTAACCTTGGCTCGGAGAGCAGGTTGCAAATAAACGTTGTTCTTATCTTCACAGGTTATTATCGAATCCCTTACACCATAGAACGCCTTCTTATGAAATGGCTTCACGCCAAGCTCAATAATACCAGCAGGCCGCAATTTGCCGTTTCCACTGTCTACAGCCGCAAGCCATCCAAACTCCTCTTTCCGGTATCCGGTGATCCACACGTCCGTATACGTCCAGTTAATCACCTTTAGCCAGTCTGATGATCGACGGGATACATACGTACTATCCTTTCGTTTGCACACGATGCCTTCCATTTTCCTCGCGCAGATATCGGAGAATAACGCTTCGCCCGCAGTTTCGATAAATGGCACGACGTTTATACGCGGATTGTTCGGCAAGTTCACGTTAGATAGGATTTGCTTGCGCTGCATAAGTGATAATCCTCGCAAATCTTTGCCACGATAACGCAAGATATCGAATACGACGAAGGTCACTGGAAGCTGATCGGATAGTCTACGTATGCTATCGGAACGCCGCGCTTGGAACCGTGTCATGACGGATTCAAAATCGACTGTTCCATTTGGCTCAATACACACGATTTCCCCGTCAAGGACGATATTATCCGTGAATGGAACGGTTAGCAATTCGGGATACTGGTGCGTGCATTCGTTAGTATGGCGCGTGTAAATACGTGTGCAGCCGTCAACGCACGATAGGATCGCGCGATGTCCGTCAAACTTTGGTTCAAATATATAATTCGGATCGCTGAAAGCTGATTCGCTTTTTTCTAATAACATTGGAGATATAAACATTTTCATCACCCTGATCCATTTTAACAATTGAATGAAGCCAAATGTTTAGTAAGTTTTTACTATTGTTAAACGAAAGTTTGTTCGCATATAATAAGAACAAACGTTCTATATGAGGTGATGACATTGCATCTGGAACATTACATTGGGCGGCAGGTTGAAATTATTTATGAAGATAGGCGTGGTGAAATTACACAGCGTCATATAGTTGTGCGAAGCATAAGGGACGGAGTTGTACATGCAACATGTATGAAGGCGAAAGCATGGCGGCCATTCCGTCTGGAACGAATTCTATCATGGCAGCCAAAGGGGAGAACAGCATGAGTAAACTTAATGGGAACGGAATTTACGAAAGTTCACGCTTCATTATACCTCAACATAGAGAGGCGTTACTTGTGTATCAACATGAACGGGCACGGCGCACACGACCGCAGATCGATGATCAGGAATGGGAAGTCATCGGCGGTAAACTACAGCAGTCCATGAATGAACGAGAGACGATCACTGTGAGAGTTTTCGATCCTTTTGCATACAAGGAGGAAGCGGGTGTGGTAGTGGATATAGATACGTATCAACAACGATTCAAGCTGCTAAGTAAAGATGATTGGCAGTGGATTAAGATCGAAGACGTGATGGAGGTAAGCATTTAATGAAGGATTGGAGAGAAGAATTACAGCGAACACCGGTAACATCTCGAAAGCCTATTGCACCAGTACAACCACATACGTGCAGCTGTAAGGCTGCTATGAAGGGGAAATGGGTGGACGGTGTATATACCTGTATTAAATGTGAAAAGCCTGTATATGGATAAGTAAAGCCTCGGATTGCTCCGAGGCGCTTTTTTTAATCAGCGTTAAGTTTTTCTTCTCGAATTTGACTAAGTGTTTCACGCATTGCTTCCTGCTGCTCCAAGACCATCCCGACAGCGAAGAATAGAACCGCAGAAGCAGCGCCACTAACCCACCACACTAAAGCTGGCATAAATTCAAAATTGCCACCGAGCTTTTCGAAAACACTTCCCGCCTCATACCCCATTAATACGCAGCACAGAATAACAGCAATCCCTAGCATCCTTAATATCATAGCCATGCATTATTCACCCCTATTTTTTTGATATATGAAAATATCTTCGACACGCTTTCCCCTAATCCTTCCAATGTGATCGCTTAAAATGACATGCTTTGTCAAAAGCCTTTTGTTTGTATAACCATGTTACAATTAGGGAATACAGCATTTATTGGAGGTGCTATATGATTACCCATTTAAATGTGGCATTAGATCCGCAAGGGCATGAAGGTTTAAGGTCAGTGCGTATAGACGAGATTGTTTCTATGGAATTTAACAGGTTTATGAAGGGGGTTGTTATACACACATCTGGAAGGAATTATTTTCTCCCGGGCTCGCTTTCTTATTGGGTTAAAGGACTTAACAATAGCGGTCACACTTTTGAGTTTATTGGTAAAGGAAAGGCAGTTAACACTAAAAACGTGAAATACGTAGATACGCAAAAATGCGATAAAACTAGCCCCTAATTTACCGATTGGCAAGACGTTCTCTCTAGCCCCGGGTTTCCCTTCCGGGGCTTTTTTGTGTCATCGTATAAGCACCCATGAGAAAAGGAATAATTCATGTTAATTCATCTATTTGGGGGGTGCAGTATGATTACTCGTTTATCAGTAGCATTAGATCCATACGGGTATCAAGGTTTAGCAAAAGTGCGTATAGATAAGATTTTCTATTTGGTATATGACGGGATTATAAAACGCGTTGTTATACGCGCCGATGATCGGGATTTTTATCTCCCGGGCTCGCTTTCTTTTTGGGTCAATGTCATCAACCATAGTGGTTACTCTTTTGAATTTATTAGCAGAGGAAAGGCAGTAAACATTAAAAATGCGACATGCATAGATATAAAGGAGTGTCGGATTCACGTTCGTCTTGGGGATATTAGCCAGTGGATAGGGATGTCGCGGCCTTTGTGCCAAGAAATAACGAAAAAATATAAAATTATACCACAAAGTGATCGAAAAAATTAGTAAAATATGTCGTTTAATGTCGACTGTTTGGAATCTGAACAGATGTTTACATATTCATATAACCATGCTTAAAATAGGTTACGTAGCCGGCTACTTGAATATTAAAGACAGAAGGATGGATGCGCGAAGGAATTATAGTGAAGTGGATAGACAAAAAGATATCTTGTCAGTCATAAATACATCCTGAGGAGATGTTTCATAATGGGGAAGTCATTTTTAGAACCATCTATTCAAACCCGAGTTATTCAACTAAACGATGAGTATGAGAATGACAACGAAATATACAGAGCATTCGACCAGAAGTTTAAGGAGCTTATGAAGTACATTCCAAATAGTGAAGTCGATAAGTATTTAGAATTGGAAAATTTGTTCTATAGAAAATCGGAAGTGATTGAATTTACATATAGAGCAGCAATAAACGATATTTTGATGATCAGATAAAGGCACATATATAATAGAAGCAACCCATTTCAAATAGGGTTGCTTCTATTATATAAAATCTCTAGAATTTGATTTGCTTTTTCCATGTCACGAGGTACTCGTCGGTTATCCTCCCAATTTGTGATCGTCTTTACATCAACTTTGATTTTTGTAGCTAGTTCTTCTTTGGTCAGCCCGTGAAAGTGCCTCGCTTTACGTAACCGATCACCCAAAGTGCACTCGGGCATATTTTCGAACATTCCGAGGTACGCGATCGATACGTCGAATATGGAAGATAGTTTCCGTATCGTTCCCATTGATGCCTTGGAACAATGCTTTTCTAGAAGAATGATAGATTTAGGCGATACACCTACCGCGTTGGCTACCTCATCAATCGTCATGTTTTTCGAGATTCTACACTGTTTAAGCCGTTGCCCAGTGGTGCCTTCTAAGTTTTGAAAATGGACACTTTTGTTATCAAAACTAAAATTCCTTTCTATTGTAGAATCAAGGTTATTACCTGCACGGACAAGGGTTCATCGATGCCGCGAGCATCACATGGGCAGGGAAGCGGAAGACGGCGCGTGCTCTGCCGATTGTGACGCTGCGTTCTTCGAGCGGCTGCCGCAGTACTTCAAGCACTTGACGCGGAAATTCGGGCAATTCATCTAGAAATAGAACACCACGATGAGCCAAACTGATTTCCCCAGGCTTAGGAATGGCGCCGCCGCCAATAAGCCCGGCAGCAGAAATGGAATGATGGGGCGAACGAAAGGGACGCTTCATTATCAGACCTGCACCATCATGATTCCATTTTCCTGACACACTATATATTTTCGACACCTCGAGTGCTTCTTCTTCATTCATAGGTGGTAGAATCGACGGCAGCCTCCGGATAAGCATGGTCTTGCCTGTTCCCGGCGGGCCGCTAAGCAGTATATTATGCATGCCTGCAGCTGCGATGGTTAATGCGCGCTTTACATGCAGTTGGCCGTTGACATCGGCGTAATCCTCGGTATTCGTTTCTAGTCCTTCTTCTTCCATGTCATTCGACACCATCCCCCATTTGTCACGGATCGCGATGGGCAGATCTCCCACATGTTGTACATCTTTCAATTCATTCAGGTGGCGAAGGGGGAATACTTGAATACCTTCTACAAGTGCTGCCTCAGCAGCATTGTCGGCTGGTACAATTACGCGGGTAAATCTTTTTCTTCGTGCCTCATCGACGAGAGACAGGACACCAGGGACGGCTCGGGTAGAACCATCTAACGCTAGCTCCCCAATGAGCAGCATATCTTGAAAGGGAGGAGTGGGAATTTGTCCGCTTGTGCATAACAGTCCTACCGCCATGGCGATGTCGAATGAAGTTCCTTCCTTGCGAAGATCGGCCGGCGCCAAATTAATCGTTATTCGCTCCAGAGGGAATTTCCAGCCGCAATTGCGGATTGCCGCTCTTACTCGTTCGATGGATTCACGAATTGCAGCATCGGGAAGACCTACAATACTGACCTGCGGCAAACCGGGAGAAATATCAATTTCCACATGGATGAGTCTGCCTTCTACACCATATACAGAGGCACCCCACAAATTTCCGTACATAAAAACACCTCTCTATCGTCATTCTCAGCACAATGCTGGAATACGAGGGAAAGGTGCTTCCTTATCAACGCTCGTTATTGAAATGCGGATAATCTAGCTAGTTTAATAGAATGCAATAGGCCTATTGTTTATGTGATCTGATAATTGAAACCATGTAGTAAGTCTATTAGAGCATGTACTGTGTATTATAGCTCTGCCCAATTACAACGTCAATTTTTCCCTTTAGGAAATGTCGAGATTCCCTATTAATCTCAAAATGAGATGATATCAATATCAAAAAAATGTACTTTCTTGACGAAAATGAGAGGAAAGCGTTTTAAATTCATGATACAATGTGTTCGGATTGTATATATTTTCCGTTATTGTGATTAACGGTGGCGAAGCGGCGGAAGCGGTTCCCCAAGTTCACGGACGCGCCGCGAGGTGTAGTTGCAGGAGCGGGCAAGGCATGCTGTTGTCCTACAACCTCGGCTTCAAGTCGGAAACAGCCCATGAGGCTAACGATCGGATAGGGGGATGCACGATGAATATTCATGAGTATCAAGGCAAGAGTGTATTGAAGCAATATGGCGTTGCTGTTCCAGAAGGGAAGGTTGCGTTCACGGTAGACGAAGCCGTACAGGCAGCTGAGGAATTGGGCACTCCAATCGTCGTCGTCAAGGCGCAAATTCATGCAGGTGGCCGCGGTAAGGCAGGCGGAGTGAAGGTAGCGAAGAGCTTGGATGACGTGCGTACATATGCGACGGAATTGCTTGGCAAAGTGCTCGTGACGCATCAAACAGGTCCGGAAGGCAAGGAAGTAAAGCGTCTGTTGATCGAACAGGGCTGTGACATTAAGAAAGAGTATTATGTTGGTGTAGTCGTTGATCGTGGAACAGGTCGCGTCGTTATGATGGCGTCTGAAGAAGGCGGTACGGAAATTGAAGAGGTTGCTGCAGCAACACCGGAGAAGATCGTGAAGGAAGTCATCGATCCAGCGGTTGGTCTGCAAGTCTTCCAAGCGCGCAAGCTCGCGTATGCAATCAATATTCCGGCCGAACTGGTCAACAAGGCTGTTAAATTTATGATTGCCCTGTACCAAGCATTTGTAGATAAGGATTGCTCGATTGCAGAGATCAACCCGCTCGTTGTAACTGGTGACGGAGAGGTCATGGCATTGGATGCGAAGCTGAACTTCGATTCCAATGCGCTGTATCGCCATAAGGACATTCAAGCGCTGCGCGATTTGGATGAAGAGGATGAGAAGGAAATTGAAGCTTCCAAATTCGATTTGAGCTATATCGCCCTCGACGGCAATATCGGCTGTATGGTTAACGGTGCCGGTCTTGCGATGTCCACGATGGATATTATTAAATATTACGGCGGCGAACCAGCTAACTTCCTTGATGTAGGTGGCGGCGCTACTACGGAGAAAGTAACGGAAGCATTCAAGATTATTTTGTCGGATGAAAATGTAAAAGGAATTTTCGTTAATATTTTCGGCGGTATTATGCGTTGTGATGTCATTGCTGACGGTGTTGTGGAAGCAGCGAAGCAAATTGGTCTTGATCGGCCGCTCGTCGTCCGTCTGGAAGGTACGAACGTGGAGATCGGCAAGCGCATTCTGAATGAATCTGGATTGAACATTGTTGCAGCCGATTCAATGGCAGACGGTGCGCAGAAAATTGTCGCATTGGTTCAATAATTCACGGACGAGAGGATGAGAGTCAATGAGTATCTTAATTGATAAGCATACCAAGATTATTACGCAAAATATGACGGGTGCTACAGGCATGTTCCACACGAAGGGCGGACTGGAGTATGGCTCCCAGATGGTGGCTGGCGCTGTCCCTGGCAAAGGTGGAACTAAGGTTGATATTACGCTTGATAACGGAGAAGTGGTCACACTTCCTGTTTACAACACGGTAGTAGAAGCCAAGGCAGCAACTAACGCAACAGCAAGTGTTATCTACGTACCGCCAGCATTTGCAGCAGATGCAATCATGGAAGCAGTAGACGCGGATCTCGATCTTGTAATTTGCATCACGGAAGGCATCCCTGTATTGGATATGGTTAAGGTTAAGCGATACATGGAGGGCAAGCGCACACGTCTTATCGGTCCGAACTGCCCTGGTGTCATCACACCTGGACAATGCAAGATCGGGATTATGCCAGGATATATTCACGCTCCGGGTCATGTAGGTGTCGTTTCTCGAAGCGGAACGCTCACTTATGAGGCGGTACATCAATTAACGACACGAGGTATCGGTCAATCAACAGCTGTTGGTATTGGAGGAGACCCGGTAAAAGGCTCCGAATTCATCGACATCCTGAACTTGTTCAATGAAGACCCGGACACACATGCTGTTATTATGATTGGTGAAATCGGCGGGACTGCTGAGGAAGAAGCAGCAGAATGGATCCGTGATAATATGAAGAAGCCAGTTGTCGGATTCATTGGTGGGGCAACAGCGCCCGCAGGCAAGCGTATGGGCCATGCAGGAGCCATTATTTCAGGAGGCAAAGGAACTGCCGCCGAGAAAATTGCAACGCTGGAGGCATGTGGTATTAAGGTAGCTCCGACACCTTCAGAAATGGGCAGTACACTTGTTGCTGTACTAGAAGAACGGGGACTGCTTGAATCCTGCAAGACTCATGTAGTCAACTCCTAATCTATTTACAAAGGTAGGCAACCTTTACGACACGGAAACGTGTATAAAGGTTGCTTTTTTATTTTGTTTTGCAAATTAAAGTTCTATGAATTTCAAAATGAATGGGTTGACACTTGCAATCTGTTACTATCTCAAGCAAAATAAGGGGAGCGGAATCGCGCTTCTTTTTTAATGAAGGGAAAGAATGCGATGAGCCAATGGACAATAAGTCAAATCATAATTGCACTTCATGAAGCGGAAGGAATTGGATGGCACACGATACGTGACTTGATGGATAGAATAGGGCCCAACGATCTGCAATATTGGCTGGATCGCCCTTCTTCTCAATGGCAAGAATTTGGTATGAAGCCGAATATAGCTGATAGGCTGGCAGCTCAGTTTCGTTCCGAGCATCTTGAACAGAGACTTGATATCATAGAGCGGCACGGTATTGAATGGAGGACGGCGATTGACGCCCAGTACCCCTTATTATTGAGGGAAACCGCTCAATATCCTTGGGTCATATATGGTAAAGGGGATTGGACATGCCTAGGGGAAGCTTCCGTCAGTATCGTCGGAACGCGAACACCTACATCATATGGCAAGAAGGTAGCAGCAACGCTGGGAGAGCAGTTGAGTCGAATGGGCCTTCACGTCGTTAGCGGATTAGCGAAAGGAATTGATGCGGCCAGTCATGAAGGCGCTCTCAAATATGGCAAGACAATCGCAGTGATGGGAACGTCATTCGATCAAGTGTACCCGCCGGAGAATCGGGGATTGGCAGGTCGAATTGCTGACAATGGGATTGTCATAACCGAGTACCCTCTCGGTATGAAGACACATCCGGGAATGTTCCCTCGCCGCAATCGAATTATTGCAGGATTGTCCTTGGGAACGGTCGTTGTGGAGGCTAATTTGCGCAGCGGCGCATTGATTACGGCAGATATGGCATTGGAGTCCAATCGGGAGATATTCGCGGTTCCTGGACCGATTACATCTCCGAAGTCGGCAGGGACACTGAAGCTGCTGTATGAAGGATCGGCTAAAATGATCCGTTCGACTAGTGATATTGTGGAAGAATTCAAAGGTTGGTTGACAACGATCCCCTCGTCGTACAATAATGAAACGGTCGACGCAATAGGGGAACAATCCCTAACAGAAGAAGAAAAGCGCATTTACGAGCTCATCTGTGAGCAGGACAGTACAATAGATGACTTAATGCAGCGCAGTTGTACTACATTTGCGCAACTCCATGAAGTTTTGTTATCCTTACAATTAAAAAACGAATCCGAGAAGGCCTTGGAGCCGTATATAGCTCGGAATGAGAGTGCAGTATGCTGGAGAGGAGGATGCGCCTGTGGCGGATTCACTAGTAATTGTCGAGTCACCTGCGAAGGCCAAGACAATTGGGAAGTATTTAGGTAGCAAATATATAGTGAAAGCATCAATGGGGCATGTTCGCGATTTGCCGAAGAGTCAAATCGGCGTCGAGATTGAGGACAATTTTGCACCCAAGTATATAACGATTCGTGGTAAAGGCAGTGTCCTGAAAGAATTGAAGGATGCCCGGAAGAAAGTCAAAAAAGTGTATCTCGCAGCTGACCCCGATCGTGAAGGAGAAGCGATTGCATGGCATCTAGCACACGCTCTCGAGTTGGATCAGTCTGAAGCTTGCCGAGTCGTATTTAATGAAATTACGAAGCAAGCGGTGAAGGATGCGTTCAAAACCCCGCGTCAAATCAATATGGACCTCGTTCATGCACAGCAAGCGAGACGTATCCTTGACCGTTTGGTCGGTTATAAGATAAGTCCGCTTTTGTGGAAAAAGGTGAAGAAAGGGCTGTCCGCTGGACGTGTACAGTCTGTATCAGTCAAACTGATCATCGACCGGGAAAATGAGATCAGCGCGTTCATACCCGAAGAGTATTGGACAATTACAGCACGATTGAACATAGGCAAATCTTCATTCGATGCTAAGTTCTACAGCATGAATGGGGAGAAGAGAGAGCTTTCGAACGAAGCTGAGGTTAATGAAGTTCTTCAAGCAATTAAGGGCAGTTCATTTGTCGTCCATGAAGTGAAGGAGAGAGAACGTCTCCGCCACCCTTCGCCACCGTTTACGACCAGCTCATTGCAGCAGGAGGCTGCTCGCAAACTGAATTTCCGTGCGGCGAAGACGATGTCGGTTGCCCAACAGCTGTATGAAGGGGTTGACCTTGGCAAAGAAGGAACGGTTGGTCTCATTACGTATATGCGTACTGATTCAACGCGCATTTCTCAGACTGCGCAGGAAGAGGCTGGCGAGTACATCAAAGACCAATATGGCAACGAGTTTTTGCCTGAGACGCCACGGCAATATGTGAAGAAATCTGCGAATGCACAGGACGCCCATGAAGCGATTCGACCGACTTCGATAATGCGTAGTCCTGATGAGATGAAATCTTACTTAAGCCGTGACCAGCTCCGCTTATACAAGCTCATATGGGAACGATTCGTAGCGAGTCAGATGACATCGGCCATCATGGATACGATGACGGTAGATATTAAGACTGGAGAAGCTACGTTCCGTGCGAATGGATCCAAGATCCGCTTCCCTGGCTTTATGAAGGTTTATGTAGAGGGCAACGATGATGGCACGGTTGAGGATGACAAGTTTCTTCCTCCGCTTGCAGTTGGAGACAGCATGAAGACCGAGCAAATTGAACCGAAGCAGCACTTTACACAGCCGCCTCCACGTTACACAGAAGCTAGATTGGTTAAGACACTTGAAGAGCTTGGCATTGGACGTCCGAGTACATACGCGCCTACGCTGGAAACAATCCAGAAGCGTGGATATGTAGCCATTGAAGAAAAGAAATTCGTTCCAACGGAATTGGGCGAGCTCATCATTCAGTTAATGGAAGAATTTTTCCCAGAAATACTGGATGTGGAATTTACCGCCCACATGGAAGAGGATCTGGATCATGTTGGCGAAGGGCAGCAGGATTGGGTGAAAGTGCTTGCTGATTTCTATGAATCGTTCGAGAAACGCCTGCTTGTTGCGGAAGAGGAAATGAAGGAAATCGAGATCGAGGATGAAGTATCCGACGAGATTTGTGAGAAGTGCGGACGTCATTTTGTATATAAAATGGGTCGCTTCGGGAAATTTCTTGCTTGCTCGGGCTTTCCGGAGTGCCGCAATACAAGACCTATCGTAAAGGATACCGGAGTTACTTGTCCGAAATGCCACGAGGGTAAGCTCGTAGAGCGCCGCAGCAAGAAGGGGCGCGTCTTCTACGGATGTGACCGTTATCCAGAATGCGATCATGTGATGTGGGATCGTCCGTCTGTGAAGCCGTGTCCTTCTTGCGGCAGCATGATGATTGAGAAGCGGAGCAAGCAAGGAACGAAACTGCTCTGTACAAGTTGCGATCATACAGAACAAGTGCAAGAAGATTCAGAGGATGAATAAGGAGCTGCTGGCATACACATAAAGTGGATGTGACCATGCTGTGTAATATGCCGAGCTTCGCTGCAGTTATTCTGGCCGTTGTCTTCACACGAGACGGACAGAGTTATGATAATAATAGTTAGCTCTGCATCGCGGCTGCTTGTTCTAAGGGTCGCGATCAATGCTTTTGCATACAATTGAGGGGGATATCAATAAATGAATCAGCCTAGAGTAACCGTCATTGGAGCAGGATTGGCGGGAAGCGAGGCGGCATGGCAAATTGCGCAGCAAGGCGTGCCTGTCACACTATATGAAATGAGACCTGTCAAGCAGACGCCTGCGCATCACACGGGACGATTTGCAGAGTTGGTGTGCAGCAACTCGCTGCGGGCTAATGGTTTAAGCAACGCAGTAGGTGTGTTGAAGGAAGAAATGCGCTATATGAACTCACTTATTATGAGTGCAGCAGATAAGCATGCCGTGCCGGCCGGTGGTGCACTTGCGGTTGACCGTGAGGGCTTCTCGGATGAAATCACAAATACGTTAAAGGAGCACCCGCTTGTAGAGGTTCGCAACGAGGAAGTAAGTGATATCCCTGAAGATGGGATTACTGTTATTGCGACTGGGCCTTTGACATCCGAATCTTTATCCGCACGTATTAAAGAATTGATGGGTGAGGAGTACTTCTACTTCTACGATGCGGCAGCGCCCATCATTGATAAAGATACAATCGACATGAATAAAGTATACTTGGCTTCCCGCTATGATAAAGGAGAAGCTGCGTATCTGAATTGCCCAATGAATGAAGAAGAGTTCAATGCATTCTATGAAGCACTCATTACAGCGGAGAAGGCTGAACTAAAAACATTCGAGAAAGAAGTTTATTTTGAAGGGTGCATGCCGATTGAGGTCATGATGAGCCGCGGCAAGCAGACGGCACTGTTTGGACCGATGAAACCTGTCGGACTTATTGATCCGAAAACGGGCAAAACACCTTTCGCCGTTATTCAGCTCCGTCAGGATAATGCAGCAGGCACACTGTACAATATGGTTGGCTTCCAGACTCACTTGAAGTGGGGAGAGCAGAAGCGTGTATTCCGCATGATTCCAGGCTTAGAACAGGCCGAATTTGTACGCTATGGTGTAATGCATCGCAATACGTTCATTAATTCGCCGAAGCTGCTTGAGCCGACTTATCAATTTAAGAGCCGTCCATCCTTGTTCTTTGCTGGTCAAATGACAGGGGTAGAAGGATATGTAGAATCTGCTGCGTCGGGATTAATTGCGGGCATAAATGCAGCACGTTATGCTGCAGGGAAAGCTTGTCTTGTATTGCCGCACCAAACGACATTGGGAAGTATGGCGAACTACATTACAACTGCAGACTTTAAGCATTTCCAGCCAATGAATGCGAACTTTGGTTTGTTCCCGCCGCTGGAGACTCGTATTCGCAACAAAAAGAAAAGAACGAAGCCATCGCACACCGTGCGCTTGATACGCTGCGTGCATTTCAGGAAGAGAATGGCATCCACATCAAATAATTGGTGAAGTGTAAGGAAGCAGCGGCCGTTTTGTGCATGTCTGGTTCCTTTGCGCTTTCATGAGGCAGGAGGCTGAGGAGAGTGGAATATTCATTTCATGCAACAACGATTTGTGCAGTAAGACATAATAGTGCTGCTGCGATTGCTGGCGATGGTCAGGTGACCTTTGGCAACAATATGGTAATGAAGCAGCATGCACGCAAGGTGCGACGCTTGTATCGCGGCCAGGTGGTTGCTGGATTTGCGGGATCTGTGGCGGATGCTATTACGTTGTTTGAGAAGTTCGAGGGCAAGCTGGAGGAGCATCACGGCAATTTGCAGCGTGCAGCAGTTGAACTTGCAAAGGATTGGCGCCAGGATCGCGTGCTTCGCAAATTAGAAGCATTAATGATTGTCATGGATGCGTCCCACATGCTGCTTATTTCGGGTGGGGGAGAAATCATTGAGCCCGATGATGATGTCATTGCAATTGGGTCTGGCGGATCATTTGCCCTTGCTGCTGGACGTGCATTAAAGCGTCACTCTCCGAATATGACAGCCAAAGAAATGGCAGAAGCTGCACTCAAGATTGCAAGCGAGATTTGCGTATATACGAATGATAATATTGTGATTGAACAAATTTAGTAGCCGTAAGGCAGCCGGAGCGGAGGGATAGTAATGAATCAACAAGCGTGGACACCGCGACAAATCGTTACTGAATTGGATAAGTATATTGTAGGTCAGAAGAACGCGAAGCGTGCCGTTGCGATTGCACTGCGCAACCGATATCGCCGCGGACTGCTTGACGAGAGTATCCAGGATGAGATTGTTCCAAAAAATATCTTAATGATCGGGCCTACGGGTGTAGGGAAGACGGAGATTGCCCGCCGCTTGGCTAAGCTTGTTCATGCACCATTTGTAAAGGTGGAGGCGACGAAATTCACAGAAGTAGGCTATGTCGGCCGTGATGTCGAATCGATGGTACGAGATTTGGTTGAAACCTCGATTCGAATGGTAAAGCTGGAGCGTACGGAGAAGGTGAAGGATAAAGCGGAAGAAATGGCTAATGAACGCATTGTCGAATTGCTCGTTCCCGCACCACAATCGAATAAAAGCGGACGCAATCCGTTCGAGATGCTGTTCGGTCAGCAAAATCAAGAACAATCTGCCCCTGAGAAGGAGCCAGACCCAGGAATACAAGAAAAACGTCGCAAAGTTCGCTTTGAATTGCTGTCTGGTCAGCTTGAAAATGACATGATTGAAATTGATGTAGAGGAAAATGCCCCAAGCATGCTTGATTTTCTGTCTGGACAAGGCAATGAACAGATGGGGATGAACATGCAGGAGATGTTTGGCAATTTGCTGCCTAAGCGCATGAAAAAGCGTAAGTTGACGGTTAAAGAAGCGCGTAAGGTTTTAACACAAGAAGAAGCGGGTAAATTGATTGATATGGACGATGTTATTCAGGAATCCATTCGACGTGCGGAGCAATCTGGCATCATCTTCATTGATGAGATCGACAAGATTGCTTCCAGCGGGCGGGGAGGCTCTGGCCCGGATGTATCCAGAGAAGGGGTACAGCGTGACATTCTGCCGATTGTAGAAGGCTCTACTATCATGACCAAGTATGGGCCTGTAAAGACGGATTATGTGCTGTTTATTTCAGCAGGTGCGTTCCATATCGCTAAGCCGTCTGATCTTATTCCTGAATTGCAGGGACGATTCCCGATTCGTGTCGAATTGAACAATCTATCTCTGGATGACTTTGTTTCCATATTGACGGAGCCGAAAAATGCCCTGACGAAGCAATATGTCGAATTGCTGAAAACCGAGAACATTGAAATTCAGTTTTCAGATGAAGCCATCCGAGAAATTGCCCGAATTGCAGCAACGGTTAACCAAAACATGGAGAATATTGGTGCAAGAAGGCTTCATACCATTATGGAGAAGCTGCTTGAGGACTTATCCTTCGAGGCTCCGGAGCTGACATTGGAGCAATTCCAAATAACACCGGAGTATGTGCGTGAAAAGCTTGCAGATATTTCTCAGAACCGGGACTTGAGTCAATATATTCTCTAAATGATTACGACAAAGTGTGACAAATGTTACTGAAAAATAGACCTCTCAAAATGTTCGACAAACTATTCAGAAAAAGCCCTGACTTTCGGACGAAAGATAGGGCTTTTTTCTTATTGTGTTATAACCCAAAGTTTAAGATGATAGGTATGGCGTTAATTATCTTCTTCTGTCATAAATTTAACGATTTGAATGAATAAAGGCGAATTTTGCACATGCGTCCTTCGACTTATGCACAAAAACGAATATTTTGTCGAAAAAAGAAGGAGAAACGTCGAAAGAAGTGGTATAGTTATATAGTCAAAAATTTAAACAACTAAAGGAGGGATTATTGTGGACTTATTGAATGGCGTGCACATGACACGGCTAGAGGGTGCCATTCAAGCTTCCGTAGCAAGACAAAACGCAATTTCAAACAATATTGCGAATGTCGATACGCCATACTTTAAGCGCTCGGAAGTGCAATTTGAATCACTCCTGAGAGATCAGATGGAGGGCGGTACATTGATTGGTCGCCGGACGAATGAGAAACACTTCTATATTGGACCTTCTCAATCGACGCCGCCGATGCAGATGATTCGCGACGAGGCTACGGTGATGGGGAATAATCGAAATAACGTCGACATGGACCGTGAAATGACGATGCAGGCCGAGAACCAGTTGCGTTATAACACATTTATCCAACAGCTTAACCATCATATCAACATGATGCGAACATCTATGGATGTTAGGAGGTAACCGATAATATGAAGATCAGCAACAGTTTTCAAATTAGCTCGTCAGGATTAACTGCTCAAAGATTGCGGATGGATGTGATCTCCTCCAATATTGCGAATGCGGAAACGACGCGTGCACAGTATGTCAACGGAAAGTTCACGCCCTATCGTCGCAAGGTAGTGGTAATGTCTCCTACAGAACCAACTTTCCAGCAATCCTTTGAGGCTGCGATGAAGGGAGAACCGACAGCACGCGGGGTGAAGGTTTCTCAAATTAAATCAGATAACTCGGCTTTCAAGATCGCTTATAACCCTACTCATCCGGATGCCGATGAAAATGGTTATGTATCTATGCCTAACGTAGATATGGCGAAGGAGATGGTCGACATGATCTCGGCTACGCGGTCATACGAGGCTAATGTAACAGCGCTCAATGCCTCCAAGTCAATGGTTATGAAGGCGCTCGAAATCGGCAAAGGGTAATCTTCGCTATTATTCGACAAAAATCTGCCGACTCATTCGGATAAGGAGGAATAAGGGTGATTCAAAATACAATGCTCCCAATACATATGGCTCAGCCGGCCACGTCTACCACGGCCACTGCAGGACTGAAGCAGAATTCACCAGCAGAAGTAACAAAGTCTTTCGGTACTTTCTTTGCAGATGCACTCCAGCAGCTTGAAGGACAAGAACAGCAAGTCCAGACAATGAATGACAAATTTATACTGGGTGAAGTTGATGTCGATCAACTCATGATCGCCTCGGAGCGTGCGCTACTCGGCATGCAGCTGACTACTCAAGTGCGCAATAAGGTCGTTGAAGCATATCAGGATGTTATGCGCATGCAATTGTAACAGCGTGCTGTCTTACATAGTTTTGGTGGGGTGACGTGAAGTGAATGAAAAAGTGACCCAGTATCGTGAACAAGTATCTCGGTATTGGAATCAATTCAGCAAGAAGCAAAAAGCATTGCTTCTGTCGACAATAGGCCTTGTTCTAGTAGCTGCAGTCATTATGACTTATTTGTTTTCTAGAACCGAGTATGAACTCGCATTTCGCGACTTGAATGCGAATGATGCGGCTGGAATCATTGAGTATTTAAATTCGAACAACATTCCGTATCAATTAAGTTCCAATGGAAGCCAAATATCCGTCCCGAGCACCTCGGCTGCAAAAGTAAAGGTAGATGTCGGTGCGCAAGGGATTGTGAAGAATGGATCGATCGGCTTCGAATCATTCGGTGCAGACGGCTTGATGAGTGGAATGACCGACAATGTATTTGACGTTCGATACAAGAACGCATTGAACGGAGAAGTCGAACGGTTACTGCGTCAAATGCAAGGTGTCCAAGATGCAAAAGTAATCGTCAATCTTCCTAAAGAAACGGTATTTGCAACACCCGATCAGGAACAGGCATCGGCATCCATCGTGCTTAGCTTTAAAAGCGGTTATCAACCGAACCAAGCAGAAGTAGATGGATACTTTAATCTAGTAAAAACAGCTGTTCCACATTTACCAATTGATAATATTACGATTTCCAGCAATGAGAGCATGTTCTTCGCTTCGGGTTCTGTTGGCGGCAATGGGAAAAATGCGCTCGGTGAAGTCGATGAGCAGCTCAAAATTCAACGTAAGTACGAAAATGATATTCGCATGACGGTACAACAGTTCCTGAACGGGCAATTCCCTGCTGATCAGGTTCATATTCTTGTCTCTGCCAAATTGAATTTCGACAAAATCCACAAGAAAGAAGATCTTGTCGAACCTGTAAATAAGGAAGAGATAAAAGGGATTGAAATCAGCGTACAGGAAATGCAGGAATCCCATACAGGCAAAGGTTCACCTGAAAGTGGTGTTGCTGGCGTGGGTGATGGAGAAGTGACGAATTATCCTTCTGCATCTAACGGCGGAGAGACGAACTCCGAGAAATCCCAACGTACGACCAATTACGATGTGAATCGAATATCGAACACGATTGAAGCAAGTCCGTATGCGGTTAAAGATTTAACCATTCATGCGGCAATTGACTCCGATCGAATGCAGCAAGATCGTGTGCAGCAGGTTGAGAAGGTGCTGCGCAGTATCGTTGCCACTCAATTAAGAGATTCAGGTGTTACTTATACAGACGCTGACTTGACGCAAAAAGTTTCAGTCATGACGCAAAATGGTTCTAAAGATGGAGCTGCGTCTGATAAACAATCGATTCCGACCTGGGTATGGTATGGTGCGGGTGCGCTCGGACTACTAGCTGTAGCAGGAGGAATTACCTATGCGGTCGTTCGCAAACGCAGACAAGAAGAGGAAGAAGAATATTACGAGTCCGAAATGTCCGGCGCGTCTCAAATCGAGCTTCCTTCGATTGATTTGGAGAATTTGACAGGCGAACATCAAGTGCGTAAACAACTGGAATCGCTAGCGAAGAAGAAACCGGATGAATTTGTTAAATTGCTGCGCACATGGCTAGTAGAGGAATCGAGGTGAGCGGAATGGTCAAAGGTGGATTAACAGGCAGACAAAAAGCGGCAATTTTGCTCATCACTCTCGGACCGGAAGTGTCAGCCCAAATATTCAAGCACCTCAGGGATGAAGAGATTGAGCAGTTAACGCTCGAAATCGCTAATGTACGTAAAGTAGATGCAGCGGAAAAAGAAGCAGTGATGAGCGAATTCCATCAAATTTGCTTGGCACAGGAATATATATCGCAAGGCGGTATTACATACGCAAAAGAAATATTGGAAAAGGCGCTTGGACAGCAGAAGGCATTGGATATTATTAATCGTCTGACAGCTACGCTGCAGGTGAGACCGTTTGACTTTGCACGCAAAGCAGACGCTCAGCAGATTTTCAACTTTATCCAAAACGAAAATGTTCAAACGATTGCGCTGGTGCTCTCTTATTTGCAAACCGAGCAAGCATCGGTCATTCTCTCCTCACTTCCGCCAGAGAAGCAGGCAGAGGTCGCAAGAAGAGTTGCGCTTATGGACAGCACTTCACCAGAAGTTATTAGCCAAGTGGAGCAAGTATTGGAACAAAAGCTGTCGTCTACAGTTACACAGGATTATACAAGTGCGGGCGGCATCGAATCGATCGTCAACATTTTGAATGGCGTCGATCGAGGCACGGAACGCACAATTCTGGACTCACTTGAAATTCAGGATCCGGAATTGGCTGAAGAAATCAAAAAGAGAATGTTCGTATTCGAGGATATCGTCAATATCGACAACCGTTCGATTCAACGCATTATCCGCGACATCGACAACAGCGACTTGCAGCTTGCGCTCAAGGTTGCCAGCGAAGAGGTTCGCGAATCGATATTCCGGAACATGTCCAAACGGATGGCGGATACGTTCAAGGAAGAAATGGAATTTATGGGTCCAGTGCGGCTGCGTGATGTGGAAGAAGCGCAGACCCGAATTGTGTCGACTATCCGTCGCTTAGAAGAAGCGGGTGAAGTGATCATCGCTCGCGGCGGAGGAGATGATATCGTTGTCTAATGTCATCAAATCAACACAGTATGTACCTGTCGAGCAGCTGAGAATGCTGGAGGCGGTTCGCCGCCATCTCGAACAGAACACGGAACCGAATGAAGAAGAAGCTGAGCCGGTAACAGCGGAGCATGTCCTGAATAAGGATGAGCAGCTTGCAAGCTTGCGGCAGTCCATTCTCGATGATGCAGAATCGTTCGCTGAAGAGCATGTGCGAAATGCAGCGGAAGAAGCTGAAACAATGTTAAGCGAAGCTCATGAACAGATCGATGCCTGGTGGACAGAGCGGAGAGAGCAAGATGAGCAACTTGTCGAGTCGTTGAAGCAGCAAGGATATGACGAAGGCTATCAGCAAGGGATGGCCCAAGCGGAGCAGGAAATTCAGCAGGCATATGAGCGTAAAATCGCTGAAGCCCAAGCTGTTTTGCAGCAAGCGTATCAGGCCAAAGAGCAAATCCTCCAGGAGGCTGAGCCTTTCGTCGTTACGCTTAGCTGTGCCGTTGCGGAGAAGGTCATTCAACAGCAGCTTACGGTCGATCCGGACATTATACTCGAAATTGCTCGCCGAACACTTGCCCGCAAGCGTGAGAGCGGAACAATTACGCTGTGTGTATCGCCAGAGCAGTTCTCCTTCGTACATGCGGCTAGAGAAGAACTTGGACTTGCCATAGATTCTCAAGCTGAACTGGAAATTATTCCGGATACAAGCGTGAACGATGGGGGCTGTGTTGTACGGTCATCCCTTGGAAGCATCGACGCCCGCATTGACACACAGTTGTCTGAAATCAAGAAGGCACTGCTGCAGGTGGCGATACAGCAAGAGGAGCGTATAGACGATGACGCTTAATTACAAATGGAATGCGAATAAATACATGGATTATTTACGGCAAGTAGATCCTGTCCGTGTAAATGGCAAGGTAACACAAGTAATCGGATTAATGGTTGAATCCGAGGGGCCGGATGCAAGCGTTGGGGAAGTATGTTATATCTACCCGTCGAAGGGCTGCGAGCCGTTAATGGCGGAGGTAGTAGGCTTCCGAGACAATAAGGTGCTTCTTATGCCTCTTGGTGAACTGCAATCCATAGGTCCTGGCTGTGATGTTGTAGGCACTGGCAAGCCATTAAGCGTATCAGTCGGATCAGAGCTTCTTGGCAAAGTGTTAGATGGACTTGGAAGACCGCTTGACGGTTCCTACTTGCCGACACGAATGTCACAGTATTCAACAACGAATACACCGGCCAATCCGTTGAAACGCCAACGAGTCAGCAGTCCAATAGGAGTCGGTGTACGAGCAATCGATGGATTACTGACGATAGGCAATGGTCAGCGCGTAGGTATATTTGCCGGATCAGGCGTCGGGAAGAGTACACTTCTTGGCATGATTGCACGCAATACCGATGCTGATGTGAACGTCATTGCTCTTATTGGTGAACGCGGACGTGAAGTGTTGGAGTTTATTGAGCGGGATTTGGGGCCTGAAGGTCTTGCTCGTTCAGTTGTTATTGTTGCAACCTCGGATCAGCCTGCGCTCGTTCGGATTAAGGGTGCGCTGATAGCAACGACGATTGCGGAGTATTTCCGAGATCGCGGCATGAATGTCATGCTCATGATGGATTCCGTTACCCGTTATGCGATGGCAATGCGTGAGGTTGGACTTGCAGTAGGAGAGCCTCCGGCGACACGCGGTTATACTCCTTCTGTGTTCGCAAGCTTGCCGAAGCTGCTGGAACGCTCGGGAACCGGAACTAGCGGCTCGATTACTGCTTTTTATACCGTGCTCGTTGACGGTGATGATATGAATGAACCAATTGCCGATGCGGTACGTGGGATACTTGATGGACACATTGTGTTGAACCGAAGCATCGCCAATAAGGGACATTTTCCTGCAATCGATATATTGGCTAGTGTCAGTCGGGTTATGAAGGATATTGTGCCAAGAGATCATCAATTAGCCGCAGAGCAATTGAAGCGGCTGCTAGCGGTCTACCGTGAATCCGAAGATTTAATTAACATCGGCGCTTATCAGCAGGGCAGTAACCCGGCGATCGATGAGGCTATTGCCTATATTGAACAAATCGAGTCGTTCACGAAGCAGCGTATTGAGGAGCAGGCTTCTTATGAGAACACAGTTGAGCAATTAATGATGCAATTTCCAGGGAGTTGAATGAGCAGTGCGAGCTTTTCATTATTCATTCCAGAAGGTACTGGATCTGAAGACGAATGAGAAGAAACAAGCAGAATGGATGCTGTCAGAGGCTGTTGGACATCTTCATGCAGAGGAGAATAGTCTACAGGAATGTCTTCGAGAATTCGAGACAGCGAGGCAGCAACTGCAGCAGAGCGTAGACAGCTGTGCGCCGGCTGCGCAAGTTCAAGCTTGGCAGCAGTACATCTCCCATGTGGAACAGCAAATCCAACATGCGAGGACACGGGTGCGCTCTGCCGAAATCCATGTTCAGGACAAGCAAGGTGAGCTTGCCGAACGGATGACAGATGAAAAGGTATGGACCAAAGCCCGTGAAAAAGCAGAAGAGGAGTTCAAGCGGCAAACGGCATTGTGGGAGCAAAGTGAGATGGACGAGCTCGCAACGGTCCGCTATCACATGGCCGCCCGCTAACATGGATACCGGTTCAGACCCGCCGCACAAGCAGGAGGGATAGCAGTGTCAGAGATAATGACAGAAGAAGAGAAAGAAAGTAATTATTCAGGTTTTGAGCGGTTTTTGTTCTTTGTAACTCCAATTATTTTCGCGATTATTCTTATCGGCGTGCTCTTGACGCTTTTTAATGCAAACTGGCGCAACCAGTTGGTGTCGATTGCGAGTGAAATTCCGATCGTGAATAAATGGGTCACTCCAGACGAGGCAACGAAGGAAAAAGCGAAGGAAGAGAAAAAAGAGAAAGCGAAACAGGATGACGCTAAGGCACAGTCTGATCAAATAACTGAATTGAAGGCATTGCTTACTTCGAAAGATCAGGATTTACGGGTTCTAGCGGACAAGCGTAAAACTTTGGAGGGTGAAGTTGCCGAGTTGAAGCATGAACTGCAAACGCTCAAGAGCAATCGCCAAGAAGAACAAACCAACCAAGAGCAGTCAGATCGACAAATTAAGGATTTGGCGAATATCTATGCGAAGATGATGCCAAGTAAGGCAGCGCCCATTTTAGAAAACATGGCGACGGAAGAAATTGTGCTTGTATTAAATGCGATGAAGCAGGATAACCGAGTCAAGGTTCTAGAGAAGATGAATCCGAAGGTGGCAGCTGAGGCATCCATGATGTTGAAGAATATCAAGCCGTCCGACAATCTCGAAGTACGCGCTCTGCAAGCAAGACTGAAGAAGAACGAAAGTACGAAAGAGGCTCAAACGGGGCTGGATCGCTCACAACTTAGCAAAACATTCTCAAGCATGACTCCGAAGAGTGGGGCAAGCTTCCTGCTTGAAACAGCAAAAATCAACCCGGACAAAGCATTGACGGTATTGAGCTCGGTCGATGATGCGACGCGCTCGAAATTAATCAATGCGATGACTGATTTGGACAAGACAAAGACTGCCAAATTAGTTGCAAAATTATTGCCGAACCAATAACCGTAAATTACGGAAGGAGGTGATAACATGTCAGGAACGGTTACGAACGTATCAGCTGGTAATGCAGCATCCTTTTTCAGCGGTGTTCAATCAAAAGGCGATACTGGCGCCAGTGGATTCTGGGCTACCCTTGCTCAGTGCATGGGCGGTGCTGGGGCTGAAGGAGAAGCGACGATGTCTTCTTCGCTTAGCTCGATGATGTCTTCAAATGAGCTTCTGTCTGCGCTGGGCTCCGAAGACGGGGAGGCGTTAACGGCGGTCATTGATCAATGGTTCGATGAGCCGCTTAAGCAGCTGGATGAGCAGCTTGCAGCAAATCCCGACTCTGCACTAATGGCTGCATTGCAGCAGTGGCTTCTGCAGACGCACGAGTGGCTACAACAGCAGAATCCAGGACAGCAAGGAGACTCAGCACAGTTTCAGAATTTGATTGCACAGCCAGAGACGATTACAATAGCGGTTCGTGATGTATTGGCTCAATTGGCGGCGTATTTGGAAGCACCAAAGGGCAATGCTGAACCGCATCAATTCACTCATATGCTGCGTGCTGCGCTTCTTGCTAATGGTACTGGCTCAGAAGTTGATGGGAATCAGGATCTTTTGCGGTTCATTACTGGAAATGGAGCGAATCAAGCGGCTGCATCTAAGGCCGCTGGGCAAGAGGATGGCCAATTGCAGGGTGTCGTGAAAAGGATCGACGAATTAAATGCACTGCTTCGTCCATCTACAGCGAATCAAGCAGCATCAGGAGCTGTTGTGGAACCAACCACATTGGACAGCAACGAAGGACAGCCTGTTCAACAAGTCATGCTGGCGGGTCAATGGGCAATGAAACAGGACGGATTGAATACAGCGAAATCTACACCTGTTGTTCATGCTGATCGATTTGCAAATGAAATGTCTGGATTCATTGTGAAGCAGCTTCGCTTCAGCAAGCTAGGAAGTGTTTCCGAAGCGAAAATCTCGTTGTATCCGGAGCATTTGGGACAAGTTGATATTCGCTTAACGATGCATAATGGACAATTGACAGCTCGTTTTATGACGGAGCATGGACTAGCGAAGGAAATGCTGGAGCAACAGATGTCAATGCTGCGCGGAGCGCTGCAGACACAAGGCATCCAAGTTGAGAAGATTGAAGTTGCGCAGCAGCCAGCTTCATCCTTGACTTCATCGATGTTCCAAGAACAAAGAGAGTCCAATGCTAACCGACAACAGTCGTCAGAACGTCAATCAAAGCAGCGTTCAGCAGCAGCTTCCATTGAAGAAGCAGCAGCGCTAATACAAGATGAAGAGCAAGTGAAAGAGGCACTGCGTGCTCATGGTCAATCTACCTTCTCAGCATCGGTATAAATCGTACGCAATGTAGAACAGCAAGCATTGAGAAGGGAGGGGCGGAAGTGCCGGGAGAAATTAATGGTGTCACGAACAATCAGTTGCATAAAGTCGTAACGTTCCCGAACTATCACAAGGACAATATGGCTTTGGCAGGACGTGTGGAAGAGAAGAAGCTGGGCAAGGATGAATTTCTTAAAATTCTAATCACGCAATTGCAAAACCAGGATCCGATGCAGCCAATGCAGGATCGCGACTTTATCGCACAGATGGCGCAATTCAGTTCTGTTGAGCAGTTGATGAATATTTCGACGCAGATGAATACGATGCAGCAGACGCTTGGAATGTCCTCCAATATGATTGGAAAGCAAATTAATTGGATCGCTCAAAAAGATGCAGCGGACACGGATGGTAATGAAAGCACGACTCAAATCAAGTCAGGTATCGTGGATTCAATATTAGTCCGTGATAATAAAATGTATGCCAAAGTAGGCAAGGACGAAGTCGAAATGAAGTACATTACGGAAATTCGCATGCCATCGGGCGAACAAGAGGATGGAAATAAGACAAGCAAGCCGGAACAAGCCGTGGAGAAAAACTCATGAATATCCATGGGCCGCTAGGACACTTGCCGCCGATTCGTCCTGTACAGGCAAGTTCAACTTCGCGGACGGCTTTGAACGGAAAGACCAATGCTCTCCCTCCGTTCCAGCAGCTGCTGAGTCAGGAGCTTCATAAGCAAGAGGATGTTCGGTTCAGTCATCATGCGCAAGCTCGAATGAAGGAGCGCGGGATGTCCATGACGCCGGATCTCATGCAAAAAATGAAGCAGGCTATTTCACAAGCAGAATCCAAAGGGGCTAAGCAGTCGTTGGTTGTAGTCAATAAGCAGGCGTTTATTGTGAATGTTCAATCTCGAACGGTGATTACTGCTTTGGACGAGGCATCTCAACAGGATCACATCTTTACACAAATAGACAGTGCTGTTCTTATGAATTAATGTTCACTGGTTGTGAATAGGAAACAAAGATGAAAGATTATACACGCGGTAAGAACGCTGTATAACAAGGCTGGACCGTTAAGGAGGCCTTCGCTCATGGAACGACTGAAGTGAGCGGAATAATGAATAGTCGGAGGTAAAAAAATGATTCGATCCATGTACTCGGGTGTATCCGGGATGCGCGGCTTTCAAACCAAGCTGGACGTAATCGGCAATAACATTGCGAACGTGAACACAGCTGGCTTCAAGGCTGGACGTGTAACCTTTAAGGATATTATGAGCCAAACGGTATCAGGAACAACTGCACCAGGTGATGATGGTACAGGAGGCGTCAATGCCAAGCAGATCGGACTCGGCTCTGTTGTTGCTTCGATTGACAATATTCATACAGGCGGCAGTGCGATGACGACGAACCGTCCGCTAGACTTGCGTATTGATGGAGATGGATTCTTCGCGGTTCGCATGGGGGAAGATGGGGCTACCTTCTTTACACGGGCTGGTGACTTCCATCTGGATGCCAATCGCCAACTCGTTACTTCTGACGGCTTGCGGGTATTGGATGCAGGTGGTGAGCCAATTACGCTGGATGAAGAGATCGTTGCCTTCACTATCGGGCAAAATGGTGAAATCGTAGCAAAGAAGGATGACGGTACGACGGAAGCAACCGGTGTTAAAATCGGTATTGCAAAAATTCCGAATCCTGAAGGTCTGGAAAAGGTTGGGGGCAACTTGTACCGCTTGACACCGAATGCGATCGAGGGCGGCACTCTTGATGAGTTTTCGGAGGCGAACGATCCGGAAGCAGGTACAGGCGCTATCATTTCAGGTCAATTGGAAATGTCGAACGTCGATCTGACTTCTGAATTCACAGAAATGATCGTTGCACAACGCGGCTTCCAAGCGAACTCTCGCATCATCACCACTTCAGATGAAGTGTTGCAAGAGGTTGTTAATTTGAAGCGATAAGCATTAGCAGATAATGCTTCCTGAATCCCGCAGGTAGCCGTGTCTGTAATGGCCAAGCTTGCGGGATGACGGGCGGCGCTCGAAAGGAGGAATAGAATGATATCTGTTACGAGATTGAATGGATCGCCTATTTGGGTGAACGCCCTTCTTATCGAGTCCGTTGAAGAGACGCCAGATACGTACATCACCCTAACGACAGGTAAAAAGGTAATTGTGCTGGAGAAAGGGCAAGAAGTTATTACCCGTATTGAACAATACATACGTTCTGTAGGCATTATTGCAGGAACGAAGAAGACAGAATTATCGGAGGGTCAACCATGAAAAGAATGCTGCCGTGGATGATTACGGTGCTGCTAGCGCTCACGTTAATTGCAGTGGTAGTCATTATAATATGGAACACAACACCAGGGAAACAAGCAACCCCAACTGGGAACATTGCCGTACCTAGACTGTCTGCCGATGAAATTGTAGATATGACGTCCAGTATGAATGAAATCAAGACGAACCTGGCGGATCACGACTATATTGTGCTGACAGGATTCGCATTTCAATTGGACAGCAAGAAGACCAAGGAACAGTTCGACAAGATCAAAGACCTTCGCATTAAGCCTCTCATACTGCGCACGCTCGCTGATATGAAGCCAGAAGAGCTGCAAGGCATGAAGGGACAGGATCAATTATGTTCCAAGCTGCTTGAATTGATTAATAAGCAGTTGCCGGAAGGCAAGGTCGTCCAAGTCGACTTGACTGATTTCATTATGCAACGCCTCTAAGGGGCGCTTACATCTGTTGTAGTTGATTCCTGTAAGGGGGTGAAACGATTGGTTGACGTGCTGTCACAGAATGAGATTGACGCCTTGCTCGCGGCGTTGTCCTCTGGAGAAATGGATGCCGAAGAGCTGAAAAAAGAGGAAACGCAGCGAAAAATTCGCTCTTATGATTTTAAGCGGGCTGTTCGATTTTCTAAGGATCATATTCGCAGCTTAACACGCATCCATGAGAATTTTGCCAGATATTTAACAACATATTTTTCTGCGCAACTCAGGACATTTGTACAAATCAATGTCGTACAGGTGGAGCAGCTGCCGTATGACGAATTTATTCGGTCTATTCCGAAAATGACCATTTTGAATATCTTTGAGGCTGAACCGTTCAAGGGACGGATGGTTCTTGAAGTGAACCCTAACGTAGCCTTTGCAATGCTGGATCGCATGCTGGGTGGTACTGGTATGTCTCCTTCGAAGATCAATGCGTTGACAGAGATTGAAACGACGGTAATGGAGCGGATATTCAGCCGCGCGTTCGACAGTTTGCAAGAAGCTTGGAAAAATGTCCTTGATATTGAACCAAGACTTGAAGCACTGGAGACAAATCCACAATTTATGCAAATCGTATCGCCCAATGAAACAATTGCGCTCATCTCTTTGAGCACAAAAATTGGAGATACGACGGGGATGATTAACTTGTGTATTCCGCATGTCGTCATTGAGCCGATTATGCCGAAGCTCTCCGTACACCATTGGTTCGTGTCGGAGAAGAAGACAAGGGAACCGATTGAAGTCGAAAAATTGCGCCAGCGCGTAACAAAAGCAAAACTGCCTATATCGGTGGAGCTTGGGACATCCCAAATTACGGTACATGAGCTGATGCAGCTTGCCGTTGGCGATGTAATCGCGTTGAACAAGCCGGTTGACAGCGGATTATCGATCCGGGTCGGCGAACGCGAGAAATACATAGGAACACCTGGTGTATACAAGGATCGAATTTCAGTACAAATCGAGCAAGTTGTAGATGAAGGAGTGGAAGAGCATGACGAGTAAGGACTACTTGTCACAGGAGGAAATTGACGCGTTGCTGAAGAGATCATCGGATGAACCGTCTGCCGAAGAAGCCGGTACTCCTTCCATTGAAAAGTTTTTAGACCCGATTCAAATTGACGCGTTGGGCGAGATCGGCAATATTACATTCGGTAGTGCAGCGACAGCATTGTCCACACTGCTCGGTAAAAAGGTCGAGATCACAACGCCTCGCATTTCGCTGCTGCAGCGTGAAAACTTGGAAAATGAATTTCCTAAGCCGCATGTAGCTGTTCACGTGCGTTATGTGGAAGGCTTTGAGGGTGTAAATTCACTCGTTATTAAAACATCGGATGCGCAAGTAATTGCAGACTTGATGCTGGGTGGAGACGGCACAAACACAAGCCATGATTTAACAGAAATTCATATTAGTGCTGTACAAGAAGCGATGAACCAAATGATGGGATCATCTGCAACATCGATGTCCACGATATTTAACCGATTGGTAAATATCTCCCCTCCGGGGATCGGGATCTTGGACATGTCCAATGGAACTGGTGTAGACACATTGCCTGATGATAACGTGCTCGTTAAGGTTTCATTCCGCCTGACAATTAGTGACCTGATCGATTCCACGATCATGCAAATATTAACGGTTCCATTTGCACGTAATATGATCTCTCTGCTTCTTGACTCAGCTTCAGATGAACCTGCGGCTGCTGCAGAAGCTCCAGTTGCAGAAATGCAGCCAGAAGCAAAATCAGCTTATGAACCGCCAATGACTGCACCAACTATGGAATCTCACGTTCCGCCGATGCAGGGCCATTATGATCCAATGGGAGGAGGACACGCAATGCAGCAACCTTATACATCTGCTCCAATGCATACGCCGGGTGTGGATATGCATAGAGATCAAGCTGCAGCATATGGGACAGCGCCTAATCGGAATGTGAATGTGCAGCCTGTGCAATTCGCAAATTTCCAGTCGGCTCCATACCAACAACCGGATGAATCAAATCTAAATTTATTGTTGGACATCCCACTCAAAGTCACAGTAGAATTAGGTAGGACACACAAACAGATCAAAGACATTTTGGAGCTTTCCCAGGGCTCCATTATCGAGCTGGACAAGCTGGCAGGCGAACCTGTCGACATTCTTGTCAACAACAAGCTGATCGCTAAAGGTGAAGTTGTGGTTATTGACGAGAATTTCGGCGTGCGTGTCACAGATATTATCAATCAGTGGGATCGAATTCAAAAACTACAATAAGATTTGGGGAGGATTCTCAACGATGGCAAACCGTATTTTGATCGTAGATGACGCAGCGTTTATGCGAATGATGATTCGCGACATTTTAACTAAAAATGGTTATGATGTTGTCGCGGAAGCATCGGACGGTGCGCAAGCGATCGAAAAGTACAAAGAACATAAACCTGACCTGATTACAATGGACATTACAATGCCGGAAATGGACGGAATTACAGCGCTTAAAGAAATTCGCAAATCCGATCCAAACGCCAAAGTCATTATGTGCTCCGCTATGGGGCAGCAAGCCATGGTAATCGATGCGATTCAAGCAGGCGCGAAGGACTTCATCGTGAAGCCGTTCCAAGCTGATCGCGTAATCGAAGCTATCAAGAAGACGCTAGGGTAATTGTATGAAAAATGACAGCGGTCAACTGATGCAATCATCTGGTGTCGATGGATATTTATCGAGCTTATTGACCGTGTTGTTGTCGCTTGCCGTCATTATCGTGCTTATCGTGCTGTTCATCAAGCTGTTGAGCCGCAAGAATCGAATGTGGCAATTGAACCAGAGTATCCGGACGTTGGGCGGCACCGGCCTCGGACCGAACAAGTCGATGCAAATCGTAGAAGTTGGCGATGTCGTCTATGTATTGGGCATCGGGGAAGATATTACACTCATTGATAAAATATCCGATCCGGCCCAAGCGGCACGCTTCATCGCGGCGCTTGAACGCGAGCAGCCGACAGCGACATGGCCAACCTCCTGGTCGGAGTGGAAGGAGCGTCTGCGGGTTGGACGCAATGGACGCAACGTTGACAGTAACACGAAGCTAGAAGAGACGGACACAGTCTCATTTCATGAAATGTTTCACGAGAAGCTTGAACGCATGCCGAAGCGCAGCGAGCAAGTGGAGCAACTATTAAAAGATGATATTAAAGAAGATCGGTAGATGGATTCATGAACAAAAAATTGTTACTATCTGTAACCGTCGCACTGTTTGTATCCAGCATGTCAGCTCATTGGGCAATGGCATCTCCCATCATTCCAGACATCGACATTAAAGTTGGTGGCGGAGGACAGCCGGGAGCATCATCGATATCGATATTGCTGCTTATTACAATATTGAGCTTAGCTCCAGCAATACTCGTACTGATGACATCCTTTACACGTATTGTGGTTGTTTTGGGATTTGTTCGAACGTCCCTAGGGACGCAGCAGATGCCGCCCAATCAGGTGTTGATTGGTCTGGCGCTCTTTCTTACTTTGTTTGTGATGTCCCCGACCATTGGTGAAGTGAACCAAACTGCCCTGCAGCCGTATTTAAAGGGTGAGTTGAATCAAAACCAAGCGCTCGAGAAGGCATCTGTTCCGATGAAGAAGTTTATGTTCTCACATACACGTGAGAAAGATTTGCTCTTATTTATGAAATACACCAAAACGGAAAAACCGAAAACATATGAAGATATTCCGTTAACCGTACTCGTGCCTGCATTTGCGATCAGCGAGTTGAAGACGGCGTTCCAAATGGGATTTATGATCTTTATCCCATTCTTGGTCATCGATATGATAGTGGCCAGTACGCTAATGGCCATGGGGATGATGATGCTGCCGCCAGTCATGATATCGCTGCCGTTCAAGATTTTATTGTTCGTGCTCGTCGATGGCTGGTATCTCGTAGTGAAATCATTGCTCATGAGCTTCAATACATGACGCGAGTGGGACATGGCGAACGGGAGGAATGAACATGAGTGCAGAATTTATAATGGGGCTGGCTGGACAGGCTGTGTTTACTGTTCTTAAGGTCGGCGCGCCCATGCTGGCAGTAGCCTTAGTCGTAGGATTGCTGATAAGCATATTTCAAGCGACGACACAAATTCAAGAGCAGACACTTGCATTCGTGCCGAAAATTGTGGCGGTTATGATCGTAATTCTGCTATTTGGACCCTGGATTTTAACGACACTCGTGGATTTTACGCACAATATTTTAAATAACTTGCATCATTATATCGGTTAGGCAGTGAAGCCATGGAAATGCTCGTACAAGCTTTCCCTGTTTTTTGCTCTCGCTGTGTCGAATTGCGGCATTCTTTGTCGCCGTCCCTGTCTTTTCTTCCCGAGGCGTGCCGATTCGTTTCAAGATTGGGCTCGCATTCTTCGTCAGTGTTATCGCCTATTTGTTGTTTGGGCTTGGCAAGAGTGTACCAACAGATGGAACTTATATCGTATATATTGTCCGGGAAATATTAATAGGTTTGCTCATTGGATATTTGGCTCAACTGTTCTTCTCCATTGTGCAGACAGCAGGATCATTCATTGATATGCAGATTGGATTCGGCATAGCTAATGTCATTGATCCTTTGACCGGGACAAGTTCACCTGTGATGGGCAACTTTAAATACATATTTGTCGTGTTATTGTTTCTTGGAATGAACGGCCACCATTACTTTATCGACGGAATTATGCAAAGTTTTAAGTGGCTTCCGCTGGATGAAAATGCTTTTTTCGCACAAATTGCAAATGGGAATGTTACAGATTTCATTATGAAATCATTCACAGAAGCTTTCATCATTGCGTTTCAGGTCTCTGCGCCACTTATCGTTGCATTGTTTTTAACTGATGTAGCACTGGGATTTCTAGCGCGTACAGCGCCACAGTTTAATATTTTCGTCGTGGGCATCCCACTGAAGCTAATTGTTGGTCTTCTTATGTTGCTGCTAGTCGTACCAGGCCTTGTATACGTACTGCAGCAATTGTTCTCTACGCTGTTCGAAGCGCTCGATCAGTTGTTACGCATGATGGGGGCGAGAGGATGAAGCAGCTTCACGAGATACGTACAGATGAGTCGAATCGTCACGCGTATGCACTACGTTATGAGCTGAACTTGCAGCTTTTCTCGCAAGAGAAGACAGAGAAAGCTACGCCGAAGAAACGACAGGAGTCACGCAAGAAAGGGCAAGTTGCCAAAAGTATGGATCTCTCAGGAGCATTCATTCTCTTGGCAGGGTTCTCTTGCTTGTTCGCACTCGGCGGCTTTATGAAGGATCGGATTGTCGAATTATTCTCTGATGTATTGCAAAACCGGCTTACCATGGATGTAACGGCAAACAATGTGCTTAGTTACTTTAGCTCTATTTTTATGAAGCTAATGATCATAATGGCACCGTTGTTCATTGCAGCAATTGTCATTGCACTGGTCGTTAACTATATGCAGGTTGGCTTCCTGTTTACTGGCGAGCCGTTGAAGATGAAATTAGAGAAGATTGATCCGATTAAAGGGTTCAAAAACATTTTTTCCATGCGTTCCGTAGTTGAATTTCTGAAATCGATCTTGAAGCTTACGACGATCGGCGTGATCGTCTACACCTCATTGTGGGGAGAGAGAGATACGATTGTCATGCTGTCCCATGTTCCATTGAATGACATTATGTCATTTACGGGTCACTTGACGCTTATGCTCGGATTGAAGATTGGAGCAGCGTTATGCGTGCTTGCTGCTTTGGATTACATGTACCAACGGTACGAATACGAGAAAAGCTTACGGATGTCGAAACAGGACATTAAGGACGAATTCAAAAAGACCGAAGGCGACCCTCTCATTAAGGGTAAGATTCGTGAACGTCAGCGACGCATGGCGCTCATGCGCATGATGCAGGAGGTGCCAAAGGCGGATGTCGTCATTACGAACCCGACGCACTTTGCCATTGCATTGAAATATGATGGCGGCGCGATGGATGCGCCAGAGATTATCGCCAAGGGACAGGATTACGTCGCGCTCCGTATTAAGCAGATTGCCAAGGAACACGGCGTCATAACGATGGAAAACAAGCCGCTCGCCCGTGCTTTGTATCAAAGGGCCGATATTGGCGAAACCGTTCCGGCCGATTTGTTCCAAGCCGTGGCTGAGGTACTGGCATACGTATACAAATTAAAAGGCAAAGTCAATTGATTGATTTGTTCAAGGATGGAGGGTGCATTCCGTGAAAACGAGGGATTTATTCGTCTTGGTCGGTATTATCGGTATCGTACTCATGATGGTTTTGCCCATACCGACATGGTTGCTAGACATTTTACTCGTAATCAATATATCGATCGCGCTCATGATTTTGCTCATTGCCATGAATACGAGGGAAGCGTTGAACTTCTCGATTTTCCCGGCTATGCTGCTCATTACGACATTGTTCCGACTCGCGCTGAACATATCCACTACGAAGCAAATTCTTACGAATGGCGAAGCTGGTGACGTAGTTGCCACCTTTGGTGAGTGGATAACGCAAGGAAATATCGCAGTTGGTCTTGTCGTCTTCCTCATTCTTGTCATTGTACAGTTTATTGTTATTACGAAAGGCTCAGAGCGGGTCGCTGAAGTATCAGCACGCTTTACGCTCGATGCGATGCCCGGTAAGCAGATGGCAATTGACGCAGACTTGAATGCAGGACTTATCAACGAGCAGCAGGCCCGTGATCGCCGCGATAAGATTAGTCGAGAGGCGGATTTCTATGGCGCCATGGACGGTGCCAGCAAATTCGTAAAAGGGGATGCGATCGCAAGTATCATCATCCTACTTATTAACCTGATTGGCGGCTTCATTATCGGAATGGCGATGCATGGCAAATCTTTTGGCGATGCGGCATCCACGTATTCGATTTTATCGATCGGTGATGGTCTCGTCAGCCAAATTCCAGCGCTTCTCATTTCGACTGCAGCAGGTCTTATCGTAACAAGAGCAGCATCTGATGGTAATTTGGCAGAAGATTTGCGAATGCAGATGTTTGCCTATCCAAAGCTGCTTTACATTGTATCAGGAACGATCGCTTTGCTTGGTCTTCTTACCCCAATTGGAATTGGTTCTACGATTCCTTTTGCCGTTATTCTCGCGATTGCTGGGTATCGGATGCAGAAGAACATTGATGAACGGCAAATCGAAGAAGAACAGCTTGAAGAAGAGCTGCAAATTGAAGAAGTGCGCAGTCCAGAAAGTGTAGTCAATCTGTTGCAGGTTGATCCGATTGAATTTGAGTTCGGTTATGGACTCATTCCACTAGCGGATACACAGCAAGGCGGGGATTTGCTCGACCGCATTATTATGATTCGACGCCAATGTGCATTGGAGCTTGGATTAGTCGTTCCCGTCATCCGGATTCGGGACAATATCCAACTGAAGCCGAATGAATATGTTATCAAAATCAAGGGCAACGCGGTAGCCCACGGCGAGCTTCTGCTCAATCATTATCTGGCGATGAACCCTGGTTATGATGATGAATCGGTATCAGGAATCGAAACGGTAGAGCCGGCATTCGGACTGCCTGCGTTATGGGTGGATGATGCAATGAAGGAGCGTGCCGAATTGGCAGGATATACGGTTGTAGATCCGCCTTCCGTCGTGGCTACGCATCTGACCGAAATCATTAAGAAGCATGCACACGAGCTTATTGGTCGTCAGGAAACAAAATCGCTTGTTGAAACTGTTAAAGAACAATATCCTGCACTTGTGGATGAACTGATTCCAAATGTATTGACGATCGGTGATGTTCAAAAAGTTTTGGCTAAGTTGCTGCGAGAGAAAATATCGATTCGCGATCTCGTAACGATATTCGAAACACTGGCCGATTACGGTACATACACGAAGGATCCGGATGTGTTGACGGAATATGTACGTCAAGCGCTAGCACGACAAATTACACAGCAATATTCAACTCCAGGCGAGACGCTGCGTGTTATTACAATTGGGCCTAGCTTGGAAAAGAAAATTGCGGAGAATGTGCAGCAAAATGAGCATGGTTCTTACCTTGTTCTGGATCCGAATACGACACAGCAAGTATATCAGCGCATGAGCGAACAGATTCAGAAGCTCCTTCAATCCGGACATTCGCCGATTATGCTTGCATCTCCGAATATTCGCATGTATTTGCGCCAGTTGATGGAGCGTGCAATGCAGGATGTGCCGGTGCTGTCCTACAATGAGCTTGAACCAAATGTTGAAATTCAAAGCGTCGGAGTGGTGAATGTATGAGGGTGAAAAAGTACCTCGTCGAAACGATGCCGGAGGCCATGAGTCAAATCAGGCAAGAGCTGGGCAAGGATGCGGTCATTGTCAGCACTAAAGAGGTTAAGACAGGCGGTATTCTTGGCATGTTCCGCAAACGGGCCATTGAGGTAGTTGCAGCTGTCGACGAACAAACCAAGCCTGCTGTGAAGACTCCCACACAATCGAATCAGATTTCTGGCAATGGAGGGATGCAATCATATATCCCTTCATCGGTTGCCCGTTCAATGTACGGAGGAACTGGAGGAAGCGTTCTTACTAGGGATGCAGCGGAGCAAGGAATAGCACAGCGACATGCTGATGCAGCCAACCGTGTACAGCAATCTATAACCTCCAACGGAGCAGCTTATCCTCCGACATCCTTGCATTTGGCGGCGGTTGAGTCGGTAGAGGAAAATACGACTGAGCCCCCGGCACAGCTTCCTTTTGCACGTTCTGAGCGCTCCGTTGTTCCGATAACATCGGTTGAAGAAGAGCAGGCAGATCCGCATTTGCAAAAGGAATTGGCTGAAATGAAACGGATGATGCGTAAAGTTATGGAGCGTGTCAACTATGATTCATGGTCAGAAAGCGCGCAGGAAGTAGAGCGCCATCTTCGTTTGCAGGGACTGTCACAAGAGGCTGCTTACGGGTATGTTCAACAAGCTTGGGAGCAATGCAAATTAAACCGTGAAGAGGAACCTGACTCCGATGTGCTGAGAGGTTATGTGAAAGACATTGTGGAGGAAAAGCTGCAGTCGCATGTTGTTCATGGATTGACACCGGCTACCCGTATTTTGTACGTAGTAGGGCCAACAGGAGTAGGCAAGACGACAACGATTGCGAAGCTGGCGGCGGATCAAATGTTCCATCATCAGCGCAAGGTAGGGCTTATTGCTTCGGATACGTATCGAATTGCTGCGGTTGAACAGTTGCGAACGTATGCATCAATCCTGAACGTACCAATGGAGGTAGTGACCTCACCAAATGACACGGAGCGGGCGCTTCGCGCGCTGCAGGGCTGTGATCTCATCATTATGGATACAGCTGGGCGGAACTTCCGCAATGACATGTATGTAAATGAGTTGAATACGATGCTCAGACCGTATCCAGACAGCGAGACATTTCTCGTTTTGAGCTTAACCTCCAAGACGGAAGATATGATAGCTATATTGGAGCGTTTCTCGAGACAGCGTATCGACCGGATTATCTTCACGAAGGCGGATGAAACAGATACATTCGGTTCAGTATTGGAGCTTGCTGAGCGGACGACAATTCCGTTCAGCTATGTGACGACAGGGCAAAACGTACCTGATGATATCGAGCCATTTCAAGTGGATGATGCGGTAAGACGAATAGTAGGTGCATGACGAGATGAGCTATGATCAAGCAGAAGGGCTAAGACAACTGGTAGAGTCCCGTCATGAGAAAGCTCGAATGATGCCGGTAAGCAGAAAGCCGCAGGAACGCGCTCAGGTTTCAACGGCACGCATTATTGCGGTTACGAGCGGCAAAGGTGGAGTGGGGAAATCCAATTTCACGTTGAACTTTGCACTCTCCTTGCAGGAGGCGGGATATCGAACACTAGTATTCGATGCAGATATTGGCATGGGGAACATCGATGTACTGCTTGGTGCGACATCGGGGGTAAGCCTAATGCATGTGCTGCGTGACGGGCGTTCCTTGCAGGATATTATTCAGGTGGGCCCTCGCGGGATGCATTACATTCCTGGGGGCTCAGGGTTTCAAGAACTACTGGATATGCCTTCTGTTCATATTGAACACTTCATTCAGGAAATGGAAAAATGGTCAGAACAATATGATGTCATATTGTTCGATACGGGAGCGGGTTTAAGTAAGGAAACGATGCAATTTCTAACTGCAGCGGATGAAACACTTGTCGTAACCACACCAGAACCAACATCCACTGCGGACGCCTATGCACTGATTAAGGTTGTGACTGCAGCTAGACCTGATCATACGTTCCGTCTCGTAATTAATCGTGCATCTGACTGGAAAGAGGGAAGCCAAACTGCTGAGCGACTATCCTCAGTAGCGGAGCGATTCCTACATCGCCCGATTCCCACGCTTGGCATTTTGTATGATGATCCTCATGTCATGCAGGCTGTGAAGAAGCAAATCCCGTTTTACCATTTTGTATCCACAATGTATAGTTGCCAAGCAACTGCGCGAACTAGCCAATGCCTATATGCACGGAGCAGGGCAGGCGGGCCAAACTGGTGGTGTTAAGCATTTCTTGCGCAAATGGCTGGGCAAATGGTCTTCCTAAATGAACGCATAATGGAATGAAGGACGCAGTATTCACAAATTGCTGCCAGGGAGCGTGATGAGAAATTGACAACTAAGAAAGTGCTTGTTGTGGACGACTCGGCCTTCATGCGAACGATTATTTCTGATTTAATCATCCAGGATCATTCCTTTGAAATTGTAGGGACAGCCTCAGACGGGGTGGATGCTGTACATAAAGTGATGGAACTGAAACCGGATGCTGTGACGCTTGATGTTGAAATGCCGATTCGAAATGGTTTAGAAGCACTTCAGAGCATCATGACAGAATGTCCTACTCCAGTAATTATGCTGTCAAGCTTGACAGAGGAAGGGCGTTCGGAAACATTATCCGCCCTTGAATATGGAGCATTTGACTTCGTATGCAAGCCAAGTCCAGCGGGCGGATCGTAAGATATACATAATGTAGGAGAAATGCTTCGAGAGAAGCTGCATACTGCTATCGCTTCTCAAGAAAGGAAGCGTCAGCTTGAGCGATTGCGGGAACAAGGGGAGCGTCTTAAAAGGGAGTATGCGGCGACAGCTTCTCAGACAGAAGAAAATCATGCTTTGCCGCCGAATCAATCTGCTTCGAAACCTCGTAAAGAGGAGGGGCATAAGCCAAAGGCTAAAAGTCCATTGGCATCTCGAGCCGCAGCAAGATTGGCAGCTAATGAAAAGCAGACACGTCGAACTCCGGACGAAAAGGCTGTTACTAGCCGTTCTCGAGAGGACAAGCCACCTGTTCCAATCTCAGATGCTGAAGTACAACCACGTTGTCGCGATGAGCAAATAGATGGGATGTCTTCCCGGGTCACAGGACAGCATGAAGCTGTAAGTGCGACCCAACTAGTCAAATTCGATCAAATCATTGCCATCGGGACATCAACAGGCGGACCGCGTGCATTGAAGCAACTGTTATCATCGCTCCCTAAGCAAATCCCTGCGCCGATATTGGTGGTTCAGCATATGCCGCCTAATTTTACGAAGTCATTAGCTGAACGATTGAACAATTATAGCGATATCGAAGTGAGAGAGGCGCAGCATGGCGAAGTGCTTCATACCGGAGTAGCCTATATAGCGCCAGGCGGCATGCATATGACGGCTGTGCGCAACCCGGAGGGGACATATTCAATTGCTCTTTCTAAAGGAGAGCCTCGCAACGGGCATCGTCCTTCGGTAGATACCCTTTTCGAGTCGCTTTTGCCGTTGAAGGAGCTAAAACGACATATTGTTCTGTTAACAGGGATGGGCAGTGATGGTGCAAAAATGATGAAACGGTTGGCCGACGAGGGCGTGACTTCTACCTTTGTCGAAAGTGAAGAAAGCTGCGTCGTCTTCGGCATGCCGCGCGCGGCAATCGAGTTGGGATGTGTATCGCAAGTCATTCCACTTCAGCAGATGGCTAAGTCCATCACACATGCGATGAAATGATCAGATACTGTTGTGCAAATCGTTAAAGGAGGTGTTCGAGCATGGATTTGAATCAATATTTGTCCATGTTTATTGACGAAGCGAACGACCATTTGCAAGCGTTGAACGAGCACATGCTAGAGTTGGAGAACCAGCCGGACGATGTTGGGATTGTGCAAGTTATTTTTCGGTCTGCCCACACACTCAAAGGGATGTCGGCAACGATGGGATTTGAGGACTTGGCCTCACTAACCCACCAGATGGAAAATGTATTGGATCTTGTGAGAAATAACCTACTTGCAATGGACTCCTTCATTTTTGATACGTTATTCCGAAGCTTGGATGCTTTGGAAGCAATGGTTTCCGATATCACCAATGGCGGTGAAGGGAAGGCGGATGTGACGGCAATCGTTGCATCTCTTCAGTCCATAGTCAAGGGCGACTACAAAAAGAAGCAGCTTCTGAAGACGGCAGCTCTGCTTCTGGTGAAGAAGAGCAAAACGAACGGCTTGATGAATTCCAAAGAAGTATACTGGAGCAATCGCTGGAAGCAGGCATGCATGTATACCATATTCATATCCGATTGCGTGAAGATTGCGTGCTTAAGGCTGCTCGAGCTTATATGGTGTTCCAAGTATTAGGGCAGTACGGAGAAGTTGTGAAGTCGAACCCGCCAGCACAGGACATCGAGCAGGACAAGTTCGAAAATGGATTTTCTGTGTTCTATGTCAGTAGCGAACAGGAATCGCGTCTACAGCAAGAAATCGGACAGGTTTCAGAGCTGGACAGTGTGCAGGTGCAGCCATTCACGCTTGATGATGTTCGGAATTGGAACAGTCAGATTGATGAGATACAAGCTGGAAAGCAGGAAGCTGCGGCAACAGCAGCGCCATCCAAGCCCGACGTAAAGCAAGAGCAGTCTGCGGCTTCGGAATCGCCTTCTGCTCCAGCTCGAAAGGCAAATACAGCAGCCGCTGCTACGGGAAAACCAGTTGGAAATCGAACAATTCGAGTGGACATTGAGCGACTTGACGTATTAATGAATCTATTAAGCGAAATGCTTATCGACCGTGTTCGTCTTGAACAATTGTCCGGAGAACTGAAAAATCATGATTTGACAGACACTGTGGAGCATCTGTCACGTGTGAGTTCCGATCTGCAAAATATCGTACTCAAGCTGCGCATGGTGCCAGTTGATACAGTATTCAGCAGATTCCCGCGGATGATGCGGGACTTGGCTAAATCACTAGATAAAAAAGTAGATTTCATTATTACAGGTGCTGAGACTGAGCTTGATCGCACGGTAATTGATGAAATTGGTGATCCTCTTGTCCATTTGCTGCGTAATGCAGTTGACCATGGTATTGAATCCATCGAAGAACGTATCGCAGCGGGCAAATCAGAAACCGGAACTGTCCATCTTCGGGCGTTCCACAGCGGCAACCATGTCTTCATCGAAATTGAAGAAGACGGTCATGGAATTGACCGCGCGATGGTTCTGAAGAAAGCCATCAAGAATGGGGTAGTGACTGCAGAGAGAGCAGTTCAAATGAGCGATGAACAAGTTTATATGTTATTGTTCGCCTCCGGCTTTAGTACGGCGGAAAAAGTCTCTGATATTTCAGGCAGGGGCGTAGGACTTGATGTCGTAAGATCGAAGATTACTTCACTTGGCGGACATGTTATCGTAGAGTCCAAGTTGGGACAAGGAACGAAGTTCATTGTACAGCTTCCGCTTACGATGTCGATTTTATCAGCAATGCTCTTCCGTTTGGGCAGCGAGAAATATGCAATTCCGCTTAGCTCTATTGTGGAAACCAGCTTGGTTAAGAAAGAGAAAATACGCCGCGTTCACGGTGGAATTCGAATGGTCGATTACCGAGACAGCGTAATTCCTTTGCTGTCCCTAAGCACATTGTTCGATTGTCCGAATTATTCGGATATGGAAGAAGAAGAGATAGAAATCATCATTGTGCGTAAAGGCGAACGCTTGGCTGCACTCGCTATAGATGACTTTATCGGTCAAAGCGAGATTGTGCTGAAGCCGCTCGGAACCTATTTGAAAAACACGCCGGGCTTCTCTGGTGCAACGATACTTGGAGATGGGCAAGTGGCGTTGATCATAGACCCGAATGCCTTACTGAAGTAATCATCAATATCTATTCATGATAGCAATACAGCCATATTCAAATGAAGGAGGGCGCGACATGGCAGAGGAATTAAAGGTCGTTGTCTTTACGTTAGGAGAAGAAGAATACGGTATTGAAGTAGAAAAGGTAAAAACGATAGAGCGCATGCTTCCTATTACACGAGTTCCGAAAACATATGACTTCATTAAAGGTGTTATCAACTTGCGCGGTGTTGTCGTTCCTGTCATCGAGCTTCGTGGCAGATTCGGTTTGCCGTCAGCGGAAGTGACTGAACAATCCCGCATTATAATCGTAGCTTATGAAGATCTGGAAGTTGGTTTTATTGTCGATAGCGCCAATGATGTCATCGACATTATTGATGAGGATATCGAACCGGCACCAGAGGTTGTTGGCGGAATTCAAGCCAAATACTTGCGCGGCGTAGCTAAGATTGGGGATAACCGTTTGCTTATTATGCTCAATTTGGCCGAAGTGCTGAATAAGAGCGAAATTATTCGACTAGAGCAGCTTGAGGCGTAGCAGCGTGCATTTATTTGAACGTCTCGGAGAATTCAAGCTGGATGTTCTGAAGGAAGTCGGGAACATTGGTGCCGGCAACGCCGCAACGGCACTATCCCGTCTTCTCAACCGGCCAATTGACATGGCTGTGCCTAAGGTACGGCTTCTGCCGTTTGAAGAAATTGCGGACGAGGTCGGTGGAGCAGAGCATGTTGTAATTGCGATTTATTTTCGCGTCGAGGGAGATGCGCCAAGCCATTTATTCTTCATGTTTGATACCGATGCCGCTAAGCGCCTTCTGTCACATTTGGAAGCTCTTCCTTCAGACACTAACCAATGGTTCAATGACATGGAATTGTCCGCCTTGTCGGAGATTGGAAATATATTAGCGGGTTCGTACTTGTCTTCCTTGGCAGACTTCACACATCTGGCGATGTCTCCAACTGTTCCTCAGCTTGCCATCGATATGGCAGGTGCAGTGCTCAACTACGGAATATTGCAGTATGGGGAAATGGGAGACAGCGCTTTGTTAATCGATACGAAGTTTTTACAGGATTGCGATGAAGTGCAAGGGACCTTTTTCTTAATACCTGACCCGGACTCTTTTGACAAAATATTTGCTGCATTGGGAGTGCCATTCGAATGATAGAAGAGTCGACGGTTGTAAAAGTCGGAATGGCCGATTTGCAGGTGAGCCGTTTCGGTTCCTTACGTACGACCGGTCTCGGATCGTGCGTTGGATTGACATTATACGACCCCGTTGCCCAAGTCGCGGGGATGGCGCATGTCATGTTGCCCTCTTCCGATATAGCAAGAGAGGGAAATCGCAATATTGCCAAATATGCGGATACTGCTATTCCAGAGCTAATACGCCGCATGACAGAAGCCGGGGCCTCCATGTCCCGGATGCATGCGAAAATGGCCGGCGGCGCACAAATGTTCGCTTTTTCATCCAATAACGACATGATGCGCATCGGCCCACGTAATGTTGATTCCTGCAAAGTAATGTTGGAGCAATACAGTATCCCGCTTCACGCAGAAGATACAGGCGGCAATTATGGGAGAACGATTGAGCTGTACTGCGATGACGGGAGACTACACATTCGCAGTGTGCAGATGGGTGAAAAGGATATATAGCATGAGAGGAACAATACGTTGGAATTACATATTTGGTGCCGTCGGAGCATTCCTTGCAATGATGGTATCCTGGAGCAATAATGTCTGGACGACGAGTATGCTCCGTGGAATCATTGCGTTTGCGATATGGTTTGGGCTTGCATATGGAGTCAGATATGCCTTAGGCATGCTGCATAAAGAAGCTGATGCCGTACTGGCTGGATCAGGCTCTTATCAGAACCCGAATGCAGGGTCACTGTTGGATATGACAACTCCGGATGAAGAGGATGCTATTCGAGACTTGCTGCGGCCGTCTGGCCCAGATTCGAAACAAACGAATCCGGAAGATGATAATGGCGGCTCGTTCCAACCGCTGCAACCACCCAAGCTCGTGACCAAGCCGCAACCAGATGCGGAGAAATTGGCACAGGCTGTTCGTCACTTCGTACAAAAGTAAGGAGGTTGACTGTCGGTGAGCGTACAGAAATTACAACCTGGCTCGCAAGAGGGGCTTTGGGAACGCTGGAAGGATCATGGTGATCAGGATGCGAAGCGGCAATTGATAGAGAACCACCTATCCATCGTCGACTTCGTATCGAATCGACTTGCTGCAGGGTTGCCTCGCAATGTTAGTAAGGACGATCTGGCTAGCCATGGTGTTATTGGATTAATAGATGCTGTTGAAAAATTCGATCACCGAAGAGGATTGCAATTTGAAACTTATGCCTCATGGCGTGTTCGGGGAGCAATCCTTGATGGACTTCGCTCTGGAGATTGGGTGCCTCGCTCGGTAAGAGAAAAGGCGAAAAAATAGAAGAGGCTTATCAACAATTGGAGCAGCAATACTTGCGTACTGTGTCAGATGAAGAGGTAAGCGCCTATTTGCAAGTCAGCGAAAAGGAATTCCATGGAATGCTTCAAGATGTATCGATTATGTCGATTTGTTCATTGGAAGATCCGATTCGAGAGGATGACTCGGAGACTCGAATATCGCTATTGATTGATGAGACTGCGAAGAATCCAGAGTACAAGGTCAATGAGTATTATTTAAAGGAAGCCCTTGTTCAAGGAATTGATAAATTAACCGATAAAGAGAGAACGGTAATCTCCTTGTTCTATTACGAGGACTTGTCTTTAAGTGAAATCGCGGAAGTCATGTCTTTATCACCTTCCCGAATTTCGCAGCTGCACTCCAAGGCGATATTAAGATTGCGAACCGTATTGGAGAAGCAGAAACCTATGTTAATGGAAAATTAAAAATAGATACGGAATAGTTGAGAGACTACGCTGAATGAAGAAAAAGAAAGGGGGGTTTTTCGTGAGTATGACATTGGCATTGGAAGAGTATATGGATGTCGCAATATCTGAAGATAAGATGCAGGCGCATCTCTATTTTAAGAAGTCTGCCGAAGATCTCAAGTGTACGGTGGAACAATTGAACGAATTTCTGCGCTCTTATGGCGTTCGATATGGAGTACAGCCTGAGGTTCTGAAGGATATCGCTGCAAATCCGATCAATTTTGCTCGTGGTGCAACGATGGTCGCTCATGGAAAAGCACCCGTACACGGTGTAGATGGTCGAATCGAATTAATGCTTCCGCAGAGCGGAAGCGAGTCAAGGCCAGCTGAGAGAGAAGACGGTACGATTGATTTTCGTGAAGTGAAGCAGTTAGACAACGTTAAGAAAGGTCAATTGATAGCCAAGCGGATTCCAAGCCAAGAAGGGATACCCGGCATGTCCGTTCTTGGTGAGGAACTGAAAGCAATCAATGGACGTGAGGCACGTTTCAAGCAAGGTAAGAATGTTGTTCTTGATGAGGATGAAAAAGCACTTTATTCAGCGATTGATGGACTAGTATCCCGAATTGAACCAGATCGAATTAGTGTATTTCCTGTATTTGAAGTCAATGGAGACGTGGATTATCGCTCAGGTAATATTGATTTTGTCGGCACAATCGTCATTCGTGGTAATGTACTGACTGGATTTACGGTTAAGGCGGCAGGGGATATCCGCGTCTATGGCGGAGTAGAAGGTGCTACGCTCACTGCGGCAGGCTGCATTGAGGTAAGCGGCGGAATTATTGCCAGCAATAAAGGACTCGTCAAAGCTGGAACTCATGTGAAATGTTCGTTCATTCAAGAGGCGAACGTTATTGCAGGCACAGAAGTCAATGTGTCGCAAAGCATTATGCATTCCAACATTCGAGCAGGCAAGCGTGTCGTTTGCCAAGGCACGAAGGGACTTATTGTAGGCGGAATTGTACAGGCAGGCGAGCGTGTAACCGCTCGTACGATCGGCAATACGATGTCTACTGCCACCATTATTGAAGTGGGAGTCCAACCGGATTTGCGTAATGAATTAACAGATTTGCGAACGAAGCTTAAATACAATGTTGAAAATGTAGAGAAGACCGAAAAAGCACTTCGTATTCTGGATCAACTAGCTGCAACTGGACAGTTGACAGGAGAAAAACTAGGAATGCGCATTAAATTGAATTCAACGAAAAAACAGCTTGTTGGAGAGCAGACCGAAATGCGTGAGCGTATGCTGGAAATCGAAAAAATGCTCGAGGACACTGCTGTATCTTCCATAGATGTAACTCATACGATATACGGCGGTGCCAAGCTGGTTATTGGCCGCAATGTACGGTTCATCAAGGATATGGCACAGCGAATTTCCTTCCGTATCGTTGAAGGCGACATCATGATGACGCCTTACCGATAATCGATCGTGTGGAGGGTTACTAGCCTAATCGGGGTGATTTGATGAATATGAAGCCTGTAGAAATGCAAATCGCGCTGCCGCGAACGCAGGAAACATCGACTGTGCAGCATCAACAGCAGCAGCGCCCATCAACGGAACAAGCAATATTAAATACGCAAGCGCAAAAGTTGATGGCAAAGTCACGAGAGCGAAATGAACAGGTCGAATCATCACAGGATGCTCGAATTCGCAATCAACAGCATGAAGGTGAGAACCATGCAGATCGAGATGGAAGCGATAACAATCAATCGGAGCACAATCAAGATGAAGCTGGGCAAGCATCGGTTCCGGCCCAACATCCCTTCAAAGGTAAACATATTGATTTCATGTGTTAAATGGTGGCGCCGGGTTCCCGCATTATGTGTGGATCGCGGCGCTTGCATTTAGGATGCGTGACGACATAAGGAGGTGCTCATATGGAGCCCTGGATTTATATTGTACTATTAGGTGGTGTCATTGTTGCCATTGGCATGCTCCGTCCTCGAACACAGCAGATAACGGATAGCACAGAGATGCGCCGTAATATGGAAGAGACACTTGAACATTATATGACTGAGCTGGAAACAGAAAATGATAAGCTCCTGACGGTAATCGAGCGAATGAAGCAAGAGGGAGAATATCGAGATGAAGCGCTGCGCAAGCGATTGGACAAGCTTGAGCAGGAGTCGAACACCAGGTGGAACAACTTTCAGCACGCTGCGGACTTATCTATACGAGCATCCTCAGTTGCAAAGAGCAGCGGTATTGTTCTGGTGGATGATAACAGCAAGCAGCAACCGGTTGAAGGTATTCATGCGGAAGATGAGACTGAACAATCAGCTATTGATTCAAATTGGATATCTGCTGCTGCCCCAGATTTACTTGAAGCTAATAAAATAGAAGAGAGTCATGCAGTTGATGAAATAGAGCCTGCAACGCAAACTAATCCTCAAATTCAGAAGCGGTATGCAGAAATATTCAAGCTTATCCAAAACGGTTGGTCAGAGCAGGCTATAGCGGAGAAAGTGGGAATGCCTATCGGCGAACTTCAGCTTATTATCCGATTGGGTCAGCAGGAGGGATCTCATGATTAAGGATCGACGCTTTCTTATCGGACTTGGAGCTGGGATTGTTCTCGGAGGACTTCTGCTTCAGTTGTGTATGATCGGTCAGCGGACAATGGAGCCGATATCCGATACGGAGCTGCAGCGTGCTGCAGAGCAAGCAGGATATAAGCTTGTTCCTCTTCAATCTACGAACCCAAAAACGAAGTAGATGCGCATAGGCAGAACAATGGATAAAGTGGTTGCAACTGGGTAGGCGTTATGGTATATTAAATGACGGTGTTAAGAACACACGTCAGTGTATTTCAGTGAGGGTGCTTTTTGTCGGGACAACTGCGGGAAGTCTCATCGAAAGAGGATACTGGCGGAGGATAAATAACCATATTAGGAGGTGTAGTGAAGATGGCAGTTATCTCCATGAAACAGCTTTTGGAAGCTGGGGTACACTTCGGTCACCAAACACGTCGTTGGAATCCGAAGATGGACAGATATATCTTCACAGAACGTAACGGTATTTACATCATTGACTTGCAAAAGACAGTGAAAAAGGTCGAGGAAGCTTACAACTTTGTAAAATCCGTCGGCGAAGAAAATGGAACAATCTTGTTCGTAGGTACGAAAAAGCAAGCTCAAGATTCCGTTAAGGAAGAAGCTGAGCGTTGCGGCATGTACTACATCAACCAACGTTGGTTGGGTGGTACGCTTACAAACTTCGAAACGATCCAAAAACGTATCGATCGCTTGAAGCAACTCGAAACGATGGAAGAAGACGGAACATTCGAAGTTCTTCCTAAAAAAGAAGTTATCATACTTCGCAAGGAAAAAGATCGTCTCGAGAAGTTCTTGGGCGGTATTAAAAATATGAAAGGTTTGCCTAGCGCGTTGTTCGTTATCGATCCACGCAAAGAGCGCATCGCTGTTGCGGAAGCTCGTAAACTGGGTATCCCAATCGTAGGTATCGTTGATACAAACTGTGATCCGGACGAAATCGACTACGTTATCCCTGGTAACGACGATGCAATCCGTGCAGTTAAATTGTTGACTTCCAAGATGGCTGATGCAATTGTTGAAGCACATCAAGGCGAAGAAACAACAGCGTAAGTTTGGAATACTAATTAGATGAACAAAAGGGTGGTTGGCAGGTGGTTCACCTCTCGCCGCCCTTTTTTTAAGCTGTATAACGTTCGGTGCCGTTAATCGTACATAATACGTCGGTACCAATTTATTGATGGAGGGAAATACGAGATGGCAGTAAATGCGAGTGCAGTAAAAGAATTGCGCGAAAAAACAGGCGCAGGTATGCTGGATTGCAAAAAGGCATTGGAAGAGGCTAACGGCGATTTGACGAAAGCAGCTGAATTGCTTCGTGAGAAAGGTCTTGCAGCAGCGGCTAAGAAATCCGATCGTATCGCTACAGAAGGTGTGGTTGAGTCTTACATCCACGCTGGCGGACGCATTGGCGTATTGGTTGAAATCAACTGCGAAACTGACTTCGTAGCAAAGACTGACAACTTCAAAGAATTCGCTCGTGATGTAGCTATGCAAATCGCAGCGACAGCTCCAAAATATGTTCGTCGCGAAGAAGTGTCACAAGAGGAAATCGAAAAAGAAAAAGAAATCTTGAAAGCACAAGCATTGAACGAAGGCAAGCCTGAAAAAATCGTTGAAAAAATGGTTGAAGGCCGCATCGGTAAATATTATGAAGAGTACTGCTTGATGGAGCAATCCTTCATTAAAGACCCAGACAAAACAATCGAAACGTTGCTGAAAGAGAAAATCGCAACAATCGGTGAAAACATTTCTATCCGTCGCTTCGCTCGTTTCGAGCTTGGTGAAGGCTTGGAGAAAAAAGAAGATAATTTTGTTGAAGAAGTTATGGCTCAAGCGAACATGAAGTAATCTTTTCATTTGAAAAGAGGACATACGAACGCGGCTACTACGTAATCAACAGACGCGCTTAAAAGTTGGAACACATCGTGTTCCTTCTTTTTTAGCGGCCGTTATGGAAAAGTGGAGGGTATACATTGAAACAACCGGTTTATAAACGTATCGTACTTAAAGTAAGCGGAGAGTCGTTGTCCGGGCAAGCTGGCTTCGGCATCGAATCCGAAATGATCAACTCCATTGCCGAGCAAGTAAAAGAGGTTGTAGAGCTTGGCGTAGAGGTCGCAATTGTCTGCGGCGGGGGCAACATTTGGCGCGGTATTGCGGGAAGTGAAAAAGGAATCGACCGCGGAACAGCAGACTACATGGGGATGCTTGCAACGGTTATGAACTCGCTTGCCTTACAGGATGCCCTCGAACAAATTGGCGTGCCGACTCGTGTACAAACTTCGATTGCGATGCAGCAAATCGCAGAACCATATATTCGTCGTCGTGCAATACGTCATTTGGAAAAGGGACGTGTTGTTATTTTTGCAGCAGGAACCGGGAATCCATTCTTCTCGACGGATACGACAGCTGCGCTCCGTGCTGCTGAAATCGAAGCCGATGTGATCTTGATGGCGAAGAATAAAGTCGATGGTGTATACTCAGCTGATCCATTTAAGGATGAAACAGCAGAAAAGTTCGAGCAATTGACATATATGGAAGTGTTGAACCGCAACTTGGGTGTTATGGATGCAACGGCATCCTCGTTGTGTATGGACAATAACATCCCACTTATTGTATTTGCAATTACGGAGTCAGGCAATATCAAGCGCGTCGTGCTCGGCGAGAAGATTGGAACGATTGTAAAAGGGAGTGTAGACTAGTGCCACAAGCAGTAAAGAAAAACGCAGAAGAACGCATGGAAAAAGCGATTGCCGCTTTGAAACGGGAACTGGCAACATTGCGCGCTGGACGCGCAACACCTGCATTGCTTGATCGTGTTCAAGTAGAATACTATGGCGCGATGACGCCAGTTAACCAATTGGCGAACATCAGCACGCCAGATCCGCGTACGCTCATGATTCAGCCTTGGGACAAATCCTCTTTGGCTGATATTGAACGCGCGATTTTGAAGTCGGATCTTGGATTGACACCAGCAAATGACGGTTCGTTGATCCGCCTATCGATTCCGCCGTTAACAGAAGAGCGTCGTGCAGAGCTTGTCAAGCACACGAAGAAGTTCGGTGAAGAAGCGAAGGTAGCAATCCGCAACATTCGTCGTGATGCGAATGATGACATCAAGAAGCTTGAGAAAACAGACATTTCAGAGGATGAGTCTCGTCGTCATCAAGAAGATATTCAGAAGACGACTGACAAATTCATCGCTGAAGTGGATAAAGTATTAGTTGTTAAAGAAAAAGAAATTATGGAAGTATAAAAGTAAGACGAATAGAACCTATTCTTTTTGTTCTTCATGCCCCTCCGAACGGTGGGGTTTATTGTCTTTTTTTCATCACCGGGTTGGAGGAGACCGAATGATTAAGCGATTCCAAGCGTGGTTACAGCAGCGAGGAAGCCACAACCAGCTGGAACTGATGCCAGATAATATCCCACAGCATGTGGCGATTATTATGGACGGCAACGGCCGCTGGGCTAAAAAACGGGGCTTGCCGCGCATTGCTGGCCACCATTCAGGAATGAAAGCCGTTAAGCGCGTAACCATCGCAGCGAATGATTTGGGCGTAAAAGTGCTTACGATGTACGCTTTTTCGACCGAAAACTGGAAGCGCCCGCAAGAAGAAGTCGATTTTCTCATGAAATTGCCACAGGAATTTTTGGCGATCGAACTCGATGAATTGATTGAGAAAAATGTCCAAGTGCGAATGATGGGGTACCGTGACCGTTTGCCTGAACATACGAAACAAGCGCTTGAGGAAGCCATTGAAAAAACGAAGCATAATACAGGACTTATTTTGAATTTCGCTTTGAATTATGGTAGTCAGCGTGAAATCGTGGAAGGTGTTCGTGAAATTGTACGCAAAGCACAGTCAGGTGAGATTGCAGTCGACTCCATTGATGAGGGCCTGATTCATGATCATCTTTTGTCAAGCAGCTTGCCTGATCCTGATTTGCTCATTCGAACTAGCGGGGAAATGCGACTGAGCAACTTCATGCTCTGGCAAATCGCGTACAGCGAATTGTGGTTCACCAATGATTACTGGCCAGAGTTCACTGAGCGACATCTGATGGAGGCCGTTATGGAGTATCAGCGCAGAACGCGCAGATATGGTGGATTACAATAGGTTGGAGGAACAGTCTATATGAAACAGCGCATCGTTACAGGGCTTATAGCAGGACTATTGTTCGGCGCATTATGCATCATTGGCGGTCTGCCGTATGAGCTGCTGCTCCTCGCACTTGCCTTTGTGGGCTATTATGAATTTGCACGTATGCATCATGTATCTCCGTTCGATTTGGCGTCGTTGATTGGGTATGCAACGATGGCCTTAATTGCGATTCCTTGGACAAGCTGGTCAATAGGGTGGGATGTACCGTTAGAAGCAGTCGTGTGGATCAGCATGCTGCTGATGCTTGGCATGACGGTATTATCCAAAAATAAAGTGTCGATTGAGGCAGTGTCACAGTTGTGGCTAGGGGCGTTTTATATTGGAATTGGTTTTAAATACATGATGCTGACACGCACATCAATGGGGATTGATGGTTTATTTTGGACGCTCATGTTGTTTGCAGTCATTTGGTCGTCAGACATCGGTGCGTATTTCATTGGCCGTGCGATCGGCAATCATAAGCTTTGGCCGTCTATCAGTCCGAACAAGACGATAGAAGGGGCAATTGGTGGAGTTCTGACGTCGATTGTAGTCGCTCTATTATTTGCTATTGGTCGACCTGATATTGTTAGCTTGCCGCTTGCGCTAGGCATTGGGTTATCGTCTGCCGTTGTCGGTCAGTTCGGTGATTTGATCCAATCGGCCTATAAGCGGGTTCGAGGTGTGAAGGATTCGGGTACATTGCTTCCAGGCCATGGTGGTGTTCTAGATCGTTGCGACAGCTGGTTGGTCGTGTTCCCGTTCGTTCATCTGATCGGACTATTAACGTTGTAAATCGAACGTTGTCGACAAGAGCAGCGATGACGTTATCATGTAATAGATATAGTTATGAATAGGGTGAAGAGGTGAGGCCATGAAGAGGATCTCTATACTAGGGTCAACCGGCTCAATCGGGACACAGACACTCGACATCGTCAGACAGCATCCTGAGCAGTTTAAGGTAGAAGCATTAGCAGCTGGGAACAATACATCATTGCTGCTTGAGCAGATTCATGAGTTCAAGCCTAGCAAAGTATCGGTTCAAGACAAGGCTGCGGCTGATCGCCTGCGGGAACGACTGCCACAGGGTGTTGAACTGTATTATGGAGAAGATGGGTTGGTTGAAGTGGCTGCTGGCAGCGAGGCGGACACCGTCGTTACAGCTGTTGTTGGAAGTATCGGCTTGAAGTCGACACTTGCAGCGATTGACGAAGGGAAGACAATAGCAATTGCGAATAAGGAAACGTTAGTAACAGCGGGACACCTGGTTACGGAACGAGCACGGGCAAAAGGTGTTGCGCTGATGCCGGTAGACAGTGAGCACTCTGCTATCTTTCAGTGTTTAAACGGGGAACCGATGCGTGGGGTGCGGACAATTACACTCACGGCATCTGGCGGCAGCTTCCGGGATCGTACGAGAGATGAACTGGAAAATGTTACGGTTGAGGATGCACTCAAGCATCCGAACTGGTCAATGGGAGCAAAGGTAACTATTGATTCTGCAACGATGGCTAATAAAGGTCTCGAAGTAATAGAAGCACGCTGGCTATTTGATCTGCCTTACGAGCAAATCCGTGTACTTATCCATCCTGAAAGCATTATTCATTCCTTTGTAGAATATTTGGATGGCAGCATCATTGCGCAATTGGGTGTACCTGATATGCGCGTACCTATTCAATATGCATTGGCTTATCCAGAGAGACTTTCGAATACTTCAGCTTCATTGAATTTGGCAGAAATCGCAAAGCTTCATTTCCGTGAGCTGGACACAGAACGCTTCCCTATGGTTCGATACGCCTATGATTGCGGTAAGGCAGGGGGCACGGCTACCACCGTATTCAATGCGGCCAACGAAGTGGCTGTTGCTAGATTCCTTCGCGGTGAAATTTCTTTCTTAGATATTGAACGTATTGTGAGCACGCTCATCACGAAGCATCAGACGATTTCGCATCCATCCTTGGAGGCGATCCAAGAGACGGACATGCGTACGCGAGCAGAAGCTCTGTCCATTTTATAACAACCATTCACTAGATACGGATTCTCTTGTGCGGGATTGGAGAATAATGATAATCTATATAGACAAACCGCTGTCCGATTGTTATTGGGGCCGTTCATGATTCCAAGAGACATGTCAGGAGGAGTGAACACGCACAAAAAGGAGGATTCTACGCAGTGCAGATGGTGCAAATCGTATTTTTAACCGTGCTCGTCTTTTTCGTTATTGTAACGATTCATGAATGGGGACATTTTATTTTCGCCAAACGGGCAGGGATTCTCGTTAGAGAGTTCGCTATTGGATTCGGACCGAAAATATTCTCCCATACACGTGGAGAAACAAGATATACACTTCGGCTTCTGCCGATCGGCGGCTTTGTACGGATGGCCGGAGAAGATCCTGAAATCGTCGAAGTTAATCCCGGACAGACCATAGCTGTACGTATATCAGGCGACAATAAGGTGACGAAATTGTACCTAGATCAGCTGGATATGCGCAAGCAGGTTGTTCGTGGAGAAGTGAAATCGATTGACTTGGAGCATTCATTGAAGCTGACTTTGGATGTTGAAGGGGAAGACACAACTTACGACATTCATCCGCAGGCTAAGATGATTGTGAAGGGTGATGAAATTCAAATCGCCCCGCATGATCGGCAGTTTGGCAGCAAGACAGTGGGGCAACGCGCACTTGCTATTTTTGCAGGTCCTTTTATGAACTTTGTGCTCGCATTTATTCTATTTGGCGTGTCCGTATCGTTATCCGGCGTTCCAGTAGAAAACCCCACAACTGTGAAAATAGGCGATGTAACACCAGGGCTTCCAGCAGCACAAGCTCAACTGCAAAAGGGAGACATTATTGAGGAAGTAAACGGCAAGCATATCGGCGGCGATCGTGACAAGTTAATTAAGCTGATTGCTGACTCCGAAGGCAAGCCGATGACATTCCTTATTGCACGCGGTGAAGAACGCTTCACTACGATACTGACTCCGCAGAAGGTGGAAGGTCAAGAAGGCGGGAAGGTTGGTATTGTACCGGTACTGCCGACACGAACGGCCTCATTCGGTGAGACGATGTCGTTCGCCTCAACTTCTATGGTGAATACGACGGAGAAGATTTTTGAAGGATTTCGCATGCTTATCTTTGGCCAATTCAAGCTGGATGATTTGGGCGGGCCGGTTCGTACGTTCGAAGTGACTGGCCAAATTGCGAAGAAGGGAATCGAACAGCTTACGCTATGGACGGCGATATTGAGCCTTTATTTAGGAATTTTCAACTTGCTTCCTATTCCTGCGCTGGATGGAAGCCGTCTCGTATTCCTTGGGCTGGAAGCTGTTAGAGGCAAGCCTGTTGATCCGAGCAGGGAAAGCATGGTTCATTTTGTAGGCTTTGCAATGCTCATGTTATTGATGCTTGCTGTAACCTACAATGATATATTACGATTGGTTAAAGGTTAACATTTATATCACGGTTCATTTCATTTATACTAGAGTACAAATAACCGTGTCTGTCGGGAGGAACATGTACCGTTATGTCGAAAGAGAAGCAGTTTGTTACGGAGATTACCCCACAGCAGGAGGATTTCTCCCGTTGGTATATTGATGTGATTAAGAAGGCGGATTTGATGGATTATTCTCCAGTTCGAGGATGTATCGTATTTCGCCCGGATGGGTACGAAATTTGGGAGCATATTCGTGACGAACTGGATCGCCGCTTTAAGGCAACTGGCCATCGCAATGCATACTTCCCAATGTTCATCCCAGAGAGCTTTTTCCAGAAGGAGAAGGAGCACGTGGAAGGCTTCAATCCTGAGCTGCCTTGGGTAACTGAAGCAGGCGGCGAACAACTGGAAGAGAAGTTGGCGATTCGTCCTACATCGGAAACGATGATCGGACATATGTACTCGAAATGGATTCAATCATACCGCGACTTGCCTGTGTTAATTAACCAGTGGGCGAACGTTGTGCGCTGGGAGAAGCGCACGCTGCCATTCTTGCGTACAAGTGAGTTCTTGTGGCAGGAAGGTCATACGGCGCATGAAACAGAGCAGGAAGCACGCGAAGAAACGATGCAGATGCTGAAAATTTATCGTGAATTCGTAGAAGACTACTTGGCAATTCCGGTAATCGAAGGGCAGAAGACGCCTTCTGAAAAATTTGCCGGTGCCGTAGATACATTCTCCATTGAAGCGATGATGAAGGACGGCAGAGCGGTTCAAGCCGGAACATCTCACTACTTGGGTACGAATTTTGCGGTTGCTTTTGATATTAAATTCTTGGGTCGCGAGAACGAACAGGAATTCGTTCACACTACTTCTTGGGGCGTCAGCACTCGTCTAATCGGTTCCATGATTATGGTACACGGTGATGACAGAGGACTTGCATTGCCGCCGAAGGTAGCCCCTACACAAGTTATTATGATTCCTATTGGCCCTGCGAAGATGCGCGAGCAAGTTGTAGGACGGGCCAATGAGCTGTTCAGCGAATTGAAACAAGCAGGTGTGCGTGTTCGCATGGACGACCGTTCTGATATTAGTCCGGGTTGGAAGTTCAACGAATATGAAATGCGTGGTGTGCCAGTTCGACTGGAGATTGGCCCTCGTGATATGGAAAATGGAGTATGCGTGTTAGTTTCTCGCGTAACGGGTGAGAAACGCATTGTACAGCAGGCGGATTTGGTTGAAGAAGTAAACCGCATGCTTGCTGACGTTCATCAAGAAATGTTCGAGCGCGCGCGTTCCTTCCGCGACGAGCACTTCTACTCGGTAGAGACAATTGACGAGATGAAGGCGCAAATGGAAGAAAAGCGAGGATTTACACTGGCTGGCTGGTGTGGATCAGAGGCGTGCGAGAAGCATGTTAAGGACGAGACAGGTGCAACGAGCCGCAACATTCCATTTGATCCGCAAACGACAAAAACGAAATGCCTTGTCTGCGGAGAAGATGCCAAGCATACGGTCGTATTTGCACGAGCGTATTAATTAGATACATGCTCCTTGCTCAAGGAGCACAATGAAGGGAAGCTTCCATCATTGGAACATCCAACGGAACACCGGACGATGGCTCGATTGAGGGAGGCTTCTCTTTGTTCACACACTGCCACTTTACCTGTGGGTTCGGCAGCAGTATGGAGTTGGGAGGTGCTTCAATCTACATGACGGATAAAAGGCAGCGATTTGAAGTGTTGATGAGACAGGTGGAAGTTCCTGTCGAACTGTTAGATAGCTTTTTCAATGATGGATGGATTGACAAGGTGGAGTGCAGCCGCTCGAATCAAGAGTGGACGATTCACATCGGCAAGTCGACAGTCGTCCCGGCGGAGGCTTATCGTACGTTCTGCCTGCGTGTACAGGATAAGCTGTCCCACATTGCCAAGATCAAAATCATTTTTCATTATGAAGAGCAGCTTCCAAATAAGGATGTCGTTGATGCTTATTGGGGATTGTTCATGGAATGGGTTAAGCGCGAGGTGGCGTCGGTAAACGGATGGCTGCATAAAGGGCAGTACGAGGTTGAAAAGGATCTGATTAAGCTTTCTCTGCCTGATGCGACGTCGTTGGAACTTGCGAAGAAGAAGCAAATCGATAAATATTGCACGACGTTTTTTGAAACGTATTTCACTCGTACATTGCGTGTGACCATGCAGCAGGGCAGCCATGATACGGAAGCCTATGAAGCATTCCAGCAGAAGCTTATGGAGGAAGAACGTCAAGTCATTCAGCAGATGATGGAAGATTCAGCGCGTGAAGTGGTGGAAGAAGAGGGAGAAGCGCCTGAGCGTCTGCATGTTGGTTACGATATTAAGGATGATCCAACTCCGATTATGAACATACAGGATGAGGAGAAGCGTGTCACGATACAAGGGGCCGTTTTTGGTGTCGAGATGAAGGAACTGCGCAATGGCAGTACCTTGTTCACCTTTAACCTAACGGACTTCTCGGACTCAATGGCAATGAAGATGTTCGCGAAGACGAAGGAAGATGTCAAAATGCTTAGCCTTATTCGGGATGGTCAATGGCTGAAAGCACGCGGTCGGGTAGAATATGATCGTTTCATGCAGGTGCCTGAGCTGGTGATGATGCCAAATGATTTGAATGAAGTCAAGGCTCCAGCGGAACGGCAGGATACCGCTGAAGAGAAGCGTATTGAATTTCATCTTCACTCTACGATGAGTGCGATGGATGCAGTAACTTCGATTAGCGATTACGTGAAGCAGGCAGCCAAATGGGGACATAAGGCGATCGCGGTGACTGACCATGGCAACGTGCAGTGTTACCCAGAAGCAGCGAAAGCGGCAAAGAAAAACGGCATTAAAATGCTCTATGGCTTAGAAGCGAATGTTGTGAATGATAATATGGAGGTTGTTCTGAATGCGGACAATCGCTCGGTGAAAGATGCCATTTTTACGGTGTTTGATATCGAGACAACCGGTTTGTCTGTAACGAACAATAAGATTATTGAGATTGCTGCTGTAAAAATGCAAGAGGGGAAAGAGATTGATCGCTACAGCACATTCGTCAATCCGCATGTTCGAATTCCGTATAACATTCAGCAGCTCACCAATATTACGGACGAAATGGTGGCAGAAGCTCCGGATGTTGAAGAAGTGCTGCCGAAATTTGTGGAGTTTGCACAGGACTCGATCCTCGTTGCGCACAACGCAAGGTTCGATATTGGCTTTATACAGCATAATTTGAAGCTTATGAATTTGTCTGAGATGAACAATCCAGTACTAGATACGTTAGAACTGGCGCGGCTACTGCACCCGACGCTCAAAAATCACCGTCTGAATACATTGGCGGACAAATATAAAGTATCGCTGGAGAACCATCACCGTGCGATTGACGATACGATAGCTCTCGGTGGTGTGTTGAATGGCTTGCTTCAAGACGCTCAGCAGCTTATCGGGATTGAAACACTTGATCGGATGAACGATTATGTAGGTCAGAACCTGCAAAATGCTCGTCCGTTCCATTGCGGGATTTACGCGCTTAATGCGGTGGGTAAGAAAAATTTGTACAAGCTCGTTTCGATGTCCCACACGGAGTATTTTAAGCGCGTCGCCTGTATTCCAAAGAGCAAGCTCGTCGGCATGCGTGAAGGCTTATTGATCATGTCAGGTTGTGAGAAGGGTGAGTTCTTCGAGACGGTGCTCAACAAATCAATGGAAGAAGCAGAGCAGGTAGCAGAGTTTTATGACGTGCTTGAAATCCAGCCTCTGACGATGTACATGCACTTGGTGGAGAAGGGCTTGGTTGGTTCGACGGCTGAGATCGAAGGCGCAATTCGCAAAATCGTTCAGATCGGTGAAAAGCAGAACAAGCTTGTTGTCGCAACAGGTAATGTGCACTACTTGCATCCGCGAGACAAGCTGTTCCGTGATATAACTATCCATGGGATCACGGGCTTCAGTCCGCTCAAGGATCTCCGCAAGCCTGATGCACATTTCCGGACGACGAATGAAATGCTGCAGGAATTTGAGTTTTTGGGTAAAGAGCAGGCGCATAAGTTTGTTGTAGAGAATACGAATGCGTTGCTGGAACGATTTGAGGATTTCGATTTATTCCCGAAAGAGCTGTTTACGCCGAATATTGAGGGAGCGGATCAAGAAATCCGTGATAAATGCTACAATACGGCGAAGAGCATTTACGGGGAACCGTTAAATGACATTATTGTACAGCGTCTTGAGAAGGAACTGATTCCAATCATTAAATTCGGTTTCTCCGCGAACTATCTGATCTCAGAGCGTCTTGTGAAGAAGTCGAACGAAGATGGGTATCTTGTTGGTTCGCGGGGATCGGTAGGCTCCTCGGTTGTAGCGATGTTTCTTGGCATTTCAGAAGTTAACCCGCTTCCGCCGCATTATGTGTGCCGCAATCCGGAGTGCAAGCATAGCGAATGGTTTACGGACGGAAGTGTACCGAGCGGTTTCGATCTTCCAAACAAGGATTGCCCAGAATGCGGCCAGCCGATGAAGGGGGATGGACAGGATATTCCGTTCGAAACATTCCTCGGCTTTAAGGGAGACAAAGTTCCCGATATCGATTTGAACTTCTCAGGTGATTATCAGCCTGTGGCGCATAACTACACGAAGGTGCTGTTCGGTGAGAAGAGTGTGTTCCGTGCAGGTACGATTGGTACGGTCGCGGAAAAAACGGCATACGGCTTCGCAAAGAAATATGAAGAAGACCATGGCAAGCGATGGCGAGGGGCAGAGCTTAACCGCCTTGCAGCAGGCTGTACGGGCGTGAAGCGCAGTACAGGACAGCACCCAGGCGGTATCGTCGTTGTACCGGATTATATCGAAGTTGAAGATGTAACGCCTGTTCAATATCCAGCGGACGATACAAGTGCCGAATGGAAGACGACGCACTTCGATTATCATGCGTTCGAGGATAATTTATTGAAGCTTGATATTCTTGGGCACGATGATCCGACGATGATGAGGATGCTGCAGGATTTGACAGGGGTCGATCCGACAACGATTCCAATGAATGATCCGAAGGTTATGAGTATGTTCAACTCCGTCGATGCTCTTGGCGTAACGCCGCAGCAAATCCGGACACCAGTAGCGACCTATGGTGTTCCTGAGATGGGAACCCGCTTCGTGCGACAGATGCTTGTGGAAGCACAGCCAAGCACGTTCGCTGATTTATTGCAAATATCCGGGTTATCTCATGGTACCGGCGTATGGCTTGGTAATGCGCAAGAACTGATTAAGAATGGAATCTGTACGATCAAGACCGTTATTGGTTGTCGTGACGAGATTATGTTGTTCCTGATCTACAAAGCAGGCATGGATGCAGGTCTTGCCTTTAAAATAACGGAAAGCGTTCGTAAGGGAAGAGGCTTGAGTGATGAATGGATTCAAGAAATGAAAAACTGCAATGTGCCGCAGTGGTACATCGATTCCTGCTTAAAGATTCAATATATGTTCCCGAAAGCCCATGCTGCCGCTTATGTTATTTCCGCGGTGCGGACAGCTTATTTTAAGCTCTACCATCCGATCGAGTTCTACGCGACCTACTTTACCGTCCGTGCTGAGGACTTTGATATCGAATTGTGCTGCCAAGGATACGAGGCTATCAATAAGAAGATCGATGAGATTGAGGCGAAGGGCTTCCAAGCAACAACGAAAGAAAAGGCGATGATCTCTATTTTGGAGATGGCTGTTGAAATGACGGCACGGGGCTTCACTTTTAAGCCGATTGATCTGTATCGTTCCGATGCGACGAAATTCCTCGTTGATGGCAACTCGCTCATTCCGCCATTCTCTGCTGTGCAGGGGATTGGTGAAAATGCGGCTCGCAATATCGCAGCTTCTCGCGATGGGGCGGAGTATTTGTCCATTGAGGATTTCCAAATGCGTTCAAAGGCTACAAAGACAATTGTCGAGCTGCTTAATCAGATGGGCTGCTTCCGCGGACTGCCGGAAACGAACCAATTGTCTCTGTTCTAAGGCATGATCGGAGTTGCCCTTGCCATATTGTAGATGGCTATGATATAATTTTTTTGGTAATCATGTGGATAAATCCGTTACGTAAAGAGTGGGGAAACCCACTCTTTCATGTTTAGTATCGGGTTCTAACATAGAGGAACATCATTATTCCTAACATTCTAGGAGGTTCTTGAATTTGAGCTCAGCCAATATCAAATCGACAGTTGAGAATATGATCACACCCTATTTGGAAGAGAACAACTTCGAACTTGTCGATGTGGAATACGTAAAGGAAGGCAGCAGTTGGTTCCTGCGCGTGTTTGTGGACAAGGAAGGCGGCATTGACATCGAGGATTGCGGCCGCATCAGCGAAGTATTGAGTCAGAAGCTGGACGAGAACGATCCGATTACAGACGCTTACTTCTTGGAAGTTTCGTCTCCAGGTGCGGAACGTCCGTTGAAGAAGACGAAGGATTTCGTCAAAGCGGTGGGCAAGCATGTGTATGTGACTACATACGAACCGATAGGCGGATTGAAGGAATTTGAAGGAGTTCTCTCTTCCTTCGATGAACAGACGGTCGTTGTTCAAGTCGGCAAAAAGAACATGCAATTCCGTTTGAGAAGGTAGCAAGCGCACGTCTTGCTATCGTTTTTTAGGACGATCGTGATCTTAGATTGGGAATCGGCCTGCTGAATTTTAACATTATTGGAATGAAGCCGGATTCGGCTGAAAGGGGGAACTCACCAAATGAGTATGGATTTTATTGACGCGTTGTCGGAAATCGAAAGAGAAAAAGGAATTAGCAAGGAAGTACTCATTGATGCAATTGAAGCGGCTCTGATTTCGAGCTATAAGCGCAACTTCAATACTGCACAAAATGTACGAGTAGATATTAACCGGGCAACTGGAGTAATTAAGGTATATGCACGCAAAAACGTAGTGGACGAGGTGTTGGACCCGCGTCTTGAAATTTCACTTCATGCTGCCCGTGAACATAATCCGAACTACCAGCTGGATGATATTTGCGAGATTGAAGTTACACCGCGTGATTTCGGCCGCATCGCTGCACAAACGGCGAAACAAGTCGTAACACAACGTATTCGCGAAGCGGAGCGCGGCCTTATCTATAACGCGTTCATCGACAAGTCCGATGATATCGTCACAGGTATCGTGCAACGTCAGGATATGCGCAATGTTTATGTAGATTTGGGCAAAGTGGAAGCAGTCCTTCCTTTGAACGAGTTGATGCCGAACGAGAAGTTCAAGCACGGTGATCGTACCAAAGCATACATTACGAAAGTGGAGAACACAACGAAGGGACCGCAAATTATTTTGTCCCGTACGCATCCAGGGCTTCTGAAGCGCCTGTTCGAACTGGAAGTACCAGAAATCTTTGATGGCGTCGTTGAAATCAAGTCAGTTGCTCGTGAAGCGGGTCAACGCTCCAAAATTGCAGTATACTCCCGCAACGAGGAAGTCGATCCGGTAGGCTCCTGCGTCGGGCCAAAAGGAATGCGCGTACAAACGATTGTCAACGAGCTTCGTGGTGAGAAGATTGATATTGTACGATGGTCTGAAGATGTGAGCGAGTATGTAGCAAATGCACTTAGCCCTTCCAAAGTTGTTGATGTCGAAGTGCGAGAGGCTGAGAAGATGGCTCGTGTTATCGTGCCTGACTATCAGTTGTCGCTAGCAATCGGGATTAAAGGACAGAACGCTCGACTTGCCGCGAAATTGACTGGTTGGAAAATCGATATTAAGAGTGAATCCCAAGCAGATGAGGAAGAATTCCCGGCGACTTCGGATGAGCGACCTGTTGACGACAGCATTGAAGTAAGCGAGTAAACACCGAAGGCGCGACCAACGCCATATGAAGCGGTCGCTTCTTTCAAGCAGGGGAAGTCAGACCGAATCGTAAGGGGGGGATTGAGTCATGAAACCGAGGAAAGTTCCACTTCGGAAGTGTGTCGCATGTCAAGAAATGATGCCGAAGAAAGAACTGATTCGTGTGGTAAAGACACCACAGGATGAGGTTTTAATTGATTTGACAGGGAAGAAGTCTGGACGCGGCGCATACCTGTGCGGGAAATTGTCCTGCTTCAAGCTTGCGCATAAGTCTCGTGCGCTTGATCGGGCTTTGAAGCATCAGGTGAATTCTTCCATCTATGAACAGCTTGCTCAAGACTTCATTAAGGTGGAGGATGAATTCCACGCCTTGAAGGAGCAGGAGGATGATTATGAGTAAGGTAAAGTCGCAGCTTGGTCTTGCCCAGCGGGCAGGAAAGCTGACGACTGGTGATGAGATTGTCCTCAAGGCGATTCGCAATAAGCAAGCACGCTTGGTGATTGTTGCGGCGGACGCTTCTGACAACACGAAGAAGAAGTTTCGAGATAAATGTAAGTCGTACGGAGTGCCACTTGCTATCGGATTTACGCGCAGCGAGCTCGGTGAGAGCATTGGCAAACTGCAGCGGGTAGTATTGGCGGTAACGGATGATGGATTTGCGACCATGATGACGAACGGGCTGAAAACTATGTCGGAGGTGGAGTATATTGAGCAAACAAGAGAACACTAAGGACAAAACAAGAGTTTATGAATATGCCAAATCGCTTAATATGAGCAGCAAAGAAATTATTACGATACTCAAACGTCTTAACATACCAGTTAACAATCATATGAGCGTTATGGAGAATGATGCTGTAGGGAAAGTAGAGTCGTACATGCGCACGATTAAGGAAAATGCACAGGCAAAGCGTGAAGGCAATAGTACCTCGCAACCACAAGTGAACATTAGCCAGACGAAAACATCAGAAGTACCAGATAAAACTGCTAGCCAACCGGCAAGAAAGACAAGTCAACAGGCGGATCAGCGTGACTCACATGCTGGACAGCAGCAACAAATGCAACGTGACGGTCGCGACCATCAGCGCGAAGGCAACCGAGGCGGACGTAATGAACGCCAGGAACGCATTACTCGCGGTGGAGGTCATGACGGTCAAAAAGACCATAATAGACAGGGCGAGATAAACATTAATATGGATACAAGACAAGGAAACCAACAGGGGAATATGAACGGACAAGAACAACGTCGATCAGGTGAACAACAGCATAATCAAGGTAACAGATCTAATGGCCAGCAAAGACAAGGCCAAGGTGCTCCGCGTCAAGGCGGCGGCCCACGTCAAGGCCAAGGCGGGAACTCCCGTCCAGGTCAAGGTGGCGCTCCGCGTCAAGGCGGGCAAGGAAACGGACCACGTCAAGGTGGTGCTTCGCGTCCAGGTGGTCAAGGTGGCGCTCCGCGTCAAGGTGGTCAAGGTGGTCAAGGTGGTCAAGGTGGCGCTCCGCGTCCAGGTCAAGGCGGTGGATCCCGTCCAGGTCAAGGTAGTCAACAAAGCAGCGGGCAAGCGCGCTTTGCACAAGGCGGTCAACAGCGTCAAGGTGATCAAGCGCGTGCAGGTCAAGGCGGCCAGCAACGTCCGAACAGAAACTTCGGTGAGCGCAGTGATGATTTTTCCGGTGGAAGAAATCAATCAAGAAACAACAATAATAATAAGAAACGCTTCGATGACAACCGTAATGGCGGAGGCATGCGCGGCCGCGGCGGCAAGAACAGAGGCAGAAATAATCAACAGCAGGTACAGCGTGAGAAAATTGACAATACGCCGAAAAAGATTATTGTACGCGGTGCAATGACAGTAGGTGAATTGGCAAAATTGCTTCATAAAGACGCTTCCGAGGTTATTAAGAAGTTCTTGCTCATGGGCGTTATGGCAACAATCAACCAAGAAGTCGATTTGGATACAATCCAATTGATTGCAGACGAATTCAAAGTTGAAGTTGATTTGAAGCTGCCTGTATCCGAAGATCCGTTCGAGGAAACAGAAGAAAAAGAAGAAGATGCAGCAGACTTGGTTGAACGGCCAGCAGTTGTTACGATTATGGGTCACGTTGACCATGGTAAAACGACATTGCTTGATTCGATCCGCAAAACGAATGTTACGGGTGGAGAAGCAGGCGGCATTACGCAGCATATTGGTGCATACCAAGTTGAGTTTAACTCGAAGAAGATTACGTTCCTGGATACACCAGGCCATGAAGCGTTTACGCTGATGCGTGCTCGCGGTGCTCAAGTAACCGACATTACGATTATCGTCGTTGCTGCTGACGATGGTGTTATGCCGCAAACGGTTGAGGCAATCAGCCACGCGAAAGCGGCGAACTGCCCAATCATCGTTGCTGTAAACAAGGTCGATAAGCCAGAAGCCAATGTCGATCGCGTGAAGCAGGAACTGACTGAATATGAATTGGTTCCAGAAGAGTGGGGCGGAGACACTATCTTCGTTAACGTTTCTGCGAAGCAGCGTACGGGTTTAGAAGAATTGCTCGAAATGATCCTGCTCGTATCCGAAGTGAACGAGTTCAAGGCGAACCCGAATAAGGATGCTCGCGGTACTGTACTCGAGGCTGAACTGGACAAAGGTCGTGGACCAGTTGCACGTGTACTCGTTCAACAAGGTACATTGAAAGTCGGAGATCCATTCGTTGCAGGCACATGCTTCGGCCGTGTGCGCGCAATGGTGAATGACCGCGGCCGCCGCTTGAAAGAAGCAGGCCCGTCCACACCGATCGAAATTACAGGTCTTACAGATGTTCCACAGGCTGGCGATATGTTCGTCGCGTTTGAGGATGAGCGCAAAGCTCGTTCCATCGCTGAGAAGCGCTCGACAACATACAGAGAGAGCCAACTGGGTGCGAATACTCGAGTAACGCTGGATGATCTGTTCAAGCATATTAAAGACGGCGAAATGAAAGAACTGAACGTGATTATTAAAGGTGACGTTCAAGGTTCCGTAGAAGCACTTCGCGGTTCGCTTGAGAAGATTGAAGTGGAAGGCGTTCGCGTTAAGATCATTCACTCCGGTGCGGGTGCAATTACCGAATCGGATGTTATTTTGGCAACAGCATCCAATGCGATCGTAATCGGCTTCAACGTTCGTCCAGATGCGCAAGCGAAGATTACCGCAGAGCAAGAGAAGGTTGATATTCGTCTGCACCGTGTCATCTACTCGATCGTAGAAGAAATCGAGCAAGCGATGAAAGGTATGCTTGACCCAGAATATAAAGAAGTTATTATCGGTCATGCTGAAGTGCGCAACACGTTCAAGATCAGCAAGGTCGGAACAATTGCCGGCTGTATGGTTACAGAAGGTAAGATTTCCCGTTCTGCAGAAGTACGCCTTGTCCGTGACGGTATTGTTGTTCACGAAGGCAAGATCGACTCGCTCAAGCGCTTCAAGGATGATGCGAAGGAAGTTGCACAAGGCTACGAGTGCGGTATTATGCTTGAGAAGTACAACGATATGAAGGAAGGCGACATCATCGAAGCGTTTGTTATGGAAACCATCGAACGCAAATAGAATGGTTTCACTCGGATGATGTTGTAAGTTATAAATGAAATGAGGTGTTTCCCATGGCGAACTTTCGCTCCGGACGTGTTGGCGAGCAGATGAAGAAGGAACTTAGCCAGTTGATTCAAACCGAGATTAAGGATCCTCGAATCGGCTTCATAACGGTGACAGGCGTTGATGTAACGAACGATTTATCACAAGCCAAAGTGTACTTGAGTGTCATGGGTAATGAAGAACAAAAGGAACAATCCATGAAAGCCTTGGAGAAGGCGAGCGGATTCCTTCGCTCCGAGATTGGCAAGCGAATTCGTCTTCGTCATACTCCAGAGCTGTTGTTCAAGATCGATTCTTCGATCGAATACGGCAGCCATATCGAAAAGCTGCTTGGTGAAATTCGCGATCGCGACAATAACTAAGACAGCTGCATAAGAACGCACAAGTGAATCGGGCCTAGGCTCGGTTCACTTGTCTGTATGGAGGTTATTAATGACAGGACTAACGACGCTATCTTATGCAGAACAGATCGAGAGAGCTAGAAGCTTTATTCAAGAGGGAAATCATTTTCTTGTTGTTGCACATGTTCAGCCTGACGGAGACGCAATAAGCTCAACATTGGCAGTAGGCTGGCTGCTTCGTCAATGGAACAAATCCTTCGTCATGGTGAATGAGAATGGAGTTCCTAACAAGCTAAGCTATTTGCCGGGATCTGATCAAATCAATGTACATGAAGATCGCGAGAACGTTGCTGCCAAGCCGTTTGATAACGTTATTTGTGTGGATTGTGCGGATTATGCACGCATCGGCAAAATAGCAGAATGGATCGATAAAGATGCTCGTATTTTAAATATTGATCATCATCCAACGAATGACCGTTATGGGGAAGTTGCAGTCATCCGCGAGGATGCTGCGGCAACCGTTGAGATATTATTCGATATGATTACTTCCTACGGGATCACACTCGATTTAGGTGTAGCAACAGTACTGTATACCGGCTTGTTAACCGATACGGGCGGATTCCGGTACAGCAATACGACTCCGCATGTGATGGCGATAGCCTCTGAGCTGCTGAAGCAAGGTGTTAACGGTAATGACATTGCGGATCGATTGCTTGAAAAGATGTCGATGGCACAGATGCAGCTTATACAGCGTGGCCTGTCGCGATTGGCATTTAGCGAAGATCATCGAATTGGCTGGTTGTATGTGACCCCTCAGGATATGCAGGAGACCGGTGCGCTAAATGAAGATCTGGAAGGCTTGGTCAATTATCCGCGCAATATCGATGGTGTAGAAGTTGGTATCTTATTTAAGCAAGTAGATGACACAGGAGTTAAGGTGAGCATGCGTTCCGCAGGACTTGCCAATGTGGCTGAGATTGCTCAATCCTTCAGTGGAGGCGGCCATGTTCGTGCAGCAGGCTGCAAGCTTACTGGTACATTAGAAGAAGTCATTACCATTGTAATAGAACGGGTGAAGCAAGCTTTATGAGTAACTATCATGGTGTATTGCCCGTATGGAAGCCTGAGGACTGGACGTCCCATGACGTAGTCGCCAAAGTACGCCGACTAATTCGGGAGAAGCGTATCGGGCATACGGGAACATTGGATCCGAAGGTTGTCGGAGTGCTGCCGCTTTGCATTGGCAAAGCAACGCGAATTGTTGAATATTTGCAGGAGATGCCGAAGCAGTATGAGGCAGTTCTTCGATTTGGTCTATCTACCGACACAGAGGATCTGAGTGGAGAAGTATTGGAGCGATCGGATGCTTCTCACTTGACGGCAGAGATGATACGGGAGGCGGTTCATTCCTTTATTGGAGACATCGAGCAAATTCCTCCGATGTATTCAGCCGTTAAGGTGGATGGTAAGCGACTATATGATCTAGCACGTGAGGGAAAAACGGTGGAACGCAAAGCGCGGCAGGTTACGATCCACAAGATTGATCTTCTGGATATGCAGTTAGGCGCAGCAGAACCGGAAATCCGCTTCCTTGTCGAGTGCTCCAAAGGAACGTATATCCGGACACTATGCGTTGATATAGGCCGCAAGCTTGGCGTTCCATCTACGATGGCCAAGCTAACGAGGACGGTATCTGCTGGGTTTGTGCCGTCTCAATGTGTAACCTTTGAACAGATCGAGCAAGCTGTCGCGGATGGGACATTTGAAGAGATGCTGCTATCTGTGGAAGATGCGATATCAGATATGCCTAGAATCGAGGTTTCTGAGAAGTATGCGCACTATGCAATTACAGGGCGATCGATTCCCCTTCATGCTTTACAGCCGAAACCTTTGACGAATGGTACGATTCGATTGTATGATGAACAAGGAACGTTCTATGGGATATTCCAAGTTCCACAGGGGCAAACTGTATTGCGTCCTGTGAAGGTATTTCTTCCGAACGAGTAACAAGCATAGCTAGTGCGCAGATCGAGCGTCAAGTGACTCGGTATGCGCCAGCTTTTTGTCTACTCTTGTGAAAGGGAGAACATACTAGAAGGTAGACACTACTGTTGACTGTCCGTGTAACTGGATTAGTAGTTTAATCACAAATCGATAATACGCAGGGGCTCTGATTATAATGGAAACGATAGCATTACATGCAGCGCTCGATGATTCGAGCTGGCGACTGCAGGAGCAGCCGCAAGTATTAATATTAGGACATTTTGACGGCATTCATGAGGGACATGTAAGGGTCATTCGACGTGCGTTAGACTATGGGAAGCAGCAACAATTGCCTGTAGGGCTGATGACCTTCCATCCACATCCCAAGGGAGTATTCGGCAAGCCGGAGTATGAACGATTCATTACGCCATTGTCGGAGAAAAAGCGAATTTTGAGTCAGCTTGGGCTTGACCGCTTGTATGTTGTACAGTTTGATTTGTCGTTTGCTAAGGTAACAGCGCAGCAGTTCGCAGAAGCGATCTGCCGTATGAAGGTGAAACATGTTGTTGTCGGTTTCGACTATCGCTTCGGTCATGGCGGAGAAGGTACCGCCCAATTGCTGCAGGAATGGGGCAAGGGCTGCTTTACTGTTGATATCATACCAGCACATAACGACGTAGAAACCGCAGTGAAGGTAAGCAGTACACGGATTCGCGAAAGTCTATTGCAAGGTGATGTTGTCAATGCGAATCGGCTGCTAGGCCGAACGTATATCATTCGTGGCGAGGTCATTCACGGTGACGCCCGTGGTCGTACGATGGGCTTCCCAACTGCGAATGTTCGGGCAGAAGAAGCATATGTCATCCCAGCGAATGGCGTATATGCCGTGAAGGTGCTTGTGCACGGAACATGGTATGATGGGGTGCTGAATATCGGCTTAAAGCCGACGTTCAAGACGGGAGAAACCGTTCAATCGATTGAAGCCCATCTATTTGATTTTGATCAAGATATATATGGAGAGACCATAACGGTTGCCCTGATGAGCTATATTCGTCCAGAGCGCAAGTTCAGCTCCATACAAGAGCTGATTACGCAGATTACTGCGGATTCAGAGGAAGCACGCCAACGTCTGAGCAAGATGGATAAGGCGCCTGCATTAACAATTGGCGTTTAATATTGCGCTCCATTTTCTAAGCTTCTATTTTGTATGAATAGATTGCAAAGACTTGTTTTACTTTTGAAGATGATAATGCTATACTAATAACGTTGTCGTGAAAACGGCACCTGTCCATAGCTTGGTTACTCGATCTCACCGTCGATAACGAGGCTAATGGCGTAAACTAACATATTTTAGGAGGTGAATAGGATGGCTATGACTCAAGAGCGTAAGCAACAGCTTATTGAAGAACATAAGACGCACGCTACGGACACTGGTTCTCCGGAAGTGCAAGTCGCTATCCTTACTGAAAACATCGTTAATTTGACGGAGCATCTTCGTACACACAAGAAAGATCATCATTCCCGTCGTGGTTTGATGAAAATGGTAGGTCAACGTCGTAAATTGTTGGCTTATGTGAAAAACAAAGATGTTAAACGCTACAGCGCATTGATCGCAAAGCTCGGTCTTCGCCGTTAATAGCACGAACCAAAGCAGCCTGGTTGTTCATCGCCGCCTGATAAAGCGGCATGCAACCGGGTTGCTTTTTAGTGATTGCATAAGTTGCTACATATTGTCATAGAATACAAGCTTCCAATGAAACGGTATTTCAAATGAAATGCAGGAAATAATGGGAGTAGTACCGAAGATTATAAAGTGAATCACTTAAGGAGGGATCCGATGAACCGCATCGAGATGGAACTTGGCGGCAGAACGCTTATCCTGGAAACGGGACGCTTGGCCAAGCAAGCAAATGCCGCAGTCAAAGTCGAGTACGGCGACACCGTTGTATTGTGTACTGTAACGGCTTCGAAGGAACCTAAAGATCTAGATTTCTTCCCATTGACTGTCAATTACGAAGAACGATTATATGCTGTAGGTAAAATTCCTGGAGGATTCATTAAGCGCGAAGGTCGCCCAAGCGAAAAAGCGATTCTTGCCAGCCGTCTTATTGACCGCCCAATTCGCCCATTGTTCCCGGAAGGCTTCCGCAACGATGTGCAAATCGTGGATTTGGTTATGAGCGTGGATCAAGATTGCCCACCTGAAATCGCGGCAATGATCGGGACATCCGCTGCTTTAACGGTTTCTGATGTGCCATTTAACGGGCCAATCGGGGGCGTGATTGTTGGACGTATCGACGGTCAATTTATTATTAACCCAACTGTTGAACAAGAGGAAAAGAGCGATATTCACCTTGTTGTAGCGGGTACGAAAGACGCGATCATGATGGTTGAAGCAGAAGCGAACGAAGTACCGGAATCGGTTATGCTTGAAGCAATCATGTTCGGTCACGAAGAAATCAAGAAAATTGTTGCGAAGATTGAAGAGTTCGCGGCAATCGCGGGCACGTCTAAAATGGAAGTAAAGCTGCATGCAGTTGATACGGATGTGAATGCTGCTGTTCGTGCTTTCGCACAGGAACGTCTTGTTGAGGCGATTCGTATTCCTGAGAAGCATGCGCGTCAAGACGCGATTGATGCAATCAATCAAGAAGCAGTTGCACATTTCGAACAATTGTATGTAGAAACGCCTGAGAATATGAGCGATGTGAACGAAACCTTGTACGATATCGTGAAGGAAGAAGTTCGCCGCTTGATTACACATGACAAAGTTCGCCCAGACGGCAGACAACTAGAGGAGATTCGTCCGATTGATTGCGATACAGGACTGCTGCCTCGTACTCACGGATCAGGCTTGTTCACACGTGGACAAACGCAAGCACTCAGCATCTGTACGCTTGGTGCGCTTGGAGACGTGCAAATTTTGGACGGTCTTGGCTTGGAAGAATCGAAGCGTTTCATGCATCATTACAACTTCCCGCCATTCTCCGTAGGAGAAGCTCGTCCGCTTCGCGCGCCTGGACGCCGCGAGATTGGTCACGGTGCACTTGGAGAACGTGCCTTGTCCAAGGTTATTCCGCCAGAGAGCGAATTCCCATATACAATTCGTCTCGTATCTGAGGTGTTGGAGTCTAACGGTTCAACTTCGCAAGCAAGTATTTGCGCAAGCACACTTGCTATGATGGATGCAGGGGTACCGATCAAAGCGCCAGTTGCAGGTATTGCTATGGGTCTGATCAAAGACGGGGAACACTTCTCCATCTTGTCCGATATTCAAGGTATGGAAGACCACCTCGGCGACATGGACTTCAAGGTTGCTGGTACTGCTGAAGGTGTTACAGCCATTCAAATGGATATCAAAATCGATGGTATTGACCGCAGCATCTTGACGCAAGCGCTGGATCAAGCACGTGCAGGACGTATGCACATTTTGGGTAAAATGAATGAAGTTATCCAAACTCCACGTGAATCCTTGTCACAGTATGCGCCTAAGATCTTGACGATGCATATTAATCCAGATAAGATCCGTGATGTTATTGGTGCCGGCGGTAAAGTCGTCAACAAAATCATCGAGGAAACAGGTGTCAAAATTGACATCGAGCAGGATGGACGCATCTTCATCGCATCTACAAATGCAGAGTCCAACGAGCGTGCCCGTGAAATTATCGAAGGTATCGTGAAGGAAGTTGTCGTTGGTGAGGTATACACAGGAACAGTGAAGCGCGTTGAGAAATTCGGTGCATTCGTTGAGGTGCTTCCAGGCAAGGAAGGGCTTGTGCATATTTCGCAATTGTCGACTGAGCGTGTAGCGAAAGTAGAAGATGTCGTGAACATCGGCGATAAGATTGAGGTTAAGGTTGTCGAGATTGATCAACAGGGCCGTATCAACTTGTCCCGTAAAGTATTGCTTGAGCCTGCGCAGACAGAAGGTTCTGCAAGCTCCGAAGCTGCAGGGACGGAACGTCCACGCAGCAGCAGACCTCCGCAAGGGGGCGGCAATCGTCCACCTCGCGGACCGCGTCCGTCTAAGCCGCAAAGCTAATTCGGGTACGAGAGCAAGACAAGCCTGAAGAAGGCAACACAACATACGTAGCAAGGAAAGAGGCAGACTGGTTTCTGGCTCTTTTTTTGATGCAAAAAATGAATCACAGAGCGAAGTGATCAACATCGGCTATGGACAATTTTACTGCTGTAGAAACTTCTTTAGAGTAGAAGATGGAACGGTTTTCATTCTGACCGCATAACTCGTCCCGAAAACGCATAGAATCAAAAGGACTATCATGGAAGGGAATGGACTTGATGCAGCCAATTTTCAAGAAGTGGATTGCCGTAACAGCAGGGATTGTCATCGTGCTTGCAGTTGGAGCGCAGCCAGATGTAAGAAGCTATTTACAGGAAAGAAAGGCTGAGCTCGCCGTTAGCTATGCGTATCAATCAAACCAAGACGATAAGGCTGCAGATGATGCTCTCATGGCCCGAATTAAGCAGGAAGCAGCCAAACAATATATTGCTCCTATTAATGCCCGCGTGGATCGGGTATGGAAGGCTATCCCCGGATATAATGGAATAGAAGTTGACCTGGAGCAAACCTATGCGGCCAACAAAGGTAAGGGGCAAGGTGATGTGCTTCAATTCGTTATGCGGGAGATTAAGCCAGCTATTACGCTGAATGATCTGGATCCACAACCGATATATCGCGGGAATCCGAATAAGCCAATGGCCGCTCTCATGATTAATGTTGCATGGGGCAATGAATTCATTGATCCGATGCTTAACGTGTTGGAGAAAGAGAAGGTGAAAGCGACATTTTTCTTAGATGGAAGCTGGTTGAAAAAACATCCAGACATTGCGAAGCGCATTCAGGCGGCTGGCCACGAGATGGAGAATCATGCGTACTCCCATCCGAACATGAGTGAACTGAGCGAAGGACTACAGACCCAGCAAATTGACAAGACCAAGCAACTGCTTAAGGAAACGCTTGGGGTAGAAAATAAATGGTTTGCTCCTCCATCAGGAGATTTTAATATGCTGACAGTACGCACGGCGCGTACACTTGGTCTCAAGACGGTGCTGTGGACATTTGATACGAGAGATTGGATGAAGCCAGCCGTATCTACAATATTGCGAAGATTTCAAGAGAAGACGGAGCCAGGGTCGCTCATCTTGATGCATCCAACTGCTCCATCCAGTACTGCCTTGAACGATATGATACGGATTCTAAGGGAAAAGGGCATTACACCGGGAACGGTTGGGGAGACGCTTTCGGAGAAGCGAATGCCCTCCAAATGAAGTTGAGAGGGAGTAAGTTTTCTGGTAGGATTAGAAAGGCATACTTGGAATGTACTTGGACGAGGAGGAATTGCCGGTGGAGAAAGTGCAGCTGTCTAACGGCCTGCGTGTCGTTATGGAAAAAATCCCAACCTGCCGTTCCGTTTCATTTGGAATTTGGGTGAAGACAGGTTCTCGAAATGAGGATGAAACGACCAACGGGATTTCCCATTTTATCGAACATATGATGTTCAAAGGAACGGAACGGTTTGATGCAAAAGCAATCGCAGACTCTTTTGATGCGATTGGAGGCAATGTAAATGCGTTCACTTCCAAAGAATATACTTGTTACTATGCGAAGGTACTCGATGAGCATTTGCCAATTGCCGTCGATGTATTATCCGATATGTTTTTCCGTTCATCTTTGTTGGACGAGGAGTTGCAGAAAGAGAAAAATGTAATACTTGAAGAAATTGCGATGTACGAGGATACACCAGATGATACCGTACATGATCTGGTTACTCGTGCTGCCTTTGGTGCGCATCCGTTGGCGTATCCGATTTTAGGAACAAAGGAACGACTCACACCGATGGGGCCAGATCATTTGCGGGCTTATATGAAGAGCCATTATACGATTTCGAATACAGTCATTGCTGTAGCGGGAAACTTTGATGACTCGATCATTGAGCTGCTGGAAAAGCACTTCGGGCAATTTTCGAATGATGAGCTTGCAGCCAATATATCGGAACCTAGTTTCCACAGTGAATTCATTTATCATAAGAAGAAGACGGAACAGAATCATATTTGTCTCAGCCTGCCTGGCTGTTCAATGACGGATCCGCGCTTATATGCGATGATCTTGCTTAACAACTTGATCGGGGGAGGCATGAGCTCTCGCCTGTTCCAGGAAATTCGGGAGAAGCGTGGGCTTGCTTACTCGGTCTACTCCTATCATTCCTCACATGCAGACAGTGGTCTGTTTACGATCTATGCAGGTACAGCGCCGAAGCAGACGAAAGAAGTGCTAGATCTGACTATGGATATGTTAGGCGAACTGGCGGTGAAGGGATTGTCTGAGGGAGAACTGCACAAGGGCAAGGAGCAGTTAAAAGGAAGTCTTATTCTTGGCTTAGAAAGTACCGGCAGCCGCATGAATCGGTTAGGGAAAAATGAGCTCATGCTTGGCAAGCATTATACGTTGGATGAAATCATCGCGCGCATTGATTCAATCGCGTTAGATGATGTTACATTTGTATTGAAGCGTATGCTTTCCCATTCATTCGCAGGAGCAATGGTCGGAGCAAATGACAAAGCAATATCGGCATTTAGGAGGGATCAACTTGTTACAGCAATTACACCAAGTTCAAATTAAGCGCCTGCCAGGCAATGAGGATGTCCCGCTTCCTCAGAAAATGTCTGAACTAGCAGCAGGCTTCGATCTATATGCAGCAGTAGAAGAACCGCTTACATTAGCGCCTGGTCATCGTGCCCTTGTCCCTACTGGGTTCTGCATGGCGATGCCTGGATACTTAGAAGCACAGATTCGTCCGCGCAGCGGACTTGCCTATAAGCATGGTATTACATGCTTGAATTCACCAGGTACGATCGATGCCGACTATCGCGGCGAGGTGAAGGTATTGCTGGCCAATCTAGGACAGACACACTTCAAGATTGAACGCAATGAGCGCATTGCTCAAATGGTCATTCAATTTGTTCCTTCTATTGAACTTGTCGAGGTGGATGAATTGACTGAAACGATGCGCGGAGAAGGCGGCTTCGGACATACGGGAACGAAATAAAAGTTATAAATCACGCAGTTGAGTTTACCTAATAGGTAAAACGACTGCGTTTTTTTGTGCATGCAGATGGGTGCGATTATGGCTGCACCCTTTTTAGGCGGCGGCATAAGATGTTTTATATGTTGTGTGCATGTTTGTGAAAGGAGTGATCAGCGAGGATGTTGACTGGGGTTCAGGTCGTGTTTATTGGCGGAGATGCCCGCCAGCTAGAGATCATCCATAAGCTGACTGAATTAGATGCCAGTGTCACGATTGTAGGGTATGACCAACTGCAAAATCCGTACCATGGCGTGCAGCGCCAGCCTTTATCTATTGAGCTGCTGAAGCATGCGGACGCTCTTGTGCTTCCTGCGGTAGGCACAGATGACAGCGGCAAGGTTCATGCCATATTTACGTCGGATGAATTGTTGCTGACCGAGGAGCATATTGCGGCACTTCCGGATCAGTGTGTCATTTTTACGGGAATGGCCAAACCGTATTTAAGCAAGCTATGCGCAAAATACCGCATTTCATTAATTGAACTGTTCGATCGGGACGATGTTGCCATTTACAATTCGATTCCAACAGCCGAAGGCGCAATTATGATGGCGATACAGAACACAGACATTACGCTGCATGGTTCTGAATCAGTTGTCCTTGGCATGGGAAGAACAGGTTTCACATTGGCTCGTACCCTTCTCGGGTTAGGGGCCAATGTACGAATTGGGGTGCGCAGAGACGAACATTTTGCCAGAGCGGTAGAAATGGGATTTAAGCCTTTTTTCATAGCAGATCTCGCACGACAGGTGTCAAATATCGACTTGCTTTTTAATACGATACCGACTATGATAGTCACAGCGCAGGTCATAGCGCAAATCCCTAACCGTGCCGTGATTATCGACCTTGCTTCCTTCCCGGGGGGCGTGGATTTTAGATTCGCGGAGAAGCGGGGGATTAAGGCTATGCTGGCACCAGGGTTGCCAGGCATTGTCGCACCGAAATCTGCTGGACGAATATTGGCACAGAGTATCACACAACTGTTGCTTGAGGACATGCGGAATCGGGGGAGTGGACAATGAACTTCACGGGGAAAACAGTCGGCTATGCAGTAACAGGTTCTCACTGTACATTAGAGGAAATAATGCCTCAGGTGAAGCGCTTCGTAGATGCAGGAGCACGGGTTATTCCGATTGCATCGCAAGCGGTGATGACGACGGATACGCGTTTTGGAGCATCGGATCACTGGCAGAAACAGTTGAAAGAAATAACTGGCAATGATATCATTTCTACAATTGTGGATGCTGAGCCGCTTGGGCCTTCCAAGCTGCTGGATGTGATGGTCATAGCACCTTGCACAGGCAATACAACGAGTAAATTGGCGAATGCAATGACAGAAAGTCCTGTCCTTATGGCGGCGAAGGCACAGATGCGCAATCAGCGCCCGCTTGTGCTGGCGATATCGACGAATGATGGACTGGGCTTGAATGCGGCCAATATTGCCAAACTTCTCGTTGCCAAGAACATATACTTCGTTCCGTTCGGCCAAGATAATCCAAAGCAGAAGCCGAATTCATTGGTGGCGCGCATGGACTTGGTACCAGAGGCCTGCTATGCAGCATTAGAGGGCAGGCAGCTTCAACCGGTATTAATTGAACGGTTCCAGTACTGAACATAGCATACCACGCAAATTATCATAATATAGATGGTTGAAAGATTGTGGGTATAGAGGGGAGAAACGACAGATGACGAATCAGAAGCGGTTTAATGTTGCTGTAGTCGGCGCTACGGGTGCAGTAGGGGAACAAATCATAGCATTGTTAGAAAAACGTCAATTCCCCATTCAATCCTTGAAGCTGTTGTCTTCGGCACGATCAGCCGGCAAGAAGATCATGTTTAATGGTCAAGAATTTACGGTTGAGGAAGCAAAGCCAGAAAGCTTCGAAGGTATTGATATTGCCTTGTTCAGTGCTGGCGGCGATGTTAGTAAAGAGTTGGCTCCAGCTGCAGTAGAACGCGGAGCGGTATGTATTGATAATACCAATGCATTCCGTATGGATCCGAACACGCCACTCGTTGTTCCCGAAGTGAACATCGAGAAAGTGAAGGAACACCAAGGCATAATTGCCAATCCGAACTGTTCCACGATTCAAATGGTAGCAGCCTTGAAGCCGCTCTATGATCGCTACGGTATTTCCCGTATCATCGTGTCTACGTATCAAGCAGTGTCAGGCGCTGGCAGCAAAGCAATTAACGAGCTATTGCGTCAATCTACAGAAGTGCTTGCAGGCAATGAAGTTGAGCCAGACATTCTTCCAGTTGGTTCTTTGCCCGTGAAGCATCAAATCGCATTCAATGCTATTCCTCAAATCGATAAGTTCCAAGATAATGGATTCACGCTCGAGGAAATGAAAATGATCCGTGAAACCAAAAAGATCATGAATGATGATAGCCTTCAAGTGACGGCAACATGCGTCCGTATCCCGGTCGTACATGGCCACTCTGAATCTGTATATGTTGAGTTGAAGGACGACTTCCAAATGGAGGATGTGCGCGAGTTGCTGGCTAACGCGCCAGGTTTGACGCTCGTCGATGAGCCTTCCGAACAAAAGTACCCGCTCGCTACCGAATCTGCAGGCAAGCCAGATGTATTCGTTGGCCGTTTGCGTCGTGATTTGTCTCAGCCACGCGCATTGAATATGTGGGTCGTATCCGACAACTTAATGAAAGGCGCTGCATGGAACGCGGTACAAATCGCAGAGTACATTGCTTCGGAGCGGCAGTAATTGGCAGGCCGCTCCTGCCTTTTTTTCTTACTTGACAAGGTATTCAGCTTGGTCACGATGTGATGGGTTGAATTGCCTTTATTCGTTCTGGCAGTCAGTTTTCATTTAGTTGGGGGAAATAACACATGCGAATATTAGTACAAAAATTTGGCGGAACTTCTTTGTCTACACCAGAAGCTAGAGAAAGAGTCATACACCATATCCGTAGAGAATTGGCGCAGGGATACCAATTAGCTGTGGTTGTATCGGCGATGGGCAGACGGGGAGAGCCATATGCGACAGATACTTTGCTTGATTGGATAGGTCAGAATGGCGATAGTTTGCCATCACGTGAGAAGGATATGATTTTGTGCTGTGGAGAGATTATCTCCGCTACCACTTTATGCAGCTTGTTGAATAGTGAAGGTATCACATCCACGGTTCTTACTGGCGCACAAGCCGGGTTTAAGACGGATAGCCATTTCAATAATGCGCGTATTTTGGATGTTACTCCTGATCGAGTTATTGATGCCTGGAAAGATGTACAGGTTGTCATTGTAACTGGATTTCAAGGGCAAACGGAAACAGGCGACTTTACTACACTTGGACGCGGTGGCAGTGACACGTCTGCAACAGCATTGGGTGCGGCGCTGCACGCAGAAATAGTCGATATTTATACCGATGTAAATGGAATATTGACCGCTGATCCTCGTCTTGTTGAGGATGCGAAGCCGCTTACTATCGTCAGCTATGCAGAAATATGCAACATGGCGCATCATGGTGCCAAAGTTATTCATCCGCGTGCTGTTGAGATCGCAATGCAAGCTCAGGTTCCAGTTCGTGTCCGTTCTACATTCAGCGATGAGGAAGGGACGCTTGTGACGAATCCGGAAGGATTCCGTGATATGCAGCCTGACATCGTTGATCGCTACGTAACGGGAATTGCTTATGTTGGCAATGTAACACAAATCACGGTGGAATCTCGTGAGGGCGTGTATGATTTACAATTAAAAGTGTTCAAGGCAATGGCGCAAAATCAAATTAGTGTTGATTTTATTAATGTAACCCCATCTGGCGCTGTTTATACGGTATTTGACAGTGACGCGCCGCGAGCGCTGCAAGTGCTGGGAGAGATGGGATTCGAGCCGAAATCGTTATCGGGTTGCGCGAAAGTATCTGTAATCGGTGGAGGCATCAATGGGGTGCCAGGTATTATGGCGCACATCGTTGAAGCCTTGACTGAGCAAGAAATTCAGATTCTTCAATCCGCCGACTCCAATACAACGATTTGGGTTCTGGTACGTAAGGAAGATATGGTTCGGGCTTTGCGGGCGCTGCATGCGAAGTTCCATCTGAATCGATAATCACGCAGCGCTAGGAACGCGAACCTTGAGCGCATATAGTCGCAAGAGGAGGAGTCTTTATGGATTTTGGTAGATTAATTACGGCGATGGTGACACCATTCAACGGTCAGAATGAGGTAAATTGGCCTGAATGTGAACGATTGATAAATTACTTAATTGAGGAACAGAAGAGTGACAGCATCGTTATGTGCGGGACGACAGGAGAGTCTCCTACGTTGACAGATGAAGAGAAGGTGGCGCTGTTCCGTTTTGCGGTCGAGAAAGCCAACGGACGCGCACGCATTATTGCCGGCACAGGAAGCAATAATACGGCACATTCTATCCATTTGACGAAGACAGCAGAAGAAGCGGGCGTAGACGGCATTTTACTCGTGGTTCCTTATTATAATCGTCCTTCGCAAGAGGGGATGTATCGACATTTTGAAGCGATTGCGAAATCTACTTCTTTGCCGATCATGCTCTACAATGTTCCAGGGCGTACGGCATCCAGCCTTTCAGTCGAGACGACGCTTCGATTGGCTGAACTGCCTAATGTTGTTGCTACGAAAGAGTGTGCGGGTCTAGAGCAAGTATCCCAGATCGTCGCTGGCGCTCCTGGCTCATTCAAGGTGTACAGTGGCGAGGATTCCTTGTCGCTGCCTATTTTGTCCGTAGGCGGATATGGTGCTGTCAGTGTGGCCAGCCATATTATTGGTGCTCAAATAAAGGCAATGATTGAAAATCATCTGGCTGGTCAGCATGAAGAGGCTGCTCGTATTCATCTTGAGCTGTTCCCGGTATTCAAGGGACTGTTCATGTGTCCGAACCCAGTAGCGGTTAAGCATGCGCTTCAATTGTCTGGCTTCCAAGTAGGAAGTGTTCGACTTCCGCTCGTAGAACCGACTTCACAAGAAGCGGCAGCTATTCGTGAACTGGTACAATCGATCAAAAATAAAGGAAAATAGCTGTTTTAGTAAGCGAATAATTGCACTTTTACTAAGCCGATGCTGATATCCAGCATCGGTTTTGTGTTTTTCGGCAACAATAGGGGACAAATCGCCGACTTGTGTTTTCTACTTTTGTTCATGTATAATGGATATCAAGTGACTGGGTGCGGTATATTTTTCAAAAGAAGGATGTTCATTGGTACGACGGCCAACTGAATATAGGAGGTTAAGATCCAATTGTCGAAGAAAAACAACGTTGATAAATTGTCCATCTTCGCATTGGGCGGCGTAGGTGAAATCGGAAAAAATATGTACGTCGTCCAATACGGTAACGATATCGTCGTCGTAGACGCAGGGTTGAAGTTCCCGGAAGAAGACATGCTCGGAATAGATATTGTCATCCCGGATATTTCATACCTCACGGAGAATCGAGATAAGGTAAGAGCAATCTTGATTACGCACGGACATGAAGATCATATTGGCGGGTTGCCATATGTACTGAAGCATTTGAACGTTCCAGTATACGGAACAAGATTGACGCTCGGATTGATTGAGAGCAAGTTGCGGGAAGCGAATTTGCTAGGTGAAACAAAGCGAATTCTGATTACAGCTGATTCGGAAATTCAGCTAGGCACTATTCGCGCAAGCTTTTTCAAAACGAACCATTCCATCCCGGATTCGGTCGGTGTATGTCTCGATACTCCAGAAGGATGCGTCGTTCATACAGGAGACTTTAAGTTTGACCATACGCCGGTTAACGGTCAATATGCTGATCTGCAGCGTATGGCGGAAATTGGCCAAAGAGGGGTTCTTGCACTGTTGTCAGACAGTACGAATGCAGAACGCCCAGGCTTTACTCCATCTGAAAGTAGTGTGGGTGTCGTTCTGGAAGATATTTTCCGGAAGGCGGAGCAGCGCGTAGTTGTTGCGACATTCGCTTCAAATATTCACCGTATTCAACAAGTCATTGATGCTGCATATTCGACAAATCGCAAGTTAACCGTTATCGGTCGGAGCATGGTGAACGTCGTCACGATCGCTTCCGAGCTAGGCTACTTGAACATACCAGATGGTATGCTGATCGAACCAGAAGAAGTGAATAAGATGGCTGCTGATCGAGTAGTTATCCTGTCCACGGGCTCTCAAGGTGAACCGATGTCAGCCTTAACGCGCATGGCGCGCTCTACGCACCGCAAGGTTGATATTTTGCCAGGGGATACAGTCGTGATCGCGGCTACACCAATTCCAGGCAATGAGAAATATGTGGGCAGAACGGTAGATGAACTGTGCCGCCTCGGCGCTCATGTCATCTATGGCGGCTCCAAGACTGGTGTACACGTATCCGGTCACGGCAGCCAAGAAGAACTGAAGCTGATGCTGAATCTGATGAAGCCGAAGTACTTCATTCCGATTCACGGTGAATACCGCATGCTGCGTCACCACGCTGACTTGGCAGAAGCAGTCGGAATTGAGCGGGAGAATATCTTTATTACGGATATTGGCGATACTGTTGAAATTACGAATGGTGTTGCACGCCGGGGCTCTAAGGTTCAATCCGGTTATGTACTTATTGATGGTCTTGGTGTCGGCGATGTCGGCAATATCGTATTGCGCGATCGAAAGCTGTTGTCACAAGACGGAATATTGGTTGTTGTTGTTACACTCAGCAAGCAAGAAGGTACGATTCTCTCCGGACCAGACATTATCTCTCGCGGATTTGTGTATGTCCGTGAATCGGAAGGACTGCTTGATGAAGCGAACCGCATCGTCACTTCAACACTGCATAAGCTAATGAATGAAAATGTGAACGAATGGGCATCATTGAAGACGAACGTAAAAGATGCGCTTGGACGTTTCTTGTACGAACAAACGCGTCGTCGTCCGATGATTTTGCCAATCATTATGGAAGTATAGAACGAAGTGAGCGAGAATCCCAGTCACCAGTCATTCTCGCTCACGTACGTTACAAGCTGCCGTCTCTGCAATCTGCAGGGACGGCAGCTTTTTTATGCATATGAATCAGCGTATAAAACATCTTTACGTGAAGCATGCTATGACGGCATTGTACCGGTCAATTGGAGGTAATGGAAGATGATGAACGAACAGCCTTTAGATCCACAAGGTCAGCCGCAGCAGCCAACTAAAGCTCCCCCTACAGTGGAAACAATTCAACAACTAGGTACGGCGTCGATCCCGACAACCGGCGAATCTAATATTTATTGCTTGAACATTATCGGTCAAATCGAGGGGCATATTGTATTGCCTCCTCAAAATAAAACAACCAAATATGAGCATGTGATCCCACAATTAATTGCGGTGGAACAGAATCCAAAAATTGAGGGTGTGCTCATCGTATTAAATACGGTTGGGGGAGACGTAGAGGCAGGGCTGGCCATAGCCGAGATGATATCCTCATTGTCCAAGCCATCCGTGACATTGGTGCTAGGAGGAGGGCATAGCATCGGGGTTCCAATTGCCGTAGCTGCCGATGTCAGTTTAATTGCAGAGACGGCAACCATGACGATTCATCCAATTCGATTAACAGGGCTCGTAATCGGTGTACCGCAAACTTTTGAGTATTTGGAGAAGATGCAGGAGCGGGTCGTACGCTTTGTAAAGGCTCATTCAAATATTTCAGAGTCCAAATTCAAGGACTTAATGTTCACAACTGGAGAACTGACACGCGATATCGGTACGACAGTAATTGGGCATGATGCTGTTAAGTATGGTCTTATTGATGAAGTCGGGGGTATTGGTACGGCATTGAAGCATTTGAATCGCTTAATTGATGAGAAACGTGAGGAGAGAGGCTCGGATGGTGGCCATCATGACCATGCGCACGCTAATCATTATGGATCGCATCAAGAACATGGCGGGCATCATGCTGGGGCTGAGCAGCCGATCATATCTGGTGAACAATGTGGAGCTAATCAGCAGCAGCAGCAACACAATCAGCATGCAGGTACGCAAGCAATGTATGTGCCGGCAAAGGAGCGAGGATAATGCTTCATACAATCATACCGATGGAGCAGGTCTTGCAAGGATTCGATAAGGAGCCGGCATTTTTCGAAATGCAGTGGCAGGGACGTACGCTGCTAGTGCAGCAGGTCGACAATACGACCGTGAAAGTCGAGCGGCTGTTGAAGAATACAGGCATGCAGGACTTTTTGGATCCAAGCTTCGCCCCTGGCACCATATTATCACTGTGTTAATATGTAAGGTCTAAGACATTGCGGATGGTTTAATCCCATATATGTTCAAGCAGACAGACAGAACCTGACCTGGGTTCTGTCTTTTTATTTTCCCTTTTCCCTAGTTATGGAATGGTCATAGGAAGAACGGTTGTTCTGTGTTATAATGAGGGATGGAGGTGACGGCATTTTGGCCCGTAAGAAGAAGAAAAAGCAATCCTTCAGCAAGAGCTTGAAATATGAAATATATGGCATATTGCTGATTACCTGTTCCGTCATTGCATTGGCAGGCGGAGCGGCGTTCGGGCGCTCCTTATCCAAAATATCAGGCTTGTTGTTAGGTAAATGGTACTTTTTCATACCGCTCGTGTTCATATATATTGGATTGTCGGTTATGATTAAACGCCAGTGGCCTTCAGGCTGGAACTCCCGCAAGAGTGGCATCATGGTCATTATACTAGCTTTGACGATGATAAGTACCGTGCATGCAGTAGAACAGCGTATTTTGCCAACTGCAGATGAAGTAAGTGCTGGATACATATTAAATGATATACATAAAGCTTTGAACTTAGAGCTCGTGCAGGCTACCGATACGGGGACGGCAGGAACGATGCTGCAGAAGGATATTAGCGGCGGTTACATTGGAGCAATCCTTTACTGTACGCTATTTGTGCTGTTTGGAGCTCTAGGAACAAAGCTGCTTACCATTGTTATGCTCTTCATCGGCTTCATGCTGGCAACGCAATTGTCTTATGTCGATCTTGTGAAGCTTATCCGTGTTCAAGTGAAGAAATTTGCGGCAATCATCAAGAAGAAACGTAAGGCGCGTCTTAATGAACGCAAACGTATGGAAAGTAAAAATCGTAAATCGGCGAAAAAGGATTCAGACGACGATTACATGCTGGATGATGAATTGGACGATGAAGAAGAGAATGATTCAAGCAGAACGCCAGTGTTCATGCAAATATTCGGCAAATTAAGTGAAGCAGGAAAAAAGCGATTCCTCGCATCGAAAGAAGAGGATGAGGAATATAATGAGCGACATACCGCTCATTCGAGCAAGCCGCATACAGCTAGATTGAATGACGATCACAATATACACCCAGAAGCTGATACAGCATCAATGAATACGGTAAGCAATGCTTCCAAGCTGAATGCGCTGCTTGCTCGCATTGAACAGGATGATGATCAGTCACATACCCCGTTGTTCCGCGACTTTACAGCGACAGATGATAGCGGAGATGAGAAGTCCCATCATGCTGAGGAGGTAGGAGGCTTTACAAAGCCTGCAACGTGGGAAGAAGGGGCGGATGATATTGAAGATGATTGGAATAATGATCCTCAAGCAGAAACACAAGGTGTACAGCAAGGAGCGTCTCCTCTTCGCCATCAGAATGACGTAGTGGAGAGTGAAGGTGACGTCCAATTAGAGACGGATGGATTGCTGAGTGACGGTGAAGGTACAAACGAAGCTGTTGTTATTCAGAAGCCGCCTCCGAAGCCATATAAAATGCCGCCATTCAACCTGCTTGCTAAACAGCAAGGAAGCGGGAAAGGTGGCGATCAATCCGACTTCATGCAGACGGCTCGCAAGCTGGAAGCAACCCTTGAGAGCTTCGGTGTAAGGGCGAAGGTGCTAGAGGTTGTACGTGGACCGGCAGTAACTCGTTATGAAATTCAGCCTGACATCGGGGTAAAGGTCAGCAGAATCGTTAGTCTGTCGGATGATATCGCACTTGCGCTAGCCGCTAAGGACATTCGCATGGAAGCGCCGATTCCGGGCAAATCCGCTATTGGGATTGAAGTGCCGAACAATGAGGTTTCGGTTGTAACGATGCGTGAAGTCATGGAGACACCGACGTTTATCGATGCGCCATCAAGGTTGTCCATTACATTGGGACGTGATATTGCAGGAACGCCAATCGTAGGTAATCTGGCCCGCATGCCCCACTTGCTTGTTGCAGGTGCTACAGGTTCAGGGAAGTCGGTATGTATTAATGGGATTATAACGAGTATCCTCTACAAGGCAAAACCGGATGAAGTGAAGTTCCTGATGGTTGACCCGAAGATGGTCGAATTGAATGTATACAACGGTATTCCACATTTGCTTGCCCCCGTCGTTACAGATCCGAGACGCGCTTCGTTAGCCTTGAAGAAAATCGTCGTTGAAATGGAAAAACGATATGAATTGTTCTCCAAATCAGGAACCCGGAACATTGAGGGGTATAACAAGCTAGTAGCAGATGAACCGGATAAGGTTCTGCCGTATATCGTTATTATTGTCGATGAGCTTGCGGACTTGATGATGGTTGCTGCCAATGATGTAGAGGATTCGATATGCCGCCTAGCCCAAATGGCGCGTGCAGCAGGTATTCACTTGATTATCGCGACTCAACGTCCTTCTGTTGACGTTATCACTGGGGTCATCAAGGCAAACATTCCATCGCGAATTGCATTCGGTGTATCTTCTCAAGTGGATTCACGAACCATTTTGGACATGGCTGGCGCTGAGAAGCTGCTTGGACGTGGCGATATGCTCTTCCTGCCGATGGGCTCCTCCAAGCCGATACGGGTGCAGGGAGCATTCTTATCCGATCAAGAGGTCGAAGCTGTCGTTGGCTTCGTAAGCGGTCAAGCGCAGGCGGAATACAATGAGGAATTAGTGCCGGAGATTGATGAAAGCGGACATGCCTCGGATGAACCAGTCGATGAATTGTACGACCAAGCTATTCAAATTGTGCTGGAGGCGCAGCAAGCATCGGCATCACTGCTTCAACGCCGGATGAGAATCGGATATAACCGCGCCAGCCGCTTAATTGATCATATGCATATGCAAGGTTTGATCGGCGCACATGAAGGCAGTCGACCGCGCGAAGTACTAATGACGCTGGAACAGTATCAGCAGAGTAAAATATCATCATAGTGTAGGGAACCATAAAAGAGGATGCTTTGGCGTCCTCTTTTGTTGTGCATGGAGGAGTGTATGCAAGTGCATAGATCTTTCCCTGTTATCTCATAATAAAGTTGCCAATCCTGTCAAATTCACAAGAGAGAGGTAGACGTTAGGCATGAGAAAACGGATGATTTGGATTACGATATGCATCGTATTCGTGCTGATTGGGGCATTCCAGTACAAGCAAATGGGCAAGACGGAAGCCACATTTAGCAATGCGACATTGCAGCAAGGCTCACAGGGGCAAGATGTGAAGGAGTTACAAGGTCGATTGAAGTTTCTCGGGTATTATGACGGCAAGACCGACGGTATCTTTGGCCCAGCGACGAAAAATGCAGTGACGTGGTTCCAATGGAAGTTTGGCATGAAGTCAGACGGAATCGTTGGGCCGAAGACCAAAGAAATGCTAGTAAAGGCGACGAAAAACTGGAAGCCTGAAACTACGGGCGGGACGGCACCAAACAAGCCTTCTGGCTCAACAAATAACAATATAAGCGGTTCCAACAATTTGGGGCTATCGGAAAATGATCTGAAATTTATGGCGAATGCGGTCTATGGTGAAGCACGTGGAGAGCCTTATGAAGGGCAGGTAGCTGTAGCAGCTGTTATTTTGAATCGGGTGAAATCGCCGAGCTTCCCGAAGACGGCATACGGTGTTATTTTCCAACCAGGCGCTTTTACCGCAGTAGCCGATGGACAGATCTGGTTAGAACCAAATGAGACGGCAAAACGAGCAGTTAAGGATGCAATTAATGGATGGGATCCTTCCGGCGGCTGCCTATATTATTTCAACCCTGAAACCGCTACGTCCAAATGGATTTGGACACGTCCTCAGGTGAAAACAATCGGCAAGCATATATTCTGTATGTAATGAAGTGATCGAAGCGACGAAAGAAATGAGACGTAACGAGATGTTACATATGGAAGCGGGATGAAGAAGCAATGGCAGCAGGCCATTTGCTTCTTTGTTTCCATTCCGGTATGTTATTGGTAATGAATGATTGATCATATGAAGAAATGGGGTTAGATATGGTGAGCAAACCGACATTTGAACGGGGAAAGGTAAAAGGCATGCGTGTTCATGTTATGCCGACAAAGCGCTTTAAAACGTTCGCCATCTCTGTGTATGTAGGGATCCCACTCCAAGAGGATACCTTAACGACTACGGCACTAACGCCTTTTGTACTGCGGAGAGGCACGTCTTCGTATCCGGAAACGATACGATTCCGCGAGCGCTTGGATGAGTTGTACGGAGCAGGATTTGGCTTCGATGTGTTCAAGCGAGCGGATTATCAAATCATTCAGTTCCGTATGGACGTTATCAATGATGTTTTTGTGAGCTCGTCAGAGTCCTTGCTTGCACAGGCATTTCAGTTTTTAGGCGAAGCAATTACGACTCCAGCCATGGATAATGGTACCTTTCGCAGTAAGTATGTGGACGAGGAGAAAGAAACCTTGCGTCAGCGTATTGAGTCGATCGTTAACGATAAAATCCGTTATGCGGCAGAACGCTGCGTAGAGGAAATGTGCAAAAACGAACCGTATCGCCTGCATGCGCTTGGCAATCGGCAAGATTTAGACTCGATTGATGCGGCCGCATTAACCGAAAAGTATCGCTGGCTGCTTGAGCATGCGGCAATTGACGTTTATGTTGTTGGGGATACAACCTATGAAGAGGTTGAACGCTGTGTAGAGTCATCGTTCCGTATCGGTCGCTCGGTTGAGACGCCATATGCCCGTTCTATACCAGTGCCGCGCATAGGCGAACCGAACACCGTTATTGAACGTCTCGAAGTCAGTCAAGGAAAACTGAATATGGGGCTTCGCTCCACCATTACCTATGCTGATGATGCCTATCCTGCTGTGTTAATGTACAATGGCATCTTGGGCGGGTACCCGCATTCCAAGCTGTTTATCAATGTGCGTGAAAAGAACAGTCTAGCCTACTATGCTGCCTCCCGCTTCGAAGGGCATAAAGGCATTTGCACGATTCAGTCTGGGATTGAGTTCGAGCATTTTGATAAAGCCAGGGAAATTATTATTGAGCAGCTTGAGGCAATGAAGGCAGGACAACTGCAGCCACTCGAAATCAGTCAGACGAAAGCCATGATTGCGAATCAACTGCGTGAAATTGATGATTCCTCGTTTGAAATGATTGGCTTTGATTTCAACCGGGTGCTGTCTGGAAAAGAGCGCAGTACGTCCCAACTCATTGACGAGGTAGAGCATATCGACGCAGCGCATATTCAAAAGGTCGCTCTGACCTTCCAGTTGGATACGATTTATTTCTTGCGCAATAGGGAGGAGGCCTAATCGATGGAACAACGTCATTACTCCAATTTGCAAGAAACGATCTATTATGAACAGATGGATAATGGATTAGATGTGTACGTGCTCCCTAAGACGGGATTCCAGAAGACATACGCTACTTTTTCCACAAAATATGGCTCTATCGATAATCATTTTCATGTGGAAGGACAAGAAGAGATTCAAGTTCCAGATGGGATCGCACACTTCTTGGAGCATAAAATGTTTGAAGAGCCTGAAGGAGATATTTTTGCTAAGTTTGCCGAACAGGGTGCATCTGCGAATGCTTTTACTACTTTTGATCGTACGGTCTATTTGTTTTCATCCACGTCCCGAATTGAAGAGAGCCTGGAGACGTTGATTGATTTCGTACAAAGGCCTTATTTTACAGATGAAAATGTAGAAAAAGAAAAGGGCATAATCGGTCAGGAAATTAACATGTATCGCGATAATGCAGCGTGGCGGGTGTACTTTGGCCTTATTGAGGCAATGTACCATGTTCATCCTGTACATATTGATATTGCAGGTACGATAGAATCAATCGGGACGATTACGAAGGAAACACTCTATACGTGCTACCATACCTTCTACCATCCTTCCAACATGCTGTTGTTCGTCGTAGGCGGTGTTGAACCGAAAAGCATCTTCGAGTTAGTACGCAGCAATCAGGCCAGCAAGACATATGAGCCGCAAGGGCAGATACGCCGCATATTCGAGGAGGAACCAGACACGGTGAAGGAGACAAGACGAGTCTCCAAGCTTCCCGTATCTCTTCCTCGATGTTTATTCGGTTGTAAAGAACCTCGTCCCGGCCTAGAGGGTAAGGAACTGTTGGAGCATGAAATAAAGACGCGCATTATGCTGGATTTGATGTTGGGCAGTAGCTCGCCGTTATATCAGACGCTGTATGAGGAAGGTTTAACGACAGATTCATTTGGCAGCGAATTCAATTGCAGCTCTGATTATGCCTTCTCGATTATCGGCGGGGAAACGAAAGACCCTGATGGTTTGGTGAAGCGGGTTAGGGAGCTAATTGATGAGCGCAAAGTATCGGGCTTCGAGCAGGGTGCATTCGAGCGTATCCGCAATAAGTCGATTGGCTCTTACTTGCGGATGCTAAATTCTCCTGAAGCGATTGCCAACGAATTTACGAAGTATAAGTTCCGTGATACCGATTTATTTGATATACTTTCGGTATACGAGACGCTAACGTTAGAACAAGTGCATCAGCGGTTGAAGGATCATTTTGATTGGAATCGACTAGCAGTGTCTATTGTCGAACAACCGTAACATACGAAGGCGTACCTGCAATCAGGTGCGCTTTCTTTTTTATATGTACAATACTTGTCCACAAAAAAAGGGGGAGAGCAAGTATGAAAGCTTTGTCAGAGACATCTGTCCTAATAACTGGAGCTAGCCGTGGGATTGGAGCAGCGATTGCGGAACGTTTCGCTCAAGTAGGTATGAAGATCGTGATTCATTATTTAAATTCACACGAAGCTGCGAATGAAGTGGCTCGCAAGTGTCTGAATCATGGTGCGCAGGTCATGACAATCACTGCTGATCTCAGAGATATGGAGCAGCTTGATCGAATGAAGGAAAAGCTTGATGAGTTGGGTTTCACACCTGATATATTGGTCAATAATGCTGGTGTTGCTTATTACGGTCTGTTCACGGATGTAACGGAGCAGGAATGGATGGACTGTATGGACATTAATTTGAAGGGGATGTTCATGTGTACGCAACGATTTGCTCCGTATATGATAACGCAAAAGTATGGTCGAATTATCAATGTATCCTCCATTTGGGGAATCACTGGAGCCTCCTGTGAAGTCATGTATTCGATGGCCAAAGGCGGCGTTAATGCCTTTACAAAGGCATTAGCGAAAGAGCTGGCGCCTTCTGGAGTAACTGTAAATGCGGTAGCACCGGGTGTGGTGGATACCGATATGGTTAAGCATTTGGATAAAGAAGAACGAATGGCGCTCCAAGAAGATATTCCATTAGGCAGACTTGGAACACCGGAAGAGGTTGCTTCCCTGATTTATTATTTGGCACTGCCTGAATCGGGATATATCACAGGACAAGTTATTAGTCCAAATGGCGGATGGCAAATGTAAGTCTAATGCTTGATATGTTACGCATAATTCCGGTGGCATAGGCACATATTACGACTGATGAATTCACATTAGACCACTAGGAGGGCGTTCTCGTGTCATCAGTACTTGAAAACTTCGACTCGTGGAAAAAGTTTCTTGGAGAACGTGTCAAGCAAGCAAAAGGGCTAGGCATGTCTGAAGAAACAATTTCCAAGCTTGCTTATGAAATCGGTTCGTTTTTGGAAGAGAAGGTTGACCCGAAAAATGCACAAGAAAGTGCATTGAAAGAATTGTGGAGTGTCGGCTCTGACGAGGAGCGGAAAACGATTGCTCGTTTGATGGTAAAATTGGCTGAGCAAAACGGGTAATTCGTCATTTTGTCCATATATCAAAAGAAAGGAAGTTCTGAACCGAACTTTCTTTCTTTTCATACCCTCATCTTCATGCAAACGACATGAATACATGCTCAGAACCTGCTATAATGGTACTGAATCGGAGAAATTTAGAAAGTATTGCGTTTTTTCTCGTTTTTTAGCCCGACTCCGGTGGAATTTGTGTCCCATGTATTGTAGAATGGAAAACGGCGGATAACCGCGGATGAGGTGTGTCATGGAGTACAAACAGTGGTATATGGAATATAAGATACATAAAAACCGCCCTGGTCTTCTCGGGGATATTGCTTCGCTGCTAGGAATGCTCGAAGTAAACATTTTGACTATTAACGGTGTAGAAGACAAGACAAGAGGAATGCTTCTGCAAACGGATGATGATGAGAAGATCGAAATCATGGGGCAGATGCTGAAAAAGGTTGACAATATTACAGTGTCCGCACTGCGGCAGCCGAAGCTGGTTGATATACTGGCTGTACGCCATGGCAGATATATTGAACGCGATTCTGATGATCGAAAGACGTTCCGCTTTACAAGAGACGAGCTTGGCTTGCTTGTTGATTTTTTGGGTGAAATATTCAAGCGTGATGGGCAACAGGTGATCGGGCTTCGAGGAATGCCGCGGGTTGGCAAGACGGAATCCATTATTGCTGGAAGCGTGTGTGCGATGAAGCGCTGGACATTTGTATCCTCTACGCTGCTCAGACAGACCGTGCGCAGTCAAATGTCTGATGAGGAACTGAACCCGAACAATATCTTTATTATCGATGGCATTGTAAGCACGATTCGTTCGAATGAGAAACATGCTTCATTGCTCGAGGAAATTATCAATATGCCATCCACGAAGGTAATTGAGCATCCAGATATATTTGTTCAAGAAACCAGTTATGATTATGATTTTTTGATTACATTATCGAATTGCGCAACAATCCGGATGAGGAAATTACGTACGAATCGTTTACGATAAATTATAACGAAATTTAACATAGCAGTACGCAGGTGCAGCTTGGATTATGGACAGGAGGTGAAGTTGTGTCAGAGTTAGGGCAATTATTAAAAAAGCAAGGCTAGAAAAAAATCTTTCCCTGGATGATGTCCAAGAAGCTACGAAAATTCGTAAGCGTTACTTGGAGGCGATTGAGGAAGGGGACTATAAGGTGCTGCCGGGTTCGTTCTATGTACGTGCCTTTGTCAAAACGTACGCAGAGACGGTAGGCTTGAACCCTGATGAAATTTTGCAGTATTATCGCAACGATATTCCGACACCGGAACCCGAGCCGTCAGTCGAGCCGCTCATGCGAACGAAGAAACGCAGTGTACAATCGTCATCGTCTGATCGATTTGGACGCTGGGCATCGACGCTGCTTCTATGGGCTTTCATCATTTTAATCGGTGTCATTGTCTATTTCTTCGTCGTCATGAAAGTGAATCCGGGAACATCGGACAACACTTCTGATGATACGAATATTACGGAGACACAGACACCATCTACGGGCGCGAATGGAGCGGCCAATGGCGACAAAGCAGGACAAAACAATGCCGGTGGAGCGGTTCAACAGCCAGTTAAGCCTACTACTCCAGAACCTCCGAAACAGGAGCAGAAGCCAATTGTCGTATTGCAAACCTCTAAGCGTTCTGAGGATGTGTATCAAGTATCGGCCCCAGCGAATACACCTGTGAAGGTTGAAATTAAAGCAGTTAATGACAGAAGCTGGCTGGCCGTTCATGAGAAGAATAGCAGCGGGAAGAAGCTCCATTATGAAACATTGGAGAAGGATCAAACCGTATCGTTCGATATGACGGATCAAGGTATGTTCATTCGCGCTGGTTATGCTAAGGCGATCGAAGTTACGGTTGCTGGGGAGCCGTTGAATAAATCCGACAATGAGGGCTCCAAAAATATTCGCCTGCAATGGATTTCTTACGAGGAAGCGCAGAAGCTACAAGCAGAAAAGCAAGAGGGATCCCCTACAACGAACATGGATCAAGGCAATCACTAGGTGCATAAACAGCATGACCCAATGGCTGGTTTGGTTCGAATTACATCCTGCCGCTGGACATAATCACTTTTTCACAGGAGACAATATAGCTGCGGCGATAATTGTGAACTCCGATTAAATACAAGGTGAGGTGTCGAGCAATGGCAACCAGTTGGATCGTTACCGGTGCTGGTATTGTGGTCAGCTTGTTAGGGTATTACTTGATGCCAAGTGTTTGGGGGTATGGCGTGTTAGGCTTTGGGCTTGCACATATTTTACTAGGAGTGCTTGATATGTTCCGAGCGCCAGCACGCGTTCGTTTTTAGACAATCGCATGCTGCAGGGGCATTCTTTTGCAGGCTTGAGCCTGTTTGAGAATGCCTTTGTGTATATACATAACGTTAAGTTTGTACATATGGAATTAAGTGGTATCTTGAAGGAGGAACCAAATATGGCGGACAGTTCATTTGATATTGTATCCAAGCTGGATCTGCAGGAAATGAATAATGCAATTACTCAGGCAATGAAGGAAATTGAATCTCGATACGATTTTAAAGGAAGTAAAAGTAAAATTACCCTTGAGAAGGATGAAGTGATCATTGTATCGGATGATGAGTTCAAACTAAAGAGTGTCATTGATATATTGCAATCAAAAATGGCCAAGCGCGGTGTAGCTATCAAAAATATGGACTTCGGTAAAATTGAGCCGGCAGCGTCAGCTGCTGTACGACAGCGGGCGAAGTGTAAGCAGGGGATTGATCAGGATACAGCTAAAAAAATTAATATTATGATCCGTGACTCGAAGCTTAAAGTAAAAAGCCAGATTCAAGGAGATCAGATTCGAGTTACTGGTAAAAGTAAAGACGATTTGCAAGCTGTCATGCAGCTGCTACGGGGTGCAAATCTGCCGCTAGATCTGCAATTTACGAATTATCGCTAAGCGGATAGCCCATCATCACAGCTGTAAGGTAGAAGGATGATGGGCCTTTTTTGTTTTTTGACTCCAAAGTCATGACTGTATTATACTTGATGAGATACATAGATATACGGATATGAAAATACTCCAAATAGGAGTCTGCCTTATGGGGGATGTAAAATGACAGAAAAGATTAAAATCGTAACGTTGGGCTGCGACAAAAACTTGGTTGATTCCGAGATTATGTCCGGCTTAATTTATGAGCGTGGATATGAGTTGGTGGAAAATGAAGAAGACGCAACGGTTATCATCGTCAACACATGTGGATTCATTGATGCTGCTAAGGAAGAATCGGTCAATACGATTTTAAGATTGGCAGATCTGAAGGAAACCGCAGAGCTGAAGGCGCTCATCGTTTCGGGCTGTTTAACACAGCGATACAAAGAGCAGCTTCTCGATGAAATGCCGGAGATTGATGGTATCGTTGGTACAGGCGACTTTGATAAAATCAATGATATTGTTGATGAAGCACTGCAGGGAAGCAAGCCTATCCGGGTAGGCAATCCTGTGTTCGATTATGATCGCATCCTTCCGCGTAAAGTGGCGACTCCGCGCTATACGGCGTATGTCAAGATTGCCGAGGGCTGTGACAACAATTGTACCTTCTGCAGTATTCCAATTATGAGAGGCAAGTTCCGCAGCCGTACAATGGAGTCAATTCTTGCGGAGGTAGCCCAGCTGGCAGAACAAGGGGTTAAGGAGATTAGCTTAATTGCCCAGGATTCCACGAATTACGGTGTAGACTTGTACGATGGCTTCAAGCTGCCGGAGTTGATGAATAAAGTAAGCGAAATTCCAGGTGTGGAATGGGTTCGCCTGCACTACGCATATCCTGGTTTCTTCACCGAGGAGCTTATGGATACGATTGCAAGCAATCCGAAGATTTGCAAGTATATCGATATGCCATTGCAGCATAGCGAAGATAGCATTTTGAAGCGTATGAGACGTCCGGGCCGCCAGCGTGATTCCAGAGAGCTCGTGAACAAAATCCGTGAACGAATCCCGGGTGTAGCGCTGCGTACGTCTATTATTGTAGGGTTCCCCGGAGAAACGGACGAAGACTTTGACAGACTATGCGACTTTATTAGGGAAATGAAGTTCGATCGATTAGGTGTATTCACCTATTCTTCCGAAGAGGACACGCCGGCAACTCGCTTGCCTGACCATGTCCCTGATGAGGTGAAAGAATGGCGTGCGAATACGCTTATGGAGATTCAACGTCAAGTATCTAAAGAAGTAAGTGAGAAGCGTATTGGTGATATATTGGAAGTCCTTGTTGAGCGTTACGATGGCCGCAATGATGTATTCATCGGCCGCTCGCAATTCGACGCCCCTGAAATTGACGGGGAAGTATTTATTTCCGGCCAGCCATTGAGTATTGGGGAAATTGCCAAGGTAAGGATTACTCATGCGCTTGAATTTGACTTAGCCGGGGAGGGTCTCGCGTGAATCTGGCGAACAAGATAACGTTGGTCCGTATTTTTCTTGTGCCAATAATGATGTTCTTCCTATTGGTGAACTTTGATTATTTGCCTGCGATTGAACTAGAGGGGTTTTCGATTACTTACAACCAGATTATTGCGGCCTTGATCTTCATTATTGCTGCAAGTACTGATGGATTGGATGGTTATATCGCCCGTAAACGCAAAATGGTTACAAATTTAGGAAAGCTGCTTGATCCTCTTGCGGACAAGCTGCTCGTAGCGGCGGTACTCATCTCTCTTGTTGAGATGCAAAAGTGTGATGCGTGGATCGCGGTTGTCATTATCAGCCGTGAGTTCGCGGTTACAGGCCTTCGTCAAGTTGCTTTGCTCGAAGGAACGGTTGTTGCTGCCAGCAAGTGGGGAAAATGGAAGACGGCAACACAAATAACGGCGATTGCGGCAATGCTGCTTAACAACTTTCCGTTTGCGTTTCTTCATTTCCGATTTGATATATTGGCGACGTGGGTTGCCGCGTTGATCACGGTCTACTCGGGAATTGACTATTTTGTCAAAAATAAAAATGTGCTGCATCTTTCGTGATAGATGAGCGGAAGCTGTTAGGTAAATAGGTGCTTTTTCCGTATTTCCGGCTGTTTCCGGGGTGGAAGAGGCACCTATTCTTATGTACAGACTTATGGGGATGGTGGTTGACATGAAAGCAGAAATCATTGCAGTTGGCACTGAGCTGCTGCTCGGACAAATTGTAAATACGAATGCTCAATATATTTCACAGCAATTGGCTTTGGTTGGTGTGGATGTGTTTTATCATACGGTTGTCGGAGATAACGCCAAGCGAATTCAACAGACTATTGAAACAGCTCGGGATCGTTCTGACCTGCTCATTTTTACCGGCGGTCTAGGACCAACGATGGATGATTTGACGAAGGATGTACTTGCGGAAATGTTAGGTCGTAAGATGACATACGATGAACCGGCAATGGCCAAGATGACAGAGATGTTTGCAGGGCGCGGCATCCATATGGTTGAAAGCAATAAGCGTCAAGCGCATGTCATTGATGGGGCTGATGTACTGCAGAACTCGACAGGCCTCGCCGTTGGGAATGTCCTCCAACATAATGGAACAACGTATGTACTGCTTCCAGGACCTCCACGTGAAATGAAGCCAATGCTCGACAATGAGGCGATTCCGTGGCTGCAGCGTCGGCAAGTCATTGATCAATCCTCCTTGTATACGCGAATGCTGAAATTTGCGGGCATCGGAGAATCAGGTCTCGAAAATGCTCTTCTCGATCTGATCGAGCAGCAAACAGATACAACGATTGCCACCTATGCAAAGGAAGGGGAGGTACTTGTTCGATTGGCTGTAAAAGGGACAGATCGGACAGAAGCCGAGTTGAAGCTCGATCAGGTGGAACGTGAAATTCGCACCCGACTGGGCTTGCATCTCTATGCAACTGAGGATTTGCCGCTCCCAGAAGTGCTTGTGAAGCAGTTGACGCAATATGGGTTAACCTTATCCGCTGCCGAAAGCTGTACAGGAGGGATGTTCGCTGATACGATTACGGCGATCCCTGGAAGCTCGCATGTGTTCGCTGGCGGTGCGGTGACCTACTCGAACGAAATGAAGGAACGAATTCTTGGCGTGCCTCATGAGCTGCTTGAGGGAGAGCATGCACCTGGAGCAGTAAGTGAGCAAACTGCCAAGGCTATGGTTGAAGGGATGCAGGACATTGCTGATACTGATTTCACAGTAGCCATAACAGGAGTTGCAGGGCCTGACCATTCGGAGCGTAAGCCTGTCGGCTTGGTTTATATAGCAATTGCCGAGAAGGGGAAGGAAGTTGTTGTTGAAGAGTTGCGTTTGAATGGAGATCGGGAAGGGATACGCCGCCGTACGGTATATGCCATTATGTATCGGTTATGGAGACGGCTGCAGGAACGATCCGTGCATAATGCGATGTAATTTAGAAATTGTTGACAAAATAAAGAGCGGAAGCTACAATCGATTATAGATGCGGAAGAACCGTAACAAAGTGTATGTGCGCTTTGTTGCGGTTTTTTTGTTGGCTGCATCCGGCAAATTGATATATCTAATATATGGTAAAAATGGATATTGAAGTGGGTGTGTTCGTCAAAAAACGAATGTATGTTCGAAAAAATGCTTGGCAAACCGAATGAAACACGTTATGATGTATATATCAAACGAATCAGTGAAGGAAGTGAGTTTGTGTCAGATCGTCGCGCTGCGTTAGAAATGGCTTTGCGTCAAATTGAGAAACAATTCGGTAAAGGTTCGATCATGAAACTTGGCGAATCCAATCACATGCAAGTCGAGATTGTACCAAGCGGATCTCTTGCATTAGATATAGCTTTAGGAATCGGCGGTTTGCCGAGAGGTCGAATTATCGAGGTTTATGGACCAGAATCTTCCGGTAAGACAACGGTTGCGCTTCATGCGATCGCTGAAGTACAGAAGACTGGTGGACAAGCTGCATTTATTGATGCGGAACACGCGTTGGATCCGCTATATGCAAGCAAGCTGGGCGTCAATATTGACGAACTTCTGTTGTCCCAGCCAGATACAGGGGAGCAAGCGCTTGAAATTGCGGAAGCATTGGTACGAAGCGGTGCTGTCGACATTATCGTTATTGACTCTGTTGCAGCACTTGTTCCGAAGGCAGAGATTGAAGGCGAAATGGGAGACTCCCATGTCGGTCTTCAGGCTCGCTTGATGTCGCAGGCATTGCGTAAATTGTCTGGTGCAATCAGCAAATCGAAGACGATTGCGATCTTCATCAACCAGCTTCGTGAGAAGGTTGGCGTGATGTTCGGTAACCCAGAAACAACGCCAGGCGGCCGTGCATTGAAGTTCTATTCCAGTGTTCGTCTTGAGGTACGCCGTGTTGAGACAATTAAGCAAGGTACAGATATGATTGGTAACCGTACACGCATCAAGGTTGTTAAGAATAAGGTTGCTCCTCCGTTCAAGCAGGCAGACATCGACATCATGTATGGTGAAGGTATCTCACGCGAGGGAAGCATCGTCGATATTGGCACAGAGATGGATATCGTGCAGAAGAGCGGTGCTTGGTATTCCTTCGAGGGTGAGCGATTGGGCCAAGGTCGCGAGAATGCGAAGCAATTCTTGAAGGAACATTCGGAAATTGCGTTATCCATTGAAAATCAAATTCGTGAAGCAAGCAATCTAACGACAACAATCCCTGCTAAGGGTGTTAGTGAAGATGATGATGATACATTAGAATTGGAATTAGGTGACGACGAATAATTCGTTGTCTGCTCAAAGCACCTTCGCGTTAGGCGAAGGTGCTTCTATGTATTTGTATGGAGGAGAGCCGTTTGAAGGATAGTGAACGTATCGTAACAATCACACGCGTAGAGCGCGTGGAGAGACAGGCTGGTCGCTATACGATTCATTTCGATGGGGCAGCTCCGCTTGAAGTGCATGAAGATGTGATGATCAAGTTCCGACTATTAAAAGGATCAGAACTGTCACTCGACTCCCTTACGGAGATATTGCGTGCAGACGAAGGGAATAAGGCCTACGTGCAAGCGATTAAGTATTTGCAGCGCAAACCACGTACACGCATCGAACTCGCACGTAACCTAGCCCAGAAGGGCTATGAAGACGGCATCGTGCATGAGGTGCTCGATCGTTTGGAACGGGAGTGGTTGGTCGATGATAAATCATATGCAATGCAATGGGCGCATCAGCGTCTGAATCGTCATATGAAGGGGCGCCGCTGGATTCAGCATGAGCTGAAGCAAAAGGGAGTGCAGGATCGGCATATTGAAACTGCGCTTTATTCGATAGATCCGGAAGAGGAATGGGAAAGCGCACTGCATGCCGCTCGCAAAAAATGGAGACAGACGAAGGGGGAAATGCATCTGCGCAAGCAAAAAGTGGCAGCCTTCCTCGCCCGCAGAGGCTTCCCAATGGATATGGCGCGTCGGGCAGCTTATGCTGCAGCGGATGAGCAAGTTGATGAAGAGGGTGTATCAGGCCATCTTGACGAATAATAAAGTGACCACTCACGTCATTTGCTTGACAATATCTTTTCATGAATAATAAAATGAACATGTATCTTTATTTTCACGAGATCAATCCCCTCTTCCAGAGATTGATTTCTAATGATTCATTTCGCCAATTTACTGATTTCCGATTGTCGCCTTAAGGCGACGCCCGTGTATGCCTAGAGCATATACATAGGCTAGTGCACGAACACTAGTCTATTGAGTTGATTAATGAATAGGGAAACTTGAAAACCAAAAATGTAACCTGTCCCAAGCAGTGCTTGGAGGAACCAACGGGGAGGTGAGGCAATGAACGTACAACTTTGGCTCGCGATCGTTCTCGTTGTGGCCGCATTGTTCTTGGGGTTTGGAATCGGATACCTGATTCGCAAATCGCTTGCCGAAGCGAAGATAACGAGTGCTGAACACGCCGCGGAACAAATTATGGATGGTGCGCGCAAGGAAGCTGAAGCGCTGAAGAAAGAAGCAGTGCTTGAAGCGAAGGACGAAATCCATAAGCTTCGCAATGAAGCGGAGAAGGACATCCGCGAACGACGGAACGAAGTTCAACGACTCGAAAGACGCTTATTGCAAAAAGAAGAGTCGTTGGATAAAAAGTTAGAAGCGCTGGAACGTAAAGAAGAACAAGTAGCTGCTAAAGAGAAACGAATCGAAGAAACACAAGAACAGATCGATCAAATTTGTCAGCAGCAAGTTACAGAATTAGAACGCATTTCGAATCTGACGATGGAAGATGCGCGTACAATTATTTTGACGAATGTAGAGCAAGAAGTGCGTCATGAAACGGCGCAAATGATTAAAGAGATTGAGCAGCAAGCTCGCGAGGAAGCGGACAAGCGCTCCCGTGAGATTATTACGATGGCTATCCAGCGTTGCGCTGCAGATCATGTCGCAGAAACGACGGTATCCGTTGTTGCATTGCCGAACGAAGAGATGAAGGGCCGCATTATCGGTCGCGAAGGACGAAATATCCGCGCGCTCGAGACGTTGACAGGGATCGATCTCATTATCGATGACACGCCTGAAGCGGTTATTCTGTCCGGATTCGACCCGATTCGCCGTGAAATTGCAAGAACATCTCTTGAGAAGCTCGTTGCAGACGGACGTATTCACCCAGCTCGCATCGAGGAAATGGTGGAGAAGTCGCGCAAGGAAGTGGACGAGCGGATTCGCGAATACGGAGAACAAGCTACATTCGAAGTCGGCGTGCACGGATTGCATCCTGATTTGATCAAAATATTGGGTCGTTTGAAGTTCCGTACAAGTTATGGACAGAACGTACTGAAGCACTCTATGGAAGTGGCTTATCTTGCCGGTTTGATGGCAGGAGAGCTTGGAGAGGATGTAACGTTAGCCAAACGTGCCGGGCTGTTGCATGACATCGGAAAAGCGTTGGATCATGAAGTTGAAGGATCTCACGTCGAAATCGGCGTAGAGTTGGCGAAGAAGTATAAAGAACATCCTGTAGTCATTAACAGCATCGCATCCCACCATGGCGACTGTGAAGCAACATCTGTCATCGCTATGCTGGTCGCTGCCGCTGACGCTTTGTCGGCAGCAAGACCAGGCGCTCGTAGGGAAACGCTTGAAACATACATCAAACGACTTGAAAAACTGGAAGAGATTTCAGAGTCGTTCGAGGGCGTTGAGAAATCATACGCGATTCAAGCGGGACGTGAAGTCCGCGTAATGGTACAACCGGAGAAGATTGATGATGCCGAAGCATATCGTCTTGCTCGTGAAATTACGAAGACGATTGAAAATGAATTGGATTATCCAGGGCATATTAAGGTAACGGTCATTCGCGAAACCCGAGCGGTTGAATATGCGAAATAGGATGCACATATAGGATTTGGAGAAGTGGCCTAATTAGGCCACTTCTCCCTTTTAGCGGTTGTTCAAAAAGTTCGCTTTTGGGCACAAAGAGATACAGAGAGTAACTTGACATCGAATCGTGCGTTCACTTTCGAAGGGCGTATGCTTTCGAAGTATGTTTCCAACGGAAACATTCAGCTGCTCATGTAGTCTCATCTACACTTCGCCGCTCCCTACAAGTTTTGCAATGCAAAACTCACTACGGAAGCATACGCTTCAAGTTCGCGCAACCTTCTCGATGCTGCAAACCGACCTTTTTTTAATACATCGAAGAAATGGTTAGGAGATAGAAAGCTGCCTCAACTGGTCGGAACTCAAGAAGAACTGGGCTAGAGGCTGTCGCAAGGAGGACTTAGGCAAGATGAAAGTAATGTTTATCGGAGATATCGTCGGAAATACGGGGCGCAAAGCCCTCAAGCAGGTTCTTCCGTCACTCAAGCAAAAGCACAATCCGCACATCATCATTGCGAACGCTGAAAATGCTGCCGGAGGCAGAGGTGTAACTTCTGCGATTATTAAGGAGTTCGTTGATCTAGGCGTTCACGGCTTTACAATGGGGAACCACACATGGGACAATAAGGATATATTCGAATGGATTGACAACGAGAAACGCATGGTTCGCCCAGCGAACTTCCCGCCCGGGACACCAGGCCAAGGTCATACGGTAATTAAGGCCAACGGCAAGGAACTGGTAATCGTCAATGTGCAAGGCCGCACCTTTTTGCCGGCTATTGATTGCCCATTCCGTACGACGGATGAAATCATTGAATCACTGGGGAAGAAATCGCGGGCGATACTTGTTGACTTCCACGCTGAGGCAACGTCAGAGAAGATTGCGATGGGTTGGCACTTGGATGGCCGCGCGTCACTTGTAGTAGGTACACATACGCATGTACAGACAAATGACGATACAATCTTGCCAGGAGGCACTGCTTACTTAACAGATGTGGGTATGGTAGGCTCCAAGGAAGGCGTGCTGGGAATGGAAAGGGAAGCTGTGCTACGCAAGTTCAAGACACAGCTACCAGTCCGTTTCGTTGTTGACGAAGGAAAATGGCAGTTCCATGGGCTTGTAGTCGAAATTGATGAAGCTACCGGCAAGGCTGTTAAGCTTGAAAAGATCCGTGTTCGTGAAGACGAGTGGATAATGGAGTAATTGCAGTAATTGCGGTAAGAAGCAGGCGAGGCAAGTGCGAGAGCACTGGCTTCGCCTTTTTGCTGTATGCGTTGAATGATAGGTAAGATGAACGGTAAGCCATGCTAAACGTTGGGATAGGAAGGTGCTCAGGAGGTTCTTGAATTGGGGGGAAGCGATAAAGAAGCGTTTATGGAATGGTTATTGTTAACGGATGACGCTTGAACAGAGCGGAGCCTAAATCCGAACCAGTCGAGCCAGGCTGCCCGAAAGTGAATGAATCTGCATTGTGAAGGAATTTTTAGCACATTCACGAATATGTTGTAATAATGGAGTCTAACCTTAACAATCCCGAGGAGGTACTTTCCATGGAAGTATTAAAGGTTTCAGCAAAGTCCAATCCTAATTCGGTAGCTGGAGCGTTAGCAGGGGTTTTGCGTGAACGGGGAGCAGCCGAACTGCAAGCAATTGGCGCAGGGGCCTTGAACCAGGCAATTAAGGCCGTTGCCATTGCACGGGGATTCGTTGCACCAAGTGGTGTGGATTTGATTTGTGTTCCCGCTTTCACGGATATTGTCATCGATGGCGAGGATCGGACAGCAATTAAATTGATAGTTGAGCCCAGATAATATACGTCGACAGTGGTGTGTGAGTAACGACTTTTTTCAGCCTGTTTACAACGTAAGCAGGTTTTTTGCTTTGTGTTCCTCGGGAAGAAAGATGGATAAGATGGATCTAGGTGCGGCAATTCGGACAAGCACAGTTTCGAATAGCGGCGGAATAGATTAGCGATCCGATAAGAATAACAAAAAGAAGGAGACGGGATAACATGACACAACGAATTATTGATTTTCATTGCGATGTATTGTACAAGATGCTCTACACTGGCAAACTGGATTTTATGAGCGAGGATGCACTGGATATTACGCTGCCGCGTATGCGGGCAGGTAATGTAGGCATGCAGGTTTTTGCGGTATTTTTAGAAGAAGCTTTACTTAGCGGCCCTCCGCAATTCTCTCAAATTTTGCGTTGTATTGATTTGCTGCGAGAACGGATATGTTCACTGCCAGACGTGTCCCTTATTCGGTGGCGCGAAGATGTTGAGCATTGGGAGAAAATTCCCCAGGCAACGGGGGCATTGCTGTCCATTGAAGGTGTTGACGGTCTGGAAGGCGACATGGTGTATGTGCGAACTGCATTTGAGCTTGGCGTTCGTTTCCTTGGATTGACTTGGAATCACTCAAACTGGGCTGTAGACGGAACCCTAGAGCCGAGGCAGGCTGGCTTTACGAACAAGGGGAAACAACTCATTCGCGAGTGTGACAAGCTGGGGATGCTGGTAGATGTCTCCCATTTGAATGAACGTGCTTTCTGGGAGCTGTTGGAGCTCACAGCGCGTCCCGTATTCGCATCTCATTCCAATTCGGCTCATGTGCTTGCCCATCCAAGAAACTTGAGTGATGCACAGATTAAGGCAATTATCGAGCGTGACGGCAGAATCGGAATAACATTTGTACCGCAATTTATCTCGGATCGCCAAGCTGTTACGATTGAGGATTTGCTTCGCCATATCGATCGGATATGTGAATTGGGCGGTGAACATCATATCATGTTCGGCTCGGACTTCGACGGCATTGATCGCAAGGTGCAAGGGTTGGAACACGCCGGTCGATACGGCAATTTGCTGGAAGCGATCGAATACAGATATTCGTCGGAATTTGTCAATCGCATTGCTCATAGCAATGCTGTCCAGTTTCTGAAGACGAACCTTCCTGCGAGGAAAGGATAATTGTCCATTCATCTCATGAAGGTATCATATCTATCGAAACTTGCTATCGTGGACATCGGCGAAAACGCTTGCTTTTTCCAACCTCTGGACATAGAATGAGATTGACTCAACCATTACAGTATTTTACTTGTTACAATTTATCGAATTTTGGTGGCATCCGTCGTGATGCATATGCGAGTCACCTTTCAAAAGGAGTGGGCGAGCTTGATTAGTCAATTGTCTTGGAAAATCGGGGGTCAGCAAGGGGAAGGCGTAGAAAGTACGGACCGTATTTTCTCGACGGCATTGAATCGTCTTGGATACTATTTATATGGTTACCGTCATTTTTCTTCTCGTATTAAGGGTGGTCATACGAACAACAAGATTCGTATCAGTACGAAGCCGATTCGTGCAATTTCAGACGACTTGGACATTCTGGTCGCATTCGACCAGGAATCCATCGATTTGAACGTTGGTGAACTTCGTTCGGGCGGCGTTATCGTCGCAGATGCAAAGTTCAATCCGACTGTGCCAGAAGGTGTAGATGCACGTCTGTTCGCTGTTCCGTTCACAGCAATCGCGGAAGAGCTGGGTGCTTCTCTCATGAAGAACATGGTTGCTTCAGGCGCTTCATGGGCACTGCTTGGATTGCCGCTGGAGGTCTTCAACAAGGCGCTTGAAGAGGAATTCAGTCGTAAGGGTCCAGCAGTCGTAGAGAAGAACGTAGAGGCGGCACGTAGAGGTGCAGAGTTCGTGCTGGAGCAAGCAGGCGGTCCGCTTGATGATTTCAAGCTGGAGCCGGCTGATGGCAAGCAGAAGCTGTTCATGATAGGTAACGATGCAATTGGCTTGGGTGCAGTGGCAGCAGGATGCCGCCTGATGGCGGCTTATCCAATTACGCCAGCATCTGAGATTATGGAATATTTGATTAAGCGTCTGCCGAAGTTCGGCGGCACGGTTATTCAAACAGAGGATGAGATCGCAGCAGTTACGATGGCGATCGGCGCTAACTATGGAGGCGTACGTGCATTGACTGCGTCCGCAGGTCCTGGTCTATCCTTGAAGACTGAGGCAATCGGTCTTGCGGGGATGACGGAAACACCGATTGTAATCGTAAATACACAGCGCGGCGGTCCAAGTACAGGGCTTCCGACGAAGCAGGAACAAAGTGATATGAACGCGATGATTTACGGGACGCACGGTGAAATTCCAAAGATCGTGATCGCGCCAAGTTCAATAGAAGAGTGCTTCTTCGATACAGTAGAAGCATTCAACCTAGCAGAGAAATACCAATGTCCAGTTATCGTATTGACGGATTTGCAATTGTCTCTCGGCAAGCAAACATGTGAAATGCTGGATTATGAGCAAATCATGATCGACCGCGGCAAGCTGGTGAGTGATGTACCTCCGTTAGAGGCTAACCAACAGTTTAAGCGCTATGAGTTTACGGAAGACGGCATCTCTCCACGTGTTATCCCAGGAGAGAAAGGCGGGCTTCACCACGTAACTGGCGTAGAGCACGACGAGATCGGCAGACCGTCGGAAAGTGCAGTGAACCGCAAGAAGATGATGGACAAACGGTTGAACAAATTGAATGGGCTGCAGGTGACAAACGCCATTCATGCAGATGTACCGCATGAAGAACCAGATTTACTTCTGGTGGGTATGGGCTCCACAGGCGGTACGATTGATGAAGCGCGCAGACGCTTGGAAGCAGACGGTGTAAAGACGAACCACATCACCGTTCGTCAAATCTATCCGTTCCCAACAGAGCTATTCACTCCGCATGCGCAGAAGGCGAAGCAAATCGTTGTGGTAGAGAACAATGCTACTGGCCAATTGGCTGATCAAGTGAAACTGAACGTCGGATTCGGAGAGAAGCTTCGCCGAATTAATAAATATGATGGAACTCCGTTCCTGCCTTTGGAATTGTACAAACAAAGCAAGGAGTTGGTCTAGAATGGCAACGTTCAAAGAGTTTCGCAACAATGTGAAGCCGAATTGGTGCCCAGGCTGCGGCGACTTCTCAATTCAGGCAGCCATTCAACGCGCAGCTGCCAATGTCGGATTGGAACCTGAGAATTTGGCAGTTGTATCAGGGATTGGTTGTTCTGGTCGGATTTCAGGATATATTAATGCATACGGCTTCCACAGCATTCACGGCCGTGCGCTTCCAATCGCACAAGGATTGAAGCTGGCCAATCGCGACTTGACCGTCATTGCATCCGGCGGGGATGGAGACGGCTTCGCGATTGGGATGGGACATACGGTGCATGCGATTCGTCGTAACATCAACATAACCTACATCGTAATGGATAATCAAATCTATGGATTAACGAAAGGTCAGACTTCGCCACGCAGCGCGGTCGGCTTTAAGACGAAGAGTACACCGGAAGGCGCAATCGAGAACACATTGAGTCCGCTTGAAATTGCGCTCTCCGCGGGAGCTACCTTCGTAGCACAATCGTTCTCAAGTGATTTGAAGCAGCTGACATCCTTGATTGAAGAAGGCATCAAGCACGAAGGCTTCTCATTAATCAACGTGTTCAGCCCATGTGTAACCTTCAACAAGATCAATACGTATGATTGGTTCAAGGAGAACATCATCAATTTGGATTCCGTGGAAGGCTATGATCCGTCTAACCGCATCGCGGCAATGACGAAGCTGATGGAAACAGATGGAATGATAACAGGTCTTATCTATCAAGATACATCGAAGAAGAGCTATGAGAATCTCGTATCTGGATTCCGCGCTGAACCGTTAGCGAAGCAAAATATTCGTCTTTCTTCTGAAGAATTTGACAAATTGGTGGCAGAATTCAAATAATTGTTGAAAAGGCATGCGTCTTTAGGCGCATGCCTTGTTGCTTTTCGTAGTATAATATGATTTGGTACTAGCTAGAGAGAACACATACGTGAGGTGGAAGAGAAATGAAAAACGTACCTGTCGGCGTATCCGCTCGCCATATTCATTTGACTCAAGAACATATCGAGATTTTGTTCGGCAAAGGCTATCAATTGACTGAGTTCAAGCCATTGTCCCAGCCAGGACAATATGCTGCGAACGAAACAGTTGAAGTTGTAGGTTCCAAAGGATCCTTCAATAAAGTTCGTATTTTGGGACCTGCACGCCCTGCATCCCAATTGGAAATTTCCCGTACTGACTCCTTTGCAATTGGTGTAAAAGCACCAGTTCGCGAATCTGGTGATATCGAAGGTACTCCAGGTATTCTTGTAAAAGGACCTGCCGGTGAAGTTGAACTGCAAGACGGCGTTATCGTAGCTGCGCGTCACATTCACTTCCATACTTCTGATGCAGAAAAATGGGGGATTCAAGACAAGCAAAAGCTTCGCGTACGTGTAGGCGGAGAGCGCGGTGTTGTATTTGAAAACGTGATTGCACGTGTTTCCGAAAAATTTGCATTGGACATGCATATCGACACAGACGAAGCGAATGCTGCTGGTGTAAAAAACGGCGACACAGCTGAGATCATTGATTAATTATTGAATCATACTAAGAAATTAAAGGTGCAGTCCTTATGGGCTGTGCCTTTTTTGCATAGATGACTACTTTGTAAGAGCAGAGTTCATATTAAATATGTAGTTTAGGCGCTGCCGCATAGACGGTCAGCGCTATGCTATTTTTATGCCCTCACCAGCGTGGGGGCTATTTCAATTGGGGAGGTTTAGAGATGGACAAATGGAAAGCGGTTTGGAGGCGTGGCAAGGACATTTTTCATTCTGCTGCTTCCGTGTGGCGGGCATCTGCTTGACGTCATGTTCGGGTTGCCTGGTCTTGTATTTGGGGCGATCGCCCTCAGTACTCTCTACCATGTGTTACAGTCCATGATAGCCAACAGCATAGGATCAGGATGGAATGACTAGCTGCCGCTGCCTGTATTGAATTGGGTTATTGAACTGGGCAAATCGGATCTTGATAAAAAATAACGGTTAGAGTCACGAAAAGGAGATGTCAGAATGACAATTAATTGGGGAGAATATGGATTCCGCGTAACAAGCCCATATGGATACAGAAGTGATCCATTCAACGGCGGCACAGTATTTCATACAGACATTGATATTGTTAAGAGCCATAAAGCTCCTATCTGTGCTTTCGTAGCTGGTGAAGTAGTACACGCCCGGGAAGGTCAAGCAGGTACAGGCTCCCGTCCTTCCGTTTTCAGGGGGGATTGGCTTTTTTTCACTTGCAACATTAGTTGACGCGCGCCCGTCTTTAGGAAATGTAACGCAAAGGAACATACCTAGGAGGCTTACAGACTATGAAAAAATCATCCAATGTATTGGCAACAGCAACGGTTTTAGCGATGCCAGTTCCTCCGGTTCACCCACTATTACCGAATGAGTTGACTCACTGTATTTCGAATGGTGTCATTACGGTTGTAAAGGACAATCAGATTACAATCGAGGGCAAGGAATTTGGGGAATACGCGATAAGCTGTCTCGTACTGAACGTAGATTCTTGTGGTGCTTGTGATGGCACCTAGAGTGAGTTATCCATTGGAAGTGAAGCTGAAAGCAATAGAAATGAGATTAGCGGGAATTACCGTTAAAGAAGTCATGAAAGAGTTACACATCAAAAACAGGACGCAAATACAAACGTGGATGAGATGGTACAAAAACGGAGAACACAAGCGACTTGAACAGCCTATTGGCAAACAATATAGCTTGAAAAGATACAGAAGGAAAGCGGAAAAGAATTGAATCTATAAAGTGAGTGGAAAATTAGCACCTTCAAGAGAATGTTCTTCCTCCTTATTCCTTATAACATCATTGTACGTCAATCAATATAAAATATTGACCTGAAATGGATTTCATCTTTATATGACTGCGATGCGTGGCCGCTGGGTGGATGAAGTATATACCTGCTTTAAAGTGCAATAAACCTGTTTATGACACAATGAGACCTAAGCCAAAAAAGTAAGCCCCGGAATGCTCCGAGGCTTTTTTTCATACATGATCCACACTCTACCCGCAAAAACGATGTTTAACACCAGGCCACAATGACCAATCCTGTCCATTTTGAATTTTGGAAATTCTTACTGTTTACAGTATTTTGGATAGCATAGGGCCATGTTGTCCACTCCGTAATAACTAAATCTGGAAGTTCATTCTTGGCTCTCATCTTCGGATGATGGTATAATTCGAAGTGATGTTCATGTACATACATTGGTGGTTTGCATAAAGATAGAAGACTACAAATGAACACCACAATGAAAACCTACAGAATCGATTGAGAAGAAGGAGTGCCGACACAAATGAACAAAGAGTCGAAAGATTACTCCAAATATTTTGATTTCTCGAATGCCAAAGTCATTTCCGAGGATGAACAAGGTAAACGGATTCGTATAAATGGTCGTGAAATCAACATTATTTCGGAGCCTAACCAGCGTCAAGAGAAGCAACGGGGCAAACAGGATATTCAGGTGCATTATGATCAGGCAGTGACTGAGGAGCTAAAGGATCTAGGTGTTGGAAAGAAATATATCATCTATACATTCGGCTGCCAGATGAACGAGCATGATTCCGAGACAATGAGCGGCTTACTCGAACAAATGGGCTATGAAAAAACGGAAGATCGGAAACAGGCCGATATCATTTTATTAAATACATGTGCGATTCGTGAAAATGCAGAGGATAAAGTTTTTGGCGAACTCGGACATTTGAAGACATTGAAGCTGCAAAGACCTGGGCTTATTCTTGGCGTGTGCGGTTGTATGTCCCAAGAAGAAAATGTCGTGAATCGAATCATGCAAAAGCATCAATTCGTTGATATCGTATTCGGTACACATAATATTCACCGCTTGCCGGTGCTGATTCGCGATGCCTTGTTCAATAAGGAAATGGTCGTGGAGGTATGGTCTAAAGAAGGCGACATTATTGAAAATCTGCCGAAGAAGCGGGAAGGTATGCGAGCATGGGTCAACATTATGTATGGCTGCGATAAGTTCTGTACATACTGCATCGTTCCGTACACACGCGGGAAAGAGCGCAGCCGCCGTCCGGAAGACGTAATTGCTGAGGTTAGAGACTTGGCTCGTCAAGGGTTCAAGGAGATTACACTGCTCGGCCAAAATGTCAACGCTTACGGTAAAGATTTTGCCGACATTACCTATTCATTCGGCGATTTGATGGATGAAATTCGTACCATCGATGTACCGCGCATTCGCTTTACCACTTCTCATCCAAGAGACTTTGATGACCGATTAATTGAGGTGCTTGCAAAGCGCGGCAATTTGGTTGAGCATATTCATCTTCCTGTACAATCAGGAAGCACGGAAATATTGAAGAAAATGAGCCGCAAGTATGACCGGGAACGCTTCCTGGAACTGGCTTTCAAAATCAAGCAGGCGATTCCAGATGTCGTCTTTACGACAGATATTATCGTCGGTTTCCCAGGCGAGACAGATGAACAGTTCGAAGAAACGATGTCTCTCGTGCGAGAGGTAGAATTCGACTTTGCCTACACTTTTATCTATTCACCGCGAGAAGGCACGCCAGCGGCAGGGATGGAAGACAATGTTCCGATGGAAGTGAAGAAGGAGCGCTTGCAGCGCTTGAATGCACTGCTGCAGGAGCAGAGTCGTCGCAGTAACGAACGATTGATGGATCAAGTCGTTGAAGTCTTGGTAGAAGGGGAAAGCAAGAATAACCCTGACATTTTATCTGCACGTACGCGTACGAACAAGCTTGTCCATTTTGCAGGTCCGGCATCGTTGATCGGTCAAATCGTACATGTTAAAATTACAGATATTATGTCATATTACATCAAGGGTGTGCTTGTCACAGAACCGATGCAAATGACTTCTTAACCTTTTCTGTATTATCGGATACAATAAACGAGAAGAGATAGATTTTACCAATACAATTCAGGCCGAATAGATGGGAGAGGTTCTCATTGACGCAACAGTCACAATCTTCAAAGGTGAATTCGGAACACGCAGAACACTCGGAACATGAGGAGCATGTCCATCGATCGGGATGCGGAATACCGAAGTTCAATACGCGGGACTTGCTAGTCCGCGAAGATATTATGGCAAAGGCGAAGCAGTTGTCCGAGCTTATTCTCACGACAGATGAGGTTCGGCAATTCCAGCAAGCCGAGAAGCAAATTCAGATGCATAATAGGGTACAAGAGCTGATCTCCTCGATTAAGAAAAAGCAAAAGGAATTGGTTGCGTTCCAATCATTCCAAAACGCTAAGATGGTGGATAAAATTGAAAATGAGATTAGCGAGCTCCAAGACGAACTGGATAATATTCCGCTCGTTGTGGAATTCCAGCAAAGCCAGAGTGATGTAAATTATTTGCTTCAACTGATCATGTCGGTTATTCGTGACACGGTATCTGAGAAGATCGAGGTAGAAGCAGCCACACCAGAAGCGCCAGAATCATGCGATTAGCATAGGATGAAATAAGAAGGCTTCCTGCAGTTAAGGCGGGAAGCCTTCTTTTGCGATTGTTGAAGGAAATAGGGTGAGAGGAAGCAAATTAGGATAATAGCTTGCGGAATTGTTCGGTAAGCAGCGGCACAACCTCGAATAAGTCGCCAACAATAGCGTAATTGGCTACCTTGAAAATAGGAGCATATGGATCAATATTGATGGCAACGATAGTGCGGGATTGACCCATCCCTGCAATATGTTGGATGGCGCCGCTAATTCCACATGCGAAATAAATTTCGGGCGTAACGACCTTGCCCGTTTGTCCGATCTGCAGAGAGTAATCGCAATAGCCGGCATCACAAGCGCCGCGCGAAGCCCCGACTGCACCATTCAGTACACGGGCCAGCTGCTCCAGCGGCTTGAAACCTGCGGGGCTTTTCACACCGCGCCCGCCAGATATAATAATTTTAGCCTCAGACAAATTTACAGATCCGCTCATTCTGGTCACAACTTCATGGACGACAGTCCGTAAGGATGAGGCCGGGGCAAGCAGGGAAATAAATTGAGGATCATTTACGGACTGATACGCGGGAAGCATTCCAGCTTGTTGGGTTATAGGACTGAAGTAGTTAGGCCGGATCGTGATAATCCAAGGTCGGGCTTGGTTGGCAAAGCGTTTTGTTTCAAATGCTTTGCCTGCATAGACAGGTCTCAAGAACGTACTGCCAGCCGCATCCGATTGTATGGAGACGACATCTGAAATATGGCCAGTATGGAGCTGGGCAGCAAGCATAGGGGCAAGGTCGCGTCCCATAGCCGTGTGTCCAAGCAGCACGACATCTGGTGATTGCTGTTCCGTAAATGCTTGCAATGCCGAAAAATAGGTTTCTGCCTCGTAATATCTATACCTTTCATCATCTGCGCAGCTAACTTGCGCAATTCCTCGAATCTTTAAGGACTGGATGGTGTCCTCTGCAAGTTGATATCCAATGACAAGCACAATAATTCGATCATCAGGCTTCGCCATCTGCGCAGCAGCACCAAGCGCTTCGAATGTAACCTGGTGCAATCGAGTTCCACGTATTTCAGCAATTACAGCATATGTGCGGCTCATAGGGCAGCACTCCTTTCCAGTCGATAGCACGCTTGCGGCTTACTTGTAGATCTTATCGTTTAGAAGCAAGCGCATGGTCGATGTGTAACGAAGTGATTAGAGGGATGTCCGCCATAGTTCCCTTTCCACTTTCCTGTTTCTTTATTGCCATATTCGTCATAAGGATGAATAATCCTCTTTCCTCCGTCTTCCAAGAGCAGACCGGTCTGTAATTAAGACTTATTCTCAACTTTATGCAATCATTGTATGGGGGAATTTGTTAACTTATCTCTATTCCTGATTCAGCAATTTCATTAACCAGCGGTCATAGCAAGGGCAAGGACGAATTTTTTAGTGTCAAAACTCATATCCATCAAACATAGTTCTTTACGTACAGCCAAGTTGCGTGAGTACAGATTAGACAGCATCCTGCATAAGGAAGGGGAGAAGGGTTGCTAATTTATGTAAAATGGCTTGTCTTACTCATTACAAATGGGGGACGGATAGCTGTAAACCCGTCTTTCGGCACAGGTTTGGCTACATAGGCTTGGGACAGCCTGGGACGAAGCTATCCGAACAGCACTGTACGAGATGAACAGCATGGGACAGGAGGAATGAGGCATGGATGCAGCGTCTACGACGCGAATAAGGGGCGGTGGTTTCGTTATTGACGAGCCGAAGCTTGAATGGGTAGTAACGCCCGAGGATTTCACCTCAGAGCAGCGGTTGTTCGCCGATACAACAAAGGCTTTTGTCGAAGGGGATGTGCTGCAGCATGATGAAGAGATTGAACGGCTCAATTACGAGCTGACAGTTCAACTGATGCGCAAGGCTGGTGAGCTCGGCCTATTAGCCGTGGATATACCCGAAGCTTTTGGCGGGCTGGGACTCGATAAGGTGAGCTCCACGATCGTAAATGAGAATCTGGCGAAGGCATCGTCCTTCGCATTGTCCATTGGGGCTCACGTAGGGATTGGGACACTGCCGATCGTGTACTTTGGAACCGAACAGCAAAAGCGCACATATTTGCCGCAACTAGCAACTGGCGCTAAAATAGCCGCCTATTGTTTAACCGAACCCGCCTCAGGATCTGATGCACTAGGCGCTCGTACAACTGCTAAGCTGACTGAGGATGGGGCCCATTATACTTTAAACGGCTCAAAACTGTATATTACGAACGCAGGATTTGCGGATATTTTTATCGTATATGCGAAGGTAGACGGTGAGAAATTTACGGCGTTTATCGTGGAGCGGGGCATGGAAGGATTTACGGTTGGACCGGAAGAGAAAAAGATGGGAATCAAGGGCTCATCCACCTGCCCGATTTACTTTGATAACATGCGTGTACCTGTTGATAATGTGCTCGGAGAGATCGGGAAAGGGCACCTTATTGCTTTTAACATATTAAATATCGGCAGATTCAAGCTAGGGGCGGGCTGTCTTGGCGCAGCAAAGGAAACGATCCAGCTGGCTTCTGCCTATGCGAATGCAAGAACGCAGTTCGGCAAGCCGATCAGCAGCTTCCCGCTTATTGGGAAGAAGCTTGCCGAGATGAATACGCTAACTTATGTATTAGAAAGCATGGTTTATCGAACCTCTGGTTATATCGACGCTATGCTCCAGGGCTTACATGAGAAGTCAACGGATACGGGAACACAAGGCGGTACGCATACGGTCGCGTCTCCAGCCAAAGCAATCGCAGAATTTGCCCTTGAATGCTCCATTATTAAGGTGTTCGGCAGTGAAGCACTGCATACAATTGCGGATGAAGGCGTGCAAATTCACGGTGGCTATGGTTACACCCAAGAATACAAGGTGGAGCGAATTTATCGTGATGCGCGCATTAACCGCATTTTCGAGGGCACGAATGAAATCAACCGGCTTCTCATTCCAGGTACGCTGCTGAAAAAAGCATTGAAGGGAGAGCTCCCATTAATGGAGCGATTGGAGCGGCTGCAGGAAGAGGTGCTTGCATTCCGTCCATCTCTTAGCGACAGCGAAGAGGATCCCTTGTCTGTTCTATATGGACTATTGAACCAAATGAAGACCGCTTTTCTGGTCGTGGGTGGAACCGCTGTTCAGAAATATGGAACACGTATCGAGGAGCAGCAGGAGGTTCTCTCTGCCCTTGCTGATATGATGATTTACATTTATGCGGCAGAAAGCGCGATACTGCGAACGAATAAGCTAATCAACCGCTTTGGAGAGGAGAAGGCTGCTCTGGCTATGCGGATGACTCAGGTATTCGTTCGCGATTCGATCCAGGTTATCGAGCAAAGAGCAAAGGAAACACTCCATGAAGCTGCATCAGGGGACGTGCTTCGCACGCAGCTCTCTTTGCTCAAGAAGTTCAGCCGCACCTCGCCATTGTCCTTAATTTCGCAGAAGCGGGACATCGCTGTTCGTGTAATCGCGAACGAACGGTATATCGTGATGTAATTAAGCGCTATTTTCAGTGACTGATCTGCGCTGCTGCCTTGCGCGCAGCGCAGACTGAACGAGGAAGGGGAGTAGCACATGAGTGCTGATGAAAGGCCTTGGCTGCGCCATTATCCGAAAGAAGTAGCTCCGTCGTTCGACTATCCGAAGCATAATGTGGCACACCTGCTGGAGAAGGCTGCTGCTGAGTACCCAGAGCGTACAGCGATTGAATTCATGGGTAAGGCGCTTTCTTATCGTGAATTGCTTGCTTCAGTTTATCAATTTGCAGGCGGCTTGCGCTCGCTCGGGGTGAGTGCAGGGGATCGGGTTGCCATCATGCTGCCGAATTGCCCGCAAATGCTTATTGCCTATTATGGCACGTTATTTATGGGTGGAATCGTAGTGATGACCAGTCCGCTGTACATGGAGGGAGAACTGGCTCACCAATTGGAGGATTCAGGGGCAACGGTAATCATAACACTCGATTTGCTGTTTGCTCGTGTACTGCATGTCAAGCAGAAAACCAAGCTTAATCATATGATCGTAACCTCGATCCGTGATTATTTGCCTTTCCCGAAAAATTGGCTGTATCCGCTCAAAATGAAGAAGGAAGGTCAATCGCTTGCGGTTCCTGAGGTGCCTGGTGTAATACGCTATAAGCGCTGGCTCGCTTCAAGTGCTCCGCTGACTACGATTTGTCCTGTCGATGCCGAGCAGGATGTGGCTATGTTTCAATATACGGGCGGGACAACAGGAGTAGCCAAGGGTGTCATGCTGACGCATTATAATTTGCTCGCAAATACAACGCAAACGGCAAATTGGTTCTACTGCGCACAAAGAGGCAAGGAAACGTTTCTTGCAGCACTTCCGTGCTTTCATGTATTCGGCTTGACGGTTCTTCTTAATTTGGGCATCCATCTGGCAGGCAAGCTGATATTGCTGCCGCGGTTCGATACAAAACAAGTGCTGGAATCGATCTCCAAGGAAAAGGTAACGATATTCCCCGGCGCTCCGACAATGTATATTGCGATCAATCACCATAAAGAGGTTGCTCGTTATGATTTATCATCGGTGCAGGCATGTGTGTCTGGTTCCGCGCCTCTCCCGCTTGAGGTACAAGAAAGATTTGAAGCCATTACGGGCGGGAGATTGATTGAGGGATACGGCTTAACAGAGTCTTCCCCGGTTACGCATGCCAATCCGGTATGGGGGTATCGGAAGGCTGGAACGATTGGGGTTCCATTCCCGGACACTGATGCTAAAGTTGTAAATCCAGATACTCTTGAAGAATTGCCGATAGGCTCTATCGGAGAGCTCGCCGTACGCGGACCGCAGGTTATGAAGGGGTATTGGAATCGGCCTAGAGAGACAGCGGAAGTATTGAAAGAGGGCTGGCTGCTAACCGGTGACATGGCGAAGATGGATGAGGATGGGTTCTTCTCGATCGTTGATCGGAAGAAGGAGATGATTAATGCAAGCGGATTCAAAGTATTCCCGCGCGATGTAGAAGAGGTGCTGTTCGAGCATCCTCAGGTGAAAGAAGCAGCAGTAATCGGAGTTCCAGATCCATATCGAGGGGAAACGGTCAAGGCTTTCATCGTACGAGTGGATGGTTCAACGATTACAGAGGAGGACTTGGTCGGTTGGTGCCGTGCGAAGCTGGCTGCATTTAAAATTCCTCGGCAAATCGAGTTCCGAGGGGAGCTGCCTAAGACGATGGTTGGCAAAGTGCTTCGCCGTAAGCTGGTTGAAGAAGAGGCGCAGCGCCGGCTCCAACACGAGCATCATGGCGACAACTCTTCTGACGATAAGTAGCAGGAGACGAACCATTTGAAGCAACAATGTGATAAAATAGAGGAGAAGGCCGGTCATCAAAACGATCGGCCTTCGCTTCTTTCGACATTTTGTTAGTGATAGAAGGGCATAATGTCGGTATACTGTAAGGTAAATAATGGCGGATAAATCGAGAGGTGGCCAACATGAGCAACGAGCAAATCTTGCGGTGGGATGAAATAAAGGAAAGCGCGCAAACGTCATTCTGGGGATACTTGGGCTGTGAGCTCGTTCATGCGGATGAGAAGGAAGTGGTCGTTCGTCTTGACGCGAAGGATCACCATTTGAATATGATGGGCATTGTGAATGGAGGCGTATTATCTTCTCTGCTGGACAATACGATGGGGATTGCCGCCACTGCATATAAGCAGGATCAGAACATTGTGACGGGGAGCTTGAATGTGAACTTTTTGCGTCCAATGAAGCTGGGCATATTGGAAGCTCGAGCGCATGTTACCCATGCAACGAAGCGCGTGCTTACGATTCAAGGGACAATTGTGAACGAGCAAGGTGAGCTCGGTACGATGGCGACAGGAACTTTTCACGTGAGAAGCCCGCGTGCAGGTGGTTGACATTTAGCACCGATTTGTCATAATGACGATAAGCTAACTATCGGATAGCGGGCCTCGGAGAGGGGATGCAATTGGAATTGAAGGCATTAATTGTCATTGATTATACGTATGATTTTGTGATTGGTCGCCTTCCTTGCGGAGATCCAGCCGTACATATCGAGGATCGTGTTGCGGATTTGGTAGAGTCCTTCGCGGCTGCTGGTGATTTTGTTACGATGGCCGTGGATCTGCATGAGGAGCAGGATCCGTACCATCCGGAATCAGCGTTGTTCCCGCCCCATAACATTCGGGGGACTGAAGGGCGGAACCTATACGGCAAAGTAGCCGATGCCTACGAGCGTCATAAATCAGATGTATATTGGATGGATAAGACCAGATACAGCTCATTTTGCGGTACCGATCTAGATATGCAATTGCGAGCTAGACATATTCAAGAGATTCACTTGGTTGGCGTATGTACAGACATCTGCGTGCTTCATACGGCAGTGGATGCTTATAATAAAGGATATAAAATTGTTGTTCATGAGGATGCTGTTGCAACCTTTAACGGGCAAGCTCATGCGTGGGCATTGCAGCACTTCCACAATTCGCTTGGTGCCCAAATTGTAAGCGGGTACCGCACAGAATAGTTAATTGCCGCATACAGTCTGACTGGTAAACGGTAGAAAGAGAGATGACTTGATGAATACATCAATGGCCTTACACACAGATAAATATCAAATCAATATGATGTATGCGCACTGGAAGAATGGCACACATAATCAGCAGACGGTGTTTGAAGCATTTTTCCGCAAGCTGCCCTTCCATAATGGGTATGCCGTGTTCGCCGGTCTTGAGCGAATTGTTGAGTATATTGAGCATTTGCATTTCACAGAAGAAGACATAGAGTATCTAGGTATGCAGGAAGAGCAATACGAGAAAGCGTTTCTGGAAGAGCTGCGCGCATTCCGTTTTACCGGACAGATTGATGCAGTTCGAGAAGGTACGCTCGTATTCGCCAATGAGCCGCTTATTCGCGTAGAGGGACGTGTGTTCGAAACGCAACTGATTGAGACAGCTCTATTGAACTTCATGAACTTTCAGACATTGATCGCAACCAAGGCTTCGCGCATCAAGCATGTCGCTCCGAACGATATTTTGATGGAATTCGGCACACGCCGGGCCCAAGAGGCAGATGCTGCATTATGGGGCGCGCGTGCAGCTTACTTGGCAGGCTTCCATGCCACTTCAAATATGCTCGCGGGCCGTAGGTTCGGTATTCCGACAAAAGGGACGCATGCTCATGCGTGGGTGCAAAGCTTCGAGAGCGAGGAAGAGGCTTTTCATGCATTCGCTGAAGCGCTGCCTAATCAGGTGACGCTGCTCGTCGATACGTATGATACGCTGCACAGCGGAATTCCGAATGCGATTCAAATTGGTCTTGAGCTGGAGAAAAAAGGGAAGAAGCTACAGGCGATTCGACTCGACAGCGGGGACATTGCGTACTTGTCCATTCAAGCCCGCAAGCTGCTGGATGAGGCCGGTCTGACTAATGTGCAGATTTGTGCATCTAACGATTTGGATGAGTATACGATTTCAGACTTGAAATCACAGGGTGCTCGTGTGGAAATGTGGGGAGTCGGCACACAACTGATTACGGCAGCGGATCAGCCTTCGCTTGGCGGCGTGTACAAGCTTGTATCTCGTGAAGTAAACGGAGAGATGCAGCCAACGATCAAAATTTCTGCGAATCCAGAGAAGGTCACGACGCCAGGCAAGAAGGATGTTTACCGCATCATTCATAAGAAAAAGAAAAAGCGATCGCTGACTACATTTGCCTCTCTGAAGAGGATGATGTAAAGCGTCGGGCGAAAATTAAGCTGTTTGATCCAATTCACCCATACTTACACAAATATGTGGAGAGTTATGATGCAGAACTGCTGCTTCAGCCTGTATATCGGGACGGCAAGCTTGTATATGAACGCCCGCCTCTGGAGGAGATCCGCAACTACCATAAGGAGCAGCTGCAACTGTTCTGGCCGGAATATTTGCGGAAGACGAACCCAGAGCAGTATCATGTCGATGTGAGCACGAAGGCCTGGGAGCTCAAGCGCGACATGATTGAGGCGCATGTGCAAGAGAAGGAAAAATTGCGTTCATTCCAAATGGATGCTGGAGATTCGGATGAGGATCACGATAAATAATGAACATCGGTGAGTTGGACAAGCTCTGATCATACGAGTTGACTTCCCCGTCTAACGCGAGATTGTGCGAATTTTATGCGGGGATAGGAATCGCTGTCATACTGCAATTGCGGCTATGAAGCGATTTACTTCTGTTAGGCCGTACCATGAGCAAGATCGTTTAACGTTATGAATGATGTACATGCGAAGAGGGAGAGGGAGATAGCATGAGTCAGACGTTTGATGGATCAGTGGAAATGCGAAGCAGTGAGGTATTTACACCACAGCATGGGTTTACACAAGGCATAGAAGGTCCTGCTTGCGATAAGGAAGGCAATTTGTACGCGGTCAATTATGAACGCCAAGGCACTATTGGAAAAGTCACACCGGCAGGCGAATGCTCTGTGTTTCTGGAGCTTCCCGAGGGATGCATAGGCAATGGTATCCGCTTTAATCGCAGAGGGGAGATGTGCATCGCCGATTATGCAGGACATCATGTGTTCCGATATTCCTTTGTGACGAAGGAGCTGCAAGTGCTTGCACACGATCCAACAATGAATCAGCCGAACGATATTGCAATTATGGCGAATGATATTATATTTGCAAGTGATCCGAAGTGGGCCGATGATTCCGGGCAAATCTGGCGCATCCGTCCAAATGGAGAAATGACATTGTTGGAAACGGGCATGGGAACTACGAACGGCATAGAGGTGAGCTCGGACGAGCGTCTGTTGTATGTTAACGAGTCGGTTCAACGCCGAATATGGGTCTATGATCTTCATGAGGACGGAAGTATTTCGAACAAGCGGCTATTTCATGAGTTTCCGGATTTCGGACTGGATGGGATGCGCTGTGATATAGACGGCAATCTGTACGTTGCTCGCTTTGGCAAAGGGACGGTAGCAGTTCTCGCTCCGGATGGAACTCTGCTCGAAGAGATACGACTCCATGGAAGCAACTGCACAAATGTGACCTTCGGTGGCGAAGATGGATGTACCGTATATGTCACGATGATGGATCAGGGCAATGTCGAGCGATTCCGAGCGAACCGTCCTGGCCGCTGCCGCAGATTGTTCGGACTTGTATAACATCCTAATGTCAAAGAGGAGCCCATTGCAATCGGGCTCCTTTCTCTGCTTCATGCAGGATTTTGGACTATCCGATGTATGACAGGCCAAGGGGCCGCTATCTCGGGAAAGGAAGACAAAATTATTTCTCGGGAAAGCGCAAAAACGTGCATTTTTCTGCAAAAGTTTACTTTTTTCGACAATTTTCCTCTTACAGGCGTGTAGGCTTGCCCAAAATGGTGCCACGTTCTTGTTGCAATCTGAAGCGGATTGGTGTGGAAATAGCAGGGCGCATCATAATCAGACCGGAAAGGGTGAGCATATGGAATCATCCCATTATACGAATAGAGCGGGTGACAAGCCCGCTCGCTATCCTGGATCAATAACAGATGTACCTGGCATTGCTGTAGGCCATGCACAGGACAATATTGCACTTACGGGCTGTACCGTCATTGTAGCCGAGCAAGGCGCTGTATGCGGCGTCGATGTCCGGGGTTCAGCGCCAGGTACTCGTGAGACGGAGCTTTTGCAGCCGACGGCGCTCGTTCAGCATATACATGCTCTTTGCCTTAGCGGCGGAAGCGCATTTGGACTTGCTGCCGCACAAGGGGTCATGCAGCGGCTGCAGGAGCAGGAGATTGGATTGGATGTCGGCGTTGCGAAGGTGCCAATCGTACCTTCGGCGATTTTATTTGACCTGGCGCTTGGCGATCCCACAGTTGTACCAACTGCAGAGATGGGATATGCGGCTGCAGTGAGCGCTTCATCTGGAATGGTTGCCGAAGGGAATGTTGGTGCGGGAACGGGTGCAACGCTTGGCAAATTCGCGGGCATTGATCGGTCAATGAAAGGCGGATTCGGCACGGCTTCTGTACAATTGCCCAATGGACTGATTGTTGGAGCCGCTGTCGCAGTCAATGCAGTCGGCGAGGTTAGACACCCGAAGAACGGCAGAACACTGGCTGGTGCAAGATCAGATGAAAAGGGGAGCTTTATTGATCCGTTGTCCTTTCTTACCCAATTGGCTAATCCTTTTCAAGGAACGTTGAAGCCGGGTACGAATACGACGATTGCTGCGGTTGCCTGTAACGGTTCATTCACCAAAACCGAAATGACGAAAATTGCTCAAATGGCCCACAATGGATTGGCTCGAACGATTTATCCAGTCCATACGATGTATGATGGGGACACGGTGTTCGCAATGACGACGGGCGGAGTTGAGTCTTCTGTGGATCTTGCAGGGATGTGGGCAGCGGAAGTGCTTGGCTATGCTGTTCATAATGCCATTGTTGCGGCACAATCTGTAGACGGCACGCCATGTTCGCAGGAATGGCTGACTTGATCGATATGTAGAAGGGAATTACAGCATGAAATTCATACGAACAATCATTTGGTTTATTTATTTTTGGCTTTATTTAATTTTTATCATTCCAGGTATGATGAAGGCGAATAGACTGTACAGACAAGGGCGACTTGAAGAGCTGGACGCTTACACAGCCAAACAGGTAGGAAGGTGGGCACGTTCCTTACTGCGTGTAGCTGGAGCGAAAGTCACAGTACGTGGATTGGAACATATTCCGGAAGGCGGTGCAGTCTTTATCGCCAATCATCAAGGGAATTTCGATGTACCGATCATGCTCGGACATATCGGCAAGCCGAAGGCGCTGATGGCTAAAGCGGAGTTAGCCAAGCTGCCCTTCATTCGCGTATGGATGAAATACTTGCGCTGCATTTTCGTGGATCGGAGCAATGTACGCCAGGCGATGAACAGCTTGAATGAAGCAGGCAAGCTTGTAGGGAGCGGGCATCCTATTGTTATTTTCCCTGAAGGAACGCGCAGCAAGGGCGATCAAATCGGGGAGTTCAAAAATGGCGGCTTCCGAGTGGCTACAAAGTCAGGAGTGCCTATTGTGCCGGTTCGTATATCCGGTTCGTACAAGCTGATGGAGGCGAACGGCAATTGGATTCGCCCAGCTCATGTCGAGGTGACGGTTCTTCCAGCCGTTATGACTTCCGCTCTGTCGAAAGAAGAGGCAGCAATGCTGCCAGAGCAAGTGCGCACCATGATCATGAATGCATAATACAGGAAAGGCGCATCTCTTTAGAAGAGTGCGCCTTTTTCATTGGATGAATCAGAAGCTATTTTGGAAACACCGAAGAAATAGCTTGTTTGAGTACGCTTGCGGAATGGTGCAGCTTCTGCATCTCTTCTTCGGACAAGTGCAGCTCATAAATATCGCGGATACCTTGACGATTGACGACAGCTGGCACCCCGATATAGACATCGTCCAAGCCGTACTGGCCAGTAAGCAGTCCAGATACGGACAATACAGAGTTCTCATTCTTCAGAATGGCCTTCGTCAAGCGAGCCAATCCCATGGCAATTCCGTAGTAAGTTGCACCTTTGCGTTCGATGATATGATAAGCCGCATCACGCACATTGACGAAAATCTCATCCAATTCTTCTTGAGTAGGATTGCCATGTGTCTTGCGATAGTGCTCAAGCGGTTGGCCGCCGATGCTGACATTACTCCACACAGGAAGTTCAGTGTCTCCATGTTCGCCCATGATATAAGCGTGGACGTTGCGCGGATCGACGCCGATCTTTTCACCCAACAAATAACGAAGGCGTGCTGTATCTAAAATGGTGCCTGAACCGATGACACGGTGCGCAGGCAGACCAGAATATTTCCAGGTTGCATATGTAAGGACATCGACCGGGTTCGTCGCGACGAGGAACAATCCGTCAAAGCCGCTTTCCATTACGGAAGTGACGATCGATTTGAAGATGTTCGCGTTTTTGCCGATCAGATCAAGTCGAGTTTCGCCAGGAGCTTGGTTCGCGCCTGCTGTAATGACAACTAAGTCCGCGTCCTTGCAATCGCTGTAGTCTCCGGCCCAGATGCGCATATTGGATGCGAATGGAAGTCCATGATTCAAGTCCATCGCATCTCCCTCTGCTTTTTTGCGGTTTGCGTCGATGATGACAAGCTCAGCGGCCAAGCCTTGATTGAATAATGCGAATGCGTAGCTAGAGCCTACAAAGCCCGATCCGATCAATGCGACACGGGACACTTTTGTCATTTGAGTCATAATAAGTATTGCCTCCTCTTAAGTAGTAAACGATAAATTCATGTGTTGACCAGCGACAAGAAGCCAGACTAACCACTTAAATTTTAACCATTTTCCGAAAAAATAACCAACCCTAATTTCCATGCTACAAAAAGTACCATTCAGTTTAAAAAAAGAGTGAGAAAAAGGCTTGCATAGGGTGGGGGGGTATAGTATATTAGATACATGAGGTGGTGATACACAAATGTCAAACGAACGTATCGATGAACAAGTCGATGACGTACTGGACGCTGCTTTCGAATCAGATGATGGTTGCTCCTCAATTGAGGATGGGGGGGCATGCCATTCAACAGAAGGCAAGAGGAAGAGCCATCACTCTGACGAAATGAAAAAGAAGCTGATTCACCGATTGAATCGCATTGAAGGTCAAGTGCGGGGCGTGAAATCCATGATTGAACGAGATACTTACTGTGATGATGTACTGAATCAAATCGCATCCATCCAGTCGGCTCTTCATTCTGTTGGAAGATTGCTGCTCGAAGGGCATATGAAGAGTTGTGTCGTTGAGCGCTTGCAAGATGGTGAACCGGAAGTTATTGATGAACTGTTAACAACGATTCATAAATTACTTAAATAATAATGGTTGTTCCAATTTAAAGCAACAGCCGCAAGGGGAGGAAATCGTGATGACAAACGTAACATGGAAAGTAGAAGGCATGACATGCGGGCACTGCAAGCAAGCGGTAGAACGTGCGGTTGAAGGTACAGGAGCTTCAGCTCAAGTTGATTTGGCAGCGAAGCAAGTGACGATATCGTATGATGAGTCCAAGGTGAAGCCAGAACAAATTCGCGAGGCAATTGAGGATCAAGGATACGATGTAGTTTAATAATTAGGGCGCGGCGCTTTCATCCTGCCCGAAATCATTCAACCGAGAATACTCCTTACGAGGAGTTTTCTTTTGGAATTGGATATAGGGTATAGGGGTATATTTATGAGAGTAGGGAGGACTTGACCATGGCAGAAAAGCATACAACGTTGCCGATTGAAGGCATGACCTGTGCTGCGTGTGCAACCCGGATTGAAAAAGGCTTGAAGCGCATGGACGGCATAGAGGAAGCAGCAGTAAATCTGGCTTCTGAACGAGCAGCCGTGCAGTATGACGGCGATGCTGTATCCTTACAGCAGGTTGTAGATAAGATTGAGCATCTGGGGTATAAGGTGCCGGTTGAAACAATGGATTTGCAAATTGAAGGCATGACCTGTGCCGCCTGTTCAACCCGAATTGAAAAGGGGCTGAATCGATTGCCGGGCGTGCAGAGCGCTGCCGTTAACTTGGCGACTGAGACTGCAAAAATAACTTACATTGGATTAAAGCAAGAAGATATTTTGAATAAAATTGCCCAGCTTGGATATACAGGCCGATTGAAGAAGGAAGAGGGTGAAGGGGAACAAGAGTCGCCGACCCAGCGGAATATGCGCCGTCTGCGCAACACATTTCTTGTCTCGGCTATTTTGTCGATTCCGCTTCTATGGTCGATGGTAGGACATTTTTCGTTCACTTCATGGATATGGGTGCCGGAATGGTTCATGCACCCTTGGGTGCAGATGATTCTAGCTGCGCCGGTTCAATTTATCATTGGTGCACGGTTCTATGTGGGGGCGTACAAAGCGCTTCGCAGCGGCAGTGCCAATATGGATGTGCTGGTTGCTCTCGGCACGACTTCTGCGTATGTGTACAGTGTGTATTTGGCGTGGCAATGGCAAATCGGCCAACTTCATCATCCTGAAATGTACTTTGAAACGAGCGCTGTGCTCATTACCCTTATTCTGCTTGGAAAATGGCTGGAGGCTTCTGCGAAAGGGCGCTCCTCTCAGGCAATTCGCGCTCTCATGGGACTTCGTGCTAAAACGGCAACGGTTGTGCGCAATGGCGAACAAGTAGAAGTGCCAGTGGAAGATGTGGCGAGTGGAGACATCGTGCTCGTTCGTCCAGGCGAGAAGGTTCCAGTAGATGGAGTTGTCGTTAGTGGTACTTCAACCGTAGATGAGTCCATGCTGACTGGGGAAAGTGTTCCTGTGGAGAAGCAGGCTGGGGATAATGTGTATGGTGCTACAGTGAATGCGCAAGGCGCTTTCACGATGCAAGCGACTCAGATAGGCTCCGAAACGGCTCTGTCGCAAATTATTAAAATCGTCGAGGAAGCACAGGGATCCAAGGCTCCTATTCAGCGGATTGCGGATAAAATTTCAGGCATTTTCGTACCGATCGTCGTTGGGATTGCAGTTCTTGTGTTTTTGCTATGGTACTTCGCAGTTGAGCCCGGGAACTTCGGTATCGCCTTATCTCGTACCATCGCTGTGCTCGTCATTGCTTGTCCATGCGCATTAGGTCTGGCTACACCAACTTCTATCATGGCTGGTACGGGTCGTGCGGCCGAATATGGTGTTCTATTCCGTGGAGGCGAACACTTAGAGGGAGCTTATCGAGTTCAGACTGTTGTGCTCGATAAGACGGGTACCGTAACAGAAGGGGCGCCTTCGCTTACCGATGTTGTGCTTCCTGATGTGAATGAAGAGGAGAAGGCAGAGCTCTTGACCCTGCTTGCATCTGCCGAAAAGCAGTCTGAGCATCCGCTTGCGCAAGCGATTGTGAAGGGACTGTCCGAGCAAGGAATTAGTACGGTTGAGCCGACTTCATTCCGCGCTGAGCCTGGATATGGCATAGAGGCTCAAGTAAATGGGCAATCCATCATTGTCGGGACGCGCAGATGGATGGAGAAGAACGGAATCGTAAGCAGTAACGCGGAAGCAGCACTGCAGGAGATGGAACAGTCAGGCAAGACGGCGATGTTGATTGCGGTTGATGGCAAGTGGAGAGGGATTGTTGCTGTAGCTGATCAGGTGAAGGCTTCCTCGAAGCAGGCGATTGAGCGGCTCCATCAGATGGGGATTCGCGTAGTGATGATGACAGGGGACAACATTCGAACAGCGAAAGCCATCGCTTCACAAGTCGGGATTGATGATGTATTTGCAGAGGTGCTGCCTGAACAAAAAGCGCAGCATGTTCGTGAGCTGCAGCAGGACGGCACAGTCGTTGCCATGGTAGGCGATGGCATCAACGACGCACCTGCGCTTGCCGCGGCTGACATTGGCTTCGCTATCGGTACAGGGACGGATGTAGCAATGGAGACAGCAGGTGTAACTTTGATGCGCGGCGACTTGAACGGGATTGCTGATGCGATGGAGATGAGCCGCCGGACGATGCGCAATATTAAGCAAAACTTGTTCTGGGCGCTTATTTACAATACGCTCGGCATTCCGATTGCAGCATCCGGTCTGCTTGCTCCATGGCTTGCAGGCGCGGCCATGGCGTTCAGTTCAGTCTCGGTCGTGCTCAATGCGCTTCGTCTTCAGCGGATCAAGCTGTAATTTCAAGGAGAGGCTTTTCTGAGCTATGGTGGATGAATGCCGACAACGGACATGTGTTGTATGCTCAACATCTGCGTAATGCGGACAGTCGGAAAAAGGCGCAGACCATATTCGTACCAACAACTTTGGTGTTAACAAATGATATATGCGCGTGGTATGATCATAAATGATGATAGGTTGGATTAAGGAGGTCTGAGCATGCAATTACGCGTTACAGCGAAGGCAGTCGAGCGTTTTTTGGCCGATTGGGGATTTACAGCAGGAGATCAAGTGCGCATCTTTGTGCGCTACAGCGGATTCAGTGCTTCAGGGCCTTATTCATTCGGCATCATGAAAGACAGTCCGCAATATCCAGCAGTGACGGAAGTCGTGAACGGCATTACGTTCTTTATGGAGCAAAATGATGTATGGTTCTTGGATAATCGCGAATTGACGCTGGATGAGAAGGACGAAGATATTGTTTTCGTACATGAAGGGATGGTCATCTAGCATATCACCCCATCAATGATCGTTAGGCGAGCCGTGAGGCTCGCCTATTGTGTATGTAAGGGGAGCTTATGTACAAATGAAGCGGGCGGGGTCAGGATTTTTTTCGAATAGAAACTGAGAAAAAATTCTTGTCAATCGCTCTGGTTAGATATATAATCGTTCTCAATTGGAAGATGTGTGAAAGCGGCTTTCAATGTAATTGAATATGGGAAACAGGTGCTTCGGGTAACGTCGGAGCTTAATAGGGAAGCCGGTTGGAAATCCGGCGCGGTCCCGCCACTGTGACAGTTGAGGTATTGCGAGAGAGCCACTGGTTTGTAAGGAATCGGGAAGGCTGCAATGGCCAATGAAGCTGAAGCCAGGAGACCTGCCTGTTTTGACAACACTGTTCGTACCTACGGGAGATAGGGAAGTGTTCGTAAGCATGGATATCGTCATTTCGATTCCTCTTAGCATGAGGTGTTTTTTGCTAATGAGCCGGAAGGAACGATCTATTCCATTATGCCTTCATGGACGTTTACGAGACATTTCTGTTATGGGACAGGAATGTCTTTTTTGCATATTAAGGATGTAATGAATGCACAAGGCGATCCATAAACGTCTCATAAGGTGGAGTAGTGAGTTCGACTGCAATTCTAATTCCGTGTTAAGCGATAGAAATTGTCCAATTAATCCCGTACGGCAAAATTACGCATGAGAGGGGCAGTATGATGACAGCCAATTCAATCAAGACAAGCACAGCAGGTTACCCTCGGATCGGATACGACCGGGAATGGAAAAAGGCATTGGAGCAGTATTGGGCAGGCAACAGCTCTGCGGAGCAATTGGAGGATGAGCTGGAACGCATCAATGACGTTCGCCTGAAGACGATGCAAGAGGCAGGTATTGATCTGATTCCGGTCAATGATTACACCTGGTATGATCATGTGCTTGATATGACTGCTACTTTCGGATTGATTCCTTCACGGTTCTCCTACAATGGAGGTGAAGTAAGCGCGGATTTGCTGTTCGCATTGGCTCGAGGCACACAGGATGCCGTCGCTTGCGAGATGACGAAGTGGTTCAACACGAACTATCACTACATTGTGCCAGAGTGGGAGGGCAAGGCTCCGCAATTGACGGTCAACCGCCCGCTGCAAGCATATCGCAGGGCTAAGCAAGCCCATGGCATTGAAGGAAAGCCAGTCATCATCGGCCCCTATACGTATGTCCGCTTTATTAAAGGGATTAAACCGGAAGAACGCTTGAATGTACTTCGTCAATTCGCTGGAGTATATGGACAGCTCTTGAGTGAATTGGAGCAGGAAGGCGTGAAGACCGTTCAATTGGATGAGCCGGCATTCGTTCTGGAGATGCCGCACGAACATTGGCCGGCAGTGCAGGAAATATATGCTGAGCTTCGCAAGGCGGCTCCAAGCTTGTCGCTATGGGTGCAAACATACTTCGATGCAGTATCAGATTACGAATCGTTCGTGTCGCTTCCGGTAGATACGCTCGGTCTTGATTTTGTTCATGATAAAGGTAGAAATGAAGCAGCACTGCGTAAATTTGGATTCCCAGAACAGAAGCAGCTTGCCATCGGTATCATTGATGGCCGTAATATTTGGCGTACGGATCTAGCCGCAGCAGCGGCTTGGCTCGAATCGGTGGAAGGTATTGTCCCGAGGGAGCGCTGGATCGTACAGCCATCATGCAGCCTGCTGCATGTACCGTTGACTGCGAAGCGGGAGATTGAATTGCCAGCCCCTGTTAGAGAAGCCTTGGCGTTCGCAGACGAGAAGCTGGAGGAGACTGCTGCGCTTGCTCGTCATTTCTCAAGCCCAAGCGAGGAGACTCGCGCAGTGCTCACAGACAGCGGCGCTCGCGTTCAAGCTTGGCGCAATGAGCCTTCGAGACAGCGTCCGCAAGTGGTTCAGGCTTTGGAGGAGCTGCTTCGGACAGAAAAAGAAAAAGGAATTGAACGCCTTCCATTTGAAGAGCGCAAGGAGCTGCATCGTAAGCGCTGGCCTTCCTTGCCGCTGCTGCCGACAACAACGATCGGAAGTATGCCGCAAACTGCGGATATTCGCCGCGCTCGCCTTCGTTTCCGCAAGGGCGAATGGGATGCAAAGACATACGAAACGTATTTAGAAGATGAAATGACACGATGGATCCGCATTCAAGAAGAGATCGGAATTGACGTTCTGGTGCATGGCGAGTTCGAACGGACAGATATGGTCGAATATTTCGGTGAAAAGTTAGATGGGTTCGCATTTACAAAGTTTGGATGGGTTCAATCCTATGGTTCGCGCTGTGTGAAACCGCCAGTGTTGTATGGAGATGTTGCGTTTACAGAGGCAATGACAGTGAAGGAAACGGCATTTGCTCAATCCTTGACTTCTCATCCGGTTAAAGGGATGCTTACTGGCCCAGTCACAATCTTGAACTGGTCTTTTGTCCGCGATGATATCCCGCGTGAGCAAGCTGCGTTCCAACTGGCCTATGCGCTTCGCCAAGAGATTGCTGCGCTGGAGAAAGCCGGAATCGGCATGATCCAGGTCGATGAGCCGGCGGTGAAGGAAGGCATGCCGCTGAAGGCAGAGGATGCTGTTTATTACACCGATTGGGCGGTATTGGCGTTCCGCCTTGCCACCTGCGGAGCAGCGCCGGAAACGCAAGTGCATACGCATATGTGCTATTGTGATTTCTCCGATATGGTTGACACAATCCGCAAGATGGATGCGGACGTCATTTCACTTGAAACGGCACGAAGCGGCGGCGATATGATTGGAACGCTGGAGAAGCAAAGCTATGAGCTTGGCATCGGACTTGGCGTCTATGACATTCACAGTCCCCGCGTCCCAGCGGTGGAAGAGATTGATCGAATCATCGAACAGGCACTGCGCGTGCTTCCAGTAGAGACGTTCTGGATTAACCCGGACTGTGGTCTGAAAACTCGCCGCGAGCCTGAAACAGTAGCAGCATTGCGCAACATGGTAGAAGCAACGAAGCTTGCTCGTGCCCGTCATGCAGCGGCCGTATCAACTGAAGCATAAGCTTGTTCATTACCACTCCCCGCAACATGCAATTATACCTCAATAGGATCATTTAAGTAGGAAAGGGTCATCTCTCGCAATCATCGTGATTGCCATGCAGGGATGGCCCTTCTTTCTTAAAGTGGAGTGGAATAAGAAAGATTAAAATTTGAAATATGCAATAGATGGCATATGGACAACTTGATTTCTGGACATGAGTAAAGGAGAACGAAAATGGTTATTTATACGTAAAGGATGTCGAGATATAAGGATATATCAAATGAAGAAAAGATATGGTATAATAGGGATGTAAGCGGATACATATCTCCTGCTTCCATCTTCCCGTACCCTACTTCCGGAAGCAGAAAGGTGGGATCTGATATGCGTTGGATTACACAATGGTTCAAACGGAACAAACAGGTTTCTCCATCGGTACGTAAAAGGGTGCACGTGACTGTGGAGGATGTGCGCAGAGCGGTGCTTCAATACGAAAAAGATATGCCGAATGAAATCAAACGCACAACACTGATGCTAGCAGATCACAGCATTGATTTGAAGCGTCTGCGCCGTTACTTGGGCGGGGAATCGGATCAGAAATTTTATATGTCCCAATATACGTACGAAATATTTGATGAGAAAGACAAGCATATTCCGATATATCTCGATATGGTGCAGGCTGCGGTGGATGATTATTTGGATGAACATGATGATCTTCCCGTACTCTCGGGCACGCGCAATCGCCAAGTTCATTATGACTTGCTCGTGCAGCGCCACTATTTAAAAGAGAAGCCGCCAATCTCGCTTTACTTAACGACCGAGCAATTTTTGCTGACACATGAAGAGGATTGGCATAAAACGCAAGGAGCCCTCAACTGAGGCTCAAACTGTATAGGGGAACAAGAGCTTGCCTCCTATGATGGGAGATAAGCTCTTTTTGTTTATTTTCCAGTTAAAATTCTGGGGCGATTAGTGGTATCCTATTAGATGGAATGTCTTCGTTATTTATAGTCGAATGATGAGCGAGGTGCGTAATCATGGACATCATCGGATGGATGGCAGAGCAGAAAATTCAAGAAGCGATGAAGGAAGGCGCATTTGATCAACTGCCTGGCAAAGGGAGGCCATTAGATCTGAAAGATTTGACCCATGTTCCTGAGGAATTGCGGCCTGCATATTTGATGATGCAAAATGCTGGACTGCTGCCTGAACCTATATATCTTGGACGTGAAATCGTACGTTTGGAGGAGCTTCTTGCAGCGTGTGATCCAGAAGATAAGCAAAGGATAGGCGACACTCGGAAGCAGCTGAATGAACGGAAACTCCGGCTGCAGATGATGATGGAGGAGCGTGGGTGGACTGTTGTGCCCGCGTTTGCCCAATATGAATCGCAAATCGTAAGCAAGGTGACCGGTGTCACGAAGTCTCCCGATGAGAAGTGAAAATTGGACAAACTAGACTCAGGAGCAGCTCATTTGACGCATGTGAATTCGTTATCCATGAAACGATAGATATAACCGTACATATTGAAGCAGAGCAATGCAGATAGGTTCATTGCAATGTTGGGATAGAAGGAAGGAAAGGTGTACATGGTATGACGACCTATTGGCAACAACTTAGAAGAGAGCTCCCTCAATGGGTAGAGGAGAGCCGGACTGTATCACAGGATGGAGAGGTCGCTTCTTATATACCCGGGCTTGCAAGTGCTCCGAAGGACGCGCTGTGCATATCGTTGTTCGGTATTCAAGGTGAACAAGTGCATGCAGGCGATTGCAAGTTAACGTTTACGATGCAAAGTATATCCAAAGTATTTTCACTGCTCCTCGCTTTGCTCGATAGTGGTGAAGCAGGCGTATTTAGTAAGGTAGGCATGGAGCCTACTGGAGATGATTTCAACTCGATCTTGAAGCTTGAGCTCGTTGATCCGGGCAAGCCGTTCAATCCGTTCATTAATGCGGGAGCAATCGCGATCGCCTCGCTGATTGAAGGCGAAACTCCGCAAGAAAAATCGATGCGCATGCTTGAATTCATCCGTGAATTGGCAGATGACCCAACGATAACATGGAATGAAGAGGTGTATCAATCGGAGAGAGATACTGCCCATCGCAACCGCTCGCTCGCTTACTTTTTGAAGGATAATGGTGTTCTTCAAGCCGATGTCGAGGATACGCTCGAAGTGTATTTTCGCCAATGTGCGATCGAGGTCAACACAGACCATCTTGCGCGTATGGCGCTTGTCTTGGCGAATGGAGGCTGCAATCCTCAGAACGGGCGCTGCTACATTCCGAAGCATTATGTACAAATTGCGAATTCATTCATGGTAACATGCGGCATGTACAATGCCTCGGGAGAGTTTGCAATTCAAGTGGGGATACCGGCCAAAAGTGGAGTTTCCGGGGGGATTCTTGCGGTAATCCCAGGCAAGATGGGGATCGGAGTGGTAGGTCCCGCCCTGAATAAGAAAGGAAATAGCGTTGCAGGCGTTCATTTGCTCGGCGCATTGTCGGAGCGATATGATTGGAGCATCTTTTAATACTGTGAGAATATGAAAAGAGCACACGAAATAAGTCCTCCTCACATAGGCTGACATAGTACCTCTTCGTACGGATTACGCAAGAAACGAGGGATGTGTAAGATGTCGTCCAATGAACTGGGGATTACGTATCGTGTGGGCTCAAACCAATCCATTGTACGAGTAACCCCTGTCCGTCCGGTAGCAGGCAAGAGTGAGCGCATTCCGGATACGTATCCACCCGTTGATTCGAGTAAATTTGTATCATCTGCAGATAGTACCCATTCTCTAGCAGAACAGGCTGTCCGCGTGCTGGATCGCCTAAGGAAGTCGAGAACATTAGCGACTGCTATTATGGATGCTGCACAGCGGGGAAATAGAACGGAAGTAACGCGTTTAATTCGGGATATCGGTGTACAATCGAGGCTGGAAGTGAAGTCTACGCCTGATGGTATCAAGTTGACTTTCAATACGGATTCTTCGGAATCACGGTGCTGTGAATTGGAAGTGAAGATGCGTTGGAATCCAATGTAATGACGTCAAAAGCGCCTCATCCTAGGGATGGGCGCTTTTGTTACTTTCGAATCATATTGTTGATAGGCAAGCATGAATCATGCTAGCTTATTGGTTGGCTGGAAATGTCTCATGAAATACAGTGCGTTCTAGAGGCAGGCGGCTTGTAGCATGCGCTGGAGCAGCAGCTTTGCCGAGTGTGATCAGCATGACCGGCACATAGCGGGATGGGATATTGAATTCTGTAACGAACTGCTCCTTATTGAAGCCGCCCATCGGGCAAGTGTCCCATCCTTTGGCTTTTGCAGCCAGCATCAATTGCATGGAAGCAAGCGAACCGTTGCGAATCGCTTCTTCGGTACCAAGCTGTGCAGATGATTCATAGGCGCGATTAATGTTGCCCACCAGTGTATCATGCACTTGCTGTGTGATATTGCCTGCTTGAAGCTGCTCGCCGTACAATTCGGGAGCCATCAAGTTCGCTTGTGTATCTCCAAGTACAGCAATCACCGCTGAGCAGTCCACAACTTGCTGTTGATTGTACGAAATCGGAAGCAGCTTTTGTTTTGTTTCTTCCTGTTGGAAGACGAGGAAGCGCCAATGCTGCAGGTTCCATGAAGAAGGAGCAGAAGCAGCCAACTCCAAAATTTCGTTCAATTCTGTTGCAGCAATCGGAGTATTTGGGACGTATTTACGTACGGAATGGCGCGAAAGCATTGCTTCGCTTGCAGTCATCGATATAGTCATCGTAATTGTCATCCTTTCAAGGCGATATACGCATATAAAATGCTAACGAGTATCTTGTGATGGATAATATTGTGCTAACGAATATATAGTAGCATAATTATCGTTATTGAATCAATGATCAACCTATTTGAAGACAGAAACAAGCAGCATCATCTTCAGTGTGTGCAATTGTTCTCCGAAAGGAGCGGACACAATTGAAATCCTATGCGAAAGATTGCACAATAGAGAAGGGGATTATAGGGGCAATGGATAGAGTCCTCGCTGCTTTCGTTTAGCCAGGGAAAAGGGATTAGGAACAGCGAGGCCAATCACTTCAATTAAGTTTGTTATATAGAATGTACTTTATATGTACTTTATACATAGATGGAGTCGTAAATCAACATAGGCAGTAGCATCTGATGCGAAAGGAGTCGGATATGGAGCATCATCAAATCGAAATTGGGCTTGCAGGCTGGGGAGATCAGGACGCACTGTACGGGCCAGGTACACGAGCCAATGAGAAGCTAACGGAATATGCCAAGCATTTTTCCATCGTTGAATTGGACAGCTCCTTTTATGCCATTCCATCTCCTGAACGGATGCAAGGCTGGAGTAAGCAGACACCAGACAGCTTCGGATTTATTGTGAAGGCGTATCAGGGCATGACAGGCCATTCTCGAGGAAAGCATCCCTTCACAAGCACGAAGGAGATGTTTGAAGTATTTCGCCAATCCGTCCATGCACTTCTGGAGAGGGGAAGGCTTAGAACGGTGTTGTTCCAGTACCCGCCTTGGTTCCATTGTGATCGGCGAAATGTTGACATCTTACGGCGAACGCGAGAATGGATGGAGGGGATTCCTGTCGCATTGGAATTTAGACACCAGAGCTGGTTTGCAGAACCGATGCGAGAGCGCACACTCGACTTTATGCGTGAGGAAGGCTGGATACATAGCATCTGTGATGAGCCGCAAGCTGGCGAGGGGAGCGTGCCGACAGTGCTTGTCCCGACACAGATGGGAGCCACGATGGTTCGTATGCATGGTCGCAACGAATCTGGCTGGAATGCAAGCGGACAACCGAATTGGCGAGATGTTCGCTACTTGTATCGCTACAATGAACAAGAGCTTCAGGAATGGAAGGGGCATGTCCAGTCGCTTCTGAAGGATACGAAGCGCTGCTGGGTCATTTTCAACAATAATTCGGGCGGAGATGCAGCGCACAATGGCAAGCAGTTCAAGCGAATGCTAGGGATGGAGGATCCGCCGCTTCCGGCCGAGCAGCTGACATTATTTGATTAAGGTGGAAATTAGGAGATGTTATCAGTCAGCATCGAATGAAGACAAGGGGCGACAACATCTGATAATAGCCCTCTGAATTTGTCGTATTTTCAGAAATTGTTACTTCCTTTCAATAAAAAAATGAGGTATACTTACCGCTAACATCATAAAGCAGCGTCATCTCGTATATGTGCAGGAATTGGCCTGCATGTTTCTACCCAATCACCGGAATGATTGGACTACGGGGAACCAACGTGCCGCAGCCTATCATATGAAGCAGGCTTGTACATCGCCCATAGGGTATGCTGCAGCGCGGCCGTTTCATCCAGCTGTCAGCCAGCGGGGAAACTTGGTTCACAGTCGATCGCATGCTTGCTTGATTGAGCTTATGGGATATAGGGCTATTCCGTTTGTATTCAGTCATTGCATGCAACTATCGCACAGCCCGGTTCCAATCACCTTCATTCCGAAGGTAGATCAGGAGCCGGGCTGTTATCGTATGAGAATAAAGAGAGATGCACAGCTGCACACATCGAAAGGGGAACTGAACATGAAACGGCTTCAGGATAAAATTATGCAAGAGGGATTAGTGCTGGGCAACAATGTATTGAAGGTGGACTCTTTCCTTAATCATCAAATGGATCCAGCGCTTATGCAGGCGATCGGACAAGAATTCGTGCGCCGTTATGCGGGAGAACGTATTACGAAGGTGCTCACGATTGAATCTTCCGGGATTGCGCCAGGGTTAATGACTGCATTAGAACTGAATGTTCCGCTCATTTTTGCACGCAAGCAAAAATCACTCACTCTGCGTGAGGATATTATTGTAGAGAAGGTGTATTCCTTCACGAAGCAAGAGACGAATGAAGTAACGGTATCCAAGCGCTTCTTGTCCGCTGATGACCGTGTACTGATCATTGATGACTTCCTCGCGAACGGCGAAGCGGCTTCTGGCTTGGCTCGCATCGTCGAGCAGGTGGGAGCTAGTGTCGTTGGATTCGGGATTGTAATTGAAAAGTCGTTCCAGCCAGGCCGTCAAATGCTGCTCGATGCTGGCTATCGTGTAGAATCCCTTGCTCGTATCGCGTCATTGTCTGCGGACGGTGTTGCATTTGTAAATGAAGCTGTAGAAGAAGCGAAGTCCGAGGCGGTGCAGCAATGAGTCAAATCGACAACCGCATATTTGTGAAAAATCGGCATCCGCTGCAAACCTTCTCACTTGGCTTGCAGCATGTATTGGCGATGTACGCCGGAGCCGTTATCGTTCCACTCATTGTGGGCGGTAACTTAGGATTCTCACAAGAGCAAATTACGTATTTGGTTGCGATTGACTTGTTCATGTGCGGCATAGCTACTTTGCTGCAAGTATTTGCAAATCGGTGGTTCGGTATTGGAATGCCTGTCGTCTTAGGTTGTGCCTTCCAGGCGGTCACGCCAATGATCGCAATCGGCAAGGACTTCGGCATATCCTATATTTACGGCGCTATCATAGCGATGGGGCTGTTTGTCATCTTATTCGGCGGTTTATTCGGCAAATTAATTCGGCTGTTCCCTCCGGTTGTAACGGGCTCGGTCGTCACAATAATCGGAGTAACCCTGATTCCTGTTGCGTTCAATGATTTGGGCGGCGGTCAAGGGAATCCAGATTTCGGAAGTCCAACGAACTTGCTGCTCGGATTCGGTGTACTTGTGTTCATTGTCATTATGAACAAGCTGTCTGGCGGATTTATTCGTGCCATATCTATTCTGCTGGGTCTTGTCATCGGAACGACAATTGCGTCCTTTATGGGACAGGTTGATTTTACGCCAGTTGCAGAGGCATCTTGGTTTCATGCGGTTCAGCCATTTTATTTCGGTGTTCCGAAATTCAACATGACGGCCATTCTGACGATGATTATCGTTGCAATGGTTGGCATTGCGGAGTCGACAGGCGTGTTCATGGCATTAGGCAAAATTGTTGGCCGTGATGTAGACTCCAAGGATTTGGCGCGAGGGTATCGTGCGGAAGGCTTGGCGATTACAATTGGCGGGATTTTCAATGCGTTCCCTTATACCACATATTCGCAAAATGTAGGACTTATCCAAATGAGCCGGGTGAAAACGCGAGATGTCATTGTCGTAGCTGGCTGCTTGCTGATGCTGCTTGGTCTCGTTCCGAAAATTGCAGCTCTCACAACACTTATTCCGAAATCGGTGCTTGGCGGTGCAATGGTTGCCATGTTCGGCATGGTCGTATCGAGCGGACTGCGCATGCTCGGTTCACAGGTGGATATGAATCGCCATGAAAATCTGCTTATCATTGCCTGCTCGGTCGGCATGGGGCTTGGAGTAACGGTAGTTCCTCAATTGTTCGCAAGCTTGCCGTCAACGGTACGCATTTTGACGGACAACGGAATCGTAGCGGGAACGTTCACTGCTATGGTTTTAAATTTGCTGTTCAATGGGACGAAGCAACCGACAAGTGAATTGCAGAAGGATGAAGAAGAGATTAGTCATTCCGTAGCTTCCTAATTGTAGATGGGAAGTTGAAAGTTCTGTCCTTGCTTATAGGATAGATGTTAAGCCCATTGGATCATTCCAATGGGCTTTTTTATACATGGAAGGAGAATTGCTTCAAAAGTCCAAGGTAGACGGGAATGATTTGGAGAACCAGCTTCCAAAAAGGATGTGAGCCGCGCGGGTAGAATAGGAAGGACATAAAAAGAAGCCCTCAAGATCAGACCGTAATGCTGATTCTGAGGGCTTCTGTGTTGCACGGAAATACATCAAGCAGCGTGCTGCTCTACGCAATTTCAAGTCAATAGATCGTGAGAGCTGCACCAACTATTTAGAATAGGACTTATTCTGGAAAAAGAGAGCCAAGGTTCCGGGACCGGAATGTGCACCTATTGCACAGCCTATCGAACTAATAATGAAATTCGTCATGCCGAAGCGCTCTTGGATGAGAGCCTTCAATTGCTCCATCGCTTCTGCGTCATCTCCATGAGCGATGCCGATCACTTGCTGTTTATCATTCAGATTTGCCCGCTCCTCCATGAGGTCAACAAGCCGTTGAATGGATTTCTTTCTACCGCGCACTTTATCTACGGGGATAAGTTTACCATCCTCAACATCCAGCACGGGTTTAATATTGAGCAAGCCGCCGATGACGGCTGAAGTTTTGCTGACGCGCCCGCCGCGATATAGATATTGCAGGTCGTCGACTGTGAATACATGCTCCATTTGCCGAGCAAGCGACAGTGTCTGTGTAACAATCTCTTCTCGAGACAAGCCTTCGCGCGCCCAGAGGGCAGCCTGACGAACGACGAGACCAAATCCTAGGGAAGCACATTTCGTATCGATAATGCTGCAAGTAAAAGATGGAAAATCATCTTGTACCATATCGTGCATAATGCGGGACGAAGCATAGGTGCCAGATAGCTCAGAAGAGAATGCAATATAGATAGCTTCATCGTTCGCTTCCGCAATGGATCGGAACGTTTTCTGCAATACCTCCATAGAGAGCTGCGAGGTTTTATATATGCGGCCTTCACGCATGCCATCGAACATGCCCTTAGGTGAAATGGTTACACCATCCTCATATTGTTCATTGTCTATAGTAACGATTAGCGGCATGACAGTAATTCCTAGCTCATCTATAACAGATTGAGGAAGGTCTACAGCACTGTCGGTAAGAATGCGAATTGCCATAATCATACTCCTTTCATCTTTCCATCCACTTTCGAAGTTCAAAATCATCTGACCATTTCCATCATACCACGAGTTGTCGAGAAAGCGGTGAAGGAAAACAACCTTCTTGGCACATACATTTATTGGTATTTTTTCGATAGGAGCTGGTATGCCATTGATGAGTCATATTTTTATTCGCCCGCTCATAAGGGTAGGAGAACGAATGAAATGATAGGAAATGAGGGGAACGGAATGGCGAAGAACAAACGCGGCAAATCATTGTGGAATCTGCCTTCACGTGGGCGTGGGACATGTCCGGTCTGCGCCAGTACACGTATTAAGCTGTTATATAATCGGACAAGGGCGAACGGAGTTCAGATCAAGGTGTGCAAAAAATGCTTTCAGGCCCCACAGGAGCGAATTGATGCATCCTAATCTTAACTTCGGCTAAGCTTGCGTGAATGGACAGAGTCGAACTTATGTCTGTATATGATGCGTAATCTGCTCACTCCTTATTGATCAGCTCTCTACCAACCCTAAAGAAGCTGCCTGTAGTTTGTACGGAAACGTATAGATGATTGCAGGACAGCTTCTTTGCTGTCTTGCCTGTTTCTTTCTATACTTCGTATCCTGTACAATAGAATGGAGTTGAGCAAGCCCGAGGAGGAGAAAGAATGATATTAACGATCCAGGAACGGGATGAAATGTTATCACAGCTCAATGACACGCAGCGGGAGTTTCTGACACATTATCTCGTTCGTTCTCGCCGTACGGCGTTCGCGAATGCGATGGCGAAGGAGAAAGGGCATCATGTTCCAGCAAATGCCGAGCCAGAGGACATTGAAGCGCTGCTTGATGATTGGATTTATACCGGTTATAAGGATGCAGGCACGATAAGTCCAGAGCTGCGATGCGAATGCGGCCGTTCCCTACGCTACCAGCACGAGGTGAAAAATCGAAAGACAGGCGAGATCAAAAAGTTCGGCATTGAGCATCTGAAGGAGCATCTTGGCATTGATGCAGCCATCGTTGCGGTGATTAAAAAGGGGTTCGATGCCATTGATTATGAGCTTGATGAAATCTTGGTGAAGCTGGCAAGCAATTGGCAGCCTGCACCAGATTCATTGATACATGCTGATTTACCCGAGCACATGAAGCAGCAGCTATCGCTGGGACTTCCTTTGCTGGACAGGCAGCTTAACGTGTTGAAGCGCAGGCCTGTTGTTCCTCAAACTCCATCTAAGGCTGTTCCACAGCAGGCTGATCCTAGGCTGGCTTCCATGCCTGAGGAATTTGATTTATGGTCGTGGACAGAATCTGCGGAAATCCAGGAAGTAAGCTATGATGGTCTTACTGCATCCGAACAAGAGGCGGTGAAGCAGTATGTGGCGAACGGTGTGGGCAGTGCTCGCATCATCAGCGAATTGCTCATACGTGATCATGGTTCGCCTGAACGCCGATATATAACAGGCAAACCTAAGATTTATACGGATGTGTGTCAATTTATTGAGCGCACCTTCACTAAGATTGCGATAGAATTCAATGGAACGGAAGATCGCAAGTACACGATGAAGTGACAAAATTGGTGTTGGTGCTGTAGATATCGTTCCAATCCCGTTGAACGTACAAACGCGCTCGCTTTTTTGAGAAATAGGCAAAAAGAGGTTGATTTTTCCTGAATGTTGTGGATATAATGTGTGAAATGAAAAATGGAAGCAACAACGATGAACGGGAGAGTACTCTGCAAGCTCCGTAATGCAGCGAATCGGGAGGGTGGAAGCCGATACGGAATGAAGAGGAAGCGGACCCGGGAGTTGGCTCTTTGAACTGCCTCACACGAGCCCGTAGGAGAGCCCGGCACAGCCGTTATTTATGGAGTGGATTCCTATTGAAGCACACTGCTTCCGGTAGGATCAATAAGAGTGGCACCACGGATTCAAGCCTCCGTCTCTTTGCAGACGGGGGCTTTTTGTCGTGTTAAGAGTTGAATCAATGCCCATGACTTATGTTGCAATATGTTAATCAAAATGAAGGAGAATGAGCTTATGTTAAAACAGATCGCTGCACAACGATTAGAGCCAATGTTAGAGATGAGTGGACACGATATCGAGCGTGCCTTAGAAATACCGCCGCTAAGTGAATTGGGAGATCTGGCATTCCCTTGCTTCCCGCTCGCAAAGCAGTGGAAACGCGCTCCACAGCAAATAGCAGGCGAGCTCGTAGAACGTATCAACCAAAATAGCGATGCCTCACGAATACATGCTGTTGCATCAGGCGGGTATGTGAATTTATTTTTCGATAAGGACTTCTATGGAGAGACGTGCCTTGGACGCATGCTGGAGCCGACTTTCGGGAGGCTGGCGGATGGTTCAGGGCAGCGCATTGTTATTGATATGTCGTCTCCGAATATTGCAAAGCCATTCAGCGTCGGTCATCTGCGTTCTACGGTAATTGGCAATGCTCTCGCTCATCTGTATGAGGCTGCCGGTTATGAAGTGGTGAAGGTGAATCATCTAGGGGATTGGGGGACACAATTCGGCAAGCTTATAACAGCATACAAGCTGTGGGGCAATGATGAGACGCTGCGCCAAGATCCAATCCGCGAAAGCTTGAAGCTGTATGTGAGGTTCCATGAGGAGGCCGCACAGCAGCCGGAACTGGAAGATGAAGCACGCGAATGGTTCCGCAAGCTGGAAGCGGGAGATACAGAGACTGTGCAGCTATGGACGTACTTCGTGGACGCCAGCATGATTGAATTTAATCGGATGTACGAGCGGCTGGGGATTCGTTTTGACTACTTCCTTGGGGAGAGCTTCTACAATGATAAAATGGATCAAGTGGTGGCACGATTGCAGGAGCTTGATTTGCTGGAGGAAAGCGATGGGGCAATGGTTGTTCGATTGGAAGATAAGGGCATGCCGCCATGTCTTATTTTAAAGTCAAACGGTACAACGATTTACCCGACTCGTGACTTGGCAACTGCGATTTACCGCAAGGAAGTGATGAAGGCTGACAAGTTGATTTATGTGGTCGGTGCAGAGCAGCAGCTTCATTTTCAACAGGTATTTGCCGTGCTTGGCAAGATGGGATATGAATGGGCAGAGCAATGCGAGCATGTGCCATTTGGCTTGATGACATTTGAAGGGAAGAAGATGTCGACCCGAAAGGGGAAGGTTATTTTTCTAGATGAGGTGCTGAATGAGGCTGAGAATCGCGCGCTACAAATCATTGAAGACAAAAATCCATCCTTGCCGGATAAAGGAGCAGTTGCATCTCAGGTGGGCATTGGCGCGATTATCTTCGATGATTTGAAGAGCAGCCGCATGTTGTCCGTCGATTTCAGCCTGGAGGAGGCGCTGCGTTATGAAGGGGAAACAGGCCCTTATGTGCAGTTTACTCTTGTTAGAGCTAAGAGCTTGCTTATGAAGGGGGGTCTTGGAGTCTCAACCGGATTCCGCTTCTGCTTCTGAAATTAATGCGACTGCTCGAAACAGTGCGGACAGTTGCATGGCTCATCTGCGTCAGATGCCGGAAGCGGCAGGGAATTGGAAAATGAGCCCAGAGGCATGGGATTGCATCAAGTCCATTTCTAAATACGAGCGTTCGCTGCAGCAGGCGCTAGCAAGCAATGAGCCTTCCATCTTCGCGCGATATATTCTTGATGCAGCGAAGCAATTCAATCGCTTCTATCATCAGGAGCAAATCCTTGTTGAGAATGCGCTTGAACGCCAAATGAAGCTCCGTATCGTTGCTGTCGTTGCACGTGTGCTTCAGGAAGGTCTAGAGAAGCTGGGGATTCAGGCACCGGCGCATATGTAGCGCTGAGATGGCGACAATTGTTGGGGCAGATGCTCAGTGGAATAAATGGGTTGTGCATTCCGCTGTATGCTTAGCGGGTGAGGTGTGGAGCGGGGGAAGTGCAGGAAAATGGCTTGCAGGTAATAGCATATAATTGATAACTGCACGCGAGCCGTGGATTACTAATCCAACGGCTTGTGTGCGGAAAAGCAATTGTATGGATTGTGGAAGTATCGCTGCAGAGATTCATATGGACATAATGGCGACATGGTTCCTAGTCTTGACAATAAGACTAGGATGTGAAAAAATGAGCCTAACGAATATTAGTTAGGAATTGTTCGCATTAAGGTAAGTACGCAAAGGCTTCGTTGCAAACGTTGCCTAACGAATGTTAGTTAGTAAAGGAGCTGAACAAGATGACGGCTAACCGAATTATTGAAGCAGCGTTGAATCATTTTGCTGAGCATGGCTATGAAGGAGCGTCTCTTGCCAATATAGCGGAGCAAGTGGGCATTAAAACCCCTTCCATCTATGCACATTTCAAAAATAAAGATGATTTGTTTTTACGTGCAATACAGCGCGCCATTCAAGTAGAGATGGGACAATTGCAGCAGTTCATTGATTCATGCCTGACGCACTCTGTTGAAGATACGCTGTATGGTCTGATTCGGCAATATGAAGTGCGCTACGAGACAACCAGTCATTTGAAGTTCCTGCTGAGAATGATGTTCTTCCCGCCTGTTGCGATGCAGGAGCGGGTTATGGAGTTGGTGAATGGTTATTTGGATCAAATGGAGCTGGTGCTTTCAGAGGTGTTCCAGTTGGGCATAGAAAGGAAAGAAATTGCCGCTCTGGATGTAGGGATGATGACGGCATCCTACATGTGCCTTGTAGATGGAATTCTCGTTGAGATGCTGCTTGGGGGGCCAGAGAGATTTCAGCGGCGCTTTGATGCATCTTGGCGCATGTTCTGGCGCAGTCTTGCACGAACAATGGAGCCATAAACATTTGTCCAGATTAGATATGGAAGTACGTGCTGTAGAGAATACTAACGATGCTTTTGGTATATCAGAATTTGATGGTTCAGATAGATAGAGGTTATGCGTGGATAGAGAACAGCAAGGGAGTGGAGAAGGATGAATAAGCATTGGATTTATGTGTTTGTGGCGGCTTTTTTCGAAGTGTTCTGGGTAATTGGTTTAAAGCACGCCAGCAATGTATGGGAATGGGGAGGTACGATCATTTCGATCGCTGTCAGCTTCTATGTGATGATTATGGCCGGCAAGCAGCTTCCGGTAGGGACGGTCTATGCCGTATTCGTAGGACTAGGGACCGCAGGTACAGTGTTTGCGGAGATGGCATTCTTCGGCGAACCGTTCAAGGCGATTAAGGTGCTGCTTATTCTTGTTATGCTGATGGGGGTTGTAGGACTGAAGCTGGTTACAAAGGACAAGGAAGCGAAAGGAGCTGAATCGTAATGGCATGGATAAGTCTCATTGCAGCCGGTATCTGTGAGATGCTTGGAGTGGCAATGATCAATAAGCTGAACCAAGATCGCAATTGGCAATCATTTTTGTATATGTCGCTTGCCTTTAGCGCTAGCTTTATCTGCTTGTCCATTGCCATGAAGTCGCTGCCGATGGGGACAGCATATGCCATTTGGACAGGAATTGGTGCATCTGGCGGAGCGATATTAGGAATGCTTTTCTATGGTGAATCCCGCGATTGGAAACGGATCGTCTTCATTGCGATGGTGCTTGGTGCTGCTATTGGACTAAAGCTTGTATCTTAATATCTCACACCTAAATCGCCTCCCAATACTCATTGTGGAGGCGATTTTGTGTCTAATCGTTAGTAAATGAAGGAAACACCGTCGGTAGTATCGAAGTGGATATAACGTAATACTTACGATTCATTCATGTTATCGAGCCAGCGCGCTGTGATGGCACAGGAAGGGGATATGGCGGGAAATGAACCTGGCGGCATGGGCAGATCAATTATTGGAGCAGCATGGGTATAATGGATCGATCTTACTGGCGTCACATGATGAGATCCTAATCAGTAAAGGTTATGGCCTGGCGAACTTTGAGACAAGGCAGGTCATAAATAAGGATACGATATTTAAAATAGCTTCGATAGCCAAGCAGTTTACAGCTGTCTCAATATTGAAGCTGCAGGAAAAAGGGCTGCTTCGCGTAGAGGATACGCTATCGAAGTATGTCCCTGAATGTAAAGGACTTGCAGATGTGACCATTCACGAGCTGCTTACCCATTCCTCAGGCTTAGATGAGGATGCTCTGATTGATTGGAACGTGAATGAGGATAGAAGACCGCTGCATACGTTGGCCCTTCATACCGTCATGCCAGCAGGTGCAAGGGGGGAATATCGTTACAGCAATTTCGGATATGCCCTGCTTGGACTAATCGTGGAGCGGCTGTCGGGGCAGCCGTATGAAGCATTTATCGAGAAGGAGCTGTTCGCGCCATTTGGAATGATAAGAACGGGCGGTCGTATGGATGTGCTGCGCCATGAAGCGAATATGGGATTAGGCTACAGTAGAGGAGAGCCGGCATGGAAGGAAGATATTCCAAGCCATAACAGTGCAGGCAGCATTGTTTACTCGGCTGTAGAGGATCTGTACCGCTGGGATCGTGCGCTCCATTTAGGCCAAGCTGCAAATCAAGAATCGCTGAAAGCGATGTTCACGCCTCATGTGCGCATTGATGAGGAACGGAGCTATGGATACGGCTGGGTCGTGTATCAAGAGCGTCCGCATATCCGTTATCATAATGGCAGCTTGTCTGGATACAGCTGCACGATGATTCGCGATGCGAAATCGGATTCTGTGTTAATCGCCCTAAGCAATCTGGCGGACACAGGAATGCAGCCCATCGAAGCGCTGAAGCAGGGCCTGAAGGAGCACTATCCGGAATTCATGCAGCTATAGCCTAACGGTTGGACGGAAAAAGAAAATGTCGGAGCTGATCGAGCATCTAGGAAGTAAAGCAGTGCCTATTCAGAATTAGGAGTGGTCATAGAAAGGAGTGCTCCAGCATGGCGATTAAAATATGCAGCAACTGCGGAGAATCGAACAAGGAATCCGCAATGCTATGTATCGCGTGCAGTCACTCACTGAAAGATGCCACCATAGCGGGAACGCCAGAAGATGAGAAGCAATACAACGGCATCTTGTCGGTGAATCAAGCAGAGCTTACATGCTCCCATTGTCACGAAAAAGTAGAGCAGGGCGCTTTAAAATGCAAATATTGTGGTTCCGTCATTCCAAGCCAATCCGAGCAAAAGCTGACATCTGAAGCAACTGCTCAGCCGTCTTCGTCAGAGAGCGGGCCAGGCTGCGCTGCACTTCTGCTAGTATTAGTCGCTACCGCCATTTTCCCTCTAGTTGGTCTACTCATAGGCGGGGTACTGGCATTCCACAATGATAAGGACAAGCAGAACCTGGGCACTGTGCTGTTAGTGCTTGGTCTGCTATTGGAATTAGGGTACTGGCTGCTGCGGTAGCGAAATGCTGTATCCTTCTTGACAGCGTGAATAAGATGTTGCAACTTGTTTGGGAAATATATCCATAAACAGCGATGACCAAAGCGTGAGAATGAACGTTACGCATGCGCAGAGAGGAACCTTATGGGTGTGATGGTTTCCTTGCAACTTCATTTTCCCTGCTTTGCAGCTGCAGATTTTGATCTGCCGGGCGGCCAGCCCGTTATTATGCAAGCAAGAGCGGTCGGTGTATGCCGATCGCTGAATTAGGGTGGTACCACGACAACGCATTCGTCCCTGTAGAGGGGGAGTGCGTTGTTTTTTTGAGGAGTGTATACGAATTTGCCGCTGGGATGGAAGGTGCTGCGGAATCTGTAACAAGCTGGTCTCACTGGATCAGGCAGTGATAGCGGTGAAAGCATGCAAGCGAGGGATAAGAAATGATGCGTTGCGGTTATGAATGAAACAAGTGATTCATAAGGTGGAAGTGTATGACATTCTGAAGGAATGGAGGTCGAATGCCATGAATATGCCGACTCAGTCATTTCATCAGCCGCAGCCGTCTCAAGCAGAGCAGCAGGTTGTGTACCAGGCGGATGGTTCCTTGGTTCAGGCGCTGCGCGAGACACGTGATCATATACATCATGTCTGCCATTCGTATATGAACCGACCAGTTCGCATTCAAACAATTGATGGTTTTACCTGTGATGGTGTGATCGTAAATGTGGATCGGGGAATCGTTTATGTACAGACACAACAGCCGGTAATGCAGCGAGGCTTGTATAATGCCTACATGTATAACAACGTTATTCTGCCGCTTGTCCTCTATGAATTATTAGTCATTACACTGATGGTTACATAGACATAGCCCGGATTGAACAAAATATAACTTCATCCAGTGAAGTTATTGAGATTACCCCTGCTGATAAAGCAGGGGTTATTTGTTGTACTGGTTGTTATACAATTCTTTACCATTCGATTGGCTGAACGGAAATGACGGAGTTGATAATAACCATTAGAATTGCTGCATACCTTGTCTTGAAGCGGAGGGCATTCGTGTATACAATAAGGTAGAATGAGTGCCGTCTGGCAGAAATGGAGGGATAGTGGATGGCATTCGGAGCCAGAGTGCTGAAGACAGGGATTGCTGTAACATTGGCCCTATTTATCAGCCAGTTGCTGCAATTCAAAACACCGGTTATCGCCGCTGTTGCCGCGATATTTGCCATGCAGCCTTCGATCTATCGCTCATGGAGATATTTCCTCGAACAGCTCCAGACGAACACAGTTGGTGCTGCGATCGCTTTGTTGGCGGGGATGTATTTCTCACATGAGCCGATTGCTGTCGGCATTGTATGCGTGCTGGTCATTATGATTTGTCTGAAAATGAAAATGGAAGAGACAGTTGGCTTGACGCTTGTTACGGTCATAGCTGTCATGGAGGCGTCAGGGCAGTGGGATTTCGCGTTGTTTAGATTTGCGCAAATCTTAATCGGGATTGGATCTGCTTGTCTTATTAATATTTTGTTCTTTCCGCCGAATCCGAAGGCGCAGTTTATAACGTTAATTGAATCGTGCTTCCGAAGAATGTCACTGCTGCTGCGAACCGTCATTTCGGATGAAATAAAGGAATCGGTATTCCAGGAGGAGAAGCAAGGCCTGGAGGATGCATTGAAAGCACTGGCTGACAAATACAAGCTGTTCGAAGAAGAAACGAAGAAGCTAAAGCGGGCGAAGTACAGCCGTTCGCGAGAGCTGGTTGTATATAAGCAGTTGCTGCATACGCTGCGCAGCGGCATCGAAGTGTTAGAGGCGATTGATGAGCATTATTTTCAGGCCACCCCCGAGCCGGAGACGAATGAATGGTTCGATCAGCATCTGGAAATGTTGATTAAATGCCATGAGCATGTGCTGCTGAAATTCGAGGATAAGGTGAAGCCGCACAGCTTGGAGCTGGAGCAGATGGAAGAAGACAATGAACATTTTATGCAGGCAACAATGGAGCTGTGTTCCCAAGAAGGGAACGGCATGCTCAGACTGTCGATTGTTGCAGCGGCTATGTACGAGTACGGCTTCCAAATTGCAAGATTGGATCGTCTCGTAGGTCACGTTGATAAGGACGCTGATGCATAACATCAGATTGTTTTAGTCAGCTTGGAGGCTCACGAGTAATTGATCGTAAATTTACAGGTGAATATCACACACAAGAAGATGGCTGGAAGCAGCCGTCTTTTTTTATAGGCAATTGTGAATGGATGTGAGTGGAAATCAGGAACGGTAAAAATGTATTTTATAGTTAACTGATCTAAAATTTCCATAAGCATGATATATTGATATCGGAAGGGAATTTAGGGTGTCTATCTACATTCAGATCGGAGTGAGAAATTATGGAAGCATTTCAATTCACAGATGTAGTGCTGAAGAATTTTCAAACTTGGAGAGGCTGGCTGGTTGAGGCTTTGGAGAAGGTAGATGAGGACATCGTTGATACGATACCGGCTGGTTGCAATAATTCGATTCACTGGCATGCGGGTCACATCGCAGTAGCTTGGGATCGGGGGATCTTTCAAAATGTGTTCAAAGAAAAGCGCTTGCCTGACCATTATGAGGGCTATTTTACGATGAATACAAGTCCTGCTAATTGGAGCGGGGAAGCTCCTTCACTTGCGGAGATTATCGATTGCTTACAGGAACAGCGACAATCAATTTGTGAGCGCATGCAGGGAAATTGGAATAGGGACTTGGTTCATCCCTTCTTTGAAAATACGAAGGCTAGTCAAATGTTCCTTTTTCTGTTGAGTCATGAAGCGATGCACTTTGGGCAGATTAGAACGTATATCCATATTGCGCAAGCATCGTGATTGAATACGAATGGATACAGTTCTCTATGAATGAAAAATGATGATGGCTAAATGATGAATGATGAAGAACTGACTCATAAAAAAGTAGGGTGCATGTCCCATGAGTCGCGAAGAAAAAGAGCCGGATGTCGGCTCTTTTGACAATAGAAGCTGTCAAAAAGGAAGATGCGTAGTCATTTCATTAATGCCTGTTGTGAGGTTACTTACGCTTTGTTTTCGAGCGAACAGCACGTGTTCGAACTGGAGGCTTGGCGTTATTCACGCTTCTGATTCCTACTGGGCCGATAACTTCTTCTCTTTCCACCACAGTGAATACATGCTTCGGAATTGGGCAGCAATGATGGCGATTAATCACCTCGATTGGATGAATAATAGGAAGAATTTGCGGGTGGAAGAAATCACGGATTATGGGTCTCGGTGGACATACAATCGGTTCAGCGGGCGGGCAGAACGGACGAGGACATGTCATTCATAACAACTCCTTCTGTTGAGATGGTACATTATATTGGGGAACTTGTGATTGAGTCTGTACACCTGTACTGTCTCGTATGCAAATCACACAAATATGGGTGAATGCCAGTACAGTTCATGTATATTGGCAAGCTCATGATCCGTGATTGCAAATATACGTGCATTTGTGCATAGAGCATAAGGATAGAGGGCATCTTTACCACTATATCGCTAACGAGGTGAGACTGATGCCCAAAAGGCTTATTCATGGAATCCATCTGCACTATCACGTGTATGGCTCAGGTACGCCGATAATTTTCATTCACCCGCCACTGTTGACTTCTGCCAACTTTCGATACCAAGCAGCGCAATTATCATCGACTCATCAAGTGATTACGTTCGACATTCGAGGTCATGGAGAGAGTGACGCCTCCAAGGAACCCATCACGTATCCGCTTATTGTGAACGATATGGTCGAGCTGCTCGATGAGCTAGGAATTAAGCAGGCATATGTATGCGGCTATTCAACTGGAGGAGCGGTTGCGCTGCATGCAATGATGTCTTATCCGCATCGCTTTAAGGGCGGAATTTTAGTTAGCACGATGGCTGAAGCGAATGATTATTGGTTAAAAGGCAGAATTGCGCTCGCGATTGCGTTGACGGTGATGAAAGCCAAATCGCTCCTAGCTTGGGCCATATCGTGGGGGAACGCGGATAGCCGCATCACATACCAGAATTTGAAACGAACGGCTTTGCGCGGCGATGTTTCGAACTGGAAGCAATATTACCAGGCAAGCTTGAAGCATCGCTGCTCCGAGCAAATGAAGAGCATTCAAGCTCCAATGTTGCTTATTTATGGGGAGAAGGACAAGAGCTTCCACCATTATGCGGTGCAACTGCAGCGTTATTTGCCCCATTATCACCTATATTGGCTGAAGGGCGCCAAGCATCAAATTCCAACGAAGCAGGCGCGCGAAATGAATGGCATCATAGCCCGTTGGATTCGCAATCAGGAGCTGGCATCGGAAGTGAAAGAAGAGCTTTCGGCGAAGCGTGCCTCTGCTGCCGCTTCATCCGAGCTGAACATCGAACCAGAGGGGAGAAACTCAAAAAAGGATGAAACGCCGTGGTTCATGGATGAAGATGAAGGTTCAACTGAGTCGGATCGAATCGATGTTCTTGTGGCGGCAGAAGCAGAAAGAATAAATGAATATCATTCCAATGAGCTTCATTAATCCGTAAAATCTGCAATAGCAGGATGTATACGGGTAAAGGTCGTGTATTTGGCGAATATAAAATGAAGAGGACGTGCTGCCAGGGATTTAAGCGGGCACGTCTTTTTCTATTGTACAGCAACTTGTTTTTAAGGACGTGGCGGCTTGTTCATTTGAATAGAAATGTAGGAAAGTATAGAAGCTTAGAAACTAATCTCTTTAACAATCAATTTTTATTAATAATTATTCCAAATAATGTGAAGTCAAGGTATAATTTTGAACGTGTACAGGCACGAGCGTTAAAGCGCTTGGTGGAACTGCTAAAGGAAGAAAAGGATCATTTGATACAGGATTGAATCCTATGGCACGACGCCCGGTTCAGGGACATACCGATTACAGTATCGCCGCTTGAATGGATAGCGATAAGATGAAAGGCACTTTCACCATTTAAAGGTGGGGTGTCTTTCTTTTTGTAGGGTGATATTTCCATCGCGTAGGATCGAGGTTATACTAAGGGGAACGACTTCTTCGAAAATCTCTAAGATATAGTTGGTGAAATTTGTTGATTCTCTATTGCGAAAGAGGTTCTAGAGCTAGAATGAATTTCGAATTTTGGCTGCAAGATATTATTTAATTTATTGATTTTGATACTGAATTAACTATGAGTGAAATAGTAGGTTTTTTAGAGAATTCTACAATGAATATATAAAAAGGAATATGAAATCATGGATAGCTAAACAGTACATGAATGGAATTTTGAAGACGTTATGTGACAAGCTTTCAGAAAAACATTGTTAATTGAAAGAGTGAAGTCTTTGATTGAGCTCATGGAGTATTTTAAAAAGGAGAAAATAAAGACTCTTGAAGTTGATAGATGGGGTAAGTATTTGCGAGGTATGTGGCTGCGTCGATGGCGCTACTTGGTCTGCCGAAGATTTTCGGGGGGAGCGATTGCGGGGGCACATCCGCATACTACCTAACCGTATCGCGGCCGCTCACTACGTTCGCTTAAGGTGGTGGGGCATCGTGACCATGGAACGTTATATGAGATAATGCAAATGGGACCAAGATATTGAATCCATCTATTGCTAATGAATTTTCGCTCTTGGATATAGAGGCCAATACATATGTGTAATCCCGAAATTAAGAATGGTTATAGCAATTACAAGTGAAATTTACGAAGATTCTATAAAGCCGTTACATCTAATTCGAGAGTTAAAAAGAATTCTAATGGTGATGGATGTCATCTTGAATGCAAGAACGTGTGAAACTCGGAAAACTATATATCTTGAAAGGGAGTTGTAGCCATGGAAATAAGAAAATTAATCCATTTTACATCCGATCAGTTGGGCGAGTTCGGTTATACGTCCAGATATAAATATGACGTACATAGACAACAGCAAGACGACAATATATCAATCGTGCTTGAACTCGTACAGTTAGAAAATGAATACGTGAAAACCTACCAAGATGACCAGAATGATATCGATCGATATGAAGAATTGTTGCTATTAGGGTATAGTTTTGGGGCATATGAAAATGATGAATTAATTGGAGTCATCATTGGTGAACCGCAAATGTGGAATAACACTGTATTGATATGGGAGCTGCGAGTCTCTAGCGAATACAGGAGAAGGAATATTGGAACGGCACTAATGAATCAAGTAGTTGAAATGGCTAGGGAAAATGGACTCAGAGCAATTCGATTAGAAACTCAAAATTATAATGTACCGGCTATTAAGTTCTATAATCAATGTGGCTTCATGATTGAAGGTATCGATTTATCATTCTACACGAACACAGATGTGGAAAATGGTGAGGTGGCTCTCTTTTTGACAAAGAAATTATAGGAAGGGATTCAATTGCAATTACAACCGACGAGCAAATCTATAAGTGCCAACAAGGAGTGACTTGTTTGAATATTTGTTTTTACGATAATTCCGAATTGAAGGACGAACCAATTGTTCATATTGATCGTGTATATTGTTTAGATTTTAGTCAATTCACTAACGATTCATGGGATAGATTAGCTAAAATTTATTCTTTGCTCCCATCTCAAATATGTATTCATCATATTGGACAACCGTGTTGGTTTGGTGAAGAAGGGAAAGCGGATTATTTTTTATGGGCATCAGTGGAGCCATCAGGTCTTCAGATTGCAGGAATTTTAAAATCAAGTGATTGGAATGAATGGGAATGTAAATTTAATGAGCTAGTATCTGTGTTCCCCTTTTTTGAATGTTAGATATTAAAGGAAGACTGGAGAAACAACATGATTCAGAACATATTAGAAGTAATAAACTTTTCCGGAGGGAAGTATCATGGGGAAAATAGTTGCAATCGGTGGTGGGGAGATTCGGTTTAATGAGACTTTGCCAATAGATAGATACATAGTTGAATTTGCTAATATCAAAAATCCGAAAATACTTTTTATTCCAACGGCAAGTAACGATGCTCAAGGCTACATTGAAACCATTAAGAATGTATACGGAGAGCAATTGGGTTGTGCGGTTGATACTCTATGTCTTGTCGATAATGAACTATCTGATGAAACAATTAAGGGAAAAATTTTCTCCTCGAATATTATTTATGTAGGTGGCGGAAATACTGTAAAAATGATGGAAATATGGAGAGCTAACAAAGTAGATCAATACCTTAAAGAAGCATATGCATATAATATAGTTCTCTCAGGTTTGAGTGCAGGATCAATATGTTGGTTTTTAGAAGGACATAGCGATAGTAGTTTAGAAACTAATCTTTATGGCTGGTGGGACAAAGAAAAAGTAATAGGACTTGGACTCATTCCAGCTATAAATTGTCCACATTACAATGAAAATGGGTATGAGAAGTTTGATGATAGTATATCGCATGGAGAAGGCCCTGGAATTGCCCTTGATAACAATGTTGCTTTTGTAATTGAGGAAGATATGTACAAGATAATAAAGAGTGATATACAAAGTAAGGCGTATTTAATTCATAATAATAATGGAATAAAGAATAAGATTGAGCTGAACAATTGTGATTTTAGACGATTGTCAGATATCTTTGACTTTTCATTGATTAACAGACGAATGTCATGAATAGTTTAATGTATACAAAAGATAGGAGAGAAAAAACCTATGAAAACACAATTGATTCTTGTTGAGGGATTGCCTGGGTCTGGAAAGTCTACTGTCGCACGATTAGTTTCTGAAATTCTTGCTGAAAAAGGTATAAAGGCTCAATTATTTCTAGAAGGTAATGCAGAACATCCTGCTGATTACGATGGTGTTTCTTTTTATAGGCAAGATGAATTTGATCAGTTGTTATTAGACCATGAAGGATGTAAGGAAATATTAGAGAGTAGGGCCGTTAAACACGGAAGTGATTTCTTAATTCCCTATCGAAAAATGAAGGATGAACTGGGATCTGATTTTCCAGATGAGTTGCTGCAAGAGATATTTGCAAAAGATATTTATGAGCTGCCGTTCGACCAACACGTAAGGTTACTTACGGAGAAGTGGAATTTCTTTAAGGAAGATAAGATTCATCGTAATTCTGTACATATATTTGAGTGTTGCTTCATCCAAAATCCACTGACGATCGGTACTGTAAAATATAATGTGCAGAAAGAAGAAGTTATTCACTATGTATTACTGTTAGAGGAAATTGTGAAGTCATTGAATCCTTTCGTCATTTATGTTGATCAAAAAGATATCAGATCTACGTTTGAGAAAGCAATAAATGAACGGCCTAAGGAATGGTCGGACGGGTTTATCGAATATTATACAAATCAAGGATTCGGCAAGATGCAAGGATATTGTGGGGTTGATGGGACTGTTCAAGTTCTTCAGGAAAGGAAGAGTATTGAACTTGAGATTTTTAATTTATTGAAAATCAATAAGCAAAAAATCGATAATTCCCAATTTGATATTGAAAAGTGTAAAGAAGAGTTGAAGGACATACTCAGTGTTCTTTAGAAATGAATATCATCCAAGCCAATTGAAAGACCAAGTGTTTGTACTTGGTCTTTGTTATATTAGCCTCTCAGATTCTTAGATACAAGTTATGCGTAGTTTATTGAAAACAATACAGTTTATGTGGGAATGATCATACAATTGAATGTTAGTGATATAATACTGAAAGATAAGGAAGGAAGGAAACTGTCTATGAAGAAGACTCTTTTTGACATTGCTAATGAGGTAAAGGATGAGAAGTCTTTTTTGAATTTTATTAATGAACTTAGAAATGACAGGATCAACAGGAAAGAAGAATGGGAGAATGAATCAATCGAAGCATTTTTAGAATCTGCATATGATTGGGGAAAAGAATCAATACAGGGACTTCGGTTCTATGATAAACCTGATAATCCATGGAAGAGATGTGCGCAAATCATTTATATGGGGAAGATCTACGAATAGTCGATAAATTCGCAGCAGGAAAATCCAATTTATTCCATAAAAGGTAGGTATTCGATATGAAAGGTACAGTTATGCCATTAATGAAGAAACATAAATTCAATATTTTTATTTTACTTATGTCATTGTTAGTAACTATGTATATGATTTTCTTTCTGTTTCCTTATGCTGATCAGAATAAATTTTTTTCTGTAAATGGAATGCCAGGAAGCGAGAAAGTTATGGAATACAATCTCCTTAGTTATCCAGTCATAATTGGTTATTTTATAGTAGTGAGTATTTTTTTGCGGAAGACTACTTTTTTGAGGTTCCTTAATTACCCATTGTTTGTAGCAAATATTTATCTTGGACTTTGTTTTTTGGCTCTTAGTAAAAAGGGTTTTGGCATGATAGGGATCGTATATATGACAATTCTTTTTCCGATAGTCGCTCTTCCAGTAAGCTTACTTCTTGGTATAATAAAGGATAAACGTTATTTAAACAAACATAATTAAGCAAAAAAATGACCACCTTGGTTGTTCAAGTACATATGCATAGAAGAATTTTCAAACAACTTATTTCGACCCGACCTAAGATAAATGTTATCTAAAGTCGGGTCTTGTCCTAGATGAGGGGCGTTTAGATATTAAGTCTGTGATGAAGGAAAAGAATGATGTAATTCAAGCGGGGCGATTCACGAAGTTAATGAAAGGGTATTGGAAGAAAGATTGAAAACCTTTTAGAAAAGTAATGAAACGTATTAGTTTCTTGGAGGGGGAGTAATGAAGGTAAACAAGAAGATATTGAATATATCATTTTGGGTTGCATTACTTACTGTACTATTTATTCCTGGAAATATCCCTGCTGAAGGTGTACAAAGAACTGAATACGGGTTTCCTTTACGATTTTTCATACACTATTATAGTGAGTCGAATGCTAATATGTGGTTTCTCCAAGGTGTAAGGATTGAATTATTTATATATTTAGTAGATGTTGCAATCATTTACGGTATGCTCCTTGGGGTTAAATCTATTTACAATCAAGTAAAGAAAAATTGATTTTATTGCTCCATAGATGGTTTGGTTTAGAAAGTGCAATTAGAGTAAGGGATACCTTGGAATTATAGGGGGAATTCTAGTATTGTGATTCCCATTCGTATCAGAATACAATTTTCTGTAAATAAATATGTATATATGGCCTATCCATGGCGAGAAAAACGATAGGGAGAAGGAACATGACACAGATAAATAATATAAATCCTAAGGTTGATGCCTTTTTAGGGAAGGCAAAAAAGTGGAAAGAAGAGATGACCAAACTAAGAATGATCTGTTTGGACTGCCAGCTTAGCGAAGAGTTAAAGTGGGGGAAGCCTTGTTATATGTCACAGGGAAGTAACATTGTGATCATACAAGGATTCAAAGAATTCTGTGCGCTTATGTTTTTCAAAGGGGCTCTGTTGAAGGATCCCAACGGTATTCTATCCAATATTGGGGAGAACACGCAGGCGGGCCGCCAGATTCGTTTCTCCAATGTTCGAGAAATCGCTGAGATGGAAACGATCATAAAATCCTATATTTATGAAGCTGTTGAAGTGGAAAAGTCAGGTTTGAAAGTAGAAATGAAAAAGGAAATCAACATTCCTGAAGAATTTCAAATCAAGCTAGATGAAAATCCTGCTTTGAAAGCCGCTTTTGATGCATTAACGCCGGGACGGCAACGAGCATACGCTATGTTCTTTTCCGCACCCAAACAATCTAAAACTCGGGAGTCAAGGATTGAAAAATGCGTGCCGGACATTCTCGCTGGAAAGGGATTAAACGACCGGTAAATCCGATAAAAGATGTGATCGCAGGCCAGTGATTTTGTGTTAAAAAAGGACAACGGCAGGTGGTCATTTCGAATGATCTTTTTTGAACAGATGGTACCGTCTCGCGGAGAGGCTTACTATAAGCCCGAGATGTTTAAAATGAGGCATGAAGCTTTAATGGATGAACAAGCTCAAGGGGATTCCCATTTTTATTTAGTATAAGATAATGATGATTCAATCCAAGGAAGAATAAATGTAGTAGGTATTGATAAAAAAGATTAACGGGCATTGTCTTTATGATTAAACCTATAGGAACGAAAGATGGGGGCTGGCATGGCAGCTCCTTTTTGACGTGGTAAAGTATGATATCACAGAAATTCCTGCTGGATTTCTTGCAACGCGGATAACGAGCCTGCCAAAAAGCTTTATAAAAGCTTTGGCTTCCGTAACAACGGTGAAGTGATGGAGAGGAAAAAATCACTGTAATGCTGTAGCTTTAAGCTCCGATAAATCATGCTGCAAGTAAGGTCTTTGTCCCCTTGAAGATCAGATGTATAATTGTGGAAAGGCGACTCAACAACACACGACCCAGCTAAGATTGAGCTATCTCATATCTAAGGTTGGGTCATGTCGTGAATACGAGATGCGATCTACGGCTAATTGAAGCCATTATAGGGGAAAGGGAGTGTTTCAACAGTGTTTCCCATTAAGATCAATGGAGAACGTATAGGTCTATCCAGAATTGCAGCTGAGGACTTGGATTTTATTTGTGAACTAGAATGCAATAAAGACATCTGGTTCTTTGAAGAATCTGTTGAGTCTGACAAAGAGATAGTTCGTGAAAAATATCTTGAAAACATGGACTCTCCGACTCATTATGACTTTATAATCACAAGGACAATAGAAGGAGAAGCAAGACCAATCGGTCTAGCTCAAATATGGAGTTATGTAGAACACAGAAAGAGCTGGGAGCTAGGATTTGCAATTATTCCTGAATATCAAGGTCATGGTTATGGCAACGAAGCCGTAAACCTCTTGCTTGAATTTTCATTTCATCATTTACAAGCCCATAAAGTCGTAGGCATGTGTAATGGTCATAATCAAAAATCAATGAAATTGATGGAGAGATTAGGAATGAGAAGAGAAGGGATATTTAAAGATGAAATATGCTGGAATAATCAATGGGTTGACCAATATTTTTATTCGATATTAGATATCGAGTACCAAAACAGATAAAGGTAGCTTTAAATATGAGCTAACCATGTTTTACAGACTGCGGGACTATTCCCTCTAGTTTAACCGATGTATAATCATGGAAAGATGACTTAGACATTGAACCGACGTTATCTATTGATGTGACTGCGTAACTGCGGAAGGCAATAGGCAAAATGTAATCCATTGAGAGGAGTGATGTGCAATGAAACATAATTTCTTATTCACATGCAGTGTGTCGGTGAGGTTTGTGAGATTTGAATAAGTAGGGAACCTATGGGTTTCTCTACTACAATGGGAGGAATCCAAAAATGATCAGTTTACGAAATGTAGACAAGGAAAACTGGGAAGCATGTACGCAATTGAAAGTCAGACCGGAACAGGAAGGATATATTGCCTCGAATTTGTATTCGATTGCTGAATCACAATTTTTACCCGGTTTTGTGACAAAGTCAATTTATTGGGAAGATCAACTAATCGGATTTGCGATGTATGGACTGGATTGTGATGATCACAACTACTGGATTTACAGATTTATGATAGATGAACAGTTTCAAGGTCAGGGCTACGGCAAAATGGGGTTAGAATTGATTGTTGCCGATATTGCGAACAGAGACGACCGAACAGATGTAATATGTATTGGTTATCATCCAGATAATGAGGCTGCCCGGAAGTTATATGCATCAGTTGGATTTAATGAGGTAGGAATTGCTGAATGGGGCGAAATGCTCGCAACGTATAGCTTGGTGTAATCAAATAGATCATCACTAAGTAAACGTAGCTTCCACACACCGGGGAATCGCCAATCTATTTCAGATGTGCAATGATGTATGTTAAGAATGCATAGATAACCAAATAACCCAGTCTAAATAGTACTACCTAGGCTGGGTCATTTCTAATTTCAAGAACTTTTAGACGTGTAGATTGCGATTGCTTATGGAGGCAAAGAGACGAACATGATGCTAACCATCCTATTGTCCCTATTATTTACGTTTTCTTTCAAGCTCGTACAGTTTCTTTTACATATATTTAAGCTAATAGTGTCCTTCCTATTTTTTTGCTCCTTTGCTTCTTAGGAATTGTTATTACCGTTTGGTAGCTACTCCTCTTATTACTTATCGCATTATTCTACAATTTACGTGATCTATACAATATAGTAAAATATAGTTAGTCAATTTAGTAAGAGGAGGAACAAAATTGGAATCAACTCTTATTCAAAAGACGATAGGAGAACTAATACTTGATACTAGACGTGCCTCAAATATGTCAATTACGCAACTGTCTGAACTGTCTGGTGTCAACAGAGGCGCTATATCAAGGCTTGAGAATAACGATGTATAGCGCCCTGAATTTGCAGCTATATATGCCTTATCAGTAGCGTTACAGATTCCTTTTGATACAATCGTTCATTATTATGTAGATACCGAGAAGAGATCTGACGTATTGCTACATATCTTATCAGTATCGATACAGCAAAATAGTGACATCGATCTGATAAGAAAAGTTGCAACAAAATACCTTGAAGCTCCTAACGAAGACAGCTTCGACTTAACCGAAAAGCTGTATCAACACATCGACTCCATTGAAGATACCTCTGTTAAACTATCCATATATAATCTCATCGTTGAATACTCACGCTCGCATGGAATTATGCCTTATATCGCCAAAGGTTTGTATCAACAGTACTTGATTGAACGTTACGACTTAAACAGGCTGAAGGATACCTATTACAACGGGAAATATATTATTAATTATGCTGATTTCTTATCCCAACAAGAGCAGATTGAGTTATACTACAAATTGGCAATTCAGGCGTATAATCTGAAATTTTATCATGAGAGCATCGAACACTGTAAGAAGCTGCTGACGTTAAATAGTGCTGAAAGCCCTCATAGAGTAAACGCACTTTGGATTCTTAGAGATGCAAATTTTGCTCTTGGCAAATATGAAGAATCAGAACTTTACTCGTTACAGTATAAGCAATTTAATTATCCAAACTCACAAGAGCATACTGTGTTTATGGAAGCTCTGTACAATTCTGTAAAAGGGAACACTGATAAAGCTATTAATGAGCTTCGAGCATTCCTTGAGACATGTAGCGACACTTTTATCCTTGGTGCAACAAGACATCTTTTACAATTATACTTAAAAGAAAAGAATTTTGCAGAAGCGAGAGCATTAATAGAAAACAGCAGAGTAAATTCATCTATCTTAGATGAAGGGAACCCATTAACTTATTATGGGTATGGGGAATATCAACGGATTCTTGGGGAGTATTTTTCATCAATAGGCGAAATCGACAACAGTATTAACCATTTGGTAAAAGGTTTAATGTGCTTTTCGAAGATTAAAGATATTATTAAAGAGAAGGAATGTTTGAACACAATTATACATATACATATAAAAAATAACATTCCTATGACGGGGCAAATACTTGAGGATCTCGGTAATTACTTGATGAAGGAGGATTGAGTATGAAAAATTTAGTTCGAAAAAAAGTTTTCAATCTTTTCTCTACACTGCCCTTATAGTAACAGTGGTCGCACTGTCTGGTGACACTGGGTCTATTATTCCTTATTGATAGAATAGACCCTCAAAAGCATCTATCCGTGGTAAATGGTGTTAGGAGCATCCTTTGATGCTCCTTTTCATTTTTCGACAAAGTGATGAAATGTAATATTTTCACATATCTTACTAGAACGTGCATTATACTCAAAAAGAAGAGATAGTGTACGTGAGGTGAGTGATAATAGACTCTTTAGAGAATAAAATTAACGATCTTAGGAAGAAGCTTACGGAGATTGTTCAGATTAAAGGCGGCTTTGCAGATGAAGATGTGGTTCAAATAAGTCAAGAACTAGATAGATTAATACTAGAAATGCAAAAAAGAAGAAACGATAAAGAAATTAAGCGCTTGTAACTAGTAATATCCGAACGAAGCCAGATGTCAAAAAAGTAGAATATGGAGCACAGTTTGATACGTTGATAAGTGAAGGTGAATTAATCTTCTTTGAAATGTCAGATGGTTATGGATTTTTTTGAATTAAAAAAGGTTTTGGGTTAAGCAAGCCAAAGGGTGAGGTTTATATTCTAAGATTTGAAGAAAAAATTCCTCAGCGATATGAGAACAAAGATATAAAAAAATGAAAAGTACTTTCGAAAACTTTTTCAAAAGTGAAGTAGAAATGTTCTACATAAAAGGATTAAGATAAAACATCAATATGCCCATCCTAATGGATGGGCTATTTATTTACTTGGTTAATTCTTCTGCGAGGCGATTAAACCTAAATTGGAGTTATTCTGTTTTTGAAATGGTAATAATAGATTCATATAAAGGAGGAGTGGCACGATGGCTAAAGAAGTTTGGGAAATAAATGCTGAGGAACGTCTTATGAGGCTGTTAAAGATTATTCCCAGCATTTGTATGAACGATGAAGTTGTTAAGTCAGTATCGAACATTCCTATAAACAAGCGAGTTCATTTTGAAATAGGTGTAAATCTTCTGCTTAAACGATTATTACTTCATCACCGTTGGTAGAAACAAATTAAAGCTGAACTAAACAAAAAACCGATATTAGACTTGTAATCGATAATAAACGATAATACAGCCTTAAAATTGTTGGCGCAGCTGCTGTCGGTTGACAAGAACATAAGGACATTACCGACTAGTAACAAATAATGATGTGAGTTCGCCATAAGTAGCATGTCTTAATATTCACCCAGTGTTGTAACGCTGACCATCAGCGGGCTACGGCTATTTTTGGCTGGTAGCAGCCAAGAACGACTGTTGTTAAACGACAAAAAGTTACTCTTTTGCTTTTCGGTACTGCCATTCAAAGATTGGCGGTTATGTTATTTACAAGAAACGAGATGAAAAGCACTGAAAAGATCCTTTAGGTCAAGCATCCAGTTTCAATGAGAATTCGAGTTTAGCGAGTGCAAATCGTTAATTATAGCTTTTGAACTGTGATACAGAACTTTTCAAGTGCTTCTTCAGTGGGGACTACGGCGATTATCATATCAAGGGAGCTTGCGATGTCAAAAAGTGATACCGAGTGCATACTCGGCATCACGCCGGAGGCACAACATCGTGATGCTTCCCGTGAACGAACCGGGAAATATAGACCGCTTTACGGTCGCACCAGCCGTTCCGACAGGCACGCTTAACGGATGGGTGAATCCCAGTCCGAGAGGGATTAGGAGGAACTCCTAACAAGCAGAAAAGTTGGCCGGGAAAATCCCCTTCCAACACCTATTGCGATAAGCCATTAGGCTTACCTATGACCATACATCAACAGGCGTAAACCTTCCACAAAGGCGAATCAGAATAAACAAATGCCTTGTCTGCGATTTCTTTCGAGATGCTGTATGTAGCTTCGGAGATACTACCCATGATTGCAGCTAAGTCGTGTATGCAAACCTCATGCTTATCAGATGATGGGAGAGGCCAGTTTTAAAAAGTCCAAGAAAGTACAGATCAAAGTATATGCGCATAAGGTGAAGAATCGTTTAGTTGGCATTGAAAAAGGTAAGTTTTAGGGGGAAACTTTGTTCTCTTGCTACAAAATTCGTTCGTCTGGACTAAAGGATTAATCTTTCTCAAAAGATAAAATCCCGTCTTCTCGAACTACCTTGCTTATGGCTTCTGCTTTGGATCTAACTCCGAGCTTACAGTAGATTTTCTTGAGATAATTCTCCACTGAGCTTTCGCTGACATTTATTTGATCAGCGATTTGTATGTTAGTGTACTTTCGTACAGCCATAAAAAGGATCTTCTTCTCATTTTCGGTTAGATTGACCTCCCAATAATGCCGGACATCACCTGAACGTTGTAATTGTATTTGTCTAAATATAGAGAGAGGGAGTAAGGTGTTTCCGTCCATTACACTATGAATCATTTGCAGTATTTCTTCGGAAGAAGCACTTTTATTCATTATCCCACTAACCCCGTTATCTATGAGTCGATTGAAGAATGGGGTAAAGTCATAACCCGTATAAATAATAATATGTACCGAAGGGTACTTCTCTTTGATGATCCTGGATAGGTTAAGTCCGGAATCATCCGGCAAGTTCAAATCGAGTAATACGACAGTTGGACTAAGCTGGTGAATTAGCTCCATTCCATCTTCCCCATTCTTCGCAATGCCTAACACTTGTATTGCTATATCTTGTTCCAATATAAGCTTAATTCCTGCACTCATCGCTGGGTGATCTTCAATAATAACAATCTTAATGGACTTTGGCATGTGATATCCCCCTTATAGGTTTAGGTATCGTTATGCGAATAGATAAACCTTCCTCCTCCACAGTCTTGATGTGTATCTTCCCGGAGAAACTGATAATCCTGTTCTTCATCTGTGTGAGCCCAATTCCAGACGTATCTTGAACCCGATGATTCAAGCCTATCCCGTCATCATCGTATTCTAAAATGAAATGATATTCGTCCATTGTAAAATGGAAAGAGACGTGCGTCGCTTGAGAATGCTTTCTCGCATTAGAGAGTAACTCTTGTGAAGTACGGAATAACAGTAGTTGGAAATCAAGTTCAAACAGGTCATTGTTAGCAAGCGGATCGATTTGAAGATGAAGCTGGAATGTACAGTCAAATCGTTGGGTCTCGAACAGATGATGAATGGCCGTAGAGAAACCCATCTCCTGAAGCAAATAGGGATACACTTGGTAGGTGGTTTCTCGTAGATTTTGATTAATGATTTCTATATATTCAGTCAGTTCTTGTAACTCTTCATTCATGTTCATCTTTGGAAATTGTTTGCTTTGTAATGAAGTGAGTCTTTGTTTTGCAAAAAATAGATCCTGCATTACCGTGTCATGAAGGTCGGAAGCGATACGTTGTCGTTCTTTCTCCTGTAGCTGGAATACAGATCTTCTTAACCATGCAACATCATGAATCGTTTCGTTACTAGTATTCAGGTCTTCGAGCAAATCATTGACTCGCAAAGATAATTTTTCAATCAAATACACATTCTCAACAACAATAGATAGGTAACCAATGAAATGAGTTATACATCGCAGTTCCTCTTTACTGAATAGAGTTCCTGAACTTTTATATGCCAGAATAAGATGACTGGAGAAACCTGGTTCCTCATTCATACGTAGAATCCTGTAATTTGCCGTTAGTAGTTGACCTGTGTTAATTCCAGACTCAATCTCATCGCAATCCATATCGTCGCAATCTACCATTCGAACATCGTTTTGAGAACGAAGCCGAATACTAGCAGAAGGAATACCTAAAGTATCGCAGAGATCGGGTAGCAGAACACGTTGAATATCCTCAAAGCTCTTCAAATATCTTAAATTGTTAATAATTCGATTAAAGGAAATGACCAATCGATATCTTCCCGGGAATAACATTCCAGTCAAGTGTTGGTGTGATTTGTCGAGTAGAACAATAACTCCACAGATAACAAGAAATACAGTTGCGAAGCTGATTATGCTCTGCGTTGGAGTAGGATGAGCAGCAACGAATACAGTCATACTAATAGTTATGATAAGTGAAGGAACAAATGCTAGACAGAACAGGAACAAGATTCGATTAACGATCATATCAATATTAAATAATTTATTCGTAAACACAAAATAAGTGAACGATACCGGGAACAGTAAGATAAAAAAGCTGGAGTAGGAATAGTCTAATAGACTCGTTCCCCAAACCATATCAGGAACAACTGACAACATTAAGAATGGGGCAAAAGAGAGAACAAATGAGATCCAAATCGTCTTAATGATAACAGCAGGATATGAATTCTCATGGCGTTTTTTTAAATATACATAGGTTAGTAGCCATAAAGTGAATAGGCAGCCTACAGAAAAACTTCCCAAATCCATGATATGATACGATTTATATATGGAGATGAAGGAAATAGGAAGGAAGTAAGCTAGTCGGGTGACTCCTAATAGCACGAGTATAATGTATACATAGCGTATCCATCTAATCGATATAGGCAAGTAGCCTCGTTCTTTCAAAAATACGATTATAAAATGAGCAAACAAGAAGGGAATAATTGACATGGCAGTATTTATAATAAACTTTGCCATTGTATCCTCCCGTGCTGATGCTTCAGCACACATAAATGCAAGCCCGATTAAAGTAAATCCAGCAATTAAATAAGTCACAGAAGATGAGGGTCTAGCTTTAAAATATAATAAGCCAGCAAGTGCTATGAATAATATTTCAGCTATGAAGCCCAAAAAATAACGGGGAGAAAGGCCACTACCCTGTGAATCGGTTTCAAATGTTAAATGAATCCCATTACGATTGACTGCGATAGACTTAACTTGCTCAATCGTTCCCCATTTCCAGACGGTGAAGTGTTGATCAACGGGTTCATTGTCGATGCGGATTACTTCATCGCGTATGGCTAAGCCGATTTTCTCCCCAGTTCCACCTGAATAAAACTCGGATATAACCCATTGGTTAGAAGTATTTTGGAGAATTTCAATCCCGGTGTAAGGAAAATGGTAGCAGATATAACTTGTCCAGGAATGAAGAATTAGGATACTCATTACTGTAAATGCGATGAATATCCGTTTTATGTGTGAGGATTTATACATTGATGGTATCCCTTCGATAAATGTAAAGTGAAATTGCTGTTTAATATGCAGAACTTCCCAAAATTTGCCGTGTCTTGGCGACTTAGTTTGAATCTGAGTGTTATGTATTAATCATACTAAAATTTCCAGTAGTTTGTCCCTAATAAATTTTAGGGCAGTCCCTAAGATTAATTAAGGAAACAATGGATGTTTATTTTAAATTCCAGGTGAAATAGTAGGCATCGTATCCAAAATACGCTCAGCTTATGAAGATATGAATAGCATGAGTATATTGAAAGACTCCTGACACTTGGATAAACGGATAAGTTCATTTTTATAGGTTGAAAAGGTTTCTAGGCTACGTGTATTTTCAAGTAATTGAGAAAAACAGGAAAACTATCAACGCATTTATCTAACAAATATAGAGTTGATTAGGTTTTCCCTTTTTGAATTAAGTCATTATCCGTATGGATGTTAAGTAAACAATCCATATCATTTTGTAATTGCTATTCCAATATGATGGGATGACACAGTCAATTGATGTTCAATTTCAGTAGTAAGCACTTGAGTCTGACAGTAGGCAAAGTGAATCGCATGATGTTATGAGTGCAGAGGATTTCTCAGAGAAAAGATGCAAATAGTCTTCTTCTATTTCCACATCATTGCAGATATCCTTAAGATGACCATTGTATGCTCTTGTAAGCAGTTGGAGAGCATGATGATTGAGGTCTTTTTTAATTTGTCTGGAAGGCCAGAAATAGCGGTGATCAATAGACCAGTGGTGCAATTAATTGCGGTACCGGTCTGATACTGCATCTAGGGGTAATCGAAACAGTCTTGATCTTGAAGATATCCAGGATGTCCAAAGTTTGTATGTCTTCTCTCAAAGAAATCTTGTCATCCGTCGATAACCAAAGTAATGATGCCTCATATAAATTCAATCGATCTGGTGCATGATCTACACATTCTTTCATTTCCGCTTTTCTCTTGGAGAGATAAACGCTTATCTTGTTTACGCTCAGCAGAACTGCCTAGCGTTGATGGTGATCTGTCTGTTCCCCCAGCACAACCTTCTGAGGTATATTGGTTTCGTTTCCCCACGGTCTCATTATAACGTATTTATCACTCTCCCGTGTCTCAAACTATGGGAGCTTTATAAAGGCTCCTCAAATTTAAGTAGGGTACGCACTATATAAATATGGGGAGTTCCCCATAAATTATTGCCGTGAAAATAATTTATATTTGAAGTATAACTATATACATAAACAAGATGTCAGATATCAGAGTTCATAAATCAGAGAAAAAGTAAATCTACCATTCTAACCTGTTAAACCCTTAACCATAGAAAGAGTTGTTAACATTTATCAATATAAATTTGAGGAGGAATTACAAATAGCTTATGAAAAGGGGGAATTAAAGAGTGGAAAATGATAACTTGGATCACCGAAGATTTCTTAAATCGTCTAATTCCTATAAAATTGGAGAATACATTCCTGATGTTATCGTGCAAGATTCTAATGACATAAGCTTACAATGGCTCAAGGATTCGTTACATGGAAGTGCGATGTTTTTCTTTAGTAATAATTGTGAAGCATGCGACATAAATGTCGCATACGAAACTTGTAGAAGATACAACAAGTTTTGTTACGCTATATTTTGTGAGGGGTATGATGAGGAAGCAATATTGGAATTACAAAAAAATATACTAAAGAAAATATAAAGGTCTACTCGTATAAAGTGAAATATTTAATAGAGCAACTAAACGTAAGAGCAGTTCCTTACATGCTGGTAGTAAACAAAATAGGTCAAGTGATAGGTGCAGGTATAGTTAATACATGTGATCATGCTAATAAATTGATGGAACCTTTACTTCGTTTTATAGAGAGGGAATAATGAAGCGAGTATTACATATCGTTGGCTTGTCTTATCGTTCATTTTTAGAAGTGTATAAATTCGATAAAAGAACAGTAACTTTAATAATAGCTATATCTGTCTTTAGTTCTTTAAAAACTTATTTTGACATATACCTATCAAAAGTTATGGTTGACAACTTATTTGATGGGGATCATCAAATTCTCTTCTATGCGTTATTAGCTCTAGTAGTTTTTAAATTATTGTCTAGTTATCTCACTGCAGCATCTACAGCCAAAACTGCAAGATTGACCTATAAGTTCAATAACAAGAATGACGAGGAGTTAATTGACAAAATTGAAGGCATGGAATTAATCGCTAAAGAACATCCTCGGTTTAATGCAGATTTCCCATATCTTAAATATCAATAGCGTTGCATAAAAGAATCCCACTGCAAATATTAAAGGAAAGATATTGTTGCAGATAAAATAATTTACAGTTTTCTTGCTTTCATATAAGCCAAAAAGTTAAGGGTTCTATGAAAGCAAGTAGCCGCGCCCATTTGGTAATATCTATCATTTCAAGGAACTATTTTCCTGAATCTTAGGTCTTTACGACTTTCTGCCGACCTTTGGAAGTGCGAGCAGGCTTCCGAAAAACAGCTTCTCTGAACGTTTCCCAGGGCTGATACAGCATTGAGATAAGTAGTCGATGTAGATCTAATAAGCTCTTCGTTGTACCAAGCTCCATTTTCATCAAGAGCTGAAGGCTATATGCGATCAAACAAATGAGGATCTGATTCCATACCGCGTTCTCTTGCTCTCCATAGAAACGCGTCAGCTTCAGATGCTGTTTAACCCAACGGAAGAATGTTTCTATCTTCCAACGATTGCGATACAGCTCACTGATCTCTTCTGCTGTTAAATCAAAGCGATTGCTAATGATGCGGATCAGCTTACCCTTTAAATCGGTCGTTTCTACAAGTCGCAATGCCTCTTCCATCTGTTTCTTTCCTTTACCGATTCGAACCATTTGATCCCGATGGATCAAGGAGTTTTCGGCTACTGGAAATTCGGAGAGCGTCTCCACGACCGCGTTGTTCTTCAAACGAGTTACGAAAAAAATGCCTTCCCTGCAGTAATGATCATACTTCTTGTAATCGACATAGCCGCGATCGAACACATAGGTGGCTCCGGTTTCATCAATAAGAGCATCCATTTGAGTACGATCCGCAGGCTTCGCAGGTGTAAGCACTGCCTTTTCTGGATAAACCGTGTCCGGATCGCAAAAGGTTACTCGCAAATGAAGTTTGACACCGGATTTTGTTTTTCGGTACGTTGCCCATTTGTATTTACTTAAACATAGGCTCATCGTCGTGGAATCTAGCAATTTTACTGTGCCGATTCGCCCTGAAGCAGGACGGCTGTGCTCGCTGATTTTCAAGACCAGATCCGCAAATATGCTTTGCAAAACCTCACTGGAAAGCTTGTTGTTTTTCCTTGATAGCTGTGAGGTGCTTATGGACGTAATTCCAAGTTCTTTCTGGAACGCTTCGTTACACTGCAATTCAGTAACGATAGTTCGTAAACAGTCTCGCTGCTGCAGCTGTGCATCCATAAAGATCAAGAGATAGGCCAGTGAATGCAGCTTTTTAACGTACTTATCTTCGCCGGTTTTATCCGTCCAATCTGAAATGATTTGTGCATTTAGTGGTGCGACCCATTTACCAAATGATGAAAGTAGTGTATCCTTGTCCATGTACGATCTCCTATGATTAGGGATTTGGACAGGACTACCTGCTCCCCTAATTATGGAGATTTTTTCTTTGAATGGACGTCGATAATTTAACATTTTTAGTACAATTTAGAATTTGTAATTAGGTCTGAAATTTAATGCAACGCTATTGATTATTTAATTTAATTCCGAACTATGGTAGTTCAGCAAATATAGCATTTGCTTCACGAAGCATAAGTGCTTGGGCAGAAAATGATAATGTTGAATTTGGAAAGAGCATTAAAATACATTATGACTATAATGATTCAAAACGACCCGGCGTTAGAATTAACATATATCGTAATGGGCTATTTGTAGAACAACTTAATCATTATACAGATACGCTAACTTACACATCGTATAACGATGAAGGATCTTATAAGTTTGAAGTTAGACCGATGGATTCTTCTTCTAATTATTATGGTGAATGTATAGTAAGGGTGTACAAACATAGGGTAATTCTAATACCAGGGATTATGGCTTCAGAATTGTATCATGGGAAGGAAAAAGTATGGATTCCACCTTCTAATCCTATCACGGCTCCGTCTAAAATAAGAAAGTTAAAAATGTTAGATAATGGAACACAAGATGAGAAGACAAAGCTAGATTTTGGTTTACCGGAGCCTGAATACTATGAGTCTTTACATAATTACTTAAATAAACAATTTCATGTTGTTGACTTTGGATATGATTGGCGTTTTGGTGCGGAACATAACGCGGCTCAATTAAAGAAGGTTATAGATGCTGAGAAAGCTTCTTCTCCAAACAGCAAAATATATATCGTTGCCCATAGTATGGGTGGAATAGTAGCGACTAAATATATTAGTCAAGGTAACGATAAAAATGTTGATAAACTTGTAACTATCGGTACTCCGTATTTGGGTGCTCCTAAGGCAGCATATATATTTACAACAGGAAATGCTACAGGTACTATTGGTGACTTAGTTATAAGTGGAGCTATTCGTGATGTAATGCCAAATATACTATCAGCATACGAACTACTACCATCAAGGAAATATTTCACTCTAAACAATACACATTATATGTCTCATACTGAACATGTAGGTTATTTTAGAGATAACTATAAAACATTTAAGTATCCAAATTATGATTCTACACAGAGTTATTTGAAATCTACTAGCTGGGCAAATGTTCCCATGATTGAAAAGGCTGAAGCTTTTCATGATAAATTTAACATTCTGTATAATCTAAACTCAGTAGATTCTTATTATATTGTTGGGGACAAAATTGCAACAATGGGGGGAATTACAGTTTATGGTGGTTCTGAAACTATAAAAGATGTTAAATCAATTCAAGGTGATGGGACTGTACCAGTAATAAGTGCTAGTGTCGGAGGTAAACTGGAGCGTAGTAGAACATATTATATTCAAGAAGAGCATAGTAAACTACCAGGAAATAGTAGTGTTCAAAAACAAATAGAAAATATCCTCTTAGGCAATCCAATGACACTAGCACCTAAAATCCGGAGATCTACTGAAACAATTAAGACTCTAAAATTAAAAGTTGAATGTCCGGTCGATTTACACGTGTATGATAGTAAGGGAAATCATTTAGGTTCAACTGGTACATCTAGTTATGAAGAAAATATTCCTTTCGGAAGTTATTATACTGACGGTGAGACCAAAATTGCCTTATTAAATGATGGCGATTATAACGTTAAATTAAAGGGAAATGGTTATGGAGAGATGATATATTCCCTTATTTGGTCAAATGAAAATGATGAGGAAGTAAAAACGGTTAGATTTGATGAGATCAACGTTACACCCAATTCTATTTTTACTTCAGGAACTAATGAAAATGGAGAAGTTAGACTACAAGTAGATCAAAACGGTGATGGAACTGTTGATCAAACTTTATCTCCTTCCGTCAATCTAGATTCTAAAGGAACTCTAGATGAAACTCCACCAACTATTAGCACTCATATCGACGGTGTCAAAGGGATTAATGATTGGTATGGTAAAGGAGTTTATTACAATATACTAGGTGAGGATAAAGAATCTGGAGTTTATAAAATATACTATAATCTTAACGACTCTGGCTATCAAGAGTATACGGGCCCAATTCCTTTGCCTAATACCGGAATTTATAATTTTAAGTCATATGTCAGAGATAAGAATAGAAATGATTCGGAAATATTAACAGAAACAGTTAAGGTTGATACAACTAATCCAACTGTACCTACCATAACTGTAGAACCGATAAAATGGACAAATAAATTTGTCTCAATCACATTATCTGGGAGTGAAGATGCAGATAGCGGTTTTCAAAAATATCAATATAAAATAGGGCACGATGGTGATTGGAAAGACTATACCGCCCCAGTAATTATTGATGAAGAAGGACTACACAACGTCTATGCAAGGGCGATGGATAATGTATTTAATCTTAGTGATGAGGTTTCTGGGGAAGCAAAAGTAGATAAGACCCCACCTTCAAAGCCGGAAGGATTGGATACTTTTTTAGTGCGTCCAAATAAGATAGGTATTTCTTGGTCACCGTCTACAGATAACGTAGGGGTTACTGGTTATGATCTATACGTTGATGGAAAATTCGTAGCTAATACAGTAGAAACAAAGTTTGTTTTTGAAAAACTTATATCCAATAAAAGTTATACTTTTAAGATTATCGCACGAGATGAAGCAACAAACTCTTCTCCAGAAGCGATTTATGTGGCTCAGACATCAATAGGTCTTGCTACTGGAGAAAATCACAGTCTTCAAGTCCATGAGGATAAAACATTATGGGCGTGGGGGAAAAATGATTCCGGTCAACTGGGGGATGGCACCAAGACCTCCAAAACCACAGCGGTACAGGTGGTAGGGTTAGACGATGTCATTTCGGTAGCAGTCGGCTCAGAGCATAGTTTGGCACTGAAAAGTGATGGAACCGTTTGGGGCTGGGGGCGCAACTCAGTCGGCCAAGTGGGGAATGATGGTGCTGTATCCCTAATGCAAACGTACAGTAAGCCGGAGCAAGTCAAACATCTTACCGACATTATTGCAATAGCTGCCAAGGATAACAGTAGTTACGCCCTGAAGAAAGATGGAACTGTGTGGGCCTGGGGCAATAACCGTGAGGGGCAGTTGGGAGATGCCACGACTACCAATCGGAGTGTTCCGGTACAGGTTGTGGGTGTCAGCGGTGCAAGCCAACTAGCAGCAGGAGGTTATTACACTTATGCGCTAAAAACCGACGGAACCGTTTGGGGCTGGGGTTTTGGATCTGCTCTTCTCGGAAGCAATGGCACCGACAGTTCCAGAGCGAGCCTGATGCCAGGCCTGACAGGAATTAAGAGTATTGCAGCAACGAGGAACTCAAATGGTACTGGATTAGCGCTGAAAAAGGATGGCAGCGTTGGGGTTTGGAACTCCAGAAGCTATACCCCAGTCAGCGGCCTAAGCAACATAGAGGCGATTGCGGGGGGCAGCAGCAACTACGCGATAGCAGCAGATGGAAGCGTATGGAACTGGACTAGTGGAACACCGACGAAAGTGTCTGGGCTCAGTGACCTGAGTGCAATCACGCTTGGAACGAATTACACGGTGTTCTCGAAAACGGACGGAAGCATCTGGGCCTGGGGAAGCATTAACGACGCAGGCCAGCTGGGAGACGGAACAACCGTGGCCCATAGCACGCCAGCGTTGGTAAAAGAAAATGAGGCACCAAAAGTAAGCCTGACGTATCCTCTAGGTACGGAGGATGCGCCTGAGATCAGTAATGTAAGCACCCCTTCGATTCGCTGGAGCCAAGAGGATGCGGCGTTTACCAACTTCTCGGCATACGAAGTCCAAGTGCTGGATGCTAGTGGCACAGTGATTGTAGACTCCGGTGTAGTCGAGCAGGCGGTAACGGCTACAGCCAATGCATGGACGATGACGGAGCCTCTACCGGCAGGCCAAGCATTCCAAGTACGAGTGAAAGTGAACGATGAGCAGCAGTGGTCGGATTGGTCGGCGGTTGGTTGGTTGAAATACATGATATACACTGATTTACAAGTAGGAATTAATAGTGAAAAAACAGGAATATTAGCAGGAGAGAATACAACGGTAACTTTTGCTGTATACGGTAAAGATAGAATGATTGATACTAACTTTAACGGACTTCATAATGTAACTATTTCTGGTTATAAAACAACACAAAAAGATGAATTCGGCTATTTTGGCGGTGAAAAACTAAAATCGGATTCTACAAGTGTTGATATCAATTTTACTCAAGGAGTCGCCGAGATACCGTTATCGTTAAATGAAATTGCTCCATACAGATTCTTATTCCTGCTAGATGGTATTGAAATTGGTAATTTACAATTAGAAGTCGTTCCGTGAAAAGGGGAAACTGAAAGGTAATATATCAATGCTCACTAATATTGAAGGAACTGTTTTTCCTTAATGACCTTTAAAGTAAGTGATGCCAATTCTGAGTGGAACTAACGTTCTATCTTGAAGGAAAAGTAATATATTTGGATACCCCAATAATCCATTGGGAAAAATGGATTATTGGAAGAAAATTATTATTTAATTGGATTTTATAGAACCCATTTAATTATTATCTAACATTATCTATGGGGTGATGAGTGATTCAATTAAATATGCAAAAATAACAATATAAAAAACCCAGTACACATATGGACTGACCCCTTTTTGAGAGACAGGGATCAAAACACCTTACAAGTTTAAGCAGCCAGTCGTCGAAAATTAATCGGCGACTGGTTATTTAGTTTCGTTTGAATGCGAATTGAGTTATAGTAAGTAATGTAATCTCGAACGGTCTGCTCAACGATTGCCGTCGTTGTGCAGGTCAAGCCTTCGAGATAGAACGTTTCAGACTTTAGTGTGGAATGAAACGATTCGATGGGGGCATTATCAGCGGGCGTTCCCTTACGGGACATGCTCATGGTAATGCCTTTTGCTTTTATTGCTTCTTGGTAAACCTGAGACGTATATACACTTCCTTGATCGCTGTGAAGCATCATATCTGAACGTAGCGGAAGCTGATTCAGCGTATCAAGAACAAAAGAAGTGTCTTGCTTGTCTGCTATACTGTAAGCCACGATCTCTCCGTTATACAAGTCTAAAATACTTGATAAGTATAGTGTTTTTCCGCCGTAAGGCAAATACGTAATATCAGTCACGAGTTTTTACATCGGAGCAATTGCTTGAAATTGACGCTTTAACAGGTGTTCCGCGACATGTGCTGGCTGTCCAGTAGGTTTGCGTTTCTTCACTTTAACTCGGCATTGTAGTCCTTCACGTTGCATAATTCGCTGTACACGTTTGTGATTAATTTGTTGTTCCATTCGAAGCAGTGACGTGATCTTTCGGTACCCATAACGGAATTTATGTTCCGTACAGAGCTCTCGAATTTTCCCTACGGCATTATCTACACGCTTAGCTCTGCAAGATGATTTCCAACGATAATAATTAGATCGAGGAATCCCTAACCATGCACAGGCTTGAGTAATACTTATTTCTCCTCGAATGGACTCCATCCAAGCGATGACTACTTCAGGTGACACCTCCTTTCCAACTCCTTGTACTTTTTTAGAACCTCTAACTGCTGCTTAAGAAAACGATTCTCTGCTTTCACTTTTTCAAGCTCTGATAGATATTCTGGGCCTTTGCCGTAGCTGTATTGCTTACCTACTGGCTGCTTCAGGCGATAGAGTTCACCTTCCCGATACCATTTCATCCAGACTTTTAACTGAGTCTCATTTTTGATGTTTAGCTCGTTCATTACTTCTTTCACAGGAATACCAGCTAATCTCATTTCGATTGCTTTCAATTTTACTTCCGCCGGGTAACTCACTCTAGTTGTCAACGCAAAAACACCTCCAAGATTGTCTCCCTTATCTTACGATATAAGGATATTTCTCTTAAAGGTGTTTTGATTTGTCTCACGTTATGGGGTCAGTCCCCATATTAGTACTGGGTTTTTTTGTGGAATGAGTCATTTTTCCGAACATACAATCAGACTCAAATGAAGTTCTCATTATTTAACTTTTGTTACATACAAAGAACGAAACCTATAAATAAAACTCCTTAATGATAATCGCAAAGCCATTTTTCAATAATATAACGACAGAAAGAGCAAATAACGAACTTATAATTTGGATGAATGGATTCGTCACAAAAAAGTAGAGCTCTTCCGCATCTTTTCGATTAGGTTATCGCCAAAGTATTGAAAAATGCATTTCTGGCATATGGATGCCAGTATATTCAATGTGCTACAGGAAGTAATCGTTATTCTTGGTTATCAGGTATTGTTTAAAATGATTACGAAGAGGGTTTTATTCTATTCAGCAGTGCGATCGAACGGTCTTCAAGCAGTCTTGCAAAGAGCTTTATTCAGGTCATTGAGAGAATATATTAAGAACCTCAAGACCCTAATGAGTATAGAATTCACTTATTCAGGTGGACAAAACCAAGTATTGTCTGAATTCACAATCAACCTGGAGGGAAAGAATAGCGCCCGTCGAACCAAATGGCGCTGGTTAATCAACATTCGTGAAACTTCTGCTTCGTGGAAAGGGCAATAACATTTTGGACAGATATCCGTGAGCTTCATTTGTGCCCAGTATCAAAACTTGTAGAGTGTCGTCTTTCAAGAAAGGTATGCGTTCTCATTGAAGGAGAATATTGACGGCAGATTACCAGCAAGCGCCGTCTGTATAATCTTCAATAATGTAGGATGAACAGGGATTGTCGATTCAGTTCATTTGTTTGCTGGGACTTATTACATACAGTCTTGTTTTATACTGGGCAACTGTCTAGGAGTACAAGATCCTGTGCCTTCATAATACGGCCAGTTCGTCTTCTGGATAGAATAAGTTCATTCTCTTCAGCAGGGCGGGGCATACCTTCTACACTCCTGAGTACGCAGGACATGGAGCTAAGATCGATCCTAAAGTAACCCATGAAGAGATCACAAAATCAGTAGTAGACTACATAAAAAAGAATAATATGCATAATATTTCCTGGTAGGCCACGGCTCTGGGGGAATCATTATCGCTAAAGTAACGGAACAGCTGAGGATTATAGGGCGGGAAGGAGGAGCGTTTCGATGGTGGTGGAAATTATCAGCGATATCGCATGTCCGTGGTGTTATGTGGCCAAAACAGAGCTAGTTCGGTTCAAACAAGGAGGAATAGGATTTGATTCGAAAATTGTCAATGATTTTGATGATGATGGTACTATTCGGTTCTGAAGTGATGGTGGTCTCTGCCGAGACTGCTTCCTACACAGACGGAACCTACACATTAGAAATGAATAACGAGGATCCTTCTTTTGATTCGACAGTAAAACAACGAATGATTGATACCTTCTTTATCGTATATCCTCAAATGGTTGCACGTTTCAATGGTCAGGCAGCTCGGAAAGTATATTTTACAATTGATCCGACATACTCTGGTGTTGCGGAAGCAGGAGGGGGCAAGGTTAAATTCAGCTCTAATTGGCTGCGAAAGAATCCGGAAGATATCGATACGGTGACCCATGAGTTAATGCATATCGTTCAAGCCTACCCTGGGGGGAGTCCCGGATGGATAACCGAAGGGATCGCGGATTATGCCCGTTATAAATATGGTAGAAATAATGGTCCGGCAGGATGGTCCCTGCCTAATTATAGCCCTGATCAAAAATATACGGATAGTTACCGAGTTACAGCTCGCTTTTTCGTATGGCTGGAAAATCGAATCCGTCCGTCGATTGTCAATGAGATGGACTTCAATCTTCGTAATCGAACTTATAGTGAACAATTATGGGTGAACTTGACTGGCCAAACTGTCGATCAGTTATGGCAGCAATATTCAATGGATCCAAACTTGACTAGTAACGATGTGCTTGTGGGAAGACCCTATAAATTCATTAATGTAAACAGTGGAAAAGCATTGGATGTTCAAGGATCAGGGGCATCGAATGGCACAAATGTTCAGATTTATTCAGATAACGGATCAGCAGCTCAACGTTGGACCGTGTATCGAAACCAAGACGGCACATATAAACTGATTAACGCAGTTAGCGCCAAAGCACTGGATGTGCAAAGTTCGGGGACAGCAGACGGTACAAACGTGCAGGTTTGGGATGACAACGGTTCAAGTGCACAGAAATGGGATTTCATACGCAATACAGATGGCTCGTATAAACTAATTAATAGTAACAGCAATAAGGCTCTGGATGTATCCGAATCAGGCACGAACGACGGTACGAACGTGCAGATCTGGACGGATAATAGAACCGCTGCCCAAAAGTGGAAGTTAGTACTTTTAAATTAATAGGGGTATGAATTCATATGACCAGTTAGATCAGATTTCGTTCGGATAGCTCTTTGGATTTATATTCATGATAGCAGAACTTTCTAATCAGTTATTAACGGTGTTATTCAATCGAAATGAACATCTTTGTAGGATCATGTTGTAAATTTATTTGAGTCGCGGTTGCGGCTCTTTTTTTCTGTGTCAATTAACAAATACAAAGTATTTCTGTGGATGAGCAATGCTTTAGCTGTTTCACTTCTATTAAGATGGCTAAAAAAGTAATTCTCTAACGTCACGATATAACTCGTTCCACGCAGTTGGTCATGTTCATAAATATTGGAGTCTATGAAGTGATAGAATGAATGGTCGTAAAAATGGGAACAGCTTCCGCTTTGGGGGTAAAACAGCCAAACATCAATAAAAATATCATATAAAAATCGCAGAAAAACTTCATTGACATTCTATATGTTAATGCGGTTTTAAATTTTGAATCATAAAAATGTAAAAACTATTTGACATACATGGATGTAGATACATATAATTAAAATGTAAAAACTATTTTACATTTAGTAAGGAGAAATGATGTTTATGAAAGACTTTAAAAAAATGGATGAAATGGAGAAATATATTTCCTCTAAAAGTGTATTTTGGACTTATGCTTACATGGTCACTTTTCTTGCAGTTTGGATAGTTTTTAATTTACTCAATAAGATGTCTGTTACTGTACCTTTATTTTTATTTATTACACAAATATTGTTGCAGAGCATAATTAGGTCAACTTTAAAGAAAAAGATGAATTGGCGATGAAGAATAGAATTAGTGATGATCCGCTATTCAAATGAGGATGTCGATCGCCGGGCAGCTCTATCTGCCGAAATTTTACTTGAAACCAGAAACAAAAATGGAGCCATCGTTTGGATGAGCTCCATTTTCGCTTTTTACAACATTTAACTTCCATTATTATATGGAAATAATTTGTTGGTATTTTGATCACGTTTTGATGAAAACTCTGAGTTATACTTAGTTACGTCGTTGGCAATTAAGGCCGAACGATTCGTATACGAAGGCAAAAATCGCTTTATTTTTCAAGGTCGAACACGAAAAGAAAGAGGTGAATGGTGTTGAAAAGAAAAGCTATGCGTCTTCTTGCAATACTTTGTGTAGTAGTAATGTTGTTACCTTCCGTTGTATTTGCTGCAGATAAAAAGGAAACAAGCATCATTGTAGCAACTGGAAAAGATGTTCCTACAGGTGGTATTCTAGGAAGCCTTCCAGAGAAATACCCTGCAAATGCTGTTGAGTTTGTTACGCAAGATGGAGTTAAATTATGTGGTTATGTGTTAGGCAGTGGTAATAAAGGTATCACACTTGGTCATGAAAATGGATGGATGGTTGATAGCTGGCTTCCTTTTGCTGAAAGACTTGTAAAGGAAGGATATATGGTGATTCTTTGGGCATTTAGAAATGATGAACCTTCTGATTCGGTATCTGGAGATGCAACTTATCGTAGGGATTTAGATGTACTGGCTGCTGCTCAGGTGTTAAGGGAACGTGGTGCAACTAAAATCTTATCTATGGGAGCATCTATAGGTGTTACTTCTACAGCTGTTGCTGCGCCAAATATACCGGAATTAGTAGGATTAGGAATATTATCTTCTCCACGACAATTTGGTATAAATCCGGCAATAAGCGCGTTGGAGGCTGTTAAAAAGATAGATGTACCAGCTTTTTTCGCGGTATCAGAGAAAGATCCTACCGGAAATTATTATGATGAAGTCAAAGCTCTTTATGAGGCATCCGCCTCAAAACAAAAGCAGTTTCACGTTATCGATAGTAGTGAACATGGTACAGATATGTTGTCTGAGGAGGGCAGGTATTCCAAGCTTTCCAAGGATTCGACTGGTGAACAAAAACAAGAACGTAAAGCATTAGCCGACAAACTGTTGCTTTTTGTCAATAATTCCTTTGGCAAGACAACTAGTACAGATGATGATAGTAATAAATCATCTAACAATACAGCCAACCACAATACATCAGACAATGTTGATACAAACAAAACAGAGATGACGGCATTTATGAATCCTACGATCATAGGAGCGGGAATATTATTTATTCTTGCTATCGTAGCCATCATAATGGTTAAAAAGAAGAAGTAGGATATTTTATCTTGAAAGTCTTACCACCGCGCATGCGCAGTCATGAAAGAAAGCAAAAGGGACTAACCCGTGAAGGGTCAGTCCCGGCAACTGCGTCTTGTGATTATTCTACAAGCTTCCAGGATTCATCGCTGCCCGGAATGCTCTTCGTCCACCACTTGGCTTGGTAGAGCTTGCCCTCATAGCGAACCAAATTGCCTTCTACATACACATTGCCCGGCACGTAATCCACACTGCCGTCTTCATTTGGAATCACTTCTTTTTCCCATGCTTGGGAGGAATCCGGCGCTTGGCCTTGTACCCACCATTTTGCCGTGTATTTCTCTCCTTTGTAGATAACCGTATCCCCTTGATAGTAGATCTTGGTCGGATCATACGTATCCGCAAGCCCGTCGAGAACGGTAATATTGCGCTCTACAGAGGCTTGCAAACCTTGATTGTCTTCTACGGTGTACATCAGCTTGTAGGTTCCCGGAGTAGAGGAATCCACCGTTCCTTCGATCACGATGCGATCGGTCAGGTCGCCGTCCTCTTCATCTGTAGCGGTAACCCCATCTTTCGGATCGAAGTGCTCGCCAACGAGAACCGTTTTATCTGTTGCACCATGAATGACTGGCTTGTGATTCATCTTTTCTGCCACAGTGATCGTACGTTCAACAACCGCTTGCAGCCCTTGGCTGTTCTCTACGGTATACACCAGCTTATAGGTTCCTGTAGCAGAGGAATCAACTGCTCCTTCGATCATAATGCGATCGGTCAGGTCGCCGTCCAATTTGTCCGTAGCGGTAACTCCTTCTCTCGGATCGAATTGTTCGCCAACGAAAATCGTTTTATCTGTTGCGCCATGAATCACGGGCTTTGTAGCAACCGGCGGGGTGCTTCCATTTCCGAATGCTTTGAAAATATCGGTATATTGATATTGCGCCGTTACGCCATTGTTGTTTTCCAACATCGCATCCCGATTCATCGACCAGAAGGAGGTCATCGCCAGCCCTTTCTCGATCGCATGATCCACAACCAACTGGGACCACTCTGTCGTAAAGATTGGATGAGCCGCGCCTTCAAAGCCGATGGATGGCGTCGTTCCAACCGTAAGCGTCTTGATCCGTTAGATCCGTGTTGGCAAATTGCTTGAAGTACTGCTTGACTTGATTCTTCGTCGAATCAACGGCTCTCAACGAAGCGGAACCATAGTTCTCGCCAGGCAGGAGCGTTCCGCTGCCATAGCACATCGTCATGATGTTCACGACTTTGACATCCACGCCGGCAGACAAGTAAGCTTCCAATACATCCAATTGAACAGAAGTCAGACCGCTTGGCAGTACAGGAAGTGTTAATACAATATCGACTCCCGTTGCATCCTGAAGCTTCTTAATCGCCTGCGCGTTAGCGACATTCAGCGCTTTGTTCTGAGCGCCGCCCTCAATGTCGAGGTCTAATCGGGTTAGTCCATAGCCTTGAACAATTTCCATATACGTATGGAAGAGGGTATCGGTGTCTTGAGTCACTTCCCAAAACGATACGCCATTCAAACCGCCCAGCGAGATCGTGACATCGCCGCCCATTTCGCGAATTTCCCGAATAGACTGCTTAATCCCTTGGTATTGGGTGTTATCCGCATTCTTTTCATTCAATACGGAATATCCTCCCCAGCCCCATTGCACTTTGCCGTCCGCGATTTGCTGCGAACTGGATTGAATAAAGCCGAGATTGAAAAATTTCACGCCGGTATCCTCGGAAATTCTAGCGAGGTTAGGGGCGCCGTTGTTGGAGTATCCTGGCTTGGTAACCCATGCAACCATATCAACGAATGGAGAATTGACTTGCTTCGGCCACTCGATTCCTTGGCCAACCCCAAAATCATATCCCGGGGCTGTCGCTTCGATAACGGAAATGGTGCGTTTTTTCTCGACCGTTAACCCTTGCGAATCTGTAACGGAGTACACCAGCTCATACTTGCCGGTAGCATTCGTATTAACATCTCCCGTCACGGCAATACGGGAAGTCAGATCTCCGTCTTCTGCGTCCGTAGCAGTTACGCCGGCCAGCTTATCAAAGTTGTCGCCAACTGTAAGCGTCAGATCTGCTATGCCATGCAAAACAGGCGGTTGATTCTTGCTTGGAGCTTCTTCGACAACAGTAATGGTGCGTTTTTTCTCGACCGTTAATCCTTGCGAATCCGTAACGGAGTACACCAGCTCATACTTGCCGGCTGCATTCGTATTAACATCTCCCGTCACGGCAATACGTGATGTGAGATCTCCGTCTTCTGCGTCCGTAGCAGTTACGCCGGCCAGCTTATCGAAGTCGTCGCCGACTGTAAGCGTCAGATCCGCTACGCCATGCAAAACAGGCGGTTGATTCATGCTTGGAGCTTCATCACCCAGAATGAGTTGTCTGTTCATTTCCGGGCTGTTATTCGACACCCGCTGAACCAGCTCCATGCTTGTAATCTTGGCATCTCCCTTCAGTTTGAACGTATAGGATCTACCAGTTTCAATCGTTTTTGCATCATAGACCGATTTCAAATCGACGACCGTGTAACCGTTCTCATTCGTTACGGTTCCCGCCAAATAATCGCCGGAAGTCAACGGCCCATCGGCTTGGATGTAAAGCTTCGGCAGCTTAACCGTTTTTGCTCCTCTTTCCACCGCTTTCAACACTTGATTCGATTCGGTCAAAGACTCGTTATTGAAGAGGGTAATTTCATACCCTTTGCTGTTGCCCCAAGCCTCAGTATACGGTTTCACATCCGCCGTTACGTCCAGCTTGGTATATTGGATTTCATGTGTTGTCAACGCCTGGCTTCCGAAGAGGCCTTCTTTCGTTGCCTTTGTTAATTTGTCGCGCTTGGCAGGATCCGTAGTAGGGGCATCATTGGAAGCCATCCAAGCAATGACGCCGCCCAGACCGTTTTCAAGCACATATTTCGTTTTCTCTTGAATAGATCTTTCATTGTCATACGTGTAGAATACGCCAGTTGTCCCATCATACAGATATGGAGCTTTGGCGGCATCATCCCAATATTCCTTGAGATTCGGGTAAGTGGCCTTCAGCTTGTCGAGGTTGCGATAAGACCAAATCCCTGTTCGGCGGCCGCCGTCCCCAATAGCGAGCGCTGCTTCGCCAACCGCGCCGCGGGATGGAGTCAGATCCGCATCCTTCGCGGATAGTGCCGCATCGCCGAATAAACCCGGATGATTCGGATCGGATCCTTGCGACACTTTATCCCAGCCGCGAGTATAGTAGGCTGCCCCGATCACAATCTTATTCGGCTCAGCACCTTGCTGAATCAAATAATTCACGCTCTCGTCGATGGACAGGTTGTTGCCCGTGAGCGGGTCGTTCGGGTTCGTATACAAGCCGGTATGGTGGCCGCTTACTTCATCCCATGCGCCGCGCATGTCATAAGTCATAATGTTGGCAAAGTCTACAATGTTGAACAGTCTTGGCACATCAATGCCGATATCAATCTTGCTCTTCGGCGCTGGAAGCGCAACAGACAGTTCATATGCTTTACCAAGCTCGGCTCCTTGCTTATTCAATGCGTTTTTGATGTCTTGCAGGAGCAAAATATAATTGTTTTTGTCCTCCGGCATGGCGTATTTCGTACCTTCATCGTTCTTATTATCGACCAAATCGGGCTGTCGAACTTCAGCCGGGAACTCCCAATCGACATCCACGAAGTCCATGTTTGTGTACTTGATGAATTTCATGACATTTTGGATCAGATTCGCCCGTTTTGAAGCATCGGCTGCTACGACAGCGAAGTCGCCTGATTTCGACCATCCGCCAAGAGAGATGCCGATCTTCAGATTCGGGTTTTCTGCGCTATTGCTGCAGGGCGATAAGGATGCCTGCATTGGCCGCTTGCCATTGAACGCCATCCTGGCCGACAGGCGCTTCTACAGCCGCATCCTTGTCCGTAAATACAAGGTTGCCTTGGGCATCAAAATCGAGAAACGCATAGTTCAAATGGGTTAATTGATCGGCCGGAATATCCTTGGGATAAAAGTTTCCTTGTCCTCCCCAAATTGACCAATCGCCATAGTACATGACATTCCGGATTTCCTTTGTTGCATTTTTGACCACAGGTTCCTGTGCTGCGGAAACAGTCGTTCCTGCGTAAGCCGGCGCCAACGAAGATACGAACATCATGATGGTCATTACCGTCATTGCGAACAATCTTCGGGCACTCCGCTTTCTCCCAGTCTTCATCCGTTATTCACTTCCTATCAATAGATTTTATTAATAGGCAGCTAGGGTGGGGCATCTCGCCATGAATCATACAGAAACAACGAATACGACTAATAGAGATGGGGTTCTATTAATCGGCGTCTGGCAGGCATGGAATTTCTTCCTTAGCCCCTTTAGTTTTGCGTCACTAGATTTCCCTAGCTTTGCCTAGTCGTGCTTGTGCAAACATGCATACTCTTGCATAACGATACATGTTTACACCGTTAAATATACAGCAGTTTCGCGTTTCGTTAATGGGTCATGCGGCTCAAATGTGAATATATGAACATAGGACGATATTATTATTCAGTTGAAATCTATCATGTTGAAATTCGGATGGAATAAGGGGATGTATGTTAATTCCATATGGTTTGATACTGGACATCAAGCCTGTAACTGCAACGTTCCCTTGTTACTCCTTGTAATGCTTTTTTACAGATTCTTCATGTCCGGAAAGGCTTGGGCAGTAGGTCTTAGGGAGGATGGGAGATGTATTGCAGTGTGGGTGAACGAGCCAGAGTTCGCAAAATAATAACGGAATATAACTTTCCTTATAAGTCAAATTCATGCAACTAAATAGTTCCTTGGATGGTTTTAAAAGGATTTATCCTTCGTTTTTGGGTAATTATACCTCGTCCATAAGTTGGAGAATCAGGAATAAAACAGTGGTCTGACGATCATTTTTCAAAAACGGAACCAGGATTGCTTTGACAGGTAATCCATTTTATTTTATAGTAAGTAACACACTAACTACTAAAGGAGTTGCCATGGAAGAACTTTTTTAAAGAACTTCAGAAGTGGGGCTTTTCGCAATATGAATGTAAGGCGTATATAGGGCTGTTAAAAAATTTCCCCATTACCGGATATGAAATAAGTAAAAGGTCAGGTGTACCTCGTTCAACGATTTACGAAGTGTTAGCAAAATTAATGGATAAAGGTGCGGTTTATACAGTACCTTCTGACCCTGTAACCTATGCACCCTTACCCGCAAAAGAATTAATCCGTCGCTTGCGTAATGACTTTGATAATTCTATGGATTATCTGGAAAAGAATTTATCTGCGTTAGAAAGTGAACAGGAAGTAGATGTCATTCGACGCATCAGCAGTGATGAACGCGTTGCGGCCGAAATGATTGACATTATCGATAAAGCGGAAGAAGAAATATGGTTGTCGATTTGGGAACCGCAAGTCTCTTCTGTAAAAGGTGCTGTAGATAGGCGGATAAAAGAGGATATTCACGTTTTTTCGATTCTTTTTGGAGCGCCTGAGATTCGGCTTGGTGTAACGACTCATCACAATTATATGGCTCCAGAAGTAGCTGAGGAACGTATGAATGGTCGCTTAACGATTGTTGCACGGGACAATGAAGAAGTATTAATTGCAAACTTTTCGCCAAACACACCGGCATGGGCGGTAAAAACAGAAGACCCTGCACTTGTGTTAATTGCGATGGAATACATCAGACATGACATTATGTTTTCAGAATTAGTGAAAGAAGTGGGGCCAGAGAAAACAGAAGCACTTTGGAAAAACGACCCTAACCTATTTCATGTTGTTACTGGAAAACGGTTCAAATAAATTGAACCGTATTTTCTTTCTCTTTTTCATAGTAGTTAGTGTGTTAGCTTCTAATGTTTAAAAATAAGGAGGGGATGAAATGAGTCTGTCGAATGTCCAAATGAATTCGACTCAGAAAGATGAAGACAGCTTTATCCAAGGAGTAAAAGATTGTATCCCTACCTTACTAGGGTATTTAAGTATCGGATTAGCTGCTGGCGTAATCCAAAAAACTGCGGGACTTAGCATAGCTGAGATCGCTCTAATGTCTTTAATTCTTTATGCGGGCTCAGCTCAGTTTATTGCTGCAGGAATGATCGCAACAAGTAGTTCGCTTACTGCTATAATTATTACGATTTTCTTTGTTAATCTTCGTCATATTTTACTTAGTGCAGCACTAGCACCTTATTTTCGGCATCTTTCTCCGCTTCGAAACATGCTGGTAGGCTCTCTACTCACCGATGAGACATTCGGTGTCGCGATTACCGAGGCTGCAAAGAAAAACGAATCAGTGAGAAATGGATGCATGGCCTCAACATAACCGCTTATATCAATTGGTTTGCAGCTAATGTAGCAGGAGCATTTTTGGCACAATGGATTTCAAATCCTGAGAAATTCGGACTAGCATTTGCCTTACCCGCTATGTTTATTGGCATTCTCATCCTCTCCATGTTAGGGCGAAATAAAATCAAACTGGATATCTTTGTCGCCATTATCGCAGTTGTCATTGCAGTGGGAAGTTCTTTCGTGTTATCCAGCAGTATGGGGGTTATTATTGCTACAATTATTGCCTCAACAATAGGAATGGTGGTGGAAAAATGGAAGTAAGATGGGACATTTTTGATTATTCTCGGCTCAGCGTTTGTAACGTTCCTTCCAAGGGTTGTTCCTCTTATGGTGCTTAGTCGTTTTGAATTGCCAGAATGGGGAATGCGATGGTTAAATTATGTTCCGATTTCTGTCATAGCAGCTCTGATAGGTCAAGAGATATTTATCCATGATGGAAAGATTCCACCGCTTACAAATAACATCGAATTTTTTGCAGCCATACCGACTTTTTTGATTGCGATAAAAACACGAAGTTTGCTGGGAACCGTAGTGGGAGGTATTATTTCCATTATCATTTTACGCTTTTTGTTTTAAAATGAGATCTTAATTTCGTCAGGTTCCACGTTTACATGCAACACCACTGCTATTGGAAAGAGCATATTTGTCCATTATCGGCAAACCCGCGCAGTGTGCGGGTCTTTATCTATACATGAGCCTGTTCTTCGATATAAGGACAGGCTTTTCGTACATCTAAAAGAAGCACCGACTAGATACCTCCCTATTTTAAATGCGTTCCTTAAAAACACCATTCCATGTTTGAACACCTTTGGCGAGATTGCATTTACAGATGCGAAAAAATGGGAATAAAGCCCTTTTTTCTTTTATGGTCAAGTCCTCTACATATATCCAATACTAAATCGATAAATTTGAATAAATTATATAGATCTTTGTGCTTCTTACTAATGCTCAAGGAGGAATCATATGGATGACTCGTGTGTACTCGGCCCCATCGACCCGGAGGAAAGGCGATGTAAAGCGTACCAAATTCGGAAACAAGCCGCCATTGAAGAAAAGTTGCGCAAAATCCTGCCGCAGCCCTGCAATCACGATGAAAAAAAATATCCGAACAAAATCGGGAACTTCTCGAAAGGCCTGCCGCATAACGTTCTTGGAGAAGTTGATCAGCATGCTTACAAGACCTATCTCAAAGCATTAAAAAGCGGAAAGCCAAGTAAATTTGAAAAAATTCCGCTCGGGGGAACGCTCAAGCTCGTTAATCCGCAAGCCTCATACGTGTATGATCTTGCCGGACCCGACGGGCATTCATTAACGATTCCAGCTCCGCCTTCGATAAACAGTGCTGCGGCCGCCAGCGATATGGTCGAACTGTATTGGGCATCGCTGTTGCGCGATGTTCCTTTCAATCGGTACGATAGGGATCCATTAGCGGCTGCAGCAGCGGAAAACCTGTCAAATCTGACGGATTTTTACGGACCCAAAATAAATGGACAAGTAACGCCGCAAACCTTATTTCGCGGCGTTACGCAAGGCGATCTGGCAGGTCCATATCTCTCGCAATTTTTATATAAAGAGATTCCATTTGGCGCCACTGCCATTATTCAAAAATACAAGGTTCCTTTGGCAGAACAACATTTTTTAACGGATTATCAATCATGGCTAAGCATTCAAAATGGCGCTGCTCCATCTGCTTCTATTGCCTATGATCCAGAGCCCCGATATTTAAGAAACGGAAGAGATCTAAGCGAATGGGTGCATAAAGATTTTTCTTATCAAGGTGTGTTAATGGCCTGTTTATATTTGTTGAGCTTGGGGCCTTCCGCACTTGACCCGGCCAATCCGTATTTCCAATCGCGCACCCAGACTGGATTTGTCACCTTTGGTGCTCCGTATATTTTGGATTTGGTCGCTCGGGCCGCGAATTTCTCGATGGAATCTGCTTGGTATCAGAAGTTTCTGGTGCATCGGAGACTGCGACCGGAAGAGTTTGGCGGTCTCGTTCAAAATCAACGAACGAACACAGTAAATTATCCGATTAACCATCAGCTTCTGGATTCTCCCGCAGTTGAACTAACCTTCAATAAATATGGCACTTACTTGCTGCCGCAGGCTTACCCGGAAGGTTGCCCGGCACATCCTTCTTATCCGGCAGGTCATGCCGTAATTGCCGGCGCAGGCGTCACCATGTTAAAGGCGTTCTTCAAAGAAGATTTTGTTCTGCCGAATCCAGTTATAGCGAGCGACGACGGCCTGACCCTTGAGCCTTTTAACGGGGCGCCGCTCACAATAGGCGGTGAATTGAATAAGCTTGCCAATAACTTGGGCATCGGTCGGGGATTTGCAGGCATTCATTATCGTTCCGACTGCTTCCATGGAATGAATCTGGGCGAGACTGCCGCCATTGGTTTGCTTCGCAACTACAGGCATACGTTTAACGAACCATTCCGCGGATTTACGCTTACGAAATTCGACGGCACAACCATAATTGTAAAATGATCGCCTGGGCATAAAGCGGCCTCAGTTTTCCTCGAAAAGTAGTGCAAGGTGTTTTATGAAAATAAAGATTGTTAGGAAACAGTGACAGTATGGACGAGAAAATAAAGTCCTAGACTGTCACTGTTTATATCACTAGCGTCTGACGTTCCTGACGCATCCATTTACTCCCATTTGAAGAAGCGAAGAGACATACTCATACATGTCACTGTAAGCACAATCATCACAACCACGGGGATGATGACACGATCCATTGGCAAGCCAAGTGAAGCGGCCTTCAACATCTTAATGCCCTGTGTCAGCGGTAATATATCGACCACTTTTTGAAGCGCTGCAGGCATAACTTCATAAGGCAAGGTAGCACCAGAAAAAATAAGCATTGGAAAATATAGCAGGCTGGCTACAGCACTTGCTATTTTCATGTTTGGCGCGAGTCCACCCACCAGTAGTCCTATGCTGAACATGGACAGCATAACCAGTAAGTATGCGCCTAAAAATTGCAGCCACGAGCCATGAAATTGATAACCAAAAAAATCGCTGCAGTCATATAAACGAGGATAAGGGAAGCAATGGAATAAAGGGCATAGATTACAACTTGTACGGCTAATATAAGAGCGGGACTGGTCGGCGTAACCTTAAAACGTTTTAGTATCCTCCTGCTTCGATAATCGGATACCACTAGAGGAAGTCCCATAATTCCGCCAGCGCATATTGCAATCGTGGCCACCGCTCCAAACGATTGTTCCAGGAAGGTATAAGCTGCGCCATCGAATGCTAGCTTATTTCCGAAAATTGTGCCTAAAATGATCACGACGGCGACTGGCATGCAGATCGCAAAGATGAACATGTCCATCCCGCGAAGAGACAGTTTGCACTCTGTTTTGAGCAGCGCCCTAAATGCTCTCATTTTCTTTCCTCCTCATCTGTATACCAAAGATATGCATCCTCAAATTTCTCATGAGGACTGGCCGCAATCGCTTCCTGTACGGTTCCGCAAAAAATGCTTTTCCCTTTATTAAGAATCATGATTTTGTCACACAGAGCTTCCACCTCGTCCATAAAGTGAGAGGTCAACAGAATGGTTAACCCTTCTACTTTTAAATCAGCAAGGCTTTTCCACACATCCCGTCTTGCTCTCGCATCTAGCCCAGTAGTCAACTCGTCTAAAAATACAACCTCGGGATTTGGAATTAACGCAAGAACGATGAACAGTCGTTGCTTCTGTCCTCCCGAAAGCTCGCTTACATGACTTTTCAGCTTGTCGGAAAGTCCAAATTGATGTAACAAGCGCGTGTAATCCTTAGCGGTTTTGTAAAGAGATGCAGTGACCTCACAAAGTTCCGACACTTTTATTTTCTGTTGGTAATTGGCTTCTTGAAATTGAACACCGACCTTCTCAAACAGCTTTTTACGTTCCGTTTGCGGATTCATTCCCAATATGGCCACCGTACCGCTGTCCTGTTTTTTGGTGCCTAATATACACTCAATGGTGGTGCTTTTTCCTGCACCGTTTGCGCCCAGCAAGCCGAATACTTCACCACGACAAATCGATAGGTTTAGATGTTCAACCGCTTTGACGTTGGCGTAAGATTTGCTCAAGTTTTCTACCTTGATCGTCGTTTCCACGTTATCCAATCCCTCCTAAATGCTCTCTTTGCATAAATAAAATAACACCAGAGCAAAGTCTGGTGTTAAAGTGTAGGGTTTGTGGTAATTGCTTTTTCATTTTCTCAAGGTGTGCGAGCATCATTCGTGTGTAACCGTTTCAAGCTGGTATCAAACTCTTTCTCGATTGATTCGTCTCGTTGATAGGTAAATAGGCTTATGGCAATACTGACAATAAGGTTGACAATAAATCCGGGAATGATTTCGTATATATCTTTCGTAATTTGCAGATCAATATTTTTCCAAATGATTACTGTTGTTGCGCCTGCTAACATTCCGACAATGGCGCCCCAATTGGTCATTTTTCTCCAGTACAGGCTTAACAGGATAACGGGGCCAAAGGAAGCGCCAAAACCGGCCCAGGCATAAGCGACGAGACTTAAAATGGTTTTGTTTTCACCGCCCAACGCAAGCAGGCAGGCGATGACTGAAATCGTTAGAACAGCCATTCGTCCAAAGAACACAAGTTCTTTGTCAGAGGCATTTTTACGCAGAATCAGCTTATATAAATCTTCTGTTAATGCACTAGAGGTTACAATGAGCTGAGAAGAAATCGTGCTCATGATTGCAGCCAATACGGCAGCAAGGACAAGTCCGGCAATAAACGGATGGAATAAAATTTGTCCAAGTTGAATGAAGACAGCTTCTGGATTAGACAATGTATAATTTGTTTGTGTAAAAAAAGCAAGACCCACCAATGCTGTTAATGAAGCGCCAAGTAATGAAGCAACCATCCAGCCCATACCAATGCGTCGTGCAGTTTTGGTCTCTTGTACAGAGCGGATGGCCATAAAGCGGACGATAATATGCGGTTGTCCAACATAGCCAAGTCCCCAGGCAACTGCAGAGATGATGCCGAGCGCAGTAGTACCGGCAAATAAGTCCAGGAGGGACGGATCTATGGCTCTGATTGTATCAACGGTGTTGGCAAACCCACCGGTCTCGTTCATTGCTAACACCGGTACAAGGATAAGGGCAAGCAGCATGATAAGCCCTTGGACAAAGTCCGTCCAACTGACCGCAAGAAAGCCCCCAAACAATGTATAGGCTACAACCACTCCGGAAACGAGGAGCAGCCCCGCTATGTAAGGAAGGGAGAAGGAATTTTCAAAAAAGACGGCTCCTGCCACCATACCTGAGGAAACATAGAACGTAAAGAAAGTTAGGATAACAATAGAGGAAACGATCCGCAGAAGTTTGGTGCGATCCTTAAATCGATTTTCCAAAAACGACGGAATGGTAATGGAATTCCCGGAAACTTCCGTGTATGTGCGCAAACGTGGGGCAATAAACAGCCAGTTAAGATAGGCGCCAACCGATAAGCCAATGGCAATCCAGATATTTGACAGTCCCGTTAGGTAAATCCCTCCCGGAAGCCCCATTAAGAGCCATCCGCTCATATCGGAAGCGCCAGCACTTAAAGCAGTTACAGCAGGCCCTAAGGAACGTCCCCCTAACATATAGTCCGTCAAGTTGGTCGTTTTTTCGGAAAGCATACCACCCTATACCTAGCATAGTTGCCATATATATCACGATGGCAATCAATTTTGGGGTATTTTCTAACACTGTTCCACCTCGTTTAAAAATGATTATTTATTCAATGTATAACCAACACATTAACATATTGACCTGAATTTCGAAAGTGAGTTGAAGGCTGTAAGTGGGATGTTCGTACAATGTTATCTGGGAGCGTCAGAGAACTTCAACTTGCCAATAGGTGGAGGAGTGGGCTATTTTCAGTGTAAGATGATATTTTCCAATATTACATACTGTAGGTATACTTAGGGGAAGCGAGCGTTGCGAAAGCATGGATAAGTACAGTGGAGTTGAACTGGTGAAGTTTGCCGAAGCGAGTGCGGATTCGTGGGTTTCATTTCAGTATTCGTAAAAGGAGAATTCTCGTAAAAAATAAGAATGTCGACAGCCTGAAGCACCAAAAACCCGCATAAATTGCGGGTTTTTGGTACGTTATTGTTGGGAGAGGAAAGGCGTTATCCAGTAAATACCTGAACCCATGTGTTGTTATAAAAAGCAATACCGATATGGGTATAACTATTATTCAGTATATTTGCTCTGTGGCCTGGGCTATTCATCCAGTCATTCATAACCTGGGTAGGGGTGGTTTGCCCTTTTGCGATGTTCTCTCCAGCGGTATTGAATGTGACCCCGAATTCCTTCAGCATATCGAAGGGGGATCCATGTGTTGGAGAAATATGATCAAAGTAATTGTTGTTGTACATGTCCTGTGCCTTGACCATAGCCACATTTGACAATTCTCCACTCCTACTCAAGGAACCTAATCCTGTTTTAGACCTTTCTTGATTTACTAGATCCAGAACCTGCTGCTCGAATTCGGATAGATTATTTTCTTTATTACCTTCCTGTACTGATCCTGTTGAACCTGTCGGCTCCTTATTTTCAGGATTTCCTGTAGGCGCCTGGTTTGCTGGATTTCCATCCGGTGTTCGAATCAGATCTAATAAATCCAACGGAATTCCATTTTGTGCTTCTTTTGTTGTCATGGAAGATCGCTCTTTCCATGACGTAGCTGTTGATGATGCCTGTGTGAGGACAGAGTTTGGCGCAGTAGTTTGACCATGAGTTGAAGTTCGTGTTTGTTTAGGAGTCACTTGCTGTTGCGTCATATTGTTATGGGACGAACAACCTGCCACCAATAATAATACTGCTAATACGAAAAACTTTGCCATTTGCCAACCTCCCAGATCTGTTAATTAATGAAGTTACCGGATTTAGGTTTTCCTGCAAGCCCTTTACTTATTCCTCAGTACGGTTTTCTTCTTATCCAGAGTGCCTTTTTGTGAACGATACCACTTAGATAACCTTTTCTATCTTGATCGATGTTACCACGGTATCAAATCCTTCCTAAATGCTCTCTTTGCATAAATAAAATAACACCAGAGCAAAGTCTGGTGTTAAAGGATAGGGCTTGTGGTAAATTGCCTTTTCATTTTCTCAAGGTGAGTGAGCATTATTCGAGCGTTGTTTTCGGCGTATTGCAAGGATGTAAGCAGTTTATCGCATACAGAGATAATGTAGTCCGTCTCTTCGGGTGTATCAATTGCCTCTCGTAGGTCCACGTTGGGATCACTGGATAAAGCATTTAGCATCCGCAAAATTGCGGCAAGGGAATAATTTGCGCAGCGTAAAGAACGTATAATTTTCAGCCTCCTGAGATCCTCTTCGGAATAAACACGATACCCATTTTGCTTTCGTTTCACAGTCAATAAACCATTCAATTCCCAATTTCTTAAGACGTCTATTGAGATTTGCAGAAGGTCAGCCGTTTCTTTTCTGGTTAAGTTAGTGTTACTTAATTCTTGGTTTTCGCCTGACAAAAGCTTCTTTGTAATCGCGATAGCTTCTTCGGCGTTTTGTTGTTCTCTTTTTATTTGTTGGTAATAACGGTTTGTCAGATGAATAGCTTTGTCAAAATTTCTGGCAGACGAGGTCTTAATAATATCAATTGCTTGTTTTCGCAGACCGTTTTGCAAAACCTCAACTTGTAGAGCTGTTCTCACAAATGTAAGCTGCTCCACATGGAAATCTGTAAAAACACGGTAACCATTTGCTTTTCGTTCCGCTTTTGGAATAAGTCCTAGTTCCTCATAAAGCCGCACAGTGTTGGGATGGATTCCAATGCTGCGAGCTATTTCTGCTGTTTTGTACGTATTCATGAATCCTATCACCTCATCTTTGCACGATATCATCACGTAAAGGTCTGGTGTTATAATGGAGGGTTTTACAAGAATAAGTAAGGAGAAGTAATGTAATCGGGCATGTTAGTTTTTACATTATCTAGCATGCCCTAAATCTAAGTAAGCTGAAAAATTGGGTGTGACTAAGGAGGTTCTAACTTTATTTATCTTTATGTGATCTATAAGTGAATGATATTATTATTATCGCCTGTTGTAGAAAAAGGTTTCATTATATTTGTTAATTTAACAGTACTCACCTTATTAGTAGTAACCCCGTTTGCTTTATATACGATTTCAATATTAATTTCATCATCAGTTCGAACCTTTACATCTCGAATTAAATTTCTAGAGGTATAGGTTATCTTTCCATTAGAAGCATCCGGTAAAGTGAAGGGGTCATTTGCTTGACTTAACGACAAAATCATTTTTCCATGAATAGATATACCGTAGGCAACACTTGAAAACTGTTTATTTTCCCCAATGATTTCTAAATCGTGATCAGAAACATACACAGAGTTTGAACCTGGATAAACTACAAATTCGATGTTTTTTATTCGTAAGTCAGGTGTCTCAATAGTAAAGCTATAGACTTTCGGGTCCTGGCGGAAATGAAATTGCTGATACGAAAGAATAATAGTAGCCACGATTAGAATAAGACATAATGATGGTAACGCAAAGTGTTTTCTAAACATACGGTCCCTCCTTTTCATCACATTTATCTAAGGCAACTTATGAAAGTAATAGGGAGACATTTAAATGTCTCCCACTAAATTATATAAGATTTCTCAATATGGAAGTTTCGAGTCTACGTACAATTTTCCTCTTATTGCACCGAGCCAAAGGGAACAAGTGGTTCCAATAGAAGTATTTATACCATTTCCTTCCCATGAAAAATTAAGATCAGTTTTTGCAAACCAGTAGGAACGAGCCAGAGCGGATCTTTCTTTTTCAAGATCCTCAATCGGTCTTATTATTTCTGTGCTAGGAGTACCAGTAACTCCAAACCCCGAAGCATTTGCACCATATAATTTAAAGATTTTTGATTTGTATCCATTCCCTTCGAAAGCCAAGAAGAAGTCTGCGTATACATAGGCACTTGCTGTACCAACGATTTTTTGGCATTTAAAATCCCAATATGTAGTTCCATATTGATCTGTTGAGCTTCCAAATGGTTGTATCATTCCAGGATCCTTACTTGTCGTTCCAATCTCCGTTCCGACATAGATGAAAGAACCATCAGGAAAACGATAATATTTATCCTGGTTACCTAATTGAGGCTCGAATGCAAAAAAGTCAGCAGGAATTTGTTGTTGCAATTCGGGTTTATATGCGTCCCATAATTCATTATTTCTGACTTTTTCCTTAAGTAGCTCCTGTTTTTCTTTTGGTACAACATTTTCTTCAAAAAATTGATTTCAGTCAATACCTTGCACTCCATTAACATCAGTAGACTGAACTTCACTAGCACTAGCAACACCTAAAGACGTAAACAACAACACAATAGAGAATACAAAGACTGCTCCTTTTTTGAACAATTTCATTGCTACTACCTCCTGTATTGTTTTCACTACGTGAAAATAGTAACAAGTATTCCAGAATGTAATATATAAAACAAATCACAATTATACCAAAAAAACCGATAGTAATAAAAATAGCATCTTTAAAAACAATATCTAAAATCTTGTATCAATTAACAAAAAATATCATATTCTATCTCGCAAAAATTATCGAACTGACTTCATAGGAAAGGACAGCACGATATCGTGCTGTCCTTTCTACAGAGACAGATATCTAATATCAAGCATACCGCTTGATCAGTGTTTCATACACACTTTTAGGACGGAGCCCGACAAGTTTTTCGACCGGCTCGCCGTTGTGAAACATAATGACGGTTGGCATAGACATCACACGGTATTCGGATGCGATGGCAGGGGAGTCGTCACAGTCTACCTTGAGTACGGTTACCTGTTCACCATATTGATGATCTAACTCGTCGAGAATGGGCAGAAGCGCTTTACATGGCGGGCACCACGTTGCTCCGAATTCAACAAGGGTCACCCCCTGCTCACGAATAGATCCCTGAAATGATTGTTCATTAACTTCGTGCATACTCATCGTCATTCCTCCCGGTTCGTTGTTTGTCTTTCGTTCAAAATAAAGCGGATGCGCTCCTGCAGATTGGACTTTATAGATTCAAGAAGATGGATTTGCTCGTCGATTTCCGCAAGCTTTTGTTCATAGATTGGGAGCACTTCTTGACAGAAGGCTTCTTTATTCTTGAGAACGCATTGCAAAAATCCAGCGATTTGCTCCGTAGAGAGTCCAAGTCCTAAATAAAACTGAATAGTGCGCACTTGTTCTTCCGCCAGAGGTGAATACTCGCGGTAGCCATTTGCATGCCTAGCGGGAGCAAGTAAGCCCTGCTGCTCATAGTATCGCAGCGAGCGAAGGCTAACGCCAGTTCGGGCGGAAAGTTCACCGATTCTCATGACAAAATCCCCTTCTCGAATGATTCTTCCTCATTATAAACCCTGACACTGGTATTAAGGTCAACCACTACGTGATGTGATGTAACAAAATAGTTGTTCATCCAGACTAATGGCTGTCGGATATGCTAAGCGCCGTTTAAACGAAAAAGGCTGGTTTTAGGAGTTTCTCCATTTTGTTCAGCTTGGATTTGTGCATCAACCTGTGTATTTCCTCAAGCGTATAGTCGTGAAAAAAACGGAGGATAAGTACGGTTCGCTGCTTGTCGGTCAGTTTTTGGATTGCCTGCGATATCATTTGGTTCGTCCCATTCATCAACACAGTAGGTTGATCCCAAAGAGACTCTTCCCGAGAGAAGGCACGGATGCGTTCAAAAATACGGAATCTCCGCCAGCCCTTGACCCGAAATCTCTGCACTTGTCGGATTACCAAGCCGCGCAGCCAGAAGTGGAAGGTCGGTTCGGGGTCTCTTTTTATTTTTTCTCAAACGGATGTAAAAGCAGAAAAACCTCCAATTCCACATATCGTGGACAGGAGGTTTTGTTAAGGTAGATGAGCTATATGAGGATTCTATTTAAATAAATTGAGCGTCGTAATAATGATGGGCACGGCAAACACGTCGATAAGAAAGGCGCCTACAATGGGGACAATTAGGTATGCTTTGCGGGAAGGGCCGAAGCGCTCCGTTACCGCAGCCATATTGGCCATCGCATTGGGCGTGGCGCCGAGGCCATGTCCGGTGAACCCGGCGACCATCACGGCGGCATCATAGTTTTTGCCCAGCAGCTTGAACAAAACGAAAATCCCGAACAGAACGATAAAGAGGACTTGTACAAGCACGATGGCGAGAATCGGAAGGGCAAGATCCGCCACTTCCCATAGCTTGATGCTCATAAGCGCCATAGACAGAAAGATGCCAAGCGTCACGTCACTAACCAAGTTGATGCTCTTCATGTCAATGGCATTCGGACCCAGTTTATCCACGAGGTTGCGGACGATAACGGCCACGAACATGGATCCGACATATCCGGGAAGGACAAAGCCTGTTGCTGATGTGAACAGCTCTCCCAAATACGTCCCTATCGCCATACAGAATGTAATGAGCAGCACTTGAATGAAGAAGGAATTTGTCGTTATCGGTTGAACGTAAGCTTCTACGCTCGCTGCTTCTTCATTTGTTTCCGTTGGCTTCAGATTGTATTTCGCTATCAAAAATTTAACCGTCGGACCACCAACCAACCCGCCGGCGATAAGACCAAAGGTAGCTGCCGCGATCCCGATAGACAATGCCGAGTGGATTCCCAAATCTTCTATGGTTTGTCCAAATGCGCTTGCCGCTCCATGTCCGCCTTCCATAGATACGGCCCCCGCCATCATCCCAATCAGTGGGTGTAAGCCGAATAACGAGGCGAGGGAAACCCCGATCACGTTTTGAGCCAAAGCGAGGAATCCGCAGGCAAGCCAGTAAATGATGAGCAGTTTGCCGCCTAATTTGATAAGTTGAAAGCTTGCACCCAATCCTACCGTGGTGAAGAACGTGAGCATGAATAGGCTTTGGAGCGAAGTATCCAATGTGATTTCCAAAAGTCCTGTCGTTTTGAGGATCGTAGCTAGGATAGCAAACAGCAGTCCTCCGACAACGGGCGCTGGAATACAAAACTTTTGCAGTACTCCTGATTTTTTGACAAAAAAGGTTCCTAGTACAAGCAGGGCTACGGCCAAAAATATCGTATTCACTTGATTAAGCGCCAGCGTCATCAGTGTTCCTCCCCATAAATGTCATGATCGCTTCATTCGTTAAGTATGCTCCCAGCTTTATGGTTCTTCCGTTCTCGTCAACAGCAGGATTCACCTCGCAAATATCAAAAGAAAGCGTTTTCTTATGAGCGGCGATCGTGCGAATTAGGCTACGAACTACCATCGGTGTCAATCCGAAAGGAGAGGGAGCGCTAACTCCTGGCGCAAATGCCGCATTGAGAACATCGGTACAAAGGGTGAGCATGACATAATCTTGTTGTTCCATGAATGTGTGTAAGGATGAAAGGATGTTATCAATCTGTCCTTCATGCATGTCTTCTTCTAGAATGTAGCGGGCACCGAGCTCGTCCGCTTTGTCGAACAGTTCTTGTGTATTGCCGAAACGCTGGATGCCAAGCACGAAATAGCGGCTGTTGCCATCCTGCTCTACTATTTGGCGGAACATTGTTCCTGATGAAGGCTGATTGTCGTAGGGGCGCAAGTCGAAATGGGCGTCAATGTTGATAATTCCTAGCGAAGCATCTGATCCGATATGCTGCCGAACACCTAAATAATGTCCATATAGCGTCTCATGTCCTCCGCCTAAAATAATAGGGGTAGCGGATTTGGAAAAGAGATCAGAGACGGCATGGCCCAATGCTCTCTGGGCTTCTTCAAGCTTGTCATTGGAACAAGTCACATTTCCCGCATCGACAAGGCGATGGCCTTCCGCTGTTCTCCAGGGGAGGCTTGCGAGCGCTTGCCTGATCGCATTCGGAGCCTTTGCCGCGCCTAATCTTCCTTGATTGCGCCGAACGCCTTCCTCACATTCAAAACCGATGATGGCACAAGTGTTGGTAGAGAAGGTTTTACATGGTCCATCCAGCTCCATCCGTTCCACAATTTGATGGTAGCGGAAGCTACTTCTTCTTTCCGTATGATCGGTTCGGCCGATCCATACATCGGCTCCAATTGATTTTCGCAATGTCCCCACCCTTTCTCGTATGCTGTTGTTTCATTATATGATGACATTCTTATAATTTTAAATATATAATACAAATAAATTAATAGTTTTTAGCTATAAATAGAGAAAGGAAGATCGTTCTGGATATTAAACAATTACATTATTTTGTGACGGTTGCCGATCAGTTGAGCTATTCCAAAGCCGCGCAAAAACTGCATATATCACAGCCATCTTTAAGCAACGCCATTAAAAATTTGGAGCATGAGGTCGGATCGCCGCTGTTTGAACGCAGCACAAGAAAGATCGAACTAACGGACGCGGGCAGCGTTTTGTATGAAAAGTCGATTCGACTGCTCTCCCAAATGAACATTTTAAAAAGGAGATGGAAGAAGTAAAGCTGACTGGAAGAGGGGAGCTTGTGATTGGCATGATCGAGTCCGTGAGGCAGTGGGTTCCCCAAGTGATTCGCGAATATCAAGGCCGTTTTCCTTCGATGCATATTAAGCTGTTCGAGGTACTGAGCAGAAAGGCGGTGGTCGATTCATTGCGTAAATATCATACCCATCTTATCATTACCAACCAGTGCATCCACGAAGACGATATTGAATCGATTCCTTTGTACAAGGAAAAGTTAGTCCTGGTGCTGCATCGGGATCACGGGCTATCCCAGAAGGAATTCATTACATTCAAAGAGTTGGAGAGAGAACCCTTCATTATTAGCATGGAAGGATTCCAGACAAGGGAGGATATATTGAAAGCCTTTGCGCTCGAGCAAGCATCTCCGAACGTCAAATTTGAAATCGAGCGGTTTGAGACCGCTTTGACATTGGTAAGCGAAAATCTAGGCGTTGCCATTATTCCGGAAAATTATTTAGTTGAGTTGAAGGATGAATCGATTGTCCGCAAAACGTTAGATTCGCCTGCGTTGGAACGCACAGTTTATTTAATGATTATGAAAAATCGGTATTTGGCACCTGCGGTTCAATGCTTCTTGGAAGAGATTCAACGCAACTTTGCGCCAGGTAGCAAAGCAGAGGATATTATAGATGAGAAATAAGGAGGTTTGTACCATTTCTCGACTTTGGAGGTATTCGTGAAGTTCCATAGAATCATCGTGTGTAGGGGATTGCAAACTTCGCAAAAATGACGTTATATGTAATCGTGGCAAAGCATAAAAGTGCTTTTCCCAAGTTAAGCGGTGTTTCCCTACGATAGAAACGATAATACATTCGGAGCAACTCTAAGTGGTGGCACAGAATGGAACTCAACGTTCAATAAAGTCGGCAGCCTAGGACGATAAATAAACCCTAGACTGCCGATGCAGGCTATCGTTTCCTTATTTCAAAAGACTATATTATTTAGAGTTATTGACTGATAACAAGAATATCTCTAGGAGGTATTCCAGTTCTTTGAATTTGAGATATTTCCGCGTTAGTAAGATTACGGCCTACCAAAATGAATGAAGATGTGACATTGTCGAAATTGAATCTACCCAAGTTAGCTACATTTTGACTGCCACGGAACACCCGGAATGACCCCTGAAAGTTAATTCTCGAAAACAGTACAAGTGTTACTTGATTTCTTTGCACAACATTTCTGAGTCGGAAGCTTGAAAGCACATTGTCAAATCGAAACGCCCCAAGATCACGAACCGCAACCCCTCCGCGTCTGAAGAGGATCCGACGACCAGTAAAATTGGTACCTGACCAAAGCGCAAGACGTAAATCTCTGTTTGCCAACTATATCACTCCTTTTTCTAAGGATGGTATAGTATATTGCAGTTCTTTAAGAATGGTATAGATAAATGGAGCAAGGTAATAGATTGATTTTATTAATACACGATATAATGAATGATTAAAAAGATGTTTTATAAAGAACAGAACTTGATCTACTGAGTGAACGGGAGGGATACAAGGTGAAAGAAGCATGGGAAAGATCAAGTAAAAGTATGCACTTCAAATATGAGATTCTAAATCGAATGATTAGCCAAGTTTTCAGAGGAAAGCGGCTTATAAAAGCGGAAAGAACAAAAACAGGACTTAGTAATGGAACCTATAAAGTGGAGATTGAAGGATCTGCTACACCCTACCTTTTAAGGATCTTTGCTGGAGGTTCAGACGTAGCTTCAATAGAAGAAGCAATCGCTAAGCGATTGCGCGGCGTCGTGCCTGTAGCCGATTATATATATCTTGATACAAGCCGAAAGCTAGTAGAATATGACTGGGCTTTAATAGAGTGGAAAGAGGGAGTGTTACTGCGTGATATCCTGCAAAGAAAAGAAGAACACGAGATTGCAAAAGTTGCGGAGTCTGTCGGCAGTGTACTAGCTCGTATTCACAGCCATTCTTTTGAATGTCCAGGTTTTTTTGCAGGGGATCTTACCGTCGCCCATCCATTTAACATGGATGAGGACGAATATTACTCTTTTATTTCTGAAAGCTTGGATAATGGAGCAACCGGGCATTGGCTGGGAGCGGAAGCAACTGAAAAGGTTCGAACATTTTGTGAGTCTCACCGATCACTATTATCTGAAATTCATGAACCGCCAGTCCTTGTTCATTCGGACTTCAATGGTTTAAATCTTTTAATGATCGAAAAGCCAAGTGGCTACGAAGTATCAGCGGTATTGGATTGGGAATTTGCTTTTTCAGGAAGACGCTATGTGGATATTGGGAATTTACTTCGGTATGAACAGGAAGATTCCTTGTTCGAACGTCATTTTATAAAGGCATACCAGAGTTCTGGTGGATTCTTGAATGGGAATTGGGTTCAATTATCTAAACTGGAAGATTTGATTGCCTTGTGTGATTTACTGAATCGTTCGACTCCAGAAATGCCGAACCGGATCGCGGATGTAAGACAGCTTATTATTCAGACTATACAATAAAATATGACCAATGGGAGCATTAGCTGAAACCGCCCGAAAACATAAAAACATGAAGGAGAACAAATCTAATGAACATTAGAGTCGCTACTCACCAAGATACTGAAAGATTAGCAATGGTTCATGTGAATAGCTGGAAGACAACATATCAAGGAATAATTCCAGAAGCATATTTATCAAACTTATCCGTTGAAGGACGAAAGAAGAATTGGGGATTGATATTTAAGAACCCAAATCAGGATGAAACGATTTATGTAATCGAAGATGGAGGAAAGATCATCGGATTTATAGATGGTGGAAAGAATAGAGAGCTTGGAATGGATTATGATGCGGAGATATATTCTTTTTATTTATTGAAGGAAGTCCAAGGAAGAGGATACGGTAAATTACTTTTTAATAGACTTGTAAAGAAATTAAGATCAGACAATTATAACTCACTTATGGTCTGGGTACTTGAAAGGAATCCATCGATTGGATTCTACGAGAAAATGGGGGGAGAATATATAACTAAGAAAGAGATCAAGATAGGGGAACAAATAGTAATAGAAACGGCATTTGGATGGAAGGATCTGGGGGCTATGAGTCTTTGAATGAAAATTCGAAGAAGCGAGCGGCGTCATCCTATCCGAAATCTAAGCATTCGATGTAATCAAAGCTGGAAAGGGGCGAATGAATCTGATAAGAGGTATTAGTTTTGAAATTCCTAATGAATACGAAAGATTCCTCGGGGATATACTGAAACCTTTTGACACAAGCGTATCATTTAAGCTGTCTCAAGTCAGCTCGGAGTATCTTTAAAGAAGATGCCAAGATTTATCCGGAATATCTTCGTGAAAATGTCGAATGTCGACAATTCCTATCACTTAGCGGCATGCGTACCTTGTTGTACAAACTTGGCCTTGACTTAAGCTGGGAGATAAAATTAGGTTTCCGTAACAAGTGGGCGATGAAGCAAACCTCATTTTGTGCAACATAACGTGCTTTTGGGGATTTTTTCAATTGTGTATTTTTCATAATTTAGATACAATTGAATGCGGTTACATTGAATCGTTGTGGAGGAAGAATCGGGTCGTTGTGTACGCTGTACACGTAACCGCAGCGCGCTTAACGTTTAACCCAACGCCTTTTCCAGGCTCCCCCAACCCCCATGCACTACGATACATATATATCTTCATATTTTTATTGCGTAAACATTTTAATATTAAACAAGCACGGAGGTCCGTTATGAACAAGAAGAAGCTAGGTACATCAGCAGTTCTGACAACATTGATTAGCACGCTATTCGCCGGATCATTATTTGCAGCTCCCCTGCAGCCCATTAACCATGTCGATTGGATGCAATCCAAGAGCTACATATCTGGGTCGAATGACGGTCTTGCGCTAGATCGTCCAATCACGCTTGTTGAAGCAGTAGCCATGATCGCGCGCGTACAGGACAGGGAAAAAGAAGTTCAACAGATCGACCCTGCTATTAAAGGCTGGGCAGCCAAAGCACTCACTTGGGCGAAGCAACAAAACATCGTGAATGCAGAGCAATGGAAGGAGCTTCATCGTCCGGCAAATGCAGCGACACTTCAAGCTGTAGCCAATAAAGCAGGTCTGAACCTGGAAGCAACAGGCGATACGGTAACACGCGAGCAGTTCTTTACCGCACTTGGTAACGCAATTACGACACATATTACGATCGGTCATACAAACGATACGCACGGACATATGCTGGAAGACGCCCAGGCTAAGGAAATGGGCTATGCCAAACTCGCTACCTTAATGAAGGAACTGCGTGCAGAGAATCCGAATTCCATGGTACTCGATGCAGGCGATATGATTCAAGGTACGATTTACGTGAACTTGTCAAAAGGGGAAAATGCAACGAAATTGGCAAACGCTCTTGGATATGATTTCATGGCGTCCGGCAACCACGAATATGACTTCGGTCACGAGCAGTTCGCAAAGGTGGCGAAGATGTTCAAGTTCCCTGTGCTCGGTGCGAACGTATTCGATACACAAGGCAAGCCACTGCTGCAGCCTTATGTAACGAAGCAGATCGGCGATCAGAAGTTCGCCATTCTTGGCTTGGTAACGGCAGATACACCAATCGTTACTCATCCTGACAACGTTAAGGGCTTGACGTTCAAGGATCCAATCGAAGTCGCAAAGGAATGGGTGCCGAAGCTGCGCAAGGAAGCTGATCATGTCATCGTCCTCTGTCATACGGGCATATCCTATGACCGTGAGATGGCGAAGCAGGTTCCCGGCATCGATATCATTGTGGGCGGACACTCGCATACACCTGTTGATGCGCCTGAGCTCGTCAACGGTACTTATATTGTTCAGGACTGGGAATACGCCAAGTCGCTTGGCCGAGTAGACTTATACTACCATGGCAAGGATCTGGTTCATTTCTCTGGCGGATTGATAAAGTATGATGAATCCACAAAGGCTGACCCGGAAGTCGCTGCAATCGTAGAATCTGTAAAGAAAGAAGCGGATACTCTGTTGAATGAGAAGATTGCGATCGCAAGCGTGGATCTGGACGGCGATCGCTCCAGAGTGCGGAAGCAAGAGACGATCATGGGCAACTTAGTGGCAGATGCGATGCTGGCGCGCACGCGTACGATGCCTGGCTTCGAAGCTGATGTAGCCATCACGAACTCAGGCGGCATCCGTACGAGCATCATGAAGGGAGATATTACGAAACGCAATCTGTATGATGTGCTTCCATTCTCGAACTCACTGGCTGTCGTTGAGGTAAAGGGTAGCGATTTGATAGCCGCTTTGGAAAGTGGCGTTAGCGAAATTGACGCCGGTTCCGGACGCTTCCCGCAAGTTGCAGGCCTGTCCTTCTCTTTCGATAGTAATAAGCCGACAGGAAGCCGCGTATCGGATGTGAAGGTTGGCGACAAAGCGGTAGAAGCCGACAAAACGTATCGTGTAGCTACAAACGACTTCTTAATCGCCGGAGGCGACGGTTACTCCATGTTCATGAATAAGAAATCGCTCGATACCGGCGTTACGCTTTACGAAGTCGTTGAACAATACATGAAGGAAAAGAAAGAAGTTACAGCGAAGATCGAACAGCGCATTAAACAATAACGTATTAAAGAATACCGCATTAAAGAATAATCCGCTCCGACATACTCGATATATCCCCCAGAAACACGCTAGGCGATTTCCTCTTCACGCCTAGCGTGTCTTCTTGTTATACGGCCGCTCTACGTCGCAGAAATATATCCTCATTCTTTGCCGGTTATCCGATGACTTGCGGCTTTCAAGTTTATCCGTAAATATGAACATTGGATAAAGTATTCGTTCATATACTAATGAATAGATATTCACCTTGTTTGTAAGCGCTTAACCACTTATAATGGATGTTAATCCACAAATATCCAAATAAGTCTGGAGGGGGTTCTGCATGAAGCTTTTGGCCGCAGTAACCGTTCCGAGCGTTAAACGGAGCAAGAAACGTTGGCCGCGCGTTATCGGAATCATTGTTTTGGTTTTAGTGCTTTTGATTGCCTGCGCAGGGGGATACGCATATTGGTTCGTGAATAAAAGTCTGCCTGTCGTTCAGGGAAAACTCAACATTTCTGGACTGAAAAAGGAAGTGACGGTATGGAGAGATGCTTCCGGCGTTCCGCATATCGAGGCGCAAAACGAACATGATCTCTACATGGCGCAAGGTTACGTAACGGCGCAGGATCGCCTGTTCCAGATGGATTTGAGCCGCAGGCAGGCTTCCGGGCAGCTTAGTGAAGTGGTGGGGGATAAGGCTATCGACCGCGACAAATTTTTCCGTGCGTTCAGTTTGCGGCGTGCGGCAGAGATTTCTCTTGACGCTTACTCAAAAGAGTCCAGACAGATACTGCAATGGTATGCGGATGGCGTCAACAGTTACATCAAACATGCTAAAGCCGCCAGTTCACTACCGGTCGAATTTGCGATTCTGGGGTATGAACCCGCGGAATGGCAGCCTGTGGACTCCTTGACGATTGGCAAATACATGGCCTATGATCTGGCAGGCAACTGGGAGGGGCAGGCTTTCAGATATGCCATGGCACAGAAGCTGTCTACCGAGAAATTTCAGTCGCTTATGCCAACCTATCCGAAGGATGGGGCAATGATCATCCAGGCGCTATCAGAACATCCGGTCGATCTGACAGTGCTGGCTACTACTGCGGTTCCGCGGGATCCGTTTAACGGAAGCAACAACTGGGTCGTTTCGGGAGAAAAATCGGCATCCGGCAAGCCGATACTGGCCAATGACCCGCATCTGGGTCTAAGTTCGCCGTCCATCTGGTATGAGACGCATCTCTCAGCGCCGGAGATGAACGTGAGCGGGGTGATTTTTGCTGGTGTTCCGGGGATCATTCTCGGGCATAACGACCTAATAGCCTGGGGGGTGACGAATCTGAGTCCGGACGTGCAGGATCTCTATATTGAAAAAAGAAACCCCGATAATCCGCATCAATTTGAATATATGGGCAAATGGGAAGATGCCAAGGTTTATAAAGAGGAAATTAAGGTAAAAGGCGAGGCTCCGGTGCCATATGAAGTTGTCGTGACCCGGCATGGGCCGATTATCTCTGAATTCGCGCATGACCAGCGGCAGGAAACGGCACTTGCAATGAAATGGACTGCCCTGAATGCAACGACAGAGCTCGAAGCGATTCAGATGTTCGCGAAAGCGCGGAACTGGGAGGATTTCAAGCAGGCGTTGACACATTTTGAAGCACCTGCTCAAAATTTTGTTTTTGCTTCTACGGACGGCACGATTGCTTACCGTGGGAACGGCCTGATTCCGATCCGCAAAAAAGGCGACGGTTCGGTTCCGGTACCGGGCTGGACGGATGAATATGAGTGGATGGGATATATCCCATGGGATGAATTGCCCACAACTGTGAACCCAAAGGACGGGTTTATCGCTACGGCGAACAATAAAGTGATCGGCGACAGCTACCCGTATCATTTAACGGACGTCTGGTCCCAGCCATACCGCGAAGCGCGTATCCAACAGGTGTTGTCTGCCAAGGAGAAGCTGACCGTAGAGGATATGAAAAACCTTCAAATTGATCGCCATAACCTTCAGGCGGCAGAGTTTTTGGATGAGCTGATTGCCAAGATTAAAGACTTGCCGGATTTGCGGCAGATCGACCGCGACGCGCTTTCGCTCTTGCAAGGCTGGAATAAAGTAAATGATCCAGAACAGGCTGCTCCGCTTGTCTATGAGCTATGGATGCAGAGTTTTGATGATGTGCTGTTTAAACCCGAAATCAATGCTGACTTGATGGAGCTGTTTAACAATAAAGCGGTCGTTAAGGATGAAATGCTCCGCAGGGCGCTTCAAGGCGAGCGGGAGCCATGGATCGACGAAAAAGGCGGAATCGAGAAGGCGGCGCTGCAGGCATTTCATCTGGCTGTGGATCAGGCTGCTTCACTGCAGGGCAAACATCCGGACAAATGGCAGTGGGGCAAGTTCCATCAGGTTGATTTTGCCCATCCTCTTGGCGCTGTGAAGCCGTTGGATCTGATTTTTAACGCCAAGTCTGTCGCGATGGGCGGTGGGCGTGTCACCGTCGGGGCTGCAGGTTGGAATGCAGAGAACGGCAAAGTCACTCTTGGAGCACCGTGGCGAACGGTCATCGATATGTCCGATCCGACCCATTCGTTGAATGTGGTGGGACCCGGCCAATCCGGACATGTGCTGAGCAAGTGGTACCATGACCAGGTAGATGATTGGATTACTGGACAGTACCACATTACGAGTTCCATACCCAATGAATATCGAAAGGCAGGAAATGAGCTGAAGTTAGTGCCAGAATGAAAGAACTGGTAGATAATGGGCGATAATCAGACAATACACGACCCAGTCTAAGATAGAGCTATCTAAGGCTGGGTCGTGTGGAGCATACAACAATTGAAATATTTCTGAAAATGGAGATCATATGTTGTTATGTGATGGTAAGTTTGCAAGCTGAGAAGATGAAATAATACGGTATGATTTCAGGAAGGGTTGGTTTTGTTGTAGGGTAGTGATAGGATTGTTAGATGCTGGGTCTTTATTTGTACTGAAAAAACCGGCCTCTCGGCCGGCAGGAGTCTATCGGAACAGGTAATCAGGCTCTCAGATGGACATCTTCTGCAAATGTGCTTCGAGCCGGTCAAGATTTTCCTCGTTGGCTGGAGCTGCGATTTTCTTGAAGGCGTTGAATTCGGCTTCGTCTTTGAAAAGCTGGCGCCAAGTTAATCTGGTTGTGCCGTCAAGATCCTCGAAGGTTGCCGTAAGTTGAAAATGGGGTTTACATGTTCGCAGCACGATCCGTTCTGGCCCGATTTCGATAAATTCGTTTTTATTGGGATAATCGACTCCGTTCGGTCCGTGCATCACAAACTCCCATATCCCTCCCGGCCGTAAATCAAATTTATGAAAAGTGTTCGTAAACCCATTCGGACCCCACCACTGTGCCAAATGCTCGGGTTTTGTCCAGGCTTCGTAAACGAGAGCTGGAGAAGCATTCATCACCCTCGTTGTTACCAATTCGTTTTCTTCCGCTCTGCTGAATTCGCTGTTTGCTGCACGGTTTTCCGTCATGCCCGTTCCTCCCTCGCATGTTAAAGTAGGCTAGTCGATCTCCAACTGCACACCCAACTTGTCCAGCATCTCCTTGGTGCCGTGCTCGCGCTGAGCCGGCGAATCGTGGCCGTCCAGGAAGACGCCTTGCTCGGTGAAAATCAACTTTGTTCCTTCACCCTCCGCCTTGAACTCGACGGTCGTTGCGGAAATGGAAATTCGCGTCTCATCCATGTCCAAAGTATAGGTATACACGATCCGCTCGTCCGGCACAATGTCGTGGTACTGGGCATCGAAGGTAAATACCGCTCCGCCGGGAGGCCCGCCTTGACTGCGTTCGCCACCGCCGACACGGAAGTCAAACTCATCTGCTTTCGAAAACCATTGCTCCTTCATGCGAGGGTTCGCCCAGTAGGCAAAAACCTTTGCTGGCAAAGCTCTATACACGCGTTCGACGACGAAAGTGTGATGAATGGCAGATCGTTCGTTCATGATTTTCAGCTCCCTTGATTCGATTCGTCGGCATCCTTGTCGAGGAGGTCGCCCAGCTGATCCAGGCGATGCTCCCAATTCATCCAACGTTCGAGGATTACTTTTCTTGGCTCTTTTTCATCATTTCTAATAATTTTGTAAAATCTTCAACCGTCACTGGTTGTTTCAAAAGCATGAGTTCGGACACGGATTCCAATCCGGCCAAAAGCTTTTGTTGCATCTGGATCGTTTCTTTTAGACGGGCGATTTGCAGCGACACAATTTGCAGCGGACTAAAATGGCCGCCGGTTACTACGGACTTAATCTCCTCAAGCGATAAGCCTAGCTCTTTTAAGGACAAAATTTGCTGCAGTCTCGATAGGTCGGCCTGGTTATACAGCCTGTGCCCCGAATCGGAATGCGCCGAAGGAGAAAACAGGCCAATCTGGTCGTAAAATCTCAATGTTCGTAATGTGAGTCCTGTGAGCTTAGCAAGATCTCCGACTTTCCAAAGCTGCTTCATAATCACCTCTTTTTGTGCTGCGCATCTATTTGCCGGCACCTATACTATAAAACATGACGTTACGTCAGGTGCAAGTGTTATCTCTTGTAACGGAAAAATATAACGAAAAGGCCCTAACATAACGTTATGCTAGGGCCTTTAGTATTCCTAAATCACTCCAATTACATTTAAAAATACGATCATAATTGCAATTGGTGCTATATAGCGAAGTAAGAATAACCATAATACAAATAATTTATATCCTTTATTTTTTTACTTACTTCCAATTCTCTCATTAATACATCTTTCTTCATTTTTAACGGTACGAAGATCGCAACTAATAATACACCGAGTGGCATAAGAACATTACTTACTGTAAAGTCTGCTAAATCAAAGACGGTTTTGCCAAACAATTTCACATCGCTTAAAACGCCATATGATAGCGCCGATGGAATCCCTACAACAAAGATTAGTAATCCAACAATCAGTGCTGTTTTTTCGCGTTTTCCGCTCCCTTTTTTGTTAAAGAGGCAACGCTAATTTCCAACATCGAAATTGCGGATGTTATCGTTGCAAAGAAAAATAGTAACAGGAAAATAATGAAGAATAGCTTTCCGAATGCCATTTTACTGAAAATCGCTGGCAATACAATAAATAATAGACCTGGCCCTTGAGATGGTTCCATTCCAAATGCGAATACAACTGGGAAAATAGCAAGTCCAGCAAGCAATGTAATCACAAGCGTTAAACCGACGATAGAAAATGCGGAGCGCGGTAAACTTTCTTCTTTCGGTAAGTATGAGCTATACGTTACCATGACTCCTACACCGACAGATAATGAGAAGAATGATTGCCCCATCGCATATAACACAATTTCAGATGTTACATGTGAGAAATCTGGTTGTAAGAAGAAACGAACTCCTTCTCCAGCACCATCTAATGTAAGTGCTCGAACAATTAATACAAAGAATAAAACAAATAGTGCGGGCATAAAATATTTATTTACTTTTTCAACACCGTTTTGTACACCTTTACTTACGATGAAAATAGTAATAAGAATAAATAATAGCTGTGCTCCAACCGCCAAATATGGATTGGAAATGATTTCACCAAAAGTTGCTTCGTACGCGCCATTTCCTTCCCATAGTCTGCCTGTAATTGCGTTCCACAAATATAATAGAATCCATCCTCCTACAACACTGTAGAATGAAAGCAATATGAAGCAGGTTACAATCCCTAATTTACCGACCCACGGCCATAGCGTCTTAGGAGCAATATCTCTATATGCCTCGACAGCCTCTTTTTGTGCACTTCTTCCAATTACAAATTCCGCCAATAATAACGGTAAACCTATTAATAAAGTAAAACAGATGAAAATAAGAAAGAACGCACCGCCGCCTCCAATACCGGCCATATACGGGAACTTCCAAATCGCGCCAAGCCCTATTGCTGAACCTGCTGCAGCTAAAATGAAACCTAATTTCGATGTCCATTGCTGTGAATCCATCTCTCTATCTCCTCTCTGCTTCTTCTATTTCTTTGTCTATTACGATTCGGTCTTTATTCATATTGTTCTATCGTAGATACTTTCTCATACAACCACTTCCTTTCAAATCAAAAACGTCCCTACGCAAATACGTAGGGACGATGAAATATCGCGGTACCACCCTAGTTGTGAAGATACAACAAGAGTAAGACCTAAATAAAAACGTCCCTACGCAAATACGTAGGGACGATATATATCGCGGTACCACCCTAGTTGTGAAGATACAACAAGAGTAAGACCTAAATAAAAAACGTCCCTACGTAAATACGTAGGGACGATATATATCGCGGTACCACCCTAGTTGTGAAAAAAATTCTTCACCACTTTATTTGATAACGGTATTCACTACCGTCTTTCATTTCCTCACAACGTGAGATTTATGAAAGATGCTCCAGGACGAACTTCATGAATAATCTATATACTGATTCACACCAACCATCAGCTCTCTGATATAGGGAGATTTTCACTACTTTATCCCTTCATTGCCCAAATATTATTTTCCGAATTGATATTAACATTTTTATCATGCATTAAAAATAGTGTCAACTAATTTTTTGATTTTTATGTTTATACTTTATTGAGCAATTGAGCAATTTGCATAATTCCGTGTTGGCTTCAAAAAATAGAAACCTACAAACTCTCAGGTCATAAGTTAGCAGTCCCTCGAAGGTAAACAAACTTTCTTGTAGAATATACAAGGTGACTTCTCCATTCTTGGGGTTTCAAACACCATAAATGATTTTTATTGTAGGATTACTTATGACTAAACCCGACAGGCCGAGCGCACATTATTGCTTTTTTAGGGGGATTACATTATGGACGATGCAAATGAGCTAATGGACCAATACGTATCCATGAAAGATATAGCCAAGCGCAATGCGATTTTAAAGCAATTCATTTTTAATCTTCCTCCCGATGGGAAGGATTTTTTCCTTAAAGCATTTAAAAAGAACGCTATCTTGATATGAAGCTAATGGCAGTAAGAGGTTATGCGGCATTTGCCGACCAGAATGAAGTTGCTGTCCTAATGAAAAAATTACTGGAGCTTCTAAAAAAGCGTCCAGAAAGCACACCATATAATTACCAGGAGTATGAAATATTGCGTTCTGCTTTTTTGATGCCGTACTTACTAAAACAATACAATTATGAATGCTTCAAGGCTTTTAATGATCAATTGGAACAACAATACGATGCTATGCCGGAAGCGTTCAAAGGAGTTTTCACCTGTGATGAAAATGGAGATGTGGTTCAACTGATTCCACCGGAAAAATCTCGGAAACGCATAGATGATTTTTTCTCAAAACAAATGAAATGACCAAATGATGTATGAGAGGATGAGATAGATTGAATCTAATGCAACTTAAGGTGCCAGCAGGTTATGCCGTAACCTATAACAAATTCTATGATATAGATCCTGTCCTGAGTGAGGGTAATGATTACCTTATTGAAAACTGGAGGTTCTTCACAGAAGATTTATTACAAATAGTTAAACTAAAAATTCATAATGGAAAATGGTACATTCCTGAAAGTGAAGACACATTACTCTTTGATCTAGGCTGGTACCCAGATTCAGATATAAATGGTCATTACCATTTGCAACTTGTGGATGGTAAATGGAATGAAATGAAAAGCATCTCTTCAAAAGATCGTTTTTTAATAAAAGTGGCGCTTGAAGAATGGATGGAAGAACTACAAAAAGTGTAATCAGATCATTTTTGCGCAACTCGAAGAAAAAACTGATCATGAAGCCAACTTGAACATAAAAAACACGGAGTATCCTTTTGAAGGAATACAGAACTTTTTAATAGTAAATATAATCTAGGAATAGTGAGGGCATGAAGATGACGAAGAAGCTATATTATGAATCCGCCTATATCCGGGAGTGGAAGACACAAATCACTCGCAGAGTGGAGCGGGAGGATGGAACCTATCTAGTATTGAATGAAACAGCCTTTTATCCACACGGCGGGGGACAGCCCTGTGATCTAGGGTGGATCAATAAAATTCCGGTTCTTGATGTCGTTCTCGAAGAAGGGGAAATTCTTCACAAAGTCGAGAGTTCTCCAGAGCAGGAAGAGGTTGACTGCCGCTTGCATTGGGATAGAAGGTTCGACCATATGCAGCAACATAGCGGCCAGCATCTGCTGTCAGCGATGTGTCTGGAGGCATGCCAGGCAGAGACGCTCAGCTTCCACCTAGGTGAGGATTATGCGACGATTGATGTTGCTCGAACTGACTTGCCGAAGGATCAGCTTATGATGCTGGAGTTGGAGGTAAATGATCAGATTTACCTGAATCGCAAGGTTACTAATTATTTTGTGACTCAGGAGCAAGCTGCCGAGCTGCCACTCGTGAAGCAGCCGAAGGTAACCGACGATATTCGAATCGTTGAGATCGAAGGTATCGAGTATAACGCTTGTGGTGGCACACACGTCTCAGCAACAGGTGAGATTGGAATGATCAAGCTGCTGAGAGCTGAGAAGCAGAAGGGGCATATGCGTATCTATTTTAAGTGCGGATACCGTGCGTTGAACGAATTTAATGCCAGTGTGGAGATTCTCGGCAGTCTAGCGACCCGATTCAATACGGGAAACGAAGAGATCCTGGATCGGATTGAGAAATGGGATCAGGAGCAGAAGCAACTGCAAGCTGAATTGAATGCGGTGAAGGCTAAGATTGATGATTATCTGGCTGAGAAGCTGTTGGCAAACCGCCAGGGAAGCTTGGTTAAGCAAGTATTCACAGATAAGTCGCTGAAGGACATGCAGAACTTGGCTGCTAAGCTCACTGAGCAAGCTGACGTTATCGTGCTCTTCGTGTCCAACTCGGATCATAAGGTACTGCTCGCCCGAGGAGGAGCGGATGGTCTCGCCTGTGGCACCTTCTTCAAACAGCATTTGGCCGATTATCGGGGGAAGGGTGGAGGCAGCGATAAGATGGCACAGGCCGGATTTGCCACTCGAGAGGATGCCGAGGCATTTTATCAATTTGCAGCACAGTCCTTACAAGGAAAATAGCTTTTTTGATCTCTTCATAAGAGTAGGATTGAATGATTGGTAAATTCGTGATGTAATTCATGGAACAAACTGCAGGTGGACTGTCATCTCAGAAAGATTACGTTGTCCGATCATTCGTTTTAAATTGGAAAGGCCAAGTGTTAGCGCACTTTACTTTTATTATAATACCCTAATAAGGTAAGGGAGTATAACGTGCAATCGATACGAAAACCGCTTGTTTATTTATTATTCGTCCTAGAGGGTCTACCTCTACTTATTTATCCCTTTGTATTACTCGCGAACCTAATGGCGCTTGCTGCACATCGGACTGGAAACGAAAGTGTATTCTTGATCACAATTGTGTTTCTTTTTATATCCATGTCAAGTGCGTATCCTCTGTCGTACTTATATGCGATTAATCATTATAGAATCAGTAGAAACGCACATGTGAACAAGTGGAGATTATTCCTTCCACTATTCCATATTATTATTGTAGTTCTATTGGGTTTTTTATGGGGGTTATATTGAGATTAATCGTGGGAACAGGCTACGAATAACCTATTCATAGATAACAACCAGTCAGGAGAACAAAATGTACCATTGGAGGATTACCGAACTATAAAAAGGATATTCATCGTTCTTTTCAGAGACACTGTAATCTGCCTACAGGCGGAGGAGGTGTCTCTCTTTGTATATAAGATGATATTTCCAATATTACACACTGTCGGTATACTTAGGGGAGAGTGAGTATACAGCAATGATCTTATCCGGCCGCATCATGAGTCCGTTCGATCGGATAATAAGTGATATAGGGGAGTAAGAAAAAGAGATGTAAAAGACTACTCATTCTCGAGGCGGCAGGGAGGTTTCGAACAATCTCGTGAATTTGCAGGTATTCGCGAAGTTCATAAATATAACCTTATATAACGTATTTGCGAACTTCGCAAAAAAAGACGTTGTCGGAAATTCATGCGATTACTTTATTAACAAATATAAAGAAGGTGTATATCATTGGAGAATACACATATAAAAGTCTACGTATCGGGTATATAGATAATTATGGTAAAACTTGGAAAAGTAATATTTATTCAGTTCCAATCAAAGGTGGACCTGATGGGGGAGCATTTACGACAGTTCATGATTTAGGTAGGTTTTGGGATGCATTGTTTGATCATCAATTGTTGTCTAAAGAATACACGACTATTTTGTTGACTCCACATATCAAGGACAATGACCAGACGTATTACGGATATGGTGTTTGGATGTTAGTGTTTGATAACACCATTTTTAAATACTTTGTAATGGGTAGTGACCCGGGAGTAATTATGCAGTCATCCGTATATCCAAAAAGCAATTTACAAGCACATATTATCGGAAATATTAATAAGGGTGCTGGTATGATAGCAAGTAAAATAGATGAAGTAATCTATAAAGAATTATGAAAGTAAAGATTTTATAAGGACGTCGGAAGGTCTCTCAGCTTAGACTTTTATGATCGAGAACTCTGGAAGAGATGAACATCACTTAACAACGATCTACGCATCGGGCTAGAAAGGGATGAAAGAGATGGAAAAAATCAAAGCGATAAAAACCGAACTGGGTGAAATTCATGGAAGAGACGCGATCTTCTTAGATGATATTCAATTCAATTATCAAAAGAATGAAGTTACGTTAATTGGCGAGATAAGCGGAGGATTATGTACAGAAGCAGATGATGATGAGTTTATTGGATATGAATTGTTATTCAAGAAAGTTTATTATTTTAATATGGTTGAGTTAGATGTAAGTTTACAGATGTTTGATCATTCCTACCATGAAAGTAGTAGCTTCGTGGAAATAGGTAATACAAAAATACTTAGAGATATAAAGAATGCAAGAGGTCTAGAGCTGAAGCAATATGTAATATATACATATGACGACGTTTTCGTTATCGCATGTCAAGAATTTGAATTAAGATTAAAGAAATAAAAGCAGGAAGCAACGTTACACGAAAGATTGAGTAAGGTTTTGTCGAAATATATGTTTGGCTAAGCGCTTGATCCGCAAATAGTATAAAGAAGATGAAATTTCCTAGGAGGTATAGATCGATATGTCTGATCCTTGGGATATTTATTTTTGTGAGATTGAAGGTAAATTTGAAATTTGCATCAGTTGTATAGGATATGGATATCTGGAAGGAAATTGAGAAATCTGAGTATCCACATCCGATGGTTTTAAGAATACGAATCAAGAACCCTGGAGAAAGCGGTACTCCAATTAATGAAGAGGCTAAATTAATCAACGACCTAGAAGACAAAATCAATGATGAAAGTGCAGGTTTTGGATTCCATGTTGGCAGGGTGACTACTGATGGGATACGGGATGTATTTTATTATTTTTCTAAACCTTACGAGCTAGAAAAAGCAGCAGAGACGTATTTCTTGGAACATGGATATGAGACAGAGGTTCTTCATCTTGAAGAGGAAAATCCTTGGGATTTTTATTTTGAGTACCTTTACCCTAACAAGTATCAAATTCAACATATGGGGAATCGAAGAGTTGTCGAGCAGTTACGAGAGTCAGGGGATACGTTTGAAGATGTGAGAAAAGTAGATCACTGGGTCTATTTTCAATCTATTGAAGATAAAGAAAATTTCGATGCTAAGGTTAAACTTTTAGGATTCGAAATCGAATTAGATGCTCCTAATGACGATAAAATTTATTCTCATATCTATCGTTCTGATTACGTCGACTTCCATTTGATAAATGAAGTTACGGATATTCTTGTTGATATAGCAGGAGAATGTAATGATGAATATGATGGATGGGGAACTACAGTAGTTAAGTAGATTAGGGGGAGAGACCCCTTCGCCAGGCTCAAATTGAAACAATATTTTTATAGTACCATATTCAAAAAACAAGATAAGAACACTTGTACGCAAGTGTGAATAAAGGTAAAATATAACTACAATTGAATCTTGGGTGGGCATGGTTTCCCTTCGAAAGGGGGTGAAGCCATGGAAGTAAAAGATGCAATAACGATCATGCTCCTTTTTGGAACGTTCATTCTTGCTCTTTTAACATACATTAATCATAACAACAAGAGAAAGTAATAACCCACCCCAAGGTTGCAGCCAAAGGTGGGTTAACTCCGTATTGACTAAGAAGGGATTACCCATCCAAGCCAATTGTATTGACCAAGTGTTCGCAGCACTTGGTCTTTATTACATATATAGTACCATAATCGAAAAGATGTATCAAAGGTCTGAATTGTTGAAATAGAACAAAAGATCCTTTTTCTCCATAAAGCCTCTTGGGTTTAAGATGCGACGGTTATATCGGTAGTAGTACAAAAAATGAAATTGAGTATACAATTGAAAATGGGAAAACGATTAGATACTTTTCTAAAAGCGAAATAGTAAAACACGATACGAGAAACAATGATACTATGACTGGCGACTGGCAATTAGAACTCACTGGGACAGTATAAAGGAACTTTCTGTAGGAGTAATCTCGAACTCAACCGTAAAGTATGTTTATGATTGGACATGATGTGTAGGCGAGTATGAAGCCGTATCTCTGCCATATGTACATAAAATGACTGCAAAAGCAAGTACTCTGCTCGAAAACCACGAAATATGCGTGAATAAGGCAGCAAAGCTCACTTTCATCTTCTCAAAAGAGTGGTATAATAGTGCGTCACTATGTAAGGTCAAGGGGATCCTTGGCACAATACACGAAGAAGAGATGATACGGTGAGTACAATTGTTCCCAGTATAAAGAGAAGAACGACCTTCCTGTTGAATAAATATTTCACAGGAGAAACGCTTGATTATAAGCAAATTATCGCGATTATTATTCCGATATTTGTGGATCAAGCTTTTATTATTTTGATGAGCCTGCTGAATACGGCCATGATCAGCTCCTCGGGAGTAGCGGCGGTTAGTGCGGTCAGCATGGTGGACTCGTTGAACATCTTCTTGGTCAACGTGTTTGTAGCTGTGGCGACGGGGGGAACCGTCATCGTAGCACAGTATAAAGGCCGAGGCAATGCAGATATGGTTTCGAAGTCAGCTGCTCAAGCCATATCGGCAGTTGCGCTGCTGTCGATTTTGATCAGCGCGGTCGTTATTATTTTTCATAACCCCACACTAGACTTATTGTTCGGTCGTGCGGAAGCGGATGTATTGGATAACGCAAGGATTTTTTTGATCGGGAGCTGCCTCACGTACCCGTTCATTGCGATTTTCCAAGCTGTGACGGGGGCGTTGCGCGGCGTGGCAGAGACGAAGGCCTGTTTGGGTCTATCGTTCATTATGAACTTGACCTACCTGTTTCTGAATATATTGTTCATTACGGTATTCGATATGGGCGTAGTCGGATTGATCATTTCTATGCTTACGGCTCGTGTGCTGGGGATGGCGATATCGTTACTTTATTTGTTGAAGATCAATCAGACATTGCAGTTCCGAATTCAGAATGCACTGAAGCTGGATTTTTCAATTTTGAAAAAAATTATGATTATCGGCATTCCATTTGCAGCGGAGCAGATGTTCTTTAACGGCGGGAAACTGTTGACGCAGACGTTTATCGTTCAGCTCGGTACGCTTGCGATCACGGTCAATGCCATAAGCGGCTCCATATCGCTTGTGTTCCAGATTGGAGCGAATGCCTTGAGCATCGCGATCGTCACGGTCGTAGGCCAATGCATCGGACGACGCAACATTGAGGATGCGAGGAAGTTTATCAAGTCATTTCTGTGGCTGTCCTCCATCATATTCGTTATTGCGGCAGTGATTCTCATGCCTTTATTCCCTTGGATCGTGAAATTGTTCTCTCCTCCCGCAGAGATCATTCCGGAGATCTTTACACTTACGGTGCTGATTGCGATTACCCAACCATTCTTATGGTCGATCAGCTTTATTATGCCATCGGCTCTTCGAGCAGCGGGCGATTCCAACTTTACTTCGATTACCGCTATGCTCTCGATGTGGTTGTTCCGTGTCATTCTGGGCTATGTACTCGGGATACCGCTAGGCCTTGGTATTATGGGGGTATGGATCGCAATGGTGACGGAGTGGGGGATCCGCGGCTCCGTCTTCCTCTGGCGTTTCCGCGGGGAGAAGTGGTATAGCCGGAAGTTGATTTGAGAGTTTCAAGAGCCATTACGTTAGCTCTCGAACATAGAGAAAAGACAGCGAATTCCTAGTAAGAAGAGGAGTTACGCTGTCTTTTTTTATTGCTCTCGTACACTGGACGGCTTCCGGAGAGGCAGGAACAGGGGGGCGTTTTGTGGAATATTCTAAATGAAATATATTTACATATGATAGTAACAGCCCAGTCACAACAGCAGTTACGTTTATCCGCATCGCGCATCCCATCTATAATGCAATCTTACACCCATCTGACTACCACTTCGCAATGCGTTCTAACCGTTTCATCACAACATTTATGAAAGGGAGGTTTCTATGGAACTGCAAGAAATCAAGCAGAACTTAAAGGAAACAAGAGACAAACTGCTTGGAATTCTGAAAGGATTAACGGAAGACCAATTGAATGAACGAAAAGACGAAGATAGTTGGACTATCGGTCAGATATGTCAACACCTTGCCAAGGTAGAAGAAATATATGTCGTTGCCATTAAGCGGGGGTTGCAGAGCACAGAAGAATCATCCGTAGAACACAAATCAATCGATTCGCTGCTGGACAGAAAAATAAAGCTAGCGGCCCCGGACATTGTAAAGCCAACGGATGAACGTTTCGAATATGAAGACATCATTGCAAAGCTAAACAGTTCTAGACAACAGTTTGTTGAGATGCTAAACGCGATAGTGGATCCATCGATACTGAGTAGAAGACATTTTGTTCACCCTGCTTTTAAAGAGATGTTACTGATTGATTGGGTGAAATCGACGTACGTACATGAAGAAAGGCACATTCAACAAATTCAAGATATTATAAATGGGGTTAGATAAAGACTGGCATGCGGAAGATGCGGTCATTTCATTCCGAAATATACAGGTGAAGTCATTTCACTAGCGAATTTCATACGAGCAACAGCCGGTAATTGAAAGCAACTTTACGCTTGCATTCGATTGCCGGCTTTTTTAATATTTTATTGAAAAAGGAGGATGCCCATGTACAAATTAATACTCGTTGATGATGAAGAAGACGTACGAGAAGGTGTGCTGCATGAAATTGATTGGGAGTCATTAGGGTTTTCGGTCGTGGAGACGGCAGAGAATGGTCAAGAGGCAATGGAGTACATTGAAAGATTGCAACCGGATATTGTGGTGACCGATATTCATATGCCTTTCATGAATGGATTGCAGTTGGCGGAATGGATTCGCAGCCATGATCCATCGATCAGAATCATAATCCTGACGGGCTACGATGAATTTGAATATGCGCAGAAGGCGATCAAGCTCCAAATTGATGAATACGTGCTCAAGCCATTTTCCGCTTTGGATTTGCAAGCCGCATTGGTGAAGGTCAAGCAGCAGATGGATCAGGAGGTTGCGGAGAAGAACAATCTACGAACCTTACAGGATCATTATAGGAAGAGCTTGCCCGTATTGCAGCATGTCTTTCTATCTTCTCTCCTTACAGGCAAGTGCTTTTTGGAGGACATTCAAGAGAAATGCGCGCGCTATGAGATGGATTTATCGGGTTCCGCTTACTTGGTCTCTGCAATTCAAATGGATCATAACAAAGAAGAGAAGAACCGGTATTTATTGCAATTCGCCGTATGTAACATTGCCGAAGAGCTCATGTTGAAGCATATGCCGGGACGGGTATTTATTCACCATGATCATGTCGTTGTGTTAACGATGAGTATAAGTCAAGAGGAAGAAAGAATGAGTCGGGAGACGATCGGGCTCGTAGAAGAAATTCTTCAGAGTGTCCATCGATTTCTCAAAATAACGGTAACGATTGGTGTGGGAACTGTCGTGAACGATATGTCCGAGTTGGCCTCTTCTTATCAGGAAGCGGTACAAGCACTGCATTATCGATTGATTCATGGAAATCATCGCGTCATCTGGATTGAAGACGTAGAGGCGAAGCGGGTGAATCCGCTCGTATTCGACGACATGCAGGAGCAGGCCTTAATCCGCTGTATGAAGGTAGGGACGATAGAAGAAGCGCAATCGATGATAGACGAGCTATTTGCTATCGTGGAATCATCCAAGGAGGTGTCGCTGCAAGACTTCCAAATCTATTGGATCGAAATGTGGACAGCCATGATGAAAGTGGCGAAAGATATGGACGTGAACTACGAGAAAGTTCTCGGGAGTGCCGTACAACCTTTGATGGAAATCTATCATTGCAATAATGCGTCAGAGGCAAAGAACTGGATGCTGCAACGATGCCTGAAAATCATGAATTGCATCGCCGTCGAGCGGCAGACTGGCTACAGGAAACTGGTGGATGAGGCAAAAGCGTATATGAAACTACATTATGCGGATCCGAATATTTCGATTCATACGGTATGCAGGCATTTGCACATCAGCACAGGATACTTCAGCCATATTTTTAAAAAGGAAGCCAAAACTACTTTCGTAAGTTACCTGCTGGAGCTAAGAATGGAAGCGGCGAAGGAACTGCTGCGGTCGACGGATCTCAAAGCATTTGAGATTGGCGAAAAGGTAGGATATGCAGATCCGAATTATTTCAGCTTCTGCTTTCGCAAACGCTTCGGATTGTCGCCCAAGGAATACCGCAATCGGGATCGAGGGTGAAGGCATTATGGTAAACACCAAGAGCATTCAGTTTATTATTGCAAAAACGTTTATATTCATTACCGTGGCAGCGGTGTGTATAGTCAGCATTATGCTGTACAACAAATTTTCTAATACGGCGGAGAAAAATGCGGACTTGAATATTCAGCAAGTCGTGGAACAGGTTAACTATAACCTGGAGATATATGTGAAAAACATGACAAGTATCTTCGACGTCGTTCAAGACCTGATTCGTAAGAGTTCTTCCGTAACGAACCCCATTTTAATTGAGCAACTGAAAACCATTATGAAAACAAGAGAAGATTTGATTTCGATCGCCTTGTTTACCAAGCAGGGAAAGCTAGTATTCAACACCCCTGAACTGCCCATGCGGAGCAATACACAATTAGAGCGGCAAAGCTGGTTCGAATCTGCTATGGAGCGTCCAGATCAGTTATCTTTTTCATCACCTCATATTCAGAATTTATTTAAAACCACTTATAAATGGGCTGTCTCCATCAGTAAGCAAGCTTCCTATCGTGCGGGGGCAGGTAAGCCTGATCAAGGTGTGTTAGTTATCGATATGAACTTCAAGACGATCAATGAATTGAGTAAGCAAGTTTCTTTCGGCAAGAGAGGATATATCTACATCATCGATTCCATCGGCAATATCGTCTATCATCCGCAGCAGCAATTGATCTATGCAGGATTAAAGTATGAGAACTTAGAACGCGTCCTTACCTATGCGTACGGTAGCTTTCAAGATAACACGAGTGACGAGAGTAAGTTGATTACGATCAAAACGGTGAATCCGATCGGCTGGAAGGTTGTAGGCGTCGCCTACAGAGATGAGATCGTAACGGCCAAGTCAGAACTGAATACTTTTATTTTGTGGTTTCTCGTCATCGTCATATTGTTCGTGCTGCTCGTGTCGATCATCGTATCCGCGAGAATCTCACAGCCCATTCAGAATCTGGCAAAATTAGCAAAAAGTATTGGAAAAGGGGATTTTACAGTACCGATTACGACGATTGGCATTTATGAAGTGGATCAATTGTCCAACCGATTCAACATGATGCTTCGGCAAATTCGGCAGCTGATGGATCAGATTATTGTGGAGCAAGAGGCGAAGCGCAAGAGTGAACTTGACGTGCTGCAAGCACAGATCAATCCACATTTTTTATATAACACCTTGAACTCGGTCATTCGGCTTGCGGAGCGGGGAGAGACAAGGGAGGCTGTTACCGCAATTACGTCCTTATCGCGATTTTTTCGGATTAGCCTGAGCAAAGGGAAGAACATCATTACCGTGAAGGAAGAGATCGAGCATGTAAGGCATTACTTAATTATTCAGACCATTCGTTATAAGCGAAAGTTTCAATATGCAATTGATATTCAAGATGAGGCGCTGGATTGCATGACCATGAAGCTTATTTTGCAGCCAATCGTCGAAAATGCGATCGTGCATGGGATTGAGATGATGCAGGAGGAAGGAATGATCACCATAACAGCCGCTATTGTAGAAGATAAATTGATGTTGCAAGTAACGGATAACGGCTTAGGCATGCCGCCACAGATTTTGAAGGGTCTACTAACGAAGAAGGTAAGAAGCGAAAGGGGCTCAGGCGTAGGCGTGAAAAATGTTCATGATCGAATTCAGCTATGCTACGGTCAAGGCTACGGACTGGAGTTCGAGAGCGAGCTGGAAGAAGGCACGATGGTTAAAATCTGGCTTCCCATTGTCCGGAATGAAAGAGAGGACGAGTGATGAAGCGAATGAATCTATTCTTAGTCGCGATTTTGTCACTTTCTTTCTCCCTATCATCGTGTTCCATTCAAACCGATGTGATGTCGGATAATAGGTTCGTCATTGATCTGATCGTTAAAATGAATCAAGGCGATTACTGGAATACACTGAGGAGCGGGGCTGAGGCTGCGGCTAAGGAATTCAATGTGAAGCTTCAATTCCTGGCTCCGAATGATGAAGATGATATTTCAGGCCAGATCGAGTTAGTGAATCAATCTATACAGAACGGTCCAGATGCCGTAATTCTTGCGGCAAGCGATTATATGGGGTTGGCACAAGTGACCGATCGAATTGCCTACCACAACATCCCGATCATATCCATCGATTCAGAGGTGGGGTCTGCACGCGTGAAGACGTATGTCGGTACGAACAATTATGAAACAGGGCAACTGGCCGCTAAGCGAATGATCGAATTGATTCATGAATCTGGGCAGATTGCAGTCATGAATTTTGTCCAAGCAGCCAAAAACGCGAGTCAACGAGAGGAAGGGTTTCAAGATTATGTGGCGAGATTTCCGAATGTTCGTGTTGTAGATATTCAATATTCGCAGTCCAATCAACGAAATGCGGAGGAGATCACACGCAGATGGCTCGCACAATATCCGAGTCTGGACGGGATTGTCGCATTAAATGCAGAGTCTTCAATCGGCGTAGGGCGAGAGATTCAACGATCCGGCAAAGGCGGAAAAGTGAAGGTGATCGCATTCGATAGTCCGCCCGAGACAATGGGATTATTGCAAGATGGAGTTGTTCAGGCGCTGATCCTGCAGAATCCGTTTAATAACGGGTATCTCGCTGTAAAGAATGCCGTGGATATTATTGAGGGGCGGAATGTGCCTGAAAGAATGGATACGGGCATCAAGCTAATTGATTTGGATAATATGCTGTGGCCAGAAAACCAGAAGCTGTTGATTCCATTCGTGAAATAAATGAGGCGCAAGGTGATGAGAATTTCGATAGAACTCAGGAGGATTTTCGATACCGTTTCTCATGGGAATCCATCATAATGAAAGCGTATTCTTTTGAAGGGCATTCAGGAATGATGTTGGAGGAGGTCTAGATCAAATGAGGAAAGCAACAGCTTTGATTATGGCGAGCGCATTATTTGCTGCTGTCATTACCGGTTGTGCGAGCGGAAAAGGTACAGGCGGGGATGGCGGCAGTGAACCGCAAGTAGGTGTTGCGATTTATAAGTTCGATGATACGTTCATGACGGGCGTACGGAATGCGATTGCGGATTCAGCCAAAGGCATTGCCCAAGCCGATATCGTGGACAGTCAGAATTCACAGCCGACCCAAAACGATAAAGTGGATTTGTTTCTTACGAAAGGGGTTAAAGCCTTGGTCGTTAACCCTGTTGACCGTACGGCAGCGGGTGTCATTATCGATAAGGCGATGGCCAAAGACATTCCGGTCGTATTCCTGAATCGCGAGCCATTGCCGGAAGATATGAAGAAATGGGATAAAGTCTATTATGTCGGCGCGAAAGCGGAGGAATCCGGTACGATGTCCGGTCAGCTCATTGCAGATTACTGGAAGTCGAACCCAGAAGCGGATAAGAACAAGGATGGCGTATTGCAATATGTCATGTTAAAAGGGGAGCCTGGTCATCAGGATGCTGAACTCCGTACGAAGTACTCAATCCAAGCGATCGAAGATGCGGGGATTAAAGTCGAGAAGCTGCAAGAAGACACAGGTATGTGGGATCGCGTAAAAGGGCAAGAGAAGATGGCGGCATTCTTGGCTGCGCATGGCGATAAGATTGAGGCCGTGTTTGCAAATAATGACGATATGGCCTTGGGGGCCATTGAGGCATTGAAGGCGAATGGCTATTACAAGGATAACAAATATATTCCTGTGGTAGGTGTCGATGCTACAGCGCCTGCGCTGCAGGCATTGGAAGAAGGCACATTGCTTGGAACCGTTCTTAACGACGCGAAAAACCAAGGAAAAGCCGCGATCAATCTCGCTAGCGTGCTCGCGAAAGGCGAGAAGCCTACGAAGGATAATGTAGGTTATGAGATCACAGATAATCAATACATTTGGATTTCTTATAAGAAAATTACGAAAGACAATATGGCTGACGCGAAGTAATGTGAACCGTTGCGATAGGCTTCAGATTAAGGAGGGGGAATATTCGCTATTCGTCCCTCCTCTTTTTACGAAGAGACTTAGGGGGCGAAAGGGATGGGACAGCATGAATTCGTGCTCGAAATGAACAAGATCTCCAAGGAATTTCCGGGAGTTAAGGCGTTGGATCAGGTGACGCTGCAAGTGCGTCCTGGAACTGTGCATGCATTAATGGGCGAAAACGGAGCGGGCAAATCAACATTGATGAAATGTCTATTCGGGATGTATGCCCCTGATGAAGGCGAGATTATGGTGAATGGCGAATCTGTGCTGATTCCGAATTCAAAAGCGGCATTGAATATCGGGATATCCATGATTCATCAGGAACTTCACCCTGTGCCTTACCGGAATGTAATGGAAAACATTTGGCTGGGACGATTTCCGACGAGAGGGCTTGGCCCTTTACAATTCATCGACCATAGGCGTATGGCACAGAATACGCGTGATTTATTCAGGCAGCTGGATATCGATTTGCAGCCCGAGACGATGGTTCATACGTTATCGGTTTCCAAAATCCAATCCATCGAAATTGCCAAAGCAGTTTCCTTCCATTCCCGCATTATCGTAATGGATGAACCAACGTCATCACTTACCGATGTCGAGGTTGAGCAGCTATTCCGAATCATTCGAGAGTTGAAAAAAATGGCGTCGCCATTATTTATATATCGCACAAAATGGAAGAAATCCTTCAAATATCAGATGAAGTAACGATTATGAGAGACGGTAAAAAAATCGGGACGTGGCCGGCATGCGACTTAACAACGGATTTGATTATTTCCCGTATGGTCGGGCGCGATCTGACGAACCGCTTCCCGGAACGGAACAACGTGCCCGGCGAGGTCGTAATGCGCGTTCAAGGGTTGACCTCTCCTCTAGCAAAATCATTCAAGCATGTGAGTTTTGACTTGCACCGCGGTGAAATTGTTGGGATCGGCGGATTGGTAGGCGCACAGCGCACCGAATTGATGGAAGCTTTATTCGGACTCCGGGACATCCAATCGGGAACTATCTCGATTCAAGGCAAGGAGGTACGGATCGATTCTCCCGTCATTGCGAAGAAACATGGTATGGCATTGTTAACCGAGGAGCGCCGCGTGACTGGCATTTTCCCGGTACTATCGGTGCATGAGAATGCGGCAATCGCGAATTTGGAGCACTATCGCAAGCCTTATTTTCTGTTAGACGGGAAAAAGAAGAAGGCGGAAGTGGATGCGATGGTGCAGAAATTAAGAACCAAAACACCATCTACGCGCGAACTCATCATGAACCTGTCTGGCGGGAACCAACAAAAGGTGCTGTTTGCACGCTGGCTCCTGACGGAACCGGATATATTACTGCTGGATGAGCCTACCCGCGGTATCGATGTCGGCGCTAAATATGAAATCTATTCGATCATTGCTGAACTGGCCTTGCAGGGCAAAAGCATTATTATGATCTCTTCGGAAATGCCGGAGCTCATCGGGATGTCAGACCGCATTATGGTCATGTCCGAAGGGCGATTGACCGGGATTTTGAATGGAAAGGAAGCGACGGAAGAGGAAATCATGCGGCTTGCGGCACAGCATTAAGCGGCAGAGAAAGGTGAGATCTACGATGAATGCGAAGCGAATTCAAAGTTTTATGTCCCAAAATGTGATCTATATGGTTCTAGCCGTTTTGATTATCGGAATTGCGATTTACGATCCGTCATTTCTAGGATTAAATCCACTCCGGGATATTCTGAATCAATCATCTACACGGGTCATTATCGCACTGGGCGTTGCATTTGTTCTCATTACAGGCGGTACAGACTTGTCAGCGGGAAGGATTGTTGGTTTATCCGCAGTCGTGTCTGCGTCTATGCTGCAGACAACCGATTATGCGCGCAGGTTTTTTCCCGATTTGGGGGAGTTGCCGTTATTCGTACCAATTCTATTAGCGGTCGTTGTAGGCCTAATATTTGGACTCATTAACGGGGTAATCGTCGCTAAGTTCAAGGTGCCACCATTCATAGCGACATTAGGTACGATGGTGGCCGTGTATGGTGTCAACTCCTTATACTTTGACACAGCTCCGAATCATTCGCAGCCGATCGGCGGGTTGCGGCCAGATTTTAAAGAATATTTCGGAACAGGAAGCATCGGGGTTGGCGGCGTATCCATTCCGATTATCGTGGTGATTGCAATCGCAGTTGCGTGTATCGTATGGATTGTTTTCAACCAAACGAGACTGGGCAAGAACATGTATGCAATAGGCGGGAATCAGCAGGCAGCAAGGGTATCAGGCATTAACGTGGGAAAAAACCTTGTGTATATCTATGCCATTGCCGGTGCGCTTTATGGCCTAGCTGGGGTTCTTGAAGCCGCAAGAACCGGGGGAGCGACAAATAATTACGGGAATATGTACGAATTGGATGCGATTGCCGCTTGCGTAGTCGGTGGCGTATCGACCACTGGGGGCATCGGAACCGTTCCAGGTGTAGTGACCGGCGTACTGATTTTTACGGTCATTAACTACGGTTTGACCTTCATCGGCGTAAGCCCGTATTGGCAGTTGATTATTAAAGGCTCGATCATCGTAGCGGCTGTTGCCTTCGATATGCGGAAATATGCAGCTAAGAAGTAATGGTAATGATTTGGTTGAAACCCTTCCTTACGGGAGGGTTATTGTATTTGTTAGTTCGTGGAAATTTTTGCGGGATGGAATGTATAGTAATGGGAGGGGCATGAACGCTGCTTGGTTCCATTATGGGTTACATTTATTTGAAGGAGGACAAATCATGAAGCGACTAAATCTTAGTGCAATCATCTGTTCGTTCCTTGTGGGTCTTTCTCTTGTTGTTAGTAGCGTCATTCATGAAAAAGATAACTCCTTTTTCTATGTCTGAAAAACCTTGTCACTGCACGGGGTTAGATTATGAAATTGATTCAACCAGCAACAAACCAATAACGTGCAACTCATCGCCTGATGATATCCGAAATGCAATAGTTGTGTTATTGACTTCATTCTTAAGTTTCCACATCATTCTTGTATTCTAATATATCCCCAGGCTGACATTCCAAAGCCTTACAAATTGCCTCTAAAGTTGATAATCGCACCGCTTTTGCTTTTCCATTTTTCAATATAGAAAGATTAGCCATTGTTATTCCAACTCTCTCCGAAAGTTCTGTAACACTCATTTTCCTTTTAGCCAGCATCACGTCAATATTGATTATAATCGCCATTGTTTTCACCTCAGACAGTTAAGTCATTTTCTGATTTTATAGCAATAGCTTCTTTTAAAAGCTTTTGTAGAACTGCAGCAAAAACGGCAATCACCATGGAAGCAAAAATGATAATCAAGCCGATGACTATAATCCCTGGGGCATCATCTCTCTCTGCCATGAGATAAAAGAGTGGCATACCAACTGCATACAAGCAACTGATTGTAATTGCACAGTATTTTATTTTCTTTAAAACCCGTACAGACATTTCCGAAAAAGCTTTGTTCTTGTCAATATAGCCTAACAGCTTAAAAGCTTGATACAGCGCAAAGTAAAAAGGTATCGCCGAGGCATACAAATCGATGACAATGAGATATTTCATTAAACCAAAATCTGGATATAGTTCTGCTGCGAAACTCGCTATCCCTGGCACCACAAATATGCATAAAGCAAGAACCGGGATTCCAATAAGAATAACCGCAGCCCTTAAAAAAGTGTTGATCCTCTTTCCATAAAAACACCCCCTCACAGATTTATTGTGAATTGAATTTATCACATAATTTATCGTTTTACAATATATTTTAATCGAAAAACAGTGATTGTTGGCTGTTTTATATTTTCAACTAAAAGGCCGAGCTAATTGACTATTAAAGTCATTAGCTCGGCCTTTGTCACCTTTTTATCTCTCTTTATCTCTCTTTTTCAATTCTAAAAATAATTCTAAAACTGACCAAGATCGATATAATTCAAATCCATGTTAGCTTCATCTTCAGCCTGATTTGCAGCCTCTGTTGATACTGCTTTTCCTTCGTATTCAAGGTTACCGCTTGTCAAATTGAATACATATAGACGATTACCTTTGAAATTCTTATGACCCATAATATAGAGATAGTCTTGTTTAAAAACATAGGTAATGTTGTCACTTAAATCTATATTTGTATTCTTCAGAATCGTCTCATATTCTTTACTCACGAGATCGTAAGAAATAACAGTGAATCCTATATTTTCCTTGCTCGATACAGCTTTTTGCAGGAAATAAATTTTCTGTCCATAAGCATTCATAATATTATTCAATAACATTTCATGCCCTTGGAACGCGAGCGGCGAGATTTGTCCTGTTTTAACATCCACTTGATATGACTTTTTATGATTATCTTTACTAACACTTAAAATCCATTGATCCGTGTGATCCAGATTTTGATTGGCTAACCTTACGTATTGATTATCCCCATTTGCTGCTACAGATTTAGCTCCTGGTAACGTGAGCGGCTCATTTGTAATCTCTTTTGTTGTTAGATTAACACGGATAATCTGCGGTTCATATACATAACCTTTGGCACTGTGAATCAAAGACACCATTGCAACAAGATGCTGATCAACAAGCTGTACATTTTGTACAAAGATATCTGAAACATCATGATCTACATGGATAACGGATCTGATTTCCTGCGTATTGTCCTTCTGCTTGTTAAGCACAGAAATACTGAGCTTAGCATTCTTCTTCGCTGATGGATTATTGGATTGCATCTCATCTACGGTACAATTCACATAAGCAAGTATATCCTGATTTTCATAGAACCCAGCTAAGTCGTTCTTCCCACGCATGAACTGACGATGCTGATCCACCCATTTATCCAATTGCGTTTTCACTGGTCTTCGATTGAACCTTTGGCTTATCGTTAACTTTTTATCTGTATACTCTGTACCATTTGTCGTGATATAGGCTGATTCGATGCCAAAAACACTGTCCTTACTCATGTAATTTCCGTATAAAGCTATACCTTCAACGAGAGAAGCATCCCCTTGAACCATCGTCAGCTTATAATTAGGTCGTGTCTCTTGTGAAGCCTGTACATAATACGTCCCGATTGTAATAACCGCGAACACTGCAAGAATGGCGTTAACCATATATTTCCTCATTCTTTAACCTCCATACCCCTTCAATTATACCGATATTTTCTTACGCAATAGATACAAGCTGTACCAAAGCGAACCTCCAGCAATGATCACTATTAATCCGATACAAGCGCCTATGATTTCTCCTGGATAGAAGTAGCTATCGTATCTGCTATAACCCATTAGATAGGGTATTGAGGCTAATCCAGCTAGAACCGCTATGTATAGTACGATGAAGCCGAGCCCTTTCAGTCTGTAGCTCCGCTCCATTAGAATCGCTGTGAACAAGACGATCAAGCCCGTAATGACCAGACCATAGTATAGTACAAACTCAGAAAAGTTGGGCGGAACCAGAACTTTAAGCACAGTAGGATGCTTCAAATAATCAAATACCGAGATGGTTCGATATAATTCAGCAGGAAGAATCGACTGTGCTATCAAACTTTCCAGTGGAACAAGGACAATTTGCAGGGCGACAAATCCAAATACGAATAGCAAGATCGTAACCAGCTTGGCAAAATACAAATTCGCCCGATTAGATGGCAACGTGAGCAGGCGATATACTACTGTATTTTTACCTCTCCAGTCACGGTACCAGATGATGCAGCTATATACTAGCAACATTGTTATGCTCAAAAATATGGATCCGAAATATAGAAGTCTATTAAAGTGATCATACACCGTACTGTTTAGCTGAATATATCCAGTCACATTGTGATATTGCTCAAGGGTCCAGTGATTCACTCTCATTGCCTCATTCGCAGAATCCAGCCACTGATTAGCACCGATGGTGACTGCTGCAAGTTGCAAGGCGACTGTCAGCGCCATGAGTCCAATATATATTTTTGAAAATCGGTTCATTTCAAAATTCAATAGCTTCACAAAAGCGCTCATTTCATGTACACCTCTCTCATTACGTCCGTAATGGACTTACCTTCCTGCTCGCGAACTTCTTCACAGTAGAATTCACGTTCTACCTTCCCGTGCTTTAGCAAGACCGATTTATCAATTAAATGCTCAATATCGTTAATTTCATGAGTTGTAATAATCACACCACGATCCTCGATCAATTCACTCGTGAACACATCAGCAATTTGCTCGCGGCTGAACATATCAATCCCCGAGAACGGTTCGTCCATTAGAATGTAATCACAATCCAAGGCAAGTCCGAGCAACAAATTTAACTTCGCAGCCATTCCCTTAGACAATGAGGATACGCGACCCGAAGAGCTCAGTTGGAAGAACTTAAGCAATTCCTTTGCACGTTCAGTGTTCCAATTCCGATAAAAGTCAGCCATAAAGCTCAAGCAATCAGCAATTCGCATATTGGAGGGCATCGTTAACGAATCTGGAATGAAAGTAATTTTCTCATACATCACAGGTGTTAGTGCTACATTATCGATTAAGACTTCTCCTTTGTATGGTGTCAGTCCCATGATGGACTTCAGCACCGTTGACTTCCCGGCACCATTGATTCCGATCAGGCAGGTAATCTCTCCCTTGGCAGCAGTGAAGCTAACGCCATTTAGTACCTTCTTGAATCCATAATTCTTCACCATCTGATTCACCTGAATCATCTTGTGTCACCACCCTCTGGAGATAACTTTCGCTCGGATGTATATTTTGTCTTTATAATATCTACCAGTTCTTCAACTGGTATTTGAATATTCCGAATGGAACTGATGAATATATCGACTGCACTTTCGATTAATTCAGCACGAATCGAGCTTAGTATTTGCTGATCCTGTGTAATTCGACTTGGGGAATTTCCTTCTGTTACGATCAAACCCTGTTCCTCCATTTCCTTATACGCCTTCTGCACCGTGTTCGCATTAATCTTCATTACTGATGCCAGTTCACGCCGTGAAGGAATTTTGTCTCCCGCTCCGATTTGCCCTGTAGCAATCTGTTCCTTGAAGTAGCGGACAACTTGAATATATACCGGTTCTCGAACATTAAAGCTGACACCTAATTTTTGTTCTTCTGTCATACAACCAACTCCATACGGTTAGTGTGTGTACTAAGTGGTTCATACATCTTATGCATGTACTATACGTGTAATACACTTTTGTGTCAATAGTTTGATTTTGAGCACAGGCTTCAGGGGTTATCGTTCTTAGCCATTGTATTTTGTGCAATCCATCCGATGATAATCAACCTTTTTATCGAGCTCATGCTTCTAATTTAACAAACGATAGTTATTTCTTATGTAGTTAAAGCCATGTCGAATATATGGCATAGGTTGTTCCTATGATGAAGTATGTATAAGATACCTGGTTCAAACAGGTAAAAGCCTCCCGCCCCACAAGGAGTGGAGCAGGAAGCGGAATGTGGCAGGAAGGGGCTTCGCTACAACAAGCCGCGTGCCTTATTGGAATTGAAGAGGCAAAGAGACGAATCCCCGCATAAGATAAGTGGGCTGCCATTCGAGCTGCTCGGGCGATACGGCCAGCTTCATCCGGCTTCGGCGACGCAAGAGCGTATCAATTGCAATTCGTCCTTCCAGGCGGGCGAGAGGAGCTCCCAGGCAATGATGGATACCCATTCCGAACGCGATATGATGGTTCCGTTCCCGGGACAAGACCAGCCGATCTGGATCCTTGAAGTAGTCAGGATCACGATTGGCTGAGGCAAGTGCAACGAGCACCATGTCTCCCTTCGAGATGAGCTTGCCGTTCCATTCATAATCTTCTCCGATCCAGCGATTCGTTGCGAATTCGACCGGGCCCATGAACCGCAGCAGCTCTTCGACGGTGGAATCCATCAAGGAAGGAGTGTTCCGAAGTTTCTCCAGTTCGTCCGGATGAGTCAACAATGTGAATATTCCATTTCCAATCAGATTTACGGTCGTTTCATGTCCGGCTATGATCAATAGAATAATGGTCGATATCAGTTCTTTTTCCGACAAGGAGTCCCCTTCGGTTTCCGCTTGCACAAGCAAGGATAACAAATCTTCCTTCGGATCTTGGCGGCGCCGCTCAATCAGGTTCGTAATATAGTCCGTAAAAGCGTCTATGTCCGATTCGATTTGCTTATATTTCTCCGGCACATTGATGGCTGAGACGAGCGCATGGGACCATTCGCGGAACTTATCCCGGTCTTCGTTGGGCAGACCCAGCATCTCCGATATGACAATAATCGGAAGGGGATAGGCATAATCTTGAATCAGCTCCATGGATCTCTGATTCTCTACTTGATCAAGCAGCGAATTCGCTATGTTCTGGATACTTTCCTTTAGCCTCTCAATCATGCGGGGGGTAAATGCTTTTTGCACGAGGCTACGGAGCCGGGTATGATCCGGCGGATCCGAATTCAGCATATGTCTGACTAGCAGATCCATTTGGAACGGGGGAAGTCCCATTTCCTCGGGCGTGACGAATTGGAACAAATTTTTCCTCAAATAATCGGCTTTCAGCGCTGCTACGGCATCTTTATAGCGTGTCACGATCCAGGCTGTTCTGCCGTTCGGCAAAGTAATTCGGTGAAGCGGATCATGTTCTCTGAGCTTCTCATACAGCGTATAAGCATGATCCTTGAAATCGGATGAAAATGGATTGAACGACGGGAGTGTCGGGCTTATGGTCATTCAAGCGCCTCCTTCATTCATATTTTGCGGTTACCGGACAGGTATAACCACACTTAATAAGTATACTATTAATAGCTAAATATGCTATATCATACATATATTTCATTCCACTATCCCCAGCCCATGGAAGATTGAGCAAAGTATGATTGAGGGAGTTATGAATCTATATAATTGAACATTAGATGTAGAATCATGGGAGAACTTACACGACCTGACCTAAGAGACAAGCTATCTAGGGGCGAGTTGATTTAACATGGGGGGAATTGCCAACAAAAAAACACCTCCAAGGTAGACTCTCGTATCTTACGATATAAGGTCATTCTCTTGAAGGTGTTTTGATTTGATTCACGTTATGGTGGCAGTTTCCTCAATTCACTGGCTATTTCCGTTCCGTCTGTCATAGGTACAGAAGGTACTACTTATTTTTTATTTCCACTAAAATTTTAGAGATTGCCATCCATAAATTGATAAACATCAAAGTTCCGAAAATATTAGCCACAACTACATTATATCCTGTAAATTGGTTTTCAAAGTGAAATAATGGCGTGTTATAAATAGCTATGAATAAAGATATAATCATGGAAAATAGAAGAAGTTTTTTCTTGGTTATCATATAAATGCAATACAGGAACGTATAATAAGCCCAAAATTGTGCAGCATACCATGCATGAGAGAGTCGAATGCCTGCTTTAGTATGTAGAGTTGTTAAAACCAGTACGAGTAGAACAAGTAAAGCAATGAAAGGAGCAAATTTAACGAACTGCAAAAGGTTTATGATAAATCTCTTCTTTGAAATTGGAAGATTTGCTTCATATTGAATCTTATGGTTCGATAAATAATGAATGAAAAATAGTAAACCTAGACTTAATGCCAACATCAAAAACATCATCATAATTATTCCTTCTTTTCTAATGTAATCAACTAAGATGCCAAAAGATTGATAACTTATTTCAACTTTTATTATTTTATTCTTTATTAGGTAAATTTCAAGTTTTATTTGAGGGATTCATGTAACGGGGTAGAATGATTCTGAAACCTCCAATTGTGCAAAGGAGATACATATATAATGACATGGAGTTTGGACAGTGTTGTTGAAAAACATAAGGAAGCGCCATATACGTTTTATGTTCCAAGTGAGTACGTATTAAGCAAGGTTGAGGTTGGTGAGTTGGTCAAGCTCAGCTTTCTCAGTGATGAAGAAGATGCAGAATATTGTGGGGAGAGAATGTGGGTTGAAATCATCCATCGATCAGGTGATGAACTGATTGGAACCTTACGGAATGAGCCGATATCTATCAAGGATTTAGTTTTCGGTCAAGAAATTCATTTTAGAATCGAACATATTTGTGACACGATGCAGCACGATCCTAGCGCTGTCAATTGGGATTATTATTTTGAGAAGAAGGTCGTTGTAACGAACGACGTGTTGGATCGAAATGAATTTAATTTTATGGTAAGGGACTTTCCTAATGAAGGCTCAGAATCGGATACGGGATGGAGTTTCTTTACGGGATATGAAGAACATGATCCTGACGATGTTGATAATTATCAATTTATTTCGATTGGAAAGGTATTGAATATGGATGATTCGATTCTTGCGTTTATAGATCGGGAGCCACAATGTGCCTTTGAAAGGAATCTTGAAACGAAAGAGTTTTATGAGGTATTTGATTATGAATGGGAAGAATAGTTGAAAGGATTGCAAAATGCGTCCTGAGCCTCTCAGAGAAATACAATATGCGAAACACTCGAAAGGAAACTAGATCATGAAAATGAAAATATCAAGCTTAGCTGAAATCATAGCAAAATCCTCCTTCTTAATGGATAATTCATATACATCGGAAGAACTCCTGGAAAATGTGAATTACATTCTTGAATATGTAGATGTTATTGGAGAAGACAATCTTCCTCTTCGGAATCCTCTGAATCTGGACGAGAATGTATATTACTTCAGAAAGCGAGAAGTCCCTTTATCGGGAGAAGAAATGGTAGCGGGGGATTATTTGCTATTTGATTACGTTGGGCACAATGAAGACATGTTTTTAACACAATTTAAATCATTACATGAGCTCGAAGCGGAAATGACGAATAGCGGCGGAATAACAAATCCTTTTACTACTTATCAGATAGCTATTATACATGGTGTTGTAAAGAGATATGATATCTATTTTACAAACAAGCTTGATGGCAAAGAGTATAAGTTTATAAAGGATTTACACGATGCATTGCCCGAATATCGGAGTCCATATTCGGAATCAAACGTGCCTGAAACAAGAGAATACGAAATAACAAACGTAAGGATTGTTTGGAGAGACTCGTAAACGCATAATAATGGAGGCACATCAAATGTTGAAACTAGAACGAGCAACAGCTTTAATAAAGAATCAAAACATTTCAATAATAACGAAATTGGTGGGCCAGCAGGATATGATTCAATGAGTTGGCAAGCAGATATGATGCAATTTTGTAACTATTTTAAGGTGCTCTTTAATGAAGAAATAATAGGGGGAGCTTTAATCGTAATAGAAAGCAGTCAAGTACATAATTTAGGGAGAATTTTTGTTGATCCGAACTTTCAGAATCAAGGAATCGGCATGAAAGTAATACTAGAAATTGAAAGAGTATATCCTGGTTGTAAAAAATGGTGGTTGGATACTCCTAGATGGAGCGTAAAAAATCATCATTTTTATGTAAAGTGCGGATATGCCAAAGTTAGAGAAGAAGGCGACCTTTATATTTTTGAGAAGACTTTATAGAACAGTATTAGCTTTTATTACTCACCGAAATTTGACTTATCTTAGCTCCTTCTCTAATATATTAGGTATCTAACATATTTCCGAGGGTGAGCTGCTTGAACATCTATGAACAAGTAAAACAAATTAATGAAGCTGATTATGCCATTAACCGCTTGATTTACAAACACTATAAACCATATTTAGCTAGCTCTATCACCACTCAGCAAGCTGTATTGCTGGATATTGTATACGCTGCCAACAAGATAACGGTTGGTGAAATTGCTATAGAAATGAACATTAGTTCTAGTGCAGTAAGCCAGCTTATTGCGAAGATGGAGAAAAACCAGTTTATTCATCGTGCAATTAATCCTGATAATCGCCGTGAAGTGTTTATTACGTTAGGAATTAAAGGTGAGGAGTACTTTGAAAAGCAAGAATATGTCGAGCGCTCTGTGGCCGATCGTTTATTTTCTAAACTAACTGTTGCCGAACGTAACGAGTTAGAAAGAATTACAAAAAAATTGAAACAAATTGCAGCTGAAGAGTTCATTTGAGTTCTTCACATCCAATATGTTAGATAACTAATATATTTAGGGGGCTTAATTATGTTTAACTCTATTTATTCTACGCTTGAAAAAATCCAGTTCAACGGAGCAGTTTATGTAGAAACGAGCAATAACGAAATTGCGAATGTAACAATAGGCTTTGCAGATATGGAAAATTCAGTTCCGATTACGGGGGAAACACTATTTAACATTGCTTCCTTAAGCAAAATGTACACTGCTGTGATGGTACTTCAATTAATAGAGCAGAAGGTGATTCATTTTAAAGACAACCTGACAAAATGGTTTGATACAAGTACTTTTAAAGATGTAACGATTGAGGATTTATTGATGCATACATCTGGTATCCCAGAATATATAGGTAATTCCTCAGTTGAAGATTTTGAAGATATTTTACATAACAAGGAGCCTTATTTCCTACCGGGTTGCGGTTGGCTTTATACAAATACAAATTATGTTTTGCTAGCTAAAATTATCGAACAAGCAAGTCAACTTTCTTATGAGGATTATTTACAAAAAATGATTGCCAAGCCTCTTCAACTTCAAAATACGACAACGAAGCCAAAATCGAAACCAATTGCTGCTGGCAAGCTATTTGATTTTATAAATAAGAAATATATCCATGCAACAGATGATCCGATTTTTAAAGATATCAATAAGAAACACGATTTTTATGGTGACGGAGGGATTTATGCTACCGCTCAAGATATTGCCCAATTTGTAAAAGGATTTCTTCAAGGTAAATTAGTATCGCTTGAAATGGTGAATCGCGCACTTACTCCTTCACCGTTACATAGCTCATATGGTTGTGGGTTTATCATTCAAGACGGTTCTTTTGGTCATTCTGGTGGTTGGCCTGGCTATTCGTCGCATTGCTTATGTTCTTTGACAAGCGGAGAGGTGACGGTTCTCTTAACGAATGAAGAGGTAAGTCCTGTTTACGAGCAGCAAATAATAGAATTCTTAGGCCAACCTAATGACAGTAAAGAACCTAATGCTTCAAAGCAACCTAGTATCATGGAATTCAATAGTGCCGATCATATCGCAGGTACTTATCAACTTGCTGATGAATATCAAACATCCTTCATCATTAAAGAGGGGATAAACTTCTATATTTTATCTTTCCATGACCAACATGATACCCAATTATTTAAAGTTAAACCTAACCTGTATTGGATTCGAAATACGATGAGTTATATCCATATTTCTGAAGGAATCTTTATTGATGAAGGCGTAGAAATACCGTTCCATAAACAATAGGCATCTACGAATGCAAAGTGTGAAGGACGGCAAGGCGCGAAGAGCTGACTTTATTGTGTCCCGTTCATCCTAGCAGAAGAAGCTTATCAATAGATAGAAGCCCCATCGCGCGATGGGGCTTCTTTTACCGTACGTACAGCATGGGTGTTATAAATTAGATAATAAAACCAAATATGGATTTTATAATATAAATGGTATATAATATGTATGCAATCAAAATACTGGTAATGGAGGGGTAATGAGAGTGAAAAATTTTTTGAGCAAGTTGACAGGATTCCAGCCTGCTGCCGCACGCTGCATCTTAACGCGCAAAGTGGTTTCCTGCCGCTCCGACGTCCTGTGCATTATGCAAAAAGTGTCCTCCTGGGAGTACTATGTTGATCGAGATACGGGTGAAGTGTGTTCAAGTCAAACAAAAGTAAGATGCGGATGCTAGGAACAAGCCTATTTTCGCCAGAATAGGAACGGGATGAACCAAGGAAGCGATTTGGCCTCTATTAAGATGCTAAATCGCTTCTTTCTGTGGCCGTTTTTCTTACCGCGCTAATTTACTCATTCATAACCGATAAGGGGCCGGGGATCCCTCCGTGGGAACTCGCCGTTTCATTCTCCAGCATGTTCCACAGCATGTTCGAACTCATTAATGAATGATGAGATTCTAGGATTCCGTTTTGATTTACTAGAAAAGCATAGGGTACTTTGCTTACCCCATAAGCGTCCATAATGTCCACAGAACGAACATATTCGATGCCGGAAGGGAGTATCGCCTGAATCTCTTCGTCATTGGATTGCTTATCCGTATTGATAACGACGATGTGTATATCCCAATTTTCAACCACTCTTTCTAAATCAGGCAGTATGCTTTTGCAGGTTTGGCATGTCGTGCTGATAAAGAGAAGCAGCACTTTTCTGTGGTTCAACAATTCCCTTAGAATCACTTTGCGCCCTTGTGAACCCCATTCACGAAAAAGCGGAACTTGCTCACCAATTTGGAGCTCGGTTAACGAAATCCCGCCCACGCTTTTTATTTTCGTAAGAAATTGCCCAATGAGTCTTGCCAGCATGAATATAAGCAGCAACTGGATGAGTACCAGCAATAAAGTAATGATAATGATAAAATCGGTCATTCAAATCCCCTTCCTCGTGTTTTCAGATAAACATCTTCATGAGGTGAATAAGTTTCTTCTTGATGTTGAACACTTCCTTGAACAGATAGAGCAACGAAAAAAGGATGAGAGAGAGCATGAATAGCTCAAGTCCATAAATAAAAGCGATCTCTTCTGTGTACAATGTGTGAGATTTCCATATCCCTACAACCAAAAAAACGAGAAGAAGATTACGAAGCACTAATCCCCAGTTTAGCTGATCATTTTCGAGTATCCCGCCACAGCCGCAATTTATATGCCGATGCCCGCGCATCAAATTGAAACCGATTGCAAAGGTATAAATACTTAGCAGAGAACCTATGGAAACCACATGATAAACCGTGATGCCGGACAAGAGAAGCGAGAGACCTATCGCAAGCTCGGCCGCGGCAAACAATATAAAAGAAGGAACTATGAATCGGGCTGGCACAAGGTAATAAGCATTCATGATGCGAATATGTTCACCATAGTTCAGTGTTTTATGTAAAAAGGTGGAAATAAACAAGAAGGCAAGCACATTTTGGAACATAACAACGAGAGCCATGTTTAGACGACAACCCCGCTTTCCTGATTATAAATTTTGGTTTGCGCCCGATATAAACGATGGTATTCTCCCTGTTGGCGCAAAAGCTCTTGATGTGTGCCTTCCTCGACGATGCGGCCTTCCTTCATCACCAAAATATAGTCCGCCTGGACGGCGACACCAAGACGATGCGTAATGATCAGCACCGCTTTATCATTGTTCTCTTGGAATAATTCATGAATAATATCGAGCTCCGATTCCGGATCCATGGATGAGGTGGGCTCGTCAAGAATGATCACATCGCTATTTTTAAATAGAGCTCTGGATAGGGCCAGCTTTTGCCATTGTCCGCCTGATAATTCATGGCCCCCTTCAAAATGACGTCCTAGCAATGACTCATAATGCTTAGGCAGCTTGGATATGTGCTCATGAATTTTCGTTTTTTGGGCAGCAGCAATCACTTCGGACTTACTTGGGTTTTTCAGATTGCCAAAGCTGATATTCTCCCGGGCGCTGAACTCAAATTCAATGAAATCCTGAAATAAAGCAGCAATCCGTTGATGATAGGATGCAATATCATAGTTGTGCAAAGGAACTTGGTTAACGTATATCGTATTTTCTACCGTATCATACAGACCTAGTATGCATTTGATCAGCGAGGTCTTGCCGGAGCCGTTTTCTCCGATGATAACTATCTTTTGTCCCTTTTTTATAGACAGATGAATATTTTTGAGAGTCGGTTCTATTTGATTCGGATAAGTAAACGTGAGATTTTGCACGCTGATCTGGTTGATGGCGCCGCATTTGATTTGAGAAGATGAGCATGACAGTTCCTCTTTTTGTTGAAAAGATTTGAAATCCTCGATATACAAACTGATTTCGTAGATATTGGATAGTGAAGCGGAAATTTCGGTTAAACTGGACTGAATATTTTGAATCGATTGCAGGGACGCCACGAACGCCCCAATTGCTATCTTTTTGGCCGAGATCAGCAGGATAATTAGAATCCCGGACACAATATAGGTCAACGTGAGCAGCATGCTGCCGACAAGCTCCCATATGCCTTGATTTTTAGATAAATTGTATTTTTCTTGTGCGCTCCGCTTATAGAAGGAAGACCATTTCTCGATCAGATGCGAGCCTAGTCCAAAGAGGCGAATCTCTTTCAAGGAATCTCGTTGGGTTAGGAGATCGGATATGTACATTTCTCTTCTGTGGTAGGGAGTCAGAAATCGAGCGAGCGCATATCTTTTATTGCCGAAACGGATATGAATCATCAGGATCGGAATTGAAAATAGAAAGATAATAACCAGCAATCCCCAATGAATATGGGTAATGTAGCCCACTAACGACACAACCGTGATGATGGTGCTTCCTAAAGACATAATGGCCTTAACCATCGAAACGATTTGGAAGTGGCTATTGATAATTCGCTGGTTCTGATCATAAAAAGACGGATCCTCAAAGGTGGAGTAGGGCAGATTCATAATTTTGCGGAATATCTGTTTTTTGAGCACCAGTCCGAGCAGATTTTCAAGTTTTTGATCATTTAATTGAGATAAAAATTGAAGAATATAGGCAGACAGAATGATGACCATTTGGAAGCATAAAATCGATAACGCTGTGGCAAATCCATGCCCGGGTTGAGCGATTAAAATAACCTCGTTCACGAGTTCTTGCATGGTCCATACGCTAAGCAGAGGCAATAAACCTAGCGCGAGATGAAGCGTAATAGAAACGTAAAAATAGGGTTTGTTCAATCTCCAAATATAAAGAAGGGCAAACCCGGAACCTCGCCAAATAGGTAAGAAAGAATACATCATTTTTCGCCTTTCGTCAGTATTTGCCATCAAAGTAAAAGACAGGTAATATATAAATCGAGTATATACATAATATGGTAGGTTCGCAAGGACGAGATTTTTTATGGCGGAGGTTGATATGGCTATCTATTTTCAATTCGCTTTGCTAGCAAGCGTTATATTTGCAACTATCGTTGTTTACAAAACCTTGTCTTCTATGCTTCAGCGGACGAAAAGCATGGGGGGAGAATGGGAAAGTCGCCGACAATACCCCTTATTGCACCAGCAGGCTCCCTCGTTTGTGTTGCCGGATGTCGGTGATACCCTTTTTGACTTAAGCCATGCCATAGCGAAGAATGGAATCCTGCTTATATTTATCGATTCACACTGCCCATACTGCATCCCCTCATTAGAGAGATGGATACAAGCAAGCATGGAACGGGGAAGCGCCCTAAATGCAGCAGTTTTGCTAAAAGAAAGCGGAATTGGTAGCTACAAAGATCTGTATAGACATAGCAATGGAATCCGATTTTTGCAAGCTGACGAGAACATATTTGAAGCCTACCAGATAACGGAGTATCCATACTTTGTCTATGTGAATTCCAAGCAAGAGATTGTGTATGCTTCTCCGGATCCGGAGGGATGGTGGGGGAGGAAGGACATCCCGCTTCAAAGCTGCGCAGAGTAAAGAGGAATAAATGCTGGAGAAGCTGCGCCTTCAGCACAGCTCCCCGTATTTCCTTGCTAGAACCTGCCGGATCGGAAAATCGACAACAGCAGACAGATGAACATCAAGGCCGCGATGAGGAAGCCGATCTCGATCACGGGAATGTCCCAGAGCAGCGTCGGCCTCCTGCTTAGCGAGGAGCCAACGATCAGCCCGACCATAATAACACTAAAGGCAAGCAGCACGATGCTGAAGGAGAGCCGGTTGCTGATCTGATCGAGCTTGTGCAGCACCTCTTCCAGATCTGGCAGCTCCATTTCGGCCTTGATCTTGCCCCTGCTGAGCAGGTGTGAGAGCCGGTTCGCCTGCATCGGCAGATCGGATACCGCTTGCACCAGATCGAGCGTGCCGCCGGCCATCTTCTTCTGGATGCGGCGGAGGCTGTACTTCTCCTTCAGCAACTTGACGCCGAACGGCTCAGCCATATTGAGGATAGAAATGGTCGGATTGAGCCTCTCCACAATGCCTTCCAAGGTGAGCAGCGCCTTGGCCAACAGTATCAGATCGGGAGGGTAGACAATCCGGTGCTTCTCGGCGACGGCGAACAAGTCAATGAAGAGACTGTCCGAGGCTCACCTTGGAGAACGGGCACGTCGTAATACCGATCCCGCAGCCTATCCAGGTCGCGGCGCAGCGCATCCATATCCGTCATGTCGGAGATGAGGCAGAGCCGGGCAATCGCCCGGAGCATGACCGACGTTCGGTGCTGCATCAGCGCAATAATCAGCTCCGCTAAATTCTCTTTCATTTCCCCGCCCAGTTGTCCGACCATGCCGAAGTCGATTAGGGCGATCCGGTTCTGATCGAGCACCATAATATTGCCCGGATGGGGGTCGACGTGGAAGAAGCCATCGATGAAGATCAGGTGCAGCATCGCATGCACGAGGCGCTTGGCGATCGATTTGCGCTCCGGCCCGTTCGGGAACCGTTCCATATAGTGGTTCAGCATCATGCCGTCCATATATTCCATTATCAGCACCTTGGCCGAGGATCGTTCCCAATCGATGCGCGGAATATGGATGCCGGGATCTCTGCGCAGCAGCTGCGCCATCTTATCGGTGTTGCGCCCTTCATGCTGATAGTCGAGCTCGGCAATCATTGACTGGGCGAATTCCTGAAGCCGTTCGCCCAGTGTCTTCGTCTGCGGCGTTTCGTGTGTAGGGACAATACCCGACTCAGTCCAATTTCCTCCACAACATAGCCGAAGCCATAACGCATCAACGCCATGGCGATATCGCGGTAGCGGCCCGCATGCCTAATCCGCACGGCCCGTCCGTCTCCATATTCGGCTGTCCATCCTCATCGCCAGGTTCATCTGAGCTAGCCCCTTCGAGCTGGACAATCCGCTGCTCCAGCATCATCATCCGTTGCTTCAGTGCGATCAGGTCGGAACTGGCGGCCATATCGAAGTCCTGCAGCTTGCGCTTCACCATATCCTGAATAGAGGCGCTGAAGGAGGCTTGCTCCTCTTGCCCCCGTTCCACGAGTTGGTTAACAAGCGCTTTCGACTGCTCGGGAGCGATTTGTCCCTTCTGGACAAGCTCGTCCACGGCTGCCTCGATTTTCTCCTTGCTGACCACGGCGAGGCCCCAGCCCAGGGAGACCGCTTTTTTTCAACAAATCACTCACGTTCCCAATTCCTCCCTCATCGTAATATCCCTAATATGCCCAGGAGGATCTAATTGCATTGATACACCCGAGAGGAGGAGGGAGAACACGATCAGTGAGCCATCCGCTTCCATCAGTCTTACAGATTGGCGAACTCATAGATCGCACGGGCATAGAATGACGTTGCCTTCAGCATCTCGCCAATGATGTACTCATCGACCTGATGCACGCTCTCTTTTACGCCTGGGAAAGTGCGCCGAAGGCTGCGCCATTGTCGAGACCGCAGAGTGCATTCTGTCGAGAGCAGCGTGGGCTTCTACTCCGTCACTTCCTCGTATGTACTATAATCAAAGGATAAAACTTAACTATTATAGAGGTAATGACTACTGATCAGTTATAAACCATAAGAGAAGTAGTCCCAATAAGAAATCAAAGACTATCCAAACATTTATGTTTAAAATCAATACTAACAAATGGATTTTTTTATGTTATGATAATATTAATCCTCAAGGAGTCACGGCACCCCAGATTTAACAGCAAATGAGGTCAAATAAGGAGATTCAATGTTTTTGAATCTAGAGTTTAACGAAGGGGTCTCAATTGATATTCCTTTCCACTGAGAACAGGGGTCTTTGCTCTCAGGTTGAATTTTTTTGCTGTTTAAGATTGCTGTTTTCAAGTCGTTGGTGAGAAAAGCATAATGGGGATGATCGCTAATCAAAAATTGGTGGTACCACGAAGTTATTGCGTAGAGCATTTTTATGTCCAAAAAAGCAGTACTAGCGCAATTAAGGGGGCTCGCAGGGCTGTTATTCACTGGAATCGGCAAACCAAAACAATAACGCTCGGTAAGTAGTTGAGTGATGGCATTGGTTTTGTGCATTCCGATTGACTATCTGGATGAATGAGTCAAGCAGGCAGATGCGCCTATATCTTTTCTACAAATACATTAGCATGTAAGGACGGTAAAAATGATCAACAGACAAACTAAAACAGACGTTATCTTAATTGGTGCCGGAATCATGAGTGCGACATTGGGGACAATTCTAAAAGAATTAGCACCGGACTGGGAAATTACTGTGTTTGAAAAGCTTGCAAACGCAGGAGAGGAAAGCTCCAACGAGTGGAATAATGCAGGAACTGGGCATGCTGCACTCTGCGAGCTTAACTATACCGTCGAAAAACCGGACGGATCAATAGATATAAGTAAAGCAATTAAAATTAACGAGCAATTTCAGGTGTCCAAGCAATTTTGGGCTTACCTAGTAAACAACAATCTCATTCGCAATCCGCAGGACTTTATTATGCCTTTGCCTCATATGAGCATGGTACAAGGGGATAAAAATGTTGCATTTCTGAAAAAAGATTTGAAGCGCTATCATCGAACCCTTTGTTCCAGGGAATGGAATTTTCCGATGATCCGGTTAAATTGCATGAATGGATTCCGCTCATTATGGAAGGCAGAACTGTAAATGAACCGATGGCGGCAACTAAAATTGATTCCGGAACGGATGTCAACTTCGGCGCCTTAACGCGCATACTTCTTGATCATTTAACGAAGAGAAATGTCAAGATTCATTACAGGCAAAGTGTGGAAGACCTCAAGCGTACGAGAGATGGAGCTTGGGAACTAAAGGTGCGCAATCTCCAAAGTGGTTCTGTTGAACGACATACGGCCAATTTCGTCTTTATTGGCGGCGGCGGTGGAAGCCTGCATTTGCTGCAAAAGTCCCGTATCCCTGAAGGAAAAGGAATCGGAGGCTTCCCTGTAAGCGGGCTATTTATGGTGTGCAACAATCCAGAAATTATCGAGCAGCATCATGCCAAGGTATATGGAAAAGCACCTGTTGGCGCTCCGCCGATGTCTGTACCGCATCTTGACACACGATATATTGACAACAAAAAACATTGCTCTTCGGGCCGTTTGCCGGCTTTTCGCCTAAGTTTTTGAAAACAGGCTCCATGTTTGATTTGATCACATCTGTCAAGCCGCACAACCTCGTGACAATGCTGGCAGCAGGGGCTAAGAACGTTCCGCTGACTAGATACCTGATTCAGCAAGTTATGTTATCGAAAGAAAAGCGCATGAGGGATTTACGCGATTTTGTTCCGAACGCCAAGAGCGAGGATTGGGACTTGGTCGTAGCAGGACAGCGTGTGCAAGTGATCAAGGACACTTCACATGGCGGTAAAGGAACGCTTCAATTTGGCACAGAGGTCATTAATGCCGCAGATGGTTCGATTGCTGCGCTGCTTGGCGCTTCACCGGGGGCTTCCACTGCTGTTCATGTCATGCTGAAAGTCATTGAGCAATGCTTCCCTCAGCATTTGAAAGAATGGGAACCAAAGATTAAACTGATGATTCCATCCTATGGTCAGTCCTTAGCGGGTAATCCTGAGCTTATCCGTGAAATTCAAGCAGCAACGGCAAAATCACTTGGTTTGCACAATGAGTTACAGCCAGTCATGTAGACAATCGCATCTAATAGCAAAAGGCAAGCGGTCTTCATCCGGTACGTCATGGATTGGGGCCGCTTTATTATTTGCTAACGACGCTTGGATGCGATGAATCGTAGAGAATGCAATGATGCTACAATGAAATAATACTTACAGAGGAGCTGAATCCTCAACGTCACGTAATGTATGGTAGCTGATTAGGGGGATATTTCCAACATTTGAGATGCGACTGAGATAAAGAGTAAGAGGAAGGAAGAATAATGAAAATGGAGAGATCGAATAAAACAATTAGAACATGTAAACGAGGCCACCAGTACGAGAGAAGCAGTGATTGTCCAATTTGTCCAATCTGCGAGCGAGAGCGAAAACCGGATCAAGAATTTATGTCCCTGCTTTCGGCGCCGGCTAGACGTGCATTGGAGAACATCGGCATTACTTCTCTGGACGAACTGGCAACATACAGCGAAAAAGAGATATTGAAACTGCATGGGATGGGGCCAGCCTCGATGCCGAAGTTAAAATCTGTTTTGCATGAAGCAGGATTGTCATTCAAATTGTAATCAATCAAATGCTAAAGCTGCTTATGAATAAAGAAAGACGTCATGACAGTAAGGAGAAATAGGGATGTCAATATGGGGATAGATGCACCGCTTTGGATTTTGCTCGTAATCGGGATTGCCTTTTCCCCTTCTGAAAGGTAGATGAGGGTTGCTAGACATTTGCTAAGAAGCTGAGATTCGATGGCACATACAGACCGCTTGAAGAGATACATATTGCATCAAACATAAGTAAGGAGAGCAGCAGTCTCAACCAACCACCTTCCGATCCACTGCTGCTTCCCTTTATCTATACTCATCCTTTTGTACAAAAGAAGCAAGTGCATTACTTTCGTTGCATTACTTTCATTGCATTACATTCATTGCATATTCCAATTCAAGATCAATCCCATCTACATATTTCGCTATAAATGTATTTCGATTCAAGGGAATTTGAATATCGGGTACAACGCCGCCATTTCCGCTATAATCGCTGTCTCCTTGAATCTCGTAATGCTGGTTCAAAGATCTTCCATCTGGCAATCTAACCGTGAACCCCTCAGGCATGTTAATCGCTATTGCGTTTGTAACCACACCAAAAGAGCCATTTGTAGGAGTCAATCCGATGATTTTCACGTTCGGCAAGCCCTTTAGAACGAGAGGGAGTCCTTCACCGGTGCTGATCGTTTGACTGTTGATTAAGATCGCAATCTTTCCATTATATATTGGCTTATTCGGAGTAACCATTCGTTTTTCATTATAGTTAATTTCGAACTTCTTGGTGTTTCGGTTATAAAAGCTCGTTATTTCGTAAAAGCGTTCTTTCGTGACAAAATGCCCAGCTATATCAGCAGCTAGTTGATCGTACCCGCCTTTATTGTCGCGAAGATCAATAATTAAGCCTTTCATCTGTTTATCGAGAAACTGCTGTAGATAATCGGACACGATGTTGTTAGAGGTTGAGAGAAGATCCTCTGGAAACCAAGAGAGTTTCAAATAACCGTAGCCGCTACTAAGAAGTTTTCCTTCAATGGCATCATGGCCGGCAATTGCTCGTTGCAGCGTCTTGAAGTTGTCATCGTACGCTTGCAGAGTAACTTTTTTGGCTTCCTTGTCGTCTAGGTTGATATATTCGACTGTAACATCCTTACCAACCGGAGCTCTTGTCATAAGCAGTCCTTGATTGTATGTTTTAGCTTGCTCGGTAGCTAATGAGGCTGCGATGATGCCGGAGTTATTGTAAGCTTCTTTACCGTTGCGTCCATCCCAGGTCACTATTTCTGCGCCAATTTTTATACCAGCTTTGTCTGCGGGGCTATCCTTGATTACTTTATTTACAAGTACCGTACCATCATCCAACCGAATCGCCGTAATCCCGAATCCTCCTCCGATTTCAGCTTTGAGCTCTGTCATGATGTTGGTTAAGGCTACATGACCATCGGGAATCGAGCTGATGTATTCCTTAAGGGTATGGTAATACAGAGCTTTATCATGTTTCTGTTCGGCTTTTTGAAAAAGCGGCTCGTATTTGCTTCTTAGTTCATCCCAATTGATTTTTTTCCAATCTCCAAATGGGTACTCAATCGACAATCGTTCATTCATCTTCACAAAAGCTTGCGAATAACCCATATCACTTAATTCACTAGTGGGATTGTACCTAAGTTCACCTGCAAACATAAGGGCGATTACGAATGGGATAGCCCCGATTATACACAAGATCACTCTTGCCACGCGATGCTTAGGCATAGGCCTGTGGTTGCCAGGTCTAAATACCCTCTTTATCGTGCAGAGGAAGAGAAGGAAAGTCCAAGCATAAATCAATAGAGACAAGTCTGATGTGTCACCATATGCGATGCAGAGAACAGCAAGCAAAACGTTGGCACTTGGCAAAAAGTCAAACCATCTGTGGGTCTTCTGAATCGGTACTGCATACCAGAACAGGACAATTAGATTTATGACAGCAAGAGCTATCTGCCAAATTGTAAACCATTTGATGGAATCGATCGTCCCATAAAAACTCATGAGTTTGCTCCTCCTTACAAATCAGTTCTTCTATATAGCCATTCACAAGCTGCCTGAACAATACTTAAAAAATGCCTAAATTTTGAGGGGTGCATGAAATGACAAGCAGGGAATTGATACCTATTCAAAAAGGAATTGTTGCAATTGCAATACTGTTGCTTCTTTTGCTCACAACCGGCTGCGAAGAAGAGAGACACATGATTTCAATCAAGCTCGAATGTGAGCAAACATCAATGGCCGAGAAATGCACCAATTACGAAAGCAATGACGAGAAGGTCATTCAAAAATTCGAAAGGGCGATCGAGACAGCAACCAAGATGTCAGGTGAACTGAACTATGTGCCGCAATACATGGTTACAATCCACTATTCGGACAACGCTGTAGAACAATATCATTTGTCCATCGGAACAGATCAAGCCAAAAAGGGGATTGTTGTAAATCTTGCAGCTTCGCAGATTGGCTATGAGATCGGAAAAAGCTATACCAATCAATTGCGCAAAATATTGGGGCAATAAGATGACAATTATTATTGGCATATCGCTGGGCTATATTTTTATATGAATTTGGGTGCGCACCAACCAACCTACAACCATCAGGTGGCTTGTTATGATCGATTATGAACGGCTTAGTGGAAATCTCATTGCCTTAGTCCTTATAGTAAGAGGATTTTGAGCGATCCGTCTTATAATAGAAAGTATCAAGGAATGGGTCGTTCTATAAACTCGCTCACATCATAAACAAGAACATTTGTTCTTTATCAGGAAGTAGTTTGATAGTACAATACGCAAGGTGAAGTAGTATTTACCATGACGAGGTGTTGCAAATGGAAAAATATATCGTGATTAAGAACCACAGATCCAATTACCCCAACCCGCTCAAATTAGTGAAGGGACAATCCGTCATTGTCGGGGAAGTTTATAAAGGGACGGAAAACTGGGAGAACTGGATTTTCTGTACGACGAATAAAGAGGAAAACCAAAAAATCAGCGGATGGGTGCCGATGCAGTTTCTCGATGCTAAGGGAGCGGAAGGAATTGCATTAGTGGATTATACCGCACGAGAATTGAATGTGAATGAAGGCGATAGACTCGCAGGCCACAAAGAACTGAATGGCTGGGTATGGTGTACGCACCGAATGAACTTCGAAGAAGGATGGGTACCAAAGGAAAATTTACAACTTGAAAATGAATAGATTTCTTAACTAGGAGGCTGCTTCGTTGAATGACATTCATATCCTAACAAAAACAAAAATCAATAGACTGCTCGGATTCATTGATTGCTTTCAAAACGCCGATCATGAACATCTTCAATTCGTGAACGGATATCCGAGTGAAAGCCAAGAGGTTATTGCGTTTCGGAAAGCGCTCGAAGAGTGCGGATTTTTGATTGTATTTGATTGGAGGGCGTGGATTTCGGAGCACGAAATATATAAGGATATCGAGCAAAATATTGAAGAGCAGATTAAAAAGGCGGACGTCGATACGCTGCGCAAGCTGATGACCTGCTATATTCGCGGTGACCGTTTTAATGAAGGATTGTTTGCTGCTGTTGTTCAAAACGGGAATGTTGCGAAAATCTTATACCGATTAAGTGAATTATTTCCGGAGAAATAAAATGTGTTAAATCAACGAGTTATCGTGGGGAAACGGTGACTCGTTTTTATTTTTCAAAACATTATAACGTTATATTGACTCCTCAATGACGCGGTGCTACAATGAATTCAAACATTATAATGTTTGAATGGGTTTATTGTTATGAATCTAGTAGGCATTCATAGATTATTACTCAAAGCGAGGTGAACAGCATGAGCGAACGGATCGTCGTAAGAGGCGTGAAGCGTCTGGACGGAACAGCTATGGACATCGTGATTGAAGATGAAATCCTTGCACATATCACGGAAGCAGGCGAGGGTCAAGGGGAACATATTCTGGATTACAGCGGCTCCGATACCTTTGTGTCCAGCGGCTGGATTGATATGCATGTCCATGCTTTTGAGGAGTTCGATCCTTACGGAGATGCGATCGATAAGATCGGTGTGGAACAAGGTGTTGCGACCATCGTCGATGCCGGCAGCTTGGGTGCGGAACGGATTGGTGAGTTAAGAGAGAAGGCTGGACAGTCAGATACAAATGTACTTGCGTTTCTCAATATATCCAAAATCGGACTAAAACGAATCGACGAATTATCAGATTTGGCATGGATTGATGAATCCGCTGTGCAGGAAGCCATAGAAAAGCATAGGGATTTCATCATCGGTCTAAAGGCGCGGATTAGCCGTAGTGTTGTACGGGGCAGCGGTATTGAACCGCTTCGAATGGCACGGCAATTTTCTAAGGACACAGGGCTTCCTATTATGGTACATATCGGATCGGCCCCACCCAATATTGAAGAGATTGTCCCATATTTACAGGATAAGGATGTCATTACTCATTATTTGAATGGCAAGCCGAATAACTTATTTGATGATAATGGTGAACCGCTTCGCGTATTGCTCGACGCAATCGCACGCGGCGTTCATCTCGATGTGGGTCATGGAACCGCGAGCTTCTCCTTCTGCGTAGCGGAGGCAGCTAAGCGGAACGGCGTTCCGCTCCACACGATCAGCTCGGACATTTATCGGGGGAACCGGCTGAATGGTCCGGTATATAGCCTTGCTCACGTGTTGTCCAAGTTCCTTTATCTTGGCTATACATTAGATGAAGTGATTGCGTCAGTAACGACACGCGCTGCAACATGGCTTGGCAAGCCAGAGCTTGGCCGAATCCAGGTGGGCGATCGCGCGAACTTGACGCTATTCGAAGTAAGGAATGAACCGATTCAGCTTATCGATTCGGAGGGCGATGTCCGTACGGGGCATCAACATATCGTAACGAAGGGAGTATTTGCAAATGGCAAGTACGTTGCATGCGAAGTACGGACTGAAGCGCGTCATTAATGCGAGTGGACGAATGAGCATTTTGGGAGTTTCCGCTGTGTCGGACACGGTTATGGAGGCCATGAAGCTCGGCGGACAAAGCTATGTAGAAGTTGCTGACCTTGTCAACAAAGCGGGGGATTATGTTGCTGAACTTATCGGCTCGGAAGCGGCTGTAATCGTGAATTCAGCATCGAGCGGGATTGCACTCTCGGTAGCTGGCGTTGTCACGCAGGGAGATCGTCGTAAGAGTCTTCGACTGCATCAGGATCCGATCGAGAAGAACGAAATTATCATTTTAAAAGGCCACAACGTACAGTACGGTGCTCCTGTTGAAACGATGGTGTATTTAGGGGGAGGCAAGCTTGTAGAGGTCGGATATGCAAATGAGGGAAAGGTTGAGCATATTGAGGATGCGATTCACGACAAGACAGCAGCGATTCTGTATGTGAAATCCCATCATGCCGTCCAGAAAAATATGATTTCGGTCGAAGAAGCCTGGGAAGTCGCACAGCGAAATGGAATACCGCTCATCGTCGATGCGGCCGCGGAAGAAGATGTGCAGAAGTACGTACAAGTCTCCGATCTGGCGATCTATAGCGGTTCGAAGGCTATTGAAGGACCTACAACGGGCATCGTTGCCGGGAAGCGGCAAGCCGTTGAATGGGTAAAGGCACAGCTGCATGGCATCGGACGCAGCATGAAAGTCGGAAAAGAATCGGTATTTGGATTGCTGCAGGCGTTGGATGAATATATGGTGAAGGAAGACAAAAGCGAGCAAGAGAAGGTGGAGCTTGCCAAGCTAATGCCGCTTAATGAGCTTGAGGGCGTTTCCTGTACGATCGTGCAGGATGAAGCGGGACGCGCCATTTTCCGTGCACGAATCAGCATTGATTCTGCTCTGTCCGGCACAACTGCGAGAGAAGTCGTGACAGGACTTCAAGCGGGTGAGATCGCTATTTATACCCGAGATTATGGGGTTAGACAAGGATACTTTGATATCGATCCGCGTCCACTTATGGGCGATGACATGGATGTTATTGCAGCACATATTCGTAAACTAGTAGGAGGGGCTACACATGTCTAATATGGATAAACGCTTGTACAAAGGACGTGCAGCGCTGAACGTGCTGGCCAACAGTGTGGAGAACGCGAAGGAAGTATTCAAGGCGGCAGAAGGGCATGTGCTGGTAGGCGTACTGTCCAAAAATTATCCGACTGTCGAAGCAGCCGTCGCAGCGATGAAGGCGTACGGGGCAGCAATTGATGATGCGGTATCGATTGGACTTGGCGCCGGAGACAATCGCCAAGCGGCAGTGGTAGCCGAGATTGCAAAATATTATGGCGGCGGACACATCAACCAGGTGTTCCCGGCAGTTGGGGCAACTCGTGCAAACTTGGGCGGCAAGGATAGCTGGATTAACAGCTTAGTGTCACCGACCGGACAGGTTGGATATGTCAACATTTCGACGGGCCCTGTAAGTGCGGATCAAGCAGACAAAGCGATTGTTCCAATTAAGAGTGCAATCGCGCTCGTGCGTGATATGGGTGGAAATGCTTTGAAATACTTCCCAATGAATGGGCTTGCCTGTGAACAGGAGCTTCGTGCTGTTGCGCAGGCATGCGGCGAGGCAGGATTCGCGCTTGAGCCAACGGGCGGCATCGATCTTGACAACTTCGAAGCCATTTTGCGGATTTCGCTTGAAGCGAACGTGCCGATCGTAATCCCGCATGTGTACTCATCCATTATCGATCAAGCAACAGGCAAGACGAAGGTGGAAGACATCCATACCCTATACGCAGTGATGAAAAAATGGGTCGAGCATTATGCTTAATGTGCCTAAGCAGGGCTTCAAGAGAGTTGCTGCTTTCGGAGAAGTGATGATGCGGCTGACGGTTCCGGGAGTTGAGCGGTTGAGTCAAGCCAGCAGGCTTGATTACTCGTTTTCAGGAACGGGCGTTAATGTCAGCTCGCAGCTGGCCCGCTTCGGTCACGAAGCATATTTAGTATCCAGATTGCCGGACAATCCGTTTGGGGAAGCTGCTGAAGCCTATTTGCGCAAGCTTGGAATTGGTACGGCGTTCATCACCCAGGGCGGCAAATATATCGGAATGTACGTTTTGGAGAAGGGGTTCGGGGCGCGTCCAGGCCGTGTGACTTATACAGACCGGCTTGGGAGCAGTTTCAATACAGCTCCCGAGGATACATATTCCTATGCAGATATCGCAGCCAATATTGACGCGATTCATTTCTGCGGTATTGCACTTGCCATGAATGATAGTGTACGCCGCCATATGAAGGCGCTGGCATATGCAGTGAAGGCAGCAGGAGGATTAGTCATCTTCGATTGCAATTATCGTCCTGCGCATTGGGGAGAGGGCGGTTATGCGAAGGCTAAAACCCACTATGAAGAAATGCTGCGTGCTGCCGATATTGTCATGATGAATGAGATGGACGCCATGCTGACATTAGGAATGGAGACCGAGAAGCTGGATCGGCGTGAACAACTAGAGGAGTTGATTCCGCGCGTCGCCAAGCAGTATAATATTTCGGTCATCGCAGGTACTCATCGCTCGATCCATGAGAATCAGATGCATTCGCTGCAAGGTTTTTTATATAAGCAGGAATCCTTTGCGTTTTCAGAACGGTTAACATTTGCTGTCCATGATCGAATTGGAGCAGGTGATGCCTACACTTGCGGCATTCTGCACGGAGAATTTCAAGGCTATTCGCCGGAACAAACGGTAGAATTCGCTGCTGCTTCTAGTATGCTGGCGCATACGATCGAAGGTGATACGCCAATGGCGACCGAACGAGAGGTGCTGCGGGCAATGGTGGAGTCAGGGATAGATGTGGAAAGGTAGGCCGTAACATTGAGATTGTCACGCAACAAACGACCCTTATACGTACAAGTAAGAAATATTTTGCGCGAGCGCATTTTGCATGGGGTATACCCGCTTGGATCCTATATTCCGTCAGAGCCTCAGTTGGAAGAAGAATTTCAAGTCAGCAAAATTACAGTACGCAATGCGATTATAGAGCTTGTACAGGAAGGTTATGTAGAAAAAGGAAGCGGAAGAGGCACGAAGGTCATTCGCAATACATCTGCCTCAAAGCTGTCCAAATGGAAGCGATTTACGGAAATTCTTGTTGAGCAAGGACATACAATTCAAAAACGGGTTATTCGGGCCGAGGTCGTTCCGAATGTGGAAGGAAGCGTTCCATACCGATTGTTTGGTGATCGATGTCTGTGCATCGAGCGCGTATATGATTTGGACGGTTCACCGTATATCCACTATACTCACTATTTGGCGCATCAAGCGGAAGGTCTTGATTTGTCAGAATTAAATGAGCAGTCATTATATGAATGGCTGGAAGAGCAGCAGATTGAACTGGGGAAATATAAGGACGAATTTGCTGTCGCGACAGCACCAGAGACCGCAAGAGCAATTCTTACTGTGAGTAATGATCTACCGTTATTGAAACGTTCCCGGTATTCCTATGACGTGGATGGGACGCTTATTGAATATAGTGAAGGTTACTATCACACGGAGCTCCACAGTTATGTCGTTAATTATGATGGTTAAGCTTTTGCGGGGACGAATTTTTATTTAGCTAATATTCTGGACAGGAGCCCTTCTTTTGTAGATACAATTGTCTATTAGAGGAGGAGTAACTCCTGTCTTTTTTCGTTGCAAAAGAAGTTGAGTTCAATTGTGAATAATGATTGACAAAAAACGGCGTCCATTTACATAAAATTAAAGAATTATACTAATTTATAGTAAATGATATTGTTAATGGGCTCAATCCTGTATATAATACGTTATGGAAATGATTAACTATCCCTGCAAAAGGTTATCTCCTTGCATAAATTTACAAAGGAAGAGGGAACTAAGGAGGTGTCCAATATTCAACAGGAGGGCTTGGCCAAAGCCTCATGAACGTTCTTTTTGTTCTCTTATTCAGTTCAACTTCTGATCGACCGACCACATTGCATCTTTGACATGAACAGGTTATTTGCCCTTACTTCCTAGATGCCCTCATGATTAACACTGCTGCCGACTTATCAACTGTTTTGTTGCCCACACTCATGACGAACAATTGCAAATTTAATTTCATATAGCCATGCATCTAATCTCTTCTGCGGAGATGATCGCGAACTTATCCGGAACGTCAATTGACGGGTTCGGACGCTTACGAATATTTCGAATAGGGGAGAGTCAATGTGAACGTAAATCCTAACGAATGGTTTCCTTTGACGCAAGCGCAGCGAAGAATTTGGTACATGGAAATGATGCATCCTAATACGTCGGTTTCTACCGTTGCCGGTACGATGTACATTCGAGGCAAGGTCGACGTTGATATATTGAAGATGGCGATTAGCCAGGTGATCAAGCAGCATGATGCTTTTCGAATCCGAATTGAAACGGCTGATAATCAGCCGATGCAGCAATTCGTGCCGGAGGAACAAGTTATACCGAATATTGATTACTTAGAGTGGGAAAATCGTGAAGAAGCCGAGTCTTGGCTAAATCGCTTTAACCATATCCCTATTCATATATCGGATTCATTGTTGTATCATTTTGTTATTTTTAACATCAATGAAGAAGAGTTTTGGTTCAATCTTAAAATGAATCATATTGTCACGGATGGCGTGTCATCCCATCTTATCGCCAATAAAATTATGAAGAACTACACAGAGCTGGTAAGCGGCAACGTGGCGGCGAATGAGCAAGAAAAAAGTACCTACTTGGATTACATATTCGCGGAGCGGGAATACGATAACTCCGAACGATCTGCCAAGGATAAATCTTATTGGCTGGACAAGTTCAGAACAATGCCGGAAGTAGTAGGCATGAAATCATATCCTCCTTTTTCAATCGGTACGGAGGCCAGACGGACGAGCATCGCGATTAGCGGTGAAACGTACGAAAAAATTTACTTATTTAGCGAGCAGCACAAAATTAGCCTGTTTACATTGTTTTTGGGTTCTTTGTACGCCTTCTTATATAAAACGACCGGTAACAATGATATTGCTGTCGGTACCGCTTATGCCAACCGAACATCCAGACAGGACAAAGATGCGATCGGCATGTTCGTTAGTACAGTAGCCGCCCGTTTAACGCTAGATCCAGAGCACGATGTGCTGACCTTCCTACATAATGTCGCCAAGGAGCAAAAAGCGAACCTGCGTCATCAAAAATACCCTTATAACCAGCTTATTCTTGACTTGAGAGAACAAAATAACAATTCCGATTTACAGGATTTGTATCGCCTCTCTATAAACTACATGCCGATTCATTGGACAACCTACGGAGATCTTTCCGTCCGCCAGCGCAGCAGCTTTTGCGGGCATGAAGTAGACGATTTTGCTATTCATTTAGAGGACATGCTGGACGACAAGCAGATTAATTTCAATCTTGATTATCGTGTACAGTTGTTTGGAGAGCATGAAATCAATCGCTACATGGAACAAATCATGACCATCGTGGATCAAATGCTAAGCAATCCGAGCCAGACGCTGCATGAGCTGTCCATGATCAGCGATAAAGAGGCCCAAACGATTCTAACCCGATTCAATACAGCTTTGGCGGTGCAGCAGCCTGCCTTAACGGTTCATCAGTTGTTTGAGGAGCAGGTGGAACGCACGCCTGACAAGGTAGCCGTCGTATATCTGGATAGACAACTGACTTATAAAGAGTTGAACGACCGGGCCAATCGCCTAGCCCGAACCTTACGCGCCAACGGGGTAGCAGCCGAACAATTCGTTGGCATCATGGCGGATCGCTCCTTAGAAATGGTCGTGGGCATTCTAGCGATATTGAAGGCAGGCGGAGCTTACGTTCCAATCGATCCGGAGTATCCGGAAGAACGTATCTTATACATGCTGTCGGATTCCGCTGCACGAGTGCTGGTATCACAAAGTCATTTGCAATCGCGAGTCGATTATAAAGGCACTTGGATTATGCTTGATGATGAAAACTTTCATGACCAAAATTGCCACAATCTGGAGCAAATAAACGATTCGAGTCATTTAGCTTACGTTATCTATACTTCAGGGACAACAGGCCAGCCGAAGGGCGTCATGATAGAGCACCGGCAAATCACTGCATTAGGGAGCGCCTGGAAGGAAGCCTATCGCTTGGATGAGCCGGGCATACGAACCCTGCAATGGGCCAGCTTCTCGTTTGACGTATTTACAGGAGACATGGTGCGAGCACTTCTCTATGGCGGAGAGCTGATTATTTGTCCTAGCGAGGCGCGAGCCAATCCGGCGGCCATTTGCGATTTAATTGAAGCACATCGCATCGATATTTTTGAATCGACCCCGGCGCTCGTTATTCCGTTGATGGAATATGTGTATGAACATAACAAAGATATTAGCAGCTTACGCCTGCTCGTCGTTGGATCTGATCACTGCCCAACCACCGAGTATCGCAAATTAGTCGAACGATTCGGTTCGCAAATGCGAATTTTGAACAGTTACGGCGTAACAGAAGCTTGCGTTGATGCATGCTATTACGAAAGAAATAATGCGGAATCCCTGCAAGTGCTTCCGATAGGCAAGCCGCTTCCTTCGGTATCCATGTACATTTTGGACGAAAATAAGGCGCTGCAGCCGATTGGAGTTGTAGGTGAGCTATACATTGGCGGAGCTGGAGTTGGAAGAGGATACTTGAACCGTGAAGACCTGACGGCCGAAAAATTCATTGATGATCCCTATTCACAAGGAAAGATGTACCGAACCGGCGATTTGGCAAGATGGATGCCGGACGGAAACATTGAATACCTTGGAAGACTCGATCACCAAGTTAAAATTCGGGGTAATCGGGTAGAAATAGGTGAAATTGAAACTCGCTTGCTGCAAACATCGCTCGTTCGTGAAGCTGTCATCGTTGCGCGCGAGGATGAAAATGGACTTAAGGTATTATGCGCTTATTATGTTGCTGACGGGGAAATTGCGATTCATCAATTGCGGTCAGCACTTGCGGATCAATTGCCGGATTACATGATTCCGTCTTACTTCATGAAGCTGGAGCGGATGCCGCTTACGCCGAACGGCAAAATCGACCGCAACGGACTGCCGGCTCCATCCGGACAAGCATATACGGGCCAGGAATATTTGGAACCTCGGTCTGAAGCGGAACGAACATTGGCAAACGTATGGCAAACGGTTCTGGGTGTGAAAAGAGTCGGACTGCTGGATCATTTCTTCGAGCTTGGCGGAGATTCCATCAAATCGATTCAAGTATCTTCTCGCATGCAGCAGGCCGGATACAAGCTGGATATTCGGGATATGTTCAAATACCCGACTATTGAACAGCTGAGCCCGCGTATGGTGGCGGTTCGGAGGAAAGCTGAACAAGGAGAAGAAAGCGGAGAAGTCGAGCTCACTCCAATTCTGCGCTGGTACTTTGGGCAGCGCGGGGATCATTTGCATCATTATAATCAATCCATCATGCTGCACCGCAAGGAAGGCTTTGAGGAGGAGGCGCTGTGCAAGGCGCTGCAAAAGATTACAGAGCATCACGACGCGCTTCGCATCGTCTTTCGCCGCACGGAACGCGGGGAATATGAGGCTTGGAATCGGCGAGCAGATGAAGGCTCGTTATATTACTTGGAAGTAATAGATTTTAAGGAGAAAGTCGAAAGTGCTGAGTCGGTTCAGAACAAGCTTCTGGACGCTGCGGAAGCCATCCAAGCCGGAATTGATCTTGGATCAGGGCCTCTTGTTCGTGCGGGTCTGTTCCGCTGCACGGATGGGGATCACCTGCTTATCGCCATTCACCACGCTGTCATTGATGCCGTATCTTGGCGTATTTTGCTTGAGGATCTCGCATCTGGTTATGAGCAGGCATTGAACGGAAGTGAGATTCGTCTTCCTGACAAAACCGATTCCTTCCGATTATGGTCCCGGCAGCTTGCTGAATACGCACAGCAGCCGACAATGGAGCAGGAGAAAGCATATTGGAAGCAAATCGCCCAGAAAGAAGTTCAGCCGCTTCCAACGGACGAATCGGCAGTTGCTCTACAGCGGGACAGTGAATCGGTCACGATTGAATGGAGCTCTAACGACACCGAGCTGCTGTTGAAGCAAGCGCATCGTGCTTATAACACACAAATGGATGATCTCCTTCTGGCAGCACTTGGCATTGCCATCCGCAAATGGTGCGGACATGGGCAGATCAGAATTAACCTGGAAGGACACGGGCGGGAGTCGATCCTGCCGGATATCGATATTACACGAACAGTAGGCTGGTTTACGAGCGAATATCCGCTGCTTCTCGAGACGGAATCGGAAAAGGACTTGCCGCGTACGATCAAGGCGGTCAAAGAAAACTTGCGCGGCGTACCGAATAAAGGCATTGGTTATGGCATTTGCCGCTATTTATCCAAGTCTTGTGCCCAATTGGATTGGGGAACTACACCGGAAGTAAGCTTCAACTACTTAGGGCAGTTCGACCAAGATTTCCAGAACAGCGGATTTTCTCAGTCGCCGCTTTCAACGGGAAGCAATATTAGCGGAGATCAACCGCGCCCTTATTTGCTTGATATTAATGGGATGGTCACAGACGGAAAATTACAGCTCGATATCAGCTACGGACGCACGCAATACCGCATGGAGTCGATCGAGCAATTCGCTGGTCTATTTAAGGTCAGCTTACAAGAAATTATCGAGCATTGCGTGAGTAAGGAACGAGCAGAACTAACACCTAGTGATGTAACACTGCCGCAAATCAGCATTCAGGAACTGGAGCAAATTGTTGAACGGACGAGCAGCATTGGAGAAGTGGAAGATATTTATGTACTAACACCAATGCAGAAGGGCATGTGGTTCCATGCTGCCATGGATCGTCAGAAGGGAGCATATTTTGAGCTTACTCGCTTGACGCTTAAGGGAGAGCTGGACATTCAAGCCTTCGCTGCCAGTTGGAACGCATTGGTGGCTCGGCATGCTGTGTTCCGTACCAATTTCCTTGTCGATACGAACGGCGAGCCGCTGCAAGTTGTGTTTCGAAGCAAGCAAATCGAACTGAGGCATGAAGATTTGCGTGCCTTGGAACCAGCCGAACGGGCTGAGGCTATTGAGAAGGTAGAGACAAGGGAACGTGTTGAAGGGTTCGATTTGGAGAATGGGGACTTAATGCGCGTAACCGTTCTGCAAACAGAAGACGAGGTTTATGAGGTGATGTGGAGCTCTCATCACATTTTGATGGACGGCTGGTGCTTGCCGCTAGTTGCTAAAGAAGTGTTCGGCACATATTCCGCGCTCGTCGGAGGCAAAAAGCCAGTTCAAGCTTCCATTCCTTCTTACAATCAATATATCGAGTGGCTTGGACGGCAGGATGAGTCGGCTGCTGCAGCTTACTGGCAGGACTACCTGTCAGGATTTGAAGAGACAACTTCATTGCCGCACAGCATTGTGCGCGGACATTCCGGCACGTATGAAGCGGATCAATTGCGGTGTGAGCTTGGTGCAGATCTAAGTCTTAAAATCAATCTAGCAGCGACGCAGCACCAAGTGACGTTAAATACGCTGCTGCAGGCGGCATGGGGTATTTTGCTGCAAAAGTATAACCGAACATCTGACGTGGTTTTTGGCAGCGTCGTATCTGGCAGACCGGCGGAACTCGTCGGAATCGAAGACATGATCGGCTTGTTTATCAACACGATTCCAGTGCGTGTTAACTGCCAAGCGGACATCAGCTTTGCAGAAGTGATGACGCAGATACAGGAGCAGGCTTTATCGTCTGCCAAGCATGACTACTATCCACTGTATGAGATTCAAGCACAGAGTGCGCAGAAGCAGGACTTAATCAACCACATCATGGTGCTTGAGAATTATCCAATGGAAGAACAGCTTGATCAGTTCAGCAGCTTGGACGGCAAAGGTCTGAAATTGGCGGATGTGATTGTGTCCGAACAAACGAATTACGATTTGAACCTTATCATTGTGCCTGGCGACAATATCGTTATTCGCTTTGATTATAACAAGCTGGCGTTGGATCAGGCTGGCATAACCGCATTGAAAGGGCATCTGCTGCACCTATTGAAGCAAATTGCCACCAATCCGCAAACGGCTGTTGGCCAATTGGAACTGGCAACGGAGCAAGAAAAACGGTTATTTTGAACGAATTCAACGATACGTCCGTAAGTTATCCGCGCGACAAGACGATACATCATTTGTTCGAAGAGCGGGCCGAACAGCAGCCAGACGCGATAGCTGCCATATTCGGCAATAAGCAGATGACTTATCGGGAGCTGAATGCGAAGGCCAACAGAATGGCGCGGCAACTGCGGGAAACCGGAATCAGTACTGGGGCTCGGGTTGGCATCAGCGTGGAACGCTCATTGGAAATGCTTGTAGGCTTGCTGGCTATCCTTAAGGCTGGCGGAGCCTATGTGCCGATCGATCCGGCATATCCGCAAGAGCGGATAAATGCCATGGTGGAAGATACGTCGATGGCAGTGATGGTGACGCAGAAGCATTTGCGGAACATGTGGCCGGAAAGCATGAGCGTCATTGCACTCGATGAAACTGAATCTGCAGTAGACTATTCTGCCAACAAAGCGCAGTGCGAGAACCTGCCGGATGCAGGGACGGGAGAAGACTTGGCATACATCGTCTATACGTCTGGTTCCACAGGTACGCCGAAGGGCGTATGTGTAACGCATCGCGGGGTCGTTCGTCTCGTCAGTGCCGCAACCTATGTAGACATCAATGAAAATGATGTATTTTTGCAGGGATCCACGATTTCATTTGATGCGGCTACCTTCGAAATTTGGGGCAGTCTGCTGAATGGAGCAGCGCTTGCTATCCTGCCTCCAGGCAATCAATCGCTTGCGGATTGGGCAGAAGCGATACAGCGCCATCAGGTAACGACAATGTGGATGACGGCCGGGTTATTCCAAGTGATGGCTGAACAGCATATTCATGGTTTTAGCGGAGTCAAGCAGCTGCTGGTAGGCGGAGATGTCGTATCATCCGCACATGCCCGTAAAGTGTTGGAGCATCATAGCGGAATTCGCCTCATCAATGGCTATGGTCCGACGGAAAACACAACCTTCACCTGCTGCCATCACATTGCAGAAGCGGATTTAGAGCGTGCGTCGATTCCGATCGGCCGCCCGATCGGCAATACGCGGGTGTATGTGCTTGATGAAGCTGGAAATCTTCTTCCGGTTGGCGTAGTAGGCGAGCTGTATACAGGTGGAGACGGATTGGCTAGTGGTTACTTGAACCGTCCTGAATTGACGGAGGAAAAATTCGTAAACGATCCGTTCGTCCCAGGCGAGCGGCTGTACCGAACCGGCGATTTGGCGAGATGGCTGCCGGACGGAACGATTGAATTTATGGGACGCTGTGATGAACAAGTGAAGATTCGCGGTTACCGGATTGAACTCGGCGAGGTACTGGCCCATGTACTACGGATCGAACAAGTGAGCGAAGCTGCGGTCATAGCGCGTGAAGATGCAAGTGGACAAAAAGTATTATGTGCTTATTTCACGGCAGGCTATGAGCTTGCGCCTTCAGAACTCAGCGAGGCACTAGCCCGAGAATTGCCGGGCTATATGATACCGTCTCACTTCATCCAGATTGACAAGCTGCCTTTGACGCCTAACGGCAAGGTCGATCGCAGGGCGCTTCCTGTCCCAGAGGAAGGACTTCGTGTCCATGAACTCGTCCAGCCGCGCACGGACTTGGAGGCAAAGCTGGCATGCATTTGGAAGGATGTGCTTGGTCTCGAGCATGTCGGCGTTACCGATTCGTTCTTCGAATTGGGCGGCCATTCCTTGCGCGCCACGACGCTCGTCAGCAAGCTGCATCGGGAACTCAGTGTTTTGCTGCCGCTCCGAGACGTGTTCCGATGCCCTACGATTGAGCAGATGGCGATCGCCATTGAAGGCATGCAGCAGGAGCATTTCCATTCCATCAACAAAACAGAGGAACGCGAGTGGTATCCAGTATCGTCCGCTCAGAAGCGGTTGTTCGTTCTCCATCAGATGGAGGGGGCAGAGCAGTCCTATAATATGCCGGGTGTCATGATGATGGAAGGCAAGCTAGATCGCGAACGCTTGGAATCCGCGTTCCACGGCTTGATTGAAAGGCATGAGGTACTGCGCACCGGGTTCGAAATGAAGAACGGCGAGCCTGTACAGATCGTATATGAGCAGGCAGAGTTCACTGTGGAGCATTGGCAAGCTGATGAAGCATCGGAAGTCGAATCTATTCTGCGTACTTTCGTCCGTACGTTCCAATTGAATCAGCCTCCGCTGATTCGCGTGGGACTAATCGAATTAGGCGCTGAGCGCCATATGTTGTTGTTCGACATGCATCACATTATTTCGGATGGGGCTTCCATGGGCATCTTGCTCGAAGAGTTCGCAGCGCTATACAGCGGCGAAACTCTGCCGGATTTGCATATCCAGTACAAGGATTATGCAGTGTGGCAGCAAAGCGAAGGATATCTGTCTCGGATGAAGGAGCAGAAATCATACTGGTTGAAATCGTTGGACGGCGAGCTGCCGGTTCTGCAGCTGCCTGCGGACTATCCGCGACCTGCCTTCCGAAGCTTTGCAGGCAGCACGCTGGAGTTCTCCATTTCTGCTGACAAGGTAGATGCGCTGAAGCAGATTGCGGCAGGATCAGATGCTACCATGTACATGGTATTGCTGACCCTGTACTCATCTTTGCTTTATAAGTATACGGGGCAGGAGGACGTCATTGTCGGCATGCCAATTGCAGGCAGAACGCATGATGACATTCAACCGCTCATCGGTATGTTCGTCAACACGCTTCCGCTCCGCAATTACCCGGCAGGAGAGAAGACATTCCGTTCCTTCCTGAAGGAAGTCCGGCATACGACATTGCAGGCCTATGAACATCAGGAATATCCGTTCGAGGAACTGATCGATCATATTCAGCCGACGAGGGACGTAAGCCGCAATCCGGTATTCGATACTGCGCTCGTCCTGCAAAATACGGAAAAAGGCTTATGGTCCATTGATGGACTTACTGTGACGCCGAATCCAATCGAGCATGCGGTGGCCAAGTTCGATCTTACACTGCACATCGAAGAAAACGATGCGGGCCTCATGTGCAGTATGGAATATGCAACTGCTCTGTACAAGCGTGAAACGATTGAACGAATGACGGCCCATTTCAATCAATTGATGGAGGCGGTTATCCATAATCCGGACATTCGATTGGAACAGCTCGGCATCGTAACCGAAGCAGAGAAGCAGCAATTAATGGAGCAGTTCAATGATACGGCGGCAGACTATCCGAGAGACATGACGATTCACCGTTTGTTCGAGGAACAGGTCGAACGAACACCAGATGCAATTGCTGTAACGGCAGCGAATGGTATCCTGACTTATCGGGAGCTGAACGAACGGGCGAACCGCTTGGCTTGGACGCTGCGTACGGAAGGAGTCAACGCTGATACGCTGGTAGGCATCATGGCCGAGCGTACAACAGACATGCTTGTAGGGCTTCTTGCCATTCTTAAGGCTGGGGGAGCCTATGTGCCGATCGATCCGGAGTATCCGAGCGATCGCATCGGCTATATGCTGAGCGATTCCGGTGCGGATATTTTGCTGTTGCCGCAGCATCTGCAGGAGCAGGTTGATTTTGCAGGCAAAGTTATGTTCCTTGATGACGAGCAAGCATACGGCGGAGACATTTCTAACCCGGCACCGGTCAACAAGCCTTCCGATTTGGCCTATGTCATCTATACGTCGGGAACGACTGGCAAGCCGAAGGGAACTCTGATTGAACATAAAAACGTCGTGCGCCTGCTGTTCAACAGCAAAAATCTGTTTGACTTCCGATCATCCGATACATGGACGCTATTCCATTCCTTCTGCTTCGACTTCTCGGTATGGGAAATGTACGGCGCGTTACTATACGGCGGGAAATTGGTAGTCGTGCCGCAACTGACGGCCAAAAATCCGGCGAAGTTCCTAGAACTGCTGGCCGAAGAACAGGTAACTGTCCTCAATCAGACGCCGACCTATTTTTATCAGTTGATGCGGGAGGCATTGGCTGACGGAAGTCCGAAACTGAACATCCGTATGGTCATATTTGGTGGAGAAGCGCTAAGTCCACAACTGCTGAAGGATTGGAGAGCGAAATATCCGAGCACGAAGCTGATCAATATGTACGGCATTACCGAAACGACAGTCCATGTTACGTACAAGGAGATAACTGAGACGGAAATCGATCAAGCGAGAAGCAACATCGGGTTCCCGATTCCGACCTTGCGCATTTACATTCTAGACACGAACCGGCAATGCGTTCCGGTAGGCGTGGCGGGAGAAATGTATGTCGCGGGAGAAGGTCTTGCACGTGGATATTTGAATCGTCCTGAGCTTACAGCCGACAGATTTGTTGACAATCCGTTCGAGCCGGGAGGAAAGATGTACAAGACCGGCGATTTGGCGAAATGGCTGTCAGACGGCAATATTGAATATTTGGGCCGGATCGATCATCAAGTCAAAATCCGCGGCTATCGAATCGAGCTTGGCGAGGTTGAAGCACAAATTACTAAGATAGCATCGATTCGGGAAGCCATTGTCATTGCTCGGGAAGAAAACGGCGGAGAAAAACTACTGTGCGCCTATTTTGTGGCGGATCGCCAGTTGACCGTAGGCGAATTGAGAAGCGAGCTGGCGCAGGAATTGCCGGCATATATGATACCGTCTTATTTCGTGCAGCTGGAGCGCATGCCGCTCACTTCCAATGGCAAGGTAGATCGCAAAGCGCTGCCTGCTCCGGAGGGAAGCATCAATATAGGCACGGAATATGTAGCGCCGCGCACACCGCTCGAAGCGAGCCTTGCCCGCATGTGGGAGCAGTTGCTTGGCCTTGAACGAGTCGGCGTGAATGATAATTTCTTCGAGCTCGGCGGCCATTCCCTGCGCGCGACGGCTTTGGTTAATAAGGTGCATCAAGAATTGAATATTCAGTTACCGCTGCGAGATGTGTTCCGCTATCCTACGATCGGAGAGCTGGCAGCCGCCGTGTCCGCAATGGCTGAGGACGCTTATTCGTCGATCGCGGTAGCTGAAGCACGCGAGTATTATCCAGTGTCCTCCGCACAAAAGCGGCTGTACATTCTGCATCAGCTTGAAGGCGCGGAGCAAGGCTACAATATGCCTGGCGTCATGCTGATCGAAGGAGAACTGGATCGAGACAGATTCGAGACCGCATTCCGCAAATTGATCGAGCGGCACGATATATTGCGTACGAGCTTCGATTTGGAGTTTGGGGAACCTGTACAGCGTGTACTCGATACCGTGAACTTTGCAATCGAATACCACAAAGCCGCAGAACGTGACATCCAGCAGTTAACGCGGCAGTTTATTCGTTCGTTCGATCTCAATAAGCCGCCATTACTGCGAGCAGGACTGATCGAAATTGCGGAAGCAAAGCATCAATATGTACTTCTGTTCGACATGCACCATATTATTTCGGACGGTGTATCGATAGGTATCGTGCTGCGGGAATTGTCACAGCACTATCATGGGGAAGACGTACCACCGCTCCGCATCCAGTATAAGGATTATGCAGTATGGCAGCAGTCGGAGGCACATAAGGAACAATTGAAGCAGCAGCAAGCGTACTGGCTTGACGAATTCCGCGGAGAATTGCCGATATTGGAGCTGCCGACGGATTTTGCTCGACCGGCTGTGCAGAAGTATGACGGCCTAACACTTCCTTTCAGAATCGACAAGAACGTGAGCGAGGGCTTGAATCGAATTGCTGCTGAAACCGGTACGACGCTATATATGGTGCTTCTGGCCGCCTATACCGTCATGCTTCATAAGTATACGGGCCAAGACGATATCGTGGTTGGGACACCGATTGCAGGAAGAACGCATGGCGAGCTGCAGCCGATTATCGGAATGTTTGTTAATACGCTCGCGATTCGCACTTATCCAGAAGGCGAGAAGCTGTTCCGCTCGTATTTGGACGAGATCAAGAATACAATGCTAGGCGCTTATGAGCATCAGGACTATCCATTCGAGGATTTGGTGGACAGCTTGCAATTGACTAGAGATTTAAGCCGCAACCCATTGTTTGACACGATGTTCGCGTTAGACAATACGGAGCTGATGAACGATTCACTGGGCGAGCTGGAGATGAAGCCATATCCGTTGGAATACACAATTTCTAAATTCGATGTGAGCTTGGATGTGAAAGAAGATGGGGACGGACTGGATTGCAGCATTGAATATGCAACTTCCTTGTTCAAGTCGGAAACGATCGTCTGCATGGCCCAGCACTTCAAGCAATTGTTAACCGATATCGTCACACAGCCGGAAGCTTGCCTGAAAGAGCTTGCCATGTTGACGACGACAGAGCGGGAAGAAATATTGACTGTATTCAATCGTGAGAATTTCTCAATCCCTTCCGCGGGCACGATTCACAGTTTGTTCGAAGAGCAGGTTGCGCGCACGCCGGAGCACACTGCGGTCGTGTTCAAGCAAGAGCGAATGACCTACCGAGAGCTGAATGAACGGGCCAATAAACTAGCAAGAACACTTCGAGGACAAGGCGCAAGGCCGAATGAGCTGATCGGCGTTATGGCTGATCGTTCGCTCGACATGGTTGTTGCAATCATGGCTGTCTTGAAGTCAGGTGGAGCTTATGTCCCAATTGATCCGGAATATCCGGAGGATCGTATTCGCTATATGCTGGAAGATGCGAACGCACGGCTGCTGTTGACACAGCGCCATTTGCAGACAAAAGTATCCTTTGACGGAACGTGGGTATTGCTTGAGGAGGGAGCTTCCTATCAGGAGGACGCGACGAATCTAGAGCCGATCAGCGGGCATTCTGATCTATGCTATGTCATCTACACGTCGGGAACGACTGGCAATCCGAAAGGAGTTATGATCGAGCACCGTCATCTGGCTGCCATGGCCGACGCCTGGAAGTCGGAATATGGACTGCATGAGCCGGGAATCCGTTGGCTGCAGTGGGCCAGCTTTTCGTTCGACGTATTTTCCGGAGATCTTGTTCGCACACTGCTGCACGGCGGAGAACTGATACTTTGCCCGAGCGAAGCAAGAGCGAATCCAGCCGAAATTTGCGAGCTGCTTCGCAACTGCGGCATCCATATGTTCGAATCGACGCCTGCTCTTGTCATTCCGCTTATGGAGCATGTCCATGAGCATCGGGTGGACATCGGCAGTCTCAAGTTGTTGATTATCGGTTCGGATTTGTGTCCAGCGGATGATTTCCGCAGGCTGATTGACCGCTTTGGTTCACACCTGCGCATCGTTAATAGCTACGGGGTAACCGAAGCGTGCGTGGACTCCAGCTATTATGAACCGCAATCAGCGGTGACGGTTCGTGCAATCCCAATCGGCAAGCCGCTACCATACGTTGCGATGTACGTTCTGGGCGAAAACCAATCGCTCCAACCTGTCGGCTTGGCAGGAGAACTCTATATCGGAGGAGCTGGGGTGGGCCGCGGATACTGGAACAGACCAGAATTGACGGCGGACAAGTTCGTAGATGATCCGTTCGCACCTGGTCAACGCATGTACCGCACGGGCGATTTGGCAAAATGGCTGCCTGACGGCAACATCGCATTGATTGGACGTACAGATCATCAGGTCAAAATACGCGGATACCGCATCGAAATTGGAGAAGTTGAATCGAAGCTACAGAACATGCCAAATGTTGGCGAAGCGGCCGTCGTTGCAAGGGAAGACGGCAGCGGACGGAAGGTGCTGTGTGCTTACTATACGTCAGAACGCGAGCTGACAGCAGGCGAATGGAGGGCGGCGCTGGCGAAGGAACTTCCAGCATATATGATACCGTCGCATTTCCTGAGACTTGATCAGATGCCGCTTACACCGAACGGCAAGCTTGACCGCAAGGGACTTCCAGCGCCGGAGGGCATTGCGTATACCGGTATAGAATACGCAGCGCCGCGCACGGATGCAGAGAAGGCGTTGGCTGCGGCATGGGAGAGCGTCCTGCATGTAGAACGGATTGGAACGAACGATCATTTCTTTGAGCTGGGCGGGGATTCGATTAAATCAATCCAAGTGTCCTCACGGCTGCACCAAGCTGGCTACAAGCTGGAAATCCGAGACCTGTTCAAATACCCGACAATTGCACAATTGGCGCACCAGCTTCAGCCGATCGGCAGAATAGCCGACCAAGGAGAAGTATTCGGCGAAGCCGAGCTGACACCGATTCAACGCTGGTATTTCGGACTGGGATTGGATGAAGCGCACCACTACAATCAGTCGTTTATGCTGTATCGGCAGGACGGATTTGATGAGACGGCTCTACGCAAAACTTTACGTAAAATTGTGGAACATCACGATGCGCTGCGGATGGTATTCCGCAAAACCGATGCTGGATATGCAGCTTGGAATCGGGCAATCGAAGAGGGCGAGCTGTTTAACTTTGTTACTCTGGATGTGGAGAACGAAGAAGAGGTTGCACAGGTCGTCGAAGTGAAAGCAAGCGAAATTCAAGCAAGCATCGATTTGCATAGCGGTCCGCTTGTGAAGGCTGGTTTGTTCCGCACCGAACAAGGACATCATTTGCTTTTGGCTATCCATCATGCCGTTGTGGACGGTGTCTCCTGGCGCATCCTGCTGGAGGATTTTGCGGCAGGCTATGAACAAGCGCTCAATGGCGGCGATATCCGTTTGCCTTCGAAGACAGATTCTTATCTCGCTTGGTCGCGTAGTCTAGTTGAATACGCTGCAGACACGGCGATGGACAGAGAGCGCGAATACTGGACAAACGTTTTGAGCGCCGGCGCTGCTCCGCTGGCGAAAGACTTTGAAGCAGAGAAGAGCATGCAGCAAGACAGCCATTCCGTCGTCGTTGCGTGGAGCGAAGAGGAAACTGAGCAACTGTTGAAACAGGTACATCGTGCTTATAACACGGACATGAACGACATATTGCTTGCTGCCTTCGCAATGGCTGCACAGAAATGGAGCGGGCAAAATCGAGTACTCGTGAATCTAGAATCGCATGGACGTGAGCCAATCGTCGGCGAGCTTGATATTACGCGGACGGTAGGCTGGTTCACAAGCGAGTATCCGGTGCTGCTGAAATGGGAGCCGAACCGGAGCTTGGCTTATCATATCAAGGAGCTCAAGGAAAATCTGCGCCGGATTCCGAACAAGGGAATCGGGTACGGAATATGCCGTTACCTGACCGCAACGGAAGAAGGCTTGGACTGGGGCGCTGCGCCTGACATCAGCTTCAACTATTTGGGGCAGTTCGATCAAGAAACAATAGGTGACGGCATGTCCGTATCTCCGTATTCGCGAGGAGCGGATGCAAGCGCCAAGCATGCTAGACAATATGCGCTCGATATCAACGGAGCGATTACGGACGGCGCACTGTCCTTTGACATAAGCTACAGCGGTTCTGAATATCGTCAGGAGACGATTGAGCAGTTGGCCAGCCATATGCGTGCGAGCCTGCTTGAGATCATTGATCATTGCATGGCGAAGGAGCACACGGAGTTGACACCGAGCGACTTACTGCTGCAAGGGCTGAACATTGAGCAGTTGGAGCGGATTACAGAAGAGACGCAGGATCTTGGTATCATCGAAAATATGTACATGCTGACCCCGATGCAAAAGGGCATGTGGTTCCACAATGCAGTGGATGGGGAAGAAGGGGCTCATGGTGCTTATTTCGAGCAAACTCGATTTACGCTGCGGGGCGAGCTCGATCCTGGCATGTTTGCCAGAAGCTTGAATGAGCTGGCTCTAAAGCATGCCGTGCTGCGTACGAATTTCTACAGCTTGGAAGGCGAACCGGTGCAAATCGTGTTCCGCGAAGGACGAATTACGTGCACATGTAAGGATTTGAGCGAGCTGCTGCCTGACGAGCAAACGGCAGCAATCGAAAGTATCGTGGCGGGTGACAAGCTGCGAGGATTTGATCTTGAGCGGGATCCGCTAGTGCGCGTCACCTTAATGCGGACAGGAGAATTAAGCTGCCATGTGCTGTGGAGCTCCCATCATATTCTGATGGATGGCTGGTGCCTGCCACAGCTGACGGAAGAACTATTCCGCACGTACTCAGCCCTCATGGATCAACCAGTCCAATCGGCGCTGCACGAGGAGGCTGATATGCCTGACTACAGCCGATACATCGAATGGCTGGCGCGTCAGGACATGAATGCGGCGGCTGACTATTGGAGTGGCTATTTGGGTGGATATGACCAGCAAACGCGATTGCCTAACGGTAAGATCGCAGGCAAAGATAAGCCGTATAAGCTAGAACAAGCGTCCTGCAAAATGGGAATCGAGCTGACATCCCGCATGAACCGGGCTGCCAAGCAGCATCAAGTGACGTTGAACACGTTGCTGCAAGCGGCGTGGGGGATCGTGCTTCAAAGATACAACGGCACCGAAGATGTCGTATTTGGCGGCGTTGTATCGGGTCGTCCGGCTGACGTGCCGGGCGTCGAATCGATGATTGGATTGTTCATCAACACGATTCCGGTGCGAGTAAGCTGCACAGCCGACGCAAGCTTCGTCAAGGTAGCGGAACAACTGCAAAATGCGGCGCTCGAATCCGGACGATACGATTATTATCCGTTATATGAAATCCAATCCAGAACGGCGCAGAAGCAGGACTTGATCAGCCATATCATGGTGTTCGAGAACTATCCGCTGGATGAGCGTATGGAACAAACCGGCGATGGCATCGGTCGGGATCTTGCCATAACGGATGTGCAGGCTGCCGAACAGACGAATTATGATTTCAATTTCATGATCGTGCCGGGTGATAATCTCCTTATTCGCTTTGATTACAATGCGCAGGTTTACGATCGTGCCGACATGGAGCGGCTGCAAAACCATCTTAAGCATGTGCTCGAACAAGTGGCAAATAATCCGGACATTGTTGTAGGCGAACTGCAACTGGCTACAGAAGCCGAACAGACGGAGCTGATGACGGCATTCAACGAAACGGCAGCCGAATATCCTTGCGAACAGACGATTCATCGGATGTTCGAGGAGCAAACGCAGCGGATGCCAGATGCGGCGGCCGTGCTGTTCGGGGACGAGTGCTTAACGTATCAGGAATTGAATGAACGCTCGAACCGACTAGCGAGAACATTGCGGGCGGCCGGTGTCGTACCGGATCAGATCGTCGGCATTATGGCGGAACGTTCGTTGGAGCTGATGGTCGGAATCATGGGTATTCTGAAGGCCGGCGGCGCCTATGTGCCGATTGCGCCGGATTATCCGGAAGATCGCATCCGGTACATGCTGGAAGATTCAGAGGCTCAAGTGCTGCTCGTGCAGGGCAGTGCGGGAGAAGGAATAGACTTTGCGGGACACGTCATCGATCTGGACGATGCTGGAGCGTACGACGACGATGCTTCCAATCTAGAAGCGGTCAATAAGCCGACCGATATGGCCTATATTATCTACACGTCAGGCACGACTGGCCGTCCAAAAGGGGTTATGGTCGAGCATACATCGGTCATCAATCGCTTGCTGTGGATGCAGAAGCAGTATCCGATTGGCGCAGAAGACACCATTATGCAGAAGACGGCGATTACGTTCGACGTATCCGTCTGGGAGCTGTTCTGGTGGGCTTTCGTCGGCTCGAAGGTGCTCATGCTTCCAGTTGGCGGAGAGAAGAATCCGGCAGCGATCGTCGAAGCGATCGAGCGTCACGGCATCACGACAATGCACTTCGTGCCGTCTATGCTGCACGCCTTCCTCGAACATGTGGAGCAGCTGCCTGAAGCAGAGCGCAAGTGCGGCTTGTCGCCGCTGCGGCAGGTATTCACGAGCGGTGAGGCGCTGCTTGTGTCACAGGTAGAACGGTTCTATCGCTACATCGCGCCAGCAAGTGATGCACGTCTGATCAACCTGTACGGACCGACAGAAGCGACAGTGGATGTTACGTACTTCGACTGCGAGCCTGGGCAAGCCTACGTAAGCGTGCCGATCGGCAAGCCGATTGACAATACGCGCATTTATATCGTGAACGGGCATAATCAGGTGCAGCCGATCGGCGTGGCGGGCGAACTGTGCATTGCAGGTGTTGGATTAGCACGAGGATACTGGAACCGTCCGGAGCTGACAGCAGAGAAATTCGTCACAGTATCTTCTGTGGGCGAACGGATGTATAGAACGGGCGACCTGGCACGATGGCTGCCAGACGGCAATATTGAATATTTGGGACGGATCGACCATCAAGTGAAGATCCGCGGATACCGGATTGAGCTGGGCGAACTGGAAACGGCGCTTCTAAATATCGATGCGATTAGAGAGACGGTCGTTGTAGCGCGGGAAGACGAGAGCGGCCAGAAATCACTGTGCGCTTACTATGTAGCAGACGGTGAGCCAGCAGTGAGCGACTTGAGAGCAGCGCTTGCCGCAGAGCTGCCGAGCTATATGATTCCATCCTACTTCGTACAGCTCGAGCAGATGCCGCTGGCGCCGAATGGCAAGCTGGATCGTAAAGCACTCCCGGCTCCGAAAGATATGATCCGTACCGACGTTGAGCGCGCAGCACCGCGAACGCCGTTAGAAGTGAAGCTTGTGCGTATTTGGCAGGAAGTGCTTGGTCTAGATCATATCGGTGTGAAGGACGACTTCTTCGAATTGGGCGGACACTCCCTGCGGGCAACCGCGCTTGCCGGCAAGCTGAGCAAGGAACTGCACGTTGCTCTTCCGCTGAGGGACATTTTCCGCAATTCGACGGTTGAAACGATGGCGCAGGCGATCGCCAAATTGGAGAAGCAGGAATACCGTGCGATTCCGATAGCACCGGTAGCTGGACATTATCCGCTCTCCTCGGCTCAAAAGCGGATCTACATTTTACATCAGGCTGAAGGGGCGCAGCAGAGCTACAACATGCCAGGGGCTATGCTGGTTCAAGGGCATATCGATCGCTCCCGCTTGGAAGCGGCGCTTCAGAAGTTGATTGCCCGTCATGATACACTGCGTTCCAGCTTTGAAATGGTGGATGGAGAACCGGTACAGCGGATTCGTCAGCAAGTCGAAATTGAACTTGAGTATTCGTATGCCACAGAGAAGGATGCTGAAGACATCGCTGCGCAATTCGTCCGAGAATTCGATTTGGAGCAGCCGCCGCTGCTTAGAGTCGGACTCGTCCAACTGGAGCATGAGGAGCAGCATCTCTTACTGTTCGATATGCACCATATTATTTCAGATGGGATTTCAACGAACATATTGATTGACGAGCTTGCCCGTTTGTATGACGGGGAGGAGCTTCCTCCACTGGAGATACAGTACAAGGATTATGTGCTGTGGCAGCAGTCAGAAGCGCAAAGCGAGCGAATGAAAGAGCATGAGCAATTCTGGCTGAACTCATTGGGCAACGAGCTTCCGTTGTTGGAGCTCCCAACCGAATTCGCCAGAACCGATCGCCGCAGCTATGACGGAGACAATCTGCATTTCGCGATTGACGGGCAGTTGAATGAAAAGCTGCAGCACCTCGCAGCCCAAACTGGAGCAACCATTTATATGGTGCTGCTGGCAGCTTACACGACATTGCTTCATAAATATTCAGGTCAAGACGATCTTGTCGTCGGTACTCCAATCGCAGGCAGAACGCATGCAGATACGGAGCAATTGATCGGAATGTTCGTCAACTCGCTGGCAATTCGCAATTATCCGCATGCGGATAAGAGCTTCCTTCATTATTTGGAGGAAGTGAAGGAGTCGACGCTGAATGCCTTCGAACATCAGGATTACCCGTTCGACAAGCTTGTGGACCAACTGCAGTCAGCTTGGGTTCCTGGTCGAAATCCGGTATTCGATACCATGTTCGTGCTGCAAAATGCAACTGCCCGCACGGTCAATGTGGGAGAAATGTCCTTTGAGCCATTAATTCCATCGCATACCGTAGCAAAATTCGACTTAACCTTGGAAATGGAGATCGAAGACGGAAAGCTGAGCGGGCAATTCGAATACTGCACAAAGCTGTTCTCTTCGAATATGATTGCGAACTTTGTGGAGGATTTCTTGGATATTCTGTCTCAACTTTGTGATCGACCTGACATTAGATTGGGCGATATTCAATTGAGCGGCAGCGGGGAAGAAGACGAAGTGTTGGAGGAAGAAATCGATTTTGCCTTTTAATTTCGCTCTAAGCTGCTGTTCCGTCTGAACAGTGATTGCAGAAGGTATGGCCTCGTTCATACCGGGTGCGTGCAGCATTCACACATGCACCCGGATGGACGATTGCCGTCCGCTTCAAGGATTTACTTGACTTGAGAGGGAGATGATCAGAATGGCATTTGAAAAAGAAATAGATTTTTGGAGATTGAAACTCGATGCTGAAGATACTCCTACGACCTTGCCTTACACGAACACCCCAAGCAGCGAAGCGACACCGTATTATTCTACTTCCGTTACATTACCTTCCGACATTTCGGAACGGATTATCCAACTTTCCAAAGGGGCTCATCAAGCAGCTTTTATGATCCTGCTGGGCACGATTCAGTGCCTGCTGTACAAATATACGAACGAACAGCGCGTTGTTATTGGTATGCCTATCGTACGCAAAGCCGGTGAAAAGAGACTCCCGATTAACCAAGTCGTGATTTTAAAGGAAGACATCCATGAAGAGCTTACATTCAAATCCTTACTCGCTTCTCTGAAAAAATCATTTACCGATGCGATTCGCCATCAAAATATCCCATTTCGGCTCATGACTGAGCAGATGAACGTGCAGGAAAAGAACGGCTTGCCTGTCGTCAATACGATGGTGGCTCTTAAAAACATACATACTGTTAATTTTATTCAAATGGTCGTTGCCGACATATTATTTCAGTTTGAATTCGAAGATGATCGTCTTTTATTAAACGTCGTTTACAATGAACACGCATTTTCTTCGGAATTTATTGCCCAAATTATTGACCATTTGCAGCGAATGCTGAGCATTTTGGTATTTGAGCCAACTACGAAATTGAGCGACATTCGCCTGCTTTCAGATATTGAGACTTCCCGGCTGCTGGAAGATTTTAATCAGACAGCGACGGATGATCCTCGCGACGGAACCATCCATGAGCTTTTTGAAGAACAAGTTCACCGCACTCCGGATGCAGTTGCTGTTGTGTATGGGCAGCAGCATGTAACCTACAGCGAACTGAATGCCCGCGCGAACAGGCTTGCCCGCACATTGAAGGAGTCCGGCGTTCAGCCGGATCAGCTTGTCGGCATGATGGCGGAGCGGTCGCTTGAGATGATCGTAGGCTTACTGGCCATTATGAAGGCGGGTGGAGCCTATGTGCCGATAGATCCCGAATATCCGTTGGAACGTATTCGTTACATGCTCGAAGATTCGGGAGCTCAAACGCTTATCCTCCAAGGCCATCTTCGCGACCGCATCAATTATGACGGTACGGTTATTGATATCAACGATGCTAACAACTATCAGGAGGACGATCTTGATTTCGCTTCTGTCTCCAATTCGAGCAATTTGGCTTATGTCATCTATACGTCCGGAACGACAGGCAATCCAAAAGGTGTCATGATTGAACATCGAAGCGTAACAAATGCGCTGCAGTGGAGAATTCGAACATACGAGTTAAACTCTTCTGATCGCGTTCTTCAACTATTCTCTTTTTCCTTCGACGGTTTTGTTATGAGTGCCTTCAGTTCCCTTTTGTCTGGTGCCGGCTTATATCTGTTGAAGGAAGAAGAAGCAAAGGATCCGTTGGCTTTACATGCTGCAATCCGTCAATCGAACATAACGCATTTCATCTGTGTTCCGAATTTGTACGGAGCATTGCTCAACGTGGCGGATTCTGAATCAGCGTCCACGCTGCGGAAAGTGACACTGGCCGGCGAGGCTGTCAGCAGCGCATTGGTTGCTAGAAGCAAAGAACTGCTGCCCCATGTGGAACTGTTCAATGAATATGGCCCGACAGAGAATAGCGTTGTAACGACATGCGCAAGCGGCTTGGAGAAAGGGCAGGCGATTACGATTGGAACGCCGATCTCGAATGCACGCGTGCTGATTTTGAATCCTTCCGGCGAGCTGCAGCCGATGCAAGTTCCCGGAGAATTATGCATTGCAGGCGTGGGGCTGGCGAGAGGCTACTTGAATCGTCCCGCGCTTACTGACGAGAAGTTTACGTCCCATCCGTATGCACCAGGCGAACGCATATATCGTACTGGGGATTCCGCCAGATGGCTGCCTGACGGAACGATCGAGTACTTGGGGCGAATCGACCATCAGGTCAAAATCCGCGGCTTCCGAATCGAGCTGGGCGAAATTGAGTCGAGCTTGTTGAAAATAGAAGGCGTAAGAGAAGCACTTGCGATAGCCCGGCAGGATGGGAACGGACAGCAGATGCTGTGTGCATATATGGTGGCGGAACGTGAGCTTACTGTAAATGAACTAAGGGAGTCACTATCTGCCGAGTTGCCGGATTATATGATCCCTTCTCATTTTGTGCAAATGGATCAGTTTCCGCTTACGCCGAGCGGCAAGCTGGATCGCAAGGCACTGCCTGATCCACAAGCCAATATCGCCATCGGCACGGAATACGTTGCTCCCCGCACACCGCTGGAAGAACAGCTTGTACTAATCTGGCAGGAGTCGCTCACTGTCGAGAAAGTTGGCATTAAGGATAATTTCTTTGCACTTGGGGGGCATTCTCTTCGTGCGGCTGCGTTGGTTAGCAAGCTCCACAAAGAGCTGAACGTGAATGTTCCACTGCGGGAGCTGTTCCGCAATCCGACGATCGAGGAATTGGCTCTTCTAATAGAAGGAATGGAGCAGCAGGAATTTAGTGCAATTGAGATCGTTCGCGAAAGCGAGCATTACAAGGTGTCCTCGGCGCAAAAGCGGCTGTTCGTTCTACAGCAGCTGGAAGGAGCAGAGCAAAGCTACAATATGCCGGGAGCAATGCTGCTGGAGGGGCAGCTTGATCGGGGACGATTTGAAGAGGCCTTCCAAAAACTGATTGCTCGCCATGAGACGCTGCGCACGGGATTCGAGTTGGTTGACGGCGAAACGGTGCAAAAGGTGCATCAGGATGTCAGCTTTGCGGTGGAATATATGCAGGCAAACGGAGACGCGGAAGCAGCGCAGAAATCCCGCGAGTTCATACGTGCGTTTGATTTGAAAACACCGCCGCTGCTGCGGGTCGGCCTAATTGAACTGGAACCGGAACGCCATATCCTACTCTATGACATGCACCATATTATCTCCGACGGCGCGTCTATGGGAATCGTAGTGGAAGAATTCGTTCGTCTCTATGGCGGGGAGGAGCTTCCTCCGCTTCGGATTCAATATAAAGACTATGCGGCTTGGCAGCATTCGGAAGCACAGCAGGCACGAATGAAGCAGCAGGAAGCTTATTGGCTGCACACATTTGCCGGCGAGCTGCCGGTATTGGAGCTGCCAACGGATTATGCGCGTCCAGCCGTCCAGAGCTATGAAGGTGAAACGTATGAATTTGAGGTCGACACGAACATTAGCGAAGGTCTGCATCGTCTTGCCGCGAATAGTGGAACGACGTTATACATGGTGCTTTTTGCGGCTTATACAGTGCTGCTGCACAAGTATACAGGCCAAGAAGATATTGTTGTCGGCACGACAAATGCGGGCAGAACACATGATGATTTGCAGCCGCTGATCGGCATGTTCGTGAATACATTAGCAATTCGCAATCACCCTGCTGGGGAAATGCCGTTCCGTGCGTACTTGAATCAAGTGAAGGAGCAGGCGCTATCTGCATTTGAGAATCAAGAATATCCGTTCGAAGAGCTCGTAGAGAAGCTTCGTGTGACAAGAGACATGAGTCGCAACCCGTTATTCGATACGATGTTCTCGCTGCAAAATATGGATAACAAAGATTTCGAGCTTCCTGGTCTTCAATTAAAGCCGTACGCTTTCGAGCATCAGGTCTCAAAATTCGATCTCAGCTTGGACGTAGCGGAAGGAACGGACGGGCTGGCTTGCAGCATCGAATACGCTTCGGCTCTATATACGCGAGATACGATCGTAAGAATGGCTAACCATTTTAGACAACTGCTTCATTCGATCGCGCAATCACCAGAGCTGCAAATTGCCGAGCTTGGCATGCTGACACAGGAAGAACAAGAACAGATTCGATTCGTGTTCAATAGCGATACGACAACGATTTCGCAAGAACATACAGTCCACCAGCTCTTTGAAGCACAGGTGGAGCTTACTCCAAATCGAATTGCGGTAACGGACGAGAATGAACAATTATCGTACCGTGAGTTGAATGAGAAAGCGAATCGTTTGGCACGAACATTGCGCAAGCACGGTGTTCGGCCTGAACAGCTTGTAGGTATTTTGGCTGATCGTTCTGTGGACATGATCGTGGGGATTATGGCGATTTTGAAAGCCGGAGGCGCTTATGTGCCGATTGATCCGAAATATCCGGAAGAGCGCATTGCCTACATGCTGGAGAATTCGAACTCGAGCGTGCTCGTTTCGCAAAGCCATTTGCAGTCGCGTTCTGCGTTCGGGGGCACTTGGGTGATGCTGGACGAGGAGTCATCCTATGCCGAGGATGCTTCCAATCTGGAAATGGTAAATGAACCATCGCATTTGGCTTACGTCATTTATACGTCGGGCACGACAGGCCAACCGAAAGGCGTCATGATTGAGCACAGGCAGCTGGAAGTTCTGTCAAGAGCTTGGGAACAAGAATATCATCTGCGGGAAGAAGGCACAGAAGGCATCCGCTGGATGCAATGGGCAAGCTTCTCGTTCGACGTATTTTCAGGTGATTTGATTCGGGCACTGCTGCACGGCGGCGAGCTGATCCTCTGCCCTGAGGACGCACGCGCGAACCCGGCTGAAATATACGAACTGATTCGAGAACATCGCATTCAAATGTTCGATTGCACGCCGTCTATCGTTATTCCGCTCATGGAATACGTGTATGATAACAAGCTGGACATCAGCAGCTTGAAACTCGCAGTCGTAGGGGCGGACTATTGCCCGCCGGAAGAGTTCCAGAAACTGCTTGATCGTTTCGGCTCTCAGTTCCGCATAATTAACAGCTATGGGGTAACAGAGACATGCATCGATTCCAGTTATTACGAACCGACAACTCGGGACATCCCGAGAGCTTTGCCGATCGGTAAACCGATGCCAGGCGTTACGATGTATATGATGGATAGCCAGCGGAATTTACTTCCGGTTGGGGTCATCGGCGAATTATATATTGGCGGGCCATGCGTGGGCCGCGGATATTGGAATCGGCCAGATTTAACAGAAGAGAAATTCGTCGTCGATCCATTTTATCCAGAACAGCGGCTGTATCGTACCGGAGATCTGGCTCGTTGGATGCCGGATGGAAACATCGAATATTTAGGCCGCATCGACCACCAAGTGAAAATTCGCGGGTATCGCATCGAAATCGGCGAAGTCGAATCCAAGCTCCTGAAGGTGGAGTCCGTGAGAGAAAGCGTCGTCGTAGCGCGTGAGGATCAAAACGGCACGAAAGCACTATGCGCCTATTTCACAGCAGATCGTGAATTGACAGTAAGCGAAATGAGAAACGCTTTGGCGGACGAATTGCCGGCTTATATGATTCCGTCATTTTTCGTTCAATTGGAACGATTGCCGCTTACGCCGAACGGCAAAGTCGACCGCAAGGCGCTCCCGGCTCCGGAAGGCGGTGCGCATACAGGCGTAGAATACGTTGCGCCGCGGACGGAAGCGGAGCAAGCACTCGCCATTGTCTGGCAAACCGTGCTTGGCGTTGAACGAGTCGGCATTTTGGATCATTTCTTTGAGCTTGGTGGCGATTCAATCAAGTCTATTCAAGTCGCGTCCCGTTTGCTACAAGCAGGCTACAAGCTGGAAATTCGCGATTTGTTCAAGTACCCGACGATTGCTCAGCTTGGTTCCCATTTGCAGCAGGCAAGCAAAATTGCGGATCAAGCAGAAGTATCGGGCGAAGTGCCGCTTACTCCGATTCTCAGCTGGTTTTTCGAACAGCAATTCGAAGACCCGCATCATTATAATCAGTCAGTCATGCTATTCAAAAAGCAAGGCTTCGATGAAGCTGCCATTCGCAGCACGCTGCAAGCGGTAACGGTGCATCATGATGCACTTCGCATCGTATTCCGCCGCAACGAACAAGGGGAGTACATGGCCTGGAACCGGGCAATTGAAGAAGGAGAATTGTTCCATCTGGACGTGTTGGATCTGAGAGGAAATGCTTCAGATCGTGGTGAAGATGAGGTTCGCCAAGTTATTGAAACCAAGGCCAATGAGATTCAGAGCGGCTTTGACCTGCATAATGGGCCATTGGTGAGAGCAGGATTGTTCCAAACCGACGAAGGAGACCATCTCCTGATCGTCATGCACCATGGCGTCGTTGACGGAGTATCCTGGCGCATATTGCTGGAGGATATCGCTTCCGGGTATGAGCAGTCCTTGAAGGGCGAGCCAGTCCGTCTGCCATCCAAAACGGACAGCTACCGCACATGGGCAAGCCAGCTTGCCGCATATGCCAATAGCGCAGCAATGGAAGAAGAAAAAGCCGTCTGGGAGCGGATTGAAGCGGATGTAACCGCGATCGCTGCCTTGCCGAAGGATTTCGATGCGGAGATATCCTTGCAACAAGATAGTGCATCCGTCGTCGTAGAATGGAACCGCGAGGAAACGGATCAGCTCTTGAAGCATGTTCACCGGGCTTATAATACGGAAATGAACGACATTCTGCTGGCAGCTCTCGGCATTGCCGTACAAGTATGGAGCGGACATGATCGCGTGTTGGTTACGCTTGAAGGACATGGTAGGGAGAATATTGTGCCGACAGTTGATATATCGCGCACGGTAGGATGGTTCACAAGCGAATATCCATTCCTGCTTGAAAGTGATCCGGACAAAAGCTTATCCTACCGAATCAAGCAAATGAAGGAAAACCTGCGACGCATTCCGAACAAAGGCATCGGGTACGGAATTTATCGTTATTTAGCGGATTCCAGCAATGGTTCTGAGGTTCGTTCAAAAACAGCATTGCGTCCGGAAATCAGCTTCAACTATTTGGGGCAATTCGATCAGGACTTGCAAAATAATGAAATGGAAGTATCGCCGTACTCGGGTGGAGCGGAGCTAAGCGCGCGCCACACACGCACGAGTACACTGGATATTAACGGCATGATCTCGGATGGATCTCTTGCCTTGGAAATTAGCTATAGCAGCAAGCAATATCACCGCGACACGATCGAACGGCTGGCTTGCTTGCTTCGGGAAGGACTGCAGGCAATTATCGCGCACTGCATCGCGAAAGATAAGCCTGAGCTGACGCCAAGCGACGTATTGGTGAAAGGTCTCGGCATTGAGGATATGAATCGCATCGCGGAGCAGACGAAGGATATCGGGGAAATCGAGAACATTTACACGCTAACTCCGATGCAGAAGGGAATGTGGTTCCATAGCGCCATGGATGGCAAGGCGGGTGCGTATTTCGAGCAGACTCGCTTTACGATACAGGGAGAGCTTGACGTACAGTTATTCGCGAATAGTCTTGAAGTGCTTGCCACACGCCATGCAGTACTGCGCACCAACTTCTTCAGCGGCTGGGACGGCGAATTATTGCAGATCGTATATCGGAATAAAAAAATCGAATTCGGCTATGAAGATCTGACCGATTGGCCTGAGCATGAGAAGCAGGATCAAGTTGAAGCAAAGGCGATTGTCGATAAGGAGCGCGGTTTTGATTTGGAGCGCGATGCGCTCATGAGAGTGACGGTGCTGCGAACGAGCGCGAACAGCAGTCACGTCATTTGGAGCTCTCATCATATTCTGATGGACGGCTGGTGCTTGCCGCAGCTGACACAGGAATGGTTCGATACGTATTCGGATTCTGTGCAAGGACGAGCAAGCACCCGGGCAGAGACTGCACCGTACAGTCTATATATCGAATGGCTGTACAAGCAGGATTACAAAGCAGCATCCGCATATTGGCTCGATTATTTGGCAGGTTACGAGCAGCAAACCGTTCTGCCGCAAAAGAAATCAAGCGGACGCAGCGACGTTTATACAGCTGAAAATCTTGTATTTAGTTTAGGCGATGCCTTAACGGCGAAGATGAATCGGGTAGCGAAGCAGCATCAAGTCACACTGAACACGCTAATGCAAACGTTATGGGGCATTATGCTGCAAAAGTACAATGGCACCGGCGATGCCGTGTTCGGGGGCGTCGTATCAGGCAGACCGGCGGAAATTCCGGGAATCGAATCAATGATCGGACTGTTTATCAATACGATTCCGATTCGCGTTGCGTGCGAGGAACACAACAGATTTTCCGATGTGATGAGACAAATTCAGGAGCAGGCGCTGGAGTCAAGCCGATTCGATTATTATCCGCTTTATGAGATCCAGGCGGTAAGCGCGCATAAGCAGGATTTGCTCAACCATATTTTAGTGTTCGAAAATTACCCGATGGAAGAGCAAATGGAGCAGGCTGGAGACGAACAAGGGCAATTGAACATTACAGACGTGCAAGTGGCAGAGCAAACGAACTATGATTTCAATTTCGTTGTTATGCCTGGCGATGATATGATGATTCGCCTCGAATATAATGCCGGCATGTATGAACGGGCAGACATGGAGCGTGTGCGGCATCATCTGATTCATGTACTTGAGCAGGTAACGGCTGATCCGAGTATTGCCATAAGCGAGCTGCGACTGGCAACTGAAGCAGAGAAAGCGGAGCTGATGACGGCATTCAACGATACGGCAGCCGAATATCCTTGCGAACAGACGATTCATCGGATGTTCGAGGAGCAGACGCAGCGGATGCCAGATGCGGCGGCCGTGCTGTTCGGGGACGAGTGCTTAACGTATCGGGAATTGAATGAACGCTCGAACCGACTGGCGAGAACATTGCGGGCGGCCGGTGTCGTACCGGATCAGATCGTCGGCATTATGGCGGAACGTTCGTTGGAGCTGATGGTCGGGATTATGGGGATTCTGAAGGCCGGCGGCGCCTATGTGCCGATTGCGCCGGATTATCCGGAAGATCGCATCCGGTACATGCTGGAGGATTCCGAGGCTCAAGTGCTGCTCGTGCAGGGCAGTGCAGGAGAAGGAATAGACTTTGCGGGACGCGTCATCGATCTGGACGATGCTGGAGCGTACGATGAGGATGCTTCCAATCTAGAAGCGGTCAATAAGCCGACCGATATGGCCTATATTATCTACACGTCAGGCACGACTGGCCGTCCAAAAGGGGTTATGGTCGAGCATACATCGGTCATCAATCGCTTGCTGTGGATGCAGAAGCAGTATCCGATTGGCGCAGAAGACACCATTATGCAGAAGACGGCGATTACGTTTGACGTATCCGTCTGGGAGCTGTTCTGGTGGGCTTTCGTCGGCTCGAAGGTGCTCATGCTTCCAGTTGGCGGAGAGAAGAATCCGGCAGCGATCGTCGAAGCGATCGAGCGTCACGGCATCACGACAATGCACTTCGTGCCGTCTATGCTGCACGCCTTCCTCGAGCATGTGGAGCAGCTGCCTGAAGCAGAGCGCAAGCGCGGCATGTCGCCGCTGCGGCAGGTATTCACGAGCGGTGAGGCGCTGCTTGTGTCACAGGTAGAACGGTTCTATCGCTACATCGCGCCAGCAAGTGATGCACGTCTGATCAACCTATACGGACCGACAGAAGCGACGGTAGATGTTACGTACTTCGACTGCGAGCCTGGTCAAGCCTACGTAAGCGTGCCGATCGGCAAGCCGATTGACAATACGCGCATTTATATCGTGAACGGGCATAATCAGGTGCAGCCGATCGGCGTGGCGGGCGAACTGTGCATTGCAGGTGTTGGATTAGCACGAGGATACTGGAACCGTCCGGAGCTGACAGCAGAGAAATTCGTCACCGTATCTTCTGTGGGCGAACGGATGTATAGAACGGGCGACCTGGCACGATGGCTGCCAGACGGCAATATTGAATATTTGGGACGGATCGACCATCAAGTGAAGATCCGCGGATACCGGATTGAGCTGGGCGAACTGGAAACGGCGCTTCTAAATATCGATGCGATTAGAGAGACGGTCGTCGTAGCGCGGGAAGACGAGAGCGGCCAGAAATCGCTGTGCGCTTACTATGTAGCAGACGGTGAGCCAGCAGTGAGCGACTTGAGAGCAGCGCTTGCCGCAGAGCTGCCGAGCTATATGATTCCATCCTACTTCGTACAGCTCGAGCAGATGCCGCTAGCGCCGAATGGCAAGCTGGATCGCAAAGCACTGCCGGCTCCAGAGAGAAGCCTTCAGGTTGGCGCCGAGTATGTTGCGCCGCGTACGGAAGTCGAACAAATGATGGCCTCTGTGTGGCAATCCGTACTAGGGATCGACCGCGTTGGCATAACGGATCACTTCTTCGAGCTAGGCGGAGATTCTATTAAGTCTATTCAAGTAGCGGCAAGGATGCAGCAAGCAGGCTTTAAGCTGGAAATTCGCGATCTGTTCAAATATCCGACTATCGCGCAGGTTCTGCCTTACATGCAGCCGATCAATCGAGTAGCGGATCAAGGAGAAGTATGCGGAGAGTTGCCGATGACGCCGATCCTTCACTGGTTCCAGCATCAGCAGTTCGCGAATCCGCATCATTTCAACCAGTCGATTATGCTGTATCGCAAGGAAGGCTTTGACGCAGAAGCTCTACGCAAGGCGTTACACATGCTAATCCAGCATCACGATGCACTCCGCATCGTTTTCCGTCCGACAGAGCAGGAGTCATATTCACTTTGGAATCGGGCTGTTGCGGAAGGCGAACTCTACGGAATGGAAGTGTTTGATTTAACGGATCATTCAAATGTAGACGATGTAGGCGCAGCTATCGAAGCGAGAGCAGGCGAAATTCAGAGCGGCATCGACCTGCAAGCGGGTCCTTTGGTTAAGGCTGGATTGTTCCGAGTCAAGGACGGGGATCATTTGCTTCTCGTTATCCACCATGCGGCCATCGATGGCGTATCCTGGAGAATATTGCTCGAGGATTTGGCGACTGGCTACGAACAGGCAATGAAGAATGAACCGATTCGTCTGCCTATGAAAACAGACAGCTTCCGTACATGGGCAGAACAGCTTGCTCATCATGCGAACAGCGAGGCAATGGAGCAGGAGCATGCATACTGGAATCGTATTGCACAAACGAAATCGACAGCCCTTCCTGCAGATTTCGAAGTCGAAGCTTCCTTGCAGCGGGATAGTGAATCTGTTGTGGTCGAGTGGGATCAGAATGATACGGAGCAGCTTCTGAAGCACGTTCATCGAGCCTATAACACCGATATGAATGATATTTTACTAACAGCGCTGGGCAGATCTCTCATGCAGTGGCGCGGTATGGAACGCGTGCTAATAACGATGGAAGGCCATGGCCGTGAATCCATTTTGAAAGACCTTGACATTACGCGTACTGTCGGCTGGTTTACGACTGAGTATCCGTTTGAGCTGGCAATCGAGCCGGGCAGCAGCCTTGCTTCCCAAATCAAAAAAGTAAAAGAGGATTTGCGCCTCATTCCGAACAAAGGCATCGGTTACGGCTTATCCCGATATTTGACCGATTCAGGCAAGCAAGCCTGGTCTCAGGCGCCTACACCGCAAATTCGCTTCAACTACCTGGGGCAGTTTGATCAGGATTTAAGCAATAACGAGCTAAGCGTATCTACGTATGCAAGCGGCTCAGACATCAGCGATGAGCAGGAGCGCAAGTATTCACTGGATATTAACGGCGTGATTGCCGACGGACTGTTAACACTCGATTTGAGCTACAGCGCCAAGGAATTCCGCAAAGAGACGATGGAGGAATTGGGAGAACGGCTTAAAGCGTCTCTTAAGGAAATTATCTCTCATTGTACAGCGCAGCAACGGCCGCAATTGACGCCAAGCGATGTTCTATTCAAGGGGCTGAGCGTAGATTGGCTCGATCAGCTTGTGACTCAGATGCAGCATATCGGCGAGATTGAAAATGTATATGCACTAACACCGATGCAAAAGGGAATGTGGTTCCACAGCGCTATGAACGGTCAGACAGGAGCGTATCATGAACAAACGCTGTTTACCCTCGAAGGCAAGCTTGATGGAGAACTCTTCTCCCGCAGCCTGAACGAATTGGCCAAACGGCATGCCGTGCTGCGTACGAACTTCATCAGCGGGCCGCAAGGGGAACCGGTACAAGTTGTGTTCCGGCATAAATCGATTGGATACTCATTCATTGACGTGCGCAATCTTCATAAAGAGGAACAACAAGCCTATATCAAGGAGACAGCAGGCAATGATCAACTGCGAGGATTCGATCTAGCGCACGATGAGCTTATGCGCGTGTCCGTCATTCAGACGGGCGAATTGACATACCGGGTACTGTGGAGCTCACACCATATTCTGATGGACGGCTGGTGCTTGCCGCAATTGATGCAAGAGCTGTTCGATACGTATTCGGCCTTATTGAATCAGCAGTCACCAGATTCGACGGCAGTGCCCGCGTACAGCCAGTACATTGAATGGCTGGAAAATCAGGATCAAGAAGCGGCGGGGTCATACTGGTCCGCATATTTGGCTGATTACGATCAAGTTACGGTAATCCCACAGGAATCATCTGCAGGAGACAGCGAATTGTACAAGGCTGAGAAATTGAGCCGTGAATTGGATGCTCATCTTAGCGCTTCGATCAACCGAGCCGCGAGACAGCATCAGGTTACGCTCAACACCTTGCTGCAAGCAGTGTGGGGCGTCATTTTGCAAAAGTACAACGGCACAAATGATGTCGTCTTTGGCAGTGTGGTGTCCGGCAGACCGGCGGAAGTTCCAGGCATCGAAACGATGATTGGCCTGTTTATCAATACGATTCCGATCCGCGTCAATTGTGAGGCAAGCATCAGCTTTGCCGAAGTGATGGAGCAACTGCAAGAGCAAGCGCTGGAATCAGGGAAATACGATTACTATCCGCTATACGAAATCCAGTCCCGCACCGCGTTAAAGCAAAATGCGATCAGACAAATCATGGTGTTCGAGAACTACCCGATGGACGAGCGGCTGGAGCAGGCGGGCGTCGACGAACAAGGATTGCCATCGATCACGGATGTAGCGGTAGAGGAGCAAACCAATTACGATTTCAACTTGATTGTCGTTCCGGGAGAGCAGCTTTCCATTCGATTTGATTACAACGCCAACCGATTCAAGCGAGCCGATATGGAGCGATTGATGGGTCACCTGATGCATGTGCTTGAGCAAGTTTCCGCCAATCCTCGAGTTGCAATAGAGGAGCTGGAACTGGCGACAGAAGCCGAAAAATTAGAAATGATTCATAGCTTTAACGACACGATTGCGGAATATCCGAGAGATATGACACTGCACCATTTATTTGAGCAGCAGGCGAAGCGAATCCCAGATTCAATTGCTGTATCCTTTGGCACGGCTCAGTTGACATATCACGAACTGAATGAGCAGGCGAACCGTTTGGCACGTACGCTGCGTGCTCAAGGAGTTGGAACGGATAAGCTGGTAGGATTCATGGTCGAGCGCTCGCTGGATATGATCGTAGGCATACTGGCGATCTTGAAGGCAGGGGGCGGATATGTGCCGATTGATCCGGAATACCCGGAAGATCGGATTCGGTACATGCTCAAGGATTCCGGGGCACGCATTATGTTGACACAGCAGCGCTTGACAGCGAAACTACCAGATCTTGATCTGAATGCAATTATAGCTGTGGACGATGAGCGATTCTACGATAACGACGGTTCAAATCTTGAATTGGACGGCAGCGCAGAGGATTTGGCGTACGTAATCTATACGTCCGGTACGACAGGCAAGCCGAAGGGAAATCTGACGACGCATCGAAATATTGTGCGTGTAGTGAGGGGCGCTGCGTATATCGGAATAACGGATCGTGATAACGTGCTCCAATTGTCGAGCTACGCCTTTGATGGATCGACATTCGATATATACGGAGCTCTGTTGAATGGAGCCAAGCTCGTTCTCGTTCCACAAGAGACACTACTGGAAGTTCGACAGTTGGCTGAGATGATCGTAAAAGAGAGCATTTCTGTCATGTTCATTACGACGGCGTACTTCAACGTGCTGGTTGATGTTCAAGCTGCATGTCTGCGCAATGTCCGGGCCATTTTGTTCGGGGGCGAGCGGGTATCCGTCAGCCATGTGCGCAAAGCGCTTAGAGAAGTCGGGCCAGGCAAGCTTAAACATGTATACGGGCCAACGGAGAGCACGGTGTTTGCCACCTGCCATAATGTGAACGAAGTTGCAGAAACCGCCGTCACCATTCCGATTGGACAACCGATCAGCAATACGTCGATATATATCGTTGATGCGATCAATAAGCTGCAGCCGGTAGGCGTTGCAGGGGAGTTATGCGTTGCGGGTGACGGACTGGCAAGAGGTTACTTGAACCGGCCTGAGTTAACAGCAGAAAAATTCGTTGATTCCCCATTCGTTCCGGGAGAACGGATGTATCGGACCGGAGACTTGGCGAAATGGCTGCCTGACGGATCCATTGAATATGTAGGACGTATCGACCAACAGGTGAAAATTCGCGGGTATCGAATTGAGCTTGGCGAAATCGAGGCGCAATTGCTGAAGCTGGATGATGTTCAGGAAGGAATCGTTGTTGCACGCGATACCGATGCTGGCGAGAAGCAGCTGTGCGCCTACTATGTAGCAAAGCGCTCATTAGAAGCCAATGGGATCAGAAATGCTATGGGGCAAGTTCTGCCGAGCTATATGCTTCCATCGCATTTCATCCAGATGGATCAGCTTCCGCTTACGCAGAACGGCAAGGTAGATCGCAAGGCACTGCCAGCTCCGGAGGATAATCGGAACGACGGTGTACGCATTGCGCCACGGACGCCGCTCGAAGTACAGCTTGCAGGCATCTGGCAGGATGTGCTTGGCTTAGGCAGCGTCAGTGTCACGGATCATTTCTTCGAAGTAGGAGGACATTCTCTGAAGGCGACGATACTGGTGAACCGACTGCATCAGGAACTTAACATCGAACTACCGCTAAAAGACGTGTTCCAATATCCTACACTCGAAGAGATGGCGAACCGGCTCAGCAGTGCAGAGGGAAGCCGTCATGTTCACATACCGGAAGCAGCTTCAAGCATGCATTATCCAGTGTCATCTGCTCAAAAGCGCCTGTATATTCTACATCAGCTCGAAGGAGCCGAACTGAGCTACAATATGCCGAACATGTTGCTGCTTGAAGGGACTTTAGATATTGGGCGATTGGAATCTGCTTTTAAGAAGCTGATTGCACGCCATGAGACGTTGCGGACTGGCTTTGAAATTGTGAACGGTCAGCCTGTGCAGCGCATTCACCCAGAAGCAGATTTCGCAATTGAGCATATTCACGCTAACGAGGAAGATGCGCCGAAATATATGCAGCAATTTGTGCGTGCCTTCCAATTGGAAAAGCCGCCGCTGCTGCGCATCGGGGTAATCGAATTGTCAGCGGAACGCTTTACGCTTATGTTCGACATGCACCATATCATTTCAGACGGAACGTCGATGGGCATTCTTATCAATGAGTTTGTTCGCTTGTACGACGGAGAGGAGCTTCCGCCTCTACGGATTCAATATAAGGATTATGCGGTGTGGCAGCAATCGGAGGCCCAGCAAGCAGCATTGACACAACAGGAGGCTTATTGGCAGAAAGTATTGGGCGGAGAGCTTCCGGTGTTGGAATTGCCGACGGATTTTGTTCGTCCAACTACGCAAAGCTTCCGCGGTAGTTTGCTGCAGTTTGCCCTTGATCCAGTGAAGAGCGCTGGCTTGCGGCAAATTGCGAAGGACAGCGGAACGACAATGTATATGGTGCTTTTGGCCCTGTACATGACAATGCTGCACAAGTATTCCGCACAGGAAGACATTATTGTCGGAACGCCAATTGCAGGACGCAACCATGGAGACTTACAGCCACTGATCGGCATGTTCGTCAACACGCTGGCAATACGCAGTTATCCGGCTGCGAGCAAGCCATTCCTGACTTATTTGGGCGAAATAAAAGAAACGACGCTGGGTGCATTCGAGAATCAGAACTATCCGTTTGAGGAAATCGTCGAGCGAGTGCAAGTGATGCGCGACATGAGCCGTAATCCGGTATTCGATACGATGTTTATTTTGCAAAATGCGGAACAAGGTGAAATGAGCATTGACGGAGTGCGACTCCAGCAGGCCCAAAATGAGCATACCGTATCCAAATTCGATTTGACCTTCCAAGCCGAAGAGGATGGTACTGAAATCGTATGCAGCATTGAATTCGCGACAGATTTGTTCAAGCCGAGCACGATTGAGCGAATGGCAAGTCATTTCGAGCAATTGGTTACTGCTGTGTTGAATAATCCTCAAGCAAGCCTGTCTGAATTGAAGATGGTAACCGTTGAGGAAGAGAGCCAGTTGCAAAATGGATTTAACAACACTGCAATGGTGGTTCCGAACGACAAAACTATTCACGAGCTGTTCGCGGAACAGGCGGAGCAGACGCCGGATTCCATAGCTGTTGTCTGCGGCAGCAAGCAGTTGACCTACGGGGAACTGAACCGGAAGGCGAACCAGCTTGCCTGGAAGCTGAGGGAGCATGGCGTAACTGCTGAGCAGCCTGTCGGCATCATCGTCGAACGTACGCTGGAGACGGTTGTCGCCGTACTAGCAGTGCTCAAGGCATCCGGCACGTTCGTGCCAATCGATCCGGAATATCCAGAGACGCGTATTCGCTATATGTTGGCGGACAGCGGCGCCAAGCTGGTGCTGGCCCAATCGGCGCTTCCGGGCATCATTCCGGACGAGATTCGTCAGTTGGATGTACGCGATGAATCGCTGTATGCAGGCAGCGGTGAAAATGTCCCGAACGGCAATAAACCGTCCGATCTGCTCTATATCATCTACACGTCGGGAACGACCGGCAATCCGAAAGGGGTTATGCTGGAGCATCGCAACATTGTCAATCTGCTGCATTATCAGCAAAAGGGCACGAATATTCCGATGCCTTCGCGGATTTTGCAATATGCGTCAGGCAGCTTCGACGTATGCTATCAGGAAATGTTCTCTGCGCTGCTGTTCGGCGGAAGTCTGTATATGGTTGACAATGAAATGCGCAAGGATCCGGTACGCTTGTTCCAAGAAATCGAAAAGAATGAAATTGACGTACTCTTTATTCCGGTGGCGTTCCTGAAATTCATCTTCGCTGAGCCGGAGTGGGCCGAAGCGTTCCCGCGCTGTGTTCGCCATATCATTACAGCGGGCGAGCAGCTTGTCGTCACGCCGCAGGTGCAAGCCTGCCTGAAGCGTCTCGGCATTTGCCTGCACAACCATTACGGACCTTCGGAGACTCACGTCGTGACGACCCATACCATGACGCCGGATGCCATCGGGGCCGGTCTGCCGCCAATCGGCAAGCCGATCGCGAATTCAAGCATCTACATTGTGAACGACAGCTTCGAGCTGCAGCCGATAGGTGTGAAGGGCGAACTGTACGTATCAGGCGCATGTGTTGGTCGCGGATATTGGGGAAGAGCGGATTTGACAGAGGAGAAGTTCCTTGATAACCCGTTCGTACCGGGTGAGCGGTTGTATAAGACAGGAGACGTGGCACGCTGGCTGCCGGACGGCAGCATCGAGTATGTAGGCCGAAGCGACCATCAAGTGAAAATCCGGGGCTTCCGCATCGAGCTTGGTGAGGTGGAATCGCAGCTGCTGCATGTGCCGGCGGTACAAGAGGCGACAGTAATGGCACTGGAGGATCACGCAGGCCAGAAGCAGTTGTGCGCGTATTTCACGGCGGAGCGTCCGTTCACGGCGGGCGAGCTGCGAGCGGCAATGTCGCAGGAGTTGCCGGGTTATATGATCCCGTCCTATTTTATACAGCTAGATCGGCTGCCGCTGACACCGAACGGAAAGATCGACCGGCGAGCACTGCCGAAGCCTGAGGGCGGCATCGAAACTGGCACCGAATACGTTGCGCCGCGCACAGAGACAGAGACGAAGCTTGCTTGCATTTGGCAGGACGTATTGGGGTTGACAAGCGTAGGCGTGAAGGACAACTTCTTCGAGCTTGGCGGTCATTCGCTGCGAGCGACAACGCTCGTAAGCAGACTGTATAAGGAGCTGAACGTCAACTTCCCGCTGCGGGGGGTATTCCGTCATCCGACGATCGAGGAGATGGCCAAGGCGATCTCGCATATGGATACGGAACTATATGTAGCGATTCCGAACGCCGAGGAGCAAGAATACTATCCGTTATCTTCGGCCCAGCTGCGGCTTTATATTATGAGCCAAATGGAAGGAAGCGAGCTTAGCTACAATATGCCAGGCATGCTGCTGCTTGAAGGAGAGCTGAATCAGGAACAATTCCAGACGGCCTTCCTGAAGCTCATCGCTCGGCACGAGACACTCCGTACAGGCTTTGAAATGGTGGATGGCGAGCCGATGCAGCGGATTCACCGTAATACGGAATTTTCCATCGAGCACAGACAGGCCTCTGAGGATGAAATTCCTGACTTAATCGGACAATTCATTCGTCCGTTTGACTTGGAAAAACCGCCATTATTGCGGGTCGGATTGTTCGAAGTAAGCCATGAGCGTCGCATACTGGTGTTTGATATGCACCATATCATTTCGGATGGCGTTTCGATGAGCAATTTGGTTGATGAATTCACTCGGTTGTACGCGAATGAGGAACGGCCGCCGTTACGTATTCAATATAAGGATTATGCAGTATGGCAGCAGTCAGAAGCGAATCTCGAACGGTTCAAGCGGCAGGAAGACTACTGGCTAAGCATGCTAGGTGGAACGTTGCCGGATGCAGAATTGCCAATGGATTACGACAGGCCGACGGTTCGCAGCTTTGAAGGCGAGCAAATCGAATTTGAAATCAATCCGGTCGTGACCCGTCAGTTGAACCAGCTTGCTTCGAATCATGAGTGCACGCTATATATGGTTTTGTTGTCCGCCTATCAGATACTATTGGCGAAATACAGTGGACAGGACGATATTATTGTCGGAACTCCGGTTGCTGGACGCAGTCATGCCGATTTGGAGCCGCTTATCGGAATGTTCGTCAATACACTTGCCATTCGTAATCGTCCGTTAGGCAATAAAACGTTCCAATCCTTCCTTGCTGAGGTGAAGGAGACGACATTAGGAGCGTTTGAGCATCAGGATTATCCGTTCGAGGAATTGGTAGATCGTCTGCATCTGCAATGGGAACCGAGCCGTAATCCACTCTTTGATACGGTGTTCGTCCTGCAGAATACGGAAGAGCGGGGAATCGGAATTGGCGATATAACGATATCTCCATATACGGCAGATGATTCGGTGAGCGCGAAATTTGACCTGACCCTGTCCATGTCCGAAGAAAATGATGCGATTAAGGGCGGATTCCTGTATGCCTCCAAGCTGTTCAAAGCAGCGGGTATCCACAGAATGATGCGGGATTACCTGTCCGTGCTGTCGCAAGTATGCGACAAGCCTCATATTCGAATTCAGGATATTTCAATCAGTGGACAGAGCACGAAGGAGAAGAGCAAGATCGATTCGATCGAGTTCGCGTTCTAGGCGTGTTCGCAATAGGTATAACGGTAAGGCGGCAGCGCCTTACCGTATCTATGGACAATAGCAGTGCTTGTGCTAAGCGTTTCGGCAATTGGGTGCCGAAACGCTGCACGAGTCGCTGGCCAAATTTTTCGTCACGACAATTTGCTTTTCGACTGGTAAGATGTTGGGCTTTGAACTGCATAATGCGGGAGTGCGTGCTGATCATAATACGTGCTCCCCTATTCCATACATCCGTTAAGGCAGGGAGGTTCACAAATGAAGTCGGTATTTGAAAAGGAAGAAGCCTATTGGAATGGGATGTTTGATTCAGATGACAGCATGAGCATTTTGCCATATTGCAGCACCTCGGGAAGAGAAGCGAGCGTATATAGGAAAGCCGTCAAAGCTTCCATCGCACGTCTGCTCCCAGCAGAACTGTCGGACAGAATGCGTTCTCTAGCGAATGGCTCGGATATCGCCCTTTATATGATTGCACTAGCAGGCGTATCTTGCTTGCTTCATAAATATACAAACCGCGAAAATATACTTCTAGGCATGCCTACGATCGATTCATCTGAAGACGATCCTTCCGTTCATGACGTTCTTGTTATCAAGGCAAATGTCATGCTCGGCAGCAATTTCCGTTCCATATTGGGAACAATCAAGACAGCGATCGGAGGAGCGTTGGAGCACCGAGATATTCCGTTTCGAAAAATGGTGCACAATTTGAACCTGGAGCAAGATTCGAACGGACTTCCGATTATGAATACAGTAGTTTCTTATTCAGCTATACATATCGCTTCCATCGAGCAAAGCATCAGCTCTGACGTTATATTCCGGTTCGATGTGAAGGACGCTGGCCTCCAACTGGAGGTGCTATATGACGAATGCCGCTATGATGCTTCTTATATCACTGCATTGTTTGAACATTTTTTCCGATTGCTTCATTTTCTACTGTTTCAACCTGATCAGCCTATCGGTGATGCCAAGTTGTTGTCTGAAGAAGAAAAGCATCGTTTGCTGCACGAGTTCAACGATGTATGGACCGATTTTCCTCGACAGGCGACACTACATCAGCTTATTGAGGAGCAGGCGGAGAAGCAGCCAGATGCCATTGCAGTCTCTTATGATGACACAAGATTGACATACCGAGAGTTGAATGAACGCGCCAATCGCCTTGCGAGAACACTGCAAGCAGAAGGTGTGCAGACTGACGAACTTGTCGGGCTTATGGCAGTGAGATCAATAGACATGATCGTCGGAATGCTTGCTGTCCTAAAAGCAGGGGGAGGATATGTCGCTATTGATCCGGAATATCCGGAGGAACGAATCCGTTATATGCTGGAGGATTCGGAAGCGCGCGTCATTTTGGTGCAGCAGCAATTGCAGAATCGTGTGCCGAATACGAGTGCGAGTGTTCTTTACCTTGATGAGGAACAATCTTATCATTCCGATGGTACGAACCTGGTTCCGGTCAATGGAGCTACGGATCTTGCCTGTGTTATCTATACCTCTGGAACAACCGGCAAGCCGAAAGGAAACCTGACGACGCATCGCAATATCGTACGCATCGTAAAGCAGACCAACTATATTGAGGTCACTGAGCAGGATCGAGTGCTGCAATTGTCAAGTTATTCCTTCGACGGCTCCGCGTTCGATATATTCGGGGCGTTGACCAATGGAGCCCATCTCGTTCTTGTGCCGCAGCATACATTGCTTGATACGCAGAAACTGGCGGAGCTGATCGAATCCGAGCAAGTGTCAGTCATGCTCATTACAACCGCTTATTTTAATGTTCTTGTGGATGTGAACGCATCCTGCCTGCGTAATATTCGCGCAATTTTGTTCGGAGGCGAGCGCGCTTCTGTCGCACACGTGCGCAAAGCGCTCGAACATACGGGCCCCGGAAGGCTGAAGAATATGTACGGTCCGTCCGAGAGCACAATTTACGCGACATGGCACGATGTGACCGAGGTTCCGGAGCACGCGGTCAGTGTTCCGATCGGGCGTACGATCAGCAACACCGCCATCTATATCGTGAATGAACGGAATGATCTGCAGCCGATTGGCGTTGCCGGCGAGCTGTGCGTTGGAGGAGAAGGACTGGTTCGCGGGTACCTGAACCGTCCGGAGCTGACTGCACAGAAGTTCATCGATAACCCGTTCGTACCGGGAGAGCGCATGTATCGTACCGGAGATTTGGCAAGATGGCTACCTGATGGAACGATTGAATATGTAGGACGGGTCGATGATCAGGTCAAAATCAGAGGCCATCGCATTGAAATTGGGGAAGTGGAAGCGCAGATACTTAAAGCGGAAGCGATTCAGAAAACAATGATTGTCGTGCGAGGCCGTGAAGACGGGGAGAAGCAGCTATGCGCATATTACGTAGCGGATCGCGTGCTTCCTGCTGGCGAGCTGCGGGCAATGCTGGCAAAGGAACTGCCAGGGTACATGATTCCTGCTTACTTTATCCAGCTTGACAAGATGCCTCTGACAACGAACGGCAAGGTGGATCGCCGTGCACTGCCTGAGCCGGAGGAGCATATTCAGTCGGAGACGGAATATGTGGCGCCAAGAACGGAACAGGAAATCCGGCTTGCCCGCGTCTGGCAGGAAGTGCTCGGCTTAGCTCAGATTGGCGCAAAAGATAATTTCTTCGAGCTTGGCGGACATTCGCTGCGGGCGACAACGCTGGTAAGCAAGCTGCACAAGGAAGAGCAAATCAATCTATCCCTTCGCGACGTGTTCCGCTATCCTACTCTCGAAGCGATGGCAGCTCTTATGGATGATGCGGAAGGACGCACCTATGAACCTATCCCGACAATCGAGGAGAGGGATGTTTATCCAGTATCTTCCGTGCAGAAGCGTTTGTTTATTTTGCATCAGCTGGAAGGAGCGGAGCAGAGTTATAATATGCCGGGGGCCCCTCGCTGTTGGAAGGCAAGCTCGACCGCAAGCGATTGCATCATGCATTCGAGAAGCTCATCGCTCGGCACGAGACACTTCGTACAGGCTTTGACATGGTGAACGGCGAGCCTGTTCAGCGAATTTACGCTAAGGTTGACTTCGCAGTGGAAGAGATGACGGCCGCAGAAGGGGCGGAAGCTGAAGAGAAAGTCCGGCAGTTCATTCGCGCTTTTGATTTATCGAAGCCGCCGCTGTTCAGGGCCGGATTGATAGAATTGACACCAGAGCGCCACATCCTGCTGTTCGATATGCACCATATCATTTCGGACGGTACATCGATTGGCATAATGATTGAGGAATTTACTCGTCTTTACAGCGGCAGCGAGCTTGAACCGCTTCGCATTCAATACAAGGATTTTTCCGCGTGGCAGCGTTCCGAAGCGCAAATCGCACAGCTCAAGCGCCAGGAAGCGTATTGGTTGCAGCAGATGGGAGGACAGATGCCGGTGCTTGAATTGCCAACCGACTATGTGCGGCCTGCTGTCCAAAGTCATGAAGGTGCATTGTTCGAATTCTCTATCGATTCAGAGAAGAGTCGCGCTCTGAGAGAATTAGCTGCAGAAACGAGAACCACCTTATACATGGTGCTGCTGGCAGCCTATACGATCGTGCTCCATAAGTATTCGGGACAGGATGACATCATTGTAGGGACACCGATTGCAGGACGTACGCATGACGACGTACAGCCACTTATCGGCATGTTCGTCAATACGCTTGCAATCCGCAATTATCCTGCAGGAACCAAGTCCGTGCTGGAGTATTTAGAGGAAGTCAAGGAAACGACGCTGGGAGCGTTCGAGCATCAGGACTATCCGTTTGAGGAACTTGTGGAGAACGTGCAAATATCAAGAGACCTGAGCCGCCATCCGGTATTCGATACCATGTTTGCTCTAGAAAATACAGAGCATCGGGAATTTGATCTCGACGGTCTGTATGTGAAGCCATTTGGCACTGAATATGGCATGGCCAAGTTCGACTTGAACCTGACCGTAACGGAAGACGGCGATGGACTATATTGCACCATGGAATATGCAACTGCTTTATATAGCCAGACAACAATCGCAAGGCTGTGCCGCCACTTCCTGCAAGTTGTGGAGAGCATGAGCTGCGAACCGCAAACTACTATTTCGTCGCTGAAAATGGTAACAAACGAAGAGAAGAATCAGTTGAAAAATGAATTCAATCATTCAACAATGGTGGTTCCGAACGATAAAACCATTCACGAGCTATTCGCGGAACAGGCGGAGCAGACACCGGATTCCATAGCTGTTGTCTGCGGCAGCAAGCAGTTGACCTACACGGAACTGAACCGGAAGGCGAACCAGCTTGCTTGGAAGCTGAGGGAGCATGGCGTAACTGCTGAGCAGCCTGTCGGCATCATCGTCGAACGTACGCTGGAGACGGTTGTCGCCGTGCTAGCAGTGCTCAAGGCATCCGGCACGTTTGTGCCAATCGATCCGGAATATCCAGAGACGCGCATTCGCTATATGTTGGCGGACAGCGGCGCCAAGCTGGTGCTGGCCCAATCGGCGCTTCCGGGCATCATTCCGGACGAGATTCGTCAGTTGGATGTACGCGATGAATCGCTGTATGCAGGCAGCGGTGAAAATGTCCCGAACGGCAATAAACCGTCTGATCTGCTCTATATCATCTACACGTCGGGAACGACCGGCAATCCGAAAGGGGTTATGCTGGAGCATCGCAACATGGTCAATCTGCTGCATTATCAGCAAAAGGGCACGAATATTCCGATGCCTTCGCGGATTTTGCAATATGCGTCAGGCAGCTTCGACGTATGCTATCAGGAAATGTTCTCTGCGCTGCTGTTCGGCGGAAGTCTGTATATGGTTGACAATGAAATGCGCAAGGATCCGGTACGCTTGTTCCAAGAAATCGAAAAGAATGAAATTGACGTACTCTTTATTCCGGTGGCGTTCCTGAAATTCATCTTCGCTGAGCCGGAGTGGGCCGAAGCGTTCCCGCGCTGTGTTCGCCATATCATTACAGCGGGCGAGCAGCTTGTCGTCACGCCGCAGGTGCAAGCCTGCCTGAAGCGTCTCGGCATTTGCCTGCACAACCATTACGGACCTTCGGAGACTCACGTCGTGACGACCCATACCATGACGCCGGATGCCATCGAGGCCGGTCTGCCGCCAATCGGCAAGCCGATCGCGAATTCAAGCATCTACATTGTGAACGACAGCTTCGAGCTGCAGCCGATAGGTGTGAAGGGCGAACTGTACGTATCAGGCGCATGTGTTGGTCGCGGATATTGGGGAAGAGCGGATTTGACAGAGGAGAAGTTCCTTGATAACCCGTTCGTACCGGGTGAGCGGTTGTATAAGACAGGAGACGTGGCACGCTGGCTGCCGGACGGCAGCATCGAGTATGTAGGCCGAAGCGACCATCAAGTGAAAATCCGGGGCTTCCGCATCGAGCTTGGTGAGGTGGAATCGCAGCTGCTGCATGTGCCGGCGGTACAAGAGGCGACAGTAATGGCACTGGAGGATCACGCAGGCCAGAAGCAGTTGTGCGCGTATTTCACGGCGGAGCGTCCGTTCACGGCGGGCGAGCTGCGAGCGGCAATGTCGCAGGAGTTGCCGGGTTATATGATCCCGTCCTATTTTATACAGCTAGAGCGGCTGCCGCTGACACCGAACGGGAAGATCGACCGGCGAGCACTGCCGAAACCTGAGGGCGGCATCGAAACTGGCACCGAATACGTTGCGCCGCGCACAGAAACAGAGACGAAGCTTGCTTGCATTTGGCAGGACGTATTGGGGTTGACAAGCGTAGGCGTGAAGGACAACTTCTTCGAGCTTGGCGGTCATTCGCTGCGAGCGACAACGCTCGTAAGCAGACTGTACAAGGAGCTGAACGTCAACTTCCCGCTGCGGGGTGTATTCCGTCATCCGACGATCGAGGAGATGGCTAAGGCCATAACGGAAACGAAGAAAGAACAATATATGGAGATCCCTGTCGCTGAGACGAGAGAATATTATCCATTGTCCTTTGCACAGAAGCGGTTGTTCATTATAAGCCAATTGGCCGGGGCTGAGCTTAGCTATAATATGCCTGGAATCCTGATGCTTGAAGGTGCGTTGGATCGAGAACGGTTCGAATCCGCCTTCTGTAAGCTGATTGATCGGCATGAATCACTGCGAACAAGCTTCGTAACGGTTCGCGGTGAACCCGTACAGTGCATTCATCAGCAAGTGGACTTCGCAATCGAATATCACCGTGCGGAAGAAGACGAGGCTGAGGTAATGATCAGTCAGTTCGTTCGACCTTTCCTGCTTAATGAAGCGCCGCTGCTGCGGGTCGGATTGATTGAAACCGGACATGATCGCCATATCCTGATGTTCGATATGCATCATATTATTTCCGATGGCGTAACGATGGGCAATCTGGTAAATGAATTTGTCCAGCTGTACATGGGTGAGCAATTGCCGACGCTGCGCATTCAATACAAGGATTATGCGGCATGGCAGCAATCCGCTGAATATGCAGACAGGCTCGCACATCAGGAGTCCTATTGGATGAAGCAATTGGCTGGGGAAATTCCGACGCTGGAAATGCCAACCGATTACGTGAGACCAGCGGTTCAGCAGTTCGAAGGCGGCGTAGCCTTGTTCGCGTTGAGCAACGAGCAAACCGAGCAGTTGCAACGGGTAGCGGCAAATCATGGAGCAACCTTATATATGGTGCTGCTCTCTGCTTATACGGTGCTTCTGCATAAATACACGTCTCAGGAAGACATCATTGTTGGTACGCCGATTGCCGGACGCAATCATACAGATCTGGAGCCACTTATCGGTATGTTCGTCAATACGCTTGCTATTCGCAATTATCCGACCGGTGAAAAGTCATTTTCGGATCTGTTGGCAGAGGTGAAGGATACGACGCTTGCCGCATTCGAAAATCAGGAATATCCGTTCGAATCGCTGGTAGAAAAGGTACAAACGTCGCGGGATATGAGCCGAAATCCGGTATTTGATACGATATTCAGCTTGGAGCACGCTCAGCAGGGCGATATCCATATCGAAAGCCTCCAGATGAGTCCGTATCCGCACAGCCATGCTGTCGCGAAATTCGACTTGACCTTCCATGCTGAGGAAAACGAAGAGGGAATTCAATGCGGTCTAAGTTATGCGACCTCTTTGTATACGCAGGAAACAGTCGAACGGATGGGAGAGCACTTCGTTCAATTGATCAATGCGATTATCGCTGAGCCGAACGCGAAGCTTTCATCCTTGAACATGATGAGCCAACTGGAAGAAGAAAAGGTGCGGCTGGCATTTAATGATACAACAACGAACTATCCACGCGAGAAAACAATTCAGCACTTGTTCGAAGAGCAAGCAGAAAAATGGCCGAATGCGATTGCCATTCAGTTTGGGGAAGCACAGCTTACATACCGTGAACTGAATGAGCGCGCGAATCGCTTGGCGAGAACCCTGCGAGGCAAGGGGATAAAAGCCGGACGCTTTGTTGGTGTGATGACGGATCGTTCGCCAGAGATGATCATTGCCATTATGGCGATCCTGAAGGCAGGCGGTGCTTACGTGCCGATTGATCCGGACTATCCGGAGGAGCGCATCCGCTATATGATCGAAGACTCGAAAGCATCTCTTCTGGTCGTTCATCAGCACTTGCAATCGAAACATATACCTTCAGAGTGCACGGTTGTCGTTGTTGATGATGAGACTTCCTATCATGCCGATGGCACGAATCTGGAGCAGAACAATGGAGCATCCGATCTTGCCTATGTCATTTATACATCAGGAACGACTGGCATGCCGAAGGGGAATTTAACGACCCACCGCAACATTGTCAGAGTTGTTCGGGATACGAATTATATCGAGATCGATCAACGGGACACGGTGCTGCAATTATCCAGCTATGCATTTGACGGTTCGACCTTTGACATATTTGGCGCGCTCCTGAATGGAGCGAAGCTTGTCCTGATTTCACGCGAAGTAGTGCTCGATGCAGGACGATTGGCAGACGCCATCGAACGCGAACAAATCTCGATCATGTTCATTACCACCTCCTATTTCAATTTGCTCGTCGACATGAAGGCGGATAGCCTGCGTCATATGCGTGCGATCCTGTTCGGCGGGGAGCGTGCATCCATTAGCCACGTGCGTAAGGCGCTCAAGCATTTAGGGCCAGGCAAGATCAAAAATGTATATGGTCCGACGGAGAGCACTGTGTTTGCGACTTGCTACGATGTAAATGAAGTGGCAGATGATGCCGTCACCATACCGATTGGCCGGCCGATTGGCAATACGGCGGTCTACATTTTGAGCCAAGACAATGCTTTGCAGCCGATCGGTGTAGCTGGAGAGTTATGCGTAGCGGGTGATGGCGTCGCAGTGGGATATTTGAACCGCCCGGATTTGACGGCAGCCAAATTTGTGAATAACCCATTCGTTCCGGGTGATCGCATGTACCGGACAGGGGATTTGGCTAGATGGCTTCCCGATGGAAGCATTGAATATGTAGGACGAATAGATGATCAGGTGAAGATTCGCGGTTATCGAATTGAGCTTGGCGAAGTCGAGGCTCACTTATTGGAGCTTGAGGCCATCCAAGAGGCTGTAGTCATCGTCAAGGAGGAAGAAGTCGGGCAGAAGCGGCTGTGCGCTTACTATGTCGCAGTTCGGCCGATTACAGCCGGAGAACTGCGAAGTGCACTTGCGCAGCAGCTTCCGGGATATATGATTCCTTCTTACTTCGTACAGCTCGACAAGCTCCCGCTGTCATCGAACGGAAAAGTTAACCGCAAGGCGCTTCCAACACCTGAATTGCACGTGCAGGCTGCTTCAGAATTCGTGGCTCCGCGTACGCCGCTGGAGGTGCAGCTCGCTCAAATTTGGCAGGAGGTGCTGGGACTCGGACAGATTGGCGTAAAGGATAATTTCTTTGAGCTCGGCGGTCATTCCTTAAGCCTGATGCAACTGGTGGAACGTGTCTATACCGCGACTCAGATTGAAATTCCGATTCACAGCGTATTCCGGCAACCGACAATCGAGGCGATGGCTTACGAGATGCTGAAATCCGAACTTGCGGTGAAGTCGGGCAACCATTTCATGAAGTTGAACGAAACCGGCTCAATCCATATCTTCTGCTTCCCTCCAGGTCTCGGCTACGGGCTTAGTTATTTGGAATTGGCCAAGCAGTTGGATCATCACTGTATCCTGCATGGCATCGACTTTATTGATGATGCCAACAGTACAGAAGACATGCTGGATCGATATGTGGATGCAATCATTGCTGTACAATCGCAGCATCCATACGTGCTGCTCGGCTATTCTCTGGGCGGTAATTTGACATTCGAGGTTGCGAAGGCAATGGAACGCAGAGGGTATCCGGTATCAGACGTGATCATGCTTGATTCCTTGCGGAAGCTGAAGGCGCATGAAGTAGATGAATTCGACAGCGACATCGATCAGATGATCGAGGGGGTGCAGGAGCTTAAGGAAATGCTGGTGCATCATCCGCTGCTGCGCGATCAAGTTAAAAATAAGATGCGAGCGTATTGGTCGTACGCAACCGATCTCGTCAATTCCGACATGATCGGGGCTAACATCCATGCTCTAATGGCAGAACCGTCCGATGCGAATCGGGCAGACGGGGAACAGCTTGCGACGTGGACAGGGGCAACCCGCGGCAGCTATGTGGAATATAACCTCCGCGGCATTCACGAAGAGGTGCTCCAGCCGCCGTTTCTAGAGATGAATGCTAACGTGATTCAATCGATCATTCGACATATTGTCGAACAAACGCTGGTTGCCCATTAGGAGAAATGACTTCTGGCACCCAATGAAGGAAGGCATGCATACAGGCTGGTTCCGTTGGACGTTAGTACAGACTGTTTGGTGTTCACAGACTGCTCAACTTTGCGGCGAATGCAATTCATAAATGAATTATGTAAATGCTGGGAAGATGGCAGTTTGTGAGCGGCATGCCACAACTATGGGACATAAAGGGGAGACAGTATCGTGGTTCAGCGAAAAGAAAAAAGGTGTTTACCCTATGGAAGTCGGTACGGTGGCTAGTACAATTTGCAAAGTCCCACAAGGGCTGGATGATCGCAGGAATGCTATGCGCCATTGCGGCGGCGGTGATCGAAATATGGACGGGGAGCTTGATTCAACAGTTGACCGCTAAGGCAGAACACAGGGATGGGCGGTTAGTAGTCAACACGGTATATATGGTGCTTATCGTTATTGCAGTGGGAGTTCCCGCAAAGTTCATGATGGTATATGGGATTGAAAAAGGGAGCGCCCGCGCAATGCGAGATGTGCGCAATTATATGATGCGTCACATTGGCAAGCTGCCGATCCATTACCTGGACAAGCAACACTCGGGCGACATGGTGTCGCGCTTAACGAACGATATGCAACTGATTAACCAGTTCATGATACGAGATCTGCCGCAATGGTTCTACCATCCGCTGCTGTTTATCGGCTGCTTTGCCTATCTGCTCTGGATCCGGTGGGAGCTTGTGCTGCTCAGCGTACTGCTTGTACCTGTATCCTTATTCGTATCCCAATGGATCGGCAAGCAACTGCAGCAGCTGACAGAAGAAGCTCAGGCAAGCACAGGGCAAATGAATGCTATCGTGCAGGATACGCTAAACGGGATGGTGCTCGTCAAAAGCTACTTGCTGCAAGGATTATTGTTCCGCTCCTATCAATCACTGCTGCAGCTTACACTGATCAAAAAGCTGGCTGTCAGCAAACGGGAAGCCATCATTACGCCCATCTTGTTTACGCTTATGATGAGTCCGGTCGTCTTTGCGGTCTCATATGGCAGCTACTTGATTTCGCAAGGCTTGTTCAGTACTGGAGAACTGATCACATTTCTTTACCTGCTCAATCTCTGTCTTGAACCGTTGCAGAACATCCCAACGCTGGTGACACATACGTTCGAGATGGGCGGAGCCTTGAAGCGGATTTATGATGTGGCCGACCAGCCTGTCGAACCGCAAGGAGAGCAAAACGGCTTTGTGAGTGATGACTGTGTCAACAACGACACGGATATGAGTCCGATTGTGTTTGAAAAGGTCAGCTTTGCCTATACGCCGAATTCTCCGCTACTGCTTCATAACTTAAGCTTCACAGTTGAGCAGGGGAAAACCGTGGCGCTTGTCGGTGCTAGCGGCGGGGGAAAGAGCACTGTAATCAAGCTCTTATGCGGATTTTACTCTTTGCTGCCTGATGGAGGCGCAATCCATGTTTTGGGCCGATCAATTTCCAATTGGAACCCGGAAGATTTGCGCTCCAAACTGTCTGTCGTTACGCAGGATTCCTACTTATTCAGCGGCACGATCGCCGACAATATCGGGTACGGCAGGCCGAATGCTTCGATGGATGAGATTGTAGAAGCGGCAAAGGCTGCCTACGCGCATTCTTTTATTATGGAATTGCCAGACGGGTACCAGACAGAGGTCGGTGAGCGAGGCGGCTTGCTGTCGGGAGGCCAACGGCAGCGAATTACGATCGCGCGTGCGATTTTGAAGAATTCGCCCATACTGCTGCTCGACGAACCGACATCCGCTTTGGACACGGAATCTGAGCTATTAGTTCAACAAGCATTGGACACGCTTATGCAAAACCGAACGACAATCGTCATTGCGCATCGGTTGTCCACCATTCAACATGCAGATGAAATATGGGTAATGGAGGGCGGAAGCATAGCCGAAGCGGGAACGCATGATGAATTATTGGCTGCGGGTGGTGCTTACGCGAGCTTATATCATCGGCAATTTGATGATGAGCCTTCCGGACGTGAGGAGGTGGCCTGCACGTGAAGCTGTCTGACATGATTACATACGGGAAAGAAACAATTGGCATGATGAATTTCATGAATAAAAAGCGCAAGCTGCATTATTATGTCGGCATGATTGCGAGCGGTGCCGTGAACACCTTGTTTATTCTATCCTTCAGCTTAGTGGTGCAAAGTTTAGTGAATTATGCGGAGTCAAAAGACATTTCCCTTATGTATCAAGGATTGTACATTTTAGGCGGCTCCATTCTGTTATTGAACTTGATATCTCCGCCGTTCACTTACTTGTTCCATCGCAGTGTAGAGCTCACGCTAGCGAATATTCGCGAGCAGTTGTACCGGAAGCTGTGCAAGCTGCGAGTGTCTTTGCTGGAACGAACCCACAACGGTGAGCTGCTGTCCAGAATGAATAATGATGTATCGACCTTGGAAGTCACATATTGCGGCATTCTGTTCGCCATGCTTCTCGAGATCATGATCAGTCTGGGCTCAATTATCATGATGTTCGTCGTGCATTGGCAGTTTGCCTGCGTTTCCTTGCTTGTGCTGCTCTTATCCTTCTATATCAGTTCGCGATTCGTAAATACGGTTCGGAATTTGTATGATCGTCATTTAAGCATTACTGCTAAGTTGACAGAAAAGTTTTCCGATTTCCTTGGAGGAATCCAACAGGTGAAGCTGTTTCGCATTCGTCCGATTTATGAGCAGTATGAAGGTCTCAATGAGGAAGTAACGGATCTTTCAACCCGGATTGCTCATAAAAAGGGAATGCTCGCGGCGATCAATCACTTCGTCAGTTATATTACGTTTTGCGGAATCATTGTTATAGGGAGCCTGCTGTATTCCTACGGATACATTACGATGGGAGCGGTAGCTGCATTGGCTGTGCTGCAAATTCATTTGACTCACTCCTTCATGAACGTCGGTTCTACCATGTCGCTTATCCAAAATTCATTGGCAGGAGCCAAACGGGTTCAAGAGCTGCTGAAAGAAGAGGAGGAGCCGGAACGGATCAATTGCGCAGCCGAGACAGGCATCGGCAAGACTGATCTGGCAGAAGCTCACAACAGTACTACCGATGGAGCTGCAACTGCTGAACGAGGCTTGACTAGTATAACAGACATGAATGAGAAGATTGGTGAAATTGGCATTACAGAGCCTGTGGTTGATCTAAGGGATGTCGAATTCTCATATGCTTCCGGGGAACCGGCCATATGCAAGGTGTCCTTGCAGGTGTACCCGGGACAAGCGGCAGCCATCGTTGGTGCTAGCGGGAGCGGAAAAAGTACACTGATTAAGCTGCTGCTCGGTTTTTATCCGATTGACAGTGGGGAAGTTCGCATTCAAGGCAAATCATTCGGGCAGTATACGCTGGAGGAAGTTCGCCGCTTAATTGCCTATGTGCCACAAGAAGCATTTTTGTTCAGTGGGACGATCGAAGACAATATTCGTTATGGTAACCCACAGGCGTCTCACGAGGAAGTTGTAGCTGCAGCGCAAGCAGCGTATGCCCATCATTTTATTCAAGAGCTCCCTGATCAATATCAAACAACAGTAGGGGAGCGGGGAGCATCCTTATCAGGCGGACAGCGTCAGCGCATTGCGATTGCACGGGCCTTGCTGAAAAATGCGCCTATCCTGCTGCTGGACGAAGCGACGTCGGCGCTCGATACCGAATCGGAGCATTGGGTTCAAAAGGCACTTCAGCAGCTCATGCAGGGCCGCACGACCATCATGGTCGCCCACCGCTTGTCTACTGTAGAGAACGCGGATATTATTTTTGTCATGAAAGAGGGAGTCGTTGCGGAGCGAGGAACGCATCGAAGCTTGCTTCAGCATGGCGCTTATTACGCGAGTCTCCAAGGACAGGCTTAATACCTATCCTGCGGGAGGTCGGCAATATAACCTGTCAAGGAATCTCTGATCTTATTCAGAGGTTCCTTTCCTTTTCTTGTTTGCCTTCATGTGGATGCGTGACCGTCCCGAACAAGAAAATACTTGCATATGATAAGAATCATACTTACTATTGGGAAGGTATGACTAGAATAAATGCAGCATAGGAATAACATGAGATCGATTCAACCAAAGGGGTTTGTGTAATGAATTTTTATGAACAACGAATATTACCTGCATCGAGGCAAATGAAAGACTTAGAGAGAGCCATAGCGTCACCGTACGAATATTTGGTTCTGCTCGATGTCCATATCGCTCAGCTTAAGCATGCCTGCAGCATGGTACATCAGGCCAACAAGAAATTATTTTTGCATATCGACCTAATCCAAGGACTTCAAAGTGATGCGCACGCGACAGAGTATCTATGCCAGGAATATCGGCCGTATGGGATAATGTCGACAAAATCCAGCGTCATTCAAAAAGCGAAGCAAAAAGGTGTTGTGGCTGTACAGCGTATCTTCCTTATCGACAATAGTGCGCTGGAGAAAAGCTGTAAGCTGCTGCAAACGACGCAGCCCGATGTCATTGAAGTATTGCCTGGCGGCATGCCGAGCGTCATTCGCAAAGTTAAAGATAGGACGAGCCTTCCGATTTTGGCTGGTGGCTTCATCACGACGCATGAAGATGTGGAGCTCGCTTTGCAAGCTGGTGCAGAGGCAGTTACGACCTCCAATACAAAATTATGGACAAGAAATTAAAAAAATAATTGACAACGCTTACAAATTTAAATAAAATTTGAATCAAGTTAATACTGTTACGGAGACTTGGAGATCTACTTTCAAACGCGTTGTCATCTCTGCTTGCAGAGGATATGACGTGTGCTTGAGCGTAGATCTTTTTTGCGTTTTCTGAACAGAAATGAACAACAGGAGGGGTCATTATGTCGGCGTTTTGGGGAGAATTTATTGGAACCATGATACTGATTGCACTCGGCGGGGGAGTATGTGCAGGGGTATCGCTAAAGAAATCGTATGCCGCAAACTCGGGCTGGATCGTCATTTCGATGGGATGGGGCTTGGCCGTCGCGGTTGCGGCGTATTCCGTAGGTTCGATAAGCGGAGCGCATCTCAACCCGGCACTTACATTGGGGCTCGCTTTTATTGGAAATTTCCCTTGGGCTGATGTACCGTCGTACATAGCGGCACAGATGCTTGGCGCTATTGTGGGAGCTGTTCTTGTATTTCTGCATTATTTGCCGCACTGGAAACTGACGGAGGATCAGGGTGCGAAGCTGGGTGTGTTTGCGACAAGTCCAGCTGTGTATCATCCATTCTCCAACTTAATTAGTGAAATGATCGGTACATTCATTTTGGTTCTTGGTATTTTGGCGATTGGCGCCAACAAGTTCACGGATGGTTTGAATCCACTGATAGTTGGATTTCTTATTGTCAGCATAGGGTTGTCGTTGGGAGGAACAACAGGATATGCCATCAACCCGGCACGCGACCTGGGGCCGCGAATCGCGCACATGCTGCTGCCGATCGCAGGAAAGGGCGGTTCCAATTGGAAATATGCCTGGATACCCGTCGTTGGACCGGTGCTTGGAGGTTCGCTCGGTGGACTGTTTTATAAAAACGTATTTTTAGGCCAGTCAGATACAGTAATATGGGCAGTAGCGGGTACCGCACTTGCTATCCTTGTATTTTCGTTGTTCTTGTCTAGAAAAATGCTGTTCGGTAAGTTCTTCCTTTAGGTTATAGTCAACAATTTTCCGTGCTGTGCATGTTCACTCAATCCTCTTAAATGGAGCACGATGGAATGAATATTGATGATTCAACGGATAGGAATTCACTATTGTATACGGGGGAATTTGATATGGAAAAGTACATCTTATCTCTTGACCAAGGCACAACGAGCTCCAGAGCCATCTTGTTCAATAAAGAAGGACATATTGTCCATGTTGCCCAAAAGGAATTTACGCAAATTTTCCCTGAGCCGGGTTGGGTAGAGCACAACGCACAAGAAATATGGGGTACGATATTGGCTGTCATCGCGACATGCCTCATTGAATCGGGCGTGAAGCCGAAACAAATTGCAGGCATCGGTATTACGAACCAGCGCGAGACGACCGTCGTGTGGGATAAGGAATCCGGCCGTCCGGTATATAATGCGATCGTATGGCAATCAAGACAAACGAAGTACATCTGCGATGAATTGCAGGAGGCAGGCTATGGGGAATTGTTCCGTTCCAAGACGGGGCTTCTCATCGATTCCTATTTCTCAGGAACCAAGGTCAAATGGATTCTCGATAATGTTCCTGGTGCGCGTGAAAAGGCAGAGCGGGGCGATCTATTGTTCGGGACGATCGATACATGGCTTATCTGGAAGCTCACGGGCGGTAATGTGCATGTAACCGATTATAGCAACGCTTCCCGTACCCTTATGTACAATATACATGAGCTGAAGTGGGATGATGAATTGTTGGAGCTGCTGACGATTCCGAAGCAGATGCTTCCAGAGGTGCGTTCTTCTTCCGAAGTATACGGTAAAACGGTAGACTTCCATTTCTTTGGTGAGGAAATTCCGATTGCGGGCGCTGCGGGAGATCAACAGGCGGCGCTATTCGGGCAAGCATGCTTCCAGCAGGGGATGGCCAAAAATACGTACGGAACAGGCTGCTTCATGTTGATGAATACTGGCGAGCAGGCAGTGAAGTCCTCTCATGGGCTTCTAACGACGATCGCTTGGGGCATTGACGGCAAAGTGGAGTATGCGCTGGAAGGAAGCGTATTCGTTGCAGGCTCCGCTGTTCAATGGCTTCGCGACGGCTTGCGCATGATTAAGGAATCCAAGGATAGTGAGTTGTATGCAAGCAAGGTGGAGTCAACAGACGGCGTGTACGTTGTTCCAGCCTTCGTCGGATTAGGTACGCCGTACTGGGACAGCGAGGTGAAAGGCGCGATCTTCGGCCTGACGCGCGGCACTTCGAAAGAACACTTCATTCGCGCGACATTGGAATCGCTGGCTTATCAAACGAAGGACGTATTGACTGCGATGGAGGCCGACTCGTCCATCAAGCTGACCAAGCTGCGTGTGGATGGAGGAGCAATTCAAAACAATTTCCTGATGCAGTTCCAGAGCGACATGCTGGGCGTACCGGTGGAATGCCCGCAAGTATTTGAAACAACGGCACTTGGCGCGGCATACCTTGCTGGTTTGGCTGTGGGATACTGGAGCGACCGGGACGAGATAGCGGCGCAATGGAGCATTGATCGTACCTTTGCACCGTCCATGCCGGAAGAACGCCGCAATGCCTTGTATTCCGGATGGGGCAAAGCCATTGAGGCAACAAAAGTATTTAAATAAGCGCACGAATATGCTACAATTTTAAATAAGTTAATATTTAAATTCGGTTGGAGAATTGAGAACCGCAATTGCACTTAGTCTATGACTTAAGTGTTATTGCGGTTTTTTGTTTTCGATGTGAGCAATAGGCGATTACTTACTTTCATGCCGTCTTTACGACGAGGGAGGTTATCATATGACAACTGTCTTTTCCGCTATGAAGCGCAAATCTATCGTACAAGCAATGGGACAGAAGCCGCTTGACGTGATCGTTATTGGAGGAGGGATCACCGGCGCAGGGATTGCGTTGGATGCGACAACGAGAGGATTAAGAACTGCATTATTCGAGATGCAGGACTTCGCCGCAGGGACGTCTAGCCGTTCGACGAAGCTGGTGCATGGCGGTCTCCGCTACTTGAAGCAATTTGATGTGAAGACGGTAGCTGAAGTCGGCAAGGAGCGTGCCATTGTATATGAAAACGGACCGCATGTCACCACGCCAGAGTGGATGCTGCTGCCGCTTCATCGCGGCGGAACGTTTGGCAAATTCAGCACCGGTATCGGGTTGCGTGTTTACGATTTTCTGGCTGGTGTTAAGCGCAGCGAGCGACGCCGCATGCTATCTGAACAAGAGACGCTTAGCCGCGAGCCGCTGTTGAAGCAGGAAGGGCTCTTGGGTGGCGGTTATTATGTAGAATATCGGACTGACGACGCGCGGTTGACGATTGAAGTCATGAAGGAAGCCGTTCGGAATGGAGCCATGGCTCTGAACTATATGAAGGTGGATTCATTTTTATATGAAAATGGAAAAATTGTAGGTGTTCGGGTGGTTGATCAATTGGATGGGGAAGCGTTCGAATTCCGTGCCAAGAAGATCATCAATGCGGCAGGCCCTTGGGTTGATGAGCTTCGCAATAAGGATCATTCTAAGACAGGCAAGCATCTTCAGCTGTCCAAAGGGGTGCATCTCGTCATCGATCAGTCGAAGTTTCCGCTCAAGCAAGCGATATACTTCGATACGCCGGACGGCCGAATGGTATTCGCAATTCCGCGCGACGGAAAAACGTACGTAGGCACAACGGATACGTTCTATAAGGCAGACCCGGTTCATCCCGTTATGACGAAGGCAGACCGGGACTATATCATGAAGGCGATTCAATATATGTTCCCTTCGCTTCAGCTTACCGCAGACGATGTTGAATCGAGCTGGGCGGGGGTAAGGCCGCTCATCTATGAAGAAGGGAAAAATGCATCCGAGATTTCCCGCAGAGATGAGATTTGGCAATCTCCATCAGGATTGATTACGATTGCAGGCGGCAAGCTGACTGGATATCGAAAAATGGCTGAAATGATCGTTGATTTGGTCATGAAGCTGCTCAGCCAAGAAGAAGGAATGACGTATACAGCTGCAAAGACGAAGCAGATGCCCATATCAGGCGGGCATGTAGGCGGTTCCGCCGATTTCCCGAGCTTCGTGGAAAGCAAAATGAATGAAGGCGTACGAAATGGGCTTGATGGGGCACTAGCCAAGCGCTGGGCGCGTATGTACGGCTCTAACGTGGATAGGATCTTCGACCTGGCAGATCGTTATCGAAGCAAGACGGAACAAAGCGGCCTTCCGCTAGAAGTGCTTGTCCCCCTCGTATATGCCATGGAAGAAGAAATGACATTAAAGCCGGTGGACTTCTTCATTCGCCGCACGGGTGCACTCTTCTTTAACATACAGTGGGTACGAGATTGGAAGCAGCCGGTCATCGCCTATATGGCTTCTGCGTTCGGCTGGACGGAAGAACAGTGCAATCAATATGCAGCGGAGCTTGACACCGCACTGTATCAAGCCGTCGTTCCACAGGCGGAAGCGAATTAATGGTTCAGTGTGTTTGCAAGTGAAACGGAGCTATTGTAAGAACTATATTCCAGTAGGAAAGTGTAATGAAGAGTACATTTAAAGGAAGAAGGCGGGGGATTTTTATCTCCCGTCTTTTTCCATATTTCACAAATAAGTAAAGAATTCTTTTTCATGCAGCATCATAATATTCAGGGTGGCATGCCGAAGAGCAACAACTAATCAAGCAACACATCATTTTTCGTTATCGTAGGAAAGGAGATGAAGTTCGTTTGAAGTTTCGCTTGGAGTTTCGCTTTGAACCATTATTTTTGGAGGTGCTACTGGTATGTTCAACGAAAGGCCAATTATGAACAGAACAAAATTAATGATCGTCCTGCTCTCATTTTCTTTACTTGTTACCTTGTCCGGAGTAAGTGCTCTGCTGTCATCGAAGGCTTCTGCTGCAAGTTCTCACGATGACAATTTTTCACCGAAGACGCTGAAGTTCCTTCGTGCCAGTACAGGGCTTGATGGCGAGCAGTGGAACAATATTATGAAGCTCATTAACAAGCCCGAGCAGGACTCGCTCAACTGGACCGAGTTCTATGGGTACTGTGAGAATATTAAAGACAAGCGCGGGTATACCATTGGCATATTTGGAGCCACTACAGGAGGGAGCAACGACAATTATCCGGACGGCCCAACTCTGTTCAAGGAATTCGACGCTGCCAGCGGAGCTTCAAATCCTTCAGTCGAAGGCGACCTGTCCCGAATTGGTGTTAACGGGTCGATGAAGGGGAGAATATTGGAAATTAAAGACAGCGAAAAAGTGTTCTGCGGCAAAATCAAAAAATTGCAAAACAATGACGCGTGGAGAGAGGCAATCTGGCAAACCTTTTATAAGGTTTACATAAAATACAGCGTGGAGCAAGCGCGTAAACGCGGTTTCAATTCTGCTCTAACGATCGGTTCCTTTGTCGATACAGCCTTAAATCAGGGGGCTACTGGAGATTCTGGAACACTTGAGGGCCTTTTGTCCCGTTCTGGCAAAAGTAGCGACGAGAAGACATTTATGAAGAAATTTTATGAAGAGAGAACAAAAATTGTAGATACTAGACAATATAATCAACCTCCTAACGGCAAGAACCGTGTAAAGCAATGGAGACAGCTGTGGGATATGGGGAAAGCAGACCTCAAAAACGCTGACGAAGCGGTCGTAAAAGTCACCAGTTGGAAAATGAAATGAGTCAAAAATCCCGCGTCCATTGTTCGGATGCGGGATTTTTCTCCTTCATCAAAATGTATCATTGCCAGTGTGTGATTGCAAAAACAAAAAGAAACAAATCCTTGGCCGAGCCAAGTTTGCTTCCTTTGATTGAATGCCCAATTGACATTCCGATTATAACTATTAACGGTATTGAAAAATGCTACACGGGTCAATCTATTTGAATAGTGACTATTTTTCAAGCGAAAACGAACACAGGCATTTATCAACTTAGTGATTTGTTGCCCAAGAAAAATATTTTATCCTTTAAGTTCGTCTAATGAACCTGCAACGTTCAGATCAACATCACCATCAATTCCGCTAACTTTTCCTTTTTCGCTATATTGCCATATCGTCCATCTTGTCCATCCACCATTGTCGGGCGGACTCGAAGTTGTCCTGTAATTTGCAATCCATAGAGGGAGGTCAGATAATGCGTTATTAAACTGTTGAAAAAGATCGATGAACCAACTACCTGTATATAGCATTACGTCTCGCCCAGTTTTCCCTTTTACGACATTGATGAATGATTGTACCCATTGAACTAGTGCCGTGACACTAATCTTTTTAGGATCTTCGGGCTCCTCTAAATCTAAAACTGGCAACAAATCAGTTGGATATTGAGTTAAAAACGATACAAAATGCTCGGCTTCGTCGGATGCCTTGTTTTTATCTGGTCTAGCAAAATGATACGCTCCAACCAATAACCCTGCTTCCTTTGCGCCTTTAACATTCCTAGAAAAATTGGGATCCTTCGTTGATGTACTTTCCGATGCTTTGACGTAGGCAAATTGAAATCCTTCCAACTTCACCTTTTCCCAATCAATCTTTCCTTCCCAGTGTGATACATCAATTCCTTTTACATCCGATTCTGACCGAGATTGCATCTGAATACTCCTTCACTTATAAAATTTTCATGTTTTGCAATGTTCGCACACCCTCATTATTCGTAATATGGACATACATTATGTATAATCAGCCTACACACACATTTCATAGAATCTCATTTAAAAGTGAAGAACATAATGGGCACTACCTAGGAAGATAAAGCCCCCATTTCAGATAACAGCAAAATCCCGCATCCGTTGTTTGGATGCGGGGGATTTTTTCCTTCCTCTAAGTGTGTCATTGTCACTGAGGCTAAATGAGTCAATTTGCTTCTAATTCCAATCTTCGAAATGAATGGTTACAAACCGAATTTCACTCTCATAGTGTGCTACGTGTCCTTCATCAACCATCTTTTGAAAAGCAGGATTTCCAGCGGCTGCACCATTTCTCAATGTCTCACATAGAAGAGTCATACGATGAATAATCCACTGTCGCAAATCATTTGGAACGGGAATTCCATACGAATCAAAAAGCCGCACTAATCCTCCAGAAAAGTCGCAAATGTACGATTACGATGTTCTCTTATACGGAATCGGATTAGTAGATCATTGGCTTATGGTCACCCTTTCAACGCTAATTGTTACAGAGCATAGCATATTGTTTTTTATATGGTTTTCTGCTTCGTCTTCATTTGCTTTATTTTTTGTTACATATGGGTTGTTCGCCATTCCGTAGATTTGTTACGATAACGAAAACATCCATGAACCAATAACAGCAATACTGATCACATATGACAAATGAAACTAACATTCAAAGGTGAAGGAGAGTTTATTTTGCTGCACATTATCAATTTAAGTGAAAGAATGGATTTACTGGAGCAAGTCAGCCAATGGCTGTGGAAGCAATGGGCGAGTGAAAAGCCATACGAAGCGATTAAATACGCAGTGGAACATCATGTATATGTTGACCGTGTGCCGATGACATTCGTGGCCTTGCTGTGCGGGCAGCCGGTAGGAACGGTATCGCTATGGATGAATGATTTAAAATGCCGTCAGGATTTATACCCATGGATGGCAAGCTTATATGTCACGGAGGCAGCAAGAGGGCAGGGCGTTGGGGCAGAACTGCAAAACCATGCCATAAAAGAAGCAAAGCGGCAGGGTTTTGATAACTTATTTTTGATCACGGATTTCATTGGGTTTTATGAAAAACAAGGGTGGGTGTTTGAAGAATTGGCGCCGTTGCTGGACGGTGGTTATAAACGAATCTATCGGAAAGACTTAACTCAGTAATTGACAGAGCAGAGGAAATCTCTGCTCTTTATTTTTGCCAAAAAATATAAAATTCCTCTCAAATTCCCGGAATTCATGATTTATTCAAAGGGTATTTTCACTAGTTAGATGAAAAGGAAGTAATTTTGTAGGCTCTTTTTTTAAAGTGGCTGCCTCTTTTTTTGCAAAATTCGACATTCATGGTGAAATGGGTGAAAACGCCCTTGTAAAGGTTTTCGAGATACGATTTTGTATGGTCTTCGTCCTAATTCCGGGAAGATTTCCATGAGCCGAAAGTGCTATGCTCAAAGAGAATCAGGAATATCGATGCATGACTGTAGCGCTGTGTGATGCCGATATTAAGTTTATCGTTCATCTATCGTGAACGTAAACAAATACACATGGGGGATAGACTGCAGATGAAGCAACAGACGAAACAACTGACGAAAAAACAAAAGAAACAACAGATGAAACAGCAGATGAAACAACGAGCATGGATGAAGTGGACTTCGATTTTGTTGGCGGCCACTGTCGCGACGGGGAGTACAGCGAGCTTCGCAGCAGCTCAGGAGCGAGGATTGCAGGTTCGCGAAGATGCAGCTCAATCTGGCATTCACAATGTAATCGCAAGTCAAGATCCTTCTGTATCTGATTTGCCGCTTGATATCGAAGGAAGGCTGCCGATGGCAGAACAGTCTGAAGATCCAGGGATCCCGGAGCCTCCTGCCCAGGCTTTGAAGAGCATAAGCAAACAGTCCACATACAGCATGGCCGATTTGAATGCAATGTCGTATGAGGCGCTTACTGATCTGCTGGTAAGCATCGATTGGGAAAAGATTCCCGAGCTGTTCAAATTGAATGAGGATACTCGGCGTTTTTATTCGGACGAAAATCGCATGCAAGCGATCATTGATCGGCTGGAGGAGAGCGGAAGACAATTTACGACCAAGGATATGCAAGGCATTCCAACGCTAGTAGAGGTACTGCGTTCCGGTGTGTATCTGGGGTATTACAATAAGGAGCTAAGTCGCCTTAATGAGCTGGATTTCCGTGAGAAAATGCTGCCTGCTATAAAGGCGATTGTTGATAATCCATCCTTTACTTGGGGAAATGAAGTTCAGCATTCAGTTATTTCGGCAACGGGCAGACTGATTTCTAACGTCACGGTCGATACGTATATCGTCAACCGGTTGACTGGGCTTTTGTCAGACTTTACTGATCGCCAAGAGCAATTGGGTGGTAATTTCTTGTCTGGAAAGGCCTTCTACGACGTAATCCAGGGTGTTGGGTATGTTCTGATGTATCGCATGATTGAGCCGGATCAGAAGGCCGAATTTAAAGGCAACATCGACGGATATTTGGAGCAATTATTCCGTCTGGGGAGCGAAGGTTCCACAGCAGAGGATAAGAAATGGCTGACCAGCAATGCGATTTACTATTCCGGCGCACTTGGGCATTATCATAGCGACCCACAGAAAGCGAACCGGGTACTGACGAACGTGATGCAGACGCAGCCGAAGCTTGGGGAGCTCTATTTCGTAGCAGCCGATCAGATTGCACGGAATTACGATGAGAAGGACGCTTATGCAACCGGGTTGATATAGACGAATTGAAGCAACGCGGGAAGGATCATTATTTGCCGCAGCGAGTTGAATTCGATGACGGTCAGTTTGTGTTCCGGGCCGGCGGCCAATTGACTCAAGAGCAGCTTCAACGCCTATATTGGGCGGCGAAAGAAGTGAAGGCTCAGTTCCACCGTGTCATCGGCAATGATAAGCCGCTAGAGGTGGGAAATCCGGACGATGTGCTTACGATCGTTATTTATAACAGTCCAGATGAATATAAAATGAACCGGTTTTTGTACGGATATGATACGGACAACGGCGGCATTTACATCGAAGGGGACGGTACTTTCTTTACGTATGATCGCACGGAAGAACAGAGCATTTATAGTTTAGAGGAGTTGTTCCGGCACGAGTTCACCCATTACTTGCAAGCACGCTATGAGATACCTGGCATGTTTGGCCAAGGGCCGTTGTATCAAGGCGGACGCATGCAATGGTTCGATGAAGGGGGAGCTGAATTCTTCGCTGGCGCCACGCGAATGGAGGGTATTCAGCCCCGCAAGTCGGTTGTCGGCTATTTGGTTGCTGACGAGCCGGGGCAGCGCTACACTGTTTCGGATACCGTAAACTCGAAATATGGATCATGGCAATTTTATAATTATTCTTTTGCACTATACGATTATTTATATCATCATGATTTCACGGCTATGGATCGGATTCATCGTGCGATCCGGAACAATGATGGGGATGCTTATGAGAAGCAGCTCACATCCATAAGCGATGATGCGCGCTTGAACGAATCGTATCAACGCTCCATTGAAGAGAAGGTTGCACGCTATGACGAATTATCGGTACCGCTTGTGTCTGACGACTATATGCAAGCAGTAGAGCCGAAGCCGGAACTTGAAATCTACGATGAGATCACGAACTTGGCTGGGCTGAGCAACAGAAGCGTTAAGAAAAGTAATTCTGGCTTGTTCAAATCGTACGAGCTGCGCGGCACTTATGTCGGGGGGGCTTCTGCAGGAGTAGAACAAGACTGGCAGACGATGAACAAGTTGACGGATGGCTTCCTGCAAGCTTTGTCAGACAAACCATGGAACGGATACAAAACGCTTACGGCATACTTTACTAATTATCGTGTTAATGATGAAGGCAATTTCGTTTATGATGTTGTGTTCAATGGTAAGCTTCCAGAAGGTGCAGACGGCGGGGATGTAGGTTTGCCGGACGGCGGCACCAATCCCGGAAACGGCAACGAAGGCAACAGTGGGGATAAAGGCGGCGATCAACAAGATACAGCGGATCGTGAGCCAAACGACACATGGAAAAAAGCTGTGCGCCTCGACGATACAGGAAAAACGATTTCCGGTAAATTGAGTAATAAAGATGCGCTGGATATTTATCGTTTTGACGCGAAACAGGCAGGGGAATGGACGATCGAATTGGAATCGGCGCAGGAACAGGGAGTAGCTTGGGTGCTATTCCATGAGTCTGACCCGGACAATTATAAGGCCTATCCGACTAAAAGGGAAGGGAACAGCTTAGCTGGCTCTATATCCGTTTCCGAGCCGGGAACCTATTATTTGCACGTATATGCGGCAACAGATGGAGATCAGTCGTATCGTCTGTCTGTTAAGTCGGAAGCGCAGCAACAGCCGGAATCAGAGGTGTCTTTATTTGAGGAGTCTGAACCGAATGATGCGCCTGATATGGCTAACGGACCGGTGCCATTAGGCCGGATGGTAAATGGAACGCTTGAAGGAGACGACCAGCAGGATGTGTTCATGATTGACTTGGACCAGCCAACCTCGTTGAACATTGGATTGGAAAAGCAGCAGGGCGAACACGTAAATTGGGTATTGTACCGTGAAGGCGATAATGAGCAGGTTCTGTATCCTGTTGATATGGACGGAAATTGGATGAAGGGTGAAGTGAAGGCGGAGCCTGGACGGTATCATTTGTATGTGTATAAATTTGCCGATGAGGATGTTCGTTACAAGCTCGAAATTCAATAATATAATTTCAAATGCTGTCAGTCGGTTCCATATACGGCTGTCGTTAACGGCAAAGCGTGTCACTCTTAATTGAGCGGCACGCTTTTTTCGTTTATCAAGCGTTTGCTTTGAAGGGGGAAGCATGGAACGATTCAATCTGCCTTTAGGTTAGGAAGAAGAGATTATTATATGATGTCATGAAGTCAATGATGAAATCATGAGTCTGATAGGTCGGATAAAAGTAAAAAATAAGATGCTCATGGGCTGGGATATGATTCACCAAATCAAGCTCAGCGATGTGTACTATTTTGAATCAGTGGATAACAAAGTATTTATGTATTGCAGGGATAAGGTGTTTGAATCGAAACAGAAGCTGTACGAGCTCGAACAGGTAGTTGAGGGCAAGAAGTTTTTCCGTGCATCTAAATCTAGCATTGTTGTACAAGAGGCAAAGCGGCTCGGATATGACAGTTTATATTTGAATACGAATTATATTGGATTTTACGAGAGACAAGGTTGGGAGTTTGTAGAATCAGCGCTGCTACTGGAAGGTGGTTATAAACGAATCTATCGGAAAAACTTAATATAGTAATATAGGGCAGCGGAGAGCTGCCTATTATTTTTTCCAAAAAAGATAAAATCCAACTCATTTCCACGGAATTTATGATATATTCAATGGATATTCTTCTAGTTAAATGAAAAGAAAACTGATTTTGTATGATCTTTTTTTAGAGTGGTTTCCTCTTCATTTGCAAAATTCGACAATCATAGTGAAATGAGTCGAAACGCCCTTGTGTAGGTTTCTGAGGGATGAAACATGATGTTCATTTTCCTAAATTCGGGAACATGTGAGTGATTCGAAAGTGCTATGCAGTAATAAAAATAGGATTTTAGATGCATGACTGCAGCTCTGTATGAAACCGATATTAGGTGTATCGTTCATCAATCGTGAACGTAAACAAATACACATGGGGGATAGACTGCAGATGAAGCAACAGACGAAACAACTAACGAAAAAACAGAAGAAACAACAGATGAAAGAGCAGATGAAACAACGAGCATGGATGAAGTGGACTTCAATTCTATTGGCGGCCACTGTCGCGACGGGGAGTACAGCGGGCTTCGCAGCGGCTGAGGAGCGAGGACTACAGGTTCGTGAAGATGCCGCTCAGTTTGGAATTCACAATGTAATCGCAAAGCAAGATCCTTCTGTATCTGATTTGCCGCTTGGTATCGAAGGAAGGCTGCCGATGACAGAACAGTCTGAAGCTTCAGGGATCCCGGAGCCTCCTGCTCAAGCTTTGAAGAGCATAAGAGGGCAGTCCAAATACAGCATGGCTGACTTGAGTGCGATGTCGTATGAGGAGCTTACAGATTTGCTGGTAAGTATTGATTGGAAAAATATTCCTGAACTATTCAAATTTAATGAGAACACACGTCGTTTTTATTCGGACGAAAATCGCATGCAAGCGCTCATTGATCGGCTGGAGGAGAGCGCAAGACGATTTACGACCGAGGATACGCAAGGCATTCCAACGCTGATAGAGGTACTGCGTTCCGGTGTGTACCTGGGGTACTACAATAAGGAGCTGAGTCGCCTTAATGAGCTGGATTTCCGTGAGAAAATGCTGCCTGCTATGAAGGCGATTGTTGATAATCCGTCCTTTACTTGGGGAAATGAAGTTCAGCGTTCAGTTATTTCGGCAACGGGCAATCTGATTTCTGACGTCACGGTCGATGCGTATATCGTCAACCGGTTGACCGGGCTTTTGTCAGACTTTAATGATCGACAAGAGCAATTGGGTGGTGATTCCTTATCAGGAACGGCCCTCTACGACGTAATCCAGGTGTTTGGTATGTTCTGATGTATCGCATGACTGAGCCGGATCAGAAGGCCGAATTCAAGGGCAACATCGACGGATATTTGGAGCAATTATTCCGTCTGGGGAGCGAAGGTTCCACAGCAGAGGATAAGGAATGGCTGACCCTCAATGCGATTTCCTATTCTGGCGCGCTTGGGCATTATCATAGCGACCCACAGAAAGCGAACCGGGTACTGACGAACGTGATGCAGACGAAGCCGAAGCTTGGGGAGCTCTATTTCGAAGCAGCCGATCAGATTGCACATAATTACGATGAGAAGGATGCTTACGGCAACCGGGTTGATATAGACGAACTGAAGCAGCGCGGGAAGGAACATTATTTGCCGCAGCGAGTTGAGTTCGATGACGGCCAGTTTGTGATTCGGGCGGGGGGCCAATTGACCCAAGAGCAGCTTCAACGCCTATATTGGGCGGCGAAGGAAGTAAAGGCCCAATTCCACCGGGTCATCGGCAATGATAAGCCGTTAGAGGTAGGAAATCCGGACGATGTGCTTACGATCGTTATTTATAACAGTCCATATGAATATAACATGAACCGGTTTTTGTACGGATATCCTACGGACAACGGCGGCATTTACATCGAAGGGGACGGTACCTTCGCTACATATGATCGCACGGAAGCTCAAAGCATTTATAGTTTGGAGGAGTTGTTCCGGCACGAGTTCACGCATTATTTGCAAGCACGCTTTGAGATACCTGGCATGTTTGGCCAAGGGCCTTTGTATCAAGGCGGACGCATGCAATGGTTCGATGAAGGGGGAGCTGAATTCTTCGCTGGCGCCACGCGAATGGAGGGTATTCAGCCCCGCAAGTCGGTTGTCGGCTATTTGGTTAGGGATGAGCCAGGGCAGCGCTTCACTGTATCGGATACCGTAAATTCGAAATATGGATCCGGGCAGTTTTATAATTATTCTTTTGCACTTTACGATTATTTATATCATCATGATTTCACGGCAATGGATCGGATTCATCGTGCGATCCGGAACAATGATGGGGATGCTTATGAGCAGCAACTCGCATCCATAAGCAGTGATGCTCGCTTGAACGAATCGTATCAACGCTCCATTGAAGAGAAGGTTGCACGCTATAACAAATTATCGGTACCGCTTGTGTCTGATGACTATTTGCAAGCAGTAGAGCCAAAGCCGGAACTTGAAATCTACGATGAGATCACGAACTTGGCTGGGCTGAGCAACAGAAGCGTTAAGAAAAGTAATTCCCACTTGTTCAAGTCGTACGAACTGCGCGGCACTTATGTCGGCGGTGCTTCTGCAGGAGTAGAACAAGACTGGCAGACGATGAACAAGTTGACGGATGGCTTCCTGCAAGCTTTGTCAGACAAACCATGGAACGGATACAAGACGCTTACGGCATACTTTACTAATTATCGTGTTAATGATGAAGGCAATTTTGTATATGATGTTGTGTTCGATGGCAAGCTTCCCGAAGGTGCAGACGGCGGGGATGTAGAATTGCCGGATGGCGGTACCAATCCCGGAAACGGCAACGAAGGCAACAATGGGGATAAAGACGGCGATCAACAAGATACAGCGGATTCTGAGCCAAACGATACATGGAAAAAAGCTGTACGCCTCGACGATACAGGAAAAACGATTTCCGGTAAATTGAGTAAAAATGATGTGGTGGATATTTATCGTTTTGACGCGAAACAGGCAGGGGAATGGACAATCGAATTGGAATCGGCGCAGGAACAGGGAGTAGCTTGGGTGCTATTCCATGAGTCTGACCCGGACAATTATAAGGCCTATCCGACTAAAAGGGAAGGGAACAGCTTAGCTGGCTCTATATCCGTTTCCGAGCCGGGAACCTATTATTTGCACGTATATGCGGCAACAGATGGAGATCAGTCGTATCGTCTGTCTGTTAAGTCGGAAGCGCAGCAACAGCCGGAATCAGAGGTGTCTTTATTTGAGGAGTCTGAACCGAATGATGCGCCTGACATGGCTAACGGACCGGTGCCATTAGGCCGGATGGTAAATGGAACGCTTGAAGGAGACGACCAGCAGGATGTGTTCATGATTGACTTGGACAAGCCAACCTCGTTGAACATTGGATTGGAAAAGCAACAGGGCGAACACGTTAATTGGGTATTGTACCGCGAGGGCGATAATGAGCAGGTTCTGTATCCTGTCGATATCGATGGAAATTGGATGAAGGGTCAAGTCGAGGCAGAGCCTGGCCGGTATCATTTATATGTGTACAAGTTAGCCAATGAGGATGTTCACTACAAGCTCCAAATTCAATAATATAGGTTACCGATGTTAGGTTATCGTTAACGGCAAAGCGTGTCACTCATAACTGAGCGGCACGCTTTTTTTCGTGCTAAGCGTTGCTTTGAAGGGGAAAGCATGAAACACAATTCGATTCATCAAATCCAGCTCAAACAGACCATTATCGATCATGTGCCGCATGAAGTAGGCTATACAGCAAAGTTCAACTGGACTTTGGGGATCAATGCATCGTATGTCCTCCGTGAGTTCGGGTCTTCTTATGTGAATCGTGGTGTATCTAAGCTTATGCACCGGTTGGACATGAGCTATACGAAACCAACTTATACCTTAGAAGCTGCTGATGAAGAAAAACAAAAAGAATTTGTCGAAGGAACTTTTCCAGGGTTAAAAAATTTCGATAATGGCGAAATAGATCACTTACTGTTTGAGGATGAGAGCATGATTCGTGATTATCAAGCTTTATAGCGGACTTTGTTTGCCAAAGGGCAGCAGCGCATCATTCAAATAACAGGTAAGCATCGTGGCGTGAAATTACTTGCCTCGGTAGATCATGTGACTGGCAAGATCATTTGGTGCGAAGATGAAGAATACACTGCTGCAACGTTTTTAAAAATCCTCAAGCAAGTTCTGGAGGCCTACCCGACTGGTAAAATCGTGATAGTTTTAGATAATGCCCGTATCCATTACACGCCAAACCGATTCGCCCTTTTTTGGATGAGTATCCTCGCTTAAACTTTATATTTTTTCCTCCGTACAGCTCGCAACTCAATATTGCAGAAGGGCTTTGGAAGTGGCTGAAATCCGATGTCATTAATAACGTGTTCTGCACACCGTAGATGACATCTGCAAAAATGTGAAAGTTTTTATGAACAACATTATGCTTGATCCTATCAAAATCATTGACCGACTTTACATTTGGATGGAATCAGGACAATTAGTAAATCATTGTTCAACTTATATAATTTTGAGGGCAACATTTTTTGCGGATTGATTATCTTTTCGATACCTACGCATTTTTGCTAAATATGTTGAGAAAGTTTGTAAAAAAAATTGAGCGAATACACAAGCTATGACAATGTTGCGTTCTAAACTCTATGAGCGTAAATTAGAATAGCAGCGATACCCGTTGTCGGATGCAGATAACCGAAAGCCTTGTTTGGCAGCATCCGGTCACTCCATTGCAAATAGCAAGCGTGATATGCCCATTTGGGCGGAGACACCGCCGACTAAACAACTGGCAATGACGATGCCAAGAAAGAACGGAGAGAACAACATTCCGCCAATCGTTTGGGCAATCTCGAAGGCTGCTCCGTCAGGACTGGAGAATATGGTAACGTCCGGAAATACCCTTTGCATAAAGTAAGTGAGTATGACTCAGTCACTAAAAGAACTGTAACAGACTATATTTACAGTTTCAAACCATATTCTGACACCAATTGACAAAAGTTTTGACATCTAATGACAAAGCATCTGACAACTATTGACAAAGTTTATGAACAGGAGTATCATTTGAACGTGATATATGTCGTTTTTTTTATAACAAATTAACACTATCAATGATATTGATGAAGATGAAACAATACCTGACTGGCAATAACCGATGTTACGGCACGTTATTGGTCATAAGGAGACATAACAAGTAGCTTGTAGTGCGGTGAAAAATATGGCTGGACGAGAGGGCGAAGCTATGTTTTTTTGAAAAATGTCGAAAATTACACATGAGTAAGGCACAAATAAATAAGAGTAAGCGACCTATGGATATTTAGGTCGCTATTTTTTTTATAGATTGAGTTACACAATGTGGAGCTTGATCAAGTAGATCATTATTGATTGAATTTATTCGAATCTTCTAGGCATTTACTATTAATGTGGGGGTAGAACATGACGACCTGTATTATGGAGGATGTGCGTATGATAATCGAAGTTTCAGACGTGGTCAAAAAATACAATAATCTCGATGCGTTGAAAGGGGTTAATCTGAGTATACGTGAAGGTGAGATATTTGGGTTGCTAGGACCTAATGGGGCTGGGAAGTCTACGTTGATGAATGCGATATTAGGACTTTTACGTTTTAACAGTGGCTCAGTGAAGATATTCGGCAAAGACTTTTCAACACATGCAACAGAAATTAAACGTAAAATTGGTTACGTTCCTCAGGAAATTGCTGTATTTGAAACGTTAAATGCGATAGATAATGTCACTTATTGGGGCAGATTGTATGGTCTGCGAGGAAATGAGTTAGCACAAATGGTTAAGAAGGCACTGGAGTTTACGGGTCTGTGGGACAGAAGGAAATCGAAAGTGAGCACCTTTTCAGGCGGCATGAAGCGAAGGCTCAATATTGCTTGTGCGATTGTGCATAAACCGCGTGTTCTATTTATGGACGAACCGACGGTTGGGGTTGATCCGCAATCACGCAATCATATTTTAGAATCTATCCGTATAATGAACAAAGAAGGCACGACGGTCATTTATACGACTCACTATATGGAAGAAATCGAAGCAATCTGTGATCGCGTTGCTATCATGGATTTTGGTCGGTTAATTGCACTTGGGACAATTGACGAATTAATCGCAGACCATATCCACGAACAGTGCCTAAGATTGGAGTTTACTGCTAATACAGCGGAATCTGTCAAAGTAATCGAGTCCATTGATGGAGTTTTGTCCTTTAGTGTTCACGAAGAGATATTAGAAATTAAACTAGACAAAGATGACAGTTGTATTCCTCTTATATTGGAACAATTAATCAAGCAACACTTTAATATAAAATATATGGCAGTAGAAAAACCGAATTTGGAAACTGTTTTCCTCCAATTAACAGGCAAAAAGTTGCGTGATTAAATCGGAAAAGAGGATATGCAATGAATATTTTGTTCCAGATGTTCTATGCGGTTAAACGGATGATCATGAATCCAAAAGCAATTTTAATAAATTTGCTTACTTATGCTATCATTATCCTCATTTTGGGTTCGGTATTCGGCAGTACATATGATATACAAAAGTCATTGGGGAAGGTAACAATAGCTTATGCAAACCTTGATTCAGGCAGGTATGGCGCTATTTTTGATGCTGTTTTACATTCAAATGATGTTACTGAGCTTGCGGAACTAAAGGCGGTTACGTCATTAGATGATGGCAAAGCTCTTATTAATAAGGATGAAGCAGATGCCATTATTTTTATTCCTGATAATTTCTCTGACGATAGAGTTCTCCCCCATGTCGTCAATGTCTACTTATCAACAGATTACGGTGTACCTACGCTGGTTGTTAAGAACATTGTAAGTAGTCTAACCAATTTGATGAATACGTCTAGCGTTATTTACAACATAACAGGGCAAACAGAAGTCGATGCGATGGGTTCCGAGCGACAGAAGAATAATGAAGAGAATGTCAAAGAACAATCCTTAACAAGTTCAAGTTTGCAAGCGACGACTGCGATGGGGTATTACAGCATAGCGATGATACTGATGCTATTATTATACGGGCAAGAATACGGTATTGTTATGGCGTCTGAAGACTATTTGGGCACTTTAGGTAATCGAATTCGCTTGTCTGCTGTGAAACCGTATGAACAATATCTTGGCAAAGCACTTGGGTTGTCATTGGTGACATTTTTCCAAGGGGTCATCTTACTCTTGTTTACAAAGTACGTATATGGTGTGGATTGGGGAAACCATATTATAGTTGTACTTCTTACTTTGTTTATATTATCCATACTCGTTACACTACTCGGGTTGATGCTGGTTATTATTACACGTGACATTCAAAAAGCACAATCATTATCCAATTTTATAACGCTGGGGGGGACTTTCATCGTTGGCGGTTTTGTAATCGTGGACTTTGGATCAGTTGCCTATCTATCACCAAGCTATTACGCTAAGACTGCTCTTTTCAATGTCGTTTATGGGAATCAAGTGGAGCAGGCACTTATTCATATTGGATTTATGATATTAATTTGTGTCGGAATTGTGCTTGTAAGTCTGGCTGCTTCGAGGAGGACGGTAGAATGACAATATTTCTTAATTGTATTAGACGTGTTTTTCAGAAGGGTTGGAGTTTGTTGTTTATTTTTGTTATACCGATTTTATTGACTGTTTTTTTGATTGTGGCGACATCTCAGGAAGTTCAATATAAGGTTGGGATAATAGATGAAGACAATACCTTGTTTACTCAAGATTTTATAGAACAATTAAAGGGGCAGTACAAGATTATCAATCTGACGAGCAATGATGATGTCAAAAGCATGGTTATTAATTCAGAACTAGATGGTGGGTTGCTTTTTCAGCAGGGCTTTACCGAAAGCTTGTTGAATGGTGACGACGTCTCTGTATTAATCTATGATTTAGCAGGTACTGACATCTTTGGTCCTGTAAAAGTGTATGTGTCAAGCTATGTATCCTCTGCAAAACAAATTGCAAGAGCGTCTGGAGGTGATGAGAAGATTTTTTACCAAGGCATGGACGACTACAAGAAGAGTGCGTTTAACGTTACATATGAAAGTACGCTTAAGTATGCAGGTTCAGAACGAGACGTCAGCAATGCGGTAAAATCATTAGGATTTATTGCTTCTGGTATGATATTTCTTATGACATTTTCCACCAGTTTAATCTTGCAAGATAAATTATCAGGTGTGTATGATCGTATTGCAGTTACGCCCGTATCAAGATTTAGTTATCTCATACAAAACATGCTGGCATGTTTTGTGATCGCTGCTATTCAATCCGTATTGTTACTGAGCATTATATCTAGCATAGTAGATTTTCCATTTGGGCAGACCTCCGAGCAGAAACAAGAAGTGTTGCTCGTGTGCTTGGCTTTTTCCCTTGTTTGTGTCGCACTAGGTGTAGCAATCAGTAGATTCGCGAACACCCGCCTAATGGCTGGTTCGCTCTCGACTTTACTTTACTTTCCTATGTTAATGCTGGGGGGTGTTTTTGGCCGCGGGAGATCATGCCTAAATTTGCGCAGCAGATCGGAGATTTTTTCCCGACAACATGGTTTTTGCAAGCAGGTAGAGATGTTATAGCCGGGAAAGGTATTGCAGCTTCTTCACAGCAACTGATATATATGCTTAGCTTCGCAACTCTACTTATATTTGTTTCCGTTTTCGTAAGGAGTGAAAAGGTAAGGACGTGATATGAACATAGAAACAATTGTGGTAGATCAAAAAGGAAATGGTATGCAAAACAGGTCGTAATCCATTGAATTGCGACCTGTCTTTGCATCCAAGGAGGGAGCGTTTATGCACAACATAGCAATCTTACTGCCAGGCATAGGATCACAATATTTAAAAATGGGAAAATCCATGTATGACAGCTATGCATCAGCAAAAAGGGTTTATGATATTGCTGACGAGTGTCTAGGTTATCATCTGCGGGAACGAATTATGTACGGTGATAGTAAGGAATTCAATGATAAAACATTTGTACCGGCAGCTATTTTGACAACGAGCATTGCGTTTTTTACTGTATTTCAAGACGTATTTAATAGTAAGGCGAAGTATTATGCAGGTCACAATATAGGAGAACTGTCGGCATTAGTTTGTTCAGGGGCAGTTGATTTTTCAGATGCACTTCATTTTATTGTAGAACATAGTCAAATTACGCTGTCCCAAAACGATGCATCAAATAAGGAAGAACTATCGTTTCGGTTACAGGAACTTATTGCAAAACTTCCATTAAAAAGGCATGTTGAAAACGTTGTCACCGCTGTGGATGGAAAAGTATATACAGACAGTGAAGATGTTGTAAGGTTAATGTTGCAACCTTATACCCAGACCCGATGGAAAGATACGATTCGATATATGACGGACCAAGGTATCTATCGTTACATTGAAATAGGTCCTTCCAACATGTTACGTCCTCAGGTATTAGATGTTGAGCCTGCAGCACGTGTTCTTACCATGGATTATGAAGGCGACCCTTATTATTCGACAGAACTGTTTAAGAAAAGAAAGTTATTTAATAGGACGTATTTGTTGTCAAGGATGTTAGGAGTTGCAGTTAGTGTACCAAACCATAATTTTGACGATATGGATTATCTTCAAAATGTCGTTACGCCATTCAATCAGTTGAAAGACATCTATGATAAGTACTCGTCTTCCAATGAACAACCTTCCGACTCAGATATGGCAGATGCAAGCCGCTATTTTATGCAAATTATGCATGGTAAAAAGACTGATGCAAATGAGATAAACCTAAGACTATCCGATCTTCAGGAAGAAACTCTCATTGAAGATGTTGATATGTTCATTGATTTGAATAAGACCATGTTAGTAACAAAGGGCATATCGGTTAGTGGTATGTCTTAAGGAAGGAGCGAACAATATGATAACAACTAAAAAGACGATTGCAATGGATCTCGTTATCTCCATGTTCAAAGACGGAAGAATAGATAAAGCAGAAGCGGGTCAATTATTAAAGGGACTGAATTCGCAAAAGACACCGGTTGCTATAGTTGGGATGAGTTGGAAATCTCCTTTGTCGGATAATTATAATGACATATGGGATGTAATATCGAACAAGCGCACGTTAATACAGGCTTGTCCAAAGGATAGAATAACACGTGCCTCGCAATTATTGGGTGGATTAGATGCAGATGAGCGTAATTATCATTATGGCGCCATCTTATCAGATATCGATCAGTTTGATTATGAATTATTTGGAATGTCGCATGAAGATGCATCATTAATGGAACCTAGCCATAGAATCATGCTTCAAGCTGCTTACCGGGCACTTGAAGATGCGGGGTATCTTAGCACAGACCGCAGAAATGAGATTACAGGTGTGTATATCGCCGCTAATTTTACTGCTAACCAAATAACTAATTATCTTAAGTATATCGATAATATTAACATGAAATCGTATATGTTGAATTGGACAAGCTTTCTTGCAACACGCCTTTCAAATCAATTTGATTTACGAGGGCCTTCAACGGTGATTGAGAATAGCTGTGTTAGTGGTGCAATAGCGCTTTATGAGGCTTGTAATTTGCTTGAAACGGGTAAAATTACGTCAGCACTTGTCGGGGGAATCAATATTTCGCATTTGCTTGATAAAAGAACAGTATTGAATGAAGTTTTTCATCATGCGCCAGATATTGCGAGTAAAGGCTATGATGATGAGCCTGGAGGTAACTATGTAGGAGAAGGAGCAATCGCCTTGTTTTTAAAGCCGCTTGATAAGGCTGTGGCGGATCAAGACCGGATACATGGGATTATCCGGGGGATACATACAAATAACAGTGGTGGGGCGACCGTTGACTTTCTGCAAACAAGTTCGGAAATGATCACCCAAGTCGTACAGGGAGCGCTTATCGATGCGAATCTACGACCGGAAGATATTACGTATGTTGACGGTGAAGGGTATTGTGAAAGAATTGAACAAGCGATAGAAGTTAAAGGATTGGTTAATGGCTTTCAAACACAGAAAAAACAATATTGTGCACTTGGCCTATCGAGTGTGAATTTAGGCTATTCGGAAGCAATGCTAGGCTTGAGTAATGCTGTGTGTTGCTTGCTTGCCTTAAAGAATAAGCAGATACCGCCTATCTATAAATTTGATACTCCTTCCTCCTATTTGGATCTTATTAATTCGCCATTTTATATAAACGACAAATTAAAAGACTGGGAAGTTGAGGAAGGAAAAAAACGTATCGCTGCATCGTTTTCTTGTGGATATGGCGGGGGGAATGCACTTACCCTATTTGAAGAGTATATTCCTGATGAACAGAATTTCCAGCCATGGATTAAAGACCACTATTTATTTTGCATTTCGGGGCACACGCTTGTTTCTCTGCAACAGACAATCAGCAAATTTACGGAATTTGTAAAGCAATATAGGGATATGGAGTCGGCTAACGTGCTTAATTTTTCCTATACGATTCTAGCACGTCGCCAGCATTATAGTCCGTATCGCCTAGCGGTTGTTTACCGTACATTTGATGACCTCTATGATACGTTAAGTCAATGGATCGTCGATAACAGATCAAGCCGTGATATTTACTATGAAAAGAAAAGCAGAAAGAGCGTTGCAGAAAATCGTGATGTAGAGCAAGGCATGCTATCTTCTCTTGCTAGGTATGATATGCGTGAAATAGCTGAGTACTATGTGAACGGTTATACCATTGATTTTAATAGGTTGTTTCATGACGAACAACCCAGATTGATTGATGTTCCAGGTTACTGTTTTACACAATCTAAATGTTGGATAGGAGGGTAGATTAGGGCGTTCATGAACGGTCTAATCAATTATGATGATGAGAAAAGCATTCTATTTTCCAGGACAAGGTTCACAGTATGTTGGGATGGGGAAAACACTATGTGAGAATTCTAAAATCGCTTCAGATGTATTTGCGGAAGCAAGTGATGCATTGTCACTTGATCTAAAGAAGTTGTGTTTTGAAGGTGATCAAGCGAATTTAACATTAACACATAATGCCCAGCCTGCGATTTTAACAACAAGTGTAGCCATGTTTCGTGTACTGATGGATAGGCACATGATTAAACCCGACTTAATGGCTGGACATAGTTTAGGTGAGATTACTGCACTCACTTGCGCAGGTGCCATTGATTTTGCTGATGCTGTCAAAATTGTGCGTAAACGGGGAGAGCTGATGCAAGAAGCGATTGCACCGGAAGCAGGTTGCATGGTGTCTGTGTTGATGCGTGATGTGGAGAAACTTGAGCATATTTGTCATTCGGTTACTCAATCAAACGAAGTGGTAAGTATCTCAAATTATAATTCACGCACGCAAACCGTTATTTCTGGACATCGTACATCTGTTGATCAGGTTGTAAATGTACTGAATGAAGAGGGGATAAAATCTGTTTATCTTAATGTAAGCGCTCCATTTCATTGTAGTATTATGCAACCTGTCGCCACGCTCTTTGAAGAAGAACTTAAAAATACCGGTTTAATGATTTTACGATACCTGTGCTTTCTAACGTAACAGCTAAGCCTTACCTTGGCAGTGAGGATATTATTCCTAATCTTACAGCGCAAATTTACACACCTGTTCGCTGGGTAGACTGCATGCTCTATGCGAAAAAATATTTGATCAAGTATGGCGTGGAAGTAGGGCCGGGACATGTACTTAAAAAATTGATGAATAACATTTTCGGTGACACGCCTGTATTTGCCTATGACCATATTGAGGATATCGAAAAACTTGAAAAACACATTCAGGATAGTGCTATTCCGTTTTTGTCCAGAAGTTTAGGTATTTTTGCGGCTACCCGTAATAACAATTGGGATAGTGAACAATACCAACGAGGAGTTATTGAACCTTATAACAAGTTAAGTGCACTTCAGAGCGAGATTGAGAAGGAAGGAAGAGCTGCTACTGAAGAGGAGATGCAACAAGCTATTACGATGCTGCTAATGATGTTCAAAACGAAACAAACAAGCCGGGAAGAACAGATCGCCAGATTAAAAGAGTTATTCAGAGATTCCAATACAGAATCCTTGTTCGAGCATTTTGATTACAATGCAATTACATAGAAGGGGGCTATCCAGTGGATTTGAATATGATTAAGCAAATACCGTATTCGCCATCCGATTCCGATTGTCATGAACCTTCTGTCCAGGATATAGCGATCATTGGTTTACATGCACAGGTTGGAAAAGCCAACAATGTTAAAGAGTTTTGGGATTATATCCGTAATGGAATGGATTTGATTACTGATTTTCCGCAACAACGGTATGAGGATGCGGTTCGATCATATCAGTACATGCACCAGAAGGAAATACCTGAAGATTTAGGACAATCTGCTTATATGGATCGAATCGATTTATTCGATCCAAGTGTATTTAATATCTCACCTCGGGAAGCTGAATTCATGGATCCAGCGCAACGTATGTTTTTGGAGTCGGCTTGGACAGCGCTTGAGGATGCCGGCTATGGTGGCGGTTGTTTAAAAGGAAGTCCGACAGGTGTGTTTGTAGGCTATACAAGTCCGCCTGATTCCTACCGTTCATTGCTGAAAGAGAGTGATGCGCATACGTACGGGATTTCAGTTTCTGGAAATGTGGATGCCATTATCGCAAGTAGAATTAGCTACATATTAAATCTAAAAGGACCGGCAATTAATATTGATACGACTTGCTCATCCTCTTTGGTAGCTGTGCATACGGCTTGTGAGCACATTAAAAATGGTAGCATTACAATGGCGATTGCGGGTTCTGTTCGCTTCAGAATAGCACCCGCACCACAAGTGATTGAGAACAAGATGGGAATTGAGTCTTCTTCTTCGAGAACGAAGACGTTTAACTATGATGCAGACGGTACAGGCACAGGAGAAGGTGTTATATGTTTTATCCTGAAGTCGTTACGCGATGCAGTCCGCGACCGCGATAATATTTATGCGGTTATTAAAGGGGGAAGTGTCAACCAGGATGGAGCTTCGGTTGGCATTACTGCACCAAATGCTGAGGCTCAAGAATCTGTCATAAGAGGGGCATGGAAAGACGCTCGAATCAACCCTGAGACGATATCTTATATTGAAGCGCATGGTACAGCAACAAAACTTGGCGACCCTGTGGAAATTAACGGTATAGAACGTGCGTTCAGCCGAGTGACGGACAAGAAACAATTTTGTGCAATCGGATCTGTAAAAAGTAACGTGGGTCACCTTGATAGTGCAGCAGGAGCGGTAGGGCTACTTAAAGCAGTTTTAATGCTGAAGCATAAGCAATTACCTCCAACGCTTCACTTCACAGCACCTAACCAAAAGATTAATTTTTCATCATCACCTGTTTATGTGAATGATAAGTTATGTAATTGGGAGCCGACGCATTATCCGAGACGATGTGGTGTTAGTTCCTTCGGCATGAGCGGAACAAACTGCCATCTCATCTTAGAAGAAGCCCCCCAAGTAGACAGTGCAGTACATAGTCCAAAACAATCTCGGATAATTACGATTTCAGCCAAAGATGAACAGACCGTTCGCCGTTACATTGAGCTGTATAAGCAATATGTAACGCAAATGCCAAACTGCAATCTTGATGATTTATGCTATACCGCCAATGTCGGCAGAGTTCATTTTGAATGTCGTTTTGCGATGATTCTTCATTCTCCGGATGATCTTTTAGCGATTAATTTTACACAAAATCTTAGCGATAACAGTTATGTCTATGGCGAACATAAAATAACGGATTCCAATGTTACGGATGGATATATTCACCGTAATACGGTGCAATTACTTTCGCAAAAAGCTGCTGAAATTACGCAACAAATTATCCATGAGTCGGACGAAGGGCAATATAAGGACTTATTAAATGCATTAATTGCACTATATGTCCAAGGCGCGACTATTGACTGGAAACAATTATATGGCAGAGAAGAACGACGTAAGTTGAGCATCCCTACTTATCCGTTCGATCACAAAAGATATTGGGTTTCGTTACCGTCTAGACAAGAAAAACAATTATTTGAATCTCGCAAAGAGAATCTTCATCCATTAGTTCATACATGTGTGTTAGATACCCATCGTATGCAAGTATATATGACAAAGATGAATGTTGAACAATGTTGGGAATTAAAATGTCATATGATAAATGGTGTTCATGTTTTACCAGGCACTGTTTTTTTGAAATGGCCGTATTCGTAAGTACTCGGTATTTAAAACATGCTCAATTTGATATTGAGAATCTATTATATTGTGTTCCATTTGCTTGTGGCAGGCATGAAACTCGTACGATTCATACCGTCATAAGGGAGGATCGTGATGTCATTACGGTGAATTGCTTTAGTAAAAACGATCAGGAAAGTGAATGGATCCATCATTTAGAAGTGTCTGCGCGCGCAAGAAAACATGCAGCCCCTAAAAATATGTCAATCGATATCCCTTCGATTATGGCTCGTTGTGAGGTACTGGATAAGCATACATCATTGGTACCTAAAACAATTGTAGAAATTAAGGGGAATAAGTGGAACAATTTAGCGGCACTTTATAAAAATGATACAGAACTTTTACTTTATTTCTCAGTTGATAAAGCCTTACTAACAGAATTGGATCAATATATACTGTTTCCGTCTTTACTTGATCCGGCGATTAATTCTGGCAATTTGATTATTAACGATGTCTTTTTGCCGTTCTCCTGTGAACAAGCGCGCTTCTATCAACCTCTTCCGCCTAGAATGTATAGCTATATTAAGCTAAAAGAGCAAGATCGTGTAACGGAGGAGTTTGCGGCTTTTGACGTCACGCTACTGGACGAGGATGGTCGTATCATTGGGGAACTGAACAATTATGTTATTAAAAAATCCATGATGAGGAGAACTTTATGAAGTCATCCCAACATCAGTATAGAACGACACACTGGATTGCTTGTCCTGACCCCTTTGATAAAGCGGTGAGTGTTGTGAAGGAAGACGATTGCATTCTCATCATGTATCGTCGTGAGCAACTCAATTCGTTTTTGATGTTGCAGATGCGACAGTACTTTGGAGAGCGGATGATAGCAGTAGAGTTAGGAGAGGCATGTGATTTTGATACCATTCTATCTTCATTGGCGAAGGAGAAGATTAAGTATATTGTTCATATTGCTTCGCTTATGCATGAAGAGATACAAACAGTCTCACAGCTTATAACAGAGATGGAATTGCTCTTCAAAAGCACATTTAATTTGGTAAAGGAATTACTTAACCAAGATGTTCGTCATTCAATAAACTTGGTTATATTCACCTCAAATGCAACGAAAGTAACCGGTGAGGAAGAATGGATTCAACCGTTGAGCTACGGATTGAGTGGTATGGTCAATTCGATTGGCAGAGAGTATGCGAACATTAAGACACGCGTAATAGATATTGATAACGATACGTCAGCAGACGTTCTGATCGAAGACATGCTCAGCAATGAATCGTTGCATGCTGTGTCCTATCGAAGAAATATTAAATATATGCAACAACTTCACAATGTCACACAAGGAACAACCCTTGATGATGAACAAATGACGTTAATCGATAACGGGGTTTATATCATCACAGGTGGGTTAGGTGGCATGGGGTTAGCCATTGCCCAGCACTTATTCAGCCTTAACCCTACTATTCATGTCGTATTACTTAACAGAACTTATTCAAGAGATACGTTTTCGCATCTATCGGATACTACTGATCCAATTCTGCGCAAGAAACTGGAGCAGGTGCAAAGCCTTTGGGCTCAAGGGTATTCATTGGATATTATGCAGGTCGATATTGCTAACTATGTACAAATGGATGATACCTTACAGCAATTACGAGATACACATGGAGCGATCTGCGGGGTGATACATGCTGCGGGTATTGCTGGAGATGGGTTCATTATGAATAAGACATGGCAAACGTATGAATCAGTCTTAAGACCGAAAATTGCCGGAACCTGGATATTGCATGAACTGACCCGCGAGGATCCGTTAAGCTTTTTTGTGATGTGTTCTTCTTATGCCTCCATATTTGGTGCAGCAGGACAAAGCGATTATGTCGCTGCGAATGCGTTTCTGGATAGTTTTTCATATTACCGCCGTGCATTAGGGTTGCCTAGTTTGACCATTAACTGGACAGGGTGGCGTGAATCAGGGATGGCGGTAACGAGTGGTATACGCGAAGAAGGGGTGTATGTGCGATTCCTTAATGATGAAGAAGGAGCCACCGCGTTCTGGCATGCTCTAAAAACAAAGCTGCCTCAGGTGCTGATCGGAGATATTGATTCTAAAGCATTACAAATGGAACACGACAAACCCATCATCAGTGTGTTTGCGAATAGTAGTAATTATAAAGGTAACGATCAGAGTCATCGGAGTAAGGGAACTACCCCCGAGGATAAAGAGATTGTTGTGATTGGGAAGAGTATGAGCGATATTACTGACATTGAAAGAAATGTAATCTACGCTTGGTCGCAAACTCTCGGTACAGATCAAGTAGATATCCATGCTAAATTTTTTGAATCGGGTGGCAATTCATTGCTTGCTGCATATCTCCAAAAAGAACTGGATAAGTTCTACCCCGGTATCATCGTGATTACGGATATGTTTGTGTATTCGACAGTAGTAGAAATCGCGCAATATATAGAGAAAAAGACAATGAAGAGCGACAAGATAACGATTAAGGAAGAAAGTGGTAATAACATAGAGGATATGTTAGACCAATTTGTTGCAGGTGATATGAATATGGAGCAGGTACTAGCGTTGCTGGATAAGCGCAATTAATAAGGAGGGATTTAGGTATGAACACTGTAAAGAAATTTATTTTAGAACAACTCAGCATGAAGCATATTTCCCAAACAGAAGCAGTAAATTTGTTAGCGGAGCTTCAACAAAATGAAAAAGACGAATTAAATGAAATAGCGGTGATTGGTGTTGCAAATAGGTTGCCTATGTCAAAAAATTCAGGGGAGTACTGGGATAATTTAGTGAATGGTAGGTTGTGCTTTGTACCGAAACCTGAAGATAAACTTGTTTATGACGAGATGATCTTAAAGAATATTGATTTTAGCGAGTATATCGGCTATACACCTTCGCCAGAAAATTATGACAAGCTTGAACAGTTTCAAGGTGGTTATATTACGGATTGGGATAAATTTGATGCCGCCTTTTTCGGGATTCCTCCACGGGAAGCGCGCTATATCGAACCTGAGCAAAGGGTATTCATGGAAGCTGCAGTGACAGCAATCGAAGATGCCGGTTATAGCATTCCGGCGATAACTAATTCGAAAATGGGTGTATTTGTCGGAAAAGATCAAACAAACTCTATCCACTATAAATACCTGACCGAAGATGATCAGATGAAACTAAGTGGATTTTGGAGTGGTATTTTAGCAAGCCGTATTAGCTATACGTTTAACTTAAAAGGGCCAGCCTTCGTCCTTGATACTGCCTGCTCTTCAGGGCTTGTTGCGATACATGAAGCGTGTAGTGCGCTTCGCAATCAGGAGTGTGATATGGCACTCGCGGGTGGGATTAACCTCGGCATCGCTGGTCAAAATATGCAAGATATTGATAACAAGCAAACATCGGATGAGGATATGAATATTATGGACTCCGTCCAATCCACGGATTATCGCGTCCGCACCTTTGATAAGAAGTGTAGTGGTACGGTGTTTTCTGAAGGTGTAGTTGTATTTTTATTGAAGCCACTAAAGAATGCGATAAAAGATGGCGATCACATTTACGGTGTGATAAAGGGGAGCTCAGTAAACAATGATGGGGCTTCAAACGGTATCACTGCTCCGAATCCACTTGCTCAGGAAGAAGTCATCATTGATGCGTGGAAAAGAGCTAACGTTTCACCTGAATCTATCAGTTACGTCGAGACACATGGTACTGGAACGTTGCTCGGTGACCCGATTGAAGTTACTGGCTTATCTAATGCTTTTTCAAGATTTACGGATAAAAAGCAATTTTGTGGAATTGGTTCTGTGAAAACAAACATTGGGCATTCGGTCGGTGCTGCCGGCCCAGCAAATCTATTAAAAGTTCTTTTATCTATGAAACATCGGATGTTACCACCGAGTCTTCATTTTGAGGAGACGAATCCATACATTAATTTTATTAATTCACCTTTATATGTAGTCGACAAATGCATGAATTGGGATAGCGGGGAAATGCCGCTACGAGCAGGAATAAGTGCATTTGGTTTTAGTGGAACCAATTGCCACCTTATCGTAGAAGAATATAAGGAGCCGGATTTGTTACCAGCTCCGACTTCGAATAATGTACTTTCTCTATCGGCAAAAACGGAAACCGCTTTAAAAAGCTTAATTCATAACTATGAACAATTTCTTGAGAATGAACAAAATATACCGATCGGTAACCTATGCTATACGGCGAACACGGGCCGCGGGCATTATACGTATCGAATCGCTATTGTATTCAATACCCTCAAAGACTTAAGAGAAAAGCTTGCTATTCTAAACAAAAATGATTTAAAAAATATGGTTAATCATGGCATTTACTATGGAAAAAATCAGGTTGTATCGGATAAGCGTCAAAGTATAAATGAAGGCGAAATTTTAATTAGCGAGCTAAATCGCATCACACAAGAAGCGCAAAACCTTGTTTTAACAGGGGGAGATGTGTGTGAAAATGTATCACAACTCTCCAAGCTTTGTGAACTTTATGTAAAAGGAGCCACAGTTGATTGGAAGCATTTGTATCAAGATGGCGCATATAAGCGCGTTTCTTTACCAACATATCCATTTGATAGAACGCATTATTGGGCTGAACCGGCTACAGTGATGCAATCAATCCGTAGGAAACCGGATACTAAGATATTACATCCGCTTGTTCATCATTGTATTGTTGATTCAATGAAGCAAAGTGTGTATCTCATTAATCCCGAACTAGCAAAAGAATGGGTTATTACCGACCATAAGCTTATGGGCACCGGTCTGCTGGTCGGAACGGCATTTCTTGAAATGATTAAAGAAGCATGCCAGCATTGTTTTAACAATGCAAATATTGTGATTCAGGATCTCGTTTTTATGGCCCCGTTGCTAGCTTATGAAGGGGATAGGGATATCCATATTGTTATTACTCACAATGACGTTAATGCAGAATTTTCGTTTGTATCTAGGCAAGAGGAATCGACTGGGGACGTGTGGATAGAACATTGCAAAGGAACGGTTTGTATGCATGATGATACGCCGCCTAAACAGTTATCATTTTCAGAAATAGAATCAGATCCCGCTTTTACAAAGCTTAATGTTAAACAAACGTCGGAAGAAAAAGAAGTATTTTACAGTAATTGGGGTAGTGATAATTATTTTGGTGAGCGTTGGAATTCCATATTAAACTTCTTCACTAAAGCAAATGGTGATCGGGATGAAGTTATAACCGAGTTACAAATTTCAGACAAGTATTTGTCTGATTTAGACCATTTTTCTTTCCATCCGGCATTAGTTGACGATGCAATTAATGTACCTGTTATCCGAATTTATTCGGGTGGGCTTAAATTATTGCCTTTATCGTATAAAAACTTAAAATTTTATCGCCGGGTTCCGAATCATTTTTACAGTAAGATTGCTTTGACGAAGGATACTAACACGGAAGTGTTTACGTTCCGCGCTTCACTCGTGGATATGTCTGGAAATCTAATCGCAGAGGCGGAAGAAGTCACGCTGAGGCAAATTAGCAAAATGAATGAGTTTAATAGGGATGTCTTTTATGGTATGAACTGGATGCTGCAGTCGGCAACGATACAAAAAACTCAAAATGTGCAAGGTAGTATATTAGTTTTTTGTGACCATGGTGAATATTATGCTCGTGCACTTGCAGAACGAATCCAGCCCCAGCCTCAAGATAGTCGGTTGTTTTTTGTCTCAATTGGCAAAGAATTTAGCCAAATTGATGAAACCCATTTTACTGTTGGTGAAGATGAGGAAGATTATGACAAACTACTTGCTGCGATTAGTGTGAATCTTTGTTCCGTATATCACTTTAGTACCGTTGACTTTACACGAACGGATGTTTCGGCGGAGCGATATGGAGAAGAATTACATCAAGGTCTCTATAGTGTGGTTTATTTGACCAGAGCGTTACTTAGAACGATCCGTGATTCTGTTGACTTTGTGTTGTTGACTGACTATGCACATGAAGTAACAGGAGAAGAAGCTTGTGTCAAGCCTGCACACGCAGCCTTTCTGGCAGTAACCAAGTCGACTGCGGCAGAATATCCTAATCTTCGCTATCGTTGTATCGACATAGATGAGGCAACAGATATGGAGACTGTACTAGATGAGGTGATGACGGACAATCCAACCTTCCGCGTCGCATATCGAAACAATCAACGATTCACGGAGGCACTTACTGTGATCGAACAGAAACAAGAATCGATAAAGAGGTTGGAGATTAAGCAGACAGGCTTCTATTTCATTACAGGAGGTACCGGTGGATTAGGGTTGCAAATGGCAATAGATTTAGGGAATAAGGGAGCACAAACAATCTGCCTTCTAGCTCGTAAAGCATTGCCTGATCGGTCAACGTGGCAAACCTTACTGTCGGATGGGGATCGTAAACTTAAAACCCTTATTGAATCGATCTTATATCTTGAAAACCTAGGATGTACCATTTTGCTTCGCTATGCGGACGTTAGTGATATGGTCCGAATGGAAAGCATTCTATCAGAGCTAAAAGCCGCATATGGCCCTATTAATGGCATTATCCACTGCGCTGGTATGGCAGGAGATGGATTCCTGTTTAACAAAAATATGAATACATTTCGTGATGTCATAAGACCAAAAATTGATGGTACGGTAGTATTGGACGCTCTGACGAAAGGAGAGACGCTTGATTTCTTTATCCTGTTTTCTTCGATGACGTCTTTATTAGGAGGACCGGGGCAAAGTGATTATACCGCAGCGAACGCATTCCTTGATGCATATGCGACGTACCTTCGGAAAAAAGGTATACCTGCGCTAACTGTGAATTGGCCAGGATGGAGTGAAGTGGGTATGGCAGTCGATTATCAGGTTGCAGATGCCGTTACCTTATTCCGTTCACTGGAGACAGAAGCAGCTATTCAGGCGTTAAATGAGATCATAAAGTACGATTTGAGTAATGTTATACCAGGGCAAATCAATTATGATGTTCTGCAACAAATAGGGGAGAATAATCTTCCATTTAAACTGTCGGCATGGTTGAAGAAAAACTTTGATCGTCATATCAGTCGTCACAATACAAAGAAAAAACAAGTAGCAAAACAGACGATTACACCAGAGGATGTACACATTATTGGTAAAAATGATAATTATACGACTACAGAGAATGAAGTGGCGTTCCGCTATGCTATCGTGTTAGATCTAAGGGAGATTGATATCTATGAGAGTTTTAATTCTCTCGGAGGGGATTCCATTCATGCGATGGAGCTTTTAAAGGAAATAAATGCGGTATATCCTAGAACGATTGATATTACGGATATCTTTACGCACTCTTCCGTAGAAGAATTAGCGGGGCTCATTGATAAGAAGCGCGGTATCGGCAAAGATCAATCCGATGACAAGGCGTTTATTGTACCGAATTATGAATTGTCAGATGACGATATTATGTCAATGTTAGACAATGTGGAACAAGGCAATGTATCCTCTTTCGATGAAGCGATAAAAGTAATTAAAAGTGACAAATAAATGATACATGATTGTATCATTACAACCTGTCGAGAAAGTCCGATGGACTTTCTCGACAGGTTTATTTTTATATGGTGGGTCTCATCTTTTTTAGAAAAAATCGATTTAAACGGCTCTAAGAGCCAAGTTATTGGACTGCATTTGGCTCTGTTTTCGGTGTTTCAGAAAAACAGGGGGTTTTTCGACAGCCTGAAATGATACATGATTGTATCATTTCAGGTTGTCGAATTAAAGGAAGGGGTTATTGATATGGGCAATGGGATTAAACTATTTTGCATTCCTTTCTCAGGGGGATCCGCCGAAGTATATCGCAAATGGAGCAAATCGTTACCTAGTGATATACAATTATTCCCTGTGGAATTGCCGGGTCGCGGCAAGAGAATCTTTGAGCCACTTCTGGACGACATAGATACCATTGTTAAAGATATCACTGCTACGATAGCAAGCAATGTTGCTTCGAACGATGATTATGCGATATATGGACATAGTTTAGGTTCACTACTTGCGTTTGAAACGTATTACAAATTAATCGAGAACGGTGTTCATAAGCCGCAGCATATTTTTTTAGCGGACGTAATGCACCGCAAAATAAGCATAGCCGAACTTCAATTCATCGATTGCCAGACGAGCAATTTTTGCATGCGGTTATGAATTATGGGGGCAATACGCATGAAATAATTGAAAATCAAGAGTTGCTTGATTTATTCTTACCGATATTGCGCGCTGATTTTAAGATATCAGAAACATATTGTCACCAAGAGAAAACAGATAAGATCGCTTGTGATATTACAATCATTAATGGCCGCAATGACCACAGTGCTAGCAGGTATGACATGTCCGAGTGGAGCTATTATGCAGGTGGGGCAGCGACTTTTCATACGGTAGATGGTGGACACTTTTTTATTACAGAGAATTATGAACCTGTTGTAGATATTATCAAGCAAACATTGACAATATCGGATGAAATTCTAGAAAGGCAATGATAGATCGTTTTATTGTGAACTAATCTTTATTTACCTTAATTGGAAAAGAGGGTTTGAATCAATGAACAGTAATATTATTTGGGGTATAGGATTATTAGTGCTGAGTGTGTTTCTTAAGCCATTAATGGCGATTGCGGGGCTGAATGAAAGGTTGTTCGGATTGCACTTGCAAGGTGAAACTTTGTTTTCATTGAGTCCATTAGTAGTTCGGATTATTTTGGCAATCATTGGGATTATTATGCTGATCATCGGCGGTATGCAAGCTGCAAAGCAGAAGAATAAATAGTTGAAAGGATATAGAGCCATTATGAGAAAATTCGTTCCAAACAACAAGAAACATGAAGAAGATATGATATGGCTAGAAAAACAAGATCAACAAAAAGGGCTGTCTTATTGGTCAGATGTATTAGCAGGATATGAAGAAGTTGCCGAGATTAAATCGATATATACACCTCAAGAGAGTGATCAGCAAGTAGAGCGCTTGGCGTTTACATTATCTCCTGAAGATGCATTGCAGTTGGGGGAACTGATAGCTGCCCATCAATTGACGGTGAGTCATGTAATGGAAACGGCCTGGGGAGTTGTTTTACAAGCATATAGCGGTCTGAAAGATGTGGTGTTCGGGAAAGTAATGTCCAGGCGTCAAGCCGATGTGCGCGGAACAGAAGGCATCGGCGGTCTGTTTCTTAATACGATACCGGTGCGTGTAGCGAGTAAAGAAGACATGAGTATATTGGATCTGATCAAAGAAATGCAGCAGCAAGGGACTGAAAGTGAGCAATATGCCTATTGTTCGCTCGCTGAGATTCAAGCGCAAACGGAGCAGAAGCAGAACTTAATCCAAGTGCTCTATATGTTTGAAAACGATTATGTGGATGAGAACAAGCTAACAGATTTTATGTACGAAATGGAGTACGGCTTGGACCAAACCAAGTACAACTTGATGTTATGCGCATTCGAATATGAAGGGAAGATAGTATGTGAAATAATATACAATCCGAACGTGTATGCACGTGAGGAAATAGCGCAAATTGTTGTACGGCTAGAACATGTGGTACAAGTTATCGCAGCAAACCCTGAAGGGAAGTTATCTGAGCTTGAAACAATAACAGAGGAAGAACAAGCACAGATACTCGGTTCATTTAATGATACAGGCTTACCGTATGCAAAGGATAAAACGATTCCAGCATTATGGGAAGAGCAGGTTGCAAACACACCGGATGCAATCGCCCTCGTATATGAAGACAACCATGTGACGTATGACGCATTAAACAAAAAATCAACCAAGTGGCATGGGCGCTTCGCAGATTGCACATCGAACCTGATGACCGGGTAGTTATTGTAGCAGAGCGAAGTGTGGAGATGATTGCCGGGATGTATGGCATCATCAAGGCAGGCGCTGCATATGTGCCGGTCGATCCTACGTTTCCAGCAGAGCGAATCCAGTTCATCCTAGCTGACTGTAAACCAAAGGCAGTGCTTGTGTATAAAGCTGCGATTGAAACGGATCTGCCAACGATTAATCTTGCTGATGATAAGCTCTGGGAAGGGATGAGCGATAATCCCGAGCAAATCAATCACCCTAATGATTTGGCTTATATAATCTATACATCCGGGACTACGGGGCAACCGAAGGGCGTAATGTTAGAGCATTGCGGTGTTGTGTCCTTACGGCATCATCTTCTGAAGCAATATAACGTTACAAGTCAAGATAATGTGCTTCAATTTGCCAACTATGTCTTTGACGGTTCTGTATGGGAGATGACGTTATCCCTATTGTTAGGGGCGACGCTAACTTTGGTGTCAAAATCCATTATAGCGGATGTAACACGTTTTAATTCTTTTATGCAAGAAAGCAGGATTACGATAGCTGCACTGCCGCCACAATACTATCTTCAGACGGCGTTTACAGGAGTTAGATGGTTAATAACGGCTGGAGCCGCAACAAATGAGTCGGTTATTGAACAAACACGGAATAGTGACACCCGATATTGTAACGGTTATGGTCCTACGGAATGTACGGTACAGGCTACGTATTGGGAATATGATGGGATAAGCGACGTGCCAAGCAACATCCCGATTGGTAAACCGATTGCAAATAATCATGTATATATACTAGACGGGGACAAATTATGCGGGATTGGTGTGCCTGGGGAGTTGTGCGTGGCAGGCGTCGGCGTTGCAAGGGGCTACCTCAACAAGCCGGAACTGACCAGTAAAAAATTTGTAGCGAACCCCTTTGTACCAGGGGAGCGGATGTACCGGACGGGGGACTTAGCTAAATGGCTACCGGATGGGAATATTGCTTATTTGGGTCGTATTGACGATCAAGTGAAGATCAGGGGGTTCCGGATCGAGCCGGGAGAAGTGGAAAATGCGCTGCGGCAGTTAGAAGGGATCCAAGATGCGGCGGTCATCGTACGGGAAACCCATGACGGAGAGAAAGCGCTATCTGCCTACCTAGTTTCGAAAGATCGAGTTCAGTTGCAAGCAGTGAGGCAGGACTTAGAGGAAATACTACCGGCTTATATGATGCCAGCGTATATGATGCAGATTGATCAACTGCCGGTGACGCGCAACGGTAAGCTGGATAAACGGGCACTACCGGAGATCGTAGCGGTAAGCGAAAGGGAATACACCGCTCCGAAAAACGAACTTGAAGCGCAACTGTGCAGTATCCTTAGTGAGGTACTGGGCGTGGAGCGGGTCGGCACACAGGACAGCTTCTTTGAGCTGGGCGGAGACTCGATCAAAGCGATACGGATCGTTTCAAAGCTGAGAAGTGCAGGATATCAAATCGCGATCAAAGATATTTTGCAAAAGTATACCGTTGAGGCGATCAGTTATGCGGCACAAAAGTCTGTCTTAGAGGTTCAGTACGAGCAAGATGAAGTAAGTGGCCTCGTACCGCTGACACCGATCGTCAGAGAGTTTGCGTCCTGGAATCTTCCTATGCCACACCACTTTAATCAGGACATGCTGATGGAGATTGATCTAGACGATGAGAAAAAGCTTCGGGAAGTGCTTGATGCCCTTATAGCGCATCATGATATCCTGAGATCCGTCTACCGGGAAGGTCAGCTAGAGATTGTAAAGGTGAGTGACAGCAAAGCGTATGATCTAAAGGTGTATGACTTTAGCGAAGAACAAGCAGCAGCAGAACTCATGGAAGCGGCATGTACGGAACTGCACAGCAGTATCAACTTAGAAGAAGGGCCGCTGGTGAAGGCAGCGATGTTCCGGACGGGTGAAGGGAATCTATTGTTTCTAGGGATCCATCATATTGTGGTGGACGGCGTATCGTGGCGTATCCTGCAAGAAGATATTGGAACAGCCATCCAGCAAGTAAAAGAAGGGGCGCAAATCCGATTCCCGGCAAAGACGGCGTCGTATAAGGCATGGGCAGAAGCACTGGCAGAATATAAGGGCAGCCCTCTATTGCAAAAAGAACGGGCGTACTGGGAACAAGTAGCAACGCAGATGGAGTCCGGGAAACTTGGCATGGACGAACAGACGGGAGAAAGCGGGTATGGCAACTACACGATACATTTAAATGAAGAAGAAACCACACAGCTTATTCATCAGGCAGGTCGGGCATATAATACCGAAATCAGTGACTTGCTTATCAGCGCCTTGGGGATGACTGTGAAGAAATTGACAGGGGCTAGAGATGTAACGATAGGTATGGAAGGTCACGGAAGGGAACCGATTCATAAGCAGATCGATATCGATCGTACGGTCGGATGGTTTACAAGTGTGTATCCGGTGGTGGTATCGTGCCATGATGAGATAGCAAAAAGTATCATTACAACCAAAGAGATATTGCGAAAAATCCCGAACCGAGGTCTTGGGTATGGGCTATTGCAGGAAGAATTGTCGGTTCGTACGCTTGACGTTTTGTTTAACTATATGGGACAAATGGACGCTGAGGCAAAGGGGAAGAAATTACACTTTTTTAGTTCAGGTAAAGGCTTAGCGGATGAGAATAAAATGTTGTCGGAATTGTTTATAAACGGTTTGATAAGTGAAAGAAGATTAACATTTACTTTCCGTTACAATAGAGGTCTTTTTTCAAGCAATACGATACAAAGATTCGCTGAGATATATAAAGCGTGTACTCAGTCTATGATTGCACATTGTATGCAGCAAGAAGAATCGATTCGGACTCCGTCTGACTATTCTGCAATTTCGATTACGGATGAAGATTTGAGTGTCCTGCATCGACTTTATCCAGAGAAAAATGAAATACAGGATATATTTGATTTATTGCCGCTACAGGAAGGTATTTTGTATCATGACCTGAAAAGTAGTGGTTCTGAGTATTTAACCCAGTTTGTTTATCAAGTTAATCAACCTATAAATACTAATTTCATGCGCAGTGCGTTTCAATGTTTGCTTAAAAAGCATGATGTGTTGAGAACGGCGATGGTGTATGAAGGGTTAAAACATCCGAAACAGATCATTTTGTCACATCGCTCACTTGATTGGGAGGAAATTGATTTAACAGCATACGATGAGAAAGAGCAACTAGCTAGACTAAATGAACTGATAGAGATGGATGTCAAGCAGGGATTTGATCTGCAGCTTAATGCGCTATTTCGCATAAAAATTATTAAACTATCCACTAATTGCACGCAATTGATTTGGAGCTTTCATCATATTATTGCAGATGGATGGTGTACTGAATTATTATGTAACGATTTAAAAAATTACTATAACTTGCTTCAAGATGGTTATAGTATACACGATGTAGAACAAGTTATTGAACAAGAGAAGTGCCAGATTGCGACGTATGGTGATTATATTCAGTGGTTTCAGAATCAGGATGAGGAGCTTGCGCTTACGTATTGGTTCGAACGACTTCGTGATTATGACTTAACATACAAATACCGTCCGTATTTCGAGCCACCATATTCCAGCTCCAACTTGGCTCAAGTGAAAAAGAAGCTGGATGTTGAATTGACAAGCAGTTTGTTACTTTTAGCACAAGCGCATCAGATAACAATAAATACAATCACTGAAGCAGCTTGGGGAATCGTATTACAACAGATTAACTTTACAAATGATATCGTGTTCGGCAAAGTAATTTCGGGAAGGCATGCCGAAGTAAGAGGGATTGAAAGCATAGTAGGTCTTTTTATTAATACGATACCAGTAAGGGTAAGCGCAGACGAGAATACAACGATTGTAGCACTTTTGCAGGAATTACAAGATCAAGGTATTGAAAGTACGATGCACGCTCACTGTTCACTGGTTAAAATTCAAGAACAAACCGCCCAAAAATCAGATTTGATTTCATCGCTTTTTGTTTTTGAGAATCATTTGGCACAAGAACAGCAAAGTGAACATACAGATGGTTTGCAATTAGCGCTTGTTTCTTCGAGAGATGAAACAAATTATCCGCTTAATCTATTGGCTGCTGTAGAGGACGAGGCATTACGATTTACAGTTCTTTATAATCCAAACAAGCATGCTTTAGAAGAAGTAGAGATGATGCTCAGCATGTTAAACAATGTATTATGTGCATTTGCTGAGTATCCTGAGAAGAAGATTTTCGATGTTGAATTAATTCGCAAGGAAGATAAGGTACGAATACTAGGTGAATTCAACAATACGGCAAGCACATATCCGAAACATAAATCTATTCCAGACTTATTTGAAGAACAGGTTCAACTTACACCCGATCAAATTTGTGTGGTATGCGATAAGGAACAATTAAGCTATCAACAATTAGACAAGGCCGCGCAAGGTATTGCCACCGAATTGCGAAAAAGGGGGGTATCATCAGGTCAATTAATTGGTATCGTATGTGAGAAAAGCGTGCACATGATAGTAGGGCTCCTGGGGATACTCAAAGCAGGGTGTGGCTATGTACCAATTAATACGGATGAACCGGATAACCGCCTGCGCTTTATTTTGGAAGATTGCGGTTTGAATATCGTACTGTGCGGTGATGTAAAAGGGGATATGATTAATGTCCTTCAAGAGCACTGCGCCGTCATAGATCTAAATGGAAGTTATGCAGCTATGACAGAGCGTGCCTTAATATCGGCAGATGATATTGCATATGTCATGTATACATCCGGTACGACAGGATATCCGAAAGGTGTTTGTGTTACACATCAAAATGTCGTACGGCTTGTGAAGCAAACGAACTATGTTGATTTAAATGGGGCGCACATTTTGTTAACTGGTGCACTCTCCTTCGATGCGTCGACATTTGAAATATGGGGCGCACTTCTCAATGGCGGGAAATTGGTGTTAGCCGATACGCAGAGCATAACAGACGGGAACATGTTGGGAATGTTGATACACGAACACCAGATTACGATGATGTGGATGACTGCGCAGCTTTTCAATTATATGGTAGACACTAGATGCGAAGTTTTTCAACCATTACAGTATTTATTGGTTGGAGGAGAGAGGTTATCGGCGAAACATATCAAAGCAGTAAGGGAAAAGCATCCGAAACTTAGAGTGATTAATGGTTATGGTCCAACAGAAAATACGACCTTTTCTGTTACGTATGCAATAGAGACGGATTACTTCAATATCCCTATCGGGAAGCCAATCAGCAATAGTACAGCGTATATTTTGGATAGAAAAATGCAGCTATGTGGAATTGGTGTTCCAGGGGAACTTGTTGTAGGCGGCGACGGCGTAGCGAAAGGATATATGAACCAACCAAAACTTACTGTGGAAAAGTTTATTGAGAATCCGCTTATTCCTGATGAGCGGCTGTACCGTACCGGAGATATTGCGATGTGGTTGCCGGATGGGAATATTGCGTATATTGGACGCATTGATGACCAAGTGAAAATTCGAGGGTACAGGATTGAAGTGGGCGAGGTAGAGCATGCTCTTCGAAGATTAGAAGGTATCCAAGATGCGATCGTCATCGCCCGCGAACAAGATAGAAGTGAAAAGGAACTGTACGCATACCTGGTATCTAGCACTGAGATTCAGATGCATAAAGTGCGGAATTCCCTTGGGGAGACACTTCCTGCCTATATGGTGCCGCAGCATATGATACAGATTGAGAAAGTTCCTATGACACGAAACGGAAAGGTAGATAAGCGAGCGCTTTCTGAAATACAGATCGTGCATGAGCAGCAATACACGGCTGCGGCGACTGAATTGGAAGTCATACTTTGCAATATATTCGGTGATGTACTTTCTGTTGACCGTGTTGGTATTTATGATGATTTCTTTGCGTTAGGTGGTCACTCCTTACATGCTGTACGCGTTATCAATCAGATTGAAGCGATGATTGGAATACGTTTACCGATAACAACACTGTTTGAGAATCCGCATATTAAAGCGCTCAGTCAGCACCTTGAACGAATCAGTGCAGGAGATACTTCGCAGAATACGTTATATACAAAGGCTGTGTTTGAACCCATACCACATGCTATGCAGAAAGAAACATATCGGATGTCTTCAGCTCAAAAGCGTCTTTATGCGATTCAAGAGATGGATCAGCATAGTACGGCTTATAATATGACGTTATTGCGTCGAATGGATGCAGACCTTGATCGTGAACGACTTCAGCTAGCACTGAAGCAACTCATACAACGGCATGAAAGCTTACGAACAAGCTTTCATATGGAGAACGGAGAAGCAATACAGCGTATTCATGACCATGTGCCGTTTACGCTTCAGATTACTGAAGAAGATGATAATACAGGGTTTGTGCATGCATTTGATTTGTCTCAAGCGCCATTAATACGTGTTAAAGTAATTAATCAAAAAGAAGGTGGTTATCTCCTAGCCTTCGATATGCACCATATCATTTCTGATGGGACATCGATTAATATTCTAATGCAGGATTTGTCCAAGCTATATAATGGCGAACCCCTTGAGACAATGCCGATTCAATATAAAGATTATAGCGAATGGTTGCAGACTCAAGACATGACGGAACATGAGACGTATTGGTTGAACTCGTTGCAAGGTGAAATACCAGTACTGGATTTACCAACAGACTTTACACGTCCGCAAGTACAACAGAATACAGGGAAATCAGTCGTGAATCATGTAGAGTTACGGGAAGCTGTAACAGCATTGTGCCGGACATCGGGTGCAACCGAGTATATGATACTACTGAGCACATGGATGATTTTGTTGAGTAAATATAGCCGTCAGGATGATATCATCGTAGGTTGCCCTGTTAATGGACGTTTACATTATGATACAGAGCCAATAATCGGTATGTTCGTGAATACGATTGCATTACGTGGAAGACCATCGGGAAAGAAGAATTTCGTAGATTTCCTGTCGGAGATGAAAGAAGTATGTCTAAAAGGGATAGAGCATCAAGCATATCCGCTCGAAGATCTGGTTGATATTATGGGCTTGCATCGGGATATGTCCCGAAATCCGCTTTTTGATGTGTTGTTTGTGTTTCAGAATAATGAAGAAGCAGATTTCGATTTTTATGGCATTAACAGTATGAATGTTCATGATGAATATAGTTTACAGCACAGTTCGGCTAAATTTGATTTAACATTAGAAGTGACGCCAATGGCAAGTGGCTACCGCATTGAAGTACGCTATGCAACAAGCCTATACCAAGAAGAAAGCGTACGCCGAATGGTGAAACATTATGAAACGTTGTTGGCAGCAGTTACGCAATCCCCTAAGCTTGAAATATGTCAACTGCCAATGATGACGCAAGCAGAAAGGGAGCACATTTTAACCTCATTTAACGCTACGTCCTGTGTTTATGATGTGACGACACCAATTCATGAACAATTTGAGCAGATTGTACAGGCTATGCCGGAGAAAACGGCTCTACGCTTTCGAGATCAAGCTCTGACATACGCACAGTTAAATATGAGGGCAAATCAGCTTGCGAGAATACTGCTACTTCATGGTACGCGCCGCGGAGATTTTGTCGGTATTTTACTTGGTCGCAGTATGGAAATGATGGTTGGAATACTCGCAACGTTAAAGGTCGGCGCGGCTTATGTGCCAATAGATCCGACATATCCTTTGGAGCGGATTCAGTATATGGTGGAAGATAGCGGGTTATCGGCAGTATTGACTCAGAGGCAATACGATGACACGATCGAGCTACCTTCCAATGTAAGACGCATTCATGTGGATCAAGAATGGTGTGATGAATCTAGTCATAATCTGCATACGATTGTAGACGCAACCGATATCGCTTACATCATCTATACTTCAGGCTCTACAGGCAAACCAAAAGGGGTAATGGTGGAACATCGCTCGATTAGTAACTTGATTGCAGGTCTAGATCAGTTACAAAACTTGGATTCGACGAAGACAATGTTATGTGTATCGAATATTGCGTTCGACGGCACAGTCTATGAGTCACTATTTGCCTTGCTCAAAGGAATGCAGATTGTAATTGCTGATGAGGAAGCACAACACGATCCAAAGTTACTCTTGCAATTGATTGAGCAATATAACGTGAACATCATGAAGGGTACACCGACGCGGATGAAGATGCTTATGGATGAAGTTCGGGATGTTCATCCATTACATGGTTTGGAAGTAATCGTTGTCGGCGGAGAGCCATTAACGGATGATTTGGCCACTGCTTTGCTTGAAAAATGGGATATTCGTTTGTTCAATCTGTATGGTCCGACGGAAGCAACGGTAGACGCAACAGGGATTGAAATTCATTTACATGACAAAGTTACGATTGGAAAACCAATTGCCAATGTACAAGTATTTATATTAGATTCTTACGGATCTCCGCTTCCAATCGGTGTGGCAGGTGAGCTTTGTATCAGCGGACCTGGTGTTGCCAGGGGATATCTTAATCGGAGTGATCTTACCGCAGAGAAATTCGTTGACAACCCATATTTGCAAGGTGAGCGGATGTATTGCACGGGAGACCTTGCCCGCTGGTTACCAGACGGTAATATTGAATATATTGGCCGCATCGATGATCAAGTAAAGGTTAGAGGATACCGCATCGAACTGGGCGAGATTGAGCATGTCCTGCGAAAACAACCTGATGTGCTGAATGCTGTTGTGATGGTTAGAGAAGATGCGGCAGGGGATGATTATTTATGCGCTTATGTGGTGCCAAATGATCAAGTGACATTGGATACTGAAGCAATTAGAGAAGATATTCGTCAGGTTTTACCTGATTATATGATCCCAGCATACATCGTTCCACTGGTGCAGTTTCCTATTACGAGCAATGGGAAACTAGATCGCCGCAGCCTGCCTGAGCCAGATCGCAAGGGGAGGGGCAATAAGTATGTTGCTCCGAGAGATCAAACTGAATCGGTGCTTGTGAATATTTTCCGAGAGGTACTCGGTGTTGAACGTATTAGTATAAAAGATAGTTTCTTCGAACTTGGCGGAGACTCCATAAAAGCTATCCGGATTGTATCGAAGATGAGAAGCGCGGGTTATCTTATTTCGGTGCCGGATATTTTAAGTCAATACACAGTTGAAAAGATTGCATACAAAGTAGGCAGGGAATCAGAGATCCAGTACGATCAGGGTGAAGTTACGGGTCAGGTCATGAATACACCGATCATACATGATTTTTGTGCAAGAAATTACTCTAATCCTAACTATCATAATCAAGATGCTCTTTTGACGGTTAGAACGGATAACGAAACGCACATTCATGAAGCATTGCAAGCTGTTGCTGTTCACCATGATATATTACGGGCAATTTACCGGGATGGTAGTCTGACAATTTTAAGTAGTACGGATAGTAAACTTTATGAGTTACAAGTGTTTGAGGTTCATGCGGATCTTAACGGTTCGGCGTGGTTTGAAAGCGCTTCCACTGGAATTCATCAAAGCATGGATATTAACAAAGGCCCTTTGATGAAGGCGGCACTCTTTAAAACCCAGTCTGCCAATTATCTTTTCTTGTGTATTCATCATCTTGTCATTGACGCAGTATCATGGCAAATTTTGCTTGAAGACTTAGAGACTGCTCTCCAGCAGCTTCAAGACGGAAAGGAAATAAAGTTACCATCAAAAACACTTGCTTTTAAAGACTGGGCGGAATCATTAGAAGAATATAAAAGCACAAACGAGATTACTACCCAAGCGAATTATTGGAATACAATCATCGCAGCCATGCAGGAAGAGAAACTGCTTATAGACGACGATCCGCATGATCATGGGTATGAGGACGTGACAATAACGTTCCGTAAGGATGAGACAGAACAGCTTATAAGGCAAGCGGGAAAAGCGTTTGGTACCGAAATCAATGATTTGCTTATAAGTGCAATCGGTGTTGCAACTCATGCGCTGACGAAACAATCAAAAGTGTCGGTTTGTCTGGAAGGACATGGAAGAGAAGCGATACACAAGAAAGTGGATATCGATCGTACTATAGGATGGTTTACGGTAAAGTTCCCAATTCGTGTTTCGTGTCATGATGATTTACGGAAGAGTATTATTGATACAAAAGAAATGTTAAGGAAAGTACCTTTACGTGGGTTGGGATTTGGCTTATTACAAGGTGATTATTTGGCGATTGAGTCCGATATTTACTTCAATTATTTAGGGCAGTTGGATACAGAGTCGAATGTTACCCTGTTTACGAACAACAAGAGTATAGCGAATTCGAATGGTACCGAAGGCGCAATTGATATGAACGGGTATATTGTACAGAATATGCTACATTTTATAATCCGCTATGACCGCAGTAAATATAATAGGAACACCGTAGAGCGTTTTGCAGCATTATATAAGGAAAAACTTAGCGATATTATTAGATATTGCTGTGTACAAGACAAACCGGTGAAGACGGCTTCTGATTATTCCTGTGATGACTTGACGAGTGATGAATTAGGACTGATTCAGGAGTTCATTGCTGATAAAGAGGATATTGATGATATTTATACGCTAACTCCGATGCAGGAAGGAATCTTATACCATTATTTACTGAATCGGCAATCAACCAGCTATGTTACACAAATGGTGTATCACTATAACGGTAATCAAAGTGAACAAACGTTTGAGGTAGCGCTGAAACTGCTAACGAAACGACATGATGTACTGCGAACTGCAATTGTATATGACCATGGCGCTAAATCTAGACAACTTCTTTTGCGAAGTCGTGAAATCGAATATGCAGTTGTGGACTGGTCGGACAAGGATCGTGCAGAACAAGCTTCTCATATTTCTACATGGATTGATTCTGACCTGAAGCGGGGTTTTGATCTACAGCAAGAAGCATTGTTACGGGTTACCAATATCATGTTAAGTAGAACAGAAGGGAAATTAATTTGGAGTTCTCACCACATCATCTCGGATGGATGGTCAGACAACGTTATATTTAATGACTTTATACAAATATGCGAAAAGCTACAACAAGGCTTGTCTGTTGTGGAGCTTGAGCAAGGGTTAGAGGAAGAGAAGGAAAAGAGCTTACATTTCAAGGATTTCGTTAACTGGTTGGAAAAACAAGATGAAGAAAGGAGCTTGCTATACTGGAGAGAGCTCCTACTAGACTATGAAGAGTCTGCTGACATTAAGCCGCTCCGTCAACCTGAAGAAACATCTAGCGAGATGAAGCGAATTAATCATAAACTTCCTGTTGATGTAACAAGACAACTTCTTAATACGGCTGCAACGTACAATATTACGCTGAATACGATGATAGAGACGGCTTTAGGTATCGTATTACAGGAATTGTGCGGCATAAAGGATGTTGTCTTTGGCAAGGTGGTCTCCGGAAGAAATGCTGATGTAAGAGGGATAGAGCATATTGCCGGAATATTTGTTAACACCATTCCAATTCGTATTTGTTGTGATGATGGAATGCACATATGCGATATTTGGAGAAAAACGCAAGAACAAGCGATACTAAGTGATCAGCATGGACATTGTTCTTTTGCCAAAGTACAACGACTGACCAAACAGAACACCGATTTAGTTAAAGTTTTGTTTACATTCGATAACGATGATACATGGGATGAAGTGCGACAAAGTGAGACTTCAGCTTTTCAGTTTACCGTAGAGGGTGGACGGGAGCAAACCAATTATACGACTACGTTTAAAGCGTATCTTGATACCAGTCAGCTACATGTCGATGTATTGTATGATCCTAGAAAGCTGGCAGCAGAAGACGTTGTCAATATTATGTCAAAGATACAAAGTGTATTATTGTCATGTGCAGCAAACCCAGAAATGAAGGTATCTGAACTCGAGACGATAACAGAGGAAGAAAAAGAGCAGATACTAGGTGCGTTTCAAACGAAGCCAACCCAATATCCGCACGAGGAATCGATCAAAAGCTTATTTGAGGCGCAGGTGAAGAAAACACCGGATCGGATAGCGGTATCTTGCGGGACGGAGCAACTGACGTATGCGGAATTGAATGCGAAGGCGAACATCGTTGCCAATCGGCTGCTTGCTACTAAAGCCGAGAACGAAACAGGCAAAGGCGAAACGATGGTAGCGTTGCTGTTAGAACGCAATATCGATATGGTCATCGGGATACTCGGAGTAGTGAAGGCCGGATATGTCTATGTGCCAATCGATCCAGAGGCGCCGCAAGACCGTATCCAGTATACGCTGTCGGATAGTGGTGCAAGCTTGCTTCTTGTCAATCAAGGAAAAGAACATACAGTTTCATTTCAGCAAGGAGGAATATATGCGATAGAGCATCTGTATGCGAATATACCAGGTATATCGGATGTACCAAACAGAACAGAGCTGGAAGCCAATCCGGATGTATCCATCGCACCGCAAGATGCTCTATATATCATATATACGTCAGGCACGACCGGTGAACCAAAGGGAACGATAATCGAACATGAATGTGTCGTCCGGTTGATGAAAAACGATGACATGCCGTTTGATTTCCATGAAGAGGATGTATGGAGCCTGTTTGCAGCCTACAACTTTGACGTATCGGTATGGGAAATGTATGGAGCGTTATTATACGGAGGTCACCTTGTCGTCATACCTAACGACGCCAAAAAGGACAGCTACGCCTTTTTAGATATACTACGTGAAAAAAGGGTGACGGTACTAAACCAAGTGCCATCCTCTTTTTATAATCTGATGCAAGTTGAGCTAGCAGAAGCAGGGGAGAGACTGTGCGTCAAACATCTAATCTTTGCCGGAGAGGCGCTGCAGGTAGGGAAATTAAAGGCATGGCATGCGAAGTATCCGGAGATGAACATCGTGAATATGTACGGGATAACAGAGACGACTGTCCATGTCACGTATAAAGCGATCACAGCAGAAGATATTGAGCTAGATGTAAACGACGTCGGAAAGGCGCTCCCTACACTGAAGATCTATATGCTAGATGGGGACAAGCTATGCGGGATTGGTGTGCCCGGGGAATTGTGCGTGGCAGGCGTTGGCGTCGCAAGAGGCTACCTCAACAAGCCGGAACTAACGAATAAAAAATTCGTAGCGAACCCTTTTGTACCAGGGGAGCGGATGTACCGGTCGGGGGACTTAGCCAAATGGTTGCCGGACGGGAACATAGCCTATTTAGGCCGTATTGATGACCAAGTGAAGATCAGGGGGTTCCGGATCGAGCTGGGAGAAGTGGAAAATGCGCTGCGGCAGTTGGAAGGAATCCAAGATGCGGCGGTCATCGTGCGGGAAACCCATGACGGAGAGAAAGCGCTGTTTGCCTACCTCATATCGAAAGATCAAGTTCAGCTGCAAGCGGTGAGACAGGACTTGGCGGAAGTGCTGCCGGCTTATATGGTGCCCGCATATATGATGCAGATTGATCAACTGCCGGTAACGCGCAACGGCAAGCTGGATAAACGGGCGCTGCCGGAGATCGTGGCAGTAAGCGAGAAGGAATACACGGCTCCGAAAAACGAACTTGAAGCGCAACTATGTCATATCTTTAGTGAAGTACTGGGCGTAGAGCGAGTCGGCACGCAGGACAGCTTCTTTGAGCTGGGCGGGGACTCGATCAAAGCGATACGGATCGTGTCGAAGCTAAGAAGTGCAGGATATCAAATCGCGATCAAAGATATTATGCAAAAGTATACCGTTGAGGCGATTAGCTATGCGGCACAAAAGTCCTCCCTAGAGGAACAGTACGAGCAAGATGAAGTAAGTGGCCTCGTACCGCTGACGCCGATCGTCAGCGAGTTTGCGTCTTGGAATCTTCCTAAGCCACACCACTTCAATCAGGACATGCTGATGGAGATTGATCTGGAAGATGAGAAGCAGCTTCGGGAAGTGCTGGATGCCCTTATAGCGCATCATGATATGTTGCGGTCTATCTACCGGGAAGGTCAGCTAGAGATTATAAAGGGGAGTGCCGGCAAAGCGTATGAGCTAAAGGTGTATGACTTTAGCGAAGAACCAGCAGCAGCAGCACTCATGGAAGCAGCATGTACGGAACTGCACAGCAGTATCAACTTAGAAGAAGGGCCGCTGGTGAAGGCAGCGATGTTCCGGACGGGTGAAGGGAACCTGCTGTTTGTAGGGATCCATCATCTTGTGGTGGACGGCGTATCGTGGCGTATTCTGCAAGAAGATATCGGAACAGCTATCCAGCAAGTAAAAGAAGGAACCAAGATCCGATTCCCGGCAAAGACAGCGTCATATAAGGCATGGGCGGAGGCGTTGGCAGAATATAAGGACAGCCACCTCTTGCAGAAAGAACGGGCGTACTGGGAACAAGTAGCAGCGCAGATGTCGGCAGGCGAACTCTGGATGGACGAACAGACAGGAGAAAGCGGTTATGGCAGTTGCACGATACATTTAAATAAGGAAGAAACCGCACAGCTTATCCACCAGGCAAGTCGGGCATATAATACCGAGATCAATGACTTGCTTATTAGCGCCCTGGGAATGACCGTGAAGAAACTGACAGGGGCAAGAGATGTAACGATAGGTATGGAAGGACACGGAAGAGAACCGATTCATAAGCGGATCGATATCGACCGGACGGTCGGATGGTTTACAAGTATATATCCGGTGGTGGTCCCGTGTCATGAGGATATAGCAGAAAGTATCATTACAACCAAAGAGATGCTGCGTCAAATCCCGAACCGAGGCCTTGGATATGGTCTATTACAGGATGAATTGCCGGTCCGGCCGCTTGAAGTCATGTTTAACTACATGGGGCAAATGGACGCTGAGGCGAAGGGGAGAAAACTACACTTTTTTAGTTCGGGTAAGGGATCAGCGGATGAAAATATTGTATACCGTAAAGTCAATATTAACGGAAGCTTGCTAAAAGAACAGTTGCATTTCAGTATTGTCTATGACAAGAGCAAGTTGTCTGCTGAGAAGATACAACTATTTATTGAAACATTCCATGATTGTTTAATGGCTACGATTCAATTTTGTGCATCACAGGAGGAGGTTGCCATCACGATCTCGGATACGGATGCCACTGATTTGGTTGTGGACGATCTCCAAGTGATAAATGAGCTATTCGATCTAGAATAAATCTACTATAAGGTGGAGGAGCAGACATGAGCTCGAAAATGGTTTTAGGTTCTAAAATTGAGAATATTTATTCTCTTACCCCAGTACAAGAAGGAATGCTGTTTCATAAGCTGATGAATGGTGATTCTACCGCTTATGTCGTTCAGCATCGTTTTGAACTGAACGGTCTGATTAATGAACAAAAGGTAAAAGAGGCAATACAACTTGTAACGATGAAGCATGACGTTTTAAGAACTTCCATCGTATTTGAGAAATTGACTGTGCCGAGACAAATTATACTCAAGAACCGGGCAATAGAATATGAACGGATAGATTTATCGGATATTGCGGCATATGAACGAAACAATAAAATGGATATGATTGCGCAACTTGATGTGGAGCGCGGGTTTGATCTACAACGCGATTCTTTATTAAGAGTCAAGCTCGTTCATTTTGGAGCAAACCAATATAAGATGTTATGGACTTTTCATCACATCATTATTGATGGTTGGAGCTTATCTATTTTGTTCAGTGATTTCAAAACGTATTATGACATGCTTGAACATGGAAAGAGCTTGCAATCTATCATGTCGATAGTGGAAACTGACAAGAAGAGAATCGAAAAATATGGAGATTATGTAAAGTGGCTGGAGCAGCAAAATGCTAATGAAGGCATTGCGTATTGGGAAGAATTATTATCTGACTATGATGGAGCAGCGGACATAAAGTCAACGGAGCAAACGCCATTAGCGGTGGAAACCGTTTCTTTGAGTGAAATGAAATTATCTAAAGAACAGACGGCAAGTTTGCAAAATCTCGCTGCCACCCATCATATTACGATGAATACGATTGTGGAAACAGCCTGGGGAATTGTACTGCAATTGTATACAGGTGCCAAAGATGTTGTTTATGGCAAGGTAATTTCAGGCAGGCATGTTCCAATTAGAGGAATTGAAAAGATTGTGGGTCCATTTATCGTGACGATTCCCGCAAGAATCAGGTATAAAGAAGATGATATAGTTTTAGAAGTTTTGCACAGCACGCAGCTACAAGGAACGAAAAGTACAGCTTATTCTTATTGTCCCTTACAGCAGATTATGAGTTTAACGAAGCAAAAATCAGAGTTGATCAAGTATTTATATGCCTTTGAAAATTATGAGCTTGATGAGACTTTATTGACACAGCACAGTGAGGGACTTGGGTTAAATATAGAAACTTATCGGGAGCAAACGAATTATGATTTAGTCTTAATCGCAAATTATGAACACGGGTATTTGCGTTTTCAGATGCAGTATGCGTCAAATCGCTATGGATCAAAGGAAATAGAAGCAATGTTATTGCGCTTACAAGTTGTCTTACTCTCTTTCGTCAACACCCCAGAAATGAAGTTGTCTGAACTTGAGACCATAACAGAGGAAGAGAAAGAACAGATACTAGGTGCATTTAATGATACGAGCTTACCGTATGCAAAGGATAAAACGATTCCAGCATTATGGGAAGAGCAGGTTGCTCACACCCCGGATGCCATCGCCGTTGTATATGAAGATAACGATGTGACGTATGATGCATTAAACCAAAAAATCAACCAAGTGGCATGGGCGCTTCGCAGACTGCACATTAAACCGGATGACCGCGTGGTAATCGTAGCAGAGCGAAGTGTGGAGATGATTGCCGGGATGTATGGCATCATCAAGGCAGGTGGCGCGTATGTGCCAGTCGATCCTACCCTCCCAGCAGAGCGTATGCAGTTTATCCTAAATGACTGCAAACCAAAGGCAGTGCTTGTGTATAAAGCTACGATTGAAACGGATCTGCCGACGATTAATCTGGCGGACGATAAGCTCTGGGAAGGGCAAAGCGACAATCCGGAGCAAGTCAATCGTCCCGATGATTTGGCTTATATTATCTATACCTCCGGAACGACGGGGCAGCCTAAAGGGGTAATGTTAGCGCACAGCGGCGTAGTTGCGATGCGGAGTTACCTGCAGGAGAAGTATGAAGTGACGCAGCAAGATAACGTGCTTCAGTTTGCCAACTATATATTTGACGCCTCCGTATGGGAGATGACACTGTCGCTTTTGCTGGGTGCAAAGCTGACCCTTGTGTCCCAAGCGGTTCTATCGGATGTGAGCAGCTTTAACGCTTTTATCAAGAAAAACGGAATCACGTTGACGTTGCTGCCGCCGCAATACTATCTGCAGACGGATATAAGCGGACTGCGGGTACTGACGACTGGGGGATCGGCAGCAAACGCGGAGATGATCGAAAAGGCAGGAAGCGGTACACGATATATCAATGCCTATGGCCCGACGGAAAGCACAGTATTGGCAACGGGATGGGAATACGATGGAGAGAGTGAAATTCCCAATCCTGTACCGATTGGGAAACCAACGAGCAATACGCAAATCTATATTATGGATGGCATGAAGCTATGCGGGATAGGTGTACCTGGGGAGTTATGTATTGCAGGCAGCGGTGTGGCAAAAGGGTACTTGAACCTTCCGGCACTAACCGCAGAGAAGTTTATTGAGAATCCATACGGGGAAGGAAAACTGTACCGGTCGGGAGACTTAGCCAAATGGTTGCCGGACGGGAACATAGCCTATTTGGGCCGTATTGATGACCAAGTGAAGATCAGGGGGTTCCGGATCGAGCCGGGAGAAGTGGAAAATGCGCTGCGGCAACTGGAAGGAATCCAAGATGCGGCGGTCATCGTGCGGGAAACCCATGACGGAGAGAAAGCGCTGTTTGCCTACCTCATATCGAAAGATCAAGTCCAACTGCAAGCGGTGAGACGGGACTTGGAGGAAGTGCTGCCGGCCTATATGGTGCCCGCATATATGATGCAGATTGATCAACTGCCGGTGACGCGAAACGGCAAGCTGGATAAACGGGCGCTGCCGGAGATCGTGGCAGTAAGCGAGAAGGAATACACGGCTCCGAAAAACGAACTTGAAGCGCAACTATGTCATATCTTTAGTGAAGTACTGGGCGTAGAGCGAGTCGGCACGCAGGACAGCTTCTTTGAGCTGGGCGGGGACTCAATCAAAGCGATACGGATCGTGTCGAAGCTAAGAAGTGCAGGATATCAAATCGCGATCAAAGATATTATGCAAAAGTATACCGTTGAGGCGATTAGCTATGCGGCACAAAAGTCTGCCCTAGAGGAACAGTATGAGCAAGCTGAAGTAAGTGGCCTCGTACCGCTGACGCCGATCGTCAGAGAGTTTGCGTCCTGGAATCTTCCTAAGCCACACCACTTCAATCAGGACATGCTGATGGAGATTGATCTGGAAGATGAGAAGCAGCTTCGGGAAGTGCTGGATGCTCTTATAGCGCATCATGACATCCTGAGATCCGTCTACCGGGAAGGTCAGCTAGAGATTGTAAAGGGGAGTGCCGGCAAAGCGTATGAGCTAAAGGTGTATGACTTTAGCGAAGAACAAGCAGCAGCACTCATGGAAGCGGCATGTACGGAACTGCACAGCAGTATCAACTTAGAAGAAGGGCCGTTGGTGAAGGCAGCGATGTTCCGGACGGGTGAAGGGAACCTGCTGTTTGTAGGGATCCATCATCTTGTGGTGGACGGCGTATCGTGGCGTATCCTGCAAGAAGATATCGGAACAGCTATCCAGCAAGTAAAAGAAGGAACCAAGATCCGATTCCCGGCAAAGACAGCGTCATATAAGGCATGGGCGGAGGCGTTAGCAAAATATAAGGACAGCCACCTCTTGCAGAAAGAACGGGCGTACTGGGAACAAGTAGCCACGCAGATGGAGTCCGGGGAACTTGGAATGGACGAACAGACAGGAGAAAGCGGTTATGACAGTTGCACGATACATTTAAATGAAAAAGAAACCGAGCAGCTGATCCACCAGGCAGGTCGGGCCTATCATACCGAGATCAATGACTTGCTTATTAGCGCCCTGGGAATGGCTGTGAAGCAACTAACAGGGGCAAGAGATGTAACGATAGGCATGGAAGGACACGGAAGGGAACCGATTCATAAGCGGATCGATATTGACCGGACGGTCGGATGGTTTACAAGTATATATCCAGTCGTGGTTCCGTGTCATGAGGATATAGCAGAAAGTATCATTACAACCAAAGAGACGCTGCGTCAAATCCCGAACCGAGGCCTTGGATACGGTCTATTACAGGATGAATTGCCAGTCCGGCCGCTTGAAGTCATGTTTAACTACATGGGGCAAATGGACGCTGAAGCGAAGGGTAAAAAACTACACTTCTTTAGTTCGGGCAAGGGATCAGCCGCTGAAAATACCGTCTTTCGCAAGATGATCGTCAACGGGGGCATCATGGATGGAAAGCTGCAGCTGACGATCGGGTACAACTGCTCCTATCTATCCCGTAAGAGGATGCAATCCTTTAGTGAACGATACTTGGCAGCGTTGCTTGATATAAAAGACCACTGTATCGCGATAAAAGAAACGGTTCAGACACCGTCTGACTACCCGGCAGCGCATTTAACCCGAACGGATTTATCGGTCATTCAACAAGCAGTCGGTGGTGCATCTCAGGTCGAGCGAATATACGGACTCACTTCCCTGCAAAAAGGGATGCTATATCATAGCATCGCCGAACCTGAATCGACAGCCTATCGAAATCAGAATATTTTTATAGGGCAAGGCTATGCCGATGAGTACATGGTGAAGCAGGCACTCAAACTTCTTGCGATACGGCACGAAGTGCTGCGTACGGCGATTATTCATAAAGATATATCGAGGCCCAAACAAGTCGTGATCCGAGAGAGGGAAGTGGAATACGAAAGAACGGACCTCACGGGAGTAAAAGCAACAGTGCAGGCAGAAATGGTGGAAGCAATCGCACACGATCAAATCCAGCGAGGCTTTGACCTTGCACAAGACTCGTTATTGCGTGTACACCACGTCGTCCTGTCAAAAGACTGTTATCAATTGATCTGGAATTTCCATCACATTATTATGGATGGTTGGTGTCTATCGGCGGTATACGGGGAGTTCAATCGACTCTATCAAGCGCTGCAACAAGGGGCTTTGCCAGCTGATCTAAAGAAGCAGGTAATCAAGGACAAGCAGGATCGGGCCTCCTACGAAGATTATATCGTATGGCTGGAAAAACAGGATCAAGAAAAAGGGATGTCTTACTGGTCAGACGTATTAGCAGGGTATGAACAAGTCGCGGAGATTAAACCCGTGTATACACCGCAAGCGAGCGAACAGCAAGTGGAGCGCCTAGCGATTACCTTAACACCTAA
>NZ_AMBZ01000007.1 GCF_000293805.1 Paenibacillus alvei DSM 29 | reverse complement strand
TAAGGAACAACTGTCGTAGCCGTAATGATCTTTTATTTACAACAGATAAGTTCCGCCAATATACTAGCTGCCGAGGGCTTCTGTCGGCAGCTTTTTTATCTATATCTAGAAACCATGGTACATCGTGTTCGATTCTAACTTCAATGGCTTTATTAAATATAGGCTTTCATGATGGTTTTCATTTCAACTATTTCTGAAGATTGGTGAGCGAAACTGGCGCGCCGCATGTTGCTGTTTTTTTTAAAACAAACCTTTTATCCGTAAAGGCGGTGACTAATATATCTCCATCTTCAAGATCAGCATCTTCCATGTTCAAGATGACCCTTGCGCGTCCCTCTATAACTCCGGCAGACACGGGCAGACCTACTAATGCTTCAGACGGGAGATTTTCTCGTATGTACTCCCCTGCAATGATTTCACCATCAGACGTGATAACACGTGGTGGAGTTAGTTTTTCATAGCTGTACTCGTCTTTTCTTTTGCTGATGATGTATCCAGTTTATTTGTGCATCCAACCTCGTAAAGTTCCTCAAGAGCGAGATAGAAGATATCTTCCTTTTCATGAATGATGCCCGCTTGTACGAGTTGTTCGGTTTCTTTCAGCAATGCCTGCTTATAAACAAAGTATCGTTTGGATATTATGTTTCGTCCAGCAATTCTTCCCTGTACCTATCATGTAAGTAGACGATTCAGAGTATTTTTGTAGTAGCCCCCACTTTCTCGGTTTAAACGGTATTTTGCTCCGTCATGTTCCTTAGCCAGACTGGTATTACAGTCCTTACTGGGTTGTTATTCATAGTAGGGTTGGTCGCAGGCATATGCAGTGTTGTTCCTGTTATAGATGAAGCAGACTACTACTTGATTAAGGCTTCTATAAATGAAAATCAGGTACTGATAGGAGTTTTTTTCAGTTGCTAATGGTTGTTGCGTATGTTGGTATTCCGATATTGTGTTATATCTGATATTAAGCAAACATCATAAAGGGCTAGCTCTTGGATCTGTTGCTTGCAGAATCATTGCGGGTTGTTCATTGTGATTGATTGGTGTTATCATGCTTCTATTGCTATTGACATTAAGTCAAGAAGTCGCAAAAGTCGGAAGTTTGGATGTGTCGTATTTTCAGACCTTGGGTGGTTTGATGCGGGACGGTCGTGATTTGGTGAACCATGTAGCGACAACACGGGCCTTTGTCTTAGCCATGTTTTTATTCAATGCCTATTTTTACCAAACAAAATTAGTTCCGCGTTGGTTGTCAGTTTCAGGTGTTATTGGGTCAATATTATCCCTATTGGCAAGCCTATTATTTATGATTCGGTTCATCGCTCTGGATGCTGCCTACATGGTATTGAACGTGCTGATCGCTGTTCAACAATTGGTATTGGCAATATGGCTGATCATGAAAGGATTCAATCGGGCGGAATAGTTTCTATATCCAATGAAGTAAAAATGTGCAGGAGATGAGCTCGTCCATCTCTGCCGATGCTCTCAAATGAATGTCCTTACCAAACGTATTGTTAAGCCGTAAATTCCCTGTAAAAAAAGCGCATTGGAATTTTCCAAGCGCTTTTTGCTTTTACGGTATTATTTTAACGTGAGGTTTCCGTCAAGCCCTTCATAATAAACTCTGCTAGATACTGTATCAATTGCGGAAAATGGCTAAGCCCAATCTCTTCCTTATGTGCATCGATATAGGCTAACGAATCAAGAAAGGCGGGCAAAAGTTCATCATCTATATCATCTCGTATTTTTCCTTCTGCCTTCCATTTTTTGAATAATCCAGTATAGAGGCTGCGAATGGAATCATCTTCAGCTTTAACTTCTTCATAGTATTGTTCCAGTTCCCGAAAGAGATCATGATTGTACCATTCTTTTAGGATATTACTCGTGTTCGTGGCACTAATGTTCTGCTCCACGATCTGTTTCACTAGCGTTACGGGATCCTGATTCATGTCCAGGGATTCAATCATCCGCTTTTTGAATTTTTCGTTTTCTTTCATATAAATCTCAAAGAACAATCTTTCTTTTGAGGGATAGTAGTTATAAAAAGTACCTACCGCGATTCCTGCCATTTTCGCAATTTCTGAAATATTCGTATCCTTAAACCCTTTGGAGTGGAATAATTCCCATCCGCAATTAAAGATCATCGTTTTTTGTCCATTTGGCAACGAACCTTTCATGAATGAATATTTTATAATTCATTCTCATTAGATCATAGCTGCATTTTGATGTCAAGATTTGGTGTCTCCTACAATGAACAAAGGTGACCGGATGAATACTACATCCACTCAATTGTCGTCGGTGGTTTAGACGCAATATCGTATATGATACGATTGACATGGCATGTGGAAAGCATCAGACTACGGCTTTCTTGTTTCGAAAATCGCTTCCGGGAATTGTCTTGATGTTCTATCGAGCAATGCTGTTGGAGTGTTCTTTAGGTGCTTGTCGAAGAATGCTACCGAGTATGCGTTGATGATATCATGTGCTCGTCTGCCAATCGGCCCTCCTAGTCCAAATTTCGAAGAAATCGGGGATAAATAGGTTAGGTCAGTTAAATCAGCATGAAACATCCCAGGAACCTGAACGAAGTAGCCGTCTCCTGGCAAACTATTATATACCGCACGCATCGTGGTCTGAGTTTTCTCGATATCCTCCTCCGTCCAACCGCCGGCTCTTTGTCTTTCAAGCCGCATTGTGTCGGCATCTCGGGTAATCCACATGCTTGGCTGTTGCAATCCCTTCTGTACGACTTCTGCAGTCATATCAACATCCATCACCAAGCAGGCCTTTAGGCGCGGATCTTTCAAGCATGCTTCGGCACCAACCGTACCGCCAAATGATACCCCCAATATGCCAGTATGCTGCAGATCAAGCTTGCCGGTCAGAATATGATTCGGATCAGCGCTATTTATAGATTCCAACTGATTTAGCACGAAGCTGATATCTTTTGCAAAATACGGGATAACACCGTCCATGATTTCTGCATTGTTTAAGAGGTCTAATTTCTCAACAGTACTCCTGTTTTGTTCCCTAAGCGAATCCATCTCGGGTTTTGAGAGTCCCGCTATTTCACGTCCATCTGGAAAAGTCACCGATGCGGCTGCTCCCGGCTGGTCGATACCTACGGCAATATAGCCATGAGAGACTAATTCCTCAATCTGATAGGTGTTCATCTGACGGTATCCAGTAAGTCCTTCTAGAAAAAGGACGACCGGATAATTGTTTTTATTATCGGCTGCGACTATGGAAGAAGAGGAATGTGAAATCACATATTTGAGGTGCTTTAAGGAGAATACCGGGAAATTGTGCAATCGCGCTAAGGCTGTTGGAACAGAGCTGGAATTCTGCAAGTATGGAGCATACGATATGGATGATCCCTTCTTAGACGGATACCATACTTGCACCATCAGACCACGATGCGCACTTTTGTCAGAACCGAAAACTTCGTGACGACTTAAGTCCGTCCAATGGTAGGTTACAGTCCCGATTTCATATGATCCGCTTGGACGCGGGAAATGAAATACCGGAAAAATAATTGGAAGAGCAATCGATATTCCGATACCAATGATGCCTAATGTGATAGGAACAATAGTTACATAACGTTTCGTTAGGATTTGTTTAACATTCCCCCCTGCTTGTATAGTGCCCTGCAGCAAGCTAACTAATAAGAAAAGTACAGTCAGCACATATGCTGGAGCCATTTGCCAGCGCGGGCCTTCTATTAGCACTTGCACAATTGCTATACAGAGGGTGGCGGGTATGACAAGCCCCTTCCAACGAACGCGGTGAGGGCGCGGGATTATTAGGATCAATAATGCCATAAAATTGGCAAACGATAAAAGAATCTCGAATGGTCTCATATTCTCATCCTCCAAGCTGATACTCATCTACAAGATCATATTGCATCAAGACATTGACCAATTGACAGCTTCCGGAAACTAGAATACATGCGGGATTATTCAATAACCCAATTGGAGTTTCTCAACAAAAACGAATGAATATATTTAAATTCATTCATATTAAAACATAATCGTATTTGGTCGTCAATAGATCAATATTTCTTGAAAAAGAGAAATCCTAATGACACAGCGTTCTTGCGTAGCTTGTGACGAAGTACATTTGAATCGTCCCTTCCTGCGTCATAAAAACCAGCGGCAGCCTTTGACTGGATTATAAAGTCTTGGATAGCCGCTGGTTCATTTACATTACCAATAGCTTCTAATTCCACATTGCAGACGAATCAAAGCCTCAAAATAATAATAATCTCCCCAAATCATGTAATCATCCGGCCCACGATCTCCTCTAACGTGATAAGAGCCATGCTGCAGTAAACCTTCTGCATCTGGCATATTCATTGTGGAATAGTTTGCAACAAGTGACTCCATCTGTTCATGCAGCGATTGGGTGAAATACTCACGATCTGGATCTTCCACATCAAGCAGACCGTTCAGCTCAATCAAACCGCAGGCAACGATTGCAGAAGCAGAGCTGTCACGAGGCGTTGACGCTTCAACTGGAACGTCAAAATCCCAATAAGCAACATGATCCTCTGGCAGATGATCGATAAAATATTTTGCCATACGCTTAGAGGCAACAAGGAAGTCAGGATCTTGCGTATATCGATAAGCAAGCGCAAAGCCATAGACACCCCAAGCTTGACCTCGTGTCCAGGTTGAGCCATCCTGATAGCCCTGATGCGTGCCTCCGCGCAGAGCATTGCCATTCTCCTGATCGAAATAGAAGGTATGGTAGGAAGAGGAATCGCCTCTAACTAGAAAACGCAAGCTCTTGCGTGCATGCTTATACGCAATATCATAGTATTCCTGTTCACCTGTCTGCTCATATGCAAAGAACAATAACGGAAGATTCAGCATGCAATCAATAATGATTCTGCCGCCGTTCTCAGGATCTCCTTCTTTGCCCCATGCTTGAATAATGCCCATCTTCGGGCGCCACCGATTCGCAAGCACACGTGCTGCCTGCAAGGCTACCTGCTTTGCTTCTTCACTCTTTGTTATGCGATACTGGGCAACGGCAGATAGTGAATAGAGAAAGCCGATGTCATGATGATCCAAATCCACATGATGATCCAAACGATACTTAAAGTTCTCCAAGAACTTTTCCGCTGCTTCTTTATAATAGGAATCTTGATTATATTCATACGCCAGCCATATCATCCCGATATAGAAGCCCTCGATCCAATCGTTGTTCTCTCCCCATTCATAGCACTTGTCTCCCGTAATATGAGGAAGCAATCCTGGGTGATTGCGCAGATTATTTGCTATTTTCGCCTGTGCATCTTCAATTGCTTTACGCCACATGAGTTCTACTCCCCTGCCAGTTTAAAGTTTATTGACTCTTCCATCATCCTCTGTGATTTGTCCCAGGAGACAAACTCTCTTGGTGTTGTTCCTACATCACGCTTAAATAGTTTAATGAAATAGCTTTTGTTCGAATAACCGAGCAAATCTGAGATTTCCTCTACCGTTTTGTTCGATTGCAGCAGAAGCTCCTTTGCCTTCTGAAGTTTGACTCGATTCACATACTCTATAAAATTGATATTCAACTCTCGCTTAAACAGCCGACTGAAATAACTCGAGTTGAGATTTAAATAGCTGGCCATCTCCTCTAGCGTTATCCGCTCCGAAACATGCTGAATGACATATTGCTGCGCCTTAATCACTTCCGGACGCGAAGATATTGTAATCTCGCTTAATTTAGCAGCCATACGTGATAAGTAGTCTAGGAACCACTCCGATAAATGCGACAAGGTTACGATTTGGCTTATGGTTAAATAGAGCTTTTCATCGGAAAACTCGCTTTGAAAATGAAGTGTAACTTTTATTTTCATATGTAAATCCAAAAGTAATTGCAACACCCATTCTTTTACATAATCAGGATGAAAACGAGAGGATCTCACCCAATTCGACCAATCTTGTATTGTCATCATGAGTCCAGACTGATTCTTAGCTGCGATATGCTCGCTAATCATGGAATAATACTTTGCATACTCTTGATAAATATCAACTTTGCTGAATTCCTGTTTTGACCATGTGCTCACGCTGGATTCCGCACTATAAAATCGATGCTCCAACTCCTGCAGCATAGGAAGCAGAGCATCTTGAATTTCTTTGGGTTTGCTTACCGTTCGACCAATGAAGCCGGATACATGGATTTTTATGTACTGTTTGATGTTGGTAATGCAGGTCTGCATCATGTGATAAACATAGGACTGCTCAACACTCGGATCATCCGTTAAATAGAGAACAACCAAATCGCGACTATTATAGTTAAAAATAACGAAATTCCCTTTGTCGCTCAGAATCTCCTGAAGCACATTCTCCACCGCAAAAATAATCGTATGATCATTCAATCTGTGCACACGAGTCATCTCATTCAACCGATCTACAGAGAGGATCATGGTGACGTACTGTTTTGATTGAAGATTAATACCATTTAATCCTGCCTTCTCAATCCAAGCATGCTTCGACCAGGCATTTTGATACAGGGTATCCTTCAAAAATTTGTTTCTGACAGCAGTCTGATTCATTTTGCCTAATTGCTTGTAATGTTGAAATTCAGCCAATTGATCCTGTTTGGAGCATAATCGATGGGTTATCTTCTTTAAAATCTGCCCTAGTTGCTCCACTTCCAAGCTTTCTTTCAAAATATAGTCCTGAACATTCAACTTAAGTGCTTTTTGAGCGTAATGAAATTCATCATGGCAGGATATAATGATCGCCGCAAAGTCAGGGTTAATTGAGCTATACTCCGCAATCAGTTCGAGTCCGTTCATTTTCGGCATGCCAATATCCGTAATCACGATATCTGGCAATCGCTCGCACATACGAATCGCTTCCAACGCTTCTAACCCATTGGAATACGTACCGAGCAATTCGATGTGAAGCTGTTTCCATTTGACGGCTTGAGACAAATATTGAAGAACAGGGTAATCATCATCTACTACAATCGCTGTAAACATTTAGCTTCACTCCACTTCACGGTTTACTTGGGGCAATTGAAGCGTAATTGTTGTTCCTACATCAACTTCACTGTTAATCCTCATTAGAAACTTTTCGCCATATATTAATTTCAACCGCTGATAAACATTCGTCACGCCAATGCCAGAGAAGCCAGATTTGTTGGGAGCAGCCACTCTCTGGCCCTTCTCAAGTTTGGTTATCAATTCTTGCAATCGTTCTGGCGTCATTCCGACGCCATTATCATGAATCTTAATCAAGAGGCTGCTTTCTTCATTCACCTTTACCGTATACGATTCGATTTCAATTTGGCCGCCATACTGATGAAATCCATGAATGATAGCGTTTTCTATAATCGGTTGAATCATAAAGCGAGGAACGAAGACGTGCTCACTACCCACGACAATTTTCTCGATTAACTGAACCTGATTCGCATGCCTGAAGTTCATCAAACGTATATAATGCTGAATGGTCTCGACTTCGTCGCGAAGCGATATCCATTCATTATCTCGATTAATGGTCATCCGCAGCAATGATGATAACGAACCGATTAACTTCGCATTCTCTTCATCGCCGCGAATCAGGATGTTTAAGCGAATCGAATTTAACAAATTGAACATGAAATGCGGATTAATTTGTGCTTGAAGCATCTCAAGCTCTGCTTTGCGCTTCTTAGTTTGCTCAAGCGTAATCTGTTCGATCATCATCTCAATTCGATCCAACATTTGGTCAATTGATTTGCCAAGTTGGCCTACCTCATGCTGTCCTCTAATCCCCGAACGAATACTTAATTGCCCCATATTGACCTTGGAGACAAATTTACTTAACTTTGTGATCGGATTAGTGATCGCCGAGATCAGAATCATCAGCAGAATGCAAAACCCTGTAAAGAAAAGAAACTGCATAATGAAGCTGGTTACTAATATCTGATTGTTAGGGCCTACTGCCGAAGAATATGGAACTAGACTGAGCAAGGACCATTTGGTTCCAGCTACGGGCTCTGAAACATAGATATACTTTTCATTGTTGTAGACGAGCGTATTCTCGTTAATCGCATAATCATGGTATCGGAATTGTTGTCCGATGTTTATGGAGTCCGACTGAGATAAGATCGCTCCCTGATCATCCAGCAGCATAATTCTCTGTTCTGAATAGCTGTTTAGCTGACGTTGTATCTTACTTTCGTTCACACTGACAATCACATAGCCAAGCGAATGGCCACTTGAGTTTTTCATGGTGCGAGCGATGGTAAGCACCTTCGGTGACTTCTGCTTCGCTTCGAAATTGCCGTAATAATTATCCTGTAAACCAATCCATGCCGTTGAAAAAGCAGCAAGCTTATCCAGTTCCTTGAATACAATTTTTCCATTAAAGAAATTTGGGTTAAAATCACTAAAAGAATAATTCGTATACGTAAACCCATTTACACCCAACACGGTGATATACATATCTGAATTCTGGGCAAACAGATCATCCAGATTAGAAATCAAACGCATGTAATCTAACTGCTGACCTGAGTTATTACCGCTTGCAAACTGCTCTTTGCTGCTTGTTACATGTTTATTGATTTCATTATTCATCAAAATTATATTCGACAAAGATAGCATCTGTTCAACAATACCGGATACATTGGAATCAACTAATATTAACGTATCCTGCGTGCTAGAAACCGCTTTATGCAGCACAATATCTTTGGTTACATACGTAGTTAAGAAGTAATTCACAATAAGGGGAATCATAAAACACATCAAAGCCGCAATAACTAGTTTTGTACGAAGTGAATATCGATCTATTTTCATAAATGGAGCCCTCAAATGTTTATCACGTAGAATAGGAACAGGGAAATGATTTCTCATTTCCACTGTTACCTATATATAATGATCCTATCTAAATTTGGTCAAGCAACAATATCACAATTTCTATTTTTTGTTACTATTGATTACATCTGTGATTTTCTTGTCCATATTTTCAATTGTCTTATCGATATCTTGCTTATCTAACAAGTACAATTCAACCTCAGCAATGGCAGCTTTCTCGACCTCACCAACGTAAGGAACCGGAACTGGCGCTTGACCAGGCTTCGTGTTTTTCATGGTATATTTCAAGGATTCCATATCCACCTTGGAAGGGTCCTTCGAAGTGCTGACGATTTTCTCTGTCAACTTGTCGGAATCCGATTTTGCCCAACCGGAGAATACGCGACCGCCAATCTCCAAGCCCTCCGTTGTATACCATCTAACGAATTTGTATGCTGCTTCTTTGTTTTTGGACTTAGCAGCAACCCCCATGTAAGTAGGCTGTACTGGGGAATAATGCTCAGTTGCACCTTCCAGCTTAGGAATAGGAGCAAACGCTGCATGGAAGGTTGCAGGGATTGCATCCGTACCGCCCGATTCAGCAACCATCCAGTCCCCGATTGGTACCATCGCTGCTGCACCGTTAAAAAACTGTGTTCGATAATGCAGCTTTTGAGAAATAATGTCTTCGTATGGATTTGCTGTTTTATCTGTGTACATCATCGTTTTCAACATTTTCAAGCTGGATGTAAGGAGTGGCTCTGTCGCATTGGAGGTTCCGTCCGCTTTCAAGAAATTGTTATCGATTTCTTTACTCTTGAGCTGCAAGTTGTAAAGGTCTGGCCAGTTATGGAAGTAGGCACCATATACTTTGGAAGCGCCTTCACCTTTCGTGAGCTTTTTAGCATAATCTTCGAAATCAGCCCAAGTCCAATCTTGTGGAACCGGCAATTGTGCTGCGTCCAGCAAGTCTTTGTTTAATAAAATAAACCAGCGCTGCAGGGAGGAAGGGAGCGCAAAAATTTTCCCATCCACTTGAGTATCTACCAGGTATTCGTCACCGTACTTATAGCCTTCCTTTTCAATGTAGCTGTCAAGCGGTTCCAACAGACCAATCGAAGCACGCTGCGAGTAGTTTGTATACGGCATTTCGATAATATCCAATTGATCATCTGATGCAGCCATCAAATCAAGCTTTTGCATAGCTGCAACCGAGTCTCCTTTTTCGTTTAGCAGATCAAGCTCTACTTTGATGTCTGGGTTCGCCTTCTCGAATTCCGGTATGATTTTGCTCCATTGCGCCTTCGCATCTGTTTGCCAAGTGCTCAGCTTCAATGTTACTTGCCCTGTAGTAGTGCCATCTGTTGCCGGAGTTGATGTAGAATCAGAGGAATTGTTGCTGCCGCAAGCAGTTAGCGATAAAGCTAGTGATGCTGCTAATACAGTTTGAATGATCTTTTTCATGTAGACCCTCCTCATATGATGATGTCGTAAGTAAACTTCCTTCATGTCGGTATAATCGTAACATGATTAAAATCCATTCAAAGCAGACAATTTTTACTGAGGTAAGATTATTTTTACTTCTTTTAGCTTATAAAAAAATGAGACATGGTGTCGCTATAGATTCCCGAGATTATGTGAACTGGTACAAAGTTATGAAAGAGCTTATTTTCCCTCACAGATAAGATTAAAGTAATGTATTTTTGATGTAGATAGGATATATTTAGTAATAAGCTAATTAAAGCTATTTTGATGGATCGTCGAATGAATAAGAGGAAATTAAATGGAAATCAACTTACCCCATGCTAAATTAATTGCCTTGCCATGCCTAAACATATCACTAAATGAAATTACAAATATAAATCTATTCGATAATAATTTCACAAAAATCCCAAAAAGAGATCTATAAAATGAAGAATCTAGAGGTACTAAATATTTCTACTAATGAGATTAGGAAAATTGCTGCTAATATTAAAAATTTAAAAGAACTTAAAATGATGGACTTAGGACACAATCAGATTGAAGCAGTTCCATCAGAAATTAGGAGCCTTATAAAATTAAAATATTTGAATCTGAGTGATAATAAATTGAGGGAATTACTAAAGAAAATTGGTAACTAACCTGATAGAATTATGCTTAATGAATAACCAACTTAATAAGATACCTGAGAGTTTTAGCATGTTAACCAATATTAGAAGAACTTCATCTGAAAAATAATCAATTTAGTATTTTACCTTGAGCAGGCAAACTCATTTTGTCATACTGCGCCATCACTTTTGACGTTCGGCGAACCTTTCGCAGACGGTCAATGAACTCTCCCCACGTAAGGTATTCTAGCTTCCAGTTCGTGTCTGCAAGATGTTTTCTCCGAATGATATATCAAGTTCGATGTTGTGCATTGAGGGTTACCCTTTCAGCTAAATTACTAAGATAATGTTGTGTTTACTCTTCTTCCTCTATATCACCTATACCATTGCAATAGTCGCAAGGCTCTTTATAAGTTTCCTCAATATATGGTATGTGTGGTGATACAATCCCTATCTTTTCTTCCGTAGATCCCGACCCATGGCAATGGGTGCAATTCATTCAAATCACTCCGTTCATCACAAGAATTAGTATGTAAACCTCCTTACTATTAAAATATAATTTGCATATTTTTACTTTTAATGATAGGATAATGACATAACTTACCAGAAATGAGGTGGTAAAGATGAAAAAGTTTCTAGCTGTTGCTTTAGCAACCGTTATGGTTATATCAGTATCCGGTACTGCTCTAGCATTTGGTGAAATTGATAGGAGAGGTCAACTTCCTGGCGGTACTCCCCCTCCTCCGCCTCCCTATTGCCCTTGGGGAATGAATGCAAAGTGTTACACGCTTTGACTAATGTTATGATTTGGCGGGAGAATTCCTCCCGTCTTTTCATTTCTACAATTACCCTTATGTTAATGAAGAGCATGTGATATCTTATCGATCAGGCTCTACCATGTGTCTCCGGGTTGTCCACTTGGATCTTAGCCAGCGTAGCCAGAAAATCTTGGAAGTCTACCCCGAGTCCTTCAAACTGTACTTTGAACTTGAATGCTGATTCGTTTCCTGCCTATGCCGCCTTCTGCCGAAGCTGACAGTTCTTTTCAATGTCTATCTCTACAGTGGCAGGTACATTAATCGACTTTTCTTTCAATTCTTTTTCTAGTCGCTTCTGCTCTTTAACGGCCTTCTGTAGCTCACGTGCTGACATGCTCTCCACATCATTCTCCTGTACAAATTGCTCCCGATCTTCAGCTGGAACACCAAGAAGGGACAACGCTTTAGCATAGCTCAATTCTTAATCGCTTGGAAATTTGAACCGCACTCTTCAGTTATCCCATGAAGTTGTTGGCCGTTGATTGGCTGTAGTGAACATTTGCTTCCAGCCAGGTTCCCCATTCCCCGTGATTCACAAGGTCCTTAGCCTCATTCAAGCGCTTTCCTATTTCAATAGCACTACGTAGAACAATTTCTCTAGTTTTCAAATCGATACTACGGATTTCTGCTGCAATCACTTCTGCACTCCGCACTATATCGCTCATACTGGTTCCTCCTGCCGTTCATTCTATACCGTAGCTTTTGCTTTCTTCTTTGTCTTTTTTCGAATTTTTCTTTTTTAAAGGTTTCATCAAAATGTTTAACCTCTTCGGTCATCCCGCAATTCTTTCTCCCTCTGCACTGCATCACTGATCCCTTTTAACTCAATTCACATTCAAACGAAACTAAATAACCAGTCGCCAATTAATTTTCGACGACTGGCTGCTTAAACTTGCAAGGTGTTTTGCCCTATCTCACAAACAGGGGTCAGTCCCAATACCATCTTTATTATGCTTTTAATAAAAAACCTCACAATATAAGCTATGAGTTTCTTTTAGAGGTATTCAAGGAAAAAAATTAAATAATTACTACACATAATCTCTTTGGAATCTCTTTATTTGTCCAAAACTCCTTAGAGGTAAGCGTCAAATAGGTGGGGCTATTTGACGCTTACGCAGCGGCGAGCTGCGCAGCGAAGCTTCAGCTCGATTCTGGTTGTTCTTCAGGGGGTTGGCGCGATTGGCATGCCAGTTTCATGCTTTATTTCTTTTGACGCAATCTTTGTCGCTAAAGAGCTCCCCACTAGCGTCCTTGCTGACGGTAACGTCAATGAATTGCTCAGTTACCTCATAGTACACAGTTGCCGTAACCGTTGTTTGATTCATCATTGCGCCTTTAGGGGCTTCCACACTCAATTGATCTTTCTCTAAAGATAAATCTTCATCTCTAAGCCACTTCGCATATAATACGATATCGCTTGTAACCGTATCAGTAACGAAATTCCACGCATCGTTTAATTCTGCATCTCGGTACCAACCACCGAATTTCATTTCAGCTTTGGTTGGTACTGGCGGCTGGGTAATTGTCCCCCCCATATCAGCGAACTTCATCGCAACTTCACTGCCGCCATTGGAATCAAAAGTTACCGCATAAGGGTTGTGTACGCCGATCGAAGGCGTTCTATCGCCTAGTGGATTTCCAAAAAAGTCCGTTCTCTCTGTCATATGAGGCAGAGCGTTCACACGATCCACATATGGGCTAATTACTTTGACACCTGAACCATAGGCCATGTTGTTGTCGCCATCAGCAAGGCGGAACCCGTCCATTACGCTGTAATCAAGCTCGGCATCAACGGTTCCACTATTGGCAATCCAATGTTCCGGTGCAATCTTATAATCTTTCAATATGGAATATAGTTCTTTTTCCGATACGTAGCGATTGTCAGCTGTTGTTACACCTCTGCCTAAATATCCGCCCCCGCCAGCATTCATACTGCCAAAAAGATTAGCTGGATATACAATGTTGTTCGTAAACCGTCCGGCTATAAATGGCGCTGATGTTCCGCCGCCTTTTAGACCAACGCTGTTGTTAGCACCAGTATAAGCAAATATGTTGTTTTGGAAGTAAATATGCAAGTTGGAAGCCGTTGGGTCAAACACTAACGAACCGCTATTCTTCAATGGAGAGATGATTACATTGTTATAGTATAGTCCGCTTAATTCCTCGCTTGTTGAAGAACCGCCCGCAAGTAATACAAGGCTATTGTAACTCTTATTAAAATCCGGACTGCGACCGTCGTTCACGCTGATGTTATAGCGAACGATGTTGCCCTTGGCGGCATTCATCTGCAAATACCAACCGCCATAGTTGTTTCGGCTGTAGTTATATTCATACACATTATCCTGACAATAATTATCAATATCCCAAGCCATACCGTCATTACTTGCATGATAAGGGTTATCTACAGCTTCATTGTAGCGGAAGATCGTGCCTTTACTTGCCATAATCCACGCTGCCGCATAATTTTGCGAACCAAGATATGCTGGCGTTGTATTATTTGGACCCCAGTTCGGTACCAGTTTGCCGCTCTTATCGCTTAAATAGCTGTACCCGCTGTCTGTGACCACATTTCGTTCCACAAGGGAATTGTTCCCGCCGGACAGGACGATTCCATCACCAACCGAACCAGAAACCCAGTTGTTTCTAAATACAGCGTTAGATGCCCAAGGATAGCTTGAGTTGCTCCAAGAGAGGCCCGTATTGTTCGTCCCCGGGTTGCTTGGCCCATAAGCATTGTTGCGAATGCCTTCGTTATCACAGCGAAGGGTCTTATTGCCTTCGACCAGTACATCTACATAACCATTAATAATGATGCCGCCAGATATTTTACTGGCTCCATTCGCTTGGTGCAATCCATTCACATCATGAACATAGTTGTCTCGAATGACAATTCCTTGCATACGAGCATCCGCATAATCTTGAATGTTAAATTGACTTTGTCCCAGCTTGGATATACGGGACATCACAGCAATACCGGAGCGGCCGTCACCTGCTGTAGTGCCGATGTTCGTCACTTCAATTCCGCTGACTACCCAATAATTGACGTCGTACAACTCAATTGTACCGTTTAGGGTAATGCCTGATGGGCTTGACGCTGTTCCTCCGCCATTAATAATCGGCCGTTGGTTAGGATCGGTCGTATTATATTTAGTAAGCGTAATCGGATATCCTTCTTCGCCGTTGCCGCGCAATCTGATTTGTTCATTCCACACGCTGTTTGCATCCAAATAAATCGTTGAACCTGGGAGGAACACATATTCATTTATTTTGGATATTGATTTCCATGCTGTCTCCGGTGTGCGTCCATCGGCATGATCATCACCATTATTGGAGAAATAATAATCACGGACTTCACGAGATGCAATGTTCAACTCAAACGTAATTTCAGCAGGGTTCAGGTCGAGTCTAACGGTATATTTTCCTGGCACAATATTGTTTCTTACAAATGCTTTTTTGTTAATCGTTAATACATTGCCGCTAACTGTATAATCCAAAGCTTGTGTTAGGGTTGCATCGCCGATTTCCACACCAGCTAGATCCGCTAAATCAGGATTCACGGTAATTTTATAATCATCCAAGCCAAGAACATAAGTGCTGTCTTCGGAGTGAGTGTACACTTTAGGTAAGAGCTTTAATGTAACCGATGCTGTTGCCGTTTGGGCTGTTACTTCACTATCCATCACATATACGTCATCGATAAAGTGCTTGTTCTGCATATCTTTAATCGTTCCGGATTTATTGCCCCAATTCGTAGCAAGTTGCAATGCATCAATTTTCGAAATATTGTTCGATACATTCGTATTGAACGCGCCCCCATCTGTCGTTTGTCTCTTAATTGCTTTTCCATCAATTTTGTAGGTTGTTCCCGTTGAGGTAACGACCCATTGGAATTTATGCCAGCCTTTGCTGCGCTTCACGTCGACGGGATAGAACCTTCCAGTTGATCCGAGCCTAACTGCGTAGTTAGTCTGGTTCGCCGCCCAGTTGCCATCCGCATTCCCATAATTTATTGTGATATGTTCATTGGTTGACGGAGTTAAGCCAAATACCGCGTGATCACCGGATGCCACCCCGCCATCGTCGTAGTACCAGGCAGTGACGATTGTTGTCTTGCCGGCTTTTGGAGCGTAATTATAGGCGCCTGGGACAGTAGCCACCTGGCCAGCACCACTCGTTGTCGCGGCTTTTGCTCCGGTACGGGACATCACGTCACTTTGGACGTACCCGTTCTCACCCGTCGTAAACTTCTTATTCCCTTCAAATCCATCGTAGAACATCGTATCCTTCTTATTGAAGTAATCAACGCTGACATTTACGGTTACCTCTTCATTCTCTGTTGGGACATAACCTTTCTTAACCGTAACGAATCCAGCATGATCAACTTCGATCTTATCTTTGTCTCTCACTGCTGGGCTGAAGCTGATGTTATCAGCTACGAACTCATCGGCAGTGTCAACGATTAGCCGCTGGCTCTCGCCTGCCCGTAAAGTCTCGTTCTGACGGACTAGCGCAATATGAGCTGAATATGCTGCACTCTCCCCTGATTCATCAGAATCCAAGAAGCGTGTTGTTGCGCTGCCCATCGCTCTAACTGTAAATGTATCATCCAAGCTCGGGGACAGAGCTGCATCATTACCTGTTACTGCGACAGGGCTCCCATTAGCAACTCCGTGACTGAAGAGCTGAACCGAATACGCAGATGCGTTAGCAACGTTATTCCAAGTAGCATAGGTACCGTTCCATCTAACATTTTCCGGTGCAGACAAGTTCTCGATCGTTAATGTTCCTGTTGCCGTAACTTCTTCACTTCTATTTCCTTCTGTATTCATGACGATTGCTGTAACGGTGTAATTACCCGCCCCCAATGCCCTTGCATATGGCAGAACATGATGTCTTTCATGATTGTTTAGCTGGTCGGGCCCTCCATTTTTCGATAAATAATAGCCAACGGGTTCACCATCTTTGAACAGGGTTACAAGGGTATCCCCGTAATTAGAACCGCCTGTATAAATACCCGTGTTCGGGTCAAGCGTCGGGTTAATGGGCGCATTCACCTGCGTATTTGTCTGAATCAACAACGGTGCAGCTTGGGATTTCACAACAATTCCCTCTGCCGAAGACACCAGGCAATAATAAAACTTACCTTGCTGCGCAACTGAGTCAACCTTTGACAACGTTAATACCGCATCATTTGCTCCGACGACTTCCGCCCCGTTCAAACCTGTTTCGTCGTTAGATACATACCATTGGTATGATGCAGCAGCGGCTGATGCCGTAACGCTAAATGTTGCTGTCTCGCCTTGGTTCACTTTTGCTGCTATTGGATGAGTGATAATTTCCAAATCTGACGCTCCATCTGGTGGTGCTACATTCAATGTTAATGTTCTTGTACCAGTTACTGGAGCAACATCTTTGACAACATAAAAATCGTCGATAAGATGCTTGTTATGAACATAAGAAATGTTGCCTGCTTGGTTATTCCACCCTCCAGCAATTTTGGGTTGAATGGTTGTACCGCTCTTCATCGCTTTGTAAATATCATACTGTGCTGAATCGGGTATTGAAATGCCGTCAATTTGCAAGGTCGCACCATTCGGTGTAATGAACCACTCAAATTTGTGCCAGCCTGTGGAGCGTTCAACCCCGCTGTCTTGCCAACGTTTCGCCGCTGAACCGGCTGATGATGGTGCAAATGCCCAAGTATATTTTGTCGGGTTATGAATAACGTCGGCCTGTGAACTTTGATAGAATGTCCCAGCGAAGGTGGCATTTTTGCCATCCAAAATCGCAAATTGGGTTCTTGCAGCCGCTGTCTTCTCCTCTTCCGGATACGGGTCGTAATACCATGCCGTCATTTTATAGTTGCTTCCGGCGGGCAGAGCCACGTCTTGGCTTACATTCTCCGTATTCGTTGCGCTTGATGGTGTAATCGCTTTCAAACCAGAGCGCGACTGGGCATCAGACAGTGAAAATGATGAACCAAGTTTACTTATTGACGTCAGCGGACCATTGTTATTCTCAAAATCCTCCATGAATAACACATCTGAGTCATGGTAATAACTCGTCGTGGCGGTTATCGTCACTGGGATGCCTGTATCACCGGGGGCCGCGAAGGTATAACCGCTAGCTAATGCAACGTTTCCGTTATCATCAACCGTTACTAAATTCGAATTGCTTTAATCATAACTGAACGCATCGATCACCGGTCCTTTAACAAAATTGCTTACTGGTGCACCTTTGTAAATAAGGTTTACTCTGCCTGCATGATCCGTCGCTTGTGTCAGTTCTAGTACAACAGAGTCAAAAGATTCAACCAATCTCTCTGCAGCCGAAACTTCAGATACAGGCGCCAAGCCGGGCAGACCAGAGAATGTCAAAGTTGCTACCGTAACAATCGATAAAGCTTTTTGCATCCATTTTGTTCGTCTCATCTGGCAATCTCCTTTTCTATGAATTCATATTTATATAAATCTGAATCTATGAACACCAAAATAGATTCAGATTTATATAAACGTAAGAACAGTATTTCATCTAGTTCACTGTTAATTCATTGAATTGATTGCCGTTAAACATAATCTTCGCTTTATCCGCTCTAGTTGCAATTAACGTTCGTAAGTTAGACTCAGCCTGCCCGTATATAATGGAATCCTTCACTTCTTCCAGGGTAAGCTTGGTGAATTCCGGCTTTGTCATTAAGGTGGCAATGACATCCTCGCCCATATATTTGCCGATTACCGTCTCCCCTACAGAAGCGGCCGCCAATGACTCCCAGAAATTTCGTGATACAGTATCTTCTTTGGATATATCTAATCGATTTAACACTTTCTCTTCCATTGCTTGTCCAGTTGATGCGAACATAGCCGTTAATTCATCAGCAGTGCGCACATATTCTGCGCTCCTTGAAGCATATTCAACTTGTAACTCGGCGTCGCTCATTTTCGTTTGTTCGATCTGGGTTTCTACCAAATCCGGCCAACGAGCGCCACTTACATATTGCATGTATTGGTATAGATCTAACTCAGGCAATCCGTAGTAAGTATCCCCCGTATTTTCCATCTCAGCCCGCTTAGCGTTTTCATCTTCCATGTCGGATTTTAGCTCATTAAAACTTTTGTATGGAGCAATATCCCGCTCGTCTGCAATAATTTGCTCCTGTTTGGCCCTTAGCAATGCCGTCATCGCGGCTTTTTTGGCATATTCAGATGGTATTTCCTGATTTTCGCCGTATTGGCGTGTCCAGAACCCCTCATCTACTTGCGCACCATAGGTTCTGTAGAAATAATTTACGGTTACAGCTCTCTGCTCATTGATATAAAATAGATATTCTTCATCTGTCACAGCGTATCCATCCACCGTAAACAACCAATTATCAGGCAATGCAACTTTTTTGTTAGTTAATATCATCATTAATACAGCGAGTACAATTAGTATTACGGCTGTAAACCATATACGCACTGTTGGTTTTCGTCTTGTAAAACCCATATCAACCCACCTTTCTACTATTCAATCTATCTTTGCAGATTTATATACTTATAGGTAGCTTTATGAATAAAACTGTCATTGAAAACGCTTTTATTTATAAATATATCTATTTTCAGATGACCGACCAATTTCATATTTTGACCGATCTCAGACGATTTTGACTAGATACTTCCCCATATGACAAAAGAAATGAACGCAATGGTTCATTTCTTTTCGTTAACTATCTATTTGTATTGCTCCTATTCCTTCGAGCATTTCTATCCCTTAACGCCTCCGAGCGCAATCCCTTCAATAACTTGCTTCTGCCCGATAATAAAGATAATGACCAGCGGCAAGATTGCTGACACAGCTCCAGCCATCATCAAGGAATACGTATCTCCATATTGGTCACCGAACAATCTGATCCCAAGCTGAATGGTGAACAACTCTTTGCTTTTTAAGAAAATCAGCGGATACTGATAATCGTTCCATGTCCAAATAAATCTGAGGATCGCATAGGTTGCGATGGCTGGACGAATAAGCGGCAGCGCGATTTGGAAGAAGCTTCGTGCATGTCCGGCTCCGTCTATTTTGGCTGATTCGATATATTCGTTGCTGACACTCATAAAGAATTGTCTAAGCATGAAAGCTCCAATTACGCTAAATCCGTTCAGCAAGATAAGACCAATATGAGAATCAAATAAATGTAGGGAACGGAAAAGCAGGAACTGCGGAACTAATGAAGCTTGAGGTGGAACCATGTATAGTGCGAGAACGAGAAGAAACATCGTATCTCTTCCTTTGAAATGGACTTTGGAAAATCCATAAGCCGCAAGTGCACACACGGATACATTGAGCACAGTCGTTGCCACTGTTACATAAATCGAGTTTGCATAATATTTGACAAAGTTTCCTGACCACACTTCTGCATAGTTCTCCATCGCATTCCAGTTTCTCGGAATCCATTCGATTGGGAATTTGAAGACATCCGCCTCAGGCTTGAATGATGTTGACAACATCCAGATGAATGGAAGCAGGAAGAGAAGCCCTATAGCTGCCATAATCACTGTGAATATGATCTTTGAAACCGATATTTTTTTCATATAGGGGTACCGCCAACAAAACGCGGAAAACGTACGCTAAGGGGAAAAATCCAGTAACATCGCTGATTTTCCGTACGCTAAGGAATGCAGCACAAAGTCAATTGTGTTGTATTAGTCCGGGTATTCATGCGGAACCGTTCCCTCTAACGCAACACAATTTAGACGTTCTCGGCTGGATCACGATGCAACACAATTGTTAGCGTACGATTTTCGCGTTTTGCTGTCTCTACCCCATATAGATTGTTCCTCCATTCTAGATCTCTTCTAGTAGTTAACCCACTTCTTCTGGGCAATCCATTGTCCAGCCGTTATGGCTAAACAAATGAGGAATAATAGGAGCGCCATTGAAGAGGCATACCCTGTTTTCAACTGATTGAATGCAGTGTCATACAAGTCGTAAACGATTACATTTGTTGAATTAGCAGGTCCGCCTTGCGTTAATACTTGAATGAGATCAAACACCTTGAAGGAACCAATGATTCCTGTTACTAGCAAGAAGAAGGTCGTTGGCGAAACACTTGGCACTGTGATCTGTCGGAATTTCACCCACGTTCCTGCGCCATCGATATCTGCCGCTTCATACAAATCCTTCGGAATGGACTGCAGCGCAGCAATGTAAATGATAATGTTATAGCCGAGCATAATCCAAACTTGAATCATCATGAGAGAAGGCAATGCATAATCGATATCTGCCAACCATTTAGGTGGATTCTCAATGCCAAATGACATCAGCATCTGATTTACCGGACCTAATGATGGATGGAAAAGAACCTGCCATACCATGGCGACGGCAACGACGCTGGAAATATAAGGCAAGAAATAAACAACCTTAAATCCATCCTTGAAATAAACATGTTTGTCAATGAGAATAGACAGCAACAGCGATAAGATCAAGGTTATCGGAACCGTTATAATAAAGACTAAGTTGTTCAATAGGCTCTGTATAAACACATCGTCTTGGAACAAACGAATAAAATTATCAAAGCCTACGAATTTGATAGCACCATATCCCGCTACGAAATTCCACTCCGTAAAGCTCAGCAATAGGGAACACACAACAGGAATAAGGGTTAGGACAATTAATCCGATCATTAATGGGGCTACAAACATATAGCCGGCTAGTGTCTCTCTAGCGCTAATTCCTAGTGATTTCTTACCTTTCATTTTTTATCCCCCTCTGAAAAATACGTCTTGTTCTATAGTGTCATTGTAATCAGAATGAAAATCGCAAATAAGGACTAAAATCGTTCATTTTGAAACGAATTTTACTTTTCTAAGCCTTATTCACTAGATAAAAAAAACAAGCGTCTCCCCGTCTATCAAGAGAACGCTTGTTATCGTTCTTATTATTGGCGCGCTTGCTTAAATGCCTTCACATACTGATCAGCCTTGGCACGAACGAGTGTATAATTGCCTGTTTCAATGGCTTCCTTCGTAAGATCTGAACCAATTCCTACCGCAAATGCACCTGCTTTGATCCAGTCGCCCAAGTTTTCTATATTCACTCCCCCGGTTGGCATTACATTCACGTGAGGCAATGGGCCTTTGATATCCTTGATCATCCCTGGCCCGAATTGACTTCCTGGGAACAGCTTAACGACATCCACTCCTAAATCGAGAGCGCTTTGGATATCATGAATGGTCATGACTCCAGGCATGATTGGAACACGATAACGATTGCACAGCTTAATCGTATCTGGATTCAGTGAAGGGCCCACGACAAATTCGGCGCCGCTTAGCATTGCTTGGCGTGCCGTTTCAGGATCAAGCACCGTGCCGACGCCAATTATCGCTTGTTGAGCTGAATCAGGATGATTCCATGAATAACGGCTGGCAAGCTCTTCGATCGCCTTAAGCGCATGCGGAACCGTCATTGTAATCTCAATCACCTTAATGCCGCCAGCAATGGCTTCCTTGGATAGTCGAACCACCTGCTGCCAATTCTCTCCCCGTAATACCGCGACAACCCCTTCTTCATGAATCCGATGAATAATGCTCATTTTCTTCAATTTGCTTCCCTGCCTTTCATTGTATGTACTAGATTCATTGGACTTAACGTTCAACATGCGCTTTTCTACTAAGCTTCGCTTCTGCCTGTGCCATTGTCGGGAGACCCTGCCAATCGCCTTCCGTCTGGATCACCATAGATCCAAGCAAATTCCCGATGCGAACGGATTCCTCAAGGGATTTATTTCTTAGTAAACCGCTAAGGAAGCCAGCACAGAAGGCATCGCCAGCACCAACGGTGTCTACTACGTGTTCAGCAGTGAAATAAGGAATTCCAGCTACCTTTCCACCCTGTAATAAATAGGTTTCATGATCTCCGCCTTTGACGACGCATACGTTGCCAAGCTCATGCAGCTTCGCAAACAAAGCACTTTTGTCGTCAGTTTCATAGAGCAGCTTCAATTCATCAAGCCCAGGCAGGAAGTAGTCTGCTTCCGCCGCTAGAGGCAGAATGAATTGACGAGCTTTCTCCACGCTCCAGAGCTTCAGGCGCAGATTTGGATCAAAGCTGACTTTAACGCCATGCTTGCGTGCAAGACGTACAGCCTCAATAACAGCTTGACATGCAGTCTCGCTGATAGCCATCGTAATCCCGGTTACATGCAAAATGCGAGCACCTGCTATGTACGCCTCATCCAGCATATCGGGCGACATCAGACTAGCAGCCGAATTCCGCCGAAAATAATAAACGGAGGATTGTCCGGCTATTGCCTCACGCATCATTAGACCCGTTGAAGCAGCATCTGTGCTCTTCACGCGTGAGACATCAACGCCTTCGCCCCGCAATGCTTTGATCATCATCGTTGCCAGCGGATCTTCACCTAATTGAGAGAACCATCCGACATGAATGCCAAGCCTAGCCAAACCGATGGCTACGTTTGTTTCGGCCCCACCGAAGGTGCATTCCAACGTATGGCTGTATTCGATTCCTTTATTTCCGGTCGGCAGCATGAGTGCCATCGATTCCCCAAAGGTAACCACCTCAGGGCTTGCTTGCATCTGGGACACACTTCTATCCTTCATCGGTTCCCCCCCTTAGCTAATTAAAAGACTGTCATGGTCTGTCCATAACAGTCGCCATTTTTATGATAGTGATGTTATCGAAACATCCGCTGCCATCCACGCATCAAATATGTCCATTGATATATTCGGGTGCCCTGCCTCCAAATACGATTATCTTAACTATACACAGCCGAAATTTGCGGTACAGGACATATATTCGTGCATTATCAAACGAATTTGACTTGTTTACAAAAAACGACCCATGTGATTGGATCGAAGTGTGTAAGCTATTTATTTGCTCCGTGAAACGAAAAAAGCCTTTTATAGTTACCCTTGCGGGCAAACATAAAAAGCTTTACTTTGCATTCGATAATGCATTTTGTTTAAAATTTTTCAGGAAATTGTTTGACAATGCCTTCTGTCAGGATGTCAGCTAAATGAATCATATGGATCTCGTTTTTGTCGGTTGCTGCTATATCCGCTTTCCAATCTCCCTTGAGACAGCTTAGCACGATCTCCGTAATCAACTGAAGGTGGGTATACAGCATATCCTGAAGCTCTTTAAACTGCCAGTTCGGATTCGCATCGCTTAAAAATTTGGCGATCTCGTCAGCGTTTTTATGCCAGTCTGCCTCTAACTTTTTCACATCTGCCTGATTGCCCGCTTTGGCCGCCTCTACGATTTTCGCTGCAATTAGAATATGTTCTCTTAGAATTTCGGCCAGCTTATTGCCTGCGGCTTCCCCGTAATAAGGTTTGATTACATTTCCAATATCCTGCTGGTTCTGCAATAGCCGCTCCATTACATCCTTCTGATCTGGACGATTTGAGATAGCGCTGACAATATAGCTTCTTGTCCATATCGTATGGTCGATCCAAACCTTTTGCATATCGGTTTTCAGCTTTACCATTTTGGGACTCAGGCAATTCGGATCCTTCTTCTCGCTCACCATTGCATTTGCTTGCACGGGTGCTGCAACCTGCGTCATGCTAACAAAGAGTACCAAAGTTACAAGCAGCGCCAGCAACCATTTGTTTTTCATATTCATCTGCTCCTCTGTATGTCTGAAATAAAACTGGCTGTCTTAGTTTAAGTTGGAGGATCCATTTTCATACAGAGGATTATTGTTTGTGTCAAGCTTTTGCCACCCATGCGCGCAGTCAATAGAACTGTTGTGTAAGTCGGAGCGAACGAATCTCAGGCCACGAAGGTAGGAATCGATATTTCAACTTTGTAACGATTATTAATCTGTTTTTTAATCTGCCTGCATTAGAAGACGAAGCAATCCAAGTCACAAAATCCGCTGCCATGGTGATGATTGCAACTGTGATGCAAGCGCTGTTGCCTATATGGTTGAACTCCAGATCCATCGCCTCCGTCATACAATCCGTTATAGTATCCTCCAAAGAAATTCTGTGGAGACCAGTCTGGACTTGCTTTTGGAGCAGGCGGTGATAAAGCTTGGAACTCGTGTGTGCCGTAAACGATTTTGCCGCCTACAACGGTAAAGACGGACTCAATTTTTTTGATATCTTCTTCAGATACTTGAAAGAAATTGTCCGAAAGAATCGTGAAATCAGCATAATGTCCGGCTTTAATTTGTCCTTTAACATCCTCTTCTTTCGAAAACCATGCATTCCCGGTTGTATACATACGGAGCGCCTGATGTCTATCTACACGATTAGAAGCAGGATACAAGCTAAGCCCTCCAAGTGTTTTTCCCGTTACTAACCAGTATAAGGCCAGCCACGGGTTATAACTTGCAACTCTTGTTGCATCTGTCCCTACTCCGACACGCAATCCAGCGGTAAGCATCTTCGTTATCGGTGGTGCATGTTCTGCTGCCTTCGCTCCATAGCGATCGACGAAATACTCCCCTTGAAAAGCCATTCGGTTTTGAACGGAAATCGAGCCGCCTAACGAAATGACTCGTTCTAGATCTTTTTCTTGAATCGTCTCCGCATGATCAATAATCCAACGTATGTCTTTAAAAGGAGCTTCTTTATTTACCCGCTCAATTACATCAAGAAATCGTGTGATCGATTCTCCATAGGTAGCATGAAGACGAAACGGCCAGCGATGCTTGGCTAGATGCTCAGTTACTTCGAATAGTTCGTCTTCCAGTACGGCAGGCAGTTCTGGACGTGGCTCAACAAAATCTTCGAAGTCTGCCGCGCTATAAACAAGCATTTCTCCGGCACCGTTATGACGATAGAATGAGCTCCCGGTATACGGCTTTGTTGATTCCGTCCAATTTTTGAAGTCGTTTAGTTCATGCCCTAGGTTCTGTGTGAACAAATGGTATGCTGTCCGAACCGTAATTTCCCCTCGCTTATCCAGCTCTGCAAACACTTTATAATCATCTGGGTAGTTCTGAAAACCGCCCCCGGCATCAATCACGCTTGTTACACCAAATCGGTTCAATTCTCTCATAAACAGCCGAGTCGAATTCATCTGATCTTCATAGGAAAGTTTCGGGCCTTTAGCTAACGTGGCATATAAAATTGTCGCGTTCGGGCGGGCGATTAACATCCCCGTAGGATTGCCCTGACTGTCCCTTTGGATTTCTCCTCCTGGCGGGTTCGGTGTATCTTTTGTATAGCCGATCACACGCAAAGCAGCTTTATTCAAAAAGGCTTGACGATAGAGGTTTAGAATAAATACAGGGGTATGAGGGGCAATTCGATTGATTTCTTCTAATGTAGGCATTCGTCGTTCTTTGAATTGAAATTCGGTCCATCCGCCAACAACGCGAACCCAGTGAGGAGGAGGTGTCCGATCGACCTGCTTTTTCAACATCCGTAACGCATCAGCCACAGAAGGTACGCCATCCCAGCGCAATTCAAGATTAAAGTTAAGCCCACCTCGAATAAGATGCATGTGCGAATCATTTAAACCTGGTATTAACATGCGTTTGTTAGCATTTATAACTTTTGTCGAGGGCCCTACAAGCTTCATCATTTCAGCATCGTCCCCCACAGCACAAAATTGTCCATCCTTTACTGCGAGCGCAGTAGCTGTAGGGTTATCTTCGTTCATCGTAGCGATAAAAGCGTTATAAATAATAAGGTCAGTTTCCATTCCATTTATATACTCGATCATCTTTTGTCCTCCCTCATTTGTTGATGGTTAAATCCCACATGCTCGCTCCTACCTACCCTAACAGTAAAATCTCTAGCCTTAACGTTTTCAGTGCTTCAACTGTAAGTCTATAAATCCCAATTCATTCGATCAATATGGGGATTTCTATACCACACATAAGCGTTTATTATGCCTAACAAATGAACTATTTCAAGTACGTATCATTTTTAACGATATAGTTTTTGATGATGGATCCTATAGAAAAATGAAGATGGTTTGCAAGTTCATTACTCTCTACACTAATGACATGCAGCAGAAGTTCAAACGCAATTCTGATACTGTTGCGGTGATACTATTGAAGGAAGGGATTATTGTATGTTTAACGACAAAACCGATTTACTTACACCTGAGAACTCTGCCATTATTCTTATCGATCATCAGCCACAGATGATATTTGGTACACAAAGTGCAGACCGACAAACGATCATTAACAATACGGTTGGGCTGGCCAAAACGGCAAAAATATTTAATGCCCCCATCATTTTAACAACTGTTGCTGCGGAATCATTTTCAGGCCCGCTTCATCCGCACATTCAGAAAGTATTTCCAGATCAAAAGCCAATTGACCGCACATCGATGAACTCTTGGGAAGACAAAAATTTCATTGAAGCCGTGAAAAAGACGGGGCGAAAAAAATTGATTATCGCTGCGCTATGGACAGAAGTTTGCCTTGCATTTCCAACGATCTCTGCGATTAAAGAAGGTTACGAAGTGTATATTGTTACAGATGCTTCAGGCGGAACGACAACAGAGGCACATAATACAGCCATTCAACGCATGATACAGGCTGGGGCGATCCCTGTTACCTGGCTTTCTGTCCTCCTTGAGTATCAACGCGATTGGGCGCGTGAAGAAACGTATGATGCCGTCGTAAATGTTGCTAAAGAGCATGCTGGTGCTTATGGAACAGGTATTGTGTATGCCAAAGCAATGTTCGGTGGGTATGGAGGTTAAATTCGAAAATCCTCTCATTTCTATTGGGAAAGGTACAGCCTCCTCAGAACGGCTGTACCTTTTATATAAGTTGTCTGTTATACGGCAAGTGACTTTGTTGCTTTTAAAAAATAGTTCATAAAAGTTTGAATCGCCGCATCGATGAACTGATCTTTTCGAACAATAAGCTTAACTTCACGTGCAGGAATCGGATCTAAGAATTGAATTACTTTTAATTTCGAATAAGAAGAGCTATTCAAGTAAGAAATGGGTAAAATAGCCACCCCCATTTGCTGTATAACCATAGAAAGAATAATGGCAGCGGAGGTAGAATGAAATTTTGATTGCAGAGGTTGGATCACTTTGAAATCATATGCTTTGAGCAGCTTTACTATATTTGAATCTCTAACAAATAAATCAGATTCTAGATTTTTCAATTCCCGAACTGAAATGGATGTTCGATCTGCCCACGGATGATCCATATAAACGAATAGCGCTTGTTCCTCTTTGCATACATGTACAGCATATAGTTCCTTATTTAGTTCCGGACAATCGCTTATAACTATATCAATATGATTATGATTATGCAGTAAATCCCTAAAACCATTTTCGATGTTTTCGAAATGCAGCGTAATAGCTGGATGCTGTTCGTGAAACTTTAAAAAAACGGCATAAAATTCGGACAATCTAATGGTGAGATGCCGATGGAGAGCGGAAGTTGATTGATCTGGGTATTGCTTAGCTCAGCTGTTTCTTTTTTCGACTCCCCAATCAGCCTCATCACAGAAATAGCTTTCTCATACAGGATTTGACCTGCAGCCGTAAGCTTTATCCCTCTACCGGCCCGCTTAAACACAGGAGTGTTAAACTCCGCTTCTATGTATCGAATCTGCTGGCTTAATGCAGGTTGAGAAATCATGAGCGATTCCGATGCTTTAGCAAAGCTGCCTTCTTCGCAAATTTTAATAAAACATTCTAATTGCCTAAACATAACTTACACCTCAACCTCTCTCCTTGCTTCCTCATTGTTCGCTAAAATAAAACAATTGATTTCTTGAATACATGCACGCGACGTCGTACTCCATGCAAAGGAATCCAGATGAACAAGCGATACGTCCCAATAGGGTACGTAGTCTTCTAATCTCACCATCCGAAGCGCCTCTTTCTTTAACGTTACAGCTAAACATACAGGGAGAAGCGCTGCCCCAATTCCTTGGCGAACCGAATGTATTAAAAAGAGAACGAGGTCGTTTCAATCATGGACTCCAACGTAAACCCACAGACCCTACCATACATTTCGATGACCGATTTGTATTGCTGCAGAAATAGAATGGAATTGATCTGCTTCAATGATTGAAAAGGAATGGAGGGATAAGCAGCCATAGGGTGCTCCGAATGAACGAAAAGCGCCATTTCTTGGCGATACAAGTAAGTCGATACGATGGATTGACTTGACATCGCATTAGAAGTGATGCCGATATCAGCCTTTCGCTCTAGAATCATTCGTTCCATATTTTCTGACTCGATAATTTTTAATTGGGCATGAGGATGCTTTTCATGAAATTTCATCAAGCAAGGTGCAAGAAATTCAAGCTCAGCAGGACAACAACCAATTGCAAGCGTATCTTTCACTATTGTTACCTCCTCTTTCATTTCATTTCGAGCTTCCTCAAGCAGCTTCATGATCGCATTGCCCTTATATAACAGAATTTTGCCCGCTTCCGTTATTTCAACTCCCTTTGCACCCCGATCAAACAACAGCGTATTAAATTCATTCTCTAATACCCGAAGCTGCTGACTTAATGTAGGCTGCGTTACCCCCAATTCTGCTTTGGCTTTGGTGAGACTTCCCGATTTGCATATTTGAATAAAATATTGAAGCTGGCGTAGTTCCATTAGTGGCGCACTCCCCTTTCCTAGTTCATCAAACAACTTAACTTCATTGTAAAAAGCGCTGCTTAAAATGAACATGTGCAATCTTATGAGCATCATTAGCGATATTACGTCATTAAAAAAAGCATGAATCTATCGTGTAGCTGATAGATTCATGCTTCATATGGCTGATACGTTGTTACGGATTGACTTGAATCGTAAACGTAGAGGTTGGATTGTTTATTGGAGTGGTCCCTGGGTCCATATTCGCAAATTGCAAGTTATTAAACGTAGCAGAGCCGATCGGTTGGTTCGCCCAAACTCCAAAGCCTGATTTAGCATCAAAAGAATCTCCACTCTTGCGAACGCCTGATATTTTTATGTTGGATAAAATCGTATCCGTAATCGGAAATTGTGGCGTTGCTCCGACATAGTTCGTTTGAAACATAATCCCATGATAAACGTATTGTTGTATCCGCCGTATACGGCAAGTCCTGAAGCCCGCCATGTGAGCAGCGAGGTTAATTTTTCATAGACGTTGCCTTGATTATCTTCGGAAGTACCGGTGTCCACAGCGTTAAACAAGGCAAAGCTATCGTCGCCGGTGCTGCGAGCTTCGTTGTTCGTCACCAAGTTGTTCGTGCTGCCGTTTGTAAAATTGACGGCATCTGCAAAAACGTTGCGAATTCGGGAATTTTTAATGACGGTGTTATCGACGTTCTGCCCCCAGAACATGCACATCTGATGCTCGACCCAGATGTTGTCGATTGTCATGTTGGCTACATCATTAAATGCAAATACTTTGCCCGGACCGTCTTCACGGATGTTGTAGTTGCCGAAATAAGAAAAGTTGGCAAAGGTAGAACCGTTAGCGCTTGCTACTACATTAAAACCGATATCTGTGTTGGACTGATTGGAAGGAGCTACAAACCGGGTGTACCATGGACCGGCGCCGATTACTTTCACTGGCTTGCCGTGCACCTGAAACTTGCCCCCTGTTTTATAAGTTCCTGCAGGTAGATAGACACCGATAAGATTGCCGGTTGGATCCATACGAACTTGATCCAATGCGTGTTGAACCGCTTGATGCGTGGTGTTTGCAGGCGTAACATATTTGGAAGGATCGGGATTGGCCAGCGGCGATACTTGCTCGAGGCTGATGAAGTCGATCGCATAAGTCGTTGTATTTGACGGATCCTTTTGCAGCTTAATTGTACTTCCTGCAGGAATAGTGTTATCGAACATGACGTTCGCTTCATCGTAAATGAACCGAGGAGCACCCGCTGAAGGCGAATTGCCCGGCGATGCTTCGTCGCCGTAGAGCCACGAATACTTGGACGTGAGATCGATTGACTTGGCAAACGTGCCATTGACATATATGTTCAGCGTATTGTTTAATCCACCCCCGTTAGGTGCATCGGGTATGGAGAAGCGTGCAACAAGTGTGTTGGTGCTTGTTCTTGTCTTAAATTGAACGAAGCTGCCTGTAGAATTTAACGTGACTGCTTTTCTCCCGGAAGCTTCTCCAGCCAAATCGCCAATTTTTCGGTTCGGACCGACGATAACCGCGCCGCCACCAACTTCGCCCTCCTCCGCTTCATACATATCGTAAGGCATTGTGGCTCCTTTTGACGGCACAACAGAATTGTTGGAAAATTTGAACCAGTTGAGATTGAATAATCCAGCCCCGCTGCCTTTAAATATGAGATAGACATCGTGTACGCCGCTGATAGGGTTTATGCTGCAAGATTTAGTCGTCCATGTTTGCCATCCGCCTGTAGGCTCTACTGCGCAAGCAGCTGCAAGCGTTCCTGTCAAGCTGCCCAATCTGATTTCGATATGGCCTCCATCGCCATTGCTGGCCACTCGTGCCTCAAACTTCGATACGCCGGAGCCAAAATCGATATTGTAATAGGCTGTGTAGTCGTCATTTTCGATAAAGCCGATATTTAATCCGCCTTCGCTGGAAGATTCCGTTTGAATACCCGATTGTTGATCAAAGCTTTCAGCTTCGATGGTCGATAACGCGGATCTCGGTGGTGAGCTGGCACTTGCGATTTGGAGGGCATCCAAGTTGATGTTTCCCGAATCGGTTGGATCATACTTGTAAGCGATTGTATTAGCTCCTGCATTCAAATTTACGATTTCTGACTTGGTCGACCAAGTGTCCCAGTTGGCTAGATTCGATAAAGTCGTCTGCTTAATTTTTGTTCCATTGACGTATAGGCTTACTGTCTGATCCCCGCCTGAAGCGTTTCCGTATATTAAATTGGCTGAGTAGACCCCGGCACGATCCACGTTAACCATAAATTGAGTGGCTGCTCCTTGATTCCAATAGCCGTCAACAAAGCCAGTGCCTGTATATCCGGTATGATCCGTATTTACTTTTGCCCCTCCGGTTAATTGGGCATTTTCCGCTTCATAAGCGCCAGAAGACGCTGCGAACACTTCTAGTTCGGATAACTGGGCGGCGATCCAGCCGGTATTAGCAGTGAAGTTCAGTTTCACGTATCTAGCTGATGCAGTTGGGAAATTGATAGTCACCATATTTCCGCTCGCTGGATCAAACGAATAGCTGGCCGATGCAACCAGGGTTGTGTAGCTGGCATCATCGACACTACCCAACACGGACAAGGTTTGTGCTCTTTGACCCCACGATTCCGGGAGCCGCAGAACAACTTGACCAATCTTGCTCACATTGCCAAGATCGACACGAAGCCATTGCGGGTATGCGCTATTCGCACTTTCCCAATACGTCGATGATTCGCTGTCCACCGTGTTTGCAGCCGAGTAATTATCGTTGTGACTGCTTGCCGAAACAGGCTTGCCTGCCGCCAAATTGGAGGAGGCGTGTACGGGGCTTGAGCCCAAGGACAACTGTGTAAGCAACAAGCTTACAATGAGGAGTAAAATGAGACCTGTAGAGTTTTTCTGGAGTCGTGCTTGCATCTTTATGGCCTTCCTTTCATTTTTGGTTAACATGCATGTTCACTCGCTTATTCGACTTTCATCTGATTGTAAAACCTCTCCTGTACAAGCTGTGCTGCCTCTTCCAACACCGTCTTTGGATCCGCGTCTTTGCGTGAAAAAATATCCTGAACAACACTGGTCATCGTCGCGTAGTACTCTTGCGTATTGAACTGCGTCTCTAGTTTTCCTTCCATCAGTTCCATCGTCGCAGAGGGGTATTGATATACATTGTCGTATTTTTCATAGATCGCCTTAACTTTTTCTGCATAGGTAGAATCGGGTGTGAAATACTCAATAACAGGCGGAACAAAATATTTTTGATCTTTACGACGTTGCTGGATACTCGCTTCTATCGATAACAGTCCTGTATCGGTGAAATAATCAAACGTAGCGTAACGAAAGGCCATCTCTTTCTCTTCTTTCGTCGCTTTTGGATTGATGACCAAGAAATCTCCGCCAAGTATGCCTATGTGCTTGCCTCCCTTTTCAGCCGCTGGTATCGGATATACAACAATTTCCTCAGGCTTCATTCCCGCTTGGTTGAGTGCCTGATCGACCGGGCCATCAGGTCCCGAGATGACTATCGCCGTTCTCCCTTGAACCAAGGCGCCAACAGCATCCCCCCATCCAAGCGCCCAGTCTTGAGGGATCACCTTCGCTTCCCAAGCTAGACGTTGATAAAATGCAAGAGCTTTAATACCAGCTTCTAAATGAAATACGGCCGTAACTTTTCCATCTTCTACCTTCTGAATATCTCCACCTGCTCCAAATAGAAAATTCGTCCAGTTCCAGCCGGCTGCATTCCCCTTACCCATCGGTGCAATGCCGGAGATGCTTTTGGAGGGATCAGCCGCTGCTTGAGCTGTAGCAAGCATGTCATCCCAAGTCCAATCAAAACTAGGTAACGCAATTTCTTTCTGATCTAAGAGTCTTTTATTTATAATTGTGCTGGTAACATATCCTTGCTGGGCAATCCCGTAAACCTTGCCGCCAATAATGAACTGATCCTGCAATATAGGGTTCATTTGATCATGAAACGCATAATCGTGAAATAAGCCCGTGATGTCCGCAGCCCATCCCTTCTCTGCCAAAAATCTGCCTTCCGTTGCATATGTGTTGAATAGAGTTGGCGCCTCATTGGCCCCCATCTTAATTCCGATTTGATTCGGATCATACTGCCAATCGCTTTTTACAACTTTCACATTCGGGTACTGCTTTACAAAACGTTTGATCTTATCATCTTCCAGCGTCCTCTTCTCGATTTGATCAGGTGGAGGATAGTAGATGCTGATCGTTACTTTGGTAGATTCCGATGAATTTTTTTGGGTATCGTTTGTGGTGCTGCTTGAAGAACGGCTGCATGCGCTTAACATCAATGCAATGATACAAATGATTATCGCGGGCACAAGCATAAACCTACGTTTAGCCATGAGGATGGATGCTCCTTTGAGATAATCTAAATCATTCGTTCATACAAACTCGTGACCTTTTACAAAATTAGCTAATTTACAATTCCTATTGTAAGAAGGCAGGTTGACGATGAACATGTGTAATTCTATTTAGATCATTGGCGATTCTACTTCTTGAACTCGCTCAGACTTACTCCATAATATTTCTTGAATATTTTACTGAAATGCTCAGGTGATTCGTATCCGACCTTTTCAGCAATTTCATACCGTCGTAGATCAGTGGTTGTTAGAAGCAGCCTACTTTCTTCCATCCTCAGTTTAACGACATAGTCCCACAGGTTGTAGCCCGTTATTTTTTTAAACAAATAACTTAAATAATTCGGGCTCACATGACTTTTGTGAGCAATTTCCAAGAGTGTTAATCCCTTTTGGGCGAAATGCTCATGAATATATTTTTTGACCTTATCTACGATTTGATTAGACTGCATGTTCAACTCGTCCTTCTTGGGCTCTTCCTCATCTTGATTCCAGCAAAAATCTCCATAGTAAAACACATAATGATCCGGGTGTACGTGGTTAAGGCGTACTGCTCGTTTCGCCTGTTGATCCAATACGCTGATATACTCAATCCCCTGTAAGATATGGCTAATGCCAATCACACATTGCAGCGATAAGTAGACCTGAATGTTCATGCAGAGTAACCTACCAATGATATCCAATTGATTGATTTTGTTTATGCCTGAATCGCCATATGTTTCGCTATCCCATTGGAGAATGATCGTAATTTCATAATCTGGTGAACAAAAAGCAATATGACTGAACTGCCCTTCAAGCAGCTCATTCGCCATGTTCAACACGGCATATTGCAATAAATGGACATTTTCCCCAAAGAATCGCTCTCTGTTTGACGGGGATTGTAGATGAAGATTGATTTTGAGCACCGCAAAATAGGGCCCTACTAACGAAAGATCTCTCAACTGCTGAGCAGAAAAAGCGTTTTCACATACATGCACAGGATTAGCAAGCAGGCTGTTTAATAACGCTGTTGTCGCCGGAGCAGGCTCGCTCATACTGAATCGTTCATTTAATGGAGCGGCAATTTCATCTTGAGCCGTCCATGTTTTAGTTAACCTCAGCAGCACGCTTCGCACGGAATCTAGGAACTGGGTGCTGTTAATGGGTTTGATTAAATAATCTTTTGCACCCAGCCGCATAGCCAACTGCGCATATTGAAAAGTCTCATGAGCGGAGACAACAATGGATTGAACGGACGGCTTTTCCATTTTGGCTTGATGCATCAATTCGATACCGCTCATTCCACTCATTTGAATATCTGTAATCAATAAGTCAATATCCTCCATTCGAATGAAATCCATTGCCTCATATCCGCTTTGAGCGATGAAAATGTTATGGATATGCAATCCCGAAATAGTAAGAAGATTGCTTAGTCCCTTGCAAATCCATGGTTCATCATCTACGAGCAAAATGTTATACATGTAACGAATCACCCCGTAAGTAATTGTGTCCGAGAAGCAGTTTCGCTTATAGGCAGCGTAACGGTGACAATCGTCCCCTGTTGCTTTTTTTGCTATAGCTAATCCCATAGGAGCAGCCAAAGTGCAGTTTAATCCTTTGCTGAATGTTGCGTATCCCATAACCGAAAGAAGGCACTTCCATCTCCATGTTCAACAACCGGTGAATTTCTTCATAGTCGACAACTTTATATCCATTATCCTCTATACGGATAATCACAATATCGTCATGTATGTCGGCTGAAATAACGATTTCACCGTCATCCTCCATATTTTTCACTCCATGAATAATGGCGTTTTCAATTAACGGCTGAAGGATAATCTTCGGAATCTGCAATTGGCGTACCTCATCGGCTATATTCCACATAACCCGAAATCGAAGCTCGTACCTGCGCTGCTGCAAGTTAATGTACGCAGCAGCATGCTGCAACTCCTCTTCAATGGTTATTAATTCTCTCCCTCTGCTTAATCCGATTTTCATTAATTTGGCCAAGTCTTTAATCATCTCGGCAGATTGCGTGCTTCCTTCCAACATGCTTTTCCAGTGGATGCTCTCCAGCGTGTTGTACAATAAATGCGGATTAATTTGTTGGTACAAAATTTGCAGCTGCGTTTCCCTTTTCTTAATTTCATATTGATATTTATCGTTCATAAGATGATTTAAACGGTTAGCCATATCGTATACGGACGTAATCAGCACACCCAATTCATCATTTCTGTTCTCATCGCTCGATCTGACTACTTGTTTTCCCGGTATGTAACTTCGGATGAAACGGGACAATTTCTGCATCGGCTTCATCAACGATCTCCAAAAATAGATGAAGGCCGCAAAAACGAGTAAAGCGTAAACGATCGAAATAAGCTGAATAATCTGTTTGAGTTGGCTCTGCTGCTGGAGTAAGGAATGAAGCGGTATTCGATAGACGAGTTTTTGCTGAAGATGATAGCTATAATTAATGACATAGATGTGACCCGAATGGACGATATCCATAAAGCCATCTTTTTGCTCTACTTCTTTCGCTTCGTCCGGTAGTCTCAATATGGTTCCGATTCCTTCCGCTGTTGAGGCGAAAATCTGATTGAACCAGTCTGTCAAGAAGATTTCTCCTTGCGGCAAAGAAACCGTGCTGAAATCGTTTTGAATCATTTTTTCAAGTTTAGTGACTACGAGTACGCCAATCATACCATTTGCCTGGGACACATTATTGACAGCTCGGACATAGCTTAATGTTTTTGATTGGGGAGGAGAGTTCATACTATCAATGACTTTCAGACGACCCTTCCCTTGCATCTGAACTGCTTCCAGAAACCAATCGGGCTTATCTTGCTCCGTCAAAAATATACACCGGATTGTGGAGCGATCCGAACTTTTGGAGCAAACGAATAGTAGTCGGCAGGATCATAAACATAAAGGGAAAAGTAAACCGCTTCTCCCCCATTTACGCCAATCGAGTAACTTTTGAGCAGTTTGTCCAACGCTTCATATTTACTTACCCGTTCAAGAATGGATTCGGTGCCGCTCGGAATCATTTGCTGTGTAAGGGGATTTTGAATAATGGTCTTGGTCATTAGATCAATGGAGTCCATATCCCGATTTACAAGGTATAAGTTCTGTTTGTTTAATTCCAGATAGGCGTTCGTGACGGTTTTCTTCAATATGTGCTCTGCTGCCAAGTTTCCATAATAGGAAAGAATAAAAACAGGGCTTATAATAATTAAAAACAGGAAAAGAAGTTTGTAGGTAACACTCATTTGGGGTATAAATCTAGTAAGTATTTTTCGCACGTACTTCGCCCCTTCAAAACTTCTGTTTAACTGGATCAGGCTAATCGATATAGCAGATAAGTAGAAAAAAATCGACCATGATTCAAAATTCAAGGAGCTAAGATGTTATTTATGTCATTCCAAAAAATTCGATTATAATACATTATTTAACTATATTTGATACATTACATCAAGTATCTTCCCATGAGCAGCTCATGGGCGAGATTCCACCACTACATCCATTTTTACAATTTCAAGCGATTCCAGAAGAAATGAAACAACCTCAGTCCAGTAAAATACCGATATATCTATCCAGTTGCTGACTGATCAGAACCACTTCTTGGTCCGTAAATTCCCCCTTATTTTCAACGATCTCCGTTAATTTCTTTCTCAATACGTTTATTTTATTCTCTATCGAACAATGATTGTTCACCTCACGCATATGATCTCACTCAGAGAGTATAATGCACGTTACAGTAAAAACTGTATAAATGTTCCACTGCAACCCTTTGTCGAAACATATTAAATAAGCACCTTTATAGCAATAAGAGACAATAGAGCGAGTCAAGGACTACAAAACATAAAGAACTCCCGCGGTAAAGTAGTTTACGGGAGTTCGTCTTTAATCTGAACCCGGCCTAAGGCTGGGTTGTATGAGATTGTTCTTATTTTTGCGTCCACTTTTTAGGCAAGTATTTATTGATCGTATGAATACCCTCATCGTTGATTGCATAGTACATACATAATTCCCCGTTAGCATCCAGCTCGTACTGGATCTCGTCAATCAGTCCGTTTGCCTGCAACGACAGCATATGATCCAGAAAGTTTGCTCTTGTAAATTGACGTTCTCCACCGTATTCGCTTTTCAAAGCGTCCATCGCATCATCAATATTTGCCTGCTGCACAGTGGACATGAAAAGCAGCACCCGGGAGCGAATCGGCAACAATGGCATTTGCTTACGCCTCCTTCTTTTTGAACAGATCCATTGGATTCATCGAAACTAAAAGCGCTCCAATTGTAATGATAATTGCACCGGCAATTACTGTAGGAGTTAGCGCATCACCGAGGAAGATAGCAGCAAAAACAACCCCCCACAGCACATAGGTAATGTTGAGCGACATTCCGACAGCAACGCCAACCATATTGTTGGCCATATACCAAGTCAGGAAAGAAATAGCCGTAAACAAGGCTGCAGCCGCGATAATGAGCATTGGTGATACGGATCCAAGCGCGGAAGCAAAGAGATCCGTTGCCCCGAAAATAGGCACTAGCACGGCAATGTAAACGATTCCAGAAACACCCTCGCGAATGGTAATGGCGATATTAGAATCCAGCATGGACATCCCGAAAGTGGCAAATACACCTTCCAGTCCCCAGCCAAGCGCGGCTACCAGAGCAAAAACAATGCCCAATGTGAAATTCTCCACGCCGCCTTCAGGCTTGACATAGGAGATGAGCGCCGCTCCGATAACACAGATGAACATGCCGACGGCCACCCGTTTATCAATCTTCTGCTTCAGAAACATTCGCGCGAAAATAGCACCAAACATCGGACAAAGCGCCGAAATAGGGATAGCCGCCGCTCCAGCCATATCAATCCCAACCAGATAGGCCCCGTTGGCGATCGGGCCGCCAAACACCGCGGCAATCGCGACCATCAATCCGGGTATCGTTACCAGACTGCGGCCGATTTCTTTGATCTTTCCTTTCTTTATGTTCCAGATCAGAAGCCAGATCGCCGCCAAAGCATCATTAATCGCCGATGCCACTATGGGTGCCGCAAACGCTCCTATAATCCCCAGAAAAGGTTCCTTCATCATGGCCAGGGCTACAACGGTACTGTAAAGGCCGAACGTTAACCCGGAAATCAGTCCGTAAACGATTCCATTTCTTCGGAAACGACTGTTCATCTTTTGTTTCAGCATGCCGGCCGTAGCCGCGGGAGCTGCCACTGTTTCCTTCATCATCCATACACCTCTGTTAAGTAGATTTATCTTCGTAGATGTATCTTCATTGTATAGCAAAGAGACCATTGCGCCTGTTACTAACCGTACCTCTTGTTGGACTTCCTGAATCATTTTTTCTCCATTCTGGTACTATTCGTACTTTTAGGACGATAAAGCCAACAAAAAAGTCTCCCACCATAATCGGGGGAGACTTTAGGAACTCTATTTCGTGTTTTTTCTTTCGGCAAGAACGCTTTTTTTATATTCCTTCGGCGTCATATTCATTTGCTTGTAGAATACCCGGTTGAAATAAGATGGATCGGTAAAGCCGCATTCTGTGGAGATGCGATAGGCGGGATACCCAGTAGTCTCAAGCAGCTTGCAGGCATGTACAATCTTGAGCTTGTTCACATAATCCGTATAAGTAACGCCGAGCTCCCTTTTGAAAATACGGCTAAAAATATTGGGCATTCATATACACATGACTCGCCACCATTTGCAAGGTCAGCTTATCTTTGTAATTCTGCTGAATATAATCGACGGCTTCTTTAATAAAGCGCTGACATTCTTGAGCCGATTGAATCTGATAAGTTTCTGTCAAACACTTTTCTTCTGATTGAGCGGCCTTATCCAGCCCCTTACGGATCATTTGCCGCAATTTTTCCGGCTTGACCGGCTTAAGCAAATATTCATGTACCTGCAGACTGATTGCCGCCTGTGCATAGGAGAAATCCGAACTGGCAGACAAAATCGTCACGCATGCGTCAGGGAGAAAGCGGCGAATTTCCTGCAACGAGGATATTCCATCCATTTCAGGCAGCATGATGTCCATAAAAATAATATCCGGCCGATATTGTTTGGCGAGCTTAATCGCTTGCATACCCGTATCGCAAATAAGCAGCTTATCTTCAGCACCCAGAATTTCCTGCGCGATGGATTGAAGAAACTCCAGTTCTATCGGTTCATCTTCAACAAACATAACTACGCTCATTGCATCACCTCGCAATTGGTTGGGTGGGGATGCGGATGTTAACCGTGCTCCCGCTGTAATCGGATTTCACGATCGATAACCCATACTCTTCTCCGAAATAACGCTTTAAACGGCTATCGGTGCTCCGGAAGCCCACGCCGATCTTGCTGCCCGGCTGATGAATGAGCTTTAGTACCTCCGGCGAGAACCCATTACCGTTGTCTATAACAGAAATGGTGATATCATTTCTGTACTTTTCGGCAATCAGACGAACGGTACCCCCGTCCCGCTTAGGGGTAATTCCATGAATGACTGCATTTTCCACAATAGGCTGAATCACCAAATTAGGAATGCGATAAGCCTTTAATTCATTAGGAACAATGATTTCATACTGCAGGCGATTTTTGAAGCGTGCCTTTTGTATATACAAATACTTCTCAATGTTATCCATTTCGGCTGCGATGGTATGAAGCTGATCATCCTGCTTAACATTGTATCGCAGCAAGTCGGACAGGCAATAAATCAATTCCTCCGTCGTATGGGAGTGTTCGAAATAGGCGATGCGGGCAATGGAATTCAAAGTATTGAAAAGAAAATGTGGATTGATGACGAGAGACATGTTTTTTGCTTCTAAGTCAATTACTTTCTTCTCCAGTATTTCTTTTTCCGCAGACAGACGATTGATAATTCCTGTGTTGTCCTGCGCGCTTTCGGCGATGTCGAGCGCAATATTCCTTGCGATATGATGGCAAAGCTGCTCATGAATATCTGCTTTATCCTGATCAATGGTTGGAAAAGCCGATATCGCCTTCGCTACAACCTCCAAATCCAGCCCCTTCATTTCGGCCAATTCCGCCGTATTAATCAGGTACTTCTGAAACTCCCTCTCCTGGGAATACGCCTGCATCCCCGAGATGAAGCCAACAACTTCATCTTTGATCTTAATGGGCAGCAAAATATTCTCCAGACCGTAACAGCAAACAAATCGCCCCTGTTCACCGGTATTAAAGCGCTTCAAATAATCCGCGCAAGGTCGCGTAGGATTCTCCCAACAAATATGCCTGCAGAAATCAGGAGACGGATTGAACTCAAGCAACACGTCTCCATTGTTATCGTGCAGCAGCAGCGAGAACTTAGAAAGAGACAGAATGCCGCTGTATCGTGCGTATACTTTGGTTGCGATCGGGCTATTGGTTTTCAGCATAATCTCGTTGCACCCTTTCACCGAAAATGAACGGGAAAATAAACATTGCATGCTAAATTTTTCACAATATATCATCTCTATTATAGCAATTTTCAACCTGTTTGGAAATAGTGCATCCCTCCTCCTCAAATCCTTATTTATAGAAAAAAGACTACTCCGACAAGCTTTCGACAAGCGGATTGTTGCAGACAAAAATAAAAAGGCCAAAACCAGTTTTACCGAGTTTTGGCCCTTTGCAGAATATCAATATAAATTATAGCTTAGCACCGGGAAGAATGTTTTCCACTTCACTGTGAGGGCGAGGAATCACATGTACGGATATCAGTTCCCCTACACGCTGTGCGGCTGCAGCACCAGCGTCCGTTGCCGCTTTCACCGCTCCTACATCGCCACGTACCATTACGGTGACAAGTCCGCCGCCTACCATCTCTTTGCCGATCAAGGCGACATTGGCCGCTTTGACCATAGCGTCCGCTGCTTCGATAGAACCTACCAGACCTTTTGTTTCAATTAAACCCAATGCTTCTGATTTCATGTTACATTCCTCCTAAAAGTTTTGTGAGAATCAAGCGCTAGCTCCGAACAAAACTTACTTCGGAAGCATAGGCCTAGTTTTGTGAGAATCAAGCGCTAGCTCCGAACAAAACTTGCTTCGGAAGCATAGGCCTAGTTTTGTGAGAATCAAGCGCTAGCTCCGAACAAAACTGCTTCGGAAGCATAGACTTAGTTAATAATTTTTTGAATTATGCCTTAGCAGCCGGAAGGATATTCTCCACTTCGCTGTGGGGACGAGGAATCACATGTACCGACACGAGTTCCCCTACATTTTTCGCAGCTGCGGCACCGGCGTCTGTCGCCGCCTTCACCGCTCCTACATCGCCCCGTACCATAACGGTAACAAGTCCGCCGCCTACCATCTCTTTGCCGATTAGAGTGACATTGGCCGCTTTGACCATAGCGTCCGCTGCCTCGATAGAACCTACCAAACCTTTTGTTTCAACCAAACCAAGAGCTTCTGATCTCATGTTCATTTCCTCCTAACGATTTTTAATGATTTTAACAACAGACGCCGATGTTAAATCCATCGCGTTGGCCTCTTCAACGTCGATATGACAGTCGAGAGCAGCGTCACTGCTAACTCTGATTGCGACCTGATTGTACCCTCCGCCCCGGAGTCCATCAAATTGAATACTGACCATTTCTCCATCGATTACGCCAAAGAAAAGGGCATCATCAGGCGTCATATGAATGTGGCGCTGTGCAACCATCAAGCCGCAGGAACTATATACGCTTCCCTTCGGCCCGACCAACGTGACGCCCGGTGTGCCTTCAAGCTCCCCGGACAAGCGCACTGGAGCTTTCACGCCCAACTTAAAACAGTCTCCCCGCATAATTTCTACCTGGGTCTGTTTCCGCACTGGACCGAGAACCCGTACTTTTTCGATGGCCCCCTTGGGCCCGCAGACCGTAACGGTCTCATTACATGCATACTGTCCGGGTTGGGACAAATCACGCATTTTGGATAGCGTATATCCGGATCCGAAGAGCGTCTCCACATCAGCCTGAGAAAGATGCACATGGCGATTCGAAATCCCTAAAGGGATGGAGCGCGGCTCCTCCTCCGCCTTACCAGCACCGGATACAACCTCCATTAACAAAGAAAGTACTTGATCATAGTTCCCCACTAGCTGTCACCGCTTTTCTGCAAAATGGACATCAGCTCATCGACTAGATTCAACAGCAGCGCATCGTCCTGTTGCTTTGGCAACTGCGGAGTTGGAACAGAGTAGGGGGTTTGTGCCGTACAGTCCTTAATGCCGTAAGCCACACGCTTGATATTAATCAAGTGCTGTGGTCCCACATTATCTGAAGTGGCGCTGCCCCCCCAGGTTCCACATCCCAAAGTGAAGGCCGGGGCAAGTCCGGTGCTTGCGCCCACACCACCCTGAGTGGAGCCTGTATTCACCAAAATGCGGAACACAGGTTTTTGCGCAAATTCCATGACCATATCATGATTCTGCGTATGGATGGAGAAGCTATGGCCTATTCCTCCATTACGCAGCAGTCCAACACTTAGATCGCAAGCCTCATGCCAGTCCTGTACGGTGTAAAACGCCAATACGGTAGTAAGCTTCTCATAGGAAAGCGGGAATTTCTCTCCCACGCCCTGCTGTTCGCCTAATAGCACCTTGACCCCTGCAGGAATTTGAATGCCGGCCGCTTCCGCGATCACCTGAGGTGAACGTCCCACCAGTCTTGAATTCATGGCATGGCCTTTTACAAACAACTTTGCTGCGACTTTAGCAGTTTCCTCCTGATTCATAAAGTAACCGCCCTGACGCTCAAACTCTGCGATCACCTGAGAACGGATACACTCCTCCACGATAACAGCCTGTTCAGAGGCGCAGATTGTACCGTAATCGAAGGTTTTTGCTGGCAATGATATTTGCTACCGCCTTTGGAATATCAGCGGTACGCTCAATGTAGGCTGGTACATTGCCCGGCCCGACTCCCAACGCCGGCTTACCCGCACTGTAGGCGGACTTCACCATTGCCGAGCCGCCCGTTGCGATAATCATGGCGATTTCATCGCACTTCATCAGTTCCTGCGTCGCCGGCATCGAAGGCTTGGTAACGCAGCCAATGATTCCTTCGGGAGCCCCTGCCTCGACAGCGGCGGCGTGCATCAATTCCGCGGCCCGCATGATAGATTTCTTTGCCGAAGGATGCGGCGAAAAGATGATTCCATTGCGAGCCTTTATCGCAATGATCGATTTAAAAATCGTAGTGGATGTCGGATTGGTTGATGGAATAATACCCATGAGCAGTCCGACTGGCTCGGCAATCTCTATTAATTGATTCGTCTTGTCCTCGCGGATAACCCCAATCGTTTTCGTATCCCGAATGGATTCATACAGCTCCGTGGAAGCCAGTCGGTTTTTGAAGATCTTATCCTCAATCTTGCCAAATCCGGTTTCCTCTACTGCCAGTGCAGCCAGTTCAGCGGCGTTGACCTCCGCTGTCCGTACCATGTTTTGTACAATTCTGTCAATCTGTTCAGCATCGTAGCCGGCAAGGACATCGGCGGCCGCTTTTCCTGCACGGGCCAAGTCCCGCGTTTCCTGAATCGATTGCAAGTCATAATCATAATTTTCCAAGTGAAACATCCTCCTCTCGCTTACTGTTTACTGCTGATAATAATGGCGGAACCGCTTGAGCAGTTTGACCTTGTTTGCCTTCGAAATTGTCGTCATGCTCATCCCATATGCGGGGCTGCACTCTCTGGCCAGTCCGCGCAGCCTAACAGCAGTCATTGTTTCCAGCAGTTCCATTGCTTTGTCAAGCCCTGATTCCTTTACCAGCACATCAATTTGGTGTTTGAGTGGACTGTCTAGCACTGCCGGATCTCCATCTGCCGCATCTTGATTGTCTGGTTCTGGACTGACGTCTTTAGACGCAAGAGCCTGAGCGTGATCGGCTGTTAGTACAGGGAAGTCTTCATCACCACCGATATTGAATGAGACTTCGGGTGCTGCTTCCAGTGGAACTTTAGGAGCCATGTCCAGTGGAATATTGGGCGCATCGCCCAGTTGAACATCAGACGCTGTGTAACGTTTCGAGGTCTGCTCTGGCGTTTGCTCAGGCAGCTGCTTTGGAAACTGTTCCGCCGCCTGAGTATGCTGTACTGGCAGCGCCAGCTCGTCCTTCTCCTTGGTGAAATTCGAAACGCTGCGCCGGCCGATGATGCTCGCTATGTCGTTGTGGGGTCTTGGAATAACATGTCGGCTGATAAGCACATCACTGCCCAATTGTTGCGCCGCGGAGGCACCCGCCTCCACGGATGCTTGAACAGCGCCAACATCGCCGGTTACCGCGATGGTCACTAGCCCGCCGCCCACATTGCACTTTTCTATCAGTTCGACCTGAGCTGATTTGAGCATGATGTCCAGACATTCAATCGCTGGAAGAAGTCCCCGCGTTTCAATTAATCCAAGCGCCTGCATGCTATCACCTCCTGTTACTGCAGCTTCCGATCAGGTTCGCCCGCCGGGTAAGTCATATAAAACATCCTCGCGCAGTTCGACGATCCCTTGGTCGCTTTCACCCCTTTGGGGATGAAGAGTACATCCCCCTCATGGGCGGTGAAGGTTCTCTCGTTCAAAGTGACATCGAGCGTGCCTTCCAACACGATATAAGTTTCTGCGTCGGCTGTCTCCTGCTCGAAGCTACCGCGGTCGACAGTCAGAAACCCTGCGCTCATGGAACTATCCGGCTTCCCGATTACCTCTTGACGATATACCTTGGCGCTAGCTGTTCCCGTTTCGTAAGCTTCCATTTTTACCGTCCGGCCCCGCACAAGTTTCAAGCCAGTCGGATCCGTCTCCGCTTGATAAGGTGGCTCGATAGTCGTTCCCAACAGCTTTTCAACCAGTCCTTTTTCCGATAACATCTTGAAAATTTTAAAAATAGCATTCATGTCGAGATCATCTTGAGTCTTGCAGCCTGCGGCTTCGGAGCTCTTAGTCCCACAAGGCTCATTGGTAAACTCTAACCCCAGCTCTATTGCCCTATCACGGGCCGCCGGTGTCACAATCGTGTTACGGTCAATGCAGCATTGCTTCTGTCCGGAAGCCGCCCATCCTTCTACATCCGCAGCACATATTAGTTTTTTCACAGTTCTCGCCCCCTCTCGCTGCATTCGATTACTGTTCGAATATTTATTCGAACACGCAGTCCGCGTCGATGATGCCGACGACGACGGCATCCACTGGAACATCGTCTGTATGCAGCATCTTGCGGGCCGAAGAGCCGGTGCAGACAATCACCCGATCACCTATGCCAGCGCCGATCGTATCGACTACAATCAAACGGCCCCCGTCGTCACTTCCACCAATCACCTCGGCCAGCATCAGTTTCATTCCTACAAGGGAATCGGCTTTACGGGTAGACCAGATATTGTGAATCAATTCAGCCGCAATCATTGCATTCCTTCCTCCCCGCTTTTCCGCTCCTCTGCTTAATCTCGGCGATGGCGTCCTCCACGGAAGCTGTGTCCCCAAAAATAGCGAGAAGAATCATGTTTTGCGGGCAACTGCCGCGAATATCCTCCACGGTTACGCCCACCACTTTTTCAGCTACATCAGCGGCCCAGACCATATCAATCAGCCTTCCCTGCACCAATCCTATCGCGTCACATTGGGGAACTTCCCGACTACTGGGCGCTCCTCTGCGACGAAGCAAAATGTCAAGCGTCCCCTTGGAAGGAGATTTGATAATCCGAAATTCCACTCACATCGCCTCCTGCGTACAATTCAGAGCAATGCCCAGCGGCGTGACAAACAGAGGGTTGCTAGGCTTATAGGTAGCAATGCCGGTCTTCTGCTCAATGATTGTCTCCATATCGGACAAGCAGCAGGTGCCGCCGACCAAGTACAATTCCTTGACCTCATGGCCCACAACATGGCGGTTGATGATGGAAGCAACCTTATCAATGACCGGCCGGAGCAGCGGCAGCAATTCTTGGTGATGGGCAGGGTCGCGCTTGAAACAGTCCGCTTCAGAAAAACTCATCTGGTATGCCCCGGCAATCACCAAAGAAAAGTGAGTGCCTCCCGTTGCTTCGTCGGCGACATAGACAACCTTTCCATTTTTCAGAATCGAAATGCCTGTTGTTCCGCCTCCAATGTCTACAATGGCTCCGTCGGATATTTGCAGCACGGCATTAGCCGCCGTAGGTTCGTCCAATAAAGCCGTAACTTCAAATCCCGCACCCTGGATCACATGCTTGATGGCGCCAGCATCCAGTAAATCGGTTCCCGGAGGAATCGCCGAAGCCGCATATTCAAGTTCTGCATCCAATTGCTGCTCCAACTGCGCTTTAAGCTCCCTCACGATCTGAATTGCTCCTAAGTAGTCCACTACCATTCCGTCGCGGACGACATCGGCGTAGCGGTAAGCTCCTGCCACCGGTTTCCGGGTCTCATCCAACACCGTAAGCACCACACAGGCCGTTCCCAGATCCACACCGGTATAGTAGAACGAAGACCGCCCTGCAATCGGTTTCTGGATGACCGCTTCAAATTGTTTTACCAGTTGATCGCAGTATGCGAAGGGTTTTGTTTCTGGCATGTTCTACCTCCTGTAGTTCTGCAAATAAGCGAGCTTAATGCGTTAATCATATAGTTGATTCCAGGAATAACAGGTTTCTCCGGCTTTTCTTGGGGACTGCCTGCTGCGGCTTCCAACACCGCAAACCCAAGCTCCCGCAAAGCGCTGCGCAGATGGTGCAGCAAAGCAATTTCTTTGCCCTTTTCCAATTGAATGTGAAACTCGGTCACCTCAAAGCAATCTCCCGCATCCTCAAAAAGAACATCGCAAGTAATGCCGGTACAACCATGGAAAGATAAATCGGCAGCAGATGTGCCGCCCCCTTCCCCTTTCTGGAGGGCTGAAAAAAGCTTTGACAGCTCTAGTACCTTCTGTGCCAGAAGCACATCCCGCTCCAGCAGCTCCTGCCCAGTTAACAAGAACAGGGCTGAGACGGACTGCATCTGACAGCGCAGCTTCCCACGCCGCCAATCCGGCTCTTCCGCTTGTTGCTCCGGATTAGGGACTGGCTCTTGCTTTTGTTCCTGGTTTTTCTCTTGCGTACCATAGGACACGGCGATCTGGCGATCTGTCAAGAACTGGCGCGCCTCTGGCGTTAATCGGCTTCCATGCTCCACCATGTATGATGTAAAAGGCCCTATCCTGTACACATTGCGCAATTCCATTTCGGTAATAAATTTCATGGTCTCAACTCCACTCATATTACCCGAACAAATAACGTTTCAATTCCCCGATTCCCCTTCCCACGGGAAGACTAATGCGGAAAAAGGGTTCGGTTATCCCGGCACGTTTCAAAACTTGTACACAATCGTTCTCATTTTCCAGCGCAAGATCGGCTTGCGTTATTACCCCGACAACGGGCTTTGTGAAAGAAGACGCAAAGCCGGGCGAGTAGACTTCCAGATGCCGGGACTGATCCACCAATATCAAAATATGGCTTGCGTTCTGCGCCGTTGCAATCAAATGGCTGTACATCCAGGTATTCTCGACATATGCGCCCGGTGTATCGATCGTCTTCGGCCCATAGATAATATCCTGCGTCCTCCGCAACGGGCGATTCGTACCATCAAGCGCATGGGCCAGCGTCGTTTTTCCGCAGTCTGTAGGGCCGATCAGCATAATGCGTTTTTTCATGTCCGTGTAATTTCCGCCGTCGCAAAACCCAGACTACCGCTCAACGTCTCAATGATGGTCCGTAACGCGGTTTCCACACTGGCTATATCTCCGGTGAGAAGCACCGAACCAGTAAAGCGATCCAGAAAGCCGATTTTCACATCTGCCACCTTGGTGGCGATATCGGCGGCAATAATGGAGGTTTCGCTGGGCGACAGTGTTAATATGCCAATTGCCCCCGCTTCATCGATGCCGAGTCTTTCATACATGTCAGGCACGGGTGAAGCAATGATATGGGCCAGCGTCACTTGTTTGCCCGGCACCGACTCCTGAATAATCCGCCCGAGATCAGGTCCAGCAGGCTGCTCCATAAACGTCCTCCTTAAAGATTTGCGAGTTTGTAAAGCGCTAGCTTTACTAAACAAAACTGGCTTCGTAAGCATGCTCTTAATGTTTGATTACCCGGACTGGGAAATGGTATTGGCTGATTTGACGTTCAATACGCTCCAGATCGGCTTCATTAAGGCTTAGATCGCGTTCAACGGTGTAAGCCATATCCAATTGCCTGTATTTGTTAATCCCCAGCTTGTGATAAGGGAGCAAATCGATGCCTTTAAAATTACGGTATTCCTTATAGGGAAGCAGAAACTCTACCGTTTCGCGGATGGTGTCCTCATCATCATTGAGCCCCTTCATTAGCGGCATCCGCACCTCCACGTTATGTTTGCGGGTGATCAGTTCCCGCAAATTTTCGAGAATGCGCTCGTTGCGTACACCCGTCAGTTGATAATGGCGATCCGAATCCATATGTTTCAGATCGTATAAGATCAAATCGGTAAATTCGGCCATGGCCAAAATCGCTTCCGGTTTGGTATGCCCAGAGGTTTCAATGGCCGTATGGATTCCGGAGCGCTTGCATTCCTTGAGTAAATTGACCGCAAACTCGGACTGCGCACATACTTCGCCGCCGCCCAACGTGACGCCACCCCCGGATGTCGTGTAGAACAGCATATCCTGCTCTACAATTTCCACAATTTCCGATACCGTCATATTCTTCCCGACGATAGAGAGCGCCCGTGCGGGACAAACCTTCTCACATTCCCGACAACCCATGCACTCGATCTTCCGGTCCACCACATGCTGCAGCTTGGAAGGCTCCTGCGACCCGGAAGTGTCCAGACGGTGAATTCCTCGGGGACACGCCGCAACACATGCGCCGCAATCGTTGCACAAATCCCGTTGGTACATTACCTGATATTTCTTTTCCAGACCCTCTGGGTTCGCACACCACTGACAGCGCAGGGGACATCCCTTGAAGAAAACAAGCGTTCGGATACCGGGGCCGTCATATATGGAGTATTTTTGAATGTTGAAAATACGTGCCTGCCTTTCCGGCATACCTGAATCCATAGCTGTGGCTCCTCCCTTTCCGCATATCTAATTGCCAGAATGTCTCTTCCCCGGCGTACAGCACCGGAGAAGAGCACGGGGCTATTTTTAGAAATGCTCAATCATCGTTCTGCTGATGATCTCATCCTGCACTTCTTTACACAATTCCACAAAGTATGCGCTATAGCCAGCGACCCGAATAATCAAATCACGGTATTGATCAGGATTTTGCTGCGCTTTAATCAGCGTTTCATTATCCACATAACTGAACTGCATTTGACCGTTTCCGAGAATGGAGGCCGTCCGCAACAGATTAATCAGTCCGTTCTCTCCTTCAGGTGTTTCCAGCAAACCGCGTAAAAGTTTGAAGTTATGCACCATACCAATATTCATGGCTTCGACATCTATTTTGCTAATTGATTTGATAATAGCCGTCGGGCCCTTCTTGTCATGACCCTGAGTCGGGCTGATACCGTCGGACAGCGGCAGCCAAGCTTTGCGCCCATTGGCGGTAGCACCGGTCATCTCGCCGAAAGGCGTATTATTCGAAATCGAAAGCGTACCGTGACTGAAGGTGGAGTACAGCGTTTTAAATTTGCGGTGATAGTTCTCAGTCCACCCGGTGATATCGGCGGCGATACGATCGGCATAATCGTCGTCGTTGCCGAATTTTGGCGCGTCCAGACAATCCTTGTGAATCTGCTCATAACCTTCGAAATCGGCCAGCAACGCGTCACGGATTTGCTCGAGCGAATATTTTTTGTCATCGTAAACCAGCTTCTTGATGGCAGCCATCGAATCGGTGTAAGTTGCCAGACCGGACCAGATCAAGCCAGGTCCCCAGTTATACATGGCGCCGCCGGCGGAAACGTCGCGGCCAGTCTCCATCGTGCCTTCATACATGATCGACATAAGCGGCTTTGGCGCATAATCGCGGTGAACGCGCTGGCTAATCACGGTACCCACTGCGGAAAGCTCGGTGATGTATTCTACCTGCTTCTTAACCGCCGCTTCAAATTCCTCATAGGTCGAGAAGTTCCGCAGATCGCCCATGTCCAATCCTGGCTTGCTTCCGTGCCAGAGCATTTTGCCACGGTTAAGGACAAACTCAATGGCAATCGGCCACTGGGTGTATCCGGTGGAGGTCCATTGATACAAGCGCCCGGATTTTTGCGGTTCCACACAGCCCATCAGACAGTAATCGCGAGCATCTTCGATACTGCAGCCCTTCATCAGCATCATCTTGATGTGGGAATCATCGAAATGGCAGGCTGGGAAGCCCAAACCAGCACGAACGACATCCACAATCTTCTTCAAATATTTCTGAGGAGAACTATTGTGGATACGGCAAGCAAGTGAAGGCTGATAAACGCCGACATGACGTACTGCATCCATGAGCAGGTAAGTCAAGTCGTTGGTGGCATCGCCCCCCTCTCGTTTTTGTCCGCCGACACACATATTGACGAACGGCTGGTAGCCGGCAAAGAACTTGGAGCCGCCCGCGCTGGAAACCCACATCATTTCCGAGCATTTGATTAGGAAACAGCCTGCAATCTCAAATGCTTCAAACTCTGTCAAACGGCCTGCTTTTCTGTCCGCCTCATAGAAAGGATACATATATTGGTCCACACGGCCGACAGACATGCCTGTCTGATTTTCTTCCACTACGAGCAAAGATTCTACGGTCCAGACCGATTGCATGGCCTCATGGAATGTAGTCGGAGCGTGAGCCGGCACGCGAGCGTTGACTTCACCGATTTTTTGCAACTCCGCCTTGCGCTTCGGATTTGTTTCTTTAGCAGCCAGTTGGTATGCGTATTCAGACATCCGTTTGGCATACGCCATCACGCCTTCGGTCGTATCCAGCACGGATTTATAGTAATAGATTTTGTCGATGTCTTCCGGGTTTTGCATGGACAGCTTCGCAATGTGCTCTTTGGCTTCCCGCTGGATATCCAGCATCCCTTTCTTCATAAGAATGACATCGTAGCCTGGGTTGGAGTCTCCGCCGCCGTTGATCTGATGATAGGAAAGATCGCTGACGAATGCTTCGCCGGAAAATTCCCACAGACCAGCATCCCGATATTGCTGTTCACAAATTTCATCCACCGATTTGCCTTCCCAGAACGGGAACAGCTCCTCGCGCATAATCCGCTTGTCTTCCTCGGAGATGTAGAACGGATCCTGAGGACGGTTGTGAATGGTATCGAGCTCATCCCGGGTCCAGCGCCAAGCAATGTCAGGCGAGAAAGCGCCTGCGCGCGGCGCGCCGCAAGGATGACCAACAATCAACTCGTTGTCCTGGATGAGCAGCGGAGCCTCTTCACACGCTTTGCGGAAAGCCTTGGCACGCAGCATAATTGCTGGCAGACCCGGATTTTCCTTGTATACCTGAGTAAAGGCTCTGGCACGATAGGTTGTAATGCTTGGCGTAGCGGTCAAATAATGTTCTTTCAAAGCCCGCAAACGCTCGGTCATTCCCTCCGGGTATGCGCATTCTTCCTTGCGATGCTGACTCGAGCCGTCTGCTGTCAGCGGTTGAGCTCCTTTATCTGATAGCCCCTTAGAAATTCCCTGGAACAGCTTCATGATCGCTGCTCGTTCTTGAGGAGCCATGGCTTTCGTAGCTTCGGCAAATTTGCTTGAAAACTCATGAATATCCAATATATTTCCCTCGCAATCTTGTAGGATTTATATATATAAAATGCGTGTTCAAAAAGGCCGGTTTTCAGCACCGGAGCTTATGCTTCCGATGTGCGTTTTTTCAAAACGCTTCAGTTGGATGAAGCTAGGGCCTGAGGAGCGGAGTGTACGTTTTGGGTACATGAGCACCTGAAATGTTTCCGGAGGAAACATACTTCGTAAGCATCTGCTTAGACCGGCTGAATTCAAGATTCGATGCCGAGTCCACTTCATGATTTACTTCGTGATCAAAAGCGGACTATTTGAACAACCTATTAAAAGCTTTTACGGTAAATGTGCGCCAACTCTTCCTCCGTTGGCTGACGAGGATTGGTTGGCGTACAGCGGTCTGCCATCGCGGTTCGCGCCATACGGGACAACGCCTCCTCAAAAGCATCCTGATCGACGCCAAGTTCGCGGATTCCGGTTTCGATACCGATGGAGCGTTTCAGCTTTCCAATTGCCTGGATCAAACTTACGGTTCCTTCACGGGCGGTTCGGGCCGGCAAGTGCAGCAGCGAAGCGAGCCTAGCATAACGTTCGCAAACCCTGTCTATGGCTTTTCCGCCCAAGTTGGCGTTATACTCCATTACCGCCTCAAGAAGCAGGGAATTCACCCGTCCGTGAGCAATGTGAAACGTTCCGCCAAAGGCGTGGGACATACTATGAATGATACCAAGACCGGCGTTAGTAAACGCCATTCCCGCCATACAGGATGCATGCTGCACCCGAATCCGCGCCTCTGCATCTGCCGGATTGTGGTAAAGCGTTTCCAGATGAGCAAATACCAGTTGGACGGCCTTTTCGGCTAATGCATCGGTAAAGTCGGTCGCTTTGGCAGAGACATAAGCCTCCAGCGCATGAGTCAGAACATCCATTCCGGTGTCCACCACCACTTTGTTTGGCAATTGCTTGGTAAGGGTGGAATCGAGAATCGCGATGTCTGGTGCGATAAAATCATCCACGATCACGATTTTGTCTCCGTCTACCGTAATTACCGAAAAGTCGGTTACTTCCGATCCGGTGCCGCTGGTAGAAGGAATGGCAATAAATGATGGTTTGACAAAAGGCGCGCCTTTCTCCTGTGCATATTGCCGGGCGAAGTACAGAACGCCCTTTGCTGTATCAATGACCGAGCCACCGCCCAGCGCCAGTAACACATCAGCGCCGCTTTCCCAATACACTTGAAGCGCTTCGGCCACAATACTGACGTTGGGATCCGGCTTAACACCGGTAAACACTGCAGTAGAGATTCCACCGCTTTGCAACAGATCAACCACTTGCTCCAGATAACCCAACTTCTCCATCATCTGGTCGGAAACGATACAGGCTTTCTTACCTTGAATTTCCGCCAGTTTCTTCAGTGACTGTTCGCCTGAATAAACCTTCGATTTCATAACAAAGATGTCGTTTATCACGGTCACCTCCCTTGAATTTATCGATAACCTGCCCTTAAGAAGGAAGGGCATAGCGGGCAATGATCTTTTCAATGTCTGGGTGTGGATTAGGAATAACGTTGGAACAGTACACCTCAGTCCCCATCGCCTGTACAGCGGCAACACCTGCATCTACTGCAGCCCTTACAGCCCCTACATCTCCGCGAACAAGGACAGATATATAACCGGACGCCACGTTTTCGTAACCGATCAAATCTACATCGGCCGCTTTGCACATGGCATCCGCCGCTTCCATGACGAATACAATTCCAAAGGTTTCAATGAAACCCAGTGCATCATGCTTGCTCATAACCTCTCTCCCTTCCCGGCAATTAAGCGTTAATTGCATGCGCTTTCACAATTCCTGCAATAGAACTGAGCGGACGCGGCATCACATTATGGGCAGTGACTTTGCCGATCTTCGCTGCCGCTTCAGCGCCAGCCTCTACTGCCGAACGAACTGCCGCGACATCACCTTTTACCATTATCGTTACAAGCGTGGAACCCACATTCTCATAGGATACAAGAACAACATCTGCTGCTTTAAGCATAGCGTCCGCCGCTTGAATGGCAGGAACCATGCCCAATGTTTCCACAAGCCCAAGAGCTTCTTCTCCCCGGTATTCCAATCGAACCTCACCTCACCTGGGTATTTTAATTTGTGAATCCGCTATTAATATCAGATACTTCAACTCCTACTTGCAGGTTAACATAGGTTCGCTCCGTGATTATGGAGGATTCGGTAGATGATTTTAGGATTCTAATGCCCCTTTTACCGACAATCTGGTACAAAAACGTCTTTCTTGCATCACAAGTACCAGAACGCCCTCAAGCTCGTTCGTTTCATTGAAATTCTCCTGCTATCTTGCTATAATTGTGGAAAAATCTGTGCGGCGAGTGTATACAATGGTTAACGCATGTATATGGAATGCCGAGAAAAGGCCATCATGAAACCTCTAACCGACTTTTTATCCAAACAAATGAATATGGAAGAACTGGTGCAGCGAAAACTCCGTCTGTTTTTTGAAGACGAGCGTATTGTTTTTGACAAATCTCGTTTTGCGGGCGGGTTGACCAATTATAACTACATTATGAATATCCACGGAACGGAGTACGTGATTCGCAAGCCCGGTAACCTGACGGATCAGATGATCGACCGCAGGATAGAGCGTGTAAACAACGGCATCGCTTCGGAGTTTGGCGTAAATTCGGAGTGTATCTATTTTGATGAGGAAAGCGGCATTAAGATCAGCAAATATATTCCCGATAGCACAACGCTTGCCGCGGCAGGCCCCATGGCTTTGCAAAGCTTGCAGGCCGTTTCTTCTTTACTAAAGAAGATTCATGGTAGTCCCAAGCACTTCCCTAACAAGTTTGATTGGCTCAGTGAGCTTGCCAAATATGAAACTATTGTCACGCAGATCAACGGTGAATTGTTTTTTGACTACGCGCCCTTAAAAGAGCAATTGCTTCGTTTCATGCAAGACCATGTCAAAAATGTCCTTTCCGTACCTTGCCATAATGATACGGTTCCAGAGAATTTTCTTGTAGACGGGGACGGCAGTGTCTATTTGATTGATTGGGAATATTCCGGAATGAACGATCCTGCTTTTGATATTGCTGCGTATATCATCGAATCGCGTTTGACAGCAGAGGCGATTGACCAACTGTTTGAAGCCTATTACGGCAATGCGTTGACGCAGGATGATCTGATGAAGGTCAAATGCTATATGATGGCCCAGGATTTGTTATGGACGGTGTGGGCCCTGCTGCGTCATTATACAGGGGATGATTACCTGGATTACTGCTCGCTGCGATATAACCGCCTGCGACGGAATATTCAAGTATTAAGCATGCAACCGGATTATCCTATCGCCGACATGGTAATGCGCTAGCACGAGCCTTCGTTTGCGCTGGGATGAGAAACTTTTGGAGGTTTATCCAGTCTCTTTAAAAACGATTGACGGGTCAGATCATATATAAAAAACCTGTACTTTCTTATCTACATGGATAAAAAAGTACAGGTTTTTTGTAATTTAAGCTCAGAATTTGCAATTGAATGAAGGCGCAGTACCCGCATTCCATTAAAATACACTACGTACTAATCCTCCATCGATTCTTAAAGCAGAACCATTAATAGCTGAAGAAAGAGGACTACTTAAAAACGTAACAAAATGTGCTATTTCTTCTGGTCGAATAAGCCGCTGAATGATAGAAGTTGGCCGATTTTCTTTCATAAACCGCAATTCAGCTTCCTCCATGTTCAATTTCTCATTTGGATATAAGCTGTTTAGCATCGTTTCCACGCCTTCCGTTAGAGTGGAACCAGGCATAATCGTGTTGACGGTTACGTTTGTGCCTTTCGTCAGCTCGGCTAAACTGCGTGACAGCGAGAGCTGCATCGTCTTAGTCGCGCTATAATGGGCCATTTCTTGAGAAGGCATAATGGCTGCTTCACTAGCGATAAATATAACCCGGCCTTCTTTTTTGAATCATTTGATTCAGGTACCATCGAGTAAGCCGAACACCACTCATAATGTTGACCTCAAACATCTTAAACCAATCTTCATCAGGAATATGAAAGTATTCTTTTGGCTCAAAAATCCCTAAGTTGTTAATAAGAATATCTACTTCTGGGTATTCCTCTATAACCTTTTGGCACCCTTTTTCTGATCCTAAATCAGATACTAATGACTGAAGGACAGCTTCAGGAGCCTGTTCTTGAATTTCTTTCATGGTTTGCTTAACCTTTTCTTCATGGCGTCCATTTATAATGACCGTAACGCCTTCCATTGCTAATGACATAGCAATTGCTTTCCCAATACCTGCTGTAGATCCCGTAACTAGCGCAGTCTTCCCTTTCAAATTCATAAACATTTGAAATCCCTCCAACATTAAATGTAGTTTCCTCTTCCCTCGCATTTACCACAACTGCTTTTAGCTCAATCAACACTTCATTTTTATAAAATAAGGAGTGGATAAGGATATGAACTCCAACAATTCCACTCCCCTGTAATTTTCTTATTGCTGCTTGATTGCAGGAAAATGAGGCAACACGTCTTCGCCTAGCTCATGAATAACTTCTTCAGCCGGCCTTTTCCCATCAAATAATGCAAAGAAAAGATGATTTACGCCAATTTCTTTATATATGTTCAGTAATTCTACTAATCGATTCCGCCCTACTCGGAATCCCAAACGAATCGGGGTAGGCATTTCATTTGGATCCTCTGATAAATCCAAATGCATGGGCTGTGTAAATGGTTTAAAGACCCCAGGATGGTACTGCTCCACAAGTTCTCTCCACTGTCGAATCGCCTCGGCTTGAAATTGCGGACTTCTCGGATAATACATCCATCCGTCGCCATTTTCCGCAAACCATTCCATCGACTGCTGCGCATATCCTGTAATGATCGTCGGAATTCGCTTTGTCGGTTTTGGAACTAAATTACTGCCCTGAATGACTCCTAAAGAAGATCGAATAGAAGGATACTCTTTATATAACACTTGATTTAAATAATGAAATGATTCAATGAATCGATCTCCTCGATCATCATGATTAACGTTCAGACCATGGAAATCGGCTCTCCGATCACCAGAAGAAACTCCCATAATTAAGCGTTCTGGAAATAAACGGTCGATCGTCGCGATTTCCTTAGCCACTCGTAAGGGATGACGTAATGTAAGGACAATCGCAGACGTTCCTAAGGCGATTTCTTTCGTCTGGCTTGCTAAATAGGTTAAATAAATAAGCATATCATAAATTTGACCTACTGCTGGGTCGCCAAACGAAGGATCTTCTAATATTACATCTCGAAGCCATAAACCGGTAAAACCATAATGCTCAGCTAATTGCGATAACTCTACTTGCTTCTCCATTGTCGGAGTTCCGAACTGATAATTTTCTAATGGAATGTGGAGTCCTAGTGTCAACTCCCCTTCTTTATACATCCGATTATAGCCGTGGTGATTGGAAAATACACTCATGAAGTTCTCCTTCCTACACGTTCCTATATATGAAGGAATTCATTAGAAATCAAAATTGTCCGGATCTGGACCCACTCGATGGTTCTGATTTAAACCGTCAATTTTTTTCATATCTTCTACCGTTAACTCAAAGTCAAACACTATAGAGTTTTCAATAATTCGATGTTCTTTTGTAGACTTTGGAATCGTCACAACACCATTTTGTAAATCCCATCGCAAAATGACTTGAGCTACAGATTTGTTATATTTTCTCGCAATTTCTGTTAAAAACCTCGTTGTCTAATAATTGCCCTTGCATTAATGGGGACCATGCCTCTAGCTGGATTCCATGTTCTTGGCAGAACGATTGGAGGTCTTTTTGAGTCAAACGCGGATGGTACTCCACTTGATTCACCATCGGTTTAATTTCTGCATCTTTCATCAATTCTTCAAGATGATGAATTTGAAAATTACTTACCCCGATTGCTTTTACTCTTCCTTCTTTATAAAGGGTCTCTAACGCTTTCCATGCGTCTTTATACTTACCTTCTACAGGCCAGTGAACGAGGTATAAATCAAGATATTCCAGCCCGAGCTTTTTTAAACTTGTTTCGTATGCGGCAATTGTGGACTCATATCCCAAATCAGCATTCCATACTTTGGAAGTTACAAACAAGTCTTCTCTTGAAATCCCAGCTTTTTGAATTCCTTCACGGATGCCTTGTCCGACTCCTTCTTCATTACCATAGATAGCTGAAGTATCAACACTACGATAACCATTCGCAATAGCTGCTTTTACCGCATTAACTAACTCAGGCCCCTCTTCTACTTTAAATACTCCAATACCAAACCAAGGCATTTTTACACCGTTATGCAACGTCGTTGTATCCTGCAAATTTTTGGTCATTCCAATTACCTCCATTATTATCTGTTTCGAATGCGTGGTCTTTATTTAAAATGTCCGACTTTTGGAAAGAAAGTCTTTATCTGCTCCCGTTACACCACTTTGTCCCCAGTTACCTGGAATCATTTCACGAATGACGATAAGTACTTTGTCCATAGGTGCATGAGTGAATTTAGAAGTTATTTGTGTAAGCTGGTTTACCCATTTATCCTTTGTATCTTGATCAAATGTATTCCATATATCAATCGTGATGACAGCCATTCCATCTATGTTATTATCCAGTGCATGATAAGACTCTTTTGTATTCCAATTGACCATCCTGCTCTTCTCTGCAAAATTAGCATCGATTGCGGCTGCCCCAGCTTTTCCCCAGTTTTCTTTCTCGAGTTCTTTTATCAATACTTGAATTTTGTCAGGGACAATCTTTAATAATTTTGTTGTAAGTTCGGTTACATTATAAATGAATTCCTTTTTTCATCTGTTGACATCGTTGGCCAAGTATTTAGCTCAATGAATGGCATAGTATCCTATCCTCCTCTCTTCAAATTCTTTATTTCAACCAGACTTTGAAGTACCCGATCTTTACCGCTATTTTGATCGTTTTCTTCTAACGCTATACTCCAACGAATAAGGATTCACAGCTCCAAGCACCATATTAAAGCTGTATGAATAAGTCCAATGGAGTTAGTTCTATCATTCGCGTTAGGTTTGAAGATGTCCACAACATGTATTATAAGGAGTATCTTTTGCGAAGGTAAGTACGCACTTTTAAGTTATATAGGCACCTAAAAGTAACATTTAGGATCTTATGTCCCTTTTTTGAATTGAATGGACTGAGTAACGAAGAAGAACAGAAAGAAATATTGGATTAGATGGTCGTCAGATGATATCATCATCCGATTATTGTGAGATCATGTTAATGCCAACGCAAAAAACACCTCCAAGGTTGTCTTCATATCTTGCGACATAAAAACATTCTCTTGAAGGTGTTAAGATGCACACCAGGTGGTAGATATGACTGCTTCTTTATTACATCGTATTTACAATTAATCCAATATGAGTGAAATAATTCAATGCTCCGAATAAAGTGAATGACACTCCCGTAATTGTCCAAACAGTACTCATAATTTTAACAACAAAAGACTCTCTATTCGCTAATGAGAAGGGCAGCAAAATAGCTCCAATTCCAGTAAGTGCGTATAGTCCTGAAATAAACGATGCTTCAAGCATAGGGTAGTCTGCAAACTGACCTGAAATAGGTTCTTCAGGCGGCGCTGCAAACAGTTGGAAATATACACCTGCAATTGCAATTGAAATCAGGGCAAGTCCCATCGCTGAAGCAAAATAAGAAAGAGGACGAGCCATTTCGACAGTCTGATCAAGAATTACTTTTGAGTCCTTTTTGAACTCTTTTGTCATTTGTTCATTTTTCGATATTTTATTTGACATACGCCAAAGGATAACTGCCCCTGCAAGCAACATTACTCCAAATGCAAGAGAGGGTTCTCCAAATATAATATCGTCAAAAGGAAATCCTACTTTGGATAAAGGCCATGTGAGCGTCATGGCTCCACCCAGAAGAGTAAGAATAAAGCCGGATACAGCAAATCCTATAGCCCATCCCTCTAAACTTACTTGTCTTCCTCTTTTAAGAAGCCATCCAAAACGGACTAGCTGCAAGAGACCTATTCCTGTTGCAATAGACATAATCGTGTTATACATCTGTGTATTTGACCATTCAATATGCATACAAATACTTCCTTTACTAGTGAAATAAATTATTCAAATTAACGAATTGTATATAAAGCTTTGGACCAAGGAATTAATTGGTCTAACATTTGGTTAACAGAATCGGTTTGCACTGCTTTTGGTTTAAAATCAGTACCATTTTCAAAATCTGTGAATAGTGACAAGGCTGGATGTACACGTACATCTGCAATTAATAGCTCACCCATAATACCACGCAAATGTTCAGCCGCTCGCGCACCACCTACAGAGCCATAAGATACAATACCCGCAGCTTTGTTATTCCATTCAACTCGTAAATAATCCAGTGCATTTTTGAGAGCACCTGTAATGGAATGATTGTACTCTTGTACGATGAAAACAAACCCATCTTGCTTTGCAATCACTTCTGACCAAGCTTGTGCACCAGAAGCATCTTGCCCTGGTTCACCTAGTAAAGGCAATTTGTAATCTGCAATATCAATAATTGTATAATTCGCATCTCCGCGTTGATCTGCAATTTCTTTTACCCATTGTGCCACCTGTGGACTTACACGCCCTTCACGTGTTGATCCAATAATGATTCCGATATTTAATTCTGCCATTACTTTTTCCTCCTTTTTATTTGAAGCAAAGAACCTATTTAAAAAACCCATTTCTTAATCCCACCTTTAAAAAGTGTAAAAAGGTTCGAATCCGTATATCTTGAATTCGAGTTAATAGTAACACGATTATTCAAATTTCGTCAACATTTCTAGACTAGGAAATAATATTACTAAATAAGTTAAATAGTCCCATCTGTTTTGTTGTCAATATATTTTGAAGCGGTATTTTTAGCTATTCGAAGTCTGAGCATCAGCAAGAACAATTTGATATAATACACCACACAATAAAGCAAGCATGAGAAGGTGATTCTTTGAAGATTGACAGGTTGATAGGCATTATTGGGGGGGTAACGAATAAAGAACGAGTTACGATTCAAGAATTAGCAGATAAATTTGAAGTAACGAAACGTACTATATTCCGTGATTTAGATACATTGAATATGGATTGGGTCGCAGATTTCGTAATTAGCCTTCAAGGGAAGGGTCGTGCATTGAAGCCCGCTTCCCTACGTCAAATTGTATAGGGTAAGCTTGAAAACATGGTTTCTTTCTATAAAGATGACATATATCGGTTGACTTCCATAGTTCAAAATAAGGGCATTCCCATACCATCAATTGAATCTAATTATGAAATCAAGTTTATCATAGTATACAAATAGTACAAAGAATTTTTGTATAACCCCCGAACATCTCTTCACTACCGATGTAATTAGTGCAAATTCTATCATAAATGAGTAAGCAGCAAAAACATGCAAAAGAAAAAACATCTCCCCAATTAAATGAGGAGATGTTCATACATTCATATATAATTAGTGAGTAATGGATGATTTCGGATATAACGTTGTTCCCCAAATCGAAACATTAATATCGCTTGCTAACGGAACGTTATATTCATCAACAACTGTTCTCCACCATTCCCAAGCAAGACCTGTGCATTCTCTCGCAAAAATTCTTATGTTCTTGGCATTAGGAGGAAGTGGGATTTCTGTTGAGAAATGAGCAGATCTATCGCGCCAATTTCCATCCCAACTTTTACGAGTCACGATTTCTTGTCCATCTGCATCATATGAAAATTCATCCCAATATACTTCAAACTGAGCTACATATGCACCACTATGATCAAGCTTAATTTTACCCTTCGAATATTCCGTCGTTTTCGTCTCGATATACTCGGTATTGTTGTGAACAGCAGCAATGGAATTGTCTTTCAAGAAGACACTTGTATATGAAATCGGGTAAGCAGGGTTCTTGCTGCTAAATTGTGCATTGTCCTTGATTACACTTTGGATAACATTGAAGTCTTTCGTAACGACTTGGTTATGGGTTTGCGCGTCGCCGCCTAGTACAACGGCAGTAAACGAGCTGTTCTCATAAATATCTTTGTACTGTCCGCTAGCTTGTATGCTAGGATTATTGAGCAACAATTTAAATGCCGTTTGTACGTCATTGCTCTTAGAAGTTGTTTCCAATTTTACGTAAATAGTTCTGCCGTAAGCCACGTTAGATACCATCAGCGGCGGTGCCTCATTGCTTACTCCCTTGCGAGCTAACTCAGCAAATGTCACACTGTCATCGAACAAGTCTGATGGATTGTTGGGCAGTCCTGCACTTACGGTATAAAAGATTTGCTTGTAAGCAGCAACCATCACTTTTTTCTCGCCATTTGCAACCGCGTTAAAGTCGATTCCGAGTGTACCGTTCAGTACTTTAGCGTTCACATTCAGGGCGCTGGAAATTTGATTTTGGCTGTAAACCATGGATTCAGCGTATTGTAATCTTGCAGGCAGTGTATGCGTGCTGGAATACTTCTCGCCCCAAGTCGACACGAGCTGATCAATGGCACTAGATACAGTGCCGTAATTTGGATTTTGAACGGAAATTGTATTCTCGTTCTTCAAACCAGGCAGATCGATGCTAATATCTAATGGTTTTCTCGCAGCCATAACCAGACTAGGCTGATTATCGGCAAAATCCTTATTTGCAAGCTGTATTGCGCCTGGATACGTGCGATTCGTGATTGAATCAACGATGGAAATATCTACGGGTGACGTTGTGAGTGATTTTTTGTCCCGTTCAACCACGATAAATTTGCCATTGGACTGAATGCCTTCTTTGGGAACAAAACTACTGATTTGATCCCCTTGAATAGCCAAAACCTCATTGCGATTATAGTTCAGTCCTGCGATCCCCATATCAATATCATTGGGTTCGGTTGGTGCTGCGGAGGAAATACTCGCAAAAGCGAACACTTGTAAGCTTACTAACAAACTTACGAGTACTTTCCTTCCTTTCAAGTGGTTTGATTTTTTCTTCATACAGTGATCCCCTTTTTATGTAAATTTGTAGTACTAATGTACTACATTAATTTTTTATCGGTAATTTGGTATGAATTTTTTATATTTATAAATAGAAAGAATACGAAATTTCATAACTTTTATGACAGGAATAAAATTTTTTTGAGTCTAATTCGAGTATATATCATAATACATTCCATATATGGGTTTTCTTATTAAACATGATTTTGTATATATAACACATAACCACCATATATAACCATTAAGAAAGAATCAAATAAAAAACTCCCCTAACAGCCCATTAGGAGAGTGTGTTTGAACCTAGATTAGCCAATCTATTCCACGCATGAGAATGCACCCTATTTCAAACCATAATTATGCGGTAACTTTAATATGTGTTTGAGCAAATTGACTTCGCTTACGGAGGTGGAAAAACTTGAAATGTAATGTTGGTAAAACAGAACAAGCGATTCGAATCTCGATTGGAGCTGCAATCATCTTTGCGGGACTTTATTATAGAAGATGGTGGGGATTAATTGGATTGGCCCCGATCATTACAGGCACAACCCGCTATTGTCCGGCGAATGCGGTTCTTGGCATAAAAAATTGCAAAGTGAAATAAATGCACCCTTTCGCTTTTATATTTTCCGTAATTCAATGACGATTGGTTGAAGTTTCCGATAATGAGTCTAAAACCTTATGATAGGTTTTGGACTCCGCTTCATCCAATCCCTTCAGTCATCTGTTGCCCGCCAATTCCATTTTCCGAGAGTTCCGTATTCATATTGGAATTAGCCACTGTTCATAATCCTGGATGATTCGGCGGATTGGCCTTGAGATAGGAGATAAACGCGCGGGATGCATATGAAAGATATTTATCCCGAGGATAAATGAGAGCCAACTCCCAAGCAATTTCCGGTTGAGAGACGGTAACGGCATGAATGGCAAGATGGTGCAAACGGTTCGCCATCGACCGCGGAATCAATGATATTCCTAGTTGCGAAGCTACCATCTCGCAACAGAAATCCCATAGAGAGGTCAAATGAGCGACCTTGGGTTCGAACCCAGCCTGCAAGCATGCTTGCTCTACTACGTCATGAAGGGCAAATTCCTTGGTGAACAGTATGAACGGCTCATTCTGTAATTCGGTCAAGCTGACGGATTTTCTCCCGGCCAGCCAATGATGACTGCTCACGATGACTACCAGTTCTTCCGTTAATAAGGAAACCGTTCGATACAAACGTGTGTTCACCGGCAGCACCGTGACCCCAAAATCGATATTTCCTTGCTCCATCTGCATCATTACTTGTTTCGCGCTGTATTCTACCATTTGAATCTCAATCTTGGGATATCTCTTCTTGAATCCGGCAATGATTTTTGGGAAAAGCAATGCGCTGATTGTAGGCATGATCCCCATTGTCACTTTTCCTCTTTGCACGTGAACCAGTTCATTTACAGAAGAAGATAAATCCTCTAGCATCTGTAAAATTTTCAAAGCCTTCTCGTTAACCAGCTTGCCTGTATCGGTGAGTACAATCTCCCTGTCGGAACGATCAAGCAAAGTAACGCCCAACTCATCCTCGAGACTTTTGATCATCTTACTGATAGATGGCTGAGAAACAAACAAAACCTGCGAAGCTTTTGTAAAATTTTTATGCTTGGCTACTTCTGCAAAATAATGAAGCTGTTTAATATCCATCTGATCCGGATCTTCCTCCTTCCCCTACAGGCAAAGTGGTATCCAAACCATTCATCCCTTGGCTCAAGATCATGATATGCTTGACACGCCAAAAACAGCACCTCGCGCCGCTAAACGCTTGGTGCTGTTCGAAAATGTCGATGGTTTAAACCGGATTTACCGGGTGCTTGCGCTCTGAGAAGAAGACAGCCTTTGATGAATAAGCATCGAAACGGTTTACTAACTCGGTACGCAGCGAATTGGCAGGAATAATTCCGTCAATAATCATTTCCGAGGCTAGCCGGTAAATATCAATGTCCTGTTTATATTCCTCACGCTTTTGTTCGATAAAGGCAGCTCGCTCGTTTTCAGGAAGCCCCGCAATTTTATTGGCATATACGGCGTTGACTGCGGCCTCTGGCCCCATCACCGCGATTTGGGCTGTAGGCAGTGCAAGACAACAATCTGGTTCAAATGCTGGACCAGCCATCGCATAAAGGCCTGCTCCGTACGCTTTGCGAACGATTACCGAAATTTTAGGCACGGTTGCTTCGGACATAGCTGATATCATTTTCGCCCCATGGCGGATAATTCCTGCTCGCTCCACCTTCGTGCCGATCATAAAACCGGGGGACGTCGGCAAGAAATAGAAGCGGGATATGAAATGCATCGCAAAGGGTAATAAAATCTGGCTGCCTTATCCGCTGAATCAAGGAACAGCACGCCTCCCTTCACCCGCGGCTGATTGGCAATAATCCCGACTGGTTTTCCGTTCATTCGGGCCAATCCTGTAATGAGCTCTCCGGCAAACAGCTTCTTTATCTCAAAGAATGATTCCTCGTCGATAATCCGATCAATCAGGTCATACATATTGAACGGGGCATTCTGATTAGTCGGGATGAGCTCTTCCAATGATTTTTCAAAGAATGGTGGTGCCACTGGTTCTGCGACCGGCGGTTGTTCAGAAAAATGGGAGGGAAAATAGGAAAGATATCGCCGCGCCATCAAAATGGCTTCTTCTTCGGTTTTTGCCAGTACATCCCCGCACCCGGAAATCGAGCAGTGCATATGAGCTCCGCCCATCTCTTCCAGCGTAACCTTTTCTCCGATCACCATCTCCGCCATTCGCGGGGATCCGAGATACATCGATGCATTTCCATCTACCATAATCACGATATCGCAAAATGCCGGAATGTAGGCTCCGCCCGCAGCCGAAGGGCCGAACAGCAGGCAGATTTGAGGGATTTTGCCCGACAATTTGACTTGATTGTAAAAAATACGGCCAGCTCCGCGCCTGCCGGGAAACATCTCGACCTGATCTGTAATGCGGGCACCTGCTGAATCCACGAGATAAATCAACGGAACTCTCATTTTCTCCGCCGTCTCTTGGATTCGAATGATCTTCTCTACCGTACGCGATCCCCAAGAACCGGCTTTTACGGTAGAATCATTGGCCATTACACACACGGTTCTCCCGTTCATTTTTCCAATCGCCGTAACGACACCATCCGCCGGAAGATCTTCTGCAGCGCAGTTAGCGAACAATGCATCCTCCAGCTCGAAACCCGGATCAAACAATAGCTTCAACCGATCGCGCACAAATCGCTTCCCTTTATCTGCATTCTTTTGATGATAAGATGGATCCCCTCCTTTGAGGATTCGTGAAACACGTTCCTGCAGCTCCTCCGGATTGAATTCGATGGACATCCCCTATTCCTCCTTATCTGCGACATGCTTGTTACTCGCCCTTAAATATGGGAGGACGTTTCTCTTTGAACGCCTGCAGTCCTTCCAAGCGATCCTTTGTCGGAATCGTCGCTTCATATGCATGCTGCTCAATCGCCAGCCCGGTGTTCAGCTCCACTTCCATTCCCTTATCGATAGCAAATTTGGCCTGGGTCACAGCGATTGGAGCATTTCGAACAATACGGCCCGCCATTTCTAAGGCCTTATCGAGCAGGAATTCAGGCGGAGACACAGCCTCTACCAGCCCGATGTTCCTTGCTTCTTCGGCATCGATTTTTCTTGCCGTGAAAATGAGTTCCTTCGCGCGCCCCTTCCCGATCAGCCTCGGCAGCCGTTGCGTTCCTCCAGCGCCGGGAATAATCCCGAGCGAAGTCTCCGCAAGGGCGAATGTGGCGGTTGTAGAGGCAATCCGAATGTCACAGGCCAACGCCACTTCCATTCCCCCGCCAACAGCGGCTCCGTTCATGGCGGCAATGACAGGCTGGGGCAAGGCTTCTACATCATTGATGGTTTCGCGAATGAAAGATACCGTTCTGCGTACCTGGTTCATGTCCATGCCTGTGCGTTCTTTTAAATCGGCCCCTGCGCAAAATGCTTTCTCGCCAGTGCCTGTGATTACGATACAGCGAACAGTCCGATCCAATTTACATGCCGCTGCCGCATCACGCAATTGTTCGAGCATCTTGATTGATAACGAATTGGCGGCTTCCGGCCGGTTCAACGTGATGAGCACAATTCCATTTCCCCTGTTAGAGACTAATACGGCTTTTTCCATGATCGCCCCTCTTTCCCTGAACCCAATCATGCACCTGCTTATTCGTTCGAGCTGTCGACCTGTAAATTCCGGCTCGGCAACGTTCTTCCGATCTTCTCCTGAATAAAGCGCGCCGCGGAGAGCAGCTTTTCCTGATTTACCCCCGTCTGAATCCCCATCGCATCCAGCATGAAAAGCAAATCTTCCGAAGCGACATTGCCGGAGGCTCCAGGGGCATACGGGCACCCTCCCAGTCCTCCGACAGAGGCATCGAATGTTGTGATCCCCATGTCCATGGACACCAGAATATTAGCCAGTGCCGTTCCACGCGTATCGTGAAAGTGCAGAGCCAGTTTCTTGGCATCAAAACGCTTTAGAAGCATACCCAATATGTCTTGTACCTGCTTTGGATTTGCAATGCCGATTGTATCCCCTAGAGATAACTCGCTTATCCCCATTTCGAACAATTTATCCGATACTCGGATGACCTCGTCGATAGAAACAGGCCCTTCATAAGGACAGCCAAAGACCGTTGATACATAACCGCGGACTGACTTTCCTGCGGAAAGAGCAGCTTGCACAACTTCTCGCAGAATGGGAAAAGTAATGCTTATTGACTTGTTTATATTCCTTTGATTATGGGTCTCGCTGGCAGACATAAAGACGGCCGCTTCATCCACGTTGGCTTCAAGTGCTCGCTCCAAGCCCTGCCGATTCGGAACAAGCGCCGAATACGTAATGCCAGGCATACGCTTAATTCCTTTTGCAACTTCAGCGGCATCTGCCAGCGCTGGAATCCACCTCGGATTCACAAATGAAGTGATTTCTAAGGATTTCATTCCGGTACCGGACAATTGGTTGATCCAAGCGATTTTATCTTCTGTTGCAACGAACACCTTCTCATTTTGCAATCCGTCCCTTGGACCCACCTCTTTGATCGTCACACTCGCCGGCCAGTTCATCTCCCCCAACCCCCAGCATCCGTTTAATCCAACTCGATCAGCAGCTCTCCCTCATCAACAAAGTCGCCTTCGCTCACGTTGACCTTGTTTACCGTCCCTCCGGTGCCAGATGTAATGGAAATCTCCATTTTCATCGATTCCAACACGACCACATTTTGTCCTGCCTCGACTTGATCCCCAGGCTTGACAAGAATCTTATATACATTCCCCGCCATAACCGCCACGATTTTGCTCATCTGAATAACCTCCTTTTTTACGAATAGCCTTTCGGTAACTCGCCGAGGCCTTATCCAATCAAGTCATGTCTGCTCCAGTACATATTTCGCAACAAAGCCTGTTGTTGTATCGCCTGAACGGAATGCTGGATGCCCGGTGACTTCTTGCAGCATTGGGATGTTTGTCTTGATGCCTTCAACCTGATACTCGGCCAGCGCCTGTTGAAGCCGATCAATCGCTTCATTGCGATCCTTCCCTTTGACGATCAGCTTCGCAATCATCGGATCATAGAAGGGCGTGACCACAGAACCATCGTGTACAGCCAGCTCATGGCGGATTCCTTCTCCTTCAGGTGTGGAAAACTTTGTAATTACTCCTGGAGATGGGAAGAACGTCTTCGGATCTTCCGCATAAATCCGTACTTCAATCGCATGGCCTTCGCGTTTCACATCAGATTGACCAAAGTTCAAAGAATGTCCTGCCGCAATTCGCAGCTGCTCTGCAACCAAGTCCAAGCCGGTAATCTCTTCTGTAATCGTATGCTCCACCTGCAGACGAGTATTCATTTCAAGGAAATAGAAATTTTTGTGCTCGTCGACTAAAAATTCGATCGTTCCGGCATTCCGGTATCCAATCGATTTAGCCGCCCTAACCGCCGCTTCTCCCATTTTTTCTCGCATGAGTTCATCCAAAAAGGCAGAAGGAGCTTCCTCTACGACTTTTTGATGACGCCGTTGAATGGAACATTCCCGCTCCCATAAGTAGACGGTATTCCCCTGGGCGTCAGCCAAAATCTGAATTTCGATATGCCGAGGATTTTCCACGACCTTCTCTAGATACATGGCCCCATCTCCGAAGAAATTAGCAGCACGCTTCTGGTTCCCTTCAAATGCTTGCTTCATCTCCGCTTCGTTATTTACGATTTGCATGCCGATGCCGCCACCGCCGGCCGAGGCTTTCAGCATAACCGGATAGCCGATACGGCTGGCTGCCTGTGCCGCTTCTTCCGCATCCGCTAACGGCAAGGAAATGCCGGGGACAACAGGCACGCCTGCCTGTTCCATGCTGTTTCGGGCTTCAATTTTACTGCCCATACGGGCAATGACATCTGCTGATGGACCGATAAATACGATACCGGCTTCCTCGCAACGGCGTGCAAATTCCGCATTTTCCGAAAGAAGTCCGTAGCCGGGGTGTATCGCATCCGCTTTTGAAAGAAGGGCGATTTCTAAAATTTTGTCAATTTTTAAATAGCTGTCTGTTACTTTGGGATTTCCGACTTCGTAGGCCTCATCCGCCATTTTGACGTGAGGGGCTTCTTTATCCACTTTCGAGTAGATGCTGACGGTGGCAATGCCCAGCGTTTTGCAAGTGCGGATCACTCGAGCTGCAATTTCGCCTCGGTTGGCGATTAGAATCTTTTTGAACATAGTCACGATCCCCTTTAACAACCGATCTGGCGTGCAATGACCATTCGTTGCACTTCCGAAGTTCCTTCCCCGATCTCAAGCAGCTTGGCGTCCCGGAAGAACCGCTCGACCTGGTATTCTTTCATATATCCATAACCGCCATGGATCTGAACGGCTTGATCGCACGCCTTCATGCATATTTCCGAGGCAAATAATTTGGCCATCGCCGCTTCCTTCTTGAACTTCCTGCCTTTATCCTTAAGCCATGCCGCTTTATACACCATAGTGCGTGCCAGTTCAATATTCATGGCCATGTCAGCCAGCTTGAATTGGATGGCTTGAAAGGAGGATAAGCTTTGTCCAAACTGTTTTCTTTCTTTAGCATATTGGAGTGATTTTTCGTAAGCCCCTTGGGCAATTCCAACCGCCATCGCTCCGATACCAATTCGGCCTCCGTCAAGCGTAGCTAAAAATTGCTTGTATCCATGTCCTTCTTTCCCTAGAAGATTTTCTTTGGGAACGGTTACATCTTGTAAAATTAATTCCGTTGTATTTGAAGCGTGCAGCCCCATTTTTTCGTAATTGTTAATGACCGTAAATCCTGGCGCATCTGTAGACACGATAAACGCACTGATTCCATCCGTCCCTTTGGTGCGATCGGTGACGGCCGTGAGCGACAGGTTTTTGGCAAAGCTTGCGTTGGTAATGAAGCATTTGGAACCGGAAATGATCCACTGACTCCCATTCAACTTCGCTGTTGTTTGGGTTCCGCCTGCGTCGGAGCCTGCATTCGGTTCCGTCAGTCCAAACGCGCCCATGTATTCCCCTGTACAAAGAGGAGTTAAGTATTTTTTCTTTTGCTCGTGCGTTCCGAATAAATGAATGGGTGCTCCGCCTAATGAAATATGAGCGGAATAGGTAATGCCCGTTGATGCGCAGACCCGGCTTAATTCTTCTACAGCGATAGCAAAGCTAATGGTATCCGCTCCCCCGCCGCCATACTGTTCGGGAAAAGGAAGACCCATGACGCCTACCTTCGTTAATTTATCGAAGACATCCTTCGGAAATTGCTTCGTACGATCCCGTTCATCCGCGCCCGGGGCAACCTCACCCTCCGAAAAATCGCGCATCATTTTTTTGATCAAGGCCTGTTCTTCGGTTAAATCAAAATGCATGATTTCATCGCTCCTTTTTAATAAAGTCCGATGTCCGTGCCGTAGCTTTCAATCTTTTGCTTGACTCTTTTCAAGAAGCGGCCGCACACAAGACCGTCCAAAACCCGGTGATCCAAGGAAAGACAAATGTTCATCATATCGCGAACGGCAATCATGTTATTGATGACGATCGGACGTTTGACGATGGCTTCCATACTCAAAATGGCTACCTGCGGTGGATTGATGATCGGGGCTGAAAGCACGGAGCCGAAGGAGCCTGTGTTATTCACGGTAAACGTTCCGCCAGTTAGATCCGCCTGCGTTAACTTGCCTTCTTTCGTTTTCGTGATCAATTCGTCTATCGCTTTGGCTAGACCATAAATGCTTTTCTGGTCGGCGTCCTTAATAACGGGAACGAATAAGGCATTCTCGGTGGCCACGGCAATCGAGATATGAACCGCTTTTTTGGCGATGATGTGATTGTCTGTCCACTGCGAATTTAAAATAGGGAATTCCTTCAGAGCTTCCGCTACTGACTTAATAAAGAATGGCAAATAAGTGAGATGGAGTCCTTCTTTTTTCTTAAACTCTTCTTTGATCCGGCTGCGATAACTAACCAGATTCGTGACATCGCATTCAACCATCAGCCATGCGTGCGGGATTTCCTGCTTGCTTTGTACCATTCGTTTGGCTATCGTCTTGCGGATGCCGGTAACCGGGATCATCTCGTCGGTTTGATGAATGGTAGCATGTAAGACAGAACATGCATCAATGGATTCGGAAGGCAGTGAAATATCGGGAATTGATGGTGCCGCTCGTGATGACGACTGAGATGGAGATTCTTTTGCGAAACTGGGGAGTCTTCGGGTTGTTTCCTTCCTTGTACGATTTGCATGATGTCTCTCCGGGTGATGCGTCCCGCAATGCCTGATCCTTCTATACGGGAAAGATCGAGGTTGTTGTCTTGCGCCAGTTTGAGCACGGCTGGCGAATAGCGCTGCTGCCGGGCTGATTGTACGGTAGTATCAACGGTTTCTTCATATGGGGCGGCAGAAGCTGGCTTGGATTCACCCGGTATAACCGCTTGTTTTTACCTCCTCAATACAGCAGAGCAAAGTTCCTACTGCTACCGTTTCGTCTTCTTGAACGACAATTTCGGTTATCGTGCCGCTAAAAGTAGAAGGAACCTCCGCAGTCACTTTATCTGTCAGCACTTCGCATACAGGATCGTATTTATTGACTTTATCCCCGACGTTGACGAGCCACTTGGAAATGGTTCCTTCCGTTACACTTTCTCCTAACTGGGGCATAACGATTTTCTCAGCCATATTCTCCTCCCGTCGGATCACAATTCAGCCAATTCTTTCATGGCCTGATATACTTTATCCGGGTTGAGCATGAAGAACTTTTCCATTGGCAAGCTGTAAGGCATAGCGGGAACGTCTGGAGCGCAAAGGCGTTTGATCGGAGCATCCAGTTCATAAAGGCATTCCTCTGCGATGATCGCCGCGACTTCAGCACCAACGCCGCCTTCCTTGTTGTCTTCATGAATAATGAGCACTTTTCCGGTTTTGCGAGCAGCCTCTACAATCGCTTCCTTGTCCAGAGGATATAGGGTGCGCAGATCCAGAATGTGAGCACTGTATCCGTCTTTAGATAGCTGCTCTGCCGCTTTTAGCGCAAAATGCAAGGTTAGACCGTAAGAAATAACGGTGATGTCTTCCCCTTGCTGCTTAATATCCGCCTTCCCGATCGGCACCGTGTAATCCGAGACCGGCACTTCTCCTTTGATCGAGCGATAACATCGCTTATGCTCGAAGAAAATAACAGGATCTTCATCGCGGATGGCCGCCTTAAGCAAGCCTTTGGCATCATACGGAGTGGAGGGCGTGACCACTTTTAAGCCAGGAATGCAGCAAAACATCGCTTCTACGCTTTGCGAATGATAGAGGGCTCCGCGAACTCCTCCGCCATAAGGAGCACGAATGACCAAGGGACAGTTCCAATCTCCGTTGGAGCGGTATCTCATTTTGGCTGCTTCATTCACAATTTGGTTGACGGCAGGCATGATATACTCGGCAAACTGAATTTCTGCAACTGGCCTCATTCCATGAGCAGCCGCTCCAATCGATACGCCTGCAATGGCCGCTTCCGATAGCGGCGTGTCGATAACCCGCTGTTCCCCGAATTCCTCGTGGAATCCCTGTGTAACCCGAAATACGCCCCCACGCACTCCGACGTCTTCTCCTAATACAAATACCCTGCTATCTTGCTGCATTTCCTCTCGAAGAGCTTGGGACACTGCTTCAAGATAAGAAATTACGGCCATTTCTCCTCACTCCCCTTATTTTGCATAAACGTGCTTAAGGGCATCTTCCGGAGCTGAATCCGGGGCATACTCCGCATATTCCGTGGCCTCATCGACTTCCATGCGTATCCGGTCATGGATCTCCCTGTCTGTATGTTCATCTAACAGTCCCGAATGTTTCAGATAATTGCTGAAGGATACGAGCGGATCCTGCTTCCTGGCCTCTTCCACTTCTTCGCGGGAACGGTAGGATCGATCATCGTCATCGCTTGAATGCGGGACTAAACGATTGAGCACCGCTTCGATAAGCGTAGGCCCTTCTCCTCTTCTTGCCCGATCGGCCGCTTCTTTCGTGACCTTGTATACTTCTAATGGATCATTTCCGTCCACACTAATGCCGGGAAACCCATAGCCCTTTGCCCGATCCGCGATGCTTTCGCAAGCCGCCTGCTTGGAAAACGGAACCGATATGGCGTACTTGTTGTTCTCGCACAAGAAAATGACAGGCAGCTTGTGCACCCCCGCAAAGTTCGCCGCTTCGTGAAATTCCCCTTGGTTGCTGCCGCCGTCCCCAAAGGCTGTTAATGCGACTAGTTTTTTTCTTGCATTTTTCCAGATAAAGCGATTCCAACTGCGTGCGGAATTTGGCTCGACACGACACTAGAGCCCGAAAGAATATTCCGGCTTTTGCTCCCGTAATGACCCGGCATTTGGCGTCCGCCGCTCGTTGGATCTCCTGCCTTTGCGAAAGCGGAAAGCATTAATTCCTGTGCTGTCAGGCCGAAAGCAATGACCATACCCATGTCCCGATAATAGGGACACAGAAAATCTTTCATTTGATCCAACGCGTATGTCGCCCCTATCTGTGCTGCTTCATGACCTTGGCAAGAAACGAGAAAAGGGATCTTTCCCGCACGATTCAGCAGCCACATCCGTTCATCTACTTTCCGCGCCAAGACCATATGCTGATACATTTCAAGAACCTGCTGATCTGACAACCCCAGTGCTTGGTGCCGGTTCTGGACTTGACCATTTCCGATGTTATTCATATCGTATCCCTCCGACAATTGTGCCGCTGCATACTGCGGTTTCCTTTATGTTACATACTGCCATTCCAATCGTGAAATACAAATAGTGCATAGTAACGATGCAAAAAAATATAGTCATTTGAAATGCTTCAGATCTTAATCATTGCAAAAGAATCATATTCAAAAGGTTACAGTAACGGGGGATGTTCAACAGGAACCATGTGAAAATAAATACACAGCGCCTTTGTCGGCGCTGTGTATTTTTAGTCTGATACGATGAGGTGCGACCATAATAGATAGCATTTTATAAGGAATGGAGCAGCAAAGGGGTCACTGGAGAGCTTTCATTGTAACCTTAGCAGCCTCTGCAATCAGTTCGTTATGATAGGCAGCATCTTTCTTATCGCGGCTGGATAGAACTGCAATGATAATAGGTGCTCGATTTGGTGGCCATACGATGGCGATATCGTTTCGTGTTCCGTAGCCTCCTGCTCCTGATTTATCGGCAACTTCCCAATCTATTGGAACGCCAGCGCGAATAAGCTTGTCTCCGGTAGCATTTCCGCGCATCCAATTCATTAGGAGATTTTGTTTATCGGCCGGGAGCGCATTTCCGACTGTGAAAGCCTTCAGATCATCAGCAAGCGCTTGAGGTGTGCTTGTATCGCGAATGTCTCCAGGAGTAGCCTCGTTTAATTCTGTTTCATAACGATCCGCGTGAGTAACTTGATCACCAATTTGTCTCAGCGCTTTTTCGAATCCTTTTGGTCCATCTAGTTCTTTAAGAAAAAGGTTGACTGCAGTATTATCACTGAAACGAACGGCAGCCTCTGCAAGTTCCCCAAGTGTCATTCCCGTATGTACATGCTTCTCCGTGATCGGTGAATATTCAACAAGATCATCTTTTGTATACGTAATAACTTTGTCAAGCTGCTCAATTTCGTTTTTTTGCAGTAGAACTCCTGCAGCTAAAGCCTTGAAGGTAGACGTATAAGCAAACCGTTCATTTGAACGATAAGTGATTGTCTGGTTCGTGCCTGTATCGATCGCATAAACGCCCAGTCGAGCATCATACTTTTTCTCAAGTTGAACGAATTGCTGATGAGCTTGATTGGCAGGCTTGAGTATTTGGTCGTTTTTTCTTTTGCTTCTGCCTGTAAGGATACCCCAGTAAACAAGTTGACATTTGTAAGAGACAAAGATAGTATTCCGACGAAAAGCGCTATTTTTCGTATCTTGGTATGTTTCAAAAAGATCCCTACCTTCCCTAGTTGGTTTCAATTCATGTTTTCACTACATTGATCGTGTAAGCTAATAACATGTGAAGTTATTACCAGATTAACAATGATTAACTAGAATTACAAATCAAACTGCTCACAAAGTTTTGATTAGATAAGTTTACAGGTGGAATTAGGCTGGAAATATCCTTGTTTACATAGCAAAAAAGTGCCTATATGAGCTATAGGCACTTTTAATTATAATATTTTATTTTCTCTCTCTAGTAGAACCGGATTCGTATTTCGTTGTAGGCTCCTTTACTTTATCGAAGACGATGATACCGTCGAACTGTTCTCTTGGAACGAATCGCATTGACATCGGCTCAATAATCTCCGACGTCATTCCATCCTCCGCTGCATAGATCGGCTTGAACATCCATGAGTTGCTCTGCTTCGGGGACTTATGCTTGGAAAGATCGGCATATGCAATTTTATACCCGCTTCGCATCATCAACTCTTCCAGACTTCCCTTCGGCATTGGCTTAATATCGAAGAGCTTCTGCGTCGTAATGGTGCTTGCCTTGCCGCTGTTCATATAGAGCCCAATTACATAAGCTTTATCCTTCAGCTTCTTATGGAGCAGTTCGCCCATGCTGGTAAAGCTGCCGATCCATTTTCCTTGCTCTTTGGTCTGAATCTTAGATGTATTCTTCGCTAAATGATCGTTATGTGCCCATAATATCACTTTTTTGCCGGGATACATCACCTTCATTAGCCATTCGACATTGTCAGCCATAATTCGGTCGCGGAATTCATAGCTTTCCTTCGTATTGTACATCCCCATCTCGATGAACTTTACTCGATCTCCGAGCGTCTTGATCGCAATATCCACCATATTCGGGTTGGCTGGATAAGCCGCAGCGAGCTCCTTCTTGTGCTCTTGGATGAATTGGATCAAGGCGTTGTATTTTGGCTCGTACGTTTCCTTGACCTTCTTAACGGCTGCCTTTGCCTCTGGATGGCCATCTTCCATGCCATATTCATTAAGTACCTTATACAAATCCGTCATGGCTTGCATCTCGAAGTTGAAATACTGCTGACCTTGCTCCTTGTCCACCTTGGCAATCCATCCAACAAGAAACTGTGTAAGATAGCCCGAAGTGAATTGCATGTCATAACCTGCGAGATGGAGCGGGTTTTTGGTTTCCTGCGACTTCTTTATGTATTCGAATAGATTCAGCGTTTCCTTGGAGTGCCAAATTGGAAAAATAGAACGCTGCATCATTTCTGCCGGGATCCATGTGCCGGCATTCTCGTCCGTCATGAAAGCATCCCCAAGTCCGGATTCAAATGCGATCACGTCAAACCCCATCTCTTCGTGCAAATACTTGATCAATCTTGTCTTCATGCTGCTGTATTCTGCAACACGGTGGAAATTCTCACCGAGACTGACGACCGTCTTGTCCTTCAAGATCGGCTTCAGAAACTCTAAATCTTTATAATTCGATGACGTGGTCGATGTAATCTCCCTTATACTTTCCTTCACTCCGTCATTCTTTTGCGCTGCTGCTGAGGCATTGAACGGGGATAGAATGAGCGCAAACGCCATACCTAGAGCTATTAATCCTTTTAATCGTTGTACTGCTTGCATGATGAAAATACTCCTCCTTAGAAATCCATTCTCGTTACTCTTTTATTTGCAAAGTCATCGTAACAGGAATTTCTAAGGAAAGTATAAAGTTGGAGTTGCTTCATTCATTATCAAATAATGTCCTTGTAACCCGACGACTTAGCAGTCAGTACCCCTTGTTTCTTTTGCCATCCTCCATTTCCATTCATCTTATACTCGATATCAAAAGCGTTTTTCACTTACTATGATACGAACCTAGGCAAATGAAGTTTGATTAGCATATATTGCTTGACAAAGGGGGGGAATAACTATGACTTCTAATAAAAGGAAAATAGGTAAAACACGCAAAGGCATTGCAATTATTTCACAGCGAAGACCGCCGTTATGTTTAGGCTGTTCACAGTATGCCCTGACTGCAATCAACGGCGCGATCAAGGATTTACGAGCGGCAAAGCGATTTCTTTCCCTTGGGAGATTTGAACGGGCTGAAACTGCTCTAGCTAATAGCCTCCCAGACATTACCAAGGCAATTCGTAATATTAATCGTATAGAACGCCATTAAAAAAGAGACGGTTTGCATTATGGTGAACCATCTCTTTTTTAGAAGGAAGATATTTACACACCTCTATTTAAGAATAATCCTCCCATTAGTAGATACCCTCCTTGGGCGTCTTTCCACGCCCTTAGCATTAAGGTCATTACTTGTGGTGGCACGGTTCCCGAGCTGTCTGTAACGACATGTGTAAAGGCCATCCTTTGCCAGATGGCCTTTCTTTTTAGAACATGATCGTACTCTCTAAGAGTAATTTACTGAGTACTGGTAAAGCTATTTGAAAATGAAGGTAAGGAGAATCCTTATGACTGAAAAACCGATTATTGTTTACTTTAAATCACCGGAACAAGCGAAGAAAGCTTTGGATCAAATGAAGAGCGAATTTGAAATAATCGAGTCCCAAATTGATCGTTTTGACGGGTACCCTGGAAGTGGGTATGACCCCAATAACCCTATTACTGGAGATATTCCAAGTTTGGGTTCGATTACACTCAACGGCAACTTTGGACGCGATTCCGGTATTTTAGCTGCCACAAGTACAAGTGCAAGCGGTATGAGTTCTGGTGGGACGAGGGTATCTGGCTTTGATATTATACTCACTGCAATTGTTGACAAAAATAATGGCGATAGGGCTATGCAGATTGCAAAGGAATGCGGTTGTTTGAATCTGGAATCGAACATAAAAGTTCAGAAGGGGTAAGGACTGACCTCCGTGATTGCACGGAAGGAATTAGTGCTAGTGATTATCCCTTCCGCAGCTTAACGAGGCCACCCGATTGTTCCCGCGGCAGCCTCGTAATGTTTTAATATAGAGCTATCGTCTCCTTTTTTTCAAGATACAATTTTCACGTTTTCGCTACTCAAAGCGGTTAATTGCTCGAATTGCTCGGGCGATGTCTGGAAGGCTGTTAGCCAACGCATCTTCAGCACACGCAAATGATGCAGCTCATTCCCTGCGATCGTATAAGCAAGCGCACGCGCGGATATCGTCATGTTGTTCGTGGTGCCTGTGCGAAGCGCAGCTTCATCGGTAAGACCACGCAGCAGCGTCAACGTCGCATGGCGGACGGCTTGATAGTCCTCCAGCAGCTCGGACATTGGCATTGAATCGAATGCGGAGCCGTTCATGAACTGATTCTCATCGAATCCCGGCAGAGGAGTCTGATCCCCTCTCGCAATACGCAACAGCCGGTATGCCATGACGCGTTCCGTGTCAGCGATATGACCGAGCACTTCCTTAATAGACCATTTGCCCGGCGCATAGCGACATTCCACCTGGCCAATGTAATTTGCAAATGCTTCCCCATACTCTGTCGAAAGTGGCTGTGTTACCATGTTCCCTACGCTCCTTTCTAAAAATCATTTTACGAACTTTATCTAGCTCCCTTTTTACATTTTATCATTACAAAATTCATAGCAGGCTTATTTTCCATCACTTTATTCGGCTCATCAATCTCTGAAAACTCGATTAATCCATACTTCCCAAATTCTCGTTTTATTGAATTCGAATCATAGAAGAACATTTTGACGCCATCCATAATCTCAAATCGATCTTGACTCAGTTCTCTGCCCTTGCCATACATAGGAGCCTTTTTTGTAACAGCAGTAAATATCATGTATCCCTCTGGTTTTAGCTGATTATAGCAGTCTTTCATTAATTTTTTCTTTCATGACTATTTAATAAATGGATCAAGGCATAACAGAATATGCCGTCATATCGTTTGTTATCAAATGGCATATTCGTCACTGAACCATGATAAATATTAGCAGTAACCCCGTTATTCCTAGCTAAATCAATCGCTGTTTTTGATATCTCAATACCTGTTACTTGAATTCCGTTGTCTGAAAAAATCTTTGCATTTCTCCCATAACCAAAACCAGGTATCAATATGTCCTTAACTTTCTTTTCAAGGAAAAAATTCTTTGCCAAAATAGCGGAGTTTGAAGGTTCTAATCCCCACATCATTTGTTTCTCTATAAAGCTTGCTTCCCAAAATTCTGTCATATTTATCTCCTCTGTATGTTATTATGCGAAATGATTAATATATATTACAGACATTCAATATCTGTAATTACAACATGGAAATCCACATTAGGACTAAGTGCAGCCAATTCACCGTTAAGTTTTTGCTTTAGCCATTACTTTTGAGCGTATAAAGCTCTTAGAAAGATATTATAGATCTTATTTGTCCATTATTGTACAGATGCAAATGATTCTAGTCAATCTCATATCTTTGAAGGAGACGATTTGAATGAGGAATCTTCCAGTAGAAATGTATAACTACCACACATGGGCGAATCAAACGATCCTAAATAGAATCAATGAAATTCCGTCCTCTGTACGAAGTCAAGAAGTGACTAGCTCCTTTCCTACCATCGCCATGCCCTTAGTCATATTTATACGGTTGATAAGATGTGGTACATGACTTTAACAGGTACGGATATGCGGGAGGCGCTGACAGCGTGTATACCGCTAAATGAGAAAATCCTGAACTCGGGCCGACGCGAAATGCGTTAGCCCGAACAGTCTGCTCAAAAATTCAACTCGCAATCGCAATGTTCCCATACATCAAATAAGATGTCTAACTCAGTTATCCCTTAGCGTATTAGCGAAATCATTCTTACAGAATTGCAAAATGATTACTTACTCTTTAAGAATCTCGTAATTTCAGCATAGAGCTCCTCTTGAAACTGTATTCGATCAAAGCCAGGAGGATCTTGTGAAGGGGGAAATGATGGCGAAACCATCGAAGCTGGAAATGGGCTCAAAAAGGAAAAATGTCCCGCATTTTGTACGGTTCTATATTGAACCTTATCTCGGTCAGCAACTCCATTCATAATAATTTGCGCGTGAAAAGCAGGCGTGAACGGATCTTTTTCGGCATCAAGCATTAAGATCGGAATGTTGATCATGCGTAATGCTTCTTCGGATTGAAACCATACCGATGCTGGCGCAAGCAATACAAGCGACTGAATACGGGGATCCGGCGTAACCTCAATGCGCTGCGGTTGACCTTCCGGTGACTCATGTGGAAATGAGGTTGGCTCGCCGCCTGCCGCTGCCAAAGCAGTGTATCCCCCGAGCGAATGACCGATAACCGAAACATCATTTGGTATAACTTTTTCAGCAAACCCCTCATTTTCAAAAAACCAATCGATGGCCATCCGAATATGTCTTGGTCTGTTCGCAAGATTTTGCATCGTACCTTCCAAGCTATTATCATTTCTGTTATTGAAGGGGTGTTCCGGCATTCCTACGATAAAGCCATTACGCGCTAAATGCTGGGCTAACATGCGATATGCGAAAGGAGTGCTGCCAGTACCGTGAGAGATCAGCACTAACGGGAACGTTCCTTCCAAGACCTCCGCATCACTTGCTAGCTCGGTCGGATAAGGCCCTAATTGAACAGTTTGTTCTGCAGTGCCTGTAGGATACATGATCCACATTGGAAACGATATGCTCAGAGCATTATCGGATATTTCTACTTTACGGAGCCCAGCATATCCGGGCTGTTTGATTTCATCTGTATTCATAGGTGTTCCCCCTGAGATATTAAGGATATAGGTTCGATTGCCACCATGGAGCTAACATACATATTCTATGCTGTAGTTCATGATATCGTTTTTGAACTATTTTGCGAAATGGGATGTCATTCTATTTTAACATTCGAATTTGATCATTTATTTTCCCCCTGCTCAGTCCTCCGTGATAACATATGGCAGATTCAATGTGAAATTCCAAGTACTTTTTCACCGATAATCGAGCTTCCTCGATATTGAGAGTGGTTGGCTCATGAATGCCTCCGAGTATTCCGTTTACACTATACAATGAATCTCCAGCAATTAATGTTTTACTTCTTTTTAAATAAAGACTGATATGACCGGGAGTGTGTCCAGGAGTGTGGATGATTTGAATTCCTCCGCAAAAGGGAAGTTCCTGACCGTCGTTTACGGTATTGTCTATCCTTCCCTTGGGGGGATTTTGTATTTGTCCGTCTTTAAGAAGGGGGAGTTCCCCTTGAATATAAGGCTGATCCAATTCGTGTGCGTATACTTGAACATGATCGCTGCACTCTCGCAAAATGTCAGGTAAACATCCAATATGATCAATATCCTGATGTGTCAAAATTACAACGTTAATCTGATCAAGTGAGACTCCTACTTTCTTCATAGCCGCTTTTAAATCTTCGATTTGTCCTGGAAACCCGGTATCTATTAATACCGCCATTTCCTGATCCCATAAAAGAGTTGGATGGATGGTATTCCCGTGAAAGTTCAGCTCAAGCATGTAAACGCCATTCGAAATTTCCACGTTTTTCAGCTCCTTATCAGCAAAGTGATGTAAGCCAATCTTGCTAGTCGTCGGACCCGACAAGCTCAATTCCCAGTCGTATTTGCTCCGCAGCGCGGTGGCATACACGCCTTGCTACACTGCTCCCCTGTTCTGCAGCCATTGTTACTTTCGGGGCGAACTGCCCGAACTATTGATCGCGCTTCATCAATAATTCTTGATAGTTTAAAATAAACCTTCTTTTCATGCCCTAGTTTGCATATCGTAATTGATTGATAGTTGTTGTAAATATCGTATTTTATTTATTTAATTTCCAGAATAAAGGATGATATTGCATTAATGATTATATGATTAAATTAACAAAGATGATGGCGGTTGTTGTGTGCGCATCCACATTCCTCGTCGCGTTGCCAAGCCCATCCCAAGCAGCAGATGGCGTGTGCTGCGCTCCAACCTTATGGAAAACCGCGACAAACTGCTTCAATGGAAAAACCATCATCCAAAGATACTACATGCAAACCTGCAAGTATGCGATGGCAAATCAGAGCCCAGAACATGGGTGGAGACAGAATCCTATAACGGATGCAAAGACCCGAACGAATACGGTTCACTTACGATTGCTGTCATCAATGTAAATAAGCGGCTCTACCGATTCGTTCTAGATCCCGAGAAGGATTCGACGGAAGGAATCGTAGGCCGTTTTATGGTTATAAGTCTCCGCATATAATCCGAACCCACATAGCATAATCCAATAATAAAGCTAAATCCCAGTGTCACTCTAACTTATTGCCGGGAATGTTGCACAAAAAACGCATCCGCTCCCAAAGGGACGAATGCGTTGAGATACAATCCTTTATTAACATATGCTAGCCCGATTGGCCTTCCCCAATTATACTACATAATGACATCCCCCGGTGTCCGCTGGCAGTTTACCGTCATTTTTCCACACTGATACGATGCCGCCGCTTTACCATCCTTCTCCGCACGTACCAACTGTAACCGAGCGGAAGCAGGCTGGCAGCGCCGATCCAAGCGCCGAAACCAAAGATATTCAGATATGCGTCCAAAGGTTTGGCAGGATCGCCGTCGTCTATCAATCCCAGTCCCAGCGCGGCACCAAGCACCAAGCCAATGTTACGGGTCAATGCAATCATGCTTCCGAGCGCCCCTGCGTCTTCCTTCACTGCGTGGCTCATAATGAAGCTGTTATTCGGCGAGGCGATCAGCCCCATCCCCGAACCGATCAAGGCCAGCGTACAAATAACTGCCCACAACGGCAATACGCCGAATACCCCGGAGAACAGCAGGAACCCGCCTGCCATGGCGCATAGGCCAAGTCCCATTAAGCGGCGTGATCCTATCCGATCAGATAAGTGCCCTGCGACGGGACCAATTACAGCCAAGAGAAGCGGATACGCCAGCATAACATAGCCGGTATCCGCCGTGGATACCGAAGTGATACCCGAAATATAAAATGGCATGAGAACTAATGCAATATTGGCCATCAGGAAAGATGCGCAGCTAATGATGAGACCGCAGGCTACGGCTGGAATACGGAATGCCGTGAGTGGCAGAAAAGGCTCTTTCTGTCGGGATTGCCACAACCAGCCCAAAGGCCAAAGAATTAGCAGGACTACGTACAGTAGAAGCATATTTGAGGATCCCCACCCTATGGCGCCTCCATTCACAATGGCGTAGATTCCAATGCCGATGCTGCCCATGAACAAAATGGCTCCAACTATGTCCAATGAGGCTTTCCTCGTTTCTTTCTTCTGATCAGCAGGGATGAAGCGCAGCGCTAACCCGGTTGCCGCGACTGCCACAGGCATATGAATCAGGAACGCCCATTGCCAGCTCAACCAGGCCGCGGTAAAGCTGCCTGCAACCGGTCCCGCCATGCCCCCCAAAGCAACAGCGGTACTCACGAACCCGAGAGCCCGCCCTCGAATCGCGCCCGGCATATGAAACGTGATGATTGCCATATTCGTTGCCTGAAACATTGCCGCGCCAGTTGCTTGCACAATACGCATAAGGAGGAGCACAGTAAGATTCGGCGAGATCGCTACCAGAACAGAGCTAATTGTAAATAGGGCTATGCCGCAGTTATGGATGCGGCGATGCCCCCAGCGATCGCCTAACTTGCCCATTAAGGGAAGTAGCGACGTAATGGCGAGAAGATACCCCGTCGTCATCCAGTGCACGGTCCCAATATCGGACTGAAACACGGTGACGAATCGGGGGAGCGACACATTCACTACCCCGGCGGTAAAGTGAGACAAGAACGCGCTGAGGCAAATTGCTGTCATCATCCATGCCCGCTGGTTGTCAGCTGTTCTGGGGCTTTCAAGTGCGGAAACGCTCAACAAACTTCCCTCCCTTTCAGCGGAAGAGCGGCTTGCCTGCTGTCGAACATGATAACCTGCCCCCGTTTTACGCAAATGGTACACCCTACATGGCCGTTGCCGCTGATGACCACAAACTCATCTTTTGCATGCATCTTTATCACCATATCCTGTAAAATTTGAATTAATAAACATTCTTGATTATACAGGGTCAAATTATTTTTACCATCCCATATTTCAGGGGTTGCAGCATGATTTATTTATTAAACTGTATACAGTATGAACTCCTTAACTTGTTTAGTGCCAACTCCGAACAGATAAGAAATATAATCCCTATATCGACTTTAGGCATTTCGTTATACAATGCACGCGATATTTGTTGTGTGCAAAAAAATAAAAGCCCGACCGAATATCCACTCCTTAGCGCAAGTGTCTATCTTCCGGGCTTTCATATAATCTACCTAAAATCTGACTACTTCTCCATTTTGTTTTGTGCAATAAAAGGTGATGAACGAATAAGCGTCCTTATCGGCCATAATGAGCTGCAATAATGCTTCTTTGGTGCCTTTTTTGGCTTGTTGGACAAGATGGCTTACTCTCATGTTCACTCCCCTTTTCATAGATAAGAGATTGCAGGTGTCAGAAAAGTTCATTTTATATATAAAAAAATTATTTATGGCTATTTATTTCTATATAATTCCAATCACTAGAGCAGTGACGACGAGAACAATACTTATGCCCCATATCCAGAACAGTGAGTAGCGGATATGGCGGCCCATCTCCAGACCCGCTAATCCGAGCGCCAGCCACAGGGCCGGGGACAGCGGGCTCACGAATGTCCCGACGATATTACCAATCACCATCGCGTACGCAGTGGACAACGAAGCGACGCCGAAACCGGATGCAATCTGATCGACGACGGGAAGCAGGGCAAAGTAATACGCATCCGTGCTCAATATTAAATCGAACGGAACGCCCAGTAAGCCGACGATAATATGCAGATAAGGCGCAATGCTGCCCGGGAGTATCTTCACGGCGTCGTTGGCAATGGCCGTAAGCATGCCGGTTCCGTTCAGAATGCCCAAAAATAAGCCGGCCGCAAGAATGATTGAGGCCATCGTGAGCGCATTAGGCGCGTGGGCACGCAATCGTTCCATCTGCTCATTCACCTTGAAGAAGTTAAGCGGCAAGGCGATGCTTACCCCGATCATAAAAGCTAGGCCCGCCGGGATAATTCCAGCTACAAGTACGCCAATCACCGATAAGGCGAGACAGGCATTGACCCACAGAAGTCTGGGGCGAGCGAGACCTTTCACTTGTTCGGACTGGACTAAAATCGAAGCAGCCGCTCCTGCCGCCGTCGCCTCTAGCGTGGCCGCCTCCTCCCGTGATCCATATTTGCGGATGATTCTCCGCTTCTCCCGAATGCCGAGAAGTGTGGCCAATCCAAGCATGAGCACCATGCCGATAATCTGGACAGGGATGAGCGGCTGCCATAATTCTGTGACATCCGCTTTCAGTACGGTAGCCGTTCGGCCCAACGGACCCGCCCACGGAATCATGTTCATGACGCTTGCGCTCCCTCCGACCAAGAGGAGCAGCAGATACGGATTCATCTGCAAGCGTTTATACACGGGCAGCAGCGCAGGTATCGTAATTAAGAAAGTCGAGGCGCCCGAACCGTCTAAATGGGCAATCGCGGCCACCAAAACCGTTCCGACACATACCGTGATGACGCTTCCGCGTGAAAAAGCGACCATTTTATTGATTAATGGATCAAAGAGTCCGACATCCTGCATAATGCCGAAAAAGATGATCGCGAAAATAAACATGATCGCGACTTGGATAACCGAGCTGACGCCATTTCCAAAAAAAACGCCAATTTCCGAAAAACTATACCCTGCGAGTAATGCGCCAAGGATCGGCGGTATCACCATGGCAACAATCGGGGTCACTTTGCCGCTAATAAGCAAGGCGACGATAATTAAAATTGTAATTAGACCAATCAAGCTCAGACTCAATAGGATATCCCCTTTCCGTGATCGCGGCTTTGCTCACCATTCCGTATTCCGCAATGGATGAATGCGTTTACAATTCGCTATGAACGAAACACCCGCTTTGCTTACTATGAAATTTATCACGGATAAATCGGACGATAAATATTGTAGCCATAAGAACGATAGAATTCATTTTATCGATTTTGTTCATAAGTTTCACAAAGGATGTATCTGCGTTCCGGTCTTCCCACCGTGCCATAGATAAGCATCGTCCGTACTCTCTTCAAGGATACTAAATATTCTAAATAACGCCGCGCCGTTGATCGGCTAATGCCAAGCTCGGCGCTTAATTCAACAGCCGTAATTCCCCCGATCACTTGCTGCGTGAAAACGCAGTAAATCTTTTCTAGTGTGATAGAATCAATCCCCTTCGGGAGAGCCGCATCCGCCCGGACGGAACTCAACACGCGATGCAAGCCGAACAAAGCGTCGATATCACTCTGCTTCATTTCTTTGGTGGAGCGCATCATGCTCCGATATTCCTTATATTCTGCCAAGGTAAGGCTGAAGCGCTCCTCGTCTACCGGCTTGACAATATAATCGAACACCCCGGCGCGAAGCGCTTCCTGAACCGCCTTGGCATCCTTCTCCGCCGAGACGATAATGATATCAGCATCATGACAGGACTGGCGAAGCTCCCATAACAGATTCATCCTTTCCACGTCAGGAATATATATATCCAATCAATAGCGTTGCATTAAATTTCAGACCTAATTACAAATTCTAAATTGTACTAAAAATGTTAAATTATCGACGTCCATTCAAAGAAAAAATCTCCATAATTAGGGGAGCAGGTAGTCCTGTCCAAATCCCTAATCATAGGAGATCGTACATGGACAAGGATACACTACTTTCATCATTTGGTAAATGGGTCGCACCACTAAATGCACAAATCATTTCAGATTGGACGGATAAAACCGGCGAAGATAAGTACGTTAAAAAGCTGCATTCACTGGCCTATCTCTTGATCTTTATGGATGCACAGCTGCAGCAGCGAGACTGTTTACGAACTATCGTTACTGAATTGCAGTGTAACGAAGCGTTCCAGAAAGAACTTGGAATTACGTCCATAAGCACCTCACAGCTATCAAGGAAAAACAACAAGCTTTCCAGTGAGGTTTTGCAAAGCATATTTGCGGATCTGGTCTTGAAAATCAGCGAGCACAGCCGTCCTGCTTCAGGGCGAATCGGCACAGTAAAATTGCTAGATTCCACGACGATGAGCCTATGTTTAAGTAAATACAAATGGGCAACGTACCGAAAAACAAAATCCGGTGTCAAACTTCATTTGCGAGTAACCTTTTGCGATCCGGACACGGTTTATCCAGAAAAGGCAGTGCTTACACCTGCGAAGCCTGCGGATCGTACTCAAATGGATGCTCTTATTGATGAAACCGGAGCCACCTATGTGTTCGATCGCGGCTATGTCGATTACAAGAAGTATGATCATTACTGCAGGGAAGGCATTTTTTTCGTAACTCGTTTGAAGAACAACGCGGTCGTGGAGACGCTCTCCGAATTTCCAGTAGCCGAAAACTCCTTGATCCATCGGGATCAAATGGTTCGAATCGGTAAAGGAAAGAAACAGATGGAAGAGGCATTGCGACTTGTAGAAACGACCGATTTAAAGGGTAAGCTGATCCGCATCATTAGCAATCGCTTTGATTTAACAGCAGAAGAGATCAGTGAGCTGTATCGCAATCGTTGGAAGATAGAAACATTCTTCCGTTGGGTTAAACAGCATCTGAAGCTGACGCGTTTCTATGGAGAGCAAGAGAACGCGGTATGGAATCAGATCCTCATTTGTTTGATCGCATATAGCCTTCAGCTCTTGATGAAAATGGAGCTTGGTACAACGAAGAGCTTATTAGATCTACATCGACTACTTATCTCAATGCTGTATCAGCCCTGGGAAACGTTCAGAGAAGCTGTTTTTCGGAAGCCTGCTCGCACTTCCAAAGGTCGGCAGAAAGTCGTAAAGACCTAAGATTCAGGAAAATAGTTCCTTGAAATGATAGATATTACCAAATGGGCGCGGCTACTTGCTTTCATAGAACCCTTAACTTTTTGGCTTATATGAAAGCAAGAAAACTGTAAATTATTTTATCTGCAACAATATCTTTCCTTTAATATTTGCAGTGGGATTCTTTTATGCAACGCTATTGATTTTAAGTAGATATTTCATTTAATTGTTCTTATTATTGTTTAAACTTATTACTACACGCTGATCACAGAATTATTTTTGGATTGTTCCTTGCTAATCATTTTCATTCGATACTTTGTACATATTGATTCTTCTAATTTACATGCTCGTATCAGCGTCGAATCTGTATATTGCATTTCTCGATTTATAGATGTTATCAGATATTACGGGCACCAAATAAGATCGTATCATTGATCGCTTCTGATCCATAATAATTTGATGATGCAATTAACAACCGACTTTAATTACTTACATAATCACCAATACTATGTGAATTTTTTCTCATTTCCATGCCGATGCATTCATTATTAATTTCGTCATCTAGTGTCGTTTCTAAATGCCTGCCAACACATGATATAAGGCAATTTCGTCTTTTTCCAGTCAACGATTCTATACAAACTTCTATTTGCTCATACTTGACACATGAAAGTTCGTTTATGTTACATGTACCTACCTCATTTGACGGTTTTTTTCAAATGAAATGGCATTTAGCATCTCGTGAGGCTCCATCCTTAAGTTATTCAAAAAAGAACTCGGTAATTTTATACCGAGTACAGTCCCCTTTTTGTATTGAAAAATCGAACCTTAACTAACTTAATTCTAATAGAGCTGCCAACCGTTCCAAATTCGTACATAGACTATGCAACAACTGATCGGCCGCTTCTTTATTGGCTTTCTTGACAGATATATCAAGGACAATCCGCTCATTCAGTATGCCGTAGTACAGACCGAAACCTTCGCTATTTACTGGCGCGAAAGTAAATGATTCCATAATCTCATAAGGTATGCTTGTCGTTGATATAAAGTCTGCAGTCAAAGCTTTCATCCCTTGCGACTGAAAGAAATAGTCGGATTGGCTTGGGGAGGCCTGCTTCAATTGGCTTATTCTCTTTAAGCCGAACAAATGACGCTCAATTCCAGCTCCGCGCTGGCAGGCTTTGATCCGTTCAGTATGCGCCGCTGCCGCGCGCTTAAAGCTGTCTATCAGTTGCTGCCGGCGTGATTGCCAATCCTTATCTACGCCTAGCTTACATTCATGCATATAACTTTCTACAAATTGCTTCTTTTCGTTGCTTATGGAACGGGCACATTCGGTTCTCCCTTGATAGTAATGGCGCATAGCGACCGGTTCATATACGCTTTGCAATTGCCCTGTTGACTCGTATTGGGCTAATGCTAAGGCAATATGGAAGAAGGCATCAGGACTTACTTGGCCACGCTTCATCAGAGACTTACCGAAACGATCAAAACTAACGTGGGCAAAATAATGATTATCGTACTCCGCTTGAGCCTGTTCACTGCATTGCACCAATAACGACTGCACGCGTTCATCTAGCTGCCAGCACAGCGCTGTAACTAACTCACTGCTACACTCTTGATGAGAAATCGATTCTTCTTGCTGGGTACCATCTTGTTGTGTAAACAGTTGATTTACCACATTCAGGACTGGCACACCGTCAATCGATGAATGCTCAAAATTAAAACGGATTGCACCGTTAGCATCGATAAGTATCTGCATCGTCTTCGCAAACCACTGATTTTTCCAACCTAATAACGCACAGTGCAACTGTTCCGCTGTGCTGTCAACTGCATCGTCTGAAAAACCGATCGCAAATATCGCATCATGAATCGTACGCAAATGCTGAGCATTCACAGGATGTTGCTGCAACTGTTCATACACATCCGCCGACAGTTCACGCTTGGCCGCCGCTACACTTTCGACAGAAACAGTCTCCTCGGGAACATTGATATAGCGCAAGTTACCCTCTAATTGCGCCGCTGGAATAACGGCACCTTGCTCATCCGTTACCATTAATTTGTAGAAGTGTGAGTTGCGGATAACAACGACGAAGTTATTTTCCACTGTATCTGCACCTACATAAAACTCATCTTCCCCATGAGCTGGCAAGCGGCAGCTCTTGAAAATATTTCGATAGTAGCTCATATCCACAGCTGCACCTTTAGCCGTCTCCTCCATTGGATAACGACCTGAAATTAGCTGTAAATAGATGCTTACCGCCCGTTCAATCAACAACGCCGCCTTATGAGCTCTGTCTCCCATATGAGCGTGATAATCCGGATGGATCGTTAACGCAATATTCGTCTCGCTTTGTAAGTTGCCCCTTGTCATTAAGTAGCTCTGCAGCCACCACGGAGCGAGCCAACTGTCTTCTCCAGCTTCTGCATGCTGCTCTAACTGTTGCTGCAACAGCGGTCCCTCATCTTGCTGAAAACGCAGCACAATATGCTTAAACTCATTTAATTGTTCTACGGTCAGTAGCGGTTCCGCCCACTCCAGCAAAGTCGTTAGTGTGTCTGGCAACATTGGAACGGGCAATTTTTTTAGAAGAGGTCGTAATTGTGTTGTGTACTTGTTCGTGTTGTTCATAACGATCTCCTCTTATCTCATGTCTCATGTTTAGGTTCGAGCGCTAGCTTAACCATCCAACCGAGCACAGCTAAAAAGGCAACCGTTATCACAAATAACCCAATATTACCCAATAGCGTGCCCTCTGCCAATGTTTGGTCTACTCCATATTCAGGCAACGGTAAAGGAACTTTCGTAGTCTCCATCTTAAGTTAACTCCTTTCCTAACCTCTGTTCAGATTCCTTTTGCAGCTTATGCTGAGGATCTACATATCCTTCACGCCTCGCGTCATGGCGCAATTGTCGAATCAACCCGGAAATCGCCAAGAAGAACACAAACATGTACGGAATACCTAAGAAAACTGCAATCGCCCGCACTCCATTCAGTGTCCCTGTAGCTACGTTGGCGAAGGCAACCATCGTGGTTATGACCGACCAGATCAAGGTGCGCACTACTGGCGCGTTTTCTGGTCCATTGCTTGTAATTATACTCAGTGAGATCATCGAACTTGTCGCAGTCGTTGACAGGAACACAAGAATCAACACGATAAACACAATCCCAGTGAGTGTGAACAACGGCAGCTTCTGCAAGACCATAATGAATGATAAATAGACGTCGTCAGGATGATCTTGAATATATTGAATAATTGAGCCATCGCCAACAATCGCATTGAGGAAGCCTGTGCCACCAAATACGCTGAACCATACAATGAGGAACATCACTGGCGCTAATACGCCCCCAACAATAATTTGCCGAATCGTACGTCCTTTAGAGATGCGGGCAATAAATATACCGAGGAACGGTGTCCACGAAATCCACCAAATCAAAGTCGTATTCGGCCAATCGAAGAACCACCCTTTATTTAGAAACGGCAAGGTCTCAAGACTAGTCGGCACGACGCCAAGAAACGTATTTTTGAACGTTTGTGCAATAAAGTTCATTAGAAACGGTGAGTTTCCTAATGCAAATACGTAAACCAATATGGCGACCGCAACAACAACGTTAATATCACCCAAAATTTTCATGCCTTTGCCGATTGGCAATACGGCAGCCAACGTATAGATTGCGAAAATCGCCAATAAAATGAATACTGAATAGCCTAAGCCTTCATTGTTATAGCCAAAAACGGAGGAAACCGCATTTTTAACTTGGAATACACCAAGACCAATCGAGGCTGCCATCGTCAGTGCGGATGCACCGGCTGCCAAAATATTGGTGATGTTAGCTAGTGGCTTGCCCCACTTTTATCCGAAAACCCTTCCGCAATCGGAGTCCCTGGCAAAAACTTAGCCCCACGTGAATAAGCAAAATAGCCAATCACTAATCCCGATATCGTATAGATCGACCATGCTGGCAAACCCCAAATAAACATCGTATATTTCATCGCGTTTTCAGCAGCGGCCACCGCATCTGCCCCAGATCTAATGCCACCGGCTGATTGCAAATAGTGAACAAGCGGCTCTGCGACACCAAAGTTTACTAGACCTACTCCAATTCCCGCAGTGAACAACATTCCTAGCCATGAAAAAGTGCTAAATTCCGGCTTTTCATCTTTCTTACCTAGCTTGACATTGCCAAACTTGCTAAAGGCAAGCACTAAGCAAATTCCGATAATAATAAGTGGAATCATCATCGTAAACCAGCTAAAGGTTCCGTGATACTGATATACCCATCCCCATAACGTGTTCGTCAGATTTTCGGGATTAACGACCGCCCATACAGAAAAAATGCCTGTGAATACAATTGCCGACCAGAATGTTAATGAACTTTTTCCGCCACTTGTCATGGAGGATAGAGGAGGTCCTTTTTCAGCCATAATGTGAAATCTCCATTCTTATGTTGTATTAAGTTCTTCCAAAACATAATATTTCCGTCTCACAGTCCATAAATTCATCAGTCTCAGTTATTGATAATTATTCAAGGCTGTTAGGGCTGTTTCTTGTAGTGAACGTCGAAATTGCAAACTAAAGCAGTTGAAAAATACACATAATTTAAACTGGAATGGAAACCATATGATCGATGAAGGAGGTTGATTATGGAAAACAAGTGTGGTTTGCATTCTCCGCAACAATCTGACGTTAACCGTCAATTTCAACTTCTGTCCACTAAGATTAAAAGCATGCTGGAATCCATGGATCAAGAAGATATCGACATTTTAAAAAATCTTAAGTTGCTTTCTAACGTATGTTCCGATACGGGGAAATTGGTTTCCGCCTATCACTTGAATCGACTGCTTCTTCCCTATACAAGTCAATGCACGGAAATTTTCAAAGCCATCAAGCTGCTAAGCGAGCAACGTAAAGGTGCCCTTATTATTGTTGAAAGAGAAGATAAGATACAAGATTGGATCACCGTAGGAACTCCTCTATCTGCAAAAATCTCAAGTACGCTGTTAGTCTCCATTTTTCATACAGGGAGTCCATTGCATGACGGCGCTGTGTTAATTCAGAATGATACAATCGTTTCAGCAGCAAATGTGCTTCCGCTGACCCGGAAACAGTACAAAAGTAAGCTTGGTACCCGACACCGCGCAGCAATTGGTTTATCCGAAAATACAGATGCCCTAACCTTCATCGTTTCCGAGGAAACGGGGGCAAAATCATTCACGTTTAACGGCTCACTATATGGATTCGAAATCCCTGACGAGCAAACTTAATCCTCTCTAGGAGTGCAATATTGAATATGAATAAAAACAAAATGAATGATGATTTCTCGCAGCTCCGAATCGAAATCAACGAAAAGCTAACCGAAATCGAAAAAAAGGTAAATCAAAATATAGCCACTCTAAGTCATAATGATATTCGCATCATTGATATTGTCCAAAAATTGTCTAGAAAACTGCTCGAATTGGAAACGACTGCATCAACTTACTTACTTAATCGTTTGTTGTCCAAGTATACGAAATGCAGTACTGAATTATCTCTTGCCATTCACAAACTTAGCCGAAAACGTCAAGGAGCTCTGATTGTAATAGAGGCTGGCGATCCTGTTGCGCCTTTTTTACAAGGAGGAATACCCATTAATGCTGTAATTACGAGTCAATTATTAGAATCCATATTTCAACCTGATAGTTTGCTTCAAGAAGGAGCTGTCCTCATTCAATCTGATTTGCTTGTTTCCGCATCCAACACCTTGCCTTTAACCGAACAAATATTTTGGGATCGAGCAGCTGATATTCGGGAATTATCTGCAATAGGCCTGTCTGAAAAGTGCGATGCATTGATTATATTAATCACAGACGGTGGAACAACCTACTTCTCATTGGAAGGCAATCTCTTTCCTTTTTCAGCATCCTGAAAAACAAAAAAGCAAGCAAACTAGCTGTTGCCTGCTACTATCCATTTTGCTACGTTTACTGTACGCTTAGCTTGATATTTAACCGCTGCCTGAACGTCCTCTACCATTTTTCCATTTTGGACGGTTACGCTTGTTCCGTAAGGGTTTCCCCCGGCTTTAAAAAGTGAGGCATCGGTATAACCTGGGGAAACCACAATGGCGCCCCAATGATACATCGCGGTATAGATACCTAAAATGGTTTGCTCTTGCCCACCATGAGCATTTTGCGCTGAAGACATCGCGCTAACCACCTTATTTGTGAGCTTACCATGGAACCATAGCTTACCGGTTGCATCTAAAAATTGTTTCATTTGTCCGGGCATAGTGCCGTAACGCGTCGGTACGCTAAAAATAATGGCATCTGCCCATTCAAGATCATCAAGTTTCACTATGGGAACATCCTTTACACGGTCAACATGTTCTTTCCATGCGGGATTTTCTTGTATTGTTTCTTCAGAAGCCAATTCTGGGACTCTTAAAACTCTCACTTCCGCCCCCTGCTCCATTCCGCCTTCTGCAGCCCATTGAGCCAAACGATAATTTGTTCCTGTCATGCTGTAAAAGATAATTGCCAGTTTAACCGGATACATCCCTCTATCTCCTATTCTTCATTCGAAATCTTCTTCATTCGGAATCATTACTTAACTAAAAAACAAACATAATATAAGTTTCACCTACTTCTTCCTGTTTCATACTCTCCTTACGTACTAGTACGTACGATATGATCGGCTGTTCGTATTGCTAAAGCAACTGTAGAATTCGTCGGATTCGCTGCAGCAAGAATGGGTATTACGCTGTTATCAGCAACATAGAGACCGGGAACTCCATGAATTTCTCCAATACGATTCGTTGCCGAGGTAGCTGGGTCAGTTCCCATTCGACACGTGCAAGATTCATGAACATCGCTTCCTGGCGGTAATAAGGCAGGCTCCCCATCTAAAGTTACTCCCATTGCATTCGCCGATCGAATAATGCCATCACGCATTTGATGGATTACCGTATAATCCTTGTTGCTATATGAAAAATGAACTTGGTTCAAAGGCACACCGTATTCGTCTCGAAGAGTAGGGTCTAAATAAACTCGATTCTCTGGCCTTGACTCGACTAAACCGAAAGCAGCATATACGACACTCACCTGATCGGGGAGCACTTTTTCCTCAAATTGCTGGTATGAAAAAAATTGATTGGGACCTAAGATTTGTATTTGATACGGAGATTCTCTTGTTTCACGCTTTAATATTGCCAGGTTGCCAATATTATCAGGGAACTGCCTGCGGCTTATTTTACCCGTTCCCAATACAAATGAATGGTTGGTTAAATAACGTCCGATTGCCGCTCCTTGTATGCCCGAATTGAGCAAAATGCGCGGCGTTTCCAACGTACTTGCAGATATAACAACGTTTTTTGCTCGAATGGTATGCGTTCTTTTATCTGGGGACATTACATGAACGCCTGATGCTTTTCCATTTTCGAGGAGTACACGGGTCGTATAGGCATTCACTGCAAGATCATAAGGTTTGTTATTTAGGGCATATGCAAGAAAATGAATGGAACTAAACCATGCATTCGAATGAATTTCCCCCATTCGCGGGCCTGTCATATCAATGGCAAGCGGCATATCAGTTGCTTCTAGTACACCTCCTGCAAGAAGCCGATTCATGAGAATCCTTTGCATGGTAGAACCATCGGCATAAGATGTAGTGCAATGCAATACACGCTCGGCAATCCTAAAATATACATCCAATTCAACTGGATGAACAGGCCAGGATTGGAGTTGAAACTCTGCAGGACGAGGACAAGCAGCATTCCAAAACAATGTCCTCCCGCCAAGGGCAAACGTTAATCTGGCACCCGAAAATTCCGGAAGTCGCTCCCCAATAGGAGTAGAATTATCGGGCCATAACTGATCACGCATGCGGTCGACATTCATAGTAGGGATATTCAATGCATGCGAATGAAATAATTTATCCCCTTTTTCAAGAATGCCAATTCTCTTTGCCCCTTGGTTTTTCCATAATTCACATAATCTATATAGCATTGCTCCTCCACCTGCGCCACTCCCGACGATAAGAACGTCATATTCCGAATTGGCCATTTCCTCGAGCGGTTTGGTTGGTATCCAATTATTAGGGTATCTCCACATATGAATCATCCTCTCAATCTTAGGATTCCAATCCATTTTATTACCCGCTTCTTGTCTCATATTCCACATTCATTATAGTATTCTGCTTCCTTACCTCTTAATATCTTGATTTCGAGATAATTTGTGTTATACTAACTTTTATAAAGCAGCTTATTATTAATAATTAACAGGAAGGGAGAGCAGTTATCCAATACAAAGGTCTTCTAAATTGAAAATGAGTTTATGGGAAACAATAAAAATAAATGCAAAAGGAGCAATTATCATGAAGAAACATACAACAGGTATCCATCACATCACGGCATTTGCTAGAAATGCGCAGGAAAACATCGATTTTTATGCAGGGATACTAGGTATTCGTCTTGTAAAAAAGACTGTCAATTTCGATGCGCCTGAGGTATATCATTTTTATTTCGGCAATGAAAACGGAAGTCCCGGGACGATTATGACATTTTTCCCTTGGGAAACTGGACGGAAAGGCCGCATCGGCGGTGGACAAGTAGGAGTGACTACGTTTGTCGTGCCTACGGGCTCAATGGACTTCTGGGAAACGCGATTACAACATTTCGGTGTGCAAATTACCCGAGAAGAAAGATTCGGTGAACAATTCTTGCAATTCTCGGATCATGACGGGCTGCAGCTCGAAATCGTGGCGCGAGAGGATGGCCCGAATAGCAAATGGTCTTTTGGAGGAATACCGGTAGACAAGGCCATTAAAGGTTTCGGAGGAGCCGTATTGTATAGTACTCATCCGAAGGCAACCTCTGAATTGCTTGAGAACGTGATGGGACTCGAAATGATTGGACAAGAAGGAGACTGGATGCGTTTCAAAGGAAGCGCCGATCTGGGGAATGTGATTGATATTAATATTGCACCAATGGAACGCGGGTCGGGAGGATACGGTACCGTGCACCATATCGCATGGCGCGCCAAAGACTTTGAGGATCATGAGGAATGGAGAGAGCATATCGGACAATCCGGATATCACCCAACTCCGATCGTCGATCGTCAATATTTCAATGCGATTTATTTCCGTGAGCAGGGAGAAATCTTATTCGAAATTGCTACCGATCCTCCAGGATTCACCCGGGACGAAGCATTTGAAGAGCTTGGTAAGGAATTGAAGCTTCCTGCACAATATGAACCGCATCGGGCGCAAATCGAGAAGCTCCTGCCGCCTATCCAGGTACGTGAATTGGAGGGTAAATAAATCATGCAGCATATTTTCCAAAAAGGCACGGATCCTTCAAAGCCTACGCTTGTCTTGCTCCACGGAACTGGCGGAACTGAGCATGATTTGCTTCCGATAGCGCAAATCGTATCGCCGGAGTCATCCGTGCTAAGCGTTAGAGGGAACGTACTAGAGCACGGCATGCCGCGCTTTTTCCGCAGATTAAGCGAGGGAGTCTTTGATGAAGAGGATCTTATCTTTAGAACCAATGAGCTGAATGAATTTCTGAATGAGGCGGCAACTAAGTATGAGCTTGATCGCAGCAACTTCATTGCGGTTGGTTACTCCAATGGAGCCAATATTGCCGGAAGCCTCTTATTTCACTACAAAGGTTCTCTAAGAGGAGCAATATTGCATCACCCTATGGTTCCGCGTCGCGGGCTGAAACTGCCCGACCTTGCCGGTTCGCCTGTATTTATCGGTGCAGGAACGAACGATCCGATTTGCGCACCGCAAGAGACTGAAGAACTGCAGTCGCTGTTAACCCAAGCGGGTGCACGTGTTACCGTCCATTGGGAGCAGCATGGCCATCAATTAACACATTCCGAGGTTCATGCAGCCGCATCTTGGTTACAAAGCCATATCAATCAGGGGTGAGCCCATGCTAACCATTTATCCGGAGGAACAAACCGAGCGGGATAATTATAAACTGCTCATCGGCAGTATCCTCCCGAGACCAATCGCGTTCATTACAACATTGTCAGCTGAAGGCGTATTAAATGCCGCACCTTATAGCTATTTCAATATCGTCTCTGCCGATCCGCCCATGGTCTCTGTATCCGTTCAAAGGAAAAAGGGCGTGCGCAAAGATACTTCAAAAAATATCATGGAAACAGGTTCGTTTGTTGTTCATATATCGGATGAGGATTATATCGAGGCAATCAATATGACGGCGGCTAATCTTCCGCCCGATGAAAGCGAAGTGGAGTTAGCTCATCTTACTTCTATCCCGAGCGCCAAGATTAAGGTTCCGGGGATTGCTGAAGCCAAAATCCGCATGGAGTGTACGTTAAAGCAATCACTTTCTCTCGGTGGCACTCCTTCGTCTCCAGCATGCGATCTAATTATCGGGGAAATCGTATGCTTTCACATTGCGGATGAATTGTATGAGAGAGGTCGAATCGATGCGCAGCAATTAAAGCCTGTTAGCCGACTAGCTGGCAACAGCTATTCCAAGTTAGGTGAAATCTTTTCGATTGATCGACCTAATTGATTCCCTTTTCTCAACATGTAAAACCAAAAGAATCCCACAGACATATCGCTGCTACGCTGACTGTTCATTTTTATCGGCATAGCGGCGATATATCAGGGGTCGGTAAAACTCATACAATAGCAAACGATATTTATATAAGGTGCGATTCTACATCATTGCTCCATACATGTCTCAAATAAAGAGCAATTCATTGATGTTATTCATAAAGTTATGGAGCTCTTTTGTAATCCTAATGAGTTGATGCTCCTCACAAAACAGCTTAATCTTAAGTTCATCCTCTTGTATGGAAATAGCGATCTCCGTAGATAATCTCTCCGTCTTATTACGGTACATCTCCTTAATGCCAGTTAGCTCATCCTTCATCTCAGAAGATTGGGAATCATAGTGACCCAAATAGTTAAAGATCGGAATTGTTATTGTTTCGGAGCTGTAGATATCTTTTAAAGCACGCCTCACCTTTTTAAACTTGTTCTTCGGTTCTTCATGGGACAGCAATGCGGTAAAATGAATATTTTTCTCATTTGCAAAACGAATCAGATCTTTTATTTCTTCAAAAGCAATATGTTGATCCCTGGATGAGCTTAAAGGCAGAATATCAATAAACGCACCGATTGTATGGTGATAATTATGTGACCCATATTTTCTTCCTGTATGCATAAGTGCAAACGGTACCCTCTCAAGCTCAAAAGCAACCTCTGCCGTTTTCAAAAACACCTTCAAGGAAAAATCCCACGGCCTATCTTGTACAGACTCGCGAATTTCTTCTGTCAACGGAATGGCGATCGTTGTATTTATCAATGATGCTTCCTTATATTTTTTAAAATATTGACTGAAGCTGTCCTGGAATTCGTTTAGTTTAAACCTCTCCATCAGTTCCTTTTCCGTAACTCCTTGAGGCCCTTTCAACTGTTCTTGTACATAATGCTCATATTGCAGGTTGTGTTGTCCTCTTAGTTCCCCATTGTTCGCATAGGCTTGACGTATACTGGCTTGGATGATTTCGGAGCTCATCGCATCAAAGATTAGATGGTTACATGGCATGTAAACCTTATAGTGACGATCAGACAATTTGATCATGATCATATGATACAGCAATTTGTTATAAAGCTTTGTACGTTCTACCTGTTCTCCATAAAGCTGATGGATGTAAGCCAGAGCATTTTCTTTCAGTGCTTCGCTTGCATGCTCCAAGTTCAAATACGGAATTTCAATGCCTTGAACTACACCATACGCTCGGATCATAGGTTGATCATCGGATGCAATTAGAACACTTCTCAATACACTTTGTTCGTTATTGACACACTCCATGCTCTTTTTCAGCAGCTCCACATTGACTTTATGGTTAAAATCTATGATTGCCCCGCTATACATTTGATTGGCATCCAGAATGATTTTCTGCATCGCTGATAGTGGATAAACCCTCGTACTCTCGTTATTACTTATAATCGCACGGTCAAATCCTTTGAGTTGGTCAGTTAAAGCTTGCTTCCATTGCGTGAAGTTGAGGGAAGCAAGCTCCTTGCTATCAAGAACTTCTTCCTCGAAATCCATTCCTTTGCTCGCCCAGCTTTTATAGATGTTACGTATATTTTCATAATAGAAAAAATCTTTAATGGATATATCGATATCTGCCTTTTTTAACTCTTTGTATATCTTTGCAATTCGTAGCGAATCTGCGCCTACTTCGAATAAATTGTCCTTCACGCCCAATTGCTGCAATCCTAATACATTTTTGCAAATGTTGATCATGAGATTCTCAATCTCATTTTCGGCTTCCTCATAATGAGCCGCCGTCTTAATGATGTCCTCTAGTTCAGGCAGTCGCTTTCGATCAACTTTACCATTCAAAGTAAACGGTAATGATTCCATTCTCACGAAGTATGCGGGAATCATATAAGAAGGCAATTTCTTGCCCAACGATTCCCGTAACGTATGGACGGCAATCTCCTTCTCCGCTACGTAATAGGCACAAAGATACTTCGTACCGTCCATTTCCTTATCAAAGATCGCAACCTGAGACACCTCTGGAATCTGTAACAGATTCTGTTCGATCTCGCCTATTTCAATTCGATATCCTCTAATTTTGACCTGATGGTCGATTCTTCCCCTATATTCGATGTCCCCATCAGGCAGCCATTTCGCTAGATCTCCTGTTCTGTAGAGAATCTCTCCTGGCTGATAAGGATTATTTATAAATTTTACTTTCGTCAGCTCCTTATTGTTCAGGTATCCTCTTGCTACACCCACACCTGCAATGCACAGTTCACCGGATACACCCGTTGGCACCAGTTTATTATGATTATCCAGTATCCATACTCGATGATTTTTAATAGGCGTTCCGATCGATATTTTTGCATGATTCTCCTGGGACAGCCTGCATGCGGTTGTACATACGGTATCTTCCGTCGGGCCATATGCGTTGATAACCTCTACGTTTCCAAGCAGGTGTGCGATTTGTTCAACTTTCAGTTCACTTCCTGCGGTAATCACCCGCTTCAATCCATTCAATGCCTCGACATTTGCCGCTACAAATGGGGGTATGGTTATCGTTGTAATCGCGTGCATTCTCATATATTCGTTGAACAAATCAGCATTGAGCAGTACTTCTCTATCCGGTATACAAAGTGTATTGCCAAGCAATAACGCCATACACAGTTCCCATGAGAACGCATCAAATGCGACACTTGCAAATTGCAGGATATGTTCATCGTTGCCAATTCCCAGATCACGTTCAAACCAATGCTTCAAGTTGATGACACCTTTATGCTCCACCATAACCCCTTTAGGCTTTCCAGTCGTTCCCGAGGTATAGATTACGTAGGCCAAATCATTGGCACTGTTGATATTATCGATTTGTTCAACAGAACTCGCATACAGTCTCTCTTTTTCTAAATCAATAACTTCATTGATCTCAAGTGTTCTCATTTGCGTAAGGGTATGGGTGGAAAGCATAATTGCTGCTTTACTATCTTCTAACATATAATTGATTCGATCTTCAGGATAATTCGCGTCAATAGGAAGATAAGCTGCGCCTGCCTTTAAAATGGCAAGTATGCCGATGACCATATCGATGGAGCGATCAATCATGATGGGTACAATGGAATCCACACTTATGCCTTTATCCCTGAGTAGCTTGGCCAACGCATTTGCTCTCTGATTTAGTTCCCCGTAGCTTAGGGTATCCTCACCGCATCGTACTGCGGCTTTCTCCGGGTTTCTCATAACTTGATCTTCAAAGAGACCGTGAATTGTACCCTCTGTTGGAACATCCATATAGGTGTCATTAAAACCATCCAACACCTTGTTTCTCTCGTCAGCTCCAACAATCTCAATCTCATCAATGCTTATATTTGGATTGGCAATGACCTGATTTAAAATATGGGAGAAGTGACCTTTGATTTTGTTGACTTCCTCTTCTTCATAAACCCCATCATTGTAAGTGAATTTGACAAGCAGTTCGTCTCCGGGAATGACTTTGATATTGAAGCTGTAGTTCGTTTCCTCAAATATTCGGGCCGACCGAATGTGGAGATTCACCTGATCCTGGATATCCTTAGGAATCATATCTTGATCGATCGGATAATTTTCAAAGACCATCAGCCCGTTGATGAGACCAGTACCAACCTCAGTAAGGTTTTGAACTTCAGCGATCGAACAGTATTGATAAGGCTCGCAATCATGGAAATCCGTCGTTATTTTCTGCAGCACTTCGCTATATCTTTTCTCTTGAGTAGTATTCACTCGCAATGGAATGGTGTTGATAAACAAGCCAACCATTTCATCAATGCCGTTTATTTGAGTCGTCCTGCCTGATACAATAAATCCGAACACGACATCATCCACATGATTGTATCTTTGAAGCTGAATCGCCCATACACTCTGGAAGATCGTATTAATCGTTACGTTATTTTGTTTCGCCACATTTTCGATTTGTTTGGTAATGTCTTGATCAAGGCTAAGAATGACCTCTTGCGGCTTTCCTTCGGTTACTGCCGCTCGTTCATCCTCACTACAAAAAGTCTAATGAGGATATCTTTCGATAAATCAAACCCTCTTTTCCGATCCTCCAAAACAAGCTGCTCGATATACGCTTCCTTTTCAATCCCCAGGTCTCTAATATCAAGGTACGTAAATTCAGCTTCTCTGGATTTGTAAACGATCTGCATGTTTTCTTTAAAACTGCTGCTGTCAAAATTCGTGCGAAAGACGTCATGGCGGGCGATGAGTTCCCTAAAGCTCTGGTTAAATAATTCCTTGTTTAGTTCACCGATCACTCTAAGCTCCATATTGACATGATAATATTCGCCTTTATCCGCCATCGAATGGAATAGAAGCCCCTCCTGCATCGGGGTAAGCGGGTAGATTCGTTTCACATTTTCGATTTGCTCGATGTTCTGAGTAATTTCGTCCCAAGATATGTGCTCATCGGTAAGATCCGAAGCGGTTATTTCTACATGATCCTGGGATATGCAATGATCAATGATCCAAGTAAGGCTATCCATATAGCGCTGTAACAATCTTTCAATCGTATCATCGTTAAACTCTTCCCTGATATAGCTCAAGGTCAGACGAAATTGTTTATGGAGCACCATAGCTGACATGTTCAGAGGATACAATCTGCTACTCTCTTTACTCACTGAATCTCCCGGAGAAATATCTGATAATATAAAGCTCGCACTTGATATATTCTCGTCGAACTGCCCCAAATAGTTAAAGCTGATGTCCGGTTTACGCATTGCCTTCCATTCAAATGGGGACAAATATTTCAAAATTCCATAACCTATCCCTTTATGAGGGATTCGTCTCAAGGTATCCTTTGTATCTTTAATTACGTCCGCTACATGATCTTTGGCGCGCAGAACCACCGGATACTGACTGGTGAACCAGCCAACTGTCCTTGTAATGTCCACCTCATCAATAATTTGTTCTCTTCCGTGCGATTCCAGATTAATGAGAATTCGATCGGTTTGGTTGAAGTCTGCTATCGTGTAGGTCAAGGCCGACAGAAGGATATCATTGATTTCCGTTGAATAGGCCTTATTTACTTTGGTTAATAATTTTTCGGTATAGGCCTTATCCAGTTCGATTGTCTTTTGTATGATCTTAGCGTTATCAATATTGGAGGGGTCATAATCCTTGTAAAGTTCTTTCAATTCCCATTCGCTGAGACTGTTCCAGTAATTGCGTTCATTTTGCAATGCATATCCGCTAGCATATTGTTTTTGCTTGGAAGCCCATTCTTGGAAGGAGGTCGTTTTTAAAGGCAGTTTCTGTTCTGGTTCGTTATAAAGCAAGTCAAAATCCTCTATTATGATTCTCCATGACACAGCATCGACTACCATATGATGAATGGCTATAAGCAAGTAGTCGCCCTTGTCCGTTTTAAACAGCCCTATTTTCACAAGTGGGCCCTTCGCTAAGTTCATGCTTGCTTGGAGTTCGGTGCATAAGCTTGTTATATAGTCATCCGCAATAGGTTTACCCCTGAGCTCATAAATATGAAAATCATACAATTTATTGGTTACTTCTCTGTTTATAAATGTATGGTCGACATATACGGCTCTTAACAGATCATGATGCTGCACAATTTGATCAAAAGCTCGTTCGATTCGGTCTACTCTAAAGCCTTCCTGTCGGAACAACATCAGATCCTGATTGAAATGATCCTGATTGAGATGTTCTTGCTCTAAAAACCATTTGTGAATCGGTGTCAGCTCGATCTCGCCTGATACCTCACTCTGATCGACGGCTTTCTTCGTATCCTTGATATGAACGATTAAGTCTTTCATTCTAGGGTTATTCATTAAGTCTTTAATCTCAAACGTATAGCCTCTATTGTTCATTTGAGAGATCGCTTGAATCGCTTTAATAGAATCTCCGCCCAGGGCGAAAAACTCGTCATTACGACCAACATTCTTTACACCTAATACCTTTTCCCACACCTGTGCAATTGATTTTTCCATGTCATTTCGGGGCGCTACATATTCTACTCCTGAATCAACTTCACCATCTGGTTCCGGCAGCGCCTTACGGTCTACTTTCCCGTTAGGGGTTAACGGCAACCGATCCATTTGTACGAAGTGCGATGGAATCATGTAGCTCGGCAGCGATGCAGCTACATGATCACGCAGCGCCGAAACAGATAATGCCGTCTCGCTGACGAAATACGCACACAAGTACGCCTGTCTGTCTTCTCCTGTCCGTGCCACAACGATTGCATCCTGGATCTCCTCATACAGCATCAAACGCTGGGCGATTTCGCTTGGCTCGATGCGGAAGCCTCGAATTTTGACCTGTTCATCGATCCGGCCCAAGTATTCTATATTCCCATCAGGCAGCCATCGGGCCAAGTCTCCCGTCTTATACATCCGTGTACCCGCTTCAAACGGGTTCGGAACAAATTTTGCTTCGGTTAATTCTGCATTGTTCAAATACCCCTGGGCTAGCCCGTCTCCGGCAACGCATAGTTCGCCCGCTACCCCAATAGGCTGTAAATAGTTATGACGATCGACGATGTATGCTTTTGAATTGCTGATCGCTTTTCCAATCGGGATAGATCTGTCGAACTCTTCCTTAATGACATAATAGGTCGAGAAGGTTGTATTTTCTGTTGGGCCATATCCATTAATCAGCTTCAGGCTCTGATGAGCCTTTCTTACTTGATTGACATGCTCCCAAGACAGTGCATCTCCACCCACCACTAAGTTTTTCAGCCCTGCAAAAATCGTCACGTCCTGTTGAACCAATTGGTTCAACAATGGCGAGGTCAGCCACATCGTTGTAATTTGGTTATTCCTTATTTCCTGCCCTAATCGTTCTGCATGTAAGAGGATATGCTCGTCAACTAAGACCAAGCCGCTTCCGTTCAGCAAGGCCCCCCAGATCTCAAATGTAGATGCATCAAAAACCATTGCCCCCGTTTGTAAAATCCGGTCGCCTTCCGCAAACTCAATGTAGTTTGTGTTTTTGACAAGCCGCACAACACTTCTATGCCCAACGATAACCCCTTTTGGTTTTCCTGTGGAGCCAGAGGTATACATGACATAGGCCAAATCAGAGGGGCTGTTCACTTGCTGCGGATTGCTGCAGCTTGCAGCCGACAGCTCTTCAGCGATTTGATCTATATGCACGATGTCGATATGGCTATCGATATGATGTCGCAACATCTCTCCGTGATTGGATGGAGCCAGAAGAATTCCCGTATTGGAATCTGCAAGCAGGGTATTCATTCGTTTTGCCGGATATTTCCGATCAAGAGGCAAATAAGCGCCGCCCGCCTTCAGGATACCTACAATGCCGATGACCATCTCCACCGAACGTTCTCCTATAATCCCAATCAAGACATTTCTTCCTACGCCCTTTTGTCTTAAACGATGGGCCAGACGATTTGCTCTCTCATTGAGCTCTTGATACGTAACCTGTTCATCCTGGCAGCGTAATGCGATTTGCTGCGGCACCCTGTCTGCTTGCTCTTCAAGCAGCTGAACGATCGTTTTATCCTTCGGATAATGGCTGTGCGTCTGATTGAACACATTGAGAATTTGCTGCTTCTCGCTGTCCTCGATAATTTCGACTTCCTTAACGCGCATCTGTATGTTTTCCAAAATCTGATCAACAACAGCATTAAACGCACCAATGATCTTTGAAATCCCCGCTTCAAACAAGGCGTTCTCCTTATAGATGAAATTGAATGTCAACTTGTCGTCTTGAGTCACAACTAGCGTTAGGTTATAATTCGATCCTTCAATAAGCTGATGAGGCAATACAAACACGGAATTCAGTATTTTTAAATCATTGTTTTTCAAAATTTCTTCGTTTAATTGCTTCTCATCAATCGGGTAATTCTCAAATACAAGGAGGCTGCTAATCAAATCGCTTTTCATTTCACTCTGATTTTGAATTTCAGCGAGGCTTACATAATCATGCTTGCCGTTTTGCAGTGTATTGCTGCTTATGCGCTTCACCAAATCTTGATATCGCAAGTTGTCTGTAAAGCGCACACGAAGCGGGATTGTATTAATAAACAGTCCTGGAATCACTTCCACGCCTTCGATTTCCGCATTTCTGCCTGATACGACATAACCATATACAATGTCATCCGAATTGTTGTATTTGCTAAGGAGAATCGCCCATATGCTTTGAACGATTGTATTTACTGTTACTCTACTCTCCTGGGCAAGGCGTACGATGTGTGACGTTTTTTCTTTGTCCCAAACCAGTGCCTTCTCTTTCAGCATAACTTCATTTGTTTTATTCTCTTTTTCAAAAGGCATCTTTGTGACTTCTTTGCATGCTTGCAAGTAATCCTTCCAGTACGCTTTTGACTCAACGATATCTTTGTTTTTCAACCAGTCGATATAAGCAGAATACGGCACTGCCTCGTTCAGATTCGCCTTTAGGCCAAGCTTTAATTCATTATAAATTTGAAATAATTCGATGAGAATTAAGCTGTTGCACCAGCCGTCCATCAAAATATGATGCAGATGAAAGATCATGCTGTATCTTTTCTCCTGCATTCGAACAAGCACAATACGCAGCAGCATATCCTTGCTTAAATCAAAGCGTCTTGTTCGATATTGCTTGATTAATTGTTCCAAATAGGCTTCATGATCATCGCCACGATTCGTAATATCCATATACTCAACCGCTGCGCTTCGCTTTTTATAAACCACCTGCATATTTTGCTTGAATGCGGAATAGTCAAACGTCGTTCTTAAAATATCATGCCGGTCGATAACAAGGTTAAAAGCCCGATCGAGCATTTCCAAATCGATTTGCCCTTCAACCTGAAAACAAGACAATTTAATGTACGTATCCTGTTCATCCGACAAAGCATGATAAAGCATACCCTCTTGCATAGGCGCAAGAGGGTAGATGTTCTTAATATTGTGAAGCTCATCCTTGTATACATGCAATTCTGCCATTGTGATGTCTTCTAGCGTAATATCGGTTACGGTGATTTCTGCTTCCTGTTTGGCTGAACAATGATCGATTAGACGGATCAAGTGATCTTGATATACGCTCAGCAGCTTTTCGACAGTTCCTGGATAAAACTCATCCTGTCTATAGGAAATCGAGATCATTATTTGGTCGGCAATGAGTATGGCTTCCATATCCAACGAATGGATGCTTGCAAGATAACTGGAGGAGTGGTCATTGAAACCATGATTTATGATCTCAAATCCATTTTCTCTTGCAGCTTGATCGCTTCTTCCTACATATTTGAAGCTAATTTCAGGCGTTACATCGTGAAAGTCTTCACTGGATAGGTACTTGAAGACCCCATAGAACCTTCCCTGATTGGGAATCTTCCGCAGCATGTCTTTCGTATGCTTGATTGTATCACCGAGATCATCGTAAGCTTTGAGCACAACCGGAAATTGTGAACTGAAGCATCCTACCGTTCTGCTCACATCCATAGCGTGGAACAATCCATCTCTCTCCTGGCTTATTAAGCTAATCAGCGTGTTCGCTTCTCTTGTCCAATCACGGATTGTCAGGGCTAAGGCGGCTAGTAAAATGTCAAGAAAATCCGTGCGATAGGCTTTGTTGAGCCTTTCCAGCAAATCACCGGTAACTTGTACACCAAGCTCTTGAACTTGTTTGTTCAACTCCATGCAAGTTTACCTCTTTCCCTTGGCAATTTTTTGAGGTTCGTCTCATGTAAGCTTTTCCAATATTCAGCCTGACTTTTTACACGGTAAGAGTTTGCAGATTCATGAAGTTTTTCTGACCAATCCTTGAAGGATGTCGTTTTCTTGGCAAAAGCGATGCTTAATCCTTCTTCCGCCTGTATATAGCCATTCGAGAAATCTTCGAGCAGGATACGCCAAGACATCTCATCAATGACAAGACCATGAATGGCAATGAATAACTTATCTCCCGCACTCGTCCTGAACAAGCCTAGTCTAACTAACGGGCCTTTTTCGAGCTCCATGCTGCTTTGAATCTCCTTGCATGTTCCGATAACTTCTTGATCCGATATGCTCTCATATACATGCAAGTCATACAGGTTTTTACCGGTATCTCGAATGACTTGCATGACATTGCCGTTATCATTCTTGTACACCATTCGCAATGCATCATGATGGATGAGCAGTTGATCAAAAACCTTTTTTACAATGTCAGCCTGGAGGCCGGCTTCCCTGTGCAGCATTTTAGTTTGGCACCAATGATGTTGATCTGTATGTTCTTGTTCAAAAAACCATTTCTGAATCGGAGTTAACGTTACTTCCCCTGCTGAGGATTCCTCACTATGCTTGATACGCTGCTGCTCAATCCAGTTTACTAGCTGCTTGATCGTGGGGTTTTTGTATAAATGATCAACTTCGAAAATGTAGCCTTTGGCTCTAGCTCGAGATATTAGTTGGATAGCTTTAATCGAATCCCCACCCTTTTGGAAGAAGTCATCGTTGAAGCCGATTGAATTTGAGCCCAAAGTCACTTTCCAGATCGTTGCTATCTCCTCTTCGATCTCATTGCGCGGAGCCTCATTGCTTACAACAGCACCGACTCGTCCTGAGAGCACCGGCAATGCATCACGAGCGGGCCTTCCATCCAAGGTATGCTTTCCCGCTTCTTCTTGTCCGAAATTCCCAATATCCTTGAGCGTAAGGCCAGAGTTATCGTTATGATCGTTATGGGTGATGAACTCTAAAATACGGCTATAGTCTTGCCCCCATCTCGCGACCGTCTCTTCTTTAAATAGGCATGTTTTATAAGTCATACCCATGTGAAAGACGCCATTTTCCTCAAGAATTTCAATGACAAAATCAAAATCGGAGAATTTCGTTTTATACGCATAAGGTGTAATTTCTACATTATCGATCGCGAGTACTCTTTCATCCGTTTTTTCATAGACAAACCTTACATTAATGAAGCCTTCCCTGCTGTTTTTCGCTTTTTTCATGTAACTTGCCAAAAAGTTGAACGGATAGTACATGTGGGAATAGGCTTCTAAACAATTTTGTTTGACTTCCTTTAAAAATGCTGTGAACGTCTTCTTATCCGACAGATTGTTTTTCAATACCATGGTGTTGGTGAACATACCAATGCTGTCATGAAACGAACCCTCTGCTCGGTTGGTAACAGGGGTGCCTATGCATATTTCTTCATTTCCGGTTAATTTTTTCAGTAAAAGAGTAAACGCTGCAGCCAGCAACATAAATAAAGAGCATTGATGGCGGGCAGACACTGATTTCAAATCACGAACCAATTCTGAGCCAAGTTTCATATGGACGGTATTGGCCGCAAAATCCGAATCTGCAGGGGCTGGATAATCGGCTGGGAGCTTCAGGACGCTAATATCTCTGGATAATTTGGTAAGCCAGTATTGTTCACCGTGCTTACACTCGTTCGACGCCAAATACTGCGTTTCCCACTCAACAAAATCTCTATACTGTTTATTCACAGGCAAAAGACGCTCATTCGCATATAAGCGCATAAATTCCTGCACAAAGATGCTCATCGAGATTCCGTCTGCTATCGTATGATGAAAGTTGAAAATCAACGTACCTTCATAAGCTCCTTCATCAATCAAGATGACCTTGAACAAAGGAGCTTCCGCTAGGTCAAACGGTGTAACGAATTGTTCGATGAGATCATCCAGTTCCTCTTGGAAGCCCTTTTTAACAACCTCAATTTTAAAATCCACTTGTTCAAGAATCTCTTGCTTAAACTCCCCGTCTTCAACAAATAGGCGTGTTCGCAAGCTTTCATGACGACTCACGATTTCATTGAGTACGGTCTCGAATTGATGACGATCCAGTGCACCTCTCACCTTTAAGACGGTCACCATATTGTAGGGGTCGTCTTTGCCGATGGAGCTCAGTGTGAATAAACGCTGCTGGATAATTGACATAGGAAGTATGGATTGCTGAAATTCCTTTTGAGAGGATTGAATTTGAATCTCTCGATTTTCGTGTTGGCTCCATGGAGAGTCGCCAAAATATCCGGCTTGGCGCATCTCTTCAATAGTCATTTTTATCGCTTCAAATAGATAATCGATATCCGCATCCGAGTGTTCGGTTGAGAAGAAGCAATTCCGGCCTTCCCAGACGTATACCCCCTTCTCCAGCAAACCAAAGAAAAAGATTTCGAAATCTCCTCGAAACACAAATCGGAATAAGGAACCAAAATTCACTACTTTTATAGGGACATGTTGATTTTCGAAATAGGTGTTGACTCGATGCACAAAATCATTGGTTTTCTTATTCAGCCTGTCATAAAGCGTATCCTTATTTTCCGTTATATAGGTTAATGTAGCGTGAGCCGCGGCCATGGCCAACGGATGATGCGAAAAGGTTCCAGCCACAAAGGTTCTCTTTTGCTCACAAGGCGGAACTGACGTATCGCCAAAGCTCCACATGCCTCCATCAATACAGTCCATAAACGCTGACTTGCCAGATACAACCCCGATAGGCATTCCGCCGCCAATGACCTTTCCATAGGTTACGATATCAGCTTTGATGCCAAAATACGCTTGGGCTCCTCCTGGATCAATTCGAAAGCCGGTAATAATCTCGTCGAATATAAGCGCTATCCCGTTATCCTCCGTGATTTGCCTTAACTTCTGAAGAAATTCCTTGGGCTGAACATCAGGTCTTCGGCTTTGAACCGTTTCTACTAAGACACCAGCTATCTCATTCGCGTGATTCCTGATATATTCCAAGGAAGCTGCTTGATTGTAATTCAACATGACTAAATCACTAACTACGCTGTCCATAATACCTGGTGCCAATGGGATCGTTGTCAGGCTTCCATCCTCTCCAATCGAGGACAATCCAAGCAAGCCATCATATGTGCCGTGATAGGAGCCCGCAAAAGTAACGATTTTCTTCTTTCCCGTGCTGGCACGCGCAATTCGTACAGCGACCATATTGGCTTCTGTACCCGAGTTATAGAAAGCTACCCTCTCGACACCTGTTAAATGGCTGATTTGTTCTGCAACCGTCCCGGCCAGCCTGCCCATTGGACCTAGAGGCATTCCTCTGAGGAGCTCCTCCGTCAATGCTTCATTGATAAAGCTCGGGTTATGTCCAAGCAAGTTAACGCCAAAGCCCATCGTTACATCAATAATGCTATTTCCATCAATATCGCGAAGCTTCGATCCCTGTCCGGCGTCAGCCACAATCTGATAAATCATTTCCTTCATGATCGGCCTGAATCCCGCTACATTTCGATTATTTGCATATACTTTTCTGAATCTTTGGATGTTCTCTTTTGATTTTGGAGTAAAGCTTGTATACTTTTTCTCTATATTTCGAATATAGGTAAGCTGCAAATCATTGAAATTTTCACTATCAATTAAATCAAGTTTTTTGTAGGGGACATAGTGGCTTTTGGTGTCCACCGCCACCGGAGCAGACTTTGGGCTGCTCACAGTGACCTCGTTCTGCTTCAAGCTTGGCAGCTTGTTGTCTGCCGGCTGCATCTGTCCGGGATTTGTTGGATTTGTCAGATTCTTTAGAACAGCCAGCTGCTCCGACATAATTTGCATCTGCGTAGTAAAGATACTCTGCAAGGCGTCCACACCATTGAACGAACCTAACGAGTAACGCTGTTCCTTGCCTACAGCCTTCAAGCTATTCATCTGCTCTTCAGCATGAATCTCACTCACCGGCTCGCCGGACACACGCTCAGCAACCGTTACGCTCTCGTCTTCATCCTCGGCCCAATCGGTATGTTTGCTAATATGCTCGGTTATCTTTTCAACGGTATCCAGGTTGATAAAAAACTCATTTAAAGTAATCGAGAGATTAAACTTATTCGAAATCTGTTTATTGAGCTGAATGAGTACTAAAGAATCAAAGCCAAGTGTAAGCAGGTTGAGATCATCCTCGATTTCTTCGATCTTTAGCCCTGTTAAAATGATGATCATTTCTTTTAATTCCGATTTGATTTTTTCTTTTGGGTTAGGCCGCAAGTCGCGACTTAGAGGCTTTTGTGGAATCTGCGGAGTCTGCACATACTGTGAAGTTTGAGGCACTGCTTTTATGTCCTTGGCTGTTCCCGTTACTTGCATGGGGACACTGTCGTTGCGCTTCATTCTCCTTCCCTCGCGCCAAAGCTCCTTCTTTTGAAATGGATAATTGGGGAGCTTAACTTTACTTTTCGCATAAGATTTATAGAATGTGTTCCAATCCAAATCCATTCCATTCCTAAACAGAGCTGAGACAGAGAGTAAGAATTGCGCATAATCCTCTGCTTCTCTTCTCATGGAAGGCAAAAACAAGATATCATCATCATGCAGACATTGGTTGGCTAATACACTTAAGGTTGCATCCCCACCGATTTCAATAAAGATGTCGACGCCAAGTCGTTTTGCTTCTTGAACTGCACGCTGGAAATCAACCGGTTTTGATAGATGCTCTACCCAATACTTGCTTGTGCCCAGCATCTCTTCATTTTCCAATCTTCCTGTAATGCTGGATATCATCGGTATCTGTAAGCTTGAGAATGTAATATCTCCGATGCCCTTCTCATACATGCCTTCATATTCCTTCATTAACATGGAGTGATAGGGATGAGGAATATTGAGCTTATTATAAAAGACTCTGTGCTTGGCCTGTAACGTTTCAATCACGAGATCTACCTCATCATTTCGGCCCGAGATCGTAACATTGTCAGGAGCATTAATCGCAGCGATTGTTACATGTTTGCATCCGCTCTCCTCCAATGCAGCTCGCACGTATTCCACATTTGTAAGGATGACGACCATCTTGCCTTCGACATCAATCGATTCCATCATTTTTCCACGCTGCGCAATCATTAGAATCACATCATCTAGGCTAAGCAATCCTGCATAGCAGGCTGCTGTATACTCACCTATGCTGTGACCAATGATGACGTCAGGCTTAACACCTAACGTACCCCACAGCTTCGTTAAGGCATACTCAACCGAGAATATGGCCGCCTGTGAATATAGCGGTCTACTGAGCAGGGTCGGGTCTTCCCCATAGATTCCATCAAGTATGGATAGGCCAAGTATGGAGTTAAACTTCTCATTGCACACATTCATCGTTTCTTTAAACGTACTGGACAATGTATAAAACTCTCTTGCAATCGCTTCATAGATGGAGCCCTGTCCTGTAAATAAAAAGGCAATTTTCTTGTCTTTGGCCGTGCTCTTTTGGATAAGAAGCTCATGGTCGATGTCGCCGCTTAGCACCAGTTCCATTCTATCTACTAATTCTTCTTTGCTTTTCCCGACTGCCGCAAATCTGTAGTTTAAAAATGATCGGCTAATATTGGTCGTATACGCAATATCTCCAACAGAGTCTGTATTCTTTATCAGATGCTCCTTCATCATACTCACATATTCTTTTAGCGCCTTTTCACTCTTGGCTGACAAGGTTAACAGGTGTGATGGCAATTCATCCAACTGCTCATCCTTGCTCTGCGGCAGAGGGGGCTCCTCAAGAATAACATGCGCCAAGGTGCCGCTAAACCCAAAAGAACTAATACCAGCTCTTCTGACTCCTTCAGGCTTATGCCAAGCCATGAGTTCGTCTGCGATCTTAACTTTTCCCCACGAAATGTTCTTATTGGGGTTTTTATAGTAGATGTTCGGCAAGATTTTCTTATGCTCGATTGACATAATAACTTTAATTAACGAGGCCATTCCAGACGCGGCTTCTAAATGCCCTATATTCGGTTTGGCAGATCCGATCAGGAGAGGAGCCTTTTTATTCTTAAAAACCTCCGATAACGACTGGATTTCGATCAAGTCGCCTAGCGGCGTTCCCGCTCCATGCGTTTCAATATAATCGATATCATTGATCGTTAACTTGGCATTTTGCAGCGCCTGTTTCATTACGCCCTGTTGAGACAGCCCGTTAGGAGCCGTAAAGCCGTTGGACTTGCCATCTTGTCCAATCACTACATTTTTGATCAGGGCCACAACTTCATTTCCTGCTTGTTTAGCGTCTTTGCATCTTTTAAGTATGATGACGCCACAGCCCTCGCCTCTTCCAAAACCATCTGCCTCATGATCAAATGCTCTGCATTTTCCATCCTTAGATAAACCGCTGAATTTGGAAAGTCCGATAAATGGCTCTGGTGTAAGCAATAGATTAGAGCCCCCGACAATAGCCATGTCGCACTGATTATTCCGCAAGCTGTCTACGGCCATATTCAAAGCTGAAATGGAAGAAGAGCAAGCGGTATCACAGATGATGGCCGGCCCTTTGAAGTCATAGAAATACGACAATCTACCAGCTGCGGAACTGAGTGAGACTCCGGCCGTAGAGTATGCCGTAATATCGGAAGCATCGCCTGAATACAATTCGGCGTTGGCATATTCGTAGGCGCTTATTCCAATAAACACACCAGTCCTGCTCCCCTTAAGCTCCTCTATATTCAAAGCTGAATTCTCTAGTGCCTCCCAGCTAACCTCCAATAAAAGCCGGTGCTGAGGGTCTATAGAAGCAGCTTCTAGGGCAGATAAGCCGAAATGAATATTATCAAAATCTTTTATGTTATCCCGCAAAAATGAGGCGTTTTTTGTGATCATTTTCCCATCATCTTCAGGATTGTCGCTGTAATAGGTACGATAGTCAAATCGATCCGGTTTGATTTCTGTAACAGAATCCATCCTGTTAGCCATTACATGCCAATATCCTTCAGGATTCCAAGCATCACCTGGAAAACGACATGAATAGCCGATTACAGCAATTTCTTCGCTGCTCTTCTGATCTTGGATGATCGTGGACAGCTCTTCTATTTTAGCTGCAGCTTTTTTGAGAGCTGATTTATATTTATCAATCTCTTGCTCCATACAGTCACTTCCTTTTCCTCTAAAGTGATCTACTGATTACGCGCCAATTTTTTGTTGTTCCGGATTGAATTGAATAAAAGATTTAAATGATTTCAAGAAAAATAAAGGGATGAACAAGACGGTCATTGCCATAAAGCCAGAAAATACGATGGATTTAATCGGGAAAAACTCACCTAGAAGGCCGCCAATAAACATGGCCAACGGTGAAAGTCCCATTGTAAGCGTTCCCTTTATAGAGGACACCTTGCCCCTCATTTCCTGGATAACTGTTAATTGAACGGTCGATTCAATCAAGACATTGACAAGTGCATTGAATATACCGCCGATAAATAACAAGATAGCCATGACGACAAAGTTGTTCATCATGACCGCGGTCAAAAAAACGATCCCCGCTAATAGCCCTGAAACCGTAAGAACCATACTTCTGTTATCGGGCTTAATCCGAATTACGGATGTAAAAACCATCCCCGCGAGCATACCTAGCGTAAAAATAGCCATCGCAATGCCGTATCTTACTTCCCCCAAACTCTCGGAATTTTTAAACATCGGTGCAAGCAATACAATACTTATCGTTGCAAAAAGTTTAAAAACCCCGCCAAAACAATTAAGTCTCTAAGTCCTTTCATCTTCCAGATGTACGAAAATCCGTCCTTCATATCCTGCCACAAATTATATTGTTGATCCTGACTCGTTGACTTTGGAATTTTCATAAAAAAGGTGAGGACAAATGAAATCATATAAGATATGCCATTGCATAAGAATAGAATTGGCGGTCCTACGAGATGATACAACACCCCGCCAGATGAGGGCCCAATGATTTGAGAAATTGCACGCAACATGCTTACATTGGCACTTGCCTGTACAATCTGAGATGTGGGGACGATATCTGGAATCGTTGAAGTAACTGCGGGATTGAAAAACGCCGCACATCCGCCAAGAATAATCCCCGCAACAAAAGCCATCCAAATTTCAAGAAATCCAAAGATAGCTGCAATCCCTACAAAAAGAATACATACTCCTCGAATGAAATCCATTAATAATATCATTTTCCTTCTATCTGTGCGATCTACAATTACACCGGCAAAAGGAGATATGAGGACTTTAGGCAGCAATGATGTCGCGAGCAACGCCCCCATCAGTCCTGGTGAGCCTGTTTCGTAGAGTATCCAAAAGGTTAAGGCGATTTCATAGATCGAGTCGCCTAAAGTGGAAACCAGTTGACCTTGCCAGAGCAAAAAGAAATTCATCGACCATAACCGCTTTTTAGGTTCGCTTGTATTCTCCATTTTTCCTCCAGTCGAGAGCTAAAACAAAAGAATCGCGCTCAGTTTGAAGATTTGGCCCACTCTTCCACCAAACACGATTCCCTTGTCCAACACCTATTTAATTAAGCTTTCACGAGGCTGCCTTCGTACTTCGGATACGTATAAAAGCCTTGTCCCGTTTTCCTTCCGTGTGTTCCTACTTCCACCATTTTACGAAAAAGCGGGCAGCAACGAAATTTTGAATCCTGATAGCTCTCGTATAATATATCGAGGGAATGTACAACGGTATCCAATCCTATCAAATCGGCAGTTTCAAGCGGTCCCATTTTATGTCCAAAGCACTTCTTGAATACATCGTCCACATCCTTCGGCTTTGCAACCTGATCCTGAACAACGAATGCAGCCTCGTTCATCATCAGATGTGAAATCCGGTTGGATACAAAGCCAGGCAGGTCATTGACAATAATAGCTTCTTTATTCAGCGTTGCGAGAAGATGAACGGTAGCATCAATGGTTTCATCCGAAGTATGGTAGCCCTTGATAACCTCGACCACTGGTTTCATAATTACTGGATTCATATAATGGGAGCCGATGACCTTCGTCGGCCTGTTCGTGAGTGAAGCGACTATTGTAACTTCAAGCATTTCTGAACAATATCTTCGCTACCTGTTTCTACAAAAAGTGCATACCATCCCATACGATTTCTCCTTTTGACGGTAAACTAAACGTATTCTGTTCAGCTATGAAGCTCAATCATTACCCGCTAGATTTTTTAACGTTTTCAATATTAGTTAGTCATTATTGAAATTTCATTACGAAACAAAAAGAGGATAAGGAATTCGTTAAAATCCCTTGTCCTCTTAAAAAAATAAAAAATTTTTACGATATTAGACATAGCTTCGCCACGAATCTATCTTCTTATAATAGACGATAGACGCTTTGAACGAGAGCTATTTTCACCAAGAAAAATTAACGTGCCTAAACAACGATTAATCTTTGCACAGTGATTGAATGAAATAAAGGCTGTTAAGATGTTGTGTAAAGAAAAATGCTAGAAGAGTGTAGCGAGAGGAATAACAATTTCAACCTTACCGTATGCACTTAAAATTGTTTTATGTGATGTTCTGGTGATTATGCGTGGACTAACTTTGACTAACTTCCATTCCGTGCTGCTTTAACCCAAATGATAATGAGGATGAATAATAATTTCGATTTCAAGTCTGTCTTATGCCACATTGATCCCCGGTATGTGACATACATGGTTTTTTTAGACATTATACGCTCTTACTAATCTGTTGTAAATATCTAGATATCGAAAGCTCATTCATACTATTGCTAAAATAGCAAGCTATCTTTTTAACGACACGAAGGTTATTGCGCCATATTTTCCATGTTAAGGGGTGACCCACTTTTATAGTAAATGTGCAAGATTACGATCGTCAAGTTGATTTTTATGTTCATTTTTCACCTGCAGGATATATATTTTCTATTTTCCTATAGAAATGATCGGAATAAAGTGTTTACAAGTTATTGGTAACGTGTTATATTTAACACATCTTCCAGATATTACTTGCCAACATATTAAAGGAGATGAATCGTTTGAAGAAATTGCTCTTGTCCATGTCAGTACTGGTCGCCCTGGCTACAGCAGCGCCTGCCTATGCTTCCACTGCACCTGTCGATGCTGTCAAGCCTGAGGTTCGACAAACACAGCAGTTCGTTAAGTACTATGCACTTCGCCCTAATGAACTGAGCGCACTGGAAGGAATCTATTTGAAGAAAGGCCAACAGCTCACGATCTATGCACAAGGCCAATATTCGTATTATTCGGTATATGACTCGCGCAATCATCTCGGGACATTTTACAACAGCAATGTAGGAAGAATTTTCACTGCAACTGAGGACGGATATCTGTATTTGCAGTTTGCGGCGCCTTCCTCCTATACGATCAATCATATCACGGCTACTTATCACATTAATTGACCTTAGGTTGATATAATACCGACCAAATTTCTTGCAAAAACATGAAATAATCCCTGCTAGAAAAGAAGACAGCGACAGTTACGGGCAAAGATAGTCCGCGGCTGTCGCTGTTTTATTCGTTTGAAGAATGGATCGTTAAAATTTGATGAAGGTAACCGTAAATTTGGTATAGGCATTTTTCTTACTTTCTACCCTAATCAAAGCTTGATGCGCTTCTATAATAGATTTGGCTAAGGCCAAGCCAATCCCTACCGAATCATGCTTTTTGGAGCCTCTTGCTTTGTAGAATCGCTCAAAAATATGCGGCAACTCCTCAGCAGCAATCCCCTCTCCGAAGTCTTGAATCACCAGCTCTGTATAAATCGGTGTATCTTCGATTGCAATCTTGATCTTCCCACCGGGTTCGGAGTGCTCAATCGCATTCTTCAGCAGATTCAATAATGCTTCCTGCGTCCATACTTTATCGTGAACAACGACTACTTCCTCCGGGGTATGCCAATCAATCGATATATGCTGATTGGTAATCATGCTCTGTAATCGATCTAGAGCGTCTTCAATGGTCTCTACTAAATTGGCCGGTTCTTTCTCAAATGAAATAGCTCTTGCATCGATTTTCGCTACCTTCAACAAATTTTGAATCAAGACATTCATTCTAGAGAGTTGCACATCGTTATTTTGCAGCAGTTGAACTTGCTGCTGACGCGGTAAGCTTTCACTCATTATCATCTCATTGTAGATAGATATGGTGGAAAGCGGCGTTTTTAATTGATGGGATATATCCTGCATCATTTGTACTAGAAATTCTCTCTCTTCACGTAAATCCTGCATGCTTTTGCGAATAATATCTTTCATCGAACGAAAGGAAACGGCCAGTTTCGCGAGATCCCCTTCTTTGTTTTCATTGATGACAACCGAGTAATCCCCATCGATGATTTTTTTGGCTGCCGAGGTAAGCTGTCTGATTTTATGGAAGATCATCTTGTGCTGCATGTAGCTTGCAAGAAGCAGGATACATCCGAAACACACCAATCCCCAATACATAAATTGATTATGGCGAGCAATATGGTTATTTAGAAGTGGGAAAAGCTGCGACTCCAACCCCTCATATAACCCATACTGCCTTAAGATCTCTCGCCCTTTTTCCTGATACGGAATGGAATCCGTAGAATGGCTTGTTAGGACTTTCATTATTCCGGCTTCATTCTCAGGGTTTTGTTCCATCAATCTTGCGGTAATCTCCCCCCATGATGCAATTGAATCGCTCTTCAATTGATTGTAGAATAGTTGCTGGGTAATCAATTGATAGACGGTAAATAGCGTTAAGAGAACGGCCAGTTTCGCGATGTAGCTTTTCAACTCGGTATTTTTCATCATCTACTCTCTACTCACATCCTTGCTCCAGCGATAGCCCAGTCCTCTTTGCGTAACGATGAACTGCGGATTTCTCGGATCATCTTCCACTTTGTCTCGCAAACGTCGAATATATACAGATAACGTATTTTCATCAAAGAAAACCTCATCACCTTCCGTGATATGTAGCAGGAGTTCATCTCTTTTTAGTGCTTTGTGGGCATTCATCATGAATGTGAGCAGAAGCTTATATTCTAAATTCGTTACTGGCAGGCTTTCATCATTTTTGTACACCTTGACTAGGTTCATATCGATTCTGATATTCTCAGACGTTAAGATCGTTGAAGAAGTCCCTAGACGCGCTTGCTTGCGTAATTGCACTTTCACTCTGGACATCAGTTCCTTCACGCGGAAGGGCTTCGTAATATAATCGTCCCCTCCAATATCCAGCCCCATGACCACATTCGCTTCTTCATCAAGGGCAGTTAAGAAAATGACCGATGTGTCACTCTGTTTTTTGAAATGCATGCATAAATCATAGCCATTTCCATCTGGAAGACCGATATCTAGAATAATTAAATCAAAAGTACGATGTTCAAACTGATGCTTCGCTTCTCTAACACTAGAGGCTTTAACCACCTCATACCCCTCATTTTTCAATGAAAATTCGATGGCTAGACCAAGAGCTTCATCATCTTCAACCAGCAATATGTTGCTCAACGTGTGGCCCTCCTTCTCCTCTTTCTATTTCCGCATAAGCCAATAAAATCAGAATAGCCTGACTATTCACATAGCCAGGCCCTCCGTATTATTCTTCCCTGATCACATCAATAATATTATCCTGTTGGATTTTGCGAAGTGGTATCAGAACGGATACATAACTGATGAACAATGCGGCAGCAAACGTAATGATACATGCCATATAAGGGATTGTCCATTCAAGCTTCAAGATACCAGAAGCAGCCACATATATTATATAGGATAGTATACATCCGAAGAAGACCCCTTGTAAGCTTCCAGATACACCGTATATGAGTGCTTCATAGATAATCATCTTTTTCAGATCTTTTTGCGACATGCCTATTGATTTTAATGCAGCCAGTTCTTTGCGTCTAATGATGATGCTGATCGTAATCGTATTGATGATATTCACACTGCCAATCAGCGAAATAACCGCAATAAAACCATATACGAGCACTTTAATAACGAGTTCTGATTCTTTCCTTGTTTTATTCTCGTCTAGGTAATTAACGATTGTAATAGAGTGCTTTGTTCCAACGGTCCGCTGAATGTCCGCAACGGTTGCGCTAGATTGATGCACATCCTTCAATTTGATTCGAAAACTAGTGTCTTGTTCGCTAACTTCAGATACATTTTCAAGCAACTTCAATTGCTCCAAAATGGCTTGACTGTCGACGGAGGAATCACGATGACCTTCTTGCAGATAGATGGCTAGATCCGATTTCGCAGACTCATTGTTCACGTATTTGGATTCAAATGCGATATTCATGATCGATGAGAATGTAATAAACAATACACTGCTTATAATGATCGATAAGATGGTGATAGTATATCGATTTTTATTTCTTTTCACATTCTTCAAGGCCAGGCTCAGTGGAAAAGAAGCCGGTTTTTTCAGCACCGTATTTTTTTGTTTTTTGATCGATTCTTTTCTTATGGATAACCTGCTGCTGATCGCCAGCAAGGGAGATATTCTTCCTGCAAAAAAAGCCGGATAATAACTGGACGCCAACACCGCTGTCAGGGTAATGATTGAACTGATCAATATGATTTGCCAGTCGATGTGAAAGAACGAGACACTTGCACCCGTTTCTAATAACAGGAGGAAAATGAACTGAAGCGCAGCAAGAGCCAAGATGCTGCATACAATTCCAAGCGGGATGGCGATAACAGCCAGCACAGCCGCTTCCCTCATGACGATGTGTCGAATCTGCTTGCGCGTCGCGCCTATGCTTCGGAGCAAGCCGAACTGCTTCATCCGCTCAACGACACTGATTTGAAAGGCGTTATAGATGACGACAGCTGTCGCCACCACAACTATACTGATGACGATGACAAGCACAGCCAAAATCGAGCGATTCGACTGTGGCTTCAACACTCTGATCAATTCTTCATTGATTACCAACTTCTCAGTTCCAGTAAATGATTTGATCTCGTCTAGAACTTCATTAAAGTTCGCCTTTTGGTTGATCTCAATTAAGATCATGCCTTCCCCACTAGCAAAATCACGTTTATAGGTTAATAATCGACCCACTTTACTTTTCTGTGTAAACTCGCGATTGTCTAGCAGCCCAACCAGTTTATAGGTTTCTCCCTCCATTTGAAAAGAGTCGCCGAGCTTAAGATTTTTATGGATATAAGGAAGCGTCCATGAATCGACAGCTGCCTCATGTTCATTGGCAGGCAGTTGTCCATCGAGAAGGCTATAGGGTAAAAACTCCAGCGCACGTTGATCGGCGAAATTCATTTGTACCGCAACGTCCCCGAGTGGGATGGTCTTGCCCTGTGACATCAATCCATACGATGCGATTTGGGGATTGTATCTGATTTTATTCAGAATCGCTTCATCGTAATTGGAGATGCCAACATGAAACGAAAACCCATTCAGCTTTTTGATGTTTTCAATTTGGGAGAGCTGTGATCCTTTCATAAACAGACCGATCGTGGATATTAACGCTACAGAGAGTACAATTCCGACCAAGGTTAAGATGGTTCGCTTGATATTCCCTTTTAGATACCGGCTGCTTAGTTGTTTGTAACTGCTGATCAACTTCATTCTCCTCCAATCTATGCCTGATTCGCAGCTAGCCGTTGATCTGAGATGATACTGCCGTCTTCGATCGTAATGACCCGGTCGGAAGCCGATGCAATCGATAAATCATGCGTAATCAACACAATGGTTTGATTGTATTTCTTCGCTGTCAAACGTAATAAATCCATGACTTCCTTTGTATTTTTCGTATCTAGGTTGCCTGTAGGCTCATCGGCCAGTATCAAATGCGGACGATTGATAAGCGCCCTGCCGATGGAGACCCGTTGCTGTTGGCCGCCAGATAGTTCGGATGGCAGATGAGTCTTCCGTTCCTGCAGCCCTAAGGTTTCAATAATTTCATCGAGATATTTCATATCTACCTGTTCATTATCTAAAATCGTAGGCAAAGCGATATTTTCCTGGACATTCAATACGGGAATTAAGTTAAAGAATTGAAAAATAAATCCGACTTTCCTTCTTCTGAATATCGAAAGTTCATCATCCGAATAATCGTAAATACTATTTTCCCCGATGAATACTTTTCCTGAAGTTGGCCGATCCAATCCTCCTAATATATGCAGCAGTGTACTTTTCCCTGAGCCGGACACACCCACGATGGAAACAAATTCTCCTTGCTGAATCGAAAGCGTAATCCCTTTTAACGCCTCTACCCTGCTATTGCCTTCGCCATAACTTTTCACTACATTTTCCATGCGTACAACTTCCACACTGTCACCTACTCATACGTAAAGTTCGATCTCTTACACTCAATCTTGTACATCTACAAAGTTTACCTTTTCTTCGCTAACCGCATAGACGCTTCTGATTTCATCTATAACCTTGTTCACCTTTTCTTTCTTTTTATAATCAAAGCTTTCTTTTTGGAAATGAATCAATGAAATTGTTGACTCTGCTTCTTTTATGTTGTTATAAGTTTTGTCATCAACAATAACAAGATCCATAGGTCTATACCCGATCCACGCCTGACGTTTCACATACTGTACAGGCACCATCTTACCATTCAAGTCGATTTGGTTATTCTTCATTTCGTCATCACCTAAAGAGAAGAGCAGATTTTGACCATTCGATAATTCTTGGATCGCGGTAACTGGATCTGAAATAATGGACAAACTTTCAGGATCTTGTCTAGCTCGAATAATCCCCTTCTTGATGAACTGCTCAGCGGTGGATCGCTGAATAACCGAATAATTGATATTTCGGATATCAACTTCCTGGCCCGTTTCCTTCTTATCCTGCTCTGACAATTTCGTTACTATTTTGGTTGTGACCAACTTCATTTTGTAGTCGATCATTTCTTTGCTTCTATCTTTGTACAGCTCTTTGACTTTCTTCGTCTCTTGATCTGTACCGATAACTAAAATTCCATTAACCGCTTGTGAAGGGCCTTCTACAAAACGTTTTACGCCGAGACCTATACCTGCAAAAATAGCGATAACCAAAACGAGACCTATTATTTTTTTCATCTTTTTGACTGCTCCTTTTATAAAAATCATCTGATGTCTGGATTATAGATGAATTTGCTTTACAAGTTAATGACTCTTATCTAACCATTTTAATCATCTTCCTTACTTTTTAGTAAGAATCGAAATGAAGACTTGCCTGTCCTAAATTAAGGACTGTATTGAGGATGCGATCCAAAATGACGAAATAGATCGATGCTGAAATGAAAACAGCGACAGTCATAGACGAAAAATTAGTCCGTGACTGCCGCTGTTTTATTCGCTTTAAATCCGTTCCAGAAGGAAAAAGGGATTCATAAATAATTACTTTTCCAATTTATAACCTTTATTACTGCGACAACATTACGATAGCTTTTTAGCTTGTTTCCTGGCTTGAGGAAAGGTTAGCGATTTTTTTGCTCACTATGACCATTACTGCCGCCAGTACAAGAAAATATAATGGCATCGTCACTAACGAATCATTATGCAGATAGCTCATTCCGCTTGTAATCAGACTCACGACTACATAATACCCTAATCCAAAGATAGCCCCTGCTGTCCCCAATACATCGCTGTAACGTACTAGCGCCAAGCTTAAGCAGTTCGGAATCGCCATGCCAATCCCAAGCAGCAGGATGAAAATGCAGGCGACAAACACACCCATGGACAACAGCGATGAGCTTAAACCGTTAAGCGTAAACCCGACCAGCGCTCCAGCACCAAGTACAGTGACGAGACAGCCGATCAGAATGATCTGCTCTGGTTTCAAGGTGGACAATAGCTTCTTCGACAGCATGGCTCCTATTATCGAAGACAACGCTACAAAAATACCGAAGAAACCATAGATGCCTGGCGTCATCTCAAAGTATTCAATAAATACGAAAGGCGCTTCTGCATAGTAACTGAACAGAATGCCGTTCGTTGCTCCGATTAGAAAGCCAAATGCCCATACTCTGCCGTCTGTAATGAGGCGCTTGGCGACAGACAATGTATTCACATTCAAAGTTGTCGTGGCACCTCTCGTTTCAGGCAAGGAAGCGAACGTGTACATGAATATCGCCACACCCATGATGACAAGGGTTAGAAAAACAGCCCTGAAGCCTAACGACTGATCAACCCAGCCTCCAATCAGCGGCCCTAAAGCCGGTGTAAAAGCAAGAGCTGCTGAGATTTGAGCAAATACAGCATGACGCTTCGAACCATCGATGCTTTCTCGTAAGATCGTTTGCGTTACAACCGAGCCTGTACTTGCACCGAATGCCTGCATGAATCGACTAACCAATAGCCACTCCACGGAACCTGACAGATAACAGCCTATGCTGCCTATTCCATATACGAAAATGCCCCAAAGCATGGCAGGGCGCCGACCAATTGCATCCGATAACCTTCCCCAGCAAAAAACACCAACCGCAAACCCAAGAAAATAAATGCTGAGCGTGAGCTGAATCATGTTGTTGCTTGCCTGCAATTGACTAGCAATGTCCGGCAAAGAAGGCGTGTATATCGTTTCGCTGATTTGTGGAAATCCCACAAGAATAATAAATAAAAGCAATGATGGAGTTGAGATTTTTTGTGCCAACTTGCATTCCCCCTATAATTTCGAAAATCTCAATTACATCATCGAAATGTCAGGGAATCGGGGGTTTGCATTTGATTAATCTTGCAAATGAGAGTGCCATAATGAGTGATCACCTTACAATGTTATAGGGGGTAAATATATAGAGGATTATATCAGAATCACATAAATATTACCACGCTCTGACAAGCTTGGACTTGAATTCAAATGCAGATGGCACCGGAACCCCAACCTACGGCTTATTTCTAGCAAATGGTTTCTATGACACTTGGGAAGAAGTTGGTAAAGGCAATGGATTTACTTTCTGTCAGGACGCCGACCTATTGAATGATCAATCTTCCTTATTCGCTAGAATCGACTACATTTTATTTAAAAATGGATGGATGCCCGTCAAGGCAGATAATGTTGGAGAGAAGCAGCAAGATCGAACCGATACAGGACTGTGGCCTTCCGATCATGCAGGGGTAACAGCAACATTAAATCTTGGGTGCAGAAGTTACGGATAAGCAGTGATGAGTCGTCAAATATCCATCGACGACCCGTCCCCATTTCATTTCTTTGTGAATGTGGGGCTTTCCAATATTTACGTAACGTATTTATACCTAAAACCACCTTGGAATGTGAAAAACATCACAATATAATAATTGAAAATATATTAAAATTAAAATGAACTTAAAAGAGAGCCAACTTAGAAGTCGGAAGAGCAACTATGAAAGCCATTCAATTGCGTAGAAACCGCAGTACATAGCCTACTCGACATTACGGGTTCGCTTCGTTGCATTCCGTCCTAGGTATTCCCTTAAGGTTCATCTATAAAGAGATAGAAAGCGGAGGAAAACTCATGAGAAAGAATGCAGCAGCAACGTTGATTCTCGTTCTCTCGTTTATGCTCATCATCGCTGGATGCGGCGGTAACGGGAATACGAGCGCGAACCAGAATCAAGACAATGCAACAAAAGCAGAGAAACCAGAATCAGAAGCCGTGTCGGGAGCTTCGAAAGCAAGCTACACCCCTATCGATCAATTACAAGATAAATATGATATCATCATCATCGGTGCAGGTGGAGCTGGGATGACCGCTGCCCTTGAGGCAAAAGCCAAAGGCATGAACCCGGTTATTTTCGAAAAAATGCCGGCAGCCGGCGGAAATACGATGAAGTCCTCATCGGGTATGAATGCTTCTCAGACGAAATTCCAAAAAGAGCAAAGCATTGAAGATAGCAACGATCTCTTCTTTGAAGAAACGTTAAAAGGCGGTCATGGAACGAACGACAAAGAAATGCTTCGTTACTTCGTTGACAATTCCGCAAACGCGATTGACTGGCTGGATTCTATCGGCATTCGCTTGAACAATCTCACGATTACTGGCGGTATGAAAGAAAAACGTACACACCGTCCTGAGGACGGCTCTGCTGTTGGACAATATCTCGTTAGCGGTCTTGTTAAAAATGTACAATCTAAAGGAATTCCACTTTTCGTCAATGCAAAAGTAACAGATATTACTGAAAAAGACGGTAAGGTTAACGGCGTTAAAGTTCTCTTTGAAGAGAAGGATGAGAAAAATATTGCAGCGAATGCAGTTGTTGTGACAACTGGCGGTTACGGTGCCAATATGGATATGATCTCCTCTGTTCGCCCTGATTTGAAAGGTCTCGTAACGACAAACCAAGAAGGCAGCACAGGTGACGGCATTACAATGATTGAAAAACTCGGCGGCGTTACTGTTGATATGGATCAAATTCAGGTTCACCCTACTGTGCAGCAAGAGAAATCGTATCTCATCGGGGAAGCTGTCCGCGGTGAAGGCGCAATTCTCGTTTCTAAAGACGGCAAACGATTCACTAACGAATTAGACACTCGTGACAATGTAACTGCAGCCATCAATAAGCTTGCTGACAAAGCCGCTTATCTCGTATTTGATTCCGGCGTAAAGTCGCGTGCAAAAGCGATTCAGCAATACGAAAAAATGGGCTTCGTTATTAAAGGCGAAACGGTTGAGGCTCTGGCAAAAGAAATGGGCGTTCCGGCAGACCAACTAAAATCTACGCTGGATACATGGAACGGCGCAGTGAAGGATAAAAAAGACGCTGAATTCGGCAGAACAACAGGCATGGACAACGAACTGTCCGCTGGCCCATTCTATGCCATCAAAATCGCTCCAGGTATTCATTACACTATGGGCGGCGTGAAAGTCAATACGAACACTGAGGTAGTAACGAAGGACGGCAAGTCTATCCCAGGTCTGTTCGCAGCTGGCGAAGTGATTGGCGGATTGCACGGTCAAAACCGTATCGGCGGCAACTCCGTTGCAGATATCATCATTTTCGGACGTCAAGCTGGTATCAAGTCGGCTGACTTCGCAAAAGCACAATAAGCGATTTCGTATCACAATGAACGCTTGGGCTCATCAAAGCTCAAGCGTTTTTTCTACTTACCAAGAAAAAAACGCACACTTCCCCCTTACCTAACGCAAGAAAAGTACTATAAAACTATTGCATGATAGCGAGCGTTCGGATAATCCAATTAGAACCCGTCTGTAATAGTCACTCCAAACTATCAGAAGCTCGTTTCTTAAGAGTCGCTGCAATTGATCAAGAAATAATGAAAAGCGGGCGGATACTTCATCCCCCTTATCGACTCTTATTATAAATAATGCAGATCTTCTAATGATTAAAATAGCCGGCCTGTCTCCAACGACAGCCGGCTATTTTTGCAGCTTGTATATTTTTGATTATAGTCTGAAACGATTTACCATCATCTGCAGCTCTTCCGCCATTTGCTTAAGCTGTTCGATCGAGGCCGATATGGTCTCCACGGAAGCAAGCTGCTCTTCTGAAGCAGCAACGACTGATTGTACCGCAGAGGAAGCATCAGTCGCAACCTTCGCCATTTCATCTACGGAGGCCGTAATCTCCTCTGTACCTGCTGACATTTCTTCGGTAGCTGCAGATGTCTCCTGCACTTGACCTGTTACTTGCTGCACCAACGCCATAATATGCTCGAACATCTGCCCGGCCTGTGCAACCACCTTCATGCCGGAAGCTACCTCCTGCCGAACATAGCCCATTGCATTTACGGTTTCCTGCGTGCTATTCTGCATGACGGAAATGAGTTCGGCAATCTGCTTGGCAGATTCACTCGATTGTTCAGCCAGTTTGCGAACCTCGCCAGCAACTACAGAGAAGCCTCTGCCGCTCTCCCCGGCTCTTGCCGCTTCAATCGATGCATTCAGTGCAAGCAGGTTCGTCTGCCCTGCAATATTCGTAATGACATCAATAATCTTCTCAATCTGAAGGGAATGATCAAGCAGCTGCTCCACTGCGGATTCAGTTGTATGCACGGATTGATTAATTGACTTCATCTGCTCCATCGCATCAACGATCGTCGCATTCCCCTTCTCGGCTTGTAGCGCTGAATGACTTGCCAATTCCGCTACACTGGCCGTGTTTTCAACGATAGATTGGATGCCGCGTGCAAATTCCTCAAGTGCGATTGCATTTTCCTCCGATGCCGTCTGCTGCAACTGTGAACCGGTTGCGATTTGTTCCATTGAAGCTGCAATATGCTCTGTCGCTTGCGCCGTTTCATTTGCATTGTCCGATACAAGGCGTGAATTATGAAGCAGCAGCTCTGAACGTTCATGCACAGTGCTCATAATCGACGACAAACCTTCCATCATCTTGTTAAAGTCCTTCATCAGCACCCCAATTTCATCCTTGGATTCATACGTGCCGCGAACGGTTAGATCCCCTTGTTCAGCTTGCTCCATCAGCCTTTGCATTTGACGAAGCGGCTTCACAATCATGTTGACGGTGATGTACCCAACAAACAAGCATAGCAGGAAGGATATGATTCCAATAATCACATTTGTTAAGGTGGAAGCATCTGTAAGCTGCCCCACCTCCTCAGCTTGCTTTGCTGCCAAATCTTCATTCAGTTTCGCAAGCTCAGTAAGTATATGTTGTACTTTGACTCTGACTTCACGCACATTCCCATTATAAAAATCATATGCCTCTTCGTTCTTATTGGCTATGGCTAATTCAATTGAACGTATATTACTTTCACGATAAGGCTTTAACGCCTTATCATATCCATCTACCAGCTTCTTCTCTTGTTCTGTTTGCATAACCTCTTTGTAACGTGTCAACAAAGTATTATTCTCTGCTCGCAATCGATCAATCGTTTGCTTGAGTTCATTATTTCTAGTGTCGTCACTGCTAGCCATCAATTCGAAGATAGCCGCATCAATGGTACGATTGTTCACCATAATCTGCTTCACCCACATGATGGATTTCAGATTATGATCGAACATGTTGTCGTTCTTATCATTGATTTCATTCATTGACTGATACGACATCATGGTGATGAAAGCCAACAGCACACTGCCGACTCCGACCAGTATAAAGATTTTCATTGAAGTATTCAGGTCTCTAAATCTAAACTTCATGGTTTCTCTCCCCTCTATATGTAACTTAATCATTATCGACAAATTCAGACATATTTTTTATAGCTTCATATAGTTTCCAATGCTTTTTAACGGTTTTCTGAAAATTTACTGTAAATACATTACTATTATCACTACCAGCGAAGGCTATAAAATTAAAAAACTCACGCTTGAGACCATGCGGTCGACCGTTACCTAACGGTCTCGCCCAGTTCATCAAACGTGAGTTTTTCGTTCATTATGAAATAATGCCTTTAACATTTCACAATCTTAAATTAGCTTAACACTAGGTACGGGTTTTGCCGTATGGATCTGCGTCCCTATCAATGCATTCCTGACGCATGCTTGAGCTTCATCGACATATTGTGTACGCAGCGCAAGTACCGAATAGTGCCCGTATTCGCGCGCATAATGACCGAATGCGTCTCTACACGCTGTCCCGCCAAATAACGCACGCCGTTCAGCAGGTCACTAGTCGTAATGCCTGTCGCTGCAAAAATAATGTCCCCCGTGCCTACGAGATCCTCCATCCGCAGCAGCGCACTAGGATCCGAAATCCCCATTTTCCTGCAGCGATCATACTGCTTCCGGCTTTCCACCATTAGACGGCCCTGCATCTCTCCCCCAAGACAGCGTAATGCAGCTGCGGCTAATACGCCTTCCGGAGCACCGCCTGAGCCTACATAGAGATCCACACCGCTTTCGGGAATCGCCGACACAATTGCACCAGATACATCTCCATGCTCGAGGAGCTTTATCCGAACTCCATGATTTCGCAGCACTTGAATGATATCACTATGGCGATCGCGCTGCAGAATCATGACCGTGAGCTCCTGAACAGACTTGCCGAGCCTTTCAGCAGACTTCTCCAGCGTAAGCTCAATCGGATCGTCCAGACTAACATGTCCGGCGAGTAACGGACCGACTGCAAGCTTCTGCATATACATATCCGGCGCATGCAGCAGGTTTCCTCTTTCCGCAATAGCAATAACAGACATCCCGTTGTTCAATCCATTTGCGACGACTTCCGTACCTTCCAGCGGATCCACTGCTACATCCACATCCGGCCCTACACGATTCCCAACCTGCTCTCCAATATAGAGCATAGGCGCCTCGTCCATTTCACCTTCACCAATTACAACTGTGCCGTTAATCGGTACAGTATCGAACATTTCTCGAATGGCAGAGGTGGCGGCAAGGTCAGCGCCATGTTTGTCACCCCGTCCAATCCAGGAGGCTGACGCCAGTGCACCTGCCTCTGTCACACGCGCGATTTCCAAAGCTAGCTGACGATCCATCTCCACTTCTCTCCCTTTTTAGCTGCGTAAAGTTAATTGCAAATGCATTCAGTGAATCAAATCCATCACAATACCTGCTGTTTCCTCAATAGCTTTATCCGTAACATCGATGACAGGACAACCTAATCGGTCGAACAATGAACGGGCATTTTCCAATTCCTCTACTATGCGATCAAGTGATGCATATCTGGCTAGAACAGGAAGACCCATCGTCTTCAATCGTTCGGAACGAACCTTCAATAGATGCTCAGCGTTCATCGTCAGACCGATTATCTTGCTTGGCGAAATACTGTATAAGTGCTCCGGCGGCTGAATTTCAGGCACGACCGGATAGTTGACAACCTTTTTCCCTTTATGGGCTAAAAATACGCTTAATGGTGTTTTGGAAGTGCGTGATACGCCAAGCAGCACGATATCAGCTTTCAGTATCGCATGCAGATCCTTGCCGTCATCACATTTAACAGCGAACTCCACCGCCTCAACACGTTGAAAATAATCGTCATCCAAGCGATGCAGCAAGCCCGGCATTCGCTTCGGCTGATCCTCAAATGTATCTACAAACGCCTGGATCATCGGCCCCATTACATCTACAGCTCGAACATGCAGGCGAATGGCATGCTCCTTGATCGCCTCCCGCAATTCGGGCTGTACCAGCGTATAAGCAACAAAGCCTCCGGACTCTGCAGCTTCCTCCATCAAAATACGAAGCTCTTCCTCGTTGCGCACATTCATGTAACGCTTAATCTTGATTTGCGGCGCTTCAAATTGTCGTATAGCAGCCCTTACTACTGCTTCTGCCGTCTCTCCGACGGAATCCGAACACACGGTAATTGTATATGACGCGTTCCCCATACGCTTCGTCCCCCTGCTAATCCTGGTCTACTTTGTCGAGCAGCAGCTTAATGATTGTCGTCTTCGTAATTCGCCCTACGACATTGCCATCTTCATCAGAAGAATTCTCTGGATACGATACAACTGGAAGGCTATCTACTTGATGATGAATCATTTTGCGCGCTGCTTCCAATACAGATTCCTCTGGACTGATCGTCACAATATTCGGCTGTCTGGTCATCACCATACTGACAGGCATGGAGGATGCATTCGGATTGCCTAATGTTACCTTAAGCAGATCTTTACGGGAAATGATACCCGCAAGCTTGCCTCCTTCGTCCGTCACCATTAAACTGCCGATATTTTCAAGGAATAAAGTGACCACCGCATCCTGCACCGTCGTCTTCACATCGACTACAATTGGCATGCCTTGAACCTGTCCGACCTTCATGTTGCGCAGGACGTATGAATCCGACTTCTTTTTCTCTGCCTTCTCCCCGAGAAAATAGCCTACCTTGGGCTTTGCTGCAATATAATCGAGCATGACAAGCAAGGATAAATCAGCACGAATCGTAGGGCGACTCACCGTGAGCATCTCCGCAATTTGCTCTCCCGTAATTGGGGCATGCTTTTTGACGATTTTGATAATTTCTAACTGTCTTGTTGTTAGTTCGATAACGCATCCCTCCGTTTCATGCTATAAAGGCCGCCTTGTATCACGATATCTTTCCTTACGCTGTACACGCAGGATTCAGCTCGCATTCTGTTCTGACAAGATTATAGCATTCCGAGCGGAGTGCGCGTAACTCCCGATTGCAGGAGAAGCAGCACTCCAGCCCGTTTTTATCTCGCAGGGTTACGATATCTCGCTGATGACACCAATCACACCGCTGCTTCTTGGGATTGTTCTGCCTGAACTTCGCCTGTGCCAAGCATTTGTGCATGCTGCTGCCGCGCTGCGCCATTCATACGAATATGGGCTTGCGCTGCTGCAATTCGCGCAACAGGCAGTCGATAAGGCGAACAACTGACATAGTCCAGTCCAATCTGCTGGCAGAACATAATGGATTCATAGTCGCCTCCATGCTCGCCGCAAATACTAGTCGTAAGCATCGGGTTTCTAGCTCGGCCTTGCACAACCGCCATCTCAATCAGCTTGCCGACTCCCTCTGTATCCAGCACTTGAAATGGATTGTAAGGAAGCAGCTTATTCTCCACATAGTGAGTCAAGAACTTTCCTTCCGCATCATCGCGGCTGTAGCCAAACGTCATTTGCGTTAAATCATTGGTGCCAAAGGAGAAAAAATCAGCAGATCGAGCAATTTCTCCAGCTGTCAATGCTGCGCGCGGCACCTCGATCATCGTCCCTACTTTGTAAGGGCAATTCCGTCGCTCCTCGCCCAGCACTTGTTGCGCTACCAGATCAACAACGTTCCGGAGGAAATGCAGCTCATTGACGTGACCAACAAGCGGAATCATAATGTGCGGCAGCACCGTAACCCTGTCTCGCAAACAGCGAAGCACAGCCTGGAAGATTGCTTCCACCTGCATTTCATAAATTTCCGGGAACATAATGCCAAGTCTGCATCCGCGCTGCCCAAGCATTGGGTTGGTTTCCTGCAGTTCGCGAACACGGCGGATCATGCGTTCCAGTTCCTGAAGTTCTCCATCCTTATCCGCTTGTTCACTATCTAAGGTATGCAGGGCTTCCTTGCGCTCTGTAAGCTCCTCTATGTTCGGCAGGAACTCATGCAGAGGAGGATCAAGCAGCCGTATAGTAACCGGGAGACCATCCATCTCCCTGAACATATCTTCGAAGTCTGCCCTCTGCATCGGCAGTAATCGATTCAGTGCCAGCTGGCGATCAATCTCCTTCTCCGCCATAATCATTTGTTGGACAATAGGCACTCTAGTCGGAGACATGAACATGTGTTCCGTCCTGCACAAACCGATTCCTTCTGCCCCGAATTCTCTTGCCTTACGGGCATCAGACGGTGAATCTGCGTTTGCAAGAACCTTCATCGAGCGAATCTGATCAGCCCATTCCAACACTTGCAGCATTTCTGGCGTTATATTCGCATCTTGAAGCTCAATCCGTCCCGGAATGACTTGACCGCTGCCGCCATCAATCGTAAGCCAATCTCCCTCGTGGATGATGAATCCATTGGCGATCAACTGCTGTTTTTCCTCGTCAATCTGCAGCGTTTCACAGCCGCATACACAAGGTTTCCCCATACCCCGTGCAACTACCGCAGCATGGCTGGTCATCCCGCCTCGCAGCGTGACAATCCCTTCAGCAGCAATGACACCGTGAATATCTTCCGGAGTCGTCTCCATTCGTACAAGAATAACCTGTTTTCCAGCCCGTTTCCATTCATCGGCCACGTCAGCCTCGAATACAGCTTGCCCACAAGCTGCACCTGGAGAAGCGGGGAGTCCTGTCGCAATCGCACTATGGTCAGCAGCCGCATGGAGTGAACGATGGAGCAGATGATTCAAATGCTGAACATCTATTCTCATCACTGCCTCTTCCTTACTAATAAGCCCTTCCTTTACTAGATCAGAAGCTACTTGCAATGCTGCTCTGGCGTTGCGCTTCGCATTGCGAGTTTGAAGCAGATATAACTTACCGTTCTCAACGGTAAATTCAATATCCTGCATATCGCGATATTGCAATTCCAATTGCTTCGCACATAAGGATAATTCCTCATACACATGCGGCATCGTCACTTCCAGCTCCGCGATTGGACAAGGCGTTCTTGTGCCTCCGACGACATCCTCCCCTTGCGCATTCATCAAGTATTCACCGAATAGAATCGGCTCTCCAGTCGAAGGGTTCCGCGTGAACAACACGCCAGTTCCACTCGTCTCGCCCATATTGCCGAATACCATGGACTGCACATTGACTGCAGTCCCCTGATCATCTGGAATCTGATGGACTTTCCGATATACCTTCGCCCTTGGGCTGGACCAGGACAAGAACACGGCCTCAATAGCTTCCTGAAGCTGCTGCTTTACAATTTGCGGGAACGTACGCTCCGCTCGCACTTCAATAAGAAGCTTGAACTTCTGAACAAGTGATTTCAGGGATGCTTCTGTGAGCTGATGGTCCTCTGCACACCCGGCAAGCTGCTTTTCTTGCTGCAATAAACGCTCAAAGTGAACTCCCTCAATGTTATAAACGACGGAGCCATACATTTGAATGAAACGGCGATAACAATCATAAGCGAATCGTCGATTGCCCGTGAGCTTAGCCAATCCTTCTACCGTCTTGTCAGTAAGCCCGAGATTGAGTATCGTATCCATCATCCCTGGCATGGATGTCACGGAACCAGAACGCACGGATACGAGCAGCGGGCAGTCTTCACTGCCAAAACGCCGTTCCTGCGCTCTTTCCACCTCGACCAGAGCACGCATCACTTCATCCATGATTCCTGCAGGCATATGGCATCCGCTGCTGTAATATTGCCTGCACACTTCTGTAGTAATGGTGAAGCCAGGCGGGACAGGAAGCCCCGCCTTTGTCATTTCAGCCAGATTAGCGCCTTTGCCGCCCAGGAGCTCGGCATCCTCTTTCCCGCCATTTCGAAACGAGTTCACTCTTGATATTGTCAAGCCGAAGCGCTCCCTTCTTGCTCGCGGCACGATTCTTTATTACACACCATATATTTTGTCTTCACACCATTTGTAGGCAAGGTATCGATAATATCATCACAATAACGGCAAATGATCGTGCCCAAGTCGTTCTCTTTTACATACTCAGTGATGAGCTCATCGATTTGGTTTCGCATGTTGGTTCTACCTCCTCGGATTGGACGAACATATACTTGACGAAATCCGTTACACGGCACGCGTATGCCCATTCATTGTCATACCATGCCAACAGCTTCACTTGGTGACCTGACGTTTGAATCGATAATCCATCAATAATTGCAGATTTGCGGTTGCCAATATAATCACTGGACACCAAAGGCTCCTCGTTATATTCCAGATAAGGCTCCATGCCTTCCCTAATTGCATTCGTAAATACTCGAACAATATCTTCCTTCGTAACTTCACTGTGCAATCCAGCAGTAAGGTCAACCAAGGATACATTTTGCACAGGAACTCGCAAGGAGATTCCTTGAACCCGCTCCGCGAGATGTGGCAGAATATCCTTTAAGGCTTTGCCAACTCCTGTTGAAGTGGGAATAATCGAGCTGCCGCAAGCGCGGCCTCTTCGCCAATCTGAGTGCGAATTATCCAGATGCTTTTGGTCATTCGTATACGCATGTACGGTCGTCATCCAACCGTAGTCCAGGCCAAATTCTTGATCGAGCACATGAAGGAGAGGCGCTAGACAATTCGTCGTGCAGGAAGCTGTCGAGATCAGCGCATGCTGCTGCGGGTTATATGCATGCTCGTTAACACCCATTACAATGGTACAGTCCAGATCCTTGCCCGGTGCTGTCACCACTACCCGCTTCGCGCCCGCCTCCATATGAAGGGACGCTTCTGAACGACTCTTAAACTTGCCTGTCGCATCGACGACGACATCAATTCCATGCTCTCTCCATGGAAGCAGTTCTGGTCTGCGCTCGCTCACCACCGGAATTCGGTGCCCTTGAATGAAAAGGCATTGTTCTCCTGCCTTCATATCTACATCCCAGCGACCGTGAATCGAATCATACTTCAAGAGATGCACCAATTGATCGGGTGCGCAGGTAGAATTTATAAGGCCGAGTGAAGCACCGTCACCATCCATGAACAGACTGCGAATAACCAATCTTCCGATTCTTCCTGTACCGCTAACACCGAGTCGTTTCTGCATATATCGTTTGAACCTCCTTTGTTCACTTTATATATTACGTCATAATTAATTGGATTTCAATAATTAATACACACTATATGTAATTTTGTTTCGGAAATGAATAAGAAAAACGTGGATTAGCGCAATAATTAGACATATATAATACACACTATATTCAAGAAGCAGCATGTCTTAATCACCTTTATTAGCGATTCCAAAGCAAAATCAGCGGTACCCTTCAGACAACAAAAAAGATGACTCTCATCCTCAGAAGGTCATCTACGGTATAACTCATCTATTCTTCACTCCCCTGGCCGTTTTGGCTCAGGTTCCTTTGCAGCTCCTTTTACTCGAAATACAAATGATTATGGTTTTTGCAACCCGGATTAAATGAAACATTGCAAACCGGACACTTATAATGAGAATTCAAATACTGCTCAATGGTGAGCTCTGCATAGCAGCTTCCACAAAGGATCGCCTTCGCGCCCTGCTCTTCCATAGGCCATACGATTGGCTGATGATCGGCCATCTCTGCATGACAATAATAACAGCCGTAATACACATCACAGCATTTGAACTTAATTGCAATCACATCTACCTCGGAATGATAGTGCCGGCATCTTGTCATCGCATCTATCGCACCTGTCACATGAATCATTTCATTACCTCGCTTTATAGTGTTTCTGCTTTCGAATCTCTCTCAAGCGGTCGGCTCGTCTATATTCGTCTTATACAAGCATACCATATTCCTTCAATTCACCACCCTGTACCTAAGCAAATTACAGTCAGACGGTTTTCTTTCTGTAAAATAGGTAAACACTGTTACCGACCCGATCAAAATTTAAGGAGGATCGATATGAAAAAACTTGCAATTGCATGTATGCTGGCAAGCTGTCTGCTGCTAAGTGCGTGTACAGCCAAGGAGGCACTTGCGGAAGAGAAAACTCCATTTGTGAACGTGAACATTATTAACACAAAAGGAGAATCGATCGGTACTGCACAGCTAACCCAAGTAGGTAACAAGGTTCAAATGGCTGTCGATGTACGGGATCTGTCACCCGGTAAACATGGCATTCACTTTCATGCGGTAGGACGTTGTGATACTCCTGACTTCAAGACGGCAGAGGCACATTTGAATCCAACCCATAAGGAGCATGGCTTCGAAAATCCGAAGGGCTACCACAGCGGCGACTTGCCTAATTTAGAAGTAGGTGCAGATGGCAAGGCCCAAGCTACCTTCACAACCGAGATGGTCACGCTGGAGAAGGACAAGCCTAATTCCCTGGTGAAGCCTGGCGGCACAGCGTTAATTATTCATGCGCAGCCGGACGATTACAAGACTGACCCAGCAGGTAACTCAGGCGATCGCATCGCATGCGGAGTTATTCAATAGTAATGTGATCAACACAATGAGGGGCTTCCATTCGTCATCCTTGATGATGTAATGGTAGCCCCTCATTATGTTCTAGACGAGTCATCTATTTACGTGTAAATAGAGTCATTGCCTCATCCAACGATTTAAGTTGGCCAAGGGCAGAGTAATCCAGCCATGGCTGCTGTGCAATCGCATGAACATTACTGTTTTTGACTGCCTTTAGATTTTTCCAGATGGCGCTATCCTCCAACTCTTTGAATAGCTGCTGAGCAGCCGAATCAGCAGCTACCTCAAGCAGAATATGATCGGGATCGAAATCTGGCAGCACCTCGCTGGAGATAGCTTGCGGCCCTTCTTTTCCTCGTCCTATATTTTCCAAACCCTTCGCAGGTTTAATTCCCAAATCTCGATAAAGCAATGATCCATAATTGCGATCTAACCCGTATACTCTGAGCTCTTTTTTCATGACGCGCAGCACTAACACCGTTTCGTCTCCAAGCGCTTGCTTGATAGATTCTTTTGCTGTAGCGGCTTTTTGTTTATAATCAGCAATAAACGCCTCGGCCTCTTTTCCTTGCCTAACGCCTTGCCGAGCTGTTGCAACTGCTCTTCCCAGGTCGACTGCTTGAAACTCAGTACCATTGTCGGCGCGATCTTTTCGAGTTCATCCTTGCCCTTTATCAGTTCTTCCTGCGCGATGATAAGGTCTGGTTCCGCGTTCACGAGCGCTTCGAGGTTGGGATCTTGGGAATTCCCTAAATTTTGTGTATGTTGCAAGAGATCGGCTACATGCGGGAGAAACTCTTTTCCTTTTTGCGTGACGGCTCCGATCGGAGTAATTCCCAATGCAAGCAAGTCGCTTGTAAAAGGAATAGATAATACCGCAATCCGTTTGTCTGCTCCCGCAATATCTGCTGGAGGCTTCGTATCGGAAGTGACCGTTTGAACCTGTGATGAATTCCCCGATTCGCTCTGTTTATTCGAGGCCACTTGTCCGCTACATGCTGCGGTAATCATTACGAGTAAAGTACAGATGCAAGTAATTATCTTCATGCGATGACGTGTAATCATGATGCAATATCCCCTTTAAAGTCGTCTAAGATTTAAATGAAAATGAAATCATTATTATGATAGGTAAAGAACGATAAAACACATGCCCGATGTTGCGCGCACCATACAGCTTTACGTTCTTCCACATCCGATCATAGACCGGCATAGACATCATTGCATTGGCGCTTCTTTATCGATATGTATGACAAATGGATTCACGCTTAGTGTTTATATCCGACATCACGGTCAATGTCGCGTATTTTTCCACTTGGCTGCAGTAATTGCTGCTTCGCCTGATTCATGCGCAGATCGGTCAAATACTCGATTGGACTCTTCTTCCTTTGCGTTTGAATAGCTAAGAGTAATATGAAGGATTCATACCAGCCATATCTGCTAGTTTGTCCAAGGAAATCAGCGATAGAGATTGGCTGTTCCAAAATAATTATCGAATCAAACGTCTAATGCGATGATGCTGCTCGACCCGTATTTCCCCGCTTACAGGCAACGTCAACTCCTTCTCCTTACTCTTCTCACATCACTCCACCCCATTGCGTGATAGATGTCGAACTCGGTTTTGTATAGGTGCAGTCCATGTTTAGCATCGCATTCAACTACAGAAACGGATCCAACTGGCAATAGAAAAACAATATTCGGCAGCACCCCGGCAGCAATACATCCGTCTTTCATGTACAATTTTCCCGTTCCCCCTTCACCACTTCCTATCCTCTCGATCCTATCATTCGCTGCTCACGAATTACTCAAATAATAATGATTATCAATATCAACTACTTATTTTCTCATGTTCGTTTTCATTTGTCCACAGATGATGCATAATAACCACTCCATACACGTAAAAAGCTGCTCCAATTCCACACCTTCGATGTTACGAACAACTCCAATAGCATCAACAATACCTGCATAATTGTACGATGAATGCCATAAATTAAAACTCCCAAATTACATTATTTTGGTATTGTAATAATTATAAACTTACATCGAGCTAGAAGAAATGGAGGGGAAAATTCCTATGGATGCAATGGATGTGGGGTCTTTTTGCAGCGTGAGAATGAGAATCTTCAGGAACTAAGCATAAAGATCGATCAAGCAGGATGGATGGTAACTTCTACAGGTGAGGGATCCTGGAATGATGCGTTGGAAGTTGCCCAAAATGAATGGAAGCGTTATTTATCGGATACGGATCGGTTCGCCCTCATTACGAAGCACCTAGAGAATAAGCAGCTTACGTCATTACAAAAACGACAGCTTACAGAGCTTCGTCACTTGATGATCAATCAACAGTTAGATCCGAAGCTTGCCGAACACTCTACTCGCATGACAAAGGAACTCGTAGACATTTTCAATTCCTACCGTCCTACCCTAAAGAACCAGCATGTATCGAACAATGATATTCGCACGATTCTGGAAACGAGCCTTGATCCGGACGAACGTAAGCAGGCTTGGCTCGCTAGCAAGCAAATTGGCAAGCAGGTCTGCGATCGTTCACTACGGCTTATCCAGCAGCGCAATGAAGAGGCGCGCACACTTGGTTACGACAATTATTATCAGATGCAATATAGCGCGCAGGATCTCGATCTTGATGGCGTATTTGCCTTAATCGATGAGCTGCTTGTCCAGAGTGAAGAACCGTATCGGCTCGTGAAGCAGCAAATTGACGAGGAACTGGCTCAAAAATTTCGTATTACAGTATCGCAGCTTAGGCCGTGGCATTATTCAGATCCATTCTTTCAGAGTACGCCTGCTGTCAGTGAATGGAATATGGCCGATTATTTGCAAAATGACCGGATGGAAGCAATTACTGCAGAGACGTTTCAACGTATGGGACTTGATATCAAAGATGTTATCGCACGCAGTGACCTATATCCGCGTGATAAGAAATATCCATATGGGTATTGCACGGCGATGGGACGTACGGGCGAACCACGGATCATGATGAGCATCAATCCGAGCGAATTTGGGATGAGCGTAATGCTGCACGAGTTCGGTCATGCGGCATATGAGAAAAATATTGACGCAGCGCTGCCTTTCCTGCTGCGGAAGCCTGCCCATACGCTTACTACCGAAGCGATTGCGATGCTCTTTGGCAGAATGACAAAGGAAGAGGAATGGATTACCCGCTTCATCAAGCCGGAACCAACCGCCTTTTCTTCCCATGCTTCTGCCCTGCCCGGTACTCTTCAACGCGAGATGCTGGTCAGTATGAGATGGTATATTACATTTGTGAAGTTCGAGCGGGAGCTGTATGAGCGTCCACATACGAACGTGAATGAACGTTGGTGGCAACTCGTAGCAGAGATCCAGCACTTGCATGCGCCTGAGGATACCCGGCATCCGCACTGGGCTGCCAAGATGCATTTCACGCTTGCTCCTGTAAGCTATCAAAGCTATTTATTGGGTGAGCTGACTGCTTCCCAACTGCAACATTATATGATGGCGAATATTTCGCATGACTTGTTCTCTCTGGAAGCAGGAACTTTTGTAAAGGAGCAATTTTTCCTCCCTGGCGCGACATGGACATGGAATGATCTGTTGAAGCGTGCAACGGGCGAGCCGCTTAATCCAAAGTATTTTGTCCAACAGTTCGTAAGCTCGCACTGCAATCGATAACACTATACCGTACTCGTACATATGAGGAATGCAGGGCAGAATATCATCTCTCGCTGCACATTCCCCTTTCACGTTCTAATGAAAAGTTGTATTCACCGTATTCGCTGGACTTCCTACTTCAACCGGATCAATTCGGCGTAATAGAAACGACGAATCTTGCAAAAAGGCTTGCAAATACGCATGAGCAAACGGTTGTTCTAATTGAGATTTTCCGTTTCTTCCGGATTTGTAGCATGATGACAATAGTTCTCGACAGGTTGGCGGATTAGAAGGCGATATAAAGCTGTGGGAACAATGGTGTACCTATGAGCGAGTAGATGTGATGAAGCTCGTAATGCACTATCGTAACACTTGATATAACCGGATAAAAAGAAAACAGCACCCATGTTGCCGCATGAGTGCTGTTCCGCTATTTCACTTTCATGTAATGCGCAGCTTGGCTGCTGCGAATAACGATTAGGTTCGTCATAAGCGGCTGCAGCAGAGTAAATATCAATACACAAAGCACCGAGCTGAACAAATTAATAAAGAGGGGCATGCCTGTGTATAGGAGATGCAATAAACTTGTTGTCAGTGTCAGTGGAGCAATAGCCAGTACAAAATGGATCCCGGAATGATAAATTGACGCAGCTGGATTAGGCTTGAACAGGATGAATGAAATAACAATACCGTGAATGAGAAGCGGAAGCAGGAATAAATAGCTTGCTCCAGGGAAAAGTCCTATTGCAACTATCAGAAGCAGGAAGTAGAACAGCATCCCTGTCAGCAGCATTTCTAATCCATTAACAACATGACGTGTGAGTCGAGTGATTAAGAGATGTACAAATAATGCAGCCAGTACGAATGCGAGATTAACTGAAGCAGGTATGGAAGCAAGATTAAGCTGCATACCTGCAATCAAATTTCCAATATACACTCCCCCAACAAAGAGCAGATAAGAAAGAATAACGGACGAAATCACACTTCCTAATATAATAAGGAAACTATTAGCCATTCCTTTCAGCGCGATCGCTCTTTTCTTGAGAAGGACAGCAATAGCTAGCAGCCACCCAACACCAATAAGAACGGACATAGGTACGGTCCAAGCATCGGGATAATGCAGCAGCATCGTGAACCAATTGAAATACACGTGTTCTGGTTCAATCAATTGCTTCAAATCCATGCTTCCGAATCGTTTGGCTGCCGCAAGTGCGTTTTCCCCATGATGCTGCAACGTTGCAAGAGAGACGTTCTCAGGCGCATCTTGTGCTGTATGGTATTTGTCCCAGCCGTCAATATACCCGAAGTTAAGTCCTGGAATGCCAGCTTGAAGTGAAACGGTTAAATCCGTATCATTTGGCATCATCCGATATATTTCGCCTAACATAGAGCTGCTAACCGGCGATACTGCGAATGAAGCAAAGCCGGATATAAGAGCTCCATTATCCTTACTCGTTTGAAACATAAGAGAAGACCCTTTTGAGCCTCGCGCCTCAAAATTGAGAACCAGGCCTATCTCCTCCCGCAGCTTTTCATCTAACCAGAATAGCTCTGCACCAAGCAGCCCTTTCTCTTCACCATCTGACAGAACGAACCAAATATCTCGCTCAAGCGGCGGACTAGATTGTAGGACCCGTGCCGTTTCCAATAGCGTGGCGACCCCAACCGCATCGTCGTTAGCACCTGGTCCAAAAGGCGTTGAATCATAATGTGCCAACAGCATTAATGCTTTGCCTGGCTTGGTTCCTTTATGTATGCCGATAATATTATGCAGCTCTAAAGACTCTGTTGCGCCTTTAACTATACCTGTCCATGGATACGTTTTGACAGAAGGCTGCAGCCCTAACAATTTCATTTGCTCCACCAAATACGCTCTAACCTTAGCGTTCTCAGCCGTACCTGATGGATGCGGCTTCCGGGCAATTGCCTGCACATGCTTAAACGCTCTTGCAGCAGAAAATTGTAGTTTTGGCGCATCCTCTCCCTTAGGAGCAGGCGGCTGCTCGAACCATAAAGTTGAGAGTATAAGCAGCACACACAAGATTACGATACCCATCGACCTAACCCACATACTTATTGAATACTGTTCAGTCAAAGTCTTGTTCAAGATCGACTCACCTCCATAATCCCCAACATAACAAAAGGTATTTTTTACCTTTTCTGATACTAATATCATATCCGACCTTTATGTTAAGAACAAGAAATAAATAGAAATAAATGATCATGTATTGCTTCCTTATTTATGTCGAACTTACCCCATCACATCGTATCCAACAAATTAAAGCAAACATTTTGTTAACGTATTATATATTATGTTAACTTCTACTACCACAATGCACAAAATCGCTATATAATACGATTTGTGCTGTACGCAATTTTATATCGAAGGCCTTACATAGGAGAGTGACTATTGTTGAATTGGTGGGACATGTTTGTCGGATTTATTTTAGGAGTTGTTGAAGGCCTGACAGAATTTGCTCCGGTATCATCTACCGGACATATGATTCTTGTGGATGACTTTATGCTGCATTCCAAGGAAATATTCTCGCCTCAAATGGCGAATATGTTCAAGGTCGTCATTCAGCTTGGCTCCATTCTAGCTGTTGTCGTCGTATTTTGGGATCGTTTTTTCCAGCTTCTCGGCTTGAAGCGTGCACCAGTTGATCCGGAACTGGGCAGAGCCGGTCATTCCAGATTGAAGCTGACTCAAGTATTGGTCGGATTAATCCCTGCAGCCGTGCTTGGATTACTGTTCGAAAAGTATATTGATCAATACTTATTTTCTATTCAGACCGTCTTGATCGGTCTCGTGCTAGGTGCAGTGCTTATGGTTGCAGCGGATTGGTTCCGGCCTGCAAAGCCAACAGCCAAGACTGTCGACCAGGTTACGTACATGCAAGCGCTAGGCATCGGCTTGTTCCAGTGTCTTGGACTATGGCCGGGCTTCTCCCGCTCCGGCTCTACAATCTCCGGCGGCGTACTGCTTGGGATGAGTCACCGTGCAGCTGCTGACTTTACATTCATTATGGCCGTACCTGTCATGGCAGGTGCCAGCGGATTATCCCTTCTGAAGCATTGGAAGGATTTCTCGATGGATGCACTTCCATTCTTTATTGTCGGGTTCATAAGCGCGTTTTTGTTCGCCCTGCTGTCTATTCGCTTCTTCTTGAAGCTCATCAACCGAATTAAGCTGGTCCCGTTTGCGATTTATCGCGTCGTATTGGCCGCAGTGATTTATTTTGTTTTCTTATAAAATGAACAGCACGACAACAGTCTTACAGCATAGCAAAACAAGCCTTTGACCTAATGGTCAAAGGCTTGTTTTCGATTACCGTTATCGTGGTCAATGGAATAAAGAAATGACCTCTCATCCCTATCTATCCATTTTCTCAAGTTACCGAGTTATCTTCACCTTGAATCCGTCCAGCTCCGCTTCTGCATCCCGAAATAGCTGCAGCAGCTGCTCACAGTATTCCCCCAGTTGCTTTTTACTAGCCTCATAATGGCTCCAATGAATTGTAAGCGGCAGTGAAGAGGCTTCCGTCAAACAATCCCACAGCGCATCCAAATTCCGTCCATAATAATCGGGAAGCTCCAGCACCTCGCTGAGGACATCATGCACCGCATTTCGAGAGGATATAGCACGCCCATCCAATTCAACAACTCGTCTTGTCATCGTCCTCATTCCTTCCCTTTCATCTGCTGGAATGTTTTATAATGATCCTCGGTCTTGTAAATAAGTCCGTCATTTGAGAAGAGAAGACGGTATTTCCCACGAAAGCCATCAGAATAGTGGATGTCTGCCTCATACCAAATGCGGCCCTTCTTCTTGGGCAGCTTGCCTTCCCGATTGCGGAAGATATCTCCGCCAATACTCTTGCCTGGAGCTACTTCATTCAGATTGCCTTCCTTTGCATTCCATCCGAGCTTCTCCGCTTCCTTCTTCGTAATAAAATTATCTGGCAGAGAATGATGCTTCCTTATATAATTCGCTACTTCCTCGAAGTCTGTTAGAGGTTTCGATTGAACTGGCTCGTTAGACTCCACTGTTGGCGAAGGACGTTCAATGGCCTTCTTCCCTTTATCAACCTGTGTTGTGCCGCATCCTGTCATTACCATCAAGGTAAGGAACAAGACGAACAGCGATTTCATCCATTTCAACGTAAAATTCCCTCCATATGTGCTAATCACCTGCTATTGTGAATCAGGAATTATTGTAACATGAATAAGCCCATAGATTAAAATCTACTTTTAGATTACCAGCGTAGCCATCAAAACAAACCTTCGCATCTCTAGTTCAGACGAGTCAAAATAAAAAGAAAGTCCAGCATAGCGCTGGACTTTCCAAGAACATAAGCATGTTCGATTATTGAATGTGAATAGTAGGAAGAGAGTACGTGAAATCTCGGTAAGGCGACATATCGAAGCCTTGCAGGCGAGCGTTCGTTGCGAACATATCACGACGTTGGTACATGAAGATGTAAGGAAGATCTTCGTTCAGCTCTTTATAGATTTGATGGAAGAATCCTTTCCGTTTCTCAACATCGAGAGTCGAATTAGCCTGCTTGAACAAATCATCGATCTTCGTATTGCTGTATCCGATATCGTTTTGGAAGCCTTTCGTTGAGAATACACCTTCAGAAGATTGCGGATCTGGTGTCAAGCTCCATGCCATGAACAGCATGTCGAAATCGCCCTTCTTACGCTTGTCGACAACTGCGTTGAATTCCATTTGGTCAGCGATGAACTCGATGCCAAGATCGCCGAAGTTCTTCTGTGCAACTGGAATAATTGCATCATTGACTGGGTTCGGTGTTGAAGCTGTGAAGTGAATTACGAACTTCTCGCCATTCTTCTCACGCTTACCGTCAGCGCCGACTTTCCAGCCTGCTTCATCAAGCAATTGCTTCGCCTTCTCCAGATCGAAGTTGTATTTCGTTACGTCATCTGTGTAAGACCAGGATTGCTTGGATTGCGGAATGTCGATAACGTCTGCATAGCCTTGGTATACGGCATCAACAATCTCTTGACGGTTCAAGCCGTATGTCAGTGCTTGACGAACACGCTTGTCCTTGAACTTATCCAGCTTGTGGTTGAATGCGATGTAGCCGTAGCCATTCGTACGGTACAATGTGGAATCCAGGAAGCCCATTTCCTTCAATTGTTCAACTTGGTCTTTGGATACTGCTGGAGCATCCATATCCGTTTCACCCGTTTGCAGCAATTGAACGTTGGTTTCGTCAGTTGTGAATTTGAAGATCAGCTTTTCAACCTTAGGCTTGCCCAAGAAGTAGTTCTCATTTGCAGTAAACTGCGCTTCTTGTCCTGCTACGAACTTATCCAGCTTGTATGGGCCAGCTCCGATTGGCTTCGTGAACAAGTCATGCATATAACCGAGGTTGCCTTGTTTGTAATCTTTGCCGTAGTATGCCTTAGGCATGATTTCCAAACCACCGATAGCAGCAAGTGCTGTCGCACTAACTTCTGTTGTCGTGAATTCGATCGTTAATGGATCGATAACCTTGATTCCTTCGATGGAAGATACTTTACCTTCGCGGTATTCTTGTCCACCCTTGATATGTGCGTCCTTGACGATATCAGACGGACCATCGTAGGATTTGTCATGCAGTGCAGTAAATGTAAACGCTACGTCTTCTGCAGTAAGATCCGTGCCGTCGCTAAATTTCAAGCCTTTCTTCAGCTTGAACGTATATTTAAGATTGTCAGGAGACACTTGATAGTCTTCCGCCAATGCTTTCTTCAATGTACCATCTTTATCATACTCCAGCATGCCCTTGAATAAAGCGCGCATTACATAAGTATCATAGGCTGTCTCCGAATAAATCGGGTTGAAAATACCTTTTGGAGCTGTCATACCGATAATAGCCATATCTTTACGGTTGTTTGCCAATTCTGGAGATTTAGAAGGATCTGTTGCTTTTATTACACCCTCAGAAACAATTTCGCCTTCCCCAGCAGCATCGTCCTTTTTCTCTTCTTGGCCAGAACCCTGCTCATTTGATTGTGCATTCTTCTCTGATTCCTTCGCCTTGTCGCTGCCGCACGCGGACAACGCGATCGATACAACAAGAAGCGTACTCAGGAACAAACTCCACTTCTTCTTCATACTTTCGCCCCCTAAATCTGGAATAAATCCAATGATGTGATGTTTTTTTATGCACTATTTTAAACATGGCAGCAGCGGAAAAAAATACGAGAATTTCGTTCGTTTTCCATTAAATTCTTTGCACATAAAACCGTCTACCATAAATAGGCACCTCAATATTTCTCACTATACTACTTTATCTTCATAGTTTTGTAAAGTAGTTTCTTATATTTTCTTACAGGAGTAGTCGTGGAGAGGATTTTTACTCAAATTGATATTTCCATAGTAGACATTATGAATAATTAACCACATGTCTGAAAACAAAATACATTATGACATAAAAAGGGATCCTGATAATCAGGATCCATTATATACATTAATTGTAAGATGATAATTTTTCGTTTTTACGATTCCATCTCGATGGACACCGCATGGGCAATACATGGAATGCTCTCCCCTTGCTGGTACGAAAGTGGAGACAGCAATGAGCCTGTAGCCACGACTAACAAGCGTTTTAGTTGCCCTCGAATCATTCGCTTCATCAAATGCCCATAAGTGACAACAGCTGAGCAGCCGCAGCCACTGCCCCCAGCTTGAACAGCTTGCTTGTTGCGGTCAAATACCATGAGTCCGCAATCGTCGAATACTGTACCCTCCATTGATACTCCAGACTGTTTCAACAAGTCTGACGCGATTGGATGACCGACTGCAGCCAAATCCCCAGTTACGATAAGATCGTAATCTTTTGCCTCCCGCCCGGTGTCTCTGAAATGTGCCCGCAGTGTATCTACAGCTGCGGGACGCCATTGCCGCCCCCATATTGAATGGATCCGTAACCCCTAGATCAATGACCTTGCCTATCGTAGCGGTAGTAACCCTTGGCCCGCTACCTCGGCTGCACAGAACGGCTGCCCCTGCTCCGGTCACAGTAAACTGAGCCGTTGGCGGCTTCTGTGAACCATATTCTGTAGGGTAACGAAACTGCTTCTCTGCTGTACAGTTATGACTGCACGTGCCCGCCAGCGCATAATTGGCATTGCCAGAATCGATAATCATCGCCGCAAGTGCCAACGATTCCATGGAAGTCGAGCACGCGCCAAATACACCAATATAAGGAACTGACAAAGTACGTGCAGCGAAGCTGTTGCTTGTTATCTGATTCATTAAGTCTCCGCCGATGAAGTACTCGATATGGCTTGTATTTACATTTGCCTTCGTAATGGCGAGACTCGTCGCTTGTTCAAGAAGCTTGCGCTCGGCCTTTTCCCAGCTCTTCTCATACAAATCAAGCTGCTCATGAATCAAATCATAATCAGCCGCCAGCGGCCCCTGCCCTTCCTCAGGGCCAACAATAGCTGACGTGCCGATAATATATGGAGCTCGCTCAAATTTCCAAGATTGCTTGCCTATTAGCATAAAGCCACCTCGCTTCATCCCATTCCTTTGCAATTATTGAATGAGTAATGGTCGTACCTTTTCAATAATGTGCTTCATCGTACGAGAACATTGCCAATACATTTGCTTAGCCTTTTCATCTTCTGTTGCCAGGCAGAACAGTTCCAGATCAGCTTCGCATTTTTTCATCGTTGCCAGCGTATTCGCCCGCTTCTGCGGAACCGTGATTTTAATTTGGTCATTGAGGAGATCAACATATAATTCTCCGAAGCTGTCTACTTGAGCCAAATATACATCCTGAACGGCCTTCACCCCCAGTGCGGTTAACTGTTCGCTCAGCCATTTTTTATCACGTCCAATGGTGGCCAGTGGTTTTTCCAAAACCTGACCGTCCATAATGACTGCTTGCGGCTCGTATTCAGGTGCAACCTTGATGCCCAAATGCTTCGGGGTAAAGGGCATATTCTCATTTTTTAACAGCACACTAACATCGCCGCTTGATTCCATCATGGCAAATTCCACATCAGCGACTTTGAATACATCCTTTTTGCGAAGAAGCAGCAGCAATTCATCAGTGGTTAGACGTTCCTTTTTTAAATTATCCTCTAAAATTTTTCCGTTCTTGATAAGGACTGTTGACTTGCCATCAATCCAATCTCGCATCGGTTTACTTTTTAATTGCAATATTTCGATTCCGAATGATACAGCAACCCACACCCCAAGCGACACAAGCCCTAAATACCAATTGCTCTCCAATCCAAAGAGACATAGGCTGCTAGGCTTCCGATCGTGATGCCGGTTATGTATTCAAATACGGATAATTGCGTTACCTGACGCTTACCGAGCATCTTCGTAAGCAAGAACAAGGCAACAACCGCAACCAAAGTCCGAAGTGTGATTTCCAGCCATTGTGGCATAATACATCCTCCTTGAGAAGAAAAGTTCCATTTGTTCCACTACGTCATTATTTGTAGGTGCTCCTGTTTTTATGAAAGTGGTTTTATTTGCTCCTGGGAGGTATGGTACAGCCGTATTCGGGACAAATTATGCTCTGTAGATCGAACGAGGAAGGGAGGTGTTGCAGCATGACAGTAGGATCACAAGTAAAAACATGCTTAGCTTCATTAAAGGGTGTACAGGCTGATTTAGAGTCATTCGCACTAGCTACTCAAAACCAAGAAGCCAAGCAATTATATACCAATGCAGCGCAACAAACGCAGCAGATCTTGGATCAAGTGGAAAGCCGCGTTCAGCAGTTGGAAGCGGAAGAGCCGCAATATAAAGGCTTCTAAACCTAGCAGAACGTACAAGCCATGCAACAATTGCATGGCTTTTTCATATGAATGACGCGCTGAAATCCGTCAAACGTCCAATCACCCCCGCAGTTTCCTACATACAATTATACGGTAATACATCATTCTCCAGCGAAAGGGGTTAAGAACATGTCTGATGTAAGAAACTGTGGTGTTGGCGGATTTTGCGGTGGCTTCACAAGCACAGGTGTTATCTTGGTACTTTTCATTTTGCTTGTAATCGTAAGCCGCTCATTCTTGTTCTAATAATCGAATCCAGGCAACCACCCAAGCATCGCTTGGGTGGTTTATTATTTTTTACTTCTCTTGTCTATTTCCCAAGCTCATTCCAATATGGATAGGACGATTGATAATATTCTTCCAAGGTCATGTCACGTTCGGTCAAAAGCCAAGATAGATTTTTCCCAACATACCGAATGTGCCAAGGCTCATATTGATACCCTGTAATGTGTTCTTTGCCTTTGGGATATCGCACAATATATCCATATTCATGGGCATGATCCTTCAGCCATTTCGCTTCCTTCGTCACTGCGAAGCAAGCTTCAACCGCACATTTCCCGTCACTGCGAGTCAGATCAACAGCCAGCCCTGTCTTATGCTCACTATGTCCAGGTTCTGCGCAGTACAATTCAGCCATTTTCTTGCCATAACGCCGAACATTGTTCTGGTATATTTCCGTTTGAGCAGCTTGAGAGCGGTAAGCAGATACGCCAGCTAAATAAATGCCGTCTTGTCTAGCGCCGGCAATAAGTTGTTCCAAAGCACGGGCCGCTTCTTTACGCAATTTACGCTTATCCACCCGCTCATCAAAAATAAATGGAGCATTCGGATAAACAAGATCACTGGGACGGTAATCATTAGGGAGCTTATTGAATTTGTTCACAAGCACCCCATTACTTCTAACCTCATTTTCTGACAACTTATGAACAAGCTGTGTCGGCATTTGCTGCATCTTCCATACTGCGTGATTGAATGAACGCAAGGTTTGCAGGTGCAGCTCAACGGTATCCCCTGCATGAACCGTATAGGATAAGTGAGCAGCAGGCTTTGTCTCAATATCCAGCATGGTTCGCTCATTTCCCTGTATCATGCAACCACTGTACAAGGTCAGACTCAACACCAAAATGCTTATCACATATATATTCCGCAATACATCACCCCCATCACTACTTGTTAGTATGAGTCGATGAGACATGATTCATGTGAATCGAAATAACAGTTATTAATAATTAAAAAGAGCCTGCCTGTGCTTAATGCGCACCTCAGCAGACTCTTAACGCTATATATTATTAATTATATTACTTATTATTTCGCTATGCCTCAATTGCTGCTGGCGCCTCCGCTAGCGACTCTTCCTCACCCTCCGCTTCTTCCATTCCTCGCTGCGTAACAATGGATACCAACAGTTCGTTCTTATGGGATATGAGATGTATATGTTCTGGAACTTGAACATCTTCTACCAATAATTTGCCGCCTATCCTCAAAGTAGAGATATCGACTTGAATAACGGAAGGAAGATGTGCAGGCAGCCCCTCAATCTCCAGATTCGTTTCTTGTGTTTGCAAAATACCGCCTTTTTTCACACCTACAGGTGTGCCCACATACTCAATTGGCACATGAATGCGAATCGGATGATTGGCCGATACCTGTTGGAAGTCAATATGCGCATAAGCACCGTCGCCTTTGACAACGTCCTTGATTAAAGCTTGTACAGGCTTCATACCCTCAATCTGCAGCTGGAACACCTCTGTACGTCCAACACGGGCGAGCTTAGCGAACTCCCTTGAATCGACATGAAGTGCTGTACTTTCCATATCTGCACCGTACACAACACCCGGAATCCGACCTTTCTGACGTAATTCACGAAGGGAAGAGCGAGTAAAGTCCGTTCTTCTCTCTGCTTTCAGTTGATAAGTTTTGCCTTGTGCGTTCATGATGAAACTGCCTCCTTATAGCAATCCTTTCACTTCACCAGAGTGATGTCCTGCGATGAGTGTAGCAGGACATGTGTATCATTACCCTGATTCATCTAATGTGAAACTCATTTTTCGAAAATTTTCATTATTTTCAGAAATAAATCAAATATCGCAATAATGACGGATATGTTGCCATCGCGTATAAGAAAAGCCAGCATTCGGTTTGAATGCTGGCTTTGGCGTTTGCATGCGCTGTTTTATAGGGTGGGATCAACAAATAGGAAGCTCACTGCTTCATTTCATTAACACGTGGATTTGCAGCGTTCCCTGCAAAAATCTTCCGCATTTAACAGTTATGGTCGCAGTACCGGGTTGTTTTGCATTTACCCGGCCATCCTCCCCAACAGACATTATCGAAGATGAACTGCTGGTAAATCGGAGATCGCTGGTCATCTCGAACCGATCACCGTTCTTCGCAATGCCATATACTTTTATTTGCTGCTGCTGTCCAACAACCATTCTCGCATCAGCCTTTATTTCGATTGACACAAGCGTTTGATTCCATATCGTTTTAGATTGACTTATGTTACTTTCGTTGTGGAGCCGATCAGCAGCGGTTACCGCATACGAATACTGCTTTCCGGGATTGCTTGTCGTGTCTAGGTAAAACTGATACATCCCATTTATTTTCCGAATCGTTGTTAATATGTTCTTCGGATCGTTAATGTCAATTGCTGTATTGCCTTCGGCCCGATATATCACGTAATAAGCTGCTGAGCTGTTCTTTGCATCCTCCCAGGACAGGTGCACACCCTGACCTGTTACATGCGCAGCCGTAAGCTTGGGTACAGGCGGGGTATTGGCTGGCAGCCATGGCATCTCGGGAACAAGCGCCTTAAAGCGATAGCTCTCTCCACTTAGCCGATCCTTCAAACCAAGGGGATTGTTAAGGATATCCGTCGTGCTAAAATGCATGCTGCCCTTCACCACGTCGAAATTAAGCAGGTACTTCAGTTGATTAGGAAGCTCATCTGGATTGAGCCATGCTGGCGTATTGGGATCGTTTACCTTATAATCGGCATGACCAATATAGAGCTGAGTGTGCGTACCTTCAGTTTCCTTCACCCACCAGTCCACAAGCTTCTCAAAAGCCGCTGGAGTAAAGCCAAAATACCAATAAATTTGCGGAGTAATATAATCAATCCAGCCCTTTTGAATCCATAAGCGGGTATCTGCATAAAGGTCATCATAGTTCTCTACACCAGCTGTCGTGTCCGATCCAGTCGGATCTGTCGCTTTATTGCGCCATACTCCAAATGGGCTAATGCCGAACTTCATGTAAGGCTTCACTTGCTTCATTTCCTTCGACAATTCCTCAATGAAGGCATTCACATTGTTGCGTCTCCAATCCGTAATGTCGGGAAACCCAGCCCCATAGTTCTGATAAGTCTCCCGATCCGGAAAGTCTACCCCATCTACCTTGTACGGATAGAAGTAATCATCGAAGTGAACCGCATCGATATCATAATTGTTGACAACCTCCATAACGCTGTCGATGACAAAGCCCTTCGCCTCAGGTACGCCTGGATTGAAATAAAGCTTCCCTCCGTAGGTGATAACCCAATCAGGATGCAGTCTTGCAGGATGATCGGCAACCAATTTTGTAACGTCTGACTGCATGCTGACACGATAGGGATTGAACCAAGCGTGGAATTCCATATTGCGCTTATGTGCTTCCTCAATCATGAACTGAAGCGGATTGTATCCCGGATCCTTACCCTGTACGCCAGTCAGCCATTCTGACCATGGCGCGTACTTCGAAGGGTAGAATGCATCAGCAGTCGGCTTGATTTGCATCACAACCGCATTCATTCCTGCCGCTTCCAGTTCATTTAACAGCTGAATAAAATCACGCTTCTGTTCTTTCTCCGTTACAACACCCTCTCGCGGCCAGTCGATATTGACGACTGAAGCAATCCAAGCCGCTCGCAATTGGCGCTTGGGAGGTGATGAATTCTTATTAACGACAAGCGTGAAATCCGCTGTCTTTCCTCTGTAAGTAGCTGAAATGGAGCTAATTCCAACTTGAAGCGCAGCTATGACACCAGTTGCATCTACCGTCGCTGTCTTCGGCTGACTTGTCTTGAACATCACACTGCTTGTCACCTCTTGCGATGTGCCATTTGAGTAGTAAGCTGTCACTTTCCCTTGCAAGGACTCGCCAATAGTCATTGCGCGAAGTCCAGACAGTTCAATTTTCTCCAGCTTCGGCTGCGCCGCAACAACCGTTAGCTCATAAGAGGAAGTCAGCTCGCCATATACCGCCTTCATCACGCTCGTACCACTCTCCAAGGCAGTGACCATGCCATCTGCATCAATGGAAGCCACCTTCGGATTGCTGCTGTAATATGTGATTCCATCAAGCATAGCAACAGGCTTCGGTGTACTTTCGTAGCGCGCAAATGCATTGGTTTTTACACGTTGACCGATATCCATGAGCGGATTTCCATACAGGCTCAATTGCTGCATGGCTGGTGCGCTGCTGGTGACAGCAACTTCATATACCGAGTCTGGAGCCTGCAAATATTGAATGGTTAACTTTGCACGTCCTTCACCTACTCCTGTTATGGTATGATCAGCATTCACTCGTACAATCGAAACATCACTGCTTACAAGTACTGCATCCTTGGTTACATCTGCTTGCTCTACTGCTCCAGCATATGTTGCCAATACCTGAACCCGCTTGGTTTCCCCCGTCTGCAAGGGCGGTAAACCGGCAACAGTAACTTCATAGACAGTAGTCGCTCCATAGAAAGCCCGCAAACTATCGAAAGAAATAGCTCCGCTATTTTTGTTCCGATCATTCGTTTCTACCACATACAACTGGTTCAGTTTAATAGGCTGGACTAGATTCGTAGGCATGTTTGCCGTAACATACCTCCATCCCTCCCAACTCAGCCCGATGCTGGTTGTAAAGTCTATTGTAGGCCTTGCTCCTGTTCCGTCCTGCAATTGAGCTCGCAGCCAATGTTTATTTCCATCTCCATATACCCAAACACCGATTGTAGAAGGATAGCCGATTAATTCCCGACCTGCTCCACCAGAAGCATTTAAGAAATTCAGATAGGCTGCGGATGTTCCTGATGTATCAGTGAAATCATAGGTGAGCTTGACGGCATGCTCATCATGCTGCACAGCATCCGGCCTAGAGGTTAAGATTGCCTTAACAGAGCCCGGCACTGCTCGAGCGGATGATGCCGTTAATTGTTGAAGCTGCTCGAAGTCATCAATTAACAGGGAGGAAGCAGCGCTTTCGAGATTAGGCAACATAGCCTGTTCATCGGCCTCTTCAGAAGATGGTGTCGGTGACGCTTCTGAGGAATTTATCGCGTAAGCGTTTACAATTGTGCTGAACATAAACATGACCGACAGCATTACCATGAGCATAATGCGAGCCCGTTTCCTTGCATGATGCAACGTTAATTCCCTCCTTCTTGATTAAGAAATGAGAATATCATCAGACAGCTCTAGATGGATGAAATATAATTTCACAATTTTTAACAACTTAAGTTTAAAAGATTTCAACACTCGTGTATATAGCGACAAAAGTTTTCTTTTGTCTAATTATGTAGGCCCACGGAAGCAATCCTTTGCACCCGCCATTTATATCCATAAAGACAAAAAGCCGAAGCCTTTAATCAAGAGACTTACAGGAAGACGAACTTCCTGTAAGCCTCCAATCAGCTTCGGTTACATCGTTACATATGAACTTGTCATTTACAAAATCGTAGATGAAGCATTGTTTAATCATTGCAGAAGAAGGACGATCATTTTGTAATTTTCTCCGAATGATACCACCGCTGTCCCGTGCTGGGATTGTAATACACAGTTACCTTCCTCCCCGTTGATGGATCCACGCTAATTTCCGATGTCTCGATATATCCTTCCGGCACCTTGTCCTCCGCATTAGCCTCATGCCTGCGATCTCGAAAAGCAGATACAATGAGTATGACGATGAAAAAGGCAATCTGTATGGAAAAATAAACGATTAAGAACGTTGTCATTTCACATCACGCTTGGGGCGAATCGTAACTGCCGTGCCATAGGCGACAATCTCACTCATATTGCGGCCGACCTCTCCAGAGTCGAAGCGCATCATTATGATTGCATCTGCTCCCATAGCTTGCGCATTCGCAACTAAGCGATCTATCGCTTGCCTACGCGCATCCTCCAGCATCTCGGTGTACTGCTTAATCTCGCCGCCTACAAGGCCCTTCAATCCAGCCGCAATGTCCTTCCCCAATCCTCTCGCCCGAACGGTCAAGCCAAATACCGTTCCGAGAACTTCCTTCACCTCATAATCTGGCACATGTTCTGTTGTTACAATAATCATCGATTAGCCCCTCCTCAACCGCACCTTATACTGACAGTATCTCTTAATGATAAGTTGACCATAATACGGTTGAGGATTCATTTTCGTTCAAACCTAGTTAAAAAACAATTAAGTTAACATAATAATTATTATGTATATAAAATTCACTAGAATGATGTACCCAAATATAAGTCCTAGTTGCAAGCACTACATTGTTCTTCGTTTAAAATAAACTCTTGTCCACAAAAATATCGCATTCCCAATTAACAGAATCGTAAACTGCAACCCGCTGTTCCCCTTGTTCATGAGATCGTACAGCGCCCATACGAGCAAGGCTATCGTATAGAACACGTAGCCATTTTTTGCTGATTTGTCATTATGATAGCGTTCCATTTCATCTTGTTTTCTCATTTCAGTTCCTCCTCGTAAGTGAACAGCATGTCGACCGTGACCCCTAATGTGCGTGACAGCTTGAAGGCAAGTGCTAATGTTGGATCGTATTTGTCATTTTCGATCGCATTAATCGTCTGCCGGGTCACTTCACACCGTAGCGCCAGCTCTTGTTGTGACAAGCCCATACGCTTCCGCAGCTCTGTAATCTTGTTTTTCATAACGAGACCTACCCTCTCAAATGTAAAAAACATTTTACATTGTTTATTATAAGCAACTACGAAATAATGTCAAATATATTTTACATCGTTTTATTTTTTACGCCGATTTATTCACTTCTTTCCCCCTTGTGAAAGCTGTTGAAATGCCCACCCATCTCGCTTGTGAAAGCTTATAACAAAAAGAACCCCTGCTCCTTAGGAGTGCAGGGGTTCAGGAATTCTTCTCGTCGTATTATATCGTGAACTTGAGCATTTCTGCTTGTAAGTCCTTCATTTTCCCATTCAATAGAGCGGCTGTATCTGATATTTCCTCTACGATAGCCAATTGTTCCTCGGACGCAGCGGCTACACTTTGCGTGTTCCCCGATGATTCCTTAGCAATTGAAGCCAAGTTATCAAGCGTGGCAGCTACCTCTTCAGTGCCGGCCGACATTTCCTCCGCTGCTGCGGATACTTCTTGAATCTGTTCCGTGACATGCTGCACAGCCTTCCAGATTTCTTGGAAATGCGCACCAGCCTCTTGAACGACAAGCGTTCCTTGCTCTGCCTGTTCCGCGCTTTCTCCCATCGCTTCAGCGAGTTCCTTCGTATGCATGACAACGGAGTTCAGCAGTTCGCCAATCTGTTCCGTGGAGACCTTTGTCTGCTCCGCCAGCTTGCGCACCTCCTGTGCCACAACCCCGAAGCCGCGTCCATGCTCTCCTGCCCGCGCCGCTTCAATTGAAGCATTAAGCGCCAGCAAATTCGTCTGCACGGCTACATTGCCGATAATGCTCACGATATGCTCAATCTTCTCCGATTGATCCGCCAATGATTGCGTAATGGCTACGGAACGGTTAACCGAGCTGCGAATCTGATCCATCTGCTGCATAGTCAACTGTACAACCTGATTACCTTGATCGACCGATACTGCAGCGTCATGACTAAGTTCAGAAACAGTCGAGGAGGATTCCGCTATTCGCTGTATGCCGATTGCAATCTCTTCCATGGCCGCTTTACTTTCTTCCGCACCTTGCATCTGCGTTTCGGAACCGGTAGCCACTTCCTGGATCGATCCGGATATTTCATAGCTTGACTGCGCTGTTTGCTCCGCGATCATGGTCAAATGATGAGAAGATTCGGCAACATGATTAGCAGTTGTCTTCGCATTCGTTATTAAGTGCTTAATTTGAGCGATCATGACATTGAAGCTGTCTGCCAGGACTCCAATCTCATCCTTGGAATGAACGGGAATAGACACGGTCAAATCCCCGCCTGCCACTTGCTTCGACAATTTCGACAGTTGCTTGAGCGGACTTATTAATCGGCGGATCAAAAAGGCAATAATGATGATGAACACTGCTCCTACCCCTGTGCCGATGCCTATCGCTTTCCACAGCATCCCATTCAGATCAGCCTTAACCTTATTGTTATTGAAATCTACTGCAAAAACGGCCACCGTCTCACCTTTATCGTTGTGAATCGGCTTAACGACCGTGATCCATTCTCCGCCAAGATCTTCATACGCATCACTGAACCCGATTCCGGATTTCTCCATGGTACGTACCGCTTCAAACAGGGCCGGCTTCAATTCATAATCGCTGCCAGGCTTGTTGCCTAATTGTTCAAAATCATGGCTTCCCTGCAGCACCTTCATGTACGATTTCCCGTCTTTTTCCGTTACTTCCGGAAACAGCAAATAGACGTAGTTAATAAAATTGTCCCGAACCATTACGTTCAAATTGTCACGTATCCACTCAATGTTTTCGTCATTGGAATATTGCGATGCTCCCATTGACTTCAGCTTGCCTGCAGCGCTCGCAATACCATCGTTTTCAATTTCAATTTGCCTTGTCAGCGTAGTGTGAAGGGATAACATCTCATCATTATAAATTCCCCGCTCCATCCAATAAGAAGTCGTCGTAAATACAACGCACATGAGAGCAAGCAAAATTGTCATCCCGATGACTGACTTCATGACTAAACTTTTGTGCTTCATCCAAATAAGCCCCCTTTTGACTGGTACGCAGGTTACATACGGGAGTCATTCGTATTACGAATACAAATTCATATGCACCACTTACGTATTAGCTGACCGAACAAAGTATGCCAACGAGCTATATATCGTCATATTTCGACAAAAATGAATAGATATGCTCTAAATTTAGTGGAATAATTATAGATTGCACAACATTTTTTTCCAAACATGCAAAGAACCTTACCGTTAATCCGGTAAGGTTCTTTCCTTCCACTACAATTCACGTGTTCAACCAACCATATGACCGTAACGTCAACAGCCGATTTACGGTCACGCTCCCTCGCCACTCCATCTCGCCAGCGGTACTCACGGCAGGCCAGCTGATCGGCCAACCTCCATCTTCCTGCTGTTCACCAACTAATGCCATCAAATGTTCTTCAATTTCGTTATCTGCGATAAATTGAGCGCAATAGCTCTCGCGCATAGGTGCCCAATCCAGCACTTTATGTACATACCCCTCTGCCTTCGTATTACGTTCAATAACGCCGGGCTGCCGCAGCCAATCGTTAACCTTCTGCAAAGCCTCCCCCGCTCTTTCCCTATCCGGATGAGCTGTCAAAAAGGAAATATACTGAATATTGCTGTGATAGTCAGCGCATTCTGCCGTCTTCAGTTGACTCCACATAAACTGCTCAGCTTGCTTAAACCAGCCTTTTTGCATAATTTCGGGAGCTGCCTGCTGCTTCATCAGATAGCCGAGAATATGTCCCGTGGGGTTCACGGAAGCGCAACCGTCATCGGATACAGTCCACCATGGCGCATGGGGATAATCGTTCGCCGACATCAGAATTAAAGGGAATCCTCCCGTACTTGTTACCGAAATCGATTCCAAATAGCGGCCTATTCCTGCTAAAATATCAGCATCATATTCATCGATTTCACCCATGATCGAAAGTGCCATTTCAGTGGGTACAGGCTGGCTGTGCGGACAACGAATATCTGGCTCTAAGGCTTGACCGAATCCGCCATCTTCATTTTGGAAGCCCTTGAGTGCAAGGATTACCGCCTCCTTACTCCCCTTGTTAAAATGATATTCAAACCGTCTTCGATCCAAAAGTCTCGCATTCTTGTGAACAAATCGCTGCGCACGAATGAAACTATCAACATCCAACATTTTATCAACTCCATTTATATTTAATGTGATTAATATATTTCATTTTCCGGTCTTTATTGACCTCTTTCTTTCACACGAATTGCCGTTCAAGGTTTCGCTGATGGACGAAACGCTTTATTTAATTACGTTAATATTCATGGCTGCAATAACTTAGTGAAGTACGCAAGCGCGTCGGAAGTCACCGAACTAGCAAGCCTTTCCTGAAGCTGCTGCCTCGCCTCATGAGCATTTATCGTTAATGCTTCGATTCCTAATTGCTCCATCCAATGATCGATCGTTTCATATGACGTGCTATTCCAGCCGTTAACTTCGCCTGCATCATTGCGTCGTTCCGTCACTCCTGAAATGACGATGTCCATTTTGCCCTGCAGCTCGTTCAACGCGTTATCGAATACCTTTTTCTGGTCTGGAGATTTCATATCTGCCTTCATCCGGAGCACCCTAGTATCAATCCCTGGATGTTCGGCGATGATGGCGTACAATAGCTTCGCTTCGGGCGACATTAATCCCGCCTCATATCGCTCCCTCACCGTACGTAGGCTCCCAACAATCGCGTTCCTGACAAGTGGCACTAAATCAATGGATATGAATACTCCTTTCTTTTTGAAAAACTTTCCATAAGCGGCAACGCCATCTCCAGGAAATCGAACTCGCCAGCGCCACGGATCTGCCTCCGTATCACTGTGCCATTGCTTCTTCTCCGTCACACTGACTAGCGAGGGATGATTCGGCGCGAGGTTGGCCAGCGGCAATATGCCTACATGGCGAATAAGTTCAACTGCCTCTTCATAACTTTGAATCTGGTTCGCATTCATACTCTATTCCTTCCCTTCTTATACATGCTCAACACGCATCAACAACATCCGTTCACCCGTTATACCATTTCGTATTATATGGTACGGGCATACCGTTCGCTGACCTGACTTGCATGCTGATGAATGGCTGCGCGCAATTCGTCAGGCTCCAGCACCTCTGCATCCAGTCCCAGTCCATAAAAGAAACGCTGAGCCCACTCCCATTCAGATCGGGGACAGCTAAAATCAACCTCCCCCATATCTTCGCCTGTATCATGGACATACTCCCCGATATGCTCATCCTGCTCCGCAAGCAGCATGCCGCGATATGTTAGTTTCGCCCTTACCCTTATAGAACCTGTATCCTTCTCCCCATCGGAGATAGTGTGCTTATTGGAAATACTTTGACCTTCCAGTTCCCTGAACACCTCATCATCCACAACCGCTATCTGCGACATCCGGTCTACTCGAAATGCTCGATCCTCTCCATGCGTTGGGGAGTACGCGTCACAGTACCAGAAGCCGTGCGCAGAATAAATCCGATTCGGCTGCAAATATAACCAGCGCTCATGCTTCTGCGATCGATAGTACACATGAAGCCACACTGGCTTCGGCTGTGCAATATGCTCCAGCAGTTGCTTTAATTGAGGAGCACGATAATTCCTCGCTGGAACCGACAGCTCGATTCTCTCCAATATCGGTTCCACTTCTGTCAGCACCTCAATGGACACGATCTGCTTCAGTTTGTCCATTACAGTCCAGCGCTCTTGATTGAAAGGCGAGTCGGGAAGCTGAGTCATCCCTTGCAGGGCGAAGAGCACCGTTAATGCCTCTGTTGTCGTTAATTGAAGCGGCTGTAACGTGTACCCCTCCATCAACCGATAGCCGCCGGTTGAACCCGAAGTCGCATACAACGGTACACCCATTTCTCCTAATGCCTGCATGTCGCGGATTATGGTGCGGCGGGATACCTCAAACTTTTCCGCAAGCGACTGAGCCGTTTCGGGACGCTGCTGAAGGGCGATAATGATAGCGGTTAATCGATCAATTTTTCTCAAGAGATTCACCTTATCTGGATTATTTTAACTGTATTGTTTTGATTATATCACGCGAATGGTGACAGCTTGTGTGTCACCATTCATGATCGGAGCATGATTTTTTCGTACCCGAAACAGGCGAAATTGTTACATCTCATCGACATCGTCCTAAACGATGCTTACCAATCCGCCGGAATCTGATATAGTTAATCCGATACATAACGGCGAGAGCCGCAAGGAAGGACATCGGAAGATGAATGTACAATCGAAGCAAGGGCTTCTCGAAGAAGCTGCGAAATTTATTAGGCAATGCTACCAAGAGCTCGGCAAATCTCCTGCAGACATTAATGAGCGCCTATCACGGATAGAGTCCGACATTCTGCAAACGGGCACTTACTCGCATACGACAGAGGAGCTATCACATGGAGCTAAGATGGCTTGGCGCAACAGTAACCGCTGTATTGGACGCCTGTTCTGGTCATCCTTGCACGTGGTTGACGCGCGGCATTTAACGGAAGGGAAGCAGGTAGCTGATGCGCTCATCCATCATATTGAGTCGGCGACGAATGAAGGGCGAATACGTCCCACCATCACAATCTTCGCGCCGGCGCATCCAGACGGAACCCATCATGTTCGCATATGGAATCACCAGCTCATCCGCTATGCCGGCTATGAAACGGAGCAAGGGATGATTGGGGATCCGCACTCGCTTGCGTTTACCCAGATGTGCCAATCGCTTGGGTGGCAAGGAAAGAGAACGCCCTTCGACGTACTGCCGCTCATCATCCAGGCAGAAGCAAATCCGCCGCAGCTATTCGATATCCCGCGAGCTTGCATAATGGAGGTTCCTCTTGTCCATCCGGAGTTCGAATGGTTCGCCGAGCTGCAGCTGCGTTGGTACGCCGTCCCGATTATCTCGGACATGCGTCTCGATATCGGCGGCATATCTTATCCTGCGGCGCCATTTAATGGCTGGTACATGGGCACCGAGATCGGTGCGCGCAATCTGGCCGACGAAGCACGATATAATCTGCTTCCCGTGATTGCGGAGCACATGGGACTCTCTACTGCTTCAAATACAACTCTATGGAAAGACAGGGCGCTTGTTGAGCTCAATGCAGCGGTACTTCACTCCTTTAAGGAAGCGGGAGTAAGCATCGTAGACCATCATACTGCCGCGCAACAATTCGTCAGGTTCCAGGAGCAGGAACAGAGCTGCGAACGGGCTTATACGGGTGACTGGACTTGGCTGATTCCGCCGATGTCGCCTGCGTCAACGCCTATTTTTCACCAAAGCTACGATAATACGATCGTGAATCCGAACTTTTACTATCAATCTGCTCCGTATTCCGTAAGGCAATAAATGAAGATCAATCAAGGTCAGAGCTTGCTCGCTTATGCAGCCGAGCAGGCTTCTTCTTTTTCTTCCCCTCTCATATACGATCTATCAGCACAGCAACTTCATCTCATATCCTGCCGTTGCCGCTATTTGACATTGGGTTCGAACAGGACTATAGTAGTTTCTGCACACAATAGTTTCCTAATTCAACTATTTCCTGATTCCATTGATTAAGGAGTGAAATCAACATGACTGCATCATCACCCGATTGGATCGTCATCCAAGGAGCCCGGGAACATAACTTGAAGGATGTCACGGTTCGCTTTCCACGGAACCAATTGTCTGTTGTATCGGGCGTATCCGGCTCAGGTAAATCCACCCTTTTGCTCAATATCCTCGTCCAAGAAGGGGAACGCAAGTTTGTCAGTGCTTCTGGACATGCCGCGGACAATGTACAGCGGCCGGATTATGACAACATCTATGGCTTGTCACCAATCATCAGCGTTAGCCAACATCATCACAACTTCAGCCGACGCTCTACTGTCGGAACGTATAGTGAAATTTATACATACCTTCGCCTTTTATACACCGCTATTGGTGAACGAGCTTGCCCGCACTGCCATACGATATTCAACTATGCAGATATACGAACATCCCCTGTTCGCATGTCCGAAGAGAATCACATGCATCAAGAACAATATGCTTGCCCTTCCTGCGGACAACCAGTAGAAAATATAACAATGGCGCACTTCTCCTTTAATTCGCAGTTGGGTGCGTGCCCGACGTGTACCGGTCTTGGCGAACAAGTAGAGCCCATTCTCGATGCAATTGTACGTCCCGACTTGTCGATTCACGATGGCGGCATCCAAGTATGGAAAAAGGGCTTCTTGTGGCACTTTGCCCCGCTTCTCCTGCGTGCAGCCAAATATTATCGTCTTCCCTTGCTCGAAGAGGATCTTCAGCGGCCGATCGGCGAATTGCCGGACATCGTGCGTCACATGCTGCTGTACGGAACGGACGACCAACGCATTCGCGCACTTCGCCCTGACGCCCCTGCCCCATCCAATATGAAGCAGGGTAAATATGAGGGTGCCGTGAACAGCCTGCTGCGCCGGTATTACGAGGGTGACGATGACGAAGAATCACAGCAGGAATTCACACGCTTCCTACGAACGGTTCCATGCGGATCATGTCACGGATCGCGGTTGAATCCCGCCAGTCTTCACGTCCAAGTGCACAACACGCCGATCCACCATCTTATGTCCATGTCTCTAACGCAACTGCTGAATTGGCTGGAAGACTTGCCTTCTACTCTGCCTGAGCGCTACATCGAAGCGGCTCATCCTATCTGGATAGAATTGCTGGAACGTACGCAAAGTCTCATGAATACGGGAATGGATTATCTAACACTGGATCGAAGCTTTTCTAGCCTGTCTGGCGGCGAAGCGCAACGTATGCGGCTGTCCTCCTTGCTGAATTCGAGCTTGAGCGGCATGATCTGTGTACTTGATGAACCTACGGCAGGATTGCACCCGCAGGATACCGACAAGCTGATGCGTTCGATACGCAAGCTAACTGATCTAGGCAATACGGTAATCGTCATCGAACATGATATTGATGTGATCCGACAAGCGGACTATGTCGTAGACATTGGGCCAGGTGCTGGAGAGCTTGGGGGAAATTTGATGTTCCAAGGCAAGGTCAATGAGTTGATGCAGCATCCAGAATCGATGACGGCACGAAGCTTGCGGGGTTCTTTGGAGACGAACCAGTCAACTGCTCGCAGTTGGCATCGCGTATTAACGATCCGTGATGCGCATTCGAACAATTTGCAGCATAATACGGTAGATATTCCTCTAGGAATCCTTACCGTCATAGCAGGCGTATCGGGCTCAGGTAAATCCACTCTCGTATTGGAAGAGCTGCTCCCGCGAATTCAATCTTGCCATTTAACATCGTCTAAATCAGATCGAATAAGCGGACATGAGCATATCCAGCATCTCGTTGTTGTAGATCAGCAAGCAATGGGCAAAATATCCCGTTCCAATGCAGCGACGTATACAAAAGTTTTTGACGAGATTCGGGAATGGTTCAAGGAGCTTGCATCTCGACAAGGCTTGCGATTAAAAGCCTCAGACTTCTCCTTCAATGTAGCCGGAGGAAGATGTGAAACATGCAAAGGCACAGGCAGCATTAAAGTTCAAATGCACTTCATGGCCGATCGTTTCATTGCCTGCCCGACTTGCCAAGGCAAACGTTATCATGAGAAAATACTATCTGTGCAATGGCGCGGACACTCTATCGCTGATGTGCTTCAGTTAAGTATCGAGCAGGCGAGGGAACTATTCCGCGATAATCTGAAAATCGCAGCTAAGCTGAATTGCTTATGCGACATTGGCTTAGGGTATTTGCGATTGGGCCAGCCATCCAGTACTTTTTCAGGCGGTGAGGCTCAGCGGGTCAAGCTGGCTGCTGAGCTGTCCAATGCCAGAAGCGGTCATACGCTTTACATATTGGATGAACCATCAGTAGGATTGCACAATCAAGATACGAGTAAGCTGCTGGCAGTATTGAATCGCCTTGTCGATCGCGGGGACTCGGTTCTGCTCATCGAGCACCATACCCAACTTATCGCAAATGCTGATTGGGTGATCGAGCTTGGACCCGGAGGTGGACAGGCTGGAGGATCCGTTATCGCATTTGGAACTCCGGATGAGCTCCGCACCTGCAAAGAGTCGATTATTGGAGCATATTTATAAGCTCAACGCTTCTCCCGATGGGTCTGATGATGTCCACGAGACTACAGATGCAGATAAATGCAGCATCGAAGCTGACAATTAGATATGGCCATAGAAGATATGCACATAGAAAGGAAGGTTCTCCTTGTCAGAAAGACAATTATATGACTTCGAAACCGAATTTACGATGCTCCAGTGCAAACTGGCAGCCGAGCACAATCGATTTAACGTGGAAGGAATCACGTCCGCCCAATACAATATACTTGATCTGCTTAATACCAGCGGCCCAAGGACAACCCGAGAGCTTGCCGATGCGTTCCATGCATCGCTGTCAGCGATCTCAAAGCTGACAAAGAAGCTGATTGAGAAAAAGATGATTACCCAGACTCGAGACAAAAGCGATAGAAGGTACATGTACCATGATATCACCGTGGCGGGACTGGACTTTCTTAAAAAAGCAGCAGAATCCCGACATAGCATCATGGACGATATTCGGATTGCACTAAGCGAGGATGAGCTGACCCAGTTTGCTCGCCTATGTGGAAAAATAAATCAAACTATCCAAAAGTGACATTTGAAAGGTGCACCATGTAGTTCACTCATATTGTGCACCTTTAACACTTGGAATTCCGCTATTTCCCTAATGCAGTCTTATCTTTCTCATCCCTTGGATGCACGGAACCACGAACCAGCACCCCTAATTTTGACCCATCTTCGATTTCGTTCACCTAGCATCTTCAAATCATTTTTTAATAAATACAAGATGGTTTCGTTTCATCCTGCTCTGCTTCTTCGTGACCTCGGCCACGGAGCGAACAATAGCGTTACAGGCAGCAGTAGCAAGCCAACGATAAGCAGTGTCCAAATAACACTGTTCTGCATATTCAGCTCATGTTCAATAATCGCCTCCAACGACGATCCAACAACATACCCGCTTTCAATCCGTTCAGGCATGTCCTTCGGTGCGTATGGAGCCAGACCTGCATACAGGACGGAATCAGTACCTTCAGGAAAAGCCATCGGCTTTAGTTGCCCGTCCACTGCCTCACCGATAACGGTAACCTCCTCGCCATTTCGCACGCCTGCATAGCTTCGTGCCGTTTCCTTCTGACTCACAACAAGTATGTTACCATTCTCCACTGTTTGGTTTGAATCACGAAGTAAATCTTCTGGCAGCGGCACTTCCAGACCTGTCAGTCGGAATACAGAAGGTTGAAGCGAGATACCGTTTACCGACAGTCCATTGACATCACCAATCGTTGACGTCATAACAGCCACATACCTGCATTTGCGAGAATTACATGACCAATTGCGATCTTCCTTCACGAGAATCGCATAAGAGTCTGCCAAATAATCATCTCGAGCAGGGGCGCTTGATTTCAGTGTCCCCTTTATAGCAACTATGCCGCTCGTATCTGCAGTTATCGTTTGAACCGCAACCGCATGCTTTATATCCCTTTCCCACCCTTTTGACTCGCTGTAGATGATAGCGAAACCACTGAAAATGAGAATATCTGCAAGCAGAAAAAAAGAAACCACCCGCGTATCTTTCGAGTTTTGGTGCCCTTTCGTTGTGTACCTTGATGACGCTGGTTCGTCACGCTCGCTCTCACTCCCCATTTCCTTTTTTGCTAATGATCGAGAAAAATGAACAATTGCAGTTATATATGGATGCAAAATTACAACACAAACACAAAAACGCCCACTAGCTGCACATAAGGACGTTAGAGTCTACTTGTGTTTAACTGGCGGCTCCCCATTTAAAGGAATATCACAGCTGTCATAATTACATTGCCCGGCGGGAACAATGGTGCGCCTTGAAGCGATGTATGTATACAACTTTCCTCCTACTCCCAACTTCATACTAATCCAAACAAACGGACTAAAAAGCATGAGCATGGGTACTCGCATACAGAGAGCATGCACCGCCTCAATACCAGAGCGAATGCGTCCGCTGCCCGTTTCACGGACATGCATACTGGATATCAAATGATCGACGGATACTGATATCCGTTCTGTTACCTCGGGCTCGCGTATGGAGTAAAATTGCAGCACATGCAGCCAATCCCAGCGCTCCAGCTGCTTGCGTATCCCTGTGCATAACGGGCACCACCCGTCATAATATACTTCCAGCAACCAACGTGATTGTGTGTGCATCGTCTCCACCTACCTTTCCAGTCTTCTCCTATATGAATAACAGCATGTTACGAGTAAAATACCGTAAATTGCACGACCGCCTCTTCATCCCCTACATTGGCATACATATGCGTTTCGGTAGCTGAAAATTGAATCGAGTCAAATTGATGAAGTGTATACGTATCCTCCCCGATCGTCAATCGGATCGTGCCTGACATAACCGTTGCAATTTCCACGGTCCATGGGTGATTCGGTTCTGGCTCGTATACACAATTCGGCTTCAAACGTGCACGCAGCATTTCCATCTTTTCGCGCAAGTCCGTAAATACAGGCTCCAATATCCACTGCCCTGACTCGCTTTCATAAGTAGGGCCGTGGCCTGCACGCGAAATCCGTACCGACTTATCGGGCATGAGCAGCGTCATAAGCGGGACGGACAAGTGACGGGATATTTTCCACATCATTCCGATTGTCGGATTCGTATCCCCACGCTCGATATTCCCAAGAGTAAGCTTGCTTACCCCTGATAGAACGGCCAATTCTTCTAAGCTGAGCTGCTTGTCTTTTCTTAACTTCCGCAAATTCGCTCCTACCGATTGCATCAATTGCTTCGTTTCGTGTTCATTCATCGAATGTTTCCCCCAATTCAAACGAATAGTGTACAATCATCACGAAAAATATTTATTACAATATACTTTACTTAAAATATAATATAGTATATTATACTTTACTGGATACACAATTGAAAATGATTTTCAAGTAGAGGTAAGGTGAGCATCATGAGAGCCATATTTGTTGGCATTTTAGCATCCATGTTTTTTCATCCACATTCATTATTAATCGCGCGATGAACCTATCTGGGACAAGCTGGGCTTGGACCGCATCGCTGCGCTTTTTACTTGCCATCCCGATCCTGCTGGCAATTGTTGCATTTCGCAAAAACCTTACACCGCTTTTCCGAGAAATGCGCAAGCATCCTTTGCACTGGCTAACTTGGGGTTCCATGTGCGGCGTCGCGTTCTATTCTCTGCTCAGCTTCGCGGCAGTCTATGCACCATCTTGGCTCACATCAGGAACGTGGCAAATTACGATCTTAATTGGCGCATGCTTGTCTCCTCTGTTCTATGAGACTCGCCAGACACCGAATGGCCCGGTAAAAGTGCGACAATCTATTCCATTCAAAAGCATGCGTATTTCCGTCATTATACTTATCGGTGTAGCATTTATGCAAGTGTCTGAAGCGAGCAATGTTACACTGTCTGAATTGCTGCTTGGTTTCATACCTGTTATTATCGGCGCCACCTTCTATCCGCTTGGCAACCGTAAAATGATGGAGCTGTGCGGCAGTAAGCTGGATTCCTTCCAGCGCACACTCGGCATGGCGCTTGGCAGCATGCCTATTGCCATTCTGCTTGGCATTTATGGAACCGCTACGGTTGGATTGCCATCCGCTTCCCAGTTAGGTCAAGCTTTGCTGCTTGCCATTAGCTCTGGCGTAATCGCCAGCCTGCTGTTCTTCTTGGCAACCGATATGGCGAAGCACAACACAGTGCTGCTTGCCGGGGTCGAATCTACTCAAGCAGGTATTCTTATCTTCACCGTGCTTGGCGAGGTACTGCTGCTCAACGGTTCATTCCCTCAAGGGTGGTCGCTCGTCGGAATGTTCATCATTATTGCCGGGATGATCGCCACAAGCTTAGCAAATCGCAATATTGCGCCGGTCAAGCCTCAGCCTGTACCCACACTATCCAAGAGTGCTAGCTAATATACGGATACAGCGAAAGAGCGCCGCATACAGCCAATGTGTATGCGGCGCTCTTTCTATTATATAAGGTGGAGGGAAAACTAACCATGGTAAGTTATTATTTTCACAAAGTAATCAAAATGAAAGTCATTGATGGTTATGCGTAATACGCATTCAGTAATTCACGTGTTTCTTCATTTTCTTGTTCAGGTGCAAGTCCTTTGTCTGCCCAGCATTGTCTGCACTCTTCTTCTGTCGTGCAGCGGTCGTTATCATCACACATATAGCAAAGTTGAAGGAAGTTGCGAGTTACTTGATCCGTTGTGTCAAATGTTTTGAATGTTCTCATCATTATCACTCCCTGTTCTTTATGGTTATACTATATCATGGAATTTAATGATAGTATGTGAATTAAATCACAACTTAACGTGAACATATATATGTAAGCTGCAGTTCTCCCACAATCGTTTGGTTACGGTAGAACTGCAGCTATTTACTGGAGTTCTTATTTCTTGTCCTTCATTTCTAGATGAATTTTGCTGCTGCATCGGATACGGCTGCTTCCGCAACATAATCTGTCGGGTTCATCGTTACATAACGGATAGCCCTTCATCCTATTATTATTTTGCGCTATCTTTTTGGGAGCAGCTGAATATATTCGTCTGACAGCTTCATCAAAGAGAGAATATAGTCGTAATCCTTTCGATACGCTTCTTGAACCGGGACAGGCTGTAGGGTTTTCAGCGAAATGGCCGTACCATCCTCAAAGCCCTCGCCTGGGACGAACATCACCTCATTATTGAAAAATGAGCCCGTAGGCAAATAATAACGCATACCAACCACGTTATTATCGGTGTTCAGCATATCGCGTCCAAAAGCGATAAATTGCTTCTCCTGTAGCGATATACCGAGTAGGTTGGCGATCGTCGGCATAATATCAATCTGACCGCCTATATGTTCAATGACTTTCCCCCCGGCTTGTTTCGGCACATGGATAATAAGCGGAATATTAAAGCGGCTCACTTCATTCGAGTAAGGAACACCCAATCTTTTAGATATATCTGCGTCGCTTCCTTCATTCGGATTCACGCCAAAATGATCGCCATACACGACCAGCATTGTTTGATCCCAGACTCCTTGCTTCTTTAACTCTTCGATAAACTGACCCAACGCATAATCGGTATAGTTAATTGCCGTTAGATAGTTCCCTATATACGAGCCCTCCATATCTGCTGGGAGCTTCAACTTCCGCAGCTTGTCCGGAACAAGAAATGGAGCATGACTGGATGTTGTAACGAATTGAGCATAGAAGGGCTTATCCTTTTTCGTCATGTCCCGAATCTGTTTTGCTCCGGTCCGATACAATTCTTCATCCGAAGCACCAAAATCATTGAAGAAATCGTTCGTATAGTATGGCTTATCGTAGTAATGATCGAATGCTAAACCAGGATAAAGCAAATGTCGGTTCCAGAATGTTACGTCATTGACATGGAACGTCGCCGATTGATAATTCAAGTCATGAAGAAGCCGAGGCAGGCTTGGCAGCTCTCTTATCCCAAAGCCCGTAGACATCGCAACCGTTCCTGTCGGGTAAATGGACGTATTGGACAGGAATTCTGCATCCGATGTATTCCCCTGGCCGATTTGCTGATATATATTCGAAAAATAGTAGCTATTCTTCAAAAGCTCATTCAGCACAGGTGTGATCTCCTGTCCTTCCAGCTTGGCTTGAATCGGGAAATTTTGAAAGGCTTCTAGCTGAACCACAATTACATTGGCGCCACGAGCAGTACCGAAATAATGCGGCTGACCAAGCGGCTGGCTGTCTTTGCGATAAGGATAAGTTGCTTGAAGCTCATTAATTTTCGATCTTGTTTGATCCAGGTTTCCGTTCGCAATGATTTCATTCTCACGTATAATTTTCAACGCTGTTGCTGCTTGATAGTTGAGATAGCCAATCTTCTCTGACTTTACTTTCTCATTGCTGATCGATTCGGCCTTGTCTATTACGAACCAGGAGTAGCTCATGCAGACGACCATAAGCAGAGCCGCTGCTACTCTCCACTTCCAACCTATGTACCGCTGCAAAGGAGCCGAATCCATCCAGAATCGGTGTTTCGAGTAGTTTCTGCGGAGCAACCATCGCGCTGCTATGAAAATCAATGCCACTGCAATATCTACAAAAAACAAAAAATGTGAGGTCTTGATGAGCGGCCCGATACTGCCGCTGATTTGGGGAACTTGCCCCATTTCATTAAACGCTGTAAATGTCGGAACTGAATTAAAGTGAATATGGTACAGCGTCGCTGCGAACATAATAATAGAGAAAATGCCATTAAAAACCCAATAAATGGAACCCTTCACTAGTCCAGGCAATACTGCTTCAAACAAACTAACAAGAACAAGTATTGAAATCATATCTGTTAGCAAGCCTGATGCGGTTACCGAATCATAGACGAAATGACGAAGCAGCATTAATTTCCCCACTAGAAGAAATGTCAACAGCCCGCCTTGCGAAAGCTGAACCCGCTGGCGTTCAACCTTAGCTAGTGAAATATTAGTCATGATCGCTCATCCTTTGCAATGATGTTCATTCGTGATGATGATGCTTTTTTACATACCGACCTATTATAATACAGAACCAAATGAATGAATATGGTTATTATGGATCACGAGGAAGCGATTGCTACCCTCATATCCCGCTTCCTAATCTTACTCCTGATCCGATGTAGAGAAAAAATGATAGGAGCCCTGCCATGAAGCAATCCCTCCTTTTTTCAACACCGCTGATTTATTATAGACTTGCAGGAAGTATGACTTGCCATAATCCTGAGTAAATACAATCGGCTGATCTTCAGCAAGATAATGCAACTGTCCGAACCCATAATTGCGATCAAGCGTTACAAGCAATTGATGCTGACTTCCATCCTGCACTGCTGAGCTAACCAAGTATTTATCAACGTCAGGATGCTGAGACTTCGTACCAGAGTCGCTGTACATGGATCCTGCACTTCTTGCTACTTCTGTTGTCCCCGCATAGTAGCGCACCTCATTGTTCCATGCCCCGTTGACAGATTGCAAGCCATAATACCGATAAAGCGTGATATCCTCGAGCGGCAAAATATCCAAATGTACTTGTACCTTTCCACCTTCTACCTCATACGTTACGGTTTCCTGCAAAATTTCACGGCCGCTGCCATCCTGCTCCTTCGTATTAAAGCCTTGAATTCGATTTACAACTTCGATTTTGATCTTGTTTCCGGTTGCAACGATCCCATCTTGCAGCTCTTTCCCATCTACCCAAACTTTGTACCGAACGGTTCTTCCTGTTGTAGAGCTATTCCCACCGCCATCATAATTATGATTGCCGCCAGTGAAATCCTGACCCTTTCCATTTCCATTCTGGTTGGCACCAACGATGTACGGTCCAATCCAGTCCGATATATCAGGCCATAGCATCACTGAAGGACGAGCCAAATCCGCATTGGTATCCTTGTTCGCATTCGGACTAAGCCTCCACTCCTTCATCCCGTACAAGTGATTCGCACCGGCATGATCGAACATGATCCACATATCGTTGCCGCTATTGTACTTATGCGCAATCTTCAGGCTGCTTCCATTTTTCAAGACATATTGAGTGGTGCCAAGCAGCGGGTTGGTCAGTATTGGATTTGAAAATGCGTAATTCATTTTTAATGGGTGTTCACTCCCCTTCATCTGAGCAACGGTCGAACAAAACGATGCCATGAGCACCGAAGCAAGAAGGAAAGTAGCCGTCAGAATACGTACATATTTCGTTGCCTTCATTAGTTCACTCCCTTTAATCTTTTAATAAAGCGTTTTCATAAAGTTGGAACATAACGCCATCAATTCTCCTAGCATCCTCTCCCATCTAAGTGAACTCTCTTTTATGGATATTTCATCCTATCTTATCATAGCAAATTGATTAAATAATTCAATTAATACGTTTGTTTGAAGTTTTTGAAACATGAATTTGATTAAAATCCAAACTTGTCGACTTTTTGACTCGGAGAAATACTCATTTGTATTAGTTACGCATAGAGTGGCATTCCGGGATATGAACATAAGCAAGCACGAATACGATAAGGAGTTTGTTCCTATGGTAATGACACCACATGTGATAAATCTCCCCTTTGTATTGCACAATGACATCAAGTATTTTGATAATTATGTCCATTGCCGAATGAGGATGAATATTTCCAATTGTCACCTTGTGAGAACGCATTTAGGGGTCTGGTCAAGATAGGTTCACTGGGGAATTGGGCTATGAGGATTTTTCACGACATGTTACATGGATTCCTGTCATGGCCTGTTTGTTCTGCGCACATTTTGACTGAGAGTTTTTTGCCTGCCCTTTTTGACGAAACAGCCAGGTTATCGTTCATAAAAACCGGTAAGTAACGGTTTTGGGAATAATTTTATGTTTAACGGGCAGTAATAGAAAAAGCAAATTCCTATCTATGAGGATGCCCACGAAACCGGAGCATTACCACACGTCTTAGTTACCGTAAGCAATAGAACACCGACAGAGGAGTGCAGCAAAATGACGCTCGAACTAGGCGACCATGTTTGGTACTGGAATGGCAACATCTCACTTGACCAGAACATCCCGAGGGCCCTTTGGTTCCCGGGTTCGAATCCCCACGATCCAAACGATTACCAGGGCCTCGGAAAGGAAATCTACAATTACGTGATCCACGCCGATGAAATCGCGCGTGGGCGCCCGCATATGCGAAACTACGAAGGTAGTTTCGCGTGGCTCAACAACAACCCCGGTAACATCATTTAGGCCGACCCGGCGGGCTCGACTTTGGGCAGTATCCCGGCAAGTTCAACTGGCACAACTTCTTGATCTTCCCAACGTGGAGTGATGGATTCAACGCAATCGCCTTGCTGCTCCGCAGCCCGGCTTACGTGGATCTGTCAATCCTGGACGGATTCAAGAAATACGCCCCCGCGTCAGATGGAAACAACCCGGTTGCATACGCCAACGCGGTGGCTGCGGCTTTGTCGCACGAGGGCATTACGGTGAATACTCGGATCGGCGACCTGACCGACGACCAGATGTTGGTCATGCAAAATAAGATCCAAGAAGTCGAGGGCGCCATTCCCGGCAATAGTCTCGCGTGGGACTCGGAGGACATACCAACAGAGATCGCGAGCCAATTGCCGCCTTCTGTCCGCTGAGTGTCCCCGGGCACTTCATCGCCGCGCAACCCGAAACTGGACAACAACCCGGTGTACGGGCGCAAATTTTTATGTGCGCCCTGAACAACATGATAGGCGGCTTCTATACGCATCTCACGGACGTGCTGGCTGGAATAGTCGCCAGCACTACGGTTTGCTTGCGGCGACCTGCTCGGCCGAATACATCGATTCGGCGGAATTCCGCCTTACTTACATCTGGCGCTGGTCGAGATCATCGGCGGAACGCAGGGCGGGCAGTACGTCGACGTGGATCTCTACCATTTCTTCCTCGACTTGTAATCGGCGAGAGCCGGACACGGTTGTTCCCGTCATTACCAGTATTCTCCCCATACAGGCACAAAAACAGGGCATGCATGTGCATGCCCTATTGCCAAAACATTATGCTATTATTCTTATGTCTCTGGATCATATGCAACGTTAACGGAGCGATACCCGAGCTGTTTGATTTGCTCTGTTGTCATATATAAGATACCTTCCTCCAGAACACTATTTGCTGGATTCAATTCAATTAAGCGACTTCCATGCTCAAGTTTAAATCGGAAGGCAGCGGCCTTCTTATCCAGCTTGCTTAGCTTCCAACCATACACTTCCGCAAGCGGCTTAACCGGAATTTTCGCAGTCTGCTTCTCTTCAAATACAAACGGCACGCGCGCGGTCGTACCATCAATCGTCACTTTGTAATCGCACTGCGTCTTCATTTTCATTTTTTCCTCGGGCAGCGCGTCCAGATCGAAATCCGACGGCAAATCAATCGTTGAATCCTTCGCGTTCTCGGAGTGCGGCAAATAAGCTTCAGCCGCTGCCCAATCCTTCAAGGGCTTGGATACGCGCTTCTTCAAATCCAAAACATACAAAGGGCGATCTGGCTTGTTCAGTGTATACACCACGTAGCCCTTGTCTGGTTGAACGCCGCGGAGGTTACCAAATGCGACACGATCCAGCTTGTCCGCAGCAGGATCGTAGATCACAATTTCCTCCTGGTTTGACTTTTCATTCAAGCGACTATAAATGATTCGATTATCTGAAAGCCACGTAGCTCCAATGGAATAATCCGTGCGAAGCCACTCCTTCGTCTTCCCGGTTTGATTATTACGCAATACATAACTATGAACCTTGCCCATATTTCCTTTACCAGTCGGTTCAAAATATAATCGTTCATGTATGCCCCATTTGCCATCAGGCGAGGAACGGAACAATTTCCCCTTCACAACTTCTTGATCCTCAGGATCATAAATATACTGCATCCCGCCTTCCACACTATCGGCAAAATTCGTATCGAGCACAGGTAGTTGCTGACCTTCTTCTACCCGCATGCTCCTAATATTCGGGTTCCATTTCTTCCACTGGCCGTCAGCCATCTTTACAACAACACGCTTCTCGCGCGTCTCCAAGTCGATCCGTTCAACATTATAATAGACCGCCCCGCTCTGCGGATCGGTAAATATCTTCTCGGCAGAATATGTACCTGCTGCACCTGCGAGTGATGGCAGGCTCAAGCCTAAGAGGATACCCCATGCCCAAATTGTCGCCTTCAAGGGATCATCTCCTTCACGTATAATCATTCATCAGCACAGCCCGATATGTTGGCTGCATATTTGATTTTTCGCCTACTAATAACAACGTGCTGCAATCGAAAATGTTTCAACTCTTTTTATAAGCCTTGTCATATAGACGAATAGGGTGAAGTTGTTCCCTTCAATGCTTTAGTTCTACTAATATAATCAGTTCCAACAAAAAAACGCCTACCGCACGTGCGATAGACGTCTCCTACTTGTTAGCCTGTGATGTGCATAACAAGCATTACATAAAGAACATATAAATGGGTGTAAATAAAATGGATGTAATTAGTCCAGCTAACCCCATTGCCAAACCACTAAACGTACCTTGCTTCTCTGAATCCGCCAAACTCTTTGCTGTCCCGAATCCATGTGCAGCTGTTCCCATTGCAATGCCGAGGGGCACTTCGCCGCGAATACCGGTCATGCGCAGGAAGCTCGTTCCGAACAATGCACCTACAACACCGGTAAATACCGTAAATACAGCGGACAATTCAGGCATTGCGCCTAGCGACTTCGAAATTTCAACCGCGATTGGTGAGCTGACTGATTTCGGCAGCATGCTCAGCATCACCTCTCTCGCACCATCCAAGCTCATCATGATCGCCGCGACACTAACTATCCCTACAAGCGATCCGCATGTAATCGACAAGCAGATGGCAGCGAACTGTTTCTTAACCAGCTCACGATATTTATAAATCGGTACACCGAGTGCAATTGTAGCTGGCCCAAGGATGAGAGCCAAAATATCTGCCCCATTTTTATAATCTTGAAGCGGAATGTTTCCGATGACGAGGAAGCCGATTAGCACTACCGAGCAAAATACGATCGGATGCATCCATTTGAAGCGAACGTGCAGAACGCGAGACAATGCATACACAACGATCGTTGCCGCTATTCCAAACAAAGGCTGCTGTGTCCACGATAATACGTTCATGTAGCATCCCCCTTTTTCACTGTTACCGTATCAGCTTCTGACGAGGGCTTCTCCATCTTCGATGCCACGAAGCCGGTCATCCATAGTACGACAAGCGTACTGCCAATAATGCCTACCGAAATACTCACCCAATGCGCACTTAGTATGGGCAAGAACGCCATAATGCCGACAACATACGGGATGAAGAATAACAGCATATGATCAAGCAGGAATTGAGCGGAATTCTCTACCCACTCCAGCTTCACCCACTTCATGCCGAGTGCAATCAGGAACAGCACCAAGCCAAGCACGTTGCCGGGCAGCGGGAGATGAAGCAAATTGTGCAGCCACACACCTGCAATGTTGAACCCTAATAGAATTGCAAATCCAAGCATAAGGAACCACCTTCTGATGATAAGACTTTGTTGAAATCCGTTCCTATTCTGAAACACCACTATTTTAGCAGAACTGGACTTCACGTCCCACAGACGGATATGGTCGAAAAGCTGAGCTGTAAGCGGTTTTTTACAATAAAAAGGCCTGGAGCAGCCTCCAAGCCTTTTCACCTTTTTTCTGCAATTTTCATAAATTCTAATCATTTTCGCATGATTCGTGTCACACTATTGCCGCAATCGGCGAATAATCCGTGTTACGCGCCACACTGTCCAATTCATATGGCGCTGCTTGCGGAATGCAATATACTGCGGCTCCCACGTAACATCAAATAAAGACAACCTTACTCTTCTATAGTTATTCATCGGATACAGCTCACGAATCCTGCGGAAGATTGCTACCGCTGTCCGTTCAGACCATAAATATGGCGCACGATCCGATTCAACATGCGAAAGCGGCAATAATCCACTCGCAAGTTGCTTGCAATCATGATGTTGTCCTAACCAAACGATAATGTCGCGCAGCTGCTTCAGCACCTCATCCTGTTCCGGCTGACATAAGCCGTGGCAGGAACGAATATCGCCAATCATTATCATCTCCGCTGTGTAATCAATCCGAAGGACGATGTAGCCGAGCAGTCGATCCCCATCTGCTTCATCCAATAAGCGTACTAACTGCAGCGTAGGATCAGGGACGATTAACATTTGATGAATCGTATCAAGATATCCCGGAGTCACTTCTTCCCACATTTTAGCTGACTCCATAACTTGCTGAACCAATGGTTCTGGCAAAGGGAATGGAATCAGCTCATAGCGATGAAGAGGCGGGCCAGTTACAGGTTCAGCCAGCTCATAACGGGCAATTTCTCCTACCTTGAAAAAGTCATTTCCATAATCATGGAGCAGCGGCATACCCTCAATCCCTGCTTGATAGAACACAATATCAAGCCCAAAACGATCAGCGTGCTCATATAAAGAGTGCAAGGCGTCATGCTCCTTAGCCTTCATTCGTTCTAATCGAGGCATTCCAAGCATAATGACCCGGCGGCCCTTAATAATGAATGGGAAGCGGATTTTGCCGCCATTGACAGAGAAGACACGCTTGTCCGCTACATTGTGATACATCCAGCCATTAATGCCAGTTAAGATGGCTTGATCATCTGCGCGCCAATCTCTTCCAAGCGGCTTCTTTAAATGCCGCTCGAACATCAGTACTCCAATTGCATACATAACTCCCGCTACGAGAAGCCCCGTAATTAATGTCGTCGTAAATTGAACGTAGCTCAAAGTATATGTCGCTGCATCTGCTGACTTTTCATGGTACTCAGCTAACATGTATCCCATCATCATGTACAGAAGCATGAGAAGCGTCCCGAATAAGCTGGTGAAGAAAATGGTGCTCTTCGTTAATGGGAACCGATATCGCGTGAACTGTGAGCGAATTAGAAATAAGAACAGCAGCATTCCGCAAAGCCACAGCGTATGGCGAATCGTTGTCCCCAACAGGAATGTAAGCAGCGTACAAATGGCGAGAGAGGCTAAAGTCATCACATACGCCCGAATCGTTCTTTCAAATAGCCCCTTCAATTGCAGCAGCATCAAAAGGCTTGCACCTAATAAGATACCGTTCACTATTGGAAATATGGAACCATGGAACAAGGGCAGAACGAACATGGATGATTCCCAGGATGGCTCTGTAAACGTGTATGTAAATAAAAACAAAGAGGTCATGAACAGCAGAATCACAACTGACCATGCAGACAAAGAGCTCCATATCGACCTCTGTACGAACCATAGAATGCTTCCTGACTCTATATACGATCCTAACGTAGGATGATCCTCGAACTTCTTGACGGCAACACCGCCGAATTCGAAGGCCGCAAAGATTAACCCCAGCGTAAAGGGAATAAAGTAGTATACGATCCGATAGAGAAGCAATGCGGTAAATACCGTGCTGTCTGCAACCCCTAGCGCCTGCAGGCCAATTAAGTATGTGATGTCGAAAGTCCCGAATCCCCCTGGGACCATACTGATCAGACCGGCGATGGCGCTCACTGTAAATACACCGATTACTTCAGCATAGGAGACATCTGCCTTCAGCATAAATAAGATTACATAGGCCACCGAACCTGCAGCGAGCCATTCAATAAATGACACAACCGTATAGCCAAATGTCAGCTTGGCGTTCGCGTTCGCTCTTCCCTTCCAGCGCGAGAAAAGTAAATACGCAGGAAAGAATAAGGCCACCCCGACAAGAACGATCCATAGCCATCCCTTGGCTGCAAGCAGCTCACCTGCAGGGAACACGTGCAGCAGCACTAAGATACCTAGCAATGATAATCCGCTAATCATGGAAGGCGCCATCCAAGCGATCGCCAGCAGCAATTTACCCGCATCCCCTGTAAATGGACGGTATAGAACGGTACGAATTCCTACCCCAGCAATACCTCCGAATCCAACAATGCCGTTAAAGGTATTTGCAATCCAAGAAACTCGAAATGTTTTGCCAATAGGAACAGGTGCCTTAATCGAACGTAGCAGCAGGCGGTCATAGAAAAACATAGTTGCAACCGCCAGTCCTCCTAATACAATGAGTCCCGTAAAATACTCACTCGATATTAAACGGATGGCATGCAGCGATTCCCGTAGTGAAAACCTGGATAATTCCTTCTTTCCTTGAATAAAGACAAAGATAATGACGGCTAAAGGAAAGGCTATCTTGAGCGTCTGAACAAGCCGCTTATTGCGCAATAAGGCTTGCAGCTTCGTCTTGATTGCATTCATTCAACCCCTCCTCTTTTCCCTGATACCATATAGTTTGTAGTGGGGGCAGGTTCGTTATACGTTTCCCTTCCTAATTGTATACGTTCTTGCATCATTTTTCGACTCATGATAAAAATGCCTGCAAGCGAGTCACAGCTTCTTCTTTTTGTCGATCGGTTACATGGGTGTATACCGTTGTCGTTTGAATGGAAGCATGTCCAAGCATTTCCTGCACGGTTCGTATATCAGTACCGCTCTGCAGCAGCATGGTAGCGAAGGAGTGGCGCAGCTTATGGCAGGAATACGATCGCCCTCTTCCTCCATGCGGTCTCCGTTCCTGATCCGATTGCAGCTTACAAAAAGCCTGCTCTGCAATGTATTGAATATTGCGAATTGACAGACGCTGACCCTTCTGGGAAATGAAGAAGGCATCCTCACCTTCCCTCCAAGGCGTGAGTCGCTCCGCAAGCGCAATGTCCAGCTGAGCAGCAACCACCGCAGGCAGGGGAATCGTTCTCCACTTTCTCCCTTTGCCCAATACTTCAATGGAATGCCGTTCCGGATAATAATCCGATACATTCAGACGATGAACCTCGCCAACACGAAGACCCGCATATCCCATCAGCATGAGAATCGCCAGATTACGATCACGATACTTTCCTTCTGTTCGAACGAGAAGCTGGCGGAGCTGCTCTGGGTTCATAAATACAGGTGCACGGTTCATTTCTGTCTTTGATTTTTTCACCCCGGCAGCCGGGTTCACATCTGCCAGCTCAAACTCATTTAGCGCTTTATAAAAGCTTGTTACTGCACAATGCTTGCGATTACGCGTCGCATCACTCACACCGGACGCCTTCACCTTCGCAAGAAATGAAAGCACTTGGAACTTCGTCGCTTCTTCGGCAGGCTTGCCGTCCAAAGTGAGCAAAAATTGACGAACATCTCCCATATAATTTTTCTTCGTATAATACGTATACCCCGCATTGTCCATCCACAATCGAAAGGCTTCAAGCGGCTGCTCGTACATGGCCTGCAAATCATCTCGTGTCCAGTTCATTACGCATTTCTCCCTTGATTATGCTGCCTAAATAGCTACAAAAAAACTGCGTATAATTGATATTATACGCAGTTTTAGATCTGAGAGGCAAATAAATTAGCCCGTATCCATTGGATCGTAACAATCATCGATTGTTTTCGAAATTTTGACTATCGATAATCGCGGTGATATCCACTGATCAACATGATCTGGGAAAAAGTGAAGCCGATTCATCCTTAGAGTAGGAGAAACCGGCTTTTTCATGAACACGATTCGCTTAGCTTTTTTTCATTAAAATGTTGACGTTCCTGTCGGATGACAAGAACTTGATATCATGGTCGTCAGCTATACTAATCTCTTTCATCATACACGGGCCCCAGTCTGTCCGCTACAGGGCCTATTAAACGTTCATATTTTTAACGTCATGACTTTCTCTCCCTAACTAGGTATATGTTAAACTAGGGGTACCTCCAGCATTTCGGAAAAACCACGCTAAGCACATTTTAATACAAAAAAAGCCGCCTATCGCCACTTCATTCAAGCGACGACAGGCTGCTTAACCGTGTTTTCTACTTTTATTTCTAAAACAACTAAACTTCCACTCCTTCTCAATCCTTCGCAATATACCAATAAGCATTTCCTACAAACAAAATGCCGCCAACCATGTTGCCAAGCGTGACCGGAATCAAATTTGCGGCCAGTCCTGCCCATGAAACCGTCTCTGGATGCGGGATGAACAGCGAGACCGACAGTAGCGTCATATTCGCCACGCTGTGCTCAAACCCGGAGGTGATAAAGGCGAACAGGCACCAAAAAATCATGACCAGCTTCGCGACCTCTTCCTTCAGCTTCATCGAACACCAAACCGCGAGACAGACAAGCGTATTACATAAAATTCCACGCACGAACAGTTCCATAAACGGCGCATTCATCTTCGCGTTCGCAGCGTTGTTGATGAAGTCAGCCGTGCCGCCCTGTGCAAGCCCGGTAACAACGAAAAGCGCCGGGAGACGGAATCGATCTGAAGAAGATTAGCTGAAAGGCAGAGATAAATCAGGCTGTTGAGGAAGCCATATAAATGATCTCTAACGAAACGTGATATCGCTATTTGCGGCTAAATTGAGCCGCTAAGATTCTAGTATCGTTATTGTGCTAAACAAGTGCCTTTGTGACTGTTTTACCCCCAATATCGACTTGTAGTTACGTTAAATCTGATTTCCTTTTGTTTTTGAGACGTAACGCCGCCGATTACGTTCGCAAAAAAAGCTCCCTTAACAGCAGCAGGCCCAAAAACATGAGCCTGTTCGCCGAAAAGAGAGCATAATAAACGAATCGTCATCCAAGTATTTTCCGTATCTTATTCTTTGATCACCAACTTTAGCGGAGCAGGAATCGTTTTGTCCACTGTCTTGCCCTGCAGCACATCATATGCAGCTTGCACCGCAAGCTGTCCGATCAGCTCAGGCTGTTGCGCCACAGTAGCCGTCAGCTTGCCTTCCTGAATCGATTTTAATGCATCATCATTACCGTCAAATCCGACAACCGGAATATTTTTGCCGGTGCTCTTAATAGCTTCAATCGCACCTAGCGCCATTTCGTCATTGTGCGCGAACACAGCTTGTACATCAGGGTTTGCTTGCAGCAGGTTCTCCATCACATTGAGACCTTTTGTACGGTCAAAGTCTGCCGTTTGCTTTGCAATAACTTTCAAAGTTTGGTCGGCCACTTCGTGGAAGCCTTTGCCGCGTTCACGGGTCGCCGATGCGCCCGCTACACCTTCAAGCTCAATGACTTTCGCATTTTTGCCGACGAGTTTCTCGATAAATTCAGCCGCCATGCGCCCGCCCTTGACATTATCTGAAGCTACTAGTGCTTTAACGTCGCCTTGATCCGCCGAGCGGTCGAGCGTAATGACAGGAATACCAAGGTTGTTCGCCGATTGCACGGCTGTTGAGATGGCTGAAGAATCAGTCGGATTAATGAGCAATACATTAACGCCTTTTTGCATTAAGTCATCCACGTCATTGCTTTGTTTAGCCGAATCGTTTTGCGCATCAACGACAATTGTTTCTATGCCGTGTTTTTTGGCTTCGGCAACCACGCCGTCTTTCAAGGAAACGAAAAACGGGTTATTCAGCGTTGAGACGGACAAACCGATTTTCATATTTTTCAAGTCCCCGTCTGACTTTGGTTTCGCCCAGCTTGGAGGCTCTAGGGAACATCCGGTCGTTACAATGAGCAGAAACGCTGCCAGTATAAACGTTAGCTTTTTCATGTGATTCTCTCCTCTCGCTTATGCAGATTTCTTCCGGTCGATGAGCACCGCAATTAGAATAACGATACCCTTGACCACCATTTGATAGAAAGAAGATACGCCAAGCAGGTTAAGACCGTTGTTCAGGGTGCCGATAATCAGTGCACCAATCAGCGTGCCGACAATTCGCCCCCGGCCTCCGGAAAGGCTTGTACCGCCCAATACAACCGCAGCGATTGCGTCCAGCTCATAGGATGTACCTGCAGTCGGCTGTGCCGAATTCAAACGTGAAGTCAAGATAGCCCCGGCCAAAGCGGAAAGCATACCTGCCAAAGAATAAATCATGATTTTAACGCGTGATACTTTAATGCCGGAAACGATAGCCGCTTTTTCGTTGCCGCCGATTGCATAGGTTTTGCGTCCAAATGCCGTTTTGTGCAATATCACCCACAGCACGGCAAAGGCAATAATCATCGTAATAGCAGGAACCGGAATACCGAACTGATAACCGCGACCGAACAATTGGAATGTCATGCTGTCACCAAGCCCGGTAATCGGGTTACCATCCGTATAAACAAGCGTCATTCCTCGGAAAATCGTCATTGTTGCAAGTGTCGCAATAAACGGAGCCATTTTGCCCTGTGTCACCAGAAGACCGTTAATCATGCCCATAACGCCACCAAGCAAACATCCGGCGAGGATAGACAGAATCGGATCATAGCCGGCTACGAGCATATTGGCTACAAACGCACTTGATAATGCCAGGGTTGAACCGACGGACAAGTCGATCCCGCCCGTAAGAATGACGAAGGTCATCCCAAACGCAATCAGTGCGTTGATAGATACCTGCCGCAGCAAGTTTAAAATGTTAAGCGGTTCCAAAAAACTTGGGTTTAGAATGGATACGATGACAATCAGAATGAATAGACCAAGAAGCGGTCCGAGCTTTTGCGTCATTTGCGAAAGTTGAAAGCCTTTGCTTGTTTTTGCATCATTGATGGTAGTCATATCACTGTCCCCCTGTCGCCAGCGTCATTATTTTCTCCTGTGTCGCTTCTGCTTTGTTTAATTCTCCTGTAATTCTCCCTTCATGAACAACAACGATGCGGTCGCTCATGCCGAGCACTTCAGGCAATTCGGAAGATACCATAATGATGGCAACGCCATGGCCTGTAAGCTCGTTCATGAGCTGGTAGATTTCGCGCTTAGCGCCAACGTCTACGCCCCGGGTCGGTTCATCAAGGATTAACAGCTTCGGCCCGATACCTATCCACTTGGCAATAACCACCTTCTGCTGATTACCGCCTGACAAATTGCCCGCTGCGGTTTCCGCTGAATGCGTTTTGATCTGCAGTCGCTTAATCAAGGCATCCACGAACACCTTTTCACTTTGCGTCGAGATGAGGCCCTTTTTTGTAAATCCACTGATGCTTGGGAGCACCATGTTTTCCCGAACGGAAAAGTCCAGAACCAATCCTTCGTCTTTGCGGTCTTCCGTGATGAAACCGATTCCATGATTTACGGCATCGACCGGCTTTCTAATCACGACCTTCTTGCCGAACATGCGAACCTCGCCTTGATCCAGCCGATCCAATCCGAAAAGCGCTCTCATGATTTCGGTGCGTCCCGAACCCATCAGGCCTGAGAAACCAACGATTTCGCCTTGACGTACCTTGAAGCTTACATCTTCAAACCATCCTTTGCGAGTTGCATGCTCAACTTCCAATACAACCTCGGCCGGTGAAGGATTGCGAGCAGGGAAGCGTTCGGTCAGCTCTCTGCCGACCATTTTCTTTACGACTTCGTCGAAATTCGTTTCCGGAATCGCCTTCGTGTCTACCGTCCGGCCGTCACGCATAACCGTAATCCGGTCGCAAATTTCGAAGATCTCCTCCATTCGATGCGAAATATAAACAATCGATACTCCTTCTTGTTTCAAGGATCGAATGACTTCAAATAGTTTCTGAATTTCTCTTTCCGTCAGCGCCGAGGTTGGTTCGTCCATGATAATGACCTTGGTGTCCGTCAACAGTGCCTTGGCGATTTCAATCATCTGCTGCTGTCCCACCGAGCATTGTCCTGCTTCCATATTCAACGGAATGTCAACGGAGAGTCTTTTGAACTGCTCCTTTGCAAGCGCCTTCATTTCCTTTGATTTAAGAAGTCCCCAAGACGAGGACATTTCCTTCCCGATGAACAGGTTATCCACCACAGTCATATCAGGCCATATATTCAGCTCCTGGTGGATAAAAGCGATGCCTTGACGCTCCGCTTCTTTCGGATTGGCAAAATACGTTTCCTTGCCGTCGATAAGAATAGTTCCCTTATCTCTTTGATGCAGGCCCGTCAGGATGTTCATCAAGGTAGACTTGCCCGCACCGTTTTCACCCATGAGGGCGTGAACCTCGCCTTCGCGCAAGTCAAAATCGACGCCAGATAATACCTGGTTGCTGCCGAAGGCCTTGTGGATTCCTTTCATTTGAATCTGCATAATGGCTCCTCCTTAAAAGTTTTGCGAACGTTGCTTCTATGGATGTTCTTTACAGCAAAACTTACTTCGTTAGCAGATGCTTAGTTTTGCGGAGCTATGCTCCTATGGATGTCTTCGCAGCAAAACTACTTCGAAAGCTTACGCTTCGTTTTGCGTGTGTTGCTTCTCTGATTGCCTTCATAGCAAAACTAGCTTCGTAAGCAAATGCTTCGTTTAGCGGAGCAAGACTCCTCTAACTGTTTATCACAGAAAACTGCTTTGGCAAGCACACGCTTGCTAACCGAAATAGACGCCTGCCTGTAAAATGATATTGGCGAACGGCTTGGCCTCGCCCGTGCGAATCACAGCTTTGGCCTTGCGGGTCAATTGTTTGAATTCTTCGTGAGGACAATCCTCGATTTCGCAATCTGCAAATTTATGCTGAATATAAGCATTTGCTTCACTATTTTGCGTTTTGATTTCTTCCGCAATCACCACTTTTTCGATTTGCATATCGGCAGCAATGGCATTTACGGTTTCTTCGAAACTTGGCGTGCCTAGCGTCAGCGCCAGATCAATTTTCTTTACCCCTTCCGGGATGGGAAGACCGACGTCGGCGACAACGATCGAATCCGTATGGCCCAAATCAGCTAGAATTTTCGAAATATGACTGTTCAATATGCCTTGTTTTTTCATTACATCTGCGCCTCCACTTCTTGACGATATGGCATGCCGCCCTGCGCACCAAACTTCGTTACAGACAAGGAAGCTGCACGATTGGCAAAACGGACGCTATCGTAAATCGCTGTTCCCTCTGCCAGAGCAACCGCAAAAGCGGCATTAAAAGTATCTCCCGCACCAGTTGTATCCACCACTTCTACTTTGTAAGAGGGTACAAGCACTTCATTTGAGCCATCAAAATAACGTACTCCCTTGCTGCCTTCGGTTATAAACAGCTTGTTCGGATACTTGCGCAGCGCCTCTGAAATGCTCAGGCTTGAAAACAGTATTTTCGCTTCATGCTCATTTGGCGTAATATACGCAGCATTTTCGATTACTTCATTATCAAGCGGACGTGCAGGCGCCGGATTGAGCAGCAGCGGAATCCCCAGCTTCTTGCAGATTCGGCTAACATAAGTTACGGATTCTACCGGAATTTCTTGCTGGATCATCACCATATCCGCGTCTTTAAAAGCTCTCATCGAATGGTCGATGTAATCCGGCGTTACTTCATTGTTGGCCGCTTTTACGACAACAATACTGTTATCGCCTTCCGCTAAAACGATATGCGCCGTTCCGCTTTCCATATGTGTAACCGGTTCCACATAGTCGATACAAACTTTGTTTTGCTTAAAGTTGTTCAAAATTTGTTCAGCGAATGCATCGTCTCCCACGCGCCCGATCATGGTTACGTCGGCTCCGAGCCGCGCTGCGGCTACGGCCTGGTTAGCTCCTTTGCCTCCAGGAACGGTTTTGAAGCTTTCTCCGAGTACCGTTTCACCGGCCCCCGGGCGTTTGGACGATGTAACGACCAAATCAATCGATGAGCTTCCTACTACAATAATTTTTGCCATGTTGCCCCACCTTCCTCATTGTTTCCCGCTCTGTAAATGTTACGGGCATCTGTATGATTTTCTGATCTACGTTTTCATTCTCTAATAATTGTATCAAAAGGTCTGCCGAGGCTCTGCCCATATCATAAGCAGGCTGCCTGATCGTCGTCAGCGCCGGTGTTAAGAGACTGCTGAGCGGAATATCGTCAAATCCGATAATTTGCACGTCATCGGGTACATTCTTGCCAAGTCGAAGCGCTTCATGAAGCACCGCCGTAGCAACAATGTCGTTGCTGGCAATTATGCCATCGGTGTCCGGATAACGTTCGAACAATTCCTTCGCCCACTTTCCTGCTTCCGTGAACGAAAATGATGTAGTCTGGATCACATTGTAATCCATCCCATGACGATTCAACACATCAATCGCGCCCTGATAACGATCCTGCGCCGGCCGAATGGAAGCCGGACCCTGCATGACCGTAATCCGTCGACTGCCGCGGGCAATCATTTCACGGGCAGCTATCTTTCCGCCTTCGTATCCGTCCGCATATACCGATGGGCGATTATCCACCGTCCGGTCGAGGAATACTACCGGAATCCTCAGCTTTCGATAGATATCGGCATCCGGATGATTCGTGGAAGCAATCACGCCAACCACATTATTTTGTACAAAGGTTTGGATATATTCCTTTTCTTTTTTGAGGTCTTCATCGCTGTTACCAAAAATGATCCGAAAATCATTTTCCTGCATCTTATCCTCGACCCCTCGCGCCAACTCAGGAAAAAAGGGTTAGTGATATCCGGGAGAAGGAAACCGATGAGTCTGGATTTTCGCTTGTATAAGGATCTTGCTACTTCATTCGGCGTATAATGGAGTTCTTTGATAGCGTTTTCAATCTTTCTGCGGGTATCATCATGCACATATCCAGTGTCATTGATTACCCGCGATACGGTTGCCGCCGATACGCCCGCATGTTTCGCTACGTCTCTAATTGTTGCCATAATTGTTACTCACCTCTAAATATGAAACCGGTTACACATATAAAATAACACAATCATTTATCTTTGACAAGGTTTATGCCTGTTCCATTATCTAGGTTGGATGACTGCTGCATCTTTTGATGGTTGTGGCAGGCTGCGGTTCTGATCAAGTAGAATCTGAGGACATTTGTACTAAAAAAATACGACACAAACATTAATCCTTGACCTTTGATTTCCACCCATTTAGTAGAAATTCCTTGAACCAATGTTTGTGTCGTTCTATAATCTCCTGTAATGCGGCAAATGGAGATCGAAACGCCTTCCTTCGAAATGAAGGAAATTTTGCTTATTAGAAAACCTATCTCATGAAATCTTCAAGTGATTTTTTGGATCAACTCATACCCATTCCCCATCCCTTTGGGCTTAATGTTGACTGTACCCATATAAGGAATCACACCGATGGAAACGCCAGCAGGAAATGCATGCCCGATTACGTCTTTGTTCGTTCCAGACGAAGGCCTCACTTCAGAGCATTTTCTCTCCCTGCGTCACGATACTTTGTTTCTCTTAAGCTGAAATAGAGCTACCGCCTGTTTGTAGGCCGTGAACCACAGAGTCCAATTCATTTTCCGTTAGCTCCAATCGGACATGAGTTCCGCTTTGAAAACCAGACATGAACATCAGAATAGCCATACATTTAGCAGGAGTACATGCCTTTTCATTCTCATATTGTCGGACATCCTCTCATGCACGAATGTACTCCTATCATTCGCTAAATTCAGCTAATTATGATTAGATTGTTCCAAATGCTTTTTTCTGTTGATCCACAATTGGTATTCCTTATCTAGTGCCGCATACTTCTTATCTCCCGGCTTACACAGTGATAGCTCAGCTAACACTTGGGACAATTTATGCTCTACCATTAATCGATCGTACACAACAGTTGAGGAAGGCATCTGTTCCGATCTCCTTGCATCAACGCTTCCAATTTGCACTGCCTGACTTAATGGGCGCTGTGATAGAGTCACTTTACCGTCATGAAAGACCAACCATTTGTGACATACTCGTTCGAGGAAATACCGATCATGAGAAGCAATCAGCATCGTTCCAGAATATGAGGTTAACGTTTCCTCCAGCTGCGTCCTGCTCTGTAAATCTAAATGATTCGTTGGTTCATCTAGAACAAGTACGTCTGAATGATTGACGATTAAGTTCGCAATTTTAAGACGCATCCGTTCCCCCAAGCTTAGGCGCTTCATCGGTTTCATCAACATTGCTGACTCGATCCCCATCTGAGCGAGTACCGTACGTACCTCGGCAAGACTTTCGGAGTCGTACCATTCTAATGCACATTGCTCCGTATCCAGCTCGTCCAGCTCCTGAGATAAGTAGACGGGCTTGATACTTGGGCTTAGCCAGATCTCCCCCTTATCAGGTTGAAGCTGCCCAATCAGCATCCGGATAAGGGTTGATTTGCCGCATCCATTCGGCCCCAGAAGTCCGATTCTGTCACCACGCTGAACGGTAAATGAACTATCTTGAAATAAGAGCTTATTCCCTACAGATTTACGAATCCGATTGGCTTCCAGCATTCGCCTCCCCCGTTTCTCGGGATGATCGAATTCAAAATAGATTTGCTGCTCTTCTCGCGGCTTCTGAATTCCTTCATATTCCAATCGACGAAGCCTTTTTATCCTCGATTTCACCTGTCGATCCATTTTCTTGGCCTTGGTACGATAGAACTCCTTGATCCCAGTACGCATCTCGATCATTTTGCCAACTTTGCCTGCTTCTCGGTGCGCCTTGGAAGACCACTGTTCCAAACGGAGGATTTCCGCTTCTATTTTTGCTTTATACTTTTGCTCTGTCTCATATTGATGCAGCTGATTCTGATATCTTCGAGCTTTTTCATCGCGATACGCACTGTAGTTCCCCATGTATTCATGAGCAACCCCATCCTCGAGCTCAATGATGCGCTGAACCGTCCGATCGAGAAAATATCGATCATGCGAGATGACAATCATCGAACCATCATATGCATTCAGTTCTCGAATCAACCATTCTACGCCATCCAAATCTAAATGATTCGTTGGTTCATCTAATAGTAATAAATGAGGGCGAGTAGACCAGATATGAGCTAGCGCCATCTTCGTGCGCTCCCCTCCGCTCATATGACGAACTCTCTCCATTTCCCAGGACTGTACCTGACTTACGCCCATCATGCTTGTTGCAGTCATGAATGAGGAAGCTCCCTCCTTCTCCAGCATACATTCCGACATCTCACGGAACATTTGAACAGAATACGAAGTCGATTGCCGTAAATATCCGATATCAATCGAATCTCCGTAACAAGTGATCACGCCTGCGTCCGGCTTTTCTGTTCCATATAGTAACTGAGCGAGTGTCGTTTTGCCTGCACCATTGCATCCGACCAGTCCAATGCGATCCCCCTTGGCAATATCGAGCTGAACATTTCGCAGAACCTGCAAATCTCCAAAGGCTTTCGCTAATTTTCTGCAGCTTAACAACAACGTCATACGTTAACCTCCTTTATCTGCGCAACTAAGCGCAACAAAAAAACCCACCGGCCTCTGCCGATGAGTCACGATTAGATTGTGCGATAAAGAAACCTAACGTCAACAATTCGCATACCCTCCATAAGCACTCGGAAAGAGCTTACGCATAGTACAAGTCACGACAAAACAAAACAGGAGCATGGCTTATTCAGCCTGCACTGCTTCCTCTGTACGAACTATTACGATAAGGAGTATCTGTATATAGGCACACTTGTTTTCTAACCGTTCCACCATTGCGGCAGAGCATCTGGATCGTTGTATCCAATTTCATAACGAAATCCAATTAGTTAGTCCACATGACCTAAAAATAGATACCTCCTCTACTATATTCGCTATAACCTTAACATAATGTGATGAAAAAGTACACTAATAATGAACATCATTTCATGAATCCAATATTTGCAGTAATTTTTTAGTTAACATAATATTTTATATGTAAACACAATATAAAACGTAAATCATTTACTCCTAACAAAATATTGTAGAACGACAGAATACTGATTATTTTAGTGACAGAAACACTTTTTCCATTCGCGATTCTCAGGCCAAAGGTACATCGATAGTTCGGAAAGTACAAGCACTTTTTGCAATTTGCCTCAAGCGCTTTAAAGTGTTTCCTCTCCTTTCTAATTCCACAACACGATTCATGCTCATTCCAGTCTTTGCTTCATTCGATCTACTCCAAATAAATTCACCTCATTATAGCTTATCTTTATCCTTCATTCGGAAGTTGTTTAAGAGGCCTCATCCCTGTGCAATAAAGAAATTCCAATATGGCATACAACGACAAGAGAGACAGGAAATTTATGTCCATGTATTTTAACGGTATTTTGGGTCAATCTATATGTGTTTCCAACATCAATAAAATGAAAAATCAAAGGAGCTATTCAGACAATCCGAAATTGAGTACATACAAGCAGGAATGACATTAACTTTAAGACTTCACAGAGGGTCGATCCGATCAAAATCCGGCTATGCCGGGTTCCGACCTTGCCACTGGTTTTGGTCTGGTCGATGCGTCCCGCGCGATCGATGAAGCAAAACGTATGGGTTAGCAGACTGTTAAAGCTCGAAACTATCGAAAAACGAAGGAGTATCAACAAATGGCAGTACCTCAATTACCGAATGAAATTATCTTAATGATGGCTAGCCGCGATATGCGAATGCACCACTATATTTGGCATACAGTGCGAAACAATTGGCTCCGCCTGTCTAGCTCAGCACAGCAGAGTTTGAGAAACTTGGGGTGGGAACCCCCCCGCCCCGCCCTGAATCAAAACAGAACTCCAATCTTTAACAATGCTTCAGGTGAAGATTTTTGTTTATGCATCGGCAAATGATCGCATCCGTCAACAAGGAACTGGAAAGAATCGGCCAACCCGATTACCTTAAAGTCGAAGGGTGGACGAATGTTCCTGCGCCTGGTGATCAGGATTATCCGGTTCCTCCGGCTTGGAATTCCGATTTGAATCAAGTAAAATCAGATTCCTATTATTCAACGGTTCTGTTGCCTTTAGAAAATCAGTTTAAAGATCCGGAACAATTAAGGAATATGAGCTTGGGTGAGATGGGAGCGCGCATCGAGTTTACGATTCATAATAATCTTCATATGCGGTTTGCGTCGAATCCTGGTCAACAAAGACCTCCTGTGGCTGCCGAGAATCCTGAAGTTATAGACTCAAGATGGGATAATCCTCAGTATGACTATTTAGGGGATACTTATTCAAGTCATGTAAACCCAATATTTTGGAAGCTGCATGGTTGGGTAGATAACAGAATTGAAGATTGGAAAAACGCAAATGAGGTTTTAGATATACAATGGATCGGAACATGGGAAGGGCCCACTCATCATCATCATTTTGCAGATTCGCAGGATCATCTGAACCGGGCAGTAAGTGTGCTGGGAGAGAATGATCTGCTTCCGGAATTCCCGACAGGAGAACCGACGCTGAGATGACTGCGAGAATCATTCTTTTTGCCGTGCCAATTGAAACTATGGATGAAGAAGAACAGATCAATTTTCTGTCGTTACTCAGAAAAGTATTCACTTTTCTTGCTGCAAATCAACGTCCAGAAAAATAATTGCTTTTTTTGCATATAATCCATGGTTAAATAATTTCAAAGTAAACCTTATTCTGTCGTTGGACAAAAATACCGAGGAGATCACTGAATTCAATGAAACAAAACAAAAAACAAGAGAGCAGATGCCCTCTTGTTTCGAGTAATTTACTGAATGCGTTTATTTAATCAATCTAATTTTTAGTTCCATTAATTAATTTGTTTGTACGTTCTTTATTACTCTGCGTTCTACAATTGCAAGTCTCGTAAACAGAGCAACCGCGCCTGCTGCAAGCCCGCTAATAAGCCCGATCCAATACCCATAGGCTTGCAAGTCTGTCCAGTTGGCCAATACATAGCCTAATGGCAAACCAATAATCCAATACGAGGCAAATGCAATAATGAACACTGCATTAACATCTTTATAACCGCGAAGTGTACCTTGTACGGGTGCCGCAACCGCATCAGACAGTTGGAAGAATATAGCGTATATAAGGAACGACGATGTAATCTCGCGTACCCCCGCTTCCTTCGTGTACATGCCTGCCACTTCATTATGGAATAAGAACAGGAATACCGCACATAGCAAGGATAAACTCACCGCTGTAAATATACCAAGTCTCGCATAGGTCTTCGCATCCTTGAATCGCTTGGCGCCTACTTCGAAACCAACGAGAATCGTTAATGACATCGCGATGCTCATCGGAAGCATGTATAATAATGAAGCGAAATTGAGTGCCGATTGATGTGCTGCAATTGTTGCCGTGTCATATTCACTCATGAATATGGTTACCATGGAGAATATACTTACTTCAAAGAAAATGGATAGTCCAATTGGCAACCCGATGAGCAGCACTTCTATCCAATGCGTAAGCGATATCCCCTTCCAAGAACGAAACATGCCCATTTCCCGCATACGATCGTTACGGCGCAAAAATGCAAATGCGACGCATGTAATAATGAAATACGTAATTGCTGTTGCGATTCCAGCTCCTGCGCCGCCGAACTGAGGCAGCCCCATTTTTCCGAAAATGAACAAGTAATTCAACAGCACATTAACTGGGAAGGACAGCAGTGTAATAATCATCGTAACCCGAGTTAAGCCAAGCCCATCAATGCTAGCGCGCATTACGGTGTAAAGGAAAGATGGAATGACTCCAAAGCCAATTGCAGTCAAATATTCCCGAGCAACTCGATGGACATCTGTATCCAGCTTCATGAAAGTCAGTATCGGATCAACCGCAAAATACCGATTCCGATGACAGCCGCTCCGAAAATGACAGCTAAATATGCTGCTTGGGTCACACTTGGGGCTATTAACTGCCTGCGTCCTGCTCCCATATGCTGTGCTACGATCGGCGTCACCGCGAGAAATATTCCGCTAAGCCCCGTATATACGGGAACCCAAATACTCGTTGCAATCGCTACTCCCGCTAAATCAGAGGTTCGGTAGTTGCCTGACATTACCGTATCAAAGAACGTCATCAACTGCATCGCTACTTGCGTTACGAATATGGGCAGTAAAATATGAAGCATTTGAATCATTTTTTGCTTTAACGAGTAAGTTTGTTTCATGTCCTCTTATCTCCTTGTCTGCACAACTTTAACCATTGTAGCATCTCTACCCATTAGTTTGAACATATATTTGACTACCGACTTGTTTCTTTACGCAAGAACGCTAGTTCGGTTACAATAGAAGGAGTATGGAAGGAGGTCTCTGCCAAAAATGACGATTCAAAAGACGAGAGACCGTGCTGTGCTTCAGCACAAGCTGCCGTCCCTGCCCTGGTACGTGCAACAATTTATTGAATATAAGATGCCAGATTTATCTCCATCCTCCTTGTTGGAATATGTGCGGGACTACGAAATATTTTTAGGCTGGCTCGTTTCAGAAGGACTTACTGATGCTCATGACCTGAAAGATGTTACGCTGCTGGATTTGGAGTCACTGCGAATGGAGCATATTACTTCGTTCCGCATTTATTTGACGACATACAAGGAAGCGACGAATGCTCGTGTAACCGTATCCCGCAAGCTGTCCTCTCTGCGCTCTCTATTTCACTACTTGAGCCAAATTGCAGAGGATGAGAATTTCTATCCGTTATTAAAACGGAATGTAATGGCCAAAATCGAAATCAAACGTATACATAAACCGAAGGACAGTGCTTCCAAACTCAAGGGAAAGCTGCTTGAAGACAATGAAATCAGCGGCTTTATCCACTATGTGCGGGAAGGATATGCTCAAGATGTCATCAATAATAAGCAAGCCGCTTACGCCCATGCACAAAATGCGGTTCGAGACGCTGCTATCGTCAGTCTGATTCTGAACTCAGGACTGCGGGTCAGCGAAGTCGTCAACCTGAACTTGGACGATGTCGATATGAACAACAAGCTTGTCTACGTGTACCGCAAGGGACATAATGATGAAACGTTCAAGACTCCCGTTTATTACCGCGATAGTGCCAAACAAGATCTGGTCGATTACTTAGCAACCCGTTCTACTCGATACGCAGCGCCTAAAAAAGAAAAGCCTTCTTTCTCGCAATCAAAAATGGAGAAAAGGAAGGCAATCGGATGACAAAGCGCGCCATCCAGCAGATGATCATTAAATATGCAAAGAGATATGGCAAACCTGCCCTAACCGTGCATAAGCTTCGTCACTCCTTTGCTACGGACTATTATTTGCAAAATGATATCTATAAAACAAAAGAACAGCTTGGCCACGCCTCAACTGAAACAACGGAAATTTATGCCCATCTAACCGATAAGACAATGTCTGAGGCCATTGAGCGGCGTCCAAGTGCTGATGAATAACGTATTCAACTATCAAGTTTGTATAAGCTTATAAATGGAACAGACACAAATAGAACCGCTCTGGATTAGAAGAGCGGTTCATTCTTTATTAGCTGCCCTATCGTTTTCGTCGGAAGATGCTTCCCGAACCTGAACGAGTCTTCGGCGGCTTATTCTTCTTTACTTTCGGCGGATTATAACTGCCTCCACTATCCCCTCGTGATATAGAGCCACGCTTGCTATTATCCTTAGGCTGTCTGGAGAAGAACCCTCCACCAGTGTTCGTTGACGTATCTGACGAAGAGCCTCTGCGGAAGATAGAGCCTTTTCGCTCAACCGTCATTGGAGGGGCTTTTTTCTTATCCTCCACCGTAGGCTTCTGATATGATTTCGTCGGTTCGTATGTACGACGATCATTGTAACCTCGGTATTTCCCGGCTCCACTTAATGAATCGAACAGCGTATCAAGCAGCTTGTATTGCAAGTACATTTCCAGGAAGCTGCGGTCATAATTCTGTTTTACATATTCATGTGAATCAACCTCGATGATCGCATCTTCTGGTTTGTCTTTGTCGCGCTGCACCTGTATAAGCTCATCATCATAGACGAGGAACATCCGTTCATCACTCTGCTCCGATGTCTGCTTAGGTGTGCGCTTATCAGCAATTGACTTGACTGCCTCTGGCACGGTCGTATTTTCAGCACGATAAATATAGGAAGTGCTCTTTCCATCACGACTAACCGACTCCAGCGGATACGTTTCTGATACATCATACTGACCGCAGGCGGTCAACAATGGAATAATCAAGCTGAAAATGACTAGCCATTTGATTGAATCCAATCCGAATTTTCGCATAGGCGCCTCTTAAGAACCGCGCAGGATGCGTACGTCGGCAGATATGACGGAATCTCCTTCATACAACTGGAATCGTCCATCCTGCCATTCAATGCGAAGCAGCTTACGATCATCGGCTTGAAATTGCCATACGTACTGCTCCCCAGATACGCCAAATGGCGTTTGTCCTGTACACACAACTCTGCCGTTATATTGGTCTTCCATATAATACCATTTCCCGTCTAACTCAATTTCTGTAGGCACTTCCTCCGCATCGTCTAGACGACCATCAATGGAATCATAGAGACTATAGTAAGCTTTCTCTCTTTGCTCCACGAGTAAATATTTGATTTGTGAGCCATCTCTCAGCGTCAGCCAAGCCGAATTGCGCATGCGCCAATCCGTACGTCCAATGACCTCATAACTGATTAAAGATACTTCACAAATATCGCCAGGTCCGAGCGTGGATGGGGTTTTCTCCGGTTGAGGCGCTTCCGGCTTAGCCATTATATTTTTGATACGTTTCCATATGCTCATGAATGGTGCCTCCTTTCTGTTGCGTTATACACAGGCTGCGATAATTAGCGCGCCGACCACATGAAGCGATCCTGCCACAAGTGCATAGGACATATTTCCTTCCTTCGTTCCGACTTCTAAGTTCATATTGAATACAGAACGGAACAACAAGCGGACAAGAAGCTCTAGAATGAGCAAAATAATAAATGAGAAGAGAGACATCATTAATGCCTCGCCCAAGCTGTAAGCGACGCGAATAGAACTAGACAAAATATAGCCTTGGGAGAACAGCTTCATAATAAAGCGAGTCGTCACCGCTACATTACCTTGTCTCATCTCATGAATATCTTTGTATCCTGTAAAAAAGGAGTCTACAATCATGAGAATGAATAAGAGCACCGCTCCAATGGCTGTCCACACTGCAATTCTCGGGACATTTTCCAGTAAGACAGACCAATTTTCTAATCCGAAACTCAATTCGAATCCTCCTTCACTGCTCCAATAACGAATACCTTCCTAAGCGAAGTTTGTCCAGATTGAGCAGTCTCGTATAAAAGTTTGTTCTCTTCATTGTATCGAATTTATCCTGACATATACCTTGATGGAGAATAAAGAAAGACGCTTGCACATCAGATAACAAGCGTCTTCTATATCCGATTCCGATTATTCGGCAGATTTATCGTACTTCTTCATCAGGGCTGCCAATTCATCCTCGACACCTTTATCCTTTGTCAAGCTCGCGAACTCATCATCCAATGACTTGCTTCCCGCTCCGCGAATTTCATTGCTCGCTTCAGCCTGAGCTTCCATTTGCAGCATTTTGTCTTCCATGCGTTTCAAGCCTGACATAGCAGTATCGGAGCTGAATCCCGCCATCGCTTTGTTGATTTCTGTTTGTGCCTTCGCAGCGTTGATACGAGCAACCAACGTTTCACGCTTGTTTTTCATATCTGTGTATTGCTTGCGCATTTCTTCCAGCTTCGCGCGAAGGGCATCTGCAGAAGCTTTATTTTGATCATAGCTTGCTTTATATTCATTCATTTTCGCTTCAGCAGCTTTTTTCTCTTCCAACGCACGGCGTGCCAATTCAATATTATCAGCTTGAACTGCAATTGCGGCTTGCTCAGCGCGCTTATTCACAAGAGCCTCTTGCTCCTCATAAGATTGTTTGAAGCGTTTCTCGATCGCGATTTGCTGTGCGACTGCGCGTTCTGCTTCTTCCAAATCCTCTTGCATATCGCGCAAATATTGATCCGTCATCTTAATCGGATCTTCCGCCTTTTCAATCAAAGCATAAATATTGGACATCGTTAAATCACGCAAACGTTTAAATACGGACATTGTATATTTCCTCCTTTGAGTTGCATAACCATTGAAACAAAATACGTGTGATTTACTATTATGTTTCATTACACATTCATACGAATCAGTTCTAAAGTTGTTTCAAAAAACAAAAAATCCTATCTCTATTTTATATGGAAAAGTGGAATTTTGTATACACCCATCGCAGCACAACAAAAAGATTCAAAATTGAATGGAAAACAATATAAAAAAGAAGATCAGGAAACCCCGATCTTCTCTCTCAGACGCTCAACTTGCTCTATTTCATTGCAGACAATGTAAGTAAAAATTGCTTCCAAGCGCGATCAACAACAGCTTCAATCTCTGATGTTGTAAGATGATCATAGTGAATGCCTGCACAGACCGTTACCGTTGCTTGCAGTTCCTGTGCAGCCTGTTGAGCCATAGGTTCAGTTAATACATATTCCTTATGACCCGGAACCTTGTTCGTCTGCACCACCCATTCCTGCTGATCCGTCCCCTGCCCCTTGTATGCAGTGGATACGGCACCAATATGCTGATCCCCACCACAAATCGTGAACAGATAATCCCTACCGATTTTTTGGAACTGGATGCTCAGATCTTCCCCCGGCTGTAGCTGATTCATACCAATTCGCGCCCCCTCATTTTAGCCGCTTGAACCTTATCTAATAATACCGCGAATTTCATCCAAACTATGAATGTTCTCCATTTCCATAAAGCTCTGAAGTCCAGCCAAAAGCTCTTCCCCCGCACGCAAATTCATAAAGTTATAAGTACCAACCTGTACGACTTCGGCTCCTGCCATAATAAACTCGATAATATCCGAGGCCGACGCAATTCCACCCATTCCCATAATCGGAATGGACACCTGCTGTGCAACCTGATGAACCATTCGCAGCGCTATTGGCTTAATAGCTGGACCAGACAAGCCCGCATACGTATTTGAAAACATGCTGCGACGCTGATAAATATCTATTTTCATGCCGGAGAACGTATTAACCAAGGAGACGCAGTCGGCTCCCTCATCCTCACACATGACTGCCATTTCTACAATATTTTCTGCGTTTGGAGACAGTTTCACAGCAAGAGGCAACGAGGTAACTTGACGAACCTCGCGAATAACCTCTCTTGCAACTTCAGTTTTAACACCGAAAGCAATTCCGCCTTCTTTTACATTTGGGCATGAAATGTTCAGTTCAATCATATCCACGGCCCGAACTTTTGCTTTTCGGCGCTCCTCAGCATCCTTCGTTATCTTCAGGGCCCCGATTACATATTCTTCAATGTTGCTGCCGCCCAGATTTGCGATTTTAACCGGTTCAATGGTCTCCCAAAATTTCATTTCTTCTGTCAGGAATGCATCGATGCCTGGATTTTCAAGTCCTACACTATTCATCATTCCGCCAGGTGTTTCCCATACTCGGGCACCGTTATTCCCCTTACGTGGATGGAGGGTAAGCCCTTTGCAGGAGATGCCGCCCAGCTTGTTGATATCATACAATTTGGCATATTCTTGTCCAAAGCCAAAAGTCCCCGATGCCATCACAATCGGATTGTTGAACGGAATTCCGGCCACATTACAAGCTAAGTTCCGCATGCCATTCCACCTCCTCCGCTAAAAATACAGGCCCGTCCGCACATACTTTGCGGTTGCCGTTTTTATTCATTACTGTGCACACATAACATGCTCCGATTCCACAAGCCATCCGTTTTTCAAAAGAAACATATACTTTCGTATCCAAGCCTTCTGCTTGTAAAGCGATCGCCTTCATCATACCGAGTGGACCGCAAACAAGCACATTGTCATACTTGCTCAAGTCAATGTCATCAAGCAGATTTCCGTTTACGCGAACCACTAATTCGTTTGCATATGGTTCGTAAACTTCCGTTAAATAAGATTGTCCTCGGAAGCCGAGATAAATATCCGGTTTATCCAGCTGCTTCGCTGTATACAATAAGGGTGCAATGCCTATACCGCCTCCGATTAGCGCAGTTCGTCCTTTAACGTGGGGGAAACCATTGCCGAACGGCCCTTCCAGCTGTATACGGTCTCCTTCACGAAGCTGTGCAAACAATCGTGTGCCTTCTCCTGCAATTTTGTACAGGAATTGAATGCGATCCCGCTCCAGATTACAAATACTGATTGGACGAGACAGAACGGGTGCCATATTCCAGGCTCGCAGCATATAGAATTGTCCCATTCTTGCTTGAAACTGACCCTCCACCGTCATGAGGTAAATGCCTTCAGAGATGCGTTCGTTGGAAAGAATCGTATACACAAGTATGCTCCTTTTTTCACGAGTAAGGATAGTCTGCATCCTTCTCACGTTATTATTGAGACGTGCAGATTCCTGCTCGTAAGAAAAGCCCCACCCTACTGTGGCGGCCCGATATGGCCTATTTAAAGCTTTTCTCACCTTTACAACTCTACTATGCCTGTTCTAAACCTCCCCCTACTGTGACACATATCACAAATCAGTCATCATTATGACAATGGTTTCGCAAATTTTCAGAATATTAGCAAGAAGTTACAAGTCGTGCTTGAAACAGCTGCCTGTACAATGAGATTAATTCCCTGTCACTGTTGAATGATGATTGGGGCATATTTCTTTACCCCCAAGGACATAACAAGAACATTGATGTCTACGGAATGGGGGAATGGCACTATGCGAAATAAACAAATTTGTTTATCTGTATTATCTTTGTGCTTGCTCGCAGTAGCTGGCTGCTTCGCTCGCCAACAGGAAGCGCCATCCATACCCAATCTTCCTCCGATCAAGCCCAATCAAACGCAATCAGAATCAATCCATTCATCAACTGAAAGCCTGTGGACGAAAGATCGCACTCATTCTGTCCCCCGCATTTTCAAGGCTGGATCAGAGACCACCCATTCTCAAAGCTACAATAGCTTACATGGGACAACTGGATTAGAAACGATTCATTTGCCAAAGTTCACCGTTACGACGGAGAAGACAGAACGCAAAGAACTGAAAAAGAAGCAGGCGCAATCTCATTCTAGACAACAAATAGAAAATGATTCGAATGCTCGCAAGCAAACTTGGCAAAAATCGAGCACATCTCAATCTGTAGCACAAACTTCGCAGTCTTCACGTTCTAGCATGCATAAAATGAAGAAACGACAGCTCACAATTGCAGAGCTTAGGGTGAAGTATCCGCATATCTTCAAATTAAATGCAAAGCAACGTCGAGGCGAACGACAAGTTGCCCTTACCTTCGATGACGCACCAGATAATCGAATTACACCGCTTGTCTTGGATATATTGAAGGAGCACAATATACAAGCCACCTTCTTCCTTGTAGGCACTCGTGCCAAGGCATATCCGAAGTTGGTCGAGCGTATGGTTCGCGAAGGCCATATCATCGGCAATCATTCGTACAACCATCCGTTGTTGACGAGGCTCACGCTTCCTGCCTTTGAGCATCAGTTAAAGGATACGGAACGGATTATTGAGCAGTCTATCGGATATAAACCGCGTTATTTCCGTCCGCCATATGGCGAGATAAATGAGGAGCAACTGCGATGGGCAGGAGATAACGGGTACTTGGTCGTCAATTGGGACGTAGATTCAAATGACTGGAGAGGTTTGAGCGCATCACACATATTGCAGAATGTCATGCGTGAAGTTCGTCCAGGCTCCATTATTTTGCAGCATGCAAGCGGTAGCACACAGAATGGGTATTTGCATGGAACCGTAAAGGCACTCCCTTCTATAATTAAGCAGTTAAGAGAGCGGCAATATGAATTCGTTACCTTACCGGATTTACTTCAGGATCAGAAGGAGAAGAAGGAGTAAATAAAACAAGCCCCGCCGAATGGCGAGGCTTGTTATTCAATTGCTGGTATTAAGTATGATCTACTTTATAATAGTAGATATTATTTCAACACGTACACTTTTACGTCTTGCACGCCGAATGTGTTGCCTGTCTGTTTACTTACCGGTACAAAAATGTCAACCTTTTTCCCCTTGATTGCACCGCCGGTATCTGTAGCTACCGCAACCATCCCGCCTGTTGGCAAGTGTTTGAAATCATATCCCGTAATATACAATTTCGTACCCAGTGGAATGACTTTTGGATCCACTGCAACTGTACCAAGTTTCAATGCGTTGCCCAAAGCATCTACCGCACCCCATTTTCCGTTTTCACTCGGATGGGCCGTATATGCTGTAGCACGCATATTCAATGTCTTTTTATATGTTGCTGTACGTCCTGAGGACATTTGAACCACATTTTTAGGAGCAGCCTGTTGAACTGCCTTTTCATTATTTGAAGCCGAAGCCGTCTTCACTGCCTGTCCGTTATTATTTGCTCCACCCAAAGCATTACCGACTGGCATACCTTCCAATACAGACTTTTGAACAACAGGTCCTGGAAGCTCGATGGAAAGACCACCATACAAATTTTTAGGATTGATTGTCGGATTTGCCGACAATACAGATTCAACACTCATGTTGTATTTCTTAGCAATTGAATAAAACGTTTCTCCCTCTATTACCGTATAGGGCTCCGCCTGTGCCGGCAAAATTTGAAGAATGGACGCAAGTCCAAGTAAAGCAGCTGTAATCGTTACTGTAATTCTTTTACGCATGTTTTCCTCCTGTGCATTAGCCTGCGGGGTTAGTTGTCGGATTCGGGTCAAGGAGTTCCCCTACGCTATTCCATTTGCGGAATAAGCGATTCACCCCAAGGTGTTCGGTAAAATATTGAACACCGGTCAATAGTCCCCCGTACGGGTGTGTCGTTTCGGCTCGGATTGCATCATATCACAATTTTGTAACCTGTGCGCAGGAATATGATGGTAAGTTTCTGGAACCCGCGCCCCCCAATGGTTTGAAGCTTCGAAATTTTTTTATTTCATAACAAATTTGTAATCCCAGATGACATTTTTGTAATCTTTATAGACCTATCATAACACATATTTCTGATTTGTAAACGAAAACGCTTTCAAATGGACTTAACAAAAATAGGCACCCCTGATTTGGATGCCTTTGTGATGTAAGCTATTTATAAAACTCTACTTAAGAAATCTTTCGTTCTTGCATGTGCCGGCTGGTTGAAAAGCTGCTGTGGAGAGCCTTCCTCCACAATATTGCCGCCATCCATGAACAGAATCCGATCTCCCACCTCTCTTGCAAAGTTCATTTCATGAGTTACAATGACCATTGTCATTCCTTCTGCAGCTAATGATTTCATAACCTCAAGAACTTCACCAACCATCTCTGGATCTAACGCAGACGTTGGCTCATCGAACAACATTACATGAGGCTGCATAGCAAGCGCACGAGCAATGGCTATACGCTGCTTCTGTCCTCCGGACAGTTGTCTTGGATAAGCATTTGCCTTATCTGCCAGTCCAACCTTGCCAAGCAGTTCAATTGCCAGTTTTTTAGCATCGGCTTCAGGCACACTTTTGACCTTGATCGGTGCAAGTGCAATATTTTGGAGCACAGTCATATGAGGAAATAAGTTGAATGATTGAAAAACCATTCCCATTTTCTCACGTGTCTTATTTATATTATGTGACTTGTCCGTGATGCATTGACCTTCAAATAATATGTCACCTTTGGTTGGTGTTTCCAGCAAATTAATGCAACGAAGGAGCGTACTCTTTCCAGATCCACTTGGACCAATAACTACTACCACTTCACCGCGATCGATTGACAAGTTGACACCCTTTAAAATATCTAATTTACCATACGATTTGTGCAAATTCCGAATCTCAATCATGCTCGCTCAACTTCCTTTCCAAACGTGCTACCACTTTCGATAATGTAAAGGTTAAAATCAGGTAGATACATGCCGCTCCCAGCAGCGGCCCCATAGCCGAATAGATTTTGGCACGGATGATGTTTGTCTCAAACATCAAGTCCGCAATCCCGATCGTACTTACAATCGAAGTTTCCTTAATGATCGTAATAAATTCGTTCCCAATCGCCGGTATAACGTTGCGAAATGCTTGTGGAAGGACGATCAGCCGCATTCCCATCGACTTGGACATGCCGAGTGAACGAGCTGCTTCCAACTGTCCATGGTCAATAGATTGAATGCCTGCTCGGAAGATTTCAGCCAGATACGCTCCACTATTCAAGGAGAGGGCAATTGCCCCAGATGTCAAAGCCGTAAACTCTACACCATATTCCGCGAGACCATAATGAATGATGAATAATTGTACAAGCAGTGGTGTTCCACGGAATACTTCAATATAAGTCACTGCAAACCATTTCAGCGGCTTAATTTTCGACATTCGCATTAGTACAATGGTGACACCCAATAACAGCCCGAATAAGACAGATATCGCGGACAACAGCACCGTAATGCCAGCACCGGATACAAACCCTAATTTATATTTCCATAACATGTCGATCCAATCGAACATGACAACCTACCCCTTCCCTACGCATAACGGCTCATAATCTGTATTTCTTCTATAATAAAGAGAAAACGCCCCTCACTGGTTGGATTCCCAAGAGGAGCGAATACGTCACATACGTAAAAGCATTGACCGTCATTGTTAAGCGACAGCCGCTGTTTTATTGTTGTTCCGCCAGTTGTACCGCTTGTGTAATATATTCGTCCAGTTTCCCCTGCTGCTTCAAGCGTTCAAGCGTCTTATTCACTTCATCGCGCAGCTTCACGCTGCCCTTGCGAACACCGATCACATACCCTTCGCTTGCTGGCTTCAGCTCAACTGGCGCGACAGCAACCTCCTTGCGGTTTGCCGCAAATGCAGCTGCTACAGGCTTCTCAACGACAACCGCTTCTAAGCGATTTGCTTCTAACGCCAGCACGAGATCATTTACTTTATCCAGCATTTCCTTCTTTGCATCTGGAATTTGCTGTATGACATTCTCGAATGTCGATCCGAGCTGTACGCCAACTTTTAGTCCCTTCAAATCCTCAGGTGTCTTGTACTTGTCCTTATCAGCTGCACGTACAATGACTCCAGCTTCCGCCAAATAATAGGGTGTAGAGAATTCCATTGCGTTTTCCCGTTCAGGCGAAGGATCCAACCCCGCGATGGCAATGTCGATCTTGCCTGTTTTTAATTCCTCAGGCAGCGTCGTTAAAGATGTATCCTTAATCTCTAACTCTACGCCCAAATCCTTCGCAATTTCCTTTGCTATCTCAATATCGAATCCGACAATTTGATCCTTGCCGTCTACCGTTTTGCGAAATTCAAATGGTGGATAGTCAGCACTCGTGCCAAGTACCAGTTTCTTATTTTCTTGAACAGTTGCTAGACGGTCTTCTTTAGCACCGCAGCCAACTAATAAGGATAAAATGAGTGTGCATGCCGCAACAATTTTCAGTGATTTCATATCCTTCAACCCCGCTCATCATTTATGTGATTTCCCCGCTCGCAATTGGTGAGGTAACATCATTATACACATATATGCATAGTTATACAACCATTTTTTCGCAGGCTCATTACAACAAAATAGAGTAATAGTGCATAATTCTTTCATTTTATAATACATCGGTCAATTATGGTAATATAGAGGCTACAAATCATTCTTTTTTTGAGTTAGTGGCAAACGGATGGTAATCAAGGTTCGTCCCGGTGAGGATTGAATGACCAGTTGCCCTTCATGGCGCTCCACAATGCTGTAGCAAATGGACAATCCGAGCCCAGTCCCCTTTTCCTTCGTTGTGACAAATGGGGTACCCGCTGTATGCAATACATCTTGTGTAAAGCCAGGACCTTCATCTTCCACCTCTAGAACTACTGTGCCCTCTTCAGAACGAGTCCGAATGGTAAGAACCTGATTTTCATCCATTGCCTCAAGGCCATTACGGATGAGATTGTGCAGAAGCTGCCTAATCTCCTTCTCATCCATTTCCATTTGAGGAACCAGAGCTAGATCCAATCGAATATCCTGGCAGCTCGCGGATGCTGTCGCTTGGACAAGCGGGTATAATTGTCTAATGATTTCATTCATACAATGGGGGCGGAACTGAGCAATCTTATGTTTGGCCAGGGACAAATATTCAGTAATGATCGAATTTGCACGCTCAATTTCCTCCAACATCGTATGAAAGTAAAGATGTTCATTCGCATGCTCCGGTTTATTGCGCAGAAGCTGCAAAAATCCCTTTATAGTCGTTAGCGGGTTCCGTATTTCATGACCGATTGCAGCAGCCATCTCCCCCACAACCTGCAAAGCGCTCATACGCTTTATTTCCTGTTCCATCTTAGCCTTCTGACGCAATGCTTCGCTCATTCGATTCATATCAGAGCCAAGCATGCAAAATTCGTTATTTGAGTCAATGCAAACTGTACCTTCATAGTTCCCGTTTGCAATTCGGTGTGAGGCACTCACTAATTGATCCAGCGGAAATACGATCAGTCTGCGTATCCACCAGTTCATAAGGAAATAAATCGCTACAATAATAACGCTAATCGTGGTCAGTGTGACAATCCATACATGAATAAGTACATTGTTGATTACACTCGCAGGCAGCATAATCATCGCTCTCCAGTTCGCTTCCTCCAGCGTTACAGAACTTACATACATTGAATTTCCATGATAATCATCCAAAATAAAGGCATCCTGTTGATCTCCTAATTTGCGCAGCAAAGAAACTGCATCTTCATTAAGATCCGTGTATATATTGTCATAAACGCTTCTATCTTTGTCTGGGTCGTATAGTAAATCACCTTGAAGGGTAATTAGTAGAATCTTGCTGTTGGGGTGCACACTTAGCTTACTTGCTAACTGCTTCAAATCGCCATACCGTATATCAACTCCGGCTACACCGAGCAGTGTGCCTCTTGAATTGTATATAGGTGTGCTGATGGATATCATTGGTTGGTTGAGATAAGGGTCGATATAAGATGCTGTCAGGTGGGTTCCATTCTTCTTTACGGCACCATGATAATAGTCATATCGCGGATCGTCTCGATACTGGGGCAATGACTCATCCACATGATCTTGTCTATAAAAATTTCGAAGCTGGCCTGCCTCATCGTATCCATACCATGATGCAAATTTGTCTGCCCATCGAGAACTGGATTGCATCGTAAACCAATAGCCAAATAAAAGCTCATTAGGCTGACTCGCATACCATTCCGTCACTTGGTCTAACTTGGCTTTAATACGACTAGAAGTACCGAATATGCCTTGAATGATTCTCGCATAGGTTTCTACCATAAGCTTGTGGTGACGAATGGCCGCTTCAACTTCATTAGCGGCCATTCTAGCTTGGTTCAAATAATTGTTTTGCAGGCTTGTTTCAATGATCGAGCGTATAGCTTCATAGGAAAAAGAAAAATAATGGCTAACGCAGCCACTAGTGTTATCACTATGCGGGCGCTAAGCTGACTTTGTATCGTTCTAAACATAACATCCTCCGATTGACAATTGTCAGGACGAGATAACGCTGTCAGTTATAGTCTGGATGATATGTACGCTCGCAGCTCTTCCAGGTCGAATGGCTTCGAAAAGAAACCAATCGCACCAGCCGCCTTCGCTTCGTTGACTTTGTCCGCATCACTATAAGCAGACATCATGATAACCTCGGTATCTGGACGCATCGTACGAACCGTATGCAGAACATCCAGCCCATTCATATCAGGCAGGCTAACATCCATAAGCACGATTCTGCTCGGACATTCCCGCATCGAGTCTAGCGCTTGCTCTCCCGTCTCTGCCTCTCTTACCTCTAGCGGCAGCTCTTCCAGCGCTTCCTTCAATAGAATGCGGATAGACAGCTGATCTTCTACAACAAGTATAGAACAATGGCTCGCCACATCCTGTCCTTCGTCCATATCCCTGTGATTGGGCGAACTGTTGACTGCTATAGCTGGAGCTTGTTCAAGTGAACGGGGACGCTGCTTACTTATAAAGTATAAATAAATAATAAATGGGACAGACGCGGAAAATAACACGAAAAAAATAGTTCCACAATCCTATCCTCCTTCCGATGAGGACGACAACAATCGAGTTATTACGACAACGATAAGGATGATTATGATTCATATTATAGTATGTTTTGTCGAAGTAAGATATGCTATTTTCTTATTTTTCCGAAAAAAAGACCTTTACATGAAAATTATCACGTAAAGGTCTCATAAACAGGAATGTTACAACAAAAATCATGAATCCATAGATTGTTCTGTTTCAATCGGCATCCGAATTGGCAAAGAGACGATAACAGTCGTCCCTACACCAGGTTCACTTTCAATGGACATTTCTCCTCCATGAGCCTTAACTAACTCGTATGTGATGGCAAGCCCCAATCCAGTACCGCCATGGCTAGGATTAACCTGATAGAACTTGTCCATTACTTTAGTCAAATGTTCTTCGCTTATCCCGATTCCCTGATCCACAATCCGAACAACCACCTTTTCAGCATCCCAAGAGGTGTGAATCGTGATTACAGATTCTTCTGGCGAAAACTTGACCGCATTATCAATTAAATTCAAGAAAACCTGCTTTAAACGATTCGGATCGGCGTTCAGCATCTGCTCATTTCCTCTAACCCGCTCTTCCAATCGAATTTGCTTCTTCTCGGCCTTCATTTTTACTTGTAGGATCGTGTCTTCGATAATCGTAGCGATGGACACTTGTCGCCAATGGAATTGCAGCTTATTCTCTTGCAGCTTTGAGAAGTCAAGCAATTCCTCAACAAGCCCAATTAATCGATCAGTTTCCTTATGAATAACATTCAAGCCCAACTTCGTTTCCTCTTGATCGAAGGAACCAGACAACAGAGTTTCGCTCCATCCCTTGATCCCCGTTAATGGCGTCCGCAATTCATGAGAGATGGAAGATACAAAATCATTCTTCAATTGATTGCTTCGAACAATCTCCTGAGCCATGAAGTTGAGCGTTTTAGACAGCTCCCCAAGCTCATACTTGTATCCATCCTTGGCCCTGACGTCGAATCGCCCGCGTGCCATATGAGCCGACACAGCTGTTATTTCGTTGATCGGCTTTACAATCGAATTAGCCAAACCAAGACTAATAACCAAGACGATAATTAATATGGTTATAGACACCAATATGGATACGAGTACGATACTATTCAACTGGCTGTTCACGACTTCCAATGAGGTTACAAGTCGGACAATGTAGCTGATATTGCCTCGCTCAAACAATGGTGCAGACACTGCCATAATTGATTCACCAGTTCCAGGCTGTTTGCCTATCCAATGCTCAATCTTACTTTGCTGCGCGCTGAGAACATCTAGCGTTCCGATCGGCTTGTCTACTCGAAACCCGCTTGAGGAAATGAGCACTTTTCCCGTTCGATCCAAAATCTGAACTTCAGCACCGCGTAATTTGAACAGTTCTAACAGCTCTGGCAATAAACCTTGGTCATTTTCACTAGAGCTTAAGTTGATATATTGCTGATAATATCTTGTCGTTACAGATGCATGATTCGTTAAATTGCTGGATACGGAATCATAATAATAGGTCCGCACAGAGATGAGGAAGACCACTTCCAGCATCAGCATCGTCATAAAGACAACGATGAAGTAATGCATGACTACCGAGCGGCGTATGCCCGGCTTAATCAAGGAGTTATTCCCTTCCATTTATATCCGTGCCCCCATACCGTTTCCAGGAATCTTGGCGATGATGGCTCATCCTCAATTTTTTGACGCAAACGACGAATGTTCACATCCACAATTTTAGGATCGCCCATGTAATCTTTACCCCATACATGATCAAGCAGCACATCTCGGCTTAATGTCATCTCTTCTTTTTCCATAAAGAACTGAACAAGTGAGAATTCTGTAGGAGTCAGATCAATTGCTTGATTGTTTTTCGTAAACCGCTTCGCAATTAAATCAAGTGAAAACGGTCCAGATTGATAAACTACCTTTTGTGCAGTATGCTGGTAGGCGCTAACCCTGCGCAGCAAGGACTGAATCCGTGCAACCAGTTCTGTAGGACTGAATGGCTTGCTGACATGATCGTCCGCGCCTACTGACAGGGCATATACTTTATCCTGCTCTTGCACTTTAGCAGTCAAGAAGATGATTCCGAGCCGCTCATTCTGCTCCCTAACGCGTCGGCATACTTCGAATCCATCAATTCCTGGTACCATGACGTCCAGCAGAGCGATATCAATAGTCGGATCGTTCATAATCATTTGATAAGCATCATTGCCGTTATCTGCTTCTACAACATCGAATCCATTCCGTTTCAAATTAATGACAATAAAGCTGCGGATCGATTCTTCATCTTCAAGAATGAGTATTTTCGTCATCGTTACTATCTCCTTACTTCATATCCTTTAAGAATCACTGTCGCTCTTGATAAGTTCCGGTATTTTCGGAATAGCTTTATTCGCTGTAAGCGGCTCCTTGCTATAGATGCCGATGATCTTGTCCCCAAATGAACTTAGATACGTCCATTTTCTTTGTAGGACTCCCATGCCTCCGGTGTAAAGAAGCGGATGATGGCGAACGTTTCGTTCGTATGCAGATCGACAAAGCGGAGCATTTCATCTTTTTCGATTTCGTATCCACTGTTACACGTCCATACCATGATTTTGGGAAAGTCAAATGGAAGCGATTCAAATGATCGCGATATTGCTTCTCTACCAGTTTCAAGCCTTGCTGTCCATCCCATTGGAAGAAATTAGTGAAATAAGGAATCTCATACGGCTGATATAATTGATCCCAGCCTTGAGGAGTTTCAGGCTTTCCAATTTCTATAATTCCATCACTGTTCATATCCATGCTAAGAATCTCTTCTTTTTTGTTACCCAAGCCATTCTGAAGCAGCGCCTGAAGCGTTTGATCCTTTTTCATCCCAATGATATCTGTAAGATAGTAATTGGCCCCCGCTATCGCATCAAGCACAATTCCTTTCCGATCCTTCGAAATAAATCCGGAGACCATATTGGTATATGAATTAGCCAAAGATGACAGTTTCAAATCTTGATACTTGATCAGCTTTCCATTCTGATAATCAAACGCACTGAGTTGCGCCGTTTGGCTTTGGCCTGTTCGATAATTCAAAATGAACAATTTATTTTTGCCGCTCTGATCTAGATCATCGATAACGAACTGGGAATATGGCTGTTCGAACATTCGAATCATTTCCGTATCTGTAAATCGATACACAACCAGCCCTTTGTTCAGCTTTGTGTCATTGCTTCCATAACCAACTACGAGCTCCAGATTTTTATCTCCAGTTAGATCCACCAGCTCCACCCGATCCAACTGGGTGCCTTCACCATCGAAGTCGAACACCTTTGTCCATGTGTCCCCTTCTGACTTAAAGATCATCCCATGAATGCGAACGTCCTTGTCTGGCGTCTCGTAGAACACGATGGCTTCTCCCTTGCCGTCATTGTTAAGGTCAGCAATGCGGATCGTGCTTGTATCGTCTGCATTGCGCGGCCGAATGACATTGGCTCCTTCAGGCTTCTGAGAATCAATAATTGATTTTAAATTCGCTTTATCTGCGGACAATCGCGGTTCCTTCAGCATCGATTTAGGATCTTGAACCCACTCACATCCGCTTAGCAGTAAACTTGCCAGTAGAAGGAAGAGCGATGCTTTACGTATTGTTCGCCTTTTTATCATACATGCCATTCCTCCTTTATTGCTTCTATCATTTTGCTTCTTCATGAAATACCAGTGCTAATGCTCAAAATCCGAATTACAGGCATACTCTATTATTATAAAAAAAAGAGTCACCTAATGGTGACAATCCCGTGACAAACCTTGTATCCTTTTCTACTTTATCAGGAGTACGCCTAGCCGATATCCAAGTTAATAACGATTGCCTGCAAATAAACACCACTTAACACCATTAATACCACAACTTATCGATAATCCCGTTTTCCGCCTTGATGTCCTTTAAGTCATATACGGATATCGGAAAGTACAGGAAACCATATACATAAGCCGCAATCTCATAAAGCTGGAAGAAGAGAACCAGTGCTTTATCCGTCATGTAGAAATCTTGATCAGGCCGTATAGATTTGAATGGCTCAAGTGTTTCGATATCTCTCTCCTTGATCTGGGCAGCCACATGCTTAGACAATACATCCACATATGGGGCTCCCGGCTTGAACAATTCAGGCAGAGACAACAGTTTTCCTGTCTCCGTCTCGAAAGTCAATCCTCGCTGATACGTCATTCCGTGCGCGGCATGATAAGGATAGTCGTAAACACTCAAGGTAAGGCTTAGATATCCTCTTTCGTTTAATTTAATTTCAAACCAGCCCTGCACCTGAATATTTTTCGGATCTTCCTCATAGCCAGAAGTACGAATTAATTCCATGACCTGCTTTTGGATCGTGTGATTCATACGCTCCGCCGCTTGTGGATGCTTCGGATCCACCACGACAGGAACGTACACCTCCAGATTGGGCTTACGAATAACATGAGGCTCGATCGTAATCGGCAATGGATACAGCATAAAAAAGCCACCTCCTACGGATGTATGAATAGTTTAAAGTTGGGCGTTCTTCTTTTCCCACTCTATATCCTATGCACCTTATAGAGATGGCTTGACAATTGCCTATTTACTTTTGACAAAATAAAACTAAAGAATAAGTGCCTTCTCTGATTGGAGCAGCCGTCTGCCCTTTACATCTACAGCAATCGTACCGTTTTGGAGCCCCCATAAGCGCGTTGCATATTTCTCCGCAAGCTCTACCTGATGGAATACAGCTATAACGATCTTGCGCTGTTTGGCACACAGATCTCGGAATGTCGATAACACAGATTCAGCAGATTGCGGGTCTAAGCCAAGCACGGGCTCGTCCGCAAGCAGCACATCTGCACCATGCACGAGCGCTCTGGCAATAGCAATACGCTGCTTTTCCCCACCGCTCAAATCACCGCACTTCTTGTGAGCCTTGTCCAATAAGCCAAGCTGCTCAATTGTGTCCATTGCCCCCATATAGTCATCAGAACGAACCATCCCCGTTGCCATTCTCCACAGCGGAGTTTGATGGAAGCGTCCGATTAAAACATTCTTCAACGCCTTGCGATTGTCAGACAGTACTGGGTTCTGCTCCAAGTACGCGAATTCCCGCTTTACCTTGCGTCTGCCGTTCCATTGCTGGGCAAATATATCGACTCCGTCAACAATGAACTTTCCGCTCGTCCATCTTTCTTGCAACGCCAGACACTTCAACAGGGTTGACTTCCCGCTTCCGCTTGCGCCTATTACACCAATAAACTCTCCCGGGTGAACCTCAAAGCTAATATTTTTCAATACCTTCTGATCAGGAGGGTATTGCTTCACTAACTGATCTACTTTAATCATCGTCAAGACTCCTCTCCATTCCGACAATGGCCGTTCACTGCTCTTGCGCTGCAAAAGATTATTTATATCGTTCCATAGGTCGCAGCGAATGAAGAACACTACTCTTAGTGTAAGGAAGGCAGCCCCTAACTTGCAAGCGTTTTATTGTGCCGCCTGAATATGAAGCCAAGTAGCGAGAAGCCAATATACCAAATGCCGAGCAAGTAGAACATGCTGCCGACTGATACGTACTGGATGCCGATGCCCGCTAAATTCGGACCAACGATGCTCCCTAAGCTAAAATGTATGGATGCAATCACGTTAGCGGAAGGCAAATATTCCTTCGGCAATATGTCTGCTGCATACGCCAAGCCTAAAGAGAAGAACGAACCTACTAATCCGCCAACAAGCATGAACATTATGAGAATCCCCCAAATATTCGTCCCTGCAAGCGGGATGATAAGGAAGCCAATTCCCCCTAAGATACCGCATCCCATCAGCACTTTTTCCGATCGATGCGATCACTAAGCATACCTAATGGCAGCTGCAGGATAAGTCCTCCGATCCCGAAGAACGGAAGCAAGTAGGATATCCAATGCTGCTCCATGCCGAGACGCAACGCATACACCGGGAAGTTGCTGTTCATGGAAGCTTCCATATACCCGTATAGGAATGCAGGCAGCAGCGCGAACCATGCCCATTGATAGGAGCGGCGGTAGCGCTTCTCCGGTCTAGATCCGTCTTTCATCATCGCAGCCTGCTCATTTGGCAGCTTCACATATACAATCGCCATGACGATCAAGAACATAAGAACAATCGCGATGAACGGCGCAGAGTCATGTATGGCCAAGAGATTGATGCCTAATGGTCCGAAGCTGAAGCCTACTCCATATGCCATACCATATAATGATATATTTCTTCCCCGTCGATTCGCAGGACTGACAGACACAGCCCAAAGCTGTGTCGCATAGTGCAGCGCACTGTCACCAAGACCTACGACAATCCGCAAAATGAACCATACCCAAATGTTTGGGAATATCGGAAACAATGCTAATGCAAACGTAACCGATACCATGCCGGCAAGCAGCATTTTTTTAAAACCAAGCCGAATGAGTATTCGCTCTACAAGGAACATCATAGAAAACACACCTAAATATAGAGCAGTAGCATTCAGTGCATTCAAGTCAGATGGAACGCCCATTCGTTCCAAGAAGATCGTAAGCAAGGGCAGCAGTAGACCCTGGCTTAAACCTGTAATCATAACGACAATGATGAGAATGATAAATTTCCAAGTTGGGGAATCTGTCGCGTTCCGCCAAGATGCCATTCTTTTAAACCTCCCCATTTCCTCTATCAAATGAACATTTCACAATTATAGTAGACAATGCTATGCAATACAATTCATAATAAACGAAGACAGTCATTGTCATTTACCAAGGAGGCTACGCAGGCATGACCTATCATGTTCGTATCGACTGTTCATCGGTATATGAACTTATTGGAAGCTTCATGCTATTTGTACACCGCAAATGGATTCGCAACGTAGACAACGGCATGACGTGGGTACGTCAAGCAGAGCAAATGATGCCCGCCGAGTGGGACGAGCACGCCCGTCAGATCAAGCGATATTCGTTAACGGATTATGACATGCTGTATGCCATGGCGCTTGAATACGCTGGCGGCAGTCAGATCACCGGGTACATCAAGCATCTGGAACAGGCAACTGAAGAGCAGTGGAAGCTCATTCAGGATCAATATGGTCTGTCCGAGAAGCCTCTCACGAGAGAGAAGTGTCAGCTGCACTATGTTCCTGCATTGAAATGCTGGTATGAGCACTATATCTCTCATACATTGCCGCAATGGGAGCCTATTTTGCAGCAAGATGCGCATGAGAAGCGGCTCTTAATGAGCAAAATAAATCCAGAAGAAGTTGTTGAAGTCGCCACAAACGGCATCGTCATCCGCGATGAGCAAAATCAGATTCGCGAGTGTATCCTTGCTCCAATGTGGCATTATCGTCCCATGAATAATACGTGCACCTTCAAAAACAAGCTGCTTGTATTGTACGCAGTGGACGAACCTGAAGAAGATGATTGTATACCATCTCACAACCTTCTCCGCATGACCCAGGCACTTGCTGATCATGAGCGGCTGCAGCTGCTGCGCTTCGTCAGTCAAGGTGCACGATCATTCACTGATATTCAGCAGCATCTCGGGTTATCCAAAGGAACTGTGAAGCATCATTTGGCCGTTCTTCGATCCGCTGGATATATACGTACCTATTGGGACGGCAATTCGGAGTCTATTGCTCTTCGTCAGGAAGGGTTGTCCGACTTGTCTGTATTTTTAGAAGATTATGTACAAGTGCAATAGTAACGACTGACAATGTTCGCGTAATGGAAGATCATCGTTATCCTCCTCACGCTTGTCAAGTCTGAAAAGCGCAAGGGGGAAATTATATTGACTACATCAATTCCTAAGCAAACGATACTGTTCGACATGGATGACACACTCATTTATTGCAACAAATACTTTGACATCGTCATCCATCAATTTTTGGATACAATGGCGACATGGTTCAGAACATGGAACATCCCTGCTGCGGAGATTAAGTCCATACAATCCCAATTCGATATTGAAGGCGTGCATAAGAACGGCTTTGAGAGCGAGCACTTCCCGCGCTCTCTCATCGGCGCTTATCATCACTTCTCCAGCCTTACCGGGAGAGAAACGTCAGATGAAGAAGTCGAATTTCTGCGAAAGCTGGGAATGAGCGTTTACGAAATGGAAATCGAGCCTTATCCAGGTATGGTCGAGACACTAGAACAACTACGGGATGCAGGTCACCGTCTGTATTTATATACTGGCGGAGAGCCTGTTATTCAACAGCGTAAAATTGATCAAATGAAGCTGTCCCAATACTTCGATGATCGCATATTTATCAGGCAGCATAAGACAGCGGAAGCGCTGGCGGACATCGTCGCGGATCAGGACTTCCAGCCTGCCAATACATGGATGATCGGCAACTCGGTTCGTACCGATGTGGAGCCCGGGCTTATGGCTGGCCTAAATGTCATTTATTTAAAACGGCCTAATGAGTGGTTTTACAATGTTGTCGAGATCGAAACAAAGCCACAAGGCGCATTGTATACAATCGAACGGCTCGCGGACGTTCCACGTGTCATCCTAAAGTGGTTGACGTCCCAAGTGCAGAAACCAAGTCAAGCAAAGGCCTAAAGCCATCTAGCAAATAAATAGATCACAGTCACTGCCGGCTTTAGGCATGGGTTAGGGCGAAAAGCCATGTATAACCGCAGCAGCAATGCTGTGTTGTCATACATGGCTTCTCTCAATCTTCGTAAATCTTCAAATCCCCGCTTGAACGATTGGCGAAGCCCAGTCTTCCTTTTACCGTTGCGTTTCCCTTCGTGAAGTTAAGCCTTTTGGTTGTCCCCTTCTCTAGCAGATCGCGCATCATCACTGCAGATATTGTCTTGCCGATCGCCAACTGTTTCTTCCACACGACGAATTTACAGCCCTGTTTGTAGTTCGAGCAGCCATATCCCTTGCGTCCTTCGATAATCGTTCCGCCGCAACCTTCGCGCGGGCATAGCCCAAATGTTTCCGGCGGCTGCGGTGAACTGCTCGTTCTTGCTTGCCTGCCTCTGTCCGAAATTGTAGAGACTGTTTTACTTGACATAGCGGCATGACTTCGAGCATCATCAGACGTGCCGTTTTTGTCCGTATATGCGCTGGTTCCATTGGATTTTCTGTTTCCCGCTCTTTTTCCAGTTCCTTTGCTCCCAGGCTTCTTGTCAATTTCAATTAGCGCGAGCACGTCGGCCGACACCGGCTTCTGCTTCTCAACGCAATCTATGACATGTAATGTGAACTTACGCACTGCCTCCATGAACACATCCTCGGAAGCCTCACCTCGGGCGATCTGCGTCAATCTGCGCTCCCATTGCCCCGTCATCTCCGGTGAAGTAAGCAGATTAACGCCGGCTCCGCGAATAAGTTCAACCGCAGTCTTTCCCTTCGTTGTCAATGTCAAGCGCTTGCCTGTCATACCGATATAACCAACCTGCTTCAAGCGCTCAATTGTCGCTGCGCGTGTCGCTGGCGTTCCCAGTCCTGCATCCTTCATCGCATCGCGAAGCTCCTCATTATCCAACTGCTTACCCGCGCTTTCCATTGCCTTCAGCAGCGTACCCTCCGTATACGATTTTGGGGGCTGTGTGGACTTCGGTGCAATCTCCGCTTCTTTGCAATCTACTGGCTGCTCCTTGATCAGATGAAAGGCATCTTCTTCTCCAAGCTCTACAATCTCTTCTGTCGATGAGGACTTCTCATCGCCATCGTCCTCGTCCTTTTGCTTCGAACGTTTGGTAGTCCGGGCGGATGATTTCTCCTTTAATCCGTCATAGAGATTTTTCCACCCTCGTACTCGCCATTGCTTCATGCTCGTCTTAAAGACGATTTGCTCCACCTCTGTCAGCACCGTATATAACGTGTACTCCGCCACGGGATAGAAATGCGCTAGCATACGGCGCACAATAAGATCATAGATCTTGCCTTCCTCCGAAGACAATGTACCCGGACGCTTCGTCGTCGGAAGGATTGCATGATGATCCTCCACCTTGTCAGGATTGCACACCCCGCGATTGTTACGATGGACTCGTTTCGGATCTGCCTGCCCGGTTAGTGCGGCATACTCCTGCATGTTCCTCAGCATGTTCAGTGCTTGATGCATACCTGCGATATTCTGTTCGGTGACATAGTTCGAGTTCGTGCGCGGGTACGTAATTGCTTTATGTTTTTCATACAAGGCCTGTGCAATGTCTAGGGTCTTTTTCGCAGAATAGCCGTATCGCGCATTGGCATCGCGCTGCAGCAGCGTAAGATCATACAGCTTATAAGGGTATTCTTTGCCTTCCTTCACATTATACTCCGCAATGCGCCCTTCTCTTCCTCTTACCTTATCTGCGATGCTAGTTGCCAGTTGCTCGTCCACGATTCGATCGCCTTGTCTTATCCCTTTGTAGATAACGTCCCCTTGTTGAAAGACAGCCGTTATATCGAAGTACGATTCAGCCTGAAAGGCGGCAATTTCCTGCTCCCGATCATAAATGAGCGCGAGAACAGGCGTCTGCACTCGCCCAACGGACAATAAGGCTTTATGCTTCGTCGTGAAAGCACGTGAAGCATTCATCCCGATAATCCAATCCGCCTCGCTGCGAGCTCTTGCCGCGGCTGTCAGCCGCTCATAATGTTCCGCTCCCTTCAACTCCTCGAATCCGCGACGTATTGTTTCAGCGGTCAAATCCGAAATCCATAAGCGCTTGACGGGTTGCTTCCACTTATAGTGCTGTTGGATAAGCGCGAAAATATATTGACCTTCCCGCCCTGCGTCACATGCATTCACAACTGTACTGCATTGCTTGGCCAGCTCGCCAATGATCTTCAATTGATCCTTCGTCCGGCGTTCCGCTACGATCTTGAATGCAGACGGGAGGATTGGTAGATCATTGAAGTTCCAACGTTTATATTTGGCATCGTACACTTCAGGCTCAGCTAGTCTGAGCAGATGTCCAATCGCCCATGTAATAATATACCGTTCACCTTCAATATGAGTTCGATGCTTCCGTCCTCTCGGTTCAATGACAGAAGCTATGTTGCGGCCCATATCCGGTTTCTCTGCCACGACAAGCGTCTTCATCCTCTCACCTCTTTCCTTGCACAACAGAAGAAGCCGCGCATTCGACACCTGGCGCAGCTTCTTGCAAACTTACCTATTCCTTATTATTATCTACAACGTCCATTAAGGCAATAGAGGTTGACGAATGTGGCTGTAATTGGTCTGTCGTGAACCGCTTAACTTCCTTATCATTTGCCGCGCAGCATTAATTTCCAGAGACGGGAGTTGCCTAGAACATACGCCAGAATCATCATCATAATGAGCACGGCAACGAACAGGTATGTAACCCAGTTTGGAAGATCCGCACCACCAGCAACAGAACCGATCATCCAGTAAAGCAGTGCCACCCCAATGCCTAACCAGGAACCCACCCCGCTTGGAAGCTGTTCACTAACTTCAGAGGAGGTTTGCTTTTCGTCTCCCTTATCGAATTCGCTTAGATTAATGCCTACTGCAGAAACTCCAATCAAGATGACAATCATGCCGATTCCAAGCAGCCCACCGATAACAGCCGCATGAATCTGCTCACTTATGGACATTCCACTGAACAGAGCGAACACCCATGTACTTGCTAAGCTAATGCCGCCAAGCGGCATCCCAGACAGCATCTTGCCAAGCAGCAAGTGCCCTGGATGTGTGCCAGAAATAATGTAAAAAGCCATGTTGCGCCCTTCCCCGACAAACATCGCGGCAAGAACCTCTCCGTAGCTTAACAGAGCAACGAGCAAGCCTGCCGCCAGAACAATCACCATACGTAAGGAATCATCCTGAGCAGCAATTATCGGACCTGCAAAGAATGCGGCAATTAGGCCTGCAGCAAGGAACAACAGCCGCACATACGTTATGCGATTACGTCTCAACTGCAGCCATTCCTTTGCTTGAATTGCGCCTATTGGACCCGACATCAACGCAGGCCATCTGGATTGGGAAGACGCATTTTTTCCAGCATCGAAGCGCTTGGAAGCTTCTCTCCAACCATCCCGATACAATGCACCAATTCGCAGCGGGGCAAGCCACAAAGCGATCAGCATCCCAATACCTGGAAACATCAACATACCTATAACTAAGTAGATCCTCGCTTGATATTCTTGTAGCAACAATCCAATAGCTTCTATAGGAATTCCATTCGATAGAATATACACCACATAAACAAGTAAAGCAATAATTATTCCAGGTATAACAGCCCGTATTGCTCCCAAGATAGCAGGCATCACTCGAACCAAGATTACCAGCATCAACAAGCCAGACAAATCTCCAATCAATCCAGCGAATAAACTGATAAGAAACAATAGTGGTGCTGCCCAAACAACAATATCATACGGCAAAAGGTTGCTTAGTACGATTGCTGTTAATAGAGATGTAAATGCCTTAGAGGGCAGCTCTGCAATCACAAAAGCAAGCAGCACATGTGCAGGAGGACAAGCTGATATGTGTACGAATTGCATGAATCGGTCTGAATATAACTGCCCTTCCTGCTTACCGAATATATCAAGCACGCTCAAAAATACAGATAATAATAATATGAAGGACACAACGAGACCGAAGCTGTATACAGATGCATCACGAAGCAAAAGAACAATCCAACCGACGACAAACAGTTGAGCCAGCTTTAGCCATAACCCAAGCTTCCATTTGTTGAATCTCCAGGATTGATTCCATTTCTCTTGCAAGATGGATCGAACTAGCGCACGTGTTGTATGTGAGCTTGCCATCACGTCACCTCCACGCTCGGCACATTACCAGTCAAGTAGAGGAAGATCTGTTCCAGATTCGCATCTGGCATTTCTAGCTGCGTTCGGAGTTCATCCATCGTTCCTAATGCTTGCAACTGACCACGATCAATAATTGCAATCTGATCCGCCAATTCTTCTGCCAAGCCAAGGATATGGGTCGTTATAAATATGGCTGTTCCCTGGTTGGCAGCATCAACGATTAGATCCTTGACCTCACGTGCAGCACGAGGGTCAAGACCATTCGTAACTTCGTCAAGCAGAAGTACTTTGGGGCGATGAATCAACCCTGCTGCTATCGCCATCTTACGCTTCATCCCTAGGGAGAAGCCACGGATCAGATGATCGCCCCATTGTTCTAGCTTGAGCGCCTTCAACAGTTCCTCCGTTCGAGCTCTGGCCTCCTGCTCTGGAATATGATACAAGCCTGCAACGAGCCACAGGAATTCACGTGCGGTCAGTCCCTCGCGCAGCAGCGGGTTATCCGGCACATAACCGATTAGCTTCCGCGCAGATAAGCCATCTTGGAACAAGTCTTTTCCGCATATCGTAATCTCTCCTGCCGTTGGATCAAGCAAGCCTATCAACATTTTAATTGTAGTAGTTTTGCCTGCCCCATTGCTGCCAAGGAATGCTAGAATTTCACCTGGCTCGACGGTCAGATCAATGCCCTTTACTGCTTCAAAATTGCCATATGTTTTGCGCAAACCCGCAATTTTGATCGCCTTGCCTTCCCTTGTTCCGATGAATTCCTTTCGTTTCGTTCGTATTGCTTCTGAACGGGGCAATGAACCGTTCAGTGTCTCACTGGCAGCAGCAATATCCGAGATTGAGCGCTGTACTTCGACACTAGCTTCAGAACTGGGTTGTTCATCACTGAAATATTCAGATAACTTATCAAGGTACTTCGTGGGTTCATCTACGCTGAAAATGAGCTTGGAGAAGTTGATCACTTCTTTGCTCGGCCATGGAAGAGGTGTTTCGGTCGGTTGTTTCATCGTTACTTCGATCATTTCCGCAGTATCTGCTACAAGGTAGAGGGTCTTGTTGTCGGGAGAATATTTCTGTTCACTGTGAGGCAGCTCCAGAAAACGTGGCAATGTTCCTGTATAACGTTCTACTCGATCAATTTCATGGTAAGGAATATGTAGATGGAAACCAAAATACTTGAAATCAAGCCCCTCCGTGCCAATGGAGTGAGCTTCCTTCATCAGGACGAGCAGACTGCGAGTGCCACCGTAAAGTACAAGCACTCCGATTACCATGACAATCCAATTCCACGGAGAACCCAAGAAGATAGCCACGAGAATAATCGCAATAAGTCCTAACAGTATGCCGACAGTCAGGCCGATCAAATTGTACTTCAGTGCAGTGGACTTTTTTCGAAATGTGAAGTTCACCTATCAAACCTCCAACCCTATTCTGTTAAATTCAGGTATATTATAACATAATTATAGGAAATTGCATTACTGTAATCGGCCCCAAATTGATAATTGAGCAAGCAGTTCTAATTCTCTCTTCACTCTAATAAGCAGTTCTTCTTGGTGGCTTTGCAAGAAAAAATGTCCTCCAGGCAGCATCTCGCATGTAAATCGTGAATCCGTGAATCTCTTCCAATCACGCAAATTGTCCTCAGGCACCATATGATCATCATATCCACCCCAAGCAACAATTGGACAAGTCACTTTTCCACCTTCGTAGGAGTATGTTTCGGACAATTGAAAATCGGCACGCAATATTGGTGAGAACAAATCCATCAGTTCGTCATTCGCTAGCACTTCATCTGGTGTTCCACCATATGTTCGCAGTCCAGCACGAAATTCTGCTTCAGGCAGATGGTAGATCGGCTCGATCTCTCGATCCGCATCAGGCGCATTGCGCCCTCCAACCATCAGCAGAATCGGGCGCCGACCGAATTGCTCCGCACAATATCGCGCAAGCTCAAAGGCAATAATGGCCCCCATGCTGTGCCCATAGAAAAGAAAGGGCTTGTCCAGATGAGAGCGAATCGCCTGCGCTGCCGCTTCAACCATCGATTTGGTGTCCGTATAAAATGTTTCCCCCATCCATGTACCTCTGCCTGGATACTGTATCGAGCATACCTCAAGATAGTCTGGCAGCTTCTTATGCCATGTACGAAACACGGATGCGGATCCCCCTGCAAATGGGAAACAGAATAGACGAAATGTAGCATTGGGATTAGGCTTCGGACAAACGATCCATCGATTGTTTACAGTCACTGTACTCATTTCAAGCACTCCTTCTGTGTATTAGTCAGCTTAGAGGGGGGAGAATACACACCTTCTCCCCCCCTAGCTGAATTAGTTAAGGAACGAGTGAAGCATATGGTGCGCTACGGCCTCCACATACGGCAAATCCATCATTGTGTGATGCTCACCTTCAACATAATAGACATCTACACCATGCTTTGCCAGCGAGTTCCAACCCATTGTTTCCTCCTGATATACTGCACTTTCGTCATGTATACGAATCAACGTCAATCGGCCATTATACATCTCAGGCTTGTAAGCTGTAGTCGCTATCGAATTATCACGGTATACTTGGAGCAAAGTTCTAACATGTTCCACTGTCATATCCTCAGCAGCGATTTTACGCTTCTTCGCCTCAGCCAACAACTCATCTAGCTGCCTATTCGGTTCAACCTGCTGCAGTTCGCCTAATGGAAGGTCGATAAGTTTGGACCACAGCTCTGCATCGCTGAGTGCCATATCCTCATCCTCATCGGCATATTTAGCCGGAGTATCCAGTAAAACAAGATCAGAGATCACTTCTCCCTGCTGCACAAGCTGACGAGCCATCTCGAAAGCAATCGTTCCGCCAATGGACCAGCCGCCAAGCCGATAAGGTCCATGTGGCAGTACAGAACGAAGCTCAGTGATGTAATCGGCTGCCATATCCTCGATAAGTCCTGTTCTTTCCCCGTTTAATGCCCGAGACTGGAAGGCATAAAATGGCTGATCGCTCCCCAGATGCTTGGACAGCGTCGTATAGCTAAGCACGAGGCCACCCGCCGGATGGACGAAGAAGATTGGAATCTGCGTCCCCTTCGGCTGTAGCGTGACAAGTGTCGAGAACGGTGCTTGCGTATCGCTGTATAAAATTTCCTTGGCCAATTCGGCGACTGTCCCTTTTTCAAGAACAATACTGATCGGAAGCTCGCAGTTGAATTGCTGCTTGATTCGAGCAATGGCTCGAATCGCAAGCAAGGAATGTCCGCCTAGATCGTAGAAATGATCATGGATTCCTACATCACTTACTTGCAGCATGTCCTCAAAAATCTGCTTCAGCTGGAACTCTGTCAAGTTGCGTGGTGCTGCTTGTACCGTGTTCCCTTCAAGGAGATGCTCGTTAGGCATCGGCAACACTCGGCGATCCACCTTGCCATTCGCCGTAAGCGGCAATTCATCCAACAGCACAATCGCAGACGGAATCATATAGGCCGGTAATCGCTCTTTCAGCGCTTGCTGCATATTTGCTATGTCGACATCGGCTTCATTTTCAGCCACAACATAAGCAATGAGGCGCTGCCCGCCCGCTTGATCTTCACGGGCAAGTGCAAGTGCGTGTTTCACCCCATCCTGCTGGGCAAGCGCAGATTCCACTTCTTCAAGCTCGATGCGGAAGCCGCGAATTTTCACCTGATAATCGGTGCGACCTAAGTATTCAATATCACCGTTCTGTACATATCTCGCCAGATCTCCTGTCCGGTACAGCCGTTCTCCAGCTGCAAACGGATTCGAGATAAACACAGCATCGGTCAGTTCCGGCTTGTTCCAATATCCACGCGCCAGACCTCTTCCTCCAATGTACAGCTCGCCAGGCACGCCTGTCGGCACGGGCTGCATATGCTTGTCCAGGATGTACACTTGCGTATTGGCAATCGGACGTCCTATTGGAACTTCGCTGTATGTCGGCCCTCCATTCTCAACCGGCACTGGTGCACGGAATGCCGTGCTGATGACTGTCGCTTCCGTTGGGCCGTACGTGTTGTACCACGCCACGCGTCTACCTGCAAGCTGCTGCCATTCCGCGAACCGCTCCGGCGATGGCCGCTCTCCGCCGATGATGACCGTGCGAATGCTGCTCGGCAGCGGAGCTCGTCCTGCTGCCAGCTCACTTACCCACTCATGCCAATATGCTGTCGGCAGGTTGAGCACACTGAGCTGCTCTCTTTCGATAAGCTCTGTGAAGCCAGATATGCTGAGCAGGCGCTCCTCCGGCATGACTAATGCTGCGCCGCACAGCCATGTCGGGAACAGCTCTTCAATTGCAGCATCGAAGCTAATGGTCGCGAATTGAAGCACACGGTCTGCTTCGGTCAGCTCGTACAGCGACACCGCACTGTGATTGTGGTTCACCATGGCAGCGTGCGTAACGACGACGCCTTTCGGCTGTCCGGTTGAACCTGATGTGTAAATCACGTACGCCGCGTTCTCTTCGCCTACTCCGCTTATAACTGCATCCGCCGACTCCTTCGCAATTGCCTCCCAATCGGCATCCAGCCGCACGATCGTCGCCTCATGCTGCGGCAATTGCCGAATGAGGCGCTCTTGTGTCAGCAGCAGCGGCATGCACGCATCTTCGATCATATACGCAATCCGCTCTGTCGGATATGCGGCATCAATCGGGACATAGGCAGCGCCGGACTTCAAGATGCCTAAGATGCCGACCGCCAGCTCTGCAGAACGCTCAGCACAGATGCCGACCAATACTTCTGGGCCTGCGCCCAGCTTCCGCAAATAATGAGCCAGTCGGTTGGCGCGCTCGTTCAGCTCCCGGTACGTGAGCATGTCTTGTCCAACGACGAGCGCCGTCCGCTCCGGTGCAGCGATCGCTTGCGCCTCGATAAGCTGATGCACGCAGCCTGACGGATACTCTGCCGCTGTTTTGTTCAAGTCCAGCAACAACTGCGATTTCTCATATTCGCTAAGCATTGGTAAGTGTACGGCCATTTCAGTCGGACCAGCTGCCATGCCCTGAAGCAAGTTGCGCAGATGCTCCAGCATACGACGAACATCGGCACTGCTGAATCGAGTTGTATCGTAGCCGATGTTCAGCCCCAACGACTCACCAGGCAGAACAGACAACGTAATTGGATAATTCGTCCGTTCGAAGGAATGCACCCCAAGCAATTCTACGCCTTCGGAAGCCGTTGTCTCTTCCGCAACTGCGTCTTCCACTGCTGCGGCTACCTCCGGAACCGTGACCTGTATCGGGTAATTCTCATACACGATAATGCTGTCGAACAGCGGCGTTCCATGCGGCACTTCACTCCATGATTGGATCTGCGTCAAAGCCGTATATTCATACTGCTGCTTCTCTGCTTGCTGCTCTTGCAAGTGCAACAGCCATGCCAATACATCCATATCTGTCCGAACTTGAACACGAACCGGCAGCGTATTGATGAACAATCCAACGATAGATTCCACACCAGCTAAATCTGCAGGTCTGCCAGCAACAGTTGCCCCGAACAGCACATCGGTGTCTCCACTGTAGCGGCTAAGCATCAACCCCCATGCTGCTTGCACCATAGTGCTGAGTGTTAGCTGGTGGTTTCGCGCGAATGATTGCAGCTGGCTGGTCAGCTCTGTCCCAATCTCCAGCTCCAGTTCGTTATAGTCCATATCAGTTGTCGGCACTAAATCCGGTTGCTGCAGACGAATCTCAGTAGGTGCTGCAATACCTGCCAAGTACTCACGCCAGAATGTTTCTGCTGCCTGCTGATCCTGCTTCTGCATCCATGCGATGTAATCGCGATAAGATCTCGTCGGTTCAAGCTGTATTGGTGTCCCCATGGCATATGCATAATAAAGAGCGAAAAATTCCTGTATGACAATCGGGTTGCTCCACCCATCAAGCAGCATATGATGGAACGTCCATATCAACTGAACCTTATCATTCGCTAGATGAATAATTGTAAAGCGCATAATCGGCGCTTCATGGAACTGGAAGCCTCTTTGGCGATCTTCTTCCAGGAGGCTCTTCATCATATGCTTCTGCTGCTCTGCCGCAATGGAACGCCAGTCTAGCTGCTGAATTGGCAGCGGCACATCATCAAGAACTGCTTGTAGTGGCTGTTCGAAGCCTTCCAAACATATACGAGTTCGCAATATCGAATGCCGATTCACCAAGTCACGCCAAGCCTGTTCAAATGCGTCTACGCTGAACTTTCCGCCCAGCATAAACCCTGTCTGCTCACAGTACATTCCGGAACGCAGATCAGCAAGCGAGTGGAACAACATCCCCTCCTGCATCGGACTAAGCGGATACAGATCACGAATGTTCGGCGCAGCAGCGTACAGATGATCTAGCTGCGCTTGTGAAGCTGAGACGAGCGGGAAGTCCGACAACGTCCATCCTCCTGCTTCCGGCTGCTTGCAATGCTCAATGATTTCTCTAATAGCATTCAAATAAGAAGCTGCAAGGTGCTCAATAGTAGCGGAATGATGCAACTGTCGGCTATAAGTCCAACTCATAACCAGTTGCTTGCCGCTAATGAGCCCATTGATTTCGATCAAATGATCACGCGGAGCTTCGGGACTAACTGGCATGCCATAAGATTCTGGGGCAATGCCGATTACTAGCTCTGTGTCTTCTGCAGCCTGATCCATCTGGCCCAAATAGTTGAACAATATGTCTGGTTCAGTCGCTTGCCGCATCATGTCAGACGCTGCGATGTCAGAGGCTATATAACGTAATAACCCGTATCTGACTCCTTTTTGCGGGATACTGCGAAGCTGTTCCTTGATCGCCTTAATATCTTCCTGAACCGTTCCGCTGGCACTTAACTCTAGCAGCAGCGGATGGACTGCTGTGAACCAGCCAACAGTACGTGATAGATCAACGTCTTCGAACAACTCTTCTCTTCCATGCTCCTCAACATCCACCACAACCGTTCTGTTATCTGTCCAGGCTGCGATTGTCCGGGCTAATGCCGCCAACAGGATGTCATTCATTCGCGTGCGATATACAGAAGGAACATCCTGCAGCAAGGCTCGCGTCGTTTCAGCATCCAGCACAGTCGTTATCGTTTCGGACGATGCATACGTATTGACTTGGTTAACGGTGTCGGCTGATACAATGACATCGGTTGGCAGAGGCTGCGCATGCAGGCGCTTTGGCTGCATCCAGTATGCTCGCTCATCCTTCACTTCATCAGAATCAGCATACGCATGCAATCGTTCTGCCCACGCTTTGAACGATGTTGTTTTCGCTGGAAGCTGAGCTGGCATGCGTTGCAAGAGCTGCTCATACGCAAGCTGCAGGTCCTCGAGAATAATGCGCCAAGATACTCCGTCCACAGCCAGATGATGAATCACGATTAACAGTCTCGCTGGGTGATCCGGTCCAAGCTCGAACAGTGCTGTGCGTATGATAGGACCTTCTGTCAAGTTCAACGTTTGCTGCAAACGATCTGATTCTGCTTCGATATGTTCAATCTGTTCCTGTGCCGACAATGCAGTCAAATCAAATACAAGTATAGGTGCTTCCGCTTCTCCATCTACGCCAGCGATCCGCTGTTCCCAGCCAGCTTCCGTCAGCGCGAAGCGCAGCCGCAAGACATCATGATGGAGCATCAGATGCGCTACAGCCTCCTGCAGAGCTTCCAATTGGACAGGCTGCTTGATGGTCAGCAGCATCGCTTGATTCCAATGATGACGATTCTCCATTGGCTGTTCGAAGAACCAACGCTGAATCGGTGTCAGTGGTACGAACCCAGTTACCGGTCCATCGTCCACCAGCATCGGGATAGCCTGCTTAGCCACCGCAGCCAATTCTGCCACTGTCTGATTCTCGAACAGTTGCTTAGGTGTCAGCTTCAGCCCTGCCTGACCAGCCCGCGACACAATCTGAATGCTTAGAATAGAGTCCCCGCCCAGTTCAAAGAAGTTATCATGAACGCCTATACGCTCGGTTCCAAGCACTTGCGCCCACACCTTGCTCAGAATCCGCTCTGTCTCATTGCGCGGAGCAGCATATTCGCGGATCTTCTGCCAAGCGTTCAGATCAGGCGTAGGCAGCGCTTTGCGATCCAGTTTTCCGTTCGCTGTAAGCGGCAGTTGATCCAACAGTACGATCGCAGACGGGATCATGTATGCCGGTAGCCGTTCCTTCAACGCTTGTTGTAATTGGGATACGGACACATCTGCTGCATTCTCCATAACTGCATATGCGACAAGCCGCTTCTCACCTTGTTGATCTTCGCGGGCAAGTGCAAGTGCATGTCTCACCCCATCCTGCTGGGTAAGCGCAGATTCCACTTCTTCAAGCTCGATGCGGAAGCCGCGAATTTTCACCTGATAATCAGTGCGACCTAAGTATTCAATATCACCGTTTTGTACATATCTCGCCAGATCTCCTGTCCGGTACAGCCGTTCTCCAGCTGCAAACGGATTCGAGATAAACACGGCATCGGTCAGTTCCGGCTTGTTCCAATATCCACGCGCCAGACCTCTTCCTCCAATGTACAGCTCGCCAGGCACGCCTGTCGGCACGGGCTGCATATGCTTGTCCAGGATGTACACTTGCGTATTGGCAATCGGACGTCCTATTGGAACTTCGCTGTATGTCGGCCCTCCATTCTCATCCGGCACTGGTGCACGGAATGCCGTGCTGATGACTGTCGCTTCCGTTGGGCCGTACGTGTTGTACCACGCCACGCGTCTACCTGCAAGCTGCTGCCATTCCGCGAACCGCTCCGGCGATGGCCGCTCTCCGCCGATGATGACCGTGCGAATGCTGCTCGGCAGCGGAGCCCGCCCTGCTGCCAGCTCATTTACCCACTCATGCCAATATGCTGTCGGCAGGTTGAGCACACTGAGCCGCTCTCTTTCAATAAGCTCCGTGAAGCCGGATATGCTGAGCAGGCGCTCCTCCGGCATGACTAATGCTGCGCCGCACAGCCATGTCGGGAACAGCTCTTCAATTGCAGCATCGAAGCTAATGGTCGCGAATTGAAGCACACGGTCTGCTTCGGTCAGCTCGTACAGCGATACCGCACTGTGATTGTGGTTCACCATGGCAGCGTGCGTAACGACGACGCCTTTCGGCTGTCCGGTTGAACCTGATGTGTAAATCACGTACGCCGCGTTCTCTTCGCCTACTCCGCTTATAACTGCATCCGCCGACTCCTTCGCAATTGCCTCCCAATCGGCATCCAGCCGCACGATCGTCGCCTCATGCTGCGGCAACTGCCGAATGAGGCGCTCTTGTGTCAGCAGCAGCGGCATGCACGCATCTTCGATCATATACGCAATTCGCTCTGCCGGATATGCGGCATCAATCGGGACATAGGCAGCGCCGGACTTCAAGATGCCTAAGATGCCGACCGCCAGCTCTGTAGAACGCTCCGCACAGATGCCGACCAATACTTCTGGTCCTGCGCCCAGCTTCCGCAAATAATGAGCCAGTCGGTTGGCGCGCTCGTTCAGCTCCCCGTATGTGAGCATGTCTTGTCCAACGACGAGCGCCGTCCGCTCTGGTGCAGCGAGCGCCTGTGCTTCGATGAGCTGATGCACACAGCCTGACGGGTACTCTGCCATCGTCTCATTCCAGTTCAGCAGCAACTGGTCTCCCTCGGCATCTCCAAGCATCGGCACTTCTACAACCAGCCCATCTGGAAGAGATGCGATGCCCTGCAGAAGATTGCGCAAGTGCAGCAGCATCCGCTCCATGTCGGTGGAAGAATATCGAGTCGTATCGTAACCAATCTGCAGCTCCAGCGCATCCCCAGGCACAGCAGTCAATGTAATCGGATAGTTCGTTCGTTCGAAAGACTGTACACCAAGCAGCTGCACGCCTCCAGTCTCGTTAGCTGTGACAGCTTTCTGATTTTCTTTTACATCAGCTAAATCAATCTCTGCTGGATGTCCTGCTTCATCCCCTGCACGAACTATTCTGTCGTTTTTATCTATAGCAGACCTATCCATGCTTCCCGGCTCCGATATCGTAACTTGAATCGGATAGTTCTCATATACGATAATGCTGTCGAACAGCGGTGTTCCTTGCGGCATATCACTCCACGACTGAATCTGACTAAGTGCCGCATATTCGTACTGCTGCTTGTCCGTCTGCCAAGTTTGCAGGTCGCGCAGCCAGGATATGACGTCCATATGAGCCGATATCTTCGTTCTTACAGGCAGTGTGTTGATGAACAAGCCGACGATTGTCTCAACGCCCTCCAGCTCAGCAGGCCGTCCTGCGACAGTTGCTCCGAACAGCACATCGGATTCTCCGCTATAACGGCTTAGCAGCAGCCCCCATGCACCTTGTACAATCGTACTGAGCGTCAACTGATGCATGCGCGCCAAGCTGTTCAGCGATGCAGTCAATGGCTCATCTACATGCAGAACAACCTCTGCAAAGCCAGATGATTCAACAGCTGTTGGTCGATCCAGCGGCAATTGTATAGGCGCCTCGATACCGGACAAATAGGTTGTCCAGAACGATTCCGCCGCCACTTGATCCTGTTCATGCAGCCAATACATATAATCCCTGTAGGAGCGAACCGCCTCCAATTGAATTTCCGTGCCTGTCACAATGGACTCATACAGAGCGAAGCACTCCTGAACGACAATCGGGTTGCTCCATCCGTCGAGCAGCAGATGGTGGAACGTCCATACGAATTTGACTGTATTGGCATCTAAGTGAATAATGGCCATACGCATAATTGGTGCCCGAGTAAAGTCAAAGCCAGTTCGGCGATCTTCCTCTAAAAATAATTGCAGCTTGCGCTCCTGTTCATGTGCAGACAGCATGCTCCAATCCAGCTCATTGAACGGAACAGAAACGTCATCGACCAATATCTGCACCGGATGATCTAGCCCCTCCCACTCAATGCGAGTACGAAGCACTGCGTGCCGCTCCATAACCTGTTGCCACGCCTGCACGAACGCCATTGCCTGGAATCTGCCTTGCAGCGTGAAAGTGTTCTGCTCGCAATACATTCCTGAATGCGGCTCCGCGAGGGAGTGGAATAACATTCCCGCTTGCATCGGAGTCAGCGGATACAGATCACGGATGTGTTGATCCTTCGCATACAATTGATCAAGCTGTACTTGCGGCAGCTTGGCCAACGGGAAGTCAGACGGCGTAATTCCGCCTGCCTGAGGTTGACGGCAATGATCGATAATAGTATGAAGAGCAGACAAGAACAGCTCCGACAGTTGTTCAATCGTTTCAGCACGGAAAAGATGTTCACTGTACATGAAGCCAAGATGAAATTCGCCATTCGTAACCATTCCAGCAATGTCCAGCAGATAGCGTCTAAGCCCATGCGAACTGCTGTCAAGTGCCGTTTCCTCATATGCGCTCGCCAACAGCGTATCAGCGGCAACGCCTTGATCGATCTGTCCCAAATAATTGAACATAATCAGCGAATCTGGATGCGAGTCCATTAACTCGCGAACTTCTTCATCTTCATTAACATAGCGCAGCAGACCGTATCCAAGCCCCCGCTGTGGAATATTCCGCATGAACTCTTTAACACGCTTGAGTGTGAACTCGACACTCTCTGCTGCAAACACTTCAAGTCGAACCGGGAAGACCGAGGTGAACCAGCCAACTGTACGTGACAAGTCGAACTCTTCGAATATATCTTCTCGACCATGACCTTCCATATCAATTTGCAGTGTCATTTGCCCTGACCACTTATTGAAGGCAAGGAGCAATGCAGTCAGCAGTACATCATTAATCTGAGTACGATAAGCAAGCGGCACCTCCTGCAGCAATGCCTTCGTCTCCTCTGCAGATAGAGAAATATTGACAGTGCGGGTCGAGCTAACTGTATTCAGCTTGCGTGCAGCTTCAACATGATCGATCTCCTTCATGAACGGCATATGCAGCTCTGTGCCGTCATTATGACTCGACCAATAATACAGCTCGCGTTTAACTGCTTCAGATTGCGCATACTCCTTCATGCGGGCTGCAAATTGGCGGTATGACGTCGTTTTGGGCGGGAGCTGAACGGGTTCATTTTGAAGTAACTGCGCATAAGCCGTCTCCAGATCTTCCATCACAATCCGCCATGACACTGCATCTACTGCTAGATGGTGAATGACGATGAACAGTCTAGCAGCATCGTGTTCACCGCAATCAAACAGAGCTGCCCGTATAATCGGCCCAGCTGTCAGATCGAGACTGGATTGCAGCCGTGCGGTCTCTGCTTGGATGGCAGTCAGTCTGCGATCTTCTGAGCAATTCGACAGATCTACCCACTCTAATGGCATATCAGAGCCAACAGGAGCAGACACCTGCTTCCAACCGTCACCCACTGGAATAAAGCGAAGCCGCAGCGCATCATGCTGCTTCAGCAAATGAGCTATCGCCTGCTCTATGGCGTGACGATTTACCGGAGGACGCACGGACAACAGCATCGATTGATTCCAGTGATGCCGATCGATCATTTCTTTGTCGAAGAACCAACGCTGAATTGGCGTCAATTCAACTTCTCCCGTTACTTCCACTTGCTCTGCCACCACTACTTTTTCCTTAGCTACTGCCGCCAATTGTGCAATTGTCGGGTTGTGGAATACAAGCTTAGGTGTCAGATGCACTCCTGCTTGACGTGCACGCGATACAATCTGCATACTGAGAATCGAGTCCCCGCCCAATTCGAAATAATTGTCATGTATGCTTACCTGCTTCACACCCAATACGTCTGCCCATACTTGAGCCAGCGTTCTCTCTATCGCATTGCGTGGCGGAGCATAAGGCTTGCCGGATACGAGGCGCGCATCCTGCGGAGCAGGCAAAGCTTTGCGATCCAGCTTGCCATTAGGCGACAGCGGCATCGCCTTCAAGAACGTATACGATGCTGGAACCATATAATCAGGCAATATTTCCAGCAGGTAGCTGCTGAGCTGCGCAGCCTGCACTTCTTTAGCTTCTTCTGCGACGACATAAGCAACGAGACGTTTATGCCCAGGGGTATCTTCCCGTGTTACGACGGCCGCTTCCTTAATATTCGGATGAGCCGTAAGCACACTTTCAATTTCCCCAAGCTCAATGCGGAACCCGCGAATTTTAACCTGATGGTCGATACGCCCCATATATTCGATCACACCGTCCGGCATATATCGTGCCAGATCTCCTGTCTTATATAGACGGGATTGCATCGAAGGATCAAATGGATTGCGAATAAACTTCTCTTCCGTCAGCGCCTCGCGATTCCAATAGCCGCGCGCCAGCCCAACGCCGCCGATATGCAGCTCCCCAGGCACCCCGATCGGCACAGGACGAAGCTCCTGATCGAGCAAATAGATCTGAATGTTCGCAATCGGCATCCCGATCGGAACGGTCCGCAATGCCGTATCCCGGCGGCATGTCCAGTGCGTAACATCGATAGCCGCTTCTGTAGGGCCGTACAGATTGTGAAGCTGTGCGTCCAGCTTGGCAAAGAAGCGCTCCTGATAGTCATAGGAAAGTGCTTCCCCACTGCACATAACCTGACGAATCGTAGTGCAATGCTCAACACCTTCTTCTTCCAGGAAGGCCTGCAGCATTGATGGAACGAAGTGCAGTGTCGTAATTCGTTCCTGACGAATAAGATCACGCAGATATGCAGGATCACGGTGTCCTCCAGGTGCAGCAACGACAAGCGTAGCTCCCGTCATTATCGGCCAGAAAAATTCCCATACGGATACATCGAAACTGAACGGTGTTTTTTGCAGAACACGATCTTCTGATGTAAGCTGATATGCCTCCTGCATCCAGAGGAGCCGGTTGACAACAGCACGATGAATATTGACGACCCCTTTGGGCCTTCCGGTTGAACCTGATGTATAAATGATGTAGCACATGTTGTCAGGAGATACCTTGATGTTCAGCGGTGCATCGCTCTCTGCTGCAATGTACTGCCGCTGCTCATCCATGCATACGGCTTGTCCTGCATATTCAGGGATCCGCTCAAGCAAGTGACGCTGCGTAAGCAGCAGTGGTGCGTTCGTATCCTCGAACATGAACGCAAGCCGATCATGTGGATAATCCGGATCCATCGGCACATATGCGCCGCCAGCCTTCAATATCGCAAGCAGACCAACCACCATATCGATCGAGCGCTCCATACATACTGCCACAGGAACCTCTGGACCGACACCTTTTCGCTGCAAATATCGGGCAAGCCGATTTGCTTCGGCATTCAATTCGGCATATGTCAGCACCTGTTCCTCATAACGAAGTGCAGGCAAGGCAGGCGTACGTTCCACCTGCTGCTCGAACAGATGATGAATGCATTGTTCCAGTGGATATGGAGCATCTGTCCGGTTCCATTCTGTAAGCAGAAGCTGGTGCTCTTCTTCGCTCAGCATAGTCAGCACTTGGACAGGCTGCTCTGGATGACTGCACATGCCTTGCAGCAGCACGATTAGATGATTCAACATTCTTGTAATCGCGCCAGCTTCGAACCGCTGCTGGTCATATGTAATGACTAAGTCGAATCCATTATCAGGAACGGCGAGCAAGGTAAGCGGATAATTCGTCTGCTCGAACAGATACATCGAACTAACCGTTAACCCGCCTGCATCACTGCCTTCACTGTTTCCGGCACTGACCGGATAATTTTCGAAAACAAACAAGCTGTCGAACAGCGGCGCTCCTTGGGCGAGCTCACTGCAGTTCTGAATCATCGACAATGGGCTATATTCGTATTCCCGCTGTTCCACCTGCTTCGCCTGCACATCTTGCACCCATGTCAGAATCGTCTCATCGTCTGGCACATGAATCCGAACAGGCAGCGTATTAATGAAAATGCCCATCATCGACTCCACGCCGATCAGATCAGCAGGACGACCCGAAACAGTCGCACCGAACACGACATCCTCCTCGCCACTGTATCTTCTCAGCAAGAGTGCCCATGCACTTTGCACCAGCGTATTGGGTGTTACTTGGTGCTGCCGAGTGAAGGCCTGTATATTGTCGTTCAATGCAGCAGGCAATGTGATCTTGATGCTGCTGAACTCTCCCTGGGACTCAGTATTAGCCGGAAGCAAGCGGTCTACTGTCAAAGGCGTAGGCGCATGAATGCCGTGCAAGGAATCGCGCCAGTACTGCTTCGCCCGCTCCATATCTTGCTGCTGCAGCCAGCCAATGTAGTCTCGATACGGTCGAACCGGCTCGAATACGAGCTCCACAGGCTGCTCTCCCGAGCGGACAACTGCCTCATATACTTGCAGCACTTCTGCAATCAAAGCATTCATACTCCATCCGTCGAGCAGCAGATGGTGATAGCTCCATAAGAACAGCGAACTCTCATCAGTGAGACGAATCATCGTAATGCGCATTAACGGCGCCTCCGTCAGCTTGAAGCCTCTTATTCGATCCTCACGCAAGAATGCTTCTGTCTTCGCCTCGCGCTCCGCCTCTGTCCATGTCCGCCAATCGTAATATTCGACCGGAACAGTTACATAGTTGTACACAACTTGATGCGGTTCATTCAGTTCCTCCCAGTAAAAAGCGGTACGTAAAATGGAATGCCGTTCGACAACCCGATTCCATGCCTGCTCCATCGCCGCCGGATGGAAGTCTCCCTGCAGTATCCAGCTCATTTGTTCAAAATATGCGTGTGAATCCGGTGTGAACGCTGCGTGGAACAACATGCCTTGCTGCATTGGAGATAATGTATAGATATCCTCGACACCTTGACCAGTGCCGGCCAGCTGATCGAGCTGCTCTTGCGTCAAGCGTGCAAGCGGAAAATCAGACGGTGTAACTCCGCGTGATTCCGGCAAACGGCAATGTGCAATAATAGCGCGTAGTTGTTCCATGTACAGCACGGCAAGCTGTTCTATACTTTCACTCAAGTACAGGTTCTCACTATATGTCCACGTCAGCCGCAGCGAGCCTCCTGCAACAAGTCCGGTAATATCAAGCAGATGGGCCCTTTTCTCTTGCAGACTCTGTTCAGATCCAGTACGTTCAGGAGCTTGTCCGAATAGACCGTCCTCCCCGCTGCTCAGCACTTGATCGAATTGTCCCAAGTAGTTGAAGCTGACCTGCGGTTTCGGCAGCGCTTCGAGCATTTGTGCCTGCTCCTTGCTGCCCATATACCGAAGCATACCGTATCCGATCCCATTATTCGGCACCTGACGCAACTGCTCCTTCACCGACTTCAGCTCGGCACCGAGCTCTCTTTTGCTGCTTCGCTCCAGAAGCACAGGATACATCGAAGTAAACCAGCCTACCGTCCGTGACAAGTCAACCTCATCGAACAGCTCTTCGCGTCCATGCCCTTCCATATGAAGCAGCAGCTTGTCATGCCCTGACCAATCTGATATGGCAAGCAGCAGCGCAGTAAGCAGGACATCATTAATATGAGTCCGGTACGCATGCGGAACGTCCTGCAGCAGCATCTGTGTCTCTTCAGGCGGAAGCTCCACCATAATATCCTGTGTCGTCGCATTCATGTTCTCGCCATGTATGAAGTCGACAGGCAGTGATGGGATGTGTTTGCGTTTCTCATCAAGCCAGTAGTCCGCCTCTATTAGCACCTTATCTGAGGTTGCATATTCGGCCAGCTTTTTCGCCCAGTCACGGAATGCGGTAGTCTTCGCTGGAAGTCTAATCGACTCACCTGCTGCTACATTTTGGCCAATTCGATATAAATCCTCCATCAGAATTCGCCAAGAGACACCGTCCACGCCGAGATGATGGATGACGATGAGCAAGCGGCCTGCTTGGTCTGCGCCCAAGTTGAAATAGACAGCCTGCAGCAGTACACCTGCATTTAGATCGAGACTTTGCTGTGCTTCCGCTGCGATGCGCTCGATCATAGCTGTCTGCTCTTCTGCACGCAATCCACTTACATCTACGCAAGTAAATGGAACTTCTTCGGTAACGCCCGCATTATATTGCTCCCAACCTGCATCTCCAGCTGTATATTGCAGGCGCAAAGCATCATGATGATGGATTAGCTGCCGAACAACTTCACGCAGCATCTGTTGCTGGACGGATGGATGAACAATAAACATCATGGACTGATTGAAATGATGGTGCGCTTGCATCGGCTGGGCAAAAAACCAGCGCTGAATTGGCGTAAGCGGTACTTCTCCGGTTACGATGCCCTGCTCGGCCTCCACGACTGCCCCTTCACGAATTTCTGCAGCCAAATCGGCAATTGTCTGATGCTGGAACAGCATTTTAGGTGTAAGCTGCAATCCACTCTGCCGAGCACGGCTGACAATCTGGATGCTCAAGATCGAGTCTCCGCCCAATTCGAAGAAATTGTCGTGGATGCCTACCTGCTCTACGCCAAGCACATCTGCCCATATGGCAGCAAGCTGCGCTTCTTTGGCTGTGCGCGGCGCCACATAAGCTTGCGTCTCCACTGTAAACTCTGGTTCAGGAAGCGCCTTGCGATCCACCTTGCCATTCGGGGTAATTGGCAGTTGCTCCAACATGACGAAGGCGGCTGGAACCATATATTCAGGCAATTTCGTACGCAAGTAAGTACGAAGCTCTGCTGTGAATGCACTGTGTGCATCGTGTTCTTCCGACACTACATACGCAACCAGTCTCCGATCGCCTGAACGTACCTCTTTCACAAGCGCGACCGCCTCTTTAACTGCAGCATGCTCCGTTATCGCTTTTTCCACTTCACCCAGCTCGATTCGGTAGCCGCGAACTTTCACTTGATCATCTGCACGCCCGATAAATTCAATCGCACCAGCTGCGTTATACCGTGCCAAGTCGCCCGTGCGGTAGAGCAAGCGTTCAGGCTGGAACGGACTTGGAACGAACTTCTCGGCGGTAAGCTTCGGCTGGTGCAAATATCCGCGTGCCAATCCGCTGCCACCAACGTAGATTTCACCTGCAACGCCATCAGGAACAATCTGCATATGCTCATCCAGCAAATAAATTTCTGTATTGGCTATTGGATAGCCAATGGAAGGAAGATGAAGCTGACCCCCGTTCGCAGATACAGTCGGAACGTGACCTGCAATGGCAACGACTGTCGACTCTGTAGGTCCATAATGGTTCACAAGCTGAAATGGCAGGTTGTCTGCCGGAAATAAGCGCAGTCGGTCTCCACCAGTCAACAAATACCGCAGTGCGCACGATGCAGGCCAATCTAACGAAATAACCGCTTCGGCCATCGGAGTCGGTAAAAAGCTGAGCGTAATTCCGCTTTGCAGCATCCAGTCACGCAGTCCAATTGGATCGGTTCGCAGCTCCTCGTGCGGAATGTAGATGGAAGCTCCCGCTGCTAATGTTGGCCATAGCTCCCATACAGAAGCATCGAATGCAGGCCCTGCGAACAATGTCGCCCGATCCGCCGCGGTCATCGCATATTCGCGTATATGCCATTGCACCAAATTCATTAGACCAGCATGCTCGATCTGAACGCCTTTCGGTTTCCCTGTCGAACCGGACGTATAAATAACATAGGCCAGTTGGCTTGGAGAGGTGCATAAATCAGGCGGAACTTCGCCTTCCTCTTCGGCATACGCGGCTATATCATCGATCCATACAATTGTTGCATCTGAATGTTGCGGAAGATGAGTTTGTAATGATTTCTCTGCTATCAACACTGGAATTCGAGCGTCTTCCATCATGTAGGCGATCCGCTCCCGAGGATAGTTCGGGTCAATAGGCAAATAAGCACCGCCTGCTTTCATAATGGCTACTATAGCAATAACTTGTGCCGCCGACCGATGGGCCAACACTCCAGCAATTGTCTCCGTACCTATGCCGAGCTTGCGCACATGATGGGCAAGCTGGTTCGCACGACGATTTAATTCACGATAAGTCAATGTAATCTGTCCGTCTACGACAGCGATCGCATTAGGTGTCAGTTCAGCATGAGCGGCTATTCGTTCGTGCAGACTTATCAAGCTTGCATCGCCCACCGCGCTAGTCTGATTGCGTGCAACGAGCAGTTCATGAACTTCTGCATCATCCAGCAGCGGCAATGTCCCGATTGGGCTGTCCGGATTGGCCGCAATCCCTGCGAACAGATTGTTCAGATGACGCAGCATGCGCAGCACGGTACTCTCATGGAAAAGATCAGTATTATACTCCATCTGTGCTACTACACCGTTGTCCCCTGTATCAAAAATCATCAGCGTAATATCAAACTTGGCGCTCCGGCTATCAAATGTATATGGTTCGACGACAAGCCCACCAGTCCCTACACTGGAGCGGTCTGAGACCTGTGCCTCATCCATCGTGAACATCACTTGGAACAGCGGTGCATGACTGACAGAGCGCTCCGGCTGCAGCGCATTGACCAATCGTTCAAACGACAAATCCTGATTGGAATACGCCTCCAAAGCTGTCCTTCTCACCTGTTTAAGCATCTGGCGGTACGTCGGGCTTCCAGATAAATCGCCACGCATAACGAGCGTGTTGACAAAGAAGCCAATTAATCCTTCTACTTCCGACATGCCCCGATTCGCAATCGGTGTGCCGACAGATAGATCATGCTTGCCCGTATACCGATAAAGGAAGATCTGGAATGCTGCCAGCATCGTCATGAACAGCGAAGCCCCTTCCTTGCGGCTTAATTCCCGCAGCGGCTTAACGATATGCTCACCAATATGTAGTGAACGAATATCCCCGCGGAACGTCTGAACCGCTGGACGCGGACGATCTGTTGGCAGCTCCAACACATGGTCGGCGTCCCCCAGCTTATCTGTCCAATAGTCCAGTTGGTGCTGCAATTCGGTCTCTGTCAACCATTGGCGCTGCCAGATCGCATAATCAACATATTGAATCGGCAGGTCAGGCAGTGGAGAGGATTGCCCTGCCGCATGAGCTTCATACAATAACAGCAGTTCCTGCTGAAACACCGTCAGCGACCAGCCATCGAACACAATATGATGGAAGGTGACAAGCAGGATATGATTGTTATCCCCAACTGTAATAAGCAAGCCGCGCAGCAGCGGCCCTGTTGCCAGGTTAAACGGTTTTGCCGCCTCTTCGTTGACGAGGCGCTGCGCTTCTTCTTCCTGGTCCAAGCCCACTTCTGCCTGATCAGACAGATTCACCTGCATCAGCGGGAATTGCCAATCTGCTTCGATAGGTTCAACTACTTGCACAGCACCGTCCGCTCTCTCCATGAAGCGAGTTCGCAATGCCTGATGCCTGCGTACAATCTCCGTCAAGCTGCGCTGCAGAGCGGATATGTCAAGCTTGCTTCTAAAGCGAAGCGAGAACGGAATGTTATAATGGCTCATGTTAGGCTCAAGTTGATCCAGCAGCCAGAGGCGTTGCTGTGCATAAGAGAGCGCAGAACCATGCGGATCAATCGGCTGCGGAGTAGGAGACGGCCTTATGGCCGCCTTCCTCTCTGCTAATTTTTTGACAAGCATCTGACGTTGTTCGGGAGTTAATGAGGCCAACCGTGTGTTCATATCGCTCATCTATTCATTCTCCTTGTCCGCCGCTTGCTCTGCCAACATTTGAAGCAGCTCCTCTTCGGAAATTCCATCCAACTCCTTGAGAAGCTCATCTAGCATAGCAGTGCCGGCTTGTTCTTCCTGTGCTTGCTGAATTGTCGCAACAAGTGATGCTACTGTAGGCGATTCGAATAATGCTGCCAGTGGAACCTCGACCTGAAAGGCATCGCGTATTCGCGAAATCAAACGAGTGGCAAGCAAGGAATGACCGCCCAATTCAAAGAAATTGTCTTCAATTCCGACCCGCTCGATGCCCATTACTTCTGCCCAGATTGCCGATAATTTCTCCTCCGTCGGATTGCGCGGTGCTATATAGCTTCGCTTCAAATCAAGGTGAGAAATCTCGGGAGCCGGAAGTGCTTTGCGGTCTACTTTGCCGTTGCTGGTGAGCGGGAATGCATCCATGATCACAAATGCCGCTGGAATCATATAGTCGGGCAGTCTGTTAGCGAGATGGGCTCTAAGACCGGCTACTGTGATGTCTGCATCCTCGGTAGTCAGATAGGCGACTAACCGCTTGTCTTCCTCTCCGTCTTGACGTGCCATTACCGTTACTTCACGTACGGAGGGATATTGAGCCAACACGGACTCAATCTCACCCAGTTCAATACGGAAACCGCGAATTTTAACCTGCTCATCGGCGCGCCCTACATATTCAAGCTCTCCATTTGCCTTCCAGCAAGCCAAGTCCCCACTCTTGTACATGCGTGCCTCCGGTTGTTGGCTGAACGGATTCGGAATGAATCTTTCTGCGGTTAATTCGGCTCGGTTCAGATAACCTCGTGTCACACCAGCTCCAGCAATATACATCTCCCCTGTCACACCAACAGGCACAGGCTGCAGTGCACTGTCCAGCACATAAATGTGCAAATCGGGAATCGGCTTGCCGATCAGGCTTCCACTTGCTTCGTGCACATCCTTCATCGTAATCGGTCGATAGGTGACATGGACCGTCGTCTCGGTAATGCCATACATGTTGACTAACGTCGGATAGTCCTCTCCATGGCGCTCGAACCAAGGGCTAAGTGCAGGCAGATCCAATGCCTCACCGCCAAATATGACATAACGAAGCGCTAGGTCCGCAATTCCCATTCGCTCCTCTGCACGAATCAACTGTTGGAAAGCGGATGGCGTCTGATTCAGCACCGTAACCTGTTCCGCTGCAAGCAATTGATAAAACTCATCCGTTGCACGGCTCGTATAATAGGAAACAACAACTAATTTCCCACCGTACAGCAGTGCTCCCCACATTTCCCAAACTGAGAAATCGAAGGCATATGAGTGGAACAACGTCCATACATCCTGTTCATGGAAACCGTACCAAGCCTCTGTTGAAGTAAACAAGCGCACGACATGCTCATGGCATACGGCAACCCCTTTTGGCTTGCCGGTTGAGCCTGAGGTGTAAATAACATAAGCAAGATTGTCTGGAGCAGCCGTTGTGCCCAAGTTGTCACCACTCTCCAGCGCAAGCTCGTCCTGTATCGCATCCAGACAGATCATCCGTACCCCAACTGTTGGCAATGAATCCTGGTGCTGTGCTTGTGTCAGCACCAGCGGTGTCTCCGAATCTTCCAGCATAAAGCTGAGACGTTCTGCCGGATACACCGGATCAAGCGGCACATAAGCGGCTCCCGCCTTGAGAATGCCAAGAATGGAAACTATTAGGTTGTGCGATCGCTCCATGCATAAGCCGACCATCGTTTCAGGGCCTGCTCCTTGCTTCTGTAAATAACGAGCGAGACGGTTCGCTTGCTCATTAAGTTCAGTGTAGGTCAGTGCATGTTTCTCATAAACAACAGCAATGTTATCTGGTCGTGCTGCGGCCTGCTGCTCGAACCATTCGTGAATGCAGCGAACGTCCGCTGTTGGCATCGAGATCGGTTCTGCAGGCAGCAGTTCATTGCGCTCAGCTTCAGTCAGTATCGGCAGAGTAGCTACAGTTAGGCTCCAATCCGCTGCTAAACCGGTTAGCAGTGCAGTCAGATGCCCCATCATACGACTGATAGCGCCGTCCCCATAACGGGCCGTATCATAAGCAATACGCAAGGACAGCTCTTCCCCTGGGACTGCGGCCACCATCAATGGGTAATTCGTCTGGTCGATTGTCTCAGATGACGTAATGACTACTCCTTCACCTGCTTGCTCAGCTGGCGGCCCAATCGGGTAATTCTCGAACACGACAATCGAATCGAATAAGCTGATTCCGCGCGGTACTTCACTCCAGCTCTGAATTTTTACTAACGGACAGAATTCATATTCGCGCTGCTCGACCAGTTGATCTTGCAATCTTCTCAGCCAATTCTGAGCTGCTTCATCAGGGTTGACTTGCACGCGCACAGGCAGCGTGTTGATGAATAATCCCACCATATGCTCTGAGCCTTGAAGATCCGCTGGTCTTCCTGCAACCGTAGAACCGAACACAACATCCGTCTCACCTGTATATCGATATAGCAAAATGGCCCATGCGCCTTGCACGACTGTGTTCAACGTAACATTATGCTGACGCGCCAACTGCTGCAAACGTTGAGTCACTTCCTTAGACAGCAGGTGCTCGACATCCTTATTGCCAGCAGCTTCCGCTGTCTGTGATCGCTCTACAGGCAGCCGTATCGGCGCAGTGAATCCTCTTAACTTGTCCGTCCAGAACTGCTCCGCTTCATGTTCATCTTGCTTGTATAACCAAGCGATATAGTCGCGATACGGTCTTCCGGCAATCAATTCAAGCGGCTGCTTGCTGCAGAGCGCATGATAGATGGTAGCCAGCTCACCGAGTATGATCGGTGTGCTCCAGCCGTCAAGCAGCAGGTGATGGAACGTCCAGATGAATTGGCAGCAATCGTCAGACAATCGGATCATAGCCATGCGCATAAGCGGCGCATTATCCAGAACGAACCCTTTCACCCTATCTTCTCGTAAAAATTCAGCAACCAGAGCGGATTGCTCCTCTGCCCCGTACCCACTCCAATCAAGGTCAGTGAACGGTATCGTGACGCGCGGATAAACGACTTGATGCGGTTCAGATATTCCTTCCCACAGGAAGGCTGTCCGCAGTATCGGGTGCTGATCGCACAGCATCTTCCACGCTTGTTGCCACGCCTGCCGATTCAAACTGCCTTGCAGCGTGAAACTAACCTGCTGAATATAGACGCCGGATGACGGCGCATAGATCGAATGGAACAGCATCCCCTCTTGAGCCGGAGCTAGGCCGTATGCATCCTCAATCTGTTCTGTATTCGTCAGGTGGCGGTCAATCTCTACTTGTGACAGACGGGCAAGCGGGAAGTCAGAAGGCGTAAATTTACCTGCTTCCGCTGATTGGCAGTGTGCGATTAGAGAACGCAGTGACTGCGCGAAATGCACAATCAGTGCATGCATCTCTTCTTCACGGAATAGATTGCTGCTGTAAGATAAAGTCAATTGCAGTTGCCCTTCCACAATGATTCCCGCTACGTCCAGCAGATGGGCGAGCGGATCGGACGGATTCTGAACGACTCCATAATCCTCCGAAGCTGCACCGAATATGCTTGCTGCCTCCTTCTGCAGCTGATGGAACTGTCCCAAATAGTTAAAGCTGATCTCAGGCGTAGGCAGCGATTGCAGCTTGGCTTTCAGTTGTTGATCGTCCGACAGATAACGAAGTACACCATACCCTAATCCGCGCTCTGGGACTTGACGAAGCTGTTCCTTTATGGAGCAGAGTGCTTCACCCAGAGCTGTATCCGGAGCGAGCTCCAAGTACACTGGATATATGGATGTAAACCAGCCAACGGTACGGGATACGTCCACACCATCCGCAATCTCCTCTCTGCCGTGGCCTTCCATATGGATCAACATCGAAGATTGACCTGTGAATTGGCGCATTGCCAGCATCAGAGCAGTAAGCAGGACATCATTAATCTGTGTGCGATATACTGCCGGCACCTGCTGCAGCAGTGCCTGGGTTTCCTCTTTCGTTAGTGCAGCCGCTTCAGTACGGGACGATGCTGCTGTGTTCAGCGATCTTCGGTCGTCGTCCTCCGTCAGACGTACATCGACAGGCAGTGAAGCGAACTCCCGCTCCGTCAATGCAAGCCAATACGAGGCCTCCTTGCGTGTCTGTTCCAATTGCGCGTATTGCTGCAGCTGCGCGCTCCATTGCTGGAAGGAAGTTGTCTTCGGCTGCAGCTGTGGCGTAATACCTTGGCACGCCTGTGTGTACGCCTCTTCGAGATCTTCCAGTATAATGCGCCACGACACCGCATCAATGACCAGATGGTGAGTGACAATCAGCAATCGAGACGGCTGATTAGCCCCAAGATTGAATAACACTGCACGCATGAGCGGCCCATGTTCAATGTTCAAGCTGCTCTGCACAGTTTCCGCCAATAATGTAATTGCTTCAGACTGAGCTGATTCCGAGAGCTGCGACAAATCTTCGGTTGCGAGGATGACCGTTTCGTCCAAGCCAAGATTATTCTGTCTCCAGTCCTGAGCTTCCTTCATGAAGCGCATCCGCAATGCATCGTGATGGGCCACAAGCGCTTGTATTGTTAGCTCCAATGCTTGCACATGCACAGGCTGCTGTACAGTCATTATCATCGCTTGATTCCAGTGATGTCTATAAGCAAGTGGCTGCTCGAAAAACCACTGTTGTATCGGAGTCAACTCTACTTGCCCAGTAACCAGTCCTTGCTCCGCTACCGTACGCTCAGACCATTCGGCAACTTCGCTGAGCTGTGCTACCGTAGGATGTCCGAAGATCATCTTTGGTGTTAAGCTAATGCCTTCGCGTGATGCACGGGACATCACCTGTATGCTCAATATCGAATCCCCGCCGAGCTCGAAGAAGTTGTCATGAATGCCAACCTGCTCAAGACCGAGTACCTCTTCCCATATAGCTGTCAAGCTGCGCTCTACCTCATTGCGCGGCGCGACATATGAGCCCGCATTCAACATCTGTTCCCATGCAGGTGCAGGCAGTTGCTTGTGATCTACCTTGCCGTTAGCCGTCAGCGGCAGAGCATCAAGTGTGACGAAAGCCAGCGGCACCATGTAATCAGGGAGCCGTTCCTGCAAGTAGCTGCGGACGGAATGGACTGCTCCGTCATGCTGGTCATCCTGCTGTTTCTGATGCAGCACGATGTATGCAACCAATCGCTTATCACCTGGACGATCCTCACGTACGACGACGGAAGCCTCTCGTACTGCTGCATGCTCCGCAATGGCCGCTTGAATTTCACCAAGCTCAATGCGATAGCCGCGTATTTTCACCTGGTCATCATTGCGTCCGAGAAATTCAATATCACCGCTTGGCAGATGTCTGGCAAGATCTCCTGTTCGATATAGCCGTTCTCCTTGTACAAACGGACTGTCGATGAACCGCACTGCCGTCAGATCGGGACGGTTCATATAACCGCGGGCAAGGCCCTCACCGCCAACATACATCTCGCCTGTCACTCCTTGCGGAACCGGACGCAGCTTGCGATCCAATATATATACCCGTATATTGGCGATCGGTCGGCCGATGGATGGAGCACTCTCGCTAGGTGACTTGCTGGACTGCGTCGGAACTTGACAAGCCGTGGCAACAACAGTCGATTCCGATGGGCCGTAGTGATTATGCAAGGCAAACGGCAGTGTATCTGGCGGATATTGAGCAAGTCGATCACCACCAGTCAGGATGGCGCGCAGCTTGCAGCTATCCGGCCACTCCAGCGTCAGCATCGGTTCAGCGAGCGGCGTCGGAATGAAGGAGAGTGTAATCTCATTTTCGAGCAGCCAGTTGCGTAAAGCGACCGGATTCAGTCTCGTCTCTTCATTTGCAATATAGATGCTGGCTCCTGCCGTTACATAAGGCCACAACTCCCAGACGGAAGCATCGAAAGCAACACCTGCCAGCATTGTTGCCCGGTCGGCTGCCTGAACGTCATATGTCCGGCGATGCCATCCGATCAGATTCATCAAGCCGCGGTGGGTAATCTCTACCCCTTTCGGCTGACCTGTCGATCCGGAAGTAAATATGACGTATGCCAGTTGATCCATGCCAGCCGCTGGAGGAAGCTGGACTTGAGCATTTACAGCTTCTTCTGCAGCTTCAGATCCTCCATTCACTTCAGCACCGTCACCCACTTCAGCCTGCAGTTCCTGTTCTACCACTACGATACGCCCAGCGAATGGAGGCAGCTGCTCACATACCCGCTCTTGCGTTAGCAGTACCTTCACTTGCGATTCGGCGAGCATGTATGACAAGCGTTCCTGTGGATAAGTCGAGTCTAGCGGCAGGTATGCCCCACCGACCTTCCAGATGCCAAGCATACCTGCTACCGATTCAATAGAACGCTCCATGCAGATAGCTACAATATCGCCACTTGCAACACCATTTTGAATGAAGCTGTGCGCTAATCGTTCAGCCATGCGGCTTAGCTCGCCGTAAGTGACGGCTTGCTTCTCAGATACAATCGCAACAGCGCCAGGCTGTATCCGCACCTGCTCTGCGAACCATTCCGCAACAGTCTTGTCAAGCGGGAGCTCGGTATGAGTGCTGTTCCACTCCACCAATGTCTGCTTGCGCTCCTTTTCAGAGAGAAGCTGCAGATTGCCAATTTTCTGTGCTGGCCGATTCGCCATCTCCTGCAGCAGTGTTCCTAGATGTACCAGCATGCGCTCTACGCTAGAAGCCGTAAACAGCTTCGGATCGAACAACAATTGCAGTTGCAGCTCATCGCCAGATTCCGCAACCAAGGTGATCGGATAGTTTGTCTGTTCGGACGTGCGGAAGCTGTGCAGCTGCAGCGCATCCGGATGATCCTGCTCCGGCACATCCTGCACCGGATAGTTCTGGAATACAACAAGACTGTCGAACAACGAAATTCCGTTAGGCACATCGCTCCAGCCTTGCACTTGAGCGAGCGGGCTATACTCGAATTGGTGGCGAATAGCGACCATCTGCTTGTTAAGCTGCTTCAACCACTGTTGAACGGGTTGCTCTTCATCGACCGTTACACGCACCGGCAACGAGTTAATAAATAAGCCAATCATTGATTCGAAGCCCGGTAATTCCGTCGGTCGTCCAGCAACCGTCGTGCCGAATAGCACATCTTCTTCGTTCGCATAGCGACTGAGCAATAATCCCCAAGCACCCTGTATTAAGGTGCTTATTGTCAAGTCATAATGCCTTGTCATTGCTTGCAAGCGTGCTGTTGCCTTTGCAGAAAGTGTGTAAGTCACTTTCGTCTCGCCTTGCTCTTGCTGTTCACCTTTGCGACGCTGGATCGGCAGGGCTGTTGGAGCAGCGAAGCCGCTTAGCTGCGTACGCCAATAAGCCTCCGCTGCTTGCATATCTTGCCTTTGCAGCCATGCAATATAATCCCGATAGGCTGAAGTAACGGGAAGCAATTGAATCTCCTTCCCTTGAACGAGCGAATTATAGCTTGTCAACACTTCGCCAAGTAATGTAAGCACGCTCCAACCATCCAACAAAATATGGTGAAAGCTCCAGACGAATTTGTACAGTTGCTCTTCTGTACGAATGAGCGCAAATCGCATCAGCGGAGGTGCTGCAAGATCAAATGTCCGTTCCTTATCCTGCTCAAGAAGCTTCTCCCACTGAATTGTTTGCTCTTCCTGTTCCATTCCTCGCCAATCCTGATGTTCAAACGGCACTTGAAGTGAGCGGAGTACGAACTGGTGTGGCTTGTCCACGCCGTTCCACATAAATCCGCTGCGCAATATCGAATGGCGATCGAGCACTGTCTGCCAAGCTTGCTCGAATGCATCTATGTTCAGCTTCCCTTGCAGAGCGAAGCTCGACTGCTCAAAGTATAGCTGCGAGTCTGGCGAGTATATGGCATGGAACAGCATCCCTTCCTGCATCGGCGAGATCAAATAGATATCTTCGATCTGGCGATAGCTGGCAAGATGCTCATCCAGCTGTTCCTGGGTCAAAGCCGCCAGCGGGAAGTCAGAAGGTGTAAAACGGCCCGCTTCGGCTGACAGGCAGTGAGCGATAAGCGCGCGCAGCGCAGTAACATACTCGCCAGCCAGCTCCTCTATCGTCTCGCTCTTATACAAATCGCTGCTGTACGACCACGTCATATGCAGCTTGCCGCAGACGATCATGGTGTTGATATCGAGCAAATATGTTCTTTTATTCGCTGTATGCAATACAGAACCCGACGATTCGGTGGCGATGCTGAATCTGCCTTCGCCCTCTCCTGGCTTCTGTTGTTGGTTCGTCTGTTCCAAATAGTTGAAGCTGATTGCCGCCTGCGGTAAATGACGCAGCGCCTCTCTACTCGCCTCATCACCCAAACAGCGCAATATGCTGTATCCGATACCGTTGTTCGGAATCGCAGCAAGTCGCTCCTTTGTACGAATAATGGCATCCCCCAGCTTAGCTGCTGTAGAACGATCGATCTCAAGGTAGATCGGGTATACAAACGCAAACCAGCCAACCGTTCGTGATAGGTCAACACCATCCATTAATTCTTCTCGGCCGTGCCCTACCATATCGATAGCAACTGACTCGGATTGGGTCCACTCCGCTATCGTGTGAGCAAGTGCCGTTACAAGTACATCTCTAAGCTGTGTACGATATGCGTTTGGAACTTCTCTTAACAGAGACTGTGTCTCCGCCTCACTGAGTTCAACTGCCATAGTTGCGGTTGAAGCTTCTGTATTTACCATCTTGTCTGTTCGCGAATCTAGCTCATAATCGGTCGGCAGAGCTGCTATTTGTGAAGGCGAAGCTTCTACCCAATTGTTCACTTCATGCATAAGTGCGTCCGATTGTGCATAGCTGACAAGCTGCTCAGACCAATGCTTGAACGAGGTTGTCTTCGGTGGGAGCACCGCCTGTTCTCCTTTTACGAACGCTTCATAGACGGTTTGCAAATCTTCCAGCAGGATACGCCAAGACATACCATCAACGACCAGATGATGAATCGTAATGAGAAAATGAGCTCGTTCTTGGCGGCCAAGATCGAACAACACAACTCTGATCAGCGGCCCATTCAAACTTAGACTTTGTTGATATTCCTCAGCCTTGTACTCCAGCACTGCTTGCTGCTCGTCTGACGGTACATGTGACAGATCCACCCGCTCAAACGGTGTTTTCTCAAGCAGATCACCCATGTGCTGCACCCAAGTTGAATCCTCTGTCAGCGTATAGTGCATACGCAAGGCGTCATGATGCTCGATAAGCCGCGCTACCGCTTGCTCCATCGCAACGACATGCACCGGCTGTTCGACTGTAAGGAACATCGCTTGATTCCAATGATGGCGATTCGTAATGTCTTGCTCGAAAAACCACTGTTGATTCGGAGTTAGCGGAACCGGCCCTGTTACCATGCCTTGCTCGTTTGCGGATATCCCAGCTGACTTCGCCACAGCAGACAGTTCCGAGATGGTGCGATGCTCGAAGATATGCCGCGGTGACAACGATAATCCAGCCTGAGCTGCCTTCGAGACCACTTGGATAGACAGAATCGAATCCCCGCCAAGCTCAAAGAAATTATCGTAAATGCCGACACGATTAACCCCCAGCACTTCAGACCAGATACGGCAAAGAGTTTCCTCAACGCCATTACGCGGCGCTACATACTCCTGTTCTCTAGTTAATTGAGAGAAATCAGGCGCTGGCAGCGCTTTGCGATCAACCTTTCCGCTCGGAGTAAGCGGAAGCTCAGGCAATATGACTATGGCAGCAGGAACCATATATACAGGCAGCCGCTCCATCACATAATGACGCAGTTCGCCATTTTCCAAGTGCTCCTCTTCCCGCAGCACCACATAAGCAACCAGTCGATTGTCACCACGCTGATCTGCATGCGCAATCGTAATCGCATGGCGCACCTTCGGATGGCGCAGCAGTACAACCTCGATCTCCTCCAGCTCAATGCGGAAGCCGCGGATCTTCACCTGATAATCAACCCGTCCCCAGAATTCAAGTTGACCATCATGCAGATAACGACCGATATCCCCGGTGCGATACAATCGTTCTCCGTCTTCAAATGGACTCGGAAGGAATCGCTCCGCTGTCAGTTCTGGCCGATGAAGATATCCTTGGGCCAATCCTGCCCCGCCAATATACATCTCACCGGGCACCCCAATCGGTACCAGATCCTTGTTCTCATCTAAGATGTAAATACGGGTATTAGCGATAGGTCTGCCAATCGGAATCTCTTCGTAAACAAGCTCGTCATCTGAACTTGCATCAGTAGCACGATATACTGTGCAGCTCACAGTTGCTTCGGTCGGTCCATAGGTGTTATACCATGCCACTTGATTGCCAACGATACGCTGCCAATCAGCAAGCCGTTCCGGTGATGGACGTTCACCACCGACAATAACGGCGCGTACCGTTGATGGCAGCGAGATCGTCCCTTCTGCCATCTCGCTTACCCATTCATGCCAGTATGCTGTAGGAAAGTTAAGCACCGTTATCTGATGCTGCTCCACCAGTTGACAGCATTCGGCCGGACTCATTAACCTTTCCGGCATCATGACGAGAGCTGCCCCGTGAATCCATGTCGGGAAAAATTCTTCGACAGCCGCATCGAAGCTAATCGTTGCAAATTGCAATGCGCGATCCGCTGCTGTCAATTCAAAATGCGCTGCTGCACTTAGATTGTGATTAAGCATCGCTCGATGCGGAACGACAACGCCTTTCGGCACCCCCGTGGAACCTGATGTATAAATGACATAGGCAGGATGATCTCCAGTTACATCGGCTTCCAATTCTTCGCCAGATTGGGCAGAGATTGCATCACGCTCTGCATCAAGACAAATCACTGTTGCACTATTCACTGGCAATTGCGATGCAAGATCCGTCTTCGTCAGCAGGAATGACATCTGTGCATCGTCGATCATGTATGCAATGCGCTCCTGTGGATACGCCGGATCTATCGGCACATATGCAGCACCCGCCTTCAAGACACCCAGCAGCGCTATCGCCAGCTCCACTGAGCGATCGCAGAACAGACCAACCAGCTTGCCCGGACCTGCCCCTAGCTGGCGCAAATAAGCTGCGACTCGGTTCGCTTGGCCATTCAAGTCCCGATAAGTCATCGATACAGCCCCACATACGACAGCCAATGCATCAGGAGTGCGTTCTGCTTGCTCACGTATAAGCTCGTGTACGCAGCCACTTGCGTCATAATCAATAACTTCGCCAGCAGAGATCGCAAGCACTTGTTCACGATCCTCAGGCGTAAGGATAGGAATGGATGCCAACGCCTGTGTCGATGAAGCAGCCATCGCCTCAAGAACCGTATGTAAATTCGCTATCATCTGCTGAATCATGTCTTTGTCGAATATGCTGCGATCATATGAAATGGATAGTTCCAGAAAATCGCCAGGAACTACACTTATCGTGAGCGGATAGTTTGTCTGCTCTTCCGAATGAACCCTTGTAATCATATTCAGCAGGCCGCGTTCTTCTTCCTTCGTTTGCTGAATGGGATAGTTCTCGAACACAATAATACTTTCAAAGAGCGCTTGGCCGCGTGCTACCTCACTCCACGCCTGTACATCGGACAGCGGGCAGTATTCATAATCTCGAATGCTCGCTTGAAGCTCCTGCAATTGTTTTAAATACGATATGGCATCCATCTGCGGATCAGCGTTCACTCGCACAGGCAGCGTATTAATGAACAGACCGACCATTGATTCAACACCTGGAAGATTCGCGGGACGACCGGAGACAGTAGCTCCGAAAATTACATTTTGCTCCCTCGTATATCGAGATAGCAGCACCCCCCATGCCCCCTGTACGAAAGTGTTGAGTGTCAATTGATGCTGACGCGCCAAATTGCGCAGTTCATTTGTTACGTTTACAGATAACGCAGTACCAATTTCTTCGTATCCGCTGTTCCCCTTTATACGGCTTGGAGGCAGGGAGGTCGGTGCGCCGACCCCCTGCAGCAGATTTCGCCAGAACTGCTCCGCTTGCTGCACATCCTGCTTCTGATTCCATGCAATGTAGTCCCGATATGGACGGATGCCGGGCAATCGCAAGTTTTGTCCTTGAATAAATGCGCCATAGAAGGCGAACACTTCCCCCATAACGATGGAAATACTCCAGCCGTCCAACAAAATATGATGGAACATCCATACGAACTGGTAACAATCCTCTTGATATTGGATAAGCGACAATCGCATCAGTGGTACTTCAGATAATTGAAACCCTTTGCTGCGGTTATCGCGTAAATAGGCATCAAACCGCTCCTGCTGCTGATCTTCTATCATTCCGCGCCAATCGTATTGCTCCAGTGAAACGTGAAGCTGATCATAGACGACCTGCACAGGCTTCTCGATATCTTCCCATACGAAACCGGTACGTAAAATGTCATGGCGTTCGATGACTTTGTTCCACGCCTTCTCGAATAAAGCGACGTCAATTGCACCTTGAAACGTACAACTATAGGACACAACGTAGACCCCAGAATCAGGGGAATAAAGCGTATGAAAGAGCATCCCCCGCTGGGTAGGGGAAAGCGCGTATATATCTTTAATGTTTGCAGTCATCGTTAGCTGTTCCTCCCGCCATGCATTTTTTTCATGATCAAGTCCAACTCTTGCTGGCTCAGTCCCGCTTCAGGGAAATCTGAAGGCGTGAACGTATCTGCAGCAGAATGATGGCAATTTGCGATGATGGCGTGAAGCGTTTCAGTAAAGTCATTCGCTAACTGCTCAATGGTGCTCTTATGATGCAAATTCGTACTGTAGGTAATCATCAACTGCAGTTGGTTATTGACTACCATTCCTGCCACATCGATAAGGTGCTGACGTGAATTGGATAGTTCATGTGTCATCCCGCCTGACTCAGAAGCCGGCTGGAATAAGCCGCCTTCCTCATACATAGATGACATCTGACCCAAGTAGTTGTAGCTCACCTCCACCGTAGGGAACTGCGCCAGTGTATGATTTCCTCGCTCTCCTTGATCGAGATAACGCAATATACCGTAGCCTACGCCACGATCTGGTACTGCCCGTAATTGCTCCTTGACGGCAAGAAGTCGGGATACGGGTTCCGTCTCATAACCTCCGTCAAGCAAGACCGGATAAATTGCAGTAAACCAACCTACTGTACGAGACAGATCCGCTCCCTGCACAATATCTTCACGCCCATGTCCTTCCAGATGAACAAGCAGAGTGCTGCTGCCTGTCCAGCGTTCCATGGCAGCAAGAAGTGCAGTCAACAATACTTCATCAATGCGCGTCCGATAGACGGCTGGTACATTTTGCAGCAATCTCTGTGTGCTCTCTGCATCAAGCTGAACGCTGATGCCTTCAGATGACGCATGAGTATTGATCATCGGAATCTGGTCATCGCTTACTGGATAATCAAGTGGGAGACGCGGTACCCATGCCATCGCCATGTCTTCCCAGTACTCGAGCTGCTGTCTGTATGCTCCCTTGGCCGCTTCTTCTGCAAGCATATGAGCCCATTGCCGGAATGACGTCGTTTTGGCTGGAAGCTCTACCGGATGTCCTTCTGCTAGCTGATTATATACTCGCTCAGCGTCCTCCAGCAGGATGCGCCACGATACGCCGTCTACGACAAGGTGATGAATCGTTAAGAAGAGTCGTGCTGGTTGACCTCCTCCCAATTCGAACAAGGCAGCGCGCATCATAATCCCGCCAGACAAGCTTAAGCTGGCTTGCAGTCCGGCGGCGATCTCTTCGATTTTGGCTGACTGCTCCACCTGCTCCATCATGGAGAGATCGAAGTGTGCAAATGGTACCTCGGCCTGTTCTAGCTCATCATTGCATTGTGTCCAGCCATGTTCGTCCTCGTTAAATCTCATGCGCAGCGCATCATGATGGCTGATAAGATGATAGATCATTTGTCGTACGATATCCGGGCTTACTGAGTCCGAGTGCAGCTGCAGCATGAACGATTGGTTCCAAAGATCACGGTTGACGAGCGGCAGCTCGAAAAACCAGTGCTGCACAGGAGTAAGCGGAAGCGGCCCCTGCACCAATCCCTGTTCTGCTTGAACCGTTGTCGTCGTTTCCACGACCATCGCAAGCTCCGCAATCGTCTGGTATTGGAACAATTGCTTCGGTGTCAGCTTCAAGCCTGCTTGCGAAGCACGTGCCACAATCTGAATACTTAGGATCGAATCTCCACCCAGTTCAAAAAAGTTATCATGAATGCCAACCTGCTCTACCCCGAGCACATTCGACCATATTTCCGCCAAAATTCGTTCTACTTCCTCTGTAGGTGCTGCATACCCTTGAGAAGAAGTAAACTCAGGTTCAGGCAATGCATGGCGGTTGACTTTGCCGCTAGGTAGCAGTGGCAATTCATCCAGCACCACAATGACAGTCGGAACCATGTAGTCCGGCAGTTGTTCCTTGAGATAGGCACGCAAATTGTCGCCAGTCAAGTGTCCGCCTGCCTGAGCTTGCACCGCATACGCCACCAGCCGCTTCTCTTTGGAGCCGTTTGTCTTTGCAACAACGATAGCTTGGCTAACATCTGGATGTGAGCTGATTTCCTTCTCAATCTCACCAGGCTCAATACGGAAACCCCTGATTTTCACTTGATGGTCAAGGCGTCCGAGGAACTCCATATTTCCATCCGGCATATATCGAACCAAATCACCTGTTTGATATAAGCGTTCCCCTGGTACAAAAGGACTGTCTACGAACTTCTCCGCTGTCAGCTCAGGCTGATGCAAGTAACCATGCGCCAATCCGTCTCCCCCGATATAAAGCTCGCCAGGCAGCCCTATTGGCACCAAACTTTGGTTTTTGTCTAATATGTAGCATGTAGTGCCCGTGATTGGTCTCCCGATCGGAATGATAGAACCCATTTTTTGCGGGAACCTATAACAGCATGTAAATGTCGTATTTTCCGTAGGACCATATCCATTAATTAACTCCAAGCCGTCTAATGCCAGCGCCTTCTGCACATGCACCATGCTTAGCGTATCGCCGCCAGCCCATAGCTGCTTCAATTGACACAGTCCGTCCAAGTTCTCCTCTACCATCGTATGGAAGAGCGGGGCTGTCAGCCAAGCAACGGTAACCTTATTGCTCTGCATATATTCGCCAAGCTCCTGAACAGAAGGCAGCCCTGGAGGCATAATTGCTAATGTACCGCCATTTAGCAAGCTTCCCCATACCTCGAACGTTGACGCATCGAAGGAGATAGGGGCAAATTGCAGCATAACCTCACCTGATCCGAACCGGGCAAAGTCGAGTCCTTTCACAAGCCGAACGATGCCGAGATGCGGGATAGATACTCCTTTTGGTCGTCCGGTTGAGCCTGAAGTATAGATGATGTACGCCAAATGTTCAGCACCGCATGACAGCTCAGGCGCATCCGTCGTTTGCTCTGCAATCATCTCCCATTCTTGATCCAGCAAAATCATTTTCGCTGCCGTCTTAGGCAGCTTATGCTGTAATCGATCCTGTGTGAGCAACAGCGCAATGTTTGTCTCCTCCACCATGAACATAAGCCGTTCTGTCGGATAATCCGGATCAAGAGGAACATAGGTCCCTCCAGCCTTTAAAATACCAAGCAGGGCTGCAATCGCATCAAATGAGCGTTCCAACGCAATCCCGACAGGGACATTAGGACCGACCCCATGCTTTCGCAAATATTGGGCAAGCTGATTTGCTCTCGCTTGCAGTTCGCGGTAAGTAAGCTGCTCTGACCCAAACACAAGTGCAATTGAATCAGGGGTACGTGCTGCTTGTTCATCGAACAGCTCATGCACCGTCTTATCGCGCGGGTAATTCCCAGCCGTATCATTCCATTGGTGAAGCAGAAGACGCTCCTCGTCCTCGGTTAGCATTGAGATGTTACGAATGCTGTCATGAGATTGCTTTATTATGCCTGCCAAAATTCGTTCTAAGTGTACTGTTATCTGTCTTATCGTTGCTTCACTATACCGATGAGCATCATAACTGACACGCAGTTCCAGCTCATGACTAGGAATGACCGTTACAGTAATCGGATAATTCGTCCGCTCATATGCCTTAACTTCAAGCAACTCCAGCTTCTGAGCTGACTCCATCTCCAGTTCGGCTATTGCTGCTGCTACTTCCGGTGAAGCCTGCAGCACAGGATAGTTCTCGTAGACGACGAGACTTTCGAATAGTGACGTCCCACGCTTCACCTCACTCCAGCTATGAACCTGGGCTAACGATGCATATTCATACTGCCTCATGTTGGTCTGCACTTCTTGCAGCTCACGCAGCCAGTGCAATACTTGCTTGTGCGGCTCTATGTATACACGAACTGGCAATGTATTGATGAATAAGCCAACCATCGTTTCGACCGCATCAAGATCAACCGGTCTGCCCGCAACTGTCGTTCCGAACATAACGTCTGCTTCCCCACTATAACGACTGAGCAGAAGTGCCCATGCCCCTTGGATTAACGTACTGATCGTAAGCTGTTGACTGCGTGCAAAAGAGTCAAGCTCGTTCGTCAACACGGCGCCAATTCCGACCATCATCTCGTCATACTGTATTTCTTTATGTTCCGCAGCCGCCGCTCCCATTATGGCAGTAGGGCTCTCTATTCCTTGCAAATAGCTCTTCCAAAATTCCTCTGCCAACTTCTGATCTTGCTTGTCGAGCCATGCAATATAATTGCGATACGAAGGTACTGGATCAAGACTTACAGATGTACCCTCCGCATGCGCTTCATACAAGAGGAAAAATTCGTGAATGACGATTGGCACACTCCACCCGTCAAGCAATAAATGATGGAATGTCCAGATAAACTGGTTCACATTGTCTTCAAGTCGTACAATCGTGAAGCGCATCAGTGGCGACTGCGCGAAATCAAAGCCCCGACGGCGATCCTCCACGAGCAAGCTCTGCAACATCTCTTTGCGCTCCTTCGCTGGAAGCGAACGATAGTCCAGCACCTCCACATTCACCGGCGCCTCGTCGCAAAGTACGAGATGCGGGCGTTCCAGCCCTTCCCATTCTACATGGGTGCGCAGAATCGCATGCCGAGCCATCACTTGCTGCCAAGCTTGCGTGAATGACCGCACCTGGAATGGGCCTTGAAGCGTAAATACACTCTGCTCGCAATATAGGCTCGCTTCCGGAGCCTCCAACGAATGGAATAGCATTCCCTCCTGCATTGGTGTAAGCGGAAATAAATCTCGCAACGCATTGTTCCGAGCATAGACTTGATCAAGCTGCTGTTGCGTAACTTTGGCAAGCGGGAAGTCTGAAGGCGTTACCCCTACCGCATCAGGTAGCTGGCAATGGGAGATGATTCCAACCAGTTCTTCCATATATCGATCCGCAAGCTGCTCAATGGTAAGTGAATTATAATTGTTGTCGCTGTACGCCCACGTCACATGAAGCGAGCCGCCCACAATCATGCCGGATACATCAAGTAAATGCTGACGAACGGTTGACGGATCAACCTCAGCTCCCATAGATTCCGCAGCGACGCTAAACAGAGCATCTCCGCTGGATCCCAGCGTCTGATCAAATTGACCCAAATAATTGAAGCTAAGCTTAGGTGACGGGTACTCCTCAAACGGCCTGAGCATTGGTGGTTGAGCTACATAACGCAGCAGCCCATAAGTTAAACCTCGATTTGGTACAGCACGAAGCTGTTCTTTAATAGATTTCAACTGTTCACCGACTTCATCTTGCTCCGTAAGCTCAAGCAGGAGTGGATACATGGAAGTAAACCAACCCACCGTTCTCGATAAGTCAATTCCTTCAATTACCTCTTCTCGTCCATGCCCTTCCAAATGAAGCAGCAGCTTCTGATCCCCTGACCACCATGCCATCGTACGCGCCAGTGCCGTCAACAGCACATCGTTAATTTGGGTTCGATAAGCCGCAGGTACATCGTGCAGCAATTGCCGCGTCTCTTCGGCAGACAGGATGCGAACGGTCTGTTCAACAGTTGCGGCGGTGCTTGCTCCTTCTCTATCCACAGGGAATGCTGGTTCGTACGTGTTTCGTTCCCCGAACCAGTAAGCAGCATCTGCCTGTACTTCCGCCGAACATGCATATTCCGTCTGCTTCTCGGCCCATTCCCGGAAGGAAGTTGTTTTGGCTGGAAGCTCCACAGGTTCATTGTCGACTAATTGTTCACAAACGTTATGTAAATCTTCCAACAAAATGCGCCATGATACACCATCCACCGCTAAATGATGAATAATCAACAGTAGTCGCCCCGCAGTACCTTCCCCAAGCTGGAAATAAACAGCCTTAATCAGATTTCCTTCAGCCAGTTGTATGCTACGCTGCACCTCATCAGCTGCCTGTTCAAGCGCTTCCGCTTGTTGGTCTTGCGGCAGATGAGACAGATCTACTACAGCGAATGGAATCTGTTCCGAGATGCCCGCATTATGCTGCACCCATCCCTCTGAACTTCGCGTAAACTGCATTCTTAGCGCGTCATGATGGGCAACCAGATGGCCAATCGCATGCCGCAGCACATCTATACTTAACTTCGGATTGACGGTCAGCACCATGCCTTGGTTGAAGTGCTGCGGAGCTGAAAACTCTTGCTCGAAGAACCAGCGCTGTATCGGTGTAAGCGCTGCGGAGCCTTCGACGACTCCTTGTGCCGCTGTAGTCGTCTGCATCTTCACCGCTGCATGTGCCAGTTCTGCAATCGTTGGATGAGCAAAGAGCTGCTTCGGCGTAATATACAGACCTTGTTTTTTGGCGCGGCTAACAATCTGAATGCTTACAATCGAATCGCCGCCCAGGCTAAAGTAGTTGTCATGAATGCCGATCGGTTCAATCCCAAGCACATCCGACCAGATCTGAGCGAATTGTTGTTCCACTTCAGAACGAGGTGCGACATAAGTCTCGGTTTCCAGTGTAAGATTCGGTTCAGGCAGCGCCTTGCGATCGACTTTGCCGTTCGGTGTAAGCGGAAACGCGTCAATAATCATGAAAGAGGCAGGCACCATATAATCCGGAAGCCGCTCCTTCACATAGTGGCGCAGTTCGGCCCCTTGCACCGCAATAGCAGTCGTGTCTGCCAGCGTAACATAGGCAACCAATCGCGGGTCACCCGCCGACGTCTGATGCACAACAGCCAATGCTTCGCTAATGGCAGGATGCAAGGCAAGAACAGTCTCCACCTCACCCAGTTCAATACGGAAGCCGCGTATTTTTACTTGATCGTCCTTGCGGCCGATATATTCAATCTCTCCATCTGTCCGATAGCGGCATAAATCCCCCGTAGCATACATCCGCTCATCAGGTGATGATCCGAACGGATTGCGGATGAATCGTTCGGCAGTCAATTCGGGTTGCCTCCAATATCCTCGTGCCAGACTTTGTCCAGCCACATACAATTCCCCTACAGCGCCCACAGGAACAAGCTGCAGATGCCGATCCAATATGTACGCCTTCGTATTGGCAATCGGTCGACCAATCGTTGGCGCTTCTTCGCTATCTCTTCGGACAGGTATGAATCCGCTCGTAGAAACGACCGTATTCTCCGTCGGTCCATAGTTATTGACTAGTTGGAACGGCAGCTGTTCTGCTGGGTAGCGGTGAAGCTTATCGCCGCCGACCAGCAGCACGCGCAGCGATAGCTGATTCGGCCACGGTAAGTCAAGCAGTCTTTCACCAATCGGTGTCGGCATGAAACTAATTGTAATATGCTGCTCAACAATCCAGTCTCTCAATTGTTCAGGTATAAGCCTCGTATCTTCGTCCGGAATGAACAGGCCTGCACCAGCCGTTACATACGGCCAGATTTCCCATACAGAAGCATCAAAGGCAGTACCGGCCAGTAAAGTGGCACGATCGCTCTCCGTCACCTTATACGCATGTTGATGCCAATTGACCAGATTAAGTAGAGCATAATGTGTAATCTCTACTCCCTTCGGTCTACCTGTTGAGCCCGAGGTGTAGATAACATATGCCACATCGTCAAGATCTGCCTCACATATGAAGGCTTGAGCATTATACTGTTCGATTTGATCCCATTCTGTGTCTAGGAAAATAACCCGAGCGCCGTGGTCAGGCAGCCGATCTTGAAGCCGCTGCTGGGTAAGCAATACCTGTACCGCTGTATCTTCTACTATAAATTGCAGACGCTCCTTCGGGTATTCGGGATCAAGCGGAACATAAGCCCCGCCCGTTTTCAAAATGCCCAGCAGCCCGACAATCAGTTCAACCGAGCGCTCTGCACAAACGCCTACTAATGATCCTTTCCCGACACCTGCTTGCTGCAGAAATCTCGCCAGCTGATTAGACCGTTCATCCAACTCTTGGTAGGTGATAGATACGTCTAAGCTTGATACTGCAATCTGGTCGGGCAGCTGCTGCGCCATCTGAGCCACGCCATGAGGAACGGGACTTGTAAGCGCAAGCGGCAGCGCGGTATCATTCCATTCATGCAGCAGCTTCTGGTACTCTGCTTCAGGCAGTGATGGCAGGTCTGCAAGCGTGCGCTTTTCATTGTGGACAATGCTTGTCAGCACAGCTTGCAGTTGCTCCAGCAACCTCTCGATAGCATCGCCTGTGAATCGATCACATGCATACAGCATCTCAATTTTCAACATTGACCCTGGTCCTGCGACGATAGTCAAAGGATATCCGGTTTGCTCGAAGCTTTGCACTGCTTCCAGCTTTAAATTCCCTTGCTGTTCAATCACACTGCCGTCAATCGGATAATTCTCGAACACGACAATACTATCGAATAAGCGTTGTCCCTTTGGCAGCTCACTCCAATTCTGTACCTGCAGCAGCGGACTGTGCTCGTACTGCCGCAATTGTGTCTGATAAGCTTGAAATTCGCGGAACCAGTTAATAACAGTAGCATGACCTGGCACCTGAACGCGAACTGGCAATGTATTGATGAACAAGCCAACAATGGACTCTGCTCCCGGCAAGTCGTGAGGACGGCCTGAAACAACTGAACCGAAGACAACATCCTCTTCACCACTGTTCCTGCTCAGTACAATCGCCCAAGCACCTTGCAGAAGCGTGTTCAGTGTCATTCGATTACGGCGTGCAAATGCTTGCAGCTCTGCGGTGATATCCTCAGGCAGTATAACCGAACATTCGTCATACTGCTGCCCTACTTGTGCCGGAGTTCGGCCAATTGCTATCGGCGTCGGGCTTGAAAATCCTCGCAGTTGATCGCGCCAGAACGCTTCTACCTTCGACATATCCTGTTTCTTTAACCATGCGATATGATCGCGATACGGCCGCGAAGCATCGAATACTCCATCTACTCCTGCACGGAGACATTCATATTGGGTAAATAATTCGCGGAACAGAATTCCAAGGCTCCATCCATCTAAAAGTAGATGGTGGATCGTAATAACAAACGTGTAGCTCTGTTCCGCCATCTGAATCAAAGCAAGCCGCAGAAGCGGAGGCTCGCTTAACACGAATCCCCTGCTTCTGTCTGCTTGTAGATACGCTTCAAGACGATGCGGCTGCTCCTCCTCTGGGACGGAGCGCCAATCAAGAAGTTCCTGCGTAAGCTCAACTTCACGGTTCACAATTTGAATCGGTTCTTTCACATCGTCACTAATGAATGAAGCTCGCAATATAGCATGCCGCTGTACAATGTGCATCCACGCTTTATTCCAAGCGGATGGATCCAGATCCCCCTTGAAACTCAAGGAGGACTGGACGACGCATACGCCAGAATCAGGCGCATATAAACTATGGAATAACATGCCTTGCTGCATAGGGGAAAGCGGGAAAAAATCTTCAATGTGATTAAGGCTCATTGTATATACACAATCCTTCCCGAATCAGAATACCTGGTGAATGTCTTGTGCTGTCAGGAGCCGGAATGCTTCTTGATTGCGTCAAGGAAGCCGTCCAGTTCAGATTGATCCCAACCAAATTCGGCAAAATCAACGGCAGAATATGCATCAACAGGAGTTCCCGTACTCTGCAAAATAATCGTGCGAAGCGTTTCTGCAAACTCGGCCATCAGCCGTTCAATTGTCGCTCTTTCGTACAGATGTGCGTTATAGCACCATTCCACCTGAAGCTGGTCATCATGGAGATAGCAGTTTATATGGAGAGCAACATCGAGCTGTGTATGTTCCGACCAATCAGCCCCGATGGATTCCTGTGCAAGCCCAAAATAATCGGAGTTCCATGTCTGATCTGACGGCTTGATATAAGTAAAGCGAATTGACGGTTTCGCCTGCTCACGAAGCTGTCGTGCCATCTCTCGGTTCGGACTTGCATATTTCAGCAGTCCATACCCGATTCCATTATCAGGCACACGACGCAGTTGCTCTTTGACAGCAGCCATTACTTCCTGAACAGATTGGCTATCTCCTAGCTCTAGACACCATGGAAATTGATAGCTGAAGCAGCCCACGCTGCGTGACAAGTCCAATTTGAACTTGTCAATGAATCGCTCTTCCTGCAATTCAACGAACAATGAACGCTGCGCCGTCCATGATGAGATGGTTACGGCTAGAGCAGCGAGCAGTATTTCCCGTGCTTCGACACGGAACGCCGCAGTTGCTTGGTGCAACAGATCTGCCGTCTCCTGCTCGGTCAGGGAAAGGTTCAGCTTGCTGCTCATTCCCATCGTGGTTACATCGGCCATCACATCCAGATCAACATGTCGGTCAACCGGAAGCATCGGCACCTCTTGCTGCGTCATGCATGTCCAGAATTCCGGCTCCGATGTCGCATTATCTGACAGAACTTGCGATTTCAGCTGCTCGGCCCATGATTTGAACGAGGCCGTCTTCAACGGCAGTTTAACAGTCCCATCTTTGCTCAATTGTTCATAAGCTGTCTGCAAATCTTGAAGCAGAATGTGCCACGAGCTGTGATCGATTGCCAAGTGATGAATGGCAATGAACAATCTAGCAGGAATTCCCGGTCCAAGGTCGAACAGCGCTGCGCGGATGATCGGCCCTTCGGTTATATGGAGACTCCGCTGCAGCCGTTCTGTCTCTCTCTTGATCGCCTCCTTCTGTGCAGCTGTTGACAGATCAAACAGGTCAATGAACTCCAATATATGCTCATCTGGCTCAGCTTCGTTTCTTTGCTCTACGATGCCATCTGTTATCGCAAATCGCAGACGCAATGCATCATGATGAACAATGATGCTGTGGAATGCTTGTGACAGCAACGTGATATCAATCGATTCCGGCACTGTCAGCAGTCTGGACTGGTTCGCATGATGCGGGTTCGTCATTGCTAGTTCGAAGAACCATTGCTGGTGCGGTGTTAATGGAATGTCACCAACAACTGGACCTTGTTCGCTGCCCATCTGTACCGCTTCTGCCAAGAGAGCGATCGTCTGATGATCGAACAGATCCTTCGGTGTCAGCTTCAACCCGGCTTGGGTGCAGCGGAAAATAATCTGAATGCTCACAATCGAATCCCCGCCGAGCTCGAAGAAGTTGTCATGAATGCCAACCTGCTCAATACCGAGTACCTCTTCCCATATAGCTGTCAAGCTGCGCTCTACCTCATTGCGCGGCGCGACATACGAGCCCGCATTCAACATCTGTTCCCATGCAGGTGCAGGCAGCTGCTTGCGATCTACCTTGCCATTAGCCGTCAGCGGCAGGGCATCAAGTATGACGAAAGCCAGCGGCACCATGTAATCAGGAAGCCGTTCCTGCAAGTAGCTGCGGACGGAATGGACTGCTCCGTCATGCTGGTCATGCTGGTCATCCTGTTGCTTCTGATGCAGCACGATGTATGCAACCAATCGTTTATCACCTGGACGATCCTCACGTACGATGACGGAAGCCTCTCGTACTGCTGCATGCTCCGCAATGGCCGCATGAATTTCACCCAGCTCTATGCGATAGCCGCGTATTTTCACCTGATCGTCATTGCGTCCAAGAAATTCAATATCACCGCTTGGCAAATGTCTGGCAAGATCGCCTGTTCGATACAGCCGTTCTCCTTGTACAAACGGACTGTCGATGAACCGCTCTGCCGTCAGATCGGGACGGTTCATATAACCGCGGGCAAGGCCCTCACCGCCAACATACATCTCGCCTGGCACTCCTTGCGGAACCGGACGCAGCTTGCGATCCAATATATATACCCGTATATTGGCGATCGGTCGGCCGATGGATGGAGCACTCTCGCTAGGTGACTTGCTGGACTGCGTCGGAACTTGACAAGCCGTGGCAACAACAGTCGATTCCGATGGGCCGTAGTGATTATGCAAGGCAAACGGCAGTGTATCTGGCGGATATTGAGCAAGTCGATCACCACCAGTCAGGATGGCGCGCAGCTTGCAGCTATCCGGCCACTCCAGCGTCAGCATCGGTTCAGCGAGCGGCGTCGGAATGAAGGAGAGTGTAATCTCATTTTCGAGCAGCCAGTTGCGTAAAGCGACCGGATTCAGTCTCGTCTCTTCATTTGCAATATAGATGCTGGCTCCTGCCGTTACATAAGGCCACAACTCCCAGACGGAAGCATCGAAAGCAACACCTGCCAGCATTGTTGCCCGGTCGGCTGCCTGAACGTCATATGTCCGGCGATGCCATCCGATCAGATTCATCAAGCCGCGGTGGGTAATCTCTACCCCTTTCGGCTGACCTGTCGATCCGGAAGTAAATATGACGTATGCCAGTTGATCCATGCCAGCCGCTGCAGGAAGCTGAACTTGAGCGCCAATAGCTGCTTCTACTGCTTCAAATCCTCCATCCGCCTCAGCACCTTCACCCACTACAGCCTGCAGTTCATGTTCTGCCACTACGATACGCCCAGCGAATGGAGGCAGCTGCTCACGTACCCTCTCTTGCGTCAGCAGCACTTTCACTTGCGCTTCGGCGAGCATATATGACAGACGTTCCTGCGGATAAGTCGAATCCAGTGGAAGATAAGCCCCACCAGCCTTCCAGATGCCAAGCATACCTGCTACCGATTCGATAGAACGCTCCATGCAGATAGCTACAATATCACCGCTTGCAACACCATTTTGAATGAAACTGTACGCTAATCGTTCAGCCATGCGGCTTAACTCGCCGTAAGTAACGGCTTGCTCCTCAGATACAATCGCAACAGCGTCCGGCTGTATCCGCACCTGCTCTGCAAACCATTCCGCAACAGTTTTGTCAAGCGGGAGCTCGGTACTAGTGCTGTTCCATTCCATCAATGTCTGCTTGCGCTCCTGTTCAGAGAGAAGCTGCAGATTGCCAATTTTCTGTGCTGGCCGATTCGCCATCTCTTCCAGCAGTGTTCCTAGATGTCGCAGCATGCTCTCTATGCTGGAAGCTGTAAACAGCTTCGGATCGAACAACACTTGCAGCTGCAGCTCGTCGCCAGGTATCGCAACCAAGGTGATTGGATAGTTCGTCTGTTTGTACGCACGGGAGATTTGCAGCTGCAGCGCATCTGGATGATCTTGCTCCAGAACGTCTTGCACCGGATAGTTTTGGAATACAACAAGACTGTCGAATAACGGAATTCCGTTCGGCACATCGCTCCAGCCTTGCACTTGAACGAGCGGGCTATACTCGAACTGTCGAATGTCGACTATCTGCTTGTTCAACTGATTCAACCACTGCTGAACTGCTTGCTCTTCATCGATAGCTACACGCACTGGCAGCGTATTAATGAATAGACCGACCATAGATTCGACCCCTGCAAAATCAGCAGGCCGACCAGACACCGTTGTACCGTAAATAACTTCTTCCGCTCCACTGTATCTGCTCAACAGAATCGCCCATGCTGCCTGTACGATCGTATTGAGCGTCACTTTTTGCGTGCGCGCGATTTGATTCAGACGTGCCGACAGCATATGGGACAAACCAATGGTCTTCCAGTCTGCCGCTATCGAGGAACTGGACGACGAACGCTTCATCGGAAGCGGCGTAGGTTCACTTATCCCGCGAAGCATATCCTGCCAAAAGGCTTGGGCTTGATCCATATCCTGCTCTTGCAGCCAGGCGATATAGTCCCGAAACGGACGTACGTCATTCAGTTCTACAGCAGCATCCTTCATATATGAATCGTACATATGTACGACTTCGGATAGTATGATCGGAACGCTCCAGCCATCAATTAACAGATGATGATGACTCCATACGAGCGAATGGCGATCCGCTGCCTCTTTGAATAAGGTAATACGCATAAGCGGTGCCTGCGTCAAGTCGAACCCGCGATCAATGTCTTCCTGAAGGAACTGTGACAAGCGAACTGCTTGCTCCTCTGCCGCAAGATGCTGCCAATCCACTTCTACGAACGGCAACTCTACCGCGGCTAGCACGGCTTGATGCGGTTCAGACACCCCATTCACAACGAGTTGAGTTCGTAAGATGGAATGTCGATTAACTACCTCTTGCCAAGCGCGGCGGAACTGCATCACATCCAGATTTCCTTTGATCGAGAACGCCGTTTGTTCAAAATAGGTTGATGATTCTTCGGAGTATAACGTATGGAACAGCATTCCTTTTTGCATTGGAGACAGTGCATATAGATCTTCCAAATGAGTGATTCTGGCGATGATCGTATCCAATTGCTGTTGGTCGACCAAAGCCTGCGGAAAGTCGGACGGTGTAAGCACAGACAGTTCCGCAGCGCGAGGTATACACAATATTTCTCGCACAGACTGCACATAGCCAGCGGCCAATCGTTCCAATGTTTCCTTCTTATGAAGGTTCTCACTGTACATAAAGGTAAGTTGCAGCTTGCCACCCGATACCGCCGCATTAATTTCAATCGGATTCGATCTTGGAGATGACGGGCTTTGCATCGTTCCTGTTGACTCATGAGCGAGAGAGAATGTTCCATCCTGCATCACTTGATCGAATTGTCCTAAATAGTTAAAGATAATGTGCGGCTCTGCCATGGCCGCCAGCCGTTCTCGTACGGCATCATCTTCACTCAGATAGCGAAGCAAACCGTATCCGATTCCATGCTTTGGAACTAGGCGAAGCTGTTCTTTTACTTTTTTGAGCGCATCCAATTGGGAATTTGTATGTTCGATATCGATCTTAAGCGGGTACACAGCTGTGAACCAGCCGACCGTTCGTGACAGATCGATGTCTCCGACCAATTCCTCGCGTCCATGTCCTTCGAGATGAATAAGTACAGCTTCTTGCCCAGTCCAGCCTTTGACAGCAAGCGCCAATGCCGTCAACAATACATCGTTTACTTGCGTTTTGAACACCGTTGGCATGTCTTGCAACAGCATTCTCGTCTCTTGCTCATCGAGCGACACCTCAACCGATTGCACGGAAGCGAACGTATTCGCTGCTGCTACATCTTGTGCACTCAGCTCAAAATCAAGCGGTAGCTCAGCCGAACCTGACTGTTCGAGCCAGTAGGATAGTTCTTGCAACACTCCCGGCTGCTGGGCAAAGGACTGAAGTTCTGTAGACCAAGCAGTATATGAGGTTGTCTTGAGCGGCAGTGTTACAGTTTGATCCTGTATGAGTTGCGAGTAAGCAGCCTGCACATCTTCAAGGATAATTCTCCATGACACGCCATCCACGACCAGATGATGTGCAAACAATAGCAATTTTGCTGGTTGCGTCGCCCCTGTGTCGAACAGTACCGACTTGAAGAGTGGTCCTTCGGTCAAATTCAAGCTCGCTTGCAACTTGTCTGCATGCGCTCGTAGCGCATCACGCTGCTCGTCTGCTGACAGTGCGGACAAGTCGAATCTGTCAACTGTATACGCTGAACTCGCCTCTGCTATTTTCTGCACCCAGCCCGACCCTGTCCGCTCGTATTGTGCGCGCAGTACATCATGATGGTTCAACAAATGCACGAATGCCTGCTCCAGAGCAAAAATATTTACTGGTTGCGCTATCGTAAGCATGACTGCCTGATTCCAATGGTGAGGTTCCGTCATCGACTGCTCAAAGAACCATTGCTGAATTGGGGTAAGGGATACTTCACCCGTCACGATCCCCTGTTCAGCCTGTACAGGTGCAGCAAACTCGACGATAGTAGCTAATTCCGCTACCGTTTGATACTGGAACATTTGCCGCGGTGTCAGCTTTAAGCCTGCCTGATTACTCCGAGCTACGATCTGAATACTAAGAATAGAGTCTCCACCTAATTCAAAGAAGTTATCATGAATGCCAACACGAGCAATTCCAAGCACCTGCTGCCAAATTCGACAGAGCTGTAACTCTGTTATATTGCGTGGTTCCGCATATTCAACCGCAGCTTCTATCGCCGACCAATCTGGAGCTGGGAGTGCTCTGCGATCTACTTTGCCTGCAGGTGTCATCGGCAGCTCGGATAATGCCACAATCATAGCTGGAACCATATAGATCGGCAGCTTCTCCTTCAACGCATTGCGCAATGAGTTGACATCAAGCTGTCTTCCAGCTTGTGGTACTGCATAAGCGACTAACCGTTGTTCACCTGGACGAGCTTCACAAGCGATGACAACAGCATCTTGCACATGTAGCTGCTGCCGCAGTGCAGCCTCTACTTCCCCAAGTTCGATGCGGAACCCTCGTATCTTCACTTGATAATCAGTACGGCCTAAAAACTCGATATTGCCATCTTCCTTATATCTAGCCAAGTCTCCCGTACGATATAGAGTCCCATCCAAGCCAAGCGGATGCTGTATGAAGCGTTCTGCTGTAAGTTCAGGCTTGTTTAAATAGCCGCGTGCCAAACCATTGCCACCAATGTAAAGTTCACCAGGAATCCCGATTGGAACAGGCCGCATGTACTCATCTAACAGATAGACTTGAGTATTGGCAATTGGCCTTCCGATCGGTATCTCGTCATAATGCGATCCTCCGTCGGCATCCAACGCAGGAATACTGAATATGGTAGACGTAATCGTCGCCTCACTAGGACCGTATGCATTAAACCAAGCGATGCGATCACCGACGATTCTTCTCCAATCTGCCAGATGCTCTGGTGATGGGCGTTCACTGCCAACAATGACAGTACGCACACAATCAGGGGGCTTGTTTTCAGTCTGAACAAGATCACGTACCCATTCATGCCAGTAGGCTGATGGAAGATTCAGTACAGTTAATTGATAATCATCTACAAACTTGCTAAATGCTTCAATTGTCATTAGCCGGTCGACAGCCATGACAACTGTGGCTCCACTCGTCCATGCAGAGAAAAATTCCTCTAACGCTACGTCAAAGCTAATCGTTGCAAACTGCAGCACACGATCCTCTGCACGAATCCCGAATACCTTGCTCACACTTAGATTATGGTTAATCAAAGAGCCGTGAGTAACGACAACACCTTTTGGTTCGCCCGTCGACCCAGACGTATAAATGACATAGGCAGCATTCTCCTGAGTCACGTTACTAGCATCGTCATCAATTGCAGTAGTAGGCTCTTGCATGATCGAGTTCCAGTCAGAATCTAAGCAAACTGTTCTAGCCGCATGCTTCGGCAATCGATCCAAAAGATGTTGTTGCGTTAGCAAGAACTCGAGCTTTGAATGTTCCATCATATAGGCAATCCGCTCTTGCGGATAATCTGGATCGATCGGGACATACACACCGCCTGCCTTAAAGACCGCAAGCAAAGCAATTGCAAATTCAACTGATCGGTTGGCACATATCCCCACCAACACTTCAGGAGCGACTCCCAGCTTACGTAAATAATGCGCCAGTTGATTGGAACGCTCATTCAGCTCCCGATAAGTTATGGTTTTGTTTTCTACAACAAGCGCAATCGCATCCGGTCTTTGTATTGCGAGTTGCTCGAACCGTTCATGACTACATAAATTAGGAATATTAGCTGCTGTCGCATTCCACTTTACAAGCACTTGCTCGAGCTCCTCATTCGTCAGTATCCTGATTTCGTCCACTGGTCGATCAGGATACGCTGCCATCTGTTCTAACAAGGTGCAGTAATGTACCATCATCCGTTCGATTCGCTCTGCTTGGAACAAAGCGGTGTTGTAATTGAAGGAAGCAAGCATTCCCTCTGGTACTTCTACCATTGTTAGTTCCAGATCAAACTTGGATTCTCCCAGTTCAACATTCATAGGTGTCGTAGACAACCCTGGTAATTCAATCGTGCTCATTTGCTTCGTCTGAAGATCAAAGATTACTTGAAATAATGGACTATGAGTCAAGCTACGTTCTGGCTGCATAACCTCTACCAATTGCTCGAAAGGCAAGTCTTGATGATCGAACGCCTCCAAAGTCGTCTCTCTCACTTGCTGCAGCATATCTCGAACTGTAGTACCTGCTGTGAAGTCCGCACGAATCGGCAGCATATTGACGAAGAATCCGATTAAGCTCTCAATCTCTGGGCGGTTCCGGTTCGCAACGGGAATGCCAATACATAAGCTGTCCTGCCCAGAATAACGATGAAGCAGAACTTGGAATGCAGTTAGCAAAGTCATGTACAATGTCGCGCCCTCTTCACGACTCAGCTTCTCAAGCTCCAGTACCACTTTACTTGGCAGAATGCAATTGACAAGCGCACCCGAGAACGTTTGTATCGGAGGTCTTGGATAATCGGCAGGCAGTTCCAGAATAGTCGGAATCCCTTCTAGTTTCTTAGTCCAATAAGATAATTGCACTTCACGATTCGTACCTTGCAGCCATTCACGCTGCCATAGCGCATAATCCGCATATTGGATTGACAGATCCGGGAGACTCACCGCTTCACCTGAACAGAAGCCTTCATAGTAAGTCCCAAGTTCCCTTACGAACACGCCAATTGACCAGCCGTCTGAAATAATATGGTGCATTACAAGCACAACAACATGATCATCAGGAGATAATTTCAATACAGTAACCCTTATCAAGCAGTCTGTCGTCAAGTCAAATGGCCGCTGTACCTCTTCCGCAGCTATTCGGAGCGCAGCTTTCTCGCGTTTGTCCTTCGAAACATCGCTCAGATCAACTATCGGTACGCTCACATGCACTTCTGGACTAATGACCTGCCGTGGACTGCCGTCCTTCGATACGAATGTTGTACGGAACGTTTCATGACGCTTCACGATCTGCTTCAAGCTAAGTTCAAAGGCTTCTATATGGAATTCTCCGCTCAAGCGCAGCACTGTATAAATGTTATAAAAGCGATTATCCGGCTCAAGCTGATCCAAGAACCACAATCGCTGCTGTGCATAGGATAACGGCAGGATGTCCGGCCTTGTAACGGGAACCATTGGTTGCGCAGCTTCTATTCCATGCTTGCGGGCAACTTCCACCTGTAAGGCAAACTGTTCTATCGTTGGATAGTTGAAAATGGCTCGCAGCGGCAAATCAACCTTGAACACTTCACGTATACGCGAAATAAGCTGTGTAGCCATTAAAGAATGTCCGCCGAGCATGAAAAAATCATCTGTAATACGTACATGGCTTACACCTAGTACACGCGACCAAAGCGATACAAGCAATTCTTGAACCACAGTCAATTGCTCTGGTTCAACTTCATTAGAAGTATAGTCTGGAACTGGCAATGCTCTGCGATCAACCTTACCATTGATCGTCAGTGGTAGTGTATCCAGTATGATGAATGCAGACGGGATCATATGCTCAGGCAAGTGCTCCTTGGCGAATTGACGCAACACATCCGGTGTGACGCTATCCCCTGCCAGCTCTGCTGCAACTAGATAAGCAACCAATCGTTTATTGCCCGGCTCATCTTCCCGCACAATCACGACAGCTTCTTGGATATCTGGATGTGTCAGCAGAATTACTTCGATCTCTCCTGGTTCTACGCGGAAGCCGCGTATTTTTACTTGATTGTCGATACGTCCGATAAATTCGATCTGGCCGTCCTCATTCATTCGGACCAAGTCGCCCGTACGGTAGCAGCGTTCTCCGGCACGGAATGGACTTGGAATGAAGCTCTTATTCGTCATGTCAGAACGTTTCCAATACCCTCTGGCAACTCCTTGACCGCCAACTAGTAATTCACCGGGCACGCCAACCGGCAGCAAGTTCAATTGGCTATCCACGACATAAGCGGTCGAGTTCGGAATAGGACTTCCGATCGGAACAACATCGGGATGTTCACAGGCAACTCGGTACATCGTCGAAAAGGTCGTATTTTCTGTTGGTCCATAAACATGCAGGAACGTCAGATTAGGGTTATCTTTGAGCAGTCGATTCACATGCTGTGGAGAGATGGTTTCCCCGCCCGCTAGCAAGGTGTCAAGTCCTTGGAAAATACCGCTATCCTGCGTGACATGCTGATGCAGAAGCGCAGTTGTCAAGAACATCGTGTTAATACGATAGTTTTCAATTTCCTGCTTCAACCGCTGGCCGTCGAGTATCACTTCATTATCTGTTAAATAGACCTGGCCACCATTAAGTAAAGCACCCCATATTTCAAACGTAGAAGCATCAAATACAACCGCTCCTGCCTGCAGAATACGTGAATTCTCATCGAGCCGTACATAGTTGATATTTTTAACAAGTCGAATAATATTGCGTTGCTCTACCATAACACCCTTAGGCCTTCCCGTTGAGCCAGATGTATACATCACGTACGCTAGATCGGCAGCATTGCCATAATAACCTACGTTCTCTGTCTCTGCTTGCTCAGTGGTCAACGACATTTCATCTATCGACAGTACCTCTCCGGTAAAGGAGAATGCCGGCAGCCCATCCCGCGTGGACACAATCAGCAAGCGCACGTCAGTGTCTTCAAGCATGAACTCAATTCGCTCACGCGGATAAGTTGGATCGATCGGTACGTATGCTCCACCCGCTTTGAGTATTGCCAGCATCGCAATAATCATTTGCGGTGAACGTTCTGCCATAATCGGAATAAGCTCTTCCCTCTTAATTCCACGTTCTTTTAATACGTTGGCTAATGAGTTAGACAGCGCATCCAATTCGCGGTACGTGATAACTCTAGATTTCGAGATCACAGCATGGTCGTCTGGTCGCTTCGCTACCTGCTCTCTGAACAGCTCGTGTATCGGTTGATCAGGTATCTCAACAGTCGTATCATTGCATTCTACGATTAATTGCTTACGTTCTTGTTCGGTCAGAATATCCAATGTGCCAAGCAACTGCATCGGATTCGAAATCATGCCCTCCAATACGGCCTGCAAATGCCCGAGCAGTCGCTCCATTTCTGCCGGAGAGAAACGACTGCGTTCGTACAGAACCGACAACATCATTTCTTCACCAGGCACAGCAGCGATAGTTAACGGAATATCCGGGTTTTCATATGCCCGAATGTCTTCGATTTTCAAACTTTGCATACCTTGTTGTGCAGCCGTATCTGTTGGATAATTTTCAAAGACAACCAAGCTCTCGATTAGTGGTGTTCCTCGCGGAACATCACTCCAACCCTGAATATCGATTAATGAAGAGTGCTCATATTGACGGATGTCGCTTAAGTCCTGCTGCAAGCGCTCTAACCAATCGACCAGCCGCAGCGACGGTGTAATCGTTGCTTTCATTGGCAGTGTATTAATGAATAGGCCGATCATAGAATCAGCACCTTGGATATCCGTCGGACGACCTGCGACGGTTACTCCAAACAGAACCTGATCATTCCCGCTATACTTACTTAGCAGATAAGCCCATGCTCCTTGAACAAGGATACCCATCGTCAGTTGATGACTGCGTGCTAATTGCTGCAACATATTCGTTACATCCGCGGACAACTTAATGGCATATCCCCCTGTGCCGTTTCCTTCTGTCTCACTCGGTTGCATAATAGCCAACTGTCCTGGAGGAACACCTTGCAAATAATCTCGCCAGAATGCCTCAGCTTCATGCTGGTTCTTCTGACGGATCCATCGAATAAACTCCTTGTAGGGTTTCGGTCTATGGGATGCAAACCACTGGCCCTGCACGGCTGACTCATACGTTTGCAGCACCTCTCCCCACACCAATTGCAAACTCCAACCGTCGAGCAAAATGTGATGGAAGCTCCATACCATCTTATAACAATCATCACTTGACCGAATCATCGTAATCCGCATTAACGGAGCCGCAAGCAAATTATACTTACGATCACGATCTTCTTGCAGCAGTATATCTAGCTTCACTGCTTGCTCATGTGGCGGCACACCGCTCCAATCCTCCCAATAAATCGGAAGGCTCGCTCTCTCAATAACAGCCTGATGAGGCTCGTCCACTCCTTCCCACACGAATACAGTGCGGAATATATCATGCTTGTCAATCACTTGCTGCCAAGCATTCTCGAACAGAGCAGCCCGAACATGCCCCCGCAGCGTGAAGACCGATTGTTGACAATATGCATAAGCCTTTTCCTCAAGCAGCGATTCATACAACATTCCAGCCTGCAGCGAGGATAATGGATATATATCTTGCAATGTCTTTCCAGCCAATGCACCTTCTGATCCAACCAGCCGTTCAAGCTGATGCTGTGAGAGTATAGCCAGCGGGAAGTCAGATGGAGTGAACCATTTATTTGGTGTATGAAGCGCCGCTTGAATCAATGCTTGCAATTCTCGTTCGATCCACTCGGCAAACGCTGTGATGGTCGTTTTTTGTGTAATTGTTGACAATAAGTAATATAGAGGTGAATCCGATCTTCGACTACCATTACATTGATGTCAAGTATATGTGGTCGGTGACCATGTTGGCTAAGCACCGATCCGGCAGACAATGTAGATAGATCGAACAAAGTAGAATCATCTACCGCTTGATAGAACCGGCCAAGATAATTGAAACTGATATCCGCAGGTTCCTGTTGTTGCAATTGGGTGTATGTCTCATCCTCGCTAAGGTAACGCAATAGTCCATAGCCGATGCCTTTATTCGGAATCGAACGCAGTTGTTCTTTGACCGCTTTGACTACAGCATCAGGTGGCGATGCCTCAACAACCGACAGATTCACCGGATACATGGTCGTAAACCAACCTACCGTACGTGATAAATCTACATCTTCCACGATTTCTTCACGCCCGTGTCCTTCCATATGCACAAGCAGTTCACGCTTTCCTGTCCAATTTCCCATTGCGAGCACGATGGCTGACAGCAGCAGCTCAGGCACATTAGCTCGAGCGATCCCCGGAACTTCATTCAGCAATGCTAATGAATCTGATTCAGATAATACAGCAGTATGAACTGTGGAATTTGCAACAGTGTTCACGGCAGCAAGATTCTCTTCACTTGCCATGTCGAGCGGAAGCTGTGCAGGCTTCTTGTTACTGCTCGCTATCCAGCTTGCCGCTTCTTCTCTAACGGCTTCCGAATGTGCGTAGTGCTGAAGCACCTCACCCCAACGCTTGTAAGAAGTTGTCTTGGCAGGCAGCTTGACAGGCTGATTATCACATAGCTGATTGCATAGCGTCTCCAAATCCTCAAGGAGAATTCTCCATGAAACACCGTCAACTGCCAAATGATGAATGATGATAAGGAGCAGTGGATCCGACTTCGAGCCTCGATTAAAATATGCAACACGGACGAGTGGCCCATCATGCAAGTTCAAGCTGGCCTGCAGCTCAGCAGACGTTTGCTCAATCACCTGATTCTGCTCCACTACATCGAGAAAAGACACGTCGATATTGTGAATCTTAATTTCCTCAGCTGCCGCAAGCGTTGCTTCAGGTGGGCATTCTTCATTGCCGAATCGCATCCGCAACGCATCATGATGTGCCAGTAAATGCGTAAATGCCTGTTCAAGCATAAATGTCTCAATCGGTCGCTTTACAGTTAACATCATAGCTTGATTCCAATGATGGGCATCCGCGAACTGCTGCTTGAAGAACCAACGCTGAATTGGCAGTAATGGCACACAGCCTGTCACTTCTCCTTGCTCCGCATTCACCTCTGGCTTCGTGCCCACATATTCCGCCAACTCTGCAATCAGTCGATGCTCGAATATTTGCTTTGGTGTCAGTCGCAGACCCAATTGAGCTGCCTGAGTAACGACTTGAATACTAAGAATGGAATCCCCGCCGAGTTCAAAGAAATTATCGTAAATCCCGACTTGTTCAACACCGAGAACTTTCGCCCAAATATCACACAGCATCTGCTCCGTATCGTTCCGTGCAGGTACGTAATCCCGGTGTTCGTTGGCCGTCCAGTCCGGCGCTGGCAGCGATCTGCGATCAACCTTGCCATTAATCATAAGCGGGAAGGAATCCAGCAAGACGAAGGCGGCAGGAATCATATGCTCCGGCAGATCTCGCTTGAGATAATCTCGCAGTATATCCGGTGTTACAGCAGCATCTACTTGCTCCACGACCGTGTACGCAACCAAGCGCTTATCACCTTTCCCCGCTTGTACAGCAATAACCAATGCTTCCTTTACTTGCGGGTGAGAAACAAGTACATGCTCGATCTCGCCCGGCTCAATGCGAAAACCGCGAATTTTCACTTGTGAATCGATTCGCCCGATAAATTCGATAATTCCGTCTTCTCGATAACGAACCAGGTCTCCAGTTCTATAACAGCGCTCCTCTTGGCGGAACGGACTTTCGATAAATTTTTCTTCTGTCAAATCCGGCCGATTCCGATACCCTCGAGCTACCCCGTCCCCGCCGACAATCAATTCCCCCTTCATGCCAGGAGGCAGCAAGCGCAAGTGTCGATCAACAACATAAGCCGACGAATTCGCAATCGGACGACCGATTGGAATCGCTCCGGGTTGTTCCGTTGTGAAGGAGAATGTCGTTGAGATCGTCGTGTTTTCAGTCGGTCCGTATGCATTGACGATAGTCAGTCCTGGATTCGACTGCAGCAAGCGATTCATATGCGGTACGGACAGCACGTCCCCGCCAGTCATTAACGTATGCAATCTATTGAATATACTGCTGTCCTGCTGTGACAGCTGGTGCAGCAGCGGTGCAGTTATAAACATCGTATTGACATCATATTGCTCAATGGCCTGCTTCATTCGCCGACCATCAAGAATAGTGTCGTTATCCAATACAACCAATTGTCCGCCGTTCAGCAGCGCCCCCCATACTTCCAAGGTTGCGGCATCGAAGACAACAGCTCCGGTCTGCAACATGCATGTCTGTTCATCGAATTGCACATAGTTGCTATGCTTGACTAAACGAATCACATTGCGGTGCTCGATCATAACTCCCTTAGGGCGTCCGGTAGAGCCGGATGTATACATCACATAGGCCAAATTAGAAGGAGCTGCATCAAGCGCCAGATTATCTTCACCTTCACCTGCTTGCTCAAGCGAAGCAAGCACTTCATCCATGAAGACGACTTCACCGTCAAATGTGAAGGCAGGCAAACTATTTTTGCTTGTTGCAAGCAGCAGATTTGACTCGCAATCTTCGACAATTACCTCAATCCGCTCACTTGGGTAGGCAGGATCAATGGGCACATAGGCGCCCCCCGCTTTCAAAATAGCCAGCATGCCGATAACCATGTCCGGTGAACGATGTGTAATCATCGGGATCAATTGTTCGTTGCGAATTCCTAGTTCAACTAACTTCCTGGCTACCGCATTGGCACAACGATTCAGCTCCATATAGCTCCATGACATTCCTTCGCTGTAAAGCGCCGCATGTTCCGGCCTTGCTGCCACCTGCTCCTCGAACAGCTGATGAATGGTCTTCTCGCTCGGATAAGCGATAGAAGTATCATTCCATTGCTGCACAATCATCTGCTCTTCTTCAGCCGTAATAAACGGCAGATCCTTCAGCATAACTCCTTCACCAGACACGCTCATCGCTTCGAGCACAACCTGTAGCCGATGTAGCAGCCAGTGAACCTGCTTCTCGCTGAAGCGGCTCACATCGTACAACATGCGAAGCAATATTTCTTTGCCTGGCAGAACGACTACAGTTAACGGCAAGTCAGGCTGCTCTAGAGCATCTTGATCACTTACGGACAGCCTGTCATTGACATCCCATGTTTTGCTGTCCGTCTGAATGTTCTCGAATACGAACAAGCTATCGAACAGCGGCGTACCGCGCGGCACGTCACTCCAGCCTTGAACTTGCAGCAGCGGGCTGTATTCATACAGCCGCAGCTCGGCCTGCCGTGCTTGGGCCTGGCGAAGCCACGGCCCAAGTACAGCATCACTACTAACATTTACTCGTACAGGAAGTGTGTTAATGAATAGTCCAACCATCGCTTCTACACCTGGCAGATTGGCTGGTCGTCCGGACACGGTTGTCCCGTACAGCACATCTTCTTCTCCACTGCAACTACTAAGCAATAACGCCCAAGCACTTTGGAACAGCGTATTGGGGGTGATACGACATTTGCGTGCAAATCGATTCAAGATATCAGTCGTGTTACGCGACAAACGCAGTGATGCTTGCGCATATCCAGCCTCTGTTCCGCGCTCAATGTCTGCTGGCAGCGCAGTCGGCGCAGTAAAGCCTTGCAGGTTGCTGCGCCAAAATTGCTCAACTTTGACCATATCTTGCGCTTCCAGCCATTCACTATAATCACCATATGGACGCACTTCAGGCAACTGCGGTTGTATCCCCTGATCCACCGCATTATAGAAGCTGAACAGATCTTGTATTACAAGCGGTATCGACCAACCGTCAAGCAAGAGATGATGGAAGGTCCACAATACACGGTGCGAATCGTTTTTCAATCGGACAAGCGTCACACGCATTAGCGGCGCAACCTTCAGATCAAAAGCTGCTTCACGATCTGCTGCCAGCAGTCTCGCAAACAGCTCCTCCTGTTCTTCCAAGGAAGCCTCGCCCCAATTATGTTCAATCATTGGAACTTTCACATTGGCTTGCACAACTTGATAAGGTTCCTCGACATCCTCCCAGACGAGCGAAGTTCGCAAAACAGGATGACGGCCCAGAACTAGCTGCCAAGCTTCTACGAAAGCGGGTCTATTCAATTCCCCATGCAGAGAGAATTGGACTTGCGTAATGTAGGCCTGTGATCCCTCATCATACAGACTATGGAAGAACATGCCCTGCTGCATGGGAGATAATCTATAAATATCCTCAATCAATACTCCCATTATTTCGGTGACCTCCTGTTATGTTGATTCACTTGCGCCATAATCGCATCAAGCGTCTTCTGATTCAACTTGGTCCGCTTGAAGTCAGATGGCGTGTAATCAGCCTGCCCTGCTTCCTTGCAGCCCGCTATAATCTCTCGCAGCGCCAGCATATAATCTTCGGCAAGCTGTTCGATCGTATCGCGGCGGTGATAATTGCTGCTATAAGCCCAAGTCAATCTGAGGCATCCACCTGTTACGACACCTACAATGTCCAGCAGATGCTGCCGTGCACCTTCCCCATGGACAAGTCCAACCGATTCCTCAGCCGCTCCGAGCCACCCCGTTGGTGAGGTAATCTGATCGAATTGACCCAGATAATTGAAGCTGACCTCTGCTTCCGGAATTGCATCCAACTGTTCGCGCAGTTCCTCATCTTCTCTCAACCAGCGAAGCAAACCGTACCCTACACCACGATTCGGGATTCTTGCCACTTGTTCTTTGATCGCCTTAATTTGATCCCTTAACGCACCAGAAGCATTCCATTGTAAATACATCGGATACATAGAGGTAAACCAACCAACCGTTCTGCTTAGATCGGTATCTTCAAGCAGCGCTTCGCGGCCGTGACCTTCCAAAGTCACGATTAACCCGCGTTCTCCTGTCCAAGTGACGAAAGCTCGCAGAAGTGCAGTTAGGAATACTTCCGTAATTTCACTGCGATAAGCGGTTGGGACTTCCTTCAATAGAGATTGGGTTTCCTCTTGTGATAATTGCACCGATACTTCATTCATTGAGCTGAGCGTATTGGAGCCATTCTCATGATCAATCGGAAGTGGTACCGTATAGGAATCAACCATTCGCAGCCAATAGGCTTGCTCCTTATGCAGCTCATCTGTCTGTGCATAGACTGTCAATCGCTCCGCCCAGCTTTTATAGGAAGTCGTCTTGACAGGAAGTGAAGGAGCCTGTGCTTGTGTCAACTGTCCGCACAACAAGTCCAGATCTTCAATCAGAATCCGCCAAGAAACTCCATCGATCGCCAAGTGATGGATCGCCAGCAGCAATCTTCTGCCCTGGTCTTTACCCAATTCGAACTGCACGGCCCTAATCAGTGGCCCTTCCATCAAATTCATGCCTGCCTGAGCAGACGTCGCTCGTGCTTCCATCTCATATCGCTGCTTCGCTTCGTCATAAGATGACAGATCGACGAACTCAAGAGGAACCTTTACTTCTACCGCTGGAACGATGCGCTGCGTCCATCCTTTATCACCATTTGCATAACGCAAGCGCAGGGCATCATGGTGCAGAACCAGTTGATGAAGTGCCTCACTAAGCACTTCCGTGGCAATCGGTTTACGCAGTTCCAGCATCATAGCCTGATTCCAATGGTGTCGGTCGCAAATATCTTGGTTGAAGAACCAGCACTGAATCGGTGTCAGCGGCACTTCTCCTACAATTTCACCCTGATCCGCAACAACCAAAGCCTCTTCGCCAGCTACAGCTGACAGCTCGGCAATGACAGGATAATCGAACAGCATTTTAGGTTGTATGCGCAGACCTCTTTGGGCAGCCCGAGCGACAACTTGTATGCTAAGAATCGAATCTCCACCAAGCTCGAAGAAATGATCGTTAATTCCTACCTTCTCCAAGCCAAGCACTTGCGCCCAGATGGAGCATAGTATCTCTTCCACTGCATTCCGAGGCGCCACATAAGCTTGGGCTTCGCTGCTCCAATCAACTTCTGGAAGCGCTCTGCGATCGATCTTGCCATTCGGCGTCAATGGTAGCCGATCCATCATAACGAACGCGCTTGGAAGCATATAATCCGGCAATTTATCCTTCACAAACTGACGCAGCGTATCCGTTAGTACGGCATTGGAGGCATTGTCCGTCTCGGCATTGGCCTGCGCTTGAGCCGGCACAATGTACGCCACCAGCCGGTTCTGGCCAGATGCATCCTGACGGGCAATTACACTTGCTTCCTCTACCTCCGGGTGATGGGAAATAACCGTTTCCACTTCTCCCAGTTCAATGCGGAAGCCGCGAATCTTCACTTGATCGTCCATGCGTCCGAGGTATTCGATCTCCCCATCTGCCGTATATCGGCACAGATCGCCTGTACTATACATTCTCGCATGTGGGTCAGCACGGAATGGATCTTGCACAAACCTCTCAGCAGTCAGCTCCGGTCTGTTCCAGTATCCGCGTGCCAAGCTGCTTCCCGCAATATATAGCTCACCGGGTACACCGATCGGCACAGGCTGTCCATTCTCATCTAGAATGTAGCATCTCGTATTGGCAATCGGTCTGCCGATTGTCGGCGCTTCTTCCGTATGCACACCGCATGCTACCATTCCACACGTCGCAACAACCGTATTCTCCGTTGGGCCATAATGGTTCACCAGCGCGAATGGCAATTCCACCTCCGGATGGCGATGCAGCTTATCTCCTCCTGTCAACAGGGCACGCAGCGGCGTTTCCTGCGGCCAGTCCACACTGACAACTCGCTCCGCCAATGGCGTCGGCAGGAATGTGAGCGTAATTCCGCTCTCGATCAGCCAATCCCGCAGCTGCTGCGGACTCAATCGGATCTCATCATCTACGATATACAGCGCCGCTCCGGCCGTCAGATACGGCCATATTTCCCATACGGATGCATCGAAGGCCGTTCCCGCAATGAGCGTAGCCCGATCCGCCTCTGTCACCTGATACGCTTCCTGATGCCATTGGATCAGGTTAAGCAGCGAATCATGCTGCACCTGCACACCTTTCGGCTGTCCAGTCGAGCCTGAAGTATAAATGATATAAGCCAAGTTGGCTGTACTTACAGCAACTTCCGGCGCTTTGTCGCTTTCCTGCGCGACGCGCGCCCAGTCTGAATCAAGGCACAGCGTTACCATGTCATGCTCTGCCTTCTCAGGCAGCTGCGCCAACAAGTCCACAGCCGTCAACAGTACCGGAACTTGCGTATCCTCAATGATGAAGCGCAATCTTTCCTTCGGATAATGAGGGTCAAGCGGTACATAAGCACCTCCGGACTTCAATACGCCGAGTACCGCAATGATCAGCTCCACACTGCGTTCCATGCAGATGCCAACTGGCACCTCTGCTCCGACGCCGCGCTTTGCCAAATGATGCGCGAGCTGGTTCGCCCGCAAGTTTAACTCGCGATAGGTAAGACGCTGCTCCCGGCTCACAACGGCTACAGCATCCGGCGTCTTCTCTGCCTGCTCCTCCACCAGCTTGTGGACACACGATCCTGCAGCAGAATTATTCAAATTGTTGTTCCAATCTTCTAACAATTGCTGCTGCTCCTCGCGAGTCAGAATTACAAGCTCCTTCAATTGAACTTGCTCATCTGCATCTGCAATTTGCTCAAGCAGCATCTGCATATGACCGAGGGCGCGATGAATGGCAAGCGGATCGAACCGCGCTTTCGAATACAGCATACGCAAGGATAAAGCTGCACCTGGTACAACTGCAAGCGTAAGCGCATAGTTGGTTTGTTCACTGGTTTCCACGGATTGCAGCCGCAGTTCATTGGTTGTTTCACTGCCTGCGTCTACTGGATAATTTTCGAATACAAGGATGCTATCAAACAACGATGTTCCATTAGGCACCTCACTGCAGTTCTGAATCAGCGACAGCGGCGTGTACTCGTACAAACGCTGTTCAGCTTGCTCGTCTTGAAGCTGCCACAACCAGTCCATCAAATAATCATCCCGATTCACACGCACACGTACCGGTAAGGTATTAATAAACAGTCCTACCATCGCCTCAATGTTCGGTACATTCGCCGACCTGCCAGATACGGTAGCGCCGAATACAACATTGCTATCTCCGCTATAACGACTGAGCAGAATTGCCCATGCCCCCTGAATCATCGTATTCATCGTGACCTGCTTGCGCTTCATCATGGAGAGCAGGTTGGCCGTTACCTTCTCCGTCAATTCCAACCGGAGCTCTTCATAACTAGATTCATTTGCTGCTGCTTGTTTCTTTTCCATGACAAGCGGTGTAGGAGTTTGGAAGCCAGACAACTGCTCTTTCCAATACAGCTCCGCCTGCTGCAGGTTCTGCTCATGCAGCCATTCCATATAGTCTCGATACGGTCGAGATGGTGGAAGCTGCAACTCTTCGTGCTGCTGTGAGTAGCTGCGATACAATTGGAACAGCTCACGTAATAAAAGCGATACGCTCCATCCATCGAGCAGCAAATGGTGAAAGCTCCATACCATCCGGTATTGTTCTGCTCCTTCCAGCCCGATACGGAACAAGGCAACACGCATGAGCGGAGCTTGATCCAATTGGAATCCCTGCTGCTTCTCATCTGCCAAGTACTGCTGCAGCCGCTGTTCTTGCTCGGCTTGCGACAACTGGCGCCAATCGGCTTGTACATAAGGCATAGTTGCCTGCTGGTACACCACCTGATGCGGATGGTTCATGTCTTTCCATACGAATCCCGTTCGCAGGATGCTGTGCCGATTCACTAATGTCTGCCACGCCTTGTGGAATGCCTGAGTATCCAAACTGCCTTCCAGTACCGCGTTCATATTTTCAAAGTACATGCCCGATCCTGGTGAGAGCAGCGTGTGAAACAGCATGCCTTGCTGAGTAGGCGACAACGGATAAATGTCCTCGATCGCACCGTCTCCAGCGTACAGCCGATCCAATTCCATTTGAGTAACATTTGCCAGCGGGAAGTCAGATGGCGTTATTCCACCCGCTTCTGGTGCAAGACAATGTGCAATTAAATTACGGAGTGCCGACATGAATTCATCAGCCAATCGCTCGATTGTTGTGCGCTGATGCAGATGTTCGCTATACTCCCATACCATCTGCAGTTCGCCATCGCTAACCATGCCATATACATCAAGCACATGTCTCCGGTTTCCGCCAATACTTTGCTCCAGCTCTACTTTGTCAAAGAACGCTGAACCAGCTACTAATTGATCAAACTGACCGAGGTAATTAAAAATGACCTCAGCATCAGGTTGACTCCAAGACTCTGCCCGCATCTCAGGATCTTCTGATAAATAACGCAATATGCCAAATCCGATGCCTCGATTCGGAAGCGCTCGGAGCTGCTCTTTGACCGATTTCAATACAGTTCCGAGATCGTCCTCTGCTTCAAGTTTGAGAAAGACAGGATAGAGCGACGTAAACCAGCCTGCAGTACGTGCTACATTGACACCTTCAAAGAGATCTTCACGTCCATGCCCTTCCATATGAATGAGCAGGGAATGTTGTCCCGTCCAGCCCTTAAAAGACTGCACAAGTGCAGTAAGCAGCACGTCATTGACTTGCGTTCGATAAGCAGAAGGCACTTCCTGCAGCAACAGCCTTGTCTCGTCGGCCGATAACTTGATGCTTACTTTACGCAAAGAAGCGTGCGTATTCTCGCCAAGGTAATGATCGACTGGAAGCGGTGAGCTGGCCCATCGTTCAGGATTAAGCCAAAAAGTTCGTTCCTTGCCAGCCGTCTCAGAGTTCGCATATGCATCCAGGCGTGCTGCCCATTCTTGATAAGAGGTATGCTTCAGTGGAAGCTGTGGCTGCTGTCCACGCTCCAACTGTGCATAGACCGTCTGCACATCTTCAAGCAGCAACCGTAGTGTAATTCCATCGGATACAAGATGATGGACAATGATCGTCAGCCAATCCGAGCAGCCTTCTCCCGTGCGGAAATAAATGAATCTGATAAGCGGTCCGTCCGTTATATGCAGCCGACCTTGCCACTCCGTAATGGAAGCTGCTTTGACAGCCGCTTGTTCTTCTTCGGTATACCGTGATAAATCAACTTCTGACACGGGCGCTGTCCCATCAAATGCAACGTTCTCTTGCCGCCATCCAGTTTCATCCTGAACGAATCGCAGCCGCAAACCATCGTGATATCTAAGCAGCTCCTCTACCGCCTGCGTCAACAGCACTTGATCCATAGGACGGGCAACATTCAGATGGACAATTTGATGCCAATGACTCCAATCAGGCAGATCGGATTCGAAGAACCAATGCTGAATCGGTGTCAGCGCCACAGTTCCCGTCACTTCGCCCTGATCCTGCTCCACTTGGACAGCTGTAACTTGAGCTACTTCAGCCAGTTCGGCTATTGTCTGATAGCGGAACAACTGCTTCGGTGTCAGCTTCAAGCCTGCTTGGCTCGCCCGGGATATGATCTGAATGCTGAGGATAGAATCTCCTCCCAAGCTAAAAAAGCCATCATGAATGCCAACCCGATTCACCCCAAGCACCTGCTGCCAAATGCTGCACAGCACGCGCTCCACCTCATTGTGCGGCTCTGCATAATTGTCGCTGCCCTCTGCCGCTCTATCCGGCATCGGTAACGCTTTGCGATCAACCTTGCCGCTTGGTGTTAGCGGGAAACTGTCCATCGACACAAATGCTGACGGAATCATATAGTCCGGTAAAAATTCCTTGAGATGCGTCCGCAGCATATCTGTCGTCGGTGCCACAGCTGCGGACACTTTCGGAACAAAATAACCAATCAACTGCTTACTGCCCGCATGACTTTCCTGCACCATCACGACCGCTTCTCTTACTGCCGCATGCAGTGACAATACCGTTTCAACCTCTTGCAATTCAATACGGAAACCGCGAACCTTCACTTGATGATCCATGCGTCCTAAATATTCAATGACGCCATCGCTTCGGTAACGGCACAAATCGCCCGTGCGATACATGCGTTCCCCATCTTGCTCTGCGAACGGATTATCAATGAACTTCTCAGCAGTCAGTTCTGGACGGTGCAAGTAGCAGCGCGCCAGACCTTGTCCGGCAATAAACAGCTCCCCAGGTACCCCGATCGGTACGGGACGCAAATGAGTATCCAAGATGTAGCAGCTCGTCGCAGCGATTGGATAGCCAATCGGCGGCGCGTAATCCGCGTCTGGTTCCACCAGCCAATATGTCGAATAGGTTGTATCTTCAGACGGACCGTACAGGTTGTACAGACGTTGTATGGAACCAACCCCGTATATTTGACGTGCTAAGTTCAAAGGCAGCTGCTCTCCTGCCAAGTTTACCGTAACAACAGAAAGCGGTACCCCGTTCATCCGTATCAGTTCTGCCATCGCGGATGGAACCGTATTGATCAGGCTTACTTCTTGAGCCGCGGGCAGCTCCGGCAAATAAAGTGCATTTTCGGCTAAAATGACCTTGCCCCCGCATGTAAGCGGCAGGAACAACTCGAACACGGATAAGTCGAAGCTGATCGAAGTAGCAGCTAATACGCCAGCCAACTCATCTTCTGTGAAGTTCTCACGGCACCATTTCAGGAAAGTAACCGTATTGCGGTGCTCCAGAGCCACTCCTTTCGGTCTCCCCGTAGAACCTGACGTATAAATGATGTATGCCAGATTATGCTCTGACACACCGCTCTCAATAGGCTCATCACTCTGAAGATCAATAGCAGGCCAGTCAGTATCCAGCCATATCGTTTGCGCCGCATGTAACGGCAGCCGATCCGCTAATTGAGATTGGGACAGAAGCACCTTCACTTCTGTGTCTTCCAAAATAAATCCAAGCCGATCCTTCGGGTATGATGGATCAAGCGGTACATAAGCGCCGCCCGCCTTCAGAATTGCCAACAGACCGATGAGCATTTCCGCAGTCCGTTCTATACATATGCCAACTAAAAATTCAGGGCCTACCCCAAGCTGACGCAAATGGTTCGCAAGCTGATTCGCCCTTCGATCCAATTCGCGGTAGCTGATTCGCTTTTCGTCTACGATCAGAGCCGTTGCATCTGGCGTACGCTGAACCTGCTCCTCGATTAAATGATGAATCGTCGTGTTCGCGGGCACTGCCTTTCGTGCTCCCGCATTAAATTGGGTTAACAACAATTCATGTTCTGCTTCTGTTAGCAACGGGAGCTCTTGCAGCATCAGCTGCTCGTCCGCTTGCACGATACCAGTCACAATCATTTGCAAATGCCCCAGCAGCCTTTCAACAGCCTGCTGTTCGTAACGTCTGCGATCGTAGATGGCGCGCACTTCGAGTCGTTCTCCAAGTACTACGATAATCGTCAATGGGTAAGTGGTCCGTTCCAGTATCGAAATATCACCAACGGACAATCCCGTCTTGGCGGTCAGGTCAGAACGACTAACAGGATAGTTTTCGAATACGAGCAACGTTTCAAATAACGGCTGTCCATTCGGTACTTCACTGCAATCCATGACCAATGACAGCGGTGTATGAGCGTACTGAATCCAATCCGCTTGGCGCTCCTGCAGCTTCTGAATCCATGCCGACAGCTCCGTTTCTTGCTTGACTTGGATCCTTACAGGTAATGAATTAATGAACAGTCCAATCATCGATTCGATATGCGGCAATTCAGGCGGCCGTACTGATACAGTCGCTCCGAACAGCACATCCTCCTCGCCGCTATAGCGGTGCAGCAATATAGCCCATGCTGCTTGCATGAGTGTATTGACCGTAACGCGCTGTTTGCGTGAAATATGATGCAACCCTTTCGTTGTTGACTGCGTAAGTAATATTGAATGCTGTTCAAATATTTCCTCTGTAAGACGGGTTGCTCCACCGATAAGCAGTGATGTCGGTGTGCTGAATCCTTGTAAATAAGAGCGCCAGTATTGTTCCGCTTCATTCAAATTCCGTGCGGCGCACCACTCAATATAATTCCGATATGGAACAGCGATATCCTGATGAAGCGTTTCGTGATTCATGAGTGCTTTATAGATGTCGAACAGTTCATGCAATACCGCAAATACACTCCAGCCATCCAGTAAAATGTGGTGGAAGCTCCACACAAACTTCGTCCGATCGTTTTCAAGACAAATCAGCATTAGACGCATAAGTGGCTGACTAGACAGATCAAATCGCTCTTGACGATCCTGTTCCAATAATTGCGAGATCTGTTTCTGCTGCTCCTCTACTGCAAGATCAAGCAGATTGATCACCTTGATAGGTATATTCACGTTCGCAAGTACAATCTGATGAGGCTCCTGCAGCCATTCCCATTGGAAAAATGTGCGGAAGATCGCGTGACGTTGAATAATAGACCGCCAAGCACGATCGAACACCTCTACATTCAGCGGTCCCGTCAATTCGGTGACAGCCTGTTCGAAATAGACGGTAGATTCCGGCGAATACAACGCATGGAATAGCATCCCTTGCTGCAGTGGCGATAGCAGATGTACATCTTCCAACTCTTTATAATCATGCGCAATCCGATCAAGCACCTGTTGACTTAGAGCGGATGCCGGGAAATCAGATGGCGTATATCCTCCTGCTTCTGAAGACATACAATGCGCTATGTATTGTGTAAGTGCATCAATGAAGCTGTGGGCTACTCGCTCAATTGAAATCGCATCATGAAGTGTGCGACTATACTCCCAAATCATCTCCAACTGACCATCGCGGATCATTCCGTGTACATCAATGGCATAACGTCTGCGGCCTTGCAAACTACGCACATTTCCTATGTTCCCCTTGGAAAGTGAGAATAGCTCACTGTTTGCAACCAGTTGGTCGAACTGACCCAAATAATTGAAGCTGATCTGCGGTTCAGGATGAGCTTGCTCTGTCCAGCTCATATGCGGATCATTGGACAAGTAACGCAGCAGTCCGTAACCAATGCCGCGATTTGGTATGCGGCGCAGCTGCTCTTTTACTGCTTTCAATTGGCTGCCAAGAGATGGATCCGTGCCCAACTGCAGACGAACTGGATACAACGATGTAAACCATCCGATAGTGCGGGAAATATCTATACCATCAATAAGATCCTCACGACCGTGGCCTTCCAGGGCGACATAAAGACTGCGGCCACCTGTCCATTCTGTGATGGCGCGGGTCAGCGCAGCGAGCAATATATCATTAATGTGCGTTCGATATACTCGCGGCACTTGCTGCAACATCAGCCTCGTATGTTCGGTATCCAAGGTAACCGTAACTTGGCCAATAGTCGCAACCGTATTGCTTCCGGTTACACCATGTGACATATCAACTGTGACAGGGAGCACAGCCTCTTCTGGCTGTACGTCGGCCACCGATTGCCAATAATGCTTCTCTAGCCCTGCCAACTGTTCACTGCGCGCATACGATTCCACTGCCATTGCCCAGTCGCGGAAAGAAGTCGTCTTTGGTGGCAGCACTGCCTTGTCTCCATTCACTAATTGCCGATAAACGGTCTCTAAATCCTCCAGCAGAATTCTCCAAGAGACACCATCAATAACGAGATGGTGGACGACAATCAGCAGCTTGTCCACGTGTCCAAGACGGAACAGCACGGCGCTCATTAACTTCCCAGCGGTCAGTAGCAGGCTTCTTTGTACTTGGTCTGCGTGCTGCTGCATAGCGGCTTCCTGCTTCTCGGAAGGTAAACGACTTAGATCGACTGTTTCTACAGAAAGCGTCGGCGCCTCTTCTTCATTGATTTGCTTCCAGCCTTCCTCCGTCTGGAAGTAGCGCATGCGAAGTGCGTCGTGGTGTTCCAATAAATAACCGAAGGCTTGTCCAAGCAGCTTGGAATCTGTAGACTGCTTCAATGACAGCAGCATCGCCATATTCCACTGATCAAGTTCTTCCAGCTCTTGCTCGAATAACCAGCGCTGAATCGGCATCAGCGGAACATTGCCGACTACCTTTCCTTGCTCAGCAGCTACCATTGATCCAATCGCCGCCGAAGCAGCCAATTCTGCAATCGTCTGATACTGGAACATGTGCTTCGTCGTAATCGGAATTCCAGACCGATTCGCACGGGACACGATCTGAATACTCAGGATCGAATCTCCGCCCAGCACGAAGAAGTTATCGTGAATACCGATTCTCTCTATCCCTAATACTTGTTGCCATATGTGCAGAAGCTCTGCTTCTGTTTCCGAATGCGGAATGTCGTGTTCACTATCACTGGAAATGGAGTAATCAGGAACAGGCAAAGCCTTATGATTCACTTTACCGTTCGGGGTCAACGGTAGTTCATCCATCTGGACGAATGCTGTCGGAACCATATAAGCAGGCAGAATTTCCTTCAAATATTCCTTCAACTGCTGTTGTTCCAGCATGAAGTCACTAACTACATAACCGACAAGACGGCGAGTGCCTTCGCGGTCTTCATGCACAACGACCGTACAGCTTCTTATATTCGGATGTCCGGACAGCGCACTCTCGATCTCTTTGAGCTCAATTCGATAGCCGCGTATTTTCACCTGATGGTCGATGCGGCCAATGAACTCAATAGAACCATCCGGCAAATAGCGGCACAGGTCTCCGGTCCGATACAATAGCTCGCCGCTGCGGAATGGATTCGGAACAAACCGCTCCTCTGTCAGATCCGGACGCCCCCGATATCCCCGAGCCAAACCTTGACCGCCAATATATAGCTCGCCGCGCACACCAATCGGAACAGGCTGCATGGTCGAATCAAGCAAATAGGCACGTATGTTATCGATTGGTCGGCCGATTGTAATCGGTCCTTCTCCGCCTGTGAGTACGATGCCGCTTGTCGCAACCACCGTCGATTCCGTCGGACCATAGTGATTGATCAATTGAAACGGCAATGCGGAAGATGGTGCAAAGCGCAGGCGATCCCCACCTGTCAACATATAACGCAAAGGCACAGATTGCGGCCATTGCTCCATGATTAACGTCTCTGCTAGAGGCGTAGGCACGAACGAATGGGTGATTCGGTTTAACACCATCCAATCTCGTAATCTGGCAGCATCCATGCGAGCATCTTCATCTACCACATGCAACGAAGCTCCTATAGATAGGTATGGCCACAATTCCCATACTGAAGCGTCAAATGCTGTACCCGCCAATAAAGTAGCACGATCGTCCGGAGTGACATGATAGGCACGTTGATGCCAGAAAACTAGATTGAGTAAGGCGTTATGCTCGATCTCTACTCCTTTCGGCTGCCCGGTAGAGCCGGAGGTATAGATGACATACGCCAAATCAGCAGTTGTACATGCATGATCCGGATTATCAGTGCAATACCTTTCATAGTATTCAACATCCCGATCCAATAAGATGGTGCTCGGAATAAACTTAACCGGTATATATTCCAGAAATTCCCCTTTTGTCAATAGCATGCTGACCTGAGCATCTTGCAGCATGAAGGCTACGCGTTCACGCGGATACGCAGGATCGATCGGCAAATACGCTGCACCTGTCTTCAGCACAGCAAGCTGAGCCACTACTAAATCAATGGATCGTTCCGCATAGATAGCAACAACCGTTTGATTAACGGCACCTTTTTCCAGCATGTAATGAGCGAGGGAGTTCGCACGCTTGTTCAGTTCATTATATGTAATCCGTTCCGCTCCGCACGTAACGGCTATTCGCTCTGGCATCATCTCAGCCCGCTCGGCTACGAGTTCATGAACAAATTTTGCGGCAGGATGCGGCACATTCGTGTCATTCCATTCAATGACAAGCTGCTCCCGCTCGCTGCTCGTAAGCAGTAATAAGTTGTCAATGCATTGGGAGCAATCCTGAACTGCCGATTGCAGCAGAGTCTGGTAATGATCCTGCATCCGAGCGATCGTATCCGGATTAAACAGATCAGTATTGTAGTCGATGGCTACATAAAGACCGCGCTCACTTTCCTCTACGGCCATGCTTAAATCAAACTTGCTCGTACCGTTAGATAATTCATGGAACTCCATGCAAACATTTTCCACTTCACGAGTGGTCGCAGGTAAATTATGTAGTGCGAAGGTAGCTTGGAAAATAGGTGTCGCTGCTAGAGATCGTTCAGGGTTCAAAGCCTCAACCAGTTGCTCGAATGGCAAATCCTGATTTGAATATGCTTCTAGTGTAGTCAGCTTTATCTGCTGTAATAGATCTCGGAAAGAAATGTTTTCCGCAAAGTCGGCCCGCAGAGCAAGCGTATTGACGAAGAATCCTATCAATCCTTCAATCTCCGTACGCTGCCGATTCGCCACAGGCGAGCCGACGACAATGGTTTCTTGCCCCGTGTACCGATGAAGCAGCGCTTGGAATGCCGTCAATAGCACCATATATAACGTAACTCTTTCGCGCTTGCACAGCGCGTTGATTTCCCCAGCCAACTGAACCGGTACTATCCGGCGATCCGTTGCGCCATTAAAAGTTTGCACCGCAGGGCGAGGACGATCTGTCGGCAGCAGCAGCAGCGGCGGGATGTCTGAAAGCTTGTTGCGCCAATACTCCAACTGGGCATCTATCCGTGCTCCTTGCAGCCATGCACGCTGCCAATGAACGAAATCGGCATACTGCACTGGAAGCTCGCCCAAATTCGGAGGTTCATTCGTTATGTATGACATATAAAACTGCTGCAACTCATGCTGCAGAACACCTAACGACCAGCCATCTGATACAATATGATGCATCGATAACAGCAACAAATGCTCATCTACCGCTTGTTGAAGCAGAATTGCCCGAAAGAGCGGACCCTTGTTCAGATCAAATGGCTGCCGCGATTCTGCATAGATAATCGACTGCAATTGCTTTTGCTTCTGTGCTTTGCTGCCTGTCAGCTTCTGCATTTCTATTGGAAACGGACCACTCGGCGCTATTCGGGTGACAGCCTGCCCATCTATGAAGTGAAAGGTAGTACGCAATATATCATGGCGGGAAACTATGGACTGAATACTTTGCTGCAGTGCATCAATAACGAGCGAACCCGATAGGCGAATGGACAATGTCATATTGTAATAAGGGCTGCCTGGCTCCAATTGATCCAAGAACCACAATCGCTGTTGTGCAAAGGAGAGCGGAAAAACACCGCTTTTATCGTATATGACAAATTCATGCCCCGCTTCAAATCCTTCATCGGCAATTTTCGATGCGGATATGCATTCGACCAGCGTATCGATTGTCGGATATTCAAAAATGGCTCGAATCGGCAACTCTACTCCAAATGACTCGCGAATGCGGGACATGATCTGGGTAGCAAGTAATGAATTGCCGCCCAGCGTCAGAAAGTGATCCGTAATACCGATCGGCTTCGTCAGCAAAACATCTTCCCATATCGATACAAGTGTTTCTTCATTAGGCGTTCGTGGTGCTGCGTAGACGGAATATTGATTAACGGATGTTTGCTGCTTGCTCCAGCGTATCCCCTCCATAATTTGTGTGCTGGTACGGAGTTTATTTCGAACATCACTCCATAGTTCCGTCAGATTCGGTTCCATCCGACCTACGGTGAACGCCTTCCTCAAGTCGATAGAACGTCTAGGCCCAATTGCTCTTGACGTCTCCTCCCCTTCTGCTGCAAGCGACGTAATGAGCTCCTGCACGGGCAGGATTGCACCAAATCCTCCCTCTTCCGGTACAATCCAATTTGCAGCGACACGTTTCACAAAGTCTGCGGACACCGCATTGCGAGGGGTCTTGCGATAATGCAAATGTATATTCTTGCAGCCTAGCCGTTCTGCTAGGCCAGCTAATTTCTGCAAAACAATAATCTCAATATTTTTCCCTAGTATTTTGCAGCTAATAATATAAGAGTGAACGTCCAGCACGTCTCCGTTCTGCACAAACAACATGACTCCAGCCACGCCATATTCGCCGAAGCGATCACTGGCTTCGATGACCCAGCATTCATGGGACTGCCGATCGATCAAATCCTCCAACGCTGCACGATCCAGACCATGTGCCGTCAGATGGAAGTCTGCCGTCCAATTCGTGAGGTATACAACCTTATCGAACTCTTTCTCCGTTGCCGGGCGAAAGTCTACACGCAATTCCATGCGGCTTAGAAAATCTAACAACTGCATGCCAATCCCCCCTATTGATGTCGGAAAGAGCCTTCCAGAATCTCATAGCCATCCTTAGCCGATGTGTTTCCGATACGCTTAATTACCTCCACCGCAACATGCTCAGGCATAATCGATTCGTGTCGAGCCAACGGCATATTGCTGAGGTCAGTCCGCATTCGCGGAGGTCGTACAATCAAGAGCTTTCCCTTGTGCCGCTTGGCGACGGTTTTCGCCAGCCCTTCTATAGCGCTTTTGGCTGCAACATAATGCGGATAATCAGGCGGAACATCCGTAACGCTCTCGGCCGACAGCACAACACTCCAACCTTGCTTCGCAGCAACCGACTTTAGCCATACAGTTAATGGCACGCTGGTCAATCGGAAGCTGCTCGCTACGTATTGCTGCATGCGTTCCAGTTGCTGTACCTCCGTTGTCATCGGTAATATCGGGAGTCCGGCGTTAATTACCAAGATATCAGGCTTTCCAAACTCATCATCCCAACACTTCTGTAGTTCCAAACACCATACAGCATCACCGGCATCTCCTTGATATGGTCGTATGCTTCCACATCCGGCAGGTACCATCTCCGCCAGCCGCCTCATAGACTCTTCGCTACGATGATATATGGCGAGTACAGTAGCGCCCTGCATCGCTAAACCGAGCGACATTGCTGCTCCGAAGCCGCGGCTTGCTCCCATTACGATCGCTACCTTCCCCACTAGTGCCCGCGATCTCGGCAGCAGCTCTTCTATCCGATCTACTGTCACCTCAGCAACTGGTTCCCGCAAGAAGACATGAAGCTCCGATTCTGCAACTAATGTATCTTGCGATTTGAGAGTCGCACGCGCCCGCATTTTGCTGAATCGATCGTCATAACCAATGACTTCAGCATCATAATTGATCGCGGCATCGCCAATTACTGCCTGCTCCCGAAAATGCATCGTCAACTTGTTGCATAATGAATGCCTCCCCGGAAGTACCATTCCGGCAAGATACGTCTGCCACATGAGTGCTGCTGCCTGTGCTGCGCCTACACCTTTGTCACGCAGCTTCAATCTTTCCATCCATATGTCCAAGGAAGGCTGGAGCGGCCAGTATTCTCCGTTCACCTGACGTCCCTTATACAGGTCGCTTCCACTAAGCTCTATCGGTTCTTTACGAACTTTCGGCTGTGCCTCCATCCGGTTCGGTTCGCTAGGAGCGCCAGGCCGGAAGAATGCCTTTCCCTTTGCGGCTATTCGCTCGCCGTCATAAATTCGGAAATGACTCTCCTCCATAGACTCGCTTACAGTCTCGATGATGTAATCTACCTCGACAAACAACGGATGTACAAATTCGGCCGTAACACTCGACAACGTATATCCCTCTCGATCAGGGAGAGAAGATAAACAGAAGAGCTGCTCCAGTGCTCCATACACAATTCGTGCCCCATAAGGCGTCCGGTATGCATATGATGCATCGGCATGCAATGGGCTCCAGTCATGGCTGGCACGAGCAAACTCATCCAGATCCTCCATTGTAAAACGGATAACGGAACGCGTAACTTGTGCCATCATGACACAACCACTTCGTCTTCTCGAGTAATATAGGCAGGCCATTCCACACTCGCAACCTCGCATTTTTCACCAACCGCAATGCAGCCAATTGAGGCAAAAAACTGTCTAGCCGGCTCATTTCGTGGATGCTGCTCCACTTGCGCCAGCAAGCGCAATACCCCACGTTCAGCCAGCAGCCTGAACGTCGCTGCAACCATTGCTTCTTCAATTCCCCTTCCTAGTACGCGGCAGCTAAGGACAAAGGTATCCAACTCTGCCGTATCACCTTCCAACTTTACAAGCAACGCTCCTACGACTCCGTAATCGCCAAAACGATCCTTGCATTCGCATAACAGAGGAACATAAGCCGAATCTTTACAAACCTCCATCAGCTCTGATTCGTTTCTTCTCCGGCAATTGATATTAAATTGATTGGTCTTATTCACTAACTGAGTGAATCGTGCCATGTCAGTGGCTTCCGGTGTAAACAGCCGGGCATGAATTTCGAGTCCTGCTCTGTATTGTTCCGGTCCAATGGCATGACTCGCAGCTTCCCGCCGCTTTGATTCCTGCTCATAGTAAGCAGCACGTCCTAAATCCTCTAATGTCGGCGGAAGACGATCCAACGTACCTGCTTGCTGCAATACACGGATGGCCGCAGATGGATCGGTCGGCATCTGAATGCAGGAAACCTCTGGAATCGAAGCCTGCACCTCTGCGATTTCTACTGGATTATCATCGATAAAGACAACGCTGTTCAGTCCGAGTCCCAGCTCTACAGCGATCTGGCGCAAACTCTCTGATTTAGGCTGCCAGCCAACTCGCCAAGCCGCGATATGTTCCTTTTTCAGTCTCATCTCTCGACGCTTTTCAAACACTTCTATAACGTCCTCGTGCGCGTTCTTGGAGCATACAGCGATCAACATACCCGCACGGCGCAACTCCAGCAGGTAAGACTGAAAGTTTTTGAACGCTTCACCTTTCCCGTTGTCTGCCAAATCAATTCCCTCGACGCCATCCTCCCCGACAACGCCACCCCAAAGCGTATTATCCGCATCTACGGCGATCAATTTGCGAGGCGAAGACTTGCTTAACGTAATCAATTGCGCAGTGTTTCTGGCAATCGCATGGAACACTTCCTCCGTATATGGGATGCGGGCTAAGAAATACAACTGTTCATTGTAGAATTTCTCATATCCGAAGTGACGAATTACCTCTTCCGCGTCTACAAGCAGAACGCCAAGTTTGCGAGCTAGTTTTCGCCGCAGCTCCTCACGAACCGCTGTTGCTGCTGCAAACACCCCCTCAACATTATTGGCATCCCCGACACCAAGAGGACGACGTTCCGACACGGCAGGCAAGATATAAACAAGCGTAGATTGCCATCTCCTAGAGGCTTCGAGCGCAGCATCCGCCATATCAATGGCTTCTTTCACATACGAACCGAGATTATCCGCCATCGGTAGCTGCTGGCCTGCCCACAGATCCTCCAGACTCGGCCATACCACCATGATATCCGGTTGAAAGCGTGCCGTAATACTGTTATCATTCAAGCATTCCTGCACTACTTGATTGTATGGACTGATCAATCCTTCAGAGATGAGCCCGCTTTGCTCCAATGTAATGCCCAGATACGGTTCGAGCGGGTTGATCGTGAACGTAGACAAGTATGCAATCTTTACATTTGCAGGCTTGCCTGACTTTTTTATTTTTTGCCACTGCATGCGAAGTTGAAATAAGCTCACACTATCCCTCCTTTACACGTTGCCCGCAAGGGTCTCTACACCCTTCTGCTTGAGCATGGCTTTCACATCGCCAATCGTCTTCATCTGTTGAATTTCTTCGATCGTGAAGGACACCTCGTATGTCTCTTCAAGCGCTGTAATCAGATTAATATGTGCGAGGCTATCCCACTCCATTACGTTGTCTCGTCCTGAATCGTCGTTCAATTTCGCTTCAGGCACACCGGTCACTGCACTCAGAATCTCTTCACATCTCATACCAGTAACTCCTCTCGTTTTTGATTCCATCCTTCAAAATGATGCTCATCCAATGCCCATGTGTCTTTTAAGAAAGACACCATATCATCAGGATCTGTAGAAGTGCGCACAACTGTAATGCCTGAACAGCTTACGCGCACCTCTTCACAAAAAGCTGGATTGGCTCCTATATACAAGATTTCTTCCAGCCTGACCCCCTGATCGTTCGCCATTTCTTGCACTGCTGCCGAGATATGCTGGCTTCCGAAGCGCCAAGATGTTATGTGGCGCAGACGCAGCGGCATAGAAGGCTGATCCCGAAAGGCCCGAATCATATCGATCTCTGCATTTGCGCCACAGAGGCAAATCGGGGTTCCCCGCTGCTGCACATTCACGAAATATTGCTGGAGTAAGCTATGGTGCTGTCCAACTTCAATTTGTTCACCTTCACTGCTTGAGCCAGACCAGATTACATCATCACACTCTACGATTACCATGCGATATGGCAGCTTCAGAAGAGGGTAAATGTGTCGTACAGCCCATGTACCTATCACCGCGAAGTATTCTGAAGTATAAGGAACATGCCCCAATTCATCAGCATATGCATCGGTTGTCGTCAACGTTGGATATAGGCGGGAAATATCATGATGTGAGGTTACCGTTACGTTAGTTACACGGCCTGCATTATGTATCATCAGAGATGTCAGATTTTCGTACCATTCATGCTGGTGCTCATCCGCCTGTATTCGATCCGAAGACGGCAGGATCAGAATCTGGGTTGGGGCCTTATTCATACGTCGATAAGCCTCAAGCGTCTGGAACCATTCATCGACAAGCGCACAAGCTTGATCTGCTTCACTTTGGCTACTGTCCTGCAGCTGAAATACATCTTCCAAACGCAATAAAATTAAATTTATTCCTTCATGATTAGCAGCAAGTAAACTACGTGGATCGAGTAATTGCTGAAACACTTGATTGTAAGGAGCGAAACAGAGTTCATATGGCACCCTAAGGCGCTCCAGCCAGAATGATAAGGAATCGGCAACTAAACCGGATGTAAACGTTGATGAGATGGCTACCCGAAGTCGTAGAGGCGGGATGGATTCTGTCAATTGCCATATTGGAATGTGAGGATCAAGTGTATAGCGATGCAGCAAATCTAGTATATGTGCGGTCATGCCTTGGGCAATTTCCAGTTCCCGCTTTCCCGCCCCGTGTACAAAATGGACTTCAAGCGCGTTATCGCGAGTGTCTAACTTGACGTCCAATTCATATCCCAATAAGCCGTCTATCGTTTCATACAATTCCCACCGTAAATTTGCAGTGTGCAAGCTTGCGTCCGGAAAGTTATTCTTGGAAATGCGCACTTGATGACAAGGCGTTCCTGCCGGCAATTGTGCAATCTGTCTCAACAGCCGTGGATCTTTCTGCCGACGTATGGCTATATCTAAGTCATGATTTATTCGGAGTGCCATATCCGCAAGCGTTTCCGACTCTTGTATGCTTGTTTCGAGATAAGAGGTTCCTACTCTCCCGTCCGACATGGCCACATGGAAGCGATCCTGTCCGCTGTACCGGTAAAGTATAGTCAACACTGCTGCTGCTACAAGGTCTGATATATGGAGGTTGTGCGCCAAAGCCAATGATTCGAGCTTTGTGTTGATCGGCGGATTTACTGTACACGCTGTCCGTCGTGATCCTGCACTAGAAGCACTCGATTCCTTATTTAGCTGATGATTGGTGAATAATTCAAGCATTTCGAAGGTGTCTATGTCTTGCAGAAGCGAGAGCTCTTCCTCTAACGGAAGAGGAGTGAAGTCTGTTGTCGATGATTGGTATATGTAGGATGAAGTATCTACCTCAAGTGTGGAATAAATATGAACCAATTCCTGAATCAAGCGATATACGATTGGTCTGTATGCAGCAGCTTGCACGTTCCAGAGAAGTCTGTGTTCTTGTTCTGTTACTTTAATCAAGCACGGATGACGCAGATGTTGTCCAATTGGATCGCACTGCTCAGCTTCCAGCCTAAGCAACAGTTCCCATGTGTTTGGATCATAATTCGCAATTTCCAACTCTTCGAGCTGCACGTTATGAATGCCAATTGGCTGGTTTATACTGTCTTGGAATCCAGCATACTTATTCATTAGATGCCTAATGCTATCTTCAAGCAGCCGTGGATTTAACAAGCCGATAAGTCGAACCTCAAAGGTCAGATCATGATTCACATAGTCATGAGTATTGCAGCTAAAAGTCTGCCAGGCAGTTCGATTAGGTGCCGTATTGCTTCCTCTTTTCCCCTTTTTCTCTTGTGGGTTCAACTCGCATAAGGTCGACGATTCTACCACTTGCATGAACTCACTTCCTTTTTCATAAAGACATTAACCATTATCGTTAAATTACTGATCGGTTAATGCTATAAATAATATAGATCGATCAAATTTTAATGGAAATCATCCCACAAATTTGCGAATCGAATACAACATTTCTAATCAAGCAAGAGGATATCCTAGAATCTGATATTATTCAACTATTTATTTGCGACATATAATGCGTTTATTCGACCTTTGACTGATTTATTTGTCGATTTCTGGGATTCAATATTTTGACGATATTAAGAAAAAACGCATTTTCTTCGTTTTTTATGGCAACATGGTTTAATATAATTATTTTGTAAAATGCTTCTATGAATAGGGATAACGCCGTCGCATATTGGTATTACGTACTGCTTACATCCTAAAAGTAGCCTGGTCTTACATAAAATTAAATCACCTTCAAGAAAATGTTTTTTTATGTCGTAAAATATGAGGACAATATCGGATTTTTTTGTCGTCAACGAGAGCGATCTATTCAAAAGAAGTAAAAATGCAAGCCAATTCAGATGAGATTGGAAGTATGCCGTAACAACAATCATGGAACAGTTAAGGATGCGAAATATTAACAAATCTAAAAGTCTAAATGACCATTAGGAGTATCGGGAAGGTGAACTCCATCGTTTAGAGCAACCAGTTGGTAATTAATATAACTAAAGCCTCGATAAAAAACTCGCAACCGATATTACGTATTTGGTGAAAACACAACGACCGCCATCGTTGAGCAGACCATTCGAGACTACATTACCTCCAATAAATCAATTTGTATTCAAACGAAACGAAACAGCCAGTCGCCGATTAATTTCGACGCCTGGCTGTTTAACTTGCAAGTTGTTGTGTTCCTTATCTGATAAATGAGAGTTAGTCCCTAGAAGGCACAGCTTCTCCCTGCATGGATTACATAACTTTAACATCCTTGAACCGTGTTATGGCAGCAACGTCGATCCCATCAAATAACGGTCTACTTCCCGCGCTGCCTCACGGCCTTCGTTAATCGCCCAGACGACAAGACTCTGGCCGCGTCTCATATCGCCTGCCGCAAAAACTTTATCAACATTCGTGATATACTTGCCATATTGCGACTTTACATTCGTACGGCGATCTGTCTCCAAGCCAAGCTGCTGAATTAGGGTCTGTTCCGGTCCATCAAATCCGATTGCAATTAAAACAAGCTGAGCCGGAAATACACGCTCTGTCCCCGGAATCGGCTTATAGCTCTTCTTTCCGAATTCATCCACGATCCGTTTGATCTGCACCGTATGAAGCTCCTTGATATAGCCATTCCCATCACCGACGAACTTGGTCGTCATAATGGAGAATTCGCGCGGATCATTGCCATACAAGGCTTTTGCTTCCTCATGAGCATAATCTAATGTATATACGTTCGGGAACTGCGGCCAGGGATTGATGCTAGCATCTCGTGTCAACGGCGCCATCTCATGCGTGCCGAATTGAGTTACGCTGCGGCATCCATGACGCAGCGCTGTAGCCACACAATCAGTTCCGGTGTCCCCACCGCCGATGACGATCACATCCTTGCCCTTCGCATGAATGAACTGGCCATCCTCCAGCTTGGAATCCAGGTAGCTCTTAATCGTACCGTTCAAGTAATCCATCGCATAGTGAATTCCTTGCAAATTGCTTCCTTCGATTTGGAACTCACGCGGTTTTGTGGCGCCACCGCATAAAACGACAGCATCATGAGAGACAACTAACTGCTCTGCAGGTATGTCCTTGCCAATCTCCGTATTCGTCAAAAATTGAATGCCTTCCGCTTCTAGAAGCTGAATGCGTCGATCCACAACATGCTTCTCGAGCTTCATTGTCGGGATCCCGTACGTAAGTAGACCTCCTAAACGATCTGCCCGCTCAAAGACAGTAACCGAATGCCCTGCCTTGTTTAATTGAGCGGCACAGGCAAGTCCAGCAGGGCCAGAGCCTACGATTGCTACATGCTTCCCAGTTCGCTGAGCAGGAGGCTCGGGCTGCACCCAACCTTCCGCAAATCCGCGCTCGATAATTGCTTCTTCTATCGTCTTAATCGTAACCGGCTGGCCGATCAAACCTACCGTGCAAGAGCCCTCACAAGGTGCAGGACATACGCGCCCTGTGAATTCAGGGAAGTTATTCGTCTTGTGCAGACGCTCAAGAGCCTCCTGCCATAACCCACGATACACGAGTTGATTCCATTCTGGAATTAGATTGTGTACGGGACAGCCTGATGTTCCTCCCGTCATTTCAATACCAGTATGACAATACGGAGTTCCACAGTCCATACAGCGGGCCCCTTGCATACGAAGCTCTTCTTCACTTAAATGTTTATGGAACTCTTCCCAATCCTTCATCCGTTCCAAGGGATCGCGATCAGCCGGAATCTGACGGCGATACTCCATAAATCCAGTAGGTGTTGACATGCGATTTCCTCCATCCGTCCATCCGTATATTTGTACGAGTTAGGTTGATTGGTATTTCTATTCCTGTAATTGTTAATGTATCGTTTTTCATTGCACTCTTCGACATGTTATTTCAACCTATCCTACTCAATTTATACCTATATTCCAATGGAGTCATGAACAAATCATTTGCATTTCTTCACACAGCAGCAACTTCAACCTACTAGTTTTTCGATCTATTTTTCCGCAAATAGGACTGGAATTGGTGAGAATACGCATTCTTTTCATCCACAATGCCCGGCTGCTCCCATTCCAGCTCCCATACATGCTCATCATATACCGGAAACCGCTCGTCGCCTTCAAATGTACCCGAAATCCGGGTTACAAGCAGCTTATCCGCATGAGGCATGAAAAGATTGTAAATTTGTGCTCCACCAATAATCATCACTTCTTCATTTTGGGCAAGCTCAAGTACGGGATTGATGTCAGTAATGACCTCGGCATCATCCGTACGCCACTCCGAATTACGCGTCAGCACGAGATTGCGACGCTTCGGTAGTGCTCCATTCAGCGATTCATACGTTTTTCTGCCCATAACAACGGTCTTGCCTTTCGTATTCTCACGGAAAAACTTCATATCATTCGGCAGGTGCCATGGCATCCCGTTATCCTTGCCGATAAGCCGCTGTTCATCCATCGCCCATATCATCGTAATCGACAAATTCAATTCCTCCTTGGTTCGTTTGTTGCAGAGTCACAGAAGTCGAATGTAATCATTACGTTCGCTGCTCCTACACAGCTACAGGCGCTTTGATTGCCGGGTGATATTCGTAGCCTTCAAATTCAAAATCCTCAAAGCGATAATCAAAGATCGATTCTGGCTTGCGCTTAATGACCAGCTTTGGAAGCGGCAACGGTTCACGCTGCAACTGCGTGTTCACCTGCTCCAAATGGTTAGAGTAAATATGGACGTCACCACCGCTCCATATGAACTCACCTACCTCCAAATCGCATTGCTGAGCAACCATATGCGTCAACAGCGCGTAGCTAGCAATATTGAACGGCAATCCAAGGAATGTATCCACGGAACGCATGTTCAATAAACAGCTCAGCTTGCCCTCCGCAACGTAAAATTGGAAGGAATAGTGGCAAGGAGGCAGCTTCATTTGGTCGACCTCTCCTACATTCCATGCTGACACGAGCAAGCGGCGAGAATCCGGATTCGACTTAATTTGTTCAATAACATTCGTGATTTGGTCAATCGTACGACCGTCTTTCGTCTCCCACTTCCGCCATTGAGATCCGTAGACAGGGCCAAGATTACCGTTCTCGTCTGCCCACTCATCCCAAATCGTTACCTTGTTTTCCTTCAAGTAGCCGATATTCGTATCGCCGCTAAGGAACCACAGCAGCTCATGAATAATCGAACGAAGATGCAGACGCTTCGTCGTCACGAGCGGGAAGCCTTCATTTAGGTCAAATCGAAGCTGCCGGCCAAATACTGAGATAGTACCTGTCCCCGTGCGATCCTCTTTTTTCACACCATGATCCAAAATATCCTGCAACAATGCCAAATATGATTTCATTCTCTATCCACTCACTTTCCTTACCGTTCTGAAGTGTATCTTACCTAGTGTACCATTCCGAAGTAAAAAATCATCGGGTATCCCATTCCATTATCATTGTGTTGATTGTATACCAAGTTGCGCCTTACCTTAAGGTTACTTGATTCTCATTCTCTAAAGGAGGCAAAATCAAAAGCAAAATCCGGGCATATTATACCCGGATGCATCACCATCTTATTGCTGCCCTTCGAATTTATGTCCACATTCCGCACAAAAGCTAGAGCTTTTCTCACTTGCTACCTGACACACTGGACATACAACCATCACTTTTATTTCTCCATTTTCCATATTTGGATTATGATCTACAAAGTGATGACCACAACTCGAGCAAAACTTCGTATCTAATGCAGCAGGTTTACTACAAGCCGGACACAACTTCTCATTCTGCACGGTGCGAATTCGGTCTTCAATTTCCTGAATTTCGGCTTTCTTTTGATTGACCTGTTCACTAAAGAGTAACAGTTGATCACTTATCTCTTCTAATGACTCATTTTGCATGGCATGATATACACATTCTCCCATACGACTGTAAATGCCCGTAATTTCTTTTTCCTTTGAGGATATTTGAAATTTCAACCGATTTACCTCTATCGTGGTCTGTGCTTTTTTGCCTGCTTCCGCCGCACCTTGTTTTAATTTATCAAAGAAATTGCTCATAGTATCCTCTCCCCTCTCCATTCCGTAAATGTGTACTTATCATCAATACATTGGTATTAGTAATATAGAAAAAAAATCCCCTATTTATTACATTGATGACCTTTTACAACCAGTACCATTTACATCTCGGTAAAAAAAAGCCCCCGCAGCGCTGCTGCAAGGGCAAAAGCAAATCAATATATAAACAGAACCGTAACAGAACGTATACAGAACCCTCAGAGAGAGAGGGGATTACTTACCTACCGTGTGGATTGGGTGACCAAGAACAACTTCGGCAGCTTCCATCACGATTTCACCAAGTGTTGGGTGAGCGTGGATTGTAAGAGCCAAGTCTTCTACAGTTGCAGCCATTTCAACTGCCAAGCCCATCTCCGCGATCAAGTTCGATGCTTCAGGACCAACGATTTGAGAACCGAGAACGATACCTGTGTCAGCATCGGATACGATTTTCACGAAGCCGTCAACGCTGCCGCCGAGGGACAACGCACGACCGTTACCTGCATAAGGGAATTTACCAGCTTTCACTTTGAAGCCTTTTTCCTTCGCTTCGGATTCAGACAATCCTACGCTTGCGCACTCTGGATCAGTGAAGCATACTGCAGGGATGCACTTGTAATCTACAACGCTAGGCATTCCAGCGATTGCTTCTGCAGCCACTTTACCTTCGTAAGAAGCTTTGTGAGCCAATGCAGGACCAGCAACGATATCACCGATAGCGAAGATGTGCGGAATGCTTGTGCGACCTTGATGGTCAACTTCGATCAAGCCGCGATCAGTCATTTTCACACCGATCATGTCCAGACCAAGCTCACCGTCTGTGTTCGGACGACGACCAACTGTTACGAGCAAGTAGTCAGCTGTCACTTCTTTGGACTCGCCGCCAACTGTGAATTTCACAGTAACGTCTTTGTCTGTTTGTGTAGCAGACTCAGCTTTAGCACCAGTGAAGATCTCAACATTGGATTTCTTCATGTTTTTCGATACAAGTTGTGTCATGTCTTTATCGAAGCCAGGAAGAACCATGTCCGCGCCTTCGATAACTGTTACTTTCGTGCCGAACTTGGAGTACATTTGACCAAGCTCAGCGCCGATGTAGCCGCCACCGATAACGATCAAGGAATTAGGAACTTCTTGCAATTCCAAAGCTTCTGTCGAAGACAGGATGCGTCCAGTGAATGGGAATGGCTTCAATTCGATTGGACGGGAACCTGTTGCGATGATGCAGTTTTTGAACTTGTAGCGCGGTGCTTCTTGATCGTTGAAGACACGTGCTTCATTTTCATTGATGAACATGCATTCGCCTTTGAACACTTGAACTTTGTTAGCTTTCAACAAAGCGCCTACGCCGCCAGTCAATTTCTTAACTACGCCGCCTTTGAATTCTTGCACTTTTTTGAAGTCAACTTTTACGTTTTCTGCAGTAATACCGATTGCAGAAGCGTGTTGTGTTACTTCATATTGATGTGCCGCGCTAATAAGCGCTTTGGATGGAATACAACCGCGGTTCAAGCAAACACCGCCGAGTTCGGATTTATCTACGATGAGTACGCTTTGGCCGAGTTGGGCAGCGCGAATCGCTGCCACGTAACCGCCAGGGCCTGCCCCGATAACCAAAGTGTCAATATTCAAAGATGCGTCTCCTACTACCATTTCCGGTTACACCTCCATTACAAGCAACTCAGGGTTAGCAAGCAGTTGCTTGATGTAGTTCATAAAGTTTTGAGCTGTCGCGCCGTCGATCAGACGGTGGTCGAAGCTGAGGGACAATGCCATAACTGGCGCTGCCACGATTTCGCCGTTCTTCACAACTGGTTTCTCGGAGATACGGCCTGTACCCAAGATTGCAACTTCTGGGAAGTTGATGATCGGAGTAAAGAACATACCGCCAGCAGAACCGATGTTAGTGATTGTAATTGTGCTGCCTTTCAATTCGTTCGGGCCAAGTTTGCCTTCGCGACCACGGCTAGCCAAGTCTTTAATATCATCAGCGATCATCCAGATGCTGCGACGATCTGCATCATTGATAACAGGAACGATCAAGCCATTGTCTGTATCTGTTGCAATACCGATGTTGTAGTATTTTTTGTACACGATTTCGTTGTTTGCTTCGTCGATCATTGCGTTCATCGCAGGGAATTGACGGCAAGCTGCAACGAGTGCTTTTACGATGAATGGAAGGTAAGTTACTTTTATACCTTTCTTCTCCATCATTGGCTTCAAGCGTGTGCGGAAAGCAACAAGCTCGCCAACTTCCACTTCGTCCATGATTGTAACGTGTGGAGCTGTATAAGCCGATTTAACCATTGCATTGGAGATCGCTTTGCGGATACCTTTGAATGGTACGCGCTCTTCTTCAGCTGCACGCCCTGTTGCAGGTGCTGCTGGTGCTGCTGTTTTCGCTTCTTCTGCTTTTGGTGCTGCAGCTGCTGCTGGTGCTGCAGGTGCTCCGCCGTTAGCGAATGCATCTACATCTTCACGAGTGATTTTACCGTTCTTGCCTGTAGCAGGAACTTCAGCAATGTTCACGCCAAGATCGCGAGCATGCTTGCGAACGCTTGGAGTTGCAAGAACATCACGGTTAGGTGCTGTTGCTACGCCTTCAGCTTTAGGAGCTTCAGCTGCTGCTGGTGCAGGAGCTGCTTCCTCTTGAGCTGCTTCTTCTGGCATATCTTGCTCAGGAATGTCACCTTCAGCGTCGATGATCGCTACAACTTCGCCCATGTGGCATACTTGACCATCTTTCGCGAATACTTCCAATACCGTACCATTTACAGGGCAAGGAACTTCAACGATAGCTTTATCGTTTTGTACTTCCATGATGATGTCATCATCAGTTACCTTGTCTCCTGCTTTAATGTGCATTTTAATAATTTCGCCTTCGTGAAGGCCCTCCCCTAGTTCAGGGAAGCGATACTCAAATTTAGCCACAGTAAAATCCTCCTTCTACTCTCTGTTCGGTTCTCTCTTAGAAGTTCAATACTTTATTGACGCCATCTACGATGCGAGCTGGTGTAGGCAACCATTGATCTTCGATTTGTGCGAAAGGATACACTGTATCTGGACCTGCAACGCGAAGTACAGGTGCTTCCAAGTGAAGAATCGCTTTTTCGTTGATTTGCGCAATAACCTCTGCAGCTACGCCGGAAGTTTTTTGTGCTTCTTGTACAACGATTGCGCGGTTCGTTTTCTTGATGGACTCAACGATTGTGTCGATATCAAGCGGCGCCAAAGTGCGAAGGTCGATTACTTCTGCTTGTACGCCTTGCTTTTCAAGCTCAGCAGCAGCTTTCATTGCTGTATGAACCATCAAGCCGTATGCAAGAATTGTTACGTCTTTACCTTCACGAACAACTTTTGCTTTACCGATCTCAACTGTATATTCGCCTTCTGGCACTTCATCACGGAACGCATGGTACAGGTTCAAGTGTTCCATGAAGAATACTGGATCATTGTCACGGATTGCGGAAATCATCAATCCTTTTGCATCGTAAGGATTGGAAGGAACAATAACCTTGATACCAGGAGTTTGTACCATCAATCCTTCTAGCGAGTCAGTGTGCAATTCTGCAGCTTTTACGCCGCCACCAAATGGTGTACGGAATACGATTGGCGCATTGTAGCGGCCGCCGGAACGGAAGCGCATGCGTGCTGCTTGAACGCACATTTGGTCAAGTGCTTCATAGATGAAACCTACGAATTGGATTTCAGCAACAGGACGGAAGCCTTGAACACCAAGACCTACTGCCAAACCGCCAATTGCGGACTCCGCAAGCGGTGTATCGAATACACGCTCTTCACCAAATTCTTTTTGCAAACCTTCAGTCGCACGGAATACACCGCCGACATGGCCAACGTCTTCCCCAAAGACCACAACATTAGGGTCTCGTTTCAACTCAACGCGCATTGCGTCGCGAATCGCTTCTTTCATATTCATTTGTGCCATTGCTTCGTTTCCTCCTTACCGTTATCACAGAACCTTATATGGATTCGTTGTCCTCGCATCAATACGAGTCCCGTTAACTTTCAGATCGCTGTCCGAATTATTGGAAATCTGCTTTTTGCTCTTCCAAGAATTTCGGAGTTGTTTCGAACATGCTGTCGATCAAACCTGAAACAGTCATTTTCTCTGTCTTTTCAGCACGTTTGATTTCTTCGTTCACTTTTGCTTTTGCTTCATCTTTTACGCGAGCTGTGTCTTCTTCTGTCCAAAGACCTTTTTTCTCCAAGTATTTGCCGAAGCGCACGAGTGGATCTTTGATTGCCCATTCTGCTTCTTCGTCTTTTGTACGATATTTTGTAGTATCGTCCGCCATGGAGTGTGGACGGTAACGGTAAGTCAACGCTTCGATCAATGTTGCGCCCTCACCTTTACGTCCGCGTTCTGCAGCGATTTGAACAGCCTTGATAACGGCAAGTACGTCCATGCCGTCTACTTGCATGCCATGGATACCTGCTGCAACGGATTTGTGAGCGATCGACTTCGCATTTGTTTGTTTCGCAAATGGAGTTGTGATGGCATAACCGTTGTTTTGTACGAAGAAGATAACTGGCAAGTTGAATGCGCCTGCGAAGTTCAAGCCTTCGTAGAAGTCGCCCTCGGAAGAACCGCCGTCACCTGTGTATGTGATTGCAACTTGTGCTTGCTTTTTCAATTTGAAGCCCATAGCAATACCCATCGCGTGCAGGATTTGCGCACCGATGATGATTTGCGGCATCATTACGTTAACGCCTTCTGGAATTTGTCCACCATGTTGATGTCCACGGGAGTACAAGAATGCTTGGTACAATGGCAATCCGTGCCATACGATTTGCGGCATGTCACGATATGCTGGCACAACAAAGTCTTCTTTTTGCAAAGGATATACACTACCTACCATAGAAGCTTCTTGACCGGATACAGGTGCATAGAAACCAAGGCGGCCTTGACGACCGAGGTTGATTGCGCGATCATCCCATGTACGTGTAAATACCATACGGTACATGATTTCTTTCAATTGTTCGTCAGTCAGATCCGGAACCATATCCGGGTTAACAATTTCTCCTTCCGGAGACAAAACGGACAACGGTTGAATATCTTCCGTCTGAACTTCAAATGGGAACTTGCTCATGTTTTTCACCTCAATAAAAGTTTGAAGATTTTGTTTCGCTGTTATAGAATTATTATACACCTGTTTTAGTCGATTGGTCAAAATAAAACGCGAAAAAAGTGAACATTTTGTTGAATTGTTGTTATAACAGCTCTTATTTTTGACTATAACAGGGTGTTACAAATTTGTGAACTCACTCACATACTCGATACTTGTTCGCGGAACATTATATAGTAGAAAGCCAAAAATCCTGCTTTTTTCTATAGTGATTCTCTAATCAAGACCATCGAATTTAGTATTCACCAACATTGATAAAATTTTGCATGAAGGCGGTGCTATGCATGTCAGATTCTTCAATCTTAAAAAGAACTATTGTAAAACACGATATTCCAAGCAAATATCTCGAAGGAGGCAGCCGTCACGTTCGCGTATACTTGCCGCCGGGATACCAGGAAATTCTCAGCTACCCGGTTGTCTATTGTCAGGATGGAGAAGATTTCTTTAATTTCGGTCGCATTGCGACACACGCGAATCAGCTCATTATCGAAGACGATATGGAGCCATTTATTATCGTTGGTGTCGATGTAAATAAGAAAATTCGCACTTCAGAGTACGCTCCAGATGGAGAACGATTTGATTCGTATACACGTGCATTCGCAGAAGAAATTGTACCTGCAATCGAGCAGATGTATCCTGTTCGAACAGACTGGACAGAAATCACGCTTGCCGGCGATTCACTGGGGGGTACAGTATCTCTGCATTTGGCACTAAAATATCCTAATAAGTTCCGCCAAGTAATCTCATTATCCGGCGCCTATTATCCATATTCGCAGCAGCTAATTGCGAAGGAGCAGGATCTTTCATGGCTGCATCTCTTTATGATTGTCGGTCTGCAAGAGACGGCTTTTACAACCGATACGGGCACTTACAACTTCGTTGAATTGAACCGGAATACACATAAGCTTTTTACAGATCGAAAAGCACATGTCCACTATGCTGAGCATGATGGACATCATTTGTGGGGATTCTGGCAAAAATACGTCCCAGATGCTCTCCGTCATTTCCTAGACTAATCAAGCCCGCCTATCTTATAGCTGTCACATTACGAGCAATGATATGAGACATCCCTATTTAATAAAAAAAGTAGTGGCATACAAGGATGTATGTCACTACTTTGATCCTATTATAATAAAATTTTGTCACATGAATTGATGTTCATTTTTGATTCGCTGTAATAAGCGCTCGCAACCTGTCTTAATTAAGCGGTATACCTCTTCGAAATTGCCTGTATAGTACGGATCAGGAACCTCGTCGCTATTCTCTTCCGGCAGCAAAGACATGAATCGAAGAACTTCTGATGTCCGAGTGTCTGAACCGTTCCAATCCAGCACATTACGTTCGTTGTTCGGATCCATACAAACAATATACGTAAACGTCTGAAAATCCGTCGGTATCAACTGGCGCGCTATCATCCCCTCATAAGTAATACCATGCTTGTCCAACAACTTGCGCGTTCCTTCATGCGGCGGATGACCGATATGCCAGTCCCCTGTTCCTGCTGAATCCACTTGAATCACGTGTTCCAAGCCCGCCTGCTTTACTTGGTCACGGAACACGGCCTCAGCCATAGGAGATCGGCAGATATTTCCCAAACAAACAAACAATACTTTTACTTTCGTACTTTCTGTCACAGAAGCTCCCTCCTTTATTATCACTATTTTACTGTTAGCGGAATTCCCCCAACATATAAATGGTCACATCCTCCATAAGATTTCACTTATTGTATCGACTGTCACTATGTAATGCAAATGGATTTTATATTTGGTTCGACTTGCATAATTCGATATAATAAAAAGGATGCAGCATGCCATCAACCCTATTAGTGAATTAAAGGAAGGTCTTTACATTGCCAAACGATCTAAAGTTACCCATAACACCATCACATATTGCCATTGTAGCTGGAGGAGCCATCTCGGAACAAATTCTGATGCAAATTCAAATTTGCGATTATATTATTGGTGCCGATCGAGGCGCACTATATCTTGTACAGCATCAAATCACACCTGATCTGGCCTTAGGGGATTTTGACTCTGTCACTGATGCTGAACGTGAACGAATTCGTGAATCAAGCAGGCAGTATACAGATTGTGACGCGATCGATAAAAATTATACCGATACAGAGCTTGCATTCAATCGTGCGTTAGCGATGAAACCATCGCAAATTACAATGTTCGGAGTAACCGGTACACGTCTTGATCACACGATGGCTAATATACATTTATTGCGTAAAGCCGTTGATGCAGGGATTATGTGTCGTATAATCAATGACCATAACATTATTATGTTAACAAACTCGACGGTAACACTTCAGACTAACAATTATCCTTACGTATCTTTACTTCCTTTGAGCTTAACGGTAACAGGGATTACATTAACCGGATTTAAGTATCCGCTTGATGATGCAACACTACATATCGGACAATCTCTAGGGGTTAGCAACGAATGGGATGATGTTGATGCCGCAACTATTCAAGTAAAGGAAGGCTACTTACTAATCATTTGCAGTCGCGATTGAATGTACACTGCTTTTCCTGCAATCTTATCCTCAATCTTCGTAAGAAAATAGCCATTTGATGCTCCAGTACGAATGACTGACATCAAATGGCTATTTGATAATCACTACTTTACTTACAACAGCAACATCCCCGACAAGGCAGACAGTAAAACCGTAATCAACGGCGATTGCTTCCATACGATAAGTGACATTACCCCAATGAGCACAATGCACATATGCAATGGAGTAGTAACTGATGTCGTAATTACAGGATCATATAGAGCAGCTAGCAGTAATCCCACTACTGCTGCATTAACCCCATGTAATGCAGCTCGAACTACTCGACTTCGTCGGATATGCGACATAAATGGCAATACCGCCCCCATCAGTAAGTACGAAGGAAGGAAGATAAATAAAATTGACACAATAGCCAGTAAAACCCCAAAACTACCGTGGCTAATGGACGCCCCGATAAATGCCGCGAATGTAAACAATGGGCCCGGAACGGCCTGTGCTGCTCCATATCCCGCTAGCAATGTCGAATCGTCCAACAATTCCGCGGACATTAACTCCTGCTTAAGCATAGGTAAAACAACATGTCCTCCGCCAAATACTGATGCCCCTGTACGGTACATCATTTCCATAAGCTGAGTTAGTACACCGGGAATATATGAGCCCACTATGGGCAGGCCAACGAGCAGCAAGATAAATAGTGCCAGCATCCATTTTGCAAAAGTACGTGAAATCATGGTCATAACTTCTTCTTCGCATACGGTTGAAACGCCTCCATTTCTGGAGGTTAGTACAGATTCATCCAGTTCATTTCGGAACAATAAGACACCACCAGCTAGTGACAGTGCTATAATCATTAGCTGCGCGTATACGCCAGGCAGTAGAAGAGATAGAATAGCGGCAATGATAGCAATCGTTCTGCGGTGCGTATCAGTCGTCAATTGCTTATTCATTCCCCACAATGCTTGAATAATGATTGGGACAGCAGCAATCTTCAGTCCCTGCAGCCACCCTGGATCTTGATTAGGCATCCAGTTGATCCCATATGCAAATAAGGCAAGCAGACAAGCAGATGGGAACGTAAATCCCAGCCATGCTGCTATACCGCCAAGCCATCCTGACCTGCTTATCCCAATTCCAATTCCTAGCTGGCTGCTAGAAGGGCCGGGAAGCATTTGACTAACAGCTAGCATATCTGCAAATTGTTGATCAGTAACCCATTTTAATTTCCGCACATAAGTTCTATGGAAATATCCAATATGCGCTGCTGGGCCTCCAAATGAGGTTACCCCCAATTGAAGTGCAGTTACAAACGTTTCTCGTAATTTCTTCCTATAGGTGCTCATTCTTGTTCGATTGCTCCTCGTCTCATCACCGTAATGTCTTCATATCTCCTATATTGTTAGCATGAGGCACGAATCGAGACAATAGATTTACAATATCTCAACATAGTGCCCTATATAATTGATGAATACACGAGAACCATTTCATTAGGGACATGATCTTATGAAATACCCTCGTTTAGCAGCATCAGGAGCAGACAAATAAGATTCTATCGCATCTGTAGGAGCGCATCTTTCAGGAAATGCATATTTAATTCCATTTATAATCGTGCCACGATAATTATCCCGCTTCAACAGCCGTGAACCACCAAGTGCATAATGATTATATGTAGAGTAGCCTACAGGAAGACCTTGAATAAAAGCCATTACTCCGACATCATTAATCGTATTATGCCACTCTTCTTCAGAGATAGCTGGCAGTGTAAACGTGTAGGAAACGCCATTTCGCAGAGCAATCTCATTGTGTGCGTTAATCGTACTGGCCAATGCGTTCTGAACTGTATTCACGATTGTTGTACGTCTTACTGAATCGAAAAGATGATCATCCTTCAGAAGCGGAATTTCCGCCGTATCGTACTTCAACTCACGCTGATACCCTGTAATCCATCTTTTCGAAGACGGATGATATATCGTAACATAATCATCCAGCGTGAACCCGATTACATTTCCGTACTGATCCGTAAAGCCATATGGCAATGTAGGTTTCCATACATGATTCAGTATTGCATCTCCACTTCTGCCGACATACTCTTCTTCAGCATATATATCGAGACCATCGTAACCAATGATTGCAACCACCGGTATATATCGCTTCAACTCATCCTGTTTTCTGACACCATCCCATAGTCCAAAGTTAAGAAATAGCGTCATGAAAAATGATTCAACTGCATCGTCCCGACGAAGCTCAAGCCGCTTCTTTGATTCATAACCTTCCTCTGTCTCCTTCCAAACTGCTGATGTCCGCAATGTGCGGGCCGCATCATCAACCGCTTGATTCATTGCGTCGTTAAACTTCAGCTCAAGCTGCAGCTTTTCCGCTTCCTCTCTTGCTTGCAGCTTATTCACCCAAAATAAAGGAAAACAGATTAAGACGAAAAGGATTGAGAATTTAACTATTTTCATTTCGAACCATTCCTCCGACAGGAATACGAATTCGCTCCGTTGGGCCAAACGAGCCAGTTAACCAGTCCATAATCATTGCGGCTCGCGTCCGATTCGTATTGCTCACAGATACAAAGAAATAGTCACCAATGCTAAGCTTGTATTTACGTGTAGTTGATTCGACAGATTGACCATCTCCTGGAAACATTTTTTCCATAATCATTGCTTTATTGTTCAATTGATACCGAATCGAATAGTCACCAGCAAACGTACTATTCTGAACGGGATCCGCATATATTGGATCATATTTTTTCTCATAATGTTCTACAACAACCTCGTATGTATTTCCTGTCCGCTCGATATCCGTCATAAAATCATTCCACATGACAGGTGTAATCGTTCCCTTATCCCTTACTGCATCTGAAAATGTAGATGCACTTCTCATCACATACATCACAGCCAAATCATCCTGCCGCTGATATGATTCTAATATCGGGTAAAGGAATAGCAGCAAAACTCCTATCATCACACTAAGCAGCTTCAACACTGCATTCCCCACACGAATCCTCCTACCTGAAGATCATTTTTCGGATGTCGCCACCTTCATTTCGTTCCACGCTAAGTTCATAACGCTTGGTTCGCGATATCGCATCGAGTTGAATCTGATCAAGATGGATTGGTGAAGTAAATCTCAAGCCTTCGACTACTAGTTCAACATTTGTCCTCAACTGCCCAATAAACAAAATGACGTCAGTGCCTGTTATAGACTTGGAGCGTATCGGATCAATCGTTGCGCGAACACTGCGATCCTTATCTTGGTTCGCAGAGTCCACTTGTCGAATTACAGAAGATGTACTTCCAATCATTTGTAGAGCGACAGCCAATGCGACTACTAACAATATGGATGCTACCGCTAGTTCAACCATTCGACTCGCATGATACATACTGAATTACTCCTTTAAGAAATAGCGACTATTGTAAAAGTATATTGATTCTGCCATCACACAGTTGGTAATTAATCCCCTATTGCTGCTCAAAAACAATTCCTCTTGTCACATTGCTGGAATCAACAATTAATTTTGCTTTAAACTTACCGCTTGGATTCACATAGTTATCCGACGACTCATTCAATGCCGAATCAATACTGTCATTTCGATTGTTACCTGCAATTTCGCCATTTGGCAGCACATAATAACCATAATGGTTCCCATCTGATTTGCTGGCTCTGTTTTTGCCTGTAACTACACGAATACCAAATTGATCTTGTTTAAAAAACTTCCGTATTGCATTGATAACCTGAGAACCGCTTACCGAGGTATTATCATATACCGTAAAAGATGCCTTGCTCAGCTCTGTCTGGATAGAGGAAAACTCATTTTGCGCCGTCTTCGTTGCCTCTTGTGCGCTGACGAACAATAAGACAACGATCGTAATTAATGCAATGGTAAGAAAAATCCCTGCCGCCACCTTCAATGCAGATTGGGCATTATTCATACTTCATACACTCCTTTGTTTATAGGTTTCGAATTTGTTCAAAGGAAGAGCGCATTTGCTCCGCACTCATCCACACAAGCGGTATAACGAGATACAAAAAGATTAATGCGTATATCGGTGCGAACCCCAGCCATCTTCCCCATCCTGCTTTTGCCTCAATGCTTGCTTCGTAATGATGTCTAAGCATATCCTGCTCATAGCCCCAATCCTGCTCCGCATCATCAAATGCCTCAACAAGCGGAATATGATTATGGGCAAGCTCCAGCTTGTCAACAAGTCTTACAAAATCAGGATATGGCGCTTGAATGCGCAACTGCTTAAGCGCACGATCTGATCCGCTCTCCCAATTTAGCAAACATACTTGTAATGGCCGGCGGAACATAATCGTGCACCGACTCATCCATTCCATCATCATTTCGGCTGTCATGCGCTCAAAAGCTCGCAGCATCATGCAGAGCGATTGCATCTGGCTGATTTCTGTACGCATATCTAACTGCCTTATTCGTATACGAAGACGCAAAATGATAACAGTTGCATAAAAGGCACACCATCCAGCGATAAATGGGAGAGCAACTTCCCACCAAGCCACCTTCATCTCATGAAAATACATGGCAAGCGGGACAATTGATTTTGTTAATTGATCAACACGTTGGGGACTCCATTCAGGATATGTCTCCGTAAGAGTCGTTTTCAGATCAAGCTGAAGCCCCGAACTGCCTATATCTAATGAAACATTACTGATCCACTCTTTAACGAAATCCTCATGCATTCCTGCTTTTTGTGACGTGGCATCGATTTGATTCCACATCCATTGTGCAGAGCCGAAGTGAAGAGATAGAATTAGCATAAAGCATATAGTGCAAGTTACGATTGCATGTACAAAACGACGCCCAAAGTATTGTTCTAATGTCATTGATTCGTTTGCTTCGTGCAATAAGTGCTGTGCTCGCTTAATCTGGTCATTCGAACGACAGTTCACCCAATTAACGAGCATTCGTCTGATTGCTCGCCGATCCAGCAATCGTTTGCTCCATCCAATATGGTTGACTTGTTCATGTCCAGACACATGTCTCCAATGGAGCTGTTGCAATAAGCGATGACAAATGAGTACAGATAAAAACACAGTTAATTGAAGAAGCCAGCCAAGCTTCGAGTTATAAAACAGCTCCATCGTCGGGAAATAAGTTATAGCCCATCGCTCCAGAGGATCTGTAAATAAAATTGGAATAACAGCAATGGCTTTTAATCCCCCGAGCAAATAGTCAAGCCTTGTACGCATGACCAACTCTGTTTGCATTTCACGCACAATCATGGCAAGCCCCTTTAAATAAGAGGAGCCATCTCCCCCCTTCGGATCGCCATATTCTGCAACAAGCTTGGATAGGCCCCCAAACATTTTATAATACCGGTTAGGTGCTGCTTCCTCAAAGACAGACATGGCTGTATCGGTATCAGGATCCGCAATCATGTTCGCAACACGCTGTAAATGCGGTACGAGCATCGGATGCGCTCGATCAATGGTATCTTCAAGCGCGGCATCTACCATTTTGTATCGATGATACGCATGTCTCATATGCCCTATTGATAGGGAAGATAATCGTAGTAACTTGATTTCTGCACGAGTAATTACCACATCTCGATATAGACTTTCCGCCACACTAAGTACAACAATAAGCATGATCCATGACAAGATATTTTGATCAAAGGTGATAAATATCGATACAGCAACAAGAATCGCCAGTCCACTGCCGAGAAGTATGGAAACAGTACGCTCTCTTAACAGCCATTCATCATAACTGTATAAAGGTGCGAGCTGCTGCCGGAGAGATATTGTCTTTTTCTTCAGTAAAGGAACTTTCAAACTGTAGCGGTATGCTTCACGCAGCACTCTCTTATAAAATTGGAAGAGACCAGCAATTCCGGTCGTGTGTGCCCGTGCACCAGTTTGACTCGCAACCACACGAGTCGGGCCCAGTTTTCGAGACAGCATCCACAATATCCAAGCAACGAGAATTGCTCCAATTGCAATCCATATCAACAAGCTGCTAGCTGGCAACCGAATATCCTCCTTCCTGAGCAAGCCATTCTCGGAAGCGCAGTTTGTCCTCAGTTGTCATTTCTGCTTCCATGGCTTCCTTCTGATTTACGGAGATTGGATTTACGAGATAATATCGACCATGATGATACTCAATAATATTGCGATGCGTGAATGATCGAGTACGCATAATATACCGATGCATACGCTGTGCAGAATCAATATAACTATCCCATGTTATGTTTGGAATCAAAGGCTTCTCGTCATTCAAATCACTTTCGTCTGCATTGTTAATCGGTATACATTCCGTAATTCGTTCAATATATCGATTTCCTTCCACATCCCGCGCTAGATGAACATCAAAGTGAATAACCTGGCATACCTGCTGCTCTGCAATGGATTCATTATGGAACATTCCTGTCTTAAGCAGCGAATTCCGCAGTGATAACACGAGATCAGGAAATGTCTTTGCATGGTGAGTAAAGACAGTAAATAAGCTCGCAACTTGTGACATCTGTATCATCCAGGCTGCAACCGGGTCTGTTGCCACTTCACCTAAAATATGTACGGTTCCGTCCGTCTTCTTTTGTACATCCAATCCAGCTTGTCCGGCTATCCGTTCTGTCTCCCGAAGTGTCAAACTATTTCTTCCTGGATAAATCTTGCGAAGGTTGAGCTCAAAGGCCTGTTCCTGTACTCGAAGCGGATAAAATGCATAAATCGATTGAATTAATGCCATTAACAATGTTGTTTTCCCTGATCCTTGTGCACCTGTAATTGCCGTTATCCTTGCCCCTCGCATTAGGAAATGCAGAAGTTTAATCGGAAGCTCGGCATTCTTATCTCGAATAAGCTGATCAAGTGATACGACCTGCGTATCAAACTTTCGTACGAAAAATGACCACGATTCAGCAAATGGCGGGCGCAGCACAACGACACGCGAACCATCCTTCATATGATTAATCCGATATCCATCCGCTTCAGTAAGCGAACCAGGCGTTTGATATTTATAGATATTGTGGCATACTCGGCGCAGTTCCGATTCTGTCCCGAAAGTGAGAAATGCTAGCCTAATGGACTTCCCCTTATAAAAAATCCAAATACTATCACATGCACGCTGCATGACACCAACTGCAGGTTCACCTTCGTTCTTTGCAAATGAAGCTCGAGAGGGATTAGACCAGTAATCCCCTTTCGTCATTGCTTCATCGGGTATTCCACTAACACCACCTGATACACCATCAATTCGCATATCACGAATCTCATCAATGACAGAAAACCCCTTATAAAGCTGGTACAATCGCTGAGCGATAATGCGAATTCGATCCTCCCAGCTGAACTGAAGCCGTTCTAAGCGAAAGGACGTATCAATATCTTCTGACGTAATCACATCATGCAATTGATACTCGCCTTGAGCAGACAACATACGTTTCCGTTCATCCCAACCATATTTTTCGATTAGTCTACTCAAGGCATCCAAGCCATGCCGCTTCTTATAGACAAATAACAATAAATCAAATTTGTCTTGTGATGTTAACTGCTCTGGACGCTCGATTGGCAACAACTGATCTGCGTTGCTTTTTGTCAAGCGGATCTGCTCCCGAAGCATGTCAACAATCCATTCCTTAATGTACTCTTTATCAGCAATATCGCCGCTGCAGCATGAACGCAAAGATTTTCGAAGCGAAACACGACGTTTCATTTCACGTGAAAATTCCTCTTCTTCACGGTACATATCTAGCGGTAGATCACTCGTCCATGCTAGAAATGTATCTTTCACTGCTTGATGCAGTCCGTCCCACGTCCATTCAACCTCATTTCGATAGACAATCTGGCTTCGCCAATGTCGAAGCATACGCAAATAAACATACAATGCAACAAATAGAATGGCTCCAGCGAGAATAGAGAATAACACGTAACTCCATAATGACATCTCCTATCCCCCCGCCTTTCTGCTTCTTCCAGGATGATAACCAGACACTTCAAGGATATATCTGCATAATTTCTCATGCTCAGAGATGAATGGAGAACGTTTCCCCCGATCCTGACGGAGAGATTGACGCAGGTACCAATCTATCAGCATCCTATCGTCTGCTGCATTGCGGTAAGCGGATGAATAAGGCATTGCAAAAATGGGCTGATGAAGAAAATACATTCGTTTCACATTTATGGGATTCAATCTAACATTTGTATCATACTGACCGATAACAAATGCAGCTGCTCTTTTACTTATATTCTCCATTGCATTATGGATCTCTGACCGAACTTGTGATATCACAGCAATAGTGCCATGCAGATGCATGTTCCCTGTGAGTTTCAAAGAAATAAAATCCTGCTCATTGATATCCCACAACACAAGATCATATCGCTTACTTACAAGCCTTTGTACATGAAGAATAAGATCAGCATTGAGCATGTCTTCCATTTCCCCCGATTCGTAACCAGGAAGAATGTCTAATCGGCTCATCACGCTCGTCATGTAAGTAGATATTGATTCTTCATCAACTTGATGATTTTTTAGCATGCGGACTAGAGCGCTCCATCCGTTCGGAGTCGTAAGACGACCTCCAATTCCCGCCTCACCAACAAGGTCAATAGAGGGTGGAAATAATCTTTCTACTCCCTCTCCCCTACCTTTGGCATGTATGAGCAGCACATTAATGCGAAATTGCCAGGCAAGGCTGATTGCCGTACAAGCAGCTACGGTTGATCCCCCAGCCATCCCCCTGCCTGTAGACGAAATCATCCAATGTTTACAAAGCGGCATGATTCATTCGTCCCTTCTTTGGCGTTTTCAAGCATTGCCTCCAGACTCGTTCTGCCAATTTCCCGGTGAAATGCTCGGTCAATAACCGCCAAGCACGTTTTGTAGCACGAGGATAAGCATATGTTTGCAGCTGCACCTCATGAATGCCTGACATACGTGCCATCCAATTGCGTTCGTCTTCTTCAATGGCAATATATTCTCGAGACCACCGATGCTCAAAAATTGAAAAATACCATTCCATCATAAATTCATATTCATCTTCAGGCATAAATGAACGAAGAAGTACTGGGACAAATTCTAGCTCTTCCCCATCATATTGCTGCTGAAACGCTTGCAACCATTCCCTATTCTTTTGCAAGGAATAACGCTCCATCGTTTGCACAAGAAAACGTACATCTATCTGCTTCCACTGTTCAGCATTGCAAAACAGTGCACGATCCGTGTCAATAATAATATGCTCGTATGAATCCACACTACCGCCATGCCATTCAATCAGTTGGAGCATGTCGTCCCAGGATACAGCACCGGATAGAACATCATAGCCATTCCAGCTCATAATAGGAATGGGCGACTGAGTCAACAGCCCAATCTCCATTCCAATCCTTCTCGTTGTTGTAGCATCTATAATTAGAACCTTCTTTTCTAATCTCGTTAGGAACGTCGCTAGCGCCACTACATGATCGCTCTTATCACAAGCGCCTACGAAAATACCTATCGTCATCTTCCTAACTCCTCCCGTACATTCATCTAATTATGTATGAAAACAATTCCCTTCATTACTGCTTCGTATTGCCTGGAATCGCCTCTGAGAATATGAAATTTACTTTATCAATTGGAGATTCCCCAACAGTTGCAACAGGATTCGCATCGTTCAGTGTATTTGCATCTTTTTCTTTGGAAGCATCCTTAGGAGAGTGGTTATCCTTCTTTGCAGTCTCCTGCACCTTTGAACTTTTACCATTTTGCGAATCAGAGTGTTGATTGGTTACGACTGAACCACCTTGATTGCCGGCAGGTTGCAGTTCTTTGGAAGGCACGGAACTAGGCTGTCCCACAAATGGTGAATTTCGGTTTGCCTCAGCGGCTCTTCCTGTTAAAGGTGATTTCTCTGAATTAGAAATACCATCTGCTCCCACATGAACTGAAACGTAAGAAGCATCTGTATGGTTGGCTTGCGCATGGTTCCAACCATTACCTGAGCCGTTAGCTGCATCCTGTTGTTCCCATTCCTTCTCCATTCGTGTTCGGATTAATCGGGCTAATGCAGTATCTGCCTTTTTCACGATGTTCGGGTCAGACTCAATCAACTTCAAAACTAATTCATTTGCCGGATAATTCGGGATAGCTTTATTTTGCATTTGAGGCTCTATGTATCGCAAAGCATAAATCTGCCCTCCGTTCAAATAGGCATCTACACATGCACTTGAGAATAATAGCCTTTCTTGTTCGTCCAAATGAGCCCAAATAGTTGGATACTGAATACTTTTAATTTCTTTTTTGCTGAGTACGATATAGTCTTGACCATTTGGAAACCGGATTCGCACATCAATCATGTCTCGTTCTTGTAGACGCAATGGGAGCTGGATAACCGCTGTCTCCACCCAACGCACATCGTCAGTCATCTTCTCATCTTCATACAACATCGTTGGAATCACTGGTGTTCGAGGCACGGCATCTATCTTTAATATCTTTCCGATGATTTGATCTGGATGATTCAACAGTTGCTTCGGAGCAAGATTTGACGATATTTCAATTCTCGCAATGTCATCTGATCGAATGCGCTTGCCGGCAAGAAGCGACTGCTTGAATATCCAGACGCTTGTGCGATTTTGCAATTCTGCATCTGCAATTTTCCGCAGCTTGGTAATTTCGTCTTTATACTGAGCAGTTTCCTTGAGTTGTTCAGCTTCATTTTGCCCCATGGCCCAAAAATGATAGCCTCCTATAAGTATTCCAGCCAACGTTGCTCCACCTACCGACGCTGCAATTAGCTGCTTCGTCTTTCTTGTCCATCTTCTCAACTTCGTACATCTCCTCTCTCTGCTTTATTTCTGCTTATCCATCGCCGCAAGCGAGAGACAAGCCCTCCTTGTTGTATCGGACCGATTAATTGTTCTACCCAGCGCTTCGTACCCTCCGTATATTCGAACGGATCCGACTGAATCGGAATAGATGAGGTTGCTTTCGCTCCTCTCCACTTCCTGGTTCTAGTTTTTATTGAAAAATCCGATTGGAGAACACCCAATACCCAACGATTGAACCTTCTTAGCTCAAACTCTCTGACGAGTTTTATATAATCTTTCTCTCTCCAGGGGGCTAAACTTCCTACAAGCACAGGGATATGTGCCCTCATGAATTCGTCCATACGTTCACCCTGATCATCACAACCAAGGTCTAAGACGATATATTCATAGATACCTAGCAAAGATGGAAGAGGGCTCGTACCAAACTTCCACTCCATACAGTCAATCCCAAATAACTTAAACAAATCATCGCTTGCTAAATACAACTCTTCTTCCCCTTCATAGGCGTAAGCTAATGAAGGTATCACGGAGTCTTCCTTATAATTGGCGTCGATATATAAGGTACTTCTACTCTTCTTGGCAAGTACGGCAGCACACATCAGTGCTGAATGCGTAGTTCCAAGTCCTGATGCAGCTCCCCAAAACGCGATAACTGTCCCTGCGTTCGCCTGATGCCATGAACTTCTCTCATCTAGACCAGCACCATATGTATTCGAATGGCCTGTAAATAAATTCCTCAAGTCTTCAATCAACTCATCAGCAGATTGATAACGCTCCTCTGGCAGCTTCGCAAGCAGTCGTGTAAGTATCCCAAACATGTTCTCCGGTACGTCCTTTGCAAGCATCGAAGCCGTTAACGGCCGTTCCCCCTTCCATGCACCACCAGTAAGCATATGGCTAACGAGCGCGCCAACCCCATATAGATCTGTTCTCGCATCTGTCTGTTGTCCCCGATACTGCTCTGGAGCTGCAAATCCAACTGTACCCAGCTTCACAGTATCTTGTTCCGATAGTGGATTTACATTTCTCGCTATACCAAAATCAATGAGCTTCACTTGCCCATCCTTCGCCAGCATAATATTAGATGGCTTTACATCGCGGAACACCACCGGTGGATTCTGTTGATGCAAATAGGAAAGTGCCTCACATACCGGGAGAACGATACGTATCGATTCTTCAAAACTTAGCGGCTTTATTCGCAACCGATCTGCTATCGTATGCCCTTCGATATACTCCATTACCAGGTAAGCTCTACCGCTTGTATCTGGTGGATAAAAATCAACGATTAGCGGCAAGTGAGGATGACGAAGCGTGGTTAGTATCGATGCCTCATGAACGAGCTGTCGCACGTCCTGAGCTGCGGGTCTCGACTCCTTAATCGCCCACTGCTTACCGATTAAACGCTCATCATTGGCTAAATATACAACGCTCATTCCTCCTGTTCCGAGTAAACGAACGATACGATATCTGTCGTACAACAAATATCCAGCCTGCAAATGGGCCGTAATGGATTGCGCCATAAAATCCCCCCAGGCGACAAAAAAGCACCCTGATTGACGAACCTACCGGTTCGTATCAATCAGGGTGCTTCCCTTCGCTCGTATTCATTTGTTGTTATTTTATGCCATATCCATGCAGTTGTCTAGTCTTTTTAGAACTATGCTGGACTTTGCCATACTTCACTGTCCGAGTATAAGCTACATCTTCATCATGTACAGGGTGATTTCGTCACGATTATGGAACAATTGCTTTGCGCGAATAATATGAAGATGCTCCATAAACATCTCCTTCACTTCACGTATCGTCTGCAGCGGCTTCTTATGCATCAACTTTACCGTAACAATAACAGTACCGCCTTGCACAACCGAATCCAACAAGCCAATCACAAGTTGAGCAGTAACCTTAGGGCTCCAGCTCATATCGCACACGAGCAAATCAAATTCGCCAGGTTCCAGCGCAACATCCCCAGCATTGCTCTTATAATATGTTAAATTCGGGTGTTCAATCAAGCTAGGATGCATTGCTGCCGGATCAACAGCAGTAACCTGAATGCCCCGTTCCAGCAAGAGGCTCGTCCAACCGCCTGGTGCAGCACCAATATCAAGCGCATTACGGTACGCCGCAAAGTCCAGCCCAAAGGTACGTTCTGCTTCCAAAAGCTTAAACTTAGCACGGGACACTTGTCCCTCCTCACGCCGGAAACGTATTGTACCGCCAGTCCAATCCGAACCAGCCTGCTCCGGAGTCATGAGCCCTGCATATACAGCCCCATCATGAATGAACAAAGCTACAATGCGCTCTGGATCCTGGATCGCGACAGATGCGCCCTTGCGTTCAACTGCAGATCGCAGCGCATCACGAAGTTCTTTATCCAAGGATTCGCCCGCCGTACTGGATCGCACATGAACCCCTACACGAAGATTTGTGATTGAGCCATCTACAGATTTCATCAATTGGTCGAGCAAACAGTCTAATGTATGTTCTTGATCGCTTTGCAGCGCCTGAACATCAACGGCAAGATCAACTGGCTGTAAATATCGGATAAATATCGCCGGTTCTGACTCCATCACGTGGAATACTTCACTTCGATCTACTGGCAATTCCATCAAAGCAATTTCACCGGAGACGAGCATACGACTCTTCAACTGGCCAAATCTTCTTCGCCATTCTTCCTGCGCATATGCGATATAGCCGTGGTTGGATGTAACAATCCAGTGTGATCCTTGTTCGTAATTTGTGTCTATTTGTATCGGATGTAATAATTCCAAGCAGTGCAACCTCCAAATGCTGAATCAAGCGGGCTTACTTCAGCTGTTTCCATTTCATTTTGTTAACTATAGAGCATTCATATACGTCATTAACTATCTATTTTCCCACTCTTCAGACGCTCATAAAGGAATGATACAGAATGAAAAGCATATATTTTGTCCACGTTGCCTGTATCACTACGATTATCCCATACCAACAGGCAAGGGACACTTTCAATTTGCAGAGTACTCACCCATAAAGGAATAGAGCCAACATTGACAGCCGCAATTTCCAAATTTGGGTTCGTCGCTTCCACAATTTCAAGCATTCGAGAGGCTAACTGGCATGTTCCACAAAATGGACTATGTATAAATACCGCATCCCATTGCTTAAAAAACAGCTCTACAGCAGACAAACTCACAGATTGCGCCTGTGCTGCCTTCAACTGCTTGTCTGAGATCAATATCATATCATATTTTCTCGTATCTGCGTCAGCAATGAATCTGGCATCGGCCCATTGCTAAGCTGAACATGCTCAGGCTTATTCGCGAAAAGCATCTCGAACATTCGCTTTCTGCCAAGTACGCTCGACGTATGCAAATAGATCGCTGTCTGCGGATAAAGACCGCGCAAGACTATCTCTCGAACAAGGTCTGTTCCCGTTTTCTCGTCGGCTCCCAAGTCATGATCCAAGGACAGGATTCCTACTTGCTCATGCTCCAATAGAAGTAGACACTCCTCCGCATTGCGAGCTAGCACAAAGCCTTCTGGACAGCGACGGTAATCATCCAAAAATACATGTATCATCTTTCATCACTTCCTTACATTACTCTGATGTCTGTTCAAGTGTAAGGTGCATTATGCTCAAACCACAATTTTATCCATTCGGCTGCAAAATGTTTTGAATAAACATCCATTCTTGTCCATGCCCCCCTGACGGGTCACCAGGCGTTTCCAGCACGAACATGCAGTGTTCCAGCTCCTTCGATCTAAGCAACTCTGCAATGCCATCTGCCCCAATATACCCCTGTCCAAGATTCGCATGACGATCCTGTTTGGAGCCATAGGTCTCCCGAGAATCATTCAGATGGACAGCTTGAACATGATTCCAATAGTCGTGACAACTTCCAGCCTCGAGCATCTCATTGGTAGCAGAAGGATTCCATAGCCCACTTGCATAAGCATGACAGGTATCAAAGCAGAAGCCGATTTTATCGGGATAATTACTTAATCGTCGGATGCTTACTAGCTCTTCAAATGTTGCTCCTAACCCGCCATGATTACCTGCCTGATTTTCAAGCAGCAGCTTGGCACGACCATTCCACACAGAAAGGACGGTGTTTAACGTGACAATTATATTTTCGTAGCTGTGCAGCTTCTCTGTATCAGTGGCAGGTGTACCTGCCCCTCCCTTATATGAACCAAAATGAACCACAATTCCAACTGATCCGCATGCTTCCGCAATCATTAGATCGTTGAGCAGCGATTGAACTGTTAGTTGAAATTTCTCAGGTGAGCGAGCTGCATCTACAGCTAAATTCGTTGGATACGGCGTATGGGCAATAGATTCGATGCCGTGCTGCTGACAAATATCACGTGCAGCTTGTGCATCTGTCTCATATCCACTCTTTACCGATAAGCCCCTCGGATTTTTACTGAAATACTGATAGCTGCGAACACCCACCGCATGCTGCAGTTGTACAGCCAATTGCGCTGCGTGCGCATATCCTCCCCGTAATGGCAAATGACAACCGTATGCACGCGCAGCGTGGCTATTTTTATTCGTTTTCGTGGCCATCTGCCGTAGGATCTATCTGACATTTCGGACAGAAGTTTGAAGGGCGACGTTGTATCAACGTGACTTCAATCGGCGTGCCGCATTTCGGACAAGGCTCTCCCGTCTTGCCATGAATGGAGATGTCCATTGCTTCCCCTGCATAGGACTTCTCATGTAGTTTAGAAGATATTTGTAAATCCATATCATTTTCATGTTCAATTGCATGATGCAATACATCAAGCATTGCAAAGAATACCCGATTCCAATGCTCTTCTTTCAGCTTTTCCGTGCGTACTGTAGGAAGAATTCCTGCAGCAAAAACAATATCATCCGCTAAGTGGTTTCCAATACCAGCGATAATGTTCGGATTGGTAAGTGCAGACTTCAAAGTGGTGCGGCGCTTTGCGAATCGCTGACTGAAACGCTCTGGTGTCAAATGGCGAGATAGTGGATCTGGGCCCAACTCAAGCTGCATATCCTCTACCTGCTTCGCTGTTAACCACATGATATGACAGTTACGCGCCCCGAAAATTGCCATCGCTGCATGATCAGTGATGACGGCAAACTGTGAGTGGGACACATCATGCACTTGATCCGCTTCTGCAGAAGAATGGCCCACTACTCCATGAGCAACTGCCTGTAACGTAGAAACGATCTCTAGACGACTCCCAGCTCCAATCTGAAGAACAAGTCGTCGGCCATCATCAAGATGCCAAATCAAATCCGTCCCTCTGCGTTCAATAAATAAAATTTGTCTTCCCACTAATCCATTGGTCAAGCTATGGAGATCCGTATTCAGCCAAGACTCACGTTGTACATGCAGGCTGCGAATGCGTTCTCCGGTAACCAGCTGATCTAGCTGTTTGCGGTATCGTTCCATAACTGGAATTTCCGGCATCTCGCATCTTCCTTCCTAATTTCACATTACATGATCACCATGTATGTTCTCTCTTTTATTTTAATATCATTAATCATATAGGCTATTTATTATAACATTTCCTTCATGAACCATTTACGTACCTGCTCCATGTTATGAAAGACCATGTCAGGCTTCACACCGGCACGCGCACAAAATGATTCATAATTATCGGGTGTAGTAACCCCCGTATAAGTAAGTGCTGTACGGCAGCCTGCATTAGCGCCGGCAAGAATATCCGTCATCATGTTGTCTCCAATTACAATTGCGTTTTGCGCCGTACATCCCAGCCTTTTCATAGCCTCATCCATAATGATGGCACTTGGTTTGCCTATTACGACAGGCTCTACACCTGAAGCCGACTGGATTGCCGCTCCGATCGTACCAGCCCCCGGGGAAAAACCGCGATCCGAAGGCAGCATGACATCTGGATTGGTTAAGATCGATACTGCGCCTTCTCGAACGGCACAAGCCGCTGCTTCCAGCTTGGCGTAGGTCACATTTCGATCCAGGCCTTGAACGACAACTCCAACATCAGAGCCCCATACTTCTTCCGCTTGCTCCGTCCAAGAAATCCCGACATCCTCCAGCGCCCTCTGCAATCCGTACTCGCCTATCATGAATACCAGTCTATCCGAATATCTCTTTTTAATATACGATGCAGCCGCCTGAGCAGAGGTGAGAACATCTTCAGCAACAGCCGATATACCAAATTGCTGCAGGTGAACCGCCACTTCTTCAGGTGTCCGTGTTGAATTGTTCGTTACAAACAGATAAGGAATATCCATACTCCGAAGGGTCTCTATTAGCTTGTCCGCTCCCTCAATCGGAGAAGTTCCATGATACATCGTTCCATCCAAATCTATGAGCGCATATTGATTTCTGCGCCGGATTCCATTTTCCATTCTTACACACGTTCCTTCCCAGCTTGAAGCATGCCGGCCATTCTAAATAACAGCACATCTACAAGCACGATCAACATCATAATAAGCACTCATTAGCTTTCCTAATAAAAAGCATGCAATATCCAGTAAACAACGGATTCAAATTTCAAGAAAACTTTGGTCTGCGTGCCGCCAACAAATTTTACACTTCTGTTTCATAGCATTATTATTGTCAACTCAATAGAGCCAATGCTAGTATACGCAATTCCGAGCCAAAAGGACAGAGTCTCATCAGACCAACAATTCCGATGCCAATAAATTGAGGACAACAACGCTGAACCGAAATCCGACCCGCAAGGTGAAATTCCAAGATGTGTTCAGAGCGCATAAACTAATGTAAAAAGAACAACTCCCGTCATTCCCATGAATAGGAACGGGAGCCATACTTGGCAAGGCAGAATGAGTTCATTTGTACTCACCCATACAATAGGCAGCTAAACAAAAACACCAATCTGCTCATAAATCATTACCGCTGCTCCCGTGCTTCCGAAGATTGAATCACATGAGCTACCAAGCGCTCGACAACAAGCCCATCTTCTAATGTTGGAGCCAGCTCGTTCCAACGTTGATCTCCATTGTGGCGCAGAATGAAATGGTGAAGCGAAGCGAAATGGCTGTCTTGGAATATCCCCGTCGTTGTCTTCTCATCAGGAAGCAGCGAAAGCGAGTCAGGTTCAGGAGCAGATTCGTGACGACCGTTTATGAGATGAAGCTGAGGCTTCTTATCCGATTCCAAATTACATGTAATACTGCCTTTCGTCCCAATGATATGCACACGAAACGCATCACCACCATAGGCAATACGGGATACCTCAACAATACCTTGTACGCCTTGAACTGTTACATAGTTCATCATTGCCCAGTCATCAACATTAACAGCTACTCGTTCGTCTTTGCCATTACCTGCTCTCCGACTTTTAATAAAAGTTTCTGTACTTCCTTCTATACTCTTCAATTCACCAAACCAATGGCGCAGCAAATCCAGTGCATGAACACCTAAATCGATAATTGCTCCTCCACCAGACAACGAGTCATTTACTCGCCAGCTGTATGGACGGACATCACTTAAATAACCCGAACGCAAATAAGCCAGTCTGCACTGGAGCACATCTCCGATAATCCCTTCGTTAAGCCAAGCTTTAATCCGCATGACAGCAGGGTGATACCGATAGACAAAGGCTAACTGCTGCGTAAGCGTTGATGGGACATCTGGCAGCAATTGCGCTGTGGACGCAGCACTTTCCGTTACAGGTTTCTCACAATAAATAGCTTGATTATATTGAACCGCCAATCGTACCTGCTCAGCATGTAGCGCATTCGGTGTACAGATGCTTATTGCTTCAGTCCCGTTATATTGCAAAGCTTCCTCCAAGGAGGAGGTTACGTGAGCAAATCCAATTTGCCGTGCCTGCTCTAATGTTTGTTCAGGACGACGGGTAACGAGTGTATTCAATACAGGTGTTACAGGAAGCTGCTTAATGATCGGCAGCGTTCGCAGTGCAGTCATATGTGTTTTGGCAATATTGCCGAAGCCTACGATCGTAAATCCAAGAGTGTTCATAATGAATCCACCTTCCTTGATTTGAGCAACGAATTAGGTGCTTCATACTTAATAAAGTGCGTTGGGAAATGAGAAACTTATTTCTACATTGTAAAGAACCATTTCATGGCTGGCAAGAGTGGAAACACGGCACTATAATGCGCTGATTCGACGCAGAATGATGGTAGAAGCTGTCGATTGCGGACAGTCCTTGATGTATACCTGTCCCCTGATAAACTATTTGTCAGGTTCTGCGCTTTCCCGGGAAACTATAATGAGGACTTGCCTCTTTCGGGGGGCATTTCACAACATCATAGGCCCCAACGATATCTTGATGCAAAAGAAAAAAACGGATCGCTCCGCTTGATTAGGGACAGGTATTCACGCACATATGACACGGGGATTCACGTTTCTGATTTACCTTTCTTGTGCGAATATTGCGCAATACAATCCTGTTTATACATAAGGAGGCTCCCACTCCCTCTTACTCCAGCCTACTTTCGTATTGACAACGCGAAGCTGCTCATCCAACTCTACCTCAACGCCGAATGGAAGACCTTTTCGATGCCAAAATCGAACATCATGCCATATAATCTTATACCCGTTACGCCAACGCTGTGAGCTTACAATGACACGCTCAGCAAATCCAAGGAATGCCCGTACTCCATCGGTTGTTCTTGCATGCTCCAACACATGATCATCAATGAAGTTTTTAGTGTACAGGCAATGCTTATCAAAGGACACGTCTGATAAAATCCGCAATGGGCTGCGATGCCGAATCCAACCTGTTTCATAATGTTGCTCATACTCCACAACATATTGCCAGCTCAGCCAAGTGACCTCAGGAATAAGCTGATGATGAATTCCACTTGAAAACTGCTCCTTCAGTCGGCTCAGCAATCGCTGATGCACCCTCCATCGCCATATGATATATAATACGGACACCAAATATCCCAATACGAATAACCATGCTGCATCTGCCCGTGTCATCCATAACCAACTTATAATCCCGACGAGATGAATGGCAAATAGAAATGGATCGAATAAGCATAATACATCTGCATGATGCCATTTGGATGAGAAAGGTTTGGCTGCTTGAACACCATATGCATTCAACCAGTCAAGCCCAACATGGATCATAACTGCAAGCCATGAATACAGCATAACGATCGGCCAATCTCCCCACACTGCAAACAACATTGAAACCGGCAGAGCAATGGCTATTGGCCATACAAACCATGCTGGGACAGCATGCGTAATGCCTCGATGGTGACGCAAATAGGCTGCATAGCTGCGAAGTCGTGTTATGGCATCGAAATCGGGCGCATGTGAAGAAATGAGTGTAGCCGTCAGAACCGCAAAGAACAAATTAGGACGCTCCGCAACCTGAGGATGTACACAAGCAGCCCCTGCCAAAGAAGCGCCAAGCAGCAAATGACTCACAGTATCCATCCATAACCCCTCCTTTAACATCTCTGTTGCTCTCGTGCAATTGCCTAGGCAATTGCCCTTACAACAACTCGGTTATGGATAGCGTATCGAGTAAGCGTTAACGCAGCATTGATGTGATATTAAGATGTTGTAACGATCGCATGCTCATCGGCAAGAACCGTATTTTCAAATACGTCACGTGCTTCCTGTAAAAGTTCCTCCATCCGTTCATCATTGTATCGTGAACTAAAATGAGTCAGAGCAAGCTTCTTGGCTCCTCCGGACACTGCGGTTTGCGCTGCTTGCCGAGCCGTGCTGTGGCCAAATTCATTTGCATTTTCGCGTTTATCTTCCATAAAGGTTGCTTCGTGCACGAGTATATCAACGTCTTTCGCGAGCGTGACCGCATTTTCGCAAGGACGAGTATCGCCGAGTATGGCCACAGACTTTCCAGGTATCGGTTTCCCGATGACAGAGGATGCTTGAATTCGTTCCCCATTCGAAAGTATGACATCCTGCCCTCGTTTCAACTGACCGTATAAAGGTCCCGGCGGTAGCTCCTTTTCCTTTAACAGCTTTAAATCTAGACGCCCTGGCTTTTCCTTTTCTTGAATTCGATACCCAAAGGATGGAACACGGTGATCAAGAGGCAGTGTCGTAATTATAAATTGCTCATCCTCCCAAATCACGCCAGACTCTATCTCTTGGATATGAAGCTCATAAGGCAAGTGCGTCTCACTTAATTTAAAAACAGTATGTATAAATCGATGTAACCCTGCAGGACCAAATACGGTCAAAGGAGACACCCCGCCTTGGTAAGTGCGACTAGACAATAGCCCCGGTAATCCAAACAAGTGATCGCCGTGCAAATGAGTGATAAAAATAAACTCGCACTTGCCTAGCTTCAATGGCGACTGCAGCACCTGGTGCTGGGTGCCCTCTCCGCAGTCAAACATCCAGAAGGAACCGCGTTCTTCATACAATCGGAGCGCAATCCCGCTTACATTGCGGCGAGTCGTCGGCATGCCAGCGCCTGTTCCTAAGAAGTAAATATCCATACTCATACTCCTTTGCTTCTGTAATTAAATACGAAAACAATATCATCTTTTATTTAATCTATTTAATCATTAATATTTTAAAATGTTTTACACACATAGTATGTCTCACTCCACCAAGATATAATAAGCTCCGTACTGCCTGACAGCAATACGGAGCTTATATTATTGTCCATACATAAGTGTGACACACTGCTGCACAGACATCTAGTAATTTTTTTATGATGTAAAGATTAGGCCTTATCTACGTTAAAGTATTGTGCTTGCGGATGAGCAAAGACCATTGCCGACACGGATGCCTCTGGCTCCATCATAAACCCGTCCGTTAAATGAATGCCGATGTCTTCCGGCTGCATTAACTTGAATAATGGCCCTTGATCCTCGAGATTTGGACAAGCTGGATATCCGAATGAAACTCGTATCCCTTGATATCTAGCTCCAAATCGCTCCTTCATTGTCATCTGTTCCGGATCAGGATAGCCCCATACTTCACGCATCATATGATGAATCCGTTCTGCAAGCCCTTCTGCCAGCTCCAATGCAACAGATTGCAGCGCATGTGACCTCAGGTATTCTCCCTTCTCCTTCCACTTATCCGCTTTGCCGCGAACATCATCACCAGCAGTAACCACCAAGAAGCCTACATAGTCCATTACGCCGCTCTCTTTTGTTCGCAGAAAATCTGAAAGACACAGGTAAGGCTCAACCTGCTGCCGTGGGAATGCAAAGGTATGGAGCACCTCCTCTACATTGTCAGGATTATAAATGTGAATGGTGTCCCCTTCCGATTGGGCTGGGAAGAAGCGATACATAGCATTCGCCTTTAGCACACCTGCTTGAGCTTCCTCTGCCAGAATTCGGTCAACGGTCTCTTTCAAATCTAATGCCTTCGGGTCACGATTGTTCAACAACTGTTCAACCGAGCCCTTTAATCCCAAATGATGTCCCAACAGCATCTGGAAATTCAAATAAGGAAGCACCTGTGGAATTGGAATATCGCGCAATACATGTCGCTCTAAATCAGGCGGAATGTACACTTCGGCTTCCGTAATGCTGGAACGAACCGCCCGTGTTAGCTCAGGTAGGTTCGACTGCTGTTCCGATTCACGAGCCAACCGTTCCTTATGAGCGCGGAGTTCCTCAACCAGCAGCTTACGTTCCGATGAATCCATAATTTTATTGGCCAGATCAAGACCGTCCATTGCGTCCTTTGCATAGAGAACTAATCCATCATATTCCGGACTAATTCGATTTTTCGTGAACTTTCTCGTTAATGCTGCCCCACCAACAAGAATTGGCACATCGATGCCAGCAGTACGCAAGTCTTGTGCGGTTATGACCATTTGCTGAGCAGACTTGACAAGCAAGCCTGACAGTCCAATTGCGTCTGGCTTTTCCTTGCGATAGGCCTCGATCAACTGATCAGGTGGAACCTTAATGCCTAAGTTGACAATTTCATATCCATTATTCGATAGGATGATTTCCACTAGATTTTTGCCGATGTCATGTACATCGCCCTTCACCGTAGCAAGTAGAATTTTCCCTTTCACAGCAGATTCATTCTTCTCCATATGCGGCTCCAAGAAACTGACCGAAGCCTTCATGACTTCTGCGCTTTGGAGCACCTCAGCAACGATAAGTTCATTATTGTTGAACAGCCTTCCAACTTCCTCCATCCCTTTCATTAACGGACCGTTAATGACTTCGAGTGGAGTGTATTTTTGCAGCGCTGCTGTCAAGTCAGGAATAAGCCCTTCCTTCGTACCTTCTACCACATAGGATGCCAAACGCTCATCAAGTGGAAGGTTACTGGTTTTTTCTTTTTTCTCTACTTTGCGGTTGCGGAAAGCGGCAACAAATGCTGCCAGCGTCTCATCGTTGGTGTCATACAATAAATCTTCCGCAAGTTTGCGTTCGTGCTCGGGGATGGATGCATAACGTTCCACCTTCTCCGTATTGACGATCGCATAATCCAGCCCTGCGCGGGTACATTCATATAGAAATACAGAGTTAAGCACTTCACGCCCCGCTTCAGGCAGACCGAACGAGATATTGCTTATCCCGAGAATCGTTTGTACCTTTGGAATCGCCTCTTTAATCAGACGTATTCCTTCAATTGTCTCTTTCGCCGAACCAATGTATTGTTCATCCCCCGTTCCAACTGGGAACACGAGCGGGTCAAATATAATGTTTTCTGGTAGAATGCCGTAATTATTCACGAGGATGTCGAAGGAACGCTTCGCCACCTCCAATTTACCTTCACGTGTAATGGCTTGACCGCGCTCATCGATCGTGCCGACAACCAGAGTTGCACCATAACGATGGACAAGCGGCACGACATGGTCAAATTTCTCCAGACCGTCCTCTAAGTTAACTGAGTTAATAATCGCTTTCCCTTGGGAATACTTCAAAGCCAATTCCAATACCTTGGCATCTGTCGTATCGATGACGAGCGGAGCCTTAACCTTCTTCACTACTTCCTGCAGAAATTGTTCAATATCGTGCGCTTCATCGCGATCCGGATCCTGTACGCACACGTCAATGACATGTGCCCCATTTTTCACCTGGGAACGCGCAATCTCCGCCGCTTCTTCAAACTTTCCTTCGGCAATTAAACGCTTAAACTTGCGAGAGCCAAGCACATTGGTACGTTCTCCAACCATGTAAGGACGACTTTCATCTTCTACATATACGGTCTCAATACCGGATACAGCTGGAGGATGTTCACCAAACGTTGTTCTTGGGGCATGCTCGAGCAAAGTTTCTCTAAGAACCCGAATATGTTCAGGTGTTGTTCCACAGCAGCCGCCTGCAATATTCAACCAGCCCTGCTCTGCAAAGGTTGCGATTTTACGAGCAAGCGATTCTGGCGATTCATGATAATGACCATTCTCATCTGGAAGCCCCGCATTCGGGTAACAACTGATCGCAGAATTGGCGATAGACGCAAGGGTACGCAAGTGATCACGCATGAATTCAGGCCCTGTCGCACAGTTCAATCCGACGGAAATCGGCTTCAAATGTTCTAGGGATATGTAAAACGATTCGATATTTTGACCGGCAAGGGTTGTTCCCATCGGTTCAATCGTCCCCGAAATCATAAGCGGAAGTGTGATACCTGTAGATTCAAAGGCTCTCTGTATCGCAATCGAGCCAGCTTTGACGTTCAACGTATCCTGAGAAGTCTCTAAAAGAAGCATATGAACACCTGCTTCTATAAGTGCAACTGCTTGTTCATAATAGCTGTCAATCAACTCATCAAATGTGACTCCACCGGTAACAGATAAGGTTTTTGTCGTCGGCCCCATTGCACCAGCAACGAATCTTGGCCATTCCGGTGTGCTATATTTTGCAGCTGCCTCAACAGCCAGCTTCGCCGCGGCAACGTTCAACTCACGTGCACGATCAGCAATATCATAATCGGCAAGCACGATACGGGTAGCCCCGAACGTATTTGTCTCCAATATGTCTGCGCCCGCTTCTAGATATTGTTCGTGTATTCTGGAAATGACATCTGGACGTGTCAGGACTAACATCTCATTGCATCCATCCAATTGTTCGCCTCCAAAGTCTTGAGGCTTCAAGTCAGCTTGTTGGATCATCGTGCCCATAGCACCGTCTAAAATGAGAATGCGTTCATGTAATTGTTCCTGTATCGTTCTTGTTTTCATCGCTCTGCCCACCCTCTACCTTAAACGTTAAACCCTAGTTTAGCAGATGTGATCCGATTAGAAAAGACTCATACACGACTCGCTTCAAAATGTTTCTTGCCCAAACTTTTCCTCTGTACTATAATTAAATGAATAAATCGCATTGGGAAACGGGGGATTAGAAATTGGCACAAGTACGAATTCGAAATACGAACAAAATCATTATAGGGGAAGAAAATGTTCGTTCTTTTCTATCTTCGCAGGGTGTGCTGTATGAGCATTGGAACCCGAACAAACTTGATCCATCTCTTCGCGACAAGTTCGTGCTATCCGATAAGGAGAAGCAGGCCATTTTAGATACGTATGAAGAAGAAATCCGCGATCTGGCTGAAAGACGAGGCTATCGAACGTGGGATTTGATTTCTTTATCCGATGCAACTCCTAATATTGAAGAGCTGCTGAAGAAATTTGAGCAGGTTCACACCCACACAGAAGATGAAGTAAGAGCCATTACTGCCGGCAATGGTATATTTATTATTAAAGGTAGCGACGATGTCGGTTATATGGATGTAGAACTGGAAGCTGGGGATGTGATCTCTGTTCCAGAGGAGAAACCACATTACTTCACGTTGATGGACAATCGTCAAATTGTAGCGGTACGCCTCTTTATCGAGACTGAAGGATGGATTGCGCACCCGTATACGGATCCCACCTTTCAAAAAGCCTAACTCCTTTACAAGGTAAATCCTATAGAAATGAACTGATTTTCACGTCTATTCACAATGCCTTTCATTATATGCAAACAGGGCAGTCTCATAAGTTCCTGTCTTTACTCGGATCTTATGAAGCTGCCCCTTCTTATAGAGGAATCATTTTATTTTCTTATCGAAATTCCTTACTTTACAGTAAACTGCTTCTTCGGCATCGAGTGCATATCACGAGCAGTTACATGAGAGATGACGGTATAGGTACCCGCTTTCTTGAATGTCTTCTCGAACTGATAAGTTCCATCTTTTACAGGCTTACCCTCGATCATCTCATGCTCTTCTCCATCCATCCACAATTCAAACTCGACTTTGTCAGCGTCATCTACCGCCTTATCATCTTGCGTTACCCGAGCTGAGATTGTAGCAGCTTCGTTGCTCTTTACTTCTTTCGGCACCTGTAATTCAACCTTAATCATTGCAGGCATCTCATGATTTCCTTCTTGCATTGCACCAGAGCCATGACCAGCATGTCCTTCATGACCGGCTGATGATGAGCTACTTCCCGAGCTATTTCCACAACCAGTTAGCAGCATTGCCCCGATTGCCATTATGAGCACAATTAATTTATTTTTGTTGCTGAACATACAAGCTCACTCCTCAACATTTATGCTAGGATTATCGTATCATTATATACAGCATTCTCCAATTCCTCATGACTCTATCGAGCTATAATTTAGGTAATTCTGTGACGATCCAATGACATTTATCACACTTTTCCTCATTCTTTATTTCAATATTTTCTTTTTTCACCGCACATAAATACATACAACGCATTAGAAAAAGCCTGTGTTCCCACAGGCTTGCTCTTGTTAGTCTTGCTCGATGCAATTGATTATGAAGTTGTATCTACAACGATTTACGATTCCTTCGAGTTGATCGCTTCAATAATTTGCTCAATTTCAGTTAGGCTCGTAATCGTATATTCTGGATGAACATCGCCTGACAATTCAAGACCTTTACGATTCAACCAGGCATGATGCATACCAACATTTTGGGCACCTTGAATATCAGTCGTTAATTTGTCTCCTATCATAATTCCTTCATGCGGTTCTATACCGAGCAAGGACATCGCATGCTTGAACAATTCTGGATCCGGTTTCCCTTTCGGATGATGCCCAGAGATTACGATATGATCGAAATAAGATAAGAGTTCCCGCTCACCATTCAACTTTTCCTGCTGCAGGTCAGGTGAGCCGTTCGTGAGCAACAACAACGGATACTGTGCTATTAATTGGCGGAGCACCTCGTAAGTCTCATCATATACATAAGAACGGGCCCGACGTTCACTCATAAATCGTTCTGCCAACTCTGCACCTAGTTCTTCATCAACTCGACCGGCTGCCTGAAGTCCCTGTGTCCATGCTGCTCGACGATACGCAGGTGCAAGCTGCTCTAATAATCGAAATTCAGGATGATCCCCTTCTGCAAACTTTCCCCATAGGGCTTCAAATGGATTAATCCCGATACTCTGCGTGAAAGGATACGTTTCGTAAGAAGCATATAATTCGCGGGCAGCTTGACGAACACAAGACTCCAATTCCTCTGGTTCAATACCTGTTCGCTCATATGCATATTCACAAGCAGCAGCAAAGGCCTCTTCAACAGAGCGTTCATCCCATAATAGAGTGTCATCCAAATCGAACAGCACAGCACGTATAGACATGTTTCTCTCTCCCATCACAGCGACTAGATTAGCTTCTCATTATATACATGTGCAAACTTATTTCGACGCTTCTTTCTTCGAAGTGTCTTCGAACTCAATCTTATGCTGATTAGCAAAGACGCGCAGTCGTTCGCCCATTGCATTGGTATCGTATCTGTTCAGCATTCGAGAGAATATCCAATTCGCACCTTTCCCCGTATGTTCAATCACCACATATCCAGGCTGAATTGCAATCTTCTTCATATCTTTGGAAGACAAGGTACGAAGACGATTCCAACGAATCGTTGATACCTCGTCAGCTCCGACACGCAGAAACGGTCTTCTTAAGAATAAAATTATTCCCAATCCGACATAACATACGATCGTAACCCAATAAAGAGTTGGATATTGATTGTTCGTGATAATCCCGCCTAGTAGTGCATACATAATGGCGAAAGCAATCAATGCGAGCGGCATGATGAAGCTGCGTCCTTTAAATTCTTCATACGCAGGCTTGCCTGCAGACAGCGACGGTTTGCCTTGCTTCATTCGCTGCTTGTTCAATTTTGCACTATTTTGGCGGACTTTGCGTTCCCAACTGCGAGACATGAATTCGCTACCCCCTGTATTGTAAACGAGTAATGATAATCCATCGTTATTAATGAAGAGTCATTAATGAACGAGACCGTTCGTACCGGAATTATCTGTTCCTTCTTCGTCCTCTACATAGCGAATATTGTCTAATTGATTACGCACCTGCTTACGGAAAAGTACCAAATATTCCTCACGCAGCTTTGCGCGCTCTTCCATTTCCGCTTCGCTCAGCCCTACTGTCTTATGTTTGCGGGCCAGTTCATTAATTCGTGCAATAAGCTTGTCAATATTCATCATGTACCTCCATGTGTGTAAGCATATGTTCTACTTTGACATGGAGGTACCAGCTTGTCAAGCAAGCTTCTCCAAAGCCATTATATAGATAAAAAAGAGGCTCCATGAGCCCCTTCGTAAACTGTTCATATGTATAGCTATTTGTTTCATCTGAGCCAATTTTCCGAAAATTGTTTTGTTATCAAGGAATCGGTACCAACAATACTTCTCCTGCCTGCAAAAATTCACCTGTTAACTGATTCATTTGTGCAATTTCATATATAAATTCACGAATATCCGTATGCCCGGGCTTATATGTTGATGCAATCTCCCACAACGTATCTCCAGGCTGAACAAGAACTCGTTCAACAACAGTTCCACTCACAACATCCTCACGGTCATCATCATTTCCAAGTGCTTGTACAATGCTTCCACAAGTAATGAACAACAATACGATTAAACTGATCATAAAACGCACACGCAAAGGAAACAAACGCTTCTTTTGCTCAGATTGCGAAGCTGTTGTCGACACCTTATAAATGGAACGATACGTTGTATACATCATAAATGATCACTCCCAAACACTTGTTCTATTATTTAATATTTCAAATTTAACACGAACACACGTTTGAGTCAACATATATTTAGAACGCTCGTTCCCCTTTTATTGTTCGTTACTCTTTTGGGATTGTATGCATTTCATTGAAAACAGCATGATCAAAAAATGATTAAAGATACTTTATTTCCTTCTTATCCGATTACGCCTATATTCTATTTTTTATTCAAAATCTTTAGAACTTATGTTTGTACGAACGGAGGTTCTGTGGTATAATTTTGTCAAAAGAGTATTCATTGGAGTTGATACCCTTGTCTAAAATATCAAGTCGTCAACAAGCTATCCTTGATTTTATACGTGATGAAGTCCGAGCTAAGGGCTACCCACCTTCTGTTCGTGAAATAGGAGAAGCCGTTGGTCTAGCATCCAGTTCTACCGTACATGGTCATCTTGATCGTCTCGAGAAGAAGGGCTTTATTCGTCGCGACCCTACGAAGCCTCGGGCAATTGAACTGCTTAGCGATCAGTCCGACCGCACGGCAGACTTTTCTCGCTCCTTTGCACGTGTGCCGGTAGTTGGTAAAGTAACTGCGGGTGAACCGATTACTGCAACAGAGAACATCGAAGATTACTTCCCACTGCCTTTGCACATGGTTGGAGACGATGAAAATGTATTCATGCTATCGGTCATGGGGAATAGTATGATTGAGGCTGGTATACATAATGGCGACTATGTCATTGTACGTCAACAGCAGACAGCGAACAACGGAGATATCGTCGTTGCGATGACCGAAGATGATGAAGCGACGGTTAAGACATTCTATCGAGAAAAGGATCATATCCGCTTGCAGCCTGAAAATCCAACTTATGAGCCGATTCGCTTACAACACGTAACTATTCTAGGCAAAGTTATTGGTTTGTTCCGTGATTTTCATTAATACAAACAGAAATGCCTCGTTTCCACTTCATTAGCTGGTTATACGAGGCATTTTATTTTGCTTCCATCCCCACCATCCCCCTCAAGACAATATTTTCAAAAATAAGCTCAGTACAATCGTTATACCAGATTGAAGATTAACTTACTTTTCGCCCTCTTCCCTTCGTTACAATACCTATAGAAATCATTATTTCATTTGAGTCGGCATATTATTATTTTATTGTTTTTCAATAATTATTTATTGACTAATAGTATATTCCTAATTATGATTGTACCTAACGAATTACATGGTGCTTGTTCATCAACCGATTAATACGATAATCAATGTAGGAGAATCGAATGGGAAAATTTTTTAAACTTAGATCATTCATTTATTTTGGCTGGCAGCAAGCGCTGTCTTGCTTATTCCCCGCTTTTATTTTTGCAATGCTGGCACTTACGAAAACCGTTGACATCCCTTTCATGCATCGCTATGATTTTTTGTTGTTTGTTTGCATAATTGCACAGATTATTATGATTCGACTTGGGATCGAAACGTTCGACGAATTGAAGGTAATTTGCGTCTTCCATTTGATTGGACTCATGCTCGAAATATACAAAGTCCATATGGGTTCTTGGGCTTACCCTCAAGAAGGCTGGACAAAAATATTCGGTGTACCTTTATACAGCGGATTTATGTACGGGAGTGTGGCGAGTTACTTATGTCAAGCATGGCGACGACTACATGTCAAGGTATATCGATATCCCACACCTTGGTATACGATACCGCTAGGGTTGGCCATATATTTTAATTTCATGACCCATCACTTTATTTATGATTTACGTTGGGTATTAATGCTCTTGCTATTCGTCATCTTTTTTAGAACGTACGTCGAGTATACGGTATTGGGCGTGACACATCGTATGCCACTTGTGCTGTCGTTTGCTCTAATCGGATTTTTTATATGGGTTGCAGAAAACATCGGGACATTTTTGGGTGCATGGTATTATCCTCATCAAGTTAACGGTTGGAATCTTGTGAAGTGGGGAAAATTCAGCTCCTGGTTCTTGCTAGTCATCGTGTCTTTCATGATTGTTGCCCATCTGAAGCATGTAAAAGGAGGACATTTCAAGAAAAATAGTTATATCCGCGACATGAAGTCGTAAAATCAGAATGAGAACAGCTTGTTCTTTACTTTCTGGTAACAATGCATTTGGAAGCACATTCTTTGATGCATTATTATAACGGTTATAACGTGTCAACTTCTGTTCTATTGTAGAAAACCTAGTCTCATGTAAAAGTTTTTATATCGGATTGAAATTGAATCTATCGTTGGATCAATTTTCAAAATCAAAAGGCTTTGTTCTTCCAAAAATTCTTATAAGCAGCGAGATCCTAGATCATTCCCACGCATGTTAGAATCAATTGCAAAATGTTCAATATAAGAGAAATGTTCTATTTTCCAATAAAACATAATTCCAACAAACTCATATCTTAGAGTCGCATCACAATGATATGCTAGAAACAAAAGCCGCTGATTATCAGCGGCTTAATTCATGTTATATATCATTTACATCGAAATTAAGCGAATATTGAGTCAGTGAATGATTTACTTTCTCTACAAGTAAATATAACTTTGCTCCATTAGGAATGTATATGTTTTCAATAAATTGATGTGGTCCAATGTTATAATTTGCATACATTAATCCCGTGCTTGTATTATCGATATACTGAATTTTTAAAGCTAATCTAAAATTATTCCAATCATCCTTTGGCTGAATCCATGCAACAAATCTCTGCATTTTACCCGTGTTATTAGTCCATATAAACCAGTCCTTGTCAGTGTTACCCTCGATGTATAAATTTACAGCGTTCTTGGGGAAGATAGTGATTGCAGATTCTTGAGTATCCCCTATGCCCTTAGCTGCAAATACGCTTGTTGCAAATACCAACATAAATACAAATGCAAGAATTGATGTTACAAATCTTTTATGCTTCATAATATCCCGTTCCCCCGACATAAAATTTTCGAATTCTAAACATCGTACATAATGAAGTTTAATCTATATTGTTCCTGAGTAACAAACTTGTTAGCACTTGCTCTGACATATAAAGTTGCACCTTGAGGAACATATAAATTCCTTATGATTGCAGGAAACTCAGAACCTGGTTTTGTTGGTTCTGCATACAGCAATGTGGATTCTCTCGTTTCGGTGTACTTTATTTGAGCAGCTAAATCAAGCGAAGTTTGTCCACCATTTGATCTTAAATCCAAGAGGATCCAGCGATCTTTGCCACTATTATTTGTCCACTTATACCAATCAACATCTGATGCATTTGCAATGAAAAGATCATAAGGTTGATTAGAAATTAACGTTAATGCATTATCTCTCGTATCTCCAATTCCGACAACATTAGTTGATACATCTGCAGCGATTGCCGGTTGTGTCATTGTCAGTAACAACATGGATGCAAAAAGAACAGAAACCATTTTCTTAATCCTCATAGTCCTTTTCCACCTTTTTATGTAGTAGAGTTGTTTTTCCAACTCTCTCCTAGATAATACCATCACATTACTTATAGTGTATATAGAATTTTGTATTTTCTTCCTATTTATTCCTCTACACTCTTAGTTCTTGCAGTAACCTCATATTTTTATATAAGTGCTAGCTCAACGAATCCTATACTAATCTATCCAGTAGCTGTATCAACCTTAGTTACCTAGCTTGTAAAAATATCTCCACCAAAGGCTTGTCAAGGTGCGAAGTTTTTAATGTTCACGACTTGATCTATTTTAGACATAAGAAAAAGCACCGGTTAGGGTGCTACAAGAAACATCATCTATGCCACCAAGATTCCACTATCTGATGAACAATAGCTGGTTGGTAACCTCTTCCTATCAAATAAGATACTGACGCAGCTTCTCTAAAGGAGCGGCATTTAAGGAAAAATAATTTTCAATACTGATGGCAGGATTTTAAACCGTGGCAGTTATATCAAAACTGCGATTTAAATGTCCGAGCTCCATCAACATATGTAGTGCGGCCTTCTTACTTTACATCTTTTTTTAATGCTTCCGGGAGCTTCTTAGCACCGAAAACGATTTTTGGTTTCATTGATTGCTTTTCGGCTCTTGTCTCCATTCGATTCATTAGAAACATTTCAATCTTTTTTCTCATCCTTAACACCTCCTTTCGGTAAAATGGTTAGAGCTTGTACAAAGAAAACAATTGCTAAGATGGTCGACTGTACTACTAAATTGATGCTAACAATGAATACTGCCAAGCATTTGTATATTGTACCATTTTTATGCACAGCAATCTCTTCAAACCAATTTGGAGCACGCAAAAGAAATATCAACATAGATATCATCGTTACTATAACTACAGCCGTTTTAGATAACGGTATTACAGATACGATCACACAGAATAGTGAAGTCATGATCATACACACAGTTAATGATGAAAAATGAATGCCACCTGAAAAGCTTCGGATAGTCGCTAATCCCACGAAAGCTAAAACTGACTCCATAATCTGTCCAAAAATGGCACCTATTGTAATTGTAATTAAAATTACTCCGTATTGATTTATAGTCATCGCAATACCGTATTCAAGCACTTCTATATCTACTTCACTGTCAGGATTGTTTTTCTTCAAGGTTCTTGCAATATTCCTCGAAAGACTCTCTAACACTTTCATCATCCCCCTGATCAGATAAAAAGTAAGCAATTCCGAAGCTTGCTAATGAAAGCATCATGAGAAGTATGTAATTTTGAGACATAATAATGACTAATGTCAAAAATATAGTTATTGCGGATACAACGCCTGAGATGATTACAATGCGATTACTATATTCTGAATACTTGATTCGAAATGTATCATGCGGTGGAACGATAATAAATGAAAATCCCATGCCTGTTGCTCTGAGGAGCACTGCTATTGCTGCACATATAATGAAGGAACATAACTGAATTGAGTTAACAGGATAACCTGTATTAGCAAATATAACGGATTGGTCAGCTACTCCTAGAGCAGCTAAACTATAGTAAACGATCATTTGAATGGATATATAGGCAGACAAACCTGATCCAATAATAAACGCTGCATAATGAAGTCTGTATTCTAACACAGAATAGTAAAAAATACAAGTATGATATATTGCAAGGGCAAATCCCATGTAGGCAAATTGATCTGCGTCCTTAGTAGGAATGAGCATATTGCTAATGCCACGGATAAAATGAGCAATTTATATTTGTACCTTAATAAAGGCTGCTTATATATCTTTAGGATTAAGGCATTAACAACTGCAGCATCAAGAGTACTAAACAATAGGTAAGTAAAAGACTGACTCACTAACACACCACCCTTTATAGTTATATAAGACTATTATAAATTAGGATATCTACGTATGGTATTGTTAATTTACTTTAAAGCTTGTAAAACAAAAAAGAAAATCTCTCGTTTCAAAAATAGCGTAGATCACATCTTAAAAAATAACAGCATATGTAAATTGGAGCGAGGCCATTATAGCGGGCGGACAAGGGATTACCATCTTCAAAACTTGGTTTGATTTTTTGCGCAAATATTTTTTACTACTGGTCCTATTCATTTTTGTAAACTTCTGGACGATAATATAAATGTCTCGACTTTTTCAAAAATGGCGCTCCTTGACGTATTTGGCATATAAGAGCTGCTAGCAGACTCCATCGTGTAAAAAATAACCGATTAGCTTATGAAGTTCCTCATTTAAATCTTCATTTTTCAAACAGATGGGCGATCTCTAGTTTTGCAGATGTAGTACGCCAATCGAGAGTCAAAAAGTAATACGTAAATACTTATTTGAGGAGGTTTTGAAATTATGTTTAGATGAAGAGTATAATGCAAGCTGGCGTTATAAACCAAGGTCTATCTCAAAGTCCAACAACGACATCACTTCACTGCAATTGTATTCGGTATAAAGACAGAATCCCCTGGAAATGTAACCGCTTACTTAAGTGAGCAAATATTATAGTTAAGGAAGGAAGTCCGCTTTTATGAAGAAAACATCAATGTTGTTAATCTTGTCGACAGTTTTAATTTTATCTTTAGTGAGTGGCTCAATTATTTCAGCTAGTCCATCAACTTCTTCAGGAAACGAATTGACCAAAGGTCAAAAATCTCCTGTAATGATGGCGTACTACAGAACATGGCGTGACGTAACCATGCCTCATGATTCAAACTCAACTCTACCAGACCCTAATGTGACAGCTATGACAGACATTCCTGAAGAAATCGATATCGTTTCCGTCTTCCACTATGTAAAACCAGGAACAGATGAACAATTATTTTGGGACACTCTTCGTGATACCTACGTGCCTACCTTGCACGAACGTCAAACCAAAGTGATTCGCACGATAGATATTAGGGAGCTATATAACGTACCTAGTAGTAGTACAATGCCCACTTCCAAAGAATATGATGATCATGCGCAATCCTTAATAGATAAATACGTAACTCCCTACAATTTAGATGGCTTAGACATTGATATGGAGGAAACATTAACACAAGAAAAAGAAACAAAAGCTTTTGGTTCTTTTGAAGCTCTGTCTAAACGTTTGGGACCAATGTCGAATAGCGGCAAACTGCTTATCTATGATACAAACAAAGACAATCATAGTCTTTTCAAAAAAGTAGCTCCATTTTGTGATTATTTGTTTCTACAAGCTTATGGCAGAGCCCCTAGTAGATTAGATAGTACATGGGCAACTTATAAAAATACGATCTTCCCAGATCAGTTTCTTCCAGGTATATCCTTCCAGGAAGAATTAGGTGCAAATTCGGGGGGATGCTCAGGAACCATTTGAAACAAGCAGAGCTTACAAATATGCTGCTTGGCAACCGAAAGATGGTCCTAAAGGAGGAATGTTTATCTATGCCATCGATAGAGATGGAAAAGAATACGGAGATAATACAATTACTAAAACAGACTTTAATTGGACAAAAAATTAATTGATGTCTTGAAAAACAACTAAATATTTCTGTAATGCGTCTACTTGACGGAGAATAGCCATTATCATTAGCCATTGCAGAAAGTTTTGAGAGCCGTGAGAGATTCTTTTCTCAACGGCTCTTGTTTACTACCGATTAGAATTCATGATCGTATTTTTCAAGTACTCCTTGAACTCTGCATATTCGCATTCTGTGATTATTCGTGGGAAGCTCATAATGACAAGCTCATGAGGTTTATATTGTTCCTTATATGGAGGATGTTCGTGATGGTATTTGTTTTCTTGGAAACCAAGTCTCATGTAAAAGTTTTTACGTCGAATCGAAATGGGGTCTATCGGTGGATCAATCTCTAAAATCACAATTTCGTTCGCTTCAATAAATTCTTGCAAACAGCGTGACCCCAGATTATCCCCTCTCCTATTTGGATGAATTGCAAAATGTTCAATATATGAAAATCGTTTCGTTTTCCAGTAACATATCAGCCTGATGAGAAAATATCGAGAGAAGGGTGAATTTGGGCCTTTGGATCAGCAAGGAAGACGCCAGCAGTACATCGCCAAGATCGTTTCGTAAATCAGTTAAAACGGGAGAATGAAATGTTAAAAAGCGTTTGGAAATCTGGATGCGGGAGGAACGACTCAAAAATATAGAATGATGAAGGAAGTAGCAGGCGAGTACAGTGCTAGTGATTTATGCAAAGTGTTAGGTGTCTCCAGAAGTGGATACTATGCTTTTTTAAAGAGGCATAAGGTGGATCATGACAAACCATTGAAAGACTTGATTCAGACGAGTTGCTGATAACTTGCTACAACGGCAGTTTCAAGCCGAGGTTCCCAATCAAAAATGGGTAGCCGATGTCACACAGTATCGTGTGGCAGATAAATGGTTGTACCTTTCGGTCAACGACTTGTTCAATCTGGATTGATCGTTCATAGCGATCAAGGGTTCCAATACACGTCCTACGCTTACCATGACATGCTGCCGAAGGTTAGCGCCCAAATCAGCATGACTTGGAAAGGCAATGGTTACGATCATGCCTCTATGGAGAGCTTCATCTCGCATCTCAAAACGAAAGGGCTCTATCCTTCATATCCGAAGTTTGGACGAGGCACAAAGGCAAATTGAAGAATATATTCATTTTTATAATCATAATCAACCACAAAGAAAGCTAAAAAAGCTGCCGCCAGTAGGGGACTGACGACAGTTAGGTGCTTTTTCTAAGTCCACTAAATGGGGTCTTGACCACACTAGCGGCTTTAATAGTTAAAATTAAACATCATATGCATGTAAGGAAATTGTATATTGCGCAATAGTGTCTACTACTCTTTCAACAGATAAATACAATGTTGCTCCATCAGGAATGTATAAGTTCCCAAGAATTTGGCTAGGTCCTGGAAAGTGATTTGCATAGTGAAATTCACTGGTTATCCCGTCACTATATTTTATGATAAAACCAAACCTAAAGTTTCTGTTATCTCCATCATTTCCATTCAGCCACGATCCAAATCTTTTTGTTTTTCCAGTTTGGTTTGTCCACTTATACCAATCTTTGTCTGTGCTATCCTGAATGAATAAAGTGTAACTTGCGCCTGGATCTAGGTTAATCGCTCTTTCTTTCGTGTCCCCAACACCTTTAGCAGCAAAAGCGCTCGTTGAAAATACCAGTATCAATGTGAATACCAGAAGCGTTGAGATAAACTTTTTCATAATCTCACACCTTCATATGTAGTAGAGTTGCCAACTCCCTCCTAGATAATACCATTATCATACTTATGAAGTATATGGATTTTTGTATTATCATTCCATTTAATTACTATATTTATTAGTTCGTTTCATATAAAAAGCCGCTAATCAGCGGCTATCTTTCAATTAGTAAACGTTAATATAATATTGTGCGACGTATTTCCCGTTTTTATCATACCCTGTGACCGTTGCGTAACCCTTTTTCAGTCCACGAACCTCACCGGAAAAATAATTAACGCTTGCACAGTCCGATCCATTAGTGGAGACATAATAAGCAGATCCACTCAGATACGCAATGCCACCTACCGGAACCGAAACACTAGTATTGATGAACGATGCTTTAATTCCATTCTGCGTAACATTTTCAGCCGCAAAGCTTGTTGTTGGGCTCAATACACCTACCAACAGTGCCGCTGTGGTACCGAATACAATCAATTCCTTTTTCATTGAAGAACCTCCTTAAATGGTTATTTATGACTTACAATTACTATAAAACAGTAACAAAGCTTCTACAATCCATTTTGAACAAGTTGTAAAATTCCCACCAATTAAAGTAATTTTTACCCTGACATAATCATTTAGGAATCATATCCATCCGTCCAACGTGGTTTGCTCTTGAGGCGCCTATAGACGCTAACCTGACAATCGATACCCTTAAATATAGGGGAAAAGACTTGCGCGGCCTTCCATTATATAAGCGTAAAGAAATATTATCTTCTGTATCATTCAATAATAGTCGTATCATAATGACACCTTACATTGAAGGTGCTGGCACGGCATTATTTGAGGACATATGTTCAAAGAAGAATGAAAAAACCAGAATTTATCTTAAGGATTATAAAAACGAATGATACTCAACAATTTTCATGTCTCGGGGAACAACTTGCGGAAATTCTATCCGCTATATATGTTGCGGTCTCGCCACTTGGTTTTACGGACGCAGGCTTGTTTGTTATCGCCGAATCGCGCAGCTTCGCAAGCTTGCCAACCATGTTCGTGCCGTATTCGTGTGAAGGAGCCCAGTTTCCGCCAAGCGACTCGATCGTTCGAGCCGTCCCATATAAATATACAAAGTGACGCTGATCAGGTGTATCCTTTTTCGGATACCCAGCAGCGCCAGCTTAAAGCGCCAAATGGTCAAGGTGAGCTATTGTCAAAGGGAACGTTACCTTTTAAATCGTCATCCCATTTGTCGATGCTCTTCCATTTGCGTACCTGGGATTCAGTAAGGCAGAGTTCAGCAGCAACGTCCATCAACTTCATATCGCCGCCGCTGTCGAGCCACATTTCCCTTGCTTTATCTCTGTTCGGGCTGCGCGCTCTTGCCATTTGGTCAACATCATCACCTCCATTAATTGGTTAATGTTGTTTTGTAGCTACTCGTGCAATAGTTAATCTAAAGAAATATCATCATCCAAATAGTCCAGTACACGTTGCCCATACTATCACTGATTCTTACAGTAATCGCCTTCTTTTGCGTCGATTATTTCGCAGCTACGAATAATGCTTCCTGTTTGACCGCTCAAATCTTCTCGTCTGTGTTCCATTGTCTCATTTCCTTTCTGGGCATTATAAAAAGCCTCCCATATGAGAGCGAGCTTTATACTAATCACGTCTATTCTTTTAATAATCCCCATCCTGCGCCAACCTAACTCCTTTTGGTGTTATTAGGAGCCTATCAAACCATATTATACGCACGTTATTCTCATACTTATGATGCATTTTTCCTCCAGTGGCAAACGCACCTTTCCCACCTTTGATCAGACCTGCGTTTTTTAGTTCTAAGATGTAGTAGGCTGAGGTTAAAATGTTTGTTCCTCTTTACTCGACTCTTCCAGTAAATATTTAAAATCCGTCATCTCTGGAACCTTAGAGTTTGCTATGTTTGTAAGGAACCAGATCTGTGCCTCATTTATATCTATCATTAGATCCCTCCTCTCGTCATACTTCAACACAAAGAAGGTATTCCCCCTATGAAAAAAGCCGCTGATTATCAGCGACTAAATCCATGTTGAATATTATACACATCTGATTTAAGACTTATAAATCCAACCTTCGTAAACTCCTCTCCACTCCTTGCCTTTCAACTGCCACTTTTTGATTTTCAGTTCACCTTTCCAAATACCTTTCCCCTTCGTACCTGTACCCACATAATAGTACGTATCCGGAACATCGTTTTTATTAGAATAGTACTTCGGACCATTGACGTCTGTGATCCATTCCTTTTCCTCCTGCGCAAAAACAGAATTAGTAGTCGATACTTCTGTTTTTGTAGCAGCAAAGCCTGATGTCGGAGCCATTATACTTGCCAGTAATGCTGCAGTTGTGCCGAATACGATCAGTTCTTTTTTCATTGGAACATTCCCCCTGTTATGGTTATTTGTTGTTCGCGATTACTATAAAACATCTATCCAGTTTCTTCAATCCATTTTGAATAGAATGTAAATTTCCCACCAAATAAAGTAATTATAGTCATCTATTTTTATTTAATGTAACCCTGCTCATAACCACTTGGAAATAACCCCCCAAGGAGCGGCTAACCGAAGAAAAATCATATCTGCCTTGCACTATTAATGCATGTGTATCATCTCATCACGATAAATAAAAAGCCGCTCAAATGGAGCGACTTGATGAAGCCCTTTAGTTCAAATTACCAGGTTTTTCATATGTTAAACTAAAATTTTGATTTCGTAAGGTTCGGGGTTATTCCCGGTTGATTTCACGAATAAGTATACTTTCCCTGCATATGCAGGAACTAAAATATTATGAAAGTCCAGAAAAGTTCCACTCTTACTCTTTTCTGCATAAAACGGCAATGTACGATGTCCGAATGGATACACCATAACCGCTCCTAACTGTAGATTATTTTGTGCTGATGGTGTCCCAATTTGAAAATTCAAGTATCTATTCTTCGTTGTCTTATTTTCCCATGTAAACCAATCATAATCTGTGGAATCTGAATTATACCATTAAGTCTGATACCTGGCTCAATTTTAATAGCTTATTCCATAGTATCCCCCATACCTGGTATCGCAAATGCACTTGTAGAGAATACCAACATTAAAGCGAATACCAGAAGCGTTGATACATACTTTTTCATAGTATCCCACCTTTGTATTTAGTGTATATTTTTCCATATCCACCCTGCACTATACCATTTTATTACTATTATGGCATAGTATTTTCTTCCTCTTTAATCCGTCCTTTTTTGGATGAAATGAAAAAAACCACCCCACTAGGAGGCGGCTTTCTTTGTCAAACAATCACGTATATATGATATGGGGCATCCTTTCCAAAGTCTCGAGCAGTATGACCCTTAACTTCTAAGTAGATAACCTCTCCTGGCCGAAGTTTTACATCGTAAATAGCGTCCTTTTTGCCTGCACCTTCATCTTTTCCAGTAAGGATATCTCCATTAGGAAAATACGCTCTGATGTCATAGTTAATAAAACTAACGCTCGAATCAAGGACAAAGACTGCTACAATCGTACTTCCAGTTTTATTTGTGAACTTGTAAAAGTCGCTATCTTGATAATCCAAGTAACCGACTTTTTGTTGAATTCTCCCTCCCAATTTTTCTGCTGTTAATTCCACAGCAGTTTCCTTAGAGTCAGCATAGCCTTTTTCCGCAAAAGCGCTAGATGAGAATGGCAGCAATAAAGAAGCACAGATAAGAATAGATGATAAAGCTTTCTTCATAGTATCCCACCTTCATATGTAGTAGAGTATTTTCCAACTCTCTCCTATATAATACCATTATTATCCTTGTTGGTATATGACTTTTCTTTTTAATAACAGTGCCACCTCCCTGAGGAGCGACTATACTCGCTACTGTGTATTTCTGTATGGGGTACATTCCTCCATTTTTAAACTGAATATCTCTTTAACATCAATTAGATTGAATTCATCTAAATTCATATACCGTTACCCTATCAAATTAAAAAGCACCCCGAAGGATGCTTATAATACTGAAAGACTTTTAAAGATTGCATTTGAAATTTGGCTATTAAATATCATTTATTGTTTTCCCGTGTGTTTTCAATAAGACTGTAGGTATTATTTCTTTTAGGGAAAAATTTATCATATATATCTGCTTTCGCCATCGCCTTTACGAAAGATGGAATGTCGCCGTTAACGGCATTACTCCGTAATCCATACATTTCTTTCATCAAACTAAAAGTCGCGTCTCTTTCCCCATGGTTATCAGAATATACCAAACTTGTATTCAACGAAACTCTGTAAACTCAACTGATCATGCCCGGTAGACATCAAGGCCTCACATCCAGTTATCAGATTGATTATACCTTCTTCAAGACTTTTGCTAGAACAAAAACTCAAATAGTGGTTTAAAACAAATAGCCTTCTTCGATTTCGCTTATCGTACTCTTACAGAAGAACCCTTAGATGCACACTTACGCGCTATTGATGAAGCTATTTCAATTAATGAGAGAGGAATCCAACAAAAATGACTATAAATACAATCCCAGTACCAATAGTATCAAGAAAAGATTATTGAGAAGAACAAGAAGCACTTCTTGTTACTAATTTTCTTTCAATAATCACCTTAATTAGACACATAAAAAACATCGCGTCTTAATCGGTAGCATTACCTAATCTTGTTTATTACCCGCGCTGTTTTTTATACGTCTATATATAGGTGGCTTTCGTACGGGGAACTTTTTAGATATCTTTATTTTTATACAGCTGTATTAGCGTCCACCCTGTCTTACCTGCTCCTGTCTTATGATACATCATATTTTTTAAGAGTTTATTATCAGTAAACTGTCCGACCTTTTCGAACTCTTCTAATGGTCTTTTTAACATGTTTCCCGCCAATGTATCATGATCAATAAGACTTAGCTTATTATCAACTTGTCCAACCTTTTCCTTTAATTCTCCCAAAATCATGCTTAAGTCATCTTTCAAATTATCAGCCTTTGTCGCTTCTCGAACCGAAATATATATTGCTACAAACACTAGGGATATTGATACAATGTAGACCCATACGATATAAGCTCCATAACTTTAATATTATTTGCATGTGATGCTCCAAAGGTTAGCGCAATACAAAATCATCCAGCACCAATCTCGTGTCTCCATTCCCACTTCTTTTACGCCTGTTCACTCCAATTCCACTATTTGAATATCCATAATTATACATGATGAACAGGATCAATAGGCTTTCACGTTGATAAGCTGCCCGCCGTTCTATTCCCCGTTTATTCCCCCGGCCGTCGTCCTGTATCAAGCCATTCTAGTCTATATTCGGTATCCAATATCATTTCCCCTAATGTCTTTATCTCGGAGTCAAGAGCGGTGATATCTGCTTCTATGTCATCCCGTTCTGCTTGGGAGGTGGTCGGCAAAGTCATTCTCGAATAAATTTGTAGGTGAAATGGAGGATGGGTGCTATATCCCCCATCCTCCATTTCACCCACAAAAATAAAAACCCCAGAAGCCTTGCGGCTCTAGGGTTTGCATGAATTAGTATAATGTCATGTATTGATCGCGTTCCCATTGGTGAACTTGCGTGCGATACATATCCCATTCAATTTCTTTTAATTCCAAAAAGTGCTGTAATGCATGCTCACCCAATGCATCGCAAACCGTCTCATCACGAAGAAGTTCTTCCAATGCTTCCTTCAAGCTGGATGGCAAGCTTGGGATGCCTTCCGCCTGACGCTCTTCTTCTGTCATGACGTAAATGTTACGATCCGTAGGGGCTGGAAGGTCTGTCTTCTTCTTGATTCCTTCCAATCCTGCTTTCAAAATGACCGCCAGAGCCAAGTATGGGTTCGCCGCTGGATCCGGGTTGCGGACTTCAACACGCGTGCTCAAACCACGGGATGCTGGGATACGAACCATTGGACTGCGGTTGCTTGCAGACCATGCCACATAACATGGAGCTTCATAGCCAGGAACTAAGCGCTTATAGGAGTTGACCGTTGGATTCGTAATTGCCGCGAATCCGCGAGCATGCTTTAATACCCCCGCCATAAATTGACGTGCTACTGGACTCAAGCCGAGCTTATCGCTTTCATCATAGAACGCATTCTCCTTACCGTTGAACAAGGAGATGTTGCAGTGCATGCCTGAACCGTTCACACCGAACAGCGGTTTTGCCATGAATGTAGCGTGTAAACCGTGCTGGCGAGCGATCGTCTTCACGACGAGCTTGAAGGTTTGAATTTGGTCTGCTGCCTTAATTGCATCTGCATATTTGAAATCAATCTCATGCTGTCCAGGAGCCACTTCATGATGGGAGGCTTCAATTTCGAAGCCCATCTCTTCCAGCTTCAATACGATTTCACGGCGGCAGTTCTCACCAAGATCTGTTGGTGCCAAGTCGAAGTATCCGCCTTGGTCGTTCAGTTCCATCGTCGGATTGCCCTTGTCATCTGTCTTGAACAAGAAGAACTCTGGTTCCGGACCAACGTTCATGGACGTGAAGCCCAATGCTTCTGCTTCCTTCAAAGCCTTCTTCAAAATACCGCGAGGGCATCCTGCAAACGGTGTTCCATCTGTTGTGTAGACGTCGCAGATCAATCTAGCGACACGATCTTCCGTTACCCATGGGAAGACGACCCAAGTATCCAAGTCCGGGACAAGATACATATCGGATTCTTCAATGCGCACATAGCCTTCGATCGAAGAACCGTCAAACATCATTTTGTTGTCCAGCGCCTTAGGCAATTGGCTTACCGGAATTTCGACATTCTTAATCGTACCGAGCAGATCCGTAAATTGCAGACGGATAAATCGTACATTTTGTTCCTTTGCAATGCGTTCAATGTCTTCTCTGGTATAACCCACAGGGTAGCATCTCCTTCTCCATAAGCTTGTTTAGATGATTATCTATTTAGTAAAGAAACGAGACAACTCGCCTTGAATCAGCGATACTTGCCCCGGTCTGTTACCGGCTAAAAGCTGTTGCTTCAACATGCGGTGCAGCTGGAGATCGGACATTTCCTTGCGCTTGCTCTCCGAAGCTTCACTAAGCACAGTTGCCTCTTCCGATTCCTTCGTTACCGGATTAAGCACTTGCTTGATGCCTGCGATGTTGACTCCCTTTTCAATAAGTGTTTTGATTTCAAGCAATCGCTCTACGTCATTGAAGGAAAAAAGACGCTGGTTTCCAGAAGTACGAGCAGGCATAATTAATTCATGCTGTTCGTAGTACCGAATTTGACGAGCAGTCAAATCCGTCAGCTTCATCACGATGCCGATTGGAAACAACGCCATATTTCTGCGAATCTCATCTCCCACCGCTTATCAACCTTCCTAGTTTGTCATAAAAGAAAGTTTACGTGCTGTGTACGCTAACTGACATCACATCATAAAAACGCCTGTCTAGCGCAGTCGCCCATCAGTGAATTTACTCCTATCAGAAGTATGTTATGCCTTTCTTGTTCTCATTTTATCCCCCGGAAGCAAATGTGTCAATGGATGTAAGGAAATCTAACAAAAAATATTTATAGCTCCAACAACCCTCGATCTACCATTGTTTGCAAGGCTGTCATTGCCCCAAGTTTTGCATGAGCGTACGTAAGCCCACCCTGCATGTAAGCCGTATACGGCTCACGAATTGGCGCATCAGCGGATAATTCTAAGCTGCCTCCCTGAATGAAAGTACCTGCCGCCATAATGACCGGATGCTCATATCCAGGCATGTCCCACGGTTCAGGAACAACATGCGCGTCAACAGCCGATGCTTTTTGGATGCCTTGAACAAATGCAATTAGATGATCCGCCGTATGGAAGCGCAGCGCTTGGATCAAGTCGGTACGAGACGCAGTCCAATGCGGAGATGTCTCAAATCCAAGCTCCTCGAACAAAGCTGCCGCAAACACACTTCCTCGTACGGCTTGTCCCACGATGCTAGGGGCAAGGAACAGCCCTTGATACATCGAACGAGTCATACCAAGCATAGCCCCCACTTCCCCGCCAATTCCAGGCGCAGTCAAGCGAGATGCTGCTGCCTCCACATGGGCACGCTTGCCTACAATATATCCGCCCGTTTCAGCAATTCCGCCTCCTGGGTTTTTGATGAGCGATCCGGCCATCAAATCTACACCAAGCTCCGTTGGCTCTTGAAGTTCGGTAAACTCTCCATAGCAATTGTCCACAAATACAATCACATCCGGCTTGATCCCTTTCACTTGCCGTACCATTTCACCGATCTGCTCTACCGTGAAAGATGCTCTCCAACCATATCCGCGAGAACGTTGAATGCCAATGACCTTCGTGCGTTCTGATATACTAGCGCGAACTTGTTCCCAGTCCACTGCTCCTTCCTCAGTCAGCGCAACCTCATTATAGGCCACACCCCAATCGCGCAAAGAGCCTGTTCCATCATGCTCTTGTCCAATTACCTTATGCAGCGTGTCATAAGGTGTACCTGTAATGTACAGCAGTTCATCACCCGGACGCAGAACGGCGAACAGCGCGGTGCCTATCGTATGCGTACCTGATACAAAGTGAGGTCTAACCAAGCCTGCCTCTGCACCGAATACTTGTGCATAAACTTCATCCAGCACCTCGCGACCACGGTCATTGTAACCATAGCCTGTAGACCCTGCAAAATGAAAATCACTAACGTGATGCTTCTGAAACGCCTGAATGACCTTCCACTGATTCCGCTCGGCGATTCGTTCTATCCCCCGCACCTGTCCGGCAATCTTCTCTTCTATTTGCTGCTCCAATTGCTCCAGTCTTGCTGTAAATTGCATTGTATTCATTCCCCTTAGTCCATTCCCATGAAGGAAGTTTATTTCACTACGTAATCAATTAATTTGTAACCGTGCTGTTCAGCAGCAAGTCGATCCAAGCGAACCTTCAGCAGCAAATCGTTTTCGTCAATTTCTTGCTGCAAAACCTCACCCATTCGATAGATTAAGGCAATTAAATCTCCACGATCAGCCGCGATTCGGTAGGTTATTGTCTGTCCGGCCAATTGATCCTGCACAACCTGCCGAATCCGCTCCAAATCACCTTCATCATATGCACTAATAATAAAGTGACTTTTGTCATGGGGCAGCATTTGCCGCTGTTCGGGTGTACACAAATCCTTTTTATTATAGAGTACAATTTGCGGCTTGGCCCCTGCTCCCAATTGCTGTAGGATATCCTCTACAACCCGCATATGATCTTCACGCATCGGTGAGGAGGCATCCATAACATGCAAAATAAGATCCGCCTCATTCACTTCCTCTAAAGTCGCTCGAAAAGCAGCAACGAGATCATGCGGCAAATTTTGAATAAAACCAACCGTATCTGTTAACACAACTTCTTTCCCGCTTGGCAGCTCCCATTGACGAGAAGTTGGATCTAGCGTTGCGAATAACTGGTTCTCTACATATACATCTGCTTGTGTCAGCTGACGCAATAATGTCGACTTCCCAGCATTGGTGTAGCCAACCAGCGCAACTTGATAAGCCCCTGTCTTTTTACGCCTTTCTCGATGCAGATTGCGGCTGCGAACAACTTCATGAAGCTGACGCTTCAAATCAGAGATACGGCCTCGAATATGCCGGCGATCCGTCTCCAATTGAGACTCCCCCGGCCCTCTTGTGCCAATTCCGCCGCCTTGACGGGATAAGTTCTTTCCATGCCCTGATAGGCGGGGCAGCAAGTATGACAATTGAGCCAGCTCAACCTGTATAATACCTTCTCTTGTTTTCGCCCGTTGTGCGAAGATATCTAGAATGAGCTGCGTGCGATCAACAATTTTGACGTCCAATGCCTCTTCCAGATTGCGGACTTGGGCGCCTGACAGCTCTTGATCAAATATTGCGGTCGTTGCACCCAATTCATCGATCACTCCGCGCAGCTCCTGAACTTTCCCCTTCCCTATGAACCATCTTGGGTCTCGGAATTCACGCTGCTGTGTCATGGTTGTCAAAACCTCAACACCAGCGGTTTCAGCCAGCTGTACCAGCTCGTCAAGTGAATATTGGGGATCAACCCCGCTTCTCTTGACATCATCCGTTATTAAAGTCACGAGCACAGCTCGATCGGGTATATTTTGATTTGTATGGTGAGGCTCTTTTCGCATTCGCGTGCATTCTCCTTATCGGTTCATCATCCATAAGACCATTGCACTCATGTTCAATGGCATATACGTTGTACAGTATACCTCATTTTCGCTCTCATTTTAAATCCTCTGGTTTTTTAGTCATTAATTCAAGCTTTCCCGGAGATTGCTGCGGATATAGCTGTAAAAGACGCATGCCTGATTGCACAGCCGACTCCATCACATTTCGAACACTAACCGAGCATTACTAAACAGGTTAGGCTCAAGTAATTTCTCATCTAACATAACTTCAATTGTGCCTGGGTAACCGGCATAAGCACGTAATCATGATCCTTCGCTATTAATTCTGCGATGTGCAGCCGCTCTTCCATAGAATAACTGCAATGATTTTATTTTCTGGGAAGTTAACCGCAGTCAATCTAATGCCACTTAAATGAAGATTCTAAGAAATTATGAAAAACAAAAAAACATTGATAGATCATAGAATACTAAATGAAATAGCTTTGATTTTTTGGATGCGAACTTATGGCTCCCTGTTAACGAGATCAAAAATAAATTGGAATTCTGTTGAAAAGAATTTGATTAAAGCACTTATTCTTAATGCGGAGCATAAGGAACTGGTTAATCACTTTAAAGAAACTAATCTTATAAATGGGGAAAGTTTTGCGGTGTACGAAAAAACTATTGATGGAAATGGAGTTCAGTATTATCTAATAAGGACTAGGGGTGTAAATAACATTAAGCTTCCAGTCTTACATTTTCAAATGTTTTTCATGCATAACAGAGCATGTGGGAGAAGGAAGATGCCCAAAGTTCACATGAAGTGTGGAATAGGTTGATTCAGGCGACCTATATAGCGCAAGATGAATTGGAATGAAAGTTTGATTTCACTGTATATAGCAAACGGGAGCCTTCTTAATAAAAGGCTCCGAGTTAATGGGCTAATAGTTAGTGATATTCTTTTCCCTGATAGATAACATACCCAACAGGTCTGTGGGTAAAATGGATTACTGGAGATCTATCTCGATTATCTTCAGTGGCATATGCATGACCATGATCTATGTATTCGCCTTGCAATTCAATCTCTTGTCCCTCAGCAATACCACTTATCGGCTCTGCTAATCCCATATGATCGCCATATCGGATTGCGACAAAAGTATCCTGTTTCATGTCAACTAGAGAAGCAGGGGCTCCTTTAATGCTAATTAGTTCATTAATTTTAACATCAAAATGTTGGTGCATCGCTCCTCTTCGTTCTCGATCAGGATATACTTTTACAATAGTAGCCTTAACATGCACAACAGGAGCATGCAGGGACAATGGATGTAGTTGATGACCATATGAATCATTGGTGATCGTATGTCCAAAATGGGGGTGCTTTTCTAAATTGTGGTGGTGACGATTAAGTAGATACTGATGACTAGACACTTTTGAATCCTCCTTAAATGTGTGATGAAAAGTAGTGTTGCCAAAAGTGCCTTAAATATTCGATAAATAAATGAAATGTCGTGTGCCTAAATAGATGGAATAGATAATGCCCGTTTATTGGTAATTAAATTATGTATTCCAAACCCCCTCTCTGTAAATTGAGGGGGATTTTTTTCGATATAATCAGATAAAACTAGGAATGTTGATTCGTTCCGTGTCATCATCTTTACTTGCAAAGTCATCATAAGTTAAGTTTCTTAAATTTGCTTGTGATAACTTACCTTTGTTGTACTTTATTAATCTTACTGCTTGATTACGAATTGCCTTCTCGATTAAATTTCTAATAAAGCGCCCATTACTAAAATTATAATTATCCTCTTTTTCTTTTGTGATCAGTTCCTTTATCTTCACTACTGCCTCTGGAAGGATTACATACTCTCGCTCTAAGGCCATTTTGTAGGCTATTTTGAGCAATTCATCGTTTGAAAAATCAGGGAAATCGAGATGAATTGAAAATCTTGAAGGTAGACCTGAATTTGTTAGCAACATTTCATCCAATTCATTTCTATACCCTGCAATTATAAGAATAAATTCATTCTTATGGTCTTCCATAAGTTTCACCAGACAGTCGATGCATTCCTTACCGAAGTCTTTCTCACCACCTCTTGCAAGACTGTATGCCTCGTCAATGAATAATACCCCGCCTAACGCTTTCTTTACAACCTCTCTTGTCTTTTGTGCGGTGTGACCAATATATTCTCCTACAAGATCAGCCCGATGTACTTCAAGCAAGTGCCCCTTGCTTAATAAGCCCATTGTCTTAAAAAGTTTTGCAAGTATTCTCGCAACACTCGTCTTACCCGTTCCTGGGTTTCCTTTGAATATCATGTGGTATACCTGTTCATTAACCAGCATTCCCTCGTTCTTACGGTGCTGATTAATTGTCAACATGGCGTAAATTTGAAATACCAATTCTTTAACCTTATCTAAGCCAATTAGCTCATCGAGTTCATCAAAGATTTTTGCATACTCCTCTATATGTTCACTTTCTCCACCACTTTCTTGAGCAGCAGGTGGTATAATATTTACTTCATTGCGAATTTCGCTTTCTTTACTGTTATTGAATATGATGCTTACTTTATGATCTTTTGTTGTTATAGATCTATTGTCAGAAGCCATGGTATCACTTCCTGAACGTTATCATTTTCCCACTCAATATAGTCTCTAAATCTTTCTGAGAATTTAGTCGGGCACGTGCCTTTAGCGATATCGTAGTTAGATTGTATTTACGGAATAATGTTTTTATGTCCCACCAATTGCTTTCAATGTCCTAGCAAGGTCATCAAAGAGATCTTTAGTTGCAGACACATTTAAAACCCCAAACTCTTGTGTTAACCCGCATGCTTATTGCTTACCAAAATTCTTTTTCTCCACCGCGAGCCAGGCTGTATGCTTCATCAATTTGTCGATGTTTCAATATATTCTATCGCCTTACAGGTTATTAGCAGAGTTTGTATCTACTATAGCTAATCCCGCACTTGCTCTATTCCTATTCACGCCCACATTACAAGCAGAAGCAGATTCAAGACCTCCTTTCACATAAGCAGGCCATAAAAAAGAGTGTGCAGCAACCTACTCTGCACACTCTACACATCCCCTTATGCTGTTTGATACGGACTGTTCATGTAATTGTCCAACACGCGTTATCTATTTATCTCAAGCTGCTTTATTCACGTTAGATTGAATTTCTACAGGAGCATCTTCAGTCCCCGCTCCGCCATCTTTCTTACTGCTGTTATCCTTCTGACCACCATGATTATTGATGTGATTCGACTCTTTCGTGCTGAGACTATTAATCCCTGTGGAGCCATCATTGGAATTATTGTAACCTGGTGTACCGGATCCCGAGGAACCATTATCCTCTGCCGAGCCAGAATTGTCACTGCCATCTTCATTACCTGTACCGTTATCGCCAGTTTCCGGCTGCTGGTTATCCGGATTTTCCGGTTCAATCGGCGGCGTCGGATCGACTGGATTTTGCGGATCCTCCGTTGTCGGAGGATCAACAGTCGGCGGCTCAACTGGAGGCGGCTCAACTGGTGTTTCTTCCTTGATCGTCACGGACGCTTCATTCGATTTGCCCGACTCCTCTGTTGGCGTTGACGCAATTATATAATACGTATAGGTTTCGCCAGGGAAGACACCAATATCTTCTGCTCCAGTCTCCTTAAGTCCTTTCAGCAACTGAGTGAACTTATTATCCTTGGAAGACTTCCGATAGACCTGATACGAAACATTATCTCCAGATACTCGATTCCAGCTCAGCGTCACACTCTTCGAATTTTCAGAATACGAGGCGCTTAGTCCGCTAACTGCCTTAAGCTCCTCTGGTTTCTCTTCCACTTTATCCGGCTTGTTGAACGAGCCTGCCTTCTTGCTTTGCAGCGCCTTGCCCATAACCTCACTGAACATCTTTGACGCTCCGCGGCTGCTCTCATGGATAAGGTGATTTCGGTCAGTCTTGTCATATCCCATCCAGACAGCTGCAGTCCATTCCGGTGTATAGCCAACAAACCATGCATCTCGGTCGCCCTTGCCATTGTAACCTGGCACGGAATGCTGAGTCGTACCCGTTTTACCTGCAACAGTACGGCCGCTGATTTGTGCATTTTTACCTGTACCATTCGTAACGACTTCGCGCATCATTTCTGTCATATAGTAAGCCGTTTTCTCACTCATGACCTTTTTGCCTTTTGGTACGTGATACACATAATAGTCATTGTTTTTGCGGTCTGTAATCTTCGCAATTGTATAGGAATCATAATAATTCCCTCCGTTTGCGAATGCATTATAAGCCTCTGCCATGTTGATCGGTGTAACCCCATGCGTCATCCCGCCCAATGCGATTGACAAATTATAATCGTCATTCGTCAGAGGGAAGCCAAGATTTTTCGCAAAGTCAAACCCTTTCTTCAGGCCAATATCATTCAGTATCCATACGGCAGGGATGTTGATGGAACGTCTAACCGCTTCCGTCATTTCCACTGACGTCGTATAGCCCCCAAGGTTCGTTGGACAATAATTGCCGAAGCATTGCTTCTCATTGTTCAATCTCGACCACGGGAAATACTTGCCCGTCTCCAGTGCTGGCGCATAGGACACGATTGGTTTGAAAGATGATCCGGGCTGCCGCTTCACAGTAGCACGATTCAATCCTTTGCGGGCGTAATCCCGGCCCCCTATCATCGCGATGATGGAGCCATTGCTATGATCCGTAATCACCATTGCACCCTGCATTTTCGTGTCATCCTTGCTCTGCTCGAACATTTCGTCATTATTGAATGCATTGAACATAATGCGCTGAGCGTTGGCATCCATCGTAGTATAAATATGATAGCCGCCACGATACAGCTCATCCTCGGTAAGTCCTGTTTTTTCTGTCGCTTCCTCTATCATGTAGTCAATGAATGCATTGTACGCCTCGTCTTGCTTATTCTCCGATTTTGCCGAATGCCCCGACATTTTCGGATCGTAATCCACCGCCGCTGCGCTCTTCGCCTCTTCAGCCGTAATATAGCCTTGTTCATACATCAGTTGAAGAACAACAGCTCGGCGTTCCTTCGAACGCTCTGGACTCGACAGCGGATTATATCGCGACGGCGCTTTTGGAATAGCTGCCAAAGTCGCTACTTCCCACAGTTTCAAGTCATTTAAGTCATCTTTATTGAAATACACCTTCGCTGCAGCTTTGAGACCATATGCATTTTTACCGAAGAAGATTCGATTCAGATACATCGTTAAGATTTCGTCTTTCGAGAAGTGATTCTCAAGCGCCAGTGCGATCGATACTTCCGTAGCTTTACGGAAAAATGTCTTGTCACTCGTAAGGAACATATTCTTGGCAAGCTGCTGTGTAATGGTACTGCCGCCTTCAACAAGGCTGCGCGATACAACGTCCTTTACCATCGCTCGTCCAATCGACCACAGATCAACCCCAGAGTGCTCCTTAAAGCGACGATCTTCCGTCGCAATAAATGCATTGCTTACGAACTCCGGAATATCTCTCGGCTCTGCGATTTCCCTATGCTCTATGCCTTTGCCCAGCTTCGCAAGCTCGGTACCATTTATATCATATACTGTGGATACCTCCGCCAGCTTGAACATATCCGCATCCTTATATTCACGCATCAGCCGCTCTCCGTTCAATAGTACGAACAAATAACCGCCAACGGCACAGAACACGGCAAATGCCGTCGTGAAAAACATAAGCCAAAACGTTTTTTCCAAGTCCATTTCTTTTTCTTCTTAGCTTTGTGCTTAGGATTTCCATGTGCCGGTTTGCGCGTAAGGTGTGCTGGTTCTTTTTCCCTTGTCATCTGCATCCGACTCCCTTTATTTCTTTGATTGTCTCTCTCTTCATACCTTGTCGAGATATGATTGAAACATATCCCTCATACTTATACCCAATATGACTACGAATGAAAAGAACAACCCTTCAGGGTTGTTCGGCAGCGACTATATTCCATTAGACGTGATGGAGGGGCAAAAAGTTTCATTGGCAATCTGCCCCATTCCATGTCAATTACGCCTCGTTCTGATGATCTTGCATCAGGGATACGTTACGTTGCGGCGTGAATGTGGAAATGGCGTGTTTATACACCATTTGTTGACGTCCTTCGCTATCAATGACAATGGTAAAGTTATCGAATGCGCGAATGACACCACGAATCTGGAATCCGTTCGTCAAATATACGGTCACTGGAATGCTTTCCTTACGCAATTGATTCAAAAATGTGTCTTGAATGTTAATAGATTTATTCATCGTCCGTACCCCCAATAATCATGAGATTGTGTTGAAATATATTCAACCTGTTATCGAAACTTTCCTGCTATGTGCTTACAAATTTTTTCAAATTGTTGATCCGCACGTTCTGAATCCGTGACATCAACCCAGTGAATGTCCTTCATGTGACGGAACCAGGAGAGCTGGCGCTTTGCAAATCTTCTCGTGTCGCGCTTGAGCAGCTCAACGGCAGCATCCAAAGACATTTCACCCTCAACATACGCTGCGATTTCTTTGTAGCCAAGACCTTGCATCGATACCAGATTTCGTGAGTAGCCCTGTGCAAGCAGTTGGCGCACTTCTTCCACCAGCCCCTCCTCCATCATCATATCGACTCTTGCCTCTATTCGTTTATATAGCATCTGCCTATCCATTGTCAAACCTATGATGCAAAGCTCGAACGGAGATTCCTTCTTCTGACGAGCCAGTTGGTTCGATAACGGTTCGCCTGTGAGATGGTATACTTCCAAGGCTCGGATTACCCTGCGCTGATCGTTTGGATGCAGTCTTTCCGCTGATTCGGGATCCACTTCGCGCAAGCGCTCCAGCAATGCCTCATTGCCATGAGCAACAGCAAATTCCACCATTTCTTGGCGAAATGCGTCGTCTGCGCCGTGATCACTGAATTCAAAACCGTAGCAGACGGATTCCACATAGAGTCCCGTTCCCCCAACGATAAATGGGGTATGATTGCGGCTTGTTATCTCATCGATCAAATTGCGACATTGTAATTGAAAATCGGCGACGGAATACGGTTCATCCGGATCCAATATGTCCATCAAATGGTGCTGAATTCCTTCGCGCTGCCCCACCGGAAGTTTTGCTGTGCCAATATCCATTTGCCGATATACCTGCATACTGTCACCAGATATAATCTCACATTGGAACTCCTTAGCCAAGTCAAGACTAAGCTTCGTTTTCCCAACTGCAGTCGGACCAATGAGTACAAGTAGTTTCGGTTTATTCCTTATCGTTGCCTCCGGCAATGTCAATCACCCCATATGCCAATTTCGCTCCGGACGGTAACACACGGGTAAATCCTAGCCGGGCAAATTCTTCGCTGTTCTTTACTTCCTTCATGACCACTCTCTTGCGAGCTACGCGGCAAGCTTCTTTAATCGCTTCGTGCGTCAAGGCTTCATGGTTCGCCATCGTCCGCAGCGGATCTATCGATGCTGAGCTCGTTACAGGAGAACGGAACATAGGATCGAAGTATACCACATCTACAGAACGGCTCGGAAGTGAGCGGAGCATGCTTAGATGATCGGCCTGCTTCATTTGAATTCGACGCATTGCCTGGGTAACCTCTTCAACACCACTTTCATACAGCTGCAGCCCTTCATGTACGAGCGCGAACAGCGACGGCTCACTCTCCAAGGCAGTAACCCGACCGTTCGGGCCCGCCGCAACGGCAAACACCAGCGCATCGCCTGCAAGTCCGGCCGTACAATCCAATACCTCATCACCAGGCTGAATGCCGCTCGCAGTTATCATTCCATCTGCATCACCGGACAAAATGCGCTTTGCCCGCACATAGGCCATACTAGGGTGATAGGTCAACTCAGTGCTGCCTAGCTTTAAATAGCGTACACAATCATTTAGGTAGACGAGAAATTCATCGTCGCCATATCTGCGCTGCATGCGAGGCAATGTCTGATTCCGGCGTTCAGCATAGTGCCATCCGAACAGCTTGGCCATCTTCCGTGCCCGCTCTTTTAGCTCTGGTGACGTATACTCGCCTGTCGTGACTATCATTTGCTCCTCCTCATTATATACGCTGGGGAAAGGGAATTACAAATCCTCGCCTTTCTTACATTACCCGCTTAAACATTTTTTCCAGATCGTATGTGGTAAATCGAATAACGATCGGTCTTCCGTGCGGGCATGTAAATGGCTGACGACATGTTCCCAATCTTACAAACAGCGTCTCTGCCTCAGCTGCTGTCAAGCGCTGATTCGCCTTAATCGATGCTTTGCAAGAGCACATCGTTGCTGAGGCTTCTCTTAATTTCGCAATATCGGGCGCCTTCTCGTTCAACACCCAATCTGTCATTTCTTGAATGATATTGGCTTCTTCCCCCTTAGGGAACCAGTATGGATGAGAACGAATCAGGAACGTTTGCCCGCCGAACGGCTCCATCACGATACCAACCTGCTCCAGCAAATGCATGCGTGAGCGGATACGCTCAGCATCAGCAGGCGTAAACTCCAGCGTAATTGGTAGAAGCAGCTCTTGAGAGGCTTCTACTGGCTTGCCGAAGCGTTCAAAATAATATTCATAATTGATTCGTTCATGCGCAGCATGCTGATCAATTAAATACAGTCCTTCTTCGTTCGATGCTATCAAATATGTGCCATGCAGCTGACCGATATAAGATAGTGCTGGGAATTTCGGCAATGCTGCACTGTCTGCGCTTCCTTCCTCGGTCAACCATTCCTTCCACTTCTCCGTGCCAGCCTTCGTTGTGGACTGCCCGGCTTGCTGCTTCGAATTTGGATACGACTGATATGACTTCGCCTTCGAATCCGAAGCCCCTGCACTGCGGCCTGCATAGGAGGTCGATGGCTCTCGAATGCTTTCACCCGACTCAATGCGGTTCGCAGACAATTGCGAACTTGCAGACTCATCGGGTACAGAGAAGCGCACACCATGATCTGCTGCTTGTTGATGTACTTCTGGTCTGTCAACAGCATCCTCATTGCCAATCGCGGAAGCTTCAGGCTGTATAGCCGCATCAGAGTTTGCATCAGTGCTTGCATTAGTGGTTGCATTAGTGGTTGCATCAGCGCTCATTTCTGATTGCAACAGAATCTTCGCTTCGCTTCCTTCCACCAGCCTTTCAGGACGGTTTGCCAGTTCCCTTACAACTGCACGACGCTGTGAAGAGGAATCAATGGAAGATTCGGAATCATTAGAAGCGATACCAGAAGAATCATTGCCTTTATTCTGTTCCCGATTCTCAGCGGATTCTTGGCTGCGATTTACGATTGACTGATTGGATATCCGAGTCTCATTAGCAGAATTTTGAAAAAATTCCTTTGCCGAAGATGAATCTGATGACGAATCAGATGCTATGACCAGCGCTCCCATCGGCTTCAACTGCTTTTCTTGATTCGCTGCAATCGTCTCTGCCGCTTCCCATTGCAGCTCCGCTTGCTCCACGTACGTTCGTACCTTAGCCTTTGCGGGAGCAGCTTCTGGAATAAGACGCTGCTTGTGCAGCAATGTCTTCACGGTTTCTTCAATGAAGGCACACAGCTCGGCTTCTTTGCTAAAGCGCACCTCCAGCTTGGCAGGATGTACGTTGACATCCACTAGCGAGGGGTGCATGTTAACATGAAGCACAAGCATTGGATAGCGATTAATGGGCAAGAACGTATGATATGCACGAAGAATCGCTTGATTCAGTGGAAAGCTTCTTACATATCTGCCATTTATCATCCATGACATCGCATTGCGGTTCGAACGAGTCAGCTCAGGCTTGCCAATATAGCCTTCCACCTCGAAATCCAAATGCTCCCCTTTAATATGCAACATCCCTTTTGCTGTCTGAACACCGTACACAGAAGCGATAACCTGCAGCAAATCACCATTACCGATTGTTTGCAGCAGCGTATGCTCATTATGCTTCAGGGTGAACGCGATATTGGGATAGGACATTGCCAAACGATAGATTAAATCAGAGATATGGCCAAGCTCTGTCTGGATCGTCTTCATATATTTCAACCGCGCTGGCGTATTATAGAATAAATCGCGAACCGTGATTTCCGTTCCCTGCATGGATTGTGCTGGTTCAAACGATTTAATCGTGCCGCCCTCAATAACAAGGCGTCTGCCTAAGCCGCTCGAATCTGTTGACGTTACCAGCTCTACCTTGGCAACAGCCGCAATACTCGGCAGTGCCTCTCCACGGAACCCTAAGCTGCGAATCGAGAATAGATCCTTTCCTGTCTGAATCTTGCTCGTCGCATGCCGCAAAAATGCATTTTCTGCGTCATCATCACCAATACCAGAGCCATTATCCTTGACTCGGATGAGCTGCAAGCCCCCTTCCTCTACAGACACATCAATGCGTGTTGCTCCTGCATCAATCGAGTTCTCAACTAATTCTTTTACAACTGAAGAAGGCCGCTCCACCACCTCGCCAGCGGCAATCTGGTTGGCAATATGCTCGTCCAACACTTTAATAATGGCCATTTTTGACACCTCCCTAGCTCCCGACTCTGATAGAAATATTCACCATTAACGAATCATTTTCAAAAAATATCAGGTCATTTACGAATCATTTCACGAGCCCGCTTCATTAAGTCATGCAGTTGATTCATAGCTTCCAGAGGGGTCATTGACATTACATCCACATCCGTTAAGGAGCCGATGAATTCCTTCATAGCAGTCACTTCCGCCGCATGTTCGGCTGAAAACTTTTGCTCCTCAAGCTGTTGGCTTTGCTGCGGCTCAACTTGATTGAATTTCTCCGTACCATTTTGCTGCAAATATTCATCTCCAGCTTCTAGTACGTGCTCATCATTCTTCTCAGCCTTTACAACAGGTGGTTCCGCTGATACTGCCGTCTGATCCCAGCCAAATAAGGACAGCTGCTCTACATGATTCTCAGGGCGCTCGCCTTCAGTGTTTGATGTTAACGGCTGTACATTGTCCCGATCAGCAGATTCGTAATGACTTAGCAGGTCATACGCACGATCAATAATCTGATCAGGCAGCCCGGCTAAACGCGCGCAATAGATGCCGTAGCTTGTACTTGCCGCGCCCGAAACCAGCTTGCGGAGGAAAGTAACTTGATTGCCGCTTTCCTGCACAGCCATGCATACATTTTTCAAGCGCTGCAGACGATCGGCCATATGAGCCAGCTCATGGAAATGGGTCGAAACGAGCGCCTTGCAGCCAATTCGATTATGGACATACTCCACTACAGCCTGGGCAATCGACATCCCTTCACTTGTAGACGTCCCACGACCCAGCTCATCGATAATAACCAAGCTGCGGCGCGTTGCCTTTTCTGTCATCACTTGAATGTCCATCATTTCCACCATGAACGTACTCTGTCCGCCTATTAAGTCATCCGCAGCCCCAATTCTCGTGAAGATCCGATCGACAATCGGCATTGATGCCCGTTCTGCAGGAACGAAACAGCCAATCTGCGCCATGATCGAGATAAGGGCTACTTGACGCATGTATGTGCTTTTACCGGCCATATTCGGCCCTGTAATCAGCAGCATCGTCGCATCCTGCTCGGTCAGCTCTGTATCGTTCGCCATGAAGTCTCCGCCCTGCATGACAGCCTCAACGACCGGATGACGGCCTTCTTTGATATGCATATCCAGCTGTTCCGTTAATTCCGGACGAACATATCTCCTTGCTGCACTTACTGCCGCAAGGGATTGATAGACGTCGATTTCAGCAACCGCTTCTGCCAAGGCTTGCAGACGACGAATCTCGCTGCCGATTCGTTGACGCAGCTCACTGAACCGCTCGTATTCCAAGCCGAGCATCTTATCCTCTGCCTCGAGAATCAGTGCTTCCTTCTCCTTCAATTCAGGAGTAACGAACCGCTCTGCATTGGCCAGTGTCTGCTTGCGCTCGTATCGCCCTTCTGGAAGCGAGGACAAATTCGACTTCGTTACCTCAATGTAGTAACCGAATACTTTGTTGTATCCGATCTTCAGCGACTTAATGCCGGTTGACTCCTTCTCTTTCCGCTCTAATTCGGCGATCCAGCGCTTGCCGTTCACACTCGCTTCTCGCAGCTGGTCGAGATATTCATCATAACCTGGCTTAATAAGCCCCCCATCTCGGACTGATACAGGCGGCTCGTCCACAATAGCGCTATCAATCCAATCACGGAGCAGCGTGGCAGACGAGGTCTGTTCGCAAAGCTGCTTCAGCATTGGAATTTGACTTAGTGAAGATTTTAGGGCAACCAGATCGCGTCCATTCGCCGTTCCGAAGGCAATGCGGCCTACGAGCCGCTCCAGATCGTACACCGAGGACAATTGCTCACGCAGTTCTTCTCTCCAAATGAGATGATGATACAGTGTCTCGACGGCTTCCAGCCGTTCCTCAATCACGTTCCGATTCATCAGCGGTTTATCTATCCAGCGGCGCAAAAGTCTTGCCCCCATCGATGTCTCCGTACGATCAAGCAGCCAGAGCAAGGAGCCTTTCTTCGCACGCTCGCGTACCGTCTCCGTAAGCTCCAAATTGCGGCGCGTAAATGGATCAAGCACCAAATATTGATCGGGATCATAGGTTCGAATGTTCGTCAGCTGACTTAATGAGCGCTTCTGAGTTTCCTGCAAATAGCCCATCAGTATCGCAAGCGCCTGCTGCCGTTCATCCTCCAGACGAGTCCAGACTGCTTCTCCAAATTGCTGGCGTGCCAAGGCTTCATCCTGGCGATTCCACTCCGTAAGAAGAACAGAACGGTTCCATGACTTCGTCAGCGGCTCTGCCTCTTGAAGCAGTGCTGCATGACCAATGATTTCAGTCGGCATATAGACATTCAGCTCGTCAATTATCCAGGATTGTCCAATAGGCGCAGATGTTACAATCATTTCTCCCGTGGACAGGTCGCAAGCTGCCAAGGCATTGCTCGTGCTTCCTTGTGAGAGGCACACAAGATAGTGATTCGTCTTGTCATCAAGCAGTTTGCCTTCCATTACGGTGCCCGGCGTAACGATTCGAACGATTTCACGGCGGACGACACCCTTAGCTGTTGCTGGATCCTCCACCTGCTCACATATCGCTACTTTATAACCCTTTTCGATCAAACGTTGAATATAATTATCTGCTGAATGATAAGGCACTCCGCACATTGGAATTCGATCCTCAGCTCCACTGCTGCCTCTTCCCGTCAGTGTAATCTCTAATTCCTTTGATGCTAGAATAGCATCGTCAAAGAACATCTCGTAAAAATCCCCGAGGCGGAAAAACAAAAAGGCATCCTTAACCTGTTCCTTGATGCTTAAGTATTGTTCCATCATCGGTGTCAGCTTCACCATAAACACCCTCCGATAACATAAGTAGAATTTTATTATAGCAAAAAAGGAGCGGCGACTCACGCGCATTTCACGCCGTCACCGCTCACTGGATATCAAGCCATGCATTTCGCAAATCCTCATTCTCGTCCCATGTCCATTTAGCACAAATTCGGTTGCGGAGTGATTGAATGGATTTTTCGACTTCGCATTGTACACTCTTACTATTATCTGTCCGCCGCTCATTCTTGCTTTTCACAGCTTCACACAGCAATTCATCCAGGAGCTCGATCGCCAATTGGCGCATTGGCAGCTTTCCTGCACCTTCATATTGAATATCCTTCTCTGCAGCGTGTGCGTACAAAAATGCCTGAATCACGTCCTGACGTACACTGTCACGCCTTGTAAGCCTTGGATAACATACTACTACCGTATAGAACAAAGTTAGGATCTCTAACGTCAATGCTGGAGTAAAAATGAAGCACGGGAGCGTTCGGTATTCAAATCCGCCTGCTCCGCCGTGGTCATGCTCGCGAACATCCCCGTAGGTTCCGTATCCTGGGCGCCTTTTTCTCGAACCAGAGGGCTGTTCAATGAATGATAGCGGGAATGCGACATAGGTATCCAAGGCTCTTATCAAGTCCGAGGTTAGAGCAACCCCGCTAACATGGATGTGGCCCCCTAACGAAAACCTTCCTCGTGGACATGAGCCACCGAGCCAAACCAGATTGGGTGTCTGCATGCTCGAACTGTGTTTACCCTTAATGATGTTCTCAGCAAGCTGCACCGCCTTGCGTACATGTTCTACAAGCTGTGCAGGCCGTTCAGCAGGTTCAGGACGCAGCTCCATAAGTGGAAATAGAATGCGACCTTGCAGACGTACTGCATCACAGCCTGCAGCACCACTCTTCGGCAAGTAACGCGCAGCGGAAATAATCTTGGCTAAACGGGTATCATACAAAATTAATTCGACATCCATTCCGAGCTTGATCCCCGAACTCCTGTCCTGAATTTGTACCTGCTCAATCGACTCTTCCTGCCATACTGCCGCGTATCTTTCTCGTACCCATGCCGGCATGCGCTGCGGCACAGGATCGATATGCACAATGACATCACCAAGCTGAGGCTCATCCAATACCCCAGCTGGCAATTCTGTCACTCCTTCCTCCGCGGAAGAGGAAGTACAGCGCAGTGTGACCGATGCGATGTCCCAGCCTACGGCATACGCTGCTCTCAGCGCCAACCGAGCCAACCGTCGATACGGCGGCTTGGACCAATCATCAAGCGGATGATACAAAGGCGCCCCCTGCGGCGGGTTGATGCTCTGTGCGGCAGCGACAATTCGGCAGCCATTCACCCAGAAGCAGATCGTGCGTACATAATGCCGTCCCGAATTCGGCGGCAATTCATCTGCCCACGTGGCCCATTCTGCGACAGGGAGTCCCCACAGCTTCAAGCGTTCACGCATGGAGCCTGATTTCCAATAAGAAGCATAGCGATTGAGTACAATTGTTCCTGACTCCGCTTGATGACGGAAGGCAGCATTGTAATCCATTACAGCCTGCAGCGCCATGTTTCGATTCCACCAAACGACAACCTTACCATGTTCCTTCACTGCAATGGACTGGGCACCTGCCCGTTTAAATTTGGACTGGGCAATCGTCTTCACTCTGTATTGCTTCCATATATCCGCTGCTTCCCGATTATCCGTGACGACAATTACCCGTTCATCGCTAACAAGGTCTCGGCTCATGCCTCCATCTCCTTCACAGCCGGCAAATAGATAGCTTCGTACCTTCCATGCTTCATCGTGTCTTCAACAAGTTGTTATGTATTTTGTTTTGAATCCAAAAAAAGGAGGGCTCCCGCCCTCTACAATCATTCCTTTGCTGCATATCCTGTGGGTATATCATCAAGTTTATAGGCACAGGTACTGCAGCAGCTCACCCACCATGCGCATGTTGGTTGAGAGTATCCAAAAAGGAAATAAGAAACCGCCGCAAGCGGTCAGGGCCTGCGGCGATAATTACAACTCCTCATCCGTCAAGTCCGGTTCCAAATCGTCGAAGCTCTCGTCCTGAACGCCAAAATCAAAGTCCTTGTCTTCGAAATCACTGCATCCGTCCTTACATACGAGGACACATACCTTTGTCTCTGCAACCATTTCCACCAGAAACTCCCGTTCAACACGAATGGTCACACCGCGCCCATGAGAAGATACACTTGCTTCCACACAGTTCGGCTCCTGAACCGCATCGGCAGATACCTCGACAGTGGAAGAGCGGTGTTTCGGATCTACATACGACAACGGAACGAGATCTACATACGACACCGTTTCTTTCGCAACGTCAGTTTGGGAATTGTTGTCGTATGAATACCAGATGTTGATATCGTAAGTACCAATTACTTCAATGCCGTCTCCTGCCCGCACCGATTCATATTGATGGTTTATGATCCATGCCCCCAATATGCTTGTCGGATGATTAGGCGGAGAGACGGTATGTGTGACGACAGAGAACTTACGACCTTTGCCGCAGATTGCTTTCGTGATGATTTCCCGGCAGTGGTGTTTTTCTATGTTTGCCATCCTGTGGACCTCCTCCATACAATCATTCAATTAAAGTGTATGCAGGACATTCGTCTAGGGTGACAACAATTTTATCAGAGTTGACTCATTTTTTGAGAGTAGCGAAATGCTGGCCTGGCGCGGGTTATACGCCAAGGCGAAGTTGTTTCTTATCTCTTTTCGCTATCTTCAAATATTGCTGCAGCTCACGAATTACTTGCAAGACTGCCGCTCGTACTTCAAATTCACCTCTTGTTGCCGGCAGATCCATTTGACGGAATACCTTGTCCAACTCATTAATAAGCTGTTCTGTTTTCCCTGTATAATGCGGCTCCTTCACATCTTCGCTCAATTGATCGAACACATCCGCCACCAAATAACACTGAGGAAATGATTGATACACTTGGGAGAGAAGCTGCAAAATCCCCTGCACATTCTCAAGCTGCGCTTTGCGCATATAGAAATAGAGCAGCCATTGTTCATCTGCATGGATATCTTCCGTACGCATCAGACGATTTTCCAGCGCCTTGGACGCGATAAAGATCCCCTCATCCACTTTCTCATCTGCATCAATAATTTCATGCCCGTCCCATACATAAGTCGTATCCCGCAAGTTACTGCTGATTTGGGTGAATATGCGAGAGAAGTAAGCATCTACTTCCTTTTTGATCCGGACAAGCTTATCTTCTTCATTTGGCATATATACCAGATTCACAATGCTGGCCGCGCCAAGCCCGATTGCCAGCAGCAACATCTCATTCAATACACCGTGCAGCGTTAATGTTCCGGCCCCATAGATATGAAACACAACGACTGAGCTTGTTACGATTCCTTCTTTGAAATTGAGCTTTGCGATAATCGGAAACGCCACTAATATGTATAATGCCAGCACCCATAGCTCGAAGCCGAGAAGCCCGAACAGCAATGAAGCAAGAAGCAAGCCGACAACCGACGCCATGAACCGTGCCGACACCGTCCGTATGCTGCGCTTGCGGGTGACATCCACACCGAGAATGGCAAGCAGCCCCGCTCCCAGCGGATTCATCGCCCCTACAAGATTGGCAACAATAATCGCTAGGATAGAGGCGATCGCCGTTTTAATGACACGAATACCAACAAATCCGAACACCATGTGTAAGAACGCTCCTTCAATGTAACCCTGATGTAATTTTACTATGATACATGTTCATTATATCGACTCAGATAACGTGTTGCAAAAAAAGAGGAATGCCATTCATTGGCATTCCCCGAGATATCAAGCACCCTCTCGTCTACGGCTATTGTACGCCGCAATTAGGCACGATTTACGATTTTACGTTCTAAGAAAGCGACTCCCTTATACATCAGGGTGGCCACAACCGCAATAATGACAAGCGAGGACATGACCAGTGTAAAATTAAATACCTGAAATCCATATATGATTAAATATCCAAGTCCGACCTTGGATACAAGAAATTCGCCAACGATAACGCCTACCCATGCAAGCCCTACATTTACTTTCAATGTAGATACGATGGCAGGAAATGAAGCAGGCAATATAACCTTGAGAAATATCGTCCTTTTCCCACCACCAAATACCTGGACAACCTTCACGTAATTCGGATCGACCTCGCGAAAGCTATTGTATACAACGATCGTCGTAATGATCACCGTAATCGATAAAGTTGTCACGACAATAGCCGTGAATCCAGCCCCGAATCCGACAATAAACAAAGGGCCAAGCGCGACCTTCGGCATACTGTTGAAGACAACCATATATGGATCAAGCACTCTGGCGAGAAATTCCGACCACCAAATCAGTACGGCAAGCAGCGTACCGAATACCGTACCGAGCACAAAACCCACAATAGTCTCCCCTACAGTCATCCCCAGATGCGGCCAGATGGAGCCGTTCATTACATCCTGCACAATTTGAGCGCCTACCTTGCTTGGATAACTGAATAACAGGACATCAATCCACTTCAGTCGTCCTGCAATCTCCCACAAAGCAATACAGGCGACCAGGATCACAACCTGTGTCACCATTACTGAAGTTGACAGTGCACGTCTTCGCGCGCGATATTGCGAGTAGGTCGATGCTACAAGCTGCTCCGTATTGTCCGAAGAATGGGACGGGGGCGTCGAATCATCAAACTCCGAGTGTCGGGCCATTGCTTTCCCTCCGATCTGACTCCTCAAGCTCTTTCCACAGGTCGTGGAAAAGATCATTAAATCCCGCCTGTTCTCGAGCATAGAATGGCGGGGATTTGCGAATGGACTCAGGTATAATGAATGTGCGGCGAATGCTGCCTGGATCGCGGTTTAATACAATGACCCGGTCACTCACCGCTATCGCTTCTGATAGGTCGTGGGTGACTAGAATAGCCGTCTTGTTCCGCAGCCTTAAGGTTTCTACAATTAAGTCCTCCAGTTGCAGCTTTGTTTGATAATCCAAGGCCGAGAATGGTTCATCCAGCAGCATCAGCTCTGGTTCCGTTGCTAATGTCCGTACAAGCGCAACTCGCTGGCGCATTCCGCCGGACAATTGATGAGGAAATAACTTTTCTGTCCCTTCAAGTCCCATTCCATTGAGCAGTTGAACCACTTTCTCTTTCATCTCGGAGGTCAACTGCTTCGTAAGCTCCAACCCCATACATGCATTGTCCAGAATGGTTCTCCACGGAAATAGATAGTCCTGCTGAAGCATATAGCCGACATGGGATGAAGTGCCCCTCACTTGCTCCCCGTATACTTTTACATGACCGTAAGTTGGCTTCATCAAGCCAGCAATAATAGAAAGGATTGTCGTCTTGCCGCAGCCGCTCGGACCAACTAAACTGACAAATTCGCCAGGCATAATTGAGGCAGTTAGTTCATTAACCGCCAGCTTGGCTTCACGATCCGTCACATATACATGAGTCACGCGAGATAGTTCTACAGCTGGTACCATTGAGGCGCCTCCCTTCGAATGAGATGATGGCATCCGTCATTTCACCTGCTGGATCGCTTTTTTAGCAAATTCATTGTTAACGATTTGTTCGTGATGCACGCGAGCTTTCAACTCTCCAGCTGAGTCAAGAACATCCAGCAAGTGATTCCACTCCTGCTCATCCAGTATCGGATCTGTAGCATACGACTTCTGATCCTTATAACGCTTTACAGCACTCGCAACAATATTCCGATCAGCGTCCTTGAAGTAAGGAAGGATGGCATCTGTCACTTCTTCAGCGGATTGTTTTTCAACCCATTGCTGTGCTTTATAAATCGCATTGGTGAACTTTTGAATGGCATCCTTATTTTTGAGAGGTTGCTTTGCTTGGACATGAAAGCCGTATAAGGAAGCTTGCCGCTCTCTACGCCAAATGATGCCACAACATAACCTTTGGCTTCTTTTTCAAAAATGGAAGCCTGCGGCTCGAAGAGCTGCACATATTCGCCAGTTCCTGAAGCGAAAGCAGTCGCTACATTGGCAAAGTCGATATTTTGAATCAGCTTCAAGTCTTTTTGCGGATCAATACTGTGTTTCTTCAGCGTAAACTCACCTGCCATTTGTGGCATTCCGCCTTTACGCTGACCCAGAAATACACTGCCTTTCAGTTGATTCCAATCGAAATTGTCCTGCTTCTCTCGAGCAACAAGGAATGTCCCGTCTGTCTGTGTAAGCTGGGCAAAGTTGATAACCGGATCCTCTGCCCCCTGTTGTGCTACATAAACAGATGTTTCTGACCCGACGAGCGCAACATCAATACCTCCTGAGAGCAGCGCAGTCATTGTCTTGTCTCCGCCAGAGGTCGTCTGCAGATCTACGTCCAATCCTTCTTCCTTGAAAAAGCCCTTGCCAAGCGCAACGTATTCTGGGGCATAGAATATAGAACGCGTCACTTCTCCGACCTTAATCTTCACTAAACCATTGTCGGAGCCACACGCACTTAGCACCAGCACAGTAAAAACCACAAACGCCAAGGCGCTTAATCGCCACTTGTGTCTCACCCGATATCTATCCTCCTTATCTGAAATGGGTAGTATGAACCTTTACACTTAGCCTGCATCGAGCTGTTCAATCGAGATCGAGTAAACGAAGTACACGGCTGCAATTGAATCTGCCCTGTTGTTCGGTTATAGCATTGTATGCACGCATAGTTGAATTGGTTATTTGCCCGCAATCGGATATCAATCATCAGACAATGGATATCACCAAAAAACGCAGTCCCCTAGAGGACTGCGTTCTTATTACGAAATCGATTCGATTACATGCCGTACACTTCGTTGGTCTTCTTCGTCAAATAATCAACTAAATATTGCGGGTTCAATGCCTCTCCTGTTATTTTCATAATGATTTCGGAAGGGGTTAACAGTTTGCCATATTGATATACTTGTTCAGTCAACCATTCCTTGATCGGCTCCAATTTCCCTTCTTCAACAAGTGCTTCCAAATTCGGAAGTGCTTTGTGCATCGTATGCATCATTTGCGCGGCATACATATTGCCAAGCGAATACGATGGGAAGTAGCCGAATCCGCCGCCTGACCAGTGCACATCCTGCAGCACGCCTTCGCCAGCATGGCTCGGACTTACACCCAGGTAAGACTCGTACTTTTCTTTCCACACACGAGGAAGATCCTCAACTGGCAGATTTTCGTTGAACAACATCTTCTCAATCTCGTAACGGATAATAATATGCAAATTATACGTCACTTCATCCGCTTCCGTACGGATCAGGGACGGCTCCACGCGGTTGACGGCGCGATAGAAGGTATCCACATCCACTTCGTTCAACTGTTCAGGGAACAAGCGTTGCAGTTCACTGTAGTAGCGATTCCAGAAAGGACGGCTGCGTCCGATCATGTTCTCCCAGAATCGGGATTGCGACTCGTGAATTCCCATTGATGTTCCAGTAGATAACGGCGTGCCGTCAAATTCCTTCTTGATGTTCTGCTCATACAGCGCATGACCGCCCTCGTGCAGAGAGCTGAATATTGCACTTGCCGCATCATCCGTCTTATAGTTCGTCGTAATGCGAACGTCCCCCGAATTCAAGCCGATCATGAACGGGTGCACACTTTCATCCAAGCGGCCTGCCTCGAAATCATATCCCATTTCCTTCAGCAGATGCTGGCTAATTTCCTTCTGCTGTTCGATTGCGTAATCGAGATGCAAGAAATCATGAGCCGGTTGTTCGCCTTTCTCCTGCACAGCATGAACAAGAGGTACGAGACCTTCTTTTAGCTTGCCAAAAATGGCATCCAACTTCTCTACTGTCATTCCTGGCTCGTACATATCAAGCAGCGTGTCATACCGAGTATCCTTCACACCCCAGTAATCGATCAATTGCTGTGTCTTAGCCACGATGTCGCGCAAATATGGAGCAAACATCTCGAAATCAGCCTTTTCTTTCGCTTCCTCCCACATCGTTTCTGCATGTGAGGTCAATACCACATACTCCTGATACAGCTTCGAAGGAATTTTTCGGCTGCGATTGTACTCCTTGCGCGCATCCGTAACCATTTTCCGATCTGCAGCAGACAGCTGCTCGAACACTTCGGATTGCTCCAATGCATCCAAACATTCACCCATCTCATCGGATACGGACAATTTGAACATGTCCTCGGACAACGCTCCGATAGTTTTGGAGCGCTGCTCTGCACCTTTGCGGGGAGCACCCGTGCGCAAATCCCAATGCATGATGCTCAATGCTTCTTCATAACTCTTCAGTTTTGTTGTTATATCCCGAAATTTCTGCAAGATTGCCTCATTTTGCGCATTCATGCACACTTCACCTCGTTTTATGTATGGTCTTTCTTCTTGATGATACGCGGTGAAAACGATATAATCAACATTCGAAAGCGATTGTGAATAACGATTTCTATTTTGGAATCATTTTTAACATGACTATTTCAACTTATTCTCGAACATTAAGCCATAAAGGAGCAGATACGATGTCAATTTCCATTCAAGTGACTGCAGCAGCAGAACAGCAGCTCCAGCAGCGTCTCAGCTCCGCAAATGGCGGAATCATTAAGCTTGTACACGATACGGACGGTTGCGGCTGTGCCGTCAACGGAGTACCTGCAATTTGGATTATCCCACATGCTGACGCGGATGACTTGCCAATACCTTGCAATGCGCCGCTTGAATTCGTTATGAACCGGCATCATATTGTGTTCTTTGATGAGAAATTGAACCTTGATGTATCGGGAAGCAGCGGCTTTTACAAGCTGAGCAGTGCACAACAAATTTATTCCACACACGTCGCATGCCATGATTACCGTGACAAATGAGGCGTCAACATGTAAGGGAGGAAATAACATGTCAAACATGTCTAACATCTTAGATTTCAACCGTGAATTCGTCGAGAAACGCGAATATGAACAGTATTTAACGGACAAATTCCCCGACAAGAAAATGGTCATAATTACATGCATGGATACTCGACTCGTCGAGCTCCTTCCAAAAGCAATGAATTTGCGAAATGGCGACGTCAAAATTATTAAAAACGCAGGTGCAATTATTTCACAACCATTCGGAAGTGTTGTGCGGAGTGTGCTTGTCGCTATTTACGAGCTCGAAGCAGATGAAGTTATCGTTATCGGACACTATGGCTGCGGGATGACTGGCTTGAATTCTCAACATATTATTGACAAGGCCAAACAGCGCGGCGTTGAGGATGTTGTTCTGGATACGCTGACGAACTCTGGAATTAAGCTGCACCACTGGCTGCGAGGCTTCAATGATGTCCATGAAGGGGTTATGAACAGTGTGCAAGTGCTTCGTAAGCACCCGCTGCTCCCTTCAGATGTACCGGTTCATGGTATGGTTATTCATCCTGATACGGGTGCATTGGAATGGATAGCAGATGGATATCGCTACTTGGATAACAACGATGCGGAACCAGGGCACCATACGCCCTCAGCTACCCGCTAATTCCGTTACATAGACACGGGCAAAGCTCCTGCATTAGAACGGGATTCCCTTTCTAGTGCAGGAGCTTTTTGCGTTTGTAAAATGCCAATGGAGATACAATTGTTCATTTAGGAAGGTACGGTACCCAATGACCCGCTGTAATTTCGACCAATCGGAAACGCTCCAGCTAATAAGGATCTGATCACAAAGGGATATTTTTTTACCCATAAGCTCCCTCCTTCCTGAAACAGGTTGTACCTGTTTGCTTATGGATTATTGACACTGATTATCAACGAGATGAAAAGTGGACTCACCATCATGTATTTTATTGATAGCAGTCATCATTATTGCGCTTTACAACGACGCTTCCTGGATTCACCCCATATTTTCGGCGAAAAGCTTCCGAGAAGTAACTCGCATTCGTGTACCCTACTTCAAATGCGGTTTCCGTCACGTTCAGCTTCCCTTGCTGAAGGAGAAGTAACGCCTTCTCCAAACGCTTTTCTCGTAAATAGCCAAACACTGTCGTGCCATACATCTCTTTAAAGCTGTTTTTTAGCTTAAAAATCGTTCAGTCCAACCATTTTAGACAGCTCGAGCAATGATGGAGGATCTGCCATTTGCTGCAAAATAATATCCTTTGCGTCCTTTATTTTTTGCATATCCAATTTTGTTAACGTTCTGGATCTGCTGCATCGTTCATTGAAAAACTGATGAAAGGCTTCAGCCAGTAATTCCATTACTCTGCATTCCAGCTCGATATTTTTGGTATAAGCGATCGTCGATGCGTCTAATATTTGTTGCAACCGTATTGTTGTCGTTGGCGTGATGGCTTCATGCTCACAATAATAGGAGCGGATTCCCAGAATATGGGCAAAATCAATTTTTCGAGTCCCGTCGCTTTCCTCCATAAAATGATGAAACGTGTGGATCGGGATGCCGATACTTACCATATGATACGTTGTATTTCCAATGAACTCAAAGCTCGCATTCGCTTGATTAATGAATTGCAGTGAGCAACTGTCCGGTGAAAATTCATTTTTGACCCCGGCGATGCTCACTTCCCGAGCACCTTTCAGGCAATACTGAAGCTCAACCATAGCCGCCTTTGTCCGAAGCGATACGGTTCGATCATTGTGCATCGAATATTTAGAAACAATAACTTCGATATCCGTACGAGGAATGAACCTTCGAATCGCGCCTTCTCCTATATGTGCAGGAAGCAGCAATTGCTCATTACGCTTTCCGTCGCTTCTTTGCATTTCAAGCCCGTCAAAAAACTGATTGAAATTATGATGAAAGTCGGTTTGCATCATCCTTTTACGATCTCCGTGTTTAATTAGTAATCGTTGCTCTTGCTTCATGAATGCAAAATAAACTATTATAACTGGAATACTGTCTCTTGGAGCGTCTGTTCTAAAAAATTCGTATCTAAATGCTCACCAATTACAACGAGTACATCCTTCACTTCACCTTGTGGTGCAACCGGGATAAAATCAGATGTTCGATAAGCGAATTGAAACATATATCGTTTCGTTGTGTCCGTAAAGCTGACAATCCCTTTTGCCCGGTACACGTTCGCAGGCAGCGAGGACAGCCACTGTTCAAAGCGTTCACTGTCCATTGGTTGCGTCAAAGAGTATGTCCACGCGGTAACAAAGTCATGAGCATGTGCATGATGATGCGCTTCATGCTTTGTATGTTCCATAGGCTGCTCACTATGTTCATGGCTCACGGAGGCATCGATTTGATTGTCGGACTGTAAATCATCCTTAACGAATAAACGGGATCCTCCGGCATTTATGCAGCTTTGAAGCCACATCTCTCGTCCCATAACAGCGTGATCGGTGATGACATGCTTCGCATGTTCATTCCATTTCCGTACCTGCTGCTGTACAAGTTCAATTTGATCCGCAATTGCCAAGTCAGACTTATTCAGCAGGATCATATGCGCTGCACGGATTTGTTCTTCCAGCAATCGCACCATCTTGCGATTCGCCTTTTGCAGCCCAGATTCATCTGCCAACAAATCTCCAAGATGCTTGACATCTACTACGGTCACAATATTCGTCAATACGATCTGGGAGTAAAGGGATACTTCAGTAATCGACTCGACTAGTTCCATAGGCTCTGCAATCCCCGTGCATTCCACATAGATGACATCAGGATTCTCCTCCTGTACAAGCTCGTACAGCTTCATACTGAAATCACCACGGAAAGAACAGCATATGCATCCTCCGAGCATTTCCTTCATGGCTACTTCTGGCGGAAGCTGCTGGCCATCAAGATTCACCTCGCCGACTTCGTTCATTATGACGGCGGGAACCAGTTGAGCCTCTGTGCTCCACTGCAGCCACTGCTTCAAAAGAGTTGTCTTCCCAGTACCTAAAAATCCAGATAATATAATAACCGGTATCGTCCGGTTTTGTGTACGATGTGATAATGGCATTGACAATAACCCCATTTCCTTATCATGCTTGCTCCCCAATCATACCCCCTTGTTCTATACGACGCAACAGCCCCTGTTCAGACAAGGTCTGCCCCATTTCAAAAGCACATGAAAAAACGATATCATTATTGTGAAACGATCTTGCTATTATGTATGTTTTTACATATAATGGTCATTGTATATTTCTTTAGGAATGATAGAAGGGGTCAATCGAAATAAGGAGGGGTTAGAGTTGCTAAACACACTATCATACGGTCTGCTTGGCTTGCTGGCTAGCGATTCCTATTCAGGTTACGATCTTATGCTTCGCATACAGCCGTTTTGGCCAGCGAAGCACAGCCAAATCTACCCGCTATTGGCAAAGCTCGAACGTGAGGGACTGGTTCAATTTGTACGCATCGAACAGCGGGACAAGCCTGACAAAAAGGTATACTCCATTACAGAACAAGGGAAATCTGTCGTACTGGATTGGCTAGGGGAACCTCCTGCGGAGCAAACAACACGTGACGAGTTGAGCTTAAAGACAAAGTGCATTTGGATGGCTGAAAAAGAAATTACGATTCCGTTGTTCCTTACCCGCATGAAGCAGTTAGAAACCAAGACAGCTTATTTCGAAAAATTGCTTGATCGCGTTCCAGAAAAAGAACGACATATTCGTTCCAAGCATTTTGGCGACTATATTTTGCTTCACCGTGCCATTTCTCTTGCAGCTGCTCAAATTGAGTGGTGCCGCTGGGTCGTTCAAATGCTAGAACATGATGGTGCCGAGTAAGAAGAGATTCGGTTTCCCGTCCGTGCCGTGCTCAATATGCAGACGGGAGCCTGCTCTTCAGCAGGCATCACCCCCGTCTCTCTTGCTTCCTGGTCTCATATGCTTGCTGTCTCGCTTCAATCACATCTGTGCGATCTCGAAGTAAATGCCTATCTCTTATCGCTGCGTCCTGATGGCTGCCATTCGTGCACCAGCCCCATCCCTTTTGCGTACAAAAACGAGTGCATAAGTCTAATAAAATCGGATCCTCAATCGGGAAGTTCCACTCCGAATAATCGGGTACACAGTCAGTCCCCATTTGGGAATCCATCAGCCATACTTTCCGATCTTTCAATTCCTTTTTCAATGTTTCACCATTGAGGCCAATCGCTCCCCAATCAATGAATTCAGCATGTTCCAGTGCACTTGAAAACATTTTCAAGGCTCCTTTTACGTTCCCGCGACGTTCATGGTACAGCCCAACAGCAATTTGAACAAGAGCCAGCCATTGGCGCTTTCGTACCTCAGAGGACTCCTCTTTCCAATATTCCTCCATAATTTCATGACATTCGAACCAATCTCGAGACCCGTGAAAATGAGCCATATATTCAATATACGCTGCCGGATATTGCATTGCGTTCCTCCTTACTACAAATAAGCACATATGACAATGAACTTGATTTCATTTATTGTATCAATTTCAATATTTATTTGAAACCTCTATTTCCTTGAATCCGTATTACTACTTGTCAACAATTATTACATCAATAGGGAGGCAATTCATGCGTAATAAGTGGATTATGGTCGTTATGGCATTCTTCCTTATCTTCGCGGTAACTACACCGACGATGATGGACATTGCCGATGCCAAGCGCGGCGGTTCTTTCCGCTCTGGAGTGCAGAAATACAAGCCTGCTCCAAATAAGTCTACAAATAATCAAGTTAACCGTTCAGACAACACGAATCAGAGTAAAACATCAAGCACGGCACCGACACAAAATCGCGGGTTTTTCAGTGGTGGCAGCCTCATGAAAGGCTTAATGATCGGTGGTTTGGCCGGCATGCTGTTTGGCAGCATGTTCGGTAATCTCGGATTCATGGGAGATATCTTAGGACTCATGATCAACGTTATGGCATTATTCCTTCTCATTAGCCTAGTTATGATGGTTGTGAAGAGGTTCAGAAATAAACGCAACCCATCTACACCTGGCCCTGGGCGGTGGAATTAATGCAATATCGTCTGTCTATGGACGAGCTCATTAATGCTGTATGCCTTCATATTGCAATGCGGAAGCAGGTTCGTCCGGAAGATGTAAACGTTGAGCTCTGCTGGGACGAAGAGCATGGGTTTACTGCTGAGGTGTGGGTGCATGACCGTTCCCAATACTTAGTTGAATCCAATCTGCTCGAAGCCATTGAACAGTATATGAATAACGAGTATGGACAACGAGTATTTCGTCATCAGATTAAGCTTGATGTTGATGAAGAAATGTGGGCAGATATCGACACGAATCAATAATTAGACATAACGTATATAGGAAACGGCAGCTCTTGAGTCAAACGATGACAATCGTTGACCCAAGAAGCTGCCGTTTTTCATTTTCCTTCCTAAGAGGGTAAACCTATTGAGCTGATTGGATTGTAACTCCTGCACTTGCATAGCCTGCAATTGCAATTGGCTCTTGAACCCCTGAAGTCGTTACGAAGAATACCATAAGCAAACGAGTTTGAGGCGGCACTGGGATATTTAATCCCGATACCAATCCATTCACATGCTCACCCGCAGTTATGACTCCAGTCAATGGTGGCTGCAGATCAACAAGTGTTCCCGGAATCGGAGTAAATATATTGTCTGGTGTGGTTGATTGCCACAGTTGTGCATGAATGGTTAAGGATTGATTAACCCCACCCATACAGTCTAAGCAGAGTCCTGTTGTAACACTGAAGTATGCAGCTATAGACGTAATGGTTCCGCCAAGTGGAACTGTAAATGCAAGATTGAGCGGTATACCAGGTCCCCCAGTTAAGTCTATTGTAGGTCCAATAATCGTAGGTGTTGGCGCACTGTTACCGAAACCAATAAGAGCGCCAATTCCTGGTGCACCGCATGGCACAGTCGATAACAAGACTGGAAGAAATGATGCAAACGGAATAATAGATGCCACTACCGGTCCAGGCGCACCCGTTGCTCCCGTTACCCCGGTTGCACCTGTTGCTCCTGTCGCTCCTGTTGCCCCAGTGGCTCCTGTCGCTCCCGTGGCTCCGGTTACTCCTGCTCCCGTTGCTCCTGTTGCTCCTGTCGCACCTGTTGCACCT
>NZ_AMBZ01000006.1 GCF_000293805.1 Paenibacillus alvei DSM 29 | reverse complement strand
GTCTATCGGCGGTATACGGGGAGTTCAATCGAATCTATCAAGCGCTGCAACAAGGGGCTTTGCCAGCTGATCTAAAGAAGCAGATCATCAAGGACAAGCAGGATCGGGCCTCCTACGAAGATTATATCGTATGGCTGGAAAAACAGGATCAAGAAAAAGGGATGTCTTACTGGTCAGACGTATTAGCAGGGTATGAAGAAGTCGCGGAGATTAAACCCGTGTATACACCGCAAGCGAGCGAACAGCAAGTGGAGCGCCTGGCGATTACCTTAACACCTGAGGACAGATTGCGGATAAAAGAACTGACATCCGCCCATCGAATGACGGTGAGTAATGTCGTAGAAACGGCGTGGGGAATAGTCTTGCAAGCATACAGCGGACAAAAAGATGTGGTATTCGGGAAAGTAACATCCGGACGGCAAAGCGATGTGCGGGGAATCGAAGATATCGTCGGTCTGTTTATTAATACGATCCCTGTGCGTGTAGCGAGCAAAGAAGGCATGAGTGTGATGAGTCTGCTCAAAGACATGCAGCAGCAAGGGTCGGAAAGTGAACAATATGCTTATTGTTCGCTTGCAGAGATTCAAGCGCAGACGGAGCAGAAACAGCACTTGATTCAAGTGCTCTATGCGTTTGAAAACTATTATGTAGATGAGGATAAGCTAACCGATTTCACGTACGAGATTACGTCATCGCGCGACCAACCTCCATACAACTTGACGTTATGCGCATACGAGTCGGGGGAGAAAATAGTCTGTGAAATGCTTTACAATCCGAATGTGTATGCGAATGAGGACATTGTACACATGCTTGCGCGGCTAGAACATGTGCTACATGCCCTAGCAGTAAACCCAGAAATGAAGTTGTCTGAACTTGAGACGATAACAGAGGAAGAGAAAGAACAGATACTAGGTGCATTTAATGAAACGAGCTTAGCGTATGCAAAGGATAAAACGATTCCAGCATTATGGGAAGAGCAGGTTGCTCACACCCCGGATGCCATCGCCGTTGTATATGAAGACAACGATGTGACGTATGACGCATTAAACCAAAAAATCAACCAAGTGGCATGGGCGCTTCGCAGACTGCACATTAAACCGGCTGACCGCGTGGTTATCGTAGCAGAGCGAAGTGTGGAGATGATTGCCGGGATGTATGGCATCATCAAAGCAGGTGGCGCATATGTGCCAGTCGATCCTACCCTCCCAGCGGAGCGTATGCAGTTTATCCTAAATGACTGCAAACCAAAGGCAGTGCTTGTGTATAAAGCTACGATTGAAACGGATCTGCCGACGATTAATCTGGCGGACGATAAGCTCTGGGAAGGGCAAAGCGACAATCCGGAGCAAGTCAATCGTCCCGATGATTTGGCTTATATTATCTATACCTCCGGAACGACGGGGCAGCCTAAAGGGGTAATGTTAGCGCACAGCGGCGTAGTTGCGATGCGGAGTTATCTGCAGGAGAAGTATGAAGTGACGCAGCAAGATAACGTGCTTCAGTTTGCCAACTATATATTTGACGCCTCCGTATGGGAGATGACACTGTCGCTTTTGCTGGGTGCAAAGCTGACCCTTGTGTCCCAAGCGGTTCTATCGGATGTGAGCAGCTTTAACGCTTTTATCAAGAAAAATGGAATCACGTTGACGTTGCTGCCGCCGCAATACTATCTGCAGACGGATATAAGCGGACTGCGGGTACTGACGACTGGGGGATCGGCAGCAAACGCGGAGATGATCGAAAAGGCAGGGAGCGGTACACGATATATCAATGCCTATGGCCCGACGGAAAGCACAGTATTGGCAACGGGATGGGAATACGATGGAGAGAGTGACATTCCCAATCCTGTGCCGATTGGGAAACCAACGAGCAATACGCAAATCTATATTATGGATGGCATGAAGCTATGCGGGATAGGTGTACCTGGGGAGTTATGTATTGCAGGCAGCGGTGTGGCAAAAGGGTACTTGAACCTTCCGGCACTAACCGCAGAGAAGTTTATTGAGAATCCATACGGGGAAGGAAAACTGTACCGGTCGGGGGACTTAGCCAAATGGTTGCCGGACGGGAACATAGCCTATTTGGGCCGTATTGATGACCAAGTGAAGATCAGGGGGTTCCGGATCGAGCCGGGAGAAGTGGAAAATGCGCTGCGGCAACTGGAAGGAATCCAAGATGCGGTTGTGGTTGCAACTAATCATCATGAAATCCAATCGTTATGTGGGTATATCGTCTCTCATACAGTGGTTGATCCATTTGAGATTAAACAAAACTTAAAGAAGTTCCTTCCATCGTACATGATTCCATCGTTTATTATGCAATTGGAGCAAATTCCTGTCACAAGCTCAGGGAAAGTGGATAAACATCGGTTGCCTTCGCCAAACGTGCGGGCCCTTGTGGAACACGATACATTTGTTGCCGCGCAAAACGATAGGGAGAAGGAACTTGTAACCATTTGGCGTGACATTCTTGTGAGTGAGCAAATCGGCATTCATGATAATTTCTTTGAACTAGGCGGAAATTCATTATTAATCATGAGTATGTTGGCTCGAATTGAAGAAAAGTACCCAGGGATTGTAAAAGTAGGCGATATATTCGCAAATCCGACTATCGCCCAGTTGGCAACGTTCATAGATGTAAGTCGTCAAGCAGCATTGAGATGTGCACAAGTTCCGTTCCCAGATTCGTATCTGTTAGGTAGTAGGAACAAGGAATTCGTATTCCATTTCCAAGATAACAGTGATTTATTTCATGTACTGAAGGAAATGCAATCAGAGAACGAGACAGCACTGGAGTCGTGGCTATTGTTTCTGTACACATACAGTGTTATCGAGGCGACAGGTCAGCAGGAGCTGTCGGTTTGCTATGGGGCGAATAATACTTTTTCATCATTCGAGATCTGTAATCACGACGACTTGAATGTATTGTTGGAGAACGTAAATAGCAAGAAACAAGCAGCTCCAAAATGCACACAAGCAAAATTTATTATTGATTACAAGCAAAATGGGTTGTTTCCGATGTTTTTATATCAGTTCACAGGAAATAAAGGCTATACGGAATACTGTGATTTCTCATTCTCTTTTACTATGAATGAAGAAGCTGTTTATTTTGAGGCAAAGATTTTAAATCGCACCCTCAATTCGGATTATATTCAATCGTTGTTTTTAAGATGGATTCAGATTGTCCAGCATGTCAGTTTGAAAGAAAAAGATGATAACAAAGTACGATAGGAGCCATTGCTGTAATAAATGAATTCGAGGTTTGAATGAAAAAAGCACCTTCTGTATGCTGGGGAACGTTCGATCCAAAGAACAAACCCCAGCACAGGAGGCACTCTACAATGAAGGATAAACACATCAGAAAACAGAATCAATGAATTCAATAAATACAAAAGCTTGCTCGCTACGTTGATATTGGGCAAATAAATCGGTAGAGAACCTACCATCCCGGATACGTGGGCTATGAAGCGCAGGTGTGCCTACACGTCGCATTGGTGGGGGTCTTGCCAAGTCTTATGTTCCATTTTCCTGCTGATATCAGTGAAAAGGGAATGCGTATGCGAATTTTGATCCATTTTGTAATCGTAGAAGTTGTGATGCTTACATTCACGAATTGGATGGGCTGGGTAACGGGAGCAGTTGGCACAATGATAGTCGCAGTTGAAATCGCAATTATCTCCCTTCTCGTCCGTTGGCTTGGATGGAGCAGTGATAGGAAGGTCGCAACGAAAATCAACGAGCAGTTGCGAAAACTAAAAAATGATAAAGTTCAATAAGACGGGGAAGCAGCAGCTTACCTCGTCTTTTTTTAGCTTACTTTGTTATTCCTACAGCATAGTGTCGTACATATTTACTCTGCACCAATCGTTAATTATGCTGATGCTGCACTGATGAAGCAGAGGAGGATTGAATTTGGATAATAGAAATCATAATTTTAATCATTGCAGCTGTTTGTGAGATATCTTTTGCACTATACCGCATTTGTACAAAGTCATATCAGAAAAAGATCAAAGCCATGATAAGGCTTGGCGCGTTTGCAGCATTCCTAATTTTCACATTGGCGTCGGTTATTGAATGGAGCTTCCGTTGGCTGGGGCTTAGACTGTTGCTGCTTGTCTGGGCGCTTCTTGGAGTGTGGACGCTCATACGCAGCAAAGAGGAACGAAAAATATAGAAGCAGCCGCGTTATCAGAATGCAATTGCTATGCTTCTGCTCGTTGTCATCGCTTTAACTTCAGCCCTCTTACAAACCTGTCTCTGGTTTCCCCGCTGTTGTCCAATATGCTGCAGGGCGGCAGGGCAGAGATTGATCCATTTACTGTCTTGAGACGATGAATCATATTCTAGTAGAGTTTTTCGATTGCTATCTCAAAGGGCAGGGTGCTTCACATCTGCGGGGACATAATGACGAGCAAATCCTCAATTCTTTTATCTTTTATTTTTTCATATTGCCATTCAGATCGTTTGTGCTATAATTATGTCGAATGGACGACCATTCACGTCATGCACAATAGAAGAAGTTATAGACAATGGAAGTTTGGTGCAAATCCAACGCGGTCCCGCCACTGTAATAGGCCGATGAGCTCGGTCTTAAGTCAGGTCTTTTGTCTAGTAACTTTGCCAGGCCAGTCATTTCGAGGCGAAAGTGACTGGTTTACAAGTCTAGTGACGATACCGCCTCGCTAGGCTTTTTTACATTGCTTGAAGGCTGCCGACAATGCTGTCGGAGGGGCCGGGTGCTCGCCGCCAAACATACGAAGACGTATAAATAAAAGCAAGCGGGACATTTTTCAACGATGAAGAATCATATGCACAATGGTGTGCATGTCCCAATTTTTTTGCAGAAGATTTGTCGTAATGATGAAATCGTCGACATTGCGGTTGACGCATGTTTGCATTACGATGTACAGTATAAATGACAATTGAATGATAAGCTGCACAATGGCGTGCAGACAACATAACAAGCAAAGAGGCTTTTTAAAGGGAACTATTCCTTTGAGAGGCCTCTTTTTTGTTGTAACTACTCCTTGGAGGTGCTTTACGTGGACAAACTTTCGATTAAAGCCGATCTCTACATGGGTCATGGTGCGCTGGATCGTCTGATGGAATGGCGCAATAAGCGTATTTTCATCGTTACCGATCCTTTTATGGTCAAATCAGGGATGATCAACATGGTATTCGATCGGCTGCATGACAGCAATGAGCAATATATTTTCAGCAACATCGTACCAGATCCGCCGGTTGAGATTGTCACAGAAGGTGTAGAGGCATTAGGCGCATTCAACACCGACTTGATTATTGCTATCGGCGGCGGCTCCGCTATTGATGCGGCCAAGGCGATGAAGCTGTTTGCACAAAAGCTGCTGAACCAGCAAGACATTCCATTCGTGGCAATCCCGACGACAAGCGGGACGGGCTCCGAGGTGACATCATTTTCGGTAATCAGTGATAAGCAGAAAAACATTAAATACCCGCTCGTATCCGATGAGATGCTGCCGCAAGAGGCGATATTAGATCCGGAACTGGTTAAGAGTGTTCCAGACTTCATTACGGCTGATACCGGAATGGATGTGTTGACGCATGCAATCGAAGCTTATGTATCTACGAAGGCGAACGATATATCGGATGCGCTGGCAGAGAAGGCTATCAAGTTGGTATTTGCTTATTTGCCAAGAGCCTATAAGGATGGCAGTGATTTAGAAGCGCGTGAGAAAATGCATAATGCATCCTGCATAGCGGGTATGGCATTCAACATTACTTCGCTCGGACTGAATCATGGCATTGCGCATGTCGCAGGGGCCAAATTCAAAATTGCGCATGGCCGCATGAATGCAATGCTGCTCCCGCATGTCATTGAATTCAATGCGAATTATAAACCAGGGTATGGCAGGGAAGAGAGCACTGCTGCCGCAGTTCGCTACGCAGAAATCGCCAAGAGCTTGGGACTGTCCGCACCAAATCCAAAGAGCGGTGTTCGCAGCCTTGTACAAGCGATCAAGCAGCTGCAGAAACAACTGCAGATGCCGCATACGCTGAAGGAATGTGGAGTTGATCAGGCGCTGCTGGATGAAATGAGGGACTCGATTGCCGAGGGAGCACTGAAGGATGGCTGCACGGCGACGAATCCTCGCGTGCCAACGGCAGGGGATGTGGCCGAAATTTTGAACAAAATGTTTCAATCTTGAGATTGCGTCGAATTTTGTCTGAATGTGTATTGACAACGTTTGCAGTATTAAAATATAGTAAAGGTAACACAACGGCGTGTTGCATACAAAACCAAGCAAAGAGGCTTCTTAAAAATTCCTGCGCGAACTTTTTAAGGGGCTTTTATGTTTTTTACAGCAATTTCACGTGTTTTCTGACATGAGAGTGAGATGATGGTATGGAGCAACACCAGAATGAAAAACAACGCGTTATCCAAGAGTACGTGCCTGGTAAACAGGTCACATTGGCTCATATTATCGCGAATCCGAACCCGGACATCTACAAAAAGCTGGGATTGGGCAGCGATGCGCACGATTCAATCGGCGTCATGACCATAACACCAAGCGAGGCATCTATTATAGCAGCGGATATCGCAACGAAGGCTGCTGGAGTACAAATCGGCTTTGTCGATCGCTTTAGCGGATCGCTTGTGATTACAGGCGATGTATCCTCCGTTGAATCTGCTATAAGTGAAGTGCTGCTTGGCTTGCAAAATATTTTAGGCTTCTCTGCTGCTGCGAACATTACAAGAACGTAGGTGAAGAAGCTGATGAAAAAAATTATTTTCGCCGGAAGCACCGGTTCAGGCAAGACAACGCTGTGCCAATGGCTGCATGGTGAAGAAATTGCCTATAAAAAAACGCAAGCGATCGAAAGCTTCGACCAAGCGATTGATACGCCGGGGGAGTGCATCGAGAATCGATATTTGTACAAGATGCTGCTCGTATCGAGCGTAGATGCAGATGTAATCGGGCTTGTGCAAGATTGCACGAAGGAAGACAGTTACTTTCCACCCGCCTTCGCAACCGTATTCGCCAAGCCGGTTATCGGCGTGGTAACCAAGGTGGAGCTGGCACAGTCGCAGGAGGAAATCGCGCAAGCGAGAGCTCACCTTCAAGCGGCTGGTGTGGAACGGATTTTTGAAGTCTCGACGATAGAGAATGTGGGAGTGGAGGCGCTTCGGCAATATTTGGAGGCGTAAACGGTTTATTCTACTGCAAGAAGCGGAATACCGGTAGACAAGCAAATAACGGCAGACAATGAGGTGCATGACACATGAATGGAAAAATTGTAATAGTCGATGACGAACCTATTACAAGAATGGATATTCGTGAGATGCTCGAAGAGGCGGACTACAATGTAGTAGGCGAAGCTTCCGATGGATTTGAAGCCATCGAATTATGCAAGAAGCATCTGCCAGACCTCGTCATCATGGATGTTCAAATGCCCATCCTCGATGGGCTTAAGGCTAGTAAACGAATCTTATCAGAGCAGCTGGCGGGAGGAATTCTTCTCTTAACCGCCTTCAGCGACAAGCAAACCATCGAGAAAGCCTCGGCTGTCGGTGCGCTTGGCTATCTGGTAAAGCCGCTTGATGAAAAGTCGTTCATTCCCATGGTGGAAGTGACCATCGCAAAAGGCAAGGAAATACGCAAGTTGGAGCAGAATCTATCGAAGCTGACGCAGAAGATGGAAGAGCGTAAAGCGGTTGAGAAGGCAAAAGGGATTCTGATGAAGGAAAATGGCTACACCGAAGAGGAAGCCTATCAAACCTTGCGCAAATTGAGTATGGATAGACGATGTCCGATGATTGAAATCGCTACCACGATCGTCATGTCCTATGATTGATTTCAAAGAACGAATTGGGAAGTTGTGCAGGCTGCATACGGGGTTGTCCGAAGCGGACATTGCATGGATTTGTGAAATCGCCGAGTCTTTTGAGAATACCGACGTTAAGGACGATGTGTTCATTGACGTGCTGTCCAGTGTAGCGAATGAGGCTATCGTCGTGTATCACCGTCGACCAAATGAAGGAAAGTCGCTGTACAAGCGGCCGGTCACAGGCGAGAAGGCGCTGCGCGAGAATGAGCCTGGCGTACTGAGAACGCTGGAGACCGGAATGATGTCGCAGGGTCTGGTTGCCAACACGCAGGAGAATCACCTTGTTCGGCAGACCGTCTATCCGATGAAAAATCAAGATGGCGTAATTGCGGTCGTCATTTACGAGAAAGATGTAAGCGACAATATCCAAGCCCACTTCAATATGGGATCAGGTGTGCCTTATGAAGATGGTGAAATGTCTTCAATGCTTACGGCAATGCTGCGGTTCAAGGATTCGCTCATCAATCAGTTGGAGGATGCCGTTCTCGTATTCGACAAGTACGGATTTTTGAAGCTGAAAAATAAGCAGGCAGACGCATATTACAGGCAGCTTGGTTATTTGGAGGATATACAGGGCTTGCATTATGACAATCTGTCGCTTGATCGGACGATGTTCTCTGAGGTGATGAAGCAGCATTCATCTTCACCGTGCTGTCCGCTCACGACTGACGTGAAGGCAGCGGGCCGCTATTTTCAAGTGAAGCGGTTGTTTATTGAGGAGAAGGATTTATGTGTAGGCGTCATCCTGCACGATGTGACCGAGATTAAAGACAAGGAAGCAGAAATCATTTCGAAATCGGTAGCGATCCGTGAAATTCACCATCGTGTAAAAAATAATTTGCAGACGGTAGCATCGCTGCTGCGCATTCAAGGACGTCAGTGCAAGAGCCCTGAGGCCAAAAAGTGTCTGGACGACAGCGTCAGCCGGGTATTGGCGATTGCGGCCACCCATGAGCTGCTATCAACGGAAATTGATGCGCAAGTGGATCTGCTGGACGTTATTCGGCTCATTGCAACGAATATCGAGCGCTGCTTTTTACATTGCCATGCGATTGAGATGGACATCACGTCGACGCAGAGCATTTGTCTGGATAGCGACCGCACAGTGGATATTGCGCTCATCGTGAGCGAGCTGCTTCACAATAGTTATGAGCATGCGTTTGGCGATTGCACGCAGGGCAAGATTACGGTTCACGCGCAAGCGGAAGGCGATCTCGTGACTGTCATCGTGGCTGATAATGGGACAGGCTTTGCGGTAGAAGACGCTCCGCGCAAAAGCTTGGGGTTATCTATTGTTCGCAGCTATGTGAAGGATAAGCTGAAGGGAAAGCTGACAATCGCTTCTGGCGATGATGGCACTGCTGTTACGTTTACGTTCAAAAAATGAATATTCGGACTACAAGGGCGTAGTTTTAGAAGCAAAGAGGCTTAAAGTTGACCGGTTCCGGTTTTTATCGGAATTCGGCAGTACTTTAAGCCTTTTTTATTCGCTTTTAAATTGTACCGCAATCAAGGGGAAAATTGATGCCCGAATGTTCAATTTGAAATCAATGGATGGGGGTGAACGAAGTGGAAGAGCAATTGCTTAGTGTCGGCATCGATATGGGGACATCGACAACTCAGATTGTGCTGTCGAAGCTCCATATTCAAAATCTGGCGTCTTCTTTCTCGGTGCCGCGTCTAGTCATTACAGATAAAGAAGTCGTGTATCGAAGCGATATATGCTTCACGCCTGTAATGGAAGACAATCGAATCGATATGCAGAAGATTCAGGTATTCATTCAGGAGCAGTACGAGAAGGCGGGCATTCGCAAGGAAGACATTCAGACAGGTGCGGTCATTATTACCGGCGAGACGGCCCGCAAGGAAAATGCCAATGAAGCTGTACTCTCGTTAAGCGGATTCGCCGGTGATTTCGTCGTCGCAACAGCAGGCCCGGATCTGGAAAGCATTATTGCAGCTAAAGGTGCCGGCGCCCATACGTATTCCAAGGAGCATTCCACTTCTATCGTCAATATCGATATTGGCGGCGGCACAAGTAATTTGGCGCTGTTCGCTAACGGCGATCTTATCGATACAGGATGCCTCGATATTGGTGGGCGGCTGATTAAGGTGGATCAAGGCACGCATGAGGTTACGTATATTGCGCCAAAAATCAAGCAGCTTGCAGAGCAAAGGGGAATCAAGCTTGCTCTGAGGCAGCGGGTGACTCCAGTTGATCTGGAACCGATTATCGGAGAGATGGTCAAGCTGCTCGAAGAGAGTGTAGGCCTCAGGCAGGCTGGAGATTTCTATGACACGATCATCACGAACAAAGGGCTCAAGCTGGAACGTTCGATTCCATGCATTTCGTTCTCCGGCGGCGTAGCGGACTACATTTATCAAGAGGCATCAGGTGATGTGTTCCAATATGGCGACATTGGCATCTTGCTAGGCAGGGCGATCGCTGCTTCACCGCTTACGTCGCAGATGACTGTGGCCCGTTCGGCGGAGACGATTCGAGCGACCGTAGTCGGAGCAGGCTCTCATACGACGGAAATTAGCGGCAGCACGATTACGTACACGGAGGAGAGCTTCCCAATCAAGAATATTCCGATTTTGAAGCTGGCCGCTGCGGATGAGTCAGGAAGCAGCGATAGGCTGTCGCAGGCTGTCGCCGACAAGCTGAATTGGTTCAAGCTGAACAATGATTTGCAGCGAGTCGCGATCGCCGTGGAAGGGAAGAAGAGCCCGAGCTTTCAAGAGGTGCAGAAATATGCACAAGGACTTTACCAAGGCATGTCCGAGCTGCTGGAGCGGGATTATCCACTCATCGTGATCGTCCATCACGATATGGCGAAGGTGCTGGGACAGACACTGTACGCGCTGCTTGGTTACAAGAAGGATGTTGTCTGCATCGACAGCGTCATGGTCGACAACGGCGACTATATCGACATCGGCAAGCCAATTGCGAATGGCAAGGTGTTGCCGGTCGTGATTAAAACCCTCGTATTTCATTAGAGGAGATTAGTAAGATAAATTGATTTCGATTTGGAAGGAGGAGCTTTTGTGATTTTAAAAACAAAGCTGTTTGGCCGCGTGTATCAGTTCAGTACGCTCATGGAAGTCATGGCAAAGGCCAACGAGGAAAAATCGGGTGATACCTTGGCCGGACTGGGGGCTACTTCATCAGAAGAGCGTGTAGCGGCAAAGGTCGTATTGTCTCAAATTAAGCTGTCGGATTTGCGCAACAATCCGGCCGTTCCTTACGAGGTAGATGAGGTTACCCGCATTATTCAAGACGGGGTTAACGAGCGCATCTACAGTGAAATTCAGAATTGGACGGTTGAAGAACTGCGGGAGTGGATTCTGAATGAAAACACAACTGAAGCTGACATCAAGCGAGTATCCCGCGGATTAACGGCAGAGATGATTGCTGCGGTTACGAAGATTATGTCCAACCTTGACCTGATGTACGGTGCGAAGAAAATTCGTATCACGGCTACTGCCAATACAACAATCGGACGTTCGGGTACATTGTCGGCACGCTTGCAGCCGAACCACCCAACAGATGACCCGGATGGAATCATGGCTTCCCTTATGGAAGGCTTAACCTTCGGTATCGGGGACGCCGTGCTCGGTCTCAACCCGGTTGATGATTCCGTTGAGAGCGTGACGCGCGTGCTGAAGCGGTTCGAGGAGTTCCGCCAGAAGTGGGACATTCCAACACAAACCTGCGTATTGGCTCACGTTACCACGCAAATGGAAGCGGTGAAGCGCGGCGCGCCGACCGGACTGATATTCCAATCGATCGCTGGCTCCCAAAAAGGGAATGAAGCATTTGGCTTCAATGCCGATACGATTGCGGAAGCGCAGCAGCTTGTCTTGCAGCACGGACAAGTAGCAGGACCTAACGTGATGTACTTTGAAACAGGTCAAGGTTCGGAGCTGTCTTCCGAAGCCCATCATGGCATTGACCAAGTAACGATGGAAGCGCGCTGCTATGGGTTTGCGAAGAAGTACAATCCGTTCCTTGTCAATACTGTTGTCGGATTCATCGGTCCAGAGTATCTGTACGATGCGAAGCAGGTAGTTCGCGCTGGCTTGGAAGATCACTTCATGGGCAAGCTGACAGGCATCTCCATGGGTTGTGATGCTTGCTACACGAACCATATGAAGGCTGATCAGAATGACTTAGAAAACTTGGCAGTTCTCTTATCCACTGCAGGCTGCAATTTCTTCATGGGCATCCCGCACGGTGATGATGTCATGCTTAACTATCAGACAACTGGCTATCATGAAACTGCGACACTGCGCGAATTGCTCGGCTTGCGTCCGATCCGCGAGTTTGAACAATGGATGGAGAAAATGGGCTTCATTGAAAATGGCAAGCTGACGAAAAAAGCCGGAGACGCTTCGGTGTTTCTCAAGTAGGGAAAGGAGGAAGCTCTTATGAATGAAAAAGATCTGAAGTCGATGATTGAGTCGATCTTAAACGAAATGGTAGGAAACAAGACAGAGCAGGCAGCGGAAGCAGTCAAGCCAGCAGAATCGAAGGCTGCGGATGCCTCTACTCCGCAAAAAAGACAGCAGAGGCTGCTGTTGGCGGGCTTGTACAAGCGACTGCAACAATGAAGGAAGAAGAACAAGTGGACGATGGCGAATGTCTGGATGACATTACAGAAATTGATCTGCGCAAATTGCTGCTTGTTCCGGAACCGGAAGATCGCGAAGGCTACCTGAAAATGAAAGAGAAAACACCGGCTCGACTTGGTGTATGGCGTGCGGGCCCGCGTTATAAGACGATTACGTCGCTGCGCTTCCGCGCTGACCATGCTGCTGCACAGGATGCGGTGTTCTCCTACGTTTCCGAAGATTTCGTGAAGGAAATGAACCTTGTGCCGGTTGCGACAAAATGTCGGGACAAGGATGAATATATTACGCGCCCTGATTTGGGACGTCAATTCTCGGATGACACGATTGCGTATATTAAGCAGAACACAACGAAGCAGGCCAAAGTTCAGATCATGGTCGGGGACGGATTGAGCTCGGCTGCGATCGAAGCGAATTTGCGCGATATTATTCCCGCGATTACGCAAGGCTTGAAAATGTACGGCTTTGAGGCCGGCAATATCCTGTTCGTTAAGCATTGCCGCGTTCCGTCAATGGATGTCATTGGAGATGTAACAGAAGCGGATGTCGTATGCTTGCTCGTTGGCGAGCGTCCGGGACTGGTGACTGCAGAATCAATGAGTGCCTATATTGCTTATAAGCCAACTGTAGGGATGCCTGAAGCAAGACGCACCGTTATTTCCAACATTCACTCGGGCGGTACGCCTGCAGTTGAAGCGGGCGCTCATATTGCGGAACTCATCAAGACAATGATCGACCGCAAAGCATCTGGTATTGATTTGAAACTATAGCGGTTGTTCGAAGCGCAATTATGGATTGAATTTCGTCAATTCGAACACACAATGATAGCAATCGTAAGGAGGAAGGCACGTATGAGAAACGAACCGATTCATGCAACCGTGCTCGGCATGAAGCTCATTTCCAACGTAAGCCTGGATATGGCAAGCAAGCTGGAGCTTAAGCCGCACCATAAAAGTCTAGGCATCATTACTGCCGACATTGACGATGTCACGTATGTGGCATTGGATGAAGCGACGAAGTCGGCTGCTGTAGATGTCGTTTACGCAAAAAGCATGTATGCCGGATCGGCCAATGCTTCGACGAAGCTGGCGGGCGAGGTCATTGGGATCTTGGCTGGGCCTAATCCAGAGGAAGTGCGCAGCGGCATGAGTGCCGTTGCAGATTTCATTGAGAGCGGCGCGCACTTCGTGAGCGCTAATGAGGATAATAGCATTACGTATTTCGCTCACTGCGTGTCCCGCACAGGCTCGTATTTGTCCGAGACAGCGGGCATCCGGGAAGGAGAAGCGCTGGCTTATTTGATCGCTCCTCCACTGGAAGCCATGTATGCATTAGATGCAGCGTTGAAGGCTGCGGATGTCACTATTGCCGCATTTTTCGGACCGCCTTCTGAAACTAACTTCGCAGGCGGCTTGCTCACAGGCAGCCAATCGGCCTGCAAGGCAGCATGCGATGCCTTCGCGGACGCTGTCCAATTCGTCGCAGATAATCCGACGAGTTATTAAGGTAGCGTACGATGAGACATAGCGCGTTAGGATTGGTTGAGGTTAGAGGTTATCTGGGTGCAGTCGCTGCGGCGGATGCCGCATTGAAGGCAGCGAGTGTAACCTGCATCGGAGTAGAGATCATTAAGGGCGGACTGGTGACAGTTAAGCTCGATGGAGATGTCGGTGCGGTGCAGGCAGCCGTTGAGGCAGGGGCAGAAATGGCCACACGGCTGGATGTACTGGTAACACGTCATGTCATTGCTCGAATGCACGAAGAGACGGCTGCCTTGGTGGCAGAGCCTTTTGATGCTCATGAAAATGGTGAAGATACTTCTGACGTTGAGAGTGTTCTTACCAACCAAGCAGTCGAAATAGACACAAAGGACGCAGAAGTGGTGTCCGATAAAGTGTCTGAAAAAGCTCCCACAGCTCAGACGAACCAAGCAAAGGAAGCTTCGAAGACAGAAGAACCGAAAGTCAAAACAGCTTCTGATGCAAAGTCGAAGGCCGATACTGCTGCGATGGAATCACATGCCAAGGCAGTATCTGCAGCAGTTGAGGGTGGCAATAAAGTCGAAGAACGGAAGCCAAACCCTGGACACATGGGCACTGTTCAGTCGACTGCCAAACCAGCAGCTACTGTAGAAAAGGCAAAGGATGCAGCAAAAAGCCAAGGCAACGGCAGCGCCTCAATCGTGAAGCCGGTGCCAGCGCCGACAACGAAGCGCAGTAAGTCAAACAAAAAAGCAAGCTTGTAAAAAATGTTGTAGAGAGAAGGAATATTGATGGAAACATTGGATAAAGACCTGCGATCCATTCAAGAAGTCCGTGATCTGATTAAGAAAGCCAAGGAAGCGCAAGCGAAGCTTGCCGTTATGACGCAGGAGCAAATTGACGGCATCGTCAAGGCGGTAGCGGATGCTGGCTACAAGCATCGCGAGAAGCTCGCAAAAATGGCAAACGAAGAAACAGGCTTCGGTCGTTGGCAGGACAAGATTATTAAGAACTCATTTGCTTCCAAGCAAGTGTATGCATCCATTAAGGACATGAAAACAGTCGGTGTGTTGAAGGATGATAAAGCGCACAAAGTGATGGAGGTAGCGGTTCCAGTCGGCGTGATTGCTGGTCTGATTCCGTCCACGAATCCAACTTCGACTGTGATTTACAAAGCGCTTATTTCGTTAAAAGCCGGAAACAGTATTGTGTTCTCTCCGCACCCGAATGCACTTAAGAGCATTTTGGAAACGGTGAAGGTAATCAGCGAGGCAGCCGCGGAAGCAGGATGTCCAGAAGGCGCTATTGGCGTCATGACGGTTCCGACGATCCAAGGAACAGATCAATTGATGAAGCACAATGACGTTGCCTTGATTCTCGCAACTGGCGGAACAGCGATGGTCAAAGCCGCTTATTCCTCCGGTACGCCGGCAATCGGGGTTGGCCCGGGCAATGGCCCTGCCTTCATTGAGAAGAGCGCGAACATCCCGCTTGCAGTCAAGCGCATCATGGATTCCAAAACGTTCGATAACGGCACAATCTGTGCATCCGAACAATCCGTTGTTGTAGAAGCATGCAGCAAGGATGCGGTAATTGCGGAATTTAAAAAGCAGGGAGCGTACTTCCTTTCCAAGGAAGAGGCAGCACAGCTTGGCAAGTTCATTATGCGCGCCAATGGCACGATGAACCCGCAAATCGTCGGACGCAGTGTGGCGCATATCGCGAAATTGGCGAACCTGGACATTCCAGCTAATGCACGCGTGCTGATCGCAGAAGAAACGCAAGTTGGACCGAAGGTTCCATACTCTCGCGAGAAGCTGGCTCCGATTCTTGCCTTCTACACAGAAGACAGCTGGGAAGCGGCATGCGAGCGCTGCATTGAGATTCTACATGGCGAGGGCGCAGGCCATACGATGGTCATTCACTCCGAAAATGAAGAAATCATTCGCGAGTTCGCATTGAAGAAGCCAGTATCGCGCTTACTTGTAAATACACCGGGTACACTTGGCGGCATCGGCGCAACAACAGCAATTGCACCGGCTCTTACGCTGGGTTGCGGCGCGGTTGGCGGAAGCTCGACATCCGACAACATCAGCCCGCTTAATTTGCTCAATATCCGTAGAGTCGCTTATGGCCTCCGTGAAATGGAAGATTTGTTGGAGCAGGAGCAGCCTGCGAATGTACAAGATAAATTGGCTGGCCTTGATTTAGGAGACAAAGAAGAGCTGATCGGCATGATCGTCGCTCGTATTCTTGAAAAAATGTAAGTTGATAGATTCATCGGGAGTCCTAGTATTCTTATTTATCTGTTTCACAATAGCGGTTACTCAACATTTTATATAAACAAAAATTCAAATGATAATTAATTAGGAGGAATTTAATCATGGCAAACGCAAACGCATTGGGAATGGTAGAAACGAAAGGTTTGGTAGGCGCAATTGAAGCAGCAGACGCAATGGTGAAAGCAGCTAACGTTACTTTGATCGGTAAAGAGCAAATCGGCGCAGGTCTCGTAACCGTAATGGTTCGCGGCGACGTAGGTGCAGTTAAGGCAGCTACAGATGCAGGCGCGGCAGCTGCAGAACGTGTTGGCGAATTGTTGTCCGTACACGTAATTCCAAGACCACATTCCGAAGTGGACGCAATCTTGCCTAAAACAAAAACAGTAGAGTAATTCGGATTCCGGACGAGCCTACTGAATAAGGTGGAGCAGGATGCTGGCGCAGCGCGCTTGGCATCCTGCATCTCATCTGTCGTGATGAATCGGCTTGTTCAAGCCGATATGCTGTGCGTAACGATAAGGATTTGAACAACACGCATTCGCACGAGAAGGATGTGAGAACATGGCTGTGATTACGGAAAGCGAACTTCGCAAGCATTTTCGAAATCGGAATTTGAAGGATGTTGCCGTATATGAAACGGCGGCAGGAACAATTCTGACGCCATCGGCCAAGAGCTTCTTGGCGGATCACCAGATTGAGCTTCGATATCTGAAAGCACCTGAACCCGGGGCGAATATGGCTGTACAAGAGACACCGGCGCCCAAAAAAGAAGTTAAGGTTCAAGTTACGAAAAACCTGGATGTCGAGCCTGCGACAGAAGGGAAAAAACGGTTCCGTACGCTGTATGGCGGTTTTTTGGAAACGAAACCGGAACATATGACTCATTTGTATGGCAATATGCTGGTATTCAAGGATCATCCACGGATCTTATTCCGCGGGAAGCTGGATTCACTGGAAACCAAACTATTAGAAGCGCAAATTTGCTGCTTCAAGCTGAACATGACCAAGTTGGTCGATGATTTGGAAGAAATCCTGCAATTCGTACGGCGAATCGTACGGTGCGAGGTATTGAGCGAGAGCATTGAAGAGTTTCATTTGCTTGGGATGAACGCCAAGGAACTGCGCGAGCAGTCCCATTTTCCCAAGAAACACTTTGGATTGGAACATTTTCAACCCAGCTATGATATGGGCGAAGCGGTTGTTGTTATAAATGCGTTGCGCACATTGACGAGGGAAACGGAGCTGCTGGCTTATCAGGCCTTCAAGAAGGAGCATGGCGAAGCAGATCGCGAGGATATCATTCGTTCATTGAACCGACTGTCCTCCTTATTCTGGATAATTATGTTCCGTATCCGTGTTGGACACTACGATGGATGAGGTGAAAATGGTGGAAAACCAACTGGTAGAAAGCATCATTAATGAAGTGGTGAAGCGGGTGCAGAATGAAAAAACCTGCTTCGAGGTGGAGGCATCCGGCAAGCATGTGCATTTGAGTCGCGAAGCGATTGATGCCTTGTTCGGCAAGGGCTACCAATTGACGAAGGCGAAGGACTTGTCCCAGCCTGGGCAATATGCCTGCAAGGAACGCGTTACACTGATCGGCCCGAAGGGTTCGCTGCATAATGTAGTCGTGCTTGGACCAGAGCGCAAGGAGTCGCAAGTGGAAGTATCGCTGACGGATTCCGTTGTGTTGGGCGTATCGGTTCCTGTGAAGGAAAGCGGCAAGCTCGAAGGGACACCAGGTATCGTGATTGCTTCGGGCAGCAATATGATTCGTTTGGAAAAAGGACTTATCGCCGCACAACGCCATATTCATGTGAAGGCAGAAGATGCAGAGAAGTTCGACGTCAAGAACGGCGATATTGTGCAGGTGAAAGTATTTGGCAAGCGCCCGCTTATTTTCGATGATGTGCTTGTTCGCGTTAGTGCGAATTATGAAACTTATATGCATATCGATTACGACGAGGCGAATGCTTGCGGCTTTACAAAGGGAATGAAGGGGAAAATTGTGAAGCAGAGCATCTAGGTTTAGGAGTGTGAAAAAATGAACATAGAAGCTCAAGAGCGAGCTGCAATCATTGAAGCTGTTACTGCAGAAGTGATGAAGCGATTGAATCTAGAACGTCAGGAAGAAACGGCTCCAGCAAAAAAACGAGCGGTTCTTCTAACGGTGGAAGCGGTACCGGAATTAGAGAATGTACTGAAGCCCTACTATGATGTTCTCTATTATGATGAATCGTTTAGAGATTGCGATGTGCTGATCATTCCAAAGCTGTGCCTGCAATTGCTTTCCAATCTCGCAAACGGGTTAAGTGCTGGCCCGCGCGAGCGCTTTGTCTTAACGATGCTGCTCAAGGGGCGGGAAGTGATTGCGCTCGAGGAAGGATTGCTGTACCGCAAATATAAGGCGACAGCGCCTGTACTCTTGTACAAGCTGTATGATGAGTTTGCAAACAAGCTTCGTGCTTACGGCATTCGCTTGGTGAAGGAACATGATCTGCTGGCAGCCTGTCTGGAGGACAGCCATGTGGAAGCAGGATCAGGACTTCAAGCTGAACAACAGCTAGTGGAAAAACAGGAAGATTCCCATGTAGAATTCGCTCCAAGTACTCCACATGCTCAAGAGTTCGTGCTGAATCGCAAAGTGATTACGGAAGCAGAACTGAAGAAGTATCGCCTGCATAACGGCAAAGAGATCGTGATTGATCGGCATAGCATTATAACGCCGCTCGCTCAAGACTACTTGCGTATGCAGAAAATGCAGGTGCACAGAAGATAACGGCGGGGTGAAGCTATGATCGTGGGACAAGTTACGGGAAGCCTGTGGGCAACTCGCAAGGACAACAAGCTGAATGGTCTGACCTTCCTAGTGGTCAAGCCTCTATCGAATCATGATGAACCTGTTCAACGCGATTATTTCGTCGCAGCAGACAACGCGGGAGCAGGCATCGGAGATACTGTGCTCGTAACGACGGGAAGCGCTGCCCGGGCATCATTCGCCAATTCGGACATCCCCGTCGATGCAGTCATAGTCGGCATCGTCGATTCCATCGAGGTGTCCCATGACTAGTGCAATCGGTGTTATTGAGCTGCGAAGCATAAGCAAAGGCTACGAAACGGCTGACCGCATGCTGAAGACATCTCCCGTCAGTGTGCATCATATGAAGCCGATTTGTCCAGGCAAGTTCCTCATTATGATGAGTGGGGATACCGCAGATGTTCAAGCCGCGATGGAATCAGCGCGGGAGGAAGCGGGAGACTTCCGAATCAGCGACTTCGAGCTGCTAGGCGTTCATTCCGATATTGTGGAGGGATTGAAGCGAAGCAATGGCTCAATTCCTGTGGACGCGCTTGGAATCGTGGAGACGTCTACGGTGTCTTCCGGCATTTTCGCACTGAATGAGGCAGTAAAGCAATGTGATATTCGAGTGAAAAAAATGAATCTCGGCATGGCGATCGGCGGTAAGTTCCTCGCCGCATTCACGGGAAGTGTCAGCGATGTCGAGCAGGGGATGAAGGTGTTCGTATCCTCCATGGATCAAAAGCGGATGATTCATTATTCCGTAATTCCTTCTCCTTCTGAAGAACTCAAACAACACTTCCGATAGGTAGTTTAAAAAGCTCGCTTTTGATCACGAAGTAAAATTGAAAGCAACTCGGCATCGAATCTTGCGTTCACTCTCGAATAGCATATGCTTCCGAAGTATGTTTCCTTTGGAAACATTTTAGCTGCTCATGTAGTTTTGCCTACACTGCGCTGCTCCTTACAAGTTTTGCAACGCAAAACTCGCTACGAAAGCATAGGCTTCGAGTTCCCGCAACCTTCTCGGTGCTGACAACCGATCTTTTTAAACGTGATTGAAAAATACGCTTTTGATCTTAGGTAAGAATGGAGGAACACGTTCGTGGAGATTAATGAAATCATCATATACGGCATGGTCATCTTCATGATTCTCGGAGCAATCGACAAATGCATTGGGTACAAGTTCGGATTGGGGCACCAGTTCGATGAGGGGATTATGGCTATGGGGTCGCTTACGCTGGCGATGGTCGGAATTATTTCGCTGTCCCCAGTATTGGCCAAGGTACTCAGTCCGGTCGTTGTGCCGCTGTACAGCGCGCTCGGCGCAGACCCGGCCATGTTTGCAACGACGCTGTTAGCCAACGATATGGGCGGGTTCTCACTCGCGCAGGAATTGGCGCAAACGCCGGAAGCGGGATTGTTCGCGGGTACGATTTTAGGGGCGATGCTTGGACCTACAATCGTATTCATCATCCCAGTCGCACTTGGCATTATTAAGAAGGAAGACCAGAAGTATTTGGCTACTGGCGTATTGGCTGGTATTGTAACGATTCCGCTTGGCTGCTTAATCGGCGGCTTGGTGGCAGGTTATTCGCTCTCAATGATCTTGTCCAACCTAGTTCCTATCATCCTGTTCGCCGTACTGATTGTGTTGGGATTGTGGAAATTCCCGAACGGGATGATCAAGGGCTTCACGATTTTCGGTCAGTTCATCGTCATTGTTGCAACGCTTGGTCTTGCGGCTGGCATCACGCAGCAGTTGACGGATATTACAATCATTCCGGGACTTGCACCGATTGAAGAAGGAATTAAGATCGTTGGCGACATTTCCATTGTTTTGGCTGGTGCTTTTGCGATGGTATTCGTTATTACGAAGGTATTCAACAAGCCTCTTATGAAGCTGGGCAAAATGCTTGGGATGAACGAGATTGCAGCAGCAGGTCTGGTAGCGACGCTGGCCAACGTTATCCCGATGTTCGGTATGATGAAGGACATGGATGTGCGAGGCAAGGTTATCAACGTTGCATTCGCCGTCTCTGCCGCATTCGTATTCGGCGATCACCTCGGCTTTACGGCTGGGGTCGCAAAAGAAATGATCTTCCCAATGATCGTCGGCAAGCTTGTCGGCGGGATTACAGCGGTTATCGTGGCTATGTTCTTAGCTAAAAAATTAGCACCTGAACCGGATCTGAAGGAAGAATAGCCGGAATCGGTCTAATGAATGGTATGGGCACTCTATCTCTCTATTTTATGTATATGGGCATGATATAAATTGTTTTGAACTCTTCAATAGGTAAAAGCCTAAGGGGAGTTCTTTTTTATCTACGTGTAATGATTTTGATCGGTCGATAATGCAAAATTGTAATGCGCAATTAGGGAACGAAGCGTCAGCAAATGAACCAAAATTAAAGCGAGGCACGTAGCAACAAAGATTTTTGACTATCCTTTGTGATATAAAATTAGAAAAGAGTAGCCGTATTAATATTTCTTGAAGCTCATAAAATGTTTTTTGACAGTAAATGAAATTCCTCCTTAAATCGATTCTAATATCAGAATTGCTCTATATGAATAGAATTTTATAATCCTTAAAAGCAAACCGCATTTCTACACCTGAATAACGGTGGGGGGATTGTAGATCAACACTTAAATATAATGCAACCCTAGAACCTATTCCGGCGAGGTCATTTTGGTTGGCTCTATAATTCATTTAATACTATTCTGTTCGTCTTCCATTTAAATTCCATCAAGGCGAAGCATCCTTTAAATCAATCCACTTTCCGTACATCTTGAGCTCCATCAATAATCATTTTAATTTCACCCATTTCCAGCCTCTCCGTTCAAAAAACGGGTTCCCACTGCAATTCTCGTGCAATGACCCGCCTCTTTGGCGGGTACCCCATTCCCCAGTCAGGAGAACTAGTTCCTTCAGGTGCAAATCTAAGTCTCGAAGGAAGGTCACCCTTTCGCCTGATTATCGTACGACATAAAAATAGTATTAATGGAAATACTACTAGATAATAAAAAATAAGGAGTGGATTTTTATGGATGTAGCGGAATCTGCGCCGGTTCTCGACAACTCGGCCAGAGAGATTCTCAAAGGAACGCTCGTGCCAGTAAACGTTCCTGCGGTCGGCGACGAGCCTGTGGGCGGAATCGTCAAATTGGGCGCAATTCGACAACTGGCCTTGGCTCCTGGGGATACCGATGATGTTCGTGACCGACTGGGGAACATCGATCAGCACGATGGAGACACGGCGCATGTCTCCATTGAGACGCTAGAGCTTCTGAAGGCGTTCGAGGATCCGTTGGTGTCCTTACTACGCCCGGATCTCACGGCGATCTCGCGAATTCCCGGATGTGAACTGGCGGCGTTTGCCGAGGCCCTTATCGTTAAGCGCACCAAGCACATGAGGAAGGTAGAGGCGGACTCCCCCACCGAGATCGGCCGATCCGCCCAGGCGCTAAACTCCGCCGCCGTTGCCCTGCGCGCTCTCACAACCGGTACCGCGACGCCACCGATAGGAATGCTCAACCTTGAACGAATCGAGATGGTTCCCGTAGGGATCCAGCGCGGTGAACTCGTGTCAACTATTCCGCTTGCCCCAGGAGAGGAGACCGCGGTCACGTACAAAGAATGGTCCGTCACATCGAAAGAGTTCACGACGATCGTCACTGACTCGCTGGAAGAGATCAGCGAAACAGGAGTGACGGACAACACCGATCTTTCCCAGTCGACGTCGTCGCAGAGCCAGCACTCCAACCAGTTCAATATCACGGGAACGGTCCAGGGCGGCATTCCCATCATCTCGGGTTCGAGCACAACCGGCTTCACAGCGCAAGGGTCGGAGTCGGTGTCTGCCAGCGAAAGCATCAAACACGCTCGGACCACTACTATGAAGGCATCGGCACGGTCGAGGCGTGAACACAAGGTCACCATATCGACGACCACGGAAACAGGAACGTCCCAGACCTCGACACGCATGCTTAAAAACACGAACAACGTCAACCCAATACGGATTGACTACTTCAGCCTGATGAGGAAGTGGCGGGTCAGGCTGTACCGATACGGGCTGCGGCTGACGTACGATATCGTCGTCCCTGAACCGGGCGCGGCAATGCGGCGCGCATACGCAGAGCTTGAATTGCTGAGGGCGCAGCAGGGGCCGTTCACGTTCAACGTGAAGCGCTCTGATATTACGACGGATCGTGTAAATCAGGACGGCATTCCCGACCCCAACGGCATCCCGAAATACCAGTGGCTCGCTGAGCGTCAAGGCGTCTCGGTCAAAGCGTATCCCGCGGAACCGACTCCGTTGACGCCGACCGCGCGCGATAACACCAACGGCGGATGGTGGTTCCTCGACGCTGAATTCGACGTTCCCGGCGGCACACGTATACGGGAGATCAGACTGGACGCCCAGATAGGAAAGGATGACTCCGACGACAAGATGAACTTCGACGTCATCGGCTCCCACATCGAACCAGGATGGCAGGGCAAAACCGAGGCGTTGATCATTCGAGATCACAAGATCATGTCGGTTTCCTCGGGGGTGCCCTTCATGCAGGGCTACACCGGTCACCATAAGGTCACCTTCTTTTTCCACCACTCAGAGCAAGTACTGTGCCGTCTCACCGTGCATTTGGAGCTGACACCGGAGGCCATCGAGCAATGGCGGACTGACGTCTGGAACGCCCTGTATGACGCCGCGCAGACCAAGCACTTCGCCCAACAGCAGGAAATAGCAGCAAGCATTGCCGCCATCGAGGAGAAGCTGGCAAACGTCGACACTCTGACGTTGCGGCGTGAGGAAAGCGACGAGATCATGAAGTGTGTGCTGAAGTTCATCCTCGGCACTGACTTTGACTTTATGCCAGCCAACGTTCTGGCTGCCTTCATGGCGGCAAATGTCGACCTTCAACACGGTATTGGCTTCGACCAGCCGAGCCTCGGGCTGACCCCTGAGCAATGGACGCTGGTTCGACAGCATGAGGACGTCATCCGGTTCATTAACCAGGCGATCGAGTGGGAGAACGTGGTAACGTTCCTGTACTCGTATTTCTGGGACGTCCCGCCAAGTTGGCCGTTCATCCGTCAGCTCCGCCATTCGGATCCAACCAGGCAAGCGTTCCTGCGAGCCGGCAGCGCACGGGTCGTTCTCACAGTGCGTAAGGGCTGGGAAGAGCGGTGGATGCGGTACGCCGAAGGGGGTTCCATCGGTGCGCCCATCCCAGCACCATACCTGAGCATTGCTAGGGAGATCGCAGCATACGACGACCGCAACTATCCGGGCATCCCGCCAGCGAATCCTGGAAGAGCGGCAGTACACCTCCAAGACGCTGTCTTCACGACGTCGACAATGGACATCACGCCGAGCAGCAATCCCGTGAACATCAAGGTTGCCGACAGCTCCGGGTTCGTTGTCGGCCTACCGGTCGTCATCGACGTGGAGGATGAACAGCATATCCAGGAGGCGCAAACGATCATCGCTATACCTAACGCGACGACCATCACCGTCGCAAAGGTGACATTCGCTCATAGAGGCACACAAGCTCCTGTGCCGATTCTGCAGCCCGGCGAGAAGGGCGCGCTCATCGCGGAGTGGAACGAATACACCCCGACGTCTGGTACAGACATTGCTGTCACCTCGAACCTCGCTACCATCTCGTAGCGATGGTGATGAAGGATGTTAGCCGCACGGTCTTCGACCTTTATCCCGTTGGGTTGTTCCGACGCGGATCGTCCGGGGAAGTAGAGCAAGATCCTGATGCGCTCCTCCCCGGCGCCAACTTACGAAAGTTCGGGTGGACGATCCTCGACAAGCGAGCTTCCGACGGTTTCAGCTATCAGCCCGTACCATTCAGCTCCGCCGGAATCAGTGATGGAAACAGGAAAGACATCGCCGGGCGTGCGTTCGTGTTGGAACGTGACTCCGGCACGACGCGGCTGTTCTTCGTATGGATGCCGACCACCTTGGTCAACCGGATTAGCAACGGGACTCTACTCGCCCCGCTCAACTTCCATGTACTCTTTCATCCGCCGACCTACGAGAAAGAGTACAAAGGTACGCGTCCATACTGGACAGGTAAGCTGCCGGCAGACGGAGTGCCGTACTACGTGAGGCTCGGGATCCGATATTTGTGCTCCGACTTCAAAAGCATCGCTCATCATGTCATGGCCGTCACTCGTCGTGAACCCAATCTTGCTTATGTTGTCCCCGTCGCCGATCACGCCGGAAATTTCGCTGACATGATCACACCAGACGGCATGCTCGGCACGCTCAACGATGTCTACCGCTCGCTGTTGACGCTGCTGAACGCACCAGACAAGCCGAGATTCGACACAATCGGGCATGTCATGGTGTCGGGATACAGCCGCAGCGGAAATCGGCTCGTCGAGTTGATGGCCCAGTTCAGCGCGAAGCCGTTCTTCACCCAGCATCTCATACAGCTCAACGCGTTCGACATTAACCTTGGCGACACCGAACAGCAAAGGCTTCCCCAATTGGCCCGGCTGTGGGAGGGCGCTCGGCAGTGGGCAACCGTCAACAGGAAGGCGCGAGCCTACGTGTACACGGCCTACCGGAGCCACTATAACCACTGCCTAAATAATCCGATACCCAGAGGAAACCGCTGGAGTGAGACCGTCAACGTGAACTTAGAGGACGTTTCCTGGTTCGATGCAGATGCGAAAAAAAAGCCAGGCGAGAAGAGAGGGGTTGCATCGGAGACTTACGCCTCGGATGGACGGTTCGGCCTCATGTGTCTGCCCATATCGTTTTTCCGTTATTATCTCGAAAATGAAGGTAAAAATGGTCGGGAGATCATCGGGAATCAGGTACGAGGATGGCAAGACGACGAATACCACCTCGGTGGCTACCACGGCCACGGACTTTTCCTGCGAGGAATGATGTCCCATGCACTTGCGCACGCGGATCCGACATTCTTTGCGGTGAGACAAAGGTAAGCAATCCTTGGGAAGCAGTGAGTCAGTGTATCACCGTATAGATACGTTGAACTGTGACCCATAAGAAGGACACTTTGAAAAAAGTGACCCGCTTGTGGGTCATTTGTGTTTTAATCAGAGTAATAGTGAGGGAGCGGATAAGAATATGGGGAATTACTTTTTTCTATCCACTATATACTAGTGCTTTAACCAAGCCAATCCAATGCTTTCTTTTCGAGGTTCTTCACAAACGAATCCTTTCCATCCATATATGCTTCAATATCATTCGGATGTTGACTTGTCAGCTTTTCCTTCAAGTTGCCGTACTGCTCAGCTTCCTGAGGATGTGCGCGCAAATAATCCCTTACAGCCAAATGACGTTGAATATCTTCCTTGTTATCTGCTTGAAAAACGTGTACATGATGTGTCCGATGTTCCCCGCCCTTTCGGAAATATCTTCGTCCTTCCATGCCGAATTCGCCCATACATTCATAGCCTAGTTCTGTCATTTGCTCGTTGAAAGCATCGATTTTTCCAATGTCCTTTGCAACCGGCATCAGGTCGATAATCGGTTTAGCCTGTAATCCAAAAACAGAAGTGCTGCCAATGTGATGGATGTCGGTCAACTCATCTCCGAAAATCGTTTTTATCTTTCGAGCTTCATCTTCGAACATACGGTTCCAGTCATCATTATATTTCGTTACGATTACGTTCATTGCTACAGATCTCCTCCTTCACTTTGAACCAGCACGAATGTGTATCTAACTAGAAATCTATCCTGTAGATATATCATAGGGGGAGCTAAATAAGAAGTAAACGTTTTGATTAGCGGTTGCGGTTCATTAATCATTAGGAATAGGTATTCTGGCTATCATGACGAGTGGGCTCGCGTCGCAGATGCAACATCTTGTTTCAATATTGCATCGGTAAGAAAGACATACGTAAAAAAGAAGCATCCGCTGAATGGATGCTTTTGTGCATACAATATAAACTTAGGGTCACATCGTGGTATTGATTCCTGTATTGGAGCGTACGAGAATTTCATCGAATTCAACTTGATTGTCTGCTTTTCCTGTTTTACTCGACAGCATGGTACCGATGTAACCAGCGATGAAACCGAGCGGAATGGATACAATACCTGGAGTCGTAAGCGGATAAAGCGCGTTACCAACAAAGATTGCTTTTCCAGCTTCAGGATGAAATACGTTCGGACTGACGAGAACGAGTCCTACGGAGGCGATCAGACCAACCATCATGGCCCAGATCGCGCCATTCGTATTAAAACGTTTCCAGAATATTGTATATAAAATAACAGGCAGGTTTGCACTCGCAGCAACGGCAAACGCTAGCGATACGAGGAATGCAACATTAAGGTTTTGTGCAAATAAGGCTAGAATAATAGAAATAACAGATATCCCGATGGCAGCATAACGTGCCATATTGACTTGCTGCTTCTCTGTCGCTTGCCCTTTTCTTAAGATTTGATTGTAGAAGTCATGGGAGAAGGCAGCAGCGGCGGTAAGTACAAGTCCAGCTACAACGGCGAGAATAGTTGCGAAGGCAACAGCAGAAATAAATGCAAATAGCATATTGCCGCCCAGTGCTTTTGCGAGGAGCGGTGCAGCCATGTTCCCTGCTTTATCCGCAGCGGTAATATCACCATTTCCAACGAATGCAGCAGCGCCAAAACCCAGGAATATCGTCATCACATAGAAAATACCGATAATCCAAGTTGCGTATACAACAGAGCTGCGAGCTATTTTCGCATTTTTAACCGTAAAGAAGCGGACAAGAATATGAGGAAGGCCTGCGGTTCCAAGTACTAATCCCATCGTCAAAGACAGTGTATCAAGACCATCTTTATATTTAACGCCAGGATTAAGGAAGTTCTCTTTGAGTGGCGTTGCATCCTTGACATGATCGAACATGCCTGTGAGGCTCCAGTTGAATTTGTATAGCACGAGAATCGAGATCAGAAACGTTCCGCCCATAAGCAGAATTGCTTTGACAATCTGTACCCAGCTCGTTGCGTGCATTCCGCCAAACGTGACGTAGACGGTCATAAGAATACCTACGATGATGACGGAGGTTGCAAAATCAATACCGAGAAGCAGCTTGATCAAGGCTCCTGCACCTACAAGCTGTGCAATCATATAGAAGATGGATATGGCAATGGTATTAAACGCAGCGAATCCGCGAATTTTTGTCGTTTTGAAGCGAGCTGCAATCATATCGGCAAACGTATATTTCCCTAAATTTCGTAAAGGTTCTGCGACTAAGAAGAGTACGACTAAGTAAGCAACAAGGAAGCCGATACTGTAGAAAAATCCATCAAATCCTGCTAACGCAATCGACCCCGCAATCCCTAAGAACGAAGCTGCTGACATATAGTCCCCGGCAATTGCCATCCCGTTCTGCCATCCGGTCAAGCCGCCTCCGGCTGTATAGAATTCACTTGCAGATTTACTCTTTTTCGAAGCCCAATATGTAATAACGAGTGTCAAGGCAACGATGGCCAAAAACATAAGAAATGCAGCAGTATTCATGGTCTACCTCCCTTTCTCAACAATTATTTGGTCGGAGGCTTTATCAAATGTAGAAGCCTTTTTGTAGTAAATCATACAAAATGCCCAGGTCATCACAAATTGCAGAAAGGCAAAGACCCAAGCCCATGTAATACTGCCGTAAAAGGAATAATTCAAGATGTCCGTGTAGGATGTAAGGATCGGTAAGGCGAAATAGAAGCAAAGGAAGAAGATTGTGAAAGGAATAATGAAGGTTTTCTTGGTTCGAATCAGCTTTCTGAAGTTATCTGACTTCGCAATGGATGAGTATTGTTCGGGAGTTAATTCCTGCCTCGAGTGCTCGGCGGTTAACGTTTTATTTGCCATCAGCATTCCCTCTCATTCAATGAGTATACCTGCATCGTACAAAAACGAAGCGCTTACAAAAGATGCTGTGCCATACAGTTGTTAGCGGCCACCACCTTTAATTGAAATGTGAACAACTTGTGAAAAATACAATTCGAAAACATTATACTATAACCGTTAAAGTTGTAAAGATATAAATTTGTTTGTATCTTTAATCAGTCAAATCTGAGGCGCTAATCCTGTAGGTTATGATTATTTGAGGACATTCGAATATTTGGCAATATGGTGTGTACGGCGATTAGGCAAATGTAGTGGAAGACTGTTATAGAAGGCAGCACCTAACTTTAGAGATATAAAATAAAGAAGCTCTCGATATTTCGAGAGCTTGCTAATCTGGTTCTTATATACCGTATGTATGACTCTAAAATTAGAAGTACTGCTTCATGTCACCAATTCACCCTCCACAATCTTGGTTAGATACAGCTCAGGCAGTGCAAGAAAATCCTCGAAACTGCATACATCGCCGTATTCCTGATGCTCCTCATCATAGTAGCCGATGCATTTCGTCTTTGGATTCCAGACAAGGAGAATCGAAGTATAGTTATCCACGCCCGCGGAGAGACGCAGCAATTTCTTCCTGCCTGCTTTCATTTCAATCGTTTCCGTAAAAGGGAAGAACTCAATGTAGCCGATTTCGTAGTCGTTGTCAGGCAATTCGATTCGCAGCTTGTCTCCTATTAGAAAATCAATAAGGTTTTGTGGCAGCTTATAGCTCTTCAATGCCAATCTTTTATTTTCAATGCTATGAAATTCTGCAGGCTCCAATGACTTTAAATACTCGGCCATAGCGCTATCTTTATTTTGCACAGCAATCGTATAGGCACGATCACCGCCTTTTTCACATATACACACGTCCGCTCCATGTTCAACCAAGTATCGAACCATCATTAAATCGCCATTTCGTGCAGCAGCGGTTAAAGGGGTAGAACAATACGGGTAGACCATATCCGGCTTATTGAAATTGATATCCACTCCATGCTGAAGCATAAATTCAATCGTGCGCCAATCACGAGCGTCAACGGCTTTGCGTAGTGTGTAACCGCCATATTTGGCAGCATCTAAGCCAAGCTCATGGATGAGCGGGAGGTTGTGTTTTTTCCGTAATAAGCTTGTACATAGGCATTGCTCTTAAGATGATCCAGAGCATCGATTTTGGCTCCATGTGCTACGACGTATCTTATGATCTCTTCTTCGCAATAGCGAACAGCTAGCAGGAAGGACGGTTCCTTCTTGTGATTCAAATTCACCCCGTGCTCGATAAGCAATTTAATTACCTCGAATTGTTCCATAATTATGGCTAGTTCTAGCGGGATCACAGTTGTATATTGGCTTATTCTGATCTCTTGTTCCATATCCCAGCCTTGTGCAATGGCATCGCGCAGCGCTGATAGATTGCCTTCATAGATGTGCATAGCAAGCTCAGGCAGCGACGTAAAGGTTCCAATATCCTTTAGCTTAAACATCTCATCAACTCCGATCGTGTAAGGAATCTACTTCTTTTGTCTACTTCTTTCCAGTATAGATGGTGGAGAGTGAATTGAACAACAGGTTTCGATTGATACCACCGCATAAAGGTATTGTGATTTTCCCCCGAACAAATCAGGAAAGTATATACTTTCGTATGAGTGTAAAGTACACTCAATACAGGAAGTTCATGGAATAGCCAGGGATATTTCAGTCGTAAAATTGATCTCTTGTGATGGAGGGATTTATGGCGGTTAAACGAATCGTGGCGAATATTGCAGCATCGAATCTGTTGGATGCCAAACATTTCTATGAGGAAATATTAGGGCTGAATCTGCTGATGAATCACGGTTGGATTGCTACCTATGGAAATGATGCTCAAATGAGTGTTCAGATGAGTATCGCATCACAAGGAGGGTCAGATACGCCTGTGCCGGATTTATCGATCGAAGTGGATGATGTCGATGTTGTGCTGATGAACATGGAACGTGCCGGTTTTTCAATCGAGTATGGGCCTGCAGATGAGCCTTGGGGAGTAAGACGCTTTTATGTTCGAGATCCCTTCGGGAAGCGATTACACAATATAAGAATGGCAATCTCCCTTCTAGGGGAGCGACATTGAATCATCAGGAGAGTGCTGACGGGGATGACAGAGTTAACAATTGATTGTGGCGACATATTGCTGCGTGAGTATCGAATGGAAGATGTGGATGCTATTTGTGCATTAACGCAGCAGCCTGCTATTTTGGAATTTCTACCGGATTGGAACGCATCGAAGGAGCAAAGGGCTTATATACCGGAATTGAAGCCTCCTTATGCAGATAACGCTACTCTAACAAGTACACGGAGCTGGGCAAGTAAGTTGATGATAAGACAGAGAATAACGACAACGAGGATATATTGGAGGGAAACAACATGGAAACATACAGCTTGAATGAAATGGTCGTTCATCACACGAAAATGGCAATTCAGATAGCCGCATCGATGGGTCATACGCTGGACTTCAGCAGCGAGAGCGTACATCGCGTTGAGGACATATTGGACAATTATGCTAATGATTATGCGAGTCAGCCAGATATGATCAAGCCGCTCGATCGAGAGGTGTGGTCGATAGCCGCGATATGGGGCACCTATGTTGGAGAAGTGATGAGAATCGAGCTGGGGGAACTTTGCAACTGGGAAGCGGTAGAAGGCGGGTATTTGCTGGATGCTCAAGGTGCGAAGGCCAGTCCAATCTCGAAAGCATTCAAACGAATCGTGAACGGCCCAGAAGATAATATCGTCTCGTTCTATGAGATCATTGGGGAGAAAATGCGTGAACATTTGAGTCAAATACAAGAGTAAAACTAGAGGAAGGATAATCACATGGGATATCACATCCAAGATAAATTTGTAGTTGCTGTAGCATCGAGCGCGTTGTTTGATTTGACAGAATCGGATGCTGTCTTTCAAGAACACGGGGAAGAGGAATATCGGAAGTACCAACGTGAGCATGAGAAGCGGGTGCTTGATAAGGGAGTAGCTTTCCCACTTATTAAGAGATTGCTCGGTCTGAACGGTACGGATATCGGCGATCAAGCAGTAGAGGTCGTTCTGTTGTCACGCAATGATCCGGATACCGGCCTGCGCGTATTCAAATCAATAGAGCACTATGGTCTGCCTATTACGCGGGCGGTGTTCGTCACTGGAAATGATCCGTTTGTTTATATGGATGCTTTTAATGCGTCGCTCTTTTTGTCTGGCAATAAAGATGATGTGAAGCATGCCGTCGGGTTGGGGTTGCCAGCGGGCTGCGTGTATCCTACTGATTTCGTTGATGATGACGAAGATGAAGAGCTCCGTATCGCATTTGATTTCGACGGAATTATTGCAGACGATTCGGCTGAAGCGGTGTACCAGCAGGGGGCAATAGGATTATTTCATCAGCATGAACAGCTAATGGCGGGGGAGCCGTTGCCACCTGGCCCGCTGCTTCGCTTCTTTCTCGAAATATCCAAGCTTCAACGAAGAGAAATCAATCGAAGAATCGAGAATCCAAAATATCGTCCGAAAATAAGAGTCGCCATCGCAACGGCGCGGAATGCGCCTGCGCATGAACGGGTCATTTCCACACTCAGGAAGTTGGATATCCGGATTGATGAAGCCTTTTCTTAGGTGGGGTAGAGAAGGAGCGGGTACTGAAAATTTTTAAACCTCACATCTTTTTCGATGATCAGGTCGGGCATATCGAAGGAGTTGCGAGAATTGCGCCTTCCGTGCATGTCCCGTTCGGTGTAAGAAATGCAGAAACTAAGCAAACCAGTATGTAAGGTCTATCTCTATTTATATACTATGTTCCAGCTTCTTACTTCAACCCACCTTTCGCTGATTGCTAGAAGTGGGTTGTTTGCGCTCATGTTTCCGAGAATGAACAGATGCATAATCAGATAAGGCGATAGTTTGAAACAGTGAAAATTGAACAGCATCGCATTGCAGGCGAGTATGCCATATTTCCAGACATCTGAGCTTTTAATGGTGAACCGTATGTGCCAGTGAATTTATTGAAGAGCGTAGGTTTGAACGCCGCTTGGCATAGGGGTCGAATCGGTACAAGCTATTGCGAACAAATCGCAGAATGAGACTGTATTTCAGCTTTCCAAAGGTATGGAGGGCATATCGACTGAATGGATGCCCGATTTATACGTAATAGTTCTGGCATACTAACTACAGAAGATCCTATTTTTATCGACTGCATGTCATTTACCTAACTTGAAGGGATCGATGCAAATATGCTTCGTATTTTGGCTGTAACGGATAAGATGGAATTAAGGCGAGATATAACCTTAGAAGAACTTGAGCATATACAACCAAAGTGGTATTGGGTAGACTTCAATGAACCTTCGCCTGAGGAAGCGAGGCTGCTGGAGCAGTATTTTCATTTCCACACACTAGCCGTCGAAGATTGCTTACATCATTTGCTGCAGCGCCCGAAAGTTGATCATTATGAAAATACTCATTTTTTGTTCTGCATTCGCTGCATCCCCATACATTAGCGGCAGAAGAGGTGGATTTATTTTGGGGAGATAATTTCATCGTAACGTTTCATTTGAATCCTTCCAAGGAAATCGACGACGCATGGAATCGCATTGCGGAGAAGCAGCAACTGTTCGAAGCCGGACATGTGTATGCGGCTCATTTGGTAATCGACAAGTTGGTCGATCAATATTTCCCGGCGGCATATCAGCTTGAAGATCAATTGTCTGATATTGAATCCAATGAAGGGAAGGACTCCATCCAGAGCTTAATGGACGATATATTTGAAATCAGATCCAAGCTGCTGAAGCTGCGAAAAACGATAGTGCCGATGCGGGATTTGTTGTACCGAATCATTAATTCCGAGCGTATTGAAGGCGTGCAGAGTCATTTGCTCTACTTTACAGATATTTATGATCATTTGCTGAAGCTGTCTGAAATGATCGAATCGAATCGCGAGATGACTGCAGATATGCGAGACAGTTATATGTCCTTAAATTCCAATCGCATGAATACGATTATGAAGACGTTGACTGTAATAACGACCATTTTCATGCCTCTTACATTCGTTGTCGGGATATACGGCATGAATTTTGATAACATGCCTGAACTTCATTGGCAATGGGGTTATTTTATCGTTCTGGGAGTTCTCATTGTCGGTGGTATTGGAATGTATGCCTGGTTCAAAAGAAAAGGCTGGTTTGATTGAGAAGAAGGGTTACACATCTGGTCTTCGCATTCCGATGCATGGTTCCCTTGAGAAGGCTTGCCAACGCTCATCATTACATTTACCTAGATGTAGTGAATTATTTAGGAATAGGAAACCAATTAGAGCCTAGGGGCATCAAATATGTGGCAGTGCCTCCTGTCTGCGATGCAGTGCTTCAAGAAAAGGGCAAGGGGGAATGCTGGAGAATAACTAGCAAGTTTTTTATACATAATCAATCAACACGGAGGAAGTAACTTGAAAGCACTTGTGAATGTAATAGACTATCCCGATCAGAATCGCGTTCGTGAATTGCTGGCAGAATGTATGTATCCTGATGATGACAAAATAAATCGACAGGTTGAGAGATATCGAACCGATCCTTCATTACAATTGTTTGGCCAATTCTATCAGGAAGAGTTGGTCGGGCTTATAGGGATATCCATCGTAAAAAATGGAGGGGCCGTCTTGCGCCATATTGCTGTGAAACAGCACCTTCGAGGTCAAGGAATTGGACAATTCATGATCAATGAATTCATGCAAAGCAGCAATATCGGCAAACTTGAGGCAGAAACGGATCGTGATGCAGTTGGATTCTATCAGAAAGCAGGCTTTGATATTACGAGTCTTGGAGAAAAATATCCGGGTGTGGAGCGGTTTTTGTGCATATTAACGTGAAGAGTACGGGGAACAGAAGAGAGGATGAGCACCGATGAGTTTTCACTTTCGGCAAATGACTCAAACACAGGCGGAAGAAATCGCATATAACTGGCATTATTCTGGAATATACTCATTTTACGACATTATGGCGGATGAGGACGATTTAAAAGAATTTCTCGATGCTGAACAGCGTGGTTGTACACATTATGTTGTGTTGCAAAATGAGGAGCTTGTTGGATTTTATACGTTTCATATGACGTCAGCGGATACAGTTGATATCGGATTAGGAATGCGGCCTGATTTAACTGGACGAGGCATCGGAAACGATTTTATTCAGGCAGGACTTGACTATGCTCGAGAGAAGTATGCACCGCAGAAGTTCACATTGTCGGTGGCATCCTTTAACAAAAGAGCAATTAGGGTCTATGAACAAGCTGGCTTCAAGATTGTTGACACATTCGAGCAGGAGACGAACGGAGGAAGGCACGAATTTTACAAGATGTGCTTTGATACTATTCTGAGTTAATGCGACGGAGAGCGGAGAAATTCAGTTTTGTTAGATTAACAATTAAACATTTTAGCGGTACCCCCTCGTTGATATTCGATACGAAGAAAGTATTCGAATTTCAAGTTGGAGATATCTCAATCGGCAACGATAGTGGCATGGAGGATGCGGTTGATGAGATGAGGATTTCCCTATGGAAGAAGGGGATGAGCATACTGCCGCCAATACCATTGCTTATCTATATCATCTATTGAAAGATAGAATTGTAGCTGCAACGTACAGGTCTTAAAAAGGTGGTTGAAAATCAATGGAACAGAAATTTATCTCTACTATAGTCATTGCATCTGAACATATCCAATTGAGTAGAACTAGAGAAGAAGATCTGGATTTCGTATTAACCGCTGAAAAAGATCCCGAGAACAGCAAGTATGTTATAGTATGGCCGCGGGAAAAGCATGTTGATACGATACAAAGCGATGATACCCTTCATTTCATCATACATACAAAGGATAGTCAGAAGGTCGGATATATCATATTGGCTGGTTTGCTAAACTCGCATCGCTCTGTTGAGCTGGTTCGGATCAATATTGTCGATAAGGGAAGAGGATACGGCAAAGAAGCAATCCGTTTGCTTACACATTTTGTGTTTGAAATAGTAAATGCCCACCGCCTATGGTTGGATGTGAAGGAGCATAATTTGCGAGCGAAGCATGTATATGAAAGCGCCGGATTTCAAGTAGAAGGAATGCTACGTGAATGTATACGGACGGAAGATGGCTATGAATCCTTGATTATAATGGGAATGTTAAAGCATGAATATGAATATCCATCGTGCCGCTCATTCAAGATCGAATATGAAGGGAAAAGAATTTAGTAAAAGGTATTTGTATGTATCATAATGAAATATTTAATTTCCCAACTACGACCCAGCCCTAGAGAACAATGATCTTGGAGAGCTGGGTTCTTTTATTTCTAACTTGGGTTAAATAGAAAGGTGATATATAGGATGATTCCGATTCAGGCAATGACCGCAGAACAATTTCATTCCAATGATACACAAGGACTTATTCACCTGTCCGCATCTATCGGTTGGGATTATGATGAGCACGATATTCAGACGATCATGTCAGCTGGTACGGTATGGGGGCATCGCAATGATCAAGGCGAGATTATATCAAGTGCTGCAATCCTTCCTTATCGATCTGGATTATCTACAATCGGCATGGTTATCGTAGATAGTCGGTACAGAGGCTTAGGGTTAGGAAAAGCGGTTGTCCAAGCCTGTATGCAGTCGGTCATAACGACACCATCATGCTGATTGCGACGGAAGAAGGGAAGCCGTTATATGAGGGCTTAGGTTATCATACGGTTACATATGTAAATAAGCTTGTGTGCACGAACTGCAATTCTTCTATTCTAATTGGCGACAAATCAAAGTATCGGGTGCTGCCTATGCAAGAGGAGCACTTCAACTTGGTTCGAGAGCTGGATCAAGCAGCAATCGGCGCAGATAGAGAGATATTCCTTGCTGCTCGAATGAAGCAGGCAAAACAAAGCGTGATCGTGCAGGATTCAGAAGGAAATCCGCTAGGATATGGATTAGCTGTAAAAGGGCCGAAATATGTTGTGTTAGGGCCGGTTATAGCGCTTCAGCAGGAAGCGGCTGCGGCCGTGATTCACTTCTTAGCCGATTCCAACCAGGGCAAGCTGCTTCGCATTGATGTGCCTGAGGAGCAGCCTGCGTTTATCCGACTGTTGGAGCAAGCTGGCTTTACGAGAGAGACTCATCCCCCAGTCATGATTCAGAATGCAGAGCAGTTGCCTGCGAGGAATAATACCTTGTACGGAATTGCAGCACAAATATTTGGATAGCAGTTGGAGAGCATCCTAGACGAATTAAGAAAATGAAAGTAGAGAGACCGCAATCATTGTTACATACTGAAGGAAACGAATAAGGAGGGCGGATTATGAGCGCTGCACAGTTTGCATTTACACGAATCGGGTACGTATATGTTCCGACATCAAGACTGGATGAATCTATCGCGTGGTATTCAAAAAACTTGGAATTTATGTTAATGAACAAATTTGAAGATCGAGGTTCATTCCTTGCGGTTATGCATCACCCGCATATGCATTCTATTGCCTTGCTGTTAATTGAAACGGAAGATGAACATAGACTAGAGATCAGCAGAAATGGGAGTCCATTTCCGATTATGGCACTTCAATGTCCGGACATTGAATATGCGTATTCTTATTTGAAAGAGAATGGAGTCGCGGTGCAGGAGCTTTATACATTGGGTGAAGGCGAAGCCAAATACTTTTATTTTCGAGACAATGAAGGAAATATGCTTGAAGCGGCATGGTCGAAATGGGATCCAGTGGATGAGGTTAAGGAAGGATATGCACCTTTCAGGAATCGAAGCATGATGTGAGTAAAAAATGAGCAAACTGCTTTCATTGCTTAATCGTTGAAGTAGTTTGCCTTGCGAGGTGTTGCATGAAAAAGATGATCTTTTCTGTGGCGGTTGTCTTGGTTGCATCCTTTGGATTTTACATCTATTCAGAACTAGAAGGCTTGCCTTGGAAACATGCAGAAGTTAAGCGGGAAGCAATCGAATACATGAAACAAAAGTATAATATGGATGCTGTTGCAGCAGGTAGCTTTTATAATTTCAAGTTTAAAGTGTATACTGCGAAGGTTTTTAACGTGATGGATCCGGACAAAGTGATCATTCATGTAGAAGACGAACGTGATTTTGATGAACAGGGTCTTTACGTGGGAAGGCGATTGCAGGATGATTACAGCCTTGTATATTGGTCTGAGCAGATTCGGCATGAACTGAAGCAGAGGTATCCTGATCTATTCCAACTTGAGGACATCGACACCATACAGGTTGAATACGCTTATTATGCCTTATCGCTTACAGAGGGAATTAGCAGCGAGAAGGATCAGTATGGGGTACGTATTCCCGTGAAGCCCAAGGATATTCCTGAATTGTCTATCCGATTAAAGACTGTCGATATAGGTGATCCTTTTTTGACTCAGCTGCGTGTGGTCATAAATGATATGGTGAAAACCTCTAACCCGATAGATGTGATCGTAAGAGCAGCCTCTACGGAAAAGACTCAGCAAAACGAGATGACTAAGACGGCAATTCTTCATATTGAGCATGATAAACTCAAGCAGCTTCATTCTATTGACGAATTGAAGAGGGAAATCAAAATTTGGTAATGAACTATTCCAATGTTATGACCTAGATTGATTAATTTGTAAATTTGCTCGAATTGCAGGAGGACCATAATGAAATGTAATGTGGACTGTATTCCAGCGACTGGATGAAGCTCATCCAAATGGGATGAAATGATAAATGGACTAAGAGGTTCAAAGGCTATGTGCCTGCAAGAAAGCTGTCCCTGTCATGACAAATATGACATGAGACAGCTCTTTTTTGTGGATAAGGTTGGAAAGTGCGAAAGTCATAGTAACGCTGTCATCGTCATACGTTAACAATGATATTTATGATGGAGTTACGATATACAGGGGTGCTGTATCAGTTTGGACATCAGGGGGGAAGGGGGGAACTGCGTGTCAAAGCAAGAAGACAAGGTGCTCGCAATCGGTTCTGGTTCATTTCTGCACACTTTGATCGAGGCCTGGTATGATGCTGGTTATCCCGCAATCACGGTATATGAAGCTGAGAAGATATTTGGGGAGCCCTACAATGCTAAACAGCAACCTGAACCGAATTGGAGAAGTCTGATTCGACCGTACCAATTTATTTTATATGTAGCTCAGCTTGATCATTTGCAAGAGCTCAGCGATATTCAAGATGCTTGTGTGGTTGAAGGGAAACAGCTAGTTCCGGCAGCAATTTACAGGGGAGCAGGATTAATAGGGCCGCTGTTGCAACCAGGTGAGGAAGTACGACCGGAAGCAGCATGGCGAAGTCTGCATCCGACAGTGTTTTTAGAAAATACCCAGGTACACAATATCTCGAACAGGGCACTTGCATTCCTTGCAAATCTGATTATCCATGAGTGGCATTTAGAAGCAATTGAGGGCGAAGAACCAGCCTGCAGAGATCAATGCTATATTTTCAATCCGGCGACATTAACAGGGAGCTGGCATTCTATACGTCAGCATTTTTTTGAACTTGCACAACGAATAAAGCCAGCAAGCCGCATACCTGATTTGAAACAAGTCATAGCTGCTAATGATGCTCTAGCAGATAAGAAATCTACTAATGGTTGGTATACGAGCTTCGAACGCTTGACTTCTTCGATTAACGGAGTTTTTCATGCATGGGAGGAAGCTGATCTGATTCAGCTGCCGTTGGCACAATGCTCGGTTCAGCCGGTTGATCCGTTATCAGAGGATGATGCGATTCTGCTGACCAAAATCGTGTGCAGCGGATTGACACATGAGGAGGCAAGGCGTGAATCTGGACTTGCAGGGCTGGAAGCTATTACGGAGCGACTGCTTCCCTTGCAATTCCCCACGTTGAGTTCGGATCAGCGTGCGAATGTCGGAATAGGAGCAGGCACTCATGCATCCGAAGCGGTTGGACGGGGATTAAGGGCAGTCTTAATGAAACAATTCGAAAAACGAATAGAACAAAGCCGAGTACACTCGAACCCTATTACTGTTACCAGAGTGGAACATGTACAAATAGAAGATGCCAGATGTCAATATGATATGCAAGCGCTTAGCTTATTAAGGGGTGAGCCTCTTATATTTGTAAGCGAGCCGCTGCTTGGATGCCCGGTGATGTGGGTATATTCGGACAATGTATGGTATGGCGGAACTGATGCCGAAATCACGCTGGCTCTTCGTCACACACTCCAGATGGCGTTGAACAAAAAGGAAGGCCTCGCTTCCGATCTATTTCTCGTGCAGAGTGAAGACAGAAAATGGGGGCATTCTCTTGTCATTCCTAGTATCCCTTATCCAACTCCGCTTGAACATTGGAATTCGATGATTCGGCACGTGTTGTTGCAAGCCGATGCTTGCATAGAGGTATATGATTTACATTGCAGTTCTTTCCTCGGTTCAGAGCCGTTCTTTATCTATGGGGCAGTGCGCAGAGAGGAGGAGTCTTCATGAGTGCAGTCCTTATCATTGGAAAAGGAACGCTTGCGGATATCGTGTATACCCGGCTGCAGGAACACAGCGAATGGACGGTAGCGCGAATAGGGAATATCAATGAAGATATGCCAAAGGCAAGTATCGCGATAGTGCTTCAAGAACAGGAAAACCTAGGCTTGCTGCTGGAAGTGAATGAGAAGGTGAAGCCGCTAGAAATTCCATGGTTTCCAGCCTATATATCTGAAGAGAAAGGAATCATAGGTCCGCTGACCCGATCTGATTCAGCAGGTTGCTTTCAATGCGCTGCCACAAGGTTATCGCTAGCAGGCAGCAGTCGCAGTCCGGGTAAAGATATGCTCATGATGCTCGTTTCTCCGGACTATATTCCACAGGATGCTCCTAGGATCGATACGGCAGCATATCGTTCTATGGCTTTACTTATAGAGGAAGAGACAGCGAACATATTGAATGGGAAAAAGGTATTCACAGAGGGGCACGTGTATATTATGAACCTTCGGAGCTTGGATACTTCGCTGCATTATATTTGTCCCAATGGTGCTTGCCCAGTGTGCGGATCGCTTCCAGATGATTCTCCAGAATCAGCATGGATTATGTTTAAGCCATCTTTTAAGGTAGGGAACAGCTTTCGATGTCGTTCCATGAACGATTTGCAGAAGGTTCTGTTCAACGATTATTTGGATCGTCGATCCGGAATATTTAATAAGGTAGAACTGTTTCTTTCCTCTATATTTGCGGATGCAGTCGTGAATCTCCCGCTAGGTTATTATGATGAGGTAACAGGAGGACGTTCCCACTCCTTTGCAAGTAGTCAGCTTACAGCTGTATTAGAGGGTTTAGAGCGGTATTGCGGCATCTCTCCGCGAGGCAAGCGTCCTGTTATATTCGACAGTTATAGCCGACTAAAGGAAGTTGCTCTGAACCCTACAACGGTGGGACTTCATGCGAAAGTGCAATATGAACAGGAATATTTTCCGTTTGTCCCATTTGATCCAGATAACTCCATTGAATGGGTATGGGGTTATTCGTTCTTGCAGGAGCGTCCGATTCTGGTTCCACATCTGCTAGCTTATTATAGCTTGGGTAATGAAGGGAGCTTCGTATATGAAACCTCTAATGGTTGTGCAGTAGGCGGTAGTCTGGAAGAGGCGATGCTGTACGGAATATTTGAAGTCGTCGAACGTGATTCCTTCTTAATGGCCTGGTATGCCAAGCTTCCATGTCCTAGGCTTGATCCATACACTTCTGGAGATCAGGAGCTACTGTTAATGATTCACCGGATCAAGGCAGTCTTAGGGTATGAAGTGCACTTATACAATACTACAACCGAGAATGGAATTCCGAGCATCTGGGCGATTGCAAAAGGGAAGCCTGAACACGAAGTTAGCTTGGTCTGTGCTGCAGGAGCTCATCTTGACCCTGTGCGAGCGGCGAAGAGTGCTGTGTATGAGCTTTCAGGGATGATCCTTATGGTAACAAATCGTTGGAAAGAACGCAGTTCCGAAGCTCATTCCATGTACAGAGATTCGTATGAAGTACTGCAAATGGAAGATCACGCCTTACTGTATTGCTTGCCAGAGGCAGCGGCAAGACTTCAATTTCTTATAGCTGATGAGGGTCGGCCTGTGCGTTCATTTGCTGATGAATTTCCTGCAATGGAATTGAACACCGACTTAACGGAGGATGTAAAGAGAGTTGTTGACATTTTCCGTCAGCTTCAGTTGGACGTCATTGTCGTCGATCAATCGTCCAGCGAGACACTCCGCAATGGCTTACATTGCGTAAAGGTGTTGATTCCGGGAATGCTCCCGATGACATTCGGTCATCATCTTCGCCGGCTAGAAGGGATAGATAGGGTGCTCGACGTACCAATGAAATTAGGATATGTCAATCGCAGGCTTGCGCCTGAGGAACTAAATCCTTATCCGCATCCATTTCCATAAATAGAGTCGTTACTCATACAAATGTGACCATGAATGCTCCCTAAATTTCTTAGGGCAGACGAGGCTAGAAATGTATTGAACACAGATGTAAAATAAAGATTACCCCGCAAACCCACGGTTTCTACCAAATCTACTAGGTTTGGTTGGGAGTTTCTAGGAATTCGTATCTTTATTCTTAACAAGGATTGTTCTCTCGTGTATGTGGGAGGGTGAAAGCATGTGTCCATTCATTTCATAATGAAGCAGGAAAAATATTATACAAAGAAGAAGGCGGCGTATCACATTGCATCCTATATTTCATAAGCTTACACAGCACGTAGCGTATGCAGGGAATCTGAAACGGGATATGCATCTTTTTTGTCATCAAATGACTGTCATTACACTGCAGATCACAATATTGATGTTGGAACTGAGGCTAGAAGAATTGCACTTAGATATGGTTCAGATCCTGACCAAGCTGAAATTGCTGGCTGGCTGCACGATGTTAGTGCCGTGTATCCGAATTCTGAACGAATTCATGCAGCAAGGCAGCTTGGCATTGAGATACTACCTGAAGAGGAGCAGTTCCCGATGATTATCCATCAAAAGCTATCCAAAGTGATGGCGCGGGACATATTTGGCATTACAGATAATGAAGTGCTGGATGCAGTAGGCTGTCATACAACGCTGCGAGCCAATGCGACTCAACTTGATCTTGTATTATTTGTAGCAGACAAAATTGCTTGGGATCAGCAAGGCACTCCTCCTTATCTTAAGGAACTGCATCATAATCTAAAAAATCATTGGAACATGCAGCGTTCGCCTACATTCAATATTTATGGGAACGGAAGGATACATTAAAGGTTGTTCATCCTTGGCTTGCGGCTGCTTACGAACAATTAAACGAAAAGCTGAATCAGGAATGAAATCGTAATGTGGAGTGATTCTGAACGATCAGGGGGAGAAGTTGGAAGAGTCACTGTCCAAAAAAGGAGAGCAATGCATGAGCATGATAACGCTGCATCAGGTCGAGTACGAGCAAAAATCTACGCTGCGCAATTTGCTGGAGCTGTATAAATATGATTTTAGTGAATTTGATCCAGAGGATGTCAATGAAAACGGTCTATATGAATATATGTATCTGGATCATTACTGGACGGAAGAAGGGAGATATCCGTTTTTCTTCCGTGTAGAGGGAAAGCTTGCGGGATTGGCGCTCATAAGAAAACTGGGAACAGATGAAGATAATTGTGCGGTTTATTCCATGGCAGAATTTTTCGTCATGAAAAAATATAGGCGTTCCGGTGTAGGCAGGTATGCGGCAACGGCTTTATTTGATCAGTTCCGAGGAAACTGGAAGGTCAGCCAAATGGAGGAGAACGTGCCTGCGCAGCATTTCTGGAGAAAGGTGATTGCAGCGTACACGAACGATAACTTTAAAGAGATTCGAGAAGAAGGCTGGGACGGTCCGATTCATAGCTTTTCCAATGTGCTTCGGTAGAAGAGAGGATTCGTCACGTAAGCAATTCAATATCACTCATGCGATCCTTAGAGGAAGGGAATAGAGGAGCATTCAAATGAAATAGCCCGCTTGACGAATGGCTGATACTCACACAAGCCATACGTCCTAGCGGGCTTTTTGTTAGATATTTTTTAATGCTAGACTAGACTTGATTAGATCAATAGTCCGCCTCTTTCTTTATGCCGCGCAATGAGTACCTCACTGGTGACGGAAGTGATGCCTTCTATCTCCTGAAGTTTTTTCAGGCATTGCTCGGCATGCTCAGGATCGTCCAGCAGTGCATGCACATGCAGATGCGGTTTTCCGCTCATTTGATACACATTCGTAATTTCCTCGGCCATTCTAAGCTGTTCCACGACATGCTGCAGCTTCATCCAATCCACCTCGATATCGAAATACATCGACAAGGTTTTTCCTGCCTTTAACGGATTGACGACTATGGTGAAGCGGTCAATAATTCCATCCTCCATCAATTGATGAACTCGTTCGCGCACCGCCGCTCGGGTCAAGTTGACCATTCGTCCAAGCTCCGCATTGCTTAATCGTCCATTTTCGGATAACAACTGCAAAATCCGCGTGTCGATCTCGTCTAAATTCCGGAACTGCATTCGATCAGCCCTTTCGACTTGTACTAGTCCTGTTGAAACCATTATACCACATACAATGTAAAGTTAATGATGTAATCTATTGATCGAATGTAAAAAATGATGTATACATATGTATGTGGAAGAACATGGCGCGGAAGGGGAGAGGGAGTTGTCTTTACTAGCAGTAGAAATTTTGTTGATCTCCGTACTGGCTGGAATCGTGGGGGCAGTGCTTGGTTTAGGGGGTGGAATCATAGTAACGCCTGCCTTAACTTTGTTGTTCGGAGTGGATATTAAAACAGCGATCGGTGCGAGCATTATTTCGGTTATCGCAACTTCCAGCGGAGCGGCAATCGCCTATATCCGGGATCGGATTACGAACGTGCGAGTTGGCATGTTTCTGGAGGTTGCTACAACAGTAGGAGCGATAACCGGGGCATTTTTAGGCGGGATTATGGCGCCAACTGTGTTGTATATCATTTTCGGACTGCTGCTGCTTTATTCGGCGGGGACTATGCTTAAAAAGCGAAATGATGAGCTGCCGCAGGATGTAACTATGCATCCGGTTGCTGAAAAGCTGCGCTTGCAGGGCGAATATTACGATAAGGCCTTGAATCAAACGGTTGCGTATAAGGTGGACAATGTATATGGTGGATTTGGCGTCATGTATGGTGCAGGGGTCATATCAGGCCTGCTTGGCATCGGCAGCGGCAGTTTTAAAGTGATGGCGATGGACGTCTTCATGAAGCTCCCGCTCAAGGTATCCAGTGCGACGAGCAACTTCATGATGGGCGTTACGGGTGCAGCAAGTGCTGGAGTCTACTTATTCAGGGGAGATATCGATCCGGCAATTTCGGCTCCGGTGGCGTTGGGTGTCCTTGTGGGGGCAACGGCTGGTGCGAGAATGATGCAGAAGATGAAGAGCAAAACGATACGCAAATGGTTCATTCCGGTATTGGCATATGTGGCCATACAGATGATTGTACAGGGAGTGGGGGGATTCTATGAGTGAGCTGCAACGAGAAGGTAAGCTGCAACAGGAAGAGAGACTGCTGCAGCGGAATAATAAATCGGAGGCAGTAGAGATTGTCGTTAGTAAGTGGCTCCGGGTCGGCGTACTGGCTAGTGCTGCGGTTATCCTTACCGGTTTGCTGTTATTCTTGATTTCTGGAGAGAGCGGTTATCCAGCGAATACGTTCCCAACAAGCCTGAATGGAATCTGCGATGGTCTATTGTCTCTGAAATCATATGCGATTATCCTGACAGGACTGTTGATGCTCATTGCTACACCCGTGCTCCGCGTCTTTATCTCTATATTTGTATTTATGCATGAACAAGATTATTTGTACGTTGGGATAACCCTGATCGTGTTTTTGATTTTAATCGCCAGTTTCTTCATTGGCAGTACAGGATGATGCGGAATATTTTTATGTTTACTGTTCACTCGCTCGAAGTAAGCTATTCACGACTAAAATAACAGAAGGGACGCGCCATTTCATCATTTTCTAAAATGGGTGCGTCCCTTTTCATACTCCTATCATTACATATTGTTCGATTTATTCTTCGTTGGAAGTACACGCTGTTCCATATTCTCATACATGTCAAGCAAGCGTGACAGCCAAGTAAATCTAGTTGACGACCAGTACACAATAAGAGCCGAAACAATACCAATGACAGCGCCTGCCGCAATATCCACCGGATAATGCACGCCAACCCATACACGTGATATCGCTACACAACCCGCCAACACGAGCCACACCCAGCCCGCTCTTTTGCGCATAAGCCAGAACGATACACATACGGAGAAAAATAAGATCGTATGATCGCTCGGAAAAGAATTATCGATTGCGTGGTTAATCAGCTTGCTCACCTGGGGCAGTACGGCGAACGGTTGATGATGCGAGTGGAGCATGCTGACTGCTTTCCCTATAATCTCTGCCAAAATGAAGGCAAATCCAGCTTGAAGAACCATCATGCGATTGGATGTTGTACGTGTGAACCAAAAAAGCAACATGCAAGCCGCTAACATATACAGCGTATATTCAGCTATGAATACGACAGACGGATTTAGAAATGAGAACTGCTTGCCTAAATCATTGATTCCCCGAAACATCTCAATATTAAGTTGTGATAATGACACGTATACTCTTCCTCCTTGCAACTTCGATAAAATGATAGATGTAGGATTCATCTAATATGCTTAGTATAGAGAGAGGGCTTTAATTGCTCCTTAATAAATTCTTAATATTAGATTAAAATCTTATCATAATTGGCGCAAAGTCATCACGTGACAGATCATAAATGATGCAAATGAGTTAAGAATTCAAAATGAAAATGTTGAACAAATCTGCAACAAAGGAGTGTTGGATAAATGAGGCGATTCAGAAGAAACGCAATCGTCATGCAGACTTTGTGTATCGTCATGATTCTTCTTCTGCTTCAAGGCTGCAAATCCAAGTCTGAGCCCATGTATTTGGAAACAAAGAATTTGAATCGGGATGAACGCGAGATTGTACAGTTGATTAACAAACGAATGGAGTATTTGCATGATGGAAATGAGAAGGAATATATGAAGTTGTTTGCACCAAATAGTCCGATAATAGGCATGCCGACCTATCAATTGAAAACGGTGAAGCTACATGCTCCAATTCATATTCAGGAACAGAAAAAGGCATATCAAGTTCTTCTCTTAGCTGATGATATGTTGAATGACGATGATTTTATCACGTCACAGTATGTATTTATTAAAGGGAAAGATTCGGATTCGAAATGGCTAATCTATGATATCGATTAACTATTTATAGGCACGCGAAAAAGACTTTTCTGAGAAAAAGCAATTGGTGCAGGGGATGAGGAGCAGGAGACTAGAGGCTGTTTTGTCTAAGAATGATGGTAAAATGATTCTACACAGGGTGTTCATATCAATGGGGGAAAGGCAGGAAAACGATGAGCACAATCACTGTACTTCACTATGATGCATTCTCTACGATTCCACATAAGGGAAATCCAGCTGGCATTGTACTCGATGCAGATGGATTAAGCGAACAAGATATGCAGCGAACCGCGAAACAGGTCGGATTTAATGAAACGACATTCATTCTTCATTCGGATCAAGCAGATGTTAGATTGCGATATTTTACGCCTGGCCAAGAAATGAATTTATGCGGCCATGCTACCATTGCTTCGCTGTACTTTTTGCATTCGAAAGGATTTTTCGGAGAGAAGACACACATTAACATAGAGACGAAAGCAGGTATATTACCGATCGAATTCACGCTTCATGAAGGGCAATTATTCATTAAAATGAAGCAAAACAGCTCGGAATTTATTCCGTTTCAAGGCAATATCGCCCGATTAGCGGAAGCAATTGGACTGCAGGCGGAAGATATCGACATGACCACACCTATTGTCTATGGGAGTACAGGCGTATGGACTTTGCTCGTACCGATCAAGAGTCTTGAAAAGTGTAAGACCATGAAACCCATGAATGCAATGTTCCCAAGTATAATGACTGAGTTCCCGCGTGCGTCTGTGCATCCATTCTGTATGGAGACTTATCATTCAGAATCGTTTATGCACGGCAGACACTTCTCCTCTCCATATTCGGGTATGGAAGAAGATCCTGTAACAGGCACGGCTTCTGGCGTTATGGGGGCCTACTATTTACAATACATGCGAACCGATCAGGACGCTGCTGATTTCTACATTGAGCAAGGACAAGAAATCGATCGAGATGGCAGAGTGAAAGTTCGAGCTATGAGAAATGAGGATCGGATAGAGGTCTTTATTGAAGGAACAGCGGTATTCGTTCAGAAAATTGAGGTTGAACATGAACCTTCTACCTTTATTGATAATTGAAGTGTATAATAGTGGAATGTGATAGAACGCAACAAGACCCCACGTAACCCGACTGAAAACTCGCTTTTTTGGTCGGGTTCTGTCGTGTAAGGGGAGTGTTATGAGCGATTGGCATAGTCTAAACTTGCATTTGCAAATGAGGTGGGTGGATGTGACGACTACACTTTATTTTGTAAGACATTGTGAATCACCATATATCGAAGGGCAAGAGCGCTCAAGGGGAATTTCAGCCGTTGGGGAACAAGATGCGATGAAGATCGTCGAGTTGCTGCGCCATATGCCAATTGGTGTTTTTGCATCTAGCCCATATGCTCGGGACACATGGTGACATTATGACCTTGATGATGAATGATTTTGATCCTGCCTACGGATTCGAGTTCTGGGGCTCCACGACAATGCCGGATATTTATAAGCTTGAGCTTGAGGGCATGCGAATGCGCGGAGTCACAAGGCTGTGGCAGAACAATGTACCTGATGCTAGATAGAAAAACCATAGGAACCACTTAAAAGAAAGAAGGTGGGGAGACTTGAAAATTCGCATCATTGGCCCTTGCGGCAGTGGAAAGACATACATAGCCAAGGAATTATCCAGGAAATACAGTGTTCCGTATTATGAGCTTGATAATCTCGTATGGAATCGTACAGAGGAGGAACAGCATCGAAATCCAGTCGAGGTCAGAGACGCACTCCTGATGGACATATTGCAGCAGGACTCGTGGCTTATCGAAGGCGTTCATTACAAGTGGGGGATGGATAGCTTTCGGCAAGCAGATATTATCGTCATTATTAAACCGAATAAGCTGGCAACTCAATTTAGGGTCGTGCGCAGATTTGTGCGAACAAGGCTCGGAATTGAATCAGCCAACTATAAGCAAACACTGCATAATTTATATACGATGCTGTTTGTCTGGAACAAGGATTATTTTGCGAAGAGTCTTCCTGCCATTATGAAGTTAACTGATGAATATGATCGCAAGAGAGTGATTATTGCCAACAACCGTGCATTGCTGAATACGATTGAAAGGCGAGCGCTTTAATTTCCAACAGTTTCTACTTGGGAGGAGAATATTGAACACCTAGGATCTGTGGAAGAAGGGATCTCTTCGTGTGAGAAAGGTATGCTGGATATCAGATCGGAGCGTCACCTAGTATAAGTAGCCGGTAAATGAACAAGGCGATGAGGGAGCGTTATTATGAATGAACTCGTATTTATTAAGGATTATAAAGACATCGATAAATACCGTGTAAGCTTCAATGAATTGGCGCAGCGATCATTCGGCATTCAGTTTGAAGATTGGTATCAGCGAGGATGCTGGAATGATCGGTATATTTGTTATTCCTATGCCGATGGAGATAGAGTCATTGCGAATGTCTCAGTGAATGTAATGGATATCATTGTGAACAATGAAATTCACGAAGCCATTATGATTGGCACGGTCATGACGGATGAAGCGTATCGGAATCAAGGACTGTCGAGAAAGCTAATGGAAATCGTAATCGAAGAATATCAGCAAAAATGCAGCTTTATGTACTTATATGCGAATCGAACGGTTCTCGATTTCTACCCGAAGTTTGGTTTTCGTAAAGTACAAGAACCGGAGTTCTACTCGGTGATAAATACGCAAGTGGCACTCGACCATCGTCCTCACATGCGGAAGCTAAACGTAACAGAGGTACAGGATTGGGAGCTTGTCATGCGATACTATGCTTCACGGAACGTAAGATGTTCGACGTGCGACGCTATTCATGCAGAAGGAATCTTCTCTTGGTATTGCTTGCATGTGTTTGAGGATCATCTGTATTTCATTGAAGAATTAGATGCAGTCGTTATTTTTATGCAAGATGGAAATTCGATACAACTGTACGATGTCCTGTCCCCTAAGCAAATTGATCTTTCGCAACTTGTACATCGGATTGCTACAGAACAGACGGAACGGGTGTACTATCAATTTCATCCTGAGCAAGGTGGATTTAGGGTCGAGTATCCAGAAGCATCAGATGATAATTTATTCATTTTGCCGAATCGTCTTCAATCTCTTGATCACATAAAGCTCCCAAAAATCGCGCAGGCGTAATGAAGCAGGACTTGTCACATGAATAATAAAGTGAAAGAGATTGCGAGAAGGACAATGAGCAAGCGAAAGTCTCACCTTAATTGAGAACGGGGCTTCATTTAACGTGTGGCGGCTCTGTCGGCGAATTTTGGTTGCCCTAAATCGATTGGGAAGGAGAAAGAAAAATAGCCTATCCTCTTCGGAGAGATAGGCTGTTTATGTTGAGGTTAGCTTTAGCTTGATATTATTTCAACTTGCCTTCCCGTATTGCGTCTGTTCGTCGATTGATCCGCTTGCGAAGCAAATTCAACATGGCTTTTTTGAATGGACTCTGCGTATTGTTATAGGCGGAAAAAATTCATCCGGGCTATCGAAGCAGCCTAAATCCTCTGTGATTGAAAAGTTCTGAATATAGGTGCTGTCGCCACGCCAGCATAAATTGATGTTCTTTTTGTCTTTCACGGAAACGCCGTATCCGATATGGCCCCCATTATAGCTGCAAAGCATTTCTTTTACTTGATATAGGTAAGGATCATCAATAATGACACCTTCTAAAGCGATCCATTTCCCTTGATATTGTACCTCTGTCCAGGCATGAACAATGTTGCGGGGAGCAAATGTATAGACAATGCCGGTAAGTGCTCCCTTTTGCATTTTCTTATCGATATAGAAGCCATGAATACGACAAGGGATTCCGACTCCACGCAGTAAAGCCATAAGCAGGATGCTTTTCGTATTGCACTGGCCATAGCCATCTGCAAGAACTTCTGAGGCGGGTATATCGTCTCCCCGGTTATAACCGAATTTAATTTGATTGCGCACGTAATCGTATATTTGGCGAATCTTTTCGTAGTCATTGGCTTCATTCCAGAATCGTTCTAAGATAAGCTTCTGTATCGTTGGATGGTTATAATCGACTAGCGACGTTGCCTGCAAATAGGATTTCATGTCCATTCCCCCTTCTCCCTTCAACTATAAGGGAGTGGGGGACGTTATACTTTCAAATATCTGCTATGTTGAACAATTGCGCGAGCAGTCATGCCAAGCTTGTCTCTTACCGTTCTTGAAAAATGAGAGGAGCTATTAAAGCCCGCGTCCATAGCAGCCTCGGTCATGGGTTTTCCGTTAAAGATGGCATGAAATGCAGTTTCTAATTTGTGATGAACAAGGTAACTTGCTAGTGAAATGCCAGCCCTATTTTTAAATAGATGGGACAGTCTGCTCTCAGATAGAAATAGTTTCTTACTAAGTGTCTTCACGGTCAATTGATGAGCAGGAATCGTCTCAATTGCTTGCATGATGCTGTGGAGACGTTCATCCAGAACAGATTGCAGGTTGCTGAGGCTGTTATCTGGAAAACCCAATATGTGCTTGCATGTGCTCCATGTACTGCCGTAATCGTCAGGATCCTTTATTGAGAATAATTGCGCGATTGCAAGATGCTGCAGCGCTTCTATTTGAATGCTGCTCAGGACATGCATTTTCGAATTCTGTAAATAGGTTCGCTTCAGGTGCTCACCGAATGCGGATTCAGGGTTGACGAGCATATACCATTGCCATTGTCCAAGTCCGTGCAGCTCATGAACGGCATTGGACTGCAAAATGAAGCCAGAGGCTTGATAGGCTTGTTCTTCTACGGTGATCACTACATCTTGCTGGAGGCCGATCGTAAGCTGAATGTAATTATGGCTGTGATTATCTGCCTGTACCTTGTTCGTGAGAAAAGATAAATGGTCGCTGCCAAAATACAAAATAAGGCCGTAGGGACACTCAATCTCAGGCATGTTATTACTCCTCCTATACTGAATTGACAAATGGAGCATTGGCTCGAATTATACCTATCGGTACGATTGAAGTAAAGAGAGTAGGAGCAGTATTGTCGATGTTTTTTAGGCACTTCTTTCTTTGACAGGCTCTGTTGAAGTGGATAATAATAGATATCATGGGAATTGAGGATTTTGTGAAGCATGTTCTGGAATATAGATGACAGACGAACGGAGTGGAGTTCTATAGATAATCGTGTTCAAATTAGACAGGTGGAGCAGTTGGATGAAGAAGTGCTTCATGGGTTATCTTCGTTGTTAATGGACATCGTGAATGATAATGCATCAATAGGTTTCCTGCCTCCGCTGGATCGTAAGATGGCGGAAGACTATTGGGCCGAAGTACTGCAGCCTGGGATGCGTCTGTGGATTGCAGTAGTTAACGGTCAAGTGTGCGGTACAATTCAACTGCATCTCGCTCAAAAGCCCAATGCCCTTCATCGTGCGGAAGTGGCGAAGCTGATGGTGCACCCATCCCAGCGAAGAATGGGAATTGCCAAGGGGTTGCTGCGTATTGTGGAAGACTGCGCGCACGATGAAGCACGAAGCCTGCTGGTGCTTGATACAAGAGAAGGAGATCCTTCCAACTTGTTGTACCACTCGAATGGGTATATAGAAGCTGGGCGGATTCCGGAATTCGCCAAGTCTGCAGATGGAAGTTACCACGCAACCGTTATTTATTATAAGAAGCTCTAATGGTAACATCGGAGTAATATAGAGGGAGTTGGATACATGACTGAACGAGTCCGGGTAACTACAGGATCACCTTGGGAGCCGTTGGTAGGCTATTGCCGAGTGATACGAGTGGGCAATCAAGTCGAAGTTGCGGGCACAACAGCGATGCGCGATGGTAAAGCGGTCGGTGTGAATGATGCCTATGCGCAAACTACATATATTCTACAAGTTATTTCTGATGCGCTTCACGAAGTTGGGGCCAGTATGTCCGATGTTGTACGAACGAGAATATTCGTCACAGACATATCAAAGTGGGAAGAAATCGGCAGAGCTCACGGTGAATTTTTCCGCGACATTTGCCCGGTAGCTACCATGGTGGAAGTTAAGGCGCTTATCGATCCTGCCCTGCTCGTTGAGATCGAAGTACAGGCGATTGTGACTGACACGGTTGTATAGACGGGGGTACTTGATAGGTGTCAGCTACTGTTGAAGTGACTGTGCGCCATCTATAATTGTCTATGCACATGAAACTAGAAGACTTTTGAGGAGATAGCAAGACTTATGGAGATTGATATTGTGCCTTACCATTCATCGTGGAAAACGGAATTTCTTGAGAGTGGACGACGGACAAGAGGAGCGCTAGGCGATGCAGTTGCTCGGATCTACCATATTGGTTCTACTTCTGTGGAAGGATTGGCAGCCAAGCCGATTATCGATATTCAAATATCTGTTCGTTCGTGGGATGACTTTGAACATATGGTTCACTAATTCAAGTCGATTGGCTATATTCATCGAGCAGATAATTCAGACAAGACGAAGCGTTATTTCCGTGAAGCTCCGGGTGAGAACGTATGCGATTCCATGAAGCCATTCAATTGTCGAGTGCTTGTAAAATAGGTTCTTGACATAGAGAACCGCAGACAGCAAAGATACTTATAGAGGCATTCTGCACAATTTAATTTTGTTTTTCTATTTCATCATAATTGAGAGGATGAATCATTTGGAGATTGTTGTTATCATCATTCTTGCTGTAATCGGATTATATATTTGGTATCATTTGATACAATCTGCCGTTGAACAGTCTAAGATGGCCGAGCACATAAAAGAAATAAGAGATATATTAGTGGAAATGCGCATGGGTAACGGGCATACACTCGTTCATGCACCAACTCCACAATCTGTTAACCAAGGCGATGATACTCGTCATTGTGAATGCTGTCCAGGCTGTGGACAACGGGTGAGCAAGGATGAGCGTATTTGTCCAGAGTGTGGATTAACCTTGGTGAACTCATAGAAGCAGGAGAGTGAGATGAATAGCTGGAATCGGAAGTCACAGTTTATTGATATTGCTTTGATTGGGCTGTGTATTGGATTGTTCGTTATATACGGGAGGACTTTTGAGGTCGCGTTGATATGCTCACTAAGTTTTCTCTATATTCTGTTGAGTAAATTTAACTATCGTAAGCATAAGTGGTTCCGCAACGTTTTGCTCATTGGCACAGCAGCATGCCTAATTCTATTTATCGTCATTGAATCGCTTATCCTATCGGAGATGGGCTCGGATGATCGTGATCAGATGCCCGTTGATTATGTAATTGTGCTCGGTACCGGGCTTAAAGGCACTGAGCTATCCGCTACATTGAAAGATAGGCTCGATGCCAGCCTGCCATATATTCGTGCAAATCCTCAAATACCTGTCATCGTCTCGGGAGGCCAGGGACCTGGCGAAGATATACCGGAGGCGGTTGCAATGGCGCAGTATCTTATTCGAAACGGCGTTTCCAAGGAACAAATAATTGTAGAAAGCAAATCGACAACCACGAAAGAAAACTTGCGGTTCTCACAAGCTTTACTTCAAGATAGAGGAGTCTTTAAAACGAACCTGATGATCGTTACGAGTGACTTTCACATGTATCGATCCAAGATGCTTGCTAAGAGAATTGGATTCGCACCATACGGAATCTCCAGCGATTCCCCAACACATCTTAAACCAACGAATATGATTCGCGAATTTCTCGCGATGATTAAGGCTTTTCTTGTGTAACCAATATGGAATAAAGGGAGATGCTCGTGTACCGAAACGGGCTTCTCCCTTTTTTAGAATAGCGGATAAGATGCACTTGAGCCGTTATCTCCATCTGCGTATAAGTGTGTAGACCATTTCTGCGACAAGGATACCCGCAATCACATCCATGAATACATGCTGCTTGATAAACAGTATTGACATGATAATTGACCAAGAAAGGATGTTATGAAGAATACGAAGATAAAAAATGGTTGAAAATAATTGCCAGGCGTAGTAATCTTATTATTGTTTCATGTGAAACGATAATAAGTATTAAAATATAATAACCTCATATAAAACCTTATTAATATTGTTTCGTAGGAAACTATTATGCACAAAGGAGTGCTCGAAGTGGATCATAACTCGGCATTGAAACATCAAGTTCATGAACTGTACACACAGTTTCTTCATCAACAGCAGCTTCAAGAGAAGTTGGAAGGCGAAGCTTTTCTTGAGGAGATTAGAGAATCAGTCTCGGAACACTACAACTTTCATCTAACGGAAATTCACGTGCTGTCCTGCATTGGACATTCCGAGCCCATTAACCTGACAGCTATAGCGGAGAAGATGGGAATTAGCAAGGGGAATATTTCGAAGATCAATAGCAGGCTTTTGAAGGAGGGGTGGATTCGCAAGTCTCAACTGAATGACAACAAGAAGGAGATATACTTTCGGTTGACTCCGATGGGGAAAAAGGTGTTTTCCCTGCATGAACAATATCATGATCGGGCACATCAGTTATTTAATCGCTTTATTAGCCGCTACAGCACAGAGCAGTTGGAGTTCATGAAGCAGCTCCTGCAGGATGGAATAACGGCTATACAGGAGGGACAATTGCTTGTCACTGCACCTGAATCGAAATAAACCAAGATTTGAATGATAGAGGAGGGAAATATATGCGTTCCAACGCTAAGCTTATTTTATATATCGTCTGTTTAAGTACGTTCTTCGCCTCACTGATGCAAAATATATATTCGCCGATTATCCCCTTATTGAGAGATACTTTTCAGGTATCGTTGTCGATGGTGAATGCTTCTGTATCGGTGTTTATATTTATCGTAGCTATCATGCAGATCGTGTGCGGAGCCCTTATTGATGTGAAGGGGGCACGGTTCATTCTGATGCCTAGTATCGTCATTGCCATAGCTGCCAGCATTGGCTGTGCGGTTACAAAGGATTTTGCTTGGTTTCTCGTGTTTCGAGCATTGCAAGCCGTCGGAACGGCAGCGATTCCGTTAATTGCGGCGACGACAATCGGCAGCTTGTTTCATGGAGCGGAGCGGGGAAGCGCGATGGGATCTTATCAAATGCTGTTGTCCATCGCCCCTGCAGCAGCACCGGTGCTTGGCGGCTTTATCGGAGAAAGATACAGCTATCCAGGTATCTTCTGGTTCCTTACTGCGGTATCTGTTGCCTTGCTGCTCGCCAATGGCTCGTATTATCCGAAGGACACGCCAAAACGAGCGGCATCTATCAATCTTAGAAGCATGGTGGTTCAATATGGAGCTGTATTCCGCAATTCTGTAGGCAGAGGCATTCTCACTCTTGGATTCTTGTATTTCTTCCTGTACTTTGCAATCCTTGTCTACTTGCCTGCACTTTTGACAGATCACTATCATTTGAGTTTGGCCGTTGTCGGCCTGCTTTATTTGCCAATGGCAATTAGTACGATTATCGGAACAGTTGTGTACAAAGCCATTCAAGCTAAGGTTGCTCACAGCAAATTATTCCTATATGGCAATCTATTAGCGGCAGGCAGTATCATTATTTTTGCTTTGACAGAATCGTTTTCGTTGGCAGGATTATCAATAGGATTAGTATTGTACGGCATAGCTGGCGGGGTAATCGCTCCGCTGTTCTCAACGATGGTCAGCAATGAATTTGAGGAGCAGAGAGCAAGTGCTTTGGGTATATATAATCTAATTCGTTATATTGGAATGTCTGCTGGGCCGCTCATTTGTAGACTGGTTATTGCAATGCTCGGTTCAAGCATCGGATTTGCTGCTTTTGGCGTATTATTTGCGATACTGACGATATGGGGGGTGAATCGGATTCATGTGCAACCCGTTTCTCATCATGTAGCGAAATAGTTTTGACCGAGCAGTATGGGGGACAAGGTCTATAACATATTGGATACTGCCGTGGAACAAGGGATTAAGGCGAGGGACGTGTTGGCAAGTGTCAGTCATTTTTGGTATCATTTTATTATTCGCAGGAATGCGGGGAGCAACTCAAAGTTACATAAAGCGCTATTCTTAGGGGAAAGGAGCTGAACTATGTGGAAATCGTTTAAGCAATGGATTCCAAGTATTTTAATAGCAGTATGTCTTTCACTGTTTATTAAGGCTTATGTTGCAGAGGCTATGAGCGTACCAACAGGCTCGATGATCCCCACGATAGAGAAGAAGGATCACCTCATCGTGGAAAAAATGATGTGGCTTACTAGTTTGCAGAATGGGGACATAGTTGTGTTTCATTCCCCGGTTGCTGAAGAACGGTATGTAAAGCGTCTTATTGGCTTGCCAGGGGATCGTATCGAAGTCAAGAACGGCAAGCTCTATCGAAATGACGCCCCAGTCGATGAGCCTTATATACAAGAGAAAATGAACTACTCCTATGGACCGATTACGGTACCGCAGGATCACTATTTCTTCCTAGGAGATAACCGGAATAATAGCTACGATTCTCACTTATGGGCGAAGCCGTTTGTTAAAAAGGATGAGATTATTGGCAAGGTGCTGGCTATTGTGCCCACACATGTTTTTAGTAAATAGCACGTAATAGTCTTATACAGAAAACCCTCTGCTGGTGAGGCTCAATAGCCGCCAGCAGAGGGTTTCTTTCGTTCCTATTTCGTAACTATGTTTCACTTCATTTACGATTGGTTTGCTGTCTTTTGCAAATGCTTCTTACGTCCGATTTGAATCAACGTCAGGAAGAATGCTGCCAATACGCCGCTTACGAGCAGCATCAGGAAGCAGCCATTCCAGCCGGAGGATTCAACGATAAATCCAACAAGTGCGCTTGCAGTCAAGTTACCGAACAAGTATGCAAACAAGCCAGTCAAACCAACAGTTGTACCTACAGCGAACTTCGGTACGAAGTCGATTGCGCTAAGGCCAATCAAGAACTGCGGTACATAGATGAGACAGCCGATAATGGATACAGCGATTGTAATTACAAGGACGTTCGAAGACTGCCAATATACGAGCGTAGCCAACACGACGCCGACCATGCTGATAATACAGAGCGGCATCCGGTTTCCTTTGAACAACTTGTCGCTAAGTATACCGACGACGAGCGAGCTCACAATGGCTGCCCATTCAAAAACAGCAAATGCAACATGAGATTGCGATTGCGTGAAGCCTTTTTCTTCCGTCAAGTATAATGGTACCCAGTTCAAGACGCCGAAGCGAATGAAGTACACGAATACGTTCGCCAAGCACAGGAACCAAATGAATTTGTTTTTAAGTACATATTTGATCAAGATATCTTTCATAGACAGCTTGTCGCCATCTGGATTGCGTTCTACATCATCATAATCGTTACGATATTCGTCGATTGGCGGAAGGCCGATCGATTGTGGCGTATCCCTGCCGGAGAACCATACGAATACGGCGATAATCATGGCCATAATCGAAGGAACGACGAAAATTGCGGATTGCCAGTAAGCAGAGCCGAGAATCCCTAATGCAACACCGACGATTGGCGCAATGAGGCCTCCGCCGATATTATGCGACGTATTCCAGATTCCCATATAGGTACCGCGCTCTTTCTTCGAGAACCAGTTCGCCAGAACGATACTGCAAGGAGGAGCGCCCATGCCTTGGAACACCCCGTTCACGATAAGCAGCATGAAGATGAGACCGAACGAGGAAGAAGAGCCCATAATAAGGTTAATTATGGCAGACAAAAACAAACCAACAGCGATAAAGCGCTGCGTATGGGCCTTATCCGCCAAGTTCCCCATGAAGAACTTGCTTATTCCATAAGTGACGGCGAGTGCCGCGCTCAACATACCAATTTGAGAAGTGGTAAACCCAAGCTCGTTCTTCAAATAAGGTGTGGATAACGTAAAGTTGCTACGTACTAGGTAGTAGCCTGCATAACCGACAGAAATGCCGATCAATGTACGAATACGAAACATTCGATACATCTTCGCAATCATGTGCTCCGGCAATCGAGGTATGGCGGGAGCTTTTTTCAACCAACCAAACATTTCTCATTCTCCTTGACCTTTTGTGTCTGCACGCAAGTTGTTCCATTGATCCAAAATCTGTTCATGTCTGCGTAGTGAGCTGTGTACGGGAAGTACAGCCGAATTCGAAATATCCTGCTCGTTCTGATGAACGGTAGGAGTACCGAACGATACTTGTTCCAGAACAGCTGCCGCCTCTTGGGACAAGCTGTAATTAATGAACCAGTCCGCAGCGGTCTCATTAGGTGCATTCCGAATTTTAGAGATCCCATTCACAGATAAGCTCGTATCCTTCGGAACACTGCTAACAAGATCGAATCCTGCATCGCGCAGCTTGCGCTGATCTCCAAGGAAATTGACACCGATTACATACTCGCCTGAACTAACGTATTGAGCTGGCATGTAACCGTTCACTGTGAGAAGTCCAACATTGCGGATAAGACCCTTTAGAAAGGCCGTTGTTCTCTGCTCGCCCCACGCCTCGTATAAGGAGGAAAGGAATGTATATGCCGTTCCAGAGTAGTTCGGATCGGGCATAACGATTTTCCCTTGGTAAGCAGGAAGCAGTAGATCTTCCCACTTCTTGGGCATCGTTAAGCCTAATGGCGCAAATTCCTTATTCCAACGGTCACGATTGACAGCAATAGACAATTGTTCAATTTCATATCCAGCCCAATACCCGTCTTCATCCTTGAAGAAACTAGGAATGGCAGCGAGATTCGCGCTGCGGATAGGGGAGGAGAGATTCTCCTGCTTCATTGTCATATGTGCGTCAATCGTTCCGCCGATGACGAGATCCGCTTGCGGCTTGGCAGATTCCTGTGTAACACGCCGCAATATTTCTTCAGTGGACAAACGAATGTACTCGTACGTACAGCCCGTTCGTTGACAGAAGGAGGATAGCAATGCGCTTCCGACTTCCTCACGAGCGGCGACGTATGCAACAATATGGCGCCCATTTAATTGGGGCACACCTTGCTCATCTACGGTGATCGTATTTTGATCTTTGGTACAGCCTGCCTGCGTGAATAGGCAGATAAATAATAGAAGGTATAGGAATTGTCTCATTTTGATTGTGCCCCTATGTTCTTTCCATGAAGTAGCGACCCCAATTCTGTCCGCAAATAGATTGAATTGCCGTTGTCATCGCCCATGTATTCCATGACGATGTAATCGGCGTATACGACCATATGCAGCAGATTGTTGCGGTCATTCAGCATCTCATTATCCTGCTTGAATGCGGTAAGATAACCGAGCGGCTTTTGCTTGCGCAGCAGCAGCTGTTTAATTTCAACCAGATCTTTTATTTCAGATGCCTGTCTAATATGAGATACCAAGTAACCCTTTTCATCATCTTGCAGACTTCCCTGAACACCATCTATTCGATAGGTCAGTTCTTTAGAAGAGCGAATAAATTCTGCATAATGTTCTGGCGTATAGAACAGACTTAACAGCTGCGTCTGCATAGCAGAAAGCATAGGAGTCTCGTGTCCTGGGCCGTAGGACCACTTGCCAAGGGTAAAGGTATTATCGAGCGAGAAGGCCTGCTCACTTCCATTCAAATAGCGAATTCGTCCGGTGAACATGGCTTGTCCTTCATCTCTCGCAGTCATATTCTGTTTCGGTTCATACTGCTGCTTAATGCGATCCACGTAGGATATAAATGCATGCAAACTAACCTCATCATTGACTTGGAGAGTTCCCCATTTCCCATGAAAGATAGTTGCTTGCACAGGAAGGGAATCGCTTACTTTTTGCAGTACTTCATGCTTATCATAGATAAGGCCGACTTTTTGATAGACTTGTTCATTCAAGTAATAGCCGGCGATTGACAGCACCAGGATGACACCTCCAAATAGAAAGGCATTCCTTAACATCTTGTTCATCCTTCATTATTCTCCTTCGATAGCATAAACGACTATCATTTCATAATCGCCTCGTAATTGTTTCGTAAATGTATTATTTCGTGAAAATCGGCAGCGGATGTGATTCAAGTGCTGCTGGTGACCGGAAGGCTAGAGTTATTGTCGTTCCGATCCCTTCCTCTGAATGGATGGACATTTCTCCGCCTTGCTGGGCCATTAATTGTTTACAGATGAGCAGACCAAAGCCATTGCCTTTACTTGAGCTTAACGTATCATCTTCAGAAGCATTCTCGAACCGTTCAATAAGCGCATGACTTAAACCGATCCCATCATCGTGGAATGCGATCGATACATACTGCTCACTTGAAATATGTTCAATTTTTAGTTCTGAAGCATCGCTATACTTAATTGCATTATCAAGCAGATTCAAAAAGATTTGCTTCGTCTTGTCAGGGTCAGCCACCACCATTGTAGGCATTAGTTGATTGTGAAGCTGAATCTGGTATCTGTCTAATCGAGGCTGGATCGCATACACCGCCTCCTCCGTAATCGATGCGATATCACAGATCGTTGGAGAGACCGAGAACGGACTGCTGCCGTACTTGGATTGTGTCAGCAGTTCTTCGACAAGCGCAAGCATGCGCTCACTTTCAATGGATATATGATATAAGCTCTGTTCTATATCCTCGGCTGATTTCAGACGCGGAATTAAATTCGAGTACCCCATAATCGCGGTAAGCGGTGTCTTTAATTCGTGGGTTACTCGATCTAGAAAGTCTCGCTGCTTGTCCTTTTCACGGCTTAATTGCTGCACATGCAGCTCGATTGCGTCCGCCATTGCATGGAAGGAGTGAGCGAGCTGGCTGATTTCTTCATAAGCGCTTAATTCAATGCGAGTACTATAGTTGCCGCTGGCAAGCTTCTTCGCCATATCTCGCAGCTGCTCAATTGGTTTGCTTAACGATTTCGCGAAGCGATTGGCAATAAGCACAGCAACGGCAAGAATCATTAGGAAAGCAATTGCAAAGGTCGCATTCATTCGATTCAGCAATTGCGCCTCTTCCTCCAACGGTTGAAGGAAACGAATCAAGCCGATGACCTGATTGTCCACATAGATAGGACTTGAGAACAGGAGCAGCGGAGAAGGAGAAGCTTTTTGAATCATATACGATTTGGTGCCATGCAGAGCTTGCTCCGTATCTTGATTTACATAGGACAGCGAACCTCGTTCCGTATCCGCAAGGACATGCTGCTGTGTATTCATGATCTGTACCCGAACGCCCATTCGTTTGGACAGATAAGAGGCAATAAGCGGAGCCCCTTTCTGAAGTGTTTCTTTTGGTTCGCCCTGCTGCTCGCGTTCCACATAATTAATTGTATAAATTTGAGCCTCGACGCTTAGCTTCTGCAGGGAATGTACAGCCGATTGATAAATATTGTTCTGCAATGAAATATTGAGCACAATATACAGAAACAGCATGACGGGAATAAAAAGAGCTAATAGTGCCAAATAAATTCGTTTTTGCAAAGTCATCAGCGATCCACCTTGTTCAATTGGCTGTTCAACAATCGATTTTATAGCCGACGCCGTAAATCGTCTTGATGCGCTCGCCTTCATGGCCGAGCTTCTTGCGAAGGCGTTGGATCATAATATCGACGGCTCTCGTATTTTCAGGATAATCGAGTTTCCACACCTTCATGAGAAGGTCGTCGCGGGTAAAGATGCGCTGCTTGTTCGATAGCAGTAGAAGAAGCAAATCATATTCTCGATATGTTAGTATCAATGGTTCATCATGTACATATATAGTGCGCTTCGCTTGATCTACCCGGAACGGCCCGAATTGGATAAGGGCAGCGCTGGTGTCCATTTGCGCTTGCTTATTAAGTCTGCGTTCAATTACCTTAATGCGGAGCAGCAGCTCCGTGCTGTGAAATGGCTTGACAAGGTAATCATCCGCACCCAGCTGCAATCCAAGCAGCTTGTCATTGATTTGTCCCTTAGCGGTAAGCATAATGATGGGGATGTCAGGGTTGCTGCTTCGGAATTCACGCAGCAATTGATACCCGTCTGTATCGGGCAGCATCACATCGAGAATAATGAAATCAATTTGCTGTGTTCGCCACTGTTCATGTGCAGCGTTTCCACTAGCAGCGGTATGTACCGTGTAGCCTTCAATCTCTAAATTGAGACGGATGAGATTTAGGATGCTCTCTTCGTCGTCCACAACAAGAATATTCATGGTGTCCTCCTTGTGAATTGATGATCCGAACATACGTAAAAAGCAGCCTTAATAAGGCCGCTGCTGGCATGTTGAACGGTAATAAGTGCACTTACTCCTAACTGTACACGATAAGCATCGCTTGCATACATGGTAATATTAACTAATATATGGTTCTTATGACCTATAAATAGTTATTTATAACCTGCAATATATTCAAAATTAATCATTTATATAGTATGATTGTCGCATATAAACGGTTGCTTTGGAAATGATGGAAAATGCCTATCAACAAAGGGAAAGAAGGTGACAGGAAATGGGGCATGTTCATCATATTCAGGGGACATATGATATGTTTCTCGTTATTGTTTCTTATTTAATCGCTGTAACAGCATCCTACTCTGCACTCGATTTGGCAAGTCGAATTAGTATGAGTAAGGGGAGCAAAAGGTTAATCTGGCTGGTATGTGGAGCAACATCTATGGGGCTTGGCATATGGTCTATGCATTTTGTAGGGATGTTGTCCATGTCATTGCCCGTAAAGGTTTATTACCACATCGATGATGTTGTCATTTCGGTCATTCTCGCAATATCTGTATCAAGCATTTCTCTATTCACTATAGCGAGGAAGAAGATCGGCATCATGGAACTTGTTTTATCTGGTTTATTAATGGCAGTTGGAATATCAGGCATGCATTATGTCGGCATGGAAGCGATGATGATTGGAATTACATATGATACGAGTCTTGTCATTCTATCTGTTGCTATTTCGGTATCCGCTTCTGCGGTAGCTTTGTGGCTGCTTTTTTATTTCCGCAAGGATCAACAGGACAGCGGGACTTGGTACAAGCTAGGGAGTGCGCTAATTATGGGAGGTGGAATTGCAGGGATGCATTACACTGGCATGTACGCAGCTCATTTCTATATTGATCCGAGCAAGAGCCGGCGTTCCACATTGCTGATCGATCCGGCTGTGCTCGCGTATATTATTGCATGTGCGACATTTCTACTTCTTGGCATGACCTTGTTCGGCATATTTATTACGAAGCGACTATCCCAGAAGGATTCGGTCATCCAAGAGCATGCAGGTTGGTATCGAAGCTTGTACGAGAACAATGTAGATGGAATCATATCAGTAGATACAAATGGTCGAATTATTAGCATGAACCCTGCGGTTATTCAAATGATTGGGGGGAGTGCGGAAGAATACATACTCCAAAATATTTCAAATATCGAAGCAAATATTGCGGAAGGAGAAGATGAAGGAACCCGAAAGGAATATCATAGCCAAAGAAGTTTCGCGACACATAGCTATGATACGGCAGTTATGGCCAAGGATGGCCGCCGCTTAGAACTTAAAATTAATATTGTTCCCGTAGAGATTGAAGGTGAGCTAGCAGGAAATCATATTATCGCGCGAGATATTACGGAAGAGAAACAGGCTAAGGAGCAGATTAAGCATTTAGCTTATCATGATGACCTGACGGGGCTGCCGAATCGCCGCATGTTCAATGAAATTTTAGCCAAGCTAATTCAAGAGAGCGAACGGGATGGCAGGTATTTTGGTGTTATGGCCTTGGATATCGACAGGTTCAAACTGATTAATGACTCGCTTGGACATACGTACGGCGATATTTTCTTGCAGGCCGTGAGCAAACGAATTATCTCCAGTGTTGCCGGCTATGAAGCGACGATTTCCCGACTCGGTGGCGGGCAATCGATCTACACCAAGTGCAGCACTGCAAGTGACGACAAAGCCTGAAGAGGAGACGTCTACAACGTGGGACAGTGCTAAAGTATATGTTGGGGGCAATCGCGTAACCTATCAAGGTCTTGAATATGAAGCGAAGTGGTGGACACAAGGCGATAAGCCAGGCTCTTCTGACGTGTGGAAACTGCTCAGCGATTCAGCGCTGGAATGGAATGCCGCGACTGCATATGATGGTCAAGCTAAGGTTACCTATGAAGACCATACGTATCAAGCAAAATGGTGGACAAAAGGCGAAACACCAGGAAAAGCGGATGTATGGCAGCTAGTTAAATAATTGTTGAGTTTTATAGCAATTTTTCTTTGTTCCATATAGAAGAATAGTATGTATCCATATGGATTTCGATTTGGATTACAAGAAGCCGTTCTAATAACGAATGAAGCTGGTGAAAGTGATTTTTGCTCACCTGTTCACGTTTGAGGGCGGCTTTTTTGTTGAAGTGTCGTACCCGTTTACATTCTGTTTACATTCATTGATTATGATGGACTCAATCGCACATGCTGATGATAAATAAGGAGTTGGGGATCAATGGATAGAGAATTAGAAGGTATGAAGGGCTCACTCGGAAATTGGCGACAATTTTTGCGCGTCATCAATGAGACCAAGCCATCAAAATTGATGTTATTTATTGCATTATTAATGAGTATCGGCTCAACCGCAGTATCACTGGTTATTCCGATGTTCACGAAGGGGATGGTGGACAACTTCTCCTTGTCCAAGCTGGATACGATGCAGATTGTGGCTTTGGCTGCAGCGTTCATCATACAGACAGTAGCTTCTGGCTTGTCGATATACATGTTGAATCTCATTGGACAACGGGTAGTTGCTGGCTTGCGGGATCGGTTGTGGAAGAAGCTGCTGATAATGCCCGTATCCTATTATGATGAGAACAAAACAGGCGAAACAGTAAGCCGGATTACGAATGATACCGGAATTGTAAAAGGCTTCATTACCGAGCATTTATCAAGCTTTTTTACAGGAATTGTATCCGTTATCGGTTCGTTTATTGTATTGCTGTACTTGGACTGGCAGATGACAGCGATTATGCTGGTAGTCATTCCGCTCGCGGCGCTCATTCTTTTCCCACTGGGCAAGCAAATGTTCAAAATATCGAAGGGTATGCAGGATGAGACTGCATCTTTCACAGCCGTATTAAGTCAAGTATTGTCTGAGATTCGCCTCGTAAAAGCATCAAATGCTGAATCCAGGGAGTATGAGAATGGCCGTAAGGGGATTAATAACCTGCTTCACTTTGGAATTAAAGAAGGTGTCGTTCAGGCGATGATCGCGCCAATCATTTCATTTGTGTTAATGGTGCTGCTTGTCGTAATTATTGGATATGGCGGTATGCGGGTATCCTCTGGTGTATTGTCTGCGGGTGAATTGGTTGCCTTCATTCTATATTTGGTTCAAATCGTGATGCCTATGAGTCAGTTGTCTATGTTCTTCACACAGTTGCAGAAGGCGATTGGGGCAACTGATCACATGATCACCATTTTTGATGCAGAGGAAGAAGATCATGTGAACGGGAAGCAAGTGGAGCAGGCGAATCAAACGATTCATGTGGAACATGTCCACTTTGCTTATGCACAAGGAGAGCCTATACTAGAAGATATAAGCTTCACGATTCCTGCTGGTAAAGTAACGGCGATCGTAGGGCCGAGCGGCGGAGGGAAGACGACACTATTCTCCCTGTTCGAACGATTCTATTTGCCAACTTCAGGTACGATTAAACTGGGCAAGGATGATATCAATGATTTTTCCTTACAATCTTGGAGAGCTCAAATCGGGTATGTATCTCAAGAAAGTCCGCTTATCGATGGGACGATTCGGGAAAATATATGCTATGGAATGAACCGTGAAGTGACGGATGAGGAATTGGAACGTGCTGCGCAAATGGCTTATGCGGATGGCTTCATTAAAGAACTTGCCGATGGATATGAGACAGCTGTAGGAGAACGCGGAATTAAGCTGTCTGGCGGGCAACGCCAGCGGATAGCCATTGCTCGGGCGCTGCTGCGCAATCCGCGTATTTTGATGTTGGATGAGGCTACATCCGCATTGGATAGCAAATCGGAAATAGTGGTGCAGAAAGCATTGAACAATTTAATGCAGGGTCGTACAACGCTTGTCATTGCACACCGTTTGTCTACTGTAGTCGATGCAGATCAGATCGTATTTGTAGAGAAGGGGCGTCTGACAGGCTGCGGAACCCATGCAACTCTGTTTGAAAGTCATGAGATGTACCATGAATTCGCTTCACAGCAGCTTCGCATCCACGATGAATCGGAAGAAGCTTGCTAGATAGGAAGAAAGGCGGCGTAGGCAAGATGGCAACTATACTCGTCGTAGACGATGATCCGCATATTCGCAAGCTAGTCACCGTATTTTTGCAAAAGGAGGGCTTCAGAACGATTGAAGCCCCCGATGGTGTTGAAGCGCTGAACCAAATGGAGGTCAATAAGGTCGACTTGGTCGTGCTTGATATTATGATGCCGAACATGGATGGGTGGGAGTTATGCCGGGAACTAAGGGCGCTGTATGATATTCCGCTTCTCATGTTGACGGCTAAGGGTGACACGTCGCAGAAGGTGAAAGGCTTCAATCTTGGTACGGATGATTATTTAGTGAAGCCGTTCGATCCGTTGGAACTGGTTGTGCGTGTAAAGGCGCTGCTCAAGCGGTATCAAATTGCTGTATCCAAGCTTGTCCAATTTGGCCGGATTGCGATGGATCAGCATACATTCGAGGTTATATTGGGAGATGCGAAGATTCCGCTGCCGATGAAGGAATTTGAGCTGTTGTTCAAGCTAGGCGGTTATCCGGGCAAGACCTTCTCCAGAGAACAACTGATTGAGGATATATGGGGCTTTGACTTTGAAGGCAACGAGCGAACGCTCGATGTCCATATCAATCGCTTGCGAGAGAAATTTCCAGAGCAGGAGTATGGCTTCAAGATTAAGACGATCCGTGGACTAGGCTATCGGCTAGAGGTGCTCGAATGACCCTTCGTAAGCGATATGCAGCCTTTAAGCTGACAAAAACAGGTCGGGTTCTGAAATTTATTACAGGGATCGGTACTATATTACTGATCATTTTGGGAGTTTGGTCATTGTCCTATTTCATTAATCCGTATCTGATGAATTGGCTGGGGTGGAGACGGGACAGCTATTGGGCCTTTCTCGTTTTATGTGTGATGGGCGTGCTATTTTTCATCATGGTTCTTGCGATTATGTTCCCATTTATGCGTATGAAGCATGTTAAATTTTATCAATTGATTCTTGATGCGCTAAAAAAAATTCCCAAGGAAACTTTGACGTCAGTATCCCGATGCATGAGGATTTCCGAGATGAATACGGCTCCCTCGTCGAGGGGATTGACCAAATGGCGGATAGCTTAGGGGTAATGGAGCAGATGCGACAGGAATTTATATCGAATGTGTCACATGAGATTCAATCGCCGCTAACTTCAATTCGCGGGTTTGCCCGTGCTTTGCAAAGTGAGGAGATAAGCGAGGAAGAGCGGCAAAATTACCTGCAAATCATTGAAATGGAAACGATGAGGCTCTCCAAGCTTAGTGAGAACCTGCTGAAGCTAACCTCACTGGAATCAGAGCATCATCCAATGGAGCTGAAAAGCTATCGCTTGGATCAGCAGCTTCGCAATATTGCGCTCGTCAGTGAGCCGCAATGGCTGGAAAAGAAAATTGAGCTGGATCTGAATCTGGACAAAATCGAGATTGTTGCAAATCAAGAAATGCTGAGTCAAGTATGGATGAATCTTGTACACAATGCGATCAAGTTTACACCTGAGGGTGGTTCGATTCATATTGAAGCGCATCAGATGGGGCATATCGTGGAGGTAAATGTTGCGGATAGTGGTATCGGAATTGATGAAGCGCATATCCCACATCTGTTTGAACGATTTTTCAAGGCAGATGCATCACGGAACCGTGCCGCCGGGGGCAATGGGCTGGGACTATCTATCGTGCAGAAAATTGTTCAGCTTCACCATGGGGTGATTGACGTTACAAGTGTAAAGGGGGAGGGAGCAACGTTCTCAGTCAAGCTTCCCTTGGATGCTTCCGTCCAATCTGTGACCCGAAATGAAGACAGCGCCGTTTCACAAAATTAGGGTGAGCGGCGCTTTTGTTTTTATGGATGTTAGACGGTATGTGTCATTGTTTTTTCTCGGTATAGAAAGCGTGCTCCATTCCTCAGATTTCAACTGCTTAGCTGTATATACAATCTGACCTACATGGTAGGCGTAATGGGACATTTGTCGTTCAATAGCTTCGATGACGGTATGCGGCTGTTGGCGTATTGTAATTGTTTTGGTAAGATCGTCTGCTGTTAGCGAATGAAGCGTATCCAGAAAAACCCTCCACCCTTGATTCCACACGTCCAGCAGCGATTCCCGGCTTCTCATGCTGCCCTCGAATTCTCCGTCGCGATCCCGATTCTGTTTCTCCCCGTCAGTTGTGAGGAAATCGGTCCACCGTGAGATCATATTGCCGCTCATATGCTGCACGATCACGGCAATGCTGTTCGATTCCTCGTTGTAAGACCAGTTCCACTCATTTTCGTTTAACTGCTCAAACGTTCGTTCAGCCATCTTTTTCAACTCGACAAATCTCTCAGTTACGACATGGAGATAATGGTTGGCGATAGAGATTTCCGCCTGGGTCATCATCGAAAACTCCTCCTTTATCTGTCTGAGATCTTAGGTATAATACTCATAGGTGAGAATTTCCTTGTTTCCTTATGTTGGTAGTGCTTACTCGTATTATGCACCTTAAATGGGTTGTGGGCAATGAGGAGGAGTAAATTTTTGAATCACGAGTTCTGTAATGAAAATAAATGTGACCATATTAGTAGTGACCATAGAGAATGTTTTGAAAAAAGGACGGAACGGCGGATTGTTAGGAGGTTATGTGAATGGAGAAGAGAATCCAGCGGCGTTTTTATGCTGTGCTTACATGTTGTATCGTATTCTGTATATCTGCAATCCTTATGGTGAGTGAATATAGAGGCGGTAAAGAGATGCTGTCGGAAACGATGTTCGTTGCGAGCGTATCCCTCTTTTTAGCGATGGGCAATACGGCAGCTCTGCTCAGTTTGCTTGCACAGCGGCGGACAATGAGGAAAACGGAATAAGATGATTTCAGCAGCTTACTAATTTCTTTGTAAGCTGCTTTTTTATGTAATGAACAGTTTTTTGCGATATCCTCAGAGAAATCAGATGAAATTCGACCCGTCGCATGTAGAATGTTATGATATTCACAATAAGATGGATTACATAAGCAGCCAGGGATGTTCAGTAGTTTAGAAGGAGGTGCACCATCGTGTATTTTGACCGCGAAACGATACGAAATAGATTGCACGCCCAGTTAACATCGAATGGGCATATTATTGGCGTTGCAGCGGGAGCGGGGATATCTGCAAGATATGCGGTTAAGGGTGGCGCTGATTTCATCTTGGCCTTGAATTCGGGTCGCTTCAGACAGATGGGACTGAGCTCATTAGGGGGACTTTTGCCTTTCGGCAATTGCAATGAGATGGTTATGGAATTTGGCTCGAAGGAAATTGTACCGCTCGTGAGAGAGGTGCCGGTATTATTCGGCTTATGCGCGACGGATCCAACCATACAATTAGAAGCCTATATACAAGAAATACGCGATAAAGGATTTTCAGGGATTAATAATTATCCGACTGTAGGACTGATTGGCGGCGTGTACGGGGAGGCGCTTCAGGAAGAGGGGATTGGCTTCGATGCAGAAGTGGAGGCTATTCGGATTGCGAGCAGTATGGGAATGTTCACGATTGCGTTCGTGTTCAATCGGGAGCAGGCGTGTCAGATGGCGGATGCGGGAGCGGATGTGATCTGCGCGCACTTAGGATTTACCAAGGGCGGCATATTGGGTGCGGCGAAGGTGCTCTCCTTGAAGGCAGCTGCAGAATTAGCGTCAGATATTTTCAAAGCTTGCCAAGATAGTAATCCCCATGTATTCAAAATGATATATGGCGGTCCTGTCAATACGCCGACAGATGTGAAGTACATGTATGACAATACAGGGGCGGTTGGTTACCTGGGAGGATCATCCTTCGAACGAATCCCATCGGAGGCTGCAATTACGAAGACAGCGATTGATTTCAAGGAAGTGGGGCTAACAGAGCAGGACAAGCTGCTGCATAAAATGCTGGAGGGTGTGACGAAACATTACGATTACGTACAGTTCGTGAAGGAATACGTGGAGACGAATTATAGGAATGACATCTCGTTTGCGGAGCTGGCACAGGTTGCGCACATTTCAAGAACACATCTCAGTCATTTGTTCAAAAAAGAAGTCGGATGCACATTCCCGGAGTACCTGACACGATTCCGAATCAATAAGGCGATCGAGCTTATGAAGGAGAGTGAGTTGGAACTGTCAGAGCTCTCTAGTCTGGTCGGCTACAATGATTACGCACATTTCAGCAAAACGTTTAAAAAGAAGACAGGGAAATCCCCGAGAGAATACCAACGACAATACAAAAACACATGAATATCGTACAAATACACATGTATCCGAACAGGATTCAGCCTATACTTGAATGGTAAGCCGGCTTAGATAGTAGTTCATATACTTCCACTTGATAAGGAGGTTGTTATATTGAAAACGGTTGCGATAGTCGGTACGTTCGACTCCAAAGGTAAAGAGTTTCTATTCGTAAAGGACATTTTGCAAGGCCTTGGGTTGAATACGCTTACGATTCACAGCGGAGTATTTGATCCGATGTTCGTTCCGGACGTGTCAAATGAGGAGGTCGCTCAGGAGGTGCAAGCGGACATCCATGAGATTGCCTCCCAAAAAATCGTGCCTTGGCAACAGAGGTATTGGCCAAAGGGATGGAAAAGTTGATTCCTCGCCTTTATCGGGAAGGCAAGTTCGACGGTATTCTCTCCTTCGGCGGCTCAGGAGGAACATCCATAGTCACCCCAGGAATGAGAGCGCTGCCAATCGGAGTGCCGAAGATCATGGTGTCGACGGTTGCATCAGGCAACGTATCCCAATATGTGGGGACAAGTGATATTATGATGTACCCATCAATCGTCGACGTATCAGGCTTGAACTCGATTTCTACCCGCATATTTACGAATGCAGCATTGGCGATTGCAGGCATGGTGAAGGAAGAGACTGCGATTGATGTAGAAAAGAAGCCGCTTGTTGCAGCAACCATGTTCGGCGTTACCACGCCATGTGTCAATCAAGCTAGGGAATACTTGGAGCAGCAGGGTTATGAGGTTATTGTATTCCATGCGACAGGTGCTGGCGGCAAAACGATGGAACGACTGATCGAATCCAACTATTTTGAAGGTGTTCTGGATTTAACTACGACTGAATGGTGCGACGAATTGGTTGGAGGCGTGCTGAACGCTGGGCCGCATCGGCTGGAAGCGGCTGCGCGTGCACAAGTGCCGCAGGTCGTATCAACAGGAGCGCTGGATATGGTGAACTTCGGGCCGTTCGATACGGTGCCGGAGCGGTTCCAGAATCGGAATTTTTACAAGCATAATCCGTCCGTCACGCTCATGCGAACTACGGTTGAGGAAAACATACTACTCGGCAAAATCCTTGCAGAGAAGCTGAATCAGGCGACTGCACCAACGGTGTTGATGCTGCCCTTGAAGGGAGTATCTGCACTGGATGTAGAGGGCCAGCCGTTCTATGGACCGGCGGAGGATGAGGCGCTATTTAACACCATTCGAACTCATATCAATAAGGACGCTGTAGAGCTTATCGAGCTCGATAGCGACATTAACGATGCAAATTTTGCCGTAGCAGCAGCTCAGAAGCTAATCGAGCTTATGAAGTACAGCACCAACAAGAACAGCAACAAGGAGGAAGTAAAATGAAACAATCTCGCCAAGACATGATCAACAAACTCAAACAACAAGTTGCGAAAGGTGAAATGATTCTAGGAGCAGGAGCAGGAACAGGAATATCCGCTAAAAGCGGTGAAGCAGGTGGAGTAGACCTTATCATTATTTACAATTCGGGTCGGTATCGCATGGCTGGACGGGGCTCACTGGCAGGGCTTCTCCCGTATGGCGATGCCAATAAGATTGTTGTCGATATGGGTGCAGAGGTATTGCCTGTAGTAAAGAACACACCTGTGCTGGCAGGTGTATGCGGTACAGATCCGTTTCGCATCATGGAAGTGTTCTTGAAGCAGTTGAAGGAACAGGGATTTGCTGGTGTGCAAAACTTCCCGACTGTCGGCTTGATCGACGGCGTATTCAGAGCAAACCTCGAAGAAACTGGCATGGGCTATGACCTTGAGGTAGAAATGATTCGCCAAGCACACGAGCTCGATATGCTGACCACTCCGTATGTATTTGATGAGGAGCAGGCGATTAAGATGGCAAAAGCGGGAGCAGACATCTTGGTTGCACATATGGGCTTGACGACGAAAGGGACTATCGGAGCGAAGACAGCGTTGACGCTTGAGGATTGCGCGAAACGAGTACAAGCGATTGCGGATGCCGGCCGTTCCATCAATCCGGATCTTCTGGTCATTTGCCACGGTGGTCCGATCGCGGATCCTGAAGATGCACAATACATTTTCGAGCATACGACTGGCATTGATGGATTCTTCGGTGCATCGAGCATTGAGCGGTTTGCAGCTGAGGTTGGAATTAGACAGCAAGCGGAAGCGTTCAAAAATGTAAAGCTAAAGGCATAATATATCACTTGAAAGAGAGGGGAGCCGAATTAAGGCTCTCCTTTTTTGTGCGTATCGGGAAATACGCCTCTATTTGCTCATTGCTCCATTATCCCTTTGGCTCAGACTGTGCATTGGGAGGTCAAGCATCACCGCTGAGCAATACAGCAGGTCCGATGCTTCGAGATGGGTTAACTGACGTCCTGTCCAATGCCAAGGACAGTGCTTTGCCATACCGATTTGAACCGAACACGCTGTTGTAAAGAAAATGGCAATTCATTTCCGGACATGAGGCTGTAGGTTGGGGGGGAGGCGAAGCAAAAAGAGGAAATGGTAGACAGGTGGAGAAAAAACTACACTCGGAACAAATTGAGGGCAGTTAAGCCGTACAGTCTTTGGGGTGAGCAGCATTGGGCAAAAAGTCAAAGCATAGAGAGGTGACGACATGGAACAAGTCATCATTGATGCATATAATCCAGAATGGATAAAGAGGTACGAAGAAGAGCGAGATAAGATTCGGGAAGCAGTGTCAGCGATTTGTATAGCTGTAGAGCATATCGGCAGCACATCCGTTCCGGGGCTTGGTGCCAAGCCTGTTATTGATATGATGCTCGGGGTACGAGAAATAGCGGACGTCAAGCATGAGCATAAGGAACGACTGCAAGCGATCGGATATGAGTATGTACATAAGCCAGAATTTCCAGAGAGGCTGTTCTTCCGCAGAGGGAAGTGGAGAGCTGGCACGGAGCATTTGCATGTGTATCAATATGCAGGAGAGATGTGGCAGAACCATATTCGCTTCCGAAATTATTTGCGCAGTCATCCAGCGACCAAAGAGCAATATGTCCAACTGAAGCATGCTCTGGCGGCTAAATTCCCGCATGATCGTGTTCATTACACGGCTGGCAAGGTCGCATTTATCCGAGAAATTATGAGTAAGGCGCACGAGGAACAGGTCAACGAGGAAGGGAAAGTTTGATTTGTATTGTTTTTTCACAAGCGATCGACCGCATGGACGCGATATATTCAAGGTATGCGTTGTTAGGAATGTATCATTTCCAACGGGAGGAAGAAGAAGTATGATAGTTGAGCTGGAACGCGATCAATTTTATAAATGTACAGATCTTGTAAATTGCACAATGATGCTGGAGTCGAAGGCAATCGTAGCAGGCAACAATCCTGGCAGAATATTTGTCGATCATGCGGACACGCCGAAGTCCGCTTTAATATGGCAGGGCAATTTAGACGGTTTTTTATTTGTTGGTGACGCTAGTAATTCGTCCTTCAATAGGGGCATAAAAGTTTATATGGATGAAGTAATACGTGAAGAAGCACTTAAATTAGGGCTCAAGTGGGCGGAATGCATTGGCACTCATCCGAGTTGGAATACAGCGATTGAGCAAATGTTTGCAGATCGGGAACTGTCCTCATGGATATCTTATGTACGATCTCTAATGTTGCCGGATTATAAGCATAAAGCGATCCAATTGCCTGACGGTGAATATGAGATTGTTCAGGTTTCGAAGGAGCTGCTGCAAAATAAGAGCATCCTGAACCATTCATTTCTTGAATCAAGAGTATTGGACTATTGGGAATCTACGGAACGGTTTCTACAAGACGGCGGTGGATTTTGTGTGATGCACAATCATTCTGTCGCAAGTTTGTGTATTACCGGCTTTCGATACCGTCATATTCATGCGCTAGGAATTGTCACAATTGACCAGTATCGTGGCCGTAAGCTCGCGCAGATTGCAGTTCGTACCTATGTGGAGCATTTATTTTCCCAGGGGCAATGCATATGCTGGGACTGTACAGCATCGAATAAGCCATCGAATGCAATTGCAGAGCGAATCGGGTTCCAAAGAGAAATGAGTTACAGAGGCTATAGATATAAATTTTAATAGGCAACGTGTTCCCTATTATGTAAACCGAGGAGGGAGAATTGTTGATGAATCAAGTCCAGCACAGACTGCAGCGTGAAATCAGAAAGCAGGTAGATATTCATTACTTGTTGTACCTGCCTGATAAGTATGGTGACGATAAGTCAGTGAAGTGGCCATTGCTTTTATTCTTGCATGGTGCAGGGGAAAGAGAGAACGATATTAAGCTGGTCAAGCGGCACGGACCTCCGTACTTGATTGACAACGGCAAGGCATTTCCTTTTGTTATCGTGTCACCCCAATGTCCGCAAAATTCGATGTGGGAAATGGAGACAGACGCTGTCATTGCCATGTTGGATGAATTGATTGCAACACACAACATTGATGAAAGTAAAGTATATGTCACAGGCCTAAGTATGGGGGGCTCCGGGGCATGGAACCTGGCAGCTGATTATCCGAATAAATTCGCTGCTATAGCTCCGATATGCAGTGGCGGAAATCTCGAAAAGAGCAAGCAACTTAAACATACGCCGATATGGGCATTCCATGGAGAAAATGACGATGTTACTCCGGTTAAACAGGCGCAAGAGATGGTAAAAGCAGTCGAAGCAAGTGGCGGCAGTGCGAAACTTACCGTATATCCGAATACGAAACACAACTCGTGGACGAAAACTTATAATAATCCAGAATTATATCAATGGTTATTAAGCCATTCCAAGCCTGCGAATAAAACGAATTCATAATTCATCGACCATGAGTGATCTCTTTCGGCTGTAGGATTATTTCGAAGACAAGACTTCTATAAAGGAGTGAGACCATGTCAAAGGAAGTTAATCTTAAAGACCTTGAACAGCGCTTAGTCATTCAATTTATTAGTGCTGGAGCAAGCAGCATGAACTAGATGTAAGAAGATTGAATCATGGATGACGAATATTAGAGCAAGCAGGCAACGAAGCACCGCTGATGCATAATTATTCACCGAGAAAGCGGTCATTTTGCTACGATATGTATCATTTATTAGAGCTTGTGTAGAATAACGGTTTTCAAACGAGCCCAGGGGGCAACCGTTTCATATTAAAAAATGTCTCCTATTACTTACTCGTACTAGAGGCGGATAGCAAATGGAAGATAGTATTATTATATCCGAACGCCTAATCAACAATATAGAGATAAGGTGGAGTTAAAATGGAAGTCATGAGCGGGGAACTAATTACGATCGGTACGTTAATCAAAGATTTAGAGGCATTAGGCGTGCAGCCGGGAATGAATCTTTTGCTGCACTCCTCTATGAAATCATTAGGCGGTTGGGTAGCGGGCGGCGCGTCAGCTGTCATATTGGCGCTAGAAGAACGGCTGGGTGAGCAGGGAACTCTTGTCATGCCTACACATACTGTGGATTTATCAGATCCATCGACATGGCGATGCCCACCAGTTCAGGAATCTTGGTGGGAACCGATTCGGGAACATATGCCAGCATTTGATAGTGCGTTTACACCGTGCTTGGAAATGGGGCTTATACCGGAGCTTTTTCGGAAGCAGGGCGGGGTTGTGCGGAGCTGCCATCCACAGGTTTCCTTTGCTGCATGGGGATCGAACCAGGAGCGGATCATTGCGAATCACAGTCTCAATTACAGTTTGGGTGAGCAGTCTCCATTAGCTAGGCTGTATGAGCTCAATGGTTGTGTCATGCTGCTGGGCGTTGGGCATCGCAATAACACGTCTATTCATTTGGCAGAGTATCGTGCTAACTATACAGGCAAGCAGGTTATAAATTCGAAAGCCCCCATGTTAGTAGACGGTGTAAAATCATGGGTAGCGTATCAAGATGTAGACTTCAATACCGATGACTTTGAAAAGCTTGGGGCTGATTTTGCCCGTGATACTGGTTATGTGCGCAGCGGGAAAATAGCAAATGCAGATGCATTGCTAATGCCTGTCCGAGAGCTCGTTGATTATGCCGTTCAGTGGATGGAGGAAAATCGTCGCTGAGCGAGCGAACAAGCTTGTTGTACCTCCTAACAACGAATTTGTAACCTCTTATGCTGCACTCATATGTATAATAATGGAATGACTTGTGAATAGCCCGATCCAGGATAATGAATATCTCAGATCGGGTTATGCTATATTTCTGCCAGATTACTGTCGTACCGATTTCGATATGCATTGGGTATACGGCCGATGTAGCTTTATTTGGAAAAAGGAATTTTTGAGCAAGTAACTGCTTACGAATAGGAGTGATCTCATGAGTAAGAAGACGACATTATATATTGTCCGCCACGGGGAAACGGAATGGAACGTTGAACGACGCATGCAGGGTCATATGGATTCGCCATTAACAACGCTTGGAGTCAGTCAGGCACAATGGCTAGGTGAAGCGATGAAGGATACCCCGATTGATTGCATTTATGCCAGCAGCAGCGGCAGAACAGATATGACGGCACGGCTCATTCGCGGGGAGCGGGATATCCCGATGATCAGCAGTGATGCACTGAAGGAATTACATTTGGGAGATTGGGAAGGCCAGCTTGCAGCGGTGCTGGAGCGCACCTATCCAGAGCAGTTTGAAGCATTCTGGTATGAGCCGGCTGCGTACAAGTCGGAGAATGGCGAAACGTTCGAAGAGCTTCGCAATCGGGTACTGCCTTACGTTCAATCTATTATTGCTGACAATCCAGGCAAATCGATTCTAGTAGTTACACATACTGTGGTCGTCAAAACGCTCATGGCCTACTTTGAGCATCGTCTGTCCGAGGCACTTTGGGATCCGCCATATATTCAGCCCGCAAGTTTAAGTCAGGTAGAGATTGAGCTAGAAGGGGAAAAGGTCGTCATTGTGCGGCACGGAGATACGAGTCACTATAAAACTATCTTGCAAGATTAAATATTTTGTCTATTTCAAATTTAAGCAAAGGCAAAGACGGTGAAGCATAATGCACAATTCATGCAAAGGTATAACCGGAAAAGAATATACTTGCGTCCATTTTCAGGCGATGATGTGGAATGGTACTATGAGGCGATGCTCTTAACGGAGTCAAGCCGATTGACAGGTACGAAGAAGTTGTTTTCTAAAGAAGTTCTGCAGAGCTATTTGGAGCGAATCGCATCGGATGGCGAACGAATTCAATTTGTTATAGCGCTGCAGGATGATGACAGGCCAATCGGAGAAATTGCGATTATGGATATGGATTCATCGAATCGGAGCGGCCACGTACGCATTGCGATATTTGCGGAAGAGGACTGTGGACAAGGATACGGTTCAGAGGCGATGATTCTCATGTTGGATTATGGCTTTGGAATGATGAACCTCAATCGAATTGAATTGGTTGTATTTTCATACAATGCAAGAGCGGTTCGAGCGTATGAAAAAATTGGATTCGTTCAAGAAGGAGTTCAGCGAGAGGCGCTGTACTACAATCACAAATACCACGATTCAATTATGATGAGTATGCTGGCACGTGAATATCGGGAGAGATATTGTAACTCAGCAAAGTAAGTTAATTTGAAGCACTATTGATATCATGAGGTCGATCAGAGATTATAGTGAGATTATAGCTGTAATAGGAAGACGACTATTTTCCCATAAATAGAATAATAGTCGTCTTTTGTTTCGCTCTATTTTAATTTGGTTTAGGAAAACGAAAGTGCTTCAGTGGCCTCAGATTGATCCAAGGCTTTTATTCGTTTCTTAATCTCCTCTTTTCAAACTACTGTGGTCCATTTTTAGATTACTAGAAACAGTATTGCTCGATTTATTGTTTTGGTTCGATTGGGGCTACTTGTCGTTGCGAGATATCATTTGATGATAACGATACACACTTGATTCCGACATTCCCATTATTTCAGCAACTTCATTTATTGTACCTTTAACTTCAAATACCCCATATTCTTTTAATTTTAAAATAGCAAGTTTCTTTTGTTCAGGTGATAACTGAGCGCCGGATTCTAATATATCTTTATCTATTACTGCATAGATGATATTACGAATATTATCGGTAAGTTTCTCAATAGGTTGTTCCTGGTCAGTTTCCTGTTCAATTAGTTCTATATCTGAACTTAGATTGGCCAATTTTAATATATCCTTTGCAACTTTCCTATAGGCATCCGCATCAAAATTTATACATAAAAGACCTTGTAATTGACCTTCACGATCTTTTATAAATAAAGTTGATGAACGGAATTTTTTACCTCTTGGTCCTTCTCCAATATAATCTACAACATAATCCTTATTTAAATATACTTTTTCGTTGATTAATTTTTTTGCATAGTCAGTTCTGGACAGTTAAAAGTTCTCGTTGAAAATGATCGCATAGAAAAATAACCCAATCGGACGAATCTGTGGTATCCTTACGGTTCCTAAGTCAGAAAGGAGATCAGATCGCAGAAAGGGTTACTCTGTTAGTTTACCCGATTTCGTCGCGACCGACCATACCATGTTGAAATTTATAAATGAGATTTTGTCTGCCTTTCGTGCTTGTTTCTCGCGCGCCGCCGCCTTCGAGTGGTTCGTAGTCATCGTTGTCGGTTTGATGGTCCGTTCCGATCATCTCGGTGTCACTTCCATCGTCCGGGATCTGACGCTCGATCCGCGTCATTATGAATCGATGCTTCATTTCTTTCGTTCCTCCGCATGGTCATTGGATTCAATGCGGCTTGCTTGGCAGGGAGTCGTTAACCGCTCGGCCCCGCTTATGCGCGTGCGCGGAAGGGTTGTGTTCGTCGGCGACGGCGTGAAGCAGGCCAAGGAAGGACGGCATATGCCGGGCGTGAAGAAGCTGCATCAGGAATCCGAAAATGTCTCCAAGGGCGAATACATCTTCGGTCATCTGTTTGGCGCCATCGGCATTCTGGCGGGCACACGGCACAAGTGGTTCTGCCTGCCCTTGTTCATAAACTTGCAGGACGGTGTGAAAGCCATCTTCAACTGGACGGGCGATGCTGAGCAGCGCCATGGCTCCCATGTTGTGCAGCTGATCGAGCAGGCCTTCGTCGCCGCGCGTACCTTCGGCGGAGCGTTGCTCCTGCTGGACCGGTATTTCCTGTCCATCCCCGCGCTGCAGCGGCTGGCCGAAGGCAATGGATCCATGCACATCGTTACGAAAGCCAAAATGAATGCAGTTGCCTACGAAAAGCCTGCACCGAAGAAGTCGGGGCCCGGTCGTCCGCCGAAGAAAGGCAAGATGCTGAAGCTGGCTGAGTTGTTCCAAACGCGCGCAGCCGATTTTCAAACCGCCACCGTGACTCTCTACGGCAAGGAAGAGATCGTTTCCTTCCTGTGCCTGGATTTGTTATGGGGGCAAGGCCTCTACCAGAAACTGCGCTTTGTTCTCGTTCGACACGGTGACCGCCTTGCCATTCTCGTCAGTACCGATCTGTCGCTTACGGCCGCGGAGATCGTCGAATTGTACGGCTACCGGTTCAAGATCGAATGTACGTTTCGGGAAATGAAGCAAGTGATCGGCGCATTCGGCTATCGCTTCTGGAGCGCATCGATGCCCAAGCTGAATCGTTACCGCCGCAAAGGCGAAAGCGATCCGCTGGAGCAAGTGAAGAGCGAGTCGGATCGGCATCGGATTCGGTTGACCCTTCAGGCCGTCGAAGGCTTCGTGATGTGCAGCGTCATCGCCACGGGCATCGTGCAGTTGATCGCTTTACGCTTTTCCGGTAAAACGCCTGCGCTGTTCTTCCGCTATTTGCGTACACCGTCCAAGTCCATCGTCTCGGAAGCGACGGTAGCGGCTTATTTGCGCAAGTCGATTTTTCGCCTGTTTGCCCAAAATCCACACTTATCCATAACCCAAATAATTCGTTCCAAGCAAGAAACACCTGATTCTGCTGCCGATTTTCTGGCTTCTTAAGCGTTAGAACTTTTCACTGTCCAGTCAGTTAAAGGGCCATTTAAAGATCTTCCACTTAAGTCTCCATTGACTATGTGACCGATACGAGAGCCCCCATTAGGATTTAAAACATGTAATACAAATTCATAATTAGACCCCAAAATTTCCCCGAAATAATTCATTATATTTTGGTAGTGTCGAAATAGTTCATTATCCATTTAAGTATTCCTCCTTATCCGTTATTCCTGAATTTTATTCACTATGAAATTGCTTGCGAATTCATATTCAATTCCAGGGTTGAGTAAAAATTTATTCATCCCTTTCGATAAAAGATGCGCTTTACTTCTCGTACATGGGTGCATTCTTCTTTTTTCTGCTATAGCCAACCAAACTTCGGTCTTTTAGCGACAAGGATTTCGTTTAATGAAGAAGCCAGCATCCAAAATAGATAACCCTAATATAACTTATAACAAGTTTTGTAGAATTTTAAAAGGGAGAAAAAATTAAATTTGTAATAATAAATTACCATAAAAATAATTTATTATCATTTGTTTGACTTCACGATTATCTATGTGGTACTCTGTCTGTGTAGTAATAAAAAATAATCACTGTAATAAATTATTTCAATTTATTGAGAAGGATTAGAAAATGATCGTTGTTTTGATGGCATTGATTGCAACGATAATTTATCCAAGTATTCAATATCAATTAGTACTAAGAAAGGAATTGATGATTCTTAGTGTTACTTTTGAAAACCCTTACATGGCGCTATTATTCCTTTAGTTAGAATGACACCGGAAAATGAGATTTAGTAATAACTGTTATTAAAGTTTCTGTCGCTGTTGAACCTCTTACTCAAGCTGACATTATCGTAGTCCGGTCCCTACTTTTGAAACAAGTTATTGCAGATTAATTACTGGAATAATTACAACTTATTTTAGATTGGTAATACTAGTAACTGGTACGGCAACTATGGGGAGGAAACTTATATGAACATGAAATTAGTACCTGTTAAAGAAAAAAGGTTGTTAATTACAAAAGTTGTTTTGATGTGATTGGCCCGATTATGATTGGCCCCTCCAGTTCACATACTGCAGGTGCCTTAGCTATTGGAACAGTTGCCAATAAATTATTTCAAGGTCTTCCCAAAAAAGTTGTAGTAAAGTATTATGAATCATTTGCTGAAACCCATAAAGGACACGGAACTGATTTTGCAATTATTGCCGGTATATTAGGATTTGCTGCCGATGATAGTAGGGTACCTGATGCTATTGAAATAGCAGAATCTAAAGGAATTGACATTACATTTTTAGAAGAAGCAGGTGATAGTCCTGCCGGTCATCCGAATACTGCAGATATTTATCTGGAGGATGAAAATCGAAGTATTAGAACAATGGGAACTTCAGTCGGTGGCGGATTAATCGAAATTAAACATATAGAAATTGATGGGTTTAGCTTACATCTTCAAGGGCCATTGCCGGTTATTATAGCGATTTCCGAGAGGGATGACCTTGAATTTATATTACGCAGGATCTTTAAACAATATAATGTGGAAATTAACAATTTTAATAGTTTGGAAAAGTCAGGGAAATATTTATATCAATTTGATGTGGATTCTCAATTATCTAGTGATGTTCAGAAGGAATTGCGAAATTCTAGCAGTGCAGCTAATATCATTATTCTTTAATTAGATTAGGGGTGAGAAATTTATGTACATGACTATAAAGGAAATTATCGATGCAGCTAATCAAAGGAAAAAGCCAATTTATGAATTAGCAATCGAGCAGGAAATCGAGCAAACTAAAACTTCTTATGAAGAAGTTTGGAAGAAAATGGAAAGAAATTTAGTGACTATGGAGAATGCTGTAAAGAAAAGCGCTGAGGGCAACGGAGTTTTTTCTCCGACTGGTTTATCCGGAGGGGATGCTGTTAAAATAAAACAATATCGTGAAAGTGGAAAAACCCTTTCTGGAGATTTGATGATGCTTGGGGTCCAAAACGCTATCGGAGTTAATGAAGTAAATGCGTCGATGGGAGTTATTTGTGCAACTCCAACTGCAGGTGCAAGTGGGACAATCCCGGGAGTACTGTTTAGTATTCAAGATAGTTTACAGTTAAGTCATGAAGACAAGGTTCATTTTCTATTCACTTCAGCTTTATTAGGAATGATAGTAGCAAATAATGCTTGTATTTCCGGAGCCTTCGGAGGATGTCAAGCTGAAGTAGGTAGTGCCTCAGCAATGGCAGCAGCAGCAGCAGTAGAAGCTGCCGGAGGAACACCTCAGCAATCTTCTGACGCTTTCTCAACTGCACTGCAAAATTTACTCGGTTTAGTTTGTGATCCGGTTGCAGGCTTGGTAGAAGTTCCTTGTGTAAAGAGAAATGCTATTGGAACGGCTAATGCCTTAGTAGCAGCGGATATTGCATTAGCGGGCGTAACCAACATCATCAATGCTGATGAAGTAATTGAAGCGATGTTCATAGTAGGAAGACAGATGCCTCGCGAATTAAGAGAGACAGGTTTAGGCGGAATTGCAGCCACCCCCACAGGAATTGCTATTAAAAACAAAATTTTCGAAGAAAAGGTTACTAGAAAATAAGATTAAAATATAAATATAGTAAAAAAATTATAATAATTATATTGAAATGTAAGAGCTAATAGCTCAAAATAAGATTACAAACTATACTTTGTGAAAAAGATAACAATTGTTAAGACCCATTCTCCAATGCTCTTGCAAGGATGAGAGGAGTGTAAATCGATATCTATCATTGCTATATAATGTAATATATTAAATTAATTGGTTTTGTAAACGCAAACAACTTAAGATTTGATCTTTACAGCAGTATGTCTATTGTTGCTACAAAAAGGTTCATCCTGGAAGCAATCTGGAGTGAATCTGCTTTTTTAAAGGAGAGGAAATGATAAAGTAGTTAACCAGTATACAAAGGAGGAATTATCATATGAATGGGAATACAGCGGAAAAACTTGAATTTACTGCTGAAGATACTACAGGGAAAATCGAAAAATATCCAGATCCTAAAAAGTGGCACAAGCAAGATACCACCTGGGCATTGGGCCTTTTTGGAACAGCAATTGGAGCAGGCGTACTCTTTTTACCTATTAATGCGGGAGCAGGAGGTTTATTATCATTATTGTTAATTACAATACTTGCATTCCCTGTCATGTACTACTCGCATAGGGCGCTTGCTAAAATGATATACGCTTCCAATTCTGCTGATGAAGGGATTACAGGTACGATAAGAGAGTATTTCGGTAATAAGGCAAGTATAATATTTAACATCGTATTTTTCTTATCGATTTATATTATCGTGCTGATGTATTCGGTTGCACTAACAAATACTGCAAGCAGTTTTATCGTGAATCAATTGCACATGAATGAGCCGCCAAGAGCCATTTTATCGCTTGTATTAGTACTCGGTCTTATAGCTATACTGAATTTTGGTCAAGATATTACTGTAAAGGTAATGAGTATGCTAGTATATCCTTTTATAGCTTCGCTGCTTTTTATCTCAATATCTTTAATTCCACAGTGGAATACATCGATGCTTAGTTTTTCAAGTGTTTCTACTGCTCCAACAGGAGTAGGAGGATACTTCAATATGATATGGTTGATTTTGCCGATTATCGTATTTTCGTTTAATCATTCTCCTATGATATCGTCATTTGTTATGAAACAGAGACAAACTTATGGAATACAAGCTACTGACGCCAAATGTTCTCAAATACAAAAAGTTTGTTATATCATGACTTTCATAGTTGTTATGTTCTTTGTTTGGAGCAGTGTCTTGAGTTTGACTCCAGATGATCTTGTAATGGCAAAAGAACAGAATTTATCAATACTTTCATACCTTGCCAATCGGCTTAATTCGCCTCTAATCGCGATTGCAGCTCCTATTATTGCGTTTGTGGCCGTAACAAAGTCCTTTCTTGGCCATTATGTAGGAGTATACGAGGTAATGCGTGACATGATTATCTCGGCCGGTAAATCGCGCGGAAAAGACCTAAAAGAAAAAACAGTTAAGAGAGCGATTCTTGTTTTTGTAGTATTAACATGCTGGTATGCCGCTTATGCAAATCCAAGCATTCTTGGAATTATAGATACTCTCAGCGGACCGCTAGTTGCTGCTATTTTGTGTCTCTTGCCAATGTATGCGATCAATAAAGTTCCTGCACTAGCTAAATACAAAGGAAAACTTAGCAATGTTTTTGTCACTGTTGTGGGCATTCTCACTGTCCTAGCAAGTTTGAAAGCATTATTCTAATTTAATATCTTTAGAGCTTGATCAGGTGGCTTGTCATTGCCATCTAAGAAAGCTCTCTTATTATTTGATTTGTCGATTCATTCGTGATTTCAATCATGAGATGAATCGGGGCTTTAACCTAGTCGCATGAATATTCCGTCTTAGCTGGAGTTTTTCAGTTGTACTCGTTCATGCTACTGGGTAAGGGAATAACTTAGACAAGAGGCTCTGCCCAAGCTGACTTTGGAGCCTCTTTTACATTTTTCCGAACGGACTGATAAATTGGTTAATTAAATGAACAAATGTTGAGTCAATCAGTTCTATTGGCAACTATATTCATAGAAAGGAGGATTACCAACGATGAAGAATAAGAATTTTACGGAATATGATCGGGCGATATTGCAATCCTATTACTCCATCGTGGAAGGCTTGGCCGATTATTTGGGAGATGCCAGCGAGATTGTACTGCATAGCTTGGAAGACTATCAAAATACCGTCATCAAAATCGCGAACGGGCATCATACGGGCAGAGAATTAGGAGTCCCGATTACGAATATGGCCTTGCAGATGTTGAGTGAGATTAAGTGCTCTGAAGCAAAGCAAGCGATCAGTTATTTTACCAAAAGCAAGAACAACCGCTCAATGAAATCAAGTATGATAGCCATTCGTGGTGAAGCTGGCAAAATTATTGGTTTTATGTGCATTAACATAAACTTGGATGAATCGTTTTCTGGATTTCTTCAAACTTTTTTACCGCAAGCGGGTCTTGAAATAAGAGCACAGGAGGAGAATTTTGCATCATCCATTGAGGATATGATTCTTGAAATGATAGAGCTGACGATTGAAGCGGTGGATGCTTCTCCTGACATATCGCATGCAAATCGAAATAAGCACATTATCGGTCTTTTGTATGATCGGGGAGTGTTTAATATGAGAGATGCGGCTACTATCGTGGCAAATATGTTGAAAATTTCGAAACATACCGTTTATTTGCATTTGCGCAATCATACTCCCAAAAACGAGAAGGAAACCTGAAAACCGGTAAACAAGGCTTATGACCTTCGTCTACCGGTTTTTGTTGATTGGTGCTTGTGTCACAATCAGTACAAAGCAACATGATATAATGATAGCGACAGATATTATGGTTATTGTAGGAGATGATATCATTGGATACCAAATGGGAATATCGAACGATGAAGTATAAGACAGGCGGGTTTCTGGGCGGTAAGGTCGATGAAGATGGCTTCGAGCAAATGCTGAATGAGGCGGGGTACGAAGGATGGGAGTTAGTGTCCTGCTTCGACACAAGCACCACCAATGGTCAGTCCAGAGATATCATTGCAGTATTCAAGCGCAAAGTTTATTTATAAGGTACATACTGGCCCAGTACTGGATTCTCATTCAATCCCGTTCTGGGCCTGCTAGTAGAATCCAGCCTAACGTTCATTGGAGGGGGAGAAAATGGAACAAGCACCTTTAAGAAATGGCATTGAATGCTTGGCAGGTCTTGCATCTCGATGAGAAGCTTACATACAAAATTATTGGTATCGTTGGCGTGAAACGCACTGATTGCAAGGAGGAGCTCTTTGAAATGGTTAGCAAAAAGAGAGTTCAACATTTCTCATACTGGCATCAATAAGATTGAGCAGGTTCGGATCGGTGGAACCGAACAAAGGTCTTCCTATCCTGCTTATGCTCCATGGCGGTTCTGGTCTGCCATGGTTGGTTCGGCAAATCGCGCGCTATCAAGAGTATGAGTATGGATTTGGATAATATGGCCTCACAGCGAGTGGCAAGCAATCTTGGGATGGCTGTCGAAAAAGAGCTCGTTAAGAACGATCAGTGCAGAGATATGCTCAAAAATTATCTGTATACCGTGAAGAAATAGTATTTTTATATCAAAATCATCGTTGAAGATTGAAGATTGAAGATTGAAGATGAGGTGTTTTGTTGAAAAAATTCACTTGCTGCATCGAGTCAGAACTGCTCGTTATTAGACCGCTTGAAGGTGAAGACTATTCCGCTTGGCTAGCTGGGTATGAAAATAGGATGCCGGCACAACATAAATATGATGATGGCAAAGTTGAGATGAGCAGATACACCGAAGAATGGTTTCGACTCGAGATAGACAATCATCAAAGATTGGCTTCCGAAGATAAACTATATTTTTTCGGCATCTTTCGAAAAGAAGACAACGCCCATGTAGGGGCCATCGATTTTTCTACGCTATTGCGGGATGATTTTCAATGGGCTAGATTAGGTTATATGATTCATAATCAATACTGGAGAAGGGGTTATGGAAAAGAGGCTGTAGCTGCAGCAATCACTTTTGCGTTTGACAAACTTAATTACCATCGCATTGAGGCGCATATTAACCTGGAGAATACTCCTTCAATCAAATGTGCAGAAGGGGTTGGAATGAAGTTTGAGTGTATCCGAAAAGGTTTCATTTATGAGAATGACGCGTGGACAGATCATCTCATCTACTACGTAAATGCAAATTAGACCCTAACAGCCAGCTTTTCTTATCGGAGGAAGGATGGCTTTTTTCGTCTTTACAACGCATGGTATTTTTAGGATAATGGCCGCACTCCATTTGGGAATAAATGTTCATATTTGGCAAGCCTACAATGTAATTGCTGTATATGAAGCTTTGGGTGTTCAGGGGATTCCGGTTGTTAATGATCTTGAGGGTTTAGATGTGAAGTATTTCTCTCTTGATGAGCCGATTCCAGATTTGAATCCATTCTAATGAGATGTATTTGCGCAAGGCGGGATATATTCAGAAGTGGTAATAGAAGAATAGACCAAAGGAACAAGGAGGTAGAGCATGAGCGTGCGTCATTCTAAGTTAGCATGGGGGATAGCGCTTATTTTGCTTATTACAAACTTGATCACGATAGGATGTCTTATGACAGAGAAAGAGAAAGAGAAAGAAAAAGAGGCGGTTGTACAGCCAACGATGGATGTGTTTGAGTTAGAGGGGCAGTCAGAGCACTGGCAGCTTCGTCATTATCAGGTAATGCGAACGCCCAATTCGATACGAAGGGGATCAGCTACATTGACTTACTTGGGTGACACCAAGGATATTAAGGATTCCTCATCGTTCTATATTGAATATTACGAGAAGCACGGGGAGCGCGAAGAGGGGGTTCTTACGAGTGGAATGCTAGCTACGAACGGCAGAGTGCATATCTTATCGGAATTGGATCACTTGGGCTCCATTCAAAGGAAGCCCACTGAATTCGAGCGGAGCATGACGAAGGATGACTTCGCTGGCAGTTATGTCAAATTTCGCTGGTCGGATAGTTATGGTGAGGAGCATGTTGAACTGATCGAGTTGGAAGTGAACAATCATACTACATTCAAATAAGTGAGTGATCGTTGTTGTTTACAATGAGCGGGTGTATGAAGTCAGGAGGTATCGGTGATAAACAGGCAACAAGAATAGATTTATAAATAGTACGTGAACTACTAGATCATATGAAGGAGATCAGCGATGTTATACCATTTTAGTGAAGACTCAACCATTTCCACATTTGTACCGCGTCCAGCCAAACAATCGCATATTCCGCCGGCAGTATGGGCGATAAATGAGGAAAATGCGGTTCACTATTATTTGCCCCGAGATTGTCCTAGAGTCATTTATGCAAAATCGGACCAGATGAGTACGGAAGATGAAGCGAGATTCTTTGGTCACACAGTAGCAAACAAAATTATCGTAGTTGAGAATGACTGGCTTGAGCAGATAAGCAATACCACGATCTATAAATATACGTTTGAAGATTCTACCTTTCAGTTATTAGATGCGAATGCTGGATACTATATTTCGGAACGAACGGTCGAGCCCATTCAGATAGAGCCGATGACTAATCTCATTCAGCACATCGTACGAGCTGGGGTGGAATTGCGGTTTACACCGAATTTGCATCCTATTTGCAGTGCAGTACTCGCATCTACAATTGATGCTTTCTCTATGATTCGGTTTCATCATGCCAAGCCATTAGGCGCTGAATAACGTACAGGATATGCTCCTGATACATAAGGCTATGTTATGATTGGGGGGACGGGTACCAGGTGAAATGGTTGTTGCGCACGCTGCCAGCCTTACTGCATGTTATCGCAAGTCTTCAATACATCAGATTTATGGTTTTGGCTGACGAGAATTCGCTCGGTTCCGTACTTATGTATGGCTTTATTATAGTAACGGCAATCACAGCGTCAGTTACCATGCTCGTGTCAAAGGGACAATGGAGGCAGTTTCTAATCTCATCAGTTGCTTATATCGTTTGGTTTATCGTATGGATGGTTGGACTCCAACTGATTATCAATCTTAACGTTGTGAATGCCCCTGAAGACGATCCGGCATTAGGCATGCTGATACTTTTTGTCGGGTTGCCGCTGTCGCTAATCAGCCTAGTTTTTGGAACGATAACTGGAATCATGCTCGTGCAGCTTCGAACGCAAATCAGGTTGTTTCGCCAATAGATGATTTGGCTCGAACTTGCTATCATTACAACTATTACAGAACATCAGGAGAAACAATATGCTAATCTACAATATCTGTTATATTCAACGCGGAAACGAGGTTCTGCTGCTTAATCGAGAGAAGCCGAGCTGGATGGGGTGCTGGAACGGCATCGGCGGCAAGCTGGAAACGGGTGAATCTCCTCGTGAATCAATGGAGCGCGAATTAGCGGAGGAAACGGGGATTACGCCCAAGGATTTGACATTCAAGGGTATCGTCAGTTGGATGGTGGACAGGACGAGGTTTGGTGGTATGTATTTGTACGCAGCAAGCGTGGAAGAGAGCTTTACCTATGATACGCCGATGAAAACAGATGAAGGAATTTTGGATTGGAAACGAGTAGACTGGATTATGGATGTTCATAATCAAGGAGTCGCCTCTAATATGCCTCAAGTTCTTCAGGGTATGAAAAGCGATATGCATTGCTACGACTATCACTGCATATTTGAAAAAGGGAAGCTGCTGAACATGATTGCAATTCAGATTGATCCTGCATTGGAATGGGATGAGGTACAGCGAGAGGTGTATTTGGAGAAATATGCAGTTATGATCCATTCCTCATAAACATGAAGTGAAAAGAGGTCGTTATTATCCAACTGCTAAACGTTGGAGTGATACGAGATAAATAAAGCCAAAGGCACTGCGGTAAGGGTGTCGTTGGCTATATTTTTTATCTCCAGCATCGATGTAACGAACTTGATTTCCACGCAGTCAAGTTTCCATGATCAAAATCGCTAAGAAAGGTAAGCAGCTCTCTCCAAAACATCTCGGATGCACTCGCATCTGCAACGGTATTGCCCCCATAAGCAATATTCTTGCTTTGTCGGGCCGTTGTAGGAAAGAAAGGCGGCATATGAGGTCATGCTTTCCCTGTGTTTATTTTAAGCCATATTTATACCTGATGCTTGGTATGTGTATGACAGCAGTCGTAAATATTAGTAGAGTGGCGAGGAGATAAATGGCTAAAGGAGATGAGCTTGCATGAACGCATCGAATATCAATCCGTTTCTGATGTTTTTCGGGAATGCAGATGAGGCAATCAAGCACTATACTTCCATATTTCAACCTTCTGAGGTGATAAGCATTGTACGACATGGAGATGCAATGCCTAATTTGGACGAAGCTGATAAGGATAAGGTGCTGCACGCCATGTTCTCATTGAAAGGGCAGGTGTTCATGTGCATTGATAGCCTGGACAAGCAGCATCGCCATGAGTTTACGCCGGCTTTTTCCTTGTTCGTGACATGCGATTCGGAAGAAGAAATTGATCGAGTATTTCGGGAGTTGTCTGAGGAAGGACAAGTGTTGATGCCGCTTGAGGCCTCGTCTTGGAGCGCTAAGTTTGCTTGGGTACAGGACAAGTTCGGTGTATCGTGGCAGTTGAATCTGGCGAATACATAATTTGCAATTGCATGAGAAAGGAAGAGGAGCGGACTCTTGAATGTCAATCATCGTCTTCCAGGAGAGCTGCTCCTTTTTCGATTTGTATGGGTTCTTTTGCTTAGGCTATCCTTTGTTAAACTGAATATTGTTCACGATCTCTAGGAGCTGACGAAGTCCATGCTCGATGCGATCTTCAGGCACATTCGTCACATTGATTTTCAACAAATTGCTTGCCGGGAATGAAGCTAAGTAATGCTTTTCGATCGATTCGAGATGAATCGATTTCTTTTTTGCATCCGAAATAAGCCGCTGCACAGGCAGTCTGTCATGCAGTTCCAGATGGGTATGCACCGTTAGACGGGATGAAGCGCTTGGGAATGTGAAATGTTCATGCTGCTGCCGGGATAAATCACGCAGTACGGTCTGCAGGAGCTGTGACCTTTTGGCATACGAGGTTCGTATTTTCTCGCGATGATGCTCGAACATGCCGCTCTTCAAGTAGATTTCGAGCGCGCCCTGCGACAGCATGGAGCTGTCAATATCCTGGGTTCGTTTATAGCGATTAAACGTCTGGATCAGTGTATCCGGAATAACAGCCACCCCGATGCGAAGCCCTGGGAAAATAATTTTCGAGTAGCTCTTCAAGTAAATGACATGCTTAGATTCATCGTATGCAAATAAAGGGTCGGACTTCGAATTATGCTCCAGATCGGCCAGATAATCATCCTCGACGATATATACGTCGTATTTGCGTGCGAGGGCAGAGATTCGCTTCTTTTCTTCGGTTCGGTAGGAAGAGCCCAGCGGATTATGGAATCTTGGGATCGTATAAAAAAACTTGATGCTTTCCGTACAGAAAATTCGTTCCAGCTCGTCCATATCGATGCCTTGTTCCGTTCGGCGAATGCCCATTACAGGAAGCTGATGCGTTTGCAGATGTTCGACCAACAGATGATAACAAGGCTGTTCAATAAGAATCATCCTTTTTTGGTTCGGGAAAGGCATGGTACAGAGTATGGAGAGGGCCTGCTGCACCCCTGATACAATAAAGATGTTCGACAACTGTGTAAATACCTGATAATTGGCTAGATGACGCTGCATCAACGCAAGCAGAGAGGGCAGTCCCTGCGATGTCCCATAGATGAATAGATCATTTTTGTAGGTGTCGATCGCTTTATTGATACAGTGCTGAAAGTCCAAGTATGGGAACACGCCTGGGTCAGGCGCGGCGGATACAAAATCAATGAGCCCTTGTTTCGTGTCATCTGTTTGATTTCGTCCCCGAACCACATAATAGCCGCTCTTCGCTACCGAATAGATGAGATGTCTCTCCTCCAAATCATGCAGTGCCCGAATGATGGTACTCTTATTGACCCCATATTGAATGGCGAGCTCGCGAATGGAAGGGAGCTTATCCCCATCCTTGAAGGTGAGCTTCTCCAGATTGTGCTCCAGTTCCTGAATCACCTGCTCATATTTATACATGAATGATCCGTTCACCTCAATTCTGTACCGGTACAGATGATATTTTCCTTGATTGTAGCATAACGCTGCAGCGATTAACATGATTGTAGGTTCTCAATAATCAATTGCTTGCAAGCAAGGAAAAGAGGGATTGATCATGAATCATTCTGCTGTGAGAAAAGCGTATATCGCCGCCATACTAAATACACTGATTATTGGATTTTCCTTTGTGTTTGTAAAAATCGCACTGCAAAGCGTAAACTCGCTAGACATGCTTGCCTATCGATTTACGGCATCCTTTGCGGCCATCATGATCTTGGTTCTTTTGGGAAAAGTAAAGCTGAACCTATGTTGGAAGGAAGTTGCCACAATTGTCCCGCTGGCAGTTCTCTACCCAGGATTGTTTTTTGCCTTTCAAACGTTCGGGCTCGTCACCGTATCCGCTTCGGAGGCTGGGATTATTCAGGCGGCTGTGCCGATATTCACCATGATATTCGCATCGTATTGGCTGAAGGAACATTCCACATGGCAGCAGAAAATTGCACTGCTTCTGTCGGTCTCGGGACTTGTTTATATCTTTGCGATGAAAGGTGTTAACGTTGGAAATACAAGCTTATCAGGCATCTTGCTCGTCTTCTTGTCTGTGCTCTCCTTAGCGGGATACAATGTTGCCGCACGTAAGAGAACGCGCATATACGGAGTTATGGATGTAACCTTCATCATGACTTCCTTTGGATTCGTGCTCTTTAATTCGATGGCGATCTTCCAGCATATTGCCGCAGGAACGACATGGAACGTGTTGCAGCCGTTGACCGATTCGATGTTCTTGCTCTCTATTCTCTACTTGGGCGTACTGTCCTCCTTGATGACCGCATACTTGACGAACTATGCGCTGTCGAAGCTAGAAGCTGTAAAGGTGAGTGTTTTTACACAATTAGGGACGTTGGTGACGATGGGGGCTGGCGTTATCATTTTGCACGAAAGTTTGCAGCTATATCATCTAATTGGAGCTGGGCTTATTATCGTAGGCGTACTTGGTGTGAACATTCCGCTTCGTCAGCGTGAACGTGCCGGCACAATTAAGAAGCAGGCATAAGATAGACACTATAACGATCGATGGGAGTAAAGCAAAAAAAGCACCGAACCGGGTGCTTTTTTGCATGTTACAATGATGACGGTTAGGTTTATTTGATCGTGAAATTGACTCCATACATAGACAGTTTGCATTTTGCTGCGACCCGCTGTGAGGAGAGATTGTCACAGAACGTACTGTACAATGGGGCCGCATTCATCTTCCGAACAGCCTGCGCCCAGCCGACAACTGCTTCTGATGCATATCCCTTGCCACGAAATGCTTCTAGTGTCTCAAGACCTGCCTCATGAGCTTGGAGACAAATACGGACACTGCGGCAAATCGAGACCAGTTTGTTATCGACTGCAATCCCGATACAAGGTTGAGCATACTCGATTTCCGAGAGCAGCCATTTAAATCCGCTATAATCCCAATCTGTTATATTATCCTTCGTGATGCTAGTCGTCTGTAAAACAGGCATCGATATAGGGGGAACATAATAACAAGGCCCCATCGTATAATGGTCGGACTGAAGGAGATCCATATAAGCCTCACAATGCTTGGGTCGTGTATGAATATCGGTAATGACAGGCTCATCCGCACATAATTGTTCCAGCTTTTCAACCAATACGCCGGAAACGTCGTAGCGGAATCTCCATATCGCCGCTCCATCAATCGTTCGCCCTAGGAAAAAGCGCGGAGCCGTACTTTCACCAGGCCATGGTTCGTTAATCGTTCGAAGCCGCATAAGATCATCATGCGTAAACATGACTCCCGCGTGTATGTTCATAAGCTTATACTGTTGCGGCTCTCCTGAACTCTTATTTGTTATTTCCATAACTTAACCTCCGAATATATGGTTTCGTATTCCTCCTTTACCACATCCAATGAGATATCGATCTTGTCATTATAGCGTGATGTCATCAAGAGGATGAAGAAGCAAAAGAAGCAATCCGTATCTAAGGCAGGGATATCCTGTACTGAAATATACCTTGATGTACCTGTTCTTCCTTGATATGATATCAGAAATTGGCAGATAAGTGCGATACGACATTAGAGAGGACGTGATTCCATTGGCTTATTTGCATGGAGATCGCATCACATTACGAGAATATCGAAGAGAAGATTATGATTGGATTCGGAAATGGGCGAATGATTCGGACATTACAAATTCATTAAGTGATATCTTTTTGTACCCGCATACAGAACAAGATACAGAAGCCTTCTTGGATATGATGATTGACGGGGCGTCCAAGTCGAGGGGCTTTGTTATAGCTGATAAACAAACGCTTGCCTATATCGGTCAAATTGATTTGCATCATATCGACTGGAAGAACCGATCAGCAGTGCTCGGCGTCGTAATTGGACGTAAAGATTTGCTTGGAGTCGGCTATGGCAAGGAAGCGATTCAACTAATGAAGGGCTTTGTGTTCGAGTCATTAAATATGAACCGCCTTGAGCTTGAGGTATACGAATTCAATGAACGAGCCCATCGCTGTTATGTAAACTGCGGCTTCAAGGAGGAAGGCAGACTGCGTCAGAAAATGTACAAGGACGGCAAGTATTGGGATGTCATTGTAATGAGTATCTTGAAGGAAGAGTATGAAGGTCAAAATGAGTGAGCTTTTCTTTTGCGGGAGTGTATATAAATGAAGGTGCAAGGATTAAATCATCTATGCTTCTCTGTATCTAATTTGGATCGCTCCATTGCATTTTATGAACATATATTCGGGGCGAAGCTGTTAGTCAAAGGACGCAAGCTTGCCTATTTTGGATTAAATGGCTTATGGATTGCGTTAAATGAAGAGCGAGATGTCCCTCGCTATGACATACAACCTACCTATACCCATATTGCATTCACAATCAATGAGCGAGAATTTGATGAAATGAGGGCAAGACTAGTACAATATGGCGCCAGATTGCTGCCTGGCAGAGAACGAGACGAGCGGGATAAGCAGTCTATATATTTTGCGGACCCGGATGGACATCGCTTCGAATTCCATACCGGACAATTGAATGATCGTCTGAATTATTATAAGGAGACGATGCCGCATATGACTTTTTTTGATGAATGACCTATTACTTGCTAATTTGGTAAATAATGGATCTCATTGCGATAATTTGCTAGGATCTAATGCATGAAGGCTGTGGGCTATGCAAACCGATGAAAAGAAGAGATAGGGAGTGATGGTTCGATGAGAACAATGAAGACCTTTCTACTCATGTTGGCTGAATTGCTGCTTGGAATGTATTACGGTATTTGTCGCAAAGGAGAACATTTCGATAAGAAGACGGCTCATTTGAGTGGCTATCGTTACCTAGCATTCGTGATGGCTCTTCTGTTGACACTTCTTCTTCTCACGATTTGTCTCTATCCCTTTATCCAGTAGTGCAATTCATAAAGGGGGAGGAATGAATCTGTCATGAAGCTGCGATCTGAAATTGCAGATATATTGGAACAATATGTCCAATTGATTCATGCGTACAAGCAGGATTGGCTGGAAGGGCTTTATATTTATGGATCTATTGCGTTAGGCGATTATTCGTTAGCATTGAGCGATATTGATTTTATTGCGATTACACGCGCTCGACTCCATGAAGAAGAGATAAGCAAGCTTAACGATATTCATGCACAAGTAAACCGGTTCTCAGCTCGTCCCAATATGAACGGTATTTATATCACATGGGACGATATAGGGAAGCTGCCGAAGGATGTTGCGCCTTTTCCTTACTATTGCGACGGCAAAATGAAGCAGTCTGGCTACTTCGAGTTGAATCTTGTCACATGGTACGAACTGAAGCAGCATGGAATTGCAATTCTTGGGCCGCCAGTCTCTGAGTTGGATATTGCCTTCGATATGGACGCTTTCTTGAATGAAATGCATGAAAACTTGAATCGTTATTGGGCTCGTTGGATACGAAGCTCTAAGCCTTTTTACTCTATTAAGGGCTTGATGCTGCTGAACCGAGCGCAGATAGCTTGGGGGGTGCTCGGGGTAACAAGGCAATGGTATACCTTCCGTGAACGAGCCATCACAAGTAAAGCAGGGGCAGGCGAATACGCATTGCTGCATGTTCCTGAATGCTGGCATCCCATTTTGCAAGAGTCGATCAATCAACGAAAGGGTGTCAGGGAATCGTTGTATGCGTCGAAGTGGAAGAGGAAGCGCGATGCTTTGGCTTATATGGATTACATAACCAAAGAATGCAATCAATTCGTTGCTTCGTTATCCTTGCAAAAATGAGTATAGATTTGATCTCTCGAGGAGGAAGATCGAATCTTTTTTATTTTATCTATGATAATCATTATCAATACTATATAATGACATAGATTGCTTATGATTATACTGACATAGAGAAATGAGGGAATCGTTTGCTGCGAAGGTTTTTCTCCTATTATCGTCCGTATATGGGACTGTTCTTTTTGGACTTCACCTGTGCGGTATTCGTTGCATTGCTTGAGCTCGGCTTCCCGCTGGCGGTCAATCAAGTCGTGGACAAGCTGCTGCCAACGGGAAATTGGACATGGATTGTATGGGCTTGCGTAGGCTTGCTCGTTATTTATGGAATTAATATGGTGCTGCACTTTGTCGTCACGTATTGGGGGCATATGCTCGGCATTAACATTGAAACGGATATGCGCAAGAAAATGTTCGAGCACCTGCAGAAGCTGTCTTTCCGCTTCTTCGACAATAATAAGACAGGACAATTGATGTCCCGCATGTCAAATGATCTGCTAGAGATCGGCGAGGTAGCTCACCATGGGCCAGAGGATTTATTCATCGCAATTATGACGCTGCTCGGCGCATTCGGTCTCATGCTCGGCTTGAATTGGAAGCTGGCTGTATTGACATTTATCGTCGTGCCGATATTGTGCTCGATTACCGTTTACTTCAATAAGAAGATGATGGGGACATTCCGCCGTTTGATGACTGACCTTGCGGATTTCAATGCGCGCGTTGAAGACAGCATTGGCGGTGTTCGCGTTGTTCAAGCATTTGCGAATGAGGCGCATGAGAAGGAATTGTTCGCTGAGAACAATGGCCGCTTCCGCAATACGAAGCTGATGTCCTATCGCATCATGGCGTGGAATACGTCAATCAGCTATATTTTGATGCGCATTGTCACCGTGTTTGTACTGTTATGCGGTACGTGGTTCGTTATTCAGAAGGAACTATCGTATGGCGAATTTCTTGCATTTATTTTGCTGACGAATGTATTCCTCGGACCCATTCAGAAAATTAATACCGTAATCGAAAGCTATCCAAAGGGAATCGCTGGCTTCAAGCGGTATGTAGAAATTATCGACACCGAGCCAGACGTGAAGGATAAGCCGGATGCAGTTGATGTGGGCATGCTGCTCGGCAATATCCGATTCCATGATGTAACATTCGGCTATGAACAGGAGCGTCCCGTTCTGCGGGACATCAATGTTGCCATCAACGCTGGAGAAACGGTAGCCTTCGTCGGACCATCCGGCTCAGGCAAGACAACGCTTTGCAGCTTGCTGCCAAGGTTCTATGATGTTCTGGAAGGCAGCATTACCGTGGATGGCATTGATATTCGCGATATGAAGCTGCAATCGCTGCGCAAGCAGATTGGTATCGTGCAGCAGGATGTGTTCTTGTTTTCGGGCACCATTCGCGAAAATATTTCCTATGGGCGTCTCGGCGCATCAGATCAGGATATTTGGGCAGCGTCTCGGCGCGCTCGATTGGACGAGTTTATTCGTGAACAGCCAGAAGGGATGGAGACTGTAATAGGTGAACGCGGCGTGAAGCTGTCGGGCGGTCAGAAGCAGCGTCTCGCTATTGCAAGAATGTTCTTGAAAAACCCGCCGATTTTAATTTTGGACGAGGCGACTTCAGCGCTTGATACAGAAACGGAAGCAGCTATCCAGCAATCTTTGGCAGAACTGTCGGAAGGTCGGACGACACTCGTTATTGCGCATCGGCTGGCAACGATTAAAAATGCCGACCGCATTGTCGTCGTCACGGACAAGGGAATTGTAGAGCAGGGCGGTCATGACGAACTGCTAGCCGTAGGTGGCTTGTACAGCCGATTGCACAAGGCGCAATTCAGAGAATAGCATCTGCATGATGTGCTGAGCAGCTTGCTTGGCCAACTCGTACGGTAAAATAAATTAGATTTTGGAGCCTGATTCACGCATGTTTGCGTTCGAGTCAGGCTTTTTTGTTCGAATGAAGCACATTGGCCTTCTTGTAGGTGGGGGCGGATGTTTTGCAATGATAATAATAGTACCTTGACTGTCATAGTACTTTGATCTATATTGTTATTGAGGAGGTGATCCTTGCATGAATGCGAAGCTTTCTTCCGATTTGCTGCGCGGACATACGGATACAATTATTTTGAAGCTGCTGATGAGCGGAGATAAGTACGGTTATGAAATTTGCAAGCTGGTGCACACTGGATCAAACGGACTATACGAGCTGAAGGAAGCCACGATGTATTCCAGTCTGAAGCGGCTGGAGCAGGAAGGAAACATTACTTCCTATTGGGGGGACGAGACGCATGGCGGTAGACGGAAGTATTACCGCATTACAGACAAAGGACGCGTCACGTATGCAGACAATAAGCAGAATTGGGAATATGCGAAGAAAATACTAGATATTTTGATATAAGAAAGGTGGAATATGCAATGGATGAGCGATTAAGACGATACCTGGATAGTGTCTTTTCACCCTATGAAGATTTGAAGCAGATCCAGGAACTGAAGGAAGAGCTGTTGTATGATTTACAGGAGAAGCTGAGCGATTTGAAGAAGGAGGGCTATGACGACGAGGCAGCCTATCTTCTCACGATAGAATCAATAGGTGAGATTTCTGAACTCATTGAGAGCATTAATTCGCAAACGGTCAAGCTGCAGCAGAAGGTTGGGATGGACTTTTCGAAAAGCAATTTGCAAAATTCCGATTTCACCTCTACTTCTGTACATGATGGACAGTTCAATTACAGCAATTTGCAGGGCTCGGACTTTAGTTATTCGGATTTAACAAACAGTTCTTTCAAGTGCAGCAGCTTGGATCAGGTTAACTTTACAGGAGCAAATTTATCAGGTGCGCAAATTGTGAAGTCAAGCGTGAGAAAGGCGATTTTCACAGATTGTATTTTCGAGAATACCGTTTTCAAGTCCTCTGATTTCTCTGGCGTCAGCTTTGACAACTTGACATTCAATGGGGTTGTGTTTGATTATGCTGGCTTGCGAAAGACAACATTCCGTAATGCGGTATTCAACAATGTTTCGTTTAAAACAGATGTAAAGAAGACGATTTTCGACGGGGCCACGATGGATAAGCTGACTTATGCGCTTCTGAAGAGCAATAAGGCTGATTTGAGCAATGTAACGGTACGCTAAGAAGCATATTGCGCGTATTGCATGTATTGCACGCTGTGTAACGAGATACGTAATATGAACTTACCTGTAGCCATTAGGCACCGGGTAAGTTTTTCATTAGATCCGATTGTCGAACAGGGAAGGGGACAAGGTAACATCCATGAATCATTGGCTTGCAATTGATTATTTACAGCATGGCAATGCAGATCAGGTTGAAGTGTATCATTTGCTCCAAGAGCTTCGGATTATGGCGGTTCTAGAGCTGTACACGCCCGTTCTTATTGGTACGCTTCCCCTCTCTATTCACATACCAGGAAGTGATCTGGATATTGCCTGTGAGGTGTATGACTTCGCAGCATTTGAGGAGCTTGTGCGCGTTCATTTTGAACACTTTGAAGCGTTCGAATACGTACGACGAACGGTTAACGAAGTAGAAAGAGTGAAGGTGAATTTCTGCTGCGGCAAATGGCCTGTCGAAATTTTCGGACAACCGATTCCTGTAATCGAGCAAAATGGATTCCGACATATGGTTATCGAGGAATGCTTGCTGCGCAAATATGGCGATTCGTTTCGCCAGCAGATTATTGAATTAAAGCGGAACGGAATGAAAACGGAACCCGCCTTCGCGAAGCTTCTTCAGCTCGAAGGAGATCCCTATGAACAACTGCTGCTTATTGATTGTGATGAAAATCATAGACTTAAGGAGAGTTGACTTGCTAGAAAGAATACATATGTAACATTTGGCAAAAGGATATGGGGGGCGAAAATACAGCGATGAGTGGGATAACAGTTGCACCAGTAAATCAGGATTATATCATCGAGCAGGTGAAGGAAAAGTACAACTGCACAGTGCTGAAATGCGAGGGACGGCCAGTACTTGAATTCAAGTCCGAGCAAGAGCTGCATGAGATTACCGACTATGTGCATCACTATTTTCAAATGGATTTGATGGATGTTTTTTTCACCGCAATTGAAAGTATACAAGCCGATGAATAGGAGAGTTGACCAGGCAGCTCTTCTTTAATATGAAGATGTCTTGTGGTGTTAAAACATAGGAATTGATGCCATGTGGATTTTTTTTGTGATAAATGGCCGGATAGCAAAGTGTTTTGGTGTACAATAAGATATATTACGTCATTACGCAGCTATTGAGGTGTAGAAATATGATTATTTTGAAAAGTCAACAAGAAATCGATGCGATGCGTGAATCAGGAAGACTGCTTGCGCAGGTACATCAAGAGCTCGCTGGTATGATTAAGCCAGGCGTGACCACGCATGAAATTGATCAATTCGTGGAGCGCTATTTGCATAAGCATGGTGCAACACCGGAACAGAAGGGCTATCATGGGTTTCCGTTTGCGACATGTGCATCTGTGAATGATGTCATTTGTCACGGCTTTCCGAACAAAGAGCCTTTGAAGGACGGCGACATCGTAACGATTGATATGGTCGTCAATTTGAATGGAGCATTATCTGACTCGGCATGGAGCTATCGTGTTGGTCAAGTATCGGAGCAGGCAGACAAATTACTCACGGTTACAGAGAAATGCTTGTATCTTGGAATCGAGCAGGCTGTACCAGGCAACCGTCTTGGAGATGTCGGACATGCGATTCAATCCTATGCGGAATCGAACGGATTCTCCGTTGTTAGAGACTTTATCGGTCATGGCATTGGCAAGGATATGCACGAAGAGCCGCAAGTTCCGCACTATGGCTCTCCAAATCGCGGCATTCGCTTGAAGGAAGGCATGGTTATTACGATTGAACCGATGCTGAATACGGGACGCTACCATGTGAAGCTCGACAGTGATGGCTGGACTGCACGTACGGCTGATGGCGGATTGTCCGCGCAATATGAGCACACGATCGCCATTACAAAGGATGGCCCAGTTATTTTGACAACCTTATAAGCGGGAGCAACTGCGAGCAGTTGTTACACGCGTTACGTATGTGTACATGTGCAAGCGCCCTCTGGTGGAGATCATTCCATTTGAGGGTGCTTTATTTTTATATCCTGGTAAATGAATAGGTTGAAAGATTTGCCAGAGTGAATATAGAATGGATATATATGCCTATAGGGAAAGAGGAGAAGAACGAGATGATACATATACAAACCGTTGCACAAACTCAACTTGATGAGTTGGCGGAGTTATATACGGAGCTCGATCAAAGTGAGACGAACGTTGAAAGGCTGAAAGAACGATTTACGGCGCTGCAATCGAATCCAGACTATACATTCTTAGGTGCAGTAGATAATTCCGGCAAGCTGGTCGGTTCCGTAATGGGGATTCGCTGCTATGACTTAACAGGTCAATGTCGTCCGTTCATGGTGCTGGAAAATATGATCGTCAGTAAAAGCCATCATCGAAAAGGCATTGGACAAATACTCGTAGAAGCGATAGAGAAAATAGCTATAGAAAGCGATTGTCGCAGTGTCGTACTTTTATCAAGTGCGTGGAGAACGGATGCGCATCAATTTTATGAGAAGCTTGGATTTACGAAGGATGCGACATATGGCTTCATTAAGCCATTAAATAAGTGACGTAAGTTTAAGGCTATGAAAATTAGCTGTTAGAGGGAAAGTGTGCAATAAATCGTATCGAGCCAAACAATGGTATAGAAATTCATGTTCTGGATACGCTCGGTGAAGCAGATCCATCCTTGATACCATTGCTTATCTGCTTGGGTTGTCTGAATGCGGAAGAATTCCAAGTGCTCATCAGAAATGTGATGAAGGCATTACGGTGAATATTGATGCATAGTATGGAAGGACGATTTTGTTCATTCGTGCTTGCTGGTTCAAGAAAGGAGGACGATTACCGTTCCTTCTTTTCTTTTTGCCATCAATCGTTCACGGATTCCGCACATTGATCGGTTGATCTGGATAAGTTAGAAATGGTACAATATGTCATATATGAGAATTCTCTGGTGGTTTCCGGATGTTTGACTTTTTGAAATGCAAAAGTATCCTCTCGAAGCTGCAGAGGGTCGTGCTTGGAGTCGTTGTATGCTTGCTGGTCATGACGCTGCTTGAACTCCAGCTAATAGAAATGATGACCGTGCACTATGCTTCGACCGGAAGAATATCGGGGAATGGAATCTAGGATTACTAGCATTAGTCTTGGTCTTATACAATGTTTTTGTTTATGCGGGAGGTAATTCCCGAGGGAGCGCAAGATAATCACCCTATGGGATCATTTGCTCATTCCATATATCAATTGTGCTTTTGTTAATATTTTCACTTAAATTATTAGGCAAAATATTCACTATCACCTCAGATACATCATCGCGCTAATCATATACGTCTCCCGAATAAAGAGAAATTAGAGAGTGTGCAAGAGCAGGAAGTGCAATAAAAAGAAAAATCAACCAGTTGTCTTATGTGATCCTCCCGTGAATGTGTGACTTCGTCGCTCAACTTCGCATCGAATGGTCATGTGGATGTACTCGCAACACGGCCGAACTCTTATCCAAAAATAAAACGCTTACATGAACTGATGACCATGATGATTCTCAAAATTTTAAAACATCAAGAGCGAACTACTCAATAATTATGCAGGTACAGTCGTATTCCTCATTTTGTGTGATGGAGGTATGAATGTCAGGATGAGGATCATAAGGATGACAGGACTGCTATGCTGCATCTTGATGTTTACACAGGGATGTTCATCAATGGAAATGACCCCATATAAGGAACTGGCAAAAGCATTCAAACAAGCCCAATACGATGTTCCTGATTATACCCAGATTACAGGAGCACAGGAAGAGGTGCTTGCACGATACGAAAAGATAAAGCCATATCTAACGCAAGAGTCCTACTATTATCTGTTCCGGGAAAGATCACTGGTCGTTACCCTTGGTGCGGCGAGGAAGCAGCAATGCAATATTGTGGTTACTTCGTTCCAATTCGAGCAAGAGTCCGAGGCAGATGGAGGGAAGACCTTCACGTATTCCATGACATTGGAGCTGCGCAACGGTCAGGGACAGGTGATGGAGGAGATTGAAGTATCTGCAGGTCAAATGGAATTCGCAATACAGGACGGAGGACTGTTCATAGCGCGTGATCATGACGGAAATCCGTTATCGAGCAAGTACAACTAGGAGGTTGATACTCGTGATCGTGAAAATGCCGACAGACGTATACCATACAATTGCACAAGAATCGCTTGGGTGGAAAATGATTGAGCCGATCATTGAGCGAATCAAGGGCAAGGATCCGATTGAAAAGTCACAGGTATACGCGAAGTTGACCGAAGGTCAAAAGGCGTTGTTTATGTTTTTTGTATTCCACAAGCATACCGAGTCAGTTGAGGAATTTTATTGGTTTGCCTCTTACTTCGTAGGCGATTTGCAGGCATGGCCTTCCTTAAAGACAGGCATGAAGCAATTCAAGGACGAGGCAATGCTACACATTTACGAACAAGTTGAAGCGCTTATCGAATCCTACAATCGCCAGATTGATCGGTCTTGGCGGAAAGCTATCGTATCTGATTTGGAGCATAATACGGAACTGTACAGCAAGGTCTCTCATTTATACGATGCATATAAGAAGCAAGCTCCTAGAACACTTGAGCTCATCCATCTATATATTAATAATAACGTAGAAGAATTCGTAGAGCTTGTGACCTAATGATCATAATTTGCTGAAATCGTGCACTCTCTCTATTTTGAATAGTTATTTTTTACAACAATTCCGTTATAATAATTTATGGATGATCTAAATAGAGAGGGTGCATATGAGATGAAGTTCAGTGAATACACATATGTCCGACCTGATGCGAAACAAATCGAACAACGATTTAAACAATTGATTAGTTCCTTTGAAGCTGCAGAAAGCTTCGAACAGCAGGAACGCATCATGTCAGACATTAACAAGCTTCGCAGTGAATTCGATACACAAACCCAATTGGTATCTATTCGCCATTCGATCAACACGAATGATGAATTCTACAAAGCTGAGCAGGAGTACATGGATGAAGTAGGACCTGTAATCCAAGAATACATAACAGATTACTACCGGGCACTTGTGAATTCGAAGTTTAGAGCAGAGCTTGAGCAAAAATGGGGCATTCAACTGTTCCAATTGGCTGAAAAAATGCTCAAGACGTTCAGCCCTGAAATCATTGAGGACTTGCAATTGGAGAACAAGTTGTCAACCGAATATTCCCAATTGATTGCTTCTGCGAAAGTCCCATTTGAAGGGGAAGAGCGTACACTTGCTCAACTGACACCGTTTGAGCTGTCCACGGATCGCGACATGCGCAAGCGTGCGTCTGAAGCGAGATTCGGATTCATGGCGGAGAATGAAGCAAAGTTCGATCGCATTTATGATGATTTGGTGAAAGTACGTACGAAAATTGCAAAGAAGCTGGGCTACGAGAATTTTGTTCAGCTTGGCTATGACCGGATGTGCCGTACAGATTACAATGCGGAAATGGTAGCGAATTTCAGAGCGCAAGTGCTCGAACATATCGTGCCTGTCGCTACGAAGCTGAAGGAACGTCAACGCAAGCGGATCGATGTTGAGCAAATGTACTACTATGATGGATCATTCGACTTCAAGACAGGGAATGCGACACCGAAGGGAGATCCAGATTGGATCGTCGAGAATGGCGCCAAAATGTATGCTGAGTTGTCACCAGAGATTAATGAATTCTTTACGTTCATGCGCGAAAATGAATTGATGGATCTTGTCAGCAAGAAGGGCAAGCAAAGCGGCGGTTATTGTACATACTTAAGTGAGTTCGGCGCGCCGTTTATCTTCTCCAACTTCAATGGTACATCAGGCGATATTGACGTATTGACACATGAAGCGGGTCATGCGTTCCAGGTGTACGAAAGCCGTCACTTCGAAGTGCCTGAATACAACTGGCCTACGTATGAAGCGGCCGAAATTCATTCCATGAGCATGGAATTCTTCACATGGCCATGGATGGAGCTGTTCTTCCAGGAAGACACGGAGAAGTATAAGTTCGCTCATCTGTCGGGTGCGTTACTGTTCATTCCATATGGTGTATCCGTAGATGAATTCCAGCACTTCGTATACAGCAATCCAGAAGCCACTCCGGCAGAACGCAAGGCGGCTTGGCGTGAAATTGAGAAGAAGTACTTGCCTCACAGGAACTATGAAGGCAATGAATACTTGGAGCAAGGTGGATTCTGGCAGAAGCAGGGACATATCTATCAATCGCCATTCTACTATATCGATTACACCTTGGCTCAATTGTGCGCATTCCAATTCTGGAAGCGCATGAATGAAGATTGGAAGTCCGCTTGGGCTGATTATCTGAAGCTGTGCCGTGCAGGCGGCAGCCAATCCTTCACAGGCTTGGTTCAAGTAGCAGGGCTGATTTCACCGTTCGAAAATGGCTGCATCGCTTCGGTCATCGGCGATATCGAAAATTGGTTGAACGGCGTCGATGACGCTGTATTGTAAATCGAAAATAGAAATACGAACGGAGACCACAAGCGTACATGCGCTTGTGGTCTTTGCATAAATGGCAGTTGGGCGTAGCATGAAAAACAATCTGGTAATTATAGGGGTCGTAATGGACGCTAGTCGTGTATAATATAGCTAACAAGTTATCGCATGATAATTCTTTGTGCAGGAAAGGGCGCAAAGGGGCATAGCATGAAGCTTAAGTGGTTTGGAATGGCCTGTGGCGGCAGCCTTATCCTAACACTGATTTTTGTTTGTGCAATGAGCCTTACTGTGGCTGGCAAATGGTTGGGAGCCATAGCTGCGATTCTATTGGGGATTAGCGCTTTATTGTATGGAGTTTTTGCCGACCCGAATCAGGCGCGATATATCCATCGCACGAGCAGTAAGGAGGAGCGGCATAACCGTGAACGGTGGGGAACGCTATTTCTCATGATGTCTGTCCCATTTATTGTGCTATCCCTTATTTTATTAGCTAGCAGTCGATAGTTTGTAAACGACTCCATAACTTGAATAGTCAACAGGAGAATCAATCATGCACTTGGTTTTGTTACTTGTAGCAGCGCTTTTTGTCATTTTTTAGTGTCCAGTATTATCCGGCAGGACTATCGCAACATCGTATTTCAATCTATTGTTCTCTGTGTGCTGCTTCTGTTGTACATCGCTTTCCGCAAGGATCAGAAGCGAAGCAATGAATTTGCGATATGGCTGTACCTGAATCGCGATCAGCTTCGTCAGAAAGGTGCCAACTACGAGCAGTGCCTGATCGATCGTGACTCTGAGTTTGTGCAGTATGAGGTATGTTTATCTTTCGGCATATTCAGCTATCGAATGAAGACAGGCTATTATGTAAAAGGGTACCATTTGACGCCGCTGCTGAATATGGCGTTCAGTCTTTATACTCTCCTATTTGGCTGGTGGGCAATTCCGTCGGGCCCTATCCATACAGTGCGAGCCATAGCCTTTAACTTGCTTGCTAAGCCGAAGAAGCTGGAGAATGTACTGTTTGAGCTTGAAGTTGAAGTGGTTGAAGAGTTCAAAAAGGAAGAGCGTAAGAGAATGAAAAAGCAGTCTCGAATGGCTAAAGAAGAACGTCGACTGGATAACTAAAAATGAAAGCCGCAACGCTATGGTCAACCGCCTATCCATATACACCTATAGAAGGAAAAGGAGCGAGCGCAAATTGATAAAAGCAGTCATATTTGATTTTGATGGATTAATCGTCGATACGGAAACGGCTTGGTATGAGTCTTACAGCAAGGTTAGTAAGGCGTATGGGGTCGATTTGAAAATAGATGTGTGGGGACAATGTGTAGGAGCTTCTTTTGAGGAATTTGATCCGCTGGATTATATAGTGGAGCATGCGGATCGTCAGGTAGACCGTGAGGCATTCAAGCAAGAGGCTGATGTGGTGTTCGCCGACATTATGGATCATACTCAATTGCGTCCCGGTGTGATCGATTACTTGGAAGAGGCAAAGCGAAGCGGTCTTCGGATTGCTCTTGCTTCAAGCTCTAATCGGAACTGGGTTGAATCCTATTTGAACAGGTTCAACATTCGTTCATACTTTGAAGTCGTGAATACATCTGACGACGTTGAGCGGATTAAGCCAGCTCCTGATTTATATGAGAAAACGATCCGTGAGCTAGGGATCAACGGGTTTGAAGCGGTTGCTTTCGAGGATTCATTCCATGGGATGACGGCTGCCAAGGCAGCGGGAGTAAACTGTGTAGTAGTGCCTAACCAGGTGACTTCCCATATGGAGTTCGCAGGCAGTGATGGGCGATTAAGCTCAATGGCAGAGAAGGACTTACATGCGGTAATCAACACTATTGCAGCATTATCGCAAGCAGAAGCGCACAATCATTCATAGATTGGCAGGAGAATATCACAATGTAATTTGTATGGGAGAACACGTTCATTGCAACTGTAGTTCTAATCATTCGATCGAGGAAGCGGGCGCATCAATTACATGCTAGAATTGCTCAACTGGAGCATCAAATGGACAATATGCAGCGCAATCATGAAGACAAACAGCGGCATTGACAATAGTTATATTTCTGATTACATGGAGGTCTGCGATGGTTGCAGCGAGTGAAATTACATATGGCATGTATACGATGTGCATGGTGAAGGATGGAGATCGGGTACTGCTTATGAATCGTCCAGACAGCAAGGGTTTTCCGGGATATTTGGCACCAGGAGGCAAGATCGAGTTTCCAGAGAGCCTTACCGAAGGAGCTATTCGTGAGGTATATGAGGAAACTGGTTTGCGAGTAAGCGGACTTATCTATAAGGGCTTGGATGAATATGTTGTTCCTTTAACGAATTTTAGGTATATGGTGTTTAACTATTTGGCCACCTCCTATGAAGGTAAACTGCTTGACAATCCTCCTGAAGGAGAGCTCATTTGGGTGCCAACCCAAGAAGTGATGGATTTGCCAATGCAATCTTGGTTCAAGCGGAAGTTTCCTTTATTTTTCAAGGAAGGGACGTTTGAAATATCCGTGGTATGGAATGAAGAGGAGAAGCAGCCGATAGAAGAGAAGATTGCTTTACTTATATAAAAGAGCATTTAGGAATCATTACTATTGATCTCAATATGTAGAATGACTAAAAACACTTGGAAACCCAAGTGTTTTTATTTTTGAAAACAAATAGATGTTTCAGATGCTTTACAATGTAGAAGAGATTTTGCCCTTCATGCGTGAACATGGATTTGAGGGGATTCAATTGATTAGCTCATCTGGGCTCGGAAGCTCACTACCAGAAGAACAGTGTCGTTATTGGTCGAGCTGTGGTGATGAAGAGATGGAGAAGTTCTATCAATTGTTCTACGAGCCCGCAGCAGATCCTTCGCTTTTAGGAACAGGAACTCATTTGTTCTACATCGGCCAAAAAAATAGATAAGTTTTTTCGATTTTATATCCGCATTTATGACTCAGAATTGAGATGAAATTCTCTATTTTGGGTCTTTATTTGCTCCTAGGCATGCCGTAGAGACTATATTCTTTCCAAGGTGCAACAATTTACAACTTTTTTTGCACTGGTACAAAACTATTGAATAAAGGAAACAAATATGATAGATTACAAGATGTCCAAAAAAGAGGAAGTTGATTCCACATGCTAGATTGAAGAGATAATGGGGGGAACGATATTGCAAGCGAAATCATTTAAAAGTTGGATTGCATCATTACTCGTCTTTATTCTTATCTTCAGTTCGCCAGCATTTACGTATGCGGCACATCCTGATGTAAGCCATTCTATTTCAGCGATGTCGGCTAACTTGTCGGGGGAAGAAGATGCAAGCCATCAAAATTCGAAGCAGCTTGGCGGCGACCGCGTTGAAATTGATACCAAGCTGTTGCAAGTCTTCCAGGCCGATAAGTATGCAACGTATATTGTAAAGCTAAAGGAACAGCCTGATATAAAAGCAATTTCGCAAAATGCCCTGCAATGGTCATTGCAAAAGGGCGAATCTTCGGCAAAGCAAACACGTACGGTGCGCAACTTCATCGTGAATTCGCTGATGAGTACAGCAGATGAATCGCAGGTAGGTATCATTCAACAATTAGAAAAAATGGAATCGGCAGGCGAGGTAAGAGATTTTTATCCCTACTATATCGTAAATGCGATCGCAGTTACGAGTACAAAAGAAGCGATGGAAAAACTTGCGGATCGTGATGAAGTCGATAAGATCATGTCGAACCATACATATACGCTTCAAACCGACATGAAATCGAAAATGGTACTGTCGGGTGCGCAACTCGCAGTCAGCAAAAAAGAGATCCCGTGGAACTTGCGCAATATTAATGCAGAACAGGCATGGGAGCTTGGTTTTGATGGTACAGGAGTCGTAGTTGCGAATATGGATTCCGGTGTCGACGGCAGCCACCCGGCACTACAGCATAAATGGAGAGGACTGGATCAAGGCGGAAACATTGTGGATCCAGAGCTAAGCTGGTTCGATGCAACTATCGAGAAGAAGAAGTTTCCTACTGATGGCAATGGTCACGGCACCCATGTTATGGGGACGATGGTCGGCTCTGAAAAAGATGGCAGCAACAAGATCGGTGTTGCACCGAATGCAAAATGGATTGCCGCTCGTGTGTTTGATTCGAATGGACAGACAACGGATGCGGATTTGATTAAAGCGGGAGAATGGATACTTGCGCCGACGGATAAGCATGGCGTGAAGCATCCTGAATTAGCCCCTGATGTCGTGAATAATTCATGGGGAAATGTGCCTGCTGGAAAGAATGAATTTTTCCATGATATCGTGAAAGCATGGATTGCAGCAGACATATTCCCGGCATTTTCAGCAGGAAACGCTCAGCCTCCAGAAAATAATGGCGGGCCAGGTTCCATTACGGCACCAGGCAATTACCCCGAATCCTTCGCGACTGGCGCAGTTGATATTCAGAACAAGCTGGCGGACTTCTCACTTCAAGGGCCGACGCCCTACGGTCAAATGAAGCCGGAAGTATCTGCACCAGGTGTGCATATTCGATCAGCTGTTCCTGGAGGACAATATGCGCTCATGAACGGAACTTCTATGGCGAGTCCACATACTGCTGGCGTTGCTGCACTGATTAAGCAGGCCAACCGCTCCTTGAAGGTTAAGGATATTGAAGAAATACTGAAGAATACAACGGATGCATTAACAGATCATGTATTTCCACAATCACCGAACAACGGTTACGGCTGGGGGGTTATTAATGCACTTAATGCCGTGTCTACCCAAGACAAGGGGTTGGGCAAGGTTGTTGGTCAAGTGACAGTAGACGGTATCAGTGCAGGAATCCCGACAATTGAACATGATCCAATTACGTTGACGTTCAATATCTTGGACAAGGATGTATTTGCTCGGGTGCAGGATGATGTTAGTGTAACGAATGTGAACCTGTACGTTCGTGAGAAAGGGACGAATGCTTGGAGCAAACATGCGATGCTCCGTACATCCGGCAGCCATATGAGAGGTTTATATGAAGGAAGCATCCCTCTGAAGGAGCTGTCCTTGAATGGAATTGAATATTATATTGAGGCTGTAAATTTCTCAGGACATGCAAGCAAGACAGAGGTGTACCCAGTTACTGTATCGAAGGGAGTCAAGATTGGCTATACGCAAGATTTTGAGACCTCGATTGATGGCTTCGGTTTCGGAGATGCTTCGGGTGTATGGCAATGGGGAGTTCCGACGAGCGGGCCGAAGCAAGCATTTTCCGGCAGCAAAGTAATGGCAACGGTACTGGATGGCAAGTATCCGAATGGAACCAACAGTTATGTTGAAATGCCTGTTATTGATTTGACGGATAAGCAGCATGCTGTTCTATCCTTTGCTCACTGGTACAAGCTTGGCGATTGGTGGAATGCATCTTATGATCGAGCAGAGGTGTTTATTGGCAGCAAGAAGTCGAACTTCCAGTTCGAACGGGTGAAAACATATACGATGCGCAATACCACATGGACAACCGAGTATATCGACTTATCTCCATATGCAGGCGATCAAATCTATGTCGTCTTTAATTTGCGAGGGGAGTTCGGCAGTGACGAAGGCTGGTATATCGATGATATTAAAATTCAAGCCCCGGATCCAACGCTTCCGCTTCCGCCGAAAATTAAGGTTAGAAGCAACGCGCCAGGCAAAGTCATCATCGACTTTGACGATGCGCCGTCGGGCGTTTTGAAAGAATATGTCATTTATCGCAGCACGGATCGCAGTGGCCCATGGAGTGAGATTGGCACAAGCTTAGGCTATAATTATGCCGACATGCCTAGTCCACAGAAGGGAACTTATTATTACAAGGTGAAATCGAGAACGGTCAGCCATGCGCTTAGTGTGGATTCGGATATTGTATCTTGGACGTTCACAGAAGGCCAAGTGATATTCGGTGATGAGTTCGAAGGTGCTAATAAGGGCTGGACAGTCGAAGGGCAAGGAAATGAGTGGGAGCATGGTGTTCCTCATCCGACTAGGGGGCCGCAAAAGGCAGTCTCTGGCCAGAACGTATGGGGCACGAACTTGAATGGACCTTATGGGGGCGATGTAAACCAGAGTCTCGTATCGCCTGAAATTGATTTGACTCAGGTGAAGCATGCATCACTCTATTTCCAACAGTGGCACGATATTGATGACGGTGATAAGGGAACAGTCGAGATAAGCAAGGATCAGGGCGCCACATGGCAGCCGCTCGCTGAATATCCGAAGCAGGGCTATGATACGAATCATCCACGCAGATTCTGGTATTTGGAAGAGCTTGGCCTAGATTCTTACATTGGGAAAAAAATCAACATCCGCTTCCGATTTGAGAGCAAGCGGCCGTCACTCCAGCTCGGCTGGTACATCGATGATGTAGAAGTAAGGGAGACTCCACCAGTGATGACACGACCGAAAACCACCTCTTACTCCCATTCAGGTGGAGATCAAGTAAAGAATGCTTCAATGGGAATGGAAAAGCAGAGTCTTGATGTGCTCACATTCGAAATGTTGAAATCAGCCAAGCGCGGCCAGGATTCGCATCAAGGCGGGCACACACAGGCATTTGCACAACAGCCAAACACAGGGCGTATGCCAATCATGGCAGATATAAGTGTCGTACAATCGCAGCGGGCAACCCGATCCGATGCGGGTACTGGGCGATACACGCTGAAGCATCCACCAGGAGATTATTTGCTGCAAGTGGAGGCTTATGGCTTTAAGACAGAACAAAGGCCAATCAGCATTGAACAAAACAAAGAAGCAGTGATGGATGTTCATTTGCAGCCGCTGGCGAAAGGCAAAATCGCGGGCAAGATCACAGACTTTGTTACAGGCATGCCATTAAAAATGCGACGATCAGATTGTTGAATGATGTGCGTATTGCACCAGTATTGACGAATCAAGAGGGACAGTTCGAGCTTGAAGCCTATGAAGGTGACTATCAATTGTCCGTCTCTGTACTAAACTATTTATCCGTGCAAGACAACGTCAAGATTACAGGCAACGACACGGTTAACGTTTCATTTGCCCTTCATGGCTTCCATGGATCTTCCGAAGAAATCCATTATGATGATGGTGTTGCAGATAACGCAAAAGCTTTCTATGATTCCGGCAATGGGTTTGCGGTACGTATGACAACGGATGGGCCGGCACAAGTAACGGGAGCGAAATTCTTCTTCTGGGATCAGGGATGGCCGAATCCCGGTGGAGAGAAGTTCAAATACGCGATTTATGATGCCAGCGGACCTGATGGTCTTCCTGGTAAAGTAGTGGCGGGTCCTTATGAAGGCAAGGCGAAGCGGAATGGATCTTGGACGAATGTGACGATACAGAATCCGGTTATTTTCAATGGCGATTTCTACGTAGCGTACATTCAAGAGGGAGAAATGCCGAATGTACCGGGCTTGTCGATGACGAAGCTTGGCAATTATTCAGGACGCTCCTGGAAGAACGATCGCGGTACGTGGAAAAAGATCGGGAACAGCGATGGCAATTACATGATTCGAGCTACCGTTACCAAGATTGCGGAAGAGCCGATCATTACAGAACCAGCGCCGGGAACGACGGTTACAGATGCTCATGTAGTTGTAAAAGGAATGTATCCAACTGACGGTACGACGATCCATGTATATCGCCAAGACGCGCGCATCGGAACTGGAGTTGTACAGCAGGGACAATTTGCGATTCCCGTACAACTGGAACGTGGTGAGAACAAGTTGTATGCTGTAGCAGAGTCAAATGGTCAAGCAACGAGTAAGTCTCCAACGATTGCAATTCATTACATTGCCCCTGCCCAAAATGGGGAGATTACATCGATTACCGTGCAGCCTCGAGATGTGTCGCTGAAAACAGGTGAACAGTCAACACTTGCGGTTACAGCGGCTGTGTATGAGAACGGCAATATGATACCGATGCCGTTGACGGAAGGCTTACGATTCACGTCCTCAGACAGTTCTATTGCAGAGGTGGATCAAGCAGGACATGTTACGGGTGTGAGCGAAGGGACATCTGTTGTTCGAGTCACCTATCAGCAATGGAGTGACCAATCGACGATTACCGTTCATCGCGGGGATGATGGCAAAGAACCAGAGCTTCAATCCATTACCGTTTATCCGGATAAGCTGGCATTAGATGTAGGTGAATCTGCGCCACTTTCTGTTGCAGCAGTCGTATATAGGGATGGGGAAGTCAAAATTTCCCCAATCAGAGAGCATCTCCAGTTCCGTTCTTCTGACGAGCATGTCGCGAAGGTAGATGATATAGGAAGTGTAACAGGATGGAACGAAGGCAGGGCAACGATAACGGTATTCTACAAAGACAAACAAACAGAAGCAGTGGTTACGGTGCGAAGGAAGAGTGCTATTCCGTATGAGCCGCCTGCGTCCTCGGGCGGTTCGTCCAGCTCGGCCAATTCAGGCACAACCGTTCCTGAAAAAGATAAGCGGATTCCAGTTGTTGCTGACGGCAAAACGATCGGATATCTTGTGGAGCAGTCAGCTTCTACGTCGCTGACAAAGAATGCATCGGTTTCCCTTCTTGCTCAATGGATGAATGACGAGCTTAAGGGCGCAGCAAATAAGCCAGTGATGATGGATTTGCGGAATGTGGACTTTAAGAATTACGGCCAAGTATCGATTACTTTCCAGGCAATAATGATGAAGCAGCTTCAGATTTCCGGCAAGGCGCTTCACATCGCATCTGGGGGATTTGAACTGACGATTCCGAATGAAGCCATATCCGATTATCTATCTAATGATCAATTCAAGCTGAATGTATCTGTTCAGGGGGCAGATCAGCTGATGGTGGCTGAAAACGATCAAGTCCGGCTTGTGTCCGATCGTGTGGCCATTTCAACGGAAAGCGGCAAGTTCATTCATCCGGTTACACTGCTTCTGCGATGGGATATAACGCAAGTAAAAGATTCACGCAAAACAGTCGTATATCGAAAGAGTACGGATGAGAAATGGATATATGCTGATCGATCAAGCAGATATCCGTATGGATTAGCCTTAACCATCTCACAATCTGGCGCCTATGCGGTGCATGAGCTATCTCCAAGTTTTACAGATCTGGCAGCTCATTGGGGTAAAGATGCGATTGAGGTACTGGCTGCACAGCATATTGTCAATGGAACGAGCAAGGGACATTATACACCTAATGCGACCATTACTCGTGCGCAATTTTTGATGATGCTTGATCGTTTGACTCCGACTCTAGAAGGACACGAAGGCAATGCAAATTCAGATCGTTTATACTGGGCAACTGGCAATGTTAATGAGCTAATTTCACGGGCTGAAATGGTGCGGTTGCTCGTACAGAGGTCGGCTGCGGATGTACGTCATGCGATGAAGTCTAGATTTACGGATACTTCACACTTATCTCAAGATGAACAAGCTGCAATTGCGCATGCGGTAGATCAAGGATGGGTTCAGGGAATCGGTGGTAACCGCTTCGGAAGTGACCTGACTTCTACACGTGCACAGGCGGCAATGCTGCTGTATCGATATATGAAGTCTATGAATCAGCTATAGCAATAAAGAAATATGCAGTACAGTGGAAAATAGCAAATAAGTAATGAATATCCAGAGATAAGCCAGACGAATCCGCCCAATAGTGGGCGGATTCGTTTGCTTTAAGGATGAAATTATCGGCAGCTTCTGTGAGATATTGTACATTGACATCATAGATGGAATCATGTGACAATAGATAACAACTTGAATCAATACAATGAACTTCAATGACGAGAACGAGTAAGCTATGAATGCCGATCTCCAGAGAGTTGGTGAGTTGCTGCAAGCCAACGTTCGGCGCATAACTGAACATCATCTCTGAGAAGCGCAGCTGAACAAATGGAACGTTCGTAAGTAAGCTGCGCCGGAAATTCCACCGTTATTCGGAATTCGTATTTACGAGTATATGCGAAGAAGAGCTGCATGGAGCGGGAATGATAGATGGATTGGGACAGCCTATGTCTATCATCTAGCTGCATGAATATGGGTGGTAACGCGGATCAAATCCGTCCCTTTCGAGGGACGGTTTTTTTGTTGTATGGGGATAACTCTTTAATATATGTATAAGAAGTCTAGGGGGAGTAAAAGATGAAGTCATTGTCGAGAACCCACGTATTTTTCGTGGGACTCATGCTCTTTTCATTATTTTTTGGAGCAGGGAATTTAATATTTCCGCCAATCTTAGGGCAGCAGGCGGGAGATCATTTCGTATATGCGATAGCAGGTTTCATCTTGACTGGTGTGGGACTGCCATTGTTGACGGTAATCGCAATCGCCTTGTCGGGACGAGATATGCAACATCTAGCCGGAAGGGTACATCCGAAGTTCGGCATATTATTCGCCGTTATCGTCTATTTGTCGATTGGTCCATCGATGGGTATTCCACGCGTTGCCAACGTTGCATTTGAAATGGGGATGCGCTCCTTTGTGCCCGAATCACTCCAATCAAGCAATTGGGTCTTATTGGCTTACACATTTGTTTTTTTCTGTGTCGTATATTGGTTATGCTTGAATCCTTCTAAGCTGGTTGTGAGAGTAGGGAATATATTAACGCCCCTGCTGTTGATCTCGATCGCAATCATGTTTATCGCAGCGATGATGGGTCCGCTTGGGGAAGTGCAGCCTGCAATCAAGGAATATGCGACTTCACCAGGATTCAAAGGATTTATGGAAGGCTATTTAACGATGGATACGATTGCTGCATTGGCTTTCGGCATTATTGTGCTGAATGCGATTCGTGATCAAGGTGTTAAGGATAAACAAGCGATTACGAAAGCAGCGATACAAGCAGCTATTATTGCAGGGATCGGGTTGTCTTTGGTTTATGCGGCACTCGGATTTTTGGGGGTAACCAGTGTTACCGCGCACGGATACGCGCAAAATGGCGGGCAGCTTCTAACGTCAATCGTACAGCAGTTGTTCGGACAATATGGATTAATGCTGTTGGCCGGTATTGTTACCCTTGCATGTCTCACCACTTGTATTGGACTAGTATCCGCGTGCAGTCAGTATTTTTCAAAATTGATCCATCGACTGACTTATAACCAGATCGCATTTATCATTTGTGTTCTTGGATTATTGGTGGCGAATCTAGGTTTGAATAAGATTATTTCGATATCCATTCCAATTTTGCTTGTTATCTATCCAGTATCTATCGTTTTAATTATTTTGTCACTGGTGCATCGTTTGTTCGGCGGCCGTCGGTCTGTGTATGTTGGGGCGCTGCTCGGTACATTCTTAATCAGTATATTTGACGGGTTGAAGCAAGCTCATATTGAGTTTGACTCTATCATGCCGTGGCTGAAGCAGATTCCGCTGTACAATGAGGGGATTGGATGGTTGGTTCCAGCCATTGCAGGCGGGATCCTCGGCTATCTGCTGGGGTTGATATGGCAGGAAGAACGAAATGAGCCATACATTACAGAAAAATAAAGATAGATAAATGTGAAGCTAAGTCGACATGATATGTCCGCTTAGCTTCTTTACATCAATCCAATTGTATGAAATAATTGGTAGTGGTTGGTGAAAGATGTCAAGGAGTTGATACTGTGAACACTCAAGAAGTGATGGCTGCATTGCCGCATCGATATCCCTTTCTTATGATTGATCGCGTTACTCATATAGAGGAGGGGAAGTCAGCTCATGGCTACAAGCATATTACCCATAATGAATGGTTCATATCCGCTGCTATGCCCTTTATGCCAGACACGCTCATTATTGAAGCACTTGCTCAATTAGGCGCATTTACAGCGATTCATCGTCAGCCGGGGAGCTTAGGACTCTTGTCTTCCTTGAAGGGGGTTGAATCACTCGGACGAGCATATGCGGGTGACAAGCTGGATCTGACATATGAGGTGCTGCGAAGCAAAAAGGGATTTACGATTGGCAAAGGCGAGGCATCTGTTGAAGGACGAGTCATTCTGAGAGCGGATGAAATTATGATTTATTCACAAGTTGAATAACGAACATGACTGTTGACTTATTTATATGTTTTATTGCTGAAGTGATACATAGCAAAGAGTCGTCCGAGGGATTCCGTGGACGACTCTTTTTGTAATGCTCAACGATACAATTACTTATTTTACATCCCATAATGCTGGAACATTAGGCGGCTCCCAGCCAGCTATTGCGGTATGAGGCTGACGGCATTCGTAGACTGTGCCATTGAAAGTAACTTTGTCGCCAACCGCATAAGCTTTATTTACTTCCCAAGGAGCTACAGCAGGTGCATCAGCAGTTGTAGCAGAAATAGCATTGCTGTCGGCAGACACATTGCCAGCAGCATCGAATGCGCGAACCGTAAACGTATACGTTGTCTTCGGGCTCAAGCCTGTAACCACATAATCCGTAGTCGTTCCTGATACAGTAGCAACTAATGTTGTACCGCTATAAATGCGGTAACCGGCGACGCCAACATTATCCGTTGATGGGCTCCACATCAGTGATACGGAAGTGGATGTTGGTGTACCCATTACATGCAAGTTTTTTGGTGCAGTTGGCGGCTCGTTATCAATAGGAACCGTTGGTGTGGTAACACTTACTGCATTGCTTGCAGCAGATTGGTTGCCAGCAGCATCCAACGCCTTCACGGTAAATGTGTATGCTGTATTGGAGGTGAGACCGTTTACCGTATAGGTGAGTGTAGAGCCTGAAACCGTTCCTACAAGAGAACTTCCATTGTAAATATTGTAACCGGTTACACCAACGTTGTCAGAAGAAGCATCCCATTTCAAGGACACGCTTGTTGCCGTTGTTGTCGTTACTGCCAAGTTTGCAGGAGCAGTAGGAGGCTGGTTGTGACCAGGGTTCGAACCGCCGAAGTTAACGTCGATAACATTATAGAAAGCGTTTGCAGTATCGGCAATCTCCCATACTGCGAGGATGACATGATATCCTGTACGGTTCGGTACATTACAAGTATCCGAATACGTGAATGGCGGGCGAACGCCTCCATAATTAACGCTGCAGAATGGTGTTAAATCGAAGGAATCGCGAGTCAGCTTTGCGTTAGCGTTCCAATTTTCCTTCGTAATATAGTATTTCCAGCTTGTTGTTGCATGAGCTGCGGTTAGTTTCCAGTTGAACGTGTTTTGTCCAGGAGTGATGTTGACCTTCGTCCAGCGAGTGGCGGATTGCTCATCCAGTTCAGGGAAGGCGCCGTTAGCGCTTGCAATTTTGCCGTCCGCAGGGCCAGCACTCGGAAATCCCTTAAGCGCTTCCAAACTTTGCGGCTCATATTGGACAGCTCCGCAGTTTTTATTCTGACCTGTTTTACACAAAGCAGCTCTACTTGCTGGCCCCTCGACATAGCCATGACCAAAGGCTTTATCAGCAAAAAGCACCATACAAATAACGGTTACGAGCATTGCGCCAAGACCGACAAACAGCTTCATTGTTATGGGGTTGGACATGCGCAGTTGATTCACACTATCTACCTCCTAAGAATAATGGGGATCTCGCGAAAACCATTCAAAATGAAATGTTAAACCCTTTAAACTTGAACGTCGGCCTCCTTTCCTTATTAGGTTGTCAAAAAAAACAGGGAGCTCCTAGATGACGCTATGAATATAGCTTCTAGCAACTCTTTTTATATAAACTCAATAGAGTTCATATACGAAGCAAAAATCAGCCAAAGTAATGAAGGAATACAGGAAAATGATTAGTGATAAAGCGGGATTCTTGAGCTAGCACATTCGTGGTTGAGATATAGAAGGGAGACATGTTGTGGAATCTTGGTGTCGTTATTTGTCTCTATCATACTTGAAAGTGTGAATAAAGTGTGAACGAAATATTTTAATTAGATTGCACTTGTTATTATAAAAATTAATTAAACCGCATTAACTTTTGAGGGATGAACAGGGATCGAAGCGTGGTTCATACGTATAAATAAGTAAGAAGGATGCGCCATCCTTTATCGTGAAGAGGCATACATCCTTCTTAGGGCAATGCTGTGTGATGTGATTAGCTTGAAAAGTCACCATTATCATGATTGATTTGCCATTGAATGCCGAATTTATCCGTCAAGTTGCCGTAGGCTTTGCTCCAGAATGTTTCTTGAAGCTCCATGCCTACTTGTCCGCCTTCCTTAAGCTTGTTGAAGATGGATGTCAATTTATCGACATCTGTGTCAACAATGGAAAGAGTGATATTATTGCCAGCTTGGAACGGCATGCCCGGGCATACGTCAGAAAACATCACGATGGTTCCCTGGATGTTCAGTCGTGTGTGCATGACCAAATTATTGGCCTCCTCAGGAAGAGGGTTGGATGGATCTGATGGTGTGTCCCCAAATGTCATGATGTGAGGCTTGTCTAGCCCGAACACTTCGGCATAGTACTCGACTGCCTCACGGCAGTTGCCGTTGAAGTTGAGATAAGGATGGATGGACATGGTTGGCTTCACTCCTTAATTGGTTAACTGTTTGTCCAGGGGACAAACAGGCCTTGTGCATACTAGCATTATTGTCGTTTCACAGTTCATTATACATGCAAAAGATTTTCGGTTTTCTTAAATTTTATCTATATTTTTATAGAGTTCTCGTTTTAAAGATAAGGCATACTATCGCAGGAAAGTCATTTTAACGAAGATACTATTATTGCCTATTACATGGGTTATGGAGAAGATTGAGCATTGTTTAAACAGGGTTCCAAGTAGGATATATTGGAGAAAATGAAATGTATAAGGTGGTATATAACACTTTTACATACAAGGAAGGATTGATTTCTTTATGACAGAACCGATTGCAGTGCCCGATCTCTCATCAAGGCCTTATCGGCTTACGGTGGAACGTGAGATGCAGAACCCTCCAGCAGTTTTATACGAAGCATGGACACGGCTGATTGATCACTGGTTCGCGGAACCGGGGAGCGTAATAATGAAGGGAGAGGTGAATTCGGTTTTTTATTTTGAAACCGTATACCGACCAGACTCCATGCTTGTGGTTGAGCGCCATCCGCATTATGGGAGATTTTTGCGACTCGAACAGGATCGGCTAGTAGAACTGACATGGGTAACAGGAAATGGGGGGACGAAGGGAGCCGAGACGGTGGTAACCGTTGGTCTGCATCCCTTTGGCAAAGGAACGAAGCTAAGCCTAACGCATGCTGGTTTTCCAGACGAAGTCTCCAAAAATCAACATGAGCAAGCATGGCCATTGGTACTAGAACAGCTTGACAGGCGTATGAAGATCGCTGAATGAGAGCAATTGCTAGCCCTTGCCATAATCGTCGCAGTTTCATGAATATACAGGAACAACATCCTAACGAATTTTGGCGTGGGATCATAAGTTGATGTTCTGTTTGCCTTCGAACTGGTCTGCGGGTGCTGGATGCAATCCAACATCCTCTATCGCTTCTTGCTTCATCATCGCTTGAATGCTTTGCCGAAGCAGGTCTTGATTGTCCTGAAAATGAAGTAGAGCGATTCATATCGGTCCTCGCAATGCTGTCCTGTACGGTTAAAGATACTTGAGGATGGCACCGAGCAGCTCATAATTCGAAAATGCAGTTTTCATAAAGTTAAAGCGTTTATCGATTGACAGGATATGGTTTACGTACTAGTATAAAAAACAACCTCAATGATAATACAAACTACCTTTTGACCACTACGATTTGCTTTTCAACTAGATTTACTCACCGTTATAAATTGCTTTTCATTTCGACACATCAATGATAAGACAGAGCAAAGTTCACATCTTATGCGTAGGAGGAATCGAATATGGAACACACAACAATTCCAGATTTCTTAGAAAGCAAACAGGAGCAATGGGACGAGGAGTATAAATCTAATGTATGGAGTTATTTGTCGGATATTACGGAATACGCTCGATATTCGGTGGTGTATGGGTATATAAGGAAATTTATCGGAGAAGAGGGCATCCTGGATATGGGCTGTGGTACTGGCATCCTGTTCGATATGCTCCTTGAGAGTGAAAAGGAAGGATACACAGGGGTTGATCTGTCACAGGAAGCAATCAAGCTGGCATCAGCCAAAACATCGCAGGACATATTCCATTGTGGAGATATTAATCATTATGTACCTGCTAAACAATATGATGTCATTGTATTCAACGAATCATTGCACTACGTGCCTAACACGGCCAACAAGCTGCTAGAGTATTCGAACTATGTAACTTCGAGTGGTGTAATCATTTCTTCCTTATATTCACATAAAAATACGGAAGATCCTGCATTCGCCATCATTGAAAATAAAATCGCTGAAATCGAGCAGTGCGGCTTCTTTGAAGTGATGGATAAAGTTAGCCTCTTCAATCATAATGCTGGGTTGAAGTGGTATATTCATTTGTTAAAACGCAAACAAACCAAGCCATAAAGGAGAATGCGAATATCATAGTGCGGGAAGCCGTCGCAAAGTTCTCGAAGGACTTGGCAGACGGCTCTCTGTATTGTTTTAGTCAATAACAGATATTTACAATTTATTTCTTGACAACAGACTCGTAAGGATAAAATGTTAGTGAAGTTCATGCTGTTATCGATTTGAGGTTCCAAGTTCTTTCAAAAATAATATTGTTGACAGATTTATCTTTTCAACTTTATTATTTTTGGTAACAAATCTACTAATTCAGTGGAGCATGCTTATGTGGTTTCTGTTGCTGAGGGAAGCGATTGTCTCGGCGGTGGCACAGCTTTGGAACAATGGTTTCCTTGAAGCTCTAAAAAGTAATATTCTTCATATTCTTCGATTGTCAAATTAATGACCCTCTTTCATATAATATCACCGCTTCTATCATGCTTAAAAGGGATAGACGAAATTCGGTTAGAACAAGCGCTGCATCTCTTTATTGGAGAACAGGATGCACTACGATGCGGTTTGATATTATTGATGATTTGCCTCTCCTAGTTGTCCATATCGAATCGACTATCATATGACGAAGCCGGACTTCTCGCGTGATCCTAAGTAGGAAGTATGATTGAAGCAGCAAATTATGCAGGAAATAAGTTGAGCATTTGGCCTCACATCGGCTCCGCTCTTTCACGTCAGCTTGATTAAGCGTTCTCACCATACCTTCCTACCTTACATAAGAACCTCACACGATTATTGACATTTTCCAAAACAAATCATTTAAGCACTTACAGGCTGCTCAACAACATCGGTTACACCGCATTTGTCTCTCAGTCGCTCATCCTTGGCGAATGTATATCGCCGTAGCTGGCAGGATTATCAAGCTCCTGAATGAGGGTTGCTATTTATCCGAGGAAGGCGTGTGTTCTTTCTTGACAATTGCCGGCCATTTGATGATAGGGCTAGAGGCACCGTCTTTTCAAATATCCATTCGAGCCAACTTCTCATTGAATTTACAAATCATGGAGAGGAGAGTGAAGATGAACAAGGAAGAGATCGTGGCTTTATGAAAGCGGAGATTGCGACGATCTTCAGTCAGGAGCCGGATGTTAGTTCAGACGCTAAAAACATCAAAACAACATGGCATGAGGAAGAAAGTTAGGATGTCATGAATGGGTTGAAAAAGTGGATAACGTTTGGCGGCATTGCCGATGTGTTCCTCGTTGTTGCATCGAATTAAGGCAAGAGCACCGTTTTTTCCTCGTCGAACGTTCTTACGTCGGTGTTGAAACGAAAGCAATAGAAGGGCTTATGGCATCACGAGCGACCCATCTTGCAGAAATTCATTTGCGAAACGTCATAGTTCCGAAATCACATGTAATTGGGAAACTGAACTTTGGCTTCGAATATGTCGTATCGAATGCTTTGGACAATGGCCGATACAGTATAGCATGGGCAGGAGTTGGCATCGCACAAGAAGGAGTGGATGCGATGGTATCCTACTCCCGTATTCGTAACCAATTCGTTACGACATTATTACAAGCGAGGTCTATTATTTTAATAAGAGGTGCGTATGAGCGAGAAAACAGAATGGAAGTGCGTTGTGTGGGACTTGGATAATACGCTGTGGGATGGAGTGCTGGTGGAGTCGGCCAACGTCCAACTGAAGCCGGGCATTCGTGAAATTATCAAGACACTCGATCGCCGAGGAATTCTGCAATCCATTGACAGTAAAAACGATTATGACTTGGCCATGGCCAAACTGAAAGAATTGAGATTGGATAATTATTTCCTCTATCCCGAAATTCATTGGAGCGCCAAATCGACCTCACTTGCTGAGATCCAGAAAAATATTAATATTGGCATGGACACAATCCTCTTCATTGACGATCAACCATTTGAATTGGAAGAAGTAAAAATGTACATGAGAGCGTTCACTGCATAAATGCGGATCAAACTCACACGCTATTATCACTTCCAGGCTTGAACCCGCGATTTATTACCGTTGACTCTGCAAGGAGACGCAAATTATATCAGGCAGATTATGCACGTAAGCTGGCAGAACGCGAGTATGAGGGCCCGTCGGAGCTTTTCTTGCTACGCTTTCTATGAAGTTCACCATCTATCCTGCGCAGGAAGAGGATTTGCAGCGGGCCGAAGAATTGACAGTCCGCACGAATCAATTGAACGCCACAGGAAGAACATTCAGCTATGAAGAGCTGGACACGTTGCGGAAATCTCCTTATCATCGGCTATTAGTCTGTCAATTGGAAGATAAGTATGGTGATTACGGGAAGATCGGGCTGGCCTTGATTCATATGCTGGACACTCATTGGAAGCTTGAGATGCTGCTGATGTCCTGCCGCGTCGTATCCCGAGGCGTAGGAACTGTGCTGCTCAGTTACATTTTACAAGAGGCTCGAAAACATCAGATACCGCTGTTGGCTGATTTTACAGAAACGGGACGCAACCGCATGATGTACATCAGCTATCGCTTTGCTGGTTTCCGCGAGAAATCATCAGATGGGCAAGGCAACTATGTCTTGGAGCATGATTTAATCAATATTCAAGACTTTCCCCCGTATATTGAAGTCCAATTGCTGAATTGCGAAGGAGGATACTATGAACTATCAAACTGAAATCAGAAGATTCATTCATCAAAACTTGTCCATTAGCGAAGAAAATATTAATTTTTCGGATGACGACAATTATTTTCAATTAGGGTTTGTCAACTCACTGTTCGCAATGAAACTTGTAAACTTCGTGGAGCAGAAGTTCGAAATTGAAGTTGAGAATGATGATCTGGATTTGGAAAACTTCAGCACGATCAATAACTTGATAGCCTTGATTCATAAAAAGGTTAGCTTATAAAGTAACTTTCCCTTCAAACATCCAATTAATCGCCAAGCTTTATTTGCGTACATGGGGATCGGGCGCAGCGTATACGGGCGGTTTGTGGTAATCTGAGGATATGGTACGGAAATATGAAGGCATGATCCGTTATCTGCAGCAAGAAAAAGACGTGAAGCGCATTTGCTCAAAAACATCAACATGATGGATAATATTAAATGTCAGCATATGTGCTAGGCTAGTTAACAAAAATGGGATTCAAGTAAGTGGGAATCTAGGCGGGATAGGTGATTAGCATAACGAAGATTGCAGTATTTCGCATACCGGAGCAGGTTCGACCAGAGGATTATGAATATTTCCTAGGCAAGGTTGCACCGCAGCGCAGAGATCAAGTTAAAAGGTTTAAGTTCATTCAAGACTCATATCGTTCTCTTTTTGGCGAGGCTTTAGTAAGAGCAATTTTGTGCAAAGATTATGGCTATACGAATTCAGACATACGATTTGAGCACAATGAGTATGGCAAACCGCATGTCGTAGGAAATGATGATTTTTCCTATAACATTTCGCATTCTGGATGCTGGGTGATGATGATATGGGGACATGGAGTGCTCGGCATTGATGTAGAGCAGGTACAGCAGATTGATCTTTCAATAGCAAATCGTTTTTTCTCTGTGCTAGAAACAGAATCCCTCATGCAGAAATCAGAAGGGGAGAGGCTGAATTATTTCTACACGCAGTGGACGTTAAAGGAGAGCTACATCAAAGCAGCGGGAAAAGGTTTATCCATACCGCTGGATTCCTTCTCTATCTTGGAGAATAGTGAGGGAAAATTTGTATTGAACCCGGATGGGGAGCCTGTGTGCTTCCATACGTACGAGCTGGATCACGGCTATAAAGTCGCTGCTTGTACTCATATTGATGCGATTTCACCCTCTATCACATTTGTAACGATGGATGAGATGCGAGATTGGATTCGGTAAAAATGTGATGATAGATAATGAAAAATGAGCCGTCATCTAGTTCGGAAGCAGAACTTGAAGTGACGGCTTTTCATTTTGAGTTTATCGTTTATATATTTGACGATACCGGGCGGGTGTAATTCGTTCAAACTTCTTGAATGACTTAATGAAGTAGCTTGGCTCACTGAAGCCGAGCTCGTTGCTAATTTGCGAGATGGACAGATCGGTCGTCTCCAAGATTTGCTTCGCCCATTCTATCTTTAGGTGTGGGATGAAGACAGAGAAGTTCTCACCGGTTTCCTTTGTAAAAATACGACTGAAATAGCTGGGACTTACGTGACAAAGAGCTGCCATATCCGCTAGTTTTACATTCTCGCTTTTATGAGCATATATATAATCGAATGCGGGCTGAAGAATGGAATTGGAAGCTAGCTTCTGCTGATTTTTCATCTTGTTGATTTGATTGTCAATCAGTGTGTTGTCCAATTCCGATTTAAACGATTGGATGCTTCGGTAGCTGTGATCCGCCAAAAAGCTAGGTGTCGAATGACCACTCGCTAGTGCCTGACGGTACATATCAATGGTCGTATTTTTCGCAATCGCTTCTTCGACAATGTAATTGCATAAATGATAGAGCATTTCAGAAATGGTGACGACCTCATCATAGGATAATACTGGTAAATCGCTGTATTCCGGTTCCAGCTTCATGAACTTACGATTTGAATCCGCATTGGCTGGACGGGATACAATCTGTTCAAGCTCCAGCGGATTGTCGCGCAGCTTCACTTGTCCCGCCATAACTGCCCCCATGTACTGATTATTGACGATGATAGGTATGGCGATATCGACAATGTTAAAATGGCATAAATAAATATAGGGTTTATTCAGCCGTACAGCCTCTAGTCCGCCTCGCGCGTCACACTTCTGGCAGTATTGCGATAACGATTCGTCTTGCCGAATGGCTTTGCAGAAGCTTTGGCAATGGCTATGCGCTGTAACGGGAACTCCCTTGTAGTCGGTCGTAATAACGGCCATCTTCGTAACCAAGGAAAGCGAATCCTGCAGCTTCTGCCATTTCTCCATATCAATAATGCTTTCCAAGCTAAATCGTGTACTCATGATGGTTCATTCTCCTTTTGTCCGCTTGGCCTCATTATACATAATATTCTCATCCGAGGACAAGATAATACCATTTTGCAGGAGGAGGATAAGATAATCCGATATGATAGCGCTTTATTTGGCAACAATAGTTCCATGATCTTGTTCTTAGACGAAGTTATAATAAAGATGTTCAAACACACAGAGGAGGCATACAATCATGAGAAAAGCGTTTATCAGTCCAGCAAAATATGTGCAAGGTGAAGATGAACTATACAATTTGGGTTATTTCATCAGAACATTCGGAGATTCTGCTCTTCTAATTGCTCATCCTGACGATGTGCAGCGTGTAAAGAATAAGCTTGAACATACAATGAATAAATATAACGTCACCTTAGTTGAGAGCGGTTTCACAGGAGAATGCTCGCGTCAAGAAGTTAAGCGGTTGCAATTGCTTGCGATTGAGCATAATTGTTCTTGTACAATCGGTCTTGGCGGAGGTAAAGCAATTGATACCGCGAAGTGTGTAGCGGAAGGTGATGCATTGATTATTGTCCCTACGATTGCTGCAACCGATGCGCCTACAAGCCATTCCGCGGTTATGTACACACCTGAAGGCGAATTTGATGACTATGCTTACTTTAAGCAAAGTCCAAGTGTAGTCATGATTGATACAACGGTTATTGCCAATGCGCCTACTCGCTTTCTCGTGGCAGGCATGGGGGATGCGCTTTCCACATATTTTGAGGCACGGGCAACGGCAAGTTCTTATTCAAACGTGAATGCAGGGCTGCCTTGCGGCGCAATGGCTGGAGTCGGGCCTGCCAAGGGTACAAAAGCAGCACTTGCTCTCGCCAAGCTTTGCTATGAGACACTGTTGGAAGATGGCGCAAAAGCAAAGATGGCCTGTGATGCGAACTTGGTCACGCCAGCACTGGAGAATATTGTGGAAACAAATATTTTGTTGTCCGGTTTAGGATTTGAAAGTAGCGGCTTGGCAGCAGCTCATGCCATCCACAATGGGTTAACGTCACTTGAAGGCACTCACTCTTATATGCATGGGGAGAAGGTAGCCTTTACAACCTTGGTGCAGTTGGTTCTTGAAAATGCAAGTGCGGCAGAAATCAACGAGGTATTGAAGTTCTGTGTCAGCATCGGACTTCCGGTATGCTTGGCCGATCTCGGTGTAACAACCGTTACGAATGAAGAATTACTAGCCGTAGCTCAGAAGTCGTGTATTCCTGAGGAATCTATTCACTCCATGCCATTCCCGGTAACCGAAGAGATGGTTGTCTCCGCGATTCGAGTGGCCGACCTTATGGGGCAACAATTCAAAGCAAAGGGTGAATAACCGATGAAGAAGATTATGAATCAACCAGAAACATTAGTGCGAGAAATGTGTAACGGTATGGTACTTGCACATCCGGAGCTGGAATTCATTAGTAAATATAAGATTATGAAGAAAAAAAACGTGAATCGCGACAAAGTCACGTTGATTAGCGGTGGAGGAAGCGGTCATGAACCAGCGCATGCTGGCTTTGTAGGCCAAGGCATGCTTGATGTAGCGGTGTGCGGGGATGTATTTGCTTCTCCATCTCAAATCCAAGTCTACCAAGCGTTGAAGGCTTCCGCGAGCAAGAAGGGAACGCTGCTCATTATTAAGAACTACAGCGGCGACATCATGAACTTCAAAAATGCTGCCCACTTGGCGGGTGAAGACGGGATCAAGGTTGACTATGTTAAGGTGGACGACGATATTGCGGTTGAGGACAGTCTGTACACGGTCGGACGCAGGGGTGTAGCGGGTACGGTGCTCGTTCATAAAATTGCCGGCGCTGCCGCGGAAGAGGGCTTGGAGCTTGCAGAAGTGAAGGCAATTGCCCAGCATGCGATTGATCATACAAGAAGCATCGGTTTTGCGCTTACCTCCTGTACGGTTCCTGCAAAGGGCACGCCTACATTTGAACTGAATGACGATGAAATCGAGTATGGTGTTGGGATACACGGCGAGCCGGGAATTCGCAGAGAGAAAATCGCGTCTGCCGATGAATTGGCTCACAAAATGGTGGCGGATTTGTTCCGTGATATGAAAATTTCGGAGGGTTCCCAGCAGGAGCTTGCCGTGTTGATTAACGGATTTGGCGGATCACCGCTGCAAGAATTGTACTTGTTCGCAAATGCAGTGGTTCGTGAGATTCAACGCCAGAACGTAACTGTGATGAAGGTGTTGGTTGGCAATTACATGACAAGCATCGACATGGCTGGAGCATCTGTGTCTTTCATGCGCTTGGATGAGCAATTGAAGCATTATCTGGCAGCAAGTTGTGATACGCCAGCGCTGCAGCTTCATGGTGAATTGCACCCGATTACAGTCGAGAAACAGCAAGGGGATACAGTTGTGGATCGTGAAGTATCTTATCAGAGTGAAACGAATCCAGCGTATGCGAAAACGGAAAAGGACACTTTCTCACTTCACAACCTTATCTTCCTGACAGACAAAATGAGCGAAATCATCATTCAGAACGAAGTTCCGTTCTGCGAGTTGGATGCACATGCAGGCGATGGTGACTTCGGAATGAGTGTAGCGAAGGGTTTCAAGCAATTGAAGAGAGAATGGCATGAGATAATGAATCACCATTCGAACAATATTGGCGAATTCCTGCATGCATGCTCATTAGTCATCATGGAGCACTGCGGCGGCGCATCTGGTCCTATTTGGGGCTCGGCATTCCGCGCTGCAAGCAAATTTGCCGGAGACCGAACTGAACTGTCTATTCCTGAATTTGCACAAATGATGCAGGCGGTTGTGAAAGGCATTCAAGACACGGGGGAACGTTCCTTCGGAAGAGGTGCTGTAGTTGGCGATAAAACATTGGTAGACGCACTAGCGCCATTCGCTGATGCATGGGTGCAAAGTGCGGCTAATGGAGACGGACTAAAGCTCGCTGCGGCTAAGGCTGCGGAAGCTGCTGTTCAGGGTGCTAAGCATACCGAAACAATTGTTGCACGAATGGGAAGAGCAGGCACGGTTGGCGAGCGCAGTATCGGCTATCCAGATGCAGGAGCGTATGCGTTGGGTGTCATCTTCACAGAGCTAGCCCAAGTCATCGAATAAGAATCGTATGATATAGATTTATTTTGACATAGCTATAATTGGTGTAGTAAGCCGGAGCACAACTGTATTGTGCTTCGGTTTTTTTATATGGAAAAATATATCTAAAATAGCATTATGTTTAAAATGATCTGATTCAGCATCCGTGATAGGATCGGAAACGTAATACAAAACAAGCCGAAGCTCAACAGAGCGCGGGGGAACCACACATTGGGGTGAAGTCGTATAACGACAGGGGAGTCCGCTTTGACCCGAACCCGACAGCTAACCTCGCAGGCTGCAAAGGGAGAGATGTACAGGATGAATAACACATTTAAGAAAGTCGTACTTACAGGTGCAATTGCATTGGCACCAATTATGGCAGCGAATTCAGCAATGGCTGCACCAATGAAGCCTATGCAAGTATCAAATCCGTTGAACCAAAATTGCTCGAACGTCATTAATACGAACGTCATTCATGTGAACAAGGTTTTCCAAAATAAACAGGAATTGAAGCAATATTTGACGAAATGGGTCGAAGAGTTTCAAAAACAAGTTCATAACACTAAACCTCCTGTTTATAAGCCAGCAAAGCCGGAAGGCAACAAGCCTGGGGTGGAAAAACCAGAGGTAGCAAAGCCAGAAGGAAATAAACCTTCGGCAGAAAAACCAGTAAATCCTGGCGAAAACAAACCTACAAAACCAGAAGAAAACAACAATGCGAACAGCGACTTTGCGAGCCAAGTTATTGACCTGGTGAACAAAGAACGCGCCAATGCAGGCTTGCAGCCGTTGAAATCCGATGCAGCATTGAATAAAGTAGCGATGATCAAAGCAAAAGATATGTACGATAATAACTACTTTAGCCATCAATCCCCTACACTTGGCTCTCCATTTGATTTGATGAGAGCACAAGGCATTAACTACAACACTGCTGGCGAGAACATTGCAAAAGGTCAACGTACGCCGCAAGAAGTTATGAATGCGTGGATGAACAGCGACGGCCATCGCAAGAACATTATGAGCTCCAGCTTCACATCCATCGGTGTTGCTTACTACAATGGCGTTTGGGTGCAAGCATTCACAGGCTAATTATCGAATTTGGAATTATATATTAGTCATAGAACCTGCAGAGGAATCTGCAGGTTCTTTTATGTTCGAAGAATGTTTGCAGAGCTTCGTCTGAGGAAATCCAGAATTCATGCTTGCAGCAATAATAAAACCCCTGAACGGAGAAATCCATTCAGAGGTTCTATGTGAATGGTTATACCCACCCGAAAGCTCTGGCAAGCTGAGCTGTGGCAAAGGTAACTGCAATCGCGATACCAAGCGGAATGACGGCAGACAAGACCGTCCATTTTATACTTTTCGTTTCCTTATAAATATTGAATAATGTCGTACCGCAAGGATAGTGGAGCAAGGAGAACAACATCATATTCAAGGCTGTCAACCATGTCCAACCATGCTGTAGAAAAATATCCTTAATGTTCTCCATACCATCTGCATCTACCATAGCACCTGTGGACAAATAGCCCATAAGAAGGATTGGCAGGACAACTTCGTTCGCAGGCAGTCCGAGCAGGAATGCCATAATAATGAAACCATCAAGACCAATCGCATGAGCGAATGGATCGAAGAATAAGGCCATATGGTTCAAGACACTGTCGTCGCCAACCATAACATTGCCAAGAATCCAAGTAAGTACGCCTGCAGGAGCCGCAATAACGACAGCGCGGATCAGTACATTAAGCGATTTGTCACGTGACGATAACAAAATGGTTTTCCAAATCTGCGGTCTGCGATAAGGAGGAAGCTCCAGCGTATAGTGGGTTGGAACACCGCGCAGAGCTGTTTTTGACATCACCCATGATACAGTTAGCGTTACCACAATCCCAATCATAACCATGCCCATAACGATAGCAGCCGTTGCTACGGTTTGCATTCCACTTGCAACACCAGTTGCCATGAACAGAGAAGACAACAGAATAAGTGTAGGCCATCTGCCATTACACGGTACGAAGTTATTCGTCAGAATCGCCAGCATCCGTTCACGAGGCGACTCAATAATTCGTGTGGACAAAATAGCTGCAGCGTTACAGCCGAAGCCCATAGACATTGTCAAGGCTTGCTTCCCATGGCCGCCTGATTTCTTGAACATGCGATCCATATTGAAGGCAACGCGCGGTAAATACCCGAAGTTTTCAAGCAATGCGAAAATAGGGAAGAAGATCGCCATTGGCGGCAGCATTACGCTAATGACCCATGATGTTCCACGATATAAGCCAAGTACGAGAATGCCGTGCAGCCATGCTGGTGCATTCATCGCTTCAAATGCCATGTTTAAGTAGCCTTCGATTACTTCGAAGAAGGAGAATATCATTTCCGACGGAACGTTCGCTCCAGCGATCGTTAGCCAGAATACAACGCCTAGAATGGCGAGCATAATCGGAAATCCCCAAATTGGCGAGGTTAGAACTTTATCTAACCGGTATGTGCTTTTTAACTTATTCTTGTCTTCATACACAATAGCTGTGCTACATATTTCACGAGTCGTACGATAAATATCAGTTACAATTCCGTCTCGGATCGCTTCTCCGCTCGCAAGGCTGCGGGCTCTGGACAATAAAGAGTCCAAAGAATCTGAATTAGTGGCAAGCGGTGTGGCCATACGAAACAACTCCTTTCACTGAATCTGTGGCCGGCGAACTCCATTTGGACTTCATCGAATGAATCAAGCTTTCATCACCGTCCAGCAGACGAAGTGCAATCCATCGTGTTGGATATGCAGTACCAAGCTTTTCACGTATGATCGGTTCAAGCTCAGCGATTTTCTTTTCAATATCCTTGTTATATTGAACGAGCAGCGGGTTAGGGACGATCCGGCCGGAAGCCACTCCCTTGATTTTCTTCATCATTTGGTCAATCCCAGTGCGATGTCTTGCGGAGATCGCTACCATAGGCACACCGAGCTTCTTCTCAATGGCATTGATGTCGATCTTAACACCGAGCCGCTTCGCCTCGTCCATCAAGTTTATACAGACCACAACACGGTGGGTCATCTCCATTACTTGAAGAGCTAAATTCAAATTACGTTCCAATGATGTTGCGTCTAGCACGACGAGTGTAACGTCAGGCTTTTCAAATATAATATAATCTCGAGCCGCTTCTTCGTCGGCAGAATTGGAGTATAGTGAGTACGTCCCTGGCAAGTCGACCATTTTATACGAAGCACCTTCATGATTGAAGTGACCCTCCGCAGTTAATACAGTCTTTCCCGCCCAGTTCCCGGTATGCTGTCGCATCCCTGTAAGTGTATTGAACAATGTACTTTTTCCTGTATTCGGATTGCCGGCTAGGGCAACCGTATATTGTTCAGTCATTCGTTGTCCCCCCCGACTATTTCTCCGTACATAAGCGTGCTTTCTTCCTTGCGAAGCGCGATCGTTGTATTATTGACCCGGAATGCAATCGGATCGCCGAGCGGGCTGCGCTGCAGCACTTCGATTACATTGCCTGGAACAAATCCGAGATCAAGCAATCTTCTGCGTAATACCCCTTGAACTTCGATTCGATTCAGCCGCACATGTTGGCCAGTGCCAGCATTGTATAATGTTACGTCGTTCGAATGCATTTTCGAATCACTCTCCTGATTTCACCATGTCCCAAAAAGTTTACCTAGAGCAAAACTAATCCCAAAAAAAGCGAAGTTTTCCGTACATGCCACTTCATTAGTATAGGTCAACTATGTTTGTTAGGCAACAAAAACTTTCCCTAAGGCAAAAATATATGTTGTTTATACTATGCAAGAAAGGTAGCAACGTTGCCTTCTTCTCTTAATAACTAATAGTTCTGACAAGCTTGATTCAGGCAATTACACATCTCCAACAACATCTAGATTTTTTATGTCATAAATATCATCTTGAATACATAGCGTAGGTTTTTTTGTAATATACAGGAAATAGACTTGATTGCGTCGAAGGCTTAGGAAGATTCGCTATTTGTATAAAACTAAAGAGTGACATGAAAAAGGAAAGGAAGGTTGTATGTGAACAAGAAATCGAATGCGATTATAAATCGATTGCATATCAAATATCCGATTATACAAGCTGGTATGGCAGGTGGAACGACAACACCTGAGCTTGTGGCGGCTGTATCGAACGCTGGAGGACTTGGAACGCTTGGGGCAGGATACATGTCTCCGGAACAGATGAGAACCGCTATTCGAGCAATTAAGCAGCTTACTGGCAATCCATTTGCCGTAAATCTATTTGTACCAGAGCCTCCTGGCATTGATGGGTGCATTTCGAAAACGGTGATAAAACAATTGGAGGATATCGAAAAGGAAGTGCGAAGAAAGGGGCAAGTAGAAGTCGGCAATATAGGAATCAGCGCGGACAGTTATTTCTTTGATGAAAAAAGCTACCGGGAAACTTTTCATGAACAGGTAAAAGTGATTGTTGAAGAGAAGGTTCCCGTCCTTAGCTTTACATTTGGAATTTTGGATGACTTATATATTCGACAATTGAAAAAGGCTGACATTGTGTGGCCGCGCAAAATTTATGGCACAAATTATCAAGATATTTGTCAAAACTGCGCTATGCGGTAGCGCCTTATTGTGCTGTTCCGTTTACTACTTCGCTAACAGCATCTTTTAAGTTAAATAACTTCGGAACTTGTTCAAGCTTATAAGTGCCTACCATGACTAATCCTACCCAAACTTTGACCAATCCACTATCCTTAGTAAAATTCATGTCCCATCCTCCTATTGCGCAATCATGATAGTTAACTCTGCAACCGACTGTTTAAGCTCGTCCACATCTTCACTTAACGGCTTTCGATATACTGGCTTCTCTGATTCTGGTTGATTCGGATCAGGATAACTAAACTCCAGTTGCTTGGTACTAGGATTAATTCGATAGCCATTGCATGCTGCGAAATCCTTGGCATTCTGTTCATATTCAAGTTCAGTGTAATCGAACGACTCTCTCATTCTCTCATTCAGTGCTTTGTAGACTGAAATGTCATAATCTAAGGTCGTTTCCATAACATAGCCTGATCGTTCACCTGTATCAACTAATACAGAACCTGTGGCAATATCAAAATAGATTCTGCGGCCGATTTCCACTTATATCACTCCTATCCCTATCCATACGCTATAACATGTACTTGTGATTTACTCTCAGTATCATAACGTGTTACAGGTGCCACAAAACTGGTGGGTGTAATCGTAGCAAATATAGATCCACTTAGCTGAGGTAGTGTATCCCTATACACAACCTGATGATTATAATGTGCGCCGTCTACTGATATACCCGGGTTGGTATAAAAATCATACGCTGCCATTACTCTAAACGCGGAATTTAAAACGACAATGCCTTTTGTCTGGAAGCTTAGCCCAGTCACCATGATGTAATATAGGCTCCATGTAACTGTACCATCTTCTGAAATATGAAAATTCTGAGGCCACTCAGACACGTTAGTCCTAATTCTAGCCATTGGCACGCCCGTTGTAATCTGTCCTATCTTCCATTCAAGCGTAGGCCATACATCGGCTGCGGATGCAGGAACCCCCTTGGCGTTGATCGCACCCGCGATTCTACCTCTCCACTCAACGCCAGACTGAAAAGCCTCGTTTGCTCTGTCATATGCGGCTTTTACCGCACTTTCTGTTGCGGCCACATTAGCACGCGTGCCATTTGTTGCTGTCGATAGCTGCACGATACCAGCGGCAGAAGTAGACGCACCTGGTAGTCGAGCAGCCGCCATTGTGCCCGTTGTAATATCACTGGCATCGTGTTTATGTGATGCTGGAGCCTTACTATTCCATTCTAAGCGCTCATCCACTGTGACGTGCTTCGTTGTGTCGGTAACGTGAGAATCTAGCGAAGTCTTGATTTCCTTTACTGTTTGACTAACGTCATGTACAGCTTTTGGAGTTGCTGCCATCGTTTCATCCGTACTGTTCGTTGCATTACTCAACTGAACGATGCCTGGCTCAGTGAGAGAAGCTGGGGGAACCTTGATACTGCCTAGATCAGTGGACAACTTCTCGATACCTTCTTCAATCTTATTTAAGTTGGCTGCGGAAATCGGTGTCCCCTCTTGGAGCACCTCCCCAGTGGGGGAGACGATGTGATCTACCCATTCCGTCCGTTTATATGCCATTCTCGTCAACCTCCATTTCCACAAGCTTATACCGGAATGTAACGTATAATCCTTTTGCTGTCGGCTTCACGAAGACTCGCTCGGCAAGTGCTACGATATCCCCATCCTTATCGACGAGCCGCACACGACCGACCTCACCGACGATTGTCTCATCGAAGTAGATGAAAACCTTCAGCGTGTCTTTCTCAATTGTCAGCTTCATAAAATCAATTTTCTCTACTTTACCGTTGCAATCATATTCGGCATGAGAGAGGGAGTCAGAAAATCGTTGTAGCTGCTTTCGAATCCCAACCTCTGTTAATGTCTTCATCGTTTCACCCCTTACTTGGTGGGCGGCCATGTGCCGCATTTAATCATGCCACAGAGCGGCAATCCGGTATAACCATAGCTGAAGGATGACTTCATAACCGCATTCGATCCTGTGCCTTCCTCGATGCCGTAGCTTGGCTTCGAGCGTGCTGGCTTTACTTTCATAACCTCAGCATCAATGACGGCAATGTCATTGACTCCGCTCGGTGTAGAACTGCCCAGATAAACGATGAATTCTGCCCATCTCTCTGGGTCGTGAATGTAATAGGGCTCGATATATGATTTCTCATATCCAAGTGCCTTCAGCGCTGTCAAGATGCCTTGTTCAGTACCCGCCTGGGTAGCGATCATGTTCTTCATCATCAGCCTTAAACGGTAAGCTTCAATGTCTTCGCCCTTCAGACGGGGCATGTCTCGTTCCCGGCCATGTTCGTTCAGCATTTGCTCACTTGCGGTGATGATCATTGACTCTTCGCGAACACGAAAGATATCTTCCTTCGTCTGATCGAACAATTTGCCAATTACCTTGAGAAAGATATAAAACTGATTTTCTTTTCTAACAACTTTCTTCCACGGGCTGATGAGTAGGTAATACATATAATCACTGAACTTCTCAAACATGCACTCAGCCCCTCATCAGTGTGACGCGTACCTCGCCGAGTACAATCACCTTATTATTGTCCAGTTGCACATCCTGCGGCGGGTTAGTGACCCGCACATTACGACTCTCAGGAATATCCCGTCGAATTGCGAAGATGATATCCGCATGATTGAGCTCGTTCAGGTTCCGGCCTTTCTTGATACGCAATAGCTCCGTAAGGATCGCCTTTGCTTGGTTCTCCAAACCTTCGTCTGAAGCATCGGATGGAATCCATATTGTCAGGTCAATGTCTTGCGTCACTGTGTCCGATGCCTTCACAAGCAAGTTGTCATCTGGTCCCTTAATTGTTGCAGCTGCTTCGCGCACTTTCTGAAGCAAAGATTCAGATGGTGTGCCCGCCGTGCCAGTGACTATGATATCAATCGTCCCTTGGCCGCGTGGGTGAAGGTCGTCCACTCGAACGAACAACACCCCTGGTATGGCTTCGCATACATTTTTATACTTGGCCGCGATAGGGAGTGTGGAGAGTTCCGCCCAGGAGTTCAGAGTTCGCTCTCGAAGGCTCTCTATATCTTCGAGGTCGCTACCCTCCTGGCTGATCCAATCCGCATCGTTTGTAATTTCGTCGATGCCCTCAATATGAATCAATGACTTTCGTATTTGTCCTGGAGGAACATTATGGGCAGAACCAGCCTTTTCAGCTTCAACCGGTACGCGAAAGGTTAAGGCAGTAGCTGGCATAATCGTATTTTCAAGTACCATGTACCTGAGTTCTTCGCCCAGCATATCCGGTTCAGTCTTGAACACATCACCCTTGGCAATCTTGACGGCCTTTCCAGTGTCCTTGCGCTTTAACGTCACGAAACCCCGTGTTTTGATCGGTTGCTTTCTTCGTTTCGAGAAATCGGCAGCTTTCAGTTCCAACCAACCTTCCTCGGCATGATGTAAATATTGATTGTTTAAGACTTTACGCAACAATTGCACTAAATCAATACGTACCTGAATAGCTATCATCATTAGGGTGTAGAAAACACCGCCATTGAACAGATTGGTGATGACAAAACCTTCTTGTGTGAGCTCGTCCCGTAGTTTATTTTTCGCCTCTTCGCGGTCAGGGACTGGGAGAATCTGATCCATGATCTTATCTTCAATCACTCAACTTCACCTCAACTTTTACACGGTCAATGTCAACATCGAGCTGATAAAGCCTATCCGTGTTCTGGAAGGAGAACGATACATGAACCGTGATGGTATCGCCTTGAAAATCCATGAATGTATCTATGGTTTCCGCATCAATCTCTGGTCGTTGTTCCAGTTTCGTCTTGACTCTTTGCTCAATTTCAATACGCGTCAGCTCATCATCTTCAGATTGTACGAAATCTAGAAGTGACCAGCCCCAACTCTCGTCGTAAAAGAGCTCTCCCTCTTGCGTCATAGCTTCGAGTCGGATGTCCTGGAAGACACAATCAAGTCCTGACACTAGCAGGGTGTCACCATTAGCCGCTGCGACCAATTGCCAGTTACGGTCTAATCGAATATCGGTATCCTGAAGACCCGCCATATCAAGCCACCACCTTGCCGAGGATATGAACATCCAACTGTCCGTACATCAGTAGCACGGCCACGATGTCGCCAACTTCAAACTTCAGATCAGACTTCACACCTGGAATCTCTGGGAAACGCTCATCAACATTGCGAGACTCATCAAGACATTTGAGATTATATTCATGAATATCGGAACCAAGCTGTGCCTTGGTGACTTCTGCTAGCATCCCGGCTGAGAGCTGCGTATGAGGATATTGTTCCTGTATCCTCTTGTCAATCAGTGTGTTTATCATTTGTTCAAGCACATTCGTTCACCGCCTTAAAAATAGATTCGTGTACGGATGAAGCCTGTTTCCGAAGTGCTGAAGATCATTTTCATAACCTTGAATTCGCCCGATATTTTTGGGTGCTGGATACTTATGGTGTGCGAATGTCGAATGAACGGAGCTGACACGGTTTCAAGCTCCCATACGCCTCCTGATCGTTCTAGGGAGATGATATTCTCCGCATATTCGAATTCATATACATGTACTTGCTCAGGACGTTCTCCCCAATAGAAGACATCATCTGCAAAGAAGAACGGTTCTTTGATTTTCCAAATGGCGTGAATGTCCTGAATCATTGCAATAGCGTTCTTACGAACGATAGGAACACGCGCTTTTTTTGGAAACATCTTTCTACTGAGCTTCGCATTCGATATTCCTGCTTTGCCTAGCATATAGTTCATGAGCTCATGAGGGGTTGTGTCCAGGAACGTGTTCGTGATGACCGTATCTTCCAACATGATCATGGCATCCTTCAGCATAATTTCATTCTGGCCGCTACCTTCGTTATATGGGCTCACCACATATCCCGAAAATACAGTGTGATAGTCACCATCATAACCAAGCTCAATTTTCGCTTGATCTTTCCGAGCGATAGATATCTTGTCCTGGAACTGCTTCGTGAAGCGTATCTTCGCCCAATCAAAATAGGAATCCGCGGAAGAATACACTTCTATTTCTATGCCTTGTTCAAATTCATAGTTTCCCACAGTGACGAGCACTTCAGGATAGAAGAGCTCCATTTCCATTGTCATCATCCTTAATAGGGAAGAGCAGCAAGCTTACTGTTCGTTGAGGCGCTTGGCTGCCTATCCGAAGCTGCCGTCTTTCCTGTTTTGTCAGATTGCTTGGGCGCTGTGCCTCGTGAGCCTGAACTCAGGTATTGCTGATAATCTTCGTTAAGCTTTACATTCGAGCTTGAACCAGTGGACTTTGACTTGTCTTTCTTTGACTTCTTATCCTTGCCCGTTTTCTTCTTGGCGCTAATCTTCATGGTTCCGTATTGCCAAAATTCCAGAGTCACCGACATCTGACTACTCTTACTTTGCTCACGCGTTATCAAATTCTTAAAGATAACCTTATTGATTCCTCGCGCGGCGGTATGAACATTGACGATCTGATGCATGTTCGGTCGTGATTGTCCAGGCTTGCGAAAAAGCTTCTGAATCATAGCTAGCTTCTGTAACTTTGTTTGCTTGGGGCTGTCATCTAATGTGAGCTCAAGCGTAACCTTGGCATCCTCGTAGCCCGTAGCTTGCTTTGGTTTGGCGGCTTTGCCTTCAACTTCTTGTTCTTCGACTGTTGCATCTTCCTTAATTTCTAAGCTCTTAAATAGCCCAGGGAGGACAACGCCTCCCACTTTGACTGTACTTTCATCTACAAATATCATCGTTGTCCCTCCTATGCTGGATTAGGGCTTGTACCGTTTCCATTCGTGTGATATTCGATTTCCTTCAGCAGTTGGAACAGAGCAGGTAAATCCTTTAATTTGCTAATATCCACCGTGATATTCAGCTTTTCAATATTTGTGCCGCTATCCTTTTCCTTCAGCGTAGAATTACTTTCAGAGCGTTCAGAGAGGATTTCACGAAGAGGGATCTTCTTCACTTCGCCACCCGACAAGTTCATGTCACCGAACGCCTTGTCTGCCATGTCAGCAGGAATCTCCTGTGACTGCTCCATCCCTGTACCGATGGTTTCGAATACACGGCGACCTGAGAGCGTCAGCTGTGAGAGCGGACCTTCATGAGCATCCGAGAATGGTAGGAGTTCACGAACCCAAGATAGACCATCTTTGACTATCTCGTATGGCTTAGAAATTACACTTTGGATTCCATCCGTAAAGGTCGTAATGATCTTGGAGCCAGATTCCCTAAACCAATCCATCGTACCTGTCAGGAAGTCTTTACACCATTGGACACCTGTGTTGAATACATTCTTTACGCCCCCCCATAGATTGCCGAAGAAATCAGTGATACCACTCCAAGCACCAGATATTAAATCAGGAATACCGAGAAACTCCATGAAGTCGGCCACGGCTCCGTATATCCACGATCCTAGGGAAGAGAATAGGTTCCCGATCCATTCGAATCCAGCTGCAATGCCACTAACGCAATCACTCCATAGATTCTGTAGGAAGTTCACAACAACATCCCAGTTCTGCCAGAGTAGTATCAGGATCGCTATTAAAGCAACTATTCCGAGTACAATCCAAGTTACCGGATTCGCAAGGAGTGCAGCTGTGAATGACCAGACGGACGCGATCAATCCCGGCATTGCGGTCACTGTCGTCACAATAGCCTGTCGCGCCATATTGACCATACCAAGTGCAACATTCTTAATTCCAGTAACTGCTCCCTTTGTAACTGTCCCGATTCCTCTGAAGGCGGCACGCATTCCATCACCGGCATACATGGACATGATCCTTATGGTCGTAAACATACTTCGGATATTCAATAGCGCTGTTCTTAATGATTGAAAAATACCAATTGTCTTCGTGATTATCAGTCCTACGCCGCCAATCACTCCTATAAGTGTACCTGCAGTAGCCAAAAACAGGCCGATAGTCAGGATTACAATTGAGATAACTTTCGTGAGCTCCTGGTTCTCGTCTATCCAACTAGCAATACTCGAAAGAACACCTTCTCCTTTTGACATCAGATCATTATATACAGGTATTAGGCCATTCCCGATTTTCTCTTTTAAATTCTGAACACGCTGCGTTAGCCTTGTGTATTTTTCTCCTTCGGTTTCGTTTATGGCGTTAGCCATCCCTAGGGCAACTTGCTTCCCCTTACCTAAAGAGTCATACAGCATGAGAATGTTGTTCTGAAGGTCACCTGTCTTGCCATAGAGCAAGTCGATGAGTGCAACAGCTTCATCCGTACCGAACGCCTTCTGAAGCTGCATCTTCTCAGCCGCATCCATCGTTTCGCCGAACTTCCCGCGAAGCAACGCGAGAATTTGCGGCATGGATAATAGCTGATTGTTGGCATCTGTGAACCTCAGTTCAAGTTCTTTACCGGCCTTCGCAGCTGATGCAAGGAAGGCTTTATACTTCGTACCAGCCTCGCTGCCGCTCATAGTTGCCTGAAGCATCCCCAGAATGGAGAGCTGTTCTTCTAGTGGTACATTCGCTGTTGTTGCTGATGCTCCGAGCGTTTGAATGGACTGAGCCATTCCCGAGCCCGACGTCTTGAACGCCCGTACTGAATCGGAAATTCCAGCCGAAAACATTTCAGCAAATTCGAAGTCTGACATATCCGCATAGAAGTTTTTATAAATCCCATATCCGGTAGCAAATAGACTTGTCATCTCCGCTATCGTTGCTTTCGTAGCCTTTGCCGTTAGACCGGCCATTGCAGTGTATTGGGCAACTCCTTCATCCGATAGGGATGATACACCTGATTTGATATCATAGGCAGCTGTCAAAAAGTCAGGCTTCGTGGTTCCCGCCCACTGATCTGAGAAGTTTTGGGCTGCATTTTCAAGTGCATTCAAATCCTGTATACCGAGGGAGGATAGTTCACCCAAGGCTCTTCTGGTTGCAAAGGTAGCTTCAACCGGTGCAAGGACAGAGTTTGTAATCTGAGCACCAACACCCGCCATCACTAGCCCTGTCTTCGTCATACTCCCGAAGCTTTGATTAATCTTTTCGATCCTTCCGACTGAACCATCCACCGAAGAAGACATCCTAGACATTGGACCCGATAGCTGATCTATCATCCCGACGATAACAGATAATCTAAAAATCGAATCTAGACTCACAACTCTATCTCCTCCTGTTCACATTTCCTGAATTTGGTGTTATATTGGAGAAAGTATACAAGTAAGAGGAGGTTCTCTAAATGACTGCTATTTGGTTTGCATTTTTCAGTCTTCTTATTTGCCATCTGTGCTGGTGTTGTTATTTCTGTACTTATTTCGTACCTCTTTTTATCTACGTTATTCCTTATACGCTCGTGGGTCGGGTAGTGAAAACGAAATGGGCAGACACAAAGACAAAAAGAAAGAGGGAGTTTGGAGATCGGCAAGGAACGCAACCATCTTGTATAAAAGCTGGATTCGAAGAAGCCATCCTTCTAAGAGGGTGGCTTTTCTATTCTCCGAACACTTTCACGATAGCCCTTGCCATTACGCCTTCCTCAAGCTCTTGAACATACTTCGCCTGGGCAAGCGCCCATATGAATTCTTCCATGTCCATGTCTCCAACTTCTTTCTTTAGCAGAGCAGGGGGTACAAACCGATGGATTTCTAACGCTCCGCACTCTACGAAGCTTGATTTGACCCCCTGGAGACTACTCTCTAAAGCTGCTTTAAATTTACGTCCTTAGACAATCCCAGCATGGTCAGGAGCTTTTCACCGATTGATAGAGAGAATGCTGGATACTCATCCAGATGCGATTCGAGTTGACCAGCTTGTTCTTCCACAACATTATCGAGAATGAATACCCGCATCGCTTTGGTAGGGCTCTGAGCTGTTGTCTTGATATATCTGTCATAGCTTGCTGTCTTCGGCTTGCGGAAGAAGTATTCAACTTCAATGCTAGTCAAGTCATCTTGCTCTACCGTTGCCTGAATGCGATACACTTTCCCGTATTTAGCCTTGTAAGTTTCGACGGATGTCGTTCCCGCTGTTTTTTCTGCCATAGTGTTGTTCCTCCTAAATTGTCATTTATTTTGATAATTTCGGTACGTTAGATAGGTTTGACGCCATCCCGGTCAATGCCGTTTACAATCAAGAAGTCGAGATCGACCTTCAACGCTTTATCTCCCTGGGCATTCTTGTGAGATGATTTCGTAAAGGTGACTGTGTTCAATACATCTGTTCGCGTTCGTCCGCCTCCGTCCGCATAGCTCACGACAATCTTAGGGATGACTATTTTGTACAGCCCCATGTTCTTACTCTTGCAATATTGGAGCAGATCATCGAAGTCGTCGCGCAATAGGCTGAGCTTGCCTTCAGATTTATAATTCCCCTCACCGTATCCGCGTGGGCGTTGCCCCTTGCCATATGCGACCTCTTTCTCAAGTTCGTCATCGTATGAGATTTCCTGCACGTCGAGAGTGAGTCCTGGAATAGAGATGGTTATATCTCCCCAGTCGTATACTTTGCCGTTGATTACGCTCATCTAGTTAGCGCCTCCCTTAAATGGGTTCTCCATGCCCAGGTCGATCCTGATTTCACGGATGTGACCAACCGGAACATACCGTATGATGACCTCTAATTTCTCCGTTGTCAGGATGTCTTGGCCTGCTGGAACTGTGATACGGCCAGCAGAAATTTCCTTGTTACGCACCATTTCGTCGATAGGCGTCTCGATGAACTTGGCAATTGTCTCTAGGCTGCCTTGTACATCTGTCATGTCAACCTCGCTTTGAAGATGAATAAGCGCCTCCTTGCGAGTCTGCCGAATGAGCTTGTTCTTGATTCGGACATCCTCCGCATAGCGATAGTCCGATCCTTCAGGAGCCATCATTCGGGCATTGGTTACATAAAACCCCTCAAGCCCTTCATATCGACGGAAGGTAAGAAAAGATTCCTCGTCAAGTAGGCCGATATAGTCCTCGATCCCAGCAGGTAGGAGTTCCTTCATCTTTGATTCCGGGATGCTGAAGGTCTTCGTTTCTCCAACAGATTGTTGCGGATTCGCCCGTGCGTATAGGCCGCATACGATCCCGGCATTATTGATATCTTGTGTCCGGCCATCCATCCTGGTATACCTTGAACGGGCTGACACGACTTGTAAATCATAGTTTTGCAAACCCTTGCGATCTGTGATCAATCGTTGGACGTAATCATCTATTGATTCATTTTCCTGCTGGCGTGTTGCTTCACAGACCATAAAGACAGGTCGTTTATAGACAAAATGGAATTTTTCGATTTCTTTGGTTAATGCTGCCCACAGTGGTTTAGCTGATTCTCCAACGATATGAATAAACTCAAAGGTAAAGCTGGAACTACGTAGTTTATCCAGAGCAGACAAAACGTCCTTATTTGACATTTGGGGTGCTTTAGTTGCAACTTTATACGAGTCACCAACTTTAAATGAGTTCGGTTTGTCCGTATCCGTTTCAGTAAACTTGAATGTCAATCCAGTTTCCGGTATTAACAGCTCACCTGAGGCGGGGAGGGTGAGCTCATCCGAATAGGATATGCCATCTATGGAGTATCGCAACGCAGCGGCATTCAATCCACCAGCTACAGTAATTTTGATGATGACTTCATATGCATTATTAGGCGTTCCAGTAACGGTTGCATTCCCTGTTCCTGTTCCTTCCTTCAACAACTTCCCTACCTTGCCAGGGACAGAGGGGGCGACGGTGAGGCAATACACTTTATTTGAACCAGAATCAACGCTGTCCATCGTCGCATCAGCCAGAGGGCTTGCGCCCAGCAACTCCTTAATCTTGGATGCACTCATATTTCCAGTCACGATGATAGGGACACTCGAAGTAACTGGCGATACACCTATCTTGACATGAACACCCTCGCCCTTGGCCGTTCCAATTCCCAAGCCCCCATCAGTGATTGATGTAGATACATCTCTAAGCATTTTGTTCCACCTTCTTTCCGTTGATGGAGCCGTTCAAGAAATTCTTAACGGCATCGGCATAGTCTTTCTCCGATACCTGCCTCCCAGTCTTCCACCCTTCGGCTGCCTTAACGCCGTGATAAACTGCATCACTTGTATCAAATTTGTTTTTCAGCTGCTCAATATCTATCAGCTGCGGGGATATAGCGCTGCTATCCTTAGATGCTGCCATTGCCATCCTCCTTCAACCTTTCTATATTTCGAACTTCATATTCGCCAACACGGGCGAAGTCTGTATCCTTGTATATGCCTCCAACGAATTTCACCTTCAGCTGCACCGCGATAGCAGCCTTCAGGATGCTGTCTTGCTCGGCAACCCAATCGGCTTCTTCAACCTCAATGGGTGTATAGTTGCCATTGATTACGATGCCTGAATCAAGCGATGCAAGGAATTTCTCGAAAATCTCATCAGCCTTATCTTGCTGATATTCGCCGATCACTACTACGAAGGTTATATGACGTTCGAACATCTTTCTACGCTTATGCTTATCGTTGTTGTCATCACGATATATTTTCTTATTGAATGACCTCTCAAGAATGTCACTATCGGGGATGACAGCACCGACATGACTAGACTGGTGGGCTTTGAGCTCTTTCATGGTAGTAAAAACCTTGCCTTTGATTCCAGCAGCCCCCAACTTCTGAATCAGATATTCCTTACATTGTGCAATCATGGTTATTCCTCCATAGCAGCTTCGAGCATGCTCTTGATTTCAAGCATGTCTTCTTCAGAGAGTCCAAGAAACGGACGGGCAGGTATCTTGATATTCACTTTAACTTGGCGCTTGCGAATCCATCGATCACCAAACTTGAAGATAAGTCCTTTTGATGTCTTCGCCCTAATCGTCACCTGGCGTCCTTTTTCACCGAACTGGTGCGTTCGAGCGTATACAAGGTTAGTACCGACAGCGAACCCTGAACCATCTGCGGATGATCTGATAGAGTTCTTCAGCCTCGCACTGTCGGTTAAAGTCGAGCCATTTTCCGTCGAAGCACGTATGGATGTTTCCCATGACTTACCGTCAGGATCTTTCTCTGACCTGAACCTGTCCAAGGTAGAGGTTCGCATACTTTCAGAGAGCGCCAGACTGACACCTCGTATATCAATGTTCTCCATCTGATGCAGACGCTTCATGAGACGGCGAACATCACCTTCAATTCGAATGCTGTATCCCATAATTACATTCCTCGCATGCTGTCACGAGAGAATCGCCGTGTACTGGAATAAGCAGAGAAGGCCGTATCTGCCTTCCTGGCATTGTCAGTGACGCCGATGTCGATGATACCCTTCGCAACATTCTCAAAGAATCGTATAGCTGCGTTGTAACGATTCAGATAGTTCTTTTCCCTGTCGCTTTCATTGATCCCGATACGACTGTATAAATTATATACAGCAATGTCCTTACTAAACTTGTTAATTACCTTTGGCGCTGGAGAAAAGGGGACGGGATACCTCTTCATGAGATATCCGTCAATTTCCCCACACGCATCATTGATTGCTTCTTCAATAATGGGAATGATGAACTGTTCCCGTTCAACGGGATCGTCGATGTATCTATCACCGATCAGGGCATCCAGGACATCATCCTTGATTGATCCGCGAACTTCCTCGATTGTGCAGTACATTCATGCATCATCCCTTATGGGTTAGTTGGTGGTGTAACTGGTGGCGTGTCATCCACTTCGCCTGTAGAACCATATGCCATCTGCCAGAAGCCGAATCCAGCATTCGAGCGTCCATCAACCCCGTACAAAAATTGCTTACGCATGAAGACATTCTCATCAGTGTCTCTATCCATTGCAACAAACTTAGCCTCTTTGCGTTTTTGGTAAATGAGCGGCTTCAACGGCTTTGTCGTACATAGGAGGAACCAAGCATCTGGTTGTTCAGCTAATTCTGGAACGACCAGTAACTCTGCTGTGTCCTTAAATGTATTCGTCGTTCCGTCAATCTGATCCGCGTACAGAATTTTACGTGCCATTGTCTCGTTAGCTGGAGAGACCACAAGCAAATTAGGCACAAGCTTCAGGCTCTTTCCACCTTCGTCAACAAGGGACATGATTTCGCTTCGAGCAGCAGCATAAGAACGAGGCGAAAGCTTCTTTTTCCCTTTGTTGCTGACCAGCTTATCATTTACTTTGTGTTTTTCAGAGAAAAAAGGTTGTCCATCATAGCATTTCGTACTGAACCCCTTCATCAAGAGACCGAACACCATTTCATCTGGATGGCTGGCTGTACTTTGCCCCATATCTTGAATAATCGGGTTGTACAATCCAATACTATCGTCTTCGATGTCGTTACGATCCACGCCAACCGTTAATTCAAAATCCTTATTCTTAATGGTGTAGTCAGAGGCTTGCAAGTTTTGAATCTCACGGTCTCCAATCCATTCGCGCATACGTGGCATTTTTCCAAGCCATTTGTAATTTTCTTCGCCTGTTGTCGATGGAACAAGAGTGGCAACCTTGTCCCATTGCGTTTTTGTTTCGTCAAATGCCTTCGTGAACAGGACATTAAATGCGGTATAAATACCGCGCAAAGCTTGCTGATTGACTATCATTCGATTTCCTCCTCGTTACAATTCAATAGATTACAATGTTTCTACGATGACGTAGCTGCCTTCGATCCCAATGACCTTACCGGCCACGCTAGAGCCAGTAGCGGTGGAAGTCACCGTCTCATCGTCACTGAAATAGCAATCTTTCAATACATCCTTGGCAGTTACAGCACCAGACGAAGCGTTGTTCCATTTGAAGACGCCTCGACGGACTCGAATGGTAGCTTCACCATCTGTCCCCGCCGAATTATCGACATACTCTTCAGCCCGTCCAGCTGCTAGGAGTTTATCTGCCTTTGCTCCCGGAACTGCCATGCCTGTCGCATCGACTGCAACAAGTGCGCCATCGAAAATTTTTGTGCCGCCCTTAACAGGGAGGATGAGTGTTCTGCCATCTGCATATTCCGTTGTATTACGTCCTTGTGTTAATGCCATACCTTATTCACCCCTTGTAATTGATTTAATTGATAGATTACTTACCGCCGTATTTTTGCAAGTCATCATCAGAGATGCCGAGCATTTTGCACACTGTCATGCTAACCTCATCCTGTTTCGCCGACCGCTTCCCTTCATCAGTGAAGTCGAGTTCTCCAACCGGAACCACTTGAGGAGCTTTTTCAACGAACTTTTGGAAGCCTTTCGGGTCTTTGAGAGCATACTCATCAGCCCATGCTTTTTGTGCTGCTGAAATTTTTCCTTCCTTCAGTGCCTTGGTTACGAGCTCATTAGAGTCCTTCTTATCCAGGCGTTCCTTCAGCGCCTTGAATTCTGAAATTGGGACATAACCTGAAGGATTCTTCAAGGCCATGATAGCGGCTGCCACATCTTCTGTCTTTGCATTCGAAGCGACACCAAGCAGGTCAGTGATTGTCTTATTTGCGACGATTTCTTCTTCGTCCTCTTCTTTTTTTCTTCAGTGGAATTGGCTTGCAACCCCTGAAGCTTTTGCATGATTTCCTCTTCGGTAGCATCAGCACTAAGGCCAAGCAGTTCAGCGAGTTTTTTTAGAAAATCCATCTCGTTTCCTCCTTCTTCATATTGAGTGATATCAAGCGAATTAATAATTGGATACATCCCGTCGATAGCTGGTGTGTTCGTCAGGGCGACCGAATGCAGGACAACAGCCTTTTGATCCGATTTGCGAACCAGAACGACAGGCGATAGGTAGCGATATTCCTTGTTCTTCAGATATTCCTCTGCCTTGGGCGTCCATTCGACCTTGCCAACAATGGCATCGTCCTGGAGGCTGAGCTCTTTAATCCATCCACCGGCAGGAGCTTGGATATCTTCGAGGGTCTGATGCTCGTAGTCGATAACGATATCCAAAGCCCGTCGCTGAAATGTTTCCTTGATTGCCTGAAACGATTCTTCGTCTACGATGAAGTTGCCTTTTTGCGATTTCACAAGCCCCTTCGGAAGGAGCTTGATCACGGTTGGAATACCTTGCACTTCTGAAGCCGTTCCTGAACATACAATCAGTCTTTTCAGTTTGTTCACCCCCTCGCCAAGAAAATGCCTTCTCTACTAGCGTTATAACGCGTTATAACGCGGGTCTAATATTGCTCTGCATGATTCGGTCATCCATTTCCCAAAACGTCATACAGGGCATTCTAGGAGCTTACTCTTTCGATTTGCGTTTCTCCCTGTTTTCGAATGCTTTTTTCAAGCTTTTAGGGTAGCTGCTCACATCCGGATTGAAGGCATGCTTTGCTGGATTCGTAGAGAAGCTAGGATCAGGCAAGACGTTCACATGATGACCATTCACCTGTGCTGATATCGGCGGCTCTGTCTCAACCTTCAATCCGCGCTCCTTCAATTGCCGCTCTGATAATGTCTTCACCGTACAACGGCAGCGAAAGCCGTTCGGAGGATACCAGGTATCCCATATGGGATCATCTGCTCGATATACCTTGCCGTCCATTGCTAAGTGTGATGGACGAGTCTTGCTATCTTTTACCGCATCATACATCCAGTAAGGACGCAGCTTCATCACTGTGGGTGACCTCATTTGCTGGTAATGACCAACCTGGTATGCCGTTTGGATGTTGGTGCGGAAGACGTTGTCAGCTTGGAAATTCGTTATCCCTTCATATCCCCGGCGTTCTAGGAAATCATTCATTCTATCGCGGAAATCTTTCATTGTGCGGCCTTGCTCGATAGATTCCAGCAACTCATCATGAAACTTGTTAATGATTTGAATAGACGTGTATCCCGACACTGTAAAGGCAAGACTCTTATATTCCTCTTCAAGCTTATAGAATTCACTTGCTGTCACCGGCAGCTTATCGCCAAAATACTTGACAGCTTCCTCGAATACAATGTCATCCGTGAGAAGATCAAACAGTTCTTTCATTCTCTTCGACTCTCCCCATTAGGTCGGCATAGAACATGGCTTTGTGCAACAGTTCATCCAAGTCTTTCATATCCATTTGCTGGTACAACTCTTCCGTGAATCTATCGTCTTCGAGCTGAGCCTTCACTTCTTCCAGATTGTTAGCTTTGTCAAGCATTTTGAGAATCGGAGCAAATATTTTCGCAAACACACCCGCATTCTGTTCCAGAGCGGCATCTGCTAATCGGTCTATGTTCTCCTGAGTTGAGCTGAGCTTGTTTTGATTTGTCTTGTTCACGATCAAGGCCGTATCCTTAAAGGGCATTGCGGTTGAAGAATTAGTAAGCGGCGTTGCTACTTCCTCGCCATTTTCAGGCTTCGGAACACTGAATTTCTTGTATAGATGAGAGGTTGGAATCTTCAACCCCATATCGATCAGCTTCTCGTAGATGTCAGCAGTTTCTTTCAGATCACCGGCTTCCTCGCAGTCGAAACGAAGATGGGGAATACGCCGGTCTTCCCCGAAGTTGAAATACACAAGAGGTCGTATAAGATCACGACGTAAGGTTGCGGCTAGCGCCTTACAATCAGCGACAGTCAAGTCATGTCTGACTTCATTATGCGTCTTTGACTGAGCGAAGGAGCCGCCGCCAGAATCAGAAGTCAGTGTCTGTCCAAGCACTGCCTTGGATGTTTGCTCGTCACAGTATCGTGCGAGTGATTCATAGACGTTGATCGAGGTCGTCTTCGATGCCTCTTTGAATTCGATATCCGTTCCAGTCGGGATAATGCCAGCGGCATCTGTCCCCAGTTGTACCAGTGCCCGTATGAGCGCGTTTTTCTCTTCCTCTGAGGCAGATGGATCATACTTCCCAAGACGTAGGGGCATCCCGAATACTTCGCAGAAGCTTACCCAGTCCTTCAGGTCGTAATTTTTGAACAAGTACATCCATGCGACTACTCGTAGAACTCCCGCCCTTGACGGATGACCAGAACGTGCCTTATAGCGGTGAATCACGAACTTATTGTCTGGCAGCGGTATCCCTGAAGGATGGTCTCTTGTGCTTACTTTCATGATGTCGTTGTTATCCCAAGAGAAACGCTTTGGATGTCGCCATTTGATGTCATCCACTACGGTATAGCCATCTTCAATTCCCCATATGATTTCAGAAACAGAGATGCCCTTTCCAATTGCATCGAGCAAATCCATCATGATATCCTCGAAGTTCTCCAGGCCGTCAATCTGTTCTTTTACGAACTCGGCTATCTGCTTATCCCATTCATCATCGCTAAAGGGGATGACTTCGAAGTCCAATCCCGTGACAGCATTTTTGCGTGTCTGGAGCTGAGAGAAGAGATGTGGATCTTTTTCCTCCATTTCTTCGAAAAGCTCCATTTGCTGAAGCACATCCCCCGCATCGGCTTCTCTAAAGATTTGCGCCAGTCTTACTGGAGTCAAGCCATTGGACGGATAGGTGGAATACTTATCATGTACCTGAGCGACTGCTATCTCAACCATTTCGGGACGCCTTGGAGCTGCCGCTTTCTCTTGATTCTTTCGTTTCCGTCTTGACAACTGTATTCACCTCCTAGTAGCCGCCTCGCCGGAACTTCATAGCTCGGCTAATGACTGACTTGTAATCTGTTTTATTTGATGTCTTGATGCTCAATGCAAGCCGTACCGCCATTTCAAGCCCATCGGGACCATCATCATTCTTGCCCATTGGATATTCGCGCATCTGTTGAAGCAAAGTCTTGTGTCGTCTGCTAAACTTCAGATATCCGTTCTTCACGAATGGCTGAAGGGACTCGATTCTCAACTCCTTACGCTGGACACTATGTATCTCCTCGATTGAGAGATATTCACCAGCTTCAGCGCTCTTCTGGACAAGAACATCCTTGAAGAAGTGCTGGAACTGTACTGTCTCGACGCCGAATTTACGGAATGGTCGCCTATAGTCTCGCCTGAATCGTTTCGACATCTCGATTGCATCCTCGATAATGGCATCCGGGACGCGTCTCTCGATGGATGCCTCCACTACGTACATATAGCCGCTCTTGGTGTCTTTTGCGATTGCAATAATTGAACTCGTATCACTCTTTTTGTTCTTGCCCAGGGACGGATCATTCGCTGCTACATACACGAATCTAGAGTCACTGAAATCAAGACTTAGATCGTCATCGTAATAGTCAAACCACTCTTCATTGAACGTACAGGAATCAGGATCAATCGGATCATTCTGAATTTCAGAGTTGAATGACGCTTCACCTTCTGAAATCTTGATGACCATTAGATCGTAATAAGAGAGTTTTGCTTCCCACAGCACCTCAGTGCCTTCGAGCATGTCTTCTTTGTTGTCCTCGTAAAACGTCCGTGCGTCTTCCTGTCGACGCTCATTCTCAAGGTCGGTATAAATTGCTTCCCACGCATCCCAAAGCTCTTGGTTCTTGGCGGGGTGGATGACCCCCCGATATTTGACACAGTGGTATTCAGGATTCTTCAGGACTTTGGATAGCAACGAATCGTAATGCAGAATCGTACCGATATACACAATGTCGGTATATGTGTCACCAGCCTTGGATACGGCCTTGTAAAACCAGCTCTCAAGCTTCTTGCGCTGTTCAAGTGTATTTACGTTCTCGTCATTTTCAATATCATCAAGGACGATCAAATCAGGACGCCAATTCCGGTGGCGCCGTCCCCGAATCTTCTTGCCAGAGCCAATTGCCTCGACCTTAATGTCCGTTGACGTCAACAGGACGCTACCTTTCCAGACTTTCCCTTTTAGGCTTCCGAAGTCTTCAATGATTGCCGAGTTATCTTCTAACTCTGTCTTGATATCAGTGAGAAACCCCTCAGCCTGGTCGCTGCTATCGGATAGGATAATCGGGTAATGCTTATATTCGTACAGAACCGCATGCAATGTATCCTTAAAAGTGAAGCTTGTTGATTTCGCATGACCACGAGGGGCGGCCGTACCACGACGGCAACCTTTCGCCCTAGATATCTGCTTAGCTGATGTGGTAGGGTTCATGCCTTTCATGACTCCCTGAGTCCATATGTTATCTAGTTCTTCATGAAATTTTGGCGACTCCCGAACAAAGTAATGAGGGAGATAAGCACGGCCAAAATACTCCAGGTCAATTGCCGCAAGCTGCTTGCGAAGTCCATCCTTGCCCGTGAGCTCCGCACCGTTCCGATACTCATTCAACAGTGACGCTCGATATTCGCTGTGCTGCTCATTACGCATCACATAGCTTTCAAAGAGCTGCTTCTGATACTCCTGGCTTAAAAGCTCTTCCTTGTCCAAATCGTCTTCAAGCTGCCGTAAGTAATCATCCAACTTAATCATCGGCCATCATCTTTTCCTTCGCTCTTTGCAGTACCGACTTCAATTCTCCAGCGAGTTGTGGGTCGGACTTAATGGCTGCCATCAGCTCGGACTCCATCCCTTGGAACGCAAGATCAACCTTCTTCTGCATATCCTGGCGAACGCGGTCTTTGTACACCTTCGTTCTTGAAAGTGCGACCATGACACGAGCTGCTTTATCGAGCGGCATATAGTCCCATTCTTCCTGGGCTTGTGCCATTTTCTTGGTTAGTTCTCCAGCCATGATCTGAAGGCCGCCTTCGGTATAATCAACCTCAGGGTTCTTCTTTATCATCTCGACTAGAGCTTTCGTTTGCTCTTGCGCTTCCATGAGTCGCTGCATGGTGTTACCAATCCGCAAGGCATAGCGTCCAATAGAGCTCTTGGAAACTTCGAAGCCCTGATCTTCTAGGTACTCGGATATTTCCCAGTAGGTATACCGAGTGTCCATGAGCATGGCATCTACCTGATCCTTGATGTGTACTGGGAGATCATCTATCTTTGAGCGAGTTCGATTCCTCCGTTTGCCGCTCATTAGATATCGACCCCTGGATCATCTATGGTGTTTTCAAGTAAGTCCACACCTTTGGCAGTTAGCCGTATAGACCCATCATTGCGGTACACGTTGTACGAATTGATATGCTTACCCACGAATTGGATATATCCTTTTTCCTTCAGGTAGTCCAAATGCTTGGAGATGTCAGGGGAGACAATCAAGCCATCATTGATAAGTGCGTTCGATAACTGTTTGCATAGCAACGTGTTTTGATTACCTCGTGCCAGACTCCGCATGATGTAGCCACGAATTGCCTTGTTCTGCTGGACTTGAAATTCCTTGTCTTCCAACTTCATTTCCCCCTTTCAAGCATGGTGTCATGAATCCTGTCTAGCTTCTTGTCCACATTGTTCATGGTGCGAATGTAATCCTCACGAGTGACGTAGATGAAGGGGAGATCGCTTTTCAACTCCTTAACTTCTCTCTCCAATCCAGCTACTTTGGTATCCATCTTGTCTTCCAGTTCGTCTACGCGCTTGGCCGATGATGCAATATGCTGCTTGACTTCCGACAGCGTTGTCTTCAAGAAGAATCCAATTGCACCGATACCAAGCATGATTACGGTCTGAATCACCCAAGTCCATTCCACTAGCCAGCACGCCCCTTGTCTTTGAGCTCCAGAACCTTGGATTCTATCGTATTCATGATGTACTTTTCTGTATCTCCCAGGGTATCGTGGAGTGCCTTCAAATAGTCAGGACGTAGTTGGTGAATAATTTCTGAATACGCTCGACTTGATAACTCCGTTAGTTCATTCTTTGATGCTATGCCGTTTTTTACGGATTCTCTGAGTTCCTTCGCCAATGTTTGTTCAATAGTGCTTACTGTTTTTTCAGCAATGTCGTCCAGACGTTCAATGGCTGCCTGAGCGAGAGCTCGTTGAGAATCATCTCCAAGCTTCTTCGTTTCTGCTGATAGCTTTACAGTCGCTCTTCTGATGTAATAGATTGCGTAGGACGACAACAACGCCAACCCCGCTAATACGATGTTCAAAATCATTTCGTTTATTGCGCTTTGCATGATACTTGCCTCCTTTTAGACAATAAAAAACCAGTAGGGCAAATGCCTCTACTGGTAGATTACTAAAGTTTTCTATTCTGTTCTGGAGGGGTTTCCCCGATTTTTTGCCCCTTATTTGAGTTCATCATCACTAAACAATTGGAGCTGATTTTCATCTCGTCGAGCAATGGGGTGGACGCCTTCACATATTTCCCTTATACGCCGTTCACTTAGGTCATATTTGCGAGCAAGCTGCCGATGATTATAACCATCATATTCCTCTACGATGCGCCTATCCCGAACCGGACGCAGGAAGAAGTCCATAGTAGGGATATACACATGATCCCCGCCGTTCTGACGAGCAAGCTTGATCAGATTGTCAGTGCCTATCAGTTCCGCATACTTCCGGTATGGGTCTGGGAGCATGTCCGGTGTCAGCTCTTCAATCCATTCCAACATCCGGTGGATCACCTCCTAATTATAGCAGATAATCAAAAATGTCAATGACCATTATGCGGAACGACCTTTTTCCTTCCGGCACTGGATGGTTAGCAGCCGCCAAAAATCATAACTGCCTTTCAACGTTGACATTTCCTTTTCGTAGTAGGCTGCAGCTTCCTTTGCCCATGTTGGGGGATCAATTTCTTTTTGCCCTTGCAGTTCTTTCAGCAGCTTGCTTTGTTCTTCTACTGTCTTCTTCAGCTTGTCAAACTCAGCTTTTTCTTCTCTTGTCATCGGTTCTTCGTCCTTTCTCGGTTCAGATTTGAGGTTCGATTTGACCATTTCAATGAATGAGTACCATCCTGTCCACTTCCCGCCATCGTGCATGAGCCTAGGGCATATCTTTCCTGACCAATCATAGTGACGTCTTAATCTTTCAACACCCCATCCACGTTCCTGTAGCATGTTTGCGACGAGCTGCGCTGCATTGTGGAGAGTTTTCTGGTAATTCCCGGATTCGCATATTTCAATTCCGATGCTCGTCCGATTACCGGACTTCATGCTACTGCCATCTCCTGCATGCCATGCATTTTCAGTCAATGGAATGCATTCTACTGCTTCATTTTCGTCGATTGCGATGTGAAAGGAAGCTATGCGATCATTCTTAGGATTTGTCAACCAACCGCGTTCATTTGCAGCGCTGCTCGTCGGATTTCCAGTATTGTGTATGGTAATCGTCGTCGCGTCCATTGGGTATCCAGGGCGACGATTCTTCATTGTATTTTTCGGGATGTGATCCTTACGATAGATCATCCTGCGACACTTCCTTTACGGCTTTTAATCTCTATTACTTCATTGTTCTTGATCAAATGTCTCTTCAACGAACCAAAAGAATACCAACGATGATCATGATAGGTATATTTCTGTGCTGCTGCGTCCCTGTAATATTTCTTGCTTACTTTTTTAGCACTTTCTAGTTGTTTTCTAGTGAAAAGTTGCTTCGTGATAGGTCGCATGAATCTGCGTCGTTCTTCGCAATCATCAATTATCCATGAGCCCTTAACAGTTCCATCGATATACACTGCAATGCCGTTCTTAAACGGGGTAACCCTCTCAAGAACCAATGTTACTGGGTAACCATCACAATTTAATTCCACAGGGTAGTGCAGATGTCTCAAGTTCTTTTCAACGGTTTTCCAGTCTTCAATTGTCATACTGCTTGTTGGCTTCATTTTTCCACCTCCTCAAAGTTGATCTCAAAAATATGCCGAAGCAATTGGATCGAGGATACCTTTCTATCCATCGGCTGCTTACGAAGTTGATTCGCTAGACTCTCCAAGCTGACCGCCATCGTGCCAGCAGTAGGAAATGCCTTGGAGAAGTGGACGAAGCAGCGATTCGGATCGGGTTGGGCTGCAATTAACACTGGTTCTGGCTTCGGTTTACGCTTAGTCATTCGCTTCTCCTTTGCCACTTTTCTTGATAATAACGACATGATTAGTCTATCTGTACCATTCGCCACCCTTTTTAAGATACTTACCGTTGTAACCAATTTGTGGGGCAAGAATGGCAACATCATTTCCGCTATAATGTCTAGGCTTCATTGCATCGAGTCGCTTACGCTCCGCTTCTAGTTGCTCTGGAGTCAATGTGTAAGAATTAACTTTCTTGTAGTCAGTCATAGAACCACACCTTTCACCTGAACAGTTCCTTAAATCGGTAATCTAAGGCAAGTGGATCTTCACCATCATTCAGGAGCATCTCCCCCAGGAACTTCTTGCCCTTAGGACTTACCGTTCGTTCAAATAAACGTCCAGCCGTAGCCTTTGATAGAAATCCAATCAATTCAGCGAAGTATTCGCTGGTGTAGACAATAGGGAGTTGCTTGCGGTAACGATAATCGACAATACCGTAAAACTCTTTGATCCATGTGTCTTTTTGGCTCTCTTTGCATATGTCGTCTACAACCAGCAATTCACAGTTGTATATGCGTTGGCGAATCTCTTCAACCATATAAGATTCATCCGTGTTGTAATAAGAAAACCATTCTGTAAAGCTCTGTACCCAATTAAAAAAGAGGGGGTACACATCGTACTTGATTAGAGGGGCAACCGCTGCCGTAACCAGGTGAGTCTTCCCACTTCCAGAAGTGCCCAAAATTCCAAACCAAGGGACACCCTTCAGGCTTTTTGCATTCTTGATACGATAGATCAATCCGTCCGAATATTCACGCGCTAGCTCATATGAGTTAATGACACGCTGATCCAGGTCACTCAAATCAAAATTGTCAAATGTTTTGAGAAGAGCATCTTCGCCCATGTTAGTGGATTTCATGACGCGCTTCAGTTTTTTACGCTGCATACACAGGCATTGACGTGCCACGTTTCGTATGGGGTCTAAAATGACGCCCTCGTCCCGGCACTCCTGGCACTCATAAGCCAGCGAGCTTTCTTCTGAAGGCTTCTTCGGCGCTGATATCGCGTTTGCCCTGGCTGCTTGAAGGCTTCTGAACAGATCGGCTACGCTCTCTTTCGACTTTCGCATGGACAGCACCACCTTTCAGGAGATTGCGAAGGATGCCCCGCGTGTAGTTCTCCTTGATATTCGGATACTTCTCCATGTGTATGGAGAGCGCCCTGATGACAAGAGTAGGCTCATACTTAGCCCAATATTCGTATTCGCGCTGCTTGATGCCTTCAGAAATCTTGCCTGTGCTACGAGTGAAACGTATAGCATCCCAATATGCTTCGATGACTTGCCGTTGTGCTGGTGAATACCGTTCAAGAGCGTCCGACATCGGCTTTCACTCCTTCCCGTTGTTTCATTGCTTTTAGAGCCTCGATGACCCGGCTAGCTTGGTTGGGTGAGAGGTAGCTCGTATGGCTGACGCCTTGTTGCTTCTCTATGAAACCGCGAAGCCTACGAGGATCAGTGTTCCATCCTAATTCTTTCGCCAACTTGTTAATTTGCCATATCTGGTTAGGAGTCGCTCGCGTGGATGGCTTGCCTTTGCCGAGTAGTTGATTCAGCCTATCAATTACTTTGATGCCTTGGGACTTATTTAATGCTTTGATGCTATTTGATCCCGTAACTGAATGTACCAAGTCATGCAGTTCGTCATTATTGATTTGGGCTTGCTTGGCAAGCCCAAATATGTTCTTCATCTGCGGATAGGTGATCTTATCCATGAGTGTCCGTCTCCTCACGTATCTTTGTTGATCTCTAGCCCCACACTGATGCTGTCTTCCACATATACCGCGTTTCTGATGATGTCAGTTTGCTCCTTGGATAGTTGACCGAAGAAACGTTCAACGAGCTCGCCATTCTTAACCATTCTGATTGCATCGAGCTCTTCTTCAAGCTCACCAGTCACACCAACACTCTCCAGGAGCTGCTTGTCCTTCAGGTATTCACCTTTGAGCTTCTTCTTTAATGCTTTGATTACATCCTCACCGAGCCCAAGCCCACTGATGATGCTCTCGATAGTAACATCCGTAGTGTACTCAGCCTTATAGAGAGCAATAAGAGCCATCTTGAATCGTGAGTCTGTTTCATACTTGACTTCTTGTCTGCGACTGACCTTCGACAGAGCTACTTCACCGAGTACGTCAATAAGGTTGTCATAGTTGTCGACTTCGAATTTTTCCTTGTATACTACGTTGAAGCGACCGTTCTCACCAGTGATCTGGAAGAAGGAAAGGTTCTTGTTATCCATCTCTGCATAGGCCGCTGTGGTGAGTTCTGCCTTGATGGAATCCATCTGCTTCTTGCATTTCTTCATCTGTTGTTCCAGGGCGATTGCCTCGTCAACTTTCTGTGCAAGTGTTGAGCTCATTCAGCAGCAGCTCCTTCAAAAGCATTCGCAAATCTTCGTTCTGAGACATCTGCATCCATGTTTTGCACACAGCAGGAGCATATGAAACGACCATAGAATATAATCAATTCCTTCTCCGATTTGCAGAACATACAGCTCCCATGTGTTCGCTGAAGAAAAATTGTTCCATCCTCGCCATCAACCGAGATACTAAATTTTTCACCATCTGACAGCCCATATTCCCTGCGAAGCGCTGCTGGGAACGTGATGGAACCGCTCTTGCTTAGTCTCTTGCTGAATTCTTTCATTTGCGTTCCTCCTTGTATATTTAATTGACGCCCCGGTATAAACCAGGGCGATGTTGCGCTAACTTATGAAACCGCTGCATCAGGATGGGCTTCATGGAATGCACTAACGAATTTTCCGTCAGAGATAAGGAATCCATAATGCAATTCGTGATAGAGGCGATTCACTTCTTCTAGCGTCATCGTTTCCCCCATCTCATCTCTCATGTCAGCTAATGCCTTTTGGTAGGAAGGTCTTGCATGAATGTATTTACTATGGATGTTATAATCTGGCGAATCATTCAATGTGATGTGAACTTCCTCTTCAGTGAGACCAGATACAATTGCTGCTGGTGTCACTGGAATGGGCAAGCATACATGTTGCAGCAGACTGAACAAGCGAACGACAGGATCGGATGGGTTCGAATATCTTTTCATCATCTGTACCTCCTACAGCATCATCATATTGCTAGCCTGGGTGATTATCTCCGAAGTAATCAGGGGAGCAGATGCTTCACCAGAAGGTTCGGAATTCCGCATATTCAATACTCGAAGAATGTTGTTTACTGTCCGGTCGAGTAATCGGAAACATCCGTTCTTATTGTTAGTCGCCCGGGTTACAAGCTCTTGAACAGCATCTTCCTCAATATTGAAGTTTCCGAGATATTTGCGTACCTCGTTGGACGATAGCCCTTTCAGAGCAACGTAGAAGTCAACACGGTTCGCAAACCGATTTATAAATCCCTTGATTAGTGCTTCCAGCTTTGGCTCCCCGGCAATGATCATTCCAACATCGGATTGATCGAATATACCGCGCAATATTTCCATCTTCTTTTGACTGTATTTGCTGACCAGTTTGTCCGCCTCATCAATGATGAGCAAGTATCCAGGATTGCAATTAAAAAATTCACGAATGCCGTTTACACGCTCCCAGATTGATCCGTATCCATTGGGTAATCCGAGAGCCTTTTCGATAGCTTTGACCAGATCGCGTTGTCCCATTGTGTCGTCGCATTCGATATAAGCAACCTTCGGGGAACGAGCATAATACTTGAGCGTATGCGTTTTTCCGTATCCTGATTTCCCTACGATGATACCTAGAGCAGTGAAGGATTGACAGGACTGACACGCTCCTATGATAGCTGTAGCGTCCCGGCTCTCGACGAATTGGGGCTTTGACAGTGTCATGATTGTCCGTTCACTAGTTGCTGCTACTTCTCCACCACGGGAAGATATGAAGCTTGATATTGCTTGTTCGATGTCAGTCGGATCAGAAGGGTACTTTCCATTGATATATTGAGAGAGTGCTGGACGAGAGTAATTGATTTCTCTAGCCAGTTCCGTGATTGTCATCCCGTTTTTATCCATCATGCCCTTTAGTTGTATCGCCAGGGTTGTAGGCGTTTCGCCTTGAATCGAATAGAGCGCTGCGGCTGCCACATTAATTCCTCCTCATTATCCAAGTTTGCGAAGCTCTGCGAGGGCTTTCTCCGCTTGCTTCTGTAGGAAGTCATCTGTTTCGTTACTACTTGCCTTTATCGTCTTTCGAGAACGAAGTTCGTCCTTGAACTGTTTGTCATCCGGTAATGCGACCAGCTTCGAAGAGCCTTGCTTCTGTGTTGGAGTATCGTTCTTGAAGATAAAACCAGCCACATCATTGCCATAGCCCTGATATTGCGGATCGCGTTCTTCAAGCGGCGTTGTGTAGTACGCCAGTTCGTCCTTTGTCTGCCGTAGCTGACGCTTCTGCATCTTCAAGTGATCTTCCAGTGCCTTTTGAGGCATCTTCGGGGCAATGAGCAGTAATTCTTGGCTGAATGCTTCACAAATTTTGTCCCCATCCGTTGTATATACATAGAGCTTGGTCACATCGTTCTGATCCCATTTGATATCTACCTTGTCACCGATATAATGACAGAGCTCATCAGCGCGATATTCATAACCGAACTTCTTAATTCCGATGTTCCGAACCAGTACACGCTCAGCTTTCATCATCAAGATGGTTGCGTATGACTTCGGCGGCGGCGCTTTCTCATAACGTTCTGCTAGCTGGAATACCCCTAGTGGCGTACGCCACTTGTCGCCTTGTTCCTTCAGTCCACTGTGATATGTACGGTGATACTCGTCGCGCCACTCGCACCAAAGGCTATAGAACTCATCGAGTGTCAATAGTTCATCACGTTCCAGCATCTTCGGAATATCCTTATTGACCTTGGCTGCTGTCTTGGAACCAGTGAGCGTACCCGTGTAGCTACCGAGCCATTTTTCAAACTTACTGATCAAAGTACCGAAAAAACGTTCAATTTGTGCCTTCGACCAAGGCTGATATGGGAGGCTTCGCATGTCATCCTTGATGCCGATGCTACGGTAGAAGCCTTTCGTTTCACTGTCAAAGCTGACGCGCTCATTACGTTTGCGTCCGGTCATTGCTTCAGCCGTGTAATCTTTCCCATTATCAATTAACAACCATTCAGGAACGCCGCCAATTTCTCCATAAATCATGTTCAGTAATGATTGCTTCAAGACTTGCGAGTTCGCTTTGACACAAATGACGTCACCAACGATGCAGCGGCTGCGGGTATCGAGCCAGGCAACGAGTTGAGGACGAATCGCCTTGGATTTTCCGTTCGGGTAGGTATACTTCACCCAAACATCGAATGTATGCTCGTCACCTTGTACAAGCCCCATAACCGGCAATGCCTTAATGTTGCGTGACGCTTTTACCATTCGCTGATTTTTGAATTCACGCATCCCTTTTCCAGCTAGTAACCGGGCATTTTTGCCGCGCTTCACATCCATCAAATATCCAATATATCGAGCAACTGTTGGGTATGATGGGATGTCCCAACAGTTCATTGATCCTATCTTCATGAGTTTTCCGTATAACATTTCAATCGTTCCGTTGTTACTTGCGAATACTGGTTCAAACCACAGGTTTTCTATGAATGCTCTTACCTCGGGTGTAAGCGAAGGAAAAGTATGCTTCTGTTTGGGCTTTCGACAGAGCGCCAGCACCTTAAAAAAGTCATAGTCCTTTCCATCTTGTTTGCTCATCTTTAGCGCCCAAGCACTCGCTTCTAAATAGCTTTGGGAATGCCGGTAAAGAGTTCGTTGACTCATGCCGTTTGCTTCAGCAATATTAGCAGCGAATTCAGTACGATCACGGTCGCTGTAATTTAAAAACTCACGAATAACCTTCGTTAACTCAACCGCCTCATAATATGAATTGCTATATTTATCAATGTACTGGGCAGGATCGACATCGACGTACCACGGAATTTCTTTTTCATTAACATGTTCATTGATGACCATATCTGCTCCGTCAATACCTATGACATGCTTATATGCTTGTTGGGCCTTCTTGCTAAGCGTAGACAGGGCAACAAGTACACGTTCTTTACCACCATTCTCCGTGGCTTCCTTCTTAGCATTGAATGCTTCTGGAGATCGCTGTGCTTTTTTCTTGATTGCTTCGTAGCTCATGCCTTCAAATCCGGCAGCTTCTTGTAGGGTGATGTATATTTCCGACAAGTTTGTTCCTCCTTCCCAAGCGAACGCGTTCATGCTACAATGAAGGAGTTAATGTTCATAATGGGATTAAATGAGGGCGTCTACCGTGGAAGGGTGGGACGCTCTCTTGTTGTTTTATCAACCCCATCGAGTAATATCCTCCTTGTATGTCTGCGTTTCTCCATAAATAACTCTAGGCTGTTCGACTGAGCTCATGGGAATCCATTCCGAGAGCTTCGGCAATTTTCGGTATGTACGTTTTCCCTGAACGCTCCCCAACCAAGATCAGGTAGATATAATTACTGCTTGTTCCAATTTCGCAAGCAAGCTGATACTGCGTTTTCCCCATTTCCATGAGTCTAGTTTTGATGATGACGCCGAGTGGCGATAGTTGTCGTTTCTTCATATGTCTTCACCTGCTTCAATTCGTTCTCTGAGAACTTCACGTCTACCAACTTCTCGACCGATTAAGCGTTGCAGATTACGATTAGCAGCAATTTTTGCACTGTACTCCACCACGACACGATGCAATTGTTCAATAAGTTCATGTTCATGAGCTTCCAACATGTCTCCATAAGTGTCGAGGGCGCTCTCTTGTGCCGCGGTTACAATGACTTCATTTCCAGTGGCATCAAAATTCACATTTCCTAGTAGTTCACGTGCAATCAAATTTGTGGATTCCATCTGCTCCTTTAACGTATTGCTTAATCTTGTACTCAAGTTTTTTCCTCCTTTCCTCGTAAAATGTAAATCCACATATCTTTGTATATTCAGTTTTGACTTCATCTAAAGGCACTATTGTGCTAATTCCCTCAATCGTGAACTGAGAGATATGGTCTTGCATATTTAGTTGTGACTTCATTCAAAGGCACTATTGTGCCGATTCCCTCAATCGTGAACCGAGGGATATGGCATTGCATATTCAGTTTTGACTTCATCCAAAGGCACTATTGTGCCGATTCCCTCAATCGTGAACTGAGGGGTATGGCATTGCATATTCAGTTTCGACTTCATCCAAAGGCACTATTGTGCCGATTCCCTCAATCGTGAACTGAGGGGTATGGCATTGCATATTCAGTTTCGACTTCATCCAAAGGCACTATTGTGCTGATTCCCTCAATCGTAGACTGGGAGATATGGTCTTGCATATTTAGTTTTAACTTCCAGAGTTTTCGTCTGTTTTCGACTCGTAATGTGTGGTAATCTTTTGATAGGATTTTCTATCTATCTATCATATTACCACAATTGTGAACTATGTCAATGATTATTTCCTCATTCGAGGTAATTAATGCCTGAGATATTCTCATTTGTTTAACTAATAGGAGGTGCGTTACCTTGAAAGAAAACCTTACTTTTACAGGAGTTGGAGAAAGAATCACTCTAAGGATGAAAGAATTGAAGCTCACTCAAAAAGATGTATACAGCGCAACAGGCTTTTCAAAGACCACAATGAGCAATTACGTCAATGGAAAAAGGCTCCCGAATACAACAGAGTTATATCAACTCGCAAAATTCTTATCTGTACCTATGGAATGGCTTCTTACGGGTGAAGGGATTACCACAAATGAAAACCTAAGTTCTCAGCAGAGTGCTTGTAGTATTTCATCTGAAGATATTGATCTGTTGGCTAAGTTTCATCAACTGGGGCAAAAAGAAAAGTGGAAACTGGAAGAACGCATCGAGGTTTTACTAGAACTGACAGGAAAGAAATCTGTCAGCTCCAGTAAACAACTGAAATCACAAACCTTGACGAATGGAGACGGAAGAGAAGAGGCAGCAGCTAAGCTGGCTTAATTTTTCGCCCTAAATGATAGATAGATTTTTCTATCTTTTTTGTCCCTTTGCTTATTAATAATTTTCGTAGTACAAAAATCACTCTAATCCGCGCCACGACTTCAATGGGACACGTTTTATTAATTTTGTCCAGAATGTCCCTTTGCTCCACAAGCTATTTTTGTTATTTTTGGTCGTCATTTTGATTTCCAATAACGCGAGAACAATCCCATCGTTAATCTCCGAAGCCTTGCCGCAATAGGTTTTCGCGATTTTATCACACCTGACGTAACACTGAATAACGAATAAGTAACGCTCGTTATAACGTTACATACCCGGTTATAGCATCCTGTCTGTGGTATTAATTGCGATACAACACAAAAAAACGCCGACAACCTTTGTGGAGCAAGGCTTCCGCGCTTTTTTTGATTTTTTTCACACTATCTGACCGATTTTTTCTATACTCATCATCTCTGTCACACTTATTTTGATTCAATCCCACCTAATCCCTAGTCATATCGGTGTTTCCCACGTTTTCTCGGTTCTTTTTTGTCCCTTATATCTTTGTCATTTATTCTGAGAGAGTACACATTGTTTTAATAGGGACGGCAACCCATGTTGAAGAAGCGGTTAGTCTTGAAGCTGCAGGAGTTGATATGATTGTGGCACAGGGCAGTGAGGCAGGGGGCCATCGTGGGACATTTGCGGGGGATCCCCATTCTTCCTTAGTTGGGACATTAGCGTTAGTGCCGCTAATCGTCGATCATGTAGCAACACCTGTTATTGCTGCAGGTGGGATCATGGACGGGCGGGGGATTGCTGCTGTTATGGCTCTCGGAGCACAAGCAGCCCAATTAGGTAGTGCATTCCTACTGTGCAAGGAAAGCGGCGTACATCCTGCCTATCAAGAAGCGATTTGTTCTTCTGACGAACGCAGTACAGTTATTACGAAAACCATTTCAGGCAAACCTGCCAGAGGTATACGCAATGAACTAATTCATAGATTGGAGTCGTGTTTAGCTTCCATTCCAGCATATCCAATTATGAATGAGTTGACGAGGAGTGTTAGACAGGCAGCCGCACGTAACAGTGATCCTCAATATATGTCGTTATGGGCAGGGCAAGCTGCCCGAATGGGGGAAATTACAGGTGCAGGTGATAAGATGGAGCAGTTGGTAAAGCAATGGAGATTGGTTGTGAACGCGATGAAAATGGAATAAAAATTGTACGCATGTAATATGAAAATAATGGACGAAAATATGCTGAAAAATTTGCGAAAATGCGGGAGATTAAGCAATATCGGCATAAGTGTAAGGAATCGGCAAATAGCCATACAAAGTTTCGTTAATGCAAGTTTTGCAAAAAATCAAAAATTCCTTCATAATGGCTTAGGAGAGCTCAACGTTCAGCGTTGGGCTACGAGCATGAATCGCGGAGGAGCAAGACATATGAGTGCTTACATTGGAGAACGTTATCAATTATGCAAAGTCATTTTGCATCTGGCTGATGGAATATTATATGAAGCAATAGATTTATCACTAAAGAGAGACGTATTTATATATTTAGTAGAAAATAAAGGGCTGGATAAGGCTGAACAATGCAAGAAGGCGTTTGGCCAAATCTCGCATTTTTCAAATAATCGATTTTTCCATATGTTGAATGCCGGCACATCCGGCAGTGATTTCTTTGTTGTATTCACATCTTACAATGGAATGCCGCTTGCAAAGTACATACAGCATCACGCATTGAGTGCGACGAAGACGCTGTCGTTGGTTTATGAAGTTGGCAAGGCGGTTCAAGATGCGCTGGAATCAAATATTACGAACTTCTCGGTATCCGTCGATAACTTGTGGATTACGGAAGATCATCAAGTGCTAGTGATGAATTATTGGTCGACTGCGGCTACAGAACGATACGGTACATTGGGATTATGTTATTTGCTGTATCAATTAAGTACCCTCCATCTGAATGTGCCACAGTATTATGAAATGTACGAGGCGCGTTTGGCCGGCGCATTGAAGGAGTTGTCGCCTGGTCAGAAGGAAGCATTGTTGTCCCTTGTACAGAGTGTATATTTGGGAGAGAGCTCATCGTTCTCCTTCATGCTTACGCTTCGCGAGATTATGGACTCTCCGAATATACCGGTGAAGACAATTGGAGGCATTTATACACCGCCTGTCCCTAAAGTGGATCCGGAACTGCTCAGTATGGCGGAAGAGGAGACGGAAGAAGAGGAAGCGGCACCTTATGAGGCAGACGGCTCGGAAAATGTGGGCCGCAAGAAGATGATGCTGATCATCGCCTGTGCAGCCGTGTTTATTTGTGTATTGGGCGGTGCGGTCATGTGGGCGAACTCGCTCTCAAAAGCGAATGATGTGGCAGTGACTGATTCAGTTGCGGAATCCAACAACCAGGCCGTAACGGGGAATCCCGCAACGGAGCCGGGATCAGGTTCAGATGCGAGCCAAAATGATTCGGGAACTTCGACGAACGTTACAGAACCGCCCGCAACTGACAACAGCTCATCCAATGACAATTCGGATCAGGAACGCGAGACAGAGTCGGATGACTCGGATCGGAGGAATCAAGACCGTGATCGGGATTCCAACTCAAATAATTCGAGTGTAACTCCGCCAAATACAACACAAGAGAATAAACCTGATGATCATTCAACGGATTCGGGAACTACGAATAACGGTACCCAGGATGGTCAGACAGGAACAACGACGGATCCGACGACGCCTCCTGTGGATGGGCAGCATCCTGAGGGCCAACAGCCAGATCCGAACACGAATCAGACAACCGAACCACCGAAGTCCGGTGAGGTTGCTGTTCCTAATCTAGTAGGGCTGTCGAAAGAAGATGCAGAGAAGCAAATTCTCGCAAGCGGCTTGAAATATGAGTACGTCCTCGAGAACACTGATGAGCAGGAAGCAGGTAAAGTATTTAAGCAAGATGTTCCTGCTGGTGGTGCTGCGAAGAAGGGTGACAAGATTAAATTCTATGTTAGCCGAGCGAAGAAATAACCGGAAAGATCATGAGATAGATTTCATCTAATGAAGAAATGCCCCGAGTGGCCGTACCGAATTGTCGGCAGGCGCTCGGGGCATTTGTATATTGGTCACGCTGCTAGTTAATTACACGCGCAGTTCAATACTGGCTTTCGTGCTGCTTGTGTTTCATCCAATCGTTTTACATCCGTATAATGAGGAGCATTCAACAGCAGCTCAGGCTGCTCCTTCGCTTCCTGTGCAATTTGAATCATAACATCAATGAAGCGATCCAGTGTCTGCTTGCTTTCTGTCTCCGTAGGCTCAATCATCATGCATTCCTCTACATTAAGCGGGAAGTAGATGGTTGGCGGATGGAAACCGAAGTCGAGAAGGCGCTTGGCAACATCGAGCGTACGAATGCCATATTGCTTCAATCCTTTGCCGGACATGACAAATTCGTGCTTGCACACGCCTGGATATGGAATATCGTAATAAGGAGATAGACGGTGCATCATGTAGTTGGCATTCAGCACGGCGCATTCGGATACACGGCGCAGACCTTCTGGGCCATAAGTGCGAATATAGACATAAGCACGCAAGAGGATACCGAAGTTCCCATTATAGGCCTTAACCCGTCCAATCGACAATGGTGAACCATGATCGAAGTCGTATGAGCCATCCTCAAGTTTCATCACCGTTGGGGATGGGAGGAATGGAATCAGCTTGCTCTTCACGCCTACAGGGCCAGCGCCAGGGCCGCCGCCTCCATGCGGGGTGCTCATCGTCTTATGCAAATTCAAATGGACGACATCGAAGCCCATGTCTCCAGGCCGCGTAATTCCCATAATCGCATTCGAGTTGGCGCCATCGTAATACAGCAACCCTCCTGCTTCATGCACGATGCTTGCGATCTCGACAATATGCTCCTCGAACAATCCAAGTGTACTCGGGTTCGTTAGCATTAGCGCTGCCGTATCAGGCCCGACAGCTGCTCTGAGCGCATCCAGATCAACCAATCCTTGTTCATTGGATGGTATTGTAATTGTATCTAAGCCGGCCACGGTTGCGCTTGCTGGGTTCGTCCCATGCGAAGAATCAGGTACGATTACCTTCGTCCGCTGCTCGCCACGGCTTTCATGGTAGGCGCGAATCATCATTAATCCCGTCCATTCGCCATGAGCGCCTGCCGCAGGCTGCAGCGTAACCTTATCCATGCCTGTCAGCGCAGCAAGATCCTCCTGCAGCGTATACATGAGCTCCAATGCGCCTTGTACCGTGTTGATAGGCTGATAAGGATGAATGGCTGCGAGTCCAGTCAGTCTTGCCGCATCCTCGTTAATTTTTGGGTTATATTTCATTGTGCAAGAGCCGAGCGGATAGAAACCATTATCTACGCCAAAGTTGCGGCGTGATAAGGCTGTGTAATGTCTGATCACATCAACTTCATATACTTCAGGCAGCTCAGGCTCCTGACTGCGCAGCATTGAAGCAGGAATGAGTTCTTGAAGCTTGATTTCCGGAACGTCACATTCCGGTAAGGAATAGGCAGTGCGGCCAGGATGACTTAGTTCAAAAATTAGCGCTTGATCCGGTTTCATACGCAGCTCACCTCCAGCAGGTCGATAAATTGTTCGATGTCCGATTTGGACTTTTTCTCTGTAACGGCAATGAGCATATGTCCCGCAAGCTCAGGATAGAAGCGGCCCAGATCCAAGCCGCCGATAAATCCTTTGTCAAGGAGCAGCCCGTGCAGGCGATCCATATCGGTTCCTTCTGGAAGACGGACTACGAATTCATTGAAGTAAGGTGCTTGGAAAGCTAATGAAAGCTGCTGTTTGCTGTTGATTTGGGCAGAAGCATAATGAGACTTCTGTATATTCAGCTTCGCTACCTCTTGCATTCCCTTTTTGCCCATAACGGACATGTATATCGAAGCGGCAAGTGCAAGCAGCGCTTGGTTCGAGCAAATGTTGGATGTCGCCTTCTCGCGACGAATATGCTGCTCTCTTGCTTGAAGCGTGAGGACAAAGCCGCGCTTGCCATCCAAGTCTTTGGTCAGACCAACAATCCTTCCAGGAATTCGCCGCATATACGGTTCTGCTACCGCAAAGAAACCGCATGTTGGCCCGCCGAATGAAGGTGCAATACCAAGAGGCTGCGCATCTCCGACGCATACATCGACACCGAGCTTGCCAGGGCTCTCTAAAAGAGCAAGGCTTAGCGGGTTCGTACTCATTACGAGCAAACCTTTGTGCGCATGTGCAATTGGTTCGATTGCACGGATATCTTCGATGCAGCCAAAGAAATTCGGTGACTGAATAAGTACGGCAGCAGTCTCGTTCGTGACTGCATGCTCAAGTTGTGCAAGGTCAGTTACGCCGTCTTTATAACCGATCTCGACCACTTCAACATTCAGTCCTCGTGCCATCGTGCGAACAATTTGTCTTGCCTCTGGGTGTACGGTGCTCGATATGACGATCTGCTTGCGCTTCGTTGCGCCTACAGCAAGTGCTCCTGCTTCGGCCATTGCTGTTGCGCCATCATACATGCTTGCATTGGCAACAGCCATGCCTGTCAATTCGCAAATATAGGACTGAAATTCAAAGATTGCTTGCAGCTCACCCTGACTGATTTCAGGCTGATAAGGCGTGTATGCGGTATAAAATTCAGATCTGGAGACCAGATGCTGAATGACAACCGGTATATGATGGTCGTATATTCCTGCGCCAAGGAAGCTGGTGTGGCTCTCATTGTCTGCGTTGCGAGAAGCCAACTGCTTCATATGCTTCATCATGGCTGCTTCATCTAGTGGATCGGACATAGGAAGCACACCATTGTAACGAATGGATGCTGGTATATCGCGGAACAGATCTTCCATGGAAGAGATGCCAATCTGCTGCAGCATGTCGGCTTGATCTTGCTCCGTCATTGGAATGTAACGATGCTTCATGATGGATTCGCTCCTTTGGCAGGGATCGGATTTCGTTTATAAAATGGGGTAGGGACAACGCGGGCTTTCAACTGTTTGCCGCGAATTTCTACCATAACCTCGGTATCGAGTTCTGAAAAAGCGGTTTCAATTAAGGCAAGTCCTAAATTGCGCTTCAATGTTGGCGACTGCGTGCCAGTTGTGACCTCACCAATTACGCGCCCGTTGGCAAGCACCGGATAATGAGAGCGGGGAATGCCTTTATCAATCATTTCAATTCCTACCAGCTTCCTTGCTGGGCCATCAGCTTTTTGCTTCGTAAGTGCAACACGGCCAATGAAGTCGCCTTTATCCAGCTTGACGAATCGTCCGAGTCCAGCTTCAAGCGGTGAGATATCAGCGGTAATTTCTTGTCCATAGAGCGGCAGACGTGCCTCGAAGCGCAGCGTGTCTCTTGCCCCCAGCCCTGCTGGCAGCAAGCCGAATGATTCACCGGCACGAAGCAGTTCAGCCCATACCCCCGGAGCATCTTCTGCGGACAAATAGAGCTCGAATCCATCCTCGCCCGTATAGCCAGAGCGGGATAGAAGAGTTGACACGCCGCATACTTGTGCATCCGTTAGGAAATGAAAAGGTGCAAGCGAATCAACAGGCACTTCTGATACGGTAGAGAGAATAGCTTGGGCATTCGGCCCTTGAAGGGCGATCAGTGCCGTGCGGTTCGATACATTTGTCAAGGTCACGCCATGAATCAAATGCTTCTGCAGCCATGCATAGTCTTTGTCGATGTTGGAGGCATTGACAACAAGCATATATCGGTCACTCTTCATCCGATAGATGAGAATATCATCGACGACTCCTCCGTCAGGGTAGCACATCAGCGTATATTGTGCTTTCCCGTCCTCAAGCCGCGATACATCATTCGTTGTCATCTGTTGAAGAAACGTTAGGGAAGCCGGGCCGCTAACGATAAACTCACCCATATGGGAAACATCGAACAAGCCTGCCTGTGTGCGCACAGCTTCATGCTCCCGCTGAATACCGATAAATTGAACAGGAAGCTCCCAGCCGCCGAAGTCAATGCAGCGTGCACCGGGAAATGTTGAATATTGATCGAATATTGGCGTTCTCTTCAATTGACTCATGAAATCACCTCGATACGCTTATTTGGACAAACCATTGGTATGCGAACAAAAAAGGACAGCCGAAAGAAAAGTGGATGTGTTATCCTCTTCGTCTCTCGCTCTGTCCTTTGTACCTGAGAGTGTCGCCGAATGCTGCAAACGATTCGTCTGCTTCCGCATGTATCATCGGCTTTCCCCTTGGGTGACTGTATTCGATCTGGTGAATTACAGTGCTCTCCAGAGATGCGTCCGGTAAAAGTCCTTTTGCCTGAGAGATTCACGTCTTACGGCTTACTCCTTCGGCGCTGCTATGTCTCAGCAGTCTCTCCCTTTACCATCATTCGCCATTTTCAACTGTCATCTCTACATTAGTTGAGCCTTCCACACTTTGTCAATTGATATTTTCTTCACATTCGATTTCACTGCTTGTCATATTGACAATCGTACGTATCTTGCAATAATCTAAGGTTGTTATAATTACCCAAATGAAATCGTAATTGCGAACGAGGAAGGTCGGGAGAGTTTGACAATGATGATTGTCAACACCGAAGGAGCAAGTTGCCAGCTGCCGATTGGCAATGAATCTCTCAGGTACAATAACCGCCATTCTGACGCAGCTCTGGAGAGTGCATATTTAGTTGCCACCAAAGGGGTAAGTTCTGCCACTATTGTGCTGGAACGGGATCTCTCAGGTACCGAGGACAGAGAACAAGGCGCTAGGCCGCTCTCTGCCCATTTTAATGATCTCTAATGGATAGACGGCCTAATGAATGACATTATGAATGAAATGGGGCGTTGACATGAGTGAAGTGAAGGATGGATTGCTGTACAGTGAAGAGCATGAATGGGTAATCGCCATAGAAGGCAATACAGTACGAGTTGGCATTACAGATCATGCGCAGGCTCAACTGGGAGACATTGTATTCATCGAGTTTCCTTCAGTAGGAACCAGCTTGTCCGCGGGGGACAGCATGGGCTCCATTGAGTCTGTGAAGACCGTATCTGAGTTGTACTGTCCGGTATCTGGAACGATTACGAAGGTAAATGATGAATTGGAAGCGTCGCCAGAGCTTGTGAACAGCAGTCCATACGGAGACGGCTGGATTGCGGAAGTTGAAGTGGAAGGCAGCGCTGCGGAAGCAGTGAAGCATCTGCTGAATGCTGAGCAATATGCGAAGCTGATTGACTAATAATAGAAGGATCAATGGGTTGTGTACGTAGAACCTGCTGTATCGGTATAATGCTGGTGCAGCAGGTTTTTTTCATCCACAAAGTGAGAAGTTTCGATAGGATTCGCCGCCGAAAAAGAGTACAATAGAAGCATCGACAACCAGACGTTACAATGCTAAATAGAATGCTAGGTGAGTGGAATGACAATCGCTTTTTTGATTCGGGAATGGGTGGTATTACGGTATTGGCTGAGGCTATGAAGCAGCTGCCACAAGAGCAATATTTGTTTTATGCAGACACGCTTCATGTTCCATATGGGACAAAGTCGCAGCAGGAAGTGATGCGTCATGTGCAATCTGCTGTTGAGGAAATCATGCAGCATCATGTGAAGGCGCTTGTAATCGCGTGCAATACGGCAACGAGTATCGCAGCATCTGAATTGCGGCGGAATTACAATATTCCGATTATCGGCATGGAGCCCGCAGTCAAGCCGGCAGTAGAAATGAATCGCAATAACGGCAAGCGTGTACTTGTATTTGCAACAGCCTTAACGTTAAGCCAAGACAAATACCATACACTGGTCACTCGTCTTGATGAGGAACATATTGTTGATTCGATTCCTTTGCCGGAATTGGTAGAATATTGCGAGCAATTAAACTTTGATAAGGGAGTGATAGGAGACTTCTTTGCACAGAAGCTTGCTGGGATTGACTTGAGTCAGTACGGTACAATTGTGTTAGGGTGTACGCACTACCCCTATTATAAGCACATTTTGAGAGAAATAGTCCCTGATCATATCCAGCTCATTGACGGGAGTCAAGGCACAGTGCAGCGGTTAGCCCAAGTGTTGCAAGAGAAGCAGTTGAATCAGCAATCAGATCAGACAACAAGCCCAACAATTCAATTTATGTGTTCGAGTCATGATCAACAGTACATAAATAAGTTGCAGATTGCACTTCATACCTATCAGACCTTCGGGGGAATGGATACGAATGAACAGTCAATTGTTCGAGCTGACGGGGAGCAGTACTAAGCTGATCCCTATGCTTCCTGAACATACGGAAGATTTATATGAAGCAGCGTCTCATCCAGATATATGGCATTACTTGCCGCGCACGATCCGCAGTCTTGCAGATGCAGAACGGACGATTCATGATGCTGTTCTGAACCGTGAGAAGGGGATCGAGTATCCATTCGTTGTCATTGATCAGCTTACTGGGCGAATAATTGGTGCAACGAGAATTATGAATATGTCCGTCTTGCATCGCTACGCTGAAATTGGCGGTACATGGTATCATCCATCAGTATGGCGTACCCGCATCAATACCGAGTGCAAATATTTGCTTCTGCAATATTGCTTCGAACAGATACATACGATTCGTGTTCAGCTGACGGCGGATGTACGCAATGAACGCTCAAATCGGGCAATCCAACGGTTAGGAGCCGTGCTTGAAGGGAGATTGCGGCGTCATCGGGTGATGGAGGACGGGTATATTCGTGATTCTAATGTGTACAGCATTGTTGATGAGGAATGGCCCCAGGTGAAAGAAAGGCTCGAGCAATTTTTGAATCAGGTATATGTATAAGTTATAACACTATTAATTGTATTGATCGAAGCAAATGGAATATCCATAGTACATGGAGAGGATGTGCCCGCATTGAATTGGCAATCATCCTCTTTTCTTATTTAATGCTGGTTAGAGCGTATCGTATTATAGAACAACAACATAGATGAAAATACATGTTACGATACTCGGCAGCCCCGTTACAAACATTGTGCCGCTAAATTTAAAATTTCTTCGATGGTCTTCGTCAGGGATATGGCCCATATTAAATCGAAGCTTCGTGTTATCATTGAATGCGCCAGTAAAGAGTGAACCAACTGCCCAAAGCCCCAAACCGAAATAGCAGTTAATGTTGAATAGGATATGGGCATCTCCGCCTTGCCAAATAGATGTATACAATACAGTGAGAATAACGAAAATGAGACCAATTGCGAGTCGCCGTGCGATCATGATACACCTCCATTTACCCCATTATTACCCAATTATACATGACAATTGATTCATGTGAAAGTTAGATCAAAATAATTGAGCATAATGTTCAATCGTAAAACTACGATCGAATTGCAGATAACGGACTAGGAGGTTTATTGAGGAGATAGAACCATCTATAGTCAGAATAGGAACCAGTGAGGTTGAAGAAAATGGTTTTTACACTATCAAATATGAAAAGTGTATGATGTGTTGATTTTCAAAGTAAATAGGAGGGCATCTAACGGCGAAGTTCGCAGGTTAGATGTCCCTTTTATTATGGTTACGTGATCGAAGATTGTGACAATTGCAGGATCTGATGATGTATGTTCTGTTTGGACAGCCCGCCATGGTAACAGATAACCGCGTCAATCGGATATTTTGTTAGCTTGCCTAGTGAGCGGATTGCGCTTCCCATGTCCAGCGTCGTATGCGGGACGGGGCCGTGCAAAATCCCTTTATTACTTGTCATGGCGTCAGCGGCTATCAAGATGCGACTGCGCTCCAAATAGATGCTGACATGGCCTGCTGTATGACCAGGAGTATGGATAATTCGAATTCCACCACAGTAAGGAAGAAGATCATGATCCGCAATCAAGCGTGTTACGTTAGCAGAAGGCTGCAAATTGCACATGGCCAATACTTCAGCTCGCTGTTCTTCGGGCAGCAGCGGTAGTACGCTCGCCAGCGCTTCTCGGCGCGGATATTTGCCTTCTATATAGGGAGCGTCCTCCTGGTGAGCTAACACTTCGATACATCCGTTTTTGGAGGCGATAATATCAGGCAGACTGCCGATATGATCGAGATCTTGGTGGGTAAGCAGAACCGCTTGCAGACGATCCAGCGGCACACCGGATTCTCGCATGGCATGCTGGATGCGAATCCAATCGCCTGGCATGCCTGTATCGATTAGTACAGCACAATGCTCATCCCACACAAGGGTAGGGTGAATCGCTAATGCTCCTCCGATACCTTCAGATTCCAATTCTAACATCATGACTCCTGGTGCAATGATCATTGTCTATAGCCCTCCATTGTGATTGAGACTTGGCACTATGTCTAAGCATAGTTTGTTTTATCATGAATGGAGATTTTTATCAATTGTAAAATATTCAATTATAACACAAAAAAATATTTGTCAAGGGTGAAATTGCATCAAACACTAACTCTTCATATTGTCTATAAAAAATCAAGGCATAAAAAAAGCGACATCCAGAAGGATGCCGCTTCTTCAGTAAGCAGCTACATTGCAAGATAATTTAGGATTATGGCAGCATGCGGCCTCTCGTGCTTACATAGAGAGAGTACCATTCTTCACGTGTCAATGTGATGTGAAGAGCATCTTTACATGCGCGAATGCGGTCTGGATTTACCGTGCCGATTACAGGTTGAATCTGAGCAGGGTGTCTCATTAACCATGCCAACACAATCGCTTCGCAAGTTGTGTTGTATTGGGAAGCAAGCTTCTGAACAAGGTTGGCGGTAACTTTGACCGACTCGGGTTCATTGTCGATTTTGCGTCCAGAATACAAGCCCTGCGCAAGCGGACCCCAGGATTGAACTTGGATGCCATTCATTCGGCAATACTCTAACGTTCCATCTGGGAAGGTATCGTCAGCAGAAGCAGCCTGATTCACGTGAACGCCTGCATCCAGCCAGCCGAAGCGGGCAAGGCTCATTTCCAACTGATTCGCTACGAATGGCTCATCGCAGCATGATTGCAGGAGTCGAATTTGACCGGCACTCATATTAGATACGCCGAAATTCCGTACTTTGCCGGATTTTTTCAATTGATTAAACGCTTCACCGACTTCCTCCGGTTCCATTAGCGGGTCTGGGCGGTGTAATAGCAAAATGTCCAAATACTCGGCGCCTAGGCGGGCAAGAATGCCGTCGACACTTTCTAATATGTGAGATTTCGAAAAATCGTAGCGACCTGGAATATCACCTTCAGCGAAACGAATTCCGCATTTCGACTGAATAATGATCTTCTCGCGCAAGCCTGGTTGCGCTTTCAGTACCTCGCCAAATACTTGCTCGGCTTTTCCTCGAGCGTATATATTCGCGTGGTCGAACATGTTAATGCCAATTTCAAGCGCAGCTTCCACCGCGGCTTCCGCATGTTTGACATGCTCCTTCGTATACGGCTCAGCATCCCAGCTTCCACCCATCCCCATGCACCCAAGCACAATACGGCTAGCTGGAATTCCGCGTTCATTCAATGGTAACGTTGTCACAAGCAATCACTCCAATGTTGTAGTCAATGATAATCGTATGCGTGTTGCTTTATAGTGTTCGTCCAAATCGCTCTGGATTAACAGTACTAGTGTACTACAGTAGTGTACGAGATTCCACTTCTTCGCCTAAGAACCGCATCTGCTGGAAAATAACCTGAATGTGGTTCTTCTCAATCGGATTAGAATGTGCCAAGATAAGAAGGGGGAGTTGAGCACATGTTCCAAGACTTTAAGCTTATCCCGGGGAAACCGGCATATTTGCAGGTTCGAGACTATTTGCGGTTGCTTATTAATCGCGGATGGCTGACGGCTGATCAGAAGCTACCCTCGACAAGGGAGCTTGGCAATGTATGGGGGGTAAGCCGCAATACAGTAATCGCAGCTTATCAAGAGCTGGCTGATGAAGGACTTATTTATTCGATTCCCGGCCAAGGCAGTTATGCTTCACCTGCAGAGCGATCCAACACAATCGATGCAAATATGAACTGGAACGAGAGAATGAGTGAAAAGGCGCAAATCGCTGAGCGCATGGATGCGATGAAACATGGTGTACGCGGAGAGCGCGGCATGATTTCATTCATGAGCATTGCGCCTGACGAATCGTTATTTCCACTTCAATATGTAAAGCAGGCCTTAGTAGACCGAATTGCGGCAGAAGGCGAAATCATGCTCAATTACGGATATGCACAGGGCTATCAGCCGCTTATTGAAGAGTTGAAGCAATATATGGAGTCCAAGGGCATCGACATGAAAGGCAAAGATATGCTCATTACGAATGGATTCACCGAAGGGCTGGACATTGTCCTCTCTGCAATTGAGAAGCGCCATGGGCGTGTCATTTGCGAGAATCCAACCCATCATAGTGCGATTAAGCTATTCAAGATGCACGGTCTAGATATCGATGGCATTGAAATGGAGCATGATGGTGTGAACATGGAGAAATTGGCCGCTGCAGTAGAGGAGAGACCCTATGATTTGGCTTATCTGATCCCTTCCTACCAGAACCCAACGGGCGTCGTAATGTCTCCTAGCAAGCGGATGAATGCAATTCGTCTATTCGCAAAGCACGGCATTCCTGTAATCGAAGACGGTTTTAGTGAGGAACTGCGTTATTCCGGCGCACATGTTGCACCGATTATTGCCTGCGCTGGAGGAGCTAATCATGTTATCTATATTGGGAGCTTTTCTAAAATATTATTTCCCGGAATGCGAATTGGCTGGATAATCGCAGATGAGCAGCTGATTTCCTATCTCGTGAGTATGAAACGCGCACGAACGATTCATACCTCAACGTTGGATCAAGCTGTTCTCTATCAATATTTGCACAATGGACATTTCGAGTCTTACTTAAAAAAGGCAAAATCCGTATATAAACGCAAGTACGAATGGGCTGTGCATAGTTGCGAGCGGCATATTCCATTCCGTAAATTATGGGGTGACGGCGGTCTTCATTTGTTTATTGAACTAGATGCGTCTGTTGATGTGTTAGAAGTTCTAAGCAGATGTCAGAAGAAGGGTGTTTTATTTACGCCAGGAAGCCGCTTCTTTACGGATGGGGGAGGGGAAAACACCTTCCGTATTGGGTTTTCACGCGTTTCAGAAGCGGATATCGAGCGGGGTACCCAAATAATCGGGAATGTTATAAAGCAAATCATCCAGGAGGGGTAACAGATGAAGGTTGGTATCATTATGGGGGGCGTATCTTCGGAGCGAGACGTCTCACTTATGACAGGTCAGGAAATGATCAAGAACTTAGATAGAAAATATCAAGCTGTGCCTATCGTATTGAACAGCAAGGCAGAGCTGATTGATAAAGTGAAAGGTATTGATGTTGCGCTGCTTGCTCTTCATGGTGCGTTCGGAGAAGATGGAACGATCCAAGGAACGCTTGATACGCTTGGTATTCCCTATACAGGCAGCGGCATTTTATCAAGCAGTCTGTGCATGAATAAGCTGTTAACAAAGAAGATTGTAAAGTGTGAAGGTTTCGCAACTGCTGATTGGCTCTTGATGCAAGCTGGTTCAGCATACGATGTTGACCAAATTGGCGCAGCACTCGGATTCCCGCTAGTCATCAAGCCTAATGCAGGTGGTTCAAGCATTGGCGTGCAGCTGGTGCATCATGCTGAATCGCTAGAGACAGCCCTGCAGGAAGCGTTCAGTTACGACACAGAGATACTGATAGAACAATATATTCAAGGCGACGAGATAACATGTTCCATTTTGAATGGGCAAATGCTTCCGGTTTTATCTATTAAGCCTAAGGGGGAATTTTTCGATTATTCCTCTAAATATGAGGATGGCGGTGCGGATGAAGTCGTAATTGAGCTACCTGAATCAATTTTGCAGCAGGTGCGTCGGACGGCTCTTGGTGTGTATAAGGCAGTACAATGCAGCGTATATGCACGTATTGATATGATTCTTCACCAAGGAGTTCCGTATGTGATCGAAGTGAATACTCTTCCTGGATTGACGAAAAATAGTTTGCTGCCAAAGAGTGCTCAAGCGGCGGGTATATCCTACAGTGAACTGCTTACTCAAATTATTGAAATTTCCCTTCAAGAACATACGCGTCAGCCCATTCATGGTGAGCTTGTGAAATAAAAGATGCAAGCCGTCAGCCATACCTTCTAAATGAATGGGAAAGCTTGTACATGCACATAATAACCTTCGATCCTAGGTTAGGAAAGGAGGGGCAGCAATGAACAACAAGCCGTCTCATGATCATGCAACAAAAGCTGAGGTTCAAACGACGAAGCTGAATAAGCTTCCTGTTCCTGAGAATAACACGGATACAGAGTTCAGTGGGGAAGCATTCGAGCAAGCAGAGGCCAATCGTTCTGCAACGAGAAAGAACGATACTGTATCTTAACTGAATCAGCATTTTGCCTCAGTTTCTGCGAGAGAGACTGAGGCATTTTCCTATATGGGGAAGATTGATAATGCGGCATTATGCCATTTCCTTACAGATTACAAGGAAACACTTGAAATGTTCGGTTAGTGCTGATACTGTGTTCTTTAGATAGAATCGATCAAACATTGAAGTTTGATCTGATTGGCATGGAACGGAGGAACAGAGATGGAAGAGAATAAGAACGAGCAATATGACCATCAAAAAGAATTGTTTGAACAACTGGGCATTACGCTGGACGCGTTCACGATTCATCAGAAGGATTTTCAAATCAAATTCCGTGGATACGATCCAGATGAAGTAGATGCATTTCTTGATGATATCATTAAGGACTATAGCCAATTCTATGCGGTAATTTCAGATTTGTTGGAGAAGTACAAGGAATTAAAGCTGCAAGAACGAGCGAACAAGATTTCGATGATGCACCGTGAACGTGATGAATCCCTCAACAAGGGTCCTTCTGTTGATGTGAAGTTCATCGAGGATATCGTTCGTAAAATGGAGCAGAATATTACGGAATTGAAATATCGTATGACCATCGAACGAGAAACAGAAAAAGACATGTAATGAGACCAGGGGCACAATTGTAAGGTGTGCCGCTGGCCCAATACATAAAGACACCCGCGAAGCCGCGGGTTTTTTAGCATGTAATCAAGTCTTCGCTTCCCGCTCGCTGATTCTCGTAGAGTAGCGGTATATGTGCAGCTTCCCTAACTGTCAGACATACAATAAGTGATGAGCCGCCGCAGCTTATCGAAAAGGTAAAATCAGGGTGTCTCTGAAACTCGCGTTAACTTCTGGTTATGCTGTCCGAATCCTGCCCTTGTTCCCCCAAGTGATCCCGCTTATGAAGACTAAATCAATACTCGCTGCCTCCAAGGTTGTCCCATGGATTCATTAAGGGTGCAATCCTCCAAATGTAACATTTATCCACGATGATGATGATATAATCATAATTGGTGATGACATATTATGGCATCATGATTCGCGCAAGAAACTAATTTTGTATTGCTTGGGAGGATGCGGCATGATTCGTACTATTCGATTAGAGCAATATCGACCTGAATTAGCAGAAGCGATCGCCGAGATGTGGAATGATAGTAATGAATCATTCGGCGGCGGAAACTCGAGAATGACTGCACAGCAGGTGAGGCAGCAGGAGGAGAACACGGATACTCTTGCCTTATACCTGGCACTTGATGGAGAACGGGTAGTAGGGTATTGCAAAATATGCGAGTATCGGGAAGATACAGGAGCACTCTATGTGCAGCTATTGAACGTACATCCTGATTATCACGGTCAAAAGATCGGCAAGCTGCTCGTTACAAAAGCCGTTGAGGATACGATTGAGCTAGGCTGGCCGAGGTTGGATCTCTACACATGGCAGAGTAATACCAAGGCAGTCCCATTGTATAAAAAGTGCGGATTCTTCTGGGAAGATCGTGACGATACTACACATCTCATGAACTTTATCCCGACCGTCGTTCGCACCGAAGCACTTGCTCCCTATTTTGAGCAGCTAGATTGGTACGAAGATTCCATTCGCGAAATTAATGTAACCCCCGACGGAATCAAACAAAATGGCTTCGATTACTATGCTTATGAATGGGGAAAGTCCGGCAAGAGACTCCGAGTTGAGTTTGAACGCAGAGGGCGAGGGATGAGGCTGATTGAGACAGACGATTATTTGTTGGCAGCGGAGGTTGACTCTTCTGCTCTTATTTGCGGAAGAACGTACTCGATCCGTTATCGTCTTGTCAATAAGACGCAGAAGCCTCTTCACATTGAACTTCGGGGCGTAAGTGATCGCAATATTCATTTTGATTGGCATTCTGCTGTTGATGTGATAGGAGATGTCTGCTTAACAGCTGAGTTCGATGTCCAGGAACTGCAGGAAGAGCTGAGTAAATGGAAAACAAGCCCTGCTGTATGCACAGAGCTGCTCATTAACGGAAAAGCTGCGCAATTTCGTGTTGGTGTTCTTCCCAAGCTCCCAGCCAAAGTGGAAATGAAGCTGCCAAATGACGGCGTGTACCATCGAAGGCAAGGCATTGCTTATATTGACTTTGAGAGCCATCTATCAGACCGGGCCACATTCCGCTTCTTCCTTCCATCCCAAGAGCTTATCGTATGGGAACAGAGCGAGCTCGAGATTAGCTTAGAGCCGCTTGCTCGACAATCTATTGCCATCCATTATAATGTTCTTGAATTTGGTTACTATCAAGCCGATATTCAAATCTATGCTGAGTCAGAGTCTGGCGATTCGCTGACATTTGTGCAACGGATTGGTGCGGCATTCCCAGGAGTAGGTGCTGCCTATCAAGGCAAGAGTAATCTAGGTTGGCATATCGGAAATGGGAAATATGCTGTAACTATGAACAAGGAGCATCATGACTCGGAGCTTAGATGCATAGGAATGGAAGAGCAATTATTTATGTCATATCCGAAGCTTGGGACGCCATTTTCGGACGAGTTCTCTAAGAAAGCACCTGCTGAAGTGGAATTTATTCAAGAAGCGAATGGAGCAATGTTAAAGGTTGTACACTTTCGCTCCTCGGCCTTCCCGCATGTTCTCTTGAAGGTGATGACCCGGTTACATGGGGATGGCATCGTTGAACGTTGGTTTGAAGCAACGAATGAAGGGGACAAGCCTATGTCGCACGAGCTATGGGTATCCCAATCCATTCGAAAAGATCTCTTCCGAGCAATTATTCCTTATGAAGGTCAGTATGTTGAAATGAGTGATTCGATTGGGAGCGCTTATGAGTATTGGGACAGCAATCGTATTACGGAGCGCTGGTTGTTCAACCGTGGTCACGGCTTGCCGATCGGGATCTGTTGGAGCGAGGCCTACCAGTTGAATTTTCAGAGCTGGCATTTTGATTTGAACACCAGCTTTGGAGCGATTGATGCTCGTGCAACTGTCAAGAGTGATACGATTATCGTATCTCTGGGAAGTTTTACGGATTGGCGGTCATTTCGTGCACTTGCAATGCAGACTGGCTGGGATGAGCCTGTCCATCTTGTCCCGCAGACCCAACTAATGATCGGTGATCGGAATCCGTTCGTGAAGGGGGAGCCGACATTGATCTTGCAGGATCGAAAGCAAAGCACTTGGAATGGGAATGTGGAAATGTCCTATCGCTATTCGGCTGATATTGAAGCACAGTCTACCATCACGCCAGAGGAAGAGGCAACCCAGGTGAGCATAACATTGCGGCCCTTGCTTCAATCCATAGATGTCGTAGATGTAAGCACGAGCTTGGATACGGAGCTTGGCCAGTACCAAGCAGCGATTTTCCGCCAATTGACGGAACCGATCGAATGTGTAGAGACGTTAGAATCAAACTATAAAGTTTTCGCTGCTGACAATGGGGTTATCCGAATAAAGGCGGCGCCTGATTATTATACTTCTCTGTTCTCGCTCGAAGTAGAAGGAGAAGAATGGCTTATGAACAACTACCCGTCACGAGACGTGAAGTCATGGTGGAATCCGTTTGTGGGAGGTATCTACTCCGATCTGAATCAACTTAGATCGATGTCGGTGCTGAAGCAAGAGCGGTCAGCTCAATTTGTGAAGCTGTCCGATCAGCATCATAATGAATGGCAAGGAATTCGTGTTGATTTAAACATTCAAGAGCATGAGAAGTATAAAGGGATATGCCTGAGCAATTACTATCTGTTATTGCCAGGAGTACCGATTTTGTGTTATTTCACGGATGTGCTGCAGAATTCCCGGGCATTTTTGAGTGATCGGTTAGAACAACAATTTTTTGTTCATCAGGGTGAAGCGATGCAGGACAGCTGGGTGGAATCATATGCCCATTGCGGACGGACAATTGCTTTCCCTCAAGGCAAGGGTGTCATTGATATTTATGAAAATTCAGATTGTCGATTCGGCTCTAATGACAGGACAGCGCTGCTTCATATCATCTCCGATCATACTGCTGCCCGTTCAAATGTATATGTAAATAAAGAGGTGTCACTTGCAAGTATTACCCATGATCTGAACATCCCGAACGGTCAGACACTGCGAACTTCGCCTGTCATGTTGCAGTTCTCTATGGAGCGAATTGAGCCGGAGGCATTAACTGATCTTCGCGCAATCCGCTTTTCCCAATCTGACTAGGAGGTGGACAAGGCATGAAAATCATTGATGCCCATATGCACCTATCTCATATCGAAGAATTCCATCGAACAGCTAGGCAATTATCGGGTGTAGATTATAGTGCAAATGGATTGCTGCAAGAATACGCAGACCATAATGTTGTGCTCGGAATTGGAATGGGGTTGGCAGAAACTAAGGCGGATGGGTTCCCGGACGCAGACGCAATAAATCCGATGATACTCGATATGGCAGATGATATGCCGGCTTCGATTGCTTACTGTATTGGCATTAATCCGTATCAATGTGATGAAGATTCGTGGAAGCGGGTTGAGCAGGAGCTTCAGAAGCCTAACGCCGTTGGATTGAAATTATATCTTGGCTACTATCCCTTCTATGCCTACGACCAAGTCTATGATCGCGTATACGAATTAGCGGCGAAATATGAGGTGCCGGTTGTATTTCATAGCGGTGATACCTACTCAGAAAGAGGGCTGTTGAAGTATTCACACCCATTAACGATAGATGAGGTTGCGGTTAAGCATCGGGAAGTGACGATGATGATGGCGCATTTCGGTGATCCATGGGTGCTGGATGGGGCCGAGGTTGTGTACAAGAACCGTAATGTGTATGCGGATTTGTCGGGACTGCTTGTAGGAGACTCAAGAAGGTTTGCCCGTTTGGATGAGGAGTCACCGTTGTTTTTCCAGCATTTGCGCCATGCCATCGTGTATTGTGACCATTATGATAAGCTGCTTTTCGGTACAGATTGGCCGCTTGCGCCGATTGGGACGTATATTGAATTTGTGAAGTCGATCATTCCCGAGAAATATCAAGAAAATGTATTTTATCACAACGCCTTACGGGTGTTTCCTAAGATTCTTCCGCTTGTTAGGTAATAGCACAAAAGCAAGGGGAAGAGACATGAACCCATACGAGTTGTTGAGGATGCGCATAGATTATCTTGTAAGGCTTCCACTCTTTAGTGGAATCCACTCACACTAGCAGAGGTAAAGGTGGTCGTCATCATGAGAACGTCTCGACGCAAAGGTACGACGCCGAAGCAAAAGTTGTCCGCCTCGCCTAAAGTTACCTCAAGAACTATCAGCAAGCCGGGCAGAACGAAAGCTTCTGCGCCTTACATGAATCAAAATGTATTTGGACTAACAGCCCCAACTGACCCCGCTGCATCATCGGTTGCTGTGAATCAGGAAGCGGCAGGCGATGCAACAGGCGGTCCTTATGCATCGTTCAATAGACAGTACGGAATCGACGATCTGATGAACACGTTCGGCAAAATTCAGAAGATGTTCGGCATGTTCCAGCAAGCGCGATCCATGTATAACACATTTCAATCGTTAATGGGCCCTATCGCGCTCACGAAAGGGACTCGTGCAAAAGCGGTCAGCCGGCGTCATTCTGGAAAGCGAGCGCGCAAATTGAACCCGTCGATTCAATCGCATTCATCTCGCAGCGCTGCAAGCACAGGACAACGGGCCGCACGCAAGTAGTGCAGCCCCTGTCTCCTTCTCCTTGCGACTCAATTCAGGCTGCGATATCACCTTGAGCCGATAAATAGAGTGCACACCAGCACATCAGCATGATTTCGAGATTCCCATTGATGGGTAATATATAGATATAGAACAGGGACAATGAGAAGGAGCCAGCCTTCTTTTGTCCCTGTTATCAAATATATGCTATACGTTAGTTCTGCGTTTTCTCTGGTTCCGGATACGTAATTCCGAATGTATTAACCGTAACCTTTTTCATTTTTGTTCCTTTTCAGGCTTGTCGTCAGCCCCTTTTGGCACATTCACGATCGCCTGAGCGGTCTCCATACCCTTGATTACTTTACCGAACGCTGCATAGTCCCCATCTAAGTGAGGTGCGTCTGCTACCATAATGAAGAACTGGGAGCCTGCTGAATTCGGATCTTGAGAGCGCGCCATAGATAGGACGCCTTCCGTATGCTTCAGATCATTTTCCACACCATTATTTGAAAATTCACCCTTAATGGAATAGCCAGGCCCACCTATGCCAATGCCTTGCGGGTCGCCGCCTTGAATCATAAATCCAGGAATGACACGATGGAAGATGGTTCCATCATAGAATCCTTTGTTTACAAGCGAGATAAAATTGTTCACGGTGTTAGGAGCCTTATCCGGATACAACTCAATTTCCATGCTGTCTCCGCTCTCCATCTCGATTGTGACGATTGGATTTTTGGAATTGGATGGTTTTTTGGTGTCTTCCTTTTCGTTTTTCGATGCTTGCTTATTGCTGTCTTGAGCCGTGTTTGTGGTGTCTGCCGCTCCATTTTGTTCAGAAGCCGGCTTGTTGCCGCAGCCAGCGACAATAAGCAGTACGGCAAGCATGAGGGTGAAGATTTGAATATAGCGTGTACGCTTCAACTACATAACCTCCTTGATTGTCCAGGCCCTTTTGCCATAGTCTCATTAACACATTACCACATATGAGCAGCGAAGCATAATCCTAAACAACTACGGAGACAATCAATAGGGCAAAAATCATCGTGGTTACTACCTTTAAGAAACCAATGAAATGGTGATGCTTCATAGCTGGATTAATAGACTTCATGCACATCAGTACATAATGTGTGGCGAAAGCGATATTAAAAATTCCGTAAATTGTCAGTGTTGTTCCAGTCTGTTGTATGCTATATTGGAAAATGTGTTCAAGAAGAATACATATGTCTACTGTATATGGACAATCAATTTGTTTTGTTTGCGTGGACAGGAAGGAGCGTAGATGATGAAAAAATTAGGATTATTTCCGCGCATTGTTATTGCGATCCTGCTCGGAATTGGCGCGGGGTTTATTATGCCAGATTGGTTTATACGCATATTTGCTACGTTTAATCATATATTCGGGCAATTTCTGAGCTTTCTCATACCGTTAATCATTCTTGGCTTTATTATCCCTGGCATAGGTGAGTTGGGACGCGGGGCGGGCAAGCTGCTCGGTATTACGGCGTTAATCGTTTATGTATCGACGGTTTTGTCAGGCATACTCGCTTACGTAGTATCGAAAACATCATTTCCGTGGCTGCTCTCAGGAGCATCCGGACTTAGAGCCAACAATCCAGAAGAGATGCTGCTAAAGAGCTTTTTCAAACTGGATATGCCGCCTGCATTCGATATTATGACTGCGCTGCTGTTATCGTTCGTCATTGGCGTCGGTATTACAATTTTAAAAACCAATGTGCTGCTTACGGCTTCGCTGGAGTTTAAAGAGATTATAGGCAAGGTAATTCATACGATTTTGATTCCGATGCTTCCGTTTCATATTGCGGGTATTTTTATGAACATGACGCAGGCTGGAGAGGTTGCCTTCATCTTGCAAGTATTCTTGAAAGTATTTATTATGATCTTAATTCTTCATTTTGTTGTCATAATCGGACAGTACACAATTGCGGGAATTTTAAACAAGCGCAACCCAATCTCGATGCTGCGTACGATGCTTCCAGCGTATTTTACCGCACTAGGTACGCAATCATCAGCAGCGACGATTCCTGTGACAATGTCTCAAGTGAAAAAGCTAGGCACTGATGAAGAGGTATCGAACTTTGTAGTGCCGCTGTGCGCTACAATTCATATTACCGGCTCTACCGTAACAATTACTTCAGTAGCCAGTGCGATCATGTATATTAACGGGGCATCATTGTCAGTAAGCACGATGCTGCCATTCATTTTCATGTTAGGCATATCCATGATTGCGGCACCAAGTGTGCCAGGTGGGGGCGTGATGGCGGCTGTCGGATTGTTTCAATCGATGCTTGGCTTCAACGAAGCAATGATCAGTCTGGCTATCGCGCTCTATATTGCACAAGACAGCTTCGGAACAGCTGCTAATGTGACAGGAGACGGAGCGATTGCACAGATCATTCACTCCTTCAAGCAGAGATTAAGATTGAATGAAAATACCAAAGAACAGACAATGGAGTAACGGTATAAGAACACGAATAGTGAGAAGGGACAGGCAACAGCTTGTCCCTTCTCTTTCTGTTTCCATCATGTGGTAATATATAGTAAGGCAGTAATGTCGCATCCTATTGAAAACAAATCTACCATGAGAAATACAGAGAAGGAGGATTTCACTACTATGAAGAGCAAGAGTTATCTGCCTATGATCAAAATGATCGTATCGATGTGTATTTTTGGCTCTATCGGATTTTTCTCAGAGCATACCGGTCTGCCTTCGATGGAGCTTGTCTTCGTCCGGTGCATCTGTGCATCTTTATTTTTGGGTCTCTGCTGGATCGCAACTGGACAATATCGGAGGGAAAAGTGGAGCAAGCGAGAATTGCTGCAAACGTTAGCGTGTGGCGTGTTTCTCGTTGGAAACTGGGTGTTCTTGTTCAAATCTTTTGAATGGATGTCCATTACGATAGCCATCTCGATTTATCATCTTGCCCCGGTCATTGTGGTGCTGATGGGCAGTATATTATTCAAAGAAAAGCTAACGGTATGGTCTGTATTGTCTGTTGGTATTTGTTTCGTAGGTACTGTTTTTGTTATCGGTATCGAGGGAGGGGCAAGTGCTGGCGAATTATTATCATCCGGAGTAGTATGGGCTTTGATGGCAGCCGTCTTTTATGCAATGACAACCTTGCTGGGCAAGGGAGTTGTCGAATTAAGCGGGTATGCGATTACGATTATACAAACGAGCCTAGGAATCGTGCTGCTGCTGCCATTCGTTGATATGTCTTCTTACTCTACATTAACAGCTGGCAATTGGTTTGCGATTGTAGCAACAGGCTTCATACATACGGGATTTGTTTATTTATTATTCTTTGACAGTTTGCGGGAACTGCCGACACGTATGATATCGGTACTGGTCTTTCTTGATCCTGCCGTCGCTATATTGTTGGACACGCTCATTACAGGTTTTCGGCCAACGACGCTGCAGATCGGAGGGATTTTGCTCATCTTCGCGGGAATGGCTTGCGCCATGATAAAGCCCAAAGAACAAGCGAAGCTTACTTGTGATTGAGCGAAGTTACGTAATTTGAAATCGGCTTATCATAGGGTCGTAGCAATGATTTGGGGAGCAATCAGTCGAAGGGAGCCCGTCTATATGGAAAAATTGTTGAAATGCTGGATGCGCCTTGTAATGAAGTGAGCTTCCCGACTAATTGCTTTATAGCCTCTTGTTCGACAACAACAGAATGACGTCCAATCCGTGATATGCTGAAATGTTCCACGAGTTCGTTAGGCTGCACGGACTCTGGGCGATCAATGATGCCGCTCCAGTAAGCAAGCCATCCAAGAAGATGCTCTGGGCGCGTGCTTGCCTGTCGAGCAGCAGCGATGGAAAGTGAACAATTCCTTTTGGATAAGCGATTGTTATAACTTGATGTCATTTCTCCGAGTACACCATCATGAAAGGACATAACTTTATTCGCGACTTTAAAGCGGTGCGAAGGCTGCTTATGTGCAGCGCGAATCGCTTGCGCTTCTATTGATACGCCTCTGCATGTACCTGGATAAGCGGAGCCTTCAGCAGCCAGACCATGAGGGGCGTGCGCGATAGACTGCAGTTCAGCCCGACTACAATAACAGGGATAGAGCCAATCATTCTCATGCAGCTTTTGCAAGGCCTCTTCATAGTAAGATTGGCGCAAGCTCTGTGTGTATGGTTCATATGGGCCGCCATTGTTACGCAGTACTAGCTCTCCATTTACACTTCGCATTTGCAGCCATGCCAATAATGCTGTCATTGCATTGCCAAGGTGCATTGATCCCGATGGAGTTGAGCGAACCTCCCTCTTCTAATCAACTTAATCACCATTTCCCGTCATTAAAATGTGTATGTGCCCTATCATATGGAAATCGTCCAAGCGCGTCGAGCGGTCAAGCTTGAGGCGAATCGTATTCTTTCAGTATTGACCACTGCTTCTCTCTACATGCCGCATGACAATCAGGATCAACCAGTTGGCTGCTTATTCCTCTAAAAAAAGATTGACAATCCCTGTTGAGCGTACTAATCTAACAATACTGATAATCATTATCAATTATAAGACTCGGGCAATAAGAAGGTGAAGCATGAAGAAGTTAGTTGTCGCGACGGTCATTATCTGTGCCGTGTTATGGTCAAGCTGCACGAATGTGGTGTTAGCACAACAATCTGACAGCTATGAACTCGCAAAGCAACTTGTATCAGCTGCCAAGACAGCGGTTGACGCGGCAAGCAGTTCTCACATTACAGAGGGGAATCTAGCTTTCCAAAAATTTAAGGAAGTATGGAATGACAGTAAACGAGCTGTAAAGAAAGAGAATTGGAAGGCAGCCAGCAAAATTGAATCGAGTATGGCGCTTGTTGCGAATCGCTTGCTGAATCATGATAGCAACGAGATGAAAGAGGGACTTGAACAGCTCTTGTCGACTGTAGAGACCTATGAGAAGAGCATTCTCGTAGCAAGAGCAAATAAAAGCAAAGGCGCCATGACGCTAAGTGAGTATGTAACATCACTCGAAACGACGAAGCAGCAGATTCAAGATGGAAAAATTGCGGAAGCAAAATCGAGCATTGAAATGCTGGTTCAATCTTGGCTTACGGTAGAGGCGGATGTAGTGACCCAATCGCAGCAGGTGTATAACGAGTCCGAGCAAAACTTAGGTCTGCTGCTGTCCTATGTGGACTCAAAGCCAGAGAAGGCAATCCGCACACTGCAGCAAATGATCGACAGCCTAACTCCATTGGAGAATAATGCTTACAATATGTGGGATGCGGCCTTGATCCCCATTCGTGAAGGCTTGGAGGCTCTTCTGGTCATTGGCTCCTTGCTGACGATTGCGAAGAAAACGAATGAACAGAAATCCTCCCGATGGGTATGGGGGGGAACCGTGCTTGGCTTAGCTGCCAGTCTTATTATTGGGCTGATCGTATCTTACGTGCTATCTGCGTCGATGTTTGGACAGAACAATTTTGTGCTGGCAGGTGTGTCTGGGGTATTTTCTTCACTGATGCTGCTCTATGTCGGGTACTGGCTGCATAGCAAATCCAATATAGAGAAGTGGAACAGCATGCTTCAGGAAAAGAAGAGGGAAGCGGTAAGCGGCAAAATAGTCTCCTTTGCGCTCATTGCTTTTTTTGCCGTTCTGCGTGAGGGATTGGAAACGGTCATTTTCTTGATCGGATTGACTGGAAAGTTGAGTACATTTGAACTGGTTAGCGGGCTGTTAACAGGCTTCGTGATTCTCTTGATTGTCGGTGTGCTGATCCTGAAGCTGGGTGTTCGAATACCGTTGAAGCCATTCTTCTTAATTTCCACAGTTATTGTTCTATATATGTGCCTTAAATTTATGGGAAGCGGCGTACATAGCTTACAGCTGGCAGGCCTGATTCCTTCCAGCATTTCAGACCATATGCCGACGATTTCGGCTTTGGGCGTATTCCCGTCGCTGTACAGTACAATTCCACAGCTTGTCATTATCTTGTTCATTCTTGGCATGCTGTTCATACCTAAGCGCAATCATTCATTATCGAGTAGAGAGGAACGAAGTCTATGAAGCGAATTCTATTATTAACAACAATTGCATGTACATTCTGGATGGCTGCAGGCTGCTCCAGCAGTTCAAGCACGGGTACTGATGGAGCGAATACTGGGAAGCAGGCCGTTCAAGAAAGTGCACAGGATTCTGGCATTACCAGTGAAATGAAGGACTCGGTTGATAAGCTCAATGGATTCATCGACAAACTGGAACAGGCTGTTAACGCCAATAAAATGGACGATGTCAAAAAGCAGGGCAAAGAAATGAACAGCTTTTGGCTTTCGTTCGAAAATGGGGTTCGCACGGAATTCCCGTTCGAGTATACGGAAATTGAGAAGCATCTTCAACCTATCTATATTGAAGCAGTTAAGGATGAACCGAATACAGAAACGATGAAGAAAGAGATACCATTGCTGAAGACGGCGCTGTCTGAGTTGGCTTCTGCGAAGAAGGGCAATAACAAAGCAAGTGAGCAGCTCCAAAAGGCTGCAGGCGAATATAAAGCATATGTACGGGAGCAAAGCAAAGAGCTTGTCTCGGCGACTAAGGCATTCACGGATGCAGTTATTAAAGGAGATATGAATGCTGCAAAGGAATTGTATCCGAAGGCACGTGTCTTCTATGAACGAATCGAGCCGATTGCGGAAAGCTTCGGTGACCTTGATCCAAGCATTGATGCACGTGAGAACGATGTAGAGGATATTGCGAAATGGGGAGGCTTCCACCGAATTGAGAAGGCTCTCTGGATCGAAAAGAAGTTGGAAGGTCAAACCAATGTGGCGAAGCAGCTTATGAAGGATGTAGCCCAGCTTGATGGCATGATCCAAAATGTGCAGCTTACACCGGAACAAATGGTTGCTGGCTCTATGGAATTGTTGAATGAGGCCGGCATCTCGAAAATTACTGGTGAGGAAGAGCGCTATTCTCGTATGGATTTGGTTGACTTAGCAGCCAATGTAGAGGGCTCCAAGGCAGTCTATTTGACAGTGAAGAGCGCGCTCGTAAGCTCACATTCAGATGTAACGGAAAAACTAGATAAGCAATTCGAAGAGTTCGAAATAGCATTGAACCAATATCGCCAAGGCGATTCTTTTATCGCCTATGATAAGCTTGAGGAGAAACAAATTCGCGATATGAGCCAGAAGCTCACTTCGTTGTCGCAGACGATGTCTCAAATTGCGAATGTGTTGTAAGAGGGGAATGACCAGCAATGGATGGAAAGCAATCAAGCAAGCTGAGTAGACGGGAAATGTTAAAACTTACGGCATTAACAGGAACGTCAGTTGCGCTTGGAGGACTAGGTGCGTTCAGTCTTCTGAAGCCTGAAGCAGGCAAACAGAAGGAGACAACCGAAGAAAGTAAGGAGTCAGAGAAGGGGATTTCCTTTTACGGGAAGCATCAGGCAGGCATCGCGACACCACAGCAATCATTTATGTACATGGCTGCACTCGATTTGACGACGAATCGCCGGAATGATGTCATCAAGCTGTTCCGGGATTGGACCAGTTTAAGCTATGTGTTGACGAAGGGGGAAGCTATTAGTACGAAGCAAGATAATAAGTACTTGCCGCCGATTGATACGGGAGAAGCATTGGACTTCTCATCCAGTCGTCTTACGATCACATTTGGTTTTGGTTCAAGCTTTTTCTTGAAGGACGGAGTAGATCGATATGGCTTAGCCAAGCATCAGCCGCGATTCTTAAAGACGCTCCCTTCATTTGCGAATGAGGAACTTCATCCTGAGCATAGTGATGGCGATTTGTGCATACAGGTATGCGCAGATAATCAGCAGGTCGCATTTCATGCAATACGCAATTTAACACGCAATGCACTTGGCCTTGCAACCGTCAGATGGATGCAGCATGGTTTCCTTGGCATGAAGGAAGGGAGAACGCCTCGCAATCTATTTGGCTTTAAGGATGGGACGGCCAATATCGATACGAGCAAGGATATGGAGATGGAACGGGTTGTGTGGGCAGGGCAGGATGAGCCAGAATGGATGAGCGGCGGTTCTTATATGGCCTACAGAAAGATTAAGATGTTTCTAGAAATTTGGGATCGTTCTTCGTTGCAGGATCAAGAGGATACCTTCGGAAGGTATAAATACTCTGGAGCTCCCTATGGCCGTGCCAATGAATTCGATTCGGTTGATATGAGTGCACAGCCTGAAAACTCGCATGTTCGATTAGCAAAAGGAACCGGACAGGAGATTGTGAGAAGAGCTTATTCTTACACAGGCGAATTGGACATAAAGACGGGCTATTCGGACGCAGGCCTGCTGTTTATCAGTTATCAGCAAAATCCATACAAACAGCTTGTCCCTATGTTAAAAATCCTAGGGCAGAAGGATAAGATGAACGAGTATACGAAGACGGTGGCAAGCGCATTATTTGCAATGCCAGGAGGGTGCGCACAAGGACAGTATATCGCTCAGGCATTATTTGAATCGTAATTAATCAAAAAGCAGACGGTAGAGGAACAACCCCGGCAGCAACAGCCGGGGTTGTTGGTGTGGTTAGAAACCGAAACCGCAACCCCAAGAACGGCTAATGATGACGAGCAAAATGAAGAGAACAAGAATTACGCCAATGCTAGTGAAACCTCCACAAAAGCCTCCAACTGGACCACATACTTCAGACATGTTCATTGGCTCCTTTCATCATGCATTTATCTTACGTTATATGTGTATGTAGGTTAGGAGCACGCTGACTAGACGAATAAGGGGAAGGAAACGCCTAATTTATATGCATTCTAGTCATTTGACAAGTCGTGGAGCATGGAACATAATAGCTCTATTGTCCTATTATCCATAGACATAATGATGAATGCCGATAGACATGGGGGAAGAGTTGTGATTCAAGGATGATGAGTTGGCTTTACTTAATTGGTGCGATTACACTGGAGATTATCGGAACGATTTCAATGAAGATGTCGAATGGCTTTACAAGGCCAATACCGTCCGTTCTGATGATTGTCTGCTATCTGCTCGCATTTACGAGCTTGAATTTTTCACTAAAGCAGATTAATGTTAGTGTTGCATATGCTATATGGTCTGGTATGGGAACTGCTGCGATCGCAGTTATCGGATATTATTTCTTCTCTGAGTCAATGTCTTGGATTAAGGTTATCTCTATCCTGCTCATTATTCTCGGCGTAATTGGGTTGAATTTGCAGGGTGGAGGTCATGAAAGCAGTCAATCTGATGCAGTGAGGCCAGCACTCGAAGCGGATGCAAAACTGAACCGGACAGAGGGAGCGCCTATTGCCATGGAGGACGAGATAAGCGGCCCCGAACAAGGTGAGCAGCATCGTGTTCAAGGCTAGATAGAAGGCGCTTAGATAGGTGTCTGGTGACAAGTGGACTGCCAATGGCCAATCTTTGTTGATGAGAATGATGCCGATTCCGTATTGCGCACGAAGTTGCTGGAGAACAATAGTTTTTTACTCCGAATGCGGAACTAAATCAGATGCTCTTAGCGACATTTCTTGCTACGAAAGTTGAGCTTTTGAGAATCATATGACCCGAGAGAGGGACACGTTAATACAAGTGCCCTCTCTCGGGTTCTTTGCGTCTAACCGTCTTTGAAAGATACTGCCCGCTTGCTGTAGGCTGATTGATAAGAACAACGAATATTGCTCGATGGAATTTACAACCGTTATGGGCTTGGGCCTTTATTCCGTCAACATTAATCAAGGTGCGGAGTGACAAGGTACAGGCAACTAGAGCGGATCTTACCGAACGGTACATCAATATTGTTCATGGCTCCCTCCTGCTTAAGTTGGATGCTCATCGCATTGGAAGGCATTATATCCCTTGAGAGGGGTAACTATGTTAACATGATAAATATATGTATTTTTAAGGTGGTGGGGAAATGGCATCGGATGCACTATTGACATTAAAGGAAGTTACGAAGAAATATGGTGATCGAGTTGTTTTGTCGGATATTTCGCTAAATATTAAGCAAGGAGAATGTATCATATTAAGAGGAAGCAATGGATCAGGCAAAAGCACGCTGCTTCGAATTGTGACCGGATTAATTCCATTCACGTCGGGCCAACGAGTACTGAAGCATTCAAAAGTAGTGATCGGGTATACGCCCGATCGGTTGTCAAAATTAAGGATGACATCAACGGAATACCTGACCCACATGGGCAAAATATCAAATGTACCAAGAAATGATCTTCAAGAGCGCATTAAGGAGCTGCACACGTTTTTTAATCTCGAACAAAGCCAAAGCGTAAAGATGACTCATTTCTCGAAAGGGATGCTGCAAAAAGTTAACTTAATGCAGGCTACGATCAATAGTCCGGATCTGCTTGTGTTGGATGAACCTTTCTCTGGTCTGGACAAAGAATCGATCGAGCATTTGCTTGCTTCCCTGACAACAATAAAAGCAAACGGAACATCTATTTTAGCTGCTGTTCATGATCCTTTACTTGCAACTCAATTAGAAAGTCGTATCTATTGGATTCAACAAGGCAGGTTAAGGGAGGAACGTATCGAAGCTTCTCAACGTCCGTGCACTACATTTTTCGAGCTTGAATGTGTTTTAACTAAGGGAGCACTTGGCCACCTAACGAGTCTTTTTCCACAGGTTACTTGGAAAGATGAAAATGGGCGGATTACATTTATCATTATGCAAAAGGATTATCATGGTTTTATGATAGAATTCGTACATAGAGGCGTAGAGATCATCACCTTACAACGAAAGGAGATGGCCCACTCATGATTTCTATGTTTTCGTTTTTACATACCTGTTTTATGCGCTCCTATCGATATGGACCGCCTACTTTTGTTTTATCCTTGGAATCTTTTTGTTTATAGTGTAGTACCTAATCCAGTAATGGAAAGCTATGCGTTTTCTACATCATTTCTATTTGTTGTTGCATGCGTATTATGCTATACAATCATTGATCTCGAGACACCTAGCCAAGAAGCAGTGACGATGATACACTCCGGCAGCTTATATCGTCTTTATTTATCAAAATTATTATATAGCTGGATCTTTACTATTCCACTTGCCCTATACGCAGTACTGTTTCCGGCGATCTTTCACAAATTTGATAGGAATCCTAGCTTTGAAGAATTATTCATGTCTTTACTCTATCATTTATCTATATCCTGGCTAGCAGTTTCGTTAACCTGCTGGTTTAGTTCGAAATTCATTCGTTCGCGTGTAACGTCTTTCCTAATGCTAAGTCTTTTAGTCGTTATTACGTTTAGTGCAACACCGCTCGAAAATCTATTACCAGAGAGGCTGAAATATGCAATTTTACTATTCCCGCCCGTAAACAAAACGCTAAATGTTCTATCTGATTATGACGATACGGAATTTTTTGTAAAAATATCGGCGATTGGAGCATCACTACTTTACGGGATCATGATAGGTGCTTTATTCTTATTTGTACTTAATAAACGTAAACTAGATTCACCATAAGAAAGAAATGCACATCATTTTTTGCTGTATATTTTATGTTGACCATAATAATGAATTAAAGCAGTTATCGGCGAGATTTCTCGTCATGATAGCTGCTTTTTTTAGTATGCAGAAATTCCAAGCAGATGCAATTATGCTTCAAAGGCAATGAAAAAAAGGATTTGACAAGGTGGATCAGGGTGAAGTAGTATTGAATTCGACCAATAGGTCAGTAATAAAACTTATGGGTTCTAAAGAGGAGTTGAAGGGATTGTCTGAATCAACACAAAGATCAGGTTCACTTGTCATTCTGATGATTAACATGTTCATTGCGATGGTAGGGATGGGACTCATTATCCCCATATTGCCCAAATATGTAACTGAGTTCGGAGCTACTGGGCAAGCGATGGGATATCTCGTTGCAGCTTTCGGGCTAACACAGTTCCTGTTCTCGCCAATCGCAGGAGAGATGTCGGACAAATATGGGAGGAAGCTGCCTATTGTGGCAGGAATCGGGTTGTTCACGATTTCGCAGATCATGTTCGGGATTGCAGAGGAAATGTGGATGTTATATGCCTCTCGTCTGCTTGGAGGGATTTCAGCAGCATTGATGACACCTCCTATGATGGCTTATGTGGCGGATATCACGACAGAAGAGAAACGTGGGAAGGGACTTGGACTGCTTATGGCATCTATGACGCTCGGTGTAGTCATAGGACCAGGAATAGGCGGTATGTTGGCGGATTACGGAATACGTATCCCATTCTACACGGCAGCTGCACTTGCTGGAGTTTCAACAGCAGTCACTTTGTTATTCTTGCCTGAATCGCTGTCGATGGAAGAGCGCATGCGAGCCAGAAGCAGTCATAAGAAGCAAGATAACCTTCTTCGGCAGATGGCAGCTTCAATGAAAGCGCCATACTTTATGCTTTTGGTGCTCGTGCTCTCCTTAACGTTTGGACTGCAAAATTTTGAAGCGATATTTGGCTTGTATGTGGATGTGAAATATGGATTTACACCAAAGGATATCTCACTCATGATTACGCTAGGAGCTATTATCGGAGTGATATGCCAAGCCGTGCTAATCGAACGCTTGCTTCGAAAGTTCGGAGAAAAGAAGGTTCTGCTCGCCATGTTCGGTCTTTCGGGGATAAGTATGATTTTGCTTTTGTTCGTATCGAATTATTTCCTCATATTATTTGTTACAATGCTGTTCTTTGTGGCGACTTCAATCGTTCGTCCGGCTATCAATACATTGCTATCGAAAATGGCAGGGGATGAACAGGGGTTTGTCGCAGGAATGAACAATGCTTACATGAGTCTTGGCAACATTATTGGGCCGGCAATCGCAGGGATACTGTTTGACATTCATGTCCAAATCCCATATGCTTTCGGAGCAATCGTGTTATTCGCGAGCGCAGGCATGCTGGTAAGCTGGAAGCAGGATGCCGCATATTCGACAGCGTCAAAGCATAGTAAAGATGCGAAGGCACTATAATAGCCCTGGTCATCATACAGCGACATCTGAAAAGATCTCCATGTTTATAGGTTATTGCTCCCGTGGTTGCAGGTAACAGCCACTTTTGTTATGATGGTGGGAACTTATTAGTCATACTGGGAACTCAATGGAATGATGTCATGGAGGACATTTACATGGAAGAACTTATGCCAGAAAAGAAGAAGCAAATCCTATTATCTGCCATGAAATTGTTTGCGTCCAAGGGCTTTATGCAAACAACGATGCAGGAAGTCGCCTCTTTTTGCAAAATGTCGAAAGGGAGCGTGTATCAGTACTATAGCTCTAAGGATGAACTGCTGCTGACTATTTTTGAATATCAAGCGAAGCTGCTGCAAGATCGCATGCAATTGATGGAACGGGAGAATCAGCTTAATCCGCGTGATCGGTTAGTCAGCAAGATTGAGATCTATCTGCATATCTGGAACGAGCATCCAGAGCTTGTTAAGATGCAGATGCGGGACAATACAGAGCATGCAGCAAGCCAAGAGCTACGCGAATTTATGCAGAAGATAAGCAAGTACAATCTTGATACGCTTACGGAGTCCTTGCACGAAATTTACGGGGAACCATTTACTCCTTATGCGCTGGATGCTGCCACCTTGCTGAGCAGTTTAATTTTCACCTATATGTACATGAGGTTATTTGATCATGTTCCGATTGAGATAGAGCGGTTAAGCAGATATCTCGTAAGCAGCATGGATTATTTGGCTGAGGGGCTGTTGAAATATCGGCCTGAACCGCTGCTGAATGGCAGCATGTTCGACTTATGGAACGAAGATCAAATGAAGATGAAGAACCTGCATCCGCTTGTACTTGTAAAGCAATTGCGGGAGGTTGTAGACAACGCGGCAGATGGTTCGAAGGAAGGATTGAATAAGCAGGATATCCTCGATTCGATTCTCGTTCTCGAAGAAGAATTGCTTCAGGTACGTCCACGCAAGGTAATCTTGCTTGGAATGTTGTCCAATTTGAAAGTAATCGCGACAAGAACTCCGTTATACGATCACTTGCGTCAATCGATTCATAGTACATTCGGTTATACCCAGGGCACTCTTCGCTAATTCGCGAGAGTGCTTCTTGCTGTTCGAAGAAAATAATGTTGTAGACTCGGAAGACAAAGTGTTAGATCGTGTAAATAATGTTATAGACTCAGAAAGTATAGTATTAGACTGACGATGCGCCATTACGCTAGCGGACAGGAAAATGAATGAATTTACGGGCAAAATGAATCATCCAACATTTGCGATAATGAAAGCGCAAGATCTTGAAACGCAATTTCCCCTATACTAAAAATGCAAATTTGACTGGCAATTCGTTGTGACGAAAAAATGGGGGAATGAGCATGAATAACAAGGTGGAAGGATTGTTAACGAACACAGATTTTCGCAGGCTCTGGATTGGGCAAACTGCATCACAGTTTGGGACTCAGGTTGCATTATTAGGAATGCCATTAGTGGCAGCTCTCTATTTAGGGGCCAGTCCCATGCAAATGGGGTTGCTTGGTTTTGCCGAGTATGCGCCATTTATTATTTTCGGTTTGATCGCTGGTGTATGGATAGACAGATTTCCCCGGCGACCAATTCTTGTCGCCGCTAACTTTTTCAGGGGTGCAATACTGCTCATTGTGCCGCTGACAGCCTTAGCTGGATTCCTGAATATGACAGTTCTATATTTGGTAGCCTTCATAGTGGGTATCTGTACTGTCTTTTTTGATGTTGCCTATACATCCTTTTTGCCTTCCATTGTGAGGAAGGAGCAGCTTATTGATGGGAATAGCAAACTAGAGACAAGTAAATCTACCGAAAAAATTGCTGGGCCAGGTTTATCAGGTGGATTGGAACAGTTAATCACCGCTCCTTTTGCAATATTGTTCACGTCGGCATCCTTTTTTGTATCCGCTGTGTACATAGCCCGGATTCGCAAGTCGGAGACAGTCGTGACAGATGCGAAAAAACAAAAAAACATATGGCTGGAAATGAAAGAAGGTCTGCATACGGTTTACACAAAACCGTTGCTGTGGGGAGTGGTGCGCTGCTCAACAGTCTTTAACCTTTCCTGGAATGTTATTTTTAGTATTTATGTTCTATATGCATCGCAAGAACTCAAAATCAGTGCGAGCATTCTCGGCATCATTTATGGAACGCTAGGAGTAGGGTACCTATTTGGCTCTCTGCTTGCCCAAAGGGTTGTACGTCGTTTTGGAGTAGGTCCAACTATTGTGGGTTCCGCTACGATCGCAGCAAGTGGCGGTTTGCTTGCTCCATTAGCAGTAGGATCAGAATTAAGTATTGCGTTGATTATGATGCTTGGACAGCTTCTTTTCGGAATGGGAGTCTCAATGTTTAGCATTAGTACCCTCAGTTTACGTCAAGTAATTGTACCCGATGCCCTGCAAGGGCGCGTGAATGCTACATTTCGATTTATCTCGTGGGGTTCTTTACCGCTTGGTTCGTTAATTGGAGGGATGATAGGGGGGGCAATGGGGTTACGGTTCGCTTTATTTGCGGGTGGCATTGGATTGTTAGCTTCGGCTTGTACATTACTGTTCACCCCATTTTTACAACTACGTGTGAAATCATTTCATGAATTATCATTGGAAAAAGATGTGCCTATAAAGTGCTAAGGAGTGCCGGTCTACTCCTTTATGATCACGAAACACTTGCATGTATTAGCATGAATGTACAGAATTGTCACAATATCGTAGCTTAATAGGGTCATACGTGGTAAAAATAGGCTTGTAATTACGGTACAATAAGGAAAAAACGATGTTGGTATCGTATTGTGGAGGCCAGTATGAAGAGAATACTCGTTAGCAGTGCAATTGCTATCCTGATGGTCGTTCTAGTCGCCTGCGGAGGCAAGCCCAAGCCAAATGATTATGACTGGAAGGTTGCTTCTTTTGAGGCAACGGATCAAGATGGGCAGCCTTTTAACACCGAACAAATGAAGGGCAAGGTATGGCTGGTCAACTTCGCATTTACAAGCTGCAATACGGTGTGTCCGCCAATGACCTTCAACTTAACGCAAATTCAAGACAAATTAAAAGAAAACGGAATCCAGGATATACATATTTTGTCATTTAGTGTTGATCCTTCGATTGATTCGCCAGAGAAGATTAAGAAGTTTCTTGGCAAATATAAAGCCGATACAACGCATTGGCGTTTTGTTACAGGCTATGATCAGGCAGCCATTGAATCCTACAGCCGTGAGACGTTCAAATCACATGTGCAAAAGGTAGATGGAGATGATCAAGTGAATCATCCAACTTCTATTTTCCTCGTTGATCAAGAAGGAACGGTGCTCACGCGCTACAATGGATTAGAGCCGCAGGAGGATAAAATCATCGAAGACGTGAAATCTTTGTTGGATTGATGGGTGGTTATGGAGGTAGAAAAGTGATGAGAAAAAGAATTGGGATCATTGGGCTGGGGGACATCGCGCAGAAAGCGTATCTTCCTGTGCTGGGTCAATCTGATCGTATTGACATTGTAGGAATGATGAGCCGAACAAAATCCACGGTAGATGCGGTTGGCCAGCGATATCGAATGGAAGGCAGATATACGGAGCTGGAACCATTACTGGATCAAAAGCCTGATGCCGTATTCGTTCATACGCCTACCCCAACGCATGAAGAAATCGTAATCACTTGTTTACAGCAGGGGATTCATGTGTATGTGGACAAACCATTGTCCTATGACATAGAGGCATCGACGCGGATGGCTAAAGTCGCTCAGGAACAGGGACGTCTGCTAGCTGTCGGTTTTAATCGACGGTTCGCTCCGATGTATACAGAAGCGAAGAGATGGATCGATGAGGCAGGAGGGTTCGACCTGTGCATTTCTCAAAAGCATCGGACAAGACAGCAGCAGATGAGTGCAAAGCATACATTGTATGATGATATGATCCATATGTTGGATCTCATGTTATGGCTCGGCATGAAACCGCATCAGCTCGCTTCCTATGTCGAGTCGCAAGACGAATCAGGGAAATTACTGCATGCAACGGGAAGCTTATTGTTCGATCAAGCCACTGCAATATTCAGTATGAATCGCCGTGCTGGGGTAGACCTAGAAAAGGTTGAGCTGCATGGGGGTGGACGGACTGTTGAAATTACGAATCTGGAGCAAGCAGTATGGCATGATCGAACAAACGGCCAGCAGGTAAAACAGTTCGGAAGCTGGGAGTCTATTAGCTATCGTCGCGGCTTCCACGGCATTATTAATCATTTTCTCGATTCCATTGATATGCCGGAGCAATGCACTATACGCGCAGATCAAGTGCTGGCCTCGCACGAGCTTGTCGAGACATTATGTGCGAGGAACAAGAAACTTTGAAAGGATTTACATCAAGTTACATTACATTTCATTGTTTGTTTCATTTACATGTTTTTTGGATAAAAAGAGAGTAGAAGGACGAAATCATTCATGATCAACTAGGTTGTAGTGAACGTGGTACGCTCACGGAAAGGAGCCGCGTATGATGAAACTTGTACTTATCCGACATGGTCAAAGCATTTGGAATTTGGAGAATAGATTTACAGGTTGGACGGATGTTGACTTGTCTGAGCAGGGTCTAATTGAAGCGAGACAAGCAGGAGAAATTTTGCGCAAACATGGATTTGAGTTTGACACGGCCCATACTTCGGTCTTGAAGCGGGCGATCCGCACACTGTGGATTGCACTCCACGAAATGGATCAAATGTGGATTCCGATTCATCATACATGGAAGCTGAATGAGCGGCATTACGGCGCATTACAGGGTCTAAATAAGGCAGAAACGGCAGAAAAATATGGGGAAGAGCAGGTTCATCTCTGGCGCAGATCCGTTGATGTCCGGCCGCCTGCTTTGGAATTGAATGATCCCCGCTATGAAGCCGATGACCGAAAATATGCAGCATTACAACCGGGACAGTTTCCACTGACAGAGAATTTAGAAGATACTGAGAAGCGTGTGCTCGCTTATTGGCATGAGTCCATTGCCCCGGCTATTCGTGTAGGGGAACGCATCATCATCGCCGCTCACGGCAATACGCTGCGGGCGCTTGTAAAGTATTTGGACAACATACCTGCTGACGGCATTGCGAATCTGAACATTCCAACGGGAACACCGCTTGTATATGAGCTTGACGAGAAGTTAGCGCCAATCCGGCGCTACTATTTGGGGCTGGATGGTGAAATCCCTACAGGAATCATTCCTGAACACATTTAGAATACGGAAGATCAGGGAGAGCTGCGATAGAAGCAGCTCTCTATTTGCTTAATTTTTGTATGTAAGACACTCATGTTGATATTCCGATGCACCAAGTGTAAAGTAGAGAAACAATATTATTTTCCTGTCTACTTAAGGACAATTACCGAAGGGAGTTACATACATGGAACAACGTACACTAGTTTTTGTTGGTTCGTATGCAGAAGCAGATTCTTCTGGACTATATGTATATTCATTTGACGAGAAGTCTGGACAGCTCACGAAGCTGGATGACGTGTCGGGACTGAAGAACCCGACATTCATAAATGTCGATATCGATCATAAGAAGCTTTATTCAATTGGGGAATGCGCTGCTGAAGATGGTACGAAGACAGCGGAAGCGGTTAGCTTTGCAATCGATACAGATTCAGGAAAGCTGACACAGTTGAATCGCGTTTTTTCACTTGATGCTCCTACATGCCACATCCAGCGCGACTCGAACAGCCGTTATCTAATCGTATCCAGCTATCATGGTGGTCGTATTGGATTGTTGGCGCTGGAGGAAAATGGACAGGTAGGTCGACAGCTCGATGTTCAGCAGCATGTTGGTCAAGGGCCTCATCCGAATCAAAATCAGGCACGTGCACACTCTGCCTTTTTCAGTCCAGACGAGCAATATGTATATGTGTCCGACTTGGGAAGTGACCGCGTGAAGTGTTATTCGATTGACAAGCAACGCAATGTATTGGTTCCGCAAGGAGAATATGAAGTTCCAGCAGGCTCCGGGCCGCGTCACTTGACCTTCCATCCCAATGGGCGATTCGTTTATGTGATTAATGAACTGAACTCGACGGTAAGCGTATTTTCTTATCATTCGGAAAATGGAGAGCTTCGACCAATTGAGACTGTTTCTACACTGCCTGCGAATTATGATGGCGAAAACGGATGTGCCGAGATAGCCATTTCTGAAGATGGAAAATACCTGTACGGCTCAAATCGTGGGCACGATAGCATCGTTGTATACGCCGTTCACCCGGATACAGGAAAGCTGACGACTATAGAATATGTGTCTACAGAAGGAGGGCATCCGCGTCACTTCGCTTTGACACCAGGAGGTTCCTATTTGCTTGCTGCGAATCGAGATTCAAATAATATTGCAGTGTTCCATGTAGATAGAGCCACTGGGAAAATAGCCTATACAGGGCATTCCGTACAAGTTTCCAAGCCTGTATGTGTGAAGCCTGTGTACGTGAACAGCTAATTTTCAATATACAGCATGGTTGAAGTCAATAAAGCCGGCATTCGCTTAGCTGCGAGTACCGGCTTTTTACATTCGGCAGAATTACAATACGGAGCGGGATGGTGCGGCTTCCGTTATTGCGGGCGGAGAGGGGTGGTGAGCACGCCGATCACTCATAAGGAACGCCCATACACCAATGATAAGCAGGAGACAGGCGATGAGTTGGGTCATTACTAACGTTTCCCCTAAGAGCAGCCACGCCAAAATGATAGAACCAACGGGTTCGCCAAGCACACTCATTGAAATGGACGTAGCGCTGATGTACTTCAGGAGCCAGTTAAACAGCATATGTCCGAGTACAGTTGGGATGATGGCCATGCATGCAAATAAAATCCACTCTTTTGGTTCATAAGCAGTGAAGGAATATCCCGCAGAAAGGTTATATGCAGCCAATGCTAGACCAGCAACAAGAAATACCGTGAAATTATAAACATATGAAGAGACGCGCTGGCGCAAATCCTGTCCTAGCAGCATATGGATGACTACGGCTATCGTGCCAAGCATGGATAGGATGTCACCGTACAACGCTTGACCGGATACAGCCATGTCTCCCCATCCAATCAGCATCATGCCGCATAGAGCGATCCCTACGCCTACTAATGCAGGAGCTGTTGTTTTCTGTTTAAAAAACCAGAACGATCCTGCCATAACGAGTATCGGTTCTAAGGCAAGCAGCACCGTCGAACTGGCTACGGTTGTATAGCGCAGTGATTCCATCCAGAGCAGAAAATGAAGTCCCAGGAAAAAGCCTGACAGGAATAGGAGCACCCAATCATTACGCTGGACAGAACGCCACTCGGAACGGTATGCCCACACCCAAGGAAGCAATACAATGTTGGTAATTAGGAGACGATACATGCCGATAATAGAAGCTGGTGCATTTGACCACTTTACAAAAATGGCAGAGAAAGAAATTGCGATCATACCTACAATGAGCAAAGCATACACTTGCGATGTTTTTCTTGATGACATAAGCTAAAGACACCCCGGAATATGAATGAATTGGCAATCACAATGAGCAAGTATACACGAATTGCAGTCAACTTGAAATATAAAGTCTATAGTTAATTGCAAATAAGGGCTGAGGAACATAATGATGTTCTTCAGCCCTTATCGGTACGATATTCGTTTATCGTGAAATGTGATGAAGCTGTATTATTTAGCTGGCTGCTGCACTTGCAATTGATCAAGACTTGCAAATTCATATCCCTGTTGGCGAGCGCCATCAATAATCGCACCCAGTGCCCCGGCATTATCCTTCGATATAGAGTGGAGCAGAATGACCGCACCCGGATGAAGCTGCTTGATGACCTTATCATACGCGTAGCTCGTTCCACGTTGGGCATTGACATCCCAATCCAGATAGGCCACTGACCAGAATACATTGGTATACCCCATATTTTTCGTTATAGCTAGTGTTCGGTCATTAAATATACCGCGTGGCGGTCGTAAATAAGGCATTTCCTTTACACCAGTAATCTCAGTGACAGCTTGTTTGACCTTATCCAGCTCTGTACGTATTTGCTCATCAGATTTCGTTGTCATATCTGGATGGCTCCATGAATGATTTCCGATGAGATGCCCCTCTTGAATCATTCGTTTCAGCAATTCAGGTTGTGTTTTTACATAATGTCCTGTAACGAAGAAGATGGCGGGAACTTTCTTGGCCTTTAAGGTATCAAGGATTTGTGCCGTGTATCCATTTTCATAACCGTTATCGAAGGTTAAATAAATCATTTTTTGTTTGTATCGCCCAAAAAAATGGCTCCATGCTTCTCGATAGTCGGTTTGAAGCCTTCCTCGTCAATTGAAGGAAGCTTGCCGTTCACACTCTTCTTGAATCCAAAGTGATAGGCGGGGCTCTGCCCAGCGAATGCGGTCGTATGGATGCTTGCTGCGAGCAAACAGAGAAGAAGAGCGGCAATTCGTATGCGTTTCATATGCAAATATACTCCTTGATGTTAGTTGGTATCAATCATGGACTACTATTCCATATTTGCAATGATCTTATACGTGAACAGAATTGCAATTCTTTCGCTATTTTACTTTTTAATTTTTTGCAAATTATTTGGAGCGGCCTTGCTTCAGCTTTGCTATCTCTTCCGATACGACGAATGCAAGATCTTCGTTATTATACATCGACAATACGGCGAACAAAGTCTCATCTGGGATCGGCCCCGCCTCTTCCTTCGGTACGGTAAGTTCAATGGCCTGCTGCAATGGATAGTTGTCGCCTTGCTTCGGGTATGCGCGATGATAGAGTTCGGCAGGATCAAGATTATGGTTTACACACCACTGGGCAAAAATAAGAATCATCATTTGTTCATCACGTTCATAATTGTCGATAATTTGCTGTTCTACTTGATTACGAGTCATTGAGAAATCTCCCTTACATAGATTCATACAGCTTATTATAACGAAGATGAATTGCGATTCTCAATGCTCTAGCGCAACAAGGGGCTAGAAAGAGTCTGATATGTAGGGACGGAGCCTAGGGATTAACTGCTCAAGAACCTTGATGCTGCTGAAATCACCAGTAAGGATCCCGCACTCATACAATTCGAGTGGCTGCTGATAACCAAGCAGTAAAGCTGTCAATGATCGAATGTCTACATAGATATTGTTAATTGTGCTGAGTAATGGGTTATTTTGTGAGTCATTTGGAGAGAGTAATGTTGCGTGCCCCTCCTGTAAAAGAATTGAAATATTATTCCAAGGTGCATGAACATCGCGAATGCTCAAAATAATGGGTTGGTGTAAGGAAACGGGAGCAAACTGATAATGTTCTAGAAACGAAGCAACATCAACTATTCTTGCCATGAAGTTCGGATGCAGCGTACGTGGAATTCGTGGATTGTCAAGGGCAAACAGAAGCCGTTCATCCTGGTTAAGGCGCATCTCTACTTGTTTTGCCATGGAATCGTGCTGGCAAATATAATTCCACAATCCGATTCTGGATTCTGGTGTAATGCACATGAATTCCCTTACTTGCATCACAGAGTTGTTCATCGTGTACAACATATATCCTTGAGGTTGCGAATGTTCGTCATAATATACTGCCGCAGTATGATTATCATACAAGTCAAGCCACCATTTTCTATCTCGCACGAGCATGCCAGCATGCCGGAAAGACCATGCTTCATATACGTCTTCGATATCCGGAGAATGTGTCTCCTTGTAAAAGCGGCGAACCACACCACTCGGCTCATGCTGGAATGGAATCAATTCATGGTGTGTAAATTGGCATGTCATCCGATCGCTGCAAGCCTCCCAACCTAATTTGCGATAGAAAGGGAAGGAAAAGGGATTGAGCATGGATAGGGACGTTCCTGCATCTCTCATCACTTGTAAAGAATAAAGCAGCAGTTCCTTTGCGTAGCCTTTGCGCCGATATTCGGGATAGGTCGCCACTCCGGCAATGCCGCCCATTTTCAGCTTCATTTGTCCTAGATAGATTTCAAAAGGAATGATATGGAGCTTTGCAGCGAGGCGACCTTGATCGAATATGCCATATACGTCATGCTGCTCCAGGTTTTGAAGACGTTCATTGTGCTCTTCTTGTTTTATTTTGTATTGAAAAGCATATTCGGACAATGAAAAGGTTTCCCATAATTGTTCCTTATTCAAACGAACGATTGACATGATGCCCCCTCCTGGAAAGATGATTAGGTTGCGGTATACGATCTATTGTAAATGAAATGGAAAGGGATGCAATGGAGAAAAGAAATATATTTGAATTTGGTATATATATGCAAACAATGAAAAGTTTCATGAAAATGAGATATATCGTATTGCTCAAATTTAAAATCTCGATATAATGTAGACAGGGCATGTGAATAATTAAACAACATGCTACTATGTAGTTTGAATATGGATCTTCAGGGCAGGGTGAAATTCCTGACCGGCGGTATGGGCGTAGCTGCCCGAGCCCGCGACTCGCTGTTCGCTTATTTGGTTGTTTGTAACGGTTAAGCGGAGAACGGAAGAACAGCGACTGACTTGGTGAGAAGCCAAGGCCGACGGTATAGTCCGGATGGAAGAAGATCTCGCACACGTTGTTTGGAACAACTGCATACAACAGGTCTAATGCGAATTTGTCTCTTCTGCATGTCTAGATCCGATATTCAACAACCTCGGAGGTTATTGAATATGGAACATCGTATCGAGGCCGACACACGAATGAACAGCTCCCGCAAAGGAGTATGGTTCGTCGCGATGGGAGCGGCATTGTGGGGTATTGGCCCACTGTTCCGGGTATGGGTAATGGAGTCGATGACTTCTACTCAGATCGTATTGATTGAGCATCTTATGCTCGCACTGTATGCGATCCCGGTATTATGGATTCACCGGAAGGAACTGCGCAACTGTACATGGAAGCATGTACTCGCACTGTTGTTCCTGTCATGGGGTGGCTCTGTCATTGCCACAATCATGTTCACAGAGGCATTTGCACACGGTGATGCGAATGGCGTACTGCTGCTGCAAAAGCTTCAACCGGTCTTTGCGATCATTTTGGCAAGATTGTTATTGAAGGAGACGCTGCCGCGTCGGTTCTCTCTTTTGCTTCTGCTTGCCATTATCGGTACTTATTTATTGACTTTTGGATGGTCTTTGCCAATTGGGCACTATAATGAAGTGATTGGCTATAGCAGTATTTTGGCACTAGGGGCAGCATTCTTGTGGGGCGGCTCTACCGTAATGGGTCGAATGCTTCTCGACAAGATGGAATATGAGACCGTTACATCTCTTCGATTTGTAATTGCGCTCCCGCTGCTTATTGTGTTAACTTCAATCGAGTCGCCAAGCTGGAATTTTGCAGCCTCAGAATGGGGAACACTTTCGTTATATATTTTCTTGCAGGCGCTGCTTCCAGGACTAGTAAGTCTCTTGCTCTATTATCGCGGTCTATCCAGTACAAAGGCTTCTTACGCAACACTTGCGGAGTTGTCATTTCCATTGGTAGGGATGCTAATGAACTGGATTGTGTTCCATCAAGTAGTCACGGGTGCACAAATTACTGGTTTCGTTCTCATCTGGATCGCGTTGTATATCGTATCAAGACAAAATTGACAGACAATAAGGGGGCACAGCATGTGATCGGCTGTCGCTGCGAATTTGTCTTCTGAACATAAACGTAATCACATAGAACCCATCTGCAATGCCCCTGAACGCATTGTAGAAGGGTTCTATTGTGTTTTCAGAAGAAAGAATTGATCGCGATCAGGATGATGATAACGCCGCTAAGCACAGTGCTGAACTGTCCTACTGTGTACCGTCCAATTCGAATATTGGCCAGTTTATGACCAAGCAATGCGCCAGCCCATAATGTAACGAAGCTCCCAATTGCTGCGGTCAATGATATGGCAAGCGGAGACAATCCTATTAGTCCGGCACTAAGACCATTTGTCAGCGCATTGGCAGACAGCGCGACACCAAGAATAGTTGCTTCCCACAAATTAATCGTTCCTGATTTATCCTTATCTGCTTCTTCGGGCTTCTGCAGCATGCGCTCCAACGCATAACCAGAATTTTCTTCACCACTTGCTTTCAGGACTACTGTAGCTTCTTCCTTCGTATTCCCATGATGAGAAGTGAGTAAGACGATGCGCATGCCAACCACGAGCAAAATAAATGCCGCTAATAGAGTTGGTAATATACCTGGCAGTACCTTAGATATCCACTGGCCGAACATAAGGCCTGCCATGCTAAAGATAAAGCAAATGATTGAAATAAAAGCATTAGATAAAGCTCCAATCTTTATTTTCCGAATGCCGTAGGAAATTCCTACTCCTAAGTTATCTATACTCGATGCGACTGCTAATCCTAGGATCATAATCCACTGCATGCTGAACCTCTCCCTTGTTACTTTCGTACTTATTCAAACGATGAGTAATGGATTGACGTTCCTCTTATTCGTGCAGCATCTGCAGCACGGTTTCTCTGGTAGGAACGAATACTTGCTGATACTTACTTCCTGCCGGGTAGGGAAACGGAGATTTCAAATGGCATTCTCCTAGCTGGAATTTGCGTTTGGTGATCTCATCCACATAGAACACATTCCGAAACACTACTGATGCGCCATCATCGTAATGAACTTGAGAACATTTCAGGCAGTAATACATAGCTGTTCAACTCCTTATTGTGGGTATGGTTCGGTGCTGCTTGCAGCACTGTTGAGGTATCATATGTCACGATGTTGAGAGTTGTGATAAGGTATCGATCGAAATGTTGAAAAAAATTCAACAGAATGCGGTTGGCTTACGCATATGATCAATGGCATGTTGATGAAATACTGCTTGGTGTACGGAATGATCAGGTATTGGATTTGGTCTGCGGCCATCGTCCCGTTCGTTTTGTTCGCTTTGACACAATGGAAGATAAAATTATGGGGTAGGCAAGGCGAACCCGTGCATATACTGGTCATAATGAGAGCAAGGATTGCAAGTGATCAAGACAGGAGGTGAAGGCCATCGTACAGAGCAATCCACTGGGTGATATACTGAAAAAGTGCATGAAAGAGCAATCACTCTCGATGCGCAAGCTGAGTGAACAAACTGGAATGGATACAGCAACAATTTCTCGAATTATTAACGGTAAGCAGCCTGCCAAAATTCATCATCTCACTTCATTCGCCAAGCATTTATCCATTCCCGTTGAGCAATTGATGGAGGCCGTCGGCGTTGAATTCGGCAAGCTCGAATCGGTTCCTGTGGAGCCAACTGGCGATGAACTAAAGGAAGATACCATTCAATTTATAGTCAAGTCGATACAACTGCTCGATTATCCATTTACGAAGGAGCATGTCAGGCAGGAGCTGGATAAATATGAGCAATATGCACAAACCGATGAAGGTGACCGGATGATTCGCGACAATTTTCATGCTAAGGTTAAAGAAGTGAGCGGGTGGGGCCCCTTCATTGATCAATTGCATGATGCTTACGAGCAATATTGCAGCGATCAAGCAACGAGAGAAGAGCGGGCTATTTTAGGGAGTGCGCTGCTGTATTTTATTTTATCAGCGGATATCATTCCAGATTATCTGTTCCCAATCGGATATATTGATGACGCGATGGCTGTGCAGCTGGCAATGGAGAGATTATCTGACCTTCAGGCTTCTCAGCGTTTAGCAGAAAAATAGGGGTGTTCCAGGTCGCAATTTGACCGGAGCACCCCTAGCCTTGTTGCATTCTATTTGGTCGATTGACTAAGAAGCAAGCCTAATGAAGAACGAAACAATCGAATTTGCCTTACGCTCTTGACATTGCATAAGGTAATGCGGATTCATCATATTGCTGCTCATGCGGCTCCTCTGCCATTGTGAAGGACAAGGCAGCTCCATCCTTTAATTGTTCGTGGTCAATATACAAATGGGACACTTGCTCACCATTTACACGCACACCAGCTACATATTTAGCTTCGGCAGAGTTGTTAGGTGCCTCAATGACAATTTGTTTTCCGTTGTCCAGGTTGACAGTCATCTTCTTGAACAATGGCGTTCCGAACACGTACTGTGGAACACCAGGCGTAAGAGGGAAGATGCCCATTGCGCCAAATACATACCAAGCAGCTAAACTGCCGTTATCCTCATCGCCCGGCAAGCCGTCAGGACGAGCGCTGAACAGTTCATCCATTGTCTTGCGCACCCAATGCTGCGTCAAGGAAGGGTAACCTAGAGCGGTATATACGTATGGGATATGGAAGCTTGGTTGATTACTAATCGCAAATTGACCGAAGTCGATTGCAGCCATCTCTGACATCTCATGAATTTCGAAGCCATAAGAGCCAACCTTGAACTCTGGATCCGCAGCGAACAATGCATCCAGTCGTTCTTTCAATTGCTTGCGTCCGCCGATCAAGTCTGCTAACCCAAGAAGGTCGTGCTGTACGGCCCAACTGCTCTGCCATGCCCCGCCTTCCGTATACGGGCCGCCCCATTCTGTAGCATCGAACGGCTCAAGCCAGCTTCCGTCTTCCAGCTTGCCGCGCATGAAGCCAATCGTTGGATCGTACAAGTGCTTGTAGTTGCGAGCGCGCTCCATCAGCTGCTTATACTCTGCATCGCGTCCCAAATGCTTGGCAATTTGTGCGATGCAGAAGTCGCCATATACATAGTCAAGTGTGTTGCACACACTCTCATGTGTATGAATATCAGCAGGGAGGAAGCCGTGCTTCAAATACTCCTGCATTCCTTTACGTCCTACACGATGATCATCAGCAACGGTCATCGCATGCTTCAGCAAACCTTCGAACGCAGTAGCCACATCGAATCCGGTAACACCCTTGGCAACAGAGTCTGCGAAGCTGACATCAATGAGCGTGCCTGGCATCATGCTGCGTTCACCCGGGGAAGCCCATTTTGGCATCCAACCGCCTTCTCTGTATGCATTGACCCAGCCCTGCATCATTTCGTTCATGAAGGACGGGTAGAGCAGGTTGTACAGCGGGAACGATGTACGATACGTATCCCAGAATCCGATGTCAGCGAAGAGCGGGCCTTCTTCAATTTTGCCATTGTAAGGACTGAAGTGGATTTGCTTATCATTCGCATCAAATTCATGGATTTGATGTGGGAACAGGGAAGTCCGATACAGACAAGTATAGAACGTGTCCAGCTTGTCCTTGTCATCGCTTTCGACTTGAATGACGCTTAACTGCTTTTCCCATACATCTGCTGCCAGCTTCTGTACTTCATCGAAGCTGCGCTCGCCAATTTCTCGATTCAGGTTAATGAAGGCTTGTTCTTCACTGATGAAGGATGTACTTACCTGTACGTGAACAACACGATTGGCTGGCACTTGCAGTCCTACATATGCGCCAAGGCGCTCATCTGTACCTGACAACCCTGCAACAGGCTTCGACTCATGATTTGTCAATCCGCTTGCCTCAGCATCGATTGGGCAGTCGAATTTCACAACGAAGTACATGCGGTAGTTATCGGGAGTTCCTCCAGCCTTAGCTGTCGTATAGCCCGTAAGTGTGCCATTCTTCGGATCAATCTTCATCGCGGATTCACCAGGGAATGGTGACAGAATCAACCGGGATTGCTCCAGGCGATCGAACGTCAGGCGCATGCTTGCACAGCGCGTCGTTGGAGCCAATTCCAATGTAGCTTGATAGCGCAGCATCCGAACTTTGAAATAATCAGGGCGTACAACCATGTCCTGTCTGCGGAAGGAGGAGGAACGCTCAGGCGCCCAAGCCTTCAATGGTCCGGATTGCGGCATGAATGTCATATGCCCGTAATCTCCGATCCAAGGACTCGGTTGGTGCGTAAGTCGGATTCCTTCGAAACGATTATGGTTTGGATTGAAGAACCATCCGCCGCCAGCTTCCGTCGTTTGCGGACTCCATGCATTCATAGCGAAAGGCAGGGAGATGAGCGGCAATGTGTTGCCGTTAGAATAAGGATATATCGAATCCGTACCTTGCAATGGGTTTACGTGAGATAGCAAGCTCATTTATTTTCGCTCCTTTGTACTTGTTGTGCGCTGTTTTTGCAAATTACAATCGTGACAGACACATGTTCTTATTTTTTAAAATGTTATATTGAATATGACTTACATAATGTATTATATGATATAAATCTCTATCTATCCTATCATTATTTTAAAAAACCTCTCAATTTTTGTGTTAGAATGTGGTTATCAAAAGGATGCTAACAGCAGGAGGTGTGTGCATGTTCCCGTACAATTTGCAAGGTGATAAGGAAATCTATAGTGATTTTCCGTTCACGCTGAAGATTCATCATCTTCAAGCCTCGGTTCCTGCCCATGTACATCAATTCATTGAGTTTACTTATGTCATAGAGGGAACTGGCATAGAGATGATCAACGGAGTGGAGAAGCAGTTGACACCAGGCACATTTACTCTCGTATTCCCTCATCAAGTTCATGAGCTAGCTATACAAGAAGGGGATGAGCTGCGGCTCTATGTCGGGGCAATCGGATTGAAGGCGTTTTTTGGTGCGGGGGAATCTCTCTTGGCCCTGCACAGTTTGCTGAAGGGAGCAGAGGGAGACAAGAATACAACCTATCATTTGGATTCGAGCACGTCGAACCGAATTCACTTGCTGCTGCAAGACATGTATGAGGAAATGCAAGAACACAAGCCTTGGAGCCGGATGATATACCTTGCAAAGCTTACCGAGTTATTTGTATGGTTCGACCGATACCGGATTGCCCACTTGAATGAGGGTTCCCATATTGAGGACGATCATTTGCGGCGGGGAATGTGGGAGGTTGTCTATTATGTGTATCAAAATTTCAAAGAGGAGATTACGCTGGAGTTTCTTTCCAAGACATATAATTATAGCTCCTCTTATATTAGCACTGCCTTCAAGCAGTTGGTCGGCGAGAACTATTATTCCTTCTTGGAGCGGATTCGAATTGCACACGCGTGCAATCTGTTGATCAGTACGGATATGAAAATAACAGATGTAGCGTATGAAGCAGGCTTCCGATCTTATCCTACCTTTATTCGGGTATTCCAGAACCGAATGGAGATGAGCCCAACGACATATCGCAGGAAAAATCATATTGCACTATTGTCTTCCTAAAAATAAACAGGAGCTTCTTTGAATTCGTACGAAATGTACGGTCATTGAAGAAGCTCCTGTCGGTGCTGGTTTACAACCTTTATGATAGACAAATGCAGCTCTAGTCGCTATATGATTCGAATACAGCATTCGGATTCAGCAACAGTATGGCCATTTCTGAAAGAAACAAACGGCTCTTATAGTCGAAGCTTGATCGACCGCTTATATAGCGGATAGAGCCACTTTACGCCGCGAGGGGTTAAGGTGTCCGCAAGGAGATGGGAACCATATCCGAGCAGCGATACGAGAGCAACTCCTTCGAGCTCCAAATGCTGTTCTAATCCCCAGCCAATCGCTCCCCATAGCAGCGCAGCCCAGATTGTATGGGAGAGGCCGCGATGATTCAGCCACGGAACCCAGCCCACGAAAATTCCCAGTCCGATAAGCCAGCCCCAGCCCAGAAGCACACCGCCTATGAGCATAGCTCCTCCGACACAGCTGATGATAATGTTGCGAATTAATCCTTCCTTCGCTACAAAACCGAGCAAAAGCATAACAATGGTTAGAACGATTGCCTCCTGACTCAGCGATCCGCTCGTCGCATATAGATAAATAGCTCCTGCCACACAGCAGACGCCAAGCCACATGCATAAATTATGTACCCGTTTGGCTGCTTTGCCAATTCGTCTGCTCAGTATACTCGGTCCATCCAAATCCGCGCTGAGCGCAGACAATGCAGCGACAGCAAGGTAAATGGACGCATTCTGGATGGAGAATGGGTAATGCGCCGCAGCAGCGGCACCAATGGCCACACCGATACTAAGGTGTGTTGATCCTTTCATACATACTCCTTTCTAATGTACACAATCGACTTGTTTATACAAACGTATGTTTGCAAATCTATTATATCGTTAATAATAAAAAATTAAATGTATGTTTTTTCAAATGAGAAATTGAACATTTATGGAAACAGTATTACAATCAAAGCGAGCGTTGCTTTTTCTGCCTTATACATGAACCTACTACTCATGAGAGAAGGAAAGGGAATCCAATGATTATGAACCCGACTCGTATCGAAAAAGACTTTTTAGGGGAGAAAGAAGTACCAGCCGAAGCTTACTACGGCATTCAAACGCTTCGCGCCGTAGAGAATTTTCCAATTTCGGGCACGCGGATGAACAAGGAATTAATTCGTGGCTTGGCCATTGTAAAGAAAGCTGCCGCCATTGCCAACATGGAGGTGAAGCAACTTCAAGCAGACACGTGCAATGCCATCGTACAAGCCGCGGATGAGATCATTAATGGTCAATGGCATGAACAATTCATCGTCGATCCGATTCAAGGTGGAGCAGGAACTTCGATGAATATGAATGCAAATGAAGTCATTGCGAATCGAGCACTTGAGTTGCTGGGCAAGGAAAAGGGCGATTACGCCAGCCTTAGCCCGAACAATCATGTCAATCGTTCTCAATCGACGAATGATGCGTTCCCAAGTGCCATTCATATTGCCGTATTAACGCTCGTAGATAAGCTCCTTGTCGTGATGAAAGATTTGCACAGCGCATTCTGCAGCAAGGCGAAGCAATTTGACCATGTCATTAAGATGGGACGCACACACCTTCAAGATGCAGTTCCGATTCGATTGGGCCAGTCGTTCGAAGCATATAGCCGCGTATTGGCAAGAGACATGCATCGCATTGAGCAATCGAAGCAGCATTTGTTTGAGGTTAATATGGGGGCAACTGCTGTAGGCACAGGCTTGAATGCGGATCCGCGATACATTGAGCGAGTGGTCGAACTCCTGGCGGAGATCAGTCAGCTGCCGCTCGTCCATGCAGAGCATCTTGTGGATGCGACACAGAATACGGACGCTTATACAGAAGTATCTGCTGCGCTCAAAGTGTGTATGATGAACATGTCGAAAATGGCCAATGACCTACGTCTGCTTGCATCAGGTCCACGCGCCGGATTTGGCGAGATTCGCTTGCCAGCCCGTCAGCCAGGTTCGTCTATCATGCCAGGCAAGGTGAACCCGGTTATGTGTGAAATTGTTAACCAGGTTGCCTTCCAAGTTATCGGCAACGACCATACGATATGCTTGGCATCGGAAGCGGGGCAGCTTGAGTTGAATGTAATGGAGCCTGTACTTGTATTCAATTTGCTGCAATCTCTGAGCATGATGCACAATGTATTCACAGTGTTCCGCACACATTGCTTGGAAGGAATTGAAGCCAACGAGGAGCGTTGTCGTGCGTACGTGGAGAATAGTGTAGGCATTATTACGGCATTAAGCCCGCATCTTGGTTACGAGGTATCTGCCCGCATTGCACGGGAAGCTACAGAGAACGGCAAATCCGTACGCGAGCTGTGCTTGCTGTATAACGTTCTGACAGAGGAAGAGCTCGACACCATTCTGGATGCGTATGAAATGACGAAGCCAGGAATTGCAGGTGCAGCCTTATTTGATCGGGAATAGCATATAGATTCAGGGTGAATGAGGGGCATCTCTAGCGGGATGCCTCTTTTTTCATGTTTCGATGCATACATTTTACTTTGACATAAGCAGCTATCTGATGATATATTTTATCGGCTTAAATATTTATAGAATGTTGATTGGAAAGGGATGTACTGGAAAGTGACAATTAGTCAAGACGAGAAGCCGAAATTGATTCCTACAAAAATTCTGAAATGCAGAAATCCAGAGTGTAAAGCATGGGTAAGAGACGAGTTCTCCTCCGATGAACAAAGTTGTCCGTTATGTAAAGGTCCAATGATTCGCAGCATTAAGCATTTGCCTGCCGTTCAGAATAAAATAAAGCGTCAACCTAAGAAAAAGAAAGAAGAGCTGTGGTAAGCAAGCGAACCTGCACTTACATATAGCCTCTATGTAAAAAGAGCCTCTGTAAAGATAATTTCGGTGGAGCCGTTATTGTTTTTGCAGCGGCTCTTTTGCTATGTGGGATGAAGGAGTGCGATATTGCGAATAATAGACCGAAAGTTTATATGCTTTAATATGTCTATTTGTAAGGAGTAGATGCCGCAATGTCAGAATCAAATTCACCCCATATTCCTCAGCCGAAAACGTTTGGTCTGCTGGGGAATTTACCGCAGTTGAATTTGGAGGCGCCTGTTCAATCTATGGTGCAGTTGGCTGAGGAGTATGGCCCTATATTTCGCATTGATTTGCCGGGGAGAAGTGAAATTTTTATCTCTGGCCATGAATTGGTGAAGGATGCGTGCGACGAGTCACGCTTCGATAAGAACGTATGGGCACCCTTGCGCAGTGTGCGGGCATTTACCGGCGACGGGTTGTTCACAAGCGAAACAGCAGAGCCGAACTGGCAAAAGGCTCATCATATATTGCTGCCGAGCTTCAGTCAGTCGGCTATGCGCGGTTACCATGAGATGATGGTCGATATTGCAGTGCAGCTTATCCAAAAATGGTCGAGGCTCAATCCGGATGAAAGTATCGATGTACCCGAAGATATGACACGCTTGACACTTGATACAATCGGACTCTGCGGTTTCAATTATCGATTCAACAGCTTCTATCGCGATCAGCCCCATCCGTTTATTACAAGCATGGTTCGCGCTCTAAGCGAAGCGATGCATCAGCTTCAGCGCCTCAATATCCAAGATAAGCTCATGGTAGTCACGAAGCGGCAGTTTCACCATGACATTCAGTTCATGTATTCGCTCGTAGACAAAATCATTGCAGAGCGGAAGCAACAGCCGGAAGAGGCCGGACAGGATTTGCTGAGTCATATGTTAAGCGGAAAGGATCCTGCAACTGGAGAGTCATTGGATGACGAGAACATCCGCTATCAGATTATTACGTTTCTTATCGCGGGTCACGAAACGACAAGCGGCCTGTTGTCGTTCGCCATCTATTACTTGCTGAAGCATCCCGCCTGCTTGCAGAAGGCTTACGAGGAAGTAGATCGAGTGTTGACGGATCCTGTTCCGACGTATGCACAGGTGAGACAATTGCCATACATACGGATGATACTTAATGAATCTCTTCGCTTATGGCCGACCGCCCCGGCATTCTCGCTATTTGCGAAAGAGGATACGCTGCTGGCTGGCAAGTACCCGCTTGCGAAGGGGGAGAGTGTGAATGTGCTTGTGCCGAGGCTGCATCGAGACAGTGCTGTATGGGGAGAAGATGCAGAACAGTTCCGTCCCGAGCGCTTCGAGGATCCGAGCCAAATTCCTCATCATGCCTACAAGCCTTTCGGCAATGGCCAGCGCGCTTGTATCGGCCAGCAGTTCGCGCTGCAGGAGGCTGCGCTCGTTTTGGGCATGGTGCTCAAGCATTTCGAAATTATCGATCATACCAACTATCAACTAAAGGTGAAGGAAGCCTTGACGCTGAAGCCTGACGATTTTCGGATTCGCATTCGGCAGCGGAAGAAACTAGGGGCTGTCGCTTGGTCTGAAAAGGGAGCGGCGGCTGGTGAATCAAGAGAGCAGGAACATGTTCAGCAAGCTCCATTAGCCGAAGCGCACGACACTCCGCTTCTCGTCCTATACGGATCCAATCTCGGAACGGCCGAAGGCATTGCCCGCGAGCTGGCGGATGAAGGACGGTATCAGGGATTCTTCAGCCAGGTCGCCCCACTGAGTGATTATGTGGGCAAGCTCCCAAGAACCGGGGCCGTTCTCATTGTGACCTCATCTTACAATGGCAAGCCGCCAAGCAATGCACAGACATTCGTGGAGTGGCTGGAGCGATTAGATGATGGTGAGCTGGAAGGGGTTCGCTACTCTGTATTCGGATGTGGAGATCGCAATTGGGCTAGCACCTATCAAGATGTACCGCGATTCGTAGACGAGCAGATGCAGAAAAAGGGCGCTGAACGGCTTATGATGCGTGGGGAAGGAGATGCGAGCGGAGACTTCGAGCTCAACGTCGAAAGCTGGCGTACGAAGCTGTGGCCGGACATGATGAATGTGTTAGGGTTGCAGCCGACCAAGCAATCCGAAGGTGCTCGCAGTACACTTACTGTCGAATTCGTGAAGGATTACGCAGGCAGTCGCCTGGCCCAATCGTATGAAGCGGTTCATGCTGAAGTAGTTAGCAATTGCGAACTGCAGCAGGAGGGGAGCGGACGCAGTACCCGCCATATCGAGATCGCACTGCCTAATGGAGTCACCTATGAGGAAGGCGATCATTTGGGCGTGCTGCCGCGTAATCACGCTGCTCAGGTTGGGCGCGTGCTGCGCAGATTCGGGCTAAACGGCAGTGATCATCTCATCGTCAATGCAAGCGGACGCAGCGCGGCTCACCTGCCTACAGGCCAACCTGTCAGCCTGTCCGATTTATTAAGCCATAGTGTAGAATTGCAAGAAGCGGCGACTCGAGCTCAACTGCGCGAATTGGCGTCTTATACGGCGTGTCCGCCTCATAGGCGTGAATTGGAATCACTTCTAACCGAAGATAAGTATGTAGCTGAGGTGTTGCGCAAACGGGTATCCATGCTTGATCTGTTAGAGAAATACGAAGCTTGCGAGATGCCGTTCGAGCGGTTTTTAGAACTGCTGCCTCCGCTTAAGGCTCGATATTATTCGATATCCAGTTCACCCCGCATTCAGGAGAAACGGGCGAGCATCACGGTTGGGGTTGTGCGCGGCCCGGCGTGGAGCGGCAATGGTGAATATCGCGGAGTTGCATCCAACTACTTGGCTGCTCGGGAAGCAGGGGACTCGATTCTGATGTTCGTCCGAACACCTGAATCGAGATTCCAGCCCCCAGCCGATCCTGTCACGCCAATCATTATGGTCGGTCCTGGAACCGGAGTTGCACCTTTCCGCGGTTTTTTGCAAGCTAGACAGGCGCTGCAGCAAGAAGGCAAATCGCTTGGACAAGCCATTCTCTATTACGGCTGCCGCAATGAGGCGGATTATTTGTACCGCGAGGAACTGGAGCGATATGTACAAGATGGAATCGTGATCGTACATACTGCCTTCTCGCGTAAGGAAGGTGAGGTCAAAACATATGTCCAGCATCTTATCGCGCAGCATGCGGAACAAATCATTGAATTACTGGATCAAGGAGCCCATTTGTACATCTGTGGAGATGGAAGCAAAATGGCGCCGGATGTAGAGGCAACTTTGCGGCAAGCTTACCAGACCGTGCACCGCGTCCATGAGCAGGAGGCGAAGCAGTGGCTGGAACGCCTACAAGCAGAAGGTAAATTCGCGAAGGATGTGTGGTCGGGGTTGTAACGTCTTTAGCTGCAGTGGCTCTGGCGACGTTCATAAGAAACACGGCATTTTATCGGATGGATAGGAATATGCACAGTGGAAAGAAACAACTTGCAATGACATGGAACGGCGGTGTTGTCGTCTCATGTCATTGCTTTTTTTTTGCAGAAAATGCTTCAAAATGTTCTTTCTCAACTTGTTAATTGTTATGGTATTATATGGATGTGAAATTTAATCTTAAAAACGAAAAAGGAGGACTGGAGTTGACTGTACATCATATAAAAAGAACGTTAATCGCTGGCGTGCTGCTTGGGATTGCTTTGCTGGGGTGGAATGTTGGTCTTGATGATGCCGCCGCCGTTGCGAAAACAAAATATGCAGTTCAGCTGGGAAATGTAACTGTAGCACAGAATGAGGTGTTCAATGAGCATGGCATGATCCTGGTTCCATTGTCCGCAATAAAGGGTTCGATGGGGCTAGACATGTCCTATGCGTTTCAACCGGGATTATATGATTACCATGTATACGCTATGCCGCAGAAGACCAAGACAGTCGAAGTTTGGGGGAATGACTATCGTGGATATTGGGTCAGCACACATCCGAATGGCAAGCAGGATTACGAAGATTACACCCATGTTTATCAACCGGATCAGAAGTGTGCTCCAGAGTCGGATGTCTGTGAAGTATTGAAGGAGACATACCGCGGTCCTATGATCCGAGACGGTCAATTGTATGTACAAGTACGTTGGATAGCGAAAGCATTTGATTGGAAGTTAGCAATCATTCCGGATGGAGAGGAGCAATTCTTGATTAAGATTACATCAAACACAGAAGGGAGCTAATGCATGGAGAAACGAGCAACAAGGCCAGTCAGAATGTTAACGTTCATCTTGAATCATAAACTTATCTCGTTTTTGTTGATTGTGCTGTTAGTTAGTTTGAACGTGTTTATTTTCACAAAAATCTCATTTATCTTCTCTCCATTCATTATTTTCATTAAGACAGTTCTGTTTCCAGTGCTATTAGCAGGTGTGCTCTATTACTTGCTGAATCCGATCGTTGATTTTCTGGAGCAATGGAGAATCAAACGATTCATATCCATTCTCATCCTTTATATTCTTATTATCGGCATTATTACGGTCGTCGTTCTTGCTGTTATTCCTGTCATTCGGAAGCAAGTGATTGACTTGATAGCCAACGTCCCAGGGTTTAGTACCCAGATTGAAACGTTGTTCCGCGACATGATTGGCAGCGAGTTCTTCAACCGTATCCAGCAGAGCATCGATATTAATTCCAGCAACTTCGTAAGCTCCTTATCCGAACGGGCAACTTCACTCTTAAACAACACATTCAATGGAATCGGCGGATTTCTAGGTGCAGTCACAGAAACGATTCTCGGCCTTGTCATCGTTCCATTCGTTCTATTTTATTTACTGAAGGATGGCCGGAGGCTGCCTGAGTATATCCTTACATTCTTGCCAACTTCGCTGCGCAAGCAATCACATCAAGTGATGTCCGAGATGAATAATCAAATCAGTTCCTACATACGGGGTCAAATTATTGTAAGCTTCTGCATCGGCATATTATTGTATGCGGGCTACTTAATCATCGGGCTTGAATATTCATTAATTCTAGCAGTAATCGCAGCTTGTACGAGTATTGTGCCGTACTTGGGTCCTGCGATAGCAATCACACCCGCCCTAATCGTCGCGCTTGTCACTTCACCAATGATGTTGCTGAAAATGATCATCGTCTGGACGATTGTCCAATTGGTGGAAGGGAAGCTCATTTCGCCGCAAATTATGGGGAAGACACTTCACATACATCCGATTACGATCATTTTTGTCATATTGACAGCCGGCAACCTGTTCGGTGTAGTGGGTATTATTCTGGCCGTGCCTGGATATGCAGTGCTTAAGGTTGTTGTGACGCATTTATTTGATTGGTTCAAGCGTCGCTCTAATCTCTATGACGATCATCTTACGATGTAAGTCGACTCTGCAGATTAGGTATTTAATAATAATAATGCAGCGCCATTTCAACGCTCGTAAGCGATGAGATGGCGCTGTTTTTTGATTGCATTGTTTATACGCATCACGCGAGATAATAGTAGTAGATGCACCGCAAAATCCTGATGTTTCTAGTATTGAATCTTATTGATATTTATCATTTCGGGAGGAGACCAGTTCACATCTACCTATTTGTCAAGAAGAGAAAGATGAGAATTTTATAATGCTGTTCTAATAGATTACAAAAAGTAAGAAACGGCGGTGATCCGCCTTCTTCCTAGTAAATGGTGGATAAAAATCATGTGTTATGGTTGTTACGTCGCTGGTGACCGCAGCACACTATCCATTATTCTAGGAGATGAGAATATTGTTTAATAAAAAAAGTTTGGAAAAATATTTGTATGTGTCACATTAAGCTTGTCCTTCGCATTGTCAGCTGGTGCAGTAATGCCAGTCCATACAGTTAGCGCTGCTTCTACATCACAAAGCTCAAAAGCAGACAAGATTATAGCAACAGGAAAAAATACTTAGGTGTTAAATATAAATTCGGTGCGAAAGCAGGAAGCACATCTGCTTTTGATTGCTCCTCGTTTACTCAATATGTATACGGCAAATATGGCATTAAACTTCCACGTACGTCCAAGAAGCAGTCCACAGTTGGCGTTGCAGTAAGCAAGAACAATATGAAAAAAGGCGATCTTCTCTTTTTCTACTCACCGGTACATCATGTCGGCATCTACATGGGTAACGGAAAAATCCTGCACACATACGGCAAAGGCGGGGTAAGAATCGACAACTTGAGCAGTTGGAAATCACGCCTCACGAAAGTTCGCCGCGTGATTTAATTGGATAAATGAATGAGACAAGCCTATAGCGTGCATGGGAATATGCGGCTATAGGCTTGTTGTATGTTCTGAGGACTCATGCAAGTACGGGATGCTTACAAGAAATGTACTTCCCTGGCCAACGGTGCTCTCCACTCGAATCCGGCCTTGATGCTGCTCGACAAGTTCTTTAGCAATTGACAAGCCAATGCCTGTCCCTCCTGTTACCCTTGAGCGTGCCTTGTCAACACGATAAAACCGATCAAATATTTTGTCCAGTTCTTCTTCGGGAATGCCAATTCCAGAATCTGACACACGAAGACATGCAAGTTCCTTTTCTTGAAAGACGGAAACTTCAATCCAGCCAGGATCATTTGTATACCTCACGGCATTTTCGATAAGGATAACGGCAACTTGGCGCAATTGTTCCTTATCACCAGATACATAAGTATCCTTGTTCAGATGAAGCTTTAAGGTGATATGAGAATCAGGTTTCCATAATTGTTTGATTGCATCTCGTACAACGTCGGTGAGATTTACTTTTTCCTTTGGCGGGGCGTTATTGCCCGAACGAGCTAATGCCAGCAATTGAACGATAAGGCGCTGCATACGCTGGCTTTCTTGATCCAATGAATGAAGTGATTTTTGCAGCACTTCTGCGTTTTGGTTGCCCCAACGTTTTAGCAGTTTCACATGCCCACGAAATGCGGTCAGCGGAGTACGGAGCTCGTGGGAAGCGTTCGTTACAAAGTTCATTTCCCGTTCAATCAGTTCCTCATGCTCATCCAACAGCTGATTGAGACGCTCCGCTAACTTAGTCAGCTCCATAGGTGTCTCAGGGACATATACCCTTTGCCTTAAATTCGGTGCGTTCTTCATTTGGACGATCGAATTCATTATGCTGAATAAGGGAGAGAGATTCCGGCGTGTAATGTGATAGATCAGCAACGATCCTACCGATGAGCTAGCTAATGCAGTAATGAACAGGACTTTGATAATAATAAGCAAAATACGCTCAATTGAATGGAGCTGTACATGAATATAAATTTTCCCGACCTGACCATTCGATTGATTCCATATGACATCATCTTGAATAAATAATCCGAAGTCTTTATTCCACTGAACAGCTTCCAACCAATAGTATCGAATCTTTTGTTCGGTAAGAAAATCTTCATCCCAGTTGCGGGTTTGAGCTAGTACACGCCCATCAAAGGACACAATTTGCACATCATAATTTGCATGATCGGGGTACAGCAGCTCATCCAGCAAGGATTGCCAATCTACAAATCCCTCCTGAATGCTCTCCCTCAGCTTGCGTTCAACTGCGAACAATTCCTGCTTAGAGTCCTGAAGTAAAAAGTGAGTTACTGCACCCATAATGCATATCCCAATAAGCAGGATTACAGCTAATAGACTTAACACATACCAGATCGTAAATCGGAACATTAGCGTGTTGGAGGAGTGCTTCATTTTCTGGATTAACGATTTGAACATGGACATTTCATTGATCCTTATGGTTCACGCAGTACGTATCCGACACCGCGCACAGTCTGAATTAATTTATGTTGATAGCCGCGATCCAGCTTGTTGCGCAAATAACGAATGTAGACGTCAACGACATTGGTCTCCCCAACAAAGTCATATCCCCATACGGAAGATAATAGTTGTTCACGACTAATGACTTCACCAGCATGCTCCAATAAGTATTGCAGAAGCTCGAATTCCCGTTGCGTTAACTCAATCCGATCACCTGCACGAGAAACGATTCTTTTCTTTACATCTAAAGTCAGGTCTGAAAGCCGGTATACTTCCTTCTGTTCTGTACTTGCGGCCTGATTGGGTCGGCGCAGAGCAGTGCGTATGCGAGCAAGCAGTTCCTCAATTTCAAACGGCTTCGTGATATAATCATCTGCGCCGGTATCGAGTCCGGCAATGACATCCCCTACATAATCACGAGCAGATAACAAAATGATAGGGACATCGCTAGTACGGCGAATTCTGCGGCAGACTTCCAGACCATTCAGCTTGGGTATCATCCAGTCGAGAAGGATCAGGCTCCATTCATTTTGATAAAAGAATTCAAGTGCCTGTTCGCCATCTTCAGCCAGAAGTACCTCATATCCTTCATGCTCAAGTTCAAGTTGGATGAACTGGGATACACTTTGTTCATCTTCGACTAATAATATGGAGTGGGCTGACATGTGTTCACCACGTTTGCAAAAGTTTGCCTATAGTATTGCCTCGATGTTTATAATGCATTCTGCATGGGGCACTTGAGTGATAAGAAGGTAAAATGTCGCAATCATGTTTGTAAATAAAGAACTCCCACGATCATAATGAAAGGATCGATGGGAGCTCTTATGATCTAGAAAGAAATAGCCTGCTTAAATATAGTGCTGATTAATGCCGCGGCTTCTTGCCGCAGCATGCTGCGTTTTGACTCATAGTCTATCGAGCTGTCGGCATCCGTAGTGATTTCAGGGCCGTACTTGCGCATAGCAACTGCATACTTAACTCCGTCAATGGCCCATGCGTCAGTATCGCCTGCCAATTTAACTTGTTGAGGGGGGGATCCGAGATACTTGGCGAATCGCCATGCAATCATGGCTGCTTCTTGCCGCTGAATCGGCTGGTCGGGATTGAAATACTGTCCAGATGAGCCGGAAACTAAGCCTGCTTTATGAGCTGCCTGGACATCCTTCTCGGCCCAGTGTCCCTTCATGTCTGAAAAAGAACTTGGGTGTTGAGAAGGCTGCATACGCAAGCACTTCATGAACATAGATACGAATTCAGCACGTGTGATTGGTGAAGCAGGGCGGAAGAGCCCTTTATGTTCGGTGTCTCCGCTTCGCATAACGATATCTTGAATATAGCTGCGATACGGATGATCGGTACCAACATCGGTATAGCGAATGTCAGGCAAGGACAGCTTCTCATACCAGGCTACGTTATTGTAATCCATGTAGGAGATCTCGCCGATGTCATTTTGCTTGAAGGCAACATATTTCCCTTTCTCTGTACGAAATAATAGCGGATCGATTTGTGACAAAGATTGAGAATTGCCATTGATAGAGTCAATTAGTTTTATTTTTCCATCCGATTGTACAGTAATTCGAATTGAGTGGAACCCGATACGCAAATCACGATATTCACCTACCAGTTTTTTTACCGTATCTTTGTCAAGCGTCGTTTCTGCGGGAACAGGCCGTTGGTCTGGATAGTAGTGATTCATAAAGGAACGAAATACGATATTGCGAAAGTCTTCCTTGGAATCTTCGTTTCGATTATAGATAACCATGAATCCAACATTTCTTTCGGGCATAAGCCAAATAAACGAGCCGAATCCCGGAAGATTGCCGCCTTTGCCAATTATGTGCTGACCATTGAAGGATTCATGATACAACGATTCGAAACCATATGTTGTATTTGGCACCTTGGGGTGGGCAGAAACACGAATTTTCATCATCTCATGTACCGTGTCGGAGTGTAATATTCGCTGTCCCTTATATGTACCTCCATTTAGCAGCGCAATCATGAATTTTGCCATATCTGAACCGGTTGATACAAGACTCCCATCGGGGCCGTCTGCTGGTGATACTTCATAGTAAGGTATCATTTCGCCTGTGCCTGTGTAGCTTGTTGCGAGATTCCTTTTCGCTTCGGGCGTCATAATGAAGCTGCTGTGTGTCATGCCGAGAGGCTGAAGAATATGCTTCATGCCATATTCATAGAATGGCACTCCTGTGATGCGTTCTACGAGATAGCCCTGAAGTTTGAAGCCGAAATTATCATAGCTGTAGGAAGTGCCAGGTTTGCGTACAACTGTAGGCATATGTTTACGAACATAATCGGCATTCGAGGTAATGGATAGATCGTCAGAGGCTTCTGGATAATCGAATCCGCTTGTGTGGGTCATTAAATGCTCGGCAGTTAGCGCGCCGTCAACTTTGCGGGGGATTGTGAGATCGCCCAGATAGGCACTTATATCCTTTTTTACATCAAGCTTGCCTTGCTCTGCTAATTGAAGCAGCGCTGTAGACGCAAACGGCTTCGTAACAGAGGCAAAACGCAAAACTGTGGTGTCGGGGTCCATTGGTTTTTTCGTTTTGACGTCTGCATAGCCGTATCCTTTACTAAGCAGAATTTGTCCGTTCTTTACAACGACAAACACCGCGCCCGGGAGCTTCTGTAAGGATGGCGAGGCAAACAACTGATCAGCAAAGGACTCAATCTCCTTTGGATCGGAGGGGCCGTTCGTCAATGTCGTTGGGATCGTAGAAATTTTTGATGAAGCACTCTGTAAAACGTTTGGATTGACCTGTGCTGATTGGGCATCAGCAGCATGAACCGAACTTACGGTCGCTAGTGCAACAGCTAAAGATAGTATTAAAAATAGCTTGCGTACGCGACGATTCATGTGGGGACTTGCAGATGAATGTACAGAAGATCGTTGCATGTTACCCTCCTCATAATTCGGATATAGAACGATGGAGTCTGAACTTTTGCAGTACATATGAGACTGTGGCTTTTAAACACTATACTTCACAGGATTACCATAAATGCGCAGTTTGAATTGTAAGAATTTTTTAATGAAGCAAAAGGCACTTGCTATTGTTTTTATTCGATAGAGTCGAGCGATATGATATTCATGTATAATAGAGTACATATGGATGAGGTTTCCTACCGAAAGCAAGCTTTTTTCAAGGAATTCCTTACATCACAATACATACATATGCAAATAAGAAATTTAGTTTACAAGGAGGTTTATAGTCATGCTTCATCCGACGTTGATTGAAAACATACTTACCGCTGCGCTTGCTACCGGAGGGGACTTTGCTGAAGTATTTATAGAGGATCGAACAGCATCGAGTCTTGAAATGATCGGAGGCGTTGTTGAACAAGCGCTTGGCGGCCGAGATTATGGAGTCGGCATAAGGGTGCTCAACGGCGTTTTTGCGGTATATGCCTACACGAACGATTGCAGTTCCGATAATTTAATGAAGGTTGCATCTTCTGCGGCTCAAGCGATACGAGGCCAAGCGAAGGATATTTCAATTGATCTGCGCAAATCGACATTCGTCAATCAGCATCCGATTCTCGTTCCGCCAAATGAAGTGACGAAGAACCGCAAAATCGAATGGATGAGACAAGCGCATCTAGCTGCCAAGGAGTATAATCCAGTGATCGCGCAAACTTCAGTTTCTCTATATAACTGGGTGCAAAATGTGTGCATCGCCAATACGGAAGGCTTGTTCGTTGAGGATCAGCGCACATACGGGCGAATGATGATCAGCGCCATTGCAGAGTCAGGCGGCATTAAGCAGACGGGATATGTGGGTCCGGGTGCTCATGCAGGATTGGAATTCATCGAGTCGATGGATATCCGTGGATGCGCCAGAGAAGCATCTCGCATTGCGACGACGATGGTAGGAGCTGCTTATGCGCCGAGCGGCAAGCTGCCTGTTATCATCGATAATGCCTTCGGGGGCGTTCTGTTCCATGAAGCATGCGGTCACGGACTTGAGGCGACGGCTGTCGCGAAGAAGGCTTCTGTGTTCGCTGACAAACTAGGAGAGCAGGTAGCGTCCCCGCTCGTTACCGCTATCGATGACGGTACAATTCCGAATGCGTGGGGTTCATTGAACATAGACGATGAGGGAGCGCCAACGCAGCGCAACGTGCTGATCGAGAACGGCGTGCTAAAAGGCTACCTAATCGATAAGCTCGGCGGCCGCAAGATGGGGATGCCGTCTACAGGTTCAGGACGGCGGCAGTCGTACCAATTTGCGCCTACCTCTCGCATGAATAATACGTATATTGCGGCGGGCAGCTCTTCGCCAGAAGAGATTATCGCAAATACGGAGTATGGATTATATGCCAAGACGATGGGCGGAGGCTCTGTGAATACGGCAACAGGTGAATTCAACTTTGCAGTTAATGAGGGCTATATGGTGCGCAACGGAAAAATTGAAGAGCCAGTCAAAGGAGCGACCTTGATCGGCAAGGGGATTGATATCCTACAGAAAATCGATATGGTCGGCAATAACCTTGATCACGGCCAAGGCATGTGTGGATCATTGAGCGGCAGTATTCCGGTCAACTGCGGACAGCCTATGGTTCGCGTTTCCAGCATGACGGTTGGCGGAAGAAAGGGGGAATAGGAAGTGGCGATGGAGATAGCAGCATTTCAGCAGCGTTTGTTTGAAGCGGGCAGGGAACTCGGCTGCGTAAAAATGGAAATTTATTATGAGCAGACGCGTTCAACATCGGTACGGGTGTCCAAAGGAGATATTGATGCCTACACGATTAAGGAAAGTGGCGGAGTCTCCTTCCGCGCCGAATACAATGGAAAAATGGGCAATGCGTATTCGGAGCGGATAGAAGAGGATGTCATCGATTTCCTTGTGCAAGAAGCTAAAAGTAATGCGGAAGCTACGGAGAGCAGTGAGTTGGATCAGCTATTTGCGGGTTCAGCCTCCTATTCGGCGGTGAAGACGTATGATGCTGCGTTGAAAAGCACACCGCCGCAACAATTCATTGATGCTGCAATGGACATGGAGCGAATTGCACTGGAGTTCGATGAACGTATCACTTTAGTGCGCAGCTCTTCAGTAATAGTGACCGAGAGTGATGTACTGATTGCCAATACGGAGGGGCTGAATTGCCGCGCTTCCTATAGCACTGTGGCAGGTAGTGTATCTGTAGTGGCAACACAGCTCGGCATGACGACAACTGGAGACTGGTACGACTTTTCAATGGAACGATTTGAGGATATCGACTTTGCCGCTGTAGCTCGCAGAGCTGCGCACGAAGCTGTGTCTAAGCTTGGTGCAGACACCGTTGTCTCGGATAATTATCCAGTCATCTTCCGACATGATGCTGCCAGTACGCTGCTTGGGGCGTATACGTCTATTTTCTCGGCAGATGCAGTTGATAAAGGCTTCTCTGGTTTGAAGGACAAAATTGGTGAGCAGATCGCAGGCAGCAATATTACGATTGTGGACGATCCGTTGATGAATAGCGTTCCGGGGGCGTGTTCCTTTGATGCGGAGGGCCATGCTGCGATGCGTACAGAGATCATTAAGGATGGCAAGCTGCTGACCTATATGCATAATTTAAAGACTGCTCGTAAGTTTGGCGCAGCGTCAACAGGCCATGCCTCAAAAAGGGGATACCGCAGTAAAATAGGGATTGCTCCTCACAATATGTACGTGGTACCGGGTTCCGCATCACTGGATGATCTAATCGCAGGGACGGAGAAGGGTCTGCTGATTGTACAACTGCAAGGTCTGCACGCAGGGACGAATGCGATATCAGGTGAATTCTCCTTATCCTGTATCGGATTCCTTATTGAAGCAGGTACGATTGTACGTTCAGTTAACCAAATTACCGTGTCCGGTAACTTGTTCGATCTCCTAAAGCAAATTGAAGAAGTTGCTAATGATTTGTGGTTCACAGGCAGCTGTAATGTGCCATCCTTAAAGGTAAAGGGTTTAACCATTTCTGGAGCGTAATTCTGCAAGACGATGCACAGGAATTGGATTTGACAGGAAAGAAGCTGGCTTTTTATAATGTATTGTTATAATCGGTTGATAGATGACAGCAGGAGAGTTGCAGCATGACTGAACTATCAAAGAAAGAAACGTTTTATTTTGGCTTAATGCTTTTTGCCTTATTTTTTGGTGCAGGCAATCTCATTTTTCCGCCGGCTGTAGGATATGCCGCAGGTTCAAATGTATGGGAAGCTATGATCGGATTTTTAATTACCTCTGTAGGTCTACCGATCTTAGGCGTTACTGCGATTGCAAAATCCGGTGATTTACAGTCATTGACGAATCGTGTCCATCCTGGATTCGGATTTGTGTTCACCTTTATTACTTATTTAGCACTCGGGCCATTTCTTGTTATTCCGCGTGCAGGAAGTGTGGCATTTGAAATGGGAACAGTTCCGCTGTTGCCTGAAGTGCTGCGTACGAGTGGCTGGTCTTTATTTGTGTACTCTTTTATTTATTTTGTTATCAGCTATTGGCTGTGCCTGAATCCATCGAAGCTGTTTGAACGAATCGGCAAGGTGCTGACCCCGATCCTGCTGATCATGATCATACTCGTCTTTATACAGAGCATGTTCCATCCGTTAGGGGAATATGCTCTACCGGGAGAAGCATACGTAAATCAAGCTGCCTTCAAAGGCGGCATTGACGGTTACTCGACGATGGATGCGTTGTCCGCTCTGCTGCTAGGAAGTGTCGTCGTATCTGCGCTGCGCAAGCGCGGGATATCTAGCTCGCAGAAGCTGTCAGCCATCACGATAAAGGCCGGACTAATAGCAGGCGTGTTCTTGGCCATCATTTATATGATGATCGGCTATCTTGGCTCAACAAGTCATTCCATCATTGAAGGAGCCGCGAATGGCGGTCAGATTATGACGGCCATTGTGCTGCATTTATTTGGTAAATGGGGTACGATATTGCTCGGCATTGTCTTTATTCTGGCATGTCTGACGACATCGGTTGGCCTGCTCGCTGCTTGCGGGGAATATTTCCACTCTATTGTGCCGCGCATTTCTTACAAGCAGTGGATCGGAATATTATGCATCATAAGCGTGGGTGTAACGAATCTTGGTCTTGATCAGATTATTTCATTTTCAGTTCCAATCGTATCGGCCATTTACCCGCTTACAATTGTCCTTATCGTCTTGACCCTGATGCACCATGTTTTTAAGGGGCGATCGGCTGTATATATTGGTAGCTTGCTTGCCACTTCATTGATCAGCATTGTGGACGGACTGAAACAGGCGGGGCTTGAAGTTGAGCACGTTGAGAAATTGTACCGTTACCTGCCTTGGTATTCCGAAGGGCTGGGCTGGGTCGTGCCTGCGCTTGCAGGGGCAACGATCGGCTGCATTTGGTCCTTCATGCGCAGTGAACCGAACGATCTGCCGGTATCGGAAGCGGTTGAATAACATAAAAGCTCCGTTTCCAGTTGGAAACGGAGCTTTTTATGTAAAAATAGGCTTTGGAATGAAAGTACCACATTTTACAAAATGGTGAATAAAGGAAGAAAAGATTCGTTTTTCGTTTTGAATCTATAGATTCAAGTTTTGCACGAGGAATATACTGGAGATAGATCGGGATCAGGTGACGGCATCCAATCCAAGCAAGGAAAGGTGATGCGCATATGAAAAAGATTCTCTCTATTCTTGCAGCTGCCACAATGCTGGCAGGAGTGTTAACGATTCAAGCTCCTCAAGCCCAAGCAGCATCCGGTACATACTTAGGTACGTATGACTTGCGAGGGGACGGCACAATGCAGATGGTCTATCGGAACGGGACATTGTCGACAGCTGGGGAGGGACTCGTTCCTATTCATTCGGCAATACAGTATGGGCTGTCGGGCCCGTAGAAGACATGGATGGCGTGCCAGGTAAAGAAATCTCCATCAAGGCTGGAGGAGACGCGTACATTATTCATGACCGGAGCAATCGGGCGGTCAAGTATCCCGTCGGAGGCAATCGAAGCTGGGCCATCGTTGGCACGGCCGAAACGAATAACAAGCCGGGTGCGGAGCTTATATTGAACATTGGAGAGGGGATTCGCGTCATCAGGGACAGCGAAGGAACGTACCGAGATTATAAGATGCCGAATGTGTCCTGGGCACTCGCAAAAATAGCGGATACGGACGGTCAGCCCGGAGACGAGCTTATCGTGAATGGCAGCTCTAGACTGATTATTGTGAGTGATACGAACGGTACGACCCGAGAGTATGCCGCCAACAGCGGAACTTGGGCGATAATCGATGCTATCGATACGAATGGTCAGCCGGGCGCAGAGGTAATCTTGAATTTTGTAGATAAGGTTCGAATCGTGGACGATCGGTCGCGATCGACGCGCGACTATAAGATGAATTCGTATGCTTGGAAGGTAACGGAAATTGTTAATATGGACGGTCAACCGGGAGCGGAGATTATTATCAATGATAATACGAAAATGAGGGTCATCAATGACCGTGCCGGTACAATCTATAATATGTAAAAATAGGTGTATGACGCGACGACTTTGTTACTGTAATCGGATATAAGCTATTTGGAGAGAGGGCTTCCCTCTCTTTTTTTGTGGAAATTTCCATTGTAGACGGCGAGTTCCGCGCTATTCCCAATGGAGTTTTTTTACTTCCCCCTAATTTTTCTCCCGAAAATGAACATGCCGCATAACGTGAAAAATCAGGCACAGATAGGTCGAAAAGAATGGGTATCATTTATTGATAAGATTTTGCAACTAAAAATGTGTCTTTGTTGTGAAAAAATGTGTCAAATACGTTAACTTTAATGGTATAATAAGGAATGACACCAATGCGATATCTTACAACCTATTTGAGAATCAGATTGGGGCGGATGATATGAATTATCGGGTGAAATATCCAACGCGCACGAAGGCAGTTTTGGGAGCTTCTCTATTGTTCAGCTTTGGAATGCTGCAGGTTACAGCGATGACGGGTCGAACCTTCCCGTTGTTGTTTATGATGCAGATGGCCGTTCTAGCTATCGTGCTTGTATCGTTAGCAGTAGAGGTATATGCGGTGCGTTCGCGTCGTACAGTGGAAATTAGCTCGGCTTCTGATACGATCACGGTTAATGGTCGCATGATCCATTGCAGTGAGATTCAAGCGATTAAGCTAAAAGGAATAAATTGTCCAGCAATCGGCATACAACTCAAATCAAAGCATATAATTCCGATGAACTGCTGCTTTGCCTTTGCGCAAGAGTCGCAGAGTGGCATTGAAGAACTGATGAAGTGGGCCAAGCGGAACGAGGTACCCGTTAACCATACCTATTTCATGACATGGTTCTAATGCCGTAGCAGGTAATGTTTAAAGGGGGCGTATTGTCAAATGATTAGAGAGGTGGCGGTGCTTCATATTAAACCAGGTACGAGCAATGATTTCGAAAGCTGCTTCCGTCACGCATCGCCGCTTCTGACATCGTCTAGAGGATATATTTCCCATGAACTGCATAAATGCGTTGAGGCCGCCGATCGATATTTGCTTATCGTCCGGTGGCATTCGTTGAAGGAGCATGCGGTTGGCTTTCGAAATACTGTTCAATACGAACAGTTGAATGCGCTGTTGCATGAGTATTATGAGATAGATCCCATCGTGAACCATTATGTTCAGATACCAGTGCAGCTTTATTGATTCCCTTTTCACTTTACGGCGTCTCTTCTTTTGTCAATATGCAGTGTACCGTCGCTTTGAAGTTCGGCATAAAAAATTTCTTGAATATGATCAGGCGAGCATCATGCATTGTGCAGCGCTTGATTCAGCCATTCTTTCGTTAGGTTCAGCTCTCTAAGATTCTGATATACAATGGAACCATCAGTGATAACTTCGGTTGGCATATATAAGATGGGTTCCGTGCCTATTTTCAAATCTTCTTTAGTGGGCGCTTGTTTGTCACTTTTTTTAGCACACTCAATCCGCCATGCGGCTCGAGAATAGCATATTCGACATCTCGAATTGAAAATACGTCCTTCTCGCGTAGCAGCATGCTTACATCATCCATGTTCAGGTGCATAGACGCCATTGTCTTCTCTAGGATTTTGCCTTTTTTGATTATAATCGTGGGCTCGCCGTCTAACATAACGCGAAGACGTGGAACTTTTAAGGTGAGCGTGCCAATTCCTATTGTTAATAAGCTCCACATTGTCAAACTGATGACACCGTCGAGAAGAGATATATGCGGGTCAATTGCCATGGCTGCAGCGATGGAACCAAAGGTAATACCGGTGATGTAATTGAATAAGGTAATTTGGCTCATTTGCTTCTTGCCAAGAATTCGATTGAATAAAAGCATGGCGATAAATGCTAAAAATGTACGTCCTATAACCTCCATAAATACACACCTTTCTATTTTTCGTATTTTACCCCTGATATAGGGAAATATCCGAACAGCCGGCAATGACATTGGTCGGTTTTTTTGCTATTTTTCGTTTTTGTACATAGCATGTAAATGCAGCAGCAGACTTGAATATAAACGTTGAGGGGATGAGTGATTTTGTGAATTACTATCAAAACGACCTGCCAGTCGACTTCATGAATGTACCGATCTCGGTATTTATGGATGTAGAGCTTGCAGAATCATCTGCTCAACGATGTCTGCTGGTTAGCGATAATCCTGAAATATTAAATTCATCGTCACTCCCGGGAAGAGAAGGGACATTGTGGCATCATATCATGCGTTCGGACGAGCAATTCGTTCTACATCGGATATTCGGCTGGCATCGCAACGAAACAGGACAACCATTGCAACTAGGAGTAACCATTCAAAATATATCCACATCAAGTAATATTACTATTCAGCAGGTACGGAGAGAGATTCTTGTTCAACCAATCAACGATCAAATGATTCATGCAGGGCAATGTCTTGTAAAGGCTTGTCTTAGCGATACTATGGAGCATTGTATTCCTGTCGATAAAGAGGCAGCTTGTCAGAGGACGGCACTAATCGAATCTGTGAGATTGGAACATGGTTATTTTGCCGGGTTCATTTATGAGTTCACAGTAACACGAGATTCATCTGCTGATGTCATGGAGTATGTTGTCCGTACGGTTGTAAGCCGGGATATGGCTGCGGACTTGCGACTAGTCCATTCAGACCCCCTTCCTTCGTATGGCACCCATCCGCGCGGATGCTGGTCTTATTCCGAGGTACATGCAGCCATGCCAGCATATATCGTTGGAACGGAAAGCGTCTATCGGGTGTGTGCGCGAACGAAAATGAACGGAGCGGCGGCTGCCGACTTGCTGTTCACGGTTAGCACGAGTGATATTGGTGAGGGGGCAGTCGATAATTTTGGCCAATTCGGTGCTATTTACTCGATTGATATTCCGCTGCATAATCATACCGAAAGAGAAGCGGCCATCCGCATTTACTTGAATCCGCGTGGGGGTGCCTATACAGGTGCTATTCTCGTTGATGGAGAAGTAAAAGGTATACCCATTATGCTTAACAACACAAATGTGTGCTTGATTGCTGCGATTGTTGTTCCCCCTGGGGAGAGTTCATTCACCTGTAAACTGATGACGGCTGGAGAATCGAATCTTCCGTTGGGCATTTATTTGGTTTCATAACACCCTAAACAGGCCGTGCGTCTGAACCTGAACCAAACGTTGCTGCCATGCTGTCTCATGGCATTGGCGGTGAGGATGGGTTTCACATTGTTGGCTGAGAAATTTATAGTCTATATCGACGCAAAGTGTCCTAGATTCCAAGCTAGCCAGCAATTTCTGAAAATTGGGTAAGGATGTGACGGCTCGCAATTGGAACACGGTGACGAAGTGGCTGAGATTGATCATGAGCTGGAGGCTGAATGAACGAGACATCGTTCGTCAAGATCAATTGACTACGCTTGACATTCAAGTAAGTGGATCTCATAATAGAGTATGTTTAAACATTTGAACATACGAGGTGAGAATTATCACAGTTGAGCACACACAATACGATTGCAGCAATAAAGACCAAGTGCTGGAGAAGTTTCAACAGGCAACACCTATATTTCAAGCACTTGGAGATACGAATCGACAGCAAATCATAATGCTTCTGCTTGAACATAGCGCCTTAAATGTGAATCAAATAACCGAACAGATGGACATATCAAGACCGGCCGTCTCTCATCATCTGAAAATATTAAGACAAGCCGGTCTCATTACATTCAATAAGCAAGCGAATGAGAAACTGTATTCCTTAAGCGCTAGAGAATTTATGACGACGATTAAAGACTTGATGATGTCCATTGAAGCGGGTATGTGAATAAGGGGGCATGGCTAGGTTCGGAGAGAAGAATCGTCCGTAGCTGCTAGTTCTTTTCTAAGAACTTCAGTCGATTTCCCAATGGATCTGTTACATAAAATCGGATAATTCCTTCTTCTGTCCGAACTGTGTCGTCCACCACATCGATCTGATGTTGGAGGAGATGGGCGCGTAGTAGTCTAATGGCCATAGGCGTATTGTGTGCTGCTGCGTGGTTATTTTTTTGCACATTATGTTTATAAGTTTAAACATATAATCTATATACAGGGAGAGATGATTCATTTTGAACAATCACAGCGTCAACAAAAGCATTTATTTTCTTATGCTGCTCGTGCCTTTATTTTGGGGTGGGTCATTTTCAACGGCTGAACATGTGATCACGGAAATTCCGCCGCTCGTTGCCGCTACGATTCGGTTTGGATTGGCTGGTCTCCTTTTATTGCTTCTAGTTACTGTCCGATCAGAATGGAATCTGCAAGGGCTGAAGACAAATTGGAAAGGACTCGTTATTATATCGCTAACAGGGATATTCGGGTATAATGCTTTGTTTTTTGTGGCGCTGCACTACACATCAGCCATTAATGGCTCTCTCATCATCGCCACGATGCCGCTGTTCGTTTCTCTAGGGGCTATTTTATTTTTCAAGGAGGCTTGGAACGGAAAACTGGGAATCAGTTTGGCTCTTTCATTTATCGGTGTGGTGCTGGTTATTACGAAGGGATCGCTTGAGCGATTGGCCAGCTTATCGTTCAATGAGGGAGATTTATTATTTATCGGTGCATTGTTGTGCGGGGTTGTATACAGTCTTGTTGGAAAAAAGGTAGTCAAAGATGTATCGCCCGTGTTTGCAACTGCCGTTATGACGCTACTCGGATCAATCTTTCTCGGATTCAGTTCTATCCCTGAGGGAGGATGGGAGATGGTGCCTGAAATGTCCATTCAAGGATGGATGGAGATGGCCTATATGGTGGTATGCGGAACACTTATCGGATATATCATCTTTAATCTAGGTGTGCACCAGATTGGGGCGAGCAAGGCAAGTATCTATTTGAACCTTACACCTATCGTGACTTCACTTCTTTCTGTGTGGCTGTATGGCGCCAGCTTGACCTGGTCGCTGTTCGCTGGGCTCCTATTCGTGTTGGCAGGTGTGTGCTTAGCAACGATCCAACCAAGTCGGTCGTCTACTCAATTCTTTAATGAAATGCATGCAGTGAAAAAATAGACAAACAATATCAGGTAGAATAGAAAATAGGAAGGGGAACTTCGGTTCTCCTTTTTTGCGCGTAAAAATTATTGTCCTAAATATGAGAAGTTGCAAGCACTAGGTTCGTCTATATCTATGAACACACAACAATGAGGGAGGAGAGCCATGAGCTGCACCGAGTTAGATAGAGATATTATCGCACAGGTTCTTGGCGGCAGGCAGGAATTATACGCTGTCCTTGTCAATCGATATAGGGAGCAAACGTACGGGCTATTGCGAGGTATTGGGGCGAGCCATGAGGATGCTCAGGACGTTGCGCAAGAGGCGTTTATCAAGGCATATCGTAAGCTGGCCGATCATGATCCATGCAGGAGCTTCGCCGCATGGTTATATACCATCACTGTTCGTACTTATCAGGATCGATGTAAACGCAAGCAGATCACATTAATCGAATGGGATCAAGAATCCGTGGCAGACGAAACTACACCGGAGATGTTGTATTTGCGAGCGGAATCTCGGCAGCATGTGCAGCAATTCATTCAGCAATTGCCGCCGGCGCAACGTATTGTCATCCTGCTCCGCTATACCAACGAGTGTACGTATGAGGAAATCTGCGAGATTACGAGCTTGACTATGCACCAAGTGAAAAATGCGTTGTATCGAGCCAAAAAGTCATTGAAGAAGTTGATTGAACAAGGAGGGAGCCATGATGTCAGGGAAGTCAGTGATGTCGGGGAGATGTCTCACGTATGAGCAGATGGAGGAACTGATGGTAAATGGACGGCTTGATAGCGCCATGGATCATATTGAGAGCTGTACACCGTGCCAGCATTTACTGGAGACATGCATAGAGGAGCAGGGTGTAATGCACCAAACGTTGTATCCGTACAAGCTGGATGATTCCTTTACAGATCGCATCATGGCGGTTATTGAAGATGAGGAAGTTGCAGGGAAACAAGAAGCAAGGAATGAGGATGCTAAGGGAAATGTGTCCATAATGGAACAAATGGCTTCCCGAAAGAGGATTTCACGAAAAAAATGGGTCGCTGCCGCAATTATTTTGATTTTTGCTTCTATCCTCAGCTTCACGCAACCGACAGTAGCCAACTGGATTAAGTCACTATTCCAGATCGAGAGCACGGAGGACGTAGGGTTACTAAATTCCGATATCATCGGTATTCATCATTTCGTAAATATTGAAAAGAAAGATAAAGGTTACACGCTGGAAGTGAAGGAAGTCGTGGCGGATACGTCGCGCATTGTCATCGCTTACCGCTTGCTGCGGCCAGACGGCAAGTCGCAAAACGATTACCTGCAACGTCGTTCCATTGATGTTGTTGACGCGGATGGCAAGTCGATTATCGATCCGAATGCGTCATTTGGGCTGCACAATATGGAAGGCGGCGAGAAGGGGAAAGAGTACGGGATGATTGATCTCGGCCTTATTGGGACATTAGACACCGACCAGATTACAATACGCGGAAATATAGACGTAATTGGTTGGGAAGGCGACAAGGTTGCATATACACTAGTAAATGGAGATTGGCGCTTCTCAATTGATGTGGATATGACGGAAGCTAGGAAGAAGGTAAGGGAGATTCCATTGAACGGCGAATATATGGCACCTGATGGAACAAGAATTAAGCCGACGCGCATGATTTTTCACGCTAGCGCATTTCAAATCGAGTTTCAGTCGAAGCTTCCTGCAGGTGCCGCACCACGTAATGAGGATCTAGCGCTATATACTTATCATGAAATCGGATACTACATTAAGGATACAGAGGGCAAGTATATAGCTCTCAATATTCGAGACCACAAATATCATGATTATGATGAGCGCCCGGCAATGTTCCCCTTGCGGTCAAGCTGTACGTTAGGAGAAGAAGGGGATTCGAAAGTAGTGACATGCATAGATACGTTTGGCGCTTTTAAGGATCTCGGTAATTTAGGAGAATTAGGGATTGATGATTATCACTTCCCGAAGTTTACGAATCATTCTATCAGTTTCTCGTTGGCAAGCTTGGAAGATGGTCCAGCCGTATTCAAGGCTGCTGGTGATGAATTTAAAATGTTGAACCCGAACGGGTTCGAGGAAACCTATGTGAGCAAAGCTGAAGGGATCAAAAAATCTTTAAAGTTAAAAGCGATTGGAACCATGTCTACGGTTAGTACTGGGCAAAGGTGGATTGCCCAGGATGAGAAGGGACATGAATATCCAATTGACGTCAGGGGCTCGTATGTTAGAGGTGGTATCGATTACGATGGCGACTTTACCATTCTAGGGTTGGATCATGTGCCGAAGAAATTGACCTTAACACGGACGGCAACCGATTTTATCTATCGGGATATCAATTGGAAGATGAAACTCCCTGCGTATAAGCATTCCGTGTCATGGAAGTACGAGGAATAAGGAAAGAACGAAGAGGCTCTTCTGTCCAAACAGGACTGAGCCTCTTTTCATTTATCATCCAGAGATAACATGTTCAATAGACCAAGTGAAATAGAGGAAAACGAAGCGATAACAAAAAATAGCCGTGACTAAAGTGAACACCAACAATACGAAGGCAAGATCGATACTATGGTACCGTGTAATGTAAAAATACGTACGTGATTTGTTCATTTGGAATCGTTTCGCTTCCATTGCAACAGCGACGCGTTGAGCGCGCCGAATGCTTTGTGCGAGCAATGGTAGGGCATACGTATGAAGGCGTTCAAAGATTCCTCTCCAGCCGCTTTTATATCGAACCCCACGGATTTGGAGTGCATGTGATCGCGTTCGGTAATCTTCCCAAATCGCAGGGAGCAGCCGCAAGGAAGCGATGAAGCTATAAGCGTATTGCGGCGGAAGCCGGAACTGCTGCATGAGTGCATAGAACAGAAGTATCGGCTTCGTCGTAAAGGCAAATGTCAACCCAAGCATACCGAAGCAGAGTGTCTTCACCCCGATGACAAGCCCACGATAGAAGCTTTCTTCCGAGATGCGGATCAATCCCCAAGACCACCATACATGCTCTCCTTTACCAAATAGAATCATAGTGGACGCTGTCGAGACGAATAAGAACAGAAAGGGGAGCGTCAATAAGAGCAGCTTTGTCTTGGAATGACCACTGCATAGGAACAGGAGCAGCGTGTACAGGACAAGCTGATAGAGCGCAAAATCAAGCTGTCGGTTAAGCAGTGCTACAAGGAGCAGAATGATAAAAACGACAAGCTTGATTGCGGGATTCACCCGGTGCAGCCATGTCTCAGACTTAGGCGCAAGCAAATTCATGTCAACTGCACCTCCCTGAGGATAGGAACAGGCACGGTCATTTTCAACAATTTGCCGTCATCAATTTGCCATACCCGATCAGCGAAACTATTGGCAATGTGCATATCATGTGTGATCATAATGATGGTAGTTCCGTTTGACCGCAGTTGTTCCAATTTTTCTAGCATTGCAAATGTATTTTTGGCATCTTGTCCGAAGGTGGGCTCATCCAGCAGCAGAACAGGGCGTTCTCGCATCATAGCTGTTGCAACGCTTAATCTGCGTTTCTGGCCCAAAGATAGATGATAGGGATGCCGTTCGTGACTTACGTTCAGATCGAATGCTGTTAACATCTGTTCAATTCTTCGTGCAATGTCGTTCTCATCCATTCTTTCTTGCCTTGATTCATAAGCCATTTCGTTATAGATGGAATCAGTAAGGAACTGCATTTCTGGATTTTGAAAGACGAATGCCAGCTCGGCTGGAGGGCGCTGTACCTTGCTGGATAATGCTTTAAACCATCTTTTTACGCGAAGATGCAATCTTTTTGCCTGAGACATAATAGGTTCCGCTTGTGCGGATAATCTGCATAAGGGACAGCAGCAGAGTGCTTTTTCCTGCACCATTTGCTCCAACGATTGCAATCCATTCTCCAGAATAGACATCACATGCAGATACATATATTTTACGAATGTCTTCGTAATATCCCGCGAAATCCTGCAAGGATAGAATCGGTTCTGCCCGATTATTCCCGAACTGGAGTTTACAGGCTGGGTTCATTCCGTCTTGGTGTGCTCTAACTTCATTTCTACTTTGAACGATGGTTCGGTAGGCTTCCGACTGCAAATAATCCAGCCATACGTCTGGATACCAGATGCCATACTCGATGAGCTTATCCTTATGGCGCTGAAAGATAATATTGGGCTCATCGTCTGCTAGAATATTCCCAGAGTTGTCGAACAATACAACCCGATCAATCATATCGATGACATGCTCAATCTTATGTTCCACGATCAAGATGGTGGAGGAAATGGCGGCTCTTTTCACCGTGTCCCATATTTGCTTCGTGCCTTCTGGATCGAGAAGTGCGGATGGCTCGTCAAGGAACAATACTTCCGGCTCGAGCAGCAACACCGAAGCAAGTGCAAGCCGCTGCTTCATTCCCTGTGACAGCGTGCTGATTTCGATGTGAAGATCAGCGAATTGCAAGCCCACACGCTCAAGAATGTCTGTCATGTATGCTTGCATATGCTCTTTCGGGATCGAGAGATTTTCCAGCACGAAAGCAAGCTCTTCATCGACATATGGCATACAAAATTGACTATCTGGATCTTGAAAGACGAACCCCCAGCGAGATGGAAGCTTAATCGCATCGTATTTGAGCGGAACTTCGATGGAATGGGGGATAATTCCGCTTAACACTTGCAGCAGTGTAGACTTTCCGCAGCCGCTTGGCCCGAGGAGCAGAACCTTCTCACCAGTAGAAATGTTGAAGGAGAGGTCCTTGAACAGCAAGGATTCCTCTCCTGGGAAAGTTAGGCGCAAACGGTCAACATATGCAGACGAATTCGTATAAGACTTTTGTTGCATAGGTAACCACCTTATTCTGAATCTGTGGTTCAGCCACAAATTCCGTATTCATTGTTTCGTATTTTACATTATCGGTCAAGTACCGCGTAATCTTCTTTGGATAGAGGGCGAATGGATTTGGTTACGCCTGTTGCTTCCAAAGCACGGACGAGAAGATCAGCAAAGATGCCGGCGAAAATAAAGGCACTGATCACACGAAGTCCGTACTTGAGTACGAGAACCCAAGTTTCATAATCTGCATAACCGTACGCAAGATCAATAACGAAGGAACCAATAGCAGATAAAATGCCTGCGAGTCCTGCAAGAAAGATGCTGTGTTTGCGATATCCAGTCGAGGCAAATGCCAGTTCTGCTGCGAGACCTTGCACACACCCGTATACAATGGTCTCTAATCCCCAAGCAGATCCGAGTATGGCAGATAGGTTTGCAGCTGCTAGACTTGCGAGGAAGCACACACCCGGCTTGCGGATGACCAAGTATGCGAACGGACCAGCCATAAACCACATGCCATACGTTAATTGTCCTGCTTGCGGGAACAACGGCTTGGCAAGGCTGTAGACGCTCTCCCACATTTTAAAGATGACACCGAATACGACACCGATCATCACGGTAATAAGAATATCCGTGAATTTTAATTTGTTGCTGCTTCTCTGTTGTTCTGGCAACATAACCCTCTCCTTTTGGATATCGATCATACAAAAAAACCGTCTGGCAGCCAGACGGTAGAAAGAGTCATAGACCACAGCTTGTGCATGATCACGCGACAAATACATCTTCTCTACGCTGGCATTACCCAGATCAGATTAACGGTCAGTAGCGGTATGGTCAGCTACAATCTCAGCCCGATTCCTCAAGCCCCCGAATTTGTATGACTATGCAATTGCTCATATCATACAATATCCATGTCAAGTTGACAATGAAATGTTTACAAAAAAATCATAAAATAGATAGAAACAGACAGAAGATGGTGCATCATAAATTCTAGTTAGGATCAGCGTACTCTACGATATGAAGATGGATAACCCTCATCTTATGGAAAGAAGCGTGGAAAATAAAAATGAAGATCAGGAATATCCTGATCTTCATAAATGGTTAACTGCGTGAAATACTGGATTTTCGTTTTCGTGACAAGCCATATACGATACTGCCGACAAGGAGTACAGCAATGAAGAAGATCATCAAACTGCTGTATAAGGAGGATACTGAGCCTCTTGTGAAAGCAGGCAGCAACGTGGCGAGCAGCTCGCCATGTGTAAGCAGACCGCCTACTACAGCTATCCCGATACCTTCAGCCAAGAAGCACGCAAAGCTAAGCATGCTCATTCCTTCGCCAGCTTGTTCCTCACTTAGTGATTCCGCGACTGTCGTCGATATGACGGTCTTAATAAAGGATAGTCCGCCGAATACGAGTACGAGCGCTCCTGTCATATAACATGGCGACTCCTGACCCCACAATATCAGCATCGTAAAGCTGCAGGTAATAAGCCCGAGACCAGTGGCAAATACAAACGAGGTTCCACGCTTGTCAACGAGCGATCCGCCCAGAATACCGAACACGATGACGCTCATCGTCCCTGGAAACAAGATCGCGCTGCCAATCCATGCTGTTGATAAATGATGCACATTCCGCATCATGTAGGGCACCATGGAGATAAATCCTGCGATCGTACCCAGCAAGATGGAGCCCGCAAGCGTACCGAGCACAAAATGATGGTTGGTGAACAAGGATGGTGCAATAAACGGTTCGCTCGTACGGCGGATATGCTGGGCAAACCCTAATATGACAAGGACACTGGCTGCGAGGTAAAGCCAATGGTACGTAGTCGTAAATAAGGTAAACAGAATAATACCGGTCGATAGCAGTAAAATGCCCGGAATATCGGTGTTCCCTTCCTTTGAGGGCTCTTTTGGCAAGGCAGTCAAGAAGAAAGGAAGACTGATCACCGTCATCATCGGAATGAGAAATAGATAAGCCCAATGGATGTATCCGGCGAGTACTCCGCCTGCTGCCGGTCCAATTCCTTCACCGAGCGCTACCATGGAACCGATGAGGCCGAACGCCTTGCCGCGGTGGTCTGCTCTAATATACCGAGTCACCATGACCATAATCAGACCTGGCACCGCTGATGCGCCGGCTCCTTGTATGAATCTGGCTGCAAATACGGCGGGCAAATAGGAATGGCCAAGGAATCCGAGTATGGAGCCGATACCGTAGGTGAGCACGCCGAACAGCAAAAGCTTCTTAATTCCGTGTTTGCTGGATAGTGTCCCGTAAATGACCGATCCGAGCGCAAAGGAAATCATGAAGCAAGTGTTAACCCAATTTGCTACCGAAGGGCTTACGCCGAAATGATGTGAAATATCAGGCAAAGATACATTAAACACGGTTTCGTTCAATACACTGAAGAATGCCAAGAAGCTTAACCATGCAAAAGATTTCTTTACATCACGGAAAGAATGACTTGATTGTTCTTCCGCAGATACGCATGCGCGATTGTCTTGATTTATTTGTTCCACGAACGGGAAACCCCTTTCTATCATGAAGGGGAATCGCGCAGTTTACAGGGCGAATGATGCGTTATCCCCGATTATAACCTGCCCCATTTTGTATTACGCACTTCATCGTAACTCCTCCTTACATTTGTTGTATTCAGTATAACCGCAGTATTTTCCTTATTCAATTAAAAATGCAATAATATAGAATGCATCAATGAATAGCTACAATAGAAGGAGTTACAAACTGATGAATGTATTAATTGCTGACGATGAACCGCATATGCTCAACATATTAGTTGCTTATTTTGAAAAAGAAGGATTTCAAACCTTTACGGCAGAGAATGGGATTAAGGCGCTCGACATCTATTATCATCAGGCGCTCGACTTGGCCGTTCTGGATTGGATGATGCCTTTTAAGAGTGGAATCGATGTGTGCAAAGAGATGAAGGCGAATTCGAAGCTCAAGGTGCTGATGCTTACGGCGAAGGGTGAGTATGAAGACGAGTTGAAGGCATTGGAGTCTGGTGCTGACGAATATATAAGGAAGCCGTTCGATCCACGTATCTTACTAGCAAGGGTCAAGAAGCTGTTGAATTTACAGGCGCAGTATCTATTCGGCGAGATTCAAGTTGACATGGAAGGACAGAAGATTAGCAAGGCTGGAACAGATTTGCGGGTTACGAAGAAGGAATTTCAGCTTATGAAATTTTTTATCGTGAACAAAGGCCAGATCCTATCCCGCAAGGCGCTGCTCGATCATGTGTGGGGCTACGATTATTTCGGCGAAGAGCGGACAGTCGATACCCATATACGCAGGCTGCGGGAAAAGATCGGTGAAGAATGGATACTGACACACCGTGGGATGGGGTATAGCTTCGAGCATCCGCGCCGCCATGAATAAGCTAAGTCGAAAGCTATTCGTGCATATTGCACTCATCCTTGTTGTCGTTTTCGGACTTTCTTATTGCGTAAATACATTTTTTATGCCGAATTATTTTATTTACAAGAAGCGGGCATCGTTGACTGAGGCTGTAGAAAAGCTGCGGAGCATTGAGCCAAAGCAACTGCTTGAAGAGACGGAGCGGATAGCAGATGAATATCAACTGACGATCATTCACACTCCATATGATCATGACATTGATCGCTTGAATTGGACACTCCGGGGGCAATTTACACGTGAGCGCTTCGCCATGAGTAAGTTTTGGTTGACAGAAGACAGTGTTGCACAGCTTATGCGCGGAGGTACAGTCACGAAGACGTACCAGCAAGAAAAACTGAAATCGAGCGTGATCGTCACATTTGTTCTGAAGGAAGGCTTAATATTTGCGGCAGGCGAATCTGTGGCCAATTCTGGCGACACGATACGAATTGTCAATCAGTTCAATTTATGGATCGCAGTTGGAGCGCTTCTTCTTGCAATTGTGCTCGCCGCGTGGTTTTCCAAGCGAACCGTACGGCCCTTGGAGCAATTGAAAATAACGGCTGAGGAAATTGCAGAACTGACCTTTCAGAAGGTGGACATTCGAACGGGCGATGAAATCGAAGAGCTCGCTCACAGCATCAATTCAATGAGCACAAAGCTGGAGCAGGCCCACACTGAGCTGGAGGAGCGAAACCGAAATTTGCGCGTCTTCATTCGCGACATTTCTCACGAGTTAAAGACACCGCTCGCGGTAATTAAGGCATACGCTGCCGGAATGAAGGACGGGCTTGACGACGGCACCTACGCGGATGTTATTGAGAAGCAGACAGACAATATGTCCGAGCTCATTACAAACCTGTTGGAGTGGTCTCGATTGCAAGCGGAACAGTTAGATATTGAATCCGTTCCTATCATCCCTCTTTTGGAACGGATTATCTCAGCGTTTGAGCTGCCCCTTAAGCAACATTCGCTTGAACTGACCGTGAAACATAAGGATGCGGAACGATGCTGTGTGAAGGCCGACAAGTTGAAGCTGGAAATGGCCATTACCAATTTGATATCGAATGCGGTGAAATATACGACAAATGGGAAAATAGAGATTGTGCTTGTAACGAGTCAGATTGAGCTAACTCTGTTTATTCGAAATGGATGTGAGCTATCCATGACAGAAGCAGAGCTCAAACAGTTGTGGGGACCGTTCTTCGTCGCAGAGAGTTCTCGCAGCAAGCAGTTCAGCGGAACTGGGTTAGGTTTGTCTATTGTTCATGGGATATTGCAGAAACATGAAGCAAAATTTGGTGTGCGCTTGCAGAAAGGCGTTATCGAATTTCATTTTGCATTGCCGCTTTGCCCTCAAGAAAGATAATACGGTCATATTGCTTCAAAGTTGTGTTATCGAACAGTACAGTGACAGTCTTTCTCTATTGCTTATGATCAATCAAAAAGGGTAGAGACGATATCTAACTGGTGCTGTCCCATAAGTGGGATGGCACTTTTTTATTTCGTCACATTGGCGTAACATTGGCTTCTTATGATGAAGCTGAGGTGAGATTATGAAGAATAAGAAGTGGAGAAAGCTTGCAATGAGCATGTCAATCGCTGTATCGCTGCTGCTGGTATGTGCATTATTTTATGGCTTGGAAATGGAACCGAAAAGGATAAGTATAATGAGGCAAACGATAGAGAACCATTACATCCCTTCGAGCTTTGATAACATGAAAATTGTGCACTTTTCTGATGTCCATCTGGGCGAGCATTTTGATGAAAAGCAGTTGAGGGGCCTTGTGGATCGAATTAATATCGAGCATCCAGATATCATCGTGTTTACCGGAGATTTAGTTGACAATTTCCATAGGTATGGAGATAAGAGACATGGGGCTCAGCGCTTATTGGCGCAGCTGCAAGCAACATTAGGCAAGTATGCGGTGTTCGGCAACCATGATCGTGGTGGAGGGGGGAGTGGAAGTTATCAGTCCTATATGGAAGAGGCGGGCTTCACGGTTCTGGTAAATGCTACGAGAAAAATACGGCTTCCCAACTATAACGAGTATATCACCATCAGCGGTCTTGATGATTTCTTATTAGGAACGCCTGACATTCACGGAACGCTGCCAGTCCTGGAGCCGGACATATTCAATCTGCTTGTTGTGCATGAGCCGGATGTCGCTGACCAAGTCGCTGATTATCCAATCGACTTGCAATTATCTGGTCATAGTCACGGAGGGCAAGTCCAGCTGCCGTTGCTAGGAGCGATATATACTCCGCCTTTAGCAAAGCGATATGTGGAAGGCATGTATCAGATCGAGGGAACGGCAACGTTGAATAAACCCATGCAGCTATATGTGAACAGAGGGATTGGAACTACCGAGCTGCCAATACGGTTCCTTAGCAAACCTGAAATAACCGTTCTTACCTTAAAGCGCCAGTGAATAATTTCATGGTGCAGCAGCAGCAAGATCAATGGTCATGGGATTTTTACAGCAAATCCAATAAACCATGTATTTGTGAAGAACGGAATTGGCAAACACGTGCAATTGGCTGATAGATTCGTTACACTATCTACTAGATCGAAATATGCAATCCGGTGTAGACCGTTTAGATAGATATAAGGGGAGAACGGAACGATGCAGCCAATTCGTGTGCTTGTCGCTGATGACGAGCGAGAAATTCGAGAATTAGTGAAGAAGTACCTAGAACGGGAGTTATATTCGGTGGATACGGCATCTAATGGGGAGGAAGCATTGCGATTATTCGAGCTGAATAAGTATAATCTGGTCGTGCTTGATCTAATGATGCCTTACGTAGACGGGATAGAAGTGTGCCGCCGTATTCGGGAGAGAAGCAACGTCCCCATATTGATGCTGACAGCGAAGGATGAAGAAATGGACAAAATTGTCGGCCTGAGCATTGGTGCGGACGATTATATGACGAAGCCCTTCAGTATCCATGAGCTTATTGCGAGAAGCAAGGCACAGCTTAGAAGATTCATGATCTTAGGCAGTGAGGCCATTGGCTCTGCTGAAGAAGATACACTTTTGCGATTTACAGGGTTAATAATTGATACAAAGAAATATACGGTTATGCGTGACGGTCAAGAAGTAAATCTAACCGCAAAGGAATTTGAGCTGTTGAAGCTGTTCGCTGCTCATCCTGAGCAAGTATTTACGAAGACGCAAATCTTCAGACAGGTGTGGGGATCTCAATATATTGAGGATGATAACACGGTCATGGTTCACATACGTAAGCTCCGATTGAAAATTGAATCGAATCCTTCTGAGCCGAAGCTGATTCAGACGGTGTGGGGAATCGGATATAAGTTTGCAGGTGAGAAAGATGAGACATGATAAGCACAGTCTGATGTTCGTCACTTTATTAATCGGGTTAATAATTTTATTCATTATGGATCGTATTACAATTCAGCCTCTAGGAATCATTAGATGGGGGCTGTTTGCTATGCTATTCACCACTGTGGGGCTGCTCTTGCACAGCCGTTTAAGATTGATACGAAAACTAAAAAGCGATGCTGCTGCTGTACAACGTGCAGTACGAGGAAATATCAACACGAGGCTGCTAGCAAATGAGTTCGAGACTTATAATGAATTGCTATATTCGATTAATGAATTAATCGAGCAAATGGACAGGCTGCAAGTACAGGCACATCGATCCGAGACAGCTCGCAAGAAGCTGCTCACGAATATTTCACATGACATTCGGACACCGCTTACCTCGATTATCGGGTATGTTGATGCCTTGCAGGATGAACATATGGATACGCAGCAAGAGAAGGAAGAGTGTATTGCGATTATCTCGGCTAAGGCGCAAACGTTGAAGGAACTGATCGACCATATCTTTCAAATGGCGAAGCTGGACGCAGATGAGATTGAGATTAGAAGAGAGCCGCTTGACGCTGCAGAGCTGTTACGAGAAGCGATAATCTCATTTTTGCCGGAGTTAAAGAAGCACGGCATGGACTTAGCGGTTCAGATTCCTGATGAGAAGTGTACAGCAGAGGTTGATCGGTACGGGTATATCCGCATTCTGAACAACCTGATTAAGAACGCGATCCGATATGGCAAGGATGGCCGGAAGTTAGGCGTTGAACTGGAGAGGAAGGAAACAAGCATTGAGCTCACGATATGGGATGCGGGGCCAGGCATTCCAGCGAATGAAATTCCGAGGATATTCGAGCGCACCTACCGCTCCGAGCAATCTCGGAGTTTGCAGTACGGCGGGAGCGGGTTGGGATTGGCGATTACCAAGGCATTTGTTGACAAGCATGGCGGGCGTATTTCAGTCGTGAGCAAGCCGTATGAGCGGACTGCATTTACAGTGAGCCTTCCAGTAAGGATGGCGCAACCTGTATCTGTTAAGAGATAGTTAAGAACTCATTAAGCAGCATTTAAAATCAACTGTTTACGATAGAAGGAGATATAGTTGACTAGCAGGAGGTGCTGCATGAGCACAATCATTCGTACAACCCGTCTTACGAAGCAGTATGGAGAGCAGATAGCGGTTCACGATCTGAACATGCATGTGAAGAAGGGCGAAATTTATGGCTTCCTCGGCCGAAATGGCGCAGGCAAAACGACAACCATTCGAATGCTGCTCGGGTTAATCAAGCCTACGCATGGAGATGTGGAAATATTCGGCCAGCGTTTGACGGATAAACCAAAAGAAATTTTATCTCGAATCGGTTCAATGGTCGAGCATCCCGGCTTTTATGAGAACTTGACTGCCTATGAGAATCTGCTGATCAATGCAAAGCTGATGGGGGTATACAAGCGGAATGCGCTGGAAGAAGCACTTGAAACGGTAGGGTTGCAGGAGGAGACCAGGAAGCTTGTTGGTCAATACTCGATGGGCATGAAGCAACGCCTTGGCATCGCCAGAGCGATTCTTCATCACCCGGAGCTGCTTATTCTGGATGAGCCTACGAACGGGCTCGACCCGATAGGAATTAAGGAAATTCGCAAGCTCATCAGATCATTAGCGGAAGAACGGAAGATCACTGTGCTTATATCCAGTCATATTTTATCTGAGGTCGAGCAGCTTGCGGATCAGCTAGGTATTATCCACGAAGGGAAGCTGCTTGAAGAAATCTCGATTGGAGAGCTGCACCAAAGAAATCGAAAATACATCGAGTTCCATGTATCGAATGACAATAAAGCAGCCATGCTGCTGGAGTCGCAAGCCGGCATCCACGATTACGAAATTCACGACGGCGGATGGATGCGTGTCTATTCGCTTGTCGGGGAGCAGTACAAGCTGAATAAGCTGTTCGTTCAGCATGATATTGATGTATATAGCATGACTGTAAATGAAGATACGCTCGAAGATTACTTCGTGAAGCGGATTGGTGGTGGCCAGATTGGTTAATTTACTTTATACCGAGCTGTTAAAGCTGAAAAGGTCGAAAATGTTCCTTGTGAGCATGATTGGAGCTTCAGCAGCGCCGATCATGATGTTCATCGCCTACCTGAGCCAAATGAAAAAAGATCCCGATGCAGTTATTCCGTTCGAAACGGCCTTCTATAACACGAATTTGAATATTATGCTTTTGCTTGGTGTTCTGCTGTACGGGGTAATAACCGCCTATTTGTTCAACCGTGAATTTGTCGAGGATACGCTGAAGAACTTGCTGACAATCCCAGTGTCCCGAGTGGCTTTATTGATAAGCAAGCTGCTTATGCTTCTATTATGGATACTTCTATTAACGATGGTAGCATGGGTGCTGACTTTAGCGCTTGGTTTCATGATTAAGACAGATGGCTTGAGTACTTCTGTATTATTGAAATCAATACAGGACTATGTGCTAGGGGCACTGCTGATGTTCCTGTTGTCTACACTGACGATATGGGTGACATTTCTATTTAAAAACTATGTCCCGACGATTATGTTCACGGCTGTCATTACGCTAGGAAACGTGACGGTCATCAGCTCAGATTATAAGGCTATATTTCCATGGTCAGCAGCACATGTTATTGTGTCACATAGTTATGTGCCTGAGTATCCGCCGCTGTATTCGATTCTTGCAATCGGCGTGACTTCGATTATCGGCTTCGTGGCAAGCGTCGTCTATTTCAACAGGATAGATATTAAATGATGTGAATGATATAGGGGATACTTTCCTTTCAAATCATTGTATGAATGTGTGATACGAATGAGGCCATGATTCGGTTCGTTGTAATTTTCAATGTGTTAGTTACATCGATATGCACGTAACAGCTTGAAGAGACAAAATGAATCGTTGTTCGGCATGGAATTCGCTCTATCCTCCCACTATTATGTTGAACAATACTGTCACAATGGATCGAATCCGCCCGGTTGCCCGGGAAATGAGCGTACAAGCTAGGGAAATGAATGAGTGCTGCTTTAGGAAATTGCATCGTACAAATTAGGCATAAACATGGGATGGGTGGTAAGGGTGATCCAATTGTTTTGATCCATAGTGGCGGCGTGGGCTCAAGGGAATGGATGGAGCTTGTCCCTCTTCATTAGCTCCGGATATAAGCAAGATGATACGGTTTTCGTTGGGCGGGCCCATATACCAAACCGTTATGGCGAGCAACTACCGTGACCTGTTTATTGAAATGCATACCCAATACTTTACACGTGTCTTTATGGAGTGGCGCAGCTTTGACGTGGTCTGGCCACAGCCGCCGGCAATTAAGCGGTTGGAAAAAATCGCTGTTCCTTCTCTGTTTGTGTCCGGAACGGTTGAATGGAGCGATATGTACGAGATTGCAAACGAGTTCAAAAGGGTGCAACAGATTGCTTTTGCTGTAATAGAGGGCGCGGATCACATGGTTCCATTGACGCATTCCAAAGAGCTTGCTGCGCATATTCGATCATTTCTAGAATCCAATTCATGATTTGAGGGTTCGATTATGTACATAAATGAATCAGCGGCAATCGGGCACTTTTTGTGTCACTGGACTGCCGCTGTTTCGTGTTCAATACAAGTCAAATTCTTTACTTTGTCCAGACAATGCTCATACAACACGAGCGAGTGGCTGCTCATTAATAGATCGTGATTGCACGATGTGGTTTGCTATAATGACTTGTTCCTCCGCCGCCTACCAATACTCGTCCGCCTCTTGGTAACACCAACAGCTTGTTTACCCCTCCTGAAAGCAATACCTCAACCTTAGCACGGTTCGCAGTTGCAATATAAATGACATAGCCGCTTCTAAAAATAACTGTTCTCCAATTTCTATCAAACTCGGAACGCAGCACTCGGTTTGAGTATACCTGATAATGTGCTGATTCGATTCATATGTCTCGTTTACAATAAAAAAGTTGGAGCGAAGAGATCGCTGTCCAGTGGCTGAAAAGGAGAATATTCGAATTTTTGAATCATTTTTTCTCTACAATTCCAAAATAATTGATCTCCAATAATCGTCTGAGGTGTGATACGATAGTAATGTTTTGTGTCACAGCTCGACATGAAACATGATAGAGGAATCGTCATAAAATGGCCCTTGCCATTTCTCTTAAAATTGTATATGATTCTATAGCAAACTATATATAGTTAGTGAATTGCGATACATACACTATATATTGTGACAGCAAATGGAATCACGGGGCAATGCGCCTAATGCTAGGACATGCCTATTCAGAAAGTGAGAGATTAAAGCGACAGCATACGCGAGATTTTCATGATCTTCGTGCCATCGTTTTGATCCTTATTTCTTTTTGACTGAGCATTTGCATTCATCATCCGTTCCATTTGCAAACGAGTCGAACAACGGAGGGATCACGTGCTTATCGCTTACGATTCGAAGACTGGTAACGTGAAACGGTTTGTCGATAAATTGGAGAATATGAAGTGTGTCCGCATATCGACTGACGTGAAGCTTAAAGAACCCTTTATCCTCATTACGTACACAACCGGGTTCGGACAAGTTCCTCAATCCACGCAAGAGTTCCTGGAAGAACACAGTCATTTACTCCAAGGTGTCGCGGCAAGCGGCAATATGAACTGGGGCACAAGGTATGGACTTGCAGCTGATCATATTTCCAGACAATACTCTGTCCCCGTACTGATGAAGTTTGAACTCAGCGGGACAAAACGAGATGTAGACAACTTTATTCGGGAGGTTCATGACTTTGATACCAAAATGGATACAGCTTAACAATGAAATCATGGTTCAGAAGGACGGTAAATTTCAATTTGGCAAGGATCACGAGGCAGCAAAGAGCTACTTCGTCGATTATGTCAATCAAAATACGGTGTTTTTCCATAACCTAGAAGAGAAGATTCATTATTTGATCGAAAATGATTACTACGAGAAAGAGCTTTTCGACAACTATGAATTTAAGGATATTAAAAAGCTTTACGAATACTTGTATTCCAAAAAATTCCGTTTCCCTTCGTTCATGAGTGCGTTCAAGTTCTATAACAACTACGCGATGAAAACGAATGACGATACGAAGTTCTTGGAACGTTATGAAGATCGATTGGCTGTTGTGTCCCTATTTCTTGCAAGTGGAGACATTAACAAAGCCTTCGAATATGCAGAGCTGTTGATTTCCCAAGAGTATCAGCCAGCAACCCCGACATTCTTGAATGCAGGGAAGAAGCGCAGAGGTGAGCTTGTCAGCTGCTTCCTGCTGGAAGTGAATGATTCGATGAACTCGATCGGATTTGCGATCAATTCCGCGTTGCAGCTAAGTAAGATTGGCGGCGGCGTCAGCTTGAATCTGAGCAAAATCCGTGGAGCAAGCGAACAAATTAAAGGGCTTGACGGCAAGGCAAGCGGCGTATTGCCGGTTATGAAATTGTTCGAGGATGCATTCTCCTATGCGAACCAATTGGGACAGCGTGATGGAAGCGGCGTTGTGTACTTGAACGTATTCCATTCTGACATTCATGAATTTTTGGATACGAAAAAGATTAACAGTGACGAGAAAATCCGCATTAAGACGTTGTCGCTCGGCGTTGTTGCTCCGAACAAGTTCTTCGAGCTTGTCGAGCAGGATAAGGACATGTACTTGTTCTACCCGCATACTGTGTACCAAGCGTATGGCAAGCATTTGGATGACATGGATATCTCGGAGATGTACGATGAGCTCGTAGACAATCCGAAGGTACGCAAAAAGAAAATTGTCGCTCGCGACCTGATCTTGAAAATCGCTCAGATTCAAATGGAATCTGGTTACCCATATATTATGTTCGTAGACAATACGAATGAGTACCATGCGTTGAAAGAGATCGGCAAGGTTAAATTCTCCAACCTGTGCAGCGAGATTGCACAGCTTAGCGAAGTATCGACAATCAATGACTATGGCATTGAAGATGAAATCAATCGTGATATTTCGTGCAACCTAGGTTCACTTAACATCGTTAACGTGATGAAAAACAAGCGGATGCGCGATACGGTTCACCGCTCTATGGACGCGTTGACCGAAGTAACCGATCGCAGCAACATCAGCATCGTTCCATCTGTAGCGAAGGCGAATCGCGAGCTTCACTCGGTAGGTCTTGGCGCTATGAACCTGCATGGATACTTGGCGAAGAACAAGATTGCATATGAGTCTAAGGAAGCAAGAGACTTTGTACGCGCGTTCTTCATGATGATGAACTTCTATTCCATTGAGCGTTCCATGCTGATTGCGAAAGAGCGCGGCGTGACATTCAAAGACTTTGACAAGAGTGAATATGCAAGCGGCGCATATTTTGATAGATACCTGAACACAGACTTCAGTCCGAAGACAGATCGCGTGAAAGAATTGTTCGATGGTCATGCGATTCCTACATTGGAAGATTGGGCACGATTGAAGGAGCAAGTAATGGAGCATGGCTTGTACCATGCTTACCGTTTGGCAATTGCACCAACAGGTTCCATTTCTTACTTGCAGTCCTCCACAGCATCGATCGCGCCAATTACTCAGCGCATCGAGGAACGTGAATACGGAGACTCGAAAACGATCTACCCGATGCCGTACATCAACGATGAAAACTACTTCTACTACAAAGAAGCTTATGATATGGACATGTTCAACCTGATTGATCTGGTTGCGGATGTACAAGTTCATATCGACCAAGCAATCTCGACGGTACTGTTCGTTAAGGATGATCTGACGACTCGGGATCTTGCAAAATACTACATTTATGCACAGAAGAAAGGGCTTAAGACGCTCTACTACACACGTACGAAGAAGAAAACGATCGATGAGTGTGTAAGCTGCGTAGTCTAAATGAGTGCTACCCGTTATAAATGAGCGCTACCTGCATAAATGAGAGTTCAAAAAAGTCAAAAGCGGCCTTTTTGAATTACCTCTAAAGGAGATTCGTAGATGAGAAACTTTGAAGCAGTAAACTGGAACAGACCTGAATCGGATTATATGGAAATGCTGTGGACGCAGAATACGTCCCAGTTCTGGCTTGATACCGAGATTCCTATTTCGAAGGACTTGAAGTCTTGGACGAAAATGTCCGAAGATGAAAAGCTTGCATATATGCATGTTCTTGGCGGCTTGACTTTGCTGGATACGGAGCAAGGGAACGTTGGGATGCCAGTTATTGCGCAGCATGTAGAAGGGAAGCAGAAGAAGGCGATTCTAATCTTTCAGGCTGCGATGGAAGAAATCCATGCGAAGAGCTACAGCACCATCTTTACGACGGTTGCAAGCACAGCTATGATTGATGAGACTTTTGAATGGGTAAAAGATAATAAGCATTTGCAGAAAAAAACGGCTATCATTGATGGACTGTATAAGGGAATTCAAGACAACGATCCCATTAGCTTGTACAAAGCGATGGTGGCATCGGTGTTCTTGGAGAGCTTCCTGTTCTATTCGGGGTTCTTCTATCCACTGTACTTGGCTGGACAAGGCAAGATGGTAGCAAGCGGTGAGATTATTAAGTTGATCATTCGCGACGAAAGTGTCCATGGAGTGTTCGTGGGCTTGCTTGCTCAGGAAATTTACAACAAACAAAGCTCGGAAGTGCAGCAGGAGCTGTCTCAATTCGTGAACAAGCTGTTGCTTGAATTGTATGAGAACGAGCTTGAATATACAGAGCAGCTGTATGATGCGATTGGCCTTACACATGAAGTGAAGAAGTACATTCGCTACAACGGCAACAAGGCGCTCATGAACTTGGGCTTTGAGCCGTACTTCCCTGAAGAAGAGGTTAACCCTGTCGTCTTGAACGGTATTCGTACGGAAACAAGCACACATGACTTCTTCTCGACGAAGGGCAGCGGTTATCAGAAGGGTAAAGTTGAGCCTTTGCAAGACAAAGACTTTACGATGCTGAACGATCGTGTTAAACAATCCGATATTTTCGCATAAGATTATTAGGATTGCTAGTAATGATGCAAGAACAACTGGGTGGGGAACGCTCAGTTGTTTTTGTATTGTCGTGTCGTAAGAACGGAATACTAATGTACCAGCTGTATGTATATCCATAATAGAAGAACACCGTATATTCATGAATCACTTTTCAATGCTTTCGTTTGATGAGATAATTCGGACAGATGATTTTCATACATAAAGGACGGGCTTTCATGAAAAAAAGAATTACGGATATTGCTATCATTATCGCGGGCGCTTTCATTTTTGCATTAGCAGTCAATTTGTTTGTTATCCCAAATGATTTTGGTGAAGGCGGGGTAACAGGGGTTACCATTATTTTGTACTACGTATTTGGCTGGTCTCCTGGCTTAATGAACTTGATCCTGAATGCGGTTTTGCTCATTGTAGGCTATAAATTCCTGGATAAGAATACAACCGTATATACGATCATTGCAGTGGTATTCAACTCTTTGTTCCTCCATCTGACAGAGAGCTGGCGCATCGCATCGAATGAATTGATGATCAATGCGATATTCGGCGGTATTTTTGCTGGTGTAGGGATCGGTCTCATTATCCGCGTTGGGGGCACGACAGCAGGCTCAACGATTTTGGCGCGAATCATGAACAAATACCTGGACTGGAATGTCAGCTATGCATTGCTGTTTTTGATTTAATCGTGGCATTTGCTTCGTTCTTTATTATCGGTGCGCAAGGCTTAATGCTTACCATTGCGATGCTGTATGTGGGAACCAAGGTCATGGACTTCATTATCGAGGGATTGAACCCGAAAAAGGCGGTCACCATTATCTCCAAGGAACATGATCGAATAGCTGAGCAAGTGAACATTGTCATGGATCGTGGAGTGACGGTGCTGGAAGGTCATGGTTATTACACGAAGGATCGGAAGCAGGTTCTGTATATTGTCATTAGCAAGCAGGAAGTATCAACACTCAAAAAGATCGTTAGAGCAACGGACAAAGACGCATTTATTACGATACATGATGTTCGAGACGTGTTCGGAGAAGGCTTCATTGATATTACGAAATAAAATGGATTCAACAACCCAATAAGGCGTGTTTGCCACTTGGATTCCGCGCCACATCTAACTGTGAAAAAGTTAGGTGTGGCGCGGAATGTTTTCGCTAACACTTTCCTCTCAAAATGTGCGATAATACGAATTGTACAACTAGAATATGGGAGGGCACAACAATGGTACAACCGTGGTTTGAGAAAGCGAAACTTGGAATTTTCATTCATTATGGCATTTATGCGGTCGATGGGATTTCTGAATCCTGGTCTTTCTATAATGGAAGAGTGTCGTATGAGGACTACATGAAGCAGCTCGACGGATTTACGGCCAGCAAGTTCGATGCAGAGAAGTGGGCAGACCTCTTTGAGAAGTCTGGTGCGAAATATGCAGTTCTTACGACGAAGCATCATGATGGCGTTGCTTTGTGGGATACACAGTACAGTGACTTGAATGTCGTGAAGAAGACCCCAGCCAAGCGGGATCTGATCAAAGAATATGCCAAGGCGCTTACGGATCGCGGGATTAAGCTTGGCATGTACTACTCCTTGATTGACTGGTCACATCCAGATTATGCAAGTGTGTACGAGGGCGGCAAGGTGCCGGAGGATTTAAGCAAGGTCAACCGCTTCTGCAGTCCGACGGATGGTGTACAAGACGAAGAAGCATGGCAGCGCTTCCTTGAATTCAACAACAACCAATTGCGTGAATTGCTCACCAATTATGGCAAGGTGGATTTGCTCTGGTTCGACGGGGACTGGGAGCGCAGTGCCGAACAGTGGAACCTGCCGGCATTCAAGGACTACTTGTTATCGTTCAATCCTGAACTTATCATTAACTCACGGCTTCAAGGCCACGGCGATTATAAGACGCCGGAACAGGGCTTGCCGATTACAAGACCTGTAGGGCCATGGGAGTTCTGTACGACCATTAACAGCTCCTGGGGCTACCAGCATGATGATGATTACTATAAGACATTGAACCAAATCATCCGTATGTTCTGCGACTGCATTACAATGGGCGGCAACATGCTGCTGGACGTTGGTCCAATGGAGGACGGTACCATTCCGAAGCGTCAAGAAGAAACTCTCCTTGGTCTTGGCAACTGGATCCGTACGCACGAAGAGGCAATTTACGAGACGGATGAAGGCATTCACACTCGTTATTATTTGGGCGGCAGCACCGTATCCAAGGATCGTCAGACCTTATATTTGTTCGTGTACGATGATCCGAAGGAAAGCGTTTCCTTGAAGGGTCTGTCCAATAAAATTAAGAAAATTACGGTATTACATTCCGGCAAGGAATTAACACGATATCCATGGCGGTGTGCCGTGGTTCAATATTCCGGGTACAACGTGGATACATATGACGCCGGAAGATGCGCATGAAAATGTAACTGTACTGAAAATTGAGCTGGAAGGCGAGTTGGATATGTACGGCGGATCTGGTGCGGTTGTTACGCACAACTAAGCGATGGTTGAACATTGAGGACTAACATGGAGAGAGGAAGACGACAGCATGAGCAGCAACAAGCTAATATTGGCCGGGTATGCTGGTGATTCTGTACTGCCGCAGGTAACGGCAGAAGATGCGAAGAAGCTAACCCATCTGAATGTGGCGTTCGGCCATGTGAAGAATGACCGGATTACGATTGAGCATTTGCAGAATTTGTCTCAATTGCGAGTATTGAAATCTTACAATCCTGAGCTGCTCATTTTACTGTCTGTGGGCGGATGGAGTGCGGGAGGCTTCTCTGAAGCAGCCTCAACTGCAGAGGGAAGACGACAATTTGCAGAGTCCGCAGTGCGTGTGCTAGAGACAGCTTCGTTCGATGGGATCGATCTTGACTGGGAGTACCCATGCTACTCGGAAGCAGGAATTGCCTCCAGCCCAAATGATAAGCAGAACTTTACTTTGCTCCTCAAGGAGCTGCGCGAAGTGCTTGATGCCAAAGGGCAGGCAGATGGAAAACACTATTTGCTGACGATAGCTGCGGGCGCAGATCAGTACTATATCGATGGGACAGAGATGGATATTATCTATCCGTATTTGGACTTCATTCAGCTCATGACCTATGATATGCGCGGCGGCTTCCAAACTTTGACCGGACATCATACGAACTTGTATACATCGACAGGTGACTTGTTCCGCATCAGTGTGGATACATCTGTACGGCTGTTCACGGCTGCAGGGGTTCCGCGCGAGAAGCTCGTTATCGGTGCGGCCTTCTACTCTAGAATGTGGAAGGACGTTCCGAATACGAACAATGGCTATTTGCAAATGACGGCTGGATCGGGTGGATATGGACCGGATTACACGAAGCTGGATGCAGCGTATATCAACAAAAATGGTTTTGTTCGCCATTGGGACGATGAAGCGAAAGCGCCGTATTTGTATGATGGTCACAGCTTTATTACGTATGATGATCCAGAGTCATTAACGCACAAGTGCAAGTATGTGAAGCAGCAGGAACTTGCAGGCATTATGTTCTGGGAATATAGCTGCGATCATACGCATACTTTGCTTGAAGCGATGCATCGTGCCTACACAAGCTAGTTATGAATGATGAATAAAGAATCCCCTGCATACGAGCTGTATGATGCTCAAGCATGCAGGGGATTTGTCAGTTAGTGGATGTCGTTTTTCTGGAAATTGCCGCCGAGGACATCCGAAACGCTTTCGATCGCGATGAACGCCTTGCTGTCAATCTCTTGTACGATTGCCTTCAGCTTTGCCAGCTCCAGACGCGTAACTACACAATAAATAATTTGAGTATCTTCCTTGCTATAACCGCCTCTGCCATAGATGAAGGTTGTGCTACGGCCCAAACGGCTTTGAATTGCTTCCGATACTTCCTCATACTCCTGCGATATGATGGTTACCGATTTCGATTCATTCAAGCCCTCAACGACGATATCCATTACCTTCGAAGCAATATAGAAAGTAAAGATCGAGTACATCGCCGAATCCCAACCGAAGACAGATCCAGCAATAATAAAGATGAACACGTTGATAAAGAGAATGATTTGACCAACAGGAATCCGGGTCTTCTTGGATACGAGAATCGCTACGATCTCTGTACCATCTAACGAACCGCCAAAGCGAAGAACTAGGCCGACACCAAAGCCTAGAATAAAGCCGCCGAACAATACCGCCAATATTTTTTCATTCGTAAATGCACTCCAGGGATGCAGATAGAATGTCGTACCCGACATAACTATGATCCCATATAAGGTAGAGAAGGCAAATGTTTTCCCGATTTGTTTGTACCCCATTATGAGAAACGGAACGTTAATAAGGAAGATGAACACACCGAGCGGCAAGCCTGTAAGCTTGGACACTACGATCGAAATCCCTGTTATCCCGCCATCAATTACATTGTTCGGAACGAGGAATAATTCCAACGCGATACCCATTAAAATTGCGCCAGACGTAATGAAGATAAATCTCTTCAAGTAGTCAAAAAAGGACATTTTCTTATGAACTCTAGCCATGCAACAAATCCTCTCTGTCTATAGGATGATACTAACTTAAAGTATGTATATATCATAACATTTTCATGAATGATGAACAATAAAGTGAGAATTGTCATAATTTGAAGCTACTTGTGTCCTAAGGGTGGACATTCATTGTTGAAACTCGTGAATAGTAAGCTTGCAACAAGAAAATAATAATCGAACGGTATTCATTGGATAAAAAGGAGAACTTCATGTACTTGCGTCATCTATGGCTTGCTCTGTGGCTGCTGCATCCACCTGTCGCTGCAGATCAACTCCTTGTTGAACATCAGGGTCGGCAATTAGCAGCTGTACATCGTTCCGATTATTCACTGCCAGGCGTGACCGTCGTGGATAATCACAAATTGAATAAGCTCATGGATTCGCTGGATCGCCAAGTGGCTGTTGCACCGCTCAATGCGTCATTGAATGAACATGGGGGCATTGTATCGGGACGAAACGGTGTAAAGCTGGACAGAAATATGTTCACAGAGCAGTTGTATCGTTACATGTACAGGAAAGGCACTGTGAAAATTGAGGTGCCTATGCAGCTAGCCTATCCGAAAGTGGACAGCGAACTTTTGTCTCATATCCGCGAGAAACAAATCGGTCAATATACGACCTATTACAATACGAATAACAAAAATCGATCCATTAACATAAAGCTTGCTGCAGAAGCGATCAACAATCACGTCATATTTCCAGGGGAGACCTTTTCCTTTAATGAGATCGTAGGTCAACGTACAGTAGAAAGAGGGTATGTAAGCGCCCCTATCATCGTGAAGGGAGAAATGTCAGAAGGGGTCGGCGGGGGGATCTGCCAAATCTCATCCACCCTGTTCAATGCAGTTGATCGAGCAGGACTGCAAATCGTGAAGCGTTATTCCCACAGCAGAAATGTCACCTATGTACCGCCTGGTCGTGATGCGACGGTCAGTTGGAATGGGCCTGACTTCACCTTTCATAATCATTACAATCAGCCTATATTGATTCGAGCCTTTGCCTACGGGGGGACAGTTCACATTGGTGTATTTTCATCAGAAGAAATTCGCTACAAGCAGCGGGATATTCCAGGCGCCTCGAAGGAACTGCCTGAAGAAGTGACCGATATCAATGTAGACAAGGATGGGTAGGAGTAAAGTAGAAAAATAAGAGCATTACTATAGTTCATGTGTAGTAATGCTCTTTTCAAGTTGTTAACAAATTAGGGAGTACAATCTTGATTTTTCAAAAACGGATTCATAATCATCTTCAATAGTTGCATGGACGAATACGGTATGATCCAAGATGAACAGCTTCATTCAAATCCTCTCCAAGATCGTTGGAGGGGTTTTTTATGTTTTACTTGATGAACGAATTCGCAGGGTAACACGTACTATAGCTGTTCAGATCCGATAGGGGAGGGGAACGAAATGGGGAGAGGTATAGCGGCTGTCCTTGCACTGTTTGCTAACATGTTGTTTTGAAATATTGATTTCCGCGAGAACAGCTAGAGAAGTTTACTCTGAATTATCCATACGGACTTGCGAAAGGCGAAATGGAAATCTTGGAGCTGAAAACGAGAGGGGGGAGTCTACTCAGGACTTTATGTTGTTGATATATGAATTCGATGTTAATATATGAGGGTATTTGGGTTTGTGGTACTATATTCCTATAAATATGAAGGCTGAGCACGATAGGAATGGGACCAAGTGACCTGTTTTATGTCTATGAACATTCGATATGATAATAGTAAGGATTCGTCGAAGCTTTGCTTTCGGCGTTTTTTTCAGAGTGGAACGAAACATATGTTCGATAATTTGAGGCTTATTGATGCAGCAGCTTTGAACGGCAGGGAGGGTAAGATGGACAAGAAGGCAAAGCAAATCGTAATGAAAACATTCTGGAGCAGCGCGGGATGGAAGGACACTCGCAGCATTTCCTTTGCCGGTGATGAGTTTGAGTATGCAAAGAGCAAAGGGCTAATGTTCGATCCAGTGACGAAAAGTCATGACAAATGTGTGATGCGGATAGTCGAGCTGCATCAAGTGGTTACCAAGGAGATGGCTGTTCGAGCTTTTCTGCACAGCTTGTCTACACGGAAAGTGTACATGCGAAGCGCGCTCTCCAGTTGGGCACTCACGCATGCTATGAGTGTCCATATGTTTACGAGCAATATCGGCAGGTGTACAAGCAGCACGTATGCCATGTATGGGGATTGCTATGAATGTGATAAGAATGGGGTTGCCACTCTTGAAGCCTATACGAATGAAGATATAAATGTGCTGAACTTCGAGCGGATAAAATGGGGAGGTGTTCGACTTAACCATATGCTTTATTGCATATTGGATATGGAGCAGCTCCTTGCCGAAGGGACAGTTGACGTTATGGAAGAGGATGTGTCCATTCTTGAACATATACTTACAGCGATAAGAAGCTGTCAGCCGAACGATGCCGCACGCCAGTTGGAAGCGAAGCTTAGCAGTGTACTGCCATCCAATAAGCAGGAACGCGATGTGTTAATGGAAATTTTGGCTTACGCCGGTGTGCTGCGAGCCGGTTCGGAGAACAGACCGGGCAGGGGCGGGAGAAACGACTTCTTCGCTGTCGTAAACTGGCGCGGCGAGGATGGATATTGCGAGCAAGCGGTTGAGGATTACTTTGGAAAGTGGTTACATGGATCGCATACATAAAGGATAGATGATATTGGACAGATAGGAGGAATCACCATGATCGAAATTACAGAGTCATATGTAGATTCGTTGGCTCCGAACGCCTCGGCTATCAAAAACGCGCAGGGGCTGGTCAAAAAACGTAGTTTCGTGCAGTTGAACAGTTCGGAAGATGGATCCCTTTTGTTCGGGGAATGTTCGGGCAGCGGGAAATCCAATTATCAATGCTCGGCAGACTTCATTCAGCCTGAAAAGCCGATACTTCGCTGCTCCTGCCCGAGCAGACAGCTTCCATGCAAGCATGCGCTGGGATTGCTGTATGCATATGTGGGGGGAGGAGCGTTCGCTGCTGCACCTGTGCCTGAGGATATCATCTCTAAAAGGGAAAAAGCGGAGAAACGGGAAGAGAAGAAGCAGCAGGCTGCGGAGGGCGCCGAATTGAAGCCGAAGAAGGTGAACAAGTCTGCATTGAAGAAGAAGCTTCAAGCGCAGCTTGATGGGCTTGAATCCCTGGAAAAGCTAGTGTTGTCAATTGTTCGAGGCGGAATAGGCACGGTAGATAAGAAAGCAATTAAGATGATTCAGGATCATGCCAAGCAACTGGGCAGTCAATATTTGCCCGGAGCGCAGCATGAATTGCGCAGATTAGCCTTATATTTATCCAATGATGGGGATATGGAAGATATTTATACTCATGCGATTGAGCAGTTGACCATCCTGCACGCCTTCATTAAAAAAGGTCGAAGTCATTTGACCGCCAGACTTGCCGATCCAGAACTAGCGCTGGATCATGAGTCGACTGTAGAAGAGTGGCTTGGCCATGCGTGGCAGCTTAGCGAATTGAAAGCATGCGGCATGATGAGCGAGGATGTGGAGCTCATTCAGCTCTCATTCCTTAGCTATGATGACCCGGCCAGACAAGAATACGTTGATCAGGGCTATTGGATAGAAAAAGCGTCGGGAGAGATTCATCGTACGATTCAATACCGCCCCTATAAAGCAGCGAAGCAGATGAGGGCCGACGACAGCTTCTTCGATGTTGCGCAGGTGAAGTCGCTTTATCGCTATCCAGGGGACATGAATCGCAGAGTACGCTGGGATGAAATGATCACGAGAGCGGTTGAGCCTAAGGATGTGGATCTCATATCTGGTCATGCACATCGTGTTTATACAGACGTATTGAAGAGCGTGAAGAATCAATTGAAAAATCCGCTGGGAGAGAAAAATCCGGTTGTGCTTCTGCACGTATCAGATATGAAACAGACGGATCAGGATGAATTTGTATTACAGGATGAGCGTGGTCAGCAGATCGTGCTGAGGGATATATGTGGTTTCCATCATTCTACGGTGTCCTTGCTGCCGCTACTGCCAACTGGATGGACACAAGATGCAGCGATGTTGGTTATGTTCGAACATCGGCTGGAAAGCGGACGACTGATTGCACAGCCGTTAACGATAATGAAGGATGCGGAAATGATCCGTCTCTTGTATTAAGGAGGATGGTTGATGAGTACAGCATTGTTGCAAGAGCTTCATCAAGAAGTGAAACGCCTATACATAGCAGGCAGCGAGTTGGCAGTCGGTGACTTCCGCTTGAAGCGGCTTCTGCCGCAGTTCCAGCAGCTTGGGGAGCGGGCGCCTGTATTCAAGCGGCTCGGTGAGGGGATTGCCGCATTAATCGAACCGCCTGCGGGGAAGGAACCATCCTCAGCCGAGATGCTGCAGGATATTGGCATGCTCCTTCATTCCGTCTTATACACACAGGGCAGCACAACTCCAACTGGTGAACTTACGGCCATAGATAGCCATCCGAGCAGTTTATCAACGAGATTGTCCTACCGCAAGTTGGCGGCAGTCCAAGAGGCGTTGACGACGACTGGTGGCGGACGCTTTGAAGTAATCGTTCAGGCGTTCGAAGATGGCATGTTTGCCGATATGCGTTTGCTGCACTACGCAATTGAGGCGCTTGGCGATCCATATACGGAAATTGCAGATATGGCCATGGAGAAAATTCTTCCATCCTATGGAGCGCAGATTGTTCCGCATCTGATGAAGACGTTCCGAGCTGATGGCGGCAAGCTGGAAGCAAGGAAGCTGCGCGTTATCGGCAAAGCCGGTGGAGACGAGGCTGCCGCATTCGTTTATCAAGCTGCACAAACTGGTTCGGATGAGGTTCGATCGACGGCAATTCGGCTTTTAGCGGGGTATGTTCAGTATGAAGAATCCGTACTTGAATGGACGAAGGAGAAGAAGAAGGCAATTCGGGAGGCGGCCTATCACGCACTGGCTGCAAATGGAACGGAACGAGCGGCGGAACGCTTGCATGAAGCTTTTTCAGGCAAAGATATCGAGATAGTTTCAGAAGCGGCGGCCGGATGTGATCATCCGCTGCTGAATGCCCGATTAGTACAGGATTTGGATCATAACCTGGATTTGGCGTTGGAGCAAGCGGACGATAAGAAAAAGCTAGAAAAGATTTGGGAGAGTATGAAGTTTGCAGTGCGATCATTGGAATTTAAGAAGTGCAATGAGCTTTTCGACGTATATGCCAAAGTCGTAAGCCGATTTCAAGATTTCGTGTCATTTCAATGGATGGAGCTGCTCCACGCAGCGGCTCGATATATGGAAGCACATCATTCGGCGGAAGCCCATGCTTACTTGAAGGAAATGGAGCAACATGATGTCCGATTCATGTCCTATACTGTCCGTTCCTCATTCAATCAGCTCACGAAAGAGGACATGTATGAGGACTACGTGGCATCGATGCGCAATAAGTGGAAGCTGCAGACGAACAGAGACGTGCAAAAAAGAAAGAAAGCACTGTTTAGTGCCATAGAAGAGATTGTGCTATCCAGAGAATATAAGGAATATCCATCATTGTGGAATCATTCAACGGAGCTTACCTCCATTTATATGACTGTTATGCAGCCGCTGCCAATCATTTGCGATACGTGGGATGAGCGTTGGCTGGATTGCTTCATTGAACAGAACGAACTTGCGCTCGTATGTGCTTTTGCACGACCGGGACATGAGGCATGCATCGAGTTTTTGCGAAGCAAGATGGAGAAAAACCCTGAATTCCGCAATCCGTTCGCAGGCTTGATATTATGTGGATTGAAACGAGCCGGCGTTGATCAAGAAGTTCTATGGGAGGCGCTTGTGGCCGCCATCGAAGATAAGCGCAATACGAGTTGCTATGTCTTTGATGGATATGTGCTTGAACAGCTCTATGAGCTGCCATCATCGTATCATGATCGTTTATCCGCTGTGCTGCCTAAGTTCAGGTATACGGCTGGCGAACAGCTTCGTTACATCGTCGAACAAATGGAAGCAAAACAAGCTGCGGTTGCGGCAGAATCGGTATAGTTATTCCTTACGAAACTGCAAGAAGCGCTGGAGCAGCCTTACGTCTCAAAACGATAGAATGTCAGGAACGAGCCTAGATTACGTCATGGGAGATGATGAAATGGCAGTGAGCCAACAACAAATGCAGGATATAATGCGATTGCCTGCAGAGCGCTTGTATGAAGAGGAAATTGCGGCACTGCGAAAGGCTGACAAAGGAAAGGTACCGACTGGATGGCAAATGTCGCCGCAAGCGGTACTCACGTTCATTACAGGGGGCAAGGCAGGCAAAACGTCGATTACACCTAAATACATCGGCAATAAACGTTTGGTGGAAATGGCGATTGCAACACTTGTGACCGACCGGGCGCTACTTCTGATCGGAGAGCCCGGCACGGCAAAATCATGGCTATCCGAGAATTTGACGGCAGCCATTTACGGTCATTCCGGACTTGTTGTACAGGGAACAGCGGGAACGAGCGAGGAGCATGTGCGCTACTCATGGAATTACGCCATGCTGCTTGCAAACGGTCCGACGCCGGAGGCTCTTGTGCAAAGCCCGATTATGCGGGCAATGGAAGCGGGCGGGATCGCTCGGTTCGAAGAAATCTCCCGCTGTGCTTCAGAAGTGCAGGATGCATTGATCTCGATCTTATCGGAAAAGACGATTTCTGTGCCTGAACTCGGCAAGGAAGTAAATGCGCGCAAGGGTTTTTCTATCATTGCGACGGCTAATACAAGAGATCGCGGGGTCAACGAGATGTCAGCGGCTTTGAAGCGCCGCTTCAATATTATCGTTCTGCCTACGCCATCGGATATGAACACCGAGGTAGAGATTGTGAAGAAGCGTGTTCAGGAAATCGCCTCGTCATACGATTTGCAGTCAGCTGCGCCTTCCGACGAAGCCTTGCATAAGGTCGTTACGATATTCCGTGAGCTGCGGAGCGGCATGACGATCGACAGGAAGGAGAAGGTAAAGTCTCCAGCGGGCGTTATTTCAACGGCGGAAGCGATCTCTCTGCTCACGAACAGTATGGCTCTAGCAGCCAGCTTCGGTAGCGGAGAACTAAGCGACGAAGACTTAGCGGCAGGGCTCCAAGGGGCCATTGTAAAGGATGATGTCAAAGACAAAATCGTCTGGAAGGAATACCTCGACAATGTCATGAAGAAGCGCGGGGCGGAATGGCGCGGACTGTACACGGCTTGCAAGGAGCTGAACGAGTGATGAGCCTGACAGCGGCTTCTGCCGTGAACATTTTCGGAGTACGGCATTTATCGCCGGGTGGCGCGAAGCATATGCTGGATGAGCTTGACCGTATTCAGCCGACGGTGGTGCTTATCGAGGGACCCTCAGACGCGACAGCATCCATCTGTCATCTCACGAACGAGGTAACAAAACCGCCTATTGCCATACTTGCGTTTACCGATGATCTGCCTGTACGAACGGTCATGTGGCCGTTTGCTTCCTATTCGCCAGAGCTTCAGGCAATGAAATGGGCTGATCAACATGGCGCGGCTGCAGCATTTATAGACCTTCCATCCTCCGTCACGCTTGCCTTGCACGATAAGCGGCATCACACAGAATCGTGCTCTGAAGGAAGCGAAGTCAGCGAAGGCAGCAAGCCCGAGTCATTGGAACAAGAGATGGGAAAAGGCAGCGAGCGTTCCATTTACAATCGAATTGCTCAACTAGCAGGCGAGCCTGATTATGATACCTATTGGGAACGGAACTATGAGCACAACATGAATCCAGGTGCCTATCGCGAAGCCATACTGGCCTTTTCCGAACAGATGCGGCTGCTAACCGAGGAGACGGAGCGACTTCACGATCGTACTGAATACGCTTATAACGCAATCAGAGAAGCATATATGCGTCGAAAGATCGTTGAGGCGCTTAACGCCGGGCATGCGCCTGACAAAATTGTTGTCATATGCGGCGCGTATCATGCTTCCGCACTCGCTGATCTTACGGTGGCGATGACGGATGAAGAATTCGAGCTGCTGCCAAAGCGCAGCTCGAAGCTTACGCTGATGCCCTATTCCTATTTCCGCTTGTCCTCGCGTTCTGGCTACGGTGCGGGCAACAATGCGCCGGGTTACTATCAAATGATGTGGGAACACATGCTGGACGGCACATTGGATGATTTGAGCATGCATTACTTATCCGCTGTCGCCCGCTCACTTCGAGAGTCAGGGACTCACCGCTCTACGGCCGAGGTAATCGAGGCTGTACGAATGGCTGAATCGCTCGCGGCCCTCCATGGCGGAAGCGCGCCAACCTTGCTGGATTTGCGAGATGCGGCGCTTACGCTGCTTGGCCGCGGCGACCTGTCTGTTATCGCCGAAGCATTGGTCCGGATCGATGTCGGCACTGCGATCGGTATGCTTGCAGATGGTGTTAGTCAGACGCCGATTCAAGATGATCTGAATCGATGGATGCGGAAGCTGAGGCTGGAAAAGTACAAGACGACAGTGGCGACTGATTTGGCGCTAGATCTGCGGGAGAATCGCCGGGTTTCTTCTGAGGACGCAGCATTTCTCGATTTGAATCGCTCCTTCCTATTTCACCGGTTGACACTGCTGGGCATATCGCTGGCTAAGCAGAAGCCAAGCGGGCAGGAGCAAGCGGCGTGGGCGGAGCATTGGGTGCTGCAATGGACACCTGAGGTAGAGATTGAAGTGGTTGAATCGACACTTCTTGGCGAGACCGTTCAAGTAGCTGCCGCTTATGTCCTGCAACAAAGGCTAGATAGCTGCACAACGATAGACGAAGCATCTAAGCTGATACGCGTGGCTTGCGAATGCGGAATGCTGACGCAGATGGAAGCAGCGCGGCAAGCGCTTCAGCGGCTTGCGGTGGACAGCCGTGACGTCGTACAAATTGCAGCGGCAGCCAGAGATCTGTCTACGATTATTCGGTATGGGGACATTAGACGAATGGACATGACTCCGTTAATACCGCTCTTGGAGCAGTTGTTCGTCCGTGCTTGTCTTTTCTTGCTGGATGCGAGCGGCTGCAATGATGAAGCTGCAAATGCGATGATCTCGGCGATGAACGAGCTGAACCGTGTTGCCATAGATCATAGCGAACAGGTAGATGAATCGTTATGGCTGCAAGAATTGCTTCGCTTGGCTGAGCGGGATGATCGGAATCCACGTTTGTCCGGCTTCGCATGCGCCATATTGATGGAGCGCAACGTGATATCTCCGCAGCAATGCGCGGAAGAGGTGTCTCGTCGTTTATCCCCGGGCATACCGGCCGATCTAGGCGCAGGATGGTTCGAAGGATTGTCCATGCGCAATCGATATGCACTGCTGTCCCGTATGACACTATGGGAGCAGTTGAATGAATATATTCTATCTCTCGACGATAACGAATTCGTGAGAGCGCTTGTCTTCCTTCGACGGGCATTCAGCACATTCGCTCCGCGGGAGAAGACAATGATCGCCGAGCTGCTGGGTGAGCTGTGGGGCGTGCAAGCTGAGCAGGCGGAGGAATTGTTGATGGGTGAGCTAAAGGAGGAAGAAGCGAGCATGATTGACGAATTGAACGATTTTGATTTTGGGGACATTTGATATGAACAAATTCGCTGAATCACAAGCACTGACGCGTTGGCGTCTTATACTTGGCCAGCCAGTCGAAGGGCAGCTTTCTAGCTATTCCATGAACGGCAGTACTCCCCTGACCGAAGAGGAGCTTATCATGGATCAAGCGTTGGCGGCTATTTATGATGAGACGAGTGATGCATCGGGCGGAAACGGATCAACAGCGGGGGGCAAGGGGGCTGGACTCGGGAAATCAGCACCGCGCTTATCGAAATGGCTTGGAGATGTTCGATCCTTTTTCCCTGATGATGTTGTGTCGATCATCCAGCATGATGCGATGGAGCGAAAAGGTTGGAAGCAGCTTCTGTTCGAGCCAGAGGTTTTGGCACAGGTGAAGCCCGACATACAGCTAGTAGGCACACTGCTGTCCTTGAAGGGGAAAATCCCAGAGAAGACGAAGGATACCGCAAGGATGCTTGTGCAGGCAGTTGTGGATGAACTCGTAAAGCTGCTTGAAAATGACTTGCGTCGAGCGGTTACCGGGGCGCTGAACCGTAGACAGCACACTCCGCTCCCATCCGTAAGCGGCATCGATTGGAAGAGAACGATTGCTCGCAATTTGAAGCACTATAACATCGAACGAAAGCAAATCATCCCGGAACGATTCTATTTCTTCGACCGTGCGCAGCGCAGCAAAGAATGGACGGTTATCGTTGATATTGATCAAAGCGGATCGATGGCGGATTCTGTAATATGGGCTTCCGTTATTGGTTCCATTTTCGCTTCCATTCCGGCGTTAGATACGCGGGTCGTCGTGTTCGATACAGAAGTTGTGGACCTGACAGAGCAATGCGCCAATGACCCGGTAGATATGCTGTTCGGGATTCAGTTGGGCGGAGGAACGGATATTAACAAATCAGTTGCGTATTGCGAACAATATATTACGGAACCAAAGAAGACATTGTTCATTATCGTCTCCGACCTGTATGAAGGCGGCAATCGGGGGGCTCTCATCCGCCGCATGCGAGAGCTTAGAGAGGCAGGGGTAAGGACGATGTGCCTGCTCGCGCTCTCCGACCAAGGTCAGCCCTTCTATGATGAGAATCTTGCGCGAGTGTTGGCGCGGGATGGCACCCCTTGCTTCGCCTGTACGCCAAGTCTGCTACCGGAGCTGGTGGAAGGTGCGTTGAAGGGGCATGACTTGGCTGAGCTGGCCAAGCGGGTGGGGACAAAGTGATACATCGCACATATATATTTGCTAAAAGTGAAAAGGACGGCATTTGCCGTCCTTTTTTGATGCCTATGGTGAAGGTGAAATGGTATTATCTTGACATCTGAAAATTTGACGAAAATGATGATCCATATGATCCATGTAGTCTTGAATTAGCTACTCGAGGGTATCAACCTATCCGTCAGGAAGCTTGCAGTGAGGGTTAAGATAGATTCATAAAGGTGCCACCACTTGCATTCCATACGGGGGAGTCGAATATCGTCTTCAAGAAGAGCTTGGATTTGATGGGGGAATCATTAAAAACAGCTTTCAGTCTGAAAATTGAATTTTATATTAAAACATACTCTTCCTTATGTAACCTAACAAACTGCCTGCTGCCCACTATCATCAGAAAAAGTCAACACCCCATATGAGCCGCAAGGATTCACTTCATTGCAGTGTCCTTACGGCTCAATGACATTGGTGAATGCATGGTAGTGCACGATGGGATAGGCAGCAACGATGAAAGTTGATATCAAGTAATTCCAACGGTTTACTTGGGTTAATCGTATGATGAATAATTGATCTAGCTACAGATAGATCAATTTATTAAGCGATTAAAATCATACATACTACATTCCGTGCGATTGTCAATGCACATATATGCTACCTGAAATAAATGCGCTATAAGTTTGCATTTGTAAAAAAGCACGAATTTGAGAAGTGTTATGCAGATCTCCGTTTGAGCATGTTGATGAGCAGTGCGTAAATCACGAGGTTATACTGAGGGTGAAGTGGAGCTTTGAGGTGATTGGCGTCTAGACAGCTTTAATCTGTGGAGCAAGTAATAATCTACACCGAAGCGGCCTGCATTTGTATAAGCGACAAGTATGAACATCGTAAGAATAATCATGATAGGATTGCTGCTGATGGATCCGCTCAAAAGAAACGCTAAATTCATGACGATAGCGAAGAAAGCAGCGGTACGAGTAAGAGCGCCCAGAATGAGTCCGGTGCCGACGAGCAGTTCACCCCATTGAACCATAAAGCTGAACACTTGCGAATGCGGGATGGCGACATGTTGGAGGAAGGAAGCCCACCAATCTTGTACGATCGGCCGATCGCCGCTTGCTTTTTCCACGGCACCCTTTAAAAATCCACTTGCGTCAAAGCCACCTCCAAACAGCTTTTTCAGGCCTGCGGATACCCATACATAGCCTACATAGAGCCGTACAGCAAGGAGCAATGCAGCTGCCCACACGTTTTTCCTTAAAAAATCAATCATTAATCAATCCTCCTTTGGTTTTAGAGCATTCCCATATATAGGATGCATAAACACTTTATAGTGATCGGATCTATTTTGCAAGACCCTTTCGAGCTATTTATTGCATAAAAGATTGCATTTTTTGCATGATTATAACGAATATCATATCTTTATGAACAAATAAAAGAGCTCATGCCGAAAAAATGACATGCCGATGATCCGAAGCCGAGTGCGCTTGATGTGTTCACATCTGTGCCCTTATATTTTCCAACACAGACTCGGGCATCATCTTCGAATCCTAAAATTTTAATCTGATAGGATTAGTATGAATAATAGAGCAGAAGAGGAGAAATGTCAATATATTACTATGTAAACTTCAGAATGTAAGAATCTATTTCATTTGGACCCTCCTAGTTTAGGGACATTGCATTAAAAACGGCAGAACAGTATGCCATTTAGGCTCAAATCATTGATTGATCAGGTATATACTGGTACAATTGGTTAATGTACAATTTAATCCAATTCTGATTACATACTGAAATGAGGGATTTTTTTGTTATACATGAGAATCGACTTAGATCAACTCCATGCAAAGTCTATATTATGGACATGAACGGTTGCTAGCCTGGAGTGTAATACCCGAACCGTTCACTTTCATTTTGACTTTCATGGTGAAAATACGTTTATAATGTAGGCTTTGCTTCCTTAGAAAAGTTCAAGATTTTTTAAGGAGCGGAGTAATCATGAAATATGTGAAGGCGAATGAATGTTTACCCGAGCATTTATTGCAGGAAATTCAGAAATATGTATGCGGAGAGTTTATATACATTCCTGCACCAGTGGGTTCTCGTAAAAGATGGGGCGAAAACTCTGGAATTCGAAGAGAGCTTCAACTGAGGAATGAGAAGATTCGAAAATGTTTCCGTGAAGGTGCATCGATTGATCAGCTATCGGAACTATATTGCTTATCCATAGATAGCATCAAGAAAATCGTATACAAAAAGAATGATACTAGACCCGAGACCCGCTTTGCTTCATATGCAAAGCGGGTCTTTTTGCGCAAAATAGGTGCGGATACTGTAAGTGGTTCCGTTCCAGTCATTGCAGGTTACTGTAGCTGCTGAGTCAATAGAGGTATCTCCAGAGATAAAAAGTTGCGTAAGCCTCCCAGCCGCTCCAATTGACAGACATTGCTCGCAGTTCACTCTTAGTTGGCTTTCTGTCTGATGCGAGAACATGGCGAACGGCATTATGAAGCCCGACATCATCAATTGGGAATGCTGATGGCATTCGCAAACAGCGCATTAAGACATAATTGGCCGTCCATGGCCCGATTCCCCTGATTTGGGTTAACATCTCCTCTGCCTGCTTACAGCCGCCAGCACCAAGCAGCATTTCCTTAGTCAACTGCTTATTCGCAATTAATTGTGCAGTTTGGATAAGATACTCGCATTTCCGTTCTGTCATGCGCAATTGCTGCAAATCTTGAATCGACAAGGCTGCAATATCTTCCGCGGTTGGATAGATCCAGTAGGAACGGTCTTCACAAATAAGTTGCTTTCCAAATTGTTCTACAAGCCTTCTCTTTAACGTATACGCGTAAGTAAGATTAATTTGCTGTCCTATAATTCCCCAACTGAGAGCTTCAAAAAGATCGGGAATACCCATTATCCGCAAGCCGGAGAATGCATGAACGGCATCATGCAGCAGTGGATCTCGATGCGCAAGCTCATAAAATGGCGACATATCAGTATCTAAGTCGAACCAATCACGGATGTAATGTTGAACAGCTTTATGCTCAGATGAATCAAGAGGAACCTCATTTCCGATATAGGCCATACGCAATGACTGATCCTGATTGGCGCTGATTTCGATTATGGGAGTTCGATTTCCGAGTGGGATGGCTTTGTATACCTTCTGATTGTGAATCTCATATAAGCATTCATTGGATGCACGAGATAGATAATTCAAGTTCTCGGTGAAGCTGAACTCGCGGGGCACATCTAGCTTGATTGGATCGTAGGCATACTCATTCGTCATTCTTTTCCTCCCAATTCAATTGAAAATATCTTCTAATCTAGTTGTATCATAACTGGTTCGCTCTATGATTTCGATATGTTGCGTTTCTATTCCTGTTCACGTACATGGAGAGCTCTTACCGGTTATACTGGAAGTGGAGGTGAGTATTAGTGGGCAAAGTAGGAGATCAACAAGATATACGCACGGACTTTTCAGGTGATGAGAAAAAGCGGGATTCTGCTGATGGAATCATGTCAGAGGAACAATGGAATGCCATCCTTTATAATGATCCCACCTATGATCATCGATTTATTTATGCAGTGAAAACAACAGGAATCTTCTGCAGGCCTTCATGCAAGTCCAGGCCTCCGATTAGGGAAAATGTATGCACATTTTCAAATGCCGCACAAGCGCTCCTGGCCGGATTCCGTCCCTGTAAGCGATGTAAGCCAACGGGAGATCGAATGCCCGATCAGGAATGGGTTGCGCAAATCATACAATGTATCCAAAACCATTATGCAGATACGTTGACGCTTCACTCGCTAGCAGAATTATGTCATGGAAGCCCGTATCATTTGCAGCGCACATTTAAGCGAATTATGGGGGTTTCTCCAATGGAATATATCCAGCATGAACGTATAAATCGTGCTTCGGAGCTGCTGAGAAATTCGACGTTCACGATTAACGACATCGCACATACCGTCGGATTTCCAAGTACGCCCTACTTTATTACCTTGTTCAAAAAGATAACTGGCCATACGCCGGCAGTCTTCCGCAAAAGACATCAAATGCTTGATGCAGGAGCGGGAAAATGAAGGAGAGAACTAAAATGGTAAAGAAGCAGCAATATATATATTGGTCCATGTTGAATCGAGGGAATTGGCAGCTATACGTGGCAGCATCGAAACAGGGAGTGTGTTATATTGGAGGACAACACGAATCCTTTGACCATTTGAGCGAGTGGGTGGCTATTCGATACCCACAAGCAATGCTCGTACGGTCTGACGAACGCTTGCACCCGCATATTGAAGAATTGGCGGAATATTTGCAAGGAGATCGCAAGGGATTCACGATGCCGTTGGATATTCAAGGGACGCCATTTCAACGTGCAGTATGGAGAATCTTATGCGAGATTCCGTATGGGGAGACGAGAACCTATTCCGAGATCGCTGCTTATTTGCAGAAGCCTATGGCAGCTCGTGCGGTAGGTACTGCGATTGGCGCAAATCCCATTCTAATTACGGTACCCTGCCATCGTGTCATCGGCAAGAATGGGCACATGACTGGATACAGAGGCGGGCTTGATATGAAAAAACGATTGCTGAAGGTAGAGCACTTATCTTCTGATTAAACATATAGAATTGCAGATGAATTTCTTTACTCAGGAAGGAGTGAAGCGAATGGAATTTCAGTACACATCTCCAAAGTCCATGCTTAATAAGGGCACTGGTTTTTTGGCTGATTACACCCATACCTTGAATCCATATACAGGCTGCTCCTTCGCTTGTTCCTATTGTTATGTACGGCAGATGCCCGTAGCTAAGTTCCGCAAGACGGAATGGGGCAGCTGGGTTGATATTAAGCAGCAAGCAGCAGAGGTGCTGCGCAAGGAGCTGCGGCGAGCGAAAGCAAAAGGAAGGGTCACGATATTTATGTCATCCAGCACAGACCCGTATCAGCCAGTGGAATACAAGGAACGGGTGACACGCTCGCTGCTAGAGGCCATAGTAGAGGAACAGCCTGATTTTTTGCTTGTGCAAACACGCAGCCCTCTCGTTCAGCGAGATATAGATTTGCTGCAGCAAATGCAAAATTCCGTACGAGTCAGTATGACGATTGAGACGGACAGGGAAGACATACGAAAGTACTTTACACCCGGCGCACCTCCAATAGCTGCAAGGTTGAAAGCGCTGGAGCGATTGCAAACAGCCGGAATACCGACACAGGCGACAATTGCGCCAGTTTTGCCGAGCAGTACTGCTTTTCCGCAGAAGTTGATCAATATAACAGAGCGAATCTGTATTGACGATTACTTCATGGGGGATGGAAGCGGAGGAGCAAGAACTCGACAGTTAGGTATAAGCAAGCTGTATGGGGAGCTTGGTTTGCAGGAGTGGTATCAGCCCGATGCATTCCGAATTGTGCTAGAGCGATTTCGCAGCGTATTTCCGTCGAATTGCATTTATGTGAGTCAGAAGGGGTTTGCGCCATTCTAGAAAGGCATCGTAGAGACAGTTATCGTCATCGATAGCTGTCTATTTTTTTGCCTCTATACAAATGGATGGAAATACGGTATTGTCTATATGACTAATATTGTTCTTTTAGTCATATAGACAAGGGAGTGGATGACGATGCAAAATGTTCATGTTCAGGGCTGGGTGGCAGCAGGGTTCGAAGAAGTGGAGAAGGAGTTTGTGCGGAACTTTACGACGCGTAACGAAACTGGAGCGGCATGCGCCGTCTATGTTCGAGGAATGAAGGTTGTAGATTTATGGGGAGGAGTAGCCGACCCTTACCGCAGGACACCATGGGAAGAGCATACGATGGTTCCGGTATTTTCAAGTACAAAAGGCTTTGCTGCGCTGGCTGGGGCACTGGCTGTATCGCGTGGGCTGCTGGATTATGATGAGAAGGTTTGCACTTATTGGCCTGAATTTGCAGTTCATGGAAAGGAGGATATTTCGGTTCGGCAGCTGTTGTCCCACCAAGCTGGACTGTGCACGTTGGATACATTACAATTGGAGAAGTTTGATGATTTAGACACTGCTCAGGTTGCTCCTAAGCTTGCCCAATTGAAACCTGAGTGGACACCAGGTACGATGCACGGTTATCACGCTTGGACGTTAGGCTGGTATATTGGAGAGCTTATTCGGAGAGTAGATTCAAGAGGAAGAAGCTTGGGCCGATTTTTTCAAGAGGAAATTGCGAACCCGCTTGGAGCGGAATTCTTTATCGGGCTGCCAAAGGATGTGCCGGATACAAGGCTGGCTCAAGTAAGAGGCATTAACAGCCCTGTTCAACTATTGAAGCATTTACGTGGGATTCCATTCTCAATGCTGCTGGCTTTCATGAATCCACGCTCGTTGACAGCGCGCAGTATGGTAGATCCGAAGCGCTTAGTTGCGAATGATCATTTCAATCGCCGCGAAATGCTGGCCATTGAGTTCCCATCCGGCAACGGAATCGGAGAAGTGCGGGCAATGGCCTGTATATATGGGGAATTTGCTGCTGGGGGCAAGCAATTGAAGCTGTCCGAAGCAGCAAAACAAGCGTTAGAGGCACCGCCGAAGCTGCCGTCAACTGGCGCATACGACCATGTCAATCGGACGAAGCTGGCTTATTCTGTCGGCTTATGGAAACCGATTGAAGGGCATAAGTTCAGCAGCAGCCATCGAGCTTATGGACACCCAGGCGCTGGCGGATCATTCTGTTATGCAGATCCGGATTATGAGCTGGGCTATGCTTATGGATTAAATGTAATTGGTGGATATATGGATAATAATCCGCGTGAAAATGCGGTGCGCCAAGCGGTATATCGCTGTTTGAAGTAAAGGAGAGATTAATTATTCCAAAGTTCAGTGAAACCGAGAAAGAAGCCGTTCGTGCTTGTCTGATGACTACGGGCAAGAATCTGTTCATTCAATATGGATTGAAAAAACGAGCGTAGATGAAATTGTAAAAGCATGCGGCATTGCAAAGGGATCTTTTTATGCTTTTTTCCAATCGAAGGAAGAACTATATTATGCCATAATGCAGGAGGAAGAGGCTTTCAAGGAGCAAAAGATTCAAGAAATGCTGGCCAGTGATCAATCTCCTAAGGAATTGCTAAAGGGTTTATTCGAGTTGTCCTTTGAGCTGCTGGAGACGAATCCTTTCCTGAAGCGGATTCAGCAACGAGAAGAATATGAACTGTTAATCCGCAAACTGCCGAAGGAAACGCTCGAATCCCATATTCAAGCTGATAATGATGCCGGCGCTGCCCTAATTAAGCAATGGCAACAGAAGCATGTAATCATAGATGAAGATCCAGAGGTGATTATCGGGTTGCTTCGGTCAGTCATGATGCTCTCGATGCACAGAGATGAAATTGGCTCTAAGTTCGTGCAGGTGAAGGATTTACTTTTGGAATGCGTTACAGAAGGACTGCTTCGTAAATAACGGCATAAGATAAATCAGAGTGCAAGAAGGCCCCAAGATGATATCTCAGGGCTATCTTGCAAGTGCTGCGTCCAACTTTTATAGCAATTTATCTCTGAAAGGCGTTACCAGTTGTAATTCTGCGCGTTCTTGGAGATCCTGCATATTTCTTATAAGGTCCGTGCGATTGTTCTGAATGTAGCTTGCTGTTTCTAGCAATGCTGTCTCCATGTGAGCGGCATGGGTTGGAATGATAATCGTTGGTAGATTCATAGAGTGTACGAAGTCGTATGACTTGAATCGATAGCCTAAGCAGATGAATGGAATGCCAGCCGCTGCTGACAATACGTTGGCGTGCAGTTTGAAGTTTACCGTAAAGTCGAATTTTTGTGCTAATTTTAAATAGGCATCAAGCGAATGGAGCTCAGGATCGAATACAACATGTTCCGGAAATCCGATCTTTTGCTGCAATCGTTTTGCGGCTTCGCGATCTGGGCCCCATACAACATAAATATAGATTTTGTACCCCTCTCGAATCCAGCGCTGCGCTGCATGGGCAAGCTCATCTTCTAATGCTGCCTCATTCCGGCCATAAATGCGGTTGTAAGACGTTCCCCAATTGAGTCCGATCCAGCGTTCATCTGTTCGTTCTGCTTGATGGACGGAAGACGGGAGTGGAGCCAACATAGCAGGATCTCCGCTTATGGAGACCCGATCCATTGGTGCGCCGCTGTGTGACAAATATTCATGCGTCCATGGACCTCGTATGCCGCAATATGCCGCACTTCGGATAACTTCCTGCAGCATTGCGCGATATACGGCACTATCAGCTGCAGGCTCAGGGCTGAAGGATCGGTCGTCATTGATCATTAATCGACTGAGGCGATCATGCCCGCTGCCCCAGATGATTGTCGTCTTGTTCTTCTTGGCCGCATTGTACATGATATCAACATATCCCGGAATAAGGAGAGATCCTCCTCCGAGCACAACGGTGTCATACGGGTCAATATCGTTCAAATCAACCCCAGGCAATGAAGGAATGATTTCATACTTATCCTGTTCGAGATAACGGCTGGACATATGCCGGAACATGTCCCACATCCACTCATCCCCAAAATTATTGTAACCAATCCATCCAAGATATAATATTTTTCTTTTCATTAACGACTAGCCTCCTGTCGGCAAGCTTGCAGGATGACTTTCTGATAAAGCTCTGCCAGCTGAATCACGATTTTGTGAATATCGAAATGTTCTAATGTCCATTGACGACCCTGAAAACCGATTTTGCGCAAAGTCGCTTTATGAGTAAAAGCCTGGCGCAGTGCATTGGCGATCACTTCCTCGGAAGGCTTGCACTTAGACGCATGGTCTCCGAAATACTGATCCCACGCTTGTGCATACGCTGCTGGAGTAACAAGACCGAAATATCCGTGGTTGCCGACAGCAAGCACCGGCTTACCGCAAGCCATCGCTTCCAAGGCTACTCTTCCTGTACCGACGACAATATCAGCCAGACTTAAATAATCGCGAACGTTTTTTTGCTTCCTACCATATGAATGAACCTCTTGCCAATTTCATGTTCGATGCTGTTGGCCAACTCGTAAATTTCCTGATATTGATGTCCATCTCCGACGATGACAACATGCAGCTGTGAGCTGCCTTCCAAGTGCAGTCTTCTAGCAGCCCAAATAAGCATTGTACACACATAGGCCTTATCCCATGACAATCTGCTTGTGTATACGATGGTATCCGCACTGTCTGGTAAGCCGAGCTGGCTCCGAAGAGAGGAGGAGTCTACTTCAAAGAAGTCGTCTGGATTTACTCCGTTTGGAATGAGCTCGGATCGTATATTCATGCGCTCTAAAAATTGCTGCACAGGCTTGCTTACACTAATAATGGCGTCGCTATATTGATTCATACGCAATAATTGTTCTTCGGGATAATACATGCCATGAGCGGTGAATACAACGGGAATTCCCAGTTCCTTCGCAGCCATTGCAGCATATAGACCAGATGGTGTCTGATGGACGTGAACGACGCTAATTTTCCGCGATTTCATTACTTGTTGTAAAGTGGAGATGATTTTCTGGAGCCTGTAATCCTGCAAATGAAGAAGGACTCCTGGAGATACATCCACTGCATGAATTGGACAGCCTGCTCGGGCAAAAGCTCCATACATACTACCGCTTGCTCCCGCGTATATGGAATGTATTCCGAGTTTCCTCAGCGCTTTGACAATGCTCAGCACATGCGTTTCCGTACCGCCAACTGCTAAGCTGTCCATCACCATCAGCACGCGGATATGATTAGATTTCATTCTTAGGATCCTGCTTTTTTGAAAAATATTTTCGGGAACGTTGGTTTGGATGACTGCGGTAGTAATAGAGAACGTCGGGGAGATTTTCAATATTTAAATGGTTCGGATCCAGACAACGCGCAATAAATTCATAATCTTCTGCACCTTTTATACGTCTTGAATGCCCGCCCTTACGATCAAATAGAGCGCCACGCATCATGACCGTACCATGGCACACACAGTGTCCGCCGTTATTATAGGTTGTGCGGATATGCTGTCCATAGCGCAGCCATTTGGGCTTGGTCTCTATCTTATTCGGATCGTTTTCGAATACGTAATAGTTTGTTCCAAGCATTTCAATATTTTGATGTTCTTCAAGATAATTAATCTGCTTCTCCAGCCGTTCTGCATGGGAAATGTCGTCAGAGTCTTGGATTGCAATATATTCGCCTTTTGCCATAAATAAGCCTACCGTCATTGCTCCAGCATATCCAATATTTCGCGGCAGCGTCATTGTAAGAAAGGAATTATGATTGGGCAAATATGCGCGGTTGTTGAGAAGCCAGTCATGAATCTGTTGAATGGAATCATCAGTGGATCCATCATCAACCAGGATGATTTCCCAATTCGTATACGTCTGCTGAAGAATGCCGTTCAGACAATCCTGCAGGTAATTTGCACGGTTGTAATTCGGGATTACCACACTGACGAGCCCTTTTATTCGAGAATATGTCATGTTTATACCACTCCACCTTCATAATGTAGCCAAATAAAATTATATAATGCGAATATAAGATATGGATTTCAATTGAAATATGGCGTACTGGCCATTCTCATAGCCAGACACGCTTGACGTGCGCAATGTTAATTTGTTTTCATCCACCGATACAAGCGTACCGGTTGTTGTTTCCAACGCAGTCGCAACTTGCAGGTTAGAACCGATTAAAGGTCTAAGCTTGTCCATCATATTCATCACCTCCTTGCTCAGATTAACCGGCTTGCAGAGAAATCGCATTGGCCAATTGCACGATAACGACCATGTCATCCGTCTCCAAGATTTCTACATAATCGCTTCCAACTTCTGTGATTGTGCCTTCTACGATACCAGCCGGCGTATTAATAGATACGGATCGATTCACATATCTTTCAACCATTTCATGCAGGGCAGAGGCGGGTGTGGGCAATGGCATATTCAGCTTCTCTATTTCTTTTTTACTTCTGCTTTAAGTCTTGTAATGATAGGATTATCCTCATTTGCATTGCTAAGCAGGGAATCGTGCAATGCTTGCTTGACGATGTTGCTTATTCCTCCTAGCAAAGCCTGCAGCTCTTTTTCATTTGCTCTAAACCACATAAGGTCTCACCTAATTTCTATTTAATCGATATCTTTTTGATCATAGTTTATACGCGTTGCAGAGCATTTGATTGAGCTAAGTTGCAGCCTTTGTGAAAATTGTTTGTTTTTATGACAGTAAATGTCATTTATTTTCAAAACTTTACGTTTCTTTCAAAATAATATTAGCTTACATTTAGATATTTCCTAGAAAGAGTTGACTTTCCTCTTAGTTGTAACTATAATGGTTACATCAAGAGAGATATTTTTTTGTGCTAGATGTAACGGTTTATGTTACAGCGAGTTTATATACAGAAGGCGAGGAAACGATAATGACAGTAAAGATTAAAGCCTATTCTGATTTTATATGTCCATTTTGTTTTCTGGGCAAAGGACCATTGGATGAGATTGTAAAGGAAAAAGATGTTGAAGTAGAATGGATGCCGTTCGAATTGCGTCCGGAGCCATATCCGAAGATCGATCCATGGAACGAACCGGATAAGTTGGGATCATGGGATGCATTCATTAAGCCAACAGCGGAGAAATTGGGAATAGATATGCGTTTGCCGCATGTATCTCCACATCCGTATACGAATTTGGCTTTTGAAGGATATCAATTTGCGAAAGAGCAGGAGCTCGGCAATGAATATATTCATCGCGTGTTCACAGCCTTTTTCCAAGAAGAGCAAAATATTGGGGAAATCGATGTGTTGACGAAGCTAGCTGAAGAGCTTGGCTTGGATGCAGAAGCATTCCGCACGGCGCTCGTTTCCCGAAAATATCGTGAAGTGCATCAAGAGGCGATCAAGCATGCCTATGAAGCTCGCATTTCGGCAGTGCCAACATTCATCATCGGTGATCAGGTCATTCAAGGGCTGGCCAGCAAAGAACGGTTGGCTCATGCAATTGATCAGGCAGCAGCCAAGGAGCCTTTTGACTCTGTTGAAGGTATGCAGTGCGACCTCAATGGAAACTGCTAAGTTTATCTAGTATACAAATCAAATCATTCCTAAATGGAGGAAATTTCAATGACAACATTAAAAGAGGCAATCATCAACCGCCGTTCCATTCGCAAAGTAACTAAAAATCCAGCTATTACAGAAGAACGAATCCGCGAAATTTTGAAAACATCCTTGCATGCCCCAACGTCATTTAATATGCAAAGCGGCCGTGTGGTCGTATTGTTGGACGGTGAGCATGAGAAGTTCTGGGACATCGTGAAAGAAACGCTGCGTGCTCGCGTTCCGGCAGAGAACTTTGATGCGACTGTACAAAGACTGGCAGGCTTCCGCGATGGCGTGGGAACAATCTTGTTCTTCGAGAACCAAGCAACGATTCAAAGCATGCAAGAAAATGCTCCTAGCTATAAAGAGCAATTCCCGTTCTGGTCTCATCAAGGCAGTGCGATGCTGCAATATGCAGTATGGACTTCGTTGGAAGCGGAGGGCATCGGAGCTTCCCTTCAGCACTACAACCCTATTGTAGATGAAGAAGTGAAGCGTACATGGAATATTCCGCAAGAGTGGACGTTGATCGCGCAAATGCCGTTCGGTGAGCCGAATGAACAACCAGGCGAACGCAGCTTCCTGCCGTTTGAAGAAGTTGTAAGTTTCCATAAATAAGATTATGCATCCTATTGTTACAGTGGGAGGGTTGGATATGGAAAGTCAGCAAGCGAATGTAGACATTATCCGCCGCACCTATGAGGGACCTGAATTTCTGCTTGAAGCATTAACTGACAGCACAGTATGGACGGAAGCAGAAGGGTATCCGTACGGTGGCACGTTCCATGGAGCAGCCAGCATCAAGAGCAACGTATTTGATCGCTTAGGAACAGAATGGGACAACTTTGTTGCCACTGTACACACCTACCATGAGGTTTCAAGTCAAAAGATTGTAATTACAGAGGGCGTTTATACCGGAACATACAAGGCTACAGGGAAATCCATTCGTGCAGACTTCGCACATGTATGGAGGCTTGCTGATGGGAAGATAGCAGCATTCAAGCAATACGTTGATAGTCATATTGTTGTTCAGGCTATGTCTTAGCATGATTAATAGAAGAAGCATGTCTCTCCTCGCGAGGGCATGCTTCTTTGTGTGTGGAGCGCCGTCTCCTATTCATTATCCCATATCACTCGTCAATTAACTCCAATAAATAATCCGTGTAATGCTCCTCATTCATTGTCGATATTGCGGCACGAAGTTCATCCTGAGCTTGATCAGGAGATAGAGCTTCATAGTCAGATACCTGCATATTTGTCATTCGTGCCTGAAAATCAGTTGAACTATGTTGTTCGATATATTGAATCACTTGCTGCATGGGCATTTTTTTGAGTGCCCATATACTGATGCTGCCACTCATTGAAGAAGCCTCCCTTGATTGATTGTATTCGTAAGATCGTTAATGTTATCGTGTCCGATTTCCTATGCTTAGATTCTCAATCTTGTTCGATGAAGTTGACAGTGCAGCAGCAGAGGAGTAGGATGGGTATATCAAGAATTGAACAACTGTTCAAAACGTTTGTTCAAAACTGCGATTCAATGAATGTGGCAAGTCAACGTAGCACTCATACATCAATAACATCATGAGAGGAGAACAGGTATGGTACAAAATACAAATGACGTGAAGGTGAAAATTCTCGATGCAGCGAAGAAGCTGTTTGCACGCAATGGGTTCGAAGGCACTTCAGTGCGTCAAATTTGCGAGGAAGCAGGAGTGGCGATTGCGCTTGTTTCCTATCATTTTGGCGGCAAGGAGAAGGTGTTCTATGCACTGTTTGAATCGTTGATTCCCCACTATGTTACGACAACCTATACGTTGAAAGACCCAGTTTCGGATTTTACGCATTTCATCCATCAATTTGTCGTGCTGCGCCAGTCCGAGCCTGAACTTATCAATTTACTGCAGCAGGAGATCATTATGCAGAGTCCGCGCATGGAGAAATTGCAGAAATTGCAGGCTTATGTGTACACGCTATGGAAGCAGCTTCGCGACATAATAGAAGCAGGAAGAGAGCAGGGATGCTTCCACTTCACATCCTTGAAGCAGACACTGCATTTCATTATAGGAGCGCTAATCTTCACGCGGAATGTACCTGCACTTGATGATTTGTTCGAGACAACGGGGAAGGAAGAACACACAGAGAGTATGGAAGAGATTTCGGCTAGCACCGTTCATTTTCTATTGAATGGATTACAGTAAATTCTTATCGTTACCATCACGAATACTTGCAATTGCTTGAATGTTCCAATAGGGAGGACTACAATATGAATACATCCATTATTCTATTATTTTTATTTGCCTTTACGATTCACAATTTAGAAGAGGCAGTGTGGCTGACCAGACAATCTTCCGCAGCAGGGAAGGTTAAGCTGCATAAAGCAGTTTCTCAGGATCAGTTTTTGTTCGGTTTATTTTGGGTTACCGGATTAGCCTATTTGATTACGGCTCTCTATATCATCTATCCAGACATTTCATTGTTCAAATACGCGTATTTTGGCTATGTGGGCGGAATGATCTTCAACATCATCTTCCCGCATTTGATCTCAACGATTATCGAACGCTGCTACTCGCCAGGTTTAGTTACTGGTCTATTGGTCATCATTCCGATTAATAGCCTCATTATGAAAGCGGGGCTTACTGCAAATGTAATTACAGCTAGTGAGCTTATTATCAGCACAATCATTGCCGGTGTTGTCATTATGACCAGTATTCCATTAAGCTTCAAGGCAGGCAAAAAGCTTATTACATACTAACCTTTTAAGTATATCAATACTTACGAAATTGAATACCGGATCGTATAAGCAGTATGCGCCAATCGGGTAGAAAAACTATTCGGTTGGCGCTATCTGTTTTTTATTTTGGATAGGTGTCACAAATCGTAGATTATGGTTGTTATATAGCTTGGAAAGCATCAAGGGAGGTGAACCTGTGGAACTATCCAGCCCGGGGGAACGACAACAAAAGCAGCAATTTATCGAAGCCATTGTTGTTAAAGTGCAAGAAGGAGATGCTGAGGCCTTTGCAATCCTCATTCATCATTTCGAAAAGCAGATATACAGCTATTGCTACTATCTATTAGGGAGTCGAGAAGAAGCAGAAGATGCTTTGCAGGAAATTTTCATACAGGCTTACCGCAATATAAAGCAATACATACGGAACACAAACTTTGCAGCATGGTTGTATAAAATCACTTATAACCACAGCATGAACGTACTGAAGAAAAGGAATCGCTGGTATCGGCTGCTCTTGCGCTGCAGAGAACTTGAACCTAGTTCTTCTCCAGCACATCAAGAAGCAATTGTTGAGAATCTGCTCGAACTGTTGACCGTGGAGGAGAGGCATATTTTGCTGCTCCGAGCGGTTGAGCAATACAGCTTTAATGAAATAGCGGATATTATGGACACCAACCCGGCCACGATTCGAAAGAAATATGAGCGGCTGCGCACGAAGCTTCGGAATAACGATAAGGAGGTCTTTGCGAATGGCGAAATGGTCCAATCGAACTAAGCTGACCGATCAAGAAATCAATCAGCTTGAACAAATCATTCACGATACCGAAATGCCGGTCTATACATACAGTCATCGGATCATGAATCGGATTCGGGAAGAGAAGGCAGCGAAGAAGAAATCGATCTGGAAGCCAGCATTGATCGCTACCTCCTTAGCAGCCGTTATTAGCGGCGGTTTAGTTGGAAGCGGGTTCGTCTCATCAACGATGGCGCATGCATTAAGCAAGCTGCCCTTCATCGGCGTCGTGTTCCAGCAAACCGGCGATTTTGGCCTTTCTTACGCGGTTGATAACAATTTGGTTACGAAAATTAATCAATCCATCACTCATGACGGGGTTACGCTTCGAATTAAAAACATAGTTTATGATGGCATCCGCTTGGCTTTTACGTGGGAGCGTGAAGGCGAAAATCTGTCTTCCTATCTGTTCAGTCCCTCTTTAACAGACGATAGGGGAGTAATTCGTCGAATTCGTTTCTTAGACTCTTCACTTGAGGAGATAACATACGACTTAAGTTTAAGTATGTACCAAATTCCTGGAGACCCAGATTCGGGTATTTCAGTTAGTTGGAGTGAACCCTCAGTAACGAGAAACGGAAATCTCAGCAGCGAGCCGAAACCGCTACCCGATGAGTTCAATATCCGCATGAATGTATCATTATCGGGAGTTCGGGAGGTGTTCATGTTCAATATTCCGGTGAAGAAAAATACGAAAAATATTAAATTTACAGAGAATATGACGAAATCTTATGACGGTCTTAGCCTGTCGCTTGAGAAATTGGAGTTAACCCCAATCACGACGCGAGTGATGCTGAGAGGAATAGGAGAAATGCAGCATGTACCCGATAAATTTATAGGTCCGAAAAAAGACTTTGGACTGCGCGATAACCTGCTGTTCAGTGCAGACGTGTTCGATGATCAGGGGAACAAGGCAAAAGGACTGGTACATGCGGGCCTTGGAGGATTAGCTAATAAGTACGAAGAGTCGAATGATTATGGATTGGATTTGCTGTTCGAGCCGTTCCCGCAAAGGCCGAAGTCGATTACGATCAAGCCTTTTTTGTATGATTATGAATCGTTAGAAGCCAGAAAGGTAGAAAAGCATTATATGAAAGAGCTAGAGTTCACCATAGAGCTGGAGAAGGAATAACGTCGTAGGATCGAGGAAGGAGAGGCAGCAAGTATGGGGAAATGGAGAGTCGCGATCATGCTGCTTATGATCATCGCATGGATAAGCGGATGTGCCGGGAAGATGCAAGAGCAGGATAAGCCCATTCAGGAAAGTAAAATCAAGGTGCTGTATCAGGATGAATACGCGTACTACGTCGATATCGATAAAATAAAAATGATGAACTATCCACTGGATCAAATCGAATTTATTGTCCAGACGAATGAGTTTGCCAAGTTCAAGGATGGAAAATCACTCGATGAGTTTTACGAGGGGCAGAAAAAGTTTCTAGACAGGCACAAGCCGGATGTCATTGTTGTTGATGAGAACCTGTTCTCGGATACCGCGCGCGAAGGGAAGCTCTATGACATGGAGGCTGATCTGCAAGAAGAAAGCTTTCATCTAAACGAGTTTATGCCTGGACTGATCGAGCGATTAAAAAGCAGAGGGGACGGGGAGCTGTATGGAATAGCCCCCTATTTCTACAGACAAGTCTTATTTTACAATAAGGACTTGTTCGAGAAGCATCACGTTGCGCCTCCGCGAAGCAATATGACATGGGATGAGGTGCTGGAGCTGGCTGGACAAATCTCCGATCCCGGTTCGGGAAAGCGGGATTTTCACGGCATTTATCATACATATTCCGCCGCCCCGGCGATGATGTACCAGATCGGTTCTTCTTCCGGACTGAGCTTGTTCGACGAGAAGGGGGAGAAGCTGCTGATCGATACAGACGGATGGAAGCATGTCATAAAGAAAATGACAGAAGCAGTGAGAAGCCGTGCGCTGCTCGTTCATCCGAAAGAGCGCAACATGACCCATGATGGGATTTTTTTTAGATGGGGATTCTGCCATGTTGATCGGTGATCCATCCTTTATTCATAAAGATGTGATGCAGCCGGACGATAAGAGGAAATTACACAAAAAATGGGGCGCCCTGTCGCCGCCTGGCAATCCGAAGTTGGCAGAGGCGAATATGAAGCTGCCCTATGTGTATGCAGTAGCAGCAGATTCCGATAACAAGCAGGCCGCGATGGAATTCGTGAAATTCATCAATGGCAAGAAAACAATGGCGACACATTCCCAACGCTTTATGTATGACTATGCGCCGACGCGCATGGGCAATCTGAATGATTTTGATTCAACAGTAACAGAGCCGTTCTATCAATTGAAGCCGCAGAGGAAAGACGGCATATGGGACAACCGGAATGTACCTCGTGATTTCTTTCTCGTTTTCGAACCAATCTTGTCGGAAGAACTGCAAGCGGTCATTGACGGGAAGAAACAGTAGACCAAGCCGCTGCCGAATTAAAGGAGAAGGGGCAAGCTGCATTACGCCAATTACGGGACAAAGCGCGTTCGAGTGATTCAACTGCTAAGTAAACACATGAGTACCCGTATCGGTAAGCATCGGGCTGTTGCGTAAATTAGGTGAGAAGGAGAGTAGGAGGATATCTATGAAAAGGGTATGGAGAACGGGGATTTTCATGCTGACGATCTTATCCTTGCTGAGCAGTTGCGGCGAACAAAAAGAAGAACTCGAGCCACTTCAAGCAGGAACAATCAAGGTCGTCTATCTCGATGAGGAATCATTCTTTGAGGATTACGGGAAATACTTCAAATTACAATTTCCGCAAATTGACGTGGAAGTGATCAGCAAGTCGAAGCTCATTACCGAATTCAATCATGTCAATGATTATAAGGAAGCAACTAGGAAGTTCCTGAATACATACAATCCTGATGTATTGCTGTTAGATGAGGAGATGTTCAAAGCCTTCGTTGAGGAGGGCAAGCTGTATAACTTGGAGACAGCCATTCATCAAGATAACTTTGATGTGGATGGGTTCATGCCTGGACTTATCGACAAGCTCAAGGCGTTAGGCAAAGGGGATCTGTACGGCCTTGTGCCGCGCGTCATCGTACATGCCCTGTACTACAATGAGGATCTGTTCAAGGAATATCAGATTGAACCGCCGAAAAATAAAATGTCTTGGCAGGAGCTAATGGATTTGGCAGGCAGATTTACGGGTCAAGGCAGTGGCGGGCACGTGTACGGCTTGGAGGAAACCTATTCCGATCCCGGACGCGAGGTACTGAATATCGGCTTCGACTCTGGCTTACAGCTATTCGACGAGAAGGCAGAACAAGTGCTTATCAATACGGACGGCTGGAAAAGCGTTATGAAGCTCGTCACGGATGGAATCCGCAGCGGGTCGATTATTTTACATTCTAATGGCAGCAAAAAACATTTTATGAACAAAGAAGCGGCAATGACGTTCGATTCGCCAGGTCTCATGCTGTCGCTCAAGCAAAACGGAATTCATATGAATTGGGGCATCGTAACCATGCCCGTGCTTCGCAATGATGAGTCCGTGAATATAAATTCGCGTGAAATCTTCGCCATATCAGCCGATTCTCCCAATAAGCGGGCGGCTTGGGAGTTGGTCAAGCTCGTGAACGGAGCTGAAATGGCAAAAGCCCTTTCCAAAACATACAACGGGACGTTGCCGTCGCGGACAGGATATTTGAAAGAATATGACGGCAAAAGTCTTGAGGCCTTCTATATGCTGAAAGTGAGGGAAACAGCGAAAAAATGGGGGAACGCTCATGTTCCGGAGCCCTTTTTTCGCATGTACGTAGAGCCGCTGCGAGCAGAAATGCAGGCCGTGATAGAGAATCAAAAAACGATTGATGAAGCAGCCGCCGTGTTGGAGAAAGTTGGACAAAAGGTGCTGATGCAAGCACGCAATGAAACCAGAAAATAAGGTATCGTTGATAGGAAGCTATGAGGCAGCATACAACATATGTGTCGTCCCAAAAACGACAATAAAAAGGTGAAAGCGAGAGAAATATGTATAAAAAATGGAAAGTTGGACTCCTATTGCTGACAATCACGTCACTATTGGGCGGTTGCTTTGGTGGAAATTCAGAGATGGCGCCGTTGAAAGACGGCAAAGGGAAGCTCAGGATCGTGTATAAGGATGAGGAATCATTCAATCGAGATTATGGGAACTTATTTCTGATGAAATATCCGGATATTGAAGTTGAAGTCATCGCCCAGGATGAATTGTTTGAACAAGCTAAGAATTCCCCCTTTGACTTGAACGAGGAAAAGAAGAGAGTAATAGAAAAGTATAAGCCCGATGTATTGCTGCTGAACGAGAGCATGTTCGAAGCCTTTGCCCAAGACGGGAGGCTATATGATCTCGATATGGTCATTAACCAGGATAAATATGATATTGCCGGCTTCATGCCGGGACTTATCGACAGACTGAAAGAGAAGGGGAACGGGAAGCTGTACGGATTGGCACCCTATTTCGAGACTCCTGTGTTGTATTACAATCGTGGGTTGTTCAAAGAATATAATATCGAACCGCCGAGAGATAAAATGAGCTGGAAAGAATTGTTGGACTTAGCGGGCAGATTCGCGAACGCAGGGGCATATGGACTGTATCAGACGGAGAAACCCGAAAAGCTGTTGTATGATATTGCGGCTGCCTCTGGGCTCCGTCTGGTTGACAATAAAGGACAGAAACTGCTGATTCAATCCGAGGGCTGGAAGGAAGCTGTAACGATGACTGCGGATGCAATCCGCAATAAGTCCGTGTACATACCAGAGCAAGACGCAAACAATGAGCGCATGGATCGTTTTTACGAGCCTTTTCACCAAGAAAAAGCCGCGATGACATTTCAAGAGTCCTGGTTCACTGTTCGTTTGAAAGAAGTTCCGATGTATGAAAAAACGCCGAAGATTGATTGGGGCATCGTCACAACTCCGGTCGATCCGGCCAGCCCGAATGAATCAGCCTATGTACACTTATCGGAAATTTATGCGATATCCGCAGATTCAGAAAATAAGCGAGCGGCATGGGAATTTATTCAATTCGTAAATGGAACGGACATGGCTCAGATTGCCGCACTGGGGAATAACGGGAAGATGCCGACGCGCACGGGCTATTTTAAGGAGCTGGATGGCAGAAGCACGGAACCGTTCTATCTCCTAAAGCCGAAAGAAGGCAGAGGGCTGCTGGAAGACAAGAACATTCCTCACGGATTTTACGACTTATTTGACCCGCTGTTGTCAGAGGCATTGCAAGCGATCATAGATAAACAGAAGACGATAGAAGAAGCGCTCATGGAGCTGGATATGAAGGGGCAGCAAGCATTAATAAAAGCGCGTGAAGCGGCAGCGAAGAAATCGTAAGGTAATCTTATAATCTGGTTCTGTGCATGCGGAGCCAAATGCATAAATTTCACAGGGGAGAGAAGAGAATTGCGAGTGCAAAAAATCTGGAAAATGGGGATAATGCTCCTTCTCATCATGTCCTTGGTAAGCGGCTGTTTCGGGAACGACTCGGAATCGGAGTCCGTCAAGAAGGTTAAAGGGACAATTAAAGTCGTCTACCAGGATGAAGAGGCATTTTATCGAGATTATGGGCAATTGTTCAAATTGAAGCACCCCGAAATTGACGTCGAAGTTGTCAGTAAATCGGAGCTGTATTCCAAGTTCAACCAGCCCGATTTCGATTTTGGGAAGGAGTCGCAAAAACTGCTGGATAAGTATCAGCCGGACGTATTGTTGTTGGATGAGGAAAAGTATAAAGAATTTGCCCAAGGCGGGAAGCTGTATGCGATCGACGGGGCCATTAAGCAGGATCGCTTTGATATTGAAGGTTTCATGCCAGGACTTATCGACAGGCTCAAAGTGTTGGGCAAGGGGACGCTGTACGGGTTGACGCCCAGCATTGATACCTCTGTATTATACTACAATCGAGATATATTCAAGGAGCATAATATCGAGCCTCCTCGAAATCAAATGAGCTGGAAGGAATTTTTTGAACTGGCTGCAAGAGTAACGAATGCAGGCAGTAAAGATAAACATTTATATGCGATAGACCAGGATATTGGCGGAGCAGACAGCCTGATGTATAGAATTGCTACTTCAACCGCCTTAAGGCTGTTCGATGCTAAGGGAGAGAAGCTGTTAATCGACTCGGCTGACTGGAAGGAGGCCATTCGGCAGGCGACGGATGCGGCGCGGAGTAAGGCGCTGTATACTCCGACCCAAAAAGGCCCTCAACCTGTTGAACCGGAAAAAGGGCTTTTCTTCACAGGACAGGCTGCGATGAAGCTTGGCAATCCATGGGATTTGAGGGTTCTAAGAGACAAGAAAGGTGCGAAAATCAATTGGGATGTCGTGACGACTCCGGTCGATCCTTTAACGCCCAACGAAACGGGAGATGTGTACTTTCGCGACATTTATGCGATCGCTGCAAATTCCCAGAATAAAGATGCCGCATGGGAATTCATTAAATTTGTAAACGGTGAGGATATGGCGAAGGTGACATCTCGGACGAATGTCGGCATGATTCCTTCTATTCCTTCCCGGCCGGAATATTTCAAAGAGCTGGACGGCAGAAGCACAGAAGCTTTTTATGCGTTGAAGCTGAAAGAGTTTTCTTCGATGGATGTATTGTGGGGCAACAAGAACGTCCCTGAAGAATATATCAGTTCTTTCCAGGCATTGCTGAATGAAGCGCTGCAAGCCATTTTGGACAATGAAAAGTCTGTAGAAGAGGCGGTAAATGAGCTGCAAATGAAGGGGCAAGAAGCGCTTCGGGTTGCGCATGAACTGCAACAGAAGACGCGATTGAACGGAAAAATAACAAATAAAATAGTCCGACATAGGTGGAAAAATCCGTTGAAGCCCAAACTTTAACGGATTTTTTTATTGCTCACCTCTTACGATTGATACCCGAATGACTTGCAACTGACTTACGTCAAGTATATGGTTCGTCGATCAGTTGACGGTCTCTGTTTCATTTAATTTTACAATGTGTCACATTTCACATCGCGAGGATTGTTATATATTAGGAGAGCTTCTAAGAGAGTAAATGTGAGAAGTGTTTCAACCCCGGGGAAAAAGAACAGAGATGGAGAAGAAGCATGCGCAAAAATTGGAGAATAGCAGTTCTACTTTTATTGGTCATGTCTCTCATCGGCGGCTGTATTGGGAAGAAGGAAGTGCTGGAACCGATTAAGCCAAGCAAGATCAAGCTGGTCTATCAAGATGAGGACGCATTTTACCGCGATTACGGAAAGTACTTCCATATGAAATATCCGCAGATTGAGGTTGAAGTCATTCCGCAGGTTCAGGTGCTCAAAAATCTCGGAAAGATGATTCGCGCGGATGAATACGAGGCGGAAGTAAAGAAGCTGCTCGAAGAAGCGAACGCAGATGTATATATGCTGGACAGCCGGATGTTAAAGGATTTGAATTTTACAATAGAAAAAATCAGGGTTCATTGTGAACTGCGCTTAAACAAAGAAGGAGAGCTAGAAAGATATGCATAATAGATGGAAAATAGCAATACTGATGCTGACGGTCATTTCTCTGATAAGCGGCTGCTTCGGCAAGAAGGAAGTGCTGGAGCCTTTGCAGCCAAGTAAAATCAAAGTGCTCTACCAGGATGAGGATGCATTCTACCGCGATTACGGAAAGTACTTTAATATGAAGTACCCGCAGATTGAAGTCGAAGTCATCCCACAGGTTCAAGTGCTCAAAAATCTCGGGAAGATGATTAGCGCGGAAGCTTGGGAAGCGGAAGTTAAGAAACTGCTCGAGAATTCGGAGGCGGATGTATACATGCTGAACGACACTACGTTCAAGCAATTCGCAACTGACGGCAGGCTCTATGGTCTAGATGAAGTGATAAGGCAGGACGGTTATGATATCGAGGGCTACATGCCGGGGCTCATCGATACGATCAAAAGTTTAGGTGACGGCAAGCTATATGGGCTGGCTCCATATGTGAGAATGAAGGCACTGTATTATAACACGAAATTGTTCGCGGAGAATCAGATCGATCCGCCTACGAACAAGATGACTTGGCAAGAGGTATTCAATTTGGCTGCCAGATTCTCTACCGTCAAGAATGGAGGCCGTCCGGTGCATGGCTTTTACCATAGCTATGGCAATATTGGTGAACTGATGTATGACATCGCCGATACCGCCGGCTTAAAGCTGATCGATCCGACAGGAGAGAAGGTATTCTTCAATTCGGATGGCTGGAAACAAGCAATGAGGTTGGCGACGGATGCCGTACGCAACAATGCGGTTTATTTCCGTCCTGAGAGTCAATTGTACTCCTCACAAAATGACTTTTACGATGGCGTGGCTGCAATGACAATATCTGGGCCTCCGACTTCATGGGGCTATAAATATCAGGAGCCTGTTGATTGGGAGATTGTCACTGTCCCAATTGAACCTGGGGAGGAATCAACAGGCGTGTATTTTGACGAGCTCTTCGCGGTTTCAGCCAACTCACAGAATAAGCGGGCGGCCTGGGAATTCGTCAAGTTTGCGAGCGGACCGGAGATGGCGCATGCCCGTTCGCGTACAATGGATGGCAAATTGCCAACACGAACTGGTTACTTGAAGGAATTTAAGGGGAAGAGCATGGAAGCGTTCTATATGCTGAAGGCCAAGGAAGGCAATAACATGTGGGGGAATGTTTCCAGATTTGAATTCTATCGAGTGTTTAATAAAACGCTGATGGAAGAACTTCAGGCCGTCATTGATAATAAGAAATCTGTGGACGAAGCGGCTGCCGCATTGGAAATTAAAGCGCAGGACGCACTGGTGCAGCTGCGTGAAAAGTCGAAAAAGAAGCCAACAGGCAGTTCATAACTCAAGATGGTTAAGGGGCACGTCATGCATGACGCTCGTAAATGTCAAGCCCGGTGAGCCGTTCGATCTCTCAAATCCTGAGGGAAGCGAGAGCACTATGGGGCAATAAGAACATCTAATAGATTGAGTGATATTGTTTATAACATAGACTAGGGAGAGTGTGAAATACGTGCTAAAAAAGTGGAAGATTTGTATAGTACTGCTGACAATGATATCACTTATAAGCGGCTGTTTCGGAGAGCGGTCAGAACTAGCGCCACTTAAAGATGGTAAGGGGAAGATCAGGGTCGTCTATAAAAGTGAAGATGCATTCTATCAGGATTATGGGAACTTCTTCAAAATGATGAGCCCTGATATTGACGTCGAGGTTATTAGTCAGGAGGAGATGTTCGGCGGTGCCGACAAAGAGGAATCATTCGATTGGAATGAAGAAAAAAGAAGCTCCTTGATAAGTATAAGCCGGACGTGCTGTTTTTGAATGAAAGCATGTTTGAGACCTTCGCTCAAGAAGGGAGGTTGTATGACATAGAGCCGGCCATTAGCCAGGATCAATACAAGCTGGACGGATTCATGCCTGGACTTATCGATAGGCTGCGGGCAAAAGGGAACGGAAAGTTGTACGGGCTTACTCCATCCTTTGAGACAAATGTCATCTATTATAATCGCAATTTGTTCAAGAAGTATCAAATCGAGCCGCCTAACGGGAAAATGACGTGGAAGGAGCTTCTTGATCTGGCAGAGAGATTTGCGAGCGTCGAATCAGGAAAGAAGCAAGTGTTTGGCTTGTATCAAACGAAAGGGCCAGCAAGTTTGATGTATGATATCGCCGCTGCATCGGGACTAAAGCTTGTTGACGAGAAATCAAGCAAGCTGTTGATCGATTCGGATGGTTGGAAGGAAGCGATGAAGATGACGGCAGATGCCGTCCGCAATCATGCAGCCTATGCGCCTCCCCCGATGAAGGAGGGCGAACAGCTTGATGGATACGACGATAGCGACTTTGAGAAACATAGAGACTACTTGAAACAATACAGCCGATCGAACGAGTTGTTCTACATAGGTCAAGCTGCAATGACGATTCAAGCACCGTGGTTTGCTTCCTTTTTGCGGGATATTCCCTACTATTCGAAGACACCGGAGATCGACTGGGGCATCGCGGCCGCGCCTGTTAATCCTGCTAAGCCCGATGAATCAGCTTACGTGAAATTATCGGAGATCTATGCCATATCTGCGGATTCTCCGAACAAGCGGGCGGCTTGGGAATTCGTCAAGTTCGTGAACGGGCCGGAAATGGCGCAGGTTGCAGGGAAGGCTATGAACGATACGCTCCCCACGCGGTCAGACTATTTCAAGGATTTTAGAGGGCGGGAAACGGATGCGTTCTATCTGTTAAAGCCAATGCAAGCCAGTGGAGTGTCTGATAAAAAGAGTATTCCGGCGGGTTTTCATTCCGAATTTGATGTTTTACTGTCGGATGTGCTGAAATCCTTGATTGACCAAGAGAAAACGCTGGATGAGGCAGTTGCTGAGCTTCAACTCAAGGGGCAAGAAATGTTGGATCGGTCACGGGAAAAAGCCAAGCAAGATCAATAAATGAATGAAAAAGAGATCAAGCTAAAAGATCGAGTGAAGGAACGAAAGTTCCCGCACTCGATCTTTTTTTGTTTACACTAGTATTGTGCTTTTTTGCTGGTACTTCCATATTGCCGACGACTCAAATTGAATACAGCCAGAAAGTTGTAATTGCAAGGAAGAAAAAGGTTATGTAATATATTTTATGGAAATATAATAGAGAGATTGTTCCAAACACTACATACAAATCGCCACTAGATCCACATCATACCTCTCTTCTACATCATACCTATCTACTTGTATGCTATTTTAGCATGTTCTGAATCGGAAAAATTCACAATTTTTTAATTTTAATGTCACATTTTCGGAATTCGCATCGTCATAGACGGTGAAAAGCACTTTTCGCATTGTAATCATACTCATTGAGGAGTTGAAATGCGTGACATTGAAGGAAAGAATACAAGAGCTCGATGCTTATCGGGCACTTGCAATCATGGCGGTTCTGGCGATACATGCGACATCGGAAGCGGTAGCATTAACGATAGGCACTCGTTCATATCCACTTTATTTAGTAGTGAATATCTTTAGTAAGTTTGCAGTACCCGTATTTATTTTCTTAAGTGGTTTCGTATTGTTTTATAATTATATGGACAAACCGTTAAGCGGCGGTGTCATCCGCCAATTTTACCGGAAACGATTACTTTACATTTTAGTGCCATACCTTGTTTTTTCTGTATTATACTTTGTCTTGCAGCTTTATCGTAATGGTGTGCTATTCCATTTATCGTGGTCGGTTGCTTATGATTTTGTGAGAGATCTACTGAGTGGAAGGGCATATACGCATCTGTATTATATTATTATTATCGTGCAGTTCTATGTACTGTTTCCACTTTTGTTAGCCATAATCCAAAAGATGCGCCAGGCCGTCCCAATTCTGTTCTTGGCCGCAGCATTGCTGCAATGGGGATTTATTATCGGCAATAAATACGGTTGGCAAATTCCAAGAGGAAATCTGGCAATCTCATATTTGTCTTACTTCATATTAGGGGCATGGATTGCCTTGCAATACGAATCGCTCCGTAATTGGCTCGTTCGCTTCACTAATGGATATAAGCAATTGTTGGGCTGGATTGTTTTATGGGGTGCGTGGATCATGCTCGGAATTTATCATGCATACATCTTTTACCGCGCGAATGTGAGCAAGATATTCGTCAACACGTTGTGGTATGAGCTCGTCTGGTATGTACATTCGATACTGTCGTGCATTATTCTTATTCAAATCTCATATGTACTATATTACTGCTGTGGGAGAAAAATATCTTCCTGGACGACCTCGTTGGGAGTTTGTTCTTTCGGTATCTATTTGCTGCATCCTTTGCTGCTCGCTATTTATCGAAAGATAGGTGTAAAAGGAAATACAATCGAGTATGCACTGTATATTGCAGGTGGCTGGATATTCGCGTTATTCGGCACTTGGTTCATCGTATATATCATATCGCGTGCAACTCCGTGGTCGTGGGTGGCATTTGGCGCTGTACCGGTTCATGGCAAGGAAAGCGGAAGTCGTATTGCAGGCAAGCCGCACCAAGAGGCGAATGCACCAAGCATATCGGAATAAATGAAAAGAGGAAGGTCTTCATCGCGAAGGTCTTCCTTCTTAATTTTAATGGTGGATTATGATTGAACGCTAGCTTCACGGGCGCCTGTTTTGTACATGAAAAAGCATTGAAGGAATAAACCTCCAACAAGAACCGCACCTGTAAAATAGGGGAGATTGGCAGGATTTTCATTCCGCTCAAGCAAGGCACCGAAGGACATTGTACCGATAGATCCTGCTAAATAGTTAATCGAACTAAGCAAGGCGATAGAAATTGTCGCGTGTCGAGGGCTGATTTCAACCAGTGTTTTTTGCTGGGTTGCAATGGAGGCCCACCCCGAAGCTCCCCACAGCATGAGCAAGAAACCGAGACCAGCCGCATATGGATGAACCATATCCATGAACATCATCGACAGCATTAACAGCATGATAAGAACAAGCATAATTGTTCTCGGACGCTTATATCGATCCATGATCGACCCGATGAAGAAGCTGCCGGCGATCCCGCCAAGCCCCCACAACCAAATGAACCAAATCGAATGCTCATATTCGAATGCAGAGATGATCTGATCCAAATATGTATACAGCCCTAGACTGCAAAAACTTAAAATTGCCGTAACGAGCATTACAAGCGTAATCTGTTTATTTTTGAACATCGACAATCTATCGCTCAATGTCGGCAAGCTGTTGCTCCGTATTTCTGGAAACCGGCTTGCGATTGCAATGATGCCAATAAGACCAACACATACAATTGACCACATTGTCAATCTCCAGTTATGCAGGGAAGAAATATAAATCCCAAGCGGCACACCGATTACCGTACCGGCACTCATGCCAAATAAGATCAAACTTAGAGCTCTGCCGCGATGCTGCTCGGAAGCGAGGTGAACTGCCGCAGAGGATGCTAATGGCGAATAGAGCCCGGCTCCGATTCCTGCAATTCCTCTAGATAGGAGGAAAATGGCGAAATTCTGCGTAACTGCAGTCATCATATTAGCAAGGGTGAACATCGATAGTGCAGCGATTAGAATATGCTTTGTGTTCTTTCGGCTCATCATGGCGGCGAATAGGGGAGCCGCGATTGCATAACACAACGTAAACGCGCTTACCGATTGCCCTGCTGTTCCAATCGATACGCCGAAATCTGCCGCAATAAGCGGCAATATTCCAGCCATGACATAGGCATCGACGCCTAAGGCAAACATGCCGAATAATAGTAATGTTATTTTTTTCATTTCAGCACCAACCTTTATATGATCTACATTTTTGATGCAATGAGCTGTTCAATGCCTATTGTAACGAGTATACTTATATTAGTGAAATTAATGTTTTGCATGGAAGGTATGAGGACATTTCATGACGATAGCACGCTATGAAGTATTCATGAAGGTAGTAGAGCAGGGGAATTTTACGAAGGCTGCTGAACAGCTCAATATGACACAATCTGCTGTCAGCCATGCAATTGCAAGTTTGGAGAAGGAGATCGGTTATGCGCTTCTGAATCGAAGCAAGCAAGCGAAGATAAGCACGACTGTACTGGCAGATCGTCTCATTCCGCACATGATGCAGATCCTGCGCAGCGAAGCAATTATCCGTGAGGAAATATCAGTGGAGAATCATCAACTAGAGGGGACATTAAAGATTGGCGCCTTTACAAGTGCTGCATCTCAATTACTTCCGCCTATGATCGCACAACTTAAAACAAATCATCCCTGTGTCAAGGTCGTCCTTTTTGAAGGTACCTATGATGAAATTCTTACATGGCTTACAAATGGAACGGTGGATATCGGGTTTGTAATGAATACGGAAGAGAAAGGTCACCTGCACAAAATTCTCATTCATGAGGATGAACTGGTAGTTGGTATGCCTCACAATCATCCATTCGCACAGTTGGAAGTGCTCGATATAAAGCAATTAGAGGGTATCGATTTCATCATGCCAAGGGCTTCCTATCAACGGCAAGTGCTTGCGTGCTTGACCGATCATAATGTGACGCCTAATGTGCTAATGGAAGTATTGCATTGTGACACGATTATCAATATGGCATCGCAAGGAATAGGAGTTACGATCGGGCCGAAGCTGCTGTTCCAGTCTTACGAGCAAATGCTCCATAAACCGCTCTTACAGGATACCAGTCGACCTATTTGTCTTGCCTATCGTATAGGCAGCCCCACGATAGAAGCTTTCCTTGTCAGTAATCAACTAGAATGCTAATCAAAGAACATATATACAGGCATGCAAAAACTCCCGCGAATTCCAGAATCCGCGGGAGTTCTGATTCATTTTTGTAAAGGCTGGCCATTACTAAATCGCTGCCGTGCATATCGATTAACTGATGGAAGCTTCGTAAATCGATTGGATGGAGCGGGACAATGTCTCATCGAATTGCTCCGATGTCTGCTGCGCAGTCAATCCAACGGACAAGGCGCGTGAGAAACTGGCAATTAAACCATGGTTGCGAGCCAATCTTTCATTTGCTTCTCCTTGATCGTATCCGCCTGACAATGCCACAACGCGGAGAACATGCGGATCTTCAATCAATTCACGATAGAAATCATCTGCTGTAGGGATGGACAGCTTGAGCATTACTTTTACGTCTTGATCAAGCGCCGCCAATTGCTTAAGAAGCTCATTCTTCAAGATTTGCTCGGATTGCTGTTTATCAGGGCTATAGATATCGACTTCTGGTTCAATTATAGGTACAAGACCCATCGACCAGATTTGTTTGCCGACTTCGAACTGCTGCTCGACGACTTTACGTATTCCTACTTCGTTCGCTTCTTTAATGACCGAGCGCATCTTTGTCCCGAAAATATGTTTGTCAACTGCTCGCTTTAATAGGTCGTCAAGCTCAGGCATAGGCTTCATTAATTGAACGCCCTGTTCAAGATCAGCCAAACCTTTATCGACCTTCAAGAAAGGAACGATGCCTTTCTTTTCCCACAAGTAGTCTGCGGTAAATTGACCTTCGATCGTCCGATCCATCGTATTCTCGAATAAGATGTCCCCAAAATATACTTCGAATCAAATGCCGAGCTCGTAATGATCCGTGTTCTCATCTCGTGAACGAGCTCGAACATTTCTTCGTCATTGGAGTAACGATCCTCTGTAATGCCATACTGCAGTAATGCCTTTGGCGTGCTTCCGCCGCTCTGATCTAATGCTGCAATAAAACCCTTTCCCGTATGAATTCGTTCCAGTTGTTCTTTGTTCATTGAAGATTCTCCTTCCTGTAAGTGGGATGGAGCTCTCAACGGAGTAGATGTTTCCATCCATCTGTTGAGGCTACAATAGAAACAGAACTTGACGCGTTCACATTAGCCTAGGACGGTCACACATATGCAGCCAAGCTGAATATAGGCTGTTGGGTTAGGCTTGTCCCGTACGTCAGGTAGAGTTTCCTTTATTGTACAACAAATTGTTGTATGACGCACGGTGTCAGATCAGAGCTGGCGGCATATTGCTTTAAAGAATGTTCTTATCGAATAACACGTCTAGCCGTAACAAAAGTTTTGTCCCAAGCGCTGCCTTTGAAGTTCGAGATCGTTACACCTACACCCTTTTTATAGGTGTGGATGACTTTGTTGTTGCCCATATATACAGATACGTGATTTATGACACCGTCACGATTTGTATCCGAGAAAATAAGGTCGCCAGGAAGCAATTTAGTTTTAGAAACCTTTATGCCAACCTTGGATTGTTGTCTTGAAGAACGAGGCAGTTTTATACCGTTTTTCTTGAAAATATATTGGGTAAAGGAAGAGCAATCAAACGCAGTTGTTCTTCCAGTCTTTGCACCAAATACATAAGGAGTGCCTATATATTTTTTCCCTGTTTGGATTACTTTATTCGCTACTGAAGTAGAGTATGCGGCTTCTGCCTTCATAACGGTAGCGTCGCTCAGAATGCTCCCCGATAAGGCGACCGTTGAGCAAATCCCGATACTCAGCAATGTTTTTCCAATTCTTGTTGTCATTAATTTGTTCATAGTATCCTCCTTATGGATGAGAAAATAGTATTAGCCGAATGACTGGGACTAGCATAGCACACCAAATTCCACCCATAATCTTCTGCGAAATCTGCAAACCAGCATTACAACAGGAAAAACAGAGCTTTATGATAAACAGATGAGAATAAGATTAAAAATGAAGTTGATAATGAGAATCAATATCTTTATAATGAGAATCGTTATCATAAATGTGATAATCATTCTCATATATTGAGTTATCAAGGAGGTATACATAATCAATGAAAGCTATACAGTACGGGGTCATTGCCCTAATGGTCATTGTGCTTGCTGCTTGCGGCAACTCGAACGGGGCATCTCCCGCATCAAGTCCGAACCCAGCGGCCGAATCTCCCGCAAGTTCACAAGATACGAATAGCCTAGCTGAGGAAAAAGGGGATCATGGAGAAGTAGGGAAGCTAATGCAGCAATTCGGCACGAAGAAGCCAGAGAAGATTGTGACTTTATCCGTGTCTATTACCGAAATCTTGCATGAAATTGGTGTTGTTCCAGCAGGAGTCCCTAAATCTAGCAGCAAGCTCCCAGAAGCATTCGAACATGTTCCGCGCATCGGTTCCTCTCACCAGCCTGATTTGGAGCAAATCGCTAAACTGCAACCGGATATTATCGTAGGACCAATGTCGATTAAGGACAGCATAGAAAAAAGTTGAAGCCAGCATCAATTCCGACTGCCTATTTGCCTGCGGATTCCTTAGAGCAATTGAAGCTAAGCACAACCGTACTTGGACGTGTGTTTGGACACGAGAATAAGGCAGAAGCCTATTTGGAGAAGATTCACCGTGAGGAACAAGCGATACTTGCTTCGGTGAAGGGCAAGCCTGCACCGAAAGTCATGATACTATTCGGTTCTGCTGAATCATTAATGCTCATGAATGACAATACATTTGCTGGCAGCATTGCTCGCAATTTGGGTGCGACGAATGTGCTGTCTGAATTCATGAAGAAAGCAGAAGACTATGTACCAATCAATATGGAAAGTGTAATTGCGGCCAATCCTGACGTTATTTTATTGGTTGCACACGGTGATCCGGATGCAATTGCCAAGAAGTTCGAGGATGATGTGAAGAAGAATGGAGCATGGGAGAAAATGAACGCCTTTAAAACGGAAAAATGAAGGCTCTGGATCCTCAACTGTATGGTATTGCGTCTATTGTGAAGGCTCCAGCAGCATATAAGGACATGGCGCACATTTTATTTGATAAATAAGGGGTTTCAGCTGCGTGAAGAAGAAAACATCAAGTTATAAATCCATTCTTCTCCTCTTAGCTGTTATATTGCTTGCCATTCTGACATTACTGTCCATCGGAATTGGAAGCGTACAGTTCAGTCCTAAGGAGACAATAGATGCCGTATTTGGAGCCGGAAATGACGTTTCCAATACGATATTGTGGGACATTCGAATACCAAGAGTACTGATGGCTTTATTTATAGGGGCTAATTTGGCAGCTTCAGGTGCATTAATGCAGGCGGTAGTCCTCAATCCACTTGCGGATCCAGGGTTGACTGGAGTATCAAGCGGTGCGGCTGTTACAGTATTGTTCATCATGCTGGCGATGCCAGGCTATTATTCGATGGTTCCAGTTGCCGCTATCATTGGGGGCAGTATCGCGGCGTTAATGGTGTATGGGCTAGCTTGGAAAAAGCATTTTGGATTAACTCCGGTACGGATCATTTTGTCAGGGGTTGCTGTAAATGCTGTCTTCGGGGGAATGATTGGCCTGCTGTCTATGATGTACAGTGATCGTCTTCCATCTGCCTTGCAATGGCTGAACGGCAGCCTATCGAGCACCGGAATGGCGGATGTGCTCGTCATTTTGCCATACTCCATAGTCGGATGGGCAGCAGCACTGCTTTGCATACGACATGCGAACATCTTGCGATTGGGTGAACAGGTAGCGCATAATTTAGGACTGAATTTGACTCATATTCGGATCATCCTATCTTTTGTTGCCATATACTTGGCTGCGATATCAGTGTCCACGGTTGGGCTTGTCGGTTTCGTTGGGCTTCTCGTACCGCACATTGCTAGAATTCTTATCGGATCTGACTATCGCTATCGTCTTCCGCTTAGCCTGTTTCTCGGTTCGATGGTGCTGCTCGTGGCAGATACCATTGGACGGACAATCTTCAGCCCGATAGAGATTCCTGCGGGTATTGTTATGGCCATGGTTGGCGGTCCGTACTTCTTATATTTGATGCGGAAAGGGGATGCCTGACTGATGCTGCAAGTGTCGTCTTTAAACATTAGGTATGGGGAAAAGAAGATCATTCGTGATTTTACACTAGATGTAAACGAGGGGGAGGTTCTCACGATTATCGGCCCCAACGGTTCCGGCAAATCTACCGTACTGAAGGCCATAACGAGGCTTATTCCTTGTGAGAGCGGCCGAATTTGTATTGCAAATCAGGAATTACAGCAATTCAACTCAAAACAACTGTCGCGTATCATGTGCTTGCTGTGCCAATCGAATATGAGTCCGGCGGATATGACTGTAGAGGAATTGGTAGGGTATGGGCGAATGCCGCACAAGAAATGGTATGAACGAATCAATGTGGAGGATAAGGAGATTATTCATTGGGCTATGGAGCTCACAGGCATGACTCTATTTCGTGAACGAAGATTAGTGACATTGTCCGGTGGAGAGGCGCAGCGTGCCTGGTTGGCAATGGCCTTGGCCCAGCGTCCCAAGGTGCTTTTGCTCGATGAGCCTACAACCTATCTTGATATTGCTCACCAACTAGAGGTACTGGAATTGGTTCGCACGTTGAATCGTGAGCTGAAGCTTACGGTCATCATGGTGCTGCATGATTTGAACCATGCCAGTGCATATAGTGATCGGGTGTGTGTGATAAAAGAAGGCGGGATTCGTATGTGCGGGACACCACGAACCGTATTCACTTCCGAACTAATAAGAAGTGTATATGGAGTAGATACAGATATTCAGGATTCTCCAGATGGAGAACATCCTCGAATACATGTGTTGAATAAATGGAATAAGGAAGCGAGGAATGTCAATGAAGCAGCAGGATAATGAAAAGATGAAGCGTCGATATATGGAGTTCATTGATAGTGTGCAATCCGTAACGCTCAGTACGATTGCAGAAGATGGAAGTCCGTTTGTCTCATATGCTCCTTATGTGAGAATGAAAGGCAAGCTGTATATTTACATAAGCAAAATTGCTCAGCATTATCGTTATCTTGAGGCAAATCCTCGTGTCGATATTATGATGATTGAGGATGAATCTAAGACCAACAATATGTTTGCGAGACAGCGTGCCCGGTTTGCATGCTTGGCTTCGAAGTTGGAGAGTGTAGCAGAAGATGCGATTTTCACACAATTCGAAACATCATTTGGAGCAAGCATGATTCAAATGCTTAGGGGACTTGATTTTTCATTATTTGAGCTGATGCCTACAGAGGGACGATACGTTGCAGGCTTTGGTCAAGCCTATGATATTGATTTGGAAGCTTTGCGATTTGATCATGTTGCTAGAGACGGGCATCAACAGGCTGATCAGATCAGCCCAACATAAGAGGAGGCCAGGACGATGACTTATGATACTGTATCCGTCATATGGGAGACGATTCAGGAACGATTCTATCATATGGTGAAGGAATTAACGGATGATGAATTAAGCTACGGAGTGGGCAATGCTACGATTGGCTACATGATCAGACACAATGCAGAAGTGGAATATTTGTTTGCGGAATGGTACTTTGGTCAAGAATTGCCAATGAATATGGAAATTCGAACAAGTCGGGGCCCAGCGGGAGACCCGAACTCGTATACTAGCATTTTCGAAATGCTCCAGTTAATCCGCGAATCGCAAGAGCATATTGGCCATGCAATGCGTGCTCTGCCTGAACAATCGTGGCATGTTCCCGTGAAGTCTCCTATGGGTACGATCACACCGCTGCAAGCGGTTGGACGGCTGCTATATCATACGAGCCTGCATGCGGGACAAATTGCGCTGCTTCTCAAGCATACGAATCCGAACTCAGTTCCGGCAAGAAAGCCAAAAACCGTATCCACTACCTTACATTGAAATCAGCCTTACGGTTGATTTCTTTTCTTTGTGTGGAGTATGATAGCACCCGAGAGAATTGATCTGGAGGATGATGGTAAATGATAACGTACCACAATTGCTCAGAAGTCGATATTTCTCTGGCTTACAGAGCGTTTACAGTTGGTTTTTCTGACTACATCGTGAAAATGGATCATTCGCAGGATTTGTTCATATCACGCTTCTTTGGCGCTGAGGGGAACCAATTGGAATATTCCTATATTGCGATGGATGAGGACAAGCCAATAGGGTTAATTTTGGGCGGATTGAAACGGTATGAGGGTGTGCTGACGATGCGGTGCGGTACACTTGCAGTACATCCTGATTATCGCGGTACTGGGGTCAGCTCAAAATTGTTCGAGCTGCATAAAGCGAACGCGCTTGCATGCGAGTGTAAACAATTATTCCTTGAGGTTATTGTCGGAAACAACAGGGCAATTCAATTTTATAAGAAGCTTGGTTACCGCAAAGTATATGACCTTCGTTACTATACGCTGCACCAACCGTTGCGTTTGACAGAACGAAAGGTTGAGGGGCTTGTAATTAAACCAATTGCATTTGACAGCTTCGAACACTACGTACAAAACTTGCGCATCGAGCATATCAATTGGCAGAATGATTTGGACTATATGAAGCGGTCAGAAAATAATACCTATGCTGTCGCTTATCTGGACGATATGATCATTGGAACGGTATGTATGAGCGATTCTGGCAAGGTTAGTTTTCTATATGTAGATGCCGGTTATCGACACCAAGGAATTGCGACAAGTATGCTGGCAAAGCTTGTAGAGGAGAAACAGCCTGAACGATTATCGATATCATTCCCTAACAATCATCAGTTGGAAGGTTTTTTGCGAAGTCAGCGCTTCGAGAAAAATCAGCTTGAGCAATTTGAAATGTATTGCTTCTGTGAATGATAGGATAAATGACTTTCTCATAGAGCAGGAGTAGATAAGCCTAAATAAGGTCAATGAACTAAAGGCACCTGTACAGAATATGATGATGATATGATCAAGAGAGGAGATGTAGGCAATGACATTATTATTGCGTTTTAGTACGATAACGAGAGGTGCAATTACGTTCACCGGGAACTCACTTGGAATAAGTCGCGGCTCTGGTATTTGTACACCGGGTACGACTGATGCAATCGGCTCCTTTATTATCAATGATCCGAACTCGGTGTGCGGCACGGTTCCGTCCAGTCCATCAACTGGCGGGGGAACGACAAATAATTATATGCTGAATTTTTCAACAAATTCGCTCGTTCTCCCTTCAGGAAGTACGGTTGTGTACGCTGAACTCGTATGGGGCGGATCCTATTTAATCAACACCGCTGGCGGGGAAGACTTATCAGCCCGCTTGAATGACCCCGTCAGATTCAGCACACCAACAGGCATGTTCAATATCGAGCCAGGGACATTCTTCAATTATGCGATTAATTCTGAGGGAGATATGGCCTATGTGCGATCAGCGAACGTAACTGCGCTTGTTGCGGGAGGCGGTGCGGGCACATACGGGGCTGGCAGAATCGTTGGAACACTGGATCCGGACCCGAGAGGAACTAGCTTTGCCGGGTGGACACTCGGGGTCGTATACGTGAATCCTTCATTACCTTACCGCAGTATGACTTTATATGTCGCAAATTCGCCGATTCAAGTGGGATTTCCGCCAGAGAATGAAATGATTGGGAACTTCCAAACCCCTTCAGTTGGGCCTATTAGTGGGCGATTGTTCGTTAGCGCGCAAGAAGGAGAGGCTTCAGTTGCCGGTGACTTCTTACGATTCGGACCCACTCTGGCTAACCTTACAACGCTTCCGCAGCCCGCAGGATTTACGAATAACTTTTTCCAATCCCTAATTTATGATGATAACGGGAATATTAACCCGACTGCTACATTCGGCGATCGCAATCCGACACCTGGTCAGCCAGGGTCGAATATCATTGAAGGTAATCGCCAAGGCTGGGATATTGCCAACGTTGACATTGTTCCAGGCCTTATGAATGGGCAAACTTCTGCGATCCTTCAATTCGGAACGAATCGCGACGGATATGCCATCAATCTGGTGGCGATTCAAATTGATAATATCCCGCCAACCTTGCTGGTGGAGAAGAACTCCATCCCGGATACAGTAACTGTTGGAGAAGAGATCGTATACACCATTGTCGTCAGCAACGATGGAGATTCCCCGCTTGAGAACACCGTACTTACTGACCCGCTGCCGGCGGGCGTAATGTTTCAATCCGTGCAAACCACACAAGGTACGGCATCGTTTGCCGCTGGCACGGTTACCGTAGATATCGGGACGATCCCTGTTGGTCAGAATGTAACCGTCAATATTACCGTGCTGGCAACAGCGGCTGGATTCATTACCAATATAGCTTCGGCCCAAGCAAATGACACAGGAATGATTTCCTCATCCGCAAGCAACAATGTAAATCCGCTTCCGCCTCCAATTCTAGAAATTGAGAAATTTGACTCTCCTCCAATCGTCGCCGTAAATTCAGAGCTCGTCTATATTATAGTTGTCTCCAATATCGGGGGGAGCACAGCAACCAACGTAATTATGAATGATCCGCTGCCGGCGGGAACCACCTTTGTATCTGCTGAATCGGATCAAGGTACGATTTCGTTCGACGGCACGACAATTACGAATGACATTGGTTCACTAGCCCCAGGAGAGACTGTGCGCATTACTATCGTCGTAATCCCAACGGTTACAGGCACGGTCTTGAATACGGCAACGACTTTTTCCGATCAGACTGAGCCGGAATCCGATACAACAGAAACGCAAGTTATCGAACAACCGATACTTGAGTTAGTGATATCAAAGTTCGCTGGACCGGATCCCGCAACTGTCGGTGAGGAGCTTGTGTACACGATTGTCGTGTCTAATGAAACAACAGATTTATTAACCGGAGTGGAAGTTGAAGATATGCTGCCAGCCGGTCTCGTCTTCGTATCTGCCGAAACTACGCAAGGAACCGTAGCTGAAGTGGCTGGCACGGTAACTGCATTAATTGGCGCCCTTGCTCCAGGTCAGTCTGAAATCATCACGATTACGGTTATTCCTACAGCTCCGGGCATCGTAACGAACACAGCTACAGCGACATCTGATCAGACGCCTCCAGTATCATCCACGATTGATACAACCGTCAATGCGCTTCCTCCTGCCTTTTTAACCATTGAGAAACTTGCCAAACCGGATCTAGTAACGCTTGGCAATGAAGTCACATTTCAAGTGACGGTGTGCAACATGGGAGAGACAGTGGCAACAAATGTGGTTGTAGTGGACACATTGCCTACAGGCGCTGAAGTCACTGTCATTCAGGTATCTGAAGGCACATTCGTGCAGGCGGGGCAAACGATAACAGCATCGTTCGGCGCCCTTTCCCCTGGGTCATGCGCAAATCTGACGATTGAAGCCATTGTATCTGCAACAGGAACATTAACGAACACAGCAGTGGTGACCGCAGATAATGTCGAAGACTCTGAAACAGCAACTGCAGATGTTACGGTATTACAGCCGCTCGCAATTTCGAAGCAAGCTTCAAGCAACCCAGCACTTCTCGGCAGTCCGCTGCAATATACAATCAGTGTCGCGAATTTAGGGGAGCTTCCTCTAACGAATGTAATCGTAAATGATGTCATTCCCCCTACGGTCGAATTTGTCAGTGTTCAATCTGAAGGAGGTACCTGTTCTGTATCTGGGCAGACCGTCACTTGTTTCTTGGGTACATTAGAAGGGCAGCAAGAACAGACGATTGTCATTACGGTCATTCCTTTGTTAGAAGGGACGGTTACCAACAGCGCTACTGCACAGGCAGATAATACGCCTCCTGTTACAGCTACGGTTACGACGCTCGTTGTTCGTACTTTAGAGTGTATTTCTGTCAGTAAACTGTTCGATTGGGTGGTCAATCGGAGTGATTTTGTCGTTGAAGAGTCTATTCCGGAAGACTGCAGAGCTTTCGTAGAACAAGCAATTGCTGGCGGTAGGCAAGTGCTTGTGAGCTGCAATGTAGTGCCAGTTTCGGGAGAATGCAGCGTCACGGTTGTAAAGCGGCTGCCGCTGCCCATTATCGGATCGCAAGCAGCTATTGTATTGACCACGTGCTCTGCAGAAGTAACTATTACATTAACGGATAGCGGAACAGGAGAAACATGTACGTTTACACTATTAGTCAAGAATAACGAGAAAGTATCACTCTGCTTACCACTCCCATTAGATGAATCCAACATTGCTTCTCAAATATTCGATATCCATTGTGATGCTCGACTCACTGACAGCTTAACGATTGAGCTGCAATTGGATTGGTGTTTGGAACTTGTAGTGAAATTTATAATACCGATGATGGTTGAAGCTACATTTTGTCAACCTAGAGCATTAATACCGATACCAGAGGTATGCAGCATCAGCTTTCCAAAACAATGCCCAGAAGTATTTCCGTTTGTGTAAAAGAATAATGGACTTACATTTTGCAGAAAACTCATGCTCGCATGAGTTTTTCTTTTGTTCAACAGGATTGAATCCGGAGCAGGATTCTGATTTTGCTTCTCATCTAAGTTCATATGATAAGTTCAAATCATACGCAGCGCTTGTGATATAATTATTGCTGCAGATTATAAAATGAGGAGTTGATCGTCATGCAGTATCGTCGTCTCGGCAAGAGTGGATTGAAGGTATCTGTGCTTGGATTAGGAACTAATGCATTCGGCAAGCGTGCAGACAAGCAGGCTTCGACTCGCATCATTCATCAGGCATTAGATTATGGCATTAACTTTATTGATACAGCTAATATTTATGCGGGTACTGAATCTGAACGTATTATTGGAGAGGCGCTCTCAGGAGTCAGGCATAATATTGTGCTAACAACGAAGGCCGGGTTAATTCGGGGGGAGGGGCCAAATGAGAGGGGTTCATCGCGTTTTCACTTGCAGCAGGAATTAGACAGCAGCTTAAAGCGACTGAACACCGATTATATCGACTTGTATCAAATACATACTTTCGATCCGCATACTCCGCTGGAAGAAACGCTTAGAACGCTTGATGATATGGTTCGTTCCGGCAAGGTTCGATATATTGGAGCATCGAATTATGCGGCTTGGGAGCTTATGAAGGCTATAGGCATTAGTGAACGGCTAGGCCTCAATCGTTATGTGTCCATGCAGACGTGCTATTCATTGGCCGATCGAACCCCAGAGCAGGAGATGGTTCCACTTTGCAAAGATCAAGGAATAGGGATTATTCCGTATTATCCGCTTGCAGGGGGAATTCTGACCGGGAAATATCGTATTGAAGAGCAAAGGCCAATAGGATCAAGAGCAGATACTGATCCAAACTTCCACCGATTTTTCAATAAAGAACGTTTCGCGTTAAGTGAGCAGGTGAATGAATTGGCAGCTGGTGCAGGATGTACCCCAAGTGCACTTTCACTAGCTTGGCTCATGCATCAGCCTTGCGTCTCGACCGTTATTGTAGGAGCGACGAAGGTGGAGCAGCTGCATGACAACATAAACAGTGTTGATGTTGAATTGAAGATGGAGCAATTGGATCGGTTGGATCAGATAAGTCGTCCATTCCGATTCGGTGAACCGTTTGCGGCTTATCGATTGCCTGAATAATTCGGGCTCAGGAACTCGTCTCTATTTTCTAGAGACGAGTTTTTTATATCAATGGGACTGACCCCATCACAATATGGAAAACTGTACCTTTTCAATGAGGCGCATTATTTGTAATCTTGAACACGAAAGAAACGGCGCCGACAAGGCGGTTCAGATATGAAGGGGGTTAGCTTTGATTTATGGTACATTTACATCCAACACTTGATCTGTCAACAGAAGAACAGATGGAGTTAGGGAAATATGCGATCGATCAAATCTGTCATTATCTTGAACATACGGATGAGGTAAACGTATCTCCCGAGTTAAACCCAACAGAAATTGTACAGTATGCGGAGCAAATCGATTTCCACAACCCAGTTACACCGAAGGAAGCTGTACATTACATTGTAGAAGGGTTGCGGAGATATCAGGTACATACGGCACACCCGGGATATTATGGCTTGTATAATCCGCGTCCGAACTTTATGGGAATCGTGGCAGATACGATAACGGCAGCCTTTAATCCGCAGCTGGCTGTTTGGAGTCATGCTCCTCTGGCAGTTGAAATTGAGAACTATGTATTGCGAGAGTTCGCTGTGCGATTCGGCTACCCGCGAGAAACGTCAAATGGAACATTTACGACGGGAGGAGCAGAAGCTAATTTGACAGCCGTACTTACAGCTCTCAGCGATCATTTCCCGGAATATACAACGAAAGGGCTTGCAAGCCTGGATAAGCCCCCTGTAATGTATGCTTCAAGTGAGAGCCATCATTCCTTAGTAAAAGCGGCTCGTGCCTGCGGATTGGGTACGGATTCTATCCGAAGTATACGATCGAATGCATCTTTGCAGATGGATGCGGAAGCGCTAGCCCTTCAAATACGGCAAGACCGCGAAGCTGGCTTTGCCCCTTTTTTGATTGTGGCTACGGCTGGAACGACAGGTGCAGGGGCCATTGACCCGATTGCGCATATTGCGGAGCTGGCTGAACAGGAAATGATATGGCTGCATGTTGATGCAGCGTATGGCGGTGCTATGATATTGGCGCCAGAATTGGCCAATTGGCTGCAAGGAATTAATAGGGCAGATTCCATTACATTCGATGCACATAAATGGCTGTCTGTACCAATGGGAGCAGGTATGTACTTCACCCGTCATCCCCATATATTGCAGCAGACCTTCCGAATGACAGCGGACTATATGCCCAAGGAAGGCACCGAATTGGAGACGTTTGATCCATACACCCATTCCATTCAGTGGTCACGCAGATTTATCGGGCTGAAGCTATATATGTCGCTTGCAACGGCGGGATGGGAAGGGTACCGGTTACTCGTACAACGACAGATTGAGAGCGGCAATTTTTTGCGGCAGGAGCTTGAACGATCGGGATGGTCGATTATGAATGATACGATAATGCCAGTTGTTTGTTTTAATGATCAGGCAGCATTAGCAAATCATGATATGGATTTCGTGCGATTCATACATGAGAAGGTACTTGCTACAGGCAAGGCATGGATCTCGATTTTCACCATACAGGATACCCCGGCGCTTCGTGCTTGTATTACCAATTTTGATACGACCGAACAGCATATGAAAGAATTGATTCACCTACTGAACGAGGCTCGGCAGGAGTATATGACGAAAATTCCATCCTATAATGGGATGATTTACTAAGCAGTTCATATTGCTTAATTCGATGAGGTCAACTATAATGTAACCTACAACTTTATAACTGGATGAAGTTTGCGGGAGATAGACAACACGTCTAGCCGAAGGGGTAAGCTCTCAGGCGCTTGGCATACCGAGCAGCAATTGCGAGTATGTATAAGCAGGACCGTAAATGGACAGGACTCTGGAGAGACTCCATCATTGGGGCACCGAAGGGGCAAGACGAATCGCATTGATCGAATCGTTAAAACTCTCAGGTAAAAGGACAGGGATGCAGATGCATAGGAAACATAAGTTTTATTTGGGTTGTATTATCATGTTCCTGGCGAAAGCTTTTTTAATTCTGCACGCATGTCCCCAGAGTCAAATCATACGATTTGGCTCTTTTTATTATTCAAGACGAGGGGAAATGATTTTGCAATGATTGAACATTGGTTAGACAAATTGAACAGTTTCGTATGGGGGGCGCCGCTTCTTATTTTGTTGGTAGGGACGGGGATATTACTCACAATTCGTTTAGGTGTCCTTCAATTGTTTCGCTTGCCGCTTGCCTTGAAGCTCATATTTAAGTCAAAAAACGAGGGGGCTGGTGATGTATCCAGCTTCGGTGCGCTTGCGACTGCACTTGCCGCCACAATCGGAACGGGGAATATTGTTGGTGTTGCGACTGCAATCAAGGTAGGGGGACCAGGTGCGTTATTTTGGATGTGGGTCGCTGCTTTCTTCGGAATGGCTACCAAATATGCGGAGGGGCTGCTAGCCGTTAAGTACCGCAATATTGATGATAATGGACAAATACTCGGTGGGCCAATGTACTATATTGAGAAGGGCTTAGGCATGAAATTCAAGCCTTTGGCTGTGTTCTTCGCCATTAGCGGCGTGCTGGTCGCACTTCTTGGAATCGGTACCTTCCCGCAAATTAATGCGATTGTTACCTCTACTGAGACGAGTCTTGGTGTGCCGGCAATTGTAACTGCGGTCATTGTTACAATTGTTACTGCCCTTGTTACAATCGGGGGGATTCAAAGTATTTCGCATGTGACGACTACGATTGTTCCTGTTATGGCTATCATTTACTTCATCGCTAGCTTCGTCGTGCTCATCACGTTTGCGGATCAGATTCCCCATGCAATGTCCTTAATATTCCATGGGGCATTCAATGCGACTGCAGCTGGAGGAGGTTTCCTCGGCGCCACGGTTATGATGGCGATACGCAACGGAATCGCGAGAGGGGTATTTTCGAATGAATCCGGTCTCGGAAGCGCACCGATTGCTGCAGCAGCTGCCAAGGTGAAATGGCCAGCCGAGCAAGGTCTTATTTCGATGACGGGGACATTCATAGATACGATTATCGTATGTTCGCTGACCGGCTTAACCTTGATCGTAACCGGAGTCTGGAATGGCCCTATGGAAGGTGCTGCTTTGACACAGGCTGCATTTGATGCAGCATTGCCATATGGTTCCTTTGTACTCACGCTATGCTTGATATTGTTTGCCTTTACGACAATATTAGGATGGAACTATTATGGCGAGCGCTGCATGGTTTACTTGTTCGGCGTGAAATCGATCCTGCCTTATCGGCTTGTCTTTATTGCAATCATTGGTTTTGGTGCATTTATAAAGCTCGATATGATATGGAAGCTTGCAGATATCGTAAACGGGTTGATGGCATTGCCGAACTTGATCGCACTGCTTGGGTTGTCTGGCGTAGTCGTTCATGAAACGCGTCTGTACTGGAAACATAAAGAGACGGAAAAATAAATGTTTACATGTAATACTGGTGAGAAAAAGCTGGCAAATGACACGAAAGTGAACATTTGCCAGCTTTTTTTTTCGCGAAAGGAAACTTTTTGCCAATCTTATGCATCTAATTAACAGCTAGTCGCGTGTATGGGGTAAAGAAGGGAGAAGAAACGGCTTGTATACCGATATAGAAATCGATATAGAGACAGATGTGAGGTTGGCTAAGGAAGGAAATAAAGAGGCTTTCATTCGTCTCATCAAGAAGCATGAAGTCCAAATGTACAATATGGCCAGATCCATTGTCAGAAGGGATGAAGACTGTGCGGATGCAATGCAGGAAGCCGTGTACAAAGCTTACCGTGCGCTGCCAAGCTTAAATCATCATGCCTACTTTAAGACATGGCTTTTTCGTATATTGATCAATGAGTGCAATATGATCTTGCGGAAGCAGGCTCGTGTTATTATGTTAGCGGAGCTGCCGGAAATCGGAGAGGCTCCTCCGGAAATCAGCGATCGTCTTGATTTGCGTCAAGCGATTTACCGGCTTGAGGAAGTGTCTCGAAATATTGTTATCTTGTTTTATTTTCAAGATTTGCCCATGCATCAGATTGCTGAAATGATGGACATGTCCGTCAGTGCGGTAAAGACCCGGCTGCACAGAGCCCGACATACTCTTGCAGATTGGCTGGATGACTCTGTAGAAAGGAAGATGAACGGATGAAACAGATACAACTGCCTATCGAGCAGCAGCTCGAACAACTTAGAGAACCATATAAGAATGAGCTGCCAGAATTCATTCGCAGCCGAATGGATCAGACGTATCATATCATTGAAGACATGCTTCCATTACGGAATCGGCGAAGACGGGCGAGCCGATGGCTGCGGCGAATGTTGATATCAACGGCAGGTGTCGCAGGACTCGGTGTTGTGTTGATTTTTTCAGGTCTTGCCTCTCCAGCGATTGCCCAGACATTGAAGCAGATTCCTCTGATGAACAGTGTGTTCAAGCTGGTTGGGGATCTTGGACTTCAATCTGCAGAGGACAAAGGGATGCTTACTTCCGTTAATCAACGCGTTACCCACAAGGATGTAACATTATCGATTTCGGAATTGATATATGACGGCAGCCGGCTCTCTATTGTACTAAGCAGAGAGGATAAGGAAGGAACTGCGGACTCTTTTTTCAAAAATGGAACAAGCAGCGAATGCAGGGAACTCAGGGGAATAGTATCGATTTTTACATGCAAGACAAGCAGATAAATACATCAATGGGTCTGCAGCCAGGGGGAGAGCATGCTCCACATTCGATTATTGTTACGGCCTTGGATTCAGCCGATCTGGAGCTTCCTGATTCATTCGAGATGAAAATGGTTGTGTATTTAGCGGATGTTGATCAGAAATACGAGTTCCGCTTCCCGATTAAGAAAGATACTGCCCGCAACATCATTTTGAGAACAGCAGAGAAGAAAATGCATGATTCGATAAATATGAGCATAGATCGCGTTGAAATGACCCCCATCACAACCCGCTTGCTCGTCGGTATCCACGGGGTAAGCGGAGACGAAGATTATCATAGCATGCTGGAAGCAATACCGGACAAATATAAGGTGGATGATTTCCTCAATCTCGAGTTCGATATCGAGGATGAGCAAGGAAATCTACAAAATGCGATTGCAGGAAATGCTTCAGGGGAGGGTAAAGGCATGATCTTTTCTACGTCATATGAGCCCTTCAAGGCAAAGCCTAAGCTGATCGTTATTAAACCATTTATTAGAAAAGGCTCGGATAAGAACTATATCCCAGAGCTGGAGTTCAGAATACCGGTCAAATAAAAATTGCAATCTTCGACCTTTCCTGTGTAACATAAATACAGATGGATAAATACCACTGAAATCTTGCACTTCAGTCAGAGGAGAATCGGCATAATGGAGATCTTGAATCAATTGGAACCAGGAATTCGAGAAATAGTGAAGCAATTTATTGAAGCAGGACGTCCTTCTGCAAGACTGCAGAGCTTCAATGAACGACGTCAAGGCTATTTGGACTCAGTTGCGCTCGCTGGTGCAGCGGAACCCGTAAGTGAGATCACGGATTGCACGATCGATTCTATACCTTTACGCATATATCGTCCTTCGCACGAGTCGGATCTTCCCGTCATGATTTACTATCATGGCGGATGTTTCGTTAGTGGTGATTTAGAGACGCATGATCGCCAGCTCAGAGCGCTGGCTAATCTAGCGAAGATACTGATAGTAGCTGTTGACTACCGCTTAGCGCCAGAGCATGTCTATCCTGCTGGACATGATGATGCTTATAAGGCTGCGCATATTGTACGAGAGCATGCCAAGTCGTGGGGAGGAGACCCGAACGAGATTACATTGGCTGGCGACAGCGCGGGCGGACATATAGCGTTAATTACGTCCTTGCGGCTTAAGGCTCAAAAGGAATGGATGCCCACCAGACAAGTCCTGATTTATCCAATGCTAGACGCAAGCGGTTCCAGCAATAGCTATCAACGATACGGAGATGATTTCGTTATTACTCGGGATACGCTGCTTAGCGGGTTTGAAGCTTATCTGCGAAATATTCCAGTTGATCATCCGGAGGCTAGCCCGCTTCTGCGTAACGACTTGGAGGGACTACCTTATACGCATATTCTGCTTGCCGAATTCGATCCATTAGCAGATGAGGGAGAAATGCTGTATCGGCGGCTGCTAGAAGCGGGTGTTGGTGCGGAATGCAGGAAGTACTACGGAGTCAATCATGGTTTTTCCAGCTTGCCGGTATAAGCGGCGCTGCACGGACCGCAATCCATGACGTTGCCTCTCTTATAAAACATGCTCATCAATAGAATGATGGATCAATGAAAAATAAAACAGATAAATAAAACAGATATATAGAATATAAGATATAAAAAGGTGAAATGAGGCCTGGCTTCGTACAGCGGCAAGTAGAGAATAGATGATAAAAAACAACAGATATATGCCGCTGTACAGCTGGGTTACGGAATGAGAGGATTGCGATAACTCTTTTTCCATTTCCGAATCTTCGTCCGAAATGATGTGAAAGGTGCAACAGAATTAATATGAATCCAGCGAGCCATCGGCCAATTTGGCTTGTCACCCGTCCATTTGCGCATTCCTTGCGTAAATAATTCCTCTTCACTGCAACCATCAATCCATTCTATCCATTGTTTCACCGTCTCCTTTAGTTGAAAGCGTAATTCTGTTAAAGAGTATGGTGAAGATGCATCATAGAAAGATTGATATAAAGCCCCCAGTTGATTCCACTTGTATTCAGGAGAAGGCATTTGAACGATTTCTCCACTCTGTTCCTGTTTGTCCCACTCCATCACCAGATTCAGCCAGCCCAATTGATAGGCGATAATTTCAGCAGGAGTTCGATCAACCCCCGTTATTCGGATGTCCCTTGCATGATCCTCAATGTCATGATACTCCTTGTCGAGAAGCCCGTATCTTTTGTGAATTTCATCGATTAATGCAGCCTTGCTTGTATAACGAATCGCGGTCATAAATTCAATTCCTCCTTCACTTTCCTTATTATTCATAGTATGCCATAGAGAACATGACAACAGTATGTCAACGATTGCAAACCATGATGAGGCGCAGCTTGAAGCACTGCTATTCGGTTTATTTCAAGGATGAGTGGGGGGTCATGGAGTTTAGAAAAAATCCACAATCGTCTATGGAGCGAATCTCAATGGGCCTGATAGAGTAAAGACAGCAATATAAAAATATAAGATGAAGATGCTGGTTCTATATCTTTAAAACAAGATAGAAAGGTGCCTGCATAAAATGAATAAATGGTGTGCCACATTAAGCGCGGTCATCGTATTGGCGTGCTCATTATTGGTATACAGGTTTGTTGAGGATACATCGATAGAGAAGCAGATCGGCGCTCGCAGCCAATTGACGCTTCTCGATGCACTATATGTTGGCATGTTCGCGGCAAAGAAATGGAATCCCGAAGCCGTTCCCCTTTATTTGACAAGCGTGGATGACGATTTAGGAGAAGCAAGCGGACAAGAAGGAACGAGAGGCCGTTGGAACTTGCAGGTTGCTGCTCCAGGAGTCCAGCGCGCTGTTGTTGCCATTCGATATGGAAAGGTTGAGAGGATCATAACCGGAGTAGGGCCTTACAGACCTGAATATATTGTAGCGGCTGATCGGGTTAAAATCGACAGTACGACTGTGGCTGACCAAAGCAAGCGGGCAAGCAACCTGAAGCCTGGCAGAGGATGGGCAAATGGATATCACTTTATTCTTCAGGCCGTTGAGGGAGTTCCAATGATTACAATTGTCGGACGAGATGAACACAATCAGCTGAGGCAGATTGATTTTGATGCAGGGACAGGGAGGATATTGTCCGAATAAGGGGAGTGGTTCAGATGAAAAAATGAATGGCGGCCATTATGATCTCAACTGCGCTACTTTCTACCGGTGTACCTTCAGTGAAGGCGGATGCGACATATGTAAATGAAGATTTTACCGCCTTTACAGGGGCATCTGGGGATAACAAGCCTGTATTTGCTAGTGGCAAGGCTGCTTACATTGGTGGTGTTGCTGTACATCCGACTTCTAGGGGGACAGGGAACTGGAACAAGCCTATTTATCCGTTCGGAACGATGATTGTACTCAATAATAACGAGCATATTACGATTCCTGGCGGAAATGTCCTGAATACATTTATTGTAGAAGACACAGGCGATCTGAAGAATACGGGCAAACTTTCCTATCGCTGGATTGATGTTTATTTCGGGAAGTACAGCGCGGCTAACCATCAGGCTGCAATTAACTTTGGTAAGAAGAAGTTTAGTTACACCGTTATTTCTTAATTCGTGGAATAGGATATTACCAAGCTTCAGCATTTCTCCGTATAAGGGTGAAATGCTTTTTTTCTATTTTCAAAAACAATCTTGCCTATGACGTAACGTCATGGTGTACATTGATGGTAATAGGGCGAGAGGAGATGTTCGAGTGAAACACATGTATACTGTTAAGGCTTTTGCAAAACTCACGGGTGTAACCGAACGGACGCTTCATTTTTATGATCGAAAAGGATTGCTTGCACCCTCCAGATACAATGAACATGGGCATCGTCTCTATAGTAAGGATGACATTCCCACTATGCAGAAAATTATTACGTTAAAATATTTGGGGTTCTCGTTGCAAGAAATCTTGGATTACCTTGCGAACCATGATTCACATCAGATACGCGATACATTGCAAAAGCAGAAGGTTATGCTGGAGAAGAAACGCGAAGAGCTGGATTATGTAATCAATACGATAACACGGGTTGAGCGGATCATGCAGGATGAGGAGCTGGACAGTGATCTGTTATTAGCGATTATTCACTCGATTCATCATGAAAAGAAGCAAGAGGAGTGGCTATCAGCGCGATTATCCAAATCAGTGATCGAGCATGTCCTTCTACAGCATCTTTCCCCTCAGGAACGGCTCGAATTTGAAAGGGAGATGCTTACGATTGTGAATCAATTGCAGTATTACTGCAAGCAAGGTATATCACCAGTTGAAGAAGAGGTTCAGCGTGTAATCGAGCACATGATTAGCAGTATGAATGAACGTATTGCACCACATTATCAGCAGAAAATCGCAGAAATCGATCTGAATGATCATCCCCAAATAAATGTGTCTATCTTCTCCAAGGAAGTAGAGGAATATATCAAAGAGGCCGTCAACCGATTTGAAGCAAATCAATTAAGCCTATCCCATGCAGAAAACAGGGTTTAGAGGAGGAGAGCCGTGTTAGAAGTGGGGGTAATGTTGTATTCACTATGTTTAATGGGAAAGGGGGGTTGAAGATGTCTAGCATCGTGTCGGATGCACGCCGTATGTTCTATTTTTTAATTGTGATCTGGATGTTAAAGCCGTCTAAGGAGCGGGGAGAGCTGTTTCCGTATCATCAACACTCTCAGTTCAAAACTATGGCCATTTTTTGTCTATTTTACTTGTAATTGAAGGTGTACTGTTTCATTTTCTCGTCTTAATGTGGAGTCAACTTGCAGCATGGCTCCTTTCAGCTATAAATATTTACGGACTGTTCTATATGATGGCATTGTATAATTCAGCGAAATACTTGCCTCACTTAATCAAAGGAAATCGGATCATTATACGCTGCGGCTATCTAAACAGTATTGAAGTGGGTTTGGACAATGTTGCCGAAATACAGAAAGCGAAAGAAATAAATATGGGTGAGAAAATCCCGAAAGATGTACACTATGCCGTCCTTATTTTTGATACTCCGCAATTTGAAATCGTACTCAAAGAATCTGTCGAGACAAAGAACTTGTTAGGGGAGACGATTTTAATCCGTTCTGTAGTGTTCAGATGTGACAATCCGGAAGCTATGCTGCTGAGGCTAAATCAAGGGATTCAACATACTGTTGAGGGAGGATGCATATAAGGTTAAATCATACATAAAGGGAAATAATTTGAACTTTTCTTAACGTTTATCCGTACTATATTTAAGTTTATAAATTGGGGAGGCGTCTAAATGAAGAAAAGGTTATCCTGGTTGATGGCACTGTGTTTAATGGTAACCATGATTGTTCCGACAAGCGCGTTAGCTGCGAATGCAAAAGCGGACTTGAATTACGCGGCTACCAAAAAAGCAGCGGCCGAAAAGGCAAAGCTCCTGACGGAATCATTCGGCACAACAAGTGTACAGTATGCGCTCATTGATCATGGTAAGATCGTTGTATCCGGCCAAGTTGGAAAAATGATGCATTGGGAAAAGTTTCGCTTACAAAAGACACCATATATGGAATTGGATCAACGAGTAAGGTGTTCACCGCTGCAGCCGTCATGAAGCTCGTTGATGATGGCAAGGTAAGCCTAGATTCGCCTGTTGTGCAGTACATTCCGGATTTCACGATGAAGGACGAACGCTATAAAAACATTACAATCCGGATGCTGCTTAATCACTCCTCTGGGTTGAGAGGCACTACGATGGGGAGTGCCTTCTTGCTTGGAGATAACGACTCGCAAGCTCATGATACGCTGTTGAATCAACTGCAAAAGCAAACGCTAAAGGCAGATCCTGGCGCCTATTCTGTATATTGCAATGATGGGTTTACGTTAGCTGAAATTGTCGTAGAGCGAGTCAGCGGCATGAGCTTCACCGAATTCCTTCATAAATATTTTACAGAACCGTTAGCAATGAACCATACGAAGACACCATTAGATCAGGTTGATTCCAAAAAATTCGCTGGAATATATCATCCGGCCTTTGAAGGACAACTCCCGACTGAAAATACGAACCTTATTGGTTCAGGCGGCATATATTCCACGGCTGAGGATCTTGTTCGCTTCTCGCAAATTTTTACGGGACAAAACGATAAAATCTTGTCTTCTGACTCTGTCAAGGCAATGCGTGCGGAAGAGTTCAAAAAAGGAATGTGGCCCGAAGGTGATGCTGACACAACACTCAACTATGGTCTAGGCTGGGACAGTGTGGAGCTGTATCCATTTAACAGCTACGGGATTCAAGCGGAAAACAAAGGCGGGGATACATTTATGTATCATGCATCACTTGTCGTGTTGCCAGAACAGAATATGGCAGCTGCGGTGCTGTCATCGAGTGGAAGCAGTATGACCAATACGATGCTGGCCAACGACATGATACTGCAAGCGCTGAAGGAGAAGGGAACGATCAAGGAGTTCAAGGCAGCAAAATCATTCGGCAAGCCTGTCAAGGCTTCGATGCCGGCTGATGTCGCAAAGCATTCAGGCTATTATGCAGCAAATGATCTTATTATGAAGGCAGCGATAACGAAGACAGGCGAGTTGTCTATTCGTTACAACCAAATGCCGGGTATGCCAGAAGAAAAGTATGTATATACCGCTGACGGATCGTTTGTAAACGCTGAAGGGAAGGCAAAGGTTCGATTTGTTACGAGAGATAACGGACGCACTTATTTATGGGCAAGCTCGTACATGAATAGGCCGGGGTTCCCTCAAATGGCCGTGTCTCATTATTCAGGCGAGAAGATTACGGGAAATGAGATTTCCAAGGAAGTGGACGCCGCCTGGGCGAAGCGTACCGGGAAGAAGTATTTTCCGGTTACCGAAAAATATAATTCTGCTTTTTACTTGCTTGTGGATAGCATAAAAATGAAGAAGATTGACGGTTTGACTGGTTATGTTGATGGTAACGAAATTCTAGGGCCAGATTCAGCAAGCAATCCTGTACAAATCCCTGGGATGAACGGAAGAGACACGATGGAGTATAATTTCATTACGAATGATGGCATCGAATATTTAGACAGAGCTGGGACATTGTTCGTATCTGAAGATACGCTGAAGCCATTTTATCTAGGCTCGCAGTCTACGGTAACGATTCAAGAGAATGGATATGCAAGATGGTTCAAACTGCCTGAAGCAGCTGCTGGCAAGAAGCTGACAGTTACATCAATGCCTAAGCATGCTTCATTTACGGTATACAATGAGTTGGGTCAGCCCGTACAATATATGATATCGTCGGCAGCTAAAAAAGGAATTGAGCTGCAAAGCAGCGGCACGATTGTATTCGCAGGCGAAGCGGGAGCAAAATTCGAAATCAAGATGAATTAGGGGACTTATAGCTTGGTAATCATTATACAAATATATAACTTAACCAATACAAAGCCGCTGGTGTGACTCCAGCGGCTTTGTTTGTTGTAAGACTAAGAAATTGTTGTTTTGCGGATCATGATGAAGGATAGTAAAGAGTAGAGAAGTGACAAGGCGAATAAGCAAGAAGCAAGTTGCGCAGCCGAATGGCTGCTGAACCACGTAAATATGCTGCCCCACCAGCCGAAAGATGTGCAGAGATAACTGAAGATGGAGAAAATGACAAGCATGACTGGGAACAAGATGAACATTCCCATGCGGCCATAACGCCGGAAAAATATAGCAGTGACAAACCCTAAGGAGCAAAGATGTATAGCTGTAGCGAAGTAAGTCCACCATTGTTCAAATAGACTGCCGTCTGTAAGATACGGCAGGCTAAAAAATGGAAATTCGCGCTTAAGCTATGTGTAATGCTACTTTCACTAATGGACAAAAGCATTACAATCGTGGCAACTGTTACGCTGGATAGCAGGAGCATCAAATTGGTTCCAAAATAGTAGTCTGTTCTGCGGATGCTAATGCCAAATGCGAAGGGAAAAGTTTGAGTTACGGCTACGATGCCGAGGACTAGTAGATAGATAAAAATGGAGACCATCCCACCGCTGTAGTATCCTTGTTCCGGTTTCAGCAAATAGCCGACCAACACATTAATCAGAAAACTAGGTAGCAATACAAAACACCACGGGGCAAGAAACCATAGTATGTGATCCTTGCTGTACATTTTCATAACGGTTGTTACTCGATTCATCGCGACTCCACCGCCTTGCGATCAGATTTTCTTTTTGTGAGGTGAACAATAAGCTGCTGCAGGGATACTGTTGAGAGATCAAGGCCTAACGATGCGGCTTGTTCCTGGATATGAGGAGTTAGATTGTCAAGTACGGTTGCAGACAATAGTCCGCCTAACGGCTGGCGATCGATGATTGTATGGCCAGCGATGAATGACTCGACAAGTTCTCTCTGTCCAACGACGGAGTAGGCACGGCCTCGCAAAGCATCACTTTCCTCATTCAAAAGGATCTTGCCCCCATCAATAACAATCACATGCTCTAAAAGTTGACTGACTTCATCAATTAAATGTGTGGACAGCACGATCGTTCGGGGGTGCTCCGCATAATCCTCAATCAAACGGTCATAGAACAAATTACGCGCTGCTGCATCCAGTCCAAGGTATGGCTCATCGAAAATGGTCAGCGGTGCCCGACTTGCCAATCCAATAATAATGCCAACGGAAGACAGCATGCCGCGTGACAGCTTCTTGATACGCCTCCTTAAAGGAAGATTGAAATCATACAGCAGTTTGCTTGCCAATTCCTGATCCCAATTCGGGAAGATGGAAGGACAGAGACCAATGACATCAATGACTCGAAAGCTGTCTGGATACTTCTGGCTTTCTTTAATGAAGCAAATCTTGCTCAAAACGCGATTATTCTCATAAGGGGCTTCTCCGAATACAAGCAGTTCACCGCTTGTTGGAAATAACTGTGCCGTCATCATATGCATAATCGTTGTTTTTCCTGCGCCATTGCGCCCAAGCAGGCCATAAATTTTGTTAGCTTCGAGTGTAAAGCTTACATCGTGTACGACAGTTACATCACCGAATGACTTGGTTAATCCCTTAACTTCAGCAATGGTTCTCAATTCGTCCGATCTCCTCTCTGAATCATGTCTGTTAATTGTTCCTTGGAAATGCCAAGCTTCTCTGCTTCGCGAATCATGGATACCACATACTGTTCGTAAAAAAGTTCTTTCCGCTTTTCCATGAGTTTTGCTCTCGCTCCTGTCGCTACGAACATGCCTATCCCACGCTTTTTGTACAAAATGTTCTCATCAACCAGCAAATTAACACCCTTGGCCGCAGTAGCTGGATTTATCTGGAAAAATGAAGCAAATTGATTCGTTGAAGGCACTTGCGATTCTTCAGGCAATCGACCTTCGATGATGTCGTCTTCAATGCGTTCGGCAATTTGCACAAAAATGGGGCGGCTGTCGTCCATCTTGATTGTCATATCTACACCACCAAACTGGTTAATTACTCATGTAACTAACGATATAACTGATGGATAATCATGTCAACATGTATTTGCCTATTTCGGAATTTTGATCGAGTGACTCGTGGTTATAGTGGGGTTTGGAATTACGCTAAGCGCAAAAAACTCGCAGCCAGTTGGCTTGCGAGTCTATTGAGGGGGGACATTTGATTGGTTATTCATCGGCTAGATGGTGTTCTTACGATACGCCATACAGAATCGAGAGAATGAAAGCAAATGATAAAAAATGCGCATAGGGGGTATATACAAGCAGGTGTCCATTTTCGAAAATGTTGTGCTTCGATTTTTTTTAAACAAGCCTACATAGTTAAATTCACCGATGACTCGCAGTGCAAATATGCACGCACAAACCCATGCTCCCCATTGAATAATACTTGAGTCGATAAATGATGGAAGGAATGATGCACGCACGAGCAGAATGACGCCGGCAAAGGCAAGCAGTGCAGCGATGAGCAAGGTCATTCCGGAATGGGGTGAGAATACTTGCTTGCCATCTCGCTCTGGAATGACAGCACCCTTGCCCCATGTACCGTGGAATGCCCAGTACACATGCAGCAAACTGATGACGAATAGCATGCAGGCCGCAATAAAACTGATTGCTGACAACATTTTTACTTCCTCCTTTTATTGCTGAATAAACGAAGCGATTGTGATGAAGCAATGGTGTCTTTATTGCTGCTAATTGAATTAATGATAATAAAAGAGGTAGCATACGGTAATATAAGGTCATTAATTTCTGGAAATATGAGAAATGATTGCTAATTTGATTGTAGATCCATTTGATAATTGGTCAATAAGGGAGAGGAACGTCAGCAATCAGTTGTTCTGTTGCTCTGCAAATCTATTGGATATCCTGAATCCCTGTCATATCTAACGGCTGCAAGGTTGTATGCTGAGCACAGGGCTTTATATCCACCTGCCATAATTCCAAGTGCAAGCACACCAGCTGCAATTGCCACCATGAAACCCATATGTACACCAAAATGATCCACCACCCAGCCAGCAATCCCAGAGCCAAGTGCAACCCCAATACCTAGTCCTGTAGTTGCCCATGTCATGCCTTCGGTCAACTGATGTCCAGGAACGATTTTCTCCACTAGTCCCATCGTAATAATCATCGTAGGTGCGACGGACATACCTGAGAAGAAGACGGTAATAGCCAGTGTAGTCAGATTGTTCACGATAAACAGAGGAAGCAAGGTTACCATCGAAAAACTAACTGCAATTGCAAACTGACGATTTAGCGGCATGCTGATTTTGAGTGTGCCGAAGATGAGACCTGCCAAGCATGATCCGATAGCGTAGACAGACAGAACGTAGCTGGCTGCAATTGTGTTCCCCTGCTGCTCGGCAAAGGCAACACTTACAACATCTACGGTTCCAAATATCGTGCCGATTGCAGCAAGCGTAAGAGCCAGCAAACGCAGTGCGCCGATTTGGAACACAGACCCCTGACTCGCGTTGTGCTGCGGCTGTACTGCCGGCTCGCTGCCCTTATGCAGCGTAAAAAGAACAATGCCAAATGCCATAAATAAGCAAGCAGCGAGAGGGCCGGCTTCCGGAAAAACGGACACGCATAATCCAACTGAAATGACAGGTCCGATAATAAAGCAAATTTCATCTACGACGGATTCAAAGGAATAAGCGGTGTGTAGTTTGGGCGATCCTCGATACAGTTCCGTCCAACGTGCACGCACCATTGCGGGCATGCTGGGCATGCAGCCAGCCATAACCGCAAACAGGAAGAGCGTCCAATCGGGCGCGCCCAATCGGGCACATAGCAGCAGAGCCAATATGGAGATTATGCTTAGCGCTGCTGCGGGGCGAAGAACTCGTGATTGTCCCATCCGGTCAACCAATCGGGATACTTGCGGGGCAAGCAGCGCCGAAGCCAAGGCAAAGGTGGCGGCGATGGCCCCAGCGAGGCCGTATTCCCCGCGCATCTGAGCAATCATGGTAACCAAGCCGATTCCAGTCATAGAGATCGGCATTCTGGCAATAAATCCAGCGGAAGAAAAATAAACGAGCCAGGAGCGGTGAATAATTCTCGATAAGCACGTAACATATTACAATGATCCTCCTTGCTAAAAATAGAGTGATTCCCATTTACATACGAAGCGTATGCAAATATAATATTCACATACGTTGCGTATGTCAATAAAAAGATGAGGAAAAATACGGTATGAAATAACCCGGTTCTATAGTTTATCAATCTTGTTAATTTCAAATTTTGTTGTAGAATAGAACGAAATATAAAACTGAGCTAGCATCGTGCAAGCAGCAAACGGTGCAGGAGGGGACATGGTTCGAAAAGCAAGAAAAGAAATGATCGAAGAGACAAGGAGGAAACTGCTCGAAGCGGCAAGAGAAGCTTTCGGAACAATCGGATATGCAAATACGTCCATGGATGAGTTAACCGCTTCCGTAGGATTGACGCGAGGTGCGCTGTACCATCATTTTGGCGATAAAAAAGGCTTACTCGCGGCAGTTGTTGAAGAAATTGATCTAGAGATGGATAATCGTCTTCACGATATTTCGGAAGCGGCAGCAACGACATGGGAAGGCTTTGTAGGCCGATGCCGAGCGTATATCGAGATGGCAATTGAGCCTGAAATTCAGCGCATCGTCCTTAGAGATGCGCCTTCCGTCCTAGGCAATGGATTTACTCATGCATCTCATTCTCAATGCTTGACGACAATGGCATCTATGCTTCAGCAATTTATGGACGAAGGAATCATTGCGGTCACGGATAGTCATGCATTAGCGCGGATGTTGAACGGCGGACTTGTGAACACAGCCTTTTGGTTAGCTAATACTCCGGATACAGAGAAGGAGCTGGCCGTTGCGTTGCATAGCTTGGAAGTCGTATTGGGAGGGTTACGAATGAAACCAAGTTAGTCGCAACGATCACGTAAATCGATAGAATCTATAAAAGCTAAGCTGATTAGTAAATATTCCATGCATCATTCAATAAGAAGGGAAGAGCAGATCGTTTGATAGATAAACGATCTGCTCTTTTTCAATTCGATCAGAATGATGCCTATGCGCAATATGGAACGGGATAGCTGCCAATGCTGCAAGTAATGCTGATGATATCTCCGTTACGCCATACGGTTAGGCTAAATTGCTCATCAATCGCCAGTTCACGGATGGCTGCTTCCAAGTCTGAGTAGCTGGAAATGGTCGTGTTGTTGATGTTCACTATGATGTCATCAGGTTGGAGTCCAGCAGCAGCGGCTGGGGAAGAGCCCTTAACCGTCAATACTTTGGAGCCAGCCGGCTGCCCGTCTTGCGGATGGACGTCATATGCTGAATGCCGATCCATGTTCTCCACATCTTTTCGCGTGTTCCTGACCAGTCTCATATACGCACTTCAAGTTTTGAAGGAAAAGTAGAGTTCCAGAGCGAGTTAATTGCCCTGCTTCTGTTAATGCGCTCCATACCTTATCAATGGGTGCTTCGATAAGCATATCTATCTTCACGGATTGTAAGCTGTTCATTGGTTATCCTCACCTTCCAAAAATGTTTTGAGTCGAGTTAAGCGATCTCCTAATATGTACCCCATATCTTGCAAGAGGGATTGATATGCAGATTGCAGCAAGGCATGCTCAAAACGGTAAATTCGGTATTTCCCTTGCTTCTGCTCGCTAATCACTCCTTCTTCTAATAAAATTTGCAAGTGCTTTTTAACGGCGGGTTGAGAGATGTGGAAAAACTGAACAAAATCCGACTGCGTTCGTTCACCTTGCGCAAGCATATGAAGAATCGTCCCCCATGTCGGTTCACTTAGAACACGATAAATATCCGTAATACTCACCTCACATATAACCGTATGGTTATATAAAATTAAACGAAAAAGTCCTTGTCAACAGAATTGTTAACAAAATTTGCATTTAATTTGGTAATATATCACTTATATGTGGCTGTACCTGTAAAAGGCTTGTTTAACAATTAGATATTTTCAAGATAGATAGGCAGATTAAGAGGATTCCGTGTCGTTTTAGAAAATGATTGAAAAATCTTGCTCACAAGGGTGACCAGACGATGATTACGAAAATGTATGTGGAGAACATGTTACAGATGTATATGGATGATACAGTTGATTCCTATCGCTTAATTGATAATAGTTGGGAGGATGAACACCGATATGTCGCGATCGTTAACACGACGAGTGGAGAAAACATCGTTTTAAAGTGCTACAACAATTCGTATACGGACAGCAGCAAGATCGCGGGATGGGCCCAGTTAGCTTCCGTGTACCGCCGAAATGGCATTGCTACGCCACAATTTTATTGTTCGAGGAATGGCGCTTACGGGTCTGTCATAACAATCGACAATAAACAGTTCCATTACTGGGCAGAAGAATTCATGCCTGCTAAGACATTAGATGATTTGGAGATCGACTTGGAGGATTTGAGCCCCGAATTTCTGTATCAAGTGGGAGCCTGCATAGGAAGTATGCATACTGCTGCGAAGCGTGAGGGGATCGAATATGCATGGGGCAGCCCGTATGTTCTGCTAGATCCAGATGAGGAAAATTATAGTGATGCGCTGTCATGGTACGAGCAGTTGAGGAATTCGCAAGCAAATGTTCGATTGGTAGAAGAAATATGGAAGATATACAATCACAAGCGCAAGCAATTAGAGGCTATATTTCCATCTTTGCCTGCAGGCGGTGTACAAGGAGATTTCTCGACAAATAATATTTTAGTGAATGAAGAGAAGAGATTTGCAGGAATTATTGATTATAATTTAGCTGGTAATGATAAATTCGTGACGTATATGATGCAGGAGGGTATTTTTCTTTGCTTTGAATGTTACCGGGAAGAATGGCTGGATCGGGAAAAATGCGCATATATGGAGCAGCGCTTTAAGCATTTTTATAACGGCTACACCCAGCAATACTCGTTAACAGATGTGGAACGGTCTGCTGTTAATATGCTGTATAACATCATTCGGCCATTCCGCATGGATAAAGTGGGCACAACGCTTCGCAAAGCAGAAGAGGGACTATGGCAAGAAGTCAACGAGCGGCTGCGCTGGATGCATTACGAGCTGACTCGTGACGATATATTGGCATGCTTAGAAAGCTAGCAGGAGGCGAGGGAGATCACAATGGATTACTCTATTGTTCTCCCTCGTATGTCGACAGCATATTTCGTATTTCGCTTATGACTTTGCCTCGCAGTTCTGCGGGTTCAAGAGCTACCATAGCAGCACCAAATCCAAGGATGATCTCGGCAGCTGAATCAAGCGTATGGAACTCCACATCAGCATAATGCCAGCCTTGATGAGCAGGCTCGATTTGCAGTAATTTCGCGTATCGTTCATGCTTGAGTCGCTGAAGTAAATCATCTCTTACACGAATTCGTACAGGATAGCGAGGCAGGGTAGATGTAAATTGCTTCGTGGATTCCTCCCAATAGAAAGCCAGGTCGAACCCGTCAGGACGAGTAAAAGCTTGATTCAACATTTCTGCATCGCGTATCCGTGAAATGCGATAGCTGCGGAATCCGTCTTCTACTTGAGCTGCGACATACCATACTCCTCGTTTGGCAACTAATCCGAGCGGCATGATGTCTCGAACCACAATACTGTCATGTCGTTCATAAGTGATGCGCAGCTTATGCTGTATCCATACGGCCTCCTGCACAATTGATAAGTATTGAGCAGTATCTTCCGTTTGGCGCCATCCCGCGCCGTCAATGTGTATACGTTCTCTGGCGATGTCGGCGTCTCTCCTCATTCCAATCGGACTAGCGGCAAGCAATTTGTGATAAGCATTGTCGAGTTCTTGCCGAAGACCGAGATCGTCCACTAATGACGAGGACTTCATTAAGAGCAATGACATCAATTCTTGCGGCTTCATTCCCGTTAATTGCGTTCGATATCCTTCTGACAACGACCATCCTCCGTTGGAACCACGCTCCGCATAAACCGGGATACCGGCTATACTTAGGGACTCCATATCACGCATAATGGTTCTTTCAGATACCTCCAGTTGCTGGGCTAGGTCTCGTGTTGTCATTTTGCCATAGCTTTGCAGCATGAGCATAATAGACATTAATCGATCGGCTCGCATGTGACAGCTCCTTTCTCTTATATCAGGTAATGTTTATCTGATCTATTTTAATATGACAGTGGTTGTCATATATCTTCCTTTACACTAAAGAAAAAGTCAAATCTAATGAGGAGGTAACTGCATGAAACCATTGCAGAATCAAATTGCGGTTGTAGCGGGAGCTACGAGAGGGGCAGGGCGCGGGATCGCGGCAATGCTGGGGGAAGCGGGAGCGACTGTATACTGCACAGGGAGAAGCACACGAGCGGTGCAATCCGATATGCAGCGAACGGAAACGATCGAGGATACGGCAGAAATCGTAGCGGCATATGGAGGAATCGGGATACCGGTACAGGTGGATCATACGAAGGAAGATGAAGTGAAAGCCCTGTTCGAAAAAGTGCGGAACGAACAAAATGGTCGCCTTGATATTCTGGCGAATGATGTATGGGGCGGTGATCCATTGACGGATTGGGGCAAGTCATTCTGGGAGCATTCACTTGAAGATGGATTGCTCATGCAGGAACGGGCGGTTCATTCCCACATGATAACGAGCTATTATGGCGCACCGCTGATGGTAGAACGGAAGCAAGGGCTTATTATCGAGATTACGGATGGCGTTGACTATCGTTATCGTGGAAACTTGTATTATAGTTTAGCAAAAGTGTCGGCGATTCATTTGGCAGCAGCTATGGCGGAATAATTGCGTTCGCATGGGGTTACTGCTGTTGCGGTTACTCCCGGATTTTTGCGTTCGGAGGCGATGCTCGACCTTTTCGGCGTTAAAAAGGAGAATTGGAAGGATGCGGTGAAGCAGGATCCACATTTCATCATGTCGGAAACACCCATATATGTCGGAAGGGCGATTGCTGCGCTTGCGGCTGATCCGAAGAAAATGGAGAAAACGGGACAAACTCTCAGCTCCTGGGGACTTTCTGATTGGTATGACTTCGTTGACGAGGATGGGAATAGACCACACTGGGGCAACTATGCCACAAAACTTGGACTGTAAAGTGATATGCAAATAAGGGATATCAAATAATACTTCCGTTATCCATGTATCTTAGCTAGGACAACCTGTAACTTTCTGCCAAGGCTGCAAATGAAGGGCATCCCGAACGAACTAGGATGTCCCTTGCAACCTAACCTTGTTTTTCAATGACAATGAGACAAGTCCTATCAGGGAATGGAACGGGTATCTTAATCTATCATATCGATTTCATTTGGATTGACGGTATTGGTACATATAGCGCATAGTAAGTCAGGTAGACATCGTGATGGAGAGAAGGTTATTCGCACATTCTATCAACAAGAATATCATGTCGCAGAAGGGAATGAGATCATGAGTAATGCCGTGAATGAGCAGACATGGAAGGAGATTCTCCAGTTATTTGAAAATGGAAACAATCGCATAAATGTTTTGTCAGCCGATCCTGTACGAGGAAAGAATACAGGAGCGATACTGCAAGTCAGCGAACGCAGTTACATAGGTGCGATTGCTCGTCGTTCGGGAGGCGTTCTGGTGGATGGCGGATGGATTAAGCTGCTCGGCTCTGGGAATGATGCTGTATTCGGCGATTTACTAAGTTGGAATGGCTTCGGTGATGATATTGGAATTATGCCGCTGCATGGCGCATGCATGATTGCATATGACTTGGCAGGTGGTTTTTTTGCCCTGAATGGAGGCTGCTTTGAGAGCGAAGGAAACCACGTCTACTATTTCGCCCCGGATACGCTAGAGTGGGAGGACACGGAATTGTTGTACTCCGATTTTTGTGAGTGGCTGGCGAATGGAGACTTGGCGCTTTTTTACCGTACATTCAGATGGAATGACTGGGAGAACGATATTGCTGCGCTAAAAAGGAATGAAGCCATCAGTTATTTCCCGCCGTTGTGGACGGAAGAAGGCTCAGCTGAGCACAGCAGCAGGAAAGCTGCTCCTGTTGCGGAATTGTGGAATTCTTACATACAATCTAGGAATGGAATGGAGAGCGAACAATGACGAAGGACAAAATCAAACTAGCGATTGTCGGCCTAGGAAATATGGGCAGGTACATGATTCGAACCATTTCCAGTCCAGCGTTGGCAGAACAGGTGGAATTGGTAGCGATATGCGAGGCGAATTCTGAATCGCGAGAGCAGTATCAGCAAGATTACCCGCATGTGAAGTACTATGCTGATTATAGCAAGATGCTAGAGGAAATGGACATCAATCTTCTATACGTATCTGTTCCTCCTGCCTATCATTATGATATCGTATGCGCGGCATTGCGCAAGAAAATCCATGTCTTCTGTGAGAAGCCGCTTGCTAACAATTTACAAGAAGCTGCTGAATTGCTCAAGCTGGCAGAAGAAGCGAACGTTGTTCATGCTATTCATTTCTCGATGCCGCATGAGCCGTCTGTGAAACGAATGGAGCAGATGATCAAGGAACAGGCCATTGGAACGATCCGCAGCATGGAACTTATCCTGCATTTTCCAACATGGCCGCGCAGCTGGCAGCATAACAGTTGGATCTCGACCCGGGCGCAGGGGGGATTCGTTCTAGAGGTAGGCGTTCACTGGATTCATGTTATTCAGAAGCTGTTTGGCACGATTACGCATGTTCAGAGTGAACTGGAGCTGCCAGCAGATGAAGAACGCTGCGAAACGGGGATACGAGCAAAAATGCTGCTGAACAGTGAAATTCCGATTTATGTGGATGGCTTATCGGGTATGGCAGGAGAGGAACGAGTTTCTCTCGTTATTTATGGCAGTGAAGGTACGATTTCTCTCGAAAATTGGAATCGGCTTCATGTTGGAGCAATTGGACAGCCACTGGCGAATGTCGCCGTAGAAGATATGGAGGAAGTTCCGATGGCGGTGCAGGTCATTCGTGCCATTCACGGAGAGCGGGCCGATTATTTCGATTTCCGAGATGGGTATGAAGCTCAGGCTGTTTTGGAGGCGTTACGACATCCTTCGTCAGCACAGCTTGCGGACATTCGGAAGGCAGCAGAATGAACAGCTTCTTTGAACTGATTGCTGCTGAGCCCCGCTTATGTGCGACAGCGATGCAAACCGTTGGAAGCAAAGGCTATGACGGTTTTGTTATGGCGTTAGTGGTCGAACCTTGAGTAAAAATGAAGAAAAGCCCTGCCCTCATGAACTGTGATCCATAAGAAGAACACTTAGAAAAAAAAACGACCCTCTTGTGGGTCGTTTTGCATTATACACTCTAGAATGAGGCTGTCATTGCCAAGGCAGGCTTCAAGCAATCCATGTACTTTAGGGGGAATTGTTGGGACAATGCCTCAATGGAATGGCTCTTCGTCATATGAAAGACGAAGTTCATTTTATAGATTGTCAAACTATTAAAAGAATACATGTAAACAATGTGTAGCCCCTTATAATGCATCAATCACATACATTTTATGATCCTCGGGACCAGCTTGGATAGAACTGGGCTGAGCATTTAAATAGACAACTTCCGGTGTGGAGAAACCCTCTAATGTTCGTTTTTGCGGAAATATAAGGAATCCTGTCCCTGTTTGCCGTAGTTCGCAATTTAGTTCTATAAATATAAATTCATTTTTAATGACTCTACCCCATAATCAGTGATTACAGTCCTATAACTTTATTTCTAGCTATTCTTCGATTCAATCCTTTTTAACCGTGATCATTTGGCTTCATAATGCCATGAATTACACAAGTACTAATGTTCTGTTTTGAGCCTCATTTAGTGCATTTTTTTGGTGGGTTGATTCACAAGAAATTTCTTTCGGATTTTAAGAATAAAAGAAAATTTTACTTTTAATACTAAATACACCAAAAACAATAAGGAAGGATTTGCACAGCATGTTCAAAAAATAACATTCTCCGTTTTACTCCAAATGCTCATCTTTTTCTTTCTGGTGTCCGTCAGTCATACTGGTGCACTTAGTCTGAATGAAGAACGAGTAGAAGATTCGTTGCTTCGAAAGCTTCAAGAAGGGGGCTACATTCTTTATATACGGCATGGCGAGACGACGGGACAAGATAAACCTAATCTGTCTTTCAATGACTGCTCAACCCAAAAAACTTGAACGAAATTGGAAAAAACATGCAAAAGCGTAGGGTACCATTTTCGAGAAACAAAAGATTCCCGTTGACTATCCCGTATTGACAAGTCCTTACTGTCGTACCAGAGAAACTGCCGAAATTGCTTTCGAAAAACAGAATATGGTGGTCAATGAGAATTTAGCTTACATTTATTATTTAGAAGATGGCCAATTAGATGATGAGCAGAAGAAAATAAAAGCAAACATCATTCAAATGCTTGAAACCCAACCTCGGCACGGCACAAATAAGGTAATTGTCGGTCACAGTTATCCATTCCATGAATCGATCAAGGGTGAAATTCCGAACGTAGGTACGGTTGTGTTAAAACCGAAAGGCCAGGGGAATGGGTTCGAGTTTGTTGCTCTGATCAAATTGGAAGATTGGATCAGATGGTCTGTCGATAATCGTTCCTGATCCGGAATGAAAGAGATCAAAAAAATCGGTCGTCCCCAAGGTGGGGGCTTCCGATTTTTTTCTTGTACGCTCAACTGAGCAAATTCATCTTTAGGGTGCAAGTCCCACACGGGGGGAGGAGGCGAACGCCGACGCGTTCGTGCTAAGAGCAACGACAGCCGTTTCCCGCAAGGGAGCTGCCAACAATCAGGGTATGTTGGCGCGCCGAGTTCTTCGCAGACACAACTCTCCCCTTCCTCTCGCAAAGTCCATAACGACCTGCTGGAACGAATGCTCGGTACGTAATGCTAGAACTTTATATGATATAATGAGAAATGAAATTCATATCATAAAGTCAGTGGTTATTTGATCCATGGAGGAACGAATCATGCAACTTATACAACCAGATCGCGTTCAACATCAGCTGCAAAGCTTACAGGATAAGTTCTTATATGCGCATCTTGAGATGACAACGGGTGCTTATGCTGCACATCGGGATAAATCAAAAATGACGGCATCCGTATTTTTTAAAAACGCCCCCGTCCGCTATTCACATGGCACGTTAGCAGGAACAGGCCCCTATCGAATCGGTCTAAAAACAGAGCATGGGTGGATTTATGCGGAAGGTCTAACACATTGGGAAGAAAGCGATGAGCGCCGACTGATTATGGCGGGCCATGATTCGGAGGGACGATTGCTTGTCAGCTTCATGCTTAGTGAGCAGCCATTCTAAGCAAGGCGAGCCTTCTCACTGCTGATTGCGAATGATTCAATTAATAGAGACAACTGAAGAGGGGACAACAAATGGAATCACAACATCGCATTGTCGTCGTGCTGCCTCATCCCGATGATGAAGGAATTATGGCAGGTACATTGGCGAGACATATTCATCAAGGCAAGATCGTTACTTATGCATGCTTGACATTGGGAGAGATGGGACGGAACATGGGCAACCCTCTCTTTGCCAATCGGGTGACACTGCCGCTCATCCGTAAACAGGAATTGCTGGAGGCGTGCAAGCGGATCGGAATCGAAGATGTCCGCATGTGGGGGTATCATGATAAAACGATTGAGTTCGAGGAGCAGGATAAGCTGTCGCAGAGAATTGCTGAATTACTGCTAGAGCTGCAGCCGGAAATCGTATATACGTTCTACCCGGGGCATAGTGTTCACCCGGATCATGATGCGACCGGCGCTGCTGTTGTGCAGGCCGTGAAGAAGCTTCCTGTAAGCGGTCGGCCGGTCGTTCGGTGCGTCGCGTTCTCATCCAATCGCAAGGATGCTCTAGGTCAGCCGGATGTAGTGAATGACGTCAGTAACTATGTCGAGCAAAAGATTCATGCGATTCATGCCCATCAATCTCAGGTACGGTTTTTATTGAACAATGGAACATTGGATGACCCGGCTTTTCGGGCGAAATACAGCAAGGAAGTATTTTGGCAGTATCGATTCGATGATTAGAGAGCTCCAAAGATCCATTAGAAAGTAAAGTTACTGATATCGGAAAAATACAATGTGCAGACACTCGATTCATCAAGTGATTATCGCTTGTGAATCGAGTGTTTTTTGCATACGAATGATTCAGATGTGAATTCCTGCGAAAATGATTATTTTTGACTCTAACTCAATTACAAAGTAAAGAAGAGTGATTCCTTAAGAATCGCTCTCTTTCTGCTTAGCTGAATTCGAACCTGTGACTTGTTCACAATCTGTAGATTGGCAGTCAATTAATATTAGCGCTGAATACGACGGCAACTACGTGATTTGCTAGCAAGCTTCCCAGCGTAAATCCGACATCTGGATTTAATGTTGGCTGTACAACTCCGTTGATTTAGGTATCGCCTACATTGGCATAACTTTTGTCAACACTCTTCACATTGCTCAGTCTGACAACATTCACCTTTGTCATCATTGTATTCGTTGTGGCGGATACTTGAATATCTCGTGCAATGCTTGGATAGCTAGGCGAACCTCACTTTGTTCAGGTTGGGGCATAATCTTCGTCTGCTCCCAATAGCCCATCTGGTTTATGTCATACTGATAATGATAGGATACAGCAAGATGCTTCAAGGTATCGTGATGTAGCGTCAATGAAGTGAGATGCTCAGGAACGTGAATGGATAGCTCGACCGAAGCAGTTTGACCCATATGAAGGACGGGAAGCAAGAGCTGATTGGAAAGTGAACGAACAGTCCCCGAAGCTGCAAACATCGTGCTACAGGATGACATATTATACAGCTTTGCTTGGGCAGGCAGATTCAGTGCAAGATTATAAGCTGTACCTCCGCCCACATTCATAATTGTTAAGGTCAGGAGAGCATTTCTCTTATTCTGATGAGAAGACGCTGCAAACTGCGATGAGATTTGCAAAGCATGGTTGTGGAGATGAACATACACTACATTGCCGTAAGCGTTATGCAGCGAATTCACTTCATGAAGCTTTGTGTGACAGAAATACAGCACCTTAATTTGATTCCTTAACAGTGCTGAGAGAGGCGGGTCTACCATTTTTGCTTCGTGATATAAAATAACTGCTTCTCCAGGCTTCAAGCATTCCAAGCATAATTCGCTGAGATGCGAAGGAACACATTCATCATTGACGGAGGTTGGGATAGGCATGGATTCGGACAAGAACCGCTTCTGAGAGGCCATAAGATCCTGCACACAAAGGGACAACGCGCCCATCGTGCCGCAATTGTGAATGATCGTTCGGAAACGCAGGACATCGCCAATTGCTGCTACTGTCTTATCAACCGTCGTATGCACCTCAAGTTTACTATAATGGATCAATGTCATTACGCTGTTGCTGAATGCTTTATGGATTTTAGCTCGGACTGCTTGCGAATAGCTGTCGATCCGATAGAGTGCCGTCGCTGTATAGATGAAGCAATTCGACACTGGTGGCGTGTACACTTCAATCTCAAACCGTACAGTTACACTTTCGCCAGAATGGATACGTCCAATTTTGATCTGATGTGCAGATGTTGGAGCAAGATGGCGCATGTCATTTTGTTCGAATCGACATGCACGGATAAGTCTGGCTTCGGCAGGAAGCGGGAGCATGAGACTGACCTGTTCGGCTGAAGAATGTCCGATATTGCAGATTATGAGCGTGTATTGGTTAGGCTCGCCACATTTGACATCTTTATGTTTACCACTCAGTCGCATGATTAACTTAGCTGGTTGAATTCTGTTCTTGAGAAGCGGAATACAAGAATTGGACAGGAAAGGAATGGCTTGAATGAGGACAGGATTAGCCTTTGAAATCCCTTGCTTGCATCCGCAAAATTTGGGAATCCGATACTGATAGTCTACTTCTGATTGAATGATGAAGCTTTTCGTTCTCGGGATACCATTCACATGTATCCGAAAAGATATCAATAACGTTGTTCGAGGAAAAATAGAACCGATATAAAATCCCCGTATGGGACATACTTCAGGCCAATGCTCCCCATTTACATGTACAGATCCGCTAACGATTCGAAGTTCCTCGGGTATTGCGGTCGAGAACCACACCTCATCAGCAGTTGCCGTACCTGCATTCGACACGGTCGCCTCAATGACGTGCTCTTTACCGAGCGTAATGTATCGGTGTGACGAGGCTGCATGGACGATTATGCGTCCATGGTAGATATAAGTATGAACGGTATTGCTGCAGGTTCGACGTTTCATTAGAGAAGGCTGATCATGCGAAGGATAGCAATATTCAGCATCTGCCACGTTCGCTAACCATCCTGTTACAGGAGCTTCTCTGACTAGGCAGCGATATGAAATGACACGGCTGCAGCCAGGGTGAAGCGTGCCGAGATGGAGTTCGAGTGCATTTCTGCATACATATGCCTTTCCGTCAATGCGAAGACTGCCTGATAAGAAGGTAAGGACATCTGGTAGCAAGTGGATAAAGTGAATATCCCTTAATGGAACAAGCGCCGTATTTCGCAAAATAAATGTAAATGACTGTTGTTCTCCCAGTTGTACGCATTCTCGATCCACACTCATGTACATGTCTAAAAGCGTGGCTTGTACCATAATGCATGCCGTATTCGATAGCTTCGTATCATATTTGATATACCCCCGTTATGGAACATAGTGGAGTAGCTTACCCAGGAGGTATGGCAGATAAGCTGGTTTACAGCAATATCCATCACTTCGGCCAACAGGCTTACATATGTATTGCCGCCGGGCATGATCCGATGCAGACGAAATCCGCAGATCGGATCAGCATACGGCGCAGGAGCGCCGTCAATACGGACACTTGATGGTATCCAACGCAGCTGAGAAGGCAGCGGATCAGCAAACCATGCATGTTCTAGTGTCACATTCCCTTGATTGTCAAGGCGATGATACAAACGAATGATCTCTCCTGGCATGGCAAGGCGGGTATTCGCATATTTGTACAAACTGACGCGATGATAGCGAACATACGTCTTGGTTTTGTTGCTATAAGTGGTTCCCGTATGTATCCGGCAAGAATCGTGCTGCGTATAGTTGTAGGTAATCTTAGCTTGATTGCTGATATATCCGGAGATCGGCCTTGTGGTAATCAATGCGGTGAAGGTAACCATAATCACCGTGCCTATCAATAATCGGCCTAATGGATAGCCGCGCGCAAGGTTGCAATATTTACAAGGGATACCATTCACCTTAACTGAGCCTGGTAAAATACTAATTCCGTTATCAACCCTATCGCGCAGCTCTGTATTCGTTACGGTCACACGGCCTTCATTCGCAATACGAATCGTATATATCAGATGATCGCCTACATCAGCATATCTGTGATCTACCATTTTCGTTATGTAAATGTTGAGATCATCATGATTGTGGGCCAGGATCATATTGCTTGGTTGTGATGTCGTGATAGATGGTCGATTTGGAGCAATTTGATATCTGTACGGAATGATCGCCTGATTGCCTACGATCTGTGTGCCATGTATTTCAACGATCACAGGATTACTATCAATGGTAATTTGGGGCCCTCTATATTTGCTCGAACGATAGACACTATAGGTCAAATCAGCTTTTGTTTCAAGGCGGCCAGAAGACGGAACATGATGCAAGTTCAATTCATATTGGATGACCCGGGGAGTAAGATCATGGATATCTTCTATGCAAAAGCCAACTAAGGGATCCTCTGGTGAGATCGGCATCCCGTTGACTGTTAATGTGCCGGGAACATAGCAGCATTCATTGTCTGCGATAACTCGAAAGGATAAGTTAGCAAGTCTTCTGTTGCTGTTCGGCGTAATCGTTGTTGTAAATGAAATTCGATCCTGCCAATATGCTCTCGACATCGAACATTGCTGCGTTACGATCACATCGCATTCAGTCGAGGGAAAAGTGACCTCTACTTGATTGGACTGTACGCGAGTGCGATACATATTAGATGGAGATGCAGGATCATATGTGACGGAAGCAATGCATACCACCTGATCTTGTGAAAGCTTACTTTTTTGAACAGCAGCGGCAAAAGTAATCGTGACCGTTGCATCCTGCGCCAAAGAAGGTATGATGAGCATTCCGCTCTTGCAGTTAACCGACATGGAATTGTGACAACTGTCTTGGACACAAATATATGGCTCAAGCAGCGTTGCCCCTTCCGACAAATAGAGCGTCACATATATCCGTTCAGCTGCCCTGTCTCCAATATTGCACAGTTGGAGGGAATAGAACACGGTATCGCTAGGTTGAAGCTCCTCACTGCCCTTGTATCCCTCTATGTCCTTCAAGCTTGCCTGTATTATCGCTCCTGAGCAATCGAGCTGTACAGCTATCGTATAAAGTTCTGAATGAGCTGAATCATCTCGGGCAGATAACGCACATATCAGTTGATCTTGAATGTAAGTAGAGTCAGTACGATCGAGGGATAATTCATATTGCCGGAACCCAGCAGATCCCGGAAAAGGATCTGCCTCGCACATCTGTGAACATGCAGAGTAATAAGACCCTGCCTTTCCGACTAGGGACTGTACATTGCTCGCGCAAAACCACAGCTTTATATGGACATCACTGTATGGAAGATTGAACCCCAAAAAATATGGGGATAAGATTTCTGTTGATGAATATGTTCGTGACCAGCGGCCAATTGAATGTATTGCAAGGGCAGGGAGAAATGTTTCATGATGACGTGCAATACCCATCCGCATTGAATCATTTCTTTGCAGTGGACCCATGAAGGAATATGTAAGGAATAAGCACCAGCTGTCCATTCTTTTATTCGAATTGTAACGTCTGCGGTACATATCAATTGAGTTGCTTGTCCTTTCGCAACGCAGGTCGAGCAGTCTTGTGCTGACAATTCATACTCACCCGAAGGAGCATGCAAAATGACTTTTGCTTCTTGCGCCCAATACACATGCTCTTTTTCCAATTGCTGTTCAAATGTCCCGTACCATGTGAGCTCTGCATGCAAGATGTCACATGCTGTGATCAGATCCAGTAATCCAACACGATCGGTCAAGCACTCCGAGGAGCCATTCACAAATTGACCTGCAATTGATATAGCCGCTGTATCTATCGTGGAAAATCGGGGGATAAGCGGCATTGTTCTGCCCTCCATTTTCATGGTATCTCTTATAGAGTGTATGAAAGGATTTGCAGGTTATAACCTTTCGCGCATACACTTCGGCATAAGAAATGGCATGCAATAGCAATAGACATGAGGCCTTAGGAAAATTGATTTTTTCGTGATGAAGAATGGTTTCAGTGGCACACTAAGGGAAATGAGGAAGGAAGTGAGTCATGAAATCGTATATACATGCTTTATTTGTATTGTTGATGCTGTTCGTATGGGCTGCACCCTCAAGCGGATGGACAAAAATACAGCCTTATACAGCTGCATTTATTCGTGACAATGACCTGTGGATTACGAGCGGAACACAAGAGAAGCGGATTACAACCGGGGAGTATATACGGAATCCGAAATGGTCCTTTGACGGGAAATGGGTCGCTTTCACGAAGGGGAAGGAACAACAGGAGGTGTGGGCATATCACACCGTTACAAAATCTCTTAGACGGATAGGAGAAGGAGAAAATGTGCAGTGGTCGCCCAAGTACAGCATCCTTGCCTTTCAGACAAATAATACGCTTCGGATAGCTAATGTGGATACACCCGCTACCCCAATTATTACAACGATTGCAGATCAAATCGGCAACTATGCATGGAATCCAAGCGGAAACGGATTGTTAGTATCTACACTCTCCAAGCTGCTGCCTAATGGGAAGTGGGAGGATATCTATTTATACAACATAAGGCTTGAAGCGGGATCAAGTGCGCCCAATAAAGAACTGCTGTACCGGATTTCAAATCAAACCGATGATTTCTTCGCCGTATTAACCAGTACATTCAAATGGTCGCCCGATGGGAAATGGATCGCTTTCATCGCGATACCGACTGCGTCGCTATCCGCTGACGACAATACACTGTGCTTGCTGTCTGCAGATGGGAAAACCTTCATTAAAATCGGTAATATGCTTCACAATACCAATTGGTTCAATTGGGCTCCGAAAAGCGATAAGCTGGCTTACATAGCAGGAGTGGGAAGAGAAGCGACAAGCAACAAGAAGCTTACCGTAGTCAAGGAGCCATTCCCTCTTAATCAGCGTTCTTATACACCTGATGGGAGGGTAGATACTGATTTCACATGGCGGGATAATCATACGATAATTGCCTCAAGAGCAACCGAAGCTCAATGGACGAGCAATCCCGATAAGAGGCCGCTGCCAGAACTCGTGTTCATCGATCTCGATACCGGAGTGCAAGCGAAGCTCACTGCTCCTCCCACTGGGTTTGGGGACTATTATCCGTTATTCGTGGAAGATGGCCGCAAGCTTTCATGGATCCGAACGGACCGATCTACAGCAGAAGTCCTGCTGTCTTCACCCGATGGCAAGCACATGCATGTATGGATTCCGGATTTAACGCTCGGTACCAATTATTATGAACGTTGGAACTGGAGTGAAGTGTTTCAACCTTACAACACCAGTACAAATTGATAAGATTGGAAAAGTGCTGCGCAGCATTATACATGCAACATTTTGGATCTAAGAATAGATTGTTTTGTTTCAATAAGCCGACATTCAAGAAGAATGAAGGCTTTTTTATATCGATTGAATGGTACATGAATGTCTCAAAAAGAGATAGGGAATGTGCATTGCCAGAAGAAAAGTTGAATCGTAGAATGATAACGTATAAGTGATAATGAGAATCGTTATTATAAGCGGACTCGATTCACAATACTTATTATTTATTTCATAGAGGTGAAGGATTCATGATCGGGGGAACATGGAAGAAATCAGCTTGGCTGATTGTATTGGTAGCGGCAGTATTGGGCTTATCCGCTTGCGGCTCAACAGGGGCTCCACAGACGAAAAAGGAGTCTTCCACAGCGGCTGAGGCAACGGATCATTCCACTGCCAAGAGCGAAGCGGAAACGAAGGACACAGATACCCGTGTAGTGAAGGACGAGTTCGGGAAAGTATCGATTCCTGCAAATCCGAAGCGTGTGATGGGAGTGTATTTGCAAGATTATATGACTGCCTTAGGCGTGAGACCAGTCATGCAATGGTACCATCCTAGCTGGGGGAAGCAGGATTATCTAGGACTGGATGTACCGGCATTTGATATTACCGGCAGCATGGAGGCATTGCTGGCAGCCAGCCCCGATCTCATCATCGTTGATGGTGGTGTGGATGCTGCGAAATATGCGCAATACTCCAGGATCGCTCCTACTTATCGGCTCCAGGAAGGGATATTGCAAAATCCCCTAGAAATCTTAAAAAAAGTTGCTGATTTGCTTAATATGAAGGAAAAAGGGGACAGTGTGCTTGCACAGTGCAACCAAAAGATAACAGAGACGAAGGACAAGCTGCAAAAAGCGGTTGGAAACGAGACAGTTACCGTTATTCGTTTGAATGTAGGCGATAAAACGTTGGCTCTATTTGGGATCGAAAACCGATATATCGGCAGCATATATAAGGAAATGGGGCTGACTCCACATCCACTGGCGAGGGATATGAAGGAATTCAACGCGATCTTGTCGGAAGAGAAGCTTCCGGATTTGAATGCACATCATATCATTGTGTTCCCGTCTAACGGTACATGGTCCTCGGAAGAGAATAAAGAAGCAGAAAAGCTGCTTGACAGTACACTGTGGAAAGGGCTGCCTGCCGTGCAAAATCATTGTGTGCATGAAGTGGATTTTTTGACATGGATGAATTAAGGGGTCAATTCCAACAAGAAAAAATTGATGATGTACTTACGCTGCTCACATAGACATCAGTATCATCAGATGAATAAGTAGTAGCTTTGAGTTCATGAAAATGCCCATTCCTTGCTGCATTATTCAATTTAGATAACGGACATGGGACTGATGCTCTGGTACAATATATAAAGCAAGATAGAACTGGGAGTTGAAGCAATGAAGCCAATTACGATCTTAATCGCAGAGGATGAACCGGAAATTGCCGATCTCATTGCCCTGCACATTCAGAAGGAAGGATATAACTATATACAAGTATTAGATGGTCAAGCAGCCGTTCAAGCCGTTCGCAAGCATCCAATTGATTTGGCGATCTTGGACATTATGATGCCAAAGCTCGATGGATATGAAGTAACTCGTCAAATTCGAGAGCAGCATACCATTCCGATTATTTTCCTTAGCGCAAAAGATTCAGACCTCGATAAAATTACCGGCTTGGTAAGAGGAGCTGATGATTATATGACAAAGCCGTTCAATCCAATGGAATTGGTAGCGCGCGTCAATGCACAGCTGCGCCGTTCCATCCAGCTAAATCAGCCGACGACAGGAACAGGCAAAAACGTGCTGCAGGCAGGTGGTCTTGTTATACATGCTGAACAGCGTACCGTCAGTCTGTATGGGGAAGAAATCGAGCTGACGCCAAAAGAGTTTGATATTTTATACTTGTTAGCGAGTTCTCCCAAAAAGGTATACAGCTCAGAGCTTATTTTTCAACAGGTATGGGGAGAAGCCTACTATGAAGGCAGCAATACCGTTATGGTTCATATTCGTACCTTGCGCAAGAAGCTAAAGGAAGACAAGGCCAACAACAAGCTGATCAAAACGGTATGGGGGGTAGGCTATTCGTTCAATGGGTAAGCTGCTGAGAAGCTTTCGCTTCAAAATGATCTTGCTGCTGGCATGCAGCATGCTGTTATCCGGAATCATTACATATTCGCTTTTTAAAGCAATGCAGCTCTATTATCATACTACGAGATTGGAAGATCCGTTCACAGCCGTCCGATATTTTATGCGCGATGTGGGGGACATCTATTTTTTCTTAATTATTTACATCCCCCTTACCATAACGCTATTCTTTTTGTTCACGAGACGATATAGTGCTTACTTTCGAGAAATTTCAACAGGCATTCGCTATTTGGCTGACGGGGATTTTACGAGAGAAGTCCAAATAACTTCCAACGATGAATTTGAAGAAATCGCCCGCGATTTGAATCAAGCCAGCTTAAAGCTGCGAGGGGCTTTAGAAAGAGGAGACTTTGCCGAAAGAAGCAAGGATCAATTGATATTGAATTTGGCGCATGATCTGCGCACCCCGCTTACGTCTGTGATTGGATATTTGGACTTCATTCTTCGTGAAGAGGCACTGTCAGATGAACAGCGCAGGCACTTCACTGAAATTGCATTTGCCAAGTCGAAGAAGCTGGAGAAGCTGCTTGAGGAGCTGTTCGAATTGACCCGAACGAATTACGGGAAGCAGTCGATAAGCAAAAATCAAATTGACGTTGGCGAGCTCCTGATGCAATTGAATGAGGAGATGTACCCGGTCTATGAAAATCAGCAGCTTATTTCCAGAATGAGTATAGATCCTCACTTGACTGTGCTTGGTGATGGAGATATGCTGGCCCGCGTATTTGAAAATTTGCTGATGAACGCAACTCGCTATGGCAGTGACGGCAAGTATATCGATATCCATGCACGCTCAGAAGCAGGTGCGGTAGTCATTCAAGTTGTGAACTACGGCGCATATATCCCGCCTGAGAAGCTTCCTCACATTTTCGACATGTTTTATATCGGTGACGAATCCCGAACGCAGCGTGAAGGGAGCACGGGACTGGGCTTATTTATTGCAAAGAACATTGTTGAGCAGCATCATGGATCCATAACAGCGCAAAGTGACGTGATTTGTACAGAGTTCAAGGTGTGCCTGCCCATGTATATAGCTCCCTCTCATGAAGCAGGCTCCAATGAAGTTGCTTCTAAATAATCCAATTTAAGAAAAACTTTATTTTTACCACCACTTCTTTTTATTTGTGTTCCTTATCCTGATTACAGGACAAGAGAAGACCTTAGAAATGAAGTGGTTTTTTATGTCGAATGATGAAGAGTGCAGCTATGAAATAGGATGGGAATGATGATGAATCGGAAGATGAAAAAATGGTTTCGCAAAGATGCCGCTGCAGCCCTGTTATTTCTTTTGCCTAGTGGAATCGGATTCGCCATGTTCTACCTGATTCCATTCGGAATGGGAGTCATGTATTCGTTTCAGGACAATGCGGTCAATGGTCAATTTGTCGGTCTTACAAATTATCGTGATCTGATGACGAGCGATTCCTTTCGCAAGGCTGCCATACATACTTTTTATTTTACTGCGCTAAGTGTTCCGCTAATGATTGCACTTTCATTAGGCCTGGCTCTATTGCTGAACAAAAATGTATATCTGAGAAAAGGACTGCGGACAGCTTATGTATTGCCGCTTGTCGTACCAACGGTATCCATTATCTTAATTTGGCAGGTGCTTCTAGACTGGAATGGGTCGCTGAACGCCTGGCTTAGTGCCTTTTCCTTCGAGCGTGTGGATTGGATGAAGTCTGATGCCGCCCGAATAGCCGTCATTGTTGTCTTTATGTGGAAAAATATAGGGTATAACATGATTTTATTTCTGGCAGGTTTGCAGCAGATTCCGAATGATTATTATGAGACGGCGGCGATCGAGGGGGCGGGTCGCATGCGTATGTTTAGCAGTATAACGTTGGTTTATTTGACTCCGACGATGTTTTTCGTTGTACTGATGTCCATCATTAACTCATTTAAAGTATTTCGCGAAACGTATCTTGTCGCGGGCGATTATCCGCATGACAGCATCTACATGCTGCAGCATTACATGAATAATATGTTCATGTCTCTTGACATTCAGAAGCTGACAGCGGCGGCAACCATAATGGCGGTCTGCATACTTTTCATTGTCCTGGCACTGTATGCGATCGAGCGTCGGTTCCGACAGTCAATGGAATAAGAATGGAGGGAGTGAGTTGCACACAACGCAAAATAAGCTTCGCGCATGTCTGTTAACGATCGTCATGACATGCATCGCAGTCATCATGCTAGCACCAATAGTGATAACATTCACAAATTCAATAATGACAGAGCAGGAAATTGAGCGGAACTACGTTTTAATCGGCAAGATGAATGATGCTGCCGTTCCACATTCGCATCAGTTTGCCAATTTGAAGCTATTACCGGATCAAGTGTCAGCAGAACAGTATCTCAACATTTTGATAAAAAGTCCGAAATACCTGTCCATGTTTTGGAATTCCGTATTTCTGGTTGTGCCGATCATTGCTGGGCAAACAGCAATAGCAGCACTGGCAGCTTATGCCTTCTCCAAGCTGCGATTTCGCGGTCGGGAAGCGATATTTTTAATATACCTGTTGACTATGCTTATGCCGTTCCAAGTAACGCTTGTACCAAATTATATTATGGCGGATCGGCTAGGCTTGCTCAATCATTCAAGCTCCATTATTTTACCGGGAATCTTCGCTGCATTTGGTGTGTTCATGCTCAGGCAGTTCATGCTTCATATTCCGTATGCCTACATTGAAGCTGCGAAAATAGACGGGGCCAGTCATATGCGGATATTTTTCACCATTATTTCGCCGCTGGTCAAGCCGGGAATCGCGGGACTTGTCATTCTGCTGTTCGTCGATTATTGGAACATGGTAGAGCAGCCGCTCATTTTTTTCAATGATCCATTGAAGCAGCCGTTGTCGGTCTATTTGTCCAAAATCAACGAAGGGGCAAAGGGCGTTGCATTTGCCGCCTCCATGCTTTACATGGCTCCTATGGTGCTGCTGTTTTTATATGCGGAATCATACTTCATCGAGGGCATTCAATTGTCCGGCATTAAAGGGTAGCTTTCAGAGTAGGAGGAATAGCGAGTGTCAGTTGCTGGGCTGCAAGAAGATAACCATGATCGCAAACGCAAGCAGGTTGTAAAGAGGATATCCATATTATTAATAGTCGTGTTGGCTGTACTCACCTTGTTCAGCAACACATTTGAATCACTGATGCTGCCCAAAGTGATAACCGAAAAGGCAGTAAGCGGCAGTCTTGACCATAAGCTGGTTGGGGGCGGCATACTGCGTCCTATTTTAGAAGTCAAGTTGATGAATCCTGCTGGCTGGAAAGTAAGTAAGGTATTGGTGAAGGAAGGTGCACAAGTCAGAAAAGGGCAGACTTTAGTAACTTACGACAGCATCACTGCAGAGCGTGAATTGCTGGACGAAAAGGCGAATTTAGAGAAGCAGCACATTGAGCTGCAAACCATTCAAGATCAGTTTATTACTTCTTCTACTGTAGATAGGGATGAGATGAAGCTCCGAAGCGCATCCCGAGATATACATACACGCAAGCTGGATATCGAGATTCAAACACGTAAAGTGAATGAACGAAGCAGACAATTGGCGAAGCAGAATCGTATTGCTGCCCCATTCGATGGGATCGTCACCAAAATTCATGCTGTTGAAGGATTGGCATCTGCAGGTGAGCCTGATGTTGTGGTTTCTAACAGCAGCGGCGGTTACTTTTTCGAACTTACAATGGATGCAGCGCGCTTGACAAACCTTGCTTTAACGATTGGCGACATCGTGCAAACTGAAGTACAGGTCACCCAACAGACTAAGAAACAGTCACGTCAGCTTGATGCTACGATAATGGAAATAAAGGATACGGCGGTAAGCTCTAACGATCCAGTCGCAGCGGGGAGCAGCGCGGGGGAGATATCTGTCCCACAGGTATATAAGATTGTTCGTCTCAAAATTACAGACAAGAGCTTGAGAGGCGGTGAAGTAGCACGAATTACGTTGATGAAGCGATCTCACCAAGAAGGAATGATCATATCCAATCAAGCGATTCATCGCGATCGGGAAGGAACGTATGTGTACGTCGTGGATGAACAGATGGGCCTGCTTGGCAATGCATTCACTGTACGCAAGGCCCTCGTTACGATTTTGGAAAGCAACGACAAGGTCACATTGGTTCAGCCTGACGGCATTTACGAGCAGGAACTGATTATTATGAATAGCAGTGAACCTATACAAAATGGCAACCGAGTTCGATTGCAATAATCTGCAATATGTCTGATGTCGAAAAAAGAAAGAGGAGGAGATAGCGGTGAAAAAACGACTACTGATAGTGTTGGCTTGTATGGCGCTATTGACAATGACAATGGCTTGCGGCTCTAGGGAGCAAGGGGAAAAGCCGAAAAAAACAAAGGATGGAAAGACGATCGTTACGATGTCAATGATGGGCACGGATTCGTTCTATAAGGCCGCTGTCAAAAAATTCGAACAAAAAAATCCGGACATTGAAGTGCAGCTACACATATATAAACAACCGAATGAAAAATGGGAGGAGAATGATCACGACAAATATGTGCAGAAGATAAACACAGAGCTATTGGCTGGAAGCGGAGCAGATATTTTAGAGGTAGCGAGTCTGCCTGTCGGGAAATATGTAAATAAAAAGTTGTTCGTCAATTTGAACGAGTTCATAGACAAAGAGGAACTCCTGCAAAAAGGGGATTTATATCCCAATATTATAAATTCGATGAAAATCAACGATGGACTATACTCAATGCCGCTTACCTTTTACATGTTATGTTTTATTGGCGATGGAAATGTACTGAAGAAGGCTAATATTCAGGTCGATGATAAGAATTGGACATGGCAGCAATTCGAACAAGTGGCTCAGCAATTGAAACAACATTCAAGTGATGATGGGGGGATCCGTTATGCATTGGCCAACTACCCGCCAGAGGATCTGCTGCTAGAGATCGTTAGCAGTCGATATGCGGAGTTTGTTGATAGTCGCATTCAAAAAGCAAGCTTCGATGCACCGCGCTTTATCGAACTGATGGAGCAAATCAAGAGCATGTATGATCATCAAGTTGTTACATCGAAGGAGGCGGAAATCGGCAAGCAGCTATTCTATTCCACTATGCTGATGTCTTCAGCTGACTTTGTCGAATGGCCGCATACTTTATATTCCAATCCAGTACTGATGCATCGGCCGCATACAGCAGAGCAGGACAGCGGCGTTAATTTTTATGCCCCCTATCAGCTTGCTATTTCAGCCAAGTCGCAAGTTCAGGAGGAGGCATGGAGATTCCTATCCTTTTTAGCATCCGAAGAAGCGCAATCCATGCAGGAGAGACGCGGGTTCTCCGTACTTGCCTCGGTGAATGAGAAGAAGTTCAGCGATGTACAAAGTAAAGTGAACAGTGGGGCATTCAAGCTAGAATCGGGAAAAACCGTTAAGGTGGCTGATGGGTATTTTGCCAAGGCCAAGCAGCTTCTGGCAGCAGCAAATGGCTACTCATCTGGCGATGACAAGTTGTTCTCAATTGTTAAGGAAGAATCGAAGTCGTATTTCAGCGGTCGAAAGTCAGCACAGGAAGCAGCAAAATTAATTCAGAACCGTGTGACCACCTATTTGAATGAATAATGAAGCGGAGAGAGGGGCAGCTATGCGCTCTTCTCTTTTGATTGTGATTCATCGCAGTGACATCCATTCATGAGAAGGTGAACTACATGCTCGTCGTATTTTTAGCCTCCGAACAAGCTTCCTTCATTAATGGCAGTAATCTTCGGGTTGACGGTGGATCGGTTGCGAGCATGTAACCAGTGAAAGGGAATCACGGTTTTTGACACTAACCTTGATGTAAGTACCTGAACTAAAAGTGCGTACTTACAATTTGATAGTGATCATCTTATACTCAAGAGGCACACCTATCTAAGGAGGTCAAATCGTTGAAAACTCTTGTAATCGTAACACACCCAAACCTTGAAACTTCCGTTGTCAACAAGCGCTTGGCAGAGGAACTTAAAAAGCATCCAGACAAATATACAGTTCACGAATTGTATAAGGCATATCCTGATGGCAACATCGATGTGCAGCAAGAACAACAGTTGATAGAGTCGCACGGGAATCTTGTATTGCAGTTTCCGATTTATTGGTTTAACTGTCCGCCGCTGCTTAAAAAATGGCTGGATGAGGTTTTTACGTATGGATGGGCTTATGGTTCAAACGGTGGAGACAAATTAAAAAATCGAAAAGCTGCATTGGCTGTGTCTGCTGGCATTAAAAAAGAGGATATTGAGGATGAGGGGAAATATCGTTATTCACTTGCACAAATTTTATCCCCATTTGAAATGAGCTTTCAATACTGTAAAGCAGATTATCGCTCATTCTATGCGTTTTACGGGGCAGAAAATGACCCTTCCGAAAGCAAGTTGGAACAAAGTGCTCTTGAATATGTGAATTTCATTGACAACCTGTAAGCAGTAATTTCTTTAAGCAAAATATATAGTTTTCGTTGTGGTCGGCTAGGGATAGGATTAAAGTGGAAATGCGAATGTAAAGAAGACGAGGTGCTTGCTCCTCGTCTTTTGTGATTTTCCCTACTTGTAATGCCTTTTATAAATCGTCATCACTAACAAGCATTTCGCTATTATTCATCTTCATCGTCTTCATCTTCATCATCGTCGATATCGAGCTCCTCGCTGACATCATCTTCATCATCGTCGATATCGAGCTCCTCGCTGACACCTTCATCATTAACGTCGATATCGGGCTCTTCACTGACATCTTCATCATCAACGTCAATATCGAGCTCTTCACTGACATCTTCATCATCGTCTTCATCTTCATCGTCGTCGTCATCGTAATCATCTTCATCATCTTCATCGTCGTCATCGTCATTGTCCAAATCTATGCTAGTCTTATCTCCATTCTCAAACTCGACCTCGATATCATCAACTTGTTCCCAGTCGATGTTTTCTAGAAAAGAATTAAGGTCGTTGCCTTCATCAGTATTGTACTCGACTTTCTCTCCGTCAACATATTCGATTTCGATGCTATCAATATCCGCTAACTCTTTGATCTTGTTCACATATTCATTCTTACTCACTCGGATCCATCCTCTCTAGATTGGATTAGTAACATTATGAACGTTCCTTCTATTTTATGTTTATATTTTAGGAAGGTATGGACAAATGAAACCGCTGTTGCGTGGAATTTTGACTATTTCTCTGTAGTTCAGATGGCAACCGTATATTTTCTCTATGAAGCTCCAGATGCCCTTACTAGGAAGAGTAGTCAGTCATATAGTGGTATATGGTTTTAACTAATAAAGGAGCGAGCATAATGAAGGGGTTAATCCTCAGTGCTGGCAAGGGTTCTCGGGTACAACCATTTTCCTTTACGACCCCCAAACCTTTGCTTCCCGTTGCAAATATTCCGCTTCTCTATTACTGCATCGGTAACCTTGTAGAAGTTGGGATTCAAGAAATAGGAATTGTGATCCAACCTGGACACCATACGTTATTTGCGGAACAGTTGGGACGAGGGGAACGTTGGGGAGTGGAAATAACGTATATATACCAACATATACCGCTAGGAATTGCCGATGCAGTTAGGCAGGCAGAAAGCTATATTGGCTTGAACGATTTTGTACTTATGCTTGGAGATAATCTAATTACCGAATCATTGGCAGGTCTCTGTGAAAGCGTTCTGCGAAAAAGGCACGACGCATGTATGCTGTTAGGAGAGGTAGCTCAACCGCAGGATTATGGAATTGTAGAAATATGCGATGATCAAGTAATAGGGCTGGAAGAGAAGCCCGAGAATCCAAAATCGAATTTAGCGTCGCTTGGGGCATATGTGTTTACTTCTAACATATTCGAGGCAGTTCGTTCTATATCTCCGTCAGCGCGGGGAGAGTATGAGATTACACATGCTATTCAGTGGTTGATAGACCAAGGATATTCGATTGGTTATACGATTACGGATAAAAACCATACAGACATCGGAACGATAGGACGATGGTTAGAGGCGAACCATTGGGTACTGGATGATATCGGGGATGATAATCTTCGTGAATTGCACTTCCAGTATCCGGGATGTCGACTGATCCCGCCGGTTGTAATCGATCCAACCAGTGAATTGAAGGATTGCATCATTGGTCCCTATGTAACTGTCGGACCTAGAGCCAAGATCAGTCACTGCAGCATCAAGAACAGCATTGTGCTGCAGGATGTCAGCATTACAAATGCACAACTCAACAATGTGATCGCGAATCAACATGATATCGCTTCACCGTCGAGGGGGTGAATAGCATCGATATTTTGGTCATAGGTCTTGGATATGTCGGGACAACTACTGCTCTTGCTTTTGCTGAAAGTGGATGGAAAATCACTGGATTCGACACGGATCATCTCAAGCTCTGCTCCTTGGAGAAGGGAGAACTTCCCTTCTATGAGCCAGGCCTAGAAGAGCTGCTGCAAAATCATGCACAGCAGGGGAACATCAGGTTTGTTAGGGATGTAAAGCAAGCTATTGAAAATCATCAAATCTTTTTATTTGTGTGGGCACACCGTCTCGAGAAGATGGAAGTGCTGATTTATCATATATACAACGGGCAGCAGAATGGATTGGCGAATATATGCAAGAACACAAAGTCATTGTTGTGAAAAGCACGGTGCCAGTAGGAACTCAGAAAAAAGTCGCAGCATGGATTGGCAGCAAACAAAGGAAACCAATATCATTTGATGTCGTATCTAACCCCGAATTCCTCCGGGAAGGCAGTGCACTTCATGACGCGCTTCATCCGGATCGAATTATTCTTGGTACCGATTCGCAAGTTGCGGCTGATGTTGTAAGCAGCCTTTATCGGACTTACACGGGGCCTATAATCCGGACACAACCCTCTACAGCAGAGCTTATCAAATATGCCTCCAATGCTTTTCTAGCGACTAAGATTTCTTATATGAATGAACTAGCCAGATTGTGTGATCAATGTGGTGTATCAATTTCTGATGTTGCACAAGGTATGGGGCTAGATCCCCGAATCGGTTCTTCTTTCTTGCGAGCAGGCATCGGATACGGAGGCTCGTGCTTCCCCAAAGACGTTAACGCATTGCTAAGCACAGCGGAGCAGTATGGCACTCATCTAAGCTTGCTAGAGAAAGTAGTACAAATTAATCAGAGCCAAGTTTCATATTTTCTAACGAAGTTGACAGCCAAGCTCGGTACACTTGAAGGAAAAAGGATAGCGATCCTCGGACTAGCTTTCAAGCCGGGAACGGATGACATAAGAGAGGCGCCTTCACTTGCTATCATTACTCAATTATTGAACAGTGGTGCCATCGTTAGCGTTCACGATCCCGTTGCTAAACTTCCTTTCAACGATCCAGCAGCTCGGTTGACACAATATTCCCATATTTCAGATGCGCTGCAGAATACGGAAGCAGTCATCATTTGCACAGAATGGCCGATATATGAAGCGATGAATTGGAAAGAGGCCATTGATGTCATGCAAACTCCAATTCTGCTGGATGGCAGGAATATGCTGAAGGCAGCCGAGATGATAGAGTTCGGATACGATTATCTAGGAGTGGGCGGGCACAAATAGAGAGAAAAATAGAAGATTATTTTAAGCAATAGATAGGGAGGTGAGCACACAAATATGTATGTCTTGGTGACGGGAGCTGCTGGATTCATCGGCTCCCATCTGTGTGAACGACTGCTCCAGGACGAAAATGTACACGTAATTGGCGTTGATGGCTATATTGATTCATCAACACCGCGGCATCATAGGGAATGCAATCTCGACTCGCTGCGGAATCATTCAAGATTTACCTTTCACGAAGCAAATCTTTTAGAATCCAACAACGAATTGCTGCTGAAGGATGTTGATGTAGTGTGCCACTTAGCAGGCATGCCAGGAGTGAGATCAAGCTGGGGATCAGATTTTTATCATTATGCCTCTCATAATATCGTGGTAACACAGCGATTATTGGAAGCTTGCAAGTCGAACCCCGTTCGCAAATTTATTTATGCCTCGACATCATCTGTGTATGGAGAAAAAAACGGGAGAGTCGATGAAAGTGCAGTCACTGAGCCTTTGTCGCCTTATGGCGTCAGCAAATTGACCGGGGAGAACCTCTGTCGGGTATATTTGCACAATGACGGCATTCCGGTCACGGTGCTTCGCTTTTTCACTGTATATGGACCCAGACAACGTCCAGATATGGCCTTTCACCGCTTTATTCGTCAACTGATTCATGGTGAACCGATAAGCTTATATGGAGATGGCAGCCAAACTCGCGACTTTACCTATGTGTCTGATTGTGTAGAGGGGGTTGCAGCCGCCGTTCATGCGAACGGGATTCTAGGGGAAACCTTGAACATCGGTGGCAAGCAGCGCGCCTCCATATTGGAATGTATTGATTTTCTACAGAAGCTGATTCCACATAAGGTTCAGATTCAGTATATGGGCAAAACCTATGGGGAGCCAAGTCATACATGGGCTGATATAAGCAAGGCGCAGAAGCTGCTTGGTTACAATCCGCAGGTAGATTTGCTTGCAGGGCTTGAGCAGGAAGTTGCATCGCTTCGACAAGTATATGGTTTATAGGTAAGAAGTGGCGTCGAAGTTATCGACGCCACTCTTGATCAAAAGCAGTGACTCAGCTCCATACCTCCAATATTTCTTGGGCGACACGCTGCCATATGAACTGTTTCTCTGCAATTCGTCTTCCTCTTAATCCCATCTGTTTGCATTCTTCCATATTCGAAAGAAGATGGTTCAGCTTATCCGCATATTCGATCGGATTCTCGGGATCTTCAATCAGAAGCCCATTATTATGAAGAACTACTTCTGGATTACCACCGCGTGAAGTTGTGAGAAATGGAAGGCCTGCTGCCATCGCTTCATAATGTACTCTCGCCAACGGCTCATTCCATATTGAGGTACAAACGAATATATCCGCTGCACAAAACCATCGATGTACTTCGTTCGCCTGCACATATCCGGTCGTAATAACTGGAATAGGGGAGCGGGCCGCAATTGCTCTTACATATCCAATATAATCACTGACTTTATTATCGCTGTACCATGCACCGCCAACAATAACTAGCACGGCATCCGAATGTTTCAGATGCGACATCGCACGTACAAGCACGTGGGGCCCTTTTTTCGAGATAGTCTTCCGACAAATAAAATGACTTTTTTGAAGAAAGCTGATGCTCTGCGCGAAGGCTGTTGCGAGTATTGCGAGCATAATCGGACTCGACCCATGGTGCGAACAGAGAGGTGTCTGCTGCCGAATATATGGTTCGTATTTTTGTTGCGGCGTGAGGATGATATCTGCATATTTCCTGTCCAATATATTTGCTGATTGTAATAATGGTTTCCGTCTGTTCTACAACGGCTTTTCCTTCTTCCGGATGAATTTTGCCGGGGTGGAACATGTCATTGTGCATACTTAAGATGATTCGTGAATGAGGTGCTACACTCCGCACGGGGAGGACCAAGCGTGGGCGATTAAAGATATGAATTAGATCGTACTTCTCTCCATGCTGAGTGAGAAATCGAATAACTCCTTCGGCATAAAGCTCGAACAATCCCTCTGAAGGAAGACGTACATAACGAATTCCTTCAGCGACCTCAACATCAGGAAGCTCCGGATCTGATCGACCGAGTACCGTAAGGTGGTGCTTCCGGCTCAACAAAGAAGCTACTCCTCCGATATAAGTTTGAATGGCGCCGCCCCTTATATTCGGGACAGGAAGCTTCTCCGTACAGATCATTAATATGTTCATGCCGTATGTGTCCTCCTGTCTTATCCAGTTTTACGGAAGCGTAATTTTTTCCTGTTTTTGCGCAGCTTTGCTGAACGGAGCGATCTCTTCTTTCGACTGACCAATGAACGGAGCGCCCTCTTCTTTCGACTGACCAATGAACGGAACAATCTCTTTTTTCGGCCGACTATGGATATTGTTCGTTGGCCTAAAGATTTTCTTTTACGCTTGCGGCGAAGCGCAAGCTTTTTTTGTGACAATGCTCTATTTGTGCTGTGTCGGCGTGTTCTTCTACGCTTGCGACGAATAGTTTTGCTGCTGCGTTTTCTATCAAAGATCGCTTCAGGTGCGGAATCGGCTGCAGCTGCTGTTGGATTAGATGCTGTAGCATCGGTTCGATCAACGATATCAGAATCCGATATGATGTTTGATATCGTATCAGTTGCAGGTTTACTGTCTGGATGGAGTGCAGGGGCAGATACTGGTTGTATGGAGATAGAAGGAATTGCATTATATACGAATTCACCGCTAGCATAATCACCGGGAGCATACTTTTCAATATCGCTGGCCAGCTCTTTCAAAGCCTGCCATTTGGTGCTTTCCGTAGCAAGTACGCGTTGCAGCACGCCTTCCAATTCCGTACTCATGAAGGTGGTTGGGTCAAACACGATTTCTTTGACATGCTTATAGAATTCGTTCGGAAATGCCATATCCAAGCAAAGCAGTTCGAACATTTCCCGATCCATTGGGTTGGCTTCATGGTAAGCACTTATCATTCCGCGTATCCAAGTTGTATCCCAGTATCCCATATCATCCATTGTACTCGTAATCAATTTTCGCAAATCGCGAAAAGGAAGATCGTACGCTACCCCATCTAGGTCAATAACCCATATTCCACCGGGTCCCATCTGGCCATTAGACCATCCGTAGTCTTGATGAACCAACCCCCAATATGGCTCTCCCATAGCCACCATGTTGGTGTATTTCGATACGTTCAGTAATCGATCTAATGTCTCCTTCGCTTGATTCTGGAATTCATCAACAACATCGAGCAGTTGCTGACTGACAGGGAACTCGCGATAGGCTGAGGCAATGTCCCGGAACCATCCGATTTTTGCAATGATTTTCTCGTAATAATCTGGCCATGTGTATAATCTTGAAGACTTGCCCGCACCTGCAGGAGGAACGTATCCCTTCGAGAATCGATGGAATTCGCCGAGACCGTAACATAGTGCAGCTGCTCCCTCTAAGTCAATCTTAGAAACAGGCTGCATTTGCTCTATCCAGTCCGTTACAATCCATAGCTTTCCTCCTGCTTCAACATATACCTTGTTTTCAACCGTGGAGATAAGTGCTGGTACGCGAGCTCCTTGATCAACCAGATACTGCTGTGCCCCGATACTGAACAAACTGCGAGCAGGGGTACGATGAAGAACCTTAAGGCTTCGTGAACCATGATTCGTTTCAATTCGCCAAATCGCGCCGCCCTTGTCAGGTTTAGAGGTTATCAGCACCATGCTGGATACTTGCATGTCATATTTCGTCATCACATGGCGCGCGGTCTCTTCCACCTCTGGAGGCACATACTGCTCAAGAATGGTTCCTGGCGGTACGGCATCAATTAGATGTTCCCACGGCTGTATTTGAAATGGATCCAACGGCATTCCCTCCACATTGATATTCGTTACTCATAGGAAAAAGGAATTGAATATACATTCAGCTTTTTGTGATTTGTACGGTATGAATCTGTGAATCATAGATGTTCGTCCGGTCTGCCATTGCTTCTAATGTGATGCGCCCCGTATCTATCAAATAATTACTTATGCCATGCCCTCATTATTCAGTATTTCTCGATAGATGATGAAGGAATCGCTGGCTTGATGGGACTCTTGTTAGGCGGCTTTGTTCTAGGATTATCACGTTTTCCCTGATTCTTTTTAAGGTCGGTGTCTGTTTGCTTCTCTGTATTGGTGCTCGCCCTTAATAAGGGGATTAGCGCATAGTATATTGATATGTCATAGGAACAAAAGTGAAAGGTACAATCGTATATTTATGAAATCTGCTTGCTGATTGTTAAGCAAATAGAAGGAGACGGCTTCAATGAAGTTTTCACTTATGGATGAGTTTATAGTTCAAAGGGTGGAGACGAATTAAAAAATCGAAAAGCTGCATTGGCTGAATGTGAATATCATTGACAACCGGTAAGCAATTAATCCTTATAGCAAAAGAAGTATTGCCCTTATAGGGAAATACTTCTTTTCGTCATTTTAGCGCTCCACGGTATCTAAGGAAGGCAATCTGTTCTTTTCTCCCCAGTCGCACATCATATCTAATAGAGGAATGAGCGAAAGACCACGCTCTGATAAGCAATATTCTACTTTAGGAGGTACTTGCGGATATTCCTTGCGAATAACTAGGCCGTCCGCCTCCATTTCTTTTAACATGACACTTAGCGATTTAAATGATATTGTACCAATGCTGCGCTTCAGTTCATTGTGCCGCATCACCTTTTGTTGAGCCAGCCAGTACATAATGATCATTTTATATTTGCCGCCGATTAAGGATAATGTATAGCCGAAGGCGGTATCTTTGAGGTTCACGCCAGTCGGAACACAGGATTTTTGCAAAGGTCACACGCTCCTTCGTTATTCCGTTCTAATTGAGCCCTATAAGAAGATTAGTCCTCAAACCGCAGCGTAAATAGAATGGCCTCTTCGATATTGCTCAACGATTCTGGTGACAAAACGGAAGTTATTATTTTGTGAGAACTTGTCATTTGCATACCCCATACCGGAATTGAATCCTTTGCAAGGAAGGATTTAGGGTTGCTGTATGACATAAGCGTACTTCCAACCTCCTTTTTCTTCGATGGATTTGTGAAAACGGTGTACAAGTTTGTACCGGATTCATGGGCTATCCCAACTTTAATCTGTTTCATATTACCTTGCTCGTTAATAGAACCTAACGTATCTATGGATATTATAAGCTCAATTTCTTTGTGTTCCTCTTGATTTGGGGTGAGGAATAAATCGCCAACGCCACCGACGGTTTCAACTTTCTTTCCATGCTTCCATATCTCAATGTCCAGGTTTGCATGCGGTTTTTTTCCTTCATAGCGTAACGTAAATGCTCCTGTCATATTACCGAGAAAAGGCTTTAGTTTGGCTGCTTCTCCCTCAAATGGGTCTGCGGGAGTCAATATTATTTTTGCAGGTGCAGATTTGCCATCTGGTAAGGTCTGCGTTGATTCTGCAGTACATCCTGAAAGCAGCAATACGATCAGGAGAACATATGTTAATCCTCGCTGTCTGTTCATCTTGTTCCTCCTTATGCGGTGCATACCATACCTGTTATTCGAAATGGAAAAGCTAGAGTAGGCATGTGATTATATTGTACTATGAACATGTACTTACATTGTACTTTGAGTTTGATTTGATCTTTGGCTCATGTGAGAAATGAAAAATAACAAATGACAAATAACAAATAACAAAGACAGAGAACATGCGATCGTATGCAGGAAGGAGTCATACATGAACATTTTAGAGAAAAGAAAAGCAGAGCTATATGCTTATTCGGCCGAGCGAACAGCGGCAGATGATTTTGAGCTTTTTTGGGAACGGACACTAGGGGCATCGCGGAATAAGCCGCTGAACGGGAAGCGTGAGGAAGCAGACACTTTGTCCCCGTACATGACAGCATACCAGATTACGTATGAAGGATATGATCATACCCTGATACATGGATGGTATGTACTTCCAAAATTCATGGATGCGGCGAAACTGCCCTGTGTGGTTATCTACCATGGCTACCATGGCAGCAAACGATATCCGGAGAGCTATGCCGATTGGCTTCTGATGGGTTATGCGGTATTTGCAGTTGATGTTCGGGGCCAGGGAGGCGACACCGGAAATGAGCTGTCTCATTCATTCGGCATGACAAAGGGCTGGATAACACAAGGCATACTTCATCCGGAAAAAAGCTATTATCAGGCCATCACCGTCGATGCGATTAAAGCCGTGGAGTGGGTGTTCCAGCAGCCAGAAATTGATAAGGGGCGTATCTATGTTGCTGGTGCCAGCCAAGGGGGAGGGCTGTCCTTGCTCGTATCTGCGCTAAGCGACATTCCTGCCAAGACAATTGCGGATATTCCGAACATGTGCCATATGGATTTCGGCATATTGCACTCCACAGGATCTCTGACTGAGGCAGCAGCTTTTATTTCCGCTTACCCAGAATATGAATCACAAGTGATGCGGACATTAAGTTACTTTGATGTTCTGAATCTAACGGATCGTCTCCGCAAGCCTGTCTTGATGTCTGTAGGGCTGAAGGATCCGATATGCATGCCGGAGGCGGTATTTGCGGTGTACAATCAAATCTTGGTGCCTAAGGAAATGCATGTGTACCCGTTCAACGGTCATTATACGACAGGCGATCATTTCAGAAAGCAAATCGAATTCTTGAGAAAAAGCATCAATTAACGATGTAAATCGATTACTGCATATTCAACATGTCCCTTTCATATTGATCAATGGAATAGTTGCGTATTCAGGGATGTTGATCTAGCGTGCATGTAGATTGCAGGGGGCTTAGAGACGCATCTGTTCCATTAATTTCAAGAAGGGAGCGGTAAAATCATCATGGTATGGAATGATTCGAAGCAAATGCAAATTCCGCAGCCCATCCGCGAAAGTGACGGCGCAGGCGCTACCGATCTTGGCCCACGCGATGTCATGCGAGATATGGAAAATCCAGATATGTTCGTTCCTCCGATAACGGATGCGGGTTTGATTCCCAATTTGAAGTTTTCATTTTCCGACGCTCATATGCAGCTTAATAGAGGCGGCTGGTCACGAGAAATAACGATAAGAGAGCTGCCAATTGCTAAAACGCTAGCAGGTGTGAATATGCGGCTTACCCCCGGCGGAGTGCGAGAGCTGCATTGGCATCAGCAGGCAGAATGGTCGTTCATGATATTGGGGCGGGCACGAATTACCGCCGTCGATCAGAATGGCCGTAATTTCATCGCCGATGTAGGCCCAGGTGATTTGTGGTATTTTCCGCCGGGTATTCCTCATTCGATTCAGGGACTTGAAGAAGGTTGCGAGTTCCTGCTTGTATTCGACGATGGCAGTTTTTCGGACTTAAATACGCTGTCGATCTCTGACTGGTTTGCCCATACACCGAAAGAGGTGTTATCCGCTAATTTTGGAGTGCCGATGTCCGCTTTTGACCAAATCCCTCAGGGGCAGGTTTATATTTATCAGGATCAGGTGCCCGGGACGATTGAGAGTCAGCAGGTGCCCGATCCGTTCGGCACAGTGGAGCCAACCTTCGTCTATCGGTTAATGGCACAGCCCCCACTTACCACGCCGGGCGGCTCAGTGCGCATCGTCGATTCCTCCAATTTCCCAGCATCGCGCACGGTTGCTGCTGCGCTGGTCGAGATTAAGCCAGGAGCCATGCGCGAAATGCATTGGCACCCTAACAATGACGAGTGGCAATACTACTTGAGCGGACAGGGGAGAATGACTGTTTTTGCGGGTAACGGCGCTGCACGCACATTTAACTATAGAGCAGGAGATGTAGGATATGTACCATTTGCATTCGGACACTACATTCAGAACACGGGAACAGATAGCCTGTGGTTTCTTGAAATGTTCAAAAGTGACCGTTTTGCAGACGTTTCCTTAAATCAATGGATGGCCCTTACGCCGAAGCTTCTTGTTCAATCCAACCTAAATGCATCGCCTGAATTAATGAGCGCCCTGCGGGCAACGAAATGGCCGGTTGTAAAATATCCCGGCATTCCTCCGGTTATAGAGTAAGAAGACCAATTGCGTGTGGTTCCACTTTCCTATATATTTCTACTTGGCGTCATGATAGACTTTCAATTTTAAATTCAATCTGCAGGTTGACTTCAAATTGCAGTACTCAAAGCTCAATAACAGGTGTGATCGTGTTTCTAGCTGCTGTTCTCCTTCGATTGGCAGTTGGGTATTGGGGCAGAGAGCATGCTCTGGTATCAGTAAGTAATGCACTGGTCATGATTCCGCTCGGCAGTGTATGTGCTAGACGCTATTTTCGGTACTTGCGTTATCAGAATATGCAGGGCCAAAGGAGATTTTGATACGCGAAAATCTGATTCAGAAGGTAAGGCAATGAGCAGAGAACGGAAGAAACCATTCATACGATCGCACATGTAAAGCTGCTGCACAAATATAAGGCAGACAATGTGAATACTCATTTATCTTATAGCAAAGAGATCATGAATGAACTGATAACCATGGTCGATCATGCGTTTCAAGAAATGGGAGGCATCTACCAGGAGTGGCATAAGGCTGGCAGACGAGAGCAATTGGAATTATAAGCGAATCAGGTGACAGGTATCATGAAAAATGATACATACGAATGTGCAGCCAAGCCAGTTGTGAATAGATTCAATGGCTTGGCTGTATTCATTTTTTTCCACTATTCAGGTTTATTGCCTACATTCGGATTGGGGACATACGAACTCTTATAGTCTTTGTACGTAACATCGGTCACCATCCCTGCAGAAGCATGATGCAAGTCATGGCAATGGAACATCCAGTCTCCAGGATTATCGGCTTCAAATGCGATGACATATTGCTCCCCGGGTTTTACATTCAATGTATCCTTTATGATAGGTGAGCCCTGTAGTGGCTGGCCGTTTTTGCTCAATATCTGAAAGAAATGTCCATGCAAATGCATCGGATGATCATCAGTTGGCGATCGATTGATGAAAGTAACCATTACTTTGTCGCCCTTCGCGACTTTAATCTTGTCCGTATCCGGAAACACCTTGCCGTTGATGGTGTACACCATTTCCCCATTTTTCATTGCCGTATTCAAATTCATCGTTACCCTTTGATCATACGTCTGTTCAAGTGTAAATAATGATTTCGCTATTTCTCCATAAGCAGCCAGATTGAATTGTGGGAGGGTTTCGGCCGTGTCGGATTGGACAACCGGTTTTGTGATGTCCTCATACTGAATGACGGCCCTCATATTGCGGACTCGCTCTTCTTTGCTATGCTCGTCCAACAGCCATGTACCAGGATTGTCTGCTATAAACTCAATATCGTAACGTTCGCCGGGCGCAATCGATAATATTTGATCTTGAATGACAGCTGGGTTGTTTATAGGCTGCCCATCCGTGGCAATTACCTTGAATTCATGTCCTTGCAGGTGCATGCGATGCGAGAGATATCCAGCGTTGATCAAGCGAAGCCGAACCTTATCACCTTGTTTGACCTTAAGCGGTTCTATCGCATCGCCTGATTTTCCGTTGATTGTATACAAATCATACATGCTCATATCGTGGCCGCCCATCTGCATGGTGTTGTGATCCATGCCGTTATTGCTGCTATTCGACATATTCATCTTTGAGTGATCCATTCCAGACATGTCTGAATAATCTTTGGGCTCGTTCTCATTCGTATGTTCTGTATTCATCGCTTCTGCACTCATCCATTCGTCGAGGACGAGCGTATAGTCACGATTATATTGTTCCTTTGGATCCTCGACAATGAGAGATCCGTATAGACCTTTATCCACTTGGTTGACACTGTCTTGATGGGAATGGTACCAATACGTTCCTGGAATTGTTGCTTTGAACTCATAGGTGAATGACTTCCCTGGAGCGACAGCATCTTGGGTGACGCCAGGAATGCCATCCATGCTATTCGGTACGGGATAGCCGTGCCAATGGATCGACACCGGCTCTGGCAATTCATTTTCAAGCGCAATCTTGACGGTATCTCCAACCTTCACTCGAATTTGCGGCCCAGGAACAGAATTATTAAATGTCCATACTGGGAGTACAACCCCATTGGAAACTTCCAAATTACTTTGTTGGGCAGTAATCGTTAACGATGTGCCGTCGACAGATGCAGCATGCGTTGTGCGTTTAACCGGTGAGGCATTTGACTCCAACTTCGATTTTTGGCTGTTCTCCATAGATGAATGATCCATATTTGTCTGATCCTTGTCGTTCCCTCCATTCCAGCATCCGCTTGTTACAAATGCGATTACTGTTGTGATGACCATGGTTTGCATGACTCGATAGCGAGTTGTGAATAAGCTTTTCAATGCATTGCCTCCTCAATTATCATTTTTGTAGATTACATTCTCAGCATAAGCAACAATTATGGAGAAATGATGGAGATCCATAGAAAATACAAATTTATGCAGTACTTTTTATACTCAAAGGATTTAAGTAGGGAGGAGATTATGCAGAAAGGCAAAATACTGGTAATGAGGGACAATTCGAGCGCGACGGAGCATTTTGGAATTCGATACCGGCAGTAAAAAATCACCGAGTTTATGATGTGGATGGAAAGTACTTTTGGACGTATGATCCGATTGCAGTTCAAGCACAGGTACAAAAAGTGACCGAGATGCTTGTAGAAGGCAGCAAAGCAAAGAGTGAGAAATAATATTTGTACAATAAATCAATTTATTTTGTCCATTGCCACATGAGGAATAATGTCCTAAAATGAATATTGATGCAAATGATAATCAATATCAATTAAATTCAAGAATCAGCAAGGGTGGCATGTATGAGTCAAGTGGCTAAATCTTTACCTAAGGAAGCTGCATCGCGAGCAGTTGAATTTCGCTCACGTCCACTGGCAGCAACACTTATTCTTTTTGGCGGTTTCTTCGCATTAATGTTAGGGATCGCTATATCTGTATCGTTCGGTGCGGCAGATATTCAAGTGACTACGGTATGGGAGTCAATTTTTCGCTTCAATCCGGAAGTAACACAGCATCAAATTATTCAAGAAATTAGACTGCCGCGCGTATTGGGCGGGGCAATGGTAGGAGCCTGCTTCGCTGTTGCCGGAGCCATTATGCAAGGTATGACTCGCAATCCGCTGGCGGATTCAGGATTGCTTGGCTTGAATGCAGGTTCAGGGTTCATGCTGGCTATCTGCTTCGCATTTTTTCCAGGTCTGCCTTACATGTATTTAATTTTGTATTCTTTTCTTGGTGCAGGCTTGGGCGCAGGGCTAGTGTATGGAATTGGATCATTAGCTAGGGGAGGATTAACCCCTGTTCGAATGGTATTGGCCGGGGCGGCACTCAGTGCTCTCTTATCCGCACTGAGCGAAGGGATCGCATTATATTATCGAATTGGTCAGGACTTGGCATTCTGGTACGCTGGTGGAGTAGCGGGCACGAAGTGGCCGCAGCTAGAAGTGATGTTCCCGTGGATTTCAGTTGCTCTTGTAGGGGCGATTGTATTATCACGTTCGATTACAATGCTCAGTCTTGGAGAGGAGATCGCTAAGGGGCTCGGTCAGCGTACACGTCTTGTAAAACTGGCAGGCACAGTCATTGTGCTTATTTTGGCTGGTGCGGCCGTATCTGTTGTTGGAGCTGTTGGCTTTGTAGGCTTGATTATTCCACATGTTACCCGTTATTTAGTCGGTGTGGATTATCGCTGGATTATCCCTTGCTCTGCCTTGCTTGGCAGCTTGCTTGTTGTATTCGCTGATCTTGCTGCTCGCATGGTGAATCCGCCATATGAAACACCTGTTGGGGCATTAATCGCTTTAATTGGTGTCCCCTTTTTCCTCTTCTTAGCTCGTAAGGAAAGGAGGGGGCTGTAAGCGGTGACAAATCTATCTATCACGATGATTCAAAAACGAAAAAAGCAGCGAAGTATCGCGATTATGATCACGATAGCCGTGCTGATTGTCATTATGTTCATCATCAGCATGAATACAGGATTTATTCGCTTATCTCCCATGGATTTGCTGCGAACATTGTTCGGTTCAGGAACGAAGAAAGAAGAGCTAATTTTATTCGACTTCCGGTTACCACGCATCGTTATTTCTTTGCTTATCGGTGCGGGTCTGGCGGTATCCGGATGTGTTATGCAGGCCATATCGCGCAATCCATTAGCTGATCCGGGGATTTTAGGCATTAATGCAGGTGCTGGACTTGCCGTGATGCTGTTCATCTCATTCTATCCGTCAACTGCACAGGCTCCAATCTATTTGTTGCCTGTGTTCGCATGGCTCGGCGCTGGACTAACAGCGGTGCTCATATGTTTGCTATCCTATAAGCGGCATGAGAATATATCTCCTACGCGATTACTGTTAACCGGTGTTGCTGTTGCCGCAGGTATCAGTGCTGCTATGATCGTATTGACATTAAAGCTTAGTCCAGAAAAATATCAAACGATGGCGACGTGGCTTGCCGGAAGCATCTGGGGTACGAATTGGAAGTATGTGCTTGCACTTCTTCCGTTCATCATTGTGTTATTACCCTACATATTCTACAAGGCTCGAATCATGAACGTTCTTAACTTGGGAGAACAGACGGCAACAGGGTTGGGAGCATTTGTATCAAGAGAACAAATTTTGCTGCTGGCAGCGGCGGTAGGCTTGGCAGGCTCATGTGTCGCAGTAAGCGGAGGCATCGGCTTTGTTGGGCTTATTGGCCCGCATTTAGCTAGACGGCTTGTGGGTTCCAAACACCAACTCCTGCTGCCAACTTCGGCTTTAGCCGGGGCCTTGCTTGTGATTACGGCAGATACGATTGGACGATGGATATTACAGCCATCAGAAGTGCCTACGGGAATTGTCGTCGCTGTAATCGGCGCTCCTTACTTCCTATATTTATTAACGCGCTCAAAAGCATGATAAATAAAACTTCGGATTTTAAAAAGGAGGAAGGGAGGTTTCCCATTGCTGCGCAGAATTTTTGCATACTATAAGCCGTATAAATGGCTGTTTGTCATTGATTTTTCCTCTGCTCATCATTCATGTGTATTTGAATCATGCTTCGAGGTATGCGCAGCACATGGTTGCGATCAAGGCGGGAACAGTTGTACGGGAAGGTTCGCCAGCCGAGGTCATGAAGAAGAAGGTGCTGCGTGAGGTATTCTCCATTGAAGCAGATATTGTGCCTGATCCGCGAACTGGAGTACCTCTGTGTTTCCCTTTCGAGTGAAGTACGGTGGTGGCTGCGGGTGCATAAATGAATGAACGGCACAGTCGATCGAATGTGCCGTTTTCCCTCGCTATCTTCCTTCAGCCTTATCTCCGCGCAGTACCATGCAAGTACTCGTTGCATAAGCAACCAGGCTGTTATTGTCGTCATATACATTACAATCAATAAGTCCAATTGTCTTACCCTTCTTCACACTCTTTGCTTCTGCTCTAATGGTTCCATTCCATACAGGCTTCATGAAATTGATTTTTAATTCAATCGTCGTAAAAGTCTCTTCCGGCAACAGAGTGGAGCCGAAGGCCATGCCCATTGTGATATCAGCAAGGGTACAGGTGATTCCACCGTTAAGCGTGCCTTGCGGATTGGAATGCTGCTGATCTACATCCATTTCAAATATGGCATGTCCAGGAACTACTTCGATCGCTTTTATCCCGATGAGCTGCTCTACTGGCGAAGGTTCCACAAAGCCTACGAGCACATTGCGGTAAAACTCTACTATTTTATTTTCCATAAGTCACCTCGTCTTGGCATAACTTGCTAAAAATGTGGAGCTAGCTCTCAACATGTTAGAATTCTCTTATACAAAATATAACATATGAACATGGGATATTATAACATCCATTGATTAAAATTTTCTTTCTTAAAAGCATGACAGCATAGTGTTGATTGCGAACAAAGCAATCTGGCATTCCCATTTCAATCATGCGATAATGTACATACTTCTGGAGTTATTTTCAGCTCTACGAATTGGATACGTGCGCATGTAAAGCTTAACATCAGGTGAGGAGTGCAGAAGAGAATGAAGAGCAATGTTGGAGAGCAGCAGATCAGATTCATGACTTTTAACGTCAAATATGACAACGCTTACGAAAAAGATTGCGAGAATAGCTGGAGCCGCAGGGCGGGGATGGTGGCTAGTATGATTCGATACCATCAGGTAGATGTGGTAGGAACGCAGGAGGCATTGAGGCATCAGGTTGCCGATTTGGAACGAATGCTTCCCGAGTTTGGCTGGATTGGGGCAGGCAGGGACGATGGTGCAGACACAGGAGAATTCGTTGCAATATTTTATCGCAAGGATCGTGTTAAGCCGCTAGAGCATGGAACGTTTTGGCTATCCGAGACACCCGAAATCCCAGGAAAACGAGGATGGGATGCCGCTTGTCCACGCATCCTGACATGGGTCCAGTTTTTAGACAAGTTGACAGGAACCAAGTTCATTCATTTCAATACGCACCTTGATCATATTGGAACCGTTGCAATGAAGCAGAGTGCCCATATGATCTTAAATCGGCTTCCCGAATTGGCGGGTAATGATCCAGTAGTAGTAACGGGAGACTTCAACTGCACGGAATCGTCCGAACCCTATCAGATTCTCACGACTGGCCAGGACGGTAAAGCAGTGCTGCGGGATGCGCGGTACGCCGCAAAGAACTCCCACTTTGGACCATCCTTCACGTTCCACGGTTATCAGCTGACACAATTAATCGACTGTCTATATTACAATGGATCAGTATTCAAAGGGGATAACGGAGAGGATCTAGATTCGCCTATCGATTATGTATTCGTGAACGAGCATGTTGACGTTTTTCAATATGCAATTCTTTCGGATCAGGTTAACGGTCAGTTTCCATCCGATCATTTGCCTGTGGTTGTAGACCTTTCATGGCACTAATTCTTCATATTTATACGGTAAATTAAAGGCCGCGTCAGCGCGGCTTTTTTCATGTCATTTTCGACGAAGGCTGTTCGTAAATGCGGCACAGTTCAAATAACCGGTGTATACGGAGGCAATTATAATTTATTTCCGCTCGGTGTTTTTTGCAAGAAATATTACACTAAAAATGGGGCAAGCACCGGTTATTCATTATATGCCGGAATTGTACAACAAAATAGAGGAGGGAAGTTTTGATCCCTCAGCCATCATTACGCATCAAATGCCGTTGGATCAAGCAAGCCATGCGTACCGTATTTTCAATAATCATGAGGATGAATGCGTAAAGGTTGTATTAAAGCCGTAAGTGTTGCTGTAGATGTACCATGACCATGCTTTAAATCCGTTTAATTTTATCGGAATTAGAGAATAAAAAGTTTGGATAAGTGTAAAATAAATCTAAAATGACGTGGATATCCCACGGAGGTGTGCCCGAGTGCAAGCTGACAAACGTTTTGACTTATTAGCACTTTCTTCAATTCCATTGATAATGACTTTAGGCAATTCAATGCTAATCCCTGTATTGCCTGAAATCAGGAGACAGTTGAAGGTTAGCTCGTTCCAAACAAGTCTGCTCATTACTGTATACTCGGTCATGGCGATTTTCCTCATTCCTATTGCCGGCTATTTATCTGATCGCATTGGCCGTAAGGCAGTCATCATTCCCAGCCTTCTCATAACAGGCATTGGAGGCGGTGTGTGCGGTGCAGCGGCGGTCTGGATGGATCATTCTTATTCAGTCATTTTATTGGGAAGGGTTCTGCAGGGCATTGGCGCTGCTGGCGCAATGCCCATCGTTCTGCCTTTAGTAGGGGATATGTTCAGCAGTGAAAAAGATGTGAGCAGCGGTCTCGGCATTATCGAAACGGCCAATACATGCGGCAAAGTATTAAGCCCTATTTTGGGGACAGCCCTGGTAGCGATCGTTTGGCATCTTCCTTTTTGGGCCATTCCGGTATTGTGTCTAATTTCGATCCTGCTCGTTCTTTTTTTGTCAAGCAGCCCAAAGAATCTGATTCTGAACCGATTCCCATTCGCGACTTTTTAAAACAAGTGATGCAGTTGATTCGAGAGAATTCGCGTTGGCTAATCGCCCTATTTGTTATCGGTGGACTTTGCATGTTCATGCTGTTCAGCTCGTTATTTTATTTATCAGAAACGCTGGAAGACAAGCATGGGTATAAGGGAATAATAAAGGGTTTGCTGCTAGCAATACCTCTGGCCGTATTAAGCTCTTCCTCTTTTATTGCCGGAAAATGCATAGGCAGTAATAAAATCGCGATGAAATGGATCATTGTGTGCGGTTTGGCTTTAACAGCGGCAGGACTTGGCATGTGCATCCTGATGACATCGGTTGTTCCCTTGTTCATTTGGCTAAGCGCAGCCTTTCTCGGAATAGGAGCATCCTTGCCATGTCTCGATTCCTTTATAACCGCTAGCATTGAGAAGAAGCATAGAGGCACGATTAGTTCCTTGTACAGCAGTATGCGCTTTGTCGGCGTGGCAGCCGGCCCAATGATTGCAGCACTGGTGATGAATCATGCACGGATCAATTTATTTCTGATCTTATGTGCTTGTGGGATAGTAGCCGCACTTTCCGGCTTGTTTGCAATCAGAGTTTCACGCGGTTCACAACAATCATAAAGTTAACTCTTACGGCAGTTCCCTTGGCTGAATTGATTTTCGGATAGCTGGCCGAGAAAACTGCCGTAGAGAAGTTGTTAATGAAGGTACAATTGATAGGTTGCAGAAATGTAAAGTGGTTCTTTTGAATTGCAAACTATTAAGATGAACGTGAAGCGGAGAACCGCAGTGTCAGTGACCAAAAAACAATTCCTATAGCACTAACTATGGCACCCAATATGCTTACGCCATTCCAACCCCAAATTGCATAAACATTCGTTGATGCGATTGATCCTAATGCACTGCCAAGTGAATAGAAAATCATATAACCGGCCGTCAAGCGACTTCGCGATTCGGGGCGAACGGCTAATATCATGCTTTGATTGGTAACATGAACGGCCTGAACAGCAAAGTCAAGCAGGATGATTCCGCCAATAAGCGCAAGCAAAGATTGATCTACATAAGAAATCGGCAGCCAAGATGCAAACAGCAGAAATAGTGCCGCCCCAGTCGTACGTTGACCTAATCCTCGATCGGCCCAGCGTCCTGCTTGTGCAGCTGCAATCGCTCCGGCTACACCAGCTAACCCAAATGCTCCGATTGCACTATGGGAGAGGGACAAGGGAGGAATACGCAATGGCAAAACAAGCGATGTCCATAAAATACTGAATGCTGAAAAAATGAGTAGGGCGAGTACGGCACGTATCCGTAATATCGGTTCCTCTTTAAATAAAGTGAGGACAGAATTAAGAAGCTGCTTGTATGACAGAGATGCACGAACGGAATCTTGTCGCGGTAGTATGTTGTATAACGTGATTGACATGATGAGCAGTAAGGCAGCAGACACAAGATAGACCGAACGCCAGCCTGCAATGTCGGTGAGAATGCCAGCCACACTCCGGGCAAGAAGAATGCCGATTACAACACCGCTCGTTACGGCGCCGACAACTTGCCCGCGCTCGAAGGATCCGGCCAAATTCGCCGCATAGGCAACAAGCACCTGTGTCACTACCGCTAACAATCCAACGCAAGCCATGCCAATAAACAAAATCGTGCTGTTCGGAGCAATCCCTACTGCAACAAGCGCTGCTACAGACAGAAGCATATGTAAAGAAATCAACTTACGCCGGTTCATCATATCGCCCAGTGGCACCAATAACAATAATCCAGCAGCGTAACTAAGCTGCGTGATCGTAATGACGATCCCAATTGTAGAATGCCTAATGCCAAATTCGCCAGCTATGGCGTCCAATAACGGCTGCGCATAATATACATTGGCAACGGCCAAGCCGCACGCTGTCGCAAGCAAAAGAACAATGGAGCGGGATAAAGAAACTTCAGATATTCGCGCACTCGTACCCATCATTGCAACTCCTTTTAATTATAATTTTTATTATGTACTGATCGGTATGTTATATAGCCGAAAAATACCATGCTAAAAAGTGAGTTGTCAATATTTTTCTGAAAATCAACTGAATAATGCTCAATACATAAATCTTGAAATCATATTTCGTTTGACAGATCATGTCCTATAGTATATTTTTATTGTACCGTTAGGTATGATATGTCTATTCTACTTCTATCATCATCGTACAAAAAACGATCTGTAAATAGAGTTTAGAGAGTAAAGGAGGAGGGACATGGCCCGCCCGCGTGAATTTGATGAGGAAAAAGCACTGCATGCCGCGATGCAATTATTTTGGGAAAAAGGATATGAAGCAACTTCCTTAAGCGATCTAACCGCACATATGGGAATACAACGCCCAAGTTTGTATTCTGCTTTCGGGGATAAAATAGGTTTGTTCGAAGCTGCGCTGCGAACATATACACAAGCTCATGCCGCCCGCATTCGCGCGCAGTTGTTGAATAAGCCCTCTGTAAAAGAAGCGTTCCGGAGCATATTCGAAAGCATTGTTCAAGAAGGGAGCGATTTGCATGAGGGAAGCGGCAAAGGATGCTTTTGCATCAATACAATGGTTGAGCTTGCACCTCACGACGCTAAATTTGAAGTTCTGACAAGGGAGCATCAAATGTATCTCGCAGCCATTTTTCAGGAGTCAATCGAACGCGGAATACAGTCTGGGGAACTGAAGTCGGATATGAACGCTAAGGCAATTGCACAGGCTTTAGTCATTTCGCTGATCGGTGTCACCGTTATGATGAAATCTCGTCCGGATGAATTATTTATGCGCAATTCCTTACATGTTATCCTTCAAAGCTTAGAGTAATGATAGCTGCTGCGGTCATTTACATTAAAAGACGATAAAGAGGTGGCAAGACCAATAGAAGAGGGGATTGATCTCGTAAGCCAGCCATAAAGCAACATCTATACCGAACGTGTATTTTTCGAATCTTGCGAAGTCATATGGCGTCGATTTGATCCTCTCAATCGCAATGATAACTCGTGGATTTTTGAAGGAGGTATGTTTTCAATCTTGATAATATGTTTATAAATACCAGCACTTCAATTCAAACACACTATAGTTTATACATTGAATATAAGTTTTTTACACTTATGTAAGCGCTTCATTTCTAGTAGATTTAAGTTGTACTCGAATATAGCACCTCATGGTGCGAGGAGGAGACTTATAGTGGTCAACACGATGAAAAAGAAAATGAAGCTTTTACTCATCACCTCGCTTCTTGCTCTATCTACATTTGGGCCGATTATGGCTTCAACTGCTCATGCGGAGCAGCCGCGCACCTCTTATTGGCATCCGGCAACACTTCTAGAGTGGAGCCCTACAGCCGACAAGGATGCGAAGTTCAATCGGGGAACGATTCCGCTTGCAGAGCGATTTACCGGCCAGAAGGTGAATCCGAATGCACAGACCCAATCGCGGCTTGTTGCTTTGTCTGCGTTAAATGACAATACTAGCGGCGTTCCGTCTCAAGGATCCAGTCAATTCCGTGCGGATACGTTCGGATATTGGCAGTATGTCGATATGATGGTGCTTTGGGGAGGCTCGGCTTCCGAAGGACTTATCGTACCTCCGAGCGCGGACATTATCGATGCGTCCCATAAGAACGGAGTGCCGATTCTTGGAACTATCTTTTTCCCACCGAATGTATACGGGGGCAACTATCAATGGGTACAGCAAATGCTGCAGCAAAAACCGGATGGCTCCTTCCCGGTAGCAGACAAGCTGCTTGAGGCAGCAAGCTATTTTGGCTTTGACGGCTGGTTCATTAATCAAGAGACGTCGGGCGGCAATACGGCTGATGCTGCGAAGATGCAGCAATTCATGCAGTATTTGCAGACTCATAAGCCATCCGGCATGCATGTTATGTGGTACGATTCAATGACGAACAGCGGAAGTATTAGCTGGCAAAATGAATTGAATGCAAGAAATCAGATGTTCTTGCAGAATGGTGCGCAGAAGGTGGCGGACAGTATGTTCCTTAACTTCAACTGGTCTGCATCCATGCTGCAAAACTCCAAAAATAAAGCAGCCAGTCTTAATCGAGATCCGTATGATTTGTACGCCGGCATCGATACAGAAGCGAATGGCTACAATACGTACGTCAATTGGTCAGGGATTTTCCCTAACAATCAGGCGCCTGCTACATCATTGGGCATCTATCGTCCGGATTGGGCATATCGCAGCTCTTCCAATAATGATGATTTCTACGCGAAGGAAATGAAATATTGGGTAGGACCGAATAGTGATCCGCGCAATACGGCGACTTCTTCCAATTGGAAAGGAATTGCGAATTATTTTGCAGATAAATCATCGATACAGCAGTTGCCTTTTACAACTAACTTCAATACGGGGCATGGCAGTCAATTTGCGGTTGATGGCAACATTATGAGCACGAAGGAATGGAATAACCGCAGCTTGCAAGACATCCTTCCTACATGGCGTTGGATTGCGGAAAGCTCGGGTACAGCGCTGAAACCAAGCTTTGATTGGAACAACGCGTATTATGGCGGAAGCTCCCTCAAAGTATCTGGTGCACTTAGTCCGCAGAATGCTACTCATTTGAAGCTGTATAGAACTAGTCTGCCTGTGTCTAGCGAAACAGAAGTCTCCGTTACATATAAGACTGGGGAGTCTGCTTCAAATATGAAGGTTGGTGTATCCTTCGCCGATAATCCGGAGCATTTTGAGTTCTTTGATGTGGGCGATGGGGAAGCTTCCGCATGGAATACAAAAAGCATCTCGCTGGGCAGCTTTGCCGGCCGCACGATTGATGCGTTGTCCTTGAAGTTCGACAGTGGGAATGCGCTCAGCAACTATGCGATCAATATCGGTCAATTATCTGTTCGCAATGCTGGTTCATCATCAGCACCGGAGACTGTAACGGGCTTGGCCATTGAGGATGTTGATTTTTCTGGAAATACAGCAGATGCGCGTTTAAGCTGGAATCCTTCTTCAGGGGATAAGATTCAGGCGTATGAGGTCTATCGGGTGAAGCCTGATGGCACACGGGAATTCATAGGCGCAACGCCTAATACTGCGTATTATGCACAACCGATGAGCCGACTTGGAGGTGAAGAATCTACGACTCTGGAAGTGGTTGCGCTAGGGGAGAATGGGGCACGCAGTACAGCAGCACAAGCCAGTTTCCAATGGAAGCAGGCATCATCTAAGATGAATCTAGCACTGAATCAGACAGCGACTGCAGACAGCTTTGTGCCAGGCGAGACACCTGCCAAGGCATTCGATGGCACAACAGCGAACAACAGCAAATGGTGTGCAACCGGCTCCGAGCCGCACTGGCTGCAAGTCGACCTGGGTTCAGTCTATTCCATCGATCAATTTATCATTAAGCATGCTCAAGAGGGCGGCGAGTCATCGAGCTTCAACACGAAAGAGTTTAATATCCAGCTTAGCGAGGATGGAACCAACTGGACGGATGTTGTTCAGGTGACGGGAAATACGATGGGAAAAACAACGCATAGCATCGATCCGATGTCAGCGCGTTATGCGCGTTTGAATGTGACGAAGGCGACACAGGAATCCGATACAGCAGCTCGCATCTATGAGTTTGAGGTGTGGGGACAGCAGCTTCAATAATACAAGCGAGCCCTGACAACAAACAGGTTGTCAGGGCTTTGGTTAACGGTTCAGACGAATCATCCCAGAATCCTCTATCTGGACGCGGACGTCAATCCGTTCAAGAGAGTTGGGCGTGAGCTGCAGCAGGGAACCATTTTTGTTTTTTTCCAAATGGAGAGGTACTTGCGATAAACATGATTTTGCAACGAATAAATGTCAAGGTTTCTATTCAACCCCTGTTGAAATGTTTGTTGTACATCATTCCTTACTTTTTCCTTTGCCGCTGCGATGATAGCTTCTTCGGTTGCATTATCGGCAATTTCTTCGACAGAGCTGCGGACATCAATTACGAGGTTGAACTTGGGGACTTCGCCATGCAGCGACACATTAACGGATACTTTATGTTTATTTATTGTAAGTATCGCATCAGGGCTGGTTGGACGCCCGACTCCTATATGTATATTATGAATTTGATTTGACAGCCACCTCAATCCTAATACTTCTTCCTGCGTCAACCAATTTTTGTACTTTCCGTTTTGAAGGACGAATACTCCATTGAGTTCGTGCTGACTAATTGTTTTTTGTCCTTCATCCATTCCTCATTGTTGAGTGAAAGGCTGGGCAATAATACAGTACATCCCGGCTCATTCAGCAGTGCGACCATTTTCAGCAGCTGCAGCGGAGGAATGTTGGTCTGCTGCTTCAATATTTCATCCGGGGCATATAGCATAGACGCGATGGGCGACAAATTAAACGGAGGCGTTACCGCGAATAGGTCAGCGATCGGAATTTTGGTGCCGTACACCCATGGTGTATATCGAATTCCTGAAAAACGAAGAAGGGAATCAATCATCTTATTTACGTCCTTATGCAAGGCACGCTCACTGAAGATGAGTACAGTCGTATGATCCCAAATGACTTGCAGGGTAGAAGCGGCATATATGTCATTTACCGCTGAATCAAGTGTGTATCCTTCTCCCTTCCCGATCCATGTCGGCGGTTTGCTCGGGCTTCTGGTTCCTTCCTGCTTCGCTACATTGGTGAACTCCAGCGAGTTCGTGTACACGATATATTTACCATTAACATAATCAATGCCCAAAGCAGTAACATAGTTCATATCCTGGACATTTTTAATGTCCCAACAGCCTGCAAGTGGTAGAACCAGAGACAGGATGCTGACAAGCAGCCATAATCGTTGTTTTCTGCTCCTGTATAGAGATCTCTCTCCTTCATGATAAAATAAGCTCATTTTGGCTCCTTTCCTTCGCGAGTCTTGTCAGTTGTTCGGAGCATAATGGGACGTCGGTTCACAATCTTGACAGGCAATGCAAGAAGCGATTTCAGCATATCCCCGAAAATAGGCGGTGACAGTGGCGATAAGTAGGGCATGCCAAATGAATGCAGTGACGATAAATAGACCAGTATGGCCATGACAGAAATAAAGAAGCCGTACATGCCAAGTATGGAAGAAACGATTAGCACAAAGAGACGCAATATACTTACCGTGCCGCTCAGCGACTGGTTAACCAAAGTAAAGGTAGCTACAGCAGTAACTGCCGCTACGACAAGCGTAGTCGGAGAGCTGAGACCTGCTCGGATCGAAGCATCTCCGACAATTAGTCCACCTACGACGGCAATCGTCTGCCCAACTGCCTTTGGCAATCGAATGCCTGCCTCACGGAATATCTCAAATAGCCCAAGCATCAATATCATTTCCATAGGAGCGGACAGTGGAAGTCCTAAGCGAGAGTTCGTTACCGTTGCCAAAAGAGGGAACGGAAGCTGTTCTAAATTAAAGGCAATTAATGCAATCCAAAACCCAGGCATATAGATAGAGATAAGTAAGCCGATTATTCGCAGCAGTCTTTGAAATGCTACGAAAAAATACGGAAAATGAATATCTTCCGGCGATTTCAAGGTTAATACTAAGTTAGCTGGGCTAGGCATTCCCTCTACAATAATAATGAATCTTCCTCTTACGAGGGATTGTACAGCGTAATCGGGTCTTCCAATGTAATCGAGCAAAGGGAACAAGGAATAAGGCGAGTCGCCAAGCGCTTCACCAAGCTGTGAGCCGCTTACGATTGCATCTGTATCGATTGCTTCGATGCGTTGCTTAATATCACGCATCATGCTTGGATTCGCTATATCCTCAATGTAGAGCAAGGAAACTTTAGTTTGGCTGCGGACCCCAATCACAAAGGATTCGCATTTCAAAGAGCGGGTTCGCAAGCGCTTGCGGATAAGCGCAATGTTCACCGCACAGTTCTCCGTAAACCCATCCTTCGGGCCTTTTATGGATATTTCCGTATTGGATTCTTCAGGAGCTCGATTGGGCGGATCTGCAATATCGAGAGAATAGTAGGCGCTCAATTCTTTGAATTCGATAATGAGATGCCCGGCAAACAACAATGTCTCCACGGCTTGCACACGATTCTTAGCATCGATAGGCTGGAGTGCCAATAAGTTATTGTGAAATAGATCGTGAAGCGAATTGGCACCCTCTAGATTGGCTTTTAACAGCGGAATCACATATTGATTCAACTGTTTAATGTCAGCCAATCCTTCGCAATAGATGAAGGATACAGTGTACGAACGAGTGCTTGATCCAAATGAATACGTTTTCTTCTGAACATCTGCGCAATTCTCCAATGATCGAAACAACTGTTGAAGGGTAAGCGGCTGGTTTTCAGTTGATTGAACATCAAGTTTCTGATTCAACGTTTTATTTGGTTTCACGAATGATCCCCCCATTGTATCTGTACTGTCTGTAGTAGGTGAGAAAAGCGAGTATTACGGACAGAAATACAAGTACATAAGTGACGCTTGGGAAATAGATGTTTCTTAACAGATTGACGAATTGAATGTCATCTCGATAAGCAACAACAGCAAAGCATAATAATACAGCCACCAATACACCAATACCAACTCTCGTGTGATTTTCGCGATGAGGAATGGTGTCTATAATGAGGAACAGGGCCAACGATATGCGGATGAATGAACCGGATATCCATTGATAGATCGATAAAAAATCGAGATGCTCAATGTACTTGCCCGCGGTTACAATTCTCCACTGCTCGAAAGCTGGATACCGCATGTAAGAAGCATTTTCAATTCCGAAGTTGGCTATTGAGCCTAGATAAGGGCCAATTGTAAGGCCGGCTAGAATGATCGCCAGTGTAGACATCCCCCAAAATCGAGGTTTATTTGACATATGCGGCAGTAAGAAGATAATAAGAAGCAGCTCGGCCATTCCAGCTCCAATTAGAATCAGCCCATTTATAATGGGAGTAAACCCGTGCTCCAACATCGGGAAAATGAGGGAATAATCCTTGTATTGAAAATTGGCACTCATCACAACATATCCGAGAATGATGACGACCGGAAAAAGAATACCAGCGCAAATTGCAATTGATTGTATGCCAATTAAGGCGCTGAAGAGCGACAATAAAATCAATACACCTGCGATTACAGTTGTTGGGGTGGTGGGCAAATACGATATTTTAGTCCATGTTACTGTGTCTTCCAACGTAACAAATGCCGAAAAAAGCAAATACGCAATCATCAAAATCGTAACCAACCATGCAGCAAAGCTGCCACCCAGTGAATAAACCCATGAGAACAAGGGGAGGGGACGATCCGGTTTGGCTCGAACAGTAAACAGAAGGAGCGGAATCCAGCATAAGGTGAGTACGAGTGCAATCAGTACACTGACCCAACCGTCTTTGTGCGCTTCACGCAGCAGAACAGGAATGATAGTAACGTGATTCATTAGACCTGTTGACAAGATGACAATAAAGCAGGCTTGCAGAAAGGTGATAGAATGACGCGGCATGATGTTTGTTCTCCTTTGTTCGATCTCTAGTCAAATCTGTAGTCAATTCAATCATGTATAACCATTATTTTGAGTCATAGTTAAGAAATTCATCCATGTTTCCTCCTATGTTTAACCCTATATTATGAATGCGGTATCGGCGTTAAATAAAAAGCCTCCTATACCAGAAAAATGGATCCTGCCTGCACTGGAATGTCAGATTATAAAAAAACAGCACCGCCTTCTTATCTTTGCAGAAAGGCAGTGCTGTTGAACGTCCAACAATTTATAATTTAAGCTCCATCCCATCTTCAGCGATATAAAATGCTCGCTCCTGAACAAGATTCGTAAATGCGCTCGCTCGGTCGTTGACAGGATTCGTGTGATTAAAATGTGTAAAATAAATCTCTGTATGCTCCGCCAAGCCCTGCAATCGATCCATTGTTTCTGTCATAACAGGATGGGGGATTTCTTTATAATTGCGGCCCATGCGTTCAATCTCCTCGATCGAGTGGAACGTGCCATCTAATAAGCAAATATCTGCTTCCTTCGCCATGTCATAAATGTCGCGATCCCACTCATCCCAACGATCAATGTCTGGAATATACAGCAGCTTGCGAGTGGGCCCTTCAATCCAAAAACCGAACGTTTTAGATAGCTCATTGCGATGGGGAACCTCGATCGGCGTAATGCGAACAGAAGGCGACATCTGCTCCTGCTGTTCATGCTGGATAGGGCTCAATTGAATATTGTTCAATTCTACTAATTGTGACCATGGAGCATGGCTTTCCAGCATCTGCTTCATTTTCTCTCCACAGAAGACAGGAACATCTTTCGCGCCAATGGCTTCTCTTCCCAAGAACATTAATCCAGGATAGTGGCCGATATGGGCGTGTGTTAGCCAAATTGTATTCATAATCGTCCCTTGAAGATTGTACTTCCTTTGAATATGAGCCATCTGCTCACGCATGTCTGGTGTAGCATCAATAAGATGCCATTGCTTGCGCTCCGGTTCGATAATGGCTAAGGAAGCTGCATACCTGCGAGTCCCATGCTGCAATGCATTCATACAGTGCTGACAAAAGCAATTGGGATGCGGCACACCTGCATCTTGTGCAGTGCCGACGATATTAACGATGACTTCATTCATGACCGATTCCTCCTGCAGTCACATTCATTTGAACTGAGCGTACAGAGTATTCCTTCTTCACGATAGTCCAACCTGTTAATCCGTACAATAAATTGATAAGCGGGGCGAGGAACGCGAAGAAAATGTAAGGAATAAATTGCTCCGCGCTTACCCCCAGCATGTTGGCAGCAAATACGGCAGGTACGCCCCATGGAACTAAGGTGATGCCAACTGTGCCGGCTGCTTCTACACATCGGGATAAATTTTTCGTGTCAATGTTCATGTCCTTATATGTTTGTACAAAGGTTCTTGTCGGTAAAATAATCGCCAGAAATTGCGCTCCGCTGGCAAAGGCAACAAGGAAGGTGGACGCAAGTGTCGTCGCAATTAACGAGCCAGGTGTCTTGATCTTCGCAACGATGGGCCGAACAAGAGCATGAAAGATGTTTGTTCCTTCCAATAATCCACCTAGTGCAGTAGCAATAGTCAACAGACCAATCGTATTCAGCATAGAGACAAGCCCGCCTCGATTCAGCAAGGAATCAACGGCCTTCACTCCGGATTCCGCATGGAATCCATTCGTCATCGTGTTGACCATCGATGTGATTGTGTCTCCCTGCACAACAATGGAAATTACACCGCCAATAATGCCTACCAACAGCAATGTTGGCAGAGCCGGAAGCTTTTTGATCATTAAGAAAATCGTGAAAATCGGCAACAATAGCAATAGGGGATGAATAAGGAATGAATGTTGAATCCCTTTTAAGATCATATCGATATTGGCTGTATCGACCGCGCCCTCTGCCGTGCGTGTACCAACTAGTGCGTATAAAGCAACGGCGATAGCAAATGCGGGGATCGTATCCCACAGCATATGGCGCACATGACTAAACAAGTCAGTTTCTGCCATAGCTGGTGCAATATTCGTCGTATCCGATAAAGGCGATAGCTTATCGCCGAAAAATGCTCCTGAAATAACCGCGCCCGCAATCAAGCCAGGGGAGAATCCCATTCCTTCACCGATGACCATGAATGCCAGCCCAATCGTTGCAATCGAAGTGAAGGAACTGCCAAGCGTAATGGCAATGATGCCTGTAACGACAGCTACAGCCGGAACGAAGAAAGAGGGATGAATAAATGATAAACCGTAGTAGATCATAGTAGGAATAACCCCACTTGCAATCCATGTCCCGACGATCATCCCAATGACAAGTAAGATGAATATCGCAGGCAAAGCTTTAGCTACGCCATTTACCATCATGTCCTGCAGCTCGCTCCATTTATATCCGCTAATCACCCCTACAAGAACGGTGAAGATGATGCCAATTATTAATGGGATGAACATGCCAGCTTTCCAAATAGAGATAGAGGCAGCTCCCGCAGCGATTAGCGCAAAAATAGGCAATAGCGCTAGACCAATGGATACTTGTCTTTTCATGTTCGTTTCACTCCTTTATATCGTAGATGTAATGGTTCATGTTCATAAGTCGACTTGTTGAACAATCTCTATAAAATAAAAAAGAACCTCCATCCCACATAGGGACGGAAGTTCCGCGGTACCACCCTGATTAACAAAAATAAGCTTTTGTTCACTTAATCTATAACGGCATTGCCGGACGCAAGTCAGCTCCCTAATTGTAATTCGCTGCATGCCCCGGCTTAGTTCGCACCAACCACCAAGTCTCTGATTTTCCGCCACAGACAGCTACTGTATTAGTTCAACGCTTTTTGATATTCTACTGTTTTGCTTTTTGACTTTCTTGCTTTCTTGCTTTTGGGCTTTCATGTGATAAATCACATTATAGTCCTCTTGAAACGTTTGTCAACCGTATTTTTCTGTTATCTTTGCTATAGCTCTGATTTCAATCGATTCAAAAAACGCTTCGCCACTTGTGAAATATGCTTATCCGAAGCGTGAACCCAGCCATAATAAAATCGCTCTATACTCGGTATTTCCAGCGCTAAGGGGATGATATGCAGACCATCTTCCTTGAAGGAGTAATCAATCCCGATGGTCACCCCAATTCCTTCTTTTACCGCATTATGAATTGCTTGTGTATTGTTGCTGATAAACAAGATGTCAGCCTCCCCGTACACTTCAATGAACTGGGTCATAAAGTTCCGAATATGCTCATCATCATAGAGAACGAACGTTTGATTGATCAGTTTTTCAGGTGTTAGAGCTTGTTCCCAACGCAGGGGAGATTGTTGATTGACACCTACGACCAGCTTACCTTCTAGCAGCTTCTGAAACGTTACATTGCGCTGCTGCTGGAGCAGGCTTTCCGATAATGCAATCAAGCCAATATCAATTTTATCCTGCTTTATGAGATCTAATATTTCTTTTGGTCCTTTTTCCATTATTTCGATTTTAACGCCCGGGAAATCACGCTTGAAGCTGGAAATGACGTCAATCAGCAGATGCATGGGGCCTGGGATGGTTGCAATTCGCAATTGTCCGCTTATCGTGTTGCTATAAAACTGCGCCTCTTTTTTTAACTCATTGATTTTCATGAGTGCTTCATTTGCAATGCGAATAATCACTTGACCTTCAGGCGTTGGAACCGCTCCTTGTCCGCGGGCACGCTGGAATAAGCGAATCCCAAGCTCTGATTCAAGCAGGGAAATAGATTGGCTGATTGCCGAAAGGGTTACGTGCGCTTGCTCTGCGGCTTTGGTCAGCGAGCCTGATTTGGCAACCTCAACAATGTTTTCCAACTGTTCGATATTCATAATCATGCACCTCAATTAAGTATTTCTTAATTATAGATTAAATTAAATAAATTTTAGTTAATAAATTACAATGATACAATATAGGCATAGCAAGAAGCAACTGTCAATGAACAACCTCATATCTATATGTACATGAATAACAATCAAAAGAGGAGGAAACGAACATGACTGAAAAAGAGTTGCTATTATTACAGGTGGCGCAAGTGGAATTGGGAAAGAGACGGCTTTGAAATTTGCTAGAAAAGGAGATCGTGTCGTTGTCGCCGACTTCAATGAGCAAGCAGGCAATGAGGTCGTAAAGCTGATTACGGAGCAAGGAGGAGAGGCAATCTTCGTCAAAACAGATGTGTCCAAGCTGGAGGATGTAGAAGCGGTAGTGGACAAGGCCGTTGAAGCGTTTGGTCGTATTGATGTTATGTTCAACAATGCAGGGATTGGACGGATTACACCTGTACTTGATCAGAATCTGAAAGATTATCATGATGTCATTAATGTCAATCAGCACGGTGTGACCTACGGCATTATTGCTGCTGGGCGCAAAATGAGAGAATTGGGCATCAAGGGCGTCATTATTAATACTGCCTCTGTCTTCGGATTTTTAGCTTCTCCCGGCACATACGCTTATCATGCGACTAAGGGAGCAATTATCATGATGACAAAATCGGCTGCACTTGAGCTCTCTGCATATGGAATTCGTGTTCTGGCGGTTGCACCTGGCGCTGTCGACACGCCAATCATTCAAGGATACAAGGATAATGGCATGGTCGATGCGATGAAGGCAAAGGTCATTGGCAATAAGCTGACCCTGCCGGAACAAGTTGCAGATACGGTATACTTACTATCCCTCGATGAGGCCAGCGCGATTAACGGCAGTGTAGTCATGGCGGATGAAGGCTACGCTTCGTTTAAATAATATTTTGCGTTGACATGAGATGTTGATAAATGGACAAGCACCTCGCATCCTAAATAAAGGATCAAGGTGCTTGTTTTGTTATTGAGAAGCGCTTGCGGCATGAGTTCAGGAATACACGATAAAAGGCGATGGTACAGCGAAAAGGAGCATAACTGTCTTGTTTTTGGGAGATAGTTTCCTTGAGGTGATGACAATGAAAAAGAAGTGGCCTGCAATTGCAATCTCTTCGCTATTGCTCTTTGTACTTTTTATGCCTTTACAAACATACGCACACAATGGGCACGTCCCATCCAGTACTGATACTCTTTTGTATCAAGATATGCTGTTACTTATGCTGCTTCCGCACATCCAGAAAGCTGTCAACAACTATTACGATAAGATATTGACGACCAACCCCATCGTATATCCCTATGAAATCAACATTATAGAGGCAGCGAGAGCTTCAATGAACCGAAGGTATGACTTCCTTATTATGTTTGAGGTTCAACCGGTCGTTGGACCGCATATTGCGGTGGGGAAGGATCGAATCACCCTCGAATTGTCACCGCTCCTTCTGAGCACTGTAAAAATAAACAGTTATTCGCACATTGAAACGAACGAGTTTCCACCAAATTGGCAGCATATTTTACGAATAAAATTTAGTTCTACAACATCACTGTTGCAAAATAGTGATACGCACATATGATGTTATGATATTTGGTTGGTTTTGATTGGAGAGGTACTGCGAATGACAATTACACCTTTACAACGAATTGCTAGCAGCAATAAGAATGTTTTTGTCGCTGATTCTGTTGGCGAGGCTGTAGTATTATTAATCACTGGCACCCCCCGAACGCTGTAAACATTGGAAACCAAGTGACAGTGATAGGAATATGAGACCAATCATATTGGCCATACAATCATAGAAGTTCCAAAATAGGGTGCCAAAAAGCGGGATGCCGCAATCTCAATCGCCATAATAGATGCGCCCGTAATACATACATAAACATACAAAAAACGGATTGCGCACTTGCTTGCCACGTTTAGACCTCAACTCTGCAACGATTGAAAAATGGTTTCTATAGAGTAATCACATACACAGGGAAAATGATTGTACTGCAACAGTTTTCAGACAATTGATCCCTTCATACAGATCAGCAGTAAGTGCAAACTGAACTAAAAATCAGCGAGACAGGGCGAGCTTGACTTCACAGCGCGCATAAAATATCATTGTTCCATAACTATCAAACAATATGATTTTACATACAAGGAGGCTCAAGAATGAAGGGTGTAATCGTAACGAAACCAGGTGGACCTGAGCAATTGGAGCTGGCAAATTTGCCAATCCCCGAGCCCCAGGCAGGCGAACTGTTAATCGAAGTGCACGCAGCGGCTGTGAATCGTACAGATATTGTCACGCGGGAAGGCAAGTCTGGGTATGCGACCAATCCGATATTAGGGGTAGAAGTAGCTGGTACGGTCATTAACGTGAATGGTAAAAGCACCTTTTCAGTTGGAGACAAGGTAATGGGACTTGTCAATGGCGGGGGATATGCTGAGTATGCGGTCATGCCAATTGATCGCGCAATTCCTGTTCCAGATTCCTTCTCATTTGCTGAAGCAGCGGCGATTCCTGAAGTGTTCCTGACCGCATACCAGACGCTTTATTGGCTAGGCAAGCTTCAACAGGGAGAAACGGTTCTTATTCATGCTGGTGCAAGCGGGGTGGGGACAGCTGCCATTCAACTTGCCAAGCGAATTAGCAATGCCACTGTAATTGTAACGGCTGGTTCCGCCAAAAAGCTGGAGTTCTGCCGTGAGCTCGGTGCAGATGTGCTCATTAATTACAAGGAGCAATCCTTTGATGAAGAGGTGCTTCGTGCTACGAACGGGCAGGGTGCTGATGTTATTCTCGATTTTATAGGTGCGGATTATTGGGAGAAAAACCTAGCCAGCATCAAGAAGGAAGGCCGATGGGTGCTCATTGGCGTGCTCGGCGGGGTCAAGGTACCGCAAGTGAACTTATTTGCCTTAATGTCAAAATGTGTGCAACTTACAGGAACCTTGCTGACGCCAAGAAGCGATGCGTACAAGGCGAAGCTGACACAGGATTTCATCCTTAACATTATGAAGCACTTCGAAAATGGGAGCATAAAGCCGATTATAGATACTTCTTATCCACTCGAAAAAGTAAGCGAAGCTCATGTTCACATGGAGAGAAATCAAAATATAGGTAAAATCATTTTAAAGGTGAAATGATTAGCCTTTTTACCAAACAAATAAAATATATTCATGAAAATCGAGGGCCGCTAATATAAGAATAGCGGTCCTTTTTGCATGCCGCATGTGTAGGCAATATTTTATTTGTGCAAACAGGAGGGGAGAGGAGAATCTGCTTAATAACAGGCTTGGACGTGTTACCAATGCATAAAGACAATCATCAATAACATATGAAGGAAGGTAATGGCATGAGAAACAAAAAATGGTTGGCATTGCTTGCTTTATTAATAGGACTAACCAGTTTGATTTCGACTGCTGGCGCTTCTGAGGTCATTTCACCGCAAAAGCGATTGGCAATCTATTATGGCTAGCCTTCTGTCGTAAATGGTGCGGCTGGAAATGTGGCAACTGCATCGAACACCTTTGCACAGTTTGATATCATCGTGTTTGGGGCAGGTCTTGAAGACACGACACATGGAGATCATTCGAACACAGTTGCGATTATTAACAATTTAAATGCACTCGGCGGCAAGAAGGTGTTTGGGTACGTGAATTTAGGATGCACTCCGAACCCTGATACAACAGCGATTAAGCAAAAAATCAACAAATGGAGTGGTATGAACATATATGGTGTGTTCCTTGATTGTGCTGGATTTGATTATGGGGTAACAAGAACAATCCAGAATGATGTCACGGATTATGCGCATGGAAAGGGGCTCAAGGTGTTTATGAACGCCTGGAATCCGGATGATATTGGAGGAGATCTTAACGAAAAAGGAGTGTACCAGCCTTCCCGTATCGGTGCTGGTGACTGGTATCTTGCCGAAAGTTGGCTAATATCTAACAATTCGTATTTATCGATTTCTGACTGGTCAGCTAAAGCTGACAAATGTCTAACTTACAAACGTAACAAAGGTATTGAAACGGCGGTTATTGCCACGAACGCAGCAAATAGCGCACAACCAACCGATAATGGAACCGATAAGTTTAAAATGGCGTGGTGGGCGGCAGCCATGTACGGATTTCCGTTCCAATGGAGCGATATCTGGTATTCCGCTGGTAATAATGTGCTGAACCTTTATCCAACCCCAGTGAATTACGGCACGTCATTTACAGGAGATCCTGTTCATCATACAGGCCCAATCAGCAATTATCGCACAACAGACACCGGCACGATCTATGTGGTAGGTAATGGTGCTAGCACAGGGACAGGATACTTTACGGCGAATTAACAAATTCGCTATAAAGCCAATTTTCTGCTAGCCTACACCACTCTGTATTGTCCGTAGGTACGATTCGATTATAGAAAAGGAAGGGGTGTCCCAGAAGTTGAGAGCGACTAGGAACACCCCTAATAATGTAAGATGAGGGCTTAGTTTCTGCCTGTAATTAGACTTAATACCCCATATCCTTTAATATTTTGGATAACGTGCGCAGACGTTCGCCTATCATCTCATCGTCATTGCTTAACGCTTGGCTGAACAGCTTAATATCCTCATTAATTCGCTCATTGTCCGTACATACCGCCACGGTCATGGCATCTCCTTGCAGGCCAACTCGGTCGATGATAGGCTGCTCGGGATCATAAAGATGCTCATATCGATACGCTTCACGAAAATGTTCCAATGAACGACAAATCAGAATAGACAAATCAAGAACACGATGCAGAGGGAGCTCTTCGGATTGTCTGGACCATTTTTCTCCCGTGTATCTCCACACTTTGGCAGAAATATCGATCTTTCCTCTATCGTTCCATTGGGCCAATCCTAACGAAAGGCCTTTGGCATCTGTATTGGGAGCGAGTCGGCCGTCAATCTGCTCATAGTTTTCCGACACGACAACAGGTTTATGTTTTAACGTAGTAGGTATTTTCACGTTCTGACCCTCTTTTCATTTACTAATTTACTAAATGACTGTTTCATCTTATCTTGGATTTCAATGATAGTCAATCTGTCGGGTATACTGGGACATATAAGAAAACGGCGGGGAAGCTTCCCCGCCAATTGCAGTAAATTACGACAATAACTTAATTCTTAGGAGGCTTATTATACCCTTTGTCTCCATAGGGCTGCAATTTTTCAAGCCATGGCTTTATGATTTGCTTCACTTCCCAGCGTATGTCGGTTACCTTATCAGCTTCCTTCTGCTCCAGAATCTCATAGGTGAAGGCATCCGATCCGAACTCCTTCCAATCCTTTTGAAGCTGAGCATTTGCGAATCTGCCCATGTCCAGCTGCATTTGTATCGTAAGCCACTTATTTTTCAAATTAGGATAGCTGTCAATATAGATTTTGCCGTTGACGGTATTCTTAATCTGGACAACTCCCATGTAAGTCTTGATCTGTTTGAAAGCTTCAATAAGCTCCTTGCGCTTGTTCATATCCATGTTGTTTGTTCTCCTTTTCAAGGTTGAAGAGTGATGTGAATTATATATATCTAGTGATCATCCGAACTAACTTAGCAGGCAGCTCATGCAAATCCGAAATATCCAAAAAACGATCATTCCCGTAGATTTCCTGGATGATGTCCTTGTCTTGACCGATTGCGGCTGCAAGGAATCGAACTCCTCGTCGCTCGTATTCCTCAATCGTTTGCTGCATGTCGTTTACTGCATTATTCCCTGTGTAATCGTCCATTGCTTTGGGCTGTCCATCACTAATGCTAATGAGCAGCTTGGTTTGTTGAGGGGATACGGCTAATCGTTCCGCTATCATTCGCAGCGCCATTCCATCGCGATTATTGCTTCTGGCCTGGATGTTCATGAGCCTGAATCGGTCGCTAGGATCTGGCTTCTCAAAGTCGGTGTAAGCAAAGATCGACATTTGCTCCATCCTGGAAACATCAGCCGTGTCGCCGTAGATGAGTATGGGGATCTGGCAAATCTGACAATATTCATAGACTGCCATTACCGCTTGTTTAGCCGCTTTCAATCTGCCAAACGCAGACATCGATGCGGATTCGTCAATCCTGAGGCCAACCCCTAGGGAAGGGGAATCAGATGGAGGGCGTTTTTTAGCAAAATACCGATAATCCCTGTAAGCCACACTATCCGCCTGAAATTTGCTTCCATAGTAACGATTCCTAACATATTCGGAAGATACCTCATGTTCCAGCAGCGGGAGTGTTTTTCGGGCAATCTCCCTCACGATTGGCATGAGTCCTTTGCTGAGACGATCGTATTCGTACTGATCTTCTAGCGTATAGTCTGGACGGTGAACGATAAGCTTCACCTTATCATGAATCGTATTGGACACTAAGTCTCTGGCAGCACGATTTAGCTTTTTGCGAAAGTCGCGCTCTTTTTGTTGTTCATCCTCAGTCATTAGATCCGGATTTGCCTGATGATAGTGGGGGGAGCCGTCTTCACCGGTATCTGTACTTATCATTGTATCGTCGTGAGGATCCACAGATGTTCGTGATGAGCTATCCTCACTATCCGCAGACTTTCTCAGTGCTATGCCTCTTTCCTCAGTTAGGTTGTCAGCATCATAGTCAAGATCCGAGTTGATATCTCCCCATGTTTTGATTTCTATTGTATCACCGATTTTTTGTTTTTTTTACCTGATTCGCAGTGTCCTCTAAGGCAGCAAGCAATCCATGCTTCTCAAGTGCTTCTTCCAGAATCTTAATTTCTTCGTCATCGGTTGTTATTTTATAGATGACCTTATGATATAGGGACGCTTTGACGGAGGCTCCTCCAGCAACTGCATCTGTCCAGTAGAAAAAGGAACGCATTCCAGCCACGCCTTTGATCGCATTTACTCGGGCTGTTCGATCCAAAATGATAATGACATCTGCTAATAAGCTAAGCACCTTTTCATCCTGATAGCCTGTTTTGGACATCGCGCGTTCCATCATGACCTCTTTGCCGGGCAGATCCATCTTTTCCGAGTGTTGAACTCTGTCGCGTAGTGCTTCGTTTAACGGTCTGGCTCCCGCATAGCTTCGGTTTGTTGTGATGACTGCGATAAAGTCTGGGTGTCTGTGTATGATCTCAGTAGGGAGGTTCATGCTTCCATCCAGTTCCAGAGCAGAGTTTAACGCCATCAATACCGCTGCATCTCGAATCACATTAGGTTCTTGAATTTCTAGAAGATATCCTTTTTGAAACGCTCTAACGATCTCCGATGGGTAAAATCGATATTCAACAGTCTCTCCATCGGTATTTTCAACCGCACGCTTCATTAGCTGCTTCATTTGTAAGGTAGCCTGTTCCTGTGTAATCTCTAGGGCATCCATTAAAATTTCCGTTATGCGATGCATACTATCGCTCTCATAGATTGCTTGCCACATGCGTTGCTCCGCAGGTTCCACCTTCTCTAATTGCTCAGAAGGAATGACTGGCAAAATGGCGCCGATAATATCTGATTTATCCATATCGGCAAAGCAGGTTACTTTCGTATACGGCAATCCGAAATTAGCTGATAGCGCTTTGGCTAGTTGTGTTTTACCGGAACCGGCATCGCCTTCTAACAGAATATTGGCAATTTTCATTTCCCCGCGATTCCAGTTGCGCTTTACTTCTTTACAAATACGCTGTTCTTCTTCACTGATCTGATGAGAGGAAGGCTTCTTCCAAACCAGCGTTTTCTCTTCATCCGTCAGTTGTCTCGCAGGGGACAAGACATAGGTTTCTTGTACGTTCATTTCATGATTCTCCTTATCCATCATGATGCGGAGCTTCGCTTATCGTTTGCTTTTTTTCAAAAAGGAGAGGGGTGAGCAAAAGGGTCCCCGCAATAATCAATATACCGCTCAACACAAATACAGTAAGCAGAGAAAACATCTCCTTCAAATAACCGGATAAAAACATGCCCACGACCATCATGCCCATAAAAACAGGCGTGATCACGCCGGATACTCTGCCCATAAATGCACCTTCTGTATTGCGCACTATAAGTGTCTGAATGCCGCCATGAATACATGGGTAGAACAAGCCGCTAATTACTAAGAGAACAACGGTTAGCCAAATCATGGTAGACGCGCCAATGCCCATCGTACAGACGGCCGCGACAAGCAAGCCGATCATGAGCAGCAACTGCGGCTTTACCTTTTTAGCGATCCCCATGATGGCAATTCCGCCTGCGAACATGGCTGCTCCGTTGGCCATTACAAACCACTGTAAATCTTGCTTGTTCAATCCCAATTTCTCGATGACAAGGAAGATTTGAAGCGGTTGCGTCAGACCTGACGCTAATCCGACAGCCGCGAAGGTCATGCAAAGTGTGCGTAACGATTGATTCGACCCAATATAGCGCAGCCCGGCTGTCAGCTCCTTGATGAAGCTGCCTGCATCGTTTGATTGCGGTTCTTCCTCGTCGCGTGGGAGTGAGGACAATATGAGCGAAGATCCCAGGAAGAAGACAGCCGTCAACATTAGAGATACGTGAATTCCAAACTGTATAAATAGAAATGTGCCGATAATCGGACCCAAGACCGTGAAGATGGCGACAAGCGTTTGGAACATCGCCATTACGCCTTGCAGTTGTTCACTTGGTACATGCCGCTTGAATAGTTTCATGGCCGAAGGCTGAGAAAACTGTGACAGACTGGCCGAAATAAATGATCCGATGAGAAGGGCAATCCATCCGTTGTTCAAAACAGCAATCAGCACAGCTACAACGGACAAGGAAGACAGCAGATCGCTCCATACCATCGTTCGCTTCGGCTTCCATCGATCGGCAAAGGTTCCGCCAATTAGTCCGAATAGAAAAATTGGAGCAAATTCCGCAACTGAAATTAGCGATACATAAATCGGATTATTGTTTGTCAATTCGGTAACATACAGCAGAACTGCATAATTCCGGATCCAAATTCCAAGTTGGAGCAGCACCCGGGAGAGAATCACGGTTCGAACATATCGATTGGACAACATGTCAATACCCCATATCCTTTAAAATTTTGGATAGATTGCGAAGGCGCTCGCTGATCATCTCATCATTGTCACTCAGCGCTTGACTGAACAATTTAATGTCTTCATTGATTTGCTTATTTTCCGTATTAATGGCCACGGTCATGGCATCTCCTTGCAGGCCAATCCGGTCGATGACAGGCTGCTGCGGGTCATATAAATGCTCATAGCGGTATGCTTCGTGAAAATGAGCTACAGAGCGGCAAATCAAAATGGATAAATCAAGCACACGATGGAGGGGAAGTTCCTCCGAATTCTGCGCCCCTTTCCCTCCCGTATGTCTCCATACCTTGGCGGAAAGTTCGACCTTTCCTCTGTCATTATGCTGAGCCAATCCCAGGGAAAGAACTTTTGCATCTGTGTTCCTGGCGAATGGGCCATCGACTTGCTCATAATTGTCCGACACGACCACAGGCTTGTGTTTTAACGTAGCAGGTATTTTCATTTTCTCCCTCTTTTCAATTTTGTATTTACTAAATTACTAATTTACTAAATTACTGCTTCAGTTTATATTGGAATGTAACGGGAGTCAATCTTTTTTTGCGCCCGTTTTTTTGCGAATTACGTGAACCTGATCATTTCTCTCGTGATCTAATGAACCGGAGAGAGTAGTTTGAGATCCACATTTTAGGAGGGAATCGAAATGAATGTGAAGAAATCAGTTGTCGCTGTAATGCTTGTAAGTGCACTTTCTGCAGGAGTTTTAACTGACGCGGCATATTTGCCAAGGGCTTTTGCCCAGCAAGCGAAGGCCAAAATCGAGGTTAGCGAAGAAATGATTGCGAAGGTGAAAAAGGCAATAAAGGATGCCATGCCAAATTCGGCTTATGAAATTGTCGATTATTCGCAGGTAGGAATGCCGGATTTGCCTGACGGGGAGTACATTCGTTTCGAGCTAAGGGACAAACGTGGAAATATAGTCGTCAATTCACAATCCGAAGAAATCGTACTTTTCAGCCTGGTAGCGGATCTCAAGGATGTACCTTTGTCCATTCTAACTGCAGGCAAAAATAAACTGAAAGAATTGGATCCGAAGATGGAGCAGGTAAAAGACGCATCTAGAGGCAAGGATACGTGGACCCTGCACGGTATGAATTTAGCTACTTTTGTCACTATTGATGGAAAAAGCGGAAAAGTAACAAATGCAACCATTAGCTATGCGAAGGCACCAGATAAATCTAAGGTTGATATTGCGCGTAAAACGATGAAACTCTTAAACGGCGGACAGGACGTAAAGGTGCTTGATGGGGTGAACCTAAATTATAATCCTCAGAACAAGGAGGGAAAGGTGCTGAAGTTCTTTGATGAAGGATTGAAGAATTCTATCCTGCACAAAGTGCACATCGGAGCGGATACCGGGAAAGTATGGGGGGCCGAATTGCTTCGAGAAAAAGAATACTATAAATCCGACGATGAATATAAGCAAACGTTCGCCCAGCCGATACTCACGTCCGAACAGGCGATCACCAAGGCTGCGCCGACGGCAAAGCAGCTATTTGGCGTTGATTTGAAGGGATCGAAGGTAGCGATACAGCTCGACCGCTATACGTTCACGAAGCAAGGACAGCCGACCGTTAGCGCGCTTGTCAATCCGAAAGGGACATTACATACATTCGAGCAGCAGCCAATGAAGGGCCTGAAAAATTAACCTGCAAAAGCGATTGAAACCATAATAAGATCACAATAAGTTGCAAACAGAACAAAGGAGCTGTTGGAAAGGTAGAAAAACTACCGCTCGAAGCTCCTTTGTCAGATATGTATAGGTAAATGGATCGTCATACATTATCTGTTGTACAGTCCCTCATACTCCTCTTTCGTTATGCCGAAATAAATCTCGTCATAGTACCTGCCGTTCGTGTAAATCATGTTGCGCAGTCTGCCTTCCTGGATGAAACCCAACTTGCGATGCAAGTTCATAGAAGCTTCGTTGAAGGAGTAAATGCAAACGGTCGCTTTTTGATATCTCAGCTCGAAGAAATAATGCTTCAAAATGGTAAGTATCATATCGCTGGCGTAGCCCTTGCCCCGAAAAGCAGGGAAGACAGAAATCGCATAATCGAAGGTTCCGTTTTTTGAGTCGCAGCCATCGATCTCAATGGTACCAACAACGTTTCCCTGTTCGGCATCCTCGGCGATCCAGTAGAAATCATGGCTATTTTCATCAGCTCCCTGCGAGATTTGCTCGATCCATTCTTCCATTTGCGCTTGTGTCCGTGGAAATGCGATCGAGTCCATATTTTGCAGTATGCTGTCATCCAAACTGTCAAATATGATGATATCATCTGCAACAGGTGCGCGAAACCGAATACGCTTGCCTTTCCAATACGAAATCTCCATTTGTAAATTACCTCAATTCGTTAAAATTAGAATAAAATATATACTAGTAGCATCTGTTTTTTATTCGATTAATCTTCTTTTTCTCCTTTTCTATTTTCATTTTATAGTAACGCATGTCTTTCTTTTTTTGGAGCGCTTCACTGCATGCGTATACTTTCTTTAATAGATTTAAGTACACATAATTCGTTTTGCTGATCATCCATTTCCCATTTTCATAGCATAAGAGAGCATTCGTCACATCCTGCTCTTTACTTAAGCCAAGACAGATATCGAACCAAGCCTCACTCATTGATTGGCCCAGACCCGTTTCCCGCCAACTATCAAATTGCAATAATAGCTGTTCCCATTGTCGGGCAGATGCGAAAGCTTGGCTGCAGTCGTTATTCATCACATGCAGCTCGGTGATATTTAGAAGTGCAGATGCCTTCTCACTTGGGTCGCTGATAGACGCTAATTCCTTTTGTTTATAGGAAATGGCTTTTTCATATTTTTTTAACTCTTTTGCTCGGTAAAATAATGACGTTGTGTCAGCTCCGGCTTCCTGTTCAAGGATGGCAAACAGCTTATCAGCCTCTTCATGATCTTGAAAATCAATTGCTCTGGACAACAGACTATCTGTGGACTCCTTGTCGATGCTGTCGGGGAACCATGAGGCCATCCTTTGCAGGAACGCTTCAATTTCTTCCTCGGAATAAAGGGATCTCAATCGATCTTTCCTCTCGAATAAATAGCCGTTCGATTTCGTCAGCTCATATTCCTCAAGGTACTTGCACGTATTTTCGACTCCTGCAGAAAAGAGAAATTCATCAAAATAGCCGCAATAGGTATCAAAATTAGCGCATTTAGCTTTTTCATAGAGCCATACATGTTCTGGTTTACGGAACTTTGCCAACAAATAAGAAAGGAGCAGCAAGGAATCCCCGTAACCTTGAAAAGAATCATGGGTTCGGCTCTCTACTTCATTTTCCATCAAAAATCGAATGAACTCATAATCCTCATGCTTCCAGTCATATTGAATGGCGACTGCTGCCGCATATCGTTTGAAGTAATTTTCGTCTTTTTCTTGGTATTCGAACTCTTTCCATAATGGTTTGGAGTTTCTAATCGTTTCAATATTTCGAATGATTTCTTTAGGCTCCAACACATATCCCTCCAAATCTACATGTGAATGTAATCGATCAATCCATTTTAGTTCTATCCTCTATCTTAACAAAAATTAAGGCGAACCTTAACGTTTTGTTCAAGACAGACACTGTTGAAAATTGATAACGTTATAGGTGTCATAACGGGCTGCTCAACATTTAGAATTCATACCCATCCATGCAAATGCGTATTATTGAGAAGGCAAAGGGAACACCGAATCACAGAGGATTATTATGAGAAGGGGAGAACCGAATGAAGTTTACTACTTTTAAAAAACATCAATTGAAGTATCAGAAATTGGATTTGGGACAAATGCGGTAGGTGGGCATAACAATTTCGCTAATGTAAATGAACTTACCGGTAAACAAACTGTTCAAGAAGCCATTGATCAGGGAATAACGTTCTTAGATACAGCGGATGCCTATGGATTCGGTCGTTCGGAACAATTGATTGGAGAGGTTATTCGAGATTGCCGGAATAATCTAGTGCTTGCTACCAAGGGAGGGATCGAGAAGCTCGACAACGGCAGCATACGCTTCAATAATGACCCCCGCTATCTAAGAAGCGCAGTGGAGGCGAGCATGAAGCGGCTTCAGACCGATTATATCGATTTATACTATCTTCATTTTATCGATGGGAGTATCCCGCTTAGTGAATCTGTCGGAGAACTTACTCGTCTGAAGTCAGAGGGGAAAATACGTGCAATCGGCATTTCCAATGCGACGATCGAGCAAGTAAAGCAAGCAAATGAAACAAATGAGCTCAACGTGCTGCAAAGCCCTTATCACATGCTGGATCGCTCAGCTGAACAGGAGCTGCTTCCTTATTGTATGGAACATGATATTTCCTTTATTCCGTATGGGCCTCTCGCGTTCGGCATATTAGGAGGAAAGTATCAATCCGATATGATACTGGACGATGGGGATTGGCGCAAGGATTTGGCATTGTTCCAGCCGGATATGTTCACACGGCATCTAGCTAGAGTAGAGAAATTAAAAGCCATTGCAAGCGAGGAGCAGCTCACGCTGCCGAATTTGGCACTTGCTTGGCTGCTACATCAGCCAGGCGTCGACGCAGTCATTCCTGGCGGGAAGCGGGTAGAACAGATTCGCAACAATGCAGAGGCCAGCGGCATTCCTCTATCTGCATCAACTATGAATCAAATTAAACTCGTTCTCGAAGAATAACGTAAATATACACAAGCCCACACATTCTTCATGATGGAGGGCTTGTGTTGGCTCTGCCGCAGCAATTTACATAGCTTCTCTCCCTGTATACAATAGAATCTAGCGCTTCTATGGCGAACAAGGGGATAATGAAGAGAGGGAAGCGACATGGAATTATCCGTGTATACGAATAACCATTTTTCTTTACATACGTCAGTCATTTATTCAACGACAAAATGAAGCTTACTCATATTCAAGATTGCCACAGGTTCCGTGAGGCAATCGCTTGCGCAACATCTCGCAGCGTATTCTTATTAGATGCGAATCAGATCGAGGACGACACATGCTTCACCCGCATGATGACAGAGACCAAGGTGCCTATCATGATCGTGAATCCAGAGGAGAAGGATACATTGAAGAAGATGATGATGTGGGAGCAATCCATTTCTGGAATGTTGGGTGACGAAAGCGAAAAAGAACACACAAGGAATTGTCATGCAATTGATAATGCTGTCGTGCTGGATGATAACCAGACATTATTTCAGGTAGCCAACCATTCCATTCAGAAGAACGGAGTAGAACATATATTGTCAACACTTGAATTTAAGCTGCTCTATCATTTGGTTCAACAAGACGGCCAACCGGTATCGGCTCACGAACTTGCTGATAGTTTGGATACTTCTGAAGGTGTGCTCTATATCTATATCAAAAAAGTCCGCGAAAAGATTGAAGAGAACCCAAGTCAACCTACTATCTTGCAGCACATAAGAGGAAAAGGATACGTGCTGCACATAGCAGGATATTCAAAGATAGCACCCGTGGAATGGTAGTGTTCATTTCAAGATTTCAATAGCCACAGTGCAGGGACATTAGGCGGCTCCCATCCAGCTAGAGACGTATGGGCAACAAGCGCTTCATAGGTTTTGCCGTTATAAGTTACAAGTGCGCCTACGGCATATGAGGTATTAGCCGCCCAAGGAGAAGCAGTCGGTGCAGGTGAAGTTGTGACATTAACCGCATTGCCGCTCGGCGATACATTGCCCGCGGCATCGTAAGCAATAACCGTAAACGTGTAAGCCGTATGAGGTGTAAGTCCTGTTACCGTATAGGTCAAACCGCTTGTTGAGGCTGCCAATGTCGAACCATTGTATATTCGATAACCGGTGACGCCTACATTGTCCGTCGAAGCTTTCCAGGACAGCTTCACACTGGTTGAAGTAATATCCGATGCAGATAATTGAGCTGGGGCAGTTGGCGGTTCCGTATCTGGCTGCGGCGCCGAGGTTTGGAAAGAAGCGACATTGCTGCTAGTGGATTCATTGCCGGCTGCATCCAAGGCTCGCACGGTGTACGAATAGGATGTATTTGGTGTCAGCCCTGTCAACGCATACGTTACTGTGTTTCCGTTCGTGGAGCCAACGAGTGTGGAATCCTTGTAAATAGTATAGCCGGTAACACTTACGTTATCTGAGGAAGCATTCCACGATAATGTAGCGGTATATGCCGTAATGTTCGATACGGCAAGATTCGTAGGTGCAGTAGGCGGAGTAGGATCGACTGGGGAGCCGCCGCCGAAGTCAACATCTATAACATTGTAAAAGGCATTGGCTGTATCCGCGATTTCCCATACCGCTAATATTACTTGATATCCGGTTCGGCTAGGGACATTGCACGTATCGGAATAAGAATGTGGGGGCTGTTTGCCTTTATAGTCCACGCTGCAGAACGGAGTTAAGTCGAAGGAGGCGCGGCCAAGCGGCGCATTTGGATTCCAGTCTTGCTTTGTCATGTAATATTTCCAGCTTGTCGTTGCATGGTTTGCTTCAATCGTCCAGTGGAAGGTAGTCGTTCCGGGTGTAATTTTCACCTTGCTCCAGCGTGTAGCTGATTGCTGATCCAATTCAGGAAAAGCGCCGTTCGCACTGGCAATCTTGCCATCTGAAGGACCTGCTGCCGGAAAGCCCTTATGTGCTTCCAAGCTTTGTGGTTCATAAATGATGAAACCACAGTTTTTGTTTACCTTTCTCGCACACAAATCCGCTCTGCTGCTAGGCGAGTCGATATAGCCGTGAGCAAATGCGGTGCTAGAGAACAGGAGCAAGACAAATGCCATGGAAAGCATCATTCCGCCAATGACCAGCCATTTGCGCAAATCTAAATTCCACGAACTTTTTTCTGTCAAAATGAAATTCCTCCTTTAATTGGACACGTTCAAAAGCATGCAAATACTTGCTTACTATTCATGCAGCTGCTGTGTACACACCTCCTTTTTGGAATCTGATTTCTCAAGTTGAAATGAATGTATAAAAACTCATTATGAGCCTATACTGGATGAAAAGGGGTTGGAGTCAGAACACAAAAAATGTATACGCTTTAACTTCGAGTATGATGAGAAGAAAATTTTTAAAGCTTGACCCAAACATCCTTTGAACGCGCTTCTGCTAGGTCTGAATTCGGTGATTTCTTAATTTTAAGGAATAATTTAAGGCAGCGCTGCTCTCATTGTCCGAAATGTTCTCAGATATCATTCATTTACCTCTCTTGATTGCAAGCACGGCTTCATTGACAGTTCTGAACATTGAAGGTAAGATGCAGGAAGTAGAATATGTCCTCGTTAGGTGAGGCTCCTATACGAATATAGGCCACTGCCCGGAAACATCGAGAGATGCCAATGGGTAGAACAGGGATTGCCGGATTAAGGCTTTTCATAATGTGGCTAAGAGGCATGTGCCTCTTTACGTTGTATAGTGCCAAAACTGTACCAGGGGGAACGGTGCTTATTTGAATTGTGCGCAATTATAGCAGCCTTTTTCATCAACAGCTCTCCCGAGGAAGGGAGGGCTGTTTACTTTATTCAGAGTAAGTACGAATCCGATTCGTTACATAAGCAAATCGATTGGGGGAGAATTCGATGAATAAATGGACCAGCTCGATAGAGTCACAAATCCGCAATCATGTGCTAGTCGTTGAGGATGACAGTCATATACGCCGTTTTATTTCGATTAATTTGGAGCGTAATGGTTTTCAAGTGAGTGAGGCGGCAATGGGGATAGAGGCGATGAAGCAATTTACGGATAATCGGCCGGACGCTGTTGTTCTTGATATTATGCTGCCTGATATGGAGGGCTTCGATATTTGTCAACAGATTAGACAAATAGATGCGAATATCGTCATTATCTTTTTGACCGCTAAGGGACAGGACTTTGACAAAATTAAAGGGCTTGAGCTTGGAGCTGACGATTATATTGTGAAGCCGTTCAATCCGCTTGAGCTTGTTGCCAGAATCAAGACGGTTTTGCGTCGTACGAAACAAACATCTTCTGTATCAAATACCGTACTCGAATCTGGCCCGATAAGACTGGATAAGGGAGCAAATAAAGTGTTCAAGCACGGTGCAAAAATCGAGCTGACTCCAAAAGAGTTCGGCATGATCAAGGCATTTCTTGAGCATCCGGATAAGGCTCTATCAAGAGATGAGTTATTGAATTTAGCTTGGGGCGAAGACTTTATTGGCGATCCGAAGACGGTTGATGTTCATGTTCGCAAGCTGCGAGAGAAGATTGAGGATGATTGCTCGAATCCGAGACGGATCGAAACTGTCTGGGGGATGGGGTATCGTTGGAAGAAAGGAGAATAAAGATTGAGCATTCAACAACGGTTAGTTGGCAGTTATTTAGCTGTAATCCTAGCAACCGTATGCATATTAGAAGTCATTTTGATCACTTCAGTCAACTATTACTATCACTATAATGTTGAGCGGGCGCTGATGAATCAAGCTGAAATCTCGGCCTCATTCTTCCAACAATATTTCTCAGAAGAAGAAGTGAATGAGCAAGCGGAAAGGCTCGTTAGAGCATTTTCGCAGCATACTTCCGGACAGGTTCAGATCTTGGATGCCGCCGGACATATGATACAAGATTCATTTGGCGCTAGGTCAGGCATTTCGTTCATCAAATACGCTGACGTACAGCAGGCCTCTGGAGGTGCAGCAGGCACATGGCGCGGCGTTGATGGCGACACCAATGAGAATATAGTTGCCGTTTCTTATCCGCTCCAATCAAAAGGCAAAACAGTAGGCATCGTTCGCTTTATCAGTTCTCTCACGGGAACAATTGAAGCCATTCGTTATGTCTCCGGTCTAATTATTGTAGCGGGCGTGCTCGTTGTCCTCATTGTTGCGATGTTAAGTCTGTTCATATCGCGAACGATAACCAACTCCATAAAAGAACTGACAAAAGCCGCTGAACAGATGGCGGATGGGAACTTTTCTATACGAGCCAAAAAATATTATCGAGATGAGCTAGGAACGCTTGCGGACACGATGAATGCAATGGCGTCCAGAATCAGCCGCAACGATCAGCATAAAAATGAATTTATCTCCTCGGTCTCGCATGAGATTCGTACCCCGCTGACTAATATTAAGGGGTGGACAGTAACATTGAAGGCAGATGCAGCACGTGATGAGTCATTGGTGACGGAAGGACTGGATATTATTGAATCAGAAACAGATCGGCTAGCTCAATTAGTAGACGAATTATTAGACTTCTCCAAGCTGGATAATGGCAGGTTCGAATTGGTACGAAGCTCTATGCATGTTCCCGAACTGATCCAGCAGATTGGCATATTGATGGCTCCAAGGGCTGCGCGTTTAGGAATACGTCTTGATATTTATGCTGACTCCGATATTCCTAAGATCACAGCCGATGAGAATCGCTTGAGACAGGTGTTCATTAACCTGTTGGACAACTCGCTTAAATTTACGGATGCAGGCGGTACTATTGTTGTTCATGCCGAAGTTTGTCATAGAGAAGTTATGATTCATATTCAAGATACCGGCTGCGGTATAGCGGAAGAGGAGCTCAAGTTGGTGCTCCAGAAATTTTACAAAGGAAAGAACAGTCCAACTGGAAGCGGGCTCGGACTGTCTATCTGTCAAGAGATTATACGCCTCCATCATGGCAGGATGGAGATTGATAGTGAGCCAGGTGCTGGCACGACAGTTCGTATTTATTTGCCCATAAATGAGCAAGTCATTGATCGAGAAGAGGAAAAATGATTATGAATTTTAACGATTTCATAACCCTTTCATCCAATTGAAAATATACACTAATACATGGAGTACGATCAGGCAAGGAAGGTGGATATGGATAAATGAGAAGACAGAAGATGCGGCAAATATGGATATTGGGGTTGCTCATGTGGACAGTTGGTTGTGGAGTTCCAGCTGCACCTATCGACCTCATTCAGCCACCACTTCCCGCAAGTCATAGCCATGAAGCTGTTGTTCGGCGGGCACTGCCTGACGGCTCCCGATTATTAATCCCAAAGCATGGGGGAGGGAACACCGGTATATCGTATGGAGATGTCGATGGGGATGGCCACGATGAAGCTGTTATCGTGTATGAAGAGAATGTACGTAATGAGAAGACGCGCAAGGCGGCCTTGCTCAGATACGAAAATAAGCAATGGAACATCGTGTGGGATACGAAGGGCTACGGATACGGACTTGATTACGCTAGCTTGACTGATGTCAACAAGGACGGCTTGCCCGAGATTGTATTAGGCTGGACAATGGGCGGCGACGAAAATGGTCTTGATGTATATACATGGCAGGACCAGGCGTTGAAGTTATGGGACAAAAAAACATACAGTGGCCAGATTGATTTCGATGTAAATGCCGATGAGAAAGCAAGAAATCACATAAGAAATAGGGAATGAAAGAGAAAGGGGCAACAATGAAAATCAATAAAAAATGGATAATCATTTCGCTGGCATTTCTTCTCGTAGTGACAGCGACGGTGGGATATCTATGCCGCAAGCAGATTGCCCTCATGACCTTCGATATGTTTTTATCGAAGCAGGTGGAGAAGAAGCTGGAGGAAGCGTATAAGCCATTAACAATTAAAAATCCATTGGTGCAAGATGAGCCATTCTCGGTTCTGCTCCTTGGAATTGATCAGCGGGACAAGGAAATAGGCCGATCAGATTCAATGATTTATTCTGTCGTGAGGCGCAAGGAGAATCGGATTCTGTTATTGTCCATTCCACGTGACAGCTATACCGAAATTGTAGGAAAGAACAAACAAGACAAGATCGCCCATGCGTATGCGTTCGGCGGAGCCAAAATGAGCGTTGACAGTGTAGAGCATCTGCTGCAGCATCCCGTGACCCATTATGCAGCCATCAACTTCACAGGATTTAAGAATGTTATGGATGCGCTAGGTGGGATTGAGTTACCGATAACAAAAGATATTGTCAATAAAAACTGGAATCATGACAAATTCAGAATTGAAGCGAACAAGCCCATTTACAACGGTCTCGAAGCTCTTAACTATGTAAGATATCGCGAGGATTCCGATATGGATCGCATGATGCGCAATCGAAGTTTTTTTACAGGCCATAGCGGAACGTGCGGTTCAGTTGGATAAATTCAGCCATATTCCTGAACTGCTTGGCATTGCGGGCGAGCACTTTACAACAGACATTTCTCCATCCGATATGATTGATCTGGCCAAATCCATCTTCATGAAGGACACTCTCCCTCAATTCACAACCTATGCTTTAGATGGAGAGGGGATGATGAAGCACGATATTTGGTATTACAACCTGGACGAAGGGGATCTGGCATATGCGCGCGAGCTTATCGCGAATTGGCTCGATCCTGCGGTAACAGCTGAGAAGCTGATGGAGCCCCGAACCAAAAAGTAATTGAACTCACCCCCGTGCAAGAACGGAGGCATAGCTGATGGAACCGACAATGAAAAAAGGCCGCCCAGACTTCCTGTTGTTATTTACCGTCGTGCTGCTTGCATGTTTTGGCATGGCGATGATATTCAGCGCAAGCTCCGCATTGGGCAGCGTGAAGCATGATAATCCCTGGTATTATACATCCAAGCAAATCAAGTTTGCCTGCATTGGACTCGTCGGTATGTTCGTCATGATGAATATTCCCATTCGCGTGTGGAAGAAAACAGCGCCTTATTTGCTGCTTGTTTCTATTGTTCTTCTGCTTGTCGTTGTGGCGGCAGGCAGCAGCATGAATGGAGCGAGAAGATGGATTGTTGTAGCTGGATTTCAGTTTCAACCGGTTGAATTCACGAAGCTGGCACTCATCATGTACATATCATCTCTAATTAGCAATAAGGGAGAGCGTATCCAAAGCTTTAAGAAGGGGCTGCTGCCCATTCTTATCGTAGTGAGCTTCATCTCATTGCTTATTATGAAGCAGCCCGACTTCGGATCTGTTCTCATGCTATTCTTTATTTGTCTAACTGTTATTATCATTGGCGGCGTTAATTTACGTCAGTTAGGCTTATTATGTATTGGAATTTCGCCTGTAATGATCTATTTGGCAGTAAGCCAAAGCTACCGCTTTAAGCGCATCGCGTCTTTTATGAATCCTTATGAGGATCAGCAAGGCTCAGGCTATCAACTGATCCAATCCATTTATGCTCTTGCTCATGGTGGAATGACAGGAACCGGATTCGGACACGGTATTCAGAAGCTATTTTATCTTCCAGAAGCGCATACTGATTTCATTTTTGCGGTCATCGGAGAAGAGTTCGGCTTTATCGGCGCATGTATGGTGGTACTCGGCTTTTTCATCTTGGTTGTAAAAGGCTTCATGACAGCGCTGCGAAGCGATGATCCCTTTGCCATTATGCTTGGAACCGGAATTGTCAGCATGATCTTTATTCAGGTTATGCTTAATTTAGGGGCAGTCACCGGACTTCTTCCAATAACCGGTGTTCCGCTTCCCTTCATTAGCTACGGGGGATCTTCCTTACTTTTATGTATGGCAAGCACAGGCATTATCCTCAGCATTTCTCGTGATAACTATCGAAGACGGCAGCAACAGGGCTACGGTCGGAAAGGAAATCAAAAGGAACAGAGCTATGATCATATTTTTGCGCAAACTTAGTAAGATCGATAAGTTTACTCTAGTTATTGTAGGATGTCTTATTGCGATTGGTACAATTGCGGTATATGAGGCAACATTTCAAACGAAGCTGCATGGCATACATGTGAATAATATCGTGCTGTTTGGCGTATTTTGCATTCCAATGCTCTTGCTTGCAACCATTGACTACAATCTATTAGTTGGGAAGCTATCATATGTCATATATGGGTTAGGGATCCTGCTGCTTCTGCTCGTGATGTTCAAGGGTGAAAATATTAACGGTGCAGTTCGGTGGCTGAGCATTGGAAGCTTTCAGCTCCAACCGTCTGAAATGATGAAGATCGCAACGGTACTGCTAGCAGCGCATCTTTTGCAAAAGCGGGGAGGGGAGCAGCTCCGCTTGCTGTACGATATCGTGCCGTTTGCTCTGGTGTTCCTTCTGCCCACCGTTATTATTATGAAGCAGCCGGATTTAGGCACTGCGCTCGTATTTATTGCTGTTATGCTAAGCATGCTGTGGATGGGGAACGTTAAGGCTCTTTACATGGTCATTTGCCTGTCCGTGATCGCAATTGCAGTAGGAACGATTTGCTGGCTTTATTTTGCGGATTATGAGTTGCTCGCGAAGCTCGTCAAGCCCCATCAGATGTCAAGAATTCAGACCTTCCTTGATCCGACGAGCGATCCTGATAAATCTTGGCATGTGTAAAAATGCAATGAGCGCCATTGGGACTGGGGGCTTAAGCGGGAGCGACGGGTTTTATATGGATAGAGGCTTCATTCCATATGCATATTCGGATTCCATCTATGTTGTCATCGGTGAAAAATATGGATTTCTAGGTTCATCTGTTCTGCTGCTGCTGTATTTTATGCTGATCTATCGTATCTTCCTCATTGCCAATACAAGCATGAATCTAGCGGGAGGTTATCTTGTAATTGGCTTAGTGGGCATGATCGTATTCCAAGTGTTCGTCAATATCGGCATGCATATCGGACTTGTCCCGCTAACAGGCTTATCTTTGCCATTTATCAGTTATGGAGGCAGCTCCATGCTAACGAATATGCTGACAATTGGCTTAGTGATGAGTGTGCACATTCATAAGGATACCGTCCCTCTCCAAATGTCTGGATAAGAAGCAGGTTTCAAACTTCGAAGGATTCTTTATGAGTGTTTAAGTGTTCATAAGTCAAGTTGCCCCCGCATTTGGGTATATAGTACGATAACAAGGAATCTAAGTGATGGGATATTGTAGCACATATTGAAAAGGATGGGGGCACATCTACATGCTAACGCCACTGAAGGATAAGACGGTTGTTGTGACCGGAGGAAGCAAAGGAATCGGCAAAGGAATTGCAAGAACCTTCGCTGCAAAGGGGGCGAACGTCGCAGTTGTTGCACGCAGCCTGACAAAAGCGATGGAAACCGTAACGGAAATCCAAGAAAATGGAGGCATTGCTCATGCTTTCGAAGGCAATGTCTCCGATTTGGAGTCGATGAAGTGTGTTGCGAACGAAACGGCAAGTACTTTCGGGGGGATTGACGTGCTTTGCGCCAATGCCGGTATTTTTCCGAATGCGTCGATTGAGGAGATGACCGGAGAGCAGTGGGATCAGGTGATGGACACAAATGCACGCGGGACGCTGTTTTCTCTTCAAGCTTGCTTGCCTTTTTTGAAGAAAGCGGAGTACGGCCGGATCATTGTTACCTCTTCCATTACGGGGCCGACCACCGGTTATGCCGGATGGTCGCATTACGGTGCGAGTAAAGCCGCTCAGCTTGGATTCATGCGCAGCGCGGCGCTTGAGCTTGCGCGTTACCATATTACAATTAACGCCGTCATGCCCGGTAACATCATGACGGAAGGCTTGGAAGGCCTTGGGGAACATTATCTGAATGCGATGACGGCGTCCGTTCCGCTCAAGCGGCTCGGAAGCATCGAAGATATCGCTTACGCCGCTCTTTTTTTGGCTTCGAAGGAGGCCGGCTACATTACGGGTCAAACCATCATCGTTGATGGCGGTCAGCTTCTTCCAGAGTGTCTGGAAGCGATGGGGCAGAACTGATATAATTGATAGAATTGGCAAGAACATACATGAAAAAAAGACGCCTCCATTCCCACAAATTCAGTGGTTTCGGAGGCGTCTTTGCACGTCTATAGGAACCGAACTATCATTAATTCTCTAAATATCGATAGAGGGTCGACTTACTAATACCCGTTTCATTTTTAATGTCAGCCAAAGTATATTGCTTGCTCTCGTACATGGTAATGGCTCGTTTTACATTTTCATCAGGCTTGCGCGGACGTCCGGTAACTGCTCCATTGCGCTTCGCCTCATACATGCCCTGTCTTGTCTTCTCACTAATTACGTCACTCTGGAATTCCAGTAAATGCGCAACCATCAATCTGAAATTGGCACATGATTCCTTTCGTGTATCGATTTCTTCCTGCAATGAGCAGAAACACGACTGCTTTTCATCGAATAATTCGAGCATTTCCATGAGATGTCGCGTTGAATCTGCCAAGCTGTACAGCTTCGACACCATCACGGTATCACCAGGTTGTAGTTGATGTGCCATATCATATAATGCGACTCTTCTCTTGGCAGAGGAGTGCTCTTCCTGAACGATTCGATCACATTTGTCCTCCAGCAGCTTCAACTGTTCCTCACAGCTATCATCTTCAAAATAAGGCCTTATGTATCCGATTATCACCTGATTCGCTCCTTTATCACAGCTACTCTCATCATATCATATCTCAATTTTGAAATAAAAAGTCCCAAAATGGTTCCATTTAGAGGCTTGTCGTGATACACTGTTGCTATTGTTTTATAAGTTGTTTCTAGATTTGTAGTGAACATAAGTAAGAGGTGTGAAATTGTGGGGGAAAAATAAAACAACAATGGTTTTCTAATGTAAGAGCTGATTTGCTGTCAGGAATCGTGGTCGCTCTAGCACTCATTCCGGAAGCTATCGCATTTTCGATTATCGCAGGTGTAGATCCGATGGTGGGCCTATATGCTTCCTTTTGCATTGCCGTCATCATTTCCTTTGCCGGTGGAAGACCAGGCATGATTTCAGCAGCCACAGGAGCGATGGCGTTGGTAATGGCGCCTTTAGTAAGGGAGTATGGCTTGCAGTATATGCTTGCTGCAACCATTCTAACTGGAGTTATTCAATTTATTCTCGGTATTTGTAAAATTAATAGACTTATGAAATTTATCCCGAGAGCGGTCATGATCGGGTTTGTAAATGCACTCGCCATACTTATTTTTATGGCACAGGTGCCGCACTTCTGGGGAATTTCAACGATGACCTATGTATTCGTCGGTATCACATTACTGCTTGTATACATGCTGCCTAGATGGATTAAATCCGTGCCGGCTCCCTTAATTGCAATTGTACTACTGACAGCCGTATCTATTTTCGGCCATGTTGAGCTCGGGACTGTTGGGGATCTGGGAAATATTCAGCAATCCTTGCCGTCCTTCCTTATTCCCGATGTGCCTTTTACGCTCGACACAGTGATGATCATTTTACCATACTCCTTTGCTATGGCCTTGGTCGGGTTATTGGAATCACTTCTAACCTCCACGATCATTGATGAAATGACGGATACGGGAAGCGACAAGGCAAGAGAAGCAAGAGGGCAAGGAATTGCCAATATGATAAATGGGTTCTTTGGAGGTATGGCAGGATGTGCCATGATCGGGCAATCGGTCATCAACGTCAAATCAGGAGGCCGCAGCCGATTGTCTACATTCGTTGCGGGCACATTTTTAATGTTCTTGATTCTCGTGCTCGGCGAGTTGGTCGTTCAAATTCCGATGCCGGTGCTAGTCGGCATTATGATTATGGTATCGATAGGCACGTTCGATTGGTCATCTTTTACGTATATGCGCAGGGCTCCTATAACTGATGCTGTTGTTATGGTGGCTACCGTCATCATCGTTGTAGCTACGCATGATTTATCCAAAGGTGTCATTGCAGGCGTATTGCTGAGTGCCGTGTTCTTTGTTGCGAAAATCTCTAAAATTAAGGTTGTTCAAGAGAACGATGGGCAGCCTACAAGAATTCAGGTTACAGGCCAACTATTCTTTGCTTCTACAACAAGCTTCGTGAAGGCGATTGATTTCAATTGCCAATCCAATCATATCGAGATTGATTTCACTTATGCACATATTTGGGATGACTCAGCCGTTCATGCAATCGATAAGGTGCTTAACAAGTTTCGTGAAAATAAGAAGCAAGTAATGCTGACGGGCTTGAACTCGTCTAGTCTGCATATGCTGCGGACATTATCTGGAGAGGCGCCTCTTCATGAGACATTCCAGCAAACAGCATAGAATCAACATGAAATTTAAAAGATAAGTATTCAGATAACTTGAGCGCTAACTAATGGAATGAAAGCTTGCCGATGCTGATTTGACTATTTCCAAATATAGCTTGTAAAATGATGGGTAGCTGGAAAATTGATGTTGTAATCGATTCGAATGGCAAAGGGAGAATGTGTGATGTCGTATATGGGTTGGAGCCGTGTAATTAAGATCATTAATAAATTAGGGAAAGGAGCGTGATAAAAAAATAGGAGGATTGTTTTATGAAATACAGAAAAGCGACAGGAAATGATCATGAGCTTATTTTGAATTTGTGGGATAGATCCGTAACCGCTACCCATCATTTTTTGAAACTCGAGGATAAGCTGGAAATTCGCGAAGAAATCCCTTTGTATTTTCCTCATCTTGATGTGCGTCTTTGGTTTGTTGAAGGCTCTTTCGTCGGATTTTCGGGTACTCATCAGAACCATTTGGAGATGTTGTTTTTAGATCCCGACAAGAGCGGAAGAGGGTACGGAACACAAATCATTCAATTGCTTATCAAGGAGTTTGGGGTAAATTCAGTTGATGTCAATAAAGATAATGAGCGTGCAAAAATGTTTTATTTGAAAAATGGTTTTTCGATCGTAAACGAGTCGCCAACGGATAGTAGCGGACGTCCTTATCCGATATTGCATTTGAAACTGCAGCAAAATCGCATTTCAAGGTAATCATTGGCATAATAGTACACATTACACATTTCATTTAGTGATAGGAAATAAGTTTTATAAAAGGATGAGTCATGAGAGGGTCATTTCCCTTGCTTAAAGACTCATCCTTGTTTGTTTTTAGTTAGAAAATATGCTTGGTTCTAGCATGCTGCACCTTAATTCAAGGAGGATATAAATGATAATAGATGATAAAGAATTCAACATGAATGGTCTTTGTTATACGATTCGATCTGCGGTAAACAGCGATGCGATAGCGTTATCTGCAGCAAGAGTGCAAATTGATGGGGAGACCGAAAATATGGATCGCGAACAAGGTGAGGCTTTCATCGATGCCAGCGGATTTGAACAAATCATCAAATCGGACTCCGAGAGCTCAAGAAATTTGTTTCTCGTTGCTGTAGTGCAAAATCGTATCGTCGGTTTTTCGAGATGCGCGGGAACTTATTTGAAGCGATTCTCACACAAAGTCGAATTCGGAGTATGTGTATTGAAAGAGTATTGGGGATACGGCATTGGCAAAAACCTGATGCAGCAGTCGATTGCATGGGCAGAAGCCAACGGGATTAAGAAAATTACGTTGAATGTACTGGAAACGAATGAAGTTGCGATTCACCTTTATAAAAAGCTCGGTTTTGAGGTAGAAGGAATTTTAAAAAAGGACAAGCTCTTGTCAGACGGCCATTATTATAACACGATCGTAATGGCACGATTTACAGCCGAAATACAGCCAAGCTAGCTATATCTGCTGCAATTGTATCGAATGAACCCTCTGTCAGAAAAGTATAAATAAGTACCAATACGATGAGGAGGAATGGAGATGCAAATAGCTGATCTGCGTTCGCTGAAACCAGAACGAGGATGGCTGTATGGCCTGATTTTTTACTTGTGATTAGCTTAGCACCAACCCAAGCTTTAGCTTGGAGCAGCATTGCTGGGGAACCATTATCAGCAACCGTCAGGGGTGATGCGAAGGAGATAACTTGCAATACGACATCCTGTCTATCCAAGGCATTGAAGAGGATTACTCCAGGGAGCTCAATCGTGCTTGCGCCGGGAATATATAAGGGCAGCTTTTCCTCAGACATTAACGGAGCATTTGGCCAGCCTATTGTAATTCGCAGTGCTGACCCTAGCCATCCTGCTGTACTATCCGGAAATTCAACCTCATCGGGTTATGCCATGCGGGTACGAGGCGATTATTGGGAGATACGCGATCTTAAATTCACGAATGCACAGAAGGGGATCATCCTGGATCATTCCAATTATTCGCTCATCACTGATGTAGAAGTGTACAATACGGGCATGGAAGGCGTCCATTTTCGAGACGGCAGCTCGTTCAGTACGATTCAGAATTCAAGCATTCATCATACCGGCAGAACTGCACCAGGATATGGGGAAGGGGTATACGTAGGTTCTGCCGACGGCGCAGGCTATAATCAAGCCACCCATCACAATACGATTCGAAATGTTGTGTTTGGCCCGCAAGTGACCGCTGAACATGTTGATATTAAGGAAAGAACGTTAGGAACAATAGTAGAAAACTGTATTTTTAACGGCGAAGGGATCAGCGGAGCCAACTATGCAGATAGCTTCATGGATGTGAAAGGCAATGATGCGATTATACGCAATAATGTGGGATATCAGGAGGGCAATCACACGATCATAGATGCATTCCAGCTTCATGAGGTTGTCACGGGATGGGGCAGCAACAATATCTTTATCAATAATAAAGTACATATGGACAATTCGGAAGCCTATGTCATTGCTGCCTACAATAATGCCAATGCCAAAGCTGCCAATACGATAAGAACGCCGTCTGGGAATATGTATAAAGGAAATATTACTGCATATGTAACCGATGTTCAATTGAAGTGAGAAGGAGAACGTTTACAGATAAATCTTCATGTGGTAAGGTGAATGTAAATATATGTAATGTATGCGATTGCATATAAACAGCAGGAGTAATAACGATCGGATAAGTTAACAGCCCCTTAGATGCTGCTCCAAATTCCGATCTGCACAGCATGGAAGCGGAAACCTGTGTACGATGAAGCAAATAAGGGGGAAAGCAGAAATGGAGCAAGATCTTTTACAGGGTAAAGTGGCTATCATCACGGGAGGATCGTCCGGGATGGGGAAGGATATGGCCTTCTATTTTGCACGTCTTGGAGCCTCGGTCATGATTTGTGGCAGAAGTATGGAACGTTTGCGTCCAGTCGTTGAAGAAATCACATCGCTTGGAGGCAAGGCACAGGCCTATGAGTGTGATGTACGCAATCCCGAAATGGTGCAATCCATGGTGAATGAAACGGTGCAGACATGGGGCGGCATCGACATTCTCGTAAATAATGCGGCAGGCAATTTCGTGTGCAGGGCCGAAGATTTGTCCGTGAATGGTTGGAACGCGGTGGAGAATATCGTGCTCAACGGAACATGGTACTGCAGCCAGGCAGTTGGAAAACAAATGATTGCAGCTGGTAAAGGAGGCGCGATGCTTAATATTGTTGCCAGCTATGCATGGACAGGAGGCCCAGGCGTCGTGCATTCTGCTTCGGCGAAGGCTGGAATTATTGCAATGTCGCGCACGCTTGCTTCGGAATGGGGGAAATACGGAATACGCATCAACTGTCTTGCACCCGGTCCAATTGAAGGAACAGGTGGAATAGAGAAGCTGATGGCCAATGAGCAAATGAAGGAAGCCGTAATTGATAACGTCGCACTAAAGCGATTAGGAACGAAGGAAGAAATCTCATCTGTCGCCGCATTCCTGGTGTCCCGATATGCTTCATACATAACGGGCGACGTGATAACCGTGGACGGCGGAAGCTGGCTGGATAAAGGCTTTCTTCACCAATGGGAACGTACTGGAGCAATGTAAGACATCATACCCTGCTGATCATGGAAATTAAAAACTGTTGGACGTATACAAAAGCGACTTCTTTATGGGGAAGTCGCTTTTTATTATGCCTGTCAGGAAGTGATCGATAGGGATGAATCAATATTGTGTGTATGTTAGAACACGATTTTTATTTGCATCTGATTTTCTATAAAATAAAGAATATAGAATGAAGAATGAGATTTAGCTCAAAGCGAAAGCAATGGAGGAGACATCGATGAGCAATCCGATATACGAACTCATTGAAACGGACGAGGCATTGCCCTTCGACGTTTCATTGCACAGCGTGAATTATGTGCCCAATCACTGGCACAACAGCATTGAAATCATATTCGTGCTGCAAGGCAACCTGGAGGTGACTTTGCACGATCAACAATATTCTTTATCGGAAGGCGATGTATTGGTGATCAATCAATGTCATGTACATGAAGTCATCGGGCTTGGCGTGAACATCATTGCCACGTTCCTTATTCCGCTAAAATATATAAAGGAGAATATAAACGGGATAGAAGGCATCAATTTCGCGTGTTATTCGCATAGCGCAAGCAAGGAACAGAAGTCCGCTCTGGATCGTCTTCGCCAATGCCTGGCGGAAATGGTTCAGTTGAAATATAAGAAGGGCGAGGGGTACCAGCTTGATATGCAAATATGCATGCTTGGCGTATTCTCCATTCTAATCAAGCAGTTCAAACGTCCTGTCTTGGAAGGGAAAATAAATGAGAAGTATATGGAACGCATGCTGCGGATCATTACGTTCATTGACGAGCATTACCAAGAGCCGATAACACTTCAGGCGATTGCAGAGAGAGAATATTTGTCAGTACCCTATCTTTCCAGATTTTTCGGCGATAATATCGGCGTGAACTTTCAGTCTTACTTAACCAGCATACGCTTGAAAAACGCGGTCGAGGAGCTGCTCCGCAATGATGATGCGCCAATAGCGGATATCGCCATGATGCACGGCTTTCCAAATGCGAAGTCCTTTTATGCCGCCTTCAAACAGAAATATCGTATGACTCCGAGCGATTATCGCAAACAATATCGGCCGCATACGGGAAATAAAGAGAAGCCTCTTTCATCAAACTATTTATCATTTAATCAATCAAATGCCCTTGGGATTATTAATCAATATTTGCGGCGCACTCCGTCCATTGGTACAGCAGAAATACGCAAGGTAGAGCATGAGACCTACGAGGTGGATGCATCCGCTCTGGGTCGTCCTGTCCAGCATACATGGAAAAACCTGATTACGATCGGAAAAGCCAAAGAAGGACTTCATGCGGATGTACAGGAGCATTTGCGTCACATTCAACGCGTATGTCCTTTTCGACATTTGCGTTTTCACGGCATATTCGACGACGAAATGATGGTTTACGACGAGGATGATGCGGGCAGGGTTCACTATAATTTCAGATTTGTCGACCAGCTTTTCGACTTTTTACTATCCATTGGTTTGAAGCCGTTTGTAGAGCTTGGATTTATGCCATCTCTTTTGGCGGCCAACCCGAGCAAAACGGTATTTTATAAAAAGAGCTGTGTTAGCCCTCCGAAGTCGAACGCTATATGGTGCGAGCTCGTCGAACGATTCCTGCGCCATTGCATGAATCGTTACGGGTTCGAAGAGGTGGCAAGCTGGAAGTTTGAATTTTGGAACGAGCCTGAGTTGCTGGCATTCTGGCCGGGAACCATAACCGAGTATTTAGAATTGTACATGCGTACTTACCGGACGCTGAAGGGCATATCTTCTCAGCTGCAAATAGGCGCCCCCGGCCGCATTATTACTTTTCGCTCGAACGAGCTGAACGATGTCTTTTTTGCATACTGCAGGGAACATGACTGCTTGCCTGATTTTATTCCGCTACATTTTTATCCGCATGACAATCTGGAGGATATTCGCAGCAAGGAGCAGTTGGATCAACGGTGTCCATTGCAGACTTATCGCAAGCTGCTGGAGGAATTCAGGGGGATATCGTCCAATCCGGATTACCTGCGGGACATGCTATCTCGGGAAAAGCGATTGCTGGCCGAGCAAGGGCTAACCGACAAAAAACTGTACATTACGGAATGGAATTCTACTGCCTATCATCGGGAATTAACCAATGACACCCTATATAAGGCCGCCTATATTGTCAAAAATGTTATTGATAATTTGGACAGCATTAACGGTTTCGGCTATTGGGTACTGAGCGACAACATCGAGGAGACAGCGGCCTCGCCGCACATATTCCATGGGGGACTCGGTCTGATCGCTCAATTCGGCATTCCGAAGGCGGGCCTCATTGCATACGAGCTGCTATCGAAGCTGGGGGAACGTCTCATTGCACGCGGAAATGGGTATGCCGTAACAGCAGGGCGGGGCGGGTATCAAGTCCTTACCTTCAATTATTGCCATTTCGATGACCTATACGCGCTGGGAGATACATCCTTCATCGATATGACGAACCGATACAATGGCTTCAAAGATGAGAAAACGATCAAACTTAGCATTGTTATGAAAGGAATACCGAGCGGGAAATACCGAATGACGACCTATGCGCTCGATCGGAACAATGGAAGCAGCTACGACCGTTGGGTAGGGATGGGGGCGCCCGAATCGCTCACATCCGATGATATCGAATATCTGAAGGCCGGCTCTCGACCGCGGTTGGAGGTGCGGCAAATAGATATCGACGGCGGCTCGATAAACCATATCTCCGTATTGGAGCCTCATGGCGTAGAATTTATGGAACTTCGTTCGATTTACTGATGTTAGTGTTCATTTTTAACCTGCGCGGCATATCTCATGACAGCGTTACCAAAAAAGACATTAAAAATAGCTATAAAAGTCTGCAAAAAGCCACCTGCCTGAAGCCGGTGGTTTTCTTTATAATGATTTATGTAAGCGATTTCAAACATCTCTAGGAGGCAATAACATGACTGAACCAAGAGTAAAAGGGCAAGTCAGAACCCCGCTAGGCAGATTAACGTTTGGAATTATACTCGGATACGGCTGCATGATGCTTGGACTCATGACCCCCGCCATGCTGCTGTTAACCTTTAAGATGATAGAGATCGATCCGAATGGATACACATCATCTTATGGGCTGATTGCCGGAGTGGGCGCGTTTTTTGCCTTGATCGGCAACCCGTTGGGCGGGGCGCTTAGCGATCGGTCGAACAACGCTTTCGGCCGGCGGCGCACTTGGATGCTCATTGGGCCGCTTGTCGGCTGTGCCGCCTTATTCTGGGTCGGGTATGCGACGGAAGTGTGGCAAGTGATGATCGGCTGGGCGATCGCTCAACTATTTTTTAATTTTGGCATGGCTGCTTATACGGCACTCATTCCGGATCAGGTCAAGGAAGAAAGACAGGGTACGATTTCAGGGATCGTCGGACTTATCCTGCCTGCTGCCGTATGCATCGGCATGGTGCTCATGATTCTCATGAACGGCGCAACCTCTGACGTAAAGTGGTTGTCGCTCTCCATCATCGGCATCGTTGGTCCGATCATAAGTTTATTCGTCATTCGCGACGGGAAGGTTGAGATTATCCAGACCGAAAAACGAAAAGAAACGTTCGGCGAGAAAATAAGCAAAATTTATCCCAGCCCAAGGAAATTCCCTGCATTTACGTGGGCAATCATCTCGAAATTCCTGCTTATGATGGGTTATTGCAGCACGTTATACCTTACGGTCATGCTCGTGAACCGGATGGGTTACACGGAAAGTCAAGCAACGAACAGCGTCGGGACGCTCAATATTGTCTGCTTGATCGCTTCGGCTGCTACCAGCATTGTAGGCGGCATTCTGTCCGATAAATTCAAGAAACAGAAACCGTTCTTGTATGGTTCGGCTTTCATCATGGTCGTAGGCATACTGTTGTACGCCTTCATTCCGGAGTATACCGCTTATATAATCGCGTCCGCTATTATCGGCCTGGGCTTCGGCTGCTTTAGCGCCGTCGATATGGCATTGGTCGCTCGGATTCTGCCGCGAAAAGAAGATGCCGCCAAGGACTTCGGCCTGATGAACGTTGCGAATGCACTGCCGCAGTCCATTGTGCCTGCGATTGCGCCGCTGCTGCTAGGAGTGGGGGGCTGGACGTTTTTCTACATTGTATTAGCGATTTGCGTGGTGCTCGGCATGCTTGCCGTTAAGCCATTGCCTGAAGTCGGAAGTTCGAATGGTCGCATACAAACAGATAATCACATTACAGCACCGCAAATGGGAGGTTTATCGCATGAATAGAAATGTACACGACATCATGAAGCAAATGACGCTCGAAGAAAAAGCAAGCCTTTGTTCGGGGCTGAACATGTGGCAGACCAAAGCAGTAGAACGCCTCGGCATCCCATCCATCGTCCTGACGGACGGACCGCATGGACTTCGCAAACAAGCCGATCCTGCGGACATGTCGAGCAAAACGGTACCGTCGACATGCTTTCCAAGCGGAGCAGGTCTTGCCTCTTCTTGGGACAGACAATTGATTGAAGAGGTAGGTCAAGCGCTTGGAGAGGAATGCCAAGCCGAGGGCGTTCACATTATTCTCGGGCCGGCTGTTAATATTAAACGTTCTCCGCTTTGTGGACGCAACTTTGAATATTTTTCCGAAGACCCGTACCTCTCATCGGAAATGGGAACCCATCATGTATTGGGCGTACAAGGACAGGGGGTCGGAACCTCAGTCAAGCATTTTGCAGCCAACAACCAAGAGACACTGCGCAATTCCATTAACGCGGTCGTCGACGAACGAACATTGAATGAAATTTATTTGCGCAGTTTCGAAGGGCCGATCATCGACGCTAAGGCGTGGACGGTCATGTGTGCCTACAACCTGGTTAACGGCGATTTCTGTTCGGAAAATCCGTATCTGCTTACAGAGATATTGAAGGAAAGATGGAATCACGAGGGTTTTGTCATGACGGATTGGGGAGCCATTAATGAGCGGATGAAAGGATTGAAGGCAGGTCTAGAGCTAGAAATGCCTTACGCTGGTCCGGAACGCGATCAGATGATCGTGGATACTATCCGCTCCGGCGAGCTGGAAGAAAGCGTGTTGGATGATGCAGTGGAACGGCTGCTGAAGGTTATCTTGCATACGATCGACAATAGGAAAGAAGGCTTCATTTACGATAAGGAAGCGCATCATGAACTGGCACGGAGAGCGGCAGGTGAGTGCATGGTGCTGCTTAAAAATGACAATGCATTGCTGCCGCTCAACACCAAGCAATCTATTGCCGTGATCGGAGCATTTGCCGCAACTCCTCGTTATCAGGGTGGGGGAAGCTCGCATATAACGCCTACGCGTCTGGATGCAGCGCTGGATGCGATATCTGCGCTAGCCGAAAGGGGAGTGGCGTATGCGCCAGGGTATTCTCTGATGGAGGATGTCGTCGATGAAGCAATGATTGCGGAGGCCGAATCGATCGCGGCGCAACAGGATGTCGCCATCATTTTTGCAGGCTTGCCGGATGCGTTCGAGTCGGAAGGGCTGGATCGCACGCATCTTAATATGCCGGCTTCGCAGTGTGCGTTAATCGAACGTGTAGCAGCCGTGCAGCCGAACACGGTCGTTGTTTTGTCCAATGGCTCGCCGATCGCAATGCCGTGGCTGAACAAGGTGAAGGCTGTGCTCGAAGGTTATTTGGGTGGACAAGCAACAGGCAGCGCGGCGGCGGACGTGCTCTACGGTTTCGTGAACCCGAGCGGCAAACTTGCGGAAACGTTCCCTTCATCATTGGAGCAGACACCGTCTTATCTAAACTTTCCTGGCGGCAAAAACGAAGTATTCTACGGCGAAGGCATTTTTGTCGGTTACCGTTACTATGAAGCGAAAAAGAAAAACCGCTATTTCCATTCGGCCATGGACTGAGTTATACGACGTTCGCGTATGAACGGATCCATATCGACAAACAGAGCATGAAGGATACGGATACCGTGACCGCAACTGTAACCGTGCGCAATACAGGCAGCCGTGCCGGAAAAGAAATTGTGCAGCTATACGTCAAGCCTTCGGAAAGCTCTGTAGTCCGTCCGGTAAAGGAGTTGAGGGGCTTTGCGAAGGTCAGTCTAGAAGCAGGCGAGGCAACGACGGTGAGCTTTACGCTCAATAAACGATCCTTCGCTTACTTCAATACCGATATCCATGATTGGTTCGCTGAAACGGGCGATTATGAAATCGTAGTCGGTCCGTCATCCGCAGACACGCCGTTATCGGCAAGCATTCATGTCCGTTCGACGGAAATTCCATTCTCGAAGGTAACCCGAAATACGAAATTTCATGAGCTGCTGGCAATTCCGGCTACGACTCAATTTGCCAAAGATGCGATGAAGGAGAGCATGGCGAGCTTGGAGCACATGGGAGCCGTCTTCGCAGAGGGCATGGGCGATGAGGGCATCGCACAACTGCTGAAAGCTATGAAAGAATGGAAGAAATATGATGGAATTCGCTCTCTGACAGGAATGCTGGGGAGCGGCATGACGGATGCTCAGCTGAATCAGATAATTGGACAACTGAATGAGACCTTAGGGTTAAAGAACGCTTCGACGAAATAAATCCCTGTGGATGCTTGCTTAGCAGCGGTGGAATCAAATATAGAAAATCGCATGGGGATAGGAGAGGAATCGGATACATGAAAGATATAGAAACAATGGCTCATCAACATGGAAATGCTATTTCATATATTCAGAACGACGGCGGCCCAAAGCTCGGATATTGCATGCATTCGGGCGTAACGATTTTGGAACAAGACGGATACTTTTTCAAGGATTTGAACAAAGATGGCAAGCTTGACAAGTATGAAGACTGGCGCCTGTCTCCGGAGGAGCGGGCGCGGGATCTTGCTTCCAAGATGACGATTGAGCAAATCGCGGGATTGATGCTATACAGCAGGCACCAATCCGTTCCGGCAGCGAGCGGCGGATGGTTCGCCAGCACATACGGCGGGAAATCGTATGAAGATAGCGGAGCGAAGCCTTGGGAATTGACGGACGAGCAAATGAAATTTCTCTCGGAGGATCATTTGCGCCATATTCTCGTGACGAATGTGGAAACTCCGGAAGTGGCTGCCCGGTGGAGCAATTTGGTTCAAGCTTTCGCAGAAAGCACGGGGCTCGGCATTCCGGCGAACAACAGCTCGGATCCGCGGCACAGCTCGGACTCCAGCTCCGAATTCAATGCTGGAGCAGGCGGGGCAATCTCCATGTGGCCGGAGCCTCTCGGGCTGGCGGCAACGTTCGACCCGGCATTGACGCGCAAGTTCGGCGAAATCGCGGCTAAGGAATATCGGGCGCTGGGGCTGACGACCGCCTTGTCCCCGCAAATTGACATCGCTACCGACCCGCGCTGGTTCCGCTTCAACGGTACGTTCGGTGAGGATACCCGATTGGCGACGGACATGGCGCGTGCTTATATTGACGGGTTCCAAACCTCGTCGGGTGAATCAGAGCTTGCGGACGGTTGGGGTTATGACAGTGTCAATGCGATGGTAAAGCATTGGCCGGGCGGCGGTTCGGGCGAAGGCGGACGGGACGCTCATTACGGCTGCGGAAAGTACGCGGTATATCCGGGAAATAACTTTGCGGAACACATTAAGCCTTTCTCTGAAGGCGCATTTCGATTGCATGGCCGTACAGGCAAGGCTTCAGCCGTGATGCCGTATTACACGATCTCCGTTAACCAGGATACCGTGAACGGGGAGAATGTCGGCAACTCGTACAGCTCGCACCTGATTCGAGATCTGCTTCGCGAACGATACGGCTATGACGGCGTCGTCTGCACCGATTGGCTGATTACGGCCGACGAATCGGGAGGCAAGGATACCTTCCTGTCGGGCAAACCATGGGGGGTGGAGGAGCTGTCCGTTGCGGAGCGCCATTATAAGCTGATCATGGCAGGCGTCGATCAATTTGGCGGCAACAACGAAATCGAACCTGTACTGGAAGCGTATCGAATGGGTGTTGCGGAGCATGGTGAAACGTATATGCGAAACCGCTTCGAGCAATCAGCCGTGCGCCTCTTGAAGAACATCTTCCGTCTCGGCCTGTTCGAAAATCCATACTTGGATGTGGAAGAAAGTGCGCATATCGTCGGGAACCCGAGCTATATGCAGGCCGGTTATGAAGCGCAACTGAAATCGATCGTCATGTTGAAGAATAAGCAGCAAATCCTTCCTCTGCCGCGTCAAAGCACGGTTTATATTCCAAAACGGCATATGCCGGCAGGGAAGGATTGGTTTGGCAATCCAACGCCGGAGACGGTTGAGTATCCCGTGAATATGGAGGTTGTTGCTAAATACTTCAAGGTAACGGATAACCCGGATGAAGCCGATTTTGGCCTTGTCTTTATGAGCAGTCCGAAGTCGGGAACCGGTTATAGTCAAGAAGATGCGGACAACGGCGGGAATGGATATGTCCCTATCAGTTTGCAGTACAAGCCGTACACCGCTGAACATGCTCGCAAACAAAGCCTTGCAGGGGATGCGCGCCCAGATGAGGTTCTGAACCGAACTTATCTAGGGAAAACCGTGACAACGCATAACGAATCAGATTTGGATGCCGTTATGGACACGGCAGAGAAAATGAAGGGGAAGCCCGTCATAGTCTCGCTTTCATTATCTACGCCTATGATCGTGGGAGAGTTCGAATCACATGTCGATGGAATCATCGCCCATTTCGGCGTCCAGGATCAAGCCATTCTCGATATATTGACGGGAACTGCTGAACCATCTGGACGATTGCCGATGCAAATGCCGGCAAACATGGCGACCGTCGAATCGCAATTCGAGGATGTGGCGCATGACATGGAGTGTCATGTTGATACGGAGAACAATGTCTATGATTTTGGATACGGCTTGAACTGGAGCGGACTTGTTGAAGATGAACGTACGCGAACCTACAAGAAGAAGCAGTCTACAATAGTTTTTAGCACCAGTTCACTATAAACGGCAAGAGAGGAGACAGTGTCGGCGATGATGCTGTCTTTTTTTCGTATTTATCTTGCCTTCGTCAAAATATAGTATTCTTTTTTATGGTATTGTAAGACATAGTAGCAGGTATTATAGAGAGGAGCGGCAACATGACTCGCGAACAAGAACAAACAATGGATTGGGAAGACGAAAAGATTGATGACCCTGCGCATTTTTTGCTTCATCATGGGATGAGAGGAATCTTTGAGGCAGAGGAAATGGTAGAGGGGGACTGCATCGTTATCCCAGAATGGGAGCTTACGATACGCCCGCATGTGGCGAAGTGGACGGATCAGACTGTTATGCTTCAATTTCAAGTAAGCTCGCCTAAGTGGGATCGTGATATATATGAAACGACGGCTGGTATCGGCAGCAGCTTGAAAAATGCATTTGGTACGGCGATAGGCGGCTTTGCCTTTTCCTTTATGGAGGGAATCGCCTCCATGGAGCAGGATCGAAATCCCGAGACGCTGCATTCGACATACGGAGACACGGTGCATCACTGGAAGGCTTATAAGAGCAATATCGTCGGTTTGGGAGAGTCGTCGCCTGAAATGGAAGAGTCCCCATACTGGGAAACGCTTAAGGACGAAATCGCAAAGCGGATCGGTGATCAAAAGCTTTGCTATATCAAAATTTATGCTGCGAAGCACGAGGACGACATTACCGGCGAGTGTCGCATTAATGATATTCCGAGCCCCGAGCTAGGACAAATCGTAGCGGAGATCGCAAGCAAGTGGCAGGTGGAAGGTTTTGCATCACAAAAGCAGTTTATTTTCTTGTTGCAGTCGGAGGAAACATATACACCGTATCCTTATTCTCCCGAGCATGTTGCGGAGGCGACGCATACAGCGGTTCGCCTCTTTATGGAGTGCGATACGCAGGAGAAGTACGATAATTTCACAGATATATTAGCCGAGCGATTGCAGGATAGCGATTTAGCTCAGGAGTTATACTCCTTTTTACCTGAAATCTGTGCAGAGCATGCCTTCGATATGCTTTGTTATAACGAAGAATTGCTTTTGTACAGGGGAGAGGAGTCTTTCAATGTATACCGGACTCAATTTGCCAGCTATTCGATGATTTCAAATGCATTGTTTGAAGGCTTTCGAACGGGAGAATTTGATGATGACGTATATAAGCAATACATAAGTGTCAGCTCTATTTACAACGTGATTTGCCAAGCGAGGGAGCAGGGAGCGGATTTGGTGAAGGACGGCGGCGTTTTGACGCTTTCCTACGGAATGTCGGAGCAGTATCGCTTTAGATGAGGAAGTGAGAGGTGTACGAATTTCGACATTACAAAAAATGTAACGTGGAAGGAAGAGGTAGGCGAGACTAGGTCCTAATGTACTTGTCTTTTACAGGAAAGGAATGCCATACTGTGTATATCAATCATGGGAGGTGTGTCAATGGAGCGTCGCGTGATTACAGCAAAAGATTTGTACCGGTTCGTATGGTTATCTGATCCGGCCGTCAATCCAGTAGACGGGACGATTGCTTATGTAGCGAAACAGGTGAATGAAGAAAAGAGCGGTTATCGATCGCGCATACATATTACGACAGATGACGGAACGAAAAGCAAGGTATTTACACATGGAGAACAAGACAACGCTCCTATCTGGTCGCCTGACGGCCAAAAGCTGGCCTTTCTTCGCAAGAAGGGGAAGTACCAGCAAATCTGGATAATGGCAGCTGACGGCGGCGAAGCGGAAGCTCTCACAGACACAGAGTTTGGTGTAAGCGCATTCCTGTGGTCGCCTGACGGTTCCCGCTTGTTGTATACCACGAGCACCAATCAAGCAGAGATTGAAAAAGTGAACGCGCAGGGAGACTGTGAGAATAAGCCTGGCAAGCAGGCAATCGTTGTCGATCGGTTAAAATGCAAGGCGGACGGCAAAGGATTGCTGGACAGCAAGCGTTCGCATTTGCACGTGCTTGATCTTCAATCTGGCTCGACCGTCCCCTTAACTTCTGGAGATTATGATATCCATGATTTTGCATGGTCACCAGATGGGGTTCATGCTGCTTTTTCAGCGAATCGCATCGAGGAAGATAGGGTCGACCAAGATCTGGTCTTCACGCAAGATATCTACATCGTGAATTGCAAAGACGGAGTATGTCGTCGTGTGACAAACTCTGGTCTTGTGATTGGAAATATTGCCTTCTCACCAGATGGGCAAACGATTGCTTTCCTAGGACATAACCGCCAATATGAGAACGCAACATTAATTCTTCTGTATACCGTGTCTGTTACAGGCGGAACAGCAGAATGTATGCATCCTGACCTGGATCTATATCTCGATAATGCAGCCGTGACCGATATGAAAGCTCTCGGTTCTTCGGCTCCTGTCTTTACACCAGACGGCTCATCTATTTATTCGCTCGTATCGGCGGAGGGCAGTGTCCAACTCGCGCGCTTCTCCTTGAATGGAGACTATGAAATTCTGAGCTCTGGTGATCGTGAGATTACTCAATTTACGGTGGCACAGGACGGGAAGCAAATTGTCTTTATCTCAGCCGATCCGCTGCAGCCAGGTAATTTGTGCACGATGGATATGACCACAGGGCGAGAGCAGCGCTTAGTAGCCCCGAATGACAGCTTTCTAGCTGAGTTGAATCTGAGCCAGCCGGAATCGTTCTGGTTCCAGACGTCTGACGGCTGGAAGGTGCAAGCTTGGATCATGAAGCCGCCAGGCATGTCTGCAGGCGACAAGGTACCGACAATTGTTGAAATTCATGGCGGCCCGCATACGATGTACGCGCACTCCTTCATGCATGAGTTCCAACTGCTTGCCGCCCAAGGTTATGCGGTTCTCTATTCGAATCCGCGCGGCAGCCATGGCTATGGCCAGAAATTCGTTGATGCTTGTCGCGGGGATTACGGCGGGAAGGATTACGAGGATATTATGGAGACGCTAGATCAGGCGATTGCCCGCTACGACTTCATAGATAAAGATCGGCTTGGCGTTACGGGCGGCAGCTATGGCGGCTTCATGACGAACTGGGTTGTTGGCCATACGAACCGCTTCAAGGGAGCTGTCACACAGCGTTCGATCTCGAACTGGTTCTCGTTCTATGGTGTCAGCGATATCGGATACTTCTTTACCGAGGATCAGATCTGTGCACAGCCATGGGAAGATCCGGAGAAGTTGTGGAAGCATTCACCGCTCGCATATGTAGACAAAGTGCAGACGCCGCTCCTTATTTTGCACGGAGAGCAAGATCTGCGCTGTCCGATCGAGCAGGCTGAGCAGCTATATGTGGCCTTGAAGCGCCTAGGCAAGACCACACAGTTGGTGCGATTCCCAGATGCGAATCATGATTTATCGCGCAACGGCCATCCAGAGCTCCGTGTAGAGCGGCTGAACCGGATTGTTGGCTGGATGAAGCAATATGTGTAGGGTCAACGAACAAGATTCCCTCTTGCAATAATAAAATCGATTAAGAAATGGATAAGAACAGATTGGAAAGGGGGAGCTTTCCATCTGTTCTTTTTTATATGATGAGATGAAGGCGATCGATTTTTTCAACTTAAATGTTAAGTCTCATTGCGAAATGAAACCTATATAAATTAACTAATTTAATTATATAAACACATGTAACTTAAAATTTACGTATTTTATGTAATTTCATTTAAATATACCGATTAGTCACTATAATAAAATTAATCATTTTAAGAAGAAGGGTCAGTGGAGGAATGGATACAATTGATTGCTCAATTTTGAATGCGTTAAAAGAAAACGGCAGAACGACTGCTTCAGAAATTAGTAAAAGAGTGAATCTCTCAATTCCCGCTGTAACAGAACGAATAAGGAAATTGGAAGAAGCAAATATCATAGAAGCTTATACGATCAAAATCAGTCGTGAGAAGATGGGCTGCAACTTACTTTCCTTTATTTTTGTTACCATTGACCAGTCCAAGCATATCGAGGATTTCAGGAAAGCAATAGTCGCATGTAAATCTGTACTTGAATGTCATCATGTTGCGGGCCAATACGATTATTTATTGAAGGTGATCGTTGCAGATACGCAGGAATTGGAACATTTTATATCTCATACGCTGAAAAATATGATCGGTGTTCATAGCAGTAATACGATTATTTCCCTATCTTCTTTGAAAGAAAATATTAATCTATAGGAGATCGTACGATGTTGAAGAAGGGGTTTTTCTTTGGTATGACACTGCAGTTCGCTGTAGGACCGGTATGTATTTTTATCTTTCAAACAGCTTCGTTCCTGGGATTTCTAACTGCTGAGACCGCAGTGCTAGCTACTGTATTCATTGATCTTATCTTTATGTTAGCCGCCATTTTTGGTGTGGCAGCAGTAATAAAGTGCAAACGAATCAAAATGGGATTGAACCTATTTGGAGCTATCGTCTTGTGCCTATTTGGGATGAGCTTTGTTGCGAACGCGCTGGACGCTAATGATTATTACAGTATAGGCGATAGGGTTCATTCTCGTACAACTAGCGTCTTTTTGCCTGCTGTCCTATTGGTCGCTTCAAACCCGCTCAGCATCGTTTTTTGGGCCGGTGTATTTTCGACAAGGGTGCTTGAAGATGAGTTGAAGAAGATGGAGGTTTATGTATTTAGTTTGGGTGCTTTATGTTCTACACTTTTCTTTTTAACTATGGTTGCATGCATCGGAGCCTGGATTGGCAGCTTTGTGACACCTGCAATTATGCGAAGCATGAATATAATAGCTGGAATGTTATTAATCGGTCTTGGAGCTGAGTCTCTATTGAAGGTGTGGAACGTGAGGAAATCAATCTAATTTGGAGGATTGTCCTGGATTGACTGCCTCCTCATGTACTGTCCCTCATTCTGAATGATGAACACAAAGACAGGGCAGTCCCCGGTGAGGGAGCTGCCCAATCTATTTATTGCTGAGCGAGTCTATCTCTCCGTTCATGCTCAGGCTCAATATGAATCAATACTTCTGCACGCTCGAAGGAGCTCTGAATGGTATGTTCGATCTCATCACATAGATGATGCGCGGTGGCGATATCCATGCCAGAGGGTACCACGAGGTGAAAGTCTACGTATTCGACCGGGCCGGAGCGTCTTGTACGAAAATCATGAAATTCTATATACTTCTCCTTATGAAGGAGTATCAGCTGCTGAAGCTGCTGTTCTTCCTCTTCGGACAATCTAGCATCGAGCAGGGGAGGAAAGGATTCCTTCATAAGTGTAAATGCTTCCTTCATAATGTACATCGCAAGAAATATCCCGATAATCGGATCTAAGATTGTCCATCCCGTCAATGTAACAAGAAGCAAGCTTGCCCCTACGCCTAGCGATGTATATACGTCCGTGAGCAAATGCAGGGCATTAGACTTCATCGCTACCGAATGAAGCTCATCCGCCGTTTTGCGCACCTTTTTCGCAACAATAAAATTAATGGTCGCTCCAACAAACATGACAGCGATCCCCAAGTATGGCATTTCAATTTCCGCAGGCTGCATGATTTTATGGGCACATTCGTAAATAATCCAAATACCGGCTGCAAATATGAGCAGGGTTTCGATTGTTCCTGAAATATTCTCAACTTTCCCATGTCCATAGGGATGGTTGCGATCCGCAGAACGACTCGATATGCGTACAGAGAAACATGCAATAACTGATGCTGCTAAATCTAAAAATGAATGTATCGCTTCAGAAATTATCGCGATAGATCCCGTTAAGATTCCTACGATCAGCTTTAATATTACGACAGTCGTGTTGCTGAGCACAGACAGAAATGCAACTTTTTGACCGTTCAATATCATCACCCTTACTATTGTCATCGTTTGCTAATTCCAACATAGCAGATGAAAATCGTGTGGGTCTACAGAAACCTTTTTTCGTGTTTGCAGGTAAATAGTGCATGTTGAAAAAAGTTGATGAAATGCAAAAAAACTGAATAATCCCATCTTATACCATAATATTCTGTGTTGTGCGAAGATTGTGTGCTATTAAATGGATATCTGATCCAGCTTGTTAAGGAGGCAACCAGTATGTCTAACTTGATATCAAACGGCTCTCCTATTATGGGGATACCTGTCCCAAAAATAACAATGAAGGGTTTTCAAACCAGATAACCTGAAATGGCTGCATCGGCTCATAAACCAGCCATCGAGATAGAGAAGGCAATTGATTTTGCAGCCGATTTGCCGTTAAAGCCGTCTTCTACAAAGAAAATAAAGGATGAGCAGACCTAGCTAAATGGGTTGAAGGGAAGGAAGAAAAGCACTTTGGAGTTTGTAACTATTGCGAGCCTCCATACGAAATGGTAAAGGGAAGGACAGTATTCCCTTTTTGTGATACCTGTGTGGATATGGGAGAGCAACATTTCGAATATCGCCTTGTGCTATAACATAATGGATCATATACACAAGGAGATGAGCTTATGAGCAAATTACAAGGGAAAGTCGCAGTCGTAACAGGTGCAAGCAGGGGGATCGGACGAGCCATTGCGCTGCGTCTTGCACAGGAGGGCGCTTTAGTCGCTGTACATTATGGGAGAAGACAAGAGCAAGCAGAAGAAGTGGTTCGGCAAATCCAACAATATGGAGGAGCTGCGTTCAAGGTAGGCGCTGATGTAAGTAATGTTAGCGGGATCAATCAACTTTATGAAGTTTTGGATGAGACGATTCGAGAATATACGGGGGATCCTCGATTTGATATTTTGGTGAATAACGCTGGAATTGGGCAAATTCTGTCCATTGAGGACGCAACGGAAGAGACATTTGATGAAGTGATGAGCGTCAATGTGAAAGGGCCATTTTTTGTTATTCAACAGGCGCTGCCTCGCCTAAACGATTATGGACGAATTATTAATCTCTCTTCATTTGTGACACGCGCGGCCTCCCCGAGCGTGTTCGCTTACAGTATGACCAAGGGGGCAATTAATACACTTACTATCGCCTTGGCTAAGCAATTAGGGTCGCGTCATATTACAGTAAATGCAATTCTTCCCGGTATCGTTAATACGGAGATGAATGCCAGGACTTTGGGAAATTCTCATGGACAGAAGCTGGCTGCCGGATTATCCACCTTTAACAGATGGGGAGAACCCGAGGATATAGCAGATATTTCCGCCTTTTTGGCCTCGCCCGACAGCCGCTGGATAACCGGACAGTTGATTGATGCAAGCGGGGGATCACATTTGTAACAAATGTAACAATTATAGGGAGAAGGCCAGCCTTCTCCTTTTTGTTTTGTTGAATATCAACTTTCTTTATCTATTTATGCGATTTGCCGTTTATTTAAAATTTGATCTTGTAATGTGTGAGTGATAGGATTATGATGTAATTGTTTCGTATGTAACAATTACATGACCACTTTTTGTACTCTCTTTAGATAACATTGTTCGATTATAGAAAGGAGGATTAGCGGAGTATGTGGTGAACTTATTTACAATCATATTGTTACATATGTAACAAAAATAGGTTGATGGATATATTTTCAGTTCACATTATGCTCAAAGGAGTTGATAACATGGATTATCAAGCTATAATCGTCGGAGCGGGGCCTGTTGGATTGATGTTGGCCTCTGAGCTTGCCTTGTTTGGCGTGTCCGTTTGCATTGTTGAACGCTTGCCTCAGCCGGGAACATTTTCAAAAGCATTCAACCTGCATCCTCGTTCCTTGGAGATACTGGGAATGAGAGGACTTCTGAAAAGATTTATGGATGAAGGGCAAATCATACCGAGTGGTCATTTCTCTGCCTTGGAAACAAGACTGGACTTTTCAGTGTTGGATACAGGCTCGAATCATATGTTATTGATTCCACAGAGGACAACCGAACGATTACTGGAAGAGCACATTCGCAGTTTGAATGTTCCAATTTACAGAGGAATGGAAGTCGTGGCGGTTCGCCAAAATGATGAAATAGCCGAAATCGTTGCTGTAGGTACAGAGGGTATGATTTTACTCCAATCGCACTATGTTATTGGTACGGATGGCGCTGGCAGTATTGTTCGCAAGCAAGCGGGAATTCCGTTCGAAGGCACGGATAGCAATATCACGGCTGCCTTAGGCGATGTAACGCTTTCGAATCCACCTAGTGACAACCTATTATTCGTATTCAATCAACGCGGAAACGCATACATTATACCTTTGCCGGAGGACAAGTATCGAATTGTTGTTGTCGATCCGATGTGCACGCAGACACCTAAGGAAAGGCCTGTGTCCCTAATGGAATTAAGCACTAGTCTGCAGCAGTTATGCGGCACGGATTATGGCATATCCGATCCGATATGGATGTCGCGCTTCGGCAATGCCACACGAATCGCGAAATATTATCGAAACGGCCGCATTTTACTGGCTGGCGATGCAGCGCATATCCATTTCCCGTCAGGCGGCCAAGGCCTAAATGTTGGTTTGCAGGAAGCTATGAACCTTGGTTGGAAACTGGCGGGTGAGATTCAGGGCTGGGCTCCAGCATGGCTGCTTGACAGCTATCATAGCGAGCGGCATCCGGTGGCAGAACAATTACTGCATAACACAGAGGTACAGACAAAATTAATTGACTTCAGCCCCGCTGGCTTAGAGCTTAGAAAAACGATGGCCGATCTGCTGAAATTCCCTGACGCTAATCGATACTTATCAGAACGGATATCTGCAATCGGTGTAAATTACGAACCAGACTCACAGCTGCCTATCCATCCTCTTCATGGGAAGAGACTTCCTGATTTAGACATCCTGTTAGCAAACCGGGAGGCCACATCCTTATACTCACTTCTTCATGCTGGTAGTTATGTATGCCTCTTGCTGGAAGATCACACAGATGAGTCTGCACATTGTGGCGCTTCCGCTCCACTCCAGATGATACATGCCACCATTGCTGAGCAGCGCTCTGAATGGGCCGATGTCCATGCAGCTCTGATACGTCCTGACGGACATGTCGCATGGGCATTAAGCAAGCAACAGCCAGATCTCCCTTCACTTTTGCAAAAAGCTATACATCGGTGGTGCGCACGATAAATTCTTCAATTGACCGAAGGCTCGCATACATGATAAACAGTATCTATCGCTATAAATTTGGTTCGATTATAGTAGGATGCTATCAGCTCCCGATTCAGGAATGCCTATAATGTCTCCTGCTACTCCGCTGATGCAAGATCGGGTATAATAAAAGAATTAATTCAAGCGGAGGATAGGCATGGATCAGGTAAATTCTGCTTACAGTAAGCATGCATTTTACGAATTATTTATTGATCTCATTCATCAACAAGAGCAGCACGAATTTATGATTCAAAAGCATATTGCTAAAGTGCTAAATAAGCTGGGGGATGAGTTTGATCAAGAACTTCAGTTGAATATTACAGAACTTCATGTGATATCCTGCATTGGGGAGCATGAACCGATCAATGTCACATCACTGGCCGAACGATTACGGATCTCCAAAGCGACGGTGTCACGAATTTGCTCCAAATTGTTGTCGAATGACATCATACGCAGAACCCAACTGAGCGATAACAAAAAAGAAGTTTATTTTCGTTTGAATCCAAAAGGGAAGCGATTGAACGTACTGCATGATCGAGCGCATCAAGAACTGGAGCAGCGATTTTCGGACATTCTGGATCAATATAACGAAGAAGAGCTTCTCATCGTACAAAGGCTGTTCCAAGATATATTGAACAATTGGCTGTATATCCATGAGACTTTGGAATCTAAAGACTAGCTTGTTTATTATGCGCCCAGTCCATACTCGAACGGGCTGGGCGTAATCTCACACATGGATTTGTACGTATCAAGCGGGAAGAAGTTTATTAAAGCTAATTAGTTGGAATCATCCAGTGCTTTTCTGACTTTTCTAGCGAAGATTAGCGGTTTTTCTACCGCTTCAATATTGACATAAATCAAACGCGGACGTTCAAACAGCCATTCATTGTGAACAGAAGAGACGAGTATGCCCTGTTTGCGAATAGCAGATAGAAAACGATTGGTTTCGTTTTGCAAAAGAGCGATTCTTCCTAAGCATAAGGCTTTGCCTGTTATATTATTTTTTGATTCAAACGAGAAAGAAGAGGTTACACGGAATCTTTTCCCCAAAATGAAAGTCCGTAGGTGCTTTCGAGTTATCGTTGCCACGCACTTTCCGCCGGCGAATCCAGATTGTCCACCGATGATCAGTGCGAATCTCTTGCATAGGCGTTCATCATTGCTCATGTTAGACTGATCCCCCTTCCGAGAACATTCCCATGAAATCCCCATTACGTTAATTCAATACACGAATTGAAAACCGAAAAAGAAGTTGGTGGATGCATGCTAAGCATTCTATAGTCAACATAATTTATGTGTTATGGACTTCACTTGACTAGGCGCTTCCCTAAATGTGATGTAAAAGTCCTGACATTGAAGTCCGCTGTTGAGGCGATGTACACATGATGAACACATTGGGTTTCTATAATAGCCTTTGTAAACCTGATTACAGGAGGCTATTGCCATGAACAAAGGTATAACAATATTATTTATAGGTGCGATGGTTACGATGTCTGTACTAACGAGTTAAGCATACTCTCATGAGCTGAAGACGCCACTCGGTATTGTAAAAGGGTTCACGGTGGGATTGCAGGACAATGTCGCACTAGAGAAACGAGATCGCTACTACCAGCATATTTTGTCTGAAGTGGATAAGATGAATGCCCTGATCATGGATATGATGGAACTGTCCAGATATGAAGCGAGGGCGATTGAACTTAAGCGAGGCTCTTATTCCATCAATGAGCAAGTACGAGGGTTGTTGAGGCGTTCGATGTACAAGCGGGCAGGAAACACTGCAACATAGCTTGGACTGCGCAAGAAGATTTTCGTGTATCGGCTGATGCAAGAGTTGTGTTTTATTTTTCATTAAATGAATCAGAGGGTGACAATATTGAACCTTGTTAAATTAAGCGGACTCATCTTATGCTGTGCAGCTATTCTAGCAGCTTCAGCGTGCGGAAAAAATGGAGAAATAAGCTCTAACGCAAAAAAACAGCCAGCTCCACCAGCGCAAACGCAGACTGAGCTTGAGGAGCCCATCTTAGTCGTTGTGGATCAGACGAAATATCCAGGCCAGCCAGAGCGGCATTTTTATTTCCAAGTCGAGCAAATCCCTAAAGGTTATTCTTTAGCCGAAATGAGATGGAAGTCAGATAAGACAACTGTTATCAATACAACAGAGCAAGCGATCGAACATGGCGGCAATGGAGAAGACGGGTTTTATATTAGTGGCAATGGCCAATTTTCCGGATTTATTTATGATGAAAAACGAAAGGGAGAGACTGGGGAAGTTACATTCGTATTCCGCAATGATTCAGGCAAGGAACTTACGTGGACCAAGAAGCTGACGTTACAATAATCAACTCTCATCGTTCTGTAAGTTGAGAAAATCGATTAGCCGGAGAGGGGAGGGACACCACCCCCTTGCTCCGGCTTCTTTATCTTGTTATAGCTGTAATCCGAATCGCTTTAGTTCGATGAAAATTCCTTCTAAGAGCTTGCCTTTGTCAGTAAGCGTATACTCGACCCGCGGAGGGACTTCGGGGTATACGTTCCTATCCACTATGCCGTGATCCTCTAGTTCCTTTAACCGCAGCGATAGTGTTTTCGGGCTGATTCCATCCATTGCTCTCAATAAATCGCTAAATCGCATTGTGCCTCCTATCAACAAATCCCGGATGATCAAAAATGTCCATTTTGTCCCAATCACATCGAGTGTTTTTGCTATCGGACAAGTTTGTCCGGGCGTTCATTTGGTCAACGTAATAGAATCAGATGAACCAGTCATAACGAATCCTCCTAAAAATATGACGATTTAGTCCCATCATATCACAATACTTCATTTACGGAAATAATGTGAATAAAATATCAGTACTTCCCTAAATGAATTAATGGAACATATAATGAGTTTGCAGCCAATACATCAAAATCAAGGAGCTGAATCCGATGAAAAATATTCTGATTATTAACGGTCATCAGCAATACCGTTCTGCGGAGGGAAAGCTGAACAACACATTAGTGGAGAACATGATTCGAGTGCTGAGTCCGTACAACAATGTCAAGACAACAGTCATTCAAAATGGTTACCACGCAGAAGAAGAACAGCAGAAATTTTTGTGGGCCGATGTAGTGATTTATCAGACACCCATCTATTGGTTCAGTGTGCCGGGACTGCTTAAAACGTATATGGACGAGGTCTATACATACGGAACATTCTTCACTGGCACGGATCAATACGGAACTGGTGGGTTGCTGACAGATAAAACATATATGCTCTCCACAACCTGGAATGCTCCGGCATCTGCATTTGAGGATGAGACTCAATTTTTCGAAGGGAACAGCTTGGACGAGGCGCTGCAGCACCTGCACCGGATACACAAATTTTTAGGTATGAAGCCGTTAAAAAGCTTTTCTTGCTACGATGTAGTCAAAAATCCAAACATCAAACAATATATTGCCAATCTTGAACAGCACTTGAAGGAGGCACTTACAAATGAACCAGTTGCAAAATAAAAAGATCGTAATTATCGGTGGCAGCTCCGGGATCGGACTTGAATCTGCAAAACAAGCGATTGCGCATGGAGCCGAAGTAGTCATTGCGAGCCGCTCTATGAACAAGTTGCAGCTTGCCAAGGAACAGCTTGGGACGAAAGCAGAGACACATCAACTTGACCTGACGATTGAACATGAGGTAGAGGCTTTCTTCCAGCATGTCGATGCATTCGATCATCTTGTCGTAAGTGCGGCCGAGACTTCTGGCGGCTCCTTCCTGAAGTCGGATACCAATCAAGCGAGACAATTGTTCGAGAATAAGTTTTGGGGACAATATCATGCTGTAAAGTATGGCGCGCCTAAGCTCTCAACGAACAGCTCGATCGTTTTGTTTTCTGGAGTTGTAGCCTATAAGGCTATGATTGGTTCGTCTATTCTTGGCGCAGTCAATGCGGCCGTATCCAACTTAGGCAAGACGCTGGCATTGGAACTTGCTCCAATAAGGGTGAACGTCGTATCGCCAGGCATCATTGACACTCCTTCCCGCAGCAAGATGCCGGAAGAAGCGCGCCAGCAGTTGTATGAGACAATTGCAGAGAAGCTTCCTGTACAACGCATAGGCAGTACTGAGGATGTCGCTCAAAGCGTGCTCTATTTACTTACGGATTCGTTCGTGACCGGAACGGTCATTCATACGGATGGTGGGCATTCGCTAACGTAATTTTTTCGACTGTATGTCGTTTTCATGCACATGAAGTAAACAGAAAGATAGGCTAGAAAACATAATAACCCCCAGCTGTTATGCTGGGGGTTTAATTGTATGTATATCGCTGTAAATAATAGGTATTGATAAATGATTAGGTATATGATACTATAGTGTGTGCTCTTATTTCTTACAGATCTAATTAAAATAAATCATATCATAGACCTTTTTCTTTGTCAAATATGAGTAATCCACGCATATTCCGTAAACTTAACGGTTCGATACGTACGCATATTTTTAGGGGGGCGACAGATTGACTAACGAAGAACGCAATGAGCAAACTCATTCAGATGCAGATATTGATTTACTACCTCCAGGAGTCAAAATAGATGACTCTGTGCGGATGTATCTTAAAGGGATTGGCCGAGTTGGTCTTCTCAGCACGGAAGAAGAAGTAGATTTGGCAAAACGCATTGCTGAAGGCGATGAAGAAGCGAAGAAGATGCTGACAGAGGCTAACCTTCGCTTAGTCGTTAGTATTGCGAGACGCTACGCAGGACGTGGCATGTCACTCCTTGATCTTATTCAAGAAGGGAACATGGGTCTAATTAAAGCTGTTGATAAATTCGATTATACAAAAGGCTTTAAGTTCAGTACCTATGCAACGTGGTGGATTCGTCAAGCCATTACGCGCGCGATTGCCGATCAAGCGAGAACGATACGTATTCCTGTACACATGATCGAGACCATTAATAAGCTTGTTCGCGTTTCCAGACAATTGGTGCAGGAGCTTGGCCGTGAACCAGAGGTAGAGGAGATCGCCAAGGAAATGGAATTAAGTGTTGAAAAGGTTCGCGAGATTATGAAAATTTCGCAGGATCCAATCTCACTGGAAACACCGATCGGTGAAGAACACGATACGAAGCTGGGCGATTTTATCGAGGATCAGGATGCGCAGTCTCCTGTTGAATCGGCAGCATATGAGTCGCTAAAGACCCAATTAGGGGACGTGCTTGATACACTAACCGAGAGAGAAGAGAATGTCCTTCGACTTCGCTTCGGTCTTGATGATGGACGTACCCGTACATTGGAAGAGGTAGGTCAAGTGTTCGGTGTTACACGTGAAAGAATTCGCCAAATCGAAGCCAAGGCTCTTCGAAAATTAAGACATCCGAGCCGCAGCAAGCGCTTGAAGGACTACATCGAATAACATTATCATATGTAAACGATCAAAGCCGCGTTACTCTAATCCGTTAGAGCGCGGCTTTTTTTGTATTTCTTAATAAAATATTCAGATTTACAGCGGAAAATCATTCATTGTTAATTTCATCTTCATATTATCTTCATATCTTTTTGATATCGTATTCGTGAAAGAAAACTCCCTAATCAAAAAAATGAAATTAACAACTTAGTCGGGGATAAGGATATGCGGAGGAATCATGGGATACAGCCTAGATCAAGTTCAAAAACAACTGCTTGCCGGAGATGAAGGCATATATATTCAATTATACAATGACTATCGAGGAGTGCTGCTGCAGCATGCCTATCGCTTTGTTCGCAATCAACAAGATGCAGAAGATGTGGTTCAAGAAGCGTACATTCGCATCATACGGAATTTGCATCGGTACAACTTTTCCTGCAAAATCATTACTTGGATGCAGATGATTGTGCGTAATTTATGCATTGATCTTATTCGACAACGCAAACGCAAGCCGACGAGCCACTTTGTCGAGTACATTGCTTACGACAATCAGGACCATCCCACACTGGAATCTCTACAGGATCAACATAACGGACCTGAGCAGCAAGTACTGGAGCAAGAAAATCAGAAACAGGTCTTGAACATGATGAACGGCCTGCCGGAGGCGTATCGGGACGTATTTCAGCTCCGTTACCTATCAGAGTATTCGCTTGCGGAAATATCTAGCGTGCTATCACTTGAAATCAATACGGTGAAGTCAAGATTGTTCCGTGGAAAGAAATACTTGCGGAAGCAATATGATTGCACCATCTGTTCCTAACGAAAGAAATTTTAGCATGAAAGTATTTTTGTTGATCACGATTGATTGGACTAGCGTACAATAAGAGGTGACAGCTCGTACATCATTTCACGGTCAAAAATGATATAGTGAGATTGGTGAAGGGCTGCCACTAATCATTTGGAGGTTCTTATATGATACGCAAAGCAATTCCAGAAGATAGTAAAAGCATTATTCCACTAATGATGGAGGCGATAGGCACTATTGCCTATGAGCTGTCAGGTACAACGAACATAGAGGATACAATTGAGATTTTGGAGCAATATTACTTACAGTCCGGCAATCGCTTGAGCTGGGAAAATTGCATTGTCTGGGAACAGGATCAAGTTCCTGTTGGGTATGGACTAGCCTATCCAGGCTATAAGCTTGTAGAATTGGATCGTCCGCTGGAAGCGCGCTTGAGCGCAATGCAAGGCAAGCCTGTACAGCTCGTTAAGGAAACAGAAGGGGAAGAGTATTATTTGGATTCCTTAGCTGTTCATGCTTCCCAGCGAGGTATGGGCGTTGGAACCAAATTAATGAAGGCGTTTGAGGAGGAAGCAGTGCAGCTTGGATTCCATACAACTTCATTGATTGTTAACGTCGATAACACCCGAGCAAAGCAACTGTATGAAACACAAGGTTACGCAGCAGACGGCATCATTATTTCCATTGCTGGTGAAGATTATGAGCATATGGTGAAAAAGGTTAAGTAACGACCCTCGTCAAAAAATTACATTAGCTTCAGCACCTTGCACAGCTTTACAAGCTCATGAACGCCAAGAAATTGTTGTTGATTTCGTTCATGAATGCTGCGGATGGCTTTTTCCGTCACTCTTTTGGCATGTTCAACACGATGATGGTCAAGAGCCTGTACAATTTCTTTCATACTTTTGAGAAAATAAATCGTACTGCGCAAGGTGCGAAGCAGCAATATTTTACGAAGGTGAAGCGGGCTGAACATCCGATATCCATTCTCAGGGTTGCGGTCTGGCGTAATGAGCCCTTCCTTTTCCCAATGGCGGATCGCAGAGGCAGCGACACCCGTATATGCAGCAGCTTCACCAATCGTCATATGTTCCTTTATCGCTTTGCTGGTCACTGAGGGCAGCTCAATCTGTTCCAGTATTGTTAGTGTTTGATCGGCAGCTTCCTTCTCTTGGTGCAGCTTGGCCTGCTCGCGGTTTACGAGCCAAAATGCATCATTTATTTCCTCTTTCTGAATATGCCTCAGAACATCGCAAGTCAATCCGACACCAAACCCCGGAAACATCGTGCGCAGACAGCGAAAATAAGCCAAATGAGCATCTGTGTACAGCCGATATCCATTGTCGTCGCGAGCTGGGGAGGGAACAACGCCCCATGATTCATAATGCCTCAGCGCACTCGTACTAATTTGAAGCATCCTGGCTATGTCAATAGGTTTGTAGTGCTTCATCGCACACCCTCCTCTTATCATTTCGATTCCACTGTATCAGAACGTCTCCGCATGAAGCAAATCTTATAGTAAAACCTTAAAGCACCATGCTAAGGTTTCGTATCCCTCATATTGATATATTCACATGAATTATGAACTGCTTTAGCACTTGCATGAATGTTGTAAAGTGGATGATGTAACACGCATTTCACCATCATTATCAATATGGAGGGTGCTGTATGAAAGAAGTTATCCACATTCGAGGAGCTAGAGAGAACAACCTGAAAAATGTATCATTGGATGTTCCTAAGCATCAACTGATTGTTGTTACAGGTCCATCCGGGTCAGGAAAATCAACACTTGCCATGGATATCCTTCAGCGTGAATGCCAACGGCAGTATATAGAGTCCAGCGGAATATCGTCCGAGTCCATTTCCAAGCCCAATGTAGACTCTATTAACGGTTTATCGCCATCTATTTCCATACAGCAGCATGTAACGAACCGCAATCCTCGTTCAACAGTAGGTACGGTTACCGATATGTATACGTATTTGCGCATCATATACGAGAAGAAAGGTATCAGACGCTGTATGGCGTGCGGCGAGGAATTCCCCGCAGGCAATAATTCAGGAGAACAGGGAGTTACGATCTATTGCCCCCGTTTGTTCACATCCCCATGCCCCTTTGACGAAGGCGAATTTTTCCTTCAATACGCCCTATGGGGCCTGTTCTTCATGCAGTGGATTGGGCTCGGTTGTCGATATCCAAGTGGATGCTGTATTTAATACGGCTAAAACGATCCGAGAAGGTGCTGTGAACATCTGGCATGATTCACTAGCTGAATACCAGGCCGGTATTATTGAAGCAGCAGGAAGGCATTACGGGTTGGATATGACCAAGCCTCTGGATACATTCAGTCCTGTTCAATGGGAACTGTTAAAACATGGAGTGGAGAGTGAAGCATTCGCTCGTCAATTTCCACAGATCGAGGCGCCTAAGCATGTAACAAAAGGCAGGTTCAAGGGCGTGCTCACCTCCATGTGGCAAAAATATAAAGAGAAGGAAGGGCAGTCAAGTGAAGCTGCCTATTTTCAGGCACAGACCTGTCCAGATTGCAATGGTGATCGGCTTAAGCTGGAGAGCCGACTGGTTACGATTGAAGGACGCACCTTACCCAGCTTGGCCCGGTGCACGCTTGATGAACTGTATAAGTGGCTGAAATCCGTACATGCAAAATCACAGCTAGAAGCGGATGTAATTCTTGATGCTGCGCTCCATGAGCTCATTGTGAAGGTAGAACGAGTCATCCTCGTAGGACTCGGATACTTGTCGCTGGATAGACAGACCGTATCTCTGTCTGGCGGAGAAACTCAGCGTCTGCGGCTTGCCTCAATACTCGGTTCAGGACTTACCGGCGTATTGTATATCCTTGACGAGCCTACTACGGGTCTTCATCCAAAGGATACCGACGGATTAATTCAAGTAATGAAGGAGCTCCGGGACATAGGAAATACAGTGCTTATGATTGAGCACGATACAAGGGTCATGCAGGAAGCGGATCATATCATTGATATCGGACCAGGGGCAGGCCGATTCGGCGGGGAAATCGTAGGGCAAGGGACTCTCCGGGAGATTATGGAACAGCCATCCTCTGTAACTGGAAAATATTTAAGAGAACAATCGACGTTAAAATCCAAAGGTCGAGCTGGCATTGGTGATGTGATTACGGTTCATGACGCCGAACTTCATAATTTGAAGCAGGTAACCGCATCATTCCCGCTCGGAATGTTGATTGCAGTGTCTGGAGCTTCCGGCTCCGGCAAGTCAACCTTAGTCTTTGACCTATTGGCGAATGCCGGTGGGGAACACTCTCACATTACAGGCTGCCGTGCAATTACTGGCTTGAATAAAATCAATCATATTGTAACGGTTGATCAGTCGCCCATCTCTCGAATGCAGCGGTCAAATGTCGCGACCTACACGGATTTGTATACGCTGCTGCGCAAGGTATTTGCTTCACTTCCTGAGGCCAAAAGGCTAGGGTTAAGTGACAAGCATTTTTCCTTCAATTCGCCAGGTGGGCGATGCGAGCGCTGTGAGGGATTGGGTGAAGTTGAAGTTGATATGCATTTCCTCCCGCATTTGCGCGTGGAATGTCCGGTATGCAATGGTAAGAGATTTCATAATGAGGTCCTGTCTGTAACATTCAAAAACTACACCATATCCGATATCCTAGAGCTAAGTATCGAGGAAAGCCTGTCACTGTTCACCGAACAAAAGAAGATATCTCAACTGCTAAAGCTGCTGTGCGAAGTAGGGATTGGATATCTTCAGTGGGGGCAGTCTGTCACAACGCTTTCCGGCGGTGAAGGACAGCGTTTAAGGCTAGCTCGCGAGTTAAGCACGCCAACAAGCGGCCATTCGTTATATTTATTGGACGAACCATCAACCGGCTTGCACCCAATTGATGTACAGAAGCTGTATATCCTGTTGGATAAGCTTGTTGAGGCGGGAAATACAGTTATTATGGTCGAACACAATACGGATCTTATTGCGGCAGCGGATTGGGTGATTGACATGGGGCCAGGTGGGGGAGATTCTGGAGGTCAGATCGTAGCGGCCGGTACACCAGAACAAATCGCTCGCTTTAAAGCGTCTTGTACAGGGGTCTTTTTATCGAAATAACTGTGCTTGAGTCATGTCTTATACGCATACATGCAATTGAATTGGACACGAAAAAGCCGGTCGGATCCATGATTCGATCTGACCGGCTTTTTTCAGAACCGTTGCAAAGTATGCTTTGCTATCACCTTGTATCGCAGCTTCTATACCTGCTCATGTCAGCAGGCTAAGCACAACCGCCTTATTTCTTTACAGCCGTTTCTGCAAACTTGATCAAATCTTCTTTTGTGAGCGGATTGCCCGGATTGGTTGTGATGCTATAAAGATGATCCTGATCTGACCAAATCAGCTTATTTCGAACCAGGCCAGGGATCTTCTTGCCTTGTTCGGCATCAACTTCAGTTGATTTCATGTACCGGTATCCGCTGCTGGCCGTATTTCTACCAAGTTTGTGCACGACTTGCATTTCTAAATTGTCTTTTCCATTTGCAAATGTAAGATTGATTTCGCCCATTTCGTTCCATTCGAATTTTTCTAATATACGCTTTTTCCTTGAGCTTCCGCTTCCGCTTTCACTTCTTGTTGAAACTCTTTAAGATTCTTTGCAATTGGGGGTTGGATGTTTCCATTCTCAAATTTATAACCTTCAGGCAAACCTTCAGGCTTTTGAAGCACAGGACCCTGTAGTTTGGCTGCCTGTTTTAAATAATCATCATAATTTGTGAATTTGAACATGTCCAGGTAATACAAGAATGCAGATCCGCCATTGAGACTTGGATCGCTTACGTACAAGAGGTACGTATCTCCTGTATTCTCACCATTATTTCCCCTTACTTTTTGGGAGAGTTCTGCTTTTGCCGCTTCAACAGCTTCCTTACCAACCGCCGGCGTTTTCGTTTCCATTTCCTGTGCGGAGTTATTGGTTGTTTGGATTGCAAATGCCTCTGTCATATTTGCGGTGCCAAACAGCATCGCGATACCCGTTGCGACAACGGCTGCCTTCTTTGCGTATTTCATGTGAATATGACTCCTCTCATTTCTGCATGTTTTTGATGTGAAGACTGGATTCTATCTTTTGGGATCCCTTTGTAACCAGCTTCAATGATATAAACACAGCCCAGGAAAATTTGGTTCACTCTTTTTGAACTATTTTTAAGAAAAAATATAAATTAGTTATATAATTTGCAAAAGTAAAGCGCTAAGGAAGTCCACACGTACTATAAGGCCGCTCACGTCCACTGAGCGGTCTTCGTCATTTTTTTCCAAAACTCTTGTGTGGCATGTTAAAATAGAAATAAACATATAAACGTAATAGAGATTATCGTCTACGCAACCGCTTCATGTGAGGAATACGATAAGTGAAAACCAATTGCAGAAAAGAGAGCTTTATTGTTTATTACTTGAAACGATTAGCTCTTTTGCCTCGTACTAATAAGTGATAGTAAGTATCAGTGCAATTCATGGGATACCGCTGACTGCTTGAAGGGATCAGGCAACATAAGATCGTCTATTCCGGAGAAGGGGTTACATCTTGCTTGCTGCTTCTGTAATGATTGCCAACATTACAAAGTGTAATCACTCATAGCCTGAGATCGGGTACAATGAGTACGTAGAATCAACGTATAGAAGAATTTTTTCCGGATAGGAGTAGGTTATGTTTCAAAATATCATTGATTTTCTAATGAACTACGGAGTGTGGGGGCTTGTCATTCACTCATTCGCAGATGCAGTTATTTTTCCGATACCAGCCTTCTTCTTGCAAGTGCCGTTAAGCTTGCTCGATCCGTCCAATGCATTATGGCTTGCGACTGCAGGGTATGTTGCTTGTCTATTAGGGACGCCTGTAGGTTACTTGATTGGTAAGGTATTAGGCCACTCCGTGCTCGAAAAGATCCTTAAAAAATCATGGATTGACGGCGCAAACCAAATGTTCAAAAAAATGGGGAAGCCGCCATTCTAATTGGATCGTTTACACCTATCCCGTTCAAAGTATTCACGATTTTGTCCGGCTGCATGAACTTTCCGCTTTGGCGCTTAATCGGGTATGCGGCTCTTGGGAGAGCAGTAAAGTTTTATGCGGTGGGTCTGTTATTTTATCTATACGGAAGATCCGCTGAGGGAATGGTTCAGCACGTCTCGCTGTATATCTTCCTGATTGCTGTTCCCATTTTGGCTATCTACTTGATTATTCGCAAGCGGAGAAGAAACAAAGCTGCAGCGAAAGCAGAACATACGGAATCCAACACAACCTCAATCAGCGAATAAGAATCGTTAAGAAGGTCGACCTTTGGGGTCGGCCTTTTGTTTTCGTTCAATAACTTAAAGCAGAGCTGGCCTGAGTGATCTCAAATAAGGGGTATGCAATCAAATAGCATCAATCCAAATCAGGAGAAATCTTTTTCCGGTGTCCCTCCTGTTTGACCTCGTCGAACAGGTTTTCTATCTCTTTAGACTGTTTGGGAATTGGCTTATCCCAAGACTTTAGCAGTTTTTCCAATTCACCGATCGTTACCGGCTTTGCATGGCGCATCAATTCAAACCCGATATGTCCGCTCATCTCGATCGTAGCTGTTTTTACTTCAGTTAGGGAAGTAATCCCCTTCGTTCTTAATTTCGCCTCTAGCTGATCCACAGTTAAGCGCAGCTTTTTTAAATTCGCCTCTAAAATGGCTCCATTTTCGATTACAACTGTAGATCGCCCCATAACCAATTTTTCGACCCAATCAAACTTAATCGCAAGACGCTGCAAGGTAACCAGAAGTCCTACATAAATACATAGGGTAATCAATGTTTTAAAAAGCCCATAAGCGGATACGGCATGACCAATCATAGAAGCCATTGCGAGCAAAGTGATGATTTCCACACCCGTCATTTCGCCAACTGTTTTCTTGCCTAGAATTCGAAGCAGGGCATATCCAACGCTTAATACGATCAATGCTTCCCAAGTGAATTTCCAATCCATAAGTAGGCACCCCCGGCTCCTTTTCATATCTGAATTGGAGCGTAATTCATGGATTTACTGAACCTGATAGGGGTAGTATGCTTACTTGTTCAGAATTTACTCGAGTGTAGCTTATAACAGCTTAATTTCCTTCAGACTGAAGAAACTGTTGAACGCAGCGCTTACATACGCAGGCTTTTCTGCGTAATTCTGACGGAATTTTCTCCAGTAGTGCTTTAGGTACGGATATATTCATGCACCAGCATTCCTGGGGCGGTCTGCCTGCCTGGTATGCGCATTGATTATCATTGCCGCAAAGGGGACATATTTTAGGATTTATTTCTGTAGTCATCCTCATACACCTGCTTTTTGTGAGTATAGTTGCAGATCACGCTCGCTCTGAAATAATCATAGCCCATGAAAGGATATTTACAAATACGAATTATCACATCGGGCCGCATCGTTTTATTTTTCCGGAGTCGTTCTACAACCGAAATATAATCGGCGAATGACGTTTTAGATGATAGCGAAAACTGTTTTCCACTTTCAAGCGTCTAATAGAAATGAAGAGTTTGCAAAGCTCCTTGAGTTATACAGCAGAGCAGTATCATCTCAAGCTGTCGAACAGTTGTCGACGGCTTCTTTGTTTACCGAACGTCAGCACGCGAATGGTATCGCTTCATTTTCTTCACTGCCATATCGAAATGCCTGCTCCTATACATAGCAAACACTTTAGAAAAGAGGGATAAGTTGATCAAGCGAATCAAACTACGGACATTTTTGATTGGAGGTATATTTTCATTCTTTTTCTTGTCATTATATTGAGGCTGTTCTGGTATCAGGTTATCAATCAGCCGTTTTGGATGGAACAGGCGAGAGACACATGGGCTTTGAAAAAGGAACTGATTCCTGTTCGAGGTACTATTTATGATAAAAATGGGGATGTGCTTGCCATGGATGCCCCCGCATACACCGTTGCGGTGAGCCCAAGGATGATTCAAGAGCTGCGAAAAAATAAGGAGCTAAATGAGCAGCAAATCGATATGGAACGAATTATCGTGGACAAGCTTCACAGGGTGTTGAAAAAGCCCGAACAGGAACTATATGAGCTTACACGCAAAACGAGACGAAAAAACGATAAGGAAGAGTATTATCCACAGGTTGAAGTTCGCAGCGAGGGTTGGAAGGTCGATGATGAAAAGGCAAAGCAGCTTCGTGAATTTATTCAGGATCTGAAGAAAGAAACAGAGTTGAACGATATAGGGCTTTACTTGCTTCCAGAGGTGAAACGGTTCTATGTGAAGGAATCGCTAGCATCGCATATTCTTGGGTATACGGATAAACAGAATAACCCGGTAGGCGGCATTGAACAAATGTATGACGAACAGCTTCGTGGCTCTGTCGGATTTCTGCAATATGAGAAAGACCGGCTGGGCAACAAGCTTCCGAGAGCAACGGAGGTCTTTACGCCATCTCGAGACGGAAGCAGCATCTACTTGACGATCGATCGTACGATTCAACAATACATAATAAATGCGATGCAAAAGGTGTACGACAAATATACACCTAAAAGCATGACGGTTATTGCTGCCGATCCGAAAACAGGCGATATTTTAGGATTAGCAAATATGCCGGATTTTGATCCTAATACATATTGGAAGGCAAAAGATCTCTCCGCTTTCTATAATCATGCTGTCCAGTCACGATATGAGCCGGGTTCGACGTTCAAAATTGTGACACTCGCAGCTGCCGTTCAAGAAGGGCACTTTGACCCGGATGCCAAATTCGTATCAGGTTCCATTATAGCTGGAGGAGTCAGAATTCCTGACATTAATCAAACATGGGGAACGATCAGTTATTTAGAGGGGTTAAAGCGATCCAGTAATGTCGCGTTTGTCAAATTGGGTTATGAGATGCTGAAGGAAGAGAAGTTAAAGAGCTATATTGAAAAATTCGGATTTGGCAAAAAGACAGGCATTGAAATGCTTGGAGAAAACAGCGGTCTCATTCGTTTTCAGTATCCGGCTGACGTTGCTGCTGCATCATACGGTCATGGACAGGTGTTGGTTACACCAATACAGCAGGTAATGGCGGTATCAGCCGTGGCTAACGGGGGAAAGTTGATGAAGCCGCATCTCATTCGCAAGATGGTCGATCCGGTTGCCGGCGAAACCACGGAGCGACAGCCAGAAATCGTGCGCGAGGTCATCGATCAAAGCACCGCCAAGAAGGTGGGTGAATATTTAGAGCAAGTCGTAGCCGATCAAGAAATTGGTACGGGGAGACATGCCTATATTGATGGATATCGTGTAGCAGGGAAAACAGGAACTGCAATTAAGGTCATAGATGGAAAATATGATAATGACCGGGCTGTGGTGTCCTTTATCGGCTTTGCCCCTGTAGAGGATCCGCGCATCGTGCTGCTTGTTGTTGTGGATGATCCGAAGGATTTTTATAAAGGCGGGGGCTTCGTCGCTCCTTACATGTTCAAGGAGATTGTATCGCAATCTTTGCGATATATGGGCGTCCCTTCGTCTTGGCAGCCGAACAGCGCAGGCGGCGACAAGCTGGGCTCTCGTCCGTCCGTGCAGGCACCGGATATGCAAAACGTGAAAGTACGGGATGCAAAGCAGCGGCTTGCGGAGCAAGGAAGGGTATTTGACACAATAGGAGCAGGGGATATGGTGAAGCGGCAATATCCGAGACCGGGTGAACCGATGGCTATTAGACAGCGCATTTATTTGCTGACAGATGAACCTGATAAACTGCCGCTGCCAGATTTCAAAGACAAATCGCTGCGTGACGTAATGGAAATTACATCATTGCTCGGTTGGGAAGTTCGAGTAGAAGGGGAAGGATACGTGACCGAACAGAAAGAAAGCAAAGAGAACGGTATGCGCATCGTCCATGTAAAATTGGAACCAAGGCATTCCGGCTGACACCTCAAAAACATACTCGCATAAATACTACCCGCTCTATGCATTTGAGGTTCACAAGAGAGATTTAGTCAATAACTTGTCAAATGGTTGATTTAGATGGTTAATAATTGAAGTAACAAGCTGGCTGTCGATTGTATACGACAGCTTTTTTATGTGGATTTTTATATAGAGGATTTGCATGATTTACATTATTATTGTGACATCTTTATAATGACATCAAAAGAGGAGGGGAGCGAATGGCTGCACCACTATCGAAGTCACAACGATCTGCACTGCATTATATCGCTACCTATGCGAGAGGCCGCAAAATGAACGCACAGCATACAATAGCGGAAATCTTGCAACGTTCCGCCATTTCGCAATACAAATATGATCAAGCCGTACAGATGATAAAGTCATATGCTAGAGTGGCCCTTCACTTCCACCCAGATAGACCTGACCCGAACATGAAAAGTGTCGCTGAGGCGCTTTTGGCACAAGGATTATACAAAAGTCAATTTGAAACGCGCCTGTCCAATGGAAGCGTTTCGGCTTTTCCCGGCGGTGAACGCGATCTTTGGGAGCAAAAGTTATTTGGCGGCGCCTATCAACGAGAAGGAGTGACCAATAGCGAGCGTCCCAAATATGGGGCGCTTAACCTGATGCTGCATCCTGATGGCCCCGCTCCACGTTTTGGGTCGTGTTACTTCCTTTTGTCACCCAAGGTTTCTGAACGTTGCACCTTCACGTACATGGATTCGCATCAAGGCCCGCCAGAAAAGGGGAATTATGACGAGTTAGATGATATATTGGCGGCACTCCTGACAGATGCGCATAGGAATGAATATGCACTTGGAGAAAAAAATCTCAGTTCTCTCAAGCTAATTGATCATTTGCGCTTCAATCTCGCAAAATCTTTTCCAGATCCTTCATACAGAGAGCCGAAACGCAATCTAGATTACTATATTGAAGCGCAAATTCATGGCGACATATCGCTTATGGATGACGTTGACATGCTAGTAGCTGATCCTTCTTTCCTCCATACCTCCATCGGCAGAACACTCGAGGATTTATGCCTGAAGTATGCAATTGATCTATACTGGCATAGGGGATTCTCTCTGTTGGCACATGAGGTTCCTACCGATTTTAGAGGTCCAGCGATGCCGTCTTTAGCGATGCGAATTGCTCGTAACAGCAGGGTGGATGCCAGCGTGATAGGGGAGGCTGCCATGGACTTGAGGCGCGAGCCCTCGCGCTGGATTGATCGTGGAAGCTACAAGGAAGTACTTCAGGAGTTTAAATTGCTATGGCATGTACTCGTGAAGTATGGGAAGCCGTTGTCGTAATGCCGTACAACGAAAAAGGCAATCAAAGTAAAGAGGAAGCAATTTAAGCTATCATGGGAAGTATTGGGATGGCAAGTAATTTCCTGTAAACGGAAAATATTGTGTTCCTGTATGTCATGTTCTTCCGTATTTATGCATTAACAAATCTGTAGACATCAGCAAATATCTTGGATTTTGTTTTCTGTAGGTTTTGAGCGGACTCGATACAGACAAAAAATGAATAGGCATTTGGCTGATCCATTTAAAAGCGCGATAGAACGGATTATGAATCTGTACGATATCGAATCCCAAATGAGTGCATCCTCGATGCAGCATCGTAATCCCGATAATGGCTTTAATTTCAGAAAATTTTGGATGGGATTGAATGTATCTGCACACTCCGGGCAGGGACTGCTCTACCGTACGATAAATAATTCGTCCCTTCTTGACGTCGTTGTCCAGGGGGAGAATTTCCGTAAGCAAACGTACATTATGAAGATGTATTTTCAACAATAGATCGCTATGTTCGATGTGAGTTCCGTCAGACAGCATAACTGCCTTTCCGCGATATCGGAGTAATCGTACCCTGAAAATATTCGAAAGCGATTGATCGGGAAAGGTTAATCGGGTTAACGAATAATATATTGGATCGAACCTATTCCATACGGATATTATAAACATTTTTAGTTTCATATGTTCTGATTGCCCCTTAACTTGGAATACAGTCAATGATAATCTGGATTAGACAAAAGGATTTTATTCGGCAACTGAAAGTAGAGCAGCATAAATCGAACAAGAAGCTGAGGAATTCAAATAACAAGTTGCGCCAGAGGCGGAATTTAATTTATAATGTTTACTGAACAGGGGAGGTGGCAAGGGATGGCAAAAAACTTTGCCAGAATCAGCAACGACTCATGCAAAGCCTGATTTAGGGGCGATACTTTGCATGGGGCTGGACAACACGAAGGAATGATTGTCGCCCAAGATCGCTTATATCGTTTCTAATAATGGGCTTTGCACCTTATTTAACTAACCATTCAAAATAAGGAGCTGTAAAGCATGACAACACCATTTATTAGAAACCACCAATATAACTTGATCAAGAAGCAAGCGACTTTGCTTCAACATACTTGTCAGACAGTAGCGGATCCGAAAATTGTTGACACGGTACGATACAGTGCGTATACCAAGATTACAGAGGCGTTCCCGCAGGCAGACGAGCACCAGCTGCAACTGCTTGAGCGGATTACAACCTTGGACAAAACGGAAGAATTCTCTCAATTCCTGTTTTCTCTGGAACCATTTCTGATTGAGTTCGAACAGGTAACAGACAAGCAGCTGAAGAAGCTCTTTCCGAAGAGTAAGAAGCTGAAGCTTCCGAATATGGAGGAACTGGATCTCCGCCATACGACGTATCTTGGATGGACGGACATTGGAACGAATCGCATGTATCTAATCCATCAGCTGGACGGGCGACTTGTCGGTATTGAGGGGAAATTCACCCAAGCAAAGAAGAAGAGTACGTGCTTCTTATGCAATCGTCAGGAAGAGGTGGCCTTATTTACGGCTGAAACGAAATCTAAACCTGCGAATGCTTCTTCTGATTATTACAAGGCCATTGGGAACTATATGTGCATGAATAGCCATGTCTGCAATCAGAACATTACAGACACGTCTGCATTAGAAATGTTCATTCGCACCATTAATGGCTAGATCGCAATATACGCAAAGAAGGATGCCAATACAGGCATCCTCTTTTTAATTATCTCCATTTTCAAATCAATAAACTTTGTTACTTTAGAGGAATACCAGTTTTTAATACCGAAGCCACTTTTTTAAATTGGATATTTTCTTTGCTCATCTTTTCCATCTGTTCCTTTAGCACCTCAGCAGTAATTCTTCCGCCGGCGCCTACATGACCAATTGCAATACATACATCATGACGACGAAAATGCTCGCGCATTAACATGAATTGCTTATGAACAGCCGCCTTCGTATGTACATCATCCAGGAAAATGTGATTTTCAAGGCTAGGCACTTGCATCTCGTTTGCCACCTTACCGACAATGCTGCGGAAATTGGTATGGCTGTCTACGAAGAATAGTCCGCGTTCTTTGCATACCTTCAATACATTACGCATTACCCGTTCATCTACTGTTGCCTTTGAACCCATATGATTATTCATGCCGATCGCGTGAGGAACATTATCAATCGCCGCATGAACCCGTTTTTGAATCTCGGCATCACTCAAATCTGTTGTAATCGCTCCAGGTCCAAGCCAGTGTTTTTTGCCTGACAATGCTTCCATAGGCATATGAACAATCACGTCATGCCCTGCGGCATGTGCACGTTTTGCGTCTTTCTCTGTACTTGGCATAAAGGGCATGACAGCAGCTGTCACTTTAAAGGGCAGCTCCATGATTTCCTTTGTTCCTTTGGCATTATTTCCAAAATCATCAATGATGATCATGGCTGTTTTTTGACCCTGCTGCTGAACCGGTAAGGAATGAATACCTTCAGGTAACATCGGCAGGATGAGAAATGCCAAGATAATGCACAGTATTCTACGGACTAAAAACGTTTTTTCGATTTCTCACATCAGCACCTGCTTTCTTGCTTCAATGACTTCCTTACTATCATTGTTCATCGGAATCAATATTCCATGCTGATTATTTTTTAGCAGTATCAGTTATTCGATGCAGGGCATAGTAAGCTGAAGAGATTAGATAGCTATAGCTGAAATTCCATGCACGATGAAATAAATGGCAAGGGGTGATCAACGTTAACATGTATGGACGGCTGTGTACAGCTATACTGGTTATCGGTTTCTTCTTTGCATCCATCGCATGGCAGCCTGTATGCTCGGCAGCTCAGCAGGTTGTTGATCAGGAGATCACCATGTATATACAGAAGCTGTTCGCGAATCGAGCTCAATATTTGCTGTCACAGAACGATGACGTGCTTCGAAATTTTTATTTGCCTGAGCGTTCATCAAGTATGAGAGCGATGAAGCATGAACAATTGCGAGCAAAATACGTACAAGCATGGGCCGAACATAGAGGGGTTCGCTTCGTGGAAGCCGGCAGTAATGCCAAGGTGGTTCGCATAAATAAGAGGGGCGATAACGTATTTATATCGGCGGTTGATTCCTTACGGCTCGCTTATTCTTATAAGGGGAGCTCCAATACGATTGAACAATTCGGGATTGGAACTCGTCATGCACTGACACTGACACGTAACAACGGAAACTGGCATGTTCTCAGAGAATGGTATTTGGATCCATTGGAAGAAAACCCAAAGTTGATTCCTAGTTTAAGCAAGAATATTCCTCGCACCGTATCTAGGCAGCATCATAGCTCGAAGGATATCAACCCTTCTAGCTCCGCCAAATCCACTAAAAGATACAATCGAATAAATGCGGTCCACTATGCCAACACATATGCAGGATTAGCATGGGGAGCGGGGAATAACAATCGGTACAACAAAAAATACCGTGATTATACCGGATTAGGCGGTGATTGCACGAATTTTGCTTCTCAATGCCTCGGCGACAAAGAAGGAGGCGGCTTGAAGATGAAGGGAGGGTGGCATCACTATCGTTCGGGGGGAAGCAGATTATGGGTTCAAACCGATGCTTTCAAAAACTTTCTGTTATATAGTGGATACGGAAAACTTATTAAGCGGGGAACTTTCTCGGACATTACAGAAGCGCGCAATAAGCATCCACAAGGAGCTTGGGCAGAGTTGCAACCAGGTGATCTTATCGGTCATGAGCTCGATGGTGATGTGGATCATTTTTCAATTGTGGTTGGCTTCGACGCCAACGGTTATCCATTAGTGAATTCTCATACTGCTGATCGCTATCGCGTTCCATTTGACTTAGGATGGGATCAATACACGGTTTACTGGCTCATTCATATCCGTGATTGAATCACTCAACTTGTAATAATCTTGTTCCAACACATACCCCGTCCGTTCTGCTCATACAATGATGAGGACAAGATGGATTGGTCGGTAGGTGAAAAAATGTGTTATCTTCTCTCGTGAAGCAAACGGCGCTGCGGAGCGCCGTACTCATCGTCGGAAAATGTATTGGACTAGCAGGTAGAGTTGGATTATCCAGAATACTTGGTGCTGAGGGCATTGGGTTATATCAAATGGCATACTCCTTCTTCGGTTTGATCTTAATGACCATTTCAGGAGGAGTGCCAACTGCACTTGCTTTATTTACGGCCAAGCAGCCAAATCGAGGGTGGAGAGCGCTTCAGCTTCTATCCGTGTATACCATAGTTATCGGATTAGTCCTCTCGTACTGGATGCATAATCATGCAGGAGATATTGCGGCGTTCGTCGGCAATCATGAATTGATTTGGGCGATACGCGCATTGTCTCCTGCTTTAATTGCTGTACCGCTGCTGCAACTGGCACGCGGATATATGCAGGGAGTTCGGAGCTATGAGGCTATTTCCGTGTCTGAATTGACCGAACAAGCTTTGCGTATCGCCATTTTGATCATACTTATAAGCCTACATGCATCTCAAGGGATTGGATATGCAGTAGGAATGGGACTATACGGAACAACAATCGCAGCAATCGGCGCATTTCTCGTATTAACGATTTTTGCGATAACCTCGAAGCAGTCTACAATGATGATTATTTACTCTCCGATGAACAAGGTTGGCCTGGGAATCATGCTCAGAACCTCAGTGATTATTGGCGGCACAAGAATGCTTGTCCCATTTTCTGATTTTATTGATTCTCTCCTTATTCCACACCGGCTGCAGGTTGCCGGTCACTCCTTATCAGAGTCAATTGCCATGTACGGCATTATCACTGGCATGGCTGCTGTTATTGTCTATATGCCCACCATGATAACCGCGGCAATTTCACATACCGTCACGATGAAGATAGCCGCGAACTATGAAGAAGGCAAGCAGAGCCGACGCGATATTGAGAAAGTGCTCCGATTTGTATGGACATGGGGAATCATAAGCGGACTATTTATTTTTATTTATGCAGAAGAAGCAGCTGGGCTTATATTTGGGGTAAAGGAAGCAGCAGAACCAATCCGCTACTTATCCGCTATCCCGCTAATCGTAGGCTTGCGGGAACTTACCACTAGTATTCTTTGGGCCCAAGAACGTAAGCATACCCCATTATTCGGCCTAGTTATAGGGATTTGCATATCTGTACTGCTCCAATACATTGTTATCGCAATTCCAGGGTTCGGCTATACTGGAGCCTCTATTGGCATTCTCTTGCTGGAAGCTATAGCAACGCTGTGGAATTTGCGTGCACTACACAATACGGGGTGCACCTTGTTTTCATTCAAGTGGGTCGGTTTGGATTTACCTTTCTTTTGCTGTGTTATGCTTCTCTTCGTTCCACCACTACTTCAAGGTGAACAACATCTCGTCACAATCGTGCTGACTGCGGTGTTTTTCTGGATATGTGCTTCACTTCTAATCGGAATGCGATACCGAAATAAGTAACTTACATAATCCGTAGCAGAAAGCACCCTATGCCTCCCCACTCGAACATCATTCAAGAGAATCAGCATAGGGACTCGTTATCCTGTTTTTGGCTACGAGGCTACAGAAAGAACGGGAGTAGGAAAAAATCTGCTATAAAGGGAAATGGGATACGGCGAAAAAAGAATCGGCGTCTAGGGAAAAATCCAGGGTGGAAGCCGAACTGTCTGTACGTTGACGTTTGAGCTGGCATTCCGCTCATTTGTGTCATCATTTGATCGCTTGGAATCGCAAGTGTTAAACCATCTTGATCAACATGAGCAATAAATCCATCATGACACATATTGTCCTTTGTCCGAATACCTACATAATTATTGACACAGTTCCAACTCACTTGGTGATAATAATTTGGATCCATAATAGCCTCCTTGGAAATAAATCTTCTCAGCATTAGTCTATCCGCGGATCCCTATATGGCTCACGGCAATAGCCCATTTCCAAAATAAATTTTTTGTCTTATGTCACAGTCATAGATGTTATTGTCATTGACAAGCAGCCGCACATCTCTGAAAAGTAATCATGAAAAATACACATAAAAAATCATACTAAAACGGATTGACAAAAAAGTAGTTAGGAACCATACTATATACATGACCAATCATCCAATAATCCCCAAATCCAATGATGCTGTACCTTCACTCATTCAGTCCAAGCGCCAGATCGAACGTTATAAACTGGATGCTGACGCACAAGCTATCCTCGTTGCTGCCAGACTGCTGGAGGCAGGCGCCAAGCTGGGACAGGCGGCAGAGGTTCATTTCTCCCGCTTCGGTCTATCAACAGGGCGTTATCGCTTGCTGGCAGATCTTGAAGACAATGGCGGAGAAGAGCTGCCCTCTCAATTGGCCAACAATCTCGGTGTAACACGTGCGACTGTCACCGGGTTAATTGACACCTTAGAACGGGATGGTTTCGTATCACGCCGTGCAAGTGCAGTCGATGGCCGGCAAAAATCGGTCATGCTGACAGAGCAGGGAGCTAACAAGCTGCGCGAAATGGCTCCCGAGCATTTTGCAAGGTTGGAAGCCATGGTTGGCTTGCTCACAGTTGAAGAACGAAGTGTGTTTCTCGATCTGCTTGGCAGGGTAACACAAGGCATCTCAGCACTGACTGAGGAACCAAAACTGAATGTATAGGCACATGAGAAACGTATGAAAATGGGCTAGTGAAAAACTAGCCTTTCTTCACCCTATATAATTAGGAACCTAATTATATAGGGTGAAGAAAAATACTCACAGAGAGGGTGCGCATATCACAGTGAACAAGCCGATGCGAACAAGCTGCATTGAAAAAGTCAACGACATGAAGCCTCATCCGTATGTACTATGGCGCGAGATGCTTGTAGCCTATGCTGCCCCTGCAGCAATGGCGGGAATCGGCGGCATAGTGAGCGGGGACAGGAGCCTATTCATCGCGGCTCTGACATCGATAGGCGGAACATCGGCATTTACAGCTTGGATCCTTAGTTATTGGTTGCAAAAGCGAAGTGTTCATTTGCGTTGGCTGTACAAATCGAAGCTTGTCATTGTAGCAATTGCCTTCGCCTTATTTGGCTGCTTAACAGGCATTGTAGTAGTCGTGGTTGTTTTTGGAATGCTGGGCCTAGTGTACACACCTGAACAGCTATCATGGCTGAATCGAATATGGTTCGATATTCCGCTGTCTACGACGATTGCCTGTATAAGCACAGCCTGTCGATGGCACTTATCCATGCAGAAACAGGTTGCAATGAAAAGGAGCGTGTCAAAATGATCGTGATCATAGGAGCAACAGGAACAATTGGAAATGCACTGCTCACTCAACTGGTTCAGTCAAACACACCTGTTCGTGCAATAAGCAGAGAAACGGAGAAATTAAAAACACAATTAGGAAAGGTAAACCAAGCAGATATTGAGGTCGCACAAGCGGATGCTTCCGACATACATTCTCTGCACTGTGCTCTACAAGGAGCTGATCAGCTTTTTGTAGCTATGTCCAATAGTCCGTTACAGGTCGAACTCGAAAGCAACGTAATTCGCACAGCAGCCGAAGTTGGGATTGAGCACATTGTAAAAATATCAAGTCCTGAATATCGTCAACATACACCTGTTGAAGTAGCCAGATGGCACCAAGAAATCGAGCAAATTATTCATGATTCGAATATGCTGCATACGATACTGCGTCCGTACGCATTTATGCAGAACCTGCTGAGAATGAAGGGATCTATTTCCAAGCAAAATGCCTTTTACGGATCTATGGGGGACGCTGTGTGCAACTTCATCGATTGTCGCGATATTGCGGCCGTCGCTGCTGTAGCATTAACGAATCGAGAGAAGGCAGGAAGAACCTACACGCTTACCGGCTCGGAATTATTCAATTATGAACAAATAGCGGCAAAATTTACAACTCTACTCGGACGAGCCGTCCGCTACATTGATCTGGATAGAGAAACCCATCTTCGCAATTTAATGGAATATGAACAAATGCCAGCATGGCTTGCAAATCATGTTGTAGAAATTCAAGCGATGTCGGCAGCCATTCCTGAGCAACCGACAAGAACAGTAGCTAACTTGCTCGGCCAGGAACCTCGAACGCTTGATGCTTTTTTACAAGAACATATCGGCCTGTTCCGGTAGTCGGATGGAGGAGGGAGAGTGCAGGTGTCTGACGGAACACAGTTGGATGGGGCATAAGGCTTTAAGGCTTGGGATATCATTATGCGTATCTATGAATATTAGCCGACAACATACGTGCAGTGACAAAAAAGTTTCGCTTCCATAGCATTTTTGCTAGTGGAAGCATTTTTTTATGAACGTATTCATAAAATTGGGCTTATTCACATAATCTTCGCATGAACATGCACTTCCATTAATACTTCAGTTGCATAATGATTTTTGAACGAAACGATTCTAATCCCAATAGTTCATGATGAGGAGGCGAAGAAGAAGTGAATATGCTTACAATGTTGAAGAGCAAATGGTTGAAGGTCGTACTTGCTGCCATGATTGCAGTACCTGTATTGTCTACTGGAGCAGGTTCACAAGCTTATGCAGAAGGCCCTGCCGATCCGGCGCCGTTTATTTCTGCCAAAGGTACACCGAACGGAAAGAAAGTATTGTTTGACAATACACATGGACAGACAGCAGGCGCAGCAGACTGGGTTATTGACGGCGGCTTCTCTGATTTTGCTAATGCGATTGCAAACAAAGGCTATGACGTAAAGGAACTGCGTAAATCAACGCCAATTACGTACAACGATCTGAAGGATTATCAGATATTTGTCATTGGCGAGGCAAACATTCCATACAAAACATCAGAGCAAGCAGCTATGCTGCAGTATGTGAACAACGGGGGCAGCATTTTCTTCATCGCAGATCATTATAATGCAGATCGTAATAAGAATCGTTGGGATGCTTCAGAGGTATTTAACGGCTATCGCCGTGGTGCATGGAGCAATCCAGCGCAAGGAATGAGCACGGAAGAAGCAAATTCATTTGCCATGCAGGACGTAGCCAACTCCGATTGGCTGGCAGATAACTTCGGTATGCGGATTCGCTATAATGCGTTGGGTGACATTAACGCGAATATCATCGTCCCTCCGCAGCAAGCATTAGACATAACGAATCAAGTAAATAGTGTAGCAATGCATGCAGGCTCGACAATTGCGATTACGAATCCTCAAATCGCTAAGGGCATTGTATATGTTCCGGCTCTTACCAGCAGCCAGAAATGGCCAAACGCAGTCGATCAAGGAGTTTATAATGGCGGTGGCGTAGCTGAGGGCGCTTATGTTGCCATCGCGAAGGTCGGATTGGGCAAGGCAGCAGTCATTGGTGATTCATCTCCTGTTGAAGATGCGACGCCTAAGTACTTGCGTGAAGAGAACGGCCAAAAGAAAAAACATATGACGGCTTCAAAGAACAGGATGATGCCATCCTGCTAATGAATCTCATCGACTGGCTGTCGAATCAGGAATCCTATACCAATTTTACCCAGGTTCCTGGCCTTCAACTTGACACTTCGACAGCACTTCTTCCATTCGAAACACCGCAGCTAAGCACGGAACCGCAGCCTGAGCCTTGGGCAGCCCCAGCAGCAGGATATAAATGGTGGGATGCATCAACGTTCAAGAGTGGATCGTATGGTGCTTCAAGCGGCGGACAGAATCCTTCCGGCAATCCTTCCATGACACACCCTGCTTCCTTGACTGCCGGAACGCCATTCGACGTGACTATTTCAGCAAGCGGCTTAACACCGAACAGCACGATCACGCTGCAAATTGGAGTATACTTAACAGGCGGGCTGCAGGTAGGCCAAGTTCAACACCCGAACGGATCATGGCCGAGTGGATATGGATATCAGAATGTGACGCTTTCAGCCGATGGGAGCGGAACTGCGGTGCAAACGATTCAAATGCGCACACAGTCCGGTAAAAGCGGTGCAGCCAATATTCGTCTGCGCAAGGATAGCAGCAATGTGTACCAAACCGATTCGGTAACGATTACGCCTTAACCGATACTGCACGCAAACAAAACATATCGAGCAGCCCCCGCCGCTTCACGCAGCAGGGGCTCTCTGTGATTTCACTTATACAGCAAGAATGAGAAGGAGTTTGACGATGAACAAAGATATTTCGAATCATTCACAAGCAACTAATCTTACATTTCCATTCGCAATCATACATACGAGTGACATTCACGGCACTGTTATGCCGTACCGCTATGCCGATCAGCAACCGATCGAAGCAGGGCTAGCCAAAATCTCAACAGCACTTGACCTATTGCGGCAGCAATATTCGGATACGATTTATATCGATAATGGCGATCTGATTCAAGGTACACCGCTTTCGTATTATCATGCACGCATGCAGCCAGAGCTGCCTAATCCATTAATCGCCTGCATGAACATTATGAAGGCAGACGCTGCCGTGATCGGCAATCATGAATTTAACTATGGACTGCCTTATTTACAGCAGGCGATCAAGGAGTCTCACTTCCCATGGCTAAGCGCCAATTTGCTCCGAGGTGAGGAGGGGGAGCCATTTTTCGGCAGTCCCTACATCGTGAAGGAATGTGCAAATGGTCTGAAAATAGGTATTCTAGGCGTAACTACTCCTTATATTCCGAATTGGGAACTGCCGCAGAACATAGCGGGTATTTATTTTGAAGATGCGGTAACCGCTGCGAAGCGCTGGGTCGACATCCTGCGGAACGAAGAGCTGGTCGATCTCGTCATCGTATCCTATCACGGTGGATTTGAGCGAGACTTACACAGCGGAATGCAAGCAGAGGCTGATACCGGCGAGAATCAGGGGTACCGAATCTGTATGGATGTGCCAGGAATCGATATTTTGCTTACTGGACACCAGCACCGCTTGATTGTAAACGAGCAGGTGAACGGAGTATGGGTTGCTCAGCCGAGTTCTCATGCTCAAGGGATGGGTTACATGGAAATCAGCATGACCAAAACTGAGGAGGGATGGTCATTGGCAAGCTGTCGCTCTGAATTTATGGATGTCGATGGAGCGGCTTCTGACGAGCGGATTTTAGATGCTATTGCTGATACTGAACGTAAAGTGCAGGCCTGGCTGGATCAACCGATTGGCAGGGTAGAGGGCAGTATGGCAATTGACGATCCCGCACGAACACGCCTTGCCGATCATCCCTTGATCACATTCATCAACCGCGTGCAGATGGAATACGGTCACACCGACATATCCAATACAGCCCTCTTCGATGACAGTGCGCCCGGATTCCTCGGCAGCATTACAATGAGACATGTAATGGCCAATTACATGTATCCGAATACTCTGCGGGTCATTCGCATTTCGGGTCAAGATATTAAGGACGCCCTGGAGCAATCTGCTACTTATTTTACGTTGTCAGAACAAGGTGACAGCATACAGGTGAGTGAATCATTTTTATACCCGAAGCCGCAGCATTATAACTATGACATGTGGTCAGGCATCGAGTATGAAATTCAGGTGTCTCAACCAATCGGGGAGCGCGTGACAAAGCTAACGGTCAGTGGGGCGCCAATTGAACTGCATGCATTGTATGACGTCGCCATGAACAATTACCGAGCAGGGGGCGGGGGGAATTACCACATGTTTGCCAATAAACCTGTTGTTCGCGATCTGCCGACGGATATGGCTGAGTTAATTGCGGATTATATTATGAAGCGAGGAACGATTACCGCTGTGCAATGCAATAGTTGGAAAGTTGTCATTTAGCTTATCACATTGGCTTGCGTTTAAAGGCAAATTGCTTGGAATATCAATGATTTAAAACCCCTCATACATCGAACGAGTCAGCGCCCATTTTTACACAATAGATGAATATGCACTATACCGTAGATAACAGGCACTCATAGTATATGATTAGTTCGATTATTTCCTTTTTTACACTTTAAAAATGTATGAGGAGTGATTGTATGTCTCAAGCGAATGTGCCAAATATAACGCCTGTAATAACCCTTACTCGTGGTGAAGCATTTAACCTGTTACTTGCGTCGATTGCGTTGGAAGAGTTGGGGCTTAGCCATATTATTAATGCAGAAGGGGAAAAGATTCAGTTCGCACTTGGAACATTACCGGGAGTTACCAGTCCGCCAGCAACCATTAGTAATATCCTGGCTGTAAATGCAAGTGTACAACAAACCATATCGGCCATTACTAAAAAAGAATTGGTACTGTTAGATAAGCTGGAAAATGTGCTAGATGCAATAGAACGTCTAGGTGGTTAACAGGTGCCAATTGGTAATGAAGTGGTTGAAGATTAAATTGTACAAATGCTAAAATCTTTCACCTCGTAAAAAATGCGTTAGTCATTCGTGCTATTTGCAACCGTACGAATGACTAACGCTTCATTCAATTTAGTAATCCCGGATCATCATGATATGGAAGCTATCCATTATTCGATCAATCCAAGATGAATATATATTGCAAATGTAACTACTCCATCCTGAGTCAATTGATGATCTCGTTGGTAACGCTTAAGGGCAGAGGTAGTGTTAGATCTAAACTTGCCGTCGCACCTTCCGGTAAAATAGCCGGCACTCTGCAGACGGGATTGGATCAACTGCACATCTCCTCCAGCATCACCTTCCGCTAAGTTACGCGGATCATGCTTCAAGTCCCCTAACACATGACCCATGATGACCACTTTCGTGCCGATCGGAATCATTTCATATAATTCCATAACATCCTTATTGCGCATCCGTATACATCCGTGACTAACATGCCGACCTATGGAATGGGGCTTATTCGTACCATGAATTCCATAGTGCCCCCAAGACACATTTAAGCCAAGCCAACGTGGGCCGAATGATGGGCCCCAATTCTCTCCCTTAAAGATAATCCGAAATTCCCCAGCAGGCGTAGGAGTAGTGGGATTGCCGACAGCAATGTGATAAGACTTAGTGGAAATCCCGTTCTTCATTACGACAAGGCGGTGCAAGTGAGGGAATATGACAATTGAAAAAGCATTTGGATCGGACTGTACTGTACGTATAGGCTGGGCGCGGGCAAGATTATGGTCAAGCATATCTATTCCAAGATGGATAAGCAAAAAAATGGACAGTAATCGTAAGCATGTTATTTTCAATCGATATACACTCATTAACATCTCCATTCCCCAAACACTGAAAAATTTCCTTTCGGGTAGTTTCACCGAATCTGAACAATCTATACAAAATAACAACTAGGATAAGCATTTCGCTTTTACGCGAAATTATTAAAATATCCTTAACACAACGGCATATCACAGCTACAGGATCGAAGAAGTTTTTACGAATCGTTACGTAAGCAGTATACTAGTATCTTTCCAGTCTGTTGTAGGGAAATTCGCGCCGTATCCAGATGCCGATCTGTTTCTCTCTTCTCGTGATCATCCAATGGACATGGTGATGGCAATGAATTTGGGGGCTGATGATTATATGCAGAAGCCATTCCATATTGAAGTGCTGTTCGCTAAGGTTCAAGCCGTTCTGAGACGTACATATGCATACGGAGAAGAGACTGTCGATCTTATCGAATGGAATGGAGCGTCTGATGTTTTTCCGTTATGTAAACGAGATGAAGAGCTGAATTGGATTCTTTTTGGGCGCATTGTGCCTTTTTTGATCACATAAGTGTTTTATATAGCATTTAACGGCATACATAACGTATAAGGGACAGCAATTAATGCTGTCTTTTTTTGCGTACAAATAATCATTTTACCACTAGAAATAGTAATGATACTCCCCTGTTTATTTGATTTATTTATAGCTACAATAAATTCAACTTCAGTAGTACACTTCAAACTTATTGATGCAAACAACATTAAATTAGGAGGAACATTTAATGAAAAAGTCATTAATTCTTATGACTGCGGCTGCTACGCTCTTGATGGCTATCCCAGCATATGCACAACCATCTATTTCAAATGTGACTCAAGCTAAAAGCTCTGTTAAAGCAGTAAATTACACGTGGGGTTTTGAAGTCAGAGCAGGTAAAACAGAGTCTTCTGGCTCATTCTATCCAACTGGTGACAGAATAACTTTACAGGCGAAGCAATCCAGTGACGGAAACACAAAAATTGAATATACGCTTTATGAAGAAACAAATCGTGATAGTGATACTGAAATAGCCAGTAAGACAGTGCGGAGAAACCATGATGAGAAACTTGTGTTTGAAGATGTTCTAGTTAATAAAAATAAGAAACACTATGTAGTGGCTCACAACTTAGGTGATAAAACAACTAAAGGAGTAGCATACATCTCCCGCTAAAATTAATTCTATTGAAGCCCGTTATCCCCTTTTGTGGGAAGCGGGCTTTCTTTGTTAATTACGCAATAAGGGGTGTTCAACGTAATGACACAGCCAATTGAGGGCAGCGAGCACGAGATAAAAGCATTTGTTCACGAACCGCGCGTAGTGCAGTATACAATTGGAATTACGGCTGCTGGACGAATCGGAGTTGTAATTGAAAGAAGCCCAAGGATCCCCAGGCTTTCTTTGTAATTGTGCTACAAGTCCGCGCCAGCTTTAAGATTTTTTTCTAAAAAACAGAAGAGAAATCAGGATAATTACTAGAATTGCTAAAATATTAAAGATCACTTGAAATGTTCCAACTTGTGTCCGAGAAATAATAAAACCCATAATAGCAATAATTAGAACCACTAACCCAAAAAGATATTTTTTTTATTCAAATTAACCCCTCCTACCGGCGAAAAATATATTACAGAATAACATACTCATTAGTATAATATACGCTATATATTGGTAAAGTAGGGTTAGTACACCCATGAATTATTTTTTCAAGAAGACTATTTCTGGGTCGTAGCTTTGGTGCTGTTGTTAAATTTAATAGGAGTTGGTTCGGCAAGTGCTAGTAACGAAAACACATACCAATTTAGCCAAACTGAATTTGCTGAGTTGGAAAAAAACCTATACCTAATTGAAGCTATACCTGATGAAGTAATTGAACAAGGATCCCAAACAACTGCCGAATGGCTGAGTGCTTACACAGGTGATATGTATATTACAGATGGAGAGAAATTCTATAATACATCAAAAGTAGAGACTTTAGGGGTAATTGGGTGTATTTCAGCAGTAGGACTGGCTATTGCCGAAAACCTGTTCTCATTTACAAAGATTGCAAAAAAATTAAAGACGTTATTAAAGCAGGTGGAGGAGTAACAAAATTTATTGGTAACTTGGTTCCTGCTTTTAAAGTTGCTAGAAGTGAGTGGGGTTACAGCATAAGTGAAGCAATTGGATATGCTGTTAAAACCGCTGCACAAGATGCAGGCCCTGAATTAATTAGTCGGCAATTGGTTTTTTTAGTATAGGGGACATCTATTCTTCTTGCTTTGAATAAAAACTACCATTCAAAAGGAATTTGTATATTATTAATAAAGTAAAAACGAACTCAACACAAACAAAAAAGAGCTCTTTTCGAGTGTCGTGTGACGGGACTGACCCCATAACGTGAGACAAATCAAAACACCTTTAAGAGAAATATCCTTATATCGTAAGATAAGGGAGACAATCTTGGAGGTGTTTTTGCGTTGGCAACTAGAGTGAGTTACCCGGCGGAAGTGAAATTGAAAGCAATCGAAATGAGATTAGCTGGTATTCCTGTGAAAGAAGTAATGAACGAGCTAAACATCAAAAATGAGACTCAGTTAAAAGTCTGGATGAAATGGTATCGGGAAGGTGAACTCTATCGCCTGGAGCAGCCAGTAGGTAAGCAATACAGCTACGGCAAAGGCCCAGAATATCTATCAGAGCTTGAAAAAGTGAAAGCAGAGAATCATTTTCTTAAGCAGCAGTTAGAGGTTCTAAAAAAGTACAAGGATTTGGAAAGGAGGTGTCACCTGAAGTAGTTATCGCTTGGATGGAGTCCATTCGAGGAGAAATAAGTATTACTCAAGCCTGTGCATGGTTAGGGATTCCTCGATCTAATTATTATCGTTGGAAATCATCTTGCAGAGCTAAGCGTGTAGATAATGCCGTAGGGAAAATTCGAGAGCTCTGTACGGAACATAAATTCCGTTATGGGTACCGAAAGATCACGTCACTCCTTCGAATGGAACAACAAATTAATCACAAACGTGTACAGCGAATTATGCAACGTGAAGGACTACAATGCCGAGTTAAAGTGAAGAAACGCAAACCTACTGGACAGCCAGCACATGTCGCGGAACACCTGTTAAAGCGTCAATTTCAAGCAATTGCTCCGATGCAAAAACTCGTGACTGATATTACGTATTTGCCTTACGGCGGAAAAACACTATACTTATCAAGTATTTTAGACTTGTATAACGGAGAGATCGTGGCTTACAGTATAGCAGACAAGCAAGACACTTCTTTTGTTCTTGATACGCTGAATCAGCTTCCGCTACGTTCAGATATGATGCTTCACAGCGATCAAGGAAGTGTATATACGTCTCAGGTTTATCAAGAAGCAATAAAAGCAAAAGGCATTACCATGAGCATGTCCCGCAAGGGAACGCCCGCTGATAATGCCCCCATCGAATCGTTTCATTCCACACTAAAGTCTGAAACGTTCTATCTCGAAAAAATTACCTGTACAACGACCGCCATCGTTGAGCAGATCGTTCGAGATTACATTACTTACTATAACTCAATTCGCATTCAAACGAAACTAAATAACCAGTCGCCGATTAATTTTCGACGACTGGCTGCTTAAACTTGTAAGGTGTTTTGATCCCTGTCTCACAAACGGGGGTCAGTCCCGACCAGAAGGAGCTTTTTTTTGTGTTCAGTAAGGAGTTAACTTATCCCAGTCGTACCAGCGTCGTTGACACCACCCGCAGCGTGTGTTTTACGTCATTTGTTGGCTAGATCCCTAATCGTGATCATTCATTTACATATTTTGCCGATTACATGCATCTATTTTATACAATTTATCCTGATGCTCATATCTAGGGCAGGAAGGAAATACAAAAAACCGCAGCCATGCCAGCCGCGGTTAATGATCAAGTATTTTTTGATTCCTATTTGAGTTATTTACCTTGGTTAGAATCGAGTTGTTGCCTTCTGTCTTTTTTAATTGCACCTAATGCAGTACCAGCATCGACCTGAATCAGTTTTGATTTTGATACCTCGATGTGTTGGGACGTGTAGATTCCTGTATGGCCAGAAAATAAATAACTGACTAAGCAAGCAATAAACATATATAATGCGCCTTCCGAACCGAATAGCTCTATTCCCATCAGAAAACAGGCGATAGGCGTATTCGTAGCACCGCAAAATACAGCGATAAAGCCCAATGCTGCCAGAAAGGGAGCGTGCAGTTGCAGCAGGCCTGACAAGGTGTTGCCCAACGTAGCCCCAATCGCGAATAGCGGGGTAACCTCACCGCCCTGAAAGCCTGCTCCTAATGTGAAGGAGGTGAAAATGAGCTTGCCAAGAAAGGCGAAAGGGGATACGTTCTCCGTAAAAGAACTTTGAATTAATGGTATACCTAGACCTAAATAGTCACGCGATCCGACGATATACACAAATCCGATAATGACAAGACCGCCTACTGCGCTTTTTATCATCGGATTAGCAAACAGCTTGGTGTAGCCTTTTTTTAAAAAGTGAGTGAGTTGACTGAACAGTCGGCTTGTTAGTCCAAAGAGAATCGATGCTAGTATAACCTTACCTAGTACGATTGCCGACAACCCAGGAAACTCGTGTACCGCATAGTGAATATGAGTAATTCCCCATACATTCGAGGTGACGATATTGCCTACGAAGCTTGCTACAAATGCAGGGATAAGAGCCTCATGCCGAATAAGACCAATCGCAAGCACTTCAAGACCGAATACCGTACCTGCAAGCGGGGTGCCGAATATAGAGCCGAATCCGCCGCTTATTCCACATATGAGCAAAATTTTGCGATCTACTGCATCCACCTTCAACAACTTTCCAAGCCATTCTGACAAGCTGCCTCCCATTTGAACTGCCGTGCCTTCACGTCCAGCCGATCCGCCGAACAGATGGGTAACAAGTGTGCCAAAAAGAACTAACGGGGCCATGCGCAGCGGAATCGTTTCCTTGCCATCGTGAATTTGCTCCAGGATTAAATTGTTCCCTTTAGCACTGTTCTTGCCGAACTTCCAATATAGAAAGCTTACCAGCGCTCCGCCGAGCGGCAATAAGTACAATAACCAGGGATGCTCCAGCCTCGTGATTGTGACATAATCCAAACTTAATAAAAAATACGCAGAAGCCGTACCTGATAATAGTCCAACAAGGCTTCCCAGTACAATCCATTTCAAAAAAGATACTATAATGGCGGGGTATGTAGTTGTTTCTAATAGCCGTTGCAGCTTGCCTTTCTGATTATTTACATACATAACTTCCTCAACGTCCTTTCCTCTCCTTCTATTGTGGACAAAAAACAGACTCCTACCAGGGAAATGAAAATTCTCTGGTAGGAGTCATTAGCCTCATCGGCGGTTATGGCGAACTCCATCGCCTATTCATGCTAACGTAATTGTATTTTAATTCATGATTCAAGTCAAACCTATTCCATTACCATATTCGCGATTCGCGGATAGTTGATAGACGTTATTCCATAGGATTCATTTCCTTATTGAAACTCCAACAATTTCGAAGAAGGGAAGCACAAGGGAATTATACATATGTACAGTGCTCCTGATACTCGGAACGATATTATGCGTATTACTGGCCTTTTTATGTGCAGGTCACAAGTCTTCTGGGAACAGTCGCAATGATCTACCAACCGGTACTAGGCTTTATTATTTTATGTCTTTACCTCTCGATCTTTATCCAAGCCCTTTCTCCATATGTTCATATAATTATAGAGTGGTAGAAAATACAACTTGAGGGAGGGGTTTATTTGTCACAATCTAGTATACCCAACATCACTCCTACTATTTCAGTAACTAGAGATAATGCAATTAATTTATTGTTATCTTCTATAGCTTTGGAAGAGATTGGGTTAAGCCACATTATTAATGCCGAAGGTGAAAAAATTCAGTTTGCTTTAGGAACTCTACCAGGTGTTACTTCTCCATCTGCTACAATTAGCGACATTTTACTTGTAAACGAAAGTGTAAGAGATACAATACGAGACATAACAAAAAAGGAATTAATTCTACAGTCCAAACTAGAAAGCATCTTGTCTATACCGATATCTGTCGGACCAACAGGACCAACAGGTCCAACAGGCCCAACTGGCCCTAGTACTGGTATTACTGGAGCCACCGGAGCAACTGGAGCCACAGGAGCGACCGGAGCCACAGGAGCGGCAGGAGTAACAGGAGCGACCGGAGCAACTGGAGTGGCAGGAGTAACAGGAGCAACAGGAGCAACAGGAGTAACAGGAGCAGCCGGAGCGACCGGAGCGACAGGAGCGACTGGAGTGGCAGGAGCCACCGGAGCGACTGGAGCAACAGGAGCGACAGGAGTAACAGGAGCGACCGGAGCAA
>NZ_AMBZ01000005.1 GCF_000293805.1 Paenibacillus alvei DSM 29 | reverse complement strand
CTGTAAAGAATGTAATGTCATGATTCCAGATGATGAAGATGACGAGGAGGAATCAGTGTGAACCATGCAGAGGTTGCAGAAATCGCCGCACGTGTTGCTGTAGAGACTGTGCAGAAGGAGCAAGACAAACAACGGAAGAATCAACGAGATAGACGTTTGCGCAACACAAGGCTGCTGCTGAAAAACTATCGTCGTTTCGCAGTTCACGCTACTAATCTTAAAACCGAGTTGAGCGAAATTGATATGCTGGAACAGGCAGATATGTTGGATCAAGATCAGTCCATTGAATCAATCAAGCGTTCGAAGGAACGGACTATAGCAATCGTAAAATTCGTCGATGAAATGTTGAAGGTTTATAAAGTATTATGTGAATCAACTGGACGAGCAGAAGATATGAGACGTTATGAAACTGTGTACCAGATGTACATCGCAGAGGAGAAAAAGACGGCTGATCAAATAGCAGAATGCCACTCCTGCGACAGGAGTACAGTCTTTAGGGATTTGAAAGCAGCCACAAATGCATTAACGGCGCTGTTTTTTGGGGTTGACGGTGTTTGGCAGTCGTGCGACTAAATTGCCACTGTTTAACGATTCATAAGATGTTAGTATGGTAGTGTGAAATAATTTAAAATAGTGACTGCAATCCAATTATGTTATCTCTCATCCTCAATATAGCCGCTCCTTCGGGGGCGGCATTTTTATTCATATCATTAAGGGATGGTGGCGATAGGCGACTTTATGAATGTGCTCGTCGATCAATGCCCATAGTTAACATCAAGACTAGACAGGGTGATTAAATGGAAATTAAACATGGAAGCATTTTTAAATTGGGGCGACATCGATTAATGTGTGGAGACAGCACCCTTGCTCAGGATGTCGCGAAATTGATGGACGGGCAGCAAGCCGATATGTGTTTTACCGATCCGCCATATGCCGCTTTTGGCAGCAGCAACGGAATGATCAACGGAATTGTAGATACGAAAATGGTCGAACCATTTATGCGTGCGGTGTTAGGTGGGATAAAGTCGATCACGAAAGACTTTGCGCATATCTATGTATGTTGCGATTACCGGAGTTATCCGGCATGGCGAAAAAGTGCAGATGTGCTCTTCTTGCCTTTGAAAAACCTAATTGTATGGGTGAAAACGCGAGGTGGCGGGCTAGGATCGCATTACACGCATTGTCACGAATTTGTGATGTTCTTTCATCGGGAACCAGATATCAATAAAATCGCCATGAAAGACAAAAAGAGCGGCGCTCGTCGGGTAAACGGGCGGGGGAATGTGTGGTTTTACAATAAGGTCATTCGGAAGCTATCCGAGAAATTGCACAACGCAGAAAAGCCGCTGCAAATGGTGATTGACGCAATCGAAAATTCGAGCGACAAAGGCGATATGGTTGTCGATCTTTTTGGTGGTTCGGGAACAACACTTATAGCTTCGGAGCAAACGGAACGTGTATGTTACATGATGGAAGTGGAACCAGAGAATTGTCTGACAATCATTAAGCGCTGGGAGCAAGAAACAGGGGAGAAAGCGGAAGTGATGAGATGAGTCGTTGATTATTCGACGACTTTTTATTTTGTACAGAAAGGGTGAACGACAATGGGAACCGTTGAACTCAAAGATTTGAAACCAGGTTCGTATGTAGCTGTGAATGGAGAAATAACAACCAAGGAAAGAGTTGAGCAGCTTATTGAATCTGGATTCCGTCCGTCTTCTCTCTATACAGTGTCAGAAGCGTTTATAAAAGATGCTTTGGACGCACTTCATCGTGATCGGATGGCCGTAAGAGAACCAGAAGATTATTGCGCCCCTGATCAACATGCAAAACGAATTATCTATTAATAAGGAGGGTTGGACGTGGATCGAAGATATAAGAGTTGGCTCACACCAGAAGGGGCTAAGAGAATAGCGCAGGAACGAGATCACATATTGAAAGTCGCGCTGCCACAACTACGTGAATCAGGTGCAAACCCAAAGGAACGGATAGATTTGTTGAGACGTGTATTGTACTTGAATCAACTGTTGAACTATAACGGCAATCCAAAATGTAGTAGCTAGCTGTTCTTATATTTTTGTATAGAAAAATGGAGTTGATATCATGTCAGGTATTAGTGTTGATGACCTATTTAAACGCATCCAGAAAAACGTCGAGGAATTAAACAATCTGCTACCGACAGCGGAAGAAGCCGCCAAGTCAGCACATAAGCATTTGAAAATGGTTGAATACCATTTGGATAAAGCGAGGGGTGAAAGTCGTGAATAACACATGTAACAAATGCAAGCATGAATTTGATATCGATATTCAGACCCGTGTACTTTACGATGACGTAGAAGAGGTGTATTTCACTTGTCCTAACTGTTCCGAGCATTATCACAACACGTTTACAAATGCGAACATTCGAAAAAAGATAATGCAGATTCAGAAGGCCATTATAAACGGCCATGTAAAACGTAGGGATAAGCTCAAACGCCAAGTGAATGAGATGGTTGCAACTCTTAAAGAAGAGGTCAAGAACCGTGGAGCGGAGGTGATGCATTGAGGAAGTTAGGAGACATTGTTGAGCTGGTCAAGCATGGCGGGAAACCGGAGTACGATGAATTAAAGTTTGCACTACTTGCTTATGTTTCGATGATGAACATCGAGCACCTTCAGCTTAGAGAACAGCTACTGAGAGACAGTCCACAACCTAAGTTCATTAGGGAAGCGAAGGTAAAGAACTCTTTCGATATGTACAAAGGGGCGCTAGAGACATCACCGAAAGAATGGCTAGGGATGAAAGGATGACAGCAGAGTTTATACGGGCGGTAGGTTCTTTCCAGGGGGGTGGGGGCTATGCGGGTGCTCGCGACCCCGAAATCCGGCCGAGTATGAAATTTAAAAATCATTGTGCATGTGCATGTTAGGAGGTGTTTTGCGTTGGATATCGAGAAGTTATTCAAAGGTATAGATGGAAAAGTATGTATTTCCTCAAAGGGCGTTCAGACGGTGCTCGGTATCCACCGGAACACGCTAAACAACTATGTAAAACAAGGATTGGAGCGGGTGCAAACTGGTTGGTTCGAACTAACAGCTGTAATTGAATTCATGGCTGAAAAAAGGGTGCAGATTCGGAAGACGGCGAAGAGTCACTTGCACAAATGAAGCTCCGGTATGAAGCGCTTTTGAAGAAAGAACAAGCCGAGGCAGCTACATTGAGGAATGAGGTTGAGCGCGGCGAGTACATACGTCGCGATGAGGCCATAGGCGACTTGCAGCGATTCTTTGTAATACTGCGACGCAGCCTAACGGGTTTTAGCCGTAAAGTCGCTACTGAGATCGCTCCCTATGTCTCGCCAGAGCAAGCTAGGCAAATTGAACAAAACATTGCGGACGTTGTGCATGGTGTGCTCTTGCAAATGTCAGTGAGGGGCGTCTATGACGCGAAAAAAGAAGCAACAGATTGAAGAGGTTGCGCCGTGGATTGTAGAGGCTGCAGCAATTCTACGGCCGCCTGAAAAGCTTACCGTTTCTGAGTGGGCAGACAAGTTTCGTATCTTGGATTCGAAGAATTCTGAGCCAGGTCAATGGAATGCGGATCGTACTCCATATTTACGTGGAATCATGGACGCGATGAATGATTATCGCGTTGAAGAGATCGTATTCGTCAAGCCCACGCAGGTTGGCGGTACGGAATCGTTGAATAACATGCTGGGGTATATAATAGCTCAGGATCCGGATCCAGCACTAATTGTTTACCCGACATTGGAGCTTGCCGAGTATACCAGCAAAAACCGGATCACACCTATGATACAACTTAGTCCGGCAACTGCTGATAAACATCGGCCAGACGAAAGTAAACTGCTTGAGATCCAACTTGACGGCATGTATGTAGTATTATCAGGTGCCAACAGTCCGGCATCCCTTGCTTCCCGACCTATCCGGTATCTTTTTATGGACGAGGTAGACAAGTTTCCTAAAAATGCGGGAAAAGAAGCAGATCCAAGAGCGTTAGCACGGGAGCGTACTAGGACTTTCACATTCAATCGTAAGATAGTCCAGACTTCGACGCCTACGGTACGTTCAGGGCCGATATGGTCCGCTCATGAAGGGTGTTCAGTAAAACTTCAATACTTTGTACCTTGTCCACACTGTGGACATTATCAGACTTTCGTCTTTAAACGGCGTAAAACAGGCGGCGGAATCGTCTACGATTCAACGCTATCGCCAGACGAAATCAGAATGACCGCTTATTATGAATGTGAAAAATGCCTTGGAATCATCCGCGACATGCACAAGCCCGGAATGCTCCGAGCAGGTGAATGGAAAGATGAAGACGGTAAGCACCGCCTCGCTAGTAAGACATCGTTCCGGATTAATGCCATTTATAGTCCGTGGCTTCGTTTTGGTGATGTTGCCTATGAGTTTGTAACATCGAAAAACGATCCAGACTTGCTCATGAACTTTATTAATAGCTGGTTGGCTGAGCCTTGGGAACAAACGACAGTCAAGATGAATAGTTCTGAGTTGGCACAGCGATCAAGTGATTATGTAGATGGTGTTGTTCCTCCAGATGCGTTACTTCTTACAGGAGGCGTCGACGTCCAGAAAGATAGATTCTATTACACGATCCGTGCCTGGGGCGAGGGGATGACAAGTTGGAACGTTCGTCATGGCTTTTGCGAGACCTGGGACTTTATCGAAGAGGTTATGAACTTGCCGTACTATACACCAGATAGCATTGAACACTTTGTAGCGTTATGCGCTATTGATTCAGGCTATAACGCTGACGATACTTACACGTTTTGCAGCATGAACAGCGAGTGGGCTGTGGCAGTTAAAGGTGCATCAGGAGAACTGAAAACGAAATACACCCTTACAACATTAGACCGCATAGAACGCGGTCTTTTTGGTATTAGTTTGTTTATCCTTGATACCTCATACTACAAGGATTTCATTGCAAATCGTATAAATCGAGAAGTAGACAAACCTGGAGCGTGGTTAGTCTATGACGGATGCGACGAGGATTATACTTCGCAGGTAACTGCCGAACATAAGGTTAAAGAGAAAGTAGGCAATAAAACGATAGAAGTATGGCGCAAAAAAACTACATCTGCTGATAACCACTATCTCGATTGTGAGGTTTATGCCGCCTTTGCTGCTGATCACTTGGGTATTCGGTATCTAAAACGAGCGGCACTGCCTGCACCACCAGTTGCTAAACCGAATCTTGCGGTAAAACCCATACGGCCGGGACCGGTTGTCCATAGAAGTAGTTGGGTGAAAGGAGGAATCTGATGGATGACCAGCAAAAGGAACAGCTCAGAGAACGTTTGAAAAAGATAAACGAAGCGATTGATGCTGTTATGTTCGGTGGTCAGGAGTACACCATCGACAATAGGCGTTTGCGCCGGGCAGATTTGTCGACACTTCTTGCGGAGCGGGACCGGCTCGAAAGGCAGCTCGCGATCATAGATAATGACGGCATCTTCACGGCTGCCGTCTTCTGGAGGAGGTGACAAACGAAATGAACAAACTGGATAAGATGATTGCCGCCGTGTCCCCGCGCTGGGCATACAAGCGTGCAGCCTGGCGGCGGGGCATGTCCGTGTTTGACTCAGGCAGCGTTGACCGCCTCTCGCTCAACTGGAATCCGCAATCTGGCTGGAATGAGCAGCGCGTTAGGATGGAGCGCGAACTGATCCGGGCCCGTGCCCAGGACATGGAACGAAACGGCGACATCGGCAAGGCCATTCTTGCTGCTTTTCAGCGCGGCGTCATCGGAGAGGGCCTTGCTCTGCAGTCGAAAGCAGAAGGTGACACAGCCGAAAAGATTACAGAGCTTTGGAAGGATTGGACAAAAGCAGAAAACTGCGATGTCACAGCTGCTCAAGACTTTACGGAGATGCTGGAAACGATATTAACCCGCCGTATTGTTGACGGCGGGATTTTTATTTACAAGGCCTTCACCGACGACAAAAGGTTCCCGTTTAAGATTCAACTGCGGACCGTGGATGAGCTTGACACAACGTTATCCGTAACCAATATCGAGCCGACAAAGGGGAACGAGGTTATCGACGGCGTGGAGATCAACGCACACGGCAAGCATGTTGCCTATTATTTTAAAAAATACAAGGGAACATTGCAGGTGCAAGGTGAATTCGTCCGAATTCCGGCAGAAGACGTGATTTTTTGGCACCACAAGTCAGATCCGCGTCAAGTCCGGGAAATATCCGAATTGGCGACATCACTCAACCGGGTTAAAGACGTAAATGAATTTCTTGAAGCGGTGAATATCAAGGAACGAGTACTGGCTTGTCTCAGTGTCTTCATAAAGAAGGCTCTTCCAGCGGGACCGGCTGGCCGTCTGAACAATATGATCAAGCCAGTTGAGGGGCGATATGATGGCATGTCGCTTGAGCCTGGCATGATTGGCGAGCTCAACCCGGGGGACGAGGTTCAGACGGTCATACCGTCCGGACAGTCCTCGAATACCGCGCAGCACGTCATGACCATGCTGCGCCTGATCGGGGCCAGCGTAGGGCTGAGCTATGAAGCAATCAGCAGGGACCTGGGCAATGTGACATACTCCAGTGCCCGGCAAGGTGTCGTAGAGGATCGGAAGACGTACAAGCGCTATATTCGATCTTTGGTGAACCGGGTTCTAACGCCGATTTTTTACGAGTTTGTAGGGTCACAGATTCTTGTTGGAGCGCTGCCGGTACCGCCAAAGGCGGACATCACGGCGCTTGCCAAACATGCATGGATCCCATCGGGCTCCGCCTGGATTGACCCGACGCGGGAAGTCGCAGCCAACAAGGTAGCACTTGAGACCAGTCAGACCACATTAGCCCGCATCTGCGCAGAAAACGGGGAAGACTGGCGCGAAGTCATCGAGCAGCGCGTTGCCGAACGGCTGCTCGAACAAAAACTTATGGGAGGTGTAAAAGGTGACCAACATAGCAATTCCGGCGGTGCTGCATAGAAGCGGGCCGAAAACAGGCGAGCTGACGCGCGCCTGGAGCATCGACGGATCGACGATCAACGAAGAGGAACGCACCGTCGAACTGTCGTTCAGCTCAGAGGAGCCGTACCGCAGATGGTTTGGAAATGAAATATTGAGCCATGACAATGGAGCTGTTGATTTATCACGGTTGCAGGATGTTGGCGTTCTACTCTTTTCCCACGGTCGCGATGCCAAATATGGACGAATGCCTATCGGAACGGTAGAAAAGTCATGGGTGGATGCAAGCACCAGAAAAGCCCGCGCCCTTGTGCGCTTTGACGATGATGAGGATTCCGACAAGGTATTCCGAAAAGTCGTTAAAGGCGTAATCAAGGGCGTTTCTGTTGGTTACAGCGTAACCAATTGGGAGGAAGTGAAAGCAGGCAGCGTGTCCGCAAATGGACGCCATCAAGGACCGGCATATGTGGCTCTGAAGTGGCAGCCATTTGAAATTAGTATCGAGCCTACCCCGGCCGATCCAACGGTTGGGGTTGGTAGAAGCGCTGAGCCGATGCCAGCGCCACAAATAAATGAAGGAGATGACAAACATATGCCAGGATTGAAGCATATTGCCCTTGCAGCTCAGGGGCTTGTACACGCACCAGATGCAGGAGGAGTGCCAGGCGCAACGACTGGAACAGCAACAGAACCTAATGGAGAAGCAGCTAGAGCAGCAACTGATGCGGAGCTTGCTCGTACATTGGAGATTATGGACTTATGTCGGGAATTCTCCGTTGATCCTGCTGAGTATATCCGGAATAAATCAACAGTTGCTTCCGTAAAGGATGCTATTCTTGAGCAGATGCGCAGTACGAGACAACCGCATACACCTGCATTGGGTACAATTCAGGTAACTGCAGAAGAAACAGACAAGATCCGCGCAGCTGCTTCCGATGGCTTGTTGATGCGTTCCGGGGTTCATGTTGCGAGTCCGGCACCAGGAGCACATGAGTTCCGGGGAATGAGTCTTCGCGATATCGCCATCGACTGCTTGCAGCGGGAGGGAGTAACAAACGCGCACCGTATGGATGCTGAGCAACTAATGCGTACTGCACTTAAACGCGACGGAAACAATATGTCTCCTGACAGTACGTTCCAAGGCATTGTTTCAAACGCAGTAACGAAAACATTGTCAAACGCTTACCAGGAAGTGCCTACGACTTTCCAACAATGGACAAGTAGAGGGAGCAACCCGGATTTTAAGGCAGCCGAGCACTATCGCATTTCAGAGGCGGGAGAACTGGAGAAGACACCGCAAAATGGAGTAATCCCGTTTGATGATCCGATGAAGGACGAGAAGGTTACAAAGAGCGTGCTGACATATTCAAAACGCTGGGGTTTTACTCGTGAAGCTTTCATCAATGACGACTTATCCATGCTCAACCGCGTGCCACGGGCGTATGTTGCAGCGGCCAAACGCGGTTTAAACCGACTTGTATATAAGATGCTAGCAGCGAATCCGGTTATTTCAGACGGTAAGAATTTGTTTCATGCGGATCATAAGAATATTGCTAGCATCCTCGGGGTACCGAATGAGGCAACTATGGATGAAGCACGCACGGCAATGCGTCGACAAAAAGCGATCAGAGGCTTATCTACTCTTAACCTTCAGCCTAAGTTCATGCTAATCCCAGCTACATTAGAAACGGCTGCAAGTAAATTTATCGCTTCTCCGGCGGGCTTGGAGAGCAACAATAGCGGCATAGTTAACGTGTTCCGTAACGCTACACAACTTATTGTTGATGCTGAGTTGGATGAATATAGTACAACAGCGTGGTACTTAGCCACAGATCCAATGGCTGCAGATACGATTGAGGTTACTTACTTACAAGGTAAAGAAGAACCTACTCTCGAATCACATGTTGCTTTCGACCGTCTCGGTATGGAATTCCGTATCTACTTCGACTACGGCGTTACAGTCCTGGATAGCCGGGGCTTGTACATGAATGCCGGTAAATAAGGAGGATCCACATGACTAAAAAACTGATTGCGAAAACACCGATTGGCTATGCTGGTCACCTGCTTTCCCGAGGCGATAACGTTCGAGAGTACATTCATGATGAAGAGTTCATCAAGTTGCTTATCGAAGGTGGCCATGCCGAGGAAATAGAAGTGGACGAGCAGCTGGAAGTTGAACAGTCTGTTGCTGAGGAGCTAGAGCATCAGGAACCAGAAGCATCCGAGACACCAACACCGGTAGAAGAGGAGCCAGAACTAGAAGCTCAGGAGGCACCAGAGCCAGAAGAGCCAGCTACTGGTAAGAAGAAAAAATGAAGAGTTTCAATGATTTCTTAAATGATGACTTGCTCATCTTTGTTAATCCAGCCGAGATGGGCGAAAAGGCTATCGTCGACGGCAAGGAGTTGTGTGTGACTATCACGCACAACTCCATCGACGAGCGCAAGCGTCTTATCTCTAGGGGGTACGACATCGACCCACGAGGCGTATACAACGTCATGATGACGATGTATGTACGACTGTCTGATCTTGGCTTTGTGCCGGTTAAGGGGCAGCCCATGATTGTGAACGAGAAGGAATATATAGTCATCGGGGCTGGAGAGGAAAAAGGGCTTGTTACCGTAAGATTGGAGCGAAACGGTCATGATTACATCTGATGCTAAGTCCTTTAAAGAGGCAGCAGTAGCCGTGAAAAAGCTTGCCCAGAAAGCACCAAAAGCCGTTAACCGGGCTTTCAAACGAACCGGTCAGCGGCTCCAGACAGTGGCCGTACAGGAAGTCCGCAAGGAATACCTTATCCGAGCTGGCGACGTGAAAAAGTACGGTAACTTGAAATTGACTCAGACAAATGATGAGCTCGTGTTCAAATCGAAAGGTCAAAATATACGGCTCATCAAGTTCAAAACAACACCGACGAGGCCTGTTAAGCGACGACCAAAAGTCTTGAAGGCCGCCGTTAAGAGGGGCAACAAAAAGCCAATAAGCGGGGCTTTTGTTCAAAATATGCGAAACAGCAGCCTGGGCGTATATCGCCGTACAGGAAAGAGCAGGTTGCCAATCGAGCAGCTGTACGGTCCTGGTGTACCGATCATGCTCAACTCAGCAAAGATCCGGGACAAGCTACAGAATGAAATGACAAAGAAGCTTGAAGAACGTCTTACTCATGAGATGGATCGAGCTATGAAGGAGGCCGGATTTAATTGACTGTTTCACTGCTAGTACGTAACCTGGCTGACCACCTTCGGGAAGTGTTGGCGACATACCATACAGCCCAAGGCGCAAAAGCAGGTGAGCTGGATGGCGAATACAAGCCAGTTAATGTGTTTGAATGGTACGTTCCCCTGCCTGATCAAAAACGACGGGAATCGGATTATCCGTTTATCGAGGTGCGGCCATATCACGGTAAGCGTAATAAAGATGAACGGTACGTGTCCATAGAACTCACTTGTGGCGTATTTGGCCGTGCCGAAGAAGAACCGAATGGTACCAAGAACACGAGCCCCGGAGCGTACGCTCTAATTAATCTAATGGAGTATGTAGAGACTGAACTGCTCCGTCAGCCAGTCATTGGTGGACGGTTCCGGATACGTCCAGAATATGAATGGACAATTCCGGAGGAACAGCCGTATCCGTATTTCCTTGGCACAGCTATCACACAATGGGATCTACCCAATATAATCGACGAAAAAGGAGCGATAAAAGCATATGGCTGATTTTTTTCACGGCTCGCGAGTTCGCGAGAAGGATACACCAGTAACAGGCACGACAGTATCAACGTCGTTGCCTGTTTTTTTGGCACTGCGCCAAAAGGACCGGTGAATGAACCGGTTCGCTTATCGTCAAGAGCTGAGGCAAAGACCATTTTTGGTTACTCGATTGACTTCGATAGCTATACACTTCATGAGGCTATGGAATCGCATTTTACACTGTACAAGCAACGCGACGCTATTTTCGTGAATGTGATGGACATGACAAAGGCCAAGAAGAGCAACACAGCCACAATTGACCTATCTAAGCCGGAAACGGAGACGGCTATTCTGTATCCAATCCTTGAATCCGTTTCTCTCAAAGACCAAGCCGATCTAGCAAAGGGCAAAGATTACGAGGCATCACTGAACGAAGACGGTTACCTGGTTATCACAATTCCATCCGGATCCAGTGTAAAGTTACCTGTAACTGGATTGACACTCACTTGCGATATGCCAGATGTCAGCAAGGTCAAGAGTACAGACATTATAGGGGTAGCTACGGATGACACTCGGACAGGCCTGGAACTCCTAGATATCATGATGCCACTTTTGGGCGATGTCCCTAAGTTGGTTCTTGCGCCGAAATTTAGTACGGATCCGATAGTTGCCGATGCAATGGCATCAAAGGCACAGAACATCAACGGCATTTTCAAGGCAATAACACTGATTGACATCGATACGAATGCGGCCAAAACGATTACAGCTGCCATCGAAGGGAAAAAGGCAAACGATCCGGGCACATACGTGTGCTGGCCGAAAGTGGTGCGCAACGGCCTCCAGTACCACATGAGTACGCATGTCGCGGGCATCATCGGGCAGATGGACACCGCCAATGGGGGTATCCCAACAGCATCTCCATCAAACCGTCAAATGGTTGCAGACGGCTGCGTGCTTGCAGATGGAAAAACTGTGCTGCTAGGAATTGATCAGGCTAACAAGTTGAATGAGCAAGGTATCGCTACAGCAATGAGGTTTGTTAACGGGTTCGTATTGTGGGGCAATAGAACCAGTGCATTCCCTGCAAATAAGGACATGAAAGACAACATGCTCGCTTCAAAGCGAACTATGTATTGGATCAACAATTTTGTGATTACGGACACGTTCGAGGATGTCGATCGTCAAGTAAATCGCAATTTCATACAGATGATTGTCGACAAAATCGGTATTAAATTTAACGGTCTGGTATCTGCAGGCGCAATTCTCGGCGGCCGAATCGAATACGATCCGACTGAGAATCCGGAATCCGCCCTGTTGAATGGAATTATTCGATTTAAGATTTTCGTAGGATTAACACCAATTGCGGAGGATATCGAGTTCACGCTGCAATTCGATACTAATTACTTGAAGGCCTTGGCAGGCTAATTAAGGAGGGAACGATATGCGTAATCAGATTGACGAAAAATTGATAGAATACAGCGTCTTCAAGGACTCGGATCTTTATTTAGGAACAGCTACTGTGCAGCTTCCGAACTTACAAGGGATCACGACTCAGATTAAAGGTGCAGGTATCGGCGGTGAATTTGAAAGCATCACGCCGGGATATTTTAGCTCCATGACAATGAGTTTCAAATGGCGTACCGCTCCGGAACCAGCAGCTGTTATCCTCATGGAGCCGGTGGCGCATCTTATTACTTTTAGATCAGTCATCCAGCGTTTCGATAAGACAAAAATTAACTACTTCGACGTTGGTAAAAAAATCACTGTTAAGTGTTTCACCAAAAACTTTGATATGGGTCAGGCAGACAATTTGGCAACGATGGACGCTTCGACCGAGCTAGAGGTGTTATATATAAAATCGGAAGAAGACGACAAGGTTCTTTTCGAAGTTGATAAGTTGAACAATATCTACAAAGTCAACGGTCGAGACTGGAGCGAAAACCGGCGCCGGATGCTAGGACTGTAAGGGAGGAATTGACGATGGCACAAGTCTACAAGCTAAAAAAGCCTATCACGTTTGAAGGTAAGGAAGTTACAGAACTGACTCTCGATTTTGAGTCCTTGACAGGCCAGGATCTAATTACTGCAGAACGGCAATATGTTCGTTCTGTTCCTGGTAACGAAATGGCCAATTTGAAGGAGCTAATGAAAGAAATGCAAGCGTACATTGCAGCTCTAGCAGCCAAGTGTCCACCAGAGCTAATTCTATCCTTGGGGCTTAAGGATGCGGCGGAAGTAACACGCCTGGTACAAGTTTTTATTTTGGGGGACGAATAGAGGGAACTAGTTTAACACGGCTGCTCCGGGAACGGGCGGCCGTTCTTTCTGTTCACTTTCATTCCCCCATCTCGTACTGGCTATCGTTACCGCTGGATGAGCTCCAGGAGTGGGTAGGCATATCCGAGGATATAGGCGGTGAAAGCCGATGAAAACATATGAAATAGCGTACCGTTTGGGAGGCCAGTTGCAGGCCTCCTTTTTGCGTTCTATGGGAGGAGCTGGGGCAGAGATGCAAAAGCTCTACAACCAGACGCAAAAAGTAGATAAGGGCATGAGGAAGCAAGCCAATACGCTTGATGAGCTCAAGTCCAAAATGACCAGAACTGCTGCGGGTATTGGAGCTGGTGCTTTCGCAATGGCCAGTTTCAAAAAGGCAATCGACTTTGAACAGCAAATTTCAAGTATCCAAGCTGTCAGCGGTATCGCAAAGTCTCAGATGGGCGAGATCGAACAGCTAGCGCTGGACATGGGAGCAAAGACAAAGTATAGCGCATTAGAGTCTGCCCAAGGCATTGAAGAGCTCGTAAAAGCTGGCCTATCGATCGACAAGATCAAAGGCGGTGGCATTGAAGCGGCACTCAACCTTGCTGCTGCAGGTAACTTGGAGTTGGCTGACGCTGCAGAGATCATGTCCACGGCCATGAACGCATTCAGAAGCGACGCCATGGAAGCATCCCATGCAGCAGACATGCTCGCAGGTACGGCGAACGCCTCCGCGACAAACGTCATGGAGCTCAAAATGGCGCTTTCGCAGGCCTCAGCTGTTGCATCCGGTGTTGGTTTAGGCTTTGACGACACGAATGCCGCGCTTGGGCTCTTCGCTAACAACGGCTTAAAAGGATCGGATGCTGGTACGTCGCTGAAAACTATGCTCTTGAACCTTACGCCAGTTACAGCTGATGCTATAGGCGAGTTCGAACGACTTGGTTTGATGACCTTCGACGCAACCAAGGCCTTGCAGTTCTTGCAATCCCAAGGCGTAAAGCCTGCATCTACAGCGACGAAGGACATTGTTGATTCATTTATGAAATACTCGGCTAAAGTTGCAGGCGCTAAAGTAGGAAGCGACAAGGCCAATAAATCATTCCGAGAGATGGCCTTTAACGCTGGTGCAATGTCATCCGTGTTCTACGATTCAGCTGGAAATATGCAAAACCTTGAAATCATTTCTGGCGAGCTGAACAAAGCACTCAAAGGCTTAACGAATCAGCAGCGGCAAGTTGCTTTGAAAACGATGTTCGGAACGGATGCTGTTCGTGCCGCGAACATTCTCTATAAAGAGAGTGCACAAGGTGTCCGGGACTTCTACGCTGAGGCATCACGCGTCACAGCTCTGGACGTGGCCACAACACGCCTGGACAATGCGAAAGGTTCGGTCGAGTTGTTCCGAAGTGCTATGGAGACGCTGCAGATAACTGGTATGAAGGTACTGAGTCCGACGCTCAAGAAGTTGGCCGATCTAGGAACCGAAATCGCAAGTAAGCACGGTAAAGCCACTATGGTACTTGGCGGGATAGCGTTAGCGGCCTATCCAATTACAAAGGTAACGCGCGGCGTGATTGCTCTGACTCGTGCTGTAGGTGGATTCAGTGTTGCTGTTCGTCTCCTATCTGGTCCAGTGGGTTGGGCTATGGCGGCAACCGGAGCTATTGCCGGTGGCATTTACCTTATTTCCACACGTAGCCGACGAGCTAGGGAAGACCTTGTTCAGCTTGGAAAGAAGATGGAAACAGCCTTAGGGAACTACAAGCAAGCTGATGGACAACTCAAGAGGATGGAACAGCTCCTGGCTGAATACGATCGGTTGAAGCTTAAAATCGATCAAGCTAAAGCGCCAGCGAGTGAGTTAGCAGCTGCTCGTGAGAAGTTGAGAAAGGTTGAACGGCAGCTTATCGATATGAATCCGGAGATCCTGAAAGCCGAGGATGCAAAGAGTGGTAAACTGCGAGAGCAAGCTGGATTGGAGCGAGATAGGCTTTCCTTGAAGCAGCAATCTGCCAAGATTGACTTGCAGGCCGCTGTGAATGAGGCACAGGCAAAAATGCCCGAGCAGAAAGAGCGGTATCAGGAAGCAGTCGGGGATCAGAAGAAGTGGGAGCGGGAACGGATCACGAGTGTAAACAACGCTAAAACAATAACCGAGTTAAGAGATAGAGCGCAAAAAGTAAACGCCGATAGAGATTCTGGGAAAATCAGCAAAGAAGAAGAAGACAGGCTATTTAAGCAAATAAATGCAGAATTGAATGAAAAGACTGGGTTGTCTACGGGTGTTTCTACAAGTGCGGAAGCTCTTCAGGATACCCTCAAAAATGTAAATAAAAAACCGAAGAAGCTACTGAAAAAATGAAGGAAGCCGAGCAAATCGTGAAGGAGCTTTCCGATACGGCGGCAGCGGCTTTTACTAATTTCAAGGAATTAACTACGATTGAGGAAGGGCTAGACATGCCGCTTGAAGAGGCGGCTAAAAAATATAATCAGCTCACAACGGAACAGAAGGCTAAGACAGAAGCAGTCATTAAAAAAGTCAATGAGTTTGCTCAAAAACTTGACGGGCTGCCTAGTGAGAAGGCGGTAGAAATCACAACCTTGTTTAAGCAAATTGGACAAGTACCGCCAAACATTCAACCTCCATCCTCTCGCAACGTTCCGACAGCACCAGGAGGGATTCGGGCATATGCTGACGGTGGTATTGCCACAAGTCCCCACATGGGTATATTTGCTGAGAAAGGACCTGAAGCATTTATTCCATTGGCAGCTAACAAGCGAAATCAGGCGTTGTCCTTGTATGATAAGGTTGGCAAGGCATTAGGTGTTCGGGATTATGCTTCTGGCGGCCTGAAAGCAAAACTGCAGGGTTCTGGTGTGTCAGCTCCACAAACTAGCCCTGCTAATATTTCTATAGGTGATTTTGTTGTAAACGTACAGGGCAGTGTTGATGACTCAACGCTAGCAGAATTAGAGCGCAAGATGGAGCAATACAAGAGCAACATACTTGCTGCTGTGCAGGAAGCTACTCGCCAGAAAGGACGTGTCAGACTTGCGTAAATATGTAACCACCCAGGGAGACACTTGGGATATTATAGCGCTGCAGCAGATGGGCAGCGAGTTGCAAATGACGGTACTGATGCAGGCCAATTCCGGCCACATTGAGACCGTCGTTTTTGGTTCTGGCGTCGAGCTTCTGATCCCGGAGCCGCAGCCAGAAGTGGACGCCGATCTTCCGCCTTGGAGGGATGTTGAATGAGAAAGACAGTCGTCCATGTAACATACAATGGGAAACAAGTTACGAAGATATTCACAGGAAAGATCGTCTCAGCGACATACACCGACGGCACGAGCGGAGAGCTGGACGATCTTTCTCTTGTTATCGAGGATCGCGCCGGCCAGTGGATCGCTTCCTGGGCACCGAAAGAAGGGGACGCGATTGAGGTTGCTATCGAGACGACGGATCAACTCGGCTCAGGCGTTGTTAAGAAGTTCAAGCTAGGCAAGTTCTATCTGGACGAGCTGGAGGTTACGGGACCGCCCTCTCTCGTTACCATTCGAGCAACGTCGCATCCAGCTGCTGCGGAGATCAAGCAAACGAAGCGGACGAAGGTATGGGAAAAGGTCACGTTGAAGCGCATCGCGGAAGACGTGGCAAAGCGTGGCGGCCTAAAGTTAAAGTATGATGTCGGATTTAACCCGACTTACGACCGTATCGACCAAACGGAACAGACGGATACCGCATTTTTGTATGCACAGGCTGCGAAGGAAGGCGTCGCTATCAAGGTGGCAAATGGAATGCTCGTGTTGTTTGACGTAGCGACATACGAGAAGAAACCGCCTCTTCTCGACATAGACCTTTACGGTGGCCAGGTAGCGGATTACTCATTCCGCTGGGCAAGTAGCAATACCAGATATGTTGCTTGTCAGGTGGCGTACACGACGCCCAAGAAAAGAAAACCATATCCGCTACGTATCGAGCACCAGGAGCCCCACAGAATGGACCTATCTTAAAACTGAATCAGCAGGTTGATTCTGAAGCGGAAGGACTTAGGGTTGCACGCAATGCGCTTCGTGACAAGAACAAAGAGGCAGGCCGCGCACGATTGACGCTAGTAGGCGATCCGAGGTTGATGACGGCAACCACGATCAAGATCGTAAATTCCGGCCAGTTTTCTGGCATCTATATAATCGATTCGGCCACGCATCAAATTGATTCCGGTGGCTATACAACAAGCCTGGAAATCAGAAAGGCATTAAGGTGGTAATTATGAATCAGAGAACGATTAAAACAGGAACGGTTACGGCGGTATCATCGGATATAGGCGCGGTACGCGTGTCCTTTTTCGATGAGGATGACGCTGTATCCGCTCAGCTCCCTGTAATCATGCCGCCAGGCGTGACCATGATGCCGAAGGTAAAGGATAGCGTCGTTTGTGTGTTTCTTTCAACGGGAACGAATGACGGCTTTTGCCTGGGTGGTTGCTACTACATCCAGGGTGAGCAGCTGCCAGATGCAGCCCCTGCTGCTGTCCACGTCGCCAAGGTGAGCGGTACGGCCGCCAGTGTGCAATATCCGGATGGTTGGGAGTCGGAGGATACATTTATCATTGGGATGAAAGGCACAATTAACGGCCAACTGCAGCAGATATCCAACTACAAGGCTGTATACACCGGAAGCGGCATCAACATCGAAGCTCCGCCGGATAGCACTCTAACGGCGGTAATGTTGGGGAGGGCGGTTGTATGATCGGCAGTTTGGGACCAATCAACTTCCTAGTGACCAGTTCGAAGATCAGGACGTTCGACAATTTCACTCGATCAAGCGCATCCCGTTTTGCCGAGATCGATGTCCTTGGAAAAAGCCCTGTACTGCAGCACATTGGTCCAGGGCTCGACGATATCGGATTCACCATGAGATTTGATTATCTTTTTGGACTCAATGTTCGTTGGGAAGTCAGCCGATTGTCTACGTTGCAGCGTGAAGCAAAGCCGCATGCGCTAGTTATTGGCGGGCTACCCATTGGACGGTATCGCTGGGTAATCGAAAGCCATGAGCAAGTATGGGAGAAGATCGACGCCAAAGGTAATTTACTCACGGCTGACATCGATGTGCGATTAAAGGAGTACTTGAAATGAAGGCGAACTTTCATCCAGCCACACGAGCTGAAGAAATAGAGCAGAATGTAAAATGCATAATCGATACCGTTCTGGGTACTGTTCCTTTGTTCCGCAATTTTGGACTTGATACTCCGCAGGATGTGCCTGTGCCATTCTTGGAATCGCAGCTTGCGATCCGAGTGACCGAAGCTATTCAGGAATGTGAGCCACGAGTAGAGGTCACAAAGGTAATTGTAAAGACTGGAGAGAACGGAAAAGCATTTCCACTGGTGGATTACAACATAGTAGAGGAGGGGAAAGACGTTGGCACTGAATGACCTTCCTGATATACAGTTTGTTGATTCTGACGTCAACAAAACCGTGCAAAACATGATAACTACGTATGAGGCGATCACTAACCGCAAGCTGTACCCTGCGGATCCGGTGCGCCTCTTTCTTTTGAGCATCGCTCAGATCATTGTGCAACAGCGAGTGGTGATAAATCAGACCGCCAAGCAAAACCTTCTTCGCTACGCTCAGGGCGATTACCTGGATCACCTTGGCGCGATGGTCGAGACGGAGCGCCTTGCAGCTTCTCCGGCACTGACAACCGTTCGCTTTCATTTGTCCGTTCCGCTGGCAGAGGCGGTATTGATTCCTGCAGGTACGCGTGTGAGCCCAGGTAGTGAAATATTTTTTGCAACGAGCAATGTTGGTGAAATAAAACCGGGGGCTCTGCACATCGATCTTTCATGCCGCTGCCTGACTCCTGGACAGGGTGGCAATGGTTTTATCCCAGGTCAGATATCAACACTCGTTGATCCGCTACCTTGGATCGATCAAGTGAAGAACTTAACTACCAGCGCAGGCGGCACAGATCGAGAAGATGACGACCACTATCGTGAGCGCATATACACATCGCCAGAACGTTTCTCAGTTGCCGGTCCTACTGGAGCGTATCAATATTGGGCGAGATCAGCAAACAAGGACATCATGGATGTCTTGGTATGGTCGCCTGCTCCAGCAGAGGTAGAAATCCGCGTGCTTATGCGGGACGGTGAGCTGCCGTCATCGGACATCCTTCAGGCAGTGCACGCCACTTGTAACAGCGACCGGATCAGGCCGTTGACGGACAAGGTGACGGTGCTTGCGCCGGATGCTGTCAGCTATGACATCGACATGACGTACTGGATCGACAGCCTCAACGCTACGGACGCTGCGAGTATTCAGAACCGAGTACAACAGGCCGTCACGACATACATTCAATGGCAAAAAGCGCGCATAGGTCGCGATATTAATCCATCGGAACTTATCCGTTTAGCCATGAATGCCGGAGCTAGACGTGTAGCCGTCACCTCGCCAGCATATACAGTCATTGAAAAAACTCAGGTCGCCATTGCCACCGCGCCAAAAGTGACGTATGGAGGGATTGAGGATGATTAATATCGGGCAGATCCGGCTTATAGACTTGGTTCCTCCGAATCTACAGGAGGATGAAAATGTGCGTGCAGCAGCCGAAGCAATCGACGCAGAGTTGCAGCAAGTAACGCAGCTCATGCCATCCGTAGCGATACTCCACCATATAGACCAACTAAATGAGCAATGGGTGGACGAGCTCGCATACCAGTTTCATGTTGACTTCTACGATCCGGAACTTCCCATCGAACAAAAGCGGGAGCTCGTTAAAAATAGCTTAGCCTGGCATAAGCGAAAAGGCACGCCATCGGCGGTGAACGAACTTGTTACAACTATATTCGGCAGTGGTCGTGTAGAGGAATGGTATGAGTACGGAGGCAAGCCAGGTTACTTCAAAGTATCAACATCCGATCCAGCTGCGACAAATGAGAGGGCGCAGGAGCTTCTTGCAGCTATTAACTCGGTCAAGAATACGCGCAGCTGGCTTGAAAAAATCGAGTTGACCAGGAATGGGACAATGGATCTTAATTTTGGATTCGTATATCACTCAGGGAAACGACTATTTATTGAACAGGTGGTGTAAGCATTGGGTGCTTTTACATTTATGATCACCAACAAGGGGAAGGCACTTCAAGCCAAAGCGCAGACAGGTGCAGAGTTGCGCTATACTCGTTTCCGTGTTGGAGACGGTCAGCTTGGAGGGCGACCAATTTCAGACCTTACCGGATTGATTAATCCAGTTTTGACGCTACCCGTTTTAAAGCTACAAACTCGCCCAGGAGGGCGAGCGGTAGTTGGAACTGTATTGTCAAATCAAAACGTAACAAATGGCTTTTACCTCCGTGAGATCGGTATTTTCGCTCAAGATCCTGATGTCGGTGAAATCCTTTACTGCTACGGGAATGCTGGTGAGACGGCTGATTACATCCCCGCAAAAGGCGGATCAAACATCATCGAGGAGCCGATCGACATTAGTACGATCGTTGGTAATGCTTCCAATGTAACAGCTGGGATAGACGAATCCCTTGTGTGGGCATCACATGATGATTTAGATGCGGCGGAAGCAAGGGCAAAGGTATACACCGATCAGAAAGTCGCGGACATCGACTTGACCAAGATTACGCCGGATTCGATCGGAGCTGCTAAAAAAACAGACCTTAACGCGCACGTCCAAGACATGACGAAGCACATTACAGCAGCCGAACGGGATGATTGGAACAGTAAGGCTGCAGGATCACACAAACACGATGCAAGCGATATTACAACTGGTACTATGGCAGCCGATCGATTACCGGGTGCGTCTGTATCGGCTGCTGGAATTGTACAGCTATCCACAGCAACGAGCGGCACTCGGACGAATGTAGCTGCAACAGAAAGTGCTGTTAAGGCGGCAATGGACAAAGCGAATGAGGCTTTTCAATCTGGCGTTGAGTGGAGAGGTAGAATCGCGGGTGCAATCAACGCCAAGGGGGTTCCAGCATCCGCAGCCGATGAATGGGGGACATTAGAGTGGAAGATTGGACAGATTCGTACAAGCGCGATCATCATTCAATTAGCATCGTCCGACTACACGTATTTCTTGGTAGATAAAAATAGCGGCAGACCAGAATATTATGTAATAGTTACTGGCTTGGGTTTTCGCGCCAAATTCATCGCGATAGACTTTTGGTCTGGTGGCAACTACGCGCCGCAATTCAGAAGCGCATATGACGGGAATAGAAGTAGTTTTGTCTACACGGAAACATCTATCTACACCCCTTTAGAAGCGGTTCATGCAGATCATCTACCTCCTGTAAACGGCTCTACTATAAGCCCGACTATCACGGGTGACGGTTTCATAATGCCAGTTGGCCAAAGCTCTCATATTGCTGGGCAAGAGATGCACATAGTTGCAACGGCATAGGGGGAAGAGCGATGTAGTAGGGGCACGGGGTTTCTGTTTGTTACAATATGCATAAAGGAGGGATAACATGTACGTAGTGTACAAAGAAACATCCGAAGGATTGAGCGTCGAGACGTTATATTTTAATCCTACGCCCAAACAAATGGAAGCGCTGGGAATCGAAATTGAGGGAGAGATGCCGCAACCGATTAACATTTCTGGAATGGTTCCAGTTCTAAAGGTAGATGTTAAAAAGGCGCAGCTCTTTTATGACTATGAAAAGCCTGACACCATCGAAAACCGTGTTCAGGATCTCCAAAAAGAAAACGAAAATCTGAAAAAGGAAAATGCGGCGCTGCTGCTGCAGGTGGCAGGCATTGACTCGTCAAGCCAGCAGCTCACGCAAGACCACGCAACATTGCTATTACAATTAGCTGAAAAAGGAGTGATCTAAGATGGATTGGTTCGCAACGATTAAACGCTACTACGACATGGGGATTTACAAAAAGGATTTGAAAGATCCGCTGTATATCGGCAAGTTTTGCGAGTATGGCAAGATTACGCCAGAGCAATATCAGGACATCACTGGAGACGAATATTCGAAAAAATAAGGCGCTACCGCATAGGTGGTGCCATTTTTATGCCCTCACGGCAGCGTGGGGGCTATTTTATTACAAAGGATGTGAAGACATGCCCGATCCACAGCTTGAAACATTGCAGCGACTAACACGGGTTGAAACAAAAATCGACGGTATAGAGGAAAAATTGGATGACGCTATTAATGGCAGAGATATGGCGATTAAAGCGTTAAGTTCTGCTGATTCAGCTCATCACCGCCTGAACAAAATCGAAGACAATCAAAAGTGGTTGTGGCGTACCGTTACTGGGTCATTTATTGGCATTGTGGTAGCGGTAATCGTCGCAGCAATTAAATTAACTTAGGAGGTACTTAACTATGCCTATAGAATGGAACATGATTTTTGAACTGATTAATCCTGCATTAATCGTTGTTGTTGCTGCATGTTGGGTGATTGGATTTGCTTTGAAACATACGCCGTTGGTACCAGACTGGACAATTATCTTTTTCGTAACAGCGATTGCAATTGTATTTACTACATCGATCCTTGGGCTTAGTGCTGAATCTGTAATTCAGGGTATTTTGTGTGGTGCTGTTGCTGTATTTGGGCATCAAACAGTGAAGCAAGCAAAGAAGGGTGGTGCTAAGAATGACTGAGGTTGTTGTAGAATGGGATAGCGGCCACGGCGGTAAAGATCCAGGCGGCAGCGGAAATGGAGTCGTCGAAAAGGACGTTGCGCTACGCGTTGCCACAGAAGCGGCGCGGCGCTTGGAGCGTGATTATGAAGGTGTTAAATGCCTTCTTACTCGTTCTTCAGATGTTTACTTGTCCTTGAAAGAGCGGACAGACAAGGCCAATTCTGCTAGAGCTGATGTGCTTATCAGTGTCCACTGTAACGCCGGGGGCGGCGCAGGAGGCTTTGAGTCATACACATATTCCGGCACAAAGGATGCAGCCACGGCGGCGCTGCAAGATGCTATTCATTCAGAGATCATGAGCCGGCTACAGCAGTTCGGTGTTAAGGATCGAGGGCAGCGCAAAAAGGATCTGCACATGTGCCGCGAGTCGCGCATGCCGGCAGTCTTGACAGAAAACCTGTTTGTCGATGTCGCGGCAGATGCGGCGCGGCTCAAGCGTCCGGAAGTTATTGAGGCGATTATATCCGGCCACGTCGCGGGCGTGGCGCGTTACTTAAAGCTGCAGCCGAAAAAAGCGCAGCAGCCAGCAGCCAGAGGGACGAACATCTTAGGCGCGGCGTCTGCTACGGTCGAGCAGGCTAAGGCTTGGGCAAAAGCGAATAAAGCGCCTGATGAATTTGTAGAGCTGGCCGATCTATACTGGCAGCTTGCGCCACTTCGGGGCGGAATCGATCCAGCCATTGCCTATGTGCAGTTTGCACACGAAACTGGGTACCTCTATAAAAAGGGGGAAAGTGCAGCTGGTATAGACGCCAGCTATCACAACCCGTGTGGCCTGAAAATCACCGCTGGAGGTGGAGATTACCAGGCATCAGCTCATAAACGATTCAAAGATTGGAAAGAAGGGATTACCGCCCACCTTGACCATTTGGCCTTGTACGCTGGCGCAAGTGGATACCCGAAAAAGGATACACCAGATCCTAGACACTTCGCATATCTGCATGGTACGGCGAAGACATTGGAAGAATTGGGTGCGAAGTGGGCGCCCTCGTCGTCATATGGCACGAACTTGGTAAATAAGTTGGCGCAGTTGCGCGGTGTGGCAGCGGTGGAAAAGCCTGCAACCGCAAAACCTAGAGGAGAAACCGCAACGGTAGAATTGAATGGAAAAGTAATTGCCTCCGGGACTTTCGCGAACGGGCTTGTTACAGTGCCGATACGAGACATGGCCGAAGCAATAGGTGCTAAACTTGTATGGGACAACATCAAGAAAATAGCGACGGTAAACGGGAATAAGATTGTTGGGACACAGGTAGTAAATGAATGAGCCATTGCCCCTGTCAGAGAGGTAGTAGAGGCAGCGGGATACCGGGTTGCTAGTTGGGACAGAGTTCAACGTAAGGTTAGTATTTCAAAATGATATAGATTGATGTACAGTGGAACCGTGTTAGGCTGTGCCTACACAAAAACACGAGCTGTATGGGAGGGCATCCCTGCGGCTCGTGTTTGGTTACTCTGCTATCTCAAATTTAATTGTTTTGCCGTCGCTGATTACTGCAAGCATCTTTGTCTCCAATCCCCAACCAATTACCATCATCGTCACAATAAGTGCAGGATACAGGAGTAACAATCCCGCCTTGTTCCAGCTCATACGATTTAGTACCGTCACACACCTTACACTTATCAGCCGCCCAATGAAATGTAACTGTCAGATGTGATAAATTCATAGCCTCAATTCTATTCAGCAGATCATCATTGCCTATTTCTGATCTTACCAATTCACGTTTAGATCCATCGTCTGCCACCAACATAGCAACCAACTTGCTTCCAAAACGTTCCTCATAAACATCAATTTTCATTTCCTACACTCCTTCGCACTGATCTGTTTACAGTATATGTTACTACACTACAACACTCTTTCCATCACAAAATTATTCAGCGGATATCCGCGACCATCGCCCCGAAGGGCTGGGATTTTACCCAGCCCAAGTCATGAAATGCCTCCTTGCTTAAATGCTAAGTCTTGACGCTTCAATCAAGTTTTTGATGCGGTAAAATTTTTGATTGTCTTCAATGTTGCACAAAAGCAAGATTGATTCAATCCAAGCAAGCGTCAATACGTATACGACATCAATTTCTAATGAATTGCCGTCTTTTTTGTATTCTTGGAACAATTCAACAAAGTCTTGGATGCTTTCTCGGCTCGAAAATAACCTCATATCGTCGTCACCCTTTCAACTTCAATAATCAACATGATGATTTAAATGTTCAACTTGTTATACATAATATAGAACATATTAATCAACTAGTCAACAAAAATGTTCAACTTATTGATTATTTTGTTCACCATTGCTATTATGTTGGAAAGAGGTGAGCACATGATCGCAAACAAATTGAGTGAGGTTATGGGGCGAAAGCGATTGAAAATCTCAGATGTCGTTAATATGACAGGGCTTGCTCGCAACACTGTTACGGAACTGTATCATGGTCGAGCAAAACAGGTTCATTTCGAAACGCTAGACAAGCTTTGTATTGCACTTGATTGCAGGTTAGATGAAATACTGGATCATGTATCAGAAGAAAAAACAGAGCCAAAGGAATAACCTAGCGGCTCTGTTTCTTTTTATCATAAAACGTATTGACAGCAATACGATAATGGTATATTATACTAAATAGAGGGTGTGTTAAGCACTCCGGAAAGGAGAAGGTAAGAGATGGGGATTGCAATTATTCTCTTCCTGACGGCGGTTGTCAATCTTGCAACTGCTTGGGTCAATTACCAAGTAGCGCGAGATAAGCGCCGTCTAAAGTAAAAGCCCCTTACGCCGCGAACGTAAGAGGCCGAAGAACCAAGCAAGGCGGGGACGCAAGTCCCCTCCTGCTCCCTATCATCTTACGCTTATCATACCCTCTGCATACCTAAATTGTAAAGGAGGCCGTCCAATGGAAACCATTACCCTTATCATCTCCGTTATTGGACTAGCTGTGTCGCTGGTTGCCTTGTTTACAGCTTTACAAGCTTTAAAAAATAAAAAGAGGTGATCCGGTTGGCGAACAAACCTGCTGCATTTCGATTTAATGAAGACTTTATAACACGACTAAGAACAGCCGCCTTTGTGACGGGTAGAGATCAAAAAGATCTTTTAGAAGAGGCGTTTCTTGAATATATGGATAGTCGGCCTGAATTAAAGCAAAAGGTAGAAGAGATAATTGAAACAATTCAAAAATAAGTGAGGTTGATCCGAATGAGTGATAAAAAAGCTGTAGTGTATTGCCGTACAGCAACCACGGAACAGGATATCAACGCCCAACTGGAACTCTGCAAAAAGTATGCCACTGAACACGGTTACAAAGTCGAAGAAGTTTTCTTAGACCACGGATTCAGTGCTAATTCTGAGCGACCGGAATTTGAGAATGTAAGAAAATTCATGGATGAAAATCCAAATGGGACGCTGATCGTTAGCTCATACGATAGACTTTATCGAGACTCGATGCAAATGCATGAGTTCATTCAATTCGCTAAGAAAACAAATCACAATGTGGTAACGGCTAATAACAATGATAGTAGTTTGAAGGAGTTAGAAATTATCTGCGGCATTGATAAAATAAGCAAAGAACAGAAAGCTTCGGAGTAATCCGGGGCTTTTTTCTTTATAAACAATCCTCTTGATATTCATCTATACATGCTGTCAAAAATGGCGCAAATTATTCTAGAATTATTCTTCTAATCTCTACAACCGCCTGTTTCCCTATATAAGATGAACGAACTAGAACAATTGAGAATATAATGTATTACCTCTCTGGTTTACAGTGATGCAGCCATAAGTTCTATCCCTATCCTTTTGAAACCCCCCCGGATTTGCTCACCGGGGGGTTTTCATATACACAGAATACACCTGTTATGTAATAATGTACTTGTTACGATTACGAGGTGAGGTGGCAGTATGATTGGTAGTAGTGAAAGGTTAAGCAGATTATCCATTCAAGATCAAATAATTGTGAGAAATCACGCAGTAGGTATGTATGAAGGGTTTTTATCAGGCGCGAAATATGTTGATCACTATAGTGAACTAATGCTTGAAAAAATGAAAAAAGTCTTATAGAGTATCACAAAAGTGAGAAATTGAAATTAAGTTAATAATAAAGCCTTGGGACAATCCCAAGGCTTTTAGTTTAGTTTGGATGTATCGACATCTCTTAGTGTCTCATGAGCTTTATGATACGCTGATAATATCTTTTTCATATTTGGTAAGATCTCTTCTATGCTCGTGTCAAGTTTGTCCACGGCCATGATAGAACCTTCAAGCATTCCTAAGACATAACTCATCAAGGCTTCTCTGTTACCTCCAGACAGTTCCAACATTTTGTTGGCTAGCTCTTCAGTTGCTTGCATCATTTTGTCACCTCTATATTTAAAGTCAACTATATTATTGCATGAGTATAATCAGCGTGGCAAACGGGCATACAGCATCTATTGGGGGTGCTGCATGCCGAGATCTTTCTATGTAATGAACGAAATAACCGTAACACGCGAACCAGAAGGTGCATACGGTCTGTATCTCCTGCCGGTTCGATTGATTCTATATCTGGAATTTTCAAAGAAATATAACTTGGTCATTGTGCATACCAGTTTCGGGCAGTATTACACGCCTGGTACAATTAAATTTTGGACGCGCGCATTAAACGCAAGCGGCCATGTATTCAGAATTTTTGATCGGGTTAATTCGGCAAACATAAGGAACATAAAGAGGATTGATACTGAAAAGATGTATACGTATTTTGATGGTGGTTCAAAAAAATGTACCCTAACAACAAATGATTATGAGGAACTGGAAAAAGAGTTTCCAGAGATAACAAAACTTAATTATAACTCTTTTTGAATGTCGAAGTAAGTCGAAATGTGCAGTGATTCCAACAACTTTCGTCTGACGAAAGATTCTGTACAAATTTGCGTGTAGGAACAATAATTAAATTAAGTTCCGCGGACGCTTGAAAATTTAATGAGTGATGAGGGGGAATTGAGAAGAGTAATTGAACAGTGTGCTTAAAAAGTATACTGACAGTGTACTTTCATCGAGGTAGAGCCTGTTAGCTCCGTACCCACTCGTAAAGGTCATCCATCCCACATCTCAATGCCTTAGATATTGTATACATTGCTTCAGGTGACATGTAGGATCGATTATTAGCATAATTTGATATAGCTTGTACCGAATATCCAGTAATAAAAGCTAAATCAACTTGTCTCATACGAGCTTCTTTTAGGCGGAGTTTTAACAGGCATCTACCCCGAGTAAATGCCATTGTGTTTCTCCTTTGGGGGCAATGCTGTTTTTCAAGGCAATTATACCATTATTACATCATGAGAGGATGAATCAGATGCCGACAGTTTCGTTGTTTGATATAAATTATAAGGATTCAACGTCACCTATTTCCATTCTTTGCAATGAAGCTAGTTATTTCAGCCAAGAGCTTTCTAGTGCTATTTTTGAGGTCTTTAAAACCGAGATGAAGAAAGTTTACCGCACGGCAGTAAGATCCGTTGATTGGTACGATCCAACAATGTGTGAGAGAATTGCTGAAGTAGTAAGTTTGTGTGAACAAGAGGTAAAAGGGGAGTATGATGAGTTCGTGAGGATTTTGAAAGATATAAAAATTGATCCATCGCAAATTTACAACCACTATCATAGGCTGGAGGATTTGTACGTTCAAAACATCAGGGTTGCTGAAATAGGGTATATAATTGGTGTAACAGATACCATTGCATAATAAGAGCATCAGACAAGGGAAGCCCTCTATAGTTGAGGGCTTTTTATGTGCACTTTATATTGGATGGTTCTTTATCGACAGGCCATTCCAATGGGCCAAAGGATATGATAAGCCGCCTGGAGACGATGGTGCTAAGCGGAGCGAATCTCCCCGTCATTGTGGTTAGGCAGCAGATTGCCTCTGCAATTGACATAATTGTGCATCTGGCAAGGATGAGAGATGGCTCGCGCAAAGTGCTGGAGATTACAGAAGTAAGAGGATTTGTCGAAGGCGAAGTGCAGTTGTCGAGCTTATATCAATTCGAAGAGAGCGGTCAAGAAGATGGCAGGATTATCGGGAGGCTGGTTAAGCGCGGGACGTTAGAACATGTGGACAAGCTGCGAATGGCAGGACTTGAGCTGCCTTGCGTGGGAGGGGACGGGGAAAGTGAAGCAACAGAAGGATAAGGCGGAGACGGGACTTCCTCGATACGATGCATATGTTTTGAACCATAAGGAGAGGATCTTCGCGATCCTTGCGGGATGTTCAGCAATGGCTGGTATCGGATACCTGTTTTATCAGCATTGGCTCGGGATGATCCTGCTATCAATCATTGGTGTTCGCTATACCCGTATCCGCCAGCGAACACTGCTTGAGCGCAAGCGATCACAATTGACCTTGCAATTTAAGCAGACTTTATATTCATTATCATCCGCTCTCGGTGCAGGAAGGTCAATGGAGAATGCATTTCGGGAGGCTGCTCAGGATCTAAGGCTTCTCTATCCTGGAACTGATGTAGATATGATTCGGGAGCTTCACATTTTGTCATTGCGCATGGAGAATGGAGAACCGGTAGAACAAGCCATGATGGACTTCAGTGAGCGAGCGCAGCAGGATGATATTGCGAATTTTGCAGATGTATTTATGACCTGTAAGCGAACAGGCGGGGATTTGATTGAAGTAGTGCGCCGGACCTCCTCCGTCATTGGCGAGAAAATGGATATTCTACAGGAGATAGAGGTACTTGTGGCGCAGAAGAGGCTAGAGATGAAGGCTATGATGGCTGCCCCATTTTTGTTCTTGGCATTTCTCAATATGAGCTCGCCTGACTTTATGACGCCGCTGTATGAAGGGATTGGCAGAGTGATTGCAACGGCCGCATTAATCGTGCTGTCCATTGGAGTTTTATTGATTCATAAATTAATGGATATTCGGGTCTAATCAGACATTTTATTTCCGATGAAGTTGTTTAGTGAAAGGGGAGGTAGTTGTGCTGCCTACTTGGATCTGGGGCATATCCAGTATAGTAATTATCGTGCTGTACGTTTTGATGAATCAAGCTGGAAAAGCGCGATATGCTGAATTGCTTGCTGTCATTGGCTCGGAAATGAAAACAGCGAAATGGCTTCCAGCATCATTGATGTGGCAGGAGAAGCTGCAGCCAATCCTGGATACTCACCCCGCCCTAGCGAAGATAAGGCAGGCGCTTATGCAAATGCATGGACCAGCACGATCTCATTCGATGTATCGGGGAGTGATGGCGGAGATGGGGCTGTATCTGTTCGGGGGAGTCGTAGCGGGATTTCTCCTTCCTGCTGTAACAGACGGCAGCTTCACTACTATGGCAGGCGGTATGCTGCTCGGCGTCATTCTCCCGCTCGTGCGCGGCAAGGAGGTTGTCAACAAGGCCGAGCGCAGACGCCAGGACATACAATTGGAGCTTCCGGAATTGATTAACAAGCTAAATCTGCTTGTACAAGCTGGGGAAACCGTACCGAAGGCACTTGCAACCTGTATTGAGCGGAAGAAGTCAGAGAACCAGCATCCATTATACATAGAGTTGTTTCGAATGATGTCAGATGTACATAACGGCTATTCCTTCGCGCAGGCAATGGAGCTGCTGGCGAAGCGCTGCTCGATGCAAGAAGTATCTATGTTCGTGACTACAGTGCTCATGAACCAGCGGCGTGGCGGGGAGACATTCATGCTTGCGATGGCGGATTTGGGCAGACAATTGTGGGACAAGCGCAAAACGGTGGCACGCAAGCGGGGCGAGGAGTTGTCAACGAAGCTGGTATTTCCGATGATGTTGATGTTTCTAGTTGTTCTTGTTGTTGTCGGTGCGCCAGCACTATTGATGATGCAGGGGTAATATTATCGTGTTTTCATTTTTATTGGAATTAAAGGAGGATAACAATGTTGAACTCACTATGGAAACGATTATGGGTCGAAGAAGACGGGCTTGGCATGGTGGAGATTGTTGTCATTATTGCCGTTATTGTCGTTCTTGCACTTACATTTCGGGAACAAATCAAGGAGTTTCTGAAAGGGCTATTTGCAAAGGTGGACACCGAGAAAAATAAAATTTTCGATAGCACGCCATAAGAGGGGATTTCCTTGAAGAAAAATCTTCATAAATGGTGGAAACGGCTTATTTCCGAAGAGGGTACTTACACGGTTGAAGCGAGCATCATATTTCCAGTTGTTTTTTATTGTTCTTTAGCAATGCTTTTCTTCGCGATGCTGATGTTCCAGCACGTCATGTCGTCACATGCTGCGACGCTTGCGGCAGAGCGGGGAGCAGCCTTCTGGGACAATAGCTTCAAAGACGCAACTACGGGTTCTTATCCAGAAGGCAAGCGTGATGGGCTGTACTGGCGATTATTCGATGATTTTATGCTGGATCGTTTGCTTGGTGTTGTAACCGGCAGTGTGACGAACGAAATTTCGCTGCCAGTCAGCAGCGACTCTTCTTCACTTCCAGAGAAGAAGCTCATGCGGGCAGGAAGACTTTTGCCGCCTATTTTTCAGGGAGAGATGAAATTCGACAACATTGCAATTGAACGCAAGGTAAAGGTTTCACTTGATCGTCCCTTGTACCAAAAGGCATTTGCGCAGCTTACTGGACGTCGAGTATCTGGAGAAGGCGAGGCTGCCGCAGCCGTTGTGGAGCCTGTAGAATTTATACGTTCCGTTGAATTTGGACGGTATATGTATACCAAGCTCACTCAATGGAAGCAGAAGGGAGTCACGAATGAGCAAGCTGCTGATACGATTAAGCGGGCAGCTAAATAGCAGATGGAATCGAAAAAACCTCAATGATAGATGCGGAGGTGTTCAAGCGGATGGGGGACGAGAGGAGAACTCGCATGAGGCGAAGTTTATGGAAAGATGTTCAGGGCTCCGTATCCGTCCTTCTCATTTTTATCGTTGCCGCAATCTTTCTGTTTACGAGTGTGCTCATTGATTATGCTCGTATAGCGGCCGCTGAGTGGCGGGCGGAGGTGCTTGCTCAGAGCGGAATTCGCTCCGTTATGTCAGCCTATGAACCTGCACTGCAGCAGCGTTATCAATTGTTCGCTTACGGACAGTCCGATCCGGCCATTATTATGGATTATGTAATGCAGGATCAGGCGAGGCTAAAGGCTACCGGTGTATTTCCATGGGTATCTGTGCTGTTAGACAGCCATTCCACCTCGATTACGAGAGAACTTGGACGATATGATGAGTTGGAGCGGCAGATCTTAGAAGATATGAAGTACAAGGCGCCTGTTCAATTTGCGTTTGATTTGTCCAGCAAGTTGAAGCCAATGTCCAAAGTAATGAAGGAAGCAGCGCAAACAACAGAGCTGCTATCCAAGTTGCAGAAGCTGGTTGACAAACGTGATAAGGAAATACGCACAGCCTTTAAGCTACAGATCTCGCTTCGTAATGATGCTGCACGATCTGACCTGTCCAGCCGAATAGCGACAGGAGAAAGCGATATCATGCGAGATAGCTCGCTGGGTTCAATTCGAAGTGCAGCGGATATGGGAGCACAATATTCAGATTATGTATATAAGATTCGTTTGGATGAGAACCGTGCTGAAGATGAAGACAAGCAATATGAGGATGCTACGGATGCGTATGAGACTGACTCATCAGATATGTCTAGAAGGCTGATGTCGGTTTCCTCTAGCTTATTGGATCAGCATCGTAAGGGGGTGAATACGGCTCTGATCCATATTGAGAGGGCCCGTCAATACAATGAAGAAATGAAGCAGGTCATTCAAGAGGGGCGTGCCAGCTCGAATTACAACGGATATGACCAAGTTGGTCAATCCAGTGAGCCAAGTGTAGGGACGATAAGTGATTCTGAACAGATGTCAAATGAAATTAAACGAATTAATGAAGCTGCTGATGATCTAGTGATTCCAGACACTTTCATTACGGAATGGAAGCAGGAGGTAGAAAGACAGCTTCGCAGCATGGAGCAAGTGAACGAAGCAGCGAATCAGGTTCAATCAACGGCAAACCAAATTATGGGAAGGACAATATCCTCTTATAGTCTAAAGAATACGGTTTTCAGTTTTTGGAGGCAGTGGCGTCAGTATGCAAAGGATTACGTAGACGCCTCTAATGTGATCGATGCCAGGGAGCAGCAGTTTGAAAAGCAACGATCCACGGAAAAGGAGCGCAAGCAAAAAGAAAAGGAGGCAAATGAAAAGCTTGGAGAAGCAACTGATTTATTGTCTTCATTAAAAAAACTGACGAATCAGTTAAAGGAGCATGATCAACTGTTTCAAGAAGTAAAGAAGAAGGCAGAGGCTATCGCGGCTTTTAATGATAGTGTATCCGAAGAAGAGACTGCAGCAGACAAACATTATGAGAATGCGGTAGAAGAGGGAAAGGAGTCTATGGATTCTGTTACCTCGATTTATGACAGCATTGCAAGTGGGTTTAGTTTGTTAAAAGATCGATTATACCGCAATGAGTATGCGTTCCTCTACTTCAACTCTTATGATCCTATGAAGCTGAAATCGATGCTTACGTCAAATAAGCCTGCGGATGAGCTGGTACAATCCTTATCCATACATAACCAGGAAGTTGAGTACATATTGTATGGATTCCATAATCCATCAAGTAATGTTGCAGCAGCATTTGGGGAAATATTTGCAATGCGGCTTGCGATTCGGACAATGGAGGGTTTTATCGAGTGCGCAAAGTTGAAACATCCGCTGCTCATTTTAATAGCTGCAATTTTATATGGAATTGAACAGGCGGTTCGGGATCTGATTCTTCTCGCTACGCAAGATAAAGTGCCGATTTCGAGATACTTGCCTTCTGTTACATTGTCGTATTCGGATCACTTGCGTTTGTTTATGCTCGTTCATGGCAGTCGAGAAGGAATGCTGAAGCGCATGCTCGCTCTTATTCATCAAAATACAGGTATCGATCCTACGACTAGAGGAACCTATGGTGACACAGAGCTGCGAATTAGCACACCATTATGGTTCCTGCCCGGGGTAATGAAATGGATTGGGCAAACCGGCATATTGGGCGGTGAAATCGAGAATGGAAGATACTATGCAACAAAGACTTCTGTGTTCTCATATTGACGGCAAGAAACAGCTTGCAAAAAGGAATTGCTTTGGACGAGACGGCAACTGGATGCGCCGTTTTATTGGCGATGGTAGGGCCAGTATCACAATTGAAGCTGCGCTGATGCTGCCGATGGTACTGTTCTTGTTTTATTTTTTGTGTATATGATTTACGCCTCAGTAATTACGACATCTCTGCAATCCGCAGCGACGAATACAGTGAAGCAGGTAGCTGCTCACATGTATCCTATCGAGCTGATAGTGAAGAAAAGGGAATCAAAGGATAGAGAGAGCAAAAGCCCCTTTCTTCGCAAGCCGCCAGCAATGGCTCTAAAAATGACAGCACGGCAGTTCGCTGAGCGCTTTAGTAATGCCTTGCCCCCACCTTTGAATCAATGGGCTTCCGAGCATATGGTAGATTGGGCGGAGAAACGAGCAGAGGCAGCAGGAGAATGGGGACAGGCTCGCGTTGGAGCAGCTTTGTTTAAGCCTTTGCTCATTCGTTATGGAATTCAAGGGATATTAAAGGAAGAGCGGATTCGGATTACACATGTGAAGCTGCCGGATATTGTGGATAAGGAAGAGTCTTATATTGCGATAGAGGTAGAGTACGATCTACCTATGCGTGTGCCTTTTCTCTTGAAGACTATTACTATAGCTGCGAGAGCATCAGAGCGGGTATGGATTGGTGACGGTCCCCAGTCGAGAACGGCTGGGGGAGAAGCAAAAGCTGAGGGGGGTGCGCCACCTGCATTTGTTAGTCTGGAACCAGATCCCTTATTGCCTGGACGTAAAGCCAAGTTGGCGATTAAGGCTATACCACATGAAAAGGTCGAGCTAGTGGTCTTCTATAAAAGTGGAAAGAGTAAAGCAAGGCATATTGGATGGGCTGAAGCGGATGCCGACGGCAATGTAAGCTGGGAATGGCTCGTATCTGGCAATACAACATCTGGTGAATGGAGATTGGTCGTGAACACAGAAGACGGAGGAACTGCAGAGAGGCAATTTACAGTAAATTAATTTGAATGGCTACCGCAAGGGTGAAAGGATGCTGCCGAATGATATGGTCGATCGGGCTATGTGGGATATTGCTTGTGGCTGCGTTTACAACCGATTTGCGAACTCGAAAAATACCCAATTATTTAACCGTTTCAATTGTGCTTGTAGGCTTCATTGGACATTGTGCTGCAAATGGATGGGGTGGTCTGTTATTCAGCCTATTGGGGGCTGTCTGTGGCTTCGCTATTACACTAGTACTTTTTATACTTCGCGCCGTTGGTGCAGGAGATGTCAAGCTGTTTGCAGCGATAGGAGCATGTATGGGGGCTGCTTTTGCATGGGACACATTTGTTTACGCCATTATATATGGCGGGATGATTGCGGCAGCAATCATGCTATTCGGGCGTGAAAGAAGATGGAAGCGATTTGGAACGGCTATCATTCAATTTATGTGGCTTCGTTCTGCGGCACCTTTGAAGCATGTGACCTCCAATCAAGCAACCTTTCCCTTTATGTGGGCGGTACTGCCTGCAGCGATAACAGCATATTGGGGTCAATTATGGATCTAGGAGGTGGTCGGTGTCGATGTATGGCTATAAGGCGGATTTTGTCCATGAAGGGAAAATGAGAATGCTGCTCACCAGAGAGCCAACTGTCCATTCCGATGAATTGGATGCCTATCAGATCAATATGCTGCGCTTTAATGAAGTTCCTCATTTGCTGCCCGTGGAAATTCGAGAAGTCGATTTTGAGGCATCATTTTTATACGATATTAGTGGTAAAAAAATGATGGAGCAGGTGCTCCGTTCTTTACAGATTACTGCGATTCAATATTTTGAATGGATGTTTCAACTGGTCAATGTGCTGGAAGGATGCCGAGCATATATGCTGCATCCGAACCAAATTTTATTGCACGAGCGCTTCATTTATGTAGACGGGAGCTCTTGGAACGGAAATCTTTATACTGCGTACATCCCAACAGTGGAGCCGTTACATCCACAAGCTGGTATGGAAGGCTTGAGGAGATTAGGCATTTTGTTGTCCTCTCATGTCAATGCTTGGGATGGAGATGGTTTTCAACGTCTTGTGCAGTTGTTGTCTCAGGAAGGAGCAACTCTTGCAGATGTGCGTGGCTTATTGCAATCCTTAATTGTGGGTTCAGCGTCCGGCAGGTCTGTGAATAATAGGCAGCTCACAGAAGGGCAGCTTAATTCGGGGGACGGCGGGAGAGGTGGGCGGGATAATCAGAACCAGCTACCTAATGAATACACAGGTGCCGGGACAGAACTAGGAAGAGACGAGTGGAATTCCGCGGCATTTCCTTCTTTTGATAGGCAGGATCGAGTGCCCTCGGCATTCGGTCAATCGAAGTCTAATGTAAGTTCAAGTCAGCATGAGCGAGGTCACTGTACGATCCCGGATGAGGCAGGACAAGAATATGAACAGAGCAATAAGAAGTATACGATCGTTACATCTGGGGTTGTCATTACTGTGGCCGCACTAGGATGGAAGTTTGGTTATATGTCTAACCCCACTCCTGAAGTATTTACGTATACAATAGCTTGGAATATTGCTATCGTTGCTATTGGCGCAATGTATTTAACGGGAATTCCCAGCCGGTGGTGGAAAAAGCTGTACTCTCACAAGGCGGGCTATCAGAAAGCAACAGATGAGCAGAAATTTCAACCGAGAGCAAATCAGGATTGGAATAACCCCAATAGACTTCCTGAGTTCTTATCAATGGAGCTATCCCATATATCCCAGCCTATGGGTGCGATGGATACACACAACAGCAAAGAAAAAGGGAGCTCACAATTGGAACAGAACACAGTGCTATCATCCTCTCCATCGGCTTCGGAACTAGCTGGACATCAGACCAATGAACGATCAACTGCTCATACCGCATCAGCCAGTTCAGAAGTTTTGAGTTTTTTACAGCAACAGAGAGCTGGTGAGATGCCTCAAATGTCTCATATCGGAGTAAATCACTTCCATAGTGAGCAGCGATCAATAGTCGGTGGTGATCAAGGCTCGCTTGCTGCAGATGGTAATGACTATTATGCTTCATTAACTCATCACACAGCTATTTTAGATGCTTCTGATTCAGATGCTACAGTTATGCTTGGAGAAGGACAAGCCGAAGGCAGCCCGAGGGAACCGTATCTCCAGCAGCTCGATGAAGCGGGAATGGCTATAATTGGCACTTATTCTCTCCAAGTGTTTCCGTTCATAATCGGACGTGCTGATCAAGGCGTGCATCACCGAGATGAAAGTATGGGGGTATCCAAGCATCATTGTGAATTCATAAGGACACCGACGGGCTCCTTAGAACTACGAGATTTGGGCTCAAAAAATGGAACGGAACTACAAGGGGAGCTTTTGATTCCCTACAAACTATATTCATTAAATGATGGCGATAAGCTATCTATCGCCCGTTCGAAGTATATATTTCGGGTGGGATAACAAAGAGGGACAGACGCTGCGTCTGCCCCCCCTTTGTTAGGGTCATACTGTCAATAATGATCGATTGAGAATGACTCTGATGCGGAAAGTGAATCGCTAAAATCATATTCGTATGATAAGCAAAGCTTGGTAAACGGTTATACATTTTCGTTCATCAATGAGCTGCTGTTGTTCTTCTTCGAATCGCGAAGCTCGGTCAATGCTTTTTCCAGTGTTCCATATTGGAAGGTGAAGCCATGCTCCAGCACCTTAGCTGGATAAACACGCTGACCTTGGAGCAACAGGGAGGACATTTCGCCAAAGAGAATGTGCAGGGCAGCAGCAGGAACGGGCATCCAGTGCTTTCGTCTATACACTTTAGCAAGGGATCTGCCGAAATCATCGTTGGTTACCGCCTCTGGTGAGGACGCATTTACGACTCCTGCAATTGAATCATACAGCACGAAATCAATGAGTCGAACCATGTCCGTAATATGTATCCAGGATAAAGGTTGTTTTCCCGAACCAATTCGTCCCCCAATGCCTAGCAAATACGGCAGCTTTATCATTGGATACGCTCCGCCTTCATTCGCCAGTACTGGGGCTATCCGCAGCTTAATGGTGCGATCAGCAGGAACGCGATCCGCTGCCTCTTCCCATTGATAGATAACATCTGTTAAAAAGTCATCTCCGCGAGCCATGCTCATCTCATCGAAGGTTCCCGTCTCGGAAGGCCCATAAATGGAAATGCCCGAGGCACTTATGTAGATCGGCAGCTTACGGGACAGCTTGCTCGCCCAATCTGCAATTCTCCGTGTAGGAATGATGCGGGAGGAGAGAATACGATTTCGAGCCATGCTAGTCCAACGTTGATTAATGGATTCTCCAGCTAGGTTCACAACGGCATCTACATCTTGAGAATGCTCGGGGATATGGGTCAGCTCTGACCAACTAATGGCTTGAACTCTTTTCCTCTCACCATAAGCATGCACTTTCGCAGGGGAGCGGGAAACGATGATAAGCTCATGGCCTTCTTGAAGCCAAAAATCGATCAGAGCCCTTCCGATAAGCCCGGTTCCGCCGCAAATCATCACTTTCATGTCATATCCCTCCTAGCACGTTAATGGAATGGATAGAACTAAGATGTGATTTACCCGAATAGATGCTTGTGTATGCGCATCCATCTCTTAATACGGAGAAACGATAGGAATCATTTGTTGAGCAGATGCTTATATGGTGTGTAATCGATTCCATTATTGTCCAGAAATTTAACGAGGCTTCTATAATCACGCTTCGGTGTAGCCATGATGTATCCTTGGATGCAATGATCCTGCGTTACTTCTGCCGCGCCGCTCTCACAAGCTACTTGCCCAATTTTGGCTGCGATCGAATGACGAGCAATATCGCGGAAGGGAGTCGGTACGGGCTCAACAAGCTTTTCCAAAAATGCCTTTGATTCGTCCGTCCACAGGCCTCGACTTTGTTCTACCCAGTAATTCTGCCAATCCAGCTTCGACTTGCCATCATTCATTGGAAGCACCTTCATAAATTTGCGGAACATGAAGTAGCCGCCAATCGCCATCAGGCCTAATAAGACGAAGGTCCAAAATGCAATGGAATTCATAAACCAACGGCCTGGGCCATCAATAGCCATTGGGAACAGGGTGAACGAGTTAAGCATAAATTCTCACCTCATGATTGTTGGTACTTTTTACTAAGATGCTTATATCGAATTATACCCCATTCCTAGATATATTTCGAGAGTAAGTGGTGGAGCCAGCAGGTACAAAAAGGGTAACGTTTAATAACGTGGTATCAGGATCTGTTGGATACCTCCAAGTTTTCTACAACACCAATAACATCTGGCGTACCTTCCGTGACTGGAATGAGGAAATCACGGCGCAACTGGATCACTGTTTTCATTCTAGAATAGAAACAATTTTTCTTTTTAGAGCTCAGGTGCGGAAGCATATGGTTCTATGTCGTTTTTGCACGGATTGAAACTTATAATATAGAAAACATAGAGCCGCCAAGGTTTAGCCATGGCGGCTCTAAGGGTTTCTACCATAGTACTCTTTTTAGATCAATATTGATTTGTGCTGTTTCGCCATCTTTATATGTGTACAGCTTATTAACTTTATAAGTGAGATTTCCTCTAGCAATTGGGCGAGGCGGTTTTATGCGATCGTTAAAAGCGCTAATATTAATGCGATAGCTATTTCCCTCGACTAAAAGGGAATTATTGATGTTGAATTTTGTTTGGAAACGGTCTGTGGGATAAACTTTTTGGTGAGCTATTTCTCTGTTCGTTTCGACTTCCCTGATGGATACCTCGAAGTAATTGTACCCGCCTGTACTCCACAACAGAACATGTTCAATATATTTCGCGTCTGGTGGTGGAGACTGTTTCTCTACTGAATTTGTAGATTCTACAGAGGCCGGAGCTGCATGTGGAGCTGCATGTACAACTTGTCCTGTTAGTGACAGAGTTGCTGCAATGGTTAATGCAACAAATTTTTTCATTAACAGTAGTATCCTCCTAAAATATGGAATTTGATTACATGACAATCTTAACCAAAGCTTAAAGGGTAGTCAACAGGTAACTCTATTAAAGAGCTAATGAGCCGAGAGGATAGAATTCGACGGCGCTTTAATTTAGGTGCTACCTGAAACTGGATTGTTTTACCATCATTAGAGTTATGGTTTCTTGTTCAGATAGACATGGTGAGATTACGCAGAGGTATATAGTTGTTCGTCACATTCGAGATGGAGTGCTCCATGCTACCTTCCCACAAAAACGATGCTAAACCGTGCTATCCGTTGACTAAACGTGCTTACGCAAAAATCTAAAAAACGCACCATTACAGCGTTTTTGCAAAGGTTCCCTAACGATAGCAACGTTGCCTAGATTTATTTCGATAATCCTTGTAGAATAAGGGGAAATGATTTTGAAAGGAGCAATTACATGCTGAAAATTGGATCTCATGTTTCGTTTTCCGATAAAGGGCTGTTGACTGCAACGAAGGAAGCAGTATCCTATGGGTCAAGCTCGTTCATGATATATACTGGAGCGCCGCAGAATACGCGCCGCAAGCCAATTGAATCGCTCTATATTGAAGAAGGCAAGGAACTGATGGAGAAGCACGGCATTGGAGAAATTGTAGTGCACGCGCCGTACATTATTAACCTTGGATCGTACAAGCCGGATACGTTTGAGCTGGCCGTTAATTTCCTCCAAGAAGAAATTCGCCGCACAGACTGCATTGGTGTGAAAAATATTGTGCTTCACCCAGGTGCTTATACCGACAAAGATGCTGAGTTCGGCATCAACCGGATCGCAGAGGGCTTGAACGAGGTACTGAGCAATACGAAAGATACAGACGTCAATATTGCTATGGAAACGATGGCTGGCAAAGGGACAGAGATTGGCCGGAGCTTCGAGGAAATTGCCTCGATTATTGAGAAGGTTGAGGATAATCATCGCCTAACTGTATGTTTTGACACATGCCATACTCATGATGCTGGTTACGATATCGTCAATGATGTTGATGGTGTTTTGGAGCAATTTGACCGCATAGTAGGTCTGGATCGCATTGCGATTGTGCATATCAACGACAGTAAAAATCCACTCGGAGCTGGGAAAGACCGTCACGCCTCGCTAGGATCTGGAATGATTGGCTTTGAGGCGATTCAACGCATCGTGCATCATGAGAAACTTGCAGGCAGACCATTTATTTTGGAGACGCCGTGGATCGGGAAAGACTCGAAGAAGCAGCGTCCGATGTACGAAGCAGAGATCGCTCTCCTTCGCGGCGATGTGGAGCGCCTTGGTTCAGAATTTATCCCGGATGTGGAGCGTCTGGAGCATTTCTTCAAGGGACAGGATATCGCCCCGCGTGAGTTCGTATTGGCGACATGGGATGTACTTAAAAAAGATGCGAAAGCTCGAAAGGCTGATCCGCGCGAGCCGATGGAGCGGCTGTATGATATGGTTGGCGAGGCAAATCTATTCCCAGACCTGTCTGAGGAAGAGATTAACCAGCGTCTAACGGCTTGCTTAGCTGGACAGGCTGCTTGGAAATAACCATCATAGCTTGTATGTAGAGTATAGATGCGAGAACATCAGCTGTTATGATTCGATTGGATAGGCACGAATGAAGCATGAAGACAGAGAGTATGATGCAAATGATATTCATGATGTGAAATCGATGTAAAGACTGCAGGAAGCAACGCTCATTCATGGAGGAGAAACGAAGATGACCCACCAACACACGATGGTTCACGCCCTTCAACAAGCTGGGGAACAATCGCGCAATCGCGCACGAATGCTGATCTCATGTCCAGATCGGGCAGGGATCGTATCTGCTGTATCTAAATTTTTGTATGAGCATGGAGCGAATATTGTCCAATCCGACCAATATACGATGGATCCAGAAGGCGGCATGTTCTTCATGCGCATTGAATTCGATATGGAGCAGCTGGATGGCAAGCTGTCACAAGTGGAGTCGGAATTCGAGTCCATTGCATCAGAGTTCAATATGCAGTGGCGTATTTCTCGTGTGAGCAAGAAGAAGCGTATAGCGATTTTCGTATCGAAAGAGGATCATTGTCTGGTTGAACTGTTGTGGCAGTGGCAGGCTGGTGATCTGGATGCAGAGATCGCGATGGTCGTAAGCAATCATCCTGATATGAAGGAATATGTAGAGTCTTTCGGCATTCCTTATGTTCATATCCCGGTGGACCCGAACAATAAGCCGGAGGCGGAGCGCAAGCAGTTGGATGCTGTAGAGGGTAAGGTTGACCTGATTGTATTAGCTCGTTATATGCAAATCATTTCACCGAAATTCATCGAGAAATACCCGAACCAAATAATAAATATTCATCATTCCTTCCTGCCGGCATTCGTTGGCGGCAAGCCGTATCAACAAGCGTACAACCGCGGTGTGAAGCTGATCGGGGCAACAGGACATTATGTAACAGAAGAGCTCGATGGCGGACCAATCATTGAACAGGACGTACAGCGAGTGACGCATCGTGCGGATGTGAATGAACTGAAGCGAATCGGCAGAACGATTGAACGCGTTGTACTTGCACGCGCCGTGCATTGGCACATTGAGGATCGGATTCTCGTATACCAAAACAAGACGGTCGTGTTTAATTAGATGATGTTGTGCTGGCTGTTGCCGGCTGCAGATGATTCTGCGGCTGGAACAGCTTTCTTTTATTATTTGGCCAGCGGGCAAGGCCTGATCCAAGACCCGCTGATAAGCTAAGCATGAAGTTCGGATATACTATATCTAAATATCCATAGCTTTTCACACGTTAAAGTAGCATCGAATAGGGTAGTAATGATACAATGAATGCAAAATAGAGCACAGCGTACAAGCTAAGTATTTACGCATTTTCATTTGTTCTGTATAGCTTTCAGCTTGTGATGAGTTGGACAAGGAGGAAATCATCAATGACTGCAAACCAAATGAATATTGACGAGCTATCGGTGGCGGCGATTCGAACACTTGCCATCGATGCCATTGAAAAAGCGAAATCGGGTCACCCGGGCATGCCTATGGGTGCCGCTCCTATGGGGTACCATTTGTTCGCCAAGGCAATGACGCACAATCCTATCAATCCTACATGGATTAACCGTGACCGTTTCGTGCTCTCAGCTGGACATGGTTCCATGCTGCTGTACAGCCTTCTTCACCTTAGCGGATACGACCTTCCTATGGAAGAAATCAAGAATTTCCGTCAATGGGGTAGCAAAACTCCAGGTCACCCGGAGTTTGGACATACAGCTGGTGTAGATGCAACAACTGGTCCACTTGGACAAGGGATTGCAATGGCAGTAGGTATGGCTATGGCAGAAGCACAACTCGGTGCAACATATAACCGTGACGGCTATTCTGTTGTTGATCATCATACGTTTGTAATTTGCGGTGATGGAGATATGATGGAGGGCGTTGCTAGTGAAGCAGCATCGCTTGCAGGTCACTTGAAATTAGGTAAATTAGTTGTACTTTACGACTCGAACGATATTACATTGGATGGCGAATCCGGCCTGTCCTTCAGCGAGAACGTTCGTCAACGCTACGAAGCTTACGGCTGGAACACGTTGCTGGTTAAAGACGGCAACGACCTTGCAGCAATTGCGCAAGCAGTTGAGACGGCAAAACAGGATCCAAGCAAGCCGACATTGATCGAAGTGAAGACAGTTATCGGATACGGAAGCCCGAATAAGCAAGGCAAGGGTGGACATGGCGGTACACACGGATCTCCACTCGGCGCTGAAGAGACGAAGCTGACGAAGGAATTCTATAAGTGGGGACATGAAGACTTCTTCGTGCCTGAAGAGGTTTACAGTCACTTCGATACAAATGTAAAGCAGAAGGGCGTAAAGGCGAACGAAGAGTGGGACAAAATGTTCCAAGCTTATCAAGCTGCTTACCCTGAGCTTGCGAAACAATTCGAAACTGCGATTAGCGGACAGCTTCCTGAGGGCTGGGATAAAGATCTTCCGGCATATGCGGCAGGAGACAAAGCATTGTCCACTCGCGTAGCATCCGGTAATGCCTTGAACGGTCTTGCAAAGAACGTTCCGAACCTGACAGGCGGCTCTGCTGACTTGGAAAGCTCCACAATGACGCACCTGAACGACCTTCCAGCGTTCCGTCCTGGTCAATATGACGGCCGCAATATTTACTTCGGTGTGCGTGAATTCGCAATGGCAGCAGCAATGAACGGTATGGCATTGCACAGCGGTGTAAAGGTATTCGGCGGTACATTCTTCGTATTTACTGACTACTTGCGTCCGGCTGTTCGCTTGTCCGCATTGATGGGATTGCCAGTAACATATGTGTTGACGCATGACAGTATCGCAGTTGGTGAAGATGGCCCTACCCATGAGCCTATCGAACAGCTCGCATCTGTGCGTATTATCCCAAATGTGACGGTTATCCGTCCTGCTGATGCAAATGAGACTTCTGCTGCATGGGCTTATACGCTGCAGAACCAATCGAACCCAGTCGTGCTTGTTCTGACACGTCAGAACTTGCCTATCTTGGAAGGCGGCGTAACAGCATCTCGCGAAGGCGTTGCTCGCGGCGCTTACGTGGTATCCGATGCGAAGGATGGCAAGCCTCAAGCGCAAATTATTGCGACAGGATCGGAAGTTCAATTGGCTGTGCGCGCTCAACAAGCATTGGCTGAAGAGGGCATCCAAGTACGTGTTATCAGCATGCCGAGCTGGGATTTGTTCGAGAAGCAATCGAAGGAATATAAAGATTCCGTATTGCTTCCAGATGTGAAGGCTCGTCTTGCGATTGAAATGGCTTCTCCATTCGGCTGGGAGCGTTATGTAGGAGACCAAGGCGACATCATTGGCATTTCTACATTCGGTGCTTCTGCTCCTGGAGACCGTGTCATCAGCGAGTATGGCTTCACTGTAGAAAACGTGGTAAGCCGTGTTAAGGCATTGCTGTAATACCCGATATCATGGAACCAAAATACTTGACGGTGGGAATTCAGTCCTGTTAAGTACAAATTAGATAGAGAGCAATCGGGTTCCTTCTCTTATTCAGTTGGAGAACTCGGTAATGAACAAGGCCGCCTAACGGGTGCAAGTAATTAGAATTCCCGTTGTTGCGGCCTTGTTCGTAATGTTTTTAATAAGATTTGTTAATATCATCCTATTTTTGTGTCTGAACTGATATAATAAAATTTATATATACAAATTATTATGGTTAGGGCGAGGAGTAGTCGAGTGAAACAGAAGCAAAGTCATTATGCGACCGGTATCGCAGCTGCCGGGCTGTCCTACATTATTTGGGGGTTCCTCCCGATTTATTGGAAGCTGCTTGGTTCTGTGCCGGCAGCAGAGGTATTAGCTCATCGGATTATTTGGTCATTAGTATTCATGATTATCCTGTTGGCGCTATTGGGAAAATGGAGAGCTACTGCGTCAGAAATCAAACAGTTGCTCGCAAATAAGAAGCAGACAATTAGTATTATTGCGGCTTCCATTTTGATAAGCATCAACTGGCTCGTGTATATTTTCGCAGTCGAAAGTGCGCACGTGGTAGAAGCAAGCCTTGGTTATTACATCAACCCATTGCTTAATGTTTTTCTTGCGACATTTTTCCTAAAGGAAAAATTGACGAAAGCAGAATGGTCAGCTGTTGGGATTGCAGCAGCAGGGGTTGTGTGTCTGACGGTATATTACGGCAGCTTTCCTTGGGCGGCGTTGACCTTAGCGACAACGTTCAGCTGTTATGGGCTCATTAAAAAGAAGGTGTCTGTAGGTCCTTGGACTGGATTGACGGTAGAAACCTTAATTATGACGCCTTTTGCGCTCATTTTTCTGTTTTTCTTCAATCCGAGTGGCACACCGTTGTGGGACAAAGACAGTTCGATTATTATGCTGCTCATAGGGGCGGGAGTTGTAACGGCTATTCCGCTGCTATTGTTTGCAACGGGCGCGAAGCGAATATCGTTCACACTTGTGGGTTTTCTGCAATATATTGCACCAACCATTATGCTGCTGCTTGGTTTGTTCGCGTTCGGTGAAGCGTTCACGACTCCTCAATTTCTTGCATTTTCACTCATTTGGGTTGCATTAGTCGTATTTTCGATTTCGAGGATCCGTGCAAATGCTCAAGCTTCTAAGGAAGTCTCACAGGCAGGGAATTCTACGGGGAGCGCATCTACTGCATCGTAAAAATGAGGTGCTTGTAAGCGTTGAAATCAATCAACCGAGTAGAAGGAATGCAGAATGCATGGTGAAAATAGGAAGGGAGCGCCGAAATATACGTGCACTCCCTTTGTCATCGTGTTCCTATAAAGCGCCTTTTAAAGGAGCTAGGTCATTGTTTTTCACGGTTATGCCCAATTGGATGGCCGATCCATTGCTCGTATATTTTCACAAGCGAACATAAATCCTCTTCACCATAGCCCGCTGTTTGTCCCATTTGGAATAGACTCTTTGCAAGCTCCAGCATCGGTGTTGGCGTTTGCATCGCGTCTGTCAGTACGGAGGCAAGCTTCAAATCCTTGAGCATCAATTGCAAAGAGAATTGATTGTCGAAGTTGCCTGCGATAATTTTCTCACCCTTAAGTTCGGCTGCCTTGCTTCCTGCACTGCCATTGCGAACTACCTGAAGGAATGCTTCTGGGTTCACGCCAGCCTTGGATACCATTGCAAAGCCTTCCGCTAGAGCGGCATTATTGATGCCGACAATCGTGTTATGGGCAAGCTTCGTAATGGAACCGCTGCCGTTTGGGCCCATATGGACGATCATCCGTCCCATCGCTTCCAATACAGGCATAGCTCGCTGAAGAGCAGAATCTTCACCGCCCACCATAAAGACGAGTGTTCCCTCGACCGCTGCAGGCTTGCTGCCTGTTACTGGAGCATCTAGGAACTGCGCGCCACGCTCGGCGCATGCTGCTGCAAGACGCTGGACAAGTGAAGGGGATATTGTGCTGCAGTCGACGATGACTTGTCCGCTGCGAACGCCGGCGAGTACGCCATCATCACCGTAGTAGATCGCTTCAATGGAAGAATCGTCACTAACCATTGTGATTATGATATCGGACTGCTCAGCAGCCGCTCGCGGCAGATCCGCTGCATGAGCTCCTTGCTCAACTAACGGAATCGTTTTCTCCTTGGAGCGATTGTACACCGTCACTTCGAATCCTTTACCTAGCAGATTGGCCGCCATCGGCGCACCCATCGTGCCTAATCCAAGTACCGCTGCCTTCATTGCCTCTCATCCTCTCGCACTGTGAATGATTCGAATGATTTCGATGATGTTAGTGTATCATATTTGTCAGTGGCGGGGACAAGAAATCAGGTATGCCATGTTTGAAAGAAGGGGGTGACAGCGTATTCATATGCAAAATTGCGCAATGTTATAAATTTATTTTATCGTGTAATCCATTCCAATGAAACGCGTTCCCTTGTGTTTCCGTCCAAAATCCAGTATCCTATGACTATATTGATTTTCGTGGGGTAAAGTGGCAAAGTCAACCAATACTCGAGGAGGGTGTACGATGGCAAAAAAAGTGCACTTTGATTACAGCAAGGCGTTGACGTTCGTAAGTCAGCATGAAATTGATTATTTTAAAGAGCCCATTCGCTTAGCGCATGAGCAATTACATAATAAGTCAGGAGCCGGTTCTGATTATCTAGGCTGGATTGATCTACCTTCCGCATATGATAAAGAGGAATTCGCGCGCATTCAAGCGGCAGCTAAGCGCATTCAAGCGAATTCTGATGTGCTTATCGTTATCGGAATTGGCGGTTCCTATTTGGGAGCACGCGCAGCGATTGAAATGTTGAGCCATTCCTTCTATAACATGCTTCCGAAGGACAAGCGCAACACGCCTGAAATTTATTTTGCAGGCAATAACATTAGCTCGACTTATATGACTCACTTGATGCAATTGATCGAAGGCAAGGATTTCTCGATCAATGTTATCTCCAAGTCGGGGACAACGACAGAGCCTGCTATTGCATTCCGTATCTTCAAAGAATTGCTGGAGAAGAAGTACGGCAAGGAAGAAGCGAAGAACCGTATTTTCGCTACAACGGATCGCGAGAAGGGCGCACTGAAGACGCTGGCAACGGCGGAAGGCTATGAGACATTCATCATTCCTGATGATGTAGGCGGCCGCTACTCCGTATTGACGCCGGTTGGCCTATTGCCAATCGCAGTCGCTGGCATTGATATCGACGAGATGATGCAAGGTGCTAGAGATGCTTCGGAAGAATTCAGCAATCCGAATGTCGAAGAGAACCTTAGCTACCAATACGCAGCAGCACGCAATGCTCTTTATCGCAAGGGCAAAACAACTGAAATTCTCGTGAACTATGAGCCATCCCTTCACTATGTGTCGGAATGGTGGAAGCAACTGTTCGGCGAGAGCGAAGGGAAAGACAACAAGGGGATCTACCCATCCTCAGTTGACTTCTCGACTGATCTTCACTCGATGGGACAGTTCATTCAAGAAGGGACTCGCAACCTGTTCGAAACGGTTATTCAAGTGGAAGAAGTGAAGCATCACATCACGATTCAAGAGGATGCTGACGATTTGGACGGCTTGAATTTCCTAGCAGGCAAGACAGTCGACTTCGTGAACAAGAAGGCATTCCAAGGCACTTTGCTGGCACATACAGATGGTAACGTACCGAACTTGGTCGTGACGATTCCTGACATGACGCCATATTCGTTCGGATATTTGGTATACTTCTTTGAAAAAGCATGCGGCATCAGCGGCTATCTGCTCGGAGTTAATCCGTTCGATCAGCCAGGGGTGGAAGCATACAAGAAAAATATGTTCGCCTTGCTCGGCAAACCAGGATATGAAGCTCAAAAAGCAGAATTGGAAGCAAGATTGTCCGAATAAGCGGGCGGCATGAGTTATCAGCTTAGATAGGCAACAAGCCGTGAAAGCAGTTCTCCGACATGGGGGGCTGCTTTCTTGGCAATCTTGGAAGGTGAATCTTCATGCTGGAACAATATAAGACGGTGCGCCAATTCGGCAGCAAAGAAATCGTCATCAAGAAGTCGCGCTTTATCGGTTATGGCAAGCCAGTTGCCAACGAGGAAGAGGCGATTGCTTTTATAGAAGAAATGAAGAAGCAGCATTGGAATGCCACGCACAATTGCTCCGCTTACGTCATTGGCGAACGCGATGAAATTCAGAAGGCGTCTGATGACGGGGAACCTAGCGGCACTGCTGGCAAACCCATCTTGGAAGTAATCAAGAATCAAGGTCTGAAGAACACTGCCATCGTTGTAACTCGATATTTCGGGGGAATTCTGCTTGGAGCAGGCGGCTTGATTCGCGCGTATACAGATGGGGCTGTTGCTGCGATTGAAGCAGCGGATGCGATTGTGAAGGTGCTGCATCAAGAAGTGTTTGTTGAAATTGATTATACTTGGCTTGGCAAGCTTGAGAATGAGCTGAGAAATAAAGAGACAAGGATGGGGGAAACGCAATTTACCGACAAAGTGACATTGACGTGTTTGCCCGTCGTGTCGGAAACAGAGCGGTTTATGGCGTGGATTACGGATTTGACGCAAGGTCAGGCCGTCATTCGGAAGGGAGAGCCTATCTACTATATCGAAGGGGAATAAGGAGACAACCTCTATGCCAAGAAAAGCAGTGGATCAAGAGCTATCGCGAGAGCGCATCTTGGAAGTAGCGCGCCACTTGTTTGTCACGAAAGGATACCGCGCGATCTCCATGCGAAGTATCGGCCAACAATTAGGGTATAGCCACGGATCGCTTTATTATCATTTCAAAGACAAGGCAGAACTGTTCTACGCGCTAGTTCAGGAAGATTTCAAGCGCTTGGGACGGTTGTTCGAACGTGTTATGGTTCAGGCTCCTTCGGATGGGCTGTCGAAGATGGAACAGGTGATGCTGGAATTCATCCGCTTTGGTCTTGAACAGCCGCACCATTATGAAATTATGTTCATGACGCGGGATGAAGAATTGCTCGCGTACGCTCGCTCAGAACAAGGTCGCTGCTTAGAAATGTTCTCGACGATCGTTAGACAGACGCTCGCGAGCAGCATTCATACGGAACAGGAACGGCATAATATCCCACGAAGTATTTTTCTTGCCATGCATGGATTCATCTCCTTTTACATTCAAGATCAAGTCACCTTTGATGAGGTGAAACCTGCGGCGTTAGCCCATGTTCGTTTCTTATGCCGCAGAACGCTGGATTCGGCACAGACGGCGTAAAGCGTAATCATTCATAACTTGGAATCCTATGTTTTTGAATTAAAAAGAAGCCTTCTCACGTTTCCATTCGGCGCACATCGTGACAGTAGCCCAGCTCAAGGTTACTGGCATGAATGCAAGCAGGTAATCGGACGTAAGGAGGCTTTTCTATAGTAAAGCAAGACAGCGTATATTACTTTTTTGTATGTTGCTGGAATAGTGACAATATTGTAAGAAGAATTGTCATCAGAATCAGATGCTCATTCTGCGAACTTCATGTAAAGTAATAGATGTGGGGGAATAGACATAGAAGGAGTCTAACCATATCGTTGGAATGAAGTGGGGTAGATAGATCATGAAGAAGGCAGCGCTGCTGCTGGCGGTCATGTCGATCAGCTGGCTGTTGGCAGGATGCGGACAGGCCGTTCAGCATACCTACAACAAGGTTAATCAGGTCGTTACCGATTATGGAAAAGAGAAGTCACTCAATAAAGAGAAGGTCTTTCAAGTTGCGAAGGAAGGCCTCCGCAATTTATATGATATTTCCATCAGCGAACAGGATTGGAACCTGATTTGCGGATTCTCGAAATATTACGCTAACCAGGATAATACGAAGCCTGATGAAGGGCATGTGACCTTTATTGCCACACTTCAGGACATTGGGGAGCGGAAGAATGGCATTAGCGGTTTTTATGGTGAGGTAAATCTGAAGACAGGAGAACTATTTAAGCTCGGTTTATTGATGCCTTCAATAGGCTTGGATAGAGAAGAAAATGAGGTGTCAGAGCTTCAGGAGAAGGCGCAATCGTTCATTGTGGAACGGCTGCGAGCAAATGAACGTACTCTCCACGTCTTGAATGAAAAGAACAAGGAAAAAGGGATCTTTCTATTTCAGGATGCAGAGCTGGGAATGCGGTATGTCATTCGCATGAATGCGGAGCAGAAGAGGGTCACCTTCTTTAAAAAGTGGATACATTCCTAAAGGAAGTCCGTCAGATGCTGGCAATGCCATCGGCGGGCTTTTTATTATGTGTGAACAGTTCTTTAGTATGAGATGGGCCAAGGATCAACGTCTCAATAACGCAAAAATGGGTTATCACCTATCATAAGGGTTTCGAATAAGTTGCATAAGGTTCACTTACAAATTGGATAAGCGAGAGTATGCTTTTCAAATCTTAGGTATTGACGATGTCCGTTATTTTTGGTAAAGTGATGAAAACAATTACCTAGTAAAGAAGTTGGAATAATAAGCATAAGGCGTGAGATCACGTAAATGGGGGTACGAAGGTGAACGCAGTACTGCGCTATCGCGGAGCGTTGTGGGGGTTTCGAACCACGCTGCTTCTATACGTATTTTTACTGGTTGTAATTCCTCTCGGAGGTATTTACGCCCAATCGTTCTATGGAGGTTGGGGGACATTTGTAGACAGTCTTATCGAGCCGCTTGCGTGGCAGTCAGTCGTATTTACGTTCCGTCTTGCATTCATTGCTACAGCCATCAACGTCGTCATCGGGACGATGTCGGCATGGGTGCTCCACCGGTACCGTTTTGTCGGGCGAGCGTGGTTGAACAGCTTGGTTGATCTTCCATTTGCACTTCCGACTGCTGTCGGCGGGCTCATGATTCTGCTGCTGCTCGGACCAGGAAGCTTCATTGGCCGTCTGGCGGAGTCAATGGGATGGAGAATCGTATTTGCAGAGCCCGCAATTGTCGTGGCCATGGTATTCGTCACCTTCCCTTTTGTCATTCGAGCGGTTCAGCCGCTATTGGAGGAAGCAGATCGGTCTGAAGAAGAGGCTTCTTATACGCTGGGAGCTTCTCGCATGCACACGTTCCTCCACGTCACACTGCCGCGCATGCGTCCAGGCATCGTAAGCGGGGCTATGCTGGCTTTCTCCCGAGCGATGGCAGAGTTCGGAGCAGTCGTGCTTGTAGCTGGGAATATTCCAGGAAAAACACTTGTTGCATCGGTGTACATTTTCGGCGAAATAGAGAGTGATCATCCCCAAGCAGCAGCTGTCGTGTCTATCTTATTGCTGACGTTATCTTTTCTATTCCTGTGGGCGATTCATTGGATACAGAACCGGAGGAACCCATCATGAAACAGCGTACTTCTAATCACCAGTCCAAATCATATACAGAACAGCAACTCTTCTTGACCGCCTCGTCATTAACTGCAGCTTCACATTCATCTCATTCACGCTCCAAGATGCAGCTGCTTCTCATTTTATTAACGTACGCTGTATTTTTCACCCTGCTTATCGCTCCCTTACTGCAAATGTGTCTGGGTGCCTTCCATGGCGGCTGGAGCTCGGCTCTCGCTTCGCTTAGCAGACCAGAGGCTCTTCATGCACTTGGCGTTACAGCCGCTGTTGTAGCGGTTGTGACGGTGCTTAATGCCATCTTTGGAGTATGGCTGTCCATTGTACTGGTAAGAGGGAACTGGATGAGCGGGCTCGCTCGTCGTTTGCTTAATGCTATCATTGATCTTCCTTTTGCGGTGTCTCCGATCATTGGCGGATTTATGATTGTGCTTTTGTTAGGGCCCCAGACAGTGATTGGCACACTATTCGCAGACATGGGATTTCAGATCGTATACGCGTTTCCAGGTATGGTGCTTGCCACTTTGTTTGTGACGTTCCCGCTGCTAATCCGTGAAGTTATTCCTGTTCTTCAAGAAATAGGGACGCAGCAGGAGGAGGCGGCATCTACACTCGGCGCGTATGATTGGACTACCTTCTGGAAGGTTACATGGCCTTCGATTCGTTGGGGAGTCATCTATGGAATCGTGCTGACCGTTGCCCGTTCCCTCGGGGAATTCGGCGCCATTCTTGTCGTGTCCGGCAATATCATGAACAAAACACAGACAGCAACTACATTAGTGTATCAAGACGTGGAGAACTTCAACATTGCGGCTGCCAGCAGCTTGGCACTTGTGCTTGTATGTAGTTCCATCATCCTGCTGCTCGTCATGGAATGGGCGAAGCGTCATGCAGGTCGCAAAGGAGTGCATTGACGATGCATATTGAGGTAAATCAGCTCAACAAATGGTTCGGATCGTATCATGCGGTGCGCGATGTTAACTTCTCCATTGAAGCAGGACAGCTTATAGGCTTGCTTGGACCTAGCGGCGGCGGGAAAACTTCCGTATTGCGCATGCTTGCTGGCTTGGAGCAACCAGACAGCGGTGAGATTAGATTTCAAGGGAAGCGGATGAATGAGATTCCGCCCCAGCAGCGCGGTATCGGTTTCGTATTTCAACAGTATGCATTGTTCAAGCATATGACGGTTTATGACAATATAGCCTTCGGGCTGAACATTCAAAAATGGCCTAAGGCGCGTATTCGCGAGCGGGTCACGGAGCTGCTGGAGCTTATCGAACTGACTGGTGTGGAGCGCAGGTATCCGCATCAATTGTCCGGGGGCCAACGGCAGCGAGTCGCCTTTGCACGCGCCTTGGCGCCAGAGCCTCAGCTGCTGCTGCTGGATGAGCCGTTCGCTGCGATTGATGCTAAGATTCGCAAGGAACTGCGCAGCTGGCTGCGGGAGTTAATTGAACGGGTTGGGATTACGTCCATCTTCGTAACCCATGATCAGGATGAGGCCATTGAGGTTGCTGATGAAATTATGATCATCAATCAAGGGAGAGTCGAACAGAAAGGAACACCTTGGGATATTTATCAATCTCCAAACACACCTTTCGTGGCCGAATTTATTGGAGAATCAACGATTATTTCAGATTTTGACTCTTTGCGAGGCTTCGAGACCTTATCGCTGCATCAGTCAGGCAGCCCTTCTTCAAATATTTCTGCTTCTGCACACATCAGCTTAGAACCTCAATACGATCGGGATACATCCCTTCAAGATGCAGCATTCAAGGCGCTTATTCGCCCCGAATATATTGAGGTTGGATTGCCTGGCGAATTGATGATGGCATCCGCATGTGTGCATGGTACGGTAAAGTCGCTACAATTTCGTGGCAGTGAATGGATGGTGGCCATTGAAGTGGGCGATATGATACTGAAGACGTATCGCTCATTAGAAAAACCAATGCTGCAGACAGGAGATTGGGTACATGTGCTCGTCCATCGTGTCTATCTGTTCGAGGAGGGGCGCAGTTGGGTAGTGGAAAATGCGTTAAAAGAAGACCCGATGCCGGTTCACATTTAAACTCAAATGGAGGCACGGGAATGAGAGTACGCCTGATTCGATTCAGAGCGATAGCGTGGACAGCTCGATTGACGGCTGTATGGATGCTCTCTCTCTTGGTGATGTTGACGGGGTGCAGCAATGGGGCGGATGCTCCAAACGTGAATGGGGCGGATAGTGGCTTGCCTGTTCAGCAAATATCTACTGCTGATAAGGATACAGTTACACTTGTGATTGGTGCATATTCGGTCGTGAAGGATGCGCTTGGCCGTATATTGCCGGAATTTGCTGTGGATTGGGAAGCAAGGACGGGGAAGAAGATTGTATTTCAAGAGTCCTACGAAGCTTCGGGCACACAGGCAAGAGCGATAGCCGGAGGCATGGAAGCGGATGTGGCGCTTCTTGCAATGGAAGGTGACATTGATAAGCTTGTAGGAGCAAAGCTGATTAAGCCGGAATGGAAGGATCAGGACACTTATCACGGCATGGTCACTCGGTCTGTTGTGGTCATTGGCACGCGCAAGGGCAATCCGCTCGGGATACAGGATTGGTTGGATTTGACTCTTGAGGGGGTCAATGTTCTGTATCCGAATCCCAAAACGTCTGGTGGAGCCCAATGGGATATTAATGCGATATATGGGGCAGGTCTGAAGATGGCCGCTGAACAAGGCGAGAATGGGCCAAAGTTCGCCAAACAACTGCTGATGCGTATCCATCACAATGTGCTGTCATTAGATAAGAGCGGCCGTGCTTCAATGGCGGCATTCGAATATGGTGTCGGAGATGCAATCGTCACTTATGAAAATGAGATACTATCCCGCAAGCGCGAGGGGGTTCCCTATGAAATGATCCTGCCGAAGCACACCATCCTGGTTGAGAATCCAGCGGTTGTGGTTGAGCACTATGCGAAGAAGCACCAAGTAGAGGAGGCTGCTCAAGCGCTTGTAGCTTATTTGCGTGGGCCTAAGGCACAGCGCATATTCGCAGAAGCGGGATTCCGACCGGTGAATGAGCAAGTTGCACAGGAGACTGCCGAGGTCTATCCCATTCCTGAGGGCTTGTTCCATATCGAAGATATGGGGGGATGGAAGGATGTACGGGAGACATTGTACAGCAGCAGGGGGATTTGGTATCAGGTGTTAGCAGGAATTGAATAAAACATGATGAAAAAGCGCAGGCTGCCCGATACGTTCGAGCGGTCTGCGCTTACATGCTGTCTTAATAAAAACTCATCGTATTCGCGTCGCGACAATGGAAGAGAAGCTTAGCCTTCCCGGTACAAAGGAATGTCGGTCGTCAATCTGCGTACTCCAAGCTCAACAAGCTTATATGCTTCCTCCATGCTGCGCACGGTCCAAACTCCTAGCCCAACGCCGGCTGTTTTCGTATCGGCGACGAGCTGCGGATGGTTGAACACAGCTGACAGCTGTATGAGCAGGGTTGCATTGCCCAGTTCGGCCAGAGCTTTTAGGTCAACGGGCTCATTCGACAGGAGTGCAAGCTCAATGTCTTCGTTCAGTGAACGCAAAATGCGCAAATTGTCTGGATAGAAAGAAATGAATGTAGTGCGTTCCATCATTTCATATTGGTTCACCAAATGAAGGATAGCTTGCAGCTCTTCTTCTGTGTTGTGCTCTTTCAGTTCAAGTTGAAGTCCAACTTTTCCCCCGCATAAGTCGAGCACTTCTTCCAGCAAGGGAACTCTGCAGCCAGCGAACTCAGGGCTGAACTTCTTGCCAGCGTCCACTTGTTGAATTTCGGCAACCGTCTTCTCGCGAATACGCCCAGTGCCGGTCGTCGTCCGATCCAGCGAATCGTCGTGGATGACGACAGGGATGCCGTCTTTCGAATGATGTACGTCGATTTCTAACGTATCGGCGCCCATTTGGATGGAACGGCGGAATGCTTCCATTGTATTCTCGGGATGCACCGCTGCATATCCGCGGTGAGCAACAATTTCAACATCATTGAATCGTGCATTGGAACTCATGATAATCCTCCTTATTACATGATAGCGAATGTATTGGCCAGTGTGACCTTAGCTGCGTTATCATGTATCATAGATCTGTATGTAAGAAAGAGTGCATCGGAATTGACTCCGATTATACTTGATACATGATGGAAGAACAATGGAGATTTTATAACGGTTACGTAATGTTCTTGTAAATATATACGCACTTGAAGGAGAAAGATAGCCATGAATCGTACGACAAACAATTGGTCAATATCATTTTGGGGAACAGGGGATTCCATGGGCGTTCCGCGAGTGTATTGCGATTGCAGCGTGTGTATGGAGGCAAGGGAAGAGGGGGAAAATCGCCGATACCGTTCCTCCATTCTTATAGAACGAGAAGAGGAGCGGCTACTCATCGACTGCGGGCCGGACTGGACAGGCCAGATGGAGCGCGCAGGCTTATATTGGCTGGATGATATTCTCATTACTCACGCGCATCAGGATCATATTGCCGGACTCCCTGCATATGCGGATGCATGCCGCTGGCTGGAACGACAAGGGCATGTCATTGCGCCTGCCGAGGTGAATCAGATGATTCGAACGATGTATCCGTGGCTTGAACGGTTCATTCAATTCGAAAATATCGAAGAAACATGGGAATGGCGAGAATGGTCGGTGCAGCCGATTCGTGTGAATCATGGAAAAAACGGTTATTCCTATGCCTACCGCTTCGACCGTCTCGCTGCCGCAAATCAGGAGCAGGATCAGAGTATGGAAACAGAAGGAGACAAGGGCGGCATATATGCAGATGCAGGCTCAAATCATGATGATAGGGGCTCATTGAATAGCTGGCTATATGCTTCTGATGCAATTGGTCTTGGCGACGAGGAGCGGCGGCATTTCCATGATCTTGATCTGCTTATATTGGGTACGAACTTTTATCACGAACAAGCAGCCTACGAAACTCGTTCCGTATATGACATGGTCGAGGCTATGGAACTGCTCCAGGATGTGTGCCCGAAGCGGGCCATATTTACGCATATGTCGCATGACATCGATCTACATACGCGCTACCCGCTTCCATCTAACGTGACACTTGCAAGGACTGGCATGAAGGTGGAGGGATAGCGAATATAGGTAAAGCGCCGCTTCCTGCAGACAAGCTTGTCTGCTGGGAAGCGGCGCTTATTTATGAATGATTAGTTTGAGCTGTCACGATTCAAAATGAACTTCTCGATAACGTGGCGTACGCCTTCGTCGTTATTGCTGTCTGTAACATAATCGGCGATTGCTTTGAGCGAGTCCACCGCGTTGCCCATTGCAACGCCAAGTCCAGCCGTCTCAATAAGATCATGGTCATTCCATGAGTCCCCGATGCCGATTGTCTCCTCCAGGCTACAGCCGAAGTGCTCGGCCAGGTGGCGCAATGCGCTGCCTTTCGTTCCCTCGTGATGGGTGACCTCCAGGAAGTGCGGCTTCGATTTCGTAATATGAACCTCTGATCCAAGCAGTTCCTTCAGCTCTTCTGCAACACGATCCAGACGCTCGGGCTCGTCGATCATGAGCATTTTCGTGGAAGGCGAAGCGAGCAGGCGATCGAAGTCCGGCTCAATGAAATAAGGAATGCTGCTCAAATTCGCATAGTCAATCAGCTTTTGATTTTCCTCGCGAGCATACAGCTTGTCATCAATGTACAATTGCAGATGAAGATCGTGCTCGTCACAGTAACGAAGCAGCTTACGTGCAGCATCACGCGGTACAGCGCGCTCGTACAGCACTTTGCCGTCAATTACATTCTTTACAAGAGATCCTTGATACGTAATAAGAGGTACATTCAGTCCTGTCTGTAAAGCAATGTTATGGGCAGAAGCATACATGCGCCCAGTTGCGAGTGTAACCGTAACACCTTGCTGAACGGCCAGCTCCAAGGCACGCTTCGTACCTGGCGTTACTTGCTTGTCATCATTAATCAACGTGTCGTCTACATCAATTGCGATAAGTTTATACATGGGTTATGAGTTTCTCTCCTATCTATGTATGCCAGCACACATGCAAGCACGGTATATTTGGGGGTTCGACACTCACTTCTATGTGAACACCCATTGTTCTCTAATACTCCTATTGTACAGCATGTTCGCCCCATTTCAATTCGGCAACAATCATTCCTGCAAAAATGAGCCCGCATCCGGCAATGGCCCACCCTCCAAGCACTTCTCCCGCAAAGGTTACACCTGTTATAGCTGCGAAAACGGGCTCCATGGCGAACAGGATGGCGACGCGTGTCGCTGACGTATAACGCTGGCACCACGTTTGTGCCCAGAAGGCGAAGGCGGTGGACAGCCCGATGGACACTGCCAAAGCGAACAGCACCTTGGGTTCTGAAAGTGCTTGTCCAAGCATGCCCGTTGACAGCTGCGGCTCAAAAATCAGTGAGCTTCCCCCAGATAAAATCCCTACAATCGTGAGCTGTACGGTAACCAGCGGCAGCGTATCGTGATGCGGTGCGAACCGACCCGTCAAGGCGATATGCATGGCGAAGCCAACCGCACAGAGCAATACGAGCACATCCCCTTGATTCCATACAGCAGCCCCGCCGTTAAAAGCAAGCAAATACAGCCCGCACAGTGCAAGCAGGGCAGAGATCCATGTAGGCAGGGTCAAGCGCTGCTTCGCCAGCCAAAGGGTGATGAACGGAACGAGCACTACCGACAGTCCGGTGAGAAATCCCGTATTGGTCGTCGTCGTATACAGCAGTCCAATGGTCTGGAAGGCATAAGCGGAAAATAGCCATAAGCCAAGAATGCTTCCATGGATCAGTAAGCGCTTGTCCAGAAATACAAACAAGCTTCGTCTGGCAAGCAGTACGACAGCAAATAGCAGCCCTGCGCCTATAAAGCGGATTGCATTAAAGGCAAGTGGCGGCAAGGTGTGGACAGCGTGCTGTACAACTAGAAAGGTGCTGCCCCAAATAAGTGCGACGAGTAAAAGACATACATCAGCCAACCATGTGCGTTTCATGATGAATGAGACAGGACTCCTTCCGGCATGCGAATATTTTACTCCTATCATGTAAGAAAGTGAGCATGCTGTAAAGCGGAGTTTCAATTATCAATTCTTTACATCCTCCATTTTCCATGTTAAATTTGGAGTAATAATCCGAAATATAGTCGAATTATTGGATGATTATTTCTAACCTATGGGAGTTGGAAACGATGAAGGTAGAGGAAACGAACAAAAAGGTTGAAAGGCTGGTTCAACAACTGCAGGGGAATTTGATTGTATCGTGTCAGGCGTATCCTGGAGAAGCGCTGTATGGCAGCGATATGATGGTTCGTATGGCCCTTGCTGCAGTGAACGGCGGCGCAGCCGGAATCCGGAGCAATTCACCGCAGGATGTGGCAGCAATTAAGGAAGCAGTAAGTATTCCGGTAATTGGGATTTGGAAGAAGGAATATCCTGACTCTGACGTATATATAACCCCAACATTTTCGGATGTTGAAGTCATGATCGCTGCAGGAGCTGATATGGTCGCCCTTGATGCTACAATGCAGACACGGCCATCAGGTGAGACGCTTGAGTACATCGCAAACGCTGTCAAGACGAAATACGAAACTCCATTAATGGCTGACATTTCAACCTATGAGGAAGGCGTACGTGCAGCAGAGCTTGGCTTTGATTTTATATCTACGACACTCTCTGGCTATACGCCATACAGTCTCCAGCAGAAGGAGCCTGATATGGAGCTGATCAAGCGGCTGGCTTCTACGGTGTCGAAGCCGATCATTGCAGAAGGACGTATTCATACACCGGAGCAGGCAGAGGAAGCCTTGAGAAATGGGGCATTTGCTGTTGTAGTGGGCACGGCGATTACCCGGCCGCATACCTTAACCAGCACATTTGTCTCTAAAATTAAAGGTGGGACAGTTCCCGCTCAAACGGCAATGACAGGTTCAGTCATTCCCGTAATGAATCGGCAGCACGTTGGAAGCGAGGCTGGCAAGGAGGGGTGCTCCTCATGACCCTTATGACCCTGACGGAATCGGAAATGACGAAAGAATCTGTTGTGATTGCAATTGATATTGGCGGAACCAATATCAAGAGCGGCATTGTGAATAGACATGGGAAGGTGCTCCATTCCCGAACTCTTCCTACAGAAGCTGCGCTTGGGCGTGACGAGCTGCTGAACAAGTTGCTGCGGCTTATTGCTCTGTATCGGGAAGATGCGGAAGAAAATCAATGGATGATTGAAGGCATTGGGGTTGGTTCTGCGGGCTATATCCATCATGATGGGCATGTCGCATATGCGACGGACAATCTGCCTGGCTGGAGCGGAACTCCTGTTCAATCATGGCTGAGTGAAGCGACTCGTCTTCCCGTCCGTGTTGTGAACGATGTGCATGCAATCGCTCTAGGGGAGAGCTGGAAGGGGGCAGGCAGAGACCTGAAGCAATTCGTATGCGTAGCGCTTGGTACAGGTATTGGCGGTGCAATTATTGAGCAGGGTGCTCTCTATGGGGGGGCCGATGGGCATGCAGGCGGGTTTGGCCATTTTATTGTGCAAATGGATGGAGAACCCTGTACGTGTGGATTGCGCGGCTGCTGGGAGCAATATGCTTCCGTCAACGCCTTGAAGCGCATGATCAAGGAGAAGATTCAAGCGGCGGAAGGCAATCCCGCTTCGATGTCGCTCCTGCCTCCATGTGAGGAGAACCCGAAGGACTGGTTCGCAGCAGCTTACAGCGGCAATCAAGCAGCAAATGAGGTTATTACTCAATATATCCACAATATCGCAGTGGGACTGGTGGCGCTGCAGCATGTGCTTAATTGTCGGCAATTTGTTTTGGGGGGAGCAATTACGGGTCAAGGGACATGGATGCTTGAAGCGATCAAAGCAGAGATGCGCAAGATGTGCATGCCGGCTTATTGGGGAAATGGAGTAGAGCTCCATGCCGCTGAAATGGGTGAGCATGCAGGAGTCGTTGGGGCGGCCCATTGTATTTATACAGAGCTGCAGGAGCGGCGTAGCTCCGAACAACTTCTTGCTTTTGAACAAAAAGTTCAAACGAATTAGAATTTTGTGGTTGAGAAATCCAAAAAGGCAGTATATAATTTGGATGTGAGATTCATACATATTGTTTCAAATGGATTATTTCACCGAAATAAATAAGATACTATCTATTTCTATGGTGATTTGTACCTCAACTTGTCAGTCCTTTCATGTAAGTTCGAAATGCTGCTCCAGCGTTTCTAGTTTAGACTGTTACCCATCTTAGATTTCTTACCCTAGAATTGTAACCGTATACGTATCGCGATCTGAACGGCAAGGTGAGTTTCGTTTTGAGATCTTTTTGAAAACGTTTACTTGTGACAAAGAGTTCCTAACGCGTATCGGACTCTGTTCACCATAAAGCTACAACAACATGAAAAGGGTGGTTCAGATGGCAAAAATGAAACGAACAACGATGCTATTGCTAGCTTGTTTCATGCTCTTCACTTTATTTTTGAGCGCTTGCTCAGGGAAAGGCTCCAGTGAAGGAGGATCCTCTTCCGGAAGTGATGGCAAGCCTACGGAGATTACATTCTGGTATGGCGTAAAAGGAAAAGACGGCGAGTACCTAGACAAAATGGTCGAAAAATTCAACGCCGGCCAAAAAGAAGTTGTAGTCAAGGCGCTTGGCGGTCAAGATCATTTGAAGCAATTGACAGCTATCTCCGGCGGCAACCCGCCTGATATTTTGCAAACACAATGGAACTTCATTGGTCCTTGGTCAGAAGCTGGAGCCATCATGTCGCTTAATGAATTTATCCAGAAGGATAAATTCGATATGACCAGATTGATCCCTGCGGCATTCGAGCGGATGAAGGTTAATGGCAAGGCATACGGCATGCCAATTCGCTTGGCAATGGCAAACAAGCTGTTTTACAACAAGAAGATGTTCGAGGACGCAGGCATTACGGCCCCTCCTGAAACCTTGGAAGACATGTTCGAAGTGGCGAAGAAGCTTACGAAAAAAGATAGCAGCGGCAGCTATACACAAATCGGATTCATTCCTGACTATCCTTGGATTGACAGCGTATTCTGGCCTACGATCTTCGGCGGAAGCTGGGATGACGGCAACGGTAAGCTGACAGCGAATCAAAAAGCAAACGTAGATGCGATTGATTATCAAATGTCCTATTACAGAGAATTTGGCAATGATGGCATCGACAAAATTAAATCGGGCATGGGCGGACTGCTTACCCCGCAAGACCCGATCGTAACAGGCAAGCTCGGCATGATTATCGGTTGGGATAACTGGTATGTAACAGAGCGCAGCGAAGGCAAAATTGGTGTAGCTCCATTCCCATATCCAAAGGATAAGCCTGAGCTAAAGAACGCGGGGATGGTCAGCCCTGTAGCAATGTACATTCCGACAAAAGCAAAAAATAAGGACGCTGCCTGGAAGTTTTTGCAGTTCATGCTCAGTGATGAAGCACAAATTGAAATGACGTTGGTCAATGGCTCGATTCCATCTGTGTTGAGCGTGTTGGACAACGAGAAGATCAAAAATGATCCAAAGCTTGCAGTCAACCAAGAATTCTTTGAAAGTGCGAAGAGCGAGAACCTGAAGGGTTTCCCGAACACGATTTATATCGATGCATATTTGCAGTCGTTGACTGAAGAAACAGAAAAGGCGCTTAAAGGACAGCAAACCGCACAAGAGGCAATGGATAATGTTGTGAAGAAGATTCAGCCATTAGCCGATAAAGCACAGAAAAAATAACATCATGTGTGGCTGTAACCGTTAATGTAACCGAAAGAGAGAGAATGACAACGGACGGCCTGCCCACTATGGGAGGCTGTCTTTTTACCCCGATCGATTGGAGGGAGTTTATATGGAGAGCACGACCAATGCTGGCATACGCAGACGCGAGCGCAAAAACCTGTTGATCGGACTGGCCTTTATTAGCCCATGGATTATTGGCTTTATTGGGTTCCAATTATACCCGATCATTACTTCATTATATTACAGCTTTACAGAATACAATTTGTTTTCTGCCCCGCAATGGGTGGGATTGGATAACTTTAAGGAATTGTTCCATGATGATAAGTTCTACTTGTCGATGTATAACACCCTGTTTATGACGATCTTTGGCTTGTTTCCGCAGTTGGCATACGCGCTTGGCATTGCGCTTCTGTTGAACATGAAGGTAAAGGGGAAGTCCTTCTATCGTACCGTCTATTTCTTGCCTACACTGGTACCGATCGTAGCTGCTTCCTTGCTCTGGATGTGGCTGCTCAATGCGCAGTACGGTATCGTGAACCAAATGCTCGGTGCGCTTGGATTGCCGGAACCGAACTGGATTTATGATCCGAAGTGGACGAAGATTTCCCTTATTATTATGGGCTTCTGGGGAACCGGAACAACCACGGTCATGTACTTGGCGGCATTGCAGGATGTGCCGAAGGAATATTATGAAGCTGCTTCGATTGACGGAGCGAATGCATGGAAGCGGTTCTGGAACATTACGTTCCCTGCGATTTCGCCAATGAACCTGTTCCTCGTCGTAACGGGTCTCATTGGGTCATTCCAATATTTCGCGCAGGGTATGATATTCGCGGAACAGGCGCAATCGATTGGCGGACCTGAGAACTCTATTTTGTTCTATGCCATCTATCTCTATCAAAATGCCTTCTCATTCTTGAAGATGGGCTATGCATCCGCTATGGCGTGGATCTTGTTCATTATCGTTATGGTGCTTACGGTTATTGTCTTCCGGTCATCAGCTCGCTGGGTTTATTACGGAGGTGAACGTTGATGAGCAGCGTAAATACATCGGTTACCCCCATGAGTCAGGCGAAGCATCGGCGTTCTATCAAGCGCTCTATTCGAGAAACGTGGATTCCGCATTTGATTCTTGGTGTTGTTGGTCTGCTGTTTTTATTGCCATTCGTATGGACCGTACTTACGTCACTGAAGACGCAGGAAGAGATTTTCGCGATTCCAATTGTTTGGATCCCGGAGCATTTTCAGTGGAGCAACTATGTAGAAGCTGTCAATATGATTCCATTCTTCCGCTATTTATGGAATACGGTTCTGGTCGCTGGCGTCAGTGTAATTGGGGTCGTATTGATTTGTCCGCTCGTAGCATACGGATTCTCCCGCATTCAGTTTAAGGGACGCAATACGTTGTTCTATTTCATGCTGGCAACCTTAATGCTTCCGTATCAAGTTACGCTGATTCCATTATACGTATTGTACAACAATCTAGGCTTGCTCGATTCCTTCTGGCCGCTCTGGCTTGGGGCGTGGTTCGGGATGGCAACGAACGTCTTCATGGTACGCCAGTTCTTTATGAACCTGCCTTATGAGCTGTCCGAGTCAGCGAAAATTGATGGTGCGTCTGAATTCCGAATTTACTCGCAAATCATTCTTCCATTGGCGCGTCCAGCGGTGATGACGATCGGCTTGCTTACCTTCCTCGCTTCATGGGGGGATTTTATGGGGCCGCTCATCTATTTGAACAGTCCGGAAAATTGGACCCTGTCTATTGGTCTAAAAGGGTACATCGGAGAAACTAAGGTGGCTTGGGAGCAGCTGATGGCTGCATCCACACTCTTTACGGTACCGATCGTAGTCCTATACTTCTTCGTGCAGAAGCAATTTATTGAAGGTATCGCTTTGACAGGATTTAAGTGATTTATCACGATATATTTAGCTCAATAGGCGGCAATAGCAGTTAACGAACTGTCTATTTGCCGCCTTTATGTTGGTCGTTTTTCTATCGCAAATTGGTTGAAAGTGTATGTGCTGATAGAGAAAAGGAAATTTGATTGTATAATTATAGAAGCGCTTTCATGATTTTGCGATAAAATATTGATTTTTTATTCATTCCATTAGATGATAAGGCTAGGTATATACCAGATAGCGGGGAAAAATAAGCGGATTACTGCACCAGCGTGAAGACTGGGTTCATATTATGGAAGGCATTGAATCGTTGATGATTGATGTATAGGTGAACTGGGATTTGCAGGGCATGCAATCTAGCAGGTGGCCGCGCTAGAGAGGCTTCATCCTTGCTGTGATGACGCCGATTGAATGACATAACGAGACTGGAGGAGTCACAGATGGTCGCTGGTGAACATACGAATACTCTTCTGCTTATTAAGAGCCTGTATCCGTCACTTACGAAGACAGAGAAGAAAATAGCCGATTATGTGTTGAAAAATGCGGATTCGGTACTCTATGCGACAGTTACGGATTTGGCAGAGAGAGCAAGTGCAGGCGAGACTTCCGTGCTGCGATTTTGCCGCAATCTCGGCTTTAAGAGCTACCAGGATTTCAAGCTGTCCTTAGCCAAGGATCTGGTATCGCCATTGAAGCATGAGAATAGCGAAATTGAAGAGAGCGATGATTTGTCTGTTGTTGCGAAAAAAATGACAATGGAGAATGTCGCATCACTGGAGCACACGTTGTCCCTGCTAAATATGGAAGAGCTGAATAAGGCTGTCGAGGCCATTGTTAAGGCGAAGCGCTTGTTCTTCATGGGCGTAGGCTCCTCAGCGATGACAGCGATGGATGCGCAGTATCGATTTATGCGGCTGGGCTACACGGGAGAAGCGATTACAGATCCGCACGTGATGGCGATGAATGCTGTACTGATGTCGGAACAGGATGTTGTATTCGGCATATCGACATCGGGCAGTACGAAGGACTTGGTAGACACGATCCGGTTAGCGAAAGACAATGGGGTGTTTTTCATCTGTTTAACGAGCCATGCGAAGTCGCCAATTACGAAATATGCAGACTCTATTTTATTGATCAAGTCCAAGGAAACACCGTTAGAGGGCGGAGCCTTCTCCTCGAAGATTGCTCAAATCCATGTGCTGGATATTCTGTCTACGGCGGTTGCCCTTCAAGAGAAAGAGAAGGCCTACAAGGCAATTCAGCAAACGGCAAAATCAGTATTGGACAAGCTATACTAAGTAGAATAACGGTGATAGGACATACTGTGGATCTGTCGGATCGATAGCCGGTATGTTTTGTTACATGAGAAAGAGGCGTTCTCTTCCAAGGAGAACGCCTCTTTGTATGATTCTATATTTTTAGCACCTATTTTTGCAGCATGAGCAGTCCGATAAAGTCATCCTTGCTAATGTTGCCGAGGTAATGATTGATATCCATATCTCCAATCGCCTCGTAAATGGCCTGCTCCTCATAGCGAACGCCTTGAAGCTGCTCCTCGATGTCGCTTACTTCACCGATGCCGAAGAAGTCGCCGTAAATCTTCATCGATTGGATAACGCCATCTGCTACATCCAAGCGCACATCGACGATGCCGGCAGGGAACTTCTTCGAATGCTCTACATTGAATTTCGGGGAAGAGCCGTAGTTCCAGTCCCAGTTCTGGTAGCGTTCTTCGGAGATGCGGTGAATGACCTCCCAATCCTGCTCAGTCAACACATACTGCGGTACTTGATCCGCTTCCATTCCGAAGATGTGGCGCAGAATAGTGGCCTTGAACTCCTCGATTGTCATAGGCTCCTTCATGTACTCCACAATGTTGGCAACACGTGAGCGCACAGACTTCGTGCCTTTGGATTCAATTTTAATCTGGCGTACCTTCAAGGCTGATGCGACATGCTCCATCTCAGAGTTGTACAGCAGCGTTCCATGGCTGAACATCCGTCCGCGCGTAGCGAACTGGGCGTTACCAGAAATTTTGCGTTCTCCGACTTGAATATCATTTCGACCAGTCAGTTCAGCATCAACGCCAAGCGAATGCAGGGTATCGATTACGGGCTGGGTGAACTTGCGGAAGTTGTGAAACGATTGCCCGTCGTCCTTAGTAATGAAACTGAAGTTCAGATTGCCTGTATCGTGATAGACGGCCCCGCCTCCAGATAGGCGGCGAACGACGTGTATGTTGTTGTCCTTCACATATTCGGCATTGATTTCTTCAATTGTATTTTGGTTTTTGCCGATGATGATAGAGGGTTCGTTGATATAAAAAAGAAGATAGCTGTCTTCCTCAAGCGGCAGATGCTTCAATACGAATTCTTCTATCGCAAGATTGATGCGAGGGTCTGTTATGCCTTGATTATCAATAAATTTCATTGCTTGTCCGACTCCTTCATGTTGAGGCTGTTATGTACATATTTCTATTGTATACGATTTGAATCGAAATACAAAACAGATTTGATATTGATAATCGTTATCACAGATGGTATGATGAGAAGTAACTAAGACGGTTACAATGCAGACCTATACGAGGAGGAACGTCCTAATGTCGATTGCTTCAATCATTCGGGAACGTAGAAGTATTCATGAATTTAACGATAGGCCAGTTGATCGCAGCTTGGTGCTGCAACTGCTGAATGATGCCGTGTGGGCGCCGAATCACGGACTGCGTGAGCCATGGCGCTTCATATATGTAGAAGGAGAAGGCAAGGAACGCGTTGTGAAAGGGCTTCTTGCCATTTTGGAAAAGACCAAGCTGAAAGACGCAACTCCAGAGCAGCGCCAGAAGTTTATGGATCACTTGACACATGTCCCTGCTTACTTGCATGTCGTTATGCCGGAAGATCCCCGTCCGAATATTTGGCAGGAGGATTTGGAAGCGGTTAGCGCTTTGATTCAGAATTTCCAACTGTTAGGCTGGGAACACGGGCTCGGCATGCTGTGGCATACAGGCGATTACATTTATAACAAGCAGTATCGTGAAATGGTAGGTGTTCAGCCGGGCGAGAAAATTGTAGGGGTAATCCGTATCGGTTATTTCGATAATGCGCCGAAGGCTCGCCCGCGTACGAGTGCAGAGCAGCTCTTTACAGTAGTTGATAAATAAGCAAGGCTGGCCTGTATCAACTGACGGTGCTGGCCAAATTAAGGAGTGTCCCGCAGGAAAAGCTGCTGTGGACACTCTTTATTATTTTGTATCCAAAATGATAGATATTCGTGAAGTAAACGGTTACATGATTAAGGGCGATCTAACGGATCTGCCTCCAAATAACGACGGTACATCATTAATTCTAAGGTGTGCTTGATAATCCACGCAGCCAGCAGCACACATACGAGTAAATGAGCGCAGACGAGCGGAGAAAGCAACAGGGTGCGTGTATCCGATACATAAATTAAATAGGCCGCACAGCAAGCTACAGCGAGAACGAGAAAAAGTAGGCTGAACTGATTAGCCTGCATAGACACAGAGCGAGCCAATTCCTTGTCCTCAGTCTCATCCTTGGACATAAAGTTAATAAAGTGCATAACGACTTGAATAACGACAGTAATTCCAAACACATTGCGTGCAAGGGCCATCATTTCAATACTGTATAATCCAATGTCTCCCTTGAGTCGAAACAAAATCGCAGCGTAATAGATGGAAACAATGATGGCGGCGCCGAGATTAGCCCATGATGTCTTGTGATGCACCGACATAATCATCCCTCCTCGTCTATGACATATCACATCTACGTAAAGATGTGTGTTGCAACAAGATTATACAGCAATTAACAGAAGTGTTACAGTGTCCGTTTGACCAATGTTTTTTGGAAATTCATAATAATTCATTAGCAATTCCTTCATAATCGCGCTGCAATGCCTGCTTAACATGAATAAGACTCTCCAACATACTAGGAAAATTCGTTTGACGAACAATGCTGTCTTCCGCATAATGGACGAGTAGAAATGATTATTGCAAACTGGTCGAGCTCCGTCTGGGTGGAGCTGTACATAGAATTTATTCAACCATTGGACAAATTTACTGGACATCCTTGGGAGGAAGACAGCAATGAGCACAGTTGAACGATTCGGACATGGCGGGGATGTATGGACAGCCGCGGATGCATTTGGAGTAGACAGTAAAGCGCTGCTGGATTTCAGTGCCAATATTAACCCGCTTGGGCCGCCGACGGCCGTTATGGAGCGCCTCAGGAATGAGATGATGGCTTCTATTGTTCATTATCCGGATCCTGGGCACCGGAAGATGAAGAAAGCATTAGCTGCGAAACTGGGAGTAGGCGAGGATTATATTAGCATCGGAAACGGAGCTGCAGAGTGCATGGCCCTGCTGCTGTTGGCAATTCGTCCCCAACGGGTTGGCGTCATTGCGCCTTGTTTCTCCGAATATGAGACGCTGTCACGCAAGTTCGGGTCTGAAGTAATCCATGTAGTGGGCAGCGAAGATAACGACTTCTGCGCGACTGAAGCACAACTGTCTGAGCTTATTTCGAAAACTGATGTGGTGTTTATTGGACATCCAAACAATCCGAATGGTGCCTTGTACGAGCGCGCATTGCTGGAAAGACTTGCAGTGTTAGCAGAGGCGGCTTCAACGATTCTTGTTATCGATGAAGCCTTTATTGACTTTGCGAATGAAGAAGAAATGTCTCTTGTTCCAATCGTATATCGCTGCCCAAATCTTATTGTTGTTCGTTCATTAACGAAGTTTTACGCCATTCCCGGACTGCGCCTTGGATATGCGATTGCCCAGCCGCAGCATATTGAGGCGATGCTGCGCATGCAAGTGGCATGGAGTGTCAATGGCTTGGCTCTCGCGGCTGGCGAAGCCTTATTGTCGGACGAGCAAGCGGAACCATATGCGAATGCGACGCGGGCGCTCATTGCTGAAGAGCGAGCTGTTTTGCGCAAGCAACTGCATGCACTAGGGATACGGACGTGGCCAAGCGTGGCGAATTTTTTATTGTGCCGAGCTCCGGAGGGGTGGACGGCGAAGTTGCTTCAGGCAGAATTATGCCGCGCAGGTATTCTGATACGCAATTGTGATATGTATGCTGGGCTCACGGAGAGAGACTTCCGAATCGCAGTCAAGGATCGACGAGCGAACGGAATTGTAGCGTCAGCACTTGCAGCTGTGTTACAGTAAACAAACACAGAATTGAGGGGAAGCGGGATGCAGCCATATCGAGAGGGGAAACGCTCCTATCTATCTCAGTATATCGCAGGAGTACATATTCACTGGGAGGATGCTCAAGTCGCTGTTGAGCTGCCGCAAACTGCACCAATATGGAGCAGTGCTGTATACCATGGCGGGCAATGGATGGGGAATCGCATTTTGAACCAAATGGTTCATTATCAATTCGACTGCACTGATCCAGCAGAATATCTGCGGCTTTCGTGTATGGAAAGTGGCTATGTACCGGAACAGACGGTGGGGCTCTTGACGGCTGCAAAAGTTAGTCATGCCTCTGTTGTCGAGCAGGAAGCGGATGAATGCTCGCTGCTGTGCATCACAACGGCGGGGACATCCAATGCGGCACGTTCAGGCATGCCGCGGCGTGTATTTTCAGCCTATGAATCGTTGAAGCCAGGCACGATCAATTCAATTCTTGTATTGGATGGGAAGCTGTCCAATGCGGCGATATTGAATCTATTCATGACGGCTACAGAGGCCAAATGTGCAGCGCTGTCTGATCTTGGCATCATAGACGCTGAAACGGGACGCGTTGCCACAGGAACGACTACGGATGCGATTGCACTTGCAGTAATAGACAGCGGTCGGTATGAACCCGTGCACAATTATGCGGGAACAGCGACAACATTGGGACATGCAGTTGGGCAGCTCGTTTATAACACTGTATATGAATCCGTGAAGACTCAGCATGAAGCGTAACCGCTAACGAGCGGAACAACCTACTAGGGTGGGAGAAACATGACAGCAGCGCTTATCATAATAGCAGCATACATATGGGATCGGATTGTTGGCGACCCGCAGGCGATTCCACACCCGGTCATTGGTATAGGGAAAGGGATTAGAGCCGTAGAGCGATTCATACGCCGGATCAGCCCTTCTGAGAGAGCGCTCAAGCCGCTTGGAATTTTGCTGCCGTTTGTTGTAGTTGGCGGCACGTATGGAGTGACCTGGCTTGTTCTAAAAGGGATGTACCATGTTCATGATTATATCGGATGGGCAGCCGAAGCATTGTTGATTGGAACAACAATTGCGGCAAAAGGACTGAAGGATGCAGGGATGGCTGTGTATCGGAGGCTGAAAGAGCAGGATTTAGAGAGTGCTCGTCGAGAAGTCGGCATGATTGTCGGCCGCGATACAGAGCAATTGGATGAACCGGAGGTCGTACGCGCCACCGTGGAGACCGTAGCGGAGAATATTGTGGATGCGGTGATATCGCCGTTGTTCTTCGCGCTTATCGGAGGCGCACCGCTGGCAATGGCGTATCGTGCGGTTAATACGCTCGATTCCATGGTCGGCTATAAGAATGAGAAGTATGGGAATTTAGGCTGGGCGTCTGCTCGCCTTGACGATATTGCCAACTGGATACCGGCGAGAATGACAGCAGTCTTTGTCACGGTAAGTGCCTTGCTGCATCGCTATGATGCTCGCAGAGCTTGCTCAACGGCACTGCGAGATGCGAGAAAGCATCCGAGCCCGAACAGCGGCTGGGCGGAAGCATCCGCGGCGGGAGCACTTGGCATCCGGCTTGGTGGATATAATGTGTATAAAGGAATACGTTCATTCCGCGCATATATGGGGGATACACAGCAGCCCTTGCAGGCAGAGCATATACCTGCGGTATGCAGGCTGCTACTAAGCAGCTCCACATGCTTTGTGATTGTTGCAAGTCTGCTCCTCTATATATGCGGAGGATGGCTTCTGTAGACGATTGGTGAATGAAGGAGTACGAAATGGAATGAGACGGACAACTAAATGGAATGCTCCCCCTATTCATCGGAACAAGCGTCGTTTAGGAGCATTGAAAACCAATAGGAAACGAGTCAATATGACAAGGCATATATTACGAAAAAAGAGTCAAACGAACAGCAAGATTGTACGCTTCGCGCTTGTACGCCACGGCTTGACGAAAGAGAATACAGAGCGGCGCTACATTAGCTATTCAGATGTGCCGCTGCTGCCGGATTCCACTGAAGAACTGAGAGGGCTTCGCCGCGCAGTGGCACATCCGTCACCGCTTCTATATACGAGCGATATGCGGCGCTGTCGCGATACGCTTGCTTATTTGCGTCCGCGCGACAGCAAGCAAGCTGTAGAGGATACAAGATTGCGAGAGTATGACTTCGGCATGTGGGAAGGCTTGACCTACAATGATTTGAAGGAGGATCCTCAGTATCGCAGATGGCTGGACGATTCTTCAGCCGTCCAGCCGCCGCGCGGGGAGCCATGGCAGTCCTTCTGCACGCGCACCGCGCATGTATGGTGGGAAGTGCTGCGGAACGCGCGCGAATCCTTCGGCAGCAGCTGCGGCATACACGCGGAGCGTCAGGAATGCGCTGCCCGTCGTCGGCCGCATCATTCTTCCCCGCTTCCCCGTGGGCGGGTGATGCGGTGCAAGCCGAGCCGGATGCGGCAAACATATGGCAGCGGACTTGCCCCGCGGCCGGATGTTGTCATTGTTACACACGGAGGCGTCGTACGTCGATTATATACGCTGGCTTTTCCACGAAAATCATTTTTGGAAGCGGCAGCGCCAATCGGCGGCGGGATCATGATTACAGCGAAGCAATGTGCGCGCAAATGGAAGTTCTTGCGAGCGGAACGTCTGCCAAGCAAATGAGGAAGCATGCGCTAACAGGCTAATATCATCGCAGCAATGATGTATTCTATTGCAAGTGGTGGGCTTTTCCCCTATAATCTAATATCGAGTTTAGGACTTAGATAACGAAATTATTCGATGTTGAATATTCGCGATACTTCAGGTCCTTGGGGAATCATAACGGGATTGATCCATGAATGTTATTGTACAGCAATGGGGCTGTATGGGTTGAAATGCCGGGATGTGTGATATTTGTACCCAGGGTTAAAAGGGAAGCCGGTGTGAACCCGGCGCGGTCCCGCCACTGTGAATGGAGTGTTGTGCTCATTAGGCCACTGTCTAATTGATCAGCAGGTATGGTATCCGCTGATAAGGATGGGAAGGCGAGCTCAACGTATTCTCCTAAGTCAGGAAACCTGCCTGAAGATAGACGAGTTGTATCCTTCGCGGAGAGGAGCACGTCATTGGCGTAATGCATCAGGCAACATGGCAGCTTAGCTGCTGGCCCCTGTATCTAGGTGTCTGCTGGATATTGCGATAGATGACAATGTGTTCCCCTGGATCGAAGGATCGGGGGTTTTTTGCTGTATAAGCAAGCATTTCATAACCATAAGCGCTTATACACGACAGCAATGCAATTTGATGTAAATGCACAGCACGAATGTATATCACGAATTCAGTCACATGAAGAGGTACAGCTTAGGTATATGCAAGTGCTCATTGACAACCGATACCCGCAGGGGAGTATAACTTTAGGCAGTTGCAACTTGTCACGCAATTTCGTTACGCATGGTGGCGAATGGAACCGCTTTACGCTTGCACATTTGGTACAGAGGTAAGACGAGGAAAGAATGACGCGAGGGAGAGATAAAACATGAACAAATGGTTGAACAAATCGGTTGCGGCGCTGCTGGCGCTTATGCTGACAGTAGGACTTGCGGCTTGCGGCAACAAGGATGCGGCTAAACCCGCTGAAAATACGGCTGCTCAGCAAGAGACCAACAACACTGCCTCTGAACAACCGAAGCAGGATGATCTGAAAACGAAATATCCACTGACTGTTAAAGATGCAACAGGCGAAGAATTTACCTTCGAAAAAGCGCCTGAACGTATAGTGTCTGTATCTCCAGCAGAGACAGAGTCCTTGTTCGCACTTGGATTGGATGCTCAAATCGTTGGTGTTTCTGATTTTGATGATTATCCGGAAGCAGCGAAGTCCAAAGAGAAAATGGGCGGCATTACGAAGCCGAATGAAGAGGCAATTATTAAAGCCAAGCCGGACATCGTGTTCACAGGCATCTCCATGAAGGAGCCAGTTGTGAAAAAGTTCCGCGAGCTTGGAATTAAAATATTCAAGGTCGAGCCAAAAACGTACGATGATGTGATTACCAATATCGAATTGTATGGTCAAATTACAGACCATCAAGCGGAAGCGAAGACAGTCGTTGACAACATGAAGCAAGTGCGTGATGACGTAAAGAATGCGGTCCAAAGCGCGGAGAAGAAGAAGGTCTACATTGAATTCTCCCCAGGCTGGACAGTAGGCAGCGGCGAGTTCATGAACGAGCTGATTGAAATGGCGGGCGGCACAAACGTTGCGGCTGATTCAGCTGGCTGGATTCAAATTAACGAAGAAAATAATATTAAATCCAATCCGGATGTAATCATGTTCACACAAGGTGTAGTGGATTCCGAGACGAACAAGTCCTTGGAAGAAATTATTCGTGGACGCAGCGGTTGGAACAATATCAATGCAATTAAGAACAATCAAGTAATTGGTGTGGATCAGAACCTGATCAGCCGTCCGGGACCACGTGTTGCTGACGGATTGAAGGCTGTTGCGAAGGCGATTCATCCGGACTTGGTGAAATAATCGTCGTGGAGAGAACGATGAATAAAATGGTTGGGTATGGAGGAGCGGGTATTGCGCTTCTCCTTTTGTCCGTTGTGGGATGTTTGGCTGTAGGGTCAGTACGAATGCCAATGGGAGAAATTGCACAAATTCTGCTCCATCATATTCCGGGCATGGATCAAGTAATTCCGGTTACATGGGATGATGCCTCTGCGCAAATTATGATGAAGGTACGCTTCCCTCGTGTTCTGCTGGCTCTGCTCGTCGGAGCGGCACTCGGTGTAGCGGGAACTGCATTTCAAGGGGTATTGCGCAATCCACTGGCAGACCCGTATACATTAGGGGTATCTTCTGGCGCTTCTGTGGGAGCCGCTTTGCTTATTTACTTTGGCCTGCAATATGCACTGTTCGGCGAATGGACTATACCTGTCGTCGCATTCGCAACAGGGGTGGCAACCTTGATGGTGGTCATCAAGCTTGCCAGTGAGCAGGGCAAGATTCCGATCGAGACGCTTATTTTATCCGGGGTAGTGATGCAAGCCTTTCTTGGCTCAATTGTATCGTTTCTTGTGGCAATGACGAATCAGACGATCAATGAAATTTTATTTTGGGTAATGGGAAGCTTGGCGATGCGCGGCTGGTCCTATACGCTTGTCCTTGCTCCCTATTTGGCAGTCGGCATCGTAATTCTTATTGCATACGCAAGACCATTGAATTTGCTTGCACTAGGCGAGCGGCAAGCCTCCCATCTCGGACTTCATGTGGAACGAACGAAATGGGCAGTGCTGCTGACGGCGACAATGATTACAGCAGCGGCCGTGTCCGTCTCTGGCGTCATTGGATTTGTCGGCCTAGTCGTGCCGCATCTGCTGCGCTTGATTGTTGGCCCAGACTATCGATATTTGATACCGCTCTCAGCAATTGGGGGAGCCATTTATGTCATGTGGGCGGATACAATTGCCCGCACGGCTTTTGCGCCGACGGAAATTCCGCTGGGGGTTGTAACGGCGTTCCTGGGTGCGCCATTCTTCGCCTACTTGCTTATGCGCAATAAGCGAGCGAAACGGGGGAAATGGTCATGACACAAAGAGGAAAACATTTGCCGCTAAGGGATTTGGGGTTGGCAGAGAGCAGCAATCCCGCTAACGAACTGGTTAAAGACACGATCATTGAAGTTCAAGGATTGAGCAAGCACTATGGCGAGAAGCATGTTCTTCATGATGTAGAGCTTCGTGTGCAAGCTGGTGAATGGGTCGGCATTATCGGTCCGAACGGCAGCGGCAAATCCACGCTCCTATCCTTATTGTCTGGAGCCGATCGTCCGACGTCAGGCTCGATCCAGGTGAATGGACAGGCGCTGGCTTCCTACAAACGAAGAGCATTGTCCCAACTGATGGCTGTATTGCAGCAGGAAGCTCTGCCGCCACTTGGCTTTACCGTCCGTGAGGTGGTTGAAATGGGACGCTTCCCTTTTCAGTCCTGGCTCGGATCAGAGTCCGAGGACAGCGGAGCGCTCGTAGACCGAATTATGGAGCGGCTGCAACTGACAGAGCTGGCCGATTATCCGCTCGATCGGATTAGCGGCGGTCAGCGTCAGCGCACGGCTTTGGCCAAGCTGATGGTGCAATCGCCCAGCATCGTGCTTTTGGATGAGCCGACAACCTATCTGGATATCCATTATCAGGTGCAATTTATGGATATTGTTCGGGATTGGCAGAAGGATTGCGGCTTGACAATCGTATCTGTGCTCCATGACTTGAATTTGGCTTCTTTATACTGTGATCGGCTTGTTGTAATCCATGACGGAGGGATTGCTGCCCAAGGCACGCCCGATGAATTGATGAATCCGGAGCTGCTGTCGCGGATCTTTGCCACCGACACGACGATCGTGCCGCATCCTGATACAGGACGTCCGCAGGTGTTAATTCGCCCAAGTCATGGATGATAGATGGGACAGCACAACTTATTATGATTTTGCAATAACGCAATTACTAGCTTTACAATTTGAAATAGGTAACGATTTAACGTAAGCAAGGCATGTTGAGCTGATGTTTTTGGAGATAAGCAAGAGCAGCGGAAAGCGCTGACAGTATGGCATTGAATCTGACAACGGAGATGAGCAGCATGAATGAACGATTGAAGCAACTGATCGCACAAATTAAACCGCTGGACGAGGAGGCAATTCAATCTGCCATCCAGCATCAAAATCAATTGACAAAGCCGCCGGGAAGCTTGGGCGTGCTGGAACACATAGCTGTGCAGGCTGCGGGCATTACAGGAGAGGTTAAGCCGCAATTCGAGAAGAAGGCAGTTATTGTCATGGCTGGCGATCATGGGGTGTGCGACGAAGGCGTAAGTGCATTTCCATCTGAAGTGACGCCGCAAATGGTGTTCAATTTTCTGCGTGGAGGGGCTGCAGTCAATGTCCTGTCTCGCGAAGCAGGAGCCGATGTGATCTGTGTTGATATCGGTGTGAATGCCGACTTGAGTGATCCAAAGCTGGTATCGCGCAAGGTCCGGAAAGGAACAGCGAACATGGCAAAGGGCCCAGCGATGTCACGCGAAGAAGCATTATCTGCGATTCTAGTAGGTGTTGATATTGTAGAACAGTACGTCCGCGATGGATACCGTTTATTCTCGACGGGAGAAATGGGAATTGGGAATACAACGGCGAGTGCGGCGATGCTGTGCGCCTTCACCGGCATGCAGCCTGAAGATGCAGTAGGGCACGGAACTGGCATCGGTGATGAACAGTGGAAACATAAATGCAATGTAGTACGGCAAGCGCTTGAGATAAATAAACCGAACCAAGAGGATGCTCTCGATGTGATTGCGAAGGTAGGCGGCTTGGAAATTGCCGGTCTGACGGGGGTTATTCTTGCAGCTGCGGCCAACCGGGTTCCGGTTGTCGTGGATGGATTTATTTCCAGTGCAGCCGCGCTGGCGGCAGTTCGGTTGGCTCCGGCGCTACAGCCTTATCTCATTGGTTCACATTTGTCAGAGGAGCGGGGACATAGAGCCCTTTTGTCTGAGCTGAAGTTGAACCCTTGCTTGCATGTACAGATGCGACTCGGGGAAGGAACCGGCGGAGTGCTTATGTTCCAACTGATTGACGCAGCCATGCGGATTATGCGGGAAATGGCTACATTTGCAGAGGCGGGTGTAACGAATAAGGAATGACCGCTGTAGAAATGACGGAGTCGCTAATACAAGTGATTGATAGGTATCGCTGATATAGTCACTAATAGAAATACAGAATTAACAGATAGTAAGAAATGGCCGTTAGCAGGTATACAGCGGGCAGTTTACGTGATGATCTGACCTGATATACCAAGTATTATGAAGCAAGGATGAGTGAGAATGGGGAAAATTGTACTCGTAACAGGCGGGGCACGCAGTGGCAAGAGTACGTTCGCTGAGCAATTATTCATGAGGCTGTCCCCGAACGGCGGTATCTATGCTGCTACTGCTGAAGCTCATGATGAAGAAATGATGGAGCGTATTCGGCTGCACCGGGCGAGCCGTGAAGCATCTGACTATGAATGGGCCACTGTCAATCAGCCGCTTGATTTGCCGACATGGCTAAGCCAAGCAGAGCAGCCGGCTGTGCTTGTCGATTGCTTGACGATCTGGTTGTCCAATGAGCTTTTGCGAGCCGAGCAGGAAGATGAGGCACATATGGAGGAGCAGTTGGAAAGCTGTATTCGCAGTATGCAGCAGGTGCTTCATACGATTCAAGGACGAGAGGGTATCGTCGTCATGGTCACGAACGAGGTCGGCAGCGGCGTCGTTCCTGCCTACAAGCTCGGGCGTATATTCCGCGATGCAGCAGGGCGGCTCAATCAGCGTATGGCTGCACTTGCCGATGAAGTATATTTGGTAACTGCGGGGATTCCGATCGAGCTTAAGAGCAGGATGGTAGAGCTATGAAGCAGTATGCACATGCGTTAATAGCGGCCATGCAATTCCTTACTCGTATTCCGATTCCGAAGGAAGTGCCCTTTACGAACGAGGTGCTGAAGCGCAGCACCTTGTTCTTCCCCATTGCAGGCGGCGTTGTTGGACTGATCATATGGGGCGCAGGGGCGGGGCTGTCCCTGCTGCTGCCGACAGGGCCGGCTGCAGCGATGACATTGGCGCTGATGCTGGTAGTAACGGGCGGACTGCATATGGACGGACTGATGGACACAGCAGACGGCATATTCAGCAGCCGCACCCGCGAGCGCATGCTTGAAATTATGAAGGACAGTCGGGTCGGAGCGATGGGTGTTATCGCTTGTGTCTTGATGCTGCTGCTGAAATGGTCACTGCTCATGATTCTATTTGATGCAAATGTATGGCATATATGGATTGTCATTCCCTTTATTTGGTCTCGTGCAGCAATGGTATGGGCGATGACGAATGAACCGTATGCACGGGCTGAATCCGGGCTCGGCAGTTATTTCCAAGGGCTCACCCAGAAGCACGTGAGTGCTTCCTATGGATGTGCATGGGTGTTGACCGCTGCGGCTGTGGCTTTCATGATGCTTCCGATTCAGGTTAGCCCTCTGATGACAGTGCCGGCAGGAATTATTCCGGGATGGCCTTGGTGGCTGCTTATCGCTTCGCCGCTGCTTGGAATCGTCTCTGCATGGGGCATATCACGCTATTTGTCAAAGAAGCTGGGCGGTCTGACAGGCGATACCTACGGCGCATTGAATGAATGTACGGAAATGGTGTTCCTGCTGCTGCTCGTGGTCTTGTGCGGGATGAAAGGGTGAACAAGGGATGGATGAACAGTTGAAGAAAACGATGCCGGCTCAGGGCGTTGGAACGTCGGATCAGGAGTTCGTTCGCGGTCGGACAATTATGCTGCAAGGAACGGCCTCTGATGTTGGCAAAAGTGTAGTGACCACAGCGCTGTGCCGTATCCTCAAGCAGGATGGCTACAAGGTGGCACCGTTCAAATCGCAAAATATGGCGCTGAATTCTTATGTTACGCCAGACGGCAAGGAAATTGGACGCGCCCAAGGCGTACAGGCCGAGGCGTGCGGCGTCATGGCTACGACTGATATGAACCCGGTGCTGCTAAAGCCTATGAAGGAGATGAGCGCGCAGGTTGTCGTACATGGCAAGCCGTATCAGAACTTGAGCGCTCGCGATTATCGCACAGGCTTCCTGCCGGAGGCGAAGCGCATCGTTGTTGAGGCGGTCAATCGGCTTCGGTCTGAATACGATATTGTCGTGATGGAGGGAGCAGGGAGTCCTGCCGAGATTAACCTCAAGCAGAACGATATTGTGAATATGAACATGGCAGGGTGGGCAGATGCGCCTGTTATTCTTGTAGCGGATATCGATCGCGGCGGTGTCTTCGCATCTATTGTCGGCACGCTTGAGCTGCTCGAGCCGCACGAACGAGAACGCGTTCGCGGCTTTATTATTAATAAATTTCGCGGAGATGTCACGCTTCTGCAGCCAGGACTGGATTGGCTGGAGGAACGGACAGGAAAACCGGTGCTTGGTGTGCTTCCATATGCCAACGATCTCGACATTGAGGCTGAAGACTCGGTTGCGCTGGAGCAGTGGAAGGGCAAGATAGAGCCGGACAATGATCTCGACATCGCGGTGATAGCACTGCCTCACATCTCTAACTTTACAGATATCGATCCGCTTGTTGCGGAACCGGATGTACGCGTTCGCTATGTACGAAAGCCGGAGGAACTGGGTGCCCCTGATGCAATTGTCATTCCTGGCACGAAAAGTACGATGACTGACCTCAAATGGCTGCGCGGTACAGGCTTAGCGGAGTCTATCCAGGCTTTCGCTTCAACCAGCAAGATTGCCGTTGTCGGCATCTGCGGCGGATACCAAATGCTTGGGCACAGCTTGTCCGATCCGGCAGGGGCAGAAGCTGAGGCGGGTTCCGTAATGGACGGATTGGGACTGCTGCCGCTTGCTACCGAATTTGCAGCCGATAAGCGCACGGAACGGGTATCCGGTACGGTTTGTGCTTCACAATTAGAAGGAACCCCACTATACAAGCACCCGGTTGAGGGGTATGAGATTCATATGGGACGCTCCACATTCATGGCACAGGTATCTGCTGATATGGGAGCTGAGCCGCTGTTTTTGTTAGAAGGCGATCGCGGAACAGATGGTTGTGTGACAGCTTCAGGACAGGTACTAGGCACTTATTTGCATGGCGTCTTCCATAATGATGAGTTTCGCAGAGGCTGGTTGAACCGTCTTCGTCAGGTCAAAGGGATGGAGCATCTACCGACGGCACTGAACTATAATGTCAAGCGTGAAGAGGCATTCGATCGGCTGGCTGACCTGGTGCGGAGCAGCTTGAATATGGACGCGCTTTATCAAATACTTCAACTGGATCACCACAGATCTGATCATTAGCAGGCTGGAACAGGAACGGATGCGAAAAAGAATCAAGGATGCAGGCGCAAGGGGAACGGCTTGAATTTGAAATGATTTCCCTATCGCCTTCTGCTCTTGCCTCGGCGTACTATAGACATTACAATCAAGGGAGTTCGGACATGGGCCGGAGTCCTTCTTTTTTTGCCTTAAGGTCGAATTTAAGGTTGATTCAGGTGAAGGATCAATCCTCCTTGCGCTATACTGCAAAGGAGAAGGACGTTTCGTGGCTTCCATAATCGGGTAATGAATTTATTACGATGCGCTTTTATAAGTGCTGTACAGATGCTGTTACAGGTGCTGATTGCGGCTGGATACCTGATGCCCACAATCATCAGCAATGCTGCTGTATAGCTGCTTAGCAGGCGAGAGAGGATTTGCGTGTATGCTTACGATACTGATTGCTATTTTCACGATCCAAATCGTATATGTCTCCTTTTTTACGCTGCGGATGATTTTGACGTTGAAGGGGCAGCGCTATTTAGCTGCTATGATCAGTACAGTAGAAATTATCATTTACGTGCTTGGCTTGAACATGGTGCTTAAATATTTGAACGAGCCGATTAGCCTTATTGTATATGCGGCCGGTTACGGAATAGGTGTACTTGTGGGATCCTGGATCGAGGATAAGATAGCACTGGGATATGTCGTACTGAAAGTTATCGTTAATAATCCGGAGAGTGAGCTGCCAAATTATTTGCGCGACCACGGCTATGGGGTTACAACATGGATCGGCAGCGGCCGGGATGGAGATCGCTTGATGCTCGAGGTGCTGTCGCGGCGTAAAAATCGAACCAAGCTGCAAGGCTCGATATTGGATATTGAGCCTAAGGCATTTATTATTACCTCTGAACCGTCACAGCTGCATGGCGGCTTCTGGACCAAGGTGACGCGGCGCTAAGGCGCTGCGCGCCTTTTTTTCATTTTTCGTAAAATTATGCATGAAAAGAACCTCAATGAAGAGGTCAATTACGGTTCACTTCATAATTTTCCTTGTTCTTATTGATATAAAGAAAGACGCTCCCAAAAACGCTCAACAATAGTGTGAAATATAACAGAATATCAGGTGAATATTTGATTGAAACAATTTCAAGCAAATGGAGTGCAATCAATAGAATAACACCTGCATACAACATATTAAACAGCATACTATTTGTTTTATGCGTAATTTCCCTACCTCTTTCATCCTTTGCTTCCTCACTTGATTTGAATTTCAATATATACATCTGGCTAAGAAATATCACAACAATGAATACAATCTTCAACAATAACATTTTTACACCCGCTCCTTATAATCAAAGACTTCGGTTAATGTCCTGTCAAAAGCATTTGCAATTTTGAAGGCAAGAATAAGAGAAGGATTATATTTGTTTTTTCAAGGGTTGCAATGGTTTGACGGCTAACGCCAACCCGCTTTGCAAGCTCTTCTTGTGTCCATCCCTTTTCTGCTCGGTAAACGACTAACTTGTTTTGTAACAATAGCACCACCTCTAATTATGAGTGTAAATTATTTCTTACAATTCGTAAAGTATTTTTTACAATTGGAGACGGCATAACCATTTTTTTAGATTGCAGCCTTTATTTCATTATGGGGAATATTGTTCATTAAATAATGCTTGGTTATGTGGAGTTAATCTGTCTTTATGGCGGGGTACATTGGGTATATTGCATAGTAGAAATGAAGACAATAAAACCATCCTTTTTGAAAGGGCGGTTTTTCGTTGTTTCCGTACTTCTGACGCGGGGTAAGTAATATATATAAGACTATCTTATATGTATGATTTTCACATATTTTAAGAAAAGGTTTTTACATAAGATTTTACACGAAAAAATATGTATGTAATAATAAACATAGCTGTTTTTATTGTTTTCATAGATGATAAATTTATTATCTAATCTTATAAAAGAGGTGAGCGATGCATGATTCAATTCCAGCATGTGAACAAGGTGTATGAGGATGGCTTTCAGGCGTTGAAAGACATCAACCTTGAGTTCAAGAAAGGAGAACTGACCGTTCTTATTGGACCAAGCGGCTGCGGAAAGTCGACGACAATGAAGATGATTAATCGTCTGATGACTCCTTCAAACGGCACCATTCTCATTGACGGCAAAGACGTGTCGTCGCATAACCCCGTAGAGCTACGCCGCAACATTGGTTATGTTATTCAAAATATCGGGCTATTCCCCCATATGACGATCGGCAATAACATTGCTGTCGTTCCACGCTTGAACAAATGGGATAAAGATAAGATTGACGCCCGTATTGATGAGCTAATGCGCCTCGTTAACCTTGATCCGGAAATTTACCGCAATCGGTATCCAGCCGAATTGAGTGGCGGACAGCAGCAGCGTATTGGTGTTGCTCGCGCATTTGCAGCGGATCCAGATATTATTCTAATGGACGAACCGTTTAGTGCACTTGATCCTATTAGCCGTGAACAATTGCAGGATGAACTGATTCGATTACAGCAAGATTTTAATAAGACGATTATTTTCGTTACCCATGATATGGATGAGGCGATCAAGATTGCAGATACAATCGTGCTGATGAAGGATGGAGTGGTCGTGCAGACCGGTTCTCCAGAAAAGATTCTTCGCCATCCGGCGAATGATTTCGTTCGCACGTTCATCGGTCAAAAGAGATTGGAGAGCGAGTCTCCTATCGATATTCCAACCGTGGATGAGGTAATGGTGTCTACACCAGCGACGGCATTCCCGAATCGCGGTTTAGCGGAAGCCATCAAAATGATGGAGCATCGCAAGGTTGACTCCTTGTTCATCGTGGATCGTGCGAAGAAGCTCCAAGGCATTGTATCGATCTATAATGTGCTCGATCAGTACGGTGAGGAAGGCAAAACCGTCAAAGATGTGATGAAGCCGATCGGCTATTCCGTTCCACCGGGAACGCCGCTGCCTGATGCCTTGAATATGATGAACGATCATCGCTTGACCAATCTGGCGGTGGTCGATGATACGGGGACATTTGTGGGACTCATTACGCGGGGAAGTGTCGTCAAGCATTTGTCCGAGGTATATCCAGCTGTCGTGGATAAGCTGGCGAAAGCTTATGCGGAGGAGGCCTGATGGATGATGAATGAATGGTGGACGTTCTTTCAGGAGCGAGGCGCAGACATAATCATGGCGCTTCGCGAGCATTTGGCGATTACGGCCGCTTCTGTACTGCTGGGTTGCTTGGCAGCAATCCCGTTAGGAATCGTGCTTGTCTACAATCGCGTGAAGTGGGTGAACAGCATTGTGTTCTTTGCTGCGAACCTGTTGCAGACGATTCCAAGCCTTGCGCTGCTCGCGATTCTGATACCGCTGATGGGCATTGGGATGAAGCCGGCAATTATCGCCTTGTTCTTGTATTCTATAATGCCGATTCTGCGCAATACGTATGATGGCTTCGAGTCGGTCGATCGCGGCGTGCTGGAATCCGCACGGGGCATGGGATACGATACGATGCAGCGTATTCTTCGCATTCAGCTTCCTCTGGCGCTTCCTTATATCATGTCGGGCATTCGAATTACGACTGTGTACATTATCAGTTGGGCCACGTTAGCAGCACTTATCGGTGCAGGTGGTCTTGGACAGCTAATCGTATCCGGTCTTGGCGTAAATAAGCCGGAATTGATTGTCGCAGGAGCAGTTGGAGCCATTGTGCTGGCATTTGTCATTGACGCATTGCTGGGCTGGATTGAGCGAGCACTGACACGCCGTTTCGGACGGACGAGCAGCATGATGGCATAAGTTATTGCCGTACGTGAACGGGGTGGACAGTCGGATAAAGGATAGAAGTGTAAGGCAGGATGTTCATCGCAGCGCTGAATGTGAGCGAATCAAGTAAAGCATTAAGTTGAATGAAACTCGGAACTCGGTTAGCTGGGATTTGAGCTGGATTTAGTTGAATCGTGATGAACACCTGTCCTGAATGTCTGAATGAAGGAGGGCGCACATATGAAGATGCGACAAAAATGGGCTGTTGGCGGAACAGCACTCATGGTAATGCTGGCATTGTTGTTGTCTGCTTGTGGAGCGGATAACCGGATCATTATCGGCACCCAGACATTTTCGGAAACCAAAATTATTGCGGAAATGTATAAAGCACTTATTGAAGATCGTACGAACATCAAGGTCAAGGTACTGCCGGATTTAGCGGCTAGTCCTGTAGTCATCAATGCGATGAAGAAGAATGAAGTACAGATGGCAACCTTGTACACGGGTGAGATCTTCAACAATCACTTTCCGGTGAAAGATACAAAGAATCGCCAGGAGGTATTGAAGCAGGCTCAGCAGGGTTTTGATAAATATTTTGACTTCAAATGGTATGAGCCGCTTGGATTCGAGAATACGTATGCCTTTACGATCCAGAAAAAGCTGGCGGATGAGAAAGGATACAAGACGATATCGGATGTGGCCAAAGATGCAGGCAGCTTGAGGTTGGGCGTTGACACGACTTGGCTGGAGCGTGATGCGGATGGATATAAGGGCTTCCAGCGAACTTATGGCTTTGCCTTTGGCAAGGAATTTCCAATGGAGATGAGTCTGGTATATGAGGCTGTTGCCAACAACCAGGTGGATATTGTGCTTGCCTATTCCACCGATTCGCGCTTGAAAGCCTATAATTTAACAACGATTAAGGACGACAAGCAATTCTTCCCTCCTTATGATGCATCCCCGGTCATCCGCAAGGATGTGCTGGAAAAGCACCCAGAGCTGAATGACGTGATCGGGCTGCTCTTGGGTACGCTGGATGAGAAGACGATGATCGATCTCAATTATCAAGTGGATATTGAGAAAAAAAGTGAGCGTGAGGTTGCTGTCGATTATTTAACTAAGGTCGGCTTGCTAAAGAGCTAGGGAAGGAGGATACGAATGAGCAATTATGAGTGGTCAATCGCAGATTTATTGTCATATATGGGTAGAAACAGCGGTATGCTGTGGGAGTATTTTATTACACATGTGGTGATGGTGCTGGCAGGCATCGGTCTTGCACTCGCAATCGGAATCCCGCTTGGTGTGCTCTGTTCCCGGAATGAGAAGCTGGCTAAGTTCATCTTGGCAATAACCAGCATGCTGCAGGTTGTACCGAGCTTGGCGCTGCTGGTGCTGCTAATGCTCGTGTTCGGTCTCGGGACAACGACCGTTGTCGTTGGTTTGCTGCTTTACTCCTTGAATCCAATCGTTCGCAACACATATGTCGGCTTGAAGCAGGTGAACGGAAGCTATGTGGAAGCGGGACGCGGACTTGGCATGAGCTCAATGCAGCTCATGTTCAAGGTAAGATTCCCGCTGGCGCTGCCTTATGTCATTTCAGGACTTCGCATTGCGGCCGTCATTGCAATCGGGGTTGCGACTATCGCGCCTCTCGTCGGCGGTGATGGATTGGGTAGAGAAATCTATTCTGGATTGAACGGGCAAAATCCGCTCCGCTTGTATGCGGGAGCGATTCCAGCAGCACTGCTGGCCATCGTTGCGGATATCATATTTGGAGTGATGCAGCGCAAGCTCAACTTTGCACAGCGGACGTCTAGTTCAGGTTCTCGGCAGAGTGCCTCTTCTTCGAAGTAAAACTAGGCCACGGTGAATTCAAGAAATGAAATGCTGTGGGTGATTGAAAAAGGAGCATCGAATAATATCGGTGCTTCTTTTTTTATTTTTACCGCATGTGAACGATACATGAATATCTTCTTATTATTGTTACAATTTGGAATTAATGAGTTATACTTGAAACGAATCGAGTTGTTTTAAGGGCGAGCTTGTAAGCAGCGAGTCAGATCAACCGGAGGCAAGGGCGCCCCATATCAAAGATTTGATCGGGGGAAAGCAAAAATGGGACAAGCACTGATGCAATTATACGCATACGTACAGAATGCGAACCAAGAGCTTCAGGCGGTCGTCTATGATGAATTTCGCAAGCTTGTGTACGCCGACATTTATTGCATCGTTCAAGATCGCTCGTTAACGGAGGATGTCATTCAAGAAGCCTCGATGAAGGCGTTGACGAATATCCACCATGTGCGGCATCCTGCCGCCATTCGTTCCTGGCTCAAGCAAGTTGCGCGCCACACCGCGTTCGATGTTCTTCGCAAAAATAAAAGCCACAATTTGAAAGCAAGCGAGTCCATGCTGCACACAGCCAACTCAACCCCATTTACCCAAACGGAACCGGACATATCGATTACTGTGGAAAATAAATTGCGGGATTCCTTATTGCATCAATCGATGAGTGAATTGAAATCCCATTACCAAGCCCTGCTTCGTCTGCACTATTTTGAAAATAAATCGTATAAAGAGATCTCCAAGGAATTGCATTTGTCCGAGCAAGTGATCAGCCAACGGCTGGCTCGCGCACGAATAAAGCTTCGGCAGCAATTTTCGAAGAAGTGGTCTTAACTTTGCATTTCGAATTCTAAGTGACGGATTCGAAATGATAAATTTTTCGTTAGAAAATAGCTCGTAGGTACGTCTTTAATTATAAGACCTTCAGTCCTTCCAATTACAAGGTCACTTTACATAACGAGAAAGGGGTAAGTCCACGATGAAAAAAAAGTTTTCGATCGTAACGGTGCTAAGCCTCGTCCTGCTGCTCGTATTTCAAATGAGCGTGGTGTCTGCAGCCGAGGGCAGACTTTCAGAAGCGCTCCCATCAACAACGCAAGAGGATGCATTATCACTGCATGCCGCGATTGATAATGCGGAGCCTGTTACACAGCTCATGAAAGCCGCACCTGCAGATGGCTTAAATGGCGCCTTGCAGCATACGATTGATACTCCCGTGAATTTGAATGATGCCGCAGCTATTCAGCCCCTGACAAGCTCTCTTCGCACATTGGCGGAGTCGACCAGCTCGGTTACAACCGCCACTTATACCGGGGTTATACCGAAGGAAGGGGAAGCCGTCCATTTATATCCGATTTACGTGAAGCCGGGAGAAGTGCTGCAGGTACAGCTCGATCCGCCATTGTCGCCGCAGTTGAACTATGATCTGTATTTGTACGAATTCGATATGGCAACAGGCAATATCATTACGACGCCAATTGATCATTCGATTTACGGAACGTATATGAATAATTATGAGAACGGAACGCGCACATTATCTGAAAACGTGGGTACGAAAAACACGACGTCGGGAGATAAGGCTTATCTCGTCGAGGTACACGCCAAGCAGGGCGGAAGCATCAATGATCCGTTTACCGTCACGCTGGCCGTCAGTTCGGAATATGACGCCTATGAGACGGATGAAAATGCATTTCACGCCTATGGATTTACAGTGAACACATCTGGATCTTCGTTGAACACGCGTTCGATTAGCTCCCCGATCGATAATGACTGGTTTTCGATAAACGTACCGGAAAATCGCAATTATGACGCTTTGAACTTATCGCTGGACAATGTGTCCATGAGCAAAGGATATAAGGTTGAAGTATACGGGGCATTCGAAGGCAATCAAATGAGGCTGCTGTCATCTCCAGCAGACAAAAATGTTCGAATAGGAACAGGTACGTTCTATGTTCGTGTCTATACGACGGGCCAATATGATAATACCAATTACACGTTGACTGTTAGACCCGTACTGCGTGCAGATAAGATTTCCATTATCGGCTTTAATTCCAAGGAAGGCCCGAATGATTATCCGACTTACCAATACGGAAAACATTTCCGTGCAAAAGACACGCTAACGGTAGTCGGCAGGGTGACAACATCGGATAATTATGCGGTAGCCAATGCGAAAGTGGATGTTCTATGGCTGAATAAGAATTGGACGGAAGGCAGCGGCAATCGCACCCGCGCTGCTTCCGTGTATACGGATGCCAATGGGACCTTTACGGCCACATTAAGCCTGCCGCCTTCAACGGGCAGCATAAGTGAATTTTTACCGGGAGCCATTAATTTTACGCATTATTATGACTTGAGCGGCATTAACGTACAAGTGTCCGAACGTCCGAACGTAAGTGCAACGAATATTATCTATCACTTCGCTTACAGCTTGTACGGAGGAAGAGGTTAATTGTTCACGGATGAATGTGATGATTGATGGTGATGGTTAATTAGCGAGTGCTCTTCATTATTATTCGCAAGCTGCAAAAGCCTCCAATCTCGCCTAACTAGCGTGCTGGAGGCTTTGTTGTATGGATGTACTTATGCTTTCTTACTGACTTGAGGATGAAATGTAAATCATTGGATGTCGGTGGTCGATATATGTTGTAGAAGCCTGAAATACTGAAATAATCCAACATACCTATTCAGATGATAGAGCATACGTCGTATGCCATCATGCAGGAGGCAGCCATGAAAATAAACAATCCAATGATTTCACCGAAGCTGTATGACAGCTATGGGCAATCGAGCAGGCAAATGAGAACCGATACGGGCATAATGAACGGCGTCAATCACGACTCCGTTGAAATTAGCCCAACCGGACGGCAGCTAGCTGTTGGTGCTATTGAACATCATGTTGGTTCTTATTATGGAAATGCGGACATCGATGATTCGCTGCAGCGCATTTTAGAAGGAAAATCGCCCGAAATTAAAAAGCTGTGTATACAGTCATTGAATCCAATCTGGCTCCCGGCGGCTCTGTTCCTGATGATGCGGCTCGCTCAGCTTTGCTGGAGTTAGGGTTGACCCAAGCCAAATATATCGCACAGCATTATTTTGCGGATGATGAGGGCTCGGAACTGCTTAGCACGTTCAACAACATTGCTGCGTTGTCGCAGAAGCGGGCGGATGGGACGGCAGCCGGAACGAATCCATATCGAGAGCCTACTCCCAAACCAGCAGGAGCGCCGGATGATTATGTGAATATTACGGACTTGATGAGAAGGTTCGCACCTGAAAGTCATCAGCAAATGGAGGATGCTATTAGCCAAGGCGGAGACTGGTTCGGCGTCCTGATGAAATTCGCACAGCGTATACCGCAGAATAAGGGCTGGATGGACAAATATCGGGAGGAAATTGCCACCGCCAAGCAAGAGGCTCCTCCTGTAAAGGTGGATAGCCGGTTTGATAAAGCGAACATGTCAGGCATGGATGCCTTCGTCAAGGATATTCAGCAGCTTCTTCATCAATTGCCGAATGCCGACCGTGAAATTTTGGATCGCAATATCGCCTATTTTGCTCATGTGCTTGGACACTCGATGGCATAACACATTAAAATTTGTAAATCCAGAGTCGCGCTTTTAATGGATAAAAGCTGCGGCTCTTTTTTGTGCATGTAGGATGAAGATAAACATTTATTTCAAGTTGATATGTCAATATTGACACAATAGGCTGGGGAGGATTACACTAGAAAAAGGCCGTGTCGCTGCGTGGATGCTATGACATGGATGAACGAATAATAGGTTAAATCGAATTTAGAAAGCTGTGATGTATGCATATGGGAGAACAAAGTCAACACACAATGACCAACAGGATGTTTTGGAGTATTATGTTTGCCATCTTTTTTGGGAATTTCTTGGCCGTATTAAGCACGAATACCGTCAATATTGCACTGCCGGTAATGATGACCCATTTTGACACGGATTTGACGACGATTCAGTGGGTATTGACGGGATTTATGCTGGCAACAGGGATTATTGCGCCTGCTGTCGGATATTTGGGCAATCGATTCAGCACGAAACGGCTGTACTTAGTTGCCCTTAGCGGATTTGTGATTTGTTCCGTGTTATGTGCGGTGTCCTGGAGTGAATGGAGCCTGATTGTATTCCGTGTCCTTCAAGGGATGTTCAGCGGCATCATTATGCCGACGACGATGTCTGTCGTATATCAGGTAGTTCCTCGTGAACGCCAGTCGATGGCGATAAGCCTGTGGGGATTGTCCGCCATGCTCGCGCCAGCTGTTGGCCCGACATTGGCCGGATGGATTGTCCATGTTGGGGATTGGCACTGGTTGTTTTGGATGAACGTACCTATCGGCATTATTGCGATGATTTCGGTCATGCGGTATATTCCAATGTATCGCCTTGCCTCAGGAGATACATTTGATAAGCTTGGTTTCTTCACCGTAGCGCTGGGCAGCTTGCTGCTGCTGCTTGCCTTTGGCAATTTGTCCAACTGGGGCTGGGGTTCTTGGAAGACGATTGGCTGCATCATCGTCGGCATAATCATTCTCATCGCCTTCGTACGCCGCTCCCTTCGCATTGAGCATCCCCTGCTCAATTTCCGCGTGTTCCGTTATAAGCGGTTCGCATTTAGCATGATACTGGTTACAATCGTGACGATCAGTTTGTATGCGGGTGCATTATTAACACCATTATTTTTACAGCGTGTACAGGGCTCTTCGACATTGGTTTCTGGACTTGTCTTGCTTCCGGCATCAGCGCTTATGGCCTTCGTTATGCCATTCACTGGACGCTGGTATGAGCGGTTTGGGCCAGTGAAGCTCATCTCAACAGGGCTGCTGCTGATGGTCATCGGCACGTATGAACTAGGACGACTGCATGTTGATACACCTCATAGCTATATTACGCTGTGGATGGCTGTTCGCAATGTAGGTATTGCTCTTGCGAATACCCCGATATTGAATGCAGGCATGTCTGCGATTCCTCGCGAACTGTCAGGCTATGGATCTTCGATCAACAGCTGGCTGCGCCAAGGGATGGCGAGCTTGTCCATCGGCTTGTTCACGTCCTTGCTTGCTGTACGTGCGCTTCATCACGCAGGGGAGTTGCAGGGTGTGATCGCCGACGCGACATTGCTGCAAAATACAGCATTTACAATGAGCATCAATGAGGTGAACATGATCAGCATGGTCATGACCCTGATTGGCTTGCCATTCGTATACTGGCTTGGGAAGGCGCAAGGGCGAGTAGTTCCGAAAATCAATAGTAGAAGGAAATAAAAATCTAATATTTTCATAGAATACGAGGATGCTAGCAGAGCCAATGAAATTGAGAAGGCTCTGCTTTTTTTATGAGGAAAAACGAAATGACAGTTTACTAAAACCAAAGAAAGTATTATTATGTTGATATAAAAAAGGGGTGGATGACACATGGGGAAAATGTCGGTGGAATTGGATTATGAAATAACGGACAGTAAATCTCGCTTAAAATCGGTACAAGAAATCATTTCAAAACATGATGCAAATATCGTGCGTTATTTTGACGAAGCATATAACCCGCATATAGGTCAACATGGGATGTTAAGCGACAGCAACAGGGTAGCCAAGGACTTAGAATCGTTAGCAAATTATTTGCTGTATACTCAAGATAGTGATGCAGCCTCCGATACAATTACGGCATATCGAAAAAAACGAAACCAAATTCGTGAGTCTGCTATCGAAAAAATGATTGTGGTCGAGGAGTCAAAAAAGGAATCCAGCCGTTCCATTATCAAAATTCCAAAACTCAAGGTTCTTAAGGAAGATCGATTATCATATGCAGAGCTAAAAGAAACGGGAAAAGCGATCGAGCAGATTAATAAACTAATTAAAACCAGTACAGATTCAAATGGTCTGCAAATGCCAGCAGCAGAGATCAAAAAACTAAAATGGATTCGGACAGACATTCAAAAGGATGAAATTGCAGTAAAAAGTGAACTTAAGCAATACATTAGATTCAATAAAATCAGCAAAATAGAAAAAGATAACAACCAACTTTCCTATATTCGATTTGACGATATTGAGATTGTTCGAATACTGTTTGAATGCTATACGGAATTGAAAGAGAGGTCATACGATGATACTCACGGATATTTAAAGCTAGTGATGCTTATTTTTGAAGAATTAATGGATCACACCATAATGAAGGATTACATGAAGGATGTATTCGTGTGGAAAATTGAAGGGTGCACACATGACATGATGATTGAGCGGTTAGATCAAAAATATCATGTAAAAATGACCAAGCCAGCACTTAGTAAAATGACAAGAGATACGATTCCGTCTATGCTCGTAGAAACATACAAACAAAGTAAAGAAGATTGGTTATATACATATATATTGCGCGGAAAGTATAAAACATGCAACTGTTGCAAGCAGAACTATATTGCCAGTACAAAATATTTCAGTCCTATGAAAAACTCGAAATCAGGACTTCGATCAATATGCAAAAAGTGTCGTAAATCGAAATATAAAGAGTCATGTTCTTCAAAAACTAAATAAAGTACTATAAATAAAAATATATATGTGGGAAGAGCGGTGATTTCTGTGAAAAATTATTTCTTATTAATTATTTTATTATCTGCATACATGAATAGGAGCGAGATAAAGAACAATGGAGAGTATTGATTTAAAACTGAAATTATTGGGAGGCAGGCCGATTTTTGCAAAGGATTTTGGTGAAATCTATCCGTTGAAAATAAGAGACATTATTGATGTAGGATATTCAGAATATATGAAATATTTAAACATGATTACGCTAAACAATAGCAATCTCCTGAAAGAGGCCCCAGAACATATAGATACGCTTGAGTTATTGTTATTGGGAGGTGGCGATGACATTGTTGAACTTCTCATACAGTCAGTTTCCTTCTTTCTCAGGGCTGAAGTCTATCCGGACAAGGAGAACGTAAGCTTGATCGTTACAATGACGGACGGAGAGATGCGCCAAATTAATAAAATGAATTATAAAGAGATTCAAGAAGTAATTAAATGGCAAAATTACATCAATCACTTTGATGAGAAGAAAGACAACGAGTTCGATCCGGCAGATGAAGAAACGAAAAAACTAAAGGAACAAATGGACAAGCTGGCAAAACGACGAGATGAACTAAAGCGGCGGAAAAGTAGACTAGATGAAGTAGGTAACGACGATTTAGATTTCTTTGATATCCTCGCAGCCATTACATCTAAATCATATAGTATCAATGAAATTAACATGCTTGACTTAACGGTGTTCCAAGTGTACAGGAAATTCAAGCGGCTTGAAATTATCGATCAGTATGATATTAGTATTCAATCGATGTTGGCTGGGGCCCAGAATGTTCAGCTTCGTCATTGGTCAAGTAGAGATAATTGAGGAGAAAATAGGGTTGGAGCATAGAATAACCAAAAAACAATAAATCATTTAGCAAAAGTGACTATTTAGAATGTAAGCAACTCAATCATAACTTAGTTAAGGAGAGGATTTATTATGGCACGATTTGGAGTTAAAGAGGTAGCAGATGTAATGTTCTACAACTTGTTGACGAACAAGGCAGAATTGTACTTAGATACGTTGAAGCTATCTAATCTGGAAAATACGGCAGAAAGCAGCTTTGCAACCGGCGGTAAAGGCGGAAGCCGTCTTGTAGGTTGGGATTTCGGTCGTACAGCTACATTTAATATCCAGGACGCATTGTTGAATCCAAAATCGATTGCAATGCAAACCGGCACTGAGCTGGAGAAACGCACAGAAACGATTTATGAGCGTGTGGTAGCAGTGGCAACTGACGGCGGCGCGAATAATTCGAAAATTGTTCTTGAAGAAAAGGCAGATAAAGATTCTGTTCAAATCTACTTCTCTGAAGACGGTTATAGCCAGGAAAAAGAGGTGCCAAAGGCATCGATCACAGTAACGGACAAGGAAATTACGGTTCCTTCCACTGATCTGCCAGTTGGCCGAAAGGTTATTGTGTACTTTACTTATCAAACAACGAACGACGCAGAAGTTCTTACGATTAAATCCGATAAGTTCAGCGGTTACTATCGTGTCGTTGGTAAAACGGTATGGCGTTCTGAAACGACAGGTAAGGATGAGAAAGTTCAAATCGTCATTCCGAAAGCGAAAATCGGTTCCGAATTTACATTGACTATGCAGCCTGATGGAGATCCATCCGTATTCGATATGAAATTGGATGTATTTAAAGATCCAGCTAGCACAGACATGGTTAAGATTGTTCGTTACTAATATCAAAAGCTAAATAAAGTATTAAATTGAAGGCGAGAAGGGTTCTCCTTCTCGCCTTTTTTTTCGAATTTTAATAAAATGAACATTTTATTTATAAATTGACGATTCAGGAGTGAGCACAAATGGCAAAGCGAGTAAAAAACTTAAATTATGAACTAATTACACAAATGAATGAGAAGTTTAACGAAACGAAAAAGGTTGTCGTTACGATTGATATTGGGGATAAAGCTCAGCAATTCGGCTTAGAAATTTGTAAATATTTTAGTCCCGCCAAAATGGATTCTTGCATTACAGAACTGATCGATAAGCTCGATCAAGCTAAATTGCAAGATAAGGAGAAATATGAACAAATTATTGTTCCGTATTTGATGTTTTTAACGGTTAAGCATTTTACAACATTAGAGCTTCCTTCTACATTTAGCGAGCAGCTTCAAGCAATCGAGAACATGATTAATACAGGGACACTTTTTCAGATTTATATGAGTTTTGAGGAAAAAGAGCTCGAAAGATTGTCCAGCACCCTGCGAAGTGCCATCGATAATTTCAATGCAAATGCTAAAGAATTTGAAGAACTGAAAGAGAAAATGAAAACACAGTTAGCGGATAAAAGCCTAATGGAATAAAGAACAGGGGATAGTCAGTTGTCTAGCAGAAAATATATACGATATGTAACAAAAGAAAAGTTAGAAAAGGTAGCGAATGAAAATAAACATTATGTGAGTTGTTACTTTACATACAAAAGTCTTAGTGAATCTTCCCAATTAAGTTACTTATCTGATTTTAATCAATGGTTGGTCTTTCTACATGACAGAGCTGAAAAAGGAACATTGTCTGAAGAGGATATATTAAAATGTGTGAATTCCGAGAATGGGATCGACAGAATGATTTCACTGATTGAGGATTTTATTTCATTTTGCATCATGGAGCTGGGAAATAATGAACGAAGAATTCAACGAAGATTAAGTTCGATGTCGTCCTTCTTCTTGTATTTGTTGAAGGAGCGTAAAATCCGTTCCAATCCGCTTGATTATATTGAACGTCAAACCAAATAAAAGGAGTAGATCCAAATGGAACTAAAAAATGCTGAGGTTGAACCCTTTATTACCTTTCTAATGAGCTTTGAATTGACGGGTCGGAAGTCGCGATTGCGAACGAGATTCGTGAAAGTACTAATGGAGCGCCACAAGCTGATTCAAGAAGAGCATGCGGAATTGATTCGCGAGTTCGCTAAACTGGACAGCAATGGGGAACCTGTCATCATCGAGTCGAACGGACAGCAAATGTACGATGTGCCAGATCGTGAAGGCTTTCAGGGTGAGTATTTCCTATTGTTAAATGAGAATTTTGTTATTGAGCAAAATACAGAGCGTAAAGAAATGCTGCTCTTTATAAAAGAATTAATTTTGGAGTGCGATAAGACTTTTAAAGGCAGCGAGGCTTTGGAATATGACAGATGGTGCGATATTGCAGAGATGATTACGACTGAATGATATGGGTGAGGGGTGCGAAGAGCACTCCTTTTTCTTTTATGCACTGAAAAGGGGTGTTTGATGATGACGAATGATCAGACGATTTTATTAGGCGTAGAAATGAAAAATGCTGAAAAAGATATAAAAAAACTGATCGCGAACATTAGCAAAAAGTATAAATTCAAGCTGGAACTAATTATCCAGAACAAAGACAGTGTCATTCGCGAGGTCAGCAGCATACAAAAGTTAATCGCCTCGATTGGCAAGATTGATATCGATTATGGACTTGGCAAGGCTGGCGACGAAATCAAAAAATTGAAAAAATCGATTAAGGAACTGTCTAAAATCGATGTTGCAAAAGCAGGAAAGGAATTTGTAAGACAGCAAAAAGAAGCCAAGCGCCAAACCGATGAACTGACAAGATCGTATGCTCAATTGCTGAAGATGCAATCAACCGCGGCTCAGAATCAATCCAGTATATTAGATTCCGCGAAAAATGCGGCTAGTAAGCAGGAATCTGGCGCAAAAGCATCTTCTTCGGATAGTAAAACAAAAAAGAAGAATCGATTCCGGATAAGCTAGCGACTGCAATGAATGCCATTCCGTCATGGCAACGCGCCTCTGAGGCGTTTGAATGGTCGTTCAAGTTCGAGGATCAGATGAAGAAGGGGCTTGAGAAAGTCGTAGAACTCGATAGGGCCATGATCGACCTGAAGAGCACGTCCGGGGCAAGCTCACAAGAACTAGATGCGTTTAAAGAACGTGCCTTTGGAATCAGTAAGGAAATGGGCGTTGCTTCAGCTTCCGTAGTAAGAGCAACCACAGAGTTCCAAAAGCTGGGCTACACGTTGGAACAGTCAACGGGGTTAAGTGAAAACAGCATATTACTGTCCAAGGTCGGCGGCATGGGCATAGGTGACGCGAGCGCGAGCATCATAGCCGTATTGCGCGGCTTCGACATTGAAGTCGATAAATACGGGAACAATGTCCGCAGCGTCGTTGATATGTTTACGGCGGTTAAGAATAATTTCTCCATCACGTCAGAAGGCTTGGGCAATGCGTTGAAAGACTCCTCCTCTGATCTGAAAAAGGCCGGAAATACGGTTCAGCAATCCATTGGAATGATTACGGCAGCGAATATTGATCTGAAAGATCCGGAAAAAGCCGGAGCGGGATTAAAAACCATTGCATTGAGATTGCAGGGACTTTCTGAGAGCGGCGAAAAAGTAAGGGGCGTCGTTCCGCAAATTGAAAAAACATTTGCGTCTCTCAATGAGAAATACAAATTGATGGGCAGCGGCGCTCTAGATTTAATGAAAGAGGATCAAACGACCTTTAAGTCCACCTATGAAATCTTCCAGAGTCTCTCTCAGGTATGGGATAAATTGTCGAAGGAAGAGAAGGTGGACGTTTCCAGCAAGATCGGCGGGGATCAGAACGAGGTCGTATCCTCCATCATGGAGAATTGGAGCAAGGCCAAGGGAGCAACCGAAACAGCTATGAGCTCAGCCGGATCGGCGGCTCAAGCATTCAATCAGCATGCGGACAGTTTCGAGGCGCGCATCGGGAAGCTGCAAACTTCTCTTTCTGAATTTTGGAATACGTTCAGCAATTCAGAAGCCGTTAAAGATATTATTTCTGGGTTAACGACAATAGTAGAATTTCTTACAAAAGTAACGGAAATGATAGGCGCTCTTCCTATAGCTACAGTTTTTGCCGGGCTCAGCGGGTTGTCTAAATTTGATGCCTTGAAAAATCTCGTTATGGGCAGCAGCAGCATTGGCACTTTTTTCTCAGTAATAGGAAAAGGGTTAGCGAGAATTGTCCCATACGTGGGTGCACTTCTTATGATTGGGGAAGTAATTCAAGGTCTGTTTAACATTATCAACAAACCAGAGAACGATCGAAAAGATAGATTAAAATTCCTCGATGACGATACCAAAAGAATTAAAAAGTTTAAAGAAGACTATGACAGCATTTTTGATGGAAAGAATATGGATGTTGATACCTTTGAGAATTTGCAACTTAAAGGTAAAAGCCGAACAACAGAGGAAGAGGAAAAGTATTTAGGTATTATTGAGCAAATAAAAACGAAGATGCCCGAACTTATATCCCACTATGATGAATATGGGAATGCTGTAGCAAAAAGTGCGGATGAAATAAAGAGGCTTCGAGTAGAAGAAGAGCAAAGAGAACTAAAAAATAATAAAGAAGAGTTGAAGTTAAAGTTAGATGGCGATTTTGGAGAAGTAGATCAAAATATTAAGAAAATCAGAAATAACAAAAAACAAATCGACTTCCAAGATACGTGGCTCGACTTTGCAAAAAGAGCAAGAATGTTTATCGAAACGGACATCAAAGACATCAAATTTGATGATAAAGAGGGTATAAAAGAAGCTTTCACAAATAAAATGAATCCAATTTTTGATGCCTTACCAAAAGATAAAGCTCTAGTCGTTGATCCGTTCTATACTATTCTCATAAATAGCTTACAAGGATCACCCGATAGAAGTGCAGCCTTAGCAAATTTTGATAAGTTTATAAATGATATTATCGCTGAAAAAGAAAAATATGAAGTAGAAAATCAAAACTTGAAGGACAGTATCATTCATGGTTCTACCGATTTCAATGAATCTATTAACTTAGCCTTTCAGAATTATATTAACTCTAGCAATATACCTGTAGACTCAAATAAGTTTTTATTTATAGAATCCCTTAAACAAATATTTGTGGAAAATATAGATAATTTCGGTGAAGACACAAAAGATGCTGCTCAAAAGATCCCTTCGTTTATTAATGAAATAATGGGGGTAATTCAAGGTAACAAAGTATCTATTGATGATCTGATGAACGTAAAACCAGAACAGGCTAATAATATGCTTGATGTTATAGATAATATAAAAGAAAAATTGAGCAAAAATCCGGTTAATAATCCGTTCCTCAAATTATTCAATGACATAAGAGTCGGACATCAAAAAGCAGCCAAAGAAATAAATAGCACGAGAATGAAAATTGATCCGAAAAATGCGAAAGAGATTGAAAATCTTCGTTCTGCTTATCATAAATTAGCAGATGGACAAAAGCTATCTAAAGATTCGATTACTGAATTGCTAAGTACGTATCCTTCCTTACATGATGCAATTTATATTGAAAACGGGAACATTCAACTTACTGCAGATGGTTTAAAAGATTTAATGCAGCAAAGAGAAAAAGAATTTCAAGATGATATCGATAAGAAGAATAAGCAAGGCATTGCTGCAAAGGACAAAGCAGTCAATACAATCGAAGCAATCGAAGATGAGATTGAAGCTTACGAATTGCTTATGGATGCTCGAAATTTATACGATGTTGATGTAGATAAAATTTATGACGACGCAAAAAAGAAGAACGATGAAATAGAGAACAATCGAAAAAATGGAATATACACGACTACTATCGATGAAATGAATGCAGCAAAAGAGCTTACACAAGCTGGTTATAATCGTCATATAAAACACACATATTACGGAGATAAAGAAAAACTAAAAGCGATAAAGGATAAAGTAGCTGCTAAAAAAAACAAGCTTCTAGCGGTAGTTCTTATGGGGGGAGTTCTCATTCTTCTAACCCGAAACCCGAACTTCAAGATGCAATCTATGTGGTAGACAAGTATAAAGAACATATGGACGAACTTACTCAATCCATTGAAAAGCAGCAAAGAATTCAAGAGAAGTACAGTACGTGGTCTAAGCAGCACCGGCAGGCTCTTGCTGAAGAAATCAGATTGTCAGGTGAGAAGAAAAAAACGATTGACAATGAAATAAGTTCTTTAAATGAACAAATCAAGCAAAAACAAATCAAGAAAACCGGCTATATGACCGTCGATAAAGATAAAAATGCAAATAAAACGAAACAAGCGATTGCAGCGGAAATTGAGCAAGAGGTAGCCCAAGCGAAAGATCGTCTCCATGATTTGCAATCTCAATCGTCTGAAATGGAGTCGGTCATTGCAGAGCTTAATAGTAAGATGGTTGATGCTACAGCCACTATGTACAGCCATCGAAGAGATACGTTATCCGAGAAAATAGATTATCAGGATTACGTAATGGATTTATATGACAGTACAACCCAAGGGTATCGTGATCATGCGGCTGAAAAAATCCAATTATTAAGTTTGCAAAAGAAAAGTTACCAAGACGAAATAAATTTTTATGAAGAACAATTAAAAAATAAAGATTTGTCGGAACTTAAAAAAGACGAATTAAGGAAGAGTATTGAAGGAAAATATTCTGAAATGCGTCAAAAGGATAGGGATATTAATTCGGAGAAAACAAAAATAGCCAACTCCGTCATCGACAAGCATCTGTACCGCATGAACGACGAGAGCAAAAAATATGCCAAAAGCATTCAGCAACTAGAGGATAATATTCGCTATGACGTGGATAAAGAAGACGGGGATTATGCGAAGCATATCGGATATTTGCAACAAATCGCTGGCTTGCGCAAGGGTGAGGCCAATGATATTAAAAACAATATTAAATTCCTTAAGTCGCAGTTGGAGTTAAATAAAAACAACAAAGATATCGTGGAACGTTTGACCGATGAAATCGAGAAACAAGAGGATAAGCTGCAAGATACAGAACGGTCGGTTAAGGATCTTAATGGCAGCGTAAAAGACATTTACGAAAAAGCAGCCGATCAATATGTCGAGCTATACAAAGAAAAACTCGAACTCTTAAAAAAAGCGGACGAGGAACATTATCGGTTAAAGCTCGAACAAGAAAAACAGGTTCATGAGAATCGGATGAAGCAAATCGATAAAGAGCTTAAAGCGTTGCAGGATGCCTACGATCAACAAATGCAGATGCTTGATCGCACGGAATCCACGCGAACCTATGAAAATGATTTGTCCAAAAAACAAGACGAAATAACGGATCTCAAAAAACAAATCGACTTGTTATCCATGGATGATTCCTATGAAGCGAAAAGTCAAAAAGCCGACTTAATCAAGCAATTGACCGAGAAAGAACAGGAGTTGTCCGAATATCAGCATAATCGGGAAATCGAGCTCCGCAAGAATAACCTGGAGGACGAACTGAACTCGGAGCAAGAAAAGCTGGAAAGCAAAAAAGAAAAGATGGAAGAGGAATACAACAACACGGTCAAATTGTTGGAACAGAAGGCGGAGGAACGGCAAAAGTTCTGGGAAAATGAACTGAACAACGAACAAAAATTTGCTGATATGCGCAAGCAAGTATATGAAGGCAACTTCAATGAAATGCTTGAAACCGTCAACACTTGGTCTGGAGAAGTCGATTCCAAATTCGATATACTAGGAGATTCGATTACGACGAATTTCACCGATAAAGTAAAGGAAGCAATTCGTGAACTCAACAAATTAAATGACTCAAAGCTTGGTTCCATGGGTTCAATCGTCAACGATGCGAATTCCCAAAACCTCGACGGAAGTAATAAACCTACCGCAGGCCTCCCAGACAACAGCTTACTATCCGCGAAAGACAAAATCAATGAAATGATATCCAACAGTAAGAAGTGGAAACTGACCACTGATGAAAAGGAAAGAAAAAGATTAGAGGAAGAGAATAGAAAGCTAGGAAAAGAAATAGGTGCAGTATACAAGAATGGGTCATGGTATAAGGACGGAAAGCCTCTACGCCAATTCGATACAGGCGGCTACACGGGGGATTGGAGCGGGAATTCCGGTAAATTAGCGCTGTTGGATAAAAAGGAACTCGTATTAAACGCCGAGCAGACAAAGCACATTTTGGACACGGCTCGCATCGTGGAACAAATTCGATCGGCTGTGCCTAGTTTCCCTATTGCTAATTTCATGCCGGCATCCATTCCGTCAGTCATTCCTGCTCCAGCCAATGAGCAGCATGAATATCACATTGAAGTGAATGTAAATGGAAATGCAGACCGGAATACGGCCGATATCGTGGCGACGGAAATCGTGAACAAACTGAAGCGTACAAGAGGGGGGAGATTTTAATGCTGGAAGGCGTACATTTTTATTATGACGGCATCTATTCCGTCGATATGGGGTTATTGAATTGCAAACTAGACGGAGGTATGTTCGAGGAGAGCTTGCTGCCGTCAAGAAGCATTATCGAGAAAAAAGTAAGCGGAAGACATAAACCGTATTTTCAGGCCATCGAATTAAGCCCGCTCGAATTTAATCTCACCTTTGCCTTTGAATTTCATTATGACGAGCGGCGTATTCGAGAAGTTGCCCGCTGGCTGTCACAGCCTTACTACAAACCTTTCTACACCGTCGATAATCCGACCCGGGTATTTTATTGCATGCCGGATGGAGACGTGAATCTCATTCATAATGGATTGAAGCAAGGCTATATTACCTTGAAGATGAGATGCGACGGACCATACTCCTATACGCCCAAGACCTTGAAGGAAAAGATGATGTTCGACGGCACAAAACTGACAAAAACAATCCAGGAAAACACTTTTACTAATGGGATGGGGACGCTGCAAAATATCGAAATTGTCAACGGAGCTTTGCAGGTAAAGAGCGGAAGCACGACATGGCTACAATATTCAGGAATGAAATGGAGTGATCTATGATGATACAAACGAAGAAGATGGGGTTAAAAAAGCCGCAAGTATCGGATCAGGTCGATCAAACCATCGCTTGGTTGGCCGATAATTTTCAAGTGCTCGATAATCATTTTGAAGAGCTTATATCCGACGTAGCAACTCACCCCGAGATGGGTGAGTTTTTTCATGCAGGGAAGAAGTTTTGGAACAAGAACGCATCGCGCGGCGATTTCGCAGGCTGGGTAAATGTGCGGGAAGGCGTATTTGCACCTACATGGCAGAAGCAGTATTCCTATAAGGCAGGCAACAAGGTGAAAGCCTCTCCGGATAATGGCCATTATTATGAATGCATTATCGAGGGCACAAGCGGGATGAAGCAGCCAACATTCCCGACTACATCCGGAAGTCTGGTATATGATCTATATGGGCATACGGCATGGAAGCCGTCTTATCATTATAAGCTGGATGAAATCGTCGTCGCTACGAATGGCGATATGAGCTATTACTATAAATGCATTATTGAAGGCGCTTCGGATTCCGTCGAACCAGCCTGGACCAATATTAGCGGCTCCACGATCGTCGACGGCAGCGTACACTGGTATGTGTATAAGACCGTTCAATGGAAAGAGATGGGGTCTAGCTGCGAATTCGTGCCGTTCGGCACAATCGGCAATTACAAGGGTGAAGCAACGATTGAGACAGTAGGCACCATTCAAATGGGAAAATGGAAAGCGGATACCATTGAGCTGGCTCACGGAGGAACCGGAGCTACGGATGCTGATGGAGCAAGACGAAGCTTGGGCGCAACCGGAAAAGTTGCGAAAACGATCGGAGACGGTCTTTCTACAACCTACACAATCAAGCATCCACTGAATACTCGAGATGTCGTCGTCATGGTGCGGGAGGCGGAATCTCCATTCGCGGCAGTAGATGCCCAAATTAATATGATGGATGAGAACAGCGTCATTTTGACATTCCCATCCGTACCTGCCGTTAATCAGTACCGGGTTACGGTCATTGGTTAAATAAGCATAAGCTGCCTTCGGGCAGCTTATTTTTTTATATCAAAGGAGGTTAGAGCATGCCCAGTTGGCTTGATTTATATATACCGAAGGGGGTTTATGTTTCGCGAGTGTTCGATGTGGGCTCTCATTTCGAAACGTATATTCAAGATTTGAAGGTTCAATATGAGCGTCATGATGGAACGGTAGATGTATTCATAAGGCTGTCCTATGATTCAACGAACTGGACGGAGTGGATCAAAATGAACGAAGCCGCTTTCGATGCAAAGGATTTGTTCAGAGACAGTTACTATGATATGGAACAATGTTCCCTGCAATATAAAGTTGTGCTGCGGAATGAAGGTATGAAGAGCCCCGAATTTCGCGGCATTTCGTTCTCCCTGCTAGGGTCATACCTGTTAAATAATACGGGAGACGTCTCCTGCAAACCGGAACTGTGGATTACGAAGCGCAATGGCGCCGGCACGATTAAGCTTACGAACGAAACGAACGGACAGACATTACTATTGGCGGATTTGAACGACAATGAGCAGGTATACATCGATTGCGAGAATGAAGATATTGTGTCCGACTTGCCGCTCATATACCGCTACGATAAGCATAATAACGTATTTCTCGAGCTGGAGGTCGGGGAAAATCTGCTGACCGGCGAAGGCGGATTTGAACTGACGATCAGACATGAATATAAAACCATGCAAGGATAATTCGGGAGGTGAACGACGGATGTTACGTTTAGGAGATATCGATTTTGCCAAAAAGCCTGTTGCGCCCCAACTGTTTCTATGCAAGCCGAATAAAGAGACCATATCCAAATTGGCGGAAGCGCATAATATCGTGTTTAATTTGAAGCTCGGCGCGCTTAATGAGCTTACATTCGATTTCCCTGCTTATTTGGACAAGCACCATATCGTAGCGCGCAATAAGAACTTTGAGCTGATTAAAGGAAGATATCTGATCAAGCTCGTTCTTGGCTCCTACGAAGAATATTTTATTGTGAACCAGATCGGGAAGCGGGCCGGCGACGACGGAGAGAGCGTGTCGGTATCAACCTTGTCATTGGGATATGAATTGAACGATAAAATCATTCGGGATTATAAGGCCGTGTCGAAGACCGCCACGGAGCTTATGAAGGATGTGCTGATTGAATCCATATGGCAGGTCGGTTACGTCGATTCCGAATTCGAGCTGAAGCGAAGAGGGCTCGAAGTATCGTCCAATACCGTGCTGGAGGTCATATTTGATATTGCCAAAACCTTTAATGCTGTGGTCGTATGGGATACGCTCCATAGAACTGTAAGCCTGAAAAAGCCGGATCTTATTGGGCATGATAAAGGATTCTCGATTAAATACGGCAAATACTTGGAATCTGTTAACCAGGAGGATAATGCCGAAGAGATTGTAACGCGGTTGAAGATGTACGGCAAAGAAGACATAACGATTCGCGAAATCAATCCAACGGGCACGTCCTTTGTGGAAGACTTTCATTATTTTATTTATCCGTACAAGGAAGACAGAAACTACAGCCAACAGTATTATTACGGTCCTGACATGAAAGCGCAATGGAATCATCATGATGCGGAATGGAGCGTCCTTAATGGCAAGCTTATTTCCACCTCTAATCTCCAGCAGCTTTCTACAATCGTGAATTCCAGCGCATTTGGAAGCCAAAATTACAAACTATCTGCCACATTGAACGCGACCGGCGGGGACAATGTCATGGGCTTCGTTGTCAGATATCAGGATGATCGCAATTATTACTGGATTGGCTGGGAGTCCGGCAAAATTCAAGGCGGTGTCGGCTGGGGCAAGGAAAAGCTGCGACTCTATAAACGGGAGAACGGGAACGATATTCTGCTTGCCTTGACGGATGCGGTTGACGGTTGGAGCACGGACGTGCACTATCGGATGGCAGTCGAAGTATATAACCAGGATATAAAGATATGGATCGATGACAGACTTGTCCTATCGGGCCATGATTCGACATATTCGCATGGTGCCTATGGCTTGATCAGCATAAATCAGCCTTTCGAAGTAGAGTACGTAGAGTTCATGTCCAAAGAGCATACGGTGTTGTCCCATAGCGATTATATGACGGACGCGCTTTGTCATGGTCTGTTGGAATATGAGGATTTGCTGCAGGGGAACCGGGACGCTTTTACCGAGCTGGTCGCCAAGCGGGAAGCGAACAATTCTATTCTTCATATTAAGAATGAGGAATTGCATCAACTGAACACGCAATTGAAAATGCTGTTAGACGAGCGGGATACGTTGAATACGCGGATCGCGAAACTGAGCGATGAGATTGATCATGCGGATAATACGTTCCAAGATTACACCTTGCTGCTGAGCGATCTGAATTCTCTCCAAAATGAATTGGATGCGAAGTTGTTTGAAATCAAGGCTAAGGAATCCGAAATCAGCCGCAAAGAAGCGGAAGTAACCCAAATCGAACAGCAGCATCAAGAAATCATGAATCATATCAATGCCTTGAAGCTGCGGCTCGATATTCGCAACAACTTTACGAAGAAGCTGCTGGATGAACGTAATCAGTATGTCATTGAAAAAGAGTGGCAAAATTCCAACATCGAGGATCCGAACGATTTACTAAAAGAGGGAATGAAGGCTTTTGACGAGCTGAAGCAGCAAAAGATTACGCTAAAGGTTGATCTGGTCAATTTCCTGTCGATGGTGACGGAGCAACGGAATTGGGACAAATTAGGGCTCGGAGATACAATCGGCATTGAGCATGAGCGAATCAGTCTTCGCTACAAAGCGAAAATTACCGAGATCGAATACAACTTCGAAGATAAAGGCATCAATCTTACGATCAGTAATATGAAGGATATGTACGCCAACAAAGATAAATTTATTGAAATGCTGTACAAGTCCTATAATACGTCTACCCAAGTATCGATCGACTCGTGGAAATGGGATTTATCCATGCAAAATAACGGCACGATCAACCAGATTATCAACAACAATTGGGATGCCAACAAAAACGCGATTATCGGGGAAAGATCAGGTAGTGGAACTGTCGGACAGAGGATTAATTATTCGGGATCCAAAAAACCCGCTGCATTATTTGGTTGGATTGAATTCGATGATTGCCATTACGAATGATGGCGGCAACACGTGGAAGCATGCCCTGACGGCTGACGGTATTGTTGGCGAGCGGATCTACGGGAAAGTCATCATGGGCGTTAACTTGGCCATCGAGGATGAGAGCGGGGTTCTGAAGTTCCAAGGCTCCAAGGGAGAAATATTCGACCGGAACGGCAAGCTGGTCATGAAGCTGGGGCTCGTCGAAGAAAATCCGGATGCTTTCGGTCTCATGTCTTTCAACGATATTACGAGAGTAAAAGTGACGGACAAGGAAGGCTTCGTCATCGACAAAGCAAACAGCAAACGGCCTGACGGTTGGGAAAAAGTAATGTGGGCTGATCAACGTGACGGCACATTATACACTCATGGCCTGGTCGCCGAAAATATCAAAGTGTTCAATGACATCGGGAAGATGATCATGGATGCGGAATCGAACTATTTCAATATCGGCGATTTTAAGACGATCGTCATGGATAATAAGCTGACTTCTCTTGAAAAAATGCAGATCATTACGGAATTGTACAAGCTGGAAGCGGGATATCATCGCATGCTGGAGCAAGCAGAGAAGTATAAGCGCTCTCAGCGCGATGACGTATTCGACATGGATGCTCAATTTTTCACAAAAGTTCCAAGTGCCTCGGACCTGTATTCAACGGAGCCGCTGACGCAAGCATATCGGAAGCTTATCGCATATATGTCCCAATATATTAAAATTACTTCCGTAGAGCCGCTGAACATCGCTATTCACGATCCATTGACCGAAAAGACAAGTGAAATCGCGGATCGTTCGGAATTTATTCTTGCTTTCAAGACGTATTATGACGAAGAGAAAAATCTGAGAAATAAAATTGAAGATGCGCAGTTCTATTCCGGATTGAATATGGGTAAATTCTACAACAATGTCGTGATCGGGGAATACGGATTCATTGCGCTTCGGAATGACGGCAAGTACCGGGCCGTCCTGAATGCGACCAATGGCTTGGCCCTGCAAAAATGGGAGAAGAACAAATGGACCAATAAAGTATACGCGGCGGTAGGCAGCTCGGAATATACGGACGGTACCTTGATTGCGGAGGATTTAGTGGCGAAGCGGCTGCGGATAGAGACGAAGGTTGGCAATGTGCTGCTGGATGCGGATGCCTTGAATCTTGATTTTACCGTACTGGATTCCATCATATTGGATGATGTGATTGTATCGCCCGAGAAAATTACGCTTGCCAACCAGTTCAAAATTGTGACGAAGCAATATAATGAACTAAATTCGCAAATTAATCGGTATGCAATGACTATATATAATGACAGGGAATCTTCCTATGCGGAACTGGATGAGACGCAAAGTAGGCTCGTAGCGGCCGGCAACGAGTTGGAGGATAGCTATAATCGATTGAAAAGTTATATGCAGCCGATTTTTGCAAACATGAACACGACGACGCATCTCATCCATGATCTCGGTTCAACGCGCACGGAGTTTCATGAGAAATGGGAGAACTTCTATCAGGAATATGAATACGGCAGAGTCGTGCTGGCAGACTTCCTGGAGAAGAGCTCCTTACAGCTAGGGAGAGACTACAATAATACGCTTATTGATGCGGAAAACGGTATCGTTGTAACTCGCGGCGATAATATGTATCGAACCGTCTTGAATGCCACGGACGGCATCAAGATCGAGAAGAATATCGGCACGGGATCGAGTCCGAATTGGGATAAGCGATTCTATGTGGACACGGACGGCAAGCTATTGGCTGTCGAATTAAAGACAAAGGCCTTAAAAATCCTAGACGGCGAGCTTGGCGAGAAAATCATTCTGGATGCGGAGAAGGGCATAACGATCAATGGAGCCAAGGGGGAAGTGATCCGCTTAAATGCTAACGAAGGCATTGCAATCGATGTAAAAGATAAGAAGCGGTTCTGGATTCATAAGGACGGTACGTTGCGCGCCAGAAAGCTGATTATTGAATCGGAAGAGGGAAAAGAGCCGGTATTAGACAAGGAAACCTCCGGATACATTTCGGATCTCATGGTTAACAGCTTGAAAACGGCCGAGAAACCGGAGGGATATCAGGATTATGTGCATATTCAAGACAAGTTCATTAAGCTCCTTACAGGCGATACTTCTATCAATGATATTCAAAAATTCGTATTGCGATTGGAAGGAGACGGGATAAATAGTTATCCTGAAATGATTTGGGGGCAGGGAAGCGGAAAAGGAAATCAAGGGATTATAAGGAAAACGGCAGAAGGTTTCTTTTTTGAGGGCTCGACGGATGTTGGTAACAAACGCATGATTCAGCTAATGAATCAACAATTTGACGCTATATTAGTGAAAGCGGAACAGGGAAGTATAAAAATTGATTCAGATACCGAAATTTCATTGATATGTGGGGATAGTTATATAAAAATATCACCCAACAAAGTGGTCATTAAAGCGGATAGAATTGATTTGAACTAATATGAGTAAAATTTGCTGCTAGATCCTTAATATGATAATATGAACATAAAAACATCAAGGGGTACAGGTGAGAACCATGAAGAAAAGCATAATATCCTTGTTTTTAGTAGCAATATTATCGTCATCTATAGCAGCAAGTCCTTTATATGCACAAAAATCAGTTCGAGAGTCGGCAGAAATATATTTTGAACAAAGAGAAATAAAACTCTCAAACCAAGCCTTTATTGAAAATGGTAGAGCATATATGCCATTCAAAGATTTATTTAATGAGTTGAATATGAAAGTATCCTATGAACCAACAACAAAAGAAGTCTCTGCTGAAAATGAATTACTTAGTATAAAGTTTACCATAGGAAAACAATCCGTTACCATTAATGGTGCTATGCAAAAGGCAGATCCATCAATAGTTGAAAATGGTGTGGTTTATATACCGATCAGCTATTTGAATAAAGAAGGAACTAAATTAACTGCCCGTAAACGTTCATCAGTTAATGACATAATTATTGAAGGTCGGATGCTTAGAAAGTATATAAGAAATTCAACTGAATATTATTTTGGAGAAGGCTACATTAAAAAATATTCGACATTCGTCCCAGACGGAAAAGGAAAAGAATACAAGAATGGTAACGTGACGGCGGAGCCTTATACGAAGGATGGAGAAACAGGACGATATAAAGATGGAGAAAAGGAAGGATGGTTCATCTATTATATTGAAGAAGGACATATATCCAAAGCAGATTATATGATCGTAAAACTGCACAATAGCAGAAATGTAGGAACGGGTTACTTCTATGCGAAGGACGGAACGCTTCTCTATACGAGAGAGTACGACGAATAATTTTTTATTGATTCAAAATACTGTTATACATAGGATATTAGGAGCCACTGGACTTTTCTGGTGGTTCTTTCCTTGTTAAGTAAATGATGATCAGAGTATATTATAATGGTAATATGAACAAAAATACATTTATTTAAACACAGGTGATGAGACATGAAGAAGAGACTATCAACACTGTTGTTAGCAGCAATATTATCAGTGTCCGTATTACCAAGCCAAATATTTGCTCATCCTTCAAGCCGCGAGTACGCAGAAATAGAAATAGATAAAAGAGAGATAAATTTGTCTAATAAAGCGTTCATTGAAAAGGGAATAACATATATTCCTTTTAAAGATTTATTTAATGAGTTAAATATGAAAGTAACCTACGATCCGAGCACGAAGGAAGTAGCCGGTGAGAACGAATTATTGAGCATGAAATTTACGATAGGGAAACCATCGGTCACCATTAACGGAGTAATGCAAAAAGCAGATGCATCCATTGTAGAAAAGGGCGTTACCTATGTACCTATTAATTACCTAAATAAAAAGGAACACAGTTAAAAGTAAGTCAAAAGTATGCCCACTCCAATATTATGAAGATCGAAGGAAGAATGATTAGAAAAAAAATTCGTAATTCAACAGAATATTACTTAGGTGAAGGGTACACGGATAACTTTTCCGAATTCGTTCCAGACGGAAAAGGAAGAGAATACAAGAATGGTAACGTGACGGCGGAGCCTTATACGAAGGATGGAGAAACAGGACGATATAAAGATGGGGGAATGGAAGGATGGTTTATCTTTTATAGTGAAGAAGGACATAAATCCAAAGCAGATTATATGATCGTAAAACTGCACAATGATGGCAATGTAGGTACGGGTTACTTCTATGCAAAGGACGGAACACTTCTCTATACGAGAGATTACGACGAATAATTTTTTCTTGATTCAAAATACTGTTATACATAGGATATTAGGAGCCACTGGAATCGTCTAGTGGTTCTTACTGTTGTAAAGTAAAAGGCATACAGAAAAAATAATCGAGAGTGGACTATAATGATAGTATGAACATAAATACAACTAGAAAACAGGTGATAACATGAGAAAAGTATTCGTTTCATTGTTGTTAGCGGCAATATTATCTGCCTCAGTCATGTCTGGAAAGATATACTCTGCACAAGCCGAACGAGAGCGTGCAGAGGTGTATTTGGATGGGAGAGAACTTAAACTATCAAGTGAGGCTTTTATAAAAAATGGTAGAGCATATATGCCGTTTAAAGACCTATTCAATGAATTGAATATGAAAGTAGTTTACGAACCAACAACAAAGGAAGTTTCTGCTGAGAATGAATTGCTTATTATGAAGTTTACCATAGGAAAACCATCTGTAACGATTAATGGAGTTACGCAAAAGGCAGATCCTTCAATAGTTGAAAACGGTATAGCATATATACCAATTAGTTATCTCAACAAAGAAGGGACTAAACTTTCCGTATGGAAGCATTCTGCTGTTAACGATATAACAGTAGAAGGGCGAATGATCAGAAAGTTCATCAGAAATTCTACTGAGTATTATTATGGGGAAGGTTTCATCAAGAAGTACGGAAGATTTGTTCCTGATGGAAAAGGGAAAGAATACAAGAATGGTGTCGTGACGGCGGAACCTTATACGAAGGATGGAGAAACAGGACGATATAAAGATGGAGAAAAGGAAGGATGGTTCATCTATTATATTGAAGAAGGACATATATCCAAAGCAGATTACATGATCGTAAAACTGCACAATAGCAGAAATGTAGGAACGGGTTACTTCTATGCGAAGGACGGAACGCTTCTCTATACGAGAGATTACGACGAATAATTTTTGATTCAAAAATATCACTATACAAAAAATATCACTATACAAAGGATATTAGGAGCCACTGGATTTTCTGGTGGTTCTTTCCTTGTAAAGTAAATGATGATCAGAGTGTATTATAATGATAATATGAACAAAAATACATTTATTTAAACACAGGTGATGAGACATGAAGAAGAGACTATCAAAACTGTTGTTTGTGGCAATATTATCAGCATGTATAATACCAAATCAATTATTTGCACAGTCTTCGAGCAGAGAGTACGCTGAAATCAGAGTCGATGGAATAGACTTGAAGTTGTCAAATAAAGCTTTCATTGAAAAGGGAATAACCTATATACCATTTAAAGATTTATTTAATGAGTTAAATATGAAAGTAACATACGACCCGAACACAAAAGAAGTATCTGGAAAGAACGAACTGTTGAGCATGAAATTTACGATAGGGAAACCATCGGTCACCATTAACGGAGATACGCAAAATGCAGATGCATCCATTGTAGAAAATGGCGTTGCCTATGTACCTATTAATTACTTAAATAAAAAGGAACACAATTAACAAGTAAAAAATATGCCCATGCAAATATTATTAAAATCGAAGGAAGAATGATAAGAAAAAAATCCATAATTCAACAGAATATTACTTAGGTGAAGGATACACAGATACATTTTCCAAATTTGTTCCAGATGGACAAGGGAAAGAATATAAAAATGGAAATGTAAGCAAAGAGCCGTACAATAAAGACGGGAAAACCGGGTCTTACAAAGATGGCAAATATGAAGGATGGTTCATTGATTATATCCCGAAGGGGCATATATCAGGTGCAGATTATAGAATAGGAGAATATAGCGACGGTAATATTAAGATAGGCTACTACTATAATGAAAATGGAGATTTGTTATTTACTAAGGACTAAGTGTGATATTAATAACAAAATCTTTGCATATTAAAAGTAAGAACCACTGGAATCGTCTAGTGGTTCTTACTGTTGTAAAGTAAAAGGCATACAGAAAAAATAATTGAGAGTGCACTATAATGATAGTATAAACATAAATACAACTAGAAAACAGGTGATAACATGAAAAAAGTATTCGTTTCATTGTTGTTAGCGGCAATATTATCTGCCTCAGTCATGTCTGGAAAGATATACCCTGCACAAGCCGAACGAGAGCCTGCAGAGGTGTATTTGGATGGGAGAGAACTTAAACTATCAAGTGAGGCTTTTATAAAAAATGGTAGAGCATATATGCCGTTTAAAGACCTATTCAATGAATTGAATATGAAAGTAGTTTACGAACCAACAACAAAGGAAGTTTCTGCTGAGAATGAATTGCTTATTATGAAGTTTACCATAGGAAAACCATCTGTAACGATTAATGGAGTTACGCAAAAGGCGGATCCTTCAATAGTTGAAAACGGTGTAGCATATATACCAATTAGTTATCTCAATAAAGAAGGGACTAAGCTTTCTGCATGGAAGCATTCTGCTGTTAACGATATAACAGTAGAAGGGCGAATGATCAGAAAGTTCATCAGAAATTCTACTGAGTATTATTATGGGGAAGGTTTCATCAAGAAGTACGGAAAATTTGTTCCAGACGGACAGGGGAAAGAATATAAAAATGGAAATGTAAGAAAAGAGCCATACAACAAAGATGGAAAAACAGGATATTACAAAGATGGAAAATATGAGGGATGGTTCATTGAATATATTCCAAAAGGGCATATATCAGGCGCTGATTATAGATTAGGAGAATTTATTGACGGTAATATTAAGATAGCCTACTACTATAATGAAAATGGAACACTTCTCTATACGAGAGAGTACGACGAATAATTTTTTGATTCAAGAATATTATTGTACATAGGATATTAGGAGCCACTGGATTTTTCCGGTGGTTCTTTCCTTGTAAAGTAAATGATGATTGTACTTACAATCATCAAAATTGTGTGAAAACCACTAGACTTGCCTAGTGGTTTTTTTGTATGGGGTGATAGGATGGCTGGCATGGCTTATAAAGGGGCAAGGACGAATTCATCTGTTGCAAGTGATCACGTCGAAATCGAAGAACGGCATGACGATCATTATCATGATGGCACAACAAGCGCTACGATCGATGGGACTCTAAATGGCGGTTCCTCGAATGTATATGTAAATGGACGACAAGCTGCGTGCAACGGGGATCCTGTTACGGAGACGGAATCATACTCGATTCCAAGCGGTTGGAGTTGGAAGTCCTCTGATGGCGGAGGAACGGGCTATGTAACAAGCGGTTCAAGCAACGTCTTCGTCAATGGAAGGCAAGCGGCGACAGTTGGCTCGTCCGTAGATACTCATGCGGGGACAACGACGTCCATCGCAGAAGGCAGCAGCAATGTTCATATCAATTGAAGGAGGTGAAAAAACATGCCGTACAGTCATTATGGGTACCTGGATCCGATACATATCGTATGGAGAAAGGGGACGAATGAAGATCCTTATATCGACAGGGCCGAATATTTGAAAGTGCTGAATCACAAGGTCATACTTTCTGAAATACCGGATCGTTTCACGCGAGTGAAAATAGCCGGATTGATGGAAATCAACTATGAAGGAACACCGAAAAAGGCGATTAAGCCGAATGAATTCAGTGTCAATTATTCAACGGGCGTTATCGAATTTCATCCATCCCAAGAATCGAATGCCGTCAATGTATCCTACAAGGGAAGAGGATTCATCCAATATCCGTCTAGCCGGGTTTATCACCAAGACGAGATGAATGATGTTGTCGAGTCCCTTGCAACGATCATCGATCGCGCTAATGTGAAAATTAAGGATGTCAGTGCCAAAACAGAGGATTATGAAGAGCTCAGAGATGAATTGCTGCAGACGATCATTAAATCTGAAGTGGCCACTACAAATGCTAAAAAAGTACCGAGGAATCAAAAACAGCAACAGACATGGCGAATGACGCATACGAGACAACACGACTCGTCTTTTTGCCATATGTAAAAACGTATCAACAAATTTTTAGCAATTATCCGCATCCGAAAATTGGTTGGACGGTTCAAGTATACGACTCCGGGATTCGATACCGCTGGGACGGAAAGTCTTGGGTTCCAATCGATTTGCTAGGGGGCAATATTCCGTTAGCCAATAAAGGGGTTAATGGTCTCATGTCCAAGGAGGATTGGGCGAAGCTACATTCCTATGACGATCGACTTAAAGAGAGAGTCATTACTTTCGTGATTCCTCAGTTCCCGGATATCGGCGTCCAGCATATTCATGCTAGATTTCCCTTCAAAGGGGAGATTGTCAATGTTCGAGGAATGATTGGCAGTATAGATTCGAAGGTGAGCACCGAGATCACGCTACAGAAGAGCAGAGATATGCTCAATTGGTCGGATGTACTCTCCAGAAATATTGTATTTCGCAAGGGAGAACACTTCGACGATGGATTGAGGAAAGTTGACGTCGCAAACGTGGCGAAAGACGATATTTTTCGCTTGGAAATTCTCCAGCTAGGCGGAGATGTCCAAGACATTACAATTGAGGTTATTGTAAAAATTACACAATAAGGGAGTTTGATTCAAATGGCAACAGCACCGATTATTAAATGGTATGATGTTAATCATGCAAGTGAAATTGTGGCACCCTTCGACTTTGGAGTGGTTGATGCAGGGGATTGGGGTCCAGCATTTACGTTCAATATTTGGAATAACCGAGGCGGGGCTACAGATGTAGCGAATATGCAGGACTGCCATATCACGACACGGGATATGGATGGCGGTACAGGCGACAAACAAGGAAAAATTGTAGAGGTTGTCAGAGATGATTGGTTCCATGCACAAGTCGATTCATTGGCAGAGTCGGATCTCCAAGCAGACACATCCAAAATTGGCCGCTCAGGAAACAAGCCGATCGGTACTACGGAGCCTACCGTTAAGAATAACGCAGGTGCGACAATTACGCCAGTAATACCTAGTGCCAAAGAGATTCTCGGAATAAATAATAACGGCAATCAAGTTGATTCAGGCGGTAACTTTGTAACTGTAACTTTAAGGGCACAGGTTCCGCTGGCTGCAAGTGCAGGCAAACAGAACTTTAAAATCCGCGTTTCCTATCGATTTGTATAAAGATTATTTAGGACGGGCTCGTAAGAGCCTGTCCTTTTTTCTTTATCTGGCAGGCAAATTATTGTGGAGGTATATGTAATGATTTTTACAACTAGTAATGGCACGCATCCGATTTTAGGTCAGGATTTTATCTGGGTGGCGGACTACTATGATGGGACACATTTATGTGAATACGATCTAGAAACGAAAGAATCGGATCCGTATCGCTTCTATAGTATTGATAGAATGAAACTTCTTCGTTTCGGCTTGATTGGCCATAGCTCCAAACTATTCTTCGAAGCGGCAAACGGAGTTTTTAATATTAACGGCGAAGAATTTAGAATTTCCTATGTAGAGAATGACAAAGAGTTTCTCTTGAATGGAAGATCACTGTTCTATAATGACATTATTTCTTATAAGGACGCGGTGAGTGAAGCAAATCCATTTCAAAAACAGACGGATTGCGGAATGTTTACGAACCGGATTACGCAGTACAACTTCGGGTATAAAAAGAAGTTGAGTTTGGACGGAATTATATTCAACTTTCAAGCGATTGTATCCATTCCTTATCAGGATAAAGCGTATATGTCTCTTAAAATTGCTTCTGATCAGGAACTTGACGGCAAGATTGTAATTCAACGCAGAGGCATAGTTGTGGACGAGATTGAATCACCTTTGCAAAAGGGACATAGCACGAATATTACTTGGACATTGAAATAAGGAGATGAGAGATATGGCAGAACTAGTGTGGGGGACAAAAGACATTAGAGGCGATGTAAAAATCACGCAAGGTATAAACGATACATTAACTTTCGATGTAGACGGTAGTTCATTTTCTATTACTTTGGACGAGGGTGTATACCATACGCTTCGAGAGAAACATTCTTCGGCGCTTGTACAAGCCTTGAGCGAGAAGGTTGCGCAGCAAACCATTCCTATCGATGTGCTGCTGGGAGGAGCGTTAAATGACGATGGGAAAGTAAATTATGTGGTGTTTGAACATCAGAGCGGCGGAGTTATTGACAACTTTGGAGGGACAATGAAGAGCTTGATTTTTAATTGATTGAGGTGATTATTAATGGCTACTCAAAATGATGGCGCAATCCACTTTAGCGGAACGTCTGGCGAGTATGTAGAGATGGGCGCTGCTGGACTTCCAACAGGCGATAATCCAAGATCGATTGATTTTTGGATGAAACCAGAAGATAACGGTTCTAAATTGATGATTCCTGTTCGGTATGGTGATGATAGCCCAAACATGAAGAAGATAGAGGTCATTATCAATCCGCTTAATAACGATCCGACTACGAGAGGCAAGATGGCAGTTGGTGTTGGCGGTGAGATGATTGCAACCAAAAATGAAGTCATTCAAACCTGGAACGATTGGTATCATATTGCTCTTACGTATAATGGCGGTGGATTAACAAAGGGAATTGCGCTTTATGTAAACGGCATGAAACAAGAGCTTGAAGCAGTCGTTGGCTATGGAAATAAGACTCCCCTTGAAACAACATCTACACAGTTTAGATTTGGAGTTGACTACAAAGGGAAGTTGGACGAAGTAAGACTGTGGAATTTCGCGAGATTAGAGGCCCAAATTCGTGCAGATCGTTTTCAAGTGTTGACTGGTTCGGAAACAGGATTAGTCGGTTACTGGAGATTTGAAAAGAGCAGTATTCAAACTGACGAAGTTAAGGATTACTCAAAGACTAAAAACAATGGGAAGACAGTTGGCAACGTTCGGTTTGTAGATGGTGAAATTGCTTTGTTGTCAGGGCAGAAGGTTGAAGAGATCGGCATGCCTATCAATTTTGACAAAGGTGCATGTAAAAACACTTTTGTTGATGATGGTAAGTTGCAATTGGAAAAGCTTTATGAAATTAAAGAGTCAGATGCTGCGGATCATAAAGGACAAGGAACAGAAGCAGATCCTTATTTGATCCGAGATGCATATGATTTTTTTTATATGAGGAAGAATCCGTACGCCTATTATAAGCTAACAAAAAATATCGATTTTAAAGTCGGACTTTTTGAGGAAGGAAGATATTATGGTTTCGATTTTTATGGTTGTCTAGACGGAAACGGGTATAAGTTGTTGAATTTCACACAAAAGATAGGTGGAGTCCCTACTGGATTATTTACATCTCTTAATGATAATTGCGTTGTGAAGAATTTATTCATTGAAAATGTAGACATTGAAGCTTCTTTTGCAGGGCAAGGAGTCATCACTCCTAATTTTAATAAGGGTGTTGTAGATAGGGTGGTTGTAACGGGCAAATTAAAGACAAAACAAGCAAATGTTGAGAATGTCTATGGCGGTGTATTTGGAACAATTACAGGGGGAACCGCAACAAATATGTATATTAATGTAAACATAGACACGAGTGAATCTATAAATGGGAGATTTATAGGCATTCTCGCAGGGTATTATTCGGCTGGTCAACTCAGTAATATCATTATTGAAGGAACATTAATAGGAAACAGAAAAAGTAACACAATAGCAGCAATCGTCGGATACAGTTATGCCGGTAGAACAAACATTTATTATAACACTGATTACAATACATATAATCATTCTGTAATTAATGGTTCGGCATTCATTGATGCTGCTAAAACCGAAAGAGAATTAAAAGATGCAAACTTATTTAAGAATTGGGATGAAAACGTTTGGATCATTACAAACGGCATGATTCCGAAGTTGGATGGTTTTGAAAAACTAACTCATGCATTAGCCAGAAATGGTGAGTGGGAATCCGAAGTTATTGATTTAGTTGATAACTATACCGCATTTAAAAATTTAGTAAGTGTTCAAGAAATTGTAGGTGGAGCTAAAGTTACAATTCTTACAAAAACATCTCATGATAACCGCATATGGAGTCCATATGTAAAGCTTAGTGGAAACAATACGATTGCCAGTCCAAAATCACGATATGTCAGAGTTAAAATCATCATTCAAGCAGATAACAGCAGCCGAAAGGTTACGGAGGTTGAAGGGTTTAACGGAATGATAGATTATGACAATACCGAATACGTAAAAATTGATAAGGGACTTCTAACGGTAGATTATACGGAACAACACGACTTGACTATAGATGATAGCTATAAGGATAAGGGATATACAGTGTCCACAAAGATATATGCGAAACATATAAAGAGGTTAGATCGAATAAGAGCGTATCCAAGATAAATAAAATTGCAATTTATTTGAGAGGTGAAGGTTAATGGCGAAGCCCAATACGGATGGTATAGAGCGGGACTTCATTTTAGAAATGGAGGTGGGGGATTACATTTGTATGCAAGTTTATGAAAATGGATCTCCATTTGAATTCACTGGTGGTGTAAGTCCGTGGGTAGGAACAGGAAGTAATTTTATGGCGATTCCCGAAATTGATTATAGTGGTGCAGAGATAAACTCTGCACGAGGGATTTTCTACTTCATTAAGGTAGATGAAGGTCTTCTTATCGCAGATAGAGTCATTAAAACCATCATTTCCTACAACGAATTAAAGGGAACAAAAGATAACAACTACATCCAAGGGAAAGCCATGACGTTAAATGGAGTATACGGATATATGAGATGCTTAACAGGGGGGGTTGGTCTAATAAATGAAAAAGGAAGCATAGAAAACGACCCAAGTAAGGCAATATTAGGTGCATACCCGATAGATAATGAGTATGACAAGTATATTGTTAACTCTAATTTAAACGGAACAATAAAAGCTAATGATCATGATGTCTGGCATCATTTTAATTATAAAACAATTACTCAATGCACTGATTATTTAAACCCAGAGGTATGTATAACAAGAGGGGGAAATCTTAATGGTGCAGGTTTTGAAAAATATGACGTAGCAAAACGGGCCTCATATGGAATTAATAAAATTGGATTCAGACCAGTATTTGACTTTAGACATCTTTACGAGGTGAAGTAATATGTCCTTATCATTGAATAATAACTTACAGACGCTTAAAGTGGGCGATTATTTTTGGTGTAACTCTTACACGATAGATACAAAATTCGAACAAATTGTTGATGAGACCGATTACTCAAGCAAGGAAAAATATAGATGGATATTAAGTGATCTTGCAGTTCATACAGATTATGAAACAGAAAAACGGCAGATTAACAAAGATTGGTCTACTAATGGCGATGGATATTTTAAATTTATTGTTGTTGATATAAAGAATAATGGTGACATCATCTGTATAGCAGATCGAAATATAGCATATCGGATACCTTGGAATTTTTATGACGCAAGAGGTGGATTGATGCAAATTGGCACTTCATATCACGATCTTGAGTCCGTTTTGTACAAGAATAAGTGTGTTGGTGGTACTCCGATCTGGTCGTCTTGTCTCAATGGTGATGTTGATCAGTACGGAGGCCAAAAGGCATTTGGAGTAACAGCCGCAAAAGGTACATATTGGGCTACAGGGTTATGTTTTGGAGATACAAACTTTGATAAAGAGTGGATAGGCTATCAATTTAAAGAACCAGTGTCAATTCAAAGAGTAAATATCGTATTTGAAAATAGGTACTGGACGGAATATTACAATTTAAAAAAGTTGTATTTAGAATATTCGGATGATGGGAATGATTGGGGATTAGCTAAGGAGTTAGATATAAAAATCGGCGCTAATGATTGCAATATTTGGCATGTATTGAACTTCAATCATGAACACCCATATAAGCATCAGTTTTGGAGAATGAGATTCGGGACTTCTAATGTTAACTTAACAAAGGAATCGCTCAAGTTGAATTACATAGAAATGTGTGAAACCGTAACAGGTAAGACCAATGACAAGCTCAAAGACTTTGATCCTATATTAACGTCAATTACCTCTAATGCAAAAAAAGATGAGGGATTTATTGAATATAATGAGTGGGACAAGTATATCAACTCAGATTTGAATGGTGTAATGGACAAGATAGGAGACAATTCAGTTTGGAATTTGAAATACCCATCTTTTACTAATACGCCCGCACATGGAGTATCAGTAGGTGTGGTTATTAGAGGTGGTGGTAACGGAGATGCAGGCGCATTCGGAGTGGTTGATGCTAGAAAGAAATATGAGAATGATGTAATGACTGGCGTAGGGTTCAGACCTATGCTTATTCTCAAGCCAAAGAAACGAATAGATGAAAAACAATATTTCTTTAATGTGAATGGTCAGTATAAAACCTATAATCTGGGGAGTGAACAGGTACTTGAGCCTGCGCCATTGATTGATGAATTCATTGAAGATGGTTCTACACTGACAAGCACACAACACCAAATAAAGGTCACTGCCACCAATGGCTCAAGCGTTTGGAAGTTGTTCAATGGTACCTCTGATTCTTGGGTGTCTTCTGATGGAGAAACAAGTGTAGAAATTACAATTGATTTTGGAGAAGGAACGGAAAAAACAATTGGCGGGTACGTTATGAAATACAATTTTGGAAAAAATACACTTCCAGTTGCCAATGCAACGGTTAAACAGGACATTTATCCATCTCCAAGAGATTGGAATTTGTATGGCTCACTGAAAGGAGACGATTGGACGTTAATCGAAAAACGTAACGGAGTTTATTGGAAACAAAATGAAGAAAAAGTATTTACAATAGGAAATGATGTGAAATACAGATTCTTTAAATTTATCTTCATTTCAAACAATAGTGATATTAAAAATATCGCTATACAGTATCTAAATCTCTATCCAACAAAGTACAAAAAAATTAATCCATACTGGAAGCTGTTATCTACAACAATGCCTTCGCAAAAGATTATTAAAAGTGAGGGCTTATCAGATTTGTCGAAATTAGATAGAAAAATAAAATCGATAAAATCGATACAACATTTAGCAATAATCTTGGATCTGGAAGTATATATAAATGTGATCTAGACCTTTCGACATTGCAGAATATGTACAAACTGAAATTGAAATAAGGCAGGTGTTTGTAATTGCTTATAAAAAGAGTTAAGTTCAGCGATATATCAACTACTGTTTCAGCTGTAGCGACTATAGGTAGGATTAGATTTTATGATAAAAAAGGGGCTAAAATTAATTTTGGAAGAATAATTTCAAATAGTGGTAATTTGAAGTTTGAGACTGAAATTGCTTATTTAGATTCAATGGCACGCTATAGCGAGACATTTTATGATGCATTAAATGATGGGTATTATTCCATGATAAACGATAAATATGACGCTAGAATCAATATGCAAATCGTGTTTAAAGATCCCGTAACGATCAGTAAATTTGAATTAGATACTGCGGGGAGATATGCAGTACAATCTAATCTAAAGGTAGAGTTTTATAATACAAACGATGAATTGGTAAAGACCTACATCATAAATCCAACTGAATATGAGTTCTTTAACAAGGATTCTCTTCGATTAATAACAATACCTACACCCGAACTAGCTGACGATCAAAAATACTTCATTTTAAACGAAAAGAAAGCGAATGGAGTGACAAAAAGTTTTACTATAGAGAATAAGGAAGTCAGTGCAATTCCACTCTTCTTTGAGAAAGAATTTAACAACGAAATTAACAGTGTTGATGCATATAAAGCGTATTCAGCAGAGTACCCGATTGAACACGTTTTTAAAAACAATTCAATTGGTGACTATGGCTGTTTCTATGCTTCGGTCGATAATAGTAGTTTGCAGTTTGCACACCCAAGTATAAAAATTGAATTTAAGAAACCTAGATTGATTAATGCTGTAGAAATACAGTCAAAGGCGAAGATAAACGCACATATCACATTTGAGGGATATGATGAAATTAATAAAGAATGGAATCTTTTATTTGAATACAAAGCCATACTGATTAATGATTTTGGGAAGCTTCGAAAGGAATTTGATAACTCCCAATTTTATTGTTTATATAAAATCACGTTTTTAAATTTAAACAATACTAATGTGCAAATAAATGATATCAAGCTAATTGAATATCAATCCTATATTAAAGAGATATCTGCATCTTCACCAGAAGATTATAAGGAATATGGCATGAAAAATGGAGAATACCACTGCACAAGTCAAGTGCTAAAAAAAGTTGTTCAAAAAGAGAAAAATAAATATGGTAATGGCAATGTTTTCTCAAAGGTTTTTACGGATAAAAAAAAGAAATAAAGAGCATTACAATTTGATTGTGATGCTCTTTTTGATGAGGTGTGAATATGTTTGTACCAATACTTCCATTATTTAACGAAAAATATAGAATTAAGTTTAATTTCGAGATTGCTACTAGTGATTATTTTTATACTCCAAAATATGAATACAGCGAATATAACATGTGTGATGGAGACAAGAATACCGCATGGGCAAGTAGCACTTTTAAAAAAGTACATGCTAAATTCCAATTTCCAGCAGAATATACCCCCCGAAAGATATCAATGACCTCCTCTTCTGATACGTCAAAGTCTCCCAAGAGCTTTAGGCTCTATGGAGTACCTGATGATACACTGAATTTGATGAATACGTTTGGTCTGAAGCAAGTGGACGAAGAGCCAACCTGGATTGGTTGTACGTTGTTGTTGGATATAAAAAATGAAACATGGAAGGAACACGAAAAAAAGAATGGACATTCAAAAACGATAAAAAATATAGGATGCTTGTTCTTTATATGTATGAGAAACAAGGTGATTGGAATGGAAAATCGGAATATTCAATTGCAGACTTTCAGTGCTATGAATACATGGAGAATGAACGAAGCCTAATTAAGCGGAAATTCGATGGCAAGCATGTAGCTGTTACAAAACGAGTTAAAAATCCATTTGTAGGTTTCAGTTTCGATGATATTAATGAGAATCGAAATCGATTCAAGCTTCTACAAAATCGTTCTCTTGCTTCTATACATGGTATTTTTCGTCTATATTTAGTAAGAGGAGGGTATATCTTATTTGGTGACGATTATTATGGTGGAAAGTTGTACATGGAGTTCACTAAATATAATGATCTTGACCTTAGTATTGGATTAGTTGCTAAACACACTGACGACTATGGGGCATGGGGAGTAAATAATTTATTATTTAATTTTTATGCAAAAAACTTATATTTTTATGGAGCAGAGAAAATTGGTGAAAAAACTGTGATTTCATCTAGTTTAGTGGGTGGTGTTCGAAGAATTGGAATAGCAATGGATTTAGATAACAACATTTTCGAAGCTATTGTCGATGGGAAGAGTATAGGGAAAGTAAAAGTAAGAGAGTTACCCAAACCAGTCATACCAATTATAAGATGCGGCGGCTCTTCATCATTTGAGGTTGATTTACAAGCAGAAGCTAAATATATGCCTAAAGGATTTAAAAATATCATTTCAAAAAGAGAGTACGAATATGTCGTAGCGGAGCTAACTGAAAATGTATCTGCGATCGATTACGCGAAATATGGTATGCAAAAAGGACAGAAGATAGAATTCGACAAGCCCTATAACAAAGAGTTTGTTTGGAGTAAAAAGATGAGGCGTTGGGGATGGGGAAAGTTTTTAGTTATCAGTTTAAAGCAAGAGAGAATGTACAAGAAATCAAGTTAGATGAGGTGAAATAAATGAAGGAAGAAATTTATTCGCATGGATTCGAACACCCTGTACAAGTATATACAACTACGACTGAGACAGAAATGTACTTTCTCCAAATTCCAATCAATGAGTTGTCTTTATGCAGATTGAAATCGATTAAATTTAGAGGATTACCAAACGTCCAAACAAAAATGAAGATTGCTATCCTGCAAGAGACAAATAGGCACAGAGAATATAAAATACTCTTAGCTAGAGAGCTGATTAATGACGGCAAATATGGGGATGACATTTATTATTTTGAGGGCATTGATATCACCTGTCCTAAAGAAACGTTTCTAGCAATCATCTTCGATCAAAACACTAAAGTTCCAGCCGAAGGAGGTTGGTATAGAACTTATGTTCCTTGGGTGTACTCAAGATGCCTCAAAGTAAATTATGAAACAATCGCGGATGGTAGTATTATTGATATTTATAATTATCCAGCTAATGCAACATGGGAAATGCACTACCCGATAGAATTTGAAATTGAAACATACGAAACAAAACCGAAAAATTTTATTCATAGATGAATCGGGTGAATATAAAAGATACCAATTACCAAAATATATTGATCTATCTAAAGCCAATGAAAATAGCAAATATATTTATAGTAGTGACACACATATAAATCACCCCAATTCTTTGTGGAAAGTTTTTAACAATGAGGTCGATTCTGGTTGGGTGAGCGTAAATGGTAAAAATCAAATACGATTCATTACATATGACTTTGGAGTGCCTACAACAATAGATAGACTTGAGCTTGAAGCGTTACGAATTGCAGATAGTGTCAATTTCGGAATCCAGTATTGGACATTTCTTGGCTCAAACGATAACAACAATTGGACGCAACTCTATAAGTGTGATAGTAATTCGATAGGTGTGAATGGAGATGATTATAATTCATCGAATGGTAGTCACATTAGGTATGTGGATTTCGAAAAAATAAAGCCAACTTATCAATATTATAAAATTGAATTTGGAGATGGCTATCATAAAGCAGCACCATATGACTTTTCAGTTGGTGTTAAGCGAATTGGGTTAATGAAATTTGTCGAAGAAGGTTGGGAGACAATCGGCAGGGATATAACAGACAAGGACTTCATAACATACGGTATGTCTAAAAGTGAAGTAGAAGCTCTGTCAGCAGCGGAATTAAGTCAGTTAGATGGCGACTTTGAAGTGAAAATTTTCACTGAGATTCCTCAAAGTCAGCCAGTCTTAATTAAAGAGATGGAAAAAGGAAAATATCTTCCAAATCTTGTTGGTGATGAATTTGAAATCTTGAAGTATACAGAAAATCCTTTAGCAGAAGAGGTTGAGTTTATTGTCGAGGATAATGAAAAGAAATCATTAGCTGATTATTTTGAAAATAACGTTGAATTAAGTATCTATTCTGAGGATGGGAAGCCAGAAGTTGAGTTGGGAACAGAAGTCTCTCCACTAGATGAATATCAGGGGAATGACATTGAACTGCTGGAGTATAGTGATGTTAACCCTATTGCAGAAAAAATAGAAAAAAAGCAATTCGCAAATGACAGCTCTGAAAAGGTGGATGGATTGTATATTGATAGCTTAGAAGTAGATTTGAAGAATACAAGGGAGTTATTTAGGTAAACAAATAGGGGTGTGATTAAAAATGGGAAGAGGATTATACGCGCACAGCTTTAATGGGATTAAAGGGAATATTAGCACTGTATTGCCCGAAGGATGTGACGGTATTGCGAGAATAAATGGTGAAGTGTTTATCGCTCCAAATAACCAAAGTAAAATAAAAACTACATATATGTTTTAGACTTTTATTCCTTGACTATGAAAAGAAAGCTCCAACTAATGAGTCCTCTGTGGGGAAGCGGCCTGGGTACAGATGGAGCAAAGTTATTCGTCAGATTAGCTAATGACCCATACATGATAAAGGAAATTGATATACAGACTGGCGAAACGTTAAAGACAATGGTTAAACCAGAAGTCAACATTTCTGAAAAGGCTGCATCCTCATTTTACATTGACGCCAAACGGAACCTATTATATATGACAGACTATAAAAAAAGTGTCTATTGCTTCGATACAATAACAGGTAAGGAGTTGGCTGTAGTATCGTTTACAGATGGTTATCCAACAGGAGTAACAATAACAAATGGATTTTTTATTGTATCTGTATATAAAGGAAGTTCTCCGGCAAATGTTTATTATGCTAAAATACCTGACTATGAGAATTTTGGGGCAGAAGAGTTCTCCAAATTGAATTTTACTTTATACAATTATGGATCAGTCATTACAGGTTGTTGTTCGATTGGTTCTTACATGTTGTTTACAAAAGGTGATGTGAATATAGCATATCTGGATTTAGAAAAAATAATTGGGAAAGAAGCAAGCAGTGAGAGATTTCTAATTCACCATGATAACAAGTATAAAACATTTAATTTGGGTGAAAAAACGAAAAGTCTTACAAGTTTAGTACCTGTCATGACAACAAATAATTCAAATGGTATTGCAGCTTCAAGTCCACATGATGGGGCATATGAAGCATTTCGCGTATTTGACGGATTAAACAATACAGCATGGGTTACGGCGAAAACACAGGTAAGGTCATGGCTGTCTTATGAATTTGTTAGCCCAACTATATTTAATAGCTACGCATTGCTATCCAGAGAAGAAAACGTAGGCGAGTCACCAAGAGCATGGGATTTGGAAGCCTGGAATGGTTCAAGATGGATAACGCTGGATAAACGCAGAAACGAAGTGAATTGGAATAAAAACGAAGTTCGAACCTATCATTTTCCAAATACGAATCAATACAAAAAATTAGATGGAGATTTTATGAGAACAATGGGTCTGTACTTGGAGTTGCTTTAAGGGAAATTAAACTCTTCCATCTAATTGATAGTGGGTGGATCGAACTTTCAAAACCAAAACATATGAATTTTGTATATGCACATGGGATAAGTGATTTGAATCAGATTAAGAAGGAAGATTGGAGCTTACTCTCTGCTAGTAACTCGAAGGTTAAACTGCTGAGATATACGCACGATTTACTTTCCGATATGTCCGAAGACAACAACATCCTTTACGTTGCAAAGAATGCGTCAAGACGTGTAGTGAAAACTCAATTCACACCATTGAGTCAAATTTCTATTCCATTAGGAAACATCTCCATAAATGACGATGTTGAAAAATATACGATAGAGCTAACGAAAGAATATAAAGACAACATTCGATTATTTGTATCATTCGACAACGGCATGAAGTGGGAATCCTATCGTCAAGGGAAATGGAAGAGTCTCGATATCACTGACGAAAATGATATGAAGAAAAATGGAATGCGAACTTGGGAATTCGAATCGCTAAGAACTGAGGATTTCAAAACTAAAGCTATTTTTGGGTTTATTAAAATTGGGTTTATGTTCGATACAAAACTAAACGAAAAGGGATCTGTGGATGTCGATAGTGTAAAGGCAAGCATTAATACCTACATGAAAGGGGCGCGTGTAAGTGATGCATCTCTCTATATTTTAAATACAACTTCAACCATCAACCTTTCTTTTGTCGGTAACAAACTGTCAGGAACATTAAGTGACTATGATTTGGGCCTTGTTCAATATCGTGTATTCCTTAATGACAAACCCTATTATCCGCTTTCGGGCGAGTTTACGAATCTACATGGTTCTCCTGAGGCAATTGCCCTTAATATTAAAAACACGGAAGTCAAAATTGGTGAGAAGAACACTCTTGTTGTTGAATTCAAAGATTATTGGGGCAGCGTAGACTCATGGACGACTCACTTTATCGGAACCTATGCGGGATTGATGTTTAGCGACAACTTAGGAAAGTACTATACAACAGATATCGGGGAGATCCTGAAATACTGGAATACGGGTACGCTCGTTGCAGGACAGATCTCGAAAGAGAACAAAATTACGTTAACGAACATGTATGGTCACAAGGTTACGAATATTGAAGTGAAGGGAATGAATTCTGATTTACCTAACGGAGTTAGAATCGAATTATCGAAGGAGCAATTCCCATTCACGTCAGAAGAAGTGCTGAATTGGAATACAATACTAGACTACAATCAATCCGTGGAGTTCTTTGCCAGATTGGCCACTGAGCTGACAGCTAATTCGGTTCCGAGCGGAAAATTTGAAATTAGAGCGCGGGCTCAAAAAATCTAGTCCAATACAATGGAGTGATGGTAGGTGCAGGAGGAAGTTTATGATTTTAATGCGAACCTTTGGGTAGGTTATGCGCATGATGATGTAGAATCAAGCATGTATGTTAGACACTACGATGAACCAGTCAATACAATGGCCGGCAAATATGTACTGTATACGGGCAAGTATTTAGATATAGAATCCTACATGCTTGTATACAAGAAAGCCTATAGTGATTTGAACGCTTCTCTCATAGTCCGCGTACAAAGCAAGTCAGAGTTAGATTCGTTTGCGATGATTATGTATAAGGGGATTAGTGATAAACAGTCCACAATTGAGGCGATTGCCGGGAGTTTCATAGAGAGTGTCATCGAAGTAGCGCCCAACAATCGAATGTATGGCGATTATGAACTGTTCGAGGCGCCTAGAATTATTCAAGAGATAGCACCTGTAAAAGATGCTTTTACGAGAGATAGTGTCAGGTATCAGTCGCAGAACTGGGGCACTGAAAAACAAATGTTTGTCGGTAGGGATACGAGGGACTATGTAAATATTGAAAACTTCGAATCCTTTATCGAATTTGATTTGCATGCTTTAGGTACAGAAAAACTGATTGAAAAGGCTACGTTAAGATTATATTGTGCTGATGATAAAGTAGAAGGCATGGATCTCGAATTTACGACAAATAAAGAGTTCTGGAATGAAATCGGTATCACAGCAGCAAATGCTCCAATGCCCCTGGGTCTGATAACAAACAAGTTCCTTTACAATAAAAAAGAGCGATATATCGAAGTAGACATGACTGATATTGTACTAAAATGGTATCGTGACGAACAACCGAATTATGGTATAGGCATCAGATCGCAAGCGAACTCGTATGTAACATTTTTCACTAGGGAGTTAGGGCATAAGCAGCCAAAACTATTTGTACAATATATTGATTTATCTAAATCTTATACGGCATCTAGATACCTGTTCGACGCTGAGATGTTTGTCATTGGACGTGGTTTTAGCGACCTTAATGCTAGGATTAACGTTAAGAGCGATATCGGATTCAGCTGGCTGGATTCCTCTCTTTATGTGCATCAGGGGAATGTACCAATGCTTATGGACTACGATGCTGATATCTATGTAGCTAGACCGGAACTCCATTCTTCTATGTTTGTATATAAAACGGCTAAAAGCTATCGAGATGCAAGCTTGACGGTTAGATCGTTACTGCAATCTTCTGACGTAAAGACTCAAATGGATGCGAATAGACCTGAGCTCCAATCTGAAATGATTGTCGATAAGAATGCTTTTCTCCAAGCTACATTACAGACTAGAGCTTTTGTCGAGGATGATCCGCGGGCAAATATAGAATCGCAAATGGAGTCCAACAAGCCTGAACTCGGTGCAGTCATGGAAGTGTTTAGTTACAATGATTCTTTTGAAGGAATCATTCAGGCCAAGTCTTTAGAATATGATGATATTCCAGCATTCATTGGTGTGCCAACGAAAGAACAATATGATGATAAATCTTCCGTGATTTGGAGCAGTAGACCAGAGCTGCATGCAGAGATGTTTATCTATATAAAGGGCGAAAATGATTTAGATAGCTATATGGAAGTCTATGAGCATGAGGATATCGAGACAAGCATAGCTTCAAGCAGCCCTGAATTGGTTGCAACCGTATTAGCCCAAATCGTGACCAATCTGGAGTCTAGCATTGATGTTTGGGGTCATTCAACAATCGATTCGGTTCTTACGGTCAATGTGTACAAGGATATAGATGCCACAATTGATATCAAAGCAATCCATGAAGTTGAGGCTGAGATGACGAGCAGTAGACCAGAACTGTTTGGATACCTATTTAGAAGATATCAAGCGGACGTAGATCTTGTGTCTCAGACGACTTGTCGTCAAAGAGATGTTAATGATTTGCATGCAAGATTTGGCATTAGATCTCAAACAGGCGGGGCCTATTATTTCATAGTTTAGAATGAAGCAATCGCAACTTAAAACGCAAAGAGGAGGTTTCGTCATACCTCCTCTTTTTTATGTTCTTTTCATGAAATTTTCGAGTTCTTATCACTTTATAGATTAGAAATAAAATGATACATGCAAGCAAGAGGGTGGTTATGTTTGGAGGCACTGCAAGTACTGATTCCGGTTATTACAGCATTAGTAACAGCTATATTTACTTTCGTTGCAACAAAGAGTACTAATCGCAAGGATGTTACGATTAGCGACCGAAAGGCATTAAGCGAAGATGAGAAAGCATTTAGATTAGAGCTGAAAGAGATTATAAATAGCTATAAAACCGATCTGGAGGAAGCAAGAGAAGAGATTCGAGTACTCAGCGAGGAAGTCGCACAGCTTCACAAAACAAATCTCGAACTGACTTTAGAAAATAAAAGACTGCAAGTAAAAGTCGATGACTTGCGTGTAGAGCTGCAATCTTTTCGAGGTGGTCAACATGAAATGGATTAAAGATGGATTGTCGTTGGATGAAACCAAAGTTTCAGCACTTATTATCGGATTTTTTTGCACATTAAGCATGGCTTTGTATCAAGCGTGGCATATCGGGGACATATCGGACAATATGCTGATGCTGCTCGCTTATGAGCTGGGGGCGTTTACAGGCATTAAATGTGTGGAATCGTTTGCGTTCGCGCCCGGCAAAAAAAATCAAAAAATAACTATTCTGAAACAAGGGCTGAAAGTCTGCCATAAGCAAGACACATATCGTATCGGGGGAATGAATGATGTTTAAAATGAAATACGAAATTGGTAAGCAATACCTTACACCTAAGACACAAAGACGGCCAGGGTTACCAATGCCCTATGTTGGGTTTATCGTAAGCCATGATACCGGCAATGATGGCAGTACTGCTTCAGCAAATGTAAAATATTACGAAAACTCGCACAATGAAATGTCCGCATCCGCACATACATTCATTGACGATAAACAAATTATCGAGTGTATTCCAGCCACAACAGCTAAGCCCGAAAAAGCATGGCATGTAAGATATAACGTAAAGAGGGATAATGAATTATTTGGGGGCGACGCAAACGATATTGCGATTGGAGTAGAGTTATGCTTCTCGTATAAGAGAGGCTCCGTTAATAATCAAGAAGCTTACAAACGGTATGTGTGGTATCATGCATATCTGTGCCATACATTCAATCTCGATCCCCACAAACATATAGTAGGACATGATGAATTGGATCCAGATCGCAAAGTGGATCCTTTTAAAAATGCTTTAAAGCTCATGGGAATTCGTAAAGAGCATTTCATTCAAGATGTGCAAAATGAACTGAAATCATGCACTCAAGTGAGTAAAAATGATGGAGAATCGAAAGGTGTGAAGAAATTGGACAAACTTGCAGTAGCAGAAGCACATAAAGCCATTGACCGACTAGCGAAGGAAGGGATTCTTTCTAGTCCTGACTATTGGAAAGCACGTGTGGAAGACAGTCTCCCTGTATGGGCGTATATGATTATGGAATATCGTAAAATCAAATAATAAATAGGCATCAATATATAATATGAAGTTGATATCTGCTGATTCTAAGTAAGAAGTAATACATGAATGAGGTTTATAATGATATAATGTTTCTCTAGAAAAATGTAATTTAGTACGAAGTAATACAGTAGATTTATACTCTATATTGCATGGTCATCATGCCTCTTATTACTTTGAACATGTCTAACTCTGAAAAGAAGGAGTATAGTTAGGTTATGAATCAAGCTGTTACCAACAATAATGAACGAGGTAAACAACCTCATCTGAATACAGAGCGGTTTTATAGAAAAACACGAATCGAAAAATCAACAAGGAATTATACGATCAGAAGTCTTTATAAAGAGTGGAGAAGAGATCGATCATTGATCAGTCAGAATCAACATGATGAGATTGTTCTTCGTTTCGATCTGGCAATCCAAAGGAATGCAACCTGGAATGATCATCAGCGGAGTGATTTAATCCATTCTTTGATTTATGGATATTATATTCCACCCGTGCTTATCCAGGATTCAGAAGACGGGAAAAAGTGGTTTTTGGATGGAAAACAACGAATAACAACGATCATGAGCTTTATTGACGGTGCATGGAAGTTGCATAAAAATACAGAAGATGTATATGGTCATCAAATTGCAGGGTGCAAATTCAAGGATCTGCCTCAAGAGATGCAAGATGAAATACTGGATGAATCCATCACCATCGTCAAAATAGAAAATATGACGGATGAAGAACGCGATAAGATGTTTGTAAAGCAAAATAGTGGGACGCCCCTGTCTAAAATAGAATTAACAAGAGCGAAGCATAGTGATTTAATCAGATCCATTAATGATTTGTCAAACCTGCATTTCTTCAAAGAAGATGTAAGATTGTCGAAACGTGCCAGAGTTCGGTTTGTAGATCAAGAAATGATATTACAAATCTTTATGCTGTTTGAAGAGGGCGTAGCTAAAATTAAGGGCTTCGGTGCAAAAAATATTGAAGAATATGTTCTTGACTTAAAGAAAAAAGAGCGGGTTTTGAATCAAAACATTACTGATAAAATAAAGAAGATCTCAATGTATCTTACGGAAGCTTTTGTTTCGTTCGATTCAAATGAAAGAAAAAAAGCACTGAAAAAGACCCATATACCGATTATTTTTTGGTGTGCAGAGGAAGCGATGAACCAATCCTTACAACCGGAGTTATACGGTGAGTTTATTCGTAGCTTTTTGGTTACATGTTATCGTGTAGAGAGTGAATATGGGAAGTCGTGTCAAGCAGGGGCACCTAAAAAGGAGAACGTACTGAAGAGAATTTCGGAAATGTCAATAGCTTTAGAACGATTTATATCTATTGTTCAGTCTAATTTGGATGTAGAGGAAGCAATCGTACAGTTGGATGCGTCGCTATGCATATGATTGTTGACAAAATGTCGAAATGAATTAGAATGTGAGAGACAGAATAGTGTGAAATTAAATATGTATAAAAGTTACATGTCAGGGTATTGAGGTGGTGCTCAGTACCCTTTCTTTTAATTAAAGTGTCATATATAATAAAAATAAGTAGTACTTTATTTAGTTAATACCCATTGAATAAAATGTATAAAGGAGGTCAGAGATGGATATTTATAACTCAGAAATTAAAATGAAATATCTTGAGCAATTTGATAACTTAGATACAAGAGAAGTCTACTCCAGATTATTTAAAAAAGCAGTAGATATAGAAATAAAGCTCCAACGGGATTTATATGATTTTCGTGATGACGAAATTGAAGATTTTATTGAAAATATGCTCAAACCGAAAACAAAAGAGAGTGCACGAACATATTGTAATGTTCTATCTTCCTACATACAATGGGCGATGGATCATAATTATTCAAGGAATTTTATTAATCCTTTACGACGTAAACAAGAATATTTTTGTTCCTTTGTGAAAGAGTATAAAAAATATATAAGTTATGACGAAAAACAGGCGATCATCCATTCATTAGTGAATAAGCAAGATAGTTTTATTATTGAAGCTTTATGGAACGGTATTCAAGGAACCCAGGTTAAGGAATTGACTAACTTACAAATTTCAGATTTCGACATCGATAAGAATAAAATTTATATAAGAGATGAGAAGGGAAATATCGCTCGAATCATTTCTCCAATAGATCCATTTATTTTTAGCATGGCGGTACTGACGAATCAGGAGCAGTTATATTATAAATCCAATGGAGGAATTGATTTTTCAAGTAAAGTTAGAGACTCAATTCCGCTTCCGAACTCACCTTATATATTAAAAGGTGCAATAAATAATAATGAAGAGAATCGCGATAAAGTTAAGTTTTATACGATTTACAATAGACTGGAAACGATTAAAAAAGTAGATGGATTAGAGGAGTACAGCGAGGCTCTTACTACCAAAAATATTGTGCGGAGCGGTATGATATACGTGGCTCTACAGATTTTAAAAAGAGATGGGAGCCTGGACAGGAAGCAGATCGAAGAAGTATGCGATTTTTATAATATGAAATATAAATGGTCTCTTCGTGATTTTTTGAATATAGAAACGATCAGATCCCTATATCCTAAAGAAATAGACGAGATAAAGAACGCAATGGATTAAGCGACGCCCATTGCGTTTTTTAGTACGTCTATTTCTTATTAAAGAGATGAATAAATTGTCAAATGGAAAGCTAGAATATAGCAACAAAAATTTGACGGTAAGTATTGTATGGGATATAATTGGCATATAAATATACAAACATATGTTCTCATTTTGTTGCAGACATCATTGTAATGGGGGATAAATAGTGGATAATTTTGACGATATTATATTACACGAGTTAGGATGTAAAATGGGATTTAGAGGGAAAATGTTAACTGACTTAAAATCAGTCATTGTTGATGAAGAAACATTGCAGCAATTTTATAATTTTATAATCCTATATGGTAGTGAATTATCGAAACCAATGATTGTTCATAAGTTCATCATACATATAAAGGAAAAATTATCCTACAAACAATATCACGAATTTGAAGAAAAATATAAGGAATGCGTTTTAAAAATGGAAAAGATTAATATAATAAGAAGATTATTTGTTAATATAGAAAATAATGAGGGGATAGAAAAGGTTTTTCACTGGATTGATAATCAGAATGTAAGTTTAAAACAAGTGTACAATGCAGTTATTACATATAGAAATGACTTTAATGTGAATGAAATTATAACGCTAATTGAGCATTTGCATATAAACAAGGGTTATAAAAATCAATTTAAGAAAGCAATTATATAATAGTTAAAAATTAGATGAGAGGCAAAATGATTATGGATAAAAATACAACGTAAATGTATTGGATCAAAGCCGATACAAAAAACCTATTGACGGAAATTCTAGCAGGGAATATAATCTATTTACATTTAAAACTAAATAAAGTACTGATGTGTATTAAGATAACATAAGGCGGAGGTGATGAACGTGATCAAATACGAAATAGAGGAAGGTATAAATAGTTTTAACTTATTTTTAAAAGATGATGACAACAACGTAAAAGTCTTGATTGCGGTTATTTTTAATGATGTACATGCACGAATTATTAATCGAAAAATGAACGAGTATGTTACCTCTTCAGCAAAATCATGATTGACCCATACCAAAAAGGGAGGACTATATTATGTTTTATCGTCATTATGAAGGCAATGAATGTTATTTGCTTGGAATTGTGAAACCTGATCTTAGTCACAAGCAAGCAGATAAATACTTTGAGGCCATACATACTGAATCCGGGAAACATTTGAATGTATTTCTTTATAAAGGTGCTTTCCATGTGGATTCAAATGAGTCACTTGCTCTTTATATTGATGCCCAAGGCAGACATTGGGTACAACCGAAGGAATTATTTTTGGGTTCAGTAAAGGTAGATGAACAAGAAGTACGACGCTTCTCCCCGTTTAACCAAAGAAGCAATGATTATTAATTATTAAAAACCATAAAAAGTACAGAGGTGTATGTTGTGGAGAATAATAAAAAACGGTATTACAAAATTGGTGAAACTGTGTGGATGAAAAAAGAAAAAGATTCGGAATCGTGAAAGAACTAAATATTAAGCCTTCCGAAAAAAGTATGAGTTAGTTATTGAAGAAAAAATAAACAATGAAAACAAAACAATGTGTGTAAACGTGTGGGATGTTGATAAGGATAAACGGACAACTCGAAATAAGAAGCTCTGTGATACCGTACTGTTTGCGAAGGTGAGAAATACAGCGATTTTGCCTAGTTTCATTAATGTCGATGCAAGCTACGATATTTATGTAGATATTAAAAATGCAGTGTTGAATCCAAAAGGAAAATCAATTAAAGATCCTGTAAACATTCAACCGAATGAAGTCGTATTTTTACCTACTGGAATAGCATCTTCTTTGTTAAGCAAGTATAGATTTGCACTGAAAGAAAATAATGATTCTTCGAGCTGTTCCTTGTCGGTACTATCAGGAATCATTGATGCTAATTATCGGGAAGAGTGGTTTATTGCCATTCATAATTTGGGATCTAAAAACGTTATATTGACATCAAGTGTGAATGAAATTATTGAAACGAATGAACATATTTATTTTCCAGCAACAAAAGCAATTGCTAAAGCAGTAATAGAAATATGTCCTAAAGTAAGAACGAAAGAGGTTACATATGAACAACTCTGCAAAATACCTACTTTCAAGATGAATCAAAGTTCAATTTAAAAAGCGATATCAATAAGGGACGTTGAATGGTTAAAATGACAAAACAAGAAATTATGGACTTAATGGCTTATTTATCTTTGATTTCAGCTTCTAAGATGGGAAAGAGTGCGATTCGGCTAATGAATGAAAATCAAGTTGATAAGATTATGAAACAAGCCGTGGATTTATTTAATAATGACAGTAATAAAGCAGAAGCATTTATTGTCGGTAGGACAAATAAATTACTCCGAAAGCTTAGCAAAAACATGAAATAGTAGATCAAAAAGCAAACCTCTTACTAAGAGGTTTTTGCTTTTTGATGACGAAACTATAGTACAATATGAGATAGATCACTTGACGAATAAGAATATGACTCCATCTATTGGAATAAATATGACGAGGAACTTCATTGAGCAGTGTTACTTTGTACAATCCGTGATTTCATGATGTGGCAGGTGATGCACATGACTGAGGAAAGGAAGCTTGACGGCAGGGGAGCTGAATTAGCGAACGATGTGATCCTCTTTCGTTCTGAGCAAGAGATGAGAGCACATTTGCCCTGTAAAATGTATAAAATCAATCAAACGTTGGGGAGCATATGGGATCACACCCACGATTATATCCAGATTTGGTACGTCGTCAAAGGGGAGTTCAAGCACTCTATTCATCATCGAACGTATAACATGGTTAAGGGCAATTTATTTGTCATTCCTCCTTACGCAGTTCATCGGGTTGACATGATTCCCGGTCAGGAGATGGAAGTGATCGGCTGTGAGTTTCTGCCGCACTTTATTAATGAGCGATTCGAGCAATCTGAGTGGAGCCAAGAGTGCTTTGATTTTTCTTATTTAGAGAAATTCTTGATCGATGAGAAGCAGGTGACGCCCAAAATTGCCTTGACCGGGGATTCCGATATGGAGGTAGCCCGTCTGCTTACTGAAATGCTGGAGGAGTACGGTCATTCCAACCGCTATTTCGAGCTTATGCTCAAGGCGAATTTGCTCAAGCTGCTCTCTGTCATCATCCGTGAATATTCCAAGCTGGCAGATAGGCCAAGCGAGGAGGATGAACGGGTGGAGAAGTATCGAGGGCTTATGAATGCCGTTATGGAATATATTCATGGACATTTCGCTGAAGAGCTGAGGCTTGAGCGTTTATGCCGTCAATTTAACATCTCGAAAACTTATTTTTGTCACTTGTTCAAGCGGTTTACGGGGAAAACCTTTAATGATTATTTGATTAATTTGCGCGTAAATAAAGCTGCGGAATGGCTTATAGAGACAAATATGTCTGTGACCGAGATTTGCTTCGGCTCAGGCTTCAATGATTTGGCCTATTTCTCACGCATATTTAAGCGTTATACAGGTATGGCGCCTTCCCAATTTAAGAAAAAGGCGCTGGCCGATCGTTTATCGTGATCCATGCTGCTTGACGATGTATCTGATCATTTTGTATACTGGGAAATATTATGTAGCAAGGGGAGATTTTAATGTTGGTGAGCGTTCTTAACTAGTGAATTCCATAGTGAGGCGAACAGCTTTGTTGCAGGGTATGTTCAATAAGTGAATGTGAACATCCCTGAAAATTGGCGTCCTTGGTGACGTTTATTTGAGCATGCTGTATTGAAGCCTCCGGAAACGAGTTAAGAACAGCGGATAAGCAATTCTACGCCAGCATATCATTCTCTTGCTCCCGGATTCGTGTTGCATCAGCACGTGTTGTTTGCAATAGCTGTGAAGTACGAGTACTTCTATGTAAGAGTACGTTCGTTCATGGCGTTGGCAGATATGGAAGAGAGAAATGAAGCTATAGGCAGGGTGTGCGCATACGCATGCTCTGCCTTTTTTGCGTTGCATAGAGGATATATTCAGGCATGGTCGATTTGTGCTGGTGTTTTCCGTTAACAGGAACCCTTCTTTCCGGAGGCCTCGATCGCGGCTGCTCTCCTACTTTTATTAAAAAGGAGAATCAAGAGGCATGAATGAAGCAATGCTGCAAAGACTGGATTATCATGCAGCATCAGTTGGCACAGTGGCGCACGGAAGAGACAAGAGAGGAAATGAAGGTGCTGAGCTGCTTGACCGAGCTGCTGGAGCAGTCGACACATGAGCTTGAGATCAATGTGGATACGGTTGGCGTATATGATTATTTGTTCGCGCGGGCGAAATACAGCCGGGCAATCGATGGACGATCCGTACAGCTGAATGACCGAGGTATCATAGACATCCGGGATGCGAAGCATCCGCTGCTTGGTGGAGATACGGTGCCCCTTACATTTCGAATTGGTCGAAGTTACTCTTGTCTTATTATTACAGGGCCGAATACGGGGGGCAAGACTGTTGCCTTGAAGACAGTCGGGCTGCTCACCCTTATGGTGCAGTCGGGTTTGCTGGTGCCGGCCCAAGAGAACAGCATGTTTTCGGTGTTCGGCAAGGTGTGTGTCGATATCGGGGATGGTCAGAGCATGGAGCAATCGCTAAGTACGTTCTCGGCCCATGTTACCAATGTAATTCATATTCTCGAGGAGGCTGACCAATCTACACTGGTGCTCTTTGACGAAATGGCATCCGGTACGGATCCTGGCGAAGGCGTAGGGCTGTCGATTGCCATATTGGAAGAACTGCGGAGAAGAGGGGCCATCGTGGTGGCAACGACGCATTTTAATGAAATCAAACATTTCGCTTCTGCAACCAATGGATTTGAGAATGCGCGGATGGAATTTGATGCGGATACGCTGCAGCCGCGATATCAGCTTCGCATCGGTGAAGCTGGAAGCAGCTATGCATTTCTTATCGCTTCGAAGCTGGGGCTGGCTGCGGATATTATTACTCGCTCGCAGCATATCACGCAATCGCTTGGTTCTGGAACATTCCGTGCCGGGGAGGAAGCTCATGCTTTGACAGGGGAATCAGAATGTAAGCCGACTGAACCTCAGCATGATCGATGGTTTACAAGAGATGAAGAAGGATCAGCAAATGAGGCAATACGTGTGGATGAGACATCCTCTGTCGAGGAGATGGAGGAGGGTGCGTCAGATGCCCAGCATGCCAAGCGCCTCAAGGAGCAAAAGAAATCCGAAATTCCTCACCAGCGGAATAAAAAGAGCTCTTCTGTTAAGCTGCAAAAAGGGGATTGCGTGTTCATTTCTTATTTGAAGCGTACTGGCATCGTGTATGAAGAAGAGGATGTACGCGGCAACGTAGGGGTGCTTATTCAACAGCAAAAGGTGAAGATCAATAAGAAGCGGCTCACGCTATATATTGAGAAGCAGGATTTGTACCCGAAAGACTATGATATGGACATTGTGTTCGAATCGAAGGAGAATCGTAAGAAAAAGAAGATAATGTCCCGTAAGCATGTAGAGGGAATATCCATTGAATATGGTGCGGAAGAGTAAGTAGGTAAGAGACATTCGAAGAGGCCTTCTCATTTTGCAGAAGGTCTCTTTGGTACGAATTTTATCCAAAAAAATTAGTTTCGGGAAAATGTGACAAAATCAGTAATTTTGGTGTCTATATAAGTAGAAAGTTTCCCCACGATTACAGCGCCCAAGAGATAGCTTTTAAGGGGGAACAATTCTTACTGCCTAGCAGAACTAATCATGCTAAGTAATCTGGAAAAAAGGGGGGGATTAGAAGGTGAGTTACCTCACGAGTCGGGAATTTTTCTATGAATCACCCAATCAAATAAGGAGGTTCATTATGATGAAGAAGAGAATTGTGTCATTTGTATTGGCTGCAATGCTGTTCATGATATTCATCCTTCCTGTGTCGGCGTATCAATCGCTGGACAACTCGACTCAACCTCTACCTCACTCTGAATTCGCTAGTCAGATTCAACTTTCCAATACGAGTTTGACGGACAAGCAAGCCGCAGTACTTGCGAATTATGTGCAAAAACAACTGTTTTCCAAATATGCGGGGCTCTATACGTTCGATCATTTTTCGTTTGAATTTGGGAATGAAAAGATTGAATCCGACAAATTTTCGATTGATGTCAATGTAAATGTCGACATGACCCTAATCCGAAATCCCATAGACAGCCCTTATGTAAAAGGGATGCAGACAGCCGTGTCGGAGCTTCGCAACGAACATGAAAAAATGATTGGCCAAAACGAAATAGATGCCTTCCTTCAAGAAACAGAATCTTATTATAATACTCCTTCTCCCTCCACCTTCCTATACCGAATGGAAATCGGGATCAGTTCTCCTAATCTGCTTGAATCGATTCAATCCTTGAATTACGACATACAGCTCACTTTATTTGATCGAGCTGATATTACGACGGAAGAAACCATTGTAACGCGAGCCACATCAGAGCGGTTAGATGAATCCATGGCTGCGGATTATGGAAAGAAAGCCATCAATGAAGCAGTAACCAAGCGGAATGGGATTGCGAATCATTTAGCTATATCCTATAATCGGCTCGCAGCAAGAGATTATGCCTTAGCGCATGCTTTTGATGTCCCTGAGTTTTCGGCGGCCAATGGAATGGGCAGTGATTGTGCGAATTTTGTGTCGAAGGCGCTCAATGCGGGCGGGATTCCGGTAAATCGAGCAGGAAAGTGGTATCCGAGTACCAGCCGCGGGAATTATGCAGGGGAAAATTGGATGCGTACAGGCTACTATAATAATGGCGGAGTCGTGCCTTATATGTTGAACAAAGGGTACTTTTCCAGACAAAATAACATAAGCAAGGTATACAGCGGCTCTATCTTATACCGAACAGATACGAGTCATGTTGCACTCGTTACGTACGGTGATGGAACGACGGTGAAATATACGGAGCATTCGAATTATCCTGTCACAAGAAAGAATATTGTGTATACAGGAACTAGGGCGAATTTCTATACGCCATAAGCAAATGATAGAGACTAATGATAGAGACTTATGAAACAGAAAATTCGGCTAAGAGGCATAAATAGACAAGACAGAGAAACCCCAGACGCTGAGTCCGGGGTTTCTTACATTGTTAGCGTAATCAACACATATGCTCCTCAAATTCTTGAAGGTAGCGTTCTTTTATTATTTTCCTCCCTCTATATAAATTTTGTCGGACGGCCCCCTCCGTAATATGCAAAGCTGCGGATATTTCTTTGTAGCTCAACTGCTTCATGAAGCGAAGGTACATAATGGTTCGAAGATGCGGAGCTAAGTCGTTCATATATTGCTGCACAGTCATGACCTCAAACCTCTTTAGGTAATCCCACTCGGATATCATCTGTGGATGCAGGGTATCCATTTGCAGCTCCTTCATATTCGTAGCAATGCCATGCTTTTTTTGTTTTCTTATGTAGTTAATTGCTACGTTGCGTGTAAGCGTAAAAATCCATCCATACAGTTTGTCGTCGTTCACATGGGAGAGTTTTTTGTAATGAGACGGAGAAAGGCTTCTTGAAGAATATCTTCTGTAGAATGATGGTTGCGGATCATGGAGTAAACGAAATGATAATAGTTATGGCAGTACTCGTTATAAATTTGGGCTTGGATCTGATTGCTGAGCTGCGAAAAATTGATGAGAGAGGCTTTCGAGCAAGCGGATTGCTGGTGAACAATACTCATAGCATTCCTCCTCTTTCGTTTGTACATAGATTACTATAAAAGCGGGATATTGGTAAAGCGCTTACATGAATTAGGAATAAGGTTCTCGCATATTTATTTTGCAGACTGTTCTTGTTCTGCTTAGCTATAGCTAGATCCCCTCGAAAGTATTGTAAATGCATCTGTGTAAGAAAGTCCAATATTTGTGGACTATAGTGCAATGTGCAGTAAGTGAACTTTTTTATAATGGAATGGAGAACGTAAGCGCTTCTTGTAACCGTTTGCGAGTAAGTAGATAAGAAATAAGTCCGAACACAACGAAGAAATGGAGTGGGCTGCTGTGAAATTAGGAGTTAGCATTTATAGTTTGTATGCTGCGCTGCAGGACAAACGTCTAAGTATATCTGGTGCGCTGGAATGGATGAAGGAAAATGGTGCCGATCACGCTGAAATCGTAGACTTGGATCTCGATTTGGTCAATCATCCGGAACGTGTGGAAGAGATTCGTACAACTGCTGAACGCATTGGGCTTGAGCTGTCCAATTACTGCATCGGCGCTAACTTTGCAGGTCATGACGAAGAAGGGCTGAAGCGTGAGATTGAGCGCGTAAAGTCGCATGTTGATGTAGCAAATCGCCTTGGTGTGAAATTCATGCGTCATGATGTCGCGTCGCGTCCACATGCGGAAACAGGCGCCGCTTATTTCGAAAAGGACTTCCCGCAGCTTGTAGAAGCATGCCGGCAAATTGCAGATTATGCGGCTCAATTCGACATCGTGACAAGCGTCGAGAACCATGGCTACTATACGCAGGCTAGTGAACGCGTGAAGCGTCTTGTGCTTGCTGTCGATCGTGATAACTACAGAACAACGATAGATGTAGGCAACTTCGTATGTGTGGATGAGAATCCGCTCGTTGCGGTGAAGAACAATCTTGAGCTGGCTTCCATGGTGCACTTTAAGGACTTCTATATCCGTCCTGCGGATCGCAATCCTGGCGAAGGCTGGTTCCGATCTTTGCACGGCAACTACTTGCGCGGAGCAATCGTAGGCCAAGGAGACTTGCCGATTTACGATATCGTGCGCGCGGTTAAGGCATCTGGCTTTGACGGATATGTCAGCATTGAGTTCGAAGGTATGGAGGATTGCCTCAGAGGTACGAAGATTGCGTTGGATAATGCGCGCCGCATCTGGGATGAAGTGTAAGCTTAGCCGAGCATCCAGTGAGGATTGAATATAGATTTTTTAATTTAGGAGGACATACAGATGAGCAAAATCAAGGTTGCGGTTATTGGAACAGGTTCGATCTCGGAAATGCATTTTAACGGCTATAAAAACAATAAGGAAGCCGAAATTATCGCCGTGTGCGATCTGAATGCGGAACGTGCGAAGGAGAAGGCTGCAAAGTTCGAAGCTCCAGACGCAATTGTATATACCGAATATCATGAGCTGCTTCAAAACCCTGATATTGATGCCGTTAGCATCTGTACATGGAACAATTCTCATGCACCGATCGCGATCGCGGCGCTGGAAGCGGGCAAGCATGTGCTCGTAGAGAAGCCGCTTTGTATGACGGTAGAGGAAGCACTCGCGGTGCAGGAAGCACAGAAGAAGAGCGGCAAAACGCTGCAAATCGGCTATGTGCGCCGTTATGGCACGAATACGCGCGTATTGAAAAAATTTATCGATGAAGGCGAGCTTGGCGAGATTTACTATGCGAAGGCGTCCTGCATTCGCCGTCTTGGCAACCCAGGCGGCTGGTTCAGCGATAAGGAGCGTTCCGGCGGCGGACCGTTGATCGATATCGGCGTTCACGTGATCGACCTGTGCTGGTACTTGATGGGCAAGCCGAAGGTGAAATCGGTAAGCGGCAATGCGTATTATAAGCTTGGCAACCGCAACCACATCGAGAACTTGACCTTCTACACGGCAGCAGATTATGACGGCGGCAGGGTGAACACGGTAGAGGATATGGCGAATGCGCTTATCCGTTTCGAGAACGGCGCATCGCTCGCGGTTGATTGTAGCTTTTCGCTTCATGTGCAGAAGGATGATATGTATGTGAAATTATTCGGCGACAAGGGTGGCGCTGAAGTAGAGCCTGAATTGAAGATCATTGGCGAAAAGCATAATACGATCTTGAATATGACGCCGCAAATTGATCACCTGACATTTGACTTCAATAATGGCTTCCAAGGCGAAGTCGATCACTTCATCGACTGCGTGCAAGGTCGTACAGAGACGATCTGCCCTGCGGAGGATGGCGTAGAAATGATGAAGATTTTGTGCGGCATTTATGAGTCCAGTACCAAAGGAACAGAAGTTGTATACTCCTAACTTAAAGTCAAAGCGATACATGAAAATGCAGCCGTTATGGTTGTGAACGTCCTCAGTTGAGGCTTTCGATGTAAGGAAGGGCATGTTTCATGCCTGAATGATAAATGTGAATGTGAACGGATTAGCAGTTTGCAGTATTACGAAAATTGAAGGAGTGAAATTCATGACGAAGATTGCGAACCCTATTGGAGTCATTACAGACAGTTTCCGCATTCCTGTGCGCGAGGCATTGGTAAAGGCGAAGGAAGTTGGCGCGGACGGCGTTCAGATTTACGCGGTAAGCGGAGAGATGGATCCGGCGAATCTGTCGCCGCAAGCGCGCAAAGAACTGCGCAGCTATATTGAATCGCTGGGCTTGCACGTATCTGCACTGTGCGGTGACTTGGGCGGACATGGCTTCCAGGACAAAGAAGCAAATCCGGTTAAGGTTGAGAAATCCAAGCGTATTTTGGACTTGGCTCTTGATCTGGGAACGAATGTGGTAACGACGCATATCGGTATTGTGCCGCATGAGCAAAATTACATTTTTGAAGCGATGCAGCAATCTTGTGAGGAACTAAGCCAATACGCGAACAGCCTTGGTGCGCATTTCGCTATTGAAACGGGCCCAGAGCCTGCGGCACATTTGAAGTCCTTCCTTGATACATTGACTGGCAAAGGGGTAGCCGTTAACTTCGACCCTGCGAATATGGTCATGGTTACAGGGGATGATCCGGTACAAGGCGTACACACGCTGAAGGATTACATCGTGCATACGCATGTAAAAGACGGTGTGAGATTGCGCGAGGTTGATCCGCGCACCGTATACGGCATGCTGGGCTTTGAGCCAATGTCGCATGAGAAAATTGCAGAGATGGCGACTAGCGGTCCGTTCGAAGAGCTGCCGCTTGGCGAAGGCAAGGTTGACTTCGACGCTTACTTCCAGGCGCTTGTTGATATCGGATACAAAGGCTATTTGACGATTGAGCGTGAAGCAGGCGCAACACCTGAAGTAGACATCCGCAAGGCAGTGGACTTTATTAAGCGTTATAGATAATGAATGAGATAAAGAAGAGATAGAGGTCGAAAAAAGCGGCTTCTATCTCTTTTTTATTTTGTCTATCATCGAACAAGCGGTTATAGGGGGGGAGTCTGTAAAAATATAAAATGAAAGCGGTGCCATAAAAATAGACAGACATATTTCATGTGTGCTTTTACATATTGTAAGAAGGGTAGTTCTATATTTTGTACAGAGAATAGGAGTGGTTATGTGCACGCAATCGATAGGTTAGCTCGCATGGTAAGTGATGTGAAGGAAGATCCGTCTTGGGAGCTGCGTCTTACGCCTGAGACGAATCTGATCGACGAGGTGGGCCTCGATTCGCTTCAGCTGATTCAGCTCATGTTGAAGGTGGAGGAGCAGTTCAACGTGCAGATGGATTTCGAACGGTTCGAGTACGAGCATTTACAGTCCACTCGCGCATTTCTGGAATTTTTGGAATCCCTGGGGGCCGAGGTTCAGCAGCATGCGTAGTGTTCTGCCAGAGGAGCTGCTGCTAAGATCTTTGCCGCTCTATGATGGGCCGCGTCTTGTCATGGGCATGTTCGATGCAGAAGCTTATTGGCGTCCTTCGGAGCTGGCGAAGCTGCCATCGCTTAGAACTGCACAAGGGCACGCTGCCGTTGATTATATGGACGAGCTGCTGTTCCCATTGTGCGGGGAAGATGGCATTGCGGTGACCCGACATCAGCGGAATGCGGCGCAAGCCGCCTATTTGCGTGATGCGGGCTTTCATTTTCGTTCGGTGGCATGCGGCAAGCTTCAAGCGAACGAGCATGGGAATACGGATGTATTCCAGCTCGTGTCGGATCTGTGTTCGGATTCCAGATGGAAGAAATTAATGCGAGAGCTTCCGCTTGCCGCATATGCCGTTATTCCATCTGCGGCAGAGCTTGTGCAGAAGTATAGATTAGACGGCTCAATTCCTTCGCCAGAAACCGTAATACAGGTGAATTCCAAAGTGTATTCTCTTTGTCTCGCGCAGCAATTAGGCTTGAACCCTTCTGGACAGCTTGTGGAGGACGCTGCTTCGGCCGAACGGCTTGGGGCTGAGCTGTTGAACAAACATGGCAAGCTAATACTAAAGGATCCGTACGGGGTATCCGGCAGCGGCAATATGGTCGTCGATTCGTCAATATCACTTACTCGTCTTAGCGAATATTTTCGTGCACAGGAGAGAGCAGGCAAACATGTGCAGCTGCTGGTTGAGCCATGGCTGACGAAGCAGGCTGACTTCTCTTGTCAATTGTACATTGCACCGAATGGCCAGATTGAGCTTCTTGGTGTACAGCGCATGGAAAATAGACAGCTGAATTATGGCGGTTCATATGCGGCGGATGCACGACTGTTGAACCGACTGGCGGAAGCGGGATACTTTGAACAAATGGAGAAATTGGCAGTTCGTATGTACGAAGACGGATACTTCGGCCCTGTATGCGTTGACTCTATGTTGCTGTACAACGGTGAAGTATATCCGGTTGTGGAAATTAACGCCCGTCATTCCATGGGAATGCTCAATCATTGTTTGGACGTCCATTTGGAACGTTGGGGGCAGCGCAGCTTTTTGACGTGCCTTCAGCTCGGACTTCCGGAGCGGGAGCAGCAAGCAACGATATGGCCTGAATCTGCGGCTGGAGCCATTGGTGCTTCATCTGATGCATACTCGGCTGACGTTCTATTCGAGCAATTATTGATGCAGCTGGATGAAGCAGAACTGCTGTATACGCCAGGGCGGCGAACGGGTGTGATGCCGTTGTCTGCGAACACACTCTTTGCACCCACAGCCCATAATCGCTCAGGGCGCTGGTATGTATCGCTTGCAGCGGACAGCAGCAATGCTGGCGCTGCGTTGCGCAATCAGCTCCTTCAGGCGCTTCAGGCGTTCGGATATCGCATTTATTAATAATAAATAAGCTTGAACAGTGAGCTATTGATATAAAAAGTAGGTGTTCATGGTGCAGCATACTTCCTTCATTACAATTCTGACCTCGGGAAATTCACTTGGCGCCTATGTACCTGGCATTCGACTGGTAGAGAAGCTCTGCCAGCGCGGAATTCCGGCGGAGGCAGAGGTGCTGGAGCGTCTGTTTCCTGAAGAGGTTCGCCGCAACATGATTCGCACAAAGCAGTTGTTCCACAGCAGCTTCGGAGCAGCCAAGATGGGAACCAAGCTGGCTCGCGATATTGGGCTGGTACTGGATGATAATGCAGTAAGGAAGCTTCTGCAGCGCTGGAAAGCGGAAGGAAGATCGACCTTTCTCGCCGTAACGGGATTCTGGATCCCCATTATGAAGCAATATGAACTGTTGATGCATCCAGAGCCGATACGCATTGAATTTTTACGGCTGGATGCGGTGGATACACCGTCTTACCGACCGTATTTCAATCAAGATAACCGTTTTCGGGATCATTGGCTGTTTCAATTGGAAGGGGAAGCGACGACTCTTCATGCTAGGCTGGTCATGTCGGATGAGGCTTTGATTCCTTATTTAGAGCGCGAGAGACGGATCGTCGTTCACGGCGGAGGTTGGGGGATCGGCACCTATCGAAGTACGATTGCAGCTCTGCAGCAGCACTATCCTCTTGCCTTTGTTGCGTATGACGTGGGAGAAGCACAGGAGGCATTGCCAAATGACCGAGTATATATGACCGATCCGGAATGGCATCCATGGCTGGATGAGACGCTGCCGGACGGACAGTTTCCTTACCCGCCCACTGCAGAATGGAAGCGGAACGAGCCGCTCATCTACGAACGGAGTGCAAATGGGCCGCGCCTCTATGCGATCATCCGCAGCAGTATGGCTATCGTCAGCAAGCCTGGCGGAGGAACGCTCATTGATTCCTTGTCAGCCGCGACGCCGCTTATCTATCTGGAGCCGTTTGGCGAGCATGAGCGAGCAAATGCGGAGCTGTGGGAACGGCTCGGATTTGGTATATCCTACGAGCGCTGGTCACAGGCTGGTTTCTCTTGGGAGCTGCTGCATGAGTTGCATCACAATTTAAAAAGCAATGCGCTTTCACTATCTGATTTCGGAGGGATCTATGCATGACACAACCGAAGACAAGCGCGACATTGACGCGAACAGAGTTCCGTTCCTTGAAGCAGACGCTTCATAATATGAGTACAGGAAGTCGTGGCTTGAAGCACGATCATGCCTTCGCGTTCGATTTGCCGCGGGATATTGGAGTTAAGCTGAACAATGGCTGCAACTTGCGCTGTAAGCACTGCTTCGAATGGAACCCGGACGGATATCATCATGAATTCGAGCGGCAGGAAGCGCGAAGAGAAATTGAATTCTCGTTACTTGAGAAAATATTCGAGGAAACAAGACCTTATCGTTCCCGCATGTTCTTGTGGGGAGGCGAACCGCTCATGTACTCCAAGCTGGATGAGTTATGCGAGCTGCTTGCGTCCGATCCGCGCATCGCGACGATTTGCACGAATGCGGTGCTGGTCGAACAGAAGCTGGAATCGCTGCTTAAGCTGCCGGAAGGCGTTACATTGCTGGCAAGCTTGGAAGGTTTTGAAGAGGAAAATGATGCGATTCGCGGTCGCGGCATTTTCCGCAAAGTCATGTCAGCTATTCAGCTTCTGCTGGATAAAAAGCGCACCGGTGAATTCAAAGGGGATGTCTCGATCAGTCTGACGATCAATGATGCGATGGTGAACCGGCTGTATGAGTTTATGGAGTATTTTGAAATGGTAGGGGTCAACTCCGTATATTTCGTTTTTCCATGGTATATTCCAGAGCCGGTGGCGGAGCGGATGGATACATACTTCGCCGAGCACTTCGGCTGGCTGGATGCCGCCCATGATTCCGCGAAGAAGAGCTGGCATTCATTCACCTATCATCTATCGCCAGACAATGTGGAACCGCTGCTCGCGGAAATGGAGAAGCTGCGCTCGCGCGTCTGGAATAATCGCATTCGCTTCCAGCCTGCGTTGGAGCCGGATGAGGTGCGGGATTTCATACTTGGCACGGAACGTCCCGGCATGAAGAGGAAGGAATGTCTGGCCTTGTCCACACGCATGGATGTGCTGCCAAATGGGAAGGTCAATCCATGCAAATTCTTTCCGGAATTCACGATTGCCGATATGCGCGAATCCAGCTTGAAGGAAGTCTTTCATGGAGACAGCTACAACAGGCAGCGTGAAGTGCTATCTTGCGGCTTAACACCGGTTTGCTCGAAATGCGTGCTGCTGTACAACAACGGAGCTTAGCAGCAAGCAGCCGGGAAGGGGATATAAGCGATGAGCGCGATTAGGGTCAAACAATTAAGTAAAACATTCGCTTACTACCAGAAGCAGAGCGGATTAAAGCATTCCTTGCGCAACTTGTTCCATCGCGACGCTGTATGGGTATGAATACAGCCAAATGATTTTGTATACGATTCTCTCCGGTCTTGTCGCAAAGTTCGTCATGACACAGCTCGAGCGTACGATTGCGGAAGACATTAAGAGCGGCGGCCTGAATGCGTACCTCATTCGCCCTGTAAGCTACTTCTGGTATCGGGTGTCTGCTTATGCAGGCAGCCGTGTCATCTCGGACGGCATTTTGCTTGGTCTGGTGGCAGTTGTTCTATTTACGGCTTCGTATTATGGGCATACGCAACTTTCGCCAAGTCGGATGGTTCTATTTTCAGCTTGTCTATTGCTCGCAGCCGTCGTGCAGTTTCTTCTCTCCTACGCCATATGCGCTTTGGCGTTTCGCCTCGCAGAAATCTCTTATTTCTTTGTCATTACAGGGCTTATCGTGCAAATTCTGAGCGGCGGCATCGTACCGCTTGAGGTGTTCGGCGACACGCTCAATAGCTGGTTCAGCTTGCTTCCATTCAAATATACGATTTACTTTCCGGTCAATGTGCTAAACGGTAGATTGACGGAAGGAGAGGCGTTAACAGGTCTCCTGATTCAATGCGGGTGGATTGCCTTGCTTGCAGGCGCTGCGCACTTGGCTTGGCGTGCCGGGCTGAAGCGGTATGTTGGGCTAGGGGGGTAGAGAATGGGAACGGAATGGAAGGGGACGAAGTTGCGTTCTTGGAAGAACATGAAAGATTATGCTCGTCTGTACGGTTTGTTTGTGAAAAATTGCCTTGCTGCGAGCATGGAATACCGCTTCAATTTCTGGATGGGGATTACGGTGGAAATCGCCTTTTTATGTGCTAAAGCACTCTATATCCTGATCGTGTATCAGACCGATCTTCATATTGGCAATCTGACGCCGGATCATATTCTCCTGTTCATTGGCACTTATACAATGATGACGGGATTGTACATGGGCTTATTCTATGTGAACTTCATTCGTCTTCAGCAATACGTCCGCGATGGGACACTTGATCTGCTGCTGACGAAGCCGGTATCGCTGCAATTTATTGTATCGCTGCGCTATGTCGATATTGGCCTGCCTATCCCGAATGTCGTGGCAGGAGCGGTTATGATCGGCATCGGCTGGCATCGTGCGGGCCTTCCGTTAGATGGCAATATTCTGGGATTTGCAGGTTTGTTGATATCAGCGCTTGTTGTCACATATGGCATTATGCTGCTGCCCGCGCTGCTCGCGTTCCGCTTCGTCCAGACTGGGGCAGTGACCGAAATCGCGCATTCCATTTGGGATGCGAACAATATGCCGCTGGACATTTTTCCGCGTTGGCTGCAGCGAATCGGGGTATATGTAATTCCGATATTCCTCATTAGCAACTATGCGCCGAAGTTCGTGCTCCAAGAGTTGAGCGCAGGCGATATATTATGGGCCGTTGCTGCGCCTCTCTTGCTGCTGCTTTTAACGCGATGGTGCTGGAAGCGATCTGTAGCCGGGTATAGCAGTGCCGGAAGCTAGTCGAGCGGGATATGGAACGGAAAGGGATGAGAAGGGGTGACATCGAATGGCTGAACGAGAACTGGCACCGTCGTTTATGCGGGAAAGACAGCGTTATGAGCAGGGCTTCCTGGATTGCAGGAATGTCCAAGTGTCCATTGCGCTGCAGGAATGGGGAATTCCTGTCGAGGTGTTGTATTACAATGCATGGGAGAGCACGCGCTCTATTTATGAGCATTTATATGTGCACAAGAAGCTGCCTTGGTTGTACGAATCCCCATGCCTAACTCCATCTGAGCTTAAGCTCATCGGAGTGCCGTACCGTGAGATACCATATGCAACTTATGAAGATGCCGCCGCAATTTTACAAGCACTTGATTTTACAGAGGAAGCAGCTTTCTTCTGGATCGTGTGCGGCGAATCGCCGTATGTGAAGCCAGGATTCTATGGTCATCCGCAATCTGTGCATTCTGTGTGGGTTCGCGGTCTGTCCAGCGCTGCAGCAAATACAGCCCCCTACTCCGAAGAGGGCGCATCCGTTCCGGGATATTGTGCCCGAGATACCTTTCCAGAGTTTGAAGGCTTCGTATCCGAGGCCGATTTCCGCCGTATGATAGACAGCCCTTATATAAAGGCCGAAGATCGAAAGGCGTTCCTTGTTCAGAGGCCGGATCAAGTATTGAAGGTGGATATGGAGCGGATAATAGAGCGATTTGCGGAGCGGCAAAAGATACTGGATCTGAGTGACGAAGCAGTCTTTTACGAATGGATCCTTTATTCGATAAATCAGCAGGAGCCAGTGGTATTTCCGGATTGGGTGCAGCTATATTATTGCAATTCCCATGCATTCAGATTCCTTGCTGGCTCTCGATATGCCTATTCCTGCTTCGCTGCGGCGCTAATGTCCAACGATCATCCTTGGGTAGGACAGCTTCGGGAAATTGCCCGCAAGGCAGACATGCTGAAAAATGTCTTCTTATTAGCCGCTCAGAGCGGACGTGTGGATGGTTATGCGGTTCTTCGTATGTGCAGACAACTGCAAAAGCTTGAACAAGAGTGGCTTGCGGATGGTTATTTGGAGCTTGGCCGCACCGCACCGCTTCCAAAATAAAAAGGAACTGACTATAGTTATGTTCATGCGCAAGCGGTTATATCGGGGAAGTTCAAGCTTGAACGGCAGAGTACAGGACCACAAAAGAAAGGCAAGCATAAAACAAAGGGGCAGCATACGCTGCCCCTTTGTTATTTCTTTATAAAGTGGAATGACGACCAGCTTCCTTCATCACTTATGCAACAGGCTTCGGATTGGTCATGGAAAGCAACTCCTGCATGCTCGTCTTTCTCACATCTCCAAGCGTGCTGCCGATTAAGTTCGTATACCCGTCAATCGTTGCCATACGTCCATTGTAACGCTGGAAGTACTTATGCCAGACGATGTCGAGCGCTTCAGTGCCCGTTTGCTGCACCCATTGAACCATAAGTGCTCCTCCTTTGACGCGATAGAGGAGCTCGGAATATTGACCAACATGATAGGCCGGAGTCGTTACTTGCTTCTGGAACAGAACGGCAGGCCATTGTTCAGAAGGAAGGGCAAGTGCTTCACCACTCGGATCACGCCACGAGCTTGTTGCCGAAAGATTTGGGTAATTGCCGTTCCATAGTGTCATTGGCCAAGGTGCGCCTTCCTGCTCATGACGATAATAGTGGGCAGCGAACTCAGACAGTCCTTCTTCCAAAAAGCCCTCCGTCAGCGAATTATGCCCAATCGCAAGCGAAAACCATTGCTTGGCAATGGAACGAAGCACATCCTGTGACAGCACTCCTTGCTCACTTCCAACTGCGCCAAGTTGATTAAATAGAATGACCTCATTCAAGCTGTCTGTCATTTCTGGGAATGGGGCTTCAACGAACTTCCAATGCTTAGTCGGTAAAACTCCAATTTTATCAGAATAAAAACCGATCGCATTCTGCAACGCAGCCGTATACTTCTGCATCTGCTCCTGGTTCGGCTGCTCGAAGGTGAATACAGACAACAGGCCGCCGCCAGGCAGCTCCGCTTTCGTTTCTATATAGTTAGGGCTGGCATAGAATCCGAATTGGCGTGCATTCTGCACTTTTGTATGCACAATTTTCCGTTCATTTTCCACACGCTGATCCATCATCGTTCCCGTCATCGCTACATTCCATGCGGCAGGCATATTCAAGCTTACATCATAATCAGCGGTATAGAAAAAGTCACTCTTGTAGCGTGGATTATTTGGAACCCGGTTCCAGCCGCCGCGGATCGAATCGAACACAGCCAACTGTGGTGTCCAGTAGGTTCCACCCACGTAATTTTCGGTATAGGATAGCCGCTGAGCACCATATGGAATCTGTATATCATAAAGAATTCGAAGGGATATCGTATCCATGGGAGCCAAGCTCTGATTAAGATTGACGGTCATGGATTGGTTCGCATGCTTAAATTCCAAGGGTTTTCCGTCCAGAGTCGTTATTTTTTGGTCGTAACGCCGCCAAAAAACGATCCTCCATGTTATGGCCTTCTTGAGGCGATTGCTTGCGTATCTCTTCATTGCGCTGCTTGTATTGAATAGACATTGTTTCCGGCTTGCGGTAGCTGTCTGCGAACCAATGGAACACAAGTTCATTGAGATTCCGGTTAAATACATTGCGTATTTTGACGACAGCCTGCGCTTGCAGCGTTCGTGTCTGTTCATTCCATTTCGCATGGATCTGATATTGAATCGGAGACGAGGAGGCATCCTCCTTCTTCGCCGTGCTCTCACTCTTGCTTCCCATAGCGCACCCGGCTAACAGCTGGGTGATCAGGCAGATGACTAGCAGGGTAACAGCCAGCTTCCATCGTGTGGGACGCGGTTGGATGTGTGGGGGTATGCTGCTCATGGGTGGCCCTCCTTCCGCCGATAAATAGGTGTGGTTGTTGAGCATAGTATGTTAACTCCATTGTAGTAGATTTATAGGGAATATATCTATTGATTTGACTTACGCAAGCTTACAGTTTTGTCATAATCCTAGAATATGGTACTATTAATTAAGGGGATATGCATTCTATTAATTTTTGGAAACATCAACAAACCTACTAGAGAGAGAAAGGGATGAATTCGGTGATTCTCCGAAAACCGATGTTACCTCACTCGATAACCGAATCCGATATTGTTGTATTGGATTCCCTGCGAACAAAGATGAATTTTCTACAAATCACTTCTAAAGATGCCGAATGCCTGCGTCGTTTGGCCCCATACATGGAAAAATACGCAGAAGCGATTACAGACCGCCATTACGATTTATTGTTCGAACTGCCTGAAATGAAGCAGATGATCGATCAGCACAGTACAAGAGCGCGATTGAAAGGCACGTTCGTCTCCTATTTGAAATCTATCCCTCAAGTTGCCTTTGATGAAGAATACGTACAAATGAGAGAACGGATTGGTCAGGTGCACAGCCGTATTCAATTAGAGCCGGAATGGTTTATTGCCTCTTTCCTGCGTGTCTATGAATATCTGGTTCCTATCATTGTGAGTGATTTCCGCTCCAACGATGCATCAGCGATCCTAATGGCACTCCACCGGATTGTCATGCTGGACGCCCAAATTGTTCTGGAATCCTATCAATCTGCTACGGAATACCGACTGATGGACAATAACAGCGATATTATGGAAATGTTGATTCAAACCGATGGATTGCACACGATGCTTACCGCTGCCGAGCGATCCTTGCAGGATGTGATGGACATTCAGGCAGCTACTGAGCAATTGACGGCGTCCATTGAAGAGGTAGCCGCCCAAACTGCGGATTCCGCCACGAATACAGAAAACATGATAGCGGCGCTTCAGGAAAATCGCACCATTGTCGAGGAGACAATCGAAGGCTTCGAGATGATGAATGATTTATTCTTAGATACGCGCACACGCTTTGATCAGTTGCAGCGTTCCATGCAAAAATTGACGGATGTCGTTCACTTAATCGATACGGTCGCTGGTGAAACACAGCTTCTAGCGTTAAATGCTTCCATTGAAGCGGCGCGTGCAGGAGAAGAGGGGCGTGGTTTTGCCGTGGTAGCTGGCGAAGTTCGCAAGCTGTCCGATCAGACGAAGGTAGCTGTACACGATGTCTATGAAGTCATCGAGACCATTCAAGGAATGGCAACCGCAGTGCAGGAGCGGACGGAAGATATGTCAGTGCAAATGGATATCCAGCACAATAAAAATAAAAGCGCTTTCGAGCAGTTGGAGCGAATGATGCAGACGGTCAAAGAGGTAGGCTCTACTGAGGATGCGATTGCAGCAATCGTGGAGCAGCAGGCAGATGCGACACAAGAGATTACGGCCGGTATGACTGGCATTGTGAAAAATACAGAAGAGATGATGTCCACGGCTAAATCCACGGGGCTGCACATTTATACAACAAGCCAATCCGTCGAGGCCCTGCGCAAACAGTCGCTTGAATGGTTCCGTCATCTGGATGAAGCACAATGGATTCGCATCATGAAGACTGACCATATGCTTTGGAAGTGGTGTACGTATAATCGGCTTCTTGGCTTCGATGAGAGCGATCCGGCGGTTATGGAGAATTTCCATCAATGCCGACTTGGCAAATGGATTGAAAAAGAGCAGAGCCGCAAGGATTCGACGGTGGCTAATCTTCCAGAGTTTAAGGAAATGGTGGCGCTGCATGAGAAGCTGCATCGATTGGCAGGCGAGGTTGCACGCCAGATAGATATCGGACATCGAGATACGGCGATAACTGCGTATCGAGAAATGAGTGATATTTCTCAGGAATTGCTGACGCAGCTGGATGTGCTGCGATCACAGCTAGAGCGCCGTCCGTTGAAGAAGCACGCTTAACGGAAAAGGTTAGGAAAGAAGAAGTTTTCTATCTAAAATATATGAATGTATGATCATATATTAAAATAAAGGGAAGGGAGCACCCAACGTGGTATCTTGGTATCTCCCTTCCCTTTATTTATGTTTTTGGACAGTTCTCTTGTATAGGTGGAACACGAGACTAAGAGCGCGGCGCCCACAGCATAATCGCAACTCCGATTAGGCAGAAGACGGCTCCTGCCATATCGTAAACGTCTGGCGCCTTCTTATCGACCCACCAGCCCCATAAAATCGCAAGAATAATAAACACGCCTCCGTATGCAGCATATACACGTCCGAATGAGGGAAAGGATTGAAACGTAGGGATAACGCCGTAGGCAACTAAAATCAGGCCGCCCACAATTCCATACCAGAGCGGACGTGCTTCGCGCAGCCAAAGCCATACGAGGTAGCCGCCGCCGATTTCGGCGAGTCCGGCGATAATAAATAAGAGGATCGCGATGAACATAGCTTGTCTCCTTTTGCATGCATGGACAGCAACAACCCTGGCCACTGCGGAGGTGTCCGGGGCGATTGCTTCATAGAAGCAGCTTATCGACCTCTATGCTTTTCTTTCCGCTTTTGAATGCGAATGCTCCGTTTTTTCTCCTGCAATGCTTCGCGTTCTTCCCGAGAGCGGCATGTGCGCTCCTTCTTTCTGCTCTCGTAATCAAGACGCAGTGCTTCCTGGGATTGCGTTGATATGCCACGCTGCTTCATTTCCATTGCGGCACGTCTTGCCAGCCGCTTCGGATTGATGCGACGCAGCTGCTCTTGGGCGCCTACAGCAGTTTGCGTGACCCGCTCCATTAGCGGCATCATGAATACTTCCACAAATTCAAGCACTTCTGCATCCTTTGGCTCTGCTCCGAATACATGGCGGCAAGCCTTCAGACGCCCGTGGACAGTGTCCTCTACGATGCCGATCCAGAATGGGCCTTCAAAAAATACGGTCAACTTCACACTCGATTCCCCCTTTGTAATAAAGAGTGATGGACATCCCAAGGGGGGGAAGGTTACTGATCCCGACTGTCAATCGGAACGTTCGGACTACCAACCGAAGCTGTGTTTTTTCACTCCTTTCGAGTATATCGCAAATAGACGAAGTTCCCAAGATAAATATGCCGTTATCTCAGTACAAATGAGGCTGTAGGCAGCTATTAGAAATGTAGGGGATGGCGTTATATATCAGCGGTTTTACGCTGTAAAAGCGAGGGGAAGAGAGGGGGCATGTCACATCCGAATCTGTGGAAAAGCTCGCTAGGGAGCTTCCACAGATGAAGTGGGATGGAGGAAATGCACTTATTCTATGTGCAGGATTACTTATCAGATTCTGAATCCAATTGACTCCATTTGTTGCCGAACACGGGAGGAGTATACTGAAGCAGCTTCTCCACCAACTCAGCGGGATCTGCTGAAGAGAGAATAAGCAGTTCATGCTCTTGCTTTACAAAGCCTGCTTGAATGGAATGGCGCACCATTTCCAGCATTGGTGAGAAATAGCCTTCAACGTTCAAGACGCCGATAGGCTTCTGATGAATGCCGATTTGCGCCCAACTGATGACCTCGAACAATTCCTCGAACGTACCGAATCCGCCAGGCAGCGAGATAAATCCATCAGACAGATCTATCATCGTTTTCTTGCGTTCATGCATGTCTTTTACTTCGATGAGTTCCGTCAAGCTGGTATGTACAACTTCCCCGCGGAACAGTCCGCGCGGCATAACGCCTGTTACCTTGCCGCCAAGACGCAGCACTTCGTTGGCAACTTCGCCCATAAGTCCGACCTTGGAGCCTCCATATACGAGCTCAATGTTCTTCTCCGCGAGCACGCGGCCAAGAGCTTGAGCGCTATTTGCGAAGTTGGGATGCGTCCCCAAATTGGAACCGGAATATACACATAATCTTTTCACGAGTCATGCCTCCTCATCTGGTATACTTTATTAAGTATAGACATCATTGGTCAGGAAAGGAAGTTAATTTACGATGGAGATGAAGCCATTTCAACAATGGGTGCAGCAATTTTATCAGGAACGGGAATGGTCGCAGTACAATCCGTTTATTCGCGTCGGCTTCCTGATGGAGGAAGTCGGTGAGGTAGCCCGTGTTGTTCGAGCGCTGGAAATTGGCCGCGACCGTCCGGACGAGGGCGAACGAAGCAAGGATGAATTGCGTCAAGAGCTGGTGGAAGAGCTTGGTGACGTGCTGGCAAATGTCATTGTCCTGTCGGAGAAGTATGATATTGACCTGAGTGAAATTGCACAGGCGCATATGGACAAGCTGACGAAACGATTCGGCGGATAATGAAATTTATAGATGGATGAAGCAGAAGATATTCATGGTTCATTGTTCCGCTCTGGAACGTTCCGAATTGGATACACAATAAAGCAAATGATGGCGAATACGAGTGCGACGATTGGGATACCTGCCAGCATGAGCCTGATCCCGAAAATGGCTGCGTCAGGTTGATGAGCGCTATTGGCTATATAGCCGCTGGATTCGAGCACCGTGCTCATAATGATGGCTTGCAGGGAGACGCCAAATCGGATAATGAATCCGTTCATGCCGAAATACATACCTTCGCGTCGAGCCCCCGTCGTGCGCTCATCTTCGTCGATGACCTCGGAAAGCAGGATGTCGAGCAGGATGATGAGCCCAGCAAGGCTGAACCCAATGATCGCGCCCGCAATATATGCGCCTGCTTCCGTAGAGACGAGCATAAGCGGGGCAAGGGCGAACATGTAGCATAGGATGGCTGCAATCATGGTTTTGCGTGGCCCGTAACGTTTTGTCCAATACGCCCATACGTAAACAAATGGAATTGCAGTAACAAAAACAAGCCCGAGCATGATGGTGTTGGCGCTTTCATTTGCGTGCAGCGCATATTTCGTGAAGAATGGGATAGCTGCGGTTAGAAGGGCAAAGGTCAGTTGTACAAAAAACCGCCGAGCACATAGGTGACAAAGGAACGGTTAGAGAACGTATATACAATTGCCTCCCATAATCCAATTGTGCGCGCAGATGCCCGCTCATTTTCCTTCGAACCCCAGATCATTACCGCTAGAAATACAGCCGATACGATTCCAAAAGTAACCCCCATTGCGCCCCATCCATATTCCGTGTACACAAGCGGAGGCGCTGCTACCCCTGCAATCATGCCCAATATGCCGAACATTTGCTTCCACGAGGAAGCAGTCGCTCTTTCCCTCATCGTTACGAACATTTCCGGAAATAATGCAGAGTAGTTCAAAATGACAAGAACGTACAGAATATCGTACAGCAGAACAAGCACGATAAAATACCAAAACAATCCATCGCCTGAAGCAAGGGGGAACCAAATTAGGGTGAATACGGCTGCGAGTGGCAGCGTGCCGAATGCCATGTAAGGGATCCTCCGGCCCCATCTCGTGCGGAATCGGTCGGATACGTAGCCGAACAGCGGATTGAGCAAGGCGCCGACTAGCCCGTGTATGACCATCGCGATTCCGATAAGACTTGGACGTACTCCAAGAATATCGACGTAATAGTACACAATATAAGCAGCGAACATTTGCGCCATTATATTTGCCGATATATTTCCCGAAGCGAAGGCGGCTTTGCGAATCGGTGCGATTTGCCTATTCATTTGCTCCACGCTCCTTTTAAAGCTGCTGCTATGCAAGCGGCGGCAGCAGTCCACGCTGTACATCGCGCAAGTCTCTCCAGCGAATAAGCTGAATACCTTCTTCGGCAATTACGCGGCGAATGTCAGAATCACGGAATAACCGCCACTCCATGCCGCGCTTCTCCCAATGCGGGGTAATGGCTTTCAATTCATCAGATACAAGAGAAGGATGGAGGAATATTTCAGTAATCCCTGGCAGCAATCCTCGGAGGAGCGCTTCCGCCTTGGCTTTGACCTGCGCATACGTCTCCCCAGGAATCCACTCATAAGGAAGTCCGAGGAGCGTATCAAGAATGACAATCCCCTTGGCATCTGCCAGTTCAATTCGGCTCTTGGCCATGCGCTCCATTTCTGAACTTAGCTTCATGCCTCCGATTCGTCTTGGCATGCGGAACGGAAGGCCGTATGCTGCACACACATCAAACACAACATCAAGGAAGTCCCTCCCTGACGCAAGTCCATACAGACTTCCCATATGATTGTCAGCATGGGTAATATTGATGCCGAGCCGCCTTGCTGCTTCGATTTGGCTAATCATTTCACAGCGAACCTGCTCGGGATCGGCCATGCGCTCGATTGTCAGGCAATTATCAGGGAGGTAACCTTCCTCGGTTAACAGTGTGGAAATATCGCGCGAACGATTCATTGCTGACCATTTGTAACCTTCCCACTCACTTGTAAAGGTGAGATGCACGCCAATGTCCAGTTCAGGATGAGCGGCGCTCCACCGAGCAGCCTCCTTGGCCCATCCGCATGGCATCATAATGGAGGCAGAGCAAATGGAGCCCTCCTCGAGAAGCTGCATGATGCCCATATTCGTGGCATGGCACATGCCAAAATCGTCAGCATTGATAATCAGCAATCGATCGTTTGCCTCATATCCCAATGCCTTCATTACATTCATGTCCATCGCCTCCACCCGAGTAATTGGATTGGTGCGCCCAACCGGTATATCGTATGCATCTTAATATATTCGAGAGTCTGAGGTAACTTGCGTACGGATATTATTCATGAAGCCATATTGTTCAATATGGAGAGCTGCTTCTGATTTTGGAGTAGCTCTAATATGTTAATCATAGGCGAAGATGCATCCTGGAAGGAGGGCTGGACAATGGCATGGGATATCATTCGAATACCTTGGACGACGTATCGAGGAGCGGAAGCGACGGAACGGCTGCCAGAAGTTCTTCTTCAGCTGCAGGATGCGTCTACGATTGCTGAAGCGGAGCAAGCCAGTTCACTGATCGAAATGACCGTAGTTGTACAGGGCTCGCTTTATGAGGCGGCTGTGCCAACCGTCATTTGTCTGTTAAGCATGATTCAGCGGACAACGGATGCTGCACGCCCCTTCATGCTGGAGCTATTGGTTCTCATTGCTTCAGGCGAGCCGGCTGATAGTGAGAAAGAGAATGGAAATGCCCGCGTCGCTGAAACATGCATGCGTGAAATTGCCCGCGGTACTGCTCTCTATGCTCATTTGCTGGAATACGGGCGAGGGGCGGAACGGCTGCACTGCATCGACTTGCTTGGTTTATGTGCACAGCGGGATCGATCGCTTAAAGAAAGAGTTCGTTGGATGTACCGGCGGGTATTGCAATACGAGAATAATGAGCGAATTCGGGAGTTCCTCGAATATTGGCTGAGGGAGCTGGTTTAGCAGAGCAGCTAATAGTTCCAAGTGAGGTAAGAGAATAATGTATATAATCCATATAACCTTCATTTTGGATTTTACCCATAAATAGATGGTTTCTATTGTGAGTCGATTCAGAAGTTAAAAAAGGTCGAGTTAGGGGGATCCCTTCAACTCGACCTTTTAGTTTCAAGAAGTTTGGATACCATCACACATAAAAGTCATAAAAATATTAATTTCTCCATTGCGGTGCAGAGAGTGTTTGTTTATACTTACCATTACAATAATGATAATCATTATCAATATCGAATTGAAAATAGGAGGGAAGTATACGTGACTATATTCAAATGGAATCGTATAGGACAGTTGACATTGGTATCGACCGTTATAGCATCATTATTGACGTCATGCGGTGGGGGAAGCGTACCGATAGGATCAGAACAAACTGCGCCAAGCAATGCATCCACAACAACAACACATAGTACTGAGCAAGCAACTGTCTTAAGCAATCAAGCCGCAACCCGTCCGTTCACGGATTGGACCGGTCATACAGTAGAAGTGTCTGCACATCCGCAGCGTATTATCTACCATGGGGAAACGACTGGAGACCTTCTGGCGCTTGGGATTACACCTGTTGGAATTTTACATAAAAGTATACTTGGTACCACTTACGAGAATCGGTTGTCAGGATCCACAGATATCGGATTTCCTTTCAGTGTCGAGAAGGCGGTAGAAGTTGATCCTGACCTCATCATTATCGCCAACAACGACGAAACGGTATATACCCAAGTATCGAAGATCGCTCCAACGGTTACTTTCGATTCTTTCGCATCTCTTCCAGATCGAATGCGCGTATTAGGCGAATTGTTTGGCAAGGAAAAGGAGGCCGAACAATGGCTGGAGCGTTATACAAAGAAAGAAAAAGCAATGTGGAACAAGATTCGGGAACAAGGTGTTAAGCCAGAAGAGACTGCATCTGTAATCACCATGTATCCCGGCAATCGTTTGTTCGTGATGGTGTCGGCTGGGTTGCCTCAGTTATTATACGGAGAGTTGGGCTTTAAGCCTGTTTCACTAGTCCAGGACATAGTAAGAAACGGCACTGGGTTTATGGAGATTTCGCTGGAAAAGCTGCCTGAGTATGCTGGAGACCGGATCTTCATATTAAAGCCGATCGATGCATCTGCAAAAAAGATTTGGACGAGCTTCTGAAGAGCAAGGTTTGGACTCAGCTCCCTGCAGTGAAGAACGGACACGTATACGAATTCGATATCAACAAAGCGGGGAGCGATGCGACGTCTCGAGAATGGCTCCTTGATGAGCTGCCAAGATTACTTCAGTCTAAGTCGTAATAAAGAAATAAAGGGATTTAATGGAAACGTTAAAAATCAACGAAAATCTAATTAGAAAGTGGATGGAGTACCGAGAGAGAAGTCTAGCAATTTAGGCTGGACTTCTCTTTTTGTAGGTAAAGAATATCGCTAATTGTATTTGAATACTAGCTTTTTAATATCTATACTGCCAGAAGCTTGATTATCGAGTCCTCTTATAATTACGTGTACAAGAGCGCGTACGGCCCCTTGAGGAATTTGCCCATTATTTCGCAACGTTACAAAATCTGTAGTAGGTTGAGAGTGTTCTGTAATGTTGGCCCCGATAAATTGGTTATTAGCATCCATAAAATCGATATACAATTGCACTTTTGCACGCTCTAGGTGCTTTACATGAATGCCTCCACTTACTTCAAAATTCCTTGTTGGATCGACCTTCACATTTTGAAAGATGGTTAGTGCGCCATTAGTTTGAATTCCAGATCCCGAAATACTTTGCATATGCTGTTGATTGCTACGTTTGATTTGATAATTACTATGCTCATGCAACCAACCGCCCTTATTCCAGGCATCTCCCGCTTCATCTTGGTCTGGATAAACCATAAATTCGGGATTGGATAATAAATTTCGTTCACTTGAATATTGAAGGTTAATGGAATCTACATACATGCTGCCGGAAGACTGGTTTGTCAAACCTCGAATGATTGCATGAACGACTACCTTCTCTGCATTTGCAGGAGTAGTGCCTGAATTTGAAAGAACGATAAAATGTCCATTTGTTGGATATTCATACTCTGTGATACTGGCGCCTATATATTGGCCTTTGGCATCCATAAAGTCCAAATATAATTGAACTTTACTGCCTTTCAATTGCTCGACTTGGAATAATCCGCTAATCGTAAAATCTCGATTTTTCTCCACTTTTATCGTTTGGGTAACGGCAACCAGGTCATTGACTCCCATTTCTGATGCAGTAATTTTTTGGACATGATTGCTCTCGAGCCGAGCAGTTTCGAAGTGAGATTTGCCTGTGCTCCATACCGTCTTTCTCCAATCATCTGCTAGTTCAGAACCAAGCTCAGATTGGAATGATGGATTCGATACTAGATTGTGATCAGAGCTGTATGCAAGTCGGATGGAACTTACATTGATGATTCCTGAACCCTGGTCATTGGTTGCACGAAGAAGGGCGTAAACAATTGCTTTTTTTGCTGAAGCAGGAACGCGACCATGATTTGATAGCGTGATGAATCCACCATTTGTAGGGTGTTCCCACTCTGTAACATTGGCTCCAACATAGCTGCCGTCAGCACCAATGAAGTCTATATACAATTGGACTTTCGCATGATTCAACTGCTCTACTGTTAATGTAGCATTTGTAACGAATTCTCTGTCTGCGGCGACGTCAATGATTTGACTAACGCCGACCATACCGTTGTTGATGATACCCTCGCCAGTTATTTTTTGTAAGTTGTTGTTTCCGGACTTTACAATAGAAAAGCTGCTGCTTGCTGCTCCCCATGTTTCTGTTCTCCAATCTTTCGCATCCCCGGTTTCCATTGTTTCCTTGAAATAAGAGTTGCGTACTAGATTCTTAGGAATCGATACAGCATTTTTATTTATTTTCCGACCGATCATATTTCCATTCTTATCATACTCATATTTTGTTTGTGTATCGTTAGAAGTCGTTTTCACTAAGTTGTTATTCCCGTTATATTCATATTCTGTTATCCCTGCAGAAAAAGCGGACGTATTTATGGCAGGGGCCAATCCAAAAAGCAAAAGAAATAGGCCGATCAGTTTTTTCATTCGATTTATACCTCCGTGAGTGACTATATGAACATAGTATACACGGAAACATTTCTATAAGGTGATAAAAAGAACAATGATGTTACAAAACACGCCCAAATAATACCCGTTTGTTCTTATATATGTAAATTAATGTCTGTAAAGTAGCATAGGTCAGCAGATATAGTAAATATAGAAAAAGGAAACATAGATAAGGCAGGGGTACATGGTAATGGTGAAGGATGTAAAGAAGCTGTTCATAAGCATCACTATAATGATTGTTTTTATGATTGGGACAAACTTGATTTACGGGGACAAAGCACTTGCTCAAGAAGGGCAAAAGGAATCGCAGCAAGTGTTTATTAACTTGTCTACAGATGCAAAGAAAAACGATTACATATACGATGCTGACGGAAGATTGATCGCTGCTTTTCAAGCAGATGGCACTTATATGTCTTATATCTATGATTCTAACGGAAATCAAATCAATCGAAAAAAAGGGAGCCAGACAGCACAGCCAACAATCAATTTGTCGGCTCTATCCTATGAGATCTATATAAGAGGGACGTAGTAATGCTGAACAGGTATATTTCCCTACTTGGACTGATCGTAATGGTCAAGATGATATTGATTGGATCAAGGGAACGAAGGTGTCTAATGGAGTATGGAAAGCGACTGTTTTTTTCAAAAATCACGGTATGGAAACAGGCTCTTATATTACTCATATTTATGATGGGGATCGTATGGTTGCATCGACAATCGTGAATGTGGGCTTTAACGTGAAAGTGCGCAGTCCAGAAAAAGCGTCATTGAAGGACGAGTCTTATGATATTTACATTGATGGTGTAGGCTCCAATGTGAATGAGGTTAGGTTTCCGACTTGGACAGAGGCAAATGGCCAAGACGATCTGGAACAACCTTGGATTAGAGGAGTCAATCAAGGGAACGGTACATGGAAAATAACGATTCCATTCAAGAAGCATAATTATGAGACAGGAAAGTATATCACACATATTTATAGCTTTGACAAATATGGAAACAACATGATGCTTGGCGCGGCAGAGGTAAATGTGACAGGTGGAACTCAGTATCCAATCGAGACGAATCTATCTAGTGTGTCCTACGATATTGCCATTTATGGTCTGGATCAGAATACGCAGAAGGTTCAGTTCCCAACGTGGACAGCTCTTCATGATCAGGATGACTTGAAATGGATTGAGGGAAGTAAAGTAGCGAATGGAGTATGGAAAGCAACTGTACTTTATAGTGAGCATAATCAGGAGGCGGGCAGCTATATTACCCATATCTATGCGGATGGGAAATTTGTAGATGGTTTTATCGTTACGGTTCGCGGTAACAACGTTCAACTTAGAGCTCCGCAAGAGGTGAAGAAAAGCGATGGTTCATATGAAATTTTTGTAGAAGGAGTTCCTACTAGCATCAATGAAGTCAGATTTCCAACATGGACGGATCACAATGGACAAGATGATCTTGAACATCCATGGATGAAAGGGGAAAAAGTAAAGCCGGGTGTATGGAAAATCCAAATTCCTTTCAGTAAACATAATAATGAATCAGGTACATACATTACGCATGTCTATACGGTTGATCAATACGGAAATATGATGGCCGTAGCATGGGTGCATGTTCAGGTAATGGATTGAAAAATTTAACTGGAATCGGGCATTACATCCATTGAGATTGAAAGCGAAATATACAAAACACCAGCCATCAATTCAAATTTAATCTACGTGTATTAACGATATGACAAGGAGGTTTATGATGAAGAGTAAATGCATATTGTCACTTTTTTATGTGCTAGGCGTTGGTATATTGCTGTTTCCGCATAGTGCCCAAGCTTTATCCTCACAAGAATATATGTATAACGCTTCTAATCACTTGGATTCCGTAAATGAATCCAACGGGAAGCATGTGAAGTTTATCTATGATAAGAATGGAAACGTGGTTAGGAGAATTGTAGATCATAATTTATTAAGGAATGGAGACTTTGAGGTAGTCGGAGATGGGGAAGTTGCATCAGGGTGGAAGTATTGGAAGTCAGAAGGAGCCGTTGGAACCTATCTTATAACTCAGAGTTCGATATCATCCGGGCAATACGCGCAAAAAATCGATGCTCAGAAAATTCCGAGTGGCGCAATGAATATCTATCAAGATGTTCAAGTGACTCCAAACCAAACATATAGTGTAAGTGGTAGATTGTTAATCGAATGAAAAACGCAGACTTTTATGTAGCCATTCATTATTTTGATCCAAATTACAATCTGGTTGGCGCAGAGACCCCTTTTTACATATGGAACTCCAGCTAGTTGGTTTACATTTACGGGGGAATTGACGCCACCGAAAGGAGCAGCAATTGCGAGAATTCATTTCCACTTGCAGGAATCTGCTGAAAATGGTTACGGAACAATCTATGTAGACGCACTGAAAATGATTCAAGGCGCCGCGACTGATCTGTTGTATAATTCGTCCTTTCAAGAAATCAAAGCAAAAGAATCGACTTCGGCTGGATGGTCGGTATGGAAATCTGAAGGAAGCGAAGGAAATGTATCTAGCGTCGATGTAGCGCCGAAGCAGGGGCAATCTTCACAATTCATTGATGCAAGAAAGATGCCAGGTGGAGGCATTAATTTCTATCAAGATATACCTATTGTTCCAGGGGTACATTATGATCTCTCAGCAGATGTGAAGATTGAAGAACTTAACCATGCATCGTTATCATTTGCTCTACATTATTTTGATCAACATTATAGATTAGTTGGAGCGGATACACCTGCCCATGTTAATAAACCTATAGACTGGACGAGATTGCAGGGACAATTTATTCCTCCTCCGAATGCGACTTTGGTGCGGATACATTTCCATCTAAGTGAGACCGGAACAAGTGGAAAAGGAAAGGTATACATTGCAAATCCGAAATTAAAAAGAATATAGATTCAACAAAAAATGAAGTAGGAGGAAATGGCCTTGAAAAAATGGTTGTCAATGATTCTTGCATGTACGCTATTGTTCACAAGTATACCTATTACATCAGCACAAGACTCTCCTAAGTCTGCGAACCAAACATCCAATAGAACCGTCACCTCTAGCGTATACGGCGCAAATGAAACCTTATCGGACTCAGATGAGCTAATCACCGTCACCTCGATTACGGAAATGTTTGGCGTAGCAAGGGATTGGGTAGTCAATGAAATCGTGAAAGGCTACCAGCTTCATCATATTTATCAAGGGCTGCTTCTTCAAAAGCAGGGCGGATCGTATGAGCAATTTATGGAACAGCAGTACCCCTCGCTAGTTACGGATCCCCTACATGCTCATAATGCAAGTGTAACTGCTGCCGTATATGGCCCCACCTCTGTGACGGATCAAGTATATGGAGGAGAAGATCCATTATCGGTTACCGATCTAGTATACAACACCCTGCGTCGAGCGAAGAGATCGCTAAGCGACGATAGTCCATACGACAAGGTCGCGCTGCAGCGTGCACCGATTCGCTTGGATCAAGCTCCGTATGCGGTCGGTTCGGAAAGCGACCATATTTCGACCGTGGACGCTTCCTTGCGCGTGGAGACAACGGATCTGGTCATGCCTGGATACAACGGTTTAGATTTTGCGCTGCGACGCGTATACGACAGCTCTCGAGCCAAGAACGATATTACTTTCAACCCGGAAAGTTATAAGGAGAATATCACGAAACATTCAACCGATGAAGAAGGCAGATTCAAGCTCGGAAAAGGGTGGATTTGGGATATCTCCTATTTCAAAAGAGTAGACGGACAGATGTACCTTTATATTTCCGGCTTGGGCACTTACCGAATAGATGGATCTAACATTGTGGGGTATCCTTTTCATGATCTGAACTTTTCCGAATCAGAGAATGTAAAGATAGGAAATGAAAAGTCTGCGTATGAGCTTGCCAATTATAAAACAGGGGTACGGCAATATTTTAATGCCGTGGGCGACTTAATTCTAATAAAGGATAAAGACGGGAATTATATTCAATTTATCTATCACGGTACAGAACTAGGTATAGTAGTGACGTCAAACAGTTCAAGAACCGGTGCCAATGCTATGATTTTTACGTATAATCCCGATAATACAATTGTCGTGGAAAGCGGAGGTCGGACAGTTGTCTATAAAAAGCAAAGAGTGACCTCTATTAAAGGAGAATCCGTCCTGGAACAAGATCTGCTGACGGAAGTCATCGATCCGATGGGACGATCCACCAAATACGATTACAGCGTGTGGAAAGACCTTTACTTCAACTTTGCCAGGGCTTATAAAGATTTTCGCAAGGATGGACAATCCGATTTAATGAGAATGAAATGGGGGAGAAACGATACCATCGCTTTAAGCGTAATCGAGCATCCAACGAAAGCAATTACCCGGTTTGCATTCGATACTCCGGTATTCCGTAAAATCGGGGAGTATGCGGAAGAGGAAACGATTCGCTATAAAACGCGTCGGGACTCCTATAGTTCGACCTCCGGAACGCATCAAAATGAGTTGGTTTTCACGTTCAATAACGGTGATGTAGGGGAGAAGTTCCAAGATAACTCTTTCTCGGTGGACGTAACGGACGGTCTGAAAACAACGACCTATGTATATGACAAACGATATAATGGGAGTGACGCCCCATCGAGTCTATATTTGGAAGAAACGAGGACGCGTACGGATCGTGGGAATGAAGCCCGAACTGTCCGATATCAATATGACAAGGGAATGAGAAACCCGAACCCCATTCGAATTGAAGAGGTTCGAAGCAGCGAGGGGAGAAACTCGGCACCTCGAATTACGACCAGAACGTATGATAAGGAAAATTGGGGATACATCGTTTCTGAAAGGAATCCATTAGGCGCGACAAGCCATTATGAGTATGGGCGGCTGGAATCTCCGAATAAGCAGAAGGGGCTTATCCGCAGCGTTGTCCCTACAGGGCAAAGCATGAACTTGAATACGGAATATCAGTATGATCGAAGTACTGGCGGACTGCTGCAAGTTCAATCCAAGAGTGATCAAGGAACTGTCGTGCAGCAGTTGAATTATGAATATGATTCGATGGGGAACCCGATCACGATACGGATCAAAGGCGACTCCCGGGATACTGTTGTCCAGCAAGAATATGGAAGAATGTTTTTGAACAAGCAATCGGTGAATGTTACGAATGTCGACGGAGCATCGGACAGCCTCGTATCCCGAATGGAGTATAACACATTGACAGGAGATCCGACGAAATACATCGATGGCAACGGAAATGAAACGACGTATACGCATGATAAGCTGGGACGGATGATTGCGGAAATCTATGCGGACGGCACACAGACCGCCGTAGCATACGATGATGCAGCAAACAAAATAACGATTACGTACCCGAACGGACAGCAAATCGAAAAGTGGTTCGACCCATTGGGGAATTTAATCAAAGAAACAAATGGCCGTGGTGGGGTGGCCAATCATACCTATGATCGCTATGGTCATATGATTCGAAAAGGAACCTTTGACGGCAATTGGATGGAGTATGAATATGATGCTTGGGGACGCGTAACGAAAGAAAACTTCATCTATGGTCAAAACCGAACCATCTACGACGATGCCGCCAACACGAAGACGACTTTCGACGGCAGCAATAATGGAATCCGCGAGACGTACGATGTAATGGATCGCTTGATTGCCAAAGAAGAAATCAAACCATCTGGTCGAGCCGTGGTAGCCGCACGGTACGAATATGACTTGGCGGGGAATGTTCAGACTGCCTACGACGGCAATCACAATGCGACAAAATACGAGTATGATGGACTAGGCCGCCTGATCGCCGTTACGGATGCTGAAGGAAAGACGACGCGCTATCGGTATAACCTATCGGGGGATATGGTCGAAGTCAAGTATGCGGACGGAAATACGGTTGAGAAACGGTATGATGAAATCGGCCGACTGCTGCAGCAGATCGATCCGAACAAGCAAAGCAAACGCTTCTACTATGATGCTAATAGTAATGTCGTAAAAAGCATAGACAGAAAAGGCCAAATCCAACAGTTCGAGTACAATAACCGCAATTTCCTGACTGCGGTCATTGCTCCGGACGAGAGAATTTCGTACAGCTACGACGTAACGGGCAAGCGGACGGCAATGACGGATCAGACGGGAACGACAGCTTATGCCTACTATCCAACAGGTGAACTGGCATCGATCACTTATCCGGATCAGACCAGAATCAATTACGATTATGAAGTCAGGGGGCTGCGCACGGAACAGACCGTTGCGGCCGGGGGCTATAAGATCACGCAGCGAATAAGCCATACTAACATCCTGCCGAACCCAACAAGTATGGCCGTCTTAGATGGCAGCGGCTCGCAGCTCACGCAATTTGAATACAAGTACGACGGCTCATATAATCGTTTGGTAGAGTTGAAATCGGCGCAAGGATTCTTGGAGAACTATGCGTATGATGGCTTGAATCTAGCAGGCATTCAGCAGAAGCAAGGAGATGCGCCGCTTAGAAGCTACAGCTACACCTATGATAACAACCGCAACATTGTAGCGAAAAACGACAACGGAGCAGCGTATCAATTCAGCTACGATCCATTGAATCGGATTAAGACCTCAAGCCAGTTCAATGAAGCATATGCGTACGATCAACGGGATAACCGCAGCACCCTGCAAAGCGATCAGGTACCGAACATCAAGGGAGCCAGCTATGCGTACGACAGCCGCAACCGCCTGACCCAAGTAACGACGGAAGACGGCAAAGCCGTCAGCTACCGCTACAACGGCGATAACCTGATGGTAGAACGCACCGAAGGCGGCGTAACGACCCGTTACTACTATGACGATAGAGCGAAGATCGTAGCAGAAGGAAAAGTAGAAGGCAACGGCAGCATCACCATTACCGCATCCTATGTCCATGATTCGAACGGCAAGCTATTGGCACGACAAGTTCCAGGACAAGGCATGCAGTACTACGTATCCAACGGGCACGGCGACATTACTGAGATTCGGGATGCACAAGGCAATGTACTGAACCGCTATACGTACGATATCTGGGGCAATCCATTGGTGCAGGAGGAGCGAGTCCCGAACATTTTCCGCTACTCGGGCGAATACTGGGATGCAGCAACGAATCTGCAATATTTGCGCGCAAGATGGTATGATCCAAGTGTAGGACGGTTTATTAATGAGGATACGTATGAAGGGGATATCAAGAATCCGCTGAGTTTGAATTTGTATACGTATGTAAAGAATAATCCATTGAAATACGTAGATCCGAGTGGACATATTGGGATACCGATGGCACCAACACCTGCAATGACGTGTGCAGCGAGTCCGGGGCATTGCGAAACGATTCTAAAAGCACAGGCCGAAGCAGGTAAAACATTGTTAGTTGAAGGAGCCAACTTTTTAATACTGGATGATGTAAATACGCTTTTAAATCCTGATGGCTCTCTGAATGAAAAAGCCCTGACTGTAGCATCATTTCTGCCTTGGGGAAAAGTATTAAAAGCAGGTAAAGTTGGATCTAAGGTTAGTAAAGCAGCGAAATCACTTGCAAAGTGTAATTGTTTTACAGCAGGGACAAAGGTATTAACAGACGAAGGGGAGAAGAATATCGAAGACATTGAAGTCGGAGATAAGGTTCTTTCCAAGTCCGATGCAACCGGAGAAGTGGAATACAGAGAGGTCGTAAAGCTGTTCCAAAAGCAGGCAGATGAAGTTTATTACGTCCATATCGGTGATGAAGTCATCGAAACAACTGGATTACATCCATTTTGGCTTGATGAAAAAGGGTGGACTCTCGTACAAGACCTAAAGGTTGGAGATTTGCTTGTCTCAAGTGATGGTACTAAACTGGCAATAGATAAGATTGAGAAAGCGCCGCGACAAACAACGGTTTACAATTTCATGGTCGACGGGTATCATTCTTACTTTGTATCTAACCTTGGGATTTGGGTGCATAATTGTACTATTATCACCGCAGGCAAGAACTTCAAAGACCACTTTATTCGACATAAGGGCATTTTAGAGAATGCTCTTGGAACAAAGTACCCTAAATATAAGACACACGGCGATGCATTCTTGAGTGATATTGGCAAAATAATTGACGATGGAACAGTATCGTTTGTGGGTAAGGGAACTTTGAAAAAAGATGGTGAAGTGTTAAATATTTATAGAGGCAATGGTATGACAGTTGCTACTAAACCAAATGGAGAGTTTGTTACTCTACTAGAATCTGGTAAGGGTATGGACTTAAACATTCAGTTTGTCCCTTAATGAAGGAGAGATTATATGCTCGAAGAACTTGTTGATATCTTTAAGAGCGGCTCAATTCAAGATATTTACTTGCTTGGTTTTGTAGATATTGAAGATGGAGTAGCGGATTTTTGTCCGGATATGCGTTACTATTATTTCGAAGTGGGTGAGAAGTATATTGAACTTGAATCAATTAACCAATACTCAAAACTAAGTGTGAGGATAGTTGATTCGATTCGATATCAATTTGAAATTGACGAGGATATGTTGCCGTGCAAGACGTCGGTAAGTCAAATAATATTGACTGACTCGATGTCTGCCAAAAATACTGTGAAGAGTTTCGTTATTAACGGTAGGGAGTCTAGTGACAATAATCAAATTGTCTGCAACAGCCTTCAATTGAACCTGGATAATGGACAAGAATTGTTTATTGACCCATCTTTTTATTATGGTATAAACATCGGTGGGGCAGAACAAAGGAAGTTTTGGAATGAGAACCTTGCTGATGGCACAAAGATTGACGAAGTAGTAATTGAAGTTTAAGTTTGCTAAAGGCCTTGAGGATATAAACCTCAAGGTCTTTCTTTTACCCCTACCCAGTGCCGAATGAATCGGGCGGCTACGTTCAAAAGAACTTAACCCTCATCATCCCCGTATAATATTCCTCTAATATGTCTGTACGCACATAAATGCTTGAATTTTATACCCTAAATAACGGTATTCCGTTACGTTGGACAGGTCGATTATGGTCAGATACCACCATGACTGACCTGTTTTTTGTTATCTTCGCTTTCTCACGGTTTTTTTAAAATGAATTGCAACGGTAAAGTATCTGTTCCGATAGAGAGGGTGAGAAGGAAGGCGCATCTTTTAGGATAGATACCGCCACTATTAAGAGTAGGAGGGGCTAAATAAAGAATTTTAATTTTGACCGCAACATAACTCACCATTCTTGCGATTGTTACAGCGCAAGGAAGAAATCTGCTGACGAGCAGTTGACATATACAGGTAAGGAGGCGTTTCAGACTAGCCGCCTTCCCTGCTTCATGACCGCCATTGGGCGGAACATTCAATAGGGGGCAACGAAAATGAATGACCTATGGTTGATAAAGAGCAACAAAGCCACTAATACCTACATGGACGAGGTAAGTCAGGAAAGCCAATTCACGTCACAGCACAAGGGCTTTACCAAAGTGCCGCATAAAATTCATCGGTGCTACGGTCTGAGTCCGTATGAGAAGCTGATTCTCATTGACCTCATCGCTTATATGAGCGATAAGAACCTTTGCTATCCGACCATCGAAGCGATTGCCCGAAATGTCAATAGCAGTTCAAAAACCGTAGAGCGTCATATTACGGAACTGGCTAGCAAGAAGATGATACTCGTCAGTCAGGGCAAGAACAATACGTATTACCTGCCGAACTATCTCCATTGCCACCCGTATTTGCTGATGAGCGAAAAGACCCATGAGTTTATCGGTAGTGCACGGAAGCAGGTCAATGAAAGAGAGTTGACGCTATGGGTTCAAGGGATAGTGAAGCGTGATGAGTACAAGGCGTTTATCGCTAGACTTCAAAGACTTCATGAAAGACGCTTGCCAATGGACAAAAACGCTGAAAAGGAAATTCTCGACAGCTATGCTCAGTTCCTAAAATCGGAGTCGGCATTACGCTTTCCGCCCGATATGAACGGTCAATAATGTCGAGTCTGTTGTCTCATCAAACTCTCTGTCCTGATAACCGCCATACAGTCTGTTGATGGCTAGAAAACAGGGGCTGTAGACAATGTGTCTACGGATTTGACGCAGAGTCGGTTATGCAAGACTGAGAGTCTGAAAGGCAGACATAAAGTCTGTTGTAGACCGTCAAAGAGTCTCACTAATAATAATCATTAACAAGATTCAATTAAAGAAGAATCAAGCTAAGAATCACTTGAAAAAGAAACAGCAGACACACCGAGCGGCGGTCTGCATTTCAGGGGGATTCTAGATTCTTTTGGGGATTAGTAAAGACGGGCGGATAACTTTACGGATACTTTACTCAAGAGTCAGAGATAGAGTTCCGTCGTCGATTCCTTCCGTCACGTTGGGCGTCTCTCCTAATGGCTCTGAGGGGCGGCACTATTTATCTTCCATGTCAATTAACTCATGGATGTGTACGTTCAAGGCTTTACATATCTGCTCAAGGGTGCTGATGTAAATTCTATCCGTTGTTCCCCTGCAAAGAGCATTTATTATGCCGGGACGCATATCGACCATAAGTGCAAGTTGACGTTGAGAAATATTTCGTTCGTCTAACAGTTCCTGCAATCTAATCTTGATTTTCATAGCATACTTTCCCCCAACGGTATATGAACCACTATATTCATGATTTACGATAAAACACATTGCGTGTGACGCTGTAACGTCATATAACAGTTGTGTGACGTTGTAACGTAACGGAAATTGTGATTATCGTAACGGAGGGGGAGGAAACAGCATGAATGTCATCGGTTACGTCAGAGTTTCAACAAGTGGACAAGACAAAGACAGTTACAGTTTAGCGTACCAACAAGATGAAATCCGCTCCTATTGTCAGGAGCAAGGATGGAACTTGCAGGACATCTTTACGGATGAAGGCATTAGTGGAGCGAAGGTGGATGAGAATGCTCTTGAAGTGGACAGAATCGGCTTTCAGAGCATGTTAGCCGCCCTAGCTACCCGGAGACTATGATGCTGTTGTTGTCCTGAATACAAGCCGTTTATGGCGGTCTGACATCGTGAAAGTATTGGTTCATCGGGAGTTCAAGAAGTACGGCGTAGATGTGAAAAGCATCGAGCAACCGACTTATTCCATCCATAAGAAAGACCCAAGCGATTTCCTAATCAATGGACTTATGGAATTGCTCGACCAGTATCAGCGGCTAGAAATCGCCCTAAAGCTAGGCAGAGGACGCAACAAGAAAGCCCAAGAGGGCGGCTACGCAGGTGGACGGGTGGCATTTGGCTACATAGCCCGTAAAGGACAGAAAGCAATTGAAGTGAACGATAAGCAAGCCCAGGCAGTAAAAAGGCTCTTTGACATACGGGAACAGAACCCGAATTGGTCTTTATCGGAAATCGCATTTCAACTGAACCAAGAAGGCTTTACTACACAACAAGGCAAGCAGTTCACGAAAGTACAAGTCAAACGGATACTTGACCGTAAAGCACTTTATGAAGGTCAGTATCAATATGGCGGCATTACCGCAACAGGATTACATCAAGCCATCTTATAGCGATTATAGAGGAAGAATGGACACGCTTACCCTTCAATGTATCCCTTCGGGAGAATACTAAACAGACGATGCGGCTATTCTTTTTCCCTAATCGCTATAAGCGGCCAAGGGGATACTCACCATGAGACATCGCAAGGAACAGTTTATTTATGTAGGCGTTGATTTACATAAGCGGACGCATACCGCTGTTGTCATTAACTGTTGGAATGAGAAGCTAGAGGTCATTGAAATTGAGAACAAGCCATCGGCTTTCCCTGCGGTGGTAAGTAGGTCAAGAAGCATGTTCAGGAAGGCATGACAGTTGTATTCGGACTTGAGGATGTGGGCGGCTATGGAAGGTCATTAGCCGTTTACCTTGTCGAGAATCATTTCCTAGTCAAAGAGGTCAATGCCGCTCTTTCCAACTGGAAGCGTAAAAGCTATGCCATGACGGAGAAGCATGATAGTTGGGATGCAGAGAACATTGCCAAGCTGTTGCTTGATGAACTGGACAGGTTGCCAAACGCGCACCCACAAGACGATTACTGGATTCTGAAACAGCTTGTGATGCGGCGTTACAGCTTACGGGATACCCTGGTCATGCTCAAGAATCAGCTTCACACGCAATTAAGCTACAATTATCCAAGTTACAGCAAGTTCTTCTCCGAGGTGGACGGGAGAACAGCTCTAGCCTTTTGGCATGAGTATCCTTCCCCATATTTGCTTGAGGGGGTCACACTAGAAGACCTTACGCTGTTTCTTCGTAAGAATAGCAATAATGTCTGCTCTACCAAGAAAGCAGCCCTCATCATAGAAGGCGTTCAAACTGACGGGAATACGAAGCGGAACGGTCAGGAGCATCGGGATTTCCTAGTCCAAAGCCATGTGAACCAAATTCGTGACGTTCATCGTGAAATGAGCGATGTGGAGAATCATATTCGAGACATCATGCAGAAACTTGAATTCAAGCTGAACACGTTTACGGGCATTGATGACGTGACTGCTTCGGCAATCGTGGCGGAAGTCGGAGACATTGCCCGTTTTACCAGTGCTGACAAGCTAGCCAAGTACGCAGGGCTTACGCCAAGCCAAATGAGTAGCGGCGGCAGAGGCAAAGACCGCAACCAAAGGCAGGGAAATCGAGCGTTAAATAAGATACTATGGGGATTAGCAGTCAGACAAGTTCAGACCGCTAGAAACTCTAAGAAGCCGCTCAATCCTTTATTCCATGCTTATTATGAAAAGCGGCTCAACGAAGGCAAAAAGAAGAAGCAAGCAATAATCTGCATCATGCGAAAGCTAGTAAACATCCTTTACAGCATGATAAAGAACAAAACCGAATACCGTCTTACCGCTTTACCTGAACGGGCGGCAAGCTAATGATACAATGGTGGTAGCGGAAAAACAGTTGCCACCTTCTTTATTCCCTGAACTAAGTTTATAACTAACGAAGGGGAGAAACCTATCGAGGAAATCGAGGTAGGGGATAAAGTACTTGCCAAGTCTGACGAAACAGGAGAAGTGGCGTATAAAGAGGTCGTGGGGTTGTTCCAAAAACAAGCTGACGAAATTTATTACGTCCACATCGGGGATGAAATCATCGAGGTTACGGGTGAGCATCCGTTTTGGTTGGATGGTAAGGGATGGACGTTTGTTAAAGACTTGAAGGTTGGCGACTTGCTTGTTTCGAATATCGGTACTAAACTAGCGATAGATAAGATTGAAAAAGAGCCGCGAAAAGCAACAGTATATAACTTTGAAGTTGCAGATTTCCATTCTTACTTTGTATCCAACCTTGGTATTTGGGTTCATAACTGTGCGTTGCAAAATGTATACAAATCCATTAAGGAAGCGCCACTATACCCAAAAGGTTTTTCAGGTGCTAAAAATGGAACGGTGAAGAACAAGGTTAACAATACAGAGTTACTTGAAGAATTACGAGGAGTTGAATCTGGCACTTGGTACAAGATTTACAAGGATGGTGTGGATGCAAACGGAAAAAATATCTATCCACTATTTCCAAAGTCAATCTAGTCAAGTGTTTAATGTAAAAACTAAAAGTGGATGGAGTAACAAGTCAAGTCAAATGCCTTGATAAAGGAGTGATATATTGAATTTACAAATTAACTTGGAGCAATCAGAAGAAATCCAAAAGTTTTTATGTATATTAAATCTCGGAATGCTCGATTCTTTACTTGAAGGGGCGGTAACTTTTGAAGATGCATATAACTATCTATACCGACCTTATGTAGCACAGCTTCTAAATGAAAATGATGCAAATAAGGCAATAGTCGAGTTGTTTGAAGAGTGCTGCATGTTGGAAGATATACATGATATCGCCCCCGAAAAGCTAAAAGATTCAATTACATTGAAAAAGAAAGAAACAATAGCTTTACTTAAATCCATATCTAGTTCAGCGGAGGAGCCAAGGTATTGGCTCAACAAATTTGATGAATAACTCAAAGAACTTGGGGGCGGAAATCCTCAAGTTCTTTTTTATGCCCCACCCAGTGCCGAATGAATCGGGCGGCATGTCCCGAAAGAACCTAATCCTCATCAACCCCGTATGATATTTTTCTAATACGGTTGTGTGCACATATAAGTGTTGAAAAATATCCCTCTTTATGACAAACCTCCTTCATTGTCATAACTCCGAAATCATCAGATACCACCATGTTTTGATGAAAAAACCTTACCTTCGTTTTTTCACAGTTTTTCCGAAATGTATTGATGCTGTAAATAAAATTGCAATGAACAGTCCTCCCAAACTGATAGAGAGGGCGAGGAATATAGCAACTTTGAAGATACATAGTCCGACTATTAGGGTGTGGAGTAACACAAAAAATAATGGCGGCAGGAAAGAATAAGCAGCAAGCTATTGTATGTATTATGCGTAAACTGGTAAACGTCATCTATTGCTTAATGAAGACCAAAACAGTTTACACGATTCCATAATTACCCATTAAACAAGCAAGTTGATATAATAATGTTGGGCGGTAATTGGAAAAAAGTAACCGTTCTTTTTATTGAAGTACGCTTTATTAACTAGGATACGTATGAAGGGGACATAGGAAGTCCTTTAAGTTTGAATTTGTACACGTATGGTAATGCTAAAGAAGTACCATTACTAGATGATCCACTATTTTATGTTTTTGATGGTACTTTTGCACTTGCCTACAAAGGTGTAGCTAAGTTAGCTGCAAAGACAATGGGTAAGAAAAGTGTTGATCAGACTACAGAGTATTTATTAAAATTGGATTTGCAGATGTTTTCAAAAAATAAGTTTCCATCAGGCTCTATGAGTGGAAAAGATGTAGTGAAATTCCTGAAAAAAGACGGGTTTGATGTTGTAAGTCAAAAAGGTAGCCATGTAAAATTAAATGGACCAAATGGAGAAGTTGTAATTGTTCCTGTTCATGGAAATAAGGGTCTACCTGTTGGTACTCTTAACAGTATTCAGAAGTAAGCAGGTTACAAATAAAGGAGAGCATATGGAACATAAAATATATAAATATTATGCAATATTTGATTATGCTGATGACGGAATTAACGTTACTTTTCCAGATTTACCAGGATGTATTACATGCGGATATACAACAGAAGAAGCATCTCTGAAGGCAAAAGAAGCCGTTATGCTTTATTTGGAAGATATGAGTGAAGAGAATATTCCAAAAGCAACACAGATACATCCTTCGATATTAAAACCTTCGGAACAAGTGTTTTTGATAGAAATCCAATTGTAAGAAATATAAATGACCTTGACTGGCTTTCATGCCTGTCAAGGTTTTTTCTTGGTTGGTGCTACCCAGTGCCGAATGAATCGGGCGGCATGTCCCAAAAGAACCTAACCCTTATCAACCTCATATGATATTTTTCTAATATGGTTGTGCGTACATATCATGAATTGAAAAATATCCCCCTCTACGTCCATTTTTATCTCTCATAAAACCTTATAATCATCAGATGCCATCATGTTTTACTCTAATTACCTTATCTTCGTTTTCTCCCGTATTTTTTGTTATTCAGAGACTATAAAACAGGGGTACGGCAATATTTTAATGCCGTGGGCGACTTAATTCTAATAAAGGATAAAGACGGGAATTATATTCAATTCATATATCACGGTACGGTACTAGGTATAGTAGTGACGTCAAACAGTTCGAGAACCGGTGCCAATGCTATGATTTTTACGTATAATCCCGATAATACAATTGTCGTGGAAAGCGGAGGTCGGACAGTTGTCTATAAAAAGCAAAGAGTGACCTCTATTAAAGGAGAATCCGTCCTGGAACAAGATCTGCTGACGGAAGTCATCGATCCGATGGGACGATCCACCAAATACGATTACAGCGTGTGGAAAGACCTTTACTTCAACTTTGCCAGGGCTTATAAAGATTTTCGCAAGGATGGACAATCCGATTTAATGAGAATGAAATGGGGGAGAAACGATACCATCGCTTTAAGCGTAATCGAGCATCCAACGAAAGCGATTACCCGGTTTGCATTCGATACTCCGGTATTCCGCAAAATCGGGGAGTATGCGGAAGAGGAAACGATTCGCTATAAAACGCGTCGGGACTCCTATAGTTCGACCTCCGGAACGCATCAAAATGAGTTGGTTTTCACGTTCAATAACGGTGATGTAGGGGAGAAGTTCCAAGATAACTCTTTCTCGGTGGACGTAACGGAAGGTCTGAAAACAACGACCTATGTGTATGACAAACGATATAATGGGAGTGACGCCCCATCGAGTCTATATTTGGAAGAAACGAGGACGCGTACGGATCGTGGGAATGAAGCCCGAACTGTCCGATATCAATATGATAAGGGAATGAGAAACCCGAACCCCATTCGAATTGAAGAGGTTCGAAGCAGCGAGGGGAGAAGCTCGGCACCTCGAATTACGACTAGAACGTATGATAAGGAAAATTGGGGATACATCGTTTCTGAAAGGAACCCATTAGGCGCGACAAGCCATTATGAGTATGGGCGGCTGGAATCTCCGAATAAGCAGAAGGGGCTTATCCGCAGCGTTGTCCCTACAGGGCAAAGCATGAACCTGAATACGGAATATCAGTATGATCGAAGTACTGGCGGACTGCTGCAAGTTCAATCCAAGAGTGATCAAGGGACTGTCGTGCAGCAGTTGAATTATGAATATGATTCGATGGGGAACCCGATCACGATACGGATCAAAGGTGACTCCCGGGATACTGTTGTCCAGCAAGAATATGGAAGAATGTTTTTGAACAAGCAATCGGTGAATGTTACGAATGTCGACGGAGCATCGGACAGCCTCGTATCCCGAATGGAGTATAACACATTGACAGGAGATCCGACGAAATACATCGATGGCAACGGAAATGAAACGACGTATGCGCATGATAAGCTGGGACGGATGATTGCGGAAATCTATGCGGACGGTACACATACCGCCGTAGCTTACGATGATGCAGCAAACAAAATTACGATTACGTTTCCGAATGGTCAGCAAATCGAAAAGTGGTTCGACCCATTGGGGAATTTAATCAAAGAAACAAATGGCCGTGGCGGGGTAGCCAATCATACCTATGATCGCTATGGTCATATGATTCGAAAAGGAACCTTTGACGGCAATTGGATGGAGTATGAATATGATGCTTGGGGACGCGTAACGAAAGAAAACTTCATCTATGGTCAAAACCGAACCATCTACGACGATGCCGCCAACACGAAGACGACTTTCGACGGCAGCAATAATGGAATCCGCGAGACGTACGATGTAATGGATCGCTTGATTGCCAAAGAAGAAATCAAACCATCTGGTCGAGCCGTGGTAGCCGCACGGTACGAATATGACTTGGCGGGGAATGTTCAGACTGCCTACGACGGCAATCACAATGCGACAAAATACGAGTATGATGGACTAGGCCGCCTGATCGCCGTTACGGATGCTGAAGGAAAGACGACGCGCTATCGGTATAACCTATCGGGGGATATGGTCGAAGTCAAGTATGCGGACGGAAATACGGTTGAGAAACGGTATGACGAAATCGGCCGACTGCTGCAGCAGATCGATCCGAACAAGCAAAGCAAACGCTTCTACTATAACGGCAATGGAAACGTGATTAAAAGCATCGACCGAAAAGGGCAGGTTCAACAATACGAATACAATAACCGTAATCTCCTGACTGCCACCACTGCTCCGGATGAGAGAATTTCGTACAGCTACGACGCAACGGGCAAGCGGACGGCAATGACGGATCAGACGGGCACGACAGCCTATGCCTACTATCCAACAGGTGAACTGGCATCGATTATCTATCCGGATCAGACCAGAATCAATTACGATTATGAAGTCAGGGGGCTGCGCACGGAACAGACCGTTGCGGCTGGGGGCTATAAGATCACGCAGCGAATAAGCCATACTAACATCCTGCCGAACCCAACAAGTATGGCCGTCTTAGATGGCAGCGGCTCGCAGCTCACGCAATTTGAATACAAGTACGACGGCTCATATAATCGTTTGGTAGAGTTGAAATCGACGCAAGGATTCTTGGAGAACTATGCGTATGATGGCTTGAATCTAGCAGGCATTCAGCAGAAGCAAGGAGATGCGCCGCTTGGAAGCTACAGCTACACCTATGATAACAACCGCAACATTGTAGCGAAAAACGACAACGGAGCAGCGTATCAATTCAGCTACGATCCGCTGAACCGGATCAAGACCTCAAGCCAGTTCAATGAAGCATATGCATACGATCAGCGAGACAACCGCAGCACCCTGCAAAGCGATCAGGTACCGAACATCAAGGGAGCCAGCTATGCGTACGATAGCCGCAACCGTCTGACCCAAGTAACGACGGAAGACGGCAAAGCCGTCAGCTACCGCTACAACGGCGATAACCTGATGGTAGAACGCACCGAAGACGGCGTAAAGACCCGTTACTACTATGACGACAGAGCGAAGATCGTAGCAGAAGGAAAAGTAGAAGGCAACGGCAGCATCACCATTACCGCATCCTATGTCCATGATTCGAACGGCAAGCTATTGGCACGACAAGTTCCAGGACAAGGCATGCAGTACTACGTATCCAACGGGCACGGCGACATTACTGAGATTCGGGATGCACAAGGCAATGTACTGAACCGCTATACGTACGATATCTGGGGCAATCCATTGGTACAAGAGGAGCGAGTCCCGAACATTTTCCGCTACTCGGGCGAATACTGGGATGCAGCGACGAATCTGCAATATTTGCGCGCAAGATGGTATGATCCAAGTATCGGGCGGTTTATTAATGAGGATACGTATGAAGGGGGTATCAAGAATCCGCTGAGTTTGAATTTGTATACGTATGTGGTAAATAATCCGTTGAGGTTTATGGATCCCAGTGGACATGCCTGGATAGATATACTACAAGGATTTAATGAGGCGGGAAGCGAAGCAGTATCATTTGGTTTAAGTGCTCTTTGGGAAAATGGACCGAGAGTTGGGGAAGAAGAGGATTATTGGCTAGGTCAATATCTAGGATTCTCAACAACTTCAGTGATTGCTGCAATAGGTGCTGCGGTATCTGCGGGAACGGCTGCTGGCAGTAGCATGGTATGTGCGACAGGTGCTGGTTGTGTAGTAGGTGGACCAGTGGCTGTAGGAGCTGCGATTGTAGGGACTTATCAAGCAGGAGTAGGAACTTATGCTCTCAGCCAAGCAAATAAGTCATGGGACAATTATCAAGAACATTCCAAAGTTTCTGAATCGCTTAGAAAAAGCATTAAAAGCAAAGATTTGCCAGCTAATGGTCCGTTACGTTTTATCCCAGATAAAAAGAAAGGTGTTATAACTAAAAAGGAAGTGATGGTAAAAACTATTACGTTGATAGGTTTGGAAATGAGTGGAGGGAGGGGCCATATCATGGTGATCCTTCTTTGAAATTTACTAAAGAGTGGGATGTTGTTCTATCCAAACAAGGTGTTAAGGTATGGGGAAAACTTGCTAACATCAAAAACGGAGTATCGTATGTAAACATTAGACCTGATGGATATCTATCACATTAGGAAAAGGGAGAAATAGGATTGATAATTCTAAACTATCGAGTAAATACCACATTGAAAGAACAGACAAAACAGGTTTCAAAAAAATTATAAAGGCACTTCAATCGTCATTTGTGAAGTCTGGGACTATGGTTGCTAATGATAAAAAGAACGAAAACAACTCGATGTATTATATGACTACTTTAGATTTACAAACAAAGCATGAGATTACCGATATAAATATGGCAAAAGAGATTCTTAAAACGTTATGCAATAAATATGTATGGAGCTTCTCATCGGTACATGCGAGTAAATTCAATACCTCAATTGACAGAGTCGATATAAATGTTCATTTCATTCATGCTGAGCATGATAGCAAACAAAAAACGTTAAATTGCAGCTTCTATATTAGCGGTGTATCTAATATCGATGCTACTAATAAAGTTAAAACAATTATTAAACATGCAACATTAGATTTCAATCTGTTGGGAGTCACAGAATATTTTAAGATTGATGACTGTTTTATTGTTAATGTTGAAATTCCTCTGAGTATAAATTCAATAGATGAAATAAGAGACGTTCTTATCAGGTTTTGTAGTGACTGGAGAGTAACTGGACTTGAAGCATTTAGTGAAGAATGCGTTTTGGATGATAATATAACATCTTTGAGTGTTTGGTTTAAAGAAGCAAAATTATGAGATTAGAAACCATATGTTAGCTTGAACTGTAACCCGTAAAAGATGGACACTTGAAAAAAGTGACCTCTTACGGGTTTTGTGTTTTAATCATACTATCAAGAATACACGGGGAATGAACATCATGAGAAAAACTAGAACAGGATGTACTGAAACGGAGATCAGGCTGTTGGATTCCAATCCGAACGTAAGCCGCGTATCGGGGAGGAACATCTAGCCTTTAAGCTCGCAGCAGTGCACGCTAACTAAGCAGGAGAGGCTCCTTATCGCCGAAGCTGGGTTTAAACAGTCGATGTCTCGTAAGGGAAACTGCTGGGACAATGCGTCCATGGAGACGTTCTTTGGCCATATGAAGGATGAGCAACCAACGATATACCTCGATGATTATAGTGTAATAGAAATCTGGTGACGACCAGTTTACATATCCTACGCTATTGTTCACAAGCATATCTATTACCTCAGCACAAGACTCTCCTAAGTCTTCGAACCCATCATCCAATATGACTGTCACCTCTAGTGTATATGGTGCAAATGAAAGCTTTGGACTGTCAACACCAAACTAGACAACTTTGGACGGCAAGGCAGTCAGCTAACGCTATAACGGGGATAACCTCATGGTAGAACGCACCGAAAACGGTGTGACGACCCGTTATTACTATGACGACAGAGCAAAGATAGTGGCAGAAGGAAAAGTAGAAGGCAACGGCAGCATCACCATTACCGCATCCTATGTCCATGATTTGAACGGCATGCTATTGGCACGACAAGTTCCAGGACAAGGCATGCAGTACTACGTATCCAACGGGCACGGCGACATTACCGAAATCCGGGATGCCCAAGGCAATGTACTGAACCGCTATACGTACGACATTTGGGGCAATGCAAGACGATTCTAAAAGCACAGGTCGAAGCAGGTAAAACATTGTTAGTTGCAGGAGCCAACTTTTTAATACTTGATGATGTAAATACGCTTTTAAATCCTGATGGCTCTCTGAATGAAAAAGCCCTGACTGTAGCATCATTTCTGCCTTGGGGAAAAGTATTAAAAGCAGGTAAAGTTGGATCTAAAGTTAGTAAAGCTGCTGAAAAAGTACTTGCAAAATGCAATTGCTTTACCGCAGGGACGAAGGGGAGAAACCTATCGAGGAAATCGAGGTAGGGGATAAAGTACTTGCCAAGTCTGACGAAACAGGAGAAGTGGCGTATAAAGAGGTCGTGGGGTTGTTCCAAAAACAAGCTGACGAAATTTATTACGTCCACATCGGGGATGAAATCATCGAGGTTACGGGTGAGCATCCGTTTTGGTTGGATGGTAAGGGATGGACGTTTGTTAAAGACTTGAAGGTTGGCGACTTGCTTGTTTCGAGCGATGGTTCTAAACTGGCGGTAGATAAGATTGAAAAAGAGCCAAGAGAAGCAACGGTTTATAATTTTGAAGTTGCAGACTTTAATTCATACTTTGTTTCGAATCTTGGGATATGGGTGCATAACTGTGAGATTCTTAAAGCCAATAATATGTCGGAGTTCTTTAGACTTGATTTTGGTTCTTCGTTAAAGAATCTTTCGCGAAAAACAAGTAATATGGTTAAAGGTGCATCGGTTTACGAGGTTACTGGGAAAACAGGTAATTATTATTTGAAGAAAGGTGACCAATATTATTTAGATACATTACATCGTGACCACATGGAAGTTTTCGATAGTCGAGGAAAAGTTAAAGCAGTGTTGAATTTGGATGGCTCGTTTAATGCTAAAAAGACGGAAGCGGCATTAAAAGAAGGGCGAAGAATTCCTTAAAAAGGAGGAAATATATGCAAGACGAATTATTCAGGACATATAACATCCTTTCCCGTATAAATGATTCATGTCGAGTGAAAGTAATCACTCAGGAAGAATTAAATGAGCAAGATACTAATTTGAAGGATTTCCAGGTAATGATTACTGAACTGGGGGATACCTTATCCAAACTTGAAAACAGTAATTTGCTTTCAGTAGATGAAACGGTTGAAACCCTGCTACAACTGCACTTGAAATACTCAGACTATATTTGGCATATTGACCAAATCCATGAGTTAGTAAAAAAAATGGCAGGAAACTATCGAGATTCAAATTAGTAATTATCAGAGACCTTGAGGGCGGCAATCCTCAAGGTCTTTCTTTTACCCCCCCAGTGCCGAATGAATCGGGCGGTAAGCCCCGAAAGAACCTAACCCTCATCCCCCCGTATGATATTCCTCTGATACCCCTGTACGCACATACAAAATGCTTCTCGCAGCAGCAATCATGAAGATAACATCTACCGAAAGTAGAGCATATTCATACGCTTATGACTTGTTAAGTCGAGAGTATGCAGATGTATATGATACTAATCGTTTTAATTATTTGTTTGGTTTATTAACGCAAACAAGTGCATACAAGAATAGTGCAGGAAATGCGGACTGGGCAAGAGCGGAGTTAGCCAAGGATTACAGTAAATGGCATCAGGAAATCTCCTTTGCGGAAGCTTTGGCTTCATTGGGGCCAGTAATCGGGGGCATAGGAAAAGCTAGAGAAGTTGGTGGAAAGGGAAGAGCGATTGGCGGATGTAACTGCTTCACAGCGGATACCAAGGTTTTAACAGACGGAGTGGAGAAGAATATCGAAGACCTTGAAGTCGGAGATAAGGTTCTTTCCAAGAATGAAGAGACTAACGAAGTAGCTTATAAAGAGATTACTGCTACATTTAACCATGAGGCGGATGAGATTTACCAAATCCATGTGGGCGACCAAGTCATTGAATCGACCTATAATCATCCGTTTTGGGTGGAAGGTAAAGGATGGACGTATGTCAAAGACCTAAGGGTCGGAGACTTGCTTGTTCAGAGTGATGGGAATACACTCAAGGCAGACAGCATTAAATTGGAGCGTAGGCAAGCAAAAGTTTATAACCTGAGGGTTGACGGTTTCCATACTTATTTCGTGAGTGACCTTGGTATATGGGTTCACAATACTAATTGTTGGGGCAAGTTTAGTGCGGATGACTTGAAGAAATTAGGAAAGGCCGACCAAAAAGACATTAAGAGAATTACTGGAAATGCTAATGATGCTTTTGGTTTCTTTAAAGAGCAGGTTAGTAGCTATAAAGAAGTTTCACCGGGAGTTTTTGTCGGGAAAGATGCAAATAAGGTTACCTTTACCTATCGTGCATCTTCTAAATCTGGCCCTCCGACAATCGACGTGAAAGGAATAAGTGGAGTTCGGAAAATCAAGTTTTTGGAGGATTGATATGAAAAAGATTACTGAAATTGAAGCCATTAAAAATCTCGAACTTAATTTTGTTAAGGTATTCAAGAATAAAGACCCCTTTGACAATTGCTTTACTGATAATATCAAAGCTAAGTTACTTTTGTTTCCTACTGATGGGTACTACCTTCAAGAAGAGCAGTTTAATATTCTTCGTCAAGCAATCAGCCACTTTGGGGAAGATGACTTCTTTATTTCCGAAATTGAAGGTGACTGCTTTTCCAAGTCATTATCCAGTGGGTCTTACGAACATAGTCACTGGGTGGGCGCAACTTCATCAACATTCGAGGATTATACAGATATCCCTATTGTAATTGAAAACGCAATTTATTCTACTTACGGCAATTGGGGAGTAATTATTTCTCACGAAGGGCATGCTGTGTTGGGTGGTAGTACAGAGTTGATAGAACAGGTTCAGAGTTTATACCCCAAGCATGTGACTTGCAAACAAAAATTTATTGAGTACTGGGAGCATAATCAAAGAGAGTATAATTCCAACATTGACTGGGTGAATGAATTTCTAAAACAATTTTCATAATGATTTCTGACCTCAAGGATGAGATTCCTTGAGGTCTTTCTTTAACTCCACCCACCCAGTGCCGAACGAATCGGTCGGCATGTCCCGAAAGAACTTAACCTTCATCGTCCCCATATGATCGAACGAAAATCGTAGCTGAAGGCAAGGTAGAAGGAAACGGCAGCGTTACAATTACTGCAGCGTATGTCCACGACTCGAACGGCAAGCTGCTGGCTCGTCAGGTACCAGGACAAGGCATGCAATACTACGTATCCAACGGGCACGGCGACATTACTGAGATTCGGGATGCGCAAGGCAATGTACTGAACCGCTATACGTACGACATCTGGGTCAATCCATTGGTTCAGGAGGAGCAGGTTCCAAACATTTTCCGCTACTCGGGCGAATACTGGGATGCAGCGACGAATCTGCAATATTTGCGCGCAAGATGGTATGATCCAAGTATCGGGCGGTTTATTAATGAGGATACGTATGAAGGGGAACTAGGTAATCCACTGACATTAAACCTATATACCTATGTACAGAATAATCCGCTAATATATTGGGATCCAAGTGGACATAGATATGAATCGTATCAACTTTTAGAAATTCAATATGTAATTGATGAAGCAATGCAGATAACTTCAAAAAATCCGGATTATTGGAACTATAGATCCTATCTCGGATCAAAATTCCAAGCTGTATTTGATGATTCGAATAATAATCGATTTAAGTATTTATTTGGGTTGCTGACTCAGACAAGTCCATATGAAAATAGTAAGGGGAATGCTGAATGGGCAAGAGGCCAACTGCTAGATAAGTATGATGAATGGCAGATGGCATCTCTTCTAGAGGCTGCTGCTCTAGGTGGGTCTATGGCTTTTGGGTTAGGACAAACAAAGGGGATGTTCGGGGCAAATGGGGCGCAGGTTACCAGTAAAACTGTCTGGAAAGCACAAGGTAGTAAAGCAAGAATTGATGTTGAAAACCCTAATCCCGGGCAACGACCTGGACAGATTCACTACCAAGATGCCAACAACAAGAAGTATTTGTTTGACTCACAAAAAGGAGCATTCGTAGACTCTAAAGGAAATCTTGCTCCCAAAAGTGTTAATAATATGCTTAACGACCCTGATTTTGTTAAGAAATTAAATGTGGGACTAACGCAGTATCTTGGTGAAAGTCCTTATGTTCGAAAATGAGGTGAGATGTTGAAAATAAATTCTAAGATGCAAAAGTACCTTGATGAATTAGTAAATACAGAATTACAAGCAATTAATTGTAATATTGATATCAATGGCATTGAGAACATTATTTTTCCGGCTTTTATTGAGTGGGATGGTTGTGTCCTCCTGAAACAAGAAAGGAATGTTGAATTACCAAATCATTTTTCACCAAATCAATTTATAACAGATAGAACAGCGTTTGAAGCAGATTACAATCATATTCACCTAAATGAGATGTTTGATGAAGTTTTTCAACCTAGTCAAATATTCAAAATTGCAATAAAAATACTCGATGTATGGACGGCTGTTCTCTACAGAAAATTCAATACACAAAGAAGTTTTTGCCTCATACTTTCTTATGATGGTGAGGACATTGTTATACGTTTCTATTCAGTTAGAGAGAATGAATCACCATGGCTTGATATTTCTTCAATAGAGTCATATTTGGATGGGTTGATGATTGTCGAAATTTAAACTATTTGACCTTGAGGTTTGCTTCCTCGAGGTCTTTATTTATTTGCCGCTACCTGGGTGTTAAATGAAATCATCATTCATTCAACCAATACCCCGTCAGGTAAAGTAGACATCAAAAACTCATTTGGAAAAAACTAAATGTCACTACAATTGAATCTAAATTACAAAACGATAAATGAGAGGAGGATAGATTATCTAATTGCGAAAATTAAGATGCTTTCAATGTAATAATCCGATTCCATTGAAATGGCTAATTTTTAGTGGTCAATGGAAGGCGCATAAATGTAAATGTTCACAATTGTATGTATGGCCTTGGAAAAGACAAGTTTATTTTTACACTAGTTTTATTACTGGTATATTTTTGAGTTATTATCTGGATGCTTTCTACGGTGATAAACTAGAAAAATACATTATGGATGAAGTAAACAATCGTTGTTACTAAGTTTCTATTGTTCATAATCACAGTAATTTTTATTTTGTTATTTGTATTTTTATCTTATTTTGTTACCCCAAAGGTATATAAATTAAAAGAAGGTACAGATGGCGATAAACAGTTATAGTGATGAATAAGGATGTTAATAAATCTTTAAATTAGTCTCCAATAGTAATAATTTTGTTTAACCACAATGCGGCTTGCTATCGTATTGTGGTTTTTTCTTTGGTGGATGCCCCACCCAGTGCCGAATGAATCGGTCGGCAAATCCTAAATGAACATAGCGCTGTATCTGAGATTGAATTTGTATACGTATGTACCGAATAATCCGTTTCTCGCTTACTATCCTAGTGAAAGTGAAGTAGTATACTTTAGTACGCAATCGGATTATTTAAGTTTTAAAATGATGTATGAAACCGGAATGATTGATATAAATGATTACAAGGGAAAATTTTTGTATTATTTAAATGGTGTTAGAATAAATGTGCCGAGTGGTTCAATAAATATTCCTATTAGAATACCAAGACCTGCATTAGTTCCGTAATTGGAGGATACAAATGAAATATTTTAAAGAAGTATTTTTCAAAGAAGTGAGTTTAGGGAGCGAAGAGGACAAAAAAATAAATGCATTATGGATTGAAGCGCTCCAGCATTATGAAAATGAACTGTTTTTGATAAAGGAGAGAGTTTCAAAAAAGGTTTGGAAGGCTGTGAGCGAGAATAGTTTGCACGATTTGAGGTTCCAAAAACTAGAGGTTGAGGATAGTGCAAGAGGAACGCATCCACTTAATATAACATTAGTTTTTGCTGGTAAGACGAATCAAACTATATATTATAAACGAGTGAAAACTATTAAATTTAGTTATATTGGTGATAATAGTGGTATAGATTTTTTAGGTATTCACGATTGCATAGCGTCCGAATTACTTGTCGTAGATGGGAAATTATTATCACATGAGATATTATTCTCATCGGGTGCAACATTGTATATAGAATTTGAAAAGATAATAATCAAATGATACTCAAAGCCACATACGAGTGCAACATTGAACTGTAACCCGTAAGAGGTCACTTTTTTCAAGTGTCCATCTTACGGGTTACAGTTCACCATCGTATTGTGGTTTTTTCTTTGGCGGATGCCGACCACAGTGCCGAATGATCGGGCGGCATGTCCCAAAAGAACCTAACCCTAATCAACCTCATATAATATTTATCTAATATGGTTGTGCGTACATATAATGAGTTGAAAAATATCCCCCCCTCTACGTCCATTTTTATCTCTTATAAAATCTTATAATCATCAGATGCCATCATGTTTTGCTCTAATTACCTTATTTTCGTTTTCTCCCGTATTTTTTGTTATTCAGAGACTATAAAACAACCGCTATACGTACGATATCTGGGGCAATCCGTTGGTTCAAGAAGAGAAGGTTCCAAATATTTTCCGCTACTCGGGCGAATACTGGGATGCAGCAACGAGTCTGCAATATTTGCGGGCAAGATGGTATGATCCAAGTGTAGGACGGTTTATCAATGAGGATACGTATGAAGGGGATATAGGAAGTCCTTTAAGTTTGAATTTGTACACGTATGTAAAAAATAATACTTTAAAATATCTCGATCCAACAGGTCATATTGAGTTTTCTGTTGGAGATAAAGAAGCGCTACTTAGGTATCAATCTATCTTTTCTGTTGGGCAGAAAGAAAAGAACCTGCTTATGATGCAATCTGCCCATGATGCAGCAAATTATCTTAGACTGAATTATGAATCTAGGGTAGACAGAACAAACTTCTTTAAAGACGGAATAATCTATAAATTTCTTACGAAAGATATGTACAATGAGCTGTTATTTGGTAATGATAAAGAAGTACCATTACTAGATGATCCACTATTTTATGTTTTTGATGGTACTTTTGCACTTGCCTAAAAAGGTGTAGCTAAGTTAGCTGCAAAGACAATGGGTAAGAAAAGCGTTGATCAGACTACAGAGTATTTACTAAAATTGGATTTACAGATGTTTGCAGCTAAAAAGGACTTAAAGATGGTTAATGATGCTGCAAAAAGGGTAGGGGTTGATAGGAATAAGTTTGGTGAGTACATTCATCAACTAAAGAAAGAATTTAATATGAAAGTAAACGATAATTTTAGTTGGGATGATCTTCTCGAATTTGCCAATGAATTAAAAAGCATGACGAAAAAGTAGAATCTGTGGAGGTTATATGAGTATTACAGGTAATTGTTCATTAAATATTAGTTCTACAAACCTTGATTTTGACTTATTAGGTAAGCTAAATCTGACACCAACATCTGTTGTCCGAAAAGGAGATTTTCTCACAAGTAAGAGAAAGGCACTTTATGATGTTTGGATATTTGAGATTCAAATAACCAATACTTGTCCGCTTAACAAAGCATTAGAGAGCATTGCAGGACATCTATCCAATGTAAGTCATGAATTGAGTTCATTAAAAAGTAGGTATGACGTGTCCCTCAATTGCTATTTAAGATCAGATTACGCGCAGATGGGAATCGATATAGCACCGGAAATTCTTAAGTCGATTGCAGAACTTGAATTGGGGTTGCAAATTCACATTCTATCATTTGGTGGCGTCGATAGTTAATCAGCATGTATAAAGTTAAATTAGTGGCGATAAAAAGTCGATAGACAGTAAGCAACATGATGCATTGAAATTGATGGGAATTATCCATTGTAAAACCTTGTTGGGATTTTTGATCCCTTCAAGGTCTTTTTTATTGTCCCAGCCAGTGCCAAATGAATCGGGCGGCATGTCTAGAAAGAACCTAACACTCATCAACCCCGTATGATATTTTTCCAATATAATTGCACACACGTATAAAGGTTTAATAATATCCCCTTTATGAAAAATCCGCCCCCATTGTCATAGATACCACCGTGTTTTGATGCAAATACCTATATACTAATGTTGGGAGGGATTTAGAAGACGGTCATCGTCCTTTTTATCGAATATCCATTGATATATTTTGACTCAAGTGAACATATTCCAACGGTGTGATGGAAGCAGCAGTAATTGCGGATCATATTTACGGAGCAACACAAGATAATGTGAAGAACGTAGTAATTAATGATTGGATATTAGATGGTATTATGAGTAATAGTTAAGGATTGAAAATGGGGATATATTCAAGAAAGGGTAATGGTAAGGTTGAATATACTTTAGTAAATAAAGGTACAATACCTACTAAAGTTATTGATTGGATTAATAACATTGCTCAACCTTTTGGAGAATCTTCTGACTTGAAAGATTAATTGAAATGGCTTCTAAATTAAATTTATAAGTAGTCATAAAAACAGTGAAGTAACAATGGTAGGACACTCGAAAGGAGGTGCAGAAGCAGCGGCCAATGCAATTGTCACAAACAAAAATGCTATATTATTTAATCGAGCCAAGTTAAGCACTTTTGTAAATACTAAAGTGGGTCTTTATTATCAAGTATATACTGCGAAAATTAATGCATATGTTGTTAATGGTGAAATATTAAATGAACTTTTTGGTGCAGTTGATACTCCAGGTGGAGCAGTGCATTATTTACGTAGCCAGTACCCATTAGGTAGGTGGAACATTTGGAATTTTAAGAAAAACATAGAAAATTCAATCGAGAATCATTCTATGGGTTCTGTAATAAATGCATTAAAGGAATGATATCAATAGCGTTGCATAAAAGAATCCCACTGCAAATATTAAAGGAAAGATATTGTTGCAGATAAAATAATTTACAGTTTTCTTGCTTTCATATAAGCCAAAAAGTTAAGGGTTCTATGAAAGCAAGTAGCCGCGCCCATTTGGTAATATCTATCATTTCAAGGAACTATTTTCCTGAATCTTAGGTCTTTACGACTTTCTGCCGACCTTTGGAAGTGCGAGCAGGCTTCCGAAAAACAGCTTCTCTGAACGTTTCCCAGGGCTGATACAGCATTGAGATAAGTAGTCGATGTAGATCTAATAAGCTCTTCGTTGTACCAAGCTCCATTTTCATCAAGAGCTGAAGGCTATATGCGATCAAACAAATGAGGATCTGATTCCATACCGCGTTCTCTTGCTCTCCATAGAAACGCGTCAGCTTCAGATGCTGTTTAACCCAACGGAAGAATGTTTCTATCTTCCAACGATTGCGATACAGCTCACTGATCTCTTCTGCTGTTAAATCAAAGCGATTGCTAATGATGCGGATCAGCTTACCCTTTAAATCGGTCGTTTCTACAAGTCGCAATGCCTCTTCCATCTGTTTCTTTCCTTTACCGATTCGAACCATTTGATCCCGATGGATCAAGGAGTTTTCGGCTACTGGAAATTCGGAGAGCGTCTCCACGACCGCGTTGTTCTTCAAACGAGTTACGAAAAAAATGCCTTCCCTGCAGTAATGATCATACTTCTTGTAATCGACATAGCCGCGATCGAACACATAGGTGGCTCCGGTTTCATCAATAAGAGCATCCATTTGAGTACGATCCGCAGGCTTCGCAGGTGTAAGCACTGCCTTTTCTGGATAAACCGTGTCCGGATCGCAAAAGGTTACTCGCAAATGAAGTTTGACACCGGATTTTGTTTTTCGGTACGTTGCCCATTTGTATTTACTTAAACATAGGCTCATCGTCGTGGAATCTAGCAATTTTACTGTGCCGATTCGCCCTGAAGCAGGACGGCTGTGCTCGCTGATTTTCAAGACCAGATCCGCAAATATGCTTTGCAAAACCTCACTGGAAAGCTTGTTGTTTTTCCTTGATAGCTGTGAGGTGCTTATGGACGTAATTCCAAGTTCTTTCTGGAACGCTTCGTTACACTGCAATTCAGTAACGATAGTTCGTAAACAGTCTCGCTGCTGCAGCTGTGCATCCATAAAGATCAAGAGATAGGCCAGTGAATGCAGCTTTTTAACGTACTTATCTTCGCCGGTTTTATCCGTCCAATCTGAAATGATTTGTGCATTTAGTGGTGCGACCCATTTACCAAATGATGAAAGTAGTGTATCCTTGTCCATGTACGATCTCCTATGATTAGGGATTTGGACAGGACTACCTGCTCCCCTAATTATGGAGATTTTTTCTTTGAATGGACGTCGATAATTTAACATTTTTAGTACAATTTAGAATTTGTAATTAGGTCTGAAATTTAATGCAACGCTATTGGAATGATATAAATGAAAAAAACACAAGTTATTCTAATCGTATTAGTTGCTTTAGTGTTCTGTATTGTAGCACTACCGTGGGCTCTAATATATATTGGACTGCTACTTCAACCAGATCCTCCTCGTCCAGAAATCACCTATGGGGAATTTCCTTTCAAGTTAGTCTATGAAATAAATGGGGAAAGAAAGGTTATTCAAGATACGGTCATTTGTGAGTATGATGGGGTTGGAATGGATGAAGGGCAAGGTAAGCATAGAAAATGGAAGCAGCGGTATGTAAGTGGAAATAAAAATATTACTTTGTTGAAAATTAATAACAACAGCGAAATAGTTTACTCAGAAGGAAGTGCAAATTATTATATGGGGGATTTAAAGGAATATAGACAATACAATCCCTTGTTCCCTAATGCAATAATCATAGAGAAGGATATTGGAAGCACTAGGGTAATTCGAGCGGATGAATTGTTTGAAAAATATCATATTAAACTAATAAGCTGGGAGTCAAGTCCACCAATCAAGAATACATTTATTGAATCCGCAAAGTAAATAAGATGTAATTTAAGCACACAGCCTATAACTAATCTCGATAAAACGGTTATAGGTTGTTCTGCATTTTACAGCACTAATCCTCAGAATGGTAACATGTAAAATGAATATTGCGCGCAAGATGGTACGATCGGACGATTATTACGGGGATACATATGATGGGGAGTTTAGGAAACCGTTAAGTTTAAATTTTATTTGTGTATGTGAAGAACAATCCGCTAAAATATATTGATCCAACGGGGAATATCCCTAACAGCATCATGGCACAGCACATACATAGTGCAACGAAAAAGGATTATAATAAAAATCACTTTTTGGTGGATGGAAAAACTAAACACAGAGTATGTTTTGTCACACCGAATGGTTCAAAATGGATTCAGTCAAAAGTGCTTTGACGGAGGCGGGATATTAATTGAAAATTAAAATGTTAATGATAGTAGGTATTCCATTGATTCTACTTGCTGTCCTTGTGTACATTACTTTGCCATGGCTTTTCATTTATATTGGGATTCAATTAGGGCCTAGTCCACCAAGCCCGAGAATTACGTACGGAGAATTTCCGTTTCGTCTAGAGTATGAAATTAATGGGCAACGGAAGGTTGTCGAAGACACTTTAATATGCGAATTTGATGGTATTGGTTCAGATGAAGGCCGAGGAAAATTTCGCAAATGGAATGAACGATTGGCTAGTAAAAATGAAGAAATAATATTGCTAAAAGTGGATGATACGAAAAGGATCATTTACTATCCAGGTAGTGCTGAATACTATATGGGGGATTTAGATACCACATTGGAGCATGATTCTAGTTTTCCTAATGGTCTGATAATTGAGAAAAATGATCGCATAACTAGTACTCGATTAATTCTTGCAGATCAATTACTTGAACAATACAAAATTAACTTAATAAGTTGGGATTATACTCAACCCATAAAGAATAGTTTTTAAGCATCCAAATAAAATAAAAATTACATTTTCAGTCCTTATTTGAAGTGAGCCACAATGCGAATAACTCGTATTGTGGTTTTTTCTTTAGTGGATGCTCCACCCAGTGTCGAATGAATCGGCGGCATGTCCTGAAAGAACCTAACCCTCATCAATACCGTATAAGATCGTCTGTGGATTTAGTGGACTGTAGCTCATGTCTTATTTGTATTTACGCTAACAATAACATAAATTAACTGGTGCAACACGAGAATCCATAATAGAGTAATAAAGCAGCAGCGAAGTTGGATTAGAAAGGTGAGAATAAGGATGAGTTGGTTAGCACGGCGGAATAAACGCATCATTTTGATGATGTGTGCAATCTTGTTTATTTGCGCTATGGTATTACAGATTGGTAACGTCCAAGCATTTTCAGCAAATGGTGAAAGTAAGTATTCATACGATGGGTCTGGACGGTTAAATGATGTTCAATCCACTACTAGACAAAGTATAGACTACGTATACGATAACAACGGGAACATAACGCATAAGCTATCTACTCTCCATTTTAAGGGGAGTGATCAGAGTGTAATGCAAAATGTAGCGGTAAATCAAACACCGGGTGCTAAAAATACAGTGGAGTTTTGGATGAAATGGGATGGTACTAATTCTGTCATGCCATTTTCATGGAATACCCATTATGCACTTTGGTTTGCAGATGGATATTTTGGATTTAATACGGGTGAAAGTAATATTATTGGGATTTCTTCAGCAAATTTAGTTAATCAATGGGTACACGTAGCGGCGACTTTTTATAATGGAGTACCTAATGCGGACGATAATGAATTGTATATCAATGGCGTAAAGCAGGACATAGCAATGGTTAAGGGGAAGACAACGTATCCAGTTTCGGTAACCCAATCAGCGTTCATATCAGGAAACAGCGATAAGAGCCTGTACCGATTTAGCGGTAAAATAGGCGAAGTACGAATATGGAATTATCCATTGTCCCAAGAGGAGATACAGACGAATAGAAATCAAGTATTGTTGTCAAGAGAGCCTGGACTGGTGGAGCATAGAAAGTTGGGTCGTGTTCCTGATGGTAAAGATTTCAAGGGAAAAGAACGATTAAAGTTGAATAATATTTTGGTTAATAACAAAGCTGGTGCTAAAAATACAGTTGAATTTTGGATGTATTGGGATGGAACCAATTCTGTGATGCCATTTTCATGGAACTCTAATTATTCACTTTGGCTTGCGGATGGATATTTTGGATTTAACACTGGTGAAAGCAACATTATAGGCATATCATCGGCCAATTTACGTAATCGCTGGGTGCACGTAGCTGCAACTTTCTATAACGGTATACCGAACACGGTAGATAATGAATTATATATTAATGGTGTAAAGCAAAATGTAGCCGCAGTCAAAGGAAATACGACCTACTCTGTAGCAGCGACGACGTCCGCGTTTATATCAGGAAGTGGAGATAGTGATTTATACCGATTTGGCGGTAAACTTGGAGAAATGCGGGTGTGGAGTTATCCGCTAACGCAACCAGAGATAAAGGCTAATATGTATAAGATGCTTTCAGGAATGGAAGAAGGATTAGCAGGATATTGGAAGTTAAGCGAAGTACCTCAATTGAATTCATCTCTGCAATGTAACGGAACGAATCAAATTAAAATTAATAGCGTCGAAGTAAATCAATCGGCTGGCGCCAAAAATACGGTAGAGTTCTGGATGAAATGGGACGGAACTAATTCTGTCATGCCGTTCTCGTGGAACACGAACTATTCACTCTGGATCGCAGACGGCTATTTTGGATTTAATACGGGTGAAAGCAATATCATTGGTATACCATCGGATCAGTTAAAAGATAAATGGGTGCATGTTACAGCAGTCTTCTATAACGGGGTACCTAATACGACAGATAATGAATTGTATATTAATGGCGTAAAGCAGAATATAACCGAAGTGAAAGGAAAGGCGACATATGCAGTCGCAGCAACCTCATCGGCGTTTATATCTGGAAACGAACATGCTAGTTGGTATCGATTCGACGGTATGCTAGGTGAATTGAGAGTATGGAATTATCCACTTACCCAAGCACAAGTACAGGCTAATATGTATAAGGTATTTACAGGAACAGAAGCGGGACTTGCAGGGTATTGGAAATTGGATGATGGATTTAAGCCAAATGAGGCTCTTCATTTTACGAGTAACAACCAAGTTTCTTTACATAATATTAAGGTAAATCAAGCAGTGGGGGCTAAACATACAGTAGAGTTCTGGATGAAATGGGATGGAACCAATTCTGTGATGCCGTTTTCGTGGAATACGAACTATTCGCTCTGGATTGCAGATGGCTATTTTGGTTTTAATACGGGCGAGAGTAATATCATTGGTATACCATCGGATCAGTTAAAGGACAAGTGGGTGCATGTAGCTGCGACTTTCTATAACGGAGTGCCTAATGCAACAGATAACGAATTGTATATAAATGGTGTAAAGCAGAACATAGCAGCGGTTAAGGGGAAGACAACGTATTCAGTTGGGGCAACTCCATCGGCGTTCATATCAGGAAGCAGCGACAAGAGCCTATATCGCTTTGCTGGTAAGCTTGGTGAGATGAGAATTTGGAATTATAGGCTTTTACCATCTGAAGTGCAGGCTAACATGTATAAGGTGATTTCAGGCAAGGAATCCGGGTTGATTGAGACTTGGAAAGCTAAATCTTGGTTCCAAAATAAATAGTCAGCATCTTTGAGGAACATAATAAAGCACGCTCCAATATTTGATTACATATTAATTGTTGGGGCGTGTTGTCGTTTGGATGCTGGACAAACTGGTAGATCACCTAAAATAGGCACGTATTTAAAGCATTTCCACTACAATAGTAACAAAAGAATGCATCGTTATGGGAATTAACTTTAGAGTCGGAGGTACATTTATTTTAGGTGCTGTAACATATTATCCAGAAGATATATACGATGAGAGACTTGATAATAAGTCAATCTATAGCATTATTCATTTGCACTTTATGTTCAGGAAAATATGGATGGATATTCTCTGGTAGTTTGCGAAAAAAACAATGGGGAATTTGAAAGAATAGTTCTACCCAAAATAATGACGGAATTTTCATGTATTCTTACCTGGGGAAAGAATAAGCTATTTTAGATATAGGACTTTTTGCGGTAAATTCACGTTAGAATGTAAAGATGAGATTATTGTTAAAAGGGGATTAAGATGATCAAGGCTGTTAAAGGTAAGTTACTCATCTTTGTTATGATCATGGTAAGCTTTTTACTTATGATCTCAAGCACGGTTAATGCTAGTTTCATAGAGAAAGAGTTTTTGTCAAAGGAAGACTTTGAACGAGGCAGATATGCAGATACAAAATTCACCGCAGGAGCAGGAATCATTACGAATGAAGCTGATAAGGTCGTTAATGGCAATTATTCGGCGTACTTATACTCTCCACCGACGAGAGAATGGAGCGAATTTACATATACGGATACACAGCAAGTTCAATTTGAAAAGAATACTACCTATGCGGTTACCTTTTCGTACAAAGCTGTTGAAGCCCCTAATCAGGAAAATAACGGACTCTACTATTTTTTAGCACGAAGCACAGACAATGAAGCCTCTGCAGATACAGGGTGGACAACATGGAATGCAAAAACCGGGGAAAAAGGTACTAAGACATTTGTATTTACCACAGGGAGTAAAGATAATTATTACTTGATTTGGGGGATTCATTGCGGTGGAGGTTTATCTATCGATGATATTCATGTGAAGAAAGTAAATGAGTCATTTGAACAAGGAACATATAAGGGGACTTTCTTTCAGGCGGTTTCAGGAAGTATAACGAATGATCCCGCTAAAGTCGTTAATGGCAATTATTCGGCATACTTAACCTCCTCGAAGGAACAGGAATGGAGTGAATTTGCATATACCGATACTGATCTAGTTAAGTTCGAGAAGAATACAGCTTATGAGGTTACCTTTTCATATAAAGCTATAGAGGCTCCAGATAAGTTTAATACTGGTGCCTATTATTTCTTGGCTCGAAGTACGGATAATGATGTTGCTGCTGATGCGGGCTGGACAGCCTGGAACCCTAGGACAGGAGAAAAAGGGACGAAGACGTTTACGTTCACGACAGGAAACAAAAACAATTATTATTTGATTTGGGGGATTCGACGGGGAGGAGCGTTGTCGATAGACGATATTTATATCAAAAAGAAGGCCGAATCATTTGAAAAGGGGACGTTCGAGGGAACTTTTTTTCGGGCTGGCTCCGGAACGATCACAAATGATCCGGATAAGGTAATCAGCGGTAATTACTCCGCTTATCTTTCTTCGCCGCGCTTAGCAACTTGGGCGGAGTTTGCATATACTGAGCCGTCATTAATCCGTTTTGATAAAATACAACCTATTCCGTAACGTTTTCGTACAAAGCAATAGAAGCTCCCCATGGATATTACTACTTTTTGGCACGAAGTACGGATAATGACGTTGCTGCTGACACAGGCTGGACAACCTGGTCTGGGCAAAAGGGAGAAACGAGCAGGAAAACGGTTGTATTCACGACAGGAGAGAAAGAAAACTACTATTTAATATGGGGAATTCAAAATGGTGGCGCTATCTCTATAGATGATATTCGTATCGATCTGGCTCCTTATCAATATGATCAGAACGGACGATTATTGAAGCAAGCTACTCCAACTAAATCGATTCAGTACTTCTATGACTCGAACGGTAACGTTCTTAGACGAAGAGCAGATATTAATTATTACTAATATATGATGTCAGATGGAGAGCTTGAGGTGTAATTAAACTCTTTTTCCTTTACCTTAATGCTTGTGAACGTAATGAATAAATGAGGAATTGTATCTCAGGATAGCATGAGGGAGAGGAAAACGTCACAAAAAAGGATGGTTACTATTAATGCTGCGTCATATTCATATGATCGTAAAATGTATTGTTTGTACTTGTTTATTAGTCGCGATGGCTTTGATAATACAGCATTCAGCAGATGCCAAAGAGTCTTCTAAACACGAAATTGAGTTAGGTTCGACGAATGATAAGGCAAGAAAATGGGGCATGCTTTCTCCGAATATCGGACATCGTACCGGTAAAGCACAAGGAGATGAATGGATAGCCATAGCTCCTGAAGATAAGTCAGGTTTTTTAGTTTTTGGACCTTATGTAGAAGATCTCGATATAGGAGAATGGACTGCAACGTGGTCACTGAAGATGTTTGGTAGTTTAAATGTTTCCTCTAAAATTGCTCGCTTAGAAGTTTATGATCCGGACTCTAATGAGGTATTGGCTTTTCAAGAGCTTACAAGCTATCAGTTTTCTAAATCTCAGAGCTATCAGGATTTTTATTTAACGTTTATGAAAACGAAACCAAAGCAGCGATTGGAGTTTAGGGTTTTCTGGCACGGGGAGACTACGTTACAAGTGAATCAAGTGACAGTCCACCAAGTAGCAGAGTTGAATTTGGTGAAATCATGGAAGATGTCTGATCCTGCACTTGGCCATAGAATTGGCAGAGCAGACGGAGAGGGTTGGTCAGCCAATATACAGCAGGATAAGGAAGGTTTTTTAAGCTTTGGTCCTTATATGAATAATCTTCCGTTAGGAGCATGGAAGGTAAGCTTCCCATTGATAATCGATAACAACTCTGCAGATAATGCGAAAATAGTTCGCTTGGAAATCTATGATCCTGATGCAGATGAGATTTTATCGTCACGCGAAGTGACGAGGCAGCAACTTCTTTATTCTAATGTAACGCAGTATTTCGAGCTGCTTTTTGACAATGTCTCAACGGATCGCCGATTAGAGTTCAGAATTTATTGGTACGGCTTAGCCAAGGTTACAGCTAAAGACATATCCATAGGCAAATCTACAAATATAATCTATAAGAAAACATGGAGTTTATCAGACCCTATGATTGGGCACAGAACGGGTAGATTAGATGAAGAGGGCTGGTCAGCGAATACGCAGCAAGACAGCGAAGAATTTTTGACTTTTGGGCCCTACGTGAAAGATGTACCAGTAGGATCATGGGAAATCAGTTGGCCATTAATGATCGACAATCGTTCGGCAGATCACGCAAAGGTAGTTCGTTTAGAGGTGTTCGATGTTGATGCCGATGAGATCCTATCCTTCCGTGAGATTGTACGGCAAGAATTTGAGCGTCCGTTTGAATACAAAAGTTTTAATTTAAGATTCGTCCATGTAAACCCAAGTCACCGATTGGAGTTCCGCACCTATTGGTATGGCAATGCATTTATCAAAATGAAGAACCTTCAAATGAAGGGAACGTATCCAAGTTCATTCGGGAAAGTGTGGAATATGTCTGATCCGGCAATGGGGCATAGAACAGGAAAGCTTATTGAGAATGTATGGGTTGTAGAGCCTCAACAGGATCAATTAGGACATATGAGTTTCGGGCCGTATGAAAAAGGTATGGAAATTGGAACATGGGTAAGCACTTGGTCGATGAAATTAAAGAATAGCAGTGAGAGCAAAGAGCCTGTTCTAAGATTAGAGATATACGATGCTGATACAGGAGAGATTATTCAGCAAAAAAATGTATATCAAGAGCAGTTTATTATCAATCATTTTCAAGATTTGAATATTCAATTCCGGAATGAACACCCGGGGCACGCACTGGAATTCAGAGTTTACTGGTGCGGAAAACATGCTGTTGAATTAAAAAGCATAAGAGTAAACAAAACAAGGGTTTTGGATGAATACGTGTATGATAAGAATGGTCGATTGATACATTGGAATGGGGTTAATGGCAGACATAAGTACTATCGTTACGATAAGAATGGGAATATGTTAAGTGTTATTGATATGGAATAAGGCAGGCGGATGGCGGATTTTATTGTACTTGATGAACAGAACAACTAAATTAAAGGAAAAGGAACAAAGAAGGCACATGAACTCATGGGCCTTCTTTGCTTCGTGACTCTCTTAGATATGGTTGTTTCTGTTCTTGAAGCTTTAATAATTGAGAGAGATACTATCGAAACAGCCAAGGCACACATGGGGAAATTAACAAAAGCTTTGCCCGGTAATAACATCGGAACATTATTATTTCCATAAAACGGGATGATGAATTTAAAAATCATTTTTCAAGTTATCTTGCAAGTACATATCACACTAGGATCAATCAAATAAGATAACACCAGGTGTATTGTAAATCAGGGAGAAGAGTTCAAGAATGTTATTCTTCTGACGAAGAGTACTACGAATAGTATTTGGGTTTTACAAATAGGGAAAAGGAGAATTTAGAATATGCTAAGTTTTAGAACATCGAAATTCATGCTTATATTCGTTCTAATAAGTATTATATTATTTGTTGTCAGTCCTACTAACGGATATGCTGTAGAGAAGACGGCGGTAAATGTTTATGATAGTTCCGGGCGGCTAGTGAATACGAAGCTAGCGGATGGAACCGTAGTTGAATATCAATATGATGAAAATGGGAATCTACTGCAGAAAAACTTTAATATGTTGATGAACTCCGGATTTGAAATCTATACGGGAAAGAGTGGAGTCGTAGATAACTGGGGGGATTGGCAATCCGCAGGTGTAAAAGCAAATTATCAAGTTGTAACTTCACCTGTATCAAGTGGTAAGCAAGCTCAACAAATGAGTATTTCCAACATGCCTAAAGATGGGGCAGCTAATTTTTTTCAAGACATATCCGTAAGTGATAGCGAGTCCTATACATTAAGTAGTCAGATTGCAATAGCCAACCTAAACAAAGCAAAATTAATGGTTAACATGCATTATTTTGATAAGGACGACAGATTCATAGGAAGCACGACAGTGTTTGAATATGGAGGAAACGTAAGCTGGCTGAGTATAAATGAACAGGTACGACCTGTATCCAAGACAGTGCGAGCCAGACTTCATTTTACCATTACAGCATTAGACAGCGAAGCATCAGGAATCGTAACGGTGGATTCCGTAGCTTTCCAAAAAGGTGACCGGAGTAATTTACTATTTAACTCTGGTTTTGAGACGAATACAAGAACAGGTGGAGTCGCAGATGGCTGGGGAAATTGGGAGTCTGTGGGGGTGACGGCCAATTATCGAGTAGTAGCCTCGCCAGTGTCAAGTGGTAAGCAAGCGCAGCAAATGGCTATCTCTAATATGCCTGAAAATGGAATAAATACATTCTTCCAAGACGTAGCAGTAACAGGCGGTCAACCTTATACACTAAGTACTCAAATTGCGACAGCATATTTAAGCAAAGCCAAAGTTCAGGTCGTTATGCATTATTTTGACGTAAACAATAATTTTATAGGGAGTGAGATGCCATTTGAATATAGTGGGAACACGGGCTGGTTAAGCATTAATGAACAAGTGCGACCTGTGGTCAAGACAGTACGTACCAGAGTTCATTTTTATATCATGGCGGTTGACAACAATGCGTCTGGAATCGTAACGGTGGACTCCGTAGCTTTCCAAAAAGGAGAGCAGAGTAATTTATTAATCAACCCCGGATTTGAAACAAATACAAGAACGAATGGAGTCGCAGATGGCTGGGGGAATTGGGAATCTGAAGGGGTAACAGCCAGTTATCGAGTAGTATCCTCGCCAGTGTATAGCGGTAAGCATGCACAGCAAATGATCACCTCCAATATGCCCAAAGGCGGAATGCATACATTCTTCCAAGACGTAGCAGTAACAGGTGGTCAGCTTTATACATTAGGTTGTCAAATTGCAATTACAAATCTAAGTAAGGCTAGGGTTCAGGTCATCATGCACTATTTTGACGTTAATAATAATTTTATAGGAAATGGAACTCCATTCGAGTACAGTGATAATACGAGCTGGAAGAGTGTTCAGATACAAGTAAAGCCACCAACTCATACGGTGCGGGCTAGAATCCATTTTAATCTTTTAGCACTAGAAGACAAAGCCTCCGGGACAGTAACCATAGACTCCGCCATTTTTCAACGCAAAAATAAAACAAGAGATAGATGAAATAAGTCATGCAGTAAATCAAGAAAAAGAAGGATGGTCACGGACCATCCTTCTTCAAGTTTCTGTAACCAGACTGTTGTTTGGCATTATGTCTTTACAAGTGAAATTGCATCGGCAAAAGCTTCTCCGACGGCACCTGAATCGGCAACAACCCGTACAATTATTTTTGTCGTATTCGGCTTCGTGCGAATCTTAACAGAAGCTTGTCCCCACTGTCCTCGCTGAGAAACCAGTGCTGCATCCCCATCATATACACCGATGTTTTGATTATCGAATTCATAGGTGTCCACATAGAAGCTTCCTTGCTTCAAGTTGTTGTAAATGTTAGCTTGAAGCTCATAGTCAGTATTTGGTTTAACCGGAATGAAGTAGCTGTCGCTGGAAGTACCGAGTACGGGCGAATCCGAGTAAAAGCGAATACTGTGTGAGCCATTATGCGATAATTGACCTGAAACGGCCATAGTAGGGCTGAAATTCCAGAAATAAGACCCCTTCTCAAAGCTTGCGTTCGGAAGCAAGTTACTTGTTTTCATTTTTTTAAGCAGGTTCCTGTTGGTGTCATAGGCATATTCGATTCGGTAATCTGTATGCAGTGCATCTAGCAGCTGATTTGCCGAGTTATATGTATAATTATGATTTGCAATAATGGGCTTAGGGACGTGAGCTACTTTGACTTCCTTTTTGATCATGTCGCCAAACCATGCAACACCATCCTGAACCATTCGCCAGTCGGTGACCAATACTCCTTCATATGCTGGAGCGACCATATTGAAAGTAAACGTCACGGTATCGCCGTATTTTACGGTGCCGCCGTTAGGAATGACGTGTCTGCCAATGGCAAATGGATCACTATCGTCAACCGCCCCAAGGCGAACGGCTGCTGCTTCCGACCATACCTTCTTGCCTATGTTCTTGACAGTAACAGAAACTTCTTGCGAAGAGCCTGGGATCATTGTATCCGGAATAGTGTTTGCAACGATTTTTGCGTTTAAGTCTTGGGCAGTCACGATACTGAGATCGTCAAAATAGCTTCTGAAATACCCGGTCTCTGAAGCTTCGTAGTCGTCATAGGCGACAAGCACTTCTTTAATTGTTTTTCCTGTTTGTGGAGTTAAATCAACTTCGACTTGAACCCACTGATTTAATGGATCATTCCGAAATGCAGGGTGGATTCGCTGCCCTCTTGTATCCGAAATGCCGCTATCTCGTAAAGTAGAGCCATCCTCAAATACCAGATCAATTGCCATTCTTTTACTTTGTGTGTGCTGGTAGTGATAGACCCAATAGGATAATCTCATTCCTTCGTGGATACTTATGTTCAAATTAGTATACAACTTGAAGTAAATGAAGCTGTTCTCCGAATTACTTTTGTCTTCGCCAGTGACTCGATAATATCCAACTCCACTATGAGGTTGAACTCCCATTTCTCCATTCACAGTAGAGGCCTCTGGTGGTACCGTTGAATTGTATCCGCCGACATTGGCACTATATGCCGTCACCATCCCAAGGCTATCGTTATCGTGGCTTTCGAAGGTATTGCTCAGGATACGCCTCTGTTCATTGTCCGCCATCGCATTTGGGATAAGACAAGCAAATAATAAAAGAAAAGCGATAGCCATTTTAGAAAATTTGATCATCAGTACATTAGATCCCCCTATATATAGTTAGTACGTATAGTCATTGTAAATTTTAATATGACTATTGGAAAGAGTGGAATTGAATATATTCCATTTTTTCCTTACTAATTGTGGGGAATAATAACTGTTAAATAAGTCTTAAAGGAAATATATTAGATACTTGGAACAGATCAGGGGGAAAGCGGTGAATTTTGCTTTCAAAAATCATTTAATAGGGATAGTGGCGGTACTGTTACTTTATGAGCTCAAGCGCCGCTAATGCTAGTTTCGCAGAGAAAGTGCTTGTGACTCAAGGAAATATTGAACGGGGTACGTATGAAAATACAAAAGTTGCAGCGGCATTGGGAACAGTCGCTAATCGAGTAAACAGTAATTCATAATGCAAATAAAATGAATATAAATGGTTATTACAAGAGAAATTCCAAGTACAGAGAAAGATAGACGAAGAATAGTTACCGTAGATACTGCTAAAAACATAAGTTGTCGTCATTACAGATGAAAGGGTCATCAAACGTCCATTTTTTACAAATTAATGCTAATAAATAATAAATGTGCAGTAGGGAAAATAATGATATTATATGAATCTATGAATATATGGAAATAATATTAATGTTCCTTTAGAATCCGGTATTAATCGTATAAAAAAGGAGGACTCAGGATTATTTTGCGATCAAAAGGGACATATATCAAAATTACGGTAATGCTTGCATTCTTCATTCTTATTTTTATCCATAGCGAGAACAGAATATTTGCTCAACTGGATAAAATACATATGTATCTAGTAAAGACTACAGTTCCATTCAAGGGGAGAATCAATGGTTTTATCAAGAATGGAATGGGAAAGAGTACGTTAATTTGAAGTGGGATGAGTCGGAACAATTATGGAGGGGGAGTCATCCTTTTACCATCATTGCGGCAGGCATCCATCATCCGGATGTAACGGATGTTGCAAGGAAATGGGTAGCGCCCAAGAGTGGCTTAATTCGTATAAATGGACGCGTAGCAAAGAGTAATCCCGGATGCGGGGATGGCGTTAGAGTAGAAATAAGGAAAAATACGAAATTACTTTGGAAGACCCATATCGAGTATAACGACATCGACGGGGTAATGACAAACTATGAAACGCATATTAACTCTGGTGAAGCACTTTACTTTATCGTGAATAAGGGAGAACAGAACAATTATTGTGACGGTACATATTGGGACCCAAGCATCTCCTATTTAGACAAGAACACTTCATTAGCCTATTCTGCCTCTGAAGGATTTAGTGGCGTTCAAGGACAGAACAATTGGTATTATGAGGAGGGTCAAGGAAGTGCTTTTTCATTTCTGAATTGGGATGGGAAGGATCAAGTGTGGAAAGGGAAAAGTCAATATTCGCTCATAGGGCGTTCTTTTCAACATCCAACCGATCTAAGCTCTGTACGAACTTGGAATGCACCGGAATCCGGACTGATCCGAATTTCGGGAAAGGTGGCCAAGGAGAACACGAAGTGCGGAAATGGAATCATTGCATCCATCCAGAAAAACAACAAAGTCGTATGGTCAACTCTTATTCAATTTGATGATGCAGAAGGCCTCCAAGTCCAACATGATATAACCGTTCATGTAGATGATAAGTTGCGTTTTCTAGTAGCTTCGAATGAAAGTACGGATTGTGACGGTACCTCATGGGATCCCCGAATAACTTATATGCTACCGAGTGCTGATCTAACTTACTCTTCTGCATCTGGATTTAGCTCGGCACAAGGGCAGTCCAATTGGTATTATCAAGAATTAGAGGACTCCCAATATGAGGATTTAAAGTGGGACTTCAACGAAAAATTGTGGAGAGGAAAATATCCATTTTCGATCGTTGCACATAGGATGCAGCATCCTGATAAGGCTGATTCCGTCCGAAAATGGGTGGCTCCAAAGTCAGGTTCGGTACGTGTGAGTGGACACGTATCCAAAAGTAATACAGCATGTGGCGATGGTGTCAAAGCAACCATTTTAAACGGCTACAATGCAGTTTGGCAGGCGAAGCTGGATTATAACAATGATGCTGGGGTGGATCATGATACCGTACTGCCGATAAGCGAAGGCGGAGTTTTATATTTTGTAATAAATGCGAACGGTACGAATCATTGCGATAGTACGAATTGGACGATATCCATCCATTATGATTCTGAAGCACACGCGACGATATATTCATACGATGCTGGCAACAAGTTGGAAACGATAACATCTCCAGATGGTAGAATCATTTATCATTACTATGATGCAAATGGCAACTTAATTAGGCGTGAAAAGAGTAAGTGAATGATGTAAGCTCTATTCATTTAATTAAGGTGTTTTTTGATACATAAAAACATTGAACAGGAGAAGCAGCGTGAAGAAGTATATATCACTAATTTTAACATTTATTTTAGCGTTTACGAGTATACCACTTACTTATGCTCAAGAAGTGATGTCATCCGATGCTGAGCTGTCTAATCTTTCAGTTACTGATGCAGTGTACAGCCAACAGCCTAAGGATCTAAATCCGCAAGATATTATTACAGTTTCATCAGTAGCCGAAAAATTTCAAGTTGATGGCGATTGGGTTTATGGTGAAGTAACCAAAGGATACCTGCTGCACCATATCTATGAGGGGCTGCTGGAGAAGCAGCGCGGAGGCTCGTACGAGCAATATATGAACCGCTTGTATCCTAATATTTCGCGAAATGCCTCAGAACAGCAGCCTTCGGTAACGACAAGCGTGTATGATCATTTGTCGAACGTGGAGAGTGACGGGGATGTTAAGAAAACAAGCGTTACGGACTCTGTATATGAGGTTCCCAAATTTCGTCGCTCTAAGCGATCCGTGTCCTCTTCGAACTATGATAGCTTTGCATTGAAGCAAAAAGAGCTAAAGTTTGATCAAGCGCCATATTCAGTCGGGGACGCCGGCGAGAGTATTTCGACAATCGATGGTTCTCTGCATGTAGAGCAAACTGATCTCGTTCTTCCCGGGCCGAATGGTTTGGACTTCGAATTGCGTCGCGTGTACGATAGTTCGCGCGGTAAAGATGATATTTACTACAGTGAGGCAAGACATAAACAGTTGCCCCGCAAGCCGGAAGAAGAGCGTCGTTCTTCGCTAGGAAAAGGGTGGATGTGGGATATCCCTTATCTTAAAGTAGCCGAAGATCAAAAATTTCTTTATCTTCCCCAACGCGGAACATTCGCGATAGATGGATACGATATAGTGGGTAATCCCTTCAGAGATTTGAGTTTTGGTCCGGTTTACGACGACAAAAAAAATGACGCGCCGAAAGGATCTCGATATATTCTTGGCGATTACAATCAGGGATTAGATTACTATTTTGATGAAGACGGCCTGCTTTTGCGGATAAATGACCAAAATAATAACTGTCTCGACTTTACCCATATTGGAGATGAATTATTTAGAATAGCTGCTTCGACCAAAGCAGGAAAAGAGAAGGGGAAATCCAATTATCTCTACATTCGAGACATGGGTAATCACGTAGAAGCAGCGGTAAAATATACAGATCCTGCAACGAATCAACCCAAGGAACAAGTCGTCAAATATGTGAGAAAAAAGATTACCCTAAATGCTGAAGACCGATATATATTAAAAGAGGTCGTTGATTCAGTAGGGCGAATCACGACTTATTATTACGAAATACGTACACTGCCATCCAATATTCTTCCGGGATACAGTATGTTTAATAAAAAGGAAGATTTCAGCGAACAAATGCTCTATTGGGGAGTAACCGATTGTGTAACGCTGGGGATGATCGAGCATCCGACCAAAGCACAGTCCCAGTTCACTAGTTCGTCCGAGATCCGCAAGATAGGTTTTTACGCGATTGAATACCAGGTCGTATATAACGAACGCAAACTGCTGTATAGCACGAATACGGGTGCTACCGTTGTCTCTAATCGGCAAACCGTTACATTTCCAGAAGATTTCGGAAAGATATTCGGAAATGTTACCTATAATGTTAGGGTGGATGATGGCCGTACCATCACTAATCATAACTATTCTGTCAGTTACAGAGAAGAATATGAAAGAATGAATGAGGGGAACTACTACACTTTTACGTTAGATCCACCGATTCTTTATCATAATAAAAGTGAAACGACAGCAAAAGGAAGCAATGAAAGCAAGAGCGTTACCTATAGATATAATGAAAATTCGGATAGGAAAATGCTGCATTCCAAGCCCATTTGGATTTCGGAAACCAGTTACGGAGCTTCAGGCTCTTCTACGAGAACGACAAGTTATAAATATGATGAATTCGGAAATGTCATTGAGGAGACTAACCCTCTAAACGTAACCAGCAGCTATGAATATAAGTACATTCCTCAAGCTCAGGCTCAAAAGCTGACGAAAATGACTACGGCTGTTGGCCCTCAGTCCGACCTGATCGCCCAGTATGAATATGAAACCGAGCATGGTGGTCTTCAGCAGACTACTCTGCAAGACGGTCAGGGGCGGTTATTGAATCAAGTTCGCTATGAGCGCGACGTGCATGGCAATCCGACGACGATTCAAATCAAAGGCGATAACGCGAAGGACACCGTCATTCGGCAGGAGTTCAATGAAATCCATAACTATATGTTCCCGAATAAGCAATCGGTAACGGTTAAGGATGCGGATGGCGTGTCCGGAGAGTTGACGACAGAGGCCAGATATATTCCCGAGACTGGCATGCTGTATCAATTTGTGGATGGCAAAGGACAGGCCATCACCTATACGTATGATGATTTGAATCGTGTAACTGCGGTAACTAATGCTGACGGGTCACAAACCAAGATTGAATATGACGACGTGAACAATCGTATAGTAGTCACGGATGCAGCCGGACAACAAACGGAGCGATTCTTTGATCCTTTCGGACGATTAATCAAGGAAACGAATGGGCGAGGGACGGCAGAGCATCGTTACAACGAATATGGCGATTTGATTTCCAAGGGAGACTTCAACGGTTCGGCCACCCAATATGAATATGATGCCTGGGGACGTGTCATAGCTGAACAACCGGGGTATTTTGCTGCTACGCGTTATCAGTATGATGACGGCGCAAATACCAAAACCGTGATAGACGGAACAAACAATCCGATTAAAGAAACGTACGATATTCTAGGCAGAGTGACATTGAAGGAAGAGCTCAAGCCATCTGGAAATGTAGTGTTGGCACGTTACAAGTATGATTATGCAGGAAATGTAACGAGTTCAACCGATGCTAACAATAACGTGACCAACTATGAGTATGACGCATTGGGGCGTCTGATAGCCGTTACGGACGGAGAAGGCAAAACGACTCGCTACCAATATAATTTGCTGGGTGATATGGTTGAAGTCAAATATGCGGATGGTAATACCGTTCAGAAAAAATATGATGAAATCGGTCGCTTGATCCAGCAAATCGATCCAAGCAAGCAAAGCAAAAAGATGTATTATGACGCGAACGGCAATATTGCACGGCTCGTGGACAAAAAAGGACAAACGCAAGAATTCGAGTATAACCAGCTTGATTTGTTAACGAGCAGCAAGGCTTCGGACGAGACGATAATGTATCAGTATGATGCGATGGGAAGACGAGTATCGATGTCCGACGGTACGGGAAAGACCCAATATGCCTATTATCCAACGGGCGAATTGGAATCGATTCTGTATCCGGATCAAACGAAGCTGAGCTTTGACTATGAAGCACGCCAGTTGCGCACCAAGCAAACGGTTACGACATCTAACTTTGCCCTGACGTCTAATGTAGATTACCTATATGAACAGCCGACTCCTACGAAGCTAAAGGCACTGGATGGAAGCGGCACGATCCTATCGGAATTTACATACGAATTCAACCCACAATCCAAGCAGCTTGCAAAATTTAACTCTTTAAACGGATATAGCGAATCATACAATTACGATGGATTCAATCTGTCAGGTATTCAACAGTCTCAGAACAATGTGCAATTCGGACAGTATGCGTACCAGTACGACAACAATCGCAACATTGTAGCGAAAAACGACAATGGATCGACTTTCCAATTCAGCTACGATCCACTGAACCGGATCAAGACATCAAGCCAATTCAATGAGGCCTATACGTACGATCAACGGGATAACCGCAGCACGTTGCAAAGTGATCAGGTACCGGATATCAAGGGAGCTAACTATGCATACGATAGCCGCAACCGCCTGACCCAAGTAACGACGGAAGACGGCAAAGGCGTTAGCTATCGCTATAATGGGGACAACCTGATGGTAGAACGCACCGAAGGCGGCGTGACGACTCGTTATTATTATGATGATCGGGCAAAGATTGTCGCAGAAGGCAAGGTAGAAGCGAACGGCAGCGTCACGATTACGGCAGCATATATTCATGAATCGAAAGGTAAGCTAATGGCCCGTCAGGTTCCGGGACAAGATATGCACTACTACGTATCCAATGGACACGGTGACATTACCGAAATCCGGGATGCGCAAGGAAATGTACTGAACCGTTACACTTATGATATCTGGGGCAACCCATTGACCCAAGAGGAGCAAGTACCGAACAACTTCCGCTACTCGGGAGAGTATTGGGATGCGGCAACGAATTTGCAATATTTGCGTGCAAGATGGTACGATCCAAGCATCGGACGATTTATTAATGAGGATACGTATGAAGGGGAACTGGGTAACCCGCTGAGCCAGAATTTGTATACGTATGTAAAGAATAATCCGTTGAAATACGTAGATCCGAGTGGACATATTGGGATACCGATGGCACCAACACCTGCAATGACGTGTGCAGCGAGTCCGGGACAATGCAAGACGATTCTAAAAGGACAGGCCGAAGCAGGTAAAACATTGTTAGTTGAAGGAGCCAATTTTTTAATACTGGATGATGTAAATACGCTTTTGAATCCTGATGGCTCTTTGAATGAAAAAGCCCTGACTGTAGCTTCTTTTCTGCCTTGGGGAAAAGTATTAAAAGCTGGTAAAGTTGGATCTAAAGTTAGTAAAGCAGTGAATTCACTTGCAAAGTGTAATTGTTTTACAGCAGGGACGAAGGTATTAACAGACGAAGGGGAGAAGAATATCGAAGACATTGAGGTCGGAGATAAGGTTCTTTCCAAGAATGAAGAAACAGGCGAGACTGCGTATAAGGAAGTTACGCATCTTTATCGAAATGATAAGGAAGTCATCTATGAACTAACAGTAGGTGACCAGGCCATTGAGACAACCGACAATCATCCGTTTTGGGTAGAAGGTAAAGGTTGGGTATTAGCGGTAGACTTGCAAGTGAAGGATAAGCTACAGCAGAGTAACGGAAATACCTTAACAATTGACAACATTAAGATTGTAAAGCATGATGAGAAAGTTAAGGTTTATAACTTTACTGTTGCAGATTTCCATACTTACTTCGTAAGTGAATTGGGAATTTGGGTTCATAATATTAACAGTTTTTGCGGTACAGCTTCTGACCTAGCAAATATGGCTAGAAACTCAAAAAAATCCATTGATGGATTAGCGGGGGCAAAAGTATCCGCAAGCCTTGTAAATGATGCTGCTCTTGATTTCGTAGGAAAAGGTGCTAAAATACAAAAAATTGATGGTGGAATGTTATACATTAGTAAAGACGGGTCGAGATCTGTGAGAACTGGAGTAAAATACGGTAAGAGCAAAAAACAAGGAACTACGGTGTATGAAGCTAATTTTGAGACATTTAATAGTAAAGGGAAACAACTTACTAATTATCATGTCGACATCGAATAAATTAATTAAAGAGAGAGTGAGTATATGGTAGTTCCTGTCCTAAAGAGAATATTAGTTCGTGGAGAAGCTGAACAAAAAGATGATTTCGTACTTCCTGCGAGCGCAGATATAGGGACCGCTGATTCAGAAGGAGTCGAGTATTTTTATTTTAGGGTAATGACACCTAAAAGACTGCTTGCTATTTTAGATGAAGATAAGATAATAGATGGCAGAGCGACATTCATTGTAAATGAATTTGATTTGACTTTAGTAGAGAAGGAAATTAATAAGATATTAGAGGATTGTATCCGACCTACTTGGGATGAAGTTGCAAAAGCTATTAATCGTTATTTAGATTGGGAATATGATAACATCCAATATGAAACACTTGAAGAAGCAATGGAAAGACTAAATAAGAATAATTAATTTCTAGGGCCTCGAAGGGTTTGATTACCTTCGAGGTTTTTCTTACTTATTCACCTGAGCTGACGTACGATAGACAGCGTTCAGGATCGTAACCGAATTCAAAGCATCTGAGGTTCGGCTTTTTCAAAAATTAAGCTTTTATCTTCAAGCTAGTAAAATCATACAAACGAAACGTATTCAGCTATATTCCAATGAAGGTATAATCTATGAGAATAGATTATAAGGAGCGTAGAATATAAAGAATTGTGTCAAATTTTATGGGGGGTTAAGATACGGGGGAATACTACATACGGCTTACTTTAGAAAAATGAAACTGGTAAAGGCACGAGCATGCCCAAAGGAGTAATGCATACATTCTTATAAGACGTACCGGTATAACAGGAGCAACATCTTACATTGAACATTCAGATTGCGATTTTCGAACTTAAACAATGCCAAGGTGCAGGTCATCCTGAATTATTTCGATGTGAACAACAAGTTAATGGGAAACGATGTGCCATTCGAATAGCGGAAACACGGACTGGCTAAGTGTAAATGCATAACCTCCGGTAAAGCGGCCGAGAAAGAGTGCATTTTAACACCTTTGCGGTAGAAGATACCGCATTAGGTACAGTAACCGTAGATCCGTTACGCTTCTAAGTAAAAAGTAGCACGAAAGAACAATTGTAATGTCATACAGTAAAGAAAGTATAAAAGAAAGGTGATCGTAAAATGAATGAATGCATAAAAAGAGTGGCTTATCTTTTTCTTATAAGCATGTTATACTTTACAATTTCATGTGACAGCTATGTGATGGCTGGTATATCTCGTGATTTAAACGATTTTAGTAACGTTATAGAGTCGTTCGAGAGAGGAGACCTGAACCAAACAAATTACATAGCGGGAGCCGGCAGGATAACAAGCGACCCGCAGCAAATCATCACGGGAAAGCATTCTGTGTATGTGGAGTCCTCTCCAAAAGAAGAGTGGAAAGATGCAATTTATACTAACAAGAATAAAGTACAGTTTGAAAAAAAATACAACCTATGCGGTGACGTTTTCTTATAAGAGCATAGTAGAGCCTGTACAAGGGAAAAATGGGTACTTTTATTTTACGGCCAGGGGAGTAGGCTCGGATTATAAAAGCGATAAAGGGTGGATGGAATGGACAGGACAAGCGGGCAAGATGGGAACGAAGACGGTCACCTTTAAAACAGGCGAGGAAGAAAACTATTTTCTAATATGGGGAATCCATAACGGAGGGGCATTATCCTTAGATGATATAAGTATTCAAAAGTTGAGTGAGTCGTTCGAGAGAGGAGACCTGAACCAAACAAATTACATAGCGGGAGCCGGCAGGATAACAAGCGACCCGCAGCAAATCATCACGGGAAAGCATTCTGTGTATGTGGAATCCTCTCTGAAAGAAGAGTGGAAAGATGCGATTTACACCAATGCGAATAAAGTACAGTTTGAAAAAATTACAACCTATGCGGTGATGTTTTCTTATAAGAGCATAGTAGAGCCTGTACAAGGAAATAATAATGGTTATTTTTATTTTACGGCCAGGGGAGTAGGATCGGATTTTAAAAGCGATAAAGGGTGGACGGAATGGACAGGACAAGCGAGTAAGACGGGAACGAAGACGATTACCTTTAAAACAGGAGAGGAAGAAAACTATTTTCTCGTCGTATGAGGAATTCATAATGGAGGATCGTTATCCCTAGATGATATTATAATAAAAAAAGATGAGTATCAGTATGATGCTAATGGAAATTTGATGTGACGTGAAAATAATTTTAGAAGGGATACGTAATCATGAAAAAACGAAAAAGGGAGTAATCCCCTTTTTGATTGTAATTATTAACCATGATCCAGTCAGGACTCATATATGCAGAAAATATAGATTATACATATGATGAATCAAACCGATTGACGCAAACCGAATTTATATATGATAACAACGGTAATTTAGTAGAAAAGATGAAAATATATCGTGATAATGAGATCCCCTATGTTGCATCTAGTGATTTCTCATCGAATCAAGGAAGAAATCATTGGTACTATCAAGAATGGGATGGAAAAGAATATAAAAGTTTAGAATGGGATGATGCATTAAAACAGTGGAAAGGAAGTCAGTATTGGCTAAGGGTGGCTCGTGAGTTTCAACATCCGGATGGTAATGATTCGGTTCGAAAATGGGTAGCCCCGAAACGTGGAGAAATCAAAATAATGGGGAAGGTAGCAAAAATGGAGGGCCAAGTACTCGGGGATGGCGTTCAAGTGAAAGTAATGAAAAATGAAGTCCAAATATGGCCCTCTTCCGGTTGGCAAGAGATAGCATTCAATGATACTCAGGGCATAGATGTTAATATAACGACAGAGGTAGAAAAAGGGGATTCTATCTTTTTCATAGTTAATCAAAAGCAAACAATTGATTATGATGGAACATATTGGGATCCTAAAATCACATATATTACGTCTTCTGCAATTAAAGAGTTTTCTTCAATACAAGGGGACGGTAACTGGTATTATCAAGAATGGAATGGGAAAGAGTACAAAGACCTGACTTGGAATGCTGACCTAAAGCAATGGCAAGGTAGTACTTTCTGGCTCAGAATAGCTAGAGAGTTTCAGCATCCTGATGGTAATGATTCGGTACGAAAATGGGTAGCCCCAAAGGATGGTAAAATAAATATTACCGGAAAAGTCGCAAAATTAGAAAGGCAAATATATGGGGATGGGGTACGTGTAAAAATAAAGAAAAATCGTACTCAGATATGGCCAACATCAGAATGGAAGGATATAGCATGTGATGATACGAAAGGCGTGAATATTTCTTTAGTGACGGAGGTAGAGAAAGGGGATTCCATTTATTTTATAGTAAATCAGAATCAAACGATCGATTATGATACCACCTATTGGAATCCAATGATCATGTATATCCCTTCTGTTTATAATGGTTCAAAGGGGAATTCTCGACGATCCAAGGCAAAGATAATTGGTACTATCAAGAGTGGGATGGGAAAGAGTATAAGAACTTAACGTGGAATGATGAGCGTAAACAGTGGCAGGGGAGTTCTTATTGGTTGAGAATTGCTCAAGATTTCATGCATCCAGATGGAAACGATGTTGTACGAACCTGGGTTTCTCCGAGAAATGGGAGTCTTCAAATTACGGGGAACGTAGCAAAACTAAAAGGGCAAGTTCTTGGTGATGGGGTTCGCGTAAAAATTATGAAAAATAAAAGCCAAATTTGGCCTGTAACCGGATGGCATACAATTTCAAATGATGATATCAAAGGGAGCGATATAAAAATCTCAGTAGAAGTGGAAAAAGGGGATTCTATATATTTTATTGTTAATCAAAATCAGACAATGAACTATGATGGGACTTCATGGAATATTACGTTGTCCTTATTCCCATAATATTGATTTAACATCCGATGTCTATGTATTTTCATAAGGAGCAGTAGTCATCATCCTAGTGAGTATAGGTAATATTGGAATACAGAGAAGGCTGATCATTAGAAAGAGGATTCTTCTTCTCTGTATCGTGTCTCGAAGCGAATTGTTAGTTCTTTAATAAGAATGTTCCCTCTGCATAGTTTAGGTTCATATCATCTATAATTACCGAAGCGGTACCTTTGCCATTCACGCCAATGATGTTAACTTGAACGGCAGCTCTAACGGCCCCCTGGGGAACGACTCCGTTCGTAGACAGAGCGAAGAACTCACCTTTCGTATCATCGTTAATACTGCCGCTAGCGGGCCACCCAACGACTTTGCCATTGGCATCGTAAAACCCAAGAGTTAGATTCACTTTAGCATTGGAAATCTTTTCGACATTAATATGGCTATGAAGAACGTAATTTTTGCCTTGCTCGACAGCTACCGTCTGCATGAGGCTCATGCCATTGCCGTTTAAAGAGGAGGCGTCCATTTTTTGAGCACGCTTGCCGGCCATTATTTTGTTTTCCTCAATCCCGTAGGTTCCGATAACTCCGTCTTCCGCAAAATTCCACCAGCCATCTGCCAATCCAGTTGAACCTGTGTAGCTCTCAAACCCACTATTGGCCAAGAGATTAGGTTCAGTTGAATAAGTCAAATGCATGCCATCGACAACGATCGAAGCGGTTCCTTTGCCATTCGATCCAATGATGTTAACTTGAACGGCAGCTCTGACGGCTCCCTGAGGAACGACTCCGTTCGTAGACAGAACGAAGTACTCACCTTTCGTATCTTCATTAATACTGCCACTAGCGGGCCACCCAACGACTTTACCATTGGCATCGTAAAACCCAAGAGTTAGATTCACTTTAGCATTGGAAATCTTTTCGACATTAATATGGCTATGAAGAACGTAATTTTTGCCTTGCTCGACAGCTACCGTCTGCATGAGGCTCATGCTTTTGCCGTTTAAAGAGGAGGCGTCCATTTTTTGAGCACGCTTGCCGGCCATTACTTTGTTTTCCTCAATCCCGTAGGTTCCGATAACTCCGCCTTCTGCAAAATTCCACCAGCCATCTGCCAATCCAGTTGAACCTGTGTAACTCTCAAACCCGCTATTGGCCAAGAGATTAGGTTCAGTTGAATAAGTCAAATGCATGCCGTCCACAACGACCGAAGCGGTACCCTTGCCATTCGATCCAATGATGTTAACTTGAACGGCAGCTCTGACGGCCCCCTGGGGAACGACTCCGTTTGTAGACAGAACGAAGAACTCACCTTTCGTATCTTCATTAATACTGCCGCTAGCGGGCCACCCTACAACTTTACCATTTGCATCGTAAAACCCAAGAGTTAGATTCACTTTAGCATTGGAGATCTTTTCGACTTTAATATGGCTATGAAGAATGTAATTTTTGCCTTGCTCGACGGCTACCGTCTGCATGAGGCTCATGCCATTGCCGTTTAATGAGTAGGCATCCATCCTTTGAGCACGCTTGCCGGCCATTACTTTGTTCTCTTCAATTGCGTAAGTTCCGATAACTCCGTCTTGTTCATAGTTTCCCCAACCATCTGCTAGTCCATAGCTACCTGAGTAATACTCAAAGCCTCCATTTTCCAACAAATTAACTGCTGTTTGTTTTGTTTTTTTAACAAATTTCCATTAGCGTCGTAATCATACTCGTACTGTTTATCTTCTTGTTTAACCAGCTTTACTCTCCCGGACGAATCATATTTGTATTTTACTTCTTCAGCCAAGGCTAGTTGTTGGTTGAAGAAAATAAAAATAAAAATAATTAATAGTGATAGAAAAACAATTCCATATTTTAAAAAAATTTTCATGTACGACTCCTTGTAAGTTGAATTAGTTGATTTTATTTTATGAATAACTCTATTGTAGATAAAATCTAATGCGGAATACAGAATAGATTTGTAATCATTTCTATTGTATGACAACATACACTGTCACCCTGCATTGACAGCTCATTTTTTGCGTTCTAAAATGATAATATGAAACTATATTAGTATTAAAAGTTTCAAAAAAGGGAGGGGTTTGCATGGTATGGATTAAGAAAAAAGATGTCGTAATCGCTACATTCCTTTCTGCTTTTCTCTTTTTGCTCTTTTGTTATCTTAGCTCAGGGTATGAGTTAATCGTCACCTTTGCCCTTGGTATCGTGTTTGCGTACTCGATTTTTATTACATTGTATAGGAGGAAAATTGAACCGAGTGAACCATTGCAAATACTGCCGTTTTTCTTCGGTGTTTTAGCTTGGCAGTTCATTCATTTTTCCGAAGAATTCTCTACTGGATTTGCGACTCGCTTTCCTCTCATCTATGGCGGCGAACCTTATACTGCGCAATTTTTTGTTGTGCTGAACATGGTCTCCTATTCCTGCTTCGCTCTTGCTGCTATCTTTGCTTTCATCCGGCGCAAGCCTGTTCTTCTTATTCCCGTTTTGTTTTTTACCGCCTATGGTGCGCTCGGCAATGCGATTGCTCATACGACGTGGAGTCTTTATTTCGGCGAATATTTCCCCGGCTTGTATACGGCTCAAATGTATTGGGTTCTTGCACCGCTGCTGCTTCGAAAATTGACAGGGAACGGGAAGGTGACCCTGCTCCTGATCATTCCTTATGCCGTTCTCCTACCGATTGCTCTAATCGCCGCTCTTGTTTAGAATGTACATAATTCATTGCAGTAGATATTATCTTTCTGGAAGAGGATACCTGATATGAGTAAAAAGACGGAAGCGAGACTGCTACACCATGCTTCATCCCAGTTCTTTCGGCACGGTTACTCCAATCTATCCGTGGACGATCTCGTGCAGGGGATTGGCATGAGCAAGGCTACGCTTTACCGCTATTTCGATTCAAAATACGACTTGCTGGAAATTGTGATCGAGAAGCTGTTTCAAGAAATCGAGACTGACATTCATGAGCTGCTTGCAAGCAAGCAAGAGCCTGAAGTGAAGCTGCGCATCTTTATGGCCTTGATGGTAGAACGTCTAAACGGTATTGAGCGATCCGCGATCGAGGATATACAGCACAGTGTGCCTGTTTTATATGAGAAATTTCAAAATTTGCGCAAGCACGTCATCATTAATCATTTGGTGAAGGTATTAGAGGATGGTGCCGAGCAAGGCAATTTTCGGAAGAATATCGATCAAGGCGTTGTAGCACATATTATCTTTGCAGCGATCGAATCGTTGACCGATACCGATTATCTGGCTGAGAGCCGCTACCGTTTTTCCGAAATTTTCGACATGGTGCTAACGATTGTCATGTATGGAAATGTTGTAGGCACGTCGGAGCGCTGACGATTATTTTGTATATATAACTACTTACTTTACCATTGAGTGATTACTCGGAGCACAGGCAGGAGGCCTGTGTTTTTGTTTTTAGCCAGTTGAGAAACTTTTACATTCGTTTCTGAAATGTAAATCATTGTATTACAGGAATATTTCCCATTACAGAACGATATTGTTATATTGTTACAAAATTGAATTGAAGTGGAGTGGATACATTTGAAAAGAGCATTTGCTTTATTGCTTGCGATCTCGTGCGTTGCCATGCTTTCTCAGACTGCTTTTGCGCAGACGAGTTCTGATGCAATTCACGGATCGACCCCATCGGTTTCTCAGGAACAGACTGCTTCAGACAATGTAATTTATCGTTTTTGGCATCGTTACCTTAATAAAGAAGGCACGATGAGAAAGGTAGAGGGAACCTTCACGCTTAATACGACATATACGATTACGTTCCGCGTGTTCCAAAGCCCATCCGATAGCTCGAACAATGGAAAACCGATCTACTCACACTTCATCCTGCACAATAATAATAACGGCAGCTTTGTCCCGATTAATGTCAACGGAACATTTAGCACTCCGTCCATTACGTTATCGCCGGGTACATACAGCATGTATTACGAGAATAAATCCGATTTTCTTATCGATTTCGACGCCTTTGTCCTTAGCTCTAGTTAGTTGTATGCATCTAGGAGAATAAGATTTGTGCAGATAACTACTTGCTTCAATACTTTGGCTGTGTTAGGATGAGGATAACTTTGACAGAACGGAGGGTTCACAGTGGTAAATAAGGCAACCAACTTCCGCTTCGGAAGAATCCGATTGAATGCATGTGTCACTAACTGAATAGTGCTCATAAGCTCTGCCTGTGTGCAGAGTAATCGGGATTGGTCTGCCTTGTTGCTACGGAACCGTATAGGATTGGTTTGCGACAGAAGAGGGAGGAGATCGTGCCTGCCCTCTTTTGTTGTGCCCATAATGCCCGTCTGCTGCTGATGAAGGGGAGAACTGCTTCTCTTTCAGCTTGAGTAATGGTGCGTCTTCGCTTGTTTGTCGATCCGTTTTTGGATTTCGGGCTCTAGTGGAAGCGTATCTTACGAAGTGTAAAGGTGTGGAGGTGTAGAAATGCGCAGTCGATGCGCAGTCGCACCTGCATGGCAGCAGGTTAGGGAAGTGCCGCATCCAGCGATTCGAATGGGAACGCGGTTCCTGTAAGACAGAATACCAACATTCTGTTATAGGGACACTCAATCAGGCTGGCTGGATGTTGTCCGACAACCAAGGATGCGATCCAACAATTGAACGATTACTCGGAGCACAGGCGGGAGGCCTGTGTTTTTTTGATGCACCAGGCTGTATGGAAGAGATAACGAATTGAACTGAACAGAACATTTGGAGGAATGAATATATGGAACAACTAACCATTGAATTACAAAAAGCCGTGCTTGTCGGTGTAAATATGAATCATCAGCCTGACTTTGATTATTCGATGGAGGAATTGGCGAACTTGGCTGGCGCCTGCGATATTCAAATCGTTGGCAGGGTAACGCAGAATTTGAGCCGCCTTCATACATCGCATTATATTGGCACAGGCAAGCTGCAGGAAATTACGATGATGCTCAATCAGCATGAAGCCAATCTTGTCATTTTCAATGATGAGCTGTCTCCGTCGCAGCTTCGCAATCTTGAAGCCGATCTGGACTGCAAAGTCGTAGATCGCACGCTGCTTATTCTGGATATCTTCGGACAGCGTGCGAAGACACGCGAGGCACAGCTTCAGGTTGAGGTGGCAGAGCTGCAATATATGCTGCCGCGCCTTGTTGGCCTGCGTGAATCGCTTGGCCGCCAAAGCGGCGGTGTCGGCACGAAGAACCGCGGGACGGGGGAGACAAAGCTTGAGTTGGATCGCCGCCGGATCGAAGAAAGGATTACGGCTATGAGCAGAGAGCTGGAAGCGCTCGTAGCGCATCGTCAAATTCAGCGCAAGAAACGGAAGAAGACGGAAATTCCAGTCGTTTCGCTTGTCGGTTATACGAATGCGGGCAAATCGACGGTTATGAATGCGCTCGTAGAGAAGTTTACAGGTTCGCAGGAGAAATTCGTGTTCGAAAAGGATATGCTGTTCGCAACGCTGGAAACGTCCGTCCGCAACATTGAGCTGGAGGATAACAAAGAGTTTCTGCTTACAGATACCGTTGGCTTTGTCAGCAAGCTGCCGCATCATCTCGTGAAGGCATTCCGCTCTACGCTGGAGGAAGTGCGAGAAGCTGATCTGCTCGTGCATGTCGTTGACTTTTCCAATTCGGAGTACGAGCAGCACATTCACATTACGAATGAGACGCTGAAGGCAATCGGTGTAGAAGATATTCCGATGATTTATGCTTATAACAAGATCGATTTGAAAGAGGGCGAAATCCCGGAATCACAGGACAATTCCTTATATATTTCAGCCAAGGGCAAGCAGGGGCTGGATGAGCTAATCGCAGCGATTCGAGGACAGGTATTCCGCAATTACGTAAAGTGCGAAATGCTCATTCCGTATCATGAAGGGCAGCATGTTTCTTACCTGAACGAGCATGCGCATGTGCTTGCGACCGAATATGAAGAACAGGGCACGAAGCTGGTTCTAGAATGCAAGCAGAGCGATTATCAGAAGTTTGCACAATATGTGCAGCCGTCTTAAGCGGCAATCTCTTTTTGCAAGTGAAATAGACAGTAACGATTGTGTCTCTGAGGCGATCCTTAGGCAGCTTAGCTGCTTAGAGGGTCGTCTTTTTTATGGAACTGATAGGGACTCACCTGTTATCGTATCGAAAAAATTGAAAGAGAGCACAAATTGTCAAAAAGGCTAGCAACGGAATCCGTATGATGAAGATAATAAAGAAACGATGCGCTAAGAAGGGGCTGTAGTTAGATGAATAGAAAAGAAAGCAAATGGGGTAGACATCGCTTTTTTTGCTCACTGCTCTCCTTGATCATGCTTGCGTCTGCTTTTACGCCGGTTGTTGGAGCCGAGGGGATAGCAAGATCATATCAAGTCGCACTGTCCGAGTGGAAACATTGGGCGGTGGATCATGCTTATGCTATGAGCAAAATACAACCGGAACAATGGTCTTCGAGCGGTGGATGGATCGAACAAGGTAAATTTAGTGATCTAGATATGCTAATTCCGCTGCTGGCTGACAAGCGAATTGTCTATTTGGGCGAAAATTCGCATGGAGTTGCTGAATTCAGTTTGGTCAAGACGCGCATGATTCAATATTTGCATCAGACGCTTGGATACAACATTGTTGCCTTTGAGAGCGGATTGGGCGATGCTGCGCTAGCTCAAGGAGAAATGAAAAAGAGTGCGGCTCAGCAGACGATGAAGCGTTCCATATTCGGCGTCTGGTGGACAGAAGAGACGAAGCCGCTGTTCGAATATATGAAGGCAACGCATGCAAGCGAATCTCCGTTGCGGCTTGCGGGCTTCGATATCCAGATGCAGTCCTCGCTCTTCAATCATGCGGATTGGATACCAAGCAAGTCGCTGAAGAACAAAGCGCTGCAAGCGGAACGGGAGGTTCATAAGTGGAGACTGAGTAAGGATCTGGACGGGTTCCGCAAGGCGAAGCCTGAGTTAGTTAAGGTATACGAAGAACTGCTGCAAGCCGTGGCGAACAATGCAGACGCAATAAAGCGTGAATTTCCAGATGAGCCGCATATCGTCAAGCTGATGAAACGCGCACTGCAGGATCGCATCCGGGTTATTCAGGAATTCAATGAGCTGTGCATTCTGTCCAATCAATTGACGGAACAAGGAGATTACAGCGGAGCGCAGGCCATGATGGAATGGCGGGATCGGGCAATGGCTAGCAATTTGGCATGGCTGGTTCGTGGATGTTCGAACGGATGATTGCTTCTTACCAGGTGATGATGCCGTTCCCGCTGGAGCTGAGACGACACTTTGATGGCGTGCTGCTAATCAAGCAAGTGAAGATGCCAACCTATTTGCCGAGCACAAATCAATTCTAGAGCAGCTATTAAGTCAAACGAAAAACGCCCTATCTAAGGGCGTTTTTGTTATGGTATTGAGTTTGTCGCGGCATGAATTTGTCGGAGTGCTCCATGTGTTGCAATACCGATTCAATTTGTTTCTTATGATGGCTGTCGTGAGCGTTAAATTCATGAATGACGTACAGCAAAGAATAAGGGATGCCCGTGTATGGACATGTTGCTTCTCCATTTGCGGGAACCTGCTTTGCAGCCATGTCAGGATCAGCTAACAGTGCTTCAACGAGCTGATGGCGCGTTTGCTTGAACTCTTCGAGCAGATGATTTTGAGATACCCCAGAATTGGCATAATCATAAGCAAGCTTATTAAATGGGTCAAAATCAGGAAAGAGCATTCCTTCCCCGTTCTGAATCGCAGGGATGACGGTGAAGAGCAAGTGCTTATCCCAGTTCGTAAGATGCGAAATAACTTCAGCAACAGTTGCTTTACCTTCCGCAATCGGTTGTGACCAGACACTCTCATTAATTTGACGCAAGGTGTCGGTCCACTTTGTAAATTGTTTATACCGTAGAATGGTTTGTTCGTCTAACGCAATCATATTCGAAGCCTCCATTCTCTATTTTATTGCAATATAAATATCAACCTGTGCATTCTGCGGATTGGCGCTGCGCTCGTCATAACGCTCGAAATCTCCGGTAAAGGTTCGCTCTTCGCCTGAAGATAGCGACCATTTCCAGATGGACTGCCAAGCGCGGGCAACAACCTCGGTAACAGGGCCGCGTTCTGTCGTGAAAACGGCATATTTGGCAGCCGGCACCTCCGCGACTTCCAATCCTGCTGGGGCATCTGCGCTCAAATCAATGGAAGCACCTATGAGCATCGTATATTCGCCCATAGCCCCATTCTCATAGTCGCTGTAGCAGCCGTAAATGGTTCCAGGCTCTTTGACATTGGGAATACGTACGGCAATCTGCTCTGACCAGAACTGGCCCCACAACGGCCCCAGCTTGCCATTGCCGCTCATTTCATTGGCATTCGTTGTACGCGTTGCAATCCCGGCAAGTTTCATCGCACCCAGTTCTACAATTCGGTTTGGTTGGAGTGAAGCGGCTGCATCTCCGTTCGCGACGCTCCAGCGCTTCAAGTCCGGCAGGAATTGCTGCAACATCGTACGGGCAGTCGATTCTTCCATTCCATCCAGCACCATAAATGGCACACAGATGTCGATCATCTCTTCAAGTGTAATATCGGGATTTGTGAATGCTCCATCCTTGTAGCAGTGAATACAATATTCACGAACTAGCTTGTTTTCCTTATTCGTTCCGAACTGATTCTCCTGCTCCATCGGCATTCCACAGCTTTGGCATATCATTTGATTCATGAATGATCACTCCTGTATCGTTGATGGCTTCATTATAAAAAAGAGAACCTGACAACACTCTGTCAGGTTCCATTTTGCGTTTCATATTTTTCAACAATACGAGCCGCGATTTGGTTGATATGCTGTCGAATGAACTGCGGTTCAAGCACTTCGACATGATTGCCAAAGCTCAGAATAAAGCCGTATAGCCAGTTGTCAACCGGGAACGGAACAGATGCCACTACGGTGCCTTCGACGTCTTCCTGCAACTCCTCCACGCCGAACCATTCTTCCGCTATATGACGCACCTCAGCATCGAAGCGAAGGACGACCCTTTCCGTACGTTCCGGGGCATGCCACTCTTGATCCCAAGGAAGGTCATGAACAGCAACCTCCTGCCGCTCGAAGATCTGGGCTTCTACGTGCAGGTCTTTCATGCGGAGCAGCTTGAACAGGCGGAACTGATCACGCAGCCTGCAGTATGCATACAGATACCAACGCTGTTGCTTCAGTACAAGCGTATAGGGTTCAGCGGTGCGGACGGATACCTTCCCGCCGGCGTTGCAATAGGTAAACGTGACGGCATGCTGCTGCTCAATCGCATTTTTCAGCCTCAACAGCTTTTGCTCCTGCACGCCATTGCTGCCCCAAGGGGAGAAGTCTACTAAAAACTGCTGCGTCTTCAATTGGAACTGCGCTGAATCTGCTGGCGGTACAATGCTGCTCAGCTTCTCAACAAGCAGTTCATTGTCGGTGCTTGGGTGGGAGGAGGAGATGCTTTGCAGCGCAGTCACAATAGCGGCAAGCTCATCGTTCGTCAGCAGGTTTCGATCAAGCCGGTAACCTTCCGCCAGACCGATGCCGCCGCCGGCTCCTTGATACGTGACGATGGGGATGCCAGCTTGGTTGATCGCGTCAATGTCCCGATAAATCGTTCTTACGGATACCTCGAAGCGGTCAGCCAGTTCCTTGGCCTGAACCAGCTTGTGATTCATAAGGAGAATGACTATGGATAGCAAGCGATCAATTTTCATGTTGCGCTGCTGCTTGAGTCGAATACAATGTCGTATTCCATATCTTTCGCAGTTGTTCGGGCAACCTCCGCGCCAAGAAGCTGCTGGACAAGGTAGAAGGCCATATGGATGCCAGCGGAAATGCCGCCGGATGACACGATGGAGCCATCTGCAACAAACTTTACATCTCGTACGACTTCAACCTCTGGATACTTATTTGCTAACAGATCATAACTGGCCCAATGCGTCGTTGCACGCTTCCCATTCAGCAGGCCTGCCTCCGCAAGCAGCAGTGCTCCTGTGCATACTGAGGTCATATAATCGACAGTGCGCATTCGCTCCTGAATCCATTTGATCATGTGCGGGTTATGGAGTTCCCGTTTTCTTGCTCCGAGCCCTCCAGGGACGATGACGATATCAAAATGCGGCGCATTGCAGAAGCTGAAGTCAGGAACGACCTTCAGTCCGTTACGTGCGGTAATCATATTGCCGTGCTCCGATACCGTGCGCACTTGAAATGGTTTTAAGGCAGTCGTGTCAGGATCTTGATCGGGATAGGTTGTAACTGACAGCACCTCGAAAGGGCCTGCAAAGTCCAGCACCTCAACATCATCGAATAACACAATTCCTACATTCCATTGCTGATTCATTCAAGTTCATCTCCTTCCTAATATAGAAGAACATGCCCGCACCGGGGCGAACCAGTGGGGCATGATTGCGAATAACGAAGCATGAAGCGAATTATGCCTGAACGAGCTGGAGCTTCCATTCGCGCAAGTCCAATTTGCGTACGCCTTCTTGTATATAAGGATCGTTCTCGGCAAGTTGCTTGGCTTCCTCTAAATTCTCGGCAATGTAAATGACCATGCCGCCTGATCCGTCACCAAACGGCCCCTTCGCGAATACTTTCCCCTCTTTGCCGAGTTGTTCCAAGTATTCTAAATGATTTGGGCGATACGTCAAGTTTTTACTTTCGTCCTGCATTTCCAGAATTGCTGCAAAATAGGCCATGTTCAATACCCCTCCCATTGACTCCCTTAGTGTGTTCTTTGCATTCATTATAGCAAATGGATGGGCTTGCGACAGATTTTCTATAATTCGACGAAATTAGCTTAGAGTTGACGTCAAGGAATACAAATCGACAGCATTAGAGGAAGAAAGGCGGTCTCAGCGCGGAAAAGGGCGATTACTTTTCTTGCAGGAGCAGTTGAAATCTACGTTCTCTATGATATAAATTATAATAATAGCAAGTGTTAATTTAGAAATCTTATTTTATGAAAACTCTTCTTAGGGATTACATCGAGTTCAATGAACGGCAGATGAATGACATCTTGACTTTTATCCAGGGAGGGTTATCAATGCGAACTGAATTAGCCGAAGAGGTACAAAAGTACAAAGATTTTATAGAAGAAGAGCTGACCCAAACGATATCAATGGATAAGCTGGTAGCTCTATTTAAGGAAATGTCGAGTGCGGCAAGGCGAGAAATGGCGATAGACCTGCATTTACCCTCGGTTCGCACTTCGAAAAGTATGCCCACCATATTATTTATTAAAGAGATTCGCAAATACGTAAAATCAAGACAGGATCATTTTAATCGAAAATATACACTAATCACGTCAATAATCAAGCAACTCATGGTCATCTTAGAAGAGGAAGATGAAAATAGTCTGGAAGCGTTTCTTACACGGCAGGAGTCCATTGTGGCAGAACACGGCTTTTGGCATTACTATTGGTCATTGTATTTTCATCCAGGCAGAACCGAGCAAGAGTCACTTTGGAACCAGGCCATGGAAGAGTTGGAGAGTAGGGAAGGATTAATTACAGAATTCCCTGCTGAGGCTGTGTTGCATATGGCAAGTGAACCATCCTCTCTATTAGAAGAAGCAGCACCGGCTGTTGATACTTCTGAACCCTCAACGGAATTGGAACACCGATTGATAGAAATGAAGAAGAAACTGAATCATGAAGCACATTTGCGCAAGCAGGCGGAGAACGCGCTAGGCAAGACGGAGAAGCAGATTCATCGCTTAAATCGTCAACTGTCTGATACAGCACTCCAGCTTCAGCATGTCGAGCAGAAGCTGAAGCAAGTGCAGCAGGACAAGGATGTACATATTCAAGAATTAGAAGCGCAAATCACACAGCTTCACGAGGAGCTTCGGCTGAGCCGTCAAGAACGGAGCAAGCTGCTGAAGGAGTCTGAGTTGATGCAGCAAGAGATTGCTGGCAAGGAAGAACAGACGGAGTCCATTCGTCATGAATTGCATAGCCAAGAGGAGAAGCTGACACAATTGCGCAGGCAGCTTACTGTGCTGCGAGCGGACAACGATGAATTGAATCGGCAGTGCATGCAGTTGAAAAATCCGCTGCCGCCGCAAAAGCGGAAGTTCTGCGTCCTAAGTCATTAACCTCGTCGGTTCAGGAATTGATTCAACTGTTATATGCCGATGTGGAGGATACACTTCATGCGGCTCGCCACGCAGCCATGCATTCTGGCAAGGACGGAAGACAGAAAATCCGTATGTCACTGGAGCTCATTGATGAGCTTGAGCAATTTATAGAAGAGCGAAGTGAGCACTCTCCTGAACGGTCTGTTACACCTCCAGAGCATTCCCATTCTGGCAAGGCACAGCCGGAAGGTCAATTGAATGTTGTGCAGGAACATCAAAGACATGAATCGATCCCATATGCAGAGTCGGCATGTGCGTTAGAGAGCAGCGGTACAGCGCTTTCGGAGCGGGAAGCAGGTAGCAATTTTACTGAGCCCTATGCAATAATGGCTACGGATGCAGAACTGTCCGACGAGACAGACGAGAGCGGAGTGAATGGCACGTTCTTCCGCCGTGATCATGGCGGCTACATTGTATTGGAGACCGGTCAAACATTCAACATTACGGAAAGTCTAGTGCTTCAGCACCAATTGCAGCATGAGGCTGGTGTGCTGTGCCGTCCGAAGCAGCATGATCCAACGCAGTACGATATTGAACTGCTCCTGCAAGGAGATGACAGCAACAGCTCTATTATTCAATATGATGGCTATGTACAGCTCGGAGAGCATTTCACCTGGTACTGTGTTGACCTGAATGATCCACAGAGCCGCTTCCCGCTGCATGAGCGGGATGTGGCCATTCGTACGCCGAAGGATGGGGATCCTTGCTCATTTAACGTAGAGATTGGGAAGCAAGTAGCACGATTATCCCGCTTATATCGGGCTCAGCCTGGATTAGAACTTGAAGCGAAACGAACAGCAATGAATGGGAGCCAAGGTCAAGGCGGAGCTGGAGCGCGTGCAGCGAAGGCACAGGCGAAGAAGGAGTACGAGAAACCAGAGCCATTCCTGAAAGGGCATCAAATTACCATTGTCGGCGGACTCAAAAAATGGTTTGAAGAAGTGGTTGCAGAGACAGGGGCCGAACTGGTGCATGAGAATGGGAAAAATCCGAAACGGATCTTCCACGATCTGAAGCGCTCATCCGCATTATTCCTTTTGCTTACGGCAACCTCGCATCAAGCCTATTGGGATTGTGTTGAAATCGCGAAGCAGAATCAGATTCCGTTCTATTTCATCGAGGGCTCCAAATCGAATCTGCGTCATCTCCTATGGAGTCATCAAGAGCAAATCATTGCGCATGCCAAAGCAAATTAAATAGAAATGGCAGGAGAGGGAGTAGTGCCCTCTCTTTTTTATGGGCAAGTGCGATTCTTTTCCTATATGAATCTGCATGTCTCATTAATCGCGATGAGACAGTGGAGGCACAACTTTCAAGTCAGGTTTGATGAATGAAGAACTGAAATAGCATGGAGCTGCCTCCCCATGCTATTTCAGTTTTTTATTGATATAGTGAAGGAAAATAGTATCTATAAATGAGTTCATGATTCATTCTATTCCTTACGTATGCTTAGGCTGATAGCTGTTGCCGTCCCGTATAAAGCGCACTTGTCATCAACCCCATGGAAGCAACGATAAGCGCGGCTGGAATCCAGAAGATTTGCGGCGTGACACCATCAATGAAGAGCGGCAGGAAGTAGCCGATTAAAGAAGCCGTTTGCGAAATGAACACGTATAAACTGGCACCAAATCCTGCCTTATGTATGAACATGCGCTGCACGTAGCCCATTGCGACACCGTATAAAACGGAAACAAAGAAAGAATACAACGGCTGCATAAGGAAAAACACCGTCAAGGAATCGCTTGTGCTATAAGCAATATAAGTTATAAGTGCGAACAACCCTCCGAACATAATAATGGGTTTGCTGCCATACTTGGCGGCCCAATAGCCCGCCATCGTCATGAACAGGAGCTCGAATATGGCTTGTATGCTCCATATGAAGGACATCAATCTCGGATCGCCGAATTGCTCGTTCACAACAAGCGGCAAGTATAAGCCGCGTATGGCATCAGCACATGATAGGAGCAGGATGGCAAAGAGCATGATGAGTGAAAAGGGTTCGCCTGCTTTGGCGGATGCTGCTGACGAATCGAGCGTAATTTCCTTGTAGAACAAGAGCAGCAGGAACAAGGAAGCATATCCGGCAAGATTGCCCCACAGTACCCCGTGGAACGTCGCCAGCAAGTATAAGTTTGCGCCGACGAGCAGCCCGGTAAAGAAGCCAACGCTGTACGTGGCGCGCATCCAGATTTGCGCCATCTCCACAATATCAGGAGCAAGCCGCGTAACATGATTTCGCGCCATCGCGAATAGCTGCCCCATAATCATCCCAGAAGGGGCAGTGGCGAGAGCCATCCCGATTAGCGCCTGTACATAGCTGTCTGCATTCATATAGATGACGAGGCCAATCATACAGACAATAGACGCGAGCAGGGGAATTGTCTTCTTGCGCTTCATAGAATCGCTAATCATGCCGACACCAATCGTAAGCACCATGTTCAGAAACAGGGAAATTGCAAAAATAGATGCAATCTCTACCTTGCCGAGCCCTAACGATTCCCGCAAATAAATCGCGTTCATTGGGGCCAGAATCCCCATGCCGATGCCGTACAGGAACAGGGTAAGGACGAGATGCAGAGCGCCTTTTACTCGAAGGAATTGCTTGAAATCATGCCATATGCGCATGGAGGGGAACACCTCGAATTCCAAATGATTAGATTCAGCATGCAAGAAACGGCAACCGATCTTCTTTCTTGCTTCTGTCTTATTCTCCCATTATGCGGCAGGTATGGAGCGGAGAGCAATACATGATTGCGATAAAAAAAGCAGCAGAAGCGGGAAGCTTCTACTGCTTTGCATATGCCATTATTAGATTGCCCAGTTGCCTTTGCGGAAGATAGGCTCTGTTGTCCCATCCTTATGAATGCCGTCGATATCCATGTCCGCAGAACCGATCATGAAGTCTACGTGCGTAATGCTGCGGTTCACGCCGCTCTCTTCCAACTCTTCTTGGGACATCTTCGTTCCGCCCTCTACGTTGAATGCATAGCCGCTTCCGATCGCCAAGTGGTTGGATGCATTCTCATCGAACAGCGTGTTGTAGAACAAGATGTTCGATTCGGAGATTGGAGATTGATGCGGCACAAGCGCCACTTCGCCCAAGAAATGTGAGCCTTCATCTGTGTCGACGAGCTGCTGCAGGATTTCTTGGCCTTGTTCGGCTTCTACCTTTACAATGCGGCCATTTTCGAATGTGATTTTAAAGTTATCGATCAGGTTGCCGCCATAGCTAAGCGGCTTCGTGCTGGACACATAGCCGTTAACGCCTAACTTATGAGGCACCGTGAATACTTCTTCTGTTGGCATGTTCGCCATGAACGGCACGTCCTGCTCGTTGACGCTGCCTGCGCCTACCCACAGATGCTTTTCTGGCAATTCGATCGTCAGGTCTGTTCCAGGAGCTGTATAGTGCAGCTTGTGGAAATGCTTGCCGTTTAATACTTCAACCTTTTTATGCAGGTTTTCATTATGTTCCGTCCAAGCTTGAACCGGATTATCCGAATTCAAACGGATGGATGTGAAGATCGCTTCCCACAGCTTCTCAACTGCTTCTTCTACAGCTACGCCAGGGAATACTTTTGCCGCCCAATCGCGAGAAGAGGCTGCAACGACCGTCCAGCTTACTTTGTTCGCTTGTACGCAGCGGCGGAAATGCTCCAGTGCTTGTCCAGATGCTTTTTGGTTGTTGCCGATACGCTGTGGATCGACCCCTTTCAGCAGGTCTGGGCTGGAAGAGACGATAGAGATGAATGCAGCACCTTTATCGACGAAAGAGTTGCGTTTCATTGCTTCCCATTCTGGGAATTGGGTGAACACGTCGTCAGATGCCTTCTCAAATTTCAAGCGAGTAGCAGTCTCGTCTGACCAATCGATATGTACGTTGCGTGCGCCTGCTTCATATGCTTTGCTAGCAACGAGGCGGGCAAGTGGAGCGACTTCGATAGAACTGTTTACGAATACATCCTGATCCTTTTGTACGTTGACGCCGACCTTTACAATAAGTTCAGCATACTTTTCTAATTGCTGCTCGAAATTTACCATGGGTAGCCACCTCTGTTCCTTGAATTCATAATCTGAAGTCATTTCTCAGTATGTTCTCAATATACCATTATTGGAGGGGTTGCAGCAAAGTTTCTGGTGCAATTGGATATCGGATGCAGGTTATACATGAAAGAGGGGCTGAACTTCAGAACATAAAGCTCTGAGGCTCGCCCCTCCACGGTTTCACACACCCATGCGTTTACGCTGGTTGTTCGTCTTCTTCGTATGCTGGCTCTTCATTGTCGGTTGGCCAGACTCATGATGCTTGTGCACGCCTTGCGATTTCCCTTGGGCTTGCTTCTTCTGCTGCAGCATGCGCTTCGCGGCATCCGCCAAGCTCACTTTCTTACTCTCTGCAGCTTCAGCACCACCCTGGTTCTCCATGTGCTCAGTCATCGTATCACCCCCGTGCGGCAAATAGATCGGTAAGATGTGAATTGACTCCATCTCATCCCCATTATGAATGATTCTAACTGAAATGAATAGTAGGAGTTGTCGAAACTTACTTCTCTTTTGTACTTTATCGGATTTTACCGTATTGGGATTTGGAATTCAAGCTCCTTAAAGAAAATCGGCTTGGTCATCTTGGGTGTATACAATTTAATCTCCTGATTTTTATCCATGGGCTCATACTCGCTAACATAGGAATGTATCCCGTTGCTTTTGCTCAATAGTTTTGTGTTCCATTTGTAAGTAAGATGTTTCTGCTTGCCTTGAATGAATACAAGCCTTTGGGACTGAGCTGACGGCCAATCGCCTTTAATATCATAATGGACAATTGTTTTGTCCTGTTCGAACATTAGGCTCTTTACCGTAACGGAACCGATATCGCCTTGCTGCAGCTTGCATGGCAGAGCGTTTAGGTCTAACGGAATGGCTACATCCCCGTACCGATTTGCTCTCCCGACAGGCAGGAAGCGGATCGATTTCACATGCTCGGCCAGTGGCGCATACTGATACAGCATTTCGTACTCTGCATTCTTCGGCCGCGTTCCGCTATATCTGCCGCGTCCTCCTTCCCATGCAATCTCATTGCCGTTCTCGTCTATGACGAGGAAGCTGATGTCAAGCCCTGTGAAATCGGGACTATTAGCTTTGCGGGCAGTCTGACTGGATTGGGTCAAAAACCGGATTTCCGTGCCAAGCGGCGAAGCGATAACGGATTGCAGCGTGATATAGCCGCGCCCGTCCAGCGTTTTTTTTGTTTCCATGACCGATATTTTTTTGGTAGGCGCGTTATTCAGCTTGATGGGAACATGGAACTCCCAGTTCCCTTTAACTCCGTTAACGTCACCGACCTGCTTGATCGTAAAAGAGAGGGTAAAGTTATCCGGAATCTTGTCGCTTTGCTCCAGTATCTCGCCATTCATTGATCCGAACGTCAAAATGCCGAAATGCTCGGTCGGGGACTTGGCTTGTGTTTTCGTCATGGCATAGATCCAAGATATCGTCGGGTCGTCACTGCTCAAATTGGGCATTTCGAATCTTTGATAGTTAGGCGTAATAACAGGAAGCTCCGCCTGCGATTCCTCCTTGAACCCGAGCTTGATTTGAGCGCCGTCGTACAATATTTCTGTAATGGTCAATGTGATGCCGTTGTCCGTCGCGCTAAGATTCACGGGAACGGACATGCCGTTCCGATTGGCATGCTGCAGCAGGTCATCGCCAAGCGAATCGAAGATTTGCCCGATAAAGGGCACTTTTTTGAGCGTTTCGGCCATAACGGGTGAAATGAAGCCCGAAGCTAATATCCCGCTGATGATGAGCAGGGCCGACACGGCGACATACCAAGCTTTGCGTCTTCGTTTGCTGTTCAGGCTGTTGCGTATATCAAGAAGTTCCGCAGCAGGCGCAGGCTCGGTTTCCAGCGAGTGAAGCGTTTGTTCCAATCGCGATTTCACGAGCTTGGGAATTCCAGAGCCGAGATCAGCGGCCAGCCGTTCGCGGATTTGCTTGTCTACATGTGAATCCATTCAGATCATAAGCTCCTTTCCGCTGCCGTTATGGATATTGAACATATCCGCCAGTTTATTTCGCGCCCGGTAAAGTCGGGACTTTATCGTGCCGACGGGCTGATCCAGCAGATCCGCAACTTCCTTAAGCGGCAAGTCTTCCAGATAAAATAGCGTGACGACAATTCGAAGATCCTCATCCAAAGCGTTGACGATCTCTAGTGTTTCAATATGCACGTAATCGTCAGTCTCGGTTCTGGCATGCTGAAGCTCAACAAACGGTACGGTTTTCTTCTTTTTGCGAAGCAATGCCCGGCATTCGTTGACCAATATCCGAATAAGCCATGTCTTAAAATATTTCGGCTCGCGCAATGAATGAATCGATCGATATGCTTTCAGCACGGCTTCTTGGATGGCGTCCGCGCAATCCTCATCGGAATGCACGATTGACTTGGCAACTCGGTACAGGGAAGCTTCATGGGTTCGGATGAGCGTTCCGAATGCCTCCTTTTCCCCTTGGCGAGCCTGTGCTGCCAACTGTTCTAGCTGCTGTTGCACAATAATAGTCTCCTTTATAGCGTTTGTTCAATGATCTATGCGGCTTATCGGTATCTGAACTTGGAATTCAAGCTTCTTATAGTAAGTCGCTTTATGCATTTTGCTTGAATATAATTTGATAGGCTTGTCTATTGGTAACGGATATCGCCAACGTAGGAGTATACGTCATTGTTCAAGCGCAGCTTAGGGGCCGTAGGAGCAATAAGCGACATGCTCCAAAATCCAAAAGTCCCCTTTTTCATTGATCTTACCATAGACGCTCGGCTTTCCTTGTTTGTGAACGTATACTGCTCCTCTTCACATTAACCTGATAGCCTTTCAACCTGGCTCGGTATCCTTCTGGATCGCTCGGTTTTGGTTAATGTACTCATTAGATGGCGCCAGGTTGGGACGAGGTTCACGGGAAAATAAAAAATTGCGGCACTTGGCAGTGGCAATTTACGAGCCTGATGGTACAGAGATTGACATGCCTACGAATTTCCCTTTATCATCGATCGATCCAGTAACGGTCGGACTACCGTTTTTCGTGAACGTGTACACATTATATGTGACGTTTACTTGATATCCTTCCAGGTCAATTTGGAAGTGCTGTTTGGCTATCGGTCCGGCGGCTGTTATGGCTTCTTCGTTGCTGTAAAGAGGCTTTGTGAACACTTTCTTCCGTATTTCTTCGGGAATATGATCATTGAAGCCGGGAAGAGAGAAGGACAGCAGCCTACAGGATGCAGTATCGATATTGATTTCATATGGCGTGAAATCAACGCGGAATCGTGCTGTCTTACGATTTCCGTCCTTTCTGGCAATCGAAACTTCCACCTTGTCTGAGAGCTTTTTATGTTTTCCGTCGGACAGAGACACAATGGTCTCTTTAGCAAGCGAGCTCCATTTTGGATCTATGTTAGCAAGCTGGAAATCTATGGTGGTGCGAATAGACTTCCCGGTAATGGCGTCAATTGAGCCGGAGAAGCCTTCGCCGCGAAATGCCCAATAGTTTACGCTGTTATCTTTATAACGTTCTACTTTTTTAATGACGAATTTCCGCTTCGGATCCATGTTCTTTAAGGCTTTTTGGATCGTAGATTGAAGAGAGGCTTCGAGTTCCTTCCACTCGATTTCGATGTGATATGACACGTCATTTGTGATCTGAACGTTGGCGCGTTTGTCTTTCGATTCTAAGAGAATCTCGTTCGGACGAAGCCAGCTATATTCTTTTTCCTTAACAGTATGAAGGGCTGTCAGCTCGATTGTTTTTTTGGGAATGAGCGTCTTTAGCTCTTCCTTTATTTTATGTAGCAGCTTCGGATCGAGCTCGGCAATCGTAGACGGGAGCTTTTTATTCTCCTGATTCTTCTGCTGCGCCGCATATGCGGTGTGATACGGCGGTAACGTGGTAAGTCCGGTCAGCATTACGCTTGCTGCGATTGTAGCGGCAATTAATTTATTAGAATTCGTGTTCATCATAATCCTCCTCAGTTATGTCGTCACATCGATTAGACGGCAGGAGGCACACCTCAGGTTCACGGAATTACATAAAAAAATAGCAAAGAGGCATAACCGGGCCCCGTAACATGTACAGATTATTTGGCGTACTTCATAATGGATGGGAGGCGGTTCGCATGCCAAAGGTAAAAAATAAGGAGTTTGAAATATCATGTATATACGACAATTTCAAGTAGAGGATATCGACCAGTTAGTCGCCTTATTTTACGATACGGTACACACCGTCAATGCAAAAGATTATACTGCAGCACAAATACAAGCCTGGGCGCCAGCCGATGAACAGGAAGAGAAGCTGGCTCGCTGGACAGAGTCGTTAAGCCAGCATCTTACGTATGTAGCGATTCGGGACAATGAATTGATCGGATTTAGCGATATGGCTGCTGACGGGTATTTGGATCGGCTTTATGTTCATAAGGATGTTCAGCGGCAAGGCGTCGCAACGGCATTGTTGTCCAAGTTGGAGCAGGAAGCGAGGAATCTGGGACTGGATGAAATGAGAACAGATGCAAGTATTACGGCACGACCCTTCTTCGAGCGGCACGGGTTTTGCATGATTCATGCTCAGACGGTACAGCGCAGAGGAATCGATTTGGTTAATTATAAGATGAGCAAACGATTGTAAAAAAATAGCCGACCTCCTTTTTTAAGGAGATCGGCTATTTTTGATGTTCGCTAGCGCGATACCGTGATAAATCGTGAGCTGATTTGGATTTAACGGCGATCTTTTTTATTTGTAGCCGCTCCGTCTTGCTGCAGCAAGCGAGTAAACGGCTTCGGAATGCCCGTATCGAATCGCATTGGCGCGCCAGTTGTCGGATGGCTGAATGCCAGGATGCGCGCATGCAGACCAAGACGTCCTAGTCCTCTCGATTTGGCTCCGTACTTCTTGTCACCTACGATCGGATGACCGAGATCCTCCATGTGAACGCGAATCTGATTTTTGCGCCCCGTTTCGAGATGAACCTCCAGCAGGGAGTAAGCGCTGTTCGCTTCTAGTGTTTTGTAGTGCGTAACCGCATGCTGGCCATCGTTTGGATACGGACTGGAATACATCTTAAGTGTTTTCATTTCCTTCAGCCAAGAGGAAATTGTGCCTTCCGGCTGGCGAACCTTCCCCTCAACAAGCGCGACATAAGAACGTTCGTGCACGATCTCTTTCCAGTTATTTTGCAGCAGCTGTTTGACGTCTTCCTTTTTAGCGAACATCATCACGCCGGACGTATCCCGATCGAGACGGTGCACAACAAATATGCGGTTGCTCGGATGCTGCAAACGAACATGTGTCGTCAACTGGTGGTAGGCTGTCATTTCCTTTTCATGCTCGGAAGCAATGGACAGCAGGCCAGCTTCCTTGTGAATGACGATGATATCGTCATCCTCATGCAGTATCGACAAACCGACAAAGGGAGGAGCTTCAACGATTTTCTCCTTGGACAAGCTTACAACTTGTCCGGGCTGAAGCGGATGATTATAGGCTGTTACGGCTTGTCCATTGACAGAGATTTGACCGCGGGCAAGTGCGGATTTGATGGAGTTACGTCCCATATTTTCTACCGTATTTAATAAAAAGCTAAGCAATTCGGCTGGTTCCTGAACCGTATATTCGCGAGCCTTCGGCGGTGTCCGATGGGGTGGTTTTGTTGGTTTGGCTGGCTGGTAAGCTTTCGCCGGCTGATTCTTCTGCGGGCCTTTTCTCGGTTTATGGTTCTCTCGCTTACGCATTTCGTAAGACCTCCTTGATGAGTAGACAACTCTATACAGAACAGTGCGCTTCACAGATGGCGCTGATGGCGCGCTGTAGGACATGTTCTATGGAATGCTATCACTATAGCAGAAAGTTCGGACAGATTCTATTCAGAATAGGCAAAAAGGGTAGGCATATGGGCAGGGAACCGTGAAGTGGAAGCTATTACCTCATAGGAAAAGCCCATGTTATAATGAAGGACAGAACAACAGGTTGCCGCAAGGGAACGGGGAAAAGGAGTCTGCGTACATGTTTACAATGGACCAAGCACGAAGCGCATTGCAGCGAGTATACGGCTACGATGGCTTCCGTGATGGACAACGGAAAATTATTGAATATCTTTCTGCGGGACAAGATACGGTGGGAATTATGCCAACCGGCGGGGGCAAGTCGATTTGTTATCAAATCCCGGCGCTGCTGCTGCCTGGGGTAACGCTGGTCATTTCGCCGCTTATTTCGTTAATGAAGGATCAGGTGGATGCGCTGCACAGCTTGGGTGTCAAGGCTGGATTCATCAATAGCACGCTTGAGATGGGTGAAGCGGGACGTCTGATGTGGCAGGCGCAGGAAGGACGCATTAAGCTGCTCTATGTAGCGCCGGAGCGGTTGGAGACAGAATGGTTCCGGGAGCGCGCGAAATCGATTCCGATATCCATGGTAGCGGTAGATGAAGCCCATTGCGTCTCCCAATGGGGACATGATTTCCGTCCAAGCTATCGGACAATTGCACCCTTCATTCAGGAGCTTGTACATAGCGGTCGCGAGCGCCCGATTGTGGCGGCATTTACTGCAACCGCGACGCCGGAAGTGACGGAGGATCTCATTCAATCCTTGGAGCTGCTGGAACCCGAGCTTGTCGTAACTGGATTTAAGCGGGACAATTTGGCGTTTACGGTGCTGCGCGGCGAGGAGCGAAAGGCATTTACGCTTGATTATGTCCGGCAGCGGTCGAGCGAATCAGGCATTATTTATGCTTCGACACGGAAGGAAGTCGAGGACATCTATGACATGCTTAGACGTGCAGGAATTGCCGCTGGCCGCTATCATGCTGGACTCGATGATGAGGAGCGGGCGAAGATGCAGGAAGCCTTCCTCTATGATGATGTGCGTGTCATCGTGGCGACGAATGCGTTCGGCATGGGCATCGACAAGTCCAACGTGCGGTATGTGCTGCATTATAACATGCCGAAGCATATGGAAGCCTATGTGCAGGAGGCAGGACGCGCGGGACGCGATGGCGAGCCAAGCGAATGCGTGCTGCTGTTCCATCCGCAGGATATATTGACGCAGAAGTTCTTCATCGAACAAAGCGAGGCGTCACCGGAACGGAAGGCGAATGAGTATAAGAAACTGCAAGTGATGATCGATTATTGCTATACGACAGGGTGCCTGCAAAACTATATGGTTCGCTATTTTGGAGAAGAAGGCGAGCAGTCTTGCAGCGTTTGCGGCAACTGCAAGGATGAGCGTGAATCGATTGACATTACGATTGAAGCGCAGAAAATCTTTTCCTGTATTTATCGGATGCGTGAGCGGTTCGGCGTATCGATGGTAGCTTCCGTGCTGAAAGGATCGCGCAACAAGAAGGTCATGCAGTATGGATTCGAGAAGCTGTCCACGCATGGCGAAATGCGGCATTTGGCAGAGAAGGAAATTTCGGATCTCATCTATGTTCTTATAGCCGAGGGGTATTTGCAGCTTAGCGAAGGGCAGTATCCGGTCGTGCGGCTGCTGCCGCTGGCTGCGGATGTATTGAAGGGCAAGCGAACCGTTGAACAGCGGGTTGCGAAGTCGCTGAAACCGAAGGCGGGCACTGCCATTGATGAGACGATATTTGAGCAGCTTCGCCTTATTCGTCGTGAGCTGGCAAGCCAGGCAGGCGTTCCGCCTTACATCGTGTTCAATGACAGTACACTGCGGGAAATGGCAGAGATGCAGCCGACGACCGAAGCGCGTATGCTCCGTATTAAAGGGGTCGGGGAAGCGAAGCTGAAGCAGTTCGGCATGCCGTTCCTTGAATTTTTCCAGCAGCGGGATGAAGAAGCGGGTCGCTACGATATGGAATAGATCTGACGCAATGAATAGCGCATGAATAAGGAGTTGATACGTGATGCACGAGTTGAATCTGAACCAAATCAAGGCAGAAGCAAGCATTGAGGACTTTATGAAGCTCGATATACGTGTCGGAACAATCGTGGAGGCAGAGCCGTTCGAGAAGGTACGCAAACCAGCGATTAAGCTGTTGATTGATTTCGGGCCGCTCGGAACGAAGCGATCAAGCGCACAGATTACGGCTCGGTATACGCCGGACAAGTTGGTAGGAAGGCAGGTCGTTGCTATTGTAAATTTCCCGCCGCGCCGTATCGCAGGCTTTGATTCTGAAGTGCTTGTATTGGGTGGTGTTCCCGGGGAAGGCGATGTTGTCCTTCTACATGCAGATGAGCGCATTCCTAATGGCACACCGATTGCATAGCTTGATTTGAATGACAGAGAAGAGGAATCGTCCGATAAGGACGATGGTATATTCGGGCGGCATGATTCGATAATCCATTTTTTATAGCATGTATAGAATACAGCAAGCTGTCGGCAGCTTGCTTTTCTGTTCATGGTGGTTTTTTGGATGAATGTCGAGATCCGTCTTTACTTTGGTTATAATGGTATAGGCTGATACGAGCAACTCGGTCACGTAAGGTAGTGCCTGATGAGAGGAAGATCTAAATGAAAGTCGTACTTGCAACATTAAATGCTAAATATATTCATACTTCGCTGGCGATACGCTGCTTGAAAGCACATTGTGAAGGCGAGTTCGATGTCGACATTGCCGAATATACAATTAAGGATCCGGTGATGAATATCGTCTCGGATTTGTACCAGCGAGAGCCGGATGTGATTGGGTTCTCCTGTTATATATGGAACATCGAGGAGACGATTAAGGTCGTCAACATGCTGCGCAAGGTACGGCCGGAGATCCGCATCGTACTTGGCGGACCCGAGGTGTCCTATGACACGAAGGAATGGATGGAACGGCTGTCGGATGTTGACTTCATCGTCATGGGTGAGGGAGAAGAGACGCTGCTTCATTTGCTGCGGGAGCTCGAAGGTGAAGGGAAGTATCATTTCGTATTTGGGTTGGCCTATCGGAACAAGCAGGGCGAGGTAGTGATCAATCCGTCACGGCCGAAGCTGGATTTGAATGAGATTCCTTCTCCGCACCACTTTGCGGAAGATATTCCGAACCTCGGCAAACGTGTAGTTTACTTCGAGACAAGCCGCGGCTGCCCGTTCAGTTGCCAATTTTGCTTGTCCAGCATCGAGGTTGGCGTTCGCTATTTCGATATTGAACGGACGAAGGCCGATATTTTGTATTTGATTGATAACGGAGCGAAGCTAATTAAATTCGTTGATCGAACGTTCAACATCAAGCGCGATTACGCAATGGAAATGTTCCAGTTTCTCATCGAGAACCATCGCGGCTGCGTGTTCCAATTTGAGATTACGGCGGATATTATGCGTCCGGAGGTACTTGACTACTTGGCCGAGAATGCACCGCCTGGCGTATTTCGCTTTGAGATCGGCGTCCAATCAACGAACGATCCAACGAATGAGCTCGTGAAGCGGCGTCAGAACTTTACGAAGTTGACGCGAACCGTAACGAAGGTGAAGGAGAGCGGCAAGATCGACCAGCACTTGGACTTAATCGCAGGACTGCCGCTTGAGGATTACAATACATTCCGCAAAACGTTCAACGATGTATTTGCATTGCGTCCTGAGGAATTGCAGCTCGGCTTCTTGAAAATGCTGCGCGGTACAGGGCTTCGGCTGGATGCTGCGAAATACGGCTATGTCTTTATGGATCATGCACCGTACGAAATGCTGTCGAATGACGTGCTTCCGTTCCGTGATGTCGTACGATTAAAGCGCCTGGAGGACGTACTCGAAAAGTATTGGAACGCGCACCGCATGGATCGGACGATGGAGTATTTGATGCATACCGAGTTCGATTCACCGTTTGATTTCTTCCAAGCATTCGGCGACTTTTGGGAAGCAAACGGCTGGCAGAAGATTGGCCATCAATTAGAAGATTTGTTCGTGCGTTTGCATGCCTTCTTGAATGCACATGGGCTCAAAAAGCCGCACGTGGCATTAGGGCTGATGAAGCTTGATTACTATATGAGCCATAAATATAAACCGCGCAAAGTGTGGTGGAGCGGACAGCTTCAGAAGGAAGAGGCATCGCGTGTTCTGCAATGGGCGGCTGGACAGGCTGAGCTTGTGTCTGAGCAATTCGCAGCATTGGATCTTTCAGAGAAGGAACTGCACAAGCACGCAGTTGTTGAGAAAATTCCGCAAGAAGCGATTGCACGCAGCAGCGCATTAGACACTTCAGTTCGTACAGAAATAGAATCCGAAATCACAGAAGATGGGCATACGGATGATATGTACGGCATCTTTTTGTACCAGCAAAGCGATGACGAGAAGCCATTGCTGTTTACCGTAAATCACTCTGCTTTGGTGATAAATGAATAGCGCTTTGAAGCAATCTTAGGTAACATCCTAGGATTGCTTTTTTCTGTCCAACGATTTTGTATTCTTGTCCAGCTATTGTGATAGCTGCCTACTTGCTCTTTTTTCCGTGAATGAAACGGGTTTAGTTATAATCGGATAGGACTTTAGGATCATTATTTTGCACCAATATAAATTTTTTTATGATTCGTACAGTCCTGTGTTGCCAGTAACATTCTGAACTCAACTAGAGAGGTTTGAAGGATGAAAAATGTGACAAAAGTCGCATTAAAAATGAGATTGATGCGGACGAGCTGCTGCAAAGTTATAAAGATGGGCAAGAAGCGTAAGGAGCAGCCTGCAGAGGATCAATCTGTGACAACAGAAGAATCTGCTTCGCAGCAGTCATCCTCGCAGCAGCCGCCAATGTCATAAAATTTGAAATGAAATGTATGGGGTGTAACCCATATCATATAGAAAGAGGCAGATTAGACGACCATGTCTATCCACCTCTTTTTTCTATGTCTTTGCAAGATGTCATCATAAAGCTACATATCTTTACGGTTGAAATAAATAAGTCCACTAATTAGAAAGAGCAGGAATCCACCGACAATGACGAACAAAAGAGTGCCAACCGATACATTGAATGCCCCGTATTTTTCTACGCCGTTCATCGCGAGTACAGGCTGTGCCCAAGGATACCATGGGCCGTACTTTTCCGAATTGACGATGAGCACATTCGGCAGTGTCAGCATCACATTAATAGCAAGCGGAGCCGCGAAGCTTGACCATGATACGGACACGAACAGCTGAAGCGCGGCAACCGGCAGGGTAGCCAGCCAGCCATTGGAGAAGGCTCTCAGAAATTCAGTCCAAGGGATAGGTGCTGCATATCCTTTCAATAGGCCGATAGCAATTGCACCTAGCAGGAACAGTACTTGTGTAAGTCCTAGCAGCAGTGCAACATGGGCGAATTTCGCCAAGTACAGGCTGGAGCGGGACACAGGCAAGGCGAGCATTTGCTTCCAACCGCCTCCTGCATGCTCGTACCGGCATATAAATGCGGAGAACACACCGGCCAGCAGCGGCAGGAACAAGATCGCGTGCGTGGTTGACATCGTCGACCATAAGTAGAGCCACTGGATCTCGGGCGGCTGTTGCTCAGATATGAATAATCCGATGAGCACGGACAGCAAAGGACTGATCAGGGCAAGCAGCCCGATACTGGATTTGCCCAACTTTAATCGTTCAGCTTGGAATAATCGCAGCCATGTTGTCACATCAATCCACATCCCTTCTTATGAAGTGAACAAGGCTGAACAGAAAGAGCACGAAGCCGATCAAAATGCCTGCGATAACGGAGTATTCTGGAATTTGGGCTTCGTTCACGAGCAGCGGCCACTTGTACGGCATCCAATCCGGCATTTTAATGGACCATACGCATACGATCGTGCCTAGAATTCCGCAAGTAAGCGGAATGGCTTGGTTACTGATAATGGTAGACAACCATAGCTGCAGTGCGAGTATAGGCATAGCCGCTAAGAATGGATAGAAGCTGTTCTTGAGCAGCAGGGGCCAAGGGATATTTGTGCCGAAGCCGAGAAGAAGGCCGAGCAGTACAGATCCGACTGCAAGCAGCAGCGATGCGGTGAACATCATGAACAAGCTCAGGATATATTTAGATGTGAACACGCTGAACCGTGACACAGGAAGCGCGAGCAGTTGTTTCCATGAGCTTTGGCGATGCTCGATACTTGCGATTAAGGAAGTGACAAGCGTTATGCCGAACAATAGGGCAAGAACAGCCAGCATTTTAATGTCGCTAAGCAGCCCGAACCATATTTGATCCTTCAGCTTGGATACGAGGTAGTCATAACGCAAGCTGTAATTGAGTGCTTGAAGGCTGATAACGCCGAATGGACCTAGGACAATAAGCAGCCATATCCATGTATGGCGTATTTTCACTAAGTCAGATGACAGCAGCTTCCCGATCATCGTTTGTTCCCCTCTCCAGTCATAGAGAGGAAGATCTCTTCCAGTGACTGCCGCTGTTCTTCAACTCGGTACACGGATAATTGGTTATGGACGAGCAAATCAACGACGGAGGCGACCTGACTGTCAGGCATGTAGTTCATCAAGACGCTTCCTTCCTGCTGTTCCGCGATACACCCAGATGTGTTGAGCAAATTTGTTGCTTTGGCAGGATTCGATACGGCCAATCGGATGCGGTGCTGCGCCCGGCTTTGCAGCAGTCCGATTGAATCTTGAAATACCATGCGCCCATGCTGAATAATGCCTACGCGTGTGGCCATCTGTTCAATCTCACTGAGTAGATGGCTGGATACAAGGACGGTAATGCCATGCTGAGACGGCAGGCTCTTAATCAGCTCCCGGATTTCCAGTATGCCGGAAGGATCAAGTCCATTCGTCGGTTCATCCAGAATGAGCAGTTCGGGACTGCCTAACAAGGCTGCAGCAATCCCAAGCCGCTGCTTCATACCGAGCGAGTACCCTTTGACTGGGCGCTGGGCATCCTTTGTCAATCTAACGATTGCGAGCACTTCATCAATTCTCGACTTCGGAACATCGATGATTCTGCGAATAGCCTCAAGGTTGTCCTGCCCACTCAGATGGGCATAGTACGAAGGATATTCCACTAGCGAACCGATCTTTCGCAAAATGTCCATCCGATGTGTACGCAAGTTTTTGTTAAAGATGCGTATGATGCCTTTAGTGGGACGTATGAGACCAAGCAGCATGCGAATCGTTGTCGTTTTGCCTGCTCCGTTCGGGCCAAGAAATCCATAGATGTCCCCCCGGTTAATCGTAAGCCGAAGCTGATCAACCGCATGACGATCGCCGTATTTTTTCGTTAATCCTTCGGTCTGAATAATTGTTTCGATCAATGTTTATCACCTCAATCGTAACGATACAGGCTGAAGGTTAAAACGAGAGCGACTGGTTGTTTAAATTCTGTTTAAAAAATGGAAAGTAAAGAAACCCACGATCACATAACAGCGTTCATGGGCGTTGAAAGGTTAATCGTTAATCGTGTATTACAACGTGATCAATCAAATGATAGCTTATACATGGCTGACACTAGATTCATATCGTTAGAGAGATAGAGGAAGGGCTGTTGGATATATAAGCATGACCGTGCCTTCTGGGCTGCTCATAACTTCCCAATGCAGCTTCATTTCATTTGTCATCATCTCCACTATGGTCAAGCCGAGACCAACACCTTTGCTTGTAGAGGCAGCATCCATGCCGGGGCCGTGATCCTCGATCGCAATAGCCATAGTCGATTCATGCTCTTGAATCGCAATTCTGACATAGTGACCTGCAGCGGCATGACGAACGACATTTTGAAATAAATTATCGAGTATTCGCGTCATCCATTGTGGATCAACGACCCAAGTGACGGAATGCTCTGGGAGATGAATAGTAACCTCAAATCCTTCCTTCTCCCATATGGGATACCAGCTTGCTGCCGATGTTCGTACAAGCCGCAGCATGTCCGTTGGGACGGGGTGCAGCGTATATTTATGGGCAGACAGAAGCGTGTACGCCAGCAAATTGTCGACAAGGTGCCCCAAGTCGCTAACTTTCTTATCGATCAGAACAAGCGACTGTTTGCCCTTCTCGGATAAGGACTCGTGCTGGAGCGAATGGGCATGGCCGCGAATCGTGGTCAAGGGGGTTCGCAAATCGTGAGACAGATTGGCGATAAGCTCCTTACGCAAGGACTCTTCTTCTTGTTCCCGCTGACGGCTTGAGGTGAGCTGCTTAATCATTTGGTTGAAGGTATGCTCGAGCTGGCCGATTTCATCCCATTTTGTAATCTCGATTGGTGCAGGCAGCCCATTTGTTTTATCGGCCACCATTGCCTTGCCCAGCCGCACGAGCCGATTGCGGAGCCGATAGAAGAACCACCAAGAGGCTGCTGTGAACAGAATAAACACGAGCACTACGATAATGAGCACATGAGTTGTGTTATAGCCTCCTCTATCTACGATCATCAAGCTGCGTGCAATTTGCATGACCATAAATCCTTGCTTCGAATCCTGCCCAATAAATGCAACAACGGTGAACGGATCTCCATCATAGCTTTGCTTCATAAAAGTAATGGCGTCTCCCGCTTCCCACTGTACAGGCAAATTGGGCTGTTCCGGCAGCTTCAGACGGGTGCTTCCATTCTGATCAACCCAGAATAGCTTGGCTTCCAGATACTCCTGCTTCAGTTCATGCAGGCGGCGCTCAATGGTGACACCATCCTTGTGATTCAGCTTGGCAGCTTCCTGATGCCATCGTTCTTCGAGCTTTGCTGCACTTGCATATATGTTCTCGGCAGGCTTCTCGTTATTGCTTAATAGGGAAGTATAATACAAGATGGTCGATGTTAATGGGAATATAATCGGCCATATCATGAGCGCGACAAATACGAGCGTCAAATACCGTATTAACAGTGATCTGCGCAGCGGGATCCGGGAGCTCATAGCTTCACCCGGTATCCGATGCCGCGAATGGTTTCAATAATTTCCGGATGCCCTGGATCGAATTCGATTTTTTCCCGCAAATACCGAATATGAACCATTAGCGTCTTATCTCCCTCCATGTAAGGCTCACCCCAAACGCTCTCATAGATCTGTTCCTTCGTAAGAATTTGATTGGCATGGCGAAGCATAAACGCAAAAATATGATGCTGCTTGCCGGTAAGGGTGATTTCCTCTCCAGTTTGGGCATGTACAATGTGATTATCGTGCAGGGAAATGCGCAAATGTTTCAGCTCGATGGCAGTAGGAGTTTGCTTCTCGAAGCGCCGAAGCAATACCTCTACTCTTGCGGCTAGCTCATCCGGATGGAATGGCTTCGTCACATAGTCATCCGCAAAATGCAGTCCTTGCAGCTTGTCGTCAATAGCTGTGCGGGCTGACAGCAGCAGAATAGGCGTATTTGGATATTCGCGCTTCAAGCGCTGCCCAACGGTGAAGCCGTCCAATCCTGGAAGCATCACGTCCAAGATGATGAGATCGCTATCAGGTGCGTGCTGAAGTGCATGTTCGCCCGACAGCAGCCACGTCACCTGGTAGCCTTTATCTTGCAAATAATCGCTTGTCCAGGTTCCAATTTCCTTGTCATCTTCTATGTATAGCAGTCGTTGACTCATTCTGAACGATCTCTCCCTATCGTGTCGATCTGTCATTGAACATTATAGCTCAAATGAAATCAGATGGAAGAGGGGGGCGCGAAGCCGAATCCTTTTTATGCTGCGCCGTTAGCTTGACCGATAACGGTTCGTCGGTTGTGCAGCAAGCCTCTGAAAATAATCAGGGAGGCTGTATAGCACAGCATTGTACCTATAACAATGGAGGAAAATCCAGCAAAGCGAGCATACAGTTCACCTGCTAGTGCTGACCCAAGCATCGTGGCAAAGTACATGGTGCTGTTGGCAAGTGCTGCTACGGTACCCCGTGCATACGGCTGTTCCTTTTGAAGCGTACCCATTAAGAGCGGGAACAGCATGCCGCCGAACAAGGCGATCAGCGCATAAGCGACGCTAATAAAGATGACATCCTTTCCTGTTATTACTATTACATACATTGCAATCATGCCAAGAAGGGAGCTTGTAACCGTGCGACGAATACCGAGAGTGCGTTCCACCTTCGATACGAGGATACTGCCTGCCAAATTACCAATACCAAATCCGAGGATGAATAATCCTGTTTGCTGTACATTTAGAGAGAAATCATCTGCGAGCCAATTTCCAAGATAAGAAAATGTAGAAAAAGTACCTAACTGATATAAAAAATATCCAAGAAAAGCAGTGACGGTGCTTCTGCGTGAAAATAGTGTGCGATATTGCTGTTTAAGAGAGCCCAATGAACTCCGGTTTTTCGTTGTTGGCGGTATGGAAGGAAGCTTGAGCGCCAATACGATCGTAATTAACAGCGCCGTAATCCCAATAGCGTAGAAGGGAAATCTCCAGTTGCTGGCGGCGAGCAGACTGCCAAGAGGAACACCGAGACATTGGGAAACGGCTAAGCCTGCAGTAGCGGCACCCATAGCCTTTACGATTTTTTGTGGTGCTACAAGTTGTGGAATGGAAGCCCACACTTGTGGTGTGGCGATTGCTGCACAGATCCCTGCCAAGGTACGATAGGCGAACAAGAGGCTAAAACTTGTTGTTGATCCGCACAATGCTGTGAAGAGTGAAAAACCAATCATCCCTCCAAGCAGGCATAATTTGCGATCAAGGCCATCAGACAGAGGGCCGGCAATGAGAGCAAACAGGGCATAGCCGAGTGCATAGGCAGAAATGAGCCATCCCGATTGTTCGATAGAGATGTGAAGAACCTTACGCAGTGTTGGAAGCATAGGTGATACGATAAAGGTATCTGTACCGATGATGAACATGGTGACAAAAAACAATGCCATAATCGGACTGGATAGTGATGCGGTAAGCTGCTGATTCGTCGTGTTGCTCATTGTAAAAGGCCCCCTATTAATGAATCCGCGATCATGTGAGGCCCTGCTGCCGCACGTTAAAGATCGCCTATTGTTCAAAAATTGCACTAGCTTGAACGATAAAAAGATACATTCTACGTCATCATTTATTGAATAGAGAGGTGCGCGCCTTTGTTCAATAGTTCGAGTGTAATCGAACTATTGAATGATGTCAATCATTTAGGTACAATAATGACATGAGAACATTATTTCATCCCGATATTGAACATATTGAACTTTCGCAAGTGTTCTATGCTCTAAGCGAGCCGATTCGCATGAATATCGTACTGCAATTGATGAGTATTCCGGAGCAGACATGCGGAGGATTTGATCTATCCCTGTCCAAGTCTACAATGTCGCATCATTTCAAAGTACTGCGAGAAGCAGGCATTATTCGAACTAGAATGGAGGGAACACAACGGTTTATCTGTTTGCGTAAGGATGAACTGGAAGCACGCTTTCCTGGATTGCTGCAATTAATTTTGACCCAAGTGAATGTTGCAACGTCTTAATGTTGTAAACAAACAGATAAAGACCGCCTATCTAGGCGGTCTTTTCAGATTTTGGAAGTATCGCTTAGCGGACACTGGAATTGTTGCGGATTCGTTTCATGATCCATATGGTAAGCAGCATATAACAGCAAATAACGATGATGCTGTTATCCCCGGCTATATACAGTGCAAGGCTTGAAGTCGGCACTGTAATGCCCCGCAGCACAGCCCAAGTAACATTATGTGCCGAGTGGAACGCAGAGGACGTCCATACGCTGGATGTGCGCAGTCGAATAAAGCCGATGACAGGTCCTAGGAAGACGCAGGACATGATGATGAACAAGCATGCTAACATCGGATTTTGATCATGATGATAAATAGGAGACAGCATGATGATTGGAATATGCCATAACCCATGAATGAGTCCGCTGATAACAAGTGCTTTCCTTTCACCTAAGCTATCTACAAGCAATGGCAGTAAGTAGCCCCTCCAGCCAATTTCTTCTCCAAGCGAGCTCGTAAATACAGCACCGACAAATTGTAAAGCAACAACGATAGGAAAGGAAGTCCAGCTGTAGCCTTCATAGGTTGGGGGAACATCGATAACCAAAACTCCTATTCCAAAGGCCAGTCCATAACTTAAAGCTACGATTGCAGAGGGGAGAATGAGACAGATAATCCACCACCATTTATGTCCGCTTTTCCCCAATCCGAGTGCGGCCCAGCCAGATCGCGAATATCCGTCCTTCGTTACCAATAGGAGCATAATTAAGACTGCTGCAGATGGGGTTAGCATATATACCGGCGAGTTGGTGTCCGGAACCATGGCAGAGCATACGGCAAGGATGAAGGTGATTGCTGTGTAACTTATAGCCTTCGTTTGGTTTTTTAGATTTGATAACAAGCTGCATTCCTCCATTTCTTCTTTTTTTCACAGATCAATCCTATTACAATGATGAAGATACCTCCCAGTGAGAATCATCTGAAATGCAGTCATATGAATATCCTATTTTCTTTTTTGCGTTCTACTTCGGTTATCAGCAGATCCAACTTAATTTCATAGAAAGAGGCGTGTATTCGTGTAATGGAACAAAGAAAATGGCATTGGATAGATACAGCTATGTTGGGCCTATATATGCTTTGGATTGTATCTGGCGTAGTCTACATGGCAATATCACCGAATTTTATCATGCATAATACGGCAGGATCGCTAATCGAATTTATGATGTGTTCTGCGCTGCCTTTATGGTTTTGGAGACCTGGAAGCATTCATCCGTCGAAATTTATTGCCTCGGAAATAATTTTGTCGGGAGGCATTAATTTATCCATGCATTTGTCGATGCCTTTTTATCTCGACAATATGGTGCTGCCTTCTCTACTGATTGGATTCATGACGACAAGAGCGAACATATGGTGGGGAGCTCCTATAGTAGGCTTATTCCCCTTCATCGGGATATGGAGCGGGAAGCTGACCTGGCTGCAGGCTTTGGATGCGTCTGTCAATCATTTTATTTTGTTCGGGATTGGTGTTGGCTTCAGCGTGTTTTTGCATTCGCAGCGAAAAATGAAGCAGCTTCTTCAAGAAAATGAAGACCAAATCAATGTCATACGCCAATATACGGAGCAGGTGGAGAGGCTTACTGTACAGGAGGAGCGCAATCGAGTGGCAGGTGAGCTTCATGATACATTAGGACATTCTCATGTATCTATTGTAATGGGGATGGAATCAGTCAAGACTCTTATGGCTGTTGATCTGGAACAGGCTAAGCTGCGGCTTGAGCTTGTTATAGAGCATGCGCGCAGCAGCTATGAGAAGGTACATCCATGATATTGCATCTTCAGAGGAAGAGCAGTATAGCTTAGAAGAAGTGCTGGGGCAACTACTTGATACGCTCCACAACCAAACTGATATAGAATGTAAATTTATTGCTGAGGGCAGCGCCTATTGTATTCCTTATGCTCATCGTATGGCGATAGAGCGGTGTGTACAGGAAGCGGCAACGAACGCAGTGCGACACGGCAAGGCTTCAATAATCGAAGTTAGACTTGTCTATGACACCGAGGAAGTATGTTTATTTATTCGCGATAATGGCATTGGTGATGAGAATCTAACATTCGGCTATGGTCTATCATCAATGAATGAGCGCTTGCAGGCTTACGGCGGACAACTGAAGGTACGTTCCTCCCTAGGAGGTGGCATAGAGGTCATTTGCAAGGTTCCACGCATTATGCCACTTGAAGAGGAGCGTCCAATCCGCTTGCTTATTGTAGATGATGAGCAGCTTATTCGTGAAAGCCTGTGCTTTTTATTTGAGCAAGAGGAAGATATTCATGTAGTAGGGACAGTAAGGGATGGTAAGGAAGCAATTGAATATGCGGAACATGAACATTCGGATATTGTGCTTATGGATATTCGAATGCCACGGATAGATGGACTTGCAGCCGTTCGGGTGATAAAAGAAAGATGGCCAGCTATGAAGGTGATATTGCTGACCACGATTGAGGAAACGGATTATGCAGTGCAAGCAATCGATGCAGGTGCTGAGGCATACTTGCTCAAGTCTGTGCATCCTGAGGAACTGTTGGCTAGCGTGCGGCTTGTACATCATGGGGGAACGTCCCTCTCACAATCTGTAACGCGGATGCTGTCAGATCAATTAAAGCACATCGAACATGACGAGCAGGAGGATCGAAAGCTGCAGGCGCCAGAGCCGAATACTCAGCATACCTTTCTCGTCCAAGATCCTTTTGGCTTGACCGAACGAGAGAAGCAAGTGCTTCAGTATTTGGCACAAGGAATGAAATATCGAGAAATCGCACAGACACTCTATTTAGCCGAAGGAACCATACGCAATCATATATCGAATCTATATGCCAAGATAGGTGTTAATGATCGTTTATCTGCTGTGAATGCAGCACGGAAAGTACAACTGCTATATTCTCCGCCAACCGCAGCTAAATAATTGTTAATCACCAATCACCTAAACATTAATCGTAACAAAACAAGCGCTTAGAGAATGCTCTAGCGCTTCTTTATGCGTTGCTGCAATTATTTTCGAATTCTTGCTACAATGGCCTGATTCACATGCAGCATTTCTTGAACCGAAATATGTGTTAACGAGTATGGGGAGCCTCCGCCTGTATAGACGAATTCGCGTTCAAGAACCTTGGGGTCAATGATAAATAGTGCGTTGTAGCCAAAAGAAGGGATTCCACCAGCAGGGTATCCGGCAAGCTCTAGCATTTCTTCTTCAAGTGCTAAGCGTGGTGGAGGAATGAGCAGTGCCTTGCCAACTCTGCTAGTGCTTGCACGGTCTTCACCCTTGACGATAGCTACAAGCAAGCGCCCCGCCTCGTCAATCATGCAGACATTTTTTACAAAGTCGACTTTATCGGCTTGTACCGCTTGGGCAGCATCCTCGACGGAATGGCATAGCGCTTGAAGCCGCAAATGCTTAGCAGCCATCTGATGGGTACGAATATACGCAATGAGCTTGCTATCATAGGGATCCAGCGGCTGCGATGGTTCCACAAATTTCTCGATCTTGTTCATCTATGTCCCTCCATTCTTACAGAAATAGAATTGCTATATCGAATTCTAATAAAAGGCATCCGGTTTCCCATCAGGGGACCGGATGCCAAGTCAATCATACGAGTATTAAGGAGCAACAGAACGCAACACTGTGCAGTTACCGTCAAGTGTATAGTTACCGAGGTTAGCTGGCAGCAAGAAGCATTCACCAGCTTTGAATGCGATCTCTTCGTCAGCTGTTTTTAGCGTGCCGGTTCCTTCACATACAACAAGGATGACGAAGCTCTCTTCCGTTGTAGACAATGACCATGGTTTTGCAACGATCCCTTTTTCTACACGGAAATATGGGGACTCCGCCAATACCAACCATTCGTTCGCAACTGCGCCATTCGTAGACATGCGAGTTGCACCTGCGCCTTCGTAGGCAATAACGTTCAAGGAATCCTCAATGTGCAGTTCGCGAGGCTTACCATCCAAGCCCGGACGATTATAGTCGTACAAGCGATAGGTCGTATCGGAGTTTTGTTGGATTTCTGCAACTACAACGCCTGCGCACAGCGCGTGCACAGTACCAGCAGGGATGTAGAACGTATCTCCAGCCTGAACGGACACCTCTTGCAGAACCTCCATGATGCGTCCTTCTTCAATCGCTTTTGCCATCGCTTTGCGATCAATGCCTTCTTTTAAACCATATATAATTTTAGCGCCTGGCTTCGCGTCAAGCACATACCACATTTCAGTCTTGCCCAATTCCCCTTCTGGCAAGCCTTCATATGTGTCAGTCGGATGGACTTGAATAGAGAGATCATCGTTGCAGTCCAACAGCTTAATAAGCAATGGAAAACGGCCATTTTTTTCGGAAAAGCCTTTAGAACCGAACCATTCCTTACCGTATTGCTCACGTACTTGATCCAAGCCAAGTCCAGCTAATTCACCATTAACAACTTTCGTTGTACCGTTCGGATGATCACCAATCATCCAGCCTTCACCGATATGTCCTTCAGGCAAATCCAATCCGAATTGCGTTAGAGCACGGCCACCCCATACGCGTTCTTTGAATTCAGGTTGAAACTTTAATGGATAAGGTTTTGTCATGTTCTCTCACTCCCGAGTTGTCTAGTTTCTAGTTGATTGGAAAAACTCAAGTCTCTCGCCGTCCGGACCCTTAAAGAAAAAGTAGCGGCTGCCGTTCGGCAAGGTAACCAGTTCTTCATCAATAAGTTCAACATGAGGCAGATTCTTGATGCGTGCTAATTCTGCCTCTATATCGTCAACGGAAAAAGCGATATGATGAACTCTTCCTTCTTCCGTTACGCTTCCAGGATATCCTTCTACAAGCTCTACTTCTGTTGCATCGGTTCCATCCCATCCAAGAAAGGCGAGACGAATGAATCCATTTGTATGGAGGAGTGTGCCTTTTAGCTTCAATCCGATTACTTCTTCGTAGAATTGAATGGAAGGCTCTAATTGCTGAACCATGATCCCGACGTGCTCGATTTTACGGACTGCCATTTCCCTCATCACTCCTTCAATCTGTTAGATAGGATTTTCATTCACCTAAGCGGAGGCAGAAGTTCTAAATATATTTGGGTATGTTTTTAAACTTTATTTTTAAATTCGCTGTCAGGTTGTTTCCGTTTTTCTACCGCAATTACATAAGGGGCGTCAGGACGCTGCAGCATCCGGTAGATTACCGCTTGGCCGAGACGGGCAGGCAGGGATTGCGCCCACAGCTGCACCTTATTAGCTTCATCGTCGCCGCCTGCGTGTCCGGGATACAGTACGATGCTAAGCACTCCGCCAGGACGAAGCAGGGTTAGCCCCGTTTCAAGTGCGGCGAGTGTAGATTCAGGGACTGTCATAATTTGCTTATCTGCTTCATCAGTCGGCAAGTATCCAAGATTGAACATAATTGCTGCCGTCGAACCGTGCCATTCTTCATTCAGTGCCTGATGCATCGCATCATGACTTGTATGATACAGGCTCACATGAGTACTTCCTTCTACTCCAAGCTCACGATGAAGCCGCTTACGTGTCAGCTCAAGCGCCCCTTCTTGTACGTCAAAGGCAGCTACTGCTCCGCGCGGCCCTGTAAGGCGAGCAAGAAATAAAGTATCTACGCCTGTTCCCATAGTTGCATCAATCACTCGTTCACCTGGCTGTACGCGTTCCTTCACGACCTGTTGAGCATAGCCAAGTACGGATAAAAACCCCATCTTAAGATTCCCTCCAATACTTGCCCTGCCACGTATTGCGTCGCTTCAATTCTGCATCTATGCCGTTGAGCACTTCCCATTTTTTCATGCTCCACATAGGGCCGATAATCAAGTCGCGCGGTGCGTCTCCCGTAACGCGGTGAACGATCATTTCTGGAGGGAGAATTTCGAGCGAATCGACGATGAGCTTGATGTATTCATCCATCTCCAGGAAGCGCAGCAGTCCAGCTTCATACTGCTTTACCATCGGGGTTTTGCGCATGAGATGCAGCAGATGAAGCTTAATGCCTTGTACATCCATCTTTGCAACTGCTTGTGCAGTCTCTAACATCATTTCGTGCGATTCTTGCGGTAGCCCATAGATGATGTGGGTACAAATACGAATATTATGCTTGCGCAGCTTCTCAACAGCTTCTAGGTAGCACGCAGTATCGTGTGCGCGATTGATGAGCTGGGAAGTTGACTCGTGAATCGTTTGAAGTCCCATCTCAATCCACAAATAGGTGCGTTCATTCAACTCTGCCAAGTATTCGACGACATCATCCGGCAAGCAGTCTGGCCGTGTTGCAATGGACAATCCAACAACCCCAGGCTGTTCCAGAATGACCTCGAAATAATCCCGCAATACCTCTACAGGGGCATACGTATTCGTATAAGCCTGAAAATAGCCGATATATTTAGCGTTTGGCCATTTGGTATGCTGCTTGTCTCGAATCGTATTGAATTGAGTAACTAAATCATCGCGTCGTCGTCCGGCAAAGTCTCCGGAACCTCGCGCACTACAAAATGTGCAGCCGCCAATTGCGATGCTTCCATCCCGGTTCGGACAGGTAAAACCAGCATCGAGCATGACTTTGAATACCTTTTCTCCGAAATGCTCACGCATCTCATAATTCCATGTATGAAACCGCTTGTCACCCCATAAAAGGGGAGAGGGCGGTTGTAAGTGTGTTAAGCCTTCCAATGGCTACAAGCCCTTTCAGTATATAAGTTGAGTACAAAGTCTGTATAACGACATTATACCGATAACAAATTCATTGTATTATTGTAGCAGATTTAGCCCTAAAAGCGAAGACGGAGGCAAGCTCAGTTCTTGATCTTCCAATTAGATTTGAAATGTGACTGTGGTCTTGCTTCATTATCCCCTTCGCTCAGAACGAAACCATGAGTTAGACGGTCACAATCGTAAGCAAAGAATTTAGAAGTTACTGAGTGTGCAGAAGTGAATAGTGAAAAGCTAGAATAGCTTGGACATCTCCGCTTAATTGATTCATATTATCGGTATGATTGATAGCAATGCGAATCTTGTGAAGCATGAACCAGGCAGTTTTGTATGTCACATCAATGAACGTGCTAAGCTGCACTGTATTGATGCTGTTTGGATGGGTTAAGAGCCAAGTCGCCGTGAACCACTTGCAAAGGGATGTTCAACTCCCCTCCATAACTTTGTTCGCTATAGGGGAGGTCTGATGGTAACAGGATCGGCACTCGTATATCGATGAAGAATATAATGTCGAAATGAGGAATTAGAGAACAGTGAATGCAATAGAAGACTTATGAAAATGGAATCTGAGCAAAGGGGATAATGGGGCAAAGGCGACAAATAGTCATGGATGATAGGAGCAAAATGCTGAGGCGCAATGATGCAGTAGCTGAAAAGCGCTAAGAGCATATATGGCGGAAAGAGTAGAAACATTAAGAGCGGTGAGCGGGAGTGAAGGTTGTAAAGTAAAATACATATAATACAGTAACATTCGATAAAGCAGCATATCTCGTAGATGCGCAGATACATAGATAAGTAGATAAGAGTATACGCTGGATGTGTATCGTTGAAGATGAAACGAAAAGATATGTAGATATAATGATCTGTGTGACACATGTGTATGGGGATACGCATTATTGGATAGTAGCATATATGGAGATATAGAGATGCTTGGACGGGTATATGCAATAGCGAGCAGTTATATAGCAGTTGTCTTTACTTTTTAGCGCTTGTCATGCACAATAAGGGCTTGGAGCATAATCAGTATGGAGGATAGCACACATGCGCTTACGTGGCAAAAGAGGAGCAAAAGAGCTGCTTGCGCAGCAAGCCGACCTAGTCGTGCTGGAGCCGGAGCAGTTGAAGGGAAAATGGAGTGAGGCGTTCGGCAATGATCGCCCAATTTATGTTGAACTGGGAATGGGAAAAGGACAGTTTATCAGTACGATGAGCTTGAAGTACCCAGACATCAATTTCATTGGCGTAGATATGTATGATGAATTGATTGCTCGTGGCTGTGAGAAGGCTCGCATGCTGCGAGAAGAAGCGGGAATGCAGGAGGCATCCAACCTAAGGCTTGTCCGCGCGAATGTTGAATTTTTGGAGCAGATTTTTGACGAAGGCGAAATTGAACGTGTATATTTAAACTTTAGTGATCCATGGCCGAAGAAGAAGCACGCACGCCGTCGCTTGACTCATTCGCGCCTTGTCGAGAAGTATCGTTACGCTTTAAGTGATACGGGTGAAATTCATTTCAAAACCGATTCAGAGACATTATTCGAGTTTTCTTTGAACTCCTTTGCAGAGATGGGGCTTCAAATGCGCAATATCTCTTTGAACCTGCATCGTGACGGCATTAATGAAGAACATGTTATGACGGAGTATGAGCAGAAATTTATGGGCAGAGGCATGAATATTCATCGTGTCGAAGTTCTTGTTGGTGACAAGGCGTACAAGCAGTATCGCTCATCCTTGCCGCACAATGAGCCATACTCATCTCGTTAGTATGTTATAAATGAACAAGTAAAAAGCCGCTATTTTGCATGAATAAGAGGAGATCTTCTCCTTTAATAGCATGCATGATAGCGGCCTTTTTGCTATTCTTCTCTTGTAATCGGCACATTCATCATTTGCAGAATGGCTTCGGCACATACTTTAGGATGATAACGCGATGCGTTGTGTTCATGTTCTGAGCGGCGTGCGGACACCTCATCATAATGATGTACTAGAAGGTTCATCCATTTTGTAATGGTATGAGCAGATTCAATCGGCTCTCCGTACCCTTTTTCCGTGAAATAATGACAATTTTCTTCTTCTTGGCCTGGAAGCGGCTGATAGAATAGCATCGGAATTCCTTTCGCCAGTGCTTCTGTGCATGTTATTCCCCCCGGCTTAGTTACAAGCAAATCAGAGACATCCATTAATTGGTCAACTTCCTTAGTGTAGCCCATCAGATGGATATTCTCATGCTGGAAGCGCGGGTTCTCAAGCATTCGGCGTCGTAGCTTGTCATTATTTCCGACGCAGAAAATAAATTGAACATCTTTGCGCCAACGAGTCAGCAGCTCTGTCGATTGAGCAGAATCCATCATTCCCCAGCCACCGCCCATGACGAGCACAGTTGGCATATCTTTTAGTCCGAATCGGGCGCGGATGGATGACTTGCCCATGCCATCATGGGGCTCCCAAAAGTTCGGATGAACCGGAATGCCGGTCACTTGTATGGAATCGCTGCTTACGCCGTGCATCTCGAGCTTTTCCTTAACTTCAGGCGTTGATACGAAATATCGATTCACGGCTGGACTTACCCAAGCGGCATGCGCATCATAATCTGTGATGACTGTACAAAGAGGGACATTGAGCCCAAGTCGCCGCAATCGTGAAATGACTGCGCTCGGGATCGGATGTGTACAAACGATCATGTCCGGCTTGAGCTGACGCATAACGGACATTGCATGGGTATAGAATACCCGATGCAGCGCCATCGTAGTCAGTCGGTTTAAAGAACGATTGTATTGCGTTTTATACATAAAGCCTACAAGCTTCGGCTGTATGAGAACAGTCTTGCGGTAAGCTTCTATAATGAGCGGAGCGGTTTTCGGATTTAGGAAGCTTCCAAGCTCCATCACACGAGTTTGCACATGCGGAGACAGCTTGCGAAGGCTGACGGCAAGTGCATGGGCAGCTTGGGTGTGACCAGCTCCGAAACGCTCTGACAGCAGCAGTATACGCTTCTTTCCATCATTTTCGGCACCAGGTAAAAAGGAGCCTGAAGGAAGTGTAAATGTCATTGCATGATGATGCACGGTATTCACCCTTTATTCAATCTTCTTAGGTATGATTGTTCTTATAATTTCCATATACCTAACTATACTTGATATCCTTTTTTGTACAAGACCGATAGACCGATTGTCATGGCCATAAGGCTACTGCACTTACAGCTGCGCCTGTACCGATGAGGGCTCCTGCCAAACAGTCAGAAGGGTAATGCAGCCCTAAGTACATGCGAGAGAGTGCAACAATACATGCAATCGGTAGCAATCCCCATGACAAAGCTGGGTTAGCTATCATGAGCGGGACAACAACAGAAAATATAGCTGTCGTATGTCCAGAAGGAAATGAATGGTCAACCAGCGGCTTGCGAAATGTACGAATATTAGGCAATGCTAAATGCGGCCGAACTCTTGGGTACCATTTTTTAATCAAGGCGACAGGCAAATGGCTTACAATAAGCGCAGCAACACATTGCCAGCCGACTGCACTCCATGGCTTAGGAGCCAATAAAGCGAGCAATAACGTAAACGCAATTGTGAATGTAGCCCCGCCTAAATGGGTCAATGTATACAATAAAATATTCATGCTCCGGTGGTGCAGCCGATGGTTAATCCAAAAAAATAATTGTCGTTCACGATTACCCAGCCACGCGATAACACGAGTCATGTCGATTCCTCCGTTATCCGGTATTTAATAATATGATCGTAACAGCGTAACATTAACAGAAGATGATGGGTCTGTGAATTTTCTCTGAAGGCTAACGCAGCATAAAGAGTACCTTTAATCATATTTTCAAATGCCGATCATTTCAACAAGTTATTCCTATTTTACTCGAAGTGGCATTGCCTGCAAAATCGCATGTCATGCGTGTAGAATGCAAATTTCTTTGATTATCTTCCTGTAGTGGCTTGTAATGAATGGTGTAGCAGGTGAGCTTAAAATACGAAGTGAATTTTACGGGTTGACGAATAAGAGTACCACTGGGTTCTATTCACATGAATCTTTGGTAAAGATATTTATGAAGAATTGTGAAATGAAGGTTTTCCATAAATTCCAAACGGATAATAAACATTACCTGAAACTTTTTGCAGGTGTAATACGTCGATAATATATACAGGGGATTTGTCTTGTGTTACAAAAGCCAATTTTTTGCTTAGCTCAGTGTCTTTCGGATCCTGGTATCGTTTGCATGCACAGCAAATTTTGACGAAAAGGGGGTCAAAAGCCATAATTTCTTAGCATTTGGATGAAAATATAACATAACCGCGCGGGAAAGCACGATTCGATGCGACTTCACGCAGGATCTTCGGCGATAATGTTAATATTCACGCGTTGAAAGCCAATAAAAGGTTTTGACAAATGAAAGCAAACATTAGAAAATCGTGATCGACCGTTTTCAGCGGGGTAAACCATATATAGAGTTGATGAGCATGCGTTCATACATAAAAAGAGAGCGCCATGTTAATTGACGCGTTAATGAATTTGATTAGGGGTTATTTAAAAGGGGGACACCAAGCATGGTGGATACGTTATTTATCGTCTTGCAGGTTCTGCTGGCCGCGATTGGGGTGTACCAGTTTACCTTGTCGCTGTTCGGGATTTACCGCAAAAAAGAGAAAAAGTATACGAACCGCAAAAATCTTTCGCTGTCCTTGTTGCAGCGCACAATGAGGAAGCTGTAATCGGGGCATTGGTTGAGAATTTGAAGGCGCTCGATTATCCAAGAGATATGTACGACGTGTTTGTCATTTGCGACAATTGCACGGATGGTACAGCTGATATCGTAAGAGAGCATGGCGTTTATGCATGTGAACGCCATAATCCACATCAACGGGGCAAGGGTCATGCCATCGAGTGGATGTTGAAAAATTTGTGGGAAATGCCGCGTCAATATGATGCAGTTGTTATGCTTGATGCGGACAACTTGGTAAGCAAAGACTTTTTGACTGAAATGAATAATGATCTGTGCTCCGGAGCACGAGTAATACAAGGATACATCGATACGAAAAATCCAGAGGATTCCTGGATTACTGCTGCATATGGCGTTACTTACTGGTATTGCAACCGTCTATGGCAGCTGTCCCGCAAGAACTTGAACATGGCTAACTTCTTAGGCGGTACAGGTATGTGCTTCGAAAGCAAGTTGCTGAAGGAAATGGGCTGGGGTGCGACGAGCTTGGTAGAGGACTTGGAGTTCACTGCCCGTTGTGTTAAAAACGGTATCAATCCAGTGCTAAACTACAACGCTCGCGTCTATGATGAAAAGCCGCTCACGTTCAAGGCATCGGCTCGTCAGCGTCTGCGCTGGATGCAAGGCCACTTTACAGTAGCGCGCCGTTATTTCTTCCCGCTGCTCTGGAAAAGTATCAAGGAGCGTAACTTGGCGAAGTTCGACATGGCGTTGTACACGATTACGGTTTATACCGTGTTGGTTACCTTCCTCATGACCGCGTTCATGTGGGTGGATGCTGCTTTCTTCAATGGACCAAACGTGGCAACGTTCTTCCAGTACCTGCCTGAGTGGGTTCCTGTAGTATCGCTTGTGCTGTCCTGTGCCGTATTCGTACTGGCCTTGGTTTTGGAAGGTGTCAAGTCGTGGCGCATTTATGCATCTCTGATTACGTTCCCAGTGTTCTTGTTGTCCTGGTGGCCAATTACGTTCTATGCGTTCTTCACACAGAACAACAAGGTATGGAGCCATACCGAGCATACACGAGTTGTACGTTTGGAAGAGATGCAAGGCAAGCAAGTGTAAGTGAATAAAAAAGATAACGACAGCGGCTTGACTTGGTTAAGCCGTTGTGATATATTAATCAAGTGTTTGAAATGCATATTGCAATTTGAAAGAAGAAGCCCACGCTTCTCACCTGACCGACGTTTTGTTGGCTGGTTATGACTCGCACTGCTTAGGCAGTGTCACTAGATTAGAATGTCTATGTGAGGGATGTGGGCTCGATGAGCTTGCATCCCTTTTTTACACTATAACCAGTAAGCAGGGAATTCGATTATGGAGGTGGCACACCATTAGCAAGGATCATTTGATTAACGAGGACATTCGTGCAAGAGAGGTTCGCTTAGTTGGACCAGCTGGGGAGCAGATTGGCATTAAGCCTTTCCGCGAAGCGCTGCAGATGGCATACGATGCTAACTTGGACTTGGTTAACGTAGCTCCACAGGCTAAACCGCCTGTATGTCGCATTATGGACTACGGAAAGTTCCGTTATGAGCAACAGAAGAAAGAAAAGGAAGCACGCAAAAACCAAAAGATTGTTGATGTGAAGGAAGTATGGTTCCGTGCCAACATCGAGGAGCATGATTTCAATACGAAGCTTCGCAACGTACTGAAGTTCTTGCGTGACGGAGATAAGGTAAAATGCTCTGTTCGCTTCCGTGGACGTGAAATCACACATGCTGATATCGGTAAGAAAGTATTGGAACGCGTTCTGAATGAAGCTACTGAGCTTTGCATCGTAGAGCGTGCACCGAAGCTTGAAGGTCGCAGCATGATTATGATTTTGGCACCGAAGGCGAACAGCTAATTCGGCCCGCCGCGCAGGAGAAGGCGGCGGATAAGATTACCGAACTTGAGGAGGAAACGATAATGCCTAAAATGAAAACGCACAGCAGCTTGAAAGGCCGCTTCAAAATTACGGGTACAGGTAAAGTACGCCGCTATAAAGCGTACCGCAATCACTTGCTTTCCCACAAATCGAACCGCACGAAGCGCGTTCTTGCTACTAGCCCAGTAATGGCAGCAGGCGACGTTCGTCGTATGAAGCAGCAATTGGCTAACTTGAAATAAGAATTATACGGAAACATCGAATCGATTGGGAGGTTAATACGAAATGGCTCGAGTAAAAGGCGGATTTACGACACGTCGTCGTCATAAAAAAGTATTAAAATTGGCAAAAGGGTACTTCGGTTCCAAACACAGATTGTTTAAAACAGCTAACGAGCAAGTGATGAAATCCTTGCTGTACGCTTACCGCGATCGTCGCGTTAAGAAGCGTGACTTCCGCAAATTGTGGATCGCTCGTATCAACGCAGCGGCTCGCATGAACGGCTTGTCCTACAGCAAATTCATGCACGGCTTGAAATTGGCTGGTGTAGAAGTTAACCGCAAAATGTTGGCTGACTTGGCAGTGAACGATATCAACGCGTTCAACTCCTTGGCTACAGTTGCAAAAGAAAAGTTAACGCGTAAGATTGCGTTGATATAAGAAAAGCAGCGATTTCGAAATGGATTCGAAACGCTGCTTTTTTTATATTATTCCCAGTACTTGCTCGTCGTCAGCTTATCGGCTAACTGTTTGCTCGCTACACGTCTTATTTTGCGCAGTTCCGCTCGTTCTGTGGCCGATTCATGAAGAAGCTTCTCTTCTTCTGTATCGGGGATTACAGGGTGTACAAGCGCTGCTGAGCCGTCCTCATGACGTGCTACGAAAGTTAGGAAGGAGGTAGCGGCTACAACGCGCTCGCCAGTATATAGCTGTTCTGCGATAACCTTGACGAATACCTCAATGCTGGTCTTGCCCGTCCAAGTGACAAAGGATTCTAAGCACACGGAATCTGTGGGACGAATAGGTCGCAGAAAATCTACGGAATCCGTGGATGCAGTTACGACATTGTGACGGCAGTGCCGCATCGCAGAGATAGAAGCTGTCTCATCAATAAGACTCATCAGTTTGCCGCCGAACAGCGTCTGATGATTGTTGACATCGTTAGGAAATACACGACCGGTCTTGAAGACACGGGATTCCTTGCAGTGCTTGGGTGCAGGAAGAGAAGTTATTGGTTTATGTTCTGACATAGCCTTCATTACGCCCTTTCTGAGAAGTCATACGTATATTATAAAGGGTTCACTCTTGTTCATGCGGAAGAAAAAAATGACATTCGCTAAATTTGTAAGAAGAAATGAATAAGTTAAAACTTCAGCACTTCGCACATGATGAAGAGACTGAAGCAAAAAAGAAAGGACTGACAAGGGTTTGCCAGTCCATATCATTTGCGGTTAGTTGATTGTAAGCTAAGCTTATTGTGCTTTAGTGAATTAGCCTTTCAGAGCTTGCTTGAATGTATCAGACAGCTTCGATTGGATGGAAGCAAGCTGAATTTTAAAGTTTTGCGATCCAGCTGCTCCAGGAGCAATTTCATAACGGTCAAATGTCAACACCAGGTAGCCGTTGGATACATAGAAGCTTTGCGTGTCTTTTATTTTCTCGAAGTTGAAATCTTGTTTGTTTTTTCAATGCAATTTGATTGCGTACGACGTTCCCTAGCAATGCTTTGTAATCAGTATCCTTGTTGAACAAGTCACTCAGTTGCAATGCATGTGCATCATCTTCATTTAGGAAGGTATAGGTATCTGTACGGCTTTCGCCATTTGCTTCAGCACTTGTGATTTTATACGTATCAACAATCAGAGATAGTACATTACCATTTTTAACGAAGCGGAAGTCAGAGTTCAGCGTTGCTGGTTCGAAGGTAACTTTTTGTTTTTCGCAACTTGTTCTGCCTTTTTAGAAGCTTCATACACTTCTGCTTTTTCTTTCATCGCATGGCGCATTAAAATATCATTCAGTTGTTCTTCGTATTTGCTGTCTTTCAAGCCGATAATGACAGGTACATTCAAATTGACATGAACAAATCTATTTGTAGCTTTGATCGGCTGCTTGGTTGCCTTAAGACCAATTTCAACTTTGTTAGTCATAGATTTATTGTTCAACAGTGTTGTTTGTGTCGTTGTTGTAGGCTTTGTTTCTTTTCCTGCTGCCAGGGCAGGTGCTGCATATGCTGCTGCGCCCATGTTGGCGATCATTGTGCAGGAAAGTGCAAGTGTGACAACTGTTTTTTTCGTATTCATCGATGTTTCAATCCCTTCGTGTGTGCGTCGTGATGACTTCCTCTATAGTATAGAACTTTGCGAGATTAAAGAGATTACAGCAGAATAACAATAACGAGTGGAAAAGAAACAATGTTTTCATTGAAAGCGTCTTATGTATGACGATGTATTCATCATTGGAAAAATGCTGAAGAGGTATAAGAGCGGATGTATAAATGTATCCATTGTTGAGAATAATTATCAATGTGAGTGAGTCGGGAGTAAACAAGGGCGGCGTGACGGCCGCCCCATAATCGTTACAGCTTAGGTTCGAATGTTTTGCAATCTGTGTCGCCAGAATCACCAGCTTGCTTGCCGCGGTTGTTCACCACATAAATGGAAGTCGCTGCGCATTTATTGCCTGCTGCCCAATACTTGCAGGAGTTCACTTCGCAAAGTACGTCTTTCGCCATCGTTATTCACCTCCTCTCCTTACTAACTTCGCCAGCCGCCCCCTCTTTTTATACATCTAGGAGGAGTTTCTATCATTTTGTAGTTTCCGAACCCTACCTTTTTTCGTTACAATAGAGGAATGTGACTTCGAGAAGAGGAGTGGGAATTGCATGATCGATCTGTCCAAAGTGGACATTCACCAAATGGTCATTCATAAGGTGGGCAACCAATCCAAGGATGAAGGAGTTCGTGTATCGAACGAGCTCTACCATATTCCGAATGACGATGTGCGCGAGACGCTGCTTAAATATTTTATCTCCAGCTTCAAATTTGACATACATTACACTTTTCAGCATGAAGCGGAGCTACCCCTGAATGAAATGTACACGTATGCGAGCCGCATATTCCAGCAGGCCAACGCGTTCCATGAACAGTCCGTGCATATGCTGAATCATTTGTATGAGCAATCATCACATCCTCAAATTAAAGCGGGTGAACTGTATGTTGTACACCTGAACAATATTTTGTACAACAACTTCAGCATTGATGCAATCGGGATATTCAAGTCGGAAAATAAAGACGTATATATGCAAATTGACGAGCTGTCATCTGATGATTTAGGACTACAGGTAGAGCAGGGAATTAATATCCGCAAGCTCGACAAGGGCTGCATAATCTTAAATGTGCATGCAGACTCTGGTTACGTGTTGGGTGTGGTTGATACGTCAGCGAGTAAAGGTGGAGAGGCCGCTCAATATTGGATGGAGGATTTCCTCAATGTGAAGCTGCTGGAGGATGAGCATTATTTAACGGATAAAGCCATTGATATGTGCACGCAGTTTTATGAGGATGTTATCGTTCCAGCTGCTGAAGAGCGTCCTGAGAAGAAGGACAAGCTAATGTTCATTAACAGCACGATGGAGTACTTTGCAAAGCATGAACAGTTCGAGGAAGAGGCATTTGCGGAAGAAGTCATCGGACAGCCAGAGCTCGTGCCGCTGTTCAAAGCGTATAAGGAAACATTTGAGGAAGCCAACGAGCTTCCGCCGATTACAGAAATTCCAATTTCACAGCCGGCATTGAAAAAGGCCAAACGCTCTCATAAGAACAATATTCGTACAGACACGGGCATCGATATGAAGCTTAAGCCAGAGAGCTTTCCTTTCATTGAAAAGGGCTATGATGAAGAGCGTGGCATGCACTATTACAAAGTGTTCTTTAACGAAGAAGAATAGAGTGAGTCGACCCCATACAACTTGAGTTTAATATTAATCCATACCAGGAATGGTATGGATTTTTGTTTGATTAAATGGACATTCATGGAATCAGGACAAAAAGCCGCAAATTTATGGAGATTATTACGCACTATCGAAGCCTGTACAACATATTATTGATTCCAATGTAAGTTCCAAGTAGTAGCATGCAAGCTTCTGTTTATTAACCTTTTTCTGCCGCAAGATAGCAGCATGGGAGATTTCGTTATAAACATCGACACAGATTCATAGATGCAAGGCCGATATCCAAGCAGTATGCGCTTGGCGGGCATACCATGTAAGGTACACCGGTGAAGGAGGGATTATGATGCATGGTGTGACGAAGGCACAGGTGAAGAGCTTGATTGGCAAGCAAATCTATGCGCAGCATAAGAACGGAACGGTCGTTAGCGGCAAGCTGATTGAAGTGAAGGGGCGGCGGCTTGTACTGGAGCAAGATAAAGGAAAAAAGGTCAAGACCAAGGCGATTATTCCGCTCGTATTGTTTGATTTGCTGGCAATAGGCACAGCACCCTTTGCATATGGCTATGGAGGCGGATATCCGTATGGAGGCGGATACGGATATTACGGGTACGGAGGACCAGGGCCATATGGAGGATATTACGGAGGATATGGTTATTATAGATAAATGCGGACATATTAAAGAGCTGCAAAAGGAGAGCGTAGTAACCTGCTAAGCGGAGAAGAGTAGACAGCGAGCCCGGGGAATGCCCCGGGCTGCTCGCATGTTACAGTTGTTTCCCCATTTCATGGCATACGACGGCAGGAACAAAGCGAATGAACCGATATCCGCTGCGTTCATAAAAACGCTCTGCTCGAACATTGCCATAATCAACCATAATACGTACCTGAGTACAGCGCTTGTTTCGCCCATATTGTTCGGCTTTTTTGAGTAGTTGTCTCCCAAATCCTCGATGCTGTGAGGTCTGCGCAACAGCAAGCATATCAATAATAAGTGTGTCTTCTCGTACATATACATGGACGAATCCAACAGTGCGGTTCACGCGATTAACAGCAACATACGTAGGCCCTTCGCTCAAGCGCTCAGGGATTTCCTTGATTAGCTGTTCACGACTTGCAATCAAGTGGGAGTGGGGCAGCAATTCCCGCTTCACAAGCTGAAGGATTGCTTCATCATCAGTAGCAGGCCGTCGAAGTCGAATCATAATAGTTCCCTCTGTTCCAATTGTTTTTATATTTTATGACGTTTGTGATCCAGCGGTGATCATCGGATCATTTTTCCTCACATTTCGAAAAAAAGCTGGCTCCTGTGAACAATAGTCAAAGTGCTTCCGAGAATTAAAGAATATAATAGGAATAACCTTTAAGGTGGTTACATCCAATAATCATAAAAATACTGGATGATCGTTCTATTACATGGTCTACTGGTTGCTCGTCACAGCTTGCTCGGGTTCCAGCGGGAGTTCAGCTCTGGCACCACAGGAACAGTCAAAAACAGAGGCGCCAAAAGAAGAACCTAAAAAAGATGAGCCGAAAGAGGAGTCCAAACCGGAAAAAGAACTGCCTGCTTTCGATATCATCAACGATCCGTCCTATGTACCACAGCTCATCAACGCGGGAGCGCTGCTTGTCTTGATGCCGATGATCACTTTGTATCTATTTGCGCAGAAGTATTTCGTGGAAAGTGTCGAGCCAACGAGATTAGTAGGCTAGCAACAGATAATAGTCCGAATATGCAGATGTTTTATGAGCACACACATTATTATCATTCCGAGATATGGAAATGGGGCGTTATAATGAGAAACGGAATTATGGATCTTGATGCAATCAAGCGGGAATGGGCACACGGCGGCTGGAGTGAACTTTTGCAGGCGGAATGGAAGCAAATGATCGAGGAAGGGAAGGATGCAGAAGGAATTGCTGAGGCCTTGGACGATTGGCTGCGCCATCATTCGGATAATGAGGAAGCTGCAGCACGGTTATATTTGGAAATGTGCAATCGGGGTTTTCGCAGTGACTTTCCTTTTACAGAGCCCTCAGATTTAGAAGGCATTCGGCAGCGGAGACCTGCTGAAGCTTCCTTCCTATCGAAAGAGGAGCTCCTGCTCATGCGTGAATCTGCGTTGCGAGATGATGCCTTCTGGCATGATCGTTTTCACGGCGCATGGGTGGGACGTGCAATTGGCTGTGCGCTTGGCAAACCGTTTGAAGTGCCTCCATTTATCGACGGAGCGGGTGGTGTTCCGGGCTGGCAGTGGGTTCGAACTTGGCTTCAAGAAGCCGAAGCTTGGCCATTTCGGAGTTATGTGCCGGGAAAGTCGCGCGCGGCATCATTCGAGTTTCGTCCAAATGAGAAGCTGAGAATCTTTTTTCCAGACAGCCAGCTCGAGCAGATTCGCTTCATGGAAACGGATGATGATATGCGGTATGCCGTTCTTGGACTGCTATTGATGGAGCGGCATGGGTTGGAGCTGAAGACGGAACATGTTGGAACGATTTGGCTTGAGCGCCTGAGCCTAAAGCAAGTATTTACTGCCGAATGCATGGCCTATGTGAATTTGGAGCAGGAGCTGGCTGCCGTGCGGGATTGCAACAAGTCAGCTTCCGGGGATAAACGGGAAGTTGACTGGGAACGAGTACGGATGCACCTGAATCCATACCGTGAATGGATAGGCGCTCAAATTCGTGCAGATGCATACGGCTACTCTGCTCCTGGAAGACCAGAATTAGCAGCAGAGCTCGCATGGCGGGACGCCTCGTTATCACATGTGAAGAATGGAATTTATGGGGCGATGTTCGTTGCAGCGATGATTGCTGTGGCCTTCTATGAACCGGATCCTGAACGCATCGTTCGGGCGGGGCTTGCGCAGATTCCAGCTACATCACGCCTTGCCTCTGATATCACTCAAGCGATAGAGATTGGTCGAACAGCGAAGAGCGAAGAAGAGGTGGCAGAGCGGATTTGGAATGCGTTCAGTCATTACTCATGGGTACACACCAATAATAATGCCGCGCTCGTTGCAGCTTCGCTGATTTTTTCCAAGGGAGATTTTGTGCGTGGTGTAACAACGTCCGTGCTGGGTGGATTCGATACGGATTGCAATGGAGCGACAGTCGGCTCTATTTTAGGAGCTTCGATGGGCCATCGACGACTTCCCGCACATTTTGTTCAGCCGCTGCATGATACATTATTTGCAGATGTTGAAGGGTTCCATCCTATTGATTTTACTGCGTTGGCGCATCGTTCGGTTGCATTGTTCAGAGGGATTGAAACCGCTTTACTAGAAAAATGAAAAACGTATATTATTTATCTGTAAAACAAAAAGTTCGGATATAAACTGTCCACTGAGCGGAAACAGGAACAATCATGCAAAAATCTGCAGTAATCCATAATGATTCACAAAACAAAAAATAAAGAATGCCCTATTGACTCCTGGTAGGTGGAGGCATATAATGTTTCTAAACATTTGAAACATGTCACATAATACCAACGGCAATGAAGAGGACGAAGTAGTAAGGGCTCTTATGAACAGAGAGCAGTCGGAGGTTCTGCTGAAACCGATGCCTTAACCCCTTATATGCGAGCTCACCTCGGAGCTGTTCTCCTGAACAGATGATTGGACGCTAGAATTATCGTTCTATCATGCGAGTAGGGAGAATCGTAAGGCGCGCGTTAGACGCTATGAGTATTTGCTATTGCCTATGAGCATACGAATACTTGCTGAGATTTCATATCGCGAGATATGAGATGAATGCGGGTGGTACCACGGAAGCACAACCTTTCGTCCCTAATGCAGCAGCTTGCTGCGTGGGGATGGAAGGTTTTTTTGCATTTGCTGGCTCTTTTATTTCTTGATGATTCATGCAAAGAGTTAGCTGTATATGTGCCTGGCCAGGCGAAACATATCTTCACAAATGTAACCTAGAGCCCGAGTGTGGAAATGAGTAAATATGCGTAAGGAGGATGTCGAATGAGCTCACATCGTACGACAATGAGGTCTAAAGAAGATTTAAGACAGAAATGGATGCAGCCTGAAGTCATTACAGGCTCGGATATTTTGCTTCGCAGCTTGTTGTTGGAAGGTGTGGAGTGTGTGTTCGGATATCCAGGCGGCGCGGTGCTCTATATTTATGATGCTATGCACGGCTGTGAGGATTTCCACCACGTTCTGACCCGGCACGAGCAAGGAGCCATTCATGCTGCGGACGGTTACGCTCGTGCGAGCGGCAAGGTAGGCGTATGTATCGCGACATCGGGTCCAGGAGCAACGAACCTGGTCACGGGAATTGCGACCGCCTATATGGATTCTGTCCCGCTCGTTGTCATTACAGGCAACGTAGCGACGAGCTTGATTGGTACAGATGCCTTCCAGGAAGCAGATATTACAGGCATCACAATGCCGATTACAAAACATAGCTATCTGGTACGCGATGTGAAGGATTTGTCGCGTGTTATACACGAAGCGTTCCACATTGCGAACACAGGACGCAAGGGTCCGGTTCTCATCGATATTCCGAAGGATGTATCGGCGGCGAAGACGCTGTTCGAACCGGTATCGGACGTAAATATTCGCGGCTATAACCCTAACGTTATGCCGAATAAATATCAAGTTGAGAAGATGCTGAAAGCGATTGGAGAGTCGAAGTCTCCGGTTATTCTCGCAGGGGCTGGAGTCATTCATTCTGGTGCGCATGAAGAACTGTATGAATTCGTAAGCAAAACGCAAATTCCAGTTACGACGACGCTGCTCGGACTAGGCGGCTTCCCAAGCGGCCATGATCTGTGGATGGGCATGCCGGGGATGCACGGCACTTACACCGCGAACAATGCCATTCAGCAGGCGGATTTGCTAATCAATATAGGTGCTCGCTTCGATGACCGAGTTACCATGAAACTCGAAGGTTTCGCGCCCCATGCGAAAATTGTCCATATCGATATTGACCCGGCAGAGATCGGCAAAAATGTCCCGACTGACATTCCGATTGTAGGCGACATCCGTACGACGCTGGAGTTAGCGAACAAGACAGCATCACGTGCAGACCAAGCGGATGAGTGGCGTGCCCGCATTATGCAGATGAAGGCGGATATGCCGCTGCGCTTTATTGATTCTGATGAAGAACTGAAGCCGCAATGGGTTATCCAATTGATTAATGATACGACCAAAGGGGAGGCCATTGTCACGACGGATGTCGGTCAGCATCAAATGTGGTCAGCGCAATATTACCGCTTCAATCATCCGCGCTCCTGGATTACATCCGGCGGACTTGGAACAATGGGCTTCGGCTTCCCTTCCGCGATTGGCGCTCAGATGGCCTTCCCGGATCGGACGGTGGTTTCCATCAATGGCGATGGCGGCATGCAAATGTGTGCGCAGGAACTTGCGATCTGTGCGATTAACAATATTCCGGTTAAGGTAGCCATTATTAATAATCGCGTACTTGGCATGGTTCGCCAGTGGCAGGAAATTATCTATGACAATCGATACAGCCATATAGACTTGGCTGGAAGCCCTGACTTCGTGAAGCTTGCGGAGGCTTATGGAGTAAGAGGCTTCCGTGCGACGAATAAGGAGGAAGCAGAACGGGCATGGCAGGAGGCGTTGAATACGCCGGGGCCAGCAGTTGTTGAATTCGTTGTTCGCAAGTATGAGAATGTGTACCCGATGGTTACGCAGGGCTGCACGATTGACCAAATGATAATGGGGGATTGTGAATGATGAACATAACCAAACATACTATAGCCGTCATCGTGAACGATCAGCCAGGTGTTCTGCAGCGTGTTTCCGGTCTATTTGGTCGCAGAGGATTCAACATTGAAAGCATTACCGTAGGTGCTTCTGAGGAGCAAGGTCTCTCCCGCATGGTCATTGTGACCACAGGAGATGATCAGATGCTGGAGCAGATTGAGAAGCAACTGTATAAGATTGTTGACGTGATCAAGGTAATTAACTTGAGCTCTCAGCCGATGGTTGCTCGTGAGCTTGCACTCATTAAGGTGAAGGCTGAACCGCATGTGCGTCCAGAGATTCTTGGCGTCGTAGAAACGTTCCGAGCATCTATCGTCGACATTGGTCCAAGTACGCTGATGGTGCAGGTTGTAGGAGAATCGCAGAAGATCGAGGCAATGATTCAATTGCTGGAGCCATACGGAATTCGTGAGATTAACCGTACGGGCGTTACGGCCTTGATTCGCGGACAAGTGACAGATAAGTAAGCAGCAAGTTGGACTTATTTCATAATTGTATGCCATAGAATAAAACTCCGAATGAGGGGGTCTCTCAGGGGACAAGTAAGAAGATGCCGGTAGAACAAGGGATTGTCTCTTGAAATACCCGCCTCATTCGGGGGAATTACTACACAAACCATTTATATAGGAAGAAAGAGGAGGACTCATACTTATGCCAGTTACTATGTACTATGAAAATGACGCGGAATTCAACGTATTGCAAGGGAAGACAATCGCCGTAATCGGTTATGGAAGCCAAGGACATGCGCAAGCGCAAAACCTGCGTGACAGCGGTCTTCAAGTCGTAATCGGCCTTCGCGAAGGTAAATCTGCGGACAAAGCGCGCCAAGACGGCTTCGAAGTATTGTCGGTTGCAGATGCTACATCCCGTGCAGATGTCGTTCAAATCCTGATGCCAGACGAAACACAAGCAGCTGTGTATAAGAATGAAATCGAGCCGAACCTGAAAAAGGGCGCAGCTCTGATGTTCTCTCACGGCTTCAACGTTCACTTTGGCCAAATCGTAGCACCGAAAGACAACGATGTATTGCTCGTTGCTCCTAAATCTCCTGGACATCTCGTGCGTCGCACATATGTAGAAGGCTTCGGCGTACCAGGGCTTATCGCAATTGAGCAAGATGCGACTGGCAATGCGAAGGCAATTGGCCTTGCGTATGCGAAGGGCATTGGCTGCACGCGTGCAGGTGTTATTGAAACTTCCTTCAAGGAAGAAACTGAAACTGACTTGTTCGGTGAGCAAGCTGTATTGTGCGGCGGTGTAAGCGCGCTGATCAAAGCAGGCTTCGAAACGTTGGTAGAAGCAGGCTACGCTCCTGAAATGGCATACTTTGAGTGCTTGCACGAGCTAAAGCTGATCGTTGACCTCATTTATGAGGGAGGTCTGGCTACAATGCGTGACTCTATCAGTAACACGGCTGAATATGGAGACTATGTAACAGGCCCTCGCATTGTAACAGAAGAGACGAAGAAAGCAATGAAGGAAGTATTGTCCGACATCCAACAAGGCAAGTTTGCTCGCGACTTTATCTTGGAAAACCAAGCGAACCGTGCGTTCCTGACAGCAACTCGCCGCAACGAAGCAAATCATCCGATCGAAGTGGTTGGCGGTCAATTGCGTGAATTGATGCACTGGATCAAGAAATAAAGAATAACAATTGAAAAGCAATTACACAACATGATGTTCAAAAAGTCCGTTCGGCAGCCTTTTCGGTGCTATCAATGGACTTTTTGAACATAGACTGATAAATATAAAGCCCTAAAGACGAAAGAAGGAGGTGCAGACGATGCGCAAAATTTATATTTTTGACACGACGCTTCGGGATGGAGAGCAGTCCCCTGGCGTGAACCTAAATACGAAGGAGAAGCTCGAAATCGCGCTTCAATTAGAGCGCTTAGGAATCGACCGTATCGAAGCGGGATTCCCTGCGGCATCTCCTGGTGACTTGGCAGCTGTGAATGCAGTGGCAAAAGCGGTGAAGCAATCGACGATTGTCGGTCTGTCCCGATCGCGTATTCCGGATATTGATGCTGCGTATGAGGCGCTGAAGGGTGCAGAGGATGCTTGCTTGCATCTCTTCCTCGCTTCCTCGCCTATTCACCGCAAGCATAAGCTGCGTATGGAGAAGGAGCAGGTGCTGGAGACGGCTGAAGCGGCGATTCGTTATGCCAAGAAGTACTTTAGCAAAATTGAATTCTCTCCAGAGGATGCGGGCCGTACGGAGCTCGATTTCTTGTGTCAAGTTACAGAGATGGCGATTAAAGCTGGGGCTACCGTTGTGAATATACCGGATACGGTTGGATATTTGACGCCGTACGAGTATGGCAATATTTTCAAGACGCTGAAGGAGAATGTATCGGGAATTGAGACGATTCAGCTAAGTGCTCATTGTCATGATGATTTGGGAATGGCGACGGCGAATGCGCTTGCTGCGATATTGAATGGTGCAGATCAGATTGAAGGCACGATCAATGGCATCGGAGAGCGTGCAGGCAATACCGCGCTTGAGGAAGTTGCATTGGCGCTTGATACGAGATCAAGCTTCTATCAGGCGAAAACTTCGCTCGTGTTGTCCGAAATTGCGCGTACGAGCCGCCTTGTCAGCAAGCTGACGGGCATGCCGATACCAGGCAATAAAGCAATTGTAGGCGCTAATGCTTTCGCGCATGAATCCGGCATTCATCAGGATGGCATGCTGAAGGAACGTTCAACGTATGAAATTATTACGCCAGAAACAATTGGTCTCAAGGAAAGCAAGCTCGTGCTTGGAAAGCATTCTGGCCGTCATGCCTTCCGCGAGAAGCTGATTGATCTTGGATATGATTTGGATGAAGAGCATCTGAACAAGGCGTTTGCCCAATTCAAGGATCTGGCTGATAAGAAGAAGGAAGTATCTGATGAGGACATTCGTGCGATGATCGAAGAGAAGCTTATCGACACGCCAGAAGTGTATTCGCTCGAAACGATATATGTCGCATACGGGAACCAAGCGATTCCGGCTGCGAAAGTGCGCATCGTTACATGGGAAGGGAATGTGCTTGAGGAAGAATCGGAGGGCAATGGTTCTGTTGATGGAATTTACAAAGCGATTGACAAGGCAACGCAGGAGAATGTGGAACTCGTTGACTATTCCATTAAATCCGTAACGCATGGTAAGGATGCGCTTGGTGAAGTTCATGTTGTGCTGGCACAGAATGATATCTCAGCCCTCGGTCGTGGTGTAAGCACTGACATTTTGGAAGCAAGCGCCCGCGCTTACGTAGATGCGCTCAACCGACTGATCGAGAAGCGCAAGCAAGGTGCAGCCAGCCGTCGAGATAAAATCGGCCTTGTATAAGTGATTAACAATCAGTAATTATAGAAGCTGCCCAGATGGCTATTAATTGGCCATAGGGGCAGCTTTTGCTTTACTGGCGAATGGTCAAGTTTGTGAAACCAGCTTGTATGCCTATATGAACGATCGCATTGTGCGGATATGTTACAATAGTAGAGGATATATGAACACGCACGAATGGAAGAAATTCGCTGAATGCGATGGGAGGATACAGGGATGGACGAACAACAATCAAAGGTGCGATTGACTACCTTGTCAAGCAAAGGAGGATGCGGCTGTAAAATAGGCCCGGCCGATCTGTCGCAGGTATTGCGCATGCTTCCGCAGGCAGAAAAGCATCCGGATTTAATTGTTGGCCTAGATACAAGCGATGATGCAGGTGTATATCGCTTAAATGACGAGATGGCATTGGTTCAAACTGTTGATTTCTTTACACCAATTGTTGACGACGCGTATTCGTTCGGTCAGGTCGCTGCTGCGAATGCTCTTAGTGACATATACGCAATGGGCGGCAAGCCGCTAACGGCACTTAATATCGTGGCTTTCCCGATATCGAAGCTGGACAAGTCCATTTTGGCGGACATCTTGCGCGGAGCTGGCGATAAAGTGAAGGAAGCAGGAGCGACGCTCGTTGGCGGCCACTCCATTGATGATGCGGAACCGAAGTTTGGCATGGCGGTAACTGGTATTATTCATCCAGAGAAGGTACTGACGAATGCGGGTGCCAAGCCAGGGGATAAGCTGGTGCTCACAAAGCCGATAGGCGTCGGAATTATGACGACATCTTTAAAGCGCGAGCTGTTGCAGCCAGAAGAGGTTGAGCTTGTTACTCGTACCATGGCGACACTGAACAAAACGGCTGCTGAAGTCATGGCTGGATATGATGTTCATGCTTGTACAGATGTGACAGGGTTTGGTCTGCTTGGTCATAGTACAGAAATGGCATCTGGCAGCGAAGCAGGTCTTGTCATTTATGCGGAGCAAGTGCCGTTCTTGCCTCGTGTACGGGAATTGGCAGAAAGCGGAGCTGTACCGGGCGGGACGAAAAATAATTACAACCATGTGAAAGATAAAGTTGAGTTCGATGAACGATTGGACGAGATTGCACAGTGGATGCTGTGTGATGCCGTAACATCGGGCGGACTTCTCTTATCCGTTGCGGCTGCGGATACGGAAGCCATGATTCGCGACATGCGGGCGCGAGGCGTTGAAGCGGTGTGCATTGGTGAAGTAGTGGCCGATCATCCTGGACACATTCATGTAGAGGGCAGCTTTGTCGGCTAATTGCAGAGGCAGATAAAAACCGTCAGGAAGAGGGGATAGCATTCCTCCTTCCTGACGGTTTTTAGGTTGATCCTCCATATCGAAATCAGCCAGCACCCAGGGGTTAAATAGTAGGATGCTGCTGCAAAAAATGCTGTGCAAGCTGTGACAACTGTAAGGAGTTAATCTGCTGATGAGATGAATTCCATACAACCTTTTGTTTGTGGACGAGCAGTATCTGTGGGGATTTATGGGGAATCTCAAGAATTTTTGTGACTTTCTCCGATAACGCCTTTTCTTCTAAGACACGAACGACAGCAAAGGAGAATCGAGAAGATAAGTGTGGATATTTGGTCAAAAATTGATTCAGAGCGATATGGGCGATTCTGCTTGAGCCGCAGTTCGAACTGTACTTAAATAACCACAATGGTCGTTCATCTGACTGCTGAATCGTATGAATGAGCTGCTCCTCGGTAGCGATAATGGGAAGTGCATGCATGAATCTGAATCTACCTCCTTCTTGTTCCCGCTGCAATGGATGGGCAGCACTATGTAATGTCCAAGGCAGTGATAGGGAACGGTTCTATCCGACTCAAGAAGTCCATACAATGAAACTGATCGAAGAGCAATACGAGCGGTTAAGGAGGACTCCATATGCAGGACATCACATGGTTATCTTTTATATTGCTTATCTTGGCGAGCTATCGCCTAACCAGACTTATCGTGTTTGATGAAATAACCTCATTTATTCGTAAGCCATTTGTAGAGGAGCGGTTTCACACGGATGAAAATGGAGCTATATTCGCCGTAATTGATGAAAAAGGCGGCCGTTTCCATGCATTTATGCGCAAGCTCCTTACCTGTTATTGGTGCACAGGGGTATGGTCGGCGGCCCTTGTCACGGTCTGTTATCTCCTTATACCAACCTATGCTTTTCCCGTCATTCTTCTACTTGCGATTGCTGGTGCAGCGGGGATTGTGGAGTCATTTGTCAAAGGATAAGCTTGGCTGCATGCCTACTATAGGTGTCTATCAACGGGCTTACTGCACATTTCTTCTTCCATGAGGCAATTGTCTCTCAAGATTTTGGCACCTGCATCATAAGATATAGCAAAGCTGATAGGAAACTTACTCGCATCCCAAAAGAAATGAATGCAAACTATCGTCGTCCACATTCACACTTCATACCCAAGCTAGCAATTGCTTCAGCCGCTTCGCAAACGTATGCTCTGCCCGGGTTCGTTCATATCCCTTCGAGGCAATAGAATTGCGTTCGGCTTCCTCATAAATGTACTTATGAATAAGTTCGGCACATTCCTTCGGCGATTCGAAGCATATCAACTCCTTACCCGGTTCATAGAACAAGTGAAGATCAGGACGATAATCAATCAGCTGCAAACTTTGGCATGCAGCAATATCGAATGTGCGATTGTTAATCGTGTGGCCTGGCGCACCTGTCTTATTTTTATCAATTAGCGTATCATCTTCGCTGCGATGAATATTCAGCACCAGCTTCGCGCCGTTGTAATAACGGGGCGTTTCTGAGAAGTTGACCCACTTCGTGCGAAGATGGGGAACACATCCGCCTGACCAATTTACCGTGTCCCAGAAATGGCCGACAAGCTTCACGCGCAAGGTAGGATCAAGCTCTTTCATCATTTGCTGCATCATTCGCAACCTGTTGTCGTATCCCGTTCCAATAAAGCAAACGTCGCTTTCATAGGAAGGATGAGACGTGAAAGGACGGAAAATGTCCGTGTCTGTTCCGAGCGGCAAGTGGTGCACTCGCTTGCAGCCATGACGCTCATAGTATGGAACACAGCCAGAATCAATGGTGAAAATGATATCATACTCGGCAGCTACCTGCAGTGCATTGTCGATAGCATAGGGATCATCAACGAACCATACGCCAATCGGACTGCCCATTCTCCGAATGCTGCGCACAAGATCCACAGGCAAAAAAGAGCGCGGACCGCATAGAGTCAAGACGAACTCAGGCTTGAATTCGCGAATATCGGGAAGAAGCTGCTGAAGAGGTGCGCGATTTAACAGAAATATTTTACTCTCATGACTCTGACCATACAGAGCCTTCATAAGCGCATTATCGAGGATATCAATTGGCCTCCGATAACCGGAAGCGATATAGTATAGCCGCATTTAGCCCCTCCTCGTTCCTGCTGTCGAAAGAATAAAAAAGGGATGGTTTTAGCCACCACCCCAAGCCGATCAGCATTTTGATTATGATGGGAACGGATAAGGCGCACCAGGGAAAATAGTAGGGCATTGTTGTGGGAATGTGACAACACAAACATTTTCAGGGACTGGAATCACTGCCCGCGGTTGGCACAGCTCAGCTTCAACAACTAACTTGACAGGCGCTGTTACCTGAATGCTTTGGCAAATCACGATGTCCACATTGACACAAGAGTTGTCAACAACATCAAGAACTTCAATCGTTGTTGTGTTCGGAACGATCTCGCAATTGATAGTAGTTCCCGGAGGCGCGCACAACAGAACTTTCTCGAAGCGGACAAAGGTTTTCGTAAATGTGCAATGTACTACGTTAGGAACGACAGTAGTATCAATGATCGTGATTTCAAGCGTTCCTGTTTTCTTAATGACAACTCGTTGCAGGGTAACTGGTGTGCCACCAACAGTTACCACAACATTTTCTCTAATAGAACCGACTTTTTCTCCGCAGCTTACTGACAGTACCGTTGCTTGAACGCTGAATGTAGCCGGCAATGGCAAGCACAAAGCTGGATCAATGCATGCTTCATCAACAATTTGCGTCGTTAACAACACCCAATCGAATACTTTAGGAACCTCTATACATTCCAAAGAGGGTAGTGGCAAATATTCGGGGGGCGTTGTTTGCCCTTGAACTAACTTGCTCTCCATGAATGTTTCCTGCCTCCTTTATAGAATCTGAATTCAAATTCAATACAGTCTATGGGGGCTTTGTAGAAAAGGTGACACCCCCACAAAATTATTTGGAGGGGATCGCTGTGAGGCAAGAAGTCTTCTTATATTCCTCTGCAGGTGTACATTGGATTGAACTTCAATCTGATGGGTCGCTGCGACATTCCTTGTATCGTGAAGGAGAGCGGGCAAAGCAGCATCTATGGGGGTTCAGCAGTTCCGTGAAGCAGTTTAGCGCTATTCTGTTTCACGGCTATTTACATATGTTAATGGCTTCTGAAGCGGGGATTTATTATGCGAGGTGCAGCATAAATTCGCCGATTGAAGAGAAGCAGGAGCTGCGCGTTAGCGGGCATCCCAGCTCGAATCACCCCTATCTTTTTGGTTTGGGGAGAACCTTATTTTTGAGCTATACCATGATACGGAATGAGAAGTTGACTTATGTTCTTCGGCGATATGAACAGGGGAGGTGGGAAGAGCGGGAATTTTTCTATGTTCACGAAGATTATGGGGCAAACGTACATATTGAACAAGCAAGCTGGGATATAAGTGAATCAGGGGTGCTATATGGATTGCTCCTGATTCGACATGCGGACACGAATAAGCAGGAGCTCTTGCTGCTTGAGCTGGATATAGAAGCAGAGGAACCAAAGTGGGTTCCTGTCTTTACTTCTACACAAACAGAGCAGAGCTGGAAAATCACGGTGTCGGCTGCAGGGGAAGAAGAACCTTGTCTCGCCTGGATCGTCTGTAATGGGGCGACAACCAAGTTGTTTTTTGCTCGAGGAAGGAATGCTGCGCACTCCGGTCTTCCATTGAAGGTATATTTTGATAAGCAGTCAATCATCCCGCATCTCATGATGACAGGGAGCAATGGTATGCTCCTTGCGGTTACTGGCTCATCGAGGATATCCTGCACGTATTCAAGTAATGGAGGTCAGGATTGGGGCTCCTTTATGGATATTCCTTTTACACGTGAATCGAAGCTGCGCATTATACACGGGATACGTATAATTGCACACGGCATCGTTCCGGCACAACTTATTGGGTGGGGGTATCCCCACTTTCGTCCGATAGAACTGATGGATTTGCTGCATCCTTACCTCACTATGTCTAGCATGCATCCCCCTGTGCAGGATGATATGCTTCTGCAGTATGCACAGTTGCAGCTAAGTTTATGGCAACACTATGCTTCGGCAACCATTGCAGCATGGCAAGGGGAGCTAATGATGCTTGATGAACGCAAGACGCAGGAAGAGTATGCACTTCAGCGTGTGGAAGAACATATCGAAGAAATGGAGCGGGAGGAGCTACGCCTGATGGAGCAATTGCATGCGGGTGATGGCAATATGGAACCATTCGGTATTCGCCTCATACAATAACGATAGTGAATGCGTACGGGAGGGAGGGGCATCGAATGCAAATTCAGTTGAACGGCAAACCGTTATGTACGATTGCTGAGACGAGATTGATCGACGTATATCAGCTGCTGGGCAAGCACTCATTTACGTTTCATCTGGATAAAGAACGCGGCATACTCGATATTATGAACCCGCTTCAAGGATGTCGAATTGTACTGGAAAGCAAGATGGCCGAAATTGTGGATCGGTTGTGGTATCCTATTCAGTCTACGCTGTCCCAGGCTGGATTAAGAGTCACGATTGTGGATTCAGAGGACACGCGTAAGCAGATGTTGAATGAATCCAACAATCAGCGGCAAGGCATATGGATATCTGCTGTTCAGGATGATGCCATGGAAGTAAGCGTGCATTACTTTTTCCATCATCGAAAGCAGAGCAAGCAGTTGTCCCAACTGCTGATCATGAACCTGTTGAAGTACAGTGAGCTGCCAATCCGCGGCGCAAGCTTGAATTGGAAGGATCGCTCGAACTATCAATTGTCATTGGCAGGACAGTCATGGATCACTGTTGCTTTAACGTATGGCGAATTTTTGCGGTTGTCTACCGAACAGTTGATGCAATTGGCGAATGGAATTATGCGTGCCGCCGCCTCTTTCTTCTCGTATCTGCCTATTCTTGATGTCATTGAGAAGCTTCGAGCGATGGAGAAGAGAGATGGATTCGAAGTGAAGAGTGCGATGACAGAACAACCAGCGGGTATTGCAGAACCGCATCAGGAAGACATAGTCTCGTTGCAAGTGGAACATACTCAAGAAGCACAAGTTCAGCCTTCACCTCAGACGGAAGCTATTGCGTATTCGCATGAACAAGTTGAGAAGCCGGGAAGGATCGTTCTTGAGGAGAAGTTTGCTCAAGAAGAAGAGCTATATACTTCGCGTTATGATGAGCAATGCGTTGAAGCCACAGAAGAGGTGGAAACAGTTATCGAGCCAGAACAGGAGGAAGAGTGGGAACATACGGATAACGAATGGCAGTTTAATGCTGCAGAAATAGATGGCATGGCAGAAATTGTTGCAGACGAAAGCTACACTGAAGATCGCCCTGTCCATCATAGCATGACGGAAAATGAGCTTGCAGGGAATAAGGACTATGAGCAAGCAGGAAAGCATGTGGAAGTTGAGAAGGTTGAGAAGTATACGGAAGATAAGAAGAACTCTCTCACTTCGGATATTGCAATTCACAAACAACTGGATGATGAACGTGAAGATAATAGGGCAGCAATGGCAGCGTCAGCAGATAGCCAGCTGGAAGGGGAACAGGAGGCTGACGAAATGTCCAATCATCTTAATTCAAAGCAAGCGCACAATGCTCTGCAGAATGAAGCAACAGATCTTTCAGATAACGATGAGCATGCTCAGCAGCATGAGGAAAACAAGCGGCAAACCCCGAATTTTTCGACGTTTACATGGCTTCATGCGAACACCGTCAAGCGTAACGGAGATGCAAGCAACAAAGGTGTTGGAGAATATGCCTCGTTATTAAGCTATATGAACCAAAAATCGTTGACGAGCCAACCCCGCAAGGCAAAGCAGCCAGACTTGCTGACCATGCAAAGGGAGCGAGTAAAGCGTGAACAATCGCCTTCCGATCAATCGTAATATTGCGGCTCTGCGGATGACCGATTGCACGTATCGTGATATGGTGTGGCATTGCCTGCAGGAGAAGCCGCTGGAAGCATGCGGGCTGCTGTCAGGGAATGACGGACTCGCCAAGCGCTGCTGGCCTATCGTGAACATCGACCAGAGCCCAGTATCATTTACCATGGATATGGAGCAGTTGGATAGTGCACTAAAGCAAATGGAGAGAGCTGGTGAGCAATTGCTTGCCGTATTCCATTCCCATCCCGCCTCGATTCCATATCCGTCGGCTTACGATATTGAGCATGCCGCATATCCATGTTCCTATATCATTGTCTCCTTGTCGCGGCTTCGCCCTCGTGTTCGAAGCTACCGAATTGAAGGAAATACAGCGCAGCCGGAGCCGATTCAGATCGTATCGGAACAAGGAATGAAGCATGATGCACACTGAAAAGAGCATCATGCTTCTTCACGTTTTCTATTAACTATTCTTTCTGCGACTTGCTGACATTTCCTTTACTACGAGTTTAAGAATGGACGTTAGAGAATGGATTGGTAAATGTCGGCAATAAAGGACAATCCAGCTGTGTTGACAGCGCCAGTTGTGAAGTAGTTTGTCACTTGGAATTGGAATACAAACTGTACGCTAAGTGCAAGTGTGATTAATCCAAGCGATGCTGGAATCGTATAGAAGCGCACATTTTGCCAGTTGTAAGGATTCGCAACATCTGTAGTTAAACCAGTAGTTGGATCCAAGGAGCCTCCAATCAATGGTACATTCAGTCCAGGAACTGGGAACAAGCTAATCTGGAATGGGCTGAAAGCTTGAATCGTTGCAACCACGGCGTTGTCGGCAAATACAGCCATCGCAATGACAAAGTCAGCTGTAATTCCAATAGTAAGCGGAATTGGTACAGAAACAGTAGCAAAACCGTGCGTTTCACCTGGGATGAATGTAGGTTGTGACCAGATGAATTGCGGATTCGGAACTGCTGCAAAAGGCCCGTTATCATTGTCGAATTTTGCGATCTGAGGCCAAATGCGCGGTGCGTTCCCTACGTTTACAACGTTTGGCGCTGCACCTGCCAATGCTAAAGTCGCTGCAGTTGCACTATTAGCAGCAGTAACTACGTTAGCTGTGCTGCTTACGATCCGTTGAATGGGAATAAGAACCATATTCGTAAACCTCCCCTTCATCATATGAGCGAAAGAATCCGCTAGAATTCTTTCTACACTGTTAATGTATGAAAGGGGATTGCTGTAAGATTGGATGAATTACTAGATTCATTCGTACAAACTTCTTCGAACCTTTGTATCTATGTCGGAGATGAGAATGGCTTCTGTCTCGATTTTCTTGAGCTATTGCTTTATTCCATGGTTGCGGATCGGAAACTAATGCTGGTCGGATTTTCTGCGGGAAATCGCTGATCGCCCGCAATGACAAATGCATGTACTTGCAGCGGTTCTACGAGGCGATCTATATCGCATGCAATGTGGACGTCTCTTAAATCGTTCCAGACACTTGGTTGAAGGAGGAGAGGCTCCATAGATTCAATTTGGTATTCCCCGCTTCTACGACCGTAGGAAAACCAATCCTCGCGATCGAATCGCCAGCCGGTTTGCTGCTTCCCTTTCCGACTCTTATGAAGGCCATACACCTGGGCAAATTGTGGCGCTACCACTTTGCCGCTGACGTCGACGAATGCACTCGGGGATAGCTTGAGCAAAATATGTGAAAGCTGTACTGGTGCGGACGAGGTATTACGAAATCGGATATGGGCGATCAAATAGAGACGCTGCATTTCAAGATCGACATCTGCAGCAGTTTGCAGGATGACATCAATCGAAGTTGTTGCATGATTCGTCATATACAAGCTCCTCTCAACGTGGATGTTTAGATATTTTTAATATAATTTGAGATAATCGTTCCTTCATATTGCTTTGAACGCGAGGTACAGCTTCTTTCTTCATTAATATATTTTCGTTGCTTCTAAGATCGTATAGTGCTTTGCGTATGTGAACTTCCTCTTGTAGGACTGCAATTCGTTCTCCCAACTGTTGTGCCTTGACTTGCCGAGACTGTTGGATTTGCTTCATCCGGACAAGTTCAAGCTTCATTTTTATGCTGCGTTCCTTCATTTGTGCAAGCGAATCGATGACAGACTTGGCCGCATCCATGCTATGTGTCAAGTTGCGCGTGGCTCGGTAGCCTTCGATATGTGCTGCTTCCATACCATTGAGTCCAACAAGTTCATCTTCATTGTCAGTTGCAATCCATTTCTGCGGAATCGTGGAGCTTGATTGCATATCACTGATACATGTACATACTCTTGGACGTTGGATAGGCGATGTATATAAATCGCTCCATGTTTCTTGATCAATATGGTAGTGAATGCGGAACAGCAGTTCTTCTGTAACCCAGCTTAGGCAAAATTTCCCCTGATCGTATACAGACACGACATGCTCTGCATGGATGGGAGGGATGAGCGTATGGTTTTGAGCGGTCTTGGACCATTTCTTCTGCTTGTTCCAGTCATAGGCGGTGAAATAGAGCTTATTGCCCGTTTGTTTGAATAGGAAGACACTGACCCGTTCTTGAATGGGGGATAGCTCAAACGTCAATAGATCTGCTGCCGATTCAAGTTGTATATCAGGCAATGCAGCAACCGAGCTCCATTTGCAGGACGCAGGATGGAACGATTGTATGAGGAGCCTGACTTGCTGCTGTGGTGAAGCAGCAGACGCAATCAAGGCAAGGCATATCCAGACGTGCTCTTGCATGGAGAGCAGACGTAGAGAAAGAATCTCTTCTCCATGATGCACTACGGATGGAGATGACCAATGGATGCCTGACAACGATACATGCTCCACCCTCGAATGATATTGAAGGAAGGCATGGAGCTGGTTGCAGCAGCTCGTCAATTGAATATGGCGCACATGCTGGAAGATGCCGGATAACTCGCGTTTGTGCGCTTGCAAGGTACAGGGCTCGATTGCAATGTGGATGAGCTGATGGTGGATATTTACGTAAATGATGTGGACATAGTGTGCATTATCCAGGCATACTCCGTATACACCGGCCGCATCGTGGAATGTAATAGGCTTAGGTCTTTCGAGCAGGCAATGATCCAGCGGGTCGAAAAGCAATCCGTGGTCAGTGCTTCGCAATGAAGAGAAATGATATCGGGTAGACAACAGCGTTCTCATCATCGAATGGCACCCCCTTGTTATACGCGAGCTTCTGGTATCAGTGTATTCAACTGCCTCCTAAACTAGGATGAATTTCACGCTATTATAAGCAAGTCCCCGTTTTTCGAGAAACGGGCATAGTGTTTATACCAAATATGTTTTTGTGCATATAGTGATATACGGAGGTGAGCAAGGTGCTTGCATTTTGGGAAAGAATCATATTGCCACTATTGCAATCATTTGGCGTAAAACGAATTGTAGAGATTGGTGCGGAGCATGGGTTGAATACAAGCAATTTACTGCAATATTGTCGTGCGGTGAACGGTGAGTTATTTGTTATCGATCCCGCCCCGAGATTTGATATTCTGGAGTATAAAAGGCACTTTCACAAGGAATTTCATATGCTGGTAGATTATAGCTTAGAGGTTCTTCCGAACCTGAATCAATATGATTGTATCCTGATTGACGGGGATCACAATTGGTATACCGTGTATCATGAGCTGAAGCTAGTGGAATTAATGGCTCAGCAGCAAGCGCGAAAGGCGGAGAACGCAACGGCGTGCTCACTGCTGTTGAGGATTTCTTGAAACAAACCCCTTGGCATGTAAGCTTTCATCAGGCCTTGTCGAATAGTGGTCTGGGCATTATTACACCGAAGCATGAATCGATCGATGCGCATATTCAAGCCGTTTTGACTAATTCGGGGTTGTAGATGCTAGGGGCTGCAAATGTTTGAAAAAGGAGATGCGGGGCCGAGGCTCCATTATTTAGTATCGATATACTCGTACTGAATCCGATCGAGAGATCGAGATCACGAAGCAATGTGTCAGTATACACCGGCTAGGCCAAATCGGCCATAACCCGTTTACGCTTTTGGAACAAAATAATAAATATTCGAAAAAAAGTGGAGACAAAGATGTGTAGATTCATTATTTAATTATGCCGATGGATATGGGCAGATGCCATGAGAGCATAAAAATCATCCATACTTGTCTCAAGCGAACGCGTATTCTAGCCGCAGATAGTAAAAACGAATCTGCGGCTAGAAATACATACGCCGGCGGTATAATCATTGTATGATTATAGACCTGATCTTTCGATTATGCTTTGAACCTCTCTATTGAAGTAATGATGCGTTTCCGTAAAGTCTGGCATGATGATGCCAAGCCCGAACTGACTGCGCACTCGATGCAGCTGCAGCGGGATGTTAGTTTCCTTCATGAAGTCCTCTACCGCAGTTAACACTCCATTGCGATCCCCATTTTCATAGGCAGCGTTATGGACAGATGAATTATGTCCATTGTCAACGAGTTCATTTATCCCCGGCAAAATCCCTTTTTTGCGCTAGGCTTGCGATATTCCTCCGGAATAGATTCTGGAAAATAATACATATCCCGTCTGCCGTAGGGCCATTCCAGATCATGCAGGAATATTATCGGGAATTTCTTGATGCGCTCAAATTGCTTCAATTCATTGTATACGGTATACCAATTATGATCGCCATCTATAAAGGCAGCATCGCATGTATGAATATGGGGCAGAACCTTCAAGCTGTAATCCTGAACGAGAAGGAACTTGTGCGCATACATGTGCTTCATTCGCTCAATATCGAACAGAGGATACGGGTCGATGGCTATTAACTGACCATTCTCCACTGGCTTGAGATATTCAAGCAAATTAACAGTGTTATATCCTTGCGCGCATCCTATTTCTACGATCACTTTCGGCCTTGTCAGCTCAAGAATCGGATAAACGACCTGTTTCCAGAAATAAATCACTTCAGTTGCCTCCCATGATCACCACGTTTTGTACGTGAGAATGAATTCTTCGATTCTACTGGAGAGAAGGAGGGGCCATGCGGCTGTGATTTTCTCCAGTGGCCAATCCCACCATGCGATACGCTGCAAATCGTCAATGATGGAAGGGGGGAAGCGATAACGAATCACACGAGCTGGGTTGCCGCCGGCAATCGCATAAGCAGGAATGTCCTTAGTAACGATGCTCCTTGCTGCTATGACTGCGCCGTTGCCAATCGATACTCCAGAAAGAATCAACGAGTCGAAGCCAATCCATACATCGTGGCCAATCGTAACATCTCCCTTTGTTTTGGGATGTCCTAGGAAAGCTGCTGCACTAGGGAATAGTGGGTTGAAGGGGTAAGTGGTAACCCAGTCCACGTTATGTTCGCCGCCCAACATTATTGTCGTATTTAAAGCTAAAGAACAGAACTTTCCGATCGTCAAGGAAGCTTTCTCTCCCCATGTAAAGATGTGAGGAATACCGTAGGTCCAATCACCGATTTGGTATTGTTGAAAAGCTGGGTTATGGTTCAAGAAGATACTCATTCGATCTCCCCCCTCCCCTGAGATGTTAATGCTGGTGATAGCTTGCTGCTCTCCACATATTTAAGTAATGCTGGAGTGTGGTAATCGTTTCGTCCGGTACAGCATTGCCCTTAATACCGATCCCGATGACAGTATGCGGAAACAATTCCTCCCCAGCATAATCAGTGATAACCGTATCAAATGGTTTCAAAATGCTGGCGAATGCTTGCGGCGTAAAGCGCCAATAATCTGCCGGGTAGTCATGGATTGGGAAATTCATAACGGAAGTAATGATAGCAATACCGTTTGGCTTTAAGATGCGATGCACTTCTTGCATCGCAAGTCGGGGATCCTCCACGTGCTCAAGCGTATCCAAGGAGATAACAAGTCCGGCTGTTTCCGCAGGAAGATCAATATGATGGAGATCCAAGATCATATCTACACCTACACCAGGACGCATATCACATCCGACATAAGGTTTCCCGGGGAAGAAGGGACGCAAATCAGCGAATCCTTCCTGACCTTGCACTTGATACGCTCCAAATTCATATACTGGCACTTCATAGGGGAGAATGTCCGAACATATTTTCACTAAATTTTTAACGATTTGTCTCATTTCTTCACTCCTTATTCATATACCATCACCTAAATCTAGTCTCACTGTATTCAGGAATGATGGAGATGTTGAATAGGCTCCTATCTATTTGTTATTTAGCGCCCTTTTCGGTCAAATACACAGTCAAATTGGAACCTGTGCTAATACACTAATGTAAATGACCGTATCATCCGTAATGTGTATGGAGGGATCGAGTTTGAATATCATCCAGACGTTACACCAGATGTTCCGCTTGGAAGAGGAAGCATTCGTGTCGGAACTATATAGGCAGGTGTTGAACAGAGAGCCGGATTTGTCTGGTCTGAGCCATTTTGTTGGACTGCTGCGCGCAGGGCATACGAAGCTCACGATCATGATTCAGTTCATGAAGAGCAAAGAGTTGAAGCAGGCTTTGACCCGCGAAGGTAGGATCGATATGGGGGGGCACCTTTACGTATCTTTCATCGCATTTATACCTTATTAACGATCGATCCGAATGAATTTCCACATGAGCTATATCGAGAAATGCTTTGCAGAGAAGTAGAAGAGGGTGCATTTTGGCACTATTCCATCCTATTAAGACAGGGAAAGCCTCGTTTCTCGATTATTGTAGGTGTTCTTATGTCGCCTGAATGCCAAATGCTGCTACGTGCCCCCCAAGCGCCAAGACATAATGGACCTGTTGATTTCGGAAGATTTGAAATTTTGGAATACCCTCCCGCCAAGTCGATTGAAAATTGTACACCTGCACCTTCGCTTCGGCGCAAAGTGTCCATTGTCATCCTGACGTGGAACGGATTGGAGCATACGAAGCAATGTCTTGCTTCACTCGCTCCCATGGCTTCCCATGAACTGGTTAATATTGTGGTGCTGGATAACGGGAGTACGGATGGAACCGTAGCTTATCTCCGTGGTTTGAACTGGGTTACGTTAATTGAGAGCCCCCAAAATATTGGCTTTACGGCCGGCAATAATTTTGCGATTGCTCACTGTGATCTGGAAAGCGATATTTTGCTATTGAATAACGATATTCTAATTTCGCAGGCGGATTGGTTGGAGCGGCTGCAGGAGACGGCTTTCTCCTCCCCAGATATCGGAGTAGTGGGCTGCAGATTGCGCGGCGAAGACGGGAAGGTGCAGCATGCGGGGACGTACATTTTTGAGGAAACGTGCTGGGGGCAGCAAATCGGTGGAATGCAGACAGATATACGTCAATATGAAGGTGTACGCGATGTACAAGGGGTTGTATTTGCATGTGCTTATGTGAAGCGCGAACTCATTAATGTCATCGGTTCATTGGATACTGATTATTTTGCGTATTTTGAAGACACAGATTATTGTTTGCGAACGCTGGCCGCAGGATTTCGAGTTATCTACGATGGTCGGGTAACGTTGATTCATGCGCAAAATACTTCTACGAAGGTGAATAATGTAGACTTTAATCAGTTGTTCTTGCAGTCACAAGCTATATTCCGCAATAAATGGGGCCATCATCTTGCAGGGCAATATCAAGCTCACTTGAACTGGCATTCCATCGTCAATCTGCCTAGCGGATATGCGAATTCCTCCCGCAACCTTATGATCGCCCTCGACGAGCAGCATATTAAAATGCATTATCGTTATGTGTATGGCCCCGGAACACCCTTCCATACGAAGGAGCCTAATATGAGCGATGATTATCGCGTAAATATATTCAGCATGCGCAATCGAGATGCATCGGCCCCTGAGGTAGTATACGGACAAGGCGACGTGTTTTTCAAAAATGAGGGCAGATACAAAATCGGTTATACGATGCTGGAAGTGGACGGCTTGCCTGAAGAATGGGTGCGTCAGTGCAATCGAATGAACGAAGTGTGGGTTCCGTCCAGTTTCAATGTGGAAACCTTCCGCAACAGCGGGGTTCATGTCCCGATTCATGTCATCCCATTAGGGATTGATCCGAATTTTTTCAACCCAAACATCCGTTCCTTCCGCTTCTCAGAAAAATTTACGTTTTTGAGTGTATTCGAATGGGGAGAACGTAAGGCCCCTGAGGAAATGCTGCGAACATTCGCAAATGAGTTCGCCTTCGATGATGTGGTGCTCGTCTGCAAAATAACGAACAAAGATCCAGAAGTGAATGTGCGTGCGGAAATTCGGAAGCTGAATTTGAAGCATGCAGAATCCAAGATCATTATTATCGAGAATCAAACCATTCCGTCCTATTTGCTCGGAAGCTTGTATCGTTCGGCAGACTGCTTTGTGTTGCCTACAAGGGGAGAGGGCTGGGGCATGCCGATTTTGGAGTCGATGGCTTGCGGCATTCCGGTTATCGCGACAGATTGGAGCGCACAGCGAGACTTTTTGAACATTCATACCGGGTACCCCATTCAAGTGAAGAGACTGGTTCCGGCTGTAGCAAAATGTCCGTATTATAAAGGTTTTCAGTGGGCAGAGCCGGATTATGAGCATCTGGCTCATGTGATGCGCCATGTATATGAAAATCAAGAGATAGTGAAGGAGCGAAGCCTGTACATCTCGCAACTGGTGCTGTCACACTGGACGTGGGAAAATTCCGCGAAAAAATAGCGGAACGGGTTCGGCATTTATAACGGTGTAAGGAAAAGAAAAAAGGAGTGAGTGGCTATGCGTTACGTTGTGGGAATCCCGTACGTGAACCGCAAGGATTTGCTGTACCGGGCAATAGACAGTATTGAGCTGTATAGAAAACATACTTACGTATTGGATAACTCTCCAACGCGCGAGCTGAGATATGACAGTGAATTGTCGCGGCGTGTTACCGTGTATGAGCCTCCTGTACCGCTGACATTTACCCAATCGATGAATTGGTTCCAGAAGGTGGCTGCCGATCAGGAAGCCGATGCGGTGTTCTATATGCATAATGATGCAGAGGCGCATCCGGGTACGCCGGAAGCATTTTTGGCTGTGCTTGAGGAGTTGAAGAATAGTGGACGAAAGTGGGGGCTTGCCTTAACGAACTTTGATGCACTCGCTGCTTACAATATGGAGGCGGTAAGAGCTGCAGGATCATGGGATACTGTGTTCAGCAGTTATTTTGCCGATATAGACTATCATCGCAGGTTAAGACTTGCTGGTTATGATGAAGTGTTTACAGGGTTGGCGGTCGATCATCATGTAAGCTCAACAAGAAAGTCAGATGCTCGTTATAACTTTATTATTGATACCACCTGGCCCTTGTATGAACGGTATTATGAGCTGAAGTGGGGCGGCAAGATGGCTGAGGAAACATATATGACACCATTCAATCTTACGTAGTGGAGGAGATTGTCGTGCTGCTGTCTGACGTCAATGGGGTATACGACGCCGTATACAGCCTAGGTTCTAATTGCTACCCCGCACAGCGTTTAGAACGTTATGGCTTGCGGCCATATAGCGGTGTGATCGATTGGATGTATTCCAATTCGACGCCAGGGGTAAGTATGCTGCTTCGCAATCGATTTGCCAAGTTCATGCATCCCGATCACTTTGTCGTGGAAAGCATCGTGTTTTACCATAACTATTGTGTGAGAGATCGGGTGTATCATGTCCAGTCTGTACATGATTTTTTGCATTCGGCTCGGCGGAGGGGAATTGCCTTAAAATATCCGACATTCATGGAGACCTTGCAGCGAAGAATTCATCGCTTCCTAACGAAGGCGGAGCACAGCAAGCGCCTCTTCTTCCTCCGTATGAACGCCTCCTATGAGGAAGCCGCGGAGCTGGAGGCTGCTCTGGCTTCGCTCGTAAAGCACCAATTCAGCTTGCTGGTTGTGAATCCCGGCAGCGAGTATCGAGTAGTAGATCTGAACTGGCCGCTCGCCAATACATGTGGGCTAATGCTCCCTATTGGCTGGGATGAAGAGTGCGATAGAGTATGGAATGAAGTATTTGCCCATATCCGATATGAGGCTGCTAAATAAGATTCGTGCCGCTGGACATGAAATAGGCCCCACTCCGATAACAATCGGGTGGGGCCTATTTCATGGAACATTTACCGTTGCAATTGCGGCGCCACAGCGTGAAACACATTCGTCAAATTATTCATGATGCGCGGCCAATTGTAGTGCTGTGCCGTCGCCATGGCATTGGCCGTGATGTAGGCGGCGAATTGAGGATCGGTCAGTATGCGCAGGATACCTTGCGAAACGCCGGCAACATCCCCTTTTTCCACCAGAATACAATTCCACTCATTGTGACAGAATTCCTCGTTTCCTTCTGCCTTGGTAGTTACCACCGGAGCTCCGCAGGCCATTGCCTCTAATATAGGAAGCCCGAAGCCCTCGTGATAGGAGGTTTGGACGAATACTCCACAGTTGGCGTATAAATAGGCAACATGATGGTCATCAGGATGAGAGAAATGTAAATGAGAGATCCCTTGCAGATGAGGCGGTTCTACGCCAAAGGTGATCATCGATGCTTGCGGAAGCCTGGAGCATACATCTTTCGCAGCTTGAACCGTAATATCAAAGCCTTTCAAATGCTGGCTCCGGCGGCTGCAGGCAAGAATCCGGAAAGGATCATAATCATGGGTGCGGTTCGGCTTATACAGATCGAAGTCTACCGCAATGGAAATATTGCTTGCGTGCTGCTGGAATCGCTCTAGCAGTTGCTTTGTCGTCCAATCCGCTATGGTCATCATATGCACGGGAACGCGGTACGTATTCCGAACTCGCTCTTGCATATCATTCCAGTTTGGGTAATAGCTTTCTTCAATATCCTGCACAAGGTACAGCGGCACGCCGCTTCCGCCACGATTGCGGTCACAGCTGTGCCATACGGCGGAGAGTGTTTTCCACCATGTTGCGACCTTAATGCAGTTCATTTGCTTCAAGTAGCGCATCATGGACGTATAATTGGCGAAGCGGCGAACAGGCACTTTAAGCGGGAACCAGTTTGGCTGCTTATCCAGCGCAAATAAATGTACTTTGACACCCATATCATGCAGTCGATTGACTTGCTCGAATACGTTGCGGATGCCGCCGGACAAGCCGGTCAATTCAAGCACGTATACGACTTCGAGAGGAGCTGTCATCGGATGATTTTCCCTCCCCATTTCATCCAGAATTTTTTTCTTGCTTCCATTTCTTTTTGTCTCCAATAGGGATTTTTGTTTGCTTTCGTCGTGCCTCGAGTATACCCTTCGGCATGGAGCGCACAGGCAGTTCCACAATATACAACACGGTAGCCATGCATCTTGGCGCGATAACAGAGGTCAACATCCTCAAAAGCAATGAAAAAGTCCTCGGATAATAGGCCAACCTGGTCGAGGAGCTGTCTGCGTATGAGCATTAAAGCACCGGTTACAGCATTCATATCCTCCACGGCCAAGGCAGGCTCGTAGTCGGCGGGCTGCCGGCGGTAGCGGTGATCGAAATGCCCCTTTGCTGTCGGGATAACACCGCCATGCTGTATCGTTCTATCTGGGTAGAGAAGTCTCGCACCGACGATGCCGATTGCGGGATCACTATTCATGGTAGCGATCAGATGGTGGAGCCATCCGGGTTCATGAAAAAATACGTCATTATTGACGAGCAAGATGTACTGTCCCTTGGCGTGCCGAATGCCCAAATTGACGCTATGACTGAAGCCGTTATTGTTCGGCTTGGCAATGAATTGGACTTGAAGAGGAGCTGCCCATCTTGCCAACTCCTCCTGTATAGAGCCAGAGCTTCCATCATCGACAACGATAATTTCATAGGGTAAGTCGTGCACGGTATGGATGAAGCTGTGCACGCAATGCTTAACGAGATCGGTGTGATGGATTGTAGGAACAATGACACTAATCATAAGGTTGCCATCTCCCTTTTTAACGCGAAGATATTTCCTGTAGACGATGCAGCATACGGGCTGCGCTTGCTTGCCATGTGAATTGCTCCTTTACCGTATGTCGTCCAAGAGCGGCCTTGGCGGCGGCTTCTTCCCGATTCACATACACATGCCTCATTAGTTGCCTTAAGTGCATGAGGTCAGGAACTGCCCACAGCATGCGGGAATTCCCAGGGTGAGCCGGCGCGAACTTTTGGACGGAGATAAGATATCCGTTGGCATCATTGACGAAATCAAGATGAGCCGACCAGCGTGTTGTAATGACAGGAAGGCCTGAAGCCATTGCCTCCATGACGGTTAAGCTCCACCCTTCCCCCCGAGTAGGGAGCACGTAGCTGTCGGCACTGTTGTAGAGCATTGCCAATTCCGGTTCACTCCAACTGTGTATGGCAGAGATAAGAATGATTGAGGAACGGGACTTTCCTGCCGTCTTGAAGGCAATCGAATCAATATAGGCTTGCTGACGGCCGATCTCCTCCTCCGTAGTGGAACGCGTTTTAATAATGAGGCACACATCCTCGAACTCTGCAAATTCTTCGAGGAAGGCAGTAATTAAGATGTCAATGCCTTTGCGATCATCGAAGGAGCAGACGGATAAGAAGGTATAGCTTCGTTTGCCGGGAATCGGGAGCGGAGGATGATCGGGAGAGAACATGGTTGAATCGATACCGTATGGCATCACTTGAATTTTGTGCAAGGGAACTCCGGAACGGTGGAAGGTTTCCCGATTGAAGCTGGACGGCACCCATACTTCATCCATGCTGCTGCATCTTCTGGACCACATGAATGGTAGTCGACTGCATTCGTACATGGTCATGCCAATGGTGAATCGATGAATGTCCTTCACAAATTGAATCGCGGGGTAGTGAGTAAATACAATATGATTCTCTGGCAGTGGAGCGTGTGAAATCGCCTGCAAAGCAGCTTCTATGTCCGGCTCCATGGGAACTCTGACGACTTCAGGATGAATCGGAGTATAGTGAAATTGCACACCCATCTTCATAAGTTCAAGGACGACATGACGATTCGCCTTCGCATATCCAGTCGGTTCAAATATAGTGCCGATATTGTGAACATACATTGCGTCCGTTCCACCTCTCTACAAAAACGTGCTATATCCACGCAGCTTCAAATGCTCCACCATTTTTTTGATATCCTGCGTCCTTTCTTTCGGGCAGACGAGCACCACATCATCTGTAGCGACAACGACCAAATCCTCAATCCCGACAGTCGCTATCAGCTGCTCTGTTGCCCCATAAATGATACAGCGTTCCGTATCGATCCCTTCATGGAGACCATGAACAATATTGAGATGAGCGTCAAATTGATGAATGCGCTCCAGCGCATTCCAATTGCCGAGATCATCCCAGCCGTAATGGACAGGAATCATATAAATGGATTCACATTTTTCGATGACGCCATAGTCAATGGATTGCTTCTTGAGACTACTGTATGCGGTTCTGAGCTGTTGTTGACCGTTCTCTTGATCGTTCAACATGTCCTTCATATCTAATAAGGCCCGGTACAGCTCAGGAAGGTGCAGATGAATCAGGTTCATAATCGTCGAAGCTCTCCAAATAAATGTCCCTGTGTTCCAATAGTGGCATCCGTCTGCGAAAATATTGGTCGCAATGTTCAGGTCGGGCTTTTCGATAAATTTTTCGACTGGGGTAATTATGGCTGACTTCGTTGCTGCTGAACTTCCTATGTTTCCTATTCCTCCTGCACTTCCAGAATGGCCAATGCTCTCCGCGTTCTGCTGGATACGAATGTAGCCATATCCAGTTTCGGGACGTGTTGGCTTGACGCCTAACGTAACGACACATTGCTCCTGTTCGGCACGATAGACGGCTGACCGCAATGCTTCATGAAAAGCATCCGTATCAGAGATATAGTGATCAGACGGTAATGTAATCAGAACAGGATCCTCGTCAGCCGCTATCATGTGAAGCGCAGAAAGACCGATACAGGCGGCTGTATCTCTCGCCATCGGCTCGACAATAATGTTCTTGAGCGGGAAATCTGGAAGTTGCCTGCGAATGATAGGAATGTACTCTTCAAGGGATACGATATAGATATGTTCGAGCGGCATATATTCAAGCATTCGCTGCAGTGTATCGGCGATCATGGATTGCTGGTGAAGAATGGGCAAAAATTGCTTGGGATAGTCTGCTCGGCTGAAAGGCCAAAATCTGGTTCCGGTTCCGCCAGCCAATATAACTGCCTTAACGGTCGCGATGTGAAACACCTCCTGAAAAAAGACAGTGATGACAATCATGGGTTATTACTACATATGTACCTAGTGGGGAAAAGGGCACGGCGATTGTCGGAGTGGATTTCTGAGGCGGAATGCTATAGTCTTAAAAGTAGATCGAAATCGAGAAAATATGTTGAGATTCGTCATAGTATAGCAAGTGACAACAAGAGGTGAGAGGGTATGCACGATATTTCATTAGAACAGTGTATGGCATTGCGGGTCAAGGAGGCAACGCTTGTTGATGTGCGTTCGCCAGGAGAATTCGCTGAATTCCGAATACCAGGAAGCATTAATATTCCCTTGTTCAACAATGAAGAACGGGCGGAAATCGGAACGATATACAAGCAGATAAGTATAGAAGCGGCCAAGGAGCGGGGCTTAGAGATCGCATCAGCCAAGCTTCCCCTATTATATAAGCAATTCAAGGAGCTGCCTGGCACGATCGTCATTTACTGCTGGCGGGGCGGCATGCGAAGCCGTACAATGGCTACGTGCATGTCTTTGATGGGGCTGAAGCCATACCGACTGTCAGGCGGCATTCGCACCTATCGTCAATGGATTCAAGAATCACTGGAGCAATATGAATGGCGAGTTCCGTGTGTGGTATTGTCAGGACATACGGGAACAGGGAAGACCGATATTTTGCGCCGTTTGCAAACAGAGGGATATCCTGTGCTTGATTTGGAAGAGATGGCCGGACACCGGGGATCTGTATTCGGACATATCGGACAAGCTCCGAATAATCAGAAAATGTTCGATGCCATGCTGTACGAGAAGATGGAGCAGATGAAGGCCGCAAAAGTCCCTTGCATCCTGCTTGAGGCGGAAAGTCGAAGAATTGGCAAGGTCATGCTGCCTGAATTCCTGATGAACGCCAAGAAAGCCGGTACGGTGCTTGATATCCAACTGCCGATACAGGAGCGGGTTCGAAATATCGTAAAGGAATATGAGCCATCCAAGCATCCGATGGCCATTCGTGAAGCCTTTGCACGCATTCAGCGCCGTATGCATACGCCACATGCGCACGCTATTGCTGAGGCTCTTCGCATGGAGAACTATGGGGAAGCTGTGTCGCTCATGCTTACACACTACTATGATTCCCGGTACGATCATGCTTCCATCGGCTATGAAGGAGAGATACATTCAATTGCGGCAGCACATGTAGATGATGCATTGCGACAAATTAAGGCCCATCTTGGACGAATGGGACTATCATAGCACGAGTTACAGGCTTCACCTTTACCGTTAGGCGAAGGTGAAGCCTGTTGTCTGCGACAGGGCTGAAATGAGATCCTGTGCAGCCTTCTCCGGTGAAAAATGAGAAAGTGTATGCTGCATGGCAATTTGTCCCTTGATGGCAGCTTCCTCATAATTGGATACTACGTTCCGCATTAAGCAGCGCAGTGCTTCGATCGATGATTCGGCCCACAACTGATCCGGCTGATATCCTTGATAATAAGGCTGAGGGGTTACAGGGACGAGATGGTAGGGAATTAAGTAGCTGTTATATTCATTCAAAAAATCTAGATGGCCGCCCCATCCGGTCACAATAATAGGCACTCCCCGCATGGCGGCTTCCAACACAGGGTAACCGACACCTTCCCCACGGCTCGGCAGCACAAAAGCATGACTGCTTCGATATAAGGCATCCATCTCCATCTCACTGCGCAGCTCCAGATCAAGATAGACAGGCGCGGGATGATGTGGTAACTGGAGTTCTTTCTTCAAACGCTCCACAATATGATACAAGTCTGGAGAACCTGCGGTCTTAATAATGAGAGAAACAGGATCATTTGCGGTAAATTCACTCCAAAATGCTTTGAGCAAAATATCGATTCCTTTGCGATCGATCCAAGAGCAAACGGATAAAAACGAAATGGCGGCAAATGGTTTACATATGCGGGTGTGTATTCTAGCGAAGGTGGATGAAAGGGCTCGGATAGACAAGGCCGAACGTGATACAGCGGTACTTGGACACCGGATTGACGAAATACGCTGATGTTATGGATGCTGGGCAATAGAACGCCGCTCATTTGATTCGCTTGCTTAATCCAGTTATCCGGTATTTTGGAGGTTTCCCAATAGGTAAATCCGAAAGAAGCTCGTAGCTTTCTTCGCCAAAAATCCGGGATGTAGTGATAGACGCTAACTCGCTGCACAGTGCTACGCCGCTTTCGGAGCATGTGCTCCAGCACGGCTTGTTGTTCGGCTGGTAGCCCTACCTGCGGCAGCCCTTGATAGGTTTCAAGCTTCACATCTACTCCGGCAGCATGCAGTGCGAGTACATATTCTCTGGTTGCCTTGGCATATCCACTGGAATCAAATGCAGCGCCATGCCATATGATTTGCGCCATCCTCATGTTCCCCTCCAATCTCTATCGTCATTTTACTCGCAAACCGGCACGATGTGTCACGGCTATTCCCACGAATCTTAGCACAGTAGGCCGCATATTGATTAACTGATTGACTGCATTCAGCAAGATATTGCTTCTAAGGAGTGTGGATAATGAGGATTATGATATGGTGTGCCAATATGATATCTGCTGGTGGTGGAGCCAGATTATTATCAAATATGCTGCCTGCCATGGCCAGACAGGTTGATATTGATCTTGTCAGACTAGTCATCTCGCCTGATACGAAATTCAAGGAGCGTTTGGATACATCCGGCTACCCCAATATTGATATTGTGTATTTTAGCGGAAGCATTCAATCGCCCGAAGCAAGTATACTATTAGCGGATTGTCATGTTGTTTATTTCTTTTGGCCGCATGGGCCAGCTTATGTGAAGGTAGCTCTTCCGACGATATGCACCTTTCATGATGCAACGATCTTTGACTTTGTACCACCATATGTGTCAGGCTCAATCATCCAGCAAGCTTGGCGGGACGCACAGGAATGGCTACGTAATATGACCTCGATTGTCGTGTCTTCGCGTCATGTGCAAAATCGATTAATTCATTATTTCGGTGAGGTGGGCAATAACGCGACTATTATCCCACATGCCATATTGCCCGCAGATCCAATAAAACACTTGAACAAGGAGACGATAAGTGCTGATGTCGCTGTACGTCTCCCGCCGCTATATATCGTATATCCGAGTAATATATCTCCGCACAAAAACCACTATAATTTGCTGCTGGGCTATTCCCGCTGCACCGCTTCTGGCAAAGTTCCTCTCGTTTTGTTTGGCCATAATACGGAATTGCTGCGCTCTGCTCCTCCACTGTGGCCGGAACAGATGTATGTGCCTACGCTGATATCATTAATGGAGAGATCGGGACTCCGCGTGGATGCAGACATTTATCCATTGGGATTCATTCAGGATTCGAATGTGATTCCTATAATCAGGAAAGCCCAGGCGCTCATTATGCCGAGCATGTCAGAGGGTGGCGGGAGCTACCCTGTTGAAGAAGCACTGCGGCTCGGAGTACCAGTACTATGCTCAGATATCCCTGTAATGAGAGAACATTTGGCAAGGCATAGTGCAGATATCCTTTGGTTCGATCCAGAATCTCCGGATTCCATCGCTCAGGCATTGCAGCTTCTTTTTGATAACTACAATCATTATAAATCGTCAGCGCAGCAAGGCATGCATGATCCGACGGATACATGGGATCAGATCGCGAGTCAATATATACATGTATTCCGTGTAGCGTACTTGAAATATTACGGCATGATATAGAACGTTTGCTGCTAGGCTAGGTACGTGTTTGTCTATATTAGAGCCGAGAGATAAGGCTTATAAGGAATTAGTTGCTACGTGCTGGAGCAGGGCATAGTACTCGTTGGCTACATCCGACCAGCTTCGCTGCAAGGCTCCTTGAATGACTTCCTGCTGCCTAGGCAGCAAAGTATAGCGGAATACCCAAAGCGCTCTCATACTAGCTACAATTTCATCTACAGAGTAAGGATTAAAAGCAAGGAAGGCGCTCATGTCCGAAATAAGTTCATTCGATACTTCGATATTGGCGGCGGCAACAGGAGTTCCGACTGTCAAGGATTCAAGTATCGGGAATGGGCAGCTGCCTTCAAACAAGGTTGGAACGATGGTGCCTACTGCGTATTTGTATAGGGAAGGCAGGTCGGAGGTCGGAATTCTGCCAATGAACATGAGACCGTTCAATATTTCAGGATCATGGATCTGGTGCAGCATGTGCATGACTTCTGCCTGCTTTGGATTGTTAGATAATTGATCTGTAAAAACAAGGCGCAGGCGAGAGTGGTATCCATCGATGGACTGTCTGAATTTAATATAGGCAGCGATGAGCCGTTCAAAGTTTTTGTGAAGGCGAAGTACAGTTGGAAATACCATGTATTCATAAGGAAGTTGATATTTCATTCTGAAATGGGCTTCATTCAGGAATGAAAATGACTGATACTCGTCACTGGGTGGAGCGAGCCGGATGACATGTGTTTTGTGAACAGGCAAACCGGCAATTCCGATCGCGTGATGAGTTCGTACATAATTCGAGTTCGAGACAACTGCGGCGGCTTTGTGCAAAATATAGTACCCGTTGCGATCCACCCGATGGCAAAACTCCGGATAGGTGGAGAAATAAAGCTCTTTAAACTGATGGTGCACGAGATCATGCAGGCATAGGATGTATGGCTTTCTTAAAAACATAGCTAGATCAAGTGTAAGAATCGGCACAATCCATACCTCAGCAGGCACATGAGTATTAAAGTGTTCTACATTGTTGTGATGATGAATATGGACGCGGCCAGGAAACATATTCCTGAGAGGAGAGAAGGTGTGTTCAGCATCTGCAAAATTGTATCCCGTCGCAGCAATATGAATGTGTATATGCGGAAAATTAGTCAACATGCCTCTCGTCAGCCGGTAGAGAAAACGTCCAATTCCCTCTCCATCCATGGCAAGTGGATGCGGATAGGCCAGAAATATCCCCACATGCTGCACGATTCCCGAGAGAGCTGCGGGGACAGACGGATCGGGTTTCAACGGAGGCAGCGGCTGTGCAAGCAGGTGATGGAATTCCGGGGAATTAAAAAATTGCCGAATCATGAGCTTTTTGCTATGTCGGGCCTGTAATCCTTGTATATGACTTCGCAAGCCTAACGTATCTGGACAGCGGCACAACAGTTCATCGTAGAGCGAATGAATAAAGAAAAAGGCTCTGCAGCGTAAAAACGCCGAAAAAGGTTTGCTGCGGTAAGGGCCTCCGTGGGAATAAAACTGGCAGGAGGCCGAAGATAGTTTTGTTCTGCTTCACTACTGCACATGACTTGCTCAATAATGGCTGCCTTTGTTTTGTGAGAAGCCAGCAGCCTTGAATAGTGCTGATATTCTATTGCTCCCGGCTCCCGGTGGAGGAATTGCCGGAAGAGCTCTGCGATGAAATGGTTCCCATCAAGCCGTATAATTGCTTGTATGAAATGGATAATTCGAAACTGCTGGTTCAAAGGTGTCTCCTCCTAACAGCTCAGTTGATGTCATAGTACCTCTTGAAGCGTTTGGCAGATGTACTGAACGTCGTGCTCACTTAATTCGCCATGGCTGGGTAGATTCATGCCTTGGGCTGCAATTCGGTTGGCGACTGGATATTCATCGAGCAGCTGACCATTCCGATACGGAGGAAGAATATGCATGGGATAGAAGAAAGGTCTGGTTTCAATGCCTTTATCCTTCAACAATTTCATAATCTGATCTCGCTGCTGCTCGGAATAGCCGTTCAATACAACGCTGAACATCCAAAATACATTTTTGGCCCATACCTGTTGTACAGGCAGTGCCAGTCTATCGTCGTGCTTTAAATAATCATAATAGTGCATCGCTACCCGGATACGCTGTCGAATATGCCATTCTACCTTTTCCAATTGGGCGCAGCCTATAGCGGCCTGAATGTTCGTCATCCGATAGTTGTAGCCGATAACCGGATGCCAATACTTTTTATTTTTATCAATGCCCTGACCCCTCAACAGCCTGATTTTATCCGCGATCTCATCGTTGTCTGTTGTGATAATGCCGCCTTCTCCGGTTGTAATGACCTTATTGCCGAATAGGCTGAATGTTGCTGTATGGCCTAGCGAACCAGCCATTCTGCCTTTATATTGAGCGCCAATTGCTTCAGCAGCATCCTCGATCACGAACAAATCGTATCGCTCTGCGAGCCTCATGATTGGATCCATATCGGCCGGATGACCATACAAGTGAACAGCAATGATTCCTTTTGTACGGGCAGTTATTTTTTGTTCGATTGCACGAACGTCCATGTTCCACGTATCAGCTTCTGCGTCGACAAATACAGGAACTGCACCGCAATAGGCAACTGCATTGGCTGTGGCAACAAACGTTAGTGTAGGTACGATCACCTCGTCTCCCGGCTCGACGCCGTGAGCCAGCAGAGCAAGATGCAGAGCCGCTGTTCCATTGCTGCAGGCAATGGCATGCTCGGTCTGGCAAAGAGCTGCAAATTGCTTCTCGAATTGTCCCAAATATGGGCCGTTGGAAGAAATCCACGTCGTATTCAAACAGTCCAACACATACTTCGTTTCATTCCCATTCAAAATGGGGGTTGCTATTGGGTAGTATTTATTCATGTTTTTCCCTCCAACATTCATGTCTGCAAGTAGAGCGGTTTAACATGGAGTCTGCTTAATGACGCGAGCTGGAACCCCGACAGCAACACATGATTCAGGAATATTGCGAATGGCAACAGAACCAGCCCCCAAAATAGACCATGCTCCAATAGTAATCCCGTCGATTACGCTGGATCCCGTGCCGAGGAAACTTCCTTCCTTCACATGTACATTTCCAGAGAGTGTGGCGCCAGGAGCGACATGACATGCCTGTTCTATGATGGATTCATGATCGATAGAGGCACCTGTGTTAATAATGGAGTAATTATGGATGTGAGCTTCTGCATTCAAAACAGCGTTAGGCATGATTGCAATTCCTCTTCCAAGCTGGGCGGTGGAAGATATATAAGCAGACGGACTGATGGCGTTAATTAAGGTAAAGCCTAACTGTTGAACTTGAGTGGCTATGTTATATCTTCGCTTGTTGTCTCCGATGGCGACGAAGGCATGATGGATACCGCTCTCGAATAAAGAAGGCAAGATAGAATCATTGCCGAGTATAGGAATTCCCATAATCTCCTTTTTTTGTGAGTGATCCGTACATCCAACAATCTCTATCGATTCATTGTGCTGCAAAATATCGATTATGACTTTCGAATGGCCTCCTGCGCCAATGATCACGGTTTTCTGCATGCTTGACACGAAGCATTTCCTCCTGACCACATTGTCTGTACTGTTACATTATGATGATTGTCAGGAGGACGACTTAGGCAGAACAAATGATTGACCCTAAAATGGGTGTATTGCTGTATATAAAACAAATCTAGTGTTGATACAAGATTGCTGCTGATACGTCGATATTTTTTCTTGTTATGTTAAAAACGGTATGATCAATATGAAGTAAGCCGGATTGCAAAAAAACGGATGCAGGCATGCTGGCCTGCATCCGCCATTCTAATGATCAGTTCATTTCATGAGGGTGATATTGGAATCTGCCCAGATACGAAGACAATAGCAAACATTATCCTACTGGATCCCGGCTAGAAGAAGTACGTTCTGCAGCTTATCCATATTAACAACCAAGTTGTCTGCCCCCCCAACAGGCTTGGCGGGATATTCAATGTCGCAGATGACTTCATAGTAGTCGAGTCCTGCATGATTGCTTATTTTCCAGAAATAGTCGTCCGTTATCGTGTGCGGAGTAAGCTCGATGACTTTCGTACCTGGATTGCAAAATGCGAAATTGATATTTCCGCTCCCGAATGGTGCAACAATAACCTTGGCAGATGAATACATGGCAATTTTCTCTGTTGTTGTTAAAGGAGTAAGTACAATTTTAGTGAATCCTTTGGATTGCAGCAGTTCCATGACCTCATCTTCATTTATGACATATCGAGCATAGGCATCTTGCCGTGAGACATAGATTCGTTCGTACCCTGGAATAGGGCTGATCAAATGGTTATCTTTTAGCTGGTGACGTATATATTGGTATGCCCATCGGGGGCTTTTGCCTATCATCCATGGCACGGCAGGAACAAGCAGTTGATCGGCGACGAGATGAAAATCATTTTGCTCTACTTGTATGATCTTGTCGCGCGGGATGCCGAGCATGTCCAAGGATTCATATTGGAATGAATGCGTTAGTTTGCCGATGACGTACTTCTCGATGCAAGCACCGCTCTGCTGAAGTAAATGAAATCGCGGCAAAATGTCAAAAAACCAATGACCGAATATGGCTTGTGTAAACGCTACTTCAGGAATATTCCATCCCCACACAACAGTGCCAACCGTTCCTGATTGGTAGATGGGTGGAGGGAGTATGGACATATTATAGGGGTAAAAATACTCGACATCGAGCAAGCGCTTGTTATCCGGTGTGATGACATAGCAGTTCCCCGTAGCAAGGCGACCAGTTGGCACGGTAGCTACAAAGGCTTCCTCATAGCTGCATACTATTGGCCATCGCATAGGATCGAACCCCTTTGTTGGCCGTAGCACGAGCGTTTCTTGCGGGTGAATCACTTTATAGATTGTTTCGATTGGGATCTGGTGCCCATTTGCATAGAAAATGGCCCACTCTTTCGTTCGTCCATAGTATTGATCAGGGATGGTAAACATCCTCACTTCCCTCCCTATAATAGACTTGTCCTCTAGCTATTTGTGTTTGAGGGAAATCTATTGCTAGATTATGTGATTATTTTATGTGGAAATGAACGCAGGGGGACGGCGTATGAGAATGAGGCGGACACATTTCTACAATAATTGTGATAGATTCGTAAGGCGGTTAGTCTATTATCTTTTTAGATAAATGAGCCTTCTCTGCACATAAAACTAGCTAGGCCTATATCCCAGCTAGTTCAAGAGTCCGTTTAAGCTTATTCGTATCAACAATTAGATTATCTGAGCCACATGCAGGCTTGGGAGGGAGTTCTACGTCGCATATAACTTCATAGTATTCGAGCTTTGCAAGACAGCTGATTCTCCAGAAGTAATCATCGACAATTGAGTATGGTGTGAGCTCTATGATCTTTGTGTCTGGTTGGCAAAAGACAAGATTCGCATTACCGCTGCCTATGGGGGCGATGATCTCTTTGGCGGAAGCAAATAACGTGATTTTCTCTTGCACAGACAATGTGGTTAAAGCTACGCATTTATAGCCTTTGGATGCCAACAAACTCATTACTTCCTCTTCGTTGAGCACATAACGCATTTTGGCGTCTTTTCTTGTAATATATATTTTCTCATAACCCTTCATCGGTTGTATGGAATGCATAGATTGGAGGCGCTCTCTTATGAATTGGAAAGCCCAGTGAGGACTTTTTCCAATGATAACGGGGACGGCAGGTACAACTAATGTCTTGGCTTGTAAATGGAAGTCATTCGAGTCGACTTGTATAAGTTTGTCTAAATGGAGACCGAGCATCTGAAGCGATTCATATTGAAAGGAGTGACTCAGCTTGCCAATTACGTATTTATCGATAGGGATCCCGCTTCGTTCCAACAGGCATAGACGCGGCAATATATCAAACATCCAGTGTCCCAATATATCCTGAGTTCGGGCGACTTCAGCAATATTCCATCCCCAGAACAGAACAGCAGCCGTCCCCTCAAAAAAGGATGGAGAGGGCAATCTAGTGAACGAATAAGGGTAGGCGAGCTCGACATCGAGAAGGCGTTTATTATCGGGTGTAACCACGTAGCAATTGCCTGTTGCGAGGCGGCCATGGGGAATGCTCGCTACGAACGCCTCATCATAATGGCAGATCGGTGGCCAACGTGGAGGATCGAGACCTCTAGGGGCTTGCATGTGCAACGTATGTTGTGGAAAAATTGTTTTGTACACTTGTTCAAGCGGGCAGTGCTGCTCGAATGCATAGGTCTGAGCCCAATTGCTCGTCTTATTATGAAATTGCATAGGAATGGTGTACATATGTCTTAGCCTTACCTCCATTTTTATTTCATAAGGATGTGAGTATCGCAATACTAATTCATCATCAAGATATAACATTCTATAGCTATGCTGAATTAGAAGATACGGCCAATCATGGCATAGTAAAGTACAATTTAGCGGGATCGCATCAACCTGAAATTTTCTCTAATAGTTAACCGAATGGGGATTTTCTTATAGTCAACTATGCACAGTTCGATATGAATACCCCTTTAATAGTTTTTACCTATAAAAACAATAGATTTTATATCTTAGTCAACTCCGTCTGTTTGTGATACAACAGGAATAACATTATTTGAACGAGGAGTGGCAGATATGGCAGAAGTGAAAAAAATTGCGGTTATTGCCGGCGACGGGATCGGACCGGAAGTTGTAAGAGAGGCAGAAAAGGTATTGAAGCGTACGGAAGAGCTGTTCGGATATCGGTTCGAAACAAGCCACGGACTGTTCGGGGGAATTGCGATCGATGAGAAGGGAACTCCACTGCCTGAGGATACGCTGGCGCTATGTAAGAATGCAGACGCAGTTCTGCTTGGAGCGGTTGGGGGGCCGAAATGGGATAACAATGCTAAAGAGCTTCGTCCGGAGACAGGATTGCTCGGAATCCGCAAGGCGCTTGGGTTGTTCTCAAATATTCGACCCGCTGTCGTATTTGACTGCTTGAAGGATGCATCTACACTGAAGCCTGAAGTGCTTGAAGGCACGGATTTAATCGTCGTTCGCGAGCTGACGGGCGGCATTTATTTCGGAGAGAAATTCCGCCGCGACGGAGAGCATGGACAAGAAGCAGTGGATACTTGCGTATATAATGTGAAGGAAGTGGAGCGCATCGTGCGTCAAGCGTTCGAAGTTGCACAGAAACGACGCAAGAAGCTGGCTTCCGTTGATAAGGCGAACGTGCTGGAGACTTCACGCTTGTGGAGAGAAACGGTAAACCGCGTTGTGCCGGAATACCCCGATGTAGAGCTGGAGCATGTATTGGTTGATAACTGTGCAATGCAATTGCTGCGCCGTCCGGCCAGCTTTGATGTCATCGTTACGGAGAATATGTTCGGTGACATTCTAAGTGATGAGGCAGCTATGCTTACAGGATCGATCGGCATGCTGTCGTCCGCTTCCTTGGGCGAGGGCAGCTTCGGGCTGTATGAGCCGGTTCATGGTTCTGCTCCGGATATTGCTGGCCAAGGCATTGCCAATCCAATTGCAACGATTCTCTCGGTCGCGCTTATGTTCCGCTTGACTTTCGGTTATGAAGATGCAGCGCAAGCGATTGAGGATGCGGTGAAGGAAGTGCTAGATAACGGCCACCGTACAGCAGATATCGCAACAGATAAGTCTGCAGCGATTGGTACCCAGGCGATGGGGGAACTGATTGTGGCGGCTATGAAAAAATAAGGGCAATAAGGGTCAACTCATGCAAGCATGGGTTGGCTTTTTTTGTCGGAATTCGGTGCAGTCATGACTTTCGGAAATTCCAGATGCAAGTTGGAAGACATGCGTTTGCGCGAGGTTGGCATGTGCATAATGCGGGCAATTTTGAATCGAACATAAGCAGTGATATAATAAATAACACCAATTCAGTTAGTATATAGGAGGAATTTGGAGTGGCAGAACGATTGGTAGGCAGGCCTGCACCAGAATTCAATATGGAAACCGCTGCAGGCGATGGACATGGATTTGGAGCAGCGTCTTTGTCTGATTACCGGGGGAAATGGCTCATTTTCTTCTTTTATCCGCTTGATTTCACATTTGTGTGTCCAACCGAAATCACGGCTCTTAGTGAGGCTGCGGAAGAGTTTAAAAAATTGAACGCGGAAATCTTGGGTGTGTCCGTTGATTCCATTCACAGTCATAAAGCATGGATCAATACACCTAGAGAGCTCAATGGTCTTGGCAAAATCAACTTTCCGCTCGCCTCTGATATTACGAAGAATGTCGCTCGCGACTACGGTGTGCTGATGGAAGAAGACGGCATTGCGCTTCGCGGTTTGTTCATCATTGATCCTGAAGGTGAACTGAAATATCAAGTCGTGAACCATAACAATGTGGGACGGAGTGTAGACGAGACACTTCGTGTATTACAAGCCCTTCAGTCCGGAGGTTTGTGTCCAATCAATTGGAAACCAGGCGATAAAAACCTGAATGCATAGAAAATATGCCCTTCTAAATAGAGTGAAGCCCCGCAGAATGAAGTTCTGCGGGGCTTTTCGTGCATGTGGATAGGTGGGCGCTTTGTCGGGCAGCAGACTGGATTATCGAATGTCTGCAACACGGCAACACAGTTTATCAGATGGTCGACGCTGCCTCCAGCTGCCTGTATTTCTCAATATACTTTAATACGGTATGAACATAGGTAGCATGAGACCAGGTTAGTGGTGCGACAGACAGCGGCGAGCCATCGAATGGATCAAGCTGCTCTGGAAGCAGTCCGCTTGCCAGACTGTGTGCTTCCACCCAGCGCAGGGTGTCATGGGCAGCCTGAAGCTGCTCCAAGCTGGCGGCAACCGCGATGTCATGGGCAGCGAACCAGAGTGTGCATATAATCCATGGATTGCCGGGGGCAATCCCAGGGTCGGCGCTCCGCTGGAAATAGTAGTCCCGCCAGTATCGTGCAACTCCTCCGGTTTGGCTCCGAATTGACAGCTTGCTCTTCAATACACGGACGGTTGACAGTACGCGATCATCTTCAGCAGGCAAAACACCGAACATATAAATGGCCAAAATGCTGCTCTCTGGCGTAGTGTCCTGCGTCCATTTCCCATCTTTCCGGTATAATCCGCGGACAAAGGAACCTGTTTCCTCATTCCAGAGATGGGTCATCATTGCGGTCTTGATTTCCTCTGCGGCGATGCTGAACCGGTGAGCGCGTTCCACATCTCCGAACAGCGACGCGAAGTTGGAGGCAGCAGTTAGGCCGCCATATACAGCTGAAGCGGTAAAGGTAAATATCCCGTATCGCTCCTCCCATAAATCATAGCTTGGCAGCGGGAGCTTCAACTCGGGATCGCGATATTGGATCATGAATTTAGCGGCTCTGCGAATTAAGGTTTGATAGAGCGACTGGGGGAGCTCGATATCTCGATGCTGTTCGTAGTATTTCCATAATGCCCACAGTACGAGTCCGGTCTCATCTTCTTGGATTGGCAGCTGAGCCTTGCCGTCGCGCAAATAGGGATGCCAGCTGGAGCCGACAGTGCCGTCTGGGTTGTACTTATGCAGCAGATAGCCTTCCGACGTAAGCGCATCTGCACAAAAGCGGAAGAAGGGAGCTGTCATGCCATGATATCCTGCGGCTGACATAGCCTCTGCGACGAGTGCGCCATCTCGGGGCCACATGTAGCTGTAATGATCCCGATTGAATTGCATAATGTCTGTATCGTTGGCCGCAATTATCGCACCGTTCACGTCTGTTTGCGTGCGTATGATGAGCAGGCTGAGCTTATACAGGCGTATCAGTTCGGGTTCGAGGTCAGCGAAATCGATGCTGCGCTGGTTCGACCAGCGCTTCCAATAAATGCTGACGCGTTGAATGAGCTGTGCAGGCCCGCTGTCTCGGACATATTGATCGAGTTGTTTTACATCATCAAGTCGGTTTCCGACACTAAGCCAATAATAGCTTTCCCGGCTATTGGAACCAGGTACGATTGTGCGCAAGCAAATCGTACTGTCAACAGAGCCTTGGGCTATCGGATTTCCCATCAAATGTCCATCCTCTGCATCCTTCCATGTTCCTTCCGCCTGATGGAATCTTTTAATCCCTGTCGTGTACTGGTGTATGCCGGCCAGACCGCCATGATGCTGAGTGATGCAGCCATTGAACATAAAGTAACGGTCTTTTTTGTAATGAAATAATGTACCATTATCGGGATAATATCCAGCGGTATCGCCAACCTCTGTTTCATTGATAGATAGATCCTGATGGAAAAATAAACGAACCTCGCGCGGCTGTGGATTACAATTTTCAATAACAATTCGCTTCATATAGATAGGATCCCGTTGATGTACGGCGTCATTCATATGAAGCACGATGCCGAGACCTTCATGTTCGGCTATTACATGGGTAACGAGGGAATCCTCCTCATAAGCAAGGCGAATGCGCCAATCTGGATCGCTTAACCAACTGAATTGACCCTCCACCCATATGCCAAGGCGGCTTGGATATCCAGCAGTGTGATTCAACTGCCCAACGTACGGATAATAGATGTCTCTTACATAGGCATACTCATCAAGGTTCACGAGAAATTTGCCATTTCCGACGACTAGATGGCGCGGCACGTTATCACTTCCTCAGCGGGGGCTGTGACTTGATCAACCGTCCCGCAAATTCATGAGCTAATATGCGTGCCTTGGTCATACTTTCTGCTTGAGAAATGACGCGGAACAAAGGCTCTTCCTGATCAGGCTGAATTAAAATAGATCCCTCAGGAGTTTCAATCTTAATCCCATCCAAAAATTCTGCCCGATAGGCGGATTGGCGAACCCATTCGGTCATTTCACGCATGACACTGCCTTTGTCGAACCGAGGGCAAGTCACTTCCTCGACTGCGGTATGCAGGGTAGGCATATCGGCAATAAGTCTGTGAAGAGGCTGCCCGGTGTCTGCCATGAGCTGCAAAATAAGACTGATTGCATATAAGCGATGCGCCGCAGGAGACAAGGCGATGCCGCTTGTAGCCTCCATCTGCGAGCGCAGCGGCTCTTGAGTGCGTACAACCCTGATCCCGCTTCGATTGACGATTTGCTCTGCTGTAACAGGGGCACTGATTGGGACTCCGACGCTGGCATTGGTGCCCGTATGTACAAGCGACTGCAAAATTAATGGCAGAAGATGATTCTGAGGCATGCCCGTTCCGTCGTTCATGTAAATGCTGAAGCCTTCATCCTCAGTAAGCAGGATGCCAATGTCTGCCTGAACATTGCGAATATGCTCTATTAAGGCAGATGAGGAAGGCACATCAGATTGCGTATGGAGCAGTACGCCGCCGGTTAGAGAAGACCATTTCTGGATGAAGGCAGCATCTGCAGTTGAGCTTTGAATAACGATCTTGAAGCTGGCGGATTGAATAAGCTCGAAATCAATAGCCTTCGATAAGGTTTTGAAATAGGATGGGATGGCATGTTCTTCGCTTCTTTTACGTCCAAGGTATTCGATAGGAGTTCGGGCAAAGTCTTCTTGGAAATAGGCATTTTCAATTTTTCGCTCTGTTCCTTTGGCGAACGGCATGCCTCTTGCATCCATCCAGCTAATGACCATCTGCTCGAACTTTGCTTCTTCGTTCGCGGATAGAACCTTGAAATGAATAGCACCATCGGCCTTCAGTGCAGTAACAGCATGGCGGAGACAATCCAGCGGCGCGTCTCCAATGTCGATCATGTGAATCCCCTGTGATTGAAGTCCAGCCGCACAGGCTGCTTTCATGATGTTGTCAAAAGGATGGGATGAGGATGCCAGTACGATAGATGCTTCATGATTGAGAATGGAGCCGTAAGCACATGCAAGCTTGCCGATGAATTCTGGGGTCAACTCGCGATTTGGACTGCCGCATATTTTGCTGCCCTTGAACAGTGCCGCGGCTGCATTGCCCCATATTAAGGTCGAATTTACGATACTGTGGGCTTCAATCTCCTTGTTCGGCCATAACTTTACTTGAGATCGAATGTGGGATTTATCGCCGATCGTACAGCCGCTTCCAACCACGGCGCCCTCTTGGATGTGCACGTCACTGCCGATAACGGTGCGGTGGAGCAGGATTGCATCTTCTATATCACAGTGCTTAGCAATGCGGTTACCATTCCACAGAATGCTTCGGGTAACGGAGCTCTTTGGAAATACAATATTGCCGGAACCTAGAATTGTATATGGGCCAATCGAGCAGGATGGATGGAGAATCGAATCCGATCCGATATAGGCAGGTCCGCTAAGTCTAATTCGAGAAGGGAGCCTTACCCCATGCTCTACAAAAAGTCCCGGCATCGGCTCTGCCGCCTGAATATGCAGATCGACTCGGCGATCCAGCATATCGAATTGGGTTTGCCGATATTGCTGCAAGTTTCCAATGTCGGACCAATAGCCTGAAGCCGTATACCCGTACAGCCGCTGCTGCTGCTCGAGCAACCTTGGGAATAGCTGCAGACTAAAGTCATAGCTTTCCCGCTCCGGGATCCAGTTCAATATTTCTGGCTCCAATACATAGATGCCCGTATTTACTGTATCGCTGAATATTTCTCCGTAACTTGGCTTTTCTAGGAAGCGGGACACCCTTCCTTCTTCATCAGTCATGACAACGCCATATTCGAGCGGCAGGCTTACTTGGGTCAGCACGAACGTGGCGAGTGCTTGCTTTTCTTTATGATAGTGGATAGCCTGACGCAAGTTGAAGTCGGTCAATGCATCGCCGCTTATTACGACGAAGGTTTCATTGAGGAAGGTCTCGGCATTTTTAATGCTGCCGGCCGTTCCAAGTGGAATGTCTTCCTCGAAATAATGAAGCTGTACTCCATATTTGGATCCGTCTCCGAAGTGATTGCGGATGATCTCTGGCAAATATTGCACAGTAACAGCGATTTGATGAATGTCGTATCGTTTGAGCAATTCAATAATGTATTCCATGCACGGCCGATTCAAGAGAGGAACCATTGGTTTAGGGGTACCAAGTGTCAACGGTCGCAGCCGTGTTCCTTTGCCGCCTGCCATAATTACTGCCTTCATTGAGCGATCACTCCTTCATATACTTGTCTCGTTGACACAGCTATCGTGTTCCAATCATATTGCGCTTGAACCTTCTGCTGTGCTCTTGCAGCCATTTGAGCTGCATGCTCGGGATGAGTAAGAAGATCCGTGACATGCCATGCCAATGATTCAATATGTCCAGGGAGTGCCTTGTATCCATCTACAGCATGATCAATGATTTCGGCAAGCCCACCCGTATCTGATACGACAACAGGTGTTCCGAACCGCATCGCTTCAAGTGCTACGATACCGAAAGGTTCATATAGACTTGGAAATACGCACACCGATGAGGCTGCAATCCATGCATCACGGGCATCATCCTGTACAAATCCAGCGAAAAGGATATGCTCCTGCAATCCTAACTGCTTGGCTTGATCCTCTAATTGCTGTCTCATTGGTCCAGTCCCGGCGATAATCAGCTTCGTTTGAGGAACAGCTTGTAAAATAAGCGGCATCGCCTCAATGAGAATATGAATGCCTTTCTCGTACACAAGTCGGCCAACATAGAATAAGAGCGGGGAATCTGATAAGTCATGGTGATCTAGGCCCTTGAATTGTACAGTTGGAGCTGCTGTTCCGATCGCATCGACTCCATTGGGTATCATCGTAACGCGCTGTTTGGGAAGTGCGAACAGGGAAGCTACCTCCATTACCATGGCATGACTGCACACGATGGTATGGTCTGCCTCCGCGGTTAGACTCAGTTCCATATCATGGATTCGCTGCTGAAGCGGACTCGATAGGTTACCATGATTGCGTCCGTGTTCGGTGGCATGAATGGTGGCAACAAGCGGCCAACCGTAGGTCTGCTTCAAATCTGCTGCGGCGGAGTAAGCGAGCCAATCATGGGCGTGTATAAGGTCGAAAGTAAGTCCAGCGTGTACGAGATCATCAACTAATGAAGAGATAGCGGCATTCATATGAAATACCCAATCCATAAAGTCTAGCGGTGCAGATGTGTGAATAAGCGGCACACGATAGACGTGAACTCCGTCCATTTGCTCATAGTCAGGCGCCCCCGGTGTTTCGCGCGTAACAACATGAATCTCGCAATGCTTTCTGCTTAAATGACGGGACAGATCATATACCGCACGAGATAGTCCGCCAACAACGAGTGGTGGGAATTCCCAGGCGATCATTAAAATTCGCTTGCTGGAACGATATTGTGGATGATGAGCCGTAATAGGTTGGGGACTGTAAAATGGCATGGTTCGATTTGGAGGCGGATAGGCTGCATTGAGTTGGTGCAATCGTTCGGATGATCGTCTAGCTCCGATTGATAGAAGCCGATAGTCGACAGACGGGAAGCAAGGATATTCATTCTCCATGATGCTAATCAGCACTTGATCATAGATGCCCCGCTCTATCATGTCTAACAAGGTATGGCAGCGATCAAGATGCTGCGTCGTCCGAATCCCGGCGTACTCGGTTACAGTACCTGCATCCACGATGAACGCCCAATCGCTGCTTGCAGCGAGCATCCATTCTGTAATGGCTTGATTCAAGGTCCGCTCTTGAATGGCGCGGAAGCTTGTGTTGATTTCTTTCTCCATTCTGGCGGTGATGTGTACGATCCGATCCTCTGCCTCATGGAGAGGCGGGTACATCCAATCATTACCTTCATGCAGCCATACGTCCGCATAGCCTCCTCGACCCCAACTGCAGAAGGATAGACATGCGTTTTCTTGCTCTGGATATCGCTTTAAATAATCATTCGGCGACACGAACTCAATACGTTGATTGTGCTTGCTGGATCGTTCTGACTGTTCCCGGAATAACGCTTCAATCCATAACGGGCCTTCAAACCACCAATGGCCGAATAGTTCCGCATCATAGGGACAGATGGCTATTGGAAGGCGATCTCCCGGCATATTGACCCTATGAAGCTGCTGCTCCCTGTTGTTTAAGAAGTGGCGAGCGTGTTCCTTTGCTTTTTGCAGGGCCCATTCTGGATGATAGGCCTCTTTAGGAACGCCATGAGCGCCGGTAATACGATAATATTTAAGTCCAGTATTGATTCTGGCTTCGTTGTCCAGCAGGTGGGGACGGATGTAATCCCACTCTTCCGCATTGCCCCAGCCGAGATCGAACCCGATATCACGATAGTATTCTCGATAGTCATAATCACCGGGATACCCTTCGTACGTGCTCCATACTTGTCTTGATGAATCTGGATCGCGTGCGAAAGCGAATACTCCGCCCCCTGTATGGATAGGAGCATAATGCATGGATGCTGGCTGCGGTATTGCGTTGACGAAGCCATGGTGATCCACGATAAAATATCGGATTCCGCATTCTTGAAGAAGTGGATCTAGCTCTGGAGTATAGGCGCATTCAGGCAGCCATATTCCATCAGGCCTTCTGCCGAGCAAACGCTCATGCTCCCGCATCCCCACCTCAACTTGCAAATAAGCCATAGAGGGCTGCTTGATCAATGGGAGGAAGGTATGAGTTGCAGCACTTGTCATGCATTCCAAATGCCCTTTTTGGACATAATGCCGATATCCATCAATGATGTGTCCGTCAAGCTGGGAATAAACAGCCTTTAATTGGTGCCACCGCTCTGCATACATTGCCGCGACGGCTTGCAGCTCTTTGTGGCTGGCCAGCCTCTTTACCTCAGATTCAGCCAAACCGATGGAACGCTGCATATGCGCTTCAAAGCGCGACTTCATTTCGGCATCATCCATCATGGACAATAAAGTTGGGGTCAAAGTCATCGTCAGGCGAAACGGAATATGATCTTGCTCAAGCTGGCCAAAGGTATGAAGCAGAGGCAGGTATGTTTCCATCATTGCCTCGAAAAACCAGCGTTCTTCCAGAGTGTGCTTTATATACGGGTGGCGTACATAAGGCAAATGTGCATGCAGCACGAGGGATACGAATCCCTGCGTATGAGTGTCGGTATGAGAGCTAGTAGGGATAATTGCGTTCATTCACGAACTCCTTCTCGATTTTCATATAGCGTATAGGAAGAGAATGATGGAAATAGTGATTCCGTTTCCGATTGCCCGAGCTGAACAGCTTGTAAGGCATGATCCATCTGTTCAGAAAGCTCACCGTATGTTTGCAGGTAGGGGGTATGGATGATTGTTGATCGCGCAAGCGGTACAAAGGAATGCGTTGCTGTCATGAACCCATAATCAGCTATGTACGAATGATAGGGTTTGAGAGGGCGAAGATATACGGAGCCCTCATGCGATTCCACCGTATGCAGTAATACGTGGTTAGATGTGCCCAGCTTGCAATGATGCAGATCCGCTTGCTTTATTTCATGTAGCTGGATGGCTTTTTTTAATTCGCTCCACTTCATTCGATAATGCCGCTCTACGGCTACTTGAGTTCGTGCAGTGATGAACCAATAGGCGAATAAAGTATAGGGATCCTTAAGTAAAAGCTGCAAGACAGAATGTTGACGATAGGATGAATGTGTCCGTGCATCGGCAGCAGGAATAAGCTCTCCTCCTTTCCTGGAATCGCTATAAGCTTCAACCTAATACTATCCATATAGTCTGTAATTCATGTCTGTTCCTTTTATGAATATTTGAAAAATAATTGGAACCTTTGAAAATAACAATCAAAATAGCTGAAAGAAATCAATTCTTTTGCATTAGCAGACATGTGAGGCTGGCAAATAAGCCTCATACATGCTCATGGCGCTTCTGCATGCTGATACCCATCATGGTTTCCGACAGCCTCATGACATCATCGTATTGATTGTCAGAATGCATCAATTGCTCAAACCAGCTTGACGACACAGAGGAAAATGCATCTTGCTTTCCGTCAGCATAATGAACAACTAATTTGTGGTTTAATTCGTCATACTGTACGTATTGAATTTGCTTCGAGGCGATGAACAGTACATTTGATTTCATTAGTATGCCTCCCGCGGTCTGTAATAATTACATCTATATGCCCATGGGCATGTAGTTATACGCGGCGAGCTGGAGGTAGGACAATTGAAGGAAGTTTTATCAGAAATAAAGGAATTATAAGTGGGGGCATCGAATACACTACAATAATCTAAGCTTTCCGCAGAGCGAGGAGGGAGAACATGAGCTTTTGTTGTGGAGCAAGCATGATCGGAACGACAGGTACCCTGCAGCATTATCGAACACGAATTCATAATGTTCCCCTGCTGCTGTGTCCGGTCTGTCATCGCATTGAGGTTCATTACTTGGTTGAAAGCGAATATGAAATTTTGGCGGAATATTCATCGGATGATGGTGCTGAGGAAATTGACTTTCGAGACTATGTGCATACGGATGACGAAGGCATGTTCGAGAACTGCATTAATCAAGAGCATGATGATCCGCTTGAGCTGGTAAAGACGCAAATTGATAATGCGCTTGATTTGCTTGCGTTGGCCAAGCAGTGGAATGATACACAGTGGGAAGCCGAGTTGAAGCGGCGCTTGGCATTAATGAGCCGCCGAAGAGCGAAGTTATTGAAGCAGAAATAAGTGTAAGCTTGATAGAGAAAGAGGCGGCGGCCAATCGTCTAGCAGCGTGCTCCGTGGCGCGCTCATTGTAGGGCGGTAGGCGCAAGGCGCCTCTTTGATGTGCATGGATGCAGGCATTTTAGCTTACTTTTAAGGGAATTGAGCTTATTTGTCCATTTTCGACATTATCTAGTGTTGACGATTTTGCCAAAAGTTTACTATGATGAAGCTGTTGGGACGAACCTGCATACGGTTACCGTACAAATGAGGTGAGCCACATTGACCACGGACTGCAAGCTGCAAGAACGGAATGAAAGTGAGTGGAGACAACGATACTGTAAAGGGCTGTGGAATTATATCATGAACGGGGACGAGCATAGTTTGGTTGTAGCAAGAGAATTAGCGACTGAGCTAAGTCCTTTGGAGCCACAGCAAAATCTGTTGAGCGTTCATGAAGATGCTATGTTCACGGTTCTGGCCCATGTCGACTTGAATGATGGAGTGAAGGCGCTTCATCGTTCGTTCCTATTTTTCATTGAGTGGATAATAGCGATGAAGACAGAAGAGAGAGGCAAGGAGGGGATTGCAGTGGCGCTGAACCCGATTCGAGAGCCTTGGATTCAGTCCGCACAAGCTTTGTTTTCCACCAAGAGCGTTCGTGACAAATACGAGAACGTGCTTCAGCATATGGATAGCGGAATCGTATTATTTGATAGCAGTGGCGTACTGTCATTTATTAATGTGGAGACCTCCAAGCTGCTGGATGTCCCACGCAAAGCACTGGTTGGCTGTTCCTTACGTGAGTTGCTTTTTCACCCGTTGCTGAAAAGGGACAAGCGTAAAATGCTTCTCCGTCTGTATAAAGATACTATCCTCCAAAGAAAGCGTTACCACGAATTCTCCGACCGTCTGGATCGACATTATCTTGTCACCGTTACATACGGAGATCAGATGGATGGCGATTATTTATTTAGCATTAAAGATGTGTCTGACTTCAAGCGCATTGAGCAAACGGCCTATCAAAATGATAAGCTGGCTATTCTTGGCAAAATCGCCGCTGCTATTGCACATGAAATCCGCAACCCGTTAACCTCAATACGTGGGTTTATACAACTGCTTAGGCCGCATTTAATGCAGCTCGGCAAGGAAGAGTATGCGAAAATTATTCTTGCAGAAATTGATCGGGCCAACGATATCATCTTTGAATTTCTGAATTCCTCGAAACCCTCAGCTCCTATGACCTCAGAAGTTCCCGTTTCTTCCCTTCTGCGTGAAGTTGTTCTTCTGACAGAAAGCGACGCCGTAATGAAAGGCTGTGAAATCGAGCTGGTTGACAACTCCGCCTCAGGTTCTTTATCTGTATCCATTGATGTGAAGCAAATTAAGCAGGTCATATTGAATATGATACGAAATGCGATTGACGCTATTGATGAAGTGGCCGACGTACGAAAAGGGCAAATTCGCATTGTCACGGAACGCGAAGGGCGGTTCGTTAAAATACATATTCGGGATAACGGAAAGGGCATGTCGCTAAAGACAATGGAGCGCTTATTCGATCCATTCTTTACAACGAAGGCTGATGGTACCGGACTTGGATTGTCTGTCAGTTACCGAATTATTAAAAATCATGGCGGAATGATCGAAGTAGACAGTCAAGAGGGCGAATGGACACTGTTTACGATTCGGTTGCCAATTGCATAGATACGGAAGGGGAAGAACCCTGCAGCACTGCAGCCAATGTCTGTCGTTACCGAACCACGGCGATCGCGGTTGTGGTACAATAAGGGAGACATTGGCATTCATCATTTTTTAATACAAAGGGATGATTACTTTATGAAACTAGCAAATGTAACTTGGATGAACGATGTGCAGTTTCTAGCACAATCATTGACTCCTGCTCAAGTTGAAGCAGATGCAGTTGTTGTAATTGGCACGAAGGCTGAGTTGGAGCAAGCATCTGGTTTTCCGGGAGCACAAGCTTGCGCAGCAGCGGTTCGCAGCGGCCTATTTGCAGCAGATAGCTGCAAAACCCATGTACTGGCTACAGGAGAAGAGAAGGCTCCTGTTCTAATTGCAGTAGGTCGTAAGGATGAGGCACTAACAGAGAAGCAAGTTCGTCTTAGCCTTGCAGAGGCAGCTCGTGAAGCGGTGAAGCTCCGCCTGAGCCGTGTTGCAGTTATCGTACCTGAACAGCTTGTGCAGGCGGAAGCAGCAGCAGCGAAGTCCTTCGCGCATATGATGGTGGAAGGCTTCTTGTTGGGCGCTTATCAACGTGTTACCTACAAGAAGGATGCGAAACCAGCCCACACATTTGCATCCCTGACATTGTGCGCAGCTAATCTTGCAACAGAGGCATGGAACGAAGGCATTAAAACAGGACAAGCCTATGCACTCGGTACAACGTATGCGCGTGACCTGACGAACTTGCCAGGGAATGTGCTCGTTCCTGGCACACTCGCAGAGCAAGCGTTGGAGCTCGCTGAACAGTTCGGCTTCGAAGCACACGTGCTCGATGAGAAGCAGATTGAAGAGAAGGGCATGGGTGGTCTGCTTGGCGTAGGCAAGGGCAGTGTGAATCCTCCGCGCATGATCGTTCTGAAATATCAAGGCAAAGACGAGTGGACAGATGTATATGGTATTGTAGGCAAAGGGATTACGTTCGATACAGGCGGTATTTCCTTGAAGCGTGCTGCGAATATGGATGAAATGATCTGCGATATGGGCGGGGCAGCAGCAATGCTCGGTACGATGTCTGTTATTGGTCAGCTTCGTCCGCAAGCGAACGTGTTGTGCGTGATCGCTTCTGCGGAAAATATGCCTGCCGGCAATGCGTTAAAGCCGGGTGATGTGATTACCTCTTACAGCGGACGTACAATTGAAGTTCTTAATACAGATGCGGAAGGACGCCTTGTTCTTGCTGATGGCATGACCTATGCGAAGGAGCTTGGCGCAAGCAAGCTGATCGACGCAGCAACCTTGACAGGAGCTGTTGGCGTAGCACTTGGCTCGATTACAACTGGTGTTGTCACAAATGATGAAGCCTTCTTCGATACATTTAAAGCAGCTGCATCCCGTACGAACGAACTTGTATGGCAGCTTCCTTCCAACGAAGAATATTGGGATATGCTGAAGAGTGATGTTGCTGATTTGCGCAATTCCATTCCTGGCGGTGCAGGGACAATTACGGCTGGCTTGTTCGTTGGAACATTCGCAGACGAGTTGCCTTGGATTCACTTGGATATTGCAGGGACTGCGTTCTTGGGATCGGGCCGTGGTGTAGATCCGAAGGGCGGTACAGGGGTTATGGTTCGTACAATTGTGGAAACGATCTTGTCGTAAACGAGACGACGGATCCTTCTATTAGTAGGTGCATCGCATGTGCGGCGCACCTTTTTCTTTTTAATATCAATATCCTGTCATAGGGACATAGCACTTACTAAAAAAGCAAGGATGTGGTGTTATTCGCTTCCTTGCTTTTTGTATGTGTTGAATCAGGGAGTGCATAAAGAAATGTATTGGTTAACCAGTTGGAGCGTGTGAGTGCTTCTTTGGAAGACGGCTGCGTAAATCCGATTGCGACTTGACTGTTTTCAATTCATCTTGGGACATGCGCCGGCTTAACAGGTTGTTCACGATTAAGGCGCCTACTATGAGCAGCGTGCCGAACAGTTCGGCAAATGATACCGCATAACCCTGGATAACGGAAATAATGAACGTCGTGGCAGGTACGAAGTTAATGAACAGCATGCCATTGATCGGCTTCAGTAACTGAACGCCTTGAATCCAGCTCAGCAATGCGAGCAGTCCGGCAACGAGAATCATGAAGCTCATTTCCGGTGCAATCGATGCAACAGCGCTGATGGATGGTGCATCCACCATGCCGAAAGAAGTCATAACGAGGACAACAGCCATTGTCGTCAACCCGCCATACAGTGAGCTGAGTGTTGAGAATCGAAGCGCAGACCATCCTGCAAATTGTCCGCTGCTTACGGTGTAAATTACCCACCCCGTAATGCCTGCAAATACAGACAACAACGGCAGCAGCTTCAAGCCGCCGTTAGCAAGGGAATGCAAATCTCCTTTCGTAACGACGAAGACAACGCCGATAAATGCGGTAAAGACACAAGCGAGCGTCGACATTTTAGGCCGCTTCCGTGTAACGATCCATACGAATAGCACAGCAAGCATTGGCATGAATGATTCCATTATGGATGCAAGCAGGACACCTGATTTACCGAGCTGCTGCTGTCCCCAGAATACACCGAAGTTATAAATGGTGAATCCAAATAGACCGAGCAGCCATATTCTAAAGGTTTGCCCTTTCGTATTGAATGCAGCTTTGCCTTCCTTGAAAAATAACAGGGCAGCTAATAATATTCCGACGATACTATATCGAATACCAGAGAACCAGAACGGATCGATATGATGCAATGCGCTTTCGGCAATCGGGAACATTGCTCCCCATGCTACTGCTGCAAAAAGACAAAACAAAGCTCCTTGCCAAAAATGTTTCCTACTCATGATGCCATTCACTCCCACTTCACACGTTGCCAAGCGATATCTGTCTTTGAGACTGCTTAGCAATTCTGATATATAGTAATGTTTGATAACAACTGAAAATTCATAGTATGACTTTTTTGATATCTTGTAAAATAATTGAAAGTGATTTAAGATATCACTATTAATGATATCAGACATAGGGAATGAAGGAGATAGCAGGATGGACTTGAGTGACATTTATATTTTCATGTCCGTCGTTGAGCATGGAAGTGTGAGTCGTGCGGCTGAAGAGATGGGGTATGTGCAGTCGAACGTAACGGCACGTATTCGAGCATTGGAACAGGAAATTGGCCATCCGCTCTTCCATCGCCATCGCAGAGGCATGACGCTGAATGCGGAAGGCCGCAAGTTGCTCTATTATGCGGAACGGATGTCGATGCTCATAAGCGAGATGAAGAAGGCTTTTCAGGACAGTGACGATCCGGTCGGCAATCTGCTCATTGGCTCGGTAGAGACGGTCGTAGGACTTCCGGATATATTGAGTTTGTTCTATCAGAAATACTCGAAGGTTGATCTGTCGTTGATGGCTGGCGTTACAGACAAGCTTACAGAGGAAGTGCAGGAATATAAGCTGGATGGGGCATTTGTATCCGGGCCGGTAACGGCAACAAATGTGGAGCAGTATCCGGTATTTGAAGAGGAACTGGTGCTTGTATGCGGCAAATGTGTCGTAGACGGAAAGCAGCCATTATTCAACGTGAGGGAATTACTGCACCGACCGCTGCTCGTCTTCCGCAGAGGATGCGGCTATCGAGCTAAGCTGGAGCAATGGATGCAGCTTGAAGGCATATCGCCAACGAAGGTGATGGAATTCGGGACATTGGAGACGATTATCGGTACAGTCGTTGCAGGGCTTGGCATCACAGTCGTTCCACGGGCCGCAGTAAGACGTTTGGAGAAGGAAGGCGAACTGCAAGTATTCGCCATACCGAAGCCGTTCAATATGGTATCCGTTGTCTATATTCGGCGCAGTGATACGTATATGGGGGAAGCGGAACGCCGCTTTATGGAGACAATCGAGGAAGTGCGCGAGAAGCGTCGGATACTGGAGCATCTGCCTGTGTAGTAAGTAAATCGGATAATGGACATAATACAAGTAAGGAATATCTATGGTTATAGAGAAAATAAAGAGAAAGGATGGTGCGGCAGCACCATCCTGTTTTGATATTCATCTGCTCATTTCGAGATTGATTATGCAATATTGGCATTAGCTCAGTAAAGTAGATACTAGCTTCGCCAATGGATTTCGCTCGAACTGCTCTTAAGCAGCCGCCCTGCAATAAGGAATGGAAGATACAAGACAATGAACATGCCAAATGCGACCGTCTCCAATGACAGGAGATACCATGGATAAGGCCCCAACACATCCAATAAGGAGGCTGTTTCGGGCTTATGAGCCAAGAACATGTAGTTGCCGCCCGTTATGTAATTGATTCCCCCGACTACGACCAGCAGCACATTCAGGAACAGCATCGCATAGCCGATCGATTTCCAAGTAGGCTTAGCGTGTTCCACCCACACCATATACAGCACCGCTAGGATAATCGCGATATGCGCAAGAAAGAATTGAATGAACCGGAAATGGGGGAATGGGTAGTCCAGAGCAGGTGTCAGCAGTGCCTGCAGCGCCCCCGCAATACCTGTGAAATAGACGATCTGAAAAATCTTCTTGCTTCGGAAAAAAGCATGAGTACACACATGTATAACGAGATACTGCACAGCTCAAATGGCAATGTGTTAGAGGCATGGAATATGCCTGTGGCTAGATACCAAATATTCAACGCTGCTTCAGATAGAATAAGCAATCCCAACAATACATATCTGACGCAACGATTGCGCTTCTCCTGTTGGAGCCAATGTCGGCAGCGATAGAATAGGAGCACAGCCGAGATGAACAGCAGCAGTGCTCCAATATGAGATACAGAAAATGCTTGGAACGTATCCGTTATCTGTGGGGAGAACCAAGACATGAGAAGAGATATCCCCCTTTATTGTAGTAGTTTCTGAATGTGTGAAGAGGCATGTGGGCCATATTAGGTATTAACCAATTGCTCCGGCTGTGCTTCTTCCGTAGAGGACTGTTCACCTTGCCAGAGCAGCTGCATTTCTGGAGATGTTGCGAGCAGCTCGCTTAATGTTCCCTCTGCCTCGATGCAACCATCCTTCATGACGATAATATGATCAGCCCTGCTTAAGGCAGCGCGGCGATGTGACACGGCAATACAGGTTGCGTCGCGTTCCGTGAACAATCGTTCCCAGAGCAGTTGCTCGGTTTCTACATCTAGGGCGCTGGACAGATCATCGAACAAGTACAACTCTGATTGTGTCATCATCATTCTGGCTGTTGCCGCTCGCTGAATTTGTCCGCCAGAGAGCATGACGCCGCGTGGTCCCACATACGTATCGAGCCCATTCTCAAGCTGCTCGATATCTCGCTCCATGACGGCCAGTCGAATGGCCCGCTCCAAGGCATTCTCTTCTTGAATGCTGCCCATGATAATATTCTCTCGCAGCGGATCGCTGAATAAGCGAGGCACCTGGGGTGTATAGGCAGCTTTAGGCGGAATCAGAAAGGAAGCGGGATCGATCTCCTTTCCATTCCAACAAATTGTTCCTTCCGACTTTTGCAGCAATCCTAGTAAGGTACGCATCAGCGTTGACTTCCCTGAGCCGATTCGGCCAGTGATGACGAGGAACTCGCCCCGCTTCATGCGGAAGTGAATGTTGCGAATGCCATTCTCCGAATTCGGATAAAGAAAGGATACATCCTTTATCTCCAAGGTTTGCAGCCGCTCCTCCGGTTGAAGCGAGCGAACAGGATCTTCAGGAGGCTTTCCATGCAAATATATCTTACTATGTTCAACGATGCGATCTTCCTCACCCGGCTGAAACAGGATGCGCATGCGATCAAGGGACACCCGAAGACGCTTGTGTTGAAACACCATATAGCCGAACAAGGAAATACTGAAAGCAAAGTTCGTCAGATAAGAAGTGAACAGCGCGAAATCACCTACTGTAAACCGCCCAGCCTGCATCTCCGCTGCACACATAAGCAGAATGCCGCCGGTACTAATGGTGAGCACATGCTGATTGAGCGATTTCATCCATTGTGTAAAGAGTGTGTCTTTAAGGGCTGCCTGACGGCGATTTTCATTAAGATCGACGAACCGCCGATGCACATGGCGTTCAGCCTGCCCCAGCTTCAGTGCTTGAACAGCACCGAATATTTCCGCAATGAACCCGGTAATTTTCGATGTTGCTTCTCGATTTAGTTGGCTGTAGCGACGTGCGCGGTTGCCCGATAGATTGTTCAGCAACGTAACCGCGAGAAGCGGTAAAATAGCTACTGCTGTAATGAGCCAATTGATATTGGCCATAATGACGATGGATACGAGCGTAAAGGCCAATCGTCCCCAGAAGTCGACCCATGATTCCACATATTCGATGACTTCATTGACATCATCGCGGAATCGGCTGGCTGCATCTCCAGGTGATGCAGGGAGATGGCGGCCTGGCCAGCGCATAATGCCGGCCAGCATATTGGTGCGCAGTACGGCTTGAAGATGATAAATGTAAGTCACCCATTGATAGAATGCGGCGAAGAACACACCGACGCGCAGCATTCGAAAAATAGCGATCACAATGAGCGGCACGGCCAGCCACATATAATCATGAGATTGTGTCGTTGCTCTGTCGAAAAACCATTGCATACCTAGTCCAAGAAACAGTGGAATGGAGTGGAATATGCCCCACAGCACCCCGTTCAGCAGGAAGAGCGTAGGGCGGAACTGGAACAAGCGAATCATAAAGTGCGTGACAGTCATGCCAATTCCTCCTCTCGTCCTGTTCTCAGCAGCATTGCATAATGCGAGGATGGATCGCTGGCCAACTCCTCGCGTGGACCCAGCTCAACGATTCGTCCATGCTGCAGCACCATGATCGCATCTACTTGCTCCAGGGTAGCCAAGCGATGAGCGATAATGATGCCCGTACATTGTTCCATTAGCTGATCTACTGCGGTTTGGAGCATCGCTTCCGTAGCCGCATCGAGCCGGGACGACGGCTCATCAAGCACGATTATGCTCGGATTCGTTAGGAAGACGCGAGTTAAGGCGAACAACTGGGCCTCTCCAGCGGATAGCGAAGTTCCACCAGAGGATAAGTGGGAATCGAGTCCGTTCGGGAGCGCATCGATCCATTGACGCAGTCCAAGTCTATCGGTCGTCTCGAAGATGCTCTCATCCGTTATCTCAGGGTCGAATAAAGTTAGATTGTCACGCAGTGTTCCATCAAAAAGCTGAACATCCTGCGTCACCATCCCGACTCGGCGATACAGTGTCTCCAGCTTTAAGCTGCGAATATCCTCACCGCCAATGCGAATGATGCCGCTGTCTATGTTGTACAGACGAAGCAGAAGACGGCTAATGCTGGATTTGCCGCTGCCGGTTCGCCCGATGATGCCGAGACGCTGACCGGGCTGAACCGCAAAGGTTATATCGTGAAGTACAACCTTCTCCTCGTTATAGCCGAAGGTGACATGATCGAATTCCAGTCCCAATGCTCCATCTGGCAGCTGCTCCTTCGTACCATCTACAATCTCACTTTGAAGGGAGAGAATCTCTTGCGAACGCATCATGCCGGATTTGGCCTTCTGAAATTCTTGAATTTGATCTCCCAGTTGCTCGATAGGTGTGTTCAGCATTTGTGTATATTGAAAAATAAGAAAAAGAGTACCAAGCGATATTTGACCAATGAGATAGTAATGCACGCCTAAGAGCAGCACAACTGTAACCGCTATAGCAAAGAGTACCACCGTCGTATTCCACGGAACGACCCGCAGCATCCATGCTTTGCGCCCTGTTCGGAACACCTTGTGCATTGCCTGGTGGAATCGATTGATGACATAAGGAACGGCTCCATTTGCCTGTACATCCTCTATGCCTGCAATTCGTTCTTCTATAAGACCAAATAAGGATGCGCTTGCAGCCCGTTCATCCTTGGAACTGCTGACCCCCATGTTGCGAATGAATGTCATAAATCCAATCGACAGCAGGGTAAAAATCGCCATCGCGAGTGCGATAGGCCAATTCACGGTAAACATGAAGCCAAGGATGCCAGCCAGCAGAATGAAGCTGCCGATAACCTGAACAATGAACATCGCAAAAAATTGGACATACCAGTAACGTCGCCGTCAATCCGTTCAATCATTTCCCCAGGCGTCTTGCGATTATGAAAATGCATATCCAGCCCAAGGCAATGCTTGAGCAGATCTGCGCGCAAGGTGTTGGTGGCACGCCATGATATATCGTTGCCCAGATAACTGATGGCGACGGTAATGAGCTGGGTGAGGGCAGCAATAATCAGATATAAGCCTGCGAGTAACAGCAGGGTAGATAGTGTGCCTTGTGAGGCTGCCGTATCAATAAATTGCTGAACAATTTGCGGGTTAACGAGTTGAAATGCGGTAGATACGAGCAGCATAACCAAGAGAAAAAGCAAACGCCCTCTCACTGGGATTACATATCGAAGCAGCCAAGACATCGATAGCGAAGTGTTGCGCGACATAGCCTTACCTCCAATCGTGAACGACATGAAGCTTCCCATCATCGGATTGAGAAGAGGAGTCGAATGAAATAATTTCTATCATACACTAAATAATGGGAGGTTCAATGTAAAAATTGAATTAAATTATTTGTTCCGCCTTTTCATCCGTTTGCTGCTCTAGTGGTTAGGAAGCAGAAGCATTCATGACATAAGGTGAAGCAAAAGAAAACATGATTTTACCAGAAAAAGTAATGCCACACCTCTAATAACGAAAGCGCTTTCTATTTACAATGTGGGGCAGAAACAACATCTTTTAAGCGACAAAAAAGGAGGTGATGAGTCCCAGCTTGATACACACGCACTGGTCAACTGCGTATAACTCCCAAATCGTTCTCCTTCGGATGGAGAACTAGGAAAGGTGGTAATTGTAATGAGATACATCTTGCTGAGACCGTTGTCCTTCTGGCTTGTCGCCATTCTCCTCTTCTCCTCGATGCTGCAGACTGTGCCTAATCTCGCACAAGCAGAGGCCGCTGTGCCTCCCTTCGAACATCAGCTTGACTCTTCGGTTGGATCTGATCCTGTTACGCTTGTCTCGCAGGATGCATCGCAGACGCTTCTTATTAGCGATATGAATGCCCCTGGGGATTCATTGAGGAATAAAACGGATTACTTGGCCCTGTATACGAGCGGGGCTGGAGTAACGAATACAGTGTATGGCAATGAAGTATTCGTCAAAAAATACGAGATGGCTATTGTCGTCAATTCCCACAGTGTTGTCGAAGCCGTATATGGCCCGGACGCCGACCCACCGGTGTCATGGGACGATGACATCCGCATTTCCATTCCTGAGGAAGGTTACATCGTGCTTTCCGGTGGAACCACATGGGACTCTTCCATTCATCAAAAACCACTATTTCACCATTATGGCGTTGGAGATCGCATTCGACTAATGAGAGGCGGCAAGGAGGTAACGGCGGCCGATTTCCGCAATCAGAAGCCTGACCCTGAGCCGGAATTGAAACCGGAGCTGCATCTCGTAACCCCTTCGGAATCAAAGGTAACGGTACCGATAATCGAGGTCAAAGGTTATGTAGCCAATTATCGAGAAAATCAGAATATTCAGGTTACGATTGGGGGGAAACAAGCCAGTATTACAGCGAACGGAAGCTTTATGCTCCCCGTGTATTTGATTGCTGGGGTCAACAGCATAACGGTTCGCTTGATGAAGGGTGATTTAGAGCTGGCCATGTCCCAGCTTACCGTTACTTATGACCGTTCCGGGCAGGGCTCTGATTATATTGAGGTGGAGGCTGCACCAATCGATGTAACCATTGAAATTCAAGGGCCGCGGCATAAAATTGATGTCGTAGATGCAGATCTGTCCCAACACGGCAATGTCGTTGCCTTGTTTACCCGCGATTATGGCTCCACTCTTGTCATCCCTCAATATAATGTCGCTGTGCAGGTCGATGAGCACAATCGCGTACTCCGTGTCGTCAATCCTTCCATTAATGGCAAGCCGCCTGTCTGGACGGGGCCAACCACATTGGAAATCCCTGACGGCGGGTATGTGCTAACGGCACAGGATGACAGCTACGCGTCGAATTACATCAAGCGGTATCTGGCTGTTCATTTCAAGGCTGGGGATCAAATCAAGCTTCGCAAAAATGGCGAGGTTGTCTCTGTTAGAGATGTGATGAGCGGGAATGGCGCAATCGCAAGACTCGTGCTGGACAATGACTCCATGTATACGGTTACGGATCAACAGACGATCATTACTGGACGTATTATGAATATGGATAACCCTGCTGCAACCGTGTTGTTCATGAATGGAAAGCAGGAGACATTCGGTGCGGACGGTTCTTTTTCCGTTCCGGTCCCCCTCAACAGCGGCACAAATTATGTGGATATTGCACTCATGAAGAATGGCAAAGAACAGGATAAGCGGCATATTGTCGTTTTCAACAGACCAGGATTTTCCCCGAAGAAGGAGGTAATATTGTGGGTAGATCAGGCTGCTAATGCAAGGAAGTTCCAATCCAGTGAGCAGGTGCAGGCCTTCCTGAAAAAAGCGAAGGACATAGGCGTAACAACGATCATTTTCGATGTAAAGGGGGTTGAGGGATTCGCATCCTACAAAAAGAATGATCTAACGGGAAGACCGTATGTCAGTGAAATAAAGGCGCCGGAGAAGTCTGGCTCCAACCCGAATCTCGATCTGCTGCAGGAATTCGTCACCCATGGCCATGCGCTCGGCTTAAAAGTGCACGCATCTGTGAATGTATTCGCGGAAGGCTCGATTGCCCATAATGAATATGCCGTGCTCGATCAGCACTTGGATTGGGAGGAGCGCGTGTATGTTCCGGAAAATAACGGGGAAATCAAGCGTCTGCGTGAAAGCGCGAAAAAGGGGCTCGTTGCCTTTGTCAATCCGTCTAATGATGAGGGTAGAGCCTATCAGCTAAAAACGTTCGAGGAAGTGATCAAAAACTACGATGTAGACGGAGTTGTACATGATAGAGGGAGGTATGATAACGAAACCGCTGATTTCAGCGATATTACCCGAATCAAGTTTGAGCAGTTTTTGCAGGCAAAAGGTAAGCGTCTGCAGAACTGGCCTAACGATATTTATCGCTATGAGCAGAATACCCGAATCTATGGACCACTTATTCAAGAGTGGTGGGAATTCCGCTCGCAGACAATTAAGAGCTTCTTCGGTGAAGTAAAGGCATTGGTTGATTCCTATGAAGCTTCGACGGGACGAACAATTCAGGTGTCTTCCTATGTCGGTTCATGGTATGAAACGTACTATTTGAATGGCGTCAATTGGGGAAGTGCTAATTTTCGCTATGATGAAAGGTTGGGACTCCCTGATCAATCTGTATATACCCCTGAATATTACGGTACAGGATATATTGAATACTTGGACTTCCTTATGATTGGCGCCTATCAGACAACGAGCAAGGAAGTAAAGAAATACATTACGCTCGGCAATATTGTCACCAACGGGGAAGTTCCGCTCTATGCGGGAATCTCGCTGGTGAACGTGCAGTCTCCGTCCATGCAGAGGGAGGCATTCCAAGCAGGATTAAGCACGACGAACGGGCTGATGCTATTCGATGCGTCGCAGATCAACTGGCCGATTGCCGCTGCTGCGCTGAGGGATGAAGAATACGTGAAGGATTACCAGCTTGGCATCAGCTTGCCGAATAGCCCAAATTCATTTCTGGAGGGGAATTATTATAATGTGAACCGAGTCGAAGGAAATGTAAATGTACTTACTGATGCGTTCGGTTATTCAACGGGCACGAATCAATTTGGAGTCGAAGTAGTAGTTGATGCTTCCGGTCAGGTGACGAAGGTGGTCAATCGCAATCAAGCTATTCAGTGGAATTGGGCAGTGCCAGAGCAAAATAATAGCATCATCCCGCAAGGGGGATTTGTCATTACGACCGTTGATCCTTCCGGGACGAGTACGCTGCGTCAGCTTGTGGCAAATGCATATGATACAGGCAATTCAGTACGGGCAGCTGTACTCAGCGGATTGAAGGACGATGAAGGACGAAAGACATCGAGCCGAGAGATATGGGTAGAGGGTCAGGTTGAAGTGCTGGGCACGGGGAAATCTGAGGTTTATTTAAACGGGCAGGCCGCAACGGTGGGTGCGAGCGGTACGTTCAAGTCCGTCATCCCGCTGTCCGTTGGCCATAACAGTGTTACCGTCCAAGTATTTGTCGACAAGATCAAAACAAACAGTCGAACGATTGATATCACCCGCACCGGTTCTGGAGATACAGACTCGAATTCAGGGGATTCAAGCCAATCCGGCGGTGCAGTTGTATCGCAGCAGCCTGCAGCTCCTGCTAAACCAGAGCGTTTGTCCATTTCGCATAGGCAGAATAAGGACGGTCAATTCGTAACTGCGGCAAGGATTAATCTTGCACCGATGCAGGCAGAAATCGAGCAATTCAAAAAGCAATCATCAATTGCTCCGATTTTTATCTATAGCATCTCCAACGTTCAGGATGTGCTGGATATCAGTTTGCCGGTGAAGGGCGTGCTGCAGGCTGCGGAAGAGTTTTCGCAGTTGAAGCCGAACATACGTGTCGTATCATCGTTCGGACAGCTTACTCTTCCGCTTCATGCCTTGAGATCAGCATTAGGCAGCAGCAGCGTTCAGAAAACAGAAGAGCTTCAGATTCAGATCAGAACGCTAACAAAAGAACAGGATAAAGAGCTGCAGAAACGATTGGCAGTTGAAGGAGCTCTACAGCTTGGGTCACCGTTCGAAATTGAATTTGCCGTGAAGGATGGGGATAGAAAGCAAGCAACCACATTGAGTCGCGTGCGGGCTCAGTTTGACTACAAGCTTCCGGCCGCAATGTCTGATAAAAATCGAGTTACGGCAATTTCGTATGATCGACATTTGGGACGAATCTCCTTCCTCCCCGCCCTGTTCGAGTTTGGAGATGGAGGCTTGGAAGCATCGCTTCAGCTATCGGAGACAGGCATCTTTACCATTGCTGAGGTGCAGTCACCTATTTTTGCTGATATTCAGGGACATTGGGCAGAGACAGACATTTTACTGCTGGCATCCAAGCTCATCGTGAAGGGGACGAGTGATACCCGCTTCGATCCTGGCGATCCGTTGACGCGTGCTCAGTTCACGACTATGCTGGTGCGGGCCCTCGGCATGAAGGAGAAGACAGATGTTTCACCTTTTTCAGATATTCAGCCCAAGGATTGGTATGCAGGCGCAATAGGAGCAGCTGTTGAGCAGGGACTGATTCAAGGCGATAACGGACGTTTCCGTCCGAATGATAGGATCACGCGGGAGCAGATTAGTATGCTGCTAGCCAGAGCAGCCGAGCTTGTAGGGATGAACCTTGCAGAGGGGAATACGGAGGAGCTTCTCCGAGCGTTCAAGGATCGGAGCAAGATTGCTTCGTGGGCCAAGGATGCGGTAGCGAAGGTCGTAAACAATGGATTAATGGAAGGACGTTCTTTTGACCATTTTGTGCCGAATGGAACGGCCACACGCGCAGAAGCTGTTGTAGTATTGAAGCGGCTGCTGCAGCAGGCAGGGTATTTGAACCGATAGTAATGGGGAAGAAGGTACGGTAGCATTTCCACGTCAGTCCAGTGTATGCTGGCTGGCGTGGGAGGCTTTTTTTATATTGGTCAAGATTCCGACTGCTGGTAAAAGTGTTTTATAATTATCATCCAACTCCAAGGGCAGGCCTGTTAAACCGTGCCATTTGCGTTGTTTTCTTAAACCGGATTTACTTAAGTTTACTGGATTTTGGTTTAAGAGTTCACACAAACTATTTTACAGACTCCTATAATTTCTTTTGAAGATTTTCACAAAATTGATTAATTAAGAAATATTTACAATTATTAAAAATACGGTAAAATATAGTGTGATTATCTGCAACGCTAAAGGAAGGTGAGGTTGTGCGTATCGTTACTGCGAAGCCTGCAACATTAGGGGAGCTTATTCAGTATCATCGCCAAAGGAAAAATATCAGTTTGTCTAAGCTTCAAGAATTAGTTGGCCTTGATAAAGGCAACCTTTCAAGGATTGAGAATGGGGAGGTTAAACGTCCCAATTTCAACATCATTGAATCTATCGCAGCCGTATTGGATATCCCCTCTGAAGACATCGTAGAACAGTACATCGAGATCGGACATAAATCAAATGTGATTTATGCGTTTTTACAGAAAGCGGTTGCAGCATTTTACAGTCCATCATTAATAACCAAAATAGCTACAAAATATCTCGAATCACCAAAAGAGGATACATTAGATTTGATAGAAAATCTGTATCAAATGACAGACTCCTTAGAGGATACCTCCATTCAATTATCCCTGTACAGCCTCATCATCGATTACTCACGTGCCCATGGAATTATGCCCTATATAGCAAAAGGTTTGTACCAAAAGTATATGATTGAACGAGATGATTTCAGTAGATTAAATGAAACATATACAGTTGGAAGAGCTATTTTGAATTATGCGGATTTCTTATCCCACGACGAGCGAATAACATTTTATTATAAGCTAGGCTGCCACGCCTATGTTTTAAGGCTCTATGAAGATTGCATTGAGCTTTGTTCAAATGTTATCCGCAATGACAAAGCAGACAGTTTTTTGAAAGCGGAGGCTTTTTATGCCTTATGCAATTCATACTATTATTTAGGAGATGCCGCTTCAGCTAGGTACTATCTAGACGAATATAGTAAATTCTCCTTTCCGCATGTAATCGAGAACATCAAATTTATGACTGGTTCCATAAACGGAAAACTGGGAAATATAGATTTGGCAATTACCCAACTTGAAGATTGCTTAAAGAACTCCTCTGAATATAATTTTGTTTATATCGCAGTTTCGTTATTCGAACTGTATCTGCAAAAAAAGATTTTTCCGCAATTGAAAAACTGTTAAGCAATGAAGAGAAAATTGCGAACATGAACATTGTAACGCCTTTTAGAAGGTATATACTTGCTTATTTTTATAAGCTTAAGGGCGATTTTCTGATGTATAATAATGTATACATAGCAACTGCATTTGAATATTATGCTAAAGGCGCACACGAGTATATGAAAGTCAATATGTATACCGAAGCATTTGAATGCTTTAATTGTATCGCGAAGGAGGCATTAGAGAGCAAAAATATTGAATTATATGTTTCTGCTCTACAAAAAATGAATAAAATGTACTCTGAACTGAGCAAAAAGCCTAAATAGGAGGAAGTTGCGATGAAGAGTAAATTTTCACACTTAATTGTTTTGACGTCTGTCGTTTTGCTTTTTTTGACTCCTATAGTACCTAACACAAATGTAGGGGAAGCACAGATTGTCCAGTATTCAGGCGGAGAACCGAGTTGGGGAACCAATTGAAAAACTCTAATGAGAAACTCACCTTAAAGGTGCTTCCAGACTGTCGACAAAGTCCTTTCGACAGTCTTTTTTTGAGCGAACTTTGTGGAAGTATTGAATCTCCATGATCTCCTTGGATGAGCTTGTATGAGAGGATCATTTGGTTCGCAAAGCTGAATAAGCTAACGACTTTAGCTTCATCTATGACTTGGTTCTATGACTTGGTTCGACAGTTCTATTGTAAAGATAATGGTCGCCCTAGTATTGAATTAGTTGTGTTCGTTAAGATTGCAAGCTGATTCAATGTCACTTTGGTATTTGCTCCATGCATTAGACCATAAGTGAATTGGCCAATGTCGGGGATTATTGGATATAATTTCAGTCAACCCATTCCTCCACACTGGGCATGAATTATATACGCCGTTTTCGGGATGCGGGACTGTTTGAGGCTATCTTTGAGTGTATTCTCCAAGAAGCTGCTCGTCATGTTTTCCTTGAACCTGACATACTCTTTATTGACGCCACACATGTTAAACCAGTATAAACTCGCGGGAGTTGTCAATCTGAGACGCCATTTGGCGTCTTTTTGTTTTGTATAAAACACTATGACCATCCATTAAAGAATGTTGAATCATTAACAGTTACATAAAAATCCAAAAATAATCATTTTTCAGCAACCCCTATTATTATCAAGAAAGTACAGTTTATGGATTAGGGGCGCTCCAATCATTTAAGCTGTCAAAAAATATGAAAGGGTGTTTCAACAATAGAAGCTTTTTATTTTTGCTATGCAAAACATGATTATTTAATTGAGAAAATCGAAAGTATCCGACAGCAATTAATAAAGACAGCAAATGAAAAAAAGAGCTTTACAAACGAAAGTGTTGTGAGATTGAGTCAAGAATTAGATGTTTATCTTTTTGAGTTTCAGAGAAGGAGCAAGGAAGCATGTAGAAGGAGGAAAGTTTTAAAAAAACAAATAGAAATTTTATGAATTTATGATATTGATTGCAGGGGCCAATCCAAAAAGCAAAAGAAATAGGCCGATCAGTTTTTTCATTCGATTTATACCTCCGTGAGTGACTATATGAACATAGTATACATGGAAACATTTCTATAAGGTGATAAAAAGAACAATGATGTTACAAAACACGCCCAAATAATACCCGTTTGTTCTTATATATGTAAATTAATGTCTGTAAAGTAGCATAGGTCAGCAGAAATAGTAAATATAGAAAAAGGAAACATAGATAAGGCAGGGGTACATGGTAATGGTGAAGGATGTAAAGAAGCTGTTCATAAGCATCACTATAATGATTGTTTTTATGATTGGGACAAACTTGATTTACGGGGACAAAGCACTTGCTCAAGAAGGGCAAAAGGAATCGCAGCAAGTGTTTATTAACTTGTCTACAGATGCAAAGAAAAACGATTACATATACGATGCTGACGGAAGATTGATCGCTGCTTTTCAAGCAGATGGCACTTATATGTCTTATATCTATGATTCTAACGGAAATCAAATCAATCGAAAAAAAGGGAGCCAGACAGCACAGCCAACAATCAATTTGTCGGCTCTATCCTATGAGATCTATATAAGAGGGATACGTAGTAATGCTGAACAGGTATATTTCCCTACTTGGACTGATCGTAATGGCCAGGATGATATGGAGTGGATCAAGGGAACGAAGGTGTCTAATGGAGTATGGAAAGCGACTGTTTTTTTCAAAAATCACGGTATGGAAACAGGCTCTTATATTACTCATATTTATGATGGGGATCGTATGGTTGCATCGACAATCGTTAATGTGGGCTTTAACGTGAAAGTGCGCAGTCCAGAAAAAGCGTCATTGAAGGACGAGTCTTATGATATTTACATTGATGGTGTAGGCTCCAATGTGAATGAGGTTAGGTTTCCGACTTGGACAGAGGCAAATGGCCAAGACGATCTGGAGCAACCTTGGATTAGAGGAGTCAATCAAGGGAACGGTACATGGAAAATAACGATTCCATTCAAGAAGCATAATTATGAGACAGGAAAGTATATCACACATATTTATAGCTTTGACAAATATGGAAACAACATGATGCTTGGCGCGGCAGAGGTAAATGTGACAGGTGGAACTCAGTATCCAATCGAGACGAATCTATCTAGTGTGTCCTACGATATTGCCATTTATGGTCTGGATCAGAATACGCAGAAGGTTCAGTTCCCAACGTGGACAGCTCTTCATGATCAGGATGACTTGAAATGGATTGAGGGAAGTAAAGTAGCAAATGGAGTATGGAAAGCAACTGTACTTTATAGTGAGCATAATCAGGAGGCGGGCAGCTATATTACCCATATCTATGCGGATGGGAAATTTGTAGATGGTTTTATCGTTACGGTTCGCGGCAACAACGTTCAACTTAGAGCTCCGCAAGAGGTGAAGAAAAGCGATGGTTCATATGAAATTTTTGTAGAAGGAGTTCCTACTAGCATCAATGAAGTCAGATTTCCAACATGGACGGATCACAATGGACAAGATGATCTTGAACATCCATGGATGAAAGGAGAACAAGTAAAGCCGGGTGTATGGAAAATCCGAATTCCTTTCAGTAAACATAATAATGAATCAGGTACATACATTACGCATGTCTATACGGTTGATCAATACGGAAATATGATGGCCGTAGCATGGGTGCATGTTCAGGTAATGGATTGAGTCTATCACATTATCGAAGGGGAGACGAATCAATATATATACGATCAAAACGGGAATCGTACGAGCAGCATAAAACAATGAATTTAATGATGAGGAAGGTATCATATGAGAACGATAATATCGTCACTACTTATAATTCTTATGATAATGTTGCCGGCTGGCACGAGCTTTGCAGGAAACAACGTTATTTATGAATATGACCCAAATGGCAACCTGATTCGAAAATCTACTGTAAACATTGCAGATAATAGTTACACTCCCGCAGATAAAAAGACGTTTACAGGCAAAGAAAAAGTTGCAATCAATGCCTATGGAATTAACGGCGCTGAAAATGCCAAAACAACCGTCCAATTTTGGATGAACTGGACAGGTCAAGACAATATGATGCCATTTAGCTGGGACTCGGGATATACACTTTGGCTGAACAGTAATGTATTAGGGTTCAATACGGGGAACGGGGATTTATTCGGATTTCCAGCCGAAAATATCGCTAACAAATGGGTTCAAATTACAGCCATATTTCATAATGGGGACATTACAAAAAGTGAAATCTATGTAAATGGAACAAAGCAAACGTTACAACACTACGGGAGTCAATCACTAATTAAATCTGTGTCGGGCACTGCGAATATTTCAGGCTGGGCAAGGAGTGAAGATTACCGCTTCAAAGGTCAAATATCAGATCTAAAAATCTGGAAGAGGGCGTTAACGCAACCCGAAATTTCAAGCAGTGTATTTTCGAAAAGTCCTGTAGCAGTAGCAGATTTGGTAGGAGAATGGAAGCTAAGAGATGAGCCTGTACAATCACTGAAGTTCAACGGATTCCAACAAATGAAATTATCAGGAATTCAAGCGGATCCGAGTCCTGGTGCGCAAACAACCGTTCAATTTTGGATGAAATGGGACGGGAACCAAATCGAAATGCCCTTTAGCTGGGCTAACAGCACGTACGATTTGTACTTTAATGATCGATTATTTGGCTTCAATACAGGCAATGGGGATTTGTATGGAACCTCATCGGATTCACTAGTTAATAAGTGGGTTCACGTATCTGCAATATTTACGAATGGGGATACTTACAAAAATGAGTTGTATATCAATGGCGTTCGACAAACTCTTGCGAAGATAGGGACTGCTTCTAATCGAAATGTTGCAGATCGTGCTTACTTATCAGGATGGGATAATGATACCCACTATCAATTTCACGGAAATATAGCAGAGATGAAAGTCTGGAATCGGGCATTACAGCCTGTTGAGATCGAAAGCGAAATGTACAAAACACCAGCCACCAACTCAAATTTAATCTACGTGTATTAGCGATATGACAGGGAGGTGAAACATATCTAAGTGAGACTGGAACGAGTGGAAAAGGCAAGGTATACATTGCAAATCCGAAATTAAAAAGAATATAGATTCAACAAAAAATGAAGTGGAGGATTTAGCCTTGAAGAGATATTTGTCAATAATTCTTGCATGTACGCTATTGTTTACAAGTATACCTATTACATCAGCACAAGACTCTCCTAAGTCTGCGAACCAAACATCCAATAGAACCGTCACCTCTAGCGTATACGGCGCAAATGAAACCTTATCGGACTCAGATGAGCTAATCACCGTCACCTCGATTACGGAAATGTTTGGCGTAGCAAGGGATTGGGTGGTCAATGAAATCGTGAAAGGCTACCTGCTTCATCATATTTATCAAGGGCTGCTTCTTCAAAAGCAGGGCGGATCGTATGAGCAATTTATGGAACAGCAGTACCCCTCGCTAGTTACGGATCCCCTACATGCTCATAATGCGAGTGTAACTGCTGCCGTATATGATCCCATCTCTGTAACGGATCAAGTATATGGAGGAGAAGAACCTCTATCGGTTACCGATCTAGTATACAATACCCAGCGTCGAGCGAAGAGATCGCTAAGCGACGATAGTCCATACGACAAGGTCGCGCTGCAGCGTGCACCGATTCGCTTGGATCAAGCTCCGTATGCGGTCGGTTCGGAAAGCGACCATATTTCAACCGTGGACGCTTCCTTGCGCGTGGAGACAACGGATCTGGTCATGCCCGGATACAACGGTTTAGATTTTGCGCTGCGACGCGTATACGACAGCTCTCGAGCAAAGAACGATATTACTTTCAACCCGGAAAGTTATAAGGAGAATATCACGAAACAATCAACCGATGAAGAGGGCAGATTCAAGCTCGGAAAAGGGTGGATTTGGGATATTTCCTATTTCAAAAGAGTAGACGGACAGATGTACCTTTATATTTCCGGCTTGGGCACTTATCGAATAGATGGATCTAATATTGTAGGGTATCCTTTTCATGATCTGAACTTTTCCGAATCAGAGAATGTCAAGATAGGAAATGAAAAGTCTGCGTATGAGCTTGCCAATTATAAAACAGGGGTACGGCAATATTTTAATGCCGTGGGCGACTTAATTCTAATAAAGGATAAAGACGGGAATTATATTCAATTCATATATTACGGTACAGAACTAGGTTTGATCGTGACGTCAAACAGTTCAAGGACCGGTGCCAATGCTATGATTTTTACGTATAATCCCGATAATACAATTGTCGTGGAAAGCGGAGGTCGGACAGTTGTCTATAAAAAGCAAAGAGTGACCTCTATTAAAGGAGAATCCGTCCTGGAACAAGATCTGCTGACGGAAGTCATCGATCCGATGGGACGATCCACCAAATACGATTACAGCGTGTGGAAAGACCTTTACTTCAACTTTGCCAGGGCTTATAAAGATTTTCGCAAGGATGGACAATCCGATTTAATGAGAATGAAATGGGGGAGAAACGATACCATCGCTTTAAGCGTAATCGAGCATCCAACGAAAGCAATTACCCGGTTTGCATTCGATACTCCGGTATTCCGCAAAATCGGGGAGTATGCGGAAGAGGAAACGATTCGCTATAAAACGCGTCGGGACTCCTATAGTTCGACCTCCGGAACGCATCAAAATGAGTTGGTTTTCACGTTCAATAACGGTGATGTAGGGGAGAAGTTCCAAGATAACTCTTTCTCGGTGGACGTAACGGACGGTCTGAAAACAACGACCTATGTGTATGACAAACGATATAATGGGAGTGACGCCCCATCGAGTCTATATTTGGAAGAAACGAGGACGCGTACGGATCGTGGGAATGAAGCCCGAACTGTCCGATATCAATATGACAAGGGAATGAGAAACCCGAACCCCATTCGAATTGAGGAGGTTCGAAGCAGCGAGGGGAGAAACTCGGCATCTCGAATTACGACCAGAACGTATGATAAGGAAAATTGGGGATACATCGTTTCTGAAAGGAACCCATTAGGCGCGACAAGCCATTATGAGTATGGGCGGCTGGAATCTCCGAATAAGCAGAAGGGGCTTATCCGCAGCGTTGTCCCTACAGGGCAAAGCATGAACTTGAATACGGAATATCAGTATGATCGAAGTACTGGCGGACTGCTGCAAGTTCAATCCAAGAGTGATCAAGGGACTATCGTGCAGCAGTTGAATTATGAATATGATTCGATGGGGAACCCGATAACCATACGGATCAAAGGCGACTCCCGGGATACTGTTGTCCAGCAAGAATATGGAAGAATGTTTTTGAACAAGCAATCGGTGAATGTTACGAATGTCGACGGAGCATCGGACAGCCTCGTATCCCGAATGGAGTATAACACATTGACAGGAGATCCGACGAAATACATCGATGGCAACGGAAATGTTACGACGTATACGCATGATAAGTTGGGACGGATGACTGCGGAAATCTATGCGGACGGCACACAGACCGCCGTAGCTTACGATGATGCAGCAAATAAAATTACGATTACGTACCCGAACGGACAGCAAATCGAAAAGTGGTTCGACCCATTGGGGAATTTAATCAAAGAAACAAATGGCCGTGGCGGGGTGGCCAATCATACCTATGATCGCTATGGTCATATGATTCGAAAAGGAACCTTTGACGGCAATTGGATGGAGTATGAATATGATGCTTGGGGACGCGTAACGAAAGAAAACTTCATCTATGGTCAAAACAGAATCGTATACGACGATGCCGCCAACACGAAGACGACTTACGACGGAGCCAATAATGGAATCCGCGAGACGTACGATGTAATGGATCGCTTGATTGCCAAAGAAGAAATCAAACCGTCTGGTCAAGCCGTGGTAGCCGCACGGTACGAATATGACTTGGCGGGGAATGTTCAGACTGCCTACGACGGCAATCACAATGCGACAAAATACGAGTATGATGGACTAGGCCGCCTGATCGCCGTTACAGATGCCGAAGGAAAGACGACGCGCTATCGGTATAACCTATCGGGGGATATGGTCGAAGTCAAGTATGCGGACGGAAATACGGTTGAGAAACGGTATGATGAAATCGGCCGACTGCTGCAGCAGATCGATCCGAACAAGCAAAGTAAACGCTTCTACTATAACGGCAATGGAAACGTGATTAAAAGCATCGACCGAAAAGGGCAGGTTCAACAATACGAATACAATAACCGTAATCTCCTGACTGCCACCACTGCTCCGGATGAGAGAATTTCGTACAGCTACGACGCAACGGGCAAGCGGACGGCAATGACGGATCAGACGGGCATGACAACTTATGCCTACTATCCAACAGGAGAATTGGCATCGATCACCTATCCGGATCAGACGCGCATCAACTACGATTACGAAGTCAGGGGACTGCGCACGGAACAGACCGTTGCGGCTGGGGGCTATAAGATCACGCAGCGAATAAGCCATACTAACATCCTGCCGAACCCAACAAGTATGGCCGTCTTAGATGGCAGCGGCTCGCAGCTCACGCAATTTGAATACAAATATGACGGTTCGTTTAATCGCTTGACGGAGTTGAAATCCGCGCAAGGATTTTTGGAGAACTATGCGTATGATGGCTTGAATCTAGCAGGCATTCAGCAGAAGCAAGGAGATGCGCCGCTTGGAAGCTACAGCTACACCTATGATAACAACCGCAACATCGTAGCGAAAAACGACAACGGAGCAGCGTATCAATTCAGCTACGATCTATTGAACCGGATCAAGACATCAAGCCAGTTCAATGAAGCATATGCGTACGATCAACGGGATAACCGCAGCACCCTGCAAAGCGATCAGGTACCGAACATCAAGGGAGCCAGCTATGCGTACGACAGCCGCAACCGCCTGACCCAAGTAACGACGGAAGACGGCAAAGCCGTCAGCTACCGCTACAACGGCGATAACCTGATGGTAGAACGCACCGAAGGCGGCGTAACGACCCGTTACTACTATGACGACAGAGCGAAGATCGTAGCAGAAGGTAAGGTGGAGGGTAACGGCAGCGTCACAATTACCGCGGTGTATGTCCACGACTCGAACGGCAAGCTGCTGGCTCGTCAGGTACCAGGACAAGGCATGCAATACTACGTATCCAACGGACACGGCGACATTACGGAAGTCCGGGATGCGCAAGGAAATGTGCTGAACCGCTATACGTATGATATCTGGGGCAATCCATTGGTGCAAGAGGAGCAGGTTCCAAACATTTTCCGCTACTCGGGCGAATACTGGGATGAAGCAACGAATCTGCAATATTTGCGCGCAAGATGGTATGATCCAAGTGTAGGACGGTTTATCAATGAGGATACGTATGAAGGGGAAATCAAGAATCCGCTGAGCTTGAACTTGTATACGTATGTTTACAATAACCCATTAATTCATTTAGACCCTACGGGTAATTTTGTTTACCCAATTTCTCCGTCTTTAACATGTGCGGTCGATATGGGAAATTGTAAATCTAATTTGGAAGCACAAGTTAAGGCAGGTAAGGAGATAGCAGTTGAAGGAGCAAATTTCTTAATACTTGATGATGTAAATACGCTTTTAAATCCTGATGGCTCTCTGAATGAAAAAGCCCTGACTGTAGCATCATTTCTGCCTTGGGGAAAAGTACTAAAAGCGGGTAAAGTTGGATCTAAGGTTAGTAAAGCAGCGAAATCACTTGCAAAGTGTAATTGTTTTACAGCAGGGACAAAGGTATTAACAGACGAAGGGGAGAGAAATATCGAAGACATTGAGGTCGGAGATACGGTTCTTGCCAAGTCTGACGAAACAGGAGAAGTGGCGTATAAAGAGGTTGTTGGGCTGTTCCAAAAACAGGCTAATGAAATCTATAAAGTTTACATTGATGATGAAGTCATTGAGGCTACGGCAGAACATCCTTTCTGGCTGGATGGTAAGGGATGGACAGAAGTGAAAGACCTGGAAATTGGAGACTTGCTTGTTACGAGTGATGGCTCTAAACTGGCTATAGATAAGATTAGGAAAGAGCCACTGAAAGCAAGGGTTTATAATTTTGAGGTTAAGGACTATAATTTTTATTTTGTATCTAACCTTGGGATTTGGGTACATAATTGCTCTATCTTTGGATTTAAATTGGCTGACGTACCTAATATGAACAAATCACAGCTTTTGAGTAATCTTCCTGATGGATGGAAGTATACAGATAATAATGGGTTTGTTCATGTTAAAGATGCTAATGGATTAATCCGAATGAGAATTGATCCTCCCGATAAGGTTACGAAATTTGACCATGTTCATCTTTATGATGAAAAAGGAAATTCATTAGATATCAATGGTAAAATTGTTGAACAGAAGAGTCCTGATGCTCATATCCGATATAAAAAGTGAGGTTGAAATGGAATCTAAATTGCTTCTGAAAAAGATTGAAGAAATGCATTATTGGGATGCTAGGGTTATTAGTTTGTCTACTAATTTTTTTGGTGACGAGCTTGTCTTAGTATATGAGGATTCTGATGGTGATGTAGTTTATAGGTTTTCGAATTGCTATCAGATTAACTACAAACATGCATTAGATTATGACAAAGAGAAACCAATTAGTGAATTTACAAGAGCGGAACTTCCGTACTTTTTACAGAATGTTGAACTTGAAGATTATATTAACAAGGGAGTGAAGTATTTAAAGTGTACAATCACCATGCCTCCGCTAGAGCTTGACATCCTATGTAAAAGATTCGATTGTTTTAAAAAATAACAATTCTTGACCTTGGGGTATTCCTCAAGGTCTTCTTTTTACCCCCACCCAGTGCCGAATGAATCGGGCGGCATGTCCCAAAAGAACCTAACCCTCACCAGTCCCGTATAATATTTTCCTTAAATGGCGGTACGAACGAAAGAGGTTAACAATTATACCCTAAATAACGTTATGCCGTTACAATGTTCAGATTGATTATGGTCAGATACCACCATGATTGACCTGGTTTTTGTTATCTTTGTTTACTTGCGGTTTTGTAAAAATAATTGCGACAATGTATGTACATAAAACGATATATAGGGTGTTGGACGGTCAAAAAATATCCACCACAACAAAATGAAGTGTAATCCCGATTACTAATTGTGTAAGGGTCAAAGATTAATCTGGTAACGTTCCAGTTTACATAGAAGCAGGTAAGGAACGTTTTAGGCTAGCCAACTTGCCCTCTAATATAGTCCGAAATTTATTTCAACTGTCTACCGCAAGGGAGCATATCACAACTCCATGCGGTTTTCTTTTTTATAATAGGCTGGCTTACGAAGCAAAGTGACCCACAACAGCAAGCGAAAACATACTATTACGATGGCAACAGCAATGTTGTGAAACGAACAGCCAAAGAGCGTTTAAACGAGGAAGTACGACGCCGTGAGCGTATCATTCGTATCTTTCCTAACTGTGGCATACCGGTTACTTGGAGCTTTGTTGATGGAGATTGATGAGAAGTGGAGCAACGGTTGCAAATATTTGGATATGACGGATTATTTGGAATGGCGTAAAACGCATGCAAAGACTTCTTATAAGGTCGTGCGTTTAGGGTAGAGCAACTGATTTCGCTTGAGGGAATTTACACACAATTATGGACTTGACCTCGCCAGTGGCTAGTCTCAGAACAACATATTTATTCAATAAAACCACCCCATTTCAAGCCTATTAATTATCCAATTAGTTTAATACTTTGCTGCAATATTGGACATAAGCGGCTTTTGAAATAGGGTAAATCAAATAGTTTGATCAATAGACGCTTTGTATTTCGTTTGAAAGAGAATGCTTCAATATGCAGGTTCTTTGTCTATTCATATGTTATGATAACCGAGTACTCAGAAGAGAGGAGATGGAAGAATGGCAGCGCAAGCAGTGCGAATGAAACGATCAGAAGTCCCACTGGAAGCAACATGGAGATTGGAGGATTTGTTCGAATCAGACGCAAAATGGCTTGAGGAATTGCAAGCGATTACAGCTGATTTGGGCTCGGTTACTCGATTTACAGGCAAATTGCATGAAGATGCCGGAACTCTGCTGGCTTGTCTGGAAGCAATGGAGGCCATTTGGAAACGTGAGCAGTTATGCGGCAGTTATGCGCATTTACGATGGACGGAAGACAGCACGAATCCAGTGAATCAGGGGAATAACAGCCGTGCGCAGGATATGCTGGCTGAAGTGTCAGTTGCTCTATCCTTCTTCGAGTCTGAAGTTAGTGACATGGGGGACGAGGTATTGTCCGCTTTTTATGAAGAAGAGCCTAAGCTGCTGGAATTCAAGCCTTATTTGGATCAAATTGCAAGCAAGAAGCCGTATCGGCTGAGCAGTGAGACCGAATCGACGCTTGCAGCACTTGGCAGTGTCTTACGAGCACCGTACAAAATTTATAATCAAATCAAGCTTTCGGACATGTCGTTCGAATCTGTTACCGATCAGGAGGGTACGACATACCCGCTATCTTTTGCCTTATTTGAGAGTCGATATGTGGGCTCCCCAAATACATACTTGCGCAGAGAAGCATTCCGATCATTTTCCGAAACCCTGTATGCCCACCGCAACGGGATTGCGGCTGCGTATGCGACAGAAGTGAAGAAGCAGGTCGTGCTGGCAAAGCTTCGCGGATATGATCATGTAACAGATATGCTGCTGCATAATCAACAAGTGACGAAGCAAATGTACAACGCCATATTAGATACGATACAAACCGAGCTTGCTCCGCATATGCGAAGATGGGCAAATCTTAAGAAGCGTGTTCTTGAGCTGGATGAGCTTCGCTTTAGTGATTTGCATGCGCCGTTCGATCCTGAATATAATCCGGAAATTTCGTTCGAGGCCGCAGCGAGGCAGGTGGAAGAGGCGCTGCAGGTGATGGGGCCAGAATACGCAGCAATTATCGGGGAAGCCATTCAGAATCGTTGGATTGACTATGCGGACAATGTAGGCAAATCGACAGGGGCATTCTGTTCATCGATCTATGACGCCCATTCCTACATTTTGATGACATGGACCGGAAGCATGCGAGGGGCATTCACCTTGGCTCATGAGCTTGGCCATGCTGGACATTTTATGCTGGCTCATAAACATCAGCGAATAACGAACATGCGTCCATCGCTTTATTTTATTGAGGCACCATCCACGATGAACGAGATGCTGCTGGCTGACCACTTATTCCGTCAGTCGAACGATCCTCGAATGAGACGCTGGATTATTACACAACTATTGAGTACGTACTATCATAATTTTGTAACGCATCTGCTGGAAGGCGAAATGCAGCGCCGGGTGTATGAGCTTGCTTCACAGGGAGAGCCTATTACGGCCGATCTTTTGTCGCAATTGAAGGGGCAGGTTCAGAGCGATTTCTGGGGAGACGCCGTTGTGATGAATCCAGGTTCAGAACTGACTTGGATGCGTCAGCCGCATTATTACATGTCCTTATATCCATATACATACTCTGCAGGACTAACGGCCTCGACAGCAGCCGCAAAGCGAATCCGCGAAGAAGGCCAGCCTGCCGTGGAGCGCTGGTTAACGGCGCTGAAGGCAGGAGGCTCCTTGCCGCCATTGGAGCTGATGAAGCTGGCGGGCGTGGATATGTCCGATACGAATACAATTCGGGAAGCTGTGTCTTATGTAGGCGAGCTTGTGGATGAGCTTGTTCGTTTGTATGAGCAATGAGCGGGTAGAAACAAGGCAGCTCGCCATGCTGTACGATGCTGATATGATCAAGACGCCTATAACGGGGAAGCATGGTTCTGGAATGTAAGATCGCTTGATGGGAAAGTGTAAAAGCAAAAGAACAGTAGAACGAGATTCGTTATCCCGCCTACTGTTCTTTTTATTGTGTCATGAAATGAATCGCCATTTTAGTGAAGCCGATAGCGGCTCACGAATGCAACGCGATATGCGATTTCGATTGTACAACTGCTTGTTACCTCTTGAGCTGATCTCCATGCTGAGAAGCAGGAGCCGCATGTGGATGAGCAGCGCACCCGGACGAGCATGAGCGGTTTAATGCGCATGCAGCACAAGCTCCTTGCTTTGTCTTGCGTACATGGCGAACAACCATCCACAGTGCATAAGCAAATATGATCGTTACGATTCCGATTTCCGGCCACGACATGCGATTCACCTCTTCGTTTCAGGAATAACCGAGCAATTTGCCGATTCCCGTAATGATAAGCGCGACAACATAGGCAATGATCAAGGAATAGCCTATGGAGAACCACGTCCAGCGCCAGGATGCGGTTTCTTTTTTGATAATGCCTACCGTCGCGAGACAAGGGACATACAATAGCACAAATGCACAGAATGCATACGCAGACAACGGTGTAAATGCGCCGGCAATTTGGGATTCGAGCATGGCCGTATCCGGTGCGTGATAGATGATATTCATCGTGGATACGACAACTTCCTTTGCCAGAAAACCGGTAATTAAGGATGCACCCGCTTGCCATGTCGCAAATCCAAGCGGAGCGAACAATGGTGCCAGCACGCCGCCAATCATCGCTAGGAAGGAGTCATCCATTTCAACTCCAAAACCGCCTGGCCCAGCATATGTCATCAGCCAGATCAGCACGGAGCCTCCAAGAATGAAGGTACCGGCTTTGCGGACGAATCCCTTGCCTTTTTCCCATGTACTGCGGAACAAGGTTTGCCATTGCGGCATCCGATAAGGCGGAAGCTCGACGACGAATATGCTCTGTTCCTCCTTCATCATCCGCTTGGTGAACAGCTTGGCCAGCAGCAGGGAGAGCACAATGCCCATGACGTATAGAGACAGTACAACGAGCGCTTGGTGACTCTTGAAAAATACACCTGCAAACAAGGCGTACACGGACAATCGAGCTGAACACGACATTAGCGGTACGAGCAAAGTGGTGACGAGCCGTTCCCGCGGCTGCTCAATTGTGCGCGCGGCCATAATGCCGGGCACGTTGCACCCGAAGCCGATAACAAAGGGGATAAATGCCTTGCCGTTTAAGCCAACAGCCTCCATAAGTCGATCCATGACAATGGTGACGCGAGCCATATATCCCGAATCCTCAATAAAGGATATGAATAAAAACAAAATAAAAATTTGCGGTACGAATACGAGCACGCCGCCAACGCCCGCGATAATACCTTCTTCGATTAGCGCATGGGTGAAGGGCGATACGCCCATGGCATTCAACACGGATGCTGCGCCCTCTGTTAATGGGCCAGAGAAGAAGGCATCCAATGCGTCCGACGTCGGTGTTCCAATCCATTCGAATGTTGCCTTGAACATGAGGAACATAATGCCGAGAAAAATCGGAATCCCGAGCCAGCGATTTGTCACGATGGCATCGATGCGTTCCGTTAAAGTTTCGGCTCTCTCCTTCGTGCTATCAATCGCCTCTGCACACACACCTTGGATGAAGGCTGTACGAACCGCACGTATATGCTGTGCCATATGAAGCGCAATGCCTTGCTCCTGAAGCTGCTGTTCCGTTGCTTCACACAAGTGTTTTATCTGTTCATTTATGTCTTGACTCAGATGGCCCTGAACCCATTCACGAACCGTATTGTTTTGTTCCAAATATTGCAGCGCAATCCATCTTGCAGGCACTCCTTCTTGGCATGGCAGCCACTCTGACATACGCTGAATAGCCAGCTCCGTGATCTCTCCGTAATCCAGTTGGAATGAGTGATCTCCATCGTTCGTTGCTGCCCGATTTCCGGATTGTTGGGAAGGAATTTTATCGATATGTTGCAGAATAGCATCAATGCCCTGTTTGCGTCTTGCATTGACGGGAAGCAAGGGAACATGAAGCGCCTTGGACAGCTTCTGCGTATTGATATGAATACCGCGACCTTGGGCGACATCATTCATGTTCAGAGCGATATGAACAGGCAGGCCATATTCCAGTAATTGTACGGTCAAATATAAATTGCGTTCTAGCTGTGACGCATCGACGACGTTCAGTATGGTGTCAGGTCTTTCGTGAAGCAGGTAACTTACCGCTACGCTTTCGTCCCGGGACATCGGCTGCAAGGAGTAGATGCCTGGCAGGTCAATTAGGGTGCCCGAATTGCGATGGAGTTGGCCTACCTTCTTTTCTACGGTAACGCCTGTCCAGTTGCCTACATATTCATAGGAGCGGGTGAGGGCGTTGAATAAGGAGGTTTTTCCCGTATTCGGATTGCCTACAAGTGCGGTCGTACAAGTGTTCATGCGCCGTTCACCCCGATAAACCGAGCCTCGCTTTGGCGAATGCCGAACAATTGTCCATTTGCCTCAAGGGTGAGCGGGCCGCCGAACAAGCTGGTACGTTTCAGCTCTACGTGGGTTCCCTCTGTTATGCCCAAATCGCGCAGTCGGTGGCATACCGATGCATGAACCTTGGACAAATCGCAAATGCATGCACGTTGACCAGGCTTCAGTTGACATAGGGACATGCTCTCACAGAGCATCGTTGAATGAGTCGAGCGCATTTATAATCCTTCTTTCTTCATCTATATCGGTTCATCTTTAGGTGTAAAGTGCCAATTTCTTATTTATAATGATAATCGGTATCAATTGAATTTACATTGAATGTAGCACAAGCGAAGAAAAAGTACATGTGATTTTTTCATAGAAAAAGCTTAAAAATAGAGATAATCTATCAATTTGTATCAAATCGCCACAAAAATGAAGCTTTTTTGCTTTGCTTTATGAGTTTTTTTCCATTAGAATGGAGAGAAAACATTTGGCAAAGGAGATAGCGGGATGAAAACGAATCACTGCAAAATTGTCGACTGCACAATCCGCGACGGTGGTCTAGTGAACAATTGGGACTTCAGCGTCGAGTTCGTGCAAAGCTTGTACGCTTCATTAAATGAAGCTGGCGTCGACTATATGGAAATCGGCTACAAAAATTCGCCTAAACTGCTCAAAGGCGCTGACGAAGCAGGCCCTTGGCGATTTTTGGACGACGATTTTTTACGTACTGTCATTCCGCAGAAGGGAACTACGAAGCTATCCGCGCTAGTGGATATCGGCCGTGTGGATGAGAACGACATTTTGCCTCGCAGCGAAAGTATGTTGGATTTAATCCGAGTTGCTTGTTATATCAAGGATGTGGACAAGGCACTGGATTTGGTACGTACGTTCCATGATCGCGGTTATGAAACAACGCTAAATATTATGGCGCTGTCAAATGTGATGGAAAATGATCTCATAGAAGCATTTGCAATGATTAAAGAAAGTGTCGTAGATGTGGTATATATCGTAGATTCATACGGCAGTCTTGATCATAATGATTTTCATTTCCTTGTTAATAAGTTTAAGGAGCATCTGCCGAATAAGCGGCTTGGTGTTCATACGCATAATAATATGCAGCTGGCTTTCTCGAACACACTTGTGGCGGCAGAGCTCGGTGTTGAAATGCTGGATGCTTCCGTATATGGAATGGGGCGCGGAGCAGGCAACTGTCCGACAGAAGCTCTATTGACTCATTTGAAAAACAGCAAATATCAGCTTCGGGCCGTGCTCGGGTTCCTTGAAGAGCATATGATTCCGATGCGTGAAAAATGGGAGTGGGGTTACTTGATTCCTTACTTGATTACCGGCACGCTGGATGAGCATCCTCGTTCAGCTATGGCGATTCTTGCTTCTGATAATCGGGATAAATTTCTGGACTTCTATGATCAGATGACGACGCCAGAGGTTTCCATTCCTAAAAAGAATTCGTAAAGGACGGCAACTGTCCTGTACGATAGAAAGACCGCTTCAGCCTGAACGCTGAGCGGTCTTTTTTGTGTGCCCGGATATCGGTAGGAATCGATTACGATTGCATGCGAACGTATTTGCGCTCGCCTGTTTTGGAGTTGTAATACACTTGATATTTCAGTCCATCCTTCGGGTCAATAAAAATTTCCTTCGTAGGAATGAAATCACCGTTTACGCCAATGGCGTCCAAAGGGTTATCGTATTGCTTATAGCGCTTGTCGAAGTATTTCTTGCCGATCAAAATAAGAATGACAAGGCCGATAAGGGGCAGACCGTATACGAGTAAAGCGAGTTGGAAGAAGTGTACGACATCGTCCATTAGGATTGCACCGCTCTCAGCTTAACAACGGTTCCGTAAGCTACGATTTCACTCATATTCTGGCCAACGTCGCCGCTGTCGAAGCGCATCATGATGATACCGTCTCCACCCATCGCGTGAGCATTTTCAATCATACGATCCATCGCTTGTCGGCGAGCATCCTCGATCATTTGAGTATACTGCTTAACTTCCCCGCCAACGAGACCCTTCAAGGAAGCCATAATGTCGCCGCCGATGCCGCGAGCTCGAACAACTACGCCAAATGCTGTGCCCAGCACTTCGGATACTTCATAATTTGCAATACGTTCAGTCGTTACTACGATCATGAATGGTCAGCTCCTTTTGAACACCTATCTCGAGTTAAACTCTATCCCTTGTAGTATTATTCATACGGGGTATTTCTATTTTCGTTTCATATGAGAATCAGAGCTATAGACGGAAGGAATGTTCATTGCTAAAGATTTATTAAAAAGGCGAAAAATAGCAGAGATAAAATCATGTTTTAATGGAATAACGCTTTAAAGTTGGTTATGATGGTAACATAGAGATTATGCCTTTCCATATCTAATGATCGATCATGAGGGGAGAAGGATATGAGGGTCAGTATTTTTGATGTGGCTAAGAAATCAGGTTTATCCGTCGTAACGGTATCACGCGTTTTAAACAACGCAAAGACGGTTCGAGAGAAAAATCGGATTAAAGTGCTGCAGGCGATGAAAGAACTGGACTATCATCCTAATGCGGCAGCTCGCAGTCTCGCTAAGGGGAAAACGGGTGTCATTGGGATGATTGTTACTACGCTTCAAGATTCATTCCTGGATAGTATCGTACAAACGGTGTACTCACAGCTAAAAGATCATGGATATTACTTAGCCCTATCGGTTGCAGCAGAGCCGATGGAGCAAGGGGTCGGCACTGACCTGATCCAGGAGGATCGTGTGGATGGAATGTTAATTCTTTCAGCTGTACACGAGGAGCCTTATGTTGTAGAACTGAAAAAACGTAAAATTCCATTCGTACTTATTGACAATCAAACGATACAACCATCCGTGACAAACGTGAATGTGGATAATTATAAAGGCGGATATGGAGCGACGAAGCATTTGATTGATTTGGGGCATCGCTCGATCGCTCACATTCGGGGACCGCAGTTCTTTTTGAGCGCGCTTGAACGTGAAAGGGGTTTCAGGGGGGCAATGGAGGACGCGGGCCTCGAGCCATATGCCATAGAGGATGGCGCATTCAGCATTCAATCCGGTTATGATGCTGTCCAGCGCTGGCTGAAAAAAGGAAGTATGCCGACGGCGCTGTTTGCTGCCGATGATTTTACAGCGATTGGCGCCATTAATGCACTTTGGCAGGCAGGGTATAAAGTGCCAGATGATATGTCTGTAATCGGCTATGATGATCAAGTGATTGCTTCCCAATTGCGGCCGCAGCTGACAACGATGCGCCAGCCTGCTCATCAAATTGGAAGAGTGGCGGTTGATCAGCTGATCAAGCAAATTAATGGGTTGAATAAGCGCAGTGTGACTACGCGTTTGGATTCGGAAATCGTGATTCGAGAATCTACAAGCGCACCGAGGCAATTATAGCTGTAATATCAGTCCGATTAAGAAGAAAAGGCATGCGGTTATGAACTGGTGACCGTATGCTTTTTTCATTACAATAGGAATTAATGAAAAGTGATCGTTACAGAATGGGGCGAGACAAGTTGAAGGATCGTACGATCAAACATCTTATTCTATGGATTCCCACGATTACGATTGGCTTGTGGGAATATGTGCGCCACTCGTTCCTGCTTCCCTATGTGTCCATGGAGGTTGGAAACTGGCTCGCGCCTGCTATTGTCTTCATTGTATCCGCAACGCTGCTGACGCGATTGTTCAAGCTGCTGGATGAGACGCAGAGGAAGCTTCAGCGTGAGCAGCAGACGAAGGCGGCCTTAGAGGAGCGAGGCAGATTGGCAGAAGAGCTCCATGACGGGATATCCCAATCCTTGTTCATGTTGGCAGTCAAAATTGATCGACTGGAGACCGCCTCTATCGAGCAGCAGCCTGAACAGCTGGATAAGCTGCGGCAGACCGTTCGGCATGTGTATGAGGATGTGCGCCTTTCGATCGCGAACTTGCAAACGGTGCCTGAGGAGATCAATGAGTCTTGGTCGAATCAACTGGTTACCATGATTGAGGATATCCGCAAGGATACGGATTGGTCGCTGGAAGTGAAGTGGGAGCTGTCCGAAGATTTACTGTCATTGAAAGAAAAAATAGCGCTTCTGTCCTCGGTTCGCGAGGCGCTGCTTAATGTGCGCAAACATGCGGAGGCGGAGCATGTATGGGTTATTGCCAAGCCTGTCGCTGGAGGGTTTACCTGTGAAATTCGAGACGATGGCAAAGGATTTGTAAGGGAACCATTTGAACAGAAAGGAAAGTATGGGCTGAAGATGGTGCGAGACCGTACGATCAATATGGGCTGGGGCTTGTCTGTGGAACGAGATGGAAATTTGACGATTGTACGCATTTCGAGCTCATCATGACAGAAGATGCAAAAGGAGAGGGATATAGATGAATGCGGAACACGGTTCAGAAAAGCAGCATTGTTTTCGTGTATTGATAGCCGATGACAATGCACATGCGCGTGAGGGAATGAGGGATATTTTAGCGATTGATCCCGCGTTCGTCGTTGTGGGCGAGGCGGTGAACGGAGAAGATGCGCTCCGTATGACGGATCAAGTGATGCCTGACTTAATCCTGATGGACATTTCCATGCCCGTTATGGACGGATTGGAAGCTACCAAGCGGATCAAGGAGCAGTTTCCATACGTGAAAATTGTAATGGTTACCGTATCGGACGATATAACGCATTTGTTTGATGCATTGAAAAAGGGTGCGCAAGGCTATTTGCTCAAGAACCTACAGCCTTCAGCGTGGCATGAGTATTTGCGTGCGATCGCCATTGATGAGGCACCGATGTCGAAGGAGCTGGCGTTTCGTATATTGCAGGAGTTTTCAGCCAAAGGAGAAAGCAAGGCTCCTGCGTCAACACCACTGACAGGGCGTGAGCGGGAAATTTTGGAACGTGTGGCAAAGGGAGAATCGAACCGGGCGATTGCGGCCCAGCTCTCGCTGTCCGAGCACACGGTGAAAAATCACCTGAAAAATATTATGCAGAAGCTGCATTTGGAGAATCGTGTTCAGCTTACCCGATACGCATTAAAGCATGGTTTAGTGGATAACTAGTTTAGATGGATACCATCTTCATCGATCGAAAATAATTATAAATGTTCAAATGAAAACGTATTGCAGAATAGAAGGGGCTGTGCTATATTATTTCTTGTCACTTGATGTGGCGTGCAATACATGTCGGGACGTAGCTCAGCTTGGTAGAGCACCTGGTTTGGGACCAGGGGGTCGCATGTTCAAATCGTGTCGTCCCGACCATCTTATTACACTCATGTCAGGTATACTGCAATCGAGTGTTTTTTGCATATGCGGGTGTAGTTCAATGGTAGAACAGCGGCTTCCCAAGCCGCCGGCGTGGGTTCGATTCCCATCACCCGCTCCATAACAAATGAAATGCGCCGAAGGGCGCTTTTTTGTTTTATGGAGCGCAGAAAGGATGGGAAGCGAACCCTCGGGGTTCGACCGTCCGTAAAGACAACGAGGAAATGCAAGAGTAGGAGGCGCGTCAACACCTAACTTAGCTCGGCATCATAAATCATCCGCAACGCGATTACATGCGTACTCTCTTTCACAGGCGCAATGGTGCGTTCGCCCCCGTTACCATTATTCCGCGGCTTCAATCATTCGATAACTAAAGCCAGATGCAAGTATCTGCTTCATCATCATCAAATAACTGTCAAGAAGTATCTCAATTCCAATAATGAATCGGCAACAACTTCATATTTCCTGCATATTCATAGATCAGCGCAGCAAAAAGGCCGTTTCATGAAACACAAAAACGTTGGCCCTATATTAGCAATCAGGAGGGGGTTTGAATGAAGACCAAATATGTAAAAGAGTTTTCTTTTTCCCCGATATATGCATAATGTGCGGAATCTTTCTGGTCAGTATTAGCTTTCTGATTCCGAGCCTAGCAACTATCGGCACATGGATTGCTTTCGCCATAGGCATGGCAACTTATGCCGCTGCCGAGTATTTCACGCACCGCTTTCTTTTTCACATAAGAACTCCGAAGAACCCATTCCTGTTAAAAATAATTAAACGTTTACATTATGATCATCACGTAAATCCGGATGACCTGCATTTATTGTTTTTGCCTTTGTGGTACTCCCTGCCGAACTTCGCTATTGCGGGAACAATTGCCTACTTTATAACATCAAGCCTCGTGATGGCAAATGCTTTTATCGCTGGAATGATCCTATTCCTATTGTTTTATGAGTGGAAGCATTATGCTGCCCATCGTCCGATTACCCCCATCTCCCCATGGGGCCGTTGGATGAAGAAAGTCCATTTATGGCATCACTATAAAAATGAAAATTACTGGTACGGCGTTACAAACCCGGTTTTTGATCTCGCATTGGGAACCTTTCAGGACCACAAAAATGTCAAGCTAAGCCAAACTGCTCGCAACCTTGAACAACGCGATTATAAAAAGCTTGATCTGTAATTGTCCTTTCCCGCACTGCTGTACACATAAACCAAACAAAAACAACCCGCTAAACGCCAAAGTTTGCGGGTTGCTTTGATGTTGTCGCGCATCATAGCATTGTATCGCAGATAATGAAAGCCGAGTTCATCAGAGTAGTTTTGATTACATATTATCAGATGGTGAAGCTGGGCTTCATTATAGAGCAGGTGAGTGCGGCATGAAACAGGCGGTGATCAAAATCGTACTCGACCTCGGATACGAAAATGTTTAGCTGAAAGGATACCTTGTCGCGGATGACTTTCTAGTCGTCATCGAGGACGGCATTATGTGGCTCTACTATGTAGTACCAAGCTATCATACTTCTTTAAAATGAAGGACGAAACCGGGTCTTCCGGCATTTTCGACTTGGCATTGATAAACGACATCATCAATCGAAATCACGGCAGGGCGATCATATTCAATGAACTTATAGTTAACTTTCTCTTGTACACAATAACGTTCAATTTCATCTAAAAATTGCTGCTTGTTTTGCGGAAGTTGATCGAGTTCAACCGAAAAGCCTTTCTTCATCAGCTTTTTCCAAACCTTCTTCATGATGCTTGTCCTCCTCTACGCATAGATGATTCTTATCATCTATTCTACCATACCCATTTCCATATGCATCAAATAAGAAAGAATATGCGACCGACTCCATCGGACGGAAGAAGCGGTCGCATCGGTTTACGCTACGATACTCGTATCGCAGTTTATACGCGTTCGCGCCAGTAGTTTAGCAGGTCTTCGAGAGTTTGATCAAGTGGAATTTCAGGTCTCCAGCCTGTATGCTCTGTAAACTTCGAATGGTCGCCGAGCAAAATTTCAACGTCGGAAGGACGCATGCGGCTTGGATCTGGAACAATGTCGATCGTAATGTTGGATTTAGCCAGCAGCATATCGAGCATCTCGCGAATTGTTACGCAGGATCCGGATGCAATGTTGTAGCAATCGCCAGCTTCTGCTCGTTCCAGCGCCAGCCAATAGGCGCGAACGATATCCCGTACATCGGTAAAATCGCGCTTCGCCTCCAAATTGCCAACATGGACAGTAGGCGGACGAACGCCTTTCTCGATTTCGGCAATTTGCTTTGCAAAGTTGGAAGTTACGAATTGTTCGCCGCGACGAGGGCCCGTATGGTTGAACGTTCTCGTCCGAATGACATGGAGGCCGTAGCTCTTATGATACTGATACCCAAGATAGTCTTGAGCTGCTTTACTAACTGCATATGGACTTAAAGGCCGGAGTGGATTTTCTTCACGAATCGGAGTTTCATGAGGTTCAACATGACCATATTCCTCACTGGAGCAAGCAATTTGAATTTTACAATCCAAATTGAGGCGTCTAACGGCTTCAAAAATATTCAATTGGCCGGCAACATTGTTGTAGATTGTGTCTGCAGGAGAGTTCCACGATGTAGGTACAAAGCTCTGCGCGGCCAAATGAAAAATAAGATTCGGCTTCTCTTTGGTAATGAGTGTTTCAACGGAAAAAGCATCGCGAAGCTCGCATTCCACAAGATGAATGTCAGACAGAATGTGATTAATGTGCTCAAGGCGGCTGCGGTTGCGAATGGTGCCGATTACCTCTACATTTTTATCCAACAAAAACTCCGCCATATGACTGCCTACGAATCCGGAGATCCCGGTGACAAGTGCCTTCATGTAACTGATCTCACCTCTCAGGTTGATAACATACACCCATAGTTCAACATTACCCTATACTATGTGGAGTAGGCTTGAAAAGGTGACGGCATTCGTACGAATTATTCTTGTTCTGAATCCGTAGGCAGAAATCTGGCCAGCTCAGCAGGAATATCGTTGCGTGCACAGTACATTTCCCGCGTTTCGCCCAACAGGCATTCTTGACCGTGCAGCAGCAGATGCAGGGCAAATTGATTGGCTTGGCGCTCGAACTTGCCTACATGGAACAACGTATGCTGCTCGGTAAAAAAGTGGCCAATCCCTTTGTGCAGGCGATCATGAGCAAGCTCATGGGCACACACGAAGCGCTGCCATTCGAACGGCAATTCCGAATTGATGACAATATAACGGCGGCGAAGCTTATGGAAATACAGGCCGCGCGTAGATTTCCCCAGATCAGCAGTCCTAACTTGAATATTTAAATGCTGAGCAAGCTGAAAGGGACAGTTTGTTTTATATTTTCGAATCAAGGATCGTACAATCTTCTCTACATCCATGAGATGCACCTCGCGGATAAGTTAGTCAATGTGTCGTATTCAGCTCCGTGGCGGCTTGCGCTTGTTGCGCTTCTTTGCATCCCAGAACAGTGCCTCCAATACATGGAGAACTCGCTCACGGTCTTCTTCGTCGATAGGGACGCCATCGAACATGATTTCCGAATCTTCCTCAAGCAGCTGGCGGAAGTCCTTCTTATCCTTCCATGTGGCCCACTCGGGAATGGAGTCAGATGATGTTAAGGCCAGCGGCATCGGATTATCGATACGGCCAAGCAAATAATCGCTTGACGTATACAAAAGATCGGCAAGCCTGCCGATGATGTCACTTGGCGGTGTCGTTCGTCCCGCCTCATAATTGGCGACGTTCGCGCGCTTCATGTCAAGCGCCTGGGCGACGTCGTCTTGCGACAAGCCTTGCTTGAGCCGCAGCTCTTTAATGCGAGTGCCTACTAATTCTTTGTTCGTTATGGACATCGTTATCACCCTTATTTTACATATGTTCATAAATTCAGGATTGACGTTCATTTAAAGAGCGTGGTATTCTTTCAGTATAACACATAGGAACAAACGTTCGCAATGTATGGTTATTTAAATGAACAAGGATCATTCTATAGTGTAATTTTCCGTAACACAAGGCCAAGTTTTGCAGTTTTTTATTTTTCATGGAGTGTTGTTTTAAATAACTTATTCTATATTGCGTTATCCATAATATCCTTTCATTAAGGGGCGATGAAGATGTTAGCAACGATTAATCGAACAGCGACTCGTAAAATGGTGGAAAAGTATTTGTCTATAGCTTCTTTGTACAAGCGAACGGGTATCGTACGGAGAGAGATGAAGATGACCACTTCATATGAGCCTAGATTGCATGGGTCTACGAATCAAGTAGGAAAGCCGGTAGAAGAGATTGCACTGCATAATGTGGAGAAGGAAGCCTATATGAGAACCGTATACGATAATGTAATGAAGGCGATTGCCCACCTTGGCGATATTGAGAGAGAGCTTATTGTAAGCTGTTATCTCTCTCCAGAGACAGCGAAGCCGGATTACTTACTATGCTATGATCTGAACGTAAGTGAGCGTACATTTCGGAGAATTAAAGCACGCGCGATTATGGAGCTAGCATTCATGTTAGGTATAGAAGTGTTTGAGGATTAAGGTGCGCAGAGCTTGAGGCGAGTCGAAAAAAGTAACTTAGTAGTGACCTCCGGGTGGCCGGATGATGGCACTCGGTTGGACGGGGCAAGGTGCTAAGATGATAGTGTGAGGTTGTGGGCATGGGGCAGGACAGCCTTGCGGAATATAGGGAGAACCGTTTGCGGCGAAGCTGTATAACGGTTTTTTTGTACCACAGGATAGGAGGTGAAGGCTTGCGAAGCTGCGAGATTCGGCAAGGGGTGATGAGACGGGTGCGCGAATATTTCCCTGATATCCCCGTGCTCGAAGCAGAAGAACGAACGGACGAGCAAGCGCCGTGCTTGGTCGTCAAGCTCGTGCGAGGGGAACGAACTCGCGTTGGCGAACGCCGCTTTCAGGCGAGAGCAGCATTTGAGGTCGATTATTATCCCGACGGAAAGGCTTCTGTTCATGATGTTGCCGATGGGCTCTACGACGCGCTGGAGCTGATTGAAGCAGGCGGCGGCTTATGCAGGGGGACAGGCTTGAAGCATGAAATCGTTGAACGCAAGCTGCGGTTTCAAGTGCAGTACGAGTACATGCTGGCGCGTTCCCGAGAGGAAGCAAGCAAGATGAATGCTATGAAGCAGGAGGGACGCATTCGAGATGTCTGATGCAAACAAGCAGGACAAGCGTAATGTGGAACATGCCGAGGCTGCGGGCGAATTCGCCTTTGCGAAGGAGCAGTGGCTGAAGGCAAAATGCTGGAGTGCAGGCGAGCGAGACATGCTGCATGCGCTTCTAAGCAGTAATGAGCAGTACACGAAGGCGCAGATCGATGCGCTGCTGTACCAATTTCAAATTCAGGAGGTAAAGTAATGGCTGGAGGAACATGGACGACGCAAAATAAAGTAAGACCAGGCGTATATGTACGCTTTCAAGGAGAGGCTGCTCCATCGGGAGCAGTTGGCGAGCGGGGGATTGTGGCACTGCCGTTAACGCTTAGCTGGGGGCCAGTGAAAGAAGTGCTGGAATTGCATGCAGGGGAACCTGTATTCGAGCAGCTAGGTTACGAGCTGACGGATGACGCACTTCTGCTGGTGCGCGAGGCTTTCAAACGTGCGAAGAAGGTGCTGTTGTATCGATTGAATGAAGGTGCAAAGGCGGCTGCAACTCACAATCAATTGAAAGTGAAAGCACGCTTTGGCGGTGTTCGCGGCAACGATATTCAACTCGTCGTGCAGACGAATGTGAACGACAATACGAAGGTGGATGTCATTACAAAAGTTAGCGGACGCATTGTGGATAGCCAGACTGTGCAGCAAGCTGAAAAGCTGATTGCAAACGCTTGGGTTGAGTTCGAAGGCACAGGTGCAATTGAACCAAATGCAGGTCTGCCGCTTACAGGCGGTGATGACGGCAATGTGGTGAATGCGGATCATGTATCTTTCCACGAAGCGATTGCCGTTCATGATTTCCATACGGTTGCGCTTCCTTCCACTGATGCCGCGCTATGCTCTGTCTATGCGGCATTTGTGAAGCGTATGCGTGAAGATGAAGGGAAGAAGATTCAGGCGGTTATGGCTCAATATCCAACCGCGAATAACGAAGGCATCATTAGCGTCAAAAATGGCGTAAAGCTGGCAGACGGCACAATATTGAATGCTGCTCAAGCAACAGTATGGGTAGCTGCGGCAACAGCAGCGGCAGCGATGAATGAGTCGTTGACGTATTCCGCTTACGAAGATGCGGTCGACGTTGATGTTCGCATGACAAATACCCAGGTGGAAGAAGCTCTGCGCAAGGGTGAATTCGTGTTTGTACACCATCTTGGCCATGCTGTGGTAGAGCAAGATATTAATACATTGACGGCATATACGCCGGAAAAGGGCCAGCCGTTCTCCAAAAACCGCGTTATTCGCGTGCTGGACGGCATCGCCAACGATATGAAGCGGATTTTCGAAACGGCGTATGTCGGGAAAACAAACAATAATGAAGAAGGACGTCAATTGTTCCGTGCAGCGTGTATTGCATATTTGGATCAGCTTGAGCGCTTGAATGCAATTCAGCCGTTCGACGCACAGACGGATGTGCTTGTTGCTAAGGGTGAGGCTTCGGACAGTATCGTCATTCAATTGAATGTGCAGCCGGTCGATGCAGTAGAGAAAATTTACATGAAAGTGAAGGTGAAGTAAGATGGGTTTCTTACAAGCAAAGGATACGATTTCGGGTCGTGAAGGCACGGCTTTTGCGCAAATTAATGGAAAAAATGAAGAAATGTTCTATATTAAAACGTTGGAAGCAAAAATAGAAAAACAAAAAGCAGAAATTAAAACACTCGGCAGCCGCGCCACACAGCATAAAACCTCCGGCTGGTCGGGAACAGGCAGCATGACGATTTACTATATGACAGCTTTGTTCCGTAAAATGATGCTTGATTATATTAAGACTGGCAAGGATACAAACTTTACGATTAATGTGACAAACGCAGATCCTACTTCTTCGGTGGGCACGCAGACAATCATGTTGAAGAACGTGAACCTGAACAGTGTCGTTATGGCGAAGCTGGATACAGAGAGCGACGTTTTGGAGGAAGAATTGGAGTTTACATTTGATGATGTTGACATTTTAAGCAACTTTAATGCACCTACAGTGTAATTTTAAATAACATAACTACCATTCAAGATGAGGAGAGCGATTGAAGATGACTACATTAAGCTATTTCTTTGCCCAAAATGCAGAACCCAATACGGAGATGCCATTCGTTGTGTCCCCACGTTTCAAAGATGAAAAGGGTGAGCCGGTTGCCTGGACGCTGCGCAGTATGAGTGAAGTGGAAAATGAGCAGTGCCGCAAGTCGGCCACAAAGCAGGTAAAGGGCAAAGGCGGGGTTGTTACGCCGGAAATCGACTTCAATGAATATACCGCAAAGCTGATTGTGGCAAGCGTTGTGTATCCAGACTTGAAAAATGCAGAGCTTCAACAGTCCTATGGCGTCATGGGTGCGGAGGCGCTCCTGCGCAAGATGCTCCTGCCTGGCGAATATACGGGCCTGCTGCAGCAGGTGCAGACGCTGAACGGCTTCAATCAGGACATGAACGAGCTTGTTAATGAAGTAAAAAACTAATTCGCGAGGGCGATGGCGAAGCGAACTATGCCTATTACGCCCTCCATAAGCTCCGCATCCTGCCGCATGAGCTGCTTGCGCTCCCGGTTCGCGAACGCGCCGCCGTCTACGCGATGATCGACATCCGTGTGGATGAAGAGCGCAAGGCACAGCGCAGTATGCGCAAAAAGCGGTAGTAGGCTTTGGAACAACCGCGGACATTAGAGCAGCGATTTCACAGTCGGCATGGCAATGGCAGCTCCCTTGGGGCAGCTTGGGTGCAGATGGGGGATCGCTCTCTTCATCTTGCGGACAGGGGGAGGGAAGAAGATGGATGAGCAGTCATTACAGGCTTTAAAGATCGCGGCAAAGTCAGTTCAGACGTTTGCTAATGCTTTTGCCAAGGTAAGCACAACGATCAATCAAGTTATGAAGAAGTCGGTGGAAGCGATCACGAAGACTTGGCAGAAAACTGCAACTGCAATTAATCAATCTTGGCAAAAAACGATAAACGCCATCAATCAGTCTTTAAAAAAGGCGTCAAATACAATTGTCCAAGCATGGCAAAAAGCAGCCAATGGGATATCTCAAGCATGGCAAAAGACGGCAAATCAAATCTCACAATCATGGCAGCGAACCAGCAACGGCATTAATAAATCATGGCAGAAAACTGGTTCCAGCATGAATCAGATATGGCAGCGTGCGAACTCTGGAATAAACCGCGGCTGGAAGCAGGCGGGGAACAACATCAATAGAGCGTGGCAGCAGGCTAACAATGGCATTCATAAAGGATGGAATCGGGCTACCTCCGGGTACAATCGAATTCAGCAGCAGAAAACTAGGCAAGGCCCATCTTCTGAAGCTATTGGTGATAACAAAATAGCTAATGACAGTAATAATAAGAGCGAGCAAGGAAATAAAGGAGAAGAAGTTCATAATTCTTTTCGTAATAAAGTAGGAAAATTATTAGATGGAATGAGACCCAAAATACTTGGATTCATTCAAAATATGGGCTTAGATGCGATTAAAGGTGCTTCAAAATCAGAAGATATGAGAGCTCGTTTCAATGCTCAGTTCGGGAATCGGGAAGAAGGGACTGAGGCATTTAAGGCTTTGCGGGCTCAAGCATTGCTTAATGGTAAGGATGTTGACAAATCATTGAAATCCGGTTTGGCACTAACTTCTGTAACTAAAAATACTCAAGATTTACTTCGTATGAATGAAATGGTACAGCGTTTATCCGCCTTACAAGCGAAGGGTGGAAATCCAGAGGAATCAGCTGGTTTGATGAAAGCAGCCTACTTCGGAAATAGCGCTGATCTATTGAAACAGTTAAACATTCCAGTTAGTGCAAAGCAGCAAGAAAAGCTAGAGTCGTTTTCAAAAACTGGCGATTTAAATGGATTTATTCAAGCTTTTGATTCTTTAATGAATAAGGCGAATATGGGAAGAGCATCTATGGAACTACTTATGGATAGTCCAGTTCAGAAATGGGAGGGAGCGATAAATCGTTTCAATGGACTGTTGGCAGCCACTGGTGAGTCTGCTCTTCAAAGCTTTGGCCCAGTTCTCGATCTTCTAAATCTAGCATTTCTTGAGGGTAGATTTGATCCGTTTTTTGCTAGCATTCAAAAGGGAATGACAATCATAGCGAATGTTGTTGGGGTCGTTGTGAGTTTTCTATTGGAAAATTGGAATCTGGTTGAAAACGCATTGCTTGTGCTTGGGGCTATAGCTGCTGCACTAGCTGTTGCTTGGCTTGTTCAATGGATTATGGCAGCGTGGCCATTGCTATTAATTATTGGCGCTATTGTTCTAATCATGACTGCGTTAAATGCATTAGGAATATCAACGAGTGCGGTTATTGGAACCATTGCGGGGGTCTTTGCTGTATTTTTTGCGTATGTCAAAAACATCTTTGCATATATGTGGAATTTACTCGTCACATTTTTTGAATTTGCTCACAATTCGCTTATAGATTTCCCTTACGCTGTCCAAAAGTTATTTTATGAGATTGGACAGACCGTATTACAATTTATCGGAAACTTAGTGAATTCATTTGTTGATGCACTAAATTGGGCGATTCAGAAGGTCAATGATTTAACTGGATCGGAATTCAAATTGGCAAGTAGATGGGAATATGAAAATATATTAAAAGATTATGAACCCAAAAGTAGTAAAGGTGTTAAGGATTATTCGGATTATCGCATGAAACAAACGAATCTCGTTGATGCATTTAAAGATACGCAGAAATATGTAACTGATATGGACTTTACTAAAAACTTGATGCCTGACACTTCCAAATTCAAGCAAGGGGGCAAAACGGATCCGTGGAGTGGTAGTGGGAAAGGTGGAACTGTTCCTGTTACTGGTCTAGGGACAATGCCTCCGATGAACATCCCGAAAGTAGGCGAGGTAGGTAAAGTCGGAGCCATCGACAATAAAGTTGAAATTACGGATAAAAGCATAGAGATGATGCGCGATTTGGCAGAAATGGATAGCATCCAGAACTTCGTATCCTTAACGCCGACTGTTCAGGTAAACACAGGTGATATCCATCAAGGCTTCGATATGGATACGTTAATCAATCGCATCGAGAAGAAGCTGGAGGAAGAATTCGTGTCAACGGCGGAAGGGGTGTACGGATGAGTGGATACCATATCTATTTGAGCTTCAACAACCAAGAGAAGGTCATCGAGCTGCCTGTAAACCCAGCTCAGCTGGAGATCAGCGAAGCGGGAAATTTGCAGTCCTTCGATATCGTCGGTATCGGGGAAGTCGTGAGCATCCATACGCCAAAGCTGGCCGATATTCAATTCAGCAGTTTTTTCCGCTCCATTACGGGCCATATGTGCATATCCCGCCAGAGAAATTGCTGCCGCCTAGTGATTATATCATTCAATTGCGTGAATGGATGGAGACCAAGCGTCCGATTCGCTTCGTGCTTACGACGCCAACTTACCATATGAATCTCGCTATGGCGATTGATAAGTTCACTTGGCGTGAAGTTGCCGGCAGTGTTGGCGATCTGGAGTACGATATTTCCTTGAAGCTGTATAAATTTTATGCGGCCAAAAAGGTAAAGCTGAACGGGAAGCTGACAAGTGCGACCAATGTGCCAAATCCGCCACAGCCGCGTCCAGATGAGCGTAAAGGAACAACCGAGTACATGACGCAGCCAGGGGATAAGCTGTGTTTGATTGCCCAAAAGTTTTTCAACGACACTAGAAAAGCAATCGACATTCAAAGACTGAACGGCATTTCAGCAGATGAGGCCCTGCATGAATTGGAACCGAATCGTGTCTTGCGACTTCCTAGAAAGCAATGAGGCACAGCGACGTAGGAGGTGAATTTGTGAAATGAACAGGTTGGAAGTGTTGGTCGATAATCGCGATGGCAACGCGTGGGACATGTCACACCTGATCTCGAGCATGACATGGTCGACCGCTCGCATTGGCAAGCCTGCCAGCATATCGATTTCCTTTATGAAGGGAGCAATATTTCAAGATCGCAGCTTTACCATCCATAATGGTGATATCGTGCGCGTGCAAGAAGATGGGGTGCCTGTATTTTACGGTTATGTATTCAGCATTGAAACGGATGAGAGCAATACTGTGAAGCTGACTGCTTATGATCAGATGCGCTATTTGATGATGAATGACTGGTGCATGCTTAAAAATGTGACGGCTACTGAGGTGATCCAGCATATCGCCAAAAATTTCAATATCCAGGTTGGAGATTTGGCAGATACGAAGCATAAAATCCCGACTTTTATGGAGGACAACAAGAAGCTCTTGGATATGATGTTCCGTGCGCTTGATCTGACGTTAATCGCCACCAAAAACATTTACGTGCTGTATGATGATTTCGGGAAGCTCATGCTGCGGGAGGCGAAGAGCTGGAAGACAGAATACTTCATCGGCGAAGGCAGTCAGATGACGAGCATTTCCTATAAGATAAGTATTGATGATGATACGTATAACTTTATTAAGCTGTATCGGGACAATCAGGAAAAAGGCGTACGCGAGATTTATGTGACAAAACATAGTGATAATTTGGCGAAATGGGGTCATTTGCAGCTTTATAAAAAGGTAGACGACAAGCTGAATCGGGCTCAAATCAAGCAGCTTGGGGAAAATTTGCTGGAGCTCCATAACCGTGAGAAAAAACCTTAAAAGTAAACGCTGTAGGGGATGTGCGCATTCGGGCCGGAATGTACATCCCTATTTTTGTGCCGGGACAGGAGAAAGAGCAGTTCAGGCTCATTGAGGAATGCTCCCAGGAGTGGAGCGGGTCAGGACATACGATGTCATTAACGTTGAAGGAGATTTAGAGATGAGGACGATGCTGGACATTATTAAAAAAGCGGGTGTAGGAGCGGTGGAGGCATCGAGCCCGGTTGCCCTGCTGTATGGTGTGGTGCTCAGCGTATCGCCTTTGCAGGTGGAGCAGCGCTTCACTCTGCCGGAATCCGCTCTTGTCATAACGGAACAGCTTACCGAGTACAAGGTGCGCATCGGCGGAGAAGAGGTTACGATCCGTGAAGGGCTGTATGCTGGAGATCGGCTGCTGCTCGCCCGTATGCAGGGAGGACAAAGCTACGTCGCACTCGATAGGGTGGTGGGTACATGATCCCGAAGTCAAGGTTCGAGCCGGAGATTGAAGATGCTCCCACGATGATGGAGTATACGGAGCAGCCTACACGCACCTATCGGCTGGATATGGAGGCTGGGCGCATTTTAGGAATGACAGATGGCTTGGATGCGATACGGCAGGCCGTGCTTAAAATTCTGTTGACGGAACGTTTCGAGTATTTGATTTACAGCCCGGATTATGGATCTGAGCTTCGCGCACAGCTTGGTTATAGCTTGGGATTCGTGAAGTCGGAGCTGGAGCGCACGATATCGGAAGCTTTGCTGCAGGATGACCGCATTTTGCGCGTAGGCGAGTTTGCCTTTGAGCAAACGGGAGACGCTCTGCACGTTCATTTTGCGGTTGAGACGGTTTTAGGACAGTTGGAAATGAAGAAGGAGGTGAAGATGGATGGCTGAATGGGAACAAGATGCTTGGAACGTGCCTCGATTGGAGGACATGATGGAGCGAATGCTGGAACGCGTTCCGAATGACGTGGACAAGCGGGAAGGCAGTATCATTTACGATGCGCTTGCCCCGATTGCTTTGGAGTTGGTACAGGCTTATACGGACTTGCATTTTCAAAATGAACTGTCATATGCAGATACATCAAGCGGCGAATATTTGGAGCGGCGCACGGCTGAATATGGAGTGAAGCGCAAGCCGGCCACAGCAGCCAAACGCAAGGGATTGTTTTATGATGCGGCAGGCAAGCCATTCGATGTGCCTTTGAGATCCCGCTTTTCAACGATTGAGCTTAATTATGTAGTCATCGAACGATTATCGGCAGGTGTGTTCGTGCTCGAATGTGAAAGCAAGGGCGCAAAAGGAAATGAATACTACGGCTCCTTAATGCCGGTTGATTACGTAGATGGTCTTGCCCGAGCTGAATTAGCGGAGGTGATTGCGCCAGGCGCGGATGCGGAATCGGATGAATCGCTGAGACGTCGGTTCTTCGAGGCCGTGAATGAACAGCCATTCGGGGGCAATGCAGCCGACTATAAAAAGAAGGTAACCTCTCTTTCAGGTGTAGGCGGCGTGAAAATATTCCCGGTATGGAAAGGCGGAGGCACGGTAAAGTGCACCATCATATCGAGCAGCTTCGAATCTCCGTCTGCTGAGCTGGTGAAGGATGTGCAGACGATCATCGATCCAGAGGTGAATCAAGGCAAGGGAATGGGCTTTGCGCCGATTGGTCATACCGTCACCATTAAGGGGGCAGTATCCGTAAGCATTCATGTGTCGACCACACTTACGCTTGAAGCGGGAATATCCGTGTCACAGGTGAAGGCGGACGTTGAAAAAGTGATCGCCGATTACTTGCGGACGCTGCGTATGAGCTGGAAAGAGGAAGACCGCACCGTCGTGCGTGTGAGTCAACTGGAAGCCCGTATTTTGAATGTAAAGGGTATCGCAGATATTGCGGATACGAAGCTGAACGACAAGGGAGCCAATGTGGAGCTGGACACGGAAGAGCTGCCGGTCATGGGGACGGTGACCTTGAATGGCTGAACCGTTGCTCAAGCGTTTGCCTGACTTTTACCATGACGTTAAGGAAATGGTTCTGCTTATGGAGACGCAGGATGGGGAAAAGGAGAAGCTGCTGGCCGCCATGCAAAGGCTGTTCGACGATCAGTTCGTCATGACTGCAAGCGAGGATGCAATTGCAAGGCGGGAGCGGATGCTGAATATTCTCCCGGATCGCGATGCGGAATCGATCGATTTCCGGCGCAGACGGATTATCAACCGCTACACGACGAAGCCGCCGTTTACGATCCGGTATTTGCAGGAGAAGCTGGACTTTTTGCTCGGCAAGGACAAGGCTCGGGCTGTTGTGGATGCGGATGCCTTCCTGCTGCGCATCGTTGCCAACATTACGGATGCCGCCGTATTCAAGGAGGTTGGGCACACGGTATACGCAGTGAAGCCTGCCAACTTGGTCTATCAACAGGAGACGGCGCTGCTGTCCAATGTAGGAGTGAATGAGAATATATACCGCTCGGATTTGAAGCGGACGACAAGGCTTTCGACGACGTGGAAGCTGGGACGTTCGCCATTTGCCGAGCGCGGGCCGGAGGTGCAGATCAAATGATCGAATCAACGCTGCTGAAAGAACTGGCGACCCATGTCAACACGCGAATTGCCAAGGTCGTGCTGAATAAAACGTATGAGATTACAGAGTTTACGGTGAAGCAAGTATCACAGAGCGTCGTCAATCTGGAATATATGATTCCGCTTGGATCTGTGGACAGCGTATCGCTGATCGAGCTTCGGGCTGCTGACGGCACGGTGCTGACGTCGAATGACGTCTACATCCCGCTCACGTCCGATACGATCATCAAGCAGCCGATTACAGTGAAGGAGGTGGCCTAATGCCATACGAGGCTAAAACGAACTGGAAGTATGACGATACCGTTACAGAAAAGGATCTAAACCGCATCGAACAAGGCCTGAAGGACGCCCATGTGGCGGAGTATAAGGATATTACGTTGCAGCCGGGTGTACAGATCGTGGATGTCCCAGAGGATACTCCCTTCCGCATGGGGGAGATTCGCGGGCGGACGTTGGTTAATTTATTAGGACGTTCATGGTCAGCATATGGCGGTAAGATGAGCTTCGGTGATGGTATGTATACTATTGAAGGTTCTGGTACTGTTCCTAATCCACAATTATCTGCAAATCTTACAAGTACCGGATTTGTTCCAAAGGTTGGGGATTTGTTATTTCTAAGATCGAAATGTCGCGTTGACAATACAACATGTAAGGCAATTGGCTTATACTTTTACAGCAAAAGTACGGATCGTAATTATGCTGCTGAGATTATCAAACCTATGGCCAACCAAGTATATGTAATAGGTGGGATAATCGAAGTAACTCAAGCTATGATCGATGATTGGGCTGACATGATCGCGGTTGTAGCTTATGAGTACAACACAAATGGAGACGCGTTAAATACAGTCAACAAGGTTAGCGAAGTAGCAATGTACCGAGTTTCAGAATCTGTTAGCGGTCAATCTATTAGTGAATTACTAGCTAGTTACCCATACGTAGACAGTATGACAAACGTCACAAATCCGTATGCTATCGGAACTTCGAGGAACTTACTGCCTCCGTTCACGGAATGGAACTTGTACGAAAGTGTCAAAGTTCTCACCCCTTACTCGATTGAACTTAACGCCACTCAGCAGTGGCAGACAAGCCATATTATTGTACCAATCGAACCAGAAGGAACGTATACATTAAGCGCACAGCTCTCGGGTTCTACAAGCGGTTATCTCCATGTATGGGGGCTAGACTTAGCAGGTAAACAAGTACCTCCAAGCCTAACTACAGACAAAAGCAAACTAGGTGATGTTTCAATTACTTTTAAATGTGCGAAGGAGGCTGTACGATTGCTAGTCGCATATACGTCAGAGAATGCGACAGGCAGATACGTTATTGAAAAACCTATGCTCGTACCCGGAGATAAACCGCAACCATTCGCGCCACAATTACGTTCCATGTGGGCAACCGAATTCCAGCTCGCCGCTAATCCATTGGACGGCAGCAATGAAGACGTGCTTTACGTGGGTGATGATGGATTGCCGTATGTTCTGGAAAAATGGAAAACCACTATATTGGACGGACAATATATATATGATAGAACTACTGTTCAAAATACAGGATTCAAGTCTGTGATGATAAAGGGCCTTGCTAGAAACAGTGATTCTCAATTTGATAACGACGATGAAGGGAAACTATTTGCTACCAAATATGATGGTAAATTACTTGCAGTGTCCGATATTCCGATAGTGAATTGGTCGAAAGCAGATTTAGTACGTATAAATGATGAACACGTCTATTTTACCATCTCCAACACAGACAGTGGATGGGGAGACAGCTATGAACCAACATCGGAAGAAATTAAGGCGTACTTCTTGGGTTGGAAGATGGGAAATAACGAGGATTACTCTTTCCCAGCATGGAACGGGAAAGGCACGAAGGCGTGGTATAAGCTGTATAACGGTGTAGGGCCGAAACACCCAGGAGCAACAGATGCGCCGATTATTGAAGGTACGTATTCTAACACTGTGCCAACTAAGATGAATGACACGGGATACACTCCCTACAGTCTCCAATATCTAAAAGCGAAGCCAACGACCGAACCCGCTAGTAACTACGAAACTGGCCTGACGCTCTCAAAAGGCTGGAATATGGTCGAGGTCGGCAGCGGCGTTGTGATTCGTGAGAAGGCGAATCCTACGTACTATTCGCCCAATGGAAATTACTATATAAACAATACAGCAGTAAGTGGAAGCCTACTAAAGAATAAGGTGTCTCGCATGCCGAGGGCTTACCGCAATGGATGGGTTGATAATACCGCCAAGATCGAAAATGATGCTAATGCATATGGCAAGCAGCACGTTAGATTTTTACCGTCAAATTACGACCCTACTGCAGTCTACCACGTAACATATACGATGCTAGACCCAACGCTATCAGCGACAATCAGCGGCAGCATAGCGGCAAATCTACGCGGCACGGTAACGGATATGGTCGCGTGGGCAAGTGATACGGAGCGTCGGTTGAGCGTGGTTGAGACGAAGAAGGCGGAGAAAGAGTCTCCTTCATGGATTACGCCGGCGCTTTTGAACGGTTGGGTTAAGTGGGATGATCGTTGGGCGCCTCCGCAGTATTACAAAGACGACAACGGCATTGTCCATCTGCGTGGATTGATTAAAGGTGGAGTGATTGACGGTAATACGGCAATATTCATACTCCCGCAGGGATATCGTCCTTCCCACAGTTCCTGTCACGCCACTTACTCACAAGGATCAGGTGGAGTCGACGGAGTATTAGCTCGCATTGACATCTCGGGAGCAACAGGCTCAGTATATCCAACACGAGGATCGAGCGAGTTACTTAGTTTAGAAGGTATTTCGTTCCGAGCTGAAAAATAACGAAGGGGGTCTTACATTGAAAGAAGCAATCATAATCGACCTGAACGGTCAATACATTGAACCAACGCTCGTTGCGGACACCGTGACGGGCGTTTTTGATAGAAAGGAGCCGGTTCAAACTGGCTCCAATGATGCAGAATTACTAGCTTCGCAGCAGAATGACGACAATCTACCAACTGAAGCTAAAACGAAACTAGTCGGATACACAGTAGCCATTCCGCTGCCTGATGGTCTTTACGAACCAACCTTTGACGTACTCGGCTATCGCAAAGCAAAAGCAGACTACGACCTCGCATACGTCGAATACCTTGGAGCACTAGCGAAACATGATCCGACGAGCGGGAAGCCTGCACCGCAGCGTCCTGCATCAGTAGACGCATCTTCCTTTTGGAGCAACGGCCTAACGGAGGAAGAAATTGAAGCTTTGCAGCCAAAGCCATTGCCAACAGAGCTGGATCAGCTGCGTCTCGAAAATGCGAAGCTGCTGCTTCATGTTGCCGAACTGGAAGCGAAGAGCGATAAACACGTAGAAGGGACGAGCGAGCTGCGTTCCCAAAACATTGAGCTTACGCAAGATCATGCAACACTACTATTACAACTAGCTGAAAAAGGAGTGATCTAATATGGACTGGTTCACAACGATTAAACGTTACTATGATATGGGGATCTACAAAAACGATCCGAAAGATTCGTTATATGTCGGGAAGTTCTGCGAGTTTGGCAAGATTACGCCAGAACAATTTAAAGAAATTACCGGTGAGACATACTCCGCAATATAGCCCCCGTTTAAAACTTACCCTCTCGATTCCTTTCACAACGAAAAGGGCCGACTTTCGCCGGCCCTATCCCTTTTCTAATTGTAATCCTACAACGTCTGCAGCACAAAGTGCAGAACGAACAACAATGAGATCCCATAGAACAGCGGCTTCACTTCGCGTCCCTTGCCCACGGCAAGGTGGAACAACGCATAGCTGATAAATCCGACTGCAATCCCGTCAACGATGCTGTGCATGAGCGGGATAAATGCGATAATGAAGAACGCGGGAAGACCCTTGTGCATCGCATCGAATTCGATCTTTTTCACGCTTGGCATCATCAGGCCGCCGATAAAGATCAGTATCGGAGCTACGGCTTGATCAGGTACCAATGTCAGTACCGGTAATGCAACCAATGTACCCGCAAACAGGATCCCCGTCACGATAGACGTGAGCCCCGTCCGACCACCGGCAGAAATGCCAGCAGCAGTCTCAACCGTCGAGACATTCGGGCTTGTGCCGAACAATCCGCAAGTAATGACGGAAATCGCATTGGCCTGCAAGGATCGCTTAAATCGTTCCGGATTCCCGCTCATTTGCAGGTGCGCATTTACAAGCCCCACATTTTCGAACACAATGACGAGCGTCAGCGAGAAGGTTGCTACAGCAAGCGTAACAGCCGACACGCCTTGAAACGTGAACTGACCGAATACATCCCCATATGCAGCCCACGAAAAAGACCCGCCTGTTGCTGCGCCAGCGTTAGGCACTGCACCAACTGCATAAGCGAGAGCCGTTCCTGCAATAATGGCGATGAGCAAGTTGCCCGGAACGTTGCGCATGAACAGAATGCATGTAAGAGCCAATGTCGCGAGGGTAACAAGCACTCCAGGATCAGCAAAGGACTGCAATGCAATCATCGTAGACTGATTGAGGACGATAACGCCGCCCTTTTGCAGACCGATTAAAACGAGCATAAGCCCGATCCCTACAGAAATAGCCTCCTGCAATGATTCTGGGATTGCTGCCCGCAGCTGCCCCGCAAGTGACGTGAAGCTAATTGCCGTAAAGCAAACACCGGATAATACCACGACACCCAGCGCTTGCTGCCACGTCATGCCCATGCCGTGCACGAGCGTGTAGGTAAACATCGCGTTAATGCCCATGCCGGGCACAAGAATAATAGGGGATCTGCCCCATATGCCCATCAACAAGCAGCCTGCAGTTGAGGCCAGCACGGTAGCGATAATTCCCGCTTCCTGCGGTATGCCTGCATCTGCCAATATTGATGAATTTACAATGACAATATAGACGATAGCGAAGAAGGACACGACACCGGCCAGCAGTTCCTGCCGCCAGTTGATTCGCGCAGCTTCAGAAGCGTCATTCAAGGATGCTTCTGTCTTCGATTGTATATGTTCCTTTTGGCGGACCAATCGTAAACCTGCTTTCCATCGTAGCCCCTCACCCAACCCTTAGCATGAAATAGAGGAAATTCAAAAAGTCTACTTGTGATCACGAAGAACGACAGAAAGTAGTTTGTGCTGAAAACCGGCCTTTTTGAATATGCACTCATAAAAAACTATGCCCGAATACAAATTCGCGCATAAGTTGCTCTTATTGTATCACATGACCACTTCAAATAATCAAGTGATGTTTGACTTTCCTGCAATTTGTACAATGATCCACCTTGCATCAACCCGTGAAATTACATATAATAAATAACTAATTGATTGTTCAAAACTATGGTCAACACATGCGAAGATGGAGATAAGTACACAGTACCGCTTGCCAGGGAGGCAGCGCCGCAGATTGAGAGCGCTGCTGAAGAATGGACTGTCGAAATTCACTCCGGAGCAGGCACCTTGAACTGGCACGTCACGTACGGTGAAGCTGCTGCAGTAGAGGTTCCCGGACTCGCGGCACGTTATTGCTGCTACAAGTGAGATTTTGGATTGGATCATAACCTCCGCATTCGGAGTGCATGCCAATCGGATCTAATTAGGGTGGTACCACGGTCTTCTCGTCCCTTGTGACGAGAAGGCCTTTTTTTATTTCGAGTGGAAATGAAGGGGGCTTACACAATGAAGGAGCGTTTACAGGCACTGCGCGCCGAAGCGCTGGAAAAGCTGCAGCAAGTAAAGGATGCAGGTCATTTAAATGATTTGCGTGTTAAATTCCTCGGTAAAAAAGGTGAGCTGACAGAAGTACTGCGCGGCATGGGCAGCTTGTCGGCAGAAGAGCGTCCGCTCATCGGTCAAGTGGCGAACGAAGTGCGCGGAGCCATTGAGACATTCATCGAGGAGAAGCAGGCGGCTTTTCTCCGTGAAGAGACGGAGCGTCGTCTTCAGGAAGAAACAATTGACGTGACACTGCCGGGCCGCCCAATGACGGTTGGTGCGGTTCACCCGCTGAACAAGGTTATTCAACAAATTGAAGACATTTTCATCGGTATGGGATACACGGTAGCAGAAGGTCCGGAAGTGGAGCAGGACTACTATAACTTTGAAGCGCTGAACCTGCCGAAGGATCACCCTGCACGCGATATGCAGGATTCGTTCTACATCACCGAAGACATCCTGATGCGTACGCAAACATCGCCGGTACAAGTGCGTACTATGGAAGCAATGAAGGGAAAAGGGCCCGTTAAAATTATCTGCCCAGGCCGCGTATATCGCCGCGATGACGATGACGCAACGCATTCCTTCATGTTCCATCAGATTGAAGGACTCGTGATCGATAAGAACATCCGCATGAGTGACTTGAAGGGAACGCTGCTTCAATTCGCGCAAGAAATGTTCGGTTCCAAAACACAAATTCGCTTGCGTCCAAGCTTCTTCCCGTTCACGGAGCCAAGCGTTGAGGTCGACTTGACTTGTATGAAATGCGGTGGCAGCGGCTGCCGAATCTGCAAACAAACAGGCTGGATCGAGATTCTGGGAGCAGGTATGGTTCATCCGCGCGTGCTTGAAATGGGCGGCTATGATCCGAAGGAGTATTCCGGCTTCGCATTCGGTATGGGTGTAGAGCGTATTGCCATGTTGAAATACGGCGTGGACGATATTCGCCATTTCTATACGAACGATATGAAATTCGTGCAGCAGTTCGCGCGGATGTAGTCAAAATAAAAGTTCAAAAAGTTCGGTTTTCAGCACCAAGAAGGTTGCGGGAACTTGAAGCGGATGCTTTCGTAGCGAGTTTGCTTTGCAAAACTTGTAAGGAAGCGCGGAGTGCAGGCAAACTACATGAGCACTTGAAATGTTTCCAAAGGAAACCTACATCGAAAGCATTCGCTCTTCGAGAGTGAGTGCGAGATTCGATGTCGAGTTACTTCCTGTGTTGCTTTGTGATCAAAAGCGGACTTTTTGAACCACCTCTTAACAGAAGAAAGGAAGAGAGCGAGAAATGAACGTATCCTACCAATGGTTATCGCAATATATCGACTTGACCGGCGTTTCTGCTGAAGAAATCGCGGAACGCATGACGCGTGCCGGTATCGAGATCGACTCGGTGGAGAACCGCAATCAAGGACTCGACCACATCGTCGTGGGCTATGTCGTATCCAAGGAGAAGCATCCAGATGCGGATAAGCTGAACGTGTGCCAAGTAGACGTAGGCGCAGAAGAAAAACTGCAAATCGTGTGCGGCGCGAAAAACGTAGATGCAGGACAAAAGGTTCCAGTTGCTACGATTGGCGCAGTTATGCCAGGCGGCATGAAAATCAAGCGCGCTAAGCTGCGCGGCGTTGAATCCCAAGGCATGATCTGCTCAGCGAAGGAGCTTGGCATGAATGACAAGCTGCTTCCGAAGGAAATGCAGGAAGGCATTCTCGTACTGCCAGCAGATACAGATCTCGGGACACCAATCGCTGACGTGCTCGGTTTGAACGATCATGTGCTGGAGCTTGACCTTACACCAAACCGCTCAGACTGCCTAAGCATGCTCGGTGTTGCACATGAAGTAAGCGCGTTGCTGGAGCGTCCTGCGCGTTTGCCAGAGCAGGATGTGAAGGAAAGCGCTGAAGCTGCCTCAAGCAAAGTGAAGATTAGTATTAGCGCTGCGGAAGGCTGCACGCACTACGCAGCACGCTATATTGCAGGCGTAACGATTAAGCCATCTCCATTGTGGCTGCAAAATCGCTTGCTTGCAGCAGGCGTTCGTCCAATCAACAATATCGTTGATGTAACGAACTTCGTCATGCTGGAATATGGACAGCCGCTGCATGCGTTTGACGCAGATAAGCTGAATGGTGGAGGAACGATCGACGTTCGCTTTGCGAATGAAGGTGAGGGACTGGTTACGCTTGACGGCCAAGAACGCAAGCTGGAACCGCATATGCTGCTCATTACAGACGGCGTGAAGCCAGTTGCGCTTGCAGGAGTTATGGGCGGTGAGAACTCCGAAGTATCTTCGGATACAGTGAACATTTTGCTTGAGTCCGCTCACTTCACGGGTAGCGTGGTACGCAAGACGTCCCGTCAATTGGGATTGCGCTCCGAAGCTTCTCTGCGCTTCGAGAAAGAAGTGAATCCAGAGGCGGTCATACCTGCATTGAACCGTGCGGCTGAACTGATCCGTACACTTGCTGACGGTGAAGTGTATGCGGGGATCGTAGAGCAGAAAACAGCATCTTTGGAACGCAAAGTAGTCGAGCTGACATTGGATAGAACAAACCGTTTGCTTGGTACATCGTTAACATCCGAAGAGGTTCGCAAAATTATGGAGCGTCTTGGCTTCGAATTTGTTGAAAAATCCGAAGGCAGCTTCGCCATCACAGTGCCAACTCGCCGTGGCGATATTACGCGCGATGTAGACTTGATCGAGGAAGTTGCGCGTATTTACGGCTATGACAATATTCCGGTAACGGCTATAGAAGGTTCGACAACGCCAGGCCATCTGACGAAGGGACAAAGCATCCGCCGTGCGATCCGCCGTGTGTTGACAGACAATGGCTTGAATGAGGTCGTGACGTATTCCTTTACAAACCCTGCGGATACAGCATTGTTCCCATCCTTCTTGGAAGATGCAGTGCCTGTTCGCTTGGCAATGCCGATGAGCGAAGAGCGCAGTGTGCTGCGCACGAACCTGACGCCAGGGCTTATTGATGTAGCGGTGTACAACCGCAACCGCAAGCACGAGGATATAAGCATCTTCGAACTGGGCACACTGCATCTGACGAAGGAAGAGCAGTTGACTGCTCAACCGAAGGAAGTGCTGGTTGCTTCTTTACTGATGACAGGCAAGCGCAATGCTGCACAGTGGAATGTGAAGGCAGAACCGGTTGATTTCTATGATATGAAAGGTGTGCTTGACAGCCTCGTATCGTACTTTGGTTTGGATGGACGTGTGCGTTATGCGGCAGATCGCCCGCAAGGTTTGCATCCAGGACGTTCCGCGTCGCTATATTTGACGGGAGAACACGGGGAACAGTATATCGGCTTCATTGGTCAATTGCACCCAGAGGTACAACATGCCAAGGATGTAGCAGACACGTATGTTGCCGAGATTTTGATGCAGCCGTTGATCGATGCGGCAGACTTCGATATTGAATACCGCAGCCTTCCGCGTTATCCGGCTGTAGATCGAGATATTGCGATCGTGTTGGATCGTGGCGCCGAGGTAGGGCAAGTCGTTGCGCTTGCTAAGGAGACTGCAGGCGAGCTGCTTGAATCTGTAAATGTGTTCGACGTCTACACAGGTGAGCATGTTGCGGAAGACAAGAAGAGCGTTGCGATTTCACTCGTGTATCGTCATCCAGAGCATACCTTCACAGACGAAGAGATTACAGAGCTTCACGGCAAGGTCGTGGCAGCAATCGAATCGAACTTCAAGGCAGAGTTGAGAAAGTAAGGCAGCATCTATAAATAGAAGATCAAGAAGTTGGGACGGATATTCCGCTCCCAACTTTTTTTATGGGCAAACAAAGAGTGATAATTCTATATCATTCCTAGAATAGAGAAATAAAGAAATATACATAGAGAGTTCCTAAAAGGCCTGTATTTGCAATTCCGCTACTGCTGCCCCTATAATAGGGAAACCCTGAAATAGCAGGGTATATGAGATGTTTTTTTGCTCTAAAAATCTATGAAATGAAACTTGACTTTCCTCTATACGTAGGAGGAAAAGAGCGGTGATATATCGAATTATCTAGTAGAGTTTGCATATGAGATGCAAACAGGGAATAAATTGTTGCTGCATGCGGGCTGCAAGCTCCAGCATGGCACGTGAAGGTAAGGAGGACCAATGAATGACTAGTCCGGATAATAAGCATCGAGTAGCGGTTGAAATATATGGAACACAATATAAATTGGTAGGCACAACTAGCAAGGATTACATGCGCAATGTAGCGGCGATGGTGGATGAGCATATGCGAAGCATCGCGAATGCCAACTCGCGTCTTGATACAACGCGCATTGCAGTATTGTCTGCGGTACATATTGCTGAGCAAGTACAGAAAGTGAAGGATGAGCAAGTACAGCTTAGCTCGTCTTTGAAGGAAGTTGAAGCAGCGAATCATAATTTGTCGAAGCAACTGACACAGGTTCAGACGGAATCGGAGCAAGCGCTGGAGAAGCTGCGTCAGGAGTCTGCACAGAAGCTGGAGAAGCTGCAAACCGAGCTGAACAATGAGAAAGCGAAGGCTGAAAAGCAGACGGCAGAGCTTCGTGCAGAAACGGCAAAGCTGAAGGAAACAAATCAGCAATTGGCCGAGAAGCATAAGGCTTCGGAAGAGCGTGTGCATAAGCTGACCGAGCAGGTGAAGGAGACGGAGCGTCGGATTCAATCGTTGACGGCGCGTGAAAATGAACAGAAGAAGAAGCTGCAGCAAGTTGAAGAACGGCTGAAGGCTGTTCTGGAAGAAAAGCAGAAGGCGGAGCAGCTCCATGCGCGTACACTCAAGGAAAAGCTGGAGGAGACAGAGCGTCTATGGAGTACGAAGCTGAATGAGCAAAATCAAACTTGGGAATCACAGCTTCAAGACTCGGAGCAGAGCTGGCAGCAGAGAATGACAGAGTCCGAGCAGAGCTGGCAGGAGAAGTTGTCACAAACTGAGCAAGATTGGCAAGCCAAGTATACGGAGACCGAGCAGCAATGGCAGAACAAGCTTACCGACACAGAGCAAGGATGGCAGAAGCAGTTCGATGAAGCCAAACAGAGCTGGAGTCGTAAGCTTTCGAATAAGGAACAAAGCTGGCAGGAAGAGCGAAATTTGCGGGAGCAGGAATGGACAGATAAGCTGAACGTCAAGGAACAGCAATGGCGCGAGCAGCTTGAATCTGAAAAGCGTAATGCCGAGCAGATCTCAGCGGATTGGGAAGAACAGCTTGCGGAGCAGACCGCCGCATGGGAAGGACAATTGGCAGCCCAGACAACAGATTGGGAGTCGCGCTTAGCGAAGAGAGAAGCGGAACTGGTTCAAGATCGAGATAAGCAGCTCACAATGCTTAAGCAGCAGCATGAAACGAATGTGAAGCAGTTGCAGCAAAAGCATGAACAGTACGCTCAGCAGTTGAAGTTTGCCCAAGATAACCAGCGCAAGCAAGCAGAAGAGCGCCATGCTGCCAAAGTAAAAGAATTGTCCGAGCAACATGCTAAAGAAATCGAGCAGGTGAAGGCTGAGCAGCGTTCCAATTTGGCGAAGGCGCAAGCGGAACAGAAGCAGGCCTTGGATGAGGCGCAGGCACTGCATCAGAAGGCGCTGAATGAAGTAAAGGCACAGTGCGAGAAGGATATTGCACAGCTGCTGGCTGATCAGAAGCAAGCAATGGACGAAATGCAGTCACTTCATCAAGAGGCTTTGAAGGAAGCGAAAGCAAAATACGAGGAAGAAATCATTCAACTGCTTGCTAATCAAGAGGAAGCGATGGGAGAAGCGCAGGCGCTGAATCAGCAGGCGTTGGACGAAGCTAAGGCAAAATACGAAAAGGAAACTGCTCAATTGCACGCCGAGTTAGCGGAAGCCAAGTCAAGGCATGAACTGGAGCTGGATCAATTGATCACTGAGCATCTGGAGCAGTTGGAACAAGCTGAAACGGATAAAAGAACGTCAATGATGGAGCTTGAGGATAAGTGGAAGCAAGAGCTTGCTCGGGCAGAATCTGAACGCAGCAAGGCTGTTCAGCAGGTTGAGGCTGTATATCAAGAGAAGCTGCAGCATTCTGAGCAAGAGCGTGTACGTGCATTGAAGGAAGCAACTGAACAACATGAAGAGCAGCAGCTTGATTTGCTTGCGCAGCTTGAGCAGCAGGAGCAAGAACTGATCGCTCGGTATGAGCGGCAGAATGAAGAACTACGTACTCAATATGAACAGCAGAAGCAGGTGCAGTGGGCTCAACATGAGGAGAAGCTGCTAGAAGCGCGTGCTCAGCATGAGAAGCAACTGGCAGAAGAGCGTGCCCAGCATGAGAAGCAGCAGCAGGAAGAACAGCAAGCTCAGTACGAGCAGAAAATCCAGGAACTGCGTGCTCAATATGAAGGCGATATAGATGCCTGGACTGTACTACAGGATGAAGCTTTAGCGGCACACGCCAAGGAGTTGGAGGAATTAGAGCAATCCTTGCGAGCGGAAGCTGAACTGGCGATGCAAAAGAAGGACGCCCGCATCCATCAGCTTGAAGGCCACTTAGGACGCGCGGAAGAGCTGGATCGTGCGCGTCAAGTGGAAATGGAACGCCTCATTCGCGTTAGAGATAATGTACAGGCTGAAGCGGCTGATTTGCAGCAACAGATTGACGCGATGAAGCAAAGTATGGAAGAAGAGCTTGAAGCACTTCGGAATCAGTATGACCGGCAGCTGAATGAACGTCTCGAACAAGAACGAGCAGCATGGATGCGTGAAGCGGATCAGGCGCGAGCTGCGTTGCAGGAGCAATTCGAAGCAGAACGGAGCGCATGGCAGGCGAACATTGAAAAAGAACAAGATGCTCTATACGATCAACTTGCCGAGTTCGAAGATAAGTGCCGCAAGATGGAATTGGAGAAGGAAGAACTGCAAGCTTCCTACGCAAGCATTCAGCAGGCGCAGCATGAAGCCGCTGCTTCCGTGGCAGAAGCGAAGCAGCAGGTGGAGGAAGTGCAATCCCGCTATGTGCAGTTAGAAGAAGAACAACAGCTCTATATTGCAGAGCTTGAACAATATGAAGAAGCTATGGCACGGGCGCAGCAGCGTGAACAGGAATGGGCACAGCAAGAGCAGCAATGGTCGGACACAACTGCAGCATGGAGTGAAGACCGTGAGCATCTGCAACGGCTGGTCGAACAGTTGCGATCTGAGGTCGAGGAAGCGAAGAAGCATGCTGAAGAGCAGGCTCGTTCTCATTCTGAGATGGAAGTTATTCAGGAGCAATTCGAGATTCTCTCCCATCAATTCCGATTATCGCAGCTGGAGCGGGAAAAAGAGCGCAGACAAGTGGATGAGACACAGGAAGCTTACACGAAGCTTAGCGATGAATACACGAAGCTCAAGGATGAATATGCCAAGCTTCAGAGTGAATTTAATGAGTGGCTGGAGATGATTGAGTAGCATTAATGGGGGACAAACGAATCAAACATAAGGAACTGCCAAATAAATGATGCATGAAATAGGATTGTTTTTTGACAAGGTATGGAGGGAAGTTGCAGCGGTATTTGCTTCATGGAACGTCCTGGATTACATCATAGTGGGAGCGGCTGTTGCATGTATGGTATTGGGAGCTGTGCGAGGATTCAAATCTATCGCGCTCTCCCTCTTCGGCTATATTGCAGCATTTATCGTTGCAGCCCGATTTTATGTGGATTTTGTACCATGGGTGAGGAAGAGAGTGTTCACCTCAACTAGCAGCGGGACAGGAGCGAATACAGGCGGGGACGCGTCTTTGACGGCTTCATTGATGGATACTGTACACGCTGTCGTCGCCTTTTTGCTGTTGTTTACGTTTGTATTGGTCGGTCTATGGCTTATACGTTTTGCTCTGAAGAAGTTCACAGATGTAAAACCGGTACGAACCGTGGATCGGGTAACAGGAGCTGTGCTCGGCTTGGTGCAGTTTATCTTTTTGTGGTGTATGATATATATTCTGCTGCGAGCTTGGCCTGCTGGAGCATTCCGTAGCTGGGTTGATTCTTCATTATGGGTTGACAGAACCGGAAAGTGGATGCCAGATGTTATGGTTGAGGCTGTAAAGTGGGCTCAGTGGCTATAGTATCTCTTGCTGAATCGTGCGTGTACGTAACTTCAATCACATACATGAACGAATGAACAGACCGCCGTCCCCCAGGTACTAGACAGGGATCACGGCGGCCGCTCATTTTTCGACAATAAATTTAGCTGTCATCTCATTGTGTCCCGGGCCGCACAAAATCGTGCATGACAAGTCGTATGTACCGGGTTGTTCCGGAGTTATGACTTGCTGGGGATGAGTTGGATCAAGGGACAAATGTAACTCCTTGATGGCAACCCCGTGATTGCCAACAGCATCTAATACGATACGGATTGGTTCACCTGACTTAACGCGATATTCAGACTTATCGAACTTGAAATTAGTTGCTTTAATCACGAGCTCTTTGTCTGTTTTTACGTTGTCTTCTTGAGCCTGATTGGATTGTCCGCCGCATCCAGAGACCATAAACGCTGTGAGCGATAGGCATGTGATGAGCGACCTTAGGCTGCTTCTTGCCAGCATTTGTATAATTCCTCCTCTCCTCGTCCATATAGTGTAACGGAAAGTATCAACTTTTTCCATTGCATGTATGGAGCGAAGAGAAGGGGGTTATACATGGACTCGCTCATTCAGAACGAAGGAAGCAGCCCTCGAGACATTAGGCCGTTATTTGGACTCGCGGCCAGCTTCGAATGGTGTCGCAACTGGAATGAACAAGTCGATCAATCCAATGACAAGCGCTGCAATAATAGCGCCAAGTACCGAGACGGATACACCGCCAACAAAGAATTGAGCGATGTAAATGACGACGGCGCTGGCGATGAAGCCAACGATCCCGCGTCCGAACGGCGTGACTCTTTTTCCAAAAATGCCTTCGACAATCCAGCCGAATAAGGCTATGACTAAGGCAAGGATTAAGGCACTCCAGAAACCGCCTACGGTAAACATCGGCACAATCCAGCCCGTAACCATCAATACGATGGCTGCCACAATGAATCGAACGACATGACCGAGAAAACTCATGGACTTTTCCTCCTTACTCGTTTGAAGGGTATAGGTTTGTGCAACAATTATTGTAACCTTATCCGCGATATTCATGAGTGGCATGTTCAGACATTGGATAGCCATTATTTCGGTATACCGCTATAATGAACAGCGAGAGGAGCCGTGACTTGTTTTGGACTCGAAAATTTTAAAAACAATGGATTACCATAAAATACTGCAATCGCTTGCCCGACATGCGGCTACCCCGTTAGGGGAACATGCTTCCTTGTCCCTGCTGCCGAGCACGGATTTGGAGGAAGTGAAGCGTCGCCTGCAGGCGACGGATGAGGCGATGACGATAGATCGGTTGAAGGGCGGAGCTCCCTTCTCTGGTGTTGCCGATATACGCCCTGCCGTAAAGCGCGCACGCATTAATGCAATGCTAAGCGCAAATGAATTGTGGGAGATTTCCGTGCTGATCTTCGCAGGTCGTCGCGTGAGACGCCATATTGAGAGTGTACATGAGGACAACCCGGTGCCGCTGATGATGGAGCTGGCGGATTCTTTAAGCTGGCAAAAAGAATTGGAAGATGAGATTAGACGCTGTATCGACGAGCAGGGTGAAGTGCTGGATCAAGCCAGTTCGGAGCTGGCAGCTGCACGTCGCGAGCTGCGCATCGGAGAAGCCCGTATTCGGGAAAAACTGGAATCGATGATTCGATCATCCAATGCATCCAAGATGCTGCAGGAGCAACTCATCACTATCCGAAATGACCGGTATGTAATCCCGGTTAAGTCAGAATACCGCGGTCATTATGGCGGAATTGTACATGACCAATCAAGCTCTGGTGCTACGCTCTTCATCGAGCCGGAAGCGATTGTTACGCTGAATAACAAGCTGCGGGAAACGAAGCTCAAAGAAGAGCGTGAAATTGAACGGATTCTGTCTCAATTGACCGAACATGTAGGTTTGCAGGTGGATCTATTATTGAATGATACAGATATCATGGAGCAGTTGGATTTTATCTTTGCCAAGGCTCGCTTAGCGCATGAGATGAAAGCTACGCTGCCACGCATGAATGACCGCGGTTATATGAAGCTGATTAAAGGCCGCCACCCGCTTATCGATAGGGAAAAAGTTGTGCCAATTGACGTGGAGCTTGGCAATGACTATACCTCAATCATTGTTACTGGACCGAACACAGGTGGTAAGACAGTATCGTTGAAAACGATGGGGCTGCTGAGCCTTATGTCCATGTCTGGTTTATTTATACCGGCGCAGGACGGCAGCCAAATGTGTGTATTTGATGCCATTTACGCCGACATCGGTGATGAGCAAAGTATTGAGCAAAGCTTGAGTACGTTCTCCAGTCATTTGACGAACATTATTCGCATTTTAGGTGAAATGACACCGAAAAGTCTTGTGCTGCTAGACGAGCTTGGAGCGGGAACAGATCCTGCGGAAGGTTCTGCTTTGGCGATTGCGATTCTCGAACATATTCATCGCCTGGGCTGCAGAATCGTTGCAACCACTCACTATAGTGAGCTGAAGGCATATGCATATGAGCGCAAGGGCGTTATTAATGCCAGCATGGAATTTGATGTGCAAACACTGCGTCCAACGTATAGACTTCTTGTTGGTGTTCCAGGCCGAAGCAATGCATTTGCAATTGCAGAACGCCTTGGCCTGCCATCCTCCATTATTGAACATGCTCGTGGAGAAGTGACAGAAGAGGATATGCGTATCGAGACGATGATCGCTTCACTAGAGGAGAACCGTCTTCGTGCAGAAGCGGAACGCGAGGAAGCGGAGAGGATACGGAAGGAAACAGAGCATCTTCGAGCAGTGCTTGCCTCTGAGGAAGCGAAGCTTCACGCAGAGCGCGACAAGCGAATCGAGCGTGCTTCCGAGGAAGCGCGCGAAATCGTTCGTAAAGCGCGTCATGAAGCGGATGACATCATTACTGAACTGAAGCTGCTCGCTCAGGAAGGCGTAAATGTGAAGGAGCATCTGCTAACCGAGGCGCGCAAGCGGCTGGATGAAGCTGCTCCAGCAAGCAAGCTTGCCTCCAAGGCGAAGCCAGCGAAGAAGCAGGCTCGCAAGATTGAAGCTGGGGATGACGTTATGGTGTACAGCTTGAATCAGAAGGGCAGCGTAGTCGAACTGGCGGGCAACGAAGCAGTCGTGCAGCTTGGCATTATGAAAATGAAGGTTCCAATGGACGATCTGGAACTTGTCACTTCCTCGGCTTCGAAGCAGAGCAGCAAGTCTGTCAAAACAGGCACAAATGTGAAGCGTACACGAGCAGATAATGTACGTTCTGAGCTTGACTTGCGCGGAGCCAACTTGGAAGAGGCCATCATTGAGGTGGATCGGTTCCTGGATGAGGCGCTGCTCGCTAATTTGGGACAAGTGTACATCATTCATGGCAAGGGGACGGGAATTCTGAGAACGGGAATCCAGGAGTTCCTGCGCAAGCATAAACATGTGAAGACGTTCCGTCTCGGCAACTATGGTGAGGGTGGTACAGGAATTACAGTTGCAGAACTGAAGTAACAGTGAACCGGGGAGGATGAATGTGGAACGATTTATTGAGCAATGGCTTAGTAACCCATACGTATCCATGTGTGCCTATTTTTCTGTAACCGTGCTGGCGCTTGTGTTGTTTTTGTCCATATTTGAATTAGTGACGCGATACAGATGCTGGGAAGAAATTCGCAAAGGAAATATTAGTGTTGCGATGGCCACATCCGGTAAAATCTTCGGGATTTGCAATATCTTTCGCTTCGGAATGGTAGCGCGGGATACACTGTATGCATCATTGACATGGGCGGCCCTTGGGTATGTACTGCTGTTATTGGCTTACTTTTTGTTTGGATTTTTGATGCCGTACTTCAAGTTGGACGATGAGATTCAAAAGGATAATCGTGCAGTAGGCTTATTGTCTATGGTGATCTCGGTATCCATGTCCTACATTATTGGAGCTAGCATTAAATAGATCAGTAGGTTTGAGGTTCGTTACTATCGCAGCGGAGGTCTTGCATGAAGTACTTATGGGGAACACTGTTTGCATTGGCAGCGATATTTATTATTATCGGAATCGTGTATTGGGTGAACCTGTAGAAGCTGTTATCAGTAGTAGCAGCCAGGCACGGACGAGTATAACGATATTGAGTGAAGACATCTAAGATAACTGAGGGATGTGCTCTGCAAGCAATTGAAGGAGCCTTCTCATTTACGAAAGGCAGGTTGATAGGACATGAGTCAAATTTGTCCTTGGTGTGATACGGAAATTGTGTGGGATGAGGTGCTTGGTCCTGAAGAGGAGTGCCCACATTGCCACAATGAACTGAATGCTTATCGAACATTGAATGTAGATATTGAGCATGACCCCGATAAGCAGCATGGCGATCATGATGAGCACGAGCATGATCAGGAAGAAGCAGAAGAAAAAGGCTGGTCCAACTTCGGATGGGCAGAGGATGCTGCCATGTTCGGCGATTCAGATTCCTTGCGCTATCAAGAGGGAGTGGACAAGGCACTGCATGGACAAGCTGAAGTACCAGAATGTCCACAATGCAGAGAATATATGTTGCTGGCCGGCACAGAAACCATTAGCTCCAATCATTTTGAGCCGAATGTATCAGAATCGTTGAAGGAGCCAATTGTAACGGCGCCTTTCCGAATGAATGTATATGTGTGCACATCATGCTTCCAAGTATCAAAAGTATTGGCCGAACCGCATCGTGAGCCGTTGATGGAAGTCGTTCGCCGCGCGCAGTCAGAATAAAATATCATAAGACGCCTGCTTTAGGGCAACTTAAAAGCTGTAACGAAGAGGGCTATATGCCCGATTAAGCAAGGGAGGGGTTCCCTTCGTGACAGCGCGTCTTGACGCTCAATCGCTTTTGCTGTTGATCGTTTTTGGCCTCTTTTCGTTGGCGAATGCTCTATCCGGGGCATTCGTCAATGTTTTTCTATGGAAGGCAGCCTCCGATTACAGCTTAATCGGCTGGTTTGCGTTCAGTCAGCAAATATCCAGTGGATTGGTCTTCTATTTTGCCGGCAAGTGGGTAAAGGAAGGCAACAAAATGAATTGCTTGCGGCTTGGAATCGGATTAGCGGGAGCCTTCTATGCAGCTGTGCTTTGGCTCGGCAAAGGTGCTGTTGATTACATATGGCTGCTGGGATTCCTGCTAGGTGCAGCATTCGGGGCCTTTTGGCTTGCTTATAACGTGGTGTATTTTGAGGTAACAGACCCTGACAATCGTGACCTATATAATGGCTGGGCCGGCCTAATTGGATCATGCTGCGGTATGGCTGCACCGTGGGCTTCCGGTTATCTGATCTCCAAGCTTGGCGATGGGATAGGTTATCGCATTATCTTTACCGTTTCGTTCGGGGTGTTTATTGGGGCAATTATTTTCAGCTTTTGGCTGCGCAAGCGTCCTCCTGAGGGGCATTATAACTGGACGCTGCCCTTTACAGAGTGGAAATCCACCGATAGTCCTTGGAGGCTCGCGCTGCCGGCGCTGGCTGCACAAGGTGTCAGGGATGGTGTCTTCGCTTTCTTAATTGGACTGGTGGTGTATATTGCGACGACAAACGAAATGAAGCTGGGGAATTACACGCTAATTACTTCAGCTGCTGCATTAGGCAGCTTCTATGTAATCGGTAAGATTATGCGCCCGGCCTTCCGTGCACCGGGTTTGTTTCTCGGAACAATTGCTATGGCACTTGCGGTCATTCCACTGTTTTTCCATGTTGGATATGGAAGTCTGTTGCTATTCGGTGTCATTACTTCTTTGTTCTCACCATTATTCGTTATCCCAATGACGTCGGTTACTTTCGACATTATGGGAGTAAATGAGCAGTCCGCATCACAGCGCGTCGAACTGACGGTATTGCGTGAATTTGGCCTGCTGATTGGGCGAATGGTGGGAGTTGCAGCCTATTTAGTTGTTGTTCAATGGAAAACGACAGATGCGGTAGTCGTTGCTTTTTTGACTGTCATTGGAGCGTTTCCGATTATCAGTGCAATATGTGTCCGAACATTAGTGAAAAATCATCCTCCGGGGAAATAAGTAAAGCCCTGCATGCTTCATAGAAGCAGTGGGGCTTTCATGCATTACATTCTCAAATAAGGATATGACGTCAATCTCGATTCACAACTTATCTCCTCGAATACCGAAATAGTCCAGCGTCTGGATGGGAACCACATTCAATCGTAACACCCACCTGCAACAATTCGCTTATCAGTTGAGGTTCGCAAGTATAAAATGCCGCTTCGTTTCCCAAATCAAAAAAGCGTTCTTGCCGTATCTTATGCAGATCCCCACTGTGTGTTGTCAGGGAGAATGTGCAATCCTTTTAGGCAATATAGGTTCCCAAGAACGCGATCCATATAGTAAATCCACGGGTTTTCCCCCTTATTCTGTATTTTCGGTTACATATTTCCCTGATATTGGGTTCATAATACATAGAGAACAACAACCTACAGACATGATGAAAGGAGTATGCTCAGATGCAATATGCTCAGCATAACCAACAGTCACATCAAGGCTCTATGAAGCCATTATCAGCGAAAGAATTAGAGTATATCGTTGACTCCATTTCCAATGAAGATTTGCTTATCAAGCAATGTGCGGCAACCGCTTCGATAGCGACAACTCCCGGCGTTCAACAGGCGCTGACACAAATGATCAATGTTCATCAGCAGCACATGAATGCATTGCTGCATACTCTACAGCAGCACGCACATTTGGCGCCAACCAGCCCGCAGCAATCTCAATAATAGAAGGAATGAAGGAGGAGCCGCAGTATGAATGGAGCTCAAAATAATCAATTCATGCAAGAAAAGGACTTGCTGTCTTCGATCTTGGCAGATTTGAAGCGAACCTCTCGCGAATATACAACAGGTGTTACGGAGGCTGCCTGTCCGGTGGTACGGCAGATGTTCACTGAGTTAACGCATAGCACGTTAACGCTGCAAGGTCAGCTGTTCACGATTATGGAACAAAATAATATGTATTCCGTAGCGTCACCTGCTTTGCGTCAAGAGATAAACAAGCTATTGAATGACAATCAACAGCTGCAAATGAAGTGCAATCAGTTCGTACAACAGAAGCTTGGCCAAGCGGGAGCGGGATATGGTCACTATCAGCAGCATGCTTATCCTTCCCAAGAGCATCACCAAGGGAACTATAACAATTACATGTAAAAAGGATAGAGGGCTGCTGAGCACATCGGCAGCCTTTTCTCTTGCTGAGGCAAACAATGCAAAGACCAACCAGTACAGCCGCAATTTCGCGTGGCCGTGGACCTTCAATTCCATTAAGGCAACAGGTATCATAGTTGTAGGAGATAAAGCGGATTCATTGCGAAGACCACTGATTATTGGCACGAGGCTGTGAAAAGGTGTATCATATGTAGCATATTTACACTAAAATCGGCTTGCCGCTGCAGGCCGAGGGAGGAACGAATATGAAGGAATTGAGCGATTTTAATATTAGCATACTGAAATTGTTAAAAGAGGACGCGCGTCGTTCCCCGGCGCTCATCGCTACGATGCTAGGCGTGGACGAAGAGAAGGTACGCACTGCGATTGCCGAGATGGAAGAGGAGCACGTCATTGTTAAATATGCAACGGTAGTGAATTGGAGCAAAGTTGACGACGAGACGGTTACGGCTCTCATTGAGGTTCAAATTACGCCTGAGCGCGGCCGCGGATTTGAGGGCATTGCTGAGCGGATTTATTTGTTCCCGCAAGTGAAATCCGTCTACTTAATGTCCGGTGCATATGATTTGCTTGTTGAGGTGGAAGGGAAGAACCTGCGTGAAGTGGCTTCCTTTGTATCCGACAAGCTGTCTCCGATTGAATCAGTTCTATCGACCAAAACTCACTTCATCCTGAAGAAGTATAAGCAGGATGGCATCATATATGAAGAGCGCGAGGATGATCATCGTCTCGTAATTACCCCGTGAAAGGTGATGTACCATGATTAAAGAAGAAGAGAAGCAAGCTGGCGTACGCTCTATGAGCGGCTACATTAATCCACTCGTGCGCGATATTGCCCCATCCGGTATTCGCAAGTTCTTCGATTTGGCTAATGCCAGCAAGGATATCATCACTTTAGGTGTTGGGGAACCGGATTTTTGCACGCCTTGGCATGTTCGTGAAGCTTGCGTATATTCATTGGAGCGCGGTCGTACGAAGTATACCTCTAATGCAGGGATGCTGGAGCTTCGCGAAGCGATCGCAGAATACTTAAACCATTCATTCCATGTGAAGTATGAACCGTCAGAGGAAGTGCTGGTAACGGTTGGCGGATCGGAGGCCATCGACTTGGCGCTGCGGACGTTGGTTGCGCCTGGCGACGAAATTTTAATACCAGAACCGTGCTATATCTCGTACTCACCAATCGTATCAATTGGCGGTGGTGTAGCGGTAGGAATTGAAACGCACGCTGAAAATCAATTCAAGCTGACAGCGGAGGCGTTAAAAGCCAAAATTACACCTAAGTCCAAGGTGCTGATTCTGTGCTATCCGAGCAATCCTACGGGCGGCATCATGACATATGAAGACTGGCTGCCAATAGCCAAGATTGTTGAAGAGCATGATCTGATCGTGATTTCAGATGAAATTTACGCGGAGTTAACGTATGATCAGAAGCATGTCAGCTTCGCTTCCATTCCGGGGATGAAGGACAGAACCGTGCTTGTCAGCGGCTTTTCCAAGGCATTTGCGATGACTGGCTGGCGTATGGGGTATGCATGCGGTCATCCGGAAATCATTGCTGCGATGATGAAAATTCATCAATATACCGTCATGTGTGCACCGATTATGGGACAAATTGCGGCACTTGAGGCACTGCGCAATGGTATGAGTGAGAAGGATCATATGATGGAGTCTTACAATCAGCGCAGACGTCTCGTTGTGAACGGCTTCCGCGAGATTGGGCTGGAATGCCATGAGCCGCAAGGGGCCTTCTATGCATTCCCATCCATTAAGTCTACAGGTCTTACTTCGGAACAATTTGCACATCGGCTGCTGTTCGAAGCTAAGGTTGCAGCCGTTCCCGGCGATGTATTTGGTCTGGGAGGTGAGGGCCATATTCGCTGCTCTTATGCGACATCTGTTACGCAGTTGAATGAAGCTCTCGACCGTATGGGGCGTTTTCTCGACAAGATGAAGCAGGAAATGTGATTTTTATTCATAATCAACGAAAATGAACTAGTTTTCTTTCTTTTCCTCTGGTATAATATAACATGTCTCGCTCAACTGTTCCATGTTATGGAACAGTTGGAGATATCTAGGATACTCTAGTCAAGCCATGAAGGGAGGAAAGGTCGATTGTTTTGTTCGAACTATACATTGACGTCGTATCCGCATAGTTCAGTGAGAGAAGAAAGATCTCATTTGAGATGGTCGGGCAGAACAAGAAACGTTTCGTCCAAGCTTCTGGCGCTTGAGTATGAAATCCTTGTCCTTCGCAAGCAGATGGAGCAAATGTTTCAAGAGGAGCAATCCTTTACTGCGGAGACAGTGATTGAGATTAGCAGCATGTTGGATTTGAAAATTAATGAATACATGAAATCACAATTGATGAAATAGATGAAGCAAGTAGAAGGCTCCTACGTGGAGTCTTCTTTTTTTGCCTATGTTGTTTATGATATAGTGAAGGTTGGGATTAACTTAACAGATATCAGTGATGTGGGCTGCGTAGAGAGGGGACAGGCTATTATGCGTAATTGGGGATGGATCGGTGTTCTAGCGGTAATGCTTGTGCTTGTGAGTGGTTGTGGGGGGCCTAAGGCGGATGCAACGATTTTCATTATGACATCCTCGTCAGTACCTCCTGAAATGACCCAAGCGTTGCAGGATGATCTCAATAAGACGTTTGAAAATAAATTTACAGTCCAAGTGGTAGCTTCGCCGCTGTATAGCATTGAGAAGCTGTTCGTGGAATATGCGGCAGGGGAAAATAGTGTCATGATCATTCCGGAAGAGGATGCGAAGAGAATGGCTCCTCAGGGAGGACATGTGCCGATGGATAAATATTTCGATGCCAAAACATATCGCGAAGGCGTGTATGAAGGTTCCGTATATGAAGGGAAGAATGAACGTAAGGGAACTTTCTTATTCTCGCTGCCGGCTGAGCAGCTGCCAGGTCTGAACAAGCACGGCATTAAGGAGAAGGGGTTGTCTGTTACGATCCCTTCACGGACTCCAGATGAAGCCAGATCCGTAGAGATTATTAAGGCACTTGCCGCAAAGAAGTAAGTTAGAAAGCGGTGAATGGAAGAACATTGCGGATAGCGAAATCCAAGCAATCGTAGAGCATCAAGTTAAGACAGAATAGGTGAAAGGGGGGAGCGCTCGTGATCATTGGTGTAACAGGAAGCACCGGGAGCGGAAAAACATCATTTGCACTGCACTATGCAGCAACTTTCGGGCATGAAGGATTTTATATGAAAACCCAACATACACCGCCTCCGGATGAATTGCCTGCGCCACCCCATTTCACATGGCAGACCATAGATACGGAATATGCATTGCCAGAGGTTCTTCATCGGATTAATGAGCAATCGAATATGTTTCGAGCAGATCGGCGCGTGCTGGTTATTGACAGCGTTACTGCTTATTTATACGGTGCGCATAAGAAAATTATGGATGAACTGGGCAATAAACAGGATCATGCAGCATATACTGCACGGCTGACAGCTGCGCGAATGGAGCTGCAAGAGGCGTTGTTCATATTTCAAGGCAAGCTGTTCATTATTACGAATGAGCCGCCGGGATATACACCGTTTACCAATCAATTGGAAGTGGAATACATTGTGCAGCACGCTGCATTGAATCGTGAGCTGGTGAAGCGAAGCTCGCAATGGTTCCGCATGACATCAGGCATACCAGAGGACATTAGCGCAAAACGGAAGCGAAAGTAAACCTTGTGACGCGTGCAGGAGACTTGAAGCCCAAGATAGATCGGTAGTGAGGGGGGCATTTGCAAATGAAATTATATACGCGGACGGGAGATGAAGGAACGACCTCATTGATTGGAGGACGTGTACCGAAGGATCATCTGCGGGTAACGGCATATGGTGAACTCGATGAGTTGAATTCCTTCGTTGGATGGGCGATCACATGCTGTCGGAGAAGTGAGATGGAGATGTTGCGCGAGCAATTGTCCACGATCCAGCATGAGCTATTTGATTGTGGTGCAGATATTGCTTATGCAGAGAAGAAGCAAGGCAAGTTTATCTATAAAATACGATCCGAACAAGTGGAGCAACTGGAAAAATGGGTGGATGAGCACGAGGCTGCGAATGCGCCGATAACGAAGTTTATTTTGCCAGGGGGATCGGAAACGGCGGCGGCCCTGCATGTTTGTCGAACGGTATGCCGCCGAGCTGAACGGCAGCTTGTTACACTCTCACATCAAGAGACAGTTCACGTGGACGTGATGAAGTATGTGAATCGATTGTCAGATTATTTCTTCGCAGCAGCCCGCCGTGCCAATATGCTTATTGGTGTTCAGGATCAGGAATATGTGCGAAGTGCTGACGTGTTCGGGAAGAAGGAACAGCATGATTGAAGAACGAGAGCAGCAATCGGACACCTTGGCAGGGGAAGTAGCAGCTGAGCTGTCGTATGTAGTTCCTGAAGGGGAGGAAGGGATTCAGCTCCGCACTGTTCTTCGCTCAAGGATGAACTTATCCAGACGCTTGTTAAAGCGGCTTAAGACATTAGAGCAAGCGATAACGGTAAATGGCGGTACCGAATATAATGGCAGAGTGCTAACTGTGCGCGATAAGCTCCGTGCAGGTGATGTGATTCGTGTGGAGATTGCAGAAGACTATGTCGAGACGATAGAACCCGAACCGATCCCGATTCACATTGTGTATGAGGACGAGGATATTCTCGTGCTCAATAAGCAGGCAGGATTGGTTGTACATCCGACTAAGGGATATCCAAATGGAACACTGGCGAATGGGGTCGTTCATCATTGGCGCATGCGGGGGGAGCGTACCCGGTTTCGTCCGGCGAATCGGCTCGATCAAGATACCTCTGGTCTGCTTATTGTTGCCAAGCATGGACATGCGCATCATCAGCTAGCAGATCAGATGCAGAATAATGAGGTATGGAAGCAGTATGAAGCATTTGTGTTTGGCGTGCCTAAGGAGAAAGAAGGAACCGTGCGCGCGCCAATCGATCGAGATAAGGAGCAGCCGCACCTTCGTGTCGTAACGCCAGACGGTTACGACTCCATTACACATTACCATGTGCTGGAAACCTATCAAGGGCAAGCTTCACGTGTAAGCTGCCGTCTGGAAACGGGACGCACACATCAGATCCGGGTACATATGAAGCATATCGGATGTCCACTGCTCGGCGATAAGTTCTACGCGGATCCGAGCTTGGTAAATACTCCCCTGCTTCATGCGGTAGTCGAGCCATTAACACGGCATGCGCTGCATGCCTCTGAGCTGCGATTCAAGCACCCGATGAATGGGTCGGAGCTTCATTTCACGGCTGAGCTTCCTCCAGAATTAGTGGAGCTGCATGAACGGCTTCTAGGATAGGACGGTCATTCACAATTGAGGATAAGAAAGGAGAAAATGAATGATGAACGTTACGGTGTATCAATATGCAAAGTGCAGCACTTGCCGAAAAGCAGTGCAGTGGCTGAAGGGAAAGGGCTATGAGGTTACATTGATCCCAATCGTTGAGGAGCCGCCTAGCAGTGAGGAATTACGTAAGCTTGTAGCTAAAAGCGGCTTGGAATTGAAGAAGTTCTTTAATACGTCTGGCGAGGTATACAAGGAGATGCAGCTTAAAGACAAGCTCCCTGCGATGAGTGAGCAGGAGCAGTTGGATCTGCTGGCTTCGAATGGCAAGCTGATCAAACGTCCGATTGTCACAGATGGGAAGCGGGCTACGGTTGGCTTCAAGGAGGACATGTTTGCAGAAGCGTGGGGAACAGCTTCCATGCATTAAGTGAAATGCTTCGGTCATGTTAAGCCTCATGAACAAGTAAGATTCCACATGGAGCATTTAACTTACAAAGAAAGGGGAGGGGAATTGTTGGAAGGAAGTCCGAGCTATTCTAAACAATGGTTATGGAATCGTAAAGAGGACCCGTCCAACACTAACGGCCCTCCCATGTTTTGTTATGCCTTGATTCATCTTGCTTGGTATTAGCGTGAGGATACAGTAGGCTTATTTTGACATGCGAGTAATGTAGGTGTTGGATGCGGTAAGCTCCCTTTTTGCGAGGGGGCTTTTTTGCGTGCATTTTTCTACGGCAGTAGATGTGAATTTGAGGAAGAAGGTGAACGGGCATGATATTTTTGACTTTGGAAATGTTGATGAAGCTGTGCTTGGCACTATTATTTGGCTTGTTAATTGGACTCGACAGACAAATAAAGCAAAAACAGCTTGGCCTAAGACCAAGTATGGTTATATGCATAGCCAGCTGCTTGGTTACGATTGTTTCTATTGAGGCATTCGGGAAATTTGGCGGAACCAATCATCCGAATATGGATCCGATGCGCTTGGCTGCACAAATTATTAGCGGGGTTGGTTTTATTGGGGCGGGCGTTATTTTGCGCAGAAGCAATGAGGTAATATCTGGACTTACCTCTGCAGCGCTCATCTGGTCTGCATCGGCACTCGGTGTGGCGATTGGGGCCGGTTTCTATTTGGAGGCAACCTGTGGGGCAGCACTGTTGATTGCAGCTGTCAATCTTATTCCGAATGCAATTAAGATGATTGGGCCTGCAAGACTGAATCGGCATGATGTGTCGTTGAAGATCGTCGTAGAGTCCAACCACCAAATGACCGATCTAATTAAGAAAATTCAGCGCAAGGATCGGCCAGCTGCCGAAGAGTTTCATATCCGCCACTTTAAGCTGAAGGATTTGGATTCGGATCGTCAGCGAATCGACCTGGTTCTTTCTGTGCCGAGTCAGCAGTATCTGACGGAAATTTATTATTACATTAAGAACATCGAGCACGTAATCAGTGTGGAGATTGAGCAGCTTTAGCTCTAAGGATAGCTAACGGCTGCATGAAAGGAGAGGAAGACCGCGATTAAATTAAAAACTATCAATTTAGATGGGCAATCAAATGGTATGGATTCCGGGCTTGGCAGAAACCGTTATCTAGGTCATGGAGGAATTATGATATACTTGTCTTTAGGCATTGAAGCGAAAGGGGTTATCCATACCAATGGAAGTACAATTGAATGGGAATAAAGAGCAGCGCTTACTGCTCGTTGATGGAATGGCGCTCTTATTTCGCGCCTATTTCGCTACAGCATACGGCGGTTCGATTCGCCGAATGAAGGATGGAACACCAACAAATGCGGTGTATGGTTTCATGAGATATTTTTGGGATGCAGTTGAGCGGTTCGAGCCGACGCATATTGCTTGCTGCTGGGATCTCGGAAGTAAAACATTTCGTTCAGAGCAATTCACAGACTATAAAGCAAATCGTCCCGATTGTCCAGAAGATTTAGTGCCTCAATTTCAATTGATTCGGGATGTGATGGATGGATTCGGCATTCCTAATATATCGGCTGAAGGCTATGAGGCAGACGATTGTATCGGAACCTTGGCGCGCCTATTCCGTGAAGATATGCATGTGTATGTATTGACAGGCGATCATGATATGCTGCAACTGGTACATGACAAGACTACGGTTGTCATCATGAAGAAAGGGCACGGTAATTACGCAGTATACTCCCCGTTGTCACTGCTGGAAGAGAGACAGTTGACTCCAGAACAGGTTATTGATGTGAAGGGGCTTATGGGGGATACAGCGGATAATTATCCTGGCGTTCGAGGTATCGGTGAAAAAACTGCACATAAGCTGATTCAACAGTACAGCAGCATTGAAGGGATCTTGGAAAATTTATCGGAGCTGGCGAAGGGTGTGCGAACGAAGATTGAAGCAGACCTTGATATGCTTCACTTGTCGCGTCAGCTTGCACGCATTCAATGCGATGTGCCGGTGGAATGCAAGGCAGATGTATGTGTATTTGCACCAGAACGCGAATCCGTCAGCGAAATATTTGAACGGCTTGAAATGAAGAGTATGATTTCGTATGTTGGCTTGTAGTCAATGTGCAGCGGCTAAATGAAAGGGAGGGGCAACTGCTCCTCCCTTTTGGCATATTTGATCCGTATAAAGTGCAAGATACCGAAAATAATTGCGCAAGTCTTAATCTGTAAATTGTGCCTCGCCAATCACCATGTACAGGAAGCCGCGCAGCTCTTCTCCCTCTTCCTCAGACAAACGATAAAAAGATTCCAAGTATCCTTCTTCCTTGAGATCGTCCTGACCAAGTATTGCGGTTAGCCCGCTTTGTAAATCGGTAACGAGCTTCTTGCCGTAAAAACGGCCTGTTGATGTAATCGCGAGGTCAAAGCGGCGATAGCTGTGCCCAACGAAGGTGACGAAGCGAGTCGTTGTCGTCTCTGTGGTGTCTGACAAAAAATCAAGATCGTGCTTGCTCATTTGTTAGCCTCCCTTAACTGCTGTTCCAATAAGAATGACTTTATTATATAGTAGCGTCCAACATTTAGAAATAGAAATACAGGAATTGACACTTGTGAGAAGCATGCTATAATGGTAATAAATTCATAACTAGGACGAGGAAGCACCTCATTGCGATACGTATGTACGTATTGTGATGGGGTGCTTTCTTTTTTGTCCGAGAAGTGAATAGAAGAACACAGCAGTAGAGGATGTTAACTCATTATCGATCCTATTGACTAAGGAGGCGTAGTTAATGCAGATTGTATGGATGGCTAGGCTGGAGCGAATGAAGCTGGAAGGAGTTGATAAGGTTCTGGATAAGAGAGATTCGGGAGATGAGTCTCGTCAGTATAGTACATATGGATTAGTGACTGCAGGAGAGGATGAAGGGAAATGGATTGTCCTCTGGGAACCGGATGGGCAGCCGTCTGAAGTATGGTTTGAGGGAACAGTATGGGCGGAAATGCGTGCGGCGATGCGGTGCGGATTGGCGCGTCTGCTCCATTCCGGGTATCGACTGTCGATAGGATTTGTACCGGAAGCTGATATACATGAGCGAAGAATGAAGGAGCGCAATGAGTGGATCGCTTGCTACGCGGATTTGTATGCTCGTTCCGAGGTGTATGAACAGCTTGCGAAATGGCGCAGGGATGTTGCGAGCAAGCTGCGGCGAGCTCCATACTGGATTGCGACTAATCGCATGCTCCGTATGGTTAGCGCTCTGCTACCGCAGACCTTAGAAGAACTGAAACAGCTCCCTGGATTTGGTGAGGCGAAGCTGAACGCCTATGGTGAAGATATTATTGCGATTGCCAAGCAATTCGAACGGACGACGACCTTTCCGCCGGATTGGATATCCACAGTTGTGTCACAAGAGGAGTTCGCGAAGTGGGTATATTCGGAATGGGAGTCGAAGCAGAACCAAGAGCTTTCCAAGCTTACAGATCGGCGCGTATTGCTAGAAGGACTGCAGCAGCAGCTTTCTATTGAGCAATTAATGGAGCGTCTACAGGTGGATCGGCGTGAATTGATCATGCGCATTGAGACGGTAGAGCGTGATGGCTACAATGTGAACAATCTGGCTGAATCAGAGCTCTGTTCGATGCCGGAAGAACAGAGAGCAGTCATTGAGCAGGCTTTTGCTGAACTGGGTGAAGAGTACTTGAAGCCAATTTATGTGCGGGCATTTGGCGAGGAAGCGCTGGATGGTTCCTATACTGAGGTGCAGGCGAACTATGAGCGTATTCGCCTCCTTCGGCTTCTCTATCGCAGTAGAGTGAGGAACAGTACCACGCAGGCAGCGAGCTGAGAGAGCGAATATCGCGTGTTTCAGGCGGCAATCGTTTGATGCTGGATATGTGTTGAATGGAATTACCGTTATGACTTGCAACACCCCGTTCCACAATTTAACATGGAACGGGGTGGATGTATTTTATATAGTTCCGATTCATTGGTGGATATGCGTGGTTGCTCGGCGAATGGCGGGTGCCACCTCAGCGGCCAACAGTTCGATGGCTGCAGCGACTTGTGAGAAAGGGAGGCCGCCGATATCTATCTGGGCAATAAAACGGTTATGGCCGAACAATTCATGCTGATGGAGTATCTTCTCGGTGATTTCTTGTGGGCTTCCTACAAAGAGGCCATGATTTGGAGCGGCAAGTTGCTCGAAGTCGCCAAGGGTTATGATGGACTCGCGGCCGCTGCGTCGCATGAAGTGCTTGCAGTAATTCGCGTAATAAGGATAGAATTCATCTCTTGCCTGCTGTGAGGTCTTGGCGCCGTAACCGTGACCTGTTACGGCGATTTGGAGAGTTTGCGGGTTGTGGCCAGCCTTTACCCCTGCTTCTCGATATATTTCCACCAGCGGCTTGAATTTGGCGTATTCGCCCCCTAATATCGCAAGTGCCATATTCGCTCCCAATGTTCCGGCACGTTCGGCACTTTCTGGCGAACCGCCAACGCCGACCCAAATGGGCAGTGCCTGCTGCACTGGACGCGGTGCTATTTCGGCATCGTTAAGAGGCTTGCGAAGTCTGCCGTTCCAAGTAATGCGTTCTTTGTCGTTAAGTTGAAGCAGCAGATCAATTTTCTCTGCGAACAATTTTTCGTAGTCTGCCTGATCGTAGCCGAACAAAGGAAACGATTCGACGAGCGCTCCTCAACCGGCGATAATTTCGGCCCGTCCGTTCGAAAGTAAATCAAGCGTGGCTTTATCTTCGAACACGAGCACAGGATCTGAACTGCCGAGCACCATGGTTGCGCTCGTCAACCGAATTTGCTCGGTGACGGAGGCAATTGCCCCCAAGACCACCGGTGTAGCGGATACAGCAAAATCCAGCCTATGGTGTTCGCCGACGCCGAACACATCGAGGCCCACCTCGTCAGCTAACTTGGCCGCGGCTACAATCTCCTCAAGACGTTGTCGCGGGCTGATGACTCGTCCGGTCAGCGGATCTTGAATGACGTCCCCAAATGTATACACCCCGATCTCGATACCGGAATGGCTCTTGCTATTTCGCGAGATGTTCTTCTTCAATCCCATTTCACCTCATATGATTTAGTTGAAACTATGCACTGGATTCTGTTCGTTGCAATTCGAATTATGATGTCTCTTGAGGAAATTGAAAAGTAGGCACTATAAAGTGGTATAGTATTGTTGAGGATACCATTGATGGGAAGAAATTGTGATTTTGGAAACAAAAGGGGAGTGTCCCGGAGCCAATTCCGCTATAGATGTTATTACGGGGAAATGGAAACCGAGAATCTTATATCGATTGTCGCAGTCTGATTCCGTGCGCTTTAATGAACTACGACGATTCATACCGGAAATAACGCAGAAAATGTTGACAGCTCACTTGCGAGAGCTTGAAGAGCATGGGGTTGTTAGTCGGGAAATATACCCTGAAGTACCGCCGCGAGTAGAATACTCGCTTACGGAATATGGACAAAGTATTATTCCGATCCTGCAATCGCTCCAGGATTGGGGAATGAATCACTTGTCTCGCTTGCAACAGAACCATGATGGATCGACTGGTACACGTACTCAAATGTAGTGATATGCTTTTTTTATAACAACTGGAACATAGATCGATTGTGATAGGAAACATGAGAGGGAGGGTGAATGCATGCGGATTGCGGAAATCACATTGCAGACGGATCGTCTCCATGAAATGAAGCAGTTTTATAGTGTGGTGTTGGAATTCCCGATTGAGGAAGAAACAACAGAGTCGTTCACTGTGCAAGCTGGACAATCGCGGCTAATCTTCCAGCAATCCTTTTCCAGTAAGGGATTTTATCATTTTGCATTTACGATTCCAGCGAACCAACTCGAAGAGGCAGGACAATGGGTTCAGCGTAAAGGTATTTCCTTGTACACGAAAGATAATAAAAACCAGTATTTTTTTGAAGATTGGAACGCAACGGCCTCTTACTTTTATGATCCTCAAGGCAACTTAGTTGAATTTATAGCGCATCACGCACTGCAAAATGCGGCACAGTCTCCTTTTGGAGCGCACAGTATGATTAGAATTAGCGAAATAGGTCTACCACTCTACCAATTTGAGAAAGGACTTGCGCGCATTTGTGAAGATTTTTCCTTACAGGTATGGCGAGGTGATGGCAAGCAATTTGCTGGAGTGGGTGACGAAGAAGGATTGTTCATCCTGATTGATATGACTCGTCCTTGGTTTCCTGACGGCAGAATGCCTGTTGTGGCTCCTGTAAAAGTCGTTATCGAAGGGAAAGCAAATCATTTCGTAGAGCTTTCCGGTTTGCCTTACCATCTTGGCAGCGCAACAGTCCATTGATAATGAGATAGGCTGCATGAACACTAATTATAGTTAACTGCTTTGCTAGGAAAATGAGAATATCGATGCATAGAACAAATAAGGGGTGATTCCAAAGCCATCGTTCATGACTTTGGAATCACCCTCGCCAGTTGTTAGATCCAATCTTTTTTGCGGAATAAGTAGAACATAAAAATACCTAATGCAAGCATGAATCCGATCATATACAGGGAGCCATACTCCCAGTCCATAATCGGAATATATCCGAAGTTCATGCCGTAAATACCTGTAATGAGTGTTAGCGGCATGAATATGGTTGTAATGGCTGTGAAGACTCTCATAATATCGTTCGCGCGATTGGCTATGCTAAGCTGATACGATTCCCGCAAGTTTCCCATAAGGTCGCGGAATGTTTCGAACGTCTCTGATACCTTGACGGCATTTTCATAAATATCCTGGAAGTACTTCTGCAGGTCGTCGCCGATCAAGCGCAATTCCTTGCGGTACAGGACAAGAAGTACCTCTTTTTGAGGGCCAAGCCCCTTCTTCAGCCATAGAATTTCACTGCGCAAACTTATGATTTCATTCAGATGTTCTTTCTTTGTGCTCATAATGAGCTCTTCCTCAAGCTTGTCGATCTTCGCTTCAATACGATCCGCTACCGTGAAGTAGTTGTCTACGACCAAGTCAATGAGCAGGTAAAGCATAAGGTCTGGTGTGCTTGCTTGCTGCTCCCACAATACGGGCTTCACCATGCGGAGCTCATTAATCTTCTGCTTCGTTACAGTAATAATGAAATGCTTGCCGAGGAAAATGTTCAATGAGCGTAAAAAGATCTCTTCATCGTCAAAACGGATGCTGTTGAACACGATGAAGTAGTGACCTTCATAAATCTCAATTTTGGGGCGCTGTTCTTCTTCACTCATACAGTCCTCTACAGCCAAATCATGCATGTGGAACAACGGTTGTAGAATAGCTAGATCCTCAACGTCAGCATCGATCCAGTAGAAGCCGTTCTCTGGCGGTGTTAAGGTGACATTGATATCTTCCTCAGTCGTGAAGACGCCCTCATTGACCAGACGGATTTTCATTGCACTCACTCCTTGGCGCTGTCGCCATTGCGACATGCGCATCGTCTAATGTTAGCAGACGATTCGAACAAGGCTGGTGCAGCATGCGCAGTCCGTCGTTCGCGCACGTGATATAAGCCTAGGCACAATGCTGAGCTAGGTTCTCTTCGGAGGCACGAGTCCCGACAGAGGACTGCGAACTTGCCGCTGCCTGTCGAATCGTTATATTCGGTTGTACGTACGTACTACGGAACGACCTCGGGTCGCCATCCATCCGAACTCACCTCAACTTGAATAATTGTACGTGGCATTATGCACCATGCGTCTCGTTAGGGAACCATGAGCTCCCAGCTAATCATAGATGGTTAAGGCTTTGACGCACCTTGTTAAGTATAACGCTCGTACTTGATCCTTTCAAGACTAAATCCATTGGCGGAATTCGTCAGTAATTAGCCTATGCGATGGTGTTTGAATGGTGATTTTTTTGTTGTGTTCACCCTCTTGACGAACAGCTTCTCTTTGCCGTACATTATTACCAAGGCCAAATCAAATGAATATTCATATAAGCAATCTTATCAAGAGTAGGTGGAGGGACAAGCCCGATGAAGCCCGGCAACCGGCAATGCACACGTATATTACGTGTGACGCACGGTGCTAATTCTTGCAGGACGATGGAAGTCGTTACTGACAGATGAGAGAGGCTCATGGGAACGTACAGCATGACCTTTCTCAAGTCGAGGAAGGTCTTTTTTGCGTCCTCCAATTAGTCAGCTAATGCAAGGCAGGCCGAGTTGCGGAATGGCTCTATGCATTATGTTAGCCATCACCGAGTACATTATCCAATTTCGAGGGGGAGAGCGTCATGCCGATTAAAATTCCGGATCATTTGCCGGCCAAAGAAATATTGACCCAGGAGAATATTTTCGTCATGGACGAAACGAGAGCCTATCATCAGGACATTCGTCCGCTGCGAATCATCATTCTCAACTTGATGCCGACGAAAGAAACGACGGAAACCCAATTGCTCCGATTGGTGGGCAATACGCCATTGCAAGTCGAGGTGACGCTTCTTCATCCAGCGAGCCATACATCCAAAAATACATCTGCTCAGCATTTATCTTCCTTCTACAAAACGTTTGAAGATATCGAGGGAGAGCAGTTTGACGGCATGATTATTACGGGAGCGCCTGTCGAACAGATGAAGTTCGAAGAGGTAAACTATTGGGAAGAGCTGTGCCGCATCATGGATTGGTCCAAGGAAAACGTTACTTCTACGTTCCATATTTGCTGGGCATCCCAAGCGGGTCTCTACCATCACTATGGCATCCCGAAATATGGGCTTGATCAGAAAATATTCGGTGTCTATGAGCACGTGCTGACCAAGGAAAATGTGAATCTGACACGAGGTTTTGATGAGATGTTCCTTGTCCCGCAATCCCGCCATACAGAGGTGCGGAAAGAGGATGTCGAGAAGGCTTCCGAGTTAGAAATATTAGCGGAATCGGAAGAAGCAGGTGTGTATTTGGTTGCGACACATGATGGAAAGCAAATTTTTGTGACCGGCCATTCCGAATATGATCCCTGTACCCTGAAATGGGAGTATGACCGAGATATCGCCAAAGGGATGGAGATGGACATTCCGAAAAACTATTTCCCGAACAACGATCCGTCCCGCAAGCCGTACTCCACTTGGCGTGCACATGCTAGCCTTCTTTTCTCCAATTGGCTGAACTACTACGTATACCAAGAAACACCTTACGAATTGGGCAAAGCCGTACCGCGCAAGGAAGGAGCTCGTGAATTATGATCGAACGTAATGAAGAGAACTACCGCATAGAAAGTCAGCTAGCTCAAATTGGATCGGTTCATGAACCGAAGACTGGAGCTATTAATTTCCCTATTTATCAAGCGACCGCATTTAGGCATCTGAGACTTGGCCAAAGCACAGGGTTTGATTATATTCGAACGAAGAGCCCTACGCGGAGCGTGCTTGAGGAAGCGGCTGCAGGATTGGAGCAAGGGGATGCAGGATTTGCTTGCAGCTCGGGGATGGCTGCATTGCAGACATTGTTTGCGATGTTCGGTCAAGGTGATCATCTGATCGTCTCCTTGGATCTGTATGGCGGAACATATCGTCTGCTGGAGCGGATTATGTCTCGCTTCGGCGTTACGGCTTCCTATGTAGATACGAATGACTTCGATGCGCTTGAGTCTGTTCGTACACCGCGGACCAAGGCTGTTTTCATAGAGACGCCTACCAACCCGCTGATGATGATTACAGATATTGAGAAGGTAGCGTCATGGGCAAAAGTGCATGGTATTCTTACTATCGTTGATAATACACTGCTAACACCATTTTTCCAGCGCCCGATTGAGCTCGGTGCAGATATTGTTGTTCATAGCGCAACGAAGTATTTAGGAGGGCACAATGATGTTCTCGCTGGTCTCATCGTGACAAAAGGCAAGCAGTTATCGGAGGAAATCGCCTTCCTGCACAATTCGATTGGCGCTGTGCTGAGCCCGTCAGACTCCTATCAATTGATGCGCGGCATGAAGACACTCGCTTTGCGCATGGAACGGCATCAATATAATGCGATTAGGATTGCAAATTGGCTTTTGGAACACCCTGCTATAGATACTGTATATTATCCTGCGCTTGAACAGCATCCAGGATACGAAATACAGCGGCGTCAATCAACAGGAAATACAGGGATTTTCTCCTTCCGTTTGAAGAATGCTGCCTATGTAGAACCGATTTTGCGCCACCTGAAGTTAATCGCCTTCGCGGAAAGCTTGGGTGGAGTAGAGTCGCTCATGACGTATCCGGCGGTACAGACTCATGCGGACATTCCGCAGGAAATTCGGGATCAGATTGGCGTTGATGATCGACTGCTCCGATTCTCGGTTGGAATTGAGCATGTTGAGGATCTGATTGCCGATTTGGAGCAAGCGATTCAAGCGGCTAGAGTAGAAGTGGAGGATAAGGGACATGAGTGAACACAATTCGATTCAATCATCGGATGACCATGCTGGCAAGCAATCGCGACGTTTTGCGACGAAGTTGATCCATTTTGGCGGCGAAATCGACGCTGGAACGGGAGCTTCAAGTGTGCCAATCTATCAAGCAACGACGTTCCATCATGAGGATATCTACAACCCTCCTCAATTTGACTACTCCCGTTCAGGAAATCCGACACGTGAGGCATTGGAGCAATATATCACTCTGCTGGAAGGCGGGACAAATGGCTTCGCCTTCGCATCAGGAATGGCGGCTATCTCTTCAACGTTTCTTTTACTGTCAGCAGGCGATCATGTCATCGTAACGGAAGACGTATATGGCGGGACTTATCGACTGTTGACTGCAATTTTAAATCGTTTGAACATTGAATCTACCTTCGTGGATATGACCGATATGGAGCAGGTGAAGGCAGCACTTCGTCCGAATACGAAAGCTGTCTATTTAGAGACACCGTCCAATCCTACGCTTAAAATTACGGATATTGCAGAGATTACAGTATGGGCGAAGGAGCATGGACTGCTTACGATGCTTGATAATACCTTTATGACTCCATATCACCAGCGCCCGATCGAGCTGGGGGTTGATCTGGTTCTACATAGTGCGACCAAGTTCTTGGGCGGGCACAGCGATGTGCTCGCAGGTCTGGCCGTTACAGCGAATGAGAGCTTGGGTCGCCGTGTGAAGCAACTGCAAAATGGACTGGGCACCGTGCTTGGCGTACAGGACAGCTGGCTGCTGATGCGTGGAATGAAGACATTGGAAGCGCGCATGAATCATAGTGAGCAAAGTGCCCGTCGTCTTGCTCAGTGGCTAAGCGAACGATCGGATATTGCTGCCGTTTATTACCCAGGCTTGGCGAATCACCCTCGCCGTGAAGTGCATGAGAAGCAGTCTCAAGGATACGGAGCAGTGGTGTCGTTCGATGTTGGTTCAGATGAGCGGGCGATGAAAGTGTTGAATAAAGTATCAATCCCGCTTGTTGCAGTTAGTCTTGGTGCAGTTGAAAGCATCCTGTCTTACCCTGCAATGATGTCTCACGCAGCTATGCCGCGTGACGTCCGCCTGCAGCGCGGGATTACGGACGGGTTGCTTCGCTTCTCTGTAGGCCTTGAACATGTCGAGGATCTGATTGCCGATCTGGAGCAGGCGTTGTTATCATGATCCAATCTACCAGCACCCTTCTCTTGGGAGGGTGCTGTTTTTTATGGGCAAGTTATGTTACGATTATTTAGTGAAGCTGCTTCTTTGGACCGATACAATGGACAGCATTGATGCTGAAGCGGCGTATGCAATAATCCGTACAATTCAACCCTGCCATGCGCAGGGCTACTTCGCTTTATATACGAGCATTAAGGCATTTTGAGAGGGGAAGTGACTGTGACGATGTCACCGATAGACCGCATTTTGGACAAAGCGCTTCGTGGCGAACGAATCAATACAGACGAATGCGTGACCTTGTTCGAATCTGATCAGATCGAGAAAATGGGGGCAGCAGCCGACCAAATCATGAAGAAATGGCATCCGGATCCGATTGCTACATTTGTAATTGGGCGTAATGTCAACTATACGAACATCTGTGATACGTATTGCAGATTTTGCGCCTTTTATCGTGCCCCTGGCTCGAAAGAAGGATATGTGCTCCCAGATGAGGTTATATTTCAAAAAATTCAGGAAACGATAGATGTAGAAGGTACGGAAATTTTGATGCAAGGCGGCACAAATCCAGAGCTTCCGTTCAGCTACTATACGAATCTGCTTCGAGAAATTAAGAAGCGGTTCCCGAATATTACGATGCATTCCTTCTCTCCTGCAGAAATTATGAAGATGAAGGAAGTGTCAGGCGGATTGTCTTTGGAAGAAGTGATCCGTCAAATCCATGAAGCAGGTCTCGATTCGCTGCCAGGCGGCGGCGCTGAAATATTGGATGACCGCACTCGCCGGAAGATCAGCCGCCTGAAAGGCTCTTGGCGTGATTGGATGGATGTAATGCAAACGGCTCATAAGGTCGGCATGAACACAACAGGCACAATGGTTATTGGCTTCGGAGAGTTACTTGAAGAGCGTGCGCTTCACTTGGAGCGTATTCGCACGGCCCAAGATGAATGCATGCAGAACGGCTATCCTTCCAAGGGTTTCCTTGCGTTCATTCCGTGGACATTCCAACCGGATAATACGAATATGAAGGCAGAGCGTGTATCGCCTGAGGAATATTTGAAGACCCTTGCAATCAGCCGCCTGTTCTTGGATAATATTCCGAATTTCCAAGCATCGTGGGTAACGATGGGGCCGGAAATTGGCAAGAAGACACTCAGCTTCGGCTGCAATGACTTCGGCAGCACGATGATTGAGGAGAATGTCGTATCAGCTGCCGGTGCAACGCATAAGGTCAATATTGGAAGCACACTGCAGCTTATTCGCGAGGCGGGGAAAATTCCTGCGCAGCGTGATACGAAATACAATATTTTGCGCGTGTTTGATGATGAGCATGCAACGGTAACCAAAGATTTTGTCATGCAAAATTAGGCGTCAACTATAAAATAGAACGGAGCACCTGTTAGGCCTTCCACTTGGAAGGCAGCAGGTGCTTTTTATTTTTGATCGTGTTTTCATAAGGATTGCGATCGTCCTCTGTTTTCCAGATTCGTCTTCGTATATCTCCATTCATGACCCCATATACTTAAGAAGGAACAGAAAGGAGTGGGCTCATGGAGTTATTCACGATCTCGTTGCCGCTGCGATCCGAATATGACGCAGTAACGTTGACCGACTTGCTGCAGCAGGAGCTGAGCGATTTACATAAACAGCCGAATGGCGTGGAATTCCAACAATGGTCTGAAGGGCAGACGGCTTGGATTACTTGCCGGGGCATCTTGCCTGGTTTTCAACTTTCTACACAAGGACAAGATGTATGGAATAAGGCTGCTAAGGCGGTAGCGGAATTTATTTTGTCTCATAAAGAGAGGCTGCTTCTTGCTTCATTAATTGAAAAGGATTCGAAATACAATGAGGTGGAACGTCGAAAAATTGAGGAGTACTGCCAGCAGTTGCTCAATGGCGGGGATGAATCGGGGTCAAGTGAGTCCAGGCGGAGACGCAAGGGCAAGTTAACTCGGGCATTGCGTCGTTATTTGGAGGATCATACAGATCTTAACGTTGAAGGGTTCATTCAGTTCCGCTTGCGTCATTATTTGTCTGAGCTGCGTGAAGTGGTCGATTATGCCATTGATGAATATGTGCTTGAGCGGCAGTATCAAGAGTTCATTGGACTATTGAAATACTTCGTATTCATTCAGGAGACGAAAATCCCGCTCGCCCACTTGATGCACAAGGGCGGACATGAGTTTACACTCCTAGACGAAGATCTTCAGCCGCTTGAGCCCAAGCATGTGATGAATGGCATGGTCGTGGAAATGATCGATTATGATATGGAGATGGAGGATATGATTGTGAGCACGCTCATCAATGTATCCCCACAAAACATTATCATTCACACGAGGGAGCCGGATTCGCAGGTCATTAAAACGATTCAGCAAATATTCGAGTCAAGGGTGCATGTATGTGTACTGTGCAATTCCTGTCATGCTGCGCTAGGCGGGGACGGTTGGCATTCGCGAGACTCTTGTACATAAGATGTGCAGGAGGGACAGTCCAAGCTTATCTCTGCGGCATTCTCGTCTGAAGGCAATCGGAATAACTTGACCACCTTGCGAAGATCGCATATAATATGCGGTATTGAGTAATCAATAGCATACACTATGCGATGACAAAGACATGAATAACGGACGGAACCGTTCAGAGAGAGGGATCAAGGCTGCAAGTCCCTTCGGCATACGCTGTTTATTTACCACTTTCGAGCTTTGGATGGGAATACGAGGCTACTCGGTAGTATCATCCAACGAATCATTCCCGTTACCGAATGCTCAAGGACTGCTGTGGTGCAAGAAAGAGTGAGGATGTATCGCAGAGGCGATATTTCAGCATACGATAATGCATTCGTAATTGGTTGGTCAGCAGTTGAATGAGGGTGGAACCACGGGTTAATTAACGTCAACAATAACACTCGTCCCTTTCCAGGGCGGGTGTTTTTATTTTTATAAGGCTTATATTTACTGGGAGGAATCGCAAATGTCTAACGTAAAAGTAACATTTCCAGACGGTGCTGTTCGTGAATACGAACAAGGCACTACAATCGAAGATGTAGCGGGTTCGATTAGCAGCGGCTTGAAAAAGGCTGCACTCGCAGGAAAACTGAATGGCAAGGTTGTTGACCTGTACACGCCAATTCAGGAAGATGCCAAGATAGAAATTGTAACTGCTGATTCAGAAGAGGGGCTTGAAGTGCTTCGTCACAGTACGGCGCACTTAACAGCACAAGCGATCAAGCGCCTATATAAGGACGCGAATGTGAAGCTCGGTATCGGGCCAGTTATTGAGGATGGATACTACTACGATATCGACCTTGATATCTCGTTGACTCCAGAAGATCTGCCGAAGATCGAGAAGGAAATGCAGCGTATCGTGAATGAGAACTTGCCAATTCAACGCCGTGAAGTATCTCGTGAAGAGGCGCTTCGCATCTACACAGAGATTGGCGATGAATTGAAGCTTGAACTTATTCGTGATTTGCCGGAAGATTCCGTGATCACAATTTATGACCAAGGTGAATTTTTCGATTTGTGCCGCGGACCTCACGTACCATCCACAGGCAAGCTGAAGGTATTCAAGCTTCTGAATTTGGCGGGTGCTTACTGGCGCGGCAACTCGGACAACAAGATGCTGCAGCGCATTTATGGTACAGCCTTCGCGAAGAAGTCACAGCTTGATGAATACTTGCACTTCCTGGAAGAAGCGAAAAAGCGCGATCACCGCAAATTGGGTAAAGAGCTGAAAATCTTCTCCTTCTCGCAAAAAGTTGGACAAGGCTTGCCGCTCTGGCTGCCGAATGGTGCAACGCTGCGTCGTACAATGGAGCGTTATATCGTGGATATAGAAGAGCGCTTGGGATACAGCCACGTATATACACCGGTGCTTGCAAACGTGGAATTGTACAAAACATCCGGTCATTGGGAGCATTACCAGGAGGATATGTTCCCGACAATGGTAATGGATAACGAAGAGCTTGTTCTTCGTCCAATGAACTGTCCGCACCATATGATGGTATACAAGTCTGACATGCGCAGTTATCGCGAATTGCCAATTCGTATTGCAGAACTGGGCACGATGCATCGCTATGAAATGTCAGGGGCGCTGACTGGTTTGCACCGTGTTCGTGCCATGACATTGAACGATGCGCATATCTTCTGCCGTCCGGATCAAATCAAGGAAGAATTCGCGCGAGTTATTAATTTGATCCGTCGCGTATATGATGATTTCGGAATTAAGGATTACCGCTTCCGCTTGTCTTATCGCGATCCGCAGGACACAGAGAAGTACTTCCCAGACGACCATATGTGGGAAATGTCTCAACGCATGCTACGTGAGGTTGTTGAAGAATTGGGTCTTCCATTCTACGAGGCTGAAGGTGAAGCAGCATTCTACGGACCGAAGCTAGACGTACAAATTAAAACAGCGCTTGGCAAGGAAGAGACATTGTCTACTGCACAGTTGGACTTCTTGCTTCCTGAACGCTTCGAGCTGGAATATGTCGGCGATGACGGTCAAAAGCACCGTCCTGTCGTTATCCACCGCGGCATCATCAGTACGATGGAGCGCATGACTGCATTCTTGCTGGAGAACTTCGCAGGAGCGTTGCCGCTTTGGCTCTCTCCAGTTCAAGCGAAGGTCATTCCGGTATCGCCAAACTACGAAGAGTACGCCAAGGAAGTAACGGAATCCCTGCGTGATGCAGGTATCCGCGCTGAAGCAGATGTGCGCAATGAGAAGCTTGGCTACAAGATTCGTGAGGCACAGTTAGAGAAAATCCCTTACATGCTCGTCGTAGGGGAGAATGAGAAGAACAACGGCGCAGTATCCGTTCGTAAGCGCGGAGAAGGCGACCTTGGCATGAAGCCGGTAGCAGAAGTAGTTGCATTGCTGCAGGAAGAGATTCGTACTCGCTCTATTGCACAAGCTGCTCCACAAGAAGATTCGCAAAAATAAGGGGCTTGTTAGAGGCATCCTTCATATAGAGAGGGCACTCGTCATAGACGGGTGCCTTCTTTTTTCTGCAAGACTATCTATCTTATCATTAACCAACATGACAATAATGTAAGGCAATGATAAGGAAAATCGAACGATTCAATGGTCAACGTGCACTATAATTGAATGTATCATCATGTGATGAAACAAAAGGGAGAAAGAAGTGATTGGACGAATGAAGCTTACAGGGAGACAATTGCTACATACAACGGTAGCATGTGCGATGGCATTTACACTGCTTGCTGCTCCGTTGACATCTGGTGGTACAGTCTATGCGCAGGTGGCTGCGGAAGATCAAGGCAAGACGCTTTCCACGGCAGGAACACGATCTCAACAAAGCGAGATTCCACATATTCAATATGATATACAAGCGAAGCTGAATACGGACGATATGACGATTACAGGCAAGCAGACAGTGAAATATCGCAATATGTCCAAGGACAAGTTGAATGATGTTGTATTCCGGCTGTTCGCGGATGCCAACCGCTCGAAGGATACACAATCAGGCATGTTCGTTAGTAAAAACAAGGAAATTGCAAAAGAATACCCAGATAAGAAGCCTGAGGATTTCCTTGGCGGCATTGACATCATCAGCGTAAAGGACGCTTCGTCCGGGACAACTCTCGCTACCAAAAATGAAAAGCAGGCACTGACCGTTCAATTGACTAAGGCATTAGGCAAGGATGAGGAAGTAACATTGGAGCTTGAATACAAGACAAAGATCCCATTCGGCTCGCAGCGGCTCTCGTATTATAAAGACATCATTAATGGGGCACATTGGTTCCCGGTAATGTCTGTGTATGATGAAGCATCGCACAAATGGAACAAGACGCCATACAGCACGACATTTGAAACGGATTACTATGAGGTGGCCGACTATCAAGTTGCGTTGAATGTTCCGGAAAAGCTGCAAGTAGCCATGCCCGGACAGATGTCGGAGAAGCCTGCTGAGGCTGGCCGCAAAATTGTAACCACGAAGTCGGACAAGACACGCGAGCTCGTGTTCTTCTCCAGTGAGAAATTCCATAAAGCAAGCAAAACAAAAACGGCTTAACCATTGAATATGTATATTACAATGATAACAATGACCCAGCAAAGACTGCGGTAATCAATAAGTATATTGACGAGGCGTTTAAAGTTATCGCGTTTTTTGGGGATAAATTCGGCAAATATGAGTATCCGGATTTTCGGATCGTAGAATCCCATGTAGAAGGGGTTGCGGTTGAGTTTGCACGCCTTATCCAAATGGGGCGGGTAAGTCCAAATGCTGTTCCTGAAAAGGATTCTGTCTTTGTTCATGAGATTGCGCATCAATGGTTCCATTCCATTATCGGCAACGATTCTGAAACCGAGTCGTTCTTGGATGAAGGGTTTGCTGATTTTTCCAAGGTGTATTACTATGATGCCCAGGGCGACAAGATGAATGGATTTGATAGTGCCCGCATTGTGACGTTCTCATTGGATCGGGCAATTAATTCCCCGAATGGCAAGGCTGGAGATTCCCCAGATGCGCTGTACTATAAAAAAGGTCGCCTTGCGATTTATGAATTGTACCGTACGGTTGGGCAAGAAAAGTTCGATGCCTTTATGAAGGAATATTTTAATCGCTATGCGTATCGCAACGCAACAGTAGCGGGTTTGCTTCAAACGATCGAGGATCAGCTTGGCAAGGCTGTGCGTGACCGAATGGATGATAATCTCAATAAGCCAAATTTTGAACTTAAGCCGGAATTCCAGATGACAGAAGCTGAAATGGCGGAGTATATGCGGTTGTCGATTTTAGAAATGTATGATGGAATTGATCGATCCTATCCTAGTTTGCCGAAAGAGACAATGTACAAAGTGCTTAGCAAGGCGATGCATGGAGAACCGCTGGCGATCATATACAGCAGTCCTGTAAGCGCAGAAGCGAAAAAGCAGCAAGAGCAATTTTTCGAGAATATTTCCAATGTGTTGAACATGGGCGGCGTTAAACCTGTGTTCTTGAGCGAGAAGCAGGCTGTGAAAAAACAGTTGGAGACTTCTCTGGCCAAGAGCAATGTCATTGTAATTGGTAATCCGAAGTCCAATTCATTTATTCAAGCATTAAAGCCGGCTATAATTGCGAAGGCTGAACAAGCGGGCTTCCCTTGGAAAGAAGTCATGAACAAACCAGGACTGCTGGGTGGATACGGAATTAAGCATCCGTACAATAAGGATCGTCTTGTGGTGCATTATTTCTGGACAGATGATCATATGAAGCAGGAGTCGGCAGAACAGTTGCTGACGGGAATTGGTTTTCAGAGCTTGTCGGTTACAAGCAATTTTCAGCAGCATATTGTGAAAAAGGTTGATGGTTCTATTTATAAAGAAAAGCATGTTGAAAATCCGATTGCCAAGTTTTTTGAACAAGCCGAGTAAACTAAGAAATAGTGCTGCATTAGATTAAACAATCCAAGCCAAATGAAGCGAGAATGTAAGACTTAGACTGCAGAATATATTCTGCAGTCTTTTTATTTATCACCATTTTTATGAATACTATATGTAAGATTATATTACATAAGATTTGTATAACTTGACGCAATTCATGGATTTTATAACAGAACCCATTGATTTGCACAATTTACCTTTATATAATTCCTCTAATAATAATTTTTAATGTTATATAAACTAACATTTATGAATGAGGAGTGTGGAGGAAATGTGGGAGTACAGAGACAAGAACCTCAATCGGAGTGCTGGCAGGCGTCTCCGTATGGGGGCAGGTTTGCTTGGTATTGGATTTGCATGTTTTAACCTCATTCCGGGAGCTGTCAACGCTGCCGGAGAGGCTTCTGTGCAATCATTAGAATCTGGATTGAACGCGTTGTGGATCATGCTGTCGGCTATTTTGGTGCTGCTTATGCAAGCTGGATTCATCCTGCTGGAAGCGGGATCCGCGCGTATGAAAAATGCGGGTCATATTGCCGCAAAGACGGTTGTTACGGTTGGGCTTGGCTCCCTTATATTTTGGGCAGTCGGCTATGGTTTGATTTTTGGCATCAATGGGAATGCGTTTATAGGTTGGGGTGATTTCTTTTTTGCTCCAGCAGCCTCTGCAGGTTTGCCGCCTTCCGTATTTTTTACCTTCCAATTGGCCTTTGCTGCTGTATCACTCTCTATCGTGTGGGGCGGATTTGCTGAGCGTGCGCGATTGTCCGCCTACATTTGGTTTACGATTCTGTTCACAGCATTTATTTACCCAGTTATTGCTCACTGGATATGGGGAGGCGGCTGGCTTGCGATGCACGGCAAGCAGGATTTTGCCGGTTCTACGGTAGTTCATCTGACGGGGGCTATGGCAGCGATGGCAGCGACATTGCTGCTGAAGCCGCGCATGAACAAATACCATCCAGACGGTTCATCTAGGAAAATTAAAGGACACAACCAAGTATATATAACGCTCGGTGTGCTTTTATTGTGGGTGGGATGGTTTGGTTTCAATGCAGGTAGTACGTTGTCGGTTGGAGATGGCTTTTTCGGATATGTTGCCATGAACACACAGCTTGGAGCTTCGGCAGGAGCTGTAGCGGCGCTTGCGATCAGTTGGTTGCGCAGCGGCAGAGCAGATGTGCCTACCATATTGAATGGAATGCTGGCTGGCTTGGTTGCGATCACAGCTTCGTGTGCATTCGTGGAGCCTTGGGCGGCAATCGTAATTGGTTTGGTGGCTGGTATTCTAGTGTATTACAGTGCGCTCTGGTTCGAGCGGCTTCGAATTGATGACCCAGTCTCAGCCTTGTCGGTACATGGGGTGGCAGGGATATGGGGGACACTATCTAATGGGATATTCGCCACTTCGGCATTGGCGGAGAAGGTTGGTGTAGGCCAAGGAGGTTGGCTGGATACTGGCAGTCTGCATCAGCTATGGGTGCAAGCCTATGGAATTCTGGCTGCGGGCGGATTCGCATTTGTCAGTTCTTATGTTCTGCTGTATGCAGGGAAACGGTTGGTCGGCTTGCGCGTTCAAGCGGAGCAAGAATGTATCGGCTTGGATATAAGTGAGCATGGCGAGTATGGCTATCCTGAGCATTTTAAACGTGCTGATTCAGACATGCCAGAACCATTCAGAACTGAATCAGATGAGGAAAACGTGAAGCGAGTGTCCTACTTGCCCCGGACTTTCCATTTAAGATAGATCCATACAGATTGACAGTTATGATTTTGGAAGAATCATGCTTATCGCAAACAGCCTTACACGGTCTTTTTTGCGATGAGCATGACTGCGTACAATCTCGCGAGCCGATACCCGCAGTGTTCCGGAGCTTAAATGAAAGGAATCTCTTGATCCAAGGGGACTAAACACGAATGGAATCTGTTGAAAGTTGATTGGGAAAGTTTACATGCATCTTTCCCTGAAGGGGAGGCTGGCCTTATAACAGATGTTGCCCGCAAAAAACAGCGACCTGGCTTAATTGAAAAACCGGTCGCTAATCCTGCTATGATCTTCGTTCATTCTATCTCTATTTCGTTGCTTTTTCGCTTTTGGAAGTGATATTGCGCAAATGCAGATAAACCGTATGCTTTGTGATTTTCAGCGCGTTTGCCACGATGGTGACCGCATCCCTCAGGTTGAATACGCCCCGTTCATGCAGCAGGCCGATAATATGCTTGTTCCGGTTCGCATAAGAGATGTCTGGAGAAGCATCGACCTCTTCAATCGTTCGTTCAATCGTTTCTTGAATCATATCCTCCACGGAGGAAGCAAAATGCTCGGACTGCCCCTTTGAATCCATTTCTGGTTGCGGCAGGAAGGTTTGCAGCACATCGGCAAAAGATTCGTCAATATTCATGTTGATGCAAAGCAGGCCGATAATCTTGTCGCTATCACCCCGAATCGCGATTGTGCTGGACTTCATCAGGCGATTATTCTTGCTTCTCGTAAAATAGCTGAGCGATTGCTTCCCATTGGTTTGTTCAATTTCTTGCAGCATTTGCAAAGCTATATTGGTGATAGGCGCTCCCAGTTCTCTGCCTGTATGATGCCCGTTGGCGATTTTAACAACCGAATGCTGATAATCTTCTAAGCTATGAAGAACAATTTCCGAAGCAGTCCCCAAATATTTGGCCAACCCCTCTACTACTGCATCGTAGGATTGTAAAATTAAATGATCTTGCACTGTAAATTTTGTATTCATTGCATCAAGTCCTTCCTTAGACAACCCGAATTTGACCAGAAGATCTCTTTGTCATTCGAGAAATATTATATTGCTTGATACAAAATAATAATGGCGCTCTGGACAATCTCGTAATCAAAAATAGTTGATCATATAAACTAAAGTTGATTGAATCAACATACAGTAATGATGAATTACTATTATCATAACGCTAACTCCAGCCTCAATCAATCCCCGTTTCTTTTTTACTACCAAAACCATCCACCGATATTAGTTGTACTGAAGTCCCTATATTAATAGGAAGACACGCTCATTTAAAGGGATTAAAGCGTTTCCCTTTTTGTTTTGCTCCTTTATCCCTTGAATCATTATCCATGGCAAATTGCTTAGTTATGGTAAATTGCGTCAATTTCCGAAAATACGTATAAAAGAATTGTGTAATTGAAAAAAAGTTGATACAATCAAGTTGTAGTTGATAAACTCAATTATTTTTGAGTTAATTAATCATTAATTAAAAATTTTATTTAATCAATCATGTAGCAGTAAAAATGCGCCTTAAATGTTTTGTAAGCGGTTACCACTAATATGTACCCATGAAGGAGGAGCTTCACGTATGGACATCGTAATCGGTACAGCCCTACTATTGCTCGTATTGTCCCTTTTCTCCCTTTTCAGCTTTAAAGCGCCTAACGGCATGAAGGCAATGGGGGCCTTGGCAAGTGCGGCAGTTGCCAGTTTTTTGGTAGAAGCATTTCAAAGTTATGTAGGTGGCGATTTGTTTGGCTTCAGTCTTGCCAAAGAGGTTGGGCTCGCTTCCGGCAGTATGGGCGGTGTGGTCGCAGCCGCATTGGTAGCGCTCGCAATGGGCGTTTCCCCCGTCTATGCTCTGCTGCTGGGGGCAGCGTGTGCGGGAACAGGATTGCTGCCTGGCTTCATTGCCGGTTATCTCGTATCGTTCCTTGTCAAACTAATCGAGAAGAAAGTTCCGGACGGACTAGATCTCATCGTATGCATCATCGTTGCCGCACCGCTTGTTAGATTTGTAGCAAACATAGCAACGCCAGTAGTCAATGCAACACTGCTTAATATTGGCGGCATCATTACAACGGCAGCAAATGATAACCCAATCGTTATGGGTATCGTGCTCGGTGGAGTTATAACCGTCGTCGCAACCGCACCGCTCAGCTCGATGGCGCTGACTGCCATGCTGGGACTTACGGGCTTGCCGATGGCCATCGGAGCTTTGTCCGTCATGGGATCATCCTTCATGAACTTCGTCTTTTTCCATCGTATGAAGTTTGGTGACCGGAGAGACACGATTGCGGTAGCGATTGAACCATTAACGCAAGCAGACATCATATCAGCCAATCCGATTCCGGTATATGTAACCAACTTCTTGGGAGGAGCGATGGCTGGGGTCGTCGTAGCTTTGTTCAATCTGACGAATAATGCGACAGGTACTGCAACCCCAATTGCGGGACTCATGGTGATGTACGGCTTCAACGATCCGCTGACGGTAACGATTGCGGCAGCCCTTTGCGCACTATGCGGCATCACGGCAGGTTACATCGGCTCGCTGATCTTCAAAAAATGTAAGATCCGCACGGTCGCTGAGATTCGCGGAACCGCGCTTTCTCCTAAGCCTGCAGCCGCAGCCGGCACTGAAGTGGCGTAAACCAGAACAAGATATAACAAAAATAGTCTCAGTCATCCATCAATTCCTTTGTAAGGGGGGAATTATTATGCCGTTCACATCTGTATTTGATATTATTGGCCCTATCATGATCGGCCCATCCAGCTCGCATACGGCAGGAGCCAACCGAATTGGACGCGCAGCCCGCAATCTGTTCGGACGACTGCCAGAATCCGTCACGGTTACCTTATACGGTTCATTTGCGAAAACGTACAAAGGCCATGGGACCGATATGGCAATCGTAAGCGGAATCTTGGACTTTGATACGTCAGACGAACGAATTCCGAATGCCCTCAGCATCGCAGAAGAGCAGGGCGTCCGCATTACTTTCGTGACATCGGAGGAGGAGAGCGAGCATCCGAATACGGCACGCCTCACGTTGCGGGACAAGCGCGGCGCGATCGAGGTCGTCGGCGTGTCAATCGGCGGAGGAAGCATGGAAATCCGCGAAGTCGTACAATTGGATCCGAACCCAGCCGGCAGAGTTCCAGCCATGCTCGTCCTGCATGAGGACAAGCAGGGTGCCGTTGCAAATGTAACCTCGCTGCTTGCACAGCATCATATAAATATCGGATATATGGAAGTGTCCCGTTCAGGTAAAGGCGAGAGCGCCTTGATGGCCATCGAGCTTGACCAAGCGGTTGATGTGGCAGTGATCAATCGCATGCATGCGCTCCCCCATATAAAAGAAATATGGCAAGTGCAAACCTACCAGCGCACGGGCGCGGAAGGAGGGCAATCATGTTCCATAGCGTAGCAGAGCTTGTCCGGTTGGCCGAAGAGAGGCAGTGTAAAATATCCCGCGTGATGCTGGAGAGAGAAGTATCGCTTCGGCAGCAGACGGAAGAAGAAATCATGAAGGCGATGGATGCCAATCTGACCGTGATGGAGCAGGCCATCGAGAAAGGATTAAAAGGAGTCCGGTCTCTCTCCGGCTTGACCGGAGGGGATGCACTCCTCCTTCAACAATATATAGCCAGTGGCAATGCATTAGCTGGATCCCTCGTACTTGATGCAGTTAGCAAGGCTGTTGCTACCAACGAAGTAAATGCGGCCATGGGCATCATCTGCGCCAATCCGACCGCAGGTTCGGCAGGCGTCGTTCCAGGGGTTTTGTTCGCCGTCAAGGAGAAGCTGAACCCTACGCGGGAGCAAATGCTTGAATTTCTATTTACAGCAGGCGCCTTTGGATTCGTAATCGCGAATAACGCCTGCATCGCGGGCGCGGCTGGCGGCTGCCAAGCAGAGGTTGGATCCGCAACGGGAATGGCTGCTGCGGCTGTCGTAGAAATGGCAGGCGGAACGCCAAAGCAATCGGCAGAAGCGATGGCGATTGCACTCAAGAATATGTTGGGATTAGTATGTGATCCGGTAGCAGGCCTTGTAGAAGTCCCTTGCGTGAAGCGGAACGGAGTCGGTGCCTCATCGGCGGTCGTAGCCGCGGATATGGCTTTAGCCGGCATCAAGAGCAGAATACCGGCCGATGAGGTGATTATGGCCATGTATGAAGTTGGACGTTCCATGCCAAGCGCCTACCGTGAAACTGCTGGAGGCGGTCTGGCCAACACGCCGACCGGCCGCAAGCTGGAAAAGCGTGTGTTGAGCCAATAGCGCAAACGCCAAAATCCCCTGAACGCATGCTTGGTTTATATGCCATGGGATGAAGTTCAGCGTTACTTTCATGTATGGCAATGGCAGGCAATCGCCTGCCTTATTTTTTGTCTTCGCATTTTTCCCCTATCTTTGCATATCGCTTAAGATTCCTCCTCCTTCATTCAGAATTTGTTCAGTGCCATTGATTAGGATAGGAAGGAAGTCGTACGTGTGGATAGATTCCTAAACGGACGGCTCAAATTTATTTACAGAAAGGAGAAGAGATCGATTTGAGGAGGACACTAAGAAGGGCGCAGGCGTCCATATGGGCGCTGTTGCTCATCTTGAACACAGTGCTCCTGCCTGTCACGGCGCATGCGAACGCAACAGGTAACGACTCACGAGGAATTCAATTGCGATTAAGCAGCAGTATGGACACAGTGCTCACAGGAGCGACATTTACCTACACAATTGAGTACAGCCTATCCAGTACGACAGAGGACTATTCCAATGCGGAAATTGTGCTTCCCTTGCCTAAAGGCATCGTGTTCGAGGAAGTGCAGGGTTCTGAACATGTTGTAAGTAAGCATGAGAATATGGACGGCATGGATAAAGTGACGTTTACATTCAAGAATCCTACTTCATCTGGCGCGACGGGAAAACTGCAGGTGAAGGCTTATTTCCCTAATCACACAACGCCTAACGGGACTGCTGGAACGACAACTGCGACATTTAACCAACGTTCCGGAAGCTTACAGGTCGAATCGAACCCTGTAACCGTTACAGGGAAGGCATCCGCGGACTGGGCACTTACTAAGGAGCGAATCGTACCCGTTGAAGGCGTGAAGCCGCAGCCAGGAAATGAAGTCGTCTATGAAATTATGCTGAAGGACAACAAGAATCCGGCAGACAAAGACGGCAATCTCAACATTGACCATGTAGTGATTACCGACATTCTGCCGCCTGAAGCCGAATTCTCTAAGGCAGCCCCCGCGCCTGATTCCATACAGGGCCAGACCTTAACATGGAAAATTGATGCGAAGGAGCTCAATAAGGAGAAAATAACGGAGCGTTCCAAAAGTATACTCGTGACGGTTTTGTATCCTAAAGATAAGGTGATTGATCCGAGCACTGGCGATACGAAAACGGTGGTGAATACGGCCAAAGCAACCTATCAACCTTTGGGAGATACGGCCAAGCAGCTGACAGCGAAGACTGAACACGACTTTATTAAGCAACCTGGCGGAGGAATATGGATTTACAAGCAAATATGGAGCGGCCAGGAGAAGGAATTATCGGAAGGCCAGGAAGTCAGCTTTTTTATTGGCGGAGTAGGGAATGCTGCCAATGTCTCTCTGAATCAGGCCGTCATGACAGATATGACGCCGAAGGGCATGAAATTGCAATATATCCGCATTCCGGCCTTCGATGGTGCAGATAAAGATGAGTACGAGATTCAGTATACGTCGAAACGCACACCTGAGGAAAGAGATTGGAAGACTTGGAAGGGACTAAGTTTCAAGACAAAACACGAGCTGTTGGCAGCAGAACTTAACGCTGACATTCAAGGCATCCGCCTTGTTTTGGGCGACGTCCCTGTTGCGTTCCGTCCGCAAGACGTTTTAGAACTTCGTTATCAATTAACGTCTTATGATAGCGTCAAACATGATGATTATAAGTATGGCGATTTTCCCCGCCTGACAGAAAAGTATCCAAAAGACGACTTTACCTATCTGGATAAAAATAACGGACTTCCTACAAACGAAGAAGCCAAGCAGCACCCGAAGCAGTGGAAACAAACGATTAACTATGCAAGCATGGAATACAGCTTCAACGGCGAGAAGACCGAGTATTTAACGGGGGTTAAGGTATTAGCGGTAGATAAGCGTCCGCTGCTGGAAGTGGATAAAACGGTTGTACGTGGAAAAAGTACTTCTCCAGGAGGTACGGTTACCTATAAGATTGTTGCAACCAATGCCAGCCCAATAGATGTTCCGTTTCACGATCCGGTTGTTACCGACCTGCTGCCGAAAGAATTGGAATATGTGCCGGATAGTTTAAAGCTGGAGCCAATTAACGGCAAGCAGGTGCCTGCTCCTGCGTTCTCAGAAGCGAAGGAGGATCAGCAAGGGCGCACGCCGATTACATGGGCATGGGGCATGAACGGCAACAACTCCTTGACGCTGCAGAAGGGCGAGGCGCTCACCTTTACCTTCGAAGCGAGAGTGAAGCCGGATACCCCGACAGGCGAAGTTTACAATGAAGTCGAGGTCACTTCAGAACGGCACAACTATATTAACGGGCTGACCAACTTTAAGAACCAGCGATACAAGCAAGAGGACGGCAAGTGGTATGTATATAACGGAGATAAAATTGATGTGAACGGCATCGATAGCTTGGTCTCGGAAAAATGGGTTCTAGGGGATTTAGATAACGGGCAATGGTCAAAATATCCAAATATCGGAAATGCTGCGCCGGGTGGAGAAATTAAGTATAAAATCTCCATAACGAACCGGGGATCAATTGGTGTCAAAAACCTTTTGATCGTAGATGCGCTTCCGCATATCGGTGATCACGGAGTCATCGATAAAACGCCGCGAGGCAGTAAGTGGACCCCGATTCTGAAGGAGCCGATATTGCCTTCGAACGGTGTAACGGTATATTACAGCATCGATGAAGCGGTATCGATGTCAGGCGGCAACTGGGATAAGGAGCCCCCGCAAGATATTTCGAAGGTACGAGCCTTAAAGTTCGAATTCGCCAGTGATGTTATACTGGCTCCCGGACAATCCAAGGAATTGACATGGACAATGCGTGCGCCGGTTGACGCGCCTGCAGGCGGCGATCAGATTGCATGGAATTCCTTCGGATATACCGCGACTTCAGTCATTAGCGACATAGCTATGCTCCCGGCTGAACCGCTTAAGGTCGGTATTAAGATTAAGGGCGATCCAAAGGGAGAGATTGGGGACTACGTCTGGTACGATGAAAATGGAAACGGGATTCAAGATGAAGGTCAGGATCATGGCGTTAACGGCGTTCGCGTCGACTTGCATCGCGAGAGTGACGGCAAGGTGATACAAACCACTGTAACCGGCAATAATCACGAAGGGCAACCTGGATACTATCTGTTTACTGGATTGGATGCGGGCAAATACTACGTTACGTTCCACTTGCCGGAAGGCTATGATGCATTTACGGTGAAGGATGCGATAACGAATCCAGGGCGGAACTCCAAGGCTAACGTGGAAGGCAGAACGGACGTCATTACGCTAGGACAAGGCGGTAAAAATCATGACATTGACGCAGGTCTGATTAAGAAGGATATCCCGTCTATTCCGGGCAAGGGAGCCATCGGCAAATATGTATGGATCGACACGAATGGCAATGGAATTCAGGACGAGAATGGAACTGGTTTGAATGGAGTTGTGGTCGAATTATATAACTACAACAATGCAAAGCTGGCTACGACGGTCACTCATTCCGTGTATTACAGCTCGGTGACAAATTCGGTCTATGATCCGACTGTCACGGGATCGGTCTATGATCCTGGTGTGACCGATTACGTGTATCAGCCTGGCTATTACTTATTTAATGATCTGGATGTAAGCACTTATAAGGTTCGATTCATTGCGCCAGAGGGGTATTCGTTCACAAAACGGCATCAGGGAGACAATCGCGTGCTCGATTCTGATGCGGATTCAAATGGTTGGTCAGACAACATCGTACTTACGGCGGAACGTCCACGGGATCTTACGATTGATGCGGGGCTTATTGTAAGAACGGTCAATCCAAATCCAGATCCGGAACCAGGAACGGGCGGGTCAACTAATCCCGGCGGATCTACCAATCCCGGGTCGCCTATAGAGCCAGGTAAACCGGGTATTCAGGAACCGACGACGATTCCGGGCACAATCGTGGAACCTAGACCTGGGAATCCAGATGGCGAGACGAATCCTAACCCAGGCGAAGCGACAGAGCCGGATGACGATACAAAGCCGGATAAGGGTCAAGGTACTGATGAAAAGCCGGATGAAGGAACGAATGAGGAGGAAGCGGACGGTACTGAATTGGGCGGGAAGCACGACGTTGATCAGCAGCCGAATCGTCCGGGCGTCTTGCCTCAGACTGGAGAGCAAGCGCCAATTGAACCGATCATCGGTATGTTCTTGTGCATCGCCGCTGTCATCATGTGGGGATTGCGAAAAAAAGCGGCAGCAGATCGCTAACGAATCGGCCGTCGGGGAGTAAAGCTCCTCGACGGCTTTTGTTATGCATAGATGGACGAACTCGATTACAAATTTCCAAAATAGCGAGAAAAAGATTGCTTTATATTCTAATTTGAATATAATGAACTTGTGTTCACAATATTCAAATTAGAATATAGGGGTGGTTAAAATGAGCGCTTCTACTCGTGCTCGCATAACGGTTATTGGTCTTCTGCTTGGGCTGTTGATCGTATCGTTGGATCAGACGATATTATCGACAGCCGTGCCGACGATTGTTGCAAAGCTTGGCGGCTTCGAACAATACGTGTGGTTGTTCTCGGCTTATCTGATTGCGAGCGTGGCGAGTATGCCGCTGTTCGGCAAATTATCCGATATGTTCGGGCGCAAGCGTTTTTTTCTAATGGGGATCGCCTTATTTATGTTAGGTTCGGCATTATGTGGATTGGCAGGTTCGATGAACGAATTGATTTGGTTTCGCGCAATTCAAGGCGTTGGCGGCGGAGCGCTTATGCCGGTTGTATTTACGATTCTGTTCGATATATTTCCAGAGGGGAAACGAGCAAAGATGACAGGGATGTTTGGGGCAGTGTTCGGCCTGTCCAGTGTGTTTGGGCCCATGGCAGGAGCATTTTTTTCCGACCACTTGCACTGGCGCTGGATTTTCTACGTGAATCTTCCGTTAGGACTGATTGCCCTTCTTCTTGTTATGGTCGGCTATCGGGAGACACTTTGCTTCCAGAAGCAGCGGATTGATTGGATGGGCACATTTACGCTGGTTGTTGCGATATTGTGTTTCATGTTCGGGTTGGAAATGGGCGGCAAGGATTATGCATGGTTTTCTCCAACGATCATAGCGTTATTTGCAGGGGCGCTCATCATGCTTGTTCTGTTTATCATTGTCGAGATGAAGGTGGCAGAGCCAGTCGTCCCGCTTGGCTTGTTCAAGAATAAGTTGTTTACCGCAAGCATGGGGGCAGGAATGCTCATTGGAATGCTGTTGATGGCAGGAGCAACTTTCATTCCTTTATTCATTCAGGGAGTTGCGGGCGGCTCCGCAACGAATGCCAGTACGGTACTCACGCCGATGATGCTAGCACTCGTATGCAGTACAGTTACAGCAGGATTTCTGTTAAGAAGAATGTCTTTCCGCAACATTATGCTAATATCGGGAATATTGCTGCTGCTGTCTGTTGTGCTGTTATCACAGGTAACGCCTGACACCTCCATGTCTACAATGGTTGTCTATATGATCATGATGGGCTTTGGGATAGGTGCTTCCTTCCCTGTCACTTCGCTCGCGGCACAATATAAGGTGGATTATCAGCAGCGGGGCACGGTTAATTCGCTAGTGCGGTTCTTTCAAACGCTTGGCAACACACTGGGGATTAGTATTTTAGGAAGTATTCAGACCTCCTATTTACGGGATCGATTCAGCGATGTGTTGACTGATCCGAAGCTTGTGGAACAGCTTGGCAATCCTCAAATTCTATTGCAGGAACAAGTGCGGTCATCCATTCCAGAGCCGATTTTGAAGCAACTGACTAGTGGGCTGTCTGATTCCATTGCCCAAGCGTTTGTCTGGTCTATTCCATTTGCGGTGCTTTCGCTGTTGTTCATTTTGCTAATGGGACGTGTTACAATGATGACTAAACACTCTCATGGGCGTGCGGCAGCCGCTGAGCAGGGAGGAGAACCTGCATGATTGCGAAAGGGCTGTCGTTTCATGAAGGAAGAGGTGAAATGCATGTCGATGAAGCTGGCCATACTTGGTTTGCTTATGGAGCAAGATCGCCATCCTTATGAGATGAGTCAGGCTATGAAAGAACGCGAAATGCATAATTATATGAAAATTCAATACGGGTCATTGTATTACGCGATTGACCAGTTAAACAAAGGCGAGTTTATAGAAAAAGCCGAGTTCGTGAGCGGCGGTTCTCGCCCGGATAAGACGATTTATCGCATTACGGAAAAGGGAAAGCGAGAGCTTAAAGGACTGCTCATCGAAGAAATGAAAAAGTTGCCTCATTTGAATCATCCTTTTTATGCGGCGCTGTCCTTTGTGAAGTATGCGGATCAGGCAATAGTTATGGAGATTATTGAGAATCGCATTTCTTACTATGAGCAGGAAGCGGAACGAATGTGGGCCTTGTATGAAGAGCATATCTCATACGCTCCTCGTTCTGTTCTTTATATGCTGTACGGAGGCTATAAATATACAGTAACGGAACTGAATTGGTTGAAAAGCCTGTACGAAGATGCGCAGGCTGGCCAATTGGGCAGCGTTGGAGAAGCTTTGCCCGTCCAGAAGCTGCATTAGAGGAAAGCTGTCGAAAGAATATCTCGATCTGTCGGGGATGTTCTTTTTTGTTGAATATGAATAAAAGGGAACTGAGCAGGACATCCTTCCCACTAAGGGAGGGGTAACCATATGTTTACAATATCGACTATAAGTTCGGAACGGAAGGGAAACATGACATCAAGATCGGATAAGCGCGCTATCGTATTCGCAAGGTTGTCGTTAGGAATTGCTGGAGCAGTGTTGTGTGCAGCAGCAGGTTTGCTCCTATCTCCAGTCTCTGCCCATGCATGGTTGACGGAAACAGGTATGTATCAACATGGAGCTTTGACACAAGCATCGTGGATCAAGCATGCTTCCTTACAGGTGCAATCGAAGAAATTGACCTGGACCTCGAGTGCTGTAAATGAAGCGCTGCCACTCGTGTATGTGCAGCCTTTGCCAACGGCTAAAGGGCAAAAGGCAAAAGAAGGACAGGAAAGCCCTAATGTTGCGGTTGCGGCGGCCAAGCTTACATTTACGGCTGCTGAGCTCGCTCCCCAGAAGGAGCATGTGATTCGGTCAATGAAGGTAGTGGCTACTGGCTATACAGCAGGAGCAGAATCAACCGGCAAGGAGCCGGGGCATCCGGAGTATGGGGTTACCTATTCGGGTGTTAAGGTGCGTCGTGATTATGTCTCCACGATTGCGGCTGATTTGTCTGTTTTTCCGTTAGGAAGCATCCTGTATATTCCGGGATATGGGTACGGTGTTGTATCGGATATTGGCTCTAAAATTAAAGGTAAGAAGCTTGATTTATTCTTCCATACAACGAAGCAGGTATACGGGCAATGGGGGAAAAAAGAAGTGGAAATCAAGCTAATTAAACGCGGAAATGGAAAAGTATCGGAGCAGATGCTCGATGAATTGAACGCTGCGGTGTTTAAAAATAAAGGAATTCCGGGCTCGATGCTGTAATTGAGGCTTATTCGTTGCTGGAATGCGAGCTGTTGAACCCGAATAATCGAATGCCGCACTAAGCATAATATCTCCTGTAGAAACGCAATGTTTCTGAACATGACCCGCCATTAGCGGGGATGCAGGAGGTGAATAGTGATGGTGAAGAACAACAAAGCGAACCGTATGCACCCAGCGAACTCAAAGTATACTTCTACTGAATTCGCAGCAGAAAATACTGCTGCTGATACAGAATTCGGTCAAGAGGCTGCAGGTACAGCTGGCGCTGTAGGCGCTGCTGGTGTAACAGGAGCACAAAAAGGCATCGTGCAAAAGGTGCAGGAAGCTGACCAAAAATAATACACCAAGATGCATTGGCAAGTGACAGACTCGGCCTGGCATTGGATTGAATGGCTGCCCTTGAGGCAGCCATTTTCATTTGACCCGGGAATCAAGAGGACAAAATAGTAATTCACTTCCAGTCCCTCGGTCTTGAGACTGAGGCGAACTTCCTTCCTCCGGCGCTGGTAGTTGGACATGGTATCCCTTACAATGAGTACATAATTAATGACATGTGTATGGAAATGGAGGGAACCTAATGAATAATCAGCGTGGTAGATGGTCGGGCGGATTGTTTCTGATTGCTATCGGTGCTTTTTTTATGCTTAACCAGCTTGGATATATTGATATGGATTTGAGTGAGCTAATACGAACCTTCTGGCCAGTTATTCTCATATTAATAGGATTTAATGCCTTAATTCACGGAGCATTATGGGGGCTTATTCTATTGGGAATCGGTGGATACTTCCAGTTATCAACCTTAGGTATCTTGACGACGTCTGTAGGATCAGATATGAGACTGCTCGTTCCGTTCATCCTCATTATGATTGGAGTAGGCATGTTGATCCGTCCACGGAAGGATCGGCATAGAGATAAATATCGGGATCGTCGAGACCGCAATCGCTGGGATGAAGGACATTGGCATGAACAGGGCTCGCAAACTGACAGATCGTATCGCGAGCCTCGCCCGCTTGATGATGATTTTGATCAAACTTTTAACAAGCACTTCAAGCAAGACGGGGTGTCGGGCATGCCTCCCGGATATAATGAAGATGGCTCAGGACAGAAATGGGATGGGGGCAAGCGTCAACAAGACGACTTCAGCCAAAGCCAAGATCGGTCGTCGGATTATGATCCCTTTAAGTATGCAGGCTCGGTTCCACCTCCACCTCCGCCACCACCTCCGATGGGAGATGGATCGAGGGGCGGTACGATGAACAAGGGGGGATTTATCGGTGATATTCATCTTGGCAGTGACTATTGGGAATTGAAGCCGATGAACATCTCGCATTTTATTGGAGATACCGTCATCGACTTGACGAAGGCGCAGGTTCCATATGGCGATACAAAGATCAATATCTCCTCCTTTATCGGAGATGTGAAGGTGTATGTACCGAATGATATGGATCTTGGCGTGATCGTGAATTCAAGATCCTTCCTTGGTGATGTAAGAGTGTTCAATCAAGAGAAGGAAGGATTCATGAACAACCTGCAAGTGGAGACGCCCTACTTTTATGAAGCGGGCAAGAAGGTGCGGATTACCGTCAGTACCTTCATTGGAGATGTCAAAGTCATGAAAGTGGGGTAATGCAATCATGGTGTCACGGTGGTTTCGCCGCACGAAAAGTGTAAAGTGGGAACTGCTTCTCACCTTTGTGATTTCTGGCTGCATTATCATGAGCGTGTTCTGGATTGGGTTTGTCTATGGCGGATCCTGGTACACGGGTATGAACTGGTGGCTGTTCGGCATCATTACCGTCATTATAGTATCGGTTATTATGGGCTATGTCGCAGGCGTGCGCCTTCAGCGCCGCCTCGATGTGCTGCATGAGAGCATGATGCAGGTAATGAAGGGGAATTGGTCGGAGCGGATTCCGCTCGGTGATGAGGAGTCATTCGCGCGCTTATATGAGGATTTTAATACGATGGTAAGCGGGATGGAGCAGAAGCTTCGGCTGTTGCAAAAAATGTCCGAGCAGCAAGTGATGGATCGGGAGCGGGAATGTGAGGCTGTCGTGCTGGAAGAGCGGAGACGGCTCGCTAGGGATTTGCATGATACAGTCAGCCAGCAGCTGTTCGCGCTTCATATGGCCTCCTCGTCCTTGACGAAGGTGATGGACATGGATCTGGAGCGAGCGAAGAAGGTGGTCGGTCATCTTGTCGAAATGTCCCATACCGCACAGCGTCAAATGCGCGGATTAATCGCACAGCTGCGGCCTCTGGAGCTCGACGGAAAGACGCTGCAGGAAGCGTTGGAACGCTGGTTCCCAGATTATTGCAGACAGAATGGATTGCAGGGTAAAATTGATATTGAGCTGAATAGCGGACTGTCGGAGGCAAAGGAACATCAATGCTTCCTTATGATACAAGAGGCAATGGCGAATGTCGTCAAGCATGCCAAGGCGAGGAAGGTTACCTTGACGCTGCAGGAAACGCCGAATCAAATCATTCTTGCTGTCGCGGATGATGGTCAAGGATTCGATCTGCAGGGGGCATCATTTAAGGCTGGAAGTTATGGATTGACGACAATGCGCGAGCGTGTGGATAAGCTGGGAGGTCATATGGATCTGATTAGCCGCCCCGGTGCAGGGACGACGATTCGTGTGCACATCCCTAGATTTGAGGAGACGAAAGAACGGTTAGCTGATAGCAGCACTTCAGATGAAGGGCGTACGAACAGCGGCGAAAGAACGGGAGAGGATTCGGATGAGTGATCGGACAACGGTATTTCTCGTAGATGACCATGAAATGGTACGGCTAGGATTGCAAACCTACTTAATGCTCGATCCGGAAATTGAGGTCGTTGGTGAAGCAAGTGGAGGGAGAGAGGCAATAGCTGCGATTCAGGCGATGGGCAATAACAATGAGCCGCTCCCAGACTTGCTGCTAATGGATTTGATGATGCCGGATATGAATGGTGTGGACACAACGAGAGAGCTTATTGCACAATATCCGGACTTGAGAATTGTGATGCTTACCAGCTTCATGGAGGATGATCAGGTTGTAGAGGCGATTCAAGCAGGGGCGGTGAGCTACGTGCTCAAAACCGTGTCGGCTGAAGAACTGGTATATGCGATCCGTGGCGCGCTGCAGGGCAGACCCGTTATGAGCGGTGAAGTATCTCAGGCATTAACTCGAGGCTTGCGCAAGCGCGCAGCTCAGCCGGATGACGAGGGACTGACTGAACGGGAAAAAGAAGTGCTTCTGCTTATTGCTGACGGCAAGACGAACAAGGATATCGCAGATGAGCTCCATATCAGCATTAAGACCGTTAAGACGCATGTATCGAATCTCCTCATGAAATGCGAGCTTCAGGATCGTACTCAGCTTGCTGTGTTCGCGCACCGCAAAGGGTGGGTTAAAAGCGGATAAATTCGTCTATCCTATTCATAGATGCAATGGTACGAATGAACAGCTTCTAGTTGATGGATATGTCAAATGTGTGCGTCTGCTCGTCCAATTTCCAGTTTTTATTCTATAGAGCAGCAGGAGTTGCAAAACAGGCCGAATGGCCTGTTTTTTGTCGAACTTTAGTCGTATTATCTTTTATGGTGTTTTATAATGATTTTAAGCTAGGATTAAGGTTTATCATCCATTATATAAACATATCATTATGAAACTTCATCGATACGAGTTAACTTAGGAGGTAGGCAAAATGGACGAACAAAAACGCAATTTATTTCGTGCATCCGACAAGGATTCTCATACATCTGAATTAGACGACAACGCTCGACAAGAGCGCGAGGGACGTCTGGACGAAGCTCAGGAGCATGGTGAGCACAATGAACGTTATTATTACGCCTACGGCCCTTATCAATCGGTAAAGCAAGAAGAGCCTTCGCGAACTACAACATCAATAGATCCGGCTGGCCGCATGAATGATGTGCAGGTTACACCGCCAAATCCGGTGAAGCCCCTGCCGTTCTCCAGTGTTACACAACAAGGATCGGCTCAAGCTAACGGTGTTGCCGCTCCGAATCGTGGAGATGGCGGAGGACAATCCGCTCCGCCGCAAGGTGGTTGGAACTTCAAGGAGTCAAAGCGCAAGGGTGGAACATCGTTTAAGGCTATGTTCGCCTCCTTCATGGCAGGGGCCTTAGTTATAACGGCACTTATGGTTACAGCTGACAAGGCGAATCTGTTCACGGGCGGCACCGCGCTTGCTGGTGAAGGAGCGGGAAGCAGCGCAGCGAATGCAGTCCAAACGAATGGTCCGGGAACTACGCTGCCTAACGGCTCGAACAGTGTGGCCGACGTATTTAAGAAGGCGAGTCCAGCTGTAGTGAAGATTGAAACATTTGCTACTACAAGCGGCCAGAGCGGGGGCAACAACCCATGGATGAACGATCCGTTCTTCCGCCAATTCTTTGGAGACAGCTACGGCAATGACAATTCCCGTCAAGATGTGAAGCCGAAGCTTCAGCCTCTTGGAATCGGTACAGGATTCATTTTCGATAAAGAGGGATATATTTTGACGAATCAGCACGTTATTGAAGGTGCGGAGACCATTCAAGTACAGGTTGAAGGGAGCAAGGAGCCGCTTAAGGCGGAATTGCTGGGGCAGAGCAAGGATTTGGACTTGGCTGTATTGAAAATTAAAAGCAATGGCGATCTTCCGACCGTTAGCCTTGGCAATTCCGATGCAACGCAAATTGGAGACTGGCTCGTTGCGATTGGCAACCCGTCCGGATTTGATCATACGGTAACCGTTGGTGTTCTGAGTGCGCGTGAACGCAAAATCAATGTTGACGATAACGGCAGCGCGCGTGAATACCAGCACTTGCTTCAGACGGATGCATCCATTAATCCAGGTAACTCTGGAGGACCGCTGTTGAATATGCAAGGTGAAGTTATCGGCATGAATGTGGCGGTAAGCCGTCAAGCGCAAGGAATTGGCTTTGCCATTCCATCCAATGTAATCAGCAAAGTTGTGGAAGACTTGAAGAACAAGCGCGAGATTCCAAAGGAGCCTCTTCCATTTATCGGCGCAACATTGATTACGATGACAGATGATATTGCAGATCGATTGGGTATGAATTTGATTAAAGGTTCTCTCGTAAGTGAAGTGTTGTTCGGCTCGCCTGCATATGAGGCAGACCTGCGTGCTTACGATATCATTACTGGCATGGATGGCGCTAAATTTACAACCAAGGAAGAGCTAATTGAGCAAATTAGTAAGAAAAAGGTTGGAGATACGGCTAAGCTTCAAGTTGTACGCAATGGCAAGTCCATTGATGTAAGTGTGAAGATTGGCGATAAGAATAAATTTGCAAAACAATTACAGCAATAAGGGGAAGGGAGTGCGTCTCGACATGAACAATGACACATGAAGGGCGCATCCCCTTAAAGTATAAGGATAGGAAGCACAGAATGGCTACGGCGATTACTGGCTTCCTTTTCGCTTTAATTGGAAGAATGGAAAATGATTTGCAATATTTGATGAAAATAGGAATTAGGAGTTGAGAATGATGCGATCGACGATATTGGTCATTGATGATGATGAGAAAATTACCTCGATGCTTCGAAGAGGGTTAGTATTTGAAGGCTTCGAGGTGCGAACGGCTTCGAATGGAGCAGAAGGACTTCGGGATATGATGCTGCATGAACCGGATATGGTTATTTTGGATGTTATGATGCCGGAAGTCGATGGTTGGGAAGTATGCCGTCGTATGCGTGAAGGCGGCAGCTCAGTGCCTGTACTTATGTTGACGGCTAAGGATGAAGTGCAGGATCGCGTGAAGGGATTGGATAATGGGGCGGATGATTACTTGGTGAAGCCCTTTGCGCTTGAAGAGCTTCTTGCGCGTGTACGTGCCTTGCTGAGGCGTCGCAGTGACAATGAGGGTGGATCGCATCGATTGACGTTCGAGGATGTTGTGCTCGACTTGCATACACGCGAGGTGCAGCGGGACGGCAAGGCAATCGAGCTGACAGCGAAGGAATTCGAATTGCTCCATCTGTTCATGCAAAATCCGAAGCGGGTGCTGCCGCGTGATATGATTATGGAGAAAATATGGGGATACGACTACAGCGGTGAATCCAATGTACTGGAAGTATACATTGCAATGCTTCGCCAGAAGACGGAAGAGCATGGAGGCAAACGCATCATACTAACGATTCGCGGGACGGGCTATGTATTGAGAGGGGACAGCTAAATCAATGTCGATTCGATTGCGGCTTACAGTTTGGTATTCAGCGTTGCTTGCCTTTACCTTGTTTTTGTTCGGCATCGCGATTTATACATTTGTCGATTACAACCTTTATCGGGATGTTAAGGCGCGTATTACGAATCAAATGGATCAATTGTACATCTACCCGACTATCGACTGGGAACGTTCACAGCTAAATTGGGATGTTCAGAAATCCAATCGGTTAAACAATGAAGAAGTGTTCTTCCAAACGATTAATTTCAGTTCAGGCAAGCTTATTCGTTCTGATAATTTGAAGTCGTTAGGTTTGAAGCTGCCGGTTCCGACGAATGTCAATCAGATTCAAGCAGGCATTCGCAAGGTTGAGGTGCAGTCGCTTCAATTTCTCGTATATGAACAGCCGATTAGATTAGAGAATAACGATTCAATTATCGGGGCGGTGCAAGTTGCTGCATATACCGGACATGAATCTAGATTTATGCGTGAATTGCGGAGCATTCTGATTGTGGCCTCCATGGTTACGGTGGTGCTGGCATTCTCGCTAGGGCTGTTCCTGGCGCAGAAATCACTTCGCCCGATTGGGAACATCATTAGAGCGACCGATCGGATTCAGAAAGGCGCGGATCTAAGCGTGAGAATTCCGCGTGTAGGGCCGCCGGATGATGAGATTGGCCAATTGACCGACAGGATTAACAGTATGCTTGGGCGCATGGAGGCTTTTTACAATGAGCTTGACGAAGCCTATCGGGCTCAGCGCAGATTCGTATCTGATGCCTCGCATGAGCTGCGTACACCGCTGACGACGATACGCGGAAATGTGGATCTGCTTGCAAAGATGTGGCTCCAGGAGGGAGGCTCTCTTGCCCTTACGGAAGCTGACAAGCAGCAGATGTCCATGGAGGCGCTGAGTGATATTTCTGATGAATCGCGCCGGATGAGCAGGCTCGTCAATGATATGCTGTCCTTGGCTCGTGCGGATGCGGGCTATGTGATGGAGAAGTCCATACTCGAATTGAAGCCGCTTGTGGAAGAGGTGGTGCGCAGGGCGCAGTTCCTGCCGCGCAAGGCAGAGTGGATACTTGGAGATATTTCGGCAATCGAGGATCGAGTGGTGTGGGGAAACAAAGATTATTTGCAGCAGATGCTGTTTATATTTATCGAAAATGCCTTTAAATACACGGATAGCGGATTTGTTCGTCTTGATGCTATTTTACAAGATGATCAGATTGGCTTGAAGGTGCAGGATACAGGCATGGGCATGAATCAGAAGGAAGTTCCGTATATTTTTGAACGATTCTATCGTGCAGACGTATCTCGCGGCGTGACTTCGGGTACAGGGCTCGGTCTGTCGATTGCAAAGTGGATTATTGATGAGCATCGCGGTTCTGTAGAAGTGGTTACGAAGCCTGGAGAAGGAACGACGTTCATCATTTGGCTGCCGCTTACCTCGGTCGACGCGAGTGAGGAAATTCCGGTATAATGGAGATGCCGGATGCTCGCAGCGGGTGTAGACACAGCTCTGCCAGCAAACGAAGCGATTGGAAGGGAAGCAGGTGTACTTGTGGAAGTAAAGAAAATAACACCGCGCGGTTATTGCTATGGCGTTGTTGATGCAATGGTCATTGCGCAGCAAACAGCACGCAATTTGGATTTGCCGCGGCCTATTTATATATTGGGCATGATTGTGCATAACAGTCATGTGACAAACGCATTTGAGGATGAAGGAATTATTACGCTTGATGGCCCGAACCGGATGGAAATACTGGATCAGGTGGAATCTGGGACAATTATCTTCACGGCACATGGCGTGTCGCCAGAAGTTCGACGCAAGGCTCGCGAGAAGGGGCTTACTACGGTCGACGCTACTTGTCCGGATGTAACGCGTACTCATGATTTAATTCGAGAGAAGACGGCCGACGGCTACGAGGTTATTTACATCGGGAAGAAAGGGCATCCGGAGCCTGAAGGGGCGATAGGTGTCGCACCGGACAAGGTACACTTGATCGAACGAGAAGAAGAAGTTCCGACGCTTCAATTGGCGACAGACAAAATTATTATTACGAATCAGACGACGATGAGCCAGTGGGATATTAAGCATATTATGAATCGGCTGGTTGAGAAATTCCCGACGGCCGAAATCCATAACGAAATTTGTATGGCGACACAGGTTCGGCAAGCTGCAGTTGCTGAACAAGCGGGAGAATGCGATCTCGTTATCGTCGTCGGCGACCCTCGCAGCAATAACTCGAATCGTCTTGCTCAGGTGTCGGAGGAGATTGGCGGAACGAAGGCATACCGCATTGGCGATCTGTCCGAGCTGGATGTGGAATGGCTGCGTGGCGTTAAGAAGATCGGTGTAACCTCCGGCGCTTCGACGCCGACGCCAATTACGAAGGAAGTCATTGCGTATTTGGAGCAGTTCGACGAGGCGAACCCGGAAACATGGGAGAAGAAGCGTACCGTGAATATGAAGAAGCTGCTTCCTCCTGTTCGAACGAAGTCAAAATCGTAAAGATGAAACAAAGGGACTAGCTGGTACGTAGAAATATAGAAGAACAGGGGCTCAGTGAATCCCGTTGCAGAAGCGGGCTTCGATCCAAAGTAATGTAACTTCATATCATAAAGTCTGCATGTGTAACATGTAATGGCAAATGAGCACGGCTCCCTCAAAGGAACTTACATGCTAAGTATTCCTTTGGGGGAGTTTTTTATGTCTGGAATTGCTAGAAGTCTGTCGCAAAATGGATTATGGAGATTGTTATGCATAGGGGGACATGCCCATATTCGCACGAAGAAAGGTTTCGCAATCTGACGAAATATATCGAGCAATCCCCGGAGAAGCCGTGAAAGGTTAGCAGTTTTTCTGGGGGTTATTTTTTGTACAAAGTAATTTTTAGTTTATGTCACAAACAAAAGTTTTATGTTGTTAAGTAGGTAAAGTGGAAATTAGCTCTGCGATATGAAAAACAGAGAGGAGAACTATCAATATGAAGACGACAATGAAAATGACGATTGCGACGCTTAGTGGAATTTTATTTATAAGTTCCGTGCATTTTACGGCTTTGGCTGCGCCGTCTCTTGCTCCAAGCGAAATGATGATGAAGATAGCGGCTGCTAATAAGAAGAATGAAAGTAAGGCGGAGAAGCTAGAAAAAGAAGAAACTGCTAAAATTGACAAGTTGCTGGCTAAAAATCCAGAGGATCTGTATGCGGTATATGTCAGTAATGAATTAACGAAAACAAAAGGAATAGAGGTGTTCTTCAAGGGCAATGTTTGGCCAAAATATGACAGTTATAAGGACTATCTTAAGAAGGCGTCTACTTTAAAAGACGGCGTGCTGCAGCAACCGGCAGATCTGCCGGAAGGATATGAATTTGTAAAGGCAGCAATGAAGGGACCAAATAGCGGGGAGTATTTTGCTGAAATGAAGGCTGAAGCTAAAAAGCTTGGAAAGCAGGTTTACTCCAAAAAGATTAACTGGGTGCACGCGAGAGGAATCGAACTAGAGTATGCGAATGGGGAGCATAAACTAATATTAGGCTATATGCGTCTGGATCCTAATGAGGTTGTAAATCAAAAAGGCTACGTCTATCAGACTGCTGAGGAGTTAAGTAAGAAAAATAAAGTGTATGAGAAAGACCCCAAAAATATGCTCATTTGGTTTGAAAAAGGAAAACAATTCAAGATTGAAACGGATCCGGGAAACCCCTTAACAAAAGAAGACCTGATCAAGCTTGCAAAGACAATGGTCAAAAAATAAAAAAGATTTCATTTTACGGTGAATAACAGTAGTTACTTTGATATAAACGACCCTCAGGGAAGACGTAGAGAGAATGTCTTAATCTGAGGGTTGTTTTTGTTTCATGGACTACTGAAAATGATGTCACAAATGGCATACTGAAAATTGTTATATAAATAGATACTATTCCACGTTAAAACAAGAAGGGAGTAATTTGAAATGAAAATGACGATGAAAATAGCAATCGCAACAATAAGCGGGATTTTATTAATCGGTTCGATGAATCTCGCAGCAGAGGCAGCATCTTCTCGTTCGATAAGCGATATTACGCTGAAGACGGCAGCAGCTAAACCAAAGACCATGACTGAAGGTGAAAAGCTGGAGAAAGCAGAACAGGATAGGATTACCAAATTGCTTGAAAAAAATCCGGATGATACCTATATTGTGTATGTAAGTAAAGAATTGACAAAAGTCAAAGGCAGTGTGGAAGTCTACATGATGGGCAACACCAGGCCGAAATTTAATAAATATGAAGACTATCTGAAGAAAGCAGCCAGTTTGAAGGAGGCAACGCTGCAACAACCTGCTAACTTGCCTAAGGGATATGTCTTCTCCGAGGCAGAGATGATAGGACCATACAGCACAGATTATTCTGCGCAATTGAAAGCAGAAGCGAAAAAATTAAAAAACAGATTTACTCTAAAAAGCTTAACTGGACAATCACAAATGAAACCAAATTAGAATTCAAAAATGGAGACAATTTTATCAAAATAAGCAGTAGGAAGCCTGATGCGGTGGATAAGAAAAATTTTAGTCAAGAGTATACCTATACAAGCGCGGAAAAAATGAAAAAAGATAATCCATATGTAGACGAGAAATATCTAGTAAATTCGTTGGTTTGGATCCAACACGGCAAGTTGCTTTCCGTTCATACGAATCCAAAGAATCCAATGACGAAGGAAGATATGATCAAGTTGGCAAAAACGATGGTCAAAAAGTAAGAAGCCTCCTGTTATTGATACGAAACGTAAGATAGTCCGATATTGAACACCCTCAGGGAAGACGTGGATCAGCATGTCTAACCTGGGGGTATTTGCGTTTCTTCGATTGAAAGTCATGTCACAAATCAAATGGTTGAAATTGTTATATAAATGGTAGATATTACATACTAATACAGGAAAGGTGCGATTTTATATGAATACGAAGATGAAAATAGCAATTGCTTCACTATGCAGCATTCTATTGTTCGGATCCATGCACCTCATGTCAGGCACAGCGTCAGATCATGCTATAAGCGGCATCAACTTGAAGACAGCAGCAACGAAACCAATGGCTGCAAGTGAAGGCGAGAAGTTGGAGCAAGCAGAGAAGGCTAAACTTGACAAACTGTTGGAAAAAAATCCGTGTGATATGTATCTAATATACAGCAGTTTTCAGCCAAAGGGATTTGAGGTTTTTGGTTATGGCAACTTTAATCCACGATATGAGAGATACGAGGACTATGAGAAGTTATTGCGTGTTATAAAAGAGCCGGCTCCACAGAAGCCTGCTGACCTGTCGAAGAGCTATACGTACGACGGGGTTATTGTTGTAGGGCCGTATACAAATGAGTATGCGGCAGCCGTAATGTCTGAGGCTAAAAAGCTCGGTAAAAAGGTGTATTCAAAGAAGCTTGAGTGGAAGGATACGAATATGATCCAGTTACGTTTCGTAAACGGAAAGGATTATATACAGTTCTCGAGTTATCGGATTGAAGAAATGGATAAGAAAGAAAAAGGATTTGCCTACAAAATTGCTGCGGATGTGAAAAAGGAAAATCCAAAACTTGATTCAAAATTTATTAGTAACACATTAAGTTGGTATGAACAGGGTAAAGGGTTCTCGATTTCAACCAATCCTGAGAATCCGCTGACAAAGGAAGACCTGATCAAGCTTGCAAAGACGATGGTTAAGAAATAAATACATTTTCTGTTGATTACAAATACAGTATTTCCACCTCATCAAATATGTCTAAAAAAGAGAATCGAAATTTTGAAAGCAGCGGTAAAAAATAATAGGTTGAACAATTAGCTTAGGTTTTGTAAATTAGGCCCACGCAGTCCTTGGAACGGGATTGCATGGGTTCTTTTTATTGATTATCATTCCTGCAGCAACAGCAACTAACCCGTTCTGTACAAAAGAGGTTGACATTATAAAAGTACAATTATAGCATGAGTATAACTACATGCGTGGTCTTGAGTGATTGAGTTTGGAGGTTTCTTGAATGAATAAAATACCGCCTATTACGGATGCTGAGCTGGAGATTATGCGCGTATTGTGGGCGCGTCCGGATTGTCCTTCCAGTGAGGTTGTAAATCAAATGACGGATTTGATGGAGTGGAGCCCGAATACGACTCGGACGCTCCTGAGCCGATTGGTTCAGAAAGAAGCGGCCGGAGCAAAGCTGGAGAAGGGGTCGAAACGAAACTATCTGTATTACCCACTCATCAGCGAGCAGGAGTATCTGCAATCCGAAACCAAATCCTTTATGAAAAAGTTGTATGGCGGAGCTTTAAAGCCGATGCTGGCCAACTTTTTACAGGATAAAAAGCTAAATGCGCAGGAAATTGAGGATCTAAAATCGTTATTTGATGAGAACCGTGATGACGATAAAGCAAAAAAGAATAACACGTATAATCTATAATGGTCTACATCCCTCGGAGAAGACGGCGATAACGTCAGTCTTATTTCGAGGGATTTTTTAGATTTATAACATAAAAAAGTCGATCCGTGTCACAAATCTCGTTTTTCAATTGTTCATATAGATGAAAATAGAACTTCCATAAGAAAAAAGTACAAAGTGAGGTAAATAGTCTTTATGAAAATGACGTCGAAACTAGCAATTGCAGCAATATGCGGAATGCTAATGTTCAGTTGTATGAACAATGCCGCGGAGGCTGCGCCAGCCAAAAGCGAAATAGACTATACCGTGAGAGACCCTTCGGGAGAGCCAAAGGTTCTTGAAGATGAGTTGGCAAGACTAAATAAATTGATTGAGAAAAATCCAGGCGAGTCTTATGGCATATTTATTGACAATGAAAAGACAAAAAGCCAGGGTTCGGATGTTATCTTCACCGGGCATGTCGCACCTTCCTATGAAACCTATGAGGATTATTTGAAGAAGGCTGCTGATTTAAAAGGAGTCATATTAGTAGAGCCTACAAATCTGCCAGAAGGATATTCCTTTGCAAAAGCAGAACTTTTATGTCCATTCAGTCCGCAATTCAAGAACGATTTGCGAGAAGAGGCCAAGCAGAAAGGTGCAGCTGTGTTGTCGAAGAAATATGAGTGGACAGAAGCTGGTCAACTTGTTTTGGAATATAAGAATGGTGAAGATAAGTTGCTTTTGGAATATATTGCACGGGATTCGAAAGCATCCTCTGCCCAGAAAGGGTATCATTATCAAACTGCTGATGAGAAAAGGCAAAAGTTAAAACCAGAATTTCGGAATAGCCCGCAGCAAAACACACTTCTATGGACGGAACAAGGCAGGCAATTTCGGATTATAACCAACGAAGGAAATACTTTGACGAAGGCAGACTTGATCAAACTTGCGGAAACGATGGTCAGAATTAATAGATGAGGCTGAAAGAGAGGAGAATATATTTATGAAAATGACATCCAAACTAGCAATTGCAGCGGTGTGCGGTATGCTGCTATTCAGCTCCGTGAACTTTACAGTGGAGGCAGCGGCTAAAAAAAGCGCAATTGATTATACAATGAAAGGCGCTACGGGAGAATCAAAGGTCTTGGAGGAAGAGCTGGCAAGATTGGATAAAGAGGTACAAAAAAACGGCGGTACTTATTGCGTATTCGTAGATAACAAAAAGACGAAGTCCAAAGGGCCGGAGGTGTTCTGGTATGGGAATGTAAAGCAACAATTTCAAAATTATGACGACTATATGAAGAAAGTCGCTGGATTAAAGGGAGCAGCATTGCAGCGACCGACAGACCTGCCGGAAGAGTACGCCTTTGTTGAGGCAGGATTTCTGCCTTATTTGGATCAGAATTTTAAGGCAAATTTGAGGGCAGAGGCGCAAAAATCAGGAAAAGTGGTGCTTTCGAAAAAATATAATTGGAATAAATCAGAATCGATGACGCTCAAATTTGCAAATGATAAAAATTATGTGAAGTTGAACTTTTATGATATGGGAACGAAGCATGCGACGAACAAGAAAGAATACACTTATTACCCTGCGAAAAAAGGCAGTGGCAATAAAGCGGGAGAGAACCAACTAATTTGGGTCGACAAAGCGTTGAGCTGCAATATTTATACGAACGCTGATAACCCGATGACGAAGGAAGACTTAATTACACTTGCGGAATCGATGATTGTCAGAAAATAATCAAGAATGAAGGAGGAAATGTGGAAATGAGTACATATAAACAATCATTATTGAAGAAGATGATAGCGGTAACGTGTTTGACGGCTGTATTGGGCACAGGAGCAGGAGCGGCTAGCGTTGATTTGCCTGCCGCAAGTGCAGCGGCATCTGGATCAAGTGTGTTTCAGAAGTGGGGAGGCCCTGGGTTAAAGGCAGCCAGCAAAAAAGGCTTGACGACAGTGAAAGATGCTAAGGCAACAAAAGACGGAGTTACATTAAGCGTGCCTGAGCTTATGTTCGACGGTCTTCGCTTGGTTATGGTGTTGAAGTCCGAAGGCGAAGAAAACCCGCTATTTGCTAGTAAGAGCTATCTGGTAAACGGACAGCCGCTTCAGGTGGACAAGCTATCGATGATGGCTAGTTCGGTTCCTGTGGAAAAAGGAAAAGAGAATAATATGTGCATGATTGAGTTTACAAATGCCATCGATCCGAAAACGGGAGAGCCTATTCTTCCGAATGAATTTGAGTTGACGATTAATGCGAAATTTGAGGCAGCGGAGGTGTCTCTTGTCATTCCAGTGAAAAACATCTCCAAACGGGATATAAACATACAGCCGAATACAAAGAAAAGTACGCAGAAATTCAATTACGAGGTAACAAGTTTGCGAATGACTGACGCAACAACATTGCTGCAAATTCACAGCAAGGGAGAAATTCCAAGCAGCAGCACGAAGCGACCGAATGGGTATCATCAATCCAAAATGTATTATGAAATCGTAGACGATAAAGGTAAAGTATTGGAGCAATCCATGCTGAGCATATACGCAAAAAAACCAGAGAAGGAATATAACGAAAAAATATTGTATGCTCCATCGGCTTCTGCGACAAAATTTATTATTGTGAAGCCATATACTCTTTTTGTCAATAAGAACGGGATGCCTTTGGAGGATAAAAAACGAAACATGATAAAGGATTACCATAAAGCGCTAGAAATAAAGATTCCGGTTACCTCATAAGACGTGAAATAATAATTTAGGGATGAGAAGAAGTCGTGCGTTATGCAGGGCTTCTTTTGTTATTTTTCTGAAAATTATTGTAACAAAGGGTTGACGATCAGTGGTTTGTTCTGTATAGTTTCTTTAATAGTTAAAAGCATAAAAGCTTATATGTATTAAAGTATTAAAATATTAAAGTGAAATGAAAAGTGTCGTAGGTAAACGCATTTCTGCTTTAAGGGGTTAACTGGCACTGCGCATAGAAAGGGTGTACAATCATGATTGTTATTGTAAATAATGAGGCATCTGAAGAACAGATTACAAATATAGCCAGCATCATTGAAGGGCAAGGCAATCAGGTTCATATATCCCGCGGCACTGCTCATACTGTGATCGGGATTATTGGACATGCGGAGCCGAAGCTGGCAGAACATCTTAGACAAATGAAGGGCGTAGAGAACGTGGTTAAAATTACGAAATCATACAAGTTGGCAAGCCGTGACTTCCACCCGGAGGATACGGTAATTGAAATACGCGGCGTGAAAATCGGCGGCGGCAATTTGGTAGTTATGGGAGGGCCGTGTGCGGTTGAATCGCCTGCTCAAATTAATGAGATTGCGCGATTAGTGAAGGCGGCAGGCGGGCAAATTCTGCGTGGGGGAGCGTTCAAGCCGCGTACTGGGCCATACAGCTTCCAAGGCATTGGCGTAGAAGGGCTTGAGATGATGAAGGAAGCGGGCGAGAAGCACGGCCTTCTTACCATTACAGAAGTGATGACGCCAGAGTATGTGGATATTTGTGCGGAGCATGCGGATATTTTGCAGGTAGGCACACGGAATATGCAGAACTTTGATCTGCTGCGCAAGCTTGGAGAGTGCGGCAAGCCGGTGCTGCTTAAGCGGGGCTTCAGCGCAACCTATGACGAGTGGCTTAATGCCGCGGAATATATATTGGCTGGCGGCAATCCGAATGTCATGCTGTGTGAGCGCGGTATCCGCACATTTGAGACGTATACACGGAACACGTTTGATTTAACAGCTATTCCGGTTATGAAGCAGCTTAGTCATTTGCCGGTCATTGCGGATCCGAGCCATGCGACAGGACGACGCGAGCTGGTAGAGACGATGTCGAAGGCGTCTGTGGCTGCCGGTGCGGATGGTCTTATTATTGAAATGCATACCGATCCAGACAATTCGATGACAGGCGATGGGGTGCAGTCTCTCTTCCCGGATCAATTCGCTGGCCTGCTGCGTGAATTGGAGCAGCTTGCTCCATTGTGCGGCAAGTCGTTTGATACGAAGAAAATGGAGCAATCCTTTTTTCATACATGGGAAAAATAAGTGCAGTGTGATGTGCTGAACTGATCTCATTAATATAGAACTGGTTTCCTTAGCGGGAGACCAGTTCTTTTTTGTTTCCTGATACCTTTGATTGTGTAAATGCAGCTTCGCTGCTTCTTTGCTCCACTCTCCCCTTGGCTCAGTCCTTCCGTTAAAGCAAGGTAGCAAGGGTGAGCGGGTAGTTTGATGTAGATTGTACGGAAAACGGAAAAAAGATGAAATTTTGTACATGAATATTAGGATTGGAAAAGGTGTGGAATCTACAGTTTGAGCTATTTATATGTTTAATAGTGCAAAATATATATTGGATATGTTATGTACCATTCTGATCACTATCGATATAAATATGGCCATGCCAACAGTGTGATTCAAGAAAATGAAGGACTGAAATAAGTAGGAATGAATGATAACGACAAAAACGGAACTGGAAAACCTGATTTAATGTAAACATACCTAACATGAAATAAAAAATACCTTACATCAGTATTGACGAAGGAGTATCCTCCTACATATAATGATTTCAACAAATAATACAAATTGAACATTAAGATGAGAATAAATATGAAATGTTCGGATTGGGGAGGAATCGAGATGTCAGTCAATACCGTATTGGAGTTAATGAAAGAGAAGCAAATTGAGTATGTGGATTTTCGCTTTATTGATCTGTTAGGTCGTGCGCATCATATCAGCTTGCCTGCATCCGAAGTGGATGAGAGCACGTTCGAGAACGGCGTTGCGTTTGACGGCTCCTCGATTACTGGTTTCCGTGGAATTGAAGAATCTGATATGGTCATGATGCCGGATACGGAGAGCAGCTATGTCGATCCATTTACAGCACGTCCGACGCTCATTATCATGTGCAACATCTTCACGCCTGACGGCGAGCGTTATGAGCGTGATCCACGAAGCATTGCACAGAAGGCGGAAGAGTATCTGGCAACGACAGGAGTAGGCACGGATGCATACTTTGCGCCAGAATCTGAATTTTTCATCTTCGATGATGTTCGTTATGAGAATACAATGAATAGTTCTTCCTTCTTCGTCGATTCCGAAGAGGCTTCTTGGAACACGAACCGCAAGGAAGAGGGCGGAAACCTTGGCTTCAAGATTCATACAAAAGGTGGATATGTGCCTGTAGCGCCAATCGATACACAACAAGACTTGCGCAGTGAAATGTGCAGCCTGTTGCAAGAGGCAGGACTTCGCATTGAACGTCACCACCATGAAGTTGCGACGGCAGGGCAAGGGGAAATCAACTTCCGCTTTGATTCACTGACACGTACTGCAGATAACCTGATGAAGTATAAATATATCGTACACAACACGGCACGCCGCTTCGGCAAAGTAGCGACCTTCATGCCGAAGCCGCTGTTCGGGGATAACGGAAGCGGGATGCATGTGCATCAATCGATCTTTAACGGTGATACACCGCTATTCTATGAAAAGGGCGGCTATGCGAACTTGAGTGAAATGGCGCTGCATTATATCGGCGGAATTTTGCACCATGCGCCAGCACTTATCGCATTGACGAATCCGAGCACAAACTCCTTTAAGCGACTCGTGCCGGGATATGAAGCGCCTGTAAATCTCGTATTCTCGAAAGGCAATCGTTCTGCGGCTGTACGTATTCCGGTAGCGGCGGTTACACCGAAGGGCTGTCGGATTGAGTTCCGTACGCCGGATTCTACGGCGAATCCATACCTTGCCTTCGCTGCGATGCTGATGGCGGGGCTCGATGGAATCAAGCGTAAGCTGGATCCTACAGAGCTTGGTTATGGGCCGTATGACCGCAATATTTACGAACTGTCGGATACGGAGAAACGTGAGATTCGCAGCGTTCCAGCGACGATGGAAGAATCGCTTGATGCGCTTGAAGCTGACTATGAATTCTTGCTTGAAGGCGGCGTATTTACAAAGGCATTTATCGAAAATTATTTGCATATCAAACGCAAGGAAGCCAAGTCTGTAGCGATCCGTATCCATCCGCAAGAATACAGCCTCTATTTTGATTGCTAATATTCATATTCCTATATTCATCTTCATCACCCTCGTGTCCCTAGTGGATACGGGGGTTTCGTTTTGGAATCATCTAGAAACATCTGCTTATTTTCTTTATGTTGTCCCTGACTCTGCAATTTTTATTTGACGGCACGGGGCACTTGAAGGTATCATGTTACTGAAATTACTTAAACGTTTAAGTTAACAACAACCAATAGATGGGGGGGAGAACGTGTCTAAACGCTTCTTCATTTCAATGTTGATGCTCTCATTGTGCATCATGATGCTGCTCTCGGCTTGCGGCGTACAGCATGCGATCTCAACATCTTCGGAAGCTGGAGGGAAGAATGCACATCAGGGAGAAGGACAAGCTGGATTGCAGCCGGAGAAGGGGGCTCATTTGCTCGTATGGGAATCGAAGGGGCCTGAACTGGATTTTTTGAAAGCGGTCGCAGAAGATTTCGAACAGGAATATGGGATTGGTGTAAAAGTAGTGGCGGTTCCGTCAATCGACGCTGTCACGAAGCTGACGACGGATGGACCTGCTGGAATCGGGGCTGATGTGTTCTCCGCGCCGCATGATCATTTGGGGAATGCAGTCATGGCAGGACTCGTGCTGCAAAATGATGTATACGACGAGCAAATGAAACATCAAATTATGGATTCCGCCCTAGAGGGTGTCAGCTATGATGGGGTGTTCTACGGTTTTCCAACCGCGATTGATACGTATGCGCTGTACTACAATAAAAACTGCTGAATAAAGCTCCTGCCACTTATCAAGAGCTCATTCGGTTCGCTGAAACGTATAACGATCCAAAAAACAAACAGTACGCCTTTATGTGGAATGTAGGTCAGTTATATCAGTCTTACTCGTTTCTGGCAGGCTACGGGGGATACATATTTGGCAACGGAGGGAAGGATGCTGACGATATTGGCTTGAGCAATGCGGAATCGATCGCCGGAGCCGAGTTCTTTCGATCGCTGAACAAAATACTGCCTGTCAATAGCAACGATATGAACGACAATATCATTACCGGATTTTTCATGGAAGGGAAAACAGCTGCTATTATAGGCGGGCCTTGGCTTATGACGGACGTGAAGAGCGCGGGAATCGATTTCGGAGTGGCTCCGCTTCCCCTGCTGCCTAACGGAGAACATCCTCAAAGCATGTCCGGCATCCGGGCGCTGTATGTCAGTTCCTATACCGAATATCCGGTTGCAGCGAAGCTGTTCGCGCGTTATGCGACCTCTCGCAAAAATCTCGTCAAGCGATATGAAATGACAACACAACTGCCGCCGAGACAAGACATGATGGAGGAGCCGATCATCAAGGGGAACGCGAATGCACTTGCATTCCTAGAACAAACGAAGCATTCTGCTCCAATGCCGTCCATCCCGGAAATGGGCAACGTTTGGGTACCGGCAGGTGCTGCTCTTGCTGCAATATGGAATGACAATCAACAACCGGGAGATGTCTTAAAGAAGGCAGTCGAGCAGATCAAAACAGCGATCCAGACAAAAAAATAGCTACATCCTGAATCACATCGTGATCAAAATCAGACTTTGTGAACTACATCTAAAAAATCGACGAAGGCGGTCTTCCGAATGGAACTGACAACAGATGCCCGTCGGCATCGGACGAAAGCGGCTGTATTCTCCGCTGTATGTATCGGGTTAGGCCAGCTGTACAACAAGCAGTATATGAAGGGCTTGCTGTGGATGATCGCGGCACAGTTGTTCTTTTGGAACTACTATCCGATTGCTTATCGAGGAATAAGAGGATTGATAACGTTAGGCGACGCGCCTACGAAGGTGGTTGCCGGGCAAGTGACCAAAGGCGATCATTCTATTTTCATGATGATTGAAGGACTTATTATATTGGTGCTCATTCTCTTGTTCGCCGGGTGCTATGTCCTGAATATTTATGATGCAAAGAAAAACGGGGCGCTGCGGGATGAAGGTTGGCCTGCTCCGGGGTTCATCGAATCCATCAAGCAGACGAAGCTTCGGCGCTTCCCATATTTGCTTCTGTTGCCTTCCATCTGCTTTGTGCTGTTCGTAACGGTAGTGCCGCTCATCTTCAATGTGCTGATTGCCTTCACGAACTATTCGGCTCCGAACCATATTCCCGACCGGAACTTAGTAGATTGGACGGGGCTCAGCTCGTTTTATGACTTATTTGCACAAGAGGCGTGGCGCAACACCTTCTTCGGCATTTCGGTGTGGAACGTCATCTGGGCTGCGGCCTCTACGGTGTCCGTCTTTTTTAGCGGGCTGTTGCTAGCATTGATGGTGAACCATCCAAAAGTGAAATTCAAAAAATTTTGGCGTACGATGTTCATTTTGCCGTGGGCGGTTCCGCAATTCATATCGATTCTGGTATTCAGGGTGCTGCTAAACGGTTCGTTCGGGCCCGTGAACGATATGATCACCAAGCTCGGCTTCGAGCCAGTACCTTGGTTGTCTGATCCGACGATGGCCAAGTTTACGATTCTGCTTGTGAACTTGTGGTTCTCCACTCCGTTCCTGATGGCATTGATGTCAGGGGTATTAACGACCATGCCGCGGGATTTGTACGAAGCTGCTGCTGTTGATGGAGCAACGGGAACGCAGAGATTCGTCAAGCTGACGCTTCCGTTGGTGCTGGCGGCGACGGCACCAATTTTAATCATGCAATTTGCTTTTAACTTCAATAACTTCAATTTAATCTATATGCTAACGGACGGCAATCCGAACCAGCCTGATTATTATTACGCGGGCAGCACGGATATTTTAATCTCTTGGATATTCAAGATGACGTTGAATCAAAGCCAGTTCAATATGGCCTCTGCCGTCTCGATCATTATGTTCGTCTTTATCACCGTATTCTCCTTATGGAACTATCGGCGGATGAAGATAACTCAAGAAGAGGATATGGTCTAAATGTCTAAATTGCTGAACAACTTGGTCGTGGCGGGCATTTACGCGGTGTTTGCCGTGCTGCTCCTAACGACGGTATATCCGTTGATTTGGGTGATCGGAACATCGCTTAACCCAGGAAATTCCTTAATGGTAAGCCGAATGTTTCCTGATCAGCCCACGCTCGCACATTATACAGAACTGATTCGGAATACGGATTTCGTGCTATGGTTTTCGAACACCGTCACGATCGCTCTTGCGAATGCGGCATTGTCAACGACATTGGTGGCAGCGACAGCCTACGCATTTTCCCGTTTTCGATTCAAAGGCAGAAAGCAAGGGCTAATGACATTGCTCATTCTTCAAATGTTTCCGGGCTTTCTGTCCATCATGGCGATCTTCGTGCTGCTGATGCAGACGAAGCTGCTCGATACGCATTTGGGTCTCATTCTCATCTATGCGGGCGGTTCTATCTCGATGGGGACATGGGTCATGAAGGGGCATTTCGATACCATTCCCAAAAGCCTGGAGGAAGCGGCCTATATCGATGGCGCAGGCCCTTTGGAGACAATGTTCAAAATCATATTACCGCTGTCTTTGCCCGCAATTACGTTTGTTGCATTGAACAGCTTCATTACGCCATTCATGGATTTTATCCTGCCGCAAATCGTGCTTCGATCATCTGAGAAGATGACGCTGGCGCAAGGCTTGTACAACATGGTAGCGAACGAGACCAATTCAAGCTTTACGACCTTTGCTGCCGGCGCCGTTCTTGTAGCGCTGCCGATTACGCTCCTGTATATGTATTTCCAGAAGTATCTCATTCACGGCATGACGGCAGGTGCGGACAAAGGCTAACGACTAATAAGGATACATCCTGAATACTCTTCGTGATCAAAAGCGACAAAAAGGAGTTTGTTATGTTACTGGAAGCGATCTACCACAGACCTGGAAATTCATATTGCTATTCATACGATAACGACACGATCCATATCCGGCTGCGCGCGAAGAAAGGCGATCTTCGATCAGTCACTGCGTTGTATGGCGATAAATACGATTGGGACAAGACCGTAAAGGAAGCTGCCATGTTCATCATGGGCAGCGACGAGATGTTCGATTATTGGCATGTGGAGGTAGCTCCTCCGCACAAGCGGCTCCGTTATGCCTTCGAATTAGCTGCGGGCGAGCAGACGTTATGGTATACGGAAAAGGGATTCGTTGCCGAAAAGCCAGCGGATCCACTGACGTTTTTCGACTATCCTTTCTTATGGTCAAGCGAGGTGCTGCAGCCGCCGTCGTGGGTGAAGGATGCCGTATTCTATCAGATTTTCCCTGATCGGTTTGCTAACGGGAACCCTGACAATGATCCTGAACAGGTACGGCCGTGGACAGCCGACGATCCGGGTCAGCAAGATTTTTACGGCGGTGACCTTCAGGGCGTACTGGATCGTTTGGATTACATTAGTGAGCTTGGCGTTAATGCGATTTACTTTACCCCACTGTTCGAGGCAAAGACGAATCATAAATACGACACGACGGATTATTTGAAGGTGGATCCGCAGTTTGGCGATGTGGTTCTGTTGAAGAAGCTGGTGAAGGCCTGTCACGACCGCGGGATTCGGGTTATCTTGGATGCGGTATTCAATCATTGCGGCTATTGGTTCGCTCCGTTCCAAGACGTCGTGAAGCATGGGGAAGCATCACGATTTCGAGACTGGTTCCATATTGAGCGATTTCCGCTCGTGCGCGAGCCGAGAGCCTCTTACCGCTGCTTCGCCTTTGAATCCCATATGCCGAAGCTGAATACAGTCAATCCTGAAGTTAAAGCCTACTTGCTTGAAGTCGCTCAATATTGGATTCGGGAATGTGATATCGATGGCTGGAGATTGGATGTTGCGAATGAGATCGACCATGATTTCTGGCGGGAGTTTCGCAAAACATGCAAAGGATTGAAGCCGGACTTTTATATTTTGGGTGAGATATGGCATGATGCGATGCCTTGGCTGCGCGGTGATCAGTTTGACGCGGTTATGAATTATCCGGCTACGGAGGCCATTCTTGATTTCTTTGCAAAAGGGGTAATCGATGCAAAACAGTTCTCTTATCAAGTGAACAGGTTGTTGGCTGACTATCCCCAGCAAGTGGGTGAAGCTACCTTCACGATATTGGGCAGCCATGATACGCCGCGTTTGTTAACAATGGCTCAAGATGAACGCAAGATGAAGCTTGCGGCGCTGTTCCAGTTCGCCTTTCTTGGCGCACCATGCATATATTATGGAGACGAAGTGGGCATGACGGGCGGGCCGGATCCGGATTGCCGGAAACCAATGGTATGGGAAGAGGAGAAGCAGAATAGCGGATTGCTGCATTTTTATCGGAAACTGATCGCTTTGCGTACCGCCCATCCTGCGTTGCGACAAGGTTCATTCCGATTCGTTTATGCATCCGGAGATCACTTGGTCATCCGAAGACAGCGCGCTGGCGAGCAGATGTATATTTGCTTCAATAATAGTGAGCAGGCAGGAGCCTTCACCTTTGCGTTTGAACAGGAAGATACGCTGCCATTATCCCCTTCTATGATCGGATCCGGAACATTTGTATTAGAGAATGACAACGTTACGATTAGCTTGCCTGCGTATGGCTGGATGGTATTGATGGCTGAATCAAGTTAAAGAGAAGCTGCTGCTAGATATGGGTTACGGGAGATTAGGGCTAAATTGACACCATTTGGGCGGTATGCTTTAATTGGCTTAAACGTTTAAGTCTAAACCAAGTGAGGTCGGATAAGATGAAGAAAACAACGATAAAAGATATCGCCCAAGCAGCGGGTGTATCCATTGCTACTGTGTCCTATATATTGAATGACGTTAAGAATCAATCCATTTCGAATGAGACGCGCGTCAAGGTGTTAAAAATCGCGCAGCAGCTCAAATACGTGCCGAACCGTACTGCCCGGTCTTTAAAAGTAAAGAAGTCGGGCTTGATTGGAATTCTGGTATTCAAGGACGATCAACAAAGCTTTGGGTCAAATTTGAAGTACGCCAAAACGATAAGCAAAATCGAACAGCAGTGCAGTGCGCTCGGCTATCATGTTATTTATATGCAAATCGACGATACGGAGCCGTCATACAAGGTTATTATGGAACGGAATTTGGACGGCGTATTTTTAATCAATGTGGATCAGGAGCGATTTGCGACGATTACGCCCTACTTTGGCTTCGGTATTCCCGTGTTTGTCGTGGACAGTTATATTGAAGACTCGCTTTTTCATAAAATTATGCCTGATGTGGAAGCGGGCTTTCAACGATCCCGTGATTTGCTGAATGAAGCTCCGCAATTTCTGATCATGGATCGCTATAACAATAACCAATGGTCGGATGTCATCAAGCGGGCATCGGGTTTGCCGGAAGAACGGATTCATATATATGAACACTGCCAGGGGATGGAGTCTTTTTTAGCCAAGTTCGATGGTCAACCGGGCATCGTATTGAACGAATTTATTGCCAACGAAGCTTCCAAAGTTCATCCCAACTTGATTGCATGGTGCACCTGCCATTGTCCCGAAATTCTCGGCCAAGATACGGAGAGAGTCACCTTCGACTTGAGTAGATACGATTCATTTGTAGGCGTTATGAACAGCTTTATTGATGATGTGGAGTATGAGCACGAGGAGAAGTTCTTGAAATTGCCAGTCTCCTCGTAGATCAATATATGTGCGAGTTCAAAAGGGCCGCTTTTCAGCACCGAGAAGGTTGCAAGAACTCGAAGAAGGAAGAACGGAGTGTAGGCAGGACTACATGAGTACTGGACTTCGAGAGTGAAAGCAAGATTCGATGCCGAATGGCTTCTTATGTTGCTTCGTGATCAAAAGCGGGTTTTTTGAACAACCTCTATAAGGAGAAATGCGTAGTGGATTCATCACGTCTTATTCAGATCGACGAGTTTTATTCGAGGATCTTATCTAATCGAAGAAAAGTATTTATTTACTTGCCTCCGAGCTATCGAGTGAACGAACAGAAGCGGTATCCCGTGCTCTATTTGCATGATGGGCAGCATGCATTTTTTGCGGATCAGAAGGGAGACTCCTGGGACGTCCATCTTACGGTTGATCGTCTTGTCGCCGAAGGCAGGATGAAGGAAATCATCGTGGTTGCCATTTCCCATATCGAAGATGCACGGATTGCGGAGTACATGCATGCCAATCCGGATGGGCATAACCTATTCAACACAGCGAATCAAGGTGAGCGGTATGAGCAGTTTCTCGTAGAGGAAGTGAAGCCTTATATCGATCGAGAATACCGGACACTTCCAGGCAAGGAGCATACGGCCTTGATGGGGTCATCCGCTGGTGGCTTGGTGTCCTACAATATCGGATTTCGCCAATCCGATACATTCGGCATGATTGGGGCATTATGTCCGTTCGTCGTCAGCGTAAATCCAGATACGATGGAGGATCGCTGGCTAAGTCATATCTATACGGAAAAGAAGGATCTCAAGATCTGGATGGATGTCGGTGATGCAGAGGGCTTCACCGTTATGGAGAAGCATGTGCGGGAGGTCGTAGACACGCTCGTTCGCATCGGGTATGAGCCGGGGAATGATCTGATGTACTACTATGCCGTCGGTTCCGGACACGCGCAGAAGGATTGGGCCGCAAGGGTTCATGCACCGCTCCTTTATTTCTTCGGAGATATCGGCATGCCTGTACATGTTGAACTGCATGGTTCCCGCGTAGTAGGGATTCAGGGGCCGACGCAGAGGTTCAATGCGGTCGTTCATTACGATAGCGGCTTTGTCATGACGGATTTGAACGCTCGGTACGAAGTGTCCGATCCTTGCATCCTAGAGGTAACCGTGGATGGAACACTCACTCCGAAGCGGTCGGGCAAGACGCGCGTCATCTATCATCATGATGAGCTCACAGCGCATGCAGAGATTACAGTTATTCCGCATCTTTCGGAGACAGCTACAGTTACGTTGGTCGTAAAGGTACCCGAAAATACGCCGCCTACCGAAAGGCTGTATGCAGGGATCGAACTGCCGATGATCGATGAAGGGCAATATGGAGGCACGTTCGAGGTGCCACGGGATATGGCGTTCGAGTTCCGGATTTCCCGTGGCTTGGGCAAACATGAAACGGATCGTTACGGTCAAGAAGTGCCGTATCGCAAATTTACGGTTATCGATGGTTTGGAGCTGCATTACGAAGTCGAGAATTGGATCGATATAATGGCGGAAAGGGTGGAGAAGCGATGAGCACGAAGTACGGATCAAGCATCCTGCGCATTGAAACATTTCACTCGGAATATCTGAATAACGATAGAGAGCTGTTCATTTATCTTCCTCCAAGCTACCAACAAGACCTGAACAAGCGCTATCCGGTCTTATACATGCATGACGGTCAAAATATTTTCCATCCGGCCTTCAACGGCTATTCATGGAACGTGCACGCTGCCGCCGATAAGCTGATTGCCGAACAGCGTATGAAAGAAATCATCATTGTCGGCATTCCGAATATGGGGATGGAGCGGGCAAATGAGTTCACGCATGACTTGGAGGGCGTTCGTTATCAAGACGACAAGTTTGCGGTCGAACCAAGAGGCCACCAGTATGAGCAATTCCTTATTGATGAGGTTAAGCCTTATATAGATGCCTTGTTCCGCACGCAATCGGAGCCAGAGCATACGGCCTTGATGGGCTCGTCAAGGGGCGGGCAGGTGACGTACCATATTGGGCTGCGGCGTCCCGACGTGTTCAGCATGCTGGGGATTATCTCTCCTTACTTGTATTGCGTTTATCCCGACACCTTGGAAGAAGTGCCCTTGTACCATACCTTTACCACGAAGCAGTCCATTAAGAAAATATGGATCGATCTCGGCAGCCGTGAAGGGCTGCTGGTCATGGAAAAGCATGTGCGCGAGGCAGCAGAACAATTGCTTAGCATAGGCTACAAAGCCGATGATGAGCTTGTCTACCTCTATGAGCCCGGAGCGGCGCATGTGGAGAAGGACTGGGCAGCCAGAGTGTCTGCGCCGCTTCTTCACTTCTTCGGCAAGCGCGACAAGGCTTGCTCTCTTACGCTGCATGGCGATCAGGAGGTTGGGATCACAGGGCCACCGTGCCGGCTGAATCCGATTATCGAGTTCGATTCCGGCTTCAAGATGTCAGCGCTTCGTGCTGCGTACCGCGTAGAGGATGAGCATATCGCGCAGGTTCGGGACGATGGCACGGTCTTTCCTCGTCACCCGGGCATTACGGAAGTAACGGTGCAATTCGAGGGATGGGAAGCCTCGATGCCTCTCCGAATCGTGGAGGAGCTCCGTACGCATGTTAATTTGGAGATCATTGTTTATGTTCCGCCTAATACGCCGCAGGATCTCAAGCTGTACGCTTGGTTCCCGTTGACGTACGATCCAAACAAGGATTTATATGCAACACGCCTGCGCATCCCGTTGCATACAGATTGGCTGTTCCAAGTGAGTCGAGAAGACGGAATCGTCGAAGTTGATGGAGCGGGGGCTCGCGTCGAACGTAGCTATAAGGCAGAGCAGGACAAAACCTTAGAGATACATGTTGAGAGATGGAGCGGGCAATAAGGATCATCGGATGGAAGCATGATGTGAATGAACGTAATAATGAGTGATACACGAATCGGGATCGGAAGAAGAAAGAGACGAGAGGAACGATACAGCATGAAGAAATGGAAAACAGGCTTCCTATGCGGCGCTATCTTGTTCACGGGAATCGCATTCGGTACTTCGGCGATAATAGCCAATGCTGAGAAGCATGGTCTTGATGAGGAAGGAAAGAAACTGTCGACCAACAAGCCTGTATCGATAGTTGATCATCTTCCAGTGCGAGAGCTGTCCGGAGAAATGGGCGGTCGAACGATCATGGTGACGCCGATGGATAAAGATATCTCTAAGAATGCAAGTGCAGACGTTATCGATCATGGCGACATGACGAAGGACGAGAATCGCAATTATACGAAGCCGGGAGTGAATTCTAGCAGCAGTGACAAGAAGATAGGCAAGCTGCCTGTAACCCATACCGTGAATGATGTAGAGGTTACGGTTCATTCGATTCGGGTTACGGAAAAGGCTACGGACTTCGAAGTGACGATTACAAACAATTCGGATAAAGACAAGGTTACACTTGATATGCAAAAAGTAATAACCAAAGCGAACATCGGTGTTAAAGGGAGAACTGCAGAAGCGGTCGAGATTGCATCGGATAATCCGGACTTTGCGAGCAAAACAATTCGTCCGAAGAAGGAGTTGCATGGCTGGATTCGCAATCAAGGCTTGAAGGATCGCGATATTATCAATTTGAAGTTCGCCCTATCCGTAAAAGGAGCCAAAGAGACAAGAGCGTATTCGTTCCTTATTGATTGCACGAAGCTGAAGTTCCGTACCCTATAATCGGTGCGGTGACTGATGCTGAAGTGAACAAGGCGTGTGTGAGAAGAGATTTCTCATTCACGCCTTTTTGCTTATGTTTTTGCTATACTCCGTCCGTGTACACACTAAGCACGATGAAAACATCCCAATGTGTTATTTTCTTACGCTCTGCTGCTTTTGAACCGTGTGAATGCCGATGACGACGCAGGGCTTCATTAGAGATATAATCGAATACAAAGATGTTTTTCAATTCGTATTATCTCTCCTTATAATAGCCGATCCTTTCGTTTGTCTTGAATGATCTGAAATTTTAAAAAGTTAAAAAGAACCGAACCTTTTCGGGTGAATGAGGCAATATAGGTTGTAAGCTTACCAAGGAGGGCCCTTTTTTCATGAAAGATATCAATATCGAGCACTGGATTGAACGGATGAAGGAAGGGGATTCGTCTGCGTTCCAAGTGATCTATGATTGGTCATTCCCCGAAATCTACCGCTCCGCTGTCTTTTTGATGACGGAAAAAAATGAGATAGAGGATGTCATGAACGAGATTTATTTTCAGCTGTGGCGATCCATCGGCAATTACGATGCGAATCGTCCCTTCCGATTTTGGATGCATGGCATTGTGCTGAAGCAAATACAAAAGTGGAGAACAAAAAGCTGGAGAAGGTTCCGAATCTTCGAGAAGAAGAGGCTCTTAGAGAGGGAAGAGCATCTGTTCACGGATCGCCAGATCTTGGAGGCCGAAACCCATCGGGAGATGTTGACCATGGTTCATCAACTATCCTACAAGCTTCGGGCGGTGATTATTCTGCGCTATTATCACGAATATACCTTCGATGAAATCGCTGAATTGCTGGACATTCCCGTGGGCACGGTCAAATCCAGGCATCATGCTGCACTAGGGAAGCTTCGCGAGCTCAGCCCGTATCTAGAATCAGCAAAGGAGCAGGAACTTTATGTCCATTGAACAACAACTGCGCGATAAGCTTCAGGATTGTGCGGAAGCAATGGAAAATCCATCTGACATGCAGAAGCGCATTCAAGAAGCTTCTTACGAGCGATATCGCAATGAAAAAAATAATGAAACATCAAAATCAAATCTGAACATTCGCATGGTAGCCTGTGTGCTTGCGGTTGTACTCCTCGCGCCAATTATCATTTATACCGGTCCTACTGTAGCGGCACAGATTCGCACCTTGCTCAATCTATCTGGGACAGAAGATGCGCGCAACTTCGTCACGAAGGATGCGGATTCAGATTATGTCATTACGAACTTATATGCGGATGAGATTAGCGGCAATAAGACGGCGCAAGAAGTGCTTGCGCGCATTTACCGTGGGTTCCCTGAGACGAAGAACTTCGACATCGCAAACGCGCAAATTACCAAGGGAATCAGGGCCGGTGAAAAGATCCATATCTTTAATATCATGTTAATGGAAAAAGGAAAGACATTTGCGGAGCCGCATCAAGAGATTGTAGTCAATGCTGATGTGGATACAGGGCAGATTCATTTTGTGCAAACGACTGGCTTAGAGCCATACGCTCCGCATGTTGCGAAATTGCAGGAATCGGAAGCGATTGCTATCGCCAATGCATTCTTGAAGCAATTGGATGTGCCTATTGATGGATATGAGCCTGAAGTGTCAGGAACCCAGCCAGGTAAAGCACAAGGAATCGGTCAATTCATCGTTATCTACAAGCGTGCAGAGGATGGCAAGAAGCTGTTCCAAGTGAACCTCCAAGATGGAGGCATAAGTGTAGCATTCTCCCCTTCAGATAAGTCATGAGGCGAAATCGTATCAGCAGAAGAGAGAGCATGGTGGCTCTAACGTTCTTGTTGCCGAGCGCCATTGGCTTTGCCTTGTTCTATCTCATTCCGTTTGGGATGGGGTTTGTCTACTCGGTATTGGATCGAACGGTTGGCGGTTCATTTGTTGGACTCTCGAATTATCAGGAACTGCTCAGCAGCGATTCCTTTCGCAAAGCCGCCTTGAATTCCTTCTGGTTCACGGCAATGAATGTCCCGCTAATGTTAGTGCTGTCACTTGGAATCGCGCTCGTGCTGAACCGAAATCTCTATCTGCGTCAATTTCTTCGAATGGCTTATGTCCTGCCGCTGGTCGTGCCCGTTGCCTCCGTCGTAATGGTGTGGCAAGTGCTGTTTGATTGGAATGGATCACTTAACGCCTGGATGCATGCTGCCGGGCTTGAACAAATAGATTGGATGAAATCGGACTGGGCGAGAGGCGTTATTTCCGTATTCTACCTATGGAAGCATATCGGCTACAACATCATCTTATTCCTTGCAGGACTGCAGAGCATCCCGCGAGATTACTATGAGACGGCTGAATTGGAGGGGGCGGGCAAGTGGTTTCAATGTTATGGAATTACACTTGTCTACTTGACCCCAACGATGGTCTTCGTCGTTCTGATGTCGATTATGAATACGTTCAAGATATTCCGCGAAACGTACCTGATCGCAGGAGATTACCCGCATGACAGCATCTATACACTTCAGCACTACATGAACAACATGTTCCTCGGGATGGATGTACAGAAGCTGTCTGCGGCTGCGACGCTTATGGTGATAGTTATCTTTATCATTGTGACGATTCTGCTTCGGATAGAAAAACGATTTACACAATTTATGGAATGATACGGGAGGGAGAATGAAGAACAGGGGGGCCATTCGGAACCTGTCGTTCACGCTAGTGATGGCATGCATCGGGCTCATCATGTTATTCCCAATTGTGATTACTTTCACAAATTCACTGATGACGGAGCATGAAATTCGCGGGAATTACGGTCTAGTGGGTCAAATGCCAGTCGTTACGCAAGGGGAGCCTGCTGTATTCGTGAATCTGAAGCTTATTCCGGATTGGCTGTCCTTCGAGCAGTACGGGAGAGTCTTGCTAGAAACGCCCACGTATTTGTTCATGCTATGGAATTCCATCGCGATGGTCGTGGCGATTATTGCGGGACAGACCGTTGTCAGTGCACTGGCTGCGTACGCATTTGCCAAGCTCCGGTTCAGAGGGAGAGAAGGCTGGTTTCGGGTGTACTTGCTGACGATGCTGATGCCTTTCCAAGTGACCTTGGTTCCGAATTATATTATTGCTGACAAGTTGGGACTGATGAATACAGCAAGCGCGATTATTTTGCCAGGGATATTCGCGGCATTCGGTGTGTTCATGCTGAGGCAATTTATGCTCTCGATTCCCTATGCGCTGGTTGAAGCGGCTCAGATGGATGGCGCGGGTCATTACCGCATTTTCTATCAGATTATGCTGCCTCTGATGAAGCCGGGGATTGCGGCGCTGATCGTCTTGCTGTTCGTCGATTACTGGAATATGGTCGAGCAGCCTTTGATTTTCCTGGAGGAAGCATTCAAGCAGCCATTATCGCTCTATTTATCCAGAATTCATAAGGAAGCCCAAGGCATCGGCTTTGCCGCGTCGATAATCTATATGACGCCCATGGTTCTCCTGTTTTTGTATGCGGAGTCTTATTTTATCGAAGGCATTCAAATGTCGGGGATCAAAGGGTAGCTCATGAGAGGAGGGATAGGATGGCTATAGGGTTCACAGCAGCGCTGGATGCAAGAAAAAACGAAAAATAGTATGGCTCTCCGGCCTGTTCTTCAGCTTGCTCCTTTTCCTTACCCTGGCGAGCAATACATTGCTGACGTTACATTTGCCGAAGGTGCGCACCGAACAAGGGAGGGAAGGAGCGCTAGTAACCACGTGGCGTGGTACGGCCCGATTAATACCTCGGCAGCATATCGATTTATCGAACAGGGCGGAGTGGTCAATCAAAAAGGTTTATGTAAAAGAGGGAGATCGTGTAGTTAAGGGGCAGACGTTAATCACCTATGAGAATCCTGCTGCTGTTCAGGAAATATTGGATGTACAGGCGGGCCTTGCAGGGCAGCGGCTAACATTAGTTGACTTGCAGGATGATTATATTGAAGCCGTACAAAATAACGACGGTATGCGAGCGCGCAGCACAAAGCGGGAGATAGAACGTGTGCGAATAGCTATAGGAGTTCAGGAGCGAAAAGTGACCACGATGCAGTCGGAGGCGAATGATCGTAGACGAATCATCGCGCCCTTTGACGGTGTTGTGACACAAGTACGTGCGACGCCGCAGCTTCCTTCAGGAAGCGGCGGCCCAGATGTTAGTGTAGCGAATAGGCAGCAAGGGTATCAATTCGAAATTGTCATCCCGGATGCCTTCGGCCGGGAATTGCGTACCGGGGAAAAGATACGCGTGCATATCGAGCATGAGGAGGCAAATGTTCCGGTTGAAGGGAGCATTACCGACATTCGACCGATGGCAGGCGTTGATGGAGGGGCTTCCCTCCAAGAGGAAGCAGAATGGAGTGCATCGCAGACAAATTCGAGTCAACGGGTCATTGTGAAGGTTCAACATCCGAATATTCAAGCGAATGAGCTCGTAAGCGTGGAATTGACACAAACGAAGAAGAGCGATGGCGGCATGCTCGTATCAAACCAAGCGATTCGTCAGGCAGGGAAGGACAGCTATGTGCTTATTATCGAAGAGCGTTCCGGCCCATTGGGCAATATTTTTATTGCTAGCAAGGTTTCCGTTCGATTAGGGGGGACGAATGGCCAAGAAACGCTGGTGCAAGGGGTATACGCGAAAGCCCAGATTATTGTCGAGAGCAGTGAGCCAGTAACAGATGGTCAACGTGTAAGGATCTAATGCGTTTGAGCGCGCAACGATCCCATGAAGAATGGAGAGGAGCGATTCAGGGTGAAAAAAAGGAGTGTACGCAGTCTGGTCGTTGCATTAACGATAGCGATGACATTGGCAGCATGTGCCGGCAAACAGGCTGGTGAGGCGAAGCAAGAAGAGCAGCAGGGACAGGACGGGAAGAAAGTCGTTGTCTTGTCCGTATTGGGAGCGGATCCTGTGTATGCTCAGGCTGAGAAAATGTATGAAGCGAAGCATCCCAATGTGGATATTCAAATCAAAGAATACAGCCTAGGGGGAGGCTCCAATCAAGAAGGAAGTGCCGAGAAGTATGTGAATACCACTACTACAGAGCTATTGTCCGGTAAAGGGGCCGATTTGATCGACTTGAATGTGAGCGGCCTGCCAATTGGGAAATACGTAGACAAGCAAGCGCTGGTGGACTTGAGCGAGCTGATGAAGCAGGATCCTGCCTTTGACTCTAATTCGTACGAGATGAACATTCTGGACGGGGCCAAGATGAGAGGAGGTCTCTATGCGCTGCCTCTGCGGTTTTCCTTGGACAGTCTTATGGGCGATGCGAAGGCAATTCAGCAATCCGGCGTCACATTCGATGACAACGCATGGACATGGGGAGAGTTTACGGAAGTAGGCAAACGTTTGGCAGCGTCCGGCGGGCACACGTATTCGCTGGGGAATACGCCGCCAGAGCGGATGTTGAACATTCTGTTCGCTGATAACTATGCTCGCGTTGTCAATGAGGAGCAGCGCCCAGCCAGCTTCGATGCCAATGCATTTGTCGGATTGATGGAGCAAGTGAAGACGATGTATGCAGATAAGGTAGCGACGGATGCGACAGTGAGCGCAGGAGATTACTTTTTTGCACCTAATTTGATTACTTCGCCGGAAGATTACTTCAGTACGCCAGCAATGTTCTATGAGCAAGGGAAGATTTATCGCAAGCCGCTCGCGGCTGGGCAACAGGCCGGCGGCACCTTCGTGACATCTAACAAATTAGGGATGAATCGGAATTCGAAGGTGCAGGCCGAAGCATGGGATTTCATGAAGTTCTTATTGTCTAAGGAAATACAGACCATGCCTGGACTGCGAGGGTTCTCTGTCAATAAAAAGGTAAACGAGCAGACGCTCAAGGCGCTTGAGGACAAAGGCACTGTCGAATCGCCAACGGGATCCGCAATCCAGATTCAGAAGGCAGACATTGACATGGTCAAGCAGATGCTGGCCGATGCGAACACCGCAATAATGGATAATTCGAAAGTTCAATCGATTATCGAGGAGGAAGCGAAGGCTTACTATAACGGTCAAAAATCGGCACAAGCGGTTTCGGATTTGATCGCAAACCGTGTGACGACCTATTTAAATGAATAGACACGGAAGGGGGGAGGCACAAATGCGAAGTGATAGGGATGGAAGCAGGTTGAAAAAGTGGATGGTTCTATTGGCACTTTCGGCAGCGGTCAGCATTTCTGCTTGCAGCTTCTCAGGCAGCGAGGAGAAGATTGCTGATGAGACCAAGAACGTCTCTTTGACTCCGCAGCAGGAGGAGAGTGAGCAAGGGAGAGCAGAACAAGAGAATAAGACTGCGGAAACGGAGGCTCCTGAGCAAGGAAGAATTCACGTGTTCTCGAATTTGATGTCACTGAAGCTCCCGCAGGGATTAGAGGCGCAAACGAATGAGACATCGAACTCGAAGCTTGTTTACACGGATAGCAGCAAGAAAGTTAAGCTTGAGATACAGCATGATCCAGAACAGCTCGTGACCGATGCTGGAATCGATGAGGGTCGAATAAAGATGAAGGGAATTTTGGAACAAGACAGTGGAGGAGAAAAGCTAGAGTGGTTGAAAAATGAAACGCTGCTCGTTCATGGGAAGCACATTGCAGTCAATGAAGTTATTATGCCTTCTCAGAAGGGAGACACTTATCGTCTCGTCGGCTGGGCGGAACTAAATGGGGCACATCTTGAAATTCAATTTAGCGCTCCAGCTATTGAGCAAGGGGAATGGCAGAAGGCCGTTCATGAAATGATTGAATCGATTCAGATGTAGAAAATCAAGAACAATGACAGATCTACAAGGCCTACTAATTTCATTGATGGAAATAAGATAAACGTTGTTCTTTATTTGGACATGAAAAATGCTCCCCTTACGGTTAACAGGTTTCACCTGTCTGTCGTTTGGGGAGCATATTATATCCCACCTACGGGCAGCCTTTTTCTGCACATGCTTAGCATTGCCTAGCTTCATCCATAAAAGCTTCGGGCTTATGCTGCCAGCTCCAGGGTTGTAAGAACAAGCGGGGCCATAGACTTGGTACCGCCCCTGCAGGATTTCTTAGGCCAATAACTAGATGACCTAAGTCGTGTTAGATTGCCACGACTAAAGCCGCTGCGTTCCTGTTCCTCGCTATACACCCCGTACCGAGCAAAAAGCATTTCGATAAGGATTGAGAGACGCAGCTAAAGCTTTAATTTTTAATCACAGGTCGTTTATCATTATGCAAAGTCTTGATGAACTTATCATCAATGTTGAGTGTCTCTTTGAGCAAATTAGGAGGCGTCTGTGACATCCATTGGTTCAGCGAGACATCTGCAAAGCGGTCGCTTTTGAACATCTCAAGGAAGATCAGCGGCTCTTCCCCCGTATTTTGGACATAGTGTCCATAAGCAAAAGGCACATATCCAACGTCCCCGGCTTGATAGTCAAAAGTGCGGGCATGTCCTTCCGAGGCAAATACAGTCATTCGGCCTTTGCCCTGAATGTAATACTGCCATTCCGCCGCATTAGGATGCCAATGCAGTTCGCGCATACCGCCCGGTTCGATTTCAACAAGGGCCGATGCAATGGTTTTTGCAGCCGTGAAGTTGGTGGAATCAGCAATGCGGACTTTGCCTCCATTTGTAATTATAGGTTCTTGGTTGAGTAAATGGTAACTGAAAGAATGCGCAACCCCGCCATTTGTTTGATGTGGGCGTTCCTTTGCAATGGGGCCCGGCACCGTTCCTTGAAACATATATCTTTCTTCTGGAGGAATATTCTTGAGAGCTTCTTCCGGTACGCCGAAATTGGCGCTTAATACATCTTTGGGTGTATGGGAGAACCAATCTGAAATAGCAAAGGTACTATTTTCAGAGAATGAACCGTCATCGAAAACCAGGAGGAATTCACAGCCTTCCTTAAGGCCGGTAATGGAATGGGGGATGCCTGATGGGAAATACCACAAATCACCTTCACTTACATCGTCAATGAATTCTCGCCCATTCTCATCAACAGCTGTAATGCGTGCTCTTCCGCCTAACATGTAGGCCCACTCGGCTTCTTTATGCCAATGAAGTTCACGGACACCCCCTGGAGTCAATCGCATATTCACAGCGGCAAGCGTCGTCGAGACCGGCAATTCGCGTACTGTCACTTCACGGGACCAGCCGCCGCGTTCAATACGAACATGGTATCAGAAAAAGAGAATTTCAAATTCGGAATTGTGCCTGAATCGGTTACCGGTGGAACAAGCAAATCCGGATTTTGAAGATCGCGTTCAATATTTCTTGGGCCTTCATCAGTTGCTCCTTGATCGCCTCTAATTGGTTGTGGAATCTTATTTTTCAGCTGTTCCATTGTAAACGTCTCCCTTCATTTCAGATGAACTGATTTGCTTTCGTGGAAAAACGAAAATGGGAACACCTCACAACAGGCGCAGTATTTAGATCCGGCGGCAACGGTAACTCCGAGACCAACGGCCTAAACAGGAGTGAACTGATTCCTTCGACGTTTCATCAATAAAAATTGATGCTTGAAATCAATCATTATGATGACCCCCCCCCTTTACTGGTTATTTATGCCAGATTCGTGGTGGCTGTCTCTATCATAGCAGAGGCAATATCAAATATCAAAACATGGTAGAATTGGTGAAAAAAACATATAGGACGGAAGGTTGCTAGCTGATGTAACAGATACGAACGTTATCAGCGGCGAGACTTCTTATTTTTCCATACGGACTCATTCCGTGTTAAGCTACATATAGTTTGGCGGAATCCGATTATAATAAAGGTTTGGCAGGTTTTGATGATTTAAAGGGGGATGCAGAAATGGCGGATTGTACGACTTCATTAACGAAGGGAGAAGGACTGGACAATATTTTATTGCTGGATCGCACGCAGCATCTGGAGGAGCCCGACATTTTGTATCCTTTTGCATTGGACGAGCTGCTGTGCAGACATACGGGCAAGGGAGGACCCGCTGTATGTCATCTGTGGCGTCATCCGCGAGGCTTTGTGATGGGGCTGCGCGACAGCAGACTGCCGCATGCCGCAGAAGCGCAGCAATGGCTGGAGTCGCTTGGCTACTCGACGGCTGTCCGCAGCACGGGCGGGGCTGCCGTACCGCTCGATTTGGGCGTTGTGAACATTTCATTGATCCTGCCAAAGGAAGGGCTGGGCGACAAATGCTTCCGCTCGGACTATGAGCGCATGTATCAGTTGATTAAGCTTGCTCTGCGGAACACGGGCTATACGGTCGACAAGGGTGAAATCGATGGCGCATACTGCCCTGGCGATTATGATCTCAGCATAGGCGGCATGAAATTTTGCGGCATTGCGCAGCGGCGTCAAGCTCATGCCTTTGTCGTGCAGGCATTCGTCATATGCGAAGGTTCGGGCAAAGTGAGCGCTGAGCTCGTCCGCTCCTTTTATGAGCGTGCTGCGTTGGGCGTGTTGCAAGCGGATCATCCTGTTGTGACGGAAGATAAGACAGGCAGTCTCGAAGAGCTGGCTTCGCTCGGCAGCAATGTTGGGATAGGGGCGGCGCAAGTCTTTATAGATGCTGTGAAGAAAGTAGTGCAGGAACGCCAGTCAGAGCGTTGTCTCGAACAAGCGGCTTCAGGATTGTGGCTCCCAGAGTCAGAGCAAGTGCATAACGTCATCCATACATTGCGTGAACGTTACGGAATCAAAGCTTGAGCGTAAATAGGTAAGAGTGGAATCCTCCACATCTAAGGAGACCATTTGGAAAAGGGGCGCAGGAATGGACATACGCAAATTGCATTACTTTATTGCTGTAGCGGAAGAGCTTTCATTTTAACCGTGCAGCGGAAAAATTGAATATGTCACAGCCTCCCCTCAGCCAACAAATTCAAGCTCTTGAAAAAGAAATTGGCTTAAAACGATTGGAACGCAATACCAGGCAAGTTCGTCTTACGCCTGCGGGCGGACTAATGATTGATCTTATACAAGCATTTCGGGGGAATTTCCCACAAATACAGCTTACTTTGCGTGAGATGACCTCTGCCCAGCAAGGGCAGGCTTTGCTCGATGGAACTATTCACATCGGATTTCTTCGCTCCATCGAGTGTGCAAAGCCTATTGATTATCGAACCTTCACCAGTGAATCTCTTATTGCCATACTTCCCGAACAGCATCCCTTGGCTAGTCAGCAGATTTTGTCCGTCAGCTCGTTAAAATTGGAGCCGTTCATCTTGCCTCCGCGTCATCTTGGCGTTCCTTTTCACGATCTCATCATGGGCTTTTGCGCACAACACGGCGTTTATCCGAATGTTGTACAGGAAGCGATTCAAATGTATACCATTGTAAATTTGGTGGCTGCGAATTTCGGCGTTTCCATCGCACCTTCTTCGGTTGCCGTATTCCAGCGCAGTGGTGTTGGATTCCGGCCATTTGAAGAAAGTGTACCGTCGGTTCCCCTTATTGCCGCTTGGAGAACCGATACGGATAAGGGGGCCTTGTCCGCCTTTCTTGAGACTATGGAAGACATAAGTCCAGCAGCTACAAATGAATAATCCGTGATTAGCCGGTTTTACCCGGATCGCGTTCAATAAGCCCGTCAAGTATAAGGTCGATTTGCTAATGTACACAAGCATGCGCTGTCTGATCGTCCACTTGCGCGCCGTGAGTAATCCAATTTCCCAAAGCAATCTCGCTTACGGATAATCCGCTTGTACCAAGCTTTCGCGAATTCATTCTAACCCCTCCTTTTCAGGTAACGGTTCGAGTATAGCAAGCTTATATTAATTGGTGAAATACTCATTATTTTGCGTATTGATTCGAAAATCCTATTAATATTCCAGATGTTCCTTATCATCGATCCGCTTGCGGAAGACGTAGTAGCTCCAAATTTGATATCCAAGCACAAACGGCAGAATTGTCAACGAGATATACGTCATCACCTTTAGCGAGTAAGCGCCGGAAGCGGCGTTCATAATCGTCAGATGGAACTGAGGGCTGATCGAGCTGACCATAACCCGCGGGAACAATCCAATGAACATGCTCACGGCTGATAGAATGATAACGGCACCCGTCATGGCGAACGCCAAGCCATCCCGTTCCCGTCTAATGAGCAACATGGCTAGAAGCAACGCGCAACCAGCTAACAGAGGCAGGATAATCCATACGCTGCCATGTACCGTATAAATATCGGTGCTGACATACGTCATCATGGCGAACAGCAGCAGGAGGACGACAACTGCCGGGCTGACATCGCGTGCTGCCTTCCGTGCCCGCTCCCGCAGCTCGCCAGTGGTTCGCAGTGTAATGAAGACGAGCCCGTGCAGGATGCACACCATGACTACGGCCACACCGCCAGCGAGGGAATATCCGTTCAGCAGATCAAGCACACTCCCGACCATTTCCTTGCTGCCGTCAATCGGCACACCGCGAATCATATTGGCAAATACGACGCCGAACAGGAACGGAGGCAGCAGACTCCCGATGAATATCGCGGCATCCCACGCTTTTTTCCAAGCGCCATAATCCATCTTACCTCGAAATTCGAATGCTACTCCGCGCGCGATAAGCGCCAACAGCAGCACGACGAATGGAATATAGAAGCCGCTGAACAACGTGGCATACCATTCTGGAAAGGCAGCGAACATAGCTCCTCCAGCCGTAATTAACCATACCTCGTTTGCGTCCCAATACGGGCCGATTGTGTTGATGATGATGCGCCGCTCATGATCCGTCTTCCCGAGGAACCTAGCGACCATGCCTACCCCGAAGTCAAATCCTTCAAGGAAGAAAAATCCGACGAATAAGATGGCAACGAGTATGAACCATAACTCATTTAGCGATAGCATGTGCTTCCTCCTTATCAAGTGGATCGTAATTCTTCATATCTTCTTCCTCCGGTTTTTCCATCTGCTCATCTTTACGAATTACCTTGACGAATAGAACAGCGTCGATAATGGCCAGTACCGCATAAATGGTCGTAAAAGCAATGAGTGAGAAGAGCAGCTCTTCCGCCGTAACGGTCGGCGATATGGCGTCCTCTGTGCGCATGACTCCGAACACAACCCACGGCTGACGACCCATCTCGGCCATAAGCCATCCCGCCGAATTGGCGAGGAACGGAAAGGCGATCATGCCGACCATCAGCTTCAAGAACCAGGGGCGCTGCTCTAGCATCTTTTTGCGGGAAAATAGGAGTCCGAGGATGCCGACAAGGCACATGAGCCCTCCTGCTACGACCATCATGCGGAAGCTCCAGAATGTCATTTTGACCGATGGAATATAATTTCCTGGTCCGTACTTCTGTTCATAGCGCGCTTGAATTTGATTCATCCCTTCCACGCTGCCGCTAAGCTTGTTATACGATAGCAGACTGAGCATATAGGGGACTTGGATATCGAACGAGTTCTCTTTCTTTTCCGTATCTATGTTGGCAAATAGAGTGAACGGTGCTGGATCCTCGCTTGTATCCCAGAGCGCCTCGGCTGCTGCCATCTTCATCGGCTGAAAAGCGAGCAGATGCTGCGCCTGTGCATGCCCAATGTAGGCAACGAGGACGGATGAAATCAAGGCAACGGTAATCGAGACACGGAACGAACGGCGGAACATGTCCGGATTGTGTCCACGCAGCAGCTTCCATGCACTGACGCCTGTCATAAAGAAGGCGCCGGTTGCGAATGCAGCGAATAGCGTATGCGGAAATTGCAGCCATAATTGCGGATTCGTAATAAGCGCAAAGAAGTCGCTCATCTCTGCCCGGCCGTTTTTGAATTCATATCCGACTGGCGCATGCATGAATGAGTTGGCCGTCAAGATCCAGAACGCGGACAATACGGTGCCGATCGAGACGATCCAAATGCAAGCGAGATGAACGCGCTTCGATAAGCGCTCCCAGCCGAACACCCACAAGCCAATGAAGGTGGATTCCATAAAGAAGGCGAGAAGCCCTTCAATGGCAAGCGATGGCCCGAACACGTCTCCGACGAAACGGGAATAATTGGACCAGTTCATCCCGAACTGGAACTCCTGCAAAATGCCGGTGACGACGCCGACTGCGAAGTTAATTAGAAATAATTTGCTCCAGAATAAGGCAGCTTGCTTGTAAATCTCCTTACCCTTGAGGACATAGAGCGTCTCCAATACAGCGATTAAAAACGCCAGTCCGATCGTCATCGGGACGAAGATGTAGTGGAATAGCGTTGTTGAAGCGAATTGAATTCGCGCGAGAATGACTTGATCCATAGAGGCCTCCTATTGGCAAAAAGCGATGTTCGTTCGTGTAGGATGGGTTGCGTGCTTGAAATAAACAATGTGAATAACTTCACGTTATGGGATGCTCTGTGTGCTGACAATGGTTGTCATCGGTTTGAATGTGTTGGGCAATTCATCTAAATATGATGTAGGTGCTGTAGGTGCATCGCAATAAGGTGCATCGCGATTTCCTGACTCATAGCGCTGTTATGCGGTATGAGTGGGCTGATTTAGATACATTCACATGTTCAGCCTTATCATAGAGCAGAGTGGATGGGATGTCGCCATCCATTTCAGCAGGGGGAGATCATCCATGTTCAAGAGACTGACACAGAGTTGACAATGTTTCGATGAAATCAAGCCATGGGGGAGCGGTGAGGGTAATGATATACTTAGTTAAATGTGATAAAAATCACAGACTACGAAAGCGAGAGGTGTATTTTCCATGTGGAAACCGGATCGCTCCAGCAAACAACCGCTTTATCAGCAGATTGCCGCATATATCGAGCGCAGCATTTATAACGGTGAATTTTCTCCGGGAAGCATCCTACCATCGGAACGTAAATTTGCCGAGCAAATACATGGATGGGCATTGAAAGGCTGTTGTAGAAGGGATAGAGGGAGGTTGGGAGGGGATTTTACCCACACATTACCCACAATGTGAACTAGTTAGGAGTTCATGACCTGCTCGAATCTGTCGGGGACAAGCTTTTTCTGCCCCTCTGTAACGTGTAGGTAAACCCGCCTGGTGAGCTCGTCGTTTTTATGTCCCAATCGTTCCTGGATTACTGCCAGTTGCTCTCCTGCCTCGGCCAAAAGAGTTACATGGGTGTGGCGTAGGCTGTGAGGGGTGAGAGTAGTTGGAAGCTCAGCAATTTTCAGCAGACGGGTAAATTGATCCTCTACCGTGTACGGTCTCGCTGGATACCCAGGGTATTTTGAGCTCCAGAACAGAAAGCCTCCGTTATAAATTACTTCGCCATCCTTTTCTTTCTGTTCTCTCCAAGCTAACTGATCTTTGATAGCTTTTATAGCAGTATCACCAATGCTTACTTTCCGGACGGAAGACTTGTTTTTAGGAGGCCCAAGTTTATAATTCTTGACACTGCCAGTAATGGTTAGTGTCTTTGTAACAGATATGTAGCGCTCTTCCTCATTAAAGTCACTCAATTTTAAAGCCAGTAACTCTCCAATCCGTAGCCCTGTATATGCTAGTAAGACGAATATCTTATATTCTTGAGAACTACCACGAAAGCGGACAATGTTCAGGAAATGCTTGAGTTGTGCTTTTTCGAGATATTTGGGCAGGATGTTTTCTCCTGCTTCGATTTCTTCTACTGTCTGCTTATAAACAGGAACTTGGGCTGCTTCTGTTGGGTCGGTAGTAATGATTTTTTTTAAGACAGCATCGCTAAAAATCATACATGCGTCAACATGGTATTTCTTTAGAGTCCCTTCCTTTCGTCCGATTTTTTTCAACTTATTAAGCCATTGCTGATAATCATCATTAGTAGTATCTTTGACTCTAGTATGCTCCCCGAGATATTTTTTTAATGAGCTTATAGTTGTCTTTTTGCCTCGAAGGGTGTATTCCGCGGGTTCTTTTTCAATAGTGTAGTTCTCAAGCCAACGCTCCGCCCATACTCCTAGAGTGATATTCTTCTCATCGACTAGTTTCCCTCGCTGCTTGTCCGCCTCAATAAGAATTCCAGCATTGTATGCTTCTTTTGCGGTTGCGTAGGATTTTGTTTCCTTTTGCTTGCGTTTTTTCCTTCCATTAACGATAACCTCTACGCTGTAGCGGTAAGTATAACGGCCGTTCCGCTCGCGAACCCCAGGCGGTAGCTTCTTCTTCTTTTCCTTTGGCATTGTAACTATTCTCCTTTCATAGAACGAATGTTCTGTTCTGTGTGTATGGTAAACAGCCTTGCGGCTGGGAAGCGCGGAAGGTTTTTAGAATGCCCCATTATAGTAAGGGGCCATTTCCATAGGGATTTCTAAACGACAAAAATAGTTTTCTATAGATTCGCCATCAAGTATCGCCTCTGTCGCTGTAAGCAATTCCACCGTAAATACATTAGCCTGCCGTTCATACTTGGACGACATGAAAAAAGTGCTGTTATCAGTAAAGAAACGATTTACACCTCGATGCAGAACATCATGCCCCAATTCATGTGCACACACGACGCGCTGCCATATCTCGCAGAGTCTATTGTTGATAACAATATATCGTTGCCGAAACTTGGTGTAATACATTCCGTAGGTTGAGTCCCCCAAATCCTCAAACACAAGAATAATCCCCCTTCGCTTTGCCAATGCGAAAGGGCAGTTTGTTTTGTACCTCTGTAGTAGCCTTCTGATGGCGCGGTTCATAGTTCCAGACTCACTCCAGACTATCTATTTTCGTCTGATTTCTTTTTATAGCGCTTGTTTGTAAACTTCTCCTTACTTCTTTTTTTAGCGTCCCAGAAAAGAACTTCTAAAACCTGCATGACTTTTTCTCTATCTTCATCTTCAATCGGAACACCGTCAAACATTAAACCCGTGTCTTCCTCAAGCATTTTTTGAAATCCCGTTTATCCTTGGCGTTGGCCCATTCTGGGATTGTTGCACTTTCCGCTGGTTCATAACCAAGCAAGTATTCCGGTTTCACGTCATAAAACTCGGCCAGTTTTTTCAACATTTCTAAGCGAGGTTTGGCAATGTTTTGCTCCCAAGAGTTATATCGCGGTCTCTTTATGCCTAACCTGTTGGCTACTTCATACTGGGAAAGCCCCTTTTCTTCCCTAAGACGAACTAGTTTTTCTCCAAGAGTCATCATTCATCTATCCTCCAAAAAAAAATTATCCACCACCCCTTGACGGATAAAAATATTATCCGGTATAATCGACTTATCGAAAGGAGGGAAGCGAATGGCAGAGAAGCGCCCTTACTTTGCGAAGTGTCGCAAGTCAAAAGGAACTCAAGCACAAGTTGCTTCAGAAAACGGAATCTCAACAGTGTACCTTCGCATGATTGAGAATGGAACTTTCACTCCTGGCAGGGACCTGATGTTCCAACTCTCAACGTATTTTGATGAGCCAGTTGAGATGTTATTTCCCGACTATTTTGAACAGTCTAGGGATAAGTCTGTCCAAAAAGTGATAAATTAATTATCTATAATGCATTATAGATAATAATATTTATCCAGTCAATGGGTATGGATATTTTTTTAACATTATTGGATAAAAAATTATCCAAAGGGAGGCAATTATGAAAGTTAAAAAGGAATGTTTACTTAGAATGGCTGAAAGGGCTGGCACCTCGATAGTATTCCATCCACAAAATCCTGCTTGGGTAAAAGAGCCGGGGGATGTCAGTTGGAAGAGATGGAGACAGCTTTATAAAAAAATGGATTCGAGAATGCGGTATGCACAAAAGAAAGAAAGGAAGAGACGGGCAAATGAATCAACTGGCATTAATCGAAAGCAAGACACTGCGGGAATCAGTCATTGACCGTACAGACGTATTGGACAAGGTGAAGAAGTTGGCCATGTTGCCGGACGACATGAACGTAAGCATAGACATGGCAGCGGAGTATTACGAAGTAGGCAAAGAAGCAATAAATTCTTGTATCAAAGATAACAGAAGTGAATTGGAGTCTGACGGGTTACGGGTATTGATGGGAAATGAACTGAAGTCCTACAAGGACATGGGTTTAATTGGAAAAACAGCATCGGCCTTCACTGTCATCCCACGGCGGGCAGTCCTCCGCATCGGAATGCTCTTACGGGACAGCATCATTGCGCAGACAGTAAGGAGCTACCTACTGGATGCAGAGCAGTCCCACCCGGCTAGGGAAACAGTCGATACGCTGCACTTCCGGAAGGAGATGATGTTCCTTGAGGCAGCCGCCAATATACTCCGGCTGCCGGAAAGCGGGAAACTGAAGCTGATGGGCGACTTTGCTAAAGTGCATCATCTCAACGTCCCATTACCTGCCTATGCGGTCAATGAGGATGTCACGGAATCGGCTACGGTTTTACTGAAAAAGCACGGTGCACCGTTTGGGGCCGCCAAGTTCAACACCTTATTAATTCAGCGTGGCTTGTTGGAAGAGAGGGAACGGCCATCAAGCAATGGCAGAGTCAAGACATTTAAATCGTTGACCGATGACGGATTGATTTATGGGAAGAACATCATTAGCCCGGTTAACCCGCGAGAGACTCAACCGCACTACTATGCGAGCAAGTTTGACGATCTGTTACAGCTCATTAGCGCATCATGAGAGGAGGTATGCACAGTGACAGAGCTACCGACAAGCTTACCGGCCGTCCTTAAACTCAAGGACGTTGCAGCGTATTTTCAGCGCAGCACATGGACGATACGGCGACGGTCTAAAAACGGAGATATCCGCTTTTACAAAGAAGGTCAGGAGTATCGTTACCGCCGTGAATGGGTGCTTGACTATGAACGGCAGTTAATTGAAAAAGGAACTACACCATGAACTTACATAATGTCAAAGAGATACGTCGTACTGAGAAAGTGGATGATGGTTGCAGCTATGAGTCGAAACAAGATTACGAAAACAGCTCTTGTGAACATCGCTGAACGAGCTAATGCATCAATAGAGTTCAACTCAAACAATGCAGTTTGGGCAAGAGAATGTGGCGATTTGAAATGGTGTAAATGGCGAACATTGTATCAAAGATTAAATTCAAGATTACGTTACAAAAGAAAGAAAGGAGATAAACCAGCATGAACCAATTACAAGTGTTCCAGTATGTAGGTAATGAAGTCAGAACAGTAATCAAGGATGGTTCACCCTGGTTTGTTTTGAAGGATGTTGTTCAGGTGTTGGGATTAAGCAACAGCCGCATGGTAAAAGAGCGCTTGGGAGATGACGTAAGTTCAACTTACACCATCCCAGATTCACTAGGAAGACCGCAAGAAACAACAATCATTAATGAAGATGGTTTGTATGATGTGATATTGGAAAGCCGTAAACCAGAAGCAAGAGCCTTTAGAAAATGGATTACAGGTGACGTTATCCCAACCATCAGAAAGACAGGCGGATATGTAGCAAATGAGGATCTATTCATTAGCACATATCTACCGCATGCAGATGATCAAACGAAGCTGATATTTAAGGCAACACTTGAAACGGTACGGAAGGCAAATGAGCAGATTTCAGTCATGCAGCCTAAAGCAGATTACTTTGATGCATTGGTTGACCGCAACTTGCTTACCAACTTCCGTGACACCGCGAAGGAGATTCATGTCAAGGAACGCGAGTTCATCAACTGGCTTCTGGAACGTGGTTATGTTTACCGCGATCCAAAAGGGAAGCTCAAGCCATATGCACAACATGTGCCTGCACTCTTTGAACTCAAGGAATGGGAGCGGAACGGCAAAGCAGATGTACAGCCGTTGATTACTCCGAAGGGACGAGAAACATTCCGGTTACTTCTTCAGAAAGCAGCAGGTTAATTAAGAAAGGGGATATAAACATGGAGGTTTTAGAGAAACGAGCTCGCCGAATGTTTTACCTAGTGATTGCTGGTCTGACTTTATCCTTAACTTTTAACGTTTGGGACGGTATCGAAAAAAACAAGCTCAACCAGCAGTATGCACAACTGATTGAGCAACGAGAGAAATTGAATCAAAAGTATGAAGAATTGAACAAGCAATACGAATACCAAATCAAACAAGGTAATCACATAAACGAAGAAACTGAAATAAACACCAAGCGAGCGCGAGATCTTTTAAGTAGCCTCACTGATCTTCGGAATGACTTGTATTTTCAGAAGGTAAAAAAGAACGCAACTCAGTGAATATCGAAGAGATAAGGTCTTCGAGTACATTGTCTGATTCCTTATTGGGTGAAGATTTTGCGCCATTAGCCTGCGTCACTTCACGATGATGACGTTCTGCCTGCTCCATACGTTCGATATGATGTCTCTCTGCTTGTTCAATTTGAATCTGGTGTAATTTTTGAGCTTCTATGCTGCTTTCATCGGCGATTCGCTGATTGTGTAACATGCTAAGAACAGTAAGGATGATGCCAATAACACTTAAAAATTGCCCGATATCCATTTTCTTATTAGATGATGGTGAGTTGATGTCGAATGCAGTTGTTTGGATAATTTCTTCTTTAATATCTGGTAGTTCTACTTCCACTGATTGAATCAAGTCTTTCAGTTTTGAAGATAAGGAATCAGTTATGAAAAGATGACTATAATCTTGTTCCCGAATGAAGTCGGCAACAGCTTCCCATTCCTTTGCTACAGGAAGAAGAGTATCGGAGACTTTAGATAATGCCAAATAATTTGCTTCCATAGCAGTAGCCAAAGCTGAAGTAGCAGGTCTAAGAGCCTCTCTTAATCTGTTTTGTTGTTCTAATAATCTTGTCAAAGTAGGCGTTAAGTCGTGATTTAATCTTTCAATCGTATTAATCATTTCAAAAATATCATGTTTCAAATAAACTACCATCCCTTCAATGGTGTCTGGACAACTCTATTGTATAGGGAAGAGAAACTATATTAAAGCCAAATATAGGAAAGGTGGATGACAAATGAAACGAAGTGTAGGCAAGAAGACAGTCGTAAGCTTGCTTGGTGTAACTGTAGCGACTCTCGTAAGTCGTTCGGAATATCTGGTCAACTTGAAAGATTCTATTGTTGATCAGTGGCAGAAGGTGGCGGTAAGAATGGACAAGCTGCTAGCAACCGGCAACCGCTGCCGCGGAGATGTGGGGGTGCTGGCATGACAGAGATTGCAATGCAAAGAGTCGAATCAATCCGTCATTTGAATCAATTGAAAATGATGCGGAACGCGCCAGGACTCCTTGAAGCAGCATACGATTGGCTGTCGATGGAGATTGCACAGATGGAACGTGAAATCTTCGGGAGAGAGTTGTCATGAGGCCAACTTGTGGATGCGGGAAGCCGGCAGAATACCTTTGCTACGAAGATGAACAGCCGCATTGCGAGGCATGCATGAAAGAAGCAATAGAATGTTCGGTTTATATCATGGTTCGTAAACCTTTAGATTGGAGTGAATGGAATGAGACTCGCGGTAAGAATCTCGTATTCTGAGGACTTAGACGCACAACGATGCTTAACGGCAGCAGGAGGGAATATGGTATTGCCAGCAGGAAAGCCGCCGCAGTTCCATTTTCCAACGAAAGAACATTATTCCGAGTATTGCAAATTGCTTCGAGAATCAAAGGTACAAAAGTAAATTAGCCGCGGGGTAGGAGCCGCAGCTAAACAATTACTTGAACAAATATAATTACGTGCATTATATCACAAAATCGGGAGGATGCAACATGCGTTTATATGACTTGGCTGACCAATACAATGATTTGCTTGAACTCGCTCAAGACGGTGGAGAAGGTGTTGACTACTCTGAAATGCTGGAGGGAATGGAAGGAGCTATCGGAGAGAAGTTGGACGGCTACTGTAAAGTAGTTCGCTCACTCGAAGCAGAGGCCGATGCATTAAAAGCCGAAGCGCTGCGCCTATCTCAACGCAAGACGTCTATTGAAAATAACGTAGCACGCATGAAGGATGCCATGAAGTGGGGCATGATTCGCATCGGAATGGACAAACATAAAAGCCCATTGTTCAGCGTGTCGATTACGAAGCCCCGTGACCGTGTAGAGGTTACGAATGTGCTGGCAGTGCCATCTGAATATGTTAAACAACCAGAACCAACCGTTGATAAAAAGGCCGTAATGGATGCATTGAAAGGCGGGGTCGCAATTCCAGGCGTAACGATTGTTCAGGGCGAAAGTGGGCTGATGATTCGATGAGTAAAGCGCAACTCTATCAAAAAATGAGTGCTGTTATGCAGAAGGTAGATTATCTGCAGAAAGATGATCGAGTTGAGTTCGGTAATACGAAATACAACGCAATCACCGAGGAAAAGGTCACATCAACCGTACGTGATGCATTGATAGAGCAGGGGTTAGTAATCTTTCCCTTTGAACAGGCACATAGCAAGGAAGGCAATCTCACAACCGTAGACGTGAAGTATAAGATCGTTGACACGGAAACGGGCGAGTACGAGGTTATCGTTTCTTCTGGCACTGGCGCCGACACACAGGATAAGGGCGTTGGAAAGGCCATGACATATGCATACAAATATCTGTTGCTACGAACGTTTGCTATCCCTACAGGTGAAGATCCGGATAAGACGAGCAGCGCGGAACTTGATGCACAAGCACAACAGCAAAAACGGCCGGCGGGGGCAAGTAAGAAAAATCAATCATCACCACCACCGGAAGGTCTGAAGATCAAGCCGAGCTTAGAAGCAAAATACAAGCACATTCACGGGAACACGGATGGTCTGGCTGACTTTGTTAAAGATCACGGCGCTGATTCTGAAAAGGTGCTTACAGCAATGATCCAAGAAATGAAAGGGTGATGCAAGATGTTGAACCGAGTGATATTAATTGGACGACTTACAAAAGATCCAGAGTTGCGCTATACATCGGGTGGAGTTGCAACTACATCATTTACGCTTGCGGTTGATAGACAATTCCAAACGAATGGACAGAAGGAAGCAGATTTTATTCCTGTTGTTACATGGAGGCAAACAGCAGAGGCTTGCGCCAATTACTTGCACAAAGGGCGACTAACAGCGGTTGAAGGTCGGATACAGGTACGAAATTACGAAAACAATGAAGGCCGTCGAATCTATGTGACTGAGGTTGTTGCTGATAATGTTCGCTTCCTGGAACATTCAACACGAGATGGAGAAGTGCCAACAGTAGATAACCGTGATCCATTCCATAATGACGGGAAACCGATCGATATTCACGATGATGATTTACCATTCTGACGATGAAAGATCAAATACCACAGTATATTCAAGAAATTAAACGTCTCAGGCTCGAAGCAGATGAGTATGACGACGAATCGCCGGGCGGACTCATGCAACGAATAACTTTATTGACTCAAGCCCATACATTGATAGGGCGCGTATCAGCTCATATGGACGGCCAGTATAAGCGTAAATATGCAGAACGTAAGAACACATTTGCTGCAGTAAAAGCGGCGGCAGGGCGTGGAGATAAGACGACTCAGGCAGAGCTTGCGACAATGGAGTTGCGCGAACAGGAAGCTGAAGCATTTGAACGTATGCACCTTTGGAGAAATGAGTTTAAATCACTGACGGAACAACTTCATGAGCTTCGGTTACGGCTTCGAATTGATTTAAACATCGGCATAGGAGGCGGATAAACATATGACGTTGCCTTTTAATCCGCAACCAAAAAGCAAAGCGACTAAGAGTACACGTATAAAGCAAACGCAGAAGCAGATGGGTGATATAAGCCCGTCTGTGGATGCGGAATTGAAAGATAGATCGAAAGGTATATGTGAAATGTGCGGCAAGGCGTGGGCGACCGAGAGAGCGCATTTAACCGGACGGAAGCAACTTGAATGGAAGACTAAAGTCACGGACTTATTGCACCTTTGCACGGCATGCCATGACTGGCTGGATGAAACTCAAGAGGGAATACGATTCCGAAAATTGATAGCGAACGTCATTAACACGGTGCTAGAGAGAAGGTGAGACGATGGCACGACCGCGGAAGGAGGGGCTGGAGTACTTCCCCCTTGACGTAGATATTGCGGGGGATGACAAATTGGTTGTTCCTATAGCGAAGTATGGGAACCGAGGTTTCGGCCTAATTATCCGCCTACTAATGGCGATTTATAAGAACGGTTATTACTACCCTTGGACAGAGAAAGAGAAGTATTCATTTTCGATGAAGGTTAATGAAGACATTAACTATGTTCAAGAGGTAGTTTCTGAGTGCATAAACTGGGGTTTCTTCGACAGAAACATGTCAGAAACGTATCAAATACTTACATCACAAGGTATTCAGAAGCGTTTTTTGATGGCTGCAAACAGGCGAATTGGTACTTTGATCAAGCAAGAATATTCACTTGTCGATGATCAAAAAGTAGTTTCTGCAACAGAAACCCCAGTTAATGATGACGATAACACAGATTTATGCAGCAATATGAGTACAGAAAGTACACAAAGTAAAGTAAAGGAAAGTAAAAAGAAATTAAATAAAAATAAAAGAGATAAAGAACAGAAAAACAAATACGCTGACTTCGTCTCTATGACTGAATCGGAATATAACAAACTTGTTGAGAAATATGGCGAAGAAAAAGCTAAGCGAATGATCGAGATTTTGGACAACTACAAAGGTTCCAAAGGCAAGACATACAAGAATGATTACCGAGCCATTTTGACATGGGTAGTAGAAAAGGTCGAAGAGGAGGAAGCAAAACGCAATGGAATTAGACCAGTTGGACATTTCGGAGGCGGACAAGCACCTAATTCGGCAAACAATGCAGGTCACAAAACGGCGCGATATAGTCAAGCCTCGACGCTCACCGCTAAACGAGATGATGGACGAGATGGAGCAAGGGTATCGGACAACGACCTCTTTGTTCGCAGATGACCAGTATATCGGGACATACTGCTGTCTGAAGTGTAGGAAGGAAATGCGGCGCACACTCGTACCATTACGGAATCAATGGGTTATAGCAACAGCATGCAAGTGCAAGGTAGCTGAGATGGAACGGGAAGAGAAGGAGCGAGAGAGGAAAGCGCGGCGAACGAATATGGAACGTGCCTACTCTAAGAACATTATGAATGAGGATCTAAAGAATGCCTCTTTCAACAGCTTTCAAGATCGAGAAGGATCAGAATCAGTCAAGCAGGCGGCAATTGAGTTTGTAGCAGGTTTCGAAACAAGGAAAACGGGATTGATGCTTTTTGGTACACCAGGCAATGGAAAGAGTCACTTGGCAGCAGCTATCCACCATGAATTAGACAAGCAAGGGTATGTGTGTCTGTTCTTGGATGTGTCACAGTTGTTCAATCTTGCAAAAGACACATTCAATAGTTCAGTGAAAACGACCTTAACGGACATAATCACTGGGGCCGTCCAGTGTGACTTACTTACACTCGATGAGATAGGCAGCGGATATCTAACTGAATATGAGTTCAATGACATTCTGTTCCCTATCATCAATGGCCGGCAGGGAAAACCGACGAACTATACAACGAATCTCGATTTGGCACGGCTTGAACAATGGTTCAAAGCGGACAAGTACAACAAGCCAGTTGATCCAGACGGGCGGCTATACGATCGGATACTAGGAAGCACAGACATTTACGAGAATAGAGCATCTTCAAAACGGCGCGAGGACGCTATACAACGTTTGCA
>NZ_AMBZ01000004.1:145000-680734 GCF_000293805.1 Paenibacillus alvei DSM 29 | reverse complement strand
TTGCTGGTTGAGCTTGTTTTTTTCGATATTGACCCAAACATTGAAAGTTATGGACAATGTCAGACCAGCAATTACTACATAAAACATTCGGCGGGTAGGTTTCCCTAAAGCATCCATGTTCATATCCCCTTTCTTAATTGGCTTTTCTACTTGGCTCGCGATCCATCATAGGAACAATTCCCCGGCGTTCCAATATCTTATGAATGAACAACCGTCCCTTTTGAGTCCATCGCGTGTTCATTGTTACATCTGGATCGCCATTGCTCCGTGTGATATCAATCGTTTCCGACTTGGTATATCCCTCACTATGATGCTCGCGGTAAAGAAGCCATTGCTTATTTTGCTTGTATTGCACCTTCTCTTCGTGAAGGATTAAATTCAGTGCCTGTCCGCTCATTCCGTAGTCCTTGGCAATCTGCGTAATCGTCACAGTGCCTTTAGACTGTAATATGCGGTCAAGGTAGCTTATCTTTGGTTCATACTCTGCGATTCGCTGCTCCAGCATAAGCGACTTGGTTTCTAGTGCCTTCTTTTCTTTCTGTTCTTCAATCCATCGTTGCGCCCTAAAAATAGGATCTTCTATTGCATATGATGGTTGGTTTGCATTACGCTCCATTTCGTTAAAGCGTTTGACATACATTGCTGTGAACAGAATCCCTTTTTCTCCAGTGAACTTATTTGCAAGAAACTCGCAGCCCATCTTTGTAAGCTCGTAACACTTGTTTACCTTTCCAGATGCATCTTTGTAGCTTGATTCAATGAAATAATCACTCACCACAATTTTGTTGTCAGTAAAAGTTTGGATGATACCCTTCACCTTTTCCGTTCCATCTAGCTTTCTCAAAACTTCCCAATGGCTGATTTTCATCATTCCTGCGATTTCAACACTACTGATTGTGGAGCGATTAAATTCTTGTAATTGATTCATATCCTTTCTCCTTTCATATATTTTCCTTTCTGCTAGAATGAAAGTTGTCTAGGCTTGTCTACTTATGAAAGCCTTGCGGCTCTCATGTGACTTTTGCTTGATTACTAAGAATAATTGCCCAGCCGGCTAAATGATAATTCCGCAATACTTTTTGTATTTCTTCTTCCGATGTGACAATGTAATCATCACAAATCTTAATCACCGTATTGCCTGAGTAGTATGTCTCCACAACATTGCCTTTCTTAATCCTCTCATCTGCCACAGGTACATCACCCCTGTAACCATGTGTATGCTTTATTGCTTGTACACTCATCTTACCTCCGCTACTCAATTTAATTTGATATTTGGATATTTTTAATGCGCATACCAAATAAAACCGCAAATAGTAGTTGCGCAACCGAAATTTATTGTATATAATTTGATTCATAGGACATAATACAATATAATGCAAATTTAATTTGAGTCAGAACTATAAAAAGACGGTTCATTTAACTCAGGAAACAATTCATAAACAGACGCGCCTAAATAATTCGAAATCCTAAACAACAACTTTGTACTAGGATAGGAGCTGCCACTCTCTATCCCCCGCAAATGAGATTCAGTTATTTTAAGGTCACCTGCTACCAAACGTTGAGTCCCTTTAGCTTCCCTCAACTGCTTGAGATAAACTCTGTCTGTGCTTTTTTGATGGGCATCTTATCATTTCACCTCCTTGTCGTCCATTATACAACTCAAATATAATTTGTGCAACTACTATTTACACAAATTTATTTTGTCCTAAATTTGTTGTGAACGGAGTGTCTTAAATGGACAACCTTGATTCAATTGGTAAACGTATTCGTCACCTAAGGGTTAAAAACAAAATGACCCAGGAACAACTAGCCTCATCTCTTGAAATGAGTCCTGCGAACATTTCTAGTTATGAAAGAGATAAAAGCATTCCGCCAAGCGATACTCTTTCTACTATTGCTGATATTTTACATACAACAACTGCATATTTATTGTTGAAGACAGACAACCCTGAATTAGAAAATAAAAAATCCATCATCACTCAAAGTAACCTTATCCCTCTTATCGGTTCAATCTGTGCTGGTAACGGTATAATTGCAGACGAACTAATTGAAGAGTACATAATGTATCCTTTCCACAAAAAATCCATACCAGACTTTGCTTTACGTGTACAAGGGAATTCGATGATGAACGCAGGAATCCATCATAATGACATCGTCTACTTGAAGAAAGCTAATTGGGCCGAATATAACGGACAAATTGTAGCTGTGATCGTAGGTGGCGAGGAAGGTTCATTAAAACGAATGCGTTGGAGTCAGAGTTCGCCTTATATTCATCTTGAACCAGAGAATAAAGATTATGAAACGTTAGAAGTATTGCCTAGCGATATAAGAGTATGCGGATTGTACATGGGGCACTTCCACATTCCTGAGGAGGGATATAATGAATGATACATATTGTCTTTATTTGCGGAAATCGAGATCAGATATAGAAGCTGAGGCTCGAGGAGAAGGCGAAACACTTGAACGTCACAGACGGATTTTATTTGATCTGGCCAAACGATTAAACATACATATTTCAAAAGAGTATAAGGAAATAGTATCAGGCGAGACAATCATAGAAAGAGAAGTTGTTCAAGATCTCTTACGTGATGTGGAACAAGGTGTTTGGACTGGAGTCCTTGTAGTAGAAGTTGAGCGACTAGCTCGTGGAGATACAGTTGATCAAGGCATTGTGGCACAGACATTCAAATATTCCGGTACAAAGATCATTACACCAACGAAAACTTACGATCCTAATAATGAGTTTGACGAAGAGTACTTCGAATTCGGTTTATTTATGTCTAGGCGGGAATTCAAGACAATTAATAGACGTTTGCAGAATGGTAGAATTTCGTCTGTTAAAGAGGGGAAATATGTTGGTAACAAGGCCCCTTATGGATATGATAGAGTAAAACTTATAAACGAGAAGGGTTATACACTTGAAAAGAATGAACGGTCTGAAATTGTTAAACTGATATTTGATCTTTATTGTTATGGCGAACCGGATAAAAATGGGATATATCACCGAATTGGTACGGGTAATATCGCAAAAAACTAAACTTATTAAAGATTCCTACTATTTCTGGAGGTCCATGGACAGTGCCTACAATATCCGCTATATTGCGTAACCCCGTATATTACGGAATGATTAAGTGGGGGTCTAGGCGGATTGTGAAAAAAAGAAAAGACGGGATCATATCAAAGTCTAGACCGCGCGCAAGTATAGAAAATATGGAGCTCTATAAAGGTAGACATGAAGCTATCATCTCTAAGGAAACATGGTTTATGGCGCAAGAAATACTAAGTAAGAATCCAGCAAAGCCTGTCCCTGATAAATATGTAATCAAAAACCCATTAAGTGGACTGGTTGTATGTGCCAAGTGTGGAAGGAAGATGGTTCGAAGACCACATCCAGGTGACTATCCAGATACATTAATGTGTCAATTACCACGATGCGGTAACAAAAGTTCATTCTTATATCTAGTTGAAGAAAAATAATTGAAGGTCTGAAACAGTGGCTATCATCTTATAAGGCACAATGGGACAGCATTAGGCCAGTCGAAGAAAAGCGAGTAGACACAACAACAGTTAAAAGATCAGCATTAACTAAGCTCGAAAAAGAATTGGAAACTGTCACAACCCAACTAGACAATTTAGATGACTTGCTTGAACAAGGGATATACACAGTTGAAAAATATATGGATAGAGTGCAAAAGTTAAAAGAAAAATAGGCGACATAAATAATTCGATCATTGTTGTTAAGCGCGATATTGAACAAGATTCCAAATACAAAGAGGCTAAACAACAAATCATACCTAAAGTTCAATATGTGATCGATACCTACTTTACTACAGACAAACCAGAACTTCGAAATGATTTACTTTTGTCTGTTCTGAACAAAGTCGTTTATTTAAAAGAGCGCGGTGGGAGATGGCACAATAAGCCAGATGACTTCGAACTCGAATTGCACCCAGTATTGCCGCGTCATCACTGATAACATGATGGCGCGAATTCCTCCGTGCCGATGTCTGTCAACAGCCCGATCACTTTATCAGGAATCGTATAACGCTGATTTAAATAGCGCAGCGCTGCCGCCAACTCTCCATCCGCCCCCCCGTACTGCTCCATTAACAGCTTCCCCATACGAGGATCACACTTGCTAACGCGTACTGGATATTGCAGCTTTTTCTCATAGATCCACAACTCCGCGTCCCCTCCCATTCACCAAGTTTCTCAGCAGTCTCTTGCCTACAGTTAAATTTGCCAAGGCCATGGTGTTGTAGCCCATGTCCACGGACAACCAGAATAAGAATGTCCATAGTTCATTAATGGCCCGTATTGCTCCTGAAAATGATGGGCGACCTTCATCCGTTCCGTTACGTAATAATTGAATTGCTGAATAGCCTGTAAATCTCCTGGATGAGTGTCCAAGTATAAATTTAATTCCAACAGTACAAAATCAATTACTTGCAGCTGCTCCAAGCTTCTGCGATATTCTTCGGTTTGAAAGGGATGTACACTCATCGTCAAAGTTCCCCCTCCCCTCGCTGCGTTCTGCGGGAATGATATGGACTGTATAGAGCAGGCCATAAGGTTCCACAGCGCAACGCCTGTTCTGGCGGGAACTGCGGAAGGTTGGGCGGCTGAAACGTAATAAATTGGTTAATGGGAACGACATATACCGAATAAGGCAGTGGTGGACAAGGATCACATGGGCTTCGGAACGGGACGTATACACGATCTTGCGGGATTGCCTGTTCCGTTGGACAACAACTGTTCCTCGCTTGCTGTTCAACCGGCGGCAACTCTCTTGAAGCTAAATTTCGCTGTAATTCGTGTTCCATGACACTCTTTGCGCCTCCTTGCTTTCATGTTCGCATTTCTCGATCTCTTACTTGTATGAAAGAATAGGAATGTCCCATGTACATAATTAAAGCCAAGGTGTGACAGATTTGAATTTTCTGTGCACCTTGGCTTGAGGAGCTGCGGGATATGTGTCAAAGTCTTATTTTTATACAAAGAAAAAGAAGTTCGGATTCTATCGTCTTGCATTCCCAGTGATTGCTCCTATCGGATTTGTGATCCCGTATATTGTTTGCGGTTCCCCAAACCGCTGCACAGTGCTCCGAAAGCTCATGCCGACTCGTTCAAGCAGCCTGCGGGAAGCCTTGTTTGCTGCCTGTGTTTCGGCTACTACCTCGGGCAGCCCCAACACGTGGAAGGCATGCTCAATCACGGCTGTAACAGTTTCTGTCGCGTATCCAGAGCCCCACCATTCAGGCAGCAGTTCATAAGAAACCTCCGTACTTTCACCGTCATGATGAAGATCCAGAGAAATTAACCCGATACATGCATTCGTTTGCTTTTCTCGAATCATCCAGAACGATGTTCCTTCCTGCGAAGCAAGCATTCGGTTGAAGCTGCCTTTGATCGCCTCCTCCTCTTTCCATGCCCCTCCAAGATATTTCCGCACCTCTTCATTGACATACAATTTTTTGACACCTTCATAATCTTCAGTGTCCAATGTGCTAAGTATACAGCGGTTCGTTTCAAGCAAAACGTTATCCTCCATTATGAATGTAAAATACGAATGATTATCCTATTAAAGGATATTTCATCTCCAAACAAAACCTCCATATCGAATTCGTAATTTATACGCCGTCTCTCATGCCAACCCGCTACATGCCAGAGAACCTATTCTCTTATTCTTCCACGCTCATCAGCCATCCTCTCCGCCGTGACCTTGACGCAGAAGCCGATTCACCGTTTCCCGCCTAACACCGATAAATTGACCGATTTCCTCTTGCGTCAATAATTCGGTAATAGGCATTTGCTCTGTATAACTGCGTAACCAAGCTGTCAGCAGCTGCAATCGTTCACTTGGGGTTCCAATGGTTAAATGATCTATGCGCTGCTGCATGAAGCGCAGCTTATCCTGAAGCAGCCTCGCGATGTCCAGCGCCTTGTCTGGTTGCCGCCGTAATCCTTCATACCACTCCTCAGCAGGAATTCGTTCTACTTCTGTCTTCACCATCGCGGTTGCTGTGCCATGGCATTCCTTCGGTGAAATCAACGAATGATGAGGGACAATTTCGCCCGTATATATGAGGTTGAATAAAATAATATTGCCATTCTCATGCAAGCGTGTTACTTTACATAGCCCGCTTATGATGCGGTACAAATATGTTCCGGGATCTCCTTGTCTAAACAATACCTCTCCCCGATGCAGTGTCATTCTCATCCCCGACTACCTCCTTATCTTATTTCCCGCTCTGTGTGCGAATGCTGCTGTATTCGTTGAGATGTCGTCCTTATTGTACCGATTTTCCATACTTTTGACTACGTATGCCCCTTGATATACGAATATTTGTTCGGTATTATGAATATAATACGAACGCAGGTTCCCTTTTTTCTATATACATCCATGCTTCTTATGGCATGAGGTCAATGCATTTGGCGTACACAAAATGTATGGCATACAAGGAGGAAGAGCGTGCATGGGTACACCATTCGCATCGAACGGCGCTCCACCGCATAGCGGAGAGGATGCCCTTACTGTCAAGCAATATATTATTCAAACACTCATTTTGGATGTGCTGGAGCGGGACATTGGACGCATAGGGGCCTCTAATCTGAAAATGGCCGACATCTATGCTCAATTTCTGCGACAAGCGCAAGACAACGCTTCTCGCGATTTGTTCCACCTTCGCAAGCAATTTCGCAGCCGCGGCATTAAAGTGTACGAGGAAGAACGGCTAGAGCACGGAATTCGGGTCCAGTATGTATGTAGAGGCTATCAGCATTCATTCTACATGCTACGCGGCTTGATTCGGGCTGAGGTGAAAAAACAGATGCAGGCTTACTTGCACATTGCTGCCGCCCAAACCTCGAATTTGAGCACAAAAGCAGCAAGTTTAAGCAGCAACAACAGTGCTTCTACAAGCCCACAGTTAGGTATATAAGCTTCATTTCATCATTTTATCCCTCTCTTAGAAAAACACCCCTTAGCCAGCACCAGAGCGTTCTGCTCCTCTGATGCTTGCCAAGGGGGATTTCATATCTTCTCTCTTATTGCCCAGCTCCAATTTCTTATTTCTTATTTCTTATTTGCTATTTCCAATTCTCTATTTCAGCACCGCACTTATAATATCCTCTACCTTTATCCACATTCCATAATGTTCTGAAGCTTGAGCCAGCCTGAGCATCCTGTTCTGCTGATCTGTTATCTTTCATTCATTTTTTACGATTTAGGAATAATGGTTGTTAACTAAACTACAGAAAAGCTATTTAACCGCAAGCTCGCGAAGCAGGCTTAGACTTATTAATGACTTACTATTTTGACCTTTATAAGTTACTTAATTTTGTGATAAGTCTGTCCGTGTATCGAGCTAGCCTTCTGCTTATTTCCATCCTCATGTACTCTTTTGTTATAATAAAACTATCCTCATAGCCATGGTAAGTATAATGCAGTATCATTGTACTATCGTGCTTCTCTTCATCTACAATACGAATTTCTTTTTTCAACATTTCTTGTCTTCTTTTGGACAGGTCGGCAGAAATATTATTCGCGAGGATTTGAGCTGCCTTGGTATAAAGGGATTTTAACGTCTCAGAGGATACCCCCATTTCGTGAATTTTTTTAGTTACCATTTTATACATTACCGAAAGTAGAATATAATCGCGCATTAATTCAATATCTTCTCTCTTTGGCTGGTTTGATGTCCCACTTAGCGCGTCACGATGCCTACTCAACAAAGCTTCCCGATGTTGCGGCAACATCATCCGGCTGGACTCCCAAAGACCATTCTTCTCGAGTTTTTTTCTCATTTATAATGCCCCCCGATTTTCAGGGATCTCTCTAGTGCTTGACCTGCGTGGGTAAGGGAAGAAGCTCTGATAATTGCCGCATTTCCATATCGATCCTTTATCGTATCAGTCACCTTATCCAGCGCCCTAGCTCTCTCTTGATCTTCAAAAAGCGTTAGTTGATAATGCTGGTCATCTTCCAATGTGCTTAACATAACACCCACACGACGTACGGGCATCCGATCCCAATATTGATAAAAAATTCTCTTTACCATCTCAAATACTTTATTTGTATTATTCGTCGGGTCTGGCATTTTCATCTGGCGTGAGAATCCTGTAGGAGCATCGTACGGACTGCACATACAGCTTACGGTTGTAACCCAGCCCATATACCCTTTCGTCCGACAATCTCGGCAGACTTCCTCCGTCAACTCCAACAATATTGTATCGATCTCTGCAGAATCCGTATAATCTCGGGGCAAAGTCATCATATGACCAATAGATTTTGGAGGAGTTTGAAATGTCCCTGGTGTCACCAGACTATCATCCAACCCGTTCGCCGTTCGCCACATCACCTCGGCATGAATATCCGACTGCTTGCCGAAACGAGCTCGAAATTTATCCTTAAGCTGTGGCAATGGAGTTCTCGCAATGTCCCCAATCGTAACTATCCCTAATTTCGCAAAATGCCTGCACATCCGGGATCCAACACCGAACATTTTATGAACAGGTTCTTTCCACAGCACGACGGGAACATCAGATGGATGCAAGGTAAAAATACCGCTTTTATTTTTTTTGCCCAGATGTCTGTTGCAGTTTTAGCTAATATTTTATTAGTACTGATTCCTATTCGAATCCGCACTCCTGTCTGGAGCATTACTCGTTTTTGGATTTCCTTTGCAATGGTAATCGGATCCCCGAAAATTGATTGGCTCGCCGTCACATCTAAAAATTGTTCGTCAATACTAAACACTTCAACTAAATCCGTAAACTCCTCATAAATCTGAGTAATCATCAAAGAAACATCGATGTAATGCTGCATACGAGGACGCATAATGACGAGATCCGGGCATTTCTTAAGGGCTTCACCTAACCGTTCGGCTGTCGTCACGCCAAAACTTTTCGCAATCGGGCACGCGGCCAGAATAATCCCTGAACGACGTGTAGGGTCACCAGCTACTGCTACTGCTTTATTTTTATATTCTGGATGATCTGCTTTTTCTACACTTGCATAAAAGCTTTCGCAATCGGCCAAAAATACTACCCTTTCCCTTCTTTGACTCACATAAAGCCCTCCAATATTTATAAATCATGTTACATGCACAATCGCAAAACGAGAACGTATATTCTCATTATATACCGAACATATATTCCCTATACAAATGAATTTTTTGGATCTATGAAGACCTCACCCTTAGTTATCGAAATACATTGTGGCTTTTGAATCGATGATGACGATGCATATGGTCAACTACAGCATGCAAGGCAAAACACAAAGCCAATTTACTAGATAAAGGTAAAGGTGCTGTTTGCAGACATTGAAGAGCAGAGCAACAGGAAGAGCAGGAGCATATGGCAATGTGGGCGTAATTATTTCATAGTAATATTATGTCCCGTATAATGAATGAAGTAGTTGATGCAAACTTCATACAAGAACAGCCAATCTAAACCTCAAGCATTAAGACTACGTTAAGGATATTGGTCTAAGGGAGTGAGCAAGAAGAGTAATGCTTTACTTTATTTGCGGGTTCGAACATCTTGGAGCTACTCTGTTAGTAAAGACTAATAATATTATCAACTTTTGGGAGAGACACACATGAACAAACAGGTATTTAGCGATCTTTGTGATGATGCTTTAAAGAATAAAGATACTTATTTGCAAGAGGCAAGATCGCGGGTTACACGTTGGGAGTATTATGAAGGTTCCTCATATTATCATCTAGCACCATATTGGTTTGAGCGTAACATTGAACCAAAAGGGATACCTACTAGTAATAGCGATGGGTTTAATTACGGATTTGATTGCAATAATCAGTTGATTTATATGAAAGTAGGACATTGGGAAGAGTGTATTGAAAGGAGTGGTGATCGTATCATAAACCGAACATTTTTGGATGGTAGGGTGAATTCCATTGAGGTGATTATTCTTGAAGAAGGACGTCCTATCGAGTACACAGAATTCGTTGTACGAAATGGTATTGACTTATGGCATATATGGTCTTTTAAAGAATACTATCGCTACTCAGGAAACCAATTAACTACCATTGAATTAGAAAAATATGAACCTAAAAATATTACTACATATAGCTTGGAATATAAAGAGACAGGTGAGCTTAAGAAAATCACAAAATTAGATGACGAAGAAATCATTTACCTGGAAATGTCGGTAGAGGAAGCAACCTCATTACGTAGTACTGTCATTGAAGAACTATATAGCGAATGTGAAGCGGCTTTACAACGTTTAGGTAAGTGTATAGGTGAAAGTAAGCTTTGTTTTTTAGCAATTTGGCTACATCAAGAAACTCAAGCCGTAGTTAATCCAACGTTTATTGCTGGGATGGACTATATTCGTGAAGAACAACTAGCTAATGGAGAAGATCTAGAAACACTTTGGTATATAGGATACCATTCAGACTATGACGAAGGGCTTGAAAATGAGGATTTAATTCGGAAATTTTCTCTGTTAATGAACTATTGGGAGCTACATTCTAATGTTTCTGATGAACCTACCTATTCTACATTGCAACATCATAATTGGTGGGGAGAAGGATTAGCTATATGGCAGGAAGTTGCCTATAGACTAAATAGAAGGAAGTGGGATAAAGTCTTACCTGTTACTGATCATTTTGTTGTGTTTATTGACGAGGAAAATTTCGATCCAAGTAACGATCTTCCACGTTATATAACTCATGAACAATTAGCTAAACTTCAGGCGAAAGAACTAATCTGATATCTCATTTTTAGTATAACTGAGAGTAATAAAAAGCACTCACATATGTGGGTGCTTTAGCATGTAACGGGTCAAAGTCATTAAATCCCATCAATATAAGGATGAATAAAGAAACACCTATTTCTATTCATATTCAACAGTAAAACAAGCACCGTCAAAATAAATAAGATCTCCATGATCGTAATTCCAAACAGCCTGAAGTTGGGTTGGTTGTTTGATACCGCCAATTGTCTTGTAGTCCTTAAATATAGCCGACCATCTTACTTGCTGAATTGTTCCATCGGTAGATATAACGGATCTATCTTCTGTTGTAAAAGAAAGAAGCTCCCCATTCTCACTGAAAGTAAATATCCCGCTTGCTGATATATCATTGTACGATATCGTCGCTTTTGCATGGGTATCATCAACTGTCTCCCAGGTCATATAATGCTGTAAAGCAGCATTAGGCATGATAAGAGATTCTGAAAGAAAGGTTACTAGACAAGCTTTATTCATTTCTTTACCTTTGTGATTAAACAGCGTAATGACTTTAGCCAGAACTCCTTTCATACTACCTTCACCATCAATATAAGAATCGAACCCTTGAAATGGTATTCCATACATTGACGTGTCAATATAGGCAAATCTTATAGGCTCGCGTACAAAGTTATATTGAGTGTAGTCGATTTTTAATGGTGGCTTGTCGGGTGACATAATAAAATTAACTTCTTTAAAGGCTACCTTCATATAAGACATTTTAGGAATGCCGATGTATCCACTATATTCAAAATATTTCCTTACCGGATACGGCAATTCTTTAATATCATCGAATGTAAAGATATCATTAATGACATTAGAAATATTGATTTGTTCTGTTGCGGATTGAATAAACTCTGTATTGGTTTTGGAATAAGGCACATTAAAAAATACAATGATACCGATTATGATAATGCCAAAGATCGAAACGATTATCCACATTGTTTTTTACCCCTTTTCCTCGACTTCATGAGCATTCTCCATTCTGTTTACATTGTTAGCTAAATGAATGACTCCTTCATACAACCCATTGGTCAAATTTTCATCAAGTGCGTCAAACAGAGCATTCAGAAACTGCATCTCTTTTTCGCTTCGAGCCTGGAAATAAGTGAAACATTCGGGTGTAAGGTGAATTCTAAAGATTCTAGCGTCTTGATCATCTTTTATTAGGGAAACGAAGCCCTGTTTCTCAAGTAAACCGGCCATTTTCTTAACGTTTTGCCTAGAATTCCCAACCAATTTAGCCACTTCACTTATTGTCGGAGATGATCGTCCCGACTTTAAAATGACAGCTATCAACAACCACTGCTTAAGCGTTACATTCTCATCCAATTTGTCACCAAGAGCCTGTAATCGGTTGGCTAATGTAAGAATACCACCAAAGATGTAAGCCTTTTTCTCTATGTCATTCAATATTAAATACCTCCGATCTTTCAAAATAAAGGTAACTAGTTACATGTATTATATGTAACTAGTTACCTTTTGTCAAACTTGTTGATGAAAACGAGAGAATCTACAGTAACTTCCAATATGACACCTAGAACTTCCCTCTATCATCAGTCATCGGACAGTGTTGTTTCGCTGCAGATGCGCAAGCTTCAGCGGTTTACCGAAGAGTTACAAACTCCCCGTCACATCCAGATGCTGTTCATCACAATACTGTACGGCTCACCAAATCCGTATATCGCTGAAATATTTCCGTAATTTGCAGCGATACGCGAATGTACCCTCCATGTGGGGCTGAACAACAATGAGATCCAGGCATTTTCCTATCGCCTCGCCCAGCCGCTCCGCTGTTGTGATACCATGCTTTTTCACTATTGGACAGGCCGCAGGGATATTTTGAAAATTCCATTCTAACAGCGTCGAATGCTGGCCAATATAGAATGGTATGCCTCTCCACTTCACGCGGAAGGCAGGCGATTGTGATATGATAAACTCACTATAGGATAGACCTGAAAAGGAAGGAGTACAGGAATATGTGTGGCCGATATACATTAACCGTTACCATTGAACAGCTAATGGCACATTACTTGCTCGACCCAGGTGCTCTCGTGCCCTTTCATGAGCCACGCTATAATATCGCGCCAAGCCAGCAGGTTCCGGCGCTTATTCATGATGGTGCGAAGCTTCGGCTTGGACCGCTCAAGTGGGGGCTCATTCCTTCTTGGGCAAAGGATGAGAAATTCGCTGGGCGCACGATTAATGCGCGTGCTGAAACATTACGGGACAAACCTGCCTTTCGGCTCCCCTTCCAGCGAAAACGGTGCATCATACCCGCAGACAGCTTCTACGAGTGGAAGCGCAATCCGGACGGAACCAAGCAGCCAATGCGCATTAGACGGACAGAAGGCGGCATATTCAATATGGCAGGCTTGTATGACACGTGGGTGAATGCCAATGGAGACAAGGTTAGTACATGTACAATCATTACCACGACACCGAATGAACTGATGGAGCCAATCCATGATCGAATGCCTGTTATTTTGCCTGAGGAGCAGCTGTCATTCTGGCTGGATCGCCGCATGACTGACACGGGGAAGCTCCAGTCTGTACTCCTTCCATATCCGTCGGAGCTGATGGAAGCTTACCCTGTCAGTGCCAAGGTAGGGAACACACGAGTGGATGACCCATCCTGCATTGAACGTGCAAGCTTACAGGAGCAAAAAGGAGAGACGCACGACAGCGTCTCCCCTACATGATTTGAACGATGACAACCTATCACGGTTCGCCATATCTCGCACCCAAGATTATTTAATACAGCTGCGAAGCGAACGCTAGGCGTCCTAAACAATTACATGGCTGACTCGGTCTCCTGAAGAAATTCCGCTAGACGCTCACGCTGCAGCATATGATGACGGAAATGCATATCCACGAGCATATACCATTCCTTCGCACTCAAGTAGCCGAATCCCGGATGCATCGTCTTGTTCTGTTCCGGAATCGATGCAACAGCTGACGCAAGCTCCTCCATTCGCTGCAATACGGCCTGCATCCCTTTCACGATTTCTTCCTTGCTTGCAGGCTGTGGCGGCGTATATTCCGGCGATGCCGGCACCTTTATCCGAATGGGAGGAATGCTTCCCGCAGCAAAGACAAGCTCCCCTTGTTCAGACTTCTCCTGCTGGCTGCCGCCATCTACAATCATGTCACGGCATACCTCGATCTGACGAAGCTGCATGTAGAGAGCGGAACGGATCAAATGCATATATACTTGCCCAAGCGACCATTCCTCTTCGCTAGGCTTATGTGTAATCTGCTCCATGCTGTAGCGTTCGAGCTCTTGCACAATCTGCTTTACGGATTCCTCTACACGCAGCAGCGATTGACGTGGGTTCATATTGGTCATAAGTAAAACTCCCTTCAAACGAATATACCCCAACTATACGCAAACGCTACTGACAACAGTATGTCAGTAGCGTTTATATTGCTGCACTATTTTTTTTGCCTCGAGATAAACGAGCTCTGCCAGCGATTCCGGCTCCAGTACCTCCGCTAATGTGCCCCAGCCCATAATCCAGCCAAGCACCTCCTCAGGTCGTCGTACCCGCAGCGTCACAAGTGCCCCTTCCGGGTGATCCTCCATAACTTCCACGTAATAATAGCCCTGCTCCTTGACCTTGTCGGCTGCCGCAGCGCGCAGAAGAACACGAACGATCATCGAACGATCATCGGAAGGCGTATAGGATTGCAAGCAAAAGTCTGAAGGACGGACAAATGGTTCGTCCAGTAGTTCCAACTCCTTGATGCGGCTAAGTCTAAAATGCCTCAGCTCTTGCCTGAGATGGCAATATGCAACCATCGCCCAGTTTCCTTTGACATGCACAATGCCATAAGGATCGACCTTTCGAACATGCTCTCTCTCGCCGTCTTCCCCGCGAACTGGCTTCACATATCGGAAGCATACCCTCCGCTCCTCCAGAACAGCACGACGAAGCACGGCCAGCCCTTCTGTATGCGCTTCATCAGCAATCATTTTCAAGGAGGAGCGCATCCGATCCGCATCCTGCTGCACGGACGCTGGCATAACAGAAATAAGCTTGCGCCGAATGGACTGAATCGTGGCATCATGGGTTCTGCCGAACTGCCGCTCGATGTAATCTACCCCAAGCAGAAGCGACTCCGCCTCTTCCGGCGTAAAATGAACAGGCGGCAGGAAGTAGCCTTCCATCAGCGAATAGCCCTGGCCAGGCGCTCCGATGATTGCAACTCCTGCCTCACTAAGCGCCTGAATATCACGATAAATCGTACGCACACTCGTTTCAAAAACAGACGCCAGATCCTCTGCTCGCATTGTCCCTCTGCGCTGCAGTTCCAGCACAATCGCCATCATCCGATCCGTCTTATTCATCGCTGACGCTACTCTTCTACAACGAGTTCGCCCTTCATACCATCATGGCCTGAACCGCACATAATCGAGCATTGAAATTCAAATGTACCAGCCTTATCTGCGGTGAATTCCGCGCTTGCGCCATCCTGCTGCAATTCTACATTGTAACCATCCAGCTTTAAGCCGTGTAGGCCCTGCTTATTATTGAGTGTCAGCTTTACCTTGTCGCCTTTCTTAACCTTGATCGTTCCAGGCTCAAATTTATAATTCGTTGCATTAATCGTTACCGTGCTTGCCCCATCCGAGGACGCAGCTGTCCCTGATTCTGCACCAGTTCCCTTGCCTGAACCGCAGCCAGCGAGTGATACAGCCAGCAGCATGGCAGCCAATAACGCTGTACCTATTTTAATCTTCTTCATGTTGATTCGCCTCCATGTATTAGATAATGAAAGAATGAATGCTAACCTTTATTACTATCTAAGCATATTTTGAGTACTTGGATCGTAAAAATTGAAAATTGTTCCGAATTCGTCAACAATGCGACCTCAATCGTGATCCATATTGTTGAAAAAAGCAGGAAATAAGAAGGTATATCTAGGCCTATAATGTCGGGAATCGAACTAAAACTATACGAGCCGCCCTATTTCCCGCGCGAACACGCAAAAAGCCCAGCTCTCCCAAGAGAACTGGACTTCCTCGTGTATTTAGCATACCTAGGCACCCTAAGGCATAGCTAATATTAGCGGAACATCCCCCACAGCTTCAATAAATGGAACGTATTGTTCGGATCGATTTTTTGCGCAAGAATGAAATCGGTGAACTGCTCCTCCTGCTGGCTCGTGAGCGGCTCATTCAGCGCTTTCGCAATTTGTTTCATGAGACGCTTGATCGTGGCGCGATTTTGAAGATCCGCCTTGGTAAGGCCCTCGACAGCCTTTTTTACGCGATCTTTCGTTGCTGGATTTTTCAACTTCAGCTTTATTCGCTCCACGAGCTGTGGACTAATACCATATTTCACATAACTCATACGGACAGCACCTCCAGAACATATCCCGTAGAAAACATGGGAACCTGTTCCAATATATGCTTACCCGCTTGTCTACTATCCGCCCGATTTCATCCGAACTGCCTGAATGCTGCTGAAAGCAGTCAACGTTAGTCCAGAAGTTCCCCTTGGAACAACTGCTCCTGCTGGGCAGCATCCCGGAGCGACGCATATTCTAGTGATGTCCAATACGCCTCAGAGCGGATAAGCTCCGCTGCATCATCTCGCGCCTGCTCCAGTACGGCAAAGTCACTTGACATATCTGCCACCTTAAAGTCAGGCATACCGCTCTGCTTCGTTCCGAAAAAGTCGCCAGGACCACGGAGCTCCAAATCACGTTCGGACAGCTCGAAGCCGTCATCCGTTTCCGTCATAATGCGCATACGCTCTTGTCCAATCTCCGACTTTGGATCCGCGATCAGCACGCAGTAGGACTGATGCTCGCCTCGTCCAACACGTCCACGCAACTGGTGGAGCTGCGACAAGCCGAAGCGCTCCGCATCCATAACGATCATAAGCGTTGCATTCGGTACGTCAACACCAACCTCAATCACCGTCGTCGAGACAAGTACATGGGTGTCTCCCGTACTGAACGTGCGCATGACCTCATCCTTTTCTGAAGGCGTCATGCGTCCATGCAGCAGCCCAACCTTCAAATCTGGAAACGCCTGTTGCATCTGTACATGTACATCGATTGCATTCTGTACATCCAGCTTGTCCGATTCCTCGATGAGCGGGCAGATGATATAAGCCTGTCGTCCAGCATCCACCTCGCGGCGGATAAAGCCAAGGACACGGTCGAGCATATCATGCTTCACCCAGTACGACTTAATCGCCTTGCGCCCAGCAGGCCGCTCACGAATAGAGGACACATCCATATCGCCAAAAGCGGTAATCGCCAGCGTACGAGGGATTGGCGTCGCGGTCATGAGCAGCACGTCTGGGTTCATCCCCTTGCGGCGCAATATGCTGCGCTGGTTGACACCGAACCGATGCTGTTCATCCGTAACAACAAGACCAAGTTTCCGGTAATGCACGTCATCCTGAATGAGCGCATGTGTCCCGACCATAATGTCGACCATGCCCATCTGCAGCGATGCGAGCAAATCTTTGCGCTTCCGTCCGGACAAGCTTCCTGTCAGCAGCCCGACCTCAATGCCGTGCGGCTCGAACAGCTTCGTCAAGGATCGCATATGCTGCTCTGCCAATATTTCCGTAGGCACCATAAGAGCCCCCTGGTAGCCTGCACGTACAGTAGCATACAAGGCAACAGCGGCCACAACCGTCTTACCGGAGCCGACATCTCCCTGCAGCAGCCGATTCATACAGGTAGGAGCCCTCATATCGTGCAAAATATCAGTTACAGCCTTCTTCTGACCATCTGTCAGCTCGAAGGGAAGACTGCGGACGAATTCGCGAATCGTCGCATTGCCAACCTCATGAACAACCCCGTCAGCACGCTCGCGGGTAACCGCACGGAATACGTGCAGTTTCAGCTGGAACAGCAGCAATTCCTCGTAGACCATTCGTCTTCGCGCCTGCTTGCCTTCCTCTGCATCCTGCGGCATATGCATCGCCCTCACAGCCTGCTTGCGCGGCATCAGTCGATAGCGCCGCATCAATTCCGGCGGCATCAGCTCAGGAATTGCTTCGCCGAACTGTTGAAGCGCTTGCGTAATCGTTTTGCGCATCCATGCCTGCGTAATCTTGCCACCGACTGAGTACACGGGCTGCAGGGTGTTTTTCCGACCTTCTCCACGATCCGAGAATTCAGATGTCGACACCGTCATCTGCAGTCGGCGCTGATCCCATTTCCCGGTCAATACAATCTCCCGCCCTTGCGTAAGCTGTTCGCGCAAATAATGGCGGTTGAACCATGTTGCTGTAATTAGCCAATCCTCTACCATCACTTTGCAGGACAAGCGAGACTTGCGTCCGAAGCGCTGCAGAACGGGAGCGCTCATTACCCGTCCTTCGACGGTTACTTTCTCTCCATCCTTTAGTTCGCTAAGCGAGCGCAAATGAAAATCATCGTAACGGTATGGAAAATAATCAAGTAAATCAGCAACGGTAGAGATGCCAAAGGCGTGAAGCTCTTGTTGTTTCGAAGCGCTCACGCCTTTAATCATCGTTACCGGACATTGTTTAAGTTCAATCATAATTGCACCACACTTACCCTATTGCACAGATTCGACGGAATCCGTATCTGCTGGCCACATGAACACAGCGCCTACGCCCGTACCAACATGGGTTCCGATGACAGCGCCGATAGCCGTGTATGAAAAAGAGCGGATATCGAAGCGCTGCTTAATCGCTTCCGTCAAGTCATCTGTTGCGGATTGGTCACTTGTATATCCCATCACGACATGGACCGGATGATCTGCATGATCCTGCTCCAGCAGTTCAACAATGCGCGCAACAGCCCGCTTATGCCCGCGAACCTTGTCCAACGCATACACTTCACCCGCACCATCCACAGATAGGATAGGCTTAATGTTAAGCAGCGTCCCGAACATAGCAGCAGCTTTGCCGATACGCCCTCCCTTATGCAAAAATTCCAATGAATCTACTAAAAAGTATAAAGAGCGCTCTGTTTGATAACGCTCGATCATAGCCAAAATCTCTTCCTTGGAATGCCCTGCTTCAGCCATGCGTGCCGCCTCAACTACAATCAGTCCAAACCCATAGGAAGCTGACTTCGAATCGACAATCGTAATATCCGCCTCTTCCTCAAGCATGCTCTTGGCAAGGACTGCGGATTGATACGTTCCGCTAAGCGCTGAGGACAAATGTATTGAAATAACTTGGGTGTCCGATTCTGTATTCAATCGTTTGTATACATCCAAAAACTCGACAGGCGAAGGCTGAGATGTTGTAGGAAGCTTATCAGCCTGCACCAGCTTCTTATAGAACTGTTCTGCATTGATCGTTACAGCATCCTTGAACATCTCTTGGCCAAAATGCACCTTGAGCGGTACCATCTCGATCCCGTAGCGTTCACGCACATCCTGCGGAATATCCGCTGTACTGTCCGTTACGATACGAATATGACTCATACAGAATCCCCCTCCACATTGTCCTACTCTACGGAAATGATATAGGAATAGATCGGCTGTCCGCCTTGATGCACTTCTACCTCAGCATTTGGATAATGTTCGCCAAGCCATGCCACAAGCGCTTCCGTATCCTCGTCCTTTGCTTCCTCCCCAGTAAGAAGCGTAACGACTTCCCCGTTGTTCTCCATCATCTTCGTTACCAACTGCTGCAAGGTATCTGTAACCGATTCAGTCGTTGTTACGATTTTGCCATTGACAATACCCATGTAGTGTCCAGCCTTAATCTCCAGACCGTCCAATGTCGTATCACGCACCGCGTACGTAACTTGACCGGATGTAATATGAGCAATAGCATCCTCCATAGCTGAACGGTTCACTTCTAAGCTTTCGTCCTCTTGGAAAGCAAATGCAGCTGCAATTCCTTGCGGAATCGTCTTGCTGATGAGAACCGTCACATCACGCTCCACAATCTCCGCAGCCTGCTTCGCAGCCATAACGATGTTGGAATTGTTCGGCAGAATGAAAATGTGCTGCGCCGAAATCGATTCAATGGCATCAATGAAATCCTGTGTGCTCGGATTCATTGTCTGTCCGCCAGACAACACAACATCTACGCCAAGGCTGCTGAAAATGTCACGAATCCCATCGCCCATCGCTACTGCGATGAAGCCATAAGGAGCGAGTTCTTCAGCTGGAGGTTCAATTGGAGTTGCCTCAATTGTCATTTCCTGCACAGGAATTTCCGCGAATATCTCTGGCATAGCGGATACATCTCCGTGTTCCCCATGTATGATTTCACGGTGCTGCTCACGCATATTCAAAATGTGCATTTGTGTCAGCTCGCCATATTCCATCGCGAGATCAAATACTTCGCCTGGCTTGCGGGAATGGACATGAACCTTAATGATTTCATCATCTGGAATCAAAATGATCGAATCCCCATTTTTGGCAAGCGCTTTCCTGAAATTGTCTTCGTCGAACGGCTTTGATGCACCGCGCGTACGATCAATGAAGAACTCCATATCGTACAAGAATTCAATATCTTCCGTATGCAGCTTCGCTTGAGCAGAAGTATGCAAATTCGGTGCTGGCACTGCGGATGGTGTATGAACTGTCGTAGGTGCAGCCGTCTCATGGAACGTGCCGTCAGCCGACTCCAGAACACTCAGGAATCCTTCATAAATATATACAAGGCCTTGTCCACCAGAGTCAACAACGCCTACCTGCTTCAGTACAGGCAGCATATCCGGTGTCTTCGCCAGTGCTTCCTTGGACTTCGCTACTACCTCCCGCATAAACTCCGTCAAATCTGGAGTACGGCGAGCGATTTGAACAGCGTGCTTAGCCGTTTCCTTCGCAACTGTCAATATCGTTCCTTCAACCGGCTTGACGACAGCCTTATAAGCAGTATCAACACCGCTTTGCATCGCATGAGCGAACTGAACGGAGTTTACCTCATCCAGACCAGCGACTCCACGGCCAAAGCCACGGAACAATTGAGACAAAATAACACCCGAGTTACCCCGGGCACCCATTAGCAATCCTTTGGACAAAACTTCTGCCGATTTGGCAATTGATGCAGACATCTTCGCTTTCAACTCAGTTACGCCTGCTGTCATCGTCAAATTCATGTTCGTCCCCGTGTCCCCATCAGGAACTGGAAAGACATTTAATGAATTGACGTGCTCTGCGTGGCGATTCAAACTGTCTGCACCACTTAGCACCATATTGGCAAATTGTGTTCCATTTAAAGAACGTATATTCAACGAATATTCCCCTTCCTAGCTTAATACGCGTACGTCTTGGACAAAGATGTTGACTTGCTCTACTGACAGGCCAGCTACATCATTCAATACATATTTCACTTTCTGTTGAATGTTGTGCGCCACTTCGGATATTTTCGTTCCGTAGCTTACAATAATATATAAATCGATATGTAGCGCATCTTGCTCTCGGCGCACTTCGACACCACGCGTCAGATTTTCGCGACCAAGCAGCTCTGCAATGCCGTCCTTCAACTGCTTGCGCGAGGCCATGCCCACAAGTCCATAACATTCCATTGCCGCAGATCCGGCGATGACTGCTACGACCCCTTCGGAAATATTCACAGATCCGAGATCAGTATCCAATTGAATGGTCATGGTTGTTCCACCCCTTTTTGTGAGTATTATGGACTAATCAACATTGTACTATAATAGAAAACAGAAATAAACAAAGTTTTTGATTCAGTTGACGAGGCTTTTTCGAATATGATATCATATTTGAGTATTTAATTGTATCAGGGTTGTTTTGGGATAAGGAGGTGTAAGGCATGGCTCGCAAATGTTATGTAACGGGGAAAAAACCTGGTTCCGGTAATCACGTATCGCACGCGAATAACAAAAACCGCCGCACTTGGGGCGTTAACGTTCAAAAGGTTCGCATCTTGGTAGATGGCAAACCAAAACGCGTCTACGTGAGCACACGCGCTTTGAAAGCAGGTAAAGTGACTCGCGTCTAATCCCATGAAAGATATACAAAAAGCACCTCGACGCGATCAGGTGCTTTTTTTCATATCTCAATGGAGGCTCCTCATTGATTATTCGTTCAATGAAGAGCCCTTTTTTATATATGCAATGATTACATGAGATGACACGGATTGATGCCATCTTGCAGAGAACGGTCGGCCCTCCGAACGGGACGGAACAACCGTTTCTGCTTCATGCCAGAACCCGCCGTAGTTCATATTTGTGCTGAGCCTGTTGTCCCGTTCCCGCTGTATCTCTAATGCGATTACGCTCGGGTGGTGGATGATAAATACGGATTCAGCATTATGGCCGCCGGGAACGTCAGTTTTTTTGAAACGTATTTAAGATGGCCTTGACGAAACCTCCCAAGAACTTAGGCAGCTTAAACGTATAGAACTTCATACTCCACCCTCCTCGTCATCTCATCTACCCTACAGTTCCATTCGCCGACCTGTCCGAAAGACCAGTCATGATAAGAAAAAAAGGTTACATGAGATCTGTGCTCATGTAACCACTATATGCCGACCCTATACGCTCTATGCATGGAGAGCAAGCCCGATTCGGAAGGATTCAAACAGCAGGCGCAGGCATTTGCTTCATATATGTGACAACTGACATCATGAATAAAAAGATGAAGTAAAACAATACGGACAAGGATACAAACCAAATCCGTACTCCTTTGGTTTCGTACCGCTTGAAGAACCTGTACCCGAGATACAACGCTCCTACCGAGCATACCAAGTTAACCGGAAATGTCAAAAACGCATACATTCCTACCAGCGATCCGCATACAAAACTGTACAGCGTCAGCATTAGCGCCGTTACCCACATGCTTTTCTCCCCTTTGTCGCTCAGAAGCATCACGCTCTCCCAGACAAACCTCTCGCGATGTTTCCTCACAATCTAGTTGCCGTGTCAACCTCTCTGGGCTGCTTCACGAATGAGACGTATCGCTTCAGTGCGATCCTCCGCTCCGTACACAGCGCTTCCTGCCACAAGCACATCTGCTCCTGCTGCCGCAACCAGACCGGCTGTAGCCGTTGATATGCCTCCATCCACTTCAATATGCACATCCTGTCTGCCGAGTTCGTTCAGCTTCATACGCAAACGCTTGATTTTATCGGTCATCGAAGAAATAAACTTCTGTCCACCGAACCCTGGATTCACCGTCATAATAAGGAACAAATCCACATCGCTGAGCAGTTCTTCAACGGCTGACAACGAAGTTCCTGGATTCAGAGCAATGCCGGCCTTGGCTCCGCATTCCTTAATTTGATGCACCACACGATGCAGATGCGGGCAAGCTTCCGCATGTACGGTAATGACATCGGCGCCGGCCTTGGCAAAGTCGGGAACATACTTCTCAGGCTCCACAATCATGAGGTGAGCATCCAATGTCAACTTCGTATGCGGACGGATAGCATCTACAATGAGCGGACCGAACGTTAAGTTTGGAACAAAGCGGCCGTCCATCGCATCGATGTGAATCCAGTCGGCGCCGCCTTGCTCTACGTCACGGATATCCTGCGCGAGCTTCGCAAAGTCGGCAGACAAAATGGAAGGGGCAATTCGGATGTCGTTCTGCTGTGTCATGTTAGTACCTCCGTTTCTTCTCTTTCATTTCCTCGAAAAATAGCACATAGTGCTCATAGCGGGATTTTGCAATATCACCTTGCTCCAAAGCCGTCTTTACCTGACAGCCAGGCTCATGAATATGCGTGCAGCCGCGGAATTTGCAGCCGTCCGCATACGCTCTGAACTCACGGAAGCAATCTCCAAGCTGATCAACGCCCAGCTCCAAAAAATCGAGCTGGCTAAATCCCGGAGTATCCGCAATATATCCGCCGCGAGGCAGCGCAAGCAATTCAACATGCCGCGTCGTATGCTTGCCTCGACCGAGACGGTGACTGATCTGGTTCGTTTCCAATGATACGCCAGGCAGCATCGCATTGAGCAGCGATGACTTGCCGACACCAGACTGGCCTGCAAATACGCTGATATCTTGATTCAGCTTGCTCTCAACTTCACCATAGCCATATCCGCCCCGGGCGCTGGTAGAGATAACGTCGTACCCGATATTCGAATACAGCTGAATCGTCTCTTCCATCTCTTGACGCGCAGCTTGCTGCACCGTCTCCGGCAGCCCATCGATAATATCGCACTTCGTCAGGACAATAACTGCATCAAGACCCGCATGCTCGATATGTACAAGGAACTTGTCCAGCAGTTGCCTGTTCAATATCGGCTCCGCTACAGAAAATACGAGCGCTGCCAGTCCTACATTCGCAATTGGCGGACGAATAAGCTCCGTCTTCCTTTTTTCAATTTGATCCACCGTTCCTTCTCCATTATCCGTCATAGAGAAGGTAACGCGATCTCCTACTAGCGGAGATACGCCTTTTTTCTTGAAAATGCCGCGGGCACGGCACTGAACGACCTCTTCGTCTGCAGACTCATCGGGCCGAACATAATAGAAGCCGCTCAGCGCCTTTACAATTAAACCTTTTGGCATACATGTTCCTCCAAGCTCTTCTCGTTCCTGCTGTTCATTGCACGGTATAAGGATAAACCGTTAGTTGCCAGATCCTTCACCGCCAACCTCTCCATTCTGTCCGCCATTCTCGGGGGGCGCAATGCCCCCCTCGCCATTACCTTGGCTGCCGCCTGAATCGGGATTTCCTCCAGACGGTGTATTAACCGGAATATCAGGCGGTGGCGGAATGTGCACAGTTCCCTGCTTCGCATCGGTGTAAGACACAGGATAAGCATCAACAAATTTGCCGTTACGCTCAAAGGACACCGCCCCATCCTTATTTGGAGCAAGAATAAGCTCCACGTTGAACGTTTTGGCTGACGTAATCGTTTCTGTTCCCCATTCCCTTTTCTCGCCGCGGGCATCCGTATAGTAAATTCGAATTTTACTCGACTTGCCTTCCACCTCAGGATACACGGTCAATGGGAATGTATATTGCAGTGCCTCGGGCGGATAGCCAGAGCTGACATAAATACGAACCTCCGCACCCTTCGTCACCGGATCATTTGGCTCATACGGCTGCTGCTTGATGACCTTGCCCTGTTCTTCATAGCTAGGCTCTTCCACCACACCGTCCTTGGCAAGCTTCAGTCCACTCGCCTCAATTGCGGCAATTGCAGCTTCCTTGGTCATACCTTTCAAGTTCGGCATGCCAAACGGCTCCTTGCCCTTGCTGACGACAAGCTTGATTGTGGCCGTTTTCGGATCGACCTCTGTATCCGGACTTGGCGACATGCTGACGACCATACCTTCCTGTATCTCGTCGTCATACACCAAATCCTTCTCGATCCGCGAATCCTCGAAGCCAAGACTATGCAGTTGATTCACAACACTGTCAACTGGCTTCCCCTTGTAATCTTCAAGCTTAACAAGCGGGGTTCCTTTGCTGACGTACAAGCGAATGGCGGATCCTTCCTTCACCATTGCCCCTGGAGGCTTGCTCTGGTCGAAAATCTTTCCGGCCTCGAAGCCTTCCTTATATTCCTCAACAACCGGATCTTCAATCTCAATCTTAAGAGCTCCTAGCTCTTTCTGCGCTTCACTTATTGTCTTGTTCTTAAGATCCGGAACCGCAACATCATTGACCACAAGCACACTTTTCACGTAATACACAACACCAATTAAAATCGCAAGGAATACAATAGTCACACTGGCCCAAATCGCCGGCTTCACCCAGGATTTGCGCTTGCCTGCTCCTGCAGCAGAAGAAGACGAGCGTTCAGGGAGGGTTTCCTTTTTCCTTGGGGAACTTTTTATTCGCCTCCCCAGTGGAACGAATTGCTGGCATAACCCTGGTTTCTTGATCGTCATCATACATGGGCCGCGGCTTGAATGTAATTTTAGGCTCATTCAGACGCTCCGGCAACAGGCATGTTTCCAGATCACGCATCATTTCCGCTGCGGATTGATACCGTTCAGCAGGATTTTTGCGCATCGATTTCAGAATGACGTTCTCTACACTTTGAGGAATATGCGGATTAACCGCTCTTGGCTCATCGAATGGCTCCTGCAAATGCTTCAGCGCCACGCTAATCGGACTCTCCCCGAGGAATGGAAGCTGGCCCGTAAGCATCTGATACAGCACGATCCCCAGCGAGTATAAGTCAGACTTTTCTCCCGTTGACACGCCCTTTGCATGCTCCGGCGAAAAGTAATGAACAGAACCAACCACAGAGCCGGTCTGTGTAATCGTCGATGAAGTAACTGCACGCGCAATCCCGAAGTCCGTCACCTTAACGCGTCCGTTCCGGCCGATCAGGATATTATGGGGCTTAATGTCACGGTGAATAATATGATTTTGATGAGCGTGATCAAGCGCATCACATATTTGAGTAGAAATGCGTATCGATTCGTCCACCTGCAGCGGGGCCCGTTCCAAAATAATCTCATTCAGATTGTGCCCTTCCACATACTCCATAACGATAAAGTGTGTATCCTCCTCCTGCCCAACATCATAGATGCTGACCACATTCGGATGAGATAAGGAAGCTGCTGACTGCGCCTCCCGGCGGAAGCGGCGAATAAACTCTTCATCATGAACGAACTGCTGGCGCAATACTTTGACTGCAACATAACGGTTCAGCAGATTATCCAGTGCCTTGTATACAAGCGCCATTCCACCGCCGCCAATCCGCGTAATGATCTCATAGCGGCCAGACAGTATAGTACCAATCATGAGCTACCCCCCTCTTCCATGACGCTGTTCTCCATACGATCCAGAAGAACTATCGTGATGTTATCATCTCCTCCGGCATCAAGCGCCTGTCCAAGCAGGCGATCCGCCTTAACCGGCAGAGGAAGCGAAGGATCAATGACAACTCCCCATATTTGTTCAGCATTCAGCATATTTGTCAGCCCGTCACTGCACAAAAGCAGCACTTCATCAGTCCGAAGCTCAATGGACAGCAAATCCACTTCAACCTGCTCGTCCGTCCCAAGCGCACGAATAAGCACATTGCGCCGTGGATGATGCTCTGCCTCCTGTGGCTCAATTTGGCCTCGCTTCACCAGTTCATTAACGAGTGTATGATCATCCGTCAACTGTTTAATTCCGCTGCGATTAAGCACATAGGCCCGACTGTCTCCGATATACCCAATAAACCCTTTCCATTCCGTTTTATCGAACAGCGCAGCCACAATCGTCGTTCCCATATGATGATATTTCTCATCTTGAGAAGCAATATGAAAAATCGTGTGATTCGCTCGAATAATCGCCTGTTCAAGCGCTTTGCCCAGCATGGCAGTGTCCAAATCACTCGGCAATGCTGACAATTCAGATATGACGGTTTCGACAGCAAGACGGCTTGCAATATCTCCCGCTTGATGTCCGCCCATTCCATCGGCTACGATCGCTGCGTAATAGCCGTTCGACAGCTCGGATACGAAGGCGCGGTCTTCATTTACCGCTCGTACGCGTCCTACATCAGAACGTTGAACAGCCCTCATTTTCGATCACCTCGCATTAGACTCCATATGTTTCGCTCGCAGCTGCCCACATGCTGCGGCAATGTCATGCCCCTGCTCTCGACGTATCGTCGAATTAATACCACGATCCAGAAGCGTACGGTGGAATGCAAAAATATCGTTGCGCGGGGTACGCACATAGTTCCGCTCTGGCACATAGTTGACCGGAATCAAGTTGACATGTGCGAGCATTTCCATACGTTTCAATACATCCGCAAGCTCTTCCGCATGCTCCACCTTGTCGTTTACACCACCAATAAGCGCATATTCAAAGGTAATGCGGCGTCCCGTCTTCACTTGATAATGCTTGAGCGCCTTCATCACTTCCTCGAATGGAAATCTGCGGTTAACTGGCATTAATTTCGAACGCAGTGCATCATTCGGCGCATGGATCGAGATAGCCAAGTTGATTTGTGTATTCTCGTCGGCAAAACGATAAATACTTGGCACAATCCCACTCGTAGACACCGTAATATGACGTTGTCCGATGTTAAGCCCCTTCTCATGAATCATGATGCGCAGAAATGCCATCGTAGCATCATAATTTTCAAACGGTTCCCCGTTCCCATAATAACGATGCTGCTTACGCGCTCTTCTGATTCGTCCAAAATTTTCTGAGCAGCCACGACCTGGGCTACAATCTCTCCCGCTGTTAGGTTCCGTTTCAACCCGCCAAGCGTAGAGGCACAAAAGGTACAGCCTACACGGCATCCAACCTGGGTCGTAACACAAATGCTGTTCCCGTAACTGTGCTTCATAATGACAGTCTCAATCGCATGGTCATCGTGCAAACCGAATAGGAATTTATACGTACCATCCTGCGATTTCATGTGCGTTATTTCTTTCAGTGTTACAAATTGGAAGCTATCCTCAAGCTTCTGACGAAGCGACTTGGACAAGTTCGACATCTCTTGGAAGTCGTCTACGCGCTTCACATACAGCCAGTCAAAAATTTGTCCGGCGCGAAATATCGGCTCTCCTTGCTCCTTCAACCATTCTTGAAGCTGTTCAAATGTAAGATCGTATATAAATGGTTTCATTTGTTCGTTCAACCTCTACCTTTCCTCAATCATGCAGTTCGATTTATTTTACCACAAATGGGCGAAATGCTAAAAGCGAAGTGTTGCAAGCACCAGATCTATCGAATTTGAAAAAGAAAGCCGCAACGTTCAAGAAGCCTTGTCTTGAGCGTTGCGGCTTATGCTTCACACCCTGTGCAGGTATTATCGTCTTAATGCGATTCACACGATCCCCGCTTACTTTCGCTTCTTCAGGCATGCGATGAAGAATCCATCCGATTCCGCATCATGTGGCAGCACCTGCAGCATACCTGCCGGGCTGCGCTTCAGCGCCGCAGCGAGAGGCTCCGCAGGGAGAGCCTGCTTCCACGTATCATCCAGTTCCCATCCTTCTTCGGCAGCGTATGCCAGGAAGCGGCGAACCACATCCTCATTTTCCGCTCGTTCAACCGTACAAGTTGAATATACAAGGCGGCCGCCTGGACGAACCAATTGAGCTGCCTGATCAAGCAGCTCAGCTTGAAGGGATGCGATAGATGCTACGTCCTCAGGACGCTTGGCCCACTTAATATCCGGCTTGCGTCTAATGACGCCAAAGCCTGTGCAGGGCGCATCGAGCAGAACTGCATCGAAGCTGCCAACAGGCAGCTCACGGCCTAGAATGGATGCATCTACATTCATCGTAGCTACGGATGTCAAACCCAAGCGTTCAGCCTGATCCGCGATAAGCGCCACCTTATGGGCATGGACATCATTAGCCACAACTTCCCCTTTATTGCCCATTCGCTCCGCAATATGTGTCGTCTTGCCTCCAGGTGCAGCACAGCAGTCCAGCACTCGCATGCCAGCCTCTGGCCGAAGCGCCTCAACGACAAGCATCGAGCTCTCATCCTGAACAGACAACTCACCATTGCGATACCATTGGCTTAACGCCAGATTACCGGCGCCCTCAGCCACAATGCCGTCCTTGGAGAGTGAGGAAGGCATTACATTTAAGCCTTCCGCTCTCATGTCGACAAGCAGCTTCTCTCGATTCGTTCGCAGTGCATTCACGCGTGCACTTCCGTGCGGCGGACGATTGTTCGACTCGCACATCGCAGCTGTCTCTTCTTCCCCGTAAGCCTTAACCCAGTTAGAGACTAGCCAAGCCGGATGCGAATGTTCCCATACGATACGAGAGACTGGATCTGAGCCAGCAGGAGTTTCCCATAATTGCGGCTCGCGCATGATCGCCCGCAAGACACCATTGGCGAAGCCGCCCATCGACTGGCCGCCTCGGCGCTTTGCAATCGTAACCGCCTCATTAATCGCGGCATGGGCAGGGATGCGATCCAGATAATGCAATTGATAGGCCGTCATTCGGAGCAGATTGCGCATCCACGGCTTCAGCTTGGCTAAGCCGCGCTGCACCTTCTGCTCCAAAACACCATCTATCGTGTTCAAACGTTGTATCGTTCCATATACAAGCTCAGTTGCAAGACCTGCATCAACACGCGCAAGGTTCGCTTCCTGGAGTGCTTGATTCAATTGCAAATTGCTGTAAGAATGCTCCTTCTCTACTTGAACGAGTACCTCTAGCGCAACATCGCGCGCTGTCTTACGCTTCTTCGCGCCCCCTGAATGCTGCTCGCTCACTTCAGCACCGTCCCTTGCACCATCTTGCCGCCACGAACGAATTCACTAGCAGCCATTGCCTTCTTGCCGGCAGGCTGCACCTCTGTCAGCCACAGTGTGCCTGCACCTGCCTGAACCTCTATGCCTCGCGGACTCAATGTTAGCACTGTCCCAGGTTCATGCACTCCTTTGGACACAGCAGCTTCAGACATACTCGGCGCCTCACATGCCCACACCTTGAACACCTCATCGTTCCACAACGTAAATCCGCCAGAGAATGGCACAAGGCCGCGAACCTGATTGAAAATATCACGCGCAGAACGCGACCAATCGATCTTCTCATCCTCGCGTTTCAAGTTAGGTGCATAAGTTGCTTCCTCATGAGGCTGCGGAACTGCCTGGATTCGGCCTGCAATCAAATCCGGCAATGTATCAATAAGAAGCTGGGCTCCGGCAGCACTTAGCTTCTGGAACATCGTGCCCGCATTATCCTCATCCGTAATCGGAACCTCGATCGGCCGAATCATATCGCCCGTGTCCATGCCTTCTGCCATATACATAATCGTTACGCCAGTCACCGACTCGCCGTTCATAATCGAACGCTGAATCGGCGCTCCCCCCCGATACTTCGGGAGTAGAGAGCCGTGAACATTAATACAGCCAAGACGAGGAATTTCAAGCACCGACTTTGGCAGAATCTGACCGTAAGCCGCGGTTACAATCAAATCTGGTTCCAATGCGCGAATATCCTCAATCGTGGTGGAGGTACGAAGTTTCTCTGGCTGCCATACGGTAATCCCATGTTCCAGCGCAGCAGCCTTGACCGGCGTAGGCGTCAGTATACGCTTGCGACCTACCGGACGATCCGGCTGAGTTACTACTGCTGCAACTTCATACCCTTCCTTCAGCAAATTCTCCAAGCAAGGAACAGCGAACTCAGGCGTCCCCATAAATACTATCTTTGTCATCGCTTATTCCCTGCCTTCGCGGGGCACCTCATATACCCGTTCTGCAATTTCGGTAAACAATACACCGTTCAAATGGTCAATCTCATGCTGGAATGCACGCGCCAAGAAATCTTCAGCTTCGATAGTAATTTCGCGCCCATTGCGATCAAGCCCTTTTACCGTGATTTTTTGATGGCGGCGCACATCACCATTAATTCCCGGGATGCTTAAACAGCCCTCCGGCCCAAGCTGCTCTCCTTCAGCAGACAGGATAACAGGGTTAACCATCCCGATCAAGCCATGTTCATCGCCGACATCTACAACAATGACACGCTTCAAGATACCGATCTGAGGTGCTGCAAGCCCAACTCCCTCCGCGTGGTACATCGTGTCTGCCATGTCTGTCAGCAGCTTCTGAATGTTTGGAGTAATTTTAGGGACTTCCTTTGCTACTTGATGTAGAACCTCATCCGGTTCATGTACAATAATACGCAATGCCATAGGGCACACCATCCTTTTTATCGTTATTTTGTAATTTATTCACCGCATATGGTAATAACCCATTCTTTATATGAATCCCTACATCATCATTTGCGGATCGATATCCACATTGAACCATACATCTTGTTCTTTAGATACCGTGTCGAACTCCTTCATCGCTTCCGCCATCAAGGAGGACAAATCCGCCTCCCCCTTGCTCTTGATAATGCATTGGAATCGATAGCGATTTTTAATACGCGGGATCGGAGAAGCAACGGGCCCCAAAATCTCAATCGCGTTACCCGATCCATTTTGTGCATGGAGCCATCCCCTCTGCTCAGCCAACTCCTTCAGCCTGTGTGCAGCATTTTCTGCGACGCGCACCAGCAGCGGCAGCTGTTCATGGGTCATAGAGAGAAGGGCTAATCGGCAAAATGGGGGAACCATTTGCTGCCGCCGATGCCTAAGCTCTTCCGAAGCGAACGCAGCGTAATCATGCTGCGCAGCATGGATAATCGAGTATGCTCCGGAGCATAAGTCTGTACAACCACTTCACCTGGAAGTTGATGTCTCCCTGCACGACCTGCAACTTGCGTAAGAAGCTGGAACGTCTTCTCTGCAGCGCGGAAGTCCGGCATATGCAGTGCAGAATCCGCAGTGATAACGCCTACCAATGTCACATATGGAAAATCAAGTCCTTTCGCGACCATTTGCGTCCCAAGCAGTACGTCTGCTTTTCGTTCGCCGAACTGGGCAAGCAGACGTTCGTGCGAGCCCTTCTCCGTCGTCGTGTCGACATCCATCCGAATGACACGGATGCCTGGAAAGCGCTTGGCAAGCTGCTCTTCCACGCGCTGTGTTCCGGTTCCAAAATAACGTATATGCTCGCTTTCACAAGAGGGACAGATAACCGGCGCTCGTTCCGCGTAACCGCAGTAATGACAGCGCATATGCCCTGACTTCATATGATAAGTTAATGAAATATCGCATTCTGGACATTGAGCAACATATCCGCATGTTCGACACATGACAAACGTGGAGTAACCACGGCGATTCAACAGCAGAACAGTCTGTTCCCCCCGCTCTATCCGCTCCTTCAGCGCCTTTTCCAGCGGAGCGCTGAACATAGAACGATTGCCAATCTTCAATTGCTCGCGCATATCAACGATTGTCACGGGAGGAAGCTCTCTTCCGCCGACGCGCGTCGGCATGGCCAGCGGAGCCAAATCCCAAGCAGGCGGCTCAAGTCCTGACGGCGGGACTTCATACCCATGAAGCTTGGCCGCATAATACGTCTCCATGGAGGGCGTCGCCGAACCGAGCACAACAACGGCCCCATGCAGCCGCGCCCGCTCTATGGCAACGTCACGGGCATGATACTTCGGTGTTTCTTCTTGCTTATAAGAGGTTTCATGCTCTTCGTCCATAATGATGAGACCGATATGCTCAAATGGGGCAAATACCGCCGAACGGGCGCCAATCGCAACCTGTACGCGCCGTTCTCGAATTTTCCTCCATTCATCATAACGCTCCCCTTGAGATAGGCGACTGTGCATGACAGCCACCTTCGAGCCAAATCGGCCCTTAAAGCGCTCCACCATCTGGGGCGTCAGAGATATTTCCGGTACTAATACGATAGCTTGTCTTCCAGAACGCAGACAACGATCGATCGCCTGCAAATAAACTTCTGTCTTGCCGCTCCCCGTAACGCCGTGCAGAAGAAATGTCTGTGCATACTCCTTATCCAGCACTTCCGTAATTCGGCTCAGAACGCCCTGCTGCTCTTCTGTTAGAGCCAGGGGCTGCGTAGGCTTGAAGCGCCGGTCTGCATATGGATCACGCAGAACCTCAACCTCATCGACGACTACCAGGCCTTTGCCTTCCAGAGCTTTAACCGCAGAAGCATTGAGCGAGCGAAGCGGAAGTTCTCCGCCGAATTCAAGAAGCTGATAAAGCAATTCCTGCTGGCGGCGGGCACGAGAGCCAATATCCACAGCCGCTTGTTCAGCCTGTTCCGGATCGACAGCCAGACTCACTCGCTTCAGCTTCTTCACACCGATTCGATCTTTAATGCGCTCTGTCTCCACTAGCCAACCATGCTGCAGCGCCTCTTTGATCAGAGCAGCAGCATCTGGAAAGGCTTGCAGCAGCTTATCAGCCGCAATCGGCTCATGCCGATCCACATAGGCAAGCAATTTAGGGGTTAAGCTGTCGGCCAGCAGCTTATGCGGCATCAGCGCAAGCTGATCAGGAAGCTGCATGTCTACGTTTGAATGATCTTCATGCAGCCGTGCATGATGCATGTACAGCACCGCATCCTCACCAAGCTGTACGGCTTTCTCCCGCTTGCCCTTCATTGCTCCTGGGATCATAACCTGCAGCGCTGCCGTTAGGGTGCATACATAGCGATCACTCATCCACTGTGCGAGCTGGACCAAATCAGGAAGCAGCGGAGGAACAATGTCAAGCAGCTGCTGGATTGGCTTCAGTCTTGAAATCGGCACGTCCGTCATATCTGAGAGCCCGATGACAAATCCCTGCACAGTTCGTCCGCCAAAGGGAACTCCGACCCTGCTGCCGATTTCCAGCCAAGCCTTCATCTCCTGAGGAATTGCATAATCAAATGGACGATTCGTTGCCTTGCTGGGCACATCAACAATGACCTGAGCCACAGAGCTGTGAGATCCTTCACCCAAGATCGTATCTCCCACCGTTTGGAACAATGGTTGATGTTCAGACATCCAGTCATGTCCGCTACTCAATCGGATGCACCTCTTCAGTGCGTGCCTGTGCTCTTACCGGATCATTCATTCTTGACGCAGCAAGCTGCAATATCCGCTTGGCAACCCCGCTCTTCGCTATGAGCGGAACCCGTTCTACGAGACCTTCCGCGTCATAGATCGATACCTCATTATTATCAGATCCAAATCCACCTTCAGAGCGAGATACATCGTTTGCTACAATGAGATCAAGCCGTTTGCGGCGAAGCTTGTCTGCAGCATGCTGATCAACATGCTCCGTTTCGGCAGCGAACCCAACGAGGAATTGTTTCGATTTTTGACGCCCAAGCTCTTCTAAAATATCTGGATTCCGTTCCAATTCAATAACAAGGCGCTCCCCTGTCTTTTTCAACTTCTGTGGCGCCCGATTAACAGGGCGATAATCTGCTACCGCAGCCGTTTTTACGACAAGATCGATTTCAGGGTAGCGGCTCATCACTGCCTCGTACATATCCTGTGCAGATTCCACACGGACAAGCGTTACTCCATCAGGCGGGCATACCTGTGTTTGGCCTGCAACCACGATAACCTGAGCTCCCATATTTCGAGCTGCCTCCGCAATCGAAAATCCCATTTTGCCGGATGAATCATTCGTAATATAGCGAACAGGATCAATGCGTTCAACCGTTCCACCAGCTGTAACGAGTACCTTTTTGCCATACAGCAGTTGTTCTTCTTGTGCTGCAGCTTCTGGCGTTCCACCTAAACGATTCAAGGCTGCGCTTGCTGTCGAGCTATTCAAGCTAGATTCAACGGAAAGCGCATTAGAAGCCATCCACTGCTTGAGCTGTTCAATGATATGCTCAGGCTCCGCCATTCTTCCCTTGCCCGTATAGCCGCAAGCAAGAAGGCCCTCTTCCGGTTCGATGAACTGTACCCCGCGTTCGCGCAAAATCGACATATTGTTCTGAACAGCAGGATGGGTATACATATGTACGTTCATCGCTGGCGCAACAATGACAGGCGCTGTTGTAGCAAGCAGCGTTGTTGTCAGCATATCATCAGCAAGTCCATGTGCCATCTTTCCAATTACATTTGCCGTTGCCGGCGCAACCAGAACCAAATCCGCCCGATCCGCCAAGTCAATATGCGATACAACCGAGGCATCCCTCTCATCAAATGTATCTGTATATACAAGCTGACGAGATAAGGTTTGGAAAGTTAATTCCGTTATAAACTCCGTAGCAGATTTCGTCATAATGACGTGAACCTCTGCGCCTTCTTGCTTAAGCTTGCTGCATAAGGCAGCAGCTTTATAAGCGGCAATGCCTCCAGTAACTCCGAGCACTATCGTTTTCCCTTGCAACATTGTAACCCGCCTTTCCGTTCAGCCGATGCGGCTTTCGTCGCTGATCGTTCGTGACCGCCACACAATTCATCCGGTCAACATAGTCTCTGAACGTTAAATTTCTTTTAGGAATGATTGCTCACACAGCAGCACCTCGTTCCCTCACGTTGAAAAAAATAACAACCTTGCGGTTGTTATCCATTTTCATACATGTATGAATTTCCGTGCTGCGTGCACCGCCAGTTATCTAACTTAGTTTATTATCTAGCGTTCAGCTCATTGCACTACAGTGCTTATTCACCTGGCTGAAGTTGGGTATGGTCTTGTTCTGTGTGAATATAATCGCCATAAATTTCTTCCAAGGCTACGCCCACTTGTTTATGGGATTTCGGGTTTTTCAACTCTGTACGTCCGCCCTCACGCAACTGGCGTGCGCGACGAGAAGCGGCAACTACTAAAGAATATTTACTGTCAACCTTTTTCATCAATTCATCAATGGAAGGATAAAGCATGGTTCAGCACTCCTTTTTTCATATCCTCGCTTCTGACAAACATCCAGCAGACAATATATGCCGTCTATCTGCGCTTTAGAAGCTGCTCTCTTCTAGCAACCGTGACAAGGCACACTTCCTATTGAAAGTGCGCCTTGCTGCAGTTTATTCATTAGTCTTAATCTTACAATGTTCGGCAATGATGATGCTCTCTATACGCTTGCATGCAAGATCAATCTCATCATTCACGACTGCATAATCGTAGTTCTCCATTAACGCAATCTCTTCAACAGCTACGTTCATGCGGGAATCGATAACATGCTCCTGCTCTGTGCCGCGTCCGCGAATGCGATCCTTCAGCTCGTCGAGCGACGGAGGAAGCAAGAAGATGAATATTCCATTCGGGAACTTCTCCTTCACCTTCATTGCGCCCTGCACTTCGATTTCCAAAATTACATCCCGGCCTTCGGCCAACTTCTGTTCCACGAAGTCGCAAGGCGTTCCGTAATAATTGCCCACGTATTCCGCATATTCAAGCAGGCGATCTTCCTCAATCATCTGCATGAATTCCTCGCGTGATTTAAAGAAATAGTTAACCCCGTCTACTTCGCCAGCACGCGGCTTGCGTGTCGTTGCAGACACGGAGTAGGTAAGATCGTTGGTCTTCTTCAATAAAGCTTTGCATACTGTGCCTTTGCCGACGCCAGACGGGCCGGACAGCACGATTAATAACCCCTTCTTCATCTTCGTCTCCATCTTATTCGTCGTTGTCGTCATCCTTTGTAGATAGACGGTGAGCTACCGTTTCAGGCTGTACTGCGGACAATATGACATGATCGCTGTCCGTGATAATTACAGCACGCGTACGCCGACCATATGTAGCGTCTATAAGCATATGACGGTCTCGAGCCTCTTGAATGATTCGCTTAATTGGAGCCGATTCCGGACTCACAATCGAAATGATACGGTTGGCAGATACGATATTACCAAAACCGATATTAATTAGCTTAATCGCCATTACAGGTCCTCCCTCTACTTTCGAGCGCTCCTAAAATTATTCAATATTCGCTGCTTGTTCGCGAATTTTCTCCAGCTCCGCTTTCATTTCCACGACGCGGTTCGTTATTTCCAAATGATTTGCCTTGGAGCCGATGGTGTTCGTTTCGCGGTTCATTTCTTGTACAAGAAAATCAAGCTTGCGTCCTATCGCTTCATTACTTCCGAGCAGTCGTCTAAACTGTTCGAAATGGCTCTTCAGCCGCGTCAATTCTTCATCAATGTTAGAGCGTTCCGCAAACAGTGCCACTTCCATTGCGAACTTATGTTCATCAAATGGAAAGCTGGCATCCAACAGTTGTTCGATACGTTGTTTCAGTTTCGCTCGATAATCGGTCACAACGACCGGAGCCCATTCTGTGAGTTCCATATGAAGCAATTCCAACCGGCTCAGTCGTTCCGCCAAATCTCGGTTGAGGTGGCTGCCTTCCATGGCGCGCATCTTGCACAATCCGTCCATTGCTTCCAGCAATCCTGATTCCAGAGAAGCAGCAAGCTCCTCCTCCGACCAAGAGGTTAACTCTCTAACCGTAAACAAATCAGGAAGCGAGAGCATGTCGGTAACCGACAAATCTCCCGCTACACCATACTCACTTTGAACTATTGCAGAAGCCTGAAGATACGCCTCGAGCGTATGCCGGTTCAATTCTACTACCGACTTGACTTCACCATTCTGCTCCTTATTGATATACACATCGATTCGGCCGCGGCTAACCTTCTGCTGAACGATGCGCCGAAGGCGATCCTCATAGCATGTCCACTCCTTCGGCAAGCGAAGCACAGCTTCGCAGTATCGATGGTTGACAGATTTCGCTTCAAACGTTATCTTATAACCGCCAATCTCGCGGTTAGATTGACCGTAACCAGTCATACTATAGACCACGGGCACCACATCCATTACCCTATTTTAATTGATTATGTCAGACGATACAAGGGGTCTGCTTGGCGTTCCGCTTTTTCCCATACATACTGGGTCAATTCAGCCGTCATTTCATAGAACATGAACGGCGTCATGAAGTAGATGCCCTTAAAATGGGTAAGCGCGACATCCAACAGCTCCTTCGCGATAGCAACGCCTTCCTTCCGTCCTGCTTCCCCTTCTAATCCGTTCATTCTTCTGCGTACATCATCAGACAATTGAATGCCAGGAACCTCATTGTGAAGATACTCTGCATTCCGTCCGCTAGCCAGCGGCATAATTCCGATAAATACAGGAACATCGAGATGTTTCGTTCCCTCTGCTATCCGTTCGATCAAACCAACATCATACACGGGCTGCGTCATAATATAATCCGCGCCTGCCTCGACTTTCCGTTCTAATCGAGCAATTGCCTTATCCAGATGCTTCACATTCGGATTGAAGGCGCCCCCAACGACAAAGTTTGCCTTCTGCTTCAACGGCTTGCCCGAGAATGCCAAACCGCTATTTAATTGTTTGATCATCCGTATGATCTCGAAGGAAGTCATGTCGTACACCGAGCTCGAATCGGGAAGATCTCCGAATCGGGCAGGATCTCCGGTTACGGCGAGCACATGGTCAATACCTAAGGCATGCAGCCCCATCATGTGAGATTGGGTTCCGATGAGATTGCGATCTCGACATGCAATATGGACAAGCGGGCGAATTCCGATTTTATCAAGTGCCATATAGCCGAGTGCCATATTGCTCATTCTTGTAACGGCAAGTGAATTGTCCGCCAAAGTAAGAGCATCGACCCCCGCCTCTTTCAATATTTGCGCACCCTTCATGAACTTCGATATATCCAGATCGCGAGGCGGATCCAGCTCTACAATGACCGTATGGCGGGATCGTACCATGTCGACTATCGATTCTTCTGCATCATGCCCATGCCCGCAGCCGTCGAAGCAAGCAGCACCGTCAGGCCAGTGCAAGGATTCCGCTTCCTCTTCGATGCCAATGCTTTCCGCGGGTTGTACAGGAAGCTCCGGAACCTCCACGTCATGCAGCGCTTCTACAATGGCTGCTACATGCTCAGGCGTTGTTCCGCAGCAGCCGCCGATAATCCGGGCACCCATCTGTACGAACTGAACCGCGCTCTGCGCCATATATTCTGCAGTAGCCACGAAATTGTAGCGGCCATCGACATAATCAGGGAGACCCGCATTCGGAAATGCGGACAGCGGCAGGTCAATACGTCCTTGGACACCTTCCAGTGCGCGCAGCACGCCATTTGGACCCATGTGGCAGTTCAGGCCAACTACATCGGCGCCATCATCTCGCAGGACGCGGAAGGCCTCAAGCAAGCTTTTCCCGTCCTTTGTTCTCCGAGATTCTTCCACGGCAAACTGACATATAACAGGAACATCATGATCCAGCTCGCGCACAACTTGCAGGGCGAGACGCATCTCCTCCAGATCATAAAATGTCTCGAACATAATCCCGTCAACGCCTTCTTCCAGCATGGCGGACAACTGTTCATGATAATCCCGAATGACTTGATTCGTATGGACATTCTCGCGTTTCCCTGCTCGAATAGAGCCCAGCGCACCTATGACATAAGCACGATCCTCCGCCGCTTCGCGAGCAAGACGGACAGCCGCTCTATTAATATCCTTTACAAGATGCTCTTTGCCATGTCTATACAGCTTCTCACGATTCGCAGTAAATGTATTCGTCTCAAGCAATTGCGCACCTGCATCCACATACTGCTTATGGATATTGCGGACAACATCCGGATCACTAACATTCAGTATTTCATATGAGATGCCTACAGGATACCCAAGTTGATACAAATACGTCCCCATTGCACCATCGCCAATTATGATCTGCTCGCGCAGCGCTTCCCGAAAGTTCTTCATCCTGTCTCGCACCCCAATCTCCCATCGTTGGTGAATCCTCTGTGTATAGTGGTAACTCGCTTAGTAAACATTCTATCAAGAAACCGCGGTTCATCAAGTAAAATCGCCTATTTTATTCCGCCTTTTTTGAAAAAACTCAGAAATTCCACCAAAATACTAAGAAATGATTGCCCATTCTGCCTATGTAAAAGGGCCAGCCGCATCATTTTTGCAGCCAGCCCTTGCCTACGCATAACCGATTTTGGATTCGCTTGTTACTCGTTCCTTACTTCCATTCTCCTTCAAATACAAACGTCGCCGGACCTGTCATATAGACATGGTTATCCGCTGGATTCCATTCTATAAATAAGTCCCCTCCAGCAAGGGATACGGTTGCCGCCCGGTCTGTCAGTCCATTCAGCACACTCGACACAAGCGTAGCGCAAGCTCCTGTTCCGCAAGCAAGCGTTGGCCCAGCCCCACGTTCCCACACCCGCATCGTGACATGATCGCGAGTATCGATGGAAGCAAACTCAACATTGATGTTCCGCGGAAAATAAGAATGACTTTCCAACAATGGACCCCAAGCGTGTATATCAAATGTTGCCGCATCATCCACAAAGATGACACAGTGCGGATTGCCCATCGATACCGCCGTAAATGAAAATGCATGGCCGCCTGCTTCAATCGGCTTGTCAACGATTGTCGCTTCATCAAATATGGTCGGTACCCGTAGCCCATCCAGCACAGGCTCACCCATATCTACGCGCACAGCATGGACGCTTCCATCCTGGCGAATGATTTGTACACGCTGGATACCTGCCCGAGTTTCAATCGTCAACTCATCCCGATTAACGAATCCATGCGCTACAACATAAGTCGACACGCAGCGTATCGCATTGCCGCACTGTTCAGCTTCTGTTCCATCTGAATTGATAATTCGCATCATCACATCAGCAGATTGGGAAGGCAATATATATACAAGACCGTCTGCACCAATTCCGAAGTGGCGATCACAGACTGCAATCGCCAACTCCGATACGTTAGCTGGGAGCTCCTGCTCTCCATAGACAATTACAAAATCATTGCCCAATCCGTGCATCTTCGTAAATTTCATTATAATCAACCTTTCTTACGGCAAACTCAGTTTGCATTATTAACCGCATTGATCCTATTTATAACAATACAAAGTTTACCGTATCAAGGCTGTTCAATCTATAAACCTAGTGGAAAAATATTTGTACTATTCGCATGATTCACATTTATACCGACATTACATTACGGAAGTAATGGCACAAGTAGCAGCAACATCACGCTGCTCTACGGTTAGACGTATATGCAGGTTTAGCACCGCTTGGACGTCCCGGTTTCGTGCCGGTCAGCACAGATCCGATGCCCATCAAGAAAGTTGGTATGCCGGCCATGACGAATGTAATCGCCCAGTCTCTAAAGTTAAGTGGTACCGTTTTAAATATTGGCTGCAAAGGCTCAATGTAAAGCACGCCAAGCAGAAGAAGAAGCGATGAGGCCACTGCCAGCACCAAATAACGATTTTGGAAAAAATTCCGATGGAAGATTGAACGAGAACTCCGGCAATCGAATACGTGAATGAGCTGAGCAAGCACGAGAGTCGCGAACGCGACCGATTGAGCCTTTGTAAGCTGCGCAGCACTGTCTGGATTCACACTCCATGTGAGCCAAAATGCAATCAGTGTGCACACCCCGATCAAAATACCGCGGCTAATAATTTTCCAGCCCAATCTGCGTGAAAAAATGCTTTCCTTTGCGGAACGCGGCCGATGCTCCATCAAATCCTTCTCCGGCTGATCAACGCCAAGCGCCATTGCCGGCAGACCATCGGTCACCAGATTCACCCACAGAATCTGAATCGGTACCAGCGGTAGAGGTAGCCCTAATATCATTGCAAGGAACATCACCAAAATTTCCCCAACGTTCGATGCCAGCAAGTAACGAATAAATTTTCGAATATTTTCATAAATGCCGCGGCCCTCTTCAATAGCAGCTACAATCGTAGCAAAGTTATCATCACTTAAAATAAGCGACGAGGCCTCTTTCGTTACATCGGTACCTGTTTTGCCCATTGCAATTCCAATATCCGCTGCCTTAATCGCCGGCGCATCATTGACGCCATCACCCGTCATCGCAACTACATGCCCGTTGCGCTGCAAAGCCTTAACTATCCGCAGCTTATGCTCAGGCGATACCCTCGCATATACATAAGCATTGTCCACAACCTTATCCAACGCATCGTCATCCATCATTGCCAGTTGTACCCCGCTCATCGTCAACCCGCCGCGAGGAATGATTCCAAGCTGGTTGGCAATCGCTTCAGCGGTCATCTGATGGTCTCCGGTAATCATCACCGTCTTAATTCCAGCACGTCTGCAAACAGCGATAGCTTCTCTTGCCTCTCGGCGCGGCGGATCAATCATGCCGGCTAAGCCTGTGAACACGAGTTGAGCTTCTACTGCGTTTTCGTTTTCTTCATTCTCTCTTGGCTTCATTTCGCGATAGGCAAGCCCGAGCACACGCAGTGCCTGCTTCGCCATCGCCTCGTTAGCAGCTAATGCCTTTTGCTTCAGCGTAGCCGTAAACGGAACGACCTTGCCGTCCCAAAGCGCATAACTGCAGCGCTCCAGCAACACGTCAGGCGCGCCCTTAACCAACACGAGGCGGCCGCCCTGGTGTTTCACAATGACAGACATACGCTTCCGATCCGAATCAAACGAAATTTCTCCAATGCGCTCATACGCTGTTGATAGCGATTGCGGTGTCATTCCAAGCTTCGCTGCCAGCACGAGCAGCGCTCCCTCGGTCGGATCCCCTTTAATATCCCATATCGGCTTAAGCTCTTCTTTCTCTTTGTCTGATGCTTGCTTGCCGCCCTTGCCTTTCTTGCGATCAGACAGTACAGAAGCTTGATGCTCGGTTGGATAAGATTCGATAATGGTTGCATTATTGCACAGGGCACTAATTTGCAGCACGCGGCGCAGTGACTGATCATGCTTCAAATCAAGCTGTTTGCCCTGCTCCGTAATTTGTCCCATCGGCTCATAACCTTCGCCGCTAACCTCAAGTGAACGACCGCCTGTCCAAATGCGGGTAACGGTCATCTTGTTTTGAGTAAGTGTCCCGGTTTTGTCTGAACATATTACAGAAGCGCATCCAAGCGTTTCCACAGATGGAAGCTTGCGCACAATAGCCTTTCGCTTTATCATTCGCTGTACGCCTAGTGCAAGCGCAATCGTGACTATAGCCGGCAAACCTTCAGGAATCGCAGCAACAGCCAAGCTGACACCTGCCAAGAACATCGTCATTGTCGGTTGTCCATGCAAAATCCCAGCTACCACAACCAGTACCGTTACCAGCAAGGCTACGACAATCAAAATTTTGCCTAGCTGCTCGAGCCGGTGCTGAAGGGGGGTATCCATCGACTCCGTATTCTCAATTAGATCGGCGATTTTCCCCATCTCAGTGTCCATACCCGTACGAATAACAATGCCCTTACCAGAGCCCCGCGTAACCATCGTCCCCATAAAGCCAATATTTTTCATATCCCCTAGCGGAAGTTCTTCCTTGTCTATCGGCCTGGAATGCTTGCCGACCGGTACGGATTCACCTGTTAACGCTGATTCCTCAACATAGCAGCTATGTGTCTCAATCCAGCGAATATCGGCAGGTATACGATCTCCACTCTCCAAAAACACGATATCTCCGGGCACAAGTTCACTCGCAGGCACATTGCATAACTGCTTATTGCGAAGAATGTTAGCGGTAGGTGCAGACAGCTGCTTCAACGCGTGCAACGATCGCTCTGCTCGGAATTCTTGAATGAAACCAAGCACGCCATTCAGCGTAATGATTGCAATAATTGTTATAGCATCAAGATACTCTCCAAGTATCCCAGATACGAGCGTTGCGCCAGCAAGCACCAGCACCATGAAATCCTTAAACTGGTTCAAAAATAACGTGATCGGCGAGACACGCTCTCCCTCTGCCAGTTCATTCGATCCAAATCGTGTATGGCGCGCTGCCGCTTCTTCGTCAGAGAGCCCTTCTTCCCGGTGGACTCCCAGCGTTTGAAGCAGTTGCTCCGAGGATGACTGGTGCCACTTCATTTGATCCATGGTTCTTACCCCTTTCCATTACCGTTATTGTTCCATAGGGAAGCCTTGCGAAAGTGTCCAAGCAGATACCCTCTACGCTAAAGGTATTCGGACGAGTCCGAAAATATCCCAACGATCCAATAGACACTTAAGTTTTGATCGAAAATATGGCATGATAGGAGTTACAAACAACATACATTGGCTCAGTCATACGAGCTTTTGTCTTAACACGAAGGATGATCGATTCCCTTAGTAGCGAGGGTGCCATTTGCCCGTATCCTTATGCAGCAAATCTTGCTGCGGCGGCCTTGCTAAGAAATTGAATATAAATAAGATAGGAGCTTTAATACGATGTCATTAGATGGAATTGTAACCCGTGCCCTTGTCGATGAGCTGCAGCAGACGATAGGCGCCCGCATTCATAAACTATATCAACCTACCGAACACGACCTAATCCTGCATATCCGAACTGGCGGGAAAAATCGTAAATTGCTGCTCTCTGCCAACCCGACGTATCCGCGCGTTCACTTTACGGAGCATTCTTATATGAACCCGCCGGAGCCGCCAATGTTCTGCATGCTTATGCGCAAACATTGTGAAGGAGGCGTTATCGAGAAAATCGAGCAGATTGGACGAGAACGCATTTTGCATATTACCGTTCGTTCTAGGGACGAGTTGGGAGATGAATCACAGAAGAAGATTATTATTGAGCTGACTGGCAGACACAGCAACATCATTATCGTCGATCCAGCATCTTCTACGATTATTGATGGTATTCACCATGTAACACCTGCTATTAGCAGCTTCCGCATTATCATGCCTGGGTTCGCCTACACGGCACCGCCAGAGCAGCACAAGCTGGATCCGCTGTCTGTAGAGCCATCCGTCTTTGAATCTTTATTTTTGGAACACATCGAAGCTTCACCTGAACAAATTATCGATTTCAAATTTTTATCCAAATGGCTTGTGCAGCACTTCTCCGGTGTAAGTCCACGACTGGCTGATGAGATCGTCTGGCGTACAGGCCTGTTTACTGCACTAGATGGCCAAGAACTGACGGAAGCTACAGCAGAGCAAGAACCGCGTACGCCTCATACGGTGGTTCTCCGCTTGCATGAAGTATTTTTACAGGCAATGGACGATGTCTCTCAACAACGGTACAAGCCTACTTTGCTTGTAGATCAGCGAGGCAAAACTTATTTTTCTGCGCTGGAAATTACCCATATCAACGGCGAGACTCAGTCTTTTGATACGATGAGTGAATGTATGGAGCATTTCTATGGGGACAAGGCCGAACGCGATATGATTAAGCAGCGCGTCGGGGATTTGTTCCGGTTCCTGCAGCAGGAGCATGCGAAGAACACGAAAAAATTAGACAAGCTGGAGGAGACGCTGCAAGATGCGCAAGATGCTGATCGATTCCGCATCATGGGAGAGCTGCTGTTTGCTTCCCTGCATATGATCTCCCGAGGCGACAACGAAATTACGCTTATTAACTATTACGATGAGAACGGTGCATCCATCACGATCCCGCTTGACCCGCTACTTGCCCCTTCAGACAATGCGCAGCGTTATTTCAAGAAATACAATAAAGCTAAAAACAGTATTGCCGTGGTACAAGAGCAAATGACAGCCGCGCGGGAGGAAAATCGCTATTTCGAGACACTGATGCAGCAGCTTGAGGATGCAACTGTGCAAGATGCACAGGAAATGCGAGAGGAACTTGTAGGGCAGGGCTATTTACGTGATCGCGGCCGCAAGGATAAGCGGAAGAAGAAGGATAGTCGCCCAACGGTATACTGCTATACTTCATCTGAAAATATCCCAATCTATGTGGGAAAAAATAATTTGCAAAACGAGTACGTAACCAATCGTCTCGGCAAACCGAATGATACTTGGCTGCATACGAAAGATATACCAGGGTCACACGTCGTCATCCGCAGCGAACAATTCGGAGATGCGACTCTAGAAGAGGCTGCCCAACTCGCGGCCTATTTCAGCCAAGCGAAGCACTCCAGCCAGGTGCCTGTCGACTATACGCTTATCCGCCATGTGCGCAAGCCGAACGGAGCCAAGCCTGGATTCGTCATCTATGAGCGGCAGAAGACGCTCTTCATCACGCCTGACGCCAAGCGCATTGAAAGCATGAGCCTAACAGTCAAGCAAGGCGGCTAATCACTCCTTTGCGCCATAGCGGCCTTGAAATACAAAAAAGACCTGCTAAGTCAGCAGGTCTTCTTCTCTATACGACGATACGAAAATAGTTTGGGGTATACAATCAGCCCGTTTATTTTCAACAGTACGAGCATTCAGCTACTGCGCTCCGCCCGAACACGCTGTGCCCGCTCTTGCAGCTCGCGAACCACATCCGTCTTCACACGGCGGCCGCCCAATGCTCCGTGGAATACATCTCCCTTGCGAGCTCCGTGGAAGTCAGAGCCTGCAGTCTGCAGTAAGCCCCTCGCACATGCCATTTCTTTATAGCGCTTAGCATCTTCTGCAGAATGATCCGAGTGCCATACCTCAATGCCGTCCCATGGGGCTGCATCCAACAAGCGAACGACAAGATCATCCCGATGATAAATCCCAGGATGGGCCATAACCGCAGCGCCGCCGGCATCGTGAATCCATGCAACTGCCTCCTGCGAACGAATGCGAGGAGGGTTCACATACGCCTTTCCTCCAGCACCCAGATACTCGTCGAAAGCCTCCTTCATATTTTGAACAATTCCTCGGCGAACTAAGGCATCTGCAATATGAGGACGCCCTACTGTCTCTCCAGGAGACAGCGGCCGTCCCAGTTCCGACACCACTTCTTCCATCGTGAGCGGGATTCCCAGCTCCGTCAGCTTCGCAACGAGCATTTCATTGCGACGATCCCGAACTGCTCTAAGCTCAGCCAGCCGCTCCAGCAGCTTTGTATTCGAAATATCCAGGAAATAACCGAGCACATGAATGTCGATACCGTCTTCAACCGTACTAATCTCAACACCAGGCACGACTTGAACACCATATTGCTCTCCAGCAGCAACCGCCTCCGGCACACCCAGCACGGTATCATGATCGGTAATCGCTACAGCATGCAGACCGGCCAAATAGGCAAGCTTCACATTATAAGCAGGCGTTGTCATCCCGTCTGATGCAATTGTATGGGTATGCAGATCCGCGCCACCGTGCTCCTCACTTGAACCTCCCGCTCCTTGTGGAGCGTATAACATGGTCTCCTCTGCTTGAATGTCGTCAGATCTCTTATTCATCTTATCAGCCCCTTATCATGTCGATTGCGAAGCATCGTCAGCAGCGCTGTCGCAGGCAGTGACAAAAGATCAGCTTGAGCATGTACCGCATAAAATTGCCGTTTCACACTCACCTGTCGGATACGAACAGTCTTCACCAACCCTAACGCCTCCTCATGCCGCACAACAGATGGTGACAGCATCGTTACCCCAATTCCTGCCTCAACAGCCGATTTCACAGCTCCCGTACTCCCCAGTTCCATGACTACATGAAGTCTTTCCGGTTCAATTCCGAGACGCCGAAGCGCTTCCTCCATAACAATTCGTGTACCGGATCCGATTTCCCGCAGCACAAATGGATAGGACAGGACATCCTCAAGCTTTACTTCATTTGCTGCGGCCAAAACATGATCCCGAGGTACGACGAGCATCAACTCGTCTTCCATGATTGGTTCAACGTGTATGTCGTGATCCGCCACTGGGGCCTCCACAAGTCCAAGATGCAATTGTTGACTGCGAATACCATCTACAATTTGCGAGCTGTTCATCACCCGTAATTGAATATCCAATTGCGGGTGCAGCTTGGCAAATTGACCGAGGATCGGCGGCAAAATATATTCACCAATGGTCAAACTCGCCGCAAGCACAAGTTTGCCATGCAAGTCGAGTGTGTAATTCGACATCATTTCCTCTGTTTCACGAACAAGCTCCATACAACGATGTGCATAAGGGAACAGCTTATGGCCCGCCTCAGACAATTGCAGCTTCTTCGTAGAACGGTGCAGCAGCTTTGTGCCGAAATACTCTTCCAATGCCTGAATCTGCATCGTTACTGCCGGCTGCGTCATATGCAGCGCTTGTGCCGCAGCCGAAAAGCTTCCTCTTGTTGCGACGTTGTAGAATATATGCAGCTGATGAAAATTCAACCCCATACGCCTTTCCCCTCTTTCCTGCTTCCTAGCCTCTATTATAGCGTAAAATTGCGCGATTCCATAAAACATGTATCTCATCCGATGCTCCATCTGCAGGCATTGCAGATCCAGCTGTCCGGGGCTATTGTCATAAACATATCAAAAAAGCCAATCAGATGATCTGATTGGCCTAGTGTGTATGTGTGATCCATCGAAGCATTCATCTATGCTTGCGGCTGTTCTTCACCAACGTCATGCGCCGCGAGTGCCGCAGCCATGAATAATAAGTCTTTAAATCACGCAGTTCCATCGTTTCCGACATTTTGCCGAGAAACGTAACGATGATCATCTTGGATAACGGATCGCCCGCCAAATCAAACTCCGTGTCAGATTCCACGAACTCTGCTACCACGACCAAATCATCATCAATTAAGAACACGTCCTGCTCATTGCGATAGTAAGAAATGATCCGATTCTGCTTCAAGCTGTCCCATATAAACGCCGCTATTGATTCAACATCCGCCTCTTCCTTCGCGATACGGTCAATCCAGCGGGATCGCGCATGATTCGTTATGACAACATTGGCTACTTTCTTATCGCCTAACAACACATAGAAAGGTTCATAGGTGCTCCATCGATTCATTACTTTATCTCTCATTGGCTTCACCACTCTCCACCATGTTAGGTCTTTTTATCTATGTATATATACCCATTATATTACATGATGTGTCAACTGTTCTCAAGTTCAGGAATGAACTTTTTCACTCATTTTAGGAAAACTTTAACATCAAAATCGGATTTTGCAAAAAAATAGCAGACCCCTCCAACACACGGAGTGGTCTGCATATCCGTTACTACCATTACATTCCGTAAAAACGAGTTTTATCTGGAACATCCTTGCTGTATTCCGTTTTAATCTCGTTGCGATACGAGCGCTCGATTTTCTTTACATAATTTAGGCGCTTCATATTTTTAACTGTATCTTCCGCCTTTTCCGCGTTCACGTATAAGACGGCATATTGCATTTTCTTTGACACATAATGAAGCGTCCCATATTTATCCAAGTTACGAGCAGCCTTCACATCGCTTACCCATACGATATACCCCGTCCGTTCAGGAACCATAACACTTGCCCTCCCCCTGCCGTTCTACTAGGAACAGCTGCTGCAACCACCGCTGCATCCGCCGCTACCACATCCACCCTTCGGCTGTGGATCATTGCTCGGCACCTTGATCGTTTCAGACACGGCAAGAGCAATTGTTTCTGACAAGTGATGCAGCAGCTTATCAACTGCTTCCTCGGCTTGCTTGAATTGATATACTGCTTCTATAGACTCCAGCTCTTGTTGTACAGCGAGCACTTCATCCTTTGCCTTATGATAATCGGGATGGAAGTGGCCGAACCGCTCCGCCTCTTCGAAGCGTTCCTTCTTGCGGGCAAATTCGCGTACGAGCTGCTTTACCTGCTCATTGCCTTCCATGCGTTCTTTCCACATCACATAATCGGCAACCTCTATCGACTGGTTGATCATGTCGCCTAATTCATATGCATTGGTGAGCAGAACGGCCATATCGGCAACATCTTGTTTTTCTTCTATTGGCACGTTATCACGCTCAATTCTTTGTAGAGTAGTACGATGAGGGACAGAGCAGTCCAACCCTACAGCAGCCCCTCGGGTACGATCAAGCGTACCCTGTCCCACTTCTCAGGAGACAATTGAACCGGCTTGTCACTTGACAAGCAAGGCAGCACGTAAGCCGTTATCGCCCAGCCCAGGTCATCAGAACTTGTTGAGGTCAACGGAACGATTACCTGTAATCTTCCCTCTTCCTCAACTTCAAGCTGTGTCTGATGCCGGATAGCAGCCATCACCATATCCCGCTTCGTCGAGGTATGATAGGATCGCAAAGCCTTCGTCCACTGGCCGGAAATATCATTATAACTAGCCTCTTCTGCATCTTGTGCGAGTAAACCGGTATCCATTTCATAATACTGCAATGAGGATGGACTGTAAACTGGCCCTTTAAGATCCGCTTCCTCCGCCACTTGCCCATGATTCCCATCCTGCCACAGCTTCGGCATACGTCTTCGTTCCTCACCGCCCCAGCGCTTTAAGGGCGGCAATTCGAAACGAATCAGTTGACTCTCAACCTCATCCACATGATCTCGATCTACAATGTAATCTTCAGAGCTTATTGGAACAAGCCAGTTCCTGAGCACCTCGGAACTTTCCATCGCTGATTGCACAGCTTGGGCCGTATCCGAGTCTGCACAACGAAGAAGAACCACTTCCGAGAACTGAATTCTTCCGTATTGTCGCCCCCACATTTCGATAGCGTCACGTACTGGATCCGGCACCCCAGTCAACGAACACCTCTCTAGGAAGGAGAGAACGGATTGAACCGACCGACCGTGCTCCAATCCGTTTTCGAACGATTCGCGGGTAAGACGATAGGTATCCATCTGGTCGGAATTCCATAGCTGGGCAAATACCTCCAATTCGAAGCGGATGAGAAACGAAGCATGAGGAGGCACCATAATCTCGAAATCCGGTTGTACAAATAGAACCCGTTCCTGTTCATCCTCTTCTTGATACACAGTGCGGAACATCCAGCAGTCATCAGCTTCCCCGACATCGCACAGCCCTAATGCATGGGATGTACGCAGCCACTCCTTTATTTGCTGCCGCACTGTGTCAAATGTGACATTCCCAATATCGAGCCATCCGAGATCACGACAGGCATGTCCGACAATTTCATCCGAGCTCCACTTACCCATCCTTCCGAAATGGAGCACCGCATATGCAACATGTCTTATCAATGCCTCATTTGGTAAATAGTGCTCAATGACAACCTCGGCAATTGCCCGCAGCGCTTCCTGTGAAGGCAAGTTGAGCCACTTTTTCAATTGGTCGTTCTCCACTGTATAGCTTGTTGCATCTTTGCGCAGCAGCCCAAGTCGAAGTGCCGTATCAAGCACAATGGCTACATGTATCGGCATCGACTCAGCGAAAGGTATTTTGACGTTCCAGCCAGCAAATACCTGTCCATGCAGACAAAGCAAGGAATCGAGCCTTGAGATCGCCCTTTTATGCAGTACTCCCTTGGCCGTAAGAGGCAGTCCTTCATTCAGCGCATACACAAGGAGTTGGAACAAGTCCCTCAACATTCCCTTGGAGGATTCTACCGATATGACATTGCTTCCATCAAGGGGTTGAAGTGAGTACAGCCATTCATCTCCTGACTTCGTCCCCTTGGACTGAGGGACATTTTCCAAGTCCATTCTATCTAATCGAAATGCAAGCAGGCGCTCATAAACATCCTTAGGAATAAAAAAGAGCCGTTCTCCCCAGGTTGTCCGCACACTCGCCAATAAACCTGATTTCAATAATGGGCCGCAAGCGGCACGCAGCATTGCACCTGTTGCCATAGGACCGTGCCATTTGTGCAATGCGTCTAATGCGAAAGGAAGCGTAGCCGTTCGATTGAACATGACATCATACGAGGCTCTATGCTCCTCCGGCAGCGCTGCATAAGCCTCGACAATCTGAACAGGATTGTCGCTGAATTTTTGCCATTGCTGGCTGAATGAATGCTCCTTATTTTGTTCCATTCGCTTCCATAGTTGATACGTATTCATGACAGTCCTCCTGCTGCTCAATTGCATATTGATACCCTTGCTCTACTAGAAACCGCTGCCGCTTCATCGCATAATCCCGTTCCTTTGTATCCTCGCTTACGACCGAATAGAAACTGGCTTGTCTGCCATCCGCCTTGGGACGAAGCAGCCGCCCAAGCCGCTGGGCCTCTTCTTGTCTCGAACCGAAGCTTCCTGACACTTGAATAGCTACCGTTGCATCCGGCAAATCTACAGCAAAATTAGCAACCTTGGAGACAATAAGCACCTCTATCGAGCCTTGCTTGAACTGAGCATACAGCTGCTCACGTTCTTCTTGCGGTGTTTTTCCTGTCAGTACAGGTGCTGACAAAGATTGTGACAACCGATCCAACTGCTGCAAGTATTGTCCGATAATCAACGTTGGAAGCTTCGGATGGCGCTTCAAGATCCGCTTTACCGCTTCTATCTTCAATTCATTCTCTCCAGCGATCCTTGCCTTATCTCGCTCTCCCGCTTGAAGATAATACTTCCTGCCTTCCTCTGACAAAGGCACTCGCACTTCCACGCAATCGACCTCTGCGATCCACCCGTCCTGCTCCAGCTCCTTCCAGGGCAGTTCGTACCGCTTTGGGCCAATTAGGGAAAATACATCCCGTTCGCAGCCATCTTCACGGACGAGCGTAGCAGTCAAGCCAAGCCGCCGTGTGGCCTGCAAATCAGCCGTCGTGCGAAATACCGGAGCCGGAAGCAAATGTACTTCATCATAGATGATCAACCCCCAATCCCGCTCATGGAACAGGTGCATATGCTGGCACTCACGTTCTTTATCCTGACGGTAGGTCATCATCTGATAGGTAGATATTGTAACAGGTCTTACTTGCTTGGATTTACCGGTATATTCACCAACTTGTTCATCCAACAATGTCGTCCGGGTTAAAATCTCCCGCTTCCACTGCTTCACGGAAGTCGTGTTCGAGGTTAGAATTAAGGTCTCGCTTTGTAATTCTGTCATGGCGGTTATTCCAACGATCGTTTTGCCCGCCCCACACGGCAGCACAATGACGCCATCTCCAGCTGCACGCTTCGCGCTGCCGATAAATGCCTGCACAGCTTCGCGCTGGTAATCCCGTACTTGAAAGCCCCCCTGCTCTTTCAATTGAAAATCAAGCGGCTCTCCATCTCTGTAACCAACCCTGTCCACGATCGGATACCCAGCATTGGCAAGCGCTCGCTTCAAGCGGCCACGGTGCTTCGCTAATATCGCTACAATTCCATCCTGCGGCTTCCCTGTAAAAAGTCTGCCTACCTCCCGATCCGATAGCATCCGATCCAACACTTTAGGATCCTTGGCGTGCAGGGTGATGCTCGCATCTCGCTCTTCTCCATGCAGAACGAATAAGCCATACCGCCCCATCCACATCGCGATCTCTTGCTTGACCTTTACAGGAACAGGGTATGTCGCATATGTATCCAGCACCGCGCATACCATCTCCGCAGTCTTCCCGCTCGCCGCAGCATTCCACAGCGTGATTGGGGTCATACGAAAGGTATGGAGTCCTTGCGGATGCTTCATTAACTCTGCAAATCCCAGTAGGGCACGGCGAATGTCTGAATAACTGGTAGACTGCGCATTAACCAATATCGTCATATCCTGCTGCACAACAAGTGCAAACGTCTCTCTTGCCATTTGTTGCACCTCCCCTCGTTTTCTTCATCAATCAAGTCAAACTATTTCACCTAGTGTAAAGCTGTATTCCAACGCCCTTCTTATGAGGCCGCAGAATGCAAAAAAGTTCATCTCTCCCCTATAGCAGAAGACGAGATGAACTGTTCCTGTGTCCTTAACTAGCCCTAATGTGTATAAGGCGATTCAGATATCTCGCTGAGCGCCTGACCTGCTTCATCGGCGAACGGTGTCCGCTTCGCTAGATCACCGATCGATACGATTCCTACGAGCTTGCCGTTCTTCACTACAGGCAGTCGGCGAACCTGCTGCTCAGCCATTAACGCTGCTGCTTCATCAATCGTCGCATCCGGCGATATACTAACCAGTTCTTCTGTCATAATATGCGAAATGCGCGTCGAGCCTGGGTGCTTGCTCGCAATCCCGCGCAGCACCAAATCCCGATCCGTTACTGCCCCAACGAGCCGTTCACCATCTACAATCGGAATAAATCCCGTATCATATTGCTTCATTTTGACGGCTGCCTCATAAATGTTGTCCAATACTGTGCATGTGGCACAGGTTGTCGTCATTACCTCTTGTACCGTTGACATCAGCATCCTCCTATTCAGGCATAGGATGCCCCAATTGGCGAAACATATCCAAGCGAGCCAATCACTTCTTCGGCATAGTGCGATCTAATGCTCATTCATTTTAAATATCAGCCATTTACATGTTTTTACTACAGATTAATCCCGTTACGTATTCTATACTACTATATCACATGCAACCAATGGTTACTTTTGCTCGGCTAATGCATCCATTGCTAATCCGATTAACATTTGCCCCGCAATCAGCATGGCAGACTCCTCAAAATCGAACTTCGGATGGTGGTGTGGATAACGAGCATGATCCTCATTTCCCGCTCCTACAAGTACGAAGCAACCCGGTATCTGCTTTACATAATAGGCAAAATCTTCAGCAGGCATCATCATTTCTGCTTCCCGAACGCAATCTTGACCGACCACTTCATCTGCAATGCGGAATACGCGTTCAGCCTCGCTGCCATCATTAACAAGTGCTGGATAGCCAACACGGAATTCCATCTCATATTCGGCTTCATGCATCGCGCACGTCAGCTCTACAATACGTTCGAAGCGCTGCCGTAGCAGCTGTCGAACTTCTGGATCGAAGGAACGAATCGTCCCCTTCAGTTCAGCTCGATCAGCAATAATATTCTGTGTCGTGCCTGCCTGAAGAGAGCCCACAGATATAACAGCCGGCTGAAGCGGAGATACATTGCGGCTCACAATCGACTGCAGCTGCTGTACAAGCGATGCCCCAATAAGGACGGCATCCGTACATAAATGCGGCATCCCCCCATGACCGCCCTTCCCTGCAATCGTCAAGCGGAAATCATCTACAGCTGCCATCATCGATCCTTCGCGTGTAGCTACAATGCCTGTAGGAATCGGCGTCCACAGATGAACGCCATAGATCCGATTCACACCTTCGAGCGCTCCATCACGAATCATCGCCTGGGCCCCGCCAGGACTAACCTCTTCCGCAGGCTGGAACAGCAATCGAATTTCTCCCGTCCATAGGCTGCGCTGCTCTGACAACACTTTGGCTACCGACAGCAGCGTAGCTGTGTGCCCATCATGACCACATGCATGCATGACGCCAGGAACCTGTGAGCGATAATCGCACTGCTTCTCATCTTGAATCGGAAGCGCATCCATGTCTGCGCGCAGAGCAACGACAGCACCATCGCCGTTGCGAATCCGGCCTATCAGACCATTTCCGCCAATGCCGGTTTCAACCTCAATTCCGAAGGAACGCAACTGATTCGCTACAAATGTGGCTGTTTTCGACTCTTCATAGGACAGTTCCGGATTCTGATGCAAATAACGCCGCCATGCGATCGTCTGCTCAAACTGTGTTGACAAAGCTTCCTTCCATAAGGACGATGCTTGAGACACACTCATCCTTCTCTCCCCCTACCTTCACATTTCCAATATTGTACCATACCCCCGTAATCTACCGTAGATATCTTTGCATGATTTTGACCGATGCGCCGGTTCATGCGGTAACCACGCTAGGGATCTCTTGCGCAAGCGTAGGAAACATACTATCATGGAAATGAGTAAAGATGGTTGTACTTATAAGGTAGACGAGAACTCGAAGGAGGAAAGTGGTACATGATAATCGAAAATTCTGGCCTGATTGGGCTTGAATCCGACCTTGCTTATCTTGACGAAGCAATGGAAAAGCTCGGTTTCGTACGAGGCCAATGGGAGTATTACCGTGCTACATACGACTTGAAGATGGAAGCAGGCAGCGAAGACTATTACTTGCGTATTAATACACGAGTGAAAGAAGGCAAGCTCGAGAAGCCCGATGCCGTTTTGGCTATTGAAGCGGTCTACATGGGACGTGCGTCTTTCCCGCATGGGTTGGACTATGAAACCCCGATCCCGCAAGCACAGCTCAATACCGCTACTCAACGCCTGCATCAATTGAAGGAAGCGCTCAGCGCGTAGTGGTTCTCACTTGAGTAGAACATACAAACCCATGAAACGAGATACCCCGTCTCCACCAGCCAAAGGCACGCCGGATTTCACCTTGCTCGTGCTTACTTTATTGCTCGTAGGATTCGGTGTCGTCATGGTGTATAGTGCGAGTTCTAGTCTAGCTGCCGTTTCTGCTTTATACAACCACGATGCACTTTACTTCGGCAAACGTCAGCTCATGTGGGCTGGATTAGGATTGATTGCAATGCTGATTGCAATGAATATCCCGTACAAAATGTATAAAAAGTTATTTATCCCTTTATTTATTGTTACGATTATAATGCTGGCTCTCGTTCCTTATATAGGACAAGAGCGAAACGGGGCAAGAAGCTGGTTCGGTATCGGCGGCACCATTGGGGTACAGCCGGCGGAATTGGCTAAGATTTCAATTGTTCTGTACCTGGCCGCCTTAATAACCAAGAAGGGCGAGAAATTTCGAGATTTCAAAAAGGACTTTTCCCTGTCATGATTATCGTCGGCTTCGTTGTCGGCCTGATCATGCTGCAGCCCGACTTTGGATCTGCGATGATTTTGGCCGCCTGCGCCGGTGTAATCGTCATTGCAGGCGGAGCCAACCTGAAGCACATCATGAATTGCCTGTTGGTAGGACTAACAGGTGTGATTGTCGTTTTAGGATTACATTCTTTGCTATCGCCCGGGAAGCTGGCGGACGGATATCAATTCGCCCGCATCCAGTCTTGGCTCGATCCTTTTCAAGATGCACAAGGAACCAGTTATAATTTGCTTCAATCGTTGAAGGCCGTCGCTCATGGCGGATGGACAGGAGCCGGGTTCGGTCAGAGCATCCAGAAGCTGTTGTATCTGCCTTATCCGTATAATGACTTCATCTTCGCCATCATCGCCGAGGAATGGGGCTTTATTGGAACAAGCATTTTCCTGATCGTCTATTTGATGTTCATTTGGCGTGGTATTATAATCGCCCTCCGATGCCCGGATACGTACGGAACGCTTGTGAGCGTCGGCATTATCGGTATTATTGCCGTTCAAGCCTTCATCAACATTGGAGGCGTAACGAGAACGATACCGATTACCGGTGTTACGCTGCCGCTCATTAGTTATGGCGGTTCCTCGCTGCTTATTACGATGGCGAGTATCGGCATATTACTGAGCGTCTCCCGCGAGGCCAATCGGATAAGTCATGATAAAAAGCCAGTTGGCAGCTTGCCGAATTCTCGCGAACGAACAACAAAAAAAGACTACCGACCGCTCAGGTCCGTGTAGTCTTTTTTTGTGTGTTGTGCATGCAAGCATAAGTGCCTATTTGGTGATTCGCTGAATCTCCTCCAGCTCCTCGTCTTTAAATGCGACGCCCTCTACCTTAATATTAATTTCAACGACGTCTAGTCCGGTCATATTCTGAACCGCTTCGCGGACGTTTAATTGCAACTGGCGGCACACTTCCTGAATTGGCATGCCATACATGACAATCACTCGCAGATCTATAGCGGTTTCCACTTGACCTACCTCTACAGATACACCCTTTTGCACGTTCTTGCCGCTCAATCGCTTCGCCCAACCTTCGGACAGTCCGCCTGACATAGCAGCAATACCTGGAGTTTCAAGCGCAGCAAGACCAGCGATTGTGGCGACGACATCGTCGGATATCCGAATGTTACCTTCCTGTGTGTTCAATTGTTCCTCAGCCATCGTCATCCTCCTTTCTGTCTCACCTATATTGTAGACGATTATTGAACATGAAAGCAAACAGAGTATTCAACTCGCCCCAAATTCAGATGTTGCACGATAAAATGGATCAATTGGCCATAGTTTACAAACGAAAATCAGTTCGCTATATTAAATATCAGATATTTTGGCCCAAACAATTTAAACGATAGGAGTGGTCGGTTTGCGCAACCGATTGTTTTTCGCGCTATTGTGCATCACATTCGTCCTAAGCGGGGTAGGTCATTACCTCCATTGGAATATGACAGTGCAATTCGTTATTTCCGCAATCGCGATTATCTTCGTGGCGGGCTTCCTCGGACGATCTACAGAAAGTGTATCCCATTATGCAGGCCAGCGACTTGGAGGATTCCTAAATGCAACCTTCGGTAATGCAGCTGAGCTTATCATCGCGATCTTCCTTGTGCGGGAAGGACTATTCGACATGGTCAAGGCCAGTTTAACAGGAGCAATTATCGGCAACTTGCTGCTTGTATTGGGCCTTAGCTTATTCGTGGGCGGATTAAAGTTTAAAGTGCAGCGATTCAACATTGAGCTTGCCGGAATGAATGGCTCCCTCATGCTGCTTGCTGTCATTGCATTATTTGTGCCCGCCGCATTTTTTACGACCCATTCCATCAGTGCAGAAGGAACGAAGACACTCAGCTTAATCGTAGCAGGTGTATTGATTGCTGCCTATTTACTCTGGCTCGTGTTCTCTATGATTACGCATAAGGACATGCTCGTAGACGAATCGGCGGTTGGTGAAGAGCAAGCCGAAGAAGAGCCTGCTTGGTCCAAATCCAGATCTATCTTTTATCTGCTTCTATCTACGGTCATGGTCGCATTCGTCAGTGAATGGCTTGTTGGCACCCTGGATTCATTCACCGCACAATTCGGCTTATCCGAACTGTTCGTAGGGGCATTCGTGATTGCGATCGTGGGCAATGCTGCAGAACATAGCGCGGCAGTTATGATGGCCATGAAGAACAAGATTGGCGCTGCCGTCGAAATTGCAATTGGCAGCAGCTTGCAAATTGCACTGTTCGTAGCACCGGTGCTCGTCTTCGTCAGTACACTGTTTGGACAAACGATGGATATCGTATTTACAACCATTGAGATGGTGGCAATTGGCGTCTCTGTATTTATAGCCAAATCCATTTCCCAAGACGGTCGTACGAACTGGTACGAAGGCCTGCTGCTGTTAGCTGTGTATGTGATTCTTGGCGTCTCCTTCTATCTCGTCTAAGCGATCCGGTCTATGCGATCTAGCTCAGCTATTAAGCGTGGGGACAGCTTGTCATCAACTTTTTTATACATAATGAACACAAAAAGCTTGGGACTTGTCCCAAGCTTTCTTTGTATTCAGCCGTTACGCTATACGCTCTACATATTTTCTTCTCTATTTATTTCTCTGCTTTGTTCAATGCTTCATACAATACGGCAAGATTCCGCTCTAATCTGCTGACCAGCATACGTCCGACATCCTCTTCTACCAATCCAGCTCTTACCGCAAAGTCCACCTGTCTAGAAAAACCATACATCTGCGTATCTAGCACTTCCTCATAGAGAGGGCAGTAACGCGTCGCCAAGTTCTCCATTTGAACTTGAATGAGTTTCTCTATTTGATGCGCATCATCTTCAAGCAGAGCGAGCGCCTTATCATTGATCTTTTGTACCACATCCGACGAAGACATGCCTGATTTCCCCCCTATGACCCGAAGTCACGTTTGTTCTATTTCTAATATTAGACGATCACGCCCTGTAACACAAGATGCACGGTGAACTTCTATGTGATAAACCGCACATTTCCAGCGCCATGGCAAACGTTCATAAAGGACTGAATGCCTTGCACCGCGCGCATATTTACTGTATCACAGATGTTGCATGGCGACAAAAAATATAATGAACCGTCAACATGAACGTCGCAGTCTCATTCCAATATGAAAGAAGAGCCGAGACAAATCGTCCCGGCCCCCTATTCTTCTCGTTTCGAATTATTCGGCTACAACAGTTACATTCAAACCGTGCTTTGCAAATACCTCAGCCATTGCTGCTTTTGCCTCGTCCACATCTGAACCATGGACATGCAGTTCATAGGCTTGATTACCAACGAGCGTTGTGAACAAGCCAAGAATACTTTTTACGTCAATGTATTTGTTGTCGGCTTGTAACACAATCGAGGATCTGAATTTGTTCGCTGTTTGCGAGATTTCCACAATTGCCGTGTTATTAGACATTGAAATCCCTCCGTCTCAGTAAATCACATCTAAATTTATACGCTTCCATCATACCGTGAATAAGAGTCTTGGCGCAAGGTGAAATCCTTCATTAGAAGCAGGCAAATATAGACTACTTCAAATGTTCAGGATTCAAGCATTCCAGCTCTGGAATGACAAATCGGCCGTCTTTGCGTACGAGCACATCATCAAAGTACATCTCACCGCCGCCGTACTCTGGACGTTGGATCAGAACCAAGTCCCAGTGGATGGACGAGCGATTGCCGTTATCCGCTGTGTCATAGGCTTGGCCCGGTGTGAAATGAATGCTGCCCGCGATCTTTTCATCGAACAAAATATCCTTCATCGGGTGCAAGATGTACGGATTGACGCCAATTGCAAATTCCCCGATGTGGCGAGCCCCTTCATCCGAATCCAAGATTTCATTCAAGCGATCCGTATCGTTGCTTGTTGCCTCCACAATTTTACCGTTCTCAAAACGGAATTTCACGTTCTCGAATGTGAACCCGTTGTAGATGGACGGTGTATTGTAGGACAAGGTGCCATTCACCGAATCACGCACTGGAGCCGTATACACTTCTCCGTCTGGAATGTTCCGTTGTCCGGAGCATTTGACAGAACCAATGTTCTTGATGGAGAAGCTAAGATCTGTTCCTGGTCCGACCAGGCGTACCTTGTCAGTACGATCCATCAAGTTTTTCAAAGCATCCATCGCTGTATCCATTTTGGAATAGTCCAGGTTGCATACATTGAAGTAGAAATCTTCAAACGCCTCTGTCGATGTGTTCGCCCACTGGGCCATTGAAGCGTTCGGGTAGCGGAGCACAACCCATTTCGTGCGTTTTACACGCTCTTCCATATGTACAGGATGGGAGTAAATTGACTCATACAATGCCATCTTATCTTTTGGCACATCTGCCAATTCATTCGCATTCTCCCCTGCACGAATACCGATATACCCCTGCATATTCTGCATACGAAGCAAATCGTACTCTTTCCATGTCTCCATTTGCTCTTTGGTTGCATTCAAGAGAAGCGAACGCAGCACAGAACGATCGGTTAGCTGCACAAACGGACGGCCGCCACGCTTAGCAATCTCGTTCACAATACATGTAACCAGTTCACGCTCAGATCCAATCATCTCTACAAGGATATTTTCCCCTGGCTGTACATCCACAGAGTATCCAACCAAGTTTTTCGCAAGCTCTTCTATTCTTGGGTCTTTCATCCTATGGTTCCTCCTCGGTCGGTTTGCATGATCTTACGATTATCATTGTATCACGATGATCGCATGACGTCAGCGGTTCCTACCGCTGTACAAGTGATACTCTACTCATACAAAAATCGGGACTGCATGTGAACCAGCTCTTCCTTCGGCTCTCCTTGCTCATCATAAGATGAAGTGATCCAACCTTCTACGTAGGCAGGAAGCGAATCACGCTTATTTACCCATACCACATACTTCGCTTGTACCGCTGCATTCTTCAGCTTCGCATAGAGCTCCTTACGGCCTTGAGCAGCAAGGGCTGATAGTTTCTTTTGCAGCTTTTGCTCGTCAGCTTGAGACATGCTGCCCTTCATTTGCTGCAGCTGTACATTTGGTGTAATCAACCGATCATAATCATCAATCAATTGTTTCGTATACATGTGCTTAGCTTGTTCTGCGTCTACATCAACTTGCAATGGAATCAAATCCGCTCGCTGCTTCTCGTCCATGCTCATAATATGCATCTTGCTTGTTGAGCCTGCATGTGTTTGTACAACGGGATCATAACTTGTCAGCGCCTTCACACGCTTGGCCCCATCGATTCTAAGCTCTTCCAATTGTTTAAGCGGATTCCATCTGTTCTCTGTCGTTGTCTGCTCAGCCTGAGGGCTTAACCGCATATAGATCCCCTTATGCTGTTGAATTTCTCCCTCATATCGCAGCTGCTTCGCCAGCAGCTTATCTCTACCTGTTCGAATTTCAGCCATCCCCTGAAAGCGAAACTGATCTTTACCTGCCATGCCATTTAGTGCTCTGTCAAGCAATGCTTCAGGAGGTGTATGATCCGCAATCGAACATCCATGGATCAAAATAGCACCAAGCAGCAGTACTACTGTCCGCGTTATCCTGTTCCACTTTACTCGTACTTTTGCTCTTGTCGTGGTTATCATGTCAATCACCTCCACTATATTCATGAACGAAAAAAGAGGTGGGAAATGTTATTCCCGCCTCTTTTAGCGTTTCACGTCTGTTTTGGAATTATTCGACGGTATCGCAATGCGCTTACCACTCCTTCTTGCTCACTTGAATCCGGTTCCGTCCACCGTTCTTCGCCTCATACAAGGCGACATCTGCCCGGTAGAACAAAGATTCCACACTAATCTTCTCATCCTGCCAATTCCAGTCTGCAATTCCACATGAAACCGTAACACGCGGATCTGTTTCATTGGCCACTCGAGTCCGTATCCGTTCCGCCACACCAAGTGTTTGGGGCAAGGTAAGCTGTGGAAAGTATATTGCAAGCTCCTCACCGCCCCAACGGGCCGCAATGTCTGTTTCTCGAATCGATGAGCGTATGATTCGGCTGACTTGATTCAGAATCTTGTCGCCAATTTGATGACCATAGGAGTCGTTAATATGCTTAAAATAATCAATATCCGCCACAATCAATGACCCACAGAAATCATTCTTTTGCAGCCGATCGATTTGCTTGTCCAAATAATGCCTTGCAAAAAGCCCTGTAAGCTGGTCTTTATTCGCAAGATGTTTCACTCTTGCATGCAAGGTGGCGTTTGCAATAGCAAGACCAATATGAGTAGCAAGCATTTGCAGCAGCTTCAAGTTCTCATACGTAAAGAATTGCGGCCGCTTGTCTGCAAGCAAGACAATCCCAACCAGCTCGCCTCCGCCGAATAACGGAGCTGCAATAACGGAACGCAAGCCGAGCTTCTCGAAGAATTGCATCGAAGCAGGAGTCTGCTCCGTACAGTCAGACACAATTATCGGTTCACGCAGTGAGATCATATAGCCGAACAATCCTTCATCTGCCGGCATATGAGCCCCATCAAACTCTTCTAAATTACAGGATACGACCTCGAAGCGATTCTTCTCAGTATGGAGCTGCAGCAATAGGCAAAATTCAGCACCGAACACCCGCAGCAGTTCATGCGTAGCGTCTCGGAATACATCCCGCAGCCGTAGGCTCTGATTAATTCGCTTCGTCAAATCATTGATAAAACGGAGCTCTTGTATGACTTCATTGGCTTGCTCATGAAGTCGTGCATTCTCAAAAGCCGTCCCTGCTGTCTCTACGACGAGTTGAATGAGCTGCACATCCGAAGGATCAGGATCCTCGCCAAGGAAGCATACCTTCAACACGCCGTATGAGCCTTGCTTACCGCAAAGTGCAAAGGCAACTTCAATATGTCCCTCCTGCGTTCGTCCGTAACATAGTTCGCCCTTCATAAAGGCTTGCATTACAATTGGGTCTCCCCATGACTTGAATACGAGCGTCTTCACCTTCGGATTCACACTATGATGATCTTGCGATAAATACACCTCAATGCTCGATTCCGGCACAAGCCGTTCGACACTTTCCATAATTTGTGTCAATACTGCATCTACATCAATTCGATCATGCATGTGACGCACAACATTATATAGAACATCTCTGCGCTTATATTCTCTTTCAACAACGCGCTGTGTGTACATAAGTTCTTTAATAAATGTATATTCAAATGCAAGATAGAACTGAGCGCGAAGCGCGTGTGTCCACGCTTCGAGTGCTGTCATAGCCTCATTCGGCATCAGCAGTTTATACACAGCGACTGCGAACACATCACGCCCTTCTCGTGTGTGCAGCGGGCACATAACCAATACCCCGTCTCCAATAGCTGCTATCGTCTTGGTTCGCTCTTGCAAACATTCATTCATCGCCTCGCTGGCTCTGCTGTCCGTATCCAGCAGTGACTTATCTCCTGCGAGCCATCCACCGGAATAATCATAAATAGCGCTGCTTCCAATGATGGACAGCGCTTCATTTGGCATATCCTTTAGCCACGCGCGGTAGGCGGATTGCAGCAGTGAGGCAATATACGGAAAGTCATGAGGTGTCACATCACGTTGCAACAACCATCCTTCTATTGCCAATTCATCATCGACAGGAGCGGATTCTTGGTAATCCTTTGTCTCTATCTTTTTCGGTTCTAATTCAATTGTATAATGTGGAAGTTGACGTTCCGTCATCCTCTTCTCCTTCATATTCGAAAGGTTGTTCATTTCCTATCATACATGATTTTTCAATGAAAATGTACTATATCCCGAAAACCAATTCTAAAATTTTGGTCCATTAGAACCATGCCTAAAGATCTAATGACTAGACGTTTTCCAGCATAATTGGAATTGATAGCTTGACAGAAGAGTGTCCTATCTTATAATATTATGTGATGTATATGGGCGAAACTGTTGTGTCACCCTCACGACAATCATCACCGACTAGGCAGCGGCTGAAAACCTGAGTCGGAGCTGAACGAATTGATCGAACGGCATAGGATGATTTCGACGCAATGACACCCCACAATCTAACGATAATTTTGATTGAGAAGGAGTCAATATAACATGGCACGTTACACAGGTCCTAAATTTAAATTGAGCCGTCGTCTTGGAATTTCCTTGAGCGGTACTGGTAAAGAATTGAAGCGCGCGTATCCTCCAGGACAACATGGTCCAGGACAACGCAAAAAATTGAGCGGCTACGGCGTTCAATTACAAGAAAACAAAAATTGCGCCACATGTACGGTTTGGGCGAGAAGCAATTCCGCACATTGTTCAACCGCGCATCCAAATTGCCAGGCATCGCTGGTGAGAACTTCATGTTCTTGCTCGAAAGCCGCTTGGACAACTTGGTATTCCGTCTTGGCCTTTCCAACTCCCGTGCAGGTGCTCGCCAATTGGTAGCACACGGTCACGTGACTGTGAACGGTAAAAAAGTAGACATCCCGTCTTACATCGTAACTCCTGGTGATGTTATCGGCTTGCGTGAAAGAAGCCGTGGCTTGAAAGTGATCAAAGAGGCTCTTGAAGGCCGTCATCACTTGGCAGGATACTTGGAATTCAACGAAGCTGCTATGGAAGGTAAATTCGTACGTTTGCCTGAGCGCGGCGAGTTGTCCCAAGACATCGATGAAAAGCAAATCGTCGAGTTCTACAGCCGATAAGATTCGCTCTATCGCATAGAAGCGACACCACAATCGCCTCCCCTAGCGGGAGGCGATTTTTTTATGTTTACCCGCTATATTATCATCAGGAAATGCGATTTACGACGCTCTTTTTCCCCTCACTTTTATGGTATAATGGAAAGCGCTGCACTTACTAAGGAGGAAAAAATGCATGGTTGAGGAGAAAGTGACGGAAAGCGGCAAAAAACCGACGCGCAAGAGGTCGATTGGCCGCACGATATGGTCCGTTATCAAATGGCTCATGCTGTTCGGCCTGCTATGCGGCTTATTTGCTGGTGGGGCTGGTCTCGGTTATGTAACGTCCTTAATTAAGGACGAACCAGTTCGCCCACGGGAAATGATTCAGCAGAAGATTCAGGAGAATGCCATAACGGGATTCGTCTTTTTCAATGACGGCAATCAAATCGGACAGCTTCGAACCGAAGAAGATCGTCGTCCCGTCTCATTAAAAGATATCCCCCAATCCGTCATAGATGCCCTTATCGCGATTGAAGACAATCGATTCTATGAACATATGGGCGTTGATATTCGCGGACTGTCTCGGGCTGTAGTACAGAAAGTATTGAATCAATCTGTGCAAACGGGCGGCAGTACGCTTACACAACAATTGGCAAGACGAGTATTTTTGAATTTGGATCGTACCGACAGCCGCAAGGCAAAGGAAATATTGCTCTCTCTGCGTATGGAGCGCGTGTTGTCCAAAGAAGAAATTATTGTTGCATATTTAAATAAGGTTCCTTTCGGCAACGGTTCAACAGGCTATAATTTATACGGAATTAAAGCAGCAGCTAAAGGTATTTTTAATATTGATAATTTGAGCAAGCTGAATATTGCCCAGTCTGCATATTTAGCGGGTCTTCCACAGTTGCCTTCTGCCTATTCGGCCTTTAACGGTAAAGGTGAAATCAATGAAAAAGGTATTGCACGTGCGATAGAGCGGCAGAAGCTTGTTCTCAAACGAATGCTTGAAGAAAATAAAATTTCGATGCAGCAATATAATGAAGCGCTGGCGTTTGATATTCGCAAATCGATTGCCCAGCCTCGGGAGAAGGCATACGCTACATATCCGTATCTGATGATGGAAGCGGAACGCGCAGCCGCAGAAGTGCTCGTGCTTCAGAAAAACCCAGGACTTACGAAGGCAGACTTGCGCAAGCGCGAGAACAACGATATGCTGCAGTCGGCACGCGAACAGTTGTTGCGCGGCGGGTATCTCGTATATACCACCATCGACAAAAAGATATATGATGCGATGAAGCGAGTATCTTCCAATCCCAATAATTTCTCACCGGACAGTAAAACAAAAGGTGTTGAACAGGTTGCGTCGTTGATGGTCGATCATAAATCTGGTGCTATTCTAGGCATGATCGAAGGAAGAGACTTCAAGATCGAGCAGATGAACTTCGCCACGCAAATGCTGAAGCAGCCTGGCTCGACGATGAAGCCGCTGGCTGCGTATTTGCCTGCGCTTGACCAGGGCTTGATTCAACCAGCTTCCATATTGGACGATGCTCCGATGGTGCTCAAGGACGGCTCTAAGGGTTATCATATTCCAGGCAACGCCAACGGTCGCTATCAAGGGCTCGTTACCGCACGAAGCGCATTAAGCCAATCACTTAACCTGCCGGCTCTCAAAATCTACATCGAGAAGCTGGGTGTAAAAAAAGCGCTGGATTTCGTGCAGAAGCTCGGTATCACAACCATTCAGCCTGAAGATTACTACGCACAAACTGGCGTTATAGGCGGCTTGCGCTATGGCGTTACGGTTGAGGAAATTACCAATGCATTCGGTGCAATTGCGAATCAGGGTGTATTCAATGATGCGTACTTGATTAGCAAAATTGTAGATTCCAAAGGAAATATCGTCTATCAGCACAAGGAAGAACCGCAAGCGGTCGTTTCCAAGCAAAGCGCCTATCTGATGACAGACATGATGAAATCGGTCATTACGGATTCGAGAGGTACAGGACGCCGCGTGAGAGGCGAATTTGACCTATATGGAAAAGTTGAGGTTGCCGCAAAAACTGGCTCGACCCAGAACTATGCGGATACTTGGTTCATCGGCTCAACTCCTGATGTCACGATGGGCGTATGGGTAGGCTATGACAAGCCGATTCATGTATTGAATCGCGATGCCCGCTCACGCTCGACAGAGATATGGTCGAAGGTCATGAACGAGGTGAACAAGGCCAAGCCTGACCTGCTGCAAACGAAGGAATTTACTCGTCCTGACGGCATTGTAAGCATGACAGTGTCTGGGTACAGCGGTAAGCTTCCAAATGAATTAACAAGACTTGGCGGCAAATTCGTTACAGATATTTTCAACCGCAAGTATGTTCCAAAGACCGAAGAAGATGCGCTTGTTCACATGAAGTACATTACCTATGACGGCGTCAACTATATACCACAGGACAGCACTCCTGCTGATATGGTTGCAGAGAAGGTTGTACTGAAGCGTGAGAAGCCAATCCAGGAGCTTGTTGAAGAATTGAAGAAGGCGCTGGGTCATTTATCATCCAGCAGCAATCGCCGATCTTTATCTGCCTATTTGCCGGAGGACGCCAATAGTGACGCACCAGCGAAGGTCGATCCACGTCAAGACGATGGCAAAGCGCCTTCTGCACCACGCGACGTTCGGATTGCAGCATCGAAGAGCGATGCCGTTCACATCACCTTCTCTCGCAATCCAGAATCCGATGTAGTCGGATACCGTCTATATCGATCATTGAACGGCGGAACATACCAGCAGCAAAGTGGAACCGTATTGACCGGTGATGATACGAGATTCAGCAGCTATGCATCAAGCAGCCAACAATACAGCTTCTATGTGACAGCTGTCGATGTCGGTGGACATGAATCGATACCTTCTGAAATTGTCCAGTGGGGAGCTCTAGGCTCAGGAACAAAAACAGAGGTACCTCAACCACCGGGTACCAATGATCCAAGTGAATCGAGCAGGAGAAATTCAGGCGGCCAAGCCGGTAGCCATGAAGCCGATAATGGCAATGCTCAGGAGCCGCAACAGTCAGCAGCTCAGGCTCCTGACTCTCCTAGCGGACTGAAGGCATCGTTAACGGATATGGGTGTAAAACTTACTTGGAAGGCTTCAGCCAACAATCCAAGCGAATATTACATCTACTACAGCGCGAGCCGCAACGGCCCTTATGAGCGAATCGGATCTTCTGCCTCAACTGACTTTGAGCTGATTACATTAACACCAGGCGGATGGTATCATGTAACAGCTGCAAACAGTGCAGGCGAATCATCTGCCTCCTCTTCTGCTCAGGTCAATAATTAAATTTACACAAAAGAGGACAGAATGCGATAGACATTCTGTCCTCTTTTTTTCATGTTATCATCCATTGCTTCTTCCCTCATATGCTAACATTTTTCCGCTGAACAAGCCGTTCCAAATGCATCGTTAGAAATCCGATTTCTTCTGGGGGTACCGCTTTTTCCAGCCCTTCAGCAATCCAGCCTGCCAATATAATTGCCTTTTCATAGGCTTCTTCATATTCTTCACGAATTTGAACGAGCAGCGGATTGTTAAGTGTCTTCCCTGCTCTTACTCGATCAATGAGTCCCTTTAAGTGACCAATAAAGAGTACTGTGGAGAGCGACTCATCAAAGTCAATGCCAACATGCTTGCCATTCTCCAGCACTCTCGATATCATTTTCAATTCAGCAACAGACTTATTGCCCTTGCCGCCACTTCTTGCTCCGTGAAAATGCATTGCCAAGAACGCAACCTCATCTTGAGGCAAGTTCACATCCAACTGATCATTTAGGTAATCTATCGCCCGCTCTGCTACGCGATATTCATCTCGATACAAATGCTGAATTTCGAACATGAAGGGATTGCTGATCACTAAGCCGCGCTTGCAGCGCTCAATGGCTAAATTAATATGATCAACGAGTGCAGAATGAATCGTTTCTGAGAAATCCCCTTCCAAATGACTCTGTGCAAATGCAATCACTTCCTCGACTACACCAATAATTTTGAAATCCACCGCATACAAAATTTGCTCGTAATGCTCCAGCACTTCCGTCGTATGCAGTAAAAATTCCTGTTTTATATCATTTTCATTCACCTCCATACCCAGCTTTTTTTGAAAGCCAATCCCTTTGCCAAAGGCGATAGAGTTTTTCCCATTGGATAGTTTGGTCATCACCACATTATGCGACAGGACATGCACAATTTTCCGTTCAATCATCCGCTCTCCCCTTCCAAGAATCGAACTGCCCTGCTAATGGATAACCGAAATATGCGTGCTAACCGTTAATAAATGCTGACACGCTTAATCTTCGCTCAATCTTCTCCCGCAGAAGCTCCGAATCCGTTCCCATCACAATATGGATGTGACCTTTGCCGACACGCATCAAACCATACGCGCCAAGAGACATAATCCCTCCCTCATCTACCTTGGAGTCATCCTCAAGCCGCAGCCGAAGTCTAGTAATACACGCATCGACAGCTCGAATATTTCCCATTCCTCCTATATAGCCTAGCAATCGTTCCAATAGGGCATCTGTATCATCTCGCGTTCCAATTGAGGGGATTACGGCCTCCATCGTTGCCTGCTCCTCACGTCCTGGTGCGTGAACATGAAATACACGGATTGCAATTGTTGCGGTCGCATAATACAGTCCAAAATAAAGAATTCCGAGTAATAGCAAGAGCAGAGCATTTCTAACGCTCGTCCACGATATGAACATATCGATGAAGCCTGCTGAGAATCCAAATCCTGCTCGAATGCTCATGAGATCTGCTAGCATGAGTGCTAATCCCGTATAAATGGCATGCAGACCATAAAGAACTGGGGCAGTCAGCATAAGTGTAAATTCAAGCGGCTCTGTTATCCCTGTCAGGAAGCTTGTCAATGAGGCTGTCAATATAATCGACGCAACACGCTTGCGTTCATGCAATTGGGAGGAACGGACTATGGCAAGTGCATAAGCCGGCAGTCCAAACATCATAACAGGGAAAAATCCTGCCATAAAGGTTCCAACTGTCGGATCGCCTGCATGGAACCGCCACAAATCGCCTCGCACAATCGCCCCGGTATCTGTTACGTATTCCCCAATTTGAAACCATGCAATATTGTTCAGTATATGATGCAGTCCAGTAGGTATGAGCAATCGATTCAACAAGCCAAATATGCCAGCCCCCCAGCCTTTTGCCGTCAGTATACTGGAACCTGTATCACGAATGGCCTCCTGGATTGTCGGCCAAATCAGACCAGCTACTACCCCTACACCAACCATCGCAACGGAAGATATGATCGGGATAAAACGCTTGCCTCCGAAAAATCCGATCGCTGCCGGGAGCCTTATTCTATGGTAACGGTTATACAAGGCAGCTACGATCCCTCCGCATAGCATTCCTCCCAGAACACCCGTATCCAAGACAATTCCATGCTCAAAATGCTTCATGACATTCGTAAATACAAAGTAACCAACAGCAGCGGCCAAAGCTGCAACCCCTTGGCTTGATGTCAATCCAATCGCTACCCCCACAGCAAAAAAGAGCGGCATATGATCGAAAATGGCGTTTCCACCTAACTTGCATACACTTGCTGCTGCTGCCATCCATGGGATATTGGAATGAATATCTCCGATACGCACTAATATCGAAGCTGCGGGGAGCACTGCAATGGGGATCATCAGTGATCGGCCGACTTGCTGCATATAAGTCATCATTTTCATTCGCAACACTATCCCCTTACCCTACTCGGATATGTGTTATTTAATCGCACCAGCCATCATGCCGCTTGTAATTTGCTTCTGGAAGATTATATATAAAATTAGTACAGGGATGATCGAAAGCAGTAATCCCGCAAAAAGTGGCCCCCACTCTGTACGATACTGCATCTCGGCCTGCATAATCGCGATGCCGACAGGGATCGTATACTTATCGGGATCATTTACCAGCACCGTACCAATAATATATTCATTCCAAATATTCAATACGTTCATCATGCCAACAGATATAAGTCCAGGCTTAACAAGCGGAAGCATAATACGAAAAAAACACCATAATGCGAGCTGCCGTCGATGGAAGCCGCCTCATCCAGTTCCTTCGGCATCGACCTAAAAAATCCAACAAGCACAAATACGCCAAATGGCAAATTAATTGCCGTATACACCAGAATCAGTCCCAGAAGCGAATTATCCAGATGCAGGTTGGAAAGAAGGAAAAATAACGGGATTAAGCCAAGGATAAGGGGAATCATCATGCTGGACAAATATAAATTATAGAGCGCCATGCTTCCGCGAAACGGAAATCTAGCGATAACATAGGATGTAGTTGAAGATAGAAGCAATGCCAGCACGGTGCTTGCCACTGTAACAAGCAATGAGTTGGTAAAGTACATCCCTAAATGGTAGTTGCTCCAAACTGCTGTGAAATTAGCCCATTCAAGCGGCCACTCCGGCAAGCTCCACGGTGCATGTAACAGGAACTGCTGATTCGTCTTGAACGAACCAAGGATCGTCCACAGCAGCGGATAAATGACGAATATCGTCCAAATCCCGAGCAACGCATACAATAAGGCTCTAACAACCTTTTGAGAACGCTTACGAGGATATTGCTCTATGGAATTCATAGACTGTCCTCTCCTTTTCCAGTCCAAATAATCAAGCCATCTCAATTGCATCTCTATGCATTAGCCGCTGAAGCGCCAGGGTTGTTATGAGCGACAGGACAAGGATCAGTACACCAATCGCGGAAGCATAGCCGAAATGGAATTGTCGAAATCCCATTTGATACAAATATGAGCCCATGACCTGTGTTGCATTATCCGGTCCGCCTTCTGTCATCATCCACACGATGACGAACGAGCCATTCAAGGTTGTCATAACCACCCATAGAATGGATACTTTGATTTGCTCCCACGTAAGCGGCATCGTGACACGCCAAAATTGCTGCCACTCCTTAGCACCATCAATACTCGCTGCCTCATATAAGTCCTTCGGAATATTCAAAATGCCCGCAATAACGAGGATCATGACAAAGCCTACACCTGCCCATATTGCCGGAGGCAGCAGCATCCACATCGCCAGTTTCGGATCTCCTAACCATGGTGTCTGAACCTTTTCTGACGTGAACAAAGATAGAAACGAATTTAAAAATCCAATACTAGGATTGTAAATATAATTCCAAAGCACGCCAATGACTACGACCGACAGGATGTTGGGGATAAAAAATACTGAACGGAAAAATCCGCTTCCACGTACCCGAAAACGGGTCATCAGTACGGCGAACAATACCCCTAATCCGACAATGCCAACTACCTTCCAAAACACAAAGAAATAATCATTCATGATCGCCTTGATGATTATAGGGTCATTTGCCAAGTCGCGATAGTTCTGGATGCCGATCAAGTTCTTCGTCTCCGATCCACCCGACCAGTCTGTAAAACTGTAATACAATCCGTGAAAAATGGGGTAGATCATAAACAAGCAGAAAAACAGCAATGTTGGTACCGTAAATACGAACACAAAGAGCTGACGCTTTCTCTTCCATGAGAGGCCGACTCTTCCGCTTGCATTCCCCTTTGCGGGAGTTCCCTGTGCGGGCACCATCTTTTTCAAGTAGTCCCCTCCTTAACTCTCATTTGTTCAAAGCCGTCGTGTTATAGATCAGGATGCATGCGCTACGACTTCACACATGCATCCCCAAATAATCACTGTTCTGCTTTATTTTCTTGCCTTCGCAGCCGCCTTCTCCATCCGATCCATCCATTCATCTGGAGTAATGTTGCCCATCATAAGTGCAAGGGTTGAGTCTGATCTCACCTTGTCTACATCCGCATTCAATTCAATGTAAGGAGCAACAATGGTGTTGTCTGAGCTGTAAAATTTCATAGCTGTCTTGGACAGCTCACTCGCATTTGATTTCTCCAAATCCGCTTTCAAGTTGCCAAGTGCACCTGTCTCCTCCGCCCATGTAATGGCAGATTGCTTCGTGAATAAGAACTCGAGGAATGCTTTTGCGGCAGCTGGATTTTTCGCTTTCTTCGCAATTCCTACCGTAGCAGTAAATGGTATCGCTACATATTTGCCGCCCGGCTTTTGTGTGATTGATGGAATGAAACCGAATTCAAAACCTTGCGGAACATCTTTCTTCATTTCATTTTCGAGCCAGAGTCCATTCGGAATAAAGGCATCCTTATGCTGCAGGAACAGCATTTGCGAGTCAATATGGTTAATTGGAGCTGAGGCTGGGTCAATAAGGCCTGCATCCCGCATTTGCACCATTTGCTCCAATGTCTTCTTCACTGGCTCGCTCTTGAACACGCCTTCCTTCAAGGCGAACATATCAAGCAAAATAGAAGTATCGTTGTTGTTGTTCACGACAAATGCGGAATCCATTACACCATTTTGGAAGTAGTACGGGTACTTTCCTGTAAAAATAAATGGCGCATTGACCTTGCCGGATTCCTTGATTTTCTTCGCTTCGCTTATAAAGCTTTCAAAATCTTTCGGTTCAGTCCAGCCATTGTCTGCAAAAAATTTCTTGTCGTAGAAAACTCCCCAGGAGCCGAATACGAATGGAATCGTATAAATTTTGCCGCCGTAGTCGATCGGCTTCAGCAGCAGTTCGTCAGAAATCTTGTTGCCATCCGCATTCTTGGCCTCTTTAAAGTAATCTGTCAAGTCCATCAATTGATCATCTTGTACCATTTGGGTTGCATTCGAGCCAGCACCGTCAATGTAGACAAAGTCAGGAGGGTTTCCTTGAATCCAGCGCGGCTTCATCTGATCATTGATTTTCGGGCCTGCTGACTCTTTGACTTTTACATTCGGGTACTTTTTCTGAAACTCCGCGATAATCTTCTTCCAGCCCTGATCGCCATATCCGCCGACAAAATACTGGATTTCAAAATCACCCGACACGTCGCCGCCTGTCGACTCTGTCTTGCCTGAATCGCTATTGTTTTGTGCTTGTTCTGATGTCTTTCCGCTGCCTCCGTTATTCGACGCTCCATTCGTCTGACTGCTTGAGCTGCAACCTGTTGCCGTCATTAAGACAAGTGCGGTAATGATAAGCAGCAATAAGGATCTGCCCCACTTGTAATGTATTCCGTTCATGGATATACCCCTCTCCGTCACAATGGATTGATTTCGCGAAAACGGTGCAACGACAAAAAGGCACACGTTAAGAAGGCAGTCACATAGCGACTGAACTTCCATAACGAATGCCCTTGCGGTAACATGTTATGTCCATTCTATTGTACTTGTCGTTTCGCGTTGCATATTCGCTTTGCTATTGGGATAATATCCCACTATTATGGATTTGTCAATAATGACTTCAGCAGTTAATCCTCAATCGTTGATAAATCGCCTGTCGGCAGGCTCAATTCCCATGCCTTGAGCACACGGCGCATAATTTTGCCTGAGCGAGTTTTCGGCAATTTGTCCTTGAACTCAATCTCCCTAGGCGATGCATGTGCGGACAGCCCTTCCTTGACGAACTTCGCAATATCCGCTTTTAACTCTTCGGACGGCGTATAGCCCTCGCGCAAAGAAATAAATGCCTTAATAATTTCGCCACGCATTGGATCAGGCTTCCCGATTACGCCTGCTTCCGCGACTGCCGGATGCTCGACAAGCTTGCTCTCTACCTCGAAGGGGCCAACTCGTTCGCCCGATGTATTAATAACATCGTCAATTCGGCCTTGGAACCAGAAGTAGCCCTCATCATCCATGTAGGCAGAATCACCCGATACATACCATCCTGTAAGGCGGAAGTATTCTTCATACTTAGCCGGATTGTTCCATACCTTTCGCATCATCGACGGCCATGGTGTACGAATGGCCAGGTTCCCCATTCGAAATGGAGGAAGCTCATTGCCTTGATCATCAATAATCGCGGCTTCAATACCTGGGACAGGACGTCCCATGGAGCCAGGCTTGATGGCCATTGCCGGATAGTTGCAAATCAACTGTCCACCCGTTTCCGTCATCCACCATGTATCATGAATCCGATGATTGTAAACTTTCATTCCCCAACGAACAACCTCCGGATTAAGCGGTTCGCCTACAGACAGGATATGACGTAAGCTTGATAAGTTAAAGCTCGAAATTACATCATCCCCGGCACCCATCAGCATACGGAATGCGGTCGGAGCACTGTACCATACGGATACTTTATATTTCTCAATGGTTGAGTACCAGTCCTGCGGACTGAACCGTCCGCCACGAACCACGTTCGTCGCTCCGTTCAGCCACGGTGCGAATATCCCGTATGACGTTCCAGTAACCCAACCTGGATCTGCTGTACACCAATAAATGTCGTCTTCCTTTAAATCCAATACAACATTTCCGGTATGATAATGCTGAATCATTGCGTTTTGTACGTGATATACGCCCTTAGGCTTGCCTGTCGAGCCGGATGTATAGTGAATAATGAGCCCGTCTTCCCGCTGCAGCCATTCCACTTCGGCTTCTTCGGAGGCGGTAGACATTTCCGCGTGGAAATCAACAATTCCATCCTCAACCTCTATTTCGTCACCTACAAGAATCACATGCTTCAAGGCAGGCAGCTCAGAACGGGGCACACGATGAACGAGCGCTGGAGTTGTCACAATCGCTACTGCCGCGCTGTCCTCTAACCGATCCTTAACCGCAGTCTCCATAAACGCTTCGAATAGTGGACCGACAACAGCCCCAATCTTCAGCGAGCCAAGTAAGCTGATATACAGTTCAGGTGTGCGCGGCATGAAAATGAAGATGCGTTCTCCCTTTTGAATTCCGAGGTCGCGCAGCACGTTCGCGAACTGATTCGTCTTGCGGCTCAACTCAGTATAGGTATACGCTTCATCACGAACAGCATCACTGTAATAGAGCGCCACCTTATCTCCGCGACCATTCGCAACATGCCGATCAATCGCCTCGTAAGCCATATTTACTTTTCCAGTCTCATACCAAGAAAATTGCTTCTCTACCTCTTCCCACCTGAAATCGGCCGACCATTTTCCATAGTCACTCATGTTTGGATTGCTTGCAATCGCAGCAATAATTTCTCCCTGCACGTTACCCATATTGTTCCATCCTCCTATGTCTTTTACATCATTATTCATGCTCCACGAATCACAAATTCGTGTAATAAATCGCTTTCATGAAGAAATGCACTAAAGGACGATGATGCAGTTCGTGGTGTCAAGGGAAAAATCATGAACTTTAAGGCAAAATCATTATAGCATACGATTTGTTTTTCGCCTATTCTTTCCTTTTCAAATCATTCTATTTTTGCTATAACGGAATGGAAGAGATGAAAGGAGCTGCTTGGTGTGGAACATCCGAAGAGATACTACGCTCATATTATTCCTCATACGGAACGAGTTGTTGTTGTCGAAGGCCCCGTACGTTCCGATATTCTTCGCACCTTGACTATGCACACCGATTTGAAGGCGTTTCGCCGGCCAACTGATCAACACCAAGCGCTTGTGGAGATCGCAGATTTACCCGAAGGACGCATTATTATTGCGAGAGAAGGCTCTACTATCGTCGGTTACGTCACCTTCCATTATCCCGATGAGCTGGAGCGCTGGTCAGATGGACAAATGGATGATTTAATTGAGCTTGGCGCCATTGAGGTCGCCAAGGATTACCGCTCACTTGGTTTGGGCAGAAGCATGATTTCGACAGCGTTTGAAGATGAACAGATGGAGCGCTATATTGTATTTACGACTGAATATTATTGGCATTGGGATTTGGATGGCACCCGAATGAACGTATGGGACTATCGGAAGATGATGGAGAAGTTGATGGAATCCGTAGGCATGATCTGGTATGCGACAGATGATCCTGAAATTTGTTCCCACCCTGCCAACTGCCTTATGGTTCGTATCGGCAAGAACGTTCCATTATCGTCAGAGGAGCAGTTCGACCGCGTCCGATTCCGTCAGCGGTTCATGTATTAGTATTGTTAGGAGAGGGATGTTGGACATGTCAGGTAAGGCACTATACTTCATGCATGAGGAAGCCCTCCGCTATCGCTTTAATGCCGATCACCCATTCGATCAGCAGCGGCTTGCTATGACGCATGATCTGCTAGAATACGCTAAAGCCATAGATGAAGGCGCTATCACACGTCTTCAGACGGAAGCCGCAGATATCGAACGTTTGCTGCCTCTCATTCATCGCGCCGACTATATCGAAGCTGTAAAGAAGCTTAGCGAACCGAATCCAACTGCCGAGTGGGCCGTTAAAGCAGCACAATACGGCTTGCATACGGAAGACACTCCTTACTTTCCAGGGATGCATACAGCGGCTTGCGCGATAGTTGCCGGTTCCATTGCTGCTTGTGAGGCGGTCATGTCTGGAAGATCTGAACACGCTCTGCATTTGGGCGGTGGACTTCATCATGCCTTTGGCGATAAAGGTGCAGGCTTCTGCGTATATAATGATGCTGCGGTCGCAATCGCCTGGCTTCGGCATACGTACTGTGCAAGAGTGCTGTATATCGACACAGATGTCCACCATGGAGATGGTGTACAGTGGTGCTTTTATACGGATCCAGATGTATTTACTTACTCCATTCACGAGACTGGGAAGTTTCTGTTCCCGGGTACAGGATTCGTGCATGAACGCGGCGGTGGAGAGGGTTTTGGCGCTTGCGTCAATGTACCGCTGGAACCGTATACGGAGGATGACTCGTGGCTGGAATGCTTCACAGAGACCGTACAATGTGCAGCAGCAGCATTCAAGCCGGACATTATAATTAGCCAGCATGGCTGTGATGCTCATGCAATGGATCCGTTGTCTCACTTGCATTGCAGCACGCGTATCTATAGTGAGATCCCGCGCATTATCCACCGTCTTGCACATCAATACGCCAATGGCAAATGGGTCGCCATTGGCGGAGGTGGCTATGATATATGGCGGGTCGTGCCGCGCGCTTGGAGCATGCTATGGCTGGAAATGAGCGAGCATCCGCTTGCACGTACATTAACGAACCACCCACAGCAGCTATTGCCGGAACAATGGTTGACGAAGTGGTCGCAGAAGTCCCCCGTACCCCTCCCCCACACTTGGCATGATGATACATCTACTTGGGCGCCGATGCCAAGACGAAGTATTATTCAAGACCGCAATGCAAGGGCTAAGGAGCTTGCAATGTAATATATTCGTTAGAATGAACAGCGGCGCAAGCAGATCCTAAGTGTAGGTCGCTTGCGCCGCTGTGCTGCCTATCATATTCATTACTTATTAACTAACGTAATTAGTTCTGTAATCCTTGCAGCATGCTGTCCACAATTTGGTGGGAGCGATGTGAGGCTTCCACCGTGAATTCAGAAAAGTTAACATGAGCTGACCCATCCGCCTTATCCGACATGGAGCGAATAACGACATACGGAATCTCATTGATGAAGCATGCTTGTGCCACTGCGGCACCTTCCATCTCTGTGCAAACTGATCCAGTGAATGTTTCATACAGCTTTCGAACTTTGTCTCGATCTGCGACAAATTGATCGCCTGACAGCACGACTCCTTTGCGATATCGGCCTGGTACGAGTCGTTCACACGCCCGTTCTGCCAATTCGATAAGACCTGCATCAGCCATAAACTGTGAGATCTCTTGGAACGGGATTACGCCTGGAGCAAACCCAAGTGCGGTTACATCCATATCATGATGCATGCAGGACGTCGAGATGACGATGTCCCCGATGTTCAGTTCTGGGTGCACTGCACCTGCTACGCCTGTGAAAATCACCTTCGTTACATGAAAACGGTCGATCAGCACCTGCGTAGTTACTGCAGCATTTACTTTCCCTACTCCAGACTTGCAAATAACGATGTTTATACCGTGGAGTGAGCCCTTGTAATAACGGAGTCCCGCGACATCCACTTGTTCTACCGGTTGAGCTGCCTGAAGCAACAATTCGATTTCCTCATCCATTGCCCCAATTACACCAATAACCGATCCATGCGCATTCGTCATCGAAACCAGCCTCCTGTACGTATATCTACTTCATAACCATACAAAAGACCCCACATACATGGGGCCTTACGTATATATCTAACCGTATTCTTATGGATTCACACGCAGCAACCGAACCTTACACTTCACTTACAGACAAGCGAAGAATCGTTTCGTGCGGCAAAATTACACGTGAATGTTCTACATTTTCCTTCTTCATCAGCTTCGTCAGCAAGCGCATCGCTACCGCACCAATGTCATACATTGGCTGAGCTACCGTCGTCAATTGCGGACGAACCATCGATGCCATGCGGATATTATCAACACTGATGACAGAGAAGTCATCTGGCACCTTCAAGCCAGCATCTTGAATGCAGTGTATTGCGCCGATAGCCATCTCATCCGTTGCAGCAAAGATTGCCGTCGGACGCTTCTTCAAGCCGAGGAAGTACTTCATCGCTTCTACGCCGGACTCATAGCGGTAGTTGCCAATTCTAACCAAGTCTTCCTTGTATTCGACGCCCGCGCCTTCCAATGCACGCTTATATCCTTGAAAACGGGCAAAGCCGTTTGCTGGATCTTGAAGTGTGCCGCTGATCATCGCAATGTCACGATGCCCATGTCGGATAAGTGTATTCACAGCATCAAAGGCTGCTGCCTCGTGATCGATATCGACCGACGGGATAATCCCATGCTCGTCTGTTGTTGCACACAGCACAATCGGCACCGAAGCAGTACGGAATGCTTGAACATGATCCTCCGTAACAACTCCGCCCATAAACAACAGTCCGTCCACCTGCTTCTCCAGCAGCGTATTAATAACCCGAATTTCTTTCTCCTTCTTCTTGTCCGCATTGCACAAAATGATATTGTAATGATACATATTGGCAATATCCTCAATACCGCGCGCTACTTCGGCAAAGATAGAATTCGAAATATCAGGAATGACAACCCCAACGGTTGTCGTCTTCTTACTCGCAAGTCCGCGTGCAACCGCATTCGGGCGATAACCTAAACGTTCAATCGCTTCGTATACTTTCTTACGCGTTTGCGGCTTCACGTTCGGGTTGTTGTTGACAACCCGGGAAACGGTGGCCATCGAGACGCCCGCTTCTCTTGCTACATCATAAATAGTTACCGTCACGATCCTTCTCTCCAATTAACGATAAATTTGTTGCGACCATTGATATTATGTTAATGATACGCTATTTTCAGAAAATTCGCAATGTCACGAGCAAATCCGCTACCATTTGTCATTATTTACCGTTCATTGCGTAAGGATGCTTTCTAAGTTGTCATATCGTATAGCATGATGCGATTCGTTCCATGCAGGCTCCCCATCACGCAATACGATGACCTGCGGGGATTCATGCTTAATGCCCAGCTTATCCGCACATGCAAGTGAGACGTCACGATTTTCGACGACCAGAATTCGGCCAATTGCAATTCCTTGCGATTCGAACTCCTCTGCCACCTTGCTCATTTCCTCATCCGCATGTGAGCTAATCGGACAACGCGTACTGTGCTTGAAAAGAACTACGGTTTGCTGCTTCGACCGTTCTATAAACGCTTCAAGTTCTTCCATCGTAGTCACTGCTTCCATTCTTACTGCCTCCTATACTTCGATTCGTTTTGCTTACATGTATAAGAATATCGATCATAATTCTTATGATGATCTATGAAAATGCTCTTTAGCTTATTTTAACCCGATATGACTCAAAACTAAAACCGGAAATCTGTTTTAATCTGCATTGCAGCTCTTTCATCCATAGTGTGTCATTGCACGTCCGTGCAAATAGATACAAGTCGAGCAATTGATTGACCCGTTCTGCAATGCGGCATTCCAACCGTGACAGCATATCATCGCATTGCTCCTCATCCAGCAAGGAGACGATAACGCTGGCCAGCTCATTCTGCTCATCAAAAGATACATGCAAAGGAGCATTTTCCAATGCCTGCGGGTTCTCAGCGATCATATCCATGCGATTGTGTATGAGAGCTATGACATCCTTTTTAATAAAGGAAAGCAGTTCCGAGCGCCCGCAATTCATACAAGTGGCAACCGGTACACGATGGATGTGAATCGTTCGTGCATGTACAACTGTGCGGACGGTTATATCCATGTATTGATCACAAATGCATCTTGTATACATATCATTCACCCCTGAACATACAACGTTGGTATTCCTACCATTTCTATAGATGATACTGAAGATGATACTGATGATTTCTTGCGGCCAATTGCTGCAGACGACTACATTTCAATTTTGGGTTATCCTAATATTCGAATATTCGACTAAGCCTTACAATCTCCTTCCGTGCACATATATGTATTTTTTTACACTTTTAGCAATTTACCTAGCGCTGCTGAGCGATTTGCAATGAGATTTCTCACCTTACGCATGCAATTTGTGCGGGCGCTGTGTACTTTTTCACGGACAATGTGGTTAAATAAATGTGGTGTATCGTACACGATTCCCTGTTGTCTATGATCGTAGGTCATATTGGAATAAGAGACAATGGACATTGTATGGGAAAACCCCCAATTCTCTGAGAGTTCTGCAAAAAATAGGCGGAATTCAAAGAAATGCTCTGCTATATCCATACGAAGGAGGGACAACATTCATGCGTTTAAGTGGCAAGCGAATTGTTGCATTTGTAGATGAAGAATTTGAAGATTTGGAACTGTGGTATCCGGTTCACCGCGTCCGTGAAGAAGGCGCCGAAGTACATCTGGTAGGTCTGGAACGCGGCAAAACCTATATCGGTAAATATGGTGTTCCTGCAACCTCAGACTATGCTTATGCTGACATTGATACATCTCAGTACGATGGCGTGCTCGTTCCTGGCGGATGGGCGCCGGATAAGATCCGCCGCTACGCTGATGCGCTCCGCATCGTGAAGGAAATGAATGCTGATGGCAAACCTGTTGGACAAATCTGTCATGCTGGCTGGGTACTCATTTCCGCTAAGATTTTGAATGGCCGTACGGTGACTTCTACTCCGGGAATTCGTGACGACATGGAAAATGCAGGTGCTAAATGGCTAGATGAGGAGGTTGTTGTAGACGGCAATCTCGTATCTGCGCGCAGACCGCCTGATCTGCCTGCATACGGCAAAGCTTTTTGCGATAAATTAGCCGAAGTATAATTACCTGCTCCATAGGAAAAAGGCATGCCCTCGTTTGAATACCAGGGCATGCCTTTTTGTACGGTGTTTCTCTGTTTCTCCTTAATATCCTTATGAACGCTGCTGCTCGAGCAAGATCTCAATTTCTTCCTTTGTTCCCGATTCGAACACACTTTGCGCGATACGTTTGCACTGCTCCACTGTTGAGCGTCGAACTGCCGCCTTCACACGCGGAATGGAACGAGAAGACATGCTTAATTTATTCACACCAAGCGCAAGCCAAATGGGCACCGCCCGTGGATCTCCAGCCATCTCGCCGCATACGCCAACCATGATCCCTGCTTGCTTCGCCGCCTGAACGGTATAACGTATCAAGCGAAGGACCGCAGGATGGAATGGATCATACATATGTGCAATTTGCTCATTCATCCGATCTACTGCAAGCGTATACTGAACCAAATCATTCGTTCCGATACTAAAGAAATCGACTTCCTTCGCAAGCTGATCGGCGATCATAGCTGCGGCTGGAACTTCTATCATAATGCCTACTGGAAGCTCTTCATTGAAGGGAAGGCCTTCTTCACGCAGCTCGGCCTTGGCATCCTCCAGAATGGACTTAGCTGCCTGCACCTCATTCACGGATGTAATCATCGGGAACATCACCATAATCGGGCCATGAGCGCTTGCACGCAAGATGGCTCGCAGTTGTGTCTTGAATAGATCCTGCCGATCGAGACAAATCCGAATTGCCCGATAACCGAGGAACGGATTATCCTCCTCAGGCAAGTTCAAATAGTCCATCGGCTTGTCGCCGCCGACATCTAATGTGCGAATAATAACCGATTTTTCCTTGCAATGTTCCGCCGCTTCCAGATACACCGTGAACTGTTCAGCTTCTGAAGGGGGATAGGAGCGATCCATATACATGAACTCCGTCCGGAATAGCCCAACACCTTCCGCCCCATTTTGATCGGCAATATTCAGTTCGCGCGTAGAGCTGATGTTCGCTCCCAACTGAACATTGAAATCATCGAGTGTAACGGCTGGTAAGGATACGATCTTCTGAAGCTCGTCAGCTTCCTGTACATATGCATCTCGCCGAACTTCATAGCAGGATATCACATCCAGCGGTGGAGCAATATGCACAATGCCATACTCACCATCAACAATAACCGTATCCCCTGTCTGGATCGGCTTCGATATTTTTCCTTCCAGTCCGAGTACAAGTGGAATGCCCAGCGCTCGAGCCATAATGGCCGAATGTGATGTTTTCCCTCCCTGTAGCATGACAATCCCCAATACATTTTTGGGATTCAAATGCACCAACTGTGACGGAGACAGCTCCTTCGCAACAAGGATATACGGCTGTGCGTCCGTCGGAAGCGTTATTTCCGGAGCTCCTAGCAAATGCTTGAGCAGTCGGTTACCTACATCCTTGATATCCAATGCCCGCTCCTTCATATACTCATCATCGAGTAGGTCGAACATCGTTACAAAATGGTCGATCGCTTCCTTTACCGCAACTTCAGCTGCCTTATACTGACGCTGAATGAGTCCTTGAATTTCATTCATGAAGATCGGATCATCCAAAATAGCCAGATGAGCGTCAAAAATACATGACTCTTCACTGCCGACCATTTCTTTAATTTCACTCTTAATAAATTCGATTTCGTGCTTCGAGGAACGGATTCCGTCATACAATCGTTCGAATTCACGCGCTAAGTCGGCTGGATCCATTTTCTCCTCAGGAACATCCCACTCCCAAGTCGGCAATACAAATGCTTTGCCTATGGCAATGCCTGCGGATGCACCGATACCTTGGACTTTCTGCGTCATCGGCTTGCACCTCCAACCGCGTGTTCATGCATGATGACTGACATGACTGAAGTCTGCCCCTTCCGTACAGGCGCAAATGGCGCTATGCTCCATGATGCTACTGCGTCTGAGTTCGTAATTACCATCGGTGTTGCAAGTGATTTACAGCGTTTTTTCACTTCAGGCAAATCAAATTTAATGAGCAGCTGTCCCGGTTTCACTTCATCACCTTCCTGTACTACTGCTTGAAAACCGGCGCCATTCAATGATGACGTCTCTATTCCAATATGTAACAATACTTCTAACCCCTCAGGCGTTTCAATGCCGATCGCATGCATCGTCGGGTAAATATGACGAATATGTCCGCGTACAGGCGATACGAGCTCTCCTTTATCCGGATAAAAAGCTACGCCCTGACCTACAAGCTTCTGAGCAAATATCTTATCCGGCACTTCTTCGATCGGAATCATCCGTCCATGCACAGGAGCAACAAGCCAGATCTGGTTCGGATCCCGCTGCAGACGCTTTGCCATTTCGTCCTTGATTAACTCCGAGTACGTGCCAAATACAACTTGAATATGACCGCCTCCAAGACGAATGACCCCTGCTGCTCCAAGTACGCGAAGCGCGTGACGGTCTACCAGCTTATCATTTTTGACTCTTAACCGCAGTCTCGTAATGCAGGCTTGCAAATCAATGATGTTATCTTTACCTCCAAGCGCGCGAATAATTAGCGGCACCCTAGGGAGCAAATCTCCCGCCATATCATCAAGCAAGGAGCCATCGACCCTGCCTGGCGTCGGGATTTGAAACCGCTGAATCGCATAGCGGAACACCACATAATAGATGAATCCAAATGCGATGCCAATCGGGATAATCCACAGCCCCTTCGTCGATTGATGGAAATTGACCACATAGTCAATTGCCCCGGCGGAGAAAGAAAACCCATGTCTAACACCAATCTCAGCAGTCAGCCACATTGCAGCTCCGGTCAACAAGGCATGGACAACAAATAGATAAGGCGCTGCGAACAAAAAGGCGAATTCAATCGGCTCGGTAATCCCCGTCAACAGGGACACACAGGCAGCCGTAAAATAGGTTTTGCGCACCTTCGGGCGTAAATCTTCCCGTGATTCATGTACAATAGCCAATGCAACGGCCGGTAGTGCGAACATCATAATCGGATACATGCCTGCCATATAAATACCTGCACTCGGATCCCCTGCGAAAAACCGCGGTAAATCCCCTGTAAAGGACATCCCTTCGCTATTCGTAAAGGTGCCAATTTGGAACCAGTACACATTATTGAGAAGATGATGCAGTCCAAATGCGACTAACACACGATGCATGACTCCATACAAAAACACCCCGAATCCGCCCATGGCAAGCAGTTCTTGGCCAAGAAACATGACGCCCTGCTGCAAAAACGGCGAGCAAAGCTTCATAAACCAAGAAAGCAAAATCGAAGCAAATATCGTAATGGCAATCACAAATCTCGGACCACCAAAGAACTGCAAATATTCTGGCATCTTTATATTTTTGAACCGTTCATGCAAAAAGCCTGCCATGACCCCAAATAAAATGCCATTCAGAATCGTCGGTTCGAATGAAGCTTGCCATTGAACAAGCAGTTGTTTGAAGATAAACATACCAAGCAGGGACGATAGTGCAGCTACACCAGCATTATTAGATAGTCCAAGTGCAACCCCAACTGCAAAAATGTAAGGAAGTACGGAAAATACGGTCTTCCCCGTTAATTCAAATAATATCGCAATATCCGACAGGCCTGCGCTGTGAAGCAAATTGCCAATGGCAATAGCAAGCGCAGCAGCGGGCAGTGCGATTAGCGGCTGCATGAGCGCACGCGATAATTGCTGCAATCGCCCTAATTGATTCAATGCACATCCTCCCTTCTACCAAGAATGGTAAGGGCATCACGCTTTGTTGTCAAAGCATTTTACAGCCGCATTCCTATCTCGCAGCACTCGTAAATAATATGGCGCGAAAAACCGGGCCCCTTCATCGCAGCAGCAACTCGGAATGCCCGGTCTTCGTCTTTTCACGTTATGAGGACGCAGACTCTCCCTTGCCCTGCGGAAGCAAAATCGAGTCTAGCACCTTAATGCACAAATCCATGACAACAGTCATTCCATGCTCCTCTGCAATTGCAGCTGCCTCTTCACTGACAACACCCTGCTGCATCCAAATTGCCCCAGCATTCACAGCCGCAGCTTCACGTGCAATGTCTGCGCAGAATTCACTGCGTCGAAACACATTGACGATATCAATATGATCCGGTACATCGCGAAGCGAAGCATAGCAAGGCTCGCCAAGTATGCGATCCGCTTTCGGATTAACAGGTATGATGCGATATCCCTTGCGCTGCATCGCCTCTGCCACCATATAGGATACGCGAGTCGGATCGTCAGATAGTCCGACAACTGCAATGTTCGTGCTGCTAAGGAGCAGCTCCTTAATTGCCTCTTGCGATGGATGCTGATAGCTCATTATTACACAACCCCCTTAAATTTGGCAGTAAGCTGCCGGATTATCGTACATTACGCGTTCTATTCTACCCATTCCACTTGTGCGCCAAGTGCACGCAGATGATCGAAGTATTGCGGATACGACTTGGCAACATGGTGAGCATCTTTAATGCGGATTTGCTGCTCTGCACGCAAGCCGACTACCGTTAATGCCATAATAACACGATGATCATAATGAGCGTTAATTTCTACACCGCCTGTCACGCCTTCTGGGCGTCCATGAACGATAATTTCTGCTTGACGCTCCTCGACATCCGCACCTGCTTTGCGGAGCTCTGTTACATAATCAGTAATTCGATCACATTCCTTGTAGCGCAAATTCTCCACATTGTAGAAACGTGAAGTGCCTTCCGCGAACACAGCAGCAGCTACCATAGCTAGAACTGCATCTGTTGCAACGTCACCGTCAACTTCAACGGCCTTCAGCCTGCGATTTCCTTGAACTCGCACAACGGAATGCTCATGCTCAAGTGGAACCTCCATCATGCGCAGCACGTCGACAATCGCTCGCTCTCCTTGCTTGCTGTCCTCTGTTAATCCGCGAATGATAACGTCAGAATCAACGACTGCCGCTGCAGCGAGAACCGCTGCAGAGCCCGGATAGTCGCCTTGAACGGTATATGTCTTTGCTTCATATTGTTGATTGCCGGCTATCTTGAAATACATTAGATCTTTTCTTGCTTCGATTCGAATTCCTGCTTCCGCAAGCACCTCAAGCGTTTGCCCAACAACTACCTTCGATTTCAAATCATCCATTACTTCAATCTCACTGTCTTCCTCAAGTAACGGTGCCAGGAACAGCAGCGAGCTTAAAAATTGCGAGCTTACATTGCCCGATACCTTAATCTTTCCTCCACGAGGCTTCCCGCCTCGAATCGTAATGGGTAGCTTGCCTTCCCGGTGATCAATGCCCACGCCCATTTGTTCAAGCGCAGTTATTAGATCATTATGAGGACGCTTGCCTAACGAATCTGGATACGTATTTACAAAATTGACTTCTTCCAGCAGAGAGGCTGTCCCCATCAAGAAGCGTAGTACAGCACCCGCATTTCCCACATTCAATTCGTGTGAGGGATTGCTCAATGTCGGTTTTTTTCCGAAGCCAATAATGACAATCTTCTCTTCATCCTCTACCAGCTGTGCACCTAAATCATGGAGGCAGCGCCGCATCGCATCGCTGTCTTCACTGTGAGCAGGATAATAAATCGTGCTCGTGCCCTCCGCTAATGCAGCTGCAAGAAGGTAGCGAGTTGTGTAGTTTTTCGAAGAGAGTGCTTGAATATCCCCTTGCAGTTTCGGTGTTGATCGAACGATTACGTCCATGCGCTTCCACTCCTTTATCTTTCAACGTATAATAACTCTTATCTCGAATGAATTCTAGATAAGAAAGGATGCCTATTTGACATGAAACCAATTGCTCAAATTGATGTGGCTGTCTTAAAACAACGCCTAGAACGCGGCGAAGCGCTAAATTTAATAGATGTGCGGGAAGAAGAGGAAGTAGCTTACGGGATGATTCCCGGCGCTAAACATATCCCCATGAACGAAATTCCCGATCGCCTTGATGAAGTTGAGCGGACGGATGAAATTATTTTCATTTGCCGCAGCGGATATCGCAGTGAACGAGTTTGCGAATATTTGCAGCATATCGGCATTGAAGGGTGTGTCAACATGGAAGGCGGCATGCTCGCCTGGAGTCAGTTAGAACACAAGTCTGTATAATCTGGAACGATGGTCGGCCCCTCATGCTAGGGGCTCTTACTTGCAGCTTCCATCCGCCAGCTTACAAATGCGAGCAGCCAATTGCACAGCGGTCTCATTATCGGTAGCTATGGTTGTATGTGCAAAGTCATACAGCCCCTCGCGCTGCTGTATCAGCTTGGATACACGTTCTTCCATGTCTCCCTGAAGCAGCGGGCGATTGCGGTCTCGCTTCACACGCGCCAAAATGGCCTCCTTGCTTGCAGCCAAATGAACGATATAGCCTCCGTCTCGCATTAACTCGCGATTGTGCTCACGAAGGACGATCCCGCCGCCAGTAGCAATTACATGCCGTGTTGAATGGTTCAGCATATCAGCTAAGGCCTGACTTTCTCGTTCTCGAAAATAAGCTTCTCCATCCGTAGCGAAGATTTCTGGGATCGAGCGGCCCTCACGTGCGACCACAGCAGCATCTAAATCTGCAAAACTGCATCCTAGCTGTCTAGCCACTTCTTGACCGACTGTCGATTTCCCGGTGCCCATGAATCCGATTAAAATAATATGCTGCATGATTTCAAGCCTCATTTCTTAATAAGTCAAGCCGCTCTGCATGAAGCATTTCAGCTGTTGGCTTGACGGTAAACTTCCCATATGATATCACACGTTTCTTTTATTCGACAATGCCGATAGGTATAAAATGAAGAAGTTCAACGTAAAGATGAATAATAGCCCTGCTGCATTGTCTATTTTATTAGGAAACCGGATAATGCCACTTTTTATGTAGGAGTGAATAAGGCATGCCAAATTTGCCTATCCCAGAACCGCACCCATCCAAATCAGCTATTCAGCGCCCCATATCCGTTCGTTTGTCTCGGATTTTGGATCCGAATCACCCACTGTGCAGGGAAGACATCGTCTGGGCGCTGGATGTGATGAAGCAGCAGCTCACAGATCATCCGGACAAATGGGCTATGCTTGCATCAGATCAGCTCGTGCGTCGCTTTCATAGTTATGCCGAAATCTCCTCCCTGCTCGTGCACAGCAGCAGCTACGGACAGGAATCTGATCGCATACGCAAATACTTGACCATTCTCGTATCCGGATTATATGAGTAGCAACCGATGAATATCCTTATGCAAAAATAACGCCGAGTCCTCCGCGGGCTCGGCGTTATTTTGATTTCTATTAAGACATCCAGTTGTAGTGGAATGTTCCTTCTTTGTCTACGCGTTTGAATGTATGCGCTCCGAAGTAATCACGCTGTGCTTGCAGCAAGTTCGCTGGCAAGCGCTCCGTGCGATAACTGTCAAAATATGCAAGTGCACTTGCGAATCCTGGAACAGGAACACCATACGCAACCGCTGTGCTAATGACTTCGCGCCATGCATCTTGATACGTCTCCACAATATTTTGGAAGTAAGGATCAAGCAGCAGGTTCTTCAGCTCTGGATCGCGGTCATAAGCTTCTTTAATGTTTTGCAAGAAGCGAGAACGGATAATGCAGCCGCCGCGGAAGATCATTGCGATCTCGCCGTAACGAAGGTTCCAGCCGAATTCTTCGGATGCCGCACGCATTTGTGCGAAGCCCTGTGCGTAGGATACGATCTTGGACGCGTACAAAGCCTTGCGGATGCTCTCGATGAAAGCTGCCTTGTCTCCAGTGAATGCAGCAGTCTTCGGCCCTTTTAACACTTTGCTTGCAACGACGCGCTCGTCCTTCAATGCGGATAAGAAACGGGAGAATACAGATTCTGTAATCATGGATAATGGAACGCCCAGGTCAAGCGCGCTTTGGCTTGTCCATTTGCCAGTACCTTTTTGACCAGCAGAGTCGAGGATAACATCAACCATCGGCTTGCCTGTTTCCTCATCGTATTTGGAGAAGATGTCCGTTGTAATTTCAATCAGGTAGCTGTCAAGCTCGCCCTTGTTCCACTCACCGAAGATGGAGTGAAGCTCTTCAGTACTTACACCAAGCACATTCGTAAGCAAATGATAAGCTTCACAGATCAATTGCATGTCGCCGTACTCAATACCGTTATGAACCATTTTCACATAATGGCCTGCACCATCTGGCCCGATATATGTGCAGCAAGGATCTCCATTTACCTTCGCGGAAATGCTTGTCAAAATCGGCTCTACTATGCGATATGCACTCTCTTGGCCGCCAGGCATAATCGCAGGCCCCTTCAATGCGCCCTCTTCACCGCCGGATACGCCAGTCCCGATGAAGCGGAAGCCCTTCTCTTCCAAGTACTTGCTGCGACGCTGCGTATCAGGGAAGTGAGCGTTACCGCCATCGATAATGATATCGCCTTGATCCAAATGCGGGATCAACTGCTCGATTGTTGCATCTGTAGCTTGTCCGGCTTGTACCATAATCAATATTTTACGAGGTGTCTCAAGCGACTGCACGAACTCCTCAATTGAATATGTACCTGTCAGATTCTTGCCTTCCGCCTCGGCAATGAGTGCATCTGTTTTCTCGCGGGAACGGTTGTATACCGATACTTTGAAGCCGCGGCTCTCGATGTTGAGCGCCAAGTTCTTACCCATTACGGCAAGGCCAATGACACCAATTTGATTGTTAGCCATTTGGTTGTTCCACCCTTTATCCATAAATTTATATATTTTGCATTACGCTTATTGTACAGCACAGCAAAACACCCTGCAACCATCTCGCCCCTAGCAGTTCATCCATACATTTTGGCGGATGGGAGGGTGATCAAAGCATGAAAATCACTTACCATTCAAGCTGAATCATTTCTGAGCGCAACTCGTTCAGCTTTTCTTTACAGCTCTCAATTACAGCTATTTTTTGCTCATTCATCGCTTCGAACAACTCGGCGAGCGCATAATCCATTTCAAGCCGAATTACCCGCATGCGCTGCTCTGCCCGATTGGATAAAAACGCCTGCATCATCTCCTCCGTTGTCACTATAGGGCGCTTCTGATAGAGCACACGCTGCTTAGGTCCAATAACCTCAACCAGCCGTATTCGCTCCCCGAACAAAATATTTTCGATAAAGATCTGTCTATCTTTGAACCGTTTGACGACCGCATGCCCGCGTGAATCGCCGATCAGTTTTTCCATGAAGTCAGCCAGCTTCTCATCCCGAATCGTATAGTCGCCGACAATTTTGTAGCGCTGCTCCACACGTTGGAACCGAAGTTTGACCAACTTCCTGCCTGTTCGGATAGATACGATGAATAGCGATTCATTTTCACTCCAATACAAGGAATAACCTTCTTGTATGAGATCACGGATGAGGTTCTGGATTTGCCGACGGTCAAAGCGTAGCTCCAAGTTGCAATACTCCACCTCGTCGCTGCGATTCACGGCAATCCCTCCTTACCTTCTCGTATACTCCATCATATGATTCATCAACTTGGATTATTGACTCGATTTCCGAACAAGAGGCTTGTTCCATCAAAATATAATAATTATAATTTGATAAACATTCTCAATGAGATGTGATATACTGAAATAGCGACTATTTACTATGAAAATGAAAAATGCAAGTATGTTATTTTGAACGAGTCCTGAGTGTAGATGTAGTAAGTTTAACTATTTCAGTTGGACTTACATCAATAATGCATAGATCACAACTTGGTAGAAAGGAAGAGATGCATGTCTTTTACTGGATTTTATCCTTCAGACTTTGAAACTTTTACGATCGAGGGGCTGGATGCTCGGATGGAGGCGATCCGCGAACGTATTCAACCCAAATTCCGTGCTATAGGCGAACAACTCATTAGCGATGTAGCTATGCATAGCGGAACTGAAATGTTCCTCCATATCGCGAAGCATGCACGCCGTACAGTCAATCCCCCAAAGGATACGTGGCTTGCCATTGGGCCAAGCAAGCGTGGATACAAGTCCCTGCCCCATTTCCAAGTTGGCCTGTTCGACGATCACCTTTTCATTTGGCTGGCTTTCATCTATGAAGTGGCGAACAAGCGTAATATTGCACAAACGATGCTCGATCACCAAAAAAAGCTGAGAAGCATCATTCCGGATGATTATGTATTGTCTATGGATCATATGAAGAAAGATGCCTTACGTATCGGTGAGTTAAATGACGCGGATATGACGGACAAGCTTACCCGCTTCCGGGATGTGAAATCAGCAGAATGGCTGGTTGGACGCCACATTGCGATGAATGATCCGCTGCTGCAAAATGGTGAGGCATTTATGGAGCTTGCCCGGCAGACGATCACAACACTAATGCCGCTATATCGGATGGCTGTCGAAGCTTAACGAGTGTAACAAGCGGAACAAAAAAATCTGCGTTCTCCCCTTGCCTGAGCAGAGGTTGAACACAGATTTTTTTGCAAATGTATTCCTATGCAGTTGTGCTCGCCGCTGTTTGCTTCCGATCCAGCAGTGCAAAACGAACAAGCAGCCAAATTGCAGCAATGCACAATACAGCTCCAATTATGTATGGCAGATTAATATTCCACCCGAACAGAGCCGTAGCCAGCAGCGGCCCCGTAATGCGTCCAAAGCTGTCCATAGATGAATTCAAACCTGAAGCAACCCCTTGGCTTACCGTCGTCTTCTGTGTAATCAACGAGGTAACACACGGGCGAATCAGGGCATTGCCGATCCCGAATACACATAAATAAATCGTCGCGTCGACAACACTTGAGGACAGCAACAGCAGCAAGAATCCCGCAGCTGATATGATCAAGCCTACGGCAATTGCCTTCTTCTCTCCTCCACTCTTAATGTAGCGTCTTACAACGCCGCCCTGAATAAGAGCTCCCGAAAGTCCGCAGAAGAAAAACATATATCCAATCTGCTCCTCTGTAATTCCGGGAATTCGTACCGCTTCAAAGTAGAGCAGCGTTGATTCTAGACCTGCCAACGTGAAGGTTACAAAGAAAGATAATACATACAAATACTTCATGCGGCCTGTAAAGGCGGTCCAGCGTGAAGGAGCTGATTCGTGGCTCGCCTTGCGCTTCTCAGGAGTGAGCGACTCCTTGAGCAATAGAAAGCCCAATACACATGTGATAAATGTCAATGCTGAAGCTGCAAAGAAAGGCGTATTATAACCATATCTGCTTAAAATACCGCCAAAGGCTGGTCCAAAAGTAAAGCCCAAGCCAATCGACATTCCGACGAATGCCATGCCCTTCGTTCGTTGTTCGGGCGTCGTGATGTCAGCGACATAAGCAACGATTACTGAAGCCACTGCACCGGAGAAGACCCCTCCCAGAGCACGGGATACATACATCATCCAAAGCTCACCATCTGCTAATCCGAACAGCAAGTAGCTAATGCTGAAACCAAGAGTCCCGATAAGAATGATCGGACGCCGGCCTACTTTCTCCGACAGCGCCCCCCATATTGGTGATACCACGAACGCAATCAGTGAATAAATCGCGAGCATTAGCCCCAAATGAAATTCATTGGCGCCCGCATTCGTTATCATTCGCGGCAGAACCGGTATTACAATTCCAAATCCAATGAACACCATCATCAGCATGAACATGACGACGGACATTTTCTTTTTCATGACACTTCCCTCCGATATGTACATCCTATCACACCATACCCTGAAACGAAAATGAATAAACTGCGAATCCTCGTTCTCTATATCACTTCGAACAGCAGGAAAAACATCTTGCATTCCGGGGCGTTTTTGTTAAACTTAACTTTGTTTGCGCAGGACACACCATGCGCAGCTCAGTAGATTGCCAACATGAAAGGTTGTGATACGGCGATGAACCATCATCGGACGCCCTTATTTACCGCACTTACGGAGCATGCCTCCCATAATCCGGTGCAGTTCCACATTCCAGGTCATAAGAAAGGCGTAGGAACAGACGCAGAATTCCGAAGTTTTATCGGAGATAACGCGCTCTCTATAGATCTGATTAATATTGCTCCGCTTGATGACTTGCACCAACCTACGAGCGTCATCGCCGAGGCGCAGCAGCTCGCTGCTGACGCATTTGGTGCCGATTATACGTTTTTCAGCGTACAAGGCACAAGCAGTGCAATCATGACGATGATTATGTCGGTATGTTCTCCGGGAGACAAGATTCTTGTTCCGCGAAATATCCATAAATCCGTCATGTCCGCCATTATTTTGCCGGAGCGAAGCCTGTATTCGTCTCACCAGCACGGGATGCGAATCTCGGAATCGATCATGGCATCACAACCAGCTCAGTGCGCAGAGCTTTGGAGAAGCATCCGGATACAAAAGCGGTGCTTGTCATCAATCCAACATACTTCGGTATTTGCGCAGATTTGAAAGAAATCGTCGATTTGGCACATTCCTACGATATTCCTGTACTTGTTGACGAGGCACACGGCGTTCTTATTCATTTCCATGAAAAGCTGCCGATGTCTGCGATGCAAGCCGGTGCTGATATGGCTGCAACAAGTGTGCATAAGCTTGGCGGTTCCATTACGCAGAGCTCTGTGCTTAATGTGAATACCAAAAATGGACTCGTTAATCCTCAGCGTGTACAAACGATATTCAGCATGCTGACTACGACATCCACTTCATATATATTGCTGGCTTCTCTCGATACATCACGCCGCAACTTGGCCCTGAATGGTCATGATATGGCGGAAACTGCGATTGAACTGGCCCAGTTTGCTCGTCAGCAAATTAACGAAATTCCTAGCCTCTATTGCTTTGGCGAAGAGATTTTAGGTGGAGAGGCTACTTACAGCTACGATCCAACTAAACTAACGATACATGTCCGTCATCTAGGAATTACTGGTTATGAAACAGAGAACTGGCTCCGCGATCATTACAATATTGAGGTCGAGCTTAGCGATATGTACAATATTTTGTGTCTCGTAACTCCGGGTGACTCCAGAGAGACGATTGACACGCTGCTTCGAGCTTTGCGTGAATTATCTGAGCTTCATCATGAGCGGAATGAAGTTCAGGAGCTTGTTGTGAAAATACCGGAGATCCCGCAGTTGTCTCTCATTCCACGAGATGCCTTCTATGCGGATACAGAGGTTATTCCATTCAAGCAATCTGCAGGTCGAATCATTGCTGAATTTATATACGTATACCCGCCAGGCATTCCGATCTTGCTGCCAGGCGAAGTCATATCGCAAGAGAACATCGATTATATCCGCGATCACGTCGACATCGGGCTCCCTGTCAAAGGGCCTGAGGACCGCAATATTGAATTCGTCAAGGTTATACGCGAGGAACGCGCAATATTTTAAGCATAATACAGGGTGCCCCATGATGTTGGGGCACCCTGTATTATTATTCCCTCTACCAGTTAGTATTGATCCTGAACCTCAAGTGAAGGTATTCGCGTACGCAGCAGCTGAGCCGCCTCATACGCTGCCTCCTTATGCGGCAAATCAAACTTCGCTTGCAGAATTTCTGAACGCAAATCGTCAGCGCATAATAAGGTTGAACGTCCTGTTTGCATGCATACGACTAATGTCTTACCATAAAAATGATCGGAATAAATGAGTGCGAAATCAAAGCGAATCTGTTCTGTGGCCCAACCGACAAAGGTTACATTTGCTTGCTCCGTTACTTCATACAAATCGTCAAACATCGCACACCTCCTCGGGATATCCTATTCCAAGAACACCAACCAATTAATGGTTTTACGTTCAAGTATAACATACCCATTTAGACACGAACAAGAATCAAACTCCACTTTCCATGTAAATATTGCCATCCGGATCAATCAGATGGTATGATGAAAGCGATTCGTGCTACAAGCAGAAGATGTCCGAAGGGGAGGATAGATTCGATGAGTCAAAGCGCATTCATTACATTTGTTGATGGTTCGGAGGTTGCATCCGTAACATTAGATGAATTAAAGAGCCAGCTTCTTCATTATCGGGAGCAAACCCAATTAACTGGAGAACAATTAAACTGGGATTATGCCGAGGCTGCCTTTCCATATACAATTGAGACAAAGCCCGACCAAGAGCAGGAATGGTTTTATTTAAAAGGTTCGGATCCATTATATCGGCACATCGTGTTCGGTGTAGGAGAAAATGAGGATTCCAGGCACTATGTACAAATGGTGCTGCCTGATGGTGCCACTCACGGAGACAAAGCCAAGGGAAATGAGTTATGTAAATACTTGGCCAAAAAGTGGAAAGCTGAGCTTACACTATTCAATGGAAGGATTATGCATTATAATCCGCGCAAATAAGAACATGCAATGTATTTATTTACGTACGCAATACGCAGCATATACAGAACAAGCTCCAGAGATCTCCGGAGCTTGTTCTGTGACGTATATATTGGTGGAGCGAGAATAATTACTCTCCTTGCTCAGCAACCAATTCATTGTATGCTTGCTGTACGCGTTCCCATTCAGCATCATCTTCGATAGGAAGCATTGCCATTTCTTCGCCTTGCTCTTCCAGACGTACGATGATTCCGTCCGCTTCTGGATCGTTTCGTTGGAGAAGAAGTGCATATAGCTGCTCGTCGACGTTGAACGTTTCGACCATTGCCATGTCGATTTCGTTGCCGTCTTCGTCTACCATTGTAATAATCAATTCATGATCGTGGTCGTGATCATGATCGTGTCCACATCCGCAGTCATGGTTATGTTCGCTCATGAGTAAATCTCCTTTATGTTCAGGTAGTGGTCATACTCACGTATCGTACCACTTTCTGCGAATGAGGTCAACGAAGGCCTAATCGCCTCAGTATGTATATCTAACCAGAAGCTTTCAGCCTTAGTTTGGCAAAACGGCTGGCAGCTTTTTCTGAGATATAAGTGTAAAATCACCATTCTTTTGTCTTAAATAGCAGGAGATCATGTAATCGCCCTTCGCCTTAAAGTCATACTTATGTTCATCGGTAGTGAACCAAAAGTTATCTTCTTTGTTTGGAACGTCCGCTTCCTGAATCATCGTTGTTTTCCCTTTGGGATCCGTTATCGTAATTTTAATCTTATCGACTGCCGATTGCAGACTATCAATTTGGACAAATACCTTAAAGGAATTTTTTCCGGTTTCAATTTTGCCAAATGTCTTATTGTCTTTAAACAGCATCAAATCCACATTAGGCTTATCTATGACTACCTTCTTATTTGCATCATCCCAGAATATGAATGCCTGAAGCGCTTCTGATAGTTGACGGACAGACAAATAAGCACGTCCATCTATCATATACCCGCCTTCACTCACGGAATTTCCATTTAGAACAACATCAATTTTCTCAGCCGCTGAAGCGGCTTGCGTAATATCTGTTTGTGCCGATGCATAAGCTCCGCCTACAATGGAACCAAGCAGTACGAAAGCTGCAAGTCTCTTGCCTTTCATCTCGTTACCCCCAAATTGCTTTGTTGTAAAGTTATACTCCAATCATACAGCAGAGTTGCGCTGGCTTCGTAAATAACCTTTCCTTCTTTGCAGCAGCAATGTATGAATGCCTTATAGAACCAGTTGTATTGTCCCTAACCTTGATCTTTGCTTTACATGCCCTTTCTTGTCGAACAATAAATGATACGCATTCTCCTAAGCTCATTATTGGTGATTTCAGCCGAAATCCTCAAGCCTGCCCGTCATGCCGCATATCCTCATATAACCGCCTCCAAGGAAAGTTTGGGCCTGGACAGTTGGCTTTTCTTCTTCCGTCTATCTGAAAATGTCCCAATACATGTTCATAATCTAATGGAATCCAATGTCCCCATTGCTCCATGACATATTGCTGAATATATCGATGCAGATTAAGGCTTGCCAAATATTGCTCCTCGGTAAGAAGCCCGTTCATCCCCTCATGTTCAATTGATACTGCATATAAATTGGGATTGATTCCTTTATCACGTACAATATAGGCAGGAGCAAGCGCTATTCGCTCTCCTTCTAGTCCTTGGGAGAATGCCATGCGTTCTAAACCTACATATTGGTAAATTAAACCGTTTTTGGAGACGATAAAATGAGCGGAAGATATTTTGTTATCCGGACATGTATACCAAGCATCCAGACGAGATATGCTCTGGGCAGAAATATGATTCACAATAATCTGGGGAATTTCACCCTTGCGATCACTTGAATTGGTATACTCATTCCCTCTCCATACAATATTCAGCTGCATCGCAATACCTCCTATTTGTTCAACAGGTACGAATATAGGCCAGCCGCATAACTTTAGAGCCATTATGACCCGGGAAATGATTTTTCCGAACCTACACAGCACAACTCCCGGCACATGACTTCCTGTAAACGAACAACTAACCGCTTATTTGGGAGCGAGTTAACACACAAGGAACACCACTGCCAACTGCACCTGACTGAGACATTCGCTCAATGTATTCCATACCACGTGCACACGGGGTTTTGCATACTTCACACCGATCTGAGGTTACTAATTTCATCGTGTACTCTTCTTGGCCCAACTGCACTGTCGTCTTCTTTTTGCCTTTACCCTTCGTCATGCCGATCACCCGCTTCATGTGCAATTCACGTGACTTGCTACTTACCAACTGAACGCTGATTATTGCATGTTATGCAGGATTTCACACCCTTGCTTGTGCATTTATCCCAGTCATGGTACAGTATAGGCGTAATTTAAGCCTTGTCAGCCAATAGGAGGATAAATATGAACCTTCGCATTCAAATGTTAGGGACAGGCAGTGCATTTGCCAAATCATACTTTAATAACAACGGATTACTCTACGCAGATGAATTCACACTGCTCATCGACTGTGGATTTACTGCACCAATGGCGCTTCACCAACTGAACAAATCGTTCTCCGACATCGATGGTATTCTCATTTCTCACATTCATGCTGATCATGTTGGAGGATTAGAGGAATTCGCCTTCCAAATGAAATTCAAATATGGTCGCAAGCCTAGCTTGTTTATTGCTGCACCGCTCGTGACTGTATTGTGGGAACATACATTACGTGGAGGACTAACCCAAGAAGGAATAACATGCTTGGAGGACGTATTCGACGTATATGCAATTGAGCCTCAGCAGCCATATAAGATTGCTGATGGTCTCATTGTTGAACTGATTGAAACTCCACATATCGAAGGCAAACATAGTTATTCCCTGCTGTTCAATCATACCTTCTTCTATAGTGCTGATATGCAGTTCCAGCCTGAGCTGCTATATAAATTGGTTGAATCACGCGGAGTAACCACTATCTATCACGATTGCCAATTAACAGGCAAGGGGGAAGTACATACGACGCTGACCGAGCTCTTGACGCTGCCTGAATCAATGCAAAGCCGCATTTCCCTAATGCATTATGGGGATGATCGACCCGAATACGAGGGGAAAACTGGTGCTATGTCATTTGTGAATCAGCACCTACTGTATACAATCGAGTAAAATGCCAAAAGAGCACTTTACAGCGACCTATTTAGGTGCTGAAAGTGCTCTTTTACATAACGTGCTTGTTATTCGAAGGACGGCAAATTATCCAAATTGTTACTAGGGTCGCCGTCGGCATCTCCACGAATATAAGTGCCGCCGTCCCTTCCCTTAAATGCATTCACACCTGCAATTTCTCCATTTTGAACGGCTTGGAGAGCTTGCTCATAATTCAATATCCGACCTGCGCTCGTTTGGAACGCCGTCAAATCGCCATCTCCATTTTTTTGAACAGCTACAAATGATTCGCGTTGTGACATTGAACATCCTCCTATCTACGGGCATCAAACTACCTTCAGATGCGATTATAGGTAGGATATCCAAAAAACTCAAAATGATGAGCCGAATTCAACCTACACCATCTATAACAGCTTTTTCTCCATCCGGACATGAGGAATGCCTGCATCTAAGAATGGCTCCTCTGATACCGTTTCATAGCCCAAAGAGTAATAAAACCCTTCCGCTTGGCATTGACCGTCCAATACACATTTCTCAACACCGTGTTTTCGTGCGATTTGTTCCAAGCCCACCATTAAGACTCGTCCAATTCCTTTTCCGCGAAACGGCTTTCTTACTGCAATGCGTTGCATTTTAGCAGTGAATTCATCCAAAAGCTTCACACGTCCTGTCGCAGCATACTGCCCATCCGACATCAGCAGAACGTGAAAGGCTGGAGCTCCCAAGATGTCGTATTCGTCACATTCTTCTTCTTCAGGTACATGTTGCTCAGCCACGAATACCTCTTTACGTATAGAAATACATTCATCCAATTGCTCCTGCGTCCTAACTTCAATGATTTCTGCAGCCACTCCCGCTCACCTCCGAATGAAATGTGCAGCAGCAAATGTATAGTCTCTGAGCTACTGCAAACGAATTTATATTATACCAATAGCGTTGCATTAAATTTCAGACCTAATTACAAATTCTAAATTGTACTAAAAATGTTAAATTATCGACGTCCATTCAAAGAAAAAATCTCCATAATTAGGGGAGCAGGTAGTCCTGTCCAAATCCCTAATCATAGGAGATCGTACATGGACAAGGATACACTACTTTCATCATTTGGTAAATGGGTCGCACCACTAAATGCACAAATCATTTCAGATTGGACGGATAAAACCGGCGAAGATAAGTACGTTAAAAAGCTGCATTCACTGGCCTATCTCTTGATCTTTATGGATGCACAGCTGCAGCAGCGAGACTGTTTACGAACTATCGTTACTGAATTGCAGTGTAACGAAGCGTTCCAGAAAGAACTTGGAATTACGTCCATAAGCACCTCACAGCTATCAAGGAAAAACAACAAGCTTTCCAGTGAGGTTTTGCAAAGCATATTTGCGGATCTGGTCTTGAAAATCAGCGAGCACAGCCGTCCTGCTTCAGGGCGAATCGGCACAGTAAAATTGCTAGATTCCACGACGATGAGCCTATGTTTAAGTAAATACAAATGGGCAACGTACCGAAAAACAAAATCCGGTGTCAAACTTCATTTGCGAGTAACCTTTTGCGATCCGGACACGGTTTATCCAGAAAAGGCAGTGCTTACACCTGCGAAGCCTGCGGATCGTACTCAAATGGATGCTCTTATTGATGAAACCGGAGCCACCTATGTGTTCGATCGCGGCTATGTCGATTACAAGAAGTATGATCATTACTGCAGGGAAGGCATTTTTTTCGTAACTCGTTTGAAGAACAACGCGGTCGTGGAGACGCTCTCCGAATTTCCAGTAGCCGAAAACTCCTTGATCCATCGGGATCAAATGGTTCGAATCGGTAAAGGAAAGAAACAGATGGAAGAGGCATTGCGACTTGTAGAAACGACCGATTTAAAGGGTAAGCTGATCCGCATCATTAGCAATCGCTTTGATTTAACAGCAGAAGAGATCAGTGAGCTGTATCGCAATCGTTGGAAGATAGAAACATTCTTCCGTTGGGTTAAACAGCATCTGAAGCTGACGCGTTTCTATGGAGAGCAAGAGAACGCGGTATGGAATCAGATCCTCATTTGTTTGATCGCATATAGCCTTCAGCTCTTGATGAAAATGGAGCTTGGTACAACGAAGAGCTTATTAGATCTACATCGACTACTTATCTCAATGCTGTATCAGCCCTGGGAAACGTTCAGAGAAGCTGTTTTTCGGAAGCCTGCTCGCACTTCCAAAGGTCGGCAGAAAGTCGTAAAGACCTAAGATTCAGGAAAATAGTTCCTTGAAATGATAGATATTACCAAATGGGCGCGGCTACTTGCTTTCATAGAACCCTTAACTTTTTGGCTTATATGAAAGCAAGAAAACTGTAAATTATTTTATCTGCAACAATATCTTTCCTTTAATATTTGCAGTGGGATTCTTTTATGCAACGCTATTGATATTATACAAAAAAATCATTTTCATGTATAGTTGCAGTAACGGATACGCTTACATTGGTAAGGAGGTACAAGATGGATCCGATTATTGCTACTGTCATCGCTGTTGTCATCATGGTTATCGGCATGGTTCTCTTACTGCTCTACGTGACGAAGAAGGCCTATGCACGCAAATGGGATGCATACGATCCTATGGACGACGCACAAAAGCAATCCAATCATTCCACAACAAGCTCTGACTCATAAAGAATTATACTATATGCTATGAACAGAAGCAGCCCCGGTCGAATCTTATAGATTCGGAAACCGGGGCTGTCAGTTACAACCTTATGTATGGCTACACTTTAAGGATCATACACTTCCTCCATAATCGGCTTGCCATACACATCCTCATAGATAGGAATCGTCCTCTCTGTAGGCTCTAGCAGAGGGTTAGAGCGACTTGCATCGACCACGCTCAACCTTACCCCAATAAGCAAGACGCCAATGATGACCCCTGTCAACATTACCACGCCCAATAAGGCCCATGGTCTTCGCATGATGAATCCCCCGCTTACATCTCATAACTTTACGTATAGCCCCTATTTTCACCGTAAAGTTATCTCCTTAAACATTTCAATTCATCGGTTTATGATTTCATTTCCATTGCTGCCGTCTTCTTCAACTGAGCGCAGCCATACGAATTGCTCATCATGCCTCGTACTATCAAATATGAGCAGACGAGACAAAAACCAGCAAACAACAGCAACCAAACCAAATACCGCTGTCAGCCATACAAATAGTTCAGCTCCCATTTTCAACCCTCCGCTTGTCCTCATTATTAACTTGGAATATCAGTTATACCTTCACTATATGAACTTCTCTGTTACTTTAGTTCTCGATAACACGAACAGACAATAAAAAAGCAACTATCATTACTTACGAATGATGGTTGCTTGATAACTTCGAGAGAAGTCTACATACTGACACAAACTGATAACCACTAAGGCAATCCTGAAATAACAATGCCGCAGCGATTTTTTACCAATTCGCTCTATTTTAGCAAATCTTATTACAGGATTATGTTTGAGAGAAAAGCGTATTGTTTCACTTCGCAAACAAAATAAACCCCCTTGCTTCCAAGGGGGTGGATTAAAATTGTATGGTGATCTGTAGTGGGCTCGAACCACTGACCCCCACCCTGTCAAGATGGTGCTCTCCCAGCTGAGCTAACAGATCATGTCAACAACAATCTTAATATAACATCAATATATTACCATGTCAATTGAGTTAGATCATTTTTCACTTCAACGGCGGACATGTGAACCCCCCTCATTCATATGCCTCTTGTGCTGGCATGACAGCAGTTCACATATCTGCCTATCTTCATTTATATATTAGGTATTTGCCAGTCGATTTCCTGTTCGCCCCATTCACGCAGCTTATTATTAATCTTCGAATATGGCTTGCTTCCAAAGAAGCCTCGGTGCGCTGAGAGTGGACTTGGATGCGGAGCTTGTACAATATAATGCTTCGACTGATCAATCATACTCGTTTTCGCTTGAGCATGACTTCCCCACAGCACGAATATGATTGGGCGCTCTCTTTCATTCAACAGCTCAATAATACGATCCGTGAATTTCTCCCACCCCTTGCCGCGGTGCGAGGCTGCTTGTCCTTGCGCTACAGTCAGCACTGTGTTCAGCATCAGTATGCCCTGATTCGCCCAATGAAGCAAGCTTCCGTTGTTCGGAATTGTCAGGCCTACATCGTCAGCTCCTTCTTTGAACATATTTTGTAGAGATGGCGGCAGCTTAACCCCTGGTTGAACAGAGAAGCTTAATCCATGTGCCTGTCCTGGCCCATGATAAGGATCTTGGCCCACGATAACGATCTTCGTATTTTCATAGGAAGTGGCATTCAACGCTGAAAATATGAGATCATATGGCGGATAAATGACGGCACGCTCGTATTCTTGGCGAAGCCAGCCCCATAGCTGCTTAAAATAGGGCTTTCTTACTTCATCATGCAGCAACGCTGCCCAATCATTCTGTACATGCATCCCCAATGTATTCCCTCCCAAGTTTGTACCAAGTTGTTTATGATAGTTTAGCATTTGAAACTCTTAGCATGCGGCATATGTGAAAACATAAGAATATAAAGCAAAAAACTCCTTACTTGTTCAAGGTCTGAACAGGAAAGGAGTTCTAATCATCAATACGTGGTGCCGAGGACGGGGGTCGAACCCGTACGATGGTCACCCATCGCAGGATTTTAAGTCCTGTGCGTCTGCCAATTCCGCCACCCCGGCACATTTTCCACATCGCAATGTGGTTCAAATATGCGGTCATTGCGCTTCACAAGCTGCTCTTCTACTTCCGATTCAGATTGTTATATATCGCAACCGACAAGATATAATATATCATACGCCTTGTTATGATGTCAACAATAAATTTAACGATGTAAATGTTCGCAAATGAGCAATAGCAACTTCATTATTTTTTCAACAGCAATCGTGTTCATATCTTACGCTACCCATTAATTTCATAGGAATCTTTCGCTTGTATAGTATAACGGAACATTTAGCATCCAGGGGAATTATGGGCTGTGAAACGACGATTATACCTGTCAGCGATGAGATTATCCAAGATAATAATCATACTCGGATCTAGGAATGAGCAGATGCCTATCCTTCAGATATGGACATCCAAATGATTAGTTCCATCATTGCATCAATTATCCGGCATGAGAGCAAGCATTATTATTATGATTACCATATATACAATTACCAAAAAAGAAAAAGCTTCGCTCTAAAAAGTTCTGGACGCCTACGACGCACTGACCAAAGATGAACAGCGTAATCAAGCAGAAGTCTGCCCGCAGATCCCCTGCTGACAGGCATCTTCATTTCTTATGCTTATCTCTCTGCAAATAAAAAACACCTATCTCATTTCTGTTAAGCAATTGCTTAATCATTATGATGAAAGATGCGTCTTAGTACTACTATGTATGAAATTATAATTGGTGGGCCCTGAGGGACTCGAACCCCCGACCAATCGGTTATGAGCCGACCGCTCTAACCAACTGAGCTAAGGGCCCTCACCATTGCAATTTCATGAAGTTTGGTTGCGGGGGCAGGATTTGAACCTACGACCTTCGGGTTATGAGCCCGACGAGCTACCAGACTGCTCCACCCCGCGATATGTTGCGACAACTGAACTTCTTCAGCAGCGACAAGTATTACTATACAATAGGTGCACGTGTTCAGTCAAGAGGAAAATAAAAAAGATTAAAATTATTATACATGATGGTCAGCGAAGAAACCTTACCCCATACTTCCCTCTTCTCGATCGAAATACTTCAATCTCTTTCAATACATCATAGCCATAAATCCATGCATCATGTTCGAGACGCTGCTGCATGCAGCGCGCTTGAAACTTAGAATCAAACAATTTGCCCCAATATACCCAATGCACATGAACACCCCTTTGTTCCAACTTTCAACACACTTTTGTCTCTTCTACTATTCCCATTTATACAAAAAAGAATCGGCGATCTCCCATTGACTGGAATATGCCGATTCTTCCTTTATCCTGCTCTCTTAATCGTGATATACGTTGCCAGGAGGGGTTCCTCCACCGTTCTTCGCCTGGAGGAGAAGCTGATTTCCTTTCGTCTCCCATTCCTTCAAGGCTTCAGATACAGATTTCTTCTTATCAATCACTTGCTTCATCAGTTCAGAGGCAATTTGATTAATCTGCCACAAGTTTCCGTCTCCCATGAGCTTATCCATATCTGTCTTTGTTGGAGGTACCGGCTTCGTTTTATAGAATGCGCTAATATTTATATTCGTACCGTCCTTTGGCTTGATGTATTGCTGACGGGACACCATTTCCCAACTGCTGCGGGAACGAAGCTTCGCCCAGTCTTCACTATTAATGAATTTGATAAATTCCCATGCATCATCTGGGTTGGCTGCTTTTTGGTTGATAGAAAAAATATTATATAACTGCGAGCCGCCAGATACGCCTGGAGCTTCGGGATGTGAAGGCAGCGTCACGACATCCCAATCAAACTTCTTGAAGCCTTTGATTTTATCTGCATTCTTCATGGCATCAGCCAATTCGGTATTAATGTAATTGTAATCGCTAATAGCCATTGCAACCTTGCCTGACAAGAAGTTATCGTGGCTGAATGGATTTTCATTCTCTGGTGCTTGACCTGTCATTTCATTATTGCTGTTGCCCGTTGGAATGGTTTTTTTGATGGCCAGATCACTCACCGTTGTCCATACTTTCTCCCACTGCGGTGTATTTACCGTCATCTTCTCTCCCTTGTCATCGAACATACGGAGATTAAGTGGGGATACATAGTAGTTCAACATGTCGTCGAACACGTCAGATCCGTTGTAACGGTTGAAGCTGAAGCCGTATTTCCGATCTGCTCCATCGCCCTTCGAAAGGTTAGCAGCAAGTGTAAACACTTGATCCCATGTCATATTATCAGTTGGAGGAGCAATGCCTGCATCACTGAACATTTTTTTGTTGAAGAACAGCGCGCTGGATGAGAAAGTAGGTGAAAGACCATATAAATTGTTGTCTCCCATCGTCTTCAGTCCGTCGATTACCGTCGGAACAAAATCGGACAAATCAATTTTATCTTTCTGTACGAGAGGATCGAGCTGCTTCAGCATTCCTTCTTCAACAAGCTTGCGGAACTGGAATGAATCCGTCACAACAATATCAACCGGGTTAGCGGAATTTAACAGCTTCTTCATGGCTTCATAGCGGTCAGGCTGTTTCTTCGGATCGCCTGAGTTATCATACCGCATATCCGATCCGTCAATGGCTGGAACAAGCTCAATGCGGATTCCTTTATGTGTAATCTCAAATGTATCGGTCCATTGCTGACGGAAATAGGTATCATCATATCCGCCGTACTGCATGCCAATACGCAATACTCGCTCTTGTCCTGGTACAACCTCATCCTTATTCGTACATGCAGCCAACATTGGAATAATCATCGTCATTGCCAATGTAACCGTTAATAATTTACGTACCCAGTTTTTTTCATCTGGTTACTCCTCCAATTCCTTAGGTGTGCGGATAATAATTTTATCTCCGTCTAATTCCATCGATGCTTTGTCATGAATATCGAGAGCTTCCAAATACTCCTTCGGCACTTGCAATCGGCCGACACGATCGACTACCACATAGGCCTCATGGTGATCCTGAAGCCCGAATCCTTCCTCACCTCCAGCGGCCAAATTCGGATTACGCTTGATGAATTCTGTGCTGGTTAAGCCATCACGTATCGCAACAACACGATCCACCTTCCCCGCAAGCGATAGGTCATGGGTAACGATTACGACTGTGACTCCTAATTCCGTGCTCATCCGCCGGAAAATATTCATGATCATATCCGAGGTCTGCGTATCCACAGATCCGGTTGGTTCGTCAGCAAGCAGCATCTGCGGACGGTTCGCAAGCGATATCGCAATTGCAACACGCTGCTGCTCGCCGCCGGACAACTGATGAAGCTTATTATTCATTCGATGACTGAGGCCAACCCATTCCAGCAGTTCCTTCGCATATTTGCGATCCATTTTGCCAGCCAGCATCATTGGCACTTCTACATTTTCCAGTGCAGTAAGGTAAGGCAGCAGGTTGCGAGCATTGTTCTGCCAGATAAATCCAACTGTGTCCCGCTTATACTCGACAAGCTCTTTATCTGTTATTTTGAGCAAATCCCACTTGCCAACCTGAACGGATCCGGCAGATGGACGATCCAGTCCGCCGAGAATGTTCAGAAGCGTTGATTTACCACTGCCGCTGTTGCCGATAATCGCCATCAGCTCACCTTGCTTTACTGATAAGTTCAATCCCTGTAGTGCAACTACTTCAATGTCATCTGTTTTGAAGATTTTGACTAGCCCTTCACAATGTATCATCGATTAACGCTCCTCTCCCATCTTCACGGCTTGATGGACGCGTAGACGACGAATATGCATAAATAACAGCGTCGCGCCAGTAAAGATCATCACGCCAACGACGATGTACAGCTGAATCGTATCTCGTGATTCAAATACAATCCGGAATGGCGGAACCTGCATCTTCGAACTTTCTGCTGTTTGCAGGAATGGCAGGAATAAGCGGCTCGCCAGCTTGCCAAGCAAAATACCGAACACGATGGACAGCCCCGCCGTAAATAGCTGTTCCAACAGAAGCATACCGGTCAGCTGTCTGCGCGACAAGCCCATTGCCCGTAAAATACCGAACTGGAGCACACGTCTCGTCAAGTTAAAGAACCAGAACAACAAATATCCAATTAAGGAGATGATGACGGAAATCAAGAAGCCCATACTCAGAATGCCAAATACTCCGCCTCTCGTCGGGTGCTTGCTCTGAGTCGCAAGCTCGCTTCGTACATCCGTCACACTGAAGATTTCAATGCCCTTCTTCTGCAATTCCGTTATAACTGGCCCTAGCTGTGCTTTGTCCTTCATTTTCAACCAAACTTCGTATGGTGTTATTGGCACTTGATCATAAATATAATCTAAGTTCGCAATAAAGAACGGCTTCTCATCGGGATACATACTTGGCCAATAAGGCAATACCCCAACAATTACGAATTCAACCATCTGCTCGCCAAATCCGATAGAGATGGTGTCGCCTTCCTTCAATTGATATTGCTTCGCTACATTGCTCGGTATAATAACAGCAGATTCCGTATATTTTCCGAGTGCATCCAAATAACGGAACGGATGGGTTGGGAACAAATCCTTGCGGAACCAAGCAACTTTGGAGAAGTCGACATTGTCGATCCCCATAATTTCACCTTGACCGATGGAGCGTCCGGAAATAATGACATTCCCCTTCGTTTTCAATACGCGTGCTGCCGCCTCAACACCCGGCATTTTTCGGAATAACTCAAACGGTGGCTCTGTATATATGGTCTTTCCTGCTTTAGGTGGCTGGTTGCCACCGCCTTGCCCTGGGTTGCCGCCTCCACCGCCGCCGTTATTCCCTTTGCCATTATTCTTATCCCGAATGATTTCCTGCTCAGAGTCCCATACAGTTTGCATAACGACATCCGTACCATACTTATACAAGGTGCGCTCTGTCGAGTTAATGTCGATGGTACGGGCAGCAGAGGCATTATATACCCCTAAGCCGAGTGTAAGAATAAGCAGAATCATCAGCGGATAATACGTCTTGGCAGAACGAGACAGCTGTGTCAGCGTCAAATACAGCGGAACTGGCAGCAGCTTCCCGCCAACCCACTGTACGATTTTAAGAATAAGCGGGAACAGACGCAAAAAGAACAGGCCGCATGCAAAAATAGCAAGTGCTGGTACAAAGAAGAGGAACGGCTGTACCTGCAATTGATCAGAGCTTATTCCAGATTGGAATGTCAGCAGCTGCCTTTCATTCAGCATGTAATAGCCATACCCAACCAAGGCCAGCAGCAGTACATCGAGGAACCAGCGCTGCCACACAGGCTTGCGGTCTGATCGTGCCATCTTCTGCTTCAAATTCACGATAGAAGAACGAGCGAAGACAACTGCTGGAATAATACTAGCGAACAAGGCAATGATTACTGCTACTGCACCGAAAATCACAGCATCTGTAGTAAATCCTACTGGAATGGACTTCCGATTTACGAACTCCAGGAAGCCGTTCGCCGAGCCAATTGACTTCGCCATGAACCAGCCGAATATCGGGGCCAGTGCCAAGGCCAGTAATCCCAGAATGATTCCTTCCAATAAATAAAGCCAAATAATTTGCCTCGTACTTGCTCCGCGGCTTCGCAGCACCGCAATATCGCTCTGCTGCTTCTCCAAGGATTGACTCGCATTCATCGCAATATAATAGAATACCATCGCGATCATGGGCGCAGCTAACGTAAACAGCATCATTTGCAGCTGCACACTTTGACTGCGGAACTCATTCAATACTTTTGCGAAGGAAATCTCTACTTGCGTCCCCTTCAACTTCTGGTACAAATCAATATTAAGGCGATCCAGCATAGAGCTCAGTGAAGATAGCTGACTTGTCTTCACCTCTCGCAAATCGAACGCATAATACCAGCTGGATACGGAAATCGGCAGCTTCTTCTGCTCCATCAATTGATCGAAGGTTGCCGGTGTGACGAGCAACGAGTTCATCATTCCTTCCAAGCCTTGGAACCAATAAGCACTCGCTTCATCCTTCGGCTTGAATGTGCCTACCAGCTTTACCTTCAACACGGTATCCGTGCCACTGACCGGATATTCAAGCTCGTCGCCGATATGGAGATCATTGCGATACATGGCTTCTTCCATCATAACTACCTGCAAAGCCCCATTCTGCTCGCCATCTCCATATTCCTTGCCGAGTGTCCATTCTACTCGATCGTTCAAATCTGTCAAAGAGCCTAATGTCATCGTCCGAACACGGCTGGCATCTACCTTGCTCGGATCAACGGGATAGACCTCTGTTCCTCGGAGTGAACGCGCGTTCACAAAGATTTGGGCTGGAAACCCAACCTGCGCCTTCACATCCTCACGTATGTATCGATCAACTTCCTTTAAGTCCTTTGGATCCGTTTTGGTTCCGCCTGTTGCTTGGTATTTGATTGACAATGAGCCGGCAGGCATGGATTCACTATTGTCCTGAAGTGTCTTAGATACGACCCGCTTCAGCGCGCCATCAGCATACATGGGAATACTGACTGTAAAAGATACAGCCACAATGAGTCCTAGCAATGTGCTGAGTGTCAGCCAGCGAGTATTCCACATTTTCCGGTATAGAAACCGCAACAAAGGAATGCCCATTAGCGACCCACTACTTTCTGTCCAGGCTCAAGTCCTTTTTTAATCTCAACTCTTGTAGCATCCTGCTCGCCTATCTCAACGTCAACCTCGCGCTTACCATTCTCATCAACGACCTGTACATAGGTTCTAGCACCAAGTGTTCGCAGCGCAGATGGCGGAATATAGACAACATTACTGCGTTTTTTCGTAATTATAGTAGCGCCAAGCATGGAGCCGCGGTTCACTGTTGAAGGAAGCTTATCTGATAGCGACACGGTTACATATTTATCAATGCGATCCTGTTCAGGCATGTTGCCTTCGCCAGGAATGTTGTTATTCCCGTTGTCCTTGTCCGATGTAGGAGCAGGCAGCGCCTTAACCTTTCCTTTTATGATTTTGCCTGTCGAATTTATGCTTAATTCAACCTCCATGCCAGGGGAAATTTTCTTCAAATCATCCTTCGGTACATCCACAGTCACAACGAGTCGAGATGTATTGGCGATGGTTGCGACAGGATCATATTTTTTTGTCATTTTCCCTTTCTTCGCAGCGACATTAACGACCGTTCCAGCAAATGGAGCTGTAACCGACCCTTTGGCAATATCGTTTTCAACTTCGGCAATCTTTTCAAGGGCCTCTTCGTATGCATTTTGCTCATCTTCGTACTGAATTGGATCCATCTCATCCTTCTGGCGTAGCGTTTCCTTCATCTTCACTTCCAGCTTGCGAAGTTCTCTCCGCTTTGCACGCAGATCCCTTTGCATTTCCTCAACATCAAGCACTGCCAGTACCTGACCAGCCTTAACGTTGTCTCCGTTCTTGACCAGTACATCCTTAATTGGCTTATTGTCCAAGGTGAAGAAGAACGTCTCTTCCTGTTCCGACATTACTTTGCCTGTAGTCTTGACATCAGAAATCCATTCACCCTTCATAACTTCATATTCTGGCTTTTTCGATATTGCTGGCGGCGTAATTGTCGGCAGCGTCTCTTCCTGTTCTTCATCAGGAAGCAAAGAACATGCGGATGTAAGCATCATAACCCCGCACATAAGGATTAGCGCCGATCGACGCCATTTCTTCCTTTTATCTGCACCATTACGAGATGAATTTTCCGTCGACCATTTCATAAACATGATCAGCTACCTCCAAAATTGTAGGATCGTGGGTTGTCATGCAGATTGCGATCTGTTCAGAGCGTATAATTTGCCGGAATACTCCCATGACCTGCGCACCCATCTGTGAATCAAGCTCTGCTGTAGGCTCATCCGCGAGCAGCAGCAGCGGCTTATGTGCAATCGATTTTGCAATCGCAACGCGCTGCTGCTCACCGCCGGACATTTCGAACGGGCGGTGCTTCATTCGTTTTCCAAGACCAACCAATTCCAAGCAATGCTGAACGCGTTCCTTCCATAAATGACGAGGAATGTTCGCCATACGAAGAGACAGTTCCACATTCTCATACGCAGATAACAATGGCATTAAAGCAAAAGCCTGAAATATGAAGCCGATATCATTGCGCCGCGTATAGGTACGCTTGTTGTCGCTCCAAGAAGAGAGCTCCTCTCCTCGGAAGTAAATCTCGCCTTTTGTAGGCAAATCCAGACCTCCGAGCATATTAAGCAGGGTCGTTTTTCCTGAACCGGATCGACCCTTCAGCATAACCAATTGCCCTGGATGTACTTCCATATTTATGCCTTTCAGGACATGCAGCTTTTGACTGCCCACTTGGAAGGATCGTTCCACATCGCGAACTTCGAGGATAGGTTCATCTGCAGCGACAGGAACCGCGCGCGCAGGCCATTCAGAAGATGTTTTTTGTCGTCTATGTATTTCGCCTCATTATTCGCAACATTCTCGTCCTGCTTATGCACTTCGAGATCTGGGGTTGCCTCATTAGCCTCGACCTGGTCTGTCTGCTTCCGTTTGCGAAGCCATTTCATCCTTATATCTGCCCCTTTCTCGGACATGACGTCAAACTCTCCTCAAGTATAAACGAAAGTTTTGCGTGAAAAGTTACAATGTTCTTAACCGTTTTTCTGCAAAAAAGATAAAATTTTTGATTCCTTTTATAAGCGCATTTTGACGATTTATGGATGCTGCTCTAAAAAAAGAAACCTTCTCACTTGGGATGGAAAGGTCTCTAAGAAATGCTGTCTTATATGCTAACAATGATATCAAACTCGTTATCTTTCTAGTTTCCCCATGTTGTTGGATCATGGCGCCATGCTTGCAGCACATCCATATCCGCGGGCTCAATAACACCTTGCTCAAGCGCTGTTTGAATAAGAGCCGAATAATTTGACAGCGTCTGCAGCGGAATTCCCGCTTTTGCGAAGGCCGATGTTGCTTTTTCCAGTTGATAGCTGAAGATAGCCAATACCGCCAAAGGTTCAGCTCCCGCTTCCTTTACTGCAAGCGCCGCCTTCAAAGAACTGCCGCCAGTGGAAATCAAGTCCTCAATGACAACAACCTTTTGACCAGGTCGGATGATCCCTTCAATTTGATTTTGCTTTCCATGACCTTTTGCTTTGTCGCGGATGTAAGCCATTGGCAAGCCAAGCTTGTCTGCCACCCATGCAGCATGGGGAATGCCTGCTGTAGCTGTACCTGCGATGACTTCTGCATCAGGAGCATATTGTTTCACCAAGGAAGCAAAGCCTTCTGCAATGGCGTTTCGAATCTCCGGATAGGACATCGTTAAGCGATTGTCGCAGTAAATCGGGGATTTAATGCCGGATGTCCACGTAAAAGGCTCATTCGGACGAAGCGCTACCGCTTGGATAGTTAACAGATGCTGTGCAATTGTGCGTTCCAGGTTCGTTGTAGTCATTAGTTTAATAGCTCCTTTATAATAGATAGAATTGCTTCGCGCGAATTCGGCGCGGCCGTAATTGGGCGACCGACCACAATATAATCCGTTCCTTGTTCAAATGCTTGTCCAGGCGTCATGACACGGGATTGATCTCCCATTGCACTGCCAGCCGGGCGAATCCCCGGCGTAATCGTTTGGAAATCTTCGCCGCAGGCTGCCTTAATCGCCGTTACCTCCTGAGGGGATGCTACAACCCCATCAAGCCCTGCTTGCTTTGTCAACTTCGCATAGCGAACAACCGTGTCGGCTACATTTCCAGCAATACCAATCTCCTCATTCATGACCTTATCGTTGGTGCTCGTCAATTGTGTAACCGCGATGACAACCGGACGCTTCAGCTCCGGATATTCAGCCAGCGCTGCCTCAACACCTTCAACAGCAGCCGACATCATAGTGGCTCCGCCTCCGGCATGGACATTGAACATATCGACGCCTAGCTTCGTAATACTGTTCGCTCCACCCTTGACCGTGTTCGGGATATCATGCATTTTCACATCGAGAAACACTTTATATCCATTATCCTTCAGTTCGCGAACAAACGCTGGGCCAGCCGCATAGAACAGCTGCATACCTACCTTCATATAACAAGGGATTCCTTGCAGCTGCTGCAGCAGTTCTTTTGCTGCGTCTGCATTCGGATAATCCAGTGCGACCATAATTTTGCCCGCCGCTTGTGCCTCGCTCCATCGCTTGTTCATCTTGACACCTCTTCGCATTTATTTCGTACTTTGGCTCCATGTTTCGTCCACTGCCTATTCATACTCCGAGGAGGCCTTGCGGCCTCCTCGAATTTGCTTCTATTGTGAGACGATACTCGTCTATTTCTTCGATGATTTCTTCGATGATTTCTTCGATGATTTCTTCGATGATTTCTTCGATGATTACTTCTGAACAACCGGCATTGCGCGGGATGAGAAGTTGATTTGCTCCAGCATGCCCAGCAGTGCGCGTACAGTATCTAGCGATGTCATGCAGACTACGCCGTTCTCTACTGCTTCGCGGCGAATGCGGAAGCCATCGCGTTCTGGTGTTTTACCCTTCGTCAAGGTGTTGACAACAAAGTGCGCTTCTCCTCCGCGGATGAGATCCAGGATGTTAGGCGAGCCTTCTGTCAGCTTCTTCACATGGGTAACGCTCAAGCCTGCATTTTCAAGTGCAACCGCTGTTCCGCCTGTTGCGATAATTTTGTAGCCAAGGCTTGCGAATCCGCGCATTAACTCTACCGCTTCTTCCTTGTCCTTGTCTGCTACCGTGCAGATGATGGCACCAGTCGAAGGAATTTTCATTCCGGAGCCGATGAGGCCTTTGTACAATGCCTTTGCATATTGCTTGTCGCGACCCATTACTTCTCCTGTTGATTTCATCTCAGGGCCAAGTGTCGGTTCAACTCGGCGCAGCTTCGCGAACGAGAACACCGGAACCTTAACCGATACATGATCATCTTCTGGCCACAAGCCCTCTTGATAACCAAGGTCATTCAGCTTCGCACCCAAGATAAGCTTTGTTGCAACATTCGCCATTGGAACGTTTGTAACTTTACTTAGGAATGGAACCGTACGCGAGGAGCGAGGATTCACTTCGATAACATATACTTGGTCGTTGAAGATAACGAACTGGATGTTAATCAAACCGACCGTCTTCAGTTCCTTCGCGATGCGAATCGTAACATCGACGATTTGCCGCTTCAGCTCTTCCGACAGATGCTGCGGCGGGTATACCGCAATCGAGTCGCCGGAGTGTACCCCTGCGCGCTCAACATGCTCCATAATACCCGGGATAAGCACTGTCTCGCCGTCGCAAATTGCATCGACTTCTACTTCCTTGCCGAGCATGTAGCGGTCAATCAGAACCGGATGCTCCGGATTGATTTTCACTGCTTGCTCCATATATGTGAGCAGCTCTTGATCGGAGTACACGATTTCCATCGCGCGTCCGCCAAGGACATATGATGGACGAACGAGCACCGGGTAGCCAAGAGTTTGTGCCGTTCCTACTGCCTCATCGACAGATGTAACCGTGCTGCCTTGCGGCTGTGCAATATGCAGGCGCGATAGCAAGGCTTCGAATTTCTTACGGTCTTCTGCTTCATCAATGCTTTCCAGACTCGAACCGAGAATTTTCACACCCGCAGCAGCAAGTGGCGCTGCAAGGTTAATCGCTGTTTGTCCACCGAACTGGACGATAACCCCTACCGGCTTCTCTTGCTCGATAACATTCATAACGTCTTCGAAGAAGAGCGGCTCGAAGTACAAGCGATCCGATGTATTGAAGTCTGTCGATACGGTTTCAGGGTTGTTATTGATGATTACTGCTTCATATCCTGCATCTTGAATTGCCCATACTGCATGTACAGTCGAGTAATCGAACTCGATACCTTGACCGATACGGATTGGACCGGAGCCGAGCACGACGATTTTTTCTTTATTGGACTCTATTACTTCATTTTCTACTTCATATGTGGAGTAGTAGTACGGTGTAGTCGCTTCGAATTCAGCGGCACATGTATCTACCATTTTATATACAGGCTTCAAGCCTTGCTGTTCCCGATATTCACGAACCTCTGCTTCCTTCGTGCAAGCTCCGCCTGGCTGGCCTTCGCTGCGCAGCTCAGCAATCGCGCGGTCTGTGAAACCCATGCGCTTCGCTTCGTACAATGTTTGCTCAGACAAAGTTTCTTCTCCGCGAATACGACCTTCGAACTTGACCATGCCCTCCAGCTTGTCAAGGAACCACCAGTCGATTTTCGTCAAATCCTGGAGCTGCTGCAGTGTGTAGCCGCGGCGGAACGCTTCTGCCAACAAGAACATGCGCTCATCATCTGGTGTTTTTAGACGATATTCCAGCGTTTCCTTATCCAGCTCTTCTGTACCTTTCAACTTCAAGCGATGCACGCCGATTTCTAGGGAACGGATTGCCTTGTGTATGGATTCTTCAAAGGTACGCCCAATTGCCATGACTTCGCCAGTTGCTTTCATTTGCGTACCGAGCTTGCGGTTCGCTTGTGTGAATTTATCGAACGGCCAGCGCGGAATCTTCGATACGATGTAATCGAGCGTAGGTTCAAAGCATGCGTATGTTTGACCCGTAACTGGGTTCACGATTTCGTCGAGTGTGTAGCCAACTGCGATTTTCGCCGCCATCTTCGCAATCGGATAACCTGTTGCTTTCGAAGCGAGCGCAGAAGAACGGCTGACACGAGGGTTTACCTCAATGACATAGTATTGATAACTGTGTGGATCCAGCGCGAACTGAACGTTACATCCACCCTCAATGTTGAGCGCACGGATGATTTTAAGTGATGCGGAGCGCAGCATTTGATACTCGCGATCCGACAGCGTTTGGCTTGGTGCAACTACGATACTGTCACCTGTATGGACGCCTACTGGGTCGAAGTTTTCCATGTTGCAGACCACGATGCAGTTGTCATTCGCGTCACGCATAACCTCGTACTCGACTTCCTTCATGCCAGCGATGCTCTTTTCAATCAAGCATTGTCCAATTGGACTGTAGCGGATGCCTGATGCTACTGTATCGCGCAGTTCCTCTTCGTTCGCGCAAATACCGCCACCCGTTCCGCCGAGCGTATAAGCAGGACGGACAATAATTGGGTATCCAATCGTGTTCGCGAAGTCAACCGCTTCCTGTACCGAATTGACGATAACACTCTCTGGCACTGGCTGCTCCAATTCGCGCATCAGGTCGCGGAACAAGTCGCGGTCTTCTGCACGCTCAATGGAATCAAGCTGTGTACCGAGAAGCTTGACGTTCTCTTGCTCAAGCACGCCGGCACGAGCAAGCTCCATTGCCATGTTCAAGCCTGTTTGCCCGCCCAAGGTTGGAAGCAACCCATCTGGGCGCTCTTGCCGAATGATTTGAGTAACGAATTCTAGTGTAATTGGCTCGATGTATACCTTATCTGCCATATTCGTGTCTGTCATAATCGTAGCAGGGTTGCTGTTAATGAGAACGACTTCCATGCCTTCTTCTTTCAAGGCTTCACATGCTTGTGTTCCTGCATAGTCGAACTCAGCTGCCTGACCGATAACAATCGGGCCTGATCCGATAACAAGGATTTTCTTGAGGTCTTTATTTTTCGGCATTTTATAGTTCCCCTTTCAGCTGTGCTACGAGTTCCGCTTGTCTCGGAACCTTAGGTTGATTGCGTTTATGCTCACGAATCATATCGATGAATTGGTCGAACAAGTAGCTGCTATCATGCGGACCAGGAGCTGCTTCTGGATGATATTGCACCGAGAAGGCCGGGTATTTCACATGCGCAAGTCCTTCAATCGTTTTATCGTTATTGTTGATATGCGTGACCTTCAACTCCGTGCCTTGCACCGAGTCTTCCAGAACCGTATATCCATGGTTTTGAGAAGTAATATAGCAGCGATTCGTTGCAAGCTCCTTAACCGGATGGTTGCCGCCGCGATGGCCAAATTTCAGCTTGCCTGTGTCTGCTCCGCAAGCGAGCGCGAACAATTGGTGTCCTAAGCAGATGCCGAAGATTGGGTACTCTCCAAGAAGCTCTTGTAGCATCTTTACAGCATGAGGGACATCCTTCGGATCCCCAGGGCCGTTGGACAATTGAATCCCGTCTGGACGCAGGCGACGAATTTCCTCTGCTGTTGTATCATGAGGAACGACAACTACATCGCATCCGCGCTTCGTCAATTCGCGCACAATACCGCTTTTCGCACCAAAGTCGACGAGAACGATTCGTTCTTTATCACCAGGGCTGGAGAAGAGCTGCTTTGTCGAAGTACGTGCTACCTGATCCCGCATCAACTCACTGACTCCGAGCATTTCCTTCAACTCTTCAATAGATTGGCTGCCTGTTGTCAGCAACCCCTTCATCGTACCGAAGTGACGAAGCTTGCGAGTCAACATGCGTGTATCAATGCCGCTGATTCCTACGATGCTGTACTCTTTCAGCAGTCGGTCTACTGAATATTCAGCGCGCCAGTTACTAGGCACTTCTTCATGTCTGCGCACGACGAACCCGTTCACATAAGGGCGAATCGATTCGAAATCATCGCGCGTAATGCCGTAGTTACCAATTAGCGGATAAGTCATCGTTACAATCTGTCCACAGTAAGATGGGTCGGACAATACCTCTTGGTATCCTGTAATCCCTGTATTAAATACAACCTCGCCTACAGACTCACCATCTGCTCCGAACCCTGTTCCTGTAAAGAGGGTACCATCTTCCAACAACAATCTTGCTTGCATGTTCGTCACTCCTCGCTCTCCATCTTATGCACTTCCCGTTGCTTGTCTTCATCTATCTATATTTTGTTACTCGTAATCTCGTTAGTTGCTCCATACGAGACGGCCATCGACGAATGTCTTCATCGGCCATCCCTTTAGGCTCCAGCCGGTAAATGGTGTATTGCGTCCCTTTGTTAAGAACTCATCCGGGTTAACCTGACGTTCAGTATCCAAATCAATAACGGTAAGGTCAGCTGGCGCACCTTCCTCAATACGCCCGGTATTCAAACCAAACGTTCTTGCCGGGTCGCTCGTCATTCGATTGACAAGCAAGGACAGCGGCCACTTTCCAGTCGCTACAAATTTCGTATAGAGAAGCGGGAATGCTGTTTCCAATCCGACAATTCCGAATGGAGCAAGCTCCATTCCTTTTGCCTTCTCTTCTTCGGTGTGCGGCGCATGGTCTGTGACGATGATATCGATTGTGCCATCCACCAGAGCTTCAATGCAGGCCTCAACATCTCGAGGCGAGCGCAGCGGAGGGTTCATCTTCCAATTCGCATCCATACCCGGAATATCTTCATCCGAGAGCAGCAGGTGGTGTGGACATACCTCGGCAGTTACCTTTACACCAATTTGCTTCGCTTGGCGGATAAGCCGTATCGACTGCTCCGTGCTGACATGGCATATGTGGTAATGAACTCCTGTTGCTTCTGCCAGAAGCACATCTCGACCTACATGAATCGCTTCAGATTCATTCGGAATTCCTTTCAATCCATGCTTGCGGGCGAAAACCCCATCCGTTACTGCTGCGCCTTTAACAAGGGAGTCGTCTTCACAATGTGCGATCACCGGCATATCCAGCTCTTTGGCCCAGTTCATCGCATCCTTCATCATTCGTGCATTTTGTACGCCGACCCCATCATCAGTGAAGCCAATAACTCCAGCGTTTTTCAAGGTTACAAAGTCTGTGAGTTCTCTTCCAAGCTCATTTTTCGTAATCGAGCCGTAAGGCAACACCTTAACCGAACCTTCCTGCTCTGCTTTATCGAGAATAAGCTGCACCGTTTCCGGCGTATCGGTTACTGGCCGCGTATTCGGCATGCATGCGATTGTTGTAAATCCGCCCTTCGCTGCGGAGCGAGTACCTGTTGCAATCGTTTCTTTATGTTCAAAGCCAGGCTCTCTCAAATGGACGTGCATATCGATGAAGCCTGCCGATACGAATTTGCCTTCAACATCTTGCACATCTGCGTCCGTAGGAACAGCTTCCTCGAGATTCGTGATTTTACGGATGATTCCGTCTTCCATCCAGATGTTAACGTCCACCAATTCGCCTTCGGTATTTAATATCTTTGCATTTTTCAACACGATCATCGGTTTCTCTCTCCTTACGATGCCATTTTGAAGCGTTACTCCGCTTAGTATGCTTGTTCTATCTATTGAAAGAAATTGTTTATGATTGGTTTACACTTTATACTAATGCTCTTTCCAATACGGCCATTCGCACCGGAACGCCGTTAGCCATCTGCTCGAAAATTCGTGCCGATTCAGCCTCGACAACCTCGTCGTCAATTTCTACATTGCGGTTGACTGGCGCCGGGTGCATAATAATCGCATGTTTCTTCATCTGTGCGACGCGTTCAAGTGTTAAGCCGTACTCTGCCCGGTACGCCTCAGTTGAGTGCATAACTTCCGATTCGTGGCGCTCAAGTTGTACGCGGAGCATCATCACAACGTCGGCTTGAAGAGCCTCACCCATCGTGACATACGGTGCATCCAAATCATGTGCGCGCATGTTGTCTGGTGCACAGAAGCTTACGTTCGCTCCGAACTTGCGCAGCGCGTATAGATTTGAACGTGCTACCCGGCTGTGCTCTATGTCTCCGACAATCGCGACATGTAAGCCATCCAGCTGTCCGAAATGCTTGCGCATCGTGTACAGGTCGAGCAGCGCTTGTGTTGGATGCTCGTTATTGCCGTCCCCTGCGTTTATAAGCGGCATCTTGACACGCTCCGCAATTTGTTCCAAGAGCCCAATCGGCTTCAAGCGGATAACACCTGCATCCATGCCCATCGATTCTAGCGTTCGAACCGTATCGTAGATGGATTCTCCCTTTTCGACACTCGATGCTGATGTTGAGAAGTTGATAACCTCAGCGCCAAGGCGCTTCTCGGCTACTTCGAACGAACAGCGGGTGCGCGTGCTGTTCTCAAAAAACATGTTGGCTACAAATTTATCCTTCAACACATTCTGAACTTTGACATGCTGTTCATCCCAATGTGCGGCACGATTCAGAATCGATTCGATTTCGAATCTGCTTAACGACTTTAAGCCGAGCAGACTGCGGTCTTTTACCGATCGTTCCATCTGAATTGACATTGTTGTTACCCCCTGTGGTGTACGATTTTCACTTCATCGACGCCGTCTAATTCCTTCAAGGCGACTTCAATTTCTTCCGTGCGCGAAGTCGGTACATTTTTGCCAACATAATCAGGTCGTATCGGCAGCTCGCGATGTCCCCGGTCTGCCAGTACCGCCAGTTGAATCATTTGCGGTCTTCCCTGATCCATGAGCGCATCCATTGCCGCACGAATCGTCCGGCCAGTGTAGAGCACATCGTCGCACAGGATAATTTTCTTATCCTGTATTGGAAATGGATCGCTAATGTCAGCCGTCTCCCGTTCATCGCGCTTGTTGTCATCTCGGTATCTCGTGATATCAAGCTCTCCAACAGGAATTGTCTCATTTTCGATCAGTTGGATTCGCTCCGCGATTCGCCTTGCGAAGAATATCCCTCTTGTCCGTATTCCGACAAGTACACAGTTGTCAATGCCTTTATTTCGCTCCAGAATCTCGTGTGCGATCCTTGTCAGTGCCCGCCGTATTGCAGCTTCATCCATAATAACGTTGAACTCGGTATTGCTCATTTCTTCATTGTCTCCTTCCGTATTTCAGCCCTTATATAAGTTAGGGCAAGACTGTATATCGATAGTGTGTGCAGATACAAAAAAACTCCTTGCCCGGAGGCAAGGAGTTGTGTGCATTCACGATATGCGCGGAAAGAATCCGCATGAAGATAGAGCGCAGAACGAAGAAGCTGTTCGCGTTCCATCATAGCTCTCGGCCTCTGACGGATACACTTCTTCCTTCCGCTCTTCACGTGTTCTTTCTCGTAAACGAGCGTTACCTTGCCAGCCTCTCGGGACTGATTTAAAGGTCTTATTTGATTAACTGGATTATCCCACTTCTCACGTTACATGTCAAGTTATTACTTGCAAACAAATACTAGAAAATATATTCTACATCCATCAGTCGACGCTTCAGTTCATTCATAACCCGCTTTTCTTCCGCTTCGCCTTGTGCTTGGAACGTTACAGAAAAACGAATAAAACGGCCTGCATCATCCCATGGGACGGTAGAGATCAATTTCTCTCGGATCAAATATTGGGAGAAATCCTCTGCTGTATGGAATTCCGGCCCGCCTTGCACCGCTTTAGGAGCCTCAACATACAAGAAGAAGGAGCCTTGTGGTTTAACAGCATGGAAGCCTGCCTCATTCAGTGCGGCAACAAGCAAATCATGACGGCGGGAATACTTGGCCCCAATTGCTTCTGTAATCTCTGGATGAGCAAGCCCGTACGCAGCAGCCTTTTGGATCGCGATGAATTGACCGGAATCATTATTATCTTTAACATCTCCGAATGCCTTCACAATCAGCGGATTACCAACAATGAATCCAATGCGCCATCCTGTCATATTGTACGACTTGGACAGGGAATGGAGCTCTACGCCTACATCTTTGGCACCCGGTACGCTCAAGAAACTAAGCGGCTTATTGCCGTCATATGTCAATGCCGCATAAGGAGCGTCATGAACGATAATAACCTGATGCTGCTTCGCCCAAGCAATGGCTTTCGTGAAAAACTCAACTGTCGCCACAGCGCCAGTTGGGTTGTTTGGATAATTCAAATATAAGAGCTTCGCTCGCTTGCATACCTCTTCCGGAATCGCATCCAAATTAGGCAGGAAATGATTGTCCGCGGTTAACGGAATGTTGTAAACCTCTCCACCCAGATATTTCGTATGTGTTCCCATTACTGGATAGCCAGGAACCGTCATGATCGTAATATCTCCTGGATTAATAAAGCAAGAAGGAAGCATGGCTAATGCAGGCTTCGTTCCGATAGAGTGAAGTATCTCTGTATCTGGATCAATTCCCTCAACATGGAACACTTCCTGCAAATATTTTGCAGCAGCGTGCTTGAATTCCGAGATACCATTATCTGCGTAGCCGCGATTTTCGGGCTTGGCTGCTTCTTCAGCCAATGTAGCTACGATTCCCGCATCTGCCATCTCATCCGGCTCGCCAACACCCATATCAATTAGTTCAACGTCAGGGTATTGCAATTTGGCAGCAATCTTGGCCCGTTTGATTTTCTCAAACTTATAAATATTTGTATCCTTTCCATAATTGGATCCGCCAATCCGGTCTGCAAATGTATGCTGAATATATGTGTTTTGATAGTATTTTGTCGTCATCCTATACAGCTCCTTCTTTTGCATCAATCTTATATCGGTTATGATGCCACTGTAATAACTATGTTCGATTTTGACGACAAAAGGAATGAATGATCTTCAATACTATTTGCACTTTTTTCACACATATATCAATAAAGGAACCGTATTTTAACCTAAAACCATGGTTTAATTTGCATAATATGATTATCTATTACGAATCGAGTGTAGCAGACTCTCCATATCCTCAGGGATCGGAGCATGGAATTCCAAGGTTTCCCCACTCGTTGGATGTACGAAGCCAAGCGTCATCGCATGCAAGGCCTGCCCATTCATTGTCAATCCACGAGTCCCCCGGCTATACATCGGATCGCCTACTAATGGGTGACCAATAAACTTCATATGCACACGTATTTGATGCGTACGCCCGGTTTCCAATTGCAATTCAACAAGCGTTGCATCTCCAAACCGTTCCAATACTTTAAAATGGGTCACTGCATGCTTGCTATTATTCTCTGTTACGGTATACATCTTGCGGTCGTGGGTATCCCGTCCAATTGGCGCATCAACCGTTCCTTGATCATGGGGCACATTTCCGTGCACAAGTGCAACATATTTACGCATAACTGAGTGTTCTTTTAGCTGCTCTGCCAAATGAACATGTGCGCGATCATGCTTGGCTGCCATTAATAAGCCCGAGGTATCCTTATCAATTCGATGGACAATTCCTGGTCGAAGCTCACCGTTAATGCCGGACAAATCACGGCAATGATGCATCAATGCATTGACGACGGTACCTGAAGTATGCCCTGGCGCTGGGTGGACAACCATTCCGCGCGGCTTATTAATGACAATAACGTCCTTGTCTTCATAATACACATCAAGAGGGATATCCTCAGCGATAATGTCAGCTGAGGCTGGCTCCGGCATCGTTAATGTAATGACATCAGCCACAGCCACCTTGTAATTCGATTTTACAGGCTGACCATTGACGAGTACATGCTCATCACGAATCCAGAGCTGTACTTGTGATCGAGAGACATCCTCTTCAATGGATTCGGTAATGAATTTATCAATCCGATCCTTCGCATGAGCAGGTTCTACCCTCCATATGTATGGCTCACGCCCTTCATCCCCCGTTTGTGGTTGTACGTTTTTTCATCTGTCATTGCTTATGTTCCTTTCTCTTCCTATCCCTATGCTTGATTCGTTGTGTTGTCATTATGTTCCGCAGATGAATCGGAATGATTCTCGCGCTTCACCGTAACGAGAGCGTCTAGTAGAACCAACCCGACACCAATACAAATCCCCATGTCTGCAACATTGAAGATCGGGAATGTATAGGAACCAAAGTTAAATTGGAGAAAATCAACAACTTCACCCGTAAGCAAACGATCGATAAAGTTGCCAATTGCACCACCCAAAATAAGGCTTAATCCAAGCGGTAGTATGATCCCGCTCTGATGTCTAATTTTTTGCATATACCATACAAGTCCGATTACAACCACTATCGTAATGACAATGAAGAACCAGCGCTGATTTTCCAAAATACTGAAGGCCGCTCCTGTATTGCGATGGGACGTGATCAAGAAGAAATTGCCTATTACTGGAATTTTCTCACCCAACTGCAAGTTCGTAGCAATCATCCATTTGCTTACTTGATCAATCAGCAATACGATAAAGGCGATAATATAGTACCACACGTGCCACAGTCACCTCATTTTAATTTTAATTATGTTATTCAATTGAAGCTTTGCTCATTGTATCACAGGAACCTAACCCAAACCAATCCATTGCCTACGCCATTTACCACGCAGGAACCCTCTCCAATTTGCACATGCTAGTTGTAAGTTACGCCAATGCGAAAGGAGCGTCCCGCACTGATGTCTCAACTTTCAACTGAGCAAATAAACAGCTTACAGCAGCAATTGCTGCAATCCAAGGCTCAAATCGAGCGGCGTCTGCATCGAGGAGATCATTATGGCTTGTCCAACTCACTCCGTGAAAATACAGGGGAGTTGTCCACATTGGATAATCACCCAGGCGACGTTGGCACTGAAATGTTCGAACGCGGCAAGGACATTGCATTGAACGAGCATGATGAGATCCTGCTGGATCGCATCGACACAGCCTTATCGCGCATGAAGAAAGGGCAATATGGCAAATGCGTTGTGTGTGGCAAGGACATCCCATACGAACGTTTGGAGGCCGTCCCTTCCACGATGTATTGCGTTGAACATTGTCCTGAACAAATGATATCCCAGAACCGCCCGATTGAAGAAGAATTCTTAACTCCTCCATTCGGACGAACAAGCCTTGACGAAGATACACAAAACGGATTTGACGGCGAGGACGCCTGGCAAATCGTTGAGTCATGGGGAACTTCTAATACGCCTGCCATGCACGAAGAGCGCGAAGTCGATGATTATGGCAACTTATATATTGAAGCATCTGAAGAGCTCGACGGGTGTGTAGAAGCATATGAAAGCTTCGTTGCTACAGACTTGACTGGCCGCCATGTTTCCATTGTTCGCAATCGACAATATCGTCAGTATATGAATAACCATGAGGGTGCTGGCCTGTTCGAGCCTGATCGCGATTACGATTCAGATCTCGATGAAAATCAATAAAATTTGGTGTCGAGCTGATGTTGAACGATACGCACAATGTCAGCAATAAAATCACCGATAATAGGCAAGTTGAGTGCTCCTAGATATTGCAAGATGTAAACAATGATAGCTGTAAATATCGTAAATCCGATAGCAATTCCAACACCGCGTGCTGCGCCGCCCATCAGATTGATCCAGATCAGCTTGCGCGGGTTAAACAATAATTCATTATATTCAGCAATTCTTGACTTCTCCATCGATTGTGCAATTTGCAGCGTATAATCATGAATGCTCTTCATCATTTTTTTGCATCTTCTGTATCTTGCGAAGCGGCAGCGGCAGATAAACGCGGCTCTGCTGGGGTCTCTGAATCCGCCACTTCTCGCTCGCTAACGCTGGTATTATCGTTCTTGACTTGAATCGGATCATGTCTATGCTCGGTACGATAATCCTTCGAATGTTTCGAATCATGTGCTTTCATTGACAATTTCCTCCTCTTCTAAAGCCGATATGCTGCATCCCCTTATATCACAAAAAGAGCGTGACCGAACAGATGGAATACCCATCTGCGGTCAACGCTCTCCCCTCTTCATTCTCGTTCGCGATTCAGACCATTATAGATTCTCCCGAACTGGAGGGATCTATACGCTGTACAATTAAGCAATTGCCACGCGGATCGTCTTTTGTCCCAAATCAACTGATTCCATACCGTCTTGAGAGCCGAATGACAAGTTCGCAACGAGCACGTTGTCGCGCAATGTTGATTCGAACGCTTGAATCGCAGCCTGCAATTCCGCATCCACATCCAATACGATATTTACCCGCTTCTCAATTGGCAAATCAAGCTTTTTGCGCAAGTCTTGGATACCGCGAACCACTTCACGAACCCAACCCTCTTGCTCCAGTTCCGGTGTAATTTCCGTATTCAATGCGACTGTAATTTGGTAACCAGACGCTGACGCAAAGCCGGATTTTGCTTGCTTCTCGATCAGAAGCTCTTCGCGTGTTACCTCGAAGCTCTCGCCTTCTTGATTCGTGAAGTTCCACATACCCGATTCCACGATGCGGCGTGTTTCTTCTGGAGTCATCGCTTTCAGTGCACCTTGCAGAACTCCGACATTTTTGCCGTATTTCTTGCCCGCTACTTTAAGATTCAGCTTCAATGTAAAATCAACGAATCCAGAGTCGCTTGTTTCCAAACGAATATCCTTCACATTGATTTCTTCTTTAATGACCTCATCATAGCTCGCAAGATGGAACTCGCGATCCATGGATACGATCAGCTCAGACAACGGCTGACGAGTCTTGATTCCTGTTTCATTGCGAACATTGCGAGCCAGCTCTACGATTTCACGAGCTGTTTCCATATCGCGTTCCAATTCTGCATCGATCAATCCTTGATCAGCGACAGGGTAGCTCGCCAAATGTACGCTCTCGCTTGTGCCGCCGAGGTTCATGTAGATGTCTTCTGCAATCATCGGTGCATAAGGCGCGATGAGCTTAGACAGTGTGAGCAGAACACGACGAAGCGTTTGGTATGCGGACAATTTGTCCTCTGTCATTTCACTGCCCCAGAAACGGTCACGTGAACGACGGATATACCAGTTGCTTAATTCATCGATGTAGGACTCAATCGCTTTTGCAGGATTCAAGAAGTCATTCGCTTGCAGTCCTTTGCTTACACTAGCGATCAGCGTGTGCAGGCGTGACAAAATCCAACGATCGAGCTTATTGTTCGATTGACGTTCTTTATAGGCACTTGGATCGTATTGATCGATCGAAGCATAAAGAGCATAGAAGGCGTGTGTGTTTACAAGCGTATCAATCACTTTAGATTTTGCTTCTGCTACGATTTGCTTCGAGAAGCGCTTCGAGTTCCACGGCGCACTATCAGACAGTAATGCCCAGCGGAATGCGTCCGTACCGTACTCATTGATAATATCCCATGGGTCGATAACATTGCCCTTTGATTTGGACATCTTCTGTCCGTTTTCATCGAGTACGTGACCCGTTGAAATAACAGCCTTGTATGGCGCTACACCCTTGTACAACGTTGATACGGCGAGCAAGCTGAAGAACCAGCCGCGAGTTTGGTCAATCCCTTCACAGATAATATCTGCCGGGAACTGCTCTTCGAACTTCTTCTCATCTCCGAATGGATGATGATGCTGTGCAAATGGCATCGAGCCGCTATCGAACCATACGTCAATTACTTCAGATGTACGTTCCATTACACCGTGTTCACAATGCGGACAATGCAGCTTAACCTCATCCACATATGGCTTATGCAGCTCTAGGTTCTCATCAACTGGAGACGTTGCACGGTTGCGCAAGTCCTGATGGCTCTCAGGCGCATACTCACTCTTACATGTTCCGCACACCCACACGTTGAGCGGCGTGCCCCAGTAACGGTTACGACTGATGTTCCAATCAACCAAGTCTTCCAAGAAGTTGCCGAAGCGGCCTTCTCGAATATGACCAGGGTACCATTCGACCTTGCTGTTATTTGCTATTAATTGATCTTTAACCGCTGTTGTCTGAATGAACCACGATTCTGTCGCATAGTAAAGAAGCGGTGTTTTACAGCGCCAGCAGAATGGATAGCTGTGCTCGTATTTTTCTTTGGAGTATAATGTTCCATTCTCAGAAAGCTTCTTCACGATGTCGATATCGCAATCCTTGACGAAGCGCCCTGCAAAATCAATAACCTCATCGTTATAGCGGCCTTGTGTATTTACGACGTTGATGAAGCTGATTCCGTTCTCACGGCAGCTCTTATAGTCGTCCTCACCATGAGCCGGAGCCATATGAACGATACCCGTACCGCTGGAATCTGTTACGAAATCAGCAGCGACAATGACATGTCCCTTCTCAGGCACAACATATGGAAATGGAGCAGCATACGTCTTGCCAATAAACTCAGAGCCCTTATGCTCAGACAAGATTGTGTACTCGCCCTGCATCACATCTTCAACTAGATTCTTCGCGACGATATATACACCGTCTTCTTGCTGAACGCGCACATATTCCATATTTGGATTCATGGCAAGCGCGGCATGTGCCGGCAATGTCCAAGGTGTTGTTGTCCAAGCAAGCACATATTCGCCATTATCATGCAGTTTGAATTTAACAGTTGCAGACAGATCCTTAACCGTTTCATAGCCTTGTGCTACTTCATGCGAACTGAGTGTAGTTTGGCAGCAGGGGCAGTATGGACTTACGCGATGACCACGGTACAGCAATCCTTTTTTATGAATCGTGGAAAGGATGTGCCATACACTTTCAATATAGTTGTTATCGAGCGTGATATACGGATCGTCAAGATTGGTCCAATAGCCGATTGCTTCGGTTAATTCACGCCATTGCTTTTCATACTCAAATACGCTCGCTTTACATTTTTTAACGAACGCTTCAACTCCATAGTTCTCAATTTCCTGCTTGCCAGAAATACCAAGCTGCTTTTCTACGCCAAGCTCTACCGGCAGGCCGTGTGTATCCCAACCCGCTTTGCGGACAACACGATAGCCGGACATCGTTTTGTAGCGGCAAATAAAGTCTTTAATAACACGCCCGAGAACGTGTCCAATATGCGGCTTTCCGTTCGCTGTAGGCGGTCCTTCATAAAATACGAAATTAGGTTTGCCTGCGCGCTGCTCAATGGATTTTGCAAATGTATCTTCCGCGTTCCACTTCGCCAGTACACGCAGCTCCCGTTCCCGGGCGCGTTCTTTGACATCAACTTTTCTCACAGTGATACTTCCTTTCTTCGATACGTATTGAGAAAACAAAAAACCTCCTCCCAAAAAGGGACGAGGTTCTGCTCGCGTTACCACCCTTGTTCCATACCAATCATTAGCATGATATTAGCACGGCACCTTCGTTCTTGCATGCCTATGCACACAAGCCCCAGATAACGGAGGGGATCCGGACATGCTTACAGTTTAAGCAAAAATGAGATGTATAAGCTTCGTTATTACATCCATCGGCTGCATTCAGCATATCTTCTCTGGGATGATGTCTCGACACGATTCGTTCGTCGGTTCTCACCTGCTCCGACTCTCTGAAGAACGGATGGGCGTGTCAGCGCGTTCCCGTCATTGAATATCACGTTATTAATAATACATATTTATATCGTGTTTTGCGATAATTGTCAATCAGGAGCATACTTGACTAATACAATTCCTTAACTTCCTTCACTTCTTCACGCTCAAGCGCATCCCAGCCATCCTGATTGAGCAGTTCCATCTGAGCTTCAACCAGTGTACGGAAGCGCGCACGATATATAGAGGATTGTTTTTTGAGTTCCTCAACTTCCAACGCGATCTTACGAGACTTTGCAAGGGCATCGTTGACGATACGATCTGCATTTTTCTCCGCTTCCTTGACTATCAGCTGTGCTTCCTTCTTCGCATTATTCTTCACTTCATCCGCAGCTTCTTGTGCAACGATGATCGTTTTGCTTAAGGTTTCCTCAAGATTCGCGAAGTGGTCAAGCTTGTCCTGCAAGGCATTGGCATGGTTTTGCAATTCCTTGTTCTCGCGAATAAGCGCTTCATAATCTTTAATTACTTGATCGAGGAACTCATTTACATCGTCCTCATCATAACCGCGCAGCTTGCGGCTAAATTCCTTGTTATGTATGTCTAATGGTGTCAATGGCATCGTGTGCACCTCCTCAAAATTACAAAGCATGCGGAAAATTGTTATGTTGAACATACGCAACTGAATCGTACAGCCCGGAGTATGCTCAACGAGTATAAGTACCTACCGAAATGCGCATGCGGCCTTTTTTCGATACGCCCTCAATGTCTATTACCTTGAACCGTCCAAACCCTTGCAGGGAAACAACATCTCCAGCATGAAGCTGAGTAGATGGATTCTCTTCCACCTTCCAATTCACCTTGCAGCGCCCTGCCTTAATGGGCGTTACGATCTTCGTTCTGCTGAGTCTGAATACATCACTAGCGATGCCGTCCAGCCGAAGGGACGCCACACTTAGAGTCATCATCTTCAACTCTGCATGGGTGGCTTGAAGTTCCGACAAAGGAACAATGTCTGTTAGAACATTGACGCGATGTACCTGCCGCAGATGTGTATCCAAAAAAGCCCCAATTTCTTCTGTTATGACAATGTGACAGCGATCATCACTAACGTGAATATCGCCAATTTTGTCCCTCTTTATGCCAAGACCAAGCACAGCTCCCAAAAAATCACCATGCTCAAGCTGCTCCCAATTGCGGTCAAGAGAGGTGATTTGAAGGATATGCATCCCCATTTCTTCTCCTTCTGCATATACGTAGTCGGGAGCGATAAGCGCACGCTTGCGCTCTGCATGCTCGTGCCCGCCATCCAAGCGCAGCTGAACATCGGCATTCCGATTGACAAGTGTTGTCAAAATAAAGGCTTGTCTCGGATCCAAAAAGTCAGTACGACGGATCTCGTGAAGCTGTGCTGCACGTTCCACCCATTCAGAAGCACGATCAACAAACACACGCTCATCAGGGTGAAAATGCGAATAGATATGTTCATTTGCTGTCATCTTCGGCACTCACCTATTACTAAATGAAATACTGTAGTACAGCAAGAACGCCTCTGTACACGAATTCAAGCGTAAATAAAGCCACGATCGGAGAGATGTCCAGCATCCCACCAATTGGAGGGATAATGCGGCGGAATGGGGCCAAGTACGGCTCAACAATCTTGCCCAGAATCTCCCCGATTGAGCTCTCTCGTACATTAGGCACCCAAGACATCAAAATATAAACAATAATTAGCCATCTGTATATGTTGAACAGGTAATACACATATTCAGCAATCTGATACTCCAACAAGGTCACCTCGTTTGCATGTAATCGTAATCGTCTTGAAGAATTTCTGTAATGGAACCTTGAATTTCAACCTGCTCGGGGGTACACACAAATATATTTCCACCAACTTTGGATATATTCCCACTTAACGCATAGACAGTACCGCTCAAGAAATCGATAATTCGAAAGGCTTGATCCTTTCGAACTCTTTGCAGATTCACGATAACCGAGCGCCGTGAACGCAAGTGATCTGCAATTTCTTGTGCCTCGTCATAGGAACGCGGCTCATACAGCACCATCTTGGAAGACTTCTGTGAGTGTATGCTTACTACATTAGTGGATTTAGAGGATCTGCGCTGATCGAATGACGGTGCTTCCACTTCTTGATCATGCATATCCGTTACTACCTTCTCGCGCTCAATGATTTCTTCTTCTTCCTGAAGCCCTAGAAAATTCATAAATCGGTTCATTACACCCATTACGTTTCCCCTTCCTTCCCAACTAGGACGAATCCAAGTCTCAGCCGTGTCGCCCTCTCTTCCATAGCGACCTCAAAATCATTGGACATCCCCATCGATAAGTGCGGCAATGATATGGACAACGATGATTCCAATTCGTCTCGCAACTTACAATTTGCGGACTCGGGTCTCGTTTGTTCCGGTTCAGCTTCGTATGGAGCCATCGTCATAAGTCCAATTGGCCCAATATGAGGAAACGCGCGCAATTGCTCTACAAATGCTGCGGCTTGTTCCGGTTCGAATCCATACTTGGATTCTTCACCCGAGATATTCATCTGAATGAAGCAGCGACTAGGATGCACTACAGCTTCTTTCTCGATGCCGGGTCGTCATTCAATTATCCCTACTTCCAGCCTATCCAACTCATCATACGACCTGTAGTTCCTCCCTCCATACGGTGGGAATAAAACATATCGATATTACACCCAGTGCACAGTGTAGTACATTCGATATTTGCTGCCAAAATTCCTGCTTCAATCAACAAATGTCGATTCAATTCACGTAAATCAAGCATAGCATGCCCAGCTGATGTCGGACGAATAACGACATCCTGCACGCGCTCTGCTTGTTGGCAGCCTTCGAATACACGCCGTACCTCGGCAATTACGCGCTCGTCCACCTCATAGCAGCAGGAACCAATCGATGGCCCAATTGCTGCTTGAATATGCTCAAGACGGCAGCCATACTGCTCCTGCATCTTATGTACCGTTGCAGCACCAATATTGCTGACAGTTCCTTTCCAACCTGCATGCGCAAGACCGATGACACGCTGAACGGGATCCAGGAACATCAATGGAACACAATCGGCATAAAAAGAAGCTAATAGAACTCCCGTAACATCAGTAACCAAAGAATCCGTATTTTGAATCGCATCAGTACGATTCATTCTTCCTTTTCCTCGTTCATTTTGCGTAACGACATGAACATGACTCCCATGCACCTGCTCACCACATGTCCATGCTTCAAACGGCATGCCGCATGCTTCTGCGACAAGCTTGCGATTGTGGATGACATCTGCTTCATTATCGAGCACATGCAGCGCACAGTTCAAAGAGTCGAAATGCTCGCTGCTCACGCCGCCATTTCTTGTTGTAAATCCAGCTGTCAACTCCGGATAGGAATCTGTCCATTTCTTCAATTCCAGCAGAACAGGCCCCTCTGAAGTCTTAGACTTCTGCAATTGAAATGGTTCCATGACGATAATCACCTCACCGTACAGTTTACCACAAACCATATGGCGAAGCCTATTGTTTCTGCACAAAGGAAGCACTGTCATATTCTTCAGTTCGTGCTGGCTTCATTTCCTCCATTTTCACCAGAACAACATCAGCACCAATCTTGACGATATTCCGCCACGGGATAATCAATTCACTCCCACCACCAAACAGCCCCATAAATTTACTGTAATTTGGCACAACGATGGATTCAATTCTTCCCTGCTTCATATCAAGCTCTACATCACTTACTTGACCTAGTTTCTTACCGTCTATTATGTTGATTACATCCTTCGTTTGAAAATCAGAAATTTTCATCGCAATCACCATTCTACAAGGAATTTGACCGTAGCCAGCGTACATACCTTAGTATATGAGTCCACTTGCCAAAATGCCCTGTCAGATGCAAAAAAAGCCGCCGCTTGACCGCGGACGGCTTATTTTACCAATCAAATATTACGTGCGTACGTGCTTCTGCATCTGATTGATCGCTGACTTCTCCAGTCTTGATACTTGTGCCTGAGAGATGCCAATCTCGTCTGCAACTTCCATTTGGGTTTTGCCTTCGAAAAAACGCATCGATAAAATCATCTTCTCACGTTCGTTCAACTTTCGCATCGCTTCCCGCAGCACAATTTCCTCGATCCAGGATACGTCCTTATTTTTCTCATCGCTAATTTGATCCATGACATAGATCGGGTCACCTCCATCATGGTAAATTGGCTCGAACAAAGATACCGGATCCTGTATCGCGTCCAGTGCGAACACAACATCCTCCTTCGGAACATTCAGTGCTTCCGAAATTTCATGTATCGTCGGTTCCCGTGAGTTCTGATTCGTCAACGAATCGCGAACTTGCAATGCCTTATAGGCGATGTCCCGCAAGCTTCTAGACACTCGGATCGGGTTATTGTCACGCAGGTATCTGCGAATTTCTCCGATAATCATAGGCACCGCATATGTAGAGAATTTAACATTCTGACCAAGATCGAAGTTATCGATCGCCTTCATCAGTCCAATACAGCCAACTTGGAACAAGTCATCAACGAATTCGCCTCGGTTGTTAAATCGCTGGATCACACTCAATACGAGCCGCAAATTACCATTTACCAGCTTCTCTCGAGCCGATAGCTCGTTTCGTTCCTGTAATGACACGAACAACTCCCTCATTTCGGCGTTCGTGAGGACGGGCAACTTCGATGTATCGACACCGCAAATTTCGACTTTGTTTCGGGTCATTCGTGATTACCTCCCAGGGATGAAACATTAATGTACATTATCTCCCCGGGGTTCTTTTTTATTCCTGCACTCCCAGCACCCGATTCGTTCCGATCAAGCCGTATTCCGCATCCGTCCAAGCTTTGAAACGTTTACACCATCTTATTAAATTCTTTGCGCAAACGCTTAATAATCCGCTTCTCAAGACGTGATATATATGACTGCGAGATGCCAAGCATATCCGCAACATCCTTCTGCGTTTTTTCCTCTCCATCCGTCAGGCCAAAGCGCAATTCCATAATCATTCGTTCACGCTCGCTAAGCTTATCCAATGCTTTATGCAGCAGTTTACGGTCAACCTGCTCTTCAATATTTTTATAGATCGTATCATTCTCTGTACCGAGTACATCTGACAGCAGCAGTTCATTGCCGTCCCAGTCGATATTCAGCGGCTCGTCAAAGGATACTTCTGTTCTTGTTTTGCTGTTACGCCGCAAATACATCAAAATTTCGTTCTCAATACAGCGAGAGGCGTAAGTCGCGAGCTTAATCTTTTTTCCGGATCAAATGTATTCACAGCCTTAATTAGACCAATTGCTCCGATCGACACCAGATCTTCAATATGAATGCCTGTATTTTCAAATTTGCGCGCTATGTAAACGACGAGGCGCAAATTACGTTCAATTAGCATCGCACGTACTGCCGCTTCCCCAGTCGACAGCCGTGACAGCAGATACTCCTCTTCCTCACGTGTTAACGGGGGAGGAAGTGCCTCGCTGCCTCCAATATAATAAATCTCATCCCGCTTCAGTCCGAGCCAGAACAACAGCCGATAATATTGAAGCTGCATCATCAGTTTCCATTGCAAACGCATCGCCAATCCTCCTAAAACATAGTGATGACAGGGTCGTTCGTATCAGGTACTTCGGTACAATCGGTAGTAGTATAGCAGTTCATTCTCCAGCGGCCGCCTTACGAAGCACGATGAGAAGAGTCCGGCATAGAATGATAGCTTGCTTCTTCTCTACCTGAATCTTGCATCAAATCTGGATGTACGATAGCTTGGAAGGCTCCATCATGAGACAATGTCCCCATGTCCAGCCCAATAATCACTTTTTTGCTTACATAAGTCTCGCTCTCCGTCCGGATTCGAATCGAATCTGGACGCAAGCCGATCATCCACTGCATATCACGATTCACACCGCGATAAGGGATGAGCCGCAGGCGGGATTCATCCAAAATCGCACCAGCTTCTCCTGTTCCTGTCCAAGACTGCAGCATATCAAATGGCTGTTCAGATCGAAGCCTGTTCAACCACTCTGCTGGGAAAATGCCTTCCCACAATCTCGCTTCCGTCACAACAACAGGCGCCCCTCCTAATGGATCTCGCAGATGATTCCCCGTATCTACAAGCCCTGTACATTGGCGAATTGTATCGCCGATATAAATATCCAATTGCACCAGTTGCTTCACTACCTGCTGCTGCCGAGCGCTGTGACGCCATACGAGACGGAACAACGCATAAGAAGCTGGTAGTGCAACAATGAGAAAGCCTATCCCTGCCTGAAAGGAAGTACGGTGAGCAGCAATCCATTGTGATGCCTGATGGGACAAAGACCAAGCACGTGCATCCTGCAGCAAAAACTGCAGGCCGAACGCTCCTCCCGCAATGACAAAGGCCGAAAAATAAAAGACACCAACATTTTTAAGAAAATATCCGGCATTATGAAATCCAAACGCCAAGATGATCATAAGTATAGATAAAAGTAATTTACCAACGTACGTATACAGTATCGGATAGGCGGGAATGAAAAGAACCGCTGCATACACGGTACCTAACCCTGCAGCAGCAGCGAGGCGCCAACGCAAAAATTGTATGCCGCGAATTCTCGCTGTCATGCGGAGCAGCGTCCAATCCAATACCAGATTAAGGCCGAATAGAAGATCGGCATAGATGACGGTCAATGCGCTTCCCTCCTTCTTCAGCCGCCAACTATTGGGAAGTTATTAATTAGTATAAAGAGTGCTGTATTCGAAGTCTGTCTAATGATGGGTGTGGAATGACACTTTTTTTGTCGATCATTCCGATCTACGTTCGAGATTCTATTTCTGTGGAGGCAAGCTATCCTGATAGAATGCTGTGGGAAATGCAAAAAAGCGTCTGCCTATGTAAATCGGCAAACGCTTTATAGCAAAAATTCTTATTATTCGTTGTTTGAATTACGAGGGCGGTTACGCAAAAACGTCGGAATATCCAGCTGATCGGAAGATGGCTGGTTGCCGAACGGACGAACCGTTGACGAAGAGCGAGATTCCTGAGATTCGCCAGAACCAGTTGGATTAGCAGTTGGGCGACGTCCTGGCAATGCCTGAGCCGGCTTATTCTCGAATCCTGTTGCGATAACCGTAACCTTGATATCATCCTTCATATTTTCATCAATGATTGCACCGAAGATCATGTTCACTTCCATATCGGAAGCCTCTGTTACGATCTCAGCCGCCTCATTGACTTCATACAAGGACAGGTTAGCTCCGCCTGTAATATTCATAATGACACCACGCGCGCCATCAATGGACGTTTCGAGCAATGGGCTCATAATCGCCTTGCGAGCAGCCTCAGCAGCACGGTTTTCACCGTTAGCTACACCAATACCCATCAACGCAGAGCCACGCTCTGTCATAATCGTCTTCACATCAGCGAAGTCCAAGTTGATCAGACCTGGTACAGCAATCAAGTCAGAGATACCTTGAACGGCTTGACGAAGTACATTATCGACCTCGCGGAATGCTTCCAGCATCGGTGTTTTCTTGTCTACGATTTCTAGCAAGCGGTCATTTGGTATAACGATAAGCGTATCTACCTTTTCCTTCAATGCTTCGATACCGATTTCTGCTTGTGCAAAACGTTTGCGGCCTTCGAATGTAAATGGACGAGTAACGACACCTACCGTCAATGCGCCGCATTCCTTTGCAATTTCAGCAATAACTGGTGCCGCACCAGTACCCGTACCGCCGCCCATACCGGCTGTAACGAATACCATATCTGCGCCTTTCAGCGTATTGCTGATCAATTCGCGAGATTCTTCTGCAGCTTTCTTTCCTACTTCCGGATTTGCACCTGCACCAAGACCACGTGTCAGCTTATCGCCAATTTGCAACTTATGCTCGGACTTTGCAAAGTGAAGTGCTTGTGCATCCGTATTTACCGTAATAAATTCAACGCCCTTAACGCCATTATCAATCATTCGGTTGACTGCGTTGCTACCGCCACCACCGACACCAATAACTTTAATTTGGGCCAACTGTTCCATCTCAAATTCAAATTCCAACATGAGTCCTCCATCTCCCCTTCATTGTGCACCGATGGCCTGAAGTCAACTATTATTAAATGAATTCACTAAACATATTTTTTAACCGTTCAATGAAACTAGGTTTGTTTGATGATTCCATTGGAGTTGGCTTCCGGGTTGCCGCTTTCTTAGCGCCACCTGCACTGCGTGGACGAACGGAGCGCAACACATGATGCAATACCCCAACACCGCTTACGAACCCTGGATCGCGAACACCAATAAAATCAGGTACCGCTATGCGTACCGAAGTCTGCAATGCAGCTTGAGCTGAATTGAGGACTCCAGGCATAGAGACAGTCCCTCCAGACAAAATATACCCACCTGGCAATTCCGTGAAGCCAAGTCGCTTCACTTCATTCTTGACAAGATGGAATATTTCTTCCATACGCGGTTCAATGATGTTGGCAAGGAATACTTGATTGAATTCCTTCTCCACATTGCTGCCAATACGCGTCACTTTAAACACATGATCCTCTAATGCATCCTCAATCCATGCACAGCCGAATTTCAGCTTAACCTTCTCTGCATGGTCGGACATTGTACGAAGACCGTATGCGATATCGTTCGTGACAAAGTCCCCACCGATAGGCAGTGTAGATGTAGCTGCAAGCGTTCCATCTTGGAACACTGCAATTGTCGTCGCGCCTGCGCCGACATCTACGAGCACGGAGCCCATCATCTTCTCATCTTTAGACAATGCCAGCTGCCCACCGGCAAGCGACATTAATATTAAATCCTTGACGTGCAGACCAGCCTTCTCTACACAACGCAATAAGTTATGTACGGCCGTCTTTGCGCCGGTTATAATCGTGGCATCGACTTCCAAGCGAACGCCTATCATGCCTCGAGGATCATGAATATCCTCCAGTCCATCAACAACATATTGCTTTGCAACCACGTCGATGATTTCACGTTCTGGTGGCAAAGCAATAACTTCTGCTGCCTTGAGCACACGCTCAATATCCTCTTCGCCAATCTCACGGTCTTCATTCGATACCGCGACAACTCCATGGCTGGATTGCAAGCCGATATGATTGCCTGATATGCCTACGTACACTTCCGTAATTTCAATGCCGACCATTCGCTCCGCATGCTCTACCGCATTACGAATTGACTGGACAGTCTGATCAATATCTACAATCGCACCTTTGCGAATACCTTCTGAGTCAGCAGATCCAACGCCGATGATTTGCAGCGTTCCGTTGTTAATTTCCCCGATGATAGCGCGCACTTTGGATGTACCGATGTCCAAACTCACAATGATGTCATTGCTGCTCAACCCGTGGCACCTCCTACTTCCCAATCAATTGGTATGTTTGTATCCCCGGACACTTTGTATGTATTCAACAAAGTTTAGTCATTCCCTCTTTTTTCTACAAATTTTTTGAAGACAAATTCCTTCCATATAAGCGGATATCGCCTTCTTTCTTAAAAACGTGAAGAAAAAAGAAGGAGAGAACGGAAATACCCATAAGTTTTATTCTAGCATTTTTTCCGTTTATTGAGTAGAGTTTTTTTCTCTCTCCATATTTTGCTCATTCATGGAGGAACCGCTGTCTTACTCGGTTTCCGAGTCCGTGTCCAGCCCTTTTTCAGGTTCCTTTATATCATTCTCTGCGCCCGCTCCTTTTTCCTGCTCAGATCCATTTTCTTTCTGATTTGCATCTTGTGAATCGGCGCTTCCCTGATTTTGCTCTGAACCGTCAACTTTATCCTTGCCTTCTTGAGTTCCTTCAAGTGCTTCTATATCATTCGGCAAGCTTGAATAAGGGATATAAGAGTCAGCCTTCAGCATCGTAATCCGCCCGGGAGATTGGGATTCCACAACACCACTTAAGTATGCAATCTTATCTGGCAATAGAGGGACTGTTGTCACCACTTCGAATCCTGAACGCGTGTACATCTTAATCCGGTCAGGATAAGAAGGCGATGGATAATAGCGGATTTCCGAAATATCCGCCAGCAACCCTCTAGGAGTAGCCGCTAGCGCCTTGCTCAGCTCTGCTTTGAGAACCGCTTGTCCTTGCCACTGCGTAAGTACCGGCTTCTCTAGCACGAGTTTCTGCTTATCCTTCAGTGAAATTACAGAACCGTTCTCCAGACAGGCTTGAATACTCCCATCTTCTGTGAGTTCATACGCAACCGGAGCATATTCTTGAATGTATACCTCAATCACGCCCGGGAACTGCTTTTCTACTTGAACCGATTTTACAAATGGGAACTGTGTCTTAATTCGATCTTCTACAGCGCTTGCACTAGTTCCAAAATACGGTTCTCCTGGTTTGACACCACTGCTGCTGCTTAATTGTTCTTGATTTACAAGGTGATTCCCAATCCAGCGAACTTCCTTTATTTTACTAATGGATGATCTGAAGAACAGGACAACGAGCAGCACGATGAGAAGGAAGAGAAGAAGCCATTTCACTCTGCCGCCCATCCGTTTCTTCCTCACCGGCTTATCGGGCAGCGAAGGTATCGTTCTCAATGACACTGGATTCATCCCCTTCTATCAATACACATTTCATAGTAACTAGAAACATTAAAACAAGAATTATTACAGTCCCCTACCGTATGATGAAGGGGACTGCGTATAAATTATTGCATTATCCGTTAGCAATATCAAGCTTAGGCACGGACAGGATGCGATCAATCTTCGCACCGAGCTTGGTAAACATATGCTCGATACAATCATATCCGCGATCAATGTGATGAACATTCTCTACGACGGTACGACCGCTAGCAGCAAGCCCCGCAATAACAAGTGCTGCACCGGCACGTAAATCGGTTGCTTCAACAGTCGAGCCGTACAGTTCAGGCACACCTTTAATAAAGGCATTACTTAGATCGACCCGTATATCTGCTCCCATCCTAGCGAGTTCTTCTACATGACGGAAACGCCCTTCGAACACCGTTTCTTTCATCACGCTTACTCCATCAGCCAGTGACAGCAATACCATAAGCTGAGATTGCAAATCTGTTGGAAACGCTGGATATGGCGAAGTCACTATTCTCTCTACAGCCTTAGCTCTTCCAAAGCTGGTAACATTGATTATACCATCACTCGTTGCTATCTGAACACCAGCACGCCGCAGGATATGGATGAGGGAGGTTAGATGACTCGCATGCGCATTTGTAAGCGTCACAGCCCCTCGAGTAGCTGCGGCAGCAATCATCAGCGTGCCTGCCACAATCCGATCAGGCATCACCTCATATTGGCTGCTGTTCAGTTCAGTAACGCCTTCTACCACAATCGTGTCTGTACCTGCTCCCGATACCTGCGCCCCCATACTGTTGAGGAAATGCTGCAAGTCAACGATTTCCGGCTCCCTTGCTGCATTCGTAATAATGGTGGTTCCTTCTGCCAGCACAGCAGCCATCATTACATTTTCCGTAGCTCCTACACTTGGAAAGTCTAAGTGGATGTCCGTCCCTACCAACCGATCTGCGCGGCAAGTGATTCGATTGCCGCAATGCTCCAGCTCTGCTCCTAGTGACTGCAATCCACGAAGATGCAAATCGATCTTTCTTTCCCCAATCGCACATCCACCAGGCTGGTAAATGTGAACCTCCTTGAACCTTGCAAGCAGCGGCCCCATCAAAAAAATAGAGGAACGCATCTGACGCATCAAATCCTCCGGTATATGCGAGGAATGGGAGCCTGACGCATCAATTGTAACTGTACCTCCATCTTGAATTGTCCTGCAGCCTAAACTTCGCATAATGCGCTGCATTACTTCGATGTCTAACAATTGTGGAACATTCTCTAGCCTAACGACGCTATCGGTTAGAATCGAGGCTGCCATAATTGGTAAAGCGGCATTTTTAGCTCCTTGGATACGAATCGTACCAGATAGAGGTCTTCCACCCTCAATCACCAATTTGTCCAATGTGTCACCTCCGAGATTACCGCTTACCCACTACTCGATTTTCGGCACCAACCCTACCTGGTATATCCCCTGAGTCACCTGTTGAATGCACGCTATAAGGGCAAGCACGTCTGACGCTGTTGCTTGACCGGTGTTAACAATGAAATTGGCATGTTGTGTGGACATTCTTGTAATACCTACTCCATTCCCTTTCATTCAGCCTCTTCTTTCATAAACATATTAAATATTAGGCTGATTGCGGAACATGCTGCCTGCAAGCGGAGATATAAGCAGCAGGGTAGGCAGCCAGCATTTTTTATTCGGAGCCAGCAAGGCCTTGATTTCCCCCATTCTCTATGCTTACGCGCAGAACGTTGTCTCCTAGACAATGTTCTCATTTTATGCAGCACAGAGTGCCGATAGGCTAACTGCATAGGTTCCGCCATATACGCCATAAAACTTACCAATTTCCCTGTCCCCAGTACAATCTCAGCAGAATCATTTATTCGTGACACATCCGACCCGTGCGTGCCTGCACTCTTGGATCGGCATTTTGTCCGTCCAGGAATGCATCAGCATATTCTAGCCCCGACAGCCCCAAGTTGCTTGTGGTTATCTCCGTTTTTGACAGTTGATAACCGTACCAGCAGTGCAATTGCTTTACACGTGAACATGTTGAAAACATGTATATCTCGACTGCCATGAGCCACCAATGGCTTATGCATTAGCTGATTTCACAAGCCGCTCAATCTTAATGAGTGTACGACGAGGCAGCGGTCTGGGGGAAACTGTCACGATGTATAGAGTATATTATGTCAGGTTGAAACGTTGTGTGACAGGAGCCCATTCCCGATTCTTCTTACTATATGGACGAATACCCAAATTACACACCATTTTATCTGCAGGTATAAAAAAATCGGGCAAAGTCACTTGCCCGATAATCGTTGTAATTCAGCTACTACTCTTGCAGCAGCGTCTGGCTGGCCGAATAACTTGGCAGCGTCAGACATGCTTCTGCGCTTTTTCTCATCTGTCATCATTGTCTTAATATGACGGAACAAGGCTTCTGTTGATAGTTCCTTCTCCGTAATCATAATGGCGGCGCCTGCATCCTGCAAGGAACGAGCATTTGCTTCCTGATGATTGTTCGTCACATTTGGCGATGGTATTAATATGGAAGGAATGCCGAGAGCGGTCATTTCCGCAAGTGAAGAAGCTCCTGCCCGACTGACAGCGAGTGTCGTCGCTGCAAGTACCTCTGGCATGTTGCTAATGTACGGAAGTACATGCAAATGATTGCGAACTGAATCACTTGTTTGCAGCACAGCCTTCCGTGTATTTTCATAGTAGTTCTGCCCTGTTACATATACAAAATGCACATCCGGCAATTGCTTCAACAAGGGAGCCATTCCGATCATCGCATCATTTAATGCCTTTGCCCCGCGGCTTCCGCCTACGATCAGCACAATCCGACTATCACTTGGCAAGCCAAGTGTGGCGAATCCGCGAGCTTTCTCCGCTTCCATCACTGCCGTCGCACGAGGGTTGCCACAGTAGACAACGTTTTTCGCTTTTTTGAAATACGGAGCCGATTGCTCAAAGCTAACCGCGACAGTACTTGTATAACGACTCAAAAATGTATTCGTCAAGCCGGGTATGACATTCTGCTCATGAATGACAGTCGGGATCCCAAGCTTGGCCGCAGCGTATACCACTGGACCGCATACATAACCACCCGTTCCGACGACCACATCCGGCTTGAATTCCTTCAGCATTTCCTTGGCCTTGCTTACACCTCGGATAAAACGCATAATGGTTTTGAAGTTTTCAAGAGACAGCTTGCGGCGGAAACCTGTAATCTCAATCGCCCGAAAATCCAAGCCCTCTTCTGGAACGAGACGGCTTTCCAACCCCTTCTCAGTTCCAATATATAAAAAAGCGCTGCCGGGAAACTGCTTCTCGCATTCCCTTGCAATGGCGATTGCCGGGTAAATATGTCCACCTGTACCGCCACCGCTTAGCACGACGCGCATGACCTTCACCTCGCATAACGTGATATATTAAGTAGAATTCCTAGTGCGGTCAGCATTAAGGTCAGAGATGAGCCTCCATAACTGATTAACGGCAGTGTGATGCCCGTAACAGGCATGAGTCCGATTACGACACCGATATTGATAATGACTTGAACAGCTACAATGCCAACAATTCCTGCCGCCAGCAGACTGCCGAATTTATCTGGTGCTGTCAAGGCAGTTCGCATCCCACGCCACACTAAGATTAAAAATAGAATCAATACCGTAACCGCTCCTAAAAAACCAAGCTCTTCTGCCAATATGGAAAAGATAAAGTCGGTTTGCGGTTCGGGTACATAGCTGTATTTTTGGCGGCTTGCCCCCAGTCCAAGTCCCATTAACCCTCCAGGGCCTATAGCGAACAAGGACTGAATGGATTGATAGCCTGCCCCCCTCGGATCCTGCCAAGGATCGAGAAAGGCGGTAATCCGCAGCAGCCGATAAGGTGCCGCTAGGACGAGTCCAACAAAGCCAGCAATGCCAACCATAGCAAGTGACATCAAGTGCTTAATCTGTGCCCCTGCCACAAAAATAACGAGCAGCACTGCACCGACCATGACCGTCCCTGTACCAAGATCCGGCTGCATCATGATGAGCCCAAACGCTGTGCCCATAATCGCGAGCGGCGGCAGCAGCCCCTTCGTAAAGTCCGTAATGCGCACTTGATCCTCAGAGAGCATTTTAGCCATAAACAAAATCATGCCTAGCTTCATGAATTCGGAGGGCTGTATACCAAATGAGCCGATACCAAGCCAGCTTCGCGCTCCCCCCCGCACATTGCCGATACCAGGAATAAGAACAATGATAAGCAAGGCGAAGCAAATGAGAAGACCTACCTTGGCATAACGCTTCCATACGCGGTAGTCCGTATTCATCGTAATGAACATGGCAGCAATCCCCAGCAGAGCAAACAGCAATTGACGCTTAACGAAATAGAACGAGTCTCCGTATTCCCGGAAGGCGAGAACAGCACCGGCGCTGTATACCATAATCATGCCGATCGATAGCAGGGACAGTACCGAGACGATTAGCCACAAATCGGGCGCAGTGCGTGCTTTGACCATGCGGTACACCTCTATTAGGACAATGTAGGGGCTTGAACACCCCCCTACTACAGACTATGCACCGCCGCTTTAAACATTCGTCCCCGATCTTCATATGACGGGAACATGTCCCAGCTCGCACAAGCTGGCGACAACAGAACGATATCACCTGGCTTCGCATAAGAGCGCGCCATTTCGACAGCTTCTTTTACAGCGTCGGCTGCATGATCTACATTGTCGACGACTGCTATATCCGTTAAACCTGCCTTCTCAGCAACATTTTTCATAATGTGGCGTGTTTGTCCCATCGCAACAACAGCCTTCACTCGTTCTCCCATGATCGGAACCAGCTCATGGAAATCAAGACCGCGGTCAAGACCGCCAGCAATAAGGATAATATTGCGTTCGAAGGCCTCAAGCGCCATCAGCGTTGCTTTTGTATTCGTCGCTTTGGAATTGTTGTAATATTTCACGCCATGCTGCTCGGATACGAACTCCAAACGATGTTCAACCCCTTGGAACGAACGGAGAGACTCGACCAAGGCAGATGGTTCAGCACCCACGGCAATCGAAATTGCACACGCAGCCAGGGCGTTATCCACGTTGAATCTTCCCGGGATCCCCAATTCCATAACAGATATAATCGGGAATACACGGCCCGTGCCGTCTGCATACACGATCTTCCGTTCTTCTTCCTCCGCCTCAACCTCGTAAGAAGGCTCTACGAACACACCACGCTCTACACGCTTCATCGATGATACCCACCACTGATCTGCTTGAATATGAGACGATAGGGTACGGCAAGTCTCGTCATCTGCATTCAGCACTGCAATATCTCCGCTTCCCATATTCGCGAACAGGCGAGCTTTCGAAGCAACGTAGTCCTCCATTGTGCCATGGTAATCGAGGTGCGTTTCCGCAATATTAAGCAGGCAGGCGACACGAGGGCGGAAAGCGCTTGTCCCCTTCAACTGGAAGCTGCTTAGCTCAACAACCAGCGTATTATCCTCACTCGCTTCCTGGGCCGCCTGACAAAGCGGGGTACCTATATTTCCTGCTACGATTGGCTTCATCCCAGCGGACTCCAGCATATTTCCAACCCACGTTGTCGTTGTCGTCTTTCCATTGCTTCCCGTAATTCCGATAATCGGTGCCGGGCTGAGCTGATACGCAACCTCTACTTCAGTCACTACCTCGATGCCCAGTTCAATAGCTCGAGCAACGGGAGGCGCTGTATACGGAATCCCCGGATTCTTGACCACAAGAGCTACCTGCTTATCGATTAAATCATCTGGATGATGTCCGCATACAACACAAATGCCCAAAGCTTCTAATACCGAAGCTTCGGGGCACTTGTCGCGATCCTTCTTATCATTGACGGTGACGATAGCACCGAACTTGTGGAACAATTGTGCTGCGCTGACGCCGCTCTTGGCTAAGCCAAGTACGACGACGCGCTTTCCTTGATATGTTGCTGGGTGATTCATTCGTTACATCCCCTTGTTGATCCATAATCCAAGTCCAGCTAATACGATACCCGCAAGCCAGAACGTGATAACAACCCGCCATTCCGACCATCCGCACAATTCAAAGTGATGATGAATCGGACTCATCTTGAACACACGCTTGCCGCGTGTTTTGAAGGATACGACCTGAATAATAACCGACAGCATTTCAATGACGAATACACCGCCGATAATAATGATGAGCAGCTCTGTTTTTGTCAGAATTGCAACTGCAGCAATCGCTCCCCCAATACCGAGTGAACCTGTATCGCCCATGAACACCTTAGCTGGATGCGCATTGAAGACGAGAAAACCGAGCACTGCACCGACCATAGCTGCTGCACTAACAGCTGCCGAGATTTCCGATGCTTGCATTGCGATAACCGCAAATGCCGAGAATGCAATCGCACTTGTACCGGCAAGCAAGCCATCCAGGCCATCCGTAAAGTTCACCGCATTACTCACGGCAAGCATCATCAATACGATGAACGGATAGTAAAACCATCCAAAATCAAGACCAAAAGATGTCCCTGGTATCGAGATTACCGTACTATGACCGGACTGCCACAGCAGAACACAGATTAAACCCGAACAGACTAGCTGTCCAAGCAGCTTCTGCTTCGCAGTCAAGCCAAGAGAACGTTTAAAAATAATTTTGATGTAATCATCTAAAAATCCAATTAAGCCAAATCCAAGTGTTGCGATAAGCAGCACATAGAAATCGGTATCCATCACCGAAAATTTAAGGAAAGAAAGGGCAAACGCAAGTAAAATAATTGCGCCACCCATTGTTGGAGTTCCTGCTTTTTTCAAATGAGCCTTCGGACCATCATCACGAACCTGCTGACCAAACTTCAGCCTACGAAGAAGCGGTATCGTTAACGGGCCCAATATGACGGCTAGGAGAAAAGATACACCGATTGTCATTAACATCAACTTGAAGTCCAATCCTTACACCTCCCGTTACACAACCAGTTAATGTTGGACACTAGTCCATTCATTAACAACTTCTTCTAGTTTCATTCCTCTAGATGCCTTCACTAGCACGGTATCCCCTGAGCGAACATGCTGCAGCAGGCAAGCCTTCAATTTAGCCTTTTCATCAAATGAATAAACGGATTCCTTCGCCAAATGTTGCAGGGCGCCCGCCGCAATTTCACGACCCAGTCTGCCGTATGTAAGCAGAAGGTCAAGGCTTCCCGGTTGAATCGACGTTCCGACTTCATAATGGAGCTCCGCTTCATCAGGCCCCAGCTCTAGCATATCGCCAAGAATAGCAATCCGTTTGCCCCCATGCAGTTCAGCAAGCACATCCAGTGCCGCCTTCGTTGCAGTTGGACTAGCATTATAGGCATCATTTAATAATACCCATCCGCCGGGCGTAATCGTCCGTTCAAATCGCATACCGCTTATTTGTGCGTTACCAAGACCTTGCGCAATCTGCTCGTCAGTAAGACCGAACAAGCGGCCTATTGCAACAGCAGCCAACGCGTTAATGACATTGTGCTTGCCTAAGAGCGGAAGCTCGACAGCCATCGCCTTCTGACTGTCAGATGCCGCAACCGTGAATGTCGTCCCCGCCTCATGAAGATCGATATGCTCTGGCCGAACATCACACTGCATACCTGCACCGAAGCGAATCACTGACATATTCTTAGGCCGCTTCGTTGCTTCTTCCGAAAGTGCCATGTCAACAAGTGGTTCGTCTCCATGACAGATGAGCACTCCATTTTCTCGTAATCCGCTAATAATTTCTAGCTTAGCACGTGCAATCTCTTCACGGGAACCAAGCTGAAGCAAATGCGCTTCCCCAATGTTCGTAATAACTGCCGCATCAGGCTGAGCGATGGAAGATAGAAGTTCAATTTCGCCTCTTCCGCTCATTCCCATTTCGAGAACTGCAATTTCCGTATCTTTCGGCATGGACAATATCGTTAACGGAAGGCCAATATGATTATTGAAATTGCCATCCGTCTTGTGAACACGATAACGTTCCGCAAGAACAGAAGCAATCATATCCTTCGTAGTCGTCTTGCCATTGCTACCTGTAATAGCTACTACCTTTACCTGCTGCTGGGCCAAATAAGCTTGTGCCAGCCGCTGAAGCGCCTCTAATGTGTTGTCCACCATGATGAGCGGATATCCCTGCGGTGCATCATCATGATTGGATTCCCACATCGCAGCTGCTGCCCCATCCTTCAAGGCTTGATCCGCATACAGATGTCCATCGAACCGTTCTCCTTGAAGCGGCACGAACAATACACTTGACTCGATCTTGCGTGAGTTCGTGCTAATTCCTTTCACCGTGCGGTCTCCATAGGAGGGGTCGGAAAGCGTCCCTCCACATAAGTCCGCTACTTCTCGTAACGTCGTTTCAATCACTGAACTATACCCCTTATCGCTTCTTTGGCCACCAAACGGTCATCGAAGTCAAATGTTTCCTTGCCGATGATTTGATACGTTTCATGGCCTTTCCCCGCAATCAATACTACATCGTGCGGGCTTGCCATTTCAATAGCTTTCGTAATGGCAGCGCGGCGATCAACGATGCATTCGTAACGGCTCGGATCCAATTTCACTTCATGAAGCCCTTCTACAATGTCCTTAATGATGAGATCCGGGTCTTCTGTGCGCGGGTTATCGGAAGTAACAATAGAGTAATCAGCATATCGCGCAGAAATTTTGCCCATTAGCGGGCGTTTCGTACGATCGCGGTCACCACCGCAGCCAAATACACTGATAACACGGCCTTCGGCAAACTCTTTAACTGTCTGCAGCACATTTTCTAGTCCATCAGGCGTATGCGCATAATCCACAATTACTGCGAAAGATTGCCCAGCTTCAACTGCTTCTACACGTCCATCAACACCTGGTACGCTTTGCAGGCTGTCGCGAATGGCTTCGAGCTCGATACCTTCAATGAGGCCTACAGCAATTGCAGCCAATGCATTATACACATTGAATTTACCAACCATACGCAGCTGGATGTCCAACGATCCCTTAAATGTATGCACGGTGAAGCTCGTTCCTTTTGCCGTAATCCGAATATTCTCTGCACGAACATCCGCTTGTTCAAACATACCGTATTTAATTGTCTCAGCAGTTGTAATGCTGGCAAAATATTCAGACGACGGATCATCTCCATTGAGCACCGCGTAAGAGCGTTCTGCCTCTACATCTGAAAAGGTATTGCCAAGTCGTGAGAATAGCAGTCCTTTTGCTTCGCGATAAGCTTCCATCGTCTCATGATAGTCCAAATGATCTTGCGTCAAATTCGTAAAAACAGCTGTACGGAAGCGGCAGCCTTGCACACGTCCTTGTACGAGCGCATGTGAAGATACCTCCATTGCTACAGAATCCACACCCTCGTTCACCATATCATGAAGCGACTTCTGCAGCTCGAAAGCATTTGGAGTTGTACGAGACATCGGAAATACCTTGCCTGCATATCGCATTTGAATCGTCCCAATGACACCTGCTTTGCGCTTGGCATCATTCAAGATTTTTTCAATCAAATACGTCGTCGTCGTTTTGCCGTTCGTTCCTGTAATCCCGATCAGGTTCAAAGCACGGCTAGGCGAGCCATAGAACGCGTCGGATAATACAGCAAGTGCATGTCTAGCACTCTTGACGATCAGCTGAGGAACCTGCAAATCTAATTCACGTTCCACGACAAGTGCAGCTGCGCCAGCTTGAACCGCTTGCTCTGCGTAACGATGGCCGTCTTCAGCCGTCCCTGAAATACAGAAAAACAGATCGCCTTGCTTCACATCGCGAGAATCCATAGCAAGTCCTGTTACTACAGTGTGTTCATTTCCCTTGCACTTCGCTGTCAGCATTCGCGAGCAGGCTTCAGCCAATTGCATCTGTTGCATTAATTATTCCTCCGTCTCTTCTCCCATGTAAATTCGGATCGTAGAACCTCGATCTACACGGGTTCCCGGTTTGGGCGCCTGATGAATAACAGTGTTACCCGTACCGGATTTCGCTAATTGAAAATTCATATTCATATCTTCGTAGATATCAGTCAGCGTCTTCCCTACTAAGTTCGGGACGACAACAATCGGCGTTTCATCGAATCGGTATTTGCGCGCAACTTGATCCTTACGCGGCTCAACTCCCATGTAATGAAGCGAGTCCTCCATAATTCTCTTTACAATTGGCGCGGCAACCAGACCACCGAATTGAATACCTTGCGGGTTATCGACAGCCGTATAGACCACAATCTTCGGATCATCAGCAGGGGCAAAGCCGACAAAGGATACAATATGTTCATTCGGTGAATATCTGCCATTGATAACTTTTTGAGCAGTACCCGTTTTTCCGCCAACACGATATCCGTCAATGAATGCATTTCTCCCTGTACCCTGTGCAACCACATGTTCGAGGGCGTCACGCACTTTGCTGGACGTTTCGGGGCTAATGACTTTTTTGACCAGCTCTGGCTTAATCTCATCCACAACCATCCCAGTTTCCGGCTGGATAAAAGACTTAGCCACATGAGGCTTGAACAGCTTCCCTCCGTTAATAGCTGCCGATACAGCAGTAATTTGCTGGATTGGTGTAACGGATACCCCTTGTCCGAACGCAGTAGTCGCAAGCTCTACTGGACCTACCCGGCTCAGTTTGAACAAAATGCCGCTTGCTTCGCCACTCAAATCAATGCCTGTCTTCTGCCCGAAACCAAAGTTGCGTATGTAATCGAACAGCGTCTCCTTGCCAAGCCGATTTCCAAGAGCAACGAATCCTGGGTTACAAGAGTTTTGCACAACCTCCAAAAAGGTCTGACTGCCATGTCCCCCGCGTTTCCAGCAGCGCAGCTTGGCTCCGCCGACTTCAACACGTCCTGGGTCGAAAAAATGCTCGTTGTATAAATCGACCTTCCCCTCCTCCAAGGCAGCCGCAAGCGTAATAATCTTGAACGTAGAACCCGGCTCGTACGTCATCCAAATTGGCAGGTTACGATTATATACATCAGGCGGGAAGTCTTTGTATTGGGCCGGATCGTAGCTCGGGCGGCTCGCCATTGCCAATATTTCACCATTATTCGGATCCATAGCAATTGCGAGTGCCTGATTCGGCTTTAATTCATCCATCGCACGATCAAGTTCCCGCTCCATAATTGTCTGTATCTGCTTGTCGATCGTCAATTGCAAATTTAATCCATCTCGGGGCACAACGTACTTTTCTGACGAATTCGGCATCTGCTTGCCGCTTGCATCAGACAAATAGGCAATGTTGCCGCGCAAGCCTGTTAAAGCAGAATCATACCTCTGCTCAATACCTGTTAATCCTTGATTGTCAATACCCGTAAATCCAAGAATGTGAGCTGCCAAATCGCCATAAGGATAATATCTTTTATTATCCTCTGCCACTACAATCCCCGGCAAGTTTAGATCGCGCACTTTTTCCGCTGTTTCAAGCGATATTTTACGACCGCCGCCCTTAATCTGCTTAACAGACTGCCCTTTCGCAATCATGCGCTCTACATCTTCCGTTTTCATCCCCAGAAGAGGGGCAATCTGTGCAGCAGTACCCTTTTGATCTTCAATTTGCACAGGAATAGCCCATATCGTTGGAGAACTGATATTGTAGGCGATCCTCTCGCCTTTGCGATCCAGTATCTCACCGCGCTTTTGGAAGATAGGAATCTCTCTTCTCCACGAATCTTCTGCAAGATCCGCCAAATCCTTGCCCTCCCACAGTTGTACATATGCCAAGCGGACAACGAGCGCGATAAATCCAATCGATATGAGCACCATTCCAACAATTAACCTTTTACGGATCGTCACCCCTGTAACCTTCATACATACCCTCCCTCGTCCGACATCGGTTCATAACCAACCTATTCGGGACAACCAGAGGATAGAACAAGCTCTCCATGAGGATAATCCATAAGACTTCTTTTCTCTTTTTTCACCTCACACCCTACGGATGTTTTGGCTCTAATTTAATATGAACGATACGTGTTCCGTTCTCATTTGCTTCTTTTTGTTCCGTTACATACCCTTCACCATCTACACGCACTTCCCAGCCAAGCATGGAGGTGATTTCCATAACATCGCGCAGTGATTTGCCCTTAAAGTTCGGCAGCGGCAGCTTGTTAGGCTCGTCGGTAAGCAAATATATCCGTTGACCAATCGCCAAAGGTTCGCCCGGAGCCGGATATTGACGTTTCACCTTGTCTCCTGCGCCTACTGTCTCGAACACGATCCCTTGCTCAGCCAGCCGCTGCTTGGCATCATATGGCTTCAAGCCCTGCACGTCTGGCGCCTTAACCGTTATTGGAGCCCCCGTCTTCTTCTCGTTGCCTTTTTCTTGCCCATCGATCGAGGAAGGAACCCCCATATAACGAAGCGACTGTGTTACGATCTTCTTAAACATGAGCGGCGCTACAAAGCCGCCACCCTCCCAATAGTCCTGCGGATCGTCCACTACCACCAGCAGTGCAATACGCGGATCCTCGACAGGTGCGAAGCCGACAAAGGATACAACAGCACGCGTATTGGCATATTCACCATTGATGACCTTTAAGGCCGTACCTGTCTTGCCGGCAACGCGATATCCTTCCATATAAGCATTTTTACCTGTACCAATCTGTTGATCCGCCACAACCTGTTCTAAGTATTCACTTACCTTTTTGGCAATGCCTGGTTCGATTACCTCACGCACTACCTCCGGCTTGCGCTCAGTCACTTCACCCGTAACGGGATCATGAATTTTCCGAACAATGTGCGGCTTCATAAGCTTCCCGCCATTCGCTACAGCCGCAACCGCCATAATTTGCTGGATCGGCGTTACTTGAACCTTACCATGTCCATAAGATGCTGCAGCAACGTCAGCCGGATATTCAAATCGGATAAGACCATTGTTCTCTCCCGGAAGCTCGATGCCTGTCGGTTTACCAAAGCCAAACTTCTCGATGTACGCCTTTAGGCGCTCTTCCTTTAGCTGCTCAAATCCCAGTTTAACAAAGGCAACGTTACTGGAGCGCTTCAAGCCTTCCAAGTACGTAATTCTTCCCCATCCATCCCGATTAACGTCATGGATGAGGCGTCCTCCCGCATAGATCCGGCCAGAGGCAAATGTCGCATTCGGATCAAAGATGCCTTCTTGAACAGCCGCAGCAAGTGTCACGATCTTGAACGTTGATCCCGGCTCGTAACGTGACTGTACTGCGTGATTGTAAAATGCCGCAATATCCTTGGCATTCCAATACTGATTTGGATTGAAATCCGGCATATTCGCAAGCCCCAATATATCGCCAGTCTTCGGATCTGCCGCAATGACCGTCATACTATGAGGAGAATATTTATTGTATACCTCTCGCATCGCATCTTGAATATATTGCTGTATTGTCCGATCGATTGTGAGGTAGATGTTCTCACCATCCTTGGATGGCTTGTATACTTCTGAAGCTTTTGGGAGTTTATTGCCCATCCTATCCTTCTCGTATTGGAGCATCCCTGCCACCCCACGCAGTTGCTCATCATACAGCTTCTCAATCCCGCCAACGGGATTGCCTTGCTTGTCCGTATAGCCAAGCACATGTGAAGCCAATGACTCTTTCGCGTAGAAGCGCTTCACCTCAGGCAAGAGATAGAGTCCGACATCCCTTAGCTCGGTCTCCTTCTTTAGTTCGTCCGTAAATTCTCGCAGCTTCTGTGCTGTCTCATCACTAACCTTCCAGCCCTCACTGCGAACTTCGACTTGGGTATAGAATTCGTCTTTGTCTTTCTTCTTTCTGCGAACTAGCTCATATAATTCACTCTCGGGCTTTTTCAGCACCGTGCTCAGCTTCTCTACGATAAGCCGCTCAATGTCAATATTCTTCTCAACTAACTTCGTAGAGGTGCGCAGTTCTTGAATGACCTTAGGGCCGACCGCTACTGTATATGCGGGCGCATCGATAGCAAGCACTTCACCATTCATGTCATAGATCGTGCCTCGGACTGGATTAATCTCTTGCTTTACAGACCATGACTGCTTGGCCTCCGCCATCCAGAAAGGCTGATTAATTACCTGATACCAAAACAGTCTCCCAATTATGACAATAAAAAAGAGGGTGAATAAGCCCCCGATCGTCAACGTGCGCAACTTAATTCGTTTGACCATCTTCATCCCTCGTTTAGTCGTTTCCTACTTGTTGTTTGTAAACTTCAATTTCAGCCCGAGTTTCAGGGAATCGCAAACCATTCTTTCTTGCTTCCCCCTCGATCCGCTTCCAATCGGACAGCTTCTCTTTCTCCACCGTTAGCTCTGACACTTCATTCGTCAGTGCAACTGTAGCCCGCTTCGTTTCTTGAACCTTGAGATTCAGATTGTAAATATTGGCATATCCGCTAATTAAGAACAACGCAATCGCTGCGCAAAAAATAATTGTGCCCAAATAAAGCAGTTTCTCTCGAGTAGGTAGAGTAGACTTACGGGTTACCTTTTTCTTCGTTTGTCGATATCGAGGCTTCTGTTGTGTCTGTCTCTCTGGACGCATTGCCAGGTTGCCGCGCACATAGGCCATTTATCTGCTCCCCCTCATCCCAATTTTTGAGCAACACGCAACTTAGCCGAACGCGACCGTGGGTTGTCTACTAACTCGTTATCACTCGGAGCAATCGGTTTGCGATTTACTAATGACAATACGCTCTTGTGGCCACATGCGCACATTGGCAAGTCAGGCGGACAAGTGCATCTGCCAACGTACTCATTCATGATTTGCTTGCAAATACGATCCTCTAGTGAATGGAATGTAATCACTGCCACTCTTCCTTCTGGCTTCAGACAGCGAACCGCTTGATGCAGCGCATCCTCAAAAGCGCCAAGCTCATCATTAACGGCAATTCGCAGCGCTTGAAAACTCCGTTTGGCTGGATGCCCCCCGGTCCGTCTTGCAGCAGCAGGAATTCCTGCCTTCACCAGTTCAGCGAGTTCTCCTGTTGTTTGGATGGGCTGCTTAGCACGAGCTGCTCCAATCTCTTTTGCGATACGCCTCGAAAACTTTTCTTCCCCGTATTGGAAAAGTATTTTCGCAATCTCCGCCTCCGACCAACTGTTGACAATATCGTAAGCTGTCAATTCTCCATTCTGATCCATCCGCATGTCTAGTGGCGCATCGTGGTTATAGCTGAATCCCCGCTCCCCCTCATCAAGCTGAGGTGATGATACACCCAAGTCGAATAAGATTCCATCAACTTGCGGATTCCCGTCAACCTGCGGCACACCAGCTTGAATCAAGGCTTCTTCCAAGTGGCGGAAGTTTGTTTTGACTAGTGTTACTCGATCCATATAAGGTGCGAGCCTAACTTTAGCATTATCCAGCGCCCAATCATCCTGATCCAGCGCAATCAGTCTTCCGGCAGTTGACAGCTGTGAAGCAATTCGTTCACTGTGTCCCGCTCCTCCTAGCGTACAGTCGACATAAATGCCGTCAGGACGTACTCGCAAGCCTTGTACCGATTCTTCTTTCAATACGGTAATATGATGAAACAACGCAATACCTCCTACTTTCGGTTCCCATCTAGCTGCGATGCGTTATGATAGTCCTGATGTTCACCTAAAAATTAAAATCAACTAGTGTTTCCGCAATTTCATTAAACGCGGATTCCGACTTCTCTACATATTGTTCCCAAGCATCCTTGCTCCAAATCTCTACCCGATTCTGAACACCAATAACCATGCATTCTTTTTCCAAATGAGCGTATCCTCGCAAATGAGACGGAATCGTGATGCGGCCTTGCTTATCCCACTCACATTCGCTCGCCCCTGAAAAAAGAAACGGGTAAAGGCTCTAGCATCAGCTTTCATCATGGGGAGCGCCTTTAACTTCTGTTCAAGAGCTTCCCATTCATTCATAGGGTAGACGAAGAGACATTGATCCAACCCTCGAGTCAATATAAATGTGGTTCCTAAGGAGTCACGCAGCTTGGCAGGAATGATAAGACGGCCTTTGTCATCGATGCTATGTTGATACTCGCCCATAAACATCAGCCACCACTCCTCCCCCTAAATCCACCACAGCGCCCCACTTTCCACCACAACGATTGTATACTTCGCCATAAAAGAAAAAACTCCTGCTAAAAAGCAGGATTTTATCTGAATCATACCCATATAAATTTTGGATATGCTTCCATAATGAATGATTAGGAAATACGGGCTCGCAGTTGATTAATGCTTCTCTGTATCCTTGTCAGCCGGATCTGTCTGTGTACGAGTTGTCACTATAGTTAATACAGGAGAAATCCCGCGTTTTCCCTTTTTCTTTTTACAATGAACCAAATCGGGATACCAATAATTAAGAATGCACATGCAAACGGAAGGAATGCAATAAGAATGAGCACAATGTACTTAGTGAATTTTATAAGTGCTTCCCAGCTGGCTACAATCGTATTCACCACCTGTGTTCCAAATGCATCCTCCAGCGCTTGGCTTGGCTTGGCCTTCAGACGCTGGAACATATCTAATGAAATTGTGGACATCGCAACATTATTATCATAATATCTCATTTTCCCTACAATTTGCTCGATTTCGGTTTGAACATTCCCCAGCTCGGTGGAAAAACGGAGCAAATCATCCGATTTCGTTGCCTTCTCCATGAAGGAGATCAGCCGTGCCTCCACCGTACGCCGTGCCTTGAGCCGCGCCTGCAAGTCAACGTATTCCTCCGTAACATCATTGGCCGAATATTGGCGAGTATAGGCAATGGACTCCCACTTGCCCAGTTCATCAATGAACGATTGGAATCCAAGAGCAGGAACCTTAATCACATAGTTGCCGCCTCGCATACTGTCTGTTTCCTGATCGGAAAATTGCAGCACATAGCCATGAGATTGCTTGATAAACCTATTTAGCTTATCCTTCACTGCTCCATAATCCGCTACCTCCATATGAAGCTGTGCCTCATAAATAAGCTTACGCTCAGGCTGAAACTTTACCTGTGGCCCTCCGCCTCCCTTCATAGGCTGCTCAACCACAGCTGCAGCATCTTTGCTTTCCTGATGCGTCAATGCATCTGCGGAACTATCCCCCTTGGATTCGATCCTTTGACTGTTTGATGCCGAACTGCAACCCCCTAGAAGCAGCATCAGAATCAAAACCCACATTGCAAATTGCCATTCCCAACTTTTTTTGACCATCCATATGTCCCCCTCTATTTATCTCGGCATGGATATTCTGGATGTAATTGCTTCACTTCCCATACTATAACAGCAGACGTATTTCCATTGGAAATGTTGCAAATAAATATACGAATATAACAAAAGCCGCCACTAGCATATTGCTAATGGCGGCTTACGGTTCTATGGGATAGAACTATCATCTCATTAATGCTCTTGCCAGCTTTCCAAGTAAGATCTCTGCTCACTTGTGAGTGTGTCTACTGAAATTCCAAGCGACTCCAGCTTGAAGCGGGCTACTTGCTCATCAAGCTCGTAAGGCACATTGACGACTTTTTTCCCGATGGATTGGTACTGCTCGTTTATATATTTCAAGGACATTGCCTGAAGTGCAAATGTCATATCCATAATTTCAGCCGGATGTCCATCCCCTGCTGCCAAGTTCACGAGCCGTCCCTCAGCAAGCAGGTAAATACTGCGGCCATCCTTAAGTTTATACTCTTCAATGTTCTTGCGAACTGTGCGCACAGATACAGAACGGGCTTCGAGCTCAGGCTTATTTACTTCAACATCAAAGTGTCCTGCATTTGAAAGGATGGCTCCATCCTTCATAACATCATAGTGCTCGCCACGAATGCAATCACGATTGCCCGTTACCGTTACGAAGATATCACCCACACGAGCAGCCTCGCTCATCGGCAGCACGGTAAATCCATCCATGTATGCCTCCACGCCTTTGATCGCATCTACTTCTGTCACCACGACATTCGCACCGAGCCCTTTGGCACGCATGGCAACCCCTTTGCCGCACCATCCGTAACCGACAACAATTACCGTCTTGCCAGCAACGACGAGGTTCGTCGTACGATTAATGCCATCCCACACTGATTGTCCTGTTCCGTATCGGTTGTCGAACAAATATTTGCAATATGCATCATTAACAGCAACCATAGGGAATTGCAGTGTACCGTCCTTTTCCATCGCCTTTAAGCGAAGAATGCCTGTTGTCGTTTCCTCAGCTCCACCTCTCACCTGATCGCGCAAATCAGGGCGTTCAGCGTGCAGAATGGATATCAAATCGCCGCCATCGTCGATAATTAAGTCCGGCTTCGTTTCTAACGTACGTATGAGCAGCTGCTTGTATTCCTCAGGCTCTGGATTGTACTTGGCATACACCGTGATGCCGTCTTCTACAAGCGCAGCGCACACGTCATCTTGCGTTGATAACGGGTTGCTTCCGGTAATCGTCACTTCAGCCCCACCAGCTTGAACAACTTTCGCCAAATAGGCCGTCTTAGCCTCCAAATGAAGCGATATCGCTACTTTCAGCCCCTTAAATGGCTGTTCTGTTTCAAATTGCTCCCTAATGCGATTAAGCACAGGCATATGGGCTTGAACCCATTCAATTTTCAAATGGCCTTCGGGTGCTAATGCAATATCTCGGATGATACTGTTGTTTGCCGCATTTGTACTACTTGTTTGCGTATTACTCATGGACATTTCATCCTCTCTCATTTGGATTAAGAAGCATTTATGATCCAGTTTCAAAAACAGGATACCGGTCACTACCTAACTATACACTTCTTACAACTTATGACAATAGTGCAATGCGATGTTCCCCTCTCCACACGACAGGAGCCTCCATCAGCATCGTAAACCAGTCCTCCCCGTATCGGCAGGCATATCCTAGCATGTTCAGCACACGCTCCTGAGGCTTTTCAAGCGGATGAAGGGAGACATGCAGCCGTTCCCACTGACGCAATCCAGATTCATGCTGCTTCGCCATTGCGTCCTTCGCTCTGTGATGCAGGAAATCAATCTGTTCAAGAACCTTGTTATGATTTGTAGCCCCAAGTTTTCCAAGCGCAGGAAGCGAAGCGACAAGCTCCTGCAGCAGTTCCGTATACCTGCTGTCCACCTCCGAACGCAGCGTCTCAAACCGTTCATCCAGATGAAGCGCATCTTGGGACTGCAGCCATGCAGATCTTTTCTCTTCATAACGATATACAACGTCTTCGACTGTCAGCTCATACTTATCCAACAGCTTATTAAGTGTGCCCTCAATACATGTAAAGCCCATTCGAGGCCATATGATAGGCATACGCATACCCAGCTCCCTAAATGCCTGTTTGATCTGTGCCCAGTAAGCAATTTCTCCTGGTCCAAGCACAGTTGCAAGAACTGGGAATAGATAATCCTGCATAAGCGGTCTAGTCAATACATTATTGCTTAGCGACTGAGGAGAATGTTGTGCAATGTCCAGCAGTTGCTCTTGCGTGAGTGATATGCCTTGGCGATGATTGACGAACTGCCCGTTCTCCTTTTGCAGTAAATGGCGTTCTCCATCTCGAATGACAAATACATTTGCGCTATGTGCAGAACGTACTGCTTGTGGCGTATAGCCGTAAGAAGCGAGCAGCCGCTCACTCGTGTCGTATGCTTCTTCCAATCGGTCATTCTGCTGTATGATTTTCTCAAACATCGGTGCCTCAATTGAACGCAAGCCCTCATCCGCTGAGTCAACGAGCACAAGCCCGTATTTACCAAACAGGCGGCCGATTGTTGCTGCGAAGGAATCAGATAGCGTGGCGCAGGAAGAAATCGATTCACGCAGATGTTCAAGCATTCCTGGTGTAAATTCCGTCTTCGGCAAAACGTGCTCGAGCTCAGCAAGCACCGCCTCCCATGCCGTTGAATCCAGTCTTACATGGCTGACTGGTGCACGTTGTTCATCTGGCTTCTCGATCCGTATGCGCTGAACGGATGGCTCCGCGGTTACCACATAGGTATGATCGACCTCATCAAAATCGTGATCCTCCCCAGCAATCCAAAAGACAGGAACAACTGGTCTCGACAATTTCAACTCTGCTTCCTGAGCCATTCGAATTATGGAGATTGCCTTGTACAGAACGAGAAGCGGTCCAGTGAATAGACCTCCCTGCTGTCCGCCTACGACGACCAGCGCCCGCTCATCCTTCAGCTTCTCTATGGAATTGCGTACTGCTTGACTGTTATTGAATCGCTCATTATACAGAGCAAGTACTTCTGTCAAGCGTGTACGATCAGCTCTTAATTGCTCTGAGCGCTCCACCCACTCTGCTCTCTTTTCCCAATCTAAATCTGGATGGTACTCATAGAACGTCTCAACGATGGATGGATCCCGCTCCATGTACTGTACGGCCAGCGGTTGCTGAACCGGAATTGATAATATTGGCCAATTCAAAGATAGCCGCCTCCCTTTTTGCTTCGTCTCGATTGTACACAATGCGGCTTCTGAACGTCAAAACAAAGATTATGTATTCGTACCCTCGTGCACACCTTTCATTTTATCATAGCAGCACACCTTATGTTTCGCACACGAGTCCTATCAATGATCTAGCTTTATGTATAGCTTATCCTACATGCTTGCGGAATAAATAATGATGCCAAGGAGCAGCAGGAATACATACAGGACGCCTAACAAAAAAATGAAATCCGCCATATGATGCGAAACATCTTTTTCGGTTCCAATTTGCCATATTTCTGCTGCTGCAATCCGCCAATCAATCCTGCAGCGATTAGGAAAAAGAACAGTATCCAGTAAAAGCCTGCTTTCGATACGAACAATGTATTATATAGACCACCCACCGAAGCAATAAGGAACACCGTTGTTACATCCATCGCCAGTTTGAAAGCTCTCTTCTTCGGCCTCAATATCCTTCTACCAATAAGCCAAGTAATGATGAACGGGAAAAAGGGGAGTATAGAAAGCACAACAAATCCGTCATACATCAGCTGAAACATATTCGGGTAGACTCACTCCTCTCACTAAGAGATCCGCGCAGAAAATGTTAGTCACAACTTGCCAAAATAAGACGATACATCATACGATGCAGCGGCACAGCGACCTCATATTGCTCAGCCATACGGATGAGGGCGCCCGTAATGGCTTCTATTTCTGTTTCTCGTCCCGCTTCTACATCCTGAAGCATGGATGACGAATTAGACGATGTCATGCGGCATACTTGGACGACACGATTCCAATCTTTCTCCTCATCGACATCAATATGAGCAGCTCGGTATACGGCGACGGCCTCAAGGAACAGATCTTTCATGAATGACAGCCTATCTTCTTGAGCCAGAAGCTGTCCGTTCTTGATGCGCAGCAATGCCGTTAATGGATTGATAATGACATTGACAAGCAATTTTTGATAAACCATACCTTCGATGTTGTTCGACAAAAACGCCTGAAATCCTGCATTTTCTAGCAATTTCTTTGTTGACAAACATAAAGAAGTTGCTAAATCCGTCTTATTTGGACAAATTGAATAGGCATTCCATATTCCAATCGAAGTCTGACCGCTACCGGTACGAATAACCTTATTGCTGCTTACGCGCTTGGCTGCTTCTGTCGTAACAGCCCATAACAATTGCTCCCGTGGCCAAATGCTGCTCAACACCTCCATGTGACCAACCCCATTTTGATAACAGACCAGGGAAGCCGTCTTTTCTCTTGGGATACGATCTAAATAGCCGAGGAAATCAGAATCAATATGCGTCTGCTTCACAAACAGCCATATGCAGCTTGATTTCATACCTGTCTGTTCAAGTACTTCACCAGCTTCCTCCAATGGATAAGCCCGTACAGGGTGAATATGAGCCACTCTGCCATCCTGCCCCTCAAAATAAATACCTTGATTGCGAATAAGCAATGCTTGTTCCTCCGTGCGTGTCCACAATCGCACCTCTACATTGTTTCCATCTATTGAAGGGGAATTTGATAACAGCATTGCCACATGAAGCAGTCCCAGTGAACCTCCGCCAATAATATCGATAACCATATATAGCACCTTCCTTGTGAACAAGTATCTATCTGTTATATCAAACTGAAATCAAAAAGACAAAAAGCGCAAAGAGTGAGCCATGCTCTCTCTTCACGCTTTTTCCATTCGGCCTGTATTATTCAATTCGCTCCAGATTGCCGTTGGCATCCATCCGAAAGCGAGTCTTCGAGTCGTCCTCATCTTCGCTTAAAATCGCTAATCTGCGAGCACGATCCATAATTTGAATAAGCGCCTTATAATCGTCATTAACCGTGCGGTAATCCGTCTGCACCGCATTCACCTGCTTGGAGAGATACTCGTTTTCTTCCCGCAGACGACGATACTGCTCTTCCTTATCTTGCAACTCTTTCTCCGTATGCTTCAATTGACGTGACAGCTCTTGATAATTGTTACGCCATTGCCGCAAGAAGCGGATAACCATATCCATGGAAAGCGATTCTTCGGTAATGAGCTCTGGCTTAAGGCCAATTTCTTCACCATCAGCTAAAGCAATAGAAGCCACTTGTGCGCCAATTGGCTGCTTTTTCATATAGTTGCGTTTTTGGCGTTGTGCTTTTGCAAGTTGGATAGCAGCTTCATATTTTTTGCGGACACAGCTATTCCAGCGGAACCCGCAGGCAGCAGACGTGCGGCCAATCTTTTCCCCTACTTCCTCAAAGGCAGCTAGCTGGGTGCTACCTTCGCGGATATGTCTTAACGTTACTTCTGCCAAAATCAAATCATCATCCGCTGTCCACGCATCTTGTCTAATTGCAGTCATGCGATACCCTCCTAACGACACTCATTCAATTCGGTTGTATACAGCACCCACGCCATCCGCATGTAAGCAGGCGACGAAGGATGATCAGTCGGTAATCAACCGCTTATTCCATCTCTATGCCCATGGTAGAGTTCATAGAATCTATCGGATACTAAAATGTATATCCATTTTTTCTATGAATCATACGTTTACCTGTCCATGCACTAGATCACAATTAGGCTAAGATTCTGAAAAAGTTCGCTAATCCATCAAGATTGGCAGTTTACACCAGAAGAGTGGAACGCTATAATGTCAATAGTAAATGTTGGGCCGATCGTAACGAGAGGGGGATGAATCGTGGCACGGATGTATCGCGTACTCGGCTTCTGGACATTGGTAATCGGTCTGATGGCGTTCGCAGGAGACATGATTGAAATGGCATTGCTGTTCTTCATGCAGACCGCTTTCTTTGTGTTGCTGGGTTACTTGAAATTGTCCGAACGTACATATACAATGCTGTTTTGGGCATACATGGTCGTATGCTTCAGCGGCTTTTCGTATTGGAGCGTCTTCATTATGAAAAACCCATACTAACAGCACCATTGACATCGTTGCGGACGGCTAATGAGATGACAGAATAGAACGATACAGCAAGAAGCGTCAGGAGATCCCATATCTCCTGACGCTTCTTCATGTTTTGACTCCTTGTGATTCCTTAATGGATTATTATTTTGATTCGGATCCACAGGACAACAAGAGCACATGGAATCGTTCGCTCATCTGATCGCTGAGCAGCAATTGTCGAATAGCGCGATTGCGGCGTGCTTCCGCACTGAATGGATCCGGGTTGGTGTGCTGCTGCAGTTCATTCAACAAGCCTTGTTCCAACAAAAATGACTTCTGTGTCATATAGCCGAGTATCGATGCATTGACTTGCTTGGCAACACGCTGGCAAATATCAAAATCAACCATCGATGTAATATCCTGCTCTCCGATGTGAATCCAAGGATTGTCATGAGCCTGGTGACGGTGGTAGCACATCAGCGTTCCCTCCATCCGATGTGCTGCAGTCAACTCATTCGTTCCATCCCCATAGTCAATAAATACGAATTCCGCTTCCTCCACCTGACTCAGAATAGAGGTCATCCAAGCAGACATTGCAATCCCCGCATCGAATATTTGCCGATCCACAAGTTGAATATGATGCTGCTCAAGCCATAAAAGGGTCTCTTCCGTCGCAGGCAGCCAAAGCGGCATGAATTGCTGCTTCTCCGCATCCCACACTACATAGCACTGCTCATATATACCATCATGATGCCGAATACGCTCGACCGGAAACGCATCGAGCAATTCATTTGCGATGACGAATAGACGCCGCTGAGGTGACTCTTGTTCGAATCCCTGCTCATCCCACCATGTAATCGGAATTCGCTCTCCTCCGAGCATTTCCGCCGCCAGGCGTTGATGATGCGGACTCCTCTCTACGATAACATGCTCATAACCTTCAAAGCGATCATGCTTAAAGCGCTGACTCATTTGCAGTGCAAGACGCCCCGTACCTGCCCCCCATTCCACCAGCGTTATGGAATCAGATCTCCAACCACGCTCCTTCGAACGCCGCTTAACATACACAGCAAGCATTTCCGCCATGATCGAGCCGATATTCGAGCTTGTATAGAAATCACCCTCGCGTCCAATCTTCGTTCGTTCGGACATATAATAACCTTCCGTTGAATGGTATAGACAGGTACCCATAAACTGCGAGAATGGAATGCAGTTGCTATCGGATTGTTCAATTTGGTTAATTAAGTATTGAATGAGGATGGGATTCGGCTGATAATGAGACATACAGTCCTTCCTTTCTATTTATGCAGGTTCAATAGAAACATTAAAAACATTTTGGATAAGCTTTTATAGTTATCCTTCAACTACACAACACTCGTTCAGGTCATGTCCAACCCGATCCGAACATACGATAATGTTGTGCAACTCAATGAAGGAGGTCGCCTCATGACTATAACGAAACGCGCATGGCGCTCGCTCATTGGGGTTATGATATCGATGCAGCTCATCGCGATCGTTCCGTGTGCGACAGATGCAGAGCCAGCTTCACCAGTACAATGGAGCATTCAGCCAACAGCAGAAGAACTGCAACTGCTTCAACAGAGCCTATCCGTCACCGAACTGGACAAGGACATCGATCGCATAACCATCCAGGAAGCAGCAACAGCCAAAGAGCGCACGCGCACAGAGGACGAGCTTCAAGCCCGCGAAACCACCTTGGAACAGAAGCGCGAACAAGCTGGACGTGTATTTCGCGCTTACTATATTGGCGAACGCGACATGATGCTGCAAGCCGTTCTCTCAGCTAACCGGCTTCAAGATATGTTTCGGTTATTCGAATACTTTCAGCTGCTCTTCCAATCTGATCAGGACATCATAAATGCTTACAAAGAACAAATACAAGGCTTACGCCAGACACGTGACAAGCATCTACGGCTGGAGCGTGAGCTCTCAACCGTTCGCGCACAGCTCATCGAGCAGCGCGATCGGCTCAAAAAGCTGCAGCAAAAGCTGGATTCTGACATTGCAGCCAGCAGTAACCCGAAAGCAATGAATGCACTTATTCAAGAATTTACAGCCTATTGGCAGAACGTCGGCCTTTATGAGGTTCGCCATTATTTTCAGGCACTGGCAAGCGCGATGAATAAGCTGCCCGATTTTGTCAAAAACAGCGGGGGCCTAACCATTGAAGGTACTAATTATACGATCACGATCAAGGAAGAACAACTCAATCAGTTCCTCAGAGAGCAAGATCCGATGTTCGAAACCTTTGCATTCCATTTCAAGAAGGGCATTATCGCCGCTGAAGGCACACGTTCTGGCATGACCGTTCGTATTGAAGGCCATTATACAATTGAATCAGAACCGGAAAATCGTATATTGTTCCATGTAGATCACATGCAGTTCAATGGACTTGAGCTGCCTGACACCACTCGTAAAGAACTAGAACAAAAATTCGATCTAGGCTTCTATCCAAAGCAACTCGTATCCTTCATTGAAGCAAAGGAAGTAACAATCGATGACAAAAGCCTTACCGTCAAGCTGTCGCTCAGCTGGTAAGGCTAATTCTCCTGCACTACTTGTCGATCAGCAGAGATCACATCTACAGTACGCTCATTTGCTTAAGTCTATCTGCTGATCGAAGCAGGATTATTCCATCCCTGCTGCAGCTGCTCATTAGTGGCTGCTCCCATCAGCCAAAGCTCCGCCGTTCCAATCCAGCCTCGAATCGGATCTATAGCATTGAACAGCGCTGCCGCATAATTGGCTTGAGGTAAGAACATGTCAGGGAGCCAGCGCCGAATATCTCCCCGGCGATCTATGTATGCTTGTTCATGAACTGGCAATACAGACAAGGTGTCATACCATTCCCGCTGAACAGCAAGACTTGTCATATATGCTATCCACTGCCTTGCCTCCGCTTCATGCTGCGAACTAGATGCAATGATATAGCTTCTGCTCGCCACCCATTGACCAACGGGTAGGTGAACGTCTCCTGGCGCTTCAATTGCTAACGGCTCACTGACCTCTGCCACCGCTTCAGAATAAGGTACGATTGCAAAGGCTACTTTCCCTGAACGCAATAAGTTCCACGTTTCTGACTTGTTGGCTTTCGCTTCCCACGGAACAAAATGAGAGCGATACGATTCCAGCTCTATCAACTGTTGATTCCACTTCAGTCCAGTAGATGCCCCATTATCGCCATCAACTCCCTTAGCATACCAATCGGAGCGCATTAATGGAGTCTGATTCACTTCGGGCCATATTAAGCCCAGTCGTCGGATTAGCGATAAGAATGCCTCCCTATCCCCACTATGCCACGCGAACCAAGCTTGAGGCATTTCTAACCTAGCTGCCGCCCTATCCGTCTCAGAAACCTCTTGCCGCTGGCTCGGAATAGAATCTTGAAGAGAGGTTGGATCGAGCATCTTTTTCCACCCCTCCCAACTTTCAGGCAAGGAGCCATTCATCCTCCCAGCCATTAACGCTTTGTTCCATACCAGCACATAAGGTTCAATTTGGGCAGGTACTCCCCACGTATACCCATTCCATTTTAACTGATTCATCAGCCAAGCTAGAGACGTGAAACCGGCATTTGATGATTGATCAATCGGCTGCAGCCAGCCCTTCTTGGCAAAGCTCAATACGGAAGCACTATCTGTCAGCATAATGTCCGCACTGTCTTCCTGTTTTAGCTGGCTAAACCATTCAGCACCCGTTAATGGATTTTCTGCATTAACAAGCTCCACATAAATGCCGTTATTGTCAATGAAGGACTGGTTGAGCTGCCGGAGCTGAATAAATGATATCGAAGGAAGGTTCACCAATACCTTTAACTGCTTCCAAGTTGACGGGTTCTTCTTCGCCTTAGGAGGGCGATTGGCCACTTCATTCGTCGAAGGCTGCGACGGTTCAAATATTTGATCACTTATATGAAATTGGGACAACAAGAGTAACGAAACGAAAATCATAATTACTGCAACTAGCAGCTTTTTCAAATTCGGCACTCATTCTCCTCCCCACTAACATAATTTTTCTTTTCCAACACCCCTATTGTAGCACCGAACATACGAGCTGTCCGTAACAGAATGCATGATTAGGCGAAAAAATAAGCCTCCGGATACTACCCAGAGGCTTTACTGCTTACAGAAGATCTGCGGCAAGCTGTGCAAGGCGGGATCGTTCTCCCTTTTCCAATGTGACATGGCCGCTAACACTTTCCGTTTTAAATCGTTCTACCAAATAGGTTAAGCCATTGCTTGCCGAATCTAAGTACGGATGGTCGATCTGTGCCGGATCCCCCATCAGTACAATTTTACTTCCCTCACCAACCCGGGATACAATCGTTTTCACCTCATGTTTGGACAAATTTTGGGCTTCATCAATAATAATGAACTGCCCAGGGATAGAGCGTCCACGAATATAGGTGAGTGCTTCAACCTGAATATTGCCCATGCCGAGCAATATTTTCTCAATATCTCCTGCCTTCTTTGTGTCGAACAAAAATTCCAAGTTATCATAAATCGGCTGCATCCAAGGACGAAGCTTCTCTTCCTTCTCCCCGGGCAAGTAACCAATGTCTTTCCCCATTGGCACTACTGGTCTTGCAATAAGAAGCTTTTTGTATTTGCGTTCATCCTCCACCTTCATGAGACCGGCAGCAAGAGCAAGCAGCGTCTTGCCTGTACCCGCCTTCCCGGCCATGGTCACAAGGGGAATGTCATCATTCAGCAACAGCTCCAGGGCCATGCGCTGCTGCGCATTACGAGCCGTTATCCCCCATACAGGGTCATTACTGAGAAAGAGCGGTTCAAGCTTCTTAGCATCTGTGCTTACCTTGAGCAAAGCCGATTTGCTCGTACCCATATTATCTTTTAAGATGACGAATTCATGCGGATGGAAGGACATGTTGACATTCAAGCTGCGGAGCGGGAGATGGCGGAAAGAATAAAATTCATCGATGACACCGGGATGAACAAATAAAGTTACACAACCGTTGTAGAGTTCATCTCCTGATTGTACGGTGCGGTCTGACATATAGTCTTCGGTATGAAGTCCCAACACATCTGCCTTGATCCGAACAAGCACGTCCTTGCTTACCAAAATAACTATTGATGGGTTAGTGTGCTGCTCCTGCTCTAAATGATAATTCAACGCTACTGCCAAAATCCGATTGTCATTGGATACTTCCCCAAACATCTCCTGTACTTTCACAAAGCTGCGATGATTCAACTCTACCTTCAAAGTTCCACCGTTGTGCAGTTTGACCCCCGAATGAAGATGTCCAACATCACGAAGCCCGTCTAACAGTCGAGAAACGGTGCGGGCATTGCGCCCGATTTCATCTGCATTGCGCTTCTTCGAGTCAATCTCTTCCAATACAACTGCCGGGATAATCACTTCATTGTTGCCAAATGCAAATAATGCGTTCGGATCATGCAGCAGCACATTTGTATCCAGTACGAAAATTTTACCCATAGGATCTCCCTTTCGTTCGCATGCCTGTACCAGCAACACCGGCGAGCAGCAGCGCTCGGCGTTACATAAAAAATGCAGGCACCGCTCACACTATAGTCAGTACACATGCCGCACTACTTATTTGACCAACGAACAAAGAAAGGAACGATGAATTCATGCGTTTGTTGCTAATTGCCATGCTTGTCATCGGTCTCATCTCCGGATGCGGCAACGCGAATAAGCACGCTGCAGCTAATAACCCTTCCAATCAGGTGAAAGCGAAATCGACTCCTAACGGAAAGCCGGCCATTCATGATCGAGCAGCCGTTCGTGAACACTTGACTTCACTTGCAAAGAAGGTACCAGGCGTTCGCGGCGTTAACTGCGTTGTATTCGGCAATACTGCAATTGTAGGTATTGATGTAGATGCGAACTTGGAGCGTTCTCGGGTCGGAACCGTCAAGTATTCCGTTGCAGAAGTTCTTAGCAAAGATAAATATGGCGCTCATGCACTCGTGACCGCAGATGTCGACCTGAATCAACGCCTTCATGAAATGGCGGCTGATATTCAGCAAGGCCACCCTATTTCAGGCTTTACTGAAGAGCTTGCTGACATTATGGGCCGCATTGTGCCGCAAACGCCAAGCGATGTTCGGCACATCGAACCGTCCCGCAATACGGATCAGCCAAAAATGAAAAAGCACATGTAATCAATGAAGTGCGATACCGGACAAGCATATTGACGCACGAAAAGCCTAGTGGGATTCCACTAGGCTTTTCGTATGAAGACATCGTCGTATACATGATCCAGCGTAATAGCTGCGAATGGGCATTTGGCCGTGCCGATGCCTGCTTGATTGGATAAAACCCTTGAACCAAATTATGTTGCAATGGGGGATACCCTTCATCAACGCTTCGGACATCGTACAGACCTCCTCCACACCATAATTGCAGCTACACTCTATTATATTAAAAGACGCTTCAAAAATTGCATACCCTTATCCACTTAGGAGCCGGGTTTGGTTGTATTCGTAAGCTGTGAATCCGCTCCGGCTTCTCCAGACAAGGTTGACTTCAATGGTTTGCCGGCAAGCACATCCTTAATTGCTTGCTTGCCCTCTTCCAACTTCACCGTGTCCGGATAGATGTACGGACTAATCCAATTTCCATCTACAGAAATATAATGGATGTTATCCCGGTCTATTCCCAAATACGTAGAAATCGAGCTGCGAATTTGGCTAGGTGTCATATCAATTTTAAAGTTATCGGCCATCGCATCAATAACGCCCGTTACCTTCGTCAAGCCGCCAAGCGACTGCAAATTGCCGACGATTTCCTTCAGTACTGCATTTTGTCGCACGTTGCGATCCGCATCTGTAGTACCCTTCGTCATCGGACGACAATTCGATTTGCGGTAGCGAACAAAATCCAGCGCATTTTTGCCGTTAAGCGTTTGTTGGCCTGTCTTCAGGTTGATATGCGTTCCATCCGCATTATCGTTATAGCACATGTTCTGATCTACATTCACGTTGACGCCGCCGACTGCATCGACGACATCCGAGAAGCCTTGGAAGTTGATTACCGCGGCATAGTCAATCGGAACGCCCATATACTTGCCAAGCATGAGCTTCATTTCATCTTCTGGCGTTGGGCTATCCAGCTTGCCTTGTTCCTTCAATGTGAAGAACTTCGGATAATAGTGATTCAATTTGTCCGGATGATACCCTGGGAGTTCAAAATACGTATCGCGCGGCAAAGAAACAAGCACCGCTTCCTGTGTATCCGGATGCATTGCGCCAACCATGACAACATCAGTACGGCGTCCAGGAAGCTCTGGTCGATAGTCGATGCCGAGCAAGATGAAGGAAAAGGGCTCCTTGTTCGGCGAAAGAGTATCTTGCACCGTAGTGCTGCCGCCGCCCTGATTACCAGCAGTAGAAATATCGTTCAACTTGTTGTTCGCATACCAAGCAAAATATCCGACAATGAATATAACGACAACAGCTGCGATAAGCGCGGTGATAAGGGTCACCTTCAACCATTTTGGCATTCCTCGCTTGTTCGAGGACGTCTTCCTTTCGGGCGACTTCCTCTCAGGCGACTTCCGCCGTTTCTGCTTCGTTCTAGGTGGCAATGGTGTCGATGAATTCATATCTTACCTCACTTACTCATTATATTTCGGATTCGCTTCGATGTCCTGCCACAATCGTTCTGCTTCTTCGCGGTCGAATAATTCCGTACTCATTTCTTCTTCCCGCCAATACGTAATGACATATCGCTCATCCGATCCATCCAAGCAAGCCTTGAAGGAAGTCAACTGATGATCTTCCTTCAAGATTGTTTCAAAAAATTGTACCGTCTCCTTCGCTGCCCCATCATCCGGGCGCTGCTCAGACACAATGTGAATTTGCAGCCAATTGAATAATGCAACTTGCAGCTTCATCATCCGGCCTTCTCTCCCCTTTGCGTGTCGGTGATGGTCTTACGATGACGCACAATACATTAATTCTTTGAATCTGTCGCCTTTTTGCGGCGAGCTTCCATAAAGTAGCGAATTCGCACCATGAACATCAATGCAACCGCAACAAACAAGCATTGAATGATAGGCAGCTTGTCTATTTGGAAAATGAGAAGAATGAATGCACCCAGTCCCATCAGCAAATAGATAAGAACCTCCTTCAAGATCGGAAGCTTTTGAACACGAAATACTTTATTGAACACATACACGATTAACAGATAAATAAGCGCATAACTTACAAAGGGATGGGTAGCCAACCATTCCTGCATCGTAAACGCTCACTCCTTTGCCAAAGTTGTCCAAATCCCATTATACATGGGATTCGGATACTTTGCGCGTCTTTTCTGCGCGTTCACGTTCGCTTTTGTTCAGTATTTTTTGCGCAGCCGTACTGAAGACGGTGTAATTTCGCAATACTCATCATCATTCAAATACTCTAAAGCTTGTTCCAAAGAGAATAGAACCGGCGTTTTCATCTTGACAGTATCGTCCTTCGTTGCGGAGCGAACGTTCGTCAACGCCTTCTCTTTACAAATATTTACGACGATATCGTTGTCGCGGTTATGCTCACCGACGATCATACCTTCGTAAATTTCCGTACCTGGGTTTACGAACAACGTACCGCGATCTTCAACGGACATAATGCCGTACAGTGTAGAGGATCCTGTTTCTGTCGATACGAGAACGCCTTGGTGGCGTCCGCCAACTTGGCCGCCAACATATGGGCCATAGCTGTCAAACGCGTGGTTCATGATGCCGTATCCGCGTGTAAGAGTCAAGAAGTACGTGCTGTATCCGATAAGTCCACGGGCAGGGATTAAGAACTCCAAACGCACTTGGCCATTGCCATGGTTAATCATGTTGACCATTTCTGCTTTTCTCGTTCCCAAGCTTTCCATTACCGGACCTGTAGCTTCTTCTGGAATGTCGATCAAGAGACGCTCAATCGGCTCCATTTTCTTGCCGTCTATGACTTTGATGATAACCTCAGGCTTCGATACTTGCAGCTCGTATCCTTCCCGACGCATGTTCTCGATCAGGATACTAAGGTGCAATTCACCACGACCCGATACGATAAATGCATCCGGGCTGTCTGTTTCTTCAACACGAAGACTGACGTCTGTCTCCAGCTCCTTCATCAAGCGCTCGCGCAGCTTACGTGATGTAACCCATTTACCTTCACGTCCTGCAAATGGGCTGTTGTTCACGAGGAATGTCATTTGCAGAGTAGGCTCGTCAATATGAAGAACCGGAAGTGCTTCTGGATTCGCCGGATCTGCAATCGTCTCACCAATGTTAATATCTTTAATGCCGGCAATGGCAATGATATCGCCCGCTCCAGCTTCTTCTTGCTCAACACGCTTCAAGCCTTGGAAACCGAATAGTTTCTCGATGCGAGCCTGCTTCGTCTTCCCTTCACGGTTAATAACCGCTACAGATTGACCTTGACGGATCGTACCACGGTTCACACGGCCAATCGCAATACGTCCCATGTACTCGTTGTAATCGAGCAAAGTAACGAGGAATTGCAATGGCTCTTCTGGATTTTCAGTTGGTGCAGGGATGTGAGAGATGATCGTCTCATACAACGCCTGCATGTTCTCTTCCTGCTTCGCAGGATCGGATTCCAAGCTCGAAGTACCGTTCAATGCTGAAGCATATACAACTGGGAAATCCAATTGATCGTCGTTCGCATCCAACTCAATGAACAGCTCAAGCACTTCGTCGATAACTTCTTCCGGACGAGCATTCGGACGGTCGATTTTGTTTACAACAACAATTGGCGTCAATTGACTCTCAAGCGCTTTGCGAAGCACGAACTTCGTTTGCGGCATGCAGCCTTCAAAAGCATCCACGACGAGCAATACGCCGTCAACCATTTTCATGATGCGTTCTACCTCACCGCCGAAGTCAGCGTGGCCTGGTGTATCTACAATGTTAATCAAATTATCTTTGTACGTAATGGCTGTATTTTTAGCCAGGATCGTAATTCCGCGTTCACGCTCCAAGTCATTGGAGTCCATTGCGCGTTCTTGAACAACTTCATGCTCACGGAATGTACCGGATTGTTGAAGCAGTTTGTCAACCAAAGTTGTTTTCCCGTGGTCAACGTGTGCGATAATTGCGATATTGCGAAGTAAGCTTCTGTCTTGCATCGTTAAATCTTTCCTTTCTGGGTGTGGAATAATACCAAAAATCCAAATCAAGCTAACCACGAATAAAGCCGCCATAAAGGGCGGCATTTATTCCTACGATAGGTCATTCTAAGCATTTGCGCTTGCTCAGAACTTTACGCTTACATGTTCGCCTGTTGTGCTGCAATTAACGGAATCGATTCCGTATTCCGCCAAAAGCGAGTCCTGCTCCGACAAGTATAAGTGCAACGGCGATCATATACGTACCGATTGCGAATACGAGCATCAGGATTAACATGGCTGCACCAACTCCACTGAACAGCAGTGCGCCTTGCCATGCTCCTCTCGGATGATAGGGATCGTATTTATAGTAGCCGTACAGCCCCACACCGATGCCAATCAGCAGCATCGGCCACAAATACCCGAACAGTCTCCAATGGATCCAGGAGCTCAGCATGAACAGGATGCCGTAAGTTGTCAGCATACCTGCTGGAACCATCATTACAGGCGGCAGGATTGCCATTCGTGCAAACACATAAAAGGCAATACCGACAAGGAACATGAGGAGCGGCCACATCGTACCGCCGATGAAAGCAAACACTCCCATTTTCCCCAGCAAAATGAATAAGCCTGCGGCCAATATAGCAATGCCAATCACTTGTTGGTTTCTAGGCATAGGTCAACCTCCATGTCCAGATTTCTGATTCGGACACGATATGACGCAATTCGCGTCGTTTTTACTTTTTCTAGTGTATATGAAAGTTCGTAAAATTACTACCTGCTCCTTGAAAAAAACACAATAGCGATAAATTCCCTTACCAAAGACTCCTGAGACTTCCATCTTCTTGACTAATTATAGAAAAAACCTGCCGGCATAAGATTCATCGGCAGGTGTCGTATCTAATCCTACGATACATGGAAAAGACTGAAATTAATAACGGATTTGACGTCGAAATGCAAATCCGAGCACCATCACAAGTGCAAGCACAATCCATGGCAACCCAAAATGAAGCTTATTCCACATTGCAGGCAGCCACAGCGCCAAGCGTTCATCCGAGGCGATCATTTCACCTGCTGTATATCCAAGAATGCCAGCGCCCGCATACAAAAGCAGAGGCAATTTCTGAAGCCACGTACTAATGAAACCGCTGCCCCATACAATAATCGGGATGCTCAGTGCAATGCCGATTGCGACAAATGCCATATTGCCCTTAGCTACCGCTGCAATTGCAAGCACATTATCGAGACTCATGACTACATCAGCTAACAGAATAATTCGCACTGCAGCCCATAAGGAATGTGCTTCGCTCTGCCTTGGATCTATATGCTCTTGCTCAGCAAGAAGCTGGACAGCAATGACGAAGAGCATGACTCCCCCTGCTGCCTTCAATAACGGAATATTCATTAACCATAATGCCGCCACTGTCAGCAATACCCGAAGAATGACCGCTCCTGCTGCGCCCCACCATATGGCTTGCTGCTGTTCATGCTTAGGCAAGCGTCTGCTTGTCATCGCAATGACAACCGCATTGTCTCCACTCAGCACCAAGTTAATCAACATAATCTCGGCTAACAACCAGAACGATTCCACAGCCCGTCCCTCCCCTGTAGTTAGGTCTATGACAGAGGAGGCCAAGCTATTCCGTTAATTGAAAGCCTGGTGCTGGACAATTCAAATCAACGATTAGAACCAATCGCCTGTAGCAGGTGCTGCCTGCTCACCAGATTCATTTGCCTTCTTCACAACCGAAGCAGGCTCATTCGAGCTTACTGCCTTGTCTTTGTCCTTGCCTGACAATACGATTGCATCGTCCGGGGTTCCCCCTGCCTTCAGCAAGATCGCTTCTGTGCCTTCTACAGCGGCTTTAATCAGATCATCCAGCTCTGGAATAGAGCGTTCCGCATGCTCAACAATATTCAAATTCGGATTGGTAGCCGGAGATTTCGGCACGAATAGCGTGCAGCAATCTTCATAGGGAAGAATGGACAACTCATAAGTCCCGATATATTCCGCTTCGCGGATAATTTTATCTTTATCAACCGTAACCAATGGGCGAAGCAATGGCAAATCAGTTGCGCGTCCAATGACATTCATGCTTCCGAGCGTCTGGCTTGCTACTTGACCCAAGCTATCCCCAGTTACAATCGCCAATGCATTGCGCTGCTCTGCAATTTGTGTGGCAATTCGCAGCATCGCACGGCGCATTAGCGTAATGAGCAGATTATCGTGTCCGCTCTGATGCAGCCGGGTTTGGATATCTGTAAATGGAACCATGTGCACCCGCATCCGTCCTGCATAATTGGCCAACACCTGCGCAAGATCAAGCACCTTCCGCTGTGCGCGCTCACTCGTGAACGGATAGCTGTGGAAATGTATTGCATCCAGTTGCAGACCTTTGCGCAAAGCTTCATAACCAGCAACCGGGCTGTCAATGCCTCCAGATAGAAGCAGAACCCCGCGGCCATTCGAAGCAAGCGGGAATCCTCCTGCACCTTGAACGACCTCACTATATACATAGGTCCACTCTTCTCTCACTTCAACGCGCAGGTCAATGGCCGGCTTGCGCACATCTACCTTCAGCTGTTCAAATTCTCGCAGCACAGGAGCACTTACCAGGTGATTCATTTCCTGGCTGCCGTGCGGGAACCCTTTCCATGCTCGCTTCGCAGACACCTTAAATGTCGTCCCCTCAGCCGGATCCATTTCCCGCATTAATTGAACCGCCGTTTCAATGATAGGCTCCAGCTCAGAAAGAGTACGCTTAACCGGACTAATAGATACGATTCCGAATACGTGCTTGAGAACCTGAATAACTTCATTCAAGGGCTCTCCATTCAACTCTACGTATAATCTGCCATATTCTTTAATTACTTTTGCCTTTGGAAAAGGACTAAGCACCGCATTCACGTGCTGGTAGGCTGCCTTTTCGAATTTACTGCGGTTCTTGCCTTTAATTGTGATTTCTCCGTAGCGGAGAAGAATCATATCGTAATCCATAATAGTTTCGATCCTGCCTTTCGCTTGCTTGTAATCCATTTATCTATTATCGCTGCACAAGAGGCTGCAATTGTTCCGTCATTTCCTTAAAGCTTTTCACCAAGCGATCAATTTCCATCTCTGTATTGCTCGCATCAAGACTGATGCGAATACCGCTTGAGGCACGCTTTGAGTCATGCGTCATCGCGAGAAGAACACGGCTCGGTTTGTGCAGCTTCGATGAGCATGCCGATTGGGTAGATACAATAATTCCTTTTTGTTCGAGTGCATGCACCACGACTTCTGATTTCATACCTGGGAAAGATATATTAATGATATGAGGCGCGCTGTATGGGTCAGCAGGACTGTTTACAACCAGCGGCTTCAACTGAGACAAATGCTCAAGTGCAGATTGGCGCAGGCGCGTCAGCTTATTATATCGCTCAGCTTGCCCCTCAACTGCAAGCCTAACCGCCTTGGCAAGACCAACAATAGCAGGTACATTTTCTGTTCCCGGACGAAGCTCTCCCTCTTGAGCGCCACCATACATAAGGGGCTGCAACATAATATGCTTACGTTTAACAAGCACGCCAGCTCCCCGCGGCCCTTGAATTTTGTGACCAGACAGACTATACAAGTCTACACCCCATTCAGCAAGTCGGACCGGAACCTTTCCTAAGCCCTGCACCCCGTCCACATGAAAGGTTACCTTGGGATAGCGGCGAAGAATTTGCCCAATTTCACCGACAGGCTGAATTGCCCCCATTTCATTGTTGACGTGCATAATGCTAACCAATACCGTATGAGGCCGGATGGCTGCTTCGACATCTTCAGGACGGACTCGGCCATTTGTATCCACAGGAAGATATGTTACCTCAACCCCCTCCTGTTCCAATTGTTGAACACATTTATATACCGAAGCATGCTCAATTTCAGATACGATTATATGGACAGGCTTGCCCGCAGCTTGGTGAGTCTTCGCAATCCCGAATATGGCGAGATTGTTGCTTTCTGTTGCTCCTGAAGTGAACAGAATCTCTTCGGGCTCTACCTGCAAGGCACGTGCTACAACCTCTCGCGCACGACGCAACAGCTGTTCAGCCTGTCCCCCAGCACCATGGATGGATGAAGGGTTGGCATACACTTGCTCCATGACCTCCGCAACCGTCCGGATCACATCCGGATGGGGAAGAGTAGATGCACAGTGATCGAAATACAACTGAGTTGTGCTCATCACATTCCCTCCTCGTGACAACAAAAAAGATCAAAATTGGAACAGGACGCAACCAACCCCGCTTCCCTTCCGCTGTTGATCTCAATTACGAAATAAGATGTTACTTATTTTACACGTTTCGTCATAAAAGCACCATCCCTTTTCCCTTGATCACTCTGACCAGCAAGGATTTGGTTCGTGCTTCATATAGAAAAAGCCTGATCCGGGACAAATGACCGGTTCAAGCTTGATGATAACACTATGATGACATCGCTATAAATTGGACTAAGATAGCCAATAATCCAGCAACTGCCGCAAATATTCCAGATGAACGGCTTCCCTGCAAATAGGCTAGCACGCCTAGAGCAGCACCTCCAACCCCCATAGGGAGCGGAAACAAAAAGAAGGCGCAAATGGAGAAGATTACGGCCAGCATGCCAATTCCCGACCAATGGTCGATCTTAGAATGCTGGGTCGCGAAGCGAAGGGTATCCGAGAAGGTAGCCGCTTCCTCCCCAAACTCAACATCTTGCTGCTGTTGCTGCTGCTTTTCTGCATTGCTCACGGCATGTTTCCTAACCCGATGCCGCTTCAAACGGCGTGATTGACGCGCTTTGTTAGTTGACATCACACCACACTCCTAGCTCCCTGTACGAGATCATTTCGGCTCGAACGTCTGGCAGCATGTGGAAGAAGACTTAGCTGCTTTATCCTTATGATCTTCAATGAACGTTTCGTCAGCAAATTCTGAATTCGCCTTCACATTGGCATGAGCATCAATGTCAATCATAATCTCCGAAGCTTGACAGCGGAAATCCCCCCAAAATTTACAGTTGGATACACTGCAGCGAACTACCGGCTTTTCACTCATTTCCATCACCTCCGTTTAACAGGATGCCCTGTTGATGATGTCATATCCTGCCCTACTCCTGCCATGTTCTAACGAAAAAGGACGCTCCGTGGCATTTACGGAACGTCCTCTTTTTTCTTATTTGGGATAAAATGCAACAAGCGAGATCAGCGGAATTACTTCGTTCCTTGCATGCGGCGCTGGGTTAAATAATCGCTTTCATAATAAGTTAGCTCATCGCGAAGCTCTTCAAAGATCTTAACGATGGACAGGACGATATCTCGTGCTGCTCTAACTGGCTTTTTCCGGAAGCGGATCGCATCCTGACCAGTGTACGCATAGCGTCCATCCTCGGAATAGCACTCATTCTTCGGGTAAAAGAAGGCATTCACGCAGTGATGGTACACTTCGTACAAGCAGCGCTCCGAAAATGCAGTATCGAAGGTTGCTCTTCTTAATGCAACGCCTAGTCTTTCATAGCTCTCCTCCGCAAATACAAGCAAATGTCTCATATCCGTCAGGAATCCTTTATAGAAGCTAACCGTCTCCTCATCTTCATTCCCTTGAACAAGCGCAGTTAGCGAATACTCATTTAAAAATGCTTCAAGCTTATCGATAGCTTCCTTCAAATTGTCCTTAGAAACCTCACATAGATGCTTTACATTGGATGCTGGCATGAAAGCTCCCCCTTACCCCATTTGTCCATTCGACATTTCAAAATATCTTGCATCCGATTTGGAATCATTTTCATTTCCCCTCCATCCTACCACAATCCGATCATGATGGGTATCATTTTCCGCCTCGCTCCGAATAAATTCGTACCCTGATTCTCAACCTATAACCAAGTCTGTTCACGTCACGATATCTCCAGCTTGCTGGGTCACGATATCACGAGGAAGGACGCGGAGATAGGAACGCTTAGAGGAGGAAAGTTGGAATGCAGCGACGATATGTAGTTGGAATAGTTGCTCTTTGTGCAGCCGTACTTGTAATTCCATTATTGTGGGCGCCTGATCGTCATCCCGAGCCGAAAGGAATGACAACTGCCGCGCACGAGGAGAGCATAAAAAACAAATTCTGCATCAGGATGTTACCCGTACAAGCCGCATGTTCGCCATTGATTCCAGACGCGATCTGGAAGATGCCCTTGCTAATTGGAGAAATGGGACTTCAGCTCAAAAACAAGAAACCGTTCAGCAATTTATGAAATCCCATCCCCATTTTGTGTATATGAAGTGGGTAGAGGGAGGTACGACTGCCTGGGAAAAGGGAAGCCTTCCAAAGGATGAGCGTTGGGAAGCGAATAAGCAGTTGTCCAGCTATGTTCGAACCGCCACAATGAACGTGATGAAGCAACAATCCTATACTTCTCCTGAAGTGCTTGTCAAAGGGAAAAGCCATATGGTCATCGGCATCGCATCTCCACAGTCACAGCACGGGATTGTAGCGATTGTGAACCAAGATGTCATTCAGACAGTGCGCAAGCATCAGCAAAAAAATCTACGGCTTGTCCCTTACCCGCCAGAATCCAAATATCGCGTAAAGTCTGTGGATTCAAATTCGATGTCAGACGTTAAGGTCAAAGACGGAGAAGATAATGCCGGCACAAGCCATTATTATGAAAACGAGATCGTCGTACGCTTTCGTTCCGACCCGGATCCCATTCAACTGCAGCGAATGATGCGGGATACGGGCTGCGCGCATCCGCGCAAGCTTGGATATACGTATGTTTTCCGTTCTCACAAGATGAGCGTGGAACAGTTAAGCTCCTATTTCAAGCAATTTAACCCGATATACAGCGAACCGCATTTCCTTTATATGACAAACGAAAAACCAGTACCCGTTCCAGCAGTGCCTTCTACTCAGGCTCGACCTAAAGCTTTAAACGACACAACACAAGGGGATGCTGGCGAGGAGCCGAATGACGCCCTGTATAAGGCCTATCAATGGAACTTGCCGAATATCCATACGAACCGGGGATGGATGACGAGCAAGGGGGCAAAAGATGTTATTGTTGCAGTTGTCGATACTGGCGTTGATGCCGGTCATCGTGATTTACAAGGCAAACTGCTGAATGGCTACAACGTCTTTGATAAAAATCAGCCTCCAAAAGATGAGGTAGGTCATGGCACACATGTTGCTGGCATAATCGGCGCTCAGGTCAATAATGGCGAGGGCATTGCCGGCATGACTTGGTACAATCCGATCTTGCCGGTCAAAGCGCTGGATAATAATGGATCAGGTACATCCTATTCCGTTGCTGAGGGCATTATTTGGGCAACCGATAACGGGGCTAAGGTTATCAATTTAAGTTTGGGCAACTATGTCGACGGCGCATTTTTGCATGATGCTGTCAAATATGCCTTTGACCGCGATGTCGTGCTTATTGCTGCTACCGGCAATGATAATACGCGACGCCCTGGATACCCTGCCGCTTATCCAGAAGTATTTGCTGTGTCAGCGACAGATGCAAATCAGAAGCGTGCCTCCTTCTCCAACTACGGCAATTATGTCGATGTTGTAGCACCAGGGGAGTCCATAGCGAGCACTTATCCGAACAATCAGTATGCGGCATTGTCTGGTACTTCAATGGCTTGTCCACATGTATCTGCACTTGCTGCACTTATTCGCTCTGTCAACCCTTCGCTCAAAAATACGGAAGTGTATGATATTATGCGGCAAAGCGTCATTGATTTAGGAACACCTGGCAAAGATATCTATTATGGCTATGGCGAGATTGATGTCGCTCAGGCACTTTCCCTTGCAGAACAAGGTACTACATCTTTGTCGCTGCTCCCGCAAAATATTGCTCGCGAGATCAAGCGTACAATTGCTCAATATGTACAGCATCCTTCTCCACCATCCTCCATGCTGCCTGCTTCTCAGCGGTAATCTATTGATGATATGCAGGCTGCCAATGCTTGAAGCCAACAAAATTGTATGCATGGCGACAAGAGACAATCAAAAACCCCCGCAGGGTATTCCTGCGGGGGTTACTTTATCCTTGTATAGAAGCTGTGCGTTAACATAAATACAAGCTATAGTTTGATACTCGAAACTTCATCCTATCCAGATCAAGTTATCGAACAAGAAAAAATGTTGCAGCTCCGGAAAGTTTGCCGTAAGCCGGGTTCTGTACTGATCGTGGTATTACGGGAGCTACCCTTCCACTACGAAGTGACAATCATCTATCTAGACCGTACATTGCTGCACGGTTCAAGCGACCAACCCAGACGCACCTCGGGCTAAGGCTGCCCTTGCGGGCATGCATCTCATTAGGTCTTGCTCCAGATGGGGTTTACCAGGAACGAAGTCACCAACGCTCCTCGTGGTCTCTTACACCACGGTTCCACCCTTGCCTGTGCTGCCGAAGCAGCCATCGGCGGTCCATTTCTGTGGCACTATCCTTCAGCTCGCGCTGACTGGACATTATCCAGCACCCTGCCCTATGGAGCCCGGACTTTCCTCTCGTGACCAAGTCACCAGCGATTGTCTGTCAAACTTTCCGTCAACATTCGTTAGTATACTAGTTTCACACAAGAAACTCAACCGTCAACTTTTACAAAAACTGAAATGGCTCGGTATTTAAGGAAGAAGCTATGAACTGTGTTGATGCACCCTTATCTGATGCCGCCTTCTGCAACCGTGCTGCGACGTCCTGTTTCATCATCTTTTCTGCATTATGCCCTGGATCGATAATAGCAAGTCCTGCTGCAAGTGCATCGTGAGCCGTATGATAATCAACATCTCCCGTTACAAGTACATCTGCCCCATGGAACAGTGCATGGTGAATATATCTAGCCCCGGAACCACCTAGAACGGCAACCTTGCGCACAGGTCGATCCAGCTCGCCAACCACACGTACATTGGATACTTCGAAGCTGGTCTTCACTTGCTCGGACAATTCACGAAGCGTTACTCCCTCTGCAAGCTTGCCCACTCTTCCCAGACCGTATTCCGTCCCTTGAATATCTACAGGATATAGATCATACGCGACTTCCTCATAAGGATGTGCCTTGAACATCGCTTGAAGCACACGGCTGCGAATCGACTTCGGTACTATTGTTTCCACGCGCACCTCTGGCACTGTTTCCAACTTGCCGGCTTGTCCGACATGCGGATTTGTGTTGTCGCCTGGCTTGAAAGTACCGAAGCCTTCACTGTTGAAGCTGCAATGACTGTAATTACCGATATGTCCTGCACCTGCATTCAATACCGCTGCACGCACGTCCTCGGCATGTGTCTGCGGCACAAATACAACCAGCTTATGAAGCTGCTCCTGGTGTAATGTTTCAAGCACGCGCACATTAGTCAGTTGAAGACGCTCTGCCATCAAATCGTTCATTCCGCCTACAGCAACATCATAATTCGTATGGGAGATATATACCGCGATATCATGCTTAATCAGTTTTTCATACAGTCGACCTGCAGGAGTATCTGTCTGCAAATGCTTCAGTGGTCGGAAAATAATCGCATGGTGTGCGATAATAAGATTTGCCTCCTGGGCAATCGCCTCTTCGACGACCTCTTCGTTCACATCAAGAGCGACGAGCACCTTGGCCACTTCCTTATTCAGTGACCCTAATTGAAGCCCAATCCGGTCGTCTGGGACTGCCAATGACTTAGGCGCAAGCTGCTCCATCCATTGAATTATCGTTGAACCTTTCGCAAACATTCGATAATCGCCTCCAATTCCGCCTTATTCTGCATGAAAACTTCACGGCGCTGCATTGCCTCTTCACTCTCAGCCTGTTCCATTGTACGCAACACACGCTCTCGTTTTCCTACTTCGCGCTTCCACTTCTCAAAGAATACTTCTGTAGGAGCTTGTGACAACAGCGGGCCGAATTGAAGCAGCCATTCCTCAGTCAACGGCAGCCCGCACGAAAGAGTACGAGCTTCGTACAGTCGAGCATTATAAGCCTCCACTGCTTCTGCGTCTGGCTGCCGCTCCGCGAGCAGCACTTCATAAATCTTGCCGTCTTCCTCTAAAATATGCTCCTTAAGCAGATTCCAGCCTTCCTTGCGAAGCCAACGGCGAACTGTATCTTCTCCTACATTCGGTTGAAGGATGAGCCGCTTAACCCCCTCCAACTTATCAGGCTGCGCTGATAAAATACTGACAATAAGACTGCCGCCCATTCCAGCAATGGAAATACAGTCTACCTCGTTAGGCTCCAAAACGGCAAGGCCATCTCCTAGCCGAACTTGAACAATATGCTCCAAGCGTGACCCCAACACTTGACGTCTTGCCGCTTCATAAGGCCCTTGATTCACTTCACCAGCAACCCCATACGAAATCTTGCCTTCCTTTGCTAAATACGATGGAAGCAGCGCATGGTCAGAACCAATATCTGCAAGCTTGCTGCCCTCAGGCACCCAATCCGCGATCCATTGTAATCGTTTGGACAGTTTGATGTTCACGTATCCACTTCACCCACTTTTTTCTAAAGTAATATCCCATGTAGAACATAATAAAAAGCTTCGTTAGCATAAATAATAAGACTTCATCGCCTGGATTTAGCTTGAGCGCAATATGTCTGCCTAACCAAGCCACCTCTGGCATATGCCAAGTGATAACAGAGGCAAGAAGCAGAGCCGCTGAAGCTGAATGAGATCGATGATGCAGTACCCAAGCCAGCCATATGAATAATAAACTCTCAGGCAGCCACAACCATTGCATATTAATCAGCGTGAGTTCGCCGCCAATGGAATCAAGGATTATCGCATAGGCAATCGCCAGCGTAAGCCAGCCAAATCCCTGTATCCCGCTTCGGCGCAGAAGCAAGCCTGTGATCAGCCACAAAAGTCCGGCTCCGATCAACCACAATGCTAAGCTCCACCATAGCATCCATTCATGTAGGATGAGTATTGCTAATGAGCCGAGTATACCGGCAGCATTGCCAAGGCATGCACATATCGCTGCTTGAAGTTTGCTTTTCTTTTCCGCATACTTTGATTTGTAAACAGCAAGCCCATAACCAAGAACGATAAAAGCGGCTACTGCCCCAATTTGCATTGGAAAGTCAAAAGCGGTAAAATAAAATCCAACAGTACAGAACAAGCCAGAAATGAAAATAACGCCATCCATTTTACGGCAGAAAGGCTGTTCAGCCAAGCTGAAACGCCTACTTCGGAAGCGGTATTTCCGGATTTTTCAGGTGCTATCGTTTCTTCTGGCAGCTGGTACAATCGAGCAAGGAACTCGCAATAACGTTCCGGCAATAGTCGATTTTCCCGCCAGCGGGCAATCTCGTGTGACATCCATTGTCGCTGCTTCTGATCCATGCGGCTTGTCACGCCTCCCGTAATTGATGCCTTCATGGCAACAAAAGACCTTCCCCACGCATACGCGCACAAGAAGGTCTCGTCGTTAGCCACTATTCAAGAAAATCTTTCAGTCGCTTGCTGCGGCTTGGATGACGCAATTTACGAAGTGCTTTCGCTTCAATTTGGCGAATCCGTTCGCGTGTGACTCCGAATACTTTACCTACCTCTTCCAAGGTACGTGTACGGCCGTCATCGAGACCAAAGCGCAAACGAAGCACATTCTCTTCACGTTCTGTCAATGTGTCAAGCACATCCTCCAGTTGCTCCTTCAACAGCTCATACGCTGCTGCATCAGCAGGTGCCAGTGCTTCTTGATCCTCAATGAAATCTCCCAAGTGAGAATCGTCTTCTTCCCCAATTGGCGTTTCCAACGATACCGGTTCCTGGGCAATCTTCATAATTTCGCGTACTTTCTCAACACTGAGTTCCATCTCAGCCGCAATTTCTTCCGGCGTTGGTTCGCGCCCAAGCTCTTGAAGCAGTTGACGGGATACACGAACCAATTTATTAATTGTCTCTACCATGTGAACCGGTATACGAATTGTGCGTGCCTGATCGGCAATCGCTCTCGTAATCGCTTGACGGATCCACCAAGTAGCATACGTACTAAATTTGTATCCTTTGCTGTGATCGAATTTCTCAACAGCCTTGATCAAACCCATATTGCCTTCTTGAATCAAATCAAGGAAGAGCATCCCACGTCCTACATAACGCTTCGCAATGCTGACCACAAGTCGCAAATTCGCTTCTGTCAAGCGCTTCTTCGCTTCTTCGTCCCCCTGCTCGATTCGCTTCGCAAGTTCGATCTCTTCTTCTGCCGACAAGAGCGGAACACGGCCGATCTCTTTTAAGTACATCCGAACCGGGTCATTAATTTTAATCCCCGGTGGCAGCGATAAGTCATCATCGAAATGGAAATCGTCGTGATCCCCACTCTCCCGATCACCACTATTGCGATTGCCCATTCCATCTTCCGTTTCATTTACCACTTCAATACCCAAATCAGATAGCTGCTCGTAGAACTCATCCATCTGCTCCGGGTCTTGATCGAACGTCGATAACTTTTCAGTAATATCTTTATAGCTAAGCGAACCGCGCTTTTTACCGAGCTCAATCAATTGATCCTTCACATGTTCTAACGCTGCTTCGGCATCTAGTCCAGTATGTTGATCATTCGCCATTTTCCGACTCCCTCCTCCCTAGAAACTTCTGCTTACTACCGCTTCAGTTGTTGCTCTAGGGCTATAATTTCTTGTGCAATTTGCGCGGCACGCAATATGTCTCCTGTACGCTCCGCCTGCACCATTTCTTCCTTTTTACGCTCAATTTCACGATGCCGAGGCACTTTCAAGATTTGACCAATATAATCGTCTAATAGGGCGGTGTCATATCGCAGCGGCACTTCGGCCATTGATATGGATGCAGCCGTCTTCTCTAGTCGGTCATCCTGCAGAGTTGCCAAATAACAACTGAAATCAGGCTCCTTGCCTTGCGCGTAATAAGCATATAGATAAGCGGCAAGAGCCGCATGATCATCTACATTGAATTGCTCGCCAAGATTCCGCTCCACATAGTTGGAAACTTCGACATCCTGGAACATCAGCGCCAGCAAGCTGCGTTCTGCATATACGTATGCTGGACGCAACACGGGCGGGGAGATAACTTGCTTATCATTCCTAACATTATTCCACCAATTGTCTTGATTATCCCCGTTTTCGTTCTTTTTTGCAGCTTTTGGCGGATATTCGCACATTCTTGCTTCAAAGAAGCGATCGCAGAATCCCCTGATAATTCAAGCAGTGAAGCAATCTCCTTCAAGTGCATCTCCCGTTCAACAGGTGATTCAACCTTCGCCACAACACGCAGCGCAGCATCTTTGAATCGTCGTTTGCCATCATCTTCTAGCAGTATATGATTTCGACGTAAAGATATAAGCTTGAATTTGGTTGGAGTAACGGCCGATGCAATGATCGCATGCCTAAACCGCTCTGCGCCATGCGCTTTGATGAATTCATCAGGATCCATTCGATCAGGCAGCATGGCAACGGCTACATGCAAGCCGCTTCCCTCTAACAATGCTATGGATTTCATTGCAGCTGCTTGTCCAGCATCATCGCCGTCATAGCATAACGTAACGCTGTCTCCGAGTTGCTTCAGCAATTGAACATGATCGGAGGTCAACGCAGTACCCATGGTAGCAACGCCATTCATCACTTGAGCTTCCCAAGCCTGTATGACATCTGCAAAACCTTCAAACAGAACAATTTCACCAGTGCGCTTAATATGCGGTCTTGCCTGATGCACATTGTACAGCAGCTTGGATTTGTTGAATAGCATCGTTTCCGGCGAGTTCAAATACTTCGGCTGACTTCCGTCAAGCACCCTTCCTGCAAATCCTACTATGCGTCCCCGGCGATCCCATATCGGGAACATGACCCGGTTACGGAAACGATCGACATACCCTTCTCCATTCGTTCTAGCCGATACGATACCGCCCTTCTCCACCAGAGCAAGGTCGAACTGCCGTTTCGTAAGAAACTTCACGATCATATCCCAATTTGGCGGTGCGTATCCAATCTGAAACTGTTCGATAAGCTTGTCGTTAAAGCCGCGTTCACGCAAATAGCGAAGCGCTTCCTGACCTTCCGTTGTGTTCATTAATATATAATGATACATTTTCGCAGTCAGCTCATGTGCTTCAATCAGCCGATCCTTCGCTTCATTCCGTGGATTGCGTTCAGCATACGAGTCGCCGCTTCCCCATGTAACAGGAATGCCCGCTAACTCGGCGAGATGCGTAATGGCTTCCGGATACGAGTATCCTTCCAGCCCCATTACAAATTGAATAGCCGTCCCGCTCTTTCCGCAACCGTAACAATGGAAAATTTGCTTCTCCGGCGTGACCGTGAACGATGGTGTCTTCTCCGAATGAAAGGGACAAAGCCCCTTCAAATATTTACCGTGCTTCGATAAATGGACATATTGTCCAACTATATCGACGATATCGTTGCGCTTTAATACTTCATCGCGAACTTCATCAGGAATCAGTCCATATCCGTTCATCGCTCAATCACCTTCATCTGAACACGTATTACTAATTCGCTATGGGCGCATTTTCTCCTGCTCACGAAGCAAAAGTTTTGTCAGTTTATGTTGGAAAATTTCGCGATCCTCTTCACTCATTGCTCGCGGGCCTTTCGTCCGTAAACCTGCTCTTCTTGCTTTGCTCGAGATGTGTCGCCTTGTCAGGTACTCATCTACATTGTCGCTTGTCAGCTCGCTGCCTCGCGGCGTAAGCACATAAGCGCCTCTTGGCAAACAGAGCGCGGCCAAACCGTAGTCGCCTGTTACCACTACGTCGCCTGACCGCGCTGTGTTGGCAATATAAATGTCCGCCGCTTGAAACGCTTGATCCACAAAAACGGTACGAATATCATAATTCATAAGCTGCCAGTCTGGAGCAAATGCAGCATAGGAAGCTACAAACAGAACTCCGGCATCCATTTCGATAGCTGCGGCAACTATTTCATTTTTTACAGGACAAGCATCGGCGTCTACTACGATTCGAAGTTTAGAAGACAATAATCTCACCATTTTCGTAAAGCGTCGGAACTTACTTTAATCGTTTCACCGTTTATATTATATACGCTGTAACGTTTAAAATTCCTGCTTCGAAATCCGGATTTCCTCTACTTTAACTCAGTTTTTGTCGAATCGATGAAAATAACGAAGGAACATGTCGAAGAGAATCCGAAGAATCCCTTCTTCATGTTCCACCTTTACTACCCTTTACTGTCTTCCTACAATCACAGTCAACCTTCTACTTAAGCCCAAACTAACTTTGAGAAATCAGCAAAACGTTGAATGTCATTTGCTATATTCGCAAGCAGCGCCAAACGATTTGCCCGTACTGCTTCGTTCTCAGCCATAACCATGACCTGTTCGAAGAACGAGTGAACTTCATCTTTCAGTTGAGACAAAACTTCGATTGCCTCAGCCGGATTTCCGCTTGCAGCTGCATAAGCTTCATGTACGTACATCCAACGCTCATAGAGCTTGCGCTCCGCATCCTGCTCGAACAATTCAGGATGGATATCATTGCTGACCGCCTTAGCAGCCAAATTGCTTACCCGGTTAAAGGATTCAACTGTCAGCTTGAATTCATCTGCCTGTACAGCGCGCATAAGAGCTTCCCCGCGAGCGACTGTCAGTTTGACATCGTCATATCCAGATGCCATCACTGCATCAACCACGTCGTAGCGAACAGACTCAGACAGTACATTTTTGACGCGCAAGCCGAAGAACTCATACAATTCTTTACGAACTTCCTCACGTTCGCGTTTCAACAATCCTGCTTGCGCATATACATCAAGCGTAATGTTGAAGATGGTATGCAGTGTCAGCGGCAGATTGCGTTCTAACAAAATTTGCACAATACCTGTCGCCTGTCTGCGCAAGCCATATGGATCCTGCGAGCCAGTCGGAATAATGCCGATTCCGAAGCAGCCTGCCAACGTATCCATTTTGTCAGCCATACTTATAATAGAGCCAACAAGTGAAACAGGAGCTGGGTCGCCTGCGAATCTAGGCTTATAGTGCTCATTAATCGCCTGCGCTACTGCTTCCGGTTCGCCTGCCTTTCGGGCGTAATCTTCACCCATAACCCCTTGCAGTTCTGGGAACTCATATACCATTTGCGTAACAAGGTCGAACTTGCAAATGTCCGCAGCCCGGCTGACCCACAGTGCTGTCTCACGATCTGTCTGGACAGCCAGTGCCAATGCATCAGCAATAGCATGTATGCGGCGAACCTTATCACCGATCGAGCCAAGCTCCTCGTGGAACACGATCGAATCGAGCTTATGCACGCAATCAATAATATTCAGTTTTTGATCTTCTTCATAGAAGAACTTGGCGTCAGAGAGACGCGCACGAAGAACTTTCTCGTTCCCTTTTGCAACGATATCCAAGCCCTTGGAATCACCGTTGCGTACCGTTACGAAATAGGGAAGAAGCTGTCCCTCCGTATCCAATACCGGGAAGTAGCGCTGATGCTCGCGCATGGATGTAATCAGCACTTCTTGAGGAATGTTCAGAAATGCCTCGTCAAATCCGCCGAACAATACAGTTGGATACTCAACGAGGAAGAGAACTTCTTCAAGCAAGTCATCCTTGATTGCGATATTCCAATTTTTACTTTTAGCGAGCTCCTCGATTTGAGCCGTAATGTTCGCCTCACGCTCTGCCACATCCACGATGACAGATTGCTCTCGAAGACGTTCCACGTATTGAAGCGGCTCGTTAATAACTGTCTCTTCTCCGAGGAAACGATGTCCACGCGACGTACGGCCTGCTTTGACGCCTGCAATTTCAAGCGGAATAATCTCTTCCCCATGCAGAGCAACCATCCAGCGAATCGGGCGTACGAAGCGCATTTCCTTTGCACCCCAACGCATGTTTTTCGGGAAGGTCATCGCATGAATAATGGAAGTCAAACCTTCAACAAGCACATCCTCTGTATTGGTACCGAGACTGCTCTTATTTGCGTAAATATACTCGACTCCGTTCAATTCCTTAAAGAAGAACGCTTCAGGCTCTACACCTTGACTCCGTGCGAATCCGAGAGCTGCCTTCGTCCATTCACCATTGGCGTCAAGGGCAATTTTCTTCGCCGGCCCCTTTACTTCCTCGTGTACATCCGTCTGCTTGTCAGCTACATCCTGTATGAGTACAGCGAGACGTCTTGGCGTTGCATATGCAGACACAGTTCCGAATGTGATTCGGGATTCTGTCAGCCAGCGTTCTGTGCGATCCTTCAGCTGTTCCATCGCGCTGCGAATGAAACGTGCAGGCACTTCCTCCAAGCCGAGCTCCAACAACAAATGTCTAGGCATCTTGTTCCTCTCCTTTCTTCAAGAGCGGGAAGCCGAGCTTCTCACGTTCTTCCAAGTATGTTGCGGCCACATGACGTGCAAGATTACGAACACGGGTAATGTACCCGGTGCGCTCCGTTACACTAATCGCGCCGCGTGCATCCAGCAAGTTGAATGTATGGGAGCATTTCAGCACATAATCATATGCTGGGAATACCAAATGGGCATCCATCGCTCGATTTGCTTCTTTCTCGTACATATTGAACAGCGTAAATAGCATCGCCGTATCGCTTACTTCGAATGTATATTTCGAATGCTCGAATTCAGGCTGATGGAATACGTCGCCATAAGCTACTCCTTCTACCCACTCCAAGTCGAAAACATTTTCTTTTTCTTGAATATAGGAAGCAAGCCGCTCCAAGCCATACGTAATCTCGACAGCTACTGGATGTGCGTCGATGCCGCCCACTTGTTGGAAATAAGTGAATTGCGTAATTTCCATACCATCAAGCCAGACTTCCCATCCAAGGCCCCATGCACCCAATGTTGGCGACTCCCAGTTATCCTCTACGAAGCGAATATCGTGGATTGACGGATCGATACCAAGACGGTTCAAGCTTTCCAAATACAACTCTTGAATGTTGTCTGGAGAGGGCTTCAAAATCACTTGGAACTGGTGATGCTGGTACAAACGGTTCGGGTTCTCCCCGTAACGGCCGTCAGCCGGACGACGAGATGGCTCTACATAAGCTACATTCCATGGTTCTGGTCCGATCGAACGAAGGAAAGTCATCGGGTTCATAGTTCCCGCGCCCTTCTCCACATCATACGGCTGTACGATGATGCAGTTTTGTTCGGCCCAAAATTGCTGCAGCGTCAAAATCATTTGTTGAAAATTCACAGTCAGCACTCCTTTGCCTCATATTGACGGCATTGACGTATGGGAGAATGCAAAAAACTCCCGCCTCTACGTCTGATGCCAGACGTAGGGACGAGAGTTAAATTCCCGCGGTTCCACCCTACTTGATCGGAATAGATTCCGATCCACTTTCACATGAGCCCCTGCTCCAAAGCGCCATTTCATTCGTTTGTCCGTCCAGGCTTCCACTATCCCTGAATCGCTGCGTTCAAACATTACGAACTACTTTCTTCTTCAACGCAAGGTATAATCTTAATTCAATTAGCTTGATTTATTATAGCGAATTGGATTTTACTCGTCAAGCTGCGCCAAATCATATTTCTCCATCTGCTCAAGGAACTGAAGTGATTTCAAGCGCACCCCGACATGGGTGTCCATATAGCCTCGCATACATGCGCGAAGCTGCAATTTCGTTTCAGGCTTCAATGTTATATTGCCAAGACGACGCAAGTCTGTCATTTCGAAGCGCTGAAGCAATGCAAGCATGTGCAAATTAGCTACATAATTCGCATGCTCTCTTGACTTACAACTCTCACATAGGGCGCCCCCGAGACGCCAACTGAAAGCAGCAAGCCTATCTCCTGTACCACAAGCGACACATGCATGGAGTTGAGGAGCAACTCCCGTTCGCTGCCATAGCTTCATTTCGAACAAATGAGTTGTCACCTGCACATCCTTGCCTTCTGCAATTGCCCGCATATAGGCATGGAATTGGTCAAACATCGGCCCTCCAGCCTCTTCATCATGCAGTGCCTTATCCATCAGCTCGGCTGCATAGGAGGCGTAGGCTGCCAGATGAAGCTGTTCGCGCAGCAAATGGTTCGCTTCTATTATTTCGCAAGAATTAAGCGTTCCGATATGCCCCATACCGCGAAAGAATACATATTCTCCATAAGTGAACAGCTGAGTTGCCGCAGCATGACGGCTGCGAACCTTCTTCGCGCCGCGAACAAGAACACCCACCTTGCCATACGATTTCGTACAAAGTGTAATGATCTTATTTCCTTCCCCATAATCCATGCTGCGGATGACAATCCCCTCTACCCGATATAACACTCTCTTCCTCCCATGTATGACACTGCATAATCATTAATCTTCTGATTGCTCTGCGATTGGCGCCGTATCAGCTGTAAGTTCCTCCAACTCATCTGTCATTCCTGCCTGCTTATATAGCAAGTAAGCGTCGACATCCCCCGTCTTCGCAAAAACATTCCATGAAAAATCACGCATTGTTATAATCCCCTTTCGTATAAGAGAACCTTGATCAATGACATGCTTCTATGGTGCCCGCAAGCACCAACAGAGGCAGATATTAAATGCTGTGCCTATAACAAACATTTCGAGCATGAACGTCGGATACAGACCAGTAAGACTATGCGTCATCTTCTAGGTTGTACTGCTTATAGGGGAATATCCATTGCAAAAATTGGAGTGTATGAAACGTAAATAGGTTGCTTACTCGTGTCGGAACCCGAGATCCCGTAAAATCCGATCCTGATTTCGCCAATCTTTCTTCACTTTCACCCACAGCTCCATAAATGTCTTAGAGCCAAGTAAATTTTCGATATCTTGTCTCGCCAGCTTTCCAATTTCCTTCAACAATGCGCCTTGCTTGCCGATGACGATTCCCTTCTGGGAATCACGCTCTACAAATATGACTGCAGAAATATATACGACACCATTCTCTTGTACTCGCATATCTTCGATGGTTACGGCAATAGAATGAGGAATCTCCTCACGTGTCAGGTGCAATATTTTCTCACGGATCAACTCGGCCACAACGAATTGCTCAGGGTGGTCTGTAATTTGGTCATCTGGATAATACTGCGGCCCTTCAGGCAAGTAACCGCCAAGCACATCAAGCAGTCGGTTCACATTGCTGCCGTTTAATGCCGAAATCGGCACAATCTCCGCAAATTCATGCAGTTCATTGTACTCTGCAATTAACGGTGGCAATGCTTCTGGATGCACCTGATCAATTTTGTTCATGACGAGTATGACAGGAGTACGGACTTTTTTCAATTGTTCAATCACATATTTATCGCCGCCTCCAAGCCCTGCCGAGACGTCAACGAGGAACAACACTGCTTCGACCTCGTTCAAGGTATTCAGCGCCACATTATTCATATAATCGCCGAGCTTCGATTTTCTTTTGTGGATGCCTGGTGTGTCTAAAAACACAATTTGGGAATGATCGGTTGTGTAGACGCCATGGATTTTATTGCGAGTCGTTTGCGGCTTATCCGACATGATCGCAATTTTTTGCCCAATCACATGATTCATCAAAGTGGACTTCCCTACATTCGGGCGGCCAACTATCGCAACAAAGCCTGATTTATACGTATTTCGATTTGATTGATCTTGATTATAAAACATGTATTTTCCTCCAAAATGTCTCTGTATGTGCATAAACGGCGCCACGCCGTCCAAGTAACGACAATAGCGCCGCTTATGAAGTCTAATTTCATTACTTTAGTACAGGAGCCTATGAAGCAGCTTTATCCCTGGTTCGTAGAAAATCACGCAGCCGACAATAACGGCGAATACCGCCGTCACGAGCACGGCTCCTGCGGCGGTATCTTTGGCTACCTTCGCCAATGGATGCAGCTTCGGCATCACGAGATCGACGACAGATTCTACTGCGGTATTCATTAGTTCAGCTGAAATGACGATGGTAATTGCTAGTCCCAGCCACAGCCAGTCCGAGGTCGATATTTGCAGGATACCGCCTAAAATAAGTGCAATTCCACTCATGGCCACGTGTACCCGCATATTGCGCTGTGTACGTATCGCATAGACGATCCCTGCGATTGCAACGCGAAATGTATCGCTCCAAGGACGCTTCATTAGCGGCTCAGACCTACCTTCTCCAAAACAGCTTCCTGCTTGTCCATCATTACTCGTTCGCTTGGCTCATCCTGATGATCATAGCCAAGTAAATGCAGAAATCCATGCACAAATAAAAATCCAATCTCACGCTCCAAGGAATGGCCATACTCTTCCGCTTGTTCCTTGGCGCGCTCTGTAGAGATAATGATGTCGCCAAGCAAATCATTCATCTCATCCAATTCTTGCTCATCTTCAATTTCGTATAGAATATCCAATTCCTCTTCAACGGATTCGTTCAAGGCAAAGGACAATACATCCGTTGGACGATCGATTCCTCGATATTCACGGTTCAACTCGTGGATTTGCTCATTATCAACGAACGTTAGCGCGACTTCCCCCTCTTGAATGCCTTCCATCGCCGCAGCTTCCTGCAAAATGCGCTTCAGCAATTCGATCAATGAAGGATCGATCGGGTATATGTCTTGATCGTCATTCCATTCCAGCTTCATACTCGACATGTTCGTTGCTCCTTACTCACAGTTTATAGGTGATAGGCCCGTTCCTTTTTAATCATATATCGCAGATTAAGATTTTGCTGGTTCCTCGTTTGCGTCCGTTCCTTTATTTTTCAGCTTCGAATCGTCTGGATATTCGATGCGGGAATGGAATATTCCCATCACCGTCTCTTTCAGCGACTGTGCAACAATATCTAGTTCTCGAAGTGTCAAATCACATTCATTGAATTGATTGTCATCCATACGATCCTTCACAATTTTATGAATCATGGACTCAATCTGCTCAACAGTCGGGTGGCGTAACGAGCGAACAGCTGCCTCGACACAGTCCGCGATACCTACGACGGCCGCTTCCTTCGACTGCGCTTTTGGCCCAGGATAACGGAAATCGTCTTCTGTAAAATCAGGTTCTATCCCTTGCTCTTCTGCTTGCTTCTTCGCTTTGAAGTAGAAATACTTCAAGAAGGTTGTACCATGATGCTGCTCCGCAATATCGCGTATCGGCTTCGGCAGCTTATAATCCTTCAGCATCTCGGCACCGTCGCGTGCATGCGCAACGATAATAGATGTACTAAGCTTAGGATCAATTTGATCATGTGGATTGTCCATATTTGTTTGATTTTCAATAAAGTAACTTGGACGCTTTGTTTTGCCGATATCATGATAGTAGGCCCCAACACGGCACAGCAATCCGTTCGCACCAATCGCCTCAGCAGCCTGTTCCGACAAGTTCCCAACCATTACACTGTGATGATACGTTCCGGGCGTTTCCGTCAACAGCTTGCGCAGCAGTGGATGGTTTGGATTGGACAGTTCAACTAGCTTCAGTGCAGACAATATGCCAAATGTAACTTCAAAGAATGGCATAAGCCCAAGCACAAGCACAGAGGTCAGCAGACCGCTTGCAAAGGCAAACGCCGCCGCTAGCATCGTATTGCCCTGATTCATCGGTTCACCGTACAACATGGACAGCATTAAAGCAGTCACACTGCCGAAGATGCATACCATGATGCCTGCCTTCAATATCGTTGAACGCTGGCTGGCGCGATGAATAGCGAATATGGCTGCGTAGCACGAAACGAGTGCGAAAAATCCAAAATGGAAATCAAACAGCGTACTTTTATCTGTGTTCAATATAATACCCGCTATCAAGCTCAATACGATTGCACATAGATATGCCAGCGGCAGATCAATAAGCAGGGTAATCAGCATAACCCCCATAGCCGTAGGGGCCACATAGCCTATAAAAGGAATTTCCTTCGTCTGCGCGTAGCCGATAATATGAATCGCAATAATATTGATGGTAAAAATCAATACAAGCATTAATAGCTGAGTGTTGTTAAATTTGAAATGGGTGTGACTCGTTTGACGCATGAACATAAACAAAAAAGCGAGAGCATGACCGACAGAATCAGCAGGCCGAGCTGCGGCCAATAGTTAACCTCAGATTTCAAGAGATCGTTCTCTTTCAGCAAATCATAAGTCTCTTGGGAGATAAGCTGACCTTTTTTAATAAAGATATCGCCCTGCTTAATGAAGATAGGCGGCGTATTTTCCCGCGCCTGAACCTTCGCTTCCTTCGTTGCGTCATCATTATAGAACTTGTTTGGCGTAATGCACAGGCGAACGAGCTCCTGCACTGCCTCGCGAGCGGAACGCTTGTCAAGCGAGCTCGCATTGACGTATTCCGGCACCTTGGCTCGAGGCACAGAGGCATCTGGAACTGCATCTGCCATCAACTTGGACACGAGCTCACGGGCCACCGGCTTCATTTGCGCTACGTCTTCTTTGGACAAGCGTGCAATCTTCAGATACGTCTCCTCGGGAATATCGTACTTCTGCTCGTCAATACGTTTTTTCACTTCGTCAAGCAGTGTTTCCGAATACGTATCTTTATTTCGACTTGTCGTCATGAACTCTCGAAGATACTTATTAACCTCATCAGGGATGACTGTACGATACAGGCTAATCTTTTGTGAGTAAGAGATCAGCTCATCATCATTAAGTTGATCGATTCTCTCGAACAGTGAGTCAATTAATCGCTCATTTTTCAGCGAAATAATCTCGTAAATAGGCTGTACACGTTCAGCGGCCTGTTCCTGAGCTTTCAGCGTTGCCTTCTTGTCCGGTATTTGAATCGGTGCGATGATATCCTTTTCACTCTTCGCATTGACTTCAATATCCAGCTTCTCCGGCAAAATACTCGGTGCCAAGCTGAAATAAAATAATAATGTTAATAAGAAAAACAGAAGAAAACGTACGCCTACGCTATACTTCCATCCCGTCATATTGACCTGACGTTTGTTATTTCCGTTGCCGGAACGATTTGTCTGTAGCATAGAGAACAGTCCTCTCTATCCTTGGTTTTCGCTTTCCTTCTGGTAAGCTGTAATAATTTTCTGCACTAAGGAATGACGAACGACATCCTGCTCGGCAAAATGCACGAATCCGATCTCATCAATTTCCTTCAAGATCCGCCCTGCCTCTACTAAGCCTGAGTTCTTCCCGCGAGGCAAGTCGATTTGGGTAATATCCCCGGTAATGACCATTTTCGAGCCGAACCCGAGCCGCGTCAGGAACATCTTCATCTGCTCAGGCGTCGTATTTTGCGCCTCATCCAAAATGATGAACGCATCATCCAGCGTCCGCCCCCGCATATAGGCAAGAGGTGCGATTTCAATCAGTCCGCGCTCAAGAGCCTTTGCCACCTGTTCGGTGCCCATGACATCATACAGCGCATCGTACAGAGGACGCAAATATGGATCTACCTTTTCCTGCAGATCCCCAGGCAAAAAGCCAAGATTCTCCCCCGCTTCTACGGCAGGCCGAGTCAGTACGATTCGCTTGACAGCTCCTTCTTTTAGTGCAACCACGGCCAGCACGACCGCCAGATAGGTTTTGCCTGTACCGGCAGGACCTACTCCAAATACGATGTCTCTCTTCTTAATCGTGGATACATAATGCCGCTGGCCTATTGTCTTAACGCGGATTGGCTTGCCGCGGTATGTATGTGCGATTTCACCCCTGAATAAATCAAGCAGCTCATCAACCTTCCATTCCTGCGCCAAATCGATTGCATACATAATATCCCGCTCAGACAGGATAATATTGTTGCGGATCAACTCGAGTAGAACAAGAAATAACTGCTCTAATTTTTCAGTTTCTTCCGCTTCCCCCGTAATGACAACCTCTGCTTCGCGCGATGACACAAGTGCATCCGTACGGCTTTGGATAAGGCGCAGATGCTTATCTTGCGGCCCGAACAGCGCAAGTCCTTCAGCAGCGTTTTGCAGTGAAATTTTAACAGTCTGTTGTTGCGACAAAAACCTCAGTCTCCTTGTATTCAGTGTCCTTGTTCTTGTGGTTCTGATTCCGGTTGTGATTTCTGTTCAAACTGGCGAACAAGCGGAAGTTCTTCCGCAATTGATTGCTCCACTTCAAAAAGCACCTTCATGACCACTTTACCATTGTCCGTCTTCTGATGCAAAATTTTTTCCGAGTGGATGCGGGCATTCGGCCCATTCTTTCCAAGCACATCTGCTCTTGCCTGCTTAAGTCCCGCTTCTGACGCCTGTTCTGCCGTCCGTTCTTCAGAAGCAAATTGAACTTCCTTAATTTTTTCAATCATCCAGCCAATCGGCAATGACAGTTGCCTCCACCGGAGGGTGTTGTCCTCCTGCAGCAGTTCATAATGAGCATATGGAATATCTCCGAAGCCAGCTATCATGAGCCTACGACTGCCGGTAACAATATATTTCCGTTCCTTTTCTTCACCTGTATATACTTTATGTCTCATCACCAGCGGTGACGAAATCTCATACTGATGCCAGACTAATCCTCTCACTTCTCCTTTTGCCACCACATCTTTTGGCTCCGTCTCATTGCCAATTGCACCTGAGATCAGCACATCGCCTTTTTTCACTCGGGCATTGCGTGCAACGACAGCTCGTCCATTCTCCGCAATAATATCTGTAACTACTGCATCTGCTGAAGCCACAATATGTCTTGGGTTGACCAGCTTTAATGCATCAGGTTTAGTTGCCTCTATGACCTGTATAGCCACCCTTGTCCCTTCCCAATTCACACCGATCCAAGAAGCCTCCTTCAGCTTCGTATGCATCGCCTTGGCAATTACATCCGGATCGCGAAGTCGGAATGTCCACTGGAAAGGATATATTCCCTGCTCCTTGGCAGCTGCAAGAACCTGTTCTGTCGGGATACGAACATTCCCCTTTACTTCAATTGACCATACGAGTGAAGAGAGCATGTACAATCCGAGCATAAAAAAGCGAAGCCAATGAGAAAAAACTTTCGTCGCAGAACTCGTCTCATCGTGAAAGGCAGGCCCATTCGTTGTTCAACATGAACCCGACAGCCTGTCTGCTTCAATATTGGTTTCAGCTTAAAATAATCAGACACTAGTACATAACATTGGAAGTCGTGGAATGAAGTCCGTTGCACATCCCACACCTGAATTTGACTGGAGACAGCCGAATTGATAAAAGACTCCGCACTCCCTCCTCGAATACGAACTCTTACATAGCCTCGCGCATGTGCTAATACAGGTGCCTTCACTTCAATTCCCCCGTTCCTTTATATGTGATATGGCCTATTGTCCCTTCAATACGTATTTCTTCTGTCCATATTGCTCGAATCACAAGTTCAGATCCGGTTATCTCCAGTTCTCCATTGGTTAGCGCCAGACGAACCAGCTCGTTCGAAAAGTGAACAATGCCGCGATGATTTTCAACGATGAGATGCCGATTCCCAATCATGGCCAACCGGGGCGTATCCGATAAGGTATCCTGCGGCAAATCCAGCCAATTTGCTGTCCAGTTGCTCAATTTGCGGCCAAAGCGACTCATATTGCGACGGGCCCCCTTCCTATTCGTTACAATTTATGCGCCGGATGGCGTGATTATAACGATGGGAACAGGCCTTGGTGCGATATCCTCTAGGAATATTCCAAGAGATTGAGCCCAGCATAGTGAAATAAAATAAGAAAAAGAGCCCCACTCTACAGGATAAGCACAGATATGCCAATACTGTAAAATGGAGCTCTTTCGGTTCTTACATCATCCATAAATGATATAGCAAACAAGCTTGCGTATTTAGTTAATCAAGCACTTAGCGCTGCCGCTGATTGTATGGACGCTTGGCACGCGGTGGACCGAGGACTTCTGACCAAATGATCCCTTGCATTACCTCATCAGAAGTGATTTCCCGGCTCGGTATGCCCTGCTTCGATACAGACGAAACAGCCGCTGAAGCAGAGCCTTTTTTAACCCCTGCACCAGATGAAATGGAGCTAGCCATTCGGTCAATTGCAGCGAGACGCTGCTCCATCTCCGCAAGTCGTGCTTCATCGGAGTCAATCGTATCGCGAGAGATGTCGGAAGAGGAAGTCAGTACAATTGGCGAGGATTTGTCTGCGCTCGCATAGGCAGGCTGATGCTCTACTTCCTTATACTCCTCTTCGAGATCCTCATTGTACTTTTTATCCTCGCTCCCCCGTGTGCCTCCGCTAAAATCAGGCATCCGGTTTTTGCCGTCCTTTTTCTTCGAACCACCCAAGGATGACAAGATCGCACCTAAAATAAAATGGCGATTAACGGATTGCTCGTGATGAAATGAATAATCTTCTCAATGATTACCATGGCTCATCGCCTAGCTTTCCGATTTATTGTCATGATTGTTATCAGACGCTTTACCAATCGTGCCGCGCATTTGTGTATCGGCCTCAATATTCTTCAAATTCATATAATCCATAACACCCAGCTTGCCTCCACGAAGTGCCTCAGCCATAGCAAGCGGAACTTGGGATTCCGATTCTACAACACGTGCACGCATTTCAACAACGCGCGCTTTCATCTCTTGCTCTTGCGCTACCGCCATTGCACGACGCTCTTCCGCTTTTGCTTGGGCAATGCGCTTATCCGCCTCTGCTTGCTCGGTTTGCAAATGAGCACCGATGTTCTTGCCTACATCTACGTCCGCAATATCAATGGACAAGATTTCGAAGGCTGTTCCTGCATCCAGACCTTTGCCCAGTACAGTACGAGAGATCAAATCAGGATTTTCTAGAACGTCTTTATGAGATGCACTGGAACCTACTGTTGTTACAATACCTTCGCCAACGCGCGCAATAATGGTTTCTTCCCCTGCACCACCGACGAGTCGTTCGATGTTAGCACGTACGGTAACGCGCGCACGAACCTTTACTTCAATACCGTCTTTCGCCATAGCTGCGACGATAGGCGTTTCGATAACGCGAGGGTTAACGCTCATTTGTACAGCTTGCAATACATCACGTCCAGCAAGATCGATCGCTGCCGCGCGTTCGAATTCAAGATGAATGTTAGCACGCTGTGCTGCGATCAATGCGTTAACAACGCGGTCAACATTACCTCCTGCAAGGTAATGGCTTTCCAATTGGTTAATGTTCAAGCCAAGACCAGCCTTAGTAGCCTTGATCATCGGATTGACAATACGGCTAGGCGTGACACGACGCAAGCGCATTGCAACAAGCGTAATAATACCAATCTTGACTCCGGACGCGATTGCCGAGATCCAGAGCATGACTGGGAAAAAGCTAAAGAATACACTTAGCGCGATAACAATGACAACCCCAATTAATAGCGTTGTTACGATAGATGGATCCATACTCATCATCCTCCATTATTTTGTTATATGTGTAAAGCTGTAAGCTAACACGCAGAATTTGTTACTTTTCAACCTCAATCTTGGTTCAAGGAACGGACAACAATCCGTACCCCTTCTACTTGCACAACCTTAATTGCCTCGTCACGGCTTACAAAGGCTCCGTCTGTGACGACATCATATTTAATATCGTCAATTAGTGCCGTTCCTGATGGGCGCAACGTCGTCAATGCACGACCTGTCTTCCCAATCAGCTCCGTATGATTCACATTTGATACATACCCCTCATCTGTCGACAAGGAGTCCCGTAGAATGAATTTGTTCCAAATGCCTCGATGCTTGAATATCCGAACGACGATAATCACAACAACCAACGCAGCTACAAAGGCAATACCTAGCGACAGCAGTGCATGACCAGTATCATTCGCAGCTAGCACAACTCCCGTTATCAAGCTCAATGAGCCTAGTATACCCAATATACCGAAGCTTGGGATAAACAACTCCAGTGCTAGCAGTATCAGTCCTATAATGAACAATACGATGGTCTCCACCCCCGCTAGTCCTGCAATATAATGACCGAAGAAATATAATCCAAATCCAGCAATCCCCAGAATCCCTGGAACGCCGAAGCCCGGAACGAACAGCTCAATCGCAACGCCTGCAATCCCAAGGAACAGAAGCAGGGTCGCAATGCCAGGATGAACGACAAAAGCAGCAATCTGTTCTGAGATAGATGGTTCAATCTGAACAAGATTCGCTTGATCCAACTTCAACTGCTTTAGCAAATCTGTTGTATTGGAAGCTACATATTCAGTGTATCCGGCTTTACGTGCATCCTCTGAACTCAATGACAGCACTTCTCCAGATGGCACTGTGCGTCCAAGCTCCTTAATCTCATAAGAACCCTGCAAGTCAGCCATAGCTTGTGCGATAATCGGGTCACGTCCATTTTCTGAGCAACTGCTTTCATTTTGCTAACCCACATCGCTACTAGCTTTGGATCGTCCACATAATTGTGAGCTCTGTCAACTAGTGCAGCCGATCCGATTGCACTGCCTGGCGTCATGGCGATCTCATTTGCGCTCAGCGCAAGATAGCTTCCTGCAGAAGCTGCATTTCCTTCTACGAACATAATGGTACGCACAGGACTAGTAATTATTCTTTGACTGATCTTTCCTGCCGACTCCAATTCCCCGCCAGGTGTATCCATTTCGATAATAATCGCTTCAGGACTCAACTGCTCTGCTTCCTCAAGTGCACGGTACAGAAAAGATTCCATTACAGGATTGACCGTTCCCTTCAACGGAAGGACAACTACATTGTGAACAGATCTTCCGTCTGCCTTCGCTTGAGCGCTTACAAATGGAATGCTGGAGAACAACAACATGATGGTGACCAAAGCCAAGATGGCTAGCCCAAATGTTCTTTCTCGCAAAAACCGCATACTGGATGACTACCCCCTTTCTTATTCTGTTGTAAAGTATATGCGATACATACTATTCAAAAAGTCCTTGATCATTCGGATATGTTGCAGAACCACCGTGCGACAACCTACCTTTTGAATACATATAATAATACGTCAACATTATACATTGCGTTTCACCTTTACATATACAGAAAAAAACACTCCTCAAAATAAGGAGTGTTTTTTATCGTTTCGTCAATAGACGCAAAGAGATCGTTTATTGCAGACATTGTTGCACGACAGAATTGACTAACTTGCCGTCTGCGCGCCCCTTCACCTTAGGCATGAGGGCACCCATTACTTTCCCCATGTCGGCTTTCGAAGAAGCACCGGTCTCTTGGATGGTCTCTTGTACAATCACTTTTATCTCTTCTTCGGAAAGCTGAGCTGGAAGATAAGGCGTCAAGATTTCAATCTCCGCCCGTACACCATCTGCCAAATCGCCTCGACCTGCTTTTTCGAACTCGTGGAGGGCATCTTTCCGCTGTTTGATCTCACGACCTAGAATTTCAAGCACTTCATCGTCATTCAAAGTTCTTCTTTCATCTATCTCAACATTCTTGATCGCCGAACGAACCATTCGGATGGTGGAGAGTTTGAACTTGTCTTGACTTTTCATCGCTTGCTTCATATCTTCGTTCAATCTTTGGCTAAGATCCATTGGTGCGTTATCCTCCTAAAACTTTCTCTTGCGGGCAGCCTCGGACTTCTTCTTGCGCTTAACGCTTGGCTTCTCATAGTGCTTGCGCTTTTTAACTTCAGCCAATACGCCATCCTTTGCGATGGAGCGCTTAAAGCGACGAAGTGCGGCATCGATTGTCTCGTTTTTGCGAACTTTCGTTTCAGACACCAGTTATCCCTCCCTCCGAACAGACCGTCCAAGAACAAAAACACGGTTCATCAAACTACATTATATGTGATTCTAAAAGTAGGTGTCAACCATGAGGAAAGATTATGACGAGATTTCACCATTGGAAATGTTTGCCCAAGTGCAATCAAGCCACAACCCCCTCATCATCATTGCAGTATTTTGTTAAGCCGTTGGCCCAACCAATGCACCCAATTGCTTGCCGCCAAGCAAATGATAGTGGATATGGAATACGACTTGTCCGCTATCCTTCCCGCAATTGTTAATCAGGCGGTAGCCTGATTCTGCAATGCCAAGCTCACGGGCAATTTGCTGTGCTGCACGATGAATTTCTCCAATAAGAGCAAAGTCCTCTCCTTCAGCATCATTCATAGTTGCAATATGCTTCTTCGGAATTACGAGAATATGTACTGGAGCTTGTGGGGTAATATCATGGAAAGCAACTACAGTATCATTCTCAAATACTTTTTTCGAAGGAATGGAGCCTTCGATAATTTTACAAAAAATACAATCCATCTCTTTCATTCCTCCTCGTATGAGTTCGTCACGCCCTAGCTTTCTCGCTGTCGGATCGTAATTGTATACCGCTATCATATCAAAAAATAGAAGCTCGTCCAAGTCGGACTAAAAATCGATAGCTCCGGTTCCATCTATACATAGCGGAGCTTTCATTTTTCGTGAATGACCGTGAATTGAAAGATTTCTTAATAAAAGGGAAGAAGCGATAGATCAGCTAGCCCAGCGAGCGGGAGCACAACTTTTCCGAATCGTTTGCCATAACCATAGGGATAGTAATAGTCTGGGCAATACCCTGGAAAATGGGGATCTATAAATGGCGTTTTTACATATGGTGTGCCTGGATATGGATAAGGTTGCGTACGGGGTTGCGGATAATAGCCGTAAGCGGAACGCTCCATTTCCATATACGGGACAAGATTGCCAATTGGCATATTGGTTTCACTGGCCTGCACTGGCTCTGCATGTGTGCATGTTGGAACCGCCAAGCTAATATAATTTTGATCTACCGACTCTACAATAGCCTGATAGACAACTCCATCATGTGTTTGCACACGCACAAAACGATGCATATGTTTCTGACAGTGATCGAATATAGACTCTTTTTCTTTCCCTTTCCCTGTCGCAGTAACTTCAGGAGCAGCATTGTCATCGGCACTGATAGTCGCTTGCGGTTGAACAGTACCCGATTTCTTTGCAACAGATGACCTTTTCTTCATAAGTGCCTCCTTATACGGAAGATCATGCTACGACATCGTATTCGCCTATGGGCTTAAATGTGTATGTAAAGGCAACTTTGTTCAAAAAAATTACATTTCAATTTCCTGACAGTGAAATGTTCGTTCAAAATCGGTAACACAGAAAAAGAGTCACTATGATATATTTATTAAGTTCATAATTTTTTCCATTTTGTTAGGGGATGCAAATTTTGCAACAGAATACTGCGTTTTTACAATTATTGAATGATACGCATAAGCATTTTTCTGGATGGGATTTTCCCTTTATCTCAGCGACGGGGCGTATGCAAGAAGAACTGCTTCCTTGGTCATATGGGAGCATAATTATTCCTCTCATAAGAAAATCCTCTTCTGAGCTTGACAGGCGGCGGTGAATTTTTGTCAAAGCTGCTTCCCTTCCCTCCGCTTATCGCAGCAACAGAAGGTTACCCGCCCAATGTTCCGATAGCGAAGCAGAGACTCGAGCCGCTCGGAGTCAAGGTCGTGGAATTCGACGACGATCATAAACTGCCGCTTGATAGCGCAAGTTTTGACTTAATCATAAACAAGCATGATTCCTACTCCCCTCGTGAAGTTAGGAGAATAATTGTAGACTCTGGTATATTCGTGACACAACAAGTCGGCGGGCAGGATTGCACGGAAATTAATGAGATGCTAGGCGTTCCGCTAAACGAGGAATATAACGATTGGTGCCTGCAATCGGCGGTTGATGACTTAGAAAACAACGGATTTAAAATTGAGTACAGCAATGAAGCCTATCCCGCACAACGCTTCTACGACATCGGGGCACTCGTATATTACATGAAAGCCATTCCTTGGCAGGTTCCTAATTTCGATATCTACTACCGAGAACCGCTATATGAAATATACAATCGGATACAGACCGAAGGATTTTTCGAGGTGAAGCAGCACCGATTCATCTTAATGGCTACCGCCCTGTAACTTACGATTTCAACTACTGATAGCCAACACGCTGTGGTACTAGGATTGTGACATTACTAAAAAAGAGCACCTCGTACCCCGCTTTGCGGGCAGCGCGTCAGCGCTGTGAGCATACTGTTTCTGCAAGCATTGCGCCTATCCTTCATAAAGCACGATTGTTTGCAGACACAATACGATCACCGAGGTGCAATCAAATAATATTAGATGTCGGCTATCTGTATTATAACAGCCTGTTGAAACTGTTACTGTGAGCTATTTCACATCGTTTCAATTCATTTCCATCACAATCCGCGATCCTTGTCCTGCTTGCTCTGCCGGTAGTACAGCCAGCTTTCTCGCCAAGCGCGCTCTCAGCTCTGGAACATGGCTGATTACCCCAACAGACAAGCGGTCCGAATGCAGTTTCTCCAGTGCTGTTACGACGGTATCAAGCAGTTCGGGATCAAGCGTACCGAACCCTTCGTCAAGGAAGAAGAACTCCAAAGGATATTTGCCGCGCAATTGAATTTGCGAGGAAAGTGCAAGTGCCAACGCTAGCGATGTCAAGAAGGTTTCGCCTCCGGACAACGTAGATACCGGTCTGCGAATGCCTCCATTACCATCGTCGCGAATGACGAACCCTCCGCCAGAATCCACTTCCAATGCATAGCGCTGCTTCGTGAGCGACTTCAACCGTTCTGACGCGGCACGGCTAACTTGCATGAGCTGTTCTTCCGCAATAAATTCAACAAAGGCATTGCCTCTGAATACCGACTGCAGCTGATGTAACCGGCCAGCATATTCCTCCGTGCGTGAACGCGCTTCTTCAAGCTCCGTCCAACGCGCATGCTTGCTTCTTAATTGCTCAGCATCCCGCTCTGCCTTAGCCTTGCCGGCAAGTGCGGTTTCAGCGGCTGCTTCGGCTGCTTCTTTCTGTTCGCTGCAAGCGATCCATTGTTCATCGGTAACGAACGAAGCTCCTATTCGCTGCTGCAATCGATTCAACTGGGAAGTGACGTCTCGAACTTCTTCCTTGTAGCTTATCAAGTCTTTCTCCACTTTCTCAACAAGCTCTTCTGCCATTCTAGCAGCATGTACCTCCGCAACATCTACGAATGAAGATTTCTCCAACTGTTCTTGAAGTCGCTGGCTGCTCACTGATGCCTGTTCAGACAGACTCGCCCAAGCCTGCGCAGCAATCGCCGCTTGGCGTCCTGCAGCCTCGCTGGCTGCACGAGCACGACCTGCCACATCTGCTGTGCGCTTTGCTATCTCGCGCAATTCAGCAAGACGTGCTGACGTTGCTGCTGCAAGCTCTTCAAGCGATTGCTCTTGCAGCCATGGCTTCAAGCGTGTCTCATAATCAGCCAGCATGCGTGTAACACCGTTGCACTCTGCTTGTGCGTTAACGCGCTCCACTTCCGCAGCTTGTCGCTGCTGGGTGTACTGTAGGATGCGTTCCTTCATTTCTTCCAAATATACTGCGCTCTTCTCCAGACGTTCTCGACAGTCGCTGACAACGGCCTCTCTCGCATTCCATTCTTGCTGCAGGGTCTCCATCTGTTCGAATTCCCATTGAAATGCCACATAGCGAGCATTCCATGCCTCGCGCTGTTTCAAAAGTGCATCCTTGGCTTCCTTCCACGCGCCATCCGCCTCTCGCAAGGATGCCTCGGCCGATTGATAGCTTAACGACAGCTGCTGAAGCTCCCACTGCTTGCCTTCAGCATCCTTCAGCAACTGATCCATATGCCCTTCCATTTCTCGAGTATGCTGAATATAGGATTGCATGTCATGCTGCAGAGACTTCAATTCCGCTCTCACTACAGACAAGTCGTTTATCACTACTTCCTCGGGCGAAGACAATCCTGCTGCTGAATGGAACTGCGCATGTTCTACAACCGTTGAACCCTCTGATTTGCCATCGAACCATATCTCTCCGTCTTTCGTGAATGACTGTGCAGCAGCAAGCTCGATTATCGAGTCTCTCCACGGAAATTGAACCGTATCCGCTCCGCCTTCTTCAGCAGCCCTCGACAAATGTGCTTGCATCAGCTGCGACGCTCGTTCAGACACTTCCTGAAGCCGGTTCATCCAGGATGCGAACTGTTCACGGCTGCGTGCTGCTTCAGTATCCGCCTCCAGCAATAATCGGCTGGACAAGTTCTTCAGTTGCTCCCATTGCTGCCAGCGCTCATTTCCATCAACAGCGAGCTCCGCGCTTCCTTCCTTATGGGCAGGAGCTGGATGATCCTTCGATCCACACACCGGACAAGGTTTGGAAGGCGCCAATGAAGATGCGAGCTGAACCGCCATCCGCTCCGCCGCTTCCTTCCACTGGCTTTGACGCTCTTGCTCCATTGCTGAATCAATTTTCTCCAAGAGCCGTGACAATTGCTCCCGAATTCGTCTCCAATCTGTCCTTGCTGGCAGCCCATCTTCCATATTGTTCCGAATCGCCCCGGCAGCTGTCAGCAGCTCTCCCAGCTTGTCTTGGAGTTTGTGGAGGACTGCATTCGTCTGCGATTCATGCTTGACCCGAGTATGCTCGAGCTCCTTACAACGCTCCCCCATGAACGAAATCTTATCATAGTGAGATACGGCTTGATGGAACTGCTCCTGCTCCTCTGACGATTTAAGATGAGCCGCAAGTATTGTCCGCAGCTCCTCTTGGCGTACCCCGCCTTTTTCACCAACTGCTCTGATCGCTCTATTTCTAAGGCAGCAGCGGTATACCGCGCATGCGCGTTCTCCATACGGAGCTTCCACTCGCCTTCCTCCTTGCGCAGACGATCGCATTCATGCTGGAGGCGAACGGCCTCCTGAAGCTGCTCGCTTCGTCGCAGCAGTTCCGGTTCCTCGCGTTCCTGAATCCTCTTGGCTTCCTCTGCATCGGACATCGCTTTCTCTGCTGCAAACACTGCTAGACGAGCTTGTTCCTCATGCGCTTTACGCTCCTCCTCAGCCATGTTCTGCTTCACATTCAACTGCTCCGCTTCTAATGCCATGGGAGCAATCCGCTCTGCCTCTTTCGCTCGCTTCAGCTTTAACTCTTCATCCGCACGCATCGGCTCCTCAGCATGTAGTTCAGCCATTCTTAGGGAGATGCGCGCATGCTCCTGCTGGAGATCACGCTGTTCAGCCATCTCATGGTATTGGCGATCAGCAGCTAACTTCGCCTCCTTCGCTTGCTCAGCATGCAGGGACGCTTCAGTCAGCACCTGCTCTGCCAGAGCCAAAGCCTCCTTCGACGCATCCCCCAAGCCCTGCTGCTCAGCCGAATAAGCCATTAGCTCAGCTTCGGCTGCCTTCGCTCGGCGGGAAATACGTGCGGAAAGCTCGTCTCCATATTTTTCGAGCGAGAAGAGGCGCTGAAGCATTTGCCTTCTATCGCTTCCCTTGAGCGACAAAAATTCTGCGAACTTCCCTTGCGGAAGGACGACTGCCCTAGTAAAATCATCCATTTTCAACCCAATGTGCTGCTCTACACAGCGTGTCACCTCAGCCAGCTTATCAGCCAAGACAACATCACCTTCCGATGTTATCTCGACAAATCGACTGACCGTATTGCTGACCGTTATATCGCCTGTACGCTTGAATCTCCGCTCAACGCGGAACATTCTATGTTCACCGGCACCGTTCAACTCAAACGTAAAAGCCACAGACAATTGATTTTCCGCCTGATTCAAAATGCCCTGTGTACCATTGGTTGCTCGCTCCACCTTCCCGTACAGCGCAAGCGTCATCGCATCTAATATTGTGGATTTGCCGCTTCCTGTCGGGCCAAATATGCCGAATAGTCCGGTTTCGCACAGTGTCCGGAAGTCGAGGCACTGCTCTTCTCGATAGCTTTGCAATCCTGCAAGCTTCAGCTCGATTGGCTTCACGCGCCTTCACCTTCCTTCTCCAATCCGTCTTCTCCAATCAATTCCAGGAAACAGTCAACCAGTGCATCGTCGGGCTTGGCTCCCCCAGTTTGACGTTCATAGAATCGCCGAAACAGTTCATGCACAGGGAGTTCACTGCGCCTTCCTTCCTCTGCTGCTATTCGTTCGATTTCTGGATAAATGGGACGAATATTGACGATCCCTTCATGTATCCGGCGCAGCTTTTGAATTTGTTCCATAGTCAATGCTTCCGTAAGATGAATACGAACGTCCAGCCATGCCCCAGCATCTCTACCTTCCTCAATCCAACGGAGCACTTCTTCATATCCGCCGCGCACATTCCATTCTATGAGCGGCTTGCCCGAAGACAGGAATCGCTCCTGCGGCATAGCCTCCATGCCCGGAGCCAGATCGAGCAAAGTTACCGACTTCGCCTGACCAGCCTCAGAGAAGCTGTAGCCGAGCGGTGATCCGCTGTACCGAATTACACCAGGCCCCTTGACTGCCTGCGGCCGATGCAAATGGCCGAGCGCACTATACTGCGGCGCTGCAGGAGCCCCCAAACAGGCGAATACACTTGGATCGACCGTATATGCTCCCCCTACCTGAATAGGACGTTCAGAATCCGTCTCCAATCCGCCAAGGACATATAGATGACTCATAATCAGATTCACTGCGGATGGACGGAAATGCATAGCCTGACGCTGCAGCAGCTGACCCACTTTCGCACTGTATGCGCTGCGCAGCTCATGCTCTTCATTTGAAGAGGTAAGCAGTTCTCCCAATCGCGCCTCAGACGGATAAGGCAGCCCTGCAATAACTGCATCTTCCCCCGTTCTGGCACAATGGATTGTAACTGCTTCTAAAGTTGGCTGCCCAATCAGCGTTACGCCAAGCTCATGAACGAGCGGTGCAGACGCAGACAGCCGATCTGGATGATCATGGTTACCGGATATAATCACTACCGGCCGCTGGCCGCTGCGCGACAATCTAGCAGCCGCCTCATAGAACAGTTGCTCTGCCGCTGCCGGCGGGTTGACTGAATCATATATGTCTCCTGCGATCAAGATTAGGTCTGCCTGCTCCTCATCCGCGAGCTGCACGAATTCATCAACAAAAGCTGCCTGCTCATTCAGACGGCTTCTCCCTTCCAGCGTTCGCCCAAAGTGCCAATCCGCCGTATGCAAGATACGCATGGTTGTCTCTCCTTCCCTATCTGCGATAACAATTGATTACAGTTCACATGCCTGCCCTGCATCGAAAAAGTACAGCACCTTGCGGTCGACTGGGCGATGGAAGATCTGCTCAATTGCGCGCGCGTATAAATTCAACTGGAAGCGATAGTGCTCCGTCAAGGCCTTCAGACCGCCCCGATCCTCAAGCACCTTATCGGTCTTATAGTCAAGCAGCACGAGCTGTCCCTCCCACTCGAACATGCAATCAATGACCCCTTGGACGAGCACCGTCTCCTCGTCAAGCAAGCCAGAAGCATCTCGTGCCGCGAAGGTGGAGGTTGCGACAAAGCGCTCGATTGACTGTTTCTCCTGTTGGCGGCTGTTTTCCTTCACTATCTCTACCGAATCAACCTCTCCAGACTGTGTCCCTTGCTCAACAGAATCCGGCTCAATGTTGTCTTGCTCAAGCGTCAATTTTCCAGAACCGAAATGCAGCTGTCTCGTCAGCTCAATTGTGTACACTTCAGCTGCCGTCAGCCCATAGCTGAATGGAAGCTCCCGCTTCACCCATGATGCCTGAACCAATTGACGGCCCACCTCGCTTTGGAAAAAGCCAGCAACCGCAGCCTGATCGATTGCTTCCGCCTGCTTATCAGACATATATTGATGCTGAACCAAGTGCAGCAGCGTAGCTCTAACCGTATCTACTGTTACATCCGAATGAAGAGGCATATGTTGCATGAGCAAATGATACATGGTTCCCCGTTCCGCAGGTGTCACCTTGCTTGCCTCCATGAATTTAGGGCGTTGCAAATGCAGGGTGAATCCCTCTTCGCTGTTAGCAGGAGAAGATGCGGATGCACTGTCCCCTTTCGGTATCACCAAGGATGGAGCATTTTCGATTGAAGCTCCGCCTTCCACTATCTCTTCCAACATAGGTAAAAGCTCAGTGTCAGGCTCAGCAACCCATTGATCAGCCGGCCATTCTTCTGATGCTGCCATCCGCTTCATTTCCGTCACCGATGTCTTGGCGGGCAGCAGGCTAGCAATCCGATTCGGATCACGCCATTTAAGGCGTTCATCCAATACTGCCTGCCAATCACTTGCCGGCATCTCCTCCTGCACTTCCAGCCGCGCCAATGCTGCAAGCAGATCTGCCTTATCTTCATCCAGTTCCATCCCGCCAATTGCGGTGCCTGAAGCAAGAATTGCTGCGGACATAATCGACAGGCGCCACTCCGATTGATCCTCCAACAGGCATTCGCCATTGCGATTCGGAAGTCCCGCATAGCGGCGCCATTCAGAAGCAGACTTGTGACGAATGACAGACGGGCCGATCCAATCCATGTAGGAACGTGCCCGCGCAACCATGTAATCAGGCAGCAGCAGGGATTCTACATCAAGAGCCTCTCCCCACTCGCGAATGGCCTTCTCTGGATCATTGACGGTGCCGATTAGAATCATCTTCTCCTTAGGCCGTGTCAAGGCGACGTATAAGACACGCATCTCCTCTGCGAGAAGCTCAAGCTTCATTTGTCTGCGAATCGCCAAGTTTGGCAGCGTCGGATAAGAAACTCGAAGCTCTTCATCAACGAACTTCGGCCCAAAGCCAAGCTGCTTGTGCACCAAAAAGGAAGAATTCAAATCTTGTTGATTGAAACGCTTCGATAGTCCCGCAACAAAAACAATGGGGAACTCCAAGCCTTTACTTTTGTGGATGGTCATAATCCGGACAACATCCTCTTGCTCCCCTAATGCGCGGGCAGTTCCCAAGTCCCCGCCTGTGTCGCGCATACGATCAATAAAGCGAAGAAAACGGAACAAACCGCGAATGGAGGAGGATTCGTATTGACGCGCCCGATCATACAGTGCACGCAAATTGGCCTGGCGCTGCATGCCTCCTGCCAATCCACCTACCCATTCATAGTAGCCTGTTTCCCGGTACAGCTGCCAAATAAGCTGCGATAGACTTCCTTGACGAGCTGCTATTCGCCAATGCTCCAGCTTGTATAGGAAGCGGTACAGCTTGTCCTGCAGGTCTAAAGCCTCTGAGGCATCGTTTCCAGCTTGCTTTCCCCCCTCATCTTGCACTGTTCTGCATACTGCGTCATAGAAGGAGATTCCTTTCCCTACAAGCCGAATATGTGCTAGCTCTTCTGGCGTAAGTCCAACGATAGGCGAGCGAAGAACAGCCGCCAGCGGGATATCCTGCTGCGGATTATCAATCACGCGAAGCAATGACAACACAACTTCAACCTCGGTAGCTTGGAAATAGCCCGTATTAAACTCGGCATATGCAGGAATGCCTTCCAATCTAAGCTCCTCTACCATGAGCGGCGCCCAGGCTTGTGTCGCTCGCAGCAATATCACAATATCCCGATACGTCGCCGGACGCATACGCTTCAAGTGCTTGTCGTAGACCAGAAACGGTTCTGTCCCTTCATCCCCAAGCAGTCTGCGGATTCTCCCTGCAATTGCCCTCGCTTCGAGGCGGGCTGTTTCCATTTCAGCCGGGTCAAGCGAAGTCGCTGAGGATCCATCCATATCCGACTCTTCATCCTCATTCTCATCTGCAGCAGCCTCCGTGTCTGCCCCTGCGCTCGCCTTCTCAATCAATACCAGTTCGGTTGCATAGTTCTGGCGCTCTGCAAGCTGCTCGCTATCGGGTTCCCGCTGAGCGGCGCGCAATTCCTCGCTGATATCCTCCAACGTCGGGTAGGAAGCGCCGCATACAAGTTCAGCGGACTCATCATATTTCAGCTCAGCGACTCGCTCGTTCATAATTTGTCGGAACAGCATATTGACTGCATCGACGACCCCTTGTCGGCTGCGGAAGTTGCGCGCCAAGTCAATACGGATTCCCTTATGCTCGCTGCTGTCTAAAGAATACGATTCATATTTGCTCAGGAACAGCCCTGGCTCAGCAAGACGGAAGCGATAAATGCTTTGCTTCACGTCTCCAACCATAAAGCGATTACCTGCGCCGGAACGCGTAATCAGATTCACAATCGCTTCCTGAACCATATTGGTATCCTGATATTCATCAAGTAAAATTTCAACGTACTGCTCTTCATACTGTCTGGCTGCTTCGGATGGAATGGTGTGATCCGGCGTCGAGCTCGGATCACGTAGAATGCGGAGGCAATAATGCTCCAAATCTGAAAAATCAAGCCATCCCTTTTTGCGTTTGGCTTCCTCGAAGCGTATGCCGAATTCAATCACGACATCCGCGAGCGTATGCATAACTGGTGCAATGACAGTCAGTTCCTGCAAAAATTGCTCCGGAGTTCTGCGAAACAATTCGTCCCGCAACTGCTGAAGCCGAGCTTTTGCTTGATCGCGAAGACGCTTTACCTGCTCCTGCAGCGATTTATCATACTTATCCCCCCGGCACGCAGCCAATCGACCAAACGACAGCAGATCAAATGAAGCATGCAGCTTCTCCCACGGTTCATTCTCAGCCGCCTCGGCCAAGGCCGCTGCTCCTGACAGCTCCTGAATAAGTGCCTCCCGATACGGTTCAGGTCCGCCAGGGGCATCCAACAATCGATACGCTTGCCGCAGCAGCTCTACAACTCCGTTCAAGGTCAAGCGTGCATCCTGCATGACGCTCGCCACCCAAGGCGTACGACCCAGTTCGTCCACCGATTTCACTTCGAACGAAGCGGCCATTTCCTTCATCCAATCATCCGGCCAAGGGTGGCTGCGCGAGAAGTCATACAGCTGTTGAACTAAGCGAAATGCAGCTTCATCGCTGCGTTCTCCGCTGAACCAATCAACCATTCGCTTGAACTCCACGTGTCCGTCTGCATAGCGCTGCTCGAACAATTCTTCCAATACATCCTGCCGCAGCAGCTCTGTCTCGGTTTCATTCGAAATCCGGAAAGCCGGATCAAGCTGCACAGATTGGAAATGACGTTGAATCACTTCAAGGCAGAAGGAGTGCAGCGTTGTGATGGAAGCACGATTCAATAGCGCCAGCTGACGTCGAAGATGCTCTGAATCCGGCTTTGCCTCCAATTCCCGCTCCAGAGCAAGCCGAATCCGCTCTCTCATTTCAGATGCGGCCGCTTTTGTAAACGTTGCGACAAGCAGCTGATCGACATGAACAGGATGCTCCTCATCACGAATCGTCCGGATGATGCGTTCAACGAGCACAGCTGTTTTCCCTGAACCGGCCGCAGCAGCGACAAGCACATTTTGCCCCCCGTCGACGACAGCGCGCCATTGCTCGTCTGTCCAGGTGCTCCCTTTCGGCTTGCCTGGAAGCACCCTTACTGTAGACGATGCCTGATTCTCATCCGAACGAGACGATACCCAATCCAGCAAATCAAGCTCCAGATCCTGCTTATCGTCCAGAATCTCACTTTCGTTCTTATTTTCGCGCTGATCCATCCTCGTCTTCCCCTCCTTCCATCTTCATCCATACTTCTTCCTTCGTCATCCGCGGCAATACATGATATTCATTGCCCTCGGTCAACTCATCGAACTGGCATACAGGTTTATAGCTGCAAAAATCACACGCCTTCTTTGTACCAAGGCGATACGGATCAATGCGAACGTCGCCATCGGTAATGCGGGTTCCGATATCTTGAATCACATGGCGTGCCGTTCCGCGCAGCATATCCCACTGTTCTGTAGTTGCAACAGAGGCATTGCTGTAAAACGAACCGTCCGCCTTTACCGCTACGGGAAGAACGTCCGAATATCCTTTTTCAAGCGGCTCATCCATCAAGGACACTACCTCTCGATCCGCTAGGACGAGTCCGCGCATTTTATATTTCTTCATCATTTGCTCGTAAGCTTGCTCCACACTCATTCCATTCGCAGCCTGCAATAGCGGATTGTGAACATGGAAATAGAGTGTGCCTGCAGGCAATGCCGCCGTTCCAAGCCACATTTCCGCATATGTGATCAACACATCCAAATAAGTGAGCATTTGCAGCGACAACCCATAATACACTTCCTGCAGCTTCAAATCTGTCGCACTTGATTTGTAATCGATCACCCGCAGAAGAACGCCTCGCTCGCTTTCCGCCTTGTCGACTCGGTCAATGCGGCCGATGATCTCCATCGTGCATCCATTGCTAAGTGTGAAGCGAAGCGGCGGCAGCAGCTTATCTGGCCCAAAATCCAACTCCAGCCCAATCGGCTCAAAACGGCCTCTTCGCGCATGCTCCCCAAGCACAGAAGCCGCACGTCCTACAATTCGCTTCAACTTGAGGGAAATATGCTCATAGCGCTTCGAGCTCAGCAGGATTTCCCCCTGTAGCCTTGGAGCAAGCATATCTACAATGCGATCCGCTTCTGCCCGGCATTCATCCGCAGACAGAGCCGCCCATGTGCGGTTCGAGCTTTGCAAATCTATCGCAAAACGGCTGAGTGCCGCATGGAACAACTGCCCAATATCCGGCGCCTCCAATCGATATACTCGACGCTCCTTCAACTTTAAGCCATGGGAAGCGAAATGCGAGAATGGACAGGCAACGAAACGCTCCATGCGAGACACACTCGTCCGCAAAGCAGTGCCGTACAAGTGACGGCTCGTTACCGGAGTTAGCGCCTCTGCCTGATTGCGATACAAGAGTGAGCTCATCAGCACCTTCAGTCGATCATGCCAAGCTGGCTGCGCTGCAAACCAGCGGTATACATCCCACCACACATTAGCGATCGGCCTTCCTTGACGCCATTGACGCAGCTGGACGATCAAGTGCTTGAGCGCAGATTCTGGATAGACGGCGAATTCCGCTTGCTCCTGTTCATTCATAAACTCGTTCGGCTCAGCCATGACGAGCCGTTCTTGCACACGCGGGAACATGCTGCGCACATGCCGCACCACCTCGGACGGCAGCAGGGTCTTTCCTTCTTCATCAGCGAGCGCATAACTAATCCATAAACTTCTGCTTGGAGTAGCAAAAGATTGATAGATTAAGAAACGCTCATCCAAAAGCTTGCGGCGAACGCCCGGCGCAAGCTCCATGCCAATTTGCTGCAGCGTATCCCGTTCATGCTCGGTGAGCACTCCATCCTCAATCGGCCGCGCTGGTATAACGCCATCATTTACGCCTAACATATATAAATGCATAATTTGGCCTGGTCTTGTCCGATCCATCGAAGCAATGAGCACCTGATCAAGCGCAGGCGGCACAAGCGCCATTTTGATGCTCTCGAATCCAGTATCGAGCATGCCGCCGAACAATTCTATACTCATCTTCTCTTCGCCAACCATTTCAACCATTTGATCCAAAATGTCTAAGAGCGAGCCCCATATTTGCCGATGCTCCCGCGATAACTGGACATCCCCATCAAGCAGAGCATCCTGACTCATGCGCTCCAGCTTGTGAGGTACGCCAAGCGCCATCCAGAAGGAGTACAGGGCTTCGCACATGCCTCGCACATTCGAGCTTGCCTTCATCGAGCGTGCAAGCTCGGCAATCGGCTCGGCAATGATGCTGCGGCAATGCTCCACCCATTCTGGCGCATGTTTTGGTTTTTCCGCAGCATCGGCTTCTTCTTCCGTACGCTCCGCCGCTCCGTCAGCATGATCCGGATCGAGCGACAGGTCTGGAATCGCGGGCCACGGACGCTTATTCGTCCACATCGTCCCTTCAATGCCGCAAGCAAGCACATAGTTCTCCAGCTTGTCAAAATGCTCTCTTGTTATCGAGGCGTCGTCAGGCAGCAGAAAGTCTGTTTTGACAAATCGAAATACAGCATCGTATTTCCAATTGCCTATCAATATATCAAGCACAGCCCGCGTCATTTCGACAAAAGGATGATGTAAAACTGATTTCTTCTGATCCGTAAAGTATGGAATCCCCGCTTCCGTGAACACCGTATCAATCAGCTCGCCATAATGCGCAATATTTCGCACCATAACCGCCATGTCTCTCCAGCGGACTTGTTCATTGCGCACACGGCTCAGCATATCTCTAGCTATCGCTTCAACCTCTGCGCGGCGATGAACAGCAGCCTGCACGGTAATCTCTTGTTCATCTTTACGGGCAGGCGGATGCCCATCCTTGATCTTGCTTGCCGCGGCGGCATTTTCCGACTCGCGATACTTTACTTTGCGCTCGAAGTTCCGCTCCAGATGAGCGAGCATGGGCGATGCCGCATAACGTGGAAGCGGATCTTCCTGCGGCTCCAGCTTCGTGATGCGCCCGATCTCTACACCGAGGGTGTCGGCGATTTCGCGCAGCTTCAGCATCGTAGTAGCCGTCGGGTGGAACAAGTTCAGCTCATGCGGAACCTCGCCTAGCTCATACGCCTTGTCCAGACACAGCGTCACGTTCACATTAGGCGCATGAAGAATAAGGGAAGCGAGAACTGCATATTCCTGTGGGGTAAATCCATGAAACCCGTCAATCCAAATATCGGCATTCTTTACATACTTCGATGCTGCAACCCCCTCGGACAGCTTGGCAAGCACATCTTCGCCATCCAAATAGCGGCCAGCCAATTCCGATTCGAATTCGTGCAGAATGCTGGATATGTCTCGCAACTTCGCGGACAGCAGCGGCTGGCCGGTCATATGCGCATCCAAAAAAGCGAGATGCTCATCCACCTCACTGGGTTCCACTCGATATCGCTTCATTTCATCAAAGAGATCATTTAGTTTCTCAATAAATCCAAATTGCTCCGCCGCACCAGCGAATAAAGGCAAATCCGACTTGCGGCGCTGCAAGATTTTGTACAGCAGCATCTTCTTGCCTTCTTCATTGATAGGAGTCAGTGCTGTGCCGCCCGTTTCCTGCATTACCCGATACGCAAGACGACGGAAGCTCAGCACTTGCGCTCTCATAATGCCCGCGATTCCTTCCTCGCGAATGAGCGCATGTTCTGCTTGAAAAGTTGCCTGTTCAGGCACTATCCATATGATCGGAGTCCCGTCCGCTTTACTCCGAAGCTCATCTCGTACTTGTCTCAATACATGCTCCGTCTTGCCACTGCCGGAACGACCGATGACAAAATGCAACGGCAAAGTGATCCCTCCATTTCCCTGATTACGATTCATGGCATCTGCTTGCCACGATGTGATAAACTATAATCAAACCAATAAATGGTATATATTTTCGAATACAGCCGATTCTAGCATTAGGTTTCATTATACCATAATCCAATCTGTCGATAGAACACATGTTTGGAAAAGATGCCGATATTCGCCAATCGCTTCCTGTGATAGACATCATTTTACGAGGAAGGCGGGATCGAAGACGAGGCTCATGTTCAACATACCCTCTAATTCGAACAAGGAGGCTGATTGTCATGATTCATATTGTCAACGGGGAGTGCACTGCCAGACAACTAAGCAGCATTGCTGAACAGCGATGGAAAGAGAAGGTATGGGTATATTCTGAACTGCTGACCGAAGGCCCTGTATATGCAAGGCTAGAGCAGTATTTAGCGTATCGGGCTTTGCAACTGGAGCGCATGTGCGGACTGCCTTCAACTGTTTTTTGCAGAGAGGAAATGAACAGGAACGTTCGTGGAAATCTGATATTTTACCCGCTAATGAGATTGCATTATGGTTCGAACACGATTTGTTTGACATTACAATGCTACTCCGCTTAGTGGATCGCCTAACACAGGAAAATGCGAACGCCAAACTTTACTGGGTCGATATTGCATCGATCGCTGAGCATGATCGCTATCTCGGATTTGGCGCGTTGACAGGAGAACAATTGGCTCCTTATCGCGACACTGCCATTTTACTGACCGCAGAGCGTATCGAATGGATGCGATCAGCATGGATCGCATATACGAGTCCAAATCCGCTTAAAATTGCGCAATGGGTTAACGATGCCAGTTCCGTATCTGCCCCATTCTGCGCTATTAGGGAAGCGCTTCAGTTCCATCTTTCCCGTTATCCATCCGTACAGGATGGAATGGGAATTGTGGAGCGAATCACACTGCATGCCGTTAAGGATGGAACTGCTTCCTTTCAACAATGCTACGACATTGTTCGCAAGCAGCTGCCGGAATACGGACTAGGGGATTTGCAATTCTGGGGCTACCTGCGCAGATTGACAAGTGGCGATGCTCCTCTGCTTGAGCTGTCTCCAAGCTCGTCCCCATTGCCTGAACCTTTCCAGTCCTCTGCTGCGAATGACGGGCAGCTGTTCGTAACCGACAATGGCCAACAGGTGCTGAACGGCACACTCAACTGGGCGCAAGCCGGTGGATATGGACGCTGGCTGGGCGGTGCATTTATAACTCGCACTGCAGTCGGAATAAAATAGCAGCAAGATGAAATCTTTAAACGGATACGATTTTGAACATGTACGTATGCAAAAGAAGCGCCGTGCATTGTAGACCAATCCGATCTGGTCTACAGTGCATAGCGCTTTTCACGTAAATCCCTTCAATTGCAGCGGATGAACCGCTTAAAATACTACTTCGTGCGAACCTCGAAAATAGCGAACTTCAAATAATGTCCTTCATCAACACCCGCAATTTGCGGGTGATCCTTGCCCGCAGGGCGCCATTCCACAAGACGAAGCACCTTGCCCGCATCCTGTGCCGCATCCAATATCGACTGCATGAACATGTCTGGCCGCATATGATAAGAGCAGCTTGCCGTTACCAAATAGCCGCCATCATTAACGAGCTTCATGCCGTGCAGATTAATATCCTTGTATCCGCGATACGCCCCCTCAACAGCGCCTCGCGTTTTTGCAAAGGCGGGAGGATCCAGTACGACAACATCCCACGTACGTCCGCCGCCAGCGGTCATCGGCTTCGAAGTATCTACCTTCTTCGCACCGGCTTCTCCACTCGCCCGCTGTGCACGCTCCTCCAAGCCGTGAACCTGCTCGCGCAAGTAGGCGAAGGCATCCGCAACGACAAACTCTACACGCTCTGTAAAACCATTCAATTCAACATTGCGCTTCGCACTCTCGATCGCATGCTCGGAAATATCGAGACAAGTGACCTTCTTGGCCCCATATTTACAAGCATTCAGTGTGAAGCTTCCCGTATGAGAGAAGCATTCCAGCACAGTCGCTCCATCCCACCAAGGGAAGGTAACCGGCTTGCCCTTTGCATTAAGCGGCAGCGTCTGAACAGTTCCATCCTCTGCTTCTACTTCACCCAATCGGATGCCGCTGCGGGCTCCCCAGCCTGTCATGAGCGGGGCAATGGAAGCGCGGTTCTCACGCTGATCGAAGAAGTAGCCAGTCTTCTGTCCTTCTACAATATCCACTTCGATGAGAAGCCCGTTCTCCTCCACTTGAACATGACGCGGGCAATCTCCGTACAGAATACCTGTCTTCTGTTCAAGTCCTTCCCGCTCGCGAATTGGCACATCACTGCGCTCGTAGATGCCGCGCGGCTGCATGACATCTACCAAAGCTGCAACCAAAGCCTCCCGATGCACATCCATACCGAGTGTCACGATTTGCACGACGAGAACATCACCAAAGCGATCGACGATGAGTCCCGGCAGGAAGTCGGCTTCTCCATACACAAGACGATATGCCGCAGCTCCAGGCAAGAAGCGCTGGCGATGAGCGACACAGCGTTCAATCCGTTCCTTGAAGAAGGCTTCATCCATCGCTTCAATCGGTTCATAGGACACGATCCGAACCGTAATTTGCGATGCAGGATTATAATATCCTGTTGCGATATATTTCCCTTGGGCGTTCTGGACATCCACAAGCGTTCCCGGCTGCGGGTTACCTTCTACCACCTCTATTTCCGATTGATACACCCATGGATGAGAGCGTTCAATTCTCTTTTTCCGCGAACGGATTAATTTTACAAAAGGCCTATTCAATTACAGTTCTCCTCTCGGCTCCCATAGCTTGTCATGGCTGTCCACTCGCAAGCATAGAATGGATAACGTATTGCGATGAATGATCAATGACAAAGGAGCCCTTCATGTTCAAAGAAATTTGGTTCCCGCTCCTTGGCGGGTTGGCACTGTTTCTGTTTGGAATGAAAACGATGGAGCTTGCCCTTCATGCTTGGGCAGGCCCTTATTTGCATCGATTTCTGCACAGCTCGACCCGAACCCCGCTTCACGGTATGCTGTTCAGCACAGGCATGACAGCCGTGCTGCAAAGCAGCACAGCCATCACAGTCATAACGATTGGCTTGGTCAATGCAGGTATTATAAACTTCTCCCGCACGCTCGGCATCATATTAGGAACAAACATTGGCACCTGTTTGACGACTGAACTGATTGGTCTCAATATAAGTCAATTTGCAGCACCGCTCCTCTATCTGTCCATAGCTGGATGGCTGATGGGAGCATTGGTCGATGAATATCAGCCTAGGCTTCTGCAACACTTTTCCTCTTGGATGCGGCCGCTCCAGTACGGATCTCTTGCCATAGCCGGCTTCGCCTTTATCATGCTGGGCATAGAGTGGATGAAGAAAATTAGCGAGCCGCTCCAGCAGCGCGGCTTATTCACATGGTTCCTAGAACGTTCAAGCGACAGTCTGCTCTGGGCTCTGGCTGCGGGCATCGTCATTACAGCGCTCGTGCACAGTAGTGCAGCAATCATTGCCATGGCGATGGGATTGTCAGCAACCGGAGCATTGCCTGTTGAAGTAGGCATCGCGATAGCAATCGGCTCTAATGTCGGCACCTGCTTCACCGCTGTCATCGCCTCTCTCGGCGGAACGAAAAGCGGCCAGTTCGTCGCCTGGTCCCACGTCACATTAAATATCGGTGGTGCCATCTTATTCTATCCCTTTATCAACCAAATTGGGCAGCTGAGCGCAGCTTTCTCCTCAGATGCAGCCGGCCAGATTGCACATGCCCAATCGATATTTAATATTGCGAGCTCCCTGCTGGCCCTGCCTTTGTGCTACTTGCCGGTATGGAGCCGAATCCGTTAATAATTGCAATGCCGGAGCTTGTTCCGATGCGCGTTGCACCAGCTTTAATCATTGCGAGGGCTGAGGCAGTGTCCCGAATACCGCCAGATGCCTTGACACCCAATCGAGAGGATACATGTGCCCGCAAAAGACGAATATCTTCGAGGGTTGCCCCGCCCTTGCCAAATCCAGTTGACGTCTTGACAAAATGAGCACCCGCCGCTTCTGAAGCTTTGCAAGCCGCAATTTTTTGCTCCGTATTAAGAATGCCCGTTTCCAATATGACCTTGACGATCGCGCGTCCTTCTACCATTCGAACGACCTGAGCAATATCCTGCTCCACAGCCTTCACATCTCCACGTAGAAGGCTTCCAATTTGCAGCACCATATCGATCTCAGCAGCCCCGTCCTCCACGGCACGGGCTGCTTCAAATGCCTTGGCTTGACTGGCAGTGGCCCCCAATGGGAACCCACATACCGCAGCCACATGCACACCTGTTCCATTCAGCAGTTCACGACAGGCTGATACCCAAAACCCGTTGACGCATACACTGTAAAAGTGGTATCGACTCGCCTCCGAGCACAGTTTCTCGATATCGCGCAATGCCGCCTCCGGCTTAAGCAAGGTGTGATCGATATATTGTGCCAATTGAAGTTGATCCGTCATGCATACTCTCTCCTTCCGGCAATGTGCAGAGGATTAAAGATTTACGGATACGGACAATTCTTCAAAAGCTTTTTGCAGGATGTGATCGTTGTTATCATATCCGAGCTCCCGCTGCTTCTCCCATGCTTCCTGTGGACGATACCACTCTACGCTGCGAATTTCCTCAATTTGCGCATGGAGCTTGCCTTCCTCTGCCTCAACGAGGAAATAATGCACCTCTTTATCAATTGTACCCGCTTGTGGTTGTACATATTGATAATAAATGGTATCGAGTTTTTTATCGATACGTCCATGAATCCCAGTCTCTTCCCATATTTCCCGCAAAGCAGTCTGTTCAATCGTCTCCCCTGCTTCCATCTTGCCTTTGGCTAGCGATATTTTGCCATAGCGATCTTGGATGAGCTGAATTTCCAGCTCTTCTCCTCTTCTGCGGTATACAACTCCTCCTGCTGATACTTCCTTCATATGCGCACCTCCATCAAATTCATAACTCGTATGTATATATCCTAACCGAAAAGAAAGAGGATTTCATCCATTCAGCCAAGCGCCAAACGGAGAATCCTCCTCGATTCCTTATTCAGTAGTTTCGGTTATTTGTGTCTGTAGTTTATTGCCGTTCATCTATTTCTGGCTGTCCTTCATGCTGCTGAACTGTACAATTAGGAAGCAACATTCGGCTCCTGACCGATGACGCGTGTAAGGACGCCTTGATTCTCATTCACGCCCGCTTCTGTAATTTTTACGCGGCAGACTTGGCCAATTAAGGATTCATCTCCTTCAAAGATCACTTGAAGGTAATTGTCCGAGTAACCCATCAGCATGCCAGCACCTTGGTCGCCTTTCGTATTCCGTTCCGGAATGACATCGACGACTTGTCCAACGAACTGCTTCGCGTATTCCAGCTGCATTTGTTCAGACAGGTCAATCAGCTCATGAACGCGAGCATGCTTCACCTCTTCATCCACTTGATCCTCCATGCGCGCAGCCGGAGTACCTGTGCGCTTCGAATACGGGAATACGTGCATTTCAGAGAAGCCCACTTGCTTCATAAATTCATAGCTTTGGCGGAAATGCTCATCCGTTTCGCCTGGGAAGCCAACAATAACGTCTGTCGTAATTGCCACATTCGGCATTGCCTCGCGTATGCGTGCAAGCTTCTCCGCGAATTCCTGTGTTGTATATTTGCGGCGCATGCGCTTCAACACTTCGTCATTGCCCGCTTGAAGCGGAATATGCAGGTGACGGCACATTTTCGAAGACTTGTTCAATACCTCGATCATGCGATCATCAATTTGGCTTGCCTCAATGGAGCTGATGCGAATGCGTTCAAGCCCCTCTACCTTGTCCAAATCCCACAGCAAGTCAGTCAAATCATAATTCTCCATATCGTCGCCGTAGCCGCCGGTATGAATTCCTGTCAAGACGATCTCCTTGTAGCCTGCCGCTACGAGCTGGCGAGCCTGATTCAACACACTCTCCGCTTCACGGCTGCGGGACAGACCGCGCGACCAAGGAATGATGCAGAATGTGCAGAAGTTGTTGCAGCCTTCTTGGATTTTCAAGAACGCGCGCGTCCGCTCTGCGAAGTCTGGCACGTCCAATTCCTCAAACGCCCGAGTTTTCATAATATTCCGCACCGCATTGATCGGCTGGCGCTGCTCTTGCAGCTCACGGATGTAATCCATCAACTTTTCGCGATCCTGCGTTCCAATAACGAGATCGACGCCTGGAATATCAAGAATCTCAGCAGGCGATGTTTGCGCATAGCATCCTGTTACCGCAATAATTGCGTCTGGATTGCGACGCACAGCACGGCGAATAATTTGGCGGCTCTTCTTGTCGCCTGTATTCGTTACGGTACACGTATTAATCAGGTACACGTCTGCCGTCTGCTCGAAGTCTACCTGCTCATAGCCTTCATTTTTGAACAATTGCCAAATCGCTTCAGTATCGTAAAAATTGACTTTGCAGCCTAATGTGTAAAATGCTACTGATGGCATCGTTCACATTCCCCCCATTTCTCCAAATTGATACATGATGCAGGCACATGCAGCCATTCCTGCCGTTTCTGCCCGCAGAATGCGGCGGCCTAGGCTGACACATCGTGCTCCAGCTTCCACTGCGGAATGAATTTCCTGCGAAGTAAACCCGCCTTCTGGCCCAATGACAACCATAATGCGTGCTTGCTTCACTGTACGATTCTGCATGTCGCCCTCTGTAGGCGCGAACGCTTCTAATACGTCGCGCAGCATCGTACCCCGCTCATCCTCATAACAAATGAGCACAAGGTCATAAGAAGCAAACTGGGACATCAAAGCCTTCCAATTCATAGATGCTTCAATCGTGGGCACTACATTCCGATGAGACTGCTCAGCAGCCTCCTTCGCAATTTTGCCCCAACGCTCCAAGCGCTTTGCTTCCTTCTTGCTGTCATATTGTACAACCGTCCGTTCAGACACGAACGGCATGAAATGCACGGCACCAATCTCCGTGCATTTCTGAATGATAAGCTCCATTTTATCGCCTTTAGGCAAACTCTGCGCAATTGTCACTTGGACAGACGGCTCTCGGTCAAAGTCTCTCATTTCAACAATTCGAGCTTCTACCCCGTCCGCGCTGCATTGTTCAATCACGACGACCGCTTCACGCTTCTCTCCATCGCTGACCAATATCTCAGCTCCAGGCTTGAGGCGCATTACGTTCATAATATGGTGGGCATCATTGCCCGTAATTTGTATGCTTTCATCTCCGAACTGCTCGGAGGGCACAAAATATTTCTGCATCGTAATCAACATTCCTCATCATACACGTTTTGAGCGGCATCCGCCAGTATTGTCAACATTTTCACTCTAGTCATTGTAAGGACTCAGCCGTATCTTACATAGCCATTTTTAACTGCCTACGATGAACATGGCTGCTCTGGACATTTCCCTCATGATCGGCTGAATCAGACTGAACAAAGGCCCTAATGTCTTATCTCGCAATACCGGGATGAACACGATAAGCAAGAAGATAAAGATCGACCATTGCTCAATTTGCTGCAGCCGGGCACGAACATGAGACGGTGCCAAATCTTCTACAATTCGATAGCCGTCCAGCGGCGGCAGCGGAATTAGGTTGAACAAGAACAGCAGGATATTGTTAGAAATCAAGAAAGACAAGAAATAAAATAATGCCAAGTGAATCCGGTTGCCGGACTCCACATCGACGAATCCTAGTTTAAATCCTAAATGCAGCACCAATGTGCCAACAAATGCTAGCAATAGGTTGCTCAGCGGCCCGACTGCCGATACGACAATCCCCATTGTGCGCGGATTCTTGAAATTGTCCCGATTGACTGGAACAGGTCTTGCCCAACCGAAGCCAGCAATAACGAACAGCAGCATACCAAGAAAATCAATATGCTTCGTGGGATTCAAGCTGACACGGCCGAGCATCTTCGCTGTCGGATCACCGAACTTCCATGCGGAGTAAGCATGAGCAAATTCGTGAACGGTGAATGAAAGCAGCAGCGACAACACTAGAAAGGGCAGCAGCTCCAGCTTGACCACCAGCAGGCTATTTAGAAAATCCATAAAACGTCCCCTCTCCTTTATTCAAACGGCTTGCGCGCCACAAACGCAATCCAGTCCTCTTCACGATGCTTCGCTTCAATGATGAAGCCTTTCGCCAGCAAGTCCTGCTCTACGACGTCTTCTTTATTTTTGTAAATCCCTGACGCAATGTAAACACCGCCAGGCTGCAATGCTTCATATACATCCGTTACGAACAGCAGAATGATTTCCGCCAAAATATTAGCGACTACAATCTGGACAGGAAGCCGTACGCCAAGCGCCTGCTCTTCTGCTGTACCGCTCGTTTTGATAATGCTTAGCAGATCGCCCTCTCGTACGGTAATGGCGTCAGATAACCCGTTCAGGCTGGCGTTCTCCATCGCACTGGATACTGCCACCGGATCCAAATCAATTGCAAGCACATGCTTGGCGCCAAGCTTACAAGCACCGATTGCCAATATACCAGAGCCTGTCCCAACGTCAATGACTTCCTCTCCACCTTGAACGACACTCTCCAAGGTGCGCAAGCATAGCGAAGTCGTCGGATGCGTCCCCGTTCCGAACGCCATGCCCGGATCCAGCTCAATAATCTGCTCACCCTCTTGCGCCGTATAGGACTCCCATGTTGGCTTGATTGTCAGCCGATCTGTTACGCGAGCTGGTTTGAAATATTGCTTCCATGCATTTGCCCATTCATCTTCATGAACCGTACGCCAAGTAATTAGTGCCTCACCCGGATCTATCTCATAGCTTCTCAGCTCTTCAATCCGCTCACGAATGATTGATTCAACTTCCTTCAAATCAGTGCCGTCTGCAAAATACCCTTGTACGACAGCTTGTCCTTCTGGGATATCGTTCAGCGGCAGCTCATACCATTCCCCATACTTTGTATCGCGCTCCTTGTTAAGGGTCCCCGATTCTTCAATCGTCACGCCTCCAGCGCCAGCTTCATGCAAAAAGTTCGAAATCATCTCAATTGCTTCTTCGGTCGTATGTATCGTTAATTCATGCCAATGCACGATCGTACATCCTCCTATACATCTTAAAATAGCTACACATTCTATTTATTGTACACAAAAACAAAACTCCATACAACGAGCGTTCCTAATAGAACGCAATTGTCGTGGAGTTTTGCCTCTTTGCGTTGGTTCGATCAACGCATTATTCAACTGCTTAACGTTCGTTCTTCGCATTTCCAAGATGGTCGCGGATAAGCGCATATGCCCGATCCAGCACGTCATCCTCTACATCTGCGCTAATGAAATACCCATTGGTTCCAGCGGTTATCTGAATGTCTTGTCCCCGCAACGCCTCCAGCTTGCGTTCGCACATATCTGCGGCGGCGGCATGTTCAAAGGTAGCAGTAATTCGTGTCACGACTGCTCTGCACGCTCATCAGCCTGCTTCGCGCGCTCCAACGCCTTCAAATCATCGCGATCCGCCTCTTCATATGAAAATTCCACATCCTCAAACTTGCCATCCGCTAGACCTGCTTGCTGATTCACAACCGCATCTGCTTTATCGCTGTATGAGCTTGCCGAACGGTTCGAAGTATTACGGAAATTGTTCATCGGTGCGCCTCCTTCGTGTTCATAATCGATACGCTTCCTCCATAACTTGAGTCAGTTTCCATCGGATTATGCACATTGGCAATCTTCCGCACTCCTAAACCCAATCATAGCTCCTCAGAACGAGGTTTAAATCCCCTATAGCTACTTTGCCAATACCGCAAACCTCTATCTAACAAGTTCCCGGAACTGCTGTAATACTGCAGAATGCGTTGGATTCATTGAGTATATACTCGAAAGGTTATCTTGATAGGATTTTCTACTTTCAAGGGACAACAAAAAAGAACCACAACATACGCACTGGTAATTTTAATGCGTGGTTGTGGCCCTTCTTTATGCCCCGACCGAAATGATGAACGTATACAATATGATAAAAGGTATAGACAATTCGGCCATTGCCAGCATGAAAGTATGATTAATCTCCGCGGAATGCACGCTTCATACGATCAAAGAACGATTCTTCATTTCCGCCGTAGTTCGGATGCTCGCCGCTCTTCTCCGCGAATTGACGCAGCAACTCTTTCTGCTCATCAGACAGCTTTGTCGGTGTCACGATGACAACCTTCACGTGTTGATCGCCTTGACCGGAACCACGCAGACGAGGAACCCCTTTGTTGCGCAAGCGGAAGAACGTTCCTGTTTGTGTACCTGCTGGTATTTTCAGCTTCACCTTTTCCGTCAGCGTCGGGATTTCGATCTCGTCGCCAAGCGCTGCTTGCGCGAACGTGAGCGGAATCTCGCAATAGATATCATCTCCGTCACGCTCGAAGAATTCGTGGCGCTTCACACGGATTACGATATACAAATCCCCGTTCGGACCGCCGCGAAGTCCACTTTCCCCTTCGCCGCTCATGCGCAGCTGTGCGCCATCATCGACACCTGCCGGAATGCGAACATGAATTTTGCGCTGCTTCTTCACAGTACCTGCGCCGTGGCAAGTCCCGCACTTTTCACGAATAATTTTGCCGCGCCCTTGACATGTCGAACAAGCACGACGGTTGACCATGCGGCCAAACGGCGTATTCTGTACGACTTCCTGCTGTCCAGTACCGTGGCAAGTCGTACACGCATCTGGCTTCGTCCCGGGCTTAGCTCCAGAGCCATAGCACGTGTCGCATTGCTCAGTACGCGGAATGGTAATATCCATCTCTTTGCCAAATACAGCTTCCTTGAATTCGATTGTCATCGTGTACTGTAAATCGCCGCCGCGCTGCGGTGCGTTCGGATCCTTGCTGCGGCCACCGCCGCCGAAGAACATATCGAAGATATCGCCGAATCCGCCGAAGTCGCCCCCACCGGAGAAACCGCCGCCCATACCCTGGTTCGGATCGACATGACCATATTGGTCGTACATCGCCCGTTTTTGATTGTCGCTCAGCACATCGTACGCTTCTTTGACTTCCTTGAACTTGTCTTCTGCGTCCGCGGCCTTGTTGACATCCGGGTGATATTGGCGTGCGAGTTTGCGATACGCCTTCTTAATCTCGTCGTCGCCAGCACCTTTGGCAACGCCAAGCACTTCATAATAATCTCGTTTCGCCACTATTCCACCCCCATACGCTTTCGTAGCATACCTCTATAGAAGACTATACGAATTTGCTGCAAAAGGAAAGTCAAAGCCGAATCTCCCGGCTTTGACCTCACCATCGAAAAGCTTATTTCTTGTCTTCGTCTACGACTTCATAATCAGCATCAACGACGTTGTCTTTCTTCGCTGCGCCTTGCTCTGGCTCTTGGCCTTGTGCCGCTTGCTGAGCTTGAGCAGCTTGCTCATACAGCTTTACAGACAACTGCTGTACGATTTGCGTCAACTCTTCTGTTGCTGCTTTGATCTCGTCAACGTTGTTGCTTTCGATTGCTTTTTTCACTTTCTCTTTTGCTTCGTTCGCTTTATCTACTTCAGCTTGGTCAACCTTGTCTCCCAAGTCTTTCAATGTTTTTTCAGTTGTGTATACCAATTGGTCAGCGCTGTTCTTCACTTCGACCATTTCTTTACGCTTGTTGTCTTCTTCCGCATGCATTTCTGCTTCCTTCATCATGCGGTCGATTTCCTCATCGTTCAAGCCGCTGGAGGAAGTGATTGTGATGTTTTGCGTCTTACCAGTACCTTTATCTTGTGCAGATACTTTTACGATACCATTCGCATCGATATCGAAGCTAACTTCGATTTGCGGTACACCGCGTGGAGCCGGTGGGATGTCCGCCAACATGAAGCGGCCGAGTGTTTTGTTGTCAGCAGCCATGGAGCGCTCACCTTGAAGAACGTGAATTTCTACACTCGTTTGGTTGTCTGCATATGTCGAGAACACTTGCGATTTGCTTGTAGGAATCGTTGTGTTGCGTTCGATCATTTTCGTGAATACGCCGCCCGCCGTTTCGATACCGAGGGACAGTGGCGTTACGTCGAGTAAGACAACGTCCTTCACATCGCCAGTCAATACGCCCGCTTGAACTGCTGCACCAAGTGCTACAACTTCGTCTGGGTTAACGCCTTTATGAGGCTCTTTACCAGTCAATTTCTTGATTGCTTCCTGTACAGCTGGAATACGAGTAGAACCGCCGACAAGAACAATCTTGTCAATGTCAGCAGGAGTCATGCCAGCATCTTGCATCGCTTGGCGAGTTGGTCCAAGTGTGCGCTCTACCAAGTTCGCAGACAATTCTTCGAACTTCGCACGAGTCAAGTTTACTTCCAAGTGTTGAGGCACGCCATCAACAACCGTGATGAACGGCAAGCTGATTGTTGTCGTCAGCACACCGGACAATTCTTTTTTCGCTTTTTCTGCAGCATCTTTCAAGCGCTGTACAGCTGCTTTGTCCTTAGCCAAGTCAATGCCGTGCTCTTTCTTAAATTCTGCAGCCAAGTAGTCAATGATCACTTGGTCGAAGTCATCGCCGCCCAATTGGTTGTCACCGCTTGTTGCTTTAACTTCGAAGAAGCCATCGCCGAGTTCAAGGATCGATACGTCAAATGTACCGCCGCCCAAGTCGTATACGAGAATTGTTTGATCGTTTTCTTTGTCAGCGCCGTAAGCAAGTGCTGCTGCTGTTGGCTCGTTGACGATACGAAGCACTTCAAGACCTGCGATTTTACCAGCGTCCTTTGTTGCTTGACGTTGGGAATCGTTGAAGTAAGCAGGAACCGTAATTACCGCTTGTGTAACCGTTTGGCCCAAGTAAGCTTCCGCATCGGATTTCAATTTTTGCAAAATGATTGCGGAGAGTTCTTGCGGCGTGAAGTCTTTGCCGTCAATAGATGTTTTATGGTTTGTACCCATATGACGCTTAATGGAGATGACGGTGCGGTCAGGGTTCGTGATCGCTTGGCGCTTCGCCGTTTCACCAACAACACGCTCTCCGTCTTTTTGAAACCTACTACGGAAGGGGTTGTGCGCGCGCCTTCCGGATTTGGGATAACGACAGCTTCGCCGCCTTCCATTACTGCAACGCAAGAGTTTGTTGTACCTAAGTCAATACCAATTACTTTACTCATGAGTATTTCCTCCTCTAACTTAACATGCAATCTCTAAATTGATGTGTCCATACAAATGCGGTGTTTACCCAGCTTGTACGTTCACGTTTATCCACTAACTTTGACCATTGCCGGACGCAGTACTTTGTCCTTCAGCATGTAGCCCTTTTGCAATTCTTCGACAACGACGCCTTCTTCATATTCATCTGTGTCGACTGTCATTACCGCTTGATGGAATTCTGGATTGAAAGGCTGACCGACAGCTTCCATCGGCTTCACACCTTCCTGCTCCAGCACTTGGCCTAATTGGCGGAAAATCATGTCTACACCTTTAATGAATGATTCAGCCTCGCTAGACGCTTGTTCAGTTGCAAGCGCGCGCTCGAAGTTATCAAGCACCGGCAGCAGCTCGGTAACGAGCTTTGCGGATGCGTACTTTGCGAAATCTTCCTTCTCCTTCAACGTGCGGCGGCGGAAATTATCGAAATCCGCCTGTGCGCGCAGATAGCGCTGCTGATATTCCTCAGCCTCTGCTTTTGCTTTGGCAAGTTCAGCATCCTCCACTGCACCTTCGCTTGAAGAAGTATTCCCTTCGCCCGATTCCGCTGCCGCGTTCTCAGAAGCTGAAGTGTCTTCAGTATGATCATGGGCAGCTTGTGCCGCCTCTTCATTCATCGTTTCAGTAGTGATGCTTTCTTCTTGTTCTGGGTTCAACCCCTTCACCTCCCCTTTATAGTTCAAAGCCTTCATTTATAGTAACTTTACATTGTTACCTATCATCAAGTGATGAGGTCACGAATCAGGTTTGTGCTCTCATCTTAATCACGGTATGTATGCGAAGCACTGCAGCAGCTACTTCTCCTGCTGCACGCAGCGCATGAAGCTTGACTGCCGCTGGATCATAAATGCCAGCTTGTGCATAATCGAGCAGCGCTCCTGAATCGCAGTCAATGCCAATTGCATCATTGTTCGAAGCAATTTGTGCTGCACGCGCTTCCTCCAGCTTCTCAAGCGGGTTGAAGCCGGCATTGAGTACGATCTGCGCCATCGGCTTGCGCAGTGCCTGAGCAACGGCAGCGATGCCGAATGCCTCCATGCCGCGCACACTCTCGCGGTAGCGCTCCAGCCGATAGGCGAGCGCTACCTCTGTGGTGCCTCCGCCTGGAAGCACGCCGCCCTGAATGGCGGCCTGCAGCGCGGAGGCTGCATCTTGGGCGATGCGCGCTCGCTCGCCCACCACCTCGCGCGTGCTTGCGCCAACGATGAGCGTCACCTGCGGGCGCTGCGGCGCCGAAGCCGGATCCGGGACGGAGCCGGCTTCGGCGTTCCGGGCTGTGTGGCCCGGCGCTGCCGGGGCATACAGCCGTACGCGCTCCAGGCGCTCATCGTAGCGAACGCAAGCGGTGCGCCCGAGCAATGGCTCAAGCACGTCCCGCTGCTTCGCTAGCGCGGTACGCTTCAGCGGCTTGGCGCCGCTCAGACGGCAGACCCGCATGATATCCTCACGGCTCACTCGCTGCACGACCATCATATCGTGATCCAAACAATATTGTTCCGCATCCGGATGAATTCCACGCTCCAGCACGATGAAGCCTACACCAAGCTCATGCAGTTGCTCAAGCATTTGCATGAAACGAGCCTGTTCTGCCATATACTGCTGAAAACCCGCTTCTGTCGTGAGAAGCTGTTCGTCGAGCGACACCGGCTCCAGACTGTCCTGCAATACGAGAACGCGGCAGTTCAAGCGCTCCGGCAACCAATCCCGCTGCAGTGGCTTCTGCTTGAGCATCACGCCATGGAACCACTCATTGACAGCCTTCTCATGTGCGACAATGCTGTCTGCATACCGATAATTCGGCTGCTTTAGCTGTTCCCAGCCTACCGCCTGTCCGGCTTCCAGTACGAGCTTCACAATATCGTCCTGCTCTCGTCCTGCAATATGTACGGCTCGGTAAAGCCGCTCATCATTCCATCCTTCAAGCGGTACCGCCCGATGACGGAGTTCTTCGCAAGCAGCAGAAATGCCGTGCATCAGCCCAGTAACAACCTTTGCGGCTGGAACACCCCGTGTCACCTGAGCTACCCCTTCTTGCACGAGCGCACCAGCGAGCACAGTAGCCGTGGTCGTACCGTCGCCTACTTCATGTTGTTGTGCTCGAGCCACCTGAATGAGCAGCTTGGCCGCCGGGTGGGACACGTCCATCTTTTCTAAGATCGTAACCCCATCATTCGTGATAATAACCTCTCCGTCGCCTCCAACGAGCATGACGTCGAGCCCCTTAGGCCCAAGCGTTCCTTCTACTGCTGCGCACAAGGCGCGAACAGCCCCTGCATTATTGAGAAGCGTCGCATAACGCTCATCGGTCTCTTGCACATGTCCGCTTGCTTGAGTCATGACGACGCCTCCTTTTCCCTGCTACCTTATTTATTCGAGCGCTGCGAAAGCAGCGCAAATTGATTCGACAAATGGTTCATCAAGTTAATAACCTTCGCATACTCCATGCGCGTCGGACCTAATACGCCTATCGTTCCAAGTGTCTGTCCGTCAATGGTATAAGTCGCTGTAACTAAGCTGCAGTTGGCAATCGCCTCATGCGGATTCTCTTGCCCAATTCGGACTTGAATCCCGGTTGGCGCGCTGCCGACGACTTTAATGAGCGTTGGCGTTTCCTCTAAAAGCTCCCAGATCGTCTTAATTTTGTCGACATCCTTGAATTCAGGCTGTGCCAGCATATTCGTTGTACCGCTCAAGAACACCTCGCGGTGATTGTCTTCACCAACGAGCACACTTTCAACAAGCGTCATTAGCTCTTGCACATGAGAAACATATCTGCCCATCTCATTTCCCACTTCGGTATACAATTGAGAACGAAGCTTATATAAAGGAACGCCGACAAGTTTCGCGTTCAGCAAGTTGACAACCTGTTCCAGCTCCGACACCGATATTCCCGGCGGAATTGGCACTGTCTTATTCTCTACATGTCCTGTATTGGTTACAACAATTGCGACTGCTGTATCCTCATTCAGCGGAAGCAGCTGAAAATGGCGGAAGGAAGCTTCAAATACTTCCGGGCCAAGCGCAATCGACGTATAGTTTGTCATCTGCGATAATATCGAAGCCGTATGCTGCACGATTTCTTCCATTGCCGTTATTTTTCCGCGAACGCGGATTTCAATCGGCTGACTTCTTCACCCGACAACCTTTCCAACTGGACTAAGTTGTCGACGTAGTAGCGATATCCCTTTTGAGAAGGAATGCGCCCTGCAGACGTATGCGGCTGCTCCAAGAACCCAAGCTCTTCCAAGTCGGCCATTTCATTGCGAATAGTTGCCGGACTAAATCCGACATCGCCGCGCTTGGAAATGCTGCGGGAACCTACAGGCTCCGCAAAACGGATATAATCATCTATGATGGCGTTCAAAATCATACGTTGGCGTTCCGTCAACATGCGCATTCCCTCCTCGTGAATGTTCTGGCTGTAGTCGTTAGCACTCATCAGCGTCGAGTGCTAACCGTTAATACAAAAATACCAAACGGACGAGACCATTGTCAAGTCAGTTCGGTACTTTGGGCGTGCCTATTTTATATGCAGGCAGTATTCAGTATTATTCCTGATCGTATAAATCAGGTTTGATGTCAGACCACTATATCTGAAGGACTTTATCTTCAATTATATAGTGGCTTCATTAGCCTGAATAGTAGCTTGGACAAAATTAGAGTTTTATGTTTTATATAGAAACATATTTAATGAATTAATTTCACTTATCACCTACTAATAGATATAGGCATCACAGTTAGATTGTGTTGCGATAGATGGTGCAGTCACAATGTAATTCAAAATGCTGACAGTTATGAAAACATCACTGACAATCAATTCGATATTGACAAAATGACAATCGTTGATGTAAATGTATCTGGTGTAGATAAGGTTATACTTAAGATTTATAGAACAAACGAGAGTGAAAAAGATGCAAAATTATAAATATCACCAGTCCCTACTGAAAAAACGAATAGAGCCAAGGGAAATACATTTTATCACAAGATAGAAGGAGTCCAATATAGTCAATAATTATATGTGATTAGATATAATGTTAGACATTTTATTAGTAAAAGAAGAATGGATAGAACTTTCAGAATACGTCTGTGTCTCTATCCATCCTTTTGTTTATTTACAATTACATTATGAGTTTGTAAAAAGTTTTAGTTATTATGGTGATTGAACTATCGTTTCCCGTTAGTTTAATGATCCGTACTTTACCTACGATATGGCCGTAAGGTATCTAAGCATGAAGTACAGTTCGACCACAAAGTATATATCAGTATATAAAGACAAGCCACTCCTGAACTGTAACCCGTAAGATGCACACTTGAAAAAAGTGACCTCTTACGGGTTTTGTGTTTTAATCATACTATCACGGGGAATGAACATCATGAGAAAAACTAGAACAGGATTTACTGAAACGGAGATTAGGCTGTTGGAGTCCAATCTGAACGTAAGCCGCGTATCGGGGAGGAACATCTCGTATGTTCCAGCCTTTAAGCTCGCAGCAGTGCACGCTAACCAAGCAGGAGAGCCACCAATGGAGATTTTCTTGAAAGCAGGCTTTAGTATCGAACTTATCGGTCAGAGAATACCTACAGAGAGCCTCTATCGCTGGAGGGAGACCTACGCTAAGTACGGTGAGGCTGGCTTGCTAGAAGAGTGCAGAGGCATAGGAAGTACGGGCACGATCAAAAACGGAATCATAAGCAGAAGAGAAACTAAAACAAGCAGAATCTCGGATTAAACTCCTCGAAGCGGAGAACGAGCTTTTAAAAAAGCTAGAAGCGCTCGAAAGGAGAAACAGTAAGGAGTTGACCCCCTCCGAGCGCTTTCAACTCATTAATCAAACAATTCGAAAGCATGATTTACGACGAGTAACACGTTATCTATGTCAGATTGCCGAAGTAAGTACAAGCGGCTATTACCGTTGGTGCAGCTGAAGAGGCTCGCCAACTACGAGAGACAGCCGATCAATACGACTTTCAGCTTATTAAGGAGCATTTTGAATCGTTGAACGGAAAAATAGGCGCATTGGTTATCAAAATGAGGTTGGAGAAATTGAATGGCGTTGTCATGAATCATAAAAAGATCCGTCGCATCATGCGTAAGTTCGGGTTAGTAGCTACGATCCGTCAAGCTAATCCCTATCGCAAGATGGCTAAAGCGACTCAGGAACATCGTACATGTCCCAATCCTCTAGAGCGTCAGTTTGATCAAGGAGAATCAGAGAAAGTCTTCCTTACAGACATCACATACATACGCTATGACAGCGGTCAGTGTGCGTATCTTTCTTGTGTGAAGGATGGTGCCTTCGAAGCAGATTTTGGCGCACTATCTCTCTTCTACATTGGAGTTATCCTTGGTTGAACAGACAATGACTCGCTTACTCAAACGACTGGACGGCAATATTCATCCCGACACCATCTTCCATTCCGACCAAGGTATGCACTATACGCACCCTAAACCCCCTCCTTATCGCCAAAGCTGGATTTAAACAGTCGATGTCTCGTAAGGGAAACTGCTGGGACAATGCGTCCATGGAGACGTTCTTTGGCCATATGAAGGATGAGCTTAACTACAAGGACTGTAAATCACTTAAAGAGCTGCGTCTACGAGTCAATGAGTACATGACCTACTACAAATCTGAACGTTACCAATGGACATTAAAGAAGATGACTCCTGATGAATTCAGAAGCCACCTTCTAACTGCTTAAGACTATAGTAACCGTCTTTTAATACTGTCCATAAATGGGGTTATAGTTCACTCCTTATAATGAAATGGTTTTCTTATTCCAATTTTTACTTTTAATAAGAACTTGCCCAAAACCAGTTTTTTCCCATGCGCTTAATTTCCTTATAGTCTCCCCCAAAATCCACTTGTTGCGGCTTTTGGTCATCTGACGAATATATGAACCCAGAAAAGTTGTCAAGAACCCCACGAAAAGTTAAGAAAAGCACCTTTTTACCTTCTTTTTCAATCATAATATCCCCTCCACCTTTTGAAAGGTGTTTAAACTCTTTCGGTAAATGAATGATAGAGTCATTATACGAGACATTTGGCACTAATGCTTTTGACTCAATTAGTTTAATAACTTCTAGTCTTACTTCTTTATTCAACCTATAATCAAGGTTTATTACAGTTTGCGTAACTGGAAAGAAGAAGTAAAAAATCAGTGCAATAATATGGATTGAAAATGGCTTCCACAACTTTCCTCTTATTAGGACAATAATTGAAACTATCAAAGTGATTAGAAAAACAGCAAAAACTATAAACCAGATAATCGGCATTAAAAAAGGAGTAAGTACATCCACTAAAGTCCATTGAAATACAGAAGTCAAAATTACAATTAAACCACTTAATAGCGATAATACTAAAATAGATATGTTTGTCGAACCTCTATTTGTGTCCAATAAAACCTCACCTTTATGATAAAATCATGTTTCATTATACCATATGTTGGTATTAATCTGCCTTCAAAGCTTCATAGTTTCTAACCTTTTATTCAATTTAAAAGTGATGATCATGCTAACCTGCCCGTTAGTTGAGAAAAGGCATCCATCAAGAATCCGGATACCTTTCAATAATGTTTTTATTGAGCTATCGTTTCCCGTTAGTTCAGCCACAATTATACAAAAGATGGTGGTTCAAGTCTTGTAATATCTCTATGTACCAAAGCAAATCGATTGTCCGATAAAAACAATGGCTCTGAAAATGTAATCACCTCATTGTTTCCTCGAGGGGTGAACTCTATGTTAATTTCTACTTTTAAGTCACGAAAAATCATATCTGAAGGTTTGTCATAATAATTTTCCAGTGATAATTCATCACCTTCAACTATGACATAATGCAAAGTTGAAGTTGTTCCTTTGATTTGCATCAGACACCGATTATCGATTTCCCATTTGAATTTCTCAACAGTTGTTGAGAATGGATGGAGAAAGCACAACCAACCATCTCCGTTTGGCTTGAATACGATTTCGGTATCCTCCATAGCACCTGGTGCATACACTGCGTCCGCCGACCATCGGCCGATAATGTTTTCTACTAAATGACCCTCTTTAATGACTGAGATCTTCTCCGTAATTTCTTCTTCTATAAAATCTTCCATTAGACCTGGATAAGTATTAGCCAGCCATGCATCGGTATCTACGGGTTGTAGTAATGTACCGCCTCTTCTTCGGTATGCGGCTTCACATCTCTTACATACTCTAACCCCTTCTCTAGGTTGAGTCTCATATCCAGAGAGGAGTGAACCACAAAGAACATGGTCAGTATCAATGTCCAAGTAATGAAGCTTCATGCGTTTTTGACCAGCGAATGTTCCCGCTGTAATTAATTTATACTCTCTTGGCATTTCCTCGCCTCTCTGAATCTATATGTGAATAAAGTGATTCTACTTTTCATCACAAACTATTCCTATGTATTTTACATCTAACATCACCTTGGAACACAAGTAAATTGTTCCACAACCTGCCCGTTAGCTTAATGCTTACTTGTATCGTCCTTCATCAATTCTGTTCTTTGCCAACGTTCGTATTTCTTCGTCCTCATCGTTTAGTAAGATACCTAGAACTTAAAAGGTCACTTTTTTGTTATATACAATCCGTTGTCTGACTGAGTTATCTGAGTCTTTTACCAGTTTTAATTGTAGGTGTTCAGGTAGCCGATTTTTAGTTGCAACGTTAAATCTAACCCTTTCATCTGCATTGTCAACGAGAATTTCCATTAGCTCAACTGGATTGATTTATTATGTGCTACCCATTCACGCATATCAGGGTACTTATTAATTACTTCTAACCAAACCTCAAAAGGTGCATCATCCCATGCCGCTTTCAGGTACTCATCCATATTTCCACTAATTCTTCAGCAGAATTAATCATCTCTCAACCTCAATTTGCCGATTTTTTTATTTTATCATGAATAGCTTTGCGCTATCATGCCCTTTAGTTAAATCAAAACCACCCGTCCAACGGGTGGTTTGTACTCGGGGTATAACCCCCTGTTGCCAAACTGCGCCTAAAGACGCTAGCCTGACAAATAAATTGTTCAGGCTCAGTGTAACTTGTCACTTTCACTTACCAGTTAAACTGGTTTACTTTTGCTTGCTACTGTTTCTGTTGAATGGATCTTTATACTCTTTCACACTTAGTTTATCAACTGCTTGGTCATGTGCTTCCTGTTCACGTATATATTTTGCGACGGTTGCTTCATTTAAGCCTACTGTGCTGACGTAGTATCCCTCAGCCCAAAATTTCCGATTTCCGTATTTATACTTCAGGCTTGCATGCTTCTCGAATATCATCAATGAGCTTTTTCCCTTTAGATATCCCATGAATGATGATACTGAGATTTTTGGAGGAATTGCTACTAACATATGTACATGATCTGGCATCATGTGACCTTCTAAGATTTCCACTCCCTTGTATTTACATAAACGCTTGAAAATTTCAACCAAGTCTCTCCTTACTTGATTATAGATCTCTTTTCTTCTATACTTCGGGGTGAACACAATGTGGTATTTGCACATCCACTTCGTGTGAGCTAGACTATAGTTCTTGTTTGCCATCTAAGACCATTCCTTTCATTGAGCCTGAACATCTCAATTTTATCGGGATGGTCTTGTTGGTCAAACCCTCGATCCCTCCACCCGCATAGCGGTGGTTTTTTTGTTTCGTGCGGTTCACGCACTCAACGGGCTAAAGCCCATAATCAAAACCACCCGTCCAACGGGTGGTTTGCACTTGGGGTATAACCCCCTGTTGCCAAACTGCGCCTAAAGACGCTAGCCTGACAAATAAATTGTTCAGGCTCAGTGTAACTTGTCACTTTCACTTACCAGTTAAACTGGTTTACTTCTGCTTGCTACTGTTTCTGTTGAATGGATCTTCATACTCTTTCACACTCAGTTTATCAACTGCTTGGTCATGTGCTTCCTGTTCACGTATATATTTTGCGACGGTTGCTTCATTTAAGCCTACTGTGCTGACGTAGTATCCCTCAGCCCAAAATTTCCGATTTCCGTATTTATACTTCAGGCTTGCATGCTTCTCGAATATCATCAATGAGCTTTTTCCCTTTAGATATCCCATGAATGATGATACTGAGATTTTTGGAGGAATTGCTACTAACATATGTACATGATCTGGCATCATGTGACCTTCTAAGATTTCCACTCCCTTGTATTTACATAAACGCTTGAAAATTTCAATCAAGTCTCTCCTTACTTGATTATAGATCTCTTTCCGTCTATACTTCGGGGTGAACACAATGTGGTATTTGCACATCCACTTCGTGTGAGCTAGACTATAGTTCTTGTTTGCCATCTAAGACCATTCCTTTCATTGAGCCTGAACATCTCAATTTTATCGGGATGGTCTTGTTGGTCAAACCCTCGATCCCTCCACCCGCATAGCGGGTGGTTTTTTGTTTCGTGCGGTTCACGCACTCAACGGGCTAAAGCCCAAAAATAAAAATAAGCAGGCTTAAGCAGCCTGCTCAACAATTTAGCTATTCAATTATTGTTAATGGCTTTAGTAGACTTCCAATCAACCCACGACGATCTTATTTGGCTCAGATAAACCTACGATTAAAACAAGTGCCTTCTTTTGTTAATTTCAAATAAAAAGACATCTGGCGACAGTTCAACCTCCATTTATTTCATTAATAAATACACAAACAAATTGAGAAGATAATGATTATAAGGAGGTGATAAAATATGAACAATCAAACAAAATATACAAATACAGAGAACTCTGAACAAATTTCCTCCTTTGCAGGGAGCCCGTGTCAAGAACCAGGGGCTAGTGTTTGTAGAGGTGATATTCGGTACGTTTGTAGAGGTGGTCATTGGCAATCTACAGGTCGCTTTTGTCAGGAGGATAATCTGTCACAAAGCCTCGAACAAAATTTTCCCGATGATATGGGCTCATGTGAACAAGAAGGGTCTACAACTTGTATTGGTGATATAAGATTTACATGTAAAAATGGTCGTTGGAAACCTACTTACGATTATTGTCAGAGTGATAATACACCAACATAGATATCGCTTTTGACACAAGTTTATTCGTCTTATCAACCTTTGCAGTAATTAACTTCCGGGAACGTTACATTTATCACCGAGATTTCCATTTCTACGTAGAACTTATATAAAAACGTAAAGGTTTCAGGATGTCGATAAAGTCTCGATAGCCTGAGGATGCCTTTTTCGAGGCATCCTTTATTTTTATAACAACAAATACTCTTGTCGCTTCACGGGAATGCATGGCTATCCAGCCATTGTATTTCATGTCGGCTTAATTTTTCAGTATCTCTGCTATCGAATATCCAAAGTTCCCCACTTTTCCCCGGGGGTCTGACCTGCAATTCCCTCTCGACCTCACAATATCAATCCAACACCCTCATTACTGCGATCTCATCACAGCAATGGCGCTTGTTGCAATGAATGCAATCCGTCCATACCTTCTCTGGAAAAATCTCTTTTTCTACAATTTCAAAGCCATTTTTCTGAAAAAATTTCGACTCATACGTTAAGGCCATAACCTTCGGAATGGCTCGTTCCCTTGCTTCGGTAAGCAGTTCGTCCACTAAGCGTGTGCCGATGCCTTTTCCTTTATAATCAGGCGATATGCCTAATGAACGGATTTCGACCAAATCAGCTCCAAGCTGGCAGAGCGAACCGCAGCCAATGAGCTCTCCTTCCCATTCGGCAACGATAAAGTGCTGAATCTGCTTCGCCAGCACCTCTCTGGAACGAGGAAGCATAATTCCCTGCTGTGCATAGAATTGAATAAGCTCTGCCAATGACTCAATATCGTTCTCATCTGCCTTCCGAATCGTTGCTACCACGGTATAGTCCCCCCAACCCAATCTCTATATACGGATGTACATTTCTGATCGACTCAAAAATATGTACGTATTAATATACATGCAACCGCATAAATTATCAAGACTATTTTTACCTGCTTCTTCCTTATATTTGACTGTTGTTGAACCTTTTTACGAAAATAAAAAAACGAGCAAGAGAAACATATCCATGTTCTCAAGCTCGTTTTTCTACTATTGTCTTATCTCACAGCACTCATGCAATTGACAGGATACCTTTGAACGTTTGCGGCCAGCCCCTTATCGTAATGCACACCATTCCATCTATTATTCTTTAGCTGTCAGCGTTCCTACAAAATCACCAAATACGTTATTTCCGAACAACAGTCCTTGCTCTGTCAACCGATAACCGTCATCCGTAGCCTCTATCAAGCCCTGCATCAGCAAGCGGCGGATTGGATCCGAAAACACCTTATCCAACAAAGCACCATTGAACTGTGATGCAAAGCGAGCGCTGCTTACTCCCTCGAGCAACCGAAGGCCAACCATCATGAAGTCTTCCATTGCTTCGTTCTCATCAATTGTGAACGTATCGAGTCTTGGCAAGCCCTGCCTGCAGGCCTCTACATACGGGTTCACGCCTTTAATGTTCAGATGGCGACACCGATTGACATATCCATGTGCCCCTGCTCCAATACCATAGTAATCCTCATTGCGCCAGTATACCGTGTTATGACGACTTTCAAATCCAGGCTTCGCAAAGTTACTGATCTCATATTGCTCATAGCCTGCTGCCTTCATCCGCTCCATAATGAGCATATACATATCCAGTTCATCCTCTTCACTCGGAAGCGGAAGCTCATTGCGGTGGTACATAGCATGGAAGAGAGTGTTTTCTTCTACCTTCAGACTATATATAGACAAATGGGGCAGATTTAATTCCAATGCCTTCGTTACACTATGATCAAGCATTTCAACCGTCTGGTTTGGCAAGCCAAACATCAAATCGATCGACATATTGCTGAAGCCTGCCTTATGTGCATTCTCAATACTGCGGTACACATCATCCGTATTATGAATGCGGCCTATACCGTGGAGAAGGTCATTGTTGAACGACTGAACGCCGAAGCTGATCCGGTTCACGCCTCCATCACGCATTGCCCGCAGCTTGTCTAAGTCAGTCGTTCCTGGGTTCGATTCCATGCTGAACTCAATAGCCTGGCTCCAGTTCGGAAACGCCTTGCGAACCGATTCCAAAAAGTAAGACATTTGATCGGGTGTCAAGACCGTCGGGGTACCGCCGCCTACAAATATCGTGTCAATGACACCTGGAGGATGCTGCTCTACTGTATGCGCCATCTCCTGCTCCATCGCCCGCAAATAATCCATAACAGGCTGTCCTTTCAGTACATAGGAGTTAAAGTCACAGTAATGGCATTTGTTCGTACAAAATGGAATATGAATATATACCGCGCGTGGAGCACGTGCCGGTATTATTGCTTGCTCTGGTGAAGGTTGATTCGCCGGCATGGCGAGACCCTCCTTTCATGGCTGAATGACACCAGCCTATCTATAATGATGATCTTTCTAAAAAAGAGGAGGCGTTTCGCCCCCTCCTCCGAATTAGTTATCGTCGATTTTCAATACGGCCATGAACGCTTCCTGCGGCACCTCAACGCTGCCGACCTGCTTCATGCGTTTCTTCCCTTCCTTCTGCTTCTCAAGAAGCTTCCGTTTACGGGAAATATCGCCGCCGTAGCATTTTGCGAGTACGTTTTTACGCATTGCCTTAACGGTTTCACGCGCAATGATCTTTGTTCCGATAGATGCCTGAACCGGAACTTCGAACATTTGTCGCGGAATAAGCCCGCGCAGCTTCTCACAAATGAGTTTACCGCGATGGTATGCGCGATCCTTGTGTACGATAACAGACAATGCATCGACTTGCTCGTTGTTAAGCATGATATCCATCTTCACAAGATTAGACTTGCGGTATCCGGATAGTTCATAGTCGAAGGATGCATATCCTTTTGTGCTTGACTTCAATTGATCGAAGAAGTCATATACAATCTCCGACAATGGAATTTGATACGTAATCGTTACACGAGTCGTATCCAGATACTGCATATCAACGAATTCACCGCGCTTGCCTTGGCACAGCTCCATAATCGCTCCAACGAAATCGTTAGGCACGATAATAGATGCTTTGACATAAGGTTCTTCTACAAAATCGATCTTGCCCTGCTCTGGATAATTTGAAGGGTTATCGATGTCTAAAGAAGTGCCATTCGTCAGCGTAACGCGATAAATAACGCTTGGTGCAGTCGTAATGAGCGGAATATTGAATTCACGCTCAATTCTCTCCTGGATAATCTCCATGTGCAGAAGACCAAGGAAACCACAGCGGAAGCCAAAACCAAGCGCTGAGGACGTTTCTGGTTCAAATGTAAGAGACGCATCATTCAATTGCAGCTTCTCCAGCGCCTCCCGCAAATCATTGTAGTCCGACGTCTCGATCGGATACAAGCCGCAGAATACCATTGGATTGATACGACGGTAACCTGGAAGTGGCTCCGCAGTAGGATGCTTCGCATCGGTTATCGTATCACCTACACGAGTATCTCCTACATTCTTAATGCCCGCAACAACAAAACCAACATCACCAACATTAAGCTCGTCGACGATCGACATGCGCGGCTTAAACGCACCAACCTCGATAACTTCAAATGTTTTGTTCGTTGCCATCATTTTAATTTTGCTGCCTGCACGAATCGCGCCATCAATGACACGAACGTACACGATAACACCTTTGTACGGGTCATAGTGGGAATCGAAGATGAGCGCCTTAAGCGGCTCTTCTGGGTCTCCCGTTGGAGCAGGTACTTTCTGAACTACTTGCTCCAAAATTTCCTTGATTCCGATACCCGCTTTGGCAGAGGCATGAACAGCCTCAGAGCAGTCCAGCCCAATTACTTCTTCGATCTCCTGCTTTACACGTTCAGGCTCCGCACTTGGAAGATCGATCTTGTTGATGACCGGAATGATCTCCAAGTCATTGTCAAGCGCCAAATATACATTCGCCAGCGTCTGAGCTTCAATCCCTTGTGCAGCATCTACAACGAGCAGCGCCCCTTCACATGCTGCCAAGCTGCGAGATACTTCGTACGTGAAGTCGACGTGTCCCGGTGTATCGATCAAGTTCAGGATGTACTCTTCTCCGTCGTCTGCTTTGTAGCTCAAGCGTACAGCCTGTAGTTTAATCGTAATTCCCCGCTCACGCTCCAGATCCATCTGGTCAAGTACTTGAGCTTGCATTTCACGGGACGTTAAAGCCCCCGTATATTCTAATATCCGGTCGGCGAGTGTAGATTTGCCATGGTCAATATGTGCTATGATGCAAAAATTCCGAATTTTCTTTTGTCGTGACAGCAATTCCGTCATTCGATTTCAATACCCCCACCACTATGCCAAGATTCAATTTATTTATTATACCGGAATGACCCTCTAACAGCAATGGGGGCATACAATCCTCTCTGACATGACCGTTTTTGCCGAGAACCGCTGAAGGTTAGAACAACCCATTAAACAAGCCAACAACTGCCCGAATTCCAGCCTGTGACACACGCTGCAGCACGCCTGCCGTCTTGTCAGCCAATTGGTTCACGGTAGCATCCTTCACTGGCGGAACAGGCCAACTATCCGAATTGTTCATCTCATTCACATGCCTATTTGTTTCACTACGTTCCGCTTCCAATTGGTTTTGGCGCTTATCCTCAACTCGAGTTTCTGTTTCGTTCATCGCCGTTCGAGGATTATCCTGCAGTGCAGTCTCCCCGTTCGAATGTCGGCGGTTATCGATTGGCAGATTGTCTCGATATGTCCCTGCGGCTGCGTATCTGTCAGTCGAATCCAAGGCACTTGTTGCGCGGGACGCATTGATCGGCCCATATATGCGCTCAATCCCCGAGGAGGTGATTTCCATACCTATAAATACACCTAGCGTCAGCAGTACGACGACACCGATCAATTGCTTCATAAATCGCGTCATGCAAGCGCCCCCTTCGGTTACCCTTTTGCTCCCGCAGATTTCGATTGAGTCTTGCCCATTACTGTTTTGTCAGCACCTTTCCCCTTGATGATTGGGTTAGGTATTGGCTTGTTTACCGGCTTGGCATCCTTCTTTTTGTGAACAATATCGGCAATGAAATCAGCAAGCACATCAGCAGTCCGGTATAGCTCCTCTAATGTGTTGTCTATGCCCCCAATTTCGATAACGACACTATTCGGAGAAAGCGACTGATTGTACTCTCCATTTCCTTGTAATGCAGTTTTGCCGAATATTCCCCGGGAAATCCCTGGATAGTTCTTCTCCAGCCGTTCATGAATCTCATTTGCAAACTGCTCATTCTTTTTCCAATTGGGATTCAAGTGCCCGATAATAAAATAAACTCTCGCATAGTCCTTTCCCTTTATCGTTACGGTTGAATCCTTGCGTCTATTCGAATCTCGATGTATATCGAAGAAAAATTGCAGTTCCTGATTCGCGCTCATCGCTTGTTTTACCGTCTGCTTCGAATACTTATAAGACATGTTCCAATTGTACCCTTCTACACTTGAAGCATAGTCTTTATTGGAATGAGAGGCCCCGATTCCTCGCTTCTCTAACTGCCCCTGCAATCGCTTGCCAACCAGTGTAATATTCTTCTTTGCATCATTCGGATTGTTACTTTCCTTCTTAAGCAGTGGATTGAAGGATTCTCGGTTATGAGAGTGATAGATGAATACGATCTTGCGCAAATTTGAATTGCCTCCCGATTGCGTTGTTGATTCATCCTTGTCTGGTTTTAAATCCGTAGATGGATCAGTCGACTTGGGAGGTTCCGCACTCCCCTTATCTTTATTTCCGTCTATAACCTCCCCCTGAATGACATCATGCGGCGGCTCTCCTCCATGCTCGGCTTGAGAGCTGCTCTCTTGATCAGTAGGTGTTGGATAATCCTGCGGCCCAATGCCAGTTTGATTACCGATGCTCAGTCTCAATGGGATCGCTGCATCTCTATTAATTCCTGGCACTTCACCAGCCAGCAGCGTTTTAGGATCTAGCGGATTCACATTCGTCGCAAGTCTGACAAGGAACTGGGCCACTTGATTGCGAGTAAGTGTTGCTTCCCCTTCCCCTTTCGGGAGATTTGGCATTTCCATAGCCATCATATCGACAAAGAAGCGTGTCGATAACTGTGCTGCAACTCCCTTCATCGAAGATAACGGAGAAGAGTTCAGCTTATTCTCCAACATTCCTCCAAGGCCTAATACGATAAAAAACATAGCCGTTCCGATAGACAACAATGCAAACGTCCGTCCCATAACGAGCGCCTGCAGCCATTTACGCTTCCACTTTCCTACATTAAATGTCCGAAACATGCGCAGTCCTCCTTCTTCCGCCTTCCTCTCTCAGCTCAAGCAAAGGAGCATTCATCTAAGAGAGTACTTTTACTAGAATCTATGAGGACAATCTATGAAATAGAACAAACATATTAAGTATCAATTATTCTAATTAGATACATGTTCTTTCCAAGCTAGCTGCTGACAGCGCCACTATACCTTCATACACAACTGCGAACTATTTCGATATCTCAAACCTTCCCCTTATCTTTATTTTGTACTGTACTTCATTTTAATTGCAGAAAGCGATAATGCGTACGATTTACCCTAGGGACTTCTCACCCATTTTTTTATAAAAGTTCCAACCAAAGCCTGCCCCCATTTGCATACTTACGATGGATATCTAATAATATGCTTTTATTCCTTCATACATCATTCCGTCTACAAAGTAAGAGGTTGAATCTACCTAAAAAAACGTAAGGAAATCTTCTTTGCATAAACAATAAATAATTAAATGCAATAGTTAAAGAATTATATGTGCTTCCTAAAATTATTTTCCTGGATATCTATTCTAATTAAAATCAGGACTTGAACAATAAAGATACGATAAAGAACTTCCATTTAATAATCATGACCCTTTATTCCCTCTGACCTCTGCTAGCATCATGTGCATGCATATAAAAGATGCAGAAAAACTTTCTTTAAAAACTCTTAAACATAAGATACGGCATATGGGCTCTGAGGAATATATAGAACGTGCCGTCTATATGCATCAACTCCTCAACAATGACGAACATAACCATTATATTAATACTTTGAACCAGTCTGATAATTACGATATCGAGTTGCAACGAATAAAATCATGTAAACAACCCTGTTCTACAACCAAGGACTATGCAACACTAATAAAAGGGATTCATCAAGATAACGGATTGCTCCCTTCTCATGTAAGCGAGATGATGAGAAACATCTTGAACCGTACATTCTGTTTTGCATTACCGTATTCTTACTTAAAAATAAAAGGTTACCTTTCTCTAAAGGAACTTGGATTAGTTGATGAATTCAGAAATTTGGAGGATGCCACGAATTTTATCCAAATGAAACTTTCAAACAAAGCACAAATCATCCAGTATAGCAAAAACTCATCTTTCTTGAATCAAATCTTGCCTCAAGCAGCTCATATAACCCCTCTAGAAGAGCAGATAAAAGCAGCAGCAGCGCAGCTTTTCGATTCTACGCCTCAAATATTGTACATGCTAAAATAAACATATGGGGTATTCAGGAATGGAGGTAACTGTAATGGCTCCCCACACATTGAATCATGCCGGCTTTTGGGTTAGGTTTTATGCATTTATCTTAGATCTGATTTTCACATTTTCATTACTCTATATTATTTTCGATGTTTTTTTAACGAGCAATAACAAAAGTTTTTTAGTTACAGTCGCAAAAGTATGCTTTCCAGGATTTTAGTTTTTATCTTGACGTATCTATTTGAGCAAACACTTGGTAAAATGATAATGGGAATCAAAGTCATACCTGTCACGAACAAAAAAATATCCTGGGATGAAGCCCTGCTAAGGGAAATAATCGGGAAATTTTTATCTATGAGCTTTATTATTCGCAGGAATGATATTAATTGCTCTAGATCCATACAAACAATCTTTACATGACAAGTTGGGAAATATGTATGTATTATGGGATAAAAATGATTGACAAATCATAATTTTAGAGGTGTTACATGAATAAAAGTTTGGTTTTGCTCATTCAATTTGTGGCGCTTTCCTGCGGTTTTGCTATTCCCTTCATTCATGTTGTCCTCAGAATTGTTATGCTCTTAGGTGTTTACTTTGCCGACGCAGTGGTCGGCGAAAAAATAGAAAACAGCAATCGAAAAGTATTGTTGATGTGGATTATAGGGCTTATTATCGGCTATGTTGCTAAAGGATTGTTAGGCGGGGGCATATAGTAGTCCCGCCTGCATCCCCCTGCTTATAGAGTTGTTTATTTTCCCCGTCCCCCTACCTGTTCTTTAAGCAAGGAACATAGAGACAACTCCTACCCGAATCCCGCTAGCTTTAATACCAAAGATCTTCCGTTTGAACATCTTGAAGGGCAGCCAAAAACGTTTTATCGTTATCGACATAGAGTTCAGAGTCAAGATAATACAACTTTTTATCATCCAGACACTTTTTAATATATTCCTCGCTCACAATGCTTTTGTCCTTCACGTTAGCTGCGAAAGCTTGGAGCTTGGGAAGCGCCGTTTTAGGATATTCGAGCCAGGAATGATGAAATCCAACCGGTTCCTCCAAACAGTAAATATCTTGATACAATCCTTCGGCAATCCCCTTCTTCCTCAGGTAATCCGCCGAAAAAGGCATGCTTCTGAAAAAGCGGCCGGTCATCGCAAAGACGCGATAGCTCCAATGCGGAGCGCCATGATTCGATCGGCAGAATAAATTAAGGAAAAAGACGGAATAGTGCATCTTAACGGTAATAACTTGACGCCTCTTCACTTCAGTAACGATCCGATCTGCCATGCGACTGTCGATAATCTCGTCGAAGTCGGCCAAAATAATCACATCTTCATCCTCTACCCGCTCTCGCAAAATGTCAGAGCATTTACTTCTTTGATAGGCTTCGTTATGAAACGCACTATTATAGCTAAGCAAACGCCAATACCACCGGTCAAAATTAGCGGATTGACAGGTTTCGGGATTGAAATACAATTGGTGTCGCTCCGGTTGGCGAAACACGTTGTCGGCATGGAGCGGATGATAAATTACCTTCGAACCGATATAAGACGGATTGAAATTTTGAGGTTTGACCGCATAACTGAATGTTTTGTTCGCCTCGATTACATGGAGCTCATCAATCCAGCGGGCATCTTCGTTTACTTTGATTTCCGCCACACGGTTTTCGTTAAAAAAAGGGCAAAATTCATAGATTTTCATGATCGAAATCTCAATCTCCTCTCGCTGTAGTCGTTCGTGTCTACAATTGCATGCAATCGCGCAGATGATAGGAAAAAAGATGTGCCAGTCGGTCAATGGTCTGTTCGTTGTAATGTAGTGAGCTATAATAACAGGTCAGGCATAATTTGTCCTTCTTTATGCAAGCCGTCATATTTAGCCAGTAGGCAGAAGGGTTATTCGACGCATTCGTGTTTCCAAAAGGAATGGATAATGGTTCATAGAGATTATCGGCTTGCCAAGCCGTTTCCTCGGATTGGTAGTGAAACAACATGTGGCTTCCATCAATAAGCGGTCCCACTCCGTTATGCAAATCTGGCAGAACATATCGCATAGCAAAATAATCCATGCCTTCACGTGGAATATCGCTTAACGTCTGCTTGACCTGCTTCAGATCCAATTCAATATCCCCTCTAAGCTCTTGGTTCTGGAGGCGGATCCGCACAGGATATGCCCCGGCAAAAAAGCCGATCGTCCGGAAAATCGAGATGTTGGGTAAAAAGGACTCCCGCTGATAAGACATCAAATGCAGCAGCAAATCCGATTGTCCTTTTAAGTCAAAACAAGCCCGGGACAATGCCGTCAATAAGACGCAAAGCGGGGTCGTTTTCCAATGCCCGGCTATCGCTTTTAATCTGCTTACCCGCTCCGATCCTTCAAGTAAATCATACGCTTTGGTCGCCATTTGACGATGAACTGGCCTTTCCTCCGTTTCCTTGTCGACTTGCAACGATTTCCCACCCGTGGTCACGTTACTCCAATACTCCGTCGCCGCAAGTGGTAAGCCGTTGGCCACGTATTGCGTCAATGCCTGACACCAATCCCGGTAACTGCTTCCATGTTCCTGGCTCGCCTCCTCTTCAGCAACGACGTCTAATAGAAGGAGATTCCTTAAATCATCCAAGAAGATGTTCATTGACATGCCGTCAAAAATCAAATGATGGAACAAAAGCAGCAAAACTTGGCGACTACCGTCATAGTGATCAAACAATACCACTTTCCACAAAGGCCCATTTTCAATGTCAAAGCCATACTGAAGGTTCGAGCTGTAATCTGAGATGAAGATGTCGTGCACTTCGGGAGTCTCTCGCAAATCTACATAAGTAAAAATCTGATCCGTTTCGATTCCCTGCTCGTATTGATACCATTCTCCGTTATCCAGTTTGGCAAAAGTCAATCGTAATGCCGCATGCCGATCGGCTAGGGTTCGTATCGCTCGACTTACCGCCTGCTTCGAAGTTTGTCGCTTGAGCAAGGCCAAGTAAGGAACATTGAACATATTGCGGTTTTGCAAATCTCTTTTGATAAACCTCCTTTGTACCGCCGACAGCGGGAACCCGTTGTCGGGATACTCCACCCACAATGAGTTTTGCGCTTGCTCTTGAACCTCGATTGCCGCCGTATCCGGAATCATTCCGTTCAGAAATTGAGCTAAACGTTCGATCGTTTGTTCTCTAAATATTTGGTTGACCGTAACGGGATAACCGCTCTTTTGCAAAATACTGGCTATGCGCAGCGCATGGAGGGAATGTCCTCCCAATGCATGAAAATCTTCATTCTTGCCGATATGATCGAGCTTAAGAACGGAACGCCAGATCAGTTCCAGCTTGTGTTCCATTTCGGTGTTGCAGTAGGAATTGCCTGCATTTGCAACTCGTCGAACTTCCGGCAACGGAAGCCTCTTTCGGTCGATCTTCCCATTAAGTGTCAACGGAAACGAATCTAGTCGCGCGAACCTGTAAGGAAGCATATACGAAGGAAGAACCTCAGCCATAAAGGCTCGCAGATGTTCTTCCTGCTCCTCCGTTTCTGAGGTATAATAAGCAATCAACCGCCGTTCCCCTTGAATTTCTCGGACGACCACCAGACATTCTTTCACGCGGGAATGAGAGCTAAGACGATGCTGGATTTCTCCGAGTTCAATTCGATTGCCGTGTAGTTTTATCTGCTCATCGATCCGTCCTATATATTCGATGTTCCCGTCCGCAAGCCATCTTGCGCGATCCCCTGTCCGATAAAGAACCATGTTTCTTTCTCTCTTGCGATCTTCGGCGGAAGCATACGGATTAGTGAAGAATGCATTTCGCGTCAATTGATCGTTCTTCCAATACCCCCTCGATACACCATCCCCTCCGACGTAGATCTCTCCGATCGCCCCAACAGGCTGAACACGACCTTGTTTATCCAGAATATAACAGGTGGAATTGCTGATCGGTTTGCCGATGGGAATATCTCGTTCAAAGTGTCGCTCGATCGTATAGCTCGTAGAGAACGTGGTGTTCTCCGTCGGGCCGTACATGTTCAGAATCGTAATAGCTGGACAAGCTTGACGAATGCGATTAATGGCCTTTGGCGATAATATTTCTCCACCAACCAGCAGCCATGATAATCCGCTAAACATCGATATGCTTTCTTCAATCCATTGATTGCATAACGCGCTGGTAAGCCATAAGGTGTTTATGCTCCACGATTCCATTCGCGTCTCTACTAGTCGAATATTCAAAAGGTCGTCTTTTGAAACAACGTGCAGACGTCCCCCGTTTAGCAGCGTTCCCCAGATTTCGAACGTAGAAGCGTCAAATACGGGTGAACCCGTATACAATAAATTCATATCTGGGGAAAACGGGAAATAACCGACGTTTTTGACTAGACGAACGATGCTCCGGTGATCGATCATTACGCCTTTCGGTTTCCCCGTCGAACCAGAGGTATACATGAGATAAGCAAGGTCGGAAGCTGCCGAAGCTACGGCTTCCTTCTCTGGATAACGGACTGTCGGAATCGCATCGCAATCGTCGAGGTAAATCAGATGTAGCCGGGTTCCTCGGCTGATTTCCAGGATATTAGCAGCATCGCTCCGCGAAGTGATTATCGTTTCCAGTTCTGCATCTTGGATAATATCGTTCATCCTTTCCCTTGGGGAATCAGGATCAATTGGGACGTACGCGCATCCCGCCTTCAAAACCCCTAGTATGGAAACAATAAATTCAAGAGAACGAGGGAAGCATACGCCGATAAGCTTTCCGCGCGTCGGCTTTTGTTCTTCGAGCAAGCTCGCAACATACCAAGACAATCGGTCTAAGCTGCCGTAAGATAGGATGCTGTCATGGGTAATCACTGCCGGTTGGGAATGTCTAATCATAACCTGCTCGCTGAACAGTTCGGGAACAGAGCTCTCGTTTGGATACTCTGTAAAAGTACGGTTCCAATCGTATACGATTCGTACATATTCCTCTTCGGACAGTAAATTTACATCGCCAATCAAACGATCCGGATATTGCACAGCAATATCCATGACGTTTCGCAGATTTCCTGCCAAACGACGAATCGCGTCCTCATCAAGCCTTTCAACATCATACATGAACTTGACTTCGATTTGCTCTCCCACGTTTGCGATCGTGATTGTTAGCGGGTAATTTGTTTTCTCTCTTTCCTCGATCGCCGACATTATCAAGCCGTTTGCAGGCTGACGATAATCATTCAAATAATTTTCAAATGCCACGATGCTATGGAACAGCGCATTACCTTGAATCGGGCTCCATTCCTGCAGCTCGTTTATACCAACGCAACAGTAATCGTTCAGCTTCAGAATGGTTCGATGAAGCTCTTGTACATAATCGGCAATCGTTTGATCCGTATTCCAGCGCATGACCAAAGGGAGCGTATTAATGAGCAGCCCTGTGATTCGATCCGCTTTCGCCAGATCCGATCCTCTGCCGGACACAACCATGCCGAATACGGTGGTATCCGCATCATGATACACTTGAAGTACTTTGCCCCAAGCGAATTGCACCAAAGTGTTTAGTGAAATTTTCATCGTTTTCACAAAATTCGCCACTCGTCCTGTAAAGGTTGAATCCAAATGAAGTATTTCGATTTGCTGTCTACGGATTGCCCGATGAGCTTCGAATCGCGGACCGCTTATGTCCATAGGAAGCAAGGTAGGTTCAGTAACTTCCTCCAAATACGCTTTCCAAAATGACTCGGATTCCGTCCTTTCCTTCTCTATAAGCCATCGGATATAACCTTCAAAAGAAAGCAAAGAGTTGCGCTGCGGCTTCATGAATTCAAGCCTGCAAGAATAAATTTCATGAATCCGATTAAGCAACAGCGGAAGACTCCATCCATCCAAAAGTATGTGATGATAACTCCAAACAACCGTCCATTCCTCTGATGACCTCTGAATTAACATAAGGCGATGGGAAGGCCGACTCAAATCGAAGCGGCGAGCTCGATCCAGCGTAATCTGTCGTTCGACGAACTCTTTCTGTTGAACAGGGGATTGCGAGTCAATCTCAAGCAATGTCCAATCCATTTCCATTTTTTGAACCACACATTGTACCGGCTTGTCTATCGACTCCCAAACAAAACATGTCCGCAAACAATCATTTTCGGTAATGATGCGTTGCCATGCCTCCTTGTAGTAGGTGGTATTTAGCCTTCCTTCATAATTCCAAACCATTTGTACATGGTATTGATCAGATGCAGGGTTCTCTAAATAATGAAAAAGAAGGCCCTCCTGCAATGGACTAAGCGGCAAGATCTTTTCCAAACCGCATTGTGGATGGTATGTGTTTGCAATATTGTCAAGAGCATGTTGCTGTAGGGAAACCATCGGAAAATCGCTTGGCGTAAACTCCCCCCATTCCTTATAAACGCAATGATCAATAATAGAAAGCAATCGCGATGTGAATATTTCCATGACTTGAACGATTGTCGATTCCTCGTAATGACGCTTGCTATATTTCATGAACAGATGAAGTTCCCCATGAACAATGGAACAGTTTAGCTCCAGCAGGCTTGTTCCGCGATTTCGCGGCGAACTATAATCTTGTGCCGTATCCTGCGTGAAGTACAGCCACTCACTCTCCTCCTCTGACTCGGCATGGCCAAACTGGCCCAAATAGTTGAACAGCGCTTGAGGTTCGGGATCCGTCAGCGACGCTCGAATGGCCTGATCTGGATGGCAATATCGTAAAATTCCATAGGAAATTCCATGATGAGGGATGCTCCGCAATTGTTCCTTAACAGACTTAATCGTTTCGCCTAAAGCATCGTCAGGCGCCACGTGGATGCATACAGGAAACAAAGAGGTAAACCATCCGATCGTTCTGGTCAAATCCATGTCTGATACACATTGTTCGCGTCCATGGCCCTCCAATTGGAAAGAAACCATATCTTGTCCGGACCATGCAGACAATGTCAATGACCAGGCGGCAAGCAACAAATCGTTAATTTGCGTACGATAAGCATGGGCGCATTGTTTCAGTAGTCGCTCCGTATCAATGAACGACAGCGTTGAGAGAAGCACCCCGGATTCAACATTGATTAAGCTATCTTTGCAATGATCCACAGGCAACGAAAATCCGGCGGATCGTTTCTTTACTTCGATCCAATGGCTCACGTGGTCGACGGTCCCCTTATTTGCTGCATAATCCATCAACATAGCCTGCCATTTGTTAAATGAAGCCGGAACCGGGGGAAGTTCCCCTCCTCTGTACAAATGATAAAGTTCATCAAGCAAAATTCTCCAGGAGACGCCATCAATAACAAGATGATGAATTGTTATAAAGAGACGTATTTTTCCGTCGGGATGCCCCTCGATAACACCTACCCGCATCATCACTCCCGTTTCATAGTTCAGTTGCCCATGCCACTTCGCACAGATCACCGATATTTCATGTTCTGAACGTTCTGCTTGCTGAATCGTATAAGTGGAAATTTTCACGTCAGCATCCTTGCGATAACGCTGCTTATACACATCGCCATTTTGTTCGACTGCCAACGTAAGCTCTGGGTGCAAATGAACTAACTTATTTATAGCTGACGTAAGTTGGTTACAATCGCAATGGTTAAGCAAAACCATTTGAGACTGGTTGAAATAATGCGGTTCTTCAAACTGCTGCTCGAAAAACCAACATTGGATCGGACTCAGTCCGAAATCCTCATCAAGCGTGTCATCGCTAACGCTTTTATTTTTTCTTTCGCATTTGCCCACAAGGCAACTGTTGACAAATCTTTCACCGTCGGATGATCCGCAACTTTCCTAGGTGTTATGATAATCCCTTCATCTCGGGCCATGGATACAATCTGAATGGCAAGGATTGAGTCTCCTCCTACGGAATAAAAATGATCATTGATGCCAACATTGGCCCGCTTCAGCAAATAGCGCCATATTCGAAGCAGTTTCGCTTCCATTTCGTCTTCGCTTTCGTCAACTGACGCCTCAATTGAATCGTTCCAAACCGTGCTCGGATGCGGGAGAGAAGCGCGATCCACTTTACCGTTTGCATTCAACGGAAACGCTTTCAATCTACAGAAATAAGAAGGAACCATATAAGATGGTAGCTTAGACGCCAAATGCTGCATCAAACTAGCGTCTTCTATCGCCATGTCGGAGGTAAAGTACGCAGCTAGTTTTGGAGAATGCTCATCCTGCCATGCTTGAACGATGCAATGGCCGATGCCGGGATACTGGCGGAGCTGATGTTCAATCTCCCCTAGTTCTATGCGAAAACCTCTAATCTTCACCTGATTATCGCAACGGCCTAGAAATACCAAATCCCCCTTTGGAGTCCATTTCACGATATCCCCTGTTCTGTACAACCTTTCCGTATGAAGAGGAAATTCGCCACCTATCAAAATCTCCTTGTTTACAAAACATTTTTTCGTCAATTCCTCACGGTTCAAGTACCCTCTTGCAAGTCCGATTCCACCTACCCACAGTTCTCCCGGAACTCCTATCGGGACAGGGTTCCCAAACGGGTTCAGCACATAGAGCCGCTTATTATATACAGGCTTGCCGATCGTTATCTCCCTTCCCGGACTGCATGGGGCAGCGGAACACATAACTGTCACTTCTGTCGGACCATACGCGTTCAGGAACAGGCGTCGTCTCCCCCAAGCCTTTACAAGGTCGGGTGTACAGACCTCCCCGCCCGACACGATCGTACGCAAAACGGGCAACTCCCTCTCCCCCATCGTTCGCAAGACGGAAGGCGGAAGCATCGCAACGTGAATATTTTTTTCCTCGAGAACATCTGAAACGTCGGCATAGGGAGGCAGATCATCTTCGGATAGAACAACAAGCGTTCCTCCTACTGTAAGCGTACCAATCCATTCATACACGGAAGCATCAAAACTGATGGAAGCAAATTGCATGACTCTTGTTTGGGGCGAAATGCCGAATTTGTCGACCAGGTAAGGGATCAGCGCCACAAGTCCAGCGTGTTCAATGAGCACACCCTTCGGTTTTCCGGTAGAGCCGGAAGTGTAAATAACGTAAGCGAGATCGCTCGGCTTGACCCGTATGTTTAGATTATCGGAATGACTGTAAGGAGACGTAAAACCATCCTCGACACAAATAAGCAACTGCTCATCGATGCCGAGTTGTGCGATTATCGGTTTGAGTTTTTCAATCGACTTGTTATTTGTCATGATGAAGTTTATTTGAGCATCTTTCAAAATAAATCGGATCCGTTCTTCGGGATATTGCGGATCGATCGGAAGGTAAGCTCCTCCCGTTTTCATGACTCCCAGCATGGCCGGTATCACATCCGCGCTTCTATCCATAACGATAGCGACCAAAGTCCCTAACGGAAGAGGTGCGTTGTGTTTTTTTCGGTATACGTCAAGAATGAAACTGCCAATTCGATTAGCCCGGCAATTCAATTCGCAATAGGTAAGCTTCTGTTTGCCGAATTCCAATGCGACCGCTTCGGGCGTCTCGGAAGTCTGTTCTTCTACCAATTGAAATACGGTACTATGGGATGAATAGTCCCTATCCGTATCGTTCCATCGGACGAACTGCTTCCATTCCTTTAGGGTCAGTATGGGGTGAAAGAGAACCGGTTTCTTCGGAGCATTCAACGCGTTTGACAATAATGCTTGAAAATGCCCGCCCAGCCTATTAATCTGCGCTTTGCCATATCTCCTGCCATCGTATCGTATCATGCATTCCAATTCATCGCGGGTATAGCGATAACAGAAAGTGATGCCCTGCTGTTCCACTCTCGAATGAACCTTTATATTTATGTACGGCTGCAAGTACCCTCCATTCGATTCTATAATACCGACGGTAATAGAATCCTGCAGCTCCGTATGTGTCCATTTCCCGCTTACCTTCCGAGCTGTCTCTCGTTCCTCGCTCCGTGTTCTGCCGAAACATTCGTCCAACTGAAGCTTTACCTTGTTCACCAGACAGAAAAGGTTATCCTCTTTTTGAATAGATATATCTAGCGGATGGGCATTGCAACATGTATCTTCGTCGTCTTGTGAACTTGTCGAAAACAAAACGGAAATTTCATATTGTTCAGCGTAAGACGATAACAGTACGGACCATATCGAAAGCAGAAAAGAAGACATGCACAGTTGGTGTCCGTGAACAAATTCAGTTGCTGACCTGACCGTTTTCTTTCTAAAACGAATGTTATGGATCATTTCCTTATCAAATGAATCAAATCTGTTTTCCCTTAAAGCATCAATTAGGCTCCTGACTTGTATATTGGCAGGTACCATTCGTTATTTATTCCCCTCTCGTTGTTTTTTAGAACATGCGTAAGGTTGGTCTACAAGAATCATCGCTCAGGAACTAGGGCGACATCATTCAAGTGTAGCGCATGAGTTGAAGCGCAACCAAATGTCCAATATGTATAAAGCTGATAGAGCACGACTGGCCTATGTGAACGCCGTAGTTGCACCTCTTCCTTCCATAAGCAGACTATGAATAGAATCGAGTCTATCAGCGAGAGACTCAAGGCAACTTGGTCACCTGATCAAATTTGCTTGCCATGAGAAGCTTGAAGACACGCATGGCATTCAAGTTTTAAGGAAATGCCTAGGCTGGAAAATCGCTTTCGAATCATTTATGAATGAACTGCCGCACCTCACTTGACAATCCGTCTTTTCTACAAACTATGTATTAAGAACATGGAAGCATTGGTCATTGGTACAGGCGGGCAATAAAATGATCGGTATTAGAAACCATGCAAATGGGAGCGGATGCTTAAATCATCGTGCAGCGATTCGTGGATAATTGAAAATATTTAAAAATATGTATTTGGAGTTTAGCCTTTTAAAGATACCATAATGCATAAAATAATTCAAAAAACTTAAAATCCTCCTTTCTTCCCCGTTATTTTCAATAGATCGTTACATCGAAATAATAAAAAAACTGAACAGTGACCCTTACACGGACACTAAAAAACACACTACGCTGTCAGAAGATGATTCCTATATTCATTAGGAGTCATCTTCTTTAATGTCCACTGATATCGTTCGGTATTGTGAAAGTAAATGCAGTGAAGGATATTTTCGTCTCCGATAAGTGCTTAACATTTGGATTTGCTTCTGAGTGTCCATCTCTCGGGTCACAGTTCTATCATCGATAACCCAAGTGAACATTTATGCGGAAATCCTATTTTACTTTAAGAGATTAGATGGATAGCCTCATTTGGAAATGAAAGCATAATGGTCGTCCCCCGCCCCAGTTCACTTTCGGCTAGCACCGTTCCTCCATGAGCTTCTGCCAATTGTTTTGCAATCGCCATTCCAAGTCCCGATCCACAAGAAGACTCATCTGTAGACGTACCGCGGTAGTAACGATTAAATAAATTTCCTAGTGTCTGTTTATCCATTCCTTTCCCATTATCCTCGAATACGAGTACAATTCGGCTACCTTCCATATGTAGTTTTATGCACAATGTCGTATCCTTCGAATTATGCAAAAATGCATTCACGCACACATTAGCTACCATGCGCCGAAAATAACGCGGATCCATCGAAAATAATACTTCTTGATGGGGATATAAATATTTGATACGTCCTGCGGAATATTCGGGCGGCATGATATGCACCAGTTCCTTTTGCAGCCAGTCTCTCAAATCCATGACTTCTAATTGCAACGGAAGACTGTTGCTCTGCAGTCTATATGTTAAATTCAATTCTTGAATAAGTTCGTCCATCACCTCCGCTTTTTGCCTCATAATATCCGCGTATTCGGCAACTTCCTGTTCACTCCAGTTGTACTGCGGCGCGTTCAAAAGATGCGCATAGCCAATGATAGACGCAAGCGGTGTCTTCATATCATGTGATACCCCCGCGAGCCATTCTTCACGAAGCACTTCATGCTTCCTTCGCTCCTCATCCGCCTCTTCCAGTCGAATTGCCATACGCCGCAAGCTGTCAATGACATCGCCATAGATGCGGTAGTTCCGCTTCATCTTTCCATTCTGCCGCTGTGATAACGGCATGCCCTTGAAATTAGAAGGTTCTTCATACTTGCCAAGCTCAATTCGCCTCATCCACAGCATAATATGCTGAAGCGGCCTTGCCAGCCGCGCGCTCTGCCACCATGCCATGCCGATAAAAACAACGATCATAAACATAATAACAGCCGCAGCAGCAATCCAAATCAATTGCATTGGGCTATCTACAATGAATCCAGCAACGTCAATCGATGAGCCAAATGTAGGAGGCCGATGCATCAGCCACGTTTCTTTCGTATCTGGCATGTAACGATAAGTAAGAATCCATCCATAACGTTCAGGGTAAACGCTTCGAAGACCGATGTCTGAAACTTCATACCGAGACGGCTCTTCTACAGGCTTCTGCCATGATTTGAGTTCACGCCCATCGGCATCTATTAGCTGTACCCATGCCTGTTGGTCGCTTAGTAATTGATCGGCCTCCTTGAAGGATTGCTCAGTCCCCTTCTCTCTAGCCGCCAACCAACGATCCAGCAGTTGATCCTGGGCAGAATCAGTACCAAACAATACCGTAAGCGTTGCATGCCCAATCTCTGTGACATATAAAGATAAATGATAAGGAAATGGAGAATTCTTTTCTACATAGGCCATTATTTCTCCTGAAGCATAATGAGTCGGCACATTTGAAGGAGCCGCATATGACTTGATGACATCTCCCTTCTCATTTACAATTTGCATCCATCCCCCGACCATATCCACTTTCCTCAGTATTTCTTCATCCAGAGATATTTTCCCATCTTCATCGACCGAAATCGACCTAGAAACCAATTCCCAGCCATGCCTCATGAAGTTGCGATTTAATTCCAATTCGGTTACGCGATCAGTTATCCAAATAAACGCAAACAATACCGCAGTTAACAATATTGCCCCAATAAAGACCCACTGCCAACCGTAATGCCATGCCAGCCTCTTTCCCGTCTTCATTGTTGATCTCCTCGTTCACAAAGATGCACTCCTTGTTCCAGTTCTTCCTTTTCGGGCGGAACAAGCTTATATCCGAGTCCACGGACAGTGATCAACAGGCGCGGGTTGCTCGGTTGCATCTCGATGCGCTCTCGGATTCGATGAACATGCACCATAACGGTATTATCATCGCTCAGGGAATCATGGCCCCATACCCGCTCATACAATTCCGATTTCGAAAAAATCCGGTTCGGGTGCTTGCAAAAGAACAGCAGCAATTGAAATACCATCGCGGGACAATCGACGACTTTACCCTTGACGCGAAGCTCACCGGCAGCCGCATCCAATTGAACATCACCATATCGATATACGTGATCTTCAGGCAATGCAGGCACAACTTTCTCTGTCTCCCCTTTTTTGGACATATAACGCCGCAATAAAGCCTTGGTTCGTGCCGCCAGCTCCAATGGATTGAACGGCTTTGCTACATAATCGTCCCCTCCGAGCGCAAACCCGGTCAACTTATCCAAATCCGTCGTCCTGGAGGTCACAAATATAATCGGGGCGTCACACTTCTGGCGGATAAACGGGGCGATTTCAAACCCGCTTTTCCCTGGGAGCATAACATCTAATATAATCAGGTCAACCGCTTCCTTCTCTATATGGCAGATGGCCTCTTCCCCCGTCGTGATACAAGTTATGTACTCCATACCTTCTTTATGTAACACGGCTCGAACCATTTTGCTAAGCGCATTCTCATCCTCAACGATGAGAATGCGCGCCTCATGCAAATCCATGTTATTCATCTCCATTCGCAGCGTAAATTATCTTCCGATCAATGCGTTCATTTTATCACATCTATTTGTCCCCCTTATCTCCACTTTCTTAACGGAACCTTAACTGTCCGTCCAAATGAAGTGGAAAATACTGAATAATTAAGGTTGGCATGAACTTCTGTTTCCATTCCGTTTAACTTCGTTTCCTACAATTAAAGCAGGTAAGTTCATCGCAATCTAAAACATCAATTTATGCTAATGGGAAAGGAAGATTAGAAATGAAACAATCAAAAGGCAGGATAGTTTTTCTGACCGCATGTTTAGCAATCAGCATGACATACCCATTTACTGTCGAAGCTGAGTATAAAGAAGGGATAAGAACGGAACATATGACGAAAACTGCCGGAACTATTGTATCTGACCAATCGTATTCCAAAAATCAACTGACGTCTGAGTTAATCGAACAATGGATCCAAAAGCCGGATGGCTCGCATATGTACCGTTATTTTTCCAAGGAGCTTATGGAAAAAGTCCCTGAAGGCTACCTCCCGAAGCTGCTTCAAGCGCTATGGAAAAAGGGAGAGAAGCCGACGCTTATCGCCCGCAAAAGCTTAGGCGGCATTGAATCATATGTGTGGACGGATTCGACCGGACTGCGTGGCATTCAAACCGGAATTGCGAATAACGAAATCGTGTCGCTGCAGATGTACCCTCTTCTCCAATGGGAATCCGATCATCACCCGACAAAGCAGGCGTATAAGCCCCCGTTTACAGGTGAGTGGCTGGTATTCTGGGGTGGTAATAATGAATTCGTGAATTATCACTACGCTTCTCTTGGGGAACGTTACGCCTATGACCTCGTCATTGCGCGCGGTGGGTTGAGCTATGAGGGAGATCCGTCCAAGAACGAAAGCTACTACGCATTCGGTCAGCCAGTAGTAGCACCACGGGATGGCACCGTCGTTCGAGTAGAGAATAATATTGTAGACAATGATCCCGTTGGCGTACCAAACGAGAAAGATATGGCGGGGAATTATGTGGTCATTGATCATGGCAACGGGGAATACAGCATGCTTGCTCATTTCAAGAAAGGCAGCGTTGTTGTCAAAAAAGGCGACGTTGTCAAGCAAGGCCAACTGTTAGGAGAGTGCGGCAATTCAGGCAATTCAAGTGAACCTCACATTCATTTCCAAGTATCGGATACACCACAGTTTGAGGAAGGCATGTCTATCCGAATTCGTTTTGAGGGCGGGATTGACCCTGTATACGGCCAGACGATTACAGGTCAAAGCGCAGTCGCAACGAAGTAAGTAGCTGCGAATGCTCTCTTATCGCTTTATCATGTAACTTCTATGAAATGAGATCTCGTATCTTCTTAGAATGAACGACGAATAGGAACGTCAGAGAACAAGCGAAAAGATCGAGTGCAGTCACACGAAGGAGGCCAAAACTCGATCTTTTTCGTTATTGTCATGACGTTATTCTAGTTGCATGACCGCGTCATACTTGTGGATGACTTAATGCGTATACGCGTTCACATTATCTGTATCGACTGCCTCATGCAATGCCGCATTCAGCCCACTTGCAATAATGTTCGCCATATCCTCCATGAACTCGTCAACTTCCTTCGGCGTTACGACTAAATCATGACCGAGCGGCTCAAGCACTTCCTTAACCAGCATTAATCGTTCCTGCTCGCTAATATCATCCAGCATGCCAAGGATGTCCCTTGTATGGTTCGTTTCCTGCTTAAAATGCTCTTTCATATAATCAATTGCATTGTTGACAATTGTTGAGGCATAGCAGACCGTCGGCACCCCGATTGCAATGCATGGAATCCCGAGAATGTCCTTCGTCAATCCTCGGCGCTTATTGCCTACACCAGAGCCTGGGTGAATGCCAATATCTGCAATCTGAATCGTCGTATTCACCCGTTCTAGCGCCTTGGATGCCAGGGCATCGATTGCAATGATCACATCTGGCTTCGTCCGCTCCACAATCCCTTGCACGATTTCGCTCGACTCGATCCCAGTTACCCCGAGTACACCAGGTGCAACCGCACTGACTTCTCGGTATCCAGGACTCACTTGATCCGGCATAATTTCGAAGTAATGGCGAGTAACGAGTACGTTTTCTACGACTAGAGGCCCTAGAGCGTCCGGTGTTACATTCCAATTCCCGAGTCCAACGATGAGCGCCTTGGAGTCTTTATTCAACCCGACTTCACCCAAGAAACCTTCGAACAGCTGAGCGAACTTGGTTGTTACGCGATCCTGGAGCTGGCTGTCCTTACGCCGCAAACCGGGTACTTCAATCGTAATATACCGTCCTGGCAGGCGACCAATTGCACGGGAGCCCTCTTCGGTCTGGACATGTATCTTTGTCACCTTAATTCCACGTACATCCTCCACTTCTTCGGATACACCAGGTATCGGGATCGTACTGTCCGGCTGGGCAATTTCTCTTGATTCGAGTGCTAAATCGGTTCGAACTGAATACGAATTCAAATCTACTGTCATGGTAAACTCCTCCCATATCGCACATCATTTCCTAACCTGTATTTTGCTCATAGAGACGTTTCTTATGCGAATGATAAAGCGTACCGAGCAGAACGGTGACAGACCGTTGAACATCCCCGTCCATTTCAAGGCTAATCCCAATACCAACGTGGCAAATGTATTGCTTTTTGAATTGTAGCGTGATAGAATACTTTAAGTTGTGAATCTATTTTTCTTATGAACGAGGGAATTGGATTCTGTTGTCGCACTACGATGCAACGGAGGTGAAAGCAATGCCAAACATTAAATCCGCTGTTAAACGCGTTAAAACAAACGACAAGCGCCGTCTGTTGAACGCTTCTCAAAAATCTGCACTTCGCACAGCTGTTAAAGCAGCTGACACTGCTTTGGCGAACAACGAAGCAGAAACAGCTAAAGCTGCTGTCGCTTTGGCTTCCAAGAAATTGGATAAAGCTGTGACAAAAGGCTTGGTACACAAAAACGCGGCTTCCCGCAAAAAGTCTCGCTTGGCAACGAAATTGAACGCTCTGCTTGCGCAAGCGTAAGCCCGAGCCTTTTCATACTTAGCTAGAAGCGAAGAAACCAGAAGATGAACGCCTAGGCGTTCATCTTCTGGTTTCTTTTTGTATTCTTGTTATTCCTTTCGACATCCGCATAATAAACAGCTCTAAGCCCAATGTTTTTTCCACTTGACCTGATTTCATTTCATAATCAAGCTCTGCCGCCTCTGCAATCCACTTTGTCAGCATATTGCTATCATAGTCACGCGCTTGCTCATAAGCCATTTTGACCGCATACGGATGCATTCCGAGCTGAGAAGCTGCCTGCTGCTGACTGAAGCTGCGGCTCGTCAATTCCTTCACCTGTACCATAATCCGCAACTGACGCACGATAAGCGCCATAATTTTAATGGGCTCTTCCTTCTGCTTCAACAATTCATGCAGCGTATCGAGCGCACGATCCGCCCGCCGCTTAATAATGTCCTCGACGAGTTGAAATACATTCTGCTCCGTATTTTTAGCAATTAAAGAGTGGACCGTATCTACGACTACTGTTCTGCCTGTCCCAGTGAACAAGCAGCACTTTTCAATTTCGGCCGACAGGGTTTGCAAATTCGTTCCAGCATTGTTCAGAACGGTTCGTACGGCCTCATCCTCTATGGCGCATCCGTGCTTCTCCGCTTCCTTGCGAACCCATAAAATCAGCTCATCTGCACTAAGCGGCAAGAAAGGCAGCACCGCCCCTGCGGTCTTTGCTTTCTTGACCGTTTTCTTTCGCTCATCCAGCTTGTCCGCTTGGACAAGGAATACTACAATGCTCGTATCCATCGGATTATCCATATACTCCAGCAAGCGTTCGGTCTGATGCTCAATCTTGCCATCCTTGCCTGATGCGAACACCGTCTGATCCTTGACAAGAATGATTTTGCGCTGAACTAGGAACGGCATCGTCTCCGCCTCTGCTACGACTGCCTCCACTGGAAATTCAGAAGTATCCATCTTCATAATGGCTAATTCACGATTTTCTTCATCCACGGTATGCTCTATTAAAAATTGAACGAATTCCTGAATTCGATATTTTTCCGTACCGTACAGAATATAGATAGGGCGCGGGAAGCCGCGCTTAATTTCCTTGACGGCTGCTTTAATATCCACCATGTTGCTACCCTCCCCTCACGATATAACGAACCTCATCATAGCAGACTTTGCTGCAAAAACAAAGGGACTTGCACAACATCTCTGTTGCGCGAGTCCCTTTGTCCCCTAACATCTATAATAAACATTTGCCACGAAGCTCTAGAAACTTCGCACAAATGGTCATTCGACGTACGGGAAAGCTTTGCTGTCATCCTGATATTATAATATACGCAAGGCCTTACTAATGTGTGCATCAACGCCCTGCATGTCTGCCCTTTTTATTACTGCTGCTGAACGGAACCCTCGATCACTTCTCGCTCTTCCTGATTTTCAGTATCCTTAACCAGTTCGAGCGATTCGTTCTTCAGCTCATATTGCTGCTTAACTGACTTTCCATCTTCCGCTGCGGTCACAATCGTCAGCTTCGAGCTATCAGCAGACCATAAAAGCTCTGTTGGCTTATCTGCCAGTGCAATTGTCTGCAGCTTGGTACGTTCCTGTCCAGTTAACTTATACAACAGTAACTGCCCATTGTCCCAAGTCGCCATAAGGCTGCCGTTCGGTGCCGTTGCTTCAGCCGTGGACGTAATCGAAGGAGGACCAACTAAGCTGTTGACCTGCTTCTCCTCAGTTGAACCATTATCATTTTGAACCTGATTTGTATCTTCTTTCGGCGGATCTTCTGCCGGAGTCTGTTTTGTATCTTTTTGCAACTGATCTTTCTTAGCATCTTCCTTCTTGCCCTCTTGTTTAGCTGGAACCTTGCCCTTATCCAGATCCGTTTTCGGCTGTCCGCCTTTTACAGGGGGTTGATCTGTTGAGGCTATCTCTCGCTCCTTTTGCCGACGAGATGACTTACCTTTAGAATCTGCCTCTGTCTTCGAACTTTCCCGAGCCGCGGAGCCTGCCTTATATTCCTGAACACCTTGTTCTGACGCCTTAAGATCCTTATTTTCCGTTCCATCCGGCGCTTTATAGGCAGAAGAGTCAGGCTGATTGTTCTGTGGATCGTTATTCGCTGGCTTCTCCTTCACCGGCGAACTAGAGTCCGATTTGGTTTCTTGAGGGCCATGTGATTCATCCATCGCTTCTGATTGCATCAATTGCTCTTTTCCCAGCTCGCCAAAGTCCCCAGCCTGTTCGACTGTAGGCGGCTTGAAATTCACAATAAACAGTCCTAGCACAAGCCCCGCTGCTACGACAGCGCTTGTTGCACGCCAACGGATTCGTTCGAACCACCGCTGAGCAGCCTGAGGCTGTGAACGATCCTTATCGATACGTTCCTTTTCGGACTTACCGTTCGTTACTGGGCTCACTGCCTTCATCTCATGCGGATAAGGTTCTACATTTGATTCGACCGCAGCCAACTGTTCGTCTCGATCTATGAAATCAAGCGTAGGCATAATTGCATCTACTAGGCTGAATTTAGGCTCGACCTTAGGCAGCTGAACTAATTCCATATGGAGCCGTTCCAATCGCTCAGCCATTTCACTACAGGCGGGGCAATGGTTAATATGCTCAGTCAGAAGGCGCTGTTCCGTATCGTTTATGTCTCCATCCAATCTCCGCTGCATAAGTTCCATCACCTCTGAACAGTTCATCCTCGCACACCACCTTTCTCGTAATCTTGCAGCATTGTCTGCAGCTGTTGTCTGGCGCGGAATAGATATGATTTCACCGTATTGAGAGGCAAGTTCAAACTTTCAGCAATTTCGTTATACGAGAAGTCTTGCAGGTAGCGAAGCACAACGACAGCACGATGATGCTCCGGCAGTTGCTCAATCGCCTCTCGTATATCCTGCGCTGCATGGGAAGATAGAACCTCACGCTCCACGCTTTCATTCCCAAGGAATGTGAGGTTATGCTCCTCAATTGATACAGTTGGCTTCGTACGACGGAATTTGTCAATGCAAATATTCGTTACGATGCGCTGTACCCAAGTTTTGAACTGTGCTTTCTCCTCATACGATTGAATTTTAGTATATATCCGGATTAAGGCCTCTTGGGACGCGTCCAGTGCATCCTGCTCATTATTCAGTATGTAATAAGCAGTTCGATACACATATTGTTCGATTTCCCGCAAAAGAGTGATAAGCGCGTCTCTATCGCCAGACTGAGCGGATCGAATGAGTCCTGGCTCTACCACCTTGATCCCCCTCTCTTGCATATCCATTGACGTGAGAACGTCTGAAATGGTTGCAGATGATCGTTACCAATTTGTAGAATAATCTTGATACGTGAATTTTTTTCAATAATCCAACATTAGCATAGCAAACAACACCTTGAAAAGGATATTACAATGTAATGAAACTTAAAAAATAGAAGAAAGCTACAGGAAAGAAGAAAAAGCACGCCTTATATGACGTGCTTCCCGCGCCAATCTATAAATGTATCCTATCACGCTTCGCTCTAACCTTCAAACCACCTGATGTCAGCTTGAATTGAATTTCCCCCTCTATGTCTGTACGCTTCGCTGGGATCCTCGCATCACGCAGCGTATCTAACACCTTCGGATGTGGATGACCATATCGATTATTTCGCCCCGCTGAAATAATTCCGATTTTGGGGTGCCATTGCTCTATCCATTCTGGGGTAGTAGAGGTTTTGCTGCCATGATGCGCTACCTTCAATACATCAATAACCCTCGGCGACCTCTCTGCAACATATTGCAGCATTTGTCTCTCTCCATCGGCCTCCAAATCACCTGTCAGCATGAATACCGCATGTTCACCACTGGTTGGGTGTGTAAGTGTTACCTGTACGACAAGGGACGCCTCATTCTGATTGTTCTCCAATTGGAGAGAAGAATCAGAATTTGATGATGGGTACGGATACAAAACCTCTAACGTACTCCACTGATCCAACTTCCAGCGCTGTCCCGCTTCCCATTTACGGATTGGAATCCCTTTATCTATAGCTGTACCATATAAATTGTTCATAAAAACAGAAGACTTCCATGTCCCATTCATAATGAACTGCTTCACGGGAATATGCTTCAACACGGCCTGCAAGCCGCCGGCATGATCTTGATCAGCATGGGTAAGCAGAACGACATCCAACTCCCTGATTCCTCGCTGCTTCAATAAGGGGACAACAACCTTTTCCCCTACCTCGAATGGTACCCTTCGTTCTCGCCAATGGTCATTCGGTTTGCGGAAATTCACAGTCCCTCCTCCATCAATCAGCATATGCTTGCCTGTCGCAGTCGAAATCAGAACACTGTCACCCTGACCAACATCAATGAAGCTTACCGTTGCATCATCAGGACGGCTCCAAGTATATCCCTGCACCACCACGAATCCAAAAATGAAAACAGCCCCAAATGCTCTGATCCCCTGATATCGTCCCCCTCTAATCGGAAGCTCGATGAAATCAAGCGGCTGTGTTTCATCCCCATGATGAACTGCCGCATTCTTGCCTCTCTTGTAAATCTGTCTAGTTGCCGACCAGCGGCGTACAGATTCAAGTGCTATGGCGAATATCACATAGTAAAGAACAATCCACCACAATGGAGGCGTTGGCCATATAATCGTAGCTCCTTCGATTTGCGCCAGCCAGTGAACCAAGCGGAACGTGAACTCATTCAAGTGTTCAACGAGCCATGCAATCGGTTTCGCTAAGGGCTCATATACGGAACCGATAAGTAAGGATATGGAACCTAAAGGTAGTACAATAAGACTAATACAGGGCACGATCACAAAATTAGCTAGAAATGATAACAGTGAAAACTGATTAAAATAATATACCGTTAGAGGCAGTGATACAGACTGTGCGACTAACGTCACAGAGATTGCACTGGATATCGTTCTTGGAAGTGAGCCTAACATGTTCATCACTTGAGGAACAAATACTATCAATCCGGCCGTAACCACAAAAGATAATTGAAATCCGACCTGAAGCACATAGCGGGGATCCCATAACGCCATAAGAAGGAAGGCTGCCGCCAATAGATGAAGACCATCCTTCAGCCAGCCCCTTTTTGCTCCGTACAGTGCAAGAAGCGCCATCATACCTGCCCGTATGACAGACGCAGAGGCTCCGGTCATCAATACATATATTGGGATGAATCCCATCGTGATCGATATGCTCGTTTCCTTGGTGATTCGCAGTAAGCGTAAGAGCGATAATAACGCTCCGATGAGTACACCTACATGCAGTCCGGATATGGCGAGCACATGGGTCAGTCCCAACTGCGAAAACTGTTGATAAATATCCGGATCCATATCTTCCCGCGTCCCTAGCACAAGCCCCTGCATATAGCCGCTATGCGGTTGTACGTAGATGTGCTGCAGTATATTTGCCAAACGTTCCCTGCCTTGATCAACATAGGCGAGCATCCGATTCCATAGGACTATTGGTTCATAGATAGAGATCGTTCCAAGTGAAACATGCAGTTGCATGTGCTGCAAGCCAGACACCTTCAAGATTGAATGGATATGCAATGTACGCAAATAGTCTCGATAACTAAAACCACCAAAATTCCCAGCGTCACCGGGGACATCCAGCTTGCCTTGTATACGTACCAGTTGCCCACGTTTCCAATCATTCACTAGCTTCAACTCCTGCTTGCTCAAGAGTTTAACTTGAACAAGCAGCATTTCCCGAACACGATCCATACGAGACTCTTCAGGTGTCCTCCAGCCTGTTGCTGCAAGTTGGAACTGCATCCGGTCTCCATCGATCTCTGGATGGGAAAAAATGATTCCTTCCCACTCACCGTTCAATTCCTGTTCCTGATCGACAAGGGAAAGGGATTCCCATTCTGACCATACACTGTCGCCAGCCTTGACGATCCATTGATAATAAAGCACAGCAAACATTAATAGCAGCGCATAGACGATCGCCTGCATGCGGCTGCATTTGCTCCCAATTACACAGATGGGCAGCAGCAGTGTCAATCCGAATGCCGCTACCCAAGCCTCTCCATTAGACAGCACTGCGCTCAGATGAAATCCTGCTGCAATGATACATGCAGCAGCGACTAACGGCCGACGTGCCAGCATATGAACTCCTTCCTGCTGCGAATACGCAAAAAAACCTCTGTACTCGCAAGTTCACTCGTTCGCATTCCATATGCGCAACAAAGTACTTGATTTGAGTACAGAGGTTCTTCCTCTTCCGTATTCAACATTTTCAATTATTCGCGAACCTCATCCATAACTGATTCAGCTGGCGGATGATAATGCTGCAGCTGGCGGAACACAATTCCTTTGTGCTCCATCATCGCTGCCACCTTATCACTGTCCTTCTTATAAGGGCGATGATATACGATCTCCACAACGCCACTGTTCGCAAGCATATTTGCACATGTCCAGCATGGCTGATCCGTCACATATACCGTAGAACCTTCCCGATCATTCCGATCTGTGAACAGGAGCAAATTTTGTTCGGCGTGGATCGTACGTATGCAGCGCTGCTTCTTGACCATCTGCTCCGAACCGTCTACGATAACCTTCTCATACTGTTCTGCGATCATGCAGCCAGCCTCACTGCAGTCAGGAACCCCCATCGGAGCGCCGTTATAAGCAGTACCCAACAGCTTCTTACCCTGTACAAGCAACGCGCCAACATGCCTTCTAGGGCATCGTGAGCGTGTAGACACCATATAGGCAATATCCATAAAATATGTATCCCAGTCTTTGCGCATAGTCGTTGTCATAACTCCAGTCCCCATTCTTCTGCCTTTGTCTATGATGTGTATATTATCCTTATTGTAAGCAGGGTTGTGCATTCGTGCAACAAAAGACGTCACATTCTACACATTGCCTTCTTTACTCAATACGGACTTTATCCCGGATTTTAGCCATTAGCTTTTTTCCGATTCCCTTCACCTTCATCAAATCGTCAATTCGACGGAAGGCGCCCTTCTTGTCACGATATTCAACAATTGCCTTCGCTTTACTTGGACCAATACCTGGAAGCGTCATTAACGCTGAGATATCAGCCGTATTAATGTTAATTAGCTGGGATGGAGTTTCTTTTCCTCCTGAAACATTTGCTTGCTCCTTAATATCTTTTTTGATCTGTTGTTCATCAGCTGCCACTAAAGGAGGGGAAGTTGCAGAAGTTGCAGAAGTTGCAGAAGTTTCTGAGCTTCCAGAGTTGTCCGGCTGCCCAGTATCAATACCGCTGTTCTTCTTCACGTCAGCTTGTATAGCAGGTTGCTGCTTATATCCCCAATCTTCCCCTTTACCCCCTTTCAATGGCATAGTATTGTCATTCAGCAGAGCTGGCTTTCCATCAGCGGCAATCAAAGACTCAATTTCTTCATTCAGATCTGTCCATGTGCCTGCATCCAATACTGCTTGCGGCTTCACCCATACCCACATGCAAATCGCAACACCAATCACGGCCAAGCCCATAGCTAGCAGCCAGCGCATTGGCAGTGCTTTAGCTTCCCTATTTCCTTGCTTCATGTCCCCACACCCTTCGTCAGCGAATGACGGCATAATGGTCAACCATGTCATCATATGGATCAATAAGCTTGATAATTTTGCGTTCGTAGAAATTGAATACGAAGAGAACATAATCACGACGTGTGCAGAATAGGCAGAGGCAAAGGGAGGGAACGTACTTGAAAGTCGGATTTATTGGTACGGGAAGCATGGGGTCTACGATAATTGAGGCACTACTTCAATCTGGAGCATTAGAATCATCTCAACTTATCGCAAGCAATCGTTCAAAACATAAAATTCAGCAACTTGCTGCACAATACCCCGGATTTCAACTGGCCAGCAGCAATGTAGAAACTGTACAGGAAAGCGATATTGTCTTTATATGCGTAAAGCCTTTGGAGTTTAAAACGGTTCTGGATGAAATAGCGCCATTTGTCAGACCTGAACTTATCGCTGTATCGATAACAAGCCCTGTATTGATCAGCCATTTAGAACAGCAGCTGACTTGTAAAATAGCGAAAATTATCCCGAGTATCACGAATTATGTATGGAGCGGAGCATCCTTATGTATGTATGGCAGCAGAATCCTTACAGAAGACAGGCTGCTATTGGAACAACTGATGATGTCAATTAGCCGACCTGTTCAGGTTCCCGAGCAGTTCACCCGCATCACTTCGGATATATCAAGCTGCGGCCCTGCATTCATTGCCTTCTTTGTCCAAAAGTGGGTAGACGCTGCTGTTGAAGTAACAGGAATCGAAAGAAAAGACGCCGAACGTCTAGCTAGCGAAATGCTGCTTGGAACTGGCAAGCTGCTTACCGAGGGCGGTTTCACCCTTGAGCATCTGAAACAGCGGGTAGCCGTCCCCGGCGGCATAACCGCCGAGGCGCTCCGACTGTTGGATGATGAGCTCGAAGGAGTATTCCAGCAGCTCATTCAAGTCACCCATGCCAAATACGAGGAGGACCTGCATAAGGTCGAATTCCAGTTATTCGGCGAAGAACTTAACCGACCACAATGTTGACGAGTCGACCTTTGACCGCGATGACTTTGCGAACCGTCTTGCCAGCAATGGCTTCCTGAACGTTCGCAAGGGACATCGCTTTTTGCTGCATCGCCTCTTCGTCAGCATCAGCCGCTACATTTGAACGGCATACAATCTTACCATTCACTTGGATTACAATCTCAACTTCTGCGTCAACGGTAAGAGCTTCCTCATAAGTCGGCCATGCAACATACGTAATCGACTCTTGATGGCCAAGACGCTGCCACAATTCCTCTGCAATATGAGGCGCAAGCGGCGACAGCAATTGAACGAAGTTCTCCATCGCTTGGCGCGGAAGAACATCTGTCTTGTAAGCTTCATTGATGAAAATCATCAATTGGCTGATTGCCGTATTGAAGCGGAAGCCTTCAATGTCTTCCTTTACCTTCTTAATCGTCTTGTGCCATGTACGGATGAAGGCTTGGTCTGCGCCATCCGTTCCGTCAACGATTTTGCTGTTCAGTGCTCCTGTTTCCTCGTTAATGAACAGGCGCCAGATGCGGTTCAAGAAGCGGAAGCTGCCTTCTACCCCGTTCGTATTCCAAGGCTTTGTTGCCTCCAATGGACCCATGAACATTTCATAGATGCGAAGTGTATCGCCGCCGAACTCGTTCACAATATCATCTGGATTGATTACATTGCCGCGAGACTTGGACATCTTCTCACCATTCGTACCAAGGATCATCCCTTGGTTAACGAGCTTCTGGAATGGCTCCTTCGTATCTACAACGCCGAGGTCGAACAATACCTTATGCCAGAAGCGTGCATACAGCAAGTGAAGAACCGCGTGCTCTACGCCTCCAATGTACAGGTCGACCGGAAGCCATTTCTTTTGCTTCTCTTTAGAGCAGATTTCATCGTTATTGTGCGGATCGATGTAGCGCAGGTAGTACCAGCTGCTTCCCGCCCATTGCGGCATTGTGTTCGTTTCACGACGAGCCTTCATGCCTGTCTCTGGATCAACTGTGTTCACCCATTCGTCTACATTCGCAAGCGGAGATTCTCCAGTACCCGATGGACGAATCTGGTCTACATCCGGCAGGGTAAGTGGAAGCTCGGATTCTGGCACAGGCTTCATCGTACCGTCTTCAAGATGCAAAATCGGAATCGGCTCTCCCCAATAACGTTGACGGCTGAACAGCCAGTCACGCAGGCGGTACGTCACTTTGCCCTCGCCTTTGCCTTCTGCTTCAAGCCACTCAATCATGCGCGCCATTGCAGTTGCATTATCCATTCCATTCAGGAATTCCGAATTTACATGCTCTCCGTCTCCGGAATATGCTTCTTCCTGTACATTGCCGCCATTAATCACTTCAATAATTGGCAGGTCGAACTGCTTGGCAAATTCCCAGTCGCGCTGATCATGACCTGGGACAGCCATAATTGCCCCTGTACCGTATCCAGCAAGTACATAATCCGCAATCCAGATTGGAAGCTTCGTCCCATTCGCCGGGTTCACTGCATAGCTGCCTGTGAATACACCCGTTTTGTCCTTCGCCAAATCTGTACGCTCCAGATCACTCTTACGTGCTGCTTGCTCTTGGTATGCCTTCACGGCAGCCTGCTGTTCAGCAGTTGTAATGCGATCAACAAGCTCATGCTCCGGCGCGACAACACAGTAAGTTGCACCGAACAGCGTATCTGGACGAGTCGTGAATACAACCAATTCCTCATCGTGACCATCGATTGCAAAGCGAACTTCAGCACCCTTGGACTTGCCAATCCAGTTGCGCTGCATGTCTTTCAAGCTTTCCGGCCAATCAAGATCATCCAAATCTTGCAGCAGGCGCTCTGCGTACTCGGTAATCTTCAATACCCACTGGCGCATTGGCTTTCGTATAACTGGATGGTTACCGCGCTCCGAGCGGCCATCGATAACTTCCTCGTTGGCAAGAACCGTGCCAAGTGCTGGACACCAGTTAACCGGTACCTCAGCTACATATGCCAGGCCTCTCTTGTACAACTGGATGAAAATCCACTGTGTCCACTTGTAATATTCCGGATCAGTCGTGCTGAACTCACGATCCCAGTCATATGAAAAGCCGAGAGACTTAATCTGACGACGGAAGTTGTCAATATTCTTCACCGTAAATTCACGCGGATGCTGTCCTGTATCAATGGCATACTGCTCAGCTGGAAGGCCGAATGCATCCCATGCCATTGGATGAAGGACGTTATATCCCTGCATACGCTTGTAACGGGACATGATGTCGGTTGCCGTATAACCTTCCGGATGCCCTACATGAAGACCCGCTCCAGATGGATAAGGGAACATATCCAACGCATAGAAATTCGGCTTGCTTTCGTCTTCTGTCGTTGCGAATGTCTTATGTTCATCCCAATAGGATTGCCATTTCGGCTCAATCTGCTGTGGCGCGTAGCCATGCGGCTGCTTCACTTCTTGACTCATAATTAATCCTCCTACGATGCCTTAACGGCTGCTCGCGCATGTCCGTCCTGCTTGCGGCAATGAATAAATGTGATTAAAAAAGCCTCTCATCCTTAGCGAATATCGCTAGGGACGAGAGGCATTATTCCCGTGGTACCACCCTAGTTAGCGGACAGCATGCTTTGCTATCCACTCCCTTTACACCATTAACGCTGGTGAAACGTCGCAGCTTAACGTTCCCGATTCTGCTGCGCGACTCTGAGGTGAGTTCGCTTCTACTCCATTACCGGCTTGCACCAACCGCCAGCTCTCTGAAGATGGATCGTAAGGTACTATTCCTCTTCGAAGTCTTTCCATTCTACCTATTCAGCTTCAATGTGATTATTGTGCACCAAATAGGTGCAAGTAGCTATATCATAATGAAAAATTTACTTATTGTCAATGATCGCCAAGCAACTCCAAAACTTTCTTGTTTGTTCGCCTTATAATGAAAACGTATCACCAGATTTCACATGCTACGACAGACATAAACAGACATAATGATGTAACATCGCATCAGGATTATGTACAACCATTATTTATTTAAGGCTTCACAGCGATCATAAATATTCGCCGTGACTCTTCGTCTGGAGACTGCCATGCAAAATCCGCAAATTGCTCGACACGGTCAAAGCCGACTTCCTTCAGCATAACTTCCAGCCAACTCGGATCGTAAGCTCGCTCTACATGTATCTCGTCAATCCGTTCATACAGTTCTCCGCCCTGCTGGCGAACGAATAAAGTTAATTGATGCTCAATCTCTTGACGTTCTTCGTCATAATCCGAGAACCAGAGGTATGAAACATCTTCATCATCATATGCAAACGGCTGCGTCTCGGCATACTCCTCAAACTGACGAGCATGCAGTACATCGAACAAGAACAAGCCGCCAGATTTCAAATTATTGAACGTAGCTTGAAAGGCACGCTTCACGTCTTCCTCTTCAGTCACATAGTTCAAACTATCGCAAAAAGAAACGACCGCATCTGCCTCATCAGGCATTGTCCACGCGCACATATCCTGATGAGCCCAACGAACACTTCCTAAAATCGGCCCCGTCTCCAACAACTTGTTATTTGCAATAGACAGCATAGAATCAGAAATGTCGATGCCGATAACATCATAACCTAACTTGGCTAACGGTATAGCCGTATTCCCTGTTCCGCAGCCAAGGTCAACGATTGAACGCACCTCTCCGCTCCCGAAGCGCTCCCAAGCTTGATTGGCAAAGGATACCCATTGCTCGTACGGCATATCTCCCATTAATCGATCATAGACCTCAGCTATACGTCCATAAGAAATCATCCATTTTCACTTCCCCTGCTGGAGCTGCTCTAATCTCCCATCATCCACATTGGCTGATGGCGAACAGCCTATCGTGCATTGTCGCTGCCGCGAGAGCGCATCTTATGCGCCTCCCGTGCCTCGGCTTGTGCTGCCTCGAGAGCCTTGTGAAGCTGCTCCTTATCCATCGCAGAAGCGGCTTCCGTCAGTTCCGTCCAGTTCCCCTTCTGACGAATGATTCCTGCCTTCATCAAACGTCCAATGGCACGCTTGAATGCAGATTTGCTAATCCCGAAGCGCTGCTTCACAATATCAGCCGGCGTTTCATCAGAATAAGGCATTGTACCATTCGGACGCTCCTTCAAGAAGGTGAACAAGCGTTCCGCATCTTGATCCATGCCCACTTCCTTGCGCTCCGCCATCGTAACATTGACTCGACCATCCTCACGAACATGCGTAATACGAACACGGACTGCTTCTCCTAAACGAAGCAGACGCGGACGCAGGGATTCATGCAGAAATCCGATCACGCCTTCTCCAACTGGCGCACCGTCCACAACAACGAAGGTTCCCATCTTGAGCGGACGGTATACTACCGCGTCGCGCCATGTATTGTTCCATGACTCCGGCGCTTCGAACATAGAAGGAACCAAATCATCTTCACGGGCTGGAAGTGCAATAAGACGGCCGTACCGATCCTGTTCCATGCGCACGTACACCTCGTCCCCAACCTGAGGATGAAGCGGTTCGAACTCAGGAAGCTCGCCCTTCGGGAGCAGCAACTGACGCCCAATGCCCATCTCTAGGAAGCAGCCATACTTTTTATGAATATCAGCAACCTTAAGCTTCGCAACTTCCCCTAATGTCAAAAGAGGACGCTTCATTGTCGCAGCGATACGATCTTCCGTGTCATAGTACAAGAACACTTCCACGTGATCGCCTGGCTTTACTTTGTCCGTAAGCTCTGTATAATGCAGAAGCACATCCTGCTCTCCGTTCGTCAGAAAATATCCGTACGGAGAAACTTCACGTGCAACTTCTAAACGTTGAATTGTACCTGCTTCCCAAATCATGCAAACTCCACTACTTTCGCGTCAGACCACAGTTTTTCAATGTTGTAGTATTCACGTTCTTCGCGGTGGAACACATGAACGATGACGTCGCCCAGATCGATGAGCACCCAACGTGCAGAATCAAAACCTTCCGTACCGCGTACTTGTCCGCCCGCTTCATGCACACGCTTGCGAATTTCGTTCGTAATCGCTTGAACCTGAGTGTCCGAGTTCCCGTGGCAGATTACAAAATAATCTGCAATAAGAGAAATACCTTGCAAATCTAGCGCAATAAGATCCATCGCTTTTTTATCTTCTGCCGCGTTTACGGCGATATCGAGCAATTGTTTTGTGTTGATTGCCATTCAATTACCTCCACATTAGGTTTGAACCTTGTATTCATAAGTGCTACAAAATCCTTAATCCGCTTGCTGTTCCAATTCTGCTTCCAGCTCTGCAAGTAGACCGTTGCGGGCACTGATCGTAAGCGGGAAAATTCGCCGCCGGCGCTCAATGAGGAACGATATCGTGGAATCAAAGCCAGCGATAAGCGCCGCATTCAGATTCTGCTCAGCCAGTACACGGATATGCTCTACTCCCGGGAAATCCCGGCCTGGCTCGATATAGTCGGCCAGACATACAACCTTATCCAGAAGTGTCATCTTCTCGCGACCAGAAGTATGGTATCTGATTGCATCCAGTATTTCTACATCCTCAATCCCGTATTCATGCTCCGCCACATACGCGCCTACGGGCGCATGCCATAATTGCTTGTCATGCTCCAGCAATTCAGACGGCATATGATGTTCACGGATCATGCGCTCCATCCGATCAGTCTGCCAATATTTTGCAACATCATGCAGAATCGCTGCAAGATCAGCCTTGTCCGGGTCTGCACCGTACTTTTTCGCTAATTGAACAGCTGTCGTCATTACCCCTTGCGTGTGCTGCCAACGTGCAGCGGGCATTTGCATTTGAACTGCCTCAATCAGTTGTTCGCGTGTCCGATTCATATAGACCCCACCTCGCTATATACTGTTGAACCTGATCCGGTACAATGTACGCAATCGATCTTCCTTCGGCGATACGCTGACGAATATCAGTCGATGAGATATCCATCTGCGGCATCTGGCTTTCGATGAGGCGGGAAGCCCACGAAGCAGGAATCTTAGAAGTATCCCAATTCGACCCCGGTCGGTGCAGTCCAATGAACCGAATTTGTTCCATCAACTCGTCAATGTGATGCCATTGAGGCAAATAGGCAACCATATCACCACCGATAATCCATGCCCACTCGGTATCCGGATACTCCTCGCGCAGCCCTTTGACGGTGTCCAGCGTGTAGGATACGCCTCCATGTCTAATTTCCCAATCACAGACTCGAAAGTGCGGATTCCCTTGTACCGCCAGCTTCGCCATTTCCAGCCGCTGCTCCGCAGAAGCTGACGGACGATGCGATTTATGCGGAGGGACATGTGCCGGCATAAACCATACCTCGTCCAAAGAAGCCGTTTCTCGGGCACATTCCGCCGCCACTAGATGTCCGAGATGAATCGGGTCGAAAGTGCCGCCCATGATCCCTACGAACTTCATGTCGGTAACCTCCAGTGATCGTTATGGCAGTTCAATCTGTTTGTGATCAGTCGATTCCTTGTACAATACGATTGTTTTGCCAATGACTTGAACAAGCTCAGAGCCAGAACGTGATGCGAGCTCTTCTCCGATTTCACGCGGATCCTCCAAGCAGTTGTTCAATACAGAAACCTTCATTAATTCACGCTTCTCAATTGCATCTTCCACGTGACGAACAAGCTGATCATTCATACCGCCCTTGCCTACTTGGAAAATAGGCTGTAAATGATGTGCAAGAGAGCGGAGATAGCGTTTTTGTTTACCCGTTAGCATATAAGTTTAACCTGCCTTATCTATTCATAAATTATGTGATTGCGTATCGTCTGCCCACTGATGGCAAGACTCACACCATTGATCTGAAATTACTACTATATCACGATTTCCACTTCACTGCTTACAATTCAGCGTCTCCAGAACCTTCTGCCGCATCAATTCTGTCGGAGCCTTCATCCCTGTCCACAGCTCAAATGCAATGGCCCCTTGATGCACGAACATACCAAGGCCATTGTGAATGCGGCATCCTTGTGCCTTGGCAGCTTGCAGCAGCGCTGTTTCCAGTGGATTATAGATGATGTCACTGACAAGCATATGAGATTGAAGCCATTCCTTGGCTACAGGCATCTCATCGATATGCGGGTGCATGCCGACCGAGGTCGTTTGAATCACAATATCGACGTCTTGCGGTGGAATAGCTGGTGTATCGTTTAGCATAACCGACCTTACCTTGCCGAATCCAGACAAGTCCTCCGCAAGCGCATGCGCGCGTTCTACTGTACGATTGGCGATGGTAAGCTCTTTACAGCCTTCTGCGAGAAGCGCATACGCGATACCACGAGCTGCGCCACCCGCCCCTATGATTACAATCCGGGAGGATGGAATATCTGCTTGCATCTCTTCCTGCAAGGAACGCACATATCCTAAACCATCCGTGTTATACCCATATAGCTTGCCTTCACAGTGAACTATCGTATTGACTGCCCCAATGACTCGGGTGCTTTCATCAATCTCGTCCAAATATGCCATTACCTGCTCCTTATGCGGAATCGTAACGTTGACACCTCCGAGTCCAAGCGCACGGATGCCAGCCACTGCATGCTCTAACTGCTCCGGCTTTACATGAAAAGCAGTATATACCCCGTTCACTTCCATCTCCTGCAAGGCTGCATTATGCATAAGCGGAGATTTGGAATGCGCAATCGGATCACCGATTACCGCATAAACCTTGGAGCTTGTATCCAAGTTCCGTACGATATTGTTCGAGTATGCTGCACCCTTAGCTGCCATCAAGCCCATCCCCCTACCTGTTGACGTTCTCTTCTCCCAAATTGCTAAATTAAGGAGTGGCGAGCAAGCACCTTGACTCCCTTAGGCGCATGAACTTCCACCAATGCGCCGGTTGTACCATTGCACTTAATCCAGCCTAAGCCGGAAATGAATACATCTGTCGCTCCTCCGCGTCCAATGCGGAACTGGTGCTTCGTCCATGCTGGAAGCTCGTCAATTCGTTCACGCGTCGGTGGAGCGAGCAATTCACCACGATGATCGCGGTAGAGCTCGTCCGCACGTTCAAGCTTCGTCCGATGGATCGGAAGATCATTGGACAAATAGCATGTAAAGGATTGACGTTCCCCTTCTACAAAGTCAAAACGAGCAAAAGCGCCAAAGAACAGCGTTTGCCCTTCATTCAATTGATATACGGCCGGCTTCAAAGATTTGTCCGGCAGCAGAGCAGACAAGTCCTCACGGCTAGCCAGCTCTGTTAAACGGCTCTTATAAACAATCCCCGGCGTATCAATAATATGCTTGCCGTCATCGAGTGGAATATGAATCATATCCAGGGTTGTACCCGGATAGCGCGAAGTGGTAAGCTCCCCGTCCAAATCACTATAGTCCCGAATCAAGCGATTAATTAACGTTGACTTCCCTACATTTGTAGCCCCAACGACATAAACATCGCGATCGCCGCGCCAATCAGCAACCTGTTCGATCAGACGATCGAAGCCAAGATTGCGCTTTGCGCTCACAAGTGCAATGTCCACGATCCGAATGCCGTGCTCCTTCGCTTGGCGCTGCACCCAATTGATCATGCGGTTCCAATTCGTTACCTTCGGCAGCAAATCGATCTTATTCACGACGAGCAATACTGGGTTATTCCCGACAAATCGCTGCAAACCGGAAATAATACTGCCGTCAAAGTCGAATAGATCGACGATATGAATAACAAGTGCGTCTTCTTCACCGATACGGCCTAACAAGCGAAGAAATTCATCTTGATCGAATGCGACGGATATTGCTTCATTGTAATTTTTTATTCGAAAGCAGCGCTGGCAAATTACAGGCGTCCGTTCCAACGCTTTTGCCGGCACGTAGCCGGATGCTTCCGGATTCTCAATTTGCAGTTCCGCACCGCAGCCGCTGCACTTCCGTGCCATTTGTTCTTCTGTCAATGTCGTTCCTCCTCGTGCCACAGTCCTTTTTTCGTAATCGTTTCGTTACGATGCGTTCGACTCGCCGATTAATGCGCGTCATCCAACCTTCATCTTGAATCGCGATCGGATCAACTAATATCGTAAACATACCGATGCGGTTGCCTCCGAGCACATCGGTCAACATTTGATCTCCTACCACCACCGCTTGCTCAGGTGTCAGCCCCATCAGCTTCAATGCTTGATGAAAGGCCCGTTGCGAAGGCTTCCGTGCTGAATTCACAAACGGAATATTGAGCGGTGTTGCAAAACGGGAAACTCGCGGATGATCGTTATTTGACACGATCACCACTTGAAAACCCATTTGCTGGGCCTGTTCGAGCCAAGCCGATAATTCAGGCGTTGCCAAAGGTTCCTTCGCGCCGACAAGCGTATTATCCAAGTCTGTAATAATCCCCTTGTAACCTTGATTCTGTAGCTCTGCAAGGTTAATGTCGTACACAGTACGAACCCGAAGACGGGGAATAAGCCTTTCCAACAAAGCGGTCACCTCGTTTTCATACGAAAAACTATACCATATTCTTTGTTTTTCGTGCAAAAAAAAGCCGTTCCTATGCGGAACGACTTTCATTTGTCACATATACTGGCATAATCTGAACATTTGAACGAACTTCCTAGTTAGCCGGAACGTTTATATGCGCGGATTGCGTCTTTCAGCTGTTGGACATCTGACTCGCTTACAGGTTGTCCGCCATACTTCGCCTGTTCGAACTTATTGACGATTATAGCAGCTGAGGGTCTTCTCTCCTCTTGCTGTTCCGACCATCTTCGTGCAGCTTCGCGCACCGTCTCGTGCGGCGCCTTGCGCATTCCCTTCCATCTGCAATAACTGAGCCACAGATCCGTATGCAAAATGATCTGTTCCTTATACGAGAGATTGCGCTTAAGCAGCCCGAAGAATCGAAGGGAGAAGCCTATCGTTCTCCATTTCCACAATAATAGTAGTAAAACTACCGCCGCCATGACGATAACGACCCACTTTGCCCCCTGAACAAGCCATACCGGAAGTGGAGCATCATGCTCCTCCTTCTTCATATCTGGCTTCTTCTCCTTTGGCGTCTCTTCCGGCTTCTCTTCTTCCTTCTTCTCTGGCTCAGGCATCTTCTCTTCCTGCTGTTGATAGCGCGGATAACTGAAGCCCGGTGTTGGCTCGAATGGAATCCAGCCGTATTCACCCATGTACACTTCCACCCAGGAATGAGCCTCTGCATTCGTCACCTTGTAAGTGCCGGCTCCGTTGTCATCCGATTGTTCCATCAGCTCATGGTTGGACACATTCTCGATCTGCCGCGTTCCTGGTGCATATCCCTTTACCCAGCGTGTAGGTATGCCAACCGATCGAAGGAGAACCGCCATCGAGGTGGAAAAGTGATCGCAATATCCTTCCCTGATTTCGAACAGGAAGGCGTCAACAAAGTCCTCACTCTTGCGCAGCGATAAATTCGGTGCATTCGTATACAAGTACTGCTTGCGCAAATAGTCCTCTATCTTTTTCACCTTGTCAAAGTAATTTGTCTGACCCTCCGTTAAAGTCCGCGCCAAATCCTTTACACGCTGTGGAAGCGTTTCTGGGATCTGTAAGTACTTTTGAAATCTTTCTTCTTGTACAGTGCCAAACAATTGCCGCGATGCCCTGCGCAAATCGTCGTCAGAAAACATCGGTACTCGTGACGTCAGTGCATAGCTTGTCGGATAGTGTCCCTTATTCGCATCCTCATACCCAACAACACCGTCTTCCTCATTCCAGCGCAATACGGCGTCATCAGCAGAGTTCATTTCTGCTACGGATTCGATTGCCCCTATGCCGAACAACACCGGATACGAATCCTTATTTTGCATCGTAATGGTTTGCTTCACCTTACGGGTTGGTACATGAGCAGCAGGCTTGTCCTCTATTGAGAGATGCTCTCCGGGTTGAAAAATGAAATTCCGATTCGGCACCTTCAGCCAGCCCTGTCCGGTATACTCTTCCTTTGTTTCTCCCCGCCAGTAGCCGCGCATTTCCGTATTTACGCTCATAACCGGCAAATAATCCATGTCAAAGCCATTGCCCAGCTCTAAATCGGAATGGCTGTAACCTGATGTGCTGAGACGAGAGCCCGTACCGCTTTCACTCCCCGCTACTCTTGACATGAGATCCGACATCGGATTATTTCCATCGCCATAACGGTTGTTCCAAGCAGTGTAGGGATCGGTCAACATCGGCTCTACTTCCGGTACACTGACTCCAACGGAAATAATCAATGAAATCACAAACACCGCTAGCAAGCCCATCTGAAGTGGATATCGTATTGACCCGCGCCATATGTTCGGATACTGTACTTTCATATTTTTATAATGAATGCAAATCAGCCATATGAGAGACGAGCCTACGATCCATGCTACCTGCATCCATAAATATTCGTCAGTAAACGAGTCAAGAAGGCCAAATAAAATGATTTGAACGAGCAGCCAAATAATAACGCGCGCCTTGCCTTGCAGAAGCATAATAAGGGTCTCACAGCACAGCCACAGCCCCAGCAGAAACCAAATATAAGGATGGAACTGAGTCAAACGATCCCACTTGCCGCCCCCATCTGTCCACAGATCGAACTGAATGAGGTACCGATATACGATATAGCACAAAGCAGGAAAAGCGATTATCAGTCTGCCCAGGAAACGAGCTGGAAACAACATGACCGCTCCCCATAAAACAATCATGAACACGCGTGACATTGCTAACGTTTCGTCATACCAATATGGCTCAAGCATAACAAGCCACTGCCAGCCCATTACAATCATGCAGGTCCATATTACTCGTTCCGTCCAATAAGAAAACAGCCACAATTGTATTCGATCTTCGGCCTTCTGCACCGTGGAGGTACGAGAGGTAGAAGAAAGTTCTGTCTTCATACTGCCCCACCTCCTAGAAGCTTCGGCAGTTCCTCCGTATGGATCAAGGGAATGTAGTGTAAACGCTGGGTTGCGAGCAAATGTACCAGCGATTGGCGGCTTTCGTTGTGTTCAATGCTTTTTTCGACAGATACATGACCCTTTACATGAATAAAGCTTCCCGAACATCCGAACTTCGACAATGTCCTTGTATACAGCAGCACATTTGAGGTTGTATGACCACTGATAAAGGCGAGGGTCGATCCATGAAGCAGTGAAGCTTGTTCGGTAAGTGCTACGAGCAGCTTTTCGTTGTCTTCTGTTGATGCTGATTCCAACTGAACAGTCGACATCCATTTTTGGAATGAAGCAACGCCCGGCTGTGCCTGCTCGGCCGACCACCAGACGAGACGTACTCCGATTGCGGCCACATAAGTTGGACGTTGACACTGCGCCCCATATTGTACAAGGGAGGCCATCGCTGACACGGCAACCTCAAAGCGTTGTTCTGCCCCACTCTTATTGCCTTCATAAGAAGAAGCGCGGCAATCCAACACAAGCACAATTGGCGATGGCGACTCCGGATCGAATTGCCTCGTCTTCAGTGTTCCTGTCTTCGCTGTTGCATTCCAATGAATGCGAGATAGTTTGTCCCCGTATACATATTCACGCACACCATTCTGCTGCGAGGACTCTCTATGCCGCCGAACTGAGGAGGTCGCATGAGACCCTTGACCCGCCTGACGTTCAGCCAGTGTCCATCTCGGGATAGCAACGACAGATGGCGTAACATAGAAGGTTGAAGGAGCGTTCAACACCCCATTTTGCTCAAATAAGCCGAACAAATCTCGGGAGACGCACGATGTCGGAACAAATTCATAATAGCCTCTTGCCAAGGCTGGGGTTCGGTAGGTGATCGCTGCCGAACGTCCTGCTCCTAATGCGACCGCAGATTCTATTGTACTGTAGCTGATGCCGAAGCGATGAAGATTATCGTGGACAACGATGTAGGGGATCGGCATGAAGCCAGGCACGGTTACCCGTAGTGTAATGAACAACTGCGATTGGGCGGGAAAGAAAACCCCCGAACCATCTCCTATCGCTCTTTGCCCCTGTACCTTGCGAATCCCGCCGAATAACACAACAATCCAATAGAACAGTAAAACAGTTGCCATAGCGAACAGCATGACAGATGTTTTGCCACCCTGAAATAAAAAGTAGAATAAGCACGATATGTACATAAGTGCTACAGCAGCTATAGTTCGCAGCCGAGATCCTTTAGACTTCCAGATGCGTTGCGATTTGTTCAACATAATTACGTCCCCAATCGAACGGGTACTCTAACGCGTTCTGTAACGCCATGTATAATTTGCTCTGCCGTAATGCCATCCATCTTGGCTTCCATTCGCAATACGATCCGGTGTGTTAATACGAAAGGCAGCAGTTCCTTTACATCATCAGGAGTTACGAAATTCCGTTCGTGAATCCAAGCTCTCGCCTTAGCCGCCTGCATTAATGCAACAGATGCGCGCGGACTCGCTCCGAGCAGGACATGCGCTTGTTCACGAGTCGCACGAATAATATCAATCATATAGGCCGCAACTGCATCATCGATATATATGCTGCGCACCTCCTCCTGCATCAATTTGATGGAGTCAATGTCCGTAACCTGCTCCGCTCTTTCCGAAGGCAGGCCTTCTGCGTGGCGAATCAGCATCGTACGTTCCGTCTGCTCATCCGGATAACCGAGCTTGAGCTTGAACATAAAGCGATCGAGCTGAGCTTCCGGGAGTACATATGTCCCCTCGAATTCGATCGGGTTCTGTGTTGCGAACATGACAAAAGGAGATGGCAGTGGAAAGGTTTCCCCATCTACCGTAATATGATGCTCCTCCATTGCTTCAAGCAGAGCTGATTGTGTCTTCGTGGTGGCGCGGTTTATTTCATCTACGAGCAATACGTTGGCCATAATCGGGCCTGGACGGTATACGAATTGTTGATCCTTGGGATGGAATACGAATACGCCTGTAATATCGGTAGGGAGCAAATCCGGATTACACTGAACACGGCGAAAAATTCCATTCATCGTACGAGCTAGCGATTTTACAAGCTGTGTCTTTCCCGTACCAGGAACATCTTCTATAAGTACATGCCCCCCAGCCAACATCGCCGTTAGCAGCAGTTCAATCTCGCGAGACTTTCCTAAAATACATCGTTCCAATGTCGCTTGCATCTTCCGCATAATGGAATGCAACGATTGGTGGGATGACATGGCAACGACCTCCTATTGGGTACCATTCTGTTGTCGTAAAATAGAAAAACTCCACATGATAACGTTTTATAACGTTACGTACATTTTTTCATTTTACACCATCCTAGGAAGAACGTACATGTCATCGCATTGTGGATCTTGCCAGATATTACGCCATTCGCGAACGAATGATTAGACAAAATGCACACAAAAAAGCCCTGTGACCATCCGAGATGGAATCAGAGCTTTCATGTTTTTTGCTTATAGAGTGTTGCGTTATCGTGCAGACGCTACCCCTTAGGTCGAATGACCAGCGCAGCTAAAAAGGAGAACACAATAGCAGCAGATATCCCTGCACTCGTTGTCTTGAACATGCCGCTGACAGGAGCTACCCATCCAGAAGACTTAATTTCCGTTAGAGCTCCGTGAACCAGTGAGTTGCCAAAGCTCGTAATCGGAACTGTCACGCCCGCTCCTGCGAAATTGATGAGCGGCTCATACCAGCCGAGCCCATCAATAATGGCCCCCGCCACAACAAGGATGGTCATCGTGTGCGCCGGGGTCAGCTTAGCGACATCGAACATCAGCTGACCAATGACACAGATTAACCCACCTATGATAAAAGCCCACACATAAATCATTTTGCTTCATCCCTTCATTTCAAGCGTAACCGCATGCGCAATACAAGGAATCGTCTCTCCTTGCTGATAGGAAAGCGGAGAGAGCAGCGCTCCAGTAGCTGCAACAAGCACTCTCTTCAGCTTCCGTGCGCGCAATTGCTTCATAATATGGCCATATGTAACGACTGCCGAACATCCGCATCCACTTCCTCCTGCTTGTACGGCCTGCTTGTTCAAGTCATATACCATAAGCCCGCAATCGCTGAAGTTAGTTCGCTCCATATGCAGCCCATTCTTTTGGAACAGGTCGTTTGCGATCGAGAGACCTATAGAAGCCAGGTCGCCTGTTAAAATAAGGTCATAGTCCTGTGGCTTACGATCCAAATCAATTAAATGTGTCTGTATCGTATCCACAGCGGCTGGTGCCATAGCTGCTCCCATATTGAACGGATCCTTTATTCCAAGATCTACAATCTTGCCAATTGTGGCCGCCGTTACTCTTGGCATGGAGGAATACCCCTTTTCGGGCTTGGCCACTACAGCCGCACCAGCACCCGTCACCGTATACTGCGCTGTTGGAGGCTTCTGGGATCCATACTCTGTCGGATATCGAAATTGCTTCTCTGCTGTACAGTTATGACTGCAGGTAGCCGCCATTACTTTGTTCGCATTGCCCGAATCTACGAGTAAGGACGCGACTGCAAGTGATTCCATCGAAGTTGAGCACGCACCGAACACACCAATGTAAGGGACACCTAACGAACGTGCAGCAAATGAGTTGCTTATAATTTGATTCAACAAATCTCCGCCGACAAAAAATTCAACTCTTCCTGCGTAATATTGGAATTCACAATAGCAAGCTGTGTCGCCTGCTCCAATAGCTTGCGCTCGGCTTTCTCCCAGCTTTTTTCCTCCATATCAAGCGTATCATGTATATAATCAAAATCTGCCGCCAGCGGCCCTTGTCCCTCATCAGGCCCTACAACCGTCGCCGTGCCGATAATCGCTGGCTCACTCTGAAATCGCCATGTATGACGTCCAACTTGCATCCGAATCCTCCTTCCTAGTGCAAAGATGAAACATCAGGTCAATGCGAGAGCCCAAAGATCAAGTAGATCAATGCCACGAAAAAGGCGGCAACCGTACCAAACACAACTACAGAGCCTGCCAGTTTAAATATGTTCGCACCTACACCAAGCACGAGCCCTTCGCTGCGATGCTCCAGCGCTGCAGAGCACATGGAGTTGGCGAAGCCTGTTACCGGAACTGCCGTCCCTGCACCGGCCCACTGTGCGATTTTATCGTATACCCCGAGACATGTTAGAATGACGGATATGAGGATTAATGTGACGACTGTGGGATTCCCAGCTTCTTTCTCATTCATGCCCAAATACGTCATATATAGCTGCTGAATGCCTTGTCCAATTAAACAGATCGTACCGCCGACTAGGAACGCGCGAAGGCAATTTTTCCCTACCGTTCTTGATGGTTCCCGGCGGCTGGCGATTTGTTTATACTCTTGCTCAGAGAGCGTCCAATTGCCCGATTTCCATTTCGGCGTGCCGGATTTCGTAGATGACGCCATAAATCCACCTCCTCATCATACTTGTGTAGCATCATTTCATTTGCATCATCATTCCTACACAGTATTTGTATTTTGGACATGGAATATGTCATGCGTCACCTAACTTCGCTCAACAAGGCTACGTCATCCGACGAACATGCAGCAGCAGCAAGCAAATGGCAAGCAGGATGAACAGAACAAGCACGATACAATGAAAAAATGGTGCCAACCCCTGAGATCCTATCGTCATCTCCTCCTTAACATGACCCGCTAAATCCCCCATACAATACAATAGTGTATGCACCTTCTTATGATCTGTCACAGAAAAAGCAGCTAGCCAACACAAAAACGCCCTTCATCCCCCACAACACTGTAAGCTGCGGCATATGGGCTCAAAAGGCGCTTGTAGATACTTATATCTCTATTTATTTCGTAAAACGAAGAAGTCCGAACCGCTCAGGCATGTGGAAATTAACAGCCCCTGTTGGCGACCAAGCATCATAGCTTCGAGCGCCAAGCGTATCTTGATCGATACGGAACCAATTCACTCGATAGCAGCTCCCCAATTCTGGTGTCTTGGCCTTCAAGTCCTCAAAGGGAATTGCTAATTCATAAATTACCTGACGTTCTGGTACATTGACATACAAGACCGAGGTTCGAAGATGCTCTGCGTTCCACTCCGGATGGAAACCCTTCGGTTCCCCGGACAGGTTCGTAATATATGCATCAAACACAACATTATGAGGACTTACATTAAACTCATAGTAAGCACGCCCATCCCCGATCGGATCAAGGAAGCACTCCACAACATCTGCCTCATATAAAGGATCGTCCCGATCTGTATACGGACTGACAATGTTATCATCCTCACATTCAAATCGCATATATAATACCGCATCTGTCCAGCAAGCCCTTACCCTGGTTTTCTGACGCGGGGATGCTCCCGTTACCACATCGACAAGCTCCACCGAATCCGCCAAGCTCCAATCCGGCATACCGCTTTCCATATATGTACATTGATATTCTGGAAGCTGCGCCAAGCGTGGTGCTGCAGAGCTATTCCCTTGATGAACACCCGATACCATTAATAATCTCTCCTTATGTTCCATCTATAGTTGTCTTTGTAAAAATATAGTCTATAATCCCCATACTCTATTTAGTATAGCAAAATAAAGATAACTTACGTGATACATGAGGATAAATTTGCTTCCCAGTTATTTTATTTATTCATGTCAAAAGAGCCGCTAGGGTAGCCTGGCAGCTCTGCACTAATAACTATATGTTTAATTCCGTCCCTTACTGGACAGTTAAAAGTTCTCGTTGAAAATGATCGCATAGAAAAATAACCCAATCGGACGAATCTGTGGTATCCTTACGGTTCCTAAGTCAGAAAGGAGATCAGATCGCAGAAAGGGTTACTCTGTTAGTTTACCCGATTTCGTCGCGACCGACCATACCATGTTGAAATTTATAAATGAGATTTTGTCTGCCTTTCGTGCTTGTTTCTCGCGCGCCGCCGCCTTCGAGTGGTTCGTAGTCATCGTTGTCGGTTTGATGGTCCGTTCCGATCATCTCGGTGTCACTTCCATCGTCCGGGATCTGACGCTCGATCCGCGTCATTATGAATCGATGCTTCATTTCTTTCGTTCCTCCGCATGGTCATTGGATTCAATGCGGCTTGCTTGGCAGGGAGTCGTTAACCGCTCGGCCCCGCTTATGCGCGTGCGCGGAAGGGTTGTGTTCGTCGGCGACGGCGTGAAGCAGGCCAAGGAAGGACGGCATATGCCGGGCGTGAAGAAGCTGCATCAGGAATCCGAAAATGTCTCCAAGGGCGAATACATCTTCGGTCATCTGTTTGGCGCCATCGGCATTCTGGCGGGCACACGGCACAAGTGGTTCTGCCTGCCCTTGTTCATAAACTTGCAGGACGGTGTGAAAGCCATCTTCAACTGGACGGGCGATGCTGAGCAGCGCCATGGCTCCCATGTTGTGCAGCTGATCGAGCAGGCCTTCGTCGCCGCGCGTACCTTCGGCGGAGCGTTGCTCCTGCTGGACCGGTATTTCCTGTCCATCCCCGCGCTGCAGCGGCTGGCCGAAGGCAATGGATCCATGCACATCGTTACGAAAGCCAAAATGAATGCAGTTGCCTACGAAAAGCCTGCACCGAAGAAGTCGGGGCCCGGTCGTCCGCCGAAGAAAGGCAAGATGCTGAAGCTGGCTGAGTTGTTCCAAACGCGCGCAGCCGATTTTCAAACCGCCACCGTGACTCTCTACGGCAAGGAAGAGATCGTTTCCTTCCTGTGCCTGGATTTGTTATGGGGGCAAGGCCTCTACCAGAAACTGCGCTTTGTTCTCGTTCGACACGGTGACCGCCTTGCCATTCTCGTCAGTACCGATCTGTCGCTTACGGCCGCGGAGATCGTCGAATTGTACGGCTACCGGTTCAAGATCGAATGTACGTTTCGGGAAATGAAGCAAGTGATCGGCGCATTCGGCTATCGCTTCTGGAGCGCATCGATGCCCAAGCTGAATCGTTACCGCCGCAAAGGCGAAAGCGATCCGCTGGAGCAAGTGAAGAGCGAGTCGGATCGGCATCGGATTCGGTTGACCCTTCAGGCCGTCGAAGGCTTCGTGATGTGCAGCGTCATCGCCACGGGCATCGTGCAGTTGATCGCTTTACGCTTTTCCGGTAAAACGCCTGCGCTGTTCTTCCGCTATTTGCGTACACCGTCCAAGTCCATCGTCTCGGAAGCGACGGTAGCGGCTTATTTGCGCAAGTCGATTTTTCGCCTGTTTGCCCAAAATCCACACTTATCCATAACCCAAATAATTCGTTCCAAGCAAGAAACACCTGATTCTGCTGCCGATTTTCTGGCTTCTTAAGCGTTAGAACTTTTCACTGTCCAGTCCCTTAAATATGTCCTTTATTCTTATAAAACTCATGATACAGCTTCATCAGCGCCCGCTTTTCAATCCGTGACACATAAGAACGTGAAATGCCCAATTCCTTGGCAATCTCCCGCTGGGTGCGCTCATCGCCGCCCCCATCTAATCCGAAGCGGCCTCGGATCACTTCTTGCTCCCGCTCATCCAATATATCCAGGTTGCGATAAATTTTGCTTTTCTCGATTTTTAGCTGCACCTTATCGACCACCTCATCGCTTTCCGTGCCAAGGATATCGATCAGGGTGATTTCATTGCCTTCTTTATCCGTTCCGATTGGATCATGCAGCGATACATCCTTACGGGTTTTCTTCAAGGATCGCAAGTGCATAAGGATCTCATTTTCAATACATCGAGCGGCGAAAGTAGCCAGCTTCGTTCCCTTGTTCGGCTGAAAGCTTTCAATCGCTTTAATCAATCCAATCGTACCAATCGAAATTAAATCCTCTAGATCCTCGCCCGTGTTATCGAATTTCTTCACAATATGAGCTACTAACCTTAGATTATGTTCAACTAACATATTTCTTGAGTGGGCATTCCCTTCGGCCATTAAGCGCAAATGCTTCATTTCTTCTTCTTCCGCTAATGGTTGGGGAAAAGCATTATTTTTTACATAGGATACCAACAATGAAATCTGCTTAATGAACATGGCGATCGACGACAAAAACCCAAGCATTACTCCACCTCCTAAGACGTAAACACCTCATGATTATCCGAATGAGAACGTTACATTCTATGTGGGCGGCCGCCTATGCGTGCCTGTACGGGAGAAAAGAATATGGCGCAATTCAATCATTTCCCTTGACTTGCTCATTCATCTCCGGCGCATAGTTCCCTGACGACCATCAGGACTGATTCAAAAGCAAAAGCCACGGATCACAACGTGGAACTGACCCCATACCGTGAGACTAATCAAAACACCTTCAAGAGAAATACCCTTATATCGTAAGATAAGGGAGACAATCTTGGAGGTGTTTTTGCGTTGGTAACTAGAGTGAGTTACCCGGCGGAAGTGAAATTGAAAGCAATCGAAATGAGATTAGCTGGTATTCCTGTGAAAGAAGTAATGAACGAGCTAAACATCCGATTACGATCATCATACTTTATGCGACGTTCGCTTATACGAAATCACTGTGACTCCATATAGTCGCTTCCTTTTGTTGTTATGCTACTTTATATATTCTTGGCTAACCAAAACATCGGTCAGTACATTTGTTGGAATAATAAACTCGACAACGCCCATAAATCCGGGAGCGACCTCATACTTATCGAATGAGATGACGAGCTTGCCGTCGTTATTGATATAAAAGTTTTGGTCTTTTGAAATGTTTTCAAAATAAGAATTGACCGTATTGGGAACTCCTGCAACCCAATAGAATTTATCCGGATCGTCTTTCACCTGTTTTATCATTTGTTCCTTAATATTGTCGCTGATCAGCTTGATATAGCGATCATCTATAAATAAACTAGGCAAAGTGATTAAAACTTGATTTTTCTTGTCGATCGTATCGTACTTGATCGTTGTCGAAGAAGAACCTACTGTATTTACATAAGATCTGCCTATTGAAAGGATGCGATCGTTATCGGTTTTTACGACATATCGGCTATCTACTCCCAAATGGCCTCCACCGCTTTGCTTTACACTTTCCATTTCTTTCTTGAAGTCACTGTATAGTTTTTTACTTTCTTCAAGATATTTTTGATTTAAAGAATGCTCTAACGACTTATTCTCTAAATTCTTAAGGGCGGGCACTTCAATTCTAGCCGTAAAATTTCCATCATCAATTTTATATTCCCTAAATGTAAGTACCTGAACGAGCTTTCCGACTAATGGCACTTCGGATAGGGCATATGCAAAAGCCGGACTCGCATTAATTCCGATTACGAATGCAATGGCGGCCGCGCCAGTCCCAACAAGCCATTCATGTTTGAAAATGCCTTTCTTTCGTTGTTTTATAGTTTTTTTACGATGAAATCCAATTCTTTCGGAATAGGAACATCCCTATATTGCTCTATTATTTTCTCCAGTTTTTTGTCCATATTATTTATCCTCCGTTGACTCATCGTTCATTTTAACCCGTAGTATTCGCAGCGCTTGATATAACCGTGTTTTAACAGTACTCAGGTTTTCCTCTAACACCACTGCAATTTCTTCTAATTTTAAATCTTCAAAATATCGAAGCACGATGATGGTTCGATAGATTGACGGCAAATCATTCAATGCCTCCTCCAAATCAATATTCGGATAAACATCATTTTTTGCCGGATGAAAAGCTTCTAACGTACTTTCATCAACAACTTGAACTTTCTTTTGTTTTCTCAATAAATCCAACGATGTATTGATAACAATTCGATAAAACCAGCTCTTCACGGATTCGGTGTTTTTAGTTTTTCAAGTGACAAAAAAGCTTTATGGATGGAATCCTGAACAATATCGAGTGCATCTTCAGAATTCTTTACATAGCTGTAAGCCAATCGATAAACGTTTTCTTTGTAATCCGTTATGCATTGAACAAGCAAATTTTCTAATTTCTTATTATTCATTTGATACCGAAACTCCTTATTTGTCGCACTCGGATTGATTGTCCACTTCAGCAAGACGTGCGAGCATAATGAAAAGTTTGGTCAAGTTTAACCAATTTTTTCACTTTCTCGAACAAACTTTTTTACACGTGTCACACGTCTTGCTAGCGAAAGTCAGTACATGATGGGGGAATGAGAACATTGAAAGACAACTTGAATTCATCGCATAGTGGTGATAATAGAGGACATCCACCAGGGCATTACATGCCGGGATTGGATGGGCTCAGGGCACTATCTGTCATAGCGGTTATCGCTTATCATCTCGACTTGAAATGGGCGCCAGGGGGGCTCTTGGGGGTCGGAATTTTCTTTGTTCTATCTGGTTATCTCATTACTGATCAGATCATCTTGCAGTGGAAACGAAACAACAAAAAGTTTAATCTTAAGGATTTTTGGTTAAGACGAGCTCGCAGGTTGCTGCCGGCCATGTTCGCAATGTTGGCATTTGTAGCGTTGTGGCTCATCTTATTCGATAGCTCCCGGCTGGCGGCATTACAGGGTGACTTTGCTTCTGCAGCCCTGTATTTCAACAACTGGTGGTTCATTTTTCACAATGTATCCTATTTTGAAAGCTTTGGTCCCCCTTCTCCTATCGGGCATCTATGGTCTTTGGCCATCGAGGAGCAGTTTTATTTCATTTGGCCGATCGTTCTCATGATCATGTTGCACATTGTGCCGCAAAGAGGCAAAATCTTCTTACTCACGCTTACAGGCGCAGCCGTATCGGCGTTGGCGATGGCGCTCATTTACGATCCGGGTACCGATCCGAGTCGAGTATATTACGGCACGGATACGAGAGTTTTTGCTCTGTTGATCGGAGCTGCACTTGCCACCGTGTGGCCGAGTCAATCTATAACCGAAAAAGTCTCCCGCAAAGTTCGAAATATCCTCGATCTGACCGGAGGAGTCGGTTTATTCATCATCATTTACATGATATGGCGTACGAATGAGTATGAAGATTCTCTTTATTACGGGGGGTTCGTATTCTTATCCCTTATTACTGCAATTGTTATCGCTGTTCTCGCCCATCCCGCGAGTCGACTCGCGAAGATTATGGGTTGTAAACCTTTGCTTTGGATCGGACGGCTTTCTTACAGTCTGTATATTTGGCACTACCCTGTCATCGTCCTAACCAGCCCTACCGGAGCAACCGATTCATCGGATAGCTTTCGGATCCTTCTTCAACTTGGGGCTAGTCTGCTTCTGGCCATACTATCATGGAAATATATCGAGGAACCTATACGAAACGGTCTATTAAAAAACTATTGGAGGAAAAAAGAATGAAAACCCATTTTAAATTTCGTCATTTGCTTATCATCTTCGTAATCCCAATCCTGCTATTAACCATATCCTGCTCAAAGAATGCAGATAAGCCGGTTCCAGCCCAATCGTTATCAAAAACTATAAACCATAAAACAGGTAACGATTCTAATGCAATAGTAAATCCTAAAGATGAAGATCATTCTAAAATAACGAATAAACCATCGGAGCAAAAATCGGGTAAAAGTGTTACTGCAATAGGCGATTCCGTGATCCTTGACGCTGCACCGTATCTGGAAAAAATTTGCCAGGCATTGTGGTCGACGGTAAAGTAGGCAGGCAAATGTCTCAAGCGCAAAAAGTAATCGATAAGCTCAAGGCGAACGGGAAACTTAGCCGCCGAGTTATCATCGAGCTAGGTACGAATGGTCCGTTTAACTCTAAACAATTACAAAAATTACTTTCCTCGCTCAGTGATGCTCAGCAAATCGTATTGGTAAATACTCGGGTACCGAAAAAATGGCAAGACACGGTTAATTCAGCGCTCGAGGAAGAAGCTGCAAATTTTCAGAATGTAACGCTTGTGGACTGGTATTCTTCTAGCGAAGGTAAAGATTCGTACTTCACCGCCGACGGCGTTCATCTTCAAAGGGAGGGAGCGGAATTCTACGCCGCACTTGTAGCTGAGGCCGTACAACAAGACAATCCTTGAGATAGTGTGTCGGATTTTTTAAGCAGAAAATAAAAAAGAGCAAGAGCTGGTGCGCAATAACTCGGGACTGACCCCATAACGTGAGACAAATCAAAACACCTTCAAGAGAAATACCCTTATAAAATATCTTGCAGAGCTTAAAAAAGTGAAAGCAGAGAATCGTTTTCTTAAGCATCAGTTAGAGGTTCTAAAAAAGTACAAGGAGTTGGAAAGGAGGTGTCACCTGAAGTAGTCATCTCTTGGATGGAGTCCATTCGAGGAGAAATAAGTATTACCAAGCCTGTGAATGGTTAGGGATTCCTCGATCTAATTATTATCGTTGGAAATCATCTTGCAGAGCTAAGCGTGTAGATAATGCCGTAGGGAAAATTCGAGAGCTCTGTACGGAACATAAATTCCGTTATGGGTACCGAAAGATCACGTCACTGCTTCGAATGGAACAATAAATTAATCACAAACGTGTACAGCGAATTATGCAACGTGAAGGACTACAATGTCGAGTCAAGGTAAAGAAACGCAAACCAACTGGATAGCCTACACATATCGCGGAACATCTGTTAAAGCGTAAATTCCAAGCAGATGCTCCGATGCAAAAACTCGTGACTGATATTACGTATTTGCCTTACGGCGGAACAACACTATACTTATCAAGTATTTTAGACTTGTATAACGGAGAGATCGTGGTTTACAGTATAGCAGACAAGCAAGACACTTCTTTTGTTCTTGACACGCTGAATCAGCTTCCGCTACGTTCAGATATGATGCTTCACAGCGATCAAGGAAGTGTATATACGTCTCAGGTTTATCAAGAAGCAATAAAAGCAAAAGGCATTACCATGAGCATGTCCCGTAAGGGAACGCCCGCTGACCGACTTACCAGCGTTAAATAGTTCCGTGTTCACCGGACCCTGAGAGATCGCGTTGATCGTAATTTTCTTCGATCCGAGCTCCTTGGCCAGATGACGAGTAAATTGCTCGACGTCACCTTTCGTACCCGCATAAACGCTGTACGTTGGAAGCATCATCCCGACAACCAAAGTGGAGAAGTTAATAAAATAATGCGGCCATTCTCCCTCATGACTCGCGCTGCTTGTTGAATTGCGAAGAATGTCTTCCTTTCACGTTTATTGCGAAATGTTTGTCGAAGTCCTCTTCTGTGAATGCGGTAAGCGGCTTCGTCGACAGGTCACCAGCGTTGTTCACGAGAAAGTCCAATCACCCAAAGGCTTTCAGCGTTTCGTCGAACAGTCGTGCAACTTCCGAGACGTTCCCGATGTCGGCTTGAACGGCAATCGCTTCGCCGCCTCTTTGCCGAATGCCGTTCACGACTTCTTCTGCTTTCCCTGCATTACTTGCGAAATTCACAACGACCTTCGCACCCTCCAAGGCCAATTCCTATCTTTCTTCTCACCGCTTCGCCTTATAAAACTCATGATACAACTTCATCAGCGCCCGCTTCTCGATCCGCGACACATAGCTCCGCGAGATGCCCAGCTCCTTCGCAATCTCCCGCTGCGTGCGCTCTTCGCCACCAGCTTCGAGACCGAAGCGGCCGACGGCGACCTCTTTTTCCCGTTCATCCAAGATTTCAAGGTTCTGATAGATCTTCGACTACTCGATCTTCAGCTGTACCTTCTCCACAACGTCGTCCGCCTCAGAACCGAGGATGTCTATTAGGGTAATTTCGTTGCCCTCTTTATCCGTCCCGATTGGATCATGCAGCGATACATCCTTACGGGTTTTCTTCAAGGATCGCAAGTGCATAAGGATCTCATTTTCAATACATCGAGCGGCGAAAGTAGCCAGCTTCGTTCCTTTGTTCGGCTGGAAGCTCTCGATAGCTTTAATCAATCCAATTGTCCCAAGGATATTAAGTCCTCAAGATCTTCCCCCGTATTGTCAAATTTTTTCACAATATGAGCTACCAGCCTTAAATTATGTTCAACCAGCATATTTCTTGAATGGGCATTCCCTTCGGCCATTAAGCGCAAATGCTTCATTTCTTCTTCTTCCGCTAATGGTTGGGGAAAAGCATTATTTTTTACATAGGATACCAACAATGAAATCTGCTTAATGAACATGGCGATCGACGACAAAACCCAAGCATTACTCCACCTCCTAAGACGTAAACACCTCATGATTATCCGAATGAGAACGTTACATTCTATGTGGGCGGCTGCCTATGCGTGCCTGTACGGGGGAAAAGAAAATGGCGAATTCAATCATTTCCCTTGATATAATCGTTCGTTTTATTCAACTTATTTATAAACCAATTCTCTACCGGATTGAACCACACCTTTGAAACATTAAGCATCTGTTTTATTATCCAACATGTGATTATGTATCGATGTCGCGGTAATCCCATTATTCGACATCGTTATTTGTTAATCGGTATGTCCTCACCTTTTTGTCAAAAACGAAAATGTCCCAAGTTCTTGTCAAACCAAAATGACAAGAACTTGGGACATAAAATAAAACCGACTAATGTTTGACAAGTTACTCTATAATGATTTACTGAATTTTAGAGCTACTATTTTTTGAATTTACGTTTATACTTGGTAAGGCTGTCCTCTATTCAAGATAGCATAATGTGATGCGGTAGCGACTCCTGTACAAAGTAAGCGCAGTTTCATTTATGGTTTGTCGTTAACAGTTGCTTATCCCACAAATGCCAGTAAAGATATTTTTGAGTACCAGATATCCCATAACACAAATTAACACAACTATCATTAAGATAACACCAATTAAAACTATTGATTTTCTTTTTCCTATTTCTCTTTGTCTTTTTTCGTCAGATGACCGTTTTTCATTAATATTCATTATATCACCAATTTTTTATTAACCTCGTATTGACGACCTTATTGTTACAGCTACTCTCCTTTATAAATCCTATGTTAATCGAAGAAAAGGACAAATGTGTAACCAGTTTATATTTAATAAATTTCACCAAACTAGACCTTTAAAAAATTTTATCTAAAAGTCTAAAACTTGGGCACCAATGGAACGCATCGATATTCGGAATTGCTTGTGAGAAATACTCAATACGGTCGAACCACGGAACCTCCATATTTATCCCCTGTATCTCTCTAAAACAATACCATCCATGTCGCAAATCCTCTCCACCATCTGATTTAAAATCACCATAATAGCAATATGCACAGCTTTCACATGCAAGATTCATTTCTCTCACTAATTTACCAAAAGCAATAGAGAAATCATGAAACGATGTTGTTGTAATTACTCTGTCTTTGAAATTGGACTTAAGTACAAACTCTAACTGAAGATCATTTTCATAGGGTACATCCGTTAATTTAACCACCTCTTCAATTTTTAAAATATTCTTGGATTTTCCTTCAGTGACGGCAATATAATTTTCAAACCTTATTTCTGTACTGTGCTGGAAATTTCCCAACAAACTTTCTAATGCATTTGTATAACTGTCCCCGCCACCCTCAATCATGCTGTTATTATAGTCCAAGATAATTCTGCAATTCGAATCAATAAATTGAACAAATAACTTACATTGATATATTCGTTCTTCTTGTTTAATCTCAACGAAATTAATATACTCCTTCATTTTATCACTCCTATTTCACCCTTATTGAGATACTTTGTAATACGCAGGTTAGATATAATATGGTTATCAATTTTCGCGTAAAATACATCTGACATATTGATAGCTTCTGTGGCAGTAAATGTATATTCCTTTTTATTTGTTGCTAGGATAAGCCATCTTTATCTTTTACTGGACATGGTGTTAAATTTGTTTTATTGCCTGATCCATCCCTAAAGATAAATGTATAATTAATCTCTGGAGGTGATGTAGTTTCCTTCGCATTCAAAATATTCCCTATACTAGCTGTCATTAATACAACTGCATTATTTATAATGCTCCTATAGGTTGAGACACGGGAGGGGAAAAAATAAGTTATAATGAAACCATGGAAAAACAAAACCAATATACCGCAGAGTTTAAAACAAAGGTCGTGCTGGAGGTGCTCCCTGAGGAGCAGACCGTGAATGAGATTGCTGCTAAATATGAGCCTAGCTCCTTGATGATTAGCCGCTGGAAGTCGGAGTTTCTAGAGCGTGCTACCACGGTTTTTGAGAAGAAGACGAGTGAAGAAGAGTGAAGTCGACAAAGTGAGAAAGAAGTACGAGAGGCAAGCAGGAGTGAAGGTCTCAATGGATGGTAAAGGCCGGGCAACGGATAACAGCCTATAACCGTTTTATCGAAATAGTTATAGGCTGTGTGCTTAACTTAAATAATATTTACTTTGCGGATTCAATAAATGTATTCTTGATTGGTGGACTTGACTCCCAGCTTATTAGTTTAATATGATATTTTTCAAACAATTCATCCGATCGAATTACCCTAGTGCTTCCAATATCCTTCTCTATGATTATTGCATTAGGGAACAAGGGATTATATTGTCTATATTCCTTTAAATCCCCCATATAATAATTTGCACTTCCTTCTGAGTAAACTATTTCGCTGTTGTTATTAATTTTCAACAAAGTAATATTTTTATTTCCACTTACATACCGCTGCTTCCATTTTCTATGCTTACCTTGCCCTTCATCCATTCCAACCCCATCATACTCACAAATGACCGTATCTTGAATAACCTTTCTTTCCCCATTTATTTCATAGACTAACTTGAAAGGAAATTCACCATAGGTGATTTCTGGACGAGGAGGATCTGGTTGAAGTTGCAGTCCAACATATATTAGAATCCACGGTAGAGCTACAATACAGATCACTAAAGCAACTGATATGATTAGAATAACTTGTGTTTTTTTCATTTATTTCTTTCCTTTAATGCATTTATTACTGAACCCATAGAATGATTCTCAATTGAATTTTCTATATTTTTCCTAATATTCCAAATGCCTCACTTACCTATTGGATACTGGTTACGTAAATAATACACTCTCCACCTGGAGTATCAACTTCACCAAAAAGTTCATTTAATATTTCTCCATTAACAACATATGCATTAGTTTTTGCAGTATACACCTGAAAATAAAGACCCACTTTAGTATTCATAGAAGTGCTTAACTTGTCTGGATTAAATAATATAGCATTTTTGTTTGTGACAATTGCATTGGCCGCTGCTTCTGCACCTCCTTTTGAGTGAACTGTAACCCGTAAGATGGACACTTGAAAAAAGTGACCTCTTACGGGTTTTGTGTTTTAATCATACTATCGAGAATACACGGGGAATGAACATCATGAGAAAAACTAGAACAGGATTTACTGAAACGGAGATCAGGCTGTTGGAGTCCAATCCGAACGGAAGCCGCGTACCGGGGAGGAATATCTCGTATGTTCCAGCCTTTAAGCTAGCAGCAGTGCAAGTTAACCACCAGGAGAGTAACCAATGGAGATTTTCTTGAAAGCAGGCTTTAGTATCGGACTCATCGTTCAGAGAACACCTACTAAGAGCCTCTATCTTTGGAGGGAGACCTACGCTAAGTACGGTGAGGCTGGCTTACTAGAAGAGCGCAGATGCATAGGAAGTACGGGCAGACGATCAAAAACGGAATCATCAGCAGAAGAGAAACTGAAACAAGCAGAAGCTCGGATTAAACTCCTCAAAGCGGAGAACGAGCTTTTAAAAAAGCTAGAAGCGCTCGAAAGGAGAAACAGTAAGGAGTTGACCCCTTCCGAGCGCTTTCAACTCATTAATCAAACAATTCGAAAGCATGATTTACAATGAGTAACACGTTATCTATGTCAGATTGCCGAAGTAAGTACAAGCAGCTATTACCGTTGGTGCAGCGCTGAAGAGGCTCGCCAACTACCGTCAAGCAATCCCTATCGCAAGATGGCTAAAGCGACTCAGGGACATCATACATGTCCCAATCTTCGAGCGTCAGTTTGATCAAGGAGAACCAGAGAAAGTCTTCCTTACAGACATCATATACATACGCTATGGCAGTGGTCAGTGTGCGTATCTTTCTTGTATGAAGGATGGTGCTACGAAGCAGATTTTGGCGCACTATCTCTCTTCTACATTGGAGTTATCCTTGGTTGAACATGACAATAACTCGCTTACTCAAACGACTGGACGGCAATATTCATCCCGACACCATCTTCCATTCCGACCAAGGTATGCACTATACGCACGCACCCTAAAACCCACCTCCTTATCGCCAAAGCTGGATTTAAACAGTCGATATCTCGTAAGGGAAACTGCTGGGATAATGCGTCCATGGAGACGTTCTTTGGCTATATGAAGGATGAGCTTAACTACAAGGACTGTAAATGTCTTAAAGAGCTGCGTCCACGAGTCAATGAGTACATGACCTACTACAATTCTGAACGCTACTAATAGATGACTCCTGATGAATTCAGAAGCCACCTTCTAACTGCTTAAGACTATGTTAACTGTCTTATAATACTGTCCATAAATGGGGTTACAGTTCAGAGGTTAGTCTCGTTTGTGGTTTGGATAAACTACATTAACTTTTTTGTATTTGTAATTTATTTTTACATTTTTATATGCTGACTTATTTTTGAAAACATCACTCGACCAGTACTCAACTGTAAGCTCACAACTCTTACTCCACTCGATGTTAAAATCACCGTATGAGATATAAACATTCCCTTCTTCATTACCTAATTCTGTTCCTTTTTTAGAATTGATAATTGATAACTTTCTTTTGTTGTCGCTCCACAATCTCTCTTGAAAAGGTAAGCTACATACGTGTGATCTGGGGATTCAATCATTTTGACTACTTCATTTGTACATAGGTTACTGGAACAACCAGAGAATAATATTATCAGTAACACTCCAATGACAAGTCTTTTCAAAGAAACACCACCAATATCCCAAAGGTTTATTTCTTGTGCCACTTATTATAAATGCTTATTCCTTGTACTATTCTTGCTTGGTCTCTTGGGTCATCTCCATATGAACTGAAATAACGAATATCCGATGTACCTGCCTTTACTTGCGCATATCCAGCACCAGATTTCAAAACCGCTCTAGTAATGGAATAACACCCCAAATTATACATATAATGCATCAATTGGTTTAACATTGTCAATAACTTCGCCAGCATAAATGAAATGAGAATGTTGCCAATCCGGTAGACTTTTTAAATCCAACTCTGCATGTCCCTTTACAATATCGTAAAAAAGATCCAGGTTTTTGACCCAAGGTAGCTGCTTTCCTCAGTATACATATATTCATAATTCAACATAACACCATTTAGTTTTTTGTTACATCGATGACCGTATAGTAATCCAAACTTTTTGTTTTTATACTGTCTACTTGACAGGGAGCACTTTATCATCCCAAGGTCAAAAGTTTTTGTTTATATCGAAATATTTGCTTTTAATCTGTTCCTTTAAACTCCAATTTTGTAGTTTATTTCTACTATTGCTAAACCATTTCGCACCCTCGCTAATCCATAAATCCCTGTATTTTTCAATAGTCATTGGTTCATCCATAGCATCATCATGAAAACCTGATTGAAAGCCACAACAAGGACAAATACATTGTGTTGCGTATCCCAGTTCATTTTCATGAGCCATTTTTTTAATTAATGGTAACTGTCGCACTTCATATTACAATCCGTCGTATACAATTGAATCCCGCCCCGTCTACTCTCTTGTTTCCAATATGCTGGTCGGAGGCATTTGAACGATTGGATGACGAAGATACTTTGCTTGTTCACTCCGATCGGGGCTGGCATTACCAAATGCATCATTTTCAGAAGACATTGAAGGAACTTAGAATAACGCAAAGTATTTCACGCAAAGGAAACTGTTACGACAATGCAGTCATGGAAAACCTCTTTGGCAAAATAAAGTCTGAGTTCATCTACACACAGGAGTTTGAACGTATTGAACAGTTCAAACAAGAGCTGGATGAATACATGAGATACTATAATCACAGACGGATCAAGGAGAAACTAAAAGGCATGAGCCCCGTACAATACCGGACTCATGCCGTAGAAGTCGCTTAACTATATCGTCTAACTTTTTGGGCTCACTTCAGTTTTTCACTCACATGTGGTTTGAATTGTTTATTCTCTACTTAATCTCCTTTATTGATAATTAACAATTTAACATTTGAAACTAACTTATTCGCGTAAGAATGCGCAGGATCGATATTCAACACTTTCTGTCCCCAATTAATAGAGTTTTCGAAGTCATTTAGTTTATAATAGCAATGAGCGATATCATACAGAACATCTATATCATCAGTCATATCATCGTATGCCTTGAGATAATTATCTAACGCTTCCTTGTAATTACCCATTAAATAATATGTTATTCCCTGATTATAAATTGCATACATGCACTCAGTGTCTAATAAGTAGGCCTGTTTAAATTCATATAGAGCTTTATCAAACACATGTAATTTAAGATGACACAATCCTAAATTTAAGTGAGCTTCAGCTTGCTCACTATCAATAGACAAGGATTTTTCATAACATTTTATGGCTTGTATGTAATTTCTTTCCTGAAAATAATACACTCCAAGATAAAAGTATGCATCCTCACTATCAGGTTCAACTTTAACAGCAGTTTCAAAAGACTTTAATGCTTCCTCAGTATTCCCTAGTTTTAAATTCACCCTCCCAAGATTAATAAACGGTCTTTCCCAAAGTGGATTCTTCGTATTTAAGTCCTGTAATATACTTTTGGCCTTAACTAATTCACCTAAATTCAAATAACAGCACGCGATATAATTTAAACAATCACCAGAATAACTTACAGTAAGTGCTTCCTTAAAAAGAATAAGAGCAGACTGATAATTACCTTCTTCATAGTTAATTTCAGCTTTCTCAAATAATTCATCAAAATCTTTCATAGATTGCATCACCTTCTAAATTTCAAATTTTGTTGAAGTGGAGTGGATTACCCTCTTTTTCACGGAATTGGAATAAGATTTCTTGGCGGAAATAGTCTAGTACCTTCCGAGATAATCCAGTAAATTGCAACCCCTGTACTAACTCCCTTTGCTACTTTTTCGGCAGTATCTGTTGATTGAAAATAGTTCTGTGGTTTCGGTGGCCCGTATACTGTTGCATAATTTCCTTTTTTAACTCGCCCCAACTTTTGTTACTATCGTTTCTTCCACCTTCTTTTGATCTTCGTTCTCTCTCCTTAGATCCTCGTTTACCAAATGCCTGATCAATCTGCTTCTATTCTCTCTTTTTAGCTTCAGATCCTCTACCTCTTTCAGTTATATTTCTATCATACAAGTCATCCCATTGATCATCGTACTTGTCTCCAAAATCAGATTTTAATACACTCAACAATTTAGCGTTTTGTGTAGCTGTACCCGTATACTGCGAAAGCCTATCCACAATTCCATATTGAAGAGCTAATTCGGCTCTTGTATCAAAGGAAGAGCCCCTCCCTATACCTTCTAAATAATCAACTACAGATCCTTTCACATGACCACTTGGGTCAATCCACTTCAACGGATTATTCTGTACATACGTATAAAGATTTAAACTTAGCGGATCATCAATCTGCCCCATATACGTATCCTAGTTTATAAAACGGAACTTAGAATAAAGAAGGTGGCAACTGGCTCTCTCAACCAATTACCACCAATTATATCATCCTACTTGCTCTCTCGGAATCGTCGATATCTCATAAGCTGATCTCTCCTTCATCATTGCATAGATGATATTATCAACTTCCTCGTAATGGCTTGCTGCTTCGTTTTCCCCTCGGATATCCGCTGTAAATAGTAAGCATGAAAATAGGGATTCCTCGGCACTCTTTTAGTGCGAGTAACGGCGATCTGACGGATAGCAAGGCTTTTGATGATGTCATGCAACTCTTGGTTAACTTGCTTACTTTTGACTTATTTCCTGAACCAACCACTATTGGAGCAATACCAGAAAATCGAGCCAACTTATCTCCTGTTGGAAAACGATGAATATCAATCTCTGCCACTAGTTCCGCTATGGTCATAAGATCTATCCCTGTCATGGATTCAAGCTGAAAGCCAAGTTGTCCCATCAACTGCTCGATTTCGATTTTCAACCCTAGCAATCTCTTTCTTGAGAAAGCAATCCTTCTTCCGTCGTCACTTGGGTCAGACGGTTATGGCTGTAGTATGCGTAGCTTGTTCTCTAAATGTTCGGTACCTGATCGCTTTGCAGGGAGCTGCGGTTATCCCGCTGATATAACTCTACACAACTGATAACCCTCATCAAAAAGAACAAGACTGTCGAATTTACTTGGTTTCAAAATACTAAATGCGGTCTTTATTCTTCCTCGTTAAACGCTTGAAGTATTTCTTCATTTGATTTTTCAATTTCTGCGATTACATTATTGATGTATTCAATATCGAGCGAAGATTCTCCACCTCCAGTTATATATAATAATTTTAACCAGAAGGCATTTTCTTCCGAGTAACTTTTGATTGCTTCATAAATATTTTCTTCCGTCAAACTTTTAACGATTATTTTTGGATGAGATGCAGGAATGTACTCTAGATCATTAATTTTCATATATTCTAAAATATTCATTGGCGTAGTTACTACCACACTATAACTAATTCCATCTTCCAACTTAACAAAAACATCAATATTATCATTAAAAATGTCTTTAACTTCACTTAACGGAACTGGATAATTTATACCTTTTATTTCCATATCAGTCTCCTTTACTATTTATAAAGATCTGTCAGTATATCAATTACTGTCTGTTCATTATGCTTATTTGCTTTAGCTAGAATCACCATTTCATCCTTTTCCATTCTAAAGAAAACTCTTGCTCCTTTTTCCCCTCGTAAGTAACTAATATCTTTAAATAAATTTTTCGTTCCGGTTCGTAGACCTGGATTTTTATTACCAGCTAAAAATTTTGCAATTAGATCATTTGCCTCTTTCTGTACTTTAGGATCTTTGCCCATCTTTTCAGCAGCCTTAACAAGATTTGGAGTTCTATTAATAATACTCCTTACCCCTTTTATACGTCCTCCAGCTGTACTAAGCATCATACTTGGTAAATTTTCAATTACCGAATCCAATTCTGCATCTAATTCAAACATCTTTTGCAGTTTTCCTTCAGCTCATTGAGCATTACCTAAGGTATTTTTCCCCTTTTCATAGTATGTACCTGTCGCTAGACTAAATAAATATTTAAACCTATTATTATTATCAGCTATATTCTGCGGTAATCCTGATACCTCACTCCCCAAAATAGATCTAATTTTCCAGTATGCTTCTGAATTTACTCCTTCGGACCTAGCTATTTGAAGATACGTATTCAATTGGATATTATCTACCATATGACCAGTAGAATCTATATATATGAGTGGATTATTATGCACATACGTATACAGATTCAACGTTAGCGGGTTTCCCAATTCCCCTTCATACGTATCCTCTGTAGTAAACCTCCCTATGTTCGGGTTGTACCAGCGAGCGTTGTAGTCCATCAACCCCGTCTTCGGATCGAGAATCTGGCCAGTATAACCAATCATGTTGTACTCAGGCGTAATCGGGGTCATCAGGCTTCCGAAAGCATCGTAGCGATATTGCTCCAGTGTCTCGCCCGTGCGATCCGTGATATGGTTCACCGATCCCAGTTGATCGTTCAAGTAGTACGTCATATCGCCGCGCAGCATGCCGCGTACCTGCGGTCGGCTCCGCTTGTTCAACGGCACGTCAATGTTGTCCCGGCCTGTATATTGAAACGCTCTTCTGGATATGATCTGGCCATTCGCTTCATAATACTGTGCGATAGGCTCCAGATTCTCCCTGTATTCCTTCATCACGTTCAATCCATCGTTCAGGTAGTACATGCGCTGCTTGGTCAGAGCTTCTTCTTTCCCCGCCTGCTGGCGTGGGTCGATTAAGGATTCGGTACGGGCAATCTTATCCAAGAAAGCGTCATATTCGTATTCGACTTTGGACCGGTCGTCATATTGCACACTTTTCAGCTTGTTGTAGCCTGTATAGCTGTACGTGACATGACCTTCCTTGCCTCCACTTTGCTTGATCAAGTTGCCGTTAGCATCGTACTTGAATTGTTCTTTACCCGCTTGGATCATGCGACCTGCAGGGTCGTACTTATAGGTTGTCGTCTTGCCGTCTTCTCTCATCGTCAGGTGGTTGCCGTCTTTGTCGTAGGTGTACTCGACCGTTTGAGACGGAGTCACCATGGCGTTGCGATACGAGTAGGGCGACCAGTTGCGGTACGCTTTCTTGAACGGCAGATCGTAGATTTTCAAAATATCCACGTTCTTCGCTTGCGGATATTCAACTTTCGACACACGATCCAGCGGATCGTAGGCGTAGGTCGTTCGAGCTCCGTCTTCTTCAACTTGAGATTTTTTGTTGCCGACCTTGTCATATTCGTATTTGAAAGAATTATGTGTAAAGCCCCCGCGATTCTCAAGGCCCGTCATCCAATGGTTGGCATTGTAGGTATACGTAGTGTTGATGCCATTCGGACGCTCGATGCTCGTTAGTGCACCTAGCTTGTCATACGCAAACTTCGTAGTAAAATCATCCGGGTCCGTCATCGACGTGAGTCGGTTCAATACATCGTACGTATACGTTATGGTTCGTTTTTCTGGATCGGTTACTGCTGTCCGATTGCCGGCGGCATCGTAGGCGAATTGAACTGCTTTGTTCCACGTTTCGTTATGGATACTTACTAGTTGCCCCCGACCGTCAAAGCTGGAATTCGTGGCAGCCTTATTCCTATAGCCTAGGTTATCCAGGTGCATAGACAATGGGCCAATGGAATCATTCTGGAGAGATGAAATTCGAAATGTATCACCTCAAGAAATTCAATACGTTCGAAGAACTCGAAACAGCAATTATGGAATACATTGAGTACTACAATAATCATCGATACCAAAAAAGACTAAACTGTATGACGCCATTGGAGTTACAGGCAATACCTTCTTAGTTCAGCACATAAAAAATGGCACCAACCAAAGTGTAGGGTCGGTGCCAAAGCTATTTTGTTTTTTATACTGTCTACTTGACAGGAGCACTTCACCCGTAAGAGGTCACTTTTTTCAAGTGTCCATCTTACGGGTTACAGTTCACACAGCATAACGGGTGGTTTTTTGTTTCGTGCGCTTCACGCACTCAACGGGCTAAAGCCCATAAACTAAAAGGCATGAGTCCGGTACAGTACCGAACTCATGCCCAACCAGTCGCCTAATGATATAACCTGTTTAACTTTATGGGCTCACTTCAGCGAGGGTTAGTCGCATTGTGGCTAATTAAAGTCTCTTCGCTACTCGAAGTGGGATAAAAGAACTGCGATTTTATATGGAGAGGCGGGCATGATAAGCTGGTTAGCATCGCGAAGTCCTTATGCTTCGCGGCATTCACGAGTAATCGTGCCTGCAGAGGCTCATGTCAAATCGTTCTATTAGCCTAGCAAACGTGCCTTTAACCACGCAATATAGCGAAGAGCCTAATTAAGCAAGTTCTGGAAAGCAACTATACTTTCATGAAATTCGGAGACAACAAGAGGAATGATTCGTATCCAAAGAACTCATAGCAAATAAAGAAGACATCCCAGGAACAACGAACTTTTTAACGTTCCCTTAGATTATTATGCCCATTGTAGTTGTGATATTAAATCCAACCAATGAATTACATTTACAATAGATGTCTCAGTTTTTGAGTGTACATCTACTTCTCTTTTAAAAATAAAATAGTCCGGCTCACCATCGCAATGATTTACTATCCTGAAATCATACCAATCTCTCTCATAATAATTATTTAATACAGAGAATTTTTGGGATTTAATACTATAAAACACAATTTCTGTAACATAAGGAAGTCTATCTTCAGATATAAAGACGATATAATCATCATTTGCTGTTAAAAACCGATGAAAATTATATGGTTGTATCTTGAAACAGTAATCTACCTTTAAAGTAGGTAGGTGAACCCTCCACATTTCCCCCTTACCATAATCTACCTCACTGAGTATTCCATCTTGATCCGCATCAATAATCTTTACAAAATAAAGATAGTTTCCCGTAACATACACATCATTTATGTCAAAATTACCAAACTGAATGATTTCTTTGCTTACTTCATTCTTAATATCATACATCCAAATAGAAGATATTTGTATTCTATCCTCAACTTTCGGGATAAAATTACCATTAAAATCATATTCCTTCATTTTCATCTTTGAATAAAATATATTATCTTTCAAGCTAGTTAGAATGTTAATGCTTTCGTTACTGAATATTCCCGATATAGGGTTATTTAACTGCAAACTAGAGATATTCAATTTATTCCTCCCCTTATGGTGCAAGTAAATTAGCTGGGATCGTTGGCCATAGTACAGGTACTAAGGAAGGTAGCAACCTAATTCCACGATAGATGATATACCTTCCTGTAACTACAGCTACTCCAGTTTCAAAATCTTTACTATCTATAAAGTTATTAGATGGGGCAGGAGGATTTTGAGCCGCTTCCTTCCATTTATATCTCAATTTCTTCTCCATTTCTTTCTGTACCCATTTAGGTGGCGAGCCTGGACTGTTTCTCTTTCTATCGTGAATATTCCCCTCAATATCACGTGACCATTCTTCTCCTTTAGGCCCAAAAATATGACCATGTCTTTTTGTCCCAGTACTATCATTTTGTGCATCAACTCTTCCCTTGTACCCTGCCCCTGAATCAACATTTTTACCGAAATAGTACCCTGCACTGCTCGCAGCATCAATTTCTCTTTGAGTAGGATCCACTATTGATCCGAAATAATCAAATCTAATATTCTGAGCCGAAAAGTGAATTATACCCCGAAGAGTTTTTATTTTTATTATTTTCCATAAATTATTTTTATTATTATCCAACGATAGTAGTTGACTCTGTAAATCATTCCATCCATCAGTTAAAGTTTCGATTTTTTCATTGTTTCTCTAGGAAGAACCTTATCGCTCTCCACTATTTTCCCACTCGGATCCACATAAATCAACGGATTATTATGCACATATAAATATCGATTCTGACTCTGTGGTGTCAAACTGTCTTTATGAATCTTTTCTCCTCAAGCGAAGTAATAGCAGATTTTACGGTAGACTCACTAATGCCTAAGTTACAAGCAATTGTTTCTAAGGAGGAGAATGCTTCCTCGTTTTTTCCTAAATACATAGAATGTCAAGCAATACTTTCCGCTCATTTATACTTAGTCCATAACACTTTCTAATCATATGAGGAAGCGGAATGTAGTACATATTCTGTTGAAAGGGACATAAGAAATTATGCCACTCTTCGTTTAACGATAATTCTATCAATCTCTCTTGAATACTCTTCGACTTCAATTTATTTCGGAAAAACCGTGAGAAAGCGAAGATATGCTATTTACATCAAAACACGGTGGTATCTGAAGATTTCGGAGTTATGACAATGAAGGAGGTTTGCCATAAAGGGTGGATATTATTCAACACTTATATGTACGCACAACCGTATAAGAAAAATATCATACGGGGTTGATGAGGGTTAGTTCTTTCGGGACATGCCGCCCGATTCATAACCACACGACGTATAGGTTTGAAAAATACTCTTGATTCCTTACATTTAGCATAAAGATAATCTTAAAATTAATAGACCGTCCTTAAAAAAGGAACGGTCTACTCACCTCAGGCAATCTTATTCAATTTTAACGTCGTAAATATAGCCCATGCTCCTTTGCAAGGTTACCCGTGAAAATTAATGTTTCTTCTGTCAAAGAGGAAACGGGGAGAGATAAATCATAATTTCCTATTACAAACATATCTTCCAAGTAGAAAATTGACAACACTATTTCTCTAATTGTTGCCTTTACTAGCACATCTAATTCTTCAATAAACTCGATTTTCAATAGTTGATTTTCATTTTTACTTAACTGCCTTATAAACTTCTGTTCATCCTTTGCTATACCCTTTTTTGATAAATATTTATTTGAAGTGTTGATAGTTGTAAATGGCCTAACGTAGATTGAGCTACCATTCTTTTGGTAGATGTCTCTAAATAATGCCAAATATCTGTGTTCATGTAATTTATACAATTCAAGAAAATCAATATTCTTTGATTCGGCTTCTGTTAGTGTTTTAGGGAAGATATCCAATACTCCATTATAAAATATGGTTTGACCTACCAATTCCTCCACATTTACTGTTGTATACAAGTTATTTATTTGCTGCTTTTCTAGTTCACTACATACTCTCATACCTGTAATCACCTTTAATTTGTTTATTATCTTCTTAAAACTTTTCCATCAACAGTAAGCGTCCATCTTTCTCCTTCACGATTAAACAATTTCCAATAAGATCCTCCATGAGAACCCCCACCACTATTGAGTCCAGTATCTCTACTAAGCTTCCATCCCTTATATTTTCCATTTTCGAAAAGTTCAATTTTAACCCTTTTGCCATCAAATATCTTCTTAGATAAACCTTTATAGAGATCTTTACCGAACAACTGTAAATCCAATTTAAGTAAATACTCTGTAGTCTGTTCAACACTTTTCTTACCCATTGTCTTTGCAGCTAATTTAACTGCACCTTTGTAGGCAAGTGCAAAAGTACCATCAAAAACATAGAATAGTGGGTCATCTAGTAATGGTACTTCTTTAGCATTACCAAACAACAGCTCATTGTACATATCTTTCGTAAGAGATTTATAGACTATTCCATCTTTAAAGAAGTTTGTTCTGTCTACCCTAGATTCGTAATTCAGTCTAAGATAATTTGCTGCGTCATGGGCAGATTGCATTATAAGCAGATTCTTTTCTTTTTGCCCAACAGAAAAGACAGATTGATACCTAAGTAGCGCTTCTTTATCTCCAACAGAAAATTCAAAATGACCTGTTGGATCGAGATATTTTAAAGGGTTATTTTTTACATACGTGTACAAATTCAAACTTAAAGGGCTTCCTAGATCCCCTTCATACGTATCCTCTGTAGTAAACCGTCCTATGTTCGGGTTGTACCAACGGGCGTTATAGTCCATCAACCCTGTCTTCGGATCGAGAATCTGGCCAGTATAGCCGATCGTGTTGTACTCAGGCGTAATCGGAGTCATCAGGCTTCCGAAAGCATCGTAGCGATATTGCTCCAGTGTCTCGCCCGTGCGATCCGTGATATGGGTCACCGAGCCCAGTTGATCGTTCAAGTAGTACGTCATATCGCCGCGCAGCATGCCGCGCACCTGCGGTCGGCTCCGCTTGTTCAACGGCACGTCAATGTTGTCCCGGCCTGTATATTGGAACGCTCTTCTGGATATGATCTGACCATTCGCTTCATAATACTGTGCGATAGTCTCCAGATTCTCCCCGTATTCCTTCATCACGTTCAGTCCATCGTTCAGGTAGTACATGCGCTGCTTGGTCAGAGCTTCTTCTCGCCCCGCCTGCTGGCGTGGGTCGATTAAGGATTCGGTACGGGCAATCTTATCCAAGAAAGCGTCATATTCGTATTCGACTTTGGATCGGTCGTCATACTGCACGCTTTTCAGCTTATCGTAGCCTGTATAGCTGTACGTGACATGACCTTGCTTGCCTCCGATTTGCTCGATCAGGTTGCCGTTAGCATCGTACTTGAATTGTTCTTTGCCCGCTTGGATCATGCGTCCTGCAGGGTCGTACTTATAGGTTGTCGTCTTGCCGTCTTCTCTCATCGTCAGGCGGTTGCCGTCTTTGTCGTAGGTGTACTCGACCGTTTGGGACGGAGTCACCATCGCGTTGCGATACGAGTAGGGCGACCAGTTGCGATACGCTTTCTTGAACGGCAGATCGTAGATTTTCAAAATTTCCGCGTTCTTCGCTTGTGGATATTCAACTTTCGACACTCGGTCCAGCGGATCGTAGGCGTAGGTCGTTCGAGCTCCGTCTTCTTCGACTTGAGATTTTTTGTTGCCGACCTTGTCATATTGGTACGTGAACGAATTGTGTGTAAAGTTCCCGCGATTCTCAAGGCCCGTCATCCAATGGTTGGCATTGTAGGTATACGTGGTGTTGATGCCGTTCGGACGCTCGATGCTGGTTAGCGCACCTAACTTGTCGTACGCAAACTTCGTAGTAAAATCATCCGGGTCCGTCATCGACGTGAGTCGGTTCAGTACATCGTACGTATACGTTATGGTTCGTTTTTCTGGATCGGTTACGGCTGTCCGATTACCGACAGCATCATAGGCGAATTGAACTGCTTTGTTCCACGTTTCATTATGGATGCTTGTGACGCGGCCTAATGCGTCGTAGGAAAGCGACTTCTTATCATGCAAAGTGTCGGCCCCCACGAGTTGCCCTCGACCGTCATAGCGGTAACTCAGTATTTCGCCGTCCGGCAGCCTTATTCCTGTAACCGCACCTCGTTTATCGAACGAATAGGTTGTGGTGCGACCAAGCCCATCTCTCTTCTCTGCTAGCTCTGCTGTCGTTGGGCTATAGCGGTACTGCTCCGTTTCGCCGTTCGGATTCGTTTCTTGCGTAAGACGGCCCAGCAGATCGTACGTCCATTGCGTTTTTGCACCGGAGCCTGTTGTTTTTTTAGAAAGATTTCCTAATGTATCATAGCTATAGGTCGTTTCCTCGCCCAGCGCATTGGTTACTTTCTTGAGTTGCCCCAAGGCGTCGTAGCTGTATGAAGTCTCGTGACTCTTCGCATCTATTTTCTTGAGCAGCCGTCCGACTGCATCGTATTCTTGCTTCGTCGTATTACCCAACGGATCGGTAATCGAAGTGATCCGTCCGAGTGCGTCGTAGCTATATCTTGTCTCTGCGCCCATGGCGTCTTTGGATGCAACAGCGCGGCCAAGCTCATCCAGCTGAATTGTCGTCACGCTGCCCATCGGATCGATGATTTCCGTCAAAAGCCCGCGAGCATCATATCCCATTCTCCAGATCGCTCCGCTAGGCTTAACCGTCTGTTTCAAACGCCCGACTTTATCATACTCAAACTTGGTTTCTTGCCCAAGCGCATCGGTAACCGTAGTCAGTCGGTTGAGTTTGTCGTATGTATACGCCGTCGTTGCCCCAAGTGGGTCGGTTTCTTGTGTCAGGCGTCCGAGCGCATCATGCGCATAGACGGTCACCGCGCCTTCAGGGTCTGTTACCTGCGTGGGCAGGTTGCGCTCATCATACTGAATTTGGGTGATGCCACCGTTCGGATTTTTCTGCCATTCCAAGTTGCCATTCGCATCGAATCGATACTCCGTTACGTAAGCGCGCTTCACGCCATGTTCGTCCGTATAATGCTCCGTCATCGTCTCGGTCCGGGTTTTATCGTTATAGCTATACGTTGTCACGGCCCCATTTGGCGCAATTCTCCGCTTTACCCGGCCGAGCTGGTCATATTCATACGTCGATTGATTACCTAGATGATCGGTTACCGTATGCACTTTATTGAAGGCGTACGTCATGGTTGTCTTGGAACCGGATGCATCCGTGTACGAAATCAGGTTGCTGTCCTTGTCGTAGCCAAATTGCTCGCGATTCCCAAGTGCATCGATCCGCGTTTTGACGCGATCCCGTTGGTCGTATTCTACTTTGGTGATTTGGCCTAACGGATCGATCTGTTCTTTCACACGGTGGAGACCATCGCGAAGCAAGCGCTGCTTAAACCCTGCCGGATCCGTCACATATTCCGCGAAGCCCGCAGGATCATTTCGCAGCTCGACCTTCTCCCCTTGCTCATTCACAATACCGTTCGGCATGCCGTCCGTATCCCGAGTAATGACCGACTGCTGTCCGAGCGCATCTGTCATGCCGATCATATTCCCATGTTGGTCGTAGGAAATTGTTGTGACGTTGCCAAGCGTATCTGTAATCGTCTCTGGCATGTTGAATCTGTTGTAGGTGGTGACAGTCGTATGTTGTAAAGGATCGATTGTCTTCGTCAAATTTCCTTTTTCGTCATACTCGTATTGCCAGTTGTTTCCTTTCCTGTCTACATGAATGGTCATGTTGTCGTTTCTGTCGTAGGCAAATCGTTCAACCGTACCATCCGGATAATGAATAGCGGTCTGACGATACCGATCATCGTATTCGAACGTTTTCTCTTGACCAAGCGGATCGGTCGTGATGGTCTTCCGTTCATTCAAGAGATATCGAACTGTTCCAGTATTTCCGTTAAAATCTTTTTGTCGGATAACCCGCCCATTATCGTCGTATGTATTAACGAGTGTGGAATTCCCCTCTGGGTTCGTCATCTCGGTCATCCGGTGCTTATCATCATATTTGAAGCGAATCACAGCGCCGTCAGGCAACTCGATCGAGATTAGGTCATGCGTGTCTTCATCGTACCCATACTTGACTTGACGCCCCGTTTGGTCGGTTACGGTTGCGATTTTTCCTCCCGGACCGTAATTGAACGTCATCGAAGCTCCAACTGTCTCTACTTTCTGCAATACGGTATTTTGGTAAGTCAGTTGGGTCTGGTTGCCGTTATGGTCTGTGATCGAATAGAGCCGTCCGTCTTGACGGAAAATATATTTCCAATTCCGAGGCGTCTCCATGAGATACGTGCCATCGGCCTGCTTGATGAGCGTATTGTAAGTCCCATCAGGCGTACGGTAATGGCCGTCGCTTGTCGGCTTATAGGTGTATTTGGCCCCCTCTGGCGTAACAACATTCACGATCGTCTGATCTTCACGTTCTACACGCCATTCCCAGGAATGGTGCCACCCGTATCCGATAGATCCGTTATAGTCGTCCCGGCTATGGTACGTTACCGCGAAATCGAGCGGCATGACTGCTTGCAACGACATGTTCGTATGCCTGAAATCGAAGTTGCCCGTTGCCAAGTTGATTGGATCCCACCAGGACGGGTTAGGAAAATTACCGCGTTTCGCAATAGCTTCAGGTGTTAAATCACCTAAAAATTGCTCTAAAATATTCCCTGACAATTGCAAGTCGTGTTGTTGATTAACCGGATGATCCTGAAGAATAAGGTTCCAGCCTTTCTCCATTCTCTGTGGGCAAACCACATTTTCCTTACAGATCCCTAGAGGAATAAGATTGTCATTCGCCATCTCTACAATTTTCTTATCCATCATGGCGATGCTTGTTGCTTTATAATAATACCCTGCCAGTGCACCCCAGCTAACGTCCCAGGCCGGTGCCACAAAACGCTCGACACGTAAATCCGAATAACCTCGCACATCAAAAATGCCGGAACTGTCCGTCAAGGCAGATTGATTCGAAGCAGGGTTGTTCGTATTATAGAACGGATTGCTTGGCAATCTTTCGGTAGTAGCCGTAATGTCTGCTAGTTCATATTCTTTCAGCTCAATCGGAAGCTGCCACTCCCGCACGTATTTAGCTGGCTTGTTATCATCTCTTTCCGGAAAGTCCGTGAAGTATGTGCTGTAATCAAAATCCTTCGACCATGTCAAGTGCGAGCCGTCGTTCTTCCCATTGTCATCGAACGGCACATTGACTTCGTAGGTTACTGTATCACCGCGTACCTGATCATACTTGTTGCCATTTTTCTCTCGTTTCGTGTACTGAATCGACAAACGCACCTTTGTCCCGCGCTCAGCAACCCCTCGAATGATGTGGGACGTCGAGTCCAAGTTAGGCAAAACTTGCAGGTGAGCAGGTTTTGGAGGAACAGGGTTATCGATCGTCACATTAGCAAAAGAAAAATATTTCTCTGCTCCGCTCGGAACAACGCATATCGTATAAGATTCGTTCGTGGCTGAAAGCGGCTTATTGTTCACATATCCGTTCCAGCTCTCCTTATAACTTTTCTGTCCGGTATCTGGAACCGTTCGAATTTGCTCCAACGTTGTACGGGAATATGGAGTAGGCGGTTCTGCTCCCTTAGGAGGGGGAGGCAGCTTAATTGGCTTCACCTTACATATTTCCAATGTTGTGCTGTGAGATCGATCCTGATAGTTCCATGCTATTTCCGTTTTCCCGCTATAGACCAAGTTAAACTTCGATGGGTTAATCGATGCGTTAATCGTCGCGGCATGAGCCTGACCCATTTGGTCTCCAGGGTATAGCGGGATTCCAGAAATGACTACAATAATTGCAATTATACCGCTTAAGAGCGGCTTTACAGCTTTCTTCGCCCATTTATGAAAATACGAATCTCGAACATTCTTTCGGCCGAATGCCGCTTTGATAGCATTCACGTAATAAGTGCCTCCTTGCAGCATGAGTAAAATAGGAAGGAAATGGATTCGAACGCAAGGCGCCGATCCATTTCCTCGTGAAGCTTCTTTAGAACTTATTTAGTTTTGTACGTAAATCCGTCTAGCAAAATACCTTCTTGACCATCCGGATTCACGATCCGGATATCTACAGGACCTGCTACTGCTGCTTTCGGTACTTTTGCTCTAACTCTTGTGTCAGAAACGAAAGTTGCTTCCCCTTCTGTATTGCCAAAGTACGCCTTTGCCCCTGGCATAAAGTTTGAACCATCGATATATAATAGACTTCCGCCAGCAATGGTATCGCTAGTACGCGATAATGTTGTAATTGTCGGAGCACCCGGTTGCTGCGGTAAGTTATAGGTGAACCCGGCTACTACAATGCCTTCTTGACCATCCGGATTCACGATCCGGATATCTACAGGACCCGTTACTGTTGCTTTCGGTACTTTTATTAAAATTCTTGTAGATGACTCAAAAGTTGCTTCCCCTTCTGTATTGCCAAAGTACACCTTCGCCCCTTTCATAAAGTTTGAACCATTGATATATAATAGACTGCCGCCAGCAATCGTATCGCTAGTACGGGATATTGTTGTAATTGTCGGAGCAGACTGTTGCTGCGGTTCGTTATAGGTGAACCCAGCTACTACAATGCCTTCTTGACCATCCGGATTCACGATCCGGATATCTACAGGCCCCGCTACTGCTGCTTTCGGTACTTTTATTAAAATTCTTGTAGATGACTCAAAAGTTGCTTCCCCTTCTGTATTGCCAAAGTACGCCTTCGCCCCTTTCATAAAGTTTGAACCATCGATATAAATATAAGTTCCTCCAGCAATATTATCGCTAGTAGGGGATACTCTTGTAATTGTCGGGGCAGTCGATGGTACGGAATACGTATACGCCATTGGTTTTACGACTTGCTGGCCGTCCGGATTCACGATTTTTACGTCCACAGTTCCACCCTTCATTGCTTTAGGCACCACAACATTTACTTGGGAACTGGATACGCTGTTGACCATAGCTTCTTCCCCACCAAAGTACACTTTCAGACCTTTAATGAAGTTAGTCCCACGAATCGTAACGACGGTACCTCCAGCAATGTCTCCGCTAGTCAACGAAAGATCCGTGATGCCGATCTTCGCTTGTTGACTTGAGCTAGTTGTGGCAAAGCTGATCACATTGGATAGTGCTGAAGTATTCCCTGAATCATCCACTGTCTTAAGCGCAAAGAAATACGTTGTATTTTCATTCAATCCCGTAACATCGAACAACTCGCTCTGTCCTGGAGCGTTCGCAAGCGCCAGGTAAACAGATTGTGTCACAGTTGCCCAGTTCAACTCATCGATCGGAGATGTACTGTAACGAAGATTATACTGTTTTGGTGTCTTCACTTGTCTGTCATCCACTGGCGATGTCCAACTCAATTTTATCGATGAATCGGTTGAAGAAATCGGTGACAAGTTCGTAACCTTACCTAACGGGCTAATAAGCTCATACATCTCAATGTACCCTACGCCCGTTGCCGAAGGATTCCCATTGTTCGTTGTGATGCTTAGGGCATATTTGGTATAGCTTCCCGGATTGGCAATCGTGAACTCCTTCTTCGAACCAAGTACCCAGCCTTTCTGGTCAGTGTAACTTTGAATCGTTATCCATTTGAACCCATCCCAGCCTAGCAGCTCAAAGTCCTTCGGATTCATATCGAGCACTTCAGTTGGATAAATCGCAAACTTAGCGACTTGCTTTGGTTCCCCGAATTCATACCAAACGCGTTGCGGTTCCGCTTGCGTTGGAAGGAAACCAGACACCCAACTGTTTCCTATTTGCACGTTCGGCTCAAAAGCCTTCCATGCTGCATAGAAATCTTTAACACTTGTTGCTCCAGCTCTGCCGCTTGGTGTCGTACTGCCTGTTAGCGTCGGGATGATCGTTGCAGAATATTTCTTCCCATCCGCTGAGGATCCCATCGGCAATGTTGTAGCCATTGCGATATTGGATAGCGATGAAATATTGCCCGACTCATCATGCGTCCTCATTGCTACATAGTACATCGTATCTGGTTCAAGACCTGTCAAAGTATAAGATTCGTCTAAGCCTGCCGCGCGAGGAAACGGTTCGCCATAAACTGCGTTCGTAACGGACCAGTTGTCCTCTGTAATCGGATCCTTGCTATAACGAATGTCATAGTACTTCGATGTTTTGATCGTTCCGTCATCGCCAGGCGCCGTCCATGTTAAATCAATTGTCGTCTCTGTTGGAGAATGAGGCGTTACATTATTGATCGCATCAATCGCCTTCTTGTATTCGTACATTTCGATAAATCCGATACCTGTGAAATCATTGTTTCCATTGGTTGCCGTAATACGAATTGCATATTTGGTATAACTTTGCGGTGCATTGGTCACAATGAATTCTTTCTTGGAACCGAATACCCAGCCGACAACATTCGTATAGCTTTGAATGGTTACCCACTGGACGCCGTCCCAGCCTTCCAGATCGAAGTCTTTCGGGTTGGCATCTAAAATTTCAGTTGGATAAATGGCTAGTTTCGTAATTTGTCTAGGCATTCCGAAATCATACCAAATCCGTTGTGGTTCCAGTTCCGTTGGTGCAAAATTGGAAAGCCAGCTATTCCCCGGTTCGCCAAATATTCCGAAGGCCTTCCATGCCGCATGATAAGCCTTGACACTAGTTGCGTCTGCTCTGCCAGACGGTTTATCCGGTCCTGTCATAAGCGGAATGACGTTGGTCGTATAGCGCTTAACACCCGGATCTGTAGGCAGCGGCAATGTCTTTCCATATACAACGTTGGAGAGTTCCGAGATGTTGCCTGCCTCATCATAGGTCTTCATTGCGAAGTAATACAATCTGTTCGCATGCAGCCCTTTAACAACCATAGATTCTTCTGTTCCAGGAGCACCAAGGAACGGTTCTCCAATCACTTGAGCAGCTTTCATCCAGTTCGATTCGGTAATCGGGATGGTGCTATATCGAATGTCATAGAACTTCTGCGTCTTGACTGTTCCGTCGTCTTTCGGTGTTGTCCACTTCAATTTCATCGAAGATTCTGTAGGTGCTTGAGGTGTCAAATCAGCCACAGCCTCAATCGCTTTCTTGAGTTCAAACATTTCGATAAATCCGATGCCTGTATAGGCTGTATTGCCGTTTGTTGACGTAATACTAATTCCGTATTTAGAGTAGCTGCCCAGCGTGCCTTGCAGCGTAAATTCTTTCTTGGAACCATGTACCCAACCTGTCACGTTTGTAAACCTTTGAATCGTTATCCATTGCGTACCGTCCCAGCCTTGAAGCTCGAAGTCTTTCGGACTTGAATTCAACGCTTCCGTCGGATAAATTGCAAATTTCGCAACTTGCTTTTGCGTATTAAATTCGTACCATACCCGTTGCGGCTCTGCCAATGTCGGCGCAAAGGCTGACAACCAACTTTTCCCCGCTTGAGTCCCTGGTTCAAACGCTTTCCATGCCGCATAGTAATCTTTCACACTTGTTGCTGCGGCTTTACCTGAAGGCAGATTTGAACTTGTCATGATTGGAATAATCGAGTTTGTATATCGCTCAAGGACAGGACCCTTATCAATCGTTACGCCTTTAACCACATTAGAAAGAGCGGAACCGTTATTCGCCTTATCATAAGTTTTCAGGGCAAAATAATAGATCATATTAGGATCCAGACCTTGCACAGTAAACTTCTCCAGCTCACCAGCCAAGCTAGGGACCGGCTCACCGGTTGCCTGAGTCGCATCATTCCAGTTCGCCTCCGTGATCGGCGATGTGCTGTAACGAATATCATAAAAGGCTGCTTTTCCTTTCATCTCATCATCGCCAGGCGCTGTCCACTTCAGGCTAACTGCTGTTGGCGACGTCGAACCTATTAGCAGATTATTTACGCTAGCAGGAGGTATAACATCAGAAGGCGTAATGAGATTGCCGCTCAACTGGCCGCCTGCCTGGCTCCCACCGAAATGAATTGGATGAAGACCGTTGATTGTGTCCACCCATCCATTAGCCGAAATTGTACCCGATGTAACCACAAGCTTTCCTGAATATACACGATCTGAACAATTATTCAGATGTCCGCCGTAAGAAATGTGGTAGGTTTCAGTGGAACCTCTTTGAATAGAAAAAGGGATTCCTGGCTCAATCGTAGATTCCAGCCCATCTATGCTCGTTCCTTTTTCCGTATACAAGCTACCATCTTTCTTAAATAAAAGTAGAGTTACGACTGCTTCAGTATCCTGCGTATTCGTAAATTCTAGGGATAAATCTATAAAGCTTGCTTTACTGCAATAGGTGTTGGCAGGTATTTGAAAATATCCCTGCAGCGTACGATCCTGTTCAACAGTAAATGCATGTACTAGATCTGGTTGCATCATAAGTGCTAATACGCATATGTAGAACATCAACTTACGGATTACTTTTTTCAAAATTTACAATCCTTTCCCCTAATCATGATAAATAAAATGAAGACTACTATGTTGATTCATTCAATTTTCAATGACATTCCAACACTCCTTTTTTACATTGATTTACAAAAAATAGTTTTACATGAATCGATTGGGTTTTATAGGAAATTATCATCGTATTTATTTCCGACTTTTTCACTGAAATTTCCCCAAACATTACTAATCTATAGGATAATAGGTCGAATATCAATCTTTTTTTCGAGGCGTTGTGTAGGTCGAAATATTCAGTAACAAAGACTTCGTGCAGTAAAAAAGTCTTATATATCCCAGTGAATGGAATATATTTGATTTATTAACTTTTAATTTAAAGTCTAAATTGTAGGTAGGTGTATTTGATATCTTTAGTAAACGGAGCTTTGCTTTCAAGTAGAATCCTGTCCAACGACTTGCTTCTTATGATAGGCGGGCTCGAACCTTTCAAAAAGAATACTCTAGTTGGTTTTAAGTAGTACCCGCTCATAAAGTCGTCCGTAACGGAATAAGTCACTTTTTTGAGTATAAACGCAAATAGACCGCCCCCGGCAAAGGTAACGGTCTATTTCTTGAACTGGCCTATTTATTCGCAGGGTACGATTTGCGAATCTGACCTATCTTCTCTATTTTGTTCAACTCGCCAATCTCGACTGCATCTGCTCAACCAGCAACTTCGTAAAATGCGCGGCATGGTCAGCAGCGACATCCAGATTATCATCGAAGCTGTTCGCCGTAACATCGCCATGTCCGGCAATGTCCGATACGGCCTTAACGGATAATACCGGAATTCCGTATTGCGCTGCTGACTGAACAATTGCCAATCCTTCCATATCGGATACCTTGACGAGAGGAAAGGTAGATTTAACCCCCTTCACCCGTTCGGACTCGCTCATAAATGAATCCAAAGTCAGTACCAAACCAAAATCAAGCGAGTATGGGAGATCTGCTGCTGCCGCAGCTCGCCGCGCCACATTCAACCACGCTGCATCCAAATCGTACTTGGCCGGCATTTGCGGAACCTGACCGGGTTCATAGCCAAAGCAGGTGGCATCGACATCACCATATACATATTGGGTAGCGACAATGACATCACCAATGTCCAACCCTGCTGCAAACGCACCTGACGATCCGGAATTAATGATGACATCCGGTTTATACCGTTCAATCACAAGCGTCGCCGCCATAGCTGCATTGACCTTGCCAATTCCACTTTCCACTAGAATCAGGGATTGGCCTTGGTAAATCGCCTCTTCCAAAATAACCTTGCCTACCTGTGTCCTTGCTGTAATTTGGGACTGGCTTCGAAAAGGAGCCATCTCTTCTTCCATTGCTGTTATAATTGCAATCCGCATGAAGCCAGCCTCACTATTCTTTCAGATAGGAGATCGGTTTTTCTACAGGCACTTTTGTGCCTCCGAACTCTTTCTCTATATAATTTTGCGTATCTTTGTTGTGATACAGTTCACCTAACTTCAAAATGCCAGGATCGTTCTGCTTGTCGGAGGTGGTCACGAGAACATTGATATTATGCTTGGTATCCACAGAAATCTCTTCATGGAACAACGAATCCTTTAATACATTCAACCCGCCTTCCATCGCAACTGTATTCCCGATCAATACCAAATCCACATCTTGAATGACCCGTGGGCCTGTCGTATCGTCAATTAGCTTGAATTTCAGATGCTTTGGATTATCAACAACATCACTTTCTGAACCCGTTCCCAGGTTGAACCCATCCTTCAACTTGATGAGTCCCGCTGCCTGCAACAAGCTAAGTCCTCTAGCCGTGTTGGCTGGGTTATCCGCCAAGGCAACAACAGCTCCGTCCGGTACGTTCTTAATATCCTTAACCTTCTCAGAATAGATCCCCATTGGCTCCAAATACGTTGTCGCTACTGCTGCAAGATTAGCTTTACTGTCTTTATTGTAGCTGACCAAGTACGCCCAAGATTGAAATGCGTTGACGTCCACTTCTCCTTCTTTGGTCGCGTTATTCAGCTCTACGCCGCCATTGATCTCCTTGACTTCGATATTGAGCTTAGCATCCTTGGCTGCCTGAGACTGCGCAATATGCTTCCAAATCTGAGCGTCCGATCCCTGGGAACCGATCACGATTTTATCAGCATCGCCTGATGATTTGCCTCCGCAGCCGGCCAACACCAGTGTCAAAGCCAATCCAACCGCTAATCCGCCCCATACTCTCTTTTTGTTCATACGATTTACTCCCCCCTATATGTAAAATAAAGATAAGAGCTTTTCTTGCTTAATGCATCGTCATCCCGCCTGTTACATTAATCGCCTGACCAGTCATATACGAAGACAACGGACTTGCTAGGAACAACACGACATTGGCCACATCCCGAACTTCAGCGGTTCTTCCGAGCGGAACCTGCGAACAATCCTCCGCATAGATTTCCTCTGCGGTCATACCACGGATGACTCCGCCTTCAATCCGCTCCCGATGCTTCATCGGTGTTTCCACAATTCCCGGACATACTGCATTCACAAGAATGTTATGCCGCGCCAGCTCGATCGCCATCACCTTCGTCAAGCCAAGAACAGCATGCTTGGATGCGCAATACCCGCCCATAGCCCGGTAACCGTTCTTTCCTGCTTGGGAAGCAATTTGAATGATTCTGCCCGGCTTCTCGGTATCAACCATTGCTTTGGCAAATATTTTGGAAACCAGGTACACCCCCGTAGCGTTAATGGAGAAAACCTTCTCCCAGTCCTCCAGCTTGCTGTCAATCACATAATCCATTGTGGATGTACCCGCACAGTTCACGACGATATCGGGAACCCCTGCATTCTCTACAACCAATCTGGACCAGCGATCAATATCCTCGGATTTGGACAAGTCCAATTTCGTCTCGATGAGTTGACCGTCAACCTCTCGATAATCAGCTTCGTACGCTAGATCAGCAGAGATGACCGTAGCTCCGCTTTGCAGCAAAATTTGTACAATACCGTGCCCTATGCCTGATCTCCCGCCAGTTACAATCGCTGTCTGATGCGATAGATTGAGCGTAATCATCGCGATTATAGTACTCTTTCAAAAGGATCTCTGCTGATTCCCGCTTCCAGTACAATCTTCGCATATTCTTGTGCAGCGAAGAGCGAATGATCCTTGTAGTTGCCGCATTCCAGTGCAGATACAGCGGGAATCTCTGTTGTCTCTAATACACGCTTCAGCGTGCTTTCCAAGGCGGAAGCAATCTCTTCCGGACTATGCTCATTCCACAGGATCAGATAATAACCTGTTCTGCACCCCATCGGAGAAATATCAATGATTCCTTGAATCTCGTCTCTCATATATGTAGCAAGCAGATGCTCAAGCGTGTGAAGCGCTGCCGTTGGAATTGCATCTTTATTTGGCTGCAAAAAGCGCAGATCGTATTTTTGCACGGTGCTGCCTTTTTCATCATGTTCAAGTCCTGCCGCTCTTACATAAGGAGCCTTTACAATCGTGTGATCCAGTTGAAAGCTTTCTACTTTTGCCATTGTTCTTCAGTCCTTTGCCTGTAGTATGTATTTAATCCAGTACGCGCCTGAGAGGGCATACTGCATAAATCAAGTTCGCTAATCTGCTTCTAATGCATCGTCTTTTTCGTGAAATAGTCACCGATGAATTGGCATACAAATACCAGAATTAAGATCAAAATGGTGGCTACAATGGTGATATCATTTTGAAACCGGTTATACCCTTTGCTAATTGCCAGACTGCCCAAGCCGCCCGAGCCAATCGCACCCGCCATCGTCGTCAGCCCAATCAGGTTTATGACCGTCACAGAGGAAGCACGGACAATAGCGTTCAATCCTTCCTTCAAATAGACACGGAACACAATCTCAATTGGGCCTGATCCCATTGACTGAGCTGCTTCCACAATTCCCGGGTCTACCTCTACCAGCGCATTTTGGATTTGTCTCGCATAAAAAGGAACGATCCCAATGACTAACGGCACAATCGCTGCATGCATGCCGATCGATGTCCCCGCAATGAGGCGAGTAAGCGGAACGACAACGGCGATAAGAATAATGAACGGAATGGAGCGAAACAGATTAATGATTTTGTCCAAGATACTGTAAACGTGCCTGTTCTCCAAAATCCCGCCCTTATCGACCACAATCAGGGTCACGCCCAGCAAGAGTCCGAATAATACCGAAAATAGTGAGGTCACGACCACCATGTAAATCGTTTCATAGATGCTGATCAGAATCTCTTCTCTTAAATTCCAGATGTTCGGAAAGTTGTTCATTAAAAACTCACTCACACCGTTTCACCTACTTTCCCTGTTTGCAGAAGATGGTCATCGAGCAATTCAACGGTGACTTGAATCGATTGCAAATATCGGAGCGCCTCTTCTAAATTGCTTACGGAGCCTGACATGACCACAATTAGATTGCCGATAGGCGTCTGCTGTAGAATTTCTACATTCGCATATAAGATGTTAGTCGTTACCCTGTAGCGAGCGGTTAGTGCCGAAATGATCGGCTCGCTCGTACTGTCGCCAATGTAGGATATCTTGCACAAAATATCATTGTCCTTCCGCTGCATTAATGACGGATGCTGGATAAGCTTCTCTAGTGTTTGTTCCATATGAGTTGCCGTATGGATAAAATCACGAGTTAACGCATTTTTCGGACGGCTGAAGATAGCGACAATATCGCCCTGTTCGATAATTTGTCCGTCTTCCATCACGGCAACCTTGTTGCAAATTTCTTTGACCACCTGCATTTCATGCGTAATGAGCACGATCGTTAACCCTAAGGTTTGGTTCAATTTTTTCAATAATTCCAATATGGATAGTGTGGTTTTAGGGTCTAAAGCACTCGTCGCTTCATCGCATAATAGGATTTCCGGATCATTTGCCAGCGCCCTAGCAATCGCTACCCGCTGCTTCTGCCCGCCTGACAATTGTGAGGGATATGCGTCCACTTTATCCGATAAGCCAACTAATTCAAGCAAATCCTTGACCTTCTGTGAACGTTCCCGCTTAGAAAGCTTAGAGCTTTTCAAGGGATAATCCACATTATCATAGATCGTTCTGGAGTTCATCAGGTTAAAGTGCTGGAAGATCATCCCGATCTTCTTCCTGGCTGTTCGCAGCTCCTTGGGGCTTAACGCCAGCAAGTCCTGACCGTTCACCTCTACACTCCCACTAGCAGGCCGCTGCAGCAGGTTAATGACACGAACCAAAGTGCTTTTCCCTGCCCCACTGTATCCAACGATGCCGTAGACGTCGCCAGCATCCACGTGCAGGCTGACATCCTGAACAGCAGCTACGGATTGAGTTCCCGTGTCAAACGTTACATGAATATTCGATAAAAAGATCATGATGTCCAACCCTTCCTGATCGTTCTATGTACTGTCGAATCAACGAAAAATTAAATTTCAGTAATTATACATCAGTTTACTCGGAATTACTACTATAAGTCTTTCTCCCACCCTGATCATTTTGCTACATAATATCGTTGGAAAGAAAAAAGGCTACAATTTGAGAACCGAGTAGTAAAGGAAGTCAAGAGCTGTGTATACAGCACAAATATCGCTATGGATACCGAACCGCTGACAGACCGAGCTTTTCTTTTATTGGGTGAAGTAGTTCCCGCACATACTATTCAAAAGTAGATAATATGTTTGTTTATTGAAGCCTATTCATAATGACCCCCTATTTTATACATTATTCAATCTTCAATTTATTTAAATTATGATGTAAGGAATGATATTATGGCAAATGCATGGCAAGCGCGTCATGCGAACTGATCTTGACAACCTGATGCGGACAATTGTCGGCCGCACTTTTATGCGTTGGTTACACAGGGAGCGTGTTGGTCTTCCCAAGCTCGCCACAGCAATTTTGTCATATCCAAAATGAAAGCGATATAAATATACATCAATACGATTTGCACTTATTCGAAAATAAAGGGGATGTATTGATGTCCAACGTTTCGTATGCGCTTTCAAAGAAATGGATTCGGTGCACGCTACTGCTGACACTCAGCTCAACGCTGTTTCTCACCCCACTTGTTTTCACAACGACCTCTGCCTCGGCTGCTGACGTTACTTCCATTTCAGGAAAAGCAGATATTGTGTACTTGCAGGACACCAGCTTGTCCGTTGGCGACAGCCGCATTCTGACCAGACAGCAAATTGAATTGCAATGGGATGGAATCGATCCCGACTATACTTCAGACAAGGCAGTTGACGCTGTTCGTTCTACACTCCCCGAGAAGGAATACGAAGCGTTATTCCCAATGCGCCTTGGTTCGAAGGAATGGCATGCCTTCAACAAAGATAAGAAAGACTATAATCCCAATCAGACCGACTACTACTCCTATCAAAATCTCATCAATGCCGTCAGCCATGTCGCCAATGTAAAATATAAAGTCTCTTATCGGGAAGGCAACTATTCTGCTCAAGAAATTTATCGTTTAGAGAAAGAGGGAAAAACCGAAACGCTCCTTGTACGCTCCGATGATTTCAATACACCAGAGAACAAGACCAAGCGCATCATCACGCAAATCGTTGATTACGGCGCCTTCCTGAATGAAGGGTTGGAGAAGGATCGCAAGCGTGATCTTGCGGCGCTGCTCGCCAATCTGTCTCATGAGACGGGCGGAGGCTGGGATACGGCACCGGGAGGCATGCTGCGCTGGGGTCTCTATTGGAATGAGAACATTGCAGGCAGAACGGGACAGAATAAATCGAATTTCGTAGACCCTGCCAGCAGCAAGGAATATCCGGGTGTTCCAGGCAAGCGCTATTACGGACGGGGCCCGATCATGCTGAGCTGGAATTTCAATTACGGGTTAATGAGTGCCATTATATATGGAGATAAAAATGTGCTGCTTCGAAATCCAGAGTGGATTGCGGCTGACGGCAAGCTTGGTTTTGCAACCGCCATCTTATTCTGGATGACGCCTCAAGCGCCGAAGCCTTCCGCGCATGATGTCATGATCGGAAGATGGAAACCGACCGCGGACGACAAAGCGAATGGGTTAGCACCTGCCGGATTCGGCGTCAGCATCATGGTACTCAATGGACTCGAAGCCAATCTGGATGAATCGAATGGCGCCATCAAACGCCGCATCGGCCATTACTTGGACATCACGAGCAAAATGTGCGTGGATGTTGCGGGCGAGAAGCTCAATACGCTTGGCATGCAGCCTTTTTGATCGTGCAGTTGCAAGCCAATAGTCAAGAACACGATTGAGAGGCATTGAGATATTTCAAGTAAACAGGCATTTAGGAATCGATATATTCAGGAAAGCCTGCGTTTCCGCAGTAAGTCAGTCCAGTCATTCCCGTATATAGTGAAAGACGCCTCCAACACCACTTTAATCGTGGAAATGGAAGCGTCTTTTATGCATGGTCATACGATACAGGGGTCCACGATTCAACATTGACTTTTCGGACTGTCCTGTTCGCATTTCGTTTAGCTATTATGACAATTATTTTTTTCCCAGTGAGCTACTTCTTCTCTTACCCGGGGCGCCACTTCTGTGCCGAACAGCCGTATCGCCTCCATAACCTCTTCGTGAGGCATGGTGCCGTGCGGCATATGCAGCATGAATCGTGTAACACCTACGTGCTTGCGGAGATCGATAATTTTTTGCGCTACCGTTTCCGGATCGCCAACATAGAGGGCACCTTCAGGGCTGCAGGCCGCGTCATAATCCGCTCTCGTGTACGGAGGTGCTCCTTTTTCCTTCGCTCTCACATTCGTTCTCGCAAACGTAGACGGGAAGAATGTTTCGATCGCTTGCTTCTGATCCTTCGCAACAAACCCATGAGAATGCGATGCAATTGTCAGTCGGCTTACATCATGGCCCGCTTGAGCTGCCGCGTTCTTGTACAGTTCAGCCTGAGATGCATAATCAAGCGGCTTCACTCCCCCAATGATAGCCAGAACGAATGGAAGTCCCATTTTCCCTGCTCTGATCGCGGATTCCGGACTTCCTGCACTTCCAATCCACACCGGCAATGGATCCTGCACAGGACGCGGAAATATGCCCAGATCATGAATGGCGGCACGGTGCTTCCCGCTCCAGTTCACCTTCTCCGACTTCTGAATGTGCAGCAGCAGATCCAGCTTCTCATCGAACAGCTCCTCATAATCGTTCAAATTACAGCCGAACAAAGGGAACGATTCCAGAAAGGAACCTCGACCGACCATAATTTCCGCACGCCCGTTAGAGAGGCCATCTAATGTTGCGAAATCTTGAAAGACACGTACAGGATCGGCAGATGACAGAATCGTTACTGCGCTGGTCAGCCGAATTTTGGTCGTCATTGCAGCAGCCGCTGCTAATACAACTGCGGGGGAAGATGCTGCGAAATCAGGACGATGATGCTCACCGATCCCATACACATCCAGCCCTACCTGATCCGCGAGTACAATTTCCTCCACCACTTCGCGCAGCCGCTGTGCATGACTCATCGTGATACCTGTGTTGACATCAGGCGTTGTCTCGACAAACGTGCTTATACCTAGTTCCACTATCCATTTCCTCTTTTCCATAGATGTTCATGTTCATAATTACGCACATAGTAGACGGTATATTAATTTATCACTTATTTTCATGAAGTCAAAGGTTGTAATTGGAAACCAATACCGCAGCACCGCCTTATTGTGGCTAGCACGCATTAAAAAAGATTTCAGTTGCCCGTTAACAATGTCCTTGTCCAGTTCTCTCTTTCACGCTACAATCGATGAAATATTTATCAGCCTATTATAAAAATAGAGAGGAGGCACATTTATGAATGACAAAAGCAAGGAACTGTTGCAGCAAGCGTACAGACGTGCAGGCGAACTGTCTAAGCATCCGATCCTCTCCCAGTATTGGAATCAGCTATCACTCGTTGTAAAGGGCAGTGTCTCTCGCGGCAATTGCGATCAGTATTCGGATATTGATTTTGTATTCTTCTGTGATGATAACGTTCGTAAGGCGATTATAAACGGATATCGATCAGCACAGTTGAGCACAAGGGAAGACGGGGTATTCCTGCCAATCGGAGACTGGGAGGGTCATTATCACTTTGAGACATTTGGCATGTTAAACGGCTATTTCGAAGAAAATAATTATCCGCAAGTCTGGGAGTTCCAACTGGCAATCCCGATTCATGACCCTGAATCACGCTTCAAGCATACTATTGCTCAGCAATCGGAGCACTTCTTAGCTCATCCGATTGAGGTTATCAAGCGTCTATACATCAGCTTGCAGCTTACGCTCGATTGGATGCGGCATCCTCTGAAGCGCGGCGATGCAATCGCCACTAACCTGCACTGCTCCCAGATTGTTAAGGAGCTCTGTCAATTGTCCTATATTCTGGACGGCAAAAGCTATCCGCATGACAAGTGGTTATCGACCTTTTTATCTACGACCCGATTAGGAAAGTTGCTAGAAGAGCGGATCATATCTTATTTAAGCGTGATACCGGTTGGAGGAGCGATTACTCCTCATTTGGAGTTGAATGAATATCCATGTTATCAGCAAGCTTGGGAGTTCATTAACGAGTCAGTACATTTTATTCGTGAGCATTATGGGGATTATCTATGGATTGATGAATGGTATTTGTACGGTTAGCTTGTCCGTGATTGACGCACACAGTGAGTCGATACCTTGCTCGTTGGTACAATGGGTGTTTTCAGGAATCGACTCCAGCATGTTTTCCTTGACCTCTATCGCCAGAAGATAAAGTGCACAACTGCTTCTTCTGATATGCTAGTAAATAAACATCTAATTCTTGACTAACCCTAATCACCTCATCGTCCGTAAAATCATTTCTTTCATTTACAATGGAAATAAGCCGTTGCTTAAGCAATTCGATTTTCTCCATCATATATACTTCATGGGGACAGTGGAGAAGACACAACTTCGATCACCTCTCATATGCGGCGTATTGTTATCGATCACTCACTAGCAGCTACATCTGCCGAAGCTCCATTTTCCCCAGCGTGATCGCGATCATATTCACCCTCTATTTCCCATTCTCCGATAGAGCCGCCTCGATTGCAACACACTGCAAACAACGCCCTACTGTTCATGGATAAGGATTAAATAACCAGAAAATCAGCGTTTGAAAATAGAAAGGTAAAATTTTCTGAAAGAAGTGTCTAACAGAACTGAAAAAGAGCACCGACAGCATAAGAAAGAAGTCCATGCTCTGCCAGTACTCTTATTATAACTTTCATCGGGACAATTTACTTTCTGTCCACCTGTAACAGTACCTTAGGCTGGAGCGTGTACGTATCTTTAATGCGCTCCTCCGAAACCACACCAAGCTGAACCAAGCTCTTAATCTTCGTTGTATCCGGCTTGGACAATAAGCGCCAAACCTCCGGATCAGGCAAGGCCGTATACAGCTTGGTATCATCATAATGCCGATGCTGCTGTTGGATAAGCTTCACCTGATACTGACCCGCAATAAGCTCAGCTTCGCCTCGCTCTTCGCAATACTGAATAATACTGCTGCGCAGTTCCGCCAGTTCGTCCTCGATTTCTTTCTGCTGCTGCTTCAGCTTATAATATCTTTTAACCTTCTCGTCCATAAGATCACGCTCCCTCCTTGCACTTTATGCGAGGAAGAGAGGTTCTAAGACAGCGGCGAAGCGTCATTCTTTTCATTTTACAGATGCTTGAATTCAATCTAAACCGATTGCCTGCATTCTGTTGACCCCATAAACGATCTCTTCTTCGGACAAGCGAGGAAAATAAAAATAAGCGCCATACCTAATTCCGTTTCCATCAGCTTGTTCTTCGATGCAGGTCTCCGACCACATAATCCCCGCCGCCAAGCAATTCGAGCGAAACTGTACGTATTGATCAGCAGTACCGTTCCACCATCCGAATATACTTAGCCCGGCATCCCCTTCAACCCATTGAAACCATGACGATAGCTTGGCAGTCAGCAGCTCCCGCAGCAGTTTGAACTTTCTTCCGTAAATTCGTTTCATGCGCCGCAAATGGCGTTCATATTGACCGTTATTCATCCAGGATGCCAATGTACGCTGCTCCAGCAAGTTGCTTGGACTCGGCTCAAATGCAGCTTTAGCACTGGCAAACACTTCGACTAACGATGACGGCAGCACTGCATATCCGATTCGGATATGAGGGAGCAATGTATTGCTGAAGCTTCCGATATAAATCACTCTTCCTTCACTGTCCAGCACCTTGAGCGGTTCGAGTGATTTGCCGCGGTGGCGAAATACACTGTCATAATCGTCTTCCAAAATAAGTGCATTGTTCTCCGAAGCCCATGCCAGAAGCTGCTGGCGGCGCTCCATGTTCAGCACGGCGCCTGTAGGGAACTGGCGATTAGGCGTGACAAAAAGCAGCTTCGCCTTCCATTTGTCTGGAATAATCCCTTGTCCGTCAATCGGAGCATGAATGCATCTTCCACCCTGTGCCCGGAAAACGTCAATGACTCCCCTATACCCCGGACTCTCCACCACTACATGATCTCCGGGATTGATGAACAAGTGGGCTGCTAAGGCAAGCGCCTGCTTGGATCCATTGAAAATCACAATCTGGCTCGCCTTGGCAGCAATGCCTCGGGCGCGTCTCAAATACTGTGCAATGCTGTCTCTAAGCGCTTCGTCACCCAAGGTCGAACCCATCCGGCTTCGTCGTTCTCCATTAGTCAAAAGTCGAGCCTGCGCATACAAGCACCGATTCCACTCTTTGTCCGGGAACGCCTGTATGCCTGGTCCAAATTCCTGAAAATTTACCGCCCTCTGTCCGCCCCCTATTTGAACCTTTATCTTCTCACTTGGTTCAGTTTGCTGTTCCTGCAGTTCCTTCAAACGGACACCCCAGTCGGACAACAAATGCAGCTCTTGACGTGGAAATTCATTGCCTTTCTGCTTAGGCGACTGAAACGATACGAACGTGCCGCGCCCTACCCCGCTTGTAATATATCCTTCGGAGGCCAGCATGGCGTACACTTCGCTGACTGTTCCTCGTGAAAGGCCGTATAAAGCAGCCAACTCCCGACTCGATGGCAATTTCGTTTCCATAACAAGCACTTGCGACGTAATACAGTCACGTATAGCCTGATAAAGTGCCAAGCGCTTGGATGAGCATTGGGCAAGATAAGAATAGTAAGGAATATGGAACTGCATGCGGTTGTCCTCCGTCACCAATGGTCTAGTAAAATTAATCTAAATTGGATCTTTTTAATTGTCAATCTGTGCGGTAAGCTGAATGCAATAAAAGAGATTGCAACCGGATATTTGGAAAGGAGTTTCGCAGATGCGAAGAAAAGAATTCGAAATGATGGATCATGCAGAAACCGAGGCGTTTTTGCAGGAGATGAGCTTTGGCGTTCTAGGAACCATAAATGGAGACGGCTGGCCAGAACTGACTCCTCTTAACTTCGTTTATCACAATGGTCATATTTATTTCCACGGCAGCGTAGCCGGACGAAAAATGAAAAACCTGAAGGCCGATCAACGGGTTACCTTTTCCGTAGCTAAGGAGTATGCCATTATTCCATCCTATTTCACGGAAGAAAAGCTGGCTTGCCCTGCAACTGCCTTTTTCAAGTCTGTGATTATAAAAGGTTTCGCAGAAATCGTTCCGGATCTAACAGAAAAGGCAGAGGCGCTGACTGCATTTATGCAAAAGCTTCAACCGGAAGGAGGCTATGCCCCAATTGATCCGGAGGATCCGGACTATACGGGTCAAATCAAAAGCACCTCCGTTGTCCGCATCAACGTTCAGGAGATGTCAGCTAAGTATAAGTTCGGGCAAAATGCGAAACAGCCTGCCTATGAAAAAATCTCTGATGGTCTGATTGAACGGAATCAAGGCTTGGACAAGGAAACCGTAGCCATGATGGAGGCCCTGTGCCCGCATCACCGAAAGAATGGCGACGATCTTGCTTAAGTTAGGACAAATAGCGGAAATTATATGATGTAGTCAGACACAAAAAATAAAGCCTATGTTGGTTTTTAAGTAAAATGGAAGTTGCCTCGACACCATTTGTACAGAATAAACCAACATGGGCTATTTACAGCTTTTCATTATTGAGAGTGCGGTAGCTGAATACCTTTATCTGCATCTACAAGTACAGGTAATTATAATAACGTCAATGTTGAGGAATGTTTCCAAGAACTCTTTCTTTAAGCGTAGTAAGCAAACGCATTAGAATAATACTCTTGACGCTTCCTTTGTAAAAGGAATTAACTCATCCACTCTTCCCTCGCGTATTTTTACAGCCCATTCAGGATCGACGAGCAAAGCCCGGCCTACCGCTACTAAATCAAACTCATCCAGTTCAAGTCTCTCAATCAACCCGTCAATGTTTACATTTTGGGCCCCTTTACCCTCCGCAAAGAAACTTAAAAATTCACTGTCTAGTCCCACAGAGCCTACAGTTATTACGGGTTTCCCTGTAATCTTCTTCGTCCATCCAGCCAAATTAAGAGAAGAGCCTTCGAATTCAGGTTCCCAAAAACGACGAGTCGAGCAATGAAATACATCTACCCCGGCATCTACCAACGGTGATAAAAATTGAGCCAACTCATCGGGCGTATAGGCCAACTTAGCCGTATAAGGTCTGCTTTTCCATTGAGAGAAACGGAATATGATCGGGAAGTCTGGGCCAACAGCATCTCTGCAAGCTTTCACAATCTCAACTGCAAAACGCGTCCGTTCCGCAATCCCGCCTCCATACTCATCTTGTCGACGGTTCGTTTGTTCCCAGAAAAATTGGTCGATAAGATAGCCATGGGCCCCATGGAGCTCAATACCGTCAAAACCAAGTCTTTGCGCATCTGCGGCACCCTGAGCAAATGCATCCACCACCATGTCGATTTCTTTCTTCGTCATCGGTTCGTTCACCTTCAAGCCATCAGCTGTTATGCCCGATGGCCCAATAGGCAAAGCCTCTGGATTCGGAGCTTGCCCGACTGCACGCTGGGTTCCGACATGCCATAGCTGTGGGATAATTTTTCCCCCTGCCTTATGTACCGACTGAACGATCCTAGACCATCCATCCAGCGCCTCTTCTCCATAAAATCTCGGTATGTTCGGGTGAGACGCTGCAGCGGGATGATTAATGACTGTCCCTTCCGTTATAATAAGCCCAACACCATTCTCTGCACGACGTCTGTAGTATGCTTCCACATTCTCCCCCGGAACACCCTCTGGAGAGAACATGCGCGTCATAGGCGCCATTACAATGCGATTGCTCAGCGTTAGTGAGCCAATCGAGAAAGGCTTAAACAATGCTTCAACCGACGGGGCTTGTTCCATGTTATTCCTCCTGATTTCAATTTGAAGTATACTGCCTCTTTAACATTATACAATAATTTACATTCAAGTGTAGCCATGACGAAGGCATTGTGTCCGCATCATCGGATACAAGATACGTCCGTATAAGCGTAAATCCTTCACGCCTCAATCCTTATGAAAACTTTCTTAATCGTCCTAACAAACGAAAGCACCTCCGACCCAATTAGAATCAGAGGTGCTTCCTATTTTTATGTTATACTTGCTCGACGACGACAGCGACGCCATGGCCGCCGCCGACACACAAGGCGGCGAGCCCGGTAGCTGCCTGCCTGCGCTTCATGGCATGCAGCAGCGTAACGAGGATGCGCGCTCCGCTAGCGCCAATTGGATGCCCAAGCGCAATGGCGCCGCCATTTACATTGACGATCGCTGGATCGATCCCGAGCTCACCGATGACGGCAATTGCTTGGGCGGCAAAAGCCTCATTTATTTCCGCCAGGTCAATATCCGCAAGCGACATCCCGGCCTTCTTAACCGCCACTTGTGAAGCCGATACGGGGCCCATGCCCATAATGGCTGGATCCACGCCGGTGCAGGCATAGCCGCGGATACGGGCCAGCACGGGCAGACCAAGCTGCTTCGCCATACGCCCGGAGCAGACAACTAACGCTGCCGCCCCATCGTTAATGCCAGAGGCATTTCCAGCTGTAACCGTGCCGTCCGGCTGGAAGGCAGGCTTAAGCCTGCCTAGGGCAGCAGCCGTCACATCAGGACGGAAATGCTCATCGGTTTCAATCGTCGCCAGCCCCTTCTTGGTCCGAATCTCCACCGGCACGATTTCAGCAGAGAACTCACTGCGCTCCCATGCCTCTCGAGCTCGCTGTTGACTTGTCAGGGCAAAGGCGTCCTGCTCTTCTCGCACAATTCCGTATTTCGCCGCAATATTTTCCGCAGTTTTTCCCATATGAATGTCGCATATCGAGCAGGTAAGTCCGTCTTTGAGGATGCTGTCTTCAACCACGCCATTTCCAAGCCGGTATCCCGTTCTTCCTTGCGCCAGCACATACGGCGCTAGCGACATATTTTCCATGCCGCCCGCAACAATGAGATCTGCATCGTCAGACTTGATGGCCTGCGCAGCCATTATGACCGCCTTCAAACCTGAACCGCATATTTTATTAATCGTAACGGCTGGCACCTCGCAGGGAAGCCCTGCCTTCATTGCGGCTAGACGTGCTGGCCCTTGGCCGCTGCCCGCCTGCAGCACATTGCCCATTATCACTTCGTGCACCGCTCCCGGCTGCACCCCGGCTCGCCCCAGTGCTTCTGCGATAACCCGCGCTCCCAGATCAACAGCCGGCACTTCGCTCAATCCGCCCATGAACGCGCCGATCGGCGTTCGCACAGCGCTTGCAATTACAACGTCCGACAGACCGTCACCCCCTTATCGCTATGCAAAGAATAATCGTGAATCATCATTGATTTTTTTGTATAACACTGCTCATCAAACTTCCCGTACGACCGTCATAGATAAGCATGCGATGCCATCCGATTCACTCATACCGGCTTGCAGGGGCCAAGTATATGCCGCAGCGCTTCGATGAACACTTGATTTTCCTGCTCTGTTCCTATGGATACACGAATCGTATCCGGATAGCCGAGCAAGCTGCCCGCGCGCACCACTACGCCACGCTCGAGCAAAGAGCGGAATACGTCGTCGCCGGAGCAATTCAGCTTCACCATCAGAAAATTAGCATGCGATGGATAACAGGACAGCCCCAACTGCTTCAATCCCGCAACCAGCTTTGTTCTCTCCGCCTCATTCCGCCGGGCGCAGTCTGCGGCGAACGCCGCATCGTCCAGCGAGGCGAGAGCCGCAGCTTGCGCCATCCGATTCGAGTTGAACGGCTCCTTTACCTTGAGCAGCTCCTGCACGATGCTCGGATGCATCATACCGTAGCCTGCGCGCAGCGCAGCCAAGCCGTAAATCTTGGAGAACGTGCGCAGAATGACCAAATTCGGATAGCTGGCAAGCATAGGCACGGTCTGCAAGTAGTCGGGGTCTGACACGTATTCATAATAGGCCTCGTCGATGACCAGCAAAATATGGCGCGGTACCTGCTCGATGAAGGCAAGCAGGTCGCTGCGTCCTACAATCGTCCCGGTCGGATTGTTCGGGTTGCATACAAAGATCATCTTCGTCCTGCTGCTGATCGCCTTCAGCATCCCGTCCAGATCATGAACGCCCTCAATGAGCGGCACCATAACAGGTACGCCGCCCTCGATACGAACGTTCGTCTCGTAACGTGAGAACGTCACATCGGCCATAATCGCCTCGTCCCCAGCGGCGATATAACTCCGCGTCAATAATCGGATGATTTCATCCGAACCATTGCCGACAATAAAATATTCTGGCTCCACGCCAAGATGGGCTGACAGCTTCACAGCCAATTCGGGAGCGGTGCCTTCCGGATACAGGGCACACTTCTCCATTTCACGTACGACAGCTTGGGCGGCCAGTTCCGAACAGCCGTACGGATTCTCGTTAGACGCAAGCTTGATGATATCCGTAAGGCCGAACTCCCTTTTTACCTCTTCAATTGGTTTTCCCGGTACGTACACGCCCAACGGTTCGATTTCTTTTCTCGTTGGGATCTTGACAGACACTTGCATACACGACCCTCCTAAGCCCTTTACTCCGATGCCCGAGGCGCTGCGTTCTCCGCGTTCAACACAGGACTTACCCGGAATGGCGCCTCGGTTTTGTGCCGAATCTCTTCTACGTCAACTCCCTGCTGTGTCTCGATCAAGACCATGCCTTCTTCGGTAAAATCAAACACGGCCAAATCGGTAATTAACCGGTTGACGACTCGTTTGCCCGTCAGCGGCAAGCTGCACTCGCGTTTGATTTTAGATTCGCCATGCTTATTCACATGCTCCATAATGACAACGATGCGCCGGGCGCCGTTCACCAAATCCATGGCGCCTCCCATGCCTTTAATCATTTTGCCGGGAATCATCCAATTCGCTAAATCGCCCTGCTCCGAAACTTCCATTCCACCCAGAATGGCGAGGTCGATATGACCGCCGCGGATCATGGCGAACGATTCGGCACTGTCGAAGTAGGATGCCCCCTCCACTGCGCTTACCGTCTCCTTGCCTGCGTTAATCAGATCCGGATCCTCGCTCCCTTCAAATGGGTACGGCCCGATGCCGAGCAGGCCGTTCTCCGAATGGAGCATCACATCGAACTCTGGCGGAATGATGCCTGCAATGAGGGTCGGCATGCCGATGCCGAGATTGACTGTCATCCCGTCCGCAATCTCTAACACGGCTCGCCGGACGATGGTCTTACGCGCGTCACTCATGCGTATCCCTCCGTTCTTTGCTGCGCCGCCGACTGGACAACGCGCCGTTCCACCCGCTTTTCGTATCCAGTTCCGTGGAGTATTCGCTGTACATAAATACCGGGCGTATGAATATGATTCGGATCCAATTGTCCCGGCTCTACCAGTTCCTCCACCTCGGCAATCGTAATTTTGCCCGCTGCCGCTGCCAGCGGATTGAAATTTCTTGCTGTCTTCCTGTATACAAGGTTGCCGAGCGTATCACCCTTCCACGCCTTCACGAACGCAACATCGCCGACAATCGCTTCTTCCATCATGTATGTGCGGCCATGGAACTGTTTATGTTCCTTGCCTTCTGCTATCGGCGTACCGACGCCGGTCGCCGTATAGAAGGCTGGGATGCCAGCTCCGCCTGCACGAATACGCTCAGCTAGCGTGCCCTGCGGAACGAGCTCCACCTCCAGCTCACCATTCAAAAGCTGACGTTCGAATATTTTGTTCTCCCCGACATATGAGGCTATCATCTTCTTGATTTGGCGGTTCGCAAGCAGGAGACCGAGTCCCCAGTCGTCCACGCCGCAATTATTGCTGACGACGGTCAAATTTTTCACACCGCTGTCTCTCAGCGCCGCAATAGCCAGCTCGGGGATCCCACATAGGCCGAATCCACCCACGATCAAGGTAGCACCGTCCTGAATTCCCTCTATCGCCTCAGCGGCGGAATGCACGACTTTCCTATCCTTCATGCCATGCGCTCCTTTCATCAGCGTTTCTTGCACTACATACACGCGCTTACACGGTTCGCGACGCTTCTGGCGAACCCACGCACCAGCTATACATGTATTGAGTATCCTCGTAGGATAGTGCTTGCTTGACAACGCGTAACGGACGGAACGTGTCGATCATGACCGCAAGCTCTGTCGTTTCCTTTTTGCCGATGCTGTCTTCGATCTTGCCGGGATGCGGGCCATGCGGGATGCCTGACGGATGCAAGGTAATCGAACCTTCCTTCACTCCCTTGCGGCTCATGAAGTTGCCTCTGACATAATAGAGCACCTCGTCGCTGTCTACATTGCTGTGGAAATATGGGGCAGGAATTCCCTCGGGATGATAATCGTATAATCGGGGCACGAAGGAGCAGATGACAAAGTTATTCCCCTCAAAGGTCTGGTGAATCGGCGGCGGCATATGAATACGGCCCGTAATCGGCTCGAAATCGGCAATATTGAAAATCCACGGATACAAATAACCATCCCATCCTACAACATCAAAAGGATGATGGTTGAATATATGCAGATGGATATATCCCCTAGACTTCGTTCTTACTTCGAATTCACCAAGCTCAGCATAAGTCTCCAGCTTATCTGGACCACGGAAATCCCGTTCACAGAACGGACTATGCTCCAAAAGCTGGCCATGCGGGTTGCGATAACGCTTCGGCGTCGTTATCCAATTGTTCGTCTCCACGACCAGGAGCTTCGTACGCCCACGCCCCGGCTCCGGCATGACGCGGTAGATCGTGCCGATCGGTATGTTAATATAATCCCCTGGCCGGTAATGGAGAGTGCCATACATCGTCTCTACAGAGCCCTCCCCTTCATGCACGAACAACAGCTCGTCCCCATCTCCGTTCCGGTAGAAATAATCCATCGGCCGATCAACGTTCGCAGTCGCGATAAGCAGATCCTCATTGCCTAGCATATAGCGTCTGCCAGCGACGGCGTCGTCCGTTTCCATGCAATCGCCGGTCAATAGATGACGGTGGCGAAGCGCTCCCGGCTCTTCGAACTCAATATCGAAGGCGGCATATACTTCCGCCTTGCTGACAGCCGTCGGCGGATAATGGTGATACAAGATAGACTGAATGCCGGAGAACCCTTTAGTACCCATCACTTGCTCACGGTACAGGGTGCCGTCCGGCTTGCGGAACATCGTATGCCTTTTGTCAGGAATGTCTCCCATGCGGCGATAATAGGCCATGACACGAATCCTCCTCTTCCCAATTCAATACCTGCAAAGCGGCTCCTTCGGCCATTTCAACCGATGGTGTTGCGCAGTAGGCCAAGCCCTGTAACCTCCAATTCAACGATATCGCCGGGCTCCAGCCAGCGATGCACCTCCGGCCCCAGTTCGAGAAGGCAGCCGGTTCCGACCGTGCCCGATCCGATAATATCGCCGGGATACAGTGTGGCGTCCGCTGAAGCCCGCGCGATCATATCCCCGAACGTATAGTGGAGGTCACGCATATTGCCGCGCGACAACTCGGCGCCATTAACGCGAGCCGTCATTGCCAAGTCATGGCGCGCGCCTACGCGATACCGCTCCAGTTCGTCCTTAGTAATCAGACATGGGCCGAGCGAGGTGGCAAAATCCTTGCCCTTGGCCGGGCCAAGGCCGACCTTCACTTCTTCCCGCTGAATATCACGCGCGCTCCAATCGTTCATAATGCAATAGCCGAATATATAGGAATCAGCTTCTTCGGCAGTAATATCGCGTCCTTCCTTGCCGATGACGCAGGCCACCTCCAACTCGTAATCCAGAGCGGAGGTGGCGGAAGGTCTGCGGATAAGCGCGTCCGGGCCGACTATGGCCTGATGGTTGCTGAAATAGAACACCGGGAACTGGTACCATTCCGGAATGATATCGAGCCCCCTTCTCCGCCTAGCCCCGATCACATGCGCTTCGAAGGCATAGAAATCACGGAGGCTCGGCGGCTTCGGAAGCGGAGCGAGCAGAGCGACAGCGGATGCCGGATAGACGCCCTTATGCGCGAGCATCGTTTCCGCATTAGAGCCAAGGCATCTGTCGATTCTCCCTGCCTCCTCCATATAGTCCTCATGTCGGCGTACCAATTCCAGCAATTCGCTCGGCAGGTGCCCGTCACTGACCTCATGCATGTCGACGATGCAGCCTTCCCGCAGCCAACCGGAACGCGGCGCGCCCGTTCCGGTGTCAAATGTCACGAACTTCATAGAACCTCCCGCTTTCCGTACGCCGTTATTTTTTTCGCTCCAGCATGAAGGTGTCAGCAGCGGCACGGGTGTAAACTTGGCCGGCCATGCGTCCGATCGGGAGCAGCTTCTCCATGTTGATTTTGCCGTCTGCATACAACTCGTCGTTTATATGCATCAGCACAACCTTGCCGATAACAAGGCTGCCAGCGCCCGGCTGATCGCCGAAATGGAGAATATCATGAACCACGCACTCCAAATGAATGCCGCTTTCCTTCACCCGGTAAGGGCGAATGACTTCGCTCGGGATTGGAGTCAAGCCCGCAGCCTGGAACTCATCCACCTCGGGATCGAATTCGACGGCCGTTTCATTCATCGGTTCGACGATCTGTTCTCCAACAATATTGACCACGAATTCGCCGGTCGCTTCAATATTGACAAGGGTGTCCTTCTTGCACCCGTCCGTCCCTCGGCGCATTGGGGCAAAGCAGATCAAGAGCGGCTCCGCGCATATTGCCGTGAAAAAGCTGAACGGCGCCAGATTCGCCGTTCCGTTCAGATCGATCGTGGACACAAAAGCAATTGGACGCGGCAGGATGGAGCCTATCATCAGTTTGTAAGCGTCTCTCCAGTGCAGCTCATGCGGTGTAATATCCATGCGGCTTCTACTCCTTCCTGCGGCGCTGGACTACAAGTTGCCGCGGCGTTCTTGCTCCCGTTCAATCGATTCGAACAAGGCCTTGAAATTGCCTTCGCCGAAGCCAATAGCTCCTTTTCGTTGAATGATTTCGAAAAACAACGTTGGTCTATCTACAAGCGGCTTCGTGAAGATTTGCAGCAAATATCCCTCATCATCGCGATCGACCAAAATTTTTAATTCCTGAAGCTTGGCAATATCTTCATCAATGCTTCCAACCCGGTCCGTCAGCATTTCGTAATAGGAATCCGGCGTACTTAGGAACTCGACACCGTTTTCGCGAAGCGCCGTCACGGTTGCAACAATATCGTTTGTCAGCAGAGCCAAATGCTGCACGCCCGGTCCTTTATAATATTCCAGATACTCCTGAATCTGCGATTTGCGCTTGGCAGTCGCCGGCTCGTTAATCGGGAATTTAATTCTGCCCCCATTATGCATCACTTTGGACATCAAGGCCGAATATTCCGTACTAATATCCTTGTCGTCGAAATGAATCATTTGCTTGAAGCCCATCACGTTTTCATAGTAAGCTACCCATTCTTCCATTTGTTCCACGTTGCCGACGACATGATCGATGCCGATCAGTCCGGCAGATTGATGCGGAAGAGTGTCTTCGATCGATTTGTAGCCCGGCAGGAACAATCCTTCGTAATTATCCCGCTCGATCAGCGTATGAATCGTATCGCCATATGTGCCGATGATTGCCTTTTTGACCTTACCGTGCTCATCCGAATATTCGGCCGGCTCCATAATGGCGATTCCGCCGCGTGAGACCGCATCCTTGTAAGCCTTTTCAACATTACTAACCCGCAATGCAACATCCTTGACCCCGTCCCCGTGCAATTTGACGAACTCGGCAATCGGATGGTCATCAGAGAGAGCGCCGGAGAGAACGAACCGAATTTTATTTTGTTCAAGAACATACGATACTTGCTCCCGGTTGCCGGTTTCCAGCCCAGAGTAGGCAATAGGGCGGAATCCGTACCCTTTGACGAAATAGTGCATCGCTTGCTTCGCGTTCCCTGTATAAATTTCAATGTAGTCGATTTCTTGGATCGGGAAAATCTCTTTCTCCGTTATTTCGAAAATCGCTTGTCTTTTCATTCCAACATCCTCCTACACTCGCATTGATTGCTTCCACTGAGAGTATAAGACGGATGCCAATATATAGCAAAAACGTACTAAACCGCGCTTATGCTCCAACGCACGGTGGATGAACCGCGGCTGCACTGGCACGCACAACTTCAGCATAAAAGAACTGCATAAACGCACTATCGTAGTGAAGCAGCAGCGAGTGAAGCAATCTGAATTGAATTTGTGAATTTTTTTCGAACAAACAGGAGGAAATAGAAGGCCCCTTGTCAAAAAGTAAATGGAAGGCGCATTCATGGTATTCATTTCGGAATGGAGTTGATAGGACGATATGTGTGCCAAGCGTTCCGGCGACCCGGCAATTGAGCAATTGCTGGAGGCCATCATCAAGCTGCAAAGCATCGAGGAATGTTATGATTTTTTCGAAGATTTGACGACACCTAAGGAATTGCAGGCGCTGTCCCAACGGCTGGAAGTTGCCAAAATGCTGTTGAACGGCAGCACGTACATGGAAATCGAAGCGGAAACCGGCGCAAGCACAGCCATTATTTCGCGCGTCAAGCGAACCCTGCACTTTGGCAACGGAAGCTATCGACTCATGCTTGGCAGATTGGATCAGCAGTAGCAGCAATAACGGAAATCAAATATGCATCACTCCATTTTCTGCATAACACAAACAGAGGCCAATGATTAGATGGCCTCTGTCCATTTTCTATAATAAAGATTTCTAAACAGTGAAGTGCACGCGAAATGATATTATTTCTTAAGAAAATCGAAGCTATCTTTTTACCCTAGCAGACCTTTAGATAGCTTCGATTTAGATATACTATTTTTTCAACTATGCAGTGCCATCACTAGACTGTTCATACACCAAATTATAAAACCCATCTTCATCCGCTTCCTCTTCCTTACTCAAATAACCAAGAGACTTGAAGCAAGCCAGACATGGCATATTATCTTCTTCGATGCCTGCTACCCATGTCTTTACAGATTCCATTTCCGGGAGCGCCATCACTTCGCGCACCATCGCTTTGCCGATTCCTTGGGAGCGAAGAGCCGGCTCCGTCATGAGTCCAATATATGCCGTTCCATCCTCCAATTCGACAAAGATGGCTCCGACAGGCTGCTCCCCGCGATAAGCCATCCATGCAAAGTACATGACATTGTCCGTCATGTAATCGAACCATTCCTGTAATGGAAGCATCCCGTCCATGCGTTCGCGCACTTCCGAATCTTCAAACCATGCCTCCAGAATCGGCAAATGGCTGTGGTTAAAAACATCCAATCGTTCAATTGACGCCATCAAGACTACACCTCACTTCATTCCCATTTTAGACAATTTCAATCCTTTTCCATCATAATGAAATGCTTTTCTATAAATTATTCTTCGCGCCAAATGAAACGAGGCCGCCTCTGCGTTATATTCATAACACAAGGGCAGCCCCTTCTCACTTATAACTATAGACGCGGGCCGGCAAGCTTGATTGATTCCGCTACATCGCTGAATTTTTCGAAATTGTGAGCAAAAATCTGCGCCAACTGCTTCGCCTTACGATCATAGGCCGATTTATCCGCCCACATATTTCTCGGATCGAGCAGTTCATGGGGAATGAATGGCACCGCATCAGGGGTAAGCATGCCGAATATAGGATGAGGAATGAAGGACGCCTTCTCGATACTTCCATTTATAATCGCCTTGACCATCGCTCGTGTGTGCGACAGATTTATCCGCTCGCCTATCCCATAGGGACCGCCGCTCCATCCTGTATTGACCAAATAAACCTTTACACCGTATTTCGTGATCTTGTCGCCGAGCATCTCTGCGTACACATCCGGTCTCAATGGAAGGAACGGCCCCCCAAAGCACGCCGAGAATGTCGCTTCCGGCTCGGCTACGCCGCGTTCCGTACCCGCCAGCTTAGACGTATATCCGGACAGGAAGTGATACATTGCCTGCTCCTTCGTCAGCTTGGATACTGGAGGCAGCACACCAAAAGCATCTGCGGTCAAAAAGATAATGACATTCGGATGGCCTGCAGTACCGGGGATGATCGAATCTTGAATATAATCAATCGGATAAGCTGCCCGCGTATTCTCCGTCAGTGCATTACTATGGTAGTCAGCCACACCAGTTACGGCATCAATCCACACGTTTTCCAGAACAGAGCCGAACCGAATCGCATTCCAGATTTGCGGCTCTTTCTCCTGCGACAGTCCAATGCATTTCGCATAGCAGCCGCCTTCGAAATTGAATACACCCGCATCGGACCAGCCATGCTCATCATCGCCGATGAGGCGGCGTTCCGGGTCAGCCGACAATGTCGTCTTGCCTGTTCCCGATAATCCAAAAAACAGCGCCGTATCTCCATCCTCACCTACATTCGCCGAACAGTGCATCGGCATGACGCCGCGGAAGGGCAGCAAATAGTTTAAAACGCTGAAAATCGACTTCTTTATCTCGCCCGCGTAATGAGTACCGCCGATAAGCACAGTCTTTCTTTCGAAGGAAATGGCAATGAACGTCTCGGAATTCGTTCCGTCGACAGCCGGATCCGCCTTCATGCCTGGCATTGTAATCACAGTAAATTCAGGTTCATGCGTTAACAACTCATTCGTTGTTGGACGTATAAACAATTGCTGAACGAATAAATTTTGCCACGCGTATTCATTAATGAAGCGAACAGGCAAGCGATAAGCCAGGTCTGCCCCTGCATATCCATCGAACACAAAGAGCTTGCGGCTCTTCATGTAATTGATCGTTTTGTTATACAGCGAGTCGAATTGCTCTGAGGTGATAGCCTGATTCACCTCTCCCCAAGCGACATGGTCAGCCGTGCCCGACTCTCTGACGATGAACTTATCCTTCGGGGAACGCCCCGTATATTTGCCTGTTGTGACTTGCAAAGCGCCTGTCGAAGTTAAATGGCCTTCTCCATTGCGGAGAGCAGACTCCACAAGTTTGGCAACAGCCACGTTTCTTTGAGATTCATCTACATACAGACCAGCCAATTGAGTACTTTCCTTATTTTTCGCGATCACGGTTATCCTCCCTATTCCACTGTTACCGAGTTCTTGTTCTATCCCGACTCCAAACAACAAGAAAATGTATATTTTATCCTTTTCAATTAATGTATAATATAAATAAATAATACGCAATATATAAAAACATATTGACTGAATCTAATTATTTATTACGTCATTTTGAAAATGTTTTCACAAAATCGACAAATAAAAAAGGTGTCAATGCTTTTCTAAGAGATGAACTCTCTAAAAGAGAAGCATAAACACCTTTTTCCCATTTAAGGCCAATTCGCCTGTCTCCTATAACACTATCTCTTCTAGAGTACAAGATAGATAAATTGAATAAACTCCTACTTTGCTAAAACGGATTGCATAACAATCCCTTCCCCACTCAATCGCTGCCGCAAGCTTTGGGCAAAAGCGAACGCGTGCGCACCGTCGCCATGAATGCATACTGTATCGGCTTGTATCGCCACATCAATACCCTGAACAGCGTAGACAACCCCTTCTTTTACCATGCGAATGACCTGCTGAACCGCTTCCTCGGTATCTGTAATCAGCGCATTGGCTTCCCGACGCGGCGTCAATGAACTGTCCCTTTGGTACGTCCGGTCTGCGAATACTTCATGCGCACAACGGAGTCCAACGGCTTGTCTAGCCTTTATGAGTTCACTACCCGACAGCCCGAACAACACCAGCTCTGGATTCAAATCATGGACAGCCCGGGCAATCGCCTCTGCCAGCGCATAGTCGCTTGCAGCCATATTGTACAACGCACCATGCGGCTTCACATGCTGCATCTGTCCACCGGTCGCCGTAACAAATCCGTACAGTGCCCCGACCTGATAGACAACCATATCATAAGCTTCCTCAGGAGTAATATCGAGGTTTCGCCTTCCGAATCCAGCTAGATCAGGCAGTCCTGGGTGGGCCCCAATCGCTACCCCGCGCTCAAGTGCTGCCGTTACAGTCCGCTTCATGACGGTTGGATCGCCGGCATGGAAACCGCAAGCAATATTCACGGACGTCACGAACGGCAATATGGCCTCATCTGAGCCAAGCCGATATGCGCCAAAGCTCTCTCCCATATCGCAGTTTATATCGATTCGATGCATAATACCTCTCTCCTCCTAACGCATCCGCAGGGACAGCCCCTGCCGGAATTGGGCAATTTCTTGTTCCCGCTTCACATACAATTCTTGCGCTTCTTCTTGTGTTACCTCTGTAAATCGAATGCACCCGCCTGGTCTCACTTGGGCGATAAGCGGCAAATCCACACTAATTACATGAGCGATTCGAGGATATCCGCCGACCGTTTGCCGATCCGCCAACAACACGATCGGATTGCCTTCCGGCGGTATTTGAATCGTGCCCATGCTAACGGCAGACGATATCATTTCAACAGGTGCTGCCACAGCAAGCGGCACATCTGCGAGCCGATAGCCCATCCGATCCGACTGTGTCGTGACACGGAACGGTTCCGTCCATAAACGCTGCTTGCTCTCTGCAATGAATTTGTCAAACTCAGGACCACGGACGACGCGAATCACCGGATTCTCTTGGTATGCAGGCCGAATCGAATGACCTGCCCCCCACGGCATGACGACTGTTTTATCGGAGCATGTTTTGAACCATTCCACAGATTCACCTGTTTCCAGCACATCTCCAGCCTCAAGCGCTCGACCATGCACTCCGCCTATTCCTGCCCGCAAATAAGTGCTGCTGCTCCCCATTGCCTTCGGAACGGCAATCCCGCCGCTTATTGCCAGATAGGCTCTACAGCCCGATAAGACTCGCCCGAAATTCAGTGTGCTTCCCGCAGGAACATACACGGGGCGCCAGAGCGGAATGGCCATTCCATCAATGCTAGGAGACAGGTCGCCTCCCGCTAAAGCGATCACGGCTCCCTTTCAAATTCAAGCTGTGGCCCAAGCAGCGTTATCTCCAAAGCCGCCTCGCCCTCTTCATTGCCTGCCAGCAAGTTCGCCATCCTTAGTGCCGCCGCATCCATTGCACCGCTTATAAGTACGCCATACTTTTGCAACCCAAAACGGCCGAGATCCTGAACCGTCGTCAACATGCCCGCCGCTTTTACCCGGATATACATGTCCCGTGCCCCTCCCATTTCTTGTATTCCTCTTCTGTAATCGGCAAAAAGCGTACACTATCCCCTGTCCTAAGCAAGGTTGGAGGATTCATGTCTGGACGAAATAGCGGCACTGGCGTGCGTCCGATCAATTGCCAGCCGCCAGGCGTAACGATTGGATACACTCCTGTTTGCATACCGGCAATCCCGACCGTTCCCGATGGAATCGCAAGCCTTGGTGTGGAGCGCCTTGGTGTGGAAATCCGCTCCGACATGCCGCCCAAAAACGGAAATCCTGGCGCAAATCCAAGCAAATAAACAACATATTCACCGCTGCTGTGAATACGAACAACTTCATCCAGTGATAGCTCGTTATGCGAAGCGACCTCCTCCAAATCGGGTCCAAAGCTCCCGCCGTAACATACCGGAATGTCAACAGTTCGAACATTGCCTTCAAGCTTCATTTGTAACGATTGGGCTGCGGCGCTTTCTAACGCTTTTTGTGCCTCTGAATACCGCAGTAATACCGGATTATAAAATACCGTAACAGTCGTAAAAGCGGGAACATATTCAATCATTCCATACATCGGATGCTCATCAAGGTAAAGCGACAACAACCGAACTTGATCATGAGTGTCCGATCCGATGACGGTACCAAATTCAACGACGATCGCTGTATCTCCAAGCGGAAAAAATCTCATGCAGTTCCCCCTTACGATAGCCCATGATAGCATGTTGACAGTCTATGGTCATGAATCCCCATATACATGCCTCCAACGTTTTAACTGCTCTTTGAATTTCTCACTTACTGAAAACGGATCGAATATCTCCGCTGAAGATCCATACTGCGAGATCCATTTCAGAAAGCTCTGCTCATGATTCAGGTTGCTTCGAACAGCAGGCTGCCGTCAGGCAAGTCATCCATCTTCGACTGAGTGGGGATAATCGATGAGTTGGTGAACCATATGTTTCCCCAATGTACGATTTCATTAGCAGTCAGCACATAGCTTCTTCGTTCATAAGAGAAATGAACGCTATTAAAGATATAACATATTGCTTTGCCCCATTTCAAAATGAGGTATGCCGCTACTATATATCTAACCTATGTCCATTGGGGAATCCCCAACAGATGAATGGCAAGCGGGACAATGATTATCCCAGTCCTTTTAAGTGTTGAAATAAAACAGTAAATATGCTAATAGGGGATAACATTAGGATGAAGCCGCAGCTCAAGAATTGTCGAGTCCATACTACTTTTTCACCTCTATACGATAGAATACCTCTATTATAGAAGCACCAAGTGACAAACTTTGTCAGCGAATATACGTTCTAGTATTCCGTCACGCATCCGCGTAGGATGCGACGACAAAAACGACTGATAACCTTCCCGCTGTTAGACAATTTCAATCCACGAATCCGCGTAGGATGCAACTCAGTAGGCTGACTATCCTACTTCTAACCTCATCTGATTTCAATCCACGCATCCGCGTAGGATACGACTTGCGTTGGATAACAGTTCCCTTGCGCGTCCATAAATATTTCAATCCACGCATCCGCGTAGGATGCGACGGCAGTTGATACTTTTCAGCCCCGTTATTGTAGCTATTTCAATCCACGCATCCGCGTAGGATGCGACGATACGGGACAACGTATAGAAATCACCACCATTGAATTTCAATCCACGCATCCGCGTAGGATGCGACTGCAACCAACCCGTCTATAATCGGTTTTACGAAATTATTTCAATCCACGCATCCGCGTAGGATGCGACGACGTAGCCCGTTTCAGTTTGGTTCCTTGTTCTCGAAATTTCAATCCACGCATCCGCGTAGGATGCGACAAAACGATTTCATTTGCTTCGCCATGTATTCGAATATTTCAATCCACGCATCCGCGTAGGATGCGACCGTATTGCTCTTCGACTGACTGTCTGATCCGCGATTTCAATCCACGCATCCGCGTAGGATGCGACGACTAGCGCCGCTGCTGCTTCCTTTCCCTACTTTAATATTTCAATCCACGCATCCGCGTAGGATGCGACTGCGGAGTCTCGGACATTTGGAAGACCATTCCGAATTTCAATCCACGCATCCGCGTAGGATGCGACCACTTGCCGTCCTTGTTGTTCTTTGCTTTGTCGGTATTTCAATCCACGCATCCGCGTAGGATGCGACATAGAGTGTATTTCTCCGAGGCTGAATATACGACACTATTTCAATCCACGCATCCGCGTAGGATGCGACAAAGTTCTAACCATGTTGTTTTTGCGAAGTCATCATTTCAATCCACGCATCCGCGTAGGATGCGACCGTGCACTCCGGTAAAGCTTACTTGGATGGCAAAATTTCAATCCACGCATCCGCGTAGGATGCGACTATTGTTGTTGTTTTGTTTCTCGACCTCAAATATAATTTCAATCCACGCATCCGCGTAGGATGCGACCCACATCGCCACCTGCGATAATAAGGCCCTCGGAATTTCAATCCACGCATCCGCGTAGGATGCGACTCCCCCGATTTTCGACAGCTGCATAGCCGTATTGTAGTTATTTCAATCCACGCATCCGCGTAGGATGCGACTTCGTCAATCTCTTCTGTCGTAATCAACGTTGTATTTCAATCCACGCATCCGCGTAGGATGCGACGATTTCAGCCTCTTCCTGCGTTTGGACGACTACCAATTTCAATCCACGCATCCGCGTAGGATGCGACGTGGCCGTCGATCCGAAAGGTTTTGACGGTTTGAAATTTCAATCCACGCATCCGCGTAGGATGCGACTTAGTTGGCCGTTAAGCCAGGGCGCGAGTTCGTTCGATTTCAATCCACGCATCCGCGTAGGATGCGACTGACGGATGGCGATGACTCTACATATGGATGGATATTTCAATCCACGCATCCGCGTAGGATGCGACGCATTCATGGGGGTTGTCCTTATCTCTCCAGTGGTATTTCAATCCACGCATCCGCGTAGGATGCGACTTTTTAAATATGCGGAGTGGCGAAAAATCTCTGAAATTTCAATCCACGCATCCGCGTAGGATGCGACGATGATACAAATGAAAAATGATCGTTGTATTTTATGTATTTCAATCCACGCATCCGCGTAGGATGCGACCAAAGTTATACTAAACCTAATGGTTCGGACAAAAAGGATTTCAATCCACGCATCCGCGTAGGATGCGACTTGGGAAGATAAATGACACCACTCCTCCAGCAATTGTATTTCAATCCACGCATCCGCGTAGGATGCGACATTAAGTTGAGTTTGGATAAGTAAAACATGCCTACTTATTTCAATCCACGCATCCGCGTAGGATGCGACATAGATCGTCTGTATCGTTCCAGAGCGTTATCGTATTTCAATCCACGCATCCGCGTAGGATGCGACCTTCTTCAAAATTCGCCGATCCGGTTGTACCAAAGATTTCAATCCACGCATCCGCGTAGGATGCGACTTTGCATTCATGGGGGTTGTCCTTATCTCTCCAGTAGTATTTCAATCCACGCATCCGCGTAGGATGCGACTGCATGATTGTGCCCGTCTCTGGACTGGATGGAGAATTTCAATCCACGCATCCGCGTAGGATGCGACTGATATTCGTGCATCCTCTTATACCTTGTATCGATTTCAATCCACGCATCCGCGTAGGATGCGACGGGTTTTATGACAAAAGCAATAATTAGTGCTGTATTTCAATCCACGCATCCGCGTAGGATGCGACGTGTTAAATGCGATTTTGGCGAAGCTGGAACAGATATTTCAATCCACGCATCCGCGTAGGATGCGACTTACTACGTATGGGCTTACACCGTCCACACCATATTTCAATCCACGCATCCGCGTAGGATGCGACTTAAAAAATTGAGTCCAAATACGACTTATAAATTTATTTCAATCCACGCATCCGCGTAGGATGCGACAGCGATTATTGACTAAAACAATCAAAATGTCTAAATATAATGATTTATTCAATCAAAAATCGCGATTTTAAATAAAAAACAACTGAGAACCATACATTGACATCATGGAACTGGTATAAAAATGGCAAAAAGCAGGTGCGAATGTCCCAGAGAAATCATGTGCACTTCACATTCGCACTAGAAAATCAATGACCCATCCAAATCAATCGATTCCTTCACGCCGATATGCTCAACCTTGTTCTTATAGTTGTTACCTAACTGATAGAATCGAAGACTGTCTTCCTTCTGATCAATGATATCCGCGAGCTGTATCTTGAGAGCAGCGAATTGAGCGGCATCTACATTACATTCGAACACCGAATGCTGCACACGCTGACCATAATTCTGGCACGTCTTCGACACCTTGCGCAACCGTCTCTGTCCATCGCTACTCGTAGTGCTGACATCATACGTAATTAACACCAACAATCCCATACACCTACTTCCATAAAAATGGAGGGTATTCATCCAGATCACCGCGCAAATAGCGAGCTAGCAATAGTGCCTGGGCATGCGGCACCAATCCCCAACTGATGTTCTCTCCAAGGAAAGGATGGCTAATCTTTTCTTGCTTTTTCTTCTGCCACGCATCCAAGAACTTCTTGCGCGCATCATCCGTCATCAGAACAGCGCCATTTTCCTTTTTGAAGAAATCATCTTTGTTCAATATGCGCTTGTTGATCAAGGCCAGAACAAATTTGTCCGCATAGACGCCCCGCAGCTCTTCCATCACATCCAACGCCAAAGACACTCGTCCCGGTCGGTCACGATGCAGAAAGCCGACATAGGCATCAAGCCCCACTGCTTCCAAGGCGGACGCCATATCATGAGCCAGCAAGGTATAAGCAAGCGACAACATTGCATTGACGTTATCGAGCGGCGGTCTGCGCGAGCGTGCATGAAAATAAAAGTCATCCTGCTGCTGCAAGATCATGTGGCCGAACACTTTGTTGTAGCTTACAGCACCCTGACCCTCCAAGCCTCTTAACCGCTCTAAATCTTCGCATGCTCTGACTTCAATCATAAGAGAGGATAATTGCTCCGACACTTTTTTGAATTGTGCCACATCGATCCGCAGCGGATAATCCCGAGTCATTCGCTCGACCATCCATTTATGATTGTAAATCTTGGCTACTATAAAGTTGCGGGCGATCTTCACAGACCAAGATTCATCCTCGGATATCGCATATTGCTTCTTCCTTAGCACAACGTTGCCTTTGCTCTGTCCAATAACCCTAGCCAGAAACCTTCCACTCATCGTCAGAAAAGTAATCGAAATATTCCGATCCGCACAATATCCCATTAAAGCCGGACTAGCACCCGTATACCCGAAAGATATGATCGCTTCCAAATTATGCAGCGGGAGTCTGCCAAGCTTCTCTTGCTCCTTTAGAAGTACGATATTATCACCGTCCAGCGACAAATAAACGTCCGGCTGGGTTATATATAACGTGTTAAGAAGACGCCTCATCCTTGATCTTCCCCTCAATATAGCTTTTGACCGTCCGTTTATTCATCAGTGCGGGCAAGCATATAGAATGAAGCGAACAGCTTTTGCAAAATGCTCCTGTCTTCACTTTCGGCGTAATCTTGCGCTTATAAAAATCTTGCATCTCTACGGCGATCTTCCGTACTTTTTGCTTCACATCATCCGTAAGCGGCACTTCAACCCGATGCTTCAGCTCTTGATAGAAAATATATCCTGTCTGTACATCACATAGCAGCATCTCCTCCAAACAGATCGCCTGTGCTGCTAATTGCAGCACGTCCGATTCATCCTTCTTCGGCTTGCCTCGCTTGTACTCAACCGGATATGCCAAGTATGTGCCGTCCGCTCCGTTGATAGGAACTCCGCGCTCATCTCGAATGAACTCTACGACATCGCACACCCCAGAGAACATCAGTTCATGCGATTTCACTGACATCGCACGAACGACAAGCTTATCGCCACGCTTTTCTCTCGTGAACGGCTGATCTGCATGACGATGGAGATGCTGTCCTTCGATGGTTCTTACATTTTCCTCCCACTGCTGCTCTACATGAATGAGTGCCCATTGCCGCTTGCAGAATTGGTAGTGCTGAATACCAGATAACAGCAAATAATCATCTTCATCCTTATAGGCCATCAATGACCTCTACGCTCAATCCGTCCAGCTCATTCCACGCAATCGTATAATCCTCTAAAGATTTAGGTTCTTCCTTGTTTTTGCTAACCTTCAAGGAACGGTGTACTTTCGCTGAAGAATACTGTCCGAGCTTCGAACGATGCTCCCACCAGAACACTTTCACTACTTCCATACTCCCATCAGGTCTGGCAGAAGAGACGTCATTTTCGAACATCGTTACAAGCGCTTGCTTGATTTTCTCTGCGTCGTCGTTCGTGAATCCCGTCTTCTCTGCCAATTGGGTGTTAATGCTGCCGTAGCATACATATATGCCGAAGTCGACGCGATGCTTCATCCCCATCGTATCCGAACCTTTATCTTTGCCTGGTTCAGAATTCACGCTTTTCGTAATTTGCATACTGGTAATATCAATCGGTTCTACGCTAGTTGCCGTATGAATCGATACTGGCCCGCGCACACCGACGGAGACTCCTTTATCTGATCCTCCTTTGAAAGCGAACACTTGGCCAAAGCTCCGGACATCGATCCATTCCTCACAAGCTATCTTAGCGAACTCCTCGCTTGCCCCGTCTTTTGCCTTCATTATTTTAGCCAGCGCCTCATTCGCTTCGGCACGTTCTCTCAAGCTCTTGAACGAATCCGTATTACGATCATTGGATTGGACAAAAATAGACTCTCCGTTGTCTTGCAATCGATTTCTGATTTTGCGTTTCAAGGCCACATCCGATATCTCGCCATGTCCATCATAGTTCTGACGTGGACGATTCCCATTTAACGGGTCGCCATTGGGATTCGCCTTCGTTACCGAAAATACAACCGCAAAGTCAACTTTATGATCCAAAACTGTCATGATTCCAGCTCCTCTTCATTGGATTGTTCACTTGAACTTTCAGGGCTTTCTTTCTTCTTATAAAGCTCGTGCCGCTGACTATAGAAGCCTAACAGATACTTTCCTGATAATGGCTTGTTATTAAAGTCATCATGATGAAATGCAGAGGCAATCTCGTCGATGATTCCAGATAAATAATAGCCTTTCGACCCTAATCTCGCTTGGTACGGCTGCAAGCTGGCCTGAATCGTTTTCCATGTTCGTTCTGGATGCTGTGCAAATGAATTCATATACCGAATCGCATTACTGGCACGTACATGACTTGACCCTGGTTTGCCGGATCGGCGTGATTCTTCGTCCAACACCCGACGCTCCAAGACATCAGCAACTGCCAGCAACCGCCCGAACAGATAGCTGCGATCCTTATTTTCCTTATCCAATGCCACCTCGTACCCCTCCTTCTTATTTAGCAACTCTCTATTCACCAAGGCGCAAGCGATGCTTAACGTCTTCTCCCATTCCCACTTCTCCATCGATATCGGGTTGGAAGCGCGGCGGATCGCACTTCTGACAATGTCGGACGGAATCACTCTTCCATCTACAATACAAGGCAGCATGCGCTCCATTAATCCCTTCACGATCTTCTCATTCGCCTTGGAACCATAAGCTGCAAATGCAATATCCTTTGTAGACGGCGCACCGGAGAACTGTACAAAATCCCCATTTTCGTCCTTGCGATAACGGTGCAGCCATACACAGCTCGTGTGCCATTTCAACAAACGGTCGAAGTATTGCTGCTTCTCCATCATCCGATAGTAGAGTACAGCCATTCGCCCTGTTGTCGCCGAGTCGAGAACGAGTAGGTTCACTTTGGAATCGGAAGATGCCAGCTTATTGCAATAGCCATCCAATGCCTTGGCAACTTCTTGTGCCAGCTCTGGATTCGTATACGATTTCCGCTGTACTACAAACGGTGTAGGATCGAGTGAGAACGTGTCGTCCTCCGGGGCAGGGACATATAGCGCATCGTTCGCCCATACGAGAAAAACACGCTGATCAATCATCTTGCCTTGCCGCTGAATAAGCCACTTTAATGCATTATGGGCTTTCTGCGATACTTCGTAGCTGATGCTTGCAACTTCAACACTATGACTGTACCTTCCTCTGAACGTGAAGCCGCTCGTATCATTCGCCGAGATGAGCTTAGCTTTATCTGCCGCATTGCGAATCTTATTTGCATGCTTGTCAGTGCTCGGCAGCATGTTGCCTGTTACATAGCAGAGCTTCTCAGCTCCAAGCCTCTGGTTGTAATACTGCACGAACGATTCATACATCTCTGGATCATCCCATACTTTGTCTAAATGCTCACCCGACGAGTAGACGTTAAACCGTATGAAGGCACTATCTTGTTCACCGGTTAATATAGAAAAAATCTGCGGTTTCTCGCTGTACAGAGAGGCATATTTCTTGTCCCATTTTCCGATCAGACGGTTGTTGGCATCCAGTGCGAGCTTCTTGTCCTCCACCAAGTCCTGTATCAACCGCCCTTTGCTCACATACGCATAAATACTTTTCACTTTGGCATGGGCATAGGGAGACGACGCCCAGTCACCTAATTGCTCGATATAAGCGGTGAACGGATCTTCCTTCTTTACTTGACCGCCATAGGTGGTATAATCTCCAGCCACATAGCTAATCTTATCGTGCAGCGGATACGGAGCGACTTTGGAGCCCGCCCGGCTCGCCGAAGCTTCCGTACACGGTATTAACGTACTGGCATCACTCTTATCTACGAAGCTGGAAGAATGAAATTCGCCGTCCTCCGTCACATTCACTTCGATATGTGCCGTCTGCGTCGTATGCGAAATCGGCAGCAGCGTAAATTCTTGCTCGTTGCGCTTCTTTTCTATAACACCTACTCGATCCAGATTCGCTTCATACGTCTCATATAATTGCAGCAGCCAACTCACCTAGCTTCACCCGCTTCCATTTGGGCGAACAGATCATCAACGGATTCCATATTCCCGCTCGTAAACTGCTTAGGCTCCATATCCGCAATAGTACGTACTTGGGTGCAATTGTCCGGCGCAATAAATTCAATAATCCCGTTCCGCATAACTGGATTCCACAATCGTGTCTCCATTTGCCGTCTGCCCGTCTCATCCGGGTAATTAATGCCGTGCACCATCGTTCCGAGATAGATGTCGCCATAATTATTGTAAAAGCTTTCACCTTCTCCGAATACACAAGGTTCCACATACCCTTGACACTCTCGTGACCCTAGGAAAATATCTCGCCGTCCACCAGCTTGCAGAGAACGCTTCAATATATTGTGGTGCTTGTGCTCGTTGCGGTCATATTCCAGATCCGGTCTGTGCGGGTTAAAAATAAAATGTGCTCTACATTGATATCGCACATCTTTCAAATACGTATAGTTAGCCAGTGTATTGCCCCCGCCGTAATCGATTGGCCGAATTCCCTTAGACTCCATGCGAATCGGATTCATGACGCGCACTGCATCCACGATAAACAGCAATGTCGGCTTCCAATAGATCGATTCTACAATTCCCTTCAGTGCTTGATAGGTAGGAACCTGATAAGATAGCTTCTCTCCACCCAGCTTCGTTAACGGATCAGTGAACAATGCATAGTTCCCGTATACTTCGAACTCGATACTATTTCTCATCATAGAGCCTCCTTTCCTTAATTGCGTCTGCTTTTATAAATGCTTAAAACAGACCTACATACCTTAAAAAATCTTTCAACTGAGTTAATAGGTTTTCTTCACTTTATAACAAATTGTTCATCTTAATCAGTAAAATCATTATTGCCTTGAATCAATGTCTGGTTGCTTTCCCTAATTCCGCACCATCCGCTTCAGTAGAATCGAAGTGTATAAATATCGCGTTGGTTAAGAGATTGGAGTTCTGTTAATTAATCATTTTATTTATTCTTTCTCTCGATTTTTCAACCCAAAATGGCTCTTTTGGTAACAGGTTATTAATACTAAATTCCTCTATATTCTTCGAAACATCAGTATGTATTCTCCAAAGCTTCTTTTTAAGATTGGTTCTAATCCATAAATCATCAAAATTGTTCATATTAGGTTCAAAGCAGAAATAGAAAGCCTGTTTTTTGTAGTTTGTACTAATCTTAAACAACTCTTCTAACGTCAAAAGTATATAGGGAATATATTCAATTGATAAATCTTTGTAATACCAAATTTTTTGTTTATTTGCCTTCTCTACTAGATTTCTAAACTCAGCAAAGCGAAGACTACCATCACATAATTGGTCGCATTTCAAATATATATAATAATAGTTTTCAACAAATTCCGACTTTACTTTTATTGCATTTTCTTTATCGATTGTTGTTGGAGTTAGATGGCTATATTTTGAAATGTTTTGTTCAATTGTAGGGCATTTGGTATGGGGTCTATTATGCCAAAAGTGAGCAGTTCTAGCTGATGTATGATCCGCACGAATTTTAAGTGAATTACCGCAAACCATACATTCACCCATATAATTTGGACCAAAGTTAATTAGCCAATCTTTTATCAAATATACCTTCCCATCTTTTCGATTTATAGCTTTGTCCACTGGAAATCCCCCCCTATTTCATAGTTTAATTTTGTTTTCATATTTTGAAATTCTTGAAAGATCATCCACTGTGGGAGACAAAACCCCGCCGTGATGCAGTTAGTCCCCTCCCTCATAAAATCCTCTCATTTTTTCTATGTCGAATTTTTTAAAAAGGCAAGTCATCATCGTTAATTTCAAATGATTTACTAATTTCCTCACTGACAAGCCAATCTTCATTCCACTCATCTGCAGTGAATACTATTAATCTATCATTTTCATCAAAAATCCCTTTAAATATTTTTAATAAAAAATCAAATTTTTGGTTTCATTTTTATAAATCAGATAATCTTCTTCATCTTCATCAGGAAAAAATGGGTCTCTCTCTTTTTCTTGATATCTTCTAGCCTCTAGCCAAGCCTCAAGATCAGACTTGTTTCTAAAAAATATTGGGTAAGGTGTATTTGTTAAATTTTTTAATTTTATAAAAACTGGATGATTACTTAACAATATTTCCTTTATAGCATGATCTGAATTTTTCCTTTCTTCCGTTAAAAAAATTCACTAATTGATTCAATGTCTTTGCAGTTGCATTAATATTTTCAAGAGATTTATTTTCTGACAGTCTTGATTGTTGCTGTAAGAATCTCTGGAACAATCCAGACCATTGTTCTTTTAAAAAGATAACGATTTCATTTGAATGTTCGAAAGTAGATATAGGATTGTTTTGTGGGAGATTTTCTAATTCCTCTATAAATTTATAAACTTTCACATCATCAACATATCTGTACTTAATATCTTTCACATCTTTATTATTAAGATAAGTGTGATACTCAGAGTAAACTGACTTATCAATAAAAATATACACTTGTTTCCCTTGTTTAAGTGCAGTTTTAATTTCCATTTGAGTAATAGAATATTGTGAATTGAAAGATTCGCTTCCATATCTCCCACCCACAATCGCTACAAGTATATCTGTTAATTCAACTTCTTTGTAACAGTATTCTTCTAATCTTTCATCACTCCCATAAGAAATATTTCCTCTTTCATTTAAAACGGGATCATAGCCCATTTCTCGTACAAATCTTTCAATATCAGCTCTTACATATTTTAAATCATAAAAAGTTGAACTGATAAATACCCTTGGCTTAGCCATAATGTCCTCCTTGATTCAATTCAAACCATTAACATTTTATTGTGCTTAAAGTACAGGAGATTTCATTGTTTTATAAAACCTATTTTAGGTACTTGTTCCTTAATCGTTAGGATCAAAACTCTTATACTTTCAATTTCGAAATGCTATAAATTTTCATTTTAAGTTGACATAAAATTTTCAAATTATAATCGAAGAATTATTTACATATCCATATTTTACACAAACCCTCAGCGTCGGTCAATTAAACCTAATTAAATATTATATGAACATAATAAAAATATATATAACAACATTACACCTATTCATTATCTTTATGCTATAATGGATTGTCGCTACAAGCGTGGATTGAAATATATATTATTTTATTAGGAAACCTATCTATTATCAAAGATAGGTTTCATTCGTTAGAAATTCAAAAACTCTATCTCACTATCATTTTCAAGATCCACTCCATAATCTTCACTGTAAGCGCCTTCTTTCAGTACAAGAACACTCCCATCCAAGCAACAATCCAGCCCACTATTGTGGTCAAGTTGATTCAGTTCATGCTTATAGAGATTGACCGTGAATTGCTGCGCTCTCCGGAGCAACCGTGTGAGGTCATCAATCGTGCAAGCACCGTTCAATTCTGCAATAACTTCCCTGCCCTCCCCATATGGGACAATGACAGATGATGTATGGCTATCTATGACCTCAAAATGCTTCGCCGCCGTGCCATAGCTGTTCGCGATAAACAGCGGAAGCTGTGCATTCTTCGTTTGACAGTAGGCTTGATAATATGTGTCTTCCCCGCCCCGTCCTGCGTACAACAATTCTGTCATATTCTTTCTAAGCGTCGGAATCGGATAGTTCAAGTTCAATTTGAATTCCGAATAATACGTCTGGAAATACCACTCCATCGCTCGACGCGACAATATGTCACCACCGTGAGCCGACGAATCACGCTTCATGTCGATGAGCATCTTCTTCGCCGCTTCTTTGCCAACCCTGATTTCCTTCAGCTTGTCCAAGTTCTCTTCCGCATGATCAATGATATAAACCTTTCGAATCGCATCCTTCCCGTGCCGGTTGCAGCGTCCTGCCGCTTGCGCTATCGAGTCCAACCCGGCGAGAGAACGTATGACGCAATCAAAGCTAACATCAACCCCTGCTTCTATTAGCTGGGTGCTAATACAAATGACTTTTTCCTCTCGTTCCAGATGCTCTTTAACTTTCTGCAAAATATGAAACCTGTGCGCTGCGCACATGGAAGTGCTTAAATGATAGAGGGGAATCATCTCGTATTGCGCTTCCTTGAACCGTTCCATTAATTGCTGGTATAAGCTTTTGACAACAGACTTCGTATTCAAAATAACGAGAACACTGCGCATGTCTTCGATCGTCGCCTGCACAAAATCAGCCAGCTTATCGGTATTAAACGTCTCACCTGTCGCTCGATCTACAATGTCGACACGCTTAAATGCTTCAATGACATGGTCTATCTTGCCTATTATCTCGGCGTCTGGATTGATATCGAGCTTCTGCTCAACGAAGTCCAGTGCCGGCTGCGTCGCCGTACAGAGTACGATGCTGGATTGACCATAGTGCTTCAGGAAGTTTAACGCCTGATTGAACAATGAAATGCAAGGTGTTGGAACCTTCTGCACTTCATCGAAGATGATAACACCTTCGCATAAATTATGAAGTCTCCGAATGTTACGACTCCCATGAGCAAAGAACACATTAAGGAATTGCACCATCGTCGTGAAAATAATAGGAGCATCCCAGTTATCCTTGGCCAGCTTGGCTTTCTGCTGCTGCGTCAGGGCGAAGCCGTCCAGTTCTTCGTCATTATCATGTTCATGTTCGATCACATTCGAATGATGTTCCAATATATTCAACTCGTCCTCTAAGATACTGCGAACCGTTGCGGCATTCTGTTCAATAATCGTAGTATAAGGAACGACATAGATAATGCGTTGCTTGTGAAAGGTCATGGCATGCCTCAAGGCATATCGCAAGCTTGCTAACGTTTTGCCGCCTCCGGTTGGTATTGATAAGGTATAGATTCCGGATGGTTTCGCGGCAAATTGCTCAGATTGCGCTGACATCTCACTTCTGAGCCTATTAATAGGCTTATTGGCATCTTCATGCTCTGCAAACGAACATACCTTTTCCATTAATTTCGCATAGTAGTCTTCGAACAGGTTCGCCACATTCACTTTTGGCTCTTCGTGCACATTCGCTTCAAAACATCTAGTGTTCGTTCGATCTGCATCGATTAATGCACTGAACACGAACTTCGTGAGAAACATGAGCTTCTGTTCAGAGCTGCCTATCGTATTTTGCGCCATAAATTGTTCCAGTTCTATCGCAGCCCAATCTACATATTGATGAAATTCCCGCTCGTTGATGACGTGCGTGAAGAAGGAGTGTTTGCTTGCCTCATATTCTTCCATCTGCTTATCCCTGACACGCCGTAAATAAGGAGACTCCAAATCCTGATTGAGATAATCATGCAAATAGGAGTGGTGCGAAATGATGGCGTTGCCGACAACCTCAGCTAACAGGCCTTTATATTTCGTGATATTGGTTATATGAAAAAGCTCGTATAAAAGCTTGCCTCCTGCCGTCGAATGGTCAACACTGCCTCTCTTTACCAGTACATTAGTACTACTTACAGCCGCTAAAATATATTCACAAAACTCTTGTGAATATTTTCCCATGTCATGGAGCATACCTGCTAGTCCGGTCACATGAGGGACACCCAGCTTACTACCGTAACCTTCCGCTAATGTTCTTACCTCTAACAAATGCGCCTCGACCGTCTGTACCTGTTGGTCGTTTTCACGAATATGAGCAATCGAAAACATATCAACGCTCCTCGTTGTGTGTCATGATTTTCAAGATATGAACAAAGACAACAAAGGCAATACTTTTGACCTATTTCTACAGAACCTCACAATTATCTACAATTTACCATATTATTTGTATATAGTAAACGACATATGTGAACAAGAAAAAGGACACCTCTCGAACTAGCGTTAGTTCCATTGATGTCCTGTGCAGGTTATTAGGTATTCGATTCATGCTCTCATATCGGATATGACTCTCCACTCCACCACTCCGTACAACCTTCACGACCAAAAATTACGATCCGCGTAGGATGCGGCTATACATTGATGTATCTATGCAGATCACACGCATATTAATTTCAATCCACGCATCCGCGTAGGATGCGACTTATCGAGTTGTTTGCTCGTAACTCCGCTGTTTTAATTTCAATCCACGCATCCGCGTAGGATGCGACCTTATATCCATAGCTGACGTTTTTGCGTAATTCATGATTTCAATCCACGCATCCGCGTAGGATGCGACAGCGGAAAGTGAGCCTATATTTATAAAATCACTTCCGTTAATGATTTGTTCACTCATTATAACGAACTTTTCGGTCTAAAACCAAGATAGATACAGTGTTGCCGAGAGAAAAAAATGGATAAAAATGCATAATAACAGATGCGAATATCCCGGCATTTTCATGTGCACTATACATTCGCACCAGAATTAACCCTGCTTTATGACCACACTTATACCCCCCAATATATACCATTCTGATAATTTAGGTAAATACTATATTTATAAAGCAACTACAAAATACAAAAGCCGTGCATGACTCAGGTCGAAATACCCCCTTCGTCATACACGGCTCTCCTTTTCCTATTTATTCCGTTACGATATTATGGACAAGCACCGGTGCCTCAGCATGATCGCTAATCCGAATGTTCTCGTAAATTTTTGCAATGACGTCATCCACATTTTCACGATTCGCATGGATTGTTACCAAAGACTCGCCTGCCTTAACAGCATCGCCAATCTTCTTGTTCAGCATTAAGCCTACTGCAAGATCGATTTCGGATTCCTTCGTTGCACGGCCTGCTCCCAGCAGCATTGCTGCTGTCCCGATCTCGTCAGCAATGATTTCAGCAACTACGCCGTCTTCACGCGCCGGAACTTCGATCTTGTATGCCGCTTGCGGCAGCTTGTTCGGATCGTCGACAACTTCTGGATTGCCGCCTTGGTTCGCAATGAACTCCTTGAACTTCTCCAATGCCTTGCCATTGTGAATAACTTCCTTCAGCTTCTCTTCTGCTTCTTCTAAAGAGGAAGCCTTGCCAGCCAAGAATACCATCTGTCTGCCGAGCGCAAGGCAAAGCTCTTCCAAATCCTCAGGTCCATGTCCGCGCAGTGTATCAATCGCTTCCTGTACCTCAAGCGAGTTGCCGATTGCCCGGCCAAGCGGCTGGCTCATATCGGAAATAACAGCCATTGTCTTACGGCCGACATTGTTACCGATGCTTACCATCGCGTGAGCTAGTTCCTTTGCATCCTCAGCTGTCTTCATGAATGCTCCTGCCCCAGTTTTCACATCCAGCACGATAGCGTCAGAGCCGGCAGCAATCTTCTTGCTCATAATTGAGCTGGCAATGAGCGGAATGGAGTTGACAGTCGCTGTTACATCACGCAGTGCATACAGCTTCTTGTCTGCAGGCGTAAGGTTGCCTGTCTGACCGATAACTGCAATTTTATGATGATTAACAAGGTTCACAAACTCGTCCTTGGTAATTTCCACATGGAACCCTTCGATTGCCTCAAGCTTATCAATCGTGCCGCCTGTATGTCCAAGTCCGCGCCCGGACATTTTGGCAACTGGAATATCCAATGCAGCAACTAGCGGCGCCAGTACAAGCGTTGTCGTATCGCCGACGCCACCAGTCGAGTGCTTATCCACCTTAACGCCTTCAATTGCGGAGAGATCAATGGTTTCTCCGGAGTTGACCATTGCCATCGTCAGATCTGCCCGTTCACGCTCCGACATATCCTGAAAATAAATGGCCATCGCAAAAGCACTGACTTGATAATCCGGGATATCCCCCTTTGTATAGCCTTCAATAACAAAGTTGATTTCCTCTGTTGTCAGTTCCTTGCCGTCACGCTTCTTCGCAATCAAATCCACCATTCTCATCGTTGAATCTCCTCGCTCTCCATTGGATATTGGTTAACTTGCTGATATCAGTAACGAAGACTATTCTCTTCCTTTGTAAACGAACTTACTCAGAACATGCAGCAATTTATTTCTTTTTACTGACTCCTAGTGACAATTTGAGATTCCTTCTTACAACGAAATAGCTGTCTCCAACGCTACTTCCATCATGTCGTTGAACGTTGTTTGACGCTCTTGCGATGTCGTTTCTTCACCTGTCAGCAAGTGATCACTCACGGTTAAAATTGTCAGTGCGTTGACACTGTATTTCGCAGCCAGCGTGTAAAGCGCCGTAGTTTCCATTTCTACCGCCAATACGCCATAGTCCATCAGCTTCTGAACTACGGACTTGTCGTCGCGATAGAACATATCGGATGTGAAAATGTTGCCGACATGTACATTCATGCCCTTCGCAACCGCATTGTCATAAGCGTTCTTCAACAATGAGAAGCTGGCAATTGGGGAGTAGTCGTATCCGCCAAATACGTGACGGTTCATGCTGGAATCCGTACAAGTTGCTTGTGCAAGCACGACGTCGCGCACATGAACGTCCTTCTGCATCGCGCCGCATGTGCCTACACGGAACAAATTCTTTACACCATACTCATTGATCAGCTCATTCACATAAATGCTTGTTGTCGGAATTCCCATGCCTGTACCTTGTACAGAGATGCGCTTGCCTTTATATGTCCCTGTAAAGCCGAGCATCCCGCGAACCTCGTTGTAGCAAGTAATATCCTCCAAGTACGTTTCTGCGATATATTTCGCGCGCAGCGGATCTCCTGGCAGCAATATCGTTTCTGCAATTTCGCCCTGTTTCGCTCCAATGTGTACACTCATAACTATGTTCCTCCAGTAAGATGAATTATTTCAAATCCGTTAAAAAGCTCTTGCCATAAGCAGGCGCTGCAACAGCAAAGTTTTCTGCCACCGTTGCCGCGATATCCGCAAACGTGCCGCGCAGCGGAAGTTCCTTACCTCCAGCTGCAAAGCGTGGAGAGTAGGCAATCAACGGAACATACTCTCGCGTGTGGTCTGTGCCCTTGTAAGTTGGGTCATTGCCATGATCCGCAGTAATAAGAAGCAGATCGTCGTCTGTCATCTTCGCGAATACCTCTGGCAAGCGCGCATCGAACTCTTCCAACGCGTGTCCATAGCCTTTTGGATCGCGGCGATGCCCGAACAATGCATCAAAGTCCACAAGATTCAGGAAGCTTAGTCCCGTGAAGGACTCATCCAATGTTGAAATAAATTTATCCATACCGTCCATATTAGACTTTGTTCGAATCGCCTTTGTAATTCCTTCACCATCATAAATATCCGAAATTTTACCCAATGCGATGACATCAAAGCCTTGATCCTGCAGTTCATTCATCGTTGTGCGGCCAAATGGCTTCAGCGCATAATCATGACGATTCGCTGTTCGCGTAAAGTTTCCAGGCTCTCCTACAAATGGACGAGCGATGATCCGTCCAAGCATGTATGGATCATCTCGGGTAATCTCGCGACAGAACTCACAAATCTCGTACAGTTCCTTCAATGGAACTACCTCTTCGTGTGCTGCAATTTGAAGGACAGAATCCGCAGATGTATAGATAATGAGTGCGCCTGTCTTTACATGCTCCTCGCCAAGCTCATCGATAATTTCGGTTCCGCTTGCCGGCTTATTGCCAATTACCTTGCGCCCTGTCTTCGCCTCAATACGCTCAATCAGCTCAGCGGGGAATCCATCAGGGAATACGCGGAACGGGGTATCAATATAGAGACCCATGATCTCCCAATGACCTGTCATCGTATCTTTGCCGCGGGAGGTTTCTTGCATTTTTCCATAATAGCCCAGGGGACGCTCGGCCACCTCTATGCCAGGAATCGAACGGATATTGGACAAGCCGAGTGCTGCCATGTTGGGCATGTTGAGCCCTCCGCATTCCTGTGCAATATGTCCTAATGTATCTGAGCCTACGTCATCAAATTGTGCAGCATCAGGAGCTTCTCCGATGCCTACAGAGTCCATTACGATAAGATGTATTCGTTTAAATGTTGTCATCATGTCGTTCTCCTTCCCCAAGGTACGATAATAGATGCTTACAACGTCCACTTAACCAGAAGTGGACGTTGTGAATACTTTTATAAGAAAATACCTGCAACAATCGCAGACAATACGCTTACCATCGTGGCGCCGTACAACAAACGCAGACCAAAGCGAGCTACAACGTTGCCCTGCTTCTCATGGAGTCCTTTCACCGCACCAGAAATGATGCCGATCGAGGAGAAGTTAGCGAATGATACTAAGAATACGGATACAATACCCGTAGTGCGCTCAGACAAAGTAAGCTTACCAAGATCAAGCATAGCGACGAATTCGTTTGCAACCATCTTCGTTGCCATAATACTTCCCGCATCGACCGCTTCCTTCCAAGGTACCCCCATTAGGAACGCGAACGGTGCGAACACATAGCCAAGCACTTCCTGGAATGAAATTCCGAAGATACTGCCAAAGATGCCATTGATAAGTGCAATCAAGGCGACGAAACCGATCAGCATTGCAGCAACTGTAATCGCTACTTTAAAGCCGTCCATTATATACTCGCCCAGCATTTCGAAGAACGACTGCTTATGCTCTTCCTGCACTTCCAAAATATCTTCTTCCTTCGTCACCTTATATGGATTCAAAATTGAAGCGATAATAAATCCGCCAAACAGATTAAGCACGAGCGCGGTTACTACATATTTAGGCTGAATCATCGTCATATACGCACCGACAATGGACATCGACACAGTCGACATCGCAGAAGCACACAGTGTATATAAGCGGCGTTCCGGCAACAGACCAATTTGCTTTTTCACCGAAATAAATACTTCGGACTGACCTAGAATCGCGGATGCAACTGCGTTATACGATTCCAGCTTTCCCATACCGTTAACCTTGCTAAGTGCAAGACCGATGTACTTAATAATGAAAGGCAAGATTTTCGTGTATTGCAAAATTCCAATCAGCGCGGAAATAAATACAATCGGCAGCAACACGTTTAAGAAAAATTGAGTGCCTTGGCTATCATTCACGATTCCGCCAAATACAAAGTTGATGCCTTCGGCTGCATAACCTAGCAATGATTCAAATATAGAAGCAAACCCCCGGATTAAGGTTTCTCCTACCGTTGTATTCAATAACACAAATGCCAAAATAGCCTGCAACACAACCATAATGGCTAGTGGGCGATAACGAATGTTGCGACGATCCTTACTTGCGATATAAGTGAGTCCAAATACAGCTAGCAGACCAATGATCGCAATGACAAATTTCATGTAATGTTCCTCCCATGCTTAAGCATGTATAGATTTATTAAATTGGCAAGTTTTCATGTTACCGCTTTCAAAATGAACGGAATGCTATAGCTTATTCACTGTCCTTTTCCATATCGGCACCAGAGAACGCGCCAGGAAGCAATTGGGACATTGTCCATTCCTCAGTGTTACCCTTGAGATTCGTCAAGTATATCTTCGTATCGCCATCGCAGAACTCTGCTAACACTTGGCGGCAAGCTCCGCACGGAGACACAGGCCCGTCCGTATCAGCAACTACTGCAACAGCTTCCACCTTCGTCTTGCCTTCCGATACAGCCTTGAATACCGCCGTTCGCTCTGCACAATTCGTTAAGCCATAAGATGCATTCTCTACGTTGCAGCCGCGATAGATAACTCCATCTGCCAATATAGCCGCTCCAACCTGAAAGTGAGAGTATGGTGCATACGCTTGCTTGCGGGCTTCCAACGCTTCTTGAATCAACTGATCTTTCATGGGCTGATCCTCCTCATTGAATGTTGAATCATTCCGTCATGAACGTAACGTACCCTAACGGAATGATTCCGTCTCTATTTTAATAAGAAGATGTTGATGTTAGGCCTTTCATGATGCTGACACCGGAACTCGCACCGATACGGGTTGCCCCTGCTTCAATCATGCTGTTCACATCTTCCAAGCTGCGCACGCCTCCAGATGCCTTCACACCTGTTTGTTGTCCTACCGTCTTGCGCATGAGGGCAACATCTTCACGTGTAGCACCGCCTGTCGAGAAGCCTGTAGATGTCTTAACAAAGTCGGCCCCTGCCTTAACAGCCAGTTCGCAAGCACGAACCTTCTGTTCATCTGTCAACAGGCACGTTTCAATAATGACCTTTACAAGCGCTTTTCCTGAAGCCGCTTTCACAACTGCCTCAATATCCTTTTGCACAAATTCATCGTTGCCTGCCTTCAGCTCTCCAATATTAATAACCATATCGACTTCGGTTGCACCATTGGCAATCGCATCTTGCGTTTCCAATGCCTTCACAGCAGAAGTAGATGCGCCGAGAGGAAATCCGATAACCGTGCATACCTTAACTTCTGTACCGGCTAGCTGCTCTGCACAGTAAGATACCCAAGTCGGGTTGACGCATACTGAAGCGAATTGATACTGCTTTGCTTCCTCAACCAGCTTGGCAATATCCGCTTGAACAGCGTCTGCCTTCAACATCGTATGGTCAATCATACGCGCTATGCTCATGCTGTACACCCCTTATATACTTGTGTCATTTGTATTAGGTAATTCTAATATTGATTTCATGGGTATCATAACACGCGATCTGAACAGATGTAAAGTTAGCTTTGAAATTTTGTTCATTACAATATCGTGAACTGCTTTCTTACAATATTTTGAACAAAAAGGATATAAAAAATCCCCATCGAATAAGCCGTGAGACATGAACGCCACGTACTTACTCTAAGGGGAAAGCGGGTTTACCGCATGGCGGTAATTATTACATTAATGCTTGGGCTGTAAATTGATCCGTAACAAGTATATTTGCATACCTTCCTATAAGCGCAGCTCGGATCGCTTCTATCTTGCGCTGTCCACCGGCTACTAGTATTGACTTTTCCTTCTCCCGCAAATCGGATAGGTCGATGCCCACAGTGCGATCATTGATCCCTTCGCTGCATATATTTCCTTGTGCATCGAAGAATCGCGAACATATGTCTCCTACACCACGGCTCTGCAGCAGCTTCTTCTCTTCGTCGCTGAAATAACCCAGTCGAAACAAAAGTGCATCATCATTTACAGTACCTACAGTGAACATCGCAATATTGGCCTGCTTGCCAAGCTGAATAATCCGGCGAATATGCCGATCCTCCTCCACCATCTGCTTCAGAGCAACACTGTCGAATATTACGGGCAACGGCAAATAGCGGGCAATCGTATGGTATGCTGCCGCAAATAAATTCACGGTTTCCGCTGCATACGTATTTACATGAGAGTGGCTAATGCCTCCCTTGAGCTGTACAACCTCCACGCCCCGAATTTGCTTCTGCTGAAGCTGCAACGCTACGGCATGCATTGTTCGCCCCCATGTCACCCCGATAATATCCGAGTCTTGAACGGTTTCGTACAAATATTCGGCTGCACGCTTGCTAATATGCTTTTGGATTTCTTTATATTCATTGACAGGCGAATAACAGACGAGCGCCGTATCCAGTCCATATTTATGTCGGAGTCGTGCTCCCAATGCATCGAGATCCTCAAGCGGATCGACAATATCAATCCGGACATATCCTTGCTCCTTCGCATATTGCAGCAGCCGGGATACGGTCGGACGAGACACCCCTAGTTTGGAGGCAATATCCATTTGGCTATAATCCGATAAATAATACAGTCTTGCCGCTTCAATACTCAATCGCTGTTTTTCATGATCCATGTCTACAACCCACTTCTTGTGAAATGATTCTATGAACATGCTGTTATTGAAACATCTAGCTACTGCAGCATTTCGCACTTTAAGCCGCTGTTAGGAACGTACACATGATAAGGCTTACTCGCTTCCTTCTTTGAACCTATACTACCATATTATGAAGAGATGTAAACGCTCACGAATAAAATTAGAGACCCTCCTTAAACTGGGAACACAAACCTAATTACCTGCTGCAACACGGATTAGTCCCCCATCTAGGCCAAGTCTCTATCACTTATCTGCTATTCATTTTTATTTAGCTGTGAAACATGTCCAATTACTTGAACAGGCGAACAATCATATCTGTGTCAGGCATACTGAAATACTCCCCCGCTTCAATTTTCATGAGCGCTAGGCCTTGAATCATCGACCAATAAAGCGTCGCCAAACGCTTTGCATCCTCAAGTCGAATGATTCCGTCCCGTTGCCCGTCCTCGATGAATTGAAGCATATGCTTCATTGGGCTTGATATATTCTGCATTTGTGTCTTAACCGATTCCGGAATGGAAGCAAAGGTCGACGCTTGAAGCATAATATGGTGATAGTATACAGCTTCTTCGTTATGAATAAACGCTCGTAAAATTTCTTGCGTCATCCATTCAATTTTGTCCAAGCTGCTCCCTTGTTTCTCTGCGGCAAGCAGCGTCAATTGATTTGAAGATTGGAGCGCACGCTCCACTAATGTAGCAAAAATTTCATCCTTTGATTCAAAATAATGATAGACAAGGCCGTGACTGAATGAAGCTTCCTTGGCGATATCACTGATTTTGGTAGCTACGAAGCCACGATTTGAAAAAACCTTTAACGCGCTATTCAGAATCTGCTCTCTTCGTTCATCCCGAATTAACTTATTTTGATCCGCATTTCTAGGTGACATATGTATACAGCTCGCCGTACGGAGCTTCCTTTATCGCCCCGATAAAACTGAGCCTCCTCCTTTTTTCCAATATAGAAAGATGTCTATACGGTTGACTGATCCGTTTGTTGAGAACAACATACTTCCTTCGTTATGCGGAAGCGCTCGTTCCCCATGAAAAAGGCAAGAGGAACCGCCACTGCCGCTGCCAAAGCAAGAAAACAAAAGCCATAATGAATAGATTCTACAAGTGAAACCCGTACTGCCAGGGCTAGATGCTCAGGTATCATTCGATTCGCTCCAATAAGCGTTTCAGCCTTGCTGAATTTCTCTAGTAATGCTGGATCCAGCTTCAAAAAAGAAGCTTGGCGCAGAAGTTCAACAGCTAGACGTTGGTTCACCAAAGTACCCGTAATGGATGCGCCTATCACACCGCCAATTGTGCGAAAAAAGGAGACCATAGAAGTAGCCACCCCTTTGAACCGCTCAGGTGCAGCAAGAGTTGCTGCTGTCTGTGCATTCGGCATTAAGATTCCAATCCCAATACCTATTAAAGCAGTGTTCCCCTAACATACCACATATTTACCCCAAGCGGCAGGGACGAAAATAAGAATGAACTTATCCCCATAAGGCATATAGCGAGCAGTACCGATCCTCTCCAACTCATTCGTTTCATAAGCATCGTTCCTATAACCGTTCCCACCATAACCGAGAACATCATTGGAGTTAGTGCATTTCCCGCATCTCCTATATCTCCTCCTAGTCCCGCCTGAATAAAAAAGGAATGTAAAGCATAGCTCCGTACATGATCATCCCTTGTATAAAAGAAGCTGCCGAGACTCCGGCAATTGTACGATTGCAAAACAATTGCAGAGGGATAATTCCCTCGACTGCTCGAAGCTCTATGACAATAAAGAAAATAAGAGCTATCCCCCCGCTTGCCAGCATGAACACTACTTGCCACGAGGCCCAACTGTATTCTCCGCCTGCCAGTTTGAACGCTAATAAAAGAAAAACCGTTGTTAATATGAGAAGCACTGCACCCGCATAATCCACCTGTCTGCTGCTCTTCTCATTGCGGGATTCGACTAACGAACAGCTTACAATCAAAATAGACGCGATGCCAAAAGGGATATTAACGAAAAAGTTCCAGTGCCAGTTCAATTGTTCGGTTATAAATGCCCCAAGTGATGGCCCAACAACGGAGGAAAGTGCATAAACACCCATGAATAACGCCTGGAACTTGCCAGCTTTCCCTTGCGGAAGAATCGTGAAAATTAATGTAAATGTAATTGGCATAAGAAAACCCGCTCCCAATCCCTGAATTCCACGGAAAGCAATAAGCTGGGGCATTGATGCGGCAAAACCGCATAATAAGGAGCCTGCAGTAAAAAGAATCAACCCGGAAATAAAGAAGCATTTGCGCCCATACATATCGGACAACTTGCCTACCACCGGCATAATTGCTGTTGAAGCGAGCATGTAAATTGTAAAGACCCATGATACCGAATCAAGCCCCCCTATCTTCTGAACAATGGAGGGCAGAGCAGTAGATACAATCGTTTGATCCAAGGAGGAAAGAAAAATGCTTAACAGCAGCGCTCCTATCGTCCAATTTCGTTTATACGGATCCAACTCCATACGAATTTTCCTTTCTACAATGGGATAAATGCCTGCGATGTTTTTCTATTGACTAATTATTCAATCAAAAAATTGTAATCTTACTATTACAAATAATCAAGCATAAATTTAATCTCTTTCCTTGTTTTGCAAATTCATAAAGACAACAAAAAAAGCTTCAGCACGCAGCGCTGAAGCTTTTTCTAACTTTATTTTATTTTTCTAAGATCATTTTCCCGGATGAAGTCGTTACATCCAACACAGGCGACTCAGAGGTTGCCTGATTGACGCTAGCTTCAAATTTGCGTTTTCCTTCTTTTTGCTCTAGCGTAACCGGAATGTTGAGATCCGCACGATCCAGCTTCGTATCCGCCACAATGCGGAACACAGCATCAGAACGTACCCGAATCGTGGCATTGCCGGAGCTTGTATGTACGCGAACCGATTCATCAAAGGAATCAATCGCCATATCTACGTTGCCAGAGGAAGCCTCGACACTTCCTTTTCCCGTCATTTTTCCAAGGTGAATATTGCCGGAGCTTGCAGCCACTTGATATTCTTTGCCCGAATAGCCCTTCACATTGATATTCCCGGAAGAAGATTGAGCAGACAACTTGCCTGCTTCAACTTTGTCAGCTGTAATATTTCCGCTTGATGCCTCCAGCTTCAACTCATCATATACCTTCGCAGGAACTGCAACCTCTACAGTGAGAGACGTATTAGTCCATACTTTCCCCTCTACTGGCCCTACTTTGATCGCTAACTGTCCTTGCTCCAATGTCGTGGTAAGCAGTTCATCCATCTCATCCTCATTGCCGTCGAATTTGCCATTCACTTGCACTTGAATGTGCTCACCGCTGCCAGCTTTTAATTGTACATTAGCCGCTTTCGTCCGAACATCAATGCGAGACACCTCTGCTGCTGCAAATGACCGTTCAACATGAACTGGCGTGCCAGGTACAGAGACAACATTTGATATTCCTTGATTACATGCACTTAAACCGATTAACAGTGGAATCAATGAAAAAATTGTCAAGCAACGTTTTGTATTCACTTTATCCGATCCCCTTTATGCCATTTCATGATTGTGGAAACTTTTGAAAGTAAGACGTTTGTCTTCGCCCCTCTACTTCAATATATGAAATCTTGTATGCATAGAATTCTCACAAACACCGTCTTCCCACATATAGTAGTAAGATTCATTATCTAAACATGAATATACTGATCTCGGAATTGCTGCAAAAAATCTGAGGCTCTCATCACAGCACACACATCCGGCAATGCCTCATACGATGAACATGCCGTCAATTTATAATCAGGATGAATGGAATAGGACTTCCAATAAAAAGGCTTTTCGCTAGGTGACGCCAATTGCCAGGCAACCTCATCAGCGTGACACGAAGTGAAAGCGCATAAATCTATTGGCATAGATAATCCCATACCTGTTGTTTTTACATAGCTTTCCTTGTATGTCCACAGCTCAATGAAGCGCTCTTTCCTTTTGCTCGCTGGCAAAGAATCAAGCACCCGTTTCTCGTTTATAGACAAAATGCTTGCAAAGTTTCCTACTTCCAAATCCTCATCAATCTGTTCAATATCGATCCCAACGGGATGCCCCTTATCGTTCGCAATACCGACAACCCATATACCAGAATGAGAAACATTGAATTGAATATGCTTGTACGGTTCACTCACAATAGGCTTGCCGAACTGATCCGCTTGAATGGCAATCTGTTCAGTAGTGCAGCCTGTCATCTCTACTAGTAAACGCTTGGCGACGAGTTCACTTAACATGGAGCGAATGGAGTCCATCTCTCGATAGAAGCGTCCCACCTTCTCTCTTCGTTCCGGCGATAAATAAGGCAGCCACTCGTCCAATCTGATCATGCTGTCGATCCGAACGGCAATTGCTTTCATGATGTTCTCCTTCTAAATACTTCCTGTTATATGACAAAAATTATACACTCAGCCCTCTTAATCTACAATATTTTCCTGTTGGTCTCAACCTACATCTAGGTTACTCCTAAAAAACCAACATTCATAGGTTAGGCACAAGTGCTCAAAGACGATGAATCAATCTTATTGATTCCCTATATACATTAGCAGCCAATTCCCTACTAGAACTATGGAAAAGATTACAGCCAGCATATTTCAATACCAAGATGAATGTATCCAAATCCTCTCTCTCCATTTGGTTGTTTTTCTCGCAACACAAAACAAACCCTATTATTGTATTAACTAATATTGTTAGTTATAATATAGCCAAAAGCAGGAATCTCTCTATAACGCAGACTCCATTTGCACGATAGCAATAATAAAAAATTACGTACACAGAGGAGCAATGATCATGTCACCTAGAGTTGGTTTAAACTCCACAACAATACGAGAAGCCGCTACCTATATAGCAGATACCCAGGGCTTCGAAGCGGTTACGCTTGCTTCGCTTGCACAGCAGTTGAAGGTGCGCCCGCCCTCTCTCTACAATCATGTTGATGGCTTGCAGGGCATACGCCAATTATTATCCATTCATGGACTCGAACAATTAGAATACACCATGTCACGCGCAGCAATAGGACGAGCAGGAGATGAAGCTGTTCGCGCGATTGGTAAAGCATATGTCGCCTTCGTCCGCAATCATCCTGGTCTCTATGAAGCTACGCTTCATGCACCTGATCCGCATCATGAGAAAGTACAGCAGATCAGCAATGATATCGTCGATCTCGTTATTCAAGTCCTTCAAGCATATGAGCTATCTGGCAATGCAGCCATTCACGCCGCACGCGGCCTCCGAAGTTTGCTGCACGGGTTTGCATCCTTGGAGCAAAAAGGGGGCTTTGGCATTCCTCTTGATCTCAATGTCAGCTTGGAAATACTTATCAATGCTTTTATCGCTGGCATTCATACGATCAAAGAAAATTCAGATTCAAAGCGATCAACAACAGTCACCGAAGATAATAAATAGAAAATATGTCCAACCCACAAGAGACGCACAAAAAAGAATGACAATAGCTCTTCGACAAATCAAGCTGGGGCAGCGGCAATAACTCCAATTCTTCGGGAGGATTGTCTTGGCCTTTGTTAGCAAAACATAATATGCTGCGCTCCCTAGACCATCCTTGCCTAACAAGAAAGAGAGCTATCTACCCGCATCATGCGCGGAGGATAGCTCTCTTTTGTGTCAGAAGTTAATTGAAGGACAAGCACATGTAACTTAGTGTCCCTAGTTCATAACTGCGATGGATAACTTTCGGATTCAAGCCATCCCCTGCGCTCCCAAGCGCAATAAAGAGGGGAACAAAATGCTCTGCCCGCGGAACAGCTAGTGATGCATGAGGAGCATGTTCCTGATAGGAGGCCAACTCACTCCATTGCTTTTTCTCCAGCTTTTCAATTAGCCAGTCGTCGAACTGGACAGCCCAAGGTTCAGGCTCTGTCTGTTCCCATTTCAACATGCGCAAATTATGAACGCTCGCTCCGCTGCCTATTAGTAGAATGTCCTCATCCAGCTCACTAAGAGCCTCTCCGATTAGCAGTTGTTTCTCTGGAGAAAGGAATGGATTTACAGATATCTGTACAACTGGAATATCAGCATTCGGATACAAATGCTTCAGCAGCGACCATGAACCATGATCAAGACCACGTGATTCATCACGGTTTACAGAAATACCATGGGCAGCGAAACTGCGTTCTACTTCAGTTGCAATCTGTGTGGAGCCCTTCGCAGGATACTGTACCTGATACAATTCATCAGGGAATCCATAGAAGTCATAAATCGTCTCATACGTCCCATCATGGAAAGATACTGTTAACTCCTCGCTTTCCCAATGGGCACTGAACAGTACGATCGCCTTTGGCTTCATACTTGCTCCGAGCTTAGTTAAAAATCGAGTATATTCATTATCCAATACAGCAATCATCGGCGAACCGTGACTGAGAAAGATTGATTTTGGCATCGCGATTCTCCTTTATGTTCAACATAGCGGCTGTCCAAGCGATATCATGAGCAGCGCCATGCGGTGTGTCCATGAGATGTTCTCAAAGGATCACACAGAATGTACGAATGAATTGTTTCTATGCATTTGCAGCCAAAATCGTGATTAATAAGCTGCTGTAAAGCGGCGGCCCGAAAATTGCGGATTCTCCACTTCATCCAGAATTGCTACAGAGAAGTCCTCAGCTGAAATGCGGCTATTGCCTTCAGCATCCACAACCAATTGGTCTGTTCCAGTACGATATTGTCCAGTGCGCTCACCTGGCTCAATCAAAGCAGCAGGGCTCACGTTCGTCCATGCCAGCGTAGATTCATGGCGGTACACATCAAGCGCGTCGCGATGTGCTAGCGCGATTGGCTTCCAAGCATCAGGGAAGTCTGGTGTGTCCACAACTTGAACGCCTGGCGCCACTTCAAGGCTTCCTGCTCCGCCAACAGAGATCAAACGTCCTACTCCAGCCTGCTTTACACCAGCGATCAATGCTTGTGTTGCTTCCACAAGTGTAGATTCTTCTCCCATCTTAGGCCCAAAAGCACTAACGACAACATCATGACCCGCTGTACGCTCAGCCACGCTTGCGGAATCGAGAATATCGCCAGTCGCCACTGTCAAATTGTCATGAGACTGCGCTACGCGCGAAGCATCACGAACGATTGCCGTTACTTCATGACCTCTTGTCAAAGCTTCATTCACAATACGTTGTCCAATTGTACCTGTAGCACCATATACCGCGATTTTCATAATAAGTTCTTCCCTTCTATAGTAAAAAGTTTATTTATTATTTCCTTCTGGTAAGGACAGCAATCCACGCTTAGCAAATTACTTTAATGTAATAAAGAATGTTACAACTAGCGTACGAAAAACTCCATGAAACATTGGAGTCATTCTTATTCAAATTGTAGACCGCCTGCACTCTACTATGAATCACGCATCCTCCTGCATTCGATCCTTCAAATCTCCTGCTAACTGATCCAGCGTCACTTCTGCCAGCACCTTCTCCATCGCAGATTGTGCACGCAGCATAACAAGCTGTAATACAGATTCAATATTTGCGCCTATTGGACACTTGGGATTCGGATGTTCGTGAAATCCGAACAATTCCCCTTCCTCAACCGCCTCAACTGCGCGATATACATCAAGAAGATGAATATCACTAGCTGGCTTGCACAAGGTTGCTCCCCCTGTACCAGGACGGACATCTACGAGTCCAGCCTTCTTCAGTTGGGATGTTACCCGCCGAATGACAACAGGATTCGTGTTGACGCTGCCTGCCATCCACTCCGACGTATGATGGGCATTTGGTTCAAGCGCCAGCAAAGATAGAATGTGGACGGCTACACTAAAGCGGCTGCTTATCTTCATGCTGCTCACCCTTTCATGTAACCATTATAGTTACAACTAGATTGAATTGTCAAGCTTCCTTTTTCCACTTGCAAATGAATAGCGGTCACGCCGTTTGATTCATGGCGAATACCGCTATCTCGCCTAGTAATATTACACCTCGTTCACCCGCAATTCCCTATATGTCCAAGCTGCCTATGTAGAAATTCGCATTCTCTCGCTACCCAAACCATTTCACCGCATCATGATAAAAAACACCTCGCACCGGGATAAAGTTACTATGATCACAGTACCGATAATGAAAAGAAGAATTCAAAAAGTGCGCAATGGAAAGATAGTACAAATCGTAAAAGCGAAGCGCTTATCTTTTATGTGCAAATTGAAATGAAGAGCTATTTGTACGTTTCCCCATCAATCAAATTCGAATTCAACGAAATGCTTCCGCAAGCGGGGAAGCTGTGACATCAGAATTTTTTACACAAACATACAAGATAAGATAAGGAAACAAGTATACGCACAGGATGAGACAAGTGATAAAATGGCGCCTTGGAATCATTGAAATGCTGTGCACTCCATAGCTTATAACTCGCAAAAGCCTCCTCAAAAACACTCAACGGCAACACGACCCTACGTTAAAGCACAGAAGCAAAAATGCTATAAAGAGCCCTTAAAAATCAAATCCACCGCAGTTCATATGCCCCAAAATAAATACTTATCGCGAATGTTCCATAAGTGTTATGCATGCTCGATATTGCGAAGCGGAAGCGCATCAGGTGAAGGTTCATATACTTGTTCAAAAAAACGACTAGCTCCTGTATGAAGCAAATCATAGTAGTTCTGGAACAATTGATCCGCTTCCTTGCCTAACCACACATCTGGCAACAGCTCTTCAGGGAAGTCCGGATCAATGAATAAGAACTTCCGATACCAGTGAACCAGCTTGCTCTTCTCTACGAAGCAATAACCGTCAGGCATAGCATCCTCCTGCTGAATCATCGCGAGCAATTTTTCATAACTTGGACGGTATACCTCAATAAATTCAGCATAAGCAGCATTAATCTCATCGATGTTCCAGCATTTCTGTACCAACTGCTTAGATTTGCTCCAAGCAATATGATCCGCCTTGAAAATTTCCACATATCCGGAAATTCCGCGTGATTCCACGATGTCCCTCACCTTGTCAGTCAGATCGTTAGGACTGATCCAGGTGCTCGTCGTCAACATGCCGAAGCCGAGCCATGCCAGCTCCTTGCGCAATTGATCCCTTATGCCCCGTTCCTTTTCGGGAATGTTGTAGCTCGCAATGCACCATTTGCCGTCCCATGTATCCGACTCCTGTTTATAAATGCGGGCCGCCGCCTCATCCAAGCGCCGCTTGCCGCGCGAAGACATTGAATAATAGCTGCGATTCCCCACCTTGCGCGACTCCAGCCAGCCTTGGCGCAGCATGCGCGAGATTGCGGCCCGTACAGCCTGTTCAGTCAACCCGAATTCCCCCATCAGGGCGGTCAGGCTCCCAACCCAGATTTCGCTTCCATAATGACGTACATACTCGCCGTATATGGTAAACAGCATCGATTGCGGCCTCATGTTCACCACTCCTAGTCGATCATGTGATTTCCAAATGTTGCATCTCGTCAAATTGTATCACTTGCCTCTCCATAGCTCAAGCAAAATGGAGGACATGTCGGAGTGGAGGAACCGCCGCTCAATTGTCAGGACAGCTTCTGCTCTTCTTCCGTCTTGCAACGCAAAGCCGTAAGACGCTCTGCCATCGTTTTCTTATCGAAAATCGCCTGCGTAAACGTTCCTTTTCCGACTAGATTGATTCTCGTCTCCGCCGTCACCTCGCAGACAATGCGCTTCGCCCCCACCTCGGTACAAACAGCTCGGAACGTTACCTCCTGCCCGTCAACCGCAGGCCCTACGTGCTTGATATCGAGAGCGAACCCCGAACCCTCTTCCTCTTCCTCCAAAAAAGGAACGATCATCTTTCGTCCTGCTTTCTCCATATAGTAAATCATGGTGACGGTAGACATCACTTCGTGTATGGTTGTGCCGTCAAAAGCAGGATGCATATCCGGTGTAACAGTCACAGAAAAAGATATTTCGGCGCCCGGAGCCAATCCTGGCTTCACTTCGATTCCTCCTCGCCAGAAAAATACCATGTCCTTCAAGATAGCGCCTGATCATATTCGCTCAATTACAGTGGCGATGCCTTGACCCACGCCAATACACATCGCGGCCAATCCGTATCGCACCTCCCGGCGCTCCATCTCATTGAGTAGTGTTGTTAATATGCGAGCCCCGCTGCACCCGAGCGGATGACCGATCGCGATTGCCCCACCGTTCACGTTCACTCGTTTCGGGTCGATGTTCAACTCTCGCATGCTAGCTATCGCCTGAGCGGCAAATGCTTCATTCAGCTCGACCAGATCGATGTCCCCGATACTTAACCCAGCCTGCTGGAGCGCCTTGCGCGCGGCCGGCACGGGGCCGATTCCCATCACGGACGGATCAACGCCTGCAGATGCAGCAGCAACCACGCGGGCGCGTGGCCGAAGACCGAGCGAATGAGCGGCCTCCTGTTCCATTATGAGCAGCGCCGCTGCTCCGTCGTTAAGACCCGATGAGTTCCCAGCCGTCACGGTTCCCCCATGCTTGAAAGCCGGCTTGAGCTTCTGCAGTTGGGCCAGGGTCGTCTCAGGACGAGGATGTTCATCCTGCTCGATCTTCGTGATCTGGCCCTTGCGCCCAGTCACCTCCACCGGAACAAGCTCTGCGTCAAACTTCCCGGCAGCCTGAGCCTCAGCATATCTCCGTTGGCTGGTGAACGCAAACTCATCCTGCTCTTCCCGGCTGACACCGTATTGCTCCGCCACGTTCTCTGCCGTCTCTCCTAGACTGATTGGCGGATATAGGGCAGCCAGCTTGTCATTAGTCATCCTCCAGCCCAAAGTCGTATCATAGATCTGCTGGTGCCCGCGCTGAAAAGCAGCCTCCGGCTTCATCATCACAAAAGGGGCACGCGTCATGCTTTCCGTCCCGCCGGCAATATACACTTGCCCTGCCCCTGCCATAATTGCATAGGCGCATTGCTGAACGGCTTCCATGCCGGATCCGCACAGACGATTTACCGTCACTCCCGGCACCTCGACCGGCATTCCCGCCAGCAGCAGCGACATGCGCGCCACATTGCGGCAATCCTCCCCCGCCTGATTCGCACAGCCGAAGATGACGCCGTCCACCCGCTCCGGGGCGACCGGATTCCGCTCCAGCAGGCTGCGAATAACGATCGCGCCCAGATCATCGGCGCGCACATCCTTGAGCGCTCCGCCGTAGCGTCCGATCGGCGTCCGTACTGCATCAATGATTACGGGTGTTGCCATCTTGTTTCCCCCCAATATCATAGGAATAGAAGCCTTGGCCGCTGCGGAAGCCTAACCGGCCTGCCAGCACGAGCTTGCGCAGCAGCGGAGCCGGGCGATACCGCTCTTCACCCAGATCTCGGTGGAGCCCGCTCAGTACCGCCAGCACATCATCCAGCCCGATTCTGTCTGCCCATTCGAGTGGGCCGTACGGATAACTAGTTCCCAGCTTCATAGCCGTATCGATATCCACAGCGGAAGCCGTCCCTTCCATTAGAGCGAAGGCGGCTTCATTTACGATTAAGGCGAGAATGCGCGGGAAGACGAGACCAGCTTCATCCTGCACGATTTCTACCTGCTTACTTAAAGAGCGGAACAGTTCCTCCATGCTTTGAAGGGTTTCCTTTGATGTCTGCAAGGCAGGAGCCACTTCAATCAACTCGCGTTCTTCCAAGGGTGCGAGTGTACCAAAGCCGCATATTCGCTTCGGCTGAGAAGCCCATGATGCGATCTCGGTGGCTGATAGAGCTAGCGAGGTAGCCGCGATTGGTGTTTCTGGCGGCAACAGCCGATCCATTTTTACGATGTTCGCCTGCTTTTCAACCACATCATCATTGGTTACTTCCACACCGTACCGAACTGAGAGGGCCGAACCGCATTCCTCCGCCTCTTCCAAGGAAATGATCTCAAATCCGCTGCGTTCCAGCAGCACATGAAGACCTTCGCGCAGCGGGCTGTTCCCAACCAATAGGATTGCGTTATTGGTCATATGAATAAAACCCCTCTCCTGTCTTCCTGCCCAAGCTTCCTGCCTGCACCATGCGCTGCTGTATCCGGCTCGGCTTGAAGCGGCTCTCATGATTGAACCGGGTATAGACCGATTCCGTTGTCGCCAGATTCACGTCGAGACCAATCATATCCTGCAGCTCGAACGGCCCCATTTTGAAACCGCCAGCCTGGTTCATAATGCGATCAATTTGCTCCGGTTTAGCTACCCGGTCGCTTATGATGCGCAGTGCTTCATTATAGTAAGGTCGGGCGACGCGGTTGACGATAAAGCCAGGCGAGTCCTCCGCCAGCACAGGCACCTTGCCCAGCTCCTCCGCAAACCTGCGAGCAGCAGCTACGCAGGCGTCTGCCGACTTGTGGCCGCGAATGACTTCCACGAGCGGCATAACCGGCGCAGGGTTGAAAAAATGAAAGCCTATGATGCGCTCCGGATGAGGCAAGCCCGCTGCAAGCTCCGTAATGGAAAGGGAAGACGTATTACTCAACAGCAGCGCATCACTCCCACAAAGCTCTGTTAAGCGAACGAACACAGAACGCTTTAACTCCAGCTTTTCGGGGATCGCCTCGATGACGATCGAGCACGAGCTTACTGCTGCCATGTCCTGCACCAGCTCAATAAGCTCATGTGTCGACCGCTGTTCCTCCACCGAGATTTTCCCCTTCGCAACGTCCTTCGAAAGAACCGAACCTATATAGGCTTGCGCAGCATCCAGCACCTCTGGCTTAATATCCTGCAATCGAACACGGCGGCCCCGCCGGGCGCATACAAGCGCGATCCCCGCTCCCATCGTGCCGGCACCGATAATACCGACCGTTCCGAGGCTTCCTCCGGAAATATAGTCTTCCATCGGCTATACCCCCTTGAACGTGGGCAGCCGCTTATCCAGAAAAGCCTGCATGCCTTCCCGGTGATCCTCCGTGCGTCCGGCGATCTCCTGGGCATATGCCTCCTGCTCCAGCGTCTCCGCCAGCCCCTTTTCCAGTCCCCGGTTCATTGTCTGCTTCATCAGCCATATCGCTCGCGTCGGAAGCTGAGCCAGCTTGGCTGCAAGCTCAGCTGCTTCCTCATCCAGCCGTTCGGCGGAGCATACGCGATTGACCAAGCCTATCCGATGCGCCTCTTTCGCCGTAACGCGATCCCGAATCGTGGCAATTTCCATCGCCTTGGCCAAGCCGACAAGGCGCGGCAGGAAGTAGCAGCCCCCAGAGTCGGGAACAAGCCCAATATTGATGAATGCGCTGACAAAATACGCCCGCTCGGACATCACACGCAGATCGCAAGCGAGGGCGAGGCTCATTCCTGCTCCTGCCGCTACGCCATTCACGGCTGCGATAACCGGCAGCTCCGTGTTGCGGATTTGCATAATGAGCGGATTGTAGCGCGAACGCAGCATGTCGCCATGATTTGCGGCTCCGGTCTGCCCGGCCACATCCTGCCCGCCAGCTCCCGCCACATCACCCAGATCCTGCCCTGCGTTGAATGCTTTGCCCGCTCCGGTCAGGACGATGCAGCGCGCCGCAGCATCTTTGCCTGCTTGGCGGAATGCATCGATCATCTCGGCGATCATCTTCCCGGTGAAGGCGTTGTACTTATCCGGCCGATTCATTGTAATCCGGGCTACGCCTGCTGATACTTCGTATAGAATCGTTTCGTACACAGCCATGGTTCCTCCTATCTGCCCTTGAATTGGGGACTTCGCTTTTCTTGAAAAGCAAGCATGCCTTCCTTCTGATCCTCGCTCGCGAACAGCAGATGGAAGTATTGCCGCTCAAAATCGAGTCCTTCGGCCAACGAGAGATCCTGCGCTTTGCGAACGGCCTGCTTAATAAGGGCAACAGCCAGTGGCGGCTGGTTGGCAATACGCCGCGCAAGCTTCAGTGCTTCCTCCAAATAGAGCTCAACTGGAGCTACCTTGTTAATTAGACCGCAGCGGAGAGCCTCTTCCGCGGGCATCGCATCCCCGGTCAGCAGCAGTTCCATCGCCTTGCGCTGCCCCACCGCCCTGGTCAACCGCTGCGTTCCTCCTGCGCCGGGCATAACGCCAATGCGAATTTCCGGCTGCCCGAAACGTGCCGTATCCGAAGCAACAACAAGATCACAGTTCATCATCAGCTCACAGCCTCCACCGAGCACATATCCGCTCACAGCAGCGATGATCGGTTTAGCGATGCCGCCGATACGATCCCAGACATCGAATTGCCGCTTCAACAGCAGCGATACAGCGGATTCATCCGCCATTTCCCTAATATCCGCTCCTGCGGCGAAGGCCTTATCATTCCCTGTAATAACAAGCACCTTCACAGCATCGTCCCGATCCATCCGTTCGAGTTCGGCCACAAGCTCCTGCATCAGCTCGCGATTCAAGGCATTCAACACGTCAGGCCGATTCAGGGTAAGCACACCTACCGCGCCGTCCACCGACACGGCCACATAACGACTGCCAATCTTCGTCATCCCGCCTCCACTCCTTCACTTGCTTGAACGGCTGCCGCTCGCTTGCGGTTATCGACAATGCGTACTGCTTTGCCCTCGCTGCGCGCAATCGAACCCGGCTCATTCACATGCAGCAAAAACCGAGACGCCGAGCGAGCATTTAATCGCTTTGCCGATCTCCTTAACCAGTTCGGCCACCTCGTGGCTTTCCTGAACACTGTCTACCTGACTCCAGAATTCCGGTGTAATCTCGCAATGAATCTCGAAGCGGTCAAGTGCATTGTCCCGCTCAATGACGACTTGATAATGGGGCGCAAGCTGGGAGAAATTAAACAGCACGGCCTCCAGCTCGGTCGGGTAGACGTTGACACCGCGTATAATCAGCATGTCATCTACTCTTCCTTTAATTCGGGACATCCGCATCGTCGTGCGGCCGCATTTGCAGGTACCGGGGTGAAGCGACGCAATATCGCCCGTCCGGTATCGGATGACCGGGAACGCTTCCTTGGTCAGTGATGTAAACACCAGCTCGCCTTCCTGCCCATACGGCAGCGGTTCACCCGTCTCGCGATCGACCACCTCCGCCAGGAAATGATCCTCGGCAATGTGCAGACCATCCTGCGCTTCTTGGCATTCGATGGCGATACCTGGCCCAAGCACCTCACTCATGCCATAAATATCAATCGCCTTAATGCCAAGAGCATCCTCCAAATGGCAGCGCATTTCCTCCGACCAAGGCTCTGCGCCGAAAATGCCATACTCCATGCTCGTTGCCCGCGTATCGATGCCCTGCTTGCGCATTTCCTCCACCAGATTCAAAATATAGGACGGCGTACCTGACAAACCGCGCGGCTTGAAATCCTGAATAAGTGTAATTTGGCGCGGGGTATTCCCTCCTGATACAGGCACAGCCACTGCGCCCAAACGCTCGATGCCATAATGAAGGCCCAACCCACCTGTAAACAAGCCATATCCATACGCATTATGGAAAATATCCCCGGGCTGACCGCCCGCGCAGCAAATGGCGCGTGCTACAATCTCTGCCCATGCTTCAACATCCCGCTTCGTATAGCCTACAACGATCGGTTTGCCTCTCGTGCCGGATGAGCCGTGGATACGTACAACTTCGCTCATCTCGGTCGCGAACAATCCGAAGGGGTAATAATCACGCAGATCGGATTTCTTCATAAACGGCAGGCGGCGGATATCCTCCAAACTGCGAATGTCCTCCGGAGCCAGGCCCGCCCGATCTAACGCAGAACGATGAAAAGGCACTCGGTCATATGCCCGCTTGATGGCGTGGCGGAGTCTCTCCAACTGGAGCGCTCGCATCCGTTCGTGCGGCATCGTTTCCATCTCGACATTAAATATCACGCGCTACCCTCCTACTCCCCGCGGAAGACAGGCTTTCGTTTGTCTGCAAAGGCTGCCAATGCCTCTACCCGATCCTTCGTTGGGATAATCATCTCATAGGCTTGTGCCTCAACCGCCAGTCCGGAGTACAAATCAACATGGCTGCCCCGGTTTATGGCATATTTGGCCTGATAAACCGCGAGCGGCGCATTAGCAGCAATTTCATTCGCCAAGTCAAACGTCATGATGCGAAGTTGGTCTGCGTCATCGGCTATTCCGTTCAGCAATCCGTATTGCAGCGCATCTTGGGCGTTAATTTTCCGCGCAGTCAGGATGAGCTCCTTCGCCCGCGCTGATCCGATAAGCCGCGGCAGCCGCTGCGTTCCACCCGCACCGGGAATGATGCCCAGACTCACCTCGGTAAGTCCCATACGAGCATCCCGAACAGCCAAGCGCAAATCGCAAGCCAGCATTAATTCGAAACCGCCGCCAAACGCAAATCCGTTCACCGCTGCTATCGTCGGCTGCGGAAGCTCCTCCACGGCGGTGAACACATCTCGGATCGCACGCACGTTGCGTCTCACCTGCTGCTCATTCAGCGTGCGCCGTTCCTTTAGATCGGCCCCTGCGCTGAAGGAGCGGCCCGCGCCCGTTACGATGACAGCTCGAATCTGATAACGATCTTCCCTGATCTCCGCGACGATTTCTCCCAAGCGCACCAGCGATTCATAATTAAGGGCATTTAAGTCGGCAGGCCGATTCAACGTAATGACGGCAACATTACCGTGACGATCCAGCTTCACTGACTGTCCCGAATCATGCTTCTGGAACGGTTCCTGCCCCATATTCAGATTCAGGCCTTGTTCCTGATTCTGTTCCGGTGCCTGATACTGTTTCGGTGCCTGAGCCTGCACCGGCGTCTCCCTCTGTTCCTGCCTCTCCATCGATTCGTTCAGCCCCCTCTTTTCCGCTGATTCAACGGCTCGACATCCTCCACTGCCATTTACTCCATTGACCTTACTCCTGATTCGTGGACGGCAATTCCTTACCTAGTCCCCTTCGTTCCGGGCTGACGCGCGCGTATGTCCCCAATGCGACGGCAACAAGCTTCCCATCGCAGGTAATGCGCGCATCCGTCACAATTAAATTGCGCCCGCGCTTCAGCACCCGGGACTCCGCAACGAGAAGTTCGCCGATGGCTGGAGATAAATAATTGATCTTGCTCTCTACGGTTACACACTGCTGCACCCCGTCAATCGGGGGTGCAGCCGCATGACCCATGGCGGCGTCAGCCAACGTGTTCGTCACGCCGCCATGCACGAAGCCTTCGATACTGTTATGAAGATTGGGGTGGGTATGCAATTGCATAACGCAGCCATCTTCGTCCAGCCGAACGACCTCGATTCCAAGCAAATCATTAAACCGGTTGCGATGCGTCGGCTTGCTCACTCATGAACCTCCGCCATATGCATGGATACCAATTTGCCGGCAAATCCCATCAAATCCTTACCTGACGCCTTGCCCTCAGCGGATGACATGGCTGCCTTCAAGGCCTCCTTCGATTCAAAATACATCTCGCAAATCAGGTGCAGATCGCTCTCGCCCATTGGCGTTCCATAGATCGTTCCTACCTCCATCTTCACGAGTCCAGGCATTTTCGCCGCCAATGGAGAATGGGTATTGAAATAATGCTCGTTGAACGCCTCGACATCTTCCGGCTTTCGATAGATCGCTATTAATTTGACCATGTAAAAAATCCTCCCTTATCTCTCAATATTCATTCTTAAAATCTATCAAACAATGATTACATCCCATTACACCCCAAACGAGACAAATTTCGTTTCCAAAAATGCATCCATTCCGTAACGTCCGCCCTCCAGGCCAAGTCCGCTTTCCTTCCAGCCGCCGAATGGCGCCTGAGTCTGTGTCGGCGCGCCGTCGTTAATACCTACGATGCCGTATTCCAGCGCCTCTGCCAGACGGAAACAGCGACTGCTGTCGCGCGTATAGGCATAGGCAGCCAAGCCATATGATGTGTCGTTCGCCATTTGGATTACGTCAGATTCATCCGTGAAGGTCATCATTGGCACAACTGGGCCGAATGTTTCTTCGCCTGCAATCTCCATCTCCTTAGTCACGCCCGTAATCACGGTCGGCTCGCAATAGAAGCCTTTGCCGTATTCCCCCTCTGTCAAACGCTTGCCACCGAATACAACTTCCCCGCCTTTTTCTTGTGCATCCTGAATATGGCGCAGCACTTTATCAAGCGCCCGTTGATTGACGAGCGGGCCAATTTCCGTCTCTTTGCTGCGGCCATCGCCTACCTTCGCCTTGCTCAACCGTTCGATCAGCTTGGCGCTGAATTCCTCCACCACAGACTCGTGGACGTACAGGCGGTTCGTGCAGATGCACATTTGCCCCGAATTGCGGAACTTGCTCTCGAACAGCCCCACAACCGCCGCGTCCAAATCCGCATCCTCGAACACAATAAACGGCGCATGGCCGCCTAATTCTAGGCTGACCCGTTTAACGTGCTTGGCTGCCCCTTCCATTAACAGCTTGCCGACACGCGTTGAGCCGGTGAAGGCAATTTTGCGAACCTTTGGATTGTCGAGCAATTCCTGGCCCACCGTCTCCGGCTGGCCGATGACCAGATTCACGACACCGGCTGGGAACCCGGCTTGTGCAATCAGCTCGAATAACTTAATTGCGCTTAGTGGCGTGCTCTCGGCTGGCTTCAAAACGACAGTGCACCCTGCGGCGAGCGCGGGCGCAATCTTCCGCGCGACCATATTAACCGGGAAGTTCCATGGCGTGATCGCTCCGACGACGCCGACCGGGTGGCGGCTGACCATAATCCGCTTGTTCGGCACGGAGGATGGAACCGTCTCGCCATACACCCGCTTCGCTTCCTCCGCATACCACATGAAGTTGTCGGCCGCTCCCAGTACCTCGCCTTTTGCCTCCCGCAGCGGTTTGCCCATTTCGGCCGAGATGATACCCGCCAGTTCATCACGATGGCTGCGCACCAATTCATATAATTGGTACAAATATTTTGAGCGCTCACGGGCAGTCAAGCGAGACCAGCCTGGGAATGCCTGGTGGGCCGCATCGACGGCCGCTCTTGCGTCCAAATGGTCACCATAGCTTACCGTCCCTACCTCTTCTCCAGTTGCCGGATTAACGACGCGGAGCATACCGCCGCCTTGTGCTTGCGTCCATTCTCCGTTGATGAACATCGACTTCAATTCAACAGTCTGCATGCTTTTTTCCATCGTAATCGGATACCCTCCCTTGGCCTCTGCAGCTTACTCCGCCCCCAAAGGCCGCACAAATGTGCATAATAGTTTTTCTTGCCTTCCTTGTCGCTGCTTGCAAAATGGCTTGATCAACCCTTACAGAACCTTGTAACACCATACAAAAAACGCAATGCAACAAACCAAACGTCTTATTAACATCACAGTCTTGCAATGACTACAGGTATTAACCTTAGAGCCTTAGATAGAGCTTAAGCATTAAGTATTAAGTACTAGGAACTAGAGCATTAAAGCATTACGAACCATACAATCCTAGCCTCACAACACTTTCAAGGCTTCAAACGGATTTTTACAGTGCCTGCAATATAAAATGCTGCGGCAAGCCGCCGGACCGAACATATTGTCCATGCGAGTGTACGGAGAATCGCAGTAGGGACACCGCACCTTCCACTCCTCGCCCGTCGTACAACCGCGCGGCGGCGCAACGATGCCAAACGAACGCAGCTTCTCTCGGCCTTTGTCGCTAATCCGATCCGAGGTCCAGGCTGGCTCCCGCAGGAAGCGGACGATCACCTCGCGCACTTTCTCGATGGAGAGCAGCTCCTCCCGAATTTTGCTCTTCATCAATTCCAGAGCAGGACAGCCAATGAAGGTCGGCAGTACCTCCACCTCAACTACACTCTCGCTTACAACCACCCTGTGAATCATCCCCATCTCAATCATGCTGATAACGGGGATTTCCGGATCCTTGACTTCCTGCAGCAGTGCCCAAATTCGTTCCTCAAGCCCCCTTGGCATCTGCCGCATAATCTGTGTCACGATGAACCGCCTCCTTCACCAGCCCGCCGCCGGGTCAATCCGATACACCTCCGACAAGATGGCGACGACCTGCGCCAGATCGTCGGTATGCTGCCCGTCTCGTCCAGTCCCGATAGGACTTATCCAATCTCCCGGCCATGCGAGCCCGCTCGCTTCGAACAAGCTCTGCGCCGACATCTTCCAGCGCCGTGCCAATTCATCGCTGCCTATGCTCAGACCGAAGCGGACAATCGCTTCCTCCTCGCTGCCTAGCGGGAACAGGCTGCCGACATCGTTCCACGCCTGGGCTACGGCCGCATTCAATCGGGAACGAGCTTCGTTCGTGCCGCCTGCCAGCCGCGTGAACCAGGAGCGCCAATACCGGATATGGTACTGATGCTCGCGCAGCATTTTGCTGGCCTCCTGCGTCAGCGGCACATACGAAGAACGGGTCAACGCTTCCAGCCGGACTTCCTTGAATAGGCCGTACAGGCAGCAGCGGGCAATCGCGAAGGCCCAGTCATAATGCGGCTCATCCGCATATTCGCCTGGTCCGTTCGGTCGCTCGAGCAGAATGGCATTGCGGAACGCCTCTGGGCTGCGCAAATGCGCCAGGTCATCCGCCTTGCCGGCTCCTAGCTCCTCCAGCATCCCGTACAGCATCGCCGCATGCCCCATCATGTCCTGCGCCATCGAGGAGAAAGCGACATCTTCTTCGATGTGAGGGGCCAGCCCAAGCCATTCCGATCCCCGGTATGCCAAAATATAGTCATCGTCTGCAATCTGCAGCAAAAGCTCCTGCAGCGCCCGGGTATAATCGGGGCGGCGCTTCGCCTCTTCCGCAGCCGCTACTTCGATATGCTCCGACATTTCACCCCTCCTTCCGTGTGGTATCCGCCTTGCCCTCGTACGCTTCCTTGTGGCGCCGCCACCTCGATTGAATGTCGCCATATCCCTTTGTTTCGCGGTAGCTTTTGTTGTCCAGCCGTTCGAGACTCGCCCGTTCCTCCGGCGTCAGTCCGTGAATATCGTCACGGTTCACAACCCAGATATTGATACAGGGCTCGCGGCGCATGAAGTTCTCCCGCGCCATCAGGAGCGCAGCTTCCGGATTAGGCGCCAGCAAGCTGAACTGGTGCATAAAGCCAGCAGACGGGCTTTTCTGGCTGAACACCTCATAGATAGCAAATTTCTCTTTCGACTCGCTGCTCATATGGCCCCTCCCGCCGCATAGGATGCGCAGGGCGCCAGCATCGCTTCCCGCACCCATTTCGCTTCTTCGTAGGATGTTTTCCGCAGCCGCAGCCGCTGGGCCGAGCAAGGTCCGTTTCCGCGCACAATTTGTACAAAGAGATCCCAATCGGGCTGCTGGTAATGCCAGACGCCCTCCGCCTCGTCGAAACGAATCGTATCGTCCGGAAGCGTCAAACCCAGATGATAGATCCGGTTCACGTATTTATGGAAAAAGACCTGCCGCAGCTCCTCGTTCGTCTGTGTGCGAATCTTGTACCGCATGTTCATTTGCTGGTTGCTGGATACAGTTCCGCCTTCTGGCGGACCAAAGAACATCAGCAAGGAAGGCCACCAGCGGTTTACGGCCTCCTGCAGCATCCGGCGCTGCGCCGACGTTCCTTCGGCCAGCTCCAGTACGATGCTCTCGCCATGCTGAGCATGGAATTTCTCTTCTGCGCATATGCGCTGGAGCGCGCGGGCATAGGGCGCGTAGGATGTCTCAAGCGACATGGACTGGGTAATGATCGCGGCGCCGTCGACGAGCCAGGCAATGACGCCAGCATCGGCCCATGTGGGGGCCTCCATATGGAACACGTTGTGGAATTTCAGCTTCCCCGAGAACAGATTGCGCAGCAGATCCTCGCGAGTCTGGCCGAGCGGCGCCATTAAGTCCTCCGCGACCCGCAGCAGCAACTGTCCATGTCCCATCTCATCCTGCACCTTCGCCATAATCGCTAGTTTGCGCCGCAGCGTCGGCGCCTTCGGAACCCATTCCTTCTCCGGCAGCGCCCCCATTATTTCACTAACGCCGTGCATCGATATCAGCTTAATTAACTGGTTGCGGTAATCGTCTGGCATCCAATCGTCCGCTTCAATCTTGTCTCCCCGGTCAATTCGGTGCAGAAAATGCGCCAAACGCTCGCTGTCCAGCGATCCATCCAGATCCTTCCGATTACTCATCTTCCATCCTCCTCTCATTCACAATGTGTATGGCATGCCCCAAAGCGGCGGCGGCTGCTTCCAGCCAGCCTTCACTAAGCGTCGGGTGCGGATGCACCATCATAGCCAAATCCTCCGCTCTCGCCGCCATTTCGAGGGCGAGGACGCCCTGGCCAATCAAGCTGCCGGCATCCGCCCCCACTGCATGCATGCCCAGCAACAAGCCGGAATCCTCCTCGACGACCACTTCCGCAAAACCGTCTGTCTTCCCGGCCGCCAGTGCGTATCCGTTGGCACGGAAAGGGAAGCGGCCCGTCTTCACCTTCATGCCCTGACGCTCAGCTTCCGCCCGCGTCAGTCCCACTCCGGCAATTTGCGGGTCAGAAAAAATAACGTACGGCACATAAGGCGAGTCGAAAGCGCTCGGCAGTCCGCCGATCACCTCCGCGGCGACCGTGCCCTGCTTCGCAGCGCGATGAGCGAGAGCAGGCCCTGGCGTAATATCACCAATGGCAAAAATGTGGCGCACATTGGTTCGGCATTCCGCATCAACTGGAACATAGCCGCGCTCATCCATTCGTATCCCCGCCTGACTGAGACCGAGTCCTGCCGTGTTCGGCATGCGTCCGACCGTCACAAGCACCTTGTCGCAGAGGACGCTTTCCTCCCCTTTCTGTTTCGATTCGAGTCGAAGCTCAACATAATCGTCATTCTCCATAACCGCGCGCACTTCCGTGCCCGTCTTGATGACCATCCCCAGCTTGCCGGCACGCCGCTTTACTTCCGCAGCGAGGCTGCCTTCCACAAGCGGGAGAATCCGCTCCTCGCGCTCAATAAGCGTAACGCAACATCCAAGCTTGGCGAATGCCATGCCTAATTCGATGCCGATATAGCCGCTCCCGATAATAGCTAGACGCTCCGGCATACTGTCCGATTCTAGCGCTTCCGTAGAAGTAAAGATGCGGGAACCACCTGCCGCTGCAAATGCCGGGAGATGTGGTCGCGATCCGGTCGCGATAATCGCCTGCTTGAACTTGTAGGTCTCGAAGCCGGATTCCGTCTCTACCCCTACGCGGTCGTCAGACAGGAAGACTGCGCTCCCCTTCACGACCGTAACCCCGTTGGCGGCGCAGAGCTGCGCCACTCCGCTTCCCAGCCTGCCGACAATGCCGGACTTCCACAGCTGCCATGCGGACATATCGAAGGAAAGAGCCCCAGGCTCCATCCGCAGTCCCAGCTTGGAGGCCGATCTGGCTTCGTCATACAATCCGGCCGCATGAATCAGTGCCTTGGACGGAATGCAGCCCGAATGAAGACAAACTCCTCCGAGCTCCTCTTTTTCCACCAACACGACCGATTTGCCCAACTGACCCAGTCGGATCGCCGACGTATAGCCGCCGGGCCCGCCGCCAATGACAACAACATCCGTTTCTACTGCAATTTCACCGACGACCATCTATACCATCTCCGCCCATAATAAGTCAGGCTGCTCTAGCAGCCGCTTGATCCGATTCGTGAATCGAATCGCCTCCGCCCCATCGATAAGCCGATGGTCAAAGGAAAGCGCCATATTCATCATGAGGCGGATAACACCTTCCCCATTGCGGACGACCATGCGCGGCTCCATTTTGTGCAGCGCCAGGATGGCCGCCTCCGGATGGTTAATGATCGGCGTTGCGAGCAGGCTGCCAATCGGGCCGACGTTGCTGATCGTGAAGGTACCACCGGTAATTTCCTCAAGCTTCAGTTTTCCTTCTCGCGCCCGCTCCGACAGCTGCCCAATTTCTTCTGCCAGCTCAAAAACTGTCTTCCGGTCGGCATCCCGGATAACTGGAACGATAAGACCGTCCGGTGTATCGGTCGCAATCCCGATGTGATAATAGCGCTTCAATACAATTTCTTTCGTCTCGTCGTCAAGCGAAGCGTTGAAGAATGGGAATTCCTTAAGCGCGATGACAATTGCCTTTATGAAAAACGGCAAGTATGTCAGCTTCACCTGCCGTTCGGCCGCCAGCGGCCGAAGCCGCTCACGCAGGGCCTGCAAGGCATCGGCTTCCAGTTCATCCACCTGCGTGACATGCGGGATGGTGGTCACTGCCTTAACCAGCCTCTCGGCGATCTTCAAGCGAATGCCGCGCAGTGGAAGCCGTTCCTCTATGCAATCAGAAGCCGGTGCGGCTCCCCGCGGCCTGACAACACCCTCGCTTTTCTCCCTCGCAGGCGGAGCCGCCGTATTTATCCGCGGCAGGTCAGCCCCTTCCGCTTCCTTAGTCGTGTCCCCCGAAGCATAGCGCCGCACGTCCTCTTCGGTTATGCGCCCGGCGGCTCCACTTCCCTTCACCTGCTCGATGTCGACATTCAGCTGCCGCGCAAGCTGGCGAACATAGGGGGCTGCGCGCACTCTTCCCGCAGGTAATCCAACAGACGCCGGCGGCGATGCCGCAACAGACAATGGCAAGGCCGCTGCAGGCGATGGCGAAGGAGCATTGACAACCGCTGCCACTGAAGCCGCCTGTTCCGCCTTGCCCGCTTCTATCGCTGGAATGCGCCCTTCCGCTTCGAGAATGAACAATACCTCGCCTACTCGAACTCCGGCACCCTCGGCGAACATCAGCTTGCGCACTACGCCGGCCGTCGGAGCGGTCAGCTCGGCGTTCACTTTGTCCGTCTGCACCTCGACGATCGGCTGATCGCAGGCCACCCATTCCCCTTCCTTAATGAGCCATTTTCCGATCTCCCCTTCGTGGATGCCTTCTCCTACGTCGGGAAGCTTGAACTCTATCATTCGCGTTCCTCCTTCTGAACGGTCAGAACTGTATCGCTGCAGCGATTCCTTCTCTTACCCGCCCGACCGTCGGAACATAGACATCCTCGAGCGAGAATTGCGGAACTGGAACATCAAAACCGGTAATCCGCTGAATCGGAGCCCGCAAATACATCAGCGCTTCGTCATTAATCAACGAGACAATTTCTGCGCCGACGCCGGCCGTCTTCTGCGCCTCATGAACAATTAGCGCGCGGCCCGTTTTCTTCACGGATGCGGCAATGGCATCCCGATCAAGCGGATACAGCGAGCGGAGATCAATGACTTCACAGGACCAGCCTTTCTCCTGCTCCAACTGCCGCGCCGCTTCAAGCGCCACCCGCATCATGGCCCCCCATGAAATCAGCGTAACATCTGTTCCTTCCCGGACGATGTTCGCTTTGCCTAGCGGAATGCGATACATCTCCTCCGGCACTTCTGCCTTGAAAGCACGGTAAATCCGGGCCGGTTCCAAAAATACGACCGGATCGGGATCCTCGATGGCGCTAACAAGCAGACCCTTGGCATCGTAAGGATTGCTCGGTACGACCACCTTAAGCCCAGGCGTATGAACGAAGAATGCTTCCACACTCTCTGAATGAAGCTCCGGCCCTCTAATTCCCGCGCCATATGGCGCGCGGATAACAAGCGGAACATTGTACTGTCCCCGCGTCCGATACCGCATGCGGGCTGCATGTGTGACGATCTGCTCGAAGCCTGGATAAATGAAGGCCAAAAACTGAATTTCAACGACCGGAATGAAACCATTCAGCGCCAGACCGATTGCCGAGCCAATAATGCCGGCTTCAGCCAGCGGCGTATCCACAACCCGCTCCTTGCCGTACTTTTCGAACAGCCCTTCCGTTGCCCGGAATACGCCACCGTTGACGCCAATGTCTTCTCCTGTCAGCATGACGCGCTGATCGTCGGCCAGCTTCTGATCGAGCGCTTCGTTAATCGCTTGCAAGATCGTTAGGTTCCGACTCATGCTTCACCCTGCCTTTCCACATACAGGCCGCACTGTTCCCGCTGCTCAGCCACGGGCCACGGCATATCAGCGCTAACGTGCATGAACATATCTTCAGGCCGGGAATTCGGATAGCTCTCCGCCTCTGCAACCGCGGCCTCGATAAGGCCGCTGATCCGCTCCATCAGACACTCCTCATGCTCCTGGCCCCAAATTCCCCTATTTACAAGATACCGCTTCAAACGCTCTATCGGATCGCGCTGCTCCCTCCATTCGGCAGAGAGCCGGGCCTGATCCCGATATTTGCGCGGATCGTCACTGGTCGTATGCGGCCCATAACGGAACGTGACTGCCTCAATCAGCGTCGGTCCGCCGCCGTTTAAGCCGCGTTCAATCGCTTCACGCACAGTCAGCCAAACGGCGAACACATCGTTGCCGTCCACCCTGACTCCTGGCATATCATAAGCCGCCGCACGCTGGGCGATCGTCCGAGAAGCAGACTGCGCATGGAACGGCACGCTGATTGCGTACCCGTTATTCTGGCAGAAGAATACAGTAGACGTCTGATATACCCCTGCAAAATTCAAAGCCTCATGGAAGTCGCCTTCCGAGGTTGCTCCTTCGCCGAAGTACACAATGCTCGCCTGCTTCTCACCCTTCAGCTTAGCGGCCCACGATGTGCCTACAGCATGCGTCAAATGCGTGGCTATCGGCACGCACGGCGGCATAATATGGCGGCCTTCCGGACTGATCGATCCTTCCATATGGCCCATCCAATAAAGCAGCACCCTGCTGAGCGCCTGCCCATGCGTAATCGCAGCAGCATGATCGCGATAGCTGGGAAACAGCCAATCATTGGGGGACAGCGCCAGTGCGCTCCCAACCTGGGAGGCTTCCTGGCCCTCATAAGGGGCGTACGTACCCATTCGGCCCTGCCGTTGCAGGTTGACAGCCTTCCGATCGAACATTCTTGCCAGCATCATGCTCTCGTACATTTTTATTGCCAGATCCTCGTCAATGTCTCCCTCTGTAGGGTGGCGAAGCTCTCCGTCCGGCGCCAGCACCTGATAGGGCTCAAGCACTTGATACGGCTCTAGCAGCCCGCGCATATCTTCATACTGCGTTTTCTTTCCTGCCCTCTCTTTAACTGGCGAGGCAGACGGATGCCCCTGACTTTGAATCATCATTACCGCTCCCTTTCCTTTTTTAGCTATCCCAACAGCAAGCGGTCATCCGCGACTCCCTTCAACTGGGCGAATTTTTTCAACAATACCTCAATCGTCAAATGCTTCTTTTCCTCTTCCGGCACATCCAAAATAATCTGGCCTGCGTCCATCATAATCAGACGGTTGCCGAGCTCGATGGCTTGCTGCATATTGTGCGTTACCATCAGTGTCGTGAAATTGGAACGCTCGACGACTTCCTTCGTCAGCGCTGTAATCAACTGAGCCCGCGCCGGGTCAAGCGCGGCCGTATGCTCATCCAGCAGCAGCACCTTCGGCTGCGTGAAGGTCGCCATCAGCAGGCTAAGCGCCTGCCGTTCTCCGCCTGACAGCAGTCCGGCCTTAGCTGACAGCCGATTCTCGAGGCCTAGATGCAGCGAGGCCAGACTCTCACGGAACAGATCCTTCCGCTTCTTGTTCACACCCCGGTGCAGGGTGCGTCTTTTGTCGCGCGAGAAAGCGACCGCAAGATTCTCCTCAATCGTCATCGTCGGCGCCGTACCAGCCATCGGGTCTTGGAACACGCGTCCAATCTTGCGCGAGCGCTCGAATTCAGAGAGGCTGGTCACGTTCTCGCCGTCGATTTCAATGGTGCCGCTATCTGGGGTCATCCCTCCCGAGATCATATTCATCAACGTGGACTTGCCCGCCCCATTGGAGCCGATAATCGTTACGAAATCACCCTCGCGAAGCGTCAAATTTAGATTTTGCAGTGCAATTTTCTCACTCGCTGTCCTGCGGTTGAACACTTTTCGAATCCCCTCAAGTTTCAGCATGGCTTCCCCCCCTTGCTCCGTGGTCGATGGACAGGTGTGGAACATCCTCTTGCAAGGACTTCATCCGCCTTTCTTTCCACGTTGCTACAATCCGCGTCATGACGAGGGCGGCGACCACAATGACAGCGGTTAGCAGCTTCAGGTCATTCGGATTCAACCCGATGCGGAGTGCCAGCATAATAATGAGGCGATAGACAATAGCTCCTCCGATTACGGCTAAGGTCGCCCGTCGAATGGAGGCATGGCCGAACACAGCTTCCCCCATAATGACAGAGGCCAAGCCGATGATAATAATGCCGATTCCCATCGAGACATCCGCAAATTCCTGATATTGGGCGATAAGCGCGCCGGATAGCGCTACCAATCCATTTGACAGGCTCAGTCCGACAATTTTCATATTGTCGGTATTCGCGGAGAGGCTGCGGATCATTTTCGCATTGTCGCCGGTTGCGCGAATCGCCAAGCCAATCTCTGTATCCAAAAACCTGTCAATGGCCCATTTGATGAGCAGAACGAATAGTCCAAAGGCCGCTAAAATCGCTAGCGGCTGCAGACTGGACAAGAAGGAGTTGATCTGCGTAAATAGAGTGCTTTCCCCCAGCAGCGACGTATTCGCCGTGCCCATAATCCGCAAATTGATCGAATATAATGCAATCATCGAAATAATGCCGGACAGCAGCGTATTAATTTTCCCTTTCGTATGGAGCAGTCCAGTTACGGTACCCGCCACGCATCCTGCCAGCAGCGCGCCCAATGTAGCGAGCAGTGGGGAATAGCCGGACGTAATCATGACCGCCGCCACGGCTCCGCCGGTGGCAAAGCTGCCATCGACGGTCAAATCGGGAAAGTCGAGAATCCGAAACGTTACATAAACGCCCAGAGCCATCAACGCGTAAATGACCCCTGCTTCCAAAGAACCTGTCAGCGCATATAGCACGATAGCATCCTCCTAATTTGGAACGACTTATTTCTCTATCAGGATTGCGCCTTGTGTCATCTCTTCGGTCAATTTGATTCCTTGCGCCTCTGCCGCTTTCGGGTTGATCATCAGATCCAGCTTCTTGGAGACCTCAACGGGGATGTCTGCCGGAGATGTACCCTTCAGCACCTTTGCAGCCATCTCGCCTGTCGCATATCCCAGATCGTAATACTTGAATCCGATCGATGCGAACGCGCCTTCTCCAACTGATTCACTGCTCTCGCAGAAAAGCGGAATGTCCTTGTTATTGGCTACAGATACGACCGAGCTTAATGCTGAAATGACTGTATTATCAGACGGGAGATAGATGATATCCGCGCGGCCTACCAGCGAATCAGCGGCCTGCTTCACCTCCGAACTGTTCGTAACGGTGGATTCAACCGTCTCCAATCCGCCTTCTTTCAGCACCTGCTTCACGTTGGCAATGTTGACGACAGAGTTCTGTTCCCCAGAATTGTAGATAACGCCTACCTTGCGGGCCTCAGGGAAAAACTTCTTAATCGTCTCCATTGTCTTCTTAATCGAGTCAGGATTCGTGTCGCGCGTGCCCGTCACATTGCCTCCAGGCTTTTCAAGACTGCCGACCAGCTTCGATGCAACCGGATCCGTCACAGCCGTGAACAGTACGGGAATGTCTTTCGTCGCCTTCACAACCGCCTGCGCGGTCGGTGTGGCGATTGCCAGAATGAGGTCATTTTTATCGCCTACCAGCTTTTGAGCGATCGTAAGATTGTTGTTCATATCCCCCTGCGCATTGTGGAAATCAACTTGCAAATTGATATTTTCCTTGTACCCAGCGTCCTTCAGTGCCTGCAAAAAGCCTTCTCGCGCCCCATCCAGCGAAGGATGATTCGCGTACTGCGCAATGCCGATTTTAACCATCTTATTGCCGTCGCCATCCTTGCCCATGTCCTTCGGCTCGCCCGAGTTCCCACATGCCGCCAGCAACAGTGAGCAAACCATAAAAATCGGGAAAAACAGTTTCATCCAACCTCGCTCCTTTGCAACAATAATTGGTATTGATTGCGCTTTCATTATAGTGATTAGATAAAAAGCGTATTGGCGAGTTGTTTGGCATAAGGTTTTCAAGGTTTTCTTGCGATATCGAGACATGTTATGTACTCACTCTGCTGCTTCATAGAAAATTCGTTCCTAGACTGTGTGATGTGTTCATCTGGAAGGATAATGTGAATGCGCTCGTCCTCGCGGTTTAGCGCTGCTGCCTGTTGGCTTAGATGTGGAGATTGTTGCGTATGCGTTGCAAAGATCGTGTAGATGCACAGTGCCGTGCTGAATGCTGGAGTTTTTTAATTCAAAATCAATGAGTTATTCAGGATTGTCGAGCATTTGTAATACGTTTTTTTCATGGTGCGTTATTTTAACGTTATATTATCATATCGTCATAATCAATGTCAATATTTGGACACATTTTTAACTAAATTGTGTGATCTATGTTATATCTTATATCATAAAACAAACCAAAACCTAAAAGCACAAGACCATTCAAGGTGGATGGAACACTTATGCGAGCCTTTCACTATTTTTTCCTGGTCAAAAAAATGAAGCGGTGACACCGTGATCATCAAATCATCAGCGTACACCGCTATCCTGTATTTAGGGGTTCACTCCCCTATCTTTTATAAGCAAAACATTTTTATGTACATGTTAAAAATCCGAAATCTCCGGTTTTTTGTACAGCATCGCTGATCCACCCATAATAAGAAACGCTGCGAATGCAATCCCGATTAGGGAAGAGCTTGCAAACATACTCAAGGAAAAGACGGCAAAGAACAAAAGCGATACGCAGGTCAGAATACTAATCGGAATAAGAAGCCATTTATTACGGTTCCCCATGATATAAAATTCAAATAAGCCGAAGGCCACCGCAAGCGGAAATCCAGGCCATACCGTACCGAATGCATCGAACAGCATCCCGATTTGACATACCACACCGCTGACGATCAAAATTCCGCCAGGTATGAGCAGCCCCGCTGCGCGCCCCTTGGTAACAAAGAAGAACATAAAATGAAAAAATAATCCGAGTGGGATGACAAACAATGTCGGCCAAAAATAACCAAATATGCTTCCTGCAGTTGCAAACTTCTCGGCGCCCCATCCGCTCCATGTAACCAGCATCAGCAAAATGCCTAAGCCGATTAAGGAGAGAGCCTTAATACTTCTGCTATTCAAGCTCCTCTACCTCCCTTTCCTTCCCCATAGTTTCCCCTATATCGTTCTCATACTCCGCATTCTAGGACGACACTCCCTACGCTCCCCCCTTCATCACTCATGAAAAATTACACGAAATGAATGACCTGCTTTCTCCGTTCAGCCTCCTTATAGGCGCTCGCAATCCCTATCTTGCGTATTCGCTCCTTGGCTACAACTTTATAAGATAACATGGCGGTAAACGGTTCCGTAAATGGAGTTGGAGTTACCCGAATCGTCCTGTCATCCAGCCACTCGGCTTGCAATTGCTCACCTGATTGTACATTAAAAGGTTCTGTACGCTCGAAGCCGTCCTGATACCAAGGAAACTCTTTATCTTTTGACACTCCTGGCTCATTTAAGCACACATACAGGGACAGATCATCGCAAAATTGAAGCATTCGAAAATGATTGGCTATTGTCAAATCCGGCAAATCCACAAATTGTTCCCTTATTCGCCGCTGACGCTGCCGTTCATGCTGAAGAAATTCGATTACGTCCTTCTGCTCCTCTATATGAAAGAAAGAAGCGAAATGCTTACTGCATAATAGGCTGGCATATGGATTGACTTTCTCGATATCGTCCAGCCCCTTTCGATAGAATGCAAGCCTTAAGGGCATCGGATAATCCATGAATGTATACGGCTCCTGCTGTGCGTCATTCCAAATGGGTGTATCATCAAGTCCGATCCAGCTGCAATCATGCTCATAGGCAGCATATACGGCATCCTCATATCCGTCACGTGTACCAAGCAATTCCGTTCGGAACTTCGAAGCGATTTCGCCTGATAGATATCCATGGTCATGTTGTGCAATGAATACGATTTCATCTTTCCTCGTCCGAATAATCATTTCTATACAGCTCCTTTGGCTTCGTATCGTCCATTTAAGGAGAAGGAAGTGCCCCCTTAATCCTAATTAGGACTTACGGTTATTGATTTTTCCATTGGCAGCGGTTATGCTGTGTGAGATAAACATATAGGAGGGATACCATGAGCAAGACATCCAACAAGCGCCGCAAGTTAGAGCGCGCAGGACAACTCGACCCTAGCTTGCTGCGAGGCAGCTGGACCCGAAAGCCGTATACGCAAGTAGTACCGAATAAGAAAGCAGAGCAGCGCCGAAGCCTATGCCGGAAACGGATAGATGACGGCGCTGTTGCTATGTAACGGCCTCTACGTTCCTCTGTTTGTTACCTTTTTGAAAAGTATTATGGATCATTTGCAGCACCCTTCCCACTTCGTTACAATAGAAGTAACTAGATCCGCATGAACGGATCCAATAGAAAGGAAGGTGCCGCCGTATGGCTAATACTCACACCTACTCGCGCGGCGAAGAAATCGCTAACGCGATCACTCATGGAATTGGCGTGGTCATGAGCATATCTGCCTTGACGCTATTAATCGTATTTGCCGCCTTGTATGGACAGCCCATTCATGTCGTCAGCTTTACGATCTATGGCATATCCATGCTGCTCCTGTATACCTCATCAACATTGGTGCATAGCTTCCCCGAAGGCAAGGTTAAGGATCTGTTCGAAACATTCGACCATGCGTCCATCTATTTATTTATTGCCGGCACCTATACACCGTTGGTTTTAATCGCACTGCCTAAGCTTATTGGTTGGACACTATTCACGATTGTATGGACAATTGCTATCGGAGGCGTAGTATTCAAAGCATTCTTCACCAAACGATTCCTCTTTATGTCCACGCTGCTCTATATTGCGATGGGCTGGCTCATCGTGTGGGCGTGGCATCCACTGACAGAAACTATGCCATCCTTCGGTCTGACCATGCTGGTCATCGGCGGCATCCTGTATACGCTGGGTACGATTTTCTACGTATGGAGAGGTTTCCCCTTCCATCATATGATATGGCACCTATTCGTGTTAGCGGGCTCTATTGTCCACTTCTTCTCTGTACTCACTTTGGTTGAAATTCGGGTGTAGCTCTATCTATGAATTACCCTGTTCATGATTCCGCCAATCTCCGCATGTACGCTGAGATTGGCGGTGATGTGAAGTATAATGTGGGGGTTACTGTTCAGACTGACATGGTCCAGTTGAACGTCTGTTTACGAACTGAGGCTCAAGAATAACTTTATGATACACTTCCTTGCCTGCTGCACCGTCCTGCTCCGGACGATCCATAATATCGGCCAGAATCGTAGCCGCTCGGCGGCCAATCTGCGCTTCATTTTGATAAATATGACTGAAAAAATGTCTCTCTCTCTTCCAGATGCTCTGGATCATCGAATGTCACTATCGAAATATCTTCGGGAACACGTAGTCCAGCCCGCTTCGCAATTTGGTGCATACGCATGCCTAGTTTGCCGTGCAATGCAATATATGCAGTAGCTATCCCGCTCCTCATATACCGAGCCAAAACAGAATCATCCGCTTCCTCGCCGACAGGAATTGTGAAATCAGTCAAAATAAGCGCCGGATTAATCATGGCACCCCTTCTCTGATATTCATTCATATATCCAGCTATGCGATCCTGCACGCTGACGCAATCCCGAAATGCATCCGTACATATTGCAATATTGCGGTGTCCCAGCTCCCACAAGTGAGCGACAGCCATTTCAGCCCCTAGGCGATTGTCCGAGCACACATAATGCGTATCCACTCCAGGCAAATAGCGATCAATAAGCACGAACGGGAAGCCATTCACCTTCAATGACAGAATTTCCTCGTTATACATATCTTCATCCACCGGAAACAGCAGCAAGCCCGCTATGCCCATCTCCAGCATCTCTCGTATTTGCTGTTCCTCCCGATCCTTCGAGCCTCCACTGAATGCAACGATAAGGGAATAACCTCGCTCATTCAGCGTTTTCTGAATGGAATTTATTAGTCTCATCGCAAAATAATCATCGAGCGTAGGCATGACGAATCCCACGACTTTCTTTCTTCGTTCACGTCCGGCAAATCCTGACACGCTGCTATCTCGCATTTCATTTGTATTTGCGTTATTCGACTCTTCCTGGGCCATGATCATTTTGCCCATAATCTGCTTTGAGACAAAGCTTCCTCTCCCCGGAACTCGATAGATCAACCCTTCCTTCACAAGTGCTGCAAGCGCATTCACAACTGTAATGCGGCTTACTTGGAACTGTTCCATCAGCTCCTTCTCTGTCGGAATTCGATCATTCGGCTTCAGCTGTTTATTTTGAATCATATCCTCAATATATCGCTGTACTTGCAAATATAGCGGCGATCGAGAATCATAGCTCATTCGTATCATCCTTAATTATTAATTTAATATATATAATATAGCATTTAGGAAAAAGAGACAATGTTCAGGGAAAAACCGGAAGAAAAAAGGACGGTTGGTTACCGCCCTCTTCAAGCTTACTAAAATAGTTAAAATTATTAAAACTAGTGAAATTAAATTATGCGGATCATTGCAGCTAGTATCAAGCTGTTCACTCGTTTATTGCTCTCGTTTCGGCACAAGTGAAAAAATATCCCCGGACTCGAGTGCATCAATCAATCGGTCAAGCCATTCGTAGTAGGCTTCCGCCTGCCTCATCTTGGAAAGATCTAGAGAGATGACAGCAGCAAGCTGATCATCATCCGAGCTGCTGCGCAGCGTCTCCAACTCCCTCATCGAGCGTCGGATGGCGGACATATTCATCTCAACCGCTTTTCTCCACTTCAGGCCAAAATAGTCGGTAAAGGTCTGATACCAATCCTGCTCCGCCTCATATAGATCCTTGCGCGTCCCCTTCTCCCACACTTTGTGCACCATTTTCATGTCCACAAGAGTTCGCACGCCCGTACTCATGCTAGTCTTGCTCATTTCCATTTCCCGCTTCATGTCATCCAATGTCATCGGATGATCGCTGAAGAACAGCAAGCCGTACAGATGACCTGTCGAATGGGTCATTCCATACAAGTCCATATTTTGTCCGATCGCTTCAATGACACGATTGCGAGCTTTCTCGACAACGCTCTTCTGCTCCTGTGTCAACTGTGCGAACGTAGCCATGTGTCATTCCTCCTGTGCCGAATCATGTCTGTGCGGCCACTGCCGTTCGATTCGAAACCGTCCCGTATATGTATTAGTGAACGCTGGTGGGTATACTCCTTCTCCATGTTCAACGAACACATTGTAAGAGAACAGGAACAAATTGTAAAGGAGCAAATGGAATAGCAAATATTAGCATCTGCAAGCATATGAAAGCATAAGTTTATAAAGTTTTTTCTGAACGTTTTTTACGAACAGTTTTAATAGTTGTTATCTAATTTTTCCAAGGGTTAAAATGGATATATCTTTCATGCACAAGAATCCATACGCAAAAGGGGTGACAGGATTGTCCATGATCAAGGTCAGCCAAGTGACTAAAATATTTGGACATCACGAACAAAAAGCACTCGCTCTGCTGCAGCAAGGATGGTCAAGAGAACGGCTAGCCAAAGAAAAACAAGCAACCGTAGCTGTTAACCAAGTGTCCTTTGCCGTGGAACAAGGAGAAATATTCGTCATCATGGGCCTATCCGGCAGCGGAAAGTCTACACTCGTCCGCATGCTGAATCGTCTCATCGAACCGACCTCCGGTGAGATCTGGCTCAAGGATCGTAACATCTCCAAGCTGAACACAACTGAACTGCGGGAGGTTCGACGCCGAACCATTGGAATGGTATTTCAGAAATTCGCGCTCTTCCCCCACCGCAGTGTGCTGGACAATGCCGCATATGGCCTCGAAATACAAGGACTCTCCAAAGAAAAACGCTACCGCAAAGCAGCCGAAGCACTCCGTCTCGTCGGTCTTAACGGCTGGGAGGACAAATACCCGGATGAATTGAGCGGCGGCATGCAGCAGCGAGTCGGCTTAGCACGCGCTCTAGCCAACGATCCAGATATTTTGCTTATGGACGAAGCATTCAGCGCGCTCGATCCGCTCATCCGACGCGACATGCAGGATGAACTGCTTGCCCTGCAGCAAAAAATGCACAAAACGATCATTTTCATCACGCATGACCTGGATGAAGCGCTTCGCATCGGCGATCGCATCGCCCTGCTAAAAGACGGCATGCTGATCCAAATCGGAACTCCTGAGCAAATGTTGATGCAGCCGGCAGACGAATATGTAGAGCGATTCGTTGAAGGCGTAGACTTATCCAAGGTACTCACCGCCGCGCATATCATGCGCAGGCCAGAGACGATATCCCAAGATCGCGGCCCTCGTGCAGCGCTGCAGTTAATGAGGGATATTGGAATTTCCACACTGTTCGTGGTCGGGAAGGATAAGTCCCTTCAAGGAGTCGTTACAGCCGAACAGGCAAGCGAGGCTGCACGCAGCAGGTTAACGTTACAGGAAGCCATGCACACAGAAGTTCCAACTGTATCGCCCACTGTTGTTCTAAACGAATTGTTCGCCTTGTCTGGCGAGGCCAAGCTGCCAATAGCTGTAGTTGACCCAGATGGCAGGCTGCTTGGCGCGATTGTCCGAGGAGCTGTGCTTGGAGCGCTTGCAGGCAATCTGCCCGATTCCCCACCCTCATCCCAATCCCAACTAGAGCTCTATTCTGCATCAGTCACTGATATCAGTTTTGCAGCGGAAGGAGTGTTAAATCATGCAGCTGAGCATCGGTAATTGGGTCGAACATGGTGTTGATTGGCTAAGTACGAATGCTGACGGATTGTTCCAACTGCTCTCCAAATGGATTGAGCATAGTGTTGAGGCAATATCAAGCCTTTTTCTCATCATGCCGTCTTACTTGTTCATTGTTGCGGCCGCTTTGCTCGCATTTTTGCTGGGCAGATGGTCACTCACTCTGTTAACCGCTATCGGGTTGCTCATCATCGACTGGCTGGGTTATTGGATACCCACCATGAACACACTTGCACTAGTCATCGTTTCCACTGTAATTTCCATCTTTATCGGCATCCCGCTAGGCATTGCCTGCGGCAAGTTCAATAGGCTATCTCGCCTTGTGAAGCCTATTCTTGATTTCATGCAGACCATGCCCGCATTCGTCTATTTGCTTCCTGCTGTATTTTTATTCGGTTTAGGCATAGTTCCGGGTGTAATTGCCTCTATCATTTTTGCAGTCCCTCCTACCATACGCCTAACCGAGCTTGGCATCAGGCAGGTTCCCCATGACATGATTGAGGCTGCTTCCGCATTCGGCTCCACATCCATGCAGACGTTATGGAAGGTGCAGCTCCCCGTCGCCATGCCAACCTTGATGGCTGGTGTGAATCAAACGATTATGCTGACCCTTTCTATGGTCGTTATCGCCTCGATGATCGGAGCGCAAGGCATCGGCACCGAGGTCTACCGCGCTGTCACCATGCTCAAAATCGGCAAGGGCTTCGAGGCAGGCTTGTCTGTCGTACTATTAGCCATTATTTTAGATCGTTTCTCTCAACATTCGCTTAAAAACCGGAAAACGAACAAACAAGGAGCGTGATGAATATGAGACAAAATCGTACGAGGTACTGGATGTTAATCGGTCTGATTGCCGTATTGGGATGGACGCTGGCTGCTTGTTCATCTGCTTCAGGAGGTAAATCGGACAGCCAAGAGGAAGGTGGAAGCGGTGGTTCGACCAGCGAGAGCATTGGGAAACAGGTTGACTATAAGATTATAGGAATCGATGCCGGAGCCGGAATCATGCAATCCACCGAGAAAGTGATTAAGGAATACGGGTTAACCGACTGGAAGCTCATTGAAGGTTCAGGGGCTGCTATGACCGCGGCTCTGGATAAGGCAATCAAGAAACAGGAGCCTATCATTATCACGGGCTGGACACCGCACTGGATGTTCGCAAAATATGATCTGAAATATCTTGAGGATCCGAAGGGGATCTTCGGTGGTGACGAGCAAATCCATACCATCGCTCGCAAAGGCTTAAAGGAAGAGGAGCCCGAGGCATACAAGACATTGGATCAATTCAAATGGGTTGCTGACGATATGGCTCAGGTGATGGTTGCTATCCATGACGGTCAGGAACCGAACATCGCGGCCAAAGCTTGGATAGAAGCCAATGCGGATAAGGCCGCTGCTTGGACGAACGGCATAGATAAAATCGAAGGAAAGAAGCTGAAACTCGGTTATGTGGCTTGGGATTCTGAGATTGCAAGCACAAATGTTATCGCAGCGGTGCTTGAGGAGAAAGTCGGTTACAAAGTCGATCTTATTCAAGTAGAAGCCGGCCCCATGTGGACAGGTGTCGCAAATGGTGATGTCGATGCTATCGTAGCAGCTTGGCTGCCAAAGACTCATAAGGATTACTACGATCGATTCAAAAATGACGTGGATGATCTTGGCCCGAACTTAAACGGAACGAAAATTGGCCTTGTCGTTCCGTCCTATATGCAGATTCAGTCGATTGAAGATATGACGAAATAGAGCGGATGGTCGTTCATGGAGCATAAGATATCATTCCCCCTTTGCAGATGATTACATTCAAGCTACAAAACGATGGATATCGATCGTACACAAATGAACGAAATCGAATCTATCACAACATAAGCCCCCAATAAAACAAGCGCCGGCGGCACTGCTCGGAGGTTACATCCGAACCCCGTGCCATCAGGCGCTTTTCCTACTTAGAATATCCATGCTGTGAAGATTAAGCTCTTTCTCCGCTCCATGCATCGAGGAACGGCGTTACTTGACCTACAGCCAGCAGTGCAAGACGATGCATCGCGCGAGTACACACCGTGTAGAACAGCTTCCGATCTGCTTCATGACCATACGCTTGCTCTTGCGCGTCAAATACGATAACCCCGTCGAATTCTAATCCCTTAGCAAGGTAGGAGGGGACAACCCATTGTCCGGTAACGAACTGCTTTGTATGCTTCGATACCCGCTTCAATTGCGGGAAGCTATGCTGCAGCTGATTATGAACCCGTTCCGCGGTAGCTTCATCCTTTGTAATAATTGCAATAGAAGCAAGATTGTTCTCTGCTGCCCATGCCGCCAGTTGCTCACCAGCCTGCTTCATTTGCTCTTCTTCGTCCTCGCAGCGAATGATAGTGGGCTCTTCTCCTTCTCTGCTGAACGGTTCTACCTGCTCGCCATTCGGAAGAATGCTGCTTGCCAGCTCCATGATATTGCGAGTAGAACGATAGCTTTTGCGTAGTGTAATCACGCCGGCCTTCTTCTCCGTAAATACATTTTGCAGCGCTGCTGCTGAGCCCATGCGATTCGATTCGTAGATCGCTTGATTCCAATCACCCAATATCGTGAACCGGCTGCGTGGAAATAACCGTGTCAGCAGTGCATATTGGAATGGAGAATAGTCCTGCGCTTCATCAATGACAACATGGCGAATATGGTTGAAGGTGTCGAATCCTTCTACACTTTCAATTAGATACAGCAATGGAGAGGCATCCTCGAATGGAATAATTCCCGCTTCGAACTGCTCTACTGACCGCAGTCCGATCGCACGTATCGTTTCCACATCCACGGTATCATTTACGTTCGTGATGGCCGCGGCCTGTTTCGCCCAATGCTCAAGACTGCGCATGCAGTCGCAATACATCTCTTCCCACTCGACAAAACGAAGTTCCTTCGCCTGCTTGCGGAACCGCTTCAACCACTTGTTCACCTGCTTGCGGCTCATATCACGAAGCTCTTCTTCCGTCCCTAAGTAATTTGGCTGCTGCTGCAGCTTCCGGTATATGCGCTTCTGCTCCTTAACCGCCCAAGTCCGGAGCTGTTCCAGCAGCCAGTCTCTTAGTTTGTCCATTCTAGCCGGCAAGGACCAATCCGCAAACTGAACATAGAATTGTTCTGCAAGCTGCTCAGCGCTAATAATTGTTCGCTTTGGCGTACCAAAGCGGATAAAGCGCACGCCTTCCCGCTGTAAAGAGTCGATATAGCGATCCAGCACCTGCTGATAGCCGGCTGAAGCCTTCCATCTGGCAGCCGCAGCCTCGACTCTCGCTTCTCTCGAGGCTGTCCAGCGATCCATGCCGCGCATAAGGCGTTCAGTCTGATCATAAATATCCTCAATGCTTCGCTCTGTAACGAGACGGTGCTCAATATAAGACTGGAACGTCGTCTGCGTCATATTTTCCTCGCCAAGCTCCGGCAAAATATTGGATACATAGTCATTGAACAAATCATTTGGCGAGAACAAAATAATCTGCTCGGATCGCATGCTGCTGCGGTACTTATACAGCAAATACGCGATCCGCTGCATCGCCGCAGACGTCTTCCCGCTTCCAGCAGCCCCCTGTACGATTAACACGTCTTGCAAATCATCCCGGATGATGGCATTCTGTTCGCGCTGAATCGTGCTGACGATGCTCTTCATCTTCGTATCCGCGCTTCGCTTCAGCATTTCCTTCAGCATATCGTCGCCGATTTGAATGCCAGTATCAAAAACGGCCTCCAAGCGGCCATTACGGATGAGGAACTGACGTTTGAGCGTCATCTCCCCCTCAATAACACCCGCTGGCGTACGATACTGAACCGGTCCAGGCGCGTAATCATAGAATAAACCGGCAATTGGCGTACGCCAATCATAGACGAAATGCTCACCGCTTTCCTCATCCGTTACAGACATCAGTCCGATGTAAACCGGAAGCGTCTCCGTATCCCCTGCCTCTATAAAATCAACGCGTCCAAAGTACGGCGCTTGGATATGCTTGCGGAGCTTGTTCAGCCATTTGGCTGCATGCTTCTGTACACGCTCATGACTAGCCAAATCCTTCGCTTGCTGCATGATGCTTACATACGTTTCGAACATCTCGTCATTATCGACTGTGACCTCATCCCAGAAATGACGCTTCATTTCTACAATTTCAGCCTGCCGCTCCTCAGCGGTTGCTTCCAATGCAGCGATCTGGCGATCCATCAAGCGAAGCACGCGTGTCAGATATAATTCTTCCTCATCCTTCATGGAAGGTTGTTCGTTCACCTTGCAACTCCTTTCCGCCTACCGGCCGATTCGAATTCCCTATAGGATTTATTTCGAAAAGTACTATTATATCCTAAACTTAGGCGCCATGTAACGTCCCCGCGCTGTCGCTTGTATTTTCCACATCATTCAAGTGAACAATAACCGTCTCCAGCGCCTTCACCACATCATTAATCGACATGGAAGACATATTGGAATAACGAGCAGCCTGTACGGGCAAAAATGGGATATGAATAAATCCGCCGCGCATTTGTTCACTGCCTTCCTGCTCAGCAAGCCTGTTCATTAACCAATAAAATATTGCATTGCATACGAAGGTACCCGCTGTATAGGAAATGGAACAAGGGATGCCGGCCTCCAGCACGGCGGCGCGAATCGCTTTCAGCGGCATTCGTGCCCAATAAGCAACAGGCCCGCCCTCAACAATAGCTCCATCTGTTGGCTGCGCTCCATCATTATCCGGAATGCGCGCATCCTGCAAATTAATTGCCACGCGCTCAAGTGTAATATCCGGTCTGCCTCCGGCTTGTCCGACACAAATCACAGCATCCGGCTTGATTTGCTCCATCGCTTCACCAAGCACCGCGCCCGCGCGTTCGAATGAGGTCGGAAGCTGAACGGCATGAACGTTGTAATGACCGATTGTACGTCCATGAAGCTGCTTCACGGCTTCCCAAGAAGGATTAATGGCTTCATCCCCAAATGGGTCAAATCCTGTTATCAATAATGTGTTGCTCATCTATGCAGCACTCCGATCTGTTTTATTTTCAATACATAGGAAATATGCTATTCTTGTCAACGAATGTGAAAGGAGATACATACCATGTCACAACTAGATATTTCATCCCTCATCCTTCTCGGATTTGCGGGGCTAGGCATCGTGAGCGGCAATTCTACCGTTACCATCGCAATGGTCGTTCTATTGCTGCTCCGCGTGACGAATATGCAGAGCCTGTTCCCTTGGATCGAGAAGTACGGGCTGACCGTAGGCATCATTATATTGACAATCGGGGTCATGGCACCTATTGCGAGCGGCAAAATGTCCATTGATACGATCGTACAGTCCTTCATGAATTGGAAATCCCTTTTAGCTGTAGCCGTCGGCATGCTCGTCGCCTATTTGGGAGGGCGCGGCGCTCATTTAATGACCCAATCCCCCACCGTTGTAGCAGGTCTGCTCGTCGGTACCGTTCTGGGCGTTGCCTTGTTCCGCGGTGTTCCTGTCGGCCCCCTGATTGCAGCAGGCATACTGTCGCTGCTGCTTGGAAAATCATAAGGATATAATCAAATCATCTACATCATACGATGATTCCCTATGTACGGCAAACAGTTCGCAACTACATTCGGATGCTGTGCCATTCATACACAAATGCCCTCCCTCATCTAAAGTTGCCGTTTTAGCAGCAAAAAGCGGCAATAGGGGATGTGGCTTTGTGAAAAACGAGAGGCAATCATCGCTATAAAGTCAGATAAGTCAAGTGTTAAATTTGTGCAATAAAATGATTGACAATGCTTTATCCGCAGTGCTAGAATCAACAAGCAGACAGGACGATCACGATGTCGTCCAACTAACTTTGACAGAAAGGCAGGCGAACTCCATGTTAACAGTACAATTGCTAAACCTACATGTGGATAACACAACACATGCAATTTCATATCAATGGAGCCCTGCTGAACCGAGCGATTTGACTTATTCTTAATTCAGATCGAACGGTAAAATGAATCCATTTCGATTGATCATGCTGTCCTGATACGAGTATTCGATTCAGGAGCATTTGTAATCGTACAATGGAATCAACCATCGGACAACGGGCGGCCACCGCTCGTATATATGACCTTACTCATCAAAGGGATATCGTTTACGAACGGTATGCCCTTTTTTTATTGTCTTGATATCAATCTGCACCAAATGACAAAGGATGTGAGTGTATGTTTTCCGTACTAGGAAAGCTCGGCTGGTTCTTCAAAGAACACAAAACGAGATACTTAATCGGGGTAACCCTACTTATTGCAGTAGGTGTGCTAGAACTGCTTCCTCCCCGACTGCTAGGCAATGCTATCGATGATATCGTAACGGGGACGATTACTTGGCAGTCCCTTTCGAAGTACTTATTTTACATTTTAGGTTCCATGGTGATTATTTATGGAATTACGTACGTATGGATGTATCAGATCTTTGGAGGAGCCAACCTCGTAGAACGCAAGCTGCGCTCTAGGCTGATGCGCCATTTCCTGAAGATGACACCTCCGTTTTTGAAAAAACCGTACTGGTGACTTAATGGCACGTTCAACGAATGACCTGCGTTCTGTCGCAATGACAACAGGCTTCGGCATGCTCACCTTAACAGACTCGACCGCTTTTTGGCTACTGTACTTGTCGCTATGCTCCTCATGCAGTGGAAATTGACTCTGGCGGTTCTGCTGCCTCTGCCATTCATCGCAATTGCCATGAAGATCTTCGGCAAGATGATTCATGAGCGCTATACCATTGCGCAGGACGCATTCGGCAAGATGAATGACCAGGTGCTTGAATCGGTTGGCGGTGTGCGCGTCCTTCGCGCTTACGTACAAGAGAAATCAGACGAACAGCACTTCCGCAATATCGTCCAGGACGTATATGAGAAGAATGTCGCGGTTGCCAAAGTCGACGCGTTGTTCGACCCAGTTATCCGCTTATTTATCGGGCTTAGCTATATGATCGGGCTTGGATTCGGAGCTTATCTGATTATTCATAATGAGATGACACTGGGAGAACTGTTGACTTTCAATATGTACCTTGGGTTCATGATCTGGCCAATGTTCGCTATCGGCGAGCTCATTAATGTTATGCAGCGCGGAAATGCCGCAATGGATCGGGTAAACGAAGTTCTCCATTATACACCAGATGTACAGGATGCAGTACAGCCGAAGGAAGTCGAAGTTCCTGCAACCTTCACTTGGAAAAATTATAAGTTCCAGTATCCATCGTCTACGGTGCCTAATCTGGAGGACATTTCACTGACGCTGCGCAAAGGCCAAACGCTGGGCATTGTCGGACGTACCGGCAGCGGCAAGTCAACATTCATTAAACAATTGCTGCGGGAGTATCCAATCGGGAATGGTCAGTTCTTAATTAATGACGTGCCGCTTGATCAAATTCCAATGGATCAGCTCCAAAGCTGGATTGGTTATGTGCCACAGGAGCAAATTCTGTTCTCCAAGACCGTGAAGGAAAATATTCTATACGGTTCCGAACACGGTACGGAACAAGATGTGATGAATGCGATTGATACAGCCTCCTTCACACATGACCTTCCTACCTTGGTCAACGGTATCGACACCATCGTTGGGGAGAAGGGGGTTGCACTGTCTGGCGGGCAGAAGCAGCGTGTGTCTCTGGCACGCGCCTTCATAAAAGACCCAGAAGTGCTTATTTTGGACGACGCTCTATCTGCAGTAGATGCACGGACAGAAGCGAATATTATTAAGAACATTCGCGAGCAGCGTGCCGGTAAGACGACACTCATTACGACGCACCGTCTCTCCGCCATCGAACATGCGGATATGATTATCGTCATGGATGATGGCCGCATCGTCGAGCAAGGTACGCATGAGCAACTGCTTCAGCAGGGCGGCTGGTATAAAGAACAGTATGACCGCCAGCAATTGGAGTCGGGATTGTAAGAAGGGAGGAAATACTACGTGGAAATCGAACAACCAAAAGCAGCGCCCCGTCATGTAGGCAGACGATTGTGGCGCTATGCGTTGAAATATAAAGGCACGTTCATACTTGCCTTACTGATGTTAGCGTTAGCCGTGGCAGCCGAGCTGTCCGGACCATTTATCGCCAAGACGATTATCGACAAACATATTTTAGGGATAGAAAAGCCCTATTATGAAGCTAATTCTTCAGCAGAGGGAACCATCACATATGAAGGGCGTACCTTAAAGCGTGAGGATCGCTTTGAGCCTGGCGAGGAGAAAGGCCCAGAAGCGCGCATTCTGCAAGTCGGATCCCAGTTCCTATTCGTGAATGGTCACATTCCTGAGCAAGCGACGGGAGAACGATCATACAAGGATGGAACCCTGACGATTCGTACTGGCGATCAGGCTTGGTCTTCCCCTGCTGCCGTTATGTCCTTGCAGGACATACTTCGATTCTATGAGCCGGAGATTGCAAGCATTGTGAAGCTGATGGCTCTCTATTTCGGATTGCTTGTCGTCAGCATCTTCATGAGCTTCGGCAAGACGCTTGGCTTGCAGACAGCAGCGAACCGCGTTATCCGCACACTTCGCGGCGACGTATATGCACATGTGCAGCGACTGCCTATTCCGTACTTTGATAATTTGCCTGCAGGTAAAGTAGTCTCGCGCGTTACCAATGATACAGAAGCAGTGAAAGACTTGTTCGTCTCCGTTCTTGCTAACTTTACGTCAGGAATTATTACGATATCCGGGATTTATGTAGCGCTCTTCATACTGGATGTGAAATTGGCATTCGTCTGTATGTTCGTGCTGCCGCTAATCGTATTATGGGTCATCCTTTACCGTAAGTTTGCAACCCGCTATAACAAGATCATTCGTTCACGGCTTAGCTCCATCAACGCAATGATCAACGAATCTATTCAAGGAATGCCTGTTATTCGTGCATTCGGCCGTCAACGGCAAACGATGGATGAGTTCAACGCAATGAACGACGAATATTTTACGTATCAAAATAAGATGTTGAATTTGAATGCATTCACCTCGCACAACTTGGTGAACGTATTGCGTAACATTGCATTTGCGGCTGTACTCTGGTATTTCGCAGGTGCTTCCTTAAACGGCTCCGGGATCATCACGCTCGGTGTGCTGTATGCATTCACCGACCTGTTGAACCGCTTGTTCCATCCGATTATCGGAATGGTGAACCAACTAGCTAATCTGGATTCATCCCTGGTATCGGCTGGCCGCGTATTTGAGCTGATGGATGAGTATGGAGAGGAGCTCGACGAAGGTTCCATGCCGCGCTACAAGGGTCATGTTGAGTTCGACCACGTATCTTTCGCATACAAGGAAGATTACGTCCTGAAGAACCTCAATTTCGAAGCAAAGCCAGGACAAACAGTTGCTCTCGTCGGCCATACCGGATCCGGCAAGAGCTCGATCATGAACCTGCTCTTCCGCTTCTACGACCCGCAAAAAGGGGAAATTCGCATTGATGGCACGCCTATTACAAGTGTACCGAAGCAGTGGATTCGGGAGCATATGGGAATCGTACTGCAAGACCCGTTCCTCTTTACAGGAACAATTGCAAGCAATGTAAGCCTTGGTGATCCGCGCATTTCCCGCCAGCAGGTGGAGGACGCCTTGAAGGCCGTTGGTGCAGACCGAATATTGAAGCAGCTTCCGAATGGGATTGATGAGCCTGTGATTGAGAAAGGAAGCACACTTTCTGCCGGACAGCGGCAGTTGATTTCCTTTGCCCGTGCACTTGCGTTCCAGCCTTCTATTTTAATCTTGGATGAGGCGACAGCGAACATTGATACCGAGACAGAGGCATTGATCCAGGAAGCGCTCGATGTATTGAAGCGTGGGCGTACTACATTCATCATCGCCCACCGCTTGTCGACGATTCGCAATGCAGATCTGATTCTTGTACTGCATCGTGGAGAGATTGTAGAGCAGGGTTCACATGACGAACTCATGCAGCTGCAAGGACGATATTATAAAATGTACCAGCTTCAGCAGGGTTCAGTGGCTTCACCTCTTGAGCAGCCTCCTGCACATACAGTGAATGCTTTGGATACAACCAATCCGAAGCTTAAAGCAGATACATCAACGGCCGTTTCTGCAACCTAATTGGCCACAAGAAAAAAGCGTTCACCTCGTCTGCATGTGCAGGCTTAGTGGACGCTTCTTCTTTTAGGCATTATTGATTAACGCAGGGAGCACTTATTTTTAATAAAGTGAATTTGATTTTCCACTCGATTGATTTCCTGCTCCAGATCATAAGACATTCCTCCAATCGCCTTCGTGCGAAGCGATTCGAGCTCTGCCTTAAGCTGGGGGAGATCAGAACTTGCCTGAGAACAAGAATAATCGCTCTCCAGATTCAGATGATCCATTGAATTGGCATCCTCCTTGAAAGGCGTTTGACATAGAAGACATGGAAGAAATACTTATTCCTCCATGTAAGAGCTTAATACGTTATAAACTAGGATTATTACCGGTTGAAGCCAAATATAATGGCCTTCGTTTTACTTATTCTTACCTTTTGCGTTATTGGCATCTGATGTACGAGTCGTCGTATTTTGACGGGAATGCCCTTGCTGTTTGTGTGCCATTGTCTACATCTCCTTTGTCATCTCTTATTCATGAGGCTTACCAAAGCAGCAAAAGCTGTCCCCAACTCCTAAGTACGAGGCATCAGGCAATCTGTCATTAATGGATTATCCCTCTAGCCTTGCTGCTTTGGAATTTGGTTCAAGCTTGCTGCACGGTGGGCAATCTTGCCGGTTTTCGGAGTTACTTGTTCCTCCATAATGCTGGCTTGATTACGTTGATGATGAATTCGCTGCGGTTTGTTATGCGGCATATCAATCACCTCCACCTTTAGACTTCCCGCTTCCACCTGAATTATAACGACTCGAATCGATCTAATTCCTGTAGGATGTTTCGTGCTGGGTGGCAAAAATTGCTATCCCCCCCCAAGCACTACCCGATCATCAACAAACTTCTCTCCACGAACTCGCTCGAATTCACGGAGCAGTGAATCTATTGTGAGTGTCTGCTTCACCTTAGCAGGAATATCGAGCACAATCTTCCCTTTATCCATCATTATAAGACGGTTGCCAAGCCGAATTGCCTGCTCCATATTGTGCGTTACCATCAGAGTGGTTAAAGAAGAAGCATGTACAATTTCATCCGTCAATCGGGTAATCAGCTCTGCACGGCCTGGATCAAGCGCTGCAGTATGTTCATCAAGCAGTAATATGCTAGGCTGTGTAAATGTGGCCATAAGCAGGCTCAATGCTTGGCGCTCTCCGCCAGACAGCAGACCAACCTTGGCATTCAATCGGTTCTCCAGACCGAGCTTAAGCCTTGACAGCTCCTCCTTAAACAAAGCCCGGCGACTCCGCGTAACACCTATGCCAAGCCTTCGTTTGGCGGCTCGTTTCAGTGCAATAGCCATATTTTCTTCAATCGTCATATCCGGAGCAGTTCCGGCCATTGGATCCTGGAACACGCGTCCAATCCAGCGGCTGCGGCGATGCTCTGGCATATACGTCACATCATGGCCATTTATAGATACACTTCCTACATCAGATGTAATCATACCGGAAATGATATTCATTAAGGTCGACTTCCCTGCACCGTTGCTGCCGATGACTGTCACAAAATCACCAGACTGCAGATGAAGCTGGATGTGTGACAGCGCCATTTTCTCATCCGCTGAGTTCGCATTGAAAAACTTGCTTACCTGATTGACATGCAGCATCTTCATTCACCGCCCTTTTCAATCGTCTGGAACGCACGCAACCTGCTTGCACGCCGTTGATGTAACGTTTTGCGTATCATTGGTATCGTTAAGGCAACAATAACGATAATGGAAGTCAACAGCTTTAAGTCGGTTGCATTCATTTGCAATCGCAAGGCTACTGCAATAATGATCCGATACAGAACTGCACCTAATACGACAGCAAACGTAGCGCGCAAGATCGTACGGTGACCGAATATCGCTTCCCCGATAATTACGGATGCCAGCCCGACGACAATCATGCCGACGCCTGACTGGATATCCGCAAATCCTTGTGATTGCGCCACCAGCGCTCCTGATAAGGCAACCAGTGCATTAGAAAGGCTGACACCGAGAATAATCGTATTGTCGGTATGCACACCAAAGCTGCGAATCATGCGTGAATTGTTCCCTGTCGCACGCAGTGATAAGCCGATCTCGGTGCGCAAAAACCAGTCCAGACCGAATTTAATTAGCATCGCAAATGCGCCCATTACAATCAACAATGTAAATCCATGCGATATAGGGGTAAGCAGCGTTTCTTTTTGCATGAGGCCGATATTGGCTTTGCCCATAATTCGCAAGTTAATAGAGTGCAGCGCAATCATCATCAAAATTCCAGATAAGAGGGCGTTGATTTTCCCTTTCGTATGAATAATACCTGTAATCATGCCAGCGATTCCGCCCCCAACGAAAGCGAGCAAGGTTCCTAGCCATGGTGACATGCCTGATGTGATAGATAATGCAACGATCGCAGCTCCTGTTGTAAAGCTCCCGTCTACCGTAAGATCAGGAAAATCGAGTATGCGAAAGGTCAAATATACCCCTAGCGCCATAATGGCATATAGTACACCCAACTCGGCTGATTTCAGCATTGCTAATCCAACTCCATCCACAAGCGATCGCTCCTCTCATCTTCAAAATAAATGAACGGCCCGCATCGAAAGCAGTACGCACCACCGTTACAGTGAACTACGAACCGTCATCGTACAGGCCGTATGTATTCCGCCGTCTGCAGCTTAACGGATAAATTATGGTTAGGTAGAGGCTGCATAGAAGTACATTATGCTTGTTCAACGCTCGTACAGCTAGCTGTACCTCGCACTCAGCATGTTATTGGAACAAATTTTCCGGCTTCACCTGCTGCTTCATCGCATCGGTAACTTCAAATCCTTGTGCTTCTGCTGCCTTCAAGTTCAGCGCCAAGTCAAGGGATTCAGGAATGCGGGCAGGAACCTCCGAAGGTTTTTTGCCATCCTTTAAGATTTCAACAGCCATCTTTCCTGTCGTATAGCCCAGGTCGAAATATTCAAAACCGAAGGAAGCAACACCACCGTTTTTCACGGAATCTTTCTCAGCGACAAATACCGGAATCTTATTGTCATTGCCTACACCGATGACCGAGTTCAATGCACTTACTACGGTATTGTCAGAAGGCACATAAATAGCCTGAACCTTCCCAATAAGCGATTCCGCTGCCTGCTTCACTTCAGAGCTATTTGTAACAGGTGCCTTCACAACAGATAATCCAAGCTTCGTCAAGGATTCTTCTGCCTTCTGAACATTGACTACTGTATTCTGTTCTCCTTCATTCGCAATAATGCCTACTGTAGTCATATTTTTAATACTATTCTTAATGAATTCCATCAGCTTCGATATTGCCTCCGGATGAAGGTCTGTCGTTCCGGTAACATTACCGCCTGGGCTCTCCATACTCTGGACAAGACCTGCCCCTGCCGGATCCGTTACAGCCGTGAACAGGACAGGGATATCCTTCGTTTCCTTCGCCGCCGCTTGTGAGACAGAGGTTCCAATGCCTAAAATAAGGTCAACTCCGCCAGTTGCGAACTTCTGAGCAATCGTAGCTGCATTTGTCTGATCCCCTTGTGCATTTTGATAATCCAGCACCAGATTTTCCCCTTCAACATAGCCACTATCCTTCAAGGCCTGAACGAATCCTTTGTACGCTTCATCGAGGGATGCATGGTTGACAACCTGCGTAATGCCAATCTTTACTTTTTCCCTTCTGCAGACTTGGAGCCGGTCGATTCTCCGCTTCCTTCGCTGCCGGAGCTATTGGAAGCCCCTCCATTGCCGCATGCGGCTGCGAACAGTATAAGCAGCGACATCATCGCAGTCATAACCAGATGGCGACGTGATTTCTTCATGACTAACACACCCTTTCTTTTTCGATTGATCTCATTAACTGCCTACTAAACTGTCTAATTACCACCTCGTTACAGAACCAAGCTGATTGGACGTTACATCATCAGTGGTCAATACCGCCTAATATTTTACTACATAAAAGCGTAGATCCATAAAAGCTTAAAAGCATGATCTGAGTAACGTATTATAGGCATATTGTACCTGCATATTCCATATCGTCAATAATAACGTTTGATAAATATGTTATAAATTAGCACTTTATTTCATTTTTTTGTCTTTTTTCAGTTGAAATCGCTTCCCATCCACTTTCAAGCAGAACAGCCACCCTTTCAGACATTGCTGTTGAAAGAGTGGCTGTCACAAAATCTATGTTGGGATTCCTATACGTACTGCGCAATTGTATCGCTTACCATCACCATCAAGTCGCATCCATACCTGCCTGCTTCTTGCGAAATTCAATTTCAGCATGAAGCATATCAACAAATAATGTCTCTAATTGCATGCGAACGGCTTCCTGATAAGCCTCCTGAAGTGATTCGTCAGTCAATAACATATACATGACACGTAGATTATACCCCTTTGTTCATCGCGTCTCTGTAGTCACGTCTCCGTGCCACACCATCCGCATAGGCCGCATCCACGACCGCATCACGAACCTTCGGCACAACTTGTGCATTAAAGACGCTTGGAATAATATATAGTTCGTTCAATTCTTCTGCGGGTACAACTTCAGCAATCGCGTTAGCCGCTGCCAGCTTCATTCTCTCCGTCACCTTTGACGCACGGCAGTCGAGCACGCCGCGGAACAGACCTGGGAAGCAGAGAACATTATTAATTTGGTTCGGATAATCGGATCGGCCTGTTGCGATAATGCGGGCGATATCTTCGATTTCATCTGGATCAATCTCCGGAGTCGGGTTAGCCATAGCAAATACAATCGGATCGGAAGCCATCGTCATGACATCCTCTCTCTTCAATACGCCTGGTCCAGATACTCCAATAAATACATCAGCACCTCGGATCACATCACTCAGCGAGCCTCGTTCTAAGTTCGGGTTCGTCTTTGCCGCATATCGATTCCATGCGTCATTTTCATATACCGTATCTCGAACAAGTGCTCCTTGACGATCCACGCCAATTATATTTACAACGCCAGCCGTCAACAGCATTTCTGTACATGCCATGCCGGCCGCACCGACACCGCACAATACAATCTTGCAGTTCTCAATTGATTTTCCAACAATACGAAGGGCATTGAGCAGCCCTGCAAGCATAACGACAGATGTGCCATGCTGGTCATCGTGGAAGATTGGAATGTCTAATTTTTCACTCAGTCTCTGCTCAATTTCAAAGCAGCGCGGCGCGGATATGTCTTCCAGGTTAATGCCGCCAAATGCCGGAGCAATCGCTTCAATGGTACGAATAATCTCATCCGTATCCTGCGTATCCAGACAAATTGGAAATGCATCTACATTGGCAAATTGCTTAAACAGCATCGCCTTTCCTTCCATAACCGGCATAGCTGCCAGCGCACCGATGTTGCCAAGCCCGAGCACCGCCGTTCCATCCGAGATAACAGCAACCGTGTCACGCTTGATCGTAAGCGTATAAGCACGGCTTGGATCCTCGTGAATGGCCATACATACGCGTGCTACACCTGGCGTATATACGCGCGACAAATCGTCACGGTTACGAATCGGCACCTTCGGGGTCATTTCAATTTTGCCGCCGAGATGCATCAAGAACGTCTGATCCGATACGTTTACAATCGTAACACCCTTGAGCTGCTTCAGCCGCTGTACGATGCGGTCACCAACACTGCCATCATACACATTGACTGTAACGTCCCGTACGGTAAATGCCGGAGTGCCGCGAATAACGTCTATCGCAACAATATCCCCGCCGCTCTCACCGATTGCTGCTGCAATCTGAGCAAATGTACATACATGCTTGTCAATTTCCATCCGGATAATAATATTCGTGCTAGAACCTAGTGACTTGGCCATGGATTGCACTCTCCCCTGAATCAACTGCTTCCTTCAACGTTACAGACGTTCCAGTATACTAGCCAACAATGCAGTTCGACGCGGCAGTTCATGCAGCCAAATAAATTCTGATGGCGAATGCGCGCCGTCTCCGCGCACACCTAACCCATCGAGAGTGGGTGTTCCACACGCTGCTATGAAGTTCCCGTCGCTTACACCGCCCGTGCTCGTTTCCTCCAACTCCAAGCTCAATTGTTCCATCGCTGCTTCTCTAGCTATCTGATACAGCTTGGCAATCGAATCGGTTCGCTCCATAGGCGGACGATTCATGTCTCCAGTCAACTGAAGACGTACATCAGGATGAATCGAAGCAAGTCCGTGAATCAACTCCACAAAACGATCGAAATCCTCCATCGTTCGGACGCGCACATCAATCTCTGCCTCGGCATAATCGGCTACTACATTTGCTCCAATTCCACCACTAATTTTTCCGACATTCACATGTATGCCGCGTTCTGCATCCGACAACCGGTGAAGACGAATAATTTGTTGAGCCAACTCTTCAACAGCAGAGACGCCAGACTCGGGATTGACACCAGCATGAGCGGCTCGTCCAATTACTGACAGATGAAAACGACCACTTCCCTTGCGAGCTGTCTTCAATGCTCCAGAAGGCTCCATTGGCGGTTCGAGTACGAAGGCCGCCTCGCTGTCTCTCGCAAAGGATTCAATCCATTTCCGTGAAGTAGGACTTCCAATTTCTTCATCACTATTAATTAATAACATAATTGATAGCTTTTCGGGAAGCCTGTTTGTAAATTGTAGAATTTTTATCGCAAATAAAGCTTGAATCAAGCTCGCCTTCATATCATATACGCCAGGCCCGTAAGCCCGTTTGCTGTCTATTTGAAACGGTCTTCTCTTCGTTTCTCCCGCAGGCCATACCGTATCCGCGTGGCCGACGAGCAATACCTTCCTCGGCCCACTCCCAACGCGAACAACGAGTCTATCTCCATACTGAACATTTGGCACACGTTCAACTTCAGCCCCGAGTTCTTCCTTGAAGCGCTCCTCATACCAGTCGATCATTCGATCGGTCAAACCTTTGTTGGCAGACGGAGAATCCATGTTCACACTCTGCTCCAGCAGGGCAAGCATTTCAGGCATCCACCGCTCTAACTGCTCCAGGTATTTCATTATTCTACCTTCCTTAATGGGATTGCGAATTGGAACCGAACAGCCGATCCAATCCATAGACCCGTTCTAGGATAAAAATAAATACGAGACTAAGCAAAATCATGATGGAAGAAATCGATGCGACAAGCGGAGTTAAAGACTCCTGCATATAATTGAAGATTGCCATTGGAAGTGTAGTCGTAGATGGAGAGATTAAAAATAAGGATACAGTTACATTATCGAACGATGTTAAGAACGCAAATACCATTCCTGAAAAATAGCAGGTCGGATGACAGGAAGCGTAATATCCCAGAATGTTCGTACCGGATTTGCCCCAAGAATCGCTGCAGCCCGCTCCAACGTATAATCGAAGGAGCTTAAGCCGGTCAGCACAAGCCGCACAACATACGGAACTGATATTAAAATATGAGAGAGCAGCAGACCAGTAAACGTCCCCGCCAATCCAATTCTTGTAAAAAACAGCAGTGCAGATATCCCGATAATGAGAGACGGCACTGTCAGCGGCGACAAGAGCAGCGCATTGATCGTCCCGCATCCCGGTGGCTTGTATTTGTGAAGAGCGAATGCGGCCAATGTGCCGATAATTGTCGCAATGACTGCGCTAATGGACGCCAGCTTCACACTAACCCAGAACGATTCGATAAATTCAGGCCGATCGAAGATTTTTACATACCATTGCAAAGAAAAGCCCTCAGGCGGAAAGCGAAGCACCCCTGTCGAGGTGAACGAGGTAGGCACGATAATAAGGAGCGGTGAAATAACCATGAGAACAACGAAAAAAGTAATTATGCCGAGCGGCGTAATTCGAAATCGTCTCGATTCGTTTATCATGACGAGAACACCTCCTTGTATCGATTCGTTTCAACCATTCGGGTAAACAGAGCTACGAGCCCAAGCGTGGATCCGAGCAGCAAAAAGGCAAGCGCTGCACCTAACGACCAATCATATGCTGCCATCATCTTCTCATAGGCAATAACCGGCATCACCTTCACAGATGTGCCCCCCATCAGTGCAGGCGTAACAAACGCGCTCATGGCCAAACTGAACACAAGCGTCGTGCCAGCGAATATGCCAGGCATGCTTAACGGCAGTGTCACACTGAAGAACATCCGCGAACGTGATGCGCCTAATATTCCTGCCGCCTTATAAAGCGAAGCATCCACTGCATACAGACTCGTTGCGACCGCAAGCACCATATAGACAATTAATGAATCTGCGAGACCGATAACGACACCGAGCTCGTTGTACAGCAGGCGCAGAGGCTTCTCGATTACTCCCAGCGAGATAAGGCTGTTGTTAATAAAGCCATCGTCTCCTAAGATGACGACCCAGCCAAAGTTTCGGATGACGACACTAATTAAGTGTGGAGATATAATTAAGAACGTGATGAAGCCCCGCATTTTCGGCGTTGCCTGCGCCATATACATGGCAACCGGATAACCGAGCAGCAAACATACGATTACCGTGTACAGACTTAGCTTGATTGTCCGCCACAGCACTTCCAAGTAATACGAATCCTGAATGAAGAGCCGGTATTGTGCCAGCGTATACGCCCCCGCACCTCCATCTTCACGAATACTGATCACGAACATGTACAGCATTGGCAACACAAATACACCCAAAATAACGATAAGACTGGGAACGAGCAGCAGCATAGCCGCCCAAGCCTTGCTTCGTGCGGGCTTCGCCATCTGCTACCCCTCCTTCCGCGGGAATACGACGACGTCTTGCTCAGCCCATGCCAGCTTTACATGCTCTCCGTCTGAGACATGATGATGGCGCCGCTGAGAATGTGTTCGTACACTGATCGAGCCATCTGCTGTGAGCACAACCATTTCTCCATACGAGCCAAGGAAGGATACTAGTGAAACGATCCCGGACATGTTATTGTCTTCATCCGCAGAATCTCCACCGGCCGACATTGCAGCCTCCATACGTATATGCTCAGGACGCACATAGGCTAGCACCTGCTCTCCTTCCTTGAACGGATATTTCTTACGTTGAGCCTTCAGCTTCATCCCCCCGGCTGTACGCAGCTCGCCCCATTGCTCATGTACAGCAACGACAGTAGCCTCAAAGCGATTGGATTTCCCGACAAATTCATGTACAAATGCCGAGGCTGGCTCATGATAGATCTGCTCAGGTGTCCCGATCTGCTCTACAGCGCCGTGATCAAGCACGACAATTCGATCAGAGAGATACATCGCTTCCTCCTGATCATGCGTGACAAATATCGTCGTAACGCCAATTTCCTGCTGCAGAAGCTTCATTTCCTCCCTCAATTCCTCTCTCAGCTTCGCATCGAGATTGCTTAAGGGCTCATCAAGCAGCAGCAGTGATGGCTCCGTAACAAGTGCACGAGCAATCGCGATTCGCTGGCGTTGTCCTCCAGACAACTGCTTCGGATACCGGTCGCCCACATGTGGAAGCTTAACAAGATCAAGTACCTTCTTCACGCGATCCGTCATTTCTGACTTCGGCGTCTTTCTCAGCTTCAAGCCGTATGCAACATTTTCCCCGACCGTCATATGCGGAAATAGCGAGTATGTCTGAAATACCATACCCAAATCCCGTTTATTTGCCGGGACGCCGCGCATGGATTTGCCTTTAATTCGCAGTTCTCCTCCATCCGGTTCTAAGAAGCCGGCGATCATATTCAATGTCGTCGTCTTCCCACAACCCGAGGGACCGAGGAAAGTAACACACTCCCCCCGCTCCACTCCCAAGCTGAAATTGTCAACGACGACCGTTCCACCGAAGCACTTGTGAACGCTCTGCAATTCTACGTCGTACGTGATCGTCATGAGCCTATCCTCCATCCTATTTATCTGTAAGTTATTTAAGTTATTGGCCAACAAGCGGCGCGACTTCCTTATTGAATTGATCCAGCCATTTCTTCGTATTGTCGCTAATGACACCATAGTCGAATTTCACGATCTTGCTTTTATCAAAATCAAGCAGCTTCGCCGTATCTTCTGGCAGCTTCACATTGACCGCCGTATTGTAAAAGAGCTTCGTTGCATACAACGTCTGTACGTCATCGGTCAGCAGGAAATCGATGAATGCTTTCGCTGCGTTCGGGTGCTTAGCGCCTTTGACTAAGGAAGCAACGTTTGGCACAATGTTGGCCCCTTCCTTCGGTATAACGAATTCCAGCTCCACACCTTGATCCTTCTGCACGATGCTGCGTGCCATTGTCCATGCTGTATAGGCTGCCGTATTATTTTGCAAATTCTGCTGCAATTGAGCTGCCGTCTTCGCAAATGTCGGCATATAGCCCGCTATCGTCTTCAGCTTATCGAAGCCTGCAGCCATATCTTTTTCAGAGCCGCCATTCGCATATGCGAGCATAATTGCTGCTGAACGTCCGAAGTTGCTCGACATTTCAGTTAATATCAGATTGCCCTTCATTTCTGAACGAGCCAGATCATTCCACGACTCCGGTACAGGCAATCCCTTCTCCTTCACCAGCTTGGCATTGTATGAGATGCCCATTGGGGTGTAGTTGACTGTTACGCCGCTGTTATCATTGATTTTAAGTTGTTCGTCAACTTTGGACATGTTCGGAATCTGAGCAGGAACAAGCGCCTCCCAAAGCCCCTTGATACTGCCAGCCTCCTGCTCGCCGCCTTCAATTACGGTTACATCGATTTGCGGAGATCCCCGTTGAGCTGTGACCTTGGCCACAATATCCGTTGATACGCCCGATACATAGGACAGCTTCACATCTGGATATTTTTCATTGAATTTCTTGAAAATTTCATCCTTCATCAAAGTCTCTACGGTTGCGCCATTCCCTGCGATAACCAATTCACCTTCCAGCCCTGAATTGGAACCGCTTCCATCTTTGATGCTGGAACTAGACGATCCACAAGCTGCCACCAAAGATCCAATCAAGGCTAAAGTTAATATCAATGATGCCCAGCGACATGCTTTCATTGTATTCCTCCCCATTATTATGTTCACTATTTGTGAACATTGTTTATAATTGGTGAATCTTGGTTTGATTTTAGCATAGGGTCATGGTATGTTCAATATAGAACCATGATTTTTGTCACATTTTAACACATCATTTGTATTGTAGACGTACAATTGCTTGAACAATGCCAACCTATCAGCTTCATTTTTTTCATTGATGAAAATATCGGATACACCGAACTTAGGAGAGAGAATATGGAGCACTATCTGTCATCCGTCCAGAAATGCTGTACACTGCTGAAGCTGTTCCTACACGGGGCCAAGGAATGGGGCGTAACGGACTTAAGCCGTGAATTGCAATGGTCCAAGGGGGCTGTTCATAAGATGCTGACTACCTTGGAAAGTGAAGGGCTGATTAAGCAGCATCCCCGAACGAAGCTGTATTCATTGGGCTATACTCTATTAGAATTAGGCAATAAGGTGAAGAATGACGATGATATGGTCAGCTTTGCTAGACCTTATTTGCAGCAGCTTGCAGACTTGACAAAGGAATCGGTATGTTTATGCATTCGCGATCAGCAGGATGCAATCTATGTAGACAAACTGGATTCTCCGCTGCCGATTCGCTTTATCATTGATGCCTATCGACGATTCCCGCTTTATGCGACAAGTGCCTCGCGCGTCATTCTGGCTTATAGTCCGGAGACGCTGCAGGAAGCAGTGCTTGCTGAACCAATGGCTGCTTTCACGAACTACTCCATTACAGATCGGGAGCAAATGAGCCAGCGTCTTGCGAGCATCCGGCAGCGCGGCTATGAGATGAGCTCGAACATGCGTAATATTGGGGTGACTGGCATTGCGGCCCCGATATTCTATGGGGACGGGAATGTTTCCGCAATTAGCTTAATCGGGCCTAGTGATCGAATGGAGCCCCACCTCGAACGCTGGATTAGCATACTGCTGCAGGTCACACAGGAGATGTCGCGCCTGCATGGCTTTAATTAGGCACCGTATATCTTATACGGAATGCATCGCCTGACATAACATAAGGGAAGCCAGATTGAAGAGGAATCACCCCTTCAACCCGCTTCCCTTATTGTTGATCTAGCGATCAGATAATTATAATATGCACAATATACGTCTTATTCGCGGTTCATTTCGAGCCACTGAGTCCCGTCAGATTTATTGATCGTAAACGTGAAGCCCAGCATTTGCGCCAGCGAACGAAGTGGAACATATAATTGCCCATCCTTCTCCTCTGGTGCTAACGGCATGTCAATCGTCTGTCCGCCAACCTTAGCCTGCTTGCTATTCATCGTCAGCTCGGTTACGCCCCCCGTAATATCATCGATAATGGTCAGCTTTGACTTGCCTTCCCACTTCAACTTTGCATCGAATTCATCCGTGACGACGCGCAGCGGCACCATCATAGTTCCATTTTTCGTATACGTCATTGCCATTCCCTCATAGAACCACTCATCATAGTTCGATGCTGAGACAGGTATTGTTGTCCACTTCTTCGTGATCCCCGCCTGCTTCAGCCATTTGTGCGCGACAGATGAAGAATCGAAGTGTCTCAGCCATTTCCCTGGGGTCATCTCGGGATCTGTGAGGGATACATAGGAAGAAGTTGCTTCCCATTCATCTGCCTTCACAGTTCCATTCACATTGCTGTATTCCGTGGATTGGTTGATCGTAACCTTAGTGAACGGAGCTTCAGCAGAAGTAGGAACGGCAATCGCTAGCGAAGCTTTTGATTTCCGAACATTCATGTTCTGATCCACGTACAAATCCAAGACAAGCTTGGTCTCTCCGCTAAGCAGTGCCGTCAAACCCGAATTGTCCTTCAACCATGTGTCATTGCTGCGCTCCAGCTCCGAAATGATTGCAGGCGCCTGTTCCTTGAACATCTTGTAAGCCGTTAAGCCGAGCAGCTCGCCATCTTTCAGCAATGCGGGAATTTCTCCCTCCATCTCATGTCCAGCTTGCGCAATCGCAGCCGTAATCATAGGCGCATACCATTTGCCCATTTCCATGAACCAGGCCTTCAATCCTTCTTCATCCTTCAGAGCGGATTGAAGCAATTGTTTCAACCAAGGAATCAACTCATTGCCGCCGAATTCAATATGAACCTGCGAAAGTGGGAGCGACTGTCCCATGACCTGCTCTGTCACCTGCTTCACAGATGCATTTGCAGGATTCGGCGCATGTTTGCCGAGCAGGGCGAATGTCGATTCGACAAAGGCCTTCATCTGCTTCGTGGAAGGCTGTACGATAGACAGCATTGTTTTCATTTCTTCGCCAATTACGATCGGAGATTGAGCGCCTTCCACCTTAATCACCGTCCGATTGTCCTTCAAGCCAATTGTGAACGGAACTTCATCGCTCGCAACCTTCAGCTTGCCAGTCATCGAGAAATGCTCTGGATCCTGTGCCTTCACTTGGACAGTCAGCAGCGCATCATTGAACGCCTTCATCATTGCAGCGTCCTCATCCTTCAGCTTGCCTGAGGCGGGTTCAAAATGAATGCTCATTGTCTGCTGCGCTTCGTAAGCATGAATGTCGAGCTGCTTCTTCAGCACCTTCGTCACATCAATACCGCCGATGGATTGGCAGCCTGTCAACATCACTAGCACAATTGCCATACATAGGGCTAACCATTTGTATGTTCTCATGTCCTCTATCCCCTCTTCCCATTTGGATAAGTTCTTACCTGAACCCACTTTACTCCCATTACATTATGTAAGTCGCTAGTTTGTTCATGATCATTATGAATGACTTCGGAATACGGTGTAAAGAAAATAATTGCAACAAAATGATGGCAATTCCTTACTGTCTCATCTCCAATCAATTCATTGCAATGCACAAACTACAAAAGCGCCCCGCTATATACAAATACAGCAGATGGCGCTCATGAATATAAGTTTATACGATTATTATTCAACGATAAGTTCGAAGATCAAGCTCATCAATGAGTCATGACTCATGGCAGTAAAATGAATACCCCCTGTGGTTGCTCAGACCTTCACATCCGATTGCAGAGCTAAGCTCCATACCTCTTGATGAGTTGCCACTGCATTCGGTTCCAGCGTAACAAGCGGCCCAAGCGACTCTAGCTCCAAAATATGCTCGTTCGTGTACAATTCCAAGGAACAGCCTCCATCTGGATACGTTGCTCCATGTACAGGCTCATAACGTTTCTCAAATACGATTCCGTTGCGGATATAGGACGCCTTGCCCTCTTCTTGAAGCATACCGAACTTGAAGGCTTGTGGAAGATGAGCTAACTGCTTCACCTCGATATGGCTCTCTCCCCACGACACTCGCTCGTCATTCATCGCAGCATACGGCCACAGCGATATCGAACGGTTCGGCAGCAAGCCGGTATCTCTCGTAATTTGAGGGACAATCGCCGTTCCTCCCGACGCCATAACCGTAATGGCCCACGGAGCCAGTTGGATCGGCCACGCTCCCTTATTCGCAATCCGGTGCACTACGACGACATCTGCTCCTCGGAAAATGAGCTCAATCTCTTTGGCACATTGGGTCCATTGCTCTACGGGAGCGATAAGCTTGACACCAGACGCTGTGCGCACATATTCAATCGGTTTATCATCTGGCGTATAGGTCCGTGGATAGGATTCTGGACTAGCCCATAACCGATGGCCTCCGCGAAGCTGCCAGCCTTCGCTGCCAAAGGCTTGGAAGGCCTCACCTTCCTGCCGTATCGACCCTTCGCGATCCTCGAACAGAATGTTTTCATGGCCGCATAAGCTAAAATGCATAATCCGGATGCCAAATGTGAGCGGCACGATTATCTCATAGATTCCATTGTCCAGATGCAAGCTTTCTCCCCAACGTTCATGTTGTATTGTATTCATTTGCAAAGCAGCCACCATCGTTTCCCCTTCCGTTTACTCCCTATTTCTATTTATCTCTATCTGGACTGCTGATCGCACGCCGAGCTGTTGTACCGCTGCTTGTACTGCCGCATACCGCATTGACTGCCCGCTACGCAGCACTTTGGATCGTCTTACATGGCTGAAGGTATTTCTACACGCTGATAGCCGCATGCAGCCGCGAAACGGCAGAAGGCGTCCCAACCTTGAGCGTTATTTTTGAACACTCCCGCCTGCCAAAGTATGGACACGAACTTGTTGCCAATCTCGTGCAGAATGACCTGCTTCGCCTTGTCAGCTGCCATAATTCCATACTGATTCAGCAACTGATCCACCCACGCACGGTGCGGATACAGGCTGTCCGTTTCTTGCAGTTGACTCCGCGCTTCCTCCCATTGTCCATGGTCGGACAGCAACATCGTAATTCGCTCAATATCTTGCTTCAGGCGTCCTGGTAGAATCGCAAGCCCCATTACTTCGATCAATCCGATATTTTCCCGCTTAATATGGTGATGCTCACGGTGAGGATGGAAAATGCCTTCTGGATGAGCCTCATCCGTGCGATTGTTCCGCAGTACCAAATCCATCTCAAATAACGAGCCGCGTCGCCTTACAATTGGCGTGATCGTATTGTGCCGAATCGATTTGTCTCCGTGATTTGTGATAGCCGCAACCCCAACACTTTCATCGCTGTACCCTTTCCATTGTTCATACAATTCGTCCGCGCATTGCAGCAGGACATCCGGCTGTTCACTCTGCAAGCGCAGCACCGACATCGGCCAACGAACAATTCCCGCCGTTATGCCAGGGTATGCAGGATGCACAAACTGGACATCAATGGGTGCCCGCTCAATCGGAAACGTATGTTTTCCCGCTTGAAAATGATCATGACTGAGAATGGAGCCGCCGACAATCGGCAAATCTGCATTCGATCCGATGAAATAGTGCGGAAACTGCTCTGTAAAGTCCAGCAAGCGAGCAAATGTGTTCCGTGTCAGCTTCATTGGAAAATGCTCTTTGTGGAAAATGATGCTGTGCTCGTTATAGTACACATACGGTGAATATTGAAAATACCAGTCTTCCCCGTTCAGCTTTATCGGAAGAATGCGTAAATTTTGACGTGCAGGATGATCAAGTCTGCCGGCATACCCTACATTATCTGCGCACAGCAGACATTCGGGATAGTGGGACGCTGTCAACTGTGCTGCGAGCGCAATTTCCTGCGGGCTCTTCTCCGGCTTCGACAAATTGATCGTCATTTCCATTTCACCGAACTCGCTCCTATGAAGCCAATATTCATTATTGCGGACACGATCGGTACGAATGTAATTGCACTTTTGATTGATGCGATAAAAATCAGCTGTCGCGCGCTCGATTCCTTCTGCCTCCTGAACACGCTGGAATCGATTCTGCAGCTCAGCAGGACGCGGCATCAGCATACCCATTATTCGTGCATCAAGAAGATCTCGCTGCGTCACTGTTCGATCCGGAATCAGCCCGCTCTCATAGGCACAATCAAGCAGTTCTTCGAGTATATGATGCGGCTCCTCAGGAATGGCTTCCCACTGCTCTTCCCGATATGCTGAACACGGTTCAGAGATGTGGAACAATTCTAACAATTGATTGCGAACATAAGGCATATCAAGCGGGGCCATCATCTCATGATGCACGGCATATCGAATCAAGGCTTCAATTGCGAAGCTTGCCCGCTCGACAGATATTTGTGACAGCGCTAATCCTTCTACACCTTGTGCCATCTCGCACTCCTCCTCAGCTATCGTATCCGGTCGGACGCGCCTGATGCCAGTTCCAAGCGCTTTGGATCAGCACATTCAGGTCGTCCCGCTTCGGACTCCAGCCTAGAACAGACTTCGCCTTGTCTGCCGAGGCAATTAACACCGCAGGATCACCTGCTCTACGCTCTTCCGTTACTGTCGGAATGCTACGCCCTGTTACCCGTTCTGCTGTCTGAATCACTTCCAGCACCGAAAATCCATTGCCGCTGCCCAAGTTGAACACATCGCTCCGGCCGCCGCCGCGCAAGTACTCGACTGCCATCACATGAGCATCAGCCAAGTCGCTGACATGAATATAATCCCGGATGCATGTACCGTCAGGCGTAGGATAGTCGCTGCCGAATACCTTCATTTCCTTCCGCTGTCCAAGTGCGGTTTGCAGCACTAACGGAATCAGATGGGTTTCCGGACGGTGGTCTTCCCCGATCTTGCCGTTCTCATGAGCGCCCGCCGCATTGAAATAACGCAGCGAAACATAGCGAATCTCATGCGATTGATCGAACCACCGCATCATTCGCTCCATCGTCAGCTTCGTTTCCCCATATACATTCGTTGGGTTCGTCGCTTCTGTCTCTTGAATCGGAGTACGCTCCGGCTCCCCATACGTAGCAGCCGTTGATGAAAATACGATGCGGGATACATGATGCTTGCGCATTGCTTCGAGCAGCACAAGCGTGCCATGCACATTGTTATCGTAATATTTCGCTGGATTGCTCATGCTCTCGCCTACGAGTGAATAGGCAGCAAAATGAATAACCGCATCAATAGAATGCTGCGCAAATACAGAATCGAGAAATGCGCTGTCTCGAATATCGCCAATATGAAGCGTCCCCCCAAGCACCGCCTCTTGATGTCCCGTTTCGAGTGAATCTACAATAACAACCTCTTCTCCGCGCGCCAGCAATTCCGCAACGGTATGCGAACCGATATAGCCTGCTCCACCTGTAACTAATACTGCCATGCTGTTACCCCTCCTTATCAATTTTCGCTGTCTTCGCCAATGGTGCAAGCTCCCGCACACCATCTCCTACTCGACAAATATAAAATTCCGGGTGCAACCCGGTTTGCTCCTCGTACGCAGCGCCTACCCGAACTACGAATTGTTCAGCCGCATCCTCACGAACGAGTGATACCGTACAGCCGCCGAACCCGGCTCCTGTCATTCGAGAACCGAGCGTTCCCTCTATGCATCGAGCTTCCTTTACCATAATGTCCAGCTCCTCGCAGCTGACTTCATATAAATCGCGCAAAGAATCATGGGAAGCATTCATCAATTCGCCAAACCGAATCAGATCATTGTTCTTCAATGCATCAACCGACTGCTTAACACGATCATTCTCTGCAATCACATGTGCAGCTCGCGCACGAACCGTGTCATCTGCAATCTTGTCAGCCTCCGCCTCAAATTGCTCCGCCGTAAGATGCGCAAGCAGGGTCATATGCGGATATGCAGCCTGCAGCGCACGCACTGCTTCTTCACACTGTGCCCTGCGCTCATTATATTTCGAATCCACTAATCCACGGCGCTTATTCGTATTGCCGATGATCAGACAATATCCATCCGTCTGAAACGGCACATGCGTATATTCCAACGTATCGCACAACAACAGAATGGCATGGTCAAGCTTGCCCTGTGCTACTGCGAATTGATCCATAATGCCGCAGTTCACACCGACAAATCGATTCTCCGCACGCTGAGACAACAAAGCGATGTCCGTTCGATCAATGTGATGCCCCTCCAGTGTAAGCAGCGCATAAGCGGTCACCACTTCTAATGAGGCAGATGAAGACAGCCCTGCGCCATTCGGAATATCCCCATGGAACAGTAGCTCATATCCTTTTGTCAGCCCTCGATCCGACTGCTGCAACTGATTCATAACCCCAATTGGATAATCGGTCCATTGATCCTGCTTCGCATCTGCAAGTGCGCTCACATCTATTTCAAGCTGATATTCAAAATTCGTCGTCGCCAATCGCACACAATGATCCTCACGCTCACGGATGAGCAGCGTAGTCCCAAATTCCAATGCCGCAGGGAGCACATATCCTCCATTATAGTCAATATGTTCACCGATCAAATTCACTCTGCCTGGAGCATGGAAAAAACGAACCGGCGCTGGGCTCGCTCCATATTGTTGCTCGAATCGTGACAGCAGCTTGCTTGCTTCCATTACAATGACCTCCCATTGTTTCAACGTGAATATGATACCGTTACATCAATCATACAGATTTCCTCTTGCCCCCGTAATATATCGATGTGCGCTACATATGGACTAATGTGACTCTACCATCATTTTCATGCTACAATATAACTATTGGACATGCAAGATTGGACGCGCAAGGAGGTACAAAATGACGGACTCCCCCGATTTTCAGAATGCACAAGCACAATCCGAACAGATAACAACCGAGAATGATTTAGTCAAAATACTAGAAACGTACACGGTCGCTTCGAACCCAACTTACGCTGAACAAGAAGGGATACGAGTCTTATTCGCAGGAGAAAGCCAGACCGTTCCCTCTCACAAGCTCGGCCCCAAGCTGTACGACTACTATTTGCTTCATCATATCATAGACGGTCAGGGGGCCTTCTCAACAGAGACCCATACCTATCATCTGAAAACAGGAGATGCGTTCCTCATTGAACCAGGCCGACTCGTAAGCTATGAATCTGATGCTGTCCAGCCGTGGAGGTACTGCTGGATCGCTTTTCAAGGCATTCACGCGAATGACCTTATATGCCGTGCCGGATTCTCAGCCGCCAATCCGATTCTACATGCAGGTGATCAAATCGAGGTTCCCTATCAGATAAAGCAAATTACAGCGGCATTTCAAGAAAGAAGCGTGGCAGCAGATTTGATCGCGCACGGCTGCCTCCATCTTATTTTGGCGAAGTATGCCGGCATGCAGCAGCACATGGAAGAGGCGAATAGACTGCGGCCCGAATCAGAAATGCAGCAGACTGTACGTCAGGCCATCCAGATGATGTCTACGCAGTATGCGCATCCGATGTCCATGGAGCAAATTGCGGAGAGCTTAGGCTACAGCAGGGCGTATTTCTCCCGCATATTTAAGCGCATTACGGACATGACGCCTGTCACCTTCTTGCTGAAGCTCCGCATTGATAAGGGACGGCAGTTGCTTCGAGAACGACCGGATTTGACTGTCGAGCAAATTGCAGCTTCGGTCGGAATTCCTGACGCATTGTATTTTTCCAGACAATTTCGACGCTTTTATGGACATCCCCCTACTGCATATCGCAATCAAGTCATGCAACCCGATCATACATTCCAACGTAATTCTTAGTATAGGCTTACGCTGACAATCAAAATTAGGAGGGCATTCCGCATGAAACGTCTGAACATCAAGGAAGAATGGCAGCAGCAGGCACGCATTGTTGAACAAAGCCGTAAGGAAGCAGCTTCAAAATCCAACGCCGAACTTATCCAGGATGTTGCGACTGCAGGTGGGGTGCATATGCAATGCCACAAGCAGACAAGCGCAGTTGCAGAGCTGTTCCGGCGCGCAGTCGATAAGGTGGCAGCAATCAACAAGTCTAAATAACTTTACATAGCAAAAAGGAGCGGGCACTTCACAGAAATATGCGCCGCTCCTTTCTATATCACAGTCGATAACCTTCATCCCCGATTGGGATTACAACTCACGAAGCACTTTTGCTACAGGGATATAGCGTGTGTCGTACACCTGCCTATACTGCAAATGACGTTCCGCATTAGGCTGGTAAGTCTCAACACCACGGCTTTGCATCGCTTGGCGCACTTCATCTGCATCGGCAAAATATCCGCCACCTAGCGCAGCGGCGCAGGCAGCGCCGAGCATCGTCGCTTCCTCAATAGGCGGTACAATGAGTGTTGCGTTGGAGATATCCGACTTCATCTGCAGCCAAGCCGGCAATCTCGTCCCGCCGCCAACCGCACACATGTTGCGAATGGCATGCTCCGAATTGCGTTCTGCACTTTGACGAATCATTTCCAACTGATAGGCCGTACCTTCAAACACCGCCCGCAACATTTCCTTCTTCCCGTGTTCCTTAGATAATCCGATAAACGCGCCGCGCGTCTTTGAATTCGGATATGGCGCCCCGCATCCCGACAAGTACGGGAAAAACATCGCTTCTCCTGGACCATCGTTCACATTGTTCATCAACTGCTTAATGTCATCATAAGATAAGGCTTCGTCCGCCAGTTGTCTGCGAATCCATTCGACTGATCCTCCTGAAGAGGCATTACCGCCCATCCAGAAATGGTATCCAGGCACAACGTGGTACCCGTAGGATAGCCCGGTATCGAACTCTGCTTGCCCGAGCGGCCGCTTCGAGATGGTTCCCACAAGCGTCTCCGCTGTTCCCATGGATACATAGACATCTCCCGGATGAACAGCCCCAACCGCAAGCGCTGCACAGACATGATCATGCCCGCCAATGGCAACACGTGTATAGCTGGACAGACCGAGCGCTCCCGCTGCATCCTTCGTCACTGTCCCAAGCGGCGTCCCGCTTGGCAGAACTTCCGGGAAGATGTGTTCATCTAGTCCAAAGTGTCGAATCCATGGTACATCCCAACTATCACTATACATGCTGTATGCAAATGTTCGAGTCGCAAGCGAAGGATCAAATGCCATAACTCCAGTCAAGCGGTAAGCAATATATCCGGATACGGACAGCCACACTGCATCCTCGAACATCCCAGCATTCTGATCCTTTAGCCAGAGCAGCTTCGGTAAACCGTGCTTAAACGAGAGATGCAGGCCTGTACGCTGGAACAGCTCCAGCGGCGTCCCTTCCTGGCGGATCCGTTCCGCTTGCTCAGAGGAGCAGGTCTCAAACCACGGCAGGAGCGGTGATTGCACCTTGCCTGTATGCCGATTTACGAGCAGTCCGCTTTCCGCCATGCTCGTAATTCCAATGTAATCGACGGGAACATCGTTATGGGTATTCATAAGCTCACGGATCATCGTCGATACATCATCCCACATCGCGTCTGGATCATAGACGACATACCTTGTGTTCGAATCAACGGTTACCGTCGGACGGCTCGCTTGGCCGAGCAACTTGCCCGACTCATCGAATAGGCCAACCTTGCGGTTCGTTGTCCCGAGATCGATTCCGATCATGCGCATATAGCTATACCTCTTTCCCTGTTAACTTGTAATAAGCAGCGGCGAACAATTCACCCATCGGCTCACGATATACCGCATCTGCACGGCCATCCATGGTCGTTGCCGTCCGATTCATCAATACCAGCTTCGCCTTTTTCGCCAGTTGAACAAAGCTTGCTGCCGGGTGCACAGTAAGCGAGGTTCCTCCTACAATGAGCAGATCCGCCTCTTGAATGCGTCCGATTGCCCCTGAAATCACTTTATCGTCCAGTGATTCTTCATAGAGAACAACATCCGGCTTTAGTGTTCCGCTGCATTGCTTGCAGGATGGAATGATCTCCTCACTCTCCAGCACTGCATCCAGTCCATGTATAGCTCCGCATCTCGTACAGCGGTTCCGGTGTACCGAACCATGCAGCTCCCACACTTCCCTGCTACCTGCTGACTGATGTAGACCATCAATATTTTGAGTCACAACCGCGGACACAATGCCATCCTCTTCAAGCCGCGCCAACGCCCGATGTGCAGCATTCGGTTTCGCAGCAGGATGCAGCATCTTCGCCCGATAGAAGCGATAGAAGGTTGCCGGATCACGATCATAAAAGGAGCGGCTGAGCATCACCTCCGGGGGATAACGGAATGCTTCATCATCCGCAAATACACCATTGTCCGAGCGGAAATCAGGAATCCCACTCTCCGTCGATGTTCCTGCCCCGCCAAAAAAACAACATGCTTGCTGCTGCGCAAAAGATCTGCCAGCTCCTCTGCATGAGCATGATGGTTACGGTTCTTTTGTTCTGTCATCGTCGTCGCTTCCTCCCTTTTCCACAAATATGAGCCTATCCTTTAGTATACCTTAGCTGCACCAACAGGGAAAGAATTCAGAGGATAGCAAGCAAGTACAAGCGCTTAGCGTTCTGCCTACAGCGTTGCCTTGATCGGCCAAATGGTACTGCATCACTAGCAGTTCATGGAGACTTAGCTGTAATTCAGCGGTAATTCAGCAGTGATTCAGCAGTGATTCAGCGATAAATTTAGCAGTGATTTAGAACTGTGAATTAGCATTTAGCGCATTTTGACGGAGACTCAGCCTTAGCCCAGACTCCTAGAATAATCGAACTTCATTGCTATGAACACAAAAAGCCTGAGAACCTGTCCCAACGGATCGTTCTCAGGCTTGAATAAATAATGACTCCAAGAATTGTGAATCGTTAAATAACGATAAGATTATAAATGCGGATGTTCACTCTTCGCTTTAAGTGCATTCCAGCGGCGCTCCACTTCCCGTTCGAACGTCTGCAGCGCTTCCGCATTCTCCGCCTTGCTCAAATGCTTCGTCTTGCCCATCATATTTAACCAGTCGAGAAGCGGAACTTTCTTATTCTTCTCTTCCGGATTATACGTAATAGACGTAATCCCATGCTCCACTTCATACAGCGGGAAGAAACAAGAATCTACGGCCGCATTAACAATTTGTGTGCCCATCTTATCTTCAGACAACCAGTTGAGCGGACAAGTAATTAAGATTTTGCCGTAAACAAGCCCTTCATTCTGCGCATACCATTGCGCTTTGGCCGCCTTTTTAAGCAAATCCTGCGGAAATGCTTCGCTGCCCGTGAATACATACGGAATGTTCGTTGCCGCCATAATTTGCGCTGTATCCTTATGATGGAACATCTTGCCTGCTTGCACCTTGCCAACATTAGATGTTGAAGTGCGGTGACCTAGTGGGGTAGAGTACGACAATTGCGCTCCCGTATTCATATAGCCTTCATTATCGTATTCCAAAATAATCATCTTATGATTGCGCAGTGCCGCACCTATTGCCGGCCCCATGCCGATATCCATGCCGCCATCGCCCGTAATCATCACGAACGTAAAATCATCCGGCAGGTTCAATTCATCCAGCTCTCCGCGGCGTTTACGTTCCCAGAACATTTCCACGACACCGGATAGTGTTGCCGCACCGTTCTGGAACAAGTTGTGAATGTATGTCGCCTTATGAGCTGAATATGGATAGCCTGTTGTCACGACCATCGCGCAGCCCGTATGGAACAACGCTACGATATCCCCCTCAATGCCCTTGAAGAACAGCTCGAGACCGGAGAATATGCCGCAGCCCGGACATGCGCCGTGGCCTGGAGCAATTCGCTTCGGCTTCTTTGTCAATTGGCGCAGCGGCGGAACACGAACACTTAGCTTTCCGGACTCCTCATCCTGCTTCACCGTAATAAGCCCTGTCTTCAAATCCTCATGCTTCATCGGCTCGATGACGCGCTGCGGAGCCTTGGATGGATCACCAGGCGTATGACCGTGATAATCGAACGGCTTCTCGACATAGCCCTTCTGGGCCGCCTCAATGGCGCACTCGAACAGCGCATGGCCATCCTCAGAATAGAAGTCCTTGCCGCCAAGACCATATATGCGGCTAATGATCATCGTATCGCGGTTGCCGTGCGTGAACAGCGCCGCCTTCACCTCGTTGACCATATTGCCGCCATGACCGCCGTACGAATCGGCGCGATCTCCAACCGTAACGACCTTGATATGAGCAAGCGCGTCTGCGATCTCCTTCGCCGGGAATGGACGAATGATGTTCGGAGAAATGGAGCCCGCTTTAATCCCTTGCGCGCGAAGCTGATCGACGACATCCTTAATGATTTCCGCTGCGGAATTAAGCAGGAATACAGCTACCTCTGCATCCTCCATCCGGTACAAATCCAAAATCGGATAATCTCTTCCGGTCAGCTTGGCATATTCCGTACGGATGCGGTCGAATACCTCTTCTGCCTTGTACATGGCCATCGACTGCTGATAGCAGTTGTTAATATAATCCGGCTCATTCATATACGGCCCGACTGTTATGGGATTATTGCGATCCAAGGTATCCGCGAATCCGCGTACAGGCTGCTCTCCAATGAAGCGATGCACATCCTCACGATGGGCAAAGGTCTGGACTCGACGCTTCTGGTGCGACGTGAAATAGCCATCGAATGCGACCATCACCGGAAGCCGAACCTCTGGATCCTCCGCAAGCTTCAATGCCATAATATTCATATCGTATACAGCTTGTGGATCACGACAGAGCAATATCGGCCAGCCGGTATTAAGCGCAAAATATAAATCCGAATGATCACCATGAATATTCAACGGACCAGATACAGAACGGCACACTAGATTCAATACCATCGGGAATCGTGTTCCTGATTGAACAGGCATTTGTTCAAGCATATACATATAGCCATTCGCACTTGTCGCATTGAACACACGTCCGCCTGCAGTTGAAGCCCCATAGCAGATTCCTGCCGAACCATGCTCGCCGTCCGCCGGGATAAGCTTAATATCGTGCTGCCCGTTCGCCTTCATTAAATCGAGGAATTGCGCAACTTCCGTCGATGGTGAAATCGGATAATAGCCCATAATATGATAATTAATTTGATGTGCAGCATAAGCTGCCATCTCGTTGCCTGATTCATACACCATTCGCTGCTCAACCGTGCCGTGAGTTATTTCTTTCTCATACTCAATTGCCATAGCCCTCATCCTCCTTACCTTCCATCAATGGTGTGCAGTCAGCTCGAACCGATGCGGAACACGGTGCTCTTCCGCATATCCGTCTTCTTCCCGTTCATCCGTTAATGCCTCAGTTGGACATGCATACACACATTTCAAGCAGCCTTTGCAATATTGATAGTCAATGCCTTGCAGGAACATTTGCGGCCGCCCCTTCTTGTCCGGCTGCTCTTCCCACACAAAGCAAAAATCAGGACACACGTTATCACATGCCGCGCAATGAATGCACTTATCGGAAGCAAAATGCGGCATCATGCCGGCACGGGAGATACTCAGATCCTTCAAGATGGAGTTGCCTGGATTTACGACCATACCGCCAATGGGCTGCGTCTCATAGCCTAAAGCCGTTGTATCCCAGCGAATTGGCTTCGGCATCTGAATGTCCTCAGGGAGGGAGAACGACTGAAACTTCACTTCGTCATATCCTCTTTGGAACGTATTCAGCGCTGGCTGAACAGCACCTGGATATTTTTTCTCCAAAGACTTGCGTATGACGCCCTTCATATGCTCCGCATCCAGGAAGTCGCATAAGCGGAACAGTGCGCCAAGCATCGCCATATTTACGCGGTTCTTCTCTTCAAGCGCAATTCCAATCGCATCGACCACCGCAATCGTTCCGCCAGGCAGCTTCAGCTTCTCCTTTAACTCCTCCGGAGTCTTGGCCGAATTAACGAGAACGAGGCTGTCTTCATATATGCCGCTCGTTACATGTACAGATTTATATAAGGATTCATGGAAAATCCCGACGATGTGCGGCCGTTCCACCGGAGTTGTATCCCGGATAAGCGTTCCCGGCAAGCAGAACCGGATATGTGCTTTAACAGGAGACCCTTTCTTCTCAGATCCATACGATGAAAAGCTGACACCATTCAACTCGCTGCCAGTAACACCGGCTTCTGCCAGCATTTTCCCAGCCAAATTTGCTCCAAGCCCCCCGATTGATTCCAACCGGATTTCAAAGAAACCTAGTTCATTTACTTTAGGCAGTGTAACCATTTCGGCACTCCTTTCCTAACTGACCCTGTCTTCTGGCACACAAGGCGCCGTGAGTAGATCAATTGTCATTATGTGCAGCTGTCTTGCAGACAGATCGAACCGAATTGCAATATTGCTTACAACATCTCAATGGGGAAGTAAACATACGGAATTCGCATCCGTAACAGCATAATAAAATGGTAAGTCTGATAGACGGTGCGTAGTATGATTTATGTCACTATTCGGAAAGGGTAAATTGACTAGTAGGTGAAATTTGAATGAATGCAATCTAATAGAATGAAGAGACAGTCTAGGTGAGAATGGAGCTGTGCATTGTAAAATCTGATAGATCATCCATGAAGAACAAGGTTTGAACGGCGATGTAATGCCATAAGAAGTTGATCCGTTCCATTTTAATAGGTAGAAAAAGACAACGCTCCAAAAGAGAGTTGCAGAGTGTGTCCTGCTTACAGGCCCCTGACATTCGCTTATACACGAATATGCTAGAGGTCTACTATGTGTATGACAACCGAGGCTCATTCATGCCAGATTGCACGAGTAGCCCTATATTCGCTGAAAGAGGAGACAGCGTCTATCGATATTGGGGAGATAACGTAATATTACTACTATTCTATACAAATCTGCTAGGCAACGTTTGCCTTGATTTCGAATCCTTGTTACGGTCATAACATGCAGCTATATTGAATGCTCTATTCCTTTCATTGACAGCGTTTGCAATCCTCATCCCCCTTCTTTCTTGCCACAATATACTCTATTACGGCTAATCATAACCCTACATTTACCAACTCGTCAACAAGGAATAGCCGTCCGAAAAGCCTTATCAGAACAGCATGCAAACAATAGGCACAATTGAAAGCGTTATTCGTGATTAAAATCACAATATATGCAAACATTCTATGTTACGTTGAAGCTATAACAGACAGCTAACGAGCGAATCGGCTTATTCTAGATAAATAAAGAAGCCGGCTATCGCTTAGGTAAGGAGGGAATATCATGCGGGAGCAAGCAAGCAGCCCCACTGCCCCCGGATGCCAACTGTCGACGTCAACCAGGAGTGGAGAGACGTTCGGCTTGAATTTACGCTTCCTCTTAATTGTATGCGTATTTGTCGGCAATGCTATTGAGCCGCTTATTATGCGCATGCCTGAGATGAAAGCCATTTTTCTATGGATTTTTACATTTCATATGCCTTTATTCGTATTTGTTACAGGCTATTTTGCGCGCAGCAATTTAAATGGAGCAGCGGGCATTCGTATATTGAAGCAGATTGCGCTTCAATATGTGATCTTTCAATCGATCTATTCCCTGTTGGATTATTTCGTATTCCGCGTGCCTGGCATTACTCATTCATTTTTTATTCCGTATTTACTGCTGTGGTTCCTGGTCGGCCATCTATTTTGGAGACTGATGATGCTGATGTTCACACGATTCTCTATTCGCCACCCACTGCTGATATCAATTGTTCTAGGATTTTTAGTAGGCTTTCTGCCGCTGCAGGGTGCTTGGCTCGGCATTTCTCGCTCAGTCGTCTATTTGCCATTCTTCGTCATTGGGCACACGTTCTCCTATGATCGCTTTCGAGAGCGGCTGACACCAACCGTACGCTATGCAGGAGCCGCTATATCCATGGGACTTCTTGTAGTGCTTTATTTCATGTCTGAGCCAATCAATCCAATCTGGTTCATGAACCATATGACCTTCCATGAGCTTGGATGGACACAGTCGGGATGGTTTGCTCTATTGAATCGAACGATCATCTACTTGACCGAGATCGTTGCTTCACTGGCCTTTTTGACATGGGTGCCTATGCGCAATACACGCATTACGAACCTAGGTAAACGAACCTTGTACGTATTTTTGCTTCATGGGCTGATTATACGATGTGTGGTTTTGTCTGGCGTGTACGCTTACATCTCATCAGGGTGGAGCGCAGCCCTGCTCATCGCAGCCTCGATTGCCGGTGCGGTTATACTGGCACAGCCGCAGGTCAGTGCTTGGTTCCATCCGATTATTGAGCCCAAGTGGGACACCATATCGGCATGGATACGCCACAAGCTATTCCGAACGAAAATAGAGCATAGCTGATAGATTGTGTATGCTGTCATATTACGAAAATACGATATACATTCCGATTCGATTATTACAAAAACACCGCACAAAATGGCGTTATCGCTTATCATTTTGTGCGGTGTTTTTGTCCATGCAACAGCGTGTTCGCCTAGAATGGATTGGTAGAAAAACCCGAACAGTTGTGATAGACTACTAAGAAACCTATTGGCAAGCATAAGAAAAAGCCATTCAGAAGTTCGATTTTATGCATGATGTAGAAAAATAGAACTCGTCCCGTGCGACGGGAAGGACATGAGATGGAGGTTCACCATATGACAGCCAAAAAGATGCGCTCAGACATGATTAAAAAGGGTTTTGATCGTGCGCCTCACCGCAGCTTGCTGCGTGCCGCAGGTGTTAAAGAAGAAGATTTCGACAAGCCGTTTATTGCAGTATGCAACTCGTATATCGATATCGTTCCCGGTCATGTACACTTGCAGGAATTCGGCAAAATTGTGAAGGAAGCCATTCGGGAAGCCGGCGGTGTCCCATTTGAATTTAATACAATCGGCGTTGATGATGGGATTGCCATGGGTCATATCGGCATGCGCTACTCGCTGCCAAGCCGTGAGATTATCGCGGATTCCCTGGAAACGGTCGTATCCGCACACTGGTTCGACGGTATGGTGTGCATACCAAACTGCGACAAGATTACACCGGGCATGATTATGGGCGCCCTGCGCGTCAACATCCCGACTGTATTCGTCAGCGGCGGGCCAATGAAAGCAGGTAAGGACTCTAACGGCCGCTCGATATCGCTTTCCAGCGTGTTCGAAGGTGTTGGCGCATACCAAGCCGGCAAGATTGACGAAAAAGGTCTACAGGAATTGGAACAGTACGGTTGTCCAACTTGCGGATCATGTTCCGGCATGTTCACAGCCAACTCCATGAATTGCTTGGCGGAAGCACTTGGCATCGCGCTTCCGGGCAACGGAACCATCCTTGCTGTTGCTCCTGAGCGGCGCGAATTCGTCAAGCGCTCTGCGAAGCAGCTGATGAGTCTGATTGAGCAGGACATTAAGCCGCGTGATATCGTCACAATGGAAGCCATCGATAATGCCTTTGCCGTAGATATGGCGATGGGCGGTTCTACAAATACGGTGCTTCATACGCTTGCTATTGCAAGAGAAGCCGGCTTTGAATACCCAATTGAACGTATTAACGAAGTAGCAGCACGTGTGCCTCACTTGGCCAAGATTGCTCCTGCTTCCGATTATCATATTGAAGACGTGCACAATGCCGGCGGCGTGAGTGCCGTGCTGAATGAGCTATTCAAGAAGGAAGGCGCTCTCCACGGCGAATGCCTGACGGTAACCGGCAAGACATTGTATGAGAATGTGGCGGACAGTCCAATTCTCAATAGCGATGTTATTCATACCCTGGATAACCCGCACAGCGAACGCGGCGGCCTGGCCGTACTGTTCGGCAACCTGGCTCCGGAAGGCGCTATCGTCAAGGTCGGCGCGGTTGATCCATCTGTTGGTGGACATCACATGGGCCCAGCAATCTGCTTCGACTCCCAGGATGAAGCATTGGCCGGCATTGCGAACGGCAAGGTAAAGGAAGGCCATGTTGTGGTTATCCGCTATGAAGGCCCTAAGGGCGGTCCAGGCATGCCCGAAATGCTCGCTCCTACCTCACAAATCGTAGGTATGGGCTTAGGTGCCAAGGTAGGTCTGATTACAGATGGACGCTTCTCAGGCGCTTCCCGCGGCATCAGCATCGGTCATATCTCTCCTGAAGCGGCGGAAGGCGGCCCTATCGCCTTTGTTGAAGACGGTGATATTATCGAACTTGACCTTAACAACCGCAAGATCGAGCTTAAAGTATCCGATGAGGAGCTTGAACGCCGTCGTACAGGCTGGAAAGGATTTGAGCCAAAGGTGAAGTCCGGCTATCTCGCTCGCTACTCCAAGCTCGTTACGAATGCAAGCCAAGGCGGAATTTTGAAGATCTAAGCGATTAGATATAATGTTAGACATTTTATTAGTGAAAATAGAAATGGATAGAACGTTCAGAATACATCTGAATCTCTATCCATTTTTTGTTCATTTACAATGACATCATGAGTTCGTAAAAAGTATTAGCTATTATCAGTGAAACTCCGTACATACTTTACCCCATTCACCATCTAGACGAGACGGAGCATTGCCTTCATATCTTCCTGCGCATTTCCGATAAGCTTCAGGCCGAACAGATCGGTCAGCACATTCATCACGCCTTCCGAGATGAATTCCGGTGGCTTCGGCCCGATGCGAATATCACGGATGCCCAGACTGAACAGGCCAAGCAAAATCGCAACCGCCTTCTGCTCGAACCATGAGAGTACGATTGACACCGGCAGTTCGTTGACACTGCAGCCAAAGGCGTCCGCAAGCGCAGCCGCGATCTTGACCGTGGAGCCGGAATTATTGCACTGCCCCAGATCGATATAACGCGGAATGCCCGTATCCGCCACCGTACCGTAATCGACATCATTGAACCGGAACTTCCCGCACGAGGTCGTCAATATAACAGTATCGTTCGGCAGTGATGTCGCGAGCTCCCGGTAATACTCGCCGCCCTTGCCTGGCGCATCGCAGCCCGCGATGACGAAGAACCGCTTGATTTTGCCATCCTTAACGGCCTGAATAATTTCCGGCGCCAGCCCTAGCACCGTCTCGTGATGATATCCCGTTGTCAATGTCTGCTCGCTCTCCACATCCCCCGCAGGCAGCGCCAGCGCACGCTCAATCAGCGGAGAGAAATCGTCGTTCACGATCTTGGTCACGCCCTCGAGCCCGGCCACGTCATAGGAGAAGAACCGATCGGCATAGGTTCCCTTAATCGGCATGACACAGTTCGTCGTTGCAAGAATGGCGCCAGGATATTGCTCAAACAGACGGCGCTGGTCATACCAGGCTTTGCCGATATTGCCTTTTAAATGCGGATATTTCTTCAATGCCGGGTAGCCGTGCGCCGGAAGCATCTCGGAATGAGTATAAATGTTAATGCCCTTACCCTCCGTCTGCTTCAGCAATTCCTCCAGCGCATACAAGTTATGCCCTGTCACGATGATAGACTTGCCCTCTATCTTGTTCTGCGGGACGGTAACCGGCACCGGAACGCCGAAATGCTCCGTATGGGCCCGATCCAACACATCCATAATGCGGATCGCTGCGCCCCCTACCTTCATCGCCATGTCCAGATGTTCCTGTAAGTTGAAATTGGAGTTAGTCAACGTCATATAAAGCGCTTCATGCGTAATCGCGTCAACCTCTTCATCGACATATCCCAACTGCCGCGCATGCGTCGCATACGCCGCGATGCCTTTCAACGCAAACACGATCGTATCTTGCAGACTGGCAATCGTCTCGTCCTTGCCGCACACTCCTACAACCTTGCAGCCGCCCGTCGGCGTCTGCTCGCATTGATGACAGAACATTTGCGCTTCCCCCTGTCAAAATGATTTTCTATTTCCAACATACTAAATGGGGAAGCACCTTCGAGTGCGTACGATCACAACAAATATTTCAAAATCTTGAATATCGCGTCAGCTTCACAATTTCGCCTCATGTCACAAAAAACTTATTTCTTTTAGCAGTTGATTCATTTCATGTAGCGATATTCCAGGAGATTCTTCAAATTTGATATTTTCTGCAGCAGCTTCTCCCCGATATTGGTTTCCCTTACCAGCTTCCGCTCCAGTACTTTGTCCACCAGTCTTTTTACAGACAATACGTCCGTTCCGTTACATAACACATCTTCTTTTGAATTAAATTTCTTATGGGCGACAAGCTGCATGCCAAAGGAATTATACAACAAGGTATATCCGGCGATGCCCGTTGTGGACTGATAGGCTTTGGAAAAACCGCCGTCAATGACGATCATTTTCCCATTTGCTTTAACAGGGTTCTCTCCACGAATTTCTTTAACCGGCGTGTGACCGTTAATGATATGTCCATAATCCGGATTCATGTCAAACTCCAGCAGGATTTTCCGGCAAATTTCCTCATTTTCACGCAAATGGTAGTAAGGGTTCTTTCTCTCCTTATGTGTTTCTTTATCTTGGATAAAGTACCGTTCAAATGTGGTCATTTCTCTCTTTCCAAAGAGCGAGGAACATTCCCCTGTCCAGATGTACCATACCATATCCGTAGCCAGATCATCCGTTTCTTCCGGATGCGCAAAGGCATAACGTAAATAATATTCAAAAACATCGAGTAGCTGGCGGCCCGAATACGTCTTGTCTTCAATCTGCATTTCTTCCATATTTCCTTCTTCATCCAAAGGAATACAGCCGTGGATTAACAAATTCCCGTTGTATTTTAAATAAAGGCTGCCCTTTTTCATGAGAAAATTCATATGTCTGGCTAGCTTTTCAGAATGCTGAACGGAGAACAGCAGCTTTTCCATCACCTGCTGTTCTTCCTCCAGCAATTGTTCAGGCTGCTGTGGATTTACAGTTGCGAAACAGGTGTTTTCCAGCGGGTAAGTTTTTCCGCCGATCTTGATTTCATTTTTGTCGTAATCAATCTGCTCAAGCAAAAGCCTTTCAGACATATGAAAGTAAGGGCGTCTCTTAATAATCGGGACTTCAAGCTTAAACTGGATCATGGCAATGGCTTGATGAATTTTGGTAATCTGCAAGATTTCCTGCTCCGATACGTTATGGTCGGCCTGCAGCTTAGGTCTGAAGGCCGGATTGTCATCATAGTATTTCTCTGCCAAGTTCAGCAGTGGGCGAAGATTGATTCCGTATACGTCTTCAATGATGTCCAGATTGTCGTATCTGGCGCAGATCCGGATAATATTTGCAAGGCAGACCAAGGAACCCGCATAGGCGCCTATCCACAGGACATCATGGTTCCCCCACTGGATGTCTACAGAATGGTGGTTGATCAGCGTGTCCATAATTTTATCGGGGTCCGGCCCGCGGTCATAGATATCTCCGACTACATGAAGATGGTCAACCACCAGGCGCTGGGTTGTATAAGCAAGGCCGATAATGAGCTTTTCCGCCTGGCCCAAGGAGATAATTTGGCGGTATATTTCCTCATAATAAGGATCCTTATTGTTGGTCAAATCCGTCTTGTATAGAAGCTCTTCTACAATATATACAAACTGCTCCGGCAGAGCTTTGCGCAATTTCGAGCGCGTATATTTAGAAGAGGCATAAGAAATGAGCTTAAGCATTTGTTCAATTGTTTGTCTATACCACCTGTTCAAGGCTTGTTCATTGCACAAGTCTCCTTTAACCAGCTGTATTTTTTCTTCCGGATAATACACTAAGGCCGCAAAATCATTAATTTCTTTATCCGTCCAAACCTCACGGAACAAATCTTTTATTTTCTCTTTTACAGTACCAGAACCGTTTCTCAGTACATGCTGAAAAGCCTGGAACTCCCCATGCAAATCACTGACAAAATGCTCAGTTCCCTTGGGGAGATTGGAGATCGCTTTAAGATTGATGATTTCTGTTACGACTTTTTCTTCCGTATCATATTTCTGGGCCAATAAATCTAGAAATTGCGCATCCAAAACAGTAGTCCTCCTTCAAGGAAACGGTGATATCTTGCCGGGTGTACTTAGAAGCCCTATGGCCTTTTAAGAGGTTTTTTAATTGGGGCTAGCCGCGTACCTTCAAACTTAGTCTAAACAGTAAAGGGAAAAACCTTAGGTTTCCGAGGTTCCCTTTGGTGTTATACTAACAACTTCGCTTTTGGTGCATCAATTCCTCTTTCGATAGCACTCCATCCTTATGTAACCGTAACAGTTTCTACAGTTCATCTGCTACTGAATGGAGTGGGCTATTTAGTGAAAATAACAAAAACCAACCAGCGTAAGACCATAACTTGAAAAATAGAATCTTAGACTATCGCTGCATCCTGTAGATTAACTGCACAACGCCGGAGGTAAATGTTCTTGTATGAACCATATTCAAATTTAACCTCTGTTTTATATCAATAAACAACGGTTTTCCTTCTCCTAAAATAACAGGGTGGACAGATAATCTAAATTCATCCACAAGCCCTAAATTGATAAAAGTTGTAATAAGACTTGCTCCACCATACAGCCAGATGTCCTTACCAGGTTTATTCTTTAATTTATTTACTTCTTCATGAATATTATCATTTATGAATATTACTTTATTATCAGCTCCTTGCTGAGTTTGTGAAAACACATATTTTTTTTACTATGGACTAATTTCCACATTTCTTTTTCTGTTTCCGTATTTTCACTTCCTGGGGTGAATTGTCCCCATAAATCATAGCTTTTTCTTCCATACAAAATTGTATCAATTTGATTTAGGAAATGAGAAAAACCCATCTCAGAGTCCATAATGCACCAATCAACTTCCCCATTTTTCCCTTCAATATAACCATCTGCCGTAACTGCTAAATCTAAAATAATTCTTCGTTCCATAAACGGCCACTCCTTTCATTAAGCTTTCCCTCATTATAGACCCTAATTATGTCATCCTATGTCATATTGATAATAGAAGGAGCTTCTTCTAAACCATTCAGTCCTTCTTAATCAGCGCACGCAAAACAGGCTGCCTCATCTTAATGAGACAGCCTGTAAATTACGCATAAGATTCAAATTAGACCAAGTGGCAGGCAACGTGATGTCCGCCGCCCATATCACGGTACTCCGGCACCGCCTGCTTGCAAATATCTGTCGCGAACGGACAGCGTGTATGGAACTTACAGCCAGATGGAGGGTTTGCCGGGCTTGGAATATCCCCTTGCAACACGATCCGCTCAGGCTTGCGTGTTGGATCCGGTACAGGAACTGCAGACAACAGCGCCTTCGTATATGGATGAAGCGGATTGCGGAACAGCTCATCACGAGGAGCCATCTCAACGAGCGACCCCAAGTACATAACCCCGATCCGGTTGCACAAGTGCTCTACGACTGACAAGTCGTGAGAGATGAACAAGTACGTCAGGTTCTTCTGCTCCTGCAAATCACTCAGCAAGTTGATAATCTGTGCTTGAATCGATACGTCGAGCGCCGATACCGGCTCGTCAGCTACAATAAATTCAGGGTTCAGCACCAAAGCGCGCGCAATCCCGATACGCTGGCGTTGTCCACCAGAGAATTCGTGCGGATAGCGATCGATATGATACGGAGCCAAACCGCAAATCGTCAAAATCTCTTTAACCCGATCACGCACTTCGCTCTTCGAAGAAATGCCGTGGTCAATCAAGGCTTCGCCGATTGCATCGCCAATCTTAATGCGCGGGTTCAAAGAGCTGTATGGATCTTGGAACACAAGCTGCATCTTAGGACGCATATTGCGCAGATCCTTTTTTGACAGATCATGAATTTCTACACCGTTGAACAATACTTGTCCTTCGGTCTTATCGAGCAAACGAAGGATGGTACGTCCCGTAGTTGATTTCCCGCAACCGGATTCTCCTACAAGACCAAGCGCTTCTCCTTTATTCAAGTTAAAGGACACGCCGTCAACCGCACGAACATGGCCTACCGTTTTTGAAAAAATGCCGCCTTGGATGGGGAAGTATTTTTTCAAATTGTCTACTTGCAACAACGGTTGTTGACTCATTGTACGTCCCCTCCCTTTTCATACAGCCAGCATGCTGCCTTATGTTTGTTGTCATATACTTTAAGCTGAGGCTGCTTATCCGTACAAATGGACATACAATGCTCGCAACGATCATTGAAGTAACAATTCTCTCCAAGCTCTACAGGGTTCGGAACCTGTCCTGGAATCGTATATAAACGCTCCATACGCTCATTGATGACTGGTTTCGCCTTCAAGAGACCTTGCGTATACGGGTGCTTTGGATTTTTGAAGAGCTCCAGCACAGGAGCTTCTTCAATCACTTTACCTGCATACATAACGACAACATGGTCTGCCATTTCCGCTACGACACCAAGGTCATGCGTAATCATCATGATCGCAGTGTTGAATTCCTTCTTAATGTTGCGCATCAAGTCCAAGATCTGTGCTTGAATCGTTACGTCGAGCGCGGTTGTCGGCTCATCCGCAATGAGAAGCTTCGGATCACAGCTAAGCGCAATCGCGATCATGATCCGTTGACGCATACCGCCGCTAAGCTCATGCGGATATGCATCGAAGATTTGTGCCGCGCGTGGAATGCCGACCAGTTCGATCAGCTCGATCGCGCGCTTTTTAGCTTCCTTCTTCGTAACGCCTTTATGCAACAGGATAGGTTCTGTCAGCTGTTCCCCGATCGTAAATACCGGGTTCAGGGACGTCATCGGCTCCTGGAAGATCATCGCGATTTCATTACCGCGGATCTGACGCATTTCACGTTCCTTCAAGCCAAGCAAGTCTTTGCCATTATATAAGATCTGACCGCCCTCCACTTTACCTGGAGGAGAGACAAGACGCATAAGAGACATCGCTGTTACGCTTTTTCCGCATCCGGATTCACCAACAACACACAGCGTTTCTCCTTCTTTAATCGAGAAGCTGACATCATTGACCGCTCTTACGACGCCACTGCTAGTATAGAAATTCGTCCGCAAATTGCGAAATTCGATCAAGTTATTTGACATAACGTATCCCTACCTCTTCATTTTCGGATCGAGGACGTCTCGCAAGCCGTCACCAATGATGTTAATCGAAATTACTGTCAAGAAAATACATACGCCCGGCGGAATCCACAACCATGGACGCTTCTGGAAATCAATCAAGTTGTTCGCCGCTGTAATCATGTTCCCCCATGATGGTGTCGGCGGTACTACCCCTAGACCCAAGTAACTCAATACCGACTCTTGCAAAATAGCACCCGCAACTGTCAATGTAGCTACGACAATAATGATCGGAATTGTGTTCGGCAGCAAGTGGCGGAAGATTTTGCGGCGGTCACGCAGACCGAGCACTTCTGCCGCTTGCATGAACTCTTGCTCACGAAGCATCAAGATCTGTCCGCGCACGAGACGGGACAAGCTCGGCCAGCTCATGAATCCGAGCAAGAACATAACGACAAAAATCCGCTTGTCCGGTGGAACCTTCATATCCGAAAGTACCGCGCCAAGAATAATGAGAAGCGGCAAGCTCGGAATCGACATCATAATATCCGCTAGACGCATGATGATGGAATCAACCCATCCGCGATAGTAACCTGCAAGTGCGCCAAGCGTACTACCGATTGTGACAGAGATAATCATAGCAACGAGACCGACGATCAAGGATACGCGTCCTGCGAGCATTACCCGCAGCAGGATGTCGCGACCCAGGTTGTCCGTACCAAGCCAGTGTGTAGCGGAAGGGCCTTTATTTTTCATCGGGCCCATCGTATCCAATGTATATGGCGAGAACAGCGGACCAATAAAGCAAATGACGAACATCAATAGTACAACGACAAGTCCGCCCATTGCGAATTTGTTTTTGCTAAGTTGCTTAAATGCCAACCTCCACGGGGAAGCAGGCTTCGTCTTCGAAGCAGCTGTTGCAGCTGCAGAGTTAGTAGCAGTTTGAGACACGAGCTTTTTCCCCTTTCTATTTCATGCGTACACGTGGATCGGCCACGCGGTACAGCACGTCAGCTAAGAAGTTACCGAGCACAGTGAGCAATGCCAAGAACATTGTGAAGCCCATCAACAGGAAGTAGTCACGCGACGTGATTGCTTCCAAGTTAATACGGCCGATACCCGGCCAGTTGAAGATTTTCTCTGTAATCATTGCGCCACCGAACAATCCCGGAAGCTCGATGCCCAACAACGTAATTGCAGGCAGCATTGCGTTGCGAAGCGCGTGTTTGAAAATAACCGTTCTTTCTTTCAAGCCTTTCGCACGTGCAGTTCGGATGTAATCCTGACGAATAACTTCCAGCATGCTCGTACGGAAATAACGAGTAAGTGAGCCTACACTCAGTGCAGTCAATACGATAACTGGCAGCATTAAGTGATGAATCAAATCCCAGAATTGCGCCAATCCGGTTGCATTGCTTCCGGAGGTGTACATTCCGCCTACAGGGAATATTTTGAAGTCGACAGCTAACGCTTTTATTGCATATAAGCCAACAAAGAATGATGGCAATGACATTAAAGCAAAAACGAGAAACGTAACTACTCCATCAAAAAAGGAATATTGCCTGATAGCAGAAAATACACCGACTAAAATTGCAATTGCCCATGATAGAACTAATACGATTGCAGCAATCATAAAGGAATTCCACATATAGCGATTGAGTACAGTTGTAACCGGTTGCTTATGCTGTATCGACATCCCCAGGTCTCCCTTGAGTGTATTGCTAGCCCAAGTGAAGTAACGTTCTGTTAGCGGCTTGTCCAAACCGTGAATCGCTTTAAGTTCAGCAGCGCGTTCTTTGGAAATCGTCGGGTTCGAATCGATAAAGTTACCCGGTGCCAATGCAAATACGGCGAACAGGATAACGGATACCCCTATTATCGTAGGAACCAATTGTAACAGCCGCCGGATGGCGTATTGCTTCATAATTATTCCTCCTAGCTTTATATAAGCCTAAATGCCCAGCCCGAAGGCTGAGCATTTTGCAGGCACTATTCATATGCCTTGCGGCTATTGAATTTGCAATTGTGGCAAGCTGTACGTGAAGTTACGGTAAGGCGACATATCGAAGCCTTGCAAACGAGCATTGTTAGCCCACATGTCACGACGTTGATACAAGAAGATATATGGAAGATCTTCGTTCAACTCTTTATACAACTCTTTAAAGACTTCTTTACGCTTTTCTGTGTCTACCATTGCTCCAGCTTTTGTGAACAGCTCATCAACCTTCGGATTGGAGTATCCAACATCGTTCTGGGAACCGCCAGTCTTGAACACATTTTCCCCGGATTGTGGGTCTGGAGTTAAGGACCAAGCCAAGAACATCATGTCGAAATCGCCTTTTTTACGCTTGTCTATAGCTGCATTGAAGTCCATTTGCTCTGCAACGAATTCGATGCCAAGCTCTTTGTAGCTCGCTTGAGCAAGCGGAATGATTGCATCGTTTACAGGGTTAGGCGTTGTAGCTGTAAACGTAATCTTGAATTTCTTACCGTCTTTTTCACGGATGCCGTCTGCGCCGACTTTCCAGCCTGCTTCATCCAGCAGTTGTTTTGCTTTTTCCAAATCGAAATCGTACTTATTCACATCATCCGTGTACGCCCAAGATACTTTGGATTGCGGAACGTTCAGTACGTCTGCATAGCCTTGATATACCGCATCGACGATTTCCTTACGGTTCAAACCGTATGTCAATGCTTGGCGAACGCGCTTGTCTTTAAATTGATCATGCTTATGGTTGAATGCGATAAAACCGTATCCGTTAGTAGGGAACAAGTTAATATCAACAAACCCGAATTCTTTCAATTGCTCGATTGTATCTTTGTTAACATCGATGAAATCCATATCTGTTTCGCCAGCTTGCAGCAATTGGACATTCGTTTCCGATGTCGTGAACTTATAAATCAATTTATTGATTTTCGGCTTGCCTTGGTAGAAAAGCTCGTTCGCTACCAATACCGCTTCTTGACCTGGAGTGAACTTTTCAAGCTTGTACGGCCCATTGCCGACTGGATGTGTGAACAGATCTCTCATATAACCAAGGTTACCTTGTTTGTAATCCTTGCCATAGATTGCTTTAGGAAGCACGCCTACGGAACCGATAGCGGAAAATGCCAAAGCGTTAACTTCGGTCGTCGTCACTTGAATCGTGCGCGGATCCAACACTTTAATGCCTTCGATGGATGTCGCTTTTCCTTCTTTATACTCTTTGCCGCCCTTAATATGAGCGTCCTTGATAATGTCGGTAGGACCGTCATAAGACTTGTCGTGCAATACAGTCAAGCTGAATGCTACGTCATCCGCAGTCAACGGAGTATTATCACTGAACTTCAGGCCGTCACGCAATGTGAACGTGTATACAAGATTGTCCGGGGAAATTTCCCATTTCTCTGCTATGCCTTCCTTATAAGTACCGTCTTTGTTCACTTCGATCATACTGGTGAATATGGAAGTATTAATAAAGTTATCATATGATGTTTCACCATACAGCGGATTGAAAATTCCGCTTGGCGCTGAGATGCCGATAATCATGGTGTCCTTACGGTTCTTCGCAAGCTCTGGAGACATGGATGTATCCGAAGCTTTAATCAAGCCATCGGTTACCAATTCTTCAGCCGGTTGTTCTGTATTTTGCCCAGTAGACTTGTCCGCACCCTCAGAGGAACTTCCGCCTCCGCAAGCAGACAGGATAAGTGTCAATGACAACAATAAGCAAATCATAGTGCTAAGACTTTTCTTCACAACATTCTCCCCTTATTTCTCAGATGGCATTTATAAATAGTATAAAAGTTGTATACATATTACCTAGATTTAATAGAATGTTCGGCTATATCCTCTTTTATAGAACATTGGTCAATAAAATATGAAAGAATGACCAATTCCTCCGTAGGAAACGAATATTTTTTCATAATACTACTTGATAACTTCGTATTTGTAAATGCTTATGTCAGCTTTACCTTAAAAGATTTTAATTTTCGTTCGATAACTTTTTTTATCAATGATAGGCAATTCGGCTTAAAAAATCATTTTTTTCATATCTAAAAACGGAAATCTGTTCCTAATTCACTATTTTGTTTCCTCTCAGTGGATAACTGTTCACATAGTCCTCTCAGAAAGTTCATTCCTCTGTTTTTATTCTTTTGCATAAAAGTTGCATAAATACTCAAAACGACTTTACACAAAAAAATAGCTTTAAAAAATGGTCAGTACCATTTTCTAAAGCTATTAAACAAATGTAATTATATGGTATTATCGGTTGATTATAGTGGATGTGCCGCGTTTTCTACTTTCTGATCAACGAGTACGATTCGCTCAGAAGCATTCGCATCAAATGCATAATTTCTGTTTTTCCCATATCGCGACAGCAATGTTTCTGTAGACATAATAATCAACTTCGGAATCATCTGCTCCGCTTGCTGCTTCAAGCGATTCTGTCCTTGAGGATGAATAATGCTCATAAGGAGCCGTAAATATCTTCGGGTCACCCAAGAGAACAAGCCTCTTGGTAAATCCCGCACCGTAAACCCAAATTGCTCAGGGCCGCGATGCATCATACTTACTCCGTACAACGCCTTCACATTCGCCCGCAAATTATCATCGCTTAACAAATAATCTGCAAGCTCAGGTAATGTGCGCTCGACTGAGCGTATCATCTGGATTGCAATTTGCATTGAAGTCCGCGACCGATGACCGATATCATACAATAACTTATTGTCAAAATGCAGTTCCAACACAAGGTCATTGTGCTTCAGTTCTACCCCGTCATCCAACATGATGGCTTTGCCATGGTACGGGCGGACACGGAAGTGGAACACCGGTTGTTCACTGTTCGTTGTCTTGAGAGCAAAAACGGAGTGAAACCCTTTCTCGTAGAGAAACCAAAGACGCACAACCGTTCGTCTAAGCCAGCTTGGGTTCTCGATTCGGGCTTGATCAGTCAAGCGGATAAGCTCATCGATACGGACACAGCGCAGTTCTCGCTTCTCTGCTTCCTCCATGAACCGTTCCAACGCCACAAGCATATTTGCTGGTGCTTCACGATCCGCTCCCAGCGTCAAGCCGCAATCATGCAGCAGCAGCACTTCTCCACCCCGACATCGTTTCATCATGCGTTGATATAAGCGTTCGGCGCCAAGCTTCTTCCGCCAATCCCCGAACAATACAGACCATAAAATAATTTGCAGGTAACCGAGGTTGCCATAGTCGAACAAATTAACGATTCCCCATGGGGGCCGATAATAATTCGTACGCTTGCCCGTTACTGATTGAATAATGTCTGACGTTTTGCGAATTTGTCGTTTCACCGTTTTTGGACGCATCAGCCAGTTGGACTTATGAACATAGTTGTGAATGCCGATAAGATGCCCCTCATCGTGCATTCGCTTCAGCAATTCCGGATGCTGCTCTGCATGTATGCCAACAACAAAAAATGTTGCCTTGGCATTATATTTCTTCAACAGGTCTAACAGTTGCGGCGTATAGATTGGATCTGGGCCATCGTCAAACGTCAACGCCAGCTCCCGTTCTGCACGTCCCTTCTGAAAGACACGAAATCCAAACAGGCGGCTGATTAAGCCAGGGAGAAACGCATAAAACGTCAGGATGTAAAACCCCCATAATAAAATGAATTCCACCATCCTAGTTCCCCGTTTCTTTTTACAAAATAAATGCGACATTCTTATACTTTACGAATTGCATGTACGTATGTATTACTCTACGTATGAACTGTTATTATTGTAACATAATGAACAAAGAATAGGCACGGGAAATCGTTTCGTGTACAATGGAAAGCATACTGTATTTGGTGAAAAGGAGTCTGTTCTATGATTGCATTTTACCGTAAGTATTGGCGTACGGCATTTGATATCGCATTGCTGATCGTAACCGCTTATTTAATCATGTATACGTTCAGCTATTTGTATTCAATCGCCGCCCCTATCTTCTTGGCTTTTGTGGTATTCATGTTCATCGAGCCGTTGGCCGCTTTTCTCAACCGACGAGGCATGAAGAAAGCAATCGCCTCGGCCATCTCTGTATTATTGTTCGTGCTGGTCATATTAGGAGCTATGTTCGGTCTTGGATTTATTGTCGTCCATCAAGCCATTGAATTGCAAGGTCAACTGCCCTCCTATATTAAGGCTGTTCAGAATGAACTGGTTAACATCGCCAACTACTTGCAAAATCGCTATGAGTCATTGCCGCCTGATGTATCTAACCGCATCAATGATTATGCGGGCAATGCTGCGAAGCATATTTCTGAATTTATCGCTGGACTGCTCGGCCTGCTTATTAAGCAAATTACATCCTTTTCAACATTTACGCTGAACTTTGCCATTGCTATTATCCTTGGCTATTTCCTCAGCATTGAAATTGATACGTGGCGCAGAGTTGCCCGCAACAAAACACCGCGTACTTTTCTCAAAGCGTACCTATTTTTAAAAGAAAATGTTTTAAAGGGATTATCTGCCTATTTGAAGGCCCAGCTGAAGTTGATTTCCGTAACCTTTATCATTGTTTTTATCGGTCTTCTTTTGCTTGGTGTGAGCAATTCCTTCCTTGTCGCCTTGTTATCGGCTCTCTTTGATTTGCTTCCCTTGCTTGGAATTCCATTTATCTTCATCCCTTGGATTGCCTACCTACTTATCATCGGCAATACGTCACTTGCAATTGGACTTGCTGTTGTCATGGGCGTCACACTTCTTGTTCGGCAAATTCTCGACCCTAAAATTACAGGAACATCACTTGGAGTGTCCGCATTTACCATGCTATCCTTCATGATCGTATCGATGTCATTGTTTGGGGTAATCGGTATCGTTATGTCCACCGTCCTGTTAATTTTAATTAAAGCCCTCTATGATCAAGGTTATTTAAAACGTTGGATCCGTATGCCTAAAGAAGAATTTGATTCTGGACATCCGTTTGACAGCACCAGAGAAGATAGCGGGGACAATAAGGATAATACCCCTTCTTGACTTACTAGCCGTTCCGTCCTCACATCCGTAAAGATGGAACGGCTATTTCTGTGCGTGCTGTGCCAATACCTCCATAACTGCACCAAATACCTCTGTAGCTTTATGAGAAGCACTTGCTGGATCATTTTCACTTACTACACTTACCGCATATTGCGGCTTCTCTACCGGCCCATATCCGACAAACCAGGTATGTACGTTAGCCGTTCCATATGCTTCAGCCTGAGCCGTTCCGCTTTTCCCTGCAACATTCCATGAAACCTGCCTGAGCGACTGTCCTGTGCCGTACTGCACCACATCTACCATCATTTTTTGGACACTGCGGGCTGTCTCTAACTTCATAATCCGCTCCTTCTTCGCTTGTACAGCGAATCGAGCGAGCGGCATTCCCGTTGCATACTGTACCTCCTGAATTAATCGCGGGGAGCCGTAATTTCCATCCTGCAGCAGTGTCACAACAAAATTGGCTGCTGCCAGCGGTGTTATTCGAACATCCCGCTGACCAATTCCTGATTGTGCCCGTACCCCTCCCGACACATCCAGTGGCTGCACACCGTCTGGAAAAACACGACTTTCTTCTTCACCCTCGAAGTGATGCAAATTGCGATGCCCCATGCCATCATCAGATATCATGCCAACAAGCCCGCTCACTCCCATCCTCTGCGCATAGCTAGCTAATTGCTCTCCAGACAAACGCTCTCCCAGTTCAGCAAATACTTCATTGCACGATTCTGCCAACGCTTCCCTCAGCGTAAGCATGCCATGTCCTTCCGGCAGCCAACATGCCAACCCATACTTTCCGTAGTGGCCGTCGCACTGGAAGCGTTCATTCAGTTCCGTCAATCCCGCTTCCATAGCAGCAGCTGCAATGAATAGCTTATATACAGAGCCTGGAGGAAGAGCCTTAGTCGCTCGGTTGTTCCATGATCCCTGTTCAGGTTCAATATGATAGGGATCTGCGGATGGGCGGGATACCATCGCTATTACATCTCTTGTTGCAGCATCAAGTACGACGACGGAGCCTTTTGCAACCTTGAACCGATCAAGCACTTGTTCAATGGCAGCTTCGATCATCTGATCGGTTGTTGTAGTTAGCCGCAAAGGATAATACGGATTATCAGGCCGTCTTATGCGAACATGAAGGCCATTTAGCGGATGTCGCCCAGCATCTGTATAATGCACGGCCGTCGTTGCTCCCAAGCCCTTCAGCAGCGGCCCAAAGGATCGCTCCAATCCCGATATGCCAACAACGCTGGAAACCGCATTGTTTCTATTCCTTTTAGAAGTGATTGTGTTAGCAGAGCCCGCCAAATCTGCGATTGCTCCTACCCATTGCGGGGTATGCTGACGCAGCGGATACCGAATCGTATACGGAAGCGCGCTAACTCCCTCCCAGTCGGACGATTGTATCTGAGCCGCTTGATCCGCGGTAAGCTCGAAGGGCAGCTTATTATCCTTCTCATTCGGCCAAATCAAAGGCTCCGCAAGCTTCTCCCATCGTCTGCTGACCTCTTGTTCCGGCAAATGCAGCCATAGCGCCAAGCTGCGAACCGCGTCTGTGCTTATCGTATTTTTATTCACAGGAAAGAGAACCAGAGCCGTAACGAGTTGACCGGTATACGGTCGCCCTTCCCGATCAACAATCGTTCCGCGTCCATCATCCAGCACCACAGCACGGGCACGCTGAATAACCGTACGCTGCATTACCGTATAAGTGCTATCGTCTACCTTACTGTGAACGAACAGCAGTTGAAGCCAGCCCAGCCTTACAATATAAATACCGATAATTACCGTAATGACACATGCTAACAAAGCAAGCCGATTGTTCATGAGCCGCTGCCGCTTAGAACGTTGGCGTGACAACACTTTCACCCACCACCTTCACAACAATCGAGATTTGAAACATCTTTTTAGTATCATTACTTCCCACTTCCCCATTCTCATAACCACGACTACGGGTACTATCCAACAGTCTACTTCTTATTAACGGTGATCCAACGTTATTGCAGAACAAAAAAGCCCTCGCCATCTTCTGGCAAGGGCTTAAAACGACTGCTGATTATTACTGCTCTTATTTAATTGCTGATCTATGTTTTACGCTTTTGCGTTCTTCTTGCGCATCATATCGAAATACGTTACCGGCTGATCAACCTTCATGCGTACGAGCTGCAGCGGATGGCGAGCTGCATCCAGCTCATTGCCTTCTGTATCCCACAGCTTATCCACCGTTTGCTTGAAGAACGTGTTGTTCGGGCCAAAGAACTCAACCTCAGCTCCCACCTTGAAGTGATTGCGCTGTTGGATCGTCGCAATGCCAGTATCGGCATCGTAATCCATAACCAAACCAGCAAAATCATAAGGTGCCGGCTTGTCTTCCGGCTCGTAAATATGATCCTCATGATCCGGCTCTTCGTAGAAGAAGCCAGTATTAACAGGACGGTTAGCCGCCTTATAAATCTCATCCAACCATTCCTGCTTCAGCTCATAGTTGTCTGGATCGGCCATATAAGCATCAATGGCTTTCCGATATACGTTTACTACCGTGGCCACATAATGAATCGACTTCATACGACCCTCAATTTTGAAGCTGTCTACCCCTACATCGATAAGATCCGGCAAATGCTCGATCATGCACAGATCCTTCGCGCTCATAGCGAACGCATTGTCATTCTCATCGAACAACGCCTTCTGATTCACTCCCAGACGGAACTGCTCCAGAACAGAAGAACCCGATGCTTCCTGTTCGCTGATCATATCCATTGCATCTGCACGGTCATCCTCGAATAGATCGTATTTCCAGCGGCATGATTGGCAACAGCCGCCACGATTGGAATCGCGGTTTGTAAAGTGGTTGGACAACACGCAGCGTCCGGAATAGGAAGAACACATCGCTCCGTGAATAAAGGCCTCAATTTCGATATCGACATGATTTTTCATCTCCTGGATTTCATCCATGCTCGTTTCCCGAGCCAAGACGACGCGAGGCATGCCTTCATTTTTCCAAAATTGAATCGTTTGCCAGTTGGCGATCGACTGCTGGGTGCTTACGTGAACCTCCAGCTTCGGTGCCACACGCTGCGCCGTTTCAATAATGAATGGATCTGCGGCAATAATCGCGCTAATGCCTGCATCCTCCAAATTGCGAAGATATTCCTCTAACCCTTCGACATCTTCATTATGCGCATAAATATTCGTCGCAACGAACACCTTTGCGCCATATTTTTAGCAAACTCCACACCTTCACGCATTTCTTCAAAGCTGAAATTGTCTGCATTAGAGCGCAAACCGTACTTCTGACCACCAATGTATACGGCATCCGCACCATAATGGATGGCGAACTTCAACTTCTCCAAATTGCCGGCGGGAGCGAGCAGTTCCGGCTTGTCCAAGCGATATCGCTTGCCGTTATATTTATGTTTTGTTTGTGTGCTCATCGTTGTACGCCCCCTCCTTAATACATTTGTTCTTTATAGAAAAATCCGAATGACAGCTCTCGCTCAGGATCCTGAACAGCACGGATGCGATCCATCCATTCATCCTTCATGACATACCCTTCAGGATCGGCGATATAGGCATCGATTGCTTCACGATACACGCGAACGACGGTTTCATTGTATGAAATAGACTTCAATATTCCTTCGATTTTGAAGCTGTCGATACGAGCATCAAGGAGTGACTTAAAATCTTCAATGAAGCAAATATCGTCAGAACTCATGATGTGGGTTCCGTTGGCATCTTCATACATCGGGAACTTCTCATCCTGACGTTCCCGCTCAACGAGGAAGAGCTTCTGATCCATGCCCACTTCATACGTACCTTCCTCTTTACCAAGATGATGCATGTAATGATGAACTAGGTGACGCTTCGAATGATAAATATTAGTCATGCCATGAATTTGCACTTGGACTTCCATGTCAGGAAGCTGATGTTTCATCTCTACGACTTGCTCCAAGTTCAGCTCACGGGCAGCAACAATGCGACTTGCGCCGCGCTTCTGCCAGTATTGAGCTGTCCGGTAGTTCGTGGATGTCATCTCGGCATTCCATTGCAAACGAAGAGATGGTGCCGCAGTTTTTGCAACCATCAGCACAGCCGGATCACCATAGGCAATCGCATCGACTCCAAGATCCTCCAGTTGTTTCAAATATTCAGACAAATCCGTTAAATGCTCATTATGCATAATATTATTAACTGCAACATACAGCTTGGCGTTATGGCTGCGGACGATCGGCAGGCTTGCCTGAATATCCGCGATTGTCATTTCACCCGGCATGCGCACGCTATATTTTACTTCCCCGACGAGGACTGCATTCGCACCAGCCTGAAGCAGACGCTCCAGTTCCTCAACACTGCCTGCGGTAACAAGCAATTCCGGTTGATAAGTCATATTCATTTCACCACTTTCTATTGACCTGCCGTTTTCTTGCTCTGTTCGATATTACGCTCATGCTCTGGAAACGTTTTGGCGAACAGATGCGTTTGGGAGCCGTCTTTTTTGGTCACATAATACAAATACTCTGAAGCCTCCGGCTTTAACACTGCTTGAATGGAGGCTGTACTTGGACTAGAAATAGGGCCCGGCGGCAATTTATCTATTTTATACGTGTTGTATGGACTATCGATTTCCAAATCTTTATAATACAAACGTTCCTTCGGCTTGTCCAGTGCATATTGAACGGTAGCATCGATTTGCAGCCGCATGCCCTTGGCGATTCGATTATCAATGACGCCCGCAATCAACGGACGCTCTGTATCAACGACAGCCTCTCGCTCGACCAATGAAGCCAGCGTCATCATTTCATGAAACGACAATCCACGTGTCTTCAGGTCAGCCTCCCAGCTTGGTGACGCTTGTGACAAACGCTTCTCTGTTTCCTGCACCATTCGAGTAATAATGTCTTCCTCGGAGCTTCCCTTCTTCAGTTCATAAGTCTCAGGGAACAAGTACCCCTCAAGTTTATGCTTCAGCTTAACACCATCAGGAATATGCGTAACAAGCGGCGCTGACTGCTTGAGCCAAGACGTATCATCCGTCAGTTTCAGGAAACGCTCCTTGTCCACAATGCCGTCCTTGCTTAGTTTGTCCGCAATCTGTTCCACGGTATAACCTTCAGGGATCGTGAAGCGCACCATTTCTTCCGCAACAACATCACCGCTGTTCAGCTTGGCAATAATGTTGTCATAGGTAGAACCTGAACGGAATAAATATTTCCCCGCTTGGAAACGGCTGCCCTCCCCGTTCCATTTCAGATACACTTTGAATATGAGTGCATTGCGAATAATTCCCTGCTCCTCCAACTGCGATGCGATCGCTGCTGTTCCAGAGCCTTGCTCGATTACAACCGGGATATCCCGCTCCCCTTGCGCAGAAGGACGCATTTCGCTCCATATATAACCAATCCCAACCCCGGCCACAAGCAGAATCACAAGGCTGATCGTCAGATAAATCTTCAAGCCTTTCCTCATCCACACACTCTCCTACATGGAAAAAGAGCGGATTTCCGCCCTTTTTCCGTAAAGTATCAGTTAGCTGATGCCGCGTATCACTCAACAAACTACAAATTAAAATTCGTCTCGATACGTCAGTTCATCATACAGTTCGGCTACTTCTTCCCACTCATCATCGTCTTCAATCGATTCGAGTTCCCAGCCTTCTTCTTCACTTCCGATAATGCGATACAGTTCCTGCTCAGATTCCTGAGCACCTTCTGGAAGCAATACGGCATAGGCTTGATCGTCAAGTCGGAATTCAGCGATTAGCGACAGAACACGGCTGTTGCCAGCGTCGTCCGTCATTTCAACGAATTGACCGAAAGCATTCTTCAGCTGCTCTGTCAATTGAAGCTCCACTCGTTCGGTCACCCTTCATTCTCCTCGTCTGCGGTAAATAAAGTATTGAACGTTTCCTCAACGATGTTCCATTCTTCTTCATCCGTGATGGTAAACAGCTTCAAGTCGTCTTCGTCTTCCTCATAACGGAACGCGTACACTTCGTCGGAATCATCATCGTCGGATTCAACAGGTACGACCATCATATATTTTTTGTTCGTGCCATCTACATCGAACTTCATAATGACTTCGAATTCTTCCTCGTTGCCCTCGTCGTCCGGAATATAAATGATCTCCGGTTCTTCTTGCAAATGTTCATCTCGTGTCATAGTAACCCCTCACCTTCTTGATTGATAGTCAAGATATGTTTGTAATATAATGGTTGCCGCCATCTTATCGATGACTTGTCGACGCTTCTTGCGACTGACGTCAGCTTCCAGCAATGTGCGTTCTGCCGACACCGTACTCAAGCGTTCATCCCACAGGTGAACGGGCAATCCGAACGACTGCTTCAACTGTTCTGCAAATGACATGCTTAGCTCGCCCCGAGGTCCGACTGTGCCATTCATATTCTTCGGCAGTCCGAGAACAATGGCTTCCACGCCGTGTTCCTTTACAATGTCACCAAGTCGCTTCAGATCATCCTCTGGTTTGCGGCGTTCAATGACTTCCAGCCCTTGCGCCGTCCAACCGAAAGCATCGCTAATCGCGACACCGATCCGTCGATCTCCGTAATCCAAGCCAAGAATCTTCATTCATTCTCTCCCAGTGCTGTGTGCTTCTTCATCCGTGATACGTTCATCTTCGCGACTTAACGGTGATGATTCAAGTAGAAACGAACCAATTCTTCTATCAGTTCGTCCCGCTCCTTCTTCCTCACGATACTTCGAGCATTGTTATGCCGCGGGATATAAGCGGGATCCCCGGATAGAAGATAACCAACGATCTGGTTAATAGGATTGTATTCCTTCTCGAGAAGCGCATCATAGACAGACAACAGGATATCTTCGTTGGAAGCTTGCTGTTCCTCCGCTTTTACATTGAACTTCATCGTCTTATCCATGGAATTCATCGCTAACACCTCGCTTTACTCTTATCATAACACATACCCGAACAAACTAGAAAATATTCCGCTTCATAGCTTGGCATTGTTCACAAATTTGACGACAATGCGACACTTAATGGAATCGGATCAAGGAGCCCTATACAACAGGGCTCCTCTCTTATATTATACGCCAAGCTGCTTCGTAACAAGCTCTTCTACAAGAGCCAACGCCGCTGGAAGCTTGGAAGCGTCCTTGCCTCCCGCCTGTGCCATATCCGGTCGGCCACCGCCTCCACCGCCGCATACAGAAGCAAGCTCCTTAATCAGCTTGCCGGCATGAAGCCCCTTCTTCACAAGCCCAGGAGCAACTGCAACGACAAAGTTCACCTTGTCTTCGTTCACTGCACCGAGCGCGATAATAGCTTCTGGCAGCTTCGCCTTCAGCTCGTCCGCTGTCGTACGAAGCGCATCCATACCGCCAGCATCAACTTGCGCTGCCAATACTTGAACGCCAGCAACGGTTTTTACCTGATCTGTCAATTGTCCTGCTTCAATGCTGCTCAACTTGCCCTTAAGCGATTCATTTTCACGGGAAAGCTCTTTCTCGCGGGTAAACATCGCTTCAATACGCTTCGGCACATCGGCCACATTTGATTTAAGCAATGAACCAGCTTGCTTCAACAGCTCCAATTGAGCCTCCATATATTGATACGCATGACGTCCAGTTACGGCTTCAATTCTGCGTACGCCAGAGCCAATACCGCTCTCGCTTACAATTTTAAAGAGGCCAATTTCCGAAGTGCTGCCAACATGGCAGCCGCCGCACAACTCAATGCTGTAATCGCCGACTTGTACGACACGCACAACATCGCCGTACTTCTCGCCGAACAATGCCATTGCGCCCATTTCTTTTGCTTCATCAATCGATTTTGATTCGATGACGAGCTGTGTGCCTTTCCAGATTTGCTCGTTGACACGATGCTCAATGTCAGTAAGCTCTTCTTCACTAATGCTTCCTAAATGAGTGAAGTCAAAACGAAGGCGATCAGGCTGAACAAGAGATCCTGCTTGGTTCGCATGCTCGCCCAATACGAGCTTCAGCGCCTTGTGAAGCAAGTGTGTTGCGGTGTGATTCTTAATAATATCCTCGCGGATCGCACGATCAACTGCAGCTTGTACCTTCATGCCAACGCGAAGTGATCCTTCTTCCACGCGAACAACAGCAACATGCTGGCCATGAGGCGCCTTCACTACATCTTGAACCTTTGCCTTGAACCCGGCTGCTGTAAGCAGACCGCTGTCGCTTACCTGACCGCCGCTTTCTGCGTAGAATGGCGTACGATCAAGCACCACTTGGCAAGTCGTATCTGCTTGTGCTTCCTCAGCCATGTTGTCGCCAACGATTATCGCCAACACACTGGATTCCGTTACCAACTCATTATATCCAACGAATTCGCTTTTAGTCGTGAAATCAGCAAGCGGTCCGCCTTGAACCTTCATGCTTCCTGTATCTTGACGAGCTGCACGAGCACGATCACGCTGCTCTTGCATTGCTTGGTCGAAGCCTTCACGGTCTACCGTCAACCCATGTTCGGAAGCATAATCTTCCGTTAGGTCGAATGGGAAGCCATACGTATCATACAGCTTAAACGCTTCTTGCCCACCAATTTGCGTACGGCCCTCCTGCTTCGCAGCAGATGCTAAGCTTTCTAATATCGCCAATCCTTCGACAAGCGTTTCGTGGAAACGTTCTTCCTCGTTCTTAATCACTTTTTCGATAAATTCGCGTTTTTCAACGATCTCCTTGTAATGCGCACCCATTACTTCACATACCGTTTGTACCAGTTCTACCATAAATGGACGGTCGATGCCGAGGATTTTCCCGTAGCGAACCGCACGGCGCAGCAAGCGGCGGATAACGTATCCACGACCTTCATTCGATGGCAATACGCCGTCGCCTACTGCGAATGTTACCGTACGAACATGGTCAGCAATAACTTTCAAGGCAACGTCGAACTCTGGACGTTCATTATATTTCACGCCTGCAATGCGGCATGTTGCTTGAATGATCGGCTGGAACAGGTCAGTATCGAAGTTGGAGTCTACATCCTGCAAGATCGATGCAAAGCGCTCCAAGCCTGCGCCTGTATCAATGTTTTTGTTCGGCAGCGGCGTGTAACTGCCGTCCTTGTTGTGGTTGTATTGCGAGAATACATTGTTCCACACTTCCAAATAGCGCTCGTTCTCACCGCTTGGATAGCATTCTGGATCCTCTTCCAATGTTCCGTACTTCTCTCCGCGATCGTAGAAGATCTCAGTACACGGGCCGCAAGGTCCTTCCCCGATATCCCAGAAGTTATCATCGCCTGTCTTTACGATGTGGTCAGCAGGGAGGCCAATTTTCTCGTTCCACAGCTTGTACGCTTCTTCATCCTCGTTATGGACGGTAACATAGAGACGGTTTGGATCAAACCCAATCCATTCTTTGCTCGTCAAGAACTCCCAAGCCCAAGTAATTGCTTCTTCTTTGAAATAATCGCCGATGGAGAAGTTCCCGAGCATTTCGAAGAACGTATGGTGGCGGCGTGTCTTGCCGACATTTTCAATATCGTTCGTGCGAATACATTTTTGCGAGTTTGCAATACGCGGGTTTTCAGGCTTCACCCGTCCGTCAAAATAAGGCTTCAGCGGGGCCATGCCCGCATTAATCCAAAGCAGCGATGGGTCATTGTGAGGCACAAGCGATGCGCTCGGCTCAATGTGATGCCCTTTGCTCTCAAAGAATTTTAACCATTTCTCGCGAATTTCACTAGCCTTCATGAATAAACGCCCCCAACTAAATTGTCATATAAAAATAAAAAATCGCCCCTGAAAATCAGGGACGATTCGTATATCGCGGTACCACCCTGGTTATCGCATACAGTCTTATCCAATCAATCAAGCCTGCACCATGATGCAAGCAACGGGTAAGACAAGCGTCTGCGATCGCCTTGACGTTGATAACGGGCACGTCCCGGTGAAGTTCCATTCACACTCAGAAATTAGCATTCAGCTGCTCTTCTCGGTGAAGATTCTTACAGCCAGCCGGCGTTCGCCGATCCGGAATCTTCTCTCTGCTCCCAGGGCTTCAGCTTACTTGAATTCGTCGTCGTTTTGTTCCATATATCTATCCAATTATCTAGTATAAGCAGCAGGCAAACAGTTGTCAAACATCTTTCCTTTGAACCAAGTCTGCCTGCACTGCGGATATGAATAAGAAGCGTCTATCCTAGATATTCAATTTGCTCAAGCATGCGTTTCAGCATAACTGCAGCCTGCGCACGTGTCGCCGTAGCCTTTGGCTGGAATGTATTGGCGGTCATCCCTTGAACTATGCCTGTAGAGACTGCCTTGCTTACGCCGTCGCGCGCATAGCCGCTTACCTGATTGCGATCGTTGAACTTATTAAGCGAACTTGGATTGGAAGCAACATCGCGTCCTGTATATTCCATCGCTCGAACGAGCATAACAGCCATTTGTTCACGGTTGATCGACTCATTTGTACGGAACATGCCATTTTCATAACCGCCAATAATTCCCGCTTTGGTTGCAGCCCCAATATAAGGAGCCATCATGCTGGACGGATTCACATCACGATAGGCGGAAGCTCCAGACGCATCAGCTTGAAGCCCAAGCGAGCGTGCCAGCAAGATCGCGAACTGTCCGCGTGTAATGTTGGCATTCGGTGCGAATGCGTCATTACTAACACCCTCAATAATATACTTTGATGCCAATTCGCGAATAGCGTCGCGTCCCCAGTGGCTTTTAATGTCAGAGAAATCTTTCGTACGATCCATCATGGCCACAGAACGATTGCCTTTGAACTGGAAAGCGTACACCGTAACGCCAAGTTCCTGCTTCGTTACCGTTGGCACATATCCCGCCTTGTTCAGCACGGAATCATAACGGACGGCTGATGCATTTCCTCGTTGTACCAATTGTACGTTGCGCACCTTGTATTTCAAATTCGCCTCAATCGTACGCGGCGTGGCGGAGCCTGCGAATGCCGACAAGCGGAATTCAATCGGATTGACTCGTACGCGTGCACCTGTATCATTCAGGCTGCGCAGCAATGCACGAGAATCCGATCCAGATTCCGATTCTGCTTGGAGCAGCAGGTATGCCTGATTGTTCCCCCACTCCCGCTCGAGAGCACGAAAGTCCAACTCTCGCAACGGAACCGACATCAGGATATCTCCATAACGAATAGAGAATACCGCATCATTTGCCTTACTGTATACCTCATTCAAGGTTTGCAATGGAACAGCGACCACCGCTCCGCGTTCGGATGTCGGAACATCGAACGCCAGATGATTGCGCGTACCGTTTTGGAGTACATATTCAAAGGATGATTTCAACTTGTTTGCCGGTATCGTATAACGCTTAACAGAACTGCCGCTTAATGAACGATCAGAGCTAGTGTCCGCTGACGAGCTCGAGAGCAAATACCAGCCATCATCCAAAAACCAACGGAAGGAAGCAGGTTGTATATCGCCCGGGCGTGTGGTGGAACCATCCGTTTTATTGGTCACAGCGGTAGATGCGAACGACTGCAAGGAATTGCCTGCCAAATCTTTAATCGGGTTTTTCCCTTGCAAATAAGCAACGGTTACCGTGCTGTAGGCATTGACCGCTTCGTCCAGTGTCAAGGTAACCTCTTCGTTGCGAGTAGAAGCACGCTTTACTTTAATTGTCCGGTTGTCTGACTGTACCACAAATTGTGATGCGTCAGGAGAAGGAAATTCCTTCAGCCGCTCGGAAAAGACAAGCGTTATCGCACTGCCCTTCACTGAAGCCGAACGCAACGTTGGCGCGGTTCGGTCAGAACGGTTATCAGCCTTCATCAATGCGAATCCGGATGCCTTATTTCCAGCCAAATCAGAAATTCGAGGCTCCCCTGGCAAGTACGATACTGTGACATCATCGTTGTCGCCAACACTGGAGCTTAAGACGAGATGAACCTCATTATTTCGCACTTGAACAGAATCGACACTTTGGGATGAACGATTGACATACACCGAGAAATGACTGCGAGGCGGTACCTTGCTCGTATCCAATGATTCATTATAAGTCAACGTCAGCAGGCTCCCGCTAACCTCTGCCCTTTGAACCACAGGCGCCTTCGTATCTGCATCATTTCGCGCCAAAAGATCCGTAAATGCCTCAAGCTGGTTGCCACTGCGATCTTTCAATGGATAACGATCCGGCTTATAGCTCACTCTTACCGTTTGATTGTCGCGGATCAGATAAATAAGCGACAACGTAACTCTAGAACCATCCACTGAAATACGGCTTACCGACTTTTCCTTCCCATCCACGGTAACCTTGAACTGTTCATATGCACGGGCAGATACGGTATCCATCGGATTCGATATGTCCAGAATTACCTTCATTCCTTCCGCACTAGCCTGTTTAACGATAGGTGGAGTACGGTCAACATCATTACTGACTGCCGCCTTCTCGAATGCGGCTGCTGGATTGCCTGCCGTATCCTGTATTGGCTTGCGTTCAGCGCTCGGACGATAGGAGATGAGCACATTTTGCCCGGCTGCAATCCCGCTTTCTACGCTGACATCGACATAATTGTCCCCCATAGCTGTCCCCGTAACGCGGCGTAAATTTCCATTCACCGTTACTTCGAAGCTGGCGGCTGGCGGCTGTGAGTTCTTATTCAAACTCTTATTGAACGTTAAACGAACGGTATCCAGCTTACTAAGTGCAGCAGACTTCAAAGTAGGAGCCCCTGCGTCCTCATTGCCCGTTGTGAACTTCCATGTATTCAATCCCGGGTAAGACTTTCCGCTTGCATTGCGCAGGGAATCTGCCGCGATTTCTATCGTATACTCTGTGCTCGGCTTCAATTGCTGTACCGGATCAATCGTAATCGTATTTGTGCCGTCACCAGCAACACGATTGGAGGACATCGGCAGCGCCTCAAACACTTTGCCATCCTTCGCCTGCTTCATGATGATACTTCCGCCGGATTGCTTCCATACCTTCTCCTTGAAGGTCAACACTAGCTTAGAGTCCACACGGACATCTCGCTGCCCAATCGATGGCGCCAGTACATCCAGTTGAGGGGCACCAGCATCGGCTGCAGTCGTGAAGGTCCACTCCGTTGGATCATAAACACCGAGGAACTCTGAAGTGCCTGATTTGAAAGTACCGAAATCAACCTGTACCCGGTAAGCATTCCCAGCCTCCAACGGCTTTGATAACGTAATCGTCGCTTTTTTCTTCGACTCATCCAAGCGAACTTGGTTGCTGTCTACTGCAATATCCTCAACCTTGTCACCATTCTTCTTCCGCAAGGTGATGTTTCCGCTTCCTTTTTCTACTTCAGTATTGAACGCAAGAATCAACTCAGTTCCGACGTTGACATCTGTCGCCCCTGCGGCAGGGATCATGGACGACACCTTAATTGTTTTTAAGCCTTCTATTTTGTCTTTCCATGCATCTTTAAGCGTTGTGCTTGATCCCGTCTGCGGCAATGCCATCGCGGCATTCGCAGAAAGTTCCATTGCTAAAGCAATAGTCAATAATATCGCAAGTGTTCGTTTCACGTAAGAACTCTCCTCCTAATCATTCCTATTTCATTTCGCAGGACGCGGCATCTGCAATCATTCACGAATAAAAAACGGCGTCCAATATCCTTAAACGCCGCATCCACTTCTTTAAACGCGCCTGACAACGAATTTGTTGTTCAAGATTGCGAAACTTTCTGAAAAATAGGACTAAAGTAGGGGTTTTTATCTTTAACATTCTCCTTGATTATCCAAAATTGATTTACACGGTTTTGCGGCGAATCTGATAAGCTACAATGTGCTGACAGATTACTTTAATCACTGCAAAAAAGGGTACTGCAAGGATAAGCCCTACAACGCCAGCAAGCTCGCCGCCGACCAGCAGAGCGAAAATAATTGTGAGTGGATGCATATGCAGGGTTTTGCCTACTACCTGAGGCGAAATAATATTGCCCTCCACGATTTGACAGATTGTATTGACCACAATGACCAAAATAATCATCTTGATCGATACAGTCGCTGCAAAAATAAGCGCAGGGGCTGCACCGAAATATGGCCCGAGATAGGGAATAATGTTGAACACCGCAACACATAAGGCAAGCAGCAGTGCATAAGGCATGCCGATGATCCAGTAGCCAATATAAGCAAGCACGCCAATAATGACGCATACAAGGAACTGTCCCCGTATGTAGCTGCCCAACGCCTCATCGATTTCCCGGAACAGCAGTACCGTGTGTTTCCGATGCGAGCGCGGCACATAGGCGATAACAGCACGCTCGAACACATCGAAATCCTTTAATATATAGAAAATGAGAAAGGGAACGATAAGCGCAATGAAGAGCATATTAATGGCAGCTCCGATATTTTCCATAAAGTCTGAAATCGTCTTGCCGATGCGCTCCTCAAGCGCGTAAATCGAGTTGTTTAATCCAGAACGTACGGAAGGCGGCATCGTTTTTCCTACACCATCCATCATCTGCTCCGCCTTCGCATTCAGATGGGGCATCTGATTGTTAAGCTCTGCAAGCTGCTTCACCAGCATCGGGATCATATTGACTAAAATGACTGTTACGACTGCAATGAATACCGCATAAATAAGCAAGACCGCCATTGTGCGGGGAACTTTACGCTCATTGAGCAGGGTTACGATCGGATTGAGCACGTAAGCAATAATCATCGCCACGAAGAAAGGGGCAAGTATAGCTTTAAGAAAGCCATAGACATGCCCAATTAGAGGTTTCATCATAAACAATAAATAGAGGATGATAAGACCTAGCAGACAATAGATGCTCATGACGAATAGACGGTTTTTCCAAAAACGCTCCACTGTACCATACACTCCGTTCCAACTAGCTAGTATGTAGAATGCTTGCAATACAGTAAAGTATGTGTAGCCTAGGGAAAAATTAATCCAACAGGAGTTCCATCTTCTATTCGCCAGATACGCTGATTGTCGCTGCCGCGGAAAGGGAGTCCGGGACAACGGCGCTCTGCTATGAAAGGCCCGTCGACCAGGACATCAATACTGTGAAGCAGTTCCTGTTGATCTGGAGTACCGTGCTCCATCAACCGCTCGACCGTATACCCTGTATATGACCATATATGTCGGCCAGACTGACGCAGCAGCCGGGCCAACTCCGACACTTCCTTTGCCTGCATGAACGGTTCTCCGCCGGATAGGGTTACATCTGTAAGCGGATTGGACAGCACCTCGGCTGCCACCTCCTCTACAGTCATCTCCGTACCGTTCATCATGTTCCAGGATTGCGGATTATGGCATCCTTTGCACTGGTGGGGACATCCGCTGAAGAAAATGACTGTGCGCAGACCCTCCCCGTCAACAACACTGTCGTGCAAAATGGATAGAACGCGCAGGCTCATTGATGCTTCACCCGCTCCGACTCCTCTGTCCGCTTTGCGGTATTCCATTTGTTCATATCCCCAACCAGATATCCAGTAATGCGGCGAATGCGCTCGATTTGGTTGCCAGAGCTTCCGCATACCGGACAGCTGTCCTCAATTGTATCTTGATGGCCACAAGTGCGGCAGCGGTCGACAGGATGATTAAGAGAGCCATAGCCAATTCCGCTGGCCGCCATCGCACGCACGATTCGGTCAAGCGCCTTTGGATTAGCCTTGGCACTGCCGTCCAGTTCCACATAAGTAATATGTCCTGCATTGCACAGCTCATGGAAAGGCCCTTCAATCCGGATTTTATCGATCGCCTTCACGGAGCAATATACAGGCACATGAAAGGAATTGGTGTAATACTTCCGATCCGTAATGCCCTTTCTTACACCAAAATCAGCCCGATCCCGGCTTGTAAATTTCCCAGATAGTCCTTCTGCCGGTGTCGCGATCAATGAGAAATTAAGACCTGTCGCTGTAATTGCCTCATCCATTCGCATACGCATATGAGTCACGATCCGCATTCCTAGCTTGCGTGCTTCCTCAGACTCGCCATGATGGGTACCTGTAAGCGCGACCAGAGCTTCTGCAAGTCCGATAAAGCCAACGCTAAGTGTCCCTTGCTTAAGGATTTCCCCAAGCTCATCCTCTGGCTGCAAGTTTTCACTGCCACGCCATACACCCTGCTTCATCAAAAATGCAAAGTCTCTTACCTGCTTCTTCGATTGGTACTCCAGCCGCTCCGTCAGCTGCTTGACCGTCAGCTTCAATATAGTGTCCAAGCGAATAAAGAAATCATCTATACTGCTTGACAGCATAGCAAGACGAACGAGATTCAACGAGGTGAAGGACAGATTCCCTCTGCCGATCGCCGTTTCCTCTCCGTTCACATTCCCCATGACGCGCGTTCTGCAGCCCATATAGCAGGCCTCACTTTCTGGCGTACCATTATCGTACTGTGCATTAAACGGAGCATCGAGAAAGGCAAAGTTCGGGAATAACCGCTGCGCTGTCGTTTGCAGTGCAAGCTGATATAAATCGTAATTCGGATCAGATGAGTCGAAGTTGACTCCCTTTTTCACTTTGAAAATTTGAATAGGGAAAATAGGCGTCTCCCCTCTGCCTAGTCCAGCTTGTGTCGCCAGCAGAAGCTGCTTCACAAGCATTCGTCCTTCCAAGGATGTATCCGTGCCATAGTTGAGCGAGATGAAGGGCACCTGCCCGCCGCCTCTGGAATGCATGGAATTCGCATTATGAATGAATGCCTCACAAGCCTGATATACATCCCGCTCCGTTAATCGCCATACTTCTGCTGCAAGATCGAAATCCTCTGGCAGCGGCAGCGATTCCATATAACGAAGATGCCGGTTGTAAGTTTTGCGTACATAAGGGGCTACATCATAATCGAACATCGGATATGCTTGCCCGCCGTGCTGCTGATTCTGGTTCGCCTGCAATATAATCGACGCCAGCGCAAGCGCACTCTTAATATCCTGCGGCTCGCGCATATATCCATGACCCGTGTTGAACCCTTGCTTTAACAGCTTGCCAAGCGGGATTTGGCAGCACGTTGTCGTACCGGAAGCATAGAAATCGAGGTCATGCGGATACATCAGGTTTTGTTCCACTGCCTCTCTTACGTCAGCAGACAGCAGATGCTGAATCGTATACCAACGCGCGCTCTCGCTTGCGATTTTACCCATCATCCCCATAGGCGAACGTCCATCCACATTCGCATTTTCCTGCATCAGATCCTGATTTCCGCCGTCTACGATGTCATGCAGCGATGCCGTTAACCGCTCCGTGCCCGTCGGCTTGCTCCGTTCCCATACCGTGCTTGTTCGTTTCATGGATACCATCGTCATATCAACTCAGTCCTTTCACATTATGTACCTTCATTTTCAGTGCAAATCGTCTATGTCAACTATATCTAGTGTGTTTGTTTGAAAATGAGCACAATATGTATTATGAACGAACTCTTTTTCTCACAATATGAGATTCATCACGGACAAAATGACGAGCATGCAAAAAGCGCCCGTTCTCGCCTCTACGAAGCGATTACGAGCGCCAATGTTCCATATGATGGATATTTGTTCTGCCCAATCCTTAGGACGAGGCCTGTGCTTCCGGGAACGCAGGCGACGCAAATTCATCGCCAAAAAATAAATCATCCAGAGAGCTTAATGTACCGTCCTCTTCGACCTGGTACACGGACATCTTGTCTCCGTTCACCGTCAGCTCTATATAACATCCCCAGCAATAAAATTGGTGGGAGCCAATCTTCCCGATATCTTTGGAATTGCAGTTCGGGCATCGCAACATCGTTCTCACCATTCCGTCCGTTGACTAATTTGTTCGTACCGTGCAGGCTATCCGCTATCCTCGAAGACAATAACATCAGTCCCCCATTTCAAGCGGCTTGTCCCATCTATCCGCCGTCTGCCCTCCAGCAGGTCAGACAGCAAACCGTCTGAAATTTCCAGACCTGTTACTTGGTTACCCATATTTGGCTGAAAATAAACATCAGCGACCCATCCTAATTGCGATCCTTCACTTGTCATGACAGGCAAATCCTTCAACGCTCCATTCCCTGTCAAGAAAGTCCTCTCTATATGGATAGCCTCCGTCTGGCGGATGGCTGTATCATTCGCGATCATTATTGCGTCTTCTCCGCAGGCAGTTACCTCTTCCCAGCTAACCGATGGAGGAGGCGAACCCTTACGGGAACGACCATCAAGCTCTATATGCGTTATAGTCCAATCATTCGAAATGCGGATATCCTTCACCTTGGCCAATCGCTTCCCCGTCTCAATTGCATACACGGGAAGGCCGATCAGTTCCAACAGCTTCATATCGGGGCCCCCTCTTCAGCTAACGGCAGTTTACAAAAATCATGCAGGTCGTTCTAGGTTCGAAATTGATGAAACCCTTCTTCGAGTACGACCTCGGCTAGCATGCCGCGTTATCTCAATCGCCCCTCCTTTCACGCTGTGACAGTCCCTTACTGTCTAGTACGAACACGTGATACGATGGTTGCAATTTGTTGCGCAGCGCAAGCAGCCTCTTCATTAGTATTGCCCAATCCGAAGCTGAATCGTACAGCCGTTCTCTTGCGCTCATCCGGTAAATCCATAGCTTCAAGCACATGCGACAATTCCAGCGAACCTGAAGTACAGGCGGATCCGCTTGAGGCCATAATGCCAGCCAAGTCCAAGTTCATCAGCATTGTCTCGGTTGGCACGTCCAAGAAGCTGACATTCAGTACATGCGGCAAGTGCTCAGTAGGATGCCCGTTCATGACCACGCGATCCCCAAGTGCCAATGACAGCTCCATCCACAATGTATTGCGAATTTGTCCGAGCCCCTCAAGCTTCTCACTCAGCGAAGCATTCGCCACTTCCAGCGCCTTGGCCATACCAGCGATACCCGCTACATTCTCTGTTCCTGCTCTGCGCTTGCGTTCCTGGCTTCCTCCATATAACAGCGGATCCCAATGCACACCCGAACGCACATATAGAACACCCACGCCCTTAGGACCATTAATTTTGTGGGCAGAGAAGCTTGCGAAATCTACGGGGATCTCGCACAATCGAAATTTCAAATGACCCAGCACTTGCACAGCATCAGTATGCATAGCAATTCCACGCTCACGAGCCAAACGCCCGATTTCCTCAATTGGTTGAATTGTGCCTACTTCATTGTTGCCGTACATGACGCTTATAAGACAAGTATGGGGCTGCAGCGCAGCCTTAATTGCTTCAACCGATACTTTCCCAGTCTGATCCGGCGCCACATAAGTCACTTCAAATCCGAATTGCTCCAATCGCTCGCACGCATGCAACACCGCATGATGCTCAATTTGCGTCGTCACGATATGCGGCTTGCGAGCGGATGCTGGTTGATTGTGATCCGAACATTGCTGCAGCCAAGCAGACCATGCGGCACCGAAGACGGCAGCATTATCCCCTTCCGTCCCTCCGCTCGTGAAGATAAGCTCCTGAGGCTGGCACCCGAGCTGCGCGGCAATGCGATCACGAGCTTGATTCAAAGCGAGCTTCGCTTCGCGCCCGAACGCATGAACGCTGGAAGCGTTTCCGAACACTTGATGCATACTGTCGGTCATCGCTTGCAAGACATCCGGATGAAGTGGGGTTGTTGCTGCATGGTCGAAATAGATGCGTTCCATTGTATTCCCTCGTTTCTGCTAATCCATATATCCTTATCAAGCTTATCTATTACGATAAGAAACTTGCTGTTTATCTTTCAATATTAAATATAGAACATATAGCTGTCTTGGCTTCCCTCATCCTTGTAGTTAACCAAATCAGCCAGTGTCGTGGAGTCCAAAACCTGTGCAATGCTGTCACGAATACGCAGCCACAAATCACGCTTCGCCGGATCGTCCTCTTCTGTAAAATCGACTGGCGAGATTGGACCCTCCAGCACGCGAATAATTTCACCTGCTGTAATATGCTCAGGCACTCCAGCTAGCACATAGCCGCCATAGGCCCCACGAATACTTTTTACCAATCCTGCATTACGCAGCGGAGCAATCAATTGCTCTAAATAATGCTCAGAAAGTTGGTTTTTCTCCGCAATGCTCTTTAGTGATGTTGGACCTTCTCCACAACTCCTTGCCAACTCCATCATAATGGTAAGGCCATAACGACCCTTTGTTGAAATTTTCATATTGTACACCTCATTATTTAATATCGTATCAATCCAATGTATTCCGATTAAGGCACCCTGTATATCGTAACATAACTCTTCCCTTTATGGACAATATTCTGCTTCGGCATTCACAAATTATTTCCATTTGCTTGAAATTTTCTTGACAACATGTCATATTTCCGGTATATACCCCCTTATGGTATAATACAAAAGGATGTGAATAAGGCGTGCCTTTGTAGCAATCCTTTATTATAAATTCGCGAGCCGACAGCCTTCAAACGGGCCGCAATTGCCACAGCTCGCAGCAAAGACGGTGATACAATGACAAAATCTAATGCGGACACTCGCGTCGTCGTCGGCATGTCAGGCGGCGTAGATTCCTCGGTGACGGCTCTGCTGCTCAAGCAACAAGGCTATGATGTCATCGGCATATTCATGAAAAACTGGGATGACACGGACGAATTCGGTCAGTGCACAGCCGAAAGCGATGCGGAAGATGTACGCCGCGTCTGTGAACAGATTGGCATCCCTTATTATACGGTGAACTTTGAGAAGGAATATTTCGATAAGGTCTTCACCTATTTCTTGGACGAATATCGTCGCGGCCGTACGCCAAATCCAGACGTTATGTGCAACCGCGAAATTAAGTTCGGTGAATTTTTGCAAAAAGCACTCGACCTAGGCGCGGATTATTTAGCGACAGGCCATTACGCTCGCGTCCTCCACGAGGATGGCAAGCATACCCTGCTGCGCGGTGTTGATAGCAATAAGGATCAAACATACTTCCTTAATGCCTTGAATCAGGAGCAGTTGGCAAAGGCGATGTTCCCTATTGGACATTTGCCGAAGCCGGAAGTTCGCCGTATTGCCGAAGAAGCAGGGCTGGCCACTGCCAAGAAAAAGGACAGCACCGGCGTATGCTTTATTGGAGAGCGCAACTTCAAGCAGTTTCTAAGCCAATACTTACCTGCACAACCAGGTCAAATGATCGATATTCGAACACATGAGGTGAAAGGCCGCCACGACGGACTCATGTACTACACCCTAGGTCAACGCCAAGGCTTGGGCATTGGCGGCTCAGGTAGCGGAGAGCCTTGGTTCGTAGCAGAGAAAGACTTGACTAATAACGTGCTGTATGTCGTGCAGGGTGACGATCATCCTAGCCTCTACTCTACAGGACTTGTCGCTTCTCAAGTCAACTGGATTGCTGGCGACATGCCAAATGAGCCAATCCGCTGCACAGCCAAATTCCGTTACCGCCAGCCGGATCAAGGTGTCACACTCCAAAAGAACGCGGACGGAACGGTAGAGGTTACCTTTGATATCAATCAGCGTGCAGTAACCCCTGGACAAGCTGTCGTTTTCTATGATGGGGACACATGTCTAGGCGGCGGCACAATCGATATCGTTCACAAATTAAAGGCATAACCAATTCATATTCATAGGAATCAACAACAAGGGGGTTATCCCGCAGCTGCGCTTTAAAGCCTGCTCGGGATAACCCCCTTCGTCATTATGCTATATGCTTGAAGCTGTATTCATCATCGAATCATGATTGCTCGCTGCCCCCAGCTTTTTCACATGGAGACGCGCAATCCGGAAATGATCGGTTTCTTCAACAATAAATTCATACTCAAAAGCACCTTCGACTCGAGTACGTTGGCCAACCCGTGGCGGAACCTCGACCATGGCATACATCCAGCCACCAATCGTGTCGTAGTCTTCAGAACTGATCTCTGTGCCGAAATAAGCATTAACTTCCTCGATCAGCAACCGTCCGTCAATCGAAAAGTTTGTTTCGTTTTCTTCTCGATTTGTGGCCTTTCCTCATCGAATTCGTCCTGAATTTCGCCTACGATTTCTTCCATAATATCTTCTAACGTGACCAAACCCGCTGTTCCACCAAATTCATCGATAAGCAGCGCGATCTGCACCTTATTTTTCTGCATTAATTTCAACAATGCGCTAATGGACATTGACTCCGGAACACTTAACATCGGTCGTACGATGGAACGAATGCTGTCCAAGTTTTCTGGCGCCTTCACAATGTCACGGATATGGATAAAGCCGATAATATTGTCCTTATCGTTATCGCACACCGGATAGCGTGTGTGCATTTCCGTAAGAACCTTCGTCTTGTTCACCTCAAACGAATCCTGTACATATAAACAAATCATATCCGTTCTTGGTATCATAATTTCACGTGCATGCGTTTCCGTAAAATCGAAAATGTTGTCCACAAGTGCCAGTTCAGTATTATCAATGTACCCACTCTTATGGCTTTCCTTGACCAAGATACGAATTTCCTCTTCCGTATGTGCCGATTCATGCTCTGAAGCCGGCTCAATACCGAACAACTTCAGTACCAGGTTGGCCGTACCATTTAATAGCCAGATGAACGGATACATCACCTTATAGAATAAGCTTAATGGACCGGCAGTCCATAACGCTACTCGTTCAGACTTGCGTATTGCCAAAGTCTTCGGCGCAAGTTCCCCAAGAACGATATGCAGCACCGTGATGAAAATAAACGCGATAGCAGTTGATATGGAAGTGATAACCGCTGTTCCTGCCCCTAATGCCGTCAATGGCTTATACAGCAGTTGAGCAACTGTCTTCTCCCCGATCCAACCAAGGCCAAGCGAAGCAAGCGTAATGCCTAATTGGCAGGCTGACAAGTAAGCATCCAAATGCTCTGTCACATGCCGCGTCAGCTTTGCTTTTGCGTTCCCCTCCTGCACGAGTGTATCAAGACGACTCCCGCGCACCTTCACCATCGCGAACTCCGCCGCAACGAAAAAGCCATTCAAAAATACTAACAGCAGAACAAACAACATTCCCCAAAATATCGGTAACGGATCACTACTCACCCGATCTCCTGCCCACTCCCTATTCGAAACGGACAGGAACACCTCCCCATACAATAAAATAAAGACATACATCTATTATATAAGAAAATACATAAGAATCCTACTCTCATCCACCCAGTCATTGAACACATGAATATTAATGGGATTTTCATTATGTATATTCTTTCTTTATATCGTCCTATCACCAATTTTGTTGAAGATGAATCGGAACATAAAGTTTAATACATTCACTATTGTTCGGTCGCGTATCGAACCGCCTCATTTAACAGTTCGATAATATAGGCATCATCGCATGTGTACAAAATGTTCTGTCCTTCCCGGCGATATCTGACAAAACGATATGCCCGCAGTGTCTTGAGCTGATGGGATACTGCAGACTGAGATAGCTGCAGCGCGTCTGCCACTTGGTTCACAGCACATTCTTCACGCGCAAGAAGCGACAAAATTCGAATACGTGTTGGATCGCCCAGCGCTTTGAACGTTTGCGATACCCTTTCCAGCACTTCTGCATCCAAATCTTTTCCCAGGAAATAATTCATCTTCTTCTTCTCCTTTGTGTTGTTCATCCATATCTTGCTGCTATGCGTGAGAACGAGATGAACATACCTACATATGTATGGCACTGTTGCCAGTAGGTTATGACAAAGCGAAGAAAAATAAACATGGATTCCTTAGGAATCCATGCCAATTGGAAATTGGGCATGCATGAATTCTTCTTCTACACGGAAGGAAGCGGTGTAGGAGTAGGCTCTGCATAACCCTCTTTGTATTTAGTATCAATCGTTTGACGGATATCCTTCATCGACTTGCCATCACGGAGCATCAGGGAAGCTTCAACGGCGATATCAAGGCATACGCCACAACGAGTGCCATGATCATCCCATTCAATCTTTCCTTCTTCCTTCGATACAACGAAGCAATTCAGGTTGCTCTTATGTCCAGCCACTTCTCCACAGCCGCAATAACAAGGCATATATTGCAGCAGTTCACTGTTCGTAGCTGCAAGCTGATAAATTTGCTGCATTTCCTTCTGCTTATCCTTCAAGAATGGCGGAAGCTCATCAACAGACGCCGTAATTTGACGCAAATCACCATTTTTCATCAACCGATCATGCTGTCCTTTCGAAGTATCCGCATGACCTTCCGCTTCCATGCTATCAGAGGAGTTCCCACAGCCAGTTACAATTGCCAATACCAGTAAACTAATAACGAGTGCCAGTTTCGGGATTCGATTGCGACTTTGTTCTTTGTTAGCTCTTTGCCTGTGACTGAACATGAAAATACCCCCCACCAAAGTATTCATTTCAAATTCAATATAAAGGTCTGTCTAAACTAAGCGTCGCCTCGACCATGCGAGCCCCTTCTCCGCTCTTGGTTGATGCGCATTTTGGCTTCTGTCCCCTGCTCGTTCGCCATAAAGAATACCCGCTTCTTTATGGCGTCAGGCAGGTATTGCTGCTCCACATAGTGTCCTGGAAAGTCGTGTGGATACTGATAGCCCTTGTGTCCGAGCTTGTCCGCGCCTTTGTAATGCGTATCGCGCAAATGCAATGGCACTTCAGCCGTCTTAATATCTTCAAACGCCTGCATGACGCGAGCAATGGCAAGCGGGATCGAGTTGGACTTTGGACTTTCAACCGCGAATAAAATAGCTTGCGCCACGATGTACTTCGACTCCGGCCAGCCTATTCGATGATAGGCCTCCAGCGCACTAACAGCCTGCACCATTGCTTGCGGGTTCGCTAGTCCGATATCTTCGCTGCATGCAACGGTTAATCTGCGAATGAATGTCATTGGATCCATGCCCAGCTTCTCGACCGCATACAGGAACCAGAACAGGGCCGCATCACTTGATCCGCGAATGCTCTTGTGGAAGGCAGACAATACATCATACTGTACCGATTCATCTGCCTGTACAATCGGCCTTCGAACAGATTCTTCCGCCACTTCCAATGTAATGTGGACTGTCCCGTCTTCCCTCGGTGTCGTCGTCATTGCCGCCATCTCCAGCGCGTTCAATGCACGGCGTATGTCGCCATTCGCCATGGAAGCAATGTGTTCAAGCGCATCCGAGTCTGCCTGAACCGGCATGAATCCAAGTCCCCGCTCCTTATCAACCAAAGCCCGCTTCATCGCAATTAGCGAGTGCTCCTTCGTGAGCGGCTTCAATTGGAACAAGGTCGAGCGGCTGATTAACGCCCCATTTACATGATGGAATGGATTTTCCGTCGTTGCGCCGATGAATATAATCGTCCCCTTTTCAACGGCAGGCAGCAATGCATCCTGTTGTGATCGATTAAAGCGATGAACCTCATCCAAGAACAGAATAGTCTTGGTATTGTACATCTTCTTATTCGTATCAGCTTGTTCAATAACTGCTCGAACATCCTTAACTGATGCATCGACTGCATTTAAGCGAACGAATTCACCCTTCGTCTGCTCCGAGATGATATTAGCGAGCGTCGTCTTGCCGCAGCCTGGCGGCCCATACAGCAATATCGAGGAGACTCGATCCGCTTCAATCGCTCTTCGCAGCAGTCTTCCCGGCCCTACTATATGTTCTTGGCCAATATACTCTTCCAATGTTTTTGGCCGAATTCGATCAGCCAGCAATCGCATCGTCGGATGCTGCTGTTCTTCCCCATAAGAGAATAAATCCATATCTGTCACCCAAATTACAACTCTGCCAGCATGTCGCGGATCACGACACTGACCATAATAAGCCCAGCCACTGGCGGCACGAATGCGTTACTGGAAGGTGGCTGCTTCGCCTTGCGAATATCAGGGGCAGTATCCGGTACGATGCGCTCCGTAACATCCTCACGCGGCTTGATTGGCTCCTCTGTAGAGAACACAACCTTGACCCCTTTTCGAATGCCATCCTTACGCAGTTTTTGCCGAATAACGCGAGCAATCGGGTCGTAAGACGTCTCCGAAATATCAGCCACTTGGAAACGCGAAGGATCCATCTTATTCGCCGCACCCATACTGGAAATAATAGGTATTTTCCGCTTTAAGCATTCTTTGATCAAGTGAATTTTATATACAATCGTATCCGATGCATCGACAACATAATCCAGATCATACTTAAATAATTCTTCGTATGTTTCTTCCGTATAGAACATGTTAAGTGCAATCGCATCACAATCTGGATTGATTAGCTTAATCCGATCACGCATCAATTCCGCCTTCTTCTGACCAACAGTAGTCGTCAAGGCGTGAATTTGCCGATTAATGTTCGTAATATCGACTGTATCTTTATCAATGAGAATAATTCGACCTACACCGGTGCGTGCCAATGCCTCTGCAGCCATTGAGCCAACACCGCCGATTCCTAGAACGGCGACTGTGCTGTTTTTAAGCTTCTCCAAGCCTTCCGGCCCAATCGCAAGTTCCGTACGTGAAAATTGATGCAGCATAACGTCCTTTTCCTCCTGCGTCTCATTATCCATGCATGGTTTATGCATCGTGTCATGTGCAAATTTGCCCGTCAATTGGCACACTTCTGCACAAATGGCAACACTCTTCTGCACAAAAAGCCATCATGCATCAAGTTCGCATCCTAGATGCTTAATCTTCTACTCTATATCGTATCATAGACAGGCCCAAGAACATAGCGTAACGCCCCTTGCCCAAGCATCCGCTAGATAGGAATTTCGGGCGAGGGGCGTTATGTGCTAACAGCTTCTTTTCAGCCGTCCGGCTTATTGCTCTTCGTTATTCTCTTGTGTCTTCTCTTCTTTTTCTTTTTCTTGTACGTCGACTTAATATGCAATACGTCCAACTGAGACCTATCAACGACGTTAGGCGCATCTGTCATCAAGTCTGTCGCACTTGCCGTTTTCGGGAATGCAATCGTTTCACGCAAGTTCGTACGACCTGCAAGCAGCATTACGAGACGATCCAAGCCAAACGCAATACCGCCATGCGGAGGCGTACCGTATTCAAAGGCATTCATCAAGAATCCGAATTTTTGCTGTGCTTCTTCTGGTGTGAAGCCAAGCGCCGCGAACATCTTCTCCTGTACATCCCGGTTGTAAATACGCATCGAACCACCGCCGATTTCATAGCCGTTCAAGACAAGGTCATAAGCTTGAGCGCGAATTTGACCTGGATCTGTATCGAACAATGCCAAGTCTTCGTCTTTCGGACGTGTGAACGGATGATGTTCAGCCACATAACGCTTCGCTTCTTCGTCATAGCCGAGCAATGGGAAATCAACAACCCAAGCGAACTTGAACACACTGTCATCAATCAGATTCAAGCGGCGGCCGATCAAGAGACGAAGGTTGCCGAGCACATCGTATACGACTTTACGCTTGTCCGCCGAGAAGAGCAGCAAGTCTCCTTCTTCTGCGCCTGTACGCTCACGAAGGGATGCGATTTCTTCCTCACTCATGAACTTCACGATTGGACCGCGGAATTCGCCGTCCTTCACTTGAATCCAAGCCAAGCCTTTTGCCCCGTAGCGTGCTGCAAACGGCGCCAAATCGTCAATGTCCTTGCGGCTCCATGTTCCGCAGCCTTTGGCATTCAGGACTTTTACAACGCCGCCCTTTTCGATCACTGACGCGAAGACCTTCACACCGCTGTTTTGTACGATATCGCACACATCCACAAGCTCAAGACCGAAGCGAAGATCCGGCTTATCGGAACCGTACTTCTCCATTGCGTCTTGATACGTAATGCGTTGGAATGGCGTAGGGATATCTACACCAACCGTTGTTTTAAACAAGCGAACCATCAATTGTTCCATCATCTCGTGCAATTGCTCGGTAGACATGAAGGACGTTTCGATGTCCACCTGAGTGAATTCTGGCTGACGGTCTGCACGCAAGTCCTCATCGCGGAAGCAGCGCGCAATTTGATAGTATCGCTCAACGCCGGATACCATAAGCAACTGCTTAAAGATTTGCGGAGATTGCGGCAGCGCGTAGAATTCGCCTGGATGCACACGGCTCGGTACCAAGTAGTCACGCGCACCTTCTGGCGTGATCATCGTCAAGATTGGTGTTTCTACATCGATGAATTCATTCTCTTCCAGGAAATCACGGAATACTTTCGTCGCTTTGGAACGAAGCATCAGCGTCTTCTGCATTTCCGGACGACGAAGATCCAAATAACGATATTTTAAGCGAAGGGATTCATCAATTTCGATACCGTCCTCAATGAAGAACGGTGGATTCTTCGCAGCATTCAAAATTTCAATTTCCGTTACACGAACTTCTACTTCGCCAGTTGGCAGGTTAGGGTTCACTGTTTCAGCATCACGCTCAACAACCGTACCGCGTACAGCAAGCACATATTCGTTGCGAGCACGATCTGCGATATCATGCGCTTCTTGAGAAAAATCTGGGTTAAATACGATTTGGACAAGACCACTTCTATCGCGCAAATCGATGAACAATACGCCTCCCAAGTCACGGCGACGTTGTACCCAACCATTCAGGGTAACCGTTTCACCAATTTGATCTCTTGTAATCTTTCCGCACTGATGCGTTTTGTACATCATAGGATGCACGCTCCTCACTTCAATATAGTCAGTCCATTAAACGAATGGAATCGAGCCTTGTTAAGCTCGTACGATCGCTTCAGCCAATTCTTCCAGCTTCACGAACTGCTGCTCGCCAGTAGCTAGGTTCTTCAATGCGATTTCACCGCGCGACAGCTCGTCGTCGCCGAGAATCCCTGCATATCGAGCCTGCATCCGGTCAGCAGACTTCATTTGCGCCTTCATCTTACGGCCTTGGTAGTCCTTCTCGGCGGCAATCCCGGCTGTACGCAATGCGTACAATACCTTCGTCACCTCATCCTCGGCCTGTTCACCCAAGCCGACAAGATAAATATCAAGCGGAGGCTGCTCATTGCAGGCAATGCCTTGCTTATCAAGCAGAAGCACAATTCGCTCCATCCCGATACCGAAGCCGATACCTGTCTGCTCAGGCCCGCCAATTTCAGAGACAAGACCGTTGTAGCGACCTCCGCCGCCTACGGTGTCAATTGCTCCAATACCTTGCGCTTTATATTCGAATGCCGTATGCGTGTAGTAATCCAACCCGCGTACAAGACGGTGGTTCACTTCATAATCAACGCCCATCGCCGTTAAATGCTGCTTCACCTTCTCAAAGTGTGTCGCGCACTCTTCGTCCAAGCTGTCTAGAATGGATGGTGCATTCGTGAACTTGTCCTGATCGACCTTACAGTCAAGCACACGCAGCGGATTACGCTCCATCCGGGACTGGCAATCCTTGCACAGCGTCTCCTTCATCGGCATCAGGAAGTCGAGCAAGCGCTCGCGGTAAGCCGCACGGCTTGGTTCGTTGCCGACAGAATTAATCTCGACGCGTACACCGCTTAAGCCAATATCTTTCATAAACTGATAGCCAAGCGCAACAATTTCGGCGTCTAAGCTAGGATCAACAGACCCGAAGGCCTCCACACCGAATTGGTGGAACTGGCGATAACGTCCCGCTTGCGGGCGTTCATACCGGAACATTGGACCAATGTAATACAGCTTCGTCAAGTCAGGGTCGCCATACAGCTTGTTCTCTACATACGAGCGAACTACGCCTGCTGTATTTTCCGGGCGCAGCGTCATGCTGCGGTCACCCTTATCACGGAACGTATACATTTCCTTTTCAACGATATCCGTTGTTTCACCAACACCGCGCTCAAACAACTCAGTCTGTTCGAAGATCGGAGTCCGGATTTCTTTAAAGTTAAAGCGGCGGCATATATCCCGAGCTTTTTGCTCGACCGTTTGCCAAATTTCAACCGTCCCTGGCAGCAAATCCTGCGTACCCGTAGGTTTTTGATATGCCATGAGCGCTAACCTCCTAATTGTTTTGTCTGTAAAATAAAAAATCTCCCGCCCCGCAAATGATTCATTTGCAAAGGGACGAGAGATGGTATGTTCCATTCACCCGTGGTGCCACCCACATTCCGCAATCGTAAGCATCAGTGCTCTAAAAACATGTGCACACAGATGTAATCTCCGATCACGCTTCATTCACGTGTAACGTACGTCATACGCCGTACGGCTACTAATTTGGACATCACTATTGTCCTAACACGAAAGCTTCGGTTCGATAAGTCCGATGCATTTCCGTTCGCCGCAGGTTCTCGAGGATGTCATTCATCCGTCCATCAGTAAGGTTCTTCCAGCCGTGGAACCTCTCTCTGCACATGTGGGTTCGAATTACTTGTTCCTGTCATCAAATCATCATTTTCATTTTACATGTAAAGTCGGAATATAAAGAACATTGTAATGATGTAGCACGCTAAAGTCAAGAAAAAACCTACATCACTGTAGGTTTATCAATAAGATATATTTTTAAAAGGGGGTCATGTCTGTTATTATAGGTATCCAATGTTAAAGAAACATGAAACAAAGATTACAATCAGATTACAAAAATAAAGCGCTTTATTTTTTCTATCTCCTCCGAAAACATACGCGCTCTAATGGGCACAGTGCATTATCCAGAAGTTTAGAAGTAAAGCTGAGATTGCAATTGGGCATGGGCCACTATCGCTTCACCCCTGCCCCATCCCGACGCATCGCTTGCCGATGCTCTTCCTCCTGCTGCAATGCCGCAGCGGATTCACGCATTGATTGCATTCCTGATAAACAACTATACTGTATTGCTAACTGATGCAATGACTGGCGCATCGAATCGCTCCTCTGCCTAGGACGTCAAATAAGTACATAAGTACCAGTCCTAGTATAGCCAGCCAGGAAGCTGTTATTCAGAGCGACTGTCGAGGACAAGCGTAACCGGCCCATCATTGATTAAATGCACGTCCATCATAGCGCCGAACTTCCCTGTCGCAACCTCTAAGCCAAGCGTGCGAAGGCGCTCATTGAACGAATCATACATGGGTTCTGCCTGCTCAGGACGAGCCGCTGCCATAAAGTTAGGACGTCTGCCCTTCCGGCAATCCCCGTACAATGTAAACTGCGACACCGACAAAATTTTGCCGTCTACGTCCTGCACAGAGCTGTTCATTTTCCCCGTTTCATCTTCAAAAATACGAAGACCTGCTAATTTTTCCGCCATCCATTCGATATCACGCTCTGTATCTTCATGAGTAATACCAACTAGCAGCATTAATCCATGCTCAATTCGGCCAACCGTTACTCCGTCAACATCTACATGCGCCTCTTTACAGCGCTGCACCACTACCTTCATATCGCTTCCTCCTTGTAATTCCGCCATACAATGCCAACCGAATACTGTTCTAACCATATAACTTCTATCGAAGCAATTTCATCGCTTGGCTTACCTGTTCATCTTGCAGATGCATCACAGTTTGTCTGCGCAATGTCAACTTCCCCTACATGACAAAAAGGCAGCGAATTATTGCATAATTCGCTGCACCGTATATACATCTTTTACTCGTTTAATCTTCTCCACTACAGATTGCAAATGATCCGTATTCCGAATCAAAATTGTCATATGAATCATTGCCAGCTTATTGCGGTCAGAACGACCGGATACCGCCGCAATATTTGTCTTGCTTTCCGACACAGCCTGCAGCACTTCATTCAGGAAGCCGCGACGATCCATGCCTGTTATTTCAATATCGACACTGTAGTTCGCCTCAGCAGACTCTCCCCACTCTACATCAATCATGCGCGCAGCGTCTTCGCCGTCGGTTGTTGATACGACGTTCACGCAATCCGCACGATGAACGGATACGCCTCTCCCCCGGGTTACATAACCTACAATGTCATCACCCGGCACAGGATTGCAGCATCTTGCAAAGCGGACAAGAAGATTATCGATGCCCTTGACCGTAATTCCGTGAGTCGGCCGATGTTTGCGAACCGGCTCCTTCTTCACTTCCTTCACTTCATGCGTCAATTCAATCTGATTTGCTTCCTCGGCCTCTTTGCGCATCTTCTCTGTCATACGCGTACAGACCTGCGCTGCAGTTATCCCACTGAAACCGACAGCAGACATCATATCCTCAATATCGTTGAAGTTGAATTTCTTAGCTGCTTCCATCAACTTCTCATCGCACATCCATACGAATGGCTCGAGTCCAAGACGCTTCAGCTCACGCTCAATCGCTTCCCGGCCCTTCTGCACATTTTCTTCCCGCTTCTCCTTCTTGAACCACTGCTTAATCTTGGAGCGCGCATGTGAGGACTGGGCAATCTTAATCCAGTCTGGGCTAGGCCCATAGGAATGCTTCGAAGTCAAGATTTCAACAATATCTCCGGTCTTTAGCTGATGATCTAGCGGTACAATCCGCCCATTCACCTTCGCACCGATTGTCCGATTTCCGACCTCTGTATGGATACGGAATGCAAAATCAAGCGGTACAGATCCGGCAGGAAGCTCAATGACTTCCCCCTTAGGCGTAAATACGAATACGAGATCTGAGAAGAAATCCATTTTAAGCGACTCAACAAATTCCTGAGCATCCTTGGTTTCCTGCTGCAAATCCAAGATCTCACGCAGGAAGTGCATCTTCTCTTCAAAGCTGCCGCCAATCGTACCATTTCCTTCTTTGTAAGCCCAGTGAGCCGCGATACCATACTCAGCCGTACGGTGCATATCCCAGGTGCGAATCTGCACTTCTGTTGGCTCGCCCGTAGGCCCAATGACCGTGGTATGCAAGGATTGGTACATATTCGTCTTCGGCATCGCAATATAATCTTTGAAGCGACCCGGCATCGGCTTCCACAATGTGTGGATAATCCCCAAGGTCGCGTAACAGTCTTTAATATTGTCGACGATAATTCGAATCGCAAGCAAGTCATAGATTTCATTAAATTGCTTGCTCTTCGCCGTCATTTTTGTACACACTATAAATATGTTTTGGACGTCCAGACAAGTCAGCCGTAATGCCCATCTCATCAAGCTTTTCCTTAATTCGGGAAATGACATCCGAAATATATTGCTCTCGCTCTGCCCGCTTCTTATGCATTAAATTGGCAATGCGATAATACTGCTGCGGATTCAAATATCGAAGCGCAATGTCCTCCATCTCCCATTTGATCGCGGAAATACCGAGACGATGCGCAATCGGACAAAAGATTTCCAGCGTTTCGTATGCAATCCGACGCTGACTTTCCTCCGACTGATATTTGAGCGTTCTCATATTATGGAGTCTGTCCGCAAGCTTAATCACGATGACTCGAATATCATTCGCCATAGCTACGAACATTTTGCGATAGTTTTCATTTTGCTGCTCTTCTTTGGAGCGGAATTGAATGCGTTCCAGCTTCGTCAGTCCGTCAACGAGCATCGCGCATGTTTCCCCGAATTTAGCACGCACTTCCTCCAGGGATACGGATGTATCCTCGACGACATCATGCAGCAAGGCGGCAACGACAGAGGTAGGATCCATCTGCATGCCTACGACAATGTCTGCAACAGCCAGCGGATGCAATATATAAGGTTCACCAGATTTCCGGACTTGTCCGGTATGCGCTTTGTCCGCAAAATCGTATGCTTCGCGGATGCGATCGAGATCCGGTTCTTTCATATAGGTCGCAGCTTTCTCAATTAATTGCTCGATACCCATTGGAGTCGACTCGGTTCCTTTCTTCATCCGGGGGCACCTCCCCTAGATTACAGAGTATCCTATAATTATGCCTTTATTCGGTGTCACTCGTCAATGGTTTCCGATCTTCATCGTTCATAGATCTTGCTTATATATGTCGAAATTTGTAGATTATTCTCGAATTTTATGGGCATTTGACGTTTTTTTATGCAAAACGAGTAAAATGTTGTTGAAATGAAGGGGCCTTAACCTGTAAATTATATAGTTGGGTCTGTAAGCGGTAGTTCAAAAAGTCCATTTTGATTACAAACTTTTGAACATTGATTGTAAAACCCGTCCCTATCACAACTACATATCTGAAAAAGGAGTGCATTCGCTTGCAACGCGAAATTCAAGTGCATGAAAAACCTGGCTTCGCTCCAGGACTGCTGCTAAGCATTCAACATTTGTTCGCCATGTTCGGCTCAACCGTGCTCGTACCTAACCTGTTCGGAGTCGATCCAGGGATTGTGCTGCTGATGAACGGGCTAGGCACATTATTCTATCTCATACTGTGCCGCGGTATGATTCCCGCTTATTTGGGATCCAGCTTCGCCTTCATTTCGCCGGTCTTAGTTGTTCTCGCTGGTCATGCGGAGAACTATGCGCAAGCATTGGGCGGCTTTATCGTATCGGGCATTATATTTATCCTGGTGTCCCTCATTGTCAAAATGGCAGGCACCCGCTGGCTTGACGTATTGTTCCCCCCTGCAGCGATGGGCGCCATTGTTGCGGTTATCGGATTGGAACTTGTACCGGTTGCAGCCAACATGTCTGGCTTCATTCCTGCGGGCCCAGATGCCGCGTTGGATGGAAAAGCGGTAACGCTCGCATTGATCACATTGGGTGTAACCGTAATCGGCAATGTCATGTTCCGTGGATTTTTCAAAATAATCCCGATACTGATCGGCATTATTTCTGGTTATGTATCAGCTTACTTTATGGGCTACGTGAATATGGATAAGGTCGTTGAAGCATCATTTATCTCACTGCCTACGATTACAACTCCAGAATGGAATATGACTGCCATACTTACTATCGTTCCAGCAGCGCTCGTCGTTGTCGTGGAGCATATCGGTCACTTGATGGTAACGAGCAACATTGTTGGCAAAGACTTATCCAAGGAGCCTGGTCTGCACCGCTCCTTGCTTGGCAACGGAATATCGACGGTCATTTCCGGATTCTTCGGTTCTACACCAAATACAACATACGGTGAAAATATCGGCGTTATGGCGCTGACTCGCGTCTATTCGGTCTGGGTTATCGGCGGCGCTGCTGTATTTGCGGTAATCCTGTCGTTTTTCGGCAATGTATCCGCACTAATTGCGAACATTCCAGTTCCCGTTATGGGCGGCGTTTCCCTGCTCTTGTTCGGGGTCATTGCCGCATCCGGTCTCCGCGTTCTGGTGGACTCGAAGGTTGACTTCAGCAAGCCGAAAAACCTGCTGCTGACAACACTCGTCATTGTCATCGGTATCAGCGGTGCCAAGCTACAGTTCGGTGCTGTAGAATTGAAAGGGATGGCGCTTGCAACTGTGCTCGCGATCGTACTGAACGTGTTCTTCATCATTTTGGACAAGCTGCATCTGTCTAACGAATAATATGAATGCAAAAATCCCCTTGCTCACCAAATCTCCATCCTGTAACGGATGAAGAAGGTAACAAGGGGATTTTTATGACTTTTTTGTCAGTTATGCATATTAATATTTCACAAGAGAAATAATGTCGATATCCTCGCCCAATTTTTCACGGCCGTTCAAATGACTGAGCTCAATCAAGAAAACTGCACCAACCACTTCCCCGCCCAATTGACGAACAAGGTCGATCGACGATTTGATTGTTCCGCCTGTCGCAAGCAGATCATCAGCGATGAGCACTTTTTGGCCAGGCTGAATCGCGTCTTTGTGCATAGCCAGCTTATCCTTGCCATACTCCAGATCATAGCCAACCTCAATTGTCTCACCCGGAAGCTTGCCGCTTTTACGAATCGGAATGAAGCCAGCACCGATAGACAACGCCAATGGAGCGCCTACTACGAAGCCGCGAGCTTCTGGTCCTGCTACGAGATCAACTTGTTTGTCCTTTACGAGTTCATGCATCGCTTCAATTGTCTTCTTGTATGCTTGACCGTCCTTGAGCAATGTCGTAATATCCTTGAAGCTGATGCCTGGCTGCGGGAAATCAGGAATCACCCGAATATACTGTTTTAATTCTTCCATGTAAAAATCCTCCTTCATAATCATCCAACTTAAATATCGTTACTTGTAACGCGCTTCATCCCAATATGACCATAGCCATGCTGCCAATTCTTCAGTAACCGGCTCATACCAGCGACTTTCCCATGCAGCTGCGGTCATCCAATCCTGATAGCGCTGTGATTGTTCAAGTGATGTACGGTTCGGCTGCTGTACAATGCTGTAAACGGTATTGTGCGTAGAAGATGTACATGTAATAAAGTCCAATTCCTTGAACACTTCCATCAGCATCAGCAGTTCTCGTTCATTCATGCGCAATCGCTTCGCAAGCGAAGACTGTGTGGACTTCTCCATATTCCAAGAGCCGATCCGCTTGAGCTCGGTATATGCGTAGCCCATTCGATCACGGCTTGGCGTGAACAGTCGTCCGCCTTCCGGCTGTCGAGGGAGAATGGCATATATTCTGCCTACGTTCGGGAGCTGCTCCGCCAGCCGCTTCAACTCCCACTCGGATGGAGGGATGCTGCACAGCACCAACTCATGAATATGCTTAGACATATTCCCGAGCATCGATTTATCCGCTGTCCATCCCCAAGAGCTCGGTATTACAGTTGGCCCTTCTAATTCATCACTGTATAGCCACACGAACGGTTCGGCGGCATATACACCTGCTTGTTCCCGTGTCATGAGCAGTGCGCTAGTTTGCGGTTCATCCTGCTCCAATGTTCTTGCCAGCTCTATCGCCGATTCAAGCGGACGCGCTGTCGATCGGTGATCGAATAGCTGTCGTTTCGTGATGCGGATATCCTGCATCATCAGCTGTGGCTTGCGCTGTCCATTCCATTCATTGATTGACAGCTCCCCAAGCACATCAGCTTGTACATCAGTGGCAATCCGGTGAGACAGTGCCCCTTTGTGAAAAGCCACCGCATCCAATGTAGCACGCTCTTTGCCTAACATCAACTTTAAATGTTGTCCTTCTTTCCCCATTGTGCGCTTGTCACGCACTACCGCGTTGCGAATGACCACACGGGGACTAGGATTGCCCATTCCAAATGGAGCGAGACGGTCTAGCTGTTCAATGACTTCCAGCGGCACATCTGCAAGTTCACATTCCGCATCGACTTCCGTGCAAGGAATATAGTCCTCTTCCGTCAGCTTATCCGCCGCCATCTGGTTCAAGCTCTCCTCCAGCGCAGACAGTCGGTCTCGATGCAGCGTCATGCCAGCAGCAGCTTGGTGTCCGCCAAAATGTTCGAACACTTCTGCGCAATCTGTCATCGCTTCATACAAATCAAAACCTGCAATTGAGCGAGCCGATCCCTTGCATAAACCAGATTCTTCATCAATCCCAAGCACGAAGGTAGGCCGATAGTATCTTTCAACTATTTTGGAAGCGACAATGCCGATAACCCCGACATTCCAGCCTTCTGCTGCAAGAACGATAACATTCGGAATTTCTCCCGTATCTGCCATTTTCTCTGACAGCAGCACCTCTGCTTCCTTCACGATGCTTTCGACGATCTTCTGACGCTCCTTATTCAATCGATCCAGTTCCGTTGCATAAGCAATAGCCGTCTCGTCATCATCAGCCGTCAATAGCTGCACTGCAATATCCGCGTGATCGAGCCGGCCGCTTGCATTAATGCGCGGAGCCATCGAGAAGGCAATGCTTGTCGATGTTACATCTTTCGGATCTATCGCTCCAATTGTCATCAAGGCGCGAATGCCCGCATATTGCGATCGCTTCATGCGATTCAGCGCTTCTTGTAAAATGACCCGGTTTTCTCCAAGCAGCGGCATTAAGTCGGCTACCGTCCCAATAGCAACAAGCTCCAGCCATTGCTGCGGCACCTCACCTATAAGCGCATGCGCCAGCTTGAAGGCAACACCTACACCTGCCAGTCCCTTAAATGGGTAAGGGCAATACGGAAGCTTAGGGTTAACGAGAGCGTATGCTTCAGGCAGCTGCTCAGGAGGCTCGTGATGATCCGTTATGACGACATCGATGCCAAGCTCCTTTGCATAAGCCACCTGCTCAACAGCGCTTATTCCGGTATCTACCGTGACGATAAGCGTACAGCCTTGCGCCTTCGCATCATCAATCGCCCCATTGTTCAGTCCGTAGCCTTCATTGGCACGGTGCGGGATATAATAATCAAAGTTCGCCTTTAGCTCCCTCATGAGAAAAATCATGAGCGAGGTGCTCGATACGCCGTCCGCATCATAATCGCCATAAATTCGGATTTTCTCCCCGTTTTTCAGCGCCCGTTGTATCCGTTCCACCGCTTCTACCATCCCTGCCATGAGGAACGGGTCATGCAGGTGGTTGACATCAGCATATAAAAACTGATGGATCTGCTCCGCAGTGTCAATCCCGCGTACGACCATCATACGAGCCAGCAATGGTGAAATGTTGGCCTCTTCGGCTAATTGACTCACACGCTCGTCTGACGTTTCCGCGCAAATCCACCGTGAACGTGGATGAAGCATTCCTTCTCTCCTTTATTCCTTATTGCAGCAATGTGGATGTATCCTCGCCGACACGCGCTTCCTGTGGTCGATAAGGGAATCCGGGATCAAATGGATTCACATGCACGAATACATCTGCCACATGAATAAACCGCTGCATTAAATGTTTTTTGACTCGCTTGGCGACTGTATGTCCTTCCGCCACAGTCAAGCGAGGATTGACGCTAATTTTGACATCTACAATGACGTAATGCCCATGCTCACGGGCCCGCAGCTCATCGATAGTTATGACCCCATCGACTGACTGCACGGCACGAATGAGCGGATTCGCATCTTCGTCATGCAGCACATGATCCATTGTCGAGTGTATGGAATCAAGCACAAGCCGATAACCCATTCTCAGGACAAGCAGAGCCACTACAGCGCCTGCCACCGGATCCATATACAGCAACCAGCCGATTCCCAGCTTCCCGCCTATCATCGCTGCGCCAACACCAGCCAGCGCTGCTATGGATGAATATACATCGGAGCGATGCTCCCATGCATTGGCAATCAGTGCCTGCGAAGACAATCGCTTTCCTAATCGGAATTTATATTGGAACATGCCTTCCTTCACTGCAATAGACAAAATAATAGCTGCTAGTGCATACCATTCCGGCACGACGACACTCCCATGCCATATGGACTTCACTGCCGAAATAGCTAATTCGATGCCGACAACTAATAGCAATACCGATACTACTATCGCAGCAATCGTTTCGGCTTTCCCGTGACCATACGGATGATCCTTGTCTGGAGGCCGCTTAGCCGCCTTCAAGCCGACTAGAACAGCAAATGAGCCTGCTACATCTGAGGCGGAATGAAAAGCATCTGCGATCAGCGCCTGACTCCCGGAAAAAAAACCAGCAATTCCCTTGACTCCAGCTAATAAGATGTTCCCGATAATTCCTACCCAGGCTCCCATCTCCGCCTTGGCAAATCGATCAGTAGACATGCAGCATCCCTCGTTTGGTCATCATAGTGATCATGGCGGCTTACACAACGCCAAAACCGCGTCACAAACGGACGCGGCTTTATCGTATGTTTCTTAACTCCAGATTATGAGAGAAAAGAAAACAAATGGGTTCTTAACGCATTACTTCGCTTCCTGCGGTTTAGCAGCAGCTTTTGGCTTCTTGTTTTCCTTGTTCTTTAGTACGACCCACAATGGGCTCGCAATGAAGATAGAGGAGTAAGCACCAAAGCCGAGTCCGAACAAGATCGCAAGTGAGAACATCCGAATAGACTCACTGCCGAAGATGAACAAGCAGAGCGCCGTTACCAATACGGTCAATACCGTGTTGATGGAACGGGTCAGCGTTTGGTAAATACTATCATTTACCAAGTGAGCCAAGTCGTCCATGCTCTTGATCTTTGAGAACCGCAAGTTTTCCCGAATCCGGTCAAAAATAACGATCGTGTCGTTAATGGAATAACCGATAATCGTCAGCACCGCAATAATGAATGGGAGCGTGACCTCCAATCGGAAGATAGAGAACAAGCTGATAACCATAAAAGCATCATGCAGCAGGGCGACTACCGCAGATACGGCAAAGCGCCATTCAAAGCGAATGCTGACATAAATAATAATGCCGATACTCGCAATCAATACAGCAAGCAGTGCATTACGTTGCAATTCACGCGCAATTTCTACATCAACCGTATTGACTTCCATCGAAGAGCCTTGATCGAGCTTCTTCATATCAGCTTTGAACTGCTTCTCATGCTGTTCATCAAGAACCTCTGTGAAACGGATGGTAATACGCTCCGTCCCCATTGTGATCGTAGGTTCTTTTTTGAAATTATACGTTTTCAGCAGATCTTCCACCTGTGACTTCTCAATTTTTTTGGTCAGGTTGATATCCACATTCGTACCAGAGCTGAAATCAACACCATAGTTCAATCCGAATATCGATAGAGACAACGCACCGAGAATGGTAATCACGATCGAGAAGATAAAGAAATATTTACTCTGATGAACAAAGTTGAATGTTCCTTTAAAGCGCACGGATTTCACTCTCCTTTACGCCGAAATATCCTGGCTTGCTCAATAGCTTCGATTTCGCAAGCAGATGCAGGAACACACGAGATAAAAATACGTTTGTAAAGATACTGCAGATAACCGTCATCATCAAGATAAGTGCAAAGCCTTTAACAGAGCTTTCACCCATAATGTACATAACGACACCCGCAATAATGGTTGTTACGTTCGCATCCATAATCGTTCTGAACGAGTTCTTGGAACCTGCCTTGAGAGCAGAGTTAATCGACTTGCCGCTGCGCAGCTCCTCTTTGATCCGTTCATAGGTAATAATGTTCGCATCGACTGCCATACCAAGACCGAGAATGAACGCTGCAATCCCCGGCAATGTCAATGTAATGTCAGCCAGCCAGAACAACACGAGCAGAAGCCACGTGAACAAGATGAGCGAGAAGCTCGCAATTACCCCTGGCAAACGGTAGACTAGAAGCATGAACACGAGAATGAGTGCCGATCCGATCAATCCGGCTTTCACCGTTTGTTCCAACGATAGCTTACCAAGTGTAGCAGCTACACTTTGCGAATATTTCTCGGTCAGCTTCAGCGGCAATGCGCCGAGGTTAATCGTATCGCGAAGCTCATTTGCTTCTTCATTCGTGCGTTGACCCGTAATCGTTGCTTCGCCACCTGGAATCTCGTAGTTGACAGCAGGATCAGAAATCATTTGCTCGTCCATGTAAATAGCGAGATGATTGCGGGCTTTAGCAGGGTCAGGATCTGCAAGTGAAGCAAGTCTCTTCGTAATCTCAGAGAATTTCTTCGCATCCTTCAGCTTGATTGCTACGATCGGACGTTGCAAATCATCAAACACGACGCTAGCGCCGCCTTCTTTGAAGTCTGTACCTTGCAACTCAATTTTGCAATAATCCGTTGCATTTTTACAGCCATCGCTGCTGCGGAACGTCAATACAGAAGGTTCCTTCAATTTTTTACGCACTTCTTCTTCATTTTTCACATCGGCCAGCTTGACGCGAATCCGATCCGAACCTTCAATCGTAATTTCTGGTTCGCTAGTACCTTGAGCATCAATACGCTTACCCAAGCTCTTTGCCGTTTGTTTCATCGCCTCATTTGTAATTTTCCCACCCGACTCAAGCGGCGATGCTTGATACAATATTTCAAAGCCGCCTTTCAAATCGAGTCCAAGACGTATGTTGTTGACGATCGAAGGGCTTGTCCATAAAATGACGCCTAGCGAAACGACAACGATGAGCAGGAATGCGATCACCCTTTTCATATCGTCCCTAGTCCCCTTTCATATTCAATATTCCTATTATATCGGCGCTTATTTTTCGAGTCAATTTTAAGAGTCATGGCAAAAAACATAAAAAAGGCCTCGCCTTATAAAAAAGGAGAGCCCCGATATGCGGCAATTGTCATATAATTCATGAATTGCGTTGCTTTCAGCGATAAAATATCATTCACAACTTTATGCAGCGCCGGCTCACTTCCGCTTTTTACATATTTCGAACTTACACACTCCCATACATCTTTTCCGGTAACATGCTCGTATCCAATAAGACGAAGCTCTTCTGCTTTGCTTTCACAGCACAGCTCAATTGCCTCAATACGATCTGCATCACTAATCAGTTCTGTCATGCCGCTTAACTCCCTTCTCCTCGTCAGACATAATTCGACCTGCCCTTTATAAATTCCTGCTAACGCTGAGCTCCAAAGGCTGAAAAATCTCTATCATGTATCCGGTATGGTTTGTGGACAACCGCATATGAATGATATTGGGCGGCAATCATGCGCTGAAGTTCGCGTGAGAAGAGGGATACCATTGTTAAAATCTACTTTACAAAAGCAAACATTTATTCAAGGCACACTTATTTTATTGGCTGCTGGCATTGTTAACCGTATCCTAGGATTTATCCCGCGCATTATGCTGCCTCGCATCATCGGTGCAGAGGGCGTTGGTATTTATCAACTTGGATACCCTTTCCTAATCGTGATCATTACCCTAATTACAGGTGGGATTCCCCTTGCAGTGGCCAAGCTTATCGCCGAAGCAGATGCCGTGGGCGATCAGCAGCGGGTAAAACGGATACTGTCATTGGCACTTAAAATAACAATTGGTGCCTCTATTGTATTTTCAGCAGCTCTTCTGATCCTTGCACCATGGATTACAACACACGTCTTAACTGACAGCAGGGTGTATTATACGTTTTTAGTAATGACTCCGATTATCATCGTTATCGCTGCCTCATCCGTGTTTCGCGGCTACTTCCAAGGCATGCAGAATATGATACCAACCGCAACCTCTCAGGTGGTAGAGACCATTATTCGAATTTTCACGGTTATTGCATTTGCTTATATATGCTTGCCGTATGGCTTGGAATGGGCAGCTGCAGGCGCCATGGCAGGTGTCGTGATTGGGGAAATCGGAGGATTTGCAGTTCTGGCATGGATGTATTACACATCTCGGAGACGTAGTACGAACAGTACATCCGAGCCTACAGATATGGTTTTGAAACCCGCTAAAAATGGACATGCACCAACTGCCCCTCCGCCAAACGTCCTTCGACGCTTGTTGCAAATTACCCTCCCTGTTACAGGAGGAAAGCTCGTCGGATCTCTGTCATATTTATTGGAATCGATCACGATCGCACGCAGCCTCGCTGCCGCTGGTGTCATTACCGCAATTGCCACTGCCCAATACGGGGCGCTTCAAGGTATGATTATTCCTATCCTAACATTGCCGGGAGCCCTTACTTATTCTCTTGCCGTGTCACTCGTTCCCGCCTTATCTGAGGCGTTGGGCCGCAATGATACCATTACGATCCAGAAGCGTATTCATCAAGCCGTTCGGCTTGCACTTGTAAGCGGAGCTCCTTTTGCCGTTGTTATGTTTGTACTGGCCGTTCCCTTGTGCGCTCTGCTTTACAATGACGCAACAGTTGCCCCTATGCTGAAATGGATGGCCCCTGTTGCCATTTTCATTTATTTGCAGGCGCCGCTTCAAGCTGCTCTCCAAGCATTGGAGCGCCCTGGAACAGCTCTCGTCAATACATTTATAGGAGCCATCCTTAAAATTGGGCTAATTCTATGGCTTGCCTCAAATCCACAACTCGGCATAACAGGCGCGGTCATTGCCATTAATGTGAATATCGTTGTCGTTACAACTTTACATGCATTCAGTGTAGTTCGTCATATCGGCCTTAAGCTTCCCTGGATGGACTTTATTAAGGTTGGAGCCGCGATGGTGATTACTGCTGGTTGTATCCAAGCCGTTTATATCCATTTGTCCAGCTCTACGGATGAGCATATTTTGCTTCGGTTTATTCTTTCATGCATAGTAGGGATTATTGTTTATATTTTACTGCTCATACTAATGAAATTAATTAACCGCAGCGATATTGCCCGTTTCCCGATCTTTCGTCGATTCTTTCCACCTAAGCCCGATCCAAAATAAGGTTATTGTTTCATTTTACTTGGGTTGCTATCGACGTAGATATTTCCTTTGTGGTCAATGGAGCAAAAGAAAACTTGCTTAAAATCATGAGCGCCTTTTTGCTGAATTTGATTTTTTAGCCAAAATCGTGTCTTGTCAATGCTATGCAAATTGTGATCTTGAACCTTGCCCTCCATAATGAGCGGCAATGGAAGTGAAGTAAAACGATAGTTCTGTGCTTCGGGCAGGGCGGGCTTGGCGTTGGATGACTTACTTTGCTTTTGCCCCTCCTGCTTATTTGCGTCAGCACCTGACGAATTTTGCTGTGATTCATCCTTGCTCACCTCAAATATTGACAATTCCCCCGTAGATTCCAAAATGGCATAGGCCACATCATTGATGTTGTCGATTCCTTGCCCTCGAAGCTGCAGCATTAAATCATCCAAATTGTATCGCTGTTTTTTCATCGTCTCCTGTTGCAGCACTCCATTTGCGATAATAATGCTCGGAGTTCCGTCAAATACTTCTCGCATTTTCGGACTTTTCAACGTCACAAAGGCCAGCGTAACTTGAATAACCGTCAGCACTATAATAGGTGCAAATTCCACAAGGATAGGGCGTTCAGAATCATCAATCGTCATAACTGCAATATCTGCTATCATGATCGAAATAACGAGGTCAGATACAGACAACTTGCCAATTTCACGCTTGCCCATTACACGAAGAACGATAAAAACCGCAAAATACATTAATATTGTACGAAAAATGACGGTCCAAATATCCATATGTAACGCCTCCTTCGCTGCCGATTGTCGGATTACGATAGTCGCATTCATTGGTATTCTGACCGCCATGATCGTGAAGCATACTGCTTCATTGTTATCGAATTGTTCCCATCCTGTATCTTACAACTCTTCCTGTTGCAATTAAAGGATGAACAGCAAAATGTAGCCTGTTGAAATCAACAAGGAAATGATCGTAATTGGTGCGCCTATTTTTAGAAAGTCCATATAACCGAACCCGTTGCCTTCACGCTGCGCCATACCTGCAACAATTACGTTTGCAGATGCGCCAATCAAGGTTCCGTTGCCACCCAGACATGCTCCAAGAGCAAGCGACCACCAGAGTGGATTCAACTGATTTGGATCTGTAATACCCATTTGTGTGCCGATATCCTGCAAAAGCGGAATCATCGTAGCTACGAACGGAATATTGTCGATTGTAGCTGACGCAACACCTGACACCCATAATACAAGCATGGAGGTCTTCGTCATATCTCCATTTGTCAATCCGAGTGTCAGTTCTGCAAGACGGTTGATTATGCCTGCTTCGATTAAGCCACCGACAAGAATGAACAAACCGATAAAGAATAAGATTGTAACCCACTCCACCTGATGGAGCGCTTCTTCGAGTTCTTCCTCACTTTTCAACCCAATGAGCATCAAAATCGTAGCCCCTGCCATTGCGACTACGGCTGCCTCCACGTGAATAACAGAATGGAGTGCAAAGCCAATGATCGTAAGAATAAGCACCGTAAGAGACTTCTTCACTAGCTTGGCATCTGTAATATAAGAGGCTGCCGACAGCTCCATTAGCGCTTGCCGCTGCTCATCTGATACCTGCAGCTGCTTACGGTAAATAAACAGCAGGCATACGATAATAACGAGTGCGATAACAAGAACAACTGGTGCCAATTGAGCCAAAAACATATTAAAAGTCAAATGCTTATTAGCTGATCCAATCATAATATTAGGCGGATCCCCGATAAGAGTTGCAGTACCGCCAACATTTGATGCAATGATTTCGGCGATAAGAAACGGCACTGGATTCATCTTTAGCATACGAGTGATTGAGAATGTAATAGGCACCATAAGCAGCACCGTCGTTACATTATCAAGAAATGCAGATCCTACTGCAGTGAGCAGAAACATAATAAGCATGATGCGCTTCGGATATCCCTTAGCTCTTTGTGCGGCCTTAACAGCAGCATATTGAAAGATACCGCTTTTGTTGGTAATCCCAACCAAAATCATCATCCCAACGAGTAGGAACAACGTATTCCACTCGATGTGTGTTGTAAATGCTGTATGTACATCTACAATTTGCAGGACGAGCATAACAACTGCGCCCAACAACGCAATGACTGCCCGGTTAATCTTCTCTGAAATAATGATGGCATACGTGATTAAAAACACAATGACCGCAGCGGTCACCTGCCAGCTTGCTAATGTATGTCCCACAATACTCCATCCCTCTCTACATTATTAAGGCTCTATTTGCACTTTCCACTCATGACCTTTTGTTCACACATTATAACGCCGTCTTTTTTTTCGTCTATGCCTTGTACTAAATTGGATAGCTTGCCCATACGATGATTACTAATCAAATAAATGATGGGAGGAGCGTGTAAAATGAATGCGATCCAGAATGTGACGCGTTGGAAATTGGGTCACCCGCTGCTGGCGGGAATTGTCTACGCATTTGTATGGATGGCTCTCGGAGCACTCGCCTTGTCAGTCTTGCTGTATTCCAGCTCAGCTAGTGAAGACGAAATGAAAGGCTATATTTATATTGTCCATTGTATCGCACTTTTTATCGGTGGTTGGATTTCTGGCAAAAGAAGCGGCAAAAAAGGCTGGTACTATGGAGGAATGACAGGAATTGCGTATGCTCTGCTCGTTATATTAATTGGATTTTTAGCGATGGATGCAGGGGTCAGCCTACAAAAATTCGTCCAAACGATAGCTGCCTTTGCAGTCAGCGCTATCGGGGGAATTATCGGTGTAAATATGAGCAAATCCGCCCAGTAAGGGAGGCTATAGCTTAAGGGTCGGATAATCGCACCATGTAATCCCCACCCAATTGTGTTATACTATTGGAGTTTACAAAATGGCAATATGACCTAACATTAGGGGGATTCTCGTGGTTCTATTTCAATCCATGCAGACTGTCACGCTGTGGACCATTGTAACCGTCATTGCACTCGTATGGTTCGGTTCACGCACACAGCCGCTAGCTGTCGCTGGAGCATTTCTTCGCTCGTTGTGGACATCACGTTCTTTTCTCTTCGCCTTCATTGCGATGGTGCTTATTCTCATGGTTAACGGCATGGAACTTACGCTTGAGAAAATGCTGCAAATCAATTGGGATTTTACTCCCAACATTCATCAACTTGAAGGACAATTTGTATACAGTGTACAGCAGATCTTTAACCATCCGTTATTAACGCAATTTGTATCCTTTTTCTATATTGTTGTCTTTCAAGCACTTATTGTAGCTTCACTTGGGATTTATACAACGAATGGGAACCTACGTATGGCGCATGCTGTGTGTTATGCTATTATGATCAATTACATCGTGGCCATTCCATTCTATTTGTTTTTCCCAGTCAACGAAGTATGGTCTTATCCGCCATCCGGCGTCAACTTCCGCATGCTGGAAGTATTTCCGAACTTTGAGGAGCAATACCGCGCCTTCTCTGGCATTGACAATTGTTTCCCTAGCTTGCATACGTCCATCTCGATAACGGTTGCATTGCTGGCTTCTCAGTCCGGCAATCGCAGATGGGCCATTTTTACGGCTGCAAGTGCTGTTATAATCGTGTTTTCTATCTTCTATCTAGGCATTCACTGGCTGACAGATATGCTTGCTGGAACCGTTCTTGCAACAGCAGCTTCATGGGCTGGCTTGAAGCTTGCGGGTGTTCAGCCCAAGCACAGCTTGTTGCCAGATCGCCAGAGTACGTTCAGCAAATCTTACTCTGAGTCCAATGAAATGTAAAACTACGATGGCGTCACCCTCTTACTTTCTCACGAGGGATGGTACATGAAAAAGGGCTGTCCATTGCTTTTCCTGCAATGGGCAGCCCTTCTTCTATGATTTGGCATCGTATTAGGATGCACTTGCGGATTCTTCTGCTGACACAACTTGGCTAATCGCACTGCGATCGAATGTCATTTTCGTAACATCGTTAACACGCAATACAATTGTATCGTCTGTAATCTCAACGATTGTACCATGCAAACCACCAATCGTTACGATTTTATCTCCTTTTTTCAATGCACTAAGCATTGAGTTCCGCTGCTTTTGCTTCTTCTGCTGAGGACGGATTAACAAGAAATAAAATACAGCAAACATCAAAACGAACGGCAATAACATTTGAAGAAACCCGCCAGTTCCTCCTGCCTCTGCTCCTGCAATCAACATGTATGTATCCCCCTTTCATAAAATGAAATCAATTATGTATAGACTGCCGAACGAGCTGAACAGTCCACCCATGTGGACAATCCAGCAGGCAGCATGTCTATCGTTAGAACCCGCTCTCGTTGCGATCCATGCCATAGGCTTCGAAAAATTCGTCTCTGAAGTCACGAAGTCGATCTTCACGAATTGCCTCGCGCACTTGACTCATCAAATTCACCAAGAAATACAGGTTATGATACGTTGTCAAACGAAGCCCAAATGTCTCATCAGCCTTAATAAGATGGCGCAAATACGCACGCGAATAGTTCCGGCAAGTATAGCAGTCGCACTTCGGATCAAGCGGCCCGAAATCGCGAGCATACTTCGCATTGCGTACGACAAGACGGCCTTGGCTTGTCATGGTTGTACCATTGCGAGCGATGCGGGTAGGCAGTACGCAGTCGAACATATCCACTCCACGCATAGCTAATTCGATTAATGCATCCGGTGATCCAACCCCCATCAAATAGCGAGGCTTATTGTCTGGCAGCAATGGAGTTGTGTAATCCAGCACCTCATACATCAAGTGCTTGGGTTCGCCCACACTCAGTCCTCCAATAGCATACCCCGGGAAATCCATCGAAGTCAAATCCTTCGCGCTCTGGCGACGAAGGTCTTCATACATCCCGCCTTGGATAATCGCGAACAGGGCCTGATCATGCGGTCTAGTATGACTTTCCAAGCAACGTTCCGCCCAGCGTGTCGTACGTTCCAATGACGGCTTGACATATTCGCGTTCAGCCGGATATGGAGGACATTCATCGAATGCCATCATTATATCCGATCCCAGTGCATTTTGGATCTCCATTGCCTTCTCCGGCGACAGGAAGAGCTTGTCCCCATTTAAATGAGAACGGAAATGAACCCCTTCCTCTTCAATCTTACGCATATCGCTAAGACTAAATACCTGGAATCCACCGCTATCAGTCAAAATTGCGCGATCCCAATTCATAAACTTATGAAGCCCGCCAGCTTCTCGAATAATGTCATGACCTGGTCGAAGGAAGAGGTGATACGTATTGCTCAAAATAATTTTGGCTTCCATCTCCTTCAATTCTTCGGGACTCATCGTCTTGACTGTCGCCAATGTCCCAACGGGCATAAAAATAGGTGTCTCAAAGGAGCCATGGGGTGTATGCACCTTTCCAAGCCGAGCACCCGTCTGCTTGCAAGTCTTGATTAATTCATATGTTACTGCTGCCATAGTCTTATCTCATCCTTGTATTAGGTTTCCTGTGCATGATCGTAAATGAACATTGCATCGCCGAAGCTAAAGAAACGATATTCCTGATCAATCGCTTCCTGATAAGCAGCCATGATATGATCGCGGCCAGCCAGTGCGCTGACGAGCATCACTAACGTTGATTTCGGTAGGTGAAAATTCGTTAAGAGTGAGTTCACAAGCTTGAATTCATATCCTGGATAAATAAAAATGTCTGTCCAGCCTGAGCAAGGCTCGATTGGCTTGCCATCAAATCTCCCTGCAACCGTTTCTAACGTTCTAGCTGATGTAGTTCCTACTGCAACAATACGGCCGTCCTGCTGTTTCGTTTCATTAATTATTGTCGCCGTGTCTGCACTCATTTCATAATACTCCGAATGCATGACATGCTCTTCAATCGTATTGGAAGACATGGGACGGAATGTGCCTAACCCAACATGAAGGGTAATGTAAGCAACGTGAACGCCCTTCTTCTCAACCTCTGCCAAAAGCTCCTTCGTAAAGTGCAACCCAGCCGTAGGGGCTGCAGCAGAGCCTTCATGCTTCGCGTACACCGTCTGGTAGCGTTCGCGATCATTCAACTGCTCCTTAATGTATGGAGGAAGCGGCATTTGTCCGAGTTCGTCCAGAATCTCATTAAATATGCCTTCGTATGTGAACCGAAGCAATCTTGCTCCCATCTCACGCTCTTCCAGCACTTCTGCTTTAAGCTTGTCGCCAAACAATACGGTCATTCCAACCTTGACTCTCTTCCCTGGCTTAACGAGCGCTTCCCAACAGTCATCCTCTTCTTGCTTCAGCAAAAGAACCTCAACTTTGGCCCCCGTATCCTCTTTAACACCGAACAAGCGTGCAGGGATTACCCGCGTGTCATTCAGCACAAGCAAATCGCCTGGCTGCAAATAGGAAAGGATTTCGGGAAAATTGTGATGCTCCACCTTCCCAGTATGGCGATCCAATGTTAATAATCGAGATGCAGTCCGATCTGTCAACGGTGTCTGCGCAATCAAATGCTCTGGTAAATGAAAATCAAATAAGTCCACATTCATCTGCTATCCGTCCTAACGCTTCACTAGCTCTACATTTTTGTAATAGTATTGCAAAATCGCTTTATAGTCATACCCTTGATCAGCCAATCCCTTAGCTCCCCATTGCGACATCCCAATCCCGTGCCCGTTGCCTTTGCCGACAAACAAGAATGAATTCGCTTCGACAACAGGCTTCTGCTCGACCTTATCCGATCCTACTTTGCCGGTTGTTCCCTTCCCGTTCACAGCAGCAATGCTGTTTGGTAGCTTCTCGCCTGTCTTGCTGCTGCCGCTTACGACACGAAGCTTGGAGGAGTCTTTGACAGACTGCAATTTTCCATCGGCTCCAATAATCGAGATGGATGACGAGCCTGAACCTGTTCCACTGCCACTGCTCAGAACATTTGATACAACACCTGTTCCATTTGGAACAATATCAAATAACGTACTCGGCAAACCGCCAAACGCATATCGGAAGTTATCCGGGTAACTTACCTCGACCGGCTTGCCATCTGCTTCAATCTTGATCGCACGTCCAGATGGCCCTCTTTCTGTAACAGCAAGCGTCTTTATTGTCCCACTCAATGCTGTATCTGTGCGCTCCTTCAGCCAGCTTGTTATCTGCTCAGCCGTATAAGGGCCGCGTACCCAATTCATTTCGTTGTTTTCAAACACGGTTTCCAGAACCGTAAGCTTGGTGCCTTTGTCCACTTTGCCAACAGGCTGTACACCTGTCTGAATAGCTGGTGTTGGACGGACGTTGGTTCCGTTCTCCAATACGGTCGCTGTCTGCCCTGAGAGCTTCACGACATCCTCACGAACATATCCCGTCTTGCCGTCAGGAAGAGTTACACGGTACCAGGACTTTGCCCCTTCCTGGGCAGCATCATCAGGGCTGTCTACCACTTGGAAATAATCATAAGATCCGCCCCATACTTCCATTGGATCAGCTGTTTTGCCCCCCGCACTGGAATTAAAGATGGCTTCAATCAGCTTGCCATTTTGCATGAGAACTTCGCCGGCTGTTGCTTCAACAGCCTTTTTAATGTCTGGATGCTCCTTCTCTACGCCAAAGTAGGCTTGGCTCAGTGTCGTATCCACAACATTGGCGATTTCAAATTTATTGCCTTGATACAAGGCAAATGTACGAGCGGCTACCGCTTGCGCTTTCAACGCATCCATCGGCCAACTCGAGTATACTTCGCCGCCAACCACAGACAGCAAATACTCTTCGAGCGGCACCTCATTAACAAGCGCCAACTTATCCTTATAGATGCTTACCTCCATGATTCCACGATAAGCTCTGCCGCTGCGTTCGTTCACTTTAATCGTGGTTTGCGTGCTTGGCTTGACTACCCATTTCGCATTCCCGAACACTCGATAATGTGGTGTAGTGTTATTCCCAGCTACTTCAACGGTATGTATGACAGCTCCTTGAGCTTGTACAGCACCTGCTGTATACCCCTTTGACGCAACTACCTTCTTAATCCCGGTTAATTGCGTATCAGAGGCTGCTTGCCCTGCCCACACCGCTGTTCGCGCCCCGCTGTCTGTTGCCAGCGTTACCACATATGCATCTAAGTCGGCATCCAGCAAAGCTTGCTGAACGGATTTAGCCTCGTCTCGTGAGCTGAACGTGCCAGCTTGTACATATTGAGGGCCTACTACGGACGGCTCATACCCTTGGAGTAATGAGCTCATGCCCGATGCTCCGCGAAGCTTGTCCGCTGCTTGACTAGCCGATTTGTTGCTGGCATAGCTTCCTGCATATACAGCAAAAAATGTCGTCCCACGTCTTGGGATCTGAATGATGTACGCCGATCCTGAAGCCTGCGCCTTCTTTAATGCAGATTGCGCCGCTGACAAGTCATCGGTCTCTAGCAGTTTCACTTTATAATCATCGGCACTAAAGCGAGCCTGTTCTCCGCCTACTTCAACACTGCCCTTCGAGCTTGATCCCAATCGTGCTTCTAATTGGAGAGATGCTGTTGAGGCAAGTGAGAGCAGTTCCGTTTGTCCAGGAGAACCCTTGCTCAAATTCGCGAATAATGCCACACGAATATGATTATTGACTATTGATTGCTCAGGCCTTGCATCATTGCTTGCTGCCGCATACGCGACGTTAGCTGGCTGCATAAGCGCATACGGAGCTCCGCTTAGCAGCAGAACTCCCGTAAGTACACTAGCAACGGATCGGATAACGTTCCTGTTGTTATTCATGTTTCCCCATTCCTTTCTCTTCTGCCACGTCTCCTCTGCATACGTCAATTTGTACGCGTTTTCCTTAACTTTGTTCCGGTATAGGCAATCCTAAATGAGTATAGGCTTGGGGGGTAACCATTCTTCCCCGCGGTGTTCGTTGGAGAAATCCAATTTGCAACAGGTACGGTTCATATACGTCCTCGATGGTTTGACTCTCCTCGCCAATCGTAGCCGCAATCGTATCAAGGCCAACCGGCCCTCCGCGGAAATTCGTTATCATTGTGCGTAGCATCTTATGATCAATCTGATCAAGACCAAGCGGGTCTACTTGAATGAGCCGCAGCGACTCTTTCGCAATGTCGGCTGTGATCACGCCATCTCCCCGTACTTGAGCGAAATCTCTCACCCGCTTCAGCAAGCGGTTGGCAATCCGTGGTGTCCCCCGTGATCGAACCGCAATCTCATCGGCGGCATCGCCCACGATTTGAACCTCTAATATGTCTGCTGCACGAGAAACGATGTAGCTCAATTCGTCCTTATTGTAGAACTCTAAGCGACTGACGACACCAAAGCGATCACGAAGCGGCGCCGAGAGCAAGCCTGCTCTTGTCGTAGCACCTATTAAGGTGAACTTTGGCAGGTCGAGCCTCACGGATCTGGCACTTGGACCCTTGCCGATAATGATATCAAGCGCAAAGTCTTCCATTGCCGGGTACAGCACTTCTTCAACGGTACGATGCAGCCGATGAATCTCATCAATGAAGAGGACATCGCCTTCCTGCAAGTTCGTAAGCAGTGCAGCGAGATCTCCAGGTCTCTCAATTGCGGGTCCCGAAGTCGTCCGTATATTAACACCGAGCTCATTGGCAATAATATTCGATAGAGTCGTCTTGCCAAGGCCTGGGGGACCATAAAGCAATACATGGTCAAGCGCTTCCTTCCGGAGCTTTGCAGCTTCGATAAATACCTTTAAATTGTCTTTCACCTGTGATTGGCCGATGTACTCGGACAAATAACGCGGTCTCAGGCTTAACTCGACTGCCTGATCTTCCATCATGCAATTGGCTGATATGATGCGTTCGTGCTCTTCCATCTTAACCGCCTTTCTTATCCTTTAAACAACGCCTGCAGCGCCTTCTTCATTAAAGAATCTACACTTTCATCCGCATGAATGCGATGTTGCAAGTCTTTCCATACACGATCAAGCTCTGCTTCCGTATAGCCCAATGCTTTGAGCGCTTCTCTCGCCTCAGACCAAGCGCTTCCATCTGAACTGTCCTCATCTGCTACCGTAACACTTGTGAACAACGAATCCGGATGGATATCCAATCCAATGCCGTCCAGCTTGTCTTTCAAATCTAAAACGATGCGCTGAGCCGTCTTCTTGCCAATCCCCGGCAGCTTCGTCAAGAATGTAATATTCTCTTGCTGAATGGCGGTAACGACTGCCTCCGGCTTGCCGCACCCAGCCAGGATGCCTAGAGCAACCTTCGGCCCTACCCCGTTCACATCTATTAACCTGCGAAATAGCTTCTGTTCCTCTCGCGTGCTGAATCCGAACAGCAGCGTTGCATCTTCACGTACATGATAATGGATAAATGCCGTTACTGCTCCGTCTTGCTTCGCAAAAGCATAGGGATTCGGTGTAAACACTCGATATCCGACCCCCTGGACATCCAAGACGATATATTCTGTTTCTAAGTGAGCAACTTGTCCACGCAAAAAATCGATCATGATCGCCATACTCCATTCAATTTGTCATTAAGCCCACTCGAATGCGCATGGCATATCGCCACCGCAAGCGCATCCGCCACATCGTCCGGCTTCGGTATTTCCTTCAGCTTTAAGAACAGCTTCACCATTTCTTGAACCTGCTTCTTCTCTGCCTTTCCGTATCCAACAATAGCCTGCTTCACCTGCATGGGGGTATATTCTGCAATCGGTATGCCGCGCTTGGCAGCTGCTAATATGATGACACCACGTGCCTGTCCCACAGAAAACGCATTCGTGACATTTCGATTGAAGAACAATTTCTCAATCCCCATTGCATCCGGCTTATATTTGTCAAGCAATTGCTCGGTTGCTTCATACACTTGAAGCAGCCGCATCTCTGGCGCAGTCGAAGGCTCTGTCTGAATACAGCCATATTGTACAGGTACAATCCGGCTCCCCTGCTTATCTACAAACCCAAAACCTGCAATCGCAATCCCTGGGTCTATTCCTAAAATACGCAAAAAAATCTCTCCCTCACCGCATCCATGTACCAGTAAGCGAACATATGTGTTCACTCCATTATAACATAGATCGTGAAGAAGAGAATGAGTCAATCCTATGATGTTTGCAGGGAATACAGCCTAATTACAGCGATTACTTACTTCCCAGCAGATACTTGATTAGCTGCCGGCACTTCCGTAGACTGACGAAAAGCAGCCTTCAACATCGGCGGCGTTACCAGTGTTGTTAAAATAATGACAATGACGAAAGGTGTGAAATACACTTTATCGAACAAAGCGCCTTCGAGCCCCGTTGTCGCTATAATGAGTGCAACCTCGCCGCGGGAGACCATCCCTGAACCGATACCTATGGCACTCTTGCGATCGAATCCAGTCAGTCGAGCTCCCAATCCGCACCCAAGCAGTTTGGTCAGAATCGCAATGATCGTAAATAACACGATAAACCACACATATTCTCCAATACCATCGAAGCTAACGTTAATCCCTACGCTGACGAAGAATATCGGCACGAAGATACCGTAAGCAATCGGCTCAAGACGATGCTCGACTTCATGCTTGAACTTCGTTTGTGAAATAGCAATGCCGGCGGCGAATGCACCGATAATGCCTGCAACACCCAAGTAGTCCGCAAAATAAGAAAATGCAAAGCATATAATGAGCGCGGCACTAATTATGGCCTCCGTAACACGCAGCGGCGCGAGCCATTTCATGATTTTCGGCACCACATAAATGCCTGCAAGAATAACGACTACAAAGAATAGAACTTTTTTACCAATAATAAGTCCGAGGGACGCGCCTCCGCCTGTACCGAGCAAGCTGAGCATGAAGGCAAGAAGTATGACTACAAGTATGTCATCCACGACTGCTGCACCAAGAATGGTCGTACCTTCTCTAGTGCTGAGCTGTCCTAGATCCTTCAGCGTCTGCACTGAAATACTTACCGAAGTAGCACACAACAGCAAGCCGATAAACATCGATTGGTTCGAATCTAGGCCTAACATCAGACCACCACTATATCCGCCAATAAACGGAAGAATGACGCCGCCAACTGCTACTGCGAATGCCGCCTTCCAGTTTTTCTTCAATTCTTCTAAATCCGTTTCCAAACCAGCGATGAACATCAGCAAAATGACGCCAACTTCCGCCATTTCCTTGATCAGTTCGCCATCCGTAACCCATCCAAGCACAGCTGGACCGATAATAATCCCTACAATTAGTTTACCTAATACGGCTGGCTGACCCAATCGTACAGTGAGATCACCTGCGATCTTTGTCGAAGCCAAAATGATGAGCAACATGAGAATAAGTTCCATTGGCATTCCCCTTTCCGCTGTACAATTATTATGACCGTAAACCGACATTTCTTTTGTAGGTGGCTAAGGGCAATCCATTCCTTCATTCTCTATTTCTTACATTACATGACCTACCCCGCTGTTCAAAAAAAGAAGGACGTCGGTTACGGCGTCCTACTCGTTACTGCTTCTTATTTTGTAATACGTTCATTAGGAGGGGTTGGTTTCATGACTTTCTTCGTTTCTTCTATTGCATAATCGCTAAATGTAGACAGCACACTATGATAAGCATCGACATCTGTAATGCGAATCCCTTGGTACAACTGCTTCATCACCTTTGGCGGAAGCGAGCTCTCCATGGACTCCACGTCTAATTGGAAAAAAGTACGTATCACTTTGCCATCTTCCGGAGGCCCATCATACAAGGTCAGATTCCCATCCTTATCAAGACTAATATGCGCTCTATCCTTGCATGTACCTGATAATTCTTCAATCTGCTCCTCCAAAATAACTCGTCCATCCGCATCCATGGAAACGGACCAGTCTGGGTGATTCAGCACAAGCTGAATAATGTCGCGCGTGGGCTTAATACCCAGCACTTCATCATTTTTTCCACATATATATTGCTTGCGAGCAATGACCTCACGCTTAATATCCTCTTGAACCAACTGTGCAATTACAAACTGAGCTGTTTCATTAAGCTTGGCCTCATTATCCTTCCAGAGGGCGAACGTTTCAATTGAAGTCGGTTTATCATATTTCGCCATCAAATTCCGTACATGATCAGACAGTTGTATGCCGACAGCTATGATCACAACAAACAGCACAATTGCAGCTAAAGACCATATTGGTCTACGTAAGCGCCGCAGACGCTTCATCCATTGCTTCACTCGAAAATAGAACCAAGAGCCGGTACGGTGTTCTCGAGCCATAAGTAATCCCCTCTAATTGCTTATTTATTTGAGCGAACAGACTCTTTCCGATGATCCATCATCTGTTCTCTCGCATATAAGAAAAAGCCGCCAGATGTTATTATCCATACTGAGTAGCTTTTCTTATAGTGTGGCCCAGAAAAAGGGGATGTTATACACGTTTTAACCTACTTAGCGGGATTTTCTCCACGGTCGTATCACAAAACAAATATAGAGAACAAGCGGGAGGGGGGTATTCAAAAATCCCCATATCCCCCAGAACCATGGATATTTGTTGCGATTGCGCGCATCCAGGAACAACCACGTTCCTTGAGCAAGCAGAATACTTCCAAGGAGAATCCATGCCCACCAAGGCAAATTTCCCGCACCATTATTCATGCCGCTCACTCTCCTTGCTTGGTTGGATGCATGTTAACCAAATGATAACTGCTCCGCTTAACAGGAATACTTGGGCCCATACGTATACCTGCCAATTTGTTGCTGCAAGGCTGCAGCCGCCGCCAACGAGCAGCAAAGCAATGCTCCATAAGCCAAGCAGTTCCTTCCATAGCCGCCTACGGTTTTTCATCTTAGCCTGAAGCAGTACCTGCTGAATTTGAGCTGAACTCGGATGAGGAGCATGGACATTACTCCAAGCGTCTAAACGTTCCCAGTGGGGATGCAGCATTTTATCCCATTCCAGTTCTTGTGAAGGAACTTCTACATTTTCTGAATGTTTTGGGTGAGATGCATCTCCATCAGATAGAGATGACTCGCGGTTTGAATCAGCATTCCCTGCTTTCTTCTTATTTTCTTGTTCACTCATCTTGCTCCCACTCCTTCCGCAGCTTCTCCAAGCCGTAATGTAGGCGTGATTTGACAGTCCCAGCTTGCACGTTCAACATATTTGCAATCTCATTCACCTGATACCCATAATAATGTTTTAACACTATGGGAGCCCGCTGCTCATAAGTCAGCTCTCCCAATAGCTCCATGGCAGTTGTCCATTCGATATTGCAAGATTCCATTTGATATCGCAGCTGCCGTAACCCCTGCTCCTGTTCCCGCCATCTGTTCTCGACTTTCTTGCGGCGCATCATATCATAATATAAGCGTGTTGCAATGGTAATGAGCCATGATGAAAAGCGTGATTCTCCGTTGTACGTATGGATCTTTTCCATACAACGCACCATCGTATCTTGAACCAAATCCTCTGCACAGGCGGAGTTCATCGTTAATTTCAAGGCATATTTAAATAGGAAGGAGTAATTTTCATGCAGCAGCACAGCGAGTTCATTCATATCTCCTCGTACTGCCTGCTCTATTCGATGCTGCTCAGACATGCATTCGCCCCTTTCCTTGTCATCCGTTCACAAAGAACTTTGCCGTCAAGCATTAATATTACGGTTTACACTGATAAATCGTTCAAATGAAATCAAGGAAATTATAAGCAAATAATAGAAGGAAGAAAGAGGAAGGAACATAGCAAAAAACCGCCGGCTAATAACCAACGGTTAATGATAATGGTCGGGACGACACGATTTGAACATGCGACCCCCTGGTCCCAAACCAGGTGCTCTACCAAGCTGAGCTACGTCCCGAATGGATGGTGCCGGTGAGAGGACTCGAACCTCCACGGTTTCCCTCACGATTTTGAGTCGCGCGCGTCTGCCAATTCCGCCACACCGGCTTAGTAGATATCCATTATGAAATTAAGTGGCGCGCCCTGAGAGATTCGAACTCCCGACCTTTTGATTCGTAGTCAAACGCTCTATCCAGCTGAGCTAAGGGCGCATATATAATGGAGCGGACAACGAGATTCGAACTCGCGACCCTCGCCTTGGCAAGGCGATACTCTACCACTGAGCTATGTCCGCATATTTCCTCATCTTATACAAACTTGACGACTTCATTCACTTCGTTGTCGTCGTTTCCGTTCAACAAGGACAAGTAATAATATATCAGACTGAATATCGAATTGCAAATGTTTTTTAAAGATTTTATGATGGTATTTTTTTCTTGCAACAAAACCTGCTTAACAAGCCATTTTTCAGCTCGTATAAGCAGGTTCTAATAGTATATTCTTGTATTCTATTTCTTTATCCATTCAAGCGTAAAGACAGGCTTACGAAGTCCCACTACCCTAGCATTATCATTTTTCGTTTCGGCAGGGCTTAGCTTTTTCAAACGTTCGATGGTTGCTTTTGTCGGGTACTCGAGCTGCTGTAAGATGTCAGCTGCAATCATCGGCCATTGGTCTTCTGAACCGTCCATTACCTTAAAAGCGATTCCCATTCTCTGTTCACGCAAGCCGAAGCAATAAATGCCCTTGGCTCCTCCCTTGGCAACGATATTCGGATCCTGCAACAATGTAGGACAAATAAGCTCTGTGCCTGACACATAAAGTGGATGCTTGTTCATTAGGCCCGTTAAGCGTGTAATTGCTCTGCGTACTTGCTCATCTGCAATTAAATCCGGACAAGCCAGTCTCAAATACAAGAGGGCTATATTGCGAATTGGAATCGCATATACCGGGAATCCACAGCCATCCGTTCCTAGTTTAATTTGCTCTACAGGAACATCAGCAAGTTGAGACATCAAGCGCAACACCTGCTGTTGAACGGGATGCTCAGGCTCAGCGTAATCATGGGTCGACCAGCCCATCATTTTGCATAACGAAAGTACGCCCAAGTGCTTGCCCGAACAGTTGTGATATAAGGAACGCGGTGGTTGCCCATTGGCAATCCGCTCGTCTCTAGCAGCACTATTGAGCGGATAGGTTGGTTTGCACACAAATTGCTCCTCAGTGATCCCGGTCTTCTTCATGAACGATTCGAGGGCTTGGACATGGAACTGCTGTGCACGATGGGATGCGGTCATCAGGACGATTTCTTCCTCATTTAGTCCATAATGCTCTGGCACACCAGCCATCAAAGCAGGAAGTGCCTGCACTGGCTTAGATGAGGAACGCATAAAGCTCACATAGTCGGGATTACCGACATGGAAAAGCGTTTCTGCTTGCTCGTTCACCCCCACAATGTGTCCTGTATATGCACATTCCAACCAACCGCCTCGTGATTCTTCTACTAACACCTTGCCCAAATCAACCATGATTGTTCCTCCTCGTCAACACATGCTGTCATCATTTTCGTTTGCAGACTTCCCCTATCATGACATAACTCTGCAAACATAGTATCATGTTCCTAGCTGCTCGTATTTATAACAAGTTCCTGTCAGTTATAAAAATTTCCGCTAACGAACCGGAGGGATAGGCATGAATACCATTGCGGATATAAGGCCATACATCCGTGCAGCGCATATGTATAATTATCGGGGAACGCGAGAGGAACAGCTGCGCAGAGGATACAGCTATGCATTCCACTTATTCTTGGACGGCCATGGGCACATGACGATAGATGACCATCGATATGCGGTCTCAAACGGCACGCTCATCTTTGTCCGTCCTGGCCAATGGCATTCCTTCGAGCATGCACCAAATGAAACGATGAATGCATGCAATATCTACTGCGATCTCTGGGAGGCTCCCCCACCAAACCAGCCTACCTTTGCTTATGAATGGGATGAATTCGATCCGAAGTGGTTAACCGCACAGAAGCCTTGCACAGAACTGGAATCATTGCCGACCTGCACTTCGCTTCGCCCTTATCCATACTTCATTGAGTTGGTGAAGCATGTGCTTGCCGCATATAATCGGCGCGGCTGCTATACGAAGCAGGCTGCATCAGCTAGCTTTTACTCCTGGTTGATCCAATGGTACGATGCTAGCAGATTGCCCAATCCTTCGGATTATCGTATAGCTCGAATCTTGGAACGCATGGACGAGCATCCCGAGCAGCGGCATTCGGTTGATTACTGGTGCAGCGAATGTGGATTGGAAAAATCCCAATTTTATCGGCTTTTCAAGCAAGAGACAGGAATATCTCCTAAAACGTATTTGCTGCAGGCTCGCATGAAAAAGGCAGCCGTTCTGCTGATGGAAAGCCGCCAATCGATTACGGAAATCGCGCTGATGCTGGGGTACGATTCAATCCATTACTTTTCAAACCAATTTTCCTGCGTGTACGGAATCAGTCCTACCCTATACCGAACAAACAATAGTTATCACAAAATGGATCGCTAGCATTATGATGAAAGCAGCCCTCTACCAAGTGGAGAAGAGCTGCTTTTTTAGATTACATTATTAAGCGCTTACAATTTCGGTGTGTGCACTCGCGTCCTTTGTTGTTTTTTTCTCAGCAGGAAGCGTTACAAAGATCATCATAATGCCTGCCGCCGCAAACAGCCCAGCGAAAAGCCACGTAATGCCAGCGTAACCAAGGCTTCCAATAAATAAAGCAACAAGAGCCGGGCCAACGAATGCACTCAATCCCGCTCCTAGGTTCAAGATTGACATCGCTGCACCCTTTTCTTCCTTTACCAAAGACGGGGCTATCGCGGACAATGGCACAAATCCTGCCAGACATCCTCCCCACAATATCCCGACAATTTGCACAAGCCATACATTTCCTGCCGCAAGTTGAGGAACGTAAAAGAGCACAATCGTAAAGAAGGCCGAACCCGCGCATCCAAACCACATCACCGTATTTCGCCAGCCAAGCTTGTCGCCCACAATGCCGAACAGCAGGTTAAACGCAATATTGCCAATAAAGATCATTGCCCATAGATGCAGCCAAGATGCAATGCTTATGCCCTGACTCTCCATGTACAGCGGCATATATACAGGGAAGCCGAATTGTGCAGCCGTATTAATAATACGAACCAAGCCGACCAATACGATTTTCGGTTCCTTTTTGACAATTGCCAATCCTTTTGCAAGCTCTTTTAATTTGTTGTTGTCGTGCTGCTCTGCCTTAGTCTTATCCAGCTTGCCGCCGGGATTGATAACCAGTGCGAACAATGCCCCAAGGAGTACCCATACAATTGCGCTCCATAGTGTGTTAATATGCCCCAAGTACTTCAATGCCCAGGTGGAATAGTATGCGCCGAGTACGTTCATGCCACCAGTGAACACGAACCAGAACCAGCCGACAGCCGTGCCCAGCTTCTTCTGCGGTGTCCGATAAGCGATCCATACAAGAAACGAATAGGCAAACAAAGGATAGCCTAGTCCTTTAAACGCATACGTCGGCAGCATCGTTGCAAACGAAAGTTGGGTAATTCCTAAACCGATAAAGCCTACGGATCCGAGAATATATAGGATTAACCCGGTCAACATTGCTTTTTTAGGGCCTATCGCGTCAACGAATAATCCGGACAGGAAAGAAGACAATGCAATCGTAACCCCGTATACCGTAAATAAAATTCCAGATTGCTGTACGGTGAGACCTTGTTCAACCAGATATGGGCTTAACCATCCCTGCTCCAACCCATCCCCCATCATAAAGATCAGAATGCCGAGATAGCCCCAAGCTAGAGATGAAGGAATACCTACTTTGTCCAAAATATGTCTGCCTTTCAAGTGCATCACTTCTTTCCTGAATGATCATTTCCTTCTTTGTCCGCAATGCAGTTAATCAATAGAGGTCTTAATTGAACGATCCTTACTCATCACTTCTAATTTAATCGCTTTCAATTGTTTGATCGGACTCTGCTCATTGCGACCGAAATAATCATGCAGCCGCACATACTGGGCATAGAGTCGATTATAAATGTCCCGGTGCTTCCTTTGCGGCTCATACGTTTTCTTAATGCCTCCGCCCATTGCTTTCCCAGCCTGCTGAATGGAATCATATCCCCCATTAGTACTGCCTGCTGCGACGGCTCCGAGCATGGCGGCCCCCATCGCTGTCCCTTGCTGAGTTGCCGCCACGTGAATCGGCATGCCGATAATGTCCGCGAAGGTCTGCATAATGAATGGGCTTTTTTCCGCAATCCCGCCTGTAGCCATGATTTTGGTGATCGGAACTCCGTGCTCTACAAAGTTCTCAATAATCATCCGCTTCCCAAACGCAACGGCTTCAACCAATGCTTTGTACATTTCTTCGGCTGTCGTAGCCGTCGTCATGCCGAACATCGATCCTGTCAGATCCGCATCCACCAGAACGGAACGGTTCCCATTCCACCAATCCAGCGCAATCAAGCCGCTGGCCCCTGGCTTAATCTTCTCAGCCTTCTCATTGAGAAGCTGCAGCACATGCTTGTTCGCTGCTCTTGCCTCTTGCTCCAGGCGCTCTGGTACACAATGGTTCGCAAACCATGAGAAATGGTCTCCCATGCAAGATTGTCCTGCTTCATAGCCGTAGAACCCAGGCAAAATGCCGTCCTCGCAAATGCCGCTAATGCCCGGCACCTTTACTGCCGTTTCACTGACCAGCATATCGCAGCCGGAGGTCCCCATTACCATCAATAAAATATCGGGGGTCGTAATCCCGCAGCCGATTACGGCACAGTGGGCATCGCCTATTCCTACGGACACCGCTGTCCCTGCAGCTAGTCCCGTCCATTTTGCACTTTCTTCTGTAATTGATCCTGCTTTGGTGCCGACCGGATAAATGGTTCTCGACATTTTCTCGTCAACGACGTATTCCAGCCTTGGATCGAGCGATTTCAGAAATGCATTCGATGGAAATCCGTTCTGTTTGTGCCATATGGCCTTATATCCAGCTGTGCAGCTATTACGTGTTTCTGTACCAGTAAGCTGCAGTGTGATCCAATCGGCAAGCTCCATAAAGCGATCTGCAGCATCATATACTTCAGGTGCCTCATTCAGAATTTGCCATATTTTTGGAAACATCCATTCTGAGGAGATTTTCCCACCGTAATAATCCAAAAATTCCTCGCCCCGCATACGGGCTATTTCATTGAGCCGATCGGCTTCCTCTGCCGCCGCATGGTGCTTCCACAGCTTCACATACGCATGCGGATTGTTCTTGTATGCATCCAGCATGCACAGAGGTGTTCCATCCTTCTTTACGGGAAGCATTGTGCATTCCGTAAAATCGGTGCCGACGCCAATAATCTGCCTGGCATCAATGCCGCTCGTTTCTAGAACCTTTGTTAGCGTTACAGAGGTGCATTGTATATAGTCCTGCGGATGCTGCAAAGCCCAATCCGGCCCCAGCTTCGTTACGCCGTCCGGCAGCACCTGATCCATTACGCCGTGAGGATAGCTCATCTCTGCAGAAGCGCATATCTCTCCGGTGGATACGTTAACAAGTATCGTACGGGCGCTTAATGTGCCATAATCAATTCCAACTACATATTTCTCCATTTAGCATTCACCCTTTTTAGAACGTAATCGCGACCTTGAAATCACCATGCTTCCCGGATGCATATTCAAAGGCTTCTTCCCATTGCTCAATCGGGAACTTGCGAGTCACAATGCCGTTCGTTTTCAAATTGCCGTTCGCAACATTTTCAATGACGAATGGGTAACAATAGGGGCTCAAATGTGAGCCTAATACATCCAGTTCCTTGCGGTCGCCAATGATGGACCAATCTACGGTAGTCGGCTCCCCGAACACGCTAAACTCCACGAAGCGTCCTAGCTTGCGAATCATGCTCAATCCTTGCGTCACGCTGGATGGATGCCCTGTCGCTTCAATGTAGATGTCGCAACCGTAACCTTCCGTCATATCCAAAATCGTTTGAACCACATCCGTCTCTTTCGGATTGAGGACGATATCCGCGCCGAATTCCTTCGCCTTTTCCAAACGGTTCTCGATCAAATCCAGTACAATCAATTTTTTTGGATTTTTCATTCTCGCATACGTGATCATTCCTAAGCCCAGAGGCCCTGCCCCAGAGATCACGACGACATCTTCGCATCCGATTTGCGCCCGATCCACGGCATGCTTCGAGCAAGCATAAGGCTCAATCAGCAATGCGGACTCCAATTCCATCTGTCCAGGCACCTTATGGACAACCGCCGTTTTCGGGTATCGGACATATTCCGCCATTCCCCCGTTGTTTGTACCTTGGAATCCGAAAATATTATGGGGCTGGCACATCCAGTACTCCCCTCTTTTGCAAAATCTGCATTCTTGACAAGGAACGATCTGATCCGCAGTTACTCGATCGCCTATTTTGAAATCGGTTACATTTTCGCCAATTTCTACGATCGTTCCTAAAAATTCATGACCCGGAATAAACGGTGGCTTCACCCATTCCGGCTGTGTCTCATTGCCCCAGAACATTGCTGCCCCGTGCATGCACTTAAGATCTCCTGCACAAATGCCACAAGCTTCCGTTTTAATAATCATATCGTCTGGCCCGCATTCGGGTGTAGGATAGTTGGCTTCAAAGCGGTAATCATGCTTCCCATAGGCTACAAGCGCTTTCATAGTTGCCGGTACGTTTCCTGTTGTGGCTTTTAAGCTGGTAGATTGTTGATTCATTATGCATCCGCCTTCCCCATAAGTAAACTAGTTTTGTTAAACTGTTTTATAAAACTACTTAATGCAAGGATATTCCCTCTCGTCGTTCTTGTCAATATGCTTTAAAAAAATAATTTATTTTGGAGAACAAGATCCGAAGCATTTCCCTTCTTGTTCAGCCGATTGAAGGATAAAAAAATCGCATGAAGCAGGTAAAGGAACTTGGTTCCATTTGACCGACTCCATGCGATATGCTGTAAGCTTGGCATCTTCTTATATTTGATTAATGAACCGATCGATGAAAGGCAGGGCAGCCCCTGCGGCAATAGCCTCCGTTTTATAATTGCATATGCGAACATAATCTGCATGATCTTCGAACGTATTGCGGCTGGCCACCAGCTCCTTCAACGTATCAATATAATCCTCCATATAAGCCCCTACGTAACCGCCAAGGATAATGTCACAGTCGAACAGCATACGAATATTATTAATGGCGATTGAAAGATGGCGCAAATAGTTGTCCCATACGATCTGCTTTTCACGGTCGCTATTCTGTACCCCCTCAAAAAAACGTGCCAAACTCCCATCAGCTGTATCTGCTAATAAAGAAGCCGAGCAATAAGCCTCTAGGCACCCCTTTTGACCGCAATAACAAGGGAGACCGTCCGGAATAATCGTAATATGTCCGATTTCTCCGCTCTTTTGATTCTCTCCGGCAAACACCTTATTTCCAATATAAACGGCTCCGCCAATATTATTGCTAAGTGAAATATAAAAAGCATTTTGCGTATCCGGCGTTGCCCATATTTCTGAGTACCCAGCTGCATTCGCATCATTCACAAGAATGGCGGGATATGGTATGTACTTGGCGAAGCGCTGCAGCGTCTCTCCAGTGAAATTCAGGATCTTCCCATAAAAAACAGTTTGATGATCTTCCGTAATTAATCCTGGCACCCCGATACCGACACCTAATATTTTCGAATCGTCAATATCCAGTTCCTTTATGTCTTCCTGAATGATATTTCCCAATAGTTGAAAATAAGGGTCAGAGGTTTCAAATTTTTGTCTTCTTCTGTTGATACGGATAATATCCCCATTTAAATCAACAACCACAGTTGTGACATGGTTCCGCGTAATGTCTAAGCCAATGGCCACTTTGGCATCGCTGATATAAGAATAAACCTGTGCATTGCGTCCTCCGGTATTGCCGACGGTTCCCGTATTCGCGATCAGCTTCTCCTGCAGCAAATAATTTAAATTCTGCGTAATCGTTGGCAAGCTAATCTGCAAAAGCTGCACAATATCTTGCTTAGATAAGTTTTTTTCTTGCCGCAGCAGCTTATATATTCGATTTCGATTGAATTCCTTAATATTAACGGTTTTGTCTCCCATCATAGCGTCCCACCTTATTGAAACCCTTTTATAAAAGGAGTTAGTTATCTATTCTTTTTATCATAATGTCTTTAGAAAAAAACATCAATAGAGCATGACACTATCATAATTCTAGGGGTAGTACTAATTGACACCCATACATCAAATCTTGCGTACTCATAGCATCTTACGCTCTCTCGAATCAGCTCTTCTTGTCCGAACAACGACAAAAAAAGCCTGACGCTTCCGCATCAGACTGAATATTGCACAAACTGGTGAGCCATGAAGGACTCGAACCTTCGACACCCTGATTAAAAGTCAGGTGCTCTACCAACTGAGCTAATGGCTCTCATAAGAGAGAAATGGTGACCCGTAGGGGATTCGAACCCCTGTTACCTCCGTGAAAGGGAGGTGTCTTAACCCCTTGACCAACGGGCCTTATTCTATTCTTTCATTTCTCAAAAGAGAAAATGGCGGAGCTGACGGGATTCGAACCCGCGGTCTCCTGCGTGACAGGCAGGCATGTTAGGCCTCTACACCACAGCTCCATATTTGGTTGCGGGGGCAGGACTTGAACCTGCGACCTTCGGGTTATGAGCCCGACGAGCTACCAACTGCTCCACCCCGCGATATGATGGTGGACGCTGACGGGATCGAACCGCCGACCCTCTGCTTGTAAGGCAGATGCTCTCCCAGCTGAGCTAAGCGTCCATATACTAGTTCATATAAGTGCTATGTATCTTAATCTATTAACCATTATTCATAGCTTTTTATGGTGGACACTAACGGGTTCGAACCGCTGACCCCCACCCTGTCAAGATGGTGCTCTCCCAGCTGAGCTAAGTGTCCATATGGTGACCCGTAGGGGATTCGAACCCCTGTTACCTCCGTGAAAGGGAGGTGTCTTAACCCCTTGACCAACGGGCCAGATAACTGGCGGAGAGAGAGGGATTCGAACCCTCGAGACGCTTGTGGCGCCTACACGATTTCCAATCGTGCTCCTTCGACCAAACTCGGACATCTCTCCATGGCTCCCCGAACAGGACTCGAACCTGTGACAACTCGATTAACAGTCGAGTGCTCTACCAACTGAGCTATCAGGGAATATTGCTTGGCGGCGTCCTACTCTCCCGGGACCCTGCGGTCCAAGTACCATCGGCGCTGGAGGGCTTAACGGTCGTGTTCGGGATGGGTACGCGTGGAACCCCTCCGCCATCGCCACCAAACAGCATTGGCTTAGTGCCAATATTTAATTCAGGTTCAGCACGACCAAGTGCTGTGTGCGTTTCTTCATCTGCACTAATCAGACTCCAAAACATTGCACCCTGAAAACTGAATGCGAAAGTTCGTGTTAAGATGTTCATCCGGGGCCCCCGAAAAGTAATCGGTGTTGCTGCAAAGCTTCACGTCACTTTTTGGGGTATATCTTTTAGGATAAGCCCTCGACCGATTAGTATTGGTCAGCTCCACACATTGCTGTGCTTCCACCTCCAACCTATCTACCTCGTCGTCTTCAAGGGGTCTTACTAAATTGGGAAATCTCATCTTGAGGGGGGCTTCACGCTTAGATGCTTTCAGCGCTTATCCCTTCCGCACATAGCTACCCAGCTATGCTCCTGGCGGAACAACTGGTACACCAGCGGTGCGTCCATCCCGGTCCTCTCGTACTAAGGACAGCTCCTCTCAAATTTCCTACGCCCGCGACAGATAGGGACCGAACTGTCTCACGACGTTCTGAACCCAGCTCGCGTACCGCTTTAATGGGCGAACAGCCCAACCCTTGGGACCTACTTCAGCCCCAGGATGCGATGAGCCGACATCGAGGTGCCAAACCTCCCCGTCGATGTGGACTCTTGGGGGAGATAAGCCTGTTATCCCCAGGGTAGCTTTTATCCGTTGAGCGATGGCCCTTCCATGCGGAACCACCGGATCACTAAGCCCGACTTTCGTCCCTGCTCGACTTGTAGGTCTCGCAGTCAAGCTCCCTTATGCCTTTGCACTCTTCGAATGATTTCCAACCATTCTGAGGGAACCTTGGGGCGCCTCCGTTACTCTTTAGGAGGCGACCGCCCCAGTCAAACTACCCACCTGACACTGTCCCCGAACCGGATCACGATCCTAGGTTAGAACTCCGATACGAACAGGGTGGTATCCCAACGGCGCCTCCACCTAAGCTGGCGCTCAGGCTTCTCAGGCTCCCACCTATCCTGTACAGTCCGTACCAAAGTCCAATATCAAGCTGTAGTAAAGCTCCATGGGGTCTTTCCGTCTTGTCGCGGGTAACCTGCATCTTCACAGGTATTAAAATTTCACCGGATCTCTCGTTGAGACAGCGCCCAAGTCGTTACGCCATTCGTGCGGGTCAGAATTTACCTGACAAGGAATTTCGCTACCTTAGGACCGTTATAGTTACGGCCGCCGTTTACTGGGGCTTCGGTTCATAGCTTCGCCTTGCGGCTAACCACTCCCCTTAACCTTCCAGCACCGGGCAGGCGTCAGCCCGTATACTTCGCCTTGCGGCTTCGCACAGACCTGTGTTTTTGCTAAACAGTCGCTTGGACCTTTTCACTGCGGCCCCCTCGGGCTATTCACCCTACCGAGGCACCCCTTCTCCCGAAGTTACGGGGTCATTTTGCCGAGTTCCTTAACGAGAGTTCTTCCGCGCGCCTTAGAATTCTCTTCTCACCTACCTGTGTCGGTTTGCGGTACGGGCACCTTCACCTGGCTAGAGGCTTTTCTTGGCAGCATGAAATCAAGACCTTCGGTACTATAATTTTCCCTCCCCATCACAGCCTAGCCTTACGATGTGCGGATTTGCCTACACATCAGCCTCACTGCTTGGACGAGCATCCATCAGCTCGCGTCCCTATCCTTCTGCGTCCCCCCATTGCTCATAACGGTTACGGTGGTACAGGAATTTCAACCTGTTGTCCTTCGACTACGCCTTTCGGCCTCGCCTTAGGTCCCGACTTACCCTGAGTGGACGAGCCTTCCTCAGGAACCCTTAGGTTTTCGGCGGACATGATTCTCACATGTCTTTTCGTTACTCATACCGGCATTCTCACTTGTGTACAGTCCAGCAGTCCTCTCGGTCTACCTTCAACCCGGTACACAACGCTCCCCTACCACTGATACATAAGTATCAATCCATAGCTTCGGCAGTATGTTTAGCCCCGTTACATTTTCGGCGCAGAGTCACTCGACCAGTGAGCTATTACGCACTCTTTAAATGATGGCTGCTTCTAAGCCAACATCCTGGTTGTCTGGGCAACTCCACATCCTTTCCCACTTAACATACATTTAGGGGCCTTAGCTGATGGTCTGGGCTGTTTCCCTCTTGACAATGGACCTTAGCACCCACTGTCTGACTCCCGGATATAAGTCGATGGCATTC
>NZ_AMBZ01000004.1:0-140000 GCF_000293805.1 Paenibacillus alvei DSM 29 | reverse complement strand
ATTTTTGAGCTGTGGATTCGCATCAATCATTGTTTGAAGAGGTATTCCCCATGCCTTGGACAGCTTCCACAGGGTATCCCCTTCCTTTACTACATGCTTGTGTACAATCTCATGCCCGCTAGAAGGAACCGGAGTAGAGGGAACTTTGATTTTCATGCCTACATCCAATTCATTCGGGTTTGCAATCTGACTATTCATGGAAATTAGTTTTTCTAATGTTATTCCGTATTTTTTCGCCAGCGCATAAAGCGTGTCGCCTTTCTTAACAATGTGTATTTTCACTCCATGCAACCTCCCACACGTTCGTCATCCTACTCCAATCGGACATACGCCCGTAATCAACTATTATATCCTATGCAGCAAATAGGCGTTTGACATCCTAATATACAATAAAAACTAAAAAATCCTCCCTATAATAGGGAGGACAACAACTCTAATCTGCTAACGAAAACTCGTACGAGTAACTTGGATAAGTACCAAGGATACGCACTTGACAGCCAATTGCTTCGATTTCTTCAATTGCAGCAGGAAGCAAGACTGTGTCTAAGGCCATTTCAACATCGATATAGAAATAATAGCTGCCTAGCTTTCTCTTTGTTGGCCGGGATTCAATACGCGACAAGTTAATTCGTCGCCATGCAAATGCAGAAAGCACCTGATGAAGCGCCCCCGGAAAATCCTCAGGCAGCGTAACCAAAATCGTCGTCTTCTGTGCTGCGGAAGGAGGTAATTGAAGCGGCTTCTTCCCAATGAGCACAAAACGTGTAAAATTATTTTGGTGATCCGTCACCTTCGGTGCCAATATATCCAATCCATGGGTTTGCGCACCGATTGTAGTTCCAATGGCTGCCCAGCCGCGGTCAGGATTTTGCTTCACAATTCTAATCGCTTCAGCCGTGCTGCTCACATGTTCCAGCTCGGCATGCGGCAAATACGTACGGATATACTGCATGCATTGAGCCATCGCCACTGGATGAGACATTATTTTTTGAATATTGCTCCAGTCCCCCTGCACTTCTTTTTGGCGGCCTACAAGATTTTGAATAGACGGATACACCCATTCCGCTTGAAACGGCAAATCTACCTCGTGAACAATCCAGTCCATATGGAGATTGACCGAGCCTTCAATTGTATTCTCAATCGGTATAACACTATAATCTGAGTCGCCACGCGCTGTAGAAAGGAATACATCCGAAATCAGCTTGTAGTGTACAAATTGATGGTCTTTTCCAGCTAGGTGCAAAGCGGCCTCATGAGAAACTGAGCCTTCCGGCAATAATGCAATTCGTGCCATGTACGCTAACTCCTTTATCGGCTATTCACGCATGTGTGCGGATAAAATCGATGCCATATCGCCCCATGAACCGATGCATACCGCACCTTCCCGGCTTGGCTCTAATTCCTTCACTACAGCTTCAATGCGATGTTCCGCAAATGTATCCTTCATAAACATAATCAACTCACGGCTATTACGGCGTTTGTCAATCATGGCAAGCAATGTCGGGCCGGCGCCACTTAGTGCGGCTCCAAGCGCACCATACTGAACAGCATGTTCTAAAATATAAGTCATGCCCGGTATTAGCTGTGCACGATAAGGCTGATGCAGGCAATCTTTCATCGCCTCAGACAGTACATCAAATCTTCCATTGCTGAGAGCAGCAACTAGCAGCGAGGAACGGCTAATATTAAATACGGCACTTGCTACATCTACTTGAGTAGGCAGTACGCCACGAGCTTGCTTCGTTGCGAGCTGAAATTGTGGAATAGCGACCACCGTAGACAGATGGAAGTCCGGCTCAACACGTACATATGTCGTATGCTTGCCATCCCATGCAGCTGCTACAACCCCGCCCACAAGAGATGCACCAACATTGTCCGGATGCTGCTCAATTGCTGTCGCCATGTCATACAAACGATCAAGATCGAGCGGTTCACCAATGAGCTTATTAGCGGCAACCAAACCGCCAACGATAGCTGAGGCGCTGCTCCCGAGACCTCTCGTTAATGGGATTTCACTGTATACATCCATTTCAATCGGACACTGCTCAACACCCGCTTCGGCAAATACAGATTGTGCAAGGCGATAAATTAAATTGCTCCTATCTGTCGGAATCCCGTTCAAATTAGATCCATGCAATCTGATGACAGTATGATCAGCCGGCTTCATTGCAATCCATAGATGCAGCTTAAGGGCCATGCCAAGCGTATCGAACCCTGGACCTAAATTTGCAGTGCTCGCCGGTACACGCACGAGCACGCCTTCTTCCCGCCACATTATTGTTCACGCTCCAGCTTCGCAATAGCTTCCATAACTGCCTCTTCGGTATCTTGGACAACAAGCGGTTCCTTGGCTACCGTCTTAATTGCGATATTCGGATCCTTCAAGCCGTGCCCTGTGAGCACACTCACTACCGTTTCACCACCCTTGAAGTATCCTTCCTTATGAAGCTTAAGCACGCCTGCTAGCGACGCTGCAGAACCAGGTTCAGCAAATACGCCTTCCTTCGCGGCCATCAATTGATAAGCTTCGAGAATTTGCTCGTCGGTTACGTAATTAATTTGACCGTTCGATTGTTCCGCAGATTCCACTGCTGTCTTCCAACTCGCCGGATTGCCAATACGGATGGCCGTAGCAATGGTTTCCGGATTCGCAATCGGCTCGCCTTTCACGATTGCCATAGCTCCTTCTGCTTCGAACCCAACCATTCGCGGCAAGGAACTCGTCTTGCCCGCAGCATGGTACTCCTTGAAGCCTTTCCAGTAAGCTGATATATTACCGGCATTGCCAACAGGGATCGCAAGTACGTCTGGCGCTTTCCCCAATTGATCGCACACCTCGAAGGCCGCTGTTTTTTGACCCTCGATTCGATATGGATTTACCGAGTTCACGAGTGTTTTTGGATGCTTTGCCGTAATTTCTCTTACAATTTCAAGCGCACGGTCGAAGTTACCCTCAATGGCGATAATTTTGGCACCGTAGATCATCGCTTGCGCAAGCTTGCCAAGTGCAATGTTATTATTCGGAATAAGAACGATGCAATTCAAACCTGCACGAGCTGCATAAGCAGCAGCCGCAGCGGAAGTATTGCCTGTGGACGCACACATAATGGTACGGCTTCCCTCTTCAACCGCCTTCGCTACAGCCATTACCATGCCGCGATCCTTGAACGATCCAGTAGGATTTAGCCCTTCATATTTAAAGTACAAATCCAAACCAAGCTCTTCGGATAGACGATCTGCGCGAATCAGCGGCGTATTGCCCTCATGCAGCGTTAGCTTCGGCGTATTGTCGTTGATCGGCAAATATGATTTGTATGATTCCAATAGTCCCATGTATCTCATCGAAATAACCCCTTTTCTGCTGCCAAAGTGAAGAATTAACCTTCTACCCGATATGCGCTCTTGATGGATTTAATAACGTCCAGTTCTTCAAAATGTTTAAATACCTTCTTCATACTGGCTTGGCTAGCTTGATGCGTAATAATAATAATTTCAGCATCTGGATGATGTGGATTCGGCTGCTGAACCACCGAGTCAAGACTGACATCGTATTCTGCAAACACTTGCGTAATCTGTGCAAGCACCCCAGCCTTATCTTCGACATGAAGAAGAATAAAGTTTTTATAGGAAATCTGATCGTCCGTCTTTAATTTCTTTTCCCTATAAGGAGTCAACGCCCGCAGACCATTCACGCCGAGCTTCATATTCTTGATTACAGCAGCCAAGTCCGACACCACTGAAGTTGCAGTAGGCATCTCACCTGCACCCGGACCATAGAACATCGTTTCCCCTACAGCCTCACCGTATACGTAAACTGCATTGAACACACCATTGACCGAAGCGAGTGGATGTGCACTGCTGATCATGGTAGGCTGAACAACAACGCTGATCTGATCGTCCTGACGCTCTGCAATGCCGAGCAGCTTCATCTCATAGCCAAGCCGCTTCGCAAATAAGATATCTTCTTTCTTAATTTGCGAGATGCCGCAGACTTCAACATCCTCTAAGGCTACGTCTGCATGGAATCCAAGTGTCGCTAATATAGCCATCTTACGTGCAGCATCCAGCCCCTCTACATCAGAAGTTGGATCGGCTTCTGCGTATCCAAGTTGCTGGGCTTCCTCCAACACTTCCTTGTACCCAGCACCCTCCTTGCTCATTTTCGTCAAAATATAGTTCGTTGTTCCGTTAACGATCCCCATAATCTTCTTAATGCGATCGGATGAAAAGCTCTCCATCAGCGTACGAATAATCGGAATGCCGCCAGCCACACTCGCTTCGTACAGCACATCACAATGGTTGGCTTTTGCCTTTGCCATAATCTCTCGACCATGAAGTGCCATCAAGTCTTTATTTGCCGTCACCACATGCTTGCCGCGATCCAGCGCATCCATGATATACTGCTTCGTCGGCTCAAGACCGCCCATGACCTCGATCACGATATCGATATCAGGGTTATTAATAATGTCTTCAGCATGTTCGGTTAATTTATACTCAGGAATGCTAATACTGCGTTCCTTATGAATGTTGTTCACGAGTACCTTCTCAATTACAATCGGAGATCCTACTTGGCTGGACAAATCTTCTTGATGCCCCTCCACAATACGTACAACACCAGTTCCTACCGTCCCTAAACCTAGCAATCCAACTTTAATTGGCTTCATAAACCGGTTCCTCCCCTTCTCCCAGCAACTGTCTGTATCTTCATGTAGTGATAACGAATACCGATGTAAATTAAGCAAGTACACTTATCCTTGTCCGATGATTGTCACACGCTTCACACCAGGAATATCACGAAGCGCATCCAGCATGTTACCGAACGGCTCTGCAATCAGTGATGTTTCTACTGAAATCACTACATTGGCTATTCCTTGCAGTGGAATCGTCTGATTAATCGTAAGTACGTTTCCTTCAAATGAGGCGACGGAACCAAGCACCTTGGACAAAATGCCAGAACGATGATCCAAATCCATAGAAATGGTTACAATCCGTTCGCGCTCCAGTTGATTAAGCGGGAAGATGCCGTCTTTATATTTGTAGAAAGCACTCCGGCTCAAATCAACTCGCTCAGCAGCCTCATGAACCGTCTTTACTTCACCTGTTGCGAGCAATTGCTTTGCTCTTACCGTCTTCACTACCGCCTCTGGCAATATGTCTTCTCTCACCAAGTAATATCGCTCTGCCATGATCAAGTCCTCCGTATAAAGACTTTTGTTTATTTATAGAGGACATTATAGCGGATATGTACATAGGTTGGCAATAGGCTATCTATAAAAATCGCTTATTCATGCAACTTGCTGTTCTAAAAAGTTGAATACACTATACATGATTATCCCCATCGTTTTCCTAGTTTTTTCTAAAAATAAAATCTCGCTGATAAAACACGAAACCTTTCTCTCGCAATACAGTATCACCTTACAATCAGTGAAAATAACCGCTTGCCTGCTGTATCCAACGATTTTTTGGGAGGTAGAATTTTTCATGATACAAACATGGCTTGGCAATTCTAATACGAAGGTATCTAGACTAGGTCTGGGATGCGCTCCCTTATCCGTCTCCGGCAGACCTGACAGGTCACAAGCAATTGCTGTCATTCAAGCTGCATTCGAAAGCGGTATTTCGCTATTTGACACGGCAAATACATACTGCCTCGATGAACACGATCTCGGTCACAATGAGCACTTGCTGCAAGAAGCGCTGTCCGGCTATTCGAGTGATGATTATCTGATTATAACGAAAGGGGGCTTGGCTCGTCCGAACGGTACATGGATTTGTGACGGCAAACCCCACTCACTTCGAGCGGCATGCGAACACAGCCTGCGCACCTTACAGCGAGAATACCATCCTATGTATATCCTGCATGCCCCAGATCCTGATGTCCCGTTCGAGGAATCAGTAGGTGAATTAATCCGGCTGCAAAATGAAGGAAAAATTCTTCATTTGGGCTTGTCCAACGTCTCTGTCGCTCAGTGCCAACAAGCGCTTAATATGACTACAATTTCGTGCATCCAGAACAGACTCCATCTATATGACAGACATTCAGATGATGTGCTTCGATGGTGTGAGCAGCACATCATATCCTTTATTGCTTACAGCCCATTCGGTGGATCCGAACGTTCCAGCCATTTGCAATCTGATCCTATATTGACTGAACTTGCCCACAAATATTCAGTAAGTCCTTATCAAATCGTAATTGCTTGGCTGCTTGCTCTCTCTCCTAATCTCTTGCCGATCCCGGCAGCCACGAAACCCGCCTCCATCGAAGACAGTACACGCGGCATCGATCTTCTGCTGGACGCGGCCGATATATCGCTTCTAACGAATCTTGCTTCGTCGAGCAAACACTCCATTTGATCAAGAATATGGCACAAATAAAAACGCCAGACCCAATATAGGATCTGGCGTTCCATCGTTGATACAGTAGGCAATCAATAGTAGCTGCTGCCTTCGACAAATTCAAACTCAAAGTCAGCAATGCGCACAATCGTTCCATCCGTTGCGCCGCGCTTCCGCAACGCTTCGTCGATTCCCATATGGCGAAGCGTACGTGCAAAACGCAAAATAGCATCATGCGAGTTCATTTGCATACGCTTCAGCATATTTTCAACCGCTTCGCTTTCGACAACAAATGTATCGTTCTCGCGACGAATTGTAAATTCTGAATCGTGTTTCGTTTTCTCAAAGCGGTAAATTTTACGTTCTTCAACCTCTGCAACTTCTTCTACTTCAGGCGCCTCAGGCAAAGCTTCAAGCATATCCATTGCTTTATAAAGCAGCTCTTGAATCCCTTGGCGTGTAAGTGAAGAGATTGGCATAATTTCGATATCGCTTCCCGTCATCTCACGAACTTTCTCACGGAATATTGCCAAGTTCTCTTCCGCTTCGGGCATATCCATTTTATTGGCTGCAATGATTTGAGGTCGCTCGGCCAACTTCTCGTTGTACAGCTTCAATTCCTCGTTTATCTTCACCCAGTCGTCAAATGGCTCTCGCCCCTCAGTGCCAGCCATATCAACGACATGGATAATGATACGGGTACGCTCAACGTGACGAAGGAATTCATGACCTAGTCCAATCCCCGTATGAGCACCTTCGATCAATCCTGGAAGATCGGCCATTACGAAACTGCGTCCTTCTCCAACATCGACCATCCCTAAGTTCGGTGTAATTGTCGTAAAATGATACGCGCCAATCTTCGGCTGTGCCGAAGACACAACGGAAAGGAGCGTCGACTTGCCAACACTCGGGAATCCGACTAAGCCTACATCAGCCATAACCTTCAGCTCAAGAATAACCCAGCGCTCTTGTCCTTCTTCTCCACGTTCAGCAAGCTCTGGCGCAGGATTATTTGCTGTCGCAAAACGAATGTTACCCCGGCCTCCTCGACCGCCCTTCGCGATAACAACTTCTTGCCCTTGACGTGTCAGGTCTGCAATAACTTCCTTCGTATCGTCATCGATGACTACTGTTCCAGGCGGAACGCGGACAATCATATCCTCGGCATTCGCCCCATGCCGGCTCTTATTCCGGCCCTTCTCACCACGGTCAGCCTTAAAATGCTTCTGATAACGGAAATCTACAAGCGTACGCAACCCTTCATCAACACGGAAAATAACGTCGCCGCCATTTCCTCCGTCACCGCCAGCGGGTCCACCCATTGGCACATATTTTTCCCTGCGGTACGAGACGATTCCATCGCCTCCGTCGCCGCCTTTTACATAAATCCTCGTCTTATCTACAAACATGCTGTCACCTCATTATGCACTGCATGGCACGACTATATGGTAGGCATCCTGCCCATCATGTTGATTCGCCGACAACTGCTCCAGCCGCACGCCGCGTTCCATCGCAATTCGTCTCAGCTTCTCGGCCACTTCGCCCGGCCGAAGCAGTTTACCCTCTAATTGATATTGAATGTTAAGTTGGTTCGGTTCACACCATATCGCAAGCTGCAGCGGACAATAAGCATCCCCCTGCTCCTTGGATGCGAAGCGGAACGTGTGAACTGACTCCACAATCATATTCGTCAAGCGGACGGCATCCACCGTAAGGTTCAATCGGTCGAGTTCAAGCGGCTCTGGAATTATTACCTTAAGCGGCATCGTACCTCCAGAGGTACGGTGCTGCATTAAAAACATAATAAGTTCCGGAAGACCAAGCTTGGCAATACGGCTTTCCTCCGCCATTCTTTCCTTTATTGTTTCCACGCAGTCCGGTAATTTATCGTATTTTTTCAAACGAACATATCCATACAGAAGCTGCAAGTCATTCATCCAATCATGACGCTGATGATTCATTAATTGAATTGCGGATAATTGGGCGTCTTGAAGCATTTCTTCACTTCGTCGCTTCAGTTGTCGCGAGAACAGCCAAAATGCTGCGCCAATACTGGCAGCCATAACGAATGTGAGTCCAATACGCCATCCGATGTGCATATTGCAACCAATGATCGCTGTTGCGCTAACTGCAGCGACAGCAAAACAACAGCCGATCCATAAGCTTGTCCTATTCATCCCTTCGCTCCCCGATACTCACACATTTCCAGTTATGTACAAACTCCCCGAATTTCAGTATATCATGTGCCTGAAATCACGTCCAAACAAAATCATACTAAGAATTAAAGGATTTACATAAATCATTCCAAATCTCAATAGAATTTAGAAAGCATGCGGACCGCTTGAAGTGCGGTGATATGCGGGAAATCGTAAGCAGGTTAAAAAGGAAATGTTGAGGCGCAACCTCTAACGAGACAGCCCTCTGCTGTGTAACTACAGTTTTGAACGAGCTGCCATATTTACAAGGAAAGCTCTTTGTATGACTGAGGAATCTCGTCACTCTTATCATTAAAAAAACCCTCGGCTCAAGCCGAGGGTTTTCAGTCGTCTTAGTTCTCCACAGCTGCTGCAACTGGTGCAGCTTCAACCGGGTAGACGCTCGCTTTTTTGCGATCGCGGCCCCAACGTTCGAACTTAACAACGCCGTCCACTTTTGCGAACAGAGTGTCGTCCTTACCGATGCCCACGTTGTTACCTGGGTGAATTTTCGTACCACGTTGACGCACCAAAATGCTGCCAGCAGTAACTACTTGACCGTCGGAGCGCTTCACACCAAGACGGCGACCGATACTGTCACGGCCGTTCTTTGTGGAACCTACCCCTTTTTTGGATGCGAACAACTGAAGGTTCAGTTTCAACATTATAGTCTACCTCCTTGCTCACTTAATTGTCTTCTATTTGAAGATACGAATCGTATGAAGTTTCGATCGTGTACAAACTGACGATCATCGACTCCAACAGCAATTGAACCTTAGCTTCGATATCAGGCTGTCCAATGTGCGGAACACGTCCGCTCAAAAAGCCATCCTTCATCTCGCAATCAAGCTCAATGCCTGTCAATGCTTCAATGGCGTTCACCACGCCCACCGATACCGAAGAGACTCCCGCACATACGATATCCTCTCCGTGGCGAGCATAATTCGCATGTCCTTCAATGGAGAAACTCTCGATTGAACGATCCGGCTTGCGCCGTATAGTAATGCGAATCATATGGCACCCTCTTACGCCTGAATGTTCTCAATCGTCACTTTTGTATATGGTTGACGATGACCTTGCTTACGACGGTAGTTCTTTTTCGCTTTGTACTTGTACACGACAATTTTCGCGCCTTTTCCATGCTTTTCAACTTTCGCCGTAACAGTAGCACCGGATACTACCGGAGTACCTGTGACCAAACCGTTGTCCTTGGATACTGCCAATACACGGTCAAATGTCACGCTTTCGCCTTCAGCAGCGTTCAGCTTCTCGATGTACAATACATCACCTGCTTGAACTTTGTACTGCTTGCCACCTGTTTCGATAATTGCGTACATTGTGTTGCACCTCCTCATGTCTCAGACTCGCCTAAATCAGGTGGTAAAGCATGGCTTCACTCTTATACCTGTCTGGAGCGGTTACAGCATGTGCAGCACTAGACTTTACACATACCCGTAGATCTTAGCATAGTTCGTCATAAAAATCAACGTATAAATTCCGTTCCCCGTTCGGAAAGAGAAGAGGGAACTACCCCGCTCCCCTCGCACTCGGGACAAGTGTGGAACAATTGATGCATAACCTGTGCACGAACTTTTTTTCGTGTCAGTTCCATCAGACCAAGCTTCGTCCAGCCAACAACCAGACACTTAGTGCGATCCTTCCGCATCATCGTCTCTAATCGTTCTACAACACGTACTCGATGTTCTTCCGTTACCATATCGATGAAATCAACAATGATAATGCCGCCGATATCGCGAAGACGAATAAGACGCGCAATCTCTTCCGCCGCCTCCAGATTCGTTAAAAATACGGTTTCTTCCAAATCGCTTGTTCCCGTATATTTTCCCGTGTTCACATCAATAACAGTCAGCGCTTCCGTTTGATCCCATACAAGATACCCTCCGCTTTGCAGCCATGTCTTGCGCTGAAAGGCCTTGTCCAGTTGATCTTTAACCCGGTAACGAGTAAATAGCGGCTCGCTGTCCTTATATACGTGAATTCGATTTTCCAAATCAGGGGCAAACGAACGAACAAACGACTGAACCTTTTTCAATTGGCGGACATCATCAATGAGCAGCTGATCAACCTCGCGCGAGAATGCATCACGAACAAGCCGTTCCACCATGCTTAAGTCACGGTGCAGCAAAGTGGGAGCCTGAGCCTCCTTGGCACGTATACCGATATCCCCCCACAGCTTGCGAAGTGATTCAATATCCCCCTCGAGCGTCTCAGTTGATTCGCCTTGAGCAACGGTACGAATAATCATTCCCTCTTCGTCTTGGCGAAGCTGGTCAGCAAGCTGTTTCAAACGACTGCGTTCCGATTCTTGCTCAATTTTCTTAGATACACCGATATAATCAGCATATGGCATAAACACCGAATATCTGCCAGGCAGCGAATAGTGCGTCGTAACACGAGCGCCTTTGCTGCCTAACGGATCCTTCATTACTTGCACGATAAGCTCCTGTCCGACACGCAGCAGGCTTGTTATCGGCGGTTTTTGCTTAGGTTGTTTCTCCAAATGAGGATGCAAACAATCATCGACATATAAAAATGCATTCTTCTTCTGTCCGATGTCCACGAACGCAGCCTGCATTCCAGGAAGCACATTCACTACTCTCCCCTTATATAAACTGCCGACCAGCGTTGTGCCAGTTGCACGTTCGACTGCAAATTCGACGAGCCGACCATGTTCAAGCAACGCCATCTGCGTCACCTGTTCCTCACAGTGAACAATCATCTGATTCATGGTATCACCTCTACTACAGCGCGTCATCATCCATTGTAACATGAAGCAGGATACGGTGAACATGCCGGTTTATGGAACAGACCAGAAAAAATCTTTTTCGATCCTCAATTTAATTCTATAAGCTTGGTAAAGCAGTAAACTAAGCCAAAACCGCACACCTTGGTTCACTCCTTTATACTATTGCGAGGCGGCGGCTCTTCAAAAAAAGCATCGATTAGCTGCTGCTCTGGCATGATCCGTACAATTCGCCCTTCATCGCCTACTACGTATATAAAATGATAATCATCTCTTCGGAACAGACGCACAATTCGTGATAACGAGCGTCCGCCTTCTGTTACAATCGGGCGTCCTAATGTCACCGCCCGTTCCCACTCTCGCAATCTTGTTGGGCGATGCATAAGGAAGCGTACGAAGCGAAAAGGGATATTTCGATGTTCCTCCCAGTTGGTCCAAATCAAAAATAACGCCATCATCATGAGATTAAGATTCAGCTTGCCGCCTGTCAGTAACGGATACATGCTGTATAACAACATGATCACACTACAGCCAAGACTGATCCGGGCACCAATCAACAGTGTTCGATGGTAACTCATCCATAGTGAGTACGCAGCTTGCATCATTCTGCCGCCATCAAGCGGGAGGATCGGCAGCAAATTGAACAATCCAATAAAAGCATTCGCCTGAATAAATCCATCTGCCCATTCCGGGCTGCACCACCCCATCGTTTTCAAATACAACGCAATGAGTATCATGAGTCCGTTCTGCACGGGGCCAGCTATCGCTACTACCCACTCTTGCCATGCAGGAGACAGGGCCCCATCCTCGGTCTCTGCCATCCCCCCGAATGGAAGCAGCTTAACCTCAGTGATGCTCCAGCCAAATGCTTTGGCGCAAGCAACATGTCCTAATTCATGAATAAAAACAATTGCAAATAAGGTAAGCAGTTCGTACATATAACCTGTAACAGCAGCTGCAGCCATGAGAATGATGAATAATGGATGAAGCGAATAGGTGGTTCCACCCCATTTAATCAAGTCGTATCACATCCGCCGGGTCAATATATACTCCGCGCTGCTGCATGGCAAAGGTAAGCACGGGATTAGTGCCTATCCCTGCAGACTTTCCATTGCCCTGAATCGTGCCTATGGTCGCACCAGACTCAAGCCAGTCATCTACTTGAACCGAGCTGGATGAAAGTCCACCATATACCGACACTAGACCATCAGCATGCTGAACGACTACCGTGATGCCGTTCTTCTCATCTGTTGTTACTTGTTCAATTTTACCAGTAGCGATATTCTGAACTTCGATCGCTGTACCATTAGAATCATCAGGTTCAATAGCGACGCTCCTTAAATTCATAGCAAAAGGTTGCACAATCTGCCCCTTAATCGGAGGCGGATAGGAATGAGCGGCCTGTACAGTCTTCGTAGATTCCTTATCTTGTGGAAACAAAGGGATGAATACAGGTGTTCCAGCAAAGGTTCGTTCATACCAGGCCGCAATCGGCCGCATATCCATTTCGTCATGGAGAGACGATTGTATCCAGGCCCGTATTGGTGCATTCCACTCAGCCGGGAAGGATGTAATTCCGTAAGCAGCAGCGAACAACAGAATAGATACAAGAAGTCTGGAACGCCAAGAACGCCACACACTGCCTCCCCTTGAAGGAGGTTCCTCCCATCCATAACGCTCATTCCATTGTGTTCGGTTCAGCTTCCACTGCTGCTCAGGGTCATATTGAGACCTCCGGCTCGATTCGTAGTCCTCGAGCTGTTCTATGTTTTTATTGTCAACCGTTGCGGAGGGATAGCTCAACACCACTTCAGGGTGAACAAAGGCAGGCGGAGACGATATTCCATCCACATCTTCCACCGCATGCGACTTGCGTTTTACTTCTTCAGCAATTAGAATGTCTCGGATTCGCTCCTGTCTTCGACGTCGAATGTCCTCTTTCATGCTTGTCTCATCCCTTCTTAACCCAATTCATCAGCAAGTATGCAAGTTTTAACCGACTTAATGAGGTGCTTATCCCATATGTATGACAAGCCCGCAGCATATATGAACAGCGAACTAGAGAACAAGCGGTTGTACGAAAAAGCGGCAGCACGTCCGTTATGGACATGCTGCCGCCGCAGCTGCAATCTGTGTATAGTAAGACCTTGGCTCAAGCCAGACCTAATTAAGGCTCTATTTGATATTTTTCCTGATAGATGTGTATGCTCATGACCAGTCCAATACAAATCATATTTAAGAGGAGCGATGTACCGCCATAACTGATGAATGGCAATGTAATCCCGGTAATTGGCATCAAGCCAATCATCATCCCTATATTCTCGAAAATTTGGAACACGAACATCGACACGATACCGATAATCATGTAGGATCCCCGCAGGTCATAGCACTGGAAGGCAATGAGAATCATCCTGTAAATCATCAGAAAGTATAACAGCAGCAGTAGGGCTGAGCCCTGGAAACCGAATTCTTCGCCAATTACGACGAATATAGCATCCGAGTACGTATATGGTATGAAGCTGCGCTGCTTCAGCTCGCCCTTCAAATACCCGTCGCCGCTTAGGCCGCCAGAGCCGATGGCAATCATCGCATAGTTGGACTGATGCTTCGCATCATCCGTTGCATCGTCTGGGTTAATAAACGTATTAATCCGTTCATACCAATGTTTCTTCTCGAGCTTGTAGACGAAGAAATCCTTCACTTCTTTGTTGAAGGTCGTAAACGAAGCATACACTGCTCCCCCTAAGACAGCCACACAAATGAGGGCCACAAGAACATGCCGGTATTTAACAGCTCCGATCCACAGCATCCCAATTAGAATAACGATATATATAATGGCGTTACCGAGGTCAGGCTGAATAACAACCAGTCCAAATGGAAGTAGCGTTATAAGTCCGATTGGAAGCAAATCCTTCGTAAACGTTAGCGGATCTCCGTCCCTTCTCCCTAGCAATTGCGCGAGCGCGAAGATGAGCGTAATTTTCGCAAGCTCAGCAGGCTGGAAGGTCTGCCCTCCGGGGAGCTTATACCAGCCAACAGCACCGTTTATATTCGCCCCAAAGAAAAACACGCCTACGAGAAGCACGATTGTGATTCCCATCGAAATGGGCCAGCTTTTTAATAACAGCCGATAATCGAACAGTGCTACAGCAAACATAAGGATGAAGCCGATCACATAAAATATGATCGTTTTCATCATCATGGAGGTATCACTAAACGTCGCATCTCCATGCGTTGCACTCAAGATGACCAGTGGGCTGAATATTGAAAACACGAGCAAAATACTGACTATTATCCAATCAATTCGTTTCAGCTTGTTCAGCACTGATTAATCATCCCATTCCAAAAAACTTCTTCACGCGGTTCAGCACGCCCTTCTTCTGCTCAAGCGGCATAAGCGGCACTGTATCCCCTAGGATGCGGCGCGCGATATTGCGATAAGCCACAGCAGCAGGAGCATCCGGATTCATGACCGTAGGCTCCCCAGAGTTAGCGGCTTTAATAACCAATTCATCATCAGGAACCACGCCGAGCAGATCGATATTGAGCACTTGCAAAATATCGTCCAACTCGAGCATTCCGCCATCCTTCTTCATCATATTGGCACGAACCCGGTTTACAATCAGCTTCGGCGAGGAGACTTCGGAATTCTCCAGAAGCCCAATAATTCGATCAGCATCACGAACTGCTGCATTCTCAGGTGTCGTAACGACGATAGCATGATCTGCGCCGGCAATTGCATTTTTAAACCCTTGCTCAATACCTGCCGGACAGTCAATGATAATATATTCGAAGTCCTTTTTTAACTCCAGAACGATATCCTTAACCTGCTCTGGCGACACTGCCAGCTTGTCCTTTGTCTGTGCTGCAGGCAGCATATACAATTCATCAAACCGCTTGTCCTTGACAAGCGCTTGATTCAAGCGGCAACGGCCATCCGCAACATCGCAAATATCATAGATGATACGATTTTCAAGCCCCATCACGACGTCTAGGTTGCGAAGACCGATATCTGTATCGATCATACACACCTTTTTGCCGAGCAAAGCAAGCGCGGTACCAATATTCGCGGATGTCGTCGTCTTACCGACGCCGCCTTTGCCCGAAGTGACGACGATTGCCTCTCCCATCCTCCTACACTCCTTTGAACATATTGATGTCCTTGCGAACGCGATGAAGCTGCGAGATTTTATCAATTTGCATGACATTGTCATGCACATAAGCAAACTCCATATGCGATTGAGTAACCCCCCATTCATCCGGCGGTCTGCTAATGATTTCACCTATGCGCAATTGCGTCGGTGCAAATAACGAGGCCGCGATGACAGCGGAAAGTTCTCCTTCTACTCCTGCATGAACCGTTCCACGCAGTGCCCCCAGGACAAATACATCGCCTGTGCATACAATTATTCCGCTAGGGTTGACATCCCCTAAAAACAATAAATTTCCTTCGTGACGCAGCACCTGTCCGGAACGTACCATACCGGTTCTCGTTTCGATATGATACCCCTTCTGCTCCGCCTTCTTATCCACAATAGATTCAATCGAACGTACGAGTAAATTCCCTTGCTGCCGCAGCACGCCCAGCACTTCTGTCTTCTGCTCGTCTGTCACAGCACGGGCTCCTAACTTGACATCGACATAAACAATTGGCCCGTCGAAAAAATGCGGTGTATGTTCAAGCTTGTCGCGCAATTCACCCAACAAGACTGTAAATTCACACTTATCGTCAAGCAGGAACACTAGGCCGTCCTTCGTGCCTTTAATCGTTACCAGTGGCTTGGCCGTCATGAAAGGTCCCTCCCCAATTTTATCTTTTTCGAGATGGAAGAGGAAAGTTCCTGCAATACCGTGTTGAAACATAAGAAATTCCCTCATAATTGTCTGTTTCTTCGAACGGGCTTTGTTTTATGAGAGTTGCTTTGTTACAAGCACATGTATTACGTATTCAACATACAATTTCTGATACAGGATCATAAAAAGGCACAAGCCGTCTGGAAACAATTCCAAGACGGCTATCACCCCTGTTCATCTTCGGTAGATTTCTTCCCAGATAAATGGTCGAACCATCTTCGCATCGGAACATATATGGCCAACGAAAATATAAGCTGCACAATCAGGCTCGGAATCATAAAATCGAATATTGCATATTCGAACGTCATTCCATGCAAGCCAAACAGCCGGTAGGCCGCATATAGCATCGTCTGATAGGCAAAGGTGCCGAATACTGAAATGATCATCATCGAAATCATGGCTGTGTGGCGGGACGCAAAAAGCAATCCCGTCAAATATCCGAGCAGCCCCATGCTAAATGTATGCGGGCCCAGCATATGTCCATAATATACAATATCCTGCAGAAACCCGAATCCCAATCCCATCATCAATGCAGCATGCCGATGATGATATACGGCATGATACAGGATTACGATGAATACCAACTGCGGCACAATCCGTCCTTGCCATGCATCTGGAATTAATACAGGCAGCAGCGATCCTTCCATCAGGAAGAGAATGAACATGAATACGATCATCCAGTTTCGATTCATTGCTGCGCCTCTTTCCCAGTCTCATTCATATCTGGTGTGATGACAATGAACAGCTCACGCCAGTCGCGATAAGTTGCAGCAGGCTTAACAGTTGCGGAATGCGTTAACCCAATATCCCCTACTTGCCGTGATACAACTTGCCCAAGAACGAGACCTTTCGGGAATGAACCTCCAAGGCCAGACGATACAATTGTATCCCCCTCCTCCAGTTCATCATCCTCTTGAATACGTGTCATTAAGAACGTACCGCTACTATGATCATAAGACTCAATTATGCCGAAAGACTTGTTTTCCTTGCCGAGCACAGTAGCCGAAATCGCAGGTGAATTCGGATCCTTCTCATCCATATTCGTCAGCAGCTGAACAGTTGAGGAGAATTCGAATACACGGCTCACAATCCCCACTACACCTTCCGTCGAAATGACAGGCATCCCTTGACGCACACCATTTTTTGAACCAAGGTTCAAGTTCAGCGTCTGGTTGAACGGATCCGCTACATTAATCGACGTCACCTGTGCAATGCGGTACTTGTAAGGCAAATTCATTTGCTTCTGCCGCTCTGTAAAGTTCAGATCGTCCTGAAGCCGTTTATTTTCCGCTGCAATCGAATTGTAGTAAGCTTTATCCCGTGTATATTGTGCGAGCATCGTCTTCAACTGCACGTTTTCTTCATGCAGGTCTTTCAGATTGCCAATATCCCTCACGAAATTCGATACATAAGAAGCTGGCCGATAGAAAATTTGCTGCACAAAGGTTACGGTGTCATGTACAAACTTCTCTGGCCATGTAAGATTCAGTCGTCCGCCTAACGTAAACCCCATCAACGCAATAAATAAAATAAGGCCGAACAACATCAAAAATAAACGTTTGTTCCCCAAAAGCTTAAACAGAATTAACACCTTCTCATCGTAAAGAGGTACTCGTTCCCTCAGAAAAGAGGTTGCTCATGATGCCCGCTTGCCATCATCCAGTCGTTCCCGCAAGCATCATGCCAGCATGAAGCTTGGCAGCAACCCTTAGCGATAACAATGCCCGCGTCGGTGGAACGAATCGACGCGGGTATCAGACTACCTCATGGGCGTATTCTTATCGTTTGGAACGAAGCGCTGAACTGCTGCGTCCCTTGAACAAATGAATATTGTCAAGCGCGCGTCCAGTACCAATCGCTACGCAATCTAGCGGGTTCTCTGCCACGATGACCGGCATTCCAGTTTCACGAGCCAACAGCTTGTCTAGATTGCGGAGCAAGGCGCCGCCGCCAGTCAGAACAATACCGCGATCCATAATATCAGCTGCCAATTCAGGAGGACATTTCTCCAACGTTACCTTAACAGCTTCCACAATTGAGCTCACTGTATCTGCCAATGCATCTGTAATTTCGTTCGAGGAAATCGTTAGTGGCTTCGGAAGACCTGTCAACAAGTCGCGGCCGCGAATTTCCATCTTTTCTTCTTCATCAAGTCCCATAGCAGAACCGATATCCATCTTCAACTGTTCTGCCGTACGCTCACCAATCATCAAATTGTATTGGCGCTTAATGAATTGAATAATTGCTTCGTCCATTTCATCGCCTGCAACGCGAACGGAACGGCATGTCACAATACCCCCGAGGGAAATAACAGCTACCTCAGTCGTACCGCCACCAATATCAACAACCATGCTTCCTGTCGGTTCCCATACAGGCAGATCAGCACCGATAGCGGCCGCAAACGGCTCTTCAATCGTATAAGCTTCTCTAGCTCCCGCTTGCTTCGTAGCGTCTTCAACCGCACGCTGTTCTACGGCCGTGATGCCGGAAGGCACGCATACCATTACGTTCGGATGGCGCGGGAACAGCGAACGCTGCTTCTGAGCTTGCCGAATGAAATATTTTATCATTGTCGCAGTTGTGTCAAAGTCTGCAATGACTCCGTCTTTCATTGGACGGATTGCACGGATATTCCCCGGTGTACGTCCAATCATATTTTTCGCGGCTTCACCTACCGCCTCGATCGTCTTCGAATCTGTGCGGATTGCTACCACAGACGGTTCACGCACAACGACACCTTTTCCGCGTACATAGACCAATGTATTTGCAGTTCCCAAGTCAATTCCTAAATCTTTCGTAAAGCCACCCAACATGATGTTAATCTCCTTTTTATAACCTTCAATCTCAATCATTATATTACATGAGCCCGCGTTCCTTCAAACTCACATATTGGTTATCGCCAATAACCAAATGGTCCAACAGTTCGATGCCAACAATCTCCCCAGCCTCCATGAGCCGCCTTGTAAGGGCAACATCCTCCGGGCTTGGTGTTGGATCTCCACTCGGGTGATTGTGAGCACATATGATGGAAGCCGCACCGCACTTCAGAGCGGCTTTAAACACTTCGCGGGGATGTACCAAAGAGGCATCCAGGATGCCGATCGAAATCGTTTCCTGAGCTATAATTCGATTCTTCGTATTCAAAAACAAACAAATAAAATGTTCCTTGTCATAGTATCGCATAGATTCCATCAGCAAATCAGCAGCATCTTGCGGCTGTCGTATCTGCAGGGCATCTTCCAGACAAGAGCGCGACATACGGCGTCCTAATTCTAATCCGGCCTTCAATTGCAGCGCCTTAGCGTCCCCTATACCACGAATTGCAGTCAATTCCGTGATAGACATATCATGCAAATGCCGCAGTTGACCTACCTGATTCAATATTCGCTGCGCCAACGTAATAGCAGACTCGTTCCTTGTACCTGTACGCAGTAATATAGCAAGTAATTCAGCATGGCTTATCGATTCTGCCCCATATTGCATCATGCGCTCTCTCGGACGTTCTTCATGGGGAAGATCGCGTAGAAGTGGACTATGTCCCATTCTTACAACCCCCTATAGTCGATTGTCCGGTCGCCATCATGCGCCGACGAGGCATATCATTGTCGGCATCCGCTGTTCATTTGGACCGTCTTGTAATCATCATTTCACATTCATTACCCAATTGCAATCCATGCTTACCATGCCGCTTTCAATTGCATTTCAGCTCGCCGCTACGGAACAATGATGTCGAACGTCGCCAGCATATCGCTGACGAGCGACAACGGCAATCCAACTACATTGAAATAACAGCCATCGATGTGCGTAACGAGCGTAGAGCCAATTCCTTGAATCCCATAGGCCCCGGCCTTGTCCATTGGCTCGCCTGTTGCAACATAGCGACGTATTTGCTCTTCTGTCCATGGCTTCATATGGACGGTTGTAACCCCATGCGCAACCTCAGTATGCTTTCCTGCTGCGTCGATCATTGCTACACCAGTATAGACCTTGTGAGCATTTCCTTGCAGCGAGGTCAACATTTGAACCGCATCTTCTTCATTTATAGGCTTGCCCAGTACCTTGCCATCCAGCACTACAATAGTGTCTGAACCGATAACAATACCACCCTCACCTGCTGCTCTGCGAATATCAGCTACTGCCCTCGCCTTGCGCAGCGCCAACGTTTCAACAATGCAATCTGGCGGCATATCAGCGGCTACCGTTTCATCAGCATCGCTTGGATGCACCACATAAGGAAGACCGAGTGATCGGACAAGCTCCTGTCTCCGTGGAGAGGAGGAAGCCATAACGATAGTTGGTCTCTCGAATTTTGATTTACTCATTTTCGAAGTCGCTCCTCGCCATTTTTTGACACTGTTCTATTATACGCGGAACTGACTGTCGAAACAAACATTCAAATGATGATCTTTGTAATAAATAGATGAACAATTTATGGTAATTCAACCAACACCCCCAATTTCCATCCGTTCGTCTCTCCCTTTCACTATTCCGATACGAATACAAGTTCTGTTATAGAAAAAAACAAAGTCCATTACCGGACTCTGTCCATATGAGCAATCTAATGTGTCCGCTTCTGCTTCGCGTTTTAAACCTTCATCGTTTCTAGCCAAGCCGCCTCCGCATTGCGATAATGCATAACAGCCTGCTGAATGCTCCACAAATGCGAGGATGAAGGCTGCTTATTATATTCATTCACCGCGCTGATAGCCGTGTTCATGCTCTGAACCAGTTCTGTCCATGAAGTCTTGGATTGATCAGGGATCCCCTTTTGTACAGCGCTCATTTGCTGTGTCCACTTCTGGTGATCCTTTCTTAGCTGTTCCGTGATCTCTTGAGAGAATGCTTCTGTATTTGCCTTTTCTAAATAAACGATTGATTGCGTCATTAGCCAATCATTCACAACATCACTTTGACCAAGGAACTGCTCAACGGAGGCAGAATCGCCTTGAAATGCCAGCTTGGCAATGGCGGGCCGATTCAATGTCCGTACATATAACTCCATCTGTTTGTTTTTCAGCAGCGAACTTAATCCCATCGCATCCTCCTTCGAAGTTGCTATCGCTGCATAGACGCGATGCTGATCAGACTTCTCCGCCATCGCAGCCATACCGAGTTCCCTTAGCTCAGACGCTGCTTTCTGAGCCCCTTCTTCCTGCGCGAACACACCGTATTGCAGCATGTAAAATACTTTTTCCGGTATATTTACATCCGTTACATACAAGCCTGTAGCGGTGGCAGCCGAGCCTCCTCCACTCGCAGCAGACGACGGCTTGCTTGTTGTATCTCCTGCCTTCACCTTACTCTGTTCATTAGTTGCCGTTCCATGAGCGGAGGACTCGCCGCCTTTCCCTTGTTTATCGTTGGCGAATACGGGAATAGCATTGTTTGGATTCGGCATCGACACTTCTCCCTTGAACAAGGACAAAGCAAGAAAGCCGAATAAAGCACCTGTAGCAAGCGCTCCTGCAACCGATGCTATGACTCTCCATACCGGGGGCTTGCGAGAGCGTGTATGAACTCCATTCCATAGCAATTCCCCTTGATCGCTTAACGAACCGGAAGCAGGATCCTCTATAGAGGAGGAAAGAGAGTAACCGTTTTTCGGAATTTCATATCCAGGCTGATGATCCGTCTCACGAATCCATCTCTCTACTCGTTCATGCTCGTTCTCTACGGGTTCATGTATTGGTTTAACTGGAAGAATATCACTTTCGGCCTTCTCTATATGTCGGTTCTCCACCGTAATTGCCTCACTGTATTCCTCGTGTTCTGCCTGGCCTGTCCGGTCAGGCTCTATGCTATTCACAATCGTACCATCAGACAGCTCCTCCCAATCCGTAAGACGCTCACTCTTCTGGTTCGTCTCCATCCCTTGGCGTTCAAGCTTATCCTTACCTTGATTGGAATCATCGAATCGAAATGTCATTTTCGCTCTCATGTTACTCATTACCGAACACCTACCTTGTCCTATTGGTTATTAGTAGATTTATGCTAGATTGCATTCCAATAGAACCGAACTCACAAATTAATTGCTAGAAAAAACACTTAATATATCATGCCGCAAGAGTCTTATCGCATCTCATAACTCTAGCATAGGATACAGAAGAAAGAACAAAGGAGGTGTAGTGGAGTGAAAAAAGCTAGAATTCAAAATTTTGGGTTGTCTCCTATCGAGGTTCGTCGATTTGTTAGACGAAATGTTGGTCGTCTCGTAGTTGTCGTTCTATGTTCAGGCGAAGTGTTGGTAGGTAGAATCATTTTTGCAGGTATTTTCTCCTTCCGCTTACGAATACGCCGCCGCGGAATCTCTATCATACGACGGATTCGATATGATGATGTACGTGCGATCAAACGTGTTTTCTGTTAAGCTCAATGCGTCAAACGGATAAACAAAAAGATCGAGTTAGAGGATCTGCATCCGAACTCGATCTTTTCTATACAATCATGTAATACAGACTTTATTGACCTTAGGAGTATTCCTTGCCAAGCTGCTATTTTAGCACCTCAACCAATCCACGCGCCGTCTTCCAAATATCGCCCGCTCCCATTGTGATGACCAGATCACCAGGTTTTACGATCGATTTCAGACGCTCCAACGCATCACTCTTATCCGCAATATACTGCGCATTGCGATTACTATTCTCACGAATGCGTTCAACCAGCTTCGAAGAGTGCACTCCTTCGATCGGCTTCTCTCCAGCTGGAGAATAAATATCTGTCAAAATCAACTCATCCGCACCAGCGAATGCGCGGCTGAATTGATCGAACAGGAAATAAGTTCGAGAATATCGCTGCGGCTGGAATACCGCAACAATGCGGCGGTTTGTTGCTTTGGCAGCTGATAGAGTTGCTTCGATCTCTGTCGGATGATGTGCATAGTCATCTACAACCAGTACGCCCTGCTCTTCACCGATGACTTGGAAACGACGTTTCGCCCCAATAAAGTCCACAATGGCTGCCGCTGCCTGCTCGAATGGAATTCCAGTACGCATAGCAACAATAATAGTAGCCATTGCATTCAATACATTATGCGTACCCGGAATAGATAGTTGAACCGAACCAAGCGCCTTGCCTTGATGATTCATCGTAAAGGTCATGCCGCGATCTTCCGCGATAATCTCTGTAGCTGTATAATCAGCCGCTTGCTCAATGCCGTATGTCACAACACCTGCACCCAAGCTCGGAAGCATAGCTCCGACAATTGGATCATCTGCACACAATACAGAGCATCCATCCGCGCTTACTTGAGACAGAAACTGTACATAAGCCTCTTTCAAGCGTTCGAAATCTCCGCCATAATTCTCTAAATGATCGGCTTCAATATTGAGTACAACCGCGATATGAGGGTGATAATTCAAGAAGGAGCCATCACTCTCATCCGCTTCCGCAACTACATACTCGCTGTTACCTGCTTGGGCATTCGTCCCTAGGTTCGTCACTTCGCCGCCGATGATATAAGTCGGATCCACACCACAGCGCTCCATAACAAACGCGATCATCGAAGAAGTCGTTGTCTTTCCGTGAGCGCCTGCTACAGCAATGCCTTTCTTCGCATTCAGTAAGCGTGCCAGCATTTGTGAGCGGTGAATAACTGGAATACCCTGCTGTTCAGCTGCAACCCGTTCCACATTGTCCTTCGGACAAGCTGTAGAATATACCACTGTATCTGCGTTCTGAACATAGGCTGGGTCATGCCCGATATGTACAGTCGCCCCTTTTTTGCGTAACTTTTCCGTCAAATCCTGTTCGGCCACATCGGACCCCGTGACGGTGTACCCCATTTCCAGCATGACACGAGCGATGGCGCTCATCCCATAGCCCCCGATGCCGATAAAATGAATATGTTCCGTCGTATTCAAAACGAACTCACCAACCCTTTTCAGATTCGGTCCGATGCAGAACGAAAGAACGAACGTCTGCAATCAGATATAAAGTCCCCGTAACTACTGCTAAATCTCCTGGTACTGTCATCGCCTGGAGCTGTTCCAAAGCTTTATGCCAGTTAGGCTCTACAAGGATAGTCGGACGATTCGTATTGTCTCCCATCACCTGCTCGGCAATATCTCGTAAGCTTTCCGCTTCCATCTTCTTGCGGAAATCAGGTTCTGTAAAAATAACGGTATTAGCTAAAGGTAGTATATGTCGCAGAACATCGTGATGATGCTTTGTCGACAGCATCCCCATCATAATATGAAGCCCTTTGTACTGGTACGTATCCCGCAGCGCTTGTGCAAGCGTCGCAGCCCCTTCCGGGTTATGCGCACCATCGAGCAGCAAGCGAGGTTCCTTGCATACCATTTCTAATCGTCCTGGCCACGCAGCACGCTTCAGTCCATCTCGCGTAGTTGTATCTTCCAAAATGAAAGCCATATATTGTCGCAGCACTTCAAGCGCCATCAATGAGGCAGCCGCATTCTTCAATTGATGAGCCCCGTTCATCGTAAGTGACATTTCTTCCATCGTTCGGAATGGGCCAAAGAATGTGAAGTTCTGTTCATTTTCAACCGCATTGAGCAGTTCCACTCGGAACTGTTCGTTCATGACATACAGAGTAGATTGATTCTTGGCCGCAGCCTGCTTAATGACCTCCAGCGCCTCTGGTTGCTCTACTGTCGTCACAGCTGGAACTCCAGGCTTAATGATGCCCGCTTTCTCGAAAGCAATCTGCTCGATAGTATCCCCCAGTATGTCCATATGATCATGACCGATATTCGTGATAATGGATACGATTGGAGTCACGATATTTGTTACGTCAAGTCGTCCGCCAAGCCCGGTTTCCCATACAACAACATCCGGGAACGTCACTGTCGCATAGTACATAATGGCGAGCGTAGTAGATACTTCAAACGTCGTCGGCGATCCTAGCGGCGTTTGCGCGATTTCATCCACCAACGGCTTCAGTTTGTTCACAAGTTGAAGCAGCGTTTCTTCAGGAATGTCCTCGTTATTGTATTTTAAACGATTCGTATACTTCTCAATATAAGGAGAAGTAAAGGTACCGACATCATACCCGTTAGCAAGTAAAACACTCGTTAACATCGCACAAGTCGAGCCTTTGCCATTCGTGCCCGCGACATGAATGAATTTTAATCGACGGTGTGGAGAACCTAACCGCTCCATCATCAATTCTACCCGATCCAAGCCCGGACGGATTCCAAACGGAATTAATGAATTGATCCAATCAATTGCGTCTTCTACCCGAACAAAAGGAAAATCGGTTGCTTCCGTCTCATTTGTCTCCGACATGATCCTCATCCTTTATCAGATGTCATTAAACGGCCGAACCGGCAAGGAGCAATGCCCAAACCCGGATCGGCCATACATATCGCACAGGTTGTTTACGCTTCTGTTAATTCTGTAATACGCGCCAATACTTTGTCTCTCTTCTCGCTGTAATCACGCTGCTTGGCACGCTCTTCCTCGATGACCGAAGCAGGAGCCTTCGCGATGAAGCCTTGATTAGCAAGCTTCTTATCGACACGTTCAACTTCTTTGTTCAGATGCTCGACTTCTTTCTGAAGACGGGCAATTTCTTGTTCAATGTCAAGAAGGCCAGCAAGCGGCAAATACAGCTCAGCTCCAGTAACAATGGCAGTCATTGCCTTGTTCGGCGCACCAGCCTCTATGCTTACCTCCAGCTTGGATGTACCACAGAAACGCTCTACGAACTCTAGGTTATTCGTAATGTTCGCTTCGATCGTGCGATCAGCCGGCTTCACAATCAGCTCTACCTTCTTACTCATTGGCACATTCACTTCAGCACGAATATTGCGCACTGCACGGATCATATCCATAAGAAGCATCATCTCGCGGACTGCTTCAGGCGCTTCGAATTCGGCATGGTATACAGGCCATTCCGCAAGCGTTATCGTTTCGCCGGAGTGCGGCAAGTGCTGCCAAATCTCTTCTGAGATGTATGGCATGAATGGATGAATCATGCGCATTGTACGGTCAAGCACATAGGCAAGGACAGATTGCGTCTTTTTCTTCGCTTGTTCATTCGAGCCATACAAGCTGAGCTTCGCAAATTCAATATACCAGTCACACAGATCGTCCCAAATGAAGTTATTGAGCACACGGCCTGTTTCGCCGAACTCGTATGCATCCATGAGGCGCGTAATTTCACGAGCCGTCTCGTTCATACGGTGAAGGATCCAGCGATCCGCTGTGCCCAATTCGCCTGTAATGTCGATATCCTCATAGGTCACGCCCTGCAAGTTCATTAAAGCGAAGCGCGATGCATTCCAAATCTTATTCGCAAAGTTGCGCGCCTGCTCGACACGTTCCCAACGGAAACGCAAATCTTGCCCTGGCGTACTGCTTGTGGAAATCATGAAGCGCATTGCATCGGCTCCGTACTTCTCGATAACTTCAAGCGGATCGACGCCATTGCCAAGCGATTTGGACATTTTTTTCCATCAGCATCACGCACCAAGCCGTGCATCAGAACGTCCTTGAACGGAATTTCATCTGTAAATTCCAGTGCCGTAAAGATCATGCGGGACACCCAGAAGTAAATAATGTCATAGCCTGTAACGAGCACGTTCGTTGGATAGTAGCGCTTCAGATCTTCCGTCTGATCCGGCCAGCCAAGCGTAGAGAACGGCCACAACGCAGAACTGAACCATGTATCGAGTACATCTTCATCCTGCTTCAAATGGCTGCTTCCGCACGATGTACATGCAGTTGCATCTTCTTCTGCAACATGAATGTGTCCGCAATCCTCACAATACCAAGCAGGAATGCGATGGCCCCACCACAGCTGACGAGAAATACACCAGTCGCGCACATTCTCGATCCAATGCAAATACGTCTTCTCAAAGCGTTCCGGCACGAAATTAACGCCTTTGCCCGTTTTTTGCGCTTCGATTGCGCGCTCTGCGAGCGGCTTCATTTTCACGAACCATTGTGTTGACAAATACGGCTCTACAACTGCGCCACTGCGCTCGCTGTGTCCAACCTGATGGGCATGATCCTCAATTTTGATCAACACACCTTGTTCTTGTAAGTCCTTCACGATCTGTTTCCGGCAATCCGCACGATCCATTCCTTGATATTGACCAGCCAGCTCATTCATTTTGCCGGACTCATCCATTACCGTTATTTGCGGCAATTGATGGCGAAGTCCCATTTCGAAGTCATTCGGATCATGGGCTGGTGTAATTTTAACCGCACCGCTTCCGAAGTCTTTATCTACATATTCGTCTGCAATTACAGGAATCTCACGGCCTACAATCGGCAGCACCAACATTTTGCCAATCATATGTTGGTAACGCTCATCCTTTGGATGAACCGCTACTGCTGTATCGCCGAGCATAGTCTCTGGGCGAGTTGTTGCAACAGTAATTGAGCCGCTGCCGTCTTTAAGTGGATACTGCAGATGATATAGATGCCCCTGCACTTCCTTGTACTCAACCTCAATGTCGGACAATGCCGTGCGCGCTGCCGGATCCCAGTTAATAATATATTTACCGCGGTAAATGAGCCCTTTCTCATACAGCTTCACAAATACTTGGCGAACCGCACGGGACAGACCTTCATCCAACGTAAAGCGCTCACGGGAGAAGTCCAAGGACAGCCCCATCTTCGCCCATTGTTCGCGGATCGTATTCGCATATTGCTCCTTCCAATCCCATACACGTTCCAGGAACGCTTCACGCCCCAAATCATAGCGTGTTACTCCTTCTTCGCGCAGCTTCTGCTCTACTTTCGTCTGCGTTGCAATACCAGCATGGTCAGAGCCTGGAAGCCACAGCGCATCATATCCCTGCATCCGCTTGAAGCGAATAAGAATATCCTGCAATGTAAAGTCAAGCGCGTGACCAATATGAAGCATGCCGGTAACGTTTGGAGGCGGAATCACGATCGTGAACGGTTCAGCATCCTTGCGAACACCTGCTTTAAAATACTCGCCTTTCATCCAGAAATCATACCATTTCTGCTCCGCTGCCTTCGGATCGTACGTCGTTGGCATGGACAGTTGCTCTTGATTCTCTGTCAATCAAAATCCCTCCGTTACTTAATCATGAGTGTCTAATCGACAATACTATGCCTATAGAACCGAAGCGAATAACAACCCTGCGCTGTCTCCCATAACACTTCCTCAAGCGTCTAAACTATGGCATTTGTAAGGGATGCATTCACTTCTGCAGGCAAATAAAAAACCTTACGTCGCAAAGGACGAAAGGTTTATCTTCCGTGGTACCACCTTTATTCCGCTCTTATATACAGACTTCCAAGCATACAGATTCTGCTGAGCGGCACTTCAGTTGCAAATAACGGCTGCGGCCGGCCTGTTCTAGCGTATGAGGAACACGATGAACACAATGTTCATACATTACCTTGATACGTTCAAATGGGCAACTCCCAGGTGACTTCAGCGCTGGACGATCCTGCAGGCGTTGCACCGTGTCGCTCTGCTCTCTGTAAGGGGCCGATCGCTTACTAATCCTGTTCATCGTTTTTCAATCAGTCAGCTATGAAAGTAAACAATAACATTTACGATATATTGTACCTTCGCACAACCTGCGAGTCAATAGACGGAGCGCAAAAGGATGCTGATAATTGGTTCCCTATTAGTCATAACCTGTTTTTCGTTTTTCATAACATGTACTATAGGAGGTGTTTTATATGGAACGGTGGTGGTGTCGTGTTCGAGGTTCCATTAAAGGGGTTCTTTTCCCCATCATTTGCTTGCAATTTATCCGCACGTTGCTTCTGCCAACAGCATTTGACGTATTTTTGCTTTTTGTACTATTCCTCATTTTCATTGGATTTTTGTGGGACGTGTATTGAAGCTTGTACAGCTGCATGCAGACACAAAGAAACCCGTCGCTCAATGAGCCATACGGGTTTCTTGCCTTTATGGAGATATCGTTACGAGGTGGGAATGTAGAGAACTTGCCCTTCGGATACATCCGATTCCGCCAAGCGATTGTAGAGAGCAATCTCTCGTGAATTCATGCTATATCGGTCTGCTATCGTGTCGAGCGTTTCGGAACGCTGCACAATACACAAGCGCACTTTTTTGAATGCACGTTCATCATCCAAACGTTGGAGGAATAACGACTGCCACTTTACTTCCTCTCCAGAGGCCTCCGTATTCGTCGCTGCCTGCTTCGCAGTCTCCTCTTCCGTCTGAACCCGATCCGGCTCTTGTGGCTCCCGCTTCATCGAAAGCAATGAACTGAACCCGAGCGGCTCGGCTGCTTCTGGCTCACTATTTTTCCCCTTGCCAATCGCAATCTTCATTTCCTGCTTTACTGCAGCTGCCGGATCAGCATCCGACTGTTCATTGACAACAGATCCGGCTTCTACACTCTCCCGCTCATCATCATGAGTTGAGACAAGTGACTCAAGCTCTTCTGACAATTGGGCAGCCGCTGAATCATCCGTTTCTGTAGAGGATACACGTTCCTTACGCTCACGCTTGTCATGGCTTGCAACGGGTTCGCGAGCATGGGCTTCCTCAGAGAATGTATGGAAATCAGACGGAGCTCCCTTCGGTGTGCGCACATGTTCACCTTCATGCGAATCAGCATTCGTTTCGCTTGATGCCTGCCGCTCGTCCTCCGAAGCTTCGGCACTTTGGCCTTCCATTTGCTCTTCCGCTTCTAGAATCTCCTTGTTCCATTGGGAACCACTCCACGTCAGTGGAACTCGTTGAGAATTGGATGAAGTGGTGTCGGATGGCTCATGATTTGATTGAGCAATCAACTGCTCATCTTCAGTTTCATCTTCGCTGGCTTCCAGTTCTTCTGCAGCTCGAGTATAAGATTCAGATTCTTCTTCCTCTTCATCTTGCATAAACTCGTGATCCTGTTCCTGCTTTTGTTCTTCGGAATTCCATGCAGAGCTGTACTCTCTATATTCCTCTCTTGGATCTGCATCCGATTCTACATTCGATGATTCGTTATTCGATTCATCATTCGATCCTCCGTTGCTCTCAGACAAACTCTCTTCATGACTCGATGTAAATGCCGGTGTATATGTACCGTAGTCACGCAGCCATGAAGGTTCCTCCTCATCCTGCTCGATCTCTGTTTGATGCACGACCGTAAATTGCTCAGGTTCCCAAGCTGCAGGCTCGATACTTTCCATCGAGATGCCGCGCAGCGATAAAATTCCTGTTATATTCAATGTTCGTGTCGATAATAGATCAACATCAAAGTGCTCAATGTCGACCGAAATATCTTCTAAGCTGCGCACCCGGTTTAAGGGCAGTGTGATTTCAACTGGTATCCAATGCTCAAGCGAATGGCTGCTTCGCAATTCATCGGCACCTACGTATGCTCCTGCCAGCAGCAAGCTGCCGCGCACCGTCACCTGGTCACCAGCAGGAATGACCTGAATGTGCGGTGTCAACTCCACTTCTTCCAATTGATCAATGCCGACCACTTCGTCGGACAAATGCACACGTTCATAAATATCAAATCGCAATCCATATGATTCATCGTTCACAGACCGCTCCTCCTCCCGCAGTTCATATGCCATCCTCCCTTGTGACCAGCACACATGCAATTCGACAACGATGTTAAGCTACAGTCGCAAAGTCAGACTCGTATCACTACTTCATCTATATGGGAAGAAAGAGAGGAGCATGACTATATTTTTGCCGTAAACGCAACATGTCCTCTGGCCACGGGACATCCACCTGAATGTGTTCTCCCGACAACGGATGGCGGAAGCGCAAGCTTTCTCCGTGAAGCGCTTGTCTGCGAATCAGCTTGTCATCCCCGCCGTACATCACGTCTCCTGCAAGCGGGTAGCCCTTTGCACTCATATGCACCCGAATTTGATGTGTTCTCCCTGTCTCCAGAGACAACCGAACTAGAGACAGCTCTGAACCAGGCTGCAACGTATCATAATGAGTGATCGCACGTACCCCACTGTCACTTACCCGATATTTTCCGCGGTGATGACGATCCTTTCCTATTGGCGCATCAATTGTTCCAGAAGCCGGAGTCGGCGTTCCGTGAACAATCGCATGATAGATACGTTCAATCTTTTTTTCGCGCATCATTTCATCAAGAATAACTTGCGAACAGGGCTGCTTTGCATACTATACGGGCCCTGTTGTATCAACATCAAGCCGATGGATATGCAGTACCTTAGCCGACTGTCCTGTCCAAGCATAATGGCATGCTACAGCATGAGCCAAACTGTCCCGTCTCTTGGCCTGCTCAGGTGTCGAAGGATGAACTGCCATTCCCGAAGGCTTATAGGCAACAAGACAGGCATCATCTTCATACAGCACCTCTGCAGGCTCATCTGCAGGTTCATAGGAATCCGATTCACGAGTAAACCATCTCAGCCTCAGCCTATCTCCAGCCGTGCGAATATCTCCCTCATGCTTCATTCTTTGAACGAAATTTTTCGGCAAGCGCAGCTCTCCGATTAACCAAGAAAATGTTGACTCTTCCTCTTTGAGCACTCCCTTGCCAGGCATGAACTCTACCCATTCACCTTGGCGTCTCCAATACCGTGTCATGCCGCACCTCCACTCTATTTCCTTTTCATTTCATTTCAAAGCCCGGCACTCCGCTAGAGACGGGAATCGCCGGGCTTATCGTCGTTCTATTCCGTTGCAGGGTGTAGTCTAAAAGACTATCTTTCTACCCCGTTTTAATTCACTCTATGCTTAGATAGACTTTTTCAGTGCTGCGTAGTGAGCTTGTATCGTAAACTCAATATCTTCATCAGTATGAGCTGCTGATACAAACATCCCTTCGAATTGCGAAGGCGCTACATTGACCCCTTCATCCAACAAATGCTTGAAATAGCTGCGGAACAATTCCAAGTTGGAAGTACGTGCCGTATCAAAGTTCGTGACCGCTTCATTCGTAAAGAACGGGCATACCATCGAGCCGATGCGATTGATTGTACATGGCACTCCAAGCTCCTGAGCATTTCGCGTGAAGCCCTCCTCAAGCATTGCGCCCTTGCGATCCAGCTCATCGTACACCTCCGGCGCAAGCAAAGACAATGTCGTGTAGCCCGCAGCCATCGCCAGTGGATTGCCGCTTAACGTGCCGGCTTGATAGATCGGTCCGCTTGGCGCAATCTGCTCCATGTATTCGCGTTTTCCTCCGTATGCACCTACTGGCAGTCCTCCGCCAATAACCTTTCCAAAGCAAGTCAAATCCGGTATAACGCCAAACAAGCCTTGCGCACAGCTATAGCCTACACGAAATCCGGTCATGACTTCATCGAAAATGAGCAAGCTTTCAAACTGCTCTGTTAAATTCCGCAGCCCTTCCAAAAATCCTTCATTCGGCGGAACAACTCCCATGTTACCTGCTACCGGCTCCACAATGACACAGGCTATGTCTTCGCCATAGCGTTCAAAGGCCAGTTTCACTGCCTCCAAATCATTGTAAGGAACTGCTATCGTATTGCTGGCCACCCCTGCAGGCACCCCTGGGCTGTCCGGCAGTCCTAATGTAGCTACACCAGAGCCAGCCTTGATCAGCAAGCTGTCTCCATGACCATGGTAGGAGCCTTCAAATTTAACAATCTTACTCCGCTTCGTTATTCCACGGGCCAGCCGGATCGCACTCATTGTTGCTTCCGTTCCCGAATTAACCATGCGGACAATATCTACCGAAGGCACACGCTCACATACCAGCTTGGCCATAGCCGTCTCGATCTCAGTAGGCGCACCAAAGCTTGTCCCTTTCGCCGCCGTTTCTTGGATTGCACGAACGACCTCTGGATGCGCGTGACCCATAATTAACGGCCCCCACGAACATACATAATCGACAAATACGTTGCCATCGATATCATACAGTCGGGAACCTTCCGCCCGCTCAATATAGGCAGGCGTTAGTCCGACAGATTTAAATGCGCGAACAGGGCTATTCACACCGCCAGGTATGTATTTTTTTGCTTCTGCAAATGCTGCCTGCGAACGAGTGTCTACACGGCCAGATTTTTTTCAGACATGTTGGTAGCTCCTTCTTATTTATTCCTCTGTTCTATGTTACACTAGTAAAAAATCGGCTTGGCAAAGAGGGGAAAGTCATGATTGAATTGCTAAAACGCGTCCCACTGTTCTCTGATTTGACTGATGAACAGCTGGAAATCGTATCGTCCATCACATCCCGTCGGGAGTATGCCCCACATACGATTTTGTTCCAGCAGGGAGATCCAGGACACACATTCTGCATCGTATTACGCGGTGCCGTCAAAGTATACACATCCAACAAGAAAGGACAACAAAAGATCCTTTCCGTCTTCAAGAGCGGCGACAACTTCGGCGAGCTTGCGCTTATTGATGGCAAGCCGCGTTCTGCTACAGCAGAGACACTGGAGGATACCGTATTATTGACCGTTACTTCTGAAAGCTTCCATCTATTGCTGCGAGCCCATTACGACATTGCGAAGCAGGTTATGATTCAACTGTGCGGGCGGCTTCGTTCGACGAACGGATACGTCTATGACTTAACGTTCCTGGATGCTCCTAGCCGCATCGTGAAGAACATTGTCCGTATCGCTCAGCAGCAAGGCGAACGCCGTGGAGACAAAATCTACATCCGTACCGCCTTCGATCCCGATGCCATGTCAGGGCTTGCTGGTGTGCATCGCAACGTATTAGAGCAGGTAATCCGCGATTTGGAGCATCAGCGCATCTTGACGCTGCAACCTACCGAATACACACTGGATGTATCCAAGCTGTTCCAGAGTCCTTACGTAAGCTAGCTTCCTAAATGATTGGGCAGACAAGTACCCCTCCGCTGCATTTCGCTAAATGTGCTGGAGGGGTGCTTGCTATATATTCCATCCGCTTGCCCTGATAATTAGGAACGATCTGACAGCCAGCGCGCTGCATCCTTCGCATGGTACGTAATAATCATATCCGTTCCTGCACGCTTTAAACCAAGCAGCAGTTCAGTAACTATTGCCCGCTCGTCAATCCATCCAAGCTTGCTCGCAGCCTTCACCATGGAGTATTCGCCGCTCACATTATAAGCGACCAGTGGCAGATCGAACTGATCCTTTATCACACGGATGACATCCATATATGCCATGGCCGGCTTCACCATCAGCATGTCCGCGCCCTCCAGAACATCCTCTTCTGCCTCGCGAACCGCTTCACGCACATTAGCAGGATCCATCTGGTATGTCTTGCGATCGCCAAATTGCGGTGCGGAATGCGCTGCATCCCGGAATGGGCCGTAGAATGCCGAAGCATATTTCACAGAATAAGACATGATTGGCACATCACTGTAGCCCGCTTCATCCAGTCCTGCTCGAATCGCGTGCACGAATCCATCCATCATATTGGAAGGCGCAATGATATCGGCTCCCGCTTCGGCCTGGGATACAGCAGTACGAACTAAGTACTCGAGCGACTCGTCATTATCGATTTCGCCAATTTCACAGCCATTCACTTCATGCACATGTATCATGCCGCAATGACCATGATCAGTATATTGACAGAGGCAAGTATCTGCGATGACGAGCAGTTCGGGATGAGCAGCCTTTATTTGTCTTGTCGCTTGCTGTACAATTCCGTTCGTGTCGAACGCAGAACTTCCGACAGCATCCTTCGATGCCGGAACGCCAAACAACACGATAGCTTGAATCCCTACTTGTACGATTTCATTAATTTCTTCATCCAGACGATCTAGCGAAAAGTGGTACACGCCTGGCATGGAGCTGATTTCTTCCTTAATATTGGTGCCATGCGTTACAAAAATAGGCATAATTAAATCATTTACGGTTAATACTGTCTCGCGTACCATATTGCGGAGAGCTGCCGTCTTCCGTAGGCGGCGTAATCTTGTAGTTGGAAATACCATATTAGCAACCTCCTTGAATGTGTATATTTGACTTTTCACTATTGCATAGCTTGCTCATTGCTTCTACCAATCCTTTTATGGTAGAACGCTCGGCTACTGCATCAACCTGCAAGCCTAATTCGCGCGCTGTACGCGCTGTAATATCTCCGATGCAGACAACCTGAGCGCCGCTCAGTTTCGCTACTGGATTCGACACGCCCATGCGTGTTAACGACGCGATCAGGTTCGTTACAGTCGAAGAACTCGTAAAGGTAATAAGATGAATGGCGTTATCCTCAAGCAGTTCTAATAAGCAAGGATCATCCTCTTCGGGCAATACAGTCTCGTACAGATCGATCTCATCGACAATAAGACCATGCTGATGTAGGGTCTCCTTTAGCCAAGGACGTGACAAATCCCCGCGCGCTAGCAGTACGCGCTCCCCTGACGCAACGAGCGGGCGCAGTACGTCCCATACCCCTTCTTGACTAAACTGAGCAGCAGATACATCCGGCTGTACACCGTATTCACGAAGCGCCTCAGCCGTTTTTGGTCCAACCGTCACAATTCGTGCGCCAGCCCATTGACGAATGTCCTGGCCTTGATCCTGCAAATGCTGGAACCAATACGAAACACCATTCACGCTCGTTAGAATGAGCCAGTGATACTGCCTAGCCTGCAGGAATGCCTGTTGAATCGCCTGCTTCTGCCGCGCCGAGACAGGCGCACGCATTTCAATGACAGGAAATTCATAAGGCTCCCCTCCAAGCTGTTCGACGGCCCGCACAAGCTCGCTTGCTTGGCTACGGCTTCTCGTCACAAGCACACGCTTCCCGAATAATGGCCGCTCTTCTGCCCATGTAAGCTGTTCCCGCAGCTTAACAACGTCACCTACGATAATGATTGCAGGCGATTCAAATCGGATCCGCTCTGCTTCATCCGCAATCGTCGCTAAAGTTCCAACAATGGTGAACTGCTCTGCCCGTGTTCCCCAGCGTATCAATGCAACAGGTGTCTCCGCTGCCCGCCCATGGCTCATTAATCGTTCTACTATCGCACGCAGCTTGCCAATCCCCATAAGAAACAACAAGGTGCCTGCTGATTGAGTCATCTGTTCCCACTCAATGAATTCGTCCAGCTTGTCAGGATTTTCGTGTCCTGTGACTACGCAGAAGGAAGAGGCATACTCACGATGTGTCACGGGAATGCCGGCATAAGCCGGAACCGCCACCGCTGAGGTGACACCCGGAACGATCTCGAATGATATCCCATGCTCCTTCAGCACAGCCGCTTCTTCTCCTGCTCTGCCAAATACACATGGATCTCCTCCCTTTAAGCGAACAACCCGGTGTCCTTCCAGAGCCAGATCGGCAAGAAGCTGATTAATGTCCGCTTGCTTCATCGCATGCCTATCAGGCAGCTTACCGACATAGATCCTGCGTGCGCCGGGCTTCATATGCCTAAGCAGCTGAGGACTGGAAAGGCGATCATAGACAACAACATCCGCTTCCTGCAAACAGTTCAAGCCTTTGACCGTAATCAAGCCAGCATCTCCCGGCCCTGCGCCTACTAGATACACGATACCTAATTCAGAGGAATGCCGTTCCATTCTTATCAGCCCCTTAATTGGGATAACATTTGTTCCGCTCCTTGATCCAGCAGCCGCTCTGCAACTGCAATACCAAGTTCCTCTGGATGTTTACCTACCATAGTGTCGCTCACAATCGTATTGTCCTCGGCTGAGCCGACAAGGCCAGTCAAGCGCATCGTGCCATCAGCACCATGAAGCTCTGCATATGCCCCGATTGGAACTTGGCAGCCGCCATTCAAACGTCCTAAGAAGGCACGTTCTGCCTGAACCGTAAGAGCGGTGTCTGCATCGTGATAACGTGCAAGCAGCGCCAATACTTCTTCATCATCTGCGCGGCATTCAATCCCCAGTGCCCCTTGGCCTACTGCCGGCAGGCTTACTGCTGTGGGCAAGTAAGATGTAATGCGATCCTGCCAGCCCATCCGGTGCAGTCCTGCTGCAGCAAGAACAATCGCATCGAACCCTTCCGTATCAAGCTTCTTCAGCCGCGTATCAATATTGCCGCGCAATGGCTCGATTTGCAGATCAGGACGCTGCGCCTGTAATTGACAAGCTCTGCGCAGGCTGCTGGTACCCACCTTGGCGCCTATGGGCAAATCTTCGATCGAGGTGCCCGACTTCATAATCAAGCAATCTCTCGGATCCTCCCGTTTCGGCACTGCGCCAACCGTAAGTCCATCCTGCAGCTCCCATGGCATGTCTTTCATACTATGAACCGCAATATCAACTTCCTTGTCAATAAGCGCCTGTTCGATTTCCTTTACGAACAGCCCCTTGCCGCCTACCTTGGACAAGGTCACATCCAGTATGCGATCGCCCTTGGTTACGATCTTTTAATTTCGAAGCGATACGGAAGATTATTTTCTTGGCAAATGGCTTCCAACGCTGAAATAACATGCCCGGTCTGCGTCAGCGCCAAGGCACTCTGCCTTGTTCCAACAATGATAGTACGCATCTAGTTGCCCTCCTGCTTGCCTATATTATGGATTCATTTATTGATAATTGCGCGAGCCATGCCTCTATCCACTCTTCCCACTTGGGAAGCGGAACGTGTTGCTCATAAGTTCGCCAGCATTCCACTGCATAATGCCGCATTGCACGCTGGCGCTGGGCTGTGTCAGGCAGTACCGTATGGGCAGCTTTACGTGCATGCAGCAGCAGTTCCGCAACTTGCGCCAACTCCTCGTCCATGAGCTTGGACAGCTTAGCAAGTATGCTTCGCGTCAAGGTGGGACTCGCACCGCCCGTCGATACAGCCAGATGGACATCACCATGCTGAATCGCCCCAGGATTGGCAAAGTCACTATGATCCGGACTATGAGCAACATTAATTAGCGCACCGCATCGCCTTGCCTCTGCTGCCACCCGTTCATTAACTTCACTATCGTCTGTCGCAGCAAACACGAGCAGCGCTCCGATAGCGTCCCCCTCCTCATACTCTCTTGCAACGTGCATAACGATTCCATTATTCACAAAATGCCAAAGCTCCGGAGTCAATATGGGACTGACCACCTTCACTTTAGCACCACTTGCCAGCAAATGGCGAATTTTGCGGGCAGCTACCTTGCCGCCGCCAATAACGGTACATGGCTTGCCGGCAAGCTTCAGCATAATCGGATACAGAGGGGAATCTCCCATTCGCTACACTCCAATCCAGCGATGAAATGTCGATAATGAATTCAATGCGAAATTGAGCATGATTACCGCATAACATCCTAAATTCAACAAAGAAAGTCGAAATCCTGTTGAATCATAGCGCGAGCGTTTCACAACATAGGAGCCATACAGCAGAAGCGCTGCTAATGTAAACCATATTTTTAAATCGATCAGCAGTTCCGTACGGTTGTCCAGCAGGATAGCTCCCACCGCTACAGCAAGCGACAACAGGAACATCGGAATGCCGATTACCGCTGCCAGGTAGGAGAATCGCTCAATTCGTTCAAGACTAGGCAAGCGCCTCACCGCATCCGACCACTGCTTGGCCTTAAGCTTATGATGCAGAAATACATACATGCCTGCAAATACTGCACTAACCGTCAAGGCTGCAAACCCAAAGGCCGCAAGCGAGATATGAAAGGAGAGCAAATTGCGCATCATCTCCCATTCCTTCATCGATGCAGGCATCGTTGGATCATTAAGCATGTTTACCAGCAATAAAGCAAAACCAATCAGGTTTACAAAGAATACGATAAATTCGATATGAAAAAACCTGCTAATAACAATGGATACGGTCACTAAGAACCATGAGAATAAGAACATGAATTCAAAACTGCTAAAAACAGGAACATCCTGATGTCGCACCATCCTCACAATTAAGAAAATGGTCTGGAGTACCCATACAAAAGTAAGAAGCCCTGCGCCCATCCGCTTCGCTTTCCGATTGACTCCTACCACATCGGAAAAATAAAACAGAAGGCTCAGGGCGTATGTGTATATAATCGCATCGTAAATCCAACTATTCGTAACCATCGATGCCTGCCGCCTCCTGTTCTTCCACTACCATGTGACGGCTGCCCAAGACAGCACAGACTTCCCCCGTTCGGGTTCAGCATTCCGATTCACGGGGACTTGCGTGGAGGGCTGTTCCTCTCCTCGCTCCTTCTTGCCATCCGCTTCCGGCTCCTCAAGTGCGAAGATTTGCGAGAACAATTGCAATGCCTCGTCTCCATTCTTCTCTGCGGCGAGCTCTTTAATTTGGTTAATTGGGTCGTGCATCATTTGATTCAGCATACTTTTCGTCAACCGGCGTATCAGCTTCGCTTCCCGGTCGGACAGCTCTGGTAGCTTATTGAACAAGCTTTGGAGCGTATCCTGATGAATACGGTCTGCCTTGGCCTGCAATGAGCGAATCATCGGGGTTACACCTAGCATTTTGAGCCAATGGCGATGCTCCTCGAGTTCATCTGCAATAAAAGCTTCAATCTTTGCCGCTTCCTTGCGCCGCCGAGCCAGATTGCTTTCTACAATACCTTGCAAATCATCAATGTCATACAAGAATACATTCGACAAATCGCTAATCGCAGGATCCAAGTCACGCGGTACGGCAATATCAATAAAGAATAGCGACCGAGACTTGCGCTTGCTCATCGCCCGCTTTACATCATCCGCCGATAACACATATTCCTTAGCCCCAGTAGAGCTTATAACGATGTCTGCTTCAGCCAGCATTAGATCAACCTCGTCGAGTGTCCCCGCTCGTCCATTAAATTGCTTCGCCAGTTCCTCCGCACGAGATAATGTACGGTTCGCTACCATCACCTCAGCGGCACCGTTCGCATACAAATGCTTTACGGTAAGCTCGCTCATTTTGCCTGCGCCAAGGATGAGCACTTTCTTGCCATGGAATGATCCGAATATGCGCTTGCCAAGCTCAACAGCAGCATAGCTGACCGATACCGCATTTTCGTTAATGCTTGTTTCGGCATGTGCTCTCTTCGCGAGTGTTATCGCCTGCTTAAATACCGTATTGAGCCACGTTCCTGTTACCCCTTCATGTTGCGCAAACAAGAAGGCATTGCGGATCTGACCAAGAATTTGCGTTTCACCGATGACCATGGAATCCAAGCCGCAGCTGACCCGGAATAAATGTTCAACGGCCTGATCATCTTCATATATATAGAGGTACGGTGTAAATTGCTGTCTAGGGATGCCGAACCATGTCTCCATAAAGCTGCGGATGAAGTAACCGCACATGTGCAATCTGTCGACAACCACATACAGCTCTGTACGGTTGCATGTCGACACCATCACACATTCGAGCACGCTCTTCGTCTGTCTCAATTGTCTCAGCGCCTCTTGCCATTCACTTTCGGGCAGCGCGAACTTTTCCCGAATCTCTACGGGCGCTGTACGATAGTTCATGCCGACGACGATGATGTGCATTCATTTCACCTGCTTTTCGATATTTAGTACATTCTCAGATGATAATCATTATAACATACATCACAGAGAACATTCGTTCGTAATTTGAAAATATTATGAAATGCATGTCAAATTTTAGTTTGTACGTGCTAACTGCACCTTATACTAACATTGCTGCGACCTAATGTCATTCTTTTTTATGCACTTTTTGCCAAACTATTACGGTGCAAAATAAGAATCCAGCACACTTATGAGCTCTTTATCGGCCAAGATGAGCTCTTCACGCTGTGACGCAATCCAATGTCCACTGCTGTTATAAATGAGAGCGTAACTGTCAACTAATTTGTTCGCTGCATCGGCGGAGGTGCTTATCACCTCTTTTTCACTGTCTGCAAGCGGGCGATCCCCATTTAATTGCAGCAATGTTATCATCTCTACAACCTTATTCATACTAGAGAGCTCTGGCAGCTTATCCTTGCCAACTGCACGCACCAGCCGTTCATGTGCAAAGGCTGCTGAGTAGGCAACCAGCTTCAATTTTTGCAATTGATCGGTTGTATGAACCCGTTTAGCTTCCTGCATCGATCCTTTTAACAAATTCATTTGAAATTGAGCTACCTCATACAGCATTTTTAGCGGATCGGATGCTTCTATCTTCGGTGACAAGAAGTTGTACACCTGAATAGAAGGCCATATAAGCAGCATGAACAATACGACCATCCATACGACACCGCTTCGAAATCGCTTTGGTCTCATAGGCATTCTCCTACTATATATGATTATGTATATAGCTTATGGAGCTGCAAGTGGACAAATAACCAGGGTAAAATGAATAAAAAAAGCCCGCTCAACCCGGTGCCAAGCACTTAAGTGAGCGGGACTTTATTGTGTTCTATACCAATTCGGATACTTTCATATCCGGAGTAACCACTTGCAATTCGCCTAATCCGCGAACGAGCTTCTTCGCGTACGTTTTCTCCGGTTTCAACATAGAGACCAGGTAATCAATGGCTAGCTGCGGGTCTACTGTTTCTCCGCAAGTGTAACAATCGATTGCTGCAAATCCACGTTCAGGATAAGTGTGGATTGAAAGATGACTTTCTGACAACATAACTAGAACTGTTGCCCCTTGTGGGTCAAACTGTTTAGATTGAACAGACAAGACGGTTGCACCACACGCTTCAGCGGCTTCTACCAGTTGTGCTTCAAGCAATTGAGCATTGTTCAGCAAATCGAAGTCGACTCCCCACGTGTCAACAGCAACATGTCTTCCGAAAGTTGAGTATTCCATCTTCCGGTTCCCCCTTCCTAGGAATAAAATGTTTGAAAAAAATAATTTCATCCGCTAGGACCTACGTCATTCACTTCCCGAGGGAAAAATCTCTCGCAACATGCAATGTCCTGAGTGAATCCTGGTTCCTATATTGTTTTCAACGAGATTAAAAATAACATCTTATACACATAAATGCAACACTTTTTATTCGCTTTTCACCAGACCATTTGTAATTCCCTGTCTACTATATGGAAAAAGCAGCCGTTAGGTGTTTATTTTCTTCCGCCCAATATGTGCAGAAAATAAAAAGAACTTAAGGCGCATGCCCTAAGTTCTTTTCTATTCCAATGCCGCTCAGGCTTCCAAGATGAACAATTGCTTTGCCATTTCTGCCAGCTCATGATCCACAGCTTGAATCTCATCCGCCGACAGACTGTGATTTCGCTTATCGAGGAGGCTGTTGATGCGCTCCTTGATACTCGCAATACGTATTTCTACACGATCGTTACGGTACATATTCTGCAAGTCTAGCACCGTATCCTTATGTTCGAAAATAACGCGAGGCTCTTCCTTCTGCTCCACAATCTTGCGAACTGCCCCATCCACGTAATAATAAGTGATTGTAAATCCCGCAAAAATCCGATTGACTACCGCTTCGCCACGGAATGTCGCCACAAGCTTATGCATCACTTGCGTCAATTTCGGATGAACCAAGCGGCAAGACGTTACACAGACATACCGATTGCCTTGTTTCTCGAACAGGAATATGATCTCATCACCCTGGCCGTCCTCAAGAACCACCTCTTGATTACCGTTTTCTAATACTTTCACCCGCCCTACAATAGATTGCTTCGCGAGCGATTGCACAAATCGGGTCAACTGAGCTTCCGTTAACTGTAAACTGGCTTTCACATACTCTGTGGCTAACCGCCGAGCCATAAAAACTCTCCTTAAACCGTATTCAACAAATTATATTTACACATCTTTATTATACTACAGGGATCACATGAATTCCTGTTCACGAGCCGCCATTTTATGGTGCATTTCGCAAAAAAACGGACTGAGGACGGAACTATCCCATATTTTATCCAACATGCTTACGAATTAACGCCTGCATGTTGATTAATAATCTCCCATAACTCTTCTCGGCCTTGTCCAGTTTCCGAGGAGAACATGACGAAGGGAGCATCTGGTGATAATCCGAGTGTGGTTCGGACTTGCTTTACATGTCTTGGAAGGTGATTCTTTGAGATTTTATCGGCCTTTGTAGCGACAACGCAGACCGGAATGCCATAATGCGTCAGCCAGTCATGCATCATACAATCGTCCGCTGTAGGAGCATGACGCAAGTCAACGACCAGCAGCACAAGCTTAAGTGTCTCACGTTCTTGGAAATATGCCTCAATCATGCGTCCCCAAGCAGCGCGCTGTGTCTTTGACACCTTTGCATATCCATATCCCGGAACGTCTACGAAATACATATTGTCATTGATGCGGTAGTAGTTCAATTGCTGCGTCTTGCCTGGCTGCGAACTTGTGCGCGCCAAGTTTTTGCGCATTATCAACCGATTAATCAAGGAAGACTTACCGACATTTGATCGACCTGCCAGTCCAATCTCGGGAAAACCGTCGTCAGGATACTGTGATGCTCCAACAGCACTAATAATAAATTCTGCATTTGTTATTTTCATGTTCGATTATCCTCACCTTACATTCTGTTCTGTCCATTGTACAATTGTACACGATTCCCGTCATTTCACAAAAACAAGAAAAACGGATGCGCTTACGCGCACCCGTCTACTTCTACATATTTATGAGGAAGCTTGCTCCAGCAAGGCATGCCGCAGCACTTCATCCATATGAGAAACCGGTATAAAGGTTAACTCCTGCCGTACCGTATCCGGGATATCCGCAAGATCACGTTCATTGTCATGCGGGAACAGAACCGTCTTGATTCCCGCACGGAGCGCGGCCAGCGACTTCTCTTTCAATCCGCCAATCGGGAGAACGCGCCCGCGCAGTGTAATCTCACCAGTCATTGCAACATCCTTGGATACGTACCGGTTGGTGAACGCCGATACAAGTGCCGTCGCAATTGTGATTCCGGCAGAAGGACCATCCTTCGGAATCGCCCCTTCCGGTACATGGACGTGAATATCCAGCTTCTCATGGAAGTCTGGCTCCAACTCCCACTGCGCTGACTTCGAGCGGATGTAGCTAAATGCAGCCTGTGCAGACTCCTTCATGACATCGCCAAGCTTACCTGTCAATTGAAGCTTGCCAGAACCAGGGACAACGGTTACCTCAATGTTAAGCGTGTCTCCCCCCGCTTCCGTCCACGCAAGACCTGTCACCGTTCCTATTTGGTCATCTTGTTCTGCCAGCCCGTAGCGATATCGAGCTACACCTAAATATTCAGATAATTGCTGGGCGTCAATCTGAATCTCATTTACCTGTTCAGACACGACACGCTTAGCTGCCTTCCGGCATAACGCTGCCAATTGCTGCTCGAGCTGACGAACGCCAGCTTCACGTGTATACTCGCGAATGACTTGCAGGATGCCCTCCTCTGTAACGGTCAACTGACCTTCCTTCAGCCCGTGCGCTTCTTTCTGCTTCGGAAGAAGGTGACGGTTCGCAATTTCCAGCTTCTCCAGCTCTGTATAGCCAGACAAGTTAAGCATCTCCATACGATCAAGCAGCGGACGCGGTATATTATGTACGGCATTAGCGGTTGTAACGAACAAAACTCGTGATAAATCAACCGGCAGTTCGACGAAATGATCGCTGAATGCGTTGTTCTGCTCTGGATCGAGCACTTCCAGCAATGCTGCTGCAGGATCCCCGCGGAAATCCGAAGCCATCTTGTCAATTTCGTCCAACAGCATCACAGGGTTCATCGTGCCCGCATTTTTGAGAGCTTGCACGATCCGACCCGGCATTGCCCCTACATATGTACGACGGTGACCGCGAATTTCTGCTTCGTCACGCACTCCACCTAACGAGATACGGACAAACTTCCGGCCAAGCGACTTCGCAATGGATCTCGCAAGCGAGGTCTTTCCTACACCCGGAGGGCCAACAAGACACAAAATCGGCCCTTTCATTTCCTTGACAAGCTGCTGTACGGCCAAGTATTCCAGCACACGTTCCTTTGGCTTCTCCAATCCGTAGTGGTCTGCCTCTAGAATCGACTCAGCCTTACCGAGATCAAGGTCATCCTCCGTCATTGTTGACCACGGGATTTGAAGCAGCCAATCAATGTAATTGCGAATGACCGATCCTTCTGCTGAGGAAGCAGGCATTTTCTCCAATCGGTCGATTTCTTTGCCGATCTTCTCTCGAACTTTATCCGGAGCATCAAGCTCCTTCAATTGGGCACGCAGTTCCTCAGCTTCCCCTGCACGTCCTTCTTTATCTCCCAATTCCTTTTGAATCGCCTTCATCTGCTCGCGCAAATAATATTCCTTTTGCGTCTTTTCCATTTGCTTTTTCACGCGCTGGCCAATTTTCTTCTCCATCTCCAGCACTTCGCTCTCATTATTGAGCAGCTCAAGCAACTTGTGCAGACGAGCCTTACTGTCCACCGTTTCCAGAAGCGCCTGCTTATCCTTCAGCTTGATTGATAAGTGGCTGGCGATTACATCTGCCATCCTGCCCGGTTCCTCAATGTCCGTGACGGATGCAAGCGTCTCCGGCGACACCTTCTTCGACATTTGCACATAATTTTCGAATTGAGTTAATGCCATGCGCATGAGCGCTTCGGTCTCTGAAGACTGATTTGCCTCTTCATGCAGGACACGCACCTGAACCTCATAGAATTCATCATTTGGCACATATTCAACGATTTCGGCACGCTCTACTCCCTCAACAAGCACACGTATCGTGTTATTAGGCAGACGAAGCATTTGGCGCACCTTCGCTATTGTACCAATGCGGAAAATATCATCCTGAGACGGCTCCTCGATGCTAACCTCTGACTGCGTACACAACAGCAGAAGCTGGTCCTCCAGCATCGCATGTTCAAGTGCCCGTACTGACTTATCGCGTCCCACATCCAAATTCAACACCATGCTCGGGTACACGAGCAAGCCTCGTAGCGGGAGCAGAGGCAGGTGGCGGTCTTTATTCGATTTAAGCCCCATCGTTCGGCACCCCCATGGCTATCATGATCTATCTAGTATATTGCAAGCAACATTTTATCAAATGTTCATCTAAAACACCAATTTTAGGAGCGACCGATCAGCTATAGCTATTCCCGTCGCGCGGAATTGCCGCTCTTCTCAGACGCTTCTGCATGAAGCAGCGGCAAAGAAGCACCCGCAGCTCGTTCGTATGGCTGCGGCTTGTGCTGAGCATCTCCCTTCCATTCGCTGCCGAACGCATGCTGGAAGCTTTCCTCAATATGTTCAACCGGAATCACCTGAACACCTTCCAGGCCTGCGAAAATTTCCTGCCAATTCTCCTTCGGAATGAGCACGCGAGTCGCTCCCGCTTGGAAAGCAGCCTCAACCTTGGCAAGCACTCCACCAACTGGCTTAATTCGCCCATGCAAACTAATTTCACCCGTCATCGCAAGCTTGTTATCCACAGGCCAGCCATTCAGAGCCGACGCGATCGCAATCGCCATTGCCATCCCCGCCGAGGGGCCGTCCACCGGCGATCCGCCTGGAAAGTTAATATGCAAATCGAAGTTCGATGTTTCATGTCCCAAGCTGCGTAGCACAGTTAATACATTCTCGATGGAACCCTTCGCCATGCTCTTGCGGCGCAGCGTTCGGCTTCCTCCACCCAGCTCTTCTTCCTCCACAACGCCCGTAATCGTATATTTTCCATGTCCGCTCTTCACGCGGATCGCACTCACTTCAATTTCCAATAGCGCCCCCATGCTAGGTCCATATACAGCTAACCCATTCACAAGGCCAACCTGCGGCTCTACAGGCACCTTGCGATCAGGACGCGGAGCAATCTGACTGCAATTGGCTACCCACTCTACGTCAGCCGCATCTATGGAAGCGCGACCTTCCGACATCGCGAGACCCGCTGATAGCTGCACAATGTTGACAGCCTCTCGCCCATTCGTAGCGTACTTCTTTACCATATCTACCGCTTCCGGTGAATGTGGGAACCCGATTTTCTTCAGTCCATTCTCTGCGATGGTTCCGATTTCATCTGGCAGCAGAGGTCTGAAGTATATTTCCATGCAGCGAGAACGCAGCGCTGGCGGTAGCTCTTGAGAGGAGCGCGTCGTCGCTCCAACCAGTCTGAAGTCCGCAGGCAGCCCATTTTGGAAAATATCGTGAATATAAGACGGTACATTCGAATCTTCTGAATTGTAATAGGCGCTTTCTAAAAACACCTTCCGATCCTCAAGCACCTTCAAAAGCTTGTTCATCTGGATCGGGTGAAGCTCCCCAATCTCATCAATGAACAGCATGCCGCCATGCGCCTTTGTAACCGCTCCCGGCTTCGGCTGCGGGATCCCTGCAACCCCCATCGCTCCTGCTCCCTGATAAATCGGATCATGTACTGAGCCGATTAACGGATCGGCAATGCCGCGCTCATCAAATCTAGCTGTCGTTGCGTCAATTTCTGTGAACTTCGATTCCATGGTGAACGGAGAGCTTGGATTCTTTTTCGCTTCCTCAAGCACAACCCTGGCTGCCGCCGTTTTCCCTACACCTGGCGGACCGTAAATAATGACATGCTGCGGGTTTGAACTGCACAGAGCTGCCTTCAACGCCTTCAGCCCATCCTTTTGTCCGACTATATCACTCATAATCGCAGGTCTTGTTTTCTCTGCAAGCGGCTTCGTCAAAGATATAGACCTCAGCTTGCGCAGCTTATCCATCTCTTTGCGAGATTCTCGATCCACAGCCGTGCGGTTGCCTTTCTGGCTGCGCAGCAGATTCCAGAAGTATATGCCGATAACTACGGCAAAGAACGCATTGATTAACATCAATATCACGCTTAAATTCATCGTTTCATCCTCCCATAACGCCCTCGTAAGGACAAAAAATCCGGCAAAGTTAACTACTTGGTAGTATTACCCTTTGCCGGATGCATTATAAGCGTATGTGATTATGAGTTGTTATTTCTTTCCCAACATTCTGCATGCTTCAGCCCTGGAACAGCATCTGCATAGAAGACTGGCTCCTCGCCGCGCTTACGCTGACTCATATAATCTTTCAAAGCCGCAAATGCCACTTTACCAAGCAGCATAATGGAAATGAGATTAATGAACGCCATGAAGCCCATGAACAAGTCTGCCAAATTCCAAACTAGGGTCATCTTCGCAACAGAACCGAAGAGAACCATTGCTACAACGCCTAACCGATAAGCAAGCATCCATCCCTTTTTCTTCGTAATGAATTCGATGTTGCTTTGACCGTAATAGTAGTTTCCGATAAGTGAAGTAAATGCGAATAAAAAGACAGCTAATCCAATAAAAATGTGCGCCCAATCTCCAACCTGAGTCGCAAGCGCATGTTGTGTCAATCGAATGCCGTTCTGCTCGCCCGTCGTTGAAATCCCGGAGAACAGGATAATGAACGCTGTTGACGAACAAACAAGCAATGTATCGACGAATACCCCGAACGACTGGATCAAACCTTGCTTGACTGGATGGCTAACATTGGCCGTTGCCGCAGCATTGGGAGCACTACCCATCCCGGCCTCGTTCGAGAACAGACCACGCTTAATTCCGTTCATCACCGCTGCGCCTACACCGCCAGCCAGCGCCTCCTCAAATCCAAAGGCGTTTTTAATAATAGAAGCAAATACGGCCGGAATTTCGCTAAAATTGACCAGCATGACGAACAAAGCAATCGCCATATATGCTAGCGCCATGATAGGGACTACGGTCGCAGTAACCTGCGCAACCCGCTGAACCCCTCCGAATATCGTCGGGATGACAAGGATTGCCAATACGATCCCCATCCAAATCGGATCCAAGTTAAATATATCCTGGAACGCCGCACTTGCTGTGTTAGCCTGTACAGAATTGAAAACGAATCCGAAACTGAAAATGATGAGGATGGCAAAAATAATGCCTAGCCAACGCGCGTTCAACGCCCGTTCCATATAGTAAGCCGGGCCGCCTCTAAAATGCTTGCCATCACGCACTTTATAAACCTGTGCCAATGTAGATTCGACGAACCCCGAAGCCGCGCCAATAATTGCAATCATCCACATCCAGAATACAGCGCCAGGGCCGCCTAACGAAATGGCAATAGCGACTCCGGCCAAATTCCCCGTACCAACACGCGAGGCTGTACTCATTGCGAATGCTTGGAAGGAGGAAACGCCTTGCTTTTCACCGGAAGACTTTCCTTTATCCCGCCCCAAAATAAGACGGAATGTTTCTTTAATTGCGGAAAGCTGTACAAAGCTTGTACGTAATGAGAAATAAAGTCCTGCTACTACAAGAACAAATATAAGCATTAAATACCATAAATCATTAAACTTCCCGATCCAATCCTGAATTTGATCAATCAATATATTGCACCTCACTTGTTGTCTAGTCCTAAGCCCGCGATATGTCAACTTTGCTAACACGGTACTAAATGATTGTAGCGTAAATCGAGCATAATGGCAAAATGTTTTTTATCATTTTTCAATTAATGATAAAATTTACCTTCCCCACCTTTCGACACAAACCGATTTTAATGTCGATTCCACACAATATCTACTTACTTTTCGCCGAAAATCATGTACAATAGGAATGTTATGTAAACATATTAGCTTATTTTACCTTGGAATCAATAAGGAGGAATCCTTGCAATATGGCGCAAGCAAACGATCGCCGCTGGACGTGGATGCTCATGCGCGGGCCAAATCGACCCGTTATACAATACAGTGTTCCAACCGTTGTTGTTAGGCTTGTTATGTTTATTGTCATTGGCGGAGTTGGCGCATTATTTCTTTCGTTGGTTATTCAGCGCTTTGCCATGCATGATATTGTTGTACGTCATGCACAATTGGAACAGGAACTGCAGAAGAAAGATCAGCTGTTAGCTGATATGGACAAGCAATTAACCATTATTACCGCCTCTTCCAACGATATGAAACAACGAATGGACAAGATATCTCAATGGGAGCAGCAGCTGCAATCTTACTTACAAATACCGACCGGCACTGGCCGGCAAAAAATAACAATTCAATATCCAAAACAAGTCATTCAACGACTAACTCTGCAGCCTCCAAGCAAGAAACTGCCTCCCTTCCTCCTCTGCCGCTCGGCGGCGAGTATATCATGCTTCCAGCAACGAAGTTGTCTCCACTGCTATCCCCTGCCACAGAGAGCAAGGGCATTATTCCACCTGCCTCTCCTCTAGCAGCATGGGTAAGTATGAGCAAGCAGTTGCAAGACATGAATAAGAAGCGGCAGGAATGGGAGCAATCCATGCCCCAGTTATTTAAAAATGTAAACGCCTTCCAGCGGCAATTGAACGCTACGCCTACTTTATGGCCGACAGAGAGTACGCGTATTACGTCCTTATTCGGGGAGCGAAGCGATCCATTCCAGCGCAGTGAAGCTTTTCATGCAGGCTTGGATATTGGAGGAGATACAGGGGATCCGGTATACGCAACTGCCGAAGGGGTTGTCCTTGCATCAGATAGAGATGAATTGAAAGGAAATTATATCATCATTAGCCATGGGAACGGACTTACAACCCGATACTTGCACTTAAGTGAAAGAATGGCAGCAAGCTGAGATAAGGTGAAGAAGGGAACACAGGTTGGCAAGGTTGGCACAACCGGTCGCAGTACGGGGCCACATTTGCATTTTGAAATTCGCAAAGACGGCGAGCCAATCGACCCAACCACTTATGTGGGTACGCCTGAATAAAAGCAATCAGAAAGGAAAGGAGCAGACATGTTCGCAAAAACATCTTCCGGCAAAAAACAATCGGTACAGACACCTTAATTGGGCAAGCGACTACAGTGGAGGGCAAGCTGGTATGTGAAACTGATCTGCGGATTGAGGGGACAATTACTGGAGATGTTCACTGCAGCCAAAACGTGATTATAGGGGAATCTGGCAAGGCTTACTCGAATATTCATGCTTCCAGTCTTATTATCGCCGGTCTGATGCAGGGCGATGTCAGCGTAACAGAGACCGTCATTATCGAGAGCTCCGGTAGATTAGAAGGCAATATATTGTGCCGTTCCTTTATCATCAAAGAAGGCGGGAAATTCAACGGCAATAGCCAAATGCAGCAGGACACCACTGCAGTGGCAAACATTTCTACATCTACAGATATCATCACTTCTGACCTATAAATCAGAGACCGTAACAAAATCGTATAAGCACAATAGGAACACCCGACAGCAGCCAACCTGCATGTAGGTGTTCCTATTTTTCGTAAAATAACTGGATTATCTATTTGTCTATTCCCGATTAGTGCTTGCGTCCAGGAATAGTGCCTGTCCGCTCATACTCAGCAACAATGTGGTCGATCTCTTTCTTCAATTCGGAGACAAGCTGATCCTCTGGCACTTTTCGAATCATCTCTCCGTAACGGAACAACAATCCTTCGCCACGAGCTCCAGCAATACCGATATCTGCTTCGCGCGCTTCACCCGGTCCATTTACCGCACAGCCCAGCACCGACACCTTAATCGGAACCTTCACCTTAGAGATATATTCTTCTACTTCGTTCGCAATCGAGAACAAATCAATATCAAGTCTGCCGCAAGTTGGACAAGAGACAAGTGTAGCCGCATTCGAGATTAATCCAAAGCACTTCAGCAGTTCGCGTGCGACCTTCACTTCCTCTACCGGATCCGCACTTAAGCTAACGCGTACTGTTGAACCGATACCAAGCGACAGCAAGGCACCTAGCCCCGCAGAGCTCTTAATCGTACCAGAGAACAGTGTCCCTGCTTCCGTAATCCCCAAGTGAAGCGGATAAGGAATCACCTCAGCAGCCTTGGTATACGCAGCTATAGCCATAGGAACATCAGACGCTTTCAGCGAGACAATAATATCATGGAAATCGAGCTCCTCTAGAATTCCGATATGGAACAGAGCACTTTCTACCATGGCCTCTGGCGTTGGATATCCATATTTCTCAAGCAGGTGATTTTCCAGCGACCCTGCATTAACTCCGATCCGAATCGGAATACCGCGTTCTTTGCAGGCCTTCACGACAGCTTCCACTTTCTCACGACGCCCAATATTGCCCGGATTGATCCGCACCTTATCGATGCCGTTCTCAATCGCCTTCAAAGCCAGTCGATAGTCAAAATGAATGTCTGCTACAAGCGGAATGGAGATACGCTTCTTAATCTCCTTAATCGCATTCGCCGCATCCTCATTGTTGACAGTTACACGGACAATCTGGCATCCAGCTTCTTCTAGTCGATGAATCTCTGCAACAGTAGCTTCTACATCTGCCGTCTTCGTCGTGCACATGCTCTGAATGACAACTTCATTGTTGCCGCCAATCGTTACATTGCCTACTTTTACAGCTCTAGTCTGATGTCGCAAATACATGATACATTCTCTCCCATGTCGGAAACGGACGGAAAAGCGCCTATTAGGCGCTTTCCTCTTGTTTCTTATCTGTCGTCAGTTCCGGAATCATTCGTTCTTTCACTACTTGCTCCGTAATGACACACGTTGTTACATCGTCGCGTGACGGCACCTCATACATCACGTCGAGCATAATGCCTTCGATGATGGCACGCAATCCACGAGCTCCTGTATTCCGCTTAATCGCTTCCCGAGCAATGGCCTCCAATGCTCCAGACTCGAAGTCAAGCTTCACGTTGTCCATCTCCAGAAGCTTCTGGTACTGCTTCGTCAGTGCATTCTTTGGTTCGCTCAAAATACGAACCAGTGTATGCTCATCAAGCGGCTCCAATGTCGAGATAACTGGAAGACGACCAACGAACTCTGGAATAAGACCAAACTTCAACAAGTCCTCTGGAAGTGTCATCGTCAAATATTCGCCAGGCTTCAAGTCCTTCTGACCGCCGTCAGCATTGAAGCCGATAATTTTCTTACCTACACGACGCTTGATAATTTGTTCCAGTCCATCAAATGCACCGCCGCAAATGAACAAGATGTTCGTCGTATCGATTTGGATAAATTCTTGGTGCGGATGCTTGCGTCCACCTTGAGGAGGAACGGAAGCAACAGTGCCTTCCAAGATTTTTAGCAATGCTTGTTGTACGCCTTCGCCGGATACGTCGCGCGTAATCGAAGGGTTTTCGGATTTGCGGGCAACTTTATCAATCTCATCGATGTAAATAATGCCGCGCTCCGCCTTCTCTACGTCGTAATCTGCAGCTTGAATCAGCTTCAACAAAATATTTTCAACGTCTTCGCCTACATAGCCTGCTTCAGTAAGCGATGTTGCATCAGCTATCGCGAATGGCACGTTCAAGATTTTAGCCATAGTCTGCGCCAAGAGCGTCTTACCGGAGCCGGTAGGCCCTACAAGCAAGATGTTACTCTTTTGCAGTTCTACATCCTCAATCTTATTCTGTGTGTTGATCCGCTTATAGTGGTTATATACCGCTACGGACAACGACTTCTTCGCTTGCTCTTGACCAATAACATACTGATCAAGAATAGCACGAATTTCCTTTGGCTTTGGAATGTCTTTCAGATCGACTTCCTCTTCGTGACCGAGCTCTTCCTCTACGATCTCATTGCAAAGCTCGATGCACTCATCACATATATATACGCCAGGACCGGCAACCAACTTGCGCACTTGTTCCTGCGACTTGCCGCAGAACGAGCATTTCAATTGCCCCTTCTCATCATTAAATTTAAACAATCGGTGTCCCCCCTTACTTCAAACCCGGGCTTGCCGGATGCAAAACTTGGTCAACAAGGCCATATTCCTTCGCTTCATCAGCGCTCATGAAGTTGTCGCGATCCGTATCGCGCTCAATCTTCTCGATCGGCTGACCTGTGCGTTCCACATAAATCTGGTTGAGCTTATGTCTTGTCTTCAAGATCCAGTCTGCGTGAATCTTAATGTCGGACGCTTGACCGCGTACACCACCAAGCGGCTGGTGAATCATAATCTCACTGTTCGGCAATGCGATACGCTTGCCTGGCGCTCCAGCTGTTAACAAGAGCGAGCCCATACTGGCAGCCAAGCCGACGCAAATTGTAGATACGTCCGGTTTGATATGCTGCATTGTATCGTAAATTGCCATGCCGGCCGTAACTGAACCGCCCGGTGAATTGATATACAAGAAAATGTCCTTCTCTGGATCATCTGCTTGGAGGAACAGCAATTGCGCAATGACGCTGTTCGCTACGTCATCATCGATGGCGCTGCCCAGAAAGATAATGCGATCTTTCAGCAGACGCGAGTAAATATCATAAGAGCGTTCGCCGCGATTTGTCTGTTCGATGACCATCGGGATTAAATTCATGGTACCGACCTCTTTTCTTTACATAGCTTTACATTTTTATTTTAACATTTTCTGACCGTGGTGTCATTTTTACACCGATTACCATTATTGTATGTGCGGCAAATGTCCGTAATCCCTACAGATAAGCTCTATATTACAGCTCATCCACAGACGGAATTCACCTAATATGTTACATATTGATTATGTACACCCATAATAGGGTGGTGAAACGTTATGTGGTCAATCAAAGAACTTACAATTCACAAACTTTCGCCAAGCAGGTGGTAAAAAATAAGGCACGCCCTTGAAAGTAACGTGCCTTATCCTGTTACGCCACGCCCGCATTTTCCATGCGTTGCGTAGCCGATATGCAATTAATTTTTGCTATTGTCCACGATGAATTTAACTGTTTTGCGAAGAGCTGCCTCTTCACGCAAGTTTTCGAGCGTACCGTTTTTCTCCAAGATTGTGCGAATTTCCTCCGCAGAACGTTGGTAGGAAGCTGCCATTTTGTCAAGCTCTTCTTGAAGCTCTTCATCGGAAATCGTGATGTTTTCCTCTTTAACGATTTGCTCAAGAACGAGGTTGTTTTTCACACGCTTGTTAGCCTCTATTTGCATTTGCTCGCGCAAGTCTGCAATAGTTTGGCCGGACAAAGTCAAGAACATGTCCATGTTCATGCCTTGCATGCGAAGACGGTTGTCCAAATCTTTTACCATGTGCTGAATTTCAGTTTCGATCATCGCACGTGGAATTTCTACTTCTGCGTTAGCAGATGCTTTTTCAACGAGTTCAGCTTCACGAGTTGCTTCCAGTTCGCGTGTTTTGCGTTCTTTCAACTGTTTTGTAAGATCAGCTTTGTACTCATCCAAAGTTTCGAACTCGCTAACGTCTTTAGCGAACTCATCGTCAAGCTTAGGAAGCTGCTTGCGCTTGATTTCATGAATTTTCACTTTGAATGTTGCAGGCTTGCCAGCCAAGTTTTCTGCATGATAGTGCTCAGGGAATGTAACTTCAACGTCTTTGAAGTCGCCTGTTCCAAGGCCAACCAATTGATCTTCAAATCCAGGAATGAACGTATTAGAGCCAAGCTCCAATGTGTAGCGCTCACCTTTGCCGCCTTCAAATGCTTCGCCATCAACGAATCCTTCGAAGTCGATAACAACGCTGTCGCCTTTTTGTGCTGTTTCTTCATCAACGATAACGAGTTCAGCATGACGCTCTTGCAGACGCTTCAACTCAGCGTCAAGCTCTTCTTCAGTAACTTCAGCTTCCTTAGTTTCCACTTCAAGACCTTTGTAGTCTCCAAGCTTAACTTCAGGCTTAACAGTTACTTTTGCTTTGAATTTGAACGTTTTGCCTTTTGCAAATTGTTCAACTTCGATTTCCGGCTGATCAACCGGTTGGATGTTTGTTTCTTTTACAGCTTGTGTGTAAACTTCACCCAAGATGATGTCAATTGCATCTTGATACAAGCTTTCCACACCATATTTAGCTTCGAAAATTGGGCGAGGTACGCGACCTTTGCGGAAGCCTGGAACGTTTACACGCTTTGACACTTTTTTGAATGCCAAGTCCAATCCTTCTGCTACGCGATCTTCATTAACCTCAACTTCTAATACCCCAACGTTCTTCTCTATTTTTTCCCAAGTTGCTTTCATTTTATGCCTTCCCCTCCAAAAAAGATCATGGCTAGAGTGTACCTACCATAACACGTCCTGAATAACCATTTTAGTATAGCCGACTATGATAACTTTTTCAAGGAGTGCATCATTCCTACATTCACCCTCCTTGGAAAGCGCTATCGGCCGCCTGTTGCTTAGCATCCGGATCCTATGATTGCACGCGCAAGGATCGATTCAGCGATCGAAGTGCAAGCTCATATTGGACGCGCATCTCATTACGAATGCCGTACAATTGCTTTACTTCCACTTCTTCATCTATATGCAGCATTCGAGCTATGATAAAGTGCAGGGCTGCTGCCCATGCGACTGACTCCTCCTGCCCATGCTCACACAACTTCTCGTAAGCGGATGAACCGTAAATATGCTTCACATATTGCTGCCATAGCTCTTGAGCAAAATAGGCTAATGACGGCTCTCTTACAGAGGCAGCCTCGTTCACGCGCTCTGCGGGTGCCTTCGCCGCTGCCGGGAACGCCGTATAGTCAAGTGGCGTATCCTCTACTCGAACGTTCAACCATTCCTGCCCGCGAGGGAATCGAATTTCGCCATGTATCCCCCTCCGCTTCAAGACTTGAAGAATTCCGAACTGAAGCAAAGAGCTCAGTTCCTCCTCCTTCAGCAGTTTGACCAGAGCTTCGTCAATCCCCGCATCTTCTGCTGCCGCAAGCTGCTCCAGCACAAGAAGTTTACGATCATCCATTTCCCCATCCGCAAGTGTCGCGAGCAATCGTTCCATATATTGTCCATCTGCATTCAACTTCTGCTGAAATTGACGTCGCAGGATATCTTGTTCGGTTTCTTCCGATTCCTCTTCTGCAGTTGATTTCGTCCAGCCGGCTAATCCCTCTGGTATGTCCAGTTCGCGAGCATCTCTCTCTGCTTCTGGAAACGCCGATACGAGCCATTGAAGCAGCGCATCCCACTCTTCCCGAATCCGTGCATCCTCGCCATCACAAGTCAGCAGGAATTGAAGAAGGGCAATGGCTTCACCGTAGCGTTCAGATTCCAGCATCCGTGTTAACTCAATTTGGTAATAATCATGAGTTTTCGGAAATAGGATAACGTTGTTCCTGGACGGCTCTTTGTAATCTTCTGACATACGAACACCTGCTTTCTGTACTGCGCCTATATATTGCAAAAATCTCTGCTATGTATGCAACTGTATCAATTTATTCAGGCAAGTCTCTTATACGATGCATTATATCATACTCGCCCTTTATCCTGCGCGGTTGCCACAAGTGCTTTCCTGCACATCCAACTGTAAATATGATAGGTAAAATATTTTTTGATTTTTATGTTGCTAAAATTCAAATTCTTTGCTACAATAATACATGTTCTAAATTTACTTAACTTATGTCCCAGTAGCTCAGCTGGATAGAGCAACGGCCTTCTAAGCCGTCGGTCGGGGGTTCGAATCCCTCCTGGGACGCCATTTAATCTCAGATGTTCAAGTTTAAAAACTAACTCACAGCCCTAAAACCCTTGTAGTATCAAGGTTTTGGGGCTTTTTATTTATATCCCTCACCTACTTTAGTTTCCGATAGAATCAGATAGAAATCAGATTTATTTTACACACGTTTTACACATTGTATGTACCATTCTCACTCGACCTCTGACGTTGTATTTCTACATATTATATAGTAGCCGTACAAATATCATTGTAAGAACATAAAAAAGCCCTGGCATATGCCGGGCTTTATCTGTCCATTATCCATATACAGGCTTTCCACATTTAGTACAGGTATATACTCCGTCCAACCATTTCCCCTTCATAGCAGCTTTACACCCACATAAGTGAGGTTGCACTGGGGCAATGGGCTTTCGAGTTGATGGTGTTCGTTGCAGTTCTTCTCTCCAGTCCCTCATGCTCTTACCCCCAAGATGTCATCCATCTTAACCCATTGCTTTTCTCCATCAAGAAGCAGTTTGACGCGTCGACCTTGAGGATCAAGATCTATCACCTGAGCTGTGAGCTGACACTGCTCAAATGGATCATACATTTGAAGTGTGATTGTCCCGCGCTCGCTCATGGACTGCTGCAGAAGTGCTTCAATCTGTTCACACTCTTGTTCATCTAATGTTGGGCGGATGCGGCGTTTCTGTTCATTTTGTAGCTCCCTCAGGGCTTTTTTATGCTCCGGTATGAAAAACCCGTTCCACAATCCATCACCAAGCTTTGAAGCCATACGATCATCTCCACAAGAACATTTGTTCTTATTATATTCATGCGGAGTCATTTTAACAATGTTAATTTTGAGCAAATATAAAAGCCGACGAGGGCAATCCTCTTCGGCTTTTATTCGTTCTCAGAAATGTGTCTCATTAAATCGGCAGGTTGGCATTCAAGCGCATCGCAAATCTTATCAAGTACATCAACTGGTATGTGCTTGATTGTTCCAACTGCAAATGCTGAAATGGTGGGCGGTCTTATGCCTGTTTTCTCTGCAAGTTCTTTTTGGGTCATCTCGCGCTTGGCAAGCATAACCTTAAGGTCGAACTTAATCATGATATCACCTCTCACCACATTATATACGATATACGTATTATATTAATACTATTATCGTATATATTTTTATATAAAATACGTTTTTCGTATTGTTTTATTACGTCATTCGTAGTATAATAAGAGTATAGAAAGGAGGTGAACACAAACATGAGTAAGAAAAAGAAAAAGACTCCGGCACCACCGCCAGAGTCAGAAAAGAAAGGCGACCGAATCTCGGTTCGCGAATGGGTATTGCTCACCACAGCGTTCGCCCAACTCGTAACCGCGGTCATCAGCCTCTTTAAATAAGAGGAAAGCCACTCGCCCTTAGGGGCGGGTGGTGATTCGGTCGCCTGTCTCAAGTATAACACAATCGGAGAAATCGAATACAGGAAGGGTAGATGAGCGTGAAAAAATCAATAAGATTGACGTAGCGATTGGGCTTATGATGTTGTCTCTCACCATCAATATCATCAACCTGTTCAAATGAGTAGTTGGCGTATGCGGGGGCAGCAGCCCCCTTTCTCCAAACTCGAAAGTGTACAAGACTTCGTTGATCTTTTCCAGTGCACCCGGCTTGATTACGTAAGTTGGGGCGCGGATATTGTCAACGTCCTGACCGTCTCCTGGGTGAGCTGCATCCTGGATGACAGATATACAGATAATCGCCAGAAGGTTCGGCGATTAAAGAACCTTTTGGCAGCATCAGCTAAAGTCCATGAATGAAAATACTCTGAGGGGGGCTTCTGCCCCTCTATATTTATGTAGGAATATTTGATGAAGACTTATGAGGAAATTACAGCTAGATAAAAAACAGAGTCGCAGGGATGCCCTCCCATACGACTCTGTTTCGCGTGGTAAGCACCACACGTTTCCAGTATATCACATAATTGAGATAATGGAATGAACCGTTCGACCATCACCTCGGAGGCTAACGGAGTCGTAGCGGAGTTGAGATGATCCACTTCCATCTAAAAAGATCCCATCTACGAGCGTGCCGCTGCCAATCTTCTGCTTGATGGCCGTCCGGAATTCAGAAGCATTACAGGCCGTATTCGTAACGACTAGCCACAGACTTAGGCCGGATCCATATACAAGACCAGTACGGTACACCTTCCCTGACATGTTCGGCATGTTCTGCAGGCGTGCTCTCTGCTGCCAATGCGCATCGTCTTGCAGCGACATTGATATGCCGCCCTGTGCCCAGTACATACTCCTGTCGGATACCTGTAGCTCGTCGGCAGACTTGACAACTTGGATGCTATAACGGCGTGCAGCTGCATCCCATATCAATGTACCTCGGGCATATTTAGCATTGTGCCAGCCGCTGCCGTAACCGCCACGGTCACCTTTCACTGGCTTGTCATTCTGGACAGTTATAGACAGCAATGCCCCACTAGAAAAATCAAAATAGCCACCATTGATGGCAGCTAAAGGCTGGCTATATACATTTGTCCGGCATGGCCGCAGCTGTACATCGTTCGGGCTGCATTTGAGCGTGTGAAGCACGACGCCGTTCGACGCCGTGCATTTGCTGTACACCGCTTTGCTCACTGTGCCGCCCCCTTCGTGAGGGTTACTTTCTTATCTGACTGATTCCATCCTACCTGAAGGCCACAGGCTTCTGCAATTGAGCGAACCGGAGCATAGGTAACGCCGTTCACTAGGATGCCATCTTTCACCTGTCGTCCGTCCATCTCGATTGTAACCACGTTTTTTGACGGCTCCGGTTTAGGTGCTGGTTGCTGCGGCTTGTCCAGGCTAATCAATTCACGGTCAATCATGTTCAAGAATTGACTCCATTTTGGCAAGATGCGGCTTGGGCAGTTTTTGCCCGTCCAATGCTTATGCGGAACTATTTTGTTCAATGGAATGCCGTATTTCTTAGCCAAGCGAGCAATAAGCCAAGCGGCATTAGCCCATGCCTTCTGCTCATCGATCCCCTTATACATGCAAATCTCAATGCCAATGGACAACGCATTGCCTGGACCCGATCCATCACCGGCATGCCAACCCTGCTCGTTATCGCGCAAATGCTGGAAAATGTCCTTGTCGTCTACCGTGTAATGCCAGCTTTTCTTCTCCCCACCACTGCCGTTCAACAAATACCTTGAATGCGCTTCGGCTGTTGCCCCTGCATCCGTATTGTCCGTGTTATGGATAGTCAGCCACCCGGGTGTCATTTGCTTGTTTGGCTTGTTAGCCCTCCCATCTGGTAACAGCCTTTGCTTAATTTCGATTGCCATCGTTATCCCCGCCCTTTCCTTTCAAAACCTCGACTGCCTGCTTAATCACACCAGGAATCGGCACTCCTATGCGGCCACCATTCTCGATAATCGACAGCAGCTCGTTCGCCATATAGAAAAACACTGTAGCGTCCCGGAGCATGTGCTGATCACCTAGAACCGTGTCAACCTGGTGTGCAATGGAGATAATTACAAAGATAAATACCTTACGGGCGATACCGACAAGTCCACGACTGCTGCGTAGCTTGCCCTCAGTTCCGGCAGCCATAATACCAGTGATAAAGTCAGCAACCGTCATAATCAGAAGCACCTGCAGCAGCAGCGGCCAACCACCGAACAGGTATGCCCCAATAACACCAAAACCACCAGCTGCAGCTACTTGCTTTGTGCCGTAGTCTCCTACGAGTTGTCCAACAAATTCAATAAAGCGATCCATATAAATCCCCCTTTGAAATAGAAATAGCCCCCGACAATTAGCCGAGGGCACAATAAAAGCGCTGACCGTCTATGCGGTAGCGCCTTAAGTTTCAAGCATATTTTGTACAGCATCTCGCCATGTGAGTGGTACTTGCTCAATGCTTCGCAATCCAATCCTGATTAGATCACAATATATCTTTGCCATGTTACTTTTCACCTCCTGCAACCAACTCGGCAAGCTCGGCTAGAGCTAACTTTGTTTTTGTGCCATCTGCCTCTTGAGTCTCTGCAAGCTCTGCGACTGCTAACTTCAATTTGTGGATCTCTGATGTATTATCGATTGGTAAGTCAGGAATTGCTACATAGTCAAAATAAATCTCCTTCGTATCTATTTTCACCATTGGTTTAGAAGTAAACCCCGGCTTTTCCTCCGCTTCCGGAATGGATTCAATATAGAATCCGTTCGACTCCATTTCTATCTGCTCTGGTACGGGGTTGTGATATATCGCCCGTACCCTACCAGTTTTTTGCGACACAATATCGTAAGCAATATACATTTCTTCACCTCACATGTGCGTTATTGTACATCTCGCATCAAAATATGAAACTTCATTGCCGCCTGATCTAATCGTATACCCAAGCTTCATCGTTGTGTTTTGATTGAATTCCGGTTGGATATTCCTGCTGAACACCGCGTGCCCATCCGAACTTCCACTGGCGGATGCTGTTCTGCCCCAAAAGTCCAAAACTAACGTGTCAATACTTATCGACACACTATTTCTAGCAATTTCGATTTCATTACCAAGTGCATCTCGCAGCGAAAGGGCTATAAAGCCATGGCTCCAAAAGAAGAGGCTGCTACAGTCTGGCTTTGTTAAAGTTATTAGTTTGACACCGGCTGAGATGGTCGCCAACTCAACAAAGGTAACCTCCCCGGGTACACCCGGACGTTGCCCCGAGTTGTACGTAATGCTTATCCTCCCAGGTACAGCACGTTCTGCTGTTCCTTGCACACCTAGGATATTTACGTCTTTGGGCAGGTTTTCAGGCTTGAGTTGCGTCGCAGGAGCCGTTACCCACGAAGCCCCATCATAGTAGCCGTGTGGAGGCTGCAGAAACACCCTATCCCCTGGCCAAACCGTATGGGCAGTGCTAGGCATGTGATGATTCTCTGCTGACCGATTCGGCATAGTCCCAGTCAAAGGTACACCGCCATCATTTGTGAACGTCTTACCTACCAACACATCAACTGGTTGAGCATTGCCCGAACCCTTTATGATGTTACTGATTTTATCGAACAAGGTAGCCAGCGATTCTGTTGCCGTAGCAGAGATACCCTTTGCTACCAAATTGGATGCCCCCACCGCTTTAGCATCGTTGATCTTTTGTGCTAGTTGGTCACCCGTATCTCCTCCAGTGGCGGGAGAGCCAATAGCAGCGGCGACCTTCGTTTTTATGCTATTGGCAAGCGACTTTAAATACTTCAGCACTCCAAGCACGTTCTTGTCAGTAAACTCAGGATCATCAACCATTATAGCTGCCGCGGCATGAGCTGCTGTACTTTTCAAATGGTCGTCCAGTTTGGTTGCAGTCTGCCCGATGTTTTTTTATCCTGTTCCGACATCAGGCCTCCTACTGTTTCAGTGGCGAATGGAATTACATCTGTCCCCCCAGGAAGGTGTGTCTCCGCATGCGGACCAGGCGTAGCGTCTCCAGTCGCTGTCACCGTTACCTCATTTGTATCGGGATTAGAGGTGACGGTAATACCGATGCCGCCTTTAATTTTGAGTGAGTCTGTTTTGCTTTTAGCAGATACATCATTGACCTTCGAAAAAGCCAACTGGTTAACTTCAGCCCCTTCCTCGATGCTGCCGAGCTTATCATGATCATCTTGAGTAACATGGACAACCTTATCAGCTACATGAGTGTCTAACTCTGTCTTTGTATTGCCTGGAGCCTTCGAGTCCCATTCATCCTTTTTAGCCTTTGTGACATGGATGTCTCCGTTATTCTTATGGGCATTGAAATCAGTTAGTGTGCTACCTGGAGCCTTGCTGTTCCAATTGTCCTTGTCGGCCTGTGTGACGTGGATGGTCTTATCAGCAATATGTGAGTCAGCTACCGATTTGTTACCTTCCATGTCCTGCTGTACTTTATCAAAGCCGATATTGATATTCCCGAAATCCTCGCTGATCTTTTTGGTGCCGATTAGGTTGCAATACTTATTGGCCAATAGCCTCATCTCCTTTCTTGCTTAATTGCTTCAGTCGCTTCTCAATTGCATTCTGGACACCAAGCAGCAAAGCTTCTTCTTGCCCTGGATGGTATGGGACCACGGCCATAATGACGGCGCATATCTCGGGCACAGGCTGGGTTGGATCCAACTCGATACGAATGATAGGTTGTACTTGAGCCATGAGATGCCTCCTTCCAAACAAAAAGGCCTCGCTATAAGCGAGACCTGAATAGTAGTTATATTTGATTATTTCTTTGTCGCCAAAGCTTCCTCAACTAAGCGGAGCTCCTTATTTGCTCTGGCAATGATTTCGTCGTATTCGGCAAGCTGCTTTTCTTTTGCCTTTAGCACAGGCACTTCTCTTCCCGACTTTTCTTCCTCTTTTCTCAGATCCTCAATTTCTTCGACAAGGCTTTGACGCTCCTCAACAGCAGGCTTAATTCTGTTATTCTTAATACTATCTCTCAATACCTCTAGACTCTCTTTGGAATCCGCCATATATTCATTTGCATCAGCTTTAGTTGATCCACCAGCCGTAGCACTTGCCGCTTGTTTAGATGTTACCAATATCTTTTTTCCTTCCACTCGTATTTCAGCTCCTAACGCCTGAGAAACCCCGCGTACAGGGACGTTGGTTTTACCATCAATCACTGCTCCTTTATCTTGGAGTTCTTTTCCGTTTACGATTACCGTATACTCACCAGTTACCTTCTTCCCCACTATTGACTTGATTTGATCAGCAAATGCACTTCCTGCAGTTGCAATCAAAGAACCAATGACAATACCACTTACTAGATACGCCCATTTTTTCATATAGAAAATCCTCCGTAGCAATATTTACCTCTATCATATCACTACGGGGTCGACGTTGTGAAGGTTCCACCCCAGTTTTGGTTCTGATTGTTGCCATGGTTATGAGTTCCGATATTAACAGTGTGACTATGGTTACTGAACGAGCGGCGAAGACCATCAATCTGAGACTGTAATGAATCTAACTTATCACGCAATCCAGCTATATCACTAATCCCCAAATTCAATCCAGATACCGAGGATGTGAACTTAACTGGCCCCTGCAAGTATATCGTTCCACTTGCCCCAAGACGTAAATCTCGGTTACCAATTACATGCATTTCTTCAGTGATAGCATACACAATCCCCATCGGCGAACCGCTAGAATTATAGTACGTGTGTCCGGAAATGTCCGCTGCCGAGTTCCACCCCAGCTTTACCCTCTGTCTACCAGAGTTGTCATAGAACATGAAACCGTTGGGATCAAGCTCAATCCTTCCCCCAGATACTGCCGTCTTTATGGAAGAACCGATAATGGTTGTTCCGTTAATCGTGCCACCGTTTATAGTAGATGCAGATATGGTTCCAGAGAAATCACCGTCTACACCGCGAAGCGTCCCTGTAAACGTTCCGCCAGCGGCCTGCAGGTCGCCAGCAAAAGTCCCCCGTGCTGCTCGAAGCTCACCGCTGAAGTCTCCATCCACTCCGCGAAGAGTGCCGGTAAACGTTCCACCTGCAGCCTGTAGGTTGCCACTGAATACGCCGTCAGTCGCCTCTAACGTACCGTTAAATTTGTATCGTCCTGCCCAAGGATCGAAGTAGATTTTATCTTGTCCATCAGCCTGGAAAGAGAGCTTATCGCTGTTCAGGATGACCTTCGAGCGATGATCTTCACGTTCAATGATGAGCCCCTCTGTTCGTGTAATTGTTGCGCCAAAATAGTTCTTTCCCTCTTTAACTGACGTCTTGTCCAGCTTGTTGACCTGCTGTGACAATGACCCCTCTACGACAAATTCACTTTGCTGCGCCGACACGGACGGAGCTTCCAGCGACATACGCAGCCCGCCCGCGAAGCTAAATACCTGGTGCAAGATTATTGACTTGTACCGGACAATGCCATCCCAGGGTATGTGCGTATCCTGCCAAGCTGAAACCGTATCGTCCCAAGTGGCGCCCTCCTGCTGCTCAAAGGCAATAACGTCTCCTTGTTCCAGCTGCGGATATCCACGAGCATCCATAGTCAAAGGCAAATAAGAAAACCCGTTCAACTTGGCATGCAGATCATTAACCATGCTCTGTGTCACAAACGGGTTTTCGATATAAAGGGTATAGTTTTCATCACCGCTTCCAACCTCGTATTGCAAATCATCTTCGGTGTTGTACGTGGCCACTATCCTGGTATATGTCTTGACCGGATTGGTCTGCTTAGCGCTGACATAATCTGCTGTGGTCATGGCGAATACAGGCTCCTCGCTGGCTGTAAACCGTTTGAATTTGAGGGTGCCAGCTTTATCAATGTAGATGCTTGCGCTATTGGCCGCAGCGATGTAGGCAAGCACCTGACGCATGCTGTAGCCCGCTGGTCCGACCTGTATCTTGTAAGCTGGATTAATCTGCACGCTGCTGTCATAAGTCCAGCCCAGCCGCGCACAAATCTCGTTAAATACGGCCTGCTGCGTAGCCGGATAAGTCAGGGATGATACATAAGGTACATCAGCAAAAACTAGCTTGTCATAGCAGATGTAAGTCCATACATCATTAACCCGTTCGCGGGAATCTACATAAAACTCTCCCAATGGCAGCCAGTTCGTACTAGTACCATTCCAATTGATATCTACGTCCTGCCATGGATACTGCGCCTGCAGCCAGGTTAAACCCGACATAGACAAGGACAGATACGGCACGACCCGAGCATTCGGCGGAACAATATAGTTCGTTCGCAGCTTAATGGTGAGTTTAGACGGGATGGCTGTTCCGAGCTGGAACCCATCTGTCAGGCTCAAGCTATTCTCGATACTGAAATCCACGATTCGTGTATTATCAAATTCCTCTGATCCCACGGTTACCTTGACGATAAATTCCCGGTCTGGCCGCCGTAAGTAATCAGCATAGAGTGGCGATATTGGATACAATCAGATCACCTCTCTGTTAGGGTCAGCTTCAGACCATTCCAGTGAACCACTCCGTTACTGATCACACTGAACGGAGCTGGCCGATTGCCTACATACATTTTCTTAGTGAGGCTTCCGCCTGCCATTGGATCTGGGAATGTGAAATCGAAAAATACATTCGACATGGCTTTTAATATACTTGATATCTGCTTTTCGCTCAGTACGCCCCAAGTCATGTCAATCTGTCTCTTAACGGCCACACGATCCCGGTTTAGGGTTCCGTTTGCTGTCCGGACAGATGAATTACCGTCATCAATATCTAAGATTGTCACCTGAAAAGTTGACGGATAGGCGGCAATCTCTTGGCCGTCGATCATGATTTTCATGCAGCGCCCCCTCTCTATGTGGTTAATGGTGATCGACCTGTACGCCGTGTAATATCGTTGAGTGCATTTGCTACAACTCGTCCTAGTACCGTACTGTCAACTTGGATGACTTGTCCCTGACTGTTCTTCTCAAGAGCTCGTAATATTTGCATTAGCACTTCCAGCATAGGCTGATTATTAGCTCCTATCATGTCCTGCAGCTTGGAAAGCGGCGAAACAACTTCAGGGTCAACGCCTGCTCCCTTGTTATCCCCTACCATAGCCAGTGTCGGGCCATATGCCAGGCCGCCCTTAGCAAGGCGTGGTATTTTCGGGATCTGCGGCACACCGATAGAGCCACCGCCGATTTTATGGCCGAAAACCTCGACTTCCGGAATACTAATGCTAATGCTGTTGAAACCGTCAATGACCGAGTTAATGGCGTCAATGATCAAGTTCAGCGGTGCCTTAACAAGTCCGTAAAGGGAATCAAAGATACCTCCAAAGATATCCTTAACCCCAGTCCAAGCCTTCTTCCAATCTCCCGTAAAAACGCCTGTGACAAAATCTATAATGCCGCCCAGCGTTCTGAGCAGCCCCTTGATGATATCTCCCACACTGGATATGACTGTCGTCACGATATTAAGCACGATGTTAAAACCCTTCACGAAACCCGGAGCAAGCTGATCTACGACGTAGTTAATCAGTGGACTGATAAACTTGTTGTAAATATCCAGCGCCGCTGTCACCAGCTTCATGACCACCTCGCCTACTTGCTTGATGATCCCTTTCAAACTACCTTCCCATATTTCATTTAGCTTTTTCAGGAATGGCTCGATAATCGGCTTCAAGATGTCATCCCACAGCTTTTGGAACGTATCCCGGATGTTCTCCATTGCCTCAGAGAGACTGGTCAGCAATTCTGCACCGTATTTATCCCAGAGCCCCTTTATCGTCTCCAAGGTGTCCATGACAATCTTTTTGATCAGATCGAAAACAGGTTTCAGCACCGTATTATAGACATCGTTGATAATACCTACAGCCCATTCGAATGTGTTGGCAGCTTCCTTAAATGCCCACACAAGCGTATCCGTAAACACCGGCACCAGCGTATCAATCACCTTGGCCGAGATTGGGATAATGAAATCATTCAGCGCATAATCAACGAACGGTTTGATCGTCCCGTCCAGTAACTTTTCAAATGCTTTTCCTATCTGCGGAATAACGTCCATAAACATATCGCGAAGCTTCACTAGCGAAGGGAACAGCGTGCCCTTCCACAATTCATTAATATGATTGACTGCGTTAGTCGCTGACTTCGCAAATGTCTGGAATGCCCACACCAACGTATTTGCGTAGATAGGTACGATAGTTTCTGTAATCGTTGTAGACAACGGTATAGCAAAGCCATTAAGCATGAAGTCTACAAATGGATTGATAGTGTTGGTTAATAGGCTTTGCAATGCTCCAGCAATAACCGGCATTGCCATTACAAATGCGTTCTTGACCCGATCTAAACTTGGCAGCCACACAGTATCCCACAGTTTGATGGCTTGATTGGTCACATTGCGGAATGTCTTATCAAATGTCTGAAACGCCCATACTATCTGTTTTGCAATGACTGGTGCAAAAGCTTTCGTAAACCCGATTACGATCGATGGGATAAAGTTACCTAAGATGTACTTTGCAACAGGTACCAGGAAGCCATCTTTCAGCCGTTTGAACGTATTCCCTATATTGATGACAGACTTACCGATCGGATCCATCATGTCTACAAACGGCTGTAAAGCCGGAGCCATACCGGACCAGCCAGCAGATATGAAACTCCAAGCCTCGGAGAACCGAGATTTCAAGTCTGCCAGGAACGCAGCCACCTGCTGCTTAACCGGATCAACGTTGATGGTAGGCGTGCCTAGATCAAGATTACCCAGGCCAGCAAATGCCCCAAGGCCGCCAGCTCCATCCGCTGCATCATCCACCGCCCCCGCTGTGGATTTTGCCAGCGTATTCAATTGGTCAAACCCGGCCAGGCTATTCTTCATGTCCTTGCCAGCCTTCTTACTCTTCTTGCCTGCCTTTTCTGCCGCCTTACCCGCCTCGTCTACCGCACCAGCAGCGCCAGTGGCTGCATCGGCAGTATCATTCAGCGGTGCGACAGCTCCAGCTCCACCGGCATTCACCGCATCCCCGAAGACAAGCTCTGTAAACGCCCTAAAATACGCTGCGGCAATCTGCAGCTTGGATATCAGCCAGTTTAACCCCTGAATAATCGGAGACAGGATATTAATGAAACCTGCCCCCATCGTACCCTTGAAGATGTTCCAGCGTTCGGTCATAATCCGAACTCTGTTCGCCCAGCTGTCGCCGTTCCTTGCAAAGTCGCCTTGGGCATCGCCTGTCACCTTCAACAGGTATCCATACCGCAGCATGGTCTGCTCAGCCTGTGTCATGGACATCCACGACTTTGTGATCCCCTGGGACATGGCGTATGCTTCCATATTCACGACGGACATATTGACGCCTAACTGCTTCAGTGGCTCTGTTTCGCCGACCATACCGGAAAAGACCTTGTAATAGGCTTCATCGTTTTTCAGGTTATAAAAAGAGGCCATGTCGGCAGATAGCTCTGTCAATTTGACAGACATCTCCTTCATGGCCTCTCCGGTTAAACCAGACGATTTAAGCATCGCGCCCATTGTGGACGCATATTTTTTTGCAGACAACTCAGACAAACCAAAGCTGTCAATAAGGTTCGACGACCAGTTATTAATCTGACCAGTCATCGATCCAAAAGTGACGTTTACGACGTTCTGCACTTCTGCTAGGTCAGATGCCAGGTTAATGGCTTCACGGCCGAAATTGACAATGCTATGAACCGCAAAAGCTCCAGCTATAACGCCTCCAAGGCCACGAAAAGCCCCACCTACTAAGTTGGTAGCTGTACCAGCGATTCCGTTAAGTTCCTGCCGGAAGGGGCCGTAATTTAGCCCTAGGTCTAAATCTATCTGTCCTACACTAGACATCTACGCCACCCCCGAACATGCGGGCCATTGCAGTCTCCAGAGCTTGCATTTCTTGATTCAGTTTGACCTGGTCATCCAGCTTTCGCTCCGCTCGGCGTTTACGCCAGCCGTTGTAAATACGTTTCTGGTCGGCGTTGAATCCCTTGATTACCTTTGGATCATTCTCGGCCCTAATCGTAACCACAGACCCTAACGGTGTGTCAGGCATCAAACCGCTCACCAAGGTGCAAAACTCCTCCCACGGCATGTCCCCGTGCTGCCGAATGCGGATACCATACTGCTTGGCAAGACTCGCCTCGATTAATGGCCAATCTTCTCGCAGATCGTACCAGTTATCCGGCCCGCTGCTACTGTTGAAATCGCGCAGCAGCTTCCTCGTACGTCAACCCTTGCATTGCTGCTACCAGGCCGGACATAAGAACTTTCAAATTCGCAACGGTCATTTTGGAAACACCAATTTCATCCACGGCTTTCTTGCCAAGCGCCCCTTCGATAGCATTTAATAACCCTTTGACCGTTGCACCGTCTGCCAGTTCCTCAAAACCAAGTACAGCTTCTACGCTATTATTGATTGGATACTTTTTATTGCCGATCTGAATTGAGGACACTTCGTCCTTCACGAATTTATCTGACAGGTTAATAATTTTTGACATGGATTAATCCCCCTTATGGTTTGGTTGATACTACCTTATGGTTTTACTGGTGCGGCCGTAAATGTTGGCTTGCCATCTGATAGCAGTTCAAATTCTAATCCATCGATGTTGGTCGAATCGCCTCCACCAGGCTGCGTAAGATTGATCACACAGTCCATGGTGAGCTTCGCCCCAGATGGCATGATCCACTCGAATTTCGTTTCAACCTCTTGTCCGGTTCCTAATAGTAGTCCAGCGATGTAATCATTCCCTGGGTCACCGTAGTGACGTTTACCTGAAAAACTGAAGGTCAGCCCTTTCCCGGTTACCGCACGGCGTGTCCATCCCCCCTGATCCATCGGTGTCCACTCTTCTGTGTTACCGTCGATACTTGGACTAAATGTCTCCAGGTCCTTCACAGTAACCATGTCCCCTGGAGCGACTGAAGCGCGTCCATTGATACCAATCTTAAAAACGTTATTGTGTACTGGGAAAACACCAGTAGTCGCCATACGCTCTCCCTACCTTTCATAGTAAATAGTTGTCTCTATGACATATTCGTATATGCCCTCATCATCCGTACCGACGTTGACAGGCCCAGGTGTCCGCATGTCAAATGTAATTACGCGACGGCCGCTGATTCTCGCATCACCACGACCAAAAAGCGAAGCGTAGACCTCATGGGCCTTGCGCTCCGCTTTATCGGCGTTCTTTGACCAATGTATTAAGATGGATACGGCTTTCATGGCGTATGACGTATTATCCAGCCCGCCGATTGCAATATATGGCCTTCCGCCGGTATTGATATTGTACAAACCGATACATTCCGGTTTGCTACCGTCTATCTTGCCGATATACCAATTGGGGCTCTGTATTTGAGTCTTCATCCAATCGCGGATTTCCGATAGCATCAGCGTCATTTAATAAATCCTCCTGCAAGCCGCTTGACCAGCTTCTTAAAACGGCCTACAAGTGACTCCGTCTTTTCACCATTGACCCATGGTTCCAGCCACTTGCCTTGCGCATTACGGTTTTTATCCTGCCTGAAGCGATATTCAGGGTGCCAGTAGAGCCTACGTGCATACGGCGTGTCATATACGATCTTAACCTTGCCACGCTTGAGCCCCGTCTTGTCCACCCAGGCACCGCGCTCCAGTTCACCGGTCTGCTTCGGAACGACCTGTTCGTTCGCGATTTCAGTCAGGATGCCTTCCGTTTTCCCATCCACAACTTGTTCCAAGGCTTGTAGCTGAGCCGACGAAATCTTTTGGATGGCACGGCAGTTCATCTTCGTTTTAACCTTCACCATCTACATCAACTCCAATTCTGTGGAGAAGATGCTCCCATCTGGATTGCGTGGCCGCTCTGTTCGGAAGATCGTCCGTTCGACACCAGCAACGCGAACAAGCCCCTCGATCTGTTGACCGGGGGCGATATCGCCTTCAATGATAACTCGGCCTGACAAGCGGATCAGGCGACGTTCCTTGTCCAGTACCTGCTTCGACTTCTCATCATAGTTGCATGATCCTGAATATATTAGCGTTTCGACAGACTCGCCGTCCTCTGACAGTTCTGTTCTCAGCACTTGCACCGTTGCATTATTAATCCATTTTGGAAACGGCAGCTTCCCCCGCATCAGCACAACCTCCGATCTGTCAGCCCTGTAGCGCGTAGCAAGCTTGTAACTGCTTCTGTAGTCCTTACCCCGCCAGCTCCCTCGATAGCCTTAAATGACAGGCTGATGCTGCCTGCAGAGTATCCAGCTAGAGGAGCATCCAAGTAATCACCATACTGGTACTGGAAATCAGCCTGCTGACAGACAGCCTTGACTACATTGGTACGCTGAAAAGGCGTCAAGCTATCGAAGCCGCACGTCACAATACGGTTATATGTCATACTGTCTACTTGGTCAGATGCTCGCTGTAGCGCCTTATCCAGAACACCTATCGGGATGTTGCCGTTACCGTACCGTTCATACTCGTCCGTTGTTGCATAGGCCATATCGCTCACCTACTTTCCGGCTTTTGTGCTTCTCGATGGCTTCTCAACAGTTTCAACCTCTGCTTGCTCTCCATCTCCTGGAGGCACAATGGGATCAGGAGAAGGGGAAATGTCAGTTTGATTATCCTGTTCGACAACAGGCTCCCTCTCAACCTCATACCCATTTGACTCAAACCAATCGAGTAGATGTGGGTTATCCGTTTCTCCAACCCCGTGAGCAAACGTTACACCAGCAGAAATGCCGGTGTATTCTTTGTTCGGTGCAATTACTTTAGCCATGTTTTATCATCTCTCCTTACGATACTTTGATCTTGCGCATAACGCCTGCTGCTTTAGTAGCCTTGAGTGCAACAGCAGCAACCATCTCAACTTCACCTGTCTTAACAGCTCCAGATGTCGTATAATCAGGCAGCCATGTGCGAACAGGCGGTTGTCCAGCCATCGAAACACCATGGAAACCATCCAAGCCTAAACGCACTGCGAACAACGAAGTTTCCCCAGACGCTTTCGTTGCAACAACAGGGTCATTAGTACCGGTTTTTGCCCCAAGGTCAACAAGCGGCGTCTCATTGTACTTTTCAACTTGACGGCCAAACTCATCACGCGAGATCGTATACATACCAGCACGGCGGGCACATGCGCGAATTTTTGCGATCAGTTTCAAGTTACCCATGATGCCAGAAGGTGTCCCGTCTAGTCCCATGAGGAACTCATCCAATTGATCCAAGAACACTTTATAGTTCTTATCCACTGCTTCGGATGTTGACAAGTCGATGGCATCTGTAGGGAGATACTCCGTGCTAGAACCTGTCAGGGCCTTTTCTAATCCATCAAATGCCTTCGCTTCTACTGCGGAGTCTCCGTTAATTACCGTGTCGTTAAACAGTGCCTGTGCAGCCTTTACCTTCTGTTCCAATTGCAATTGCACCTCAGACACAATGCCACCCATTCCGGCGATGATTCGGTCAATTTGGAACGTGCCACCGAAGATCTTCAGATCCACGTTATGCCGCTGCTTGGTAACTTCCTGCGGTGTGTACTCTTCATTTACGGCACGGAAAGCGGCCGTCGGTTGAGTGATAAGACGTGTGTAGCCATAGGTCAATGTGGCACCGCCACCCGTTGGTGACACTGCATCATCAAACGTCAGGTTTTGCAATAAAAAGTTGCTCTTCTGAAATTCATCAATCACGCCCATCGTTAGGGCATCTTGTACGTTTTTCTTTGCCTCACTCAGTGTTACTGCCATTATTAATCACTCCTAATTATTATTTTTGAAAATGAGCTGCTATTGCATCTTTGAGAGACGCTGTTGCAGCCGGTGGGTTCGGGTTGCCGTCACCACCTACACGGAATCCAGGAGGCGTCTGCTGCTGTTGTTGGGTGTCATCCTTGAAAAGATACGCATCAGAGGTCTTCAGTTTCGTAAGCTGTTCCTCTAGTCCTACAATCTTGCCATCATCCCCTACGACCAACTTCTCTCTATTGATCAGTCCAGTTACAACCTTCTCATTGTGTACCTTACCGTTGAGTGCAGCAGAAATAGCGTTAGTAAGTGTGAGCTCCTTTAGTTCAGCAGCGTGCTTTTCGGCAGCTTCTTTATTGGCTGCAGTCAATGTCTCAATCTGCTTTTTCAGCTCTTCACTTACTCCCGCAGTTTTGCCCAGCTCCTCAATCTGCTTGTCGCGATCCGAGGCATCTTTCTCGGCTTTCTTCTTGGCCTCGTTCACCTCATCAAATCGAGATTTTGGCACAAATCCCTTCAGTTCTTCCTGGGAAGCAGCAGCGGCTTTCTCCGCCTGTTCCTCCGTAAATCCAAGAGAAATAAACTGTTCTTTATTCATATCCCTTTCCTCCCTGTTCGTCTTCGCTTTTTACCCGGTCGCGCCCGGTGACGTCCTGTTATTTACCGCCGACAGTACCGAAACGGCGAACAGGCCCCAGCAGTCTCAGCCAGAGCCTAATCTATACATGTATTCGTTCGCGCCTAGAGTCTCGCCGCAAATGCTCATTCGCCTTGATATGCTCTCTGAGGCGTTTCTGCCACTCTTTCACCTTGGCATTGGCTGCCTCCTGATTGGCCAAATCAATGCTGCCAGCCTCACGGCGTTTATACTTCCTGATCTGTCGTTCCATGTAGCGCTGTTGCTGTTCAGCCTCGTAGTTTTCCAAAGCTTCTTCATCATCCACAGGCTGCGGTAGTCGGCTCTTACCTGGAACAAATGTCGTCATGTTGTGCCTGCACCCGGGATGAAACAAACCGTTTGCTATTGCCGTGCTGAGCAACGGGTACTTACCATCCTTCTTCGTACCCTTGCTATATACGTCATCAATGAATACTTTGCCCTGGTATGGCAGACAGAGCTTGGAGCAATTAGCGTGCGCTGATATGACCACAGTCCTGATGCCCAACTGATCACGCTTGGCTCCTTCACCGGCAAACACAGCGCGTTGTGAGGATGTCCGCAGCGCCATCTCGGCATAGGAGGCTACATTCATTCGCCGTCCATTCGAAAACTCAATACAATCGAAGCCTTTATCAAGGAAGTCCTTTGTGGCCATGTCGACAGCCTGATTAAGTGAAGCGGCTCCACTGTTCATGTACACCTGTGCCTTGAATATGGTCTGTCTGAACACGTCATCAGCCTGACGCAACATGGCGTGTCTGGCTTTCTTCAGATCATTTTGAGATGCAGCAGCTAGAGCGTTCACACGGGCCTCATTCACCTTGAAGAAGCTGGAATCCGAGCCGTCTTCTGCTTCGACCTTTGGCTTCTTCCCGGTGATCTTATCCCATAGGTTACGGACACGATCCACCCCGCGCCGAAATGCCCCCTTGATACCTGTATCAACAACCTGTTCGACTTCTGGCTCATATTTTCTGACGATCTGCCGCGTTTCCTTACGGTACTTCTGCAAATCCTGAAGCTTCCGCTGCTGCCACTGTTCCCACTCGAAGCCCATTTCCTCTTCTTCGTCCTCATGACGCTTAAGGTTACGCTGCATAGACTTGATTAGGTCGAGTTCCATTTCCGCAAATATGTTGCGAATGTTGTACTTGCTCATTCGTCATCATCCAAATCGTCTGGCGGATCATCACGATTCAGAGCTGGTTCCTCTACGGGTAGACCTTGCTCATCCTTCAAGCGCTGAACCTCTTCAGCTTTCTGCTCATCTGTCCAGGTATCCCCATACAACTCATCAACAGCGCGTTCAACGCTCATGATGCCATATGTCCGAGCCTTACCCACGCTTTCAATCACTGAGTCAAATGACGGCGATGCATACTCACCAAAGGATACAGCTGCCTGATACTCTCCAGCACTTCGACCATTCATCGTGTTATATACCTTCAGAACGACATCGACGAGCTGCGGAATAACCCCGTTTAACCGTTCGATAATCTTGCCACGAGTGTACAGTGTGGCCTTCTCCTTCTCGCGCTGCGCCTCGGCATTGTCTGTCTTCTTGAGGTCGATACCAAGGGTAGATGGGCTAATAATGCCCTGCAGACACATATCCAGAGCGCTGGCATAGCTGGCCACAAACGCCTCATACAGGATAGCTGGCTGAACCATATCTATCTGCCCCTTGGCATCCTCGGCCATTACACTGCCGACACGAATGAACTGATTATCAAACGGATTCGGCCGCATCAACGAGCCATCTTTCGGATTTTTTGGTATCAAATCCTCAGGAATGTACTTTTGTACCCGTCCGGCGCGTATTGCATCCACCCATTGGCTAATGACCTCATCTAGCGCATCGAAACTGTCGGCCTTGCTGTCGAATATCGACTTACCACGGCCCTTCCACTTCTTATTCCGGAAGAACATGAGCGGTACGGCCATGATGAAGTCACCTGAATATGTAACCTCCTGCAGCTCGGCCGTCTCAGGCACCGTAGACAACGGCACTTCCTTTCCTTCCGAGTTAAGCAGCCGATACCGGATATATCCACGCCCGAACGTCTCTTCAAGGCGATAGTCCTTATCCTTAGAACGGTAATCGGTGTAGAAAATGACTTCCTGCAGTCGCCCACGTTCTCGCTTATAGCTAACCTGGTCGCCGCTGTAGAACTCTATGATCGGATACTCAGTAACGTCCGTGTCCACCGTAATCTTGAATGCCCCATCGCCAGCTACAAGCGTCTCAATGATAGATTCGCCAACCAGCTCGTCGAAGTCGTTATCCTTGGCTATCTCATCCCATAGATCCGTCTGCTCCTGGCTCTCTAACTCGATGCCGTCCAGGTCAGCCACGACGATATCAGACAGGCGCTCAGCAATCATTGCAGGCAGTCCCGAATGGATCTTCCTGATAGCTAGATCGGCGCTCGGGACGGCAGCCCAGAAGCGTGACTTACTCACTGAATCACCGGCTGTCTGCTTATAGAACTGATCCAGTTCGGACGGATCCCCACGATACCAGAGCCGATTCCGCAGCACGTTCGTATTGTACGAAAATGGCTCCGTAATCGTAATGATTCGATTATCAGGCGCTGGATTAATCCTCAACATCTTCATGATCATGTTCTTAAACCACCCCACCTTCTATACCTCCAATCTCCGTTTGAACGGCTGCACAGCATACTCGCTACTGTCCAAGCAGTCCACTGGATAGCTGCCGTCATCCGTTCGCACCCACTCGCCTTTCTGGCGTTCCTTCTCGTCCCATGTCGCGTTCTCCAGCGCTTCAAGCCACTGTTTGAGATGAGCCATGACTTTGTATCGCCCCTGGTTGATCAGAATGCTGGTCAAACGAATCCGATCCACAATACCCTCTTTCTTGTATGCTGGCACAACCTGAATATGGATACCTCTCCGCTTCAGCTCATTGGCCAGAGCCTGACGGAACAGCTTATCAGCGGATTCCGCGAAGATGTGAGTACACGACAAAAAGGCCGGATAGGTTTCCGACCACTCGACGATCTTATTCACGATTTCATTGGCATACCGGTCATGCGTATAGCCTGTTTCTTTACCCTGCTTGTGATAATAGCCATCTAGCAGGATAACGTCCTTGTAGCCCAGCGTCATGCCGGTCAGTGTAGCAACCGTGGCGTCTGTACCCCCGATATCGATGCCGATGCTGAACTCAATGAACCGCTTGCCCTTGATCTCGTCAGGCGTAATGACAACACCTTGCTTTGTATACCCTGTGTAGATCCGCCCCGTTGCCGCTGTACGTTTACCCAATATATCTGCTTGATACCACAGGCTGCCTTTATCATACTTGGATAGCACGGCCTTTAGGCGGTCATCCGGGATGCTCAAATTGCCTAGCACAGTGAAATGTCCGTAATTATACCCCGGATTTTCCCCACGCTTCAGTAGCTCATCCTGATAGTCTAGGATGTCCCGGTAAAACCAGTGTGATGGCGGCATTGGGTTAAGGTCAAAGAACAGCTGCCGTCTTGAACTCGCCAGCGTTCGGTCAAATACCTCCTGCACAAATGACTGATGGCATTCGTTGACCTCTGTACCATATACCGTGCCGTAACTGTTCCCTTTGATCCGCGCTGCGTCGTTCGCTTTGCCCCCGCCTGCGATGATAATGACCTTCTCGCCGGTCTTAGTCTGGATGTATAGGGCATCTCGATTCTTGTACTCGCCTTCCCTGCAACGCCCCGCGAAAAGATGCTGCAGGCCGAAACCATTGGAATCGATAACGTTCATCTTGGCCGCACCCAGGCTCACCCCGAACACAAGATGCAGCTTATCCGGATGTACTTCCAAGCACATGGCGTATGCAATCAGGTTGATGATGTTCTTCCCGGCCCGTTTGCCGCCCTCTGCTACATTGAGCCAGGCGTCCTTGCTGCAACGTATATACTCGGCTTGATTAACCGTAAGTGGCGCATACTCAATCATCATCCAACACCCTTTCAGGAGCTGGATTGTTGATTAAATCAGCCAACGCCGTTATCTGAGCATTCGGATCAACGCCATCCTTATTCGGCACCTTTGAACGCAGCACCTCAATACGTGCCTTCTGCTCCTCAGTTGCCAGCTCTGTCCTCAGGAGCTCGTCATACTGTTTGATCAGGCTTTGAAGCGTAGACATAGCACGACTCTGCGCTTGAAGGAAGGTCGCCTGCTTGTCCCATGCCTGTTGCACTTCCCAGCGCTCTCCACTGACTTTGCCGCGCTTCTCTTCGATCCGCTCAATCGTCTTATCGTCCTGATCCCGGACGTACATAATTTGCTGGGCCCTAATGATGGCCGCATACTGGATCATGATGTTATCCCATACGATATCCAGCGGCTGCTTGGTTTCAAGCTGCTGCATGATCTCCAAAGACTCTGCCGGTAGATACTTGCTAAAGAAGCCATGCTTCTCAGCATTCTTATTTCCTTTGGGAGCCGCCCCGCCCCGGTTACCCTTGGCATTCTGATTCCCTCTAGGCGCTCCACCTTTATTTGTGCGCACACTTTTTTCAGAGGGTGCACCCTTATTGCGATTCCATCCGTGCCTCTGTTTCCATGATTTCACGGTATTGAGAGAGACACCATGTTTCTCTGCAATGTCTTTGTACTTCATGCCATTCTGATAATCTTGCTCAGCTAAAATGCGCGATTCCGCCATCTACATCATCACCACCCCCGGCGTTATGTTTGTTTCGTTATAGTTATTAACCTATATCCAAGAACAAAAGCCCCTGAATTGACTCGTAAGTAAAAGAAGAGCACTCAAAATGAGCGCTCTTCCAAATCAATACCTTATTGCACTCCCGAACGTAAAAACATTTTTGAAAATCTCATCAATATTTCTTTTACTAATAAATCGATCGGGTTGACCTCTTCTCTCATCCGGTTCCACAAAAACATTCCCGTTGTGAATAAATTCTGTCACTAGTCTCTTTTCTTTTTCTTCATGATCAAATGACCCTAGATAAATTTGATAGAATTTCACGGTAGTATCTTGGAAATCCACTTCAAGTATTCGATCATAAATCTGATATCGATAAATGCCTTCGTTTTTATGCACTTTCGATAACTCTTTTACAGGTTCAGCTAACTCATTAAACTCTTTATTTATCACCCTGATTACATCTTCTTTATTCTTTAGGCTATCCTCAAAACTTTTTTGCACAACATGACTGTAAAAACTATTTCTCCATTCTAGCATTTATATCCCCACCTCCCTTCATGCCATACTTCGACATAAGGAAGGTATTTCCTCCTAGAACTTCAGTCTTATTTCAAAGCATCTAGGGAACATACAGTACTGCTTCGTGCCTTCCCATCGTCCCATCGTCCCATCGTCCCATCGTCCCCACCTACAGCCGATACATTTACCAGGCTGCTGTGGTTTTCGCTCAGGCGGCTGCAGCTTGGCTCTCTTGTTAGCTATTGTAATCACCTCAAATTCGCAAGCGCTTGGGAATATGAATAAAAAGAAAAAGCACCGCAATGGGTGCTCTCTGTTTTTATCTATTTTTAAAGAAGGAAACAAAATTTCTACCAAAATCACTTATCCTAAAGCTGGTTAAATCATATTTTGGTGGATAACCAACTTCGTCAATTCTTTTCGGTAAGTAGCTTATTTCCTCCTCATATTCTATTAGTCCCATCCTGAATAGTTTACTGTCTACGTATTTTTTATAGCCTTGTAACTGTTCAAAATGTAATTGTTCCTCATTACTAACGGGCAGTCTAATATCTAATGTTAACTGCTCCTCACTTACGTATGTACCTGCGTATTCCCTTAGTAAAAGGTTCAATTCCTTTAAAGTTAACTCTTTAAGTACATCGAAGTAGGTAATAGCTATATCTTCTTCAGTTAGTTTGAAGCAGGTAATGTATTCAACGCCGTTTGCGAAAATCTTAATTTTATCATCTTGATTACTCTCTGAAGCATAGTCAAAATATAACGGTAAAACAGTATTTTTAATAAATTCATATTGCTCGTTATTAGCCTCACTTAGAGACGCTTCAATCTTTTCTTGTCGAGAAGAAAGCTCTTTTAGAGCTAATAGCATTCGTTCTTCAAATTTCTTTTGCTTGTATGAATTTTTGATCGCCACTAGCCCAGGAGCTATTTGGCCGATAGTTCCTTCTAGAAATAAATCAGAAATTATCGAGGTTCCAGTCTCAGCTGTAATGTCAACCGTATCTCTGATTATTTCCGATAGTTTTTTCTCTCTTTCAATTTTACCCCTCCTCATGTCGCCATACTTCGATATAGTGGAAGGTAAATCCTGCAATGAAAAACCGCCTCACTATGAGACGGCTTTAGAGAGAAAGAGAAAATAACTTGTTAATACCAGCGCTAGGAATCGAACCTAGGACATCCAGAGTCTTGTTATCGACGTCTTCTCTGTGCTCTACCGCTGAGCTACACTGGTATATTGGGCGGCAAGACGGGCTTCGAACCACTGCTTTCCTCCGGCAGCTCCCATCGGATTATCGCGAATTATGATGGGGCTTATTGCAAGAGGCGTTCTACCAACTGAACTACTCACCGCATAAAAAGAGATGTGACCGCTTGGTGCAGAGTAGCAAACGACCACATCTCTAATTCTTCTGACACTATCATATTAGCACGGGTAAAACGGGGTTGTCGTCTCGTTCTATTATCAATTCTTTATCGCTTTTTTCTCACATTTTTATCGGGACAAGGCCATCAATCAATTTTCCATAAGCTTGAAGCGCCTGACGACGCCATTTGTACATGGTTGGGAGTGATACTCCCATCTCATCTGCGATATCCATCGGCTCCTTAAATTCAACGTACTGCATGCAGAGAATACGACCGTACTTACCCCCTAGCGTTTCTAACGTCGACTCAAAATACTTCTTCTGAGACTCGAGTTCCTGTAGTTCACTGATTCGCTCTAGAACTCCCTCAAAATCATCTACTTGCCCGCCACCACGCGCATCAATCACATTTTGTATCTTTCTTGCTAACTCCTTTAAAAGTTTCTCGTCTTCTGCATCTGCTCCCTTGCAACTCCTGACTTCGTTTAATTGCGCCCGAGTACCGACAGGGTACCTAGACAAATACGCATGCGCTGTTTGCTCTAACCGCTGTTCATGTTTTGTCAGATACATGTATGACGGCAGCCCTTTCAATTTGCTGTGGAGCTCCTGCAGACGATCATCACTCGCTATAGTCTTTAACAAAATACCACCGGTAACCGGGTATGTCTCTATGACTCTAATCCGAGTAAGCAAACGCTTATATGCCAGCAGTTGATCTAATGCGTGTTGTTCAGTCATCTTTGCTTTCAGTATCATCCTTGATCCCCTCCACATATGTAATGAGTCGTTCCAAATACCATCGTGCTTTTCTCAGATCCTCGAGACCGTCACCTTTCTTAGCAAAACGACTAACATATTTCAAAACGTTTCCGCGGCAATATCCGCCAAACTCTTCAGCGGATAGCTTCGCTTGAATGTAATCTATCGTTTCAATCCCGCCAGCTGTGTAGTGCGCGGGGTTATTTACTGGATCACTTGTCATTCCATTTACCCTTTCTGGATTTTATTTATCCGTGCTTTAACTGCCTGCATAAGCTCTTCTTGCCCTGTTGCCTTACGCTCCAGTGCCTCGACGGCTTCCTCGTCCATTGTCCCTTCGGCTACCAACCTCATTACCACAATACGTCGTGTCTGGCCTTGCCTGTGGACGCGGGCGTTAGCCTGCTGATCCTCTTCTAGGCTCCATATTTGGTCATACCAGACTACCGTCTGACAGCTTGATTCCTGGAGGTTAAGGCCATGGCCAGCTGACTTAGGATGAAGTAGCAGCAAAGGTATTTCGTCATTGTTCCAAGCCCTGATATCCTCGTTCCCGTCTTTCCCTTTTCGTAGAATTCGGGCTTGCGGGAATCTCTCTTGGATTCGTGAAAGGCTATGTTGGAAGTTATAGAACACCATGACTGGCTTCCCTTGTGCTGCCTCGATGATGTCCTCCAGTGCATCAAGCTTGGCGTCATGAATCAGTTTGACGCCTCGATTCTCATCGTAGACGGCCCCGCTGGCCATCTGCAGAAGCTTGTTCGAAAGCACCGCCGCCGTGCTTGCTACCACGTCGGCGTCGATATACTCCAGCAGCAAGTCCTTCTCTAGTTTCTCGTACAGCTCCCTAGCTTTCTCCGACATCTTCACAGGAACCGCCCGATCAATTCGTTCAGGGAGGTCAAGCCAATCCTCTGCTTTCATGCTTACCGCTAAGTCATTAATGGCTTCGTAAATCCGTTCTTCTGATTCTTTCTTTTGCTTCCAGTTGTAAACGATATGGCCGCTCCGCTCTCCTGGCGTGAAGTACCGATCACGATAGCCTGTTATCGTCTTGCCTAACCTCTCGCCCTGATCTAGCAGATAGATGGGCGCCCACAGATCCATTAGGCTGTTCGGTGCTGGCGTTCCTGTTAGGCCGATAACACGCTTCATCATTGGCCGAACCCGGCGAAGTGCCCGAAACCGTTTAGACTGGTGATTCTTAAAGCTACTTACCTCATCGATGACTACTGTATCGAATGGCCATTTGCTTCCGTACTCGCCTACTAGCCACTCCACATTCTCCCGATTGATTACGTAGATGTCGGCCTCAGCTTTTAACGCCTTCCGTCGTGCTGCAGCGCTACCCAATACTTTACTAATGCGGAGATGCTGCAGATGATCCCACTTGTCAATCTCCCTTGCCCATGTGTCGTCAGCCACTCGTAGCGGCGCTATTACTAGAACCTTCGTGGCTTCGAAGTAGTCATTCAATAACAGGTCGACTGCTGTTAGAGTCGATACAGTTTTTCCAAGACCCATCTCCAAAAACAACGCGATGTATGGTGTGTCCAGGATGCGGGACGTCGCATACTCCTGATACTGGTGCGGCTTATATCTCATCCAGTATCACCTTCGCTATAAATCTGTTGATACCCTCAACCGAATCTATTTTATAAACCTTGTGACCTAACTCTTGAAGGGTACGAGCCCATTTTTGCTGTAGAGGTCGTAATGGCTTACCGGGGGCTTTCATCTCTACGAAAGCCACTCTGCCACCCGGCAGAATTACAATTCGATCTGGTACGCCGCTATTACCCGGACAAGTCCACTTTTCTGCTCGCCCGCCTACCCTAGCAACTGCGTTCACCAGCTGTCGTTCCAGTGTTGACTCCCTCATGTTTTATCAACCTCCGCATGTATCAGCAGTAACACTCGCACGCGCGTACTGCGTTTTTTCGCGTTTAACTACGCTCTACGTATACTTAATCTATCTTTTATCTAATCTAAAGGAATTTACTGATACAACTGATACAATCGCCTGAACCGCTTGATCTTAAAGGCTTTACGGTGTATCATTAATTTATTTTTTACTGTTACATCACTGATACAACTGTTACATTTTTTGTATCAGTGTATCAGTGATGTATCATTTACTGATCGGGGTTACTGATACATCTTTCAAACACGGTTTGGAGCCCATAACCCGAAACTCGCGCTCTCCCTTTTCGTTCACGCCACCCCGGAATGCGGCGCAAGATGTCGCACACTTCTTTCGCTTCCCATGGCCGCATAGTACCTTTTTTATTGCCCAAGCACTCCGTCCATATCTGGGCTGCACACACACGGTCGCGCAGCTGGCCGTCTGGCTCGTCCGCCCATTCATCTTCAACAGGAGTTTCTAGCCATTCCTGTATGAGCCCTTCGCGTGGATCCGACTCCATATGCGCAGCTTGCTGCCGCTCCGCTTCCATGCGGGCTTCGCTATCCAGTTCCAAAGGTTCCCCCGCCTTAAACCAGCTCAAAACCTCCGCCCAGATTTGCCGTACCTCTTCATCGGTCAGATGATCCCAATGGCTAAGTTCTGCCCGTTCTGGCACAACCTCTACGGGCCAAAAGCGACGGTTCCCGGTTGCATCTCTTAGGAAGTCTCGTGTATTCGTTGTTCCGAAAAAAACACACTTCCGTGGGAACTCAGATACTTGCCGATCATATGCCACCCGATAACGGTCTTCCGTCTTCGAAAGAAACGCCTTAACCTCTTCGACTTCCGTCCGCTTCATGGCCGACAGCTCGCCAATCTCGAAAATCCATCCTGACTGCAGGTGTTCCCCAGCCTCTTTATTCTCAAATGTGCGTAAGCTATCGCTGAACCACTCACGGCCAAGCTTAGCCAGTAATGAGCTCTTACCTGCTCCTTGCGGACCAACAAGCACAAGCATCTGATCAAACTTACAGCCTGGATGATACAACCTAGCAACTGCAGCAAGCAGCATCTTACGTGTCACTTGCCGGATGAAATGGGTATCGGCTGCACCTAAGTAAGTCACGAATAACCGTTCAGCTCGCGGCACTCCGTCCCATTCCGCACTTTCAACAAATGCCTTGATTGGATGAAAGGTATTCATATGCACAACCTCCGTGAATGCATTTTGAATCGTCTTGGCCGAATTGATTCCATACACTTTAGCGAACCAGTGCTGCAGCCGTTTATCATCTGCCCCTAGCCATGGCTCATATGTCCGATTTGGCCGTTCCTGCTTTCTCCAAGGTAAAGCTTTACGAATGACTTCTGTATTTCCAAAAGCGTCATAGGCAAGCACATTACGCCAGAAGCCATGGGTTAGGATGATTTCAACATTGCCGGCAGTCGGAAGCGGTAAACCCGTCTTATGATGACAGTCAAGCTTCGTTTCCCAATCATCGCCCTCCGGCTCCTCTTCATCTTCAAAATCGGACTCGTCAACCATCTCCGCAAATTCAGCATGCCGTTCAGCAATACTGAGCTTCTTTACTTCTGGCCGATCAGCTGCCCAGCGTTCCATGGCCAAGTGACTTGGCTTCTTAGCATCCGGCGTATGATCTTTCACTCGCTCGTCGAGATGGCCGAATTTATGAACACGGATAAGATCAAATAGGTTATAAGTGCGCCCATCCGCTGCGGGATCGGAGTCCTGGTGCGAGTAAGCCAGATCCTGATCGGGATATATCTCTAGCCCATTGGCCGATGTACCGTGTTGATATGTGTAGCGATTAGGCATTGTACCAGCAACGTATATATCAGAAAGGAAAGTGTCGATACCTTCCTCAATTGTGTAAGAACGACAGAAGAGCCCTATTACGCCTTGCTTTTCCCGTGGATCCTGAGCACGTTTCCCCGTAAGCACAGGCCCAGCCTTTTCGTCTTTATGCCGAGGCCACTGCATGACATCTTGCCAGTCATCATACTGGGCAAGGATACTATTCACTCCGAGAGGCTCGCCCTCGTTAACTTCGAACACGGGATCAGCGTCCTTGCTGCAGCTTGGTAAATACATAAGTCTATGGACGTCGAAAGTCGTTTTGTCGAAGTAACCCATGCCGATCATCTCAGCCACTTTTCGGCTTGTAGCTGCGTACTCGTCTGGGCTCATTGCCCGATCAGCCGGAACAATAAGCCGATATTTAGGCTTAGCCGGGCGGTGACTATGCGTCGAGTACACGACATAAGCTGTGCCGCCCAGTACCAGCTCCACGGTGAAGAGGAAATCATCGTCTGCAAAGTCAGCGTCAAGGGTAATCAAACTCCTCGAGTCAATGTTCTCCTTCTTCCGCCGCCCAGTCCGTACAAGCCCGCCGACAAATGCTGGCCCGTCCTTGACTTTCCCTTTCCCTGCGCTGTGCATCTTCTCGTACTGCTCCATGGTTTCGTTCGTCCGGCGTACCTTGCGCAGCCGATCAACGAACTCATCCCAAGTCAGATATTCAGGTTTCCAGTTCGTGTCGGCACGATGTTTGCCGAAACTAATATCAAGCTCAACCATGTTTACACCTCACTCATCTATAGCCGCTCATTCATCTTGTTGATAGTTGTTCGCACAGCTCCTTTATACTTTTCGTGAAGCTCCGAATCGCCTTGCATTTCAGATAGAGTCGAGAGAATATCCTTGAAGCAACTCACCAAAAACTCGAATTGGTATTTGAACTTAACGGCTAAGTCATTACCAGGCTGCGCTGCTTTCTTCCGCAGCTCCTCGAGCTCCTTTTCCACGGCTTCAGGGATTTTCTCGACGACTGCCACATCAATCGGCTTTGCCTTGAGTTCACTTTCTAGCTGCTTAATTCGCTCCCGTGACTCTTGTATCTCAGCTTTGAGCCGCTGTTCCTGTTCTTCATCGAAGTCCGCTTGCGCTTCTTCCAACTGCTCATTGAGCTTCTGGAGTGCGGCGCGCTCTTTCTCCGCTGCCTTCAGCTGCTTCTCTAGCTGCTTCTTCTCCTTAATCACCTGCTGCAGTTCACGCGCTGACTTATCCTCATTCTCGGCAGCAAACTGTTCTCGCTCCTCAGTCGGAACACCAAGAAGGGCCAGTGCCTTCGTATAGCTCATATTGCCAAGCGCTTGTGAATTTGAACCGTATTCGTCGGCCAGTCGCATGAAGTTGTTCGCAGTAGATTGGCTGTATTCGACATTCTCCTTCAGCCAATTTCCCCAATCGCCGTGCGGCACTAGCTCCTTAACTTCCTTGAGCCGCTTTCCGATTTCCATCGCGCTGCGCAGAACCATCTCTCTGGCCTGAGCATCAATGCTACGAATCTCGGCCGCTATTATATCAACTGATCTCGTTACCTGTGTCATACGGCTACCCCCTGGATTGCCTTAATGCGTTTCTTCTTAGTCAGCTTCTCATCGATGAATTTCTCAACGAATGCTTTTACTTCTGGCGTCATGGCACCATTTTTAAAACCACGGCACTGCACGACCTTCCCGCCTTTTACCTCCACCGTGTAGAATGGTTTATCCGGTTCGGAAACACGTCGTATGAATAGCAGATCACAATTACCATCAGCGTAATTCTTGGTATACCCACCGACACAATGGCTCAGCTGTTTACCTTCTTGTACGAGTTCGGCACTGCTCGCTGCTGGCCGGATTATCAGACCATTACTCTCAAATCGATACTGACTATTAAGTTTTTTGTATCTATCAACAACCCGCAAATTGAGGGCTTGATCCTCCGCATACTTCACTTTTTTTATCGTTTTCTGGTGTGCTGTGTGAAGATTATTGGGGTACAAAACAGCATTTGAACCTGTATCCATGCCGAGCTTCTTACAGTCTGCCAAGTAGTCTCTCCAATCTCTAAGAACAGATGAGACATCATAGTAATGCTTATTAGCACCTGGACGGGAGAATTGTTTATAGATGTATTTCACAGATAATTCGAATGGTAGGTCCAGCTGCTTCAATATCTTCCAACCATCAGAGTGAGTAAGCTCGCTTAGCTCATGTGCTTTCTCAAAGGGCATAGGTAGTCCTCTCTTTTTATAGAAGTTGTAGCTGTGAAGATGTAAAGGCGTAACTTTGATATTCAAAGCCCTTAATTCCTTTATCTCTGCTTTGGATAGGCGGAGTACCTTTTCCATCGTCGTCCCTCTCCAATGGATCGCCCCGTACGTTCCCCAGCCATTGATTTTCCTTTCAATAAAAGAAGTGAAGCCCATTTTCACTAGATATTCTGTGCATGGATACTTGGCCGCGATTTCGAAGAACTTCACCAGATCCGTCCGAGGTTCCCCTTCGCGACGTGTTGTGCCAAAAAGACCGCCAACCCACTCGTCGAACAATCTATACGAGATAAACTCCTCCCATCCGCTATACTGAAACGGTGTGCCCTGTACAGCTTTCGAGATGTTATCTTCAGATAAGTAAAAAGGCGGTCGCCTCATAACGCTATCTCTTTCACTAAAAATAGATGAAGTCTCGTAGAAGTTTTGATAGTAATCTCTACGTATCATCCTTGCTGTCCCAAAGCGATCCTTACCAGCTGCTTTTGGATCTCCTGGAGTAAAAACATATTCAGCTTGTACATAGAATTGCGTCTCTACTTGTTTATAGTCACCTGTGTAATCACGTCGAACGTATATCCCGTGGGCAACAATTGATTTAGGATCCTTACGTGACTTGTCATACCAGACGATATAAGCATCGTCGATTAGTTTCTTTCGTCCTCTGCCGCTTGCTTTGACGGTACAGAATGAGCCACATTTCGGGCACATTTCCGTTTTGCCGTGACGGAATCCTTTAGTCGAGTATTCGTTCTTGCAATGGGTGCAGTAGCCGTACTGGTAACTTCCAGCTCGACGAGTGAAGATGTAGCGGCTATCCCCAAGCGCCTCCTCAATGACGTAACTATTTAGCTCCTCGCTAATCTGCTGAGGCATATGATCCGTAAAGTCTTTAGGAATCCCAAGTGACATGTCCTGCCCCTCCTCACTTCAACAAGTCGTCAAGATCGATATCAAAGTCGCCATCGTTAGAATCCACCTTAGCCGCAATTGGGGGCACCACTGGAGCAACTGGTACGGATCCCGGCGACTTAATGCCGTAATATTCGAACACGACAGCAAACCCTTCCTGCGGTGTCAACATGGCCACGTTGCCCTTTCTCTTCTTCTCAGCAGCTTTGCGCATGGCTTCCAGACTCTTTATGATCGATTTTTCTTCGACCATGACCTTGTCAGCATCTTTAGGATGGGACTCAATATGGTTAAGCAGGTATTGCCCTACGAACTGCACATAATCGTTATCTTTAGCTCCGGCCATTTCGGCCTGCAGCTTTGCTTTTGCTTGATCTAACATTCCAGCTCCTCCTCCGGATATTAGTCTTTTTGATAGAAATCACATTCAAACCCTGCTGCCTTCAGCGGCAGCCCCGGTGCCCACTCAATCGGCCGCCCCATTATCTCTGTCACATGCTCCACGGATCCTGTACCGATCGGCACATCCAAAACAACCTCGTCATGGACATGCATTACAATGCTGTACCCTTCAGTTGCCAATCCCTCCATACTGACGGCCAAGCAGTCCCGAGCAATGGCCTGAACCAAGTTCTCCACCAGCCGCCCGCCATATGTGCGGTGCGACATCCACTTTTTCTTGACCTGATCCATACCATCGAAGACAATCCCATCCTTGCTAAAGTTCGGATCCGTCTTAATTCGAGGGTTTACATATGCAAGGCTGCGGCCACTCGGTAGATCAGCGAACAGCATGCCTGCTTCGTATCGATACTGCACACCGTGTGCGAGCTTGACGGTCGTCTTCTCCCTCACAGCTGTAATAGCTGCCTCCTCAGCTTTATACCAAAGCTTTCGTATATTTGGATTGGCGTCTCGCCATTGCTTTACTAGCCTAGGGTAGTCATCCGGATCAATCTCTTTTTTCGAGTCCATAGCGGCCATGGCATTCGGCCCGCCTTGATACCCGCAGGCTAACACCGCTACCTTGCCGCGTGCCCGCAGCTCGTAATTCGGATGCCCTTTTGTAATCGTCTCGAACTGCACACCGAACATGTTCGATGCCGTTGCTTCATATATCTTGCCGTGCCCGCGAAATACGTCGAGCACCCACTGCTCATCTGCCAACCATGCAACGACACGTGCCTCGATGGCTGCAAAGTCTGAGACAATGAACCGGCAACCTGGTGACGGTATGAATGCGGTGCGGATAAGTTGGGAGAGGATGAACGGCGGCGCACCGTAAAGCATCTCAAGTAGCTCGTAATCGCCACAGCGTAATATCTCCCTTGCCAGTTCCAAGTCATCAATCTTGTTCTGTGGTAGGTTCTGTACCTGAATGAGCCTTCCAGCCCAGCGCCATGTGCGGTTAGCTCCACAAAACTGCAGCAGCCCCCTTGCCCGTTCGTCTTCGCATATTGAGCGATTCATAGCGTTGTATTTATCGACGCTCGTCTTTCCCATCTCCTGGCGCAGCTCTAGCGCTCTGCGTGTGTCGTCGTCTGGAGCAGCATCCAGCAGGGTCGGCATATGTTCCTTTGCCAGACTCTCTGCTTCTAAGCCGTGTTCTGATAGCCAACCCTTGAGCTGAGTATCGCTGTTCGGGTTATCAAGTCCGGTGAGCTCCTTGGCCTCTTCCAGCAGCCGGACCCCATATTGCATGTCGCAGTCGATAGCAGCTTTGAACAGCTTGGGATCCAACCGAACACCCCGATCGTTGATTTGCTGATCGAGTGCCCATAGATGCCACTCATGATCTGGAACAGGGAAGCGTTCCAACTTGCGGCGAATCTCGCGTTCTACAACCACGTCCTGGCGGCAATAGTCTATGAACTGCTGCCATTTCTCCAGATCGTGGTGAGGGTGATTCCGAGTTCGCTGCCCATTCACTTTGGTAGGCTTACACGGTACAGAGAAGTATTTAATGAGCGCCTTTCCCTTGGCGTCCTTCTTCGCCTCTAGCTTCAGCACATCTGCCACACCTTCTAGGTAACCAGGAAGCCCTAATGTGAGTGCGTGAACTGACGTACATTTCCAATGCTGTGGTTCGCATCTAATCGCCAAGTGCTTGCTTATGCAAGTTCGTTCGAATGCTGCGTTGTATGCCGTCTTTATTACGTCCATCCGAAGCGCGTCCAAGACGTCTCTCGGAATGTCCTCGAATGCGGTTAGGTCAATGACTTGTACGGGATCATTGTCAAAGGCGAATCCAAAAAGCAATATCTCGAAATCCGAGGCTTCTACGTAACGATGGACACCGCATTTAATTAAATCGATGCTGCTGTATGTCTCAAGGTCAATCTGCAGAACTGTCACTCTCTCATCTCCCAGAACTTTATTGAGAAAGGGGACTCATTGCTGAATCCCCTCTAAGAAATGCGCTAGTTCAAGAAATCTTCCTCAACATCAACGTCGATATCAATATCGAAATCCTCGTCACTGAAATCATCGTTCAGGCTGCTGCGGCCGCCCAGGAAGTCGCCATCCTGAACTTTAACGATATTGTTCAATCCGGCAGCGACGCCGCGGTTTCCTTTTGCGTCGAATGGATAGAAGTTGAGAGATACTTTGGCATAGCAGCCGCTGTAAACTTCCGTTGTGTCCGTAATCTCTTGGAATTTTGTTTTTCCGTTGCTGTCCTTGCCGATAGGCTTTGCGATACCTGGCTTGTTCTTCGAAGTAGCATTCAAGAAGTAGTGGCCAGCATATGCTTCATCGTCTGGACGCTCCTCGTCGCCATCACGCAGCGGTGTCTTGCAGTTGGCCGGGATCTTCCCGCCCCATTTACCCTTGCCGAGCTCCTTCGCTGCATCAACTGCTGCCTTGATCTTACGCAGCGTCTCCTTGTCGCTCTTTGGAATCAAAATGGCCGTACTGTATTTCTCATCGCCACCGTCGATAGATTGCGGTTCAAAAACATGAGTATAAGAAAGACGTACCTTTCCCGTGATTACCTTTGTTGCTTGATTGTCGATTGCCATTTGAACATTTCCCCTTTTCGTTGTTTTATAACTTCCTACAGACCATTTGCCTGAAGCCATCATGTCTACGTGGTAATCTGCAATATCACCCATTCGCTATACCTCAAATTCCACGTTAGAAAATTCATCTCCTAAGCTGTTCAGCTCAGAGCGTGGATCAGTCTCAGGAACGAGGACTGGCTTGCCTTGAGGCTTCACTATCAGCCCGTCCAGAAGCTTTGTCAGCTCTTTCTTACCGATCCGCTTCTCAAGCTCACCAATGCCATAAAGCTCCTGTGGCTTGAGGTACTTGTCCGATTCTAGTTTTGCAGCTCTGAAAGCTGCCCACGCCGCATCCTTATCGGTGATTGTTCGATTACTCCGCCCTTCGACAAGCTTCCACTGAGGGATACGGTTACCGATCATGGCTTGCCCGAAGGCGTATTCCTGAACATCTTTTGCCCATGCCTGCAGTTGTTCAGCGACAACTAGAGTCAAGCCGATTTCCTCCAAGGAGAGCAGAGCCGGATCCTTGAACTCGTGTGCCAACGCCTTCATGTTCTCGTCAGCTCGGGCACGGCAATTACCTTTCACCTTGCACCAGCGGCAATGGCTTCCCGCCATAAAAACCCCCTCGCCAGCAAAAGCGAGTGCCGCTGCAGGTTTGACCACTGTTTCCGCCCACTGTAGCAACTCGTCGACCAGCAGCGTGTCCGTGCTGACACTATCGAGGCGTGGCTGTACAATGGTCATGCGCACCTCTTTGATATCAAACATCCAGTTATAAGCGGACCAGGCACCGAGGCCATACAAACGAAGCTGAGGGTTTCCGACAGCACTAACGGGAACACCTTTCCCGTATTTGAGATCGATGATCTCCAGCACCCCATCCGCTATCAGAACCACGTCTCCGGTGCCGTATCCTTCTGGAACCCATTCCGTAAAATCCAGACGTTCCTCCAGCATTACCACTGCGTCAAAACTACGGGCTTTCGCTTCCATGAATCTCTCCTCGACTACTTCAACGTATCGCTGGACAGCGTTCTCCATCTCAGCGTTGTAGTATTCGTTTGTTCCCGTAAAGAGCTGCATAGCGGCTTCTAACTCTGCTCTTGCCTTTGAGTTACACGGGAATATACTACGCTTAAGCTTCAACTCTGACAGCTCATGCGCCGCTGTCCCCTCGTCTGCATACTCACTTCGTCTATCAGGAATACTCTCGCAAAGCCGTGCACTAGGCGGGCAGTTGATCCAACGATCAGCCCCAGAAGCACCAAGCAATGCGTGAGCACGTTCTGCATGTGCTGGCTGTGTCATAGAGCTTTCAACCGTTCCAGGAACGCAGCTCGCTTCTCCTCTGGTACTTCAGAAAGAGACTTACTCTCAAACTCGTCGAGCAGTGCCCTAATGGCCGCCTTGCCGTCGGACGTCGCTCCCTTCTCCTTCCCTACGGCACGCAAATCTTCAAAGGTCGGTATATCCTCACCAGTGCCCTCACCAGTAACCTCAGCAGTCGACTTGTCTTTCGTTTTTCAACCGATTCAGTTTCCTTCGTCGATTCTGGCTTTGGCTCAGTTTTAGTGGTGCGCTGGCGCTTCGGCTTTTCTTCTTGCACAGGAGCAGCGGCAGTTACAGTGTTGACCGCCCCCGTGAATGCTGTTGACAGTGCTGCAAATTCCTCAATGGCTTGACCGGCATTTTCGCCCGTTATTTGAATCATGACTGGCATCTATAAGTCCTCCTTGAATTTGGGTATGAATTAGTGATAAACTTGCTTTGAATTGAGACTAAATTTCTGCAGCTCCTTGCGGCTCCTACCCCGCTTGGAGCTGTTTTTCGTTTTTGAGCCTGCTTGCAACCATTCGATACTGCCTACGGTACATTTGGCGCGTTCGAACCGATCCAGACGACATGGCCAATACAAGCAATTTCAAACATACTCCCAGTCGTTTCGCTTGTGACACCCTCTCTATCACCTCCCTATTGGAATCTAAAACCCAACTTCTCAGCCTCGACGGACGCCCAAGCCCAGAACGGATAGTACGCCGGATCGATTGCCGATTCACAATACACGTCAGCCAGATGATCCAGAAGCTTATCGGGTATCGGCATATTGCGTACCCTCCGTCCCTGCGATAACTGACTTCACCTTTGCTTGCTGAATCATACAAGGGACGGAGCAACATAAAGCATGCCCCTCTTTCCAAACACGTTGACCGAACATGATTTCTGATTTACATGGCGGACAGTAGTCGATTACTTCCCTAGACACTTGATCCAGAACTTTACTCATGCGGAATTCTCCTTTCCCATCAAAATGCGTCCATCGACGCCTGAAGCTTTTCAATCTGGCCGCAGATCTCATGCTGCCAATCTGTGTCGTTCATCTCGTAAGCATGCTGGCTAAGCTGCTTGAGGCCGTCTAACCGTTGAATCAGGTTCGCGTTGATTCGCATGCAGTGAACTAATTCCATCATTTCGAAAGCTGTCCATTGTCGCTTCTGTTGGATTAAGTGAAGCTCTGCCAGGCGACGGTGGACAGGGTGAATGCCGATCATGGTAATTCCTCCTTAGCTCCAAAAATCAGGTTGAAATACTTATCTAGGAATGCTGCCATCTTTGACGCCTGAAAAGCCCAAGCTTGACCCTGCACCTTTGGATAAGAAACGAAGCCGCCATGCTCAACATCTAGGATTTTTCTAAACCGAGAAGGGTAGAGAATGTTTTCTTTTAACCAGTCCATCCTTCTCCCTGTTCGCTTTTCTAAATCCTTAGCTCCCCAGTACACTCCTGCTAACTCACATTCCTTGAGTTTGAGAAACTCAACTTTAGTGATGATGATCGAATCTTCCGGTATAGGAATTGATAGTTGAACATTAAGATGTTGCATTTATGTAGCACCTCCCCTCATACAGGAAATCATGGTTTCTATTTTGAAACCTCGGGGCGTAAAAAATATTCATCTGCGCTGATTTTGAATGTCGCGCAGATGAGTCTCAGCTCAGCTACAGAGAAATCGCCACCAGTTCCATTCAAATTCTGATTGAGAGCTGATGTTGACTTTCCTAGTAAATGAGCTAGTTCCTTTTGCTTTACGCCAGTTTCATCTAAGTATGCTTTAAATTTAGTGTAAGGAGTGTGTCGACGACTCTTAATCTGGTTCAATACCTCACCTCCTCTTTTTGGGGTTTCTTTTTCGAAACCTAGGTCAAGAATAACTCTGCATAGTTTCAAAGTCAATAACATTTTTTCTATTTTTCTAAAATAATGTTGCATTTTTGAAACCCTAGATGTAATATGATTTTAGATACATCTAAATTAAGGGAGAATGAAAATGACATTTCAAGTAGGTAAAATGATTAAAGAGTTGCGTGTAAAGCAAGGACTATCTCAGGATGATTTAGCTGAAAAGTTAAACTCAAAATTCGGATCTTCTATCAACAAGGGCATGATCTCGAAATGGGAAAACGGTCTTGGTGATCCGCGCTTAGAGACTGTTCGGCACCTTTCAATGCTGTTCAACGTTTCCCTTGATCACCTACTAGGACTTGAACAGAAGGTAGAAGAAATAAGTACAATCGCTGCCCATCATGATGGAGAGGATTGGACTGAGGAAGAACTTGAGACTATCAAAAAATTTAAGGAATTCGTTAAATCCCAACGCAAATCGCAGGAGTGATTGCATGCATGCTATATGACAAGCTTCTCAGTGAAACTAGAGCAAATGTTTTTGAAGTGGACATGCCCCTCACTATAAAAGGCCTTTACTCGGACGGAAACATCTGGATTAACAAGCATATTGAAACAAGGGCTGAAAAGGCATGCGTACTTGCTGAAGAAAACGGACACGATTATACATCATTTGGTGATATTTTAAATCAGAATACTATCATTAACCGGAAGCAAGAACTTCGAGCTAGACAGTGGGGTTATGAATCTGTAGTCCCTTTGGAGTCCTTTAAGAGGGCACATCAAGCAGGAATTCGTACCCGTCACGAACTAGCCGAGTTCTTGGATATTACTGAGGAATATTTATTAGCTGCAATTGAACGATACCGTCAACGATACGGACTTTATGCTGACATGGGTGATCATTTCATACACTTCGATCCGCTCGGAATTACATACTGCTTCCGCAACATTGAATAAAACTTACAACACCAGCCGCAAGGCTGTTTATATATACCACGAAACCGAACATATGTTTCTAAAAAGTAAAGGAGATGGATCATAATGGCATCTATCCAAAAGCGTGGAGACGTGTGGAAATATGAGGTGAACCACACCGAGGATGGAAAGAGGAAAAGAGTAAGCAAAAGCGGATTTAAGACCAAGAAAGAAGCCGAAATAGCTGCTTCTGAAGTTGAATTGAATTCGCGATCCCAAAGAAGGGAGTAGTCCGAATGGCAAGCTTCACAAAACGCGGGAAGACATGGCAATATACCGTAAGCCACATGGTAAATGGAAAGTCCAAGCCTATTCGCAAGGGCGGTTTTGCTACTAAGAAAGAAGCCCAAGTCGCGGCTGCAGAGGTAGAAACAGAACTTAGCAAGGGAATTGTTCCGCAGCTCAAGCCTGTACCTATGGCTGAATACTTCGAAGAGTGGTTGAAGCTTTATAAAAAGAATGTTGTTGCTCAGAATACCTACCAACGTTATCTGAACACGTTCTCGACCATTCAGGAGTGCTTTCCAGGCGTTCCTATTCAGAACATTACTAAACGTCAGTACCAGGCATTCCTGAACGAATATGGAGCCACTAGAGCTAAGGACACAACCAGAAAGCTAAATACACATATTAGAGCCTGTGTAAAAGACGCAATTGACGAGGGATTGATAAGAACAGACTTTACGCGTGGAGTTGTCTTGACTGGAGGTGTTCCTTCTAAGCGCCCTGAAGAAAAGCATCTTAGTTACTTTGACAGTAGACGGTTATTAAAAGGGCTGCACAGCAATCTGACATCTCTTACCCATTATCTAATTCTTCTCGGCTTAACGTCAGGATTGAGATATGCTGAGCTTGTTGGTTTAACTAAAAGCGATTTCAATTTTAACACCAACGAACTTAGAATTAATAAAACATGGGGCTATACAAAGAAGATGCATAAAGGATTTGGACCCACAAAGAATGAACAGTCCAAAAGAGTAATTAAGATTGACGCTGAAACAATGAATCGATTTAAGGAACTTTTCACAAAATTGTCTGACAATATTCATGGGCTAGTCTTCTTCAGTCCAGAATCAAAGTACAAAGTGTTGTGTAACACCGGGGTTAATAATGTGCTAAAAAACATTCTCGTTAACATGAACATTGACCCGATTACGGCTCATGGCTTACGTCATACGCATGCAAGTGTATTGCTTTACAAGAAAGTATCAATTTACTACGTATCTGAACGGTTAGGCCATGAGAACATCGAGACCACCATGAAGTATTATGCCCATATCGTTAAAGAACTACGAGCAGAAGACGAACAAAGTACAGTCGATATCTTCAATGCAATGGTTGTATAGAATTTTACACCGGAAAATCATTTTACACATATTTTACACAGCCTACCCCAAAACCCTTGAATACTCTGGGATTTCCCATTGATTATAGACGTCCTCCTGGGACGCCATTCATTGCTTACAATATACATGAGCAGCCTCGCAGAGCCTAACTTGGTATGTGAGGCTTTTTTTATATCCCCAAAATCTCTACGGACATCTAACTGCATAAGAGGCCCTGCATATCGCAGAGCCTTGAATAATTGCGCTTCATTTCAGAATCCAGCTTATTTATTGTGAAACTCCCAATGGTTCTTTTCGCCCGGATGCTTGAAGTTCTTCGACAGAACCGCATCCGCATGTTTCTTCTGATGCGCATATTTATTGCCCTTATTTTGCTTGAATTGTTCTGGCATATTTACTCACCTCCCTTCATCGTACATCAATCACCTTAGTATGAACACGATGATAAGAAGCAAACCAAGTTGTTTACCAATTCATTTGGAACAAGTCGTCAACCGCTTCCCGTACCTCACTCGATCCAAGCACTGCATCTACGATCGAATCCCGGTCGCTGCAGCTAATTTCGTTATTATTGATAAATGTCTCTGCAGCCACTTCCTCAAAGGCATTATGCAAATTATTGTCGTACCAGTCTGCTTCAAAATGTGAATCATTGCGCAGCAAGCGAACAATCTCATAACCGCCATTTTGTACAGGAGCCACATACGCAAGCAGGGGAGTCTCCTTGTCATCATCTGGGATAAGTCCTACTTCTGCACACAGACGCCCTTCGATTTCAACCGGACGGCGAAATTTTGCAGCCTTAAATTCCATCATTGTCTTCGCTCCTCACTTCTCGTAATTGCTCCACAAATTGCTTTGTTTCTGTGGTTCCGAATTTGTGTATGTAGGCATATACACTATTGAGGTTTTGCTGATACGGCTCGTTAATCATGTCATTCGATTTGCTTGTAAATAACATGAAGCTGTATACTTGATCCGTTTCGGCGTCTCCCACCCCATTCAGCAGCCTTTGAAGCTCATCCCTTTCTGCCTCATTCACATGGACTACAAATTCATAATCACCCGCATCTTGTTCCGCAACAACAGAACGATTCTGTACGGATACATAATAAGGTCGGCGCTCCATTAAGCACCTCCTTTCCTTAATAGAACCATTGCTTCGCTTTGTTTAGATCAGGTTTCAGCTTTTAAGGGAAGCTTTTTTATCATCTCCCGATGGACATACATCTTATGCCGATTTGCGCATACCCATGGTATTATCTCAATCTTCCAGCATACCGGTATTCGGTCTTCCGGGTGGACAGATTGGTGCGGAAAGGATGAACGTAACATGTGTGGAATTACAGGATGGATTGACTGGAACCGTGATTTGGCCCAATGTTCCGACGTTGTCGAGCAAATGACCGAAACATTATCTTCTCGGGGCCCTGATGCGAAGGGAACATGGATAACCGGTCCATGTGCACTGGGACACCGGCGCTTGTCTGTTATTGATCCAGCTAACGGCGCCCAGCCGATGATTCGGCACACGGAGCATGGCGTGTTCGCGATTGTGTATAATGGCGAGCTGTACAATATGAGGGAATTAAGATCGGAGTTAATGAGCCGAGGACATTTATTTGTAACACAGTGTGATACGGAAGTGCTGCTTGTAGCCTATCTGGAATGGAAAGAAGCATGCGTAGAACGGTTCAACGGCATCTTTTCTTTTGCCATATGGGATGAAGCTGGAAAGCATTTGTTCATGGCCCGCGACCGGCTTGGGGTGAAGCCTCTATACTATTCTCAAGGTGAAGGATGGTTCGCATTTGGTTCCGAGCCTAAGGCGCTGCTTGCCCATCCGGACATTGAGCCTGTCATCAGCTTAGAGGGAGCAGCTGAAATATGGATGATCGGGCCTGCCCGAACTCCAGGACACGGCATCTATCAAGCAATGTCAGAGCTGCGTCCAGGTCACACCTTGCAGTATAATCCAGATGGCCTGCGCATCCGCAGTTATTGGAAGCTGGAGAGCACTCCGCATGAAGAGGATGCCGAACAAACAGCCAAACATGTGCGCGAACTTCTGGAGGATACCGTTGAACGCCAGCTTATTTCTGATGTTCCTGTATGTACCTTATTGTCAGGAGGATTGGACTCAAGCGCGCTAACCGCCCTAACGGTTCAACATTATAAGCGTCACAAGCTTGGTCAGGTGCATACGTATTCGGTGGACTATGTGGATAACGACCTTTACTTCCAATCTCACGCCTTTCAACCAAATGCGGATGAGCCTTGGATTCGACGAATGGTAGAAGAGCTCGGAACGACTCACCATTGGATTCAATTTGATACCCCTGAGCTCGTTGCTTCGCTTGAGCACGCGGTAAGGGTTAGAGACATCCCGGGCATGGCCGACATTGACGGTTCATTGCTTTTATTTTGCAAAGAAATCAAGAAAGGCGCCACTGTCGCACTCTCTGGTGAAGCTGCTGACGAAGTATTCGGCGGATATCCTTGGTTCCACCGGAAAGAGGCGCTCAATGCCGGGACATTCCCTTGGGCGCTTGCTACGCCTCTCAGAGCCAGTTTGTTGAAGCCTGAGGTCGCTCATTTGCTCCGCGCAGAGCAATATGTAGCTGACCGCTATGCAGATGCGGTGCGCGAGGTGCCTGTATTGCCCGGAGAAGAGGCTCAAGCCGCGAAAATGAGAAATATGTCCTATCTCAACATTACCCGCTTCATGCCAACCTTGCTGGATCGCAAAGACAGAATGAGTATGGGCGCTGGTCTCGAGGTTCGCGTCCCATATACCGATCATCGGCTCGTCCAATATGTATTCAATATTCCATGGAACATTAAAACTTACGGCGGACGGGAGAAAGGGATCTTGCGAAAGGCGCTGGAGGGCGTTTTGCCAGATGATGTCCTCTATCGCAAAAAGAGCCCTTATCCAAAAACCCACAATCCAAATTACTTGAATACGGTTCGCCGACTGGCACTTGAGAGATTGGATGACCCTTCATCCCCACTCCATCAATTTGTCAATGCAGAACGAATACGGACGATTGCCGCTTCCGAGGAAGCAAGCTCAAATCTGCCTTGGTTCGGCCAGCTGATGTCTGGCCCTCAATTATTCGCTTATCTGCTGCAGGTAGATGCATGGCTGCGAGAATACGGCATCCGTGTAGCATGGTAATCTAACACTGAAATGCTGGTACCCACTGGCTTCCAACAAAAAGACACACGGTAAACGCTGCAGCGTACCGTGTGTCTTTCTTCATTTGTACATCGATTCTTATTTTACTGAGGCAGGCTGACTCGCGCGAATCGCCTGATCCAAATCATACAAAATATCGTCAATCGATTCCGTACCGATAGATAAACGTATAAGTCCTGGAGTTACACCGGCAGTAATTTGCTCCGCTTCATTCAATTGCTGATGCGTCGTACTTGCTGGATGGATGATGAGCGACTTGGAATCGCCTACATTGGCGAGATGAGAGAAGAGTTTGACATGATTTATTACCTGCCGCCCCGCTTCGATTCCACCCTTGATCTCAAATGTCAAAATCGCACCCTGTCCCTTAGGCAAATACTTCTGTGCCAACTCATAGGAAGAATGGCTTGATAGGCCGCTGTAGCTGACCGACTGCACCCCTTCATGCGCTTCCAAGAACTGAGCTACCTTCAAAGCATTCTCGCTATGGCGCTCCATGCGCAGATGAAGCGTTTCGAGCCCCTGCAGAAGCAGGAATGCGTTGAATGGAGAGATCGTAGCCCCCATATCACGCATCAATTGTACACGAGCCTTAATAATATATGCAATTGGCCCGACTGCATCCGTATACACTAACCCATGGTAGCTAGAATCTGGCTCTGTCAATCCAGGGAACTTATCAGTGGCAGCCCAATCGAACTTGCCGCCATCCACGATAATCCCGCCAATCGAAGTACCGTGGCCGCCAATGAACTTCGTAGCGGAATGTACGACAATATCCGCACCATGCTCAAGTGGACGAAGCAGGAATGGACTCGGGAACGTATTGTCCACGATGAGTGGAATGCCATGCTCGTGTGCTATATCGGCCACTGCCTCGATATCCAGTACATCGCCCTTAGGGTTGCCAATCGCCTCCGCATACAGCGCCTTTGTCTTATCCGTGATCGCCTTGCGGAAATTTTCCGGATCACTGGAGTCAACGAAGCGGACTGTAATGCCAAGCTTCGCCAATGTCGTTGAGAATAGATTGTAGGTTCCGCCATACAGACTCGTCGCAGAAACAATCTCATCTCCTGCTCCCGCGATATTCAAAATGGCATACGTGATCGCAGCTTGGCCTGATGCCGTAGCCAATGCCGCTGCCCCACCTTCCAATGCGGCTACACGCTTCTCAAATACATCTGTCGTTGGATTCATCAGCCGTGTATAGATATTGCCGAATTCCTTCAAACCAAATAAATCTGCAGCGTGATCGGTATCTTTGAAAGTGTAAGACGTTGTTTGATACAACGGGACTGCACGCGATAGTGTAGTCGGGTCGACCTCCTGTCCTGCATGTACAGCCAATGTTTCCAAGCCAAGTTCACGTGGCGCTTCACTCATCTTCATCAATCCTCCTTCGTCTTATTGCCCATAATTTTCTCATATTTTTCCGTTGTTGGAAAGTATAAAATCTGAGTATTTTGATAAGAAAAAAGGACACCTAAACTGGTCATCTAGTCAGGTGCCCTTCGCTGAAAGGTTTTTGCTTTTAATTTTCTTATCTTTGTTGTGTCATCACGCTTCGAAATACGCTCGATTGACATGGTTACACTTGCGAGTGCTCCTTCTGCAGTACATCAAGTAGCATACGAATTGCATTTCCACGATGGCTAATGCTCTGCTTCTGCTCCGGAGTCAGCTCCGCCATTGTCTTGCCGAATGCAGGAACGTAAAATAGCGGATCATAGCCGAAGCCATGTTCCCCGCGCGCCTCGTCCAAGATGAACCCATCACATGTACCGGTCACATCGACATACTGCCGCTCTGCAGGATCATACAGTACTAGGCAGCAAACGAATTGCGCAGCACTAAGCACATGCTCCGAAGCTTCTCCCAGCTTATCGTGCTCCACGCGGCGAGCAGGCAGCTTCTTCAGCTCCTCAAGAAGCTTAGCATTATTCGCCTGCGTATCCCCGTGCCCACCGGCATATCGTGCGGAGTATACGCCAGGCGCACCAGCTAAACGTTCTACACAAAGGCCCGAATCATCAGCAAGAACAGGAAGTTGTATCGCTTCTGCCACTTCCTTAGCCTTCTTGAGCGCATTCGCATTGAAGGTATCCCCATCCTCTACCACTTCAGGCAATTGAGGATAGTCGGCCATACTGAGCACACGCTTGCCGAGCGAGGCGAAGGCAAGCTGAAATTCCTTTAGCTTGCCTTGGTTGCTGGTTGCAACAATAATCGTATCACTTGCTAGATGCATGTCCGGCCGCCTCTCCGCGTTCTAACGCTGCTCGTGCAGCAATCTTGTCCGCAATTGGGCCGAGTGCCTCCTTCTGCATCTCAACAAGCTCCAAGATTCCCTTCTCCGCAATGGCCAGAAGCCCGTTAAGCTCTTCGCGCGTAAATGGACTCTCTTCCCCTGTACCCTGTACTTCGACGAACTTGCCCTGACCTGTCATCACGACATTCATATCAACCTTCGCCGTGGAATCCTCTTCATAATTCAAGTCAAGCAGCGTATTTCCTTGGATCACTCCAACACTAACCGATGCAAGAAAATCCGTTATCGGATATTTATTTAATGAATGCTGGCTCGCTACTTTATGAATCGCCATTGCCATCGCAATAAAGGAGCCGGTAATGGAAGTCGTACGCGTACCGCCATCAGCCTGAATAACGTCGCAATCAAGCGTTATCGTTCTTTCACCTAATGCATGCAAATCAACAACCGAGCGCAATGCCCGTCCGATCAACCGCTGGATTTCCATCGTACGACCGGTTAGCTTGCCTCGATTCGCCTCACGCTGGTTGCGTGTCTGCGTTGCACGCGGGAGCATTGAATATTCCGCTGTAATCCAGCCTTTGCCTTGCCCCTTCATAAAAGGAGGAACTTTCTCGTCAACCGTAGCCGTGCACAGCACCTTCGTGTCGCCTACTTCAATGAATACGGAGCCTTCCGCGTATTTGTTCGTGTTAGTTCGAATCGTAACTGGGCGGAGTTCATCCGCCTTTCGTCCGTTGCTTCTCATTTAATAGTGCCTCCTACATTTCCACTGTCGTCCGTAAAAAGTAACATCCCCTATTCTACCAAAGAGCTTGGCGAAAAGCATCTATCCTTTCCAAGCCATGTTCACAACAGGCCGCGAAACCGGCTCCGAATAGTTTATCTTGTCTGTTCCTTGAATATCCACATCGCCATTGATTTTCAACTTCACCTTCTTCACGCCCTGGCGCTCTGTAAGGGATAGAACGACAGCCTTAACCAACTCCGCAGGGACTTGATCTCCTTTTTCGAACATCGTGTCTGCCAAATCGATCGTAAGCATATCGCCATCAACCGCAATATCATTTATTTCCGTTTCCTTGGTTGCAACCATGTTCATCGATTTTTTGTCCAACGGTCCCGCTATCATCTGTTCGAGCGTTGTTCTCACTGGATCAGAAGATGGCTCAACCAATCTTGTCACAGGAATAAAGTAAGCTCTTCCCTCTTCGCTGTAGCTTGAGAAATATAAAGTCACCGGCATCGAGTGCAGGTAATTGACCGATAGATCCTTCTCTAAATTAATCCCAATTTGGCGTGACAATGGGGTGTCCATCGGCGTATGGTCAACCGGCATTTCGGTCAGTCTCTTGGAATCCATCCATAACTGCACCTGATCTACATTTGGCAGCGATGTAAGGGTCCAGGCGATAGACTCCATCACCTTGCGTTCATCGTTTTTGTCGTATGAAGCAAATTCCTTGGACAGCTCCACCAATGCGGTCTTCTGCTCTGGCTTGAGGGTAACCTTTAAACTCGTCCCCTTCGGAAGGGTAGCGGTAAATCCCGGAGGCAGCATTCCCTGATGCACACCATCCTTCACAAGCATCTCCAGTGATGCTTGGGCAACAACGGCAGGATCTTCAGAGCTCCATTGATACGAAATGGGCGCCAAATAGCCATGGCGATCTTGAGCGTAAACCGTCATATTTGCTTTCTGCTGCGCTGCATCAGTTGGATTGACAGCACGATCAACCGCACCGCCCTCTCCTCCTGCTGCAGACATCATTTTGGCTTCCACATCTGCTGGCGGCGGATCGATTGCACCGCTTGTGCCACCACAAGCCGTCAATAGAAAGGGCAGCATCAGTACTGCTGCCAGTACACCTTGTCGAAAATATTTTGTCCGCACCATAAGCGCAGCAACCTCCTCTATGCATCTATCGTGTGATCTGCGGGAGCCTGTCTACCTACATCGTGCATGCATAGGCGTCCCTTCGTCATACCCCTATATATACGATAAGGCTGTCCAAAACATGACGTAGTTTCATACATTGTAGCCTCAAAAAGCAAAAAGGAAGAGTAAGGAGAGAAGGGAATGGGTATATCATTGTCATATACCTTTCTCATGCTATGGTGAAGAATGAGTAGGTAGCATGCAATACGAATCAGAGATCGAGGTGACTTCCATGTCAGAACAAAAAGACACGAGAACAGCCAAAGCCTACAGCCTGGACAGCGAGAAGGTCGAAGCAGAAACACGCGAGTGGCTGCGCAAACGGGGAGTTCGTGTAGAGGATATTGCAGAATTGGTCATGTTCCTGCAGCAGAATTACTTCCCTGAACTGACAATAGACTACTGCATCTACAATGTGGAACAGGTGCTGAGCAAACGCGAAGTTCAAAACGCCGTCCTGACCGGAATCCAGCTTGATATTATGGCAGAAGAGGGCAAGCTTACACCTGCGCTGCAAGAGATGATTGAGAATGATGAAGGATTGTACGGCGTGGATGAAATACTCGCCTTCTCCATAGTCAACGTATACGGAAGTATCGGGTTCACCAATTATGGCTATGTTGACAAGTTGAAGCCAGGTATATTGGAGCGCTTGAACAATAAGGACAGTGGACAAATCCATACGTTCCTCGATGACATCGTAGGCGCAATTGCTGCAGCGGCAAGCAGTCGGATTGCCCACCGCAAGCAGGCAGAGCGTGAACAAGAAATGCAGTCCTTGTAATTCACTAAGATGATTGCCACCTTATGACTTGCTCAGAGTCCGTATTGGCAAGGCCACGACGTCTAAGCTCTACGAGATGAGCAAGAGTCTCACCCATGGCGAAACGGAACTGATGCACCGTTAAACGATCCAGCGTACCGAAGCTGATACAGCACAACTCGTAAGCCGTCATCGGCTCATGAAGCGCGGCCTGCATCTCCTGTAGCCGTGCTTCATGATGCCGGATCAGCTCATCTGTCCGGTTCTTATAATAAGGAAACGGATGCCGGTGTCCCGGAAGCGCCAGTTCAACATCGAAAGCAGCGAGCCGTTCCAACCCAATAAGGAAGGAGTACAGCGGCTCGGGATCACTATTCGGCATAAGGCTAACATTGGGCGTAATTTGCGGCAGAACGTGATCACCGCACAGCATAATGCGCGAATCAGCATGATAGAAGCTCATATGCCCCGGAGCATGGCCACCCGTCTCTATTGGCTGCCAGTAATTATCTCCCAACAGCAATGGTTCTCCATCTCTGATGAAGGACACTTCCGGCAAAGGAGAAACTTGGGGGATAAAGCTATTCATATGTATGCCAATTGATTCTACAACCTCTGCAGGCGCTCCCTGCTTGTGGAACAGATCCTGCATATCCATCGTCATTGCAGCAGTTCCAGCCCACATCCGTTCCACATGTCTCCACCCGATTTCTGATAACCATACTGGTGCAGCTAAGCGCTGCTGAAGCCAGCCTGCCATACCGCTGTGATCTGGATGATAGTGTGTAAGGACGATGGAAGCCGTGTTTCCAGCCTCTATATTCAACTCTTCCATCAGATCAAGCCATGCAGCCTCTGTTTCCTCAGTTCGAAGACCTGGATCGACGATTGTCCATCCGGTTGAGCCTTGCAGTAAATATGTATTCACCCACCGAAGCGAGAAAGGAAGCGGCATTCGAACCAGAAAGATATGCTCATTCACTTGCTGAAACTTCATCTTAGCGTTCCCCCCAGACTAGATTGAGTCAATCACGAACCACGCATGCCATTATTTTCCCATCTTATCATCAACAGTGCTAGCATACCAACATCTCAATATCTCATTCCGGACGGGATCCAACCATAATCATTCGGGAGGAAGTAAACTCATCATATAACGACCCGTCATACCCGCCATATACCCTATCCATATGCAGCCCAGCCTGTTCAATCATCGAATGAAAATCCGCCAATTCATACAAACGAACAATTTCTTCATAATGGCGCCGTTCCCCTGTAGACTCGTCTGTTAGTGTAATCTCCTTCTTCACGAACCCATCCTCAATGAACCGGCGCTCTTGAATGGTTACCTCTTCATCCCTACGCTCCGATTCTGGAACCAGATGCTGTGATACATAGCTTGGATTTAGGAAATCAATAATAAATCGTCCGCCTGGGCGAAGCACCCGATTAATTTCATGGAATACCTTTCCATTGTCTTTGTCCACTTGAAAATACCCAAATGAAGTAAATAAATTCACGACGGCATCAAACGGCCCGCTAACTGGGAGCTCCCGCATATCCCCGGATAAGAAGGTTACTGCATGCATCTCATCTTGCTTAATCGCTTCCTTCAAAAGAACCTCAGATAAATCCACTCCTGTCACCTTGTACCCTACTTCCGCAAGCGCAAGAGAATGTCTGCCCATCCCACAGCATAAATCCAGTACCCTCGCTGCAGGAGAAAGCTCCAGCCATTCCATCATCTGATGCACTTCCTTAGCTGCACCCTGAAAATCACGATGCTTATATACAACCAAATAGTCACGACCGAAGCTTCGCTCGTACCATTCTTTCATAACCATTCACCTCAATTTAAGTCTTCACTCCATTGTATCGAGTTGGGTTCGAAATGCAAAGATTCTTGCCTCATCCCTGCTGCAGGGTTTACACATATGATGGAAAAGGACTGCCCGACAGATAAGTAATTATCAGCGCTAGGCAGCCCCTTCCTATTAATTGCAAAGGCAAAAAAATTCTTATTCCCTATTCGTTCGATTCCCTATTACTTCCCTTTTCCTTGCACACTTTCGTTCTACTTCCCGGCAGGATTGATTTCAGTGAGCAGTACTTGGAGCTGATCAAACGAATAAGCGCTGTTGTCCTTCTCTTCCACAAAGCCACCGTAATTAGGGGATGAAGGGTGCTGTACAGCAAATGCATACATCCTGTGCTTCAATTGCTCAGCAAGCTCATGCTCATCCTTGTACTGAAGGAGTCTAACCGCAAGCGCATAGACCGATGGGGATTCGAATTCTTCTCGAACACTTCCATCCTCCGCATACACACTCGGAATCTTCCCTTTGTTTCTGCTCCACTCCTGTTTCAGAAATTGAATAGTTGCACTGACATCCTCGCCCTCTTCCGCCAAATAAAGCGCGGTATATAAGGAATCAATCATATTAATTTTCCCTGTTGAGGAAAAACCTGTAGAAGGATTCCAATTGGCCCTAAACAACCCATTGCCCAAAGAGGAATCCTTCATCAGATTCAAACTGTTCATTCGAACCGTCTCCCACTTCTTATCAAACGCAGCAAGCATCCCCATCGTATGGATATCCATATAAGACATTGTTACACAAGCCGAGCGGGATTTGAATTTCCAATCATAGTGATCGAACATGTAATCCTTGCTCACATTGCCATCAAGCAATGCCTTGCTGATCCCCTTCGCGATCCGTCTCGCCTCTTCAATTCCCCATTCCCGATCCGCTTCAAGCAATGCACGTGCAATGCGCAAATCATCGACTGCTGCATTCACCGCCGTCGGATCGTGCCGAGGGGAATACCGCCAACGGATATAGCCCTTGTCGGCTAATAGACGCCGCTGCAAAAAGGAAAACTGATTATCAAACAAATTGCGGTTGTTGATTTGTACCGCATGCAGCAGCATCAAGCCTGTTGATTCAGACAGCATCTGATGATTGGCCGCCTGATGCTCCGATTCGGGCAGATCATCACGTAAATTCGTGAAGATGCCCCCTTCTCCGCTCATCATGTGCTTCGTGACAAACAGCATGAGCGGGGATTCCTGTCCCGTCAGCTGGAGCGGCACTGCTGAAACCTGATTCGTATCTGACATCCATATATGTGCACCCACCCAAATGACTACAGTGAGTAGAACGGCCCCTACTAGCTTCCAAATAGTCGACCGAATTCTATTCTTTTTCAATGGAGATGGCTCCTTCCAAGTGAAATTCCGTTATTTCCGTCTCCTCTGTATTTCTCTTCAAATAAGCTCCGTTGTCCCTATAAGCACAATGCCGGACACTGCCGCTTTAGCAAACCGCACCTAATTGAACTTGCAATGAAGCAAGCCATTGCGTTCACCTTGCTTTTCCTTGATCAGATTATACGAACATGTTCGGTTTAGCGCATTAATAGCCATTACCTAGTCCTCGAGACGCATTGCCGCTGTCTTCATAAGTGATCTTTCTTATGAATATGCGTTCACGAGCCATTCTGCGGCGCACGCAATCATCATGCAATGATCCCCGCTCAATGCGGTCAGTGTGTATTCATCCGTACAGAATGGTTCGCACTTTAAGGAGCTGCATCATTTCAATTCTTCAATCCTTTTCAGGATGCCATACTTCCCCCTCCAGTGTCCACCCTTCACGCGAGCCAATGAATATCATCTTCTGATCCTGCCTACTATGCAGCTTGGAACTCAGAAGTCTATTGTTCCATGATGCATTCTCCATTTCGATGATAAAGCTTAATGCTGCAGGCATCTCGCACTAGGATGTGCTCGCTGTACGCAAAAAAACCTGAATGGCGAGGAAGCATGAGGCTCCCTTGCCATTCAGGTTGCGTTAGTAAAATGAATGAAATTACAGTCTAATTTCTCGGCCAAGCTCCGCCGATTCATAAATCGCATTCAGGATGCGAATCATATCTACACCTTGTTCTGGAGTAAATATAGGCTTCGCTTTGCCTAAGATGACGTCAACAAAATGATCAACATTTTCCTTATGTCCCGCTCCGTCTGTGAAACCTTCCGGCTTCATATTCATATGCTTGCCTGCTGCGACAGTGAACATTTGAAGCTCATTGTCATGCAGACTAAAGCCCGCTTCTGTCCCGCGCAGCTCAAGGAACGATTGCTCCTTCTCAATATGAGAAGCCCAGCTTACCTCAAGCTGAAGCGTCGCTCCATTGTCAAACCGGATAAATCCAGTCGCCAAGTCTTCTACATCGAACGTATCCCGACTGGCAGCAGGCGCTGCCTTATCCATGAAATGGCGGTATGTTGCTCCTGATACAGATACAGGCTTCGGATTGCCCATCAACCAAATAGCCAAATCGATCATGTGCACACCCAAATCAATGAGCGGGCCTCCCCCGGATTTCGATTTGGTCGTGAACCAACCGCCTGCACCTGGGATGCCTGATCTGCGAATCCAACCGCAGCGTCCCGTATACAACTGACCCATCTGGCCTTCCTCAATATACTGCTTCAAAAATTGGGAACGAGAACGGAAGCGGTTATTGCGCATTACCATCAGCACTTTGCCTGATTTCTCGGCAGCCTGCTGCATGCGAAGCGCATCTTCCGGGTTTGTCGCATCCGGCTTCTCGCAAAATACATGCAGCCCTTTCTCTAAAGCAGCAATTGCAACAGGCGCATGCAAGTAATTCGGGGAGCAAATATCTATAATATCCAGTTCCTCGCGTTCAAGCATCTCCTGCCAATCCTCATAAATCCGAACCTGACCAATGTGATCGGCAACTTCGCAGGCAGATGGCTTGTGCGGATCGCACACAGCGACGATCTGGACATGTGGATTTGAGAGAAATGCGGGCATATGCGCCCCACGGAATATGTTCCCTGCCGAAACGACTCCGACGCGTAATGGTTGTGTAGAATCTATTGATGTCATGTTAAATACCCACTCTTTCTTTCCTAAATTGCGAAATGCTTAATTCAAAGGCTCTAACGGCTGTGCATTCCCATACTTCGGATAAGGACGCTCCGACGGCTTCGCCCATTTCACTGCATTTGCGATTACACGACGAATCTGCTCATTGTAGTAAGTTGGATATGTCTCGTGTCCTGGACGGAAATAGAACACTTTTCCCATACCGCGGTTATAACAGCATCCGCTGCGGAATACTTCCCCGCCTGTAAACCAGCTGACGAATACCAGTTCATCAGGCTCTGGAATATCGAAATGCTCTCCATACATTTCTTCGGCTTCTAGCTCAATATATTCCCCAATGCCTTCTGCAATCGGATGCCCAGGAGATACGACCCACAGCCGTTCTTTATCATTCGCCTCGCGCCATTTCAAATCACAGCCGGTGCCCATAAGCTTCTTGAAAATCTTCGAAAAATGTCCGGAATGGAGCACAATCAGTCCCATCCCGTGGAGCACGCGTTGATAGACGCGCTCAACAATCGCATTGTCCACCTCGTCGTGTGCCTTATGCCCCCACCAAATTAACACGTCGGTATCATTCAATACTTCCTCCGTTAAACCGTGCTCAGGCATATCGAGCGTTGCGTAGCGCACATGAAACTCCTGACCCAGTCCTTCGCCGATAGCTGTATGAATTCCTGTCGGATAAATGTCAGCTACCGTTTTGTTGTGTTGTTCATGTCTGTACTCATTCCAGATCGTTACGTTTTGTTTTGTCATCGCTGCATGCTCCTTTGTAGTCGAATCGTCCATTCGATTATATAAATCCATGAACAGACATTTGCTATTGTTCGTAAAGCAAAACGCATCTCCCTAACATCCCCTTATGGACGAGAACGAGGAAGATGCGATGCAAGTACACCTTATTTTTCGATTATACCCACCACATCTCGCCAAGCGGTTCCTTCATCAGAATTGGCTTCACATTCTCAACTGCCTTCGTGAAGCCCTCATCAACCGACATTAAGCCGTCTTCATGCTCAATACTGACAACATAGTCATAGCCTACAAGACGGAGAGCACTAATTATATCCGCCCATGTCTTCATATCATGACCATAACCGACCGTGCGGAACTGCCAAGCGCGATCCAACATCATCGTATAAGGCTGCATGTCTGTAATCCCGTGCTTATGCACGTTCACAGGATCAATTGTCGTATCCTTCGCATGGAAATGATGAATCGCATTTGACTGCCCTAATATGCGGATCGCTTGAACAGGATCGATGCCCTGCCACCACATATGGCTTGGGTCAAGGTTCGCTCCAATCGCTTCGCCTGCTGCCTCACGCAGACGGAGCATAGTGCCTGGAGAGTGAACCGAGAAGCCGCCATGCAGCTCAAGTCCGATTTTCAAGCCGCGTTCAGTTGCTAGCTTGCCAACCTCTGTCCAATAAGGAATGACCTTCTCATTCCATTGCCAGTCCAAAATTTCCTGATAGTCATTAGGCCATGGCGCTACCGGCCAGTTCGGGTATTTCGCGCCCTCATGGTCGCCTGGGCAGCCGGAGAAGCCGTTCACCACCGGCACATCCAGCTTGGCAGCCAAATCCAGCGTAGCGATGAAGTCGTCATGATATTGCTTTGCAATATCCTTCTGCGGATGCAGTGGATTGCCATGACAGCTCAATGCGCTAATCGTCAAACCACGGGAAGCAACTGCTTCCTTGAAAGCCTTGAGCTTCGCATCGCTAGCCAGCAGCTCATGCGGATTACAGTGCTTGTTGCCCGGATAACCGCCAGTACCGATCTCTACTGCCTCTACGCCTTTGGCCGCTACCGTATCAAGCGCCTCTTCCAAGGGCAATTGTCCGTACAATACTAAGAATACACCTAATTTCATAACCGTTCTTTGCCTCCTTCGGTTCTCAGTAAGCTCGCCTTCGTTGTCTTCTTACCGATTTAGTCAAAGTCAATAGCGTTGCATAAAAGAATCCCACTGCAAATATTAAAGGAAAGATATTGTTGCAGATAAAATAATTTACAGTTTTCTTGCTTTCATATAAGCCAAAAAGTTAAGGGTTCTATGAAAGCAAGTAGCCGCGCCCATTTGGTAATATCTATCATTTCAAGGAACTATTTTCCTGAATCTTAGGTCTTTACGACTTTCTGCCGACCTTTGGAAGTGCGAGCAGGCTTCCGAAAAACAGCTTCTCTGAACGTTTCCCAGGGCTGATACAGCATTGAGATAAGTAGTCGATGTAGATCTAATAAGCTCTTCGTTGTACCAAGCTCCATTTTCATCAAGAGCTGAAGGCTATATGCGATCAAACAAATGAGGATCTGATTCCATACCGCGTTCTCTTGCTCTCCATAGAAACGCGTCAGCTTCAGATGCTGTTTAACCCAACGGAAGAATGTTTCTATCTTCCAACGATTGCGATACAGCTCACTGATCTCTTCTGCTGTTAAATCAAAGCGATTGCTAATGATGCGGATCAGCTTACCCTTTAAATCGGTCGTTTCTACAAGTCGCAATGCCTCTTCCATCTGTTTCTTTCCTTTACCGATTCGAACCATTTGATCCCGATGGATCAAGGAGTTTTCGGCTACTGGAAATTCGGAGAGCGTCTCCACGACCGCGTTGTTCTTCAAACGAGTTACGAAAAAAATGCCTTCCCTGCAGTAATGATCATACTTCTTGTAATCGACATAGCCGCGATCGAACACATAGGTGGCTCCGGTTTCATCAATAAGAGCATCCATTTGAGTACGATCCGCAGGCTTCGCAGGTGTAAGCACTGCCTTTTCTGGATAAACCGTGTCCGGATCGCAAAAGGTTACTCGCAAATGAAGTTTGACACCGGATTTTGTTTTTCGGTACGTTGCCCATTTGTATTTACTTAAACATAGGCTCATCGTCGTGGAATCTAGCAATTTTACTGTGCCGATTCGCCCTGAAGCAGGACGGCTGTGCTCGCTGATTTTCAAGACCAGATCCGCAAATATGCTTTGCAAAACCTCACTGGAAAGCTTGTTGTTTTTCCTTGATAGCTGTGAGGTGCTTATGGACGTAATTCCAAGTTCTTTCTGGAACGCTTCGTTACACTGCAATTCAGTAACGATAGTTCGTAAACAGTCTCGCTGCTGCAGCTGTGCATCCATAAAGATCAAGAGATAGGCCAGTGAATGCAGCTTTTTAACGTACTTATCTTCGCCGGTTTTATCCGTCCAATCTGAAATGATTTGTGCATTTAGTGGTGCGACCCATTTACCAAATGATGAAAGTAGTGTATCCTTGTCCATGTACGATCTCCTATGATTAGGGATTTGGACAGGACTACCTGCTCCCCTAATTATGGAGATTTTTTCTTTGAATGGACGTCGATAATTTAACATTTTTAGTACAATTTAGAATTTGTAATTAGGTCTGAAATTTAATGCAACGCTATTGAGTCAAAGTAAATTGCTTTGCCGGTGCGGGAAGATTCGTAAATCGCTTCTAGAATCTCCGAAACCACGCAAGCTTGCTCAGGCGTAATAATTGGTGTCTTATCATTGTCAATCGCGTCGATCCACATGCGCATCTCTACATCTGGCGGGTTCTCAGAAGCACCCTCATAGAAATCAACGCCGCCAGCGTTCAGCTCGAATTTTTGTTCATACAACTGGCCATACTTTTCGCCATTAATAGACAGACCGTCATTCATGTCCGCTCCGCCTTCTGTACCGCAAAGTGTGCACTTCGCTTCAATACCGGAAGTCACGTTCAGCGCCCAGCTTGATTCCAAAATAATGGTCGCGCCGTTTTTCATCACGATCATACCAAATGCGGAATCTTCTACCGTGAATTTTTCTGGATCCCACGGCCCCCAAGCGTTTGCTGCATTCTCGCGGCTGCTCAGCTTATGGTAAGCTTTGCCGAGCACAATATGCGGCTCATAGTTGTCCATCATCCACAATGTCAGGTCGAGCGAGTGGGTACCGATGTCGATAAGCGGACCTCCGCCTTGCTTCTCTTCATCCAGGAATACGCCCCATGTGGGAACCGCACGGCGGCGGATGGCATGTGCTTTAGCAAAATAGATGTCGCCAAATGTGCCGTCTTCACACAATCTCTTCAAGTAGCGGCTGTCGCTGCGGAAACGGTTGTTATATCCGACAGTCAGCTTCTTCCCCGTCCGCTTTGCCACTTCAACCATACGGCGTGCATCTTCTGCCTTCTTCGCCATTGGCTTCTCGCACAGAACATGCTTGTCGCTCTCCAAGAAAGCGATCGTAATTTCAGCATGAGAGTCGTTCGGCGTACATACGTGCGCGATGTCGATGCTGTTATCTTTCAAAACTTCTTTATAATCCGTATATATTTTCGCATCTGCCGTGCCGTATTTCTCTTTGGCTTCTGCCGCGCGCTCTTCAATGATGTCGCAGAATGCTACCATTTCCACATTGTTCAGCTTCGCCAGACTTGGCATATGCTTGGCATTCGCAATGCCGCCGCATCCGATGATTGCAATTTTATAAACCTTGGACATGAATCCATTCCTCCCAGAAAAGTGAATTAAATTGATATAAGATAAAAAATTTATCGTTCTATTTGTAGAGGCACGCACCTCTTGAAGTTCGTGTTACAGCCCAAGATTGTCCTTAATCCATTCACGGCTGCCGCGCACGCTATCAAGCGGAGCGCGCTGACAATCATCCTGCTCGACAATCAGCCATTCCGTTCCTGCTGCACGTGCAGCCTGTGCTACAGCTACCAGGTCGAGTTCGCCTTGACCAAGCTCCATCGTCATTGGATTGCCATTGTCATCATACTTCAAATCCTTGTAGTGAATGAAAGGAACACGGCCTGAATACTGATTGATGATCTCGAGCGGGTTATATCCGCCATGCTTCACCCAGCATACGTCCAGCTCAGTGAACAGCTTGTCTCCGGGCAACTTGCCAAACAGCAAGTCAAATACGGTTTCATCCCCGATTTTCGCTTCGAATTCATACCCGTGATTGTGATAGCCCAGCTTCATCCCATGAACTGCAAGCCGTTCAGCGACAGCCTCAAGCTTGCTTACTGACTCATTCAATATGTCTTCATCGGCCTCATGCAGCTTCGGGATACCTGGACAAATGATGTTACGGTTGCCAATAGCAAGATTCATTTCAATCTGCTCATCCAAATGATCTGTCAATTGCTCGATGCTGACGTGCGAACCTGCTGCCTTCAAGTTCAACCGCTTCAGTTCGCTGGCCAATTGCTCTGGCGTCAATCCACCGTAACCTGCAAATTCCACTCCCTCATAGCCCATAGCTGCCACTTGCTCCAGCGTTCCGATAAAGTCTCTGCCCATATCGTCGCGCAAGGTATAAAGCTGCACTCCAATTTTCAATGGATCCACCTCATTTTGTGTATGAATCTTTATGAAAGATAATGATATCAAGTTGTTTTTTGAAAAGGTTTTCAATGAGCTGACTTCATTGTGCCACATTGCAAATTGGGTGTGAATGAAGGATATCCTTTTAACATGAACAATCTTGCTATCTTTGCTATACTCTTTGTAAAAGAAGCGAGGATTCTGAATTATAGGCACCGCGGAGGAAAATATGACTGAACCTGCTGTCAAACAAGAAGAATTTACAATTATGTACTCTGGACATGCCAGACACACCAAGCCATTCACGCTCGGCATACCGAAGCTGGAGCATTATCTCATTCGGATTCAGCTAGAGGGCAATGCCCATGTTTGGCTTGATGAAAGATATGTCGAATTCAAGCCTGGCGATATGCTAATGCTGGCTCCAGGCAGCCACTATGACTTGAAGATTGGTTATCGCCAGCCTGAAACTGGCGTTCCCCATAAAAAGGTTCATAGCCTGGACTATTATTTTATCTTAAATGGGCCTTGGATACAGGAATGGTGGAATCAGATGAAACCGCTCGGAAAGGCAGACATCGGAATCGATGATCGCCTCCTTTCCATTTGGCGGGAGATTATGCAGGAGCAGCGTTTGTACGGAAGCCACAACATGAACGATATTGTTAAACACCTAAGCTTCGCGTACTTCCGCATGCTGGAGCGAACACTGAATGAGCGGGCACATCCCTCCTATTTGAATCGAAATCGAACAGAGCAGGTCGCCCATCACATGAAGCATTATATTGAGATGAATGTAACCGAGCCGTTCACCCTGCAAAATGTTGCAGACCGTGTCCAGCTCAGCGTCTCGAGAGCCTCTCATATTTTCAAAGAAACGTTCCATCAATCCGTCATGGATTATGCCATTCAACTACGATTGACGATGGCATGCGAGCGGATTCTGCACGGATATATGCCGCTGGAGCAGATTGCTGAAATGTGCGGATTCCAGAGCTATTCGTACTTCCATCGTACCTTCAAAAATCGTCTCGGCATCGCCCCAAGCGATTTCCGAGAACAGCGTCAATTGGACAACCATGCCGAATCAGGCAAGTGATTGGGGCAAGAGTTGTGAGGAAATTGTGGTATTTTGCATAACTTCCTTGTGTTTCTGCTATAGATTGACTATGATGATATTGAAATTATTTTCATGATTATGAGATTTATCACTAAAATTATTTTCACCATATTGATGTAAGAGGATGATTGTTTTTGTCTAGCATATTGCACGCGATTCGGCAGCAGGTTCAGGATTTCCATCCGCAGGAGCGCAAAGTGGCGGACTATATTTTGCAATTTCCGGGTAATGTAGTGACGATGGGCATCACGGAGCTGGCTGAACAGTCCGGCACTTCACCCGCAACCGTCACTAGATTTTGCAAATCCCTTCATTTTCGGGGTTATCCGGATTTCAAAACGAAGCTGGCAGCCGATATGGCACAGCAATCCACTCCACTCTCCTATCAGGACATTATCGCAGGCAATCCGCTGCGCGATATTGTTACGGCCATCGAGTCCAATCATATTCGCTCGATATCCGACACGACGCGGCTGTTAGACATGATCACACTGGAACGTGCCATGCGCGCCTTCCAGGCGGCAAGACAGATCGATATGTACGGGATGGCGACATCCGGCATTGTAGCCTTGGATTTCTATCAGAAGCTGATTCGCGTAGGCAAGCGTGCAACCTGCTTCTCTGACCCGCATATGCAGATTACATCTGCCGCCAATTTGAATGAGCAGGATGTGGCGTTCGCCATTTCCTATTCCGGAGAAACACCAGAAACGATTGATGCCTTGCAATGCGCGAAGGAGCGCGGAGCGACGACTATCTCACTTACGAAGGTCGGCGCCTACCGCCTAGCATCCCTGGCCGATATTAATTTATCCGCCTCCTCCTTGGAGGAGGGCATGCGCCGAGGCGATATGGCTTCACGCATCGCACAGTTGCACATCATCGATATCTTGTTCGCCGGAATGGTTAGTGAGAAATTCGATGATCATATTCCGAAGCTTGAGCAGTCGTATCGCATGGTACGCAAGTACCGTAAAGATAAAGGGAGGTAAACCTACTAATGAACATCTTGACTTTCCAAACGAATGAAGAATTGAACCAAATTGGTGCAGGCATCATTGCAAGCCTGGTTCAAACGAAGCCAAACGCCGTTCTCGGCTTAGCTACAGGCAGTACGCCAATCGGCATCTACCAAGAGCTGATTCGCTTGAATGAGAAAAAGCATGTTAGCTTCAAAAATGTACGTTCCTTCAATTTGGATGAATATGTAGGCCTTCCTGAAGGTCATCCGGAATCATACATGTCGTTCATGAACAAGCAATTGTTCGACCATATTGATATCAACAAGGACAACACTCGTGTACCGAACGGAAATGCAGCTGACTTGGAGCAAGAGTGCAAGCAGTATGATGAGATGCTCGCTGACGCATCTATCGATCTTCAATTGCTCGGCCTCGGCCACAATGGCCACATCGGCTTTAACGAGCCAGGCCAAAACCTGCATGCAGGTACACATCTCGTACAATTGAAGGAAGAAACGCGACAAGCAAACAAACGATTCTTCAATTCTATTGATGAGGTTCCTACCCAAGCGGTAACCATGGGTGTAGGATCGATCCTGAAGGCGAAAATGATTATGCTCGTCGTTCGCGGTGCGGACAAGGCGGACATTGTACATCGTGCGCTTAAAGGCCCGGTTACGACTGAAGTACCGGCATCGCTCTTGCAAACTCATCCGAATGTAGTAGTTCTGCTTGATAAGGAGGCTGCACAACATTTCCATGGCTAATTCAACATTTACCTTAACCAATGCAAATGTCGTAACACCGAACGGCGTATTGTATGATGGAGTCGTTCGGGTAGAAGATGGTCTGATTTCCTTTATTGGAAAGTGGTCGGAATTGCCACAGCCCGAGCAAGATGCTTGGGGCAAGGAAAGTGTAGACGCTAAGGGCGGCTGGGTGCTCCCTGGCTTTATCGATTTGCATATTCACGGAGGCTTCGGCGCAGACTTCATGGATGCTAACGCTGAATCCTATAATAAGATTACGAAGTTCCATATGGAGCATGGTACAACGGCTATGCTTGCTACTTCCATGACGCAATCTCATGAAGCATTGGATCAGGTTATGGCAGCCGTTGATGCTTATATGAAGCAAGGTATGAAATACACTCAACTGGCAGGCGTTCACTTGGAAGGCCCGTTCGTGAATCCGAAGTACAAGGGAGCGCAGAACGAAATCTACATGATCGACCCTCAAATTGATTGGTTCGAGGATTGGCATGCACGCTTCCCTGGATTAATGAAGCAGGTCAGCCTTGCTCCTGAGCGCGCCAACGCCACAGAAGCCATTCGCTGGCTGCGCGCTCACAACGTAAATGCTGCAGCCGCGCATACGGCCGCAACGTACGACCAAGTAACAGCCGCAGCAAATGCAGGCTTGAATCAAGCGGTTCATACCTTTAACGCCATGACGCCGATTCATCACCGCGATCCAGGTGTAGCAGGCGCTGTGCTGACAGATGACCGGATTACAGCTGAGATCATTTCTGATGGCATTCACGTGCATCCGGCTTGTATCAAAATGCTAAGTCGTACGAAGACTTCCGGCAAGCTTGTAATGATTACAGATGCTATGTCTGCAGCAGGTATGCCAGATGGCCAGTATGACCTGGGCGGCCTCGCGGTAACGATGAAAGAAGGCGTATGCCGCCTGACTGAGGGCGGTTCGCTCGCCGGCAGTACGCTTACGATGATTCAAGCTGTCAAAAATATGATTCAATTCACAGGACTTCCGCTGCATGAAGTATCGCGTCTTGCAAGCTTGAATCCTGCGAAGCAAATCGGAATCGACAGCTTTACCGGCAGCATCGAAGTTGGCAAACAAGCTGACTTAGTATGGACAGATGCTGATTTGAATATCGAACGCGTATGGGTGAAGGGCAGCACTCATATGTAAGTTATTTTTAGAAAACAAGCCTATAGGAAAAAAAGATGGCTTCCCGATCGATGCGCATCATCGTACTTCGGGAAGCCATTTGTTGATTGCAGGGCATGACCATCGGAACAAAAAATAAAGCGTATGGGCCACGATGCTCGTTCTACTGCAGCATGGATATACGCTCGAATCTATCCGAGTCTGTCATTCGGACCTACTCTCAGAGAACCTTTCTTCCCACATCAAGCGATATGTTCCAGAAGGCTGAATTGTCAGGGCGATGGGCTTAGCTTATTGTTAGATTTTTAACTCCCCAAGCTTGATTAGCTCGACAACCGCTTGCGAACGACCTTTTACGTTCAATTTCTGCATCACATTCGAAATATGATTTCGAACGGTCTTCTCACTGATGAATAACTGCTGCGCAATGTCACGGGTCGTTTTGTCCTGAACTAATAATTCAAAAACTTCGCGCTCACGATTAGTCAGTAGAAACTTATTTTTGTGATCGCTACCCTTCAAGTGTCACCCCTCCTTGCCCGAGTTTTTGTAATTTAACAAGGTTAAGGGATACAGTCAAATTTATACTATGAAGGGTCATTACACTTGGTGCGGTACTGCTCAAAAATGGGCTTACTTATGTGGTGGAAAGATGCATTTCACGTATAATTCCGCTTGCATGACGAATGCTAAGCCTTATGTGCGAATATGTAAACAGGACTCCGTCCTCAGCAGTTGTGAGGAATGAAGTCCGTTCGGAACGAAAATTAGCGAGTTCCTGGTGCCATGTTATGAATGCGAGTCGGTTGATTGTAAGATTGGCTCGCAGCATTTGTTGGGAACAAACGGTACACCAGTTCTTGGAACTCATTAGTAAACCCTGCGATTGGATGTCCGGCAGCCGCTTGCTTGCTGTAATCATTCATGCGGTTGACGAAGTCTGGATTCGCAGATACATACACATTATTACAGTTCGGAGCTTCTTTCTTCACAACGTTGGCAATATGTTCTTTGACTGAAGCAGGCATATTATCATTTCCAGCAGGTGTGCCGTCATACGTACCCAAGTTCCCTGCAGAGTAAGGACCTTGCCCATGGCCGGCTGGGAAGCTTTTGCTCTTCATGCCGGATGTTGTGTGATCCGTAACGACCGCCACATAAGCATTATTATTGTTCGTCAACATAACATGTGCCGACTTTACGCCCTTGACAGATGTCAGTTTTTTCGCAATCTTTTGGTTCATTTCCATCTTATTTACCGAATGAGCTCCATAGCGGCCTCCATCCATACGATTGAAGCCGTCCGTACGATTGAAGCCGTCCATTCGATTGTAGCCATAGTTGCGATAAGTACCGTTGCCGTAGTTGTAGTTGTTAGAACGGTAACCGTCTGGGCCGAAATCATTGCTGTAAGAGCGCAAACCGTCGCCTTGGAAGTTCGTATTGTAACGGTTCGCATTGTAACGATGATCCGTTCCAAGTGGATTTATGCCATCATAATTATGCTGGCGCACACTCTTCGTGGACATATTTCTATTTCCACAACCTGTAATCCCCATTGTCATCACTAATGCTGCCGTCAACGTTAGCAGAACTGCTTTTGCTTGCATCAATGTTCCTCCTTGTTCAGTTCATAATTGGGGTGCCACCAACTTTAGCATGCGCCGACGCTCTAATGTTATGCCGATAGGTTTTTCCGATAATTCCACTCCTTGACTTTCATCATGAAGCTTTTAACAGAATGAGGAATGTTAGGATAATACTAATGAGAACAGAAGCTTGGATTGACAATAATTAACGTGAAACGTATTATTTTAGTATTAGGACATAGTACCAGATACTAATTTTATTTCACAATTTCACATGCCCTCATTATGAAACGGATTATTCAGCCTATAACCCATCATTGATTAGGAGAGGATATACCCTATGCAAACGGTTAAGCTTCATACGAAAGCCCAAATCACAGCTTTTGGTACCTTTGTGCCTGAACGCCGTTTAACGAATGAGGATCTGTCGCAAATGGTCGATACGAATCATGAGTGGATTGTTCAACGAACGGGCATGATTGAACGCCGTATTGTTGATGAAGGAACCTATGCCAGCGATCTTGCTTACGAAGCTGCTAGAAATCTCGCCGACACGTATCATGTTGATCTTCATACGGTTGATGCGGTGCTTGTAGCTACATCAACACCAGACGCCTTCTTCCCGAGCACGGCTGGCATCATTCAAGGTAGACTTGGCATTCCTCATGCAATGGCACTGGATATATCGAATGCCTGTGCAGGTTTTGTTAGTGCCATGCAATTGGCAATAGGACTCATTGATGCGGGCATGCATCGGAAAGTATTGGTGATTGGCACAGAGGTTCTGACCCGTACGGTTGACTATGCGGATCGCAGCACCTGCATCTTGTTCGGAGATGGGGCTGGAGCGATTCTTCTGGAGGCTGGCACTGCTGAGCAGCAATCTTGTTTCCTTGCTTCTGGATCATTGACGACAGGAGATTTAGGCGGGATATTGCATCGAAAGGCTGTCGCCGATCGGATTGGCGATGTAGAGATGAAGCCTGACAACACTTTAGTTCAAAACGGGCGTGAAGTTCTGAAGTGGGCACTCCGCCAAGTTCCTGCAGGCATCCAAAAATTGCTGTATGATACTGGATATACAGCAGAGCAAATTGATATCTTTGTGCCACACAGCGCTAATCTGCGGATGATCGAATCAATCTGCGAACGCAGTGGGATTCCGCTGGAGCGTACCCTCACAAGTGTTCAGTATTACGGTAATACATCCGCAGCCAGTATCCCGCTAGCCATCGCTGAGGGATTACGTGACGGACGTCTAACTCCAGGAGCACTCACCTTGTTGTACGGATTTGGCGGGGGTTTTTCGCAGTCGATATTACTGATGCGCTGGCCGGAATTACGGACGTGACCATTTGTGATTTCCCTGTTTCCCTACTAAAATGAATCCTGCACAAATAACCCGGCTATGTTTTTTCATAACCGGGTTATTATAAAGTGCAACTACGCTATTCTGCTTTTTCCACTCCAGAGTCTATCCAGGCCTTGCATGTCTCGTCAAACGCATTCTTCGGAACAGCAAAGGCCCATGCTTCGCCCTGAGGGATGATCCATACCTTATCCCCTATTACATACCCTTCATAGCTCTTTTTCTCCGCTGAGCTGATCTCATCAGGCTTTAAGGACAGTTCGAGCTTCCAATCCGGATTGCGGGGTTTTCCGCCCAAAAGTTCTTTTTTTGCTTCGGAAGCTCATTCGTAGACCAATCCCGAAACTGATTCATAAGCACAGAAGCCTTATCCTCCGTAATGGGCTTGCCCTGAAGCTGCCAATCCAGCTCGGTTTGCTCTGTCTGTTCAGCTTGATCGGATTTCCCCTCACCTGCTGTAGTTGTATCCTGTTTTTTATCCGCTTGTGAAGGCTTGGATTCCTTCAATGGGTTCAATGTATAGGTCTTGCCTCCATAGCTCCACACGAACTGTTCTACACGTTCAAGCGGAAAGGTAATCGGCTCCTTCAGCACGAAATCATACGTACTCCGCTTCAGTCCCGACCATTCGGATTCCGAGACTTGATATACCTTGCCTTGATCATTCACCAAAGCGTAATAGGTGCCCGAAATCGGCGATTCATTGCCAATCTTGATCGTATACTTCGCTCCGTCTGCACCGATTGCCTCAAACGTCCATGCTGGCTGATCCAGTCCGTATTTCTCTAAATGATTGGCCTGTTCCTCTACGACAGACTCTGCCTTCGCCTTCGTCAAAAGAGAAAGCCAATCCTGTACTGGATAAGTGTTGAGCGGATATGCGTTAGGCTCAGTCATCCCCCATTGTCCATTTTTCTTATGAAACGATACCTTAGAGCCGTCTTCCGCTCCTGTTATTGTAAAAGAATTTACGTCCTGCTCCTGTAGCGATAAGAGCGACACGGATGTATCCTCCTTCTTACTACGGAAGAAATCATGAGAAGAAGCATATACATAGCCGGCAATAAAAACGAGCACCAGCAGCAAGGTTGGAATAAGCTTCTTTACTTGCGTATTCTTGTTCATGCAGCCCTTCTCCTTCTCCACCATAATGCAGCTCCGATCCCTAACAGGAGTACAGGGAAGCCGATAACTGTCGTCCAAAGTATCGTTTTACCTTGCCCAGGCGTGAGATAGGCGATTTGGTACGCTTCATTTTCCCGTGGACGAATCGTCACTTGATCTTGATTGCCTTGCAGCCAGTTCATGCTGTTCAATGCAAAATCACGATTGCCCTGCGTATAGAGATTCTGATCCTCAACATAGCTGGAACCACCGACAATGACTGCCTTCGGCTTCCCATCTGTAGTCGTCACAGCTGCTCCCAATGTCAATGGGCCCGCAATATCCTTAGCATCACGCTCACTCCCCTCCTGCATAAGGCGAGGAATATCTGTTTCACCATAGGAGTTGGCGGAAGTCTTCAAGATAGGCTCCACCTTTAGCTTATCTGTTCCCACTGCATCCAAATGTAGGCCAAGTGTAAGCAGCGTAAGCAAATTATATTGCGACAACTTGGATGTTAATTCATGCTCTCCGTATTCAGGCACAATTGTAAAAGGATCATACAGCGTGCTCTTCTTCGGCTCGACAGCGACTGCATGCTTGTTTGTCACACCTAGATGCTTCAGCAGACCATCGATATTTTTCCACGACTTAGCCATGTCCGGATTGAAGCCGAGCGCAATGTACAGTTTCCCTTTGTTGTCCACATATTGCTGCAGCAGCTTCGCTTCCTTGTCCGTTATATCCTTATTGGCTCCCAGCATCATGACAATATCCGCGTCTTGCGGGATTGCGCCCTCTCGATACAGGTTCAGTTCTTTCACTTGAATATTGTCCTCTTCCAGACTTGAGCGAAGTGCAGATATTTGCGATAACGGCAGTTCTTCATGTCCAGACAGTACGTAAGCTGTCGATTTATGATCATTGGTCAAGCTTCTTACTGCTTGCGTCATTTTTTCCTCACCGCTGAAACGATAAGCCCCGTATCCTTCACCACTGCTGAACATTTCATACAATCCCACCGTCTTGCGCTTCGTCCCGCGCTCGAACACAAGGGAGCTCCCTGCTAGCCCATATTGCTGAGCTAAGGATGGTTCCTTCATTAAATCAATCTGCTCGAACGTAATATGCTTATTCCGCTTCGCATACTGCTCCGCCATGTCAGCAACCTCCCTAACAAGAACAGCATCATCCTGCGGCGTATAGAACAGCTTCAAATTCACCTTATCCTCGATCGAAGATAAAGCCGTAGTCGTTTGCTCGGACAGTGTAAAAGACTTGTTCTTCGTTACATCCCATTGCCAACCCGTCATTGATTCCAAAAAATAAGTCAACAACACAAATATTCCGAGAACGGCAGCCGATCGCACAACCGCATTCGTTCTTCGCAGCCATTTGTTCATCATTCGTTACCTCCACCGTTTTCTTTCAAGCACTTGGATGCTCAGCACAACGAACACAAGCGCAAGTGTTAGGAAAAAGAGTACGTCGGATCCATTCAGTACCCCTTTCATAAAGGATTGCAGCCGGTTGTTCATCGAAAAAGGAGCAATCCAATCGCCGACGGCAGATGACGATACGGAATCTAACAGCCAGAACATCAGCAGGATCACGAATGCGGCAATGGCAGTTACCATCTGATGCTCAGACAGTGCAGATGCGAATAAGCCAATGGATGCCATGGCAATCGTTAGCAGCAGCAGGCCAAGTACTGAAGTCATCAGCACAGGCATGTCCAATTTTCCAAAGAACGACATGACAAATGGATAGACCAAACTAAATCCGACCAGTACAACCATTAAGACACATGCCGCTGCATATTTGCCAAGCACAATTTCACTTATTCGCGCAGGTGAAGTGAGCAGCAGTTCATCTGTACCATGGCGGAACTCATCTGCGAATAGCCGCATCGTCAGCAGGGGGACGACAAAGATATACATAAAAGTCGTATTACCCGTTACAAGCCGGAAGTCAACGATACTCGGCTGAAACAAAACAAAATTCAAATAGAACATAATCCCGGAAATCAGCACATACACCGCAAAGGCCGCATAGGATGTCGGCGATGTGAAATATGCAAGCATTTCTTTGCGAAATATCGCGCTACATCTACGCATCCCCAGACTCCTCCTCTGTCGTCAATCTTGTAAACACATCTTCCAGGCTTGTTGATTCCCGCTTCATTTCGAGAATTGGGAACCCTGCATTCGCCAAAGCAAAGAATAGGGCTTCCCTTACATCCGCCTGTTCTGTCGAGGTTATGCAAAGATGAACCTCTTGATCATGGCTTTCAGACTCAATATGAGCAATCTTCGGCACATTTGTTGCCGCATCTACTACCTCTGAAGCAGGGCCCTTCACGATTAGATGAAGTTTCGTTTCCTGACCTAGCGCCGCTCCCACCCGTTCAGGCAGTTCGTCTAGAACGATTTGCCCTTGGTGAATAATAATAACCCGGTTGCACAGCGCGTTCACTTCCGGAAGAATATGTGTACTTAGCAGTACCGTATGCTGCTCTCCCAACTCACGAATAAGCTGGCGTATCTCGACAATTTGGTTCGGATCAAGACCAGATGTGGGCTCATCAAGCACAAGCAGTTCCGGCTTATGAATGATGGCCTGCGCCAATCCCAGCCGCTGCCTGTATCCCTTGGACAGCCCACGAATAGTCTGAGTTTCTCTCCCTTGCAAGCCTAATCTGACTACCATCTCATCCATTCGTTTGCTTCGCTCTCGAACTGATACGCCTCTAATATCTGCTACAAAGCGCAAATACGACTTCACCGTCATATCTGGGTACAGCGGCGGCGTTTCTGGCAAATAACCTATCTTGCTTCTCGCTTGTTCCCCATGATCCGCCATGGAAATGCCATCAATCGAAATACTCCCGCTTGTCGGATGCAAATAACCCGTTATCATTCGCATCGTCGTTGTCTTCCCTGCGCCGTTAGGGCCGAGAAAACCCACGACTTCGCCGCGAGCCATAGAGAAGTCGATATGGTGAACACCTCGACGTTCGCTGTACAGCTTGCTGACGTCTTTCACTTCCAGCATCATAATCCCCCTTGTTCAGACTTAATACAAGGCGTACCTCGCCAGCAAGCATAAAGTACGCCTCTGTATGAATCGTTACTTCCATGTTATCGATCCAACTCTAAAGCAAGCTGAAAATAGGCTGAAAGGCAACTTAAAAACTTGTGTCTAATTTGTGAATAAAAAATCATAGCCCGCTTACGGCTATGATTCATTCAGTTTATATGGGAAGCATGATCATCATACGCAGTTCCTGTAATTTTCATAGTCGTTATTTCGTTCGCAAATCCTCCCATTCAGAGAGGACGAGTACATCCATATGCCTTGCCTGGCGCATCAGTGCCTCCATTGCCCCCAGCCTGCCCCAGCGGCGGGAGCGGATTGGCATACCTACGATAATTTGACTGGCACGAAGCTGATCGGCCATTTGTACAGCCGACTCAGCCCATTTTCCTCGCGTCACTGCCGCGCGCTCGTGGAACGTACCTCCAAGCCGCTCGGTCAGTGCCCGCACTTCGGACATTTCCCTCTCCAAAACAACAGATGTCTTGCGCTGCCCCCAGGGTGCAACCGGCAAATGAACGACATGCATGGGGGCCTTCAGGCGATGAGCAATCCGAAATCCATGCCGAACGAGTCCTTCTGGACGCACGTCAGGGCCAATGCAGACGAATATCACCTCTTGCCTCCGCCATGGACCGCGGAACAGTGCCCTTCGCTCCCACGATTCCAATCGCTCATCGACATCGTCAGCCACCTCTCGCAGCGCAAGCTCCCGCAAGCCGATCAGATTGGGAACGCGGAAGAAGTTCGATAAGGCTTGCTCTACTTTATCCGCCTTATAGATCAACCCAGCACGCATTCTTTCCTGTATCGTCTGGGGAGTTACATCTATTAATTGAATTTCCCGCGCTTGCCGAAGCACGATATCAGGCACAGTCTCGCGCACACGTACCCCGGTCAAATGCTCTACCGCGTCATTCAAGCTTTCTAGATGCTGGACATTGACTGTCGTGACCACGGATATGCCCGCTTCGAGCAAGCATAATACATCCTCATAACGCTTGGCGCGCATACTTCCTGGTACATTCGTGTGGGCCAACTCATCAACGAGCACGACTTCGGCATGAATGCGAAGCAGTTCTTCTGTATCCATCTCCTCCAGCATCTTGCCGTTATACGCAATACGCTTGCGCGGAACGATTGTCAGTGCTCCTACTTGAGACGCCGTTTCAGCTCTGCCGTGCGTTTCCAGCAGACCAATAACGACATCAACCCCTTGCTCAAGCAACCGATTGCCTTCTTGCAGCATATGATACGTTTTGCCTACGCCGGGTGCTGCACCAATAATCACCTTGAGCCTTCCCCGCTTCAAGCCAGCAGCCTTCTCTTGAATCCGCTGCTCCGTGACCCGCTTAAATAGCGGCTCCGCCTCAGCCGATGCAGCTAGGCGAGCAGGCAGTATCCGCTCTCCTTTCACGAGTGAATGATCGGCGATCAGGAACAAGTCTGTCGTTTCAATGCGTCTTAGCAGCGCTCCAATTAGCGAGCCATTCCACCACTCCTGCCATCGTGTCTGACGAGAGTGGCCGAGTACAAAGCGCGTGATGCCATGAATCTTCGCATACTCAGCTAATGCAGCGGCCATATCGCGGCGAGAGCGCGAAGGAATCTCCTCCCATACCGCTTCAGTCTTCATGGCCATCTTCTTCAGAGAACGGCGAAAAGCAGCCTGCTCCGTCGTTAATTCCATATCCGGCTGAACAAAGGTCACAATATAAAGCTCCCCGTTCAACCGCTTAGCAATCTGCTGCCCTCTTCGAACATATATCGAGCCATTCCAGCCGAATTGCGCGAGAACAAGAATTCGTTCGGATGCCCCCGATGGCCCCATAAGCCCCAGCTCATTTCGATGCTGCTCCAGAGAACCGTTCACATGATCAGCCATCGTTCGCAGTGCAAGCTCACGCAAGATGCTGATTCGGCTGCGTTCTTCTGCCCGGTGCTTCCGCGAATGACCCTTGCCTCTAAGCTGCCCATACGTTCTGCGCTCCATTAAAGACTCCGCAGACACGTCAAGGAGGCGGACTTCGTCTGCCTCCTTCAACACCTCACTTGGTACGGTCCATTCGCTGACGACCCCTGTCATTTTCTTGGCCGCCGCTTGAACACTTTCATCTTCATAGGCATTCATCGTCGCAATGACACTGATGCCGCGTCTGAGCAATTCCCGCACATCCTCTAGCCTTGTAGGACGCAAGGCAGCCATTCGATTACGATGAGCCAGCCCATCAATTAATACAACATCGGGCATCCGTGCCGTAATCGCCTCCACATCGATATCGTATCGATGCAGACCGTCCTTCTGCCATGCGATCATCGCTATTGCTTTAAGGGGAGGCTCTTCTCCGCCTGCATCCAATCCTACCTCAGACCATATCTCCTGTGTTGGCAGCGCTGTCCCATATACGACATCAAGCCCTTGCTTGGTGCAATTCCATCCTTCAAGCAGAAGCTGCGTAGTCTTGCCCGCTCCACTAGCAACGGCCATCAAAATACGGAGTCTCCCCCGCTTCATTTGCTCCAGCATGCGCAATATCATTTCTGGCGACTGCCGACGATATTCATCCCCTTCATTCACAGCCGACACCTAGCCTTTCATTTCGTGCTGCACTTCCAGGTTAAGCATAAATACATTGACGCGCATCTGTCCAAATACGCCCAAGTCCCTGCCTTCCGTATATTTCTCAATCAATTGTTCCAACCGTTCCTTGGAAATACCGCTTGCTTTCGCTACACGAGTCAGCTGTACGCGCGCCGCTTCCGGTGTGATATGCGGATCAAGACCAGACGCGGAGTTCGTCAACAAATCCTGCGGGATCGGCTTTGCAGCTACATCCGGATTCACCTTGCCCCATTCCTCAACCGACTTCACTACTCTCTCCTGAAGAGCTAGATTTGATGGAGCGTAGTTCGGCGAACCAGAGCCGGCAGCATCATTGCCAATGCTCGAAATTCGTCCATGAAAATATTGCGGTTCTGTAAAATTCTGTCCAATCAGCTTCGAGCCTAGCAATTGCCCCTTCTCATTGTATACCATGCTTCCATTCGCCTGCTTCGGCATGACCGCCTGCGCAAGCCCCGTCATCGCAAATGGATAAGCTAGTCCGCACAGCAGCAGTAGACCGATTGTCGTCCGTACCATCGCTCCACCAATATTCATACGCTCTCCCATGTTCGTTCATCCTCTCTTCTTCCTTGATCGAACCCGAAATCATATATTCAACAATATTCTCTATCTATGTCATTGCCGCCAAACACCCAAGCCGATGCTACACCAGCATTCCCACAATCAGATCGATCAGCTTAATGCCGACGAAAGGAGCTATCAGCCCGCCCAAGCCATACACGAACAAGTTACGCTGCAGCAGTTTAGCCGATGACATCGGCTTATAGGCGACGCCTTTGACCGCCAACGGAATTAATAACGGAATAATAATGGCATTAAAGATAAGTGCCGATAAAATGGCCGATACTGGCGAATGCAAGTCCATTATATTCAGGGCAGACATTTGCGGGATGGCAATCATAAACATTGCGGGTATAATCGCAAAATATTTCGCTACATCATTTGCAATACTGAATGTCGTCAGAGCACCGCGCGTCATTAGCAACTGCTTGCCGATAGACACCACTTCAATAACCTTCGTCGGATCAGAGTCGAGATCAACCATGTTCGCAGCTTCCTTCGCTGCGGCCGTACCGCTGTTCATCGCAATGCCGACATCGGCTTGCGCCAGCGCAGGAGCGTCATTCGTACCGTCCCCAGTCATTGCTACAAGCTTGCCCTCCGCTTGCTCCTTGCGAATAAGCGCCAGCTTATCTTCCGGCTTGCTCTCCGCGATGAAGTCATCGACACCAGCTTCCCGCGCAATCGTCGCCGCCGTCAACGGGTTATCCCCTGTACACATCACGGTACGGATGCCCATGCGGCGAAGCTGCTCGAACCGCTCCCGCATCCCGGGCTTCACCGTATCCTTCAAATAAATTAAGCCATATATGTCACGTCCTACGGCTACCGCCAGCGGCGTGCCGCCGGCAGAAGCGATCGCATTCGAATTGGCATCCAAATCCTGAGGCACAGTACCTCCTTGGGCGATAACCCAGCGTTTCACCGCATCGACAGCTCCCTTGCGCACACAGCGTCCATCCTTCAAATCCACGCCGCTCATGCGCGTTTCCGCTTTGAAAGGGATGAATTCTCCTTGGACAGCAAGCTCAGCATTATACGTAATTCCTGCCTTGGATACCCAATCCACGACGGAGCGCCCTTCAGGCGTTTCATCATGATGGGAGGCAACTGCCGCCCATTCAGACAAGGTATTCACACTCACGCCTTGAACCGGAATGAGCTCATGAGCCAAACGATTACCGAACGTAATGGTTCCTGTCTTATCCAAAATAATCGTATGAATATCCCCGCACGCTTCAACCGCCTTGCCTGATGTTGCAATGACATTAAAGCGGGTTACGCGATCCATACCAGCGATCCCGATAGCGGACAGCAAGCCGCCAATCGTGGTTGGAATCAAGCAGACCAGCAGGGCAATCAGTACCCCGGCATTCAATTCAACCTGCAAATAGTTACTGAATATAGGCAGCGTAACGACAACGACCAAAAAGATAAGCGTCAAGCTGACAAGCACGGTATGAAGTGCAAGCTCATTTGGTGTCTTCTTGCGCTGTGCGCCCTCTACAAGCGAAATCATCCGATCCAGGAACGATTCTCCAGGGTCGCTTGTAATTCGAACACGAATCTCATCACTGATCACTTTCGTTCCGGCCGTTACGGAGCAGAAATCCCCGCCTGCTTCTTTCAATACAGGAGCAGATTCTCCCGTAATCGCCGATTCATCAACAGAGGCCAATCCAGAGATTACCTCACCATCTCCAGGAATTGTTTCCCCTTCGCGAACAATTACGACATCTCCCTTGCGCAGCTCGGATGAGGATACGCGAACCGTACCTGCTTCCGTAATTTTATTAGCCCATAAATCCCGCTTCGCTTGCTTCAAGGAATCTGCCTGTGCCTTGCCCCGACCCTCTGCAAGAGCCTCAGCAAAGTTGGCGAACCACACTGTAATGAACAAAATGAAGCTGACTGTGCCGTTGAACCAACGCGGCATTGGCGAGCCAAATGCATCTGGTGCGAATGTAAGCAGCAGCGTAATGACGAAGCCTACCTCGCAAATGAACATCATTGGATTTTTAACCATCTGACGCGGATCAAACTTTCGCAGCGCATCGATCGAGGCTGCCCGCATTAAGCTGCCTTGGAACATGCTCCGTTCCTTCGTATCTGTAGTATGTCTGCGCGCCGGTTCATATGGTGCGGGTGTTTTCATCTGTTTTTCCGTTCTCATTTTCCGTTCCCCCTTATTTCCACAACGTCAGATGTTCTGCGACCGGTCCAAGCACGACTGCCGGGAAGAACGTCAGAGCACCTACAATAAGCACTGTGCCGACAAATACGATACCGAACAGCGCCGTATTCGTTTGGAACGTACCGCTTGTATTCGGAATCGGCTGCTTCTTCGCCATCGAACCGGCTACTGCCAGCAGCGTAATGAGCGATACATAGCGCCCTAAGAACATGACGATCCCTGTGGAAATGTTCCAAAATGGTGTTGCGTCGCCCAACCCTTCAAAGCCGGAACCATTGTTCGCAGCCGAGGACGTAAACTCATACAACGCCTGAGACAATCCATGGAACCCTGGATTGGACAGCGTATCCGCCTGTGTAGCAACTGCAATCGCAGTCGGTACAAGAATCAGGATCGGATGCACCAGCAAAGTAACTGCCAGCAGCTTCATTTCCCGGCTTTCCAGCTTGCGTCCCAGAAACTCAGGTGTTCGTCCGACCATGAGACCGGATAGGAATACGGCAATCATGACGTACAGCAGCACATTCATAAAGCCTGCACCAACACCGCCGAATACGGTGTTCAGCATCATATTCGCCATCGGGATCAAGCCGCCAAGCGGTGTCAGCGTATCATGCATATTATTGACGCCGCCCGTCTCTGATGCAGTCGTAACGACCGAATATAGCGAGGATTGAGCAACGCCAATGCGTACTTCTTTCCCTTCCATGCTGCCAGATCCGCTTAATCCCGCAGCGTTCAATACCGGATTCCCCATATATTCCGCCGTAAGAGAGGAACTAAGCATAATTAGGAACAGGATCGCCATCGAGACGAATAGAACTCGTCCTTCCTTCTTGTTGCCGACCATACGGCTGTAGGTAAATGGAAGTCCTGTACACAGCATTAGCATGAGTAAAATATGAATTAAATTCGTCACACCATTCGGATTCTCAAATGGATGAGCAGAGTTCGCTCCAAAGTGGCCGCCACCATTGTTGCCAAGCTCCTTAATCGACATCATAGCTCCTACAGGGCCAAGCGGAATGTGCTGCTCTGCTCCTTCAACAGTTACTGCACTTTCCATTGGACTTAAGGATTGCGGTACCCCATTCCAGATGAACAGCACACTGGCAACGATCGCAATTGGCAGGAAAATACGCGTAATCGAACGTACAAGGTCTGCCAAGAAATTGCCGAGCGGTTTGCCAGTCAAACCGCGAATAATCGCCATCACTGCCGCAAGAGCTGTAGCAGGAGACGTGAACATTAAGAAAATAATGCCCATCATTTGCGACAGCAGGGACAGCCCACTTTCACCGCTGTAGTGCTGCAAGTTCGTATTCGCCATGAAGCTGATCGCCGTATTGAATGCCACTCCCGGTTCCATGCCCGGAATCCCATTCGGATTAAGCGGCAATACCCCTTGAAGGCGGAATATTGCATATGTCACCACAATCATCAGCACGTTGGTGGCAACTGCCGTAAAGGCGTATGCCTTCCAGCTTTGCGATTTGTCCTTAATGCCGAAACATGTAAATAAAAATCGATCTATCGGCCCAAATACAGAGTCCAGCGGTCTTGGAGCTCCGCTATTATCAAACACCCCTGCCATATATATTCCGATCGGACGCGCTATCGCCAAGGCAAGCAATAAGGTAATTCCAATGGCGATCCATTCGATTGCACTCATCGTTCCGTTCCACCCTTCTCTAATGTACAAATATCAACAATGATTCTGCCTAAACTAAAATCGTTCCGGCTTGACTAAGGCATATAACAAGTAAATGAACAAAGCCGTAATCAAGGTGAATAAGACGATCATCATGAGCGATCACCTCGTTCTTCCACTTCCGCCTTGCACCAATGGAGAATTCCCAATACGCTCAGTCCAAGCAGCGCGATAAGAATCATCATGACTGCATCAAACATTGTCCCTTCCTCCTCCTGAATAAGGTTCTCATCTTACAGGCAATGCTGCCGCGATCCCGTTCTTATCAAGCCTTATTGGCTCAATAAGAACGCGCAGGCAACACAAAAAGCCACACGGAAAGAGGGACCCTTTCCGTGTGGCTTCACTCACGCATTGTCAAATAAACGTACGCGTAATTGTTCCACGACGAAATAAAGGCTGCCTCCTTGGACGCTTACGAGGTTAGCTGACGGATTCGGGCGCGAAGAGTCGCCCTACCAGCCAGGAACGGATTCCTGTGCCGGATTCACCCCTTGCGCGAACTGTAAATGTACAGTTGGCGCACTAACGTTGGTTCCCCCGTTCCCATGAATGGGATTCAGCGGTGAGCATTGCCTATATGGATAAATTAGATGATATCAGATAGTAAAAATGATACTTGATCCGATTGCGTATAAATGACGTAATTCGCACCAAGCAATCGGTAAATCGACTGCGGATGATGACGCTTCGTTACGATTGTGATCGGCTCCGTCGTCCATTGTCGGCATATTTGAAGCAGCCGGCAGGATAGTGCAAAGCTTTGTTCAAATACATAGATTCGGCCAATTGGAACATGAGGCACAGCCCACGCCTTCGGCTCCGTCGTATTGATTCGACATACCGGAGTAACTCCAATACCTTCCAATCGCTTCGCCAACCGTCCATTATGGGCGATACCCGCTATCGAATATCCTGCTCCTTTCAATTGGCGTATAAAGTCAATTCCCATCTCACAGCCTGCGAACACTGCAATGACCCGGTCCGCATCGTACATATCCATTTCCTCCTGTTCATCTGTCCGAAGCCCTGCTTGCAAGAAAGAGGTACGTCGCCATCTGATCAGGCGCGCCTCTCCCGTACGCTTACGAGGTTAGCTGACGGATTCGGGCGCGAAGAGTCGCCCTACCAGCCAGGAATCGATTCCTGTACCGGATTCACCCCATGCGAACGTTGGCTGCTGACTATTACTCAGCTCTGCATTCGCTTTATTGGTTCCCCCGCTTCCGCTTTCTGCGCAATTCAGCGATTGAGACGCAACGGATATCGTTGTTGTTGCTGAACTGAATCTTACGCCTTTCCCCCTCCTGCTGTAAATGAAATGAAAACCATAATTTCTCCATTTCCAAGCAATTGTGATGAACTAATCCCATCTTATCTCTCATTACAGCCTTATTACCTCGCAATTTCTCCACTTTGCTTGTACGGCGATGATTTCATGAGAAAAACAAAGAAATTTAAATAAATACCCGTATGTAAACGCTTTGCTTGACAATTCATTTCAAAATCATGGATTGGCATCTATTTACAATCTTTGTGCCAAAAGGTAGGATACGCAATACGATCGAATGGCTTTCCCATTGCCGTCGGTACAGACAGATTCAATGCATATGTGTAGCGCTTCAATACAAATACAGGAGGATGGACAGAATGTCATACGCAGAGCTTGGCGAGTCCCAAAAATACAAGCTTACAGAACAATGGAAAATTTGGAACGACCTGCATGGCGAACAGCTATTCCAGCCGCAAGATACACAAATTTATATATCTGACGAGCTTGTTTTTGTTCGAATGAAGCCCGCTCAGCTCCATGCCGACTACATGCCTAGCAGGATCAATAAGCACTTACTCCAACGGGCGCAGCGCGCCTTTTCCCAGTGGGAGCAGCAGCAGCGCGGCATCATGTGGGAATCAATTATTCCCCGCGCCCTGGGAGTTCATATTGCACGCATGTGGCTTTCCATGCCTTTGCAAGGAGGTTCTACGTTGGATGTCATTCAGCTTGAGGTGCGGCCAAAATAAGAGATCGTTACAATTAGGGAGATGTTGAAAACAGCGAAATTCGCAATTCAAAAGGGGATGCCATCACCGAAGACTTTATGTCATAAAACACAAAAAACAGCCCTCCTCTTGCTTCGCAAGCGTCAGACTGTCTTTGATCCTATACTTGATTGGAATATATCAGGTGATGGCCATCTTCGAACCCCTTGGCAAACCCGGCTTCGAAGCCATCTCGATACGCAGTTGCTTCAGCTCCCTTATAAATGTTCGAATGCGTCTTCTTTGTCAGCTTAGATTTTCGGTGTCGAATACGTTGCTTCAGTCCCGACAATTGTCTATCCGTTTGTCGGATTTTCCGTATCCGCTTCATTTTATCCAATCGTGTTCTCCCCCTTTCTGCCGCCATTCAACTGCTGCTTAACGGACTCATTTATAACAGATGCAAATGAATTTCTGGAGCTGCCATAATGGGGAGCCCTTCCTCAAGGGCTTCCTTGTCGATCTCGGTACGCTCCACTACTTTCTCAGTCAATTCCCAGCGCGTTAAAGCATGCTCACTCATGAATTCCCTGTATAGATCCCCTTGTCGTTGATAATACCTTCCGGATTCTGTAGTAAACACACTGCCCTCCGCGATTCCCCCATCTTCTGTATGTGATTCCTTCCATTTCTTCGTCACGCTTTCCGCGTCTACCGTTGATCCTGTCGGCCATCCCCTCAGATCAACCTGACTTACGCTTACGATCGGGATGGTTAGGTTCCCTTCAACCGGATGCTTGGTACCCTGTTCAATCCAATAGACAGTCTCTGACAATCCCGCCACAGCCACATGAGTCGGATAGAATGTCTGGCAGCGTTCACCGTTTTGTTTGCCATAACGTTCACGAACACGATGCATCCAATTATAAGGGTTCCGCCACTTTTTCTGGAACAGACTTGCATAATTATCATTTGTGGATTGAGATTGATCCCCAGATGCAGTTGTCCCTTTACTGACAACCTGATATATGCATGTATCCTGAGCGACGACTAGCTTCCGACCACTAAGCCTGATTCGGACATTGTAATCCTCGACCTCATAATATACATGACCATAGCCCTCGTCAAAATAGCCAGTCTCTTCAAATAAGCTACGACGGAACAATAAACAACCGCTTTCCAAATGATCAGCACTGTTCCATTTACTAGGATCCAAAACAGGGCTAGTGGATTCTGAATGATAGTGATGCAAATTTTCCATCTGTTCATCGGTATCCGCAAGCTGCTGCTTCTCATCCAGAACGTACGTCACTGGGCCAACCATTCCAATCTCAAGATCACTATTCAGACATGCCAGCATATTCGTCAGCCAATTGGATGTAACGAACGTGTCTGGGTTCAAAATACATATCGACGTGCCTTTTGACATCATCAATCCTGTATTCACAGCACCAGCAAATCCTCTAACTTTCTCATGAATATAAAACCGAAATTGTCCGGATTTCTTATTCAAAAAAGCAGATGTACCATCCGTAGACGCATTGTCAACGACGATAATCTCATAAGGCACTTCCGTATAGGCGCGTATGCTGTCTACACACTGTTCAAGAACATCCACCTGATTGTAAGTAGGTATGATTATACTCGTACCCTCAAACTGCTCACCATACTTCTCCTGTCCAGCTTGAAGACCTTCTATATATCCGAGCGAATAGCCGTATTCATAACGTTCAGTCAGCCTTTCACCCTTGCGCTTTCCTAGTAAATGGCGAGCTATTCGCTGGCCTTGAGCCTTTGTCTGCCGAGATGTTCGCGGCAACGGTCGGCGTTTTTTGAACATATCTTTCGGCCCCTTTTTCTATCGTTTTACCAATTGTCACTCTTGTTCGTTGAAGGCAGCCGCTGCTTGCTTGAACCAAAAACTAGCGGCTTTCTAAATACGCATTAGAGCGCACTCGCTCACACCATGCTTGATTCGATACATACCATGCAACCGTCTGGCGCATCCCCTGTTCAAGCTCAATTTGGGGACGCCAGCCTAATTCTCGCTCACTCTTACTAGGGTCAATAGCATACCTCTTGTCATGTCCTGGACGATCCGAAGTAAACGTAATAAGAGATTCCGGCTTATTAAGCACTTGAAGGATCATCCTCACGACATCCAGATTCGTCCGTTCATTATGACCACCTATGTTGTATACCTCACCGACTTTGCCCACTCGCAAAGCAAAATCAATCGCAGTGCAATGATCTGTCACATGCAGCCAATCCCGTACATTTGATCCGTCTCCATAGATAGGAATCGGCTCGTCATGCAATGCCCGCAAAATAATAGTCGGAATCAGCTTCTCCGGAAATTGCCGCGGTCCATAGTTGTTCGAGCAGCGTGTAATAACAACAGGCAGTCCATACGTCTGCCCATACGCGCGGGCAAGCAAATCGGAGCCGGCCTTGGATGCGGAGTAGGGGCTATTAGGTGCAAGTGGCGACTCTTCCGTGAAACACCCGGTATCCTCAAGCGATCCATACACTTCATCTGTGGAGACATGGATAAACTTCGAGACTCCGTGCCGTTTGGCAGCCTCCAGCAGTTGAAACGTCCCCCATACATTCGTTCGAACAAACGCCTCTGGATCAGCTATACTTCGGTCAACATGGGATTCTGCCGCAAAATGCACAACCGCATCGTAAGCCGTTTCAGCGAAAATACGCTCCAGTTGCACGTGATTTGTAATGTCTGCCTTAACGAACCGATAGCGCTCAGAAGACGACACCTCTTCCAAGTTATCAGGATTGCCTGCATACGTCAGAGCGTCCAGATTCGTAATGCGTAAGTTGCTATATTGGGACAGCATGTAGAGGATAAAATTGCTCCCGATAAATCCCATGCCGCCTGTTACCAGCACATGCGTCATAACTGCACCTCCCATAGCTGCTGAGATGCCTCAGACAAGGAATCAAATGTCCCCGCATCGATCCACCATTTCTCCAGCAAGTTGTAATGCAGCTTGCCAGCTTGGGCGTAACAGTTGTTCACGTCTGTAATTTCCAGTTCTCCTCTGGTAGAAGGAGCGATCGACCGAATGTGCTCAAATACATGAGTGTCATACATGTAAATGCCGGTTACACAATAAGAGGAAGCAGGGACTTTCGGCTTCTCAACGATTCTTACAATGCGATCCTGGCGCTCCTTATCGAAAATCGGTACGCCATATCGATGCGGATCCTTGACCTTCTTAAGCAAAATACGCGCTTCCCCAAGATCCTGATTGCGATATTCGTCTACATAAGGCGTTAAATTATCCAAAAATAAATTGTCTCCTAACAAGACAACGAATTTTTCATCTGGCGGAAGATAGGGCTCTGCTAGCGACAGCGCCTGTGCAATGCCTCCTGCCTCTTCTTGAACTGCATACGTAATATTGACCCCCATGGATTGTCCGCTTCCGTAATATTCGGTATATAGCGCAGCTGACGTTTTGCCGATGACCATGAAAATATCCGTGATACCCGCTGAGCGAAGACGCTCAATCGCATAACTGACCATAGGATGCTTCCCAACGGGTATTAAGTGCTTATTGATCAGCTTCGTCAATGGATAGAGGCGTGTCCCCGTGCCTCCAGCCAAAATGATGCCCTTCATTACATACACCCTCCCTGAGTGGAACATATAGAAATGAGCTCTCACGTCATAGATTTTACTCATCGCTCGTGTTCAATTGTGACATGTGCGGAAAGTCCATTATATGTGGGAACAATTTGTCATGTGAGTAGATGTTGGTTGGCAAGGATAGAACGCAACCGCCAGCTGCCACAGATGAAGCTGACGGTTCCGGTAAGCTGGGAATATGGGAGTATCACACTCCGTTACTCCTACCCAATTGCTATCCAAGACACCAATCCATTCGGATGTGGGCTAATGCGTGTTCGCATAATTTCGATAATAGCGTGATCAGTGGATTGGGATTTCATTACGGCGTAACATGCAGAATGATTCGTCATCGCTACCAGTACATAATTCTTATTTTGATAGGGCTCATCAAATGAAATACGCAATTCGATCATCTCATCAAGATCTCGGAATGAAAATGGCACCGTGCCAAATTGCTGCAGAGCGGCAGTATGAGTCGATGAGGCTCGAATTGGTGTAAATGCACAATGTTCTGTTGTGATTACGCCAGGAGTGATATCCGCTGAGCCAATTAACGGTTGCTCAGATATTTTGGAATCCCACGTTTCGGATAACATAAGAAACAGTTCCTCATCCAAATGCTCGACACTTATTACTCCCGACGCCAGATGATCACGCTCAATCGACTGTGCTTGAATATGCGATCCACTGACTGCATGCGGAGCAATATGGTGCTGTTGAACCGATTCTACTGCTAGATGATGCGGATGCACGGCTCCTTCGGCCAGATGTTGCGGATGCACAGCTCCCTCTGACAGATGTTGCGGGTGCACGGCTCCCTCTGCTAGATGATGCGGGTGCAACGCTCCTTCGGCCAGATGTTGCGGATGCACGGATCCCTCTGACAAATGATGCGGATGCACGGATCCCTCTGACAGATGTTGCGGATGCACGGCTCCCTCTGCTAG
>NZ_AMBZ01000003.1 GCF_000293805.1 Paenibacillus alvei DSM 29 | reverse complement strand
CCGTTGCTCCTGTCGCACCAGTTGCACCTGTGGCTCCTGTTGCTCCAGTAGCTCCTGTGGCTCCGGTTACTCCTGCTCCTGTTGCTCCCGTTGCTCCTGTTGCTCCTGTCGCACCAGTTGCACCTGTGGCTCCCGTAGCTCCTGTCGCTCCTGTGGCTCCGGTTACTCCTGCTCCCGTTGCTCCCGTTGCTCCTGTCGCACCTGTTGCACCTGTGGCTCCCGTTGCTCCTGTCGCTCCCGTGGCTCCGGTTACACCTGCTCCCGTGGCTCCTGTCGCACCCGTGGCTCCCGTTGCTCCTGTGGCCCCAGTTGCTCCTGTTATTCCTACAGCAACAGGTACCTGTAAAATAGTTTCCAGCTTCGATTGAAGTAACAGCTCTTTTTTCGTAACATCACGAAGCGTGTCTCTTACACTTTGATTGATTAATAATATATCGCTTAAGGTTGCTGGAGGAGATGACACACCCGGCAAAGTTCCGAGCACAAACTGTATTTTTTCTCCTTCAGCGTTGATGATATGGCTTAACCCCAGCTCTTCTAAAGCAATAGAGGACAGCAACAGATTTATAGCGTCATCTCTAGTAACGGAAATAATTGGTGTTATATTGGGAATATTTGCTTGAGACAACAACCATCCCTCCCTATCCTTAAAAGTAATTTCGATTACCCTATACATATATGTTTTTTAAGGATAAGGTGTTCTGGACACTACCTAATGCCTATTTCACTCATATCTCCGCCCTTAATAGCAAGGATGGACATAACTACCATACTTAAAAGTCAATCGTTTAAACCCATTATGTCGCATCCACGAATCTACTCGTTTTTCAAATAGCTCGCCGCCATATACCGGATACCGTCTAGATGCAGGATGTGTCTGATTATAGTTAGCATGTTTGAAATCTTGCACATTCACTAGATAACATTGATCAGAGAAGCCGTAGCCGATATAAAAAAGCTCATCCTCACTACCCGCTTCTAACATCGCTTCATCATATCTGCGATTCCACACTGGATTCGCTACCTTAATACAAGGGTTCTGCTCCATTCGCGAAATCGCCTCATCAATCCACGAGAAGGTTGACTCTAGTATGGAATCGCCAGAGAAATGGAGCAAATAAGGTGTCTGGCATCGGTATATACTTACCAGCTCTGCAATAGAATAATAATAGCCTCCGGCAAATGAGTCTTTATCAATCTGAAAATAGTGCAATGCCTCGTCAGCATAATCATCAACGACCTCGAATTTGGTAAGCACGCCTGAATCAACTAGCCGCTGTGCATAGAAGGACACCTCTGCCACATCATTTACATTGTTAATATAGAGAATCACCTCTGAGAACGGGTACTTATTCAGGCTCACCGCTCTTTGCAGTCGATCTGTTTTTAACAACATCCTCCAGTCCTTTTCATAGCATTTGGTTTCGAAGGTAACTTGATATTTCATTTCCTTTCATTATCCTCCATTTATAAACATCAAAAATCCCCTTAATTAGAAAGAAGGTATCTATATGTCTGATTGGAAACTACACCAAAAAAGCTTCGAATATGAGCAAATTGCTCCTCATCTGCTCCCCCATTCCGCTTGGCTGGGACATCGAGCATTCGCATATGATCTCATTTCATTTGTAAAGCCACAGTGCATCGTGGAATTAGGCACGCATTGGGGAGCATCCTTCTTCAGCTTCTGTGAAGCAGTCAAAGACAATGGCTTAGCCGCTAAATGCTATGCAGTTGATACATGGGAAGGCGATTCACATTCCGGCTCCTATAGTAAGGATGTATATGGAGAAGTAGAACAGATCGCAGCTGCATTATATCCAGAAGTGGCTGTCCTTATAAAAAGTACGTTTGACGAAGCCTTGCAAAATTTCGAGGATAACTCGATTCATCTGCTTCATATTGATGGATTCCACGAATATGAAGCAGTCCACCACGATTATCATACATGGCTGCCCAAAGTAGCAGAGAACGGGATCGTTCTATTCCATGATATATCCGTCCAACTTCATGGATTTGGCGTTTGGAGATTTTGGGATGAGTTAAAGACCCAGCATCCCTCTTTCCAATTCGATCATTCTAGCGGATTAGGTGTTTTGTTTCCTAAGGGAGATACGGCTTACTTAGAAATGTATCCTCATATCTCCCAACAGCTTCAGACGATGTATTCAGATAGGTAATCCATTTGTTACACCAATTGTTATGGATTACTGTTTATCGTACCAATCCCAGGGCTTAGCTACCCAATCATACGTATACAGCACTTGCGGAATGCGATGCTGGAGTCGAATGTCTGCAGCGCACCGTCCTCCCCATTCATCATCTTCACCGTAGCTAATGTCCTGGAACTGATGTTCGATAGCAACTCGTTTGGCATAGCACATAAGATGATTCGGTTTGCGATAATAATAATGCTCGTCATGCCCGTGTTGGTATTCAATACCGTACTTGCACAATTTATCTTTAATCCCATTTAGTTTGACCTGTACGTCAAACACGATGCAGTCTGCGCGCGGCTGCTGATCAATAGCCTCCAGCAATGTATCTACATAATTGGGACTGACATGATCATCATCATCAATAAAGGCAACAAATCGACCTTGTGCTTGTTTCAGCAATTGGTTTCGTTTATCGCCAATTGTTCTTTTTTATTATCAATTAGGACAAGTATCTCTACAGGCTTACCCATAGCCTGCTGATGAAGATCCGCTAGGAGACGAGATAAGGCGGAAAGCCGCTCCGGAACCGACGGAATAAGCAGAGATAGCCCGCAATTCTGAGATCTGCTCCTGTCCAGCTTCTCAAAATAGGGGCTGAAGTATGCTTCATTACGTATTACACTTGGATGATCCGGTACATATAGCGCAGCCTGCAGATGATGGTTATAAGCCCGGTTGAGATCTCCCAGCCTGTCATAGCATACACATAACTGCAAATGTGGAAGCCATGTGCGATTGGCATCAGCACCTGAATGAACAGCATCAGATGGAAGCTGTGTCGCCAGTTCATACCAATATGCCGCATCTGACCACAGCTCTTGTATAAAATACTGATAGCCTATATGGCAGCAAAGTTCTGCATTCGGCCGCTCATATTGCAATCTTCGGAACAAGGTTCTTAGCACTTTGGCGTTCATGCCCAGTTTCGTGTAACATGTCGTTAAAAGTCCACAAACGGTAATTGCAGTGGAAGCTTCTAATTCCCCTTTGTCCAACAATCGCTCATAAATTACAATAGCCTGCTCCCACTCGCTTTTTCCCATATATTCATCAGCATCTTCCAGCAGTCCTGAGGATATGTCTGATTCGTGGTTATCTTCTCTTTGCTCGTGTATTTCCAAATGACATGCTCCCCCTTTAGAGCTTTTGAGACTAGCTTGGTACATCTAATAAATTGTTCTTTATTATATGTTCCGGCTCCTCATCGGTGTCTGGCATTACATCCCGATGACTTCCTGCCACATACAAATACCCGCCATACAAATACTGCAATACGAGACCTTTTTGATATAGTTCTGTCACGTGTGCATGTGTAATGGCATTGGCAACATGATATTGCTGCACAGACTGCTCAACTTCATACCGTCTCATGACCTTCTCAATAATTGTCTCCATCGTTAGCGGGCTGTCTTGTACGAGGTTCAGGATAAAATGAGTGGTCTCGTTTATCCGGGTCATATGCTGCTTCACCAGGTTCATCATCCCTTTAATACAACCGCCATGATACAGAACATAAGCGGAGGCTCTAAGTGATAGCAGCTTGCGGAATGTACTTTTGGCCTCTGCAATATTCGTATAATAAAGAAGCTTTTGCTTTGACAAAGTATGATAACCGAACATAGCATCGCTGCAATATACAACATCATCTGGTGTAATGACACCAATCATACCGGAGCAATGTCCTGGCAGCGCTAGAATCTGCAGCGTAATAGCCCCAATCTGAAGAGATCCATCCGCATGCGGAATAAAGTCGGTTATGGAATGATCTGGCATGCAAATATTGCCTTCGCAAATGGGGGCCCCAAACGGTAATTCTGAACTGCATATTGACTTATGTCGCAAGTACATACCCGTTTGATGAGTGCTGTATATGTGAATATCTGGATATTGCTCCTTGAAATATTGATTTCCTCGAAATTGTACTTCATGACCATGGGTTATAATAATGGCTGCTACCTTGCAACCGTGTGCCTTGACAGCATGATCCACTTGCTGCGCTACAGTTGTACCCGCACCGCTGTCAATGAGCACCGCACATCTGGTATCGAAATTTAGATATACGCCAACGGCCCATCGCCCTGGAAGATAGTAGCTGGAACCCTCAATCCGAATAAGACCCGTGTCTGCCATCAGGCAATCTCCTTTCCCGATGATTGTGATGTAGCGCGTCAAGCCTTTATTTTCTGTAGTAAATCCTGCTGCCAATTTTAGATACAATCCTGTTTTGATTTGACTGCACATCCTCATTCACCTGATGGTTGGTGATAATGAACACTTGTTCTGAAGGTTTCATCTTCGTTTGTTTTTTTGTAGATCGGGGCTTGCGAACATTTTTGGGTACTGATGCGGAACTCGGAGGCCTTCTTTTCTTTACAGCACCGGCCACCTTTACTGCATCCCATACATTGGATACTTGATTGACAGATTGAACAGGCTGAACGATTTTTTGGTTTGGCTGCTCCAGCTTAACTTGATTGAAGGCTCGATAATAGTCCTCTAAATACCGAAGATGATCCTGCAGCTGCTCGACTAATAACCGATTTGTTAGATTCCATCTTCCGAGCAAGAATTGTGTGCGGCGCACAGAATCAAGCACTTCCTTAATCTGTCTATCATCCAAATGCTCGGTATGTGCATCAATTACGGTCTGCTTATATACTTGAACCCTTCGGTACGTGCATAAATGCAGCTCTCTTAACGTATCCACCATGGATAGTATTTGGACAACATGCAATTCTTTATTTTTCTGATCCCATCTTATATCCAGCGCATGGATGAGATGGAACACAGCTAGCAGCATTTTTGACAGTGGTTGAAACGTCTTGTTCATTGCTCATCATCCACCCCGCTCCAGCTTTGTTGTTAATAATCCAAGTCGTTATCTGTGGTATCGAACACATCTCCCTTGCTCCATTTTTGCCCCTTATTCGGGATCTTTGAAGCAGAAGACCTCGTTGGCGCCTGGAACTCCATATGTACGACCATATTTAATTTTTTAACAGCAGCCATTCCGCCATTAACATGGAATCAAGAATTTGGACCACAGAGGAATTGTAATCTACAATTTCTTTAGGCGTTGGATGAGAAGGGAAATTCTTGTCCTTGCCAACGAATGCCATTGCCTTCTCAGCTTCCGTGAGGAGCAATTGTCCAAGGGCACCTTCTTCGAGAGAGAGCGATTGCAGCAGATGCGCAACAGCCTCATCAATTGTTGGAATGCGGTCATCTTCATTTCGGATGCTCATGTTCTCCCTCCTCTCTCTCCCTAGATATGAACAAATGCCTACTCTTCACAATCCTCACAATGCTCACAATGCTCGTGGTGATGGTGCTTCTCGAGACGAATTACATCTTCCAGCTTAAAATGCAATAACATTTGATTTTTTACAATGTTTCTCAGCATCCGATCTACACTGTCGTTAATTTTAAGCGCCTCTGACAAACACAGCTCCCGTTTCTTAATGACAGCTTGAATTTTTTCTCCTTCTGCGTTGATAATATGGGACAATCCAATTTCCTCAAGTGCGATTGATGTTAGCAGTAAATTGACGACTTCATTCCGCTTCAAAATGATTTCCGGCTTAATATCCGGAATATTGGGCATGGACATTGTACCTTGCCTCCTTATTGTTGTTCTCTTCTTAACCAGATGCATAACAAAGTTCGATTCCCATTATTTTTATGCCACAGGCAAATGTATCATGCTGAGTTTCGGGCTTGATTTGCCCCGGAACATGACAGGTATGCAGCACTTCATGAACGTGCATTCTCCTGCGGATCTTTATATCCACAGGAGAAATGCAAGTGGAATGAGGTGCTTGCAGTTTTGATACCTAGACCTGCACGTTATTTACAATCCAGGAAAACTTGTAAGTATGCTGTCTAACTTAAATTGGAGCAGCATTTCTTTCTTAATAACATCTTGTAATGTTCTTCTTACACTGTCGTCAATCGCAAGTAAGTCCTCCACTGTTGCTCTTGGGGTGATCCCAGGGGCAAGTGTACCGACAACGAGTTGAATTTTTTCTGCCTCAGCATTCACAATGTGCGCAAGCGCCAGTTCCTCCAGCGCGATTGATGCCAAAAGCAATGTAACGGTTTGACCAAGGGTAATCGAAATAGTGGGTGTAATATTAGGAATATTAGCCTGTGACAAAACAGTTCACCTCTCTCTTTTCCTTTTGCAAGCACCTCATTGCAACTTACGTTAATCATCCTATGTCTGAGGGTTTATCTCATATGCGTAATAATGTTCATTGCTTGGGCATTTCTCTCCAGAACAATTTGGACGAAAAAACATGTGCAGTCAAGCAGGTTCCCCTGAATATCAACTCCCGACATCGCATACAGTTATTTATCTCATTTGAAGAAAGAAGGGTGAAAATCATGCAATCTCCTACATTATCCATCTGCCTAATTGCTCGGAATGAGGAGGACGTCATCGCACGCTGCTTGCAAAGTATTCGGTCTATTGCAGACGAGATTATTGTTGTCGATACCGGTTCAACGGATCGGACGATTGACATATGCCGAGAATATGGGGCACGTGTACTAACGCATGAGTGGCAAGATCATTTCGCCATGGCAAGGAATTTTGGATTAGAGCAGGCGACTGGGGATTGGATCATGTGGCTGGACGCCGACGAAGAATTGGCTAAGGAAGATCGTGATGAAGTAAAAGCGTTGCTGCCTACATTGGACAAGGACATTTATTCGATTCATTTAATAAATTTTATTGGTGATTCGATTAATGAGAATGATACATATCACATTTCTCATACACGTCTCTTTCGAAATAACAAAGGGTTTAAGTTCCAGTTCAGCATACATGAAATATTAAATATTAAAGATGTGCTGCCAAACCAGGATGAATCTCAAATTGAGACGTTACCAATCAAATTGTATCATTACGGTTATTTAAATGATGTAACCCATGCCAAAAATAAAAATGAGCGCAATATAGCCTTGCTGCATAAAGCGAGGGCGGCCAATGAGCCTAACTCGTGGCTAGAGTACCACTTGGCAAGTGAATACTCCCGAATGAAGCAATATGATCAAGCATTCCATTATATCAATTTGGCAATTATTCGTTTTCTGTCTGAAGGACTTGCACCTCCTTCTCTCGTCTATAAGCTGAAATATTCGATCCTGATCGAAACAGGGAGCATCGAAGGGGCTTGGCCTGCAATTGATAAAGCTTTAATCTTATATCCAGACTATGTGGATCTTCATTTATACAAAGGAGTTATCCTCTATCAGTTAGGCAAGTTTGAACAAGCGCTAGAATCGTTCCATAACTGCATCCAATTAGGAGATGAGCAATTGAACCACCTTACACTCCGCGGCAGCGGGAGCTTCCACGCTTATTATTATAAGGGACAATGCTATGAGCAATTAAATAACCTTCACGAAGCAGTTAATGCTTACCGGGCAGCTCTGCAGTTCAATCCTGCATATGAGCCTGCCAATCATGCTCTCCATACGTTGCTTGCAGCCCATCCAGAATGGAGCGAGCATCATTCCGCGATAACATAGATATGAATAAAAGCCTGAACCGGCTTTCCGTATTATAACGGAAAGTAAAGGTTCAGGCTTTCTTACAGCAAGATTTCATTTATACGAGAGTTGCCACACGGATTTCACTTTTGACATAACGGCCTGCACTGCTCTCCCCCGGATCTTGATGCTGTAATTCAGACGGAGTGGGGATGGACAACTGAACATTGCGTCGAACCAACCTCAACCGTTCCCCTCCTTCTGCTCGTCTGTCTTCCCGCTCCCTTTCTTCCCTCATCCAGACTGCACTCACTTCTGGCTCCAAAGACCGCTTCAGCGCTCGAAGCTGTCTTCGTTCAGCGGATGGCAAATACTCCGTAGCATCAAGAAGGAAAATGAAATCTTTAGTGGCATATTCAGATACCTGGCGCAGTATGCAATCGCCTACGTCATCTGCAACTTCCGTTGTATGGAGCCATCGAATCGGAACGTTAGTGTTTACGCCAATGTCTTCACTTTGATCTCCTGTACAATTGCATACAATAATCTCATCTGCTACCTCAACAACTGATGTCAAACAAGCGTCCAAAGGCTCTGCCCGATTAGTTAATCGAATACAAATCGTAATGGTTGACTCCGCCTTGTAAATCAAGTCGAATATGTCGGCTCCCCACTTCCGGCGTGCTTGCTCCCGATTCGTGTACAACAATTGCAGCAGGCTTGCCTGTTCAAGCTGATTCGTCGTCACATGGCCAACATGATGAATGAAAGCGTCATTCGCAATGAGCATACGGTACCCTGCATTTGCCGTTCGTAAACAGAGATCATCATCCTCATAATTGCCAAGGCCATAACGTTCATCAAATCCTCCAACTTCCTCAACGACACTGCGCTTCATCAGCATACAAAAGCCAACAAGCCGACGAACCTCCGTGACCGTTCCTGCATGTCTTGCTTCATGCTCCTTGGCAAAAGCGTTCAAATCCCATAAATCTGTATAGGTCACTGGAATTTGCTGATGGCCGCTCGAATAATTCGTTAAAGGCCCAACCATTCCGATATCTTCACTGGAATGCAGAACTTTCAGCATATTTGTTAGCCAATTGGGTGTGACAATAGTATCATTATTCAAGTATAGAATATGATCCCCAGAAGCACGAGCAGCACCTTGATTGCAGCCTTTGGCAAACCCTGCATTTTCCTGATTTTCAATCAAGGTGACGTCTGATTGCAGTCTTAAATAGGGGAGCGTTAAATCAGTTGAACCATTGTCAACGATAATAATCTCGTAAGGCTCCGGCGTATGCTTGCGAATGCTCTCCAGACATCGTATCGTATGGGAAAATTGATTCAATGTTAAAATGACGATACTGACTTTCAACACAATCCCCTCATTTCGCGATCACATACTTTGAACTCGAACTCTCCTTTATTGTTGAATCCGCAGCTTCTCATACCGTTCTTCTCCAAGCTTGTCACGGAAATATTGTTGATTATGGAGCATGCTAGGATGTGAAGGGAGGAAGGATAACGCCACCTCATTATGGTAACAAGCCTTCTCTATCTCCCCAAGCCGATCATTGCATACGCACAATTGCAAATGAGGTACCCACGTCCAGGAAGACGGCTCTACCATCGACATTTGACCTTCATCTGCCGGAAGCTTCGTTGCCTGCTCAAACCAATAGATAGCCTGGTGATAGTGCCCGGAATCCACCCACATAGCTCCGATTGCACAGCATATTTCAGCACGTGGCTTATCGTAGGTGAAGCTGTGGAACAACGCCATAAACTGATTATGTCGTTGACCTAGTTTGCCATAACATTCTGCCATTTTCCGGCATGCTTGAATATTGTCTTCTATCCAGCCTTGCCCTGTATTCAAAAACTTTGCATATCCATTCGCAGCCTCTTCGAAACGGGAATGATCTCGCAATTCATTTGCAAAATAATATAAATCACGTGGCGAAAACTCCTCACCGGCGGCGAGTCTCTTCTCGTAGATTCGGAGATTGCGATCGGTATATTGCTTATCTTTCTTATGGGTTACACATATATCACTATGAATAATATGTCCGCCTACTTCCAAATATTCATGCACGGGCCCATGCCACTTAAACTCGCGGGCTCGCTTAACTAAGCGATTTCTTCGCAGACTGGATGTAGCATTTCCTTTTTCATCTACCATTAATACATAATGCATCGTGACGCTATCAACATCTGGCGAAAGTGTTTTCTTTAGTTCCTTTAAGAGAACTTGATCCTTGATTTCCAGCACATCATCCGCATCTAGCCACAAAATATACTCCTTCGTTGCTTGACTAAAGGCATAATTCCGCGCTGCAGCAAAATCGTCTATCCATTCAAAATCGAACACACGTGCATGAAACTGGGCTGCAATTTCCTTCGTTCGATCTGTCGAGCCTGTATCGACAATAATGATTTCATCCACAATCTTATGGACAGTTCTAAGACAGCGTTCCAAAGCAGTCTCTTCATTGCGCACAATCATACATAAACTTATTGTATTCGGTGCAGACTGATGGATTGACAATTGCGCTTCCTTCATGTTCTCCTGATGAATATCTTCTTTCTGTACCTGATTCGGTGGGTCAAGCAGCAAGCCTAGTGCATCCTTTGCAGAAGTATGACCGCTGTCTTCCCGAAGACAGTTTTCATAAGCCTGAATTGCTTCTTCCCGCTGATTCAACCGCTCTAAGCACTGTCCAATGTAGTACCATGCGTGAAAGCTCCCTACTCCCCGCAAGATAAGATGTTGGAGATTTTCTTCCCCTAACTCAATACAGTGCCGAAACACAGGCAATGCGTAATCGTATTTTTGTTTCAAGTACAAAATAATTCCTTTGAAAAAGTGAAGATCGACGTAATCCGGATACAGGGCAATAGCCTTTTCAATCGATGGCCATGCTCCATCATAGCTACCTAGAATGAGCATTAACTCATATTTTAATTTGTACAAAAGCGATGGCGGCAGCTTGCTCATTTCAATAAATCGCAGTAAGGAAGTATTTACTGATTCATAGGCTTCTGCATACCTTTGCAACCGGTACTGCTCACTAGCAATGTGATAATCGATCCACGGGCTGTATTCCGGCTTTTCTTTTTCAATCTGCAGTAGTCGTAAATTTCGTTCAGACTTGCTGCGTGCTTGGGTAACAATTTGTAAGTATCCATAGTGGTGAATTTTCACAGGCAGGATCTTACATTCAATATGCTCTCCAAGCACCTCTTGAACATTTAACTGTTCATGTATGTTTCCGTTAAATTGAAATCCCATATGATTTCGCAGCAAGCGATGCTGACCAACGATATAAGTCTGTGCGTTGCTTGGCGTATCTTCACCAATATAGTTAATTAATCGGATAACTCCGATATGAGCCATTTCTTCCTGCAAAATATCGCGTACAAACACCGCTTGATCCGGATCCAGTGCCTCATCTGCGTCCATCCACAATATCCAATCGCCCGTCGCCTGCTTCAAACCGAAATTGCGAGCGTCGGCAAAGCTGTCATTCCAAGGAAACTCATAGATTTTCGCACCATACGATTGGCATATCGATACGGTTTTATCCGTTGAACCTGTATCAACAATAATGATCTCATCCACCACATGTTTCACACTGTCCAGACAGTTGCCGATAAACGATTCCTCATCTTTTACAATCATGCACAGTGACAATCGCTTTTCCAACTTTCCATCCCCCTTACGCATCGCTACATACGATATATGCCGTTAAGTGCCCAATCGTGCATATTAGGGAATGGTTACTTCGACTTCAATCACAATCAAGTGGCTTTTTTCTACGATATTTATAGATTTCTTCCATATATTTTGCAAATGTAACAACATTGTCTTCACTTTTTAATGTTCATTTAATGTTCCTTTCGTATTATAAGATTAACGGAAATAGATCAATAGAAGGAGGTCCGTTGCCAGATGAAAACAGTTTATATTGAATTCCAACAACGAAAAATACCCGTGTTTTGCACAAATATGTCTCACAAAAATACATTCTCTTTACTCATGGATGCTCTCAATCGCAAAATGAATACAGGTAAGCGAGCGATTAAAACATGCCTTGAAACACTGATCAGTATTGAAATTATCGGATCAGAAGCAATTCTGCATTCAAGACGAGAAATGGACACCCTTGCTTTGTCCTTATATTAAACCGAATTAGCATCGTAGTTTCTTGACAGAATCGTTTTGATAGATATTGCAAAAGGCGTGATTCCTTTTTGGAATTACGCCTTTTGCAGTAATAGATGATATTCTAAAACAATCTTGACATGATACATTTTGTATCATACATTACATGTAAAACTACAAACCTATAAATTTGCGACCCCACTCTAGCATATTTTTCTCAAAGGAGACCTGCTATGACATTTGGAGAGCGCTTACGCAATTTACGAACCGTCCGAAATATGTCGCAAGAGCAAGTTGCCCGTCATATTGGATTGACTCGTTCGGCATATAGCCATTATGAAATTAACAATCGGCAACCCGTATATTCCACCTTACTGAAGTTGGCCGTCTTATTCGACGTATCTGTAGACTATCTTATCAATGATCATTCCTATATCGAATCACATGAGACAAATCAGCTTCTACAGCTATGGCACGGGCTAGATGCCGATTCAAGACAACAAACACTCCAGCTAATGCGGCAATCTATTTCTTCCAAGCGATAAAACGATGTGTCTGAGCTATTTCACTTGAGCGGGCAAAATGATATAAAATGTCGTTCCATGTCCTTGCACGCTCTCAACTCCAATTCTTCCTAAATGCAACTCAACAATTTCTTTAGCAATTGCCAGTCCAATCCCACTGCCGCCTGTCATCGAATTGCGCGACTTATCATTTTTATAAAATCGATCAAATAAATAAGGCAAGTCTTCTTCACCCACACCAATACCGGTATCGGTGATTTTAATTTGAACCGCTTGATCCTGCTTTACATAGTCAACCTCAATCGTTATGGAACCACCAATTGGCGTAAATTTGACTGCGTTATAGATAATATTGTCGAACACTTGCATCATGCGATCAATGTCAACTTCCAGCATAATGCTGACCGGGGGAGCATTGCGATACGTCAGGTTATAACATGCGAATAGCAGGCCTCTGCTTCGCAGCTCCAGCTCGTAATGCTCTTCCAAATGAGAAATAAAATGCTCCAGCAGTACCGACTCTATCGCTACAGGCACTCTCCTGGCCTCTAACTTAGACAGCTCAAACAAATCATCAATAAGATGATTCAAGCCATTAATTTTATTGAGCATAAGGCGAATATACTTTTTTTGCTGTTCTCTATCCTGAATTACCTCATCCTGCAGCGCCTCTAAATAGCCGCGGATTAAGGTCATCGGTGTTCGTAAATCATGTGAAATATTCGTAAATAAATGTCTACGCGAGGTTTCCATTCGTTCTAATTCAAAATTTTTCAACTCTAAATTCGCATTCATTTGTGTCAATGCAGCTGTACGTTCTTGTATCCTCTCCTCTAAATTCGCATTCAGTTCTCTCAGCTCGATAGTTACCGATTCAACGTCATACATCGCTTTTGAATACCTTAACGAGATCATAAGCGATTGCATAAATATGCAAAATACAAGCCCAATTGGAGCCAAGTCTCGAATAGGAGCAAGCGAATGATAATATAAAATATCATTAACGACCAATATATTAAGAACGGTGAATCCGATCAATGCAATATGCGCACCCAGCCGTTGATTATGAACCGCTTTTATATTCATTATGAATACGTAACAAGCCGCACCTATCACATAGAATTGATAGATAGAGAGTTTGGAGGTAAAAGAAAGTACTGGAAGGAGTATAATGGTGCCTATGAGTATTACTCCTGCTATATTCATTACAACATAGGTTTTATAACAAGCGTCCTCATAAAACAAATATCTCATATAACCGCATCCGGCCATCGTCGCCACGATCATTAGTACATATTCCAAACGAATAACGAAATACCATGATAAGCTTGGGAACCAAGTAAGTAGAATGGCATCTCCAGACGTTAATATCCGTCCCGCCATTGCAATGCATAGAACTGCAAATAGAAACGTGTACCAATCCTTGCGCCTTTCTATGAACAATCCAATATGATAAAGCCCCACCATTAACAAACAACCGAACAGCATACTGTCACGAACCAGTTCTAACCTGCTTTTACTAATGATTTTCTCCGATGAACCCAGATATATTGGCTGCCATATTCCGCCACGATGATGAGAGAAATTCGTAACTTCAATGGCAATATCAGCAGTGCTTCCAGGGATATTAATCATAACCATTCGTTGTTTTACGGAAGGAACAGCATATTCCACATACTCCGATACTTGTCCTTCGTGAATAATCGGCTTACCATTCACCCACATGCGATATGAACTATTTATACTTGGAAGCCACACACCCAGTAGGGTATCCTTTGCCTCTTTCTTAATTGTAAGATAATATGTTCCGGCTCCCGTACCTATATTAGGGATTCCCGGATTCGTTAACTGATTCCAAGAGGATGGCACCCTTACATCTGTCATCATAGGATTTGGTTCTATCGAACGCTCCGTAGGAAGCAAGCTCCCCCACATCATCTTCCATGTTCCATTAAGAGGCACAATCCCATCTTTTTCAAAGTTCCAATTTCGAAGGTCAATTACGCCATTTTCTGCAATCGGAGCACGCTTTGAATCAATAATAGAGCCGGCAACATGTAAAATAATGATTGTAACTATAATCATGGCCATCATAATATGAAATGATATTCGACGCATATTTTTTTGACGCCCTCCTCAACTCTTCCATTTTATAACACGTAAACTTTTTTGACGATAGAAGAATGTAAGGATTTGATCTATTCATGTCGTAATTAGGAATAGATTGCCATATCCTGACGATATTCGCTATAATAATAGGAGTGGCGGAGGTGATAACCTGCAGTGAGTGAAAGCAAAATATTAATCGTTGATGATGAGATAGAGATTACCGAACTCATATCGTTATATTTGCGTAGGGAAGGCTACCGCGTGTACGTCGCAGACAACGGATACAGTGCCCTGCAGATGATGAAGGAAATCGAACCGGACTTGATTATTTTAGACATCTTATTGAAGTCACTGGATGGTATTGAGGTATGTAAGGAAGTTCGCAAGACGTCAAATGTGCCCATTCTCTTCATTAGTTGCAAAAGTGACGATGTGGATATTATTTTAGGCCTGACCGTTGGTGGGGATGATTATATTACGAAGCCATTCAGCCCAAGTCAGCTTGTCGCAAGGGTCAAGGCTCATTTGAGCCGTAACTCCCTCTCTGCTCAAGCGCTACAGCGCTCAACACAGCACAAACTCTCCTTTGAAGAATTAGAGATGGATTTGCAAAGCCACACCGTAACTGTACAAGGTAAAGCTGTCGCATTATCTGCTAAAGAGTTCGACCTACTCGCTTATTTGGCTCAATCGCCGAATAAAGTATTTAAGTTAGAGCAGCTATATCAACATATTTGGAATACTGAGAGCTTCGGCGATACACGAACGCTTATGGTACATATTAGTAATTTGCGCAAAAAGATTGAGCCTGATCCTACACGTCCACGCTACATCGTGACTGTACGAGGCGTAGGCTATAAATTTCAAACTGAATAACCTATTTTGAACCCTACCCGCATGAATTTCTCTCATGCGGGTATTGCTTTCGTAAACTTTCTGGAAGCTTGAGCTTGTTTATAGTACAATAACGCTTAGTGTTAAGGAAGTTTGAACTGAAGAAAGGAAGTCACACTACATGTACATGGCTACTGATTGGAAAGACTATGAATTAATCGATACAGGCGGTGGGGAGAAACTCGAACGCTGGGGAGATGTAGTTCTCCGTCGCCCAGACCCACAGATTATCTGGCCCCTAGACCGCGAAACAGATGAATGGCGCAATGTTCATGGCCACTATCACCGCAGTTCTTCCGGCGGCGGACAATGGGATATGAAAAAGCCCATTCCAGATCGTTGGACCATTGAATATCAGAACCTCAAGTTCTACATTAAGCCCACAAACTTCAAGCATACAGGCTTGTTTCCAGAGCAAGCTGTGAATTGGAACTGGATGATGAACAAGATTAGGAATGCGAATCGTCCTGTCAAAGTACTTAACCTCTTCGCTTACACAGGCGGTGCGACATTGGCGTGCGCATCTGCTGGTGCAGAGGTATGCCATGTGGACGCTGCCAAAGGAATGGTACAGTGGGCCAAGGAGAACGCACAATTGTCTGATCTTCAATCTCACCCGATTCGCTACATTACGGACGACGTGTTCAAGTTCGTGCAAAGAGAGCAGCGCAGAGGCAACAAATATGATGCCATTATTATGGATCCCCCTTCCTATGGAAGAGGACCAGGCGGAGAGACTTGGAAGCTGGAACAAAGCTTGTATCCGTTCCTTGAGTTCTGTACGACAATCATGTCAGATAATCCGCTGTTCTTGCAAATCAATTCCTATACAACTGGACTGTCGCCAACTGTTCTCAGCAATATGCTGAACATGACAATGAAGAAGCGTTATGGCGGCAAGCTGTCCTGTGGTGAAGTAGGCATTCCAATTACGAAGTCAGGAATGGTGCTTCCTTGCGGCATATTAGGAAGATGGGAGGCATAACTATCTATGTTAGGCCAACCTGCTGCTCCGCATATCGGCATCTTATACGAGGATAATCATATAATCGTTGTCGAGAAGCCTGTTAATATCCTCTCGCAAGCGGATGATACTCAGGATGCAGATATGGTCTCCTTATTGAAGCAAGATATAAAGGAACGCTATTCAAAGCCAGGCAATGTATATGTAGGACTTGTCCACCGACTGGATCGCCCTGTCGGTGGAGCTATGGTGTTCGCCAAGACTAGCAAGGCTGCATCTCGATTATCTGATGTTGTACGGACGCATAAGCTTGGCAAGGTATATATGGCAATCGTTCATGGTCGTCCCCCACAGAACAGCGATGCATTAACGCATCATTTGCTGAAGGATGTGCGTACGAACACAGTTCGCGCCGTTGCTCCGAATACCCCTGGAGCCAAAGAAGCGCGACTGTCTTATGAAGTAGCTGGTATGAGCGGAGATTTGACGCTTGTACGAATACAACTTCATACCGGACGGCCACATCAAATACGGGTTCAGATGAAGACAATCGGTTGTCCGTTGTACGGAGATCAAAAGTACGGCGCCGAATGCAATAAGCCTGGACAGCAGATCGCACTATGGTCTGTCCGGCTGTCGTTTCCTCATCCGACTGCGAAGGAAGTCATGGACTTCTATTCGAGACCGCCCGAGGAATATCCGTGGAACTTATGGGATCCGTCTATCTATGCATCCTGTTAATGTACAGGATCCCTGCCTATCCACCATGAAGTATTGTGATCATCTTACTGGCTAGTAATCAGTCATATCACACAGCATCCTGTTTGTACGATCGCATTGCGGAGGAACTTACTTGCATCTCTTCAATGCGATTGTACATAGGTGTACGCCAATAAGCTCAGGTAACGATTAAGCATATGTGCATATCGAACTGTTTTGAGCTTGAAAGGAGGGGAATATGGAGATGAGCAACAGACGTTATGTATCAATATGGATGCTGATAATCGTAGTTATTCTTTTACTCTCATCCACCGCTTGTGCAATTGATTCGCCATTGCGTTCAGCGGCTCAGGATCATTTCAATACAGAGCCTGCAACCAACGACAACCAACGGACCAAATCTCCGAAATCGAATAATTCGATGCCTAATAGCAGCTCTCATTCAACATCTGCTACCGATCATTCCATCTCTACAGCCGACATCCCGGCAAGCACCACCGTTCCAAGCAATGAAAAATAAAGCCCTATACCCTATCCAGCAAACTTCTTGCTGTAGGAGATATTATGATGCACTCTCCTCAATTCCCTGCTTATCTGAATAAGAAGACAGGCACCTACAATTTTAACAACTATTTCACAAAGGTTAAGCCTATTCTCGAAGATGCAGATTGGTGTTGGGCAAATCTAGAGACTCCATTGCTTGGCGGAGAGAAGGTATACACTGGGTATCCGATGTTCAATGCCCCCCCAGAACTAGCAGATGCACTGAAGTACGCCGGCTTCAATATCGTTACGACTGCAAACAATCATTCCATGGATCGATACGAAGCTGGAGCATTGCGCACAAGAGAAGTGCTGAAGAAAAAAGGATTGGTGACGAAGGGCATCTCAGCTTCATTATGGGAGTCCAATCAACCAACCTTATTTGAGAAAAACGGAATACAATTAGGGATTCTTGCTTATACGTACGGTACAAACGGAATTCCACTTCCGAAGCAAAAACCGTATCTCGTATCTCTCATTGATGAGAAGCGTATGATTCAGGATATTCAAAAAACGAAAAAGGCTGGTGCAGATGTTGTAGCGATTGCATTGCACTTCGGTACAGAATATGAGCATACACCGAATCAAGATCAGATCCGACTAGCGCACACTCTTATCCAGTCTGGAGCAGATATTATATTAGGCTCTCATCCACATGTCATCCAGCCATATGAGCGTATTACTGTAAGAGAGCCCGACGGCTCCAAGCGTGATGGGCTAATTATCTATTCTATGGGGAACTTTATATCCAATCAGACAGGCAATGGCACGAATATAGGAGTAATCTTCGGTGTGGAAATTAACAAACACATGCCTGAAGGTACAATCGAGCTAAAAAAATAACAACAATTCCAACATGGGTGCATATTGACGGTGCTCGCGACAAGCGCAAATATCGCGTACTCCCATTGGAGCAAACAATTAAAGCCCGTTCTGACAAACGGTTAAGCACAAAGCAGTATCAGGCTATGAAAAAGATGCTCAACAGCACATACAGCCATCTGGCATCAAGAGCGGCTGTTCCCGTTATTCTCCCTGCCCCAGTCTCACCTTAGCTATTGCCCAGCACGTACAGGCTCTGACGCTGCAGCCGTCTCTTTCTCAACAGCAGACGGTTGCGGCGATTGAGTCAGCTTGCCAAGCAAGAGAATAAGTAGCTGCTGATTGTGTGTAGAGATACGATGCAAGATGCCATTCCAATAATTCTCGCGAATCGTTACTCCGCGGCGCATTTCCTGCATGCCGAATTCTGTAGCTTGGATCCACACGATTCGACGATCATCCTGATCCCGCTCGCGAATAATTAGTGCATTCTTCTCCATGCGATCCATCAATGTTGTAATTGCGGCCGGGGTCGTAGCTAGATGAGGCAATAAATCAGAGGGCTTGACCTTTCCATATTCCGCAATTCGCTCCAACACGGTTAACTGACTCTCTGTCAGACTTGGCGAAAGGGCTTCGTCCATCATCAACTTATAATCCTTGGATAATTTCGACCATAGCTTGGCAAATTCGGCTGCATGCATGCAAGCGACTCCCCCTTTATTCCCATGTCGATCTACAAACAACTAAATTATACCACATTTTTCTAGTCGGGATCATCCCTCTTCTGAATGTAGTTTCATCCCAAACTCATATCGCTTCTTGTTACGATTTGGAACCGTGCAATCATTTCCCACATATAATAACATATAGGCATTTGCCATACATTCTCTAACATTTACATTGCTTCATACTGCGAGGAGGGAACACAATGGATCAGGCCAAAGCCGACATTTTTCAAAAAGCAGTGAAAATCGGGATCATAAAAGACCCACAGTGGGCAGAGCGGCTCGATGAGCCCGTCCCATTGTGGGTCCTATTAGAAATTGTCATTACCCTGCACGATGTGCTGAATCCACCGCACAAGCCCTTCGATTAAGAAGATGGCGGTATAATGACTGTAGTATTTACAATTGTATCTTCCTTATCTAAGGTAACCAAGCTTCGACCTTGTGCCCTTTTGTCCATCAGCGGTGCATGCTCGGTAATAAGCTGGTGCAAGTGTCCCTGTTCGGTAATGATCGTTATCGGATACGCCTCTTTGCTGAAGTAAGCGCCGATTAGCTTCTTCCCATTCGGTTTCACTCGCTTCCCTTCCTTGAACTCGAATGTTGCCATTCCTTTGCCGCCCCGGCCTTGTGTTGGATAATCAAGCAGCAAGGAGCGCTTGCCCCATCCGATATCCGTAAGAACGGTTATTTCTCCTTCTTCGCCCGTAACCTGTAGAGCAGCTGTGATGGCATCGTCATCCTTTAACTGCATTCCACGAACACCACCAGCCGCTCGTCCCATCGGGTTTACTTCTGCTCCTGCAAATCGGATTGCCATTCCCTGTTCTGTCACGAGAAGGAGGTCTGCTGAACCATCACTAAGCATGACGGCCAATAACTCATCTTGATCTGCTACCTTGCACGCGGCGACTGCCCCTGTACGATTTGTTTCGTATTCCTTAAGCATCGTACGCTTCACTTGACCGCGACGCGTCACGAACAAGAGCGAGCTCTGCTCGTCCGCGAATGACTTGACAGGAATGGCAGCTACGATGGAATCTTCCTTCGCAATCGGAATAACATTAACAATGGCTGTACCATTATCTTTCCATTTGAACTCTGGAATCATATGGACAGGCAAGGAGAAATATTGCCCCCGCTGCGTAAAGATAAGCAGGCGATCCAAAGTGTTCACTTCATTGATTTGACGGATGTAGTCACCTTCTTTGACACCAGATGCTTCCCATTCCCCGCCAGAACGCGTGAAGGATAGCTGACTCGTTCGCTTGATGTATCCTTCATTGGACAGGCTGACGAGAACATCCTCAGCATTGACGATTACTTCAAGGTTAACCTTGATTTCTTCGACTTCACCCTGCACGACTGAACGCCGATCGATTCCATATCGATCGCGAATGTCCGTCAATTCCTTCTTAATTACCTTCATCAGTTTCTTGCTGCTCTCCAGAATCGAGCGAAGATCGGCAACCTTCTTACGAATGTCATCCAATTCCTTCATCAATGAAGTCAATTCCAGATTCGTTAAGCGATAAAGCTGCAATGTCAAGATCGCATCGGCTTGCCGTTCAGAGAAACCAAATTGTTCAATCAAGTTGTGCTGCGCATCCTGACGATTTTTCGAAGCTTTGATTGTCGCGATCACCGCATCCAAGATATCAAGTGCCTTGACCAAGCCCTCCAACACATGTGCCCGGTCTTCTGCCTTCGCCAAGTCGTATTGGGTACGATTCGTGACAACTTCCTTCTGGTGTTCAATGTAGGCTTGAAGCATTGGCAAAATGCCCATTTGCATCGGAGCCTTGTTCACGATCGCTACCATGTTGAAGTTATAGGTCACTTGCAAATCCGTCTTCTTAAACAAATAGTTCAAAATCCCGCTCGCATCCGCATCCTTTTTCAGTTCAACGACAATGCGCATCCCTTCGCGTCCACTTTCATCGCGAACCTCTGCAATGCCGTCTACCTTCTTCTCCAGCCGGATGTTCTCCATTGCAGTAACAAGTCGCGACTTCACAACCTGATACGGGATTTCAGTGACGACGATCTGCTGACGACCTCCGCGCATTTCCTCAATATCCGTCTTCGCGCGAATGTAAATGCGCCCCTTACCCGAACGATATGCATCACGAATGCCTTCCGCCCCCATGATGATTCCACCTGTAGGGAAGTCTGGCCCCTGTACAATGTTAATAATCTCATCCAAATCAATCTCGGGTTTGTCGATCATGGCGATGCATGCCTCAATCACTTCCCGCAAATTGTGTGTCGGAATTTCCGTTGCAAAACCGGACGAAATCCCACTAACGCCATTTACGAGCAAGTTTGGGAAGCGTGATGGCAATACGACAGGCTCTTCTTCCGTATTATCAAAGTTCGGACGGAACGGAACGGTATCCTTCTCAATATCCCGAAGTAGCTCCATCGCAATGGAAGACAATCTTGCTTCCGTATAACGCATTGCGGCTGCCGGGTCATCATCAATTGACCCCCAGTTGCCGTGACCGTCAATCAAGACATGCCCCATCTTCCATGGCTGCGCCATACGCACCATACCGTCATATATCGAAGAATCCCCGTGCGGGTGATAATTACCCATGACGTCCCCGACCGTTTTGGCCGACTTGCGATATGGCTTGTCCGGTGTATTGCCAGATTCATACATCGCATACAAGATGCGTCGCTGAACCGGCTTGAGACCGTCCCTAACGTCGGGTATCGCGCGATCTTGAATGATATATTTGGAATAGCGCCCGAATCGGTCGCCAACCACGTCTTCCAAGAACGCGGGTTTGAATTGTTCCGATACGCTCATGTGTCTCTCACCTTTCTATTCCTCGAACTCCGCAAAGTCAACGTTCTCTACGATCCAGCGCTTGCGCGGCTCCACCTTGTCGCCCATCAATGTCGTCACGCGGCGCTCTGCCTTGGCGGCGTCATCGATCTGCACCTGCAGCAATGTTCTCGTTTCCGGATCCATCGTCGTTTCCCACAATTGATCGGGATTCATCTCGCCAAGACCTTTATAACGTTGAATCTCAGCGCTTTGTCCGAACTGCTTCACGTAGCTGGCAAGCTGCTCGTCTGTCCAAGCATAGCGAACTGTCAAGTGCTTGCCCTTCTTATGCGATATCTTATATAGCGGAGGCTGTGCAATATATACCTTGCCCTTATCAATAAGCTGCCGCATATATCGATAGAAGAAAGTGAGCAGCAGCACTTGAATATGCGCACCGTCTGTGTCAGCATCTGTCATAATAATGATCTTCGCGTAATTGCTCTCATCAGCATCGAAATCGGAGCCTACCCCTGCTCCGATCGCATGGATGATCGTTCGATATTCATCATTTTTCAGAATATCAGCGAGCTTCGCCTTTTCCGGGTTCATCGGCTTCCCCTTCAGCGGCAAGATTGCCTGCGTCTTGGAATCGCGTCCCTGCTTCGCAGAACCACCCGCTGAGTCCCCTTCGACGATAAAGAGCTCGTTGCGCGTATAATCCTTCGACTGCGCCGGTGTCAGCTTGCCGTTCAGGTTCGAGCTTTCACTGCGCTTTTTGCCTGACCGAACATCTTCTCTTGCCTTGCGTGCCGCCTCACGCGCCTTGGATGCCTGAATCGCCTTCTTGACAAGCATCTGCGCAATTTGCGGGTTCTCCTCTAAAAAATGCTCATATGCTCGGATACGATGGTATCCACAGCGCCCCTTGCCATCGCACTCCCGAGCTGATCCTTCGTTTGGCCGACAAATTCCACATCTGACATTTTCACGTTAATGACTGACATCATACCTTCACGGAGATCGTTCCCGTCCAGGTTTTATCTTTTCCTTCAATAAGCTGTTCTTGCGCGCATATTCATTCATCACACGCGTGTAGGCTGTCTTGAAGCCTGTCTCGTGCGTACCGCCGCCACGAGTTGGGATCGAGTTGACGAACGATACGATTGTTTCCGTATACCCATCGTTATATTGAAGCGCAATCTCGACTTCAATATCATCCTTCTCAGCCGTGAAATGAATGACTTCATGCAGCACACTTTTGTCTTCATTCAAAAATCGTACAAATTCGCTTGCTCCGCCTTCATATAGGAAAGTTTCTTCCTTTCCTGTCCGCTCATCCTTCAATGTGACCCGTAAGCCAGAGTTCAAAAATGCAATCTCCTGCAATCGCTCAGCAAGATTGTCATAATTCAAATGAATATTGCCATGGAATACCTTCGCATCTGGCTTAAACGTTACCTTTGTACCCGTGCGATTCGTATTACCGACAATCTCCAGCCCCGTTACCGGTTCGCCGACATGCTCTTTGCCTTTCTTATCCGTCCATGTTTCAAAGCGCATGCGATGTATTTTGCCATCGCGGCAAATTTCAACCTCAAGCCATTCCGATAACGCATTCGTGACTGAAGCGCCAACGCCGTGCAGACCCCCAGATTTCTTATAGCCTGCGCCACCGAACTTACCGCCCGCATGCAAGATCGTATAAACGACCTGCGGAGTCGGTACCCCTGTCTTATGCATACCCGTCGGAATTCCTCGTCCATTGTCTCGAACGGTGACCGACTGATCCTTGTGAATTGTCACATCAATCTGAGAGCAAAATTTGGCGAGATGCTCGTCGACAGCGTTGTCTACGATTTCCCATACCAGATGATGCAGCCCCGAGGAGCTTGTACTGCCAATATACATCCCTGGCCGTTTGCGTACCGCGACAAGCCCTTCGAGCACTTGAATGTCGTCAGCCCCATACTCAGAATTGCGGTTGCCAGATGCCCCCCCATTCTCAGGCGACTGTCCGAACATATCGACTTGCTCGACCATTCATGCTCCTCCTTCAAATTACATGTAGTGCATAATCAATAATCATGCGTGTTTCCTAAACAATACGTGTTCAAAAAGACCAGTTTTCAGCATCAGTAAGGTTGCAAGCGAATGCAAAATTAGCTGCTGAACATTTTCACGAGTTACTTCCCGTTATGCTTTATGATCAAAAGCGGCTTTTTGAAACTATCTTTTTAGCGTTCCAACCTTCGTTGGCAAAAGAAAATCTGCCGCTGCCGGACGAAGGAGCAGAAATCCCCATTACTTATATCGTCCGGATGCAAACAGATGTTTCGCATTCTTATTTTAATTCAAGATGTCCTGTTTCGTAAAGACACGGAATGCAATGAATAGGGAAATCATGCCCCATATACTTAATACCGCAAGAGAGAACGGCAAGCTCATGCCTTCTACAGGAGCCGGTGTACCCGCCATATAGTCCGTCAATTTTAAGTTAATCATGAACAGGTATTTGGCAGTCGGCCAAGATGAGGCCATATTATACAAGATGGTACCTGCAATCAGTGTTGCCATCAGCGTTACAATGCTTGCTGCTGTGCTCCGGACGAGCACAGATATCATAAACCCGAGCGCTGCGACAACAATGCTGGAGAACCAGATCAGACCGCATTGCATAAGCAAGTACAGCCATGAGGGAAGCGTATGTACGGCATTGAAGTCCACATTAGTACCCGACAGCGAGAATCCGGTAAATATCGGGAAAGTCCATCCCCCATAACCGAACACAGCTCCGGAAATAAGATACGCGAGCAGCGCTGTCATGACAACAATGATGCCGGTAAACATCATGAGAACAACCCATTTGCTCATGAGCACCTTCCACCTGCGTACCGGCCTGGTCAGCAGCATCTTAATCGTCCCGGTCGAACGTTCCGAAGATACGATATCTGAGGCGATCGCCATGACAAGCAGCGGGATGAACAGCGTCACCGCATTATCCATAAAGGTACGGGTAAATGTCACTCCGTTCGGCTCACTTGGATTCACGTCATGATCCAAATAATATTGCAACTGCTGCAGCATGATGAGCCGATACTTCTTCCACTCTTCCGGTATACGATCGCTGCCCAGCGAATTTTGAATATCTGTAATTCGCTGTTGAAGCTCTAGGCGCCAGTCCTCCTTGAATTTCGCCCGGCTGCTTTCCGCCATCTTCATTTGTGCATAAGTGAAGACGGGGATTAACACGATCAATATGAGCATGATGACATAAAATCGCTTTTTCTTCAATACTTTTAATGTTTCGTTTTGGATAAGCGGCAGCAAGCTACTCAATGCGTTCACCCTCCGTTATTTCTAAAAATAACTGCTCCAGGGTAGGCATAATGCGCTGAATTCCCTCTATTTCGATGCCGGCCTGCAGCATCTTTCGATTCAATTCTGGTATATAGTCAGAAGGAGTTTCGGTAACGATCGCATAGTCCGGAAGTCCTATCAGGGCCGACTCATCAATTGGCGCATTCTCTCGTGTGTATACCGTAACTCCATTGTTCTCGGTTAACAATTCCACAGCCCGCTCCACGGGTTGTGCCTGCCAAACCACGAACTGATTGCGTCCCGTAAGCAGTTGCTCTACATCGTCAACAGCAAGCACTTCTCCATTGCTGATAATAGCTACACGATCGCACATCAGTTGAATTTCACTGAGCAAGTGACTCGATACGAACACAGCCATGCCGCTATCGGCCAGCATACGAATGAATGCACGCAGTTCTTTAATGCCAAGCGGATCTAATCCATTCGTAGGCTCATCCAAAATGAGCAGCTTCGGCGCGGCCAGCAGCGCTTGTGCGATTCCAAGACGCTGCCGCATCCCTAGCGAGTATGTTTTCACCTTGTCATGAATCCGATTGGACAAACCGACAATTTCAACAACTTCTTGGATACGTTCCGATCCAACTCCATTCACCATCCGGGCGAAATGTTCTAAATTTTCCCACCCTGTCAGAAAGTTATACATTTCCGGATTCTCCACGATGCAGCCAACATGCCGCAGCGCCTGCTCCGGATTGCGATTGACGTCAAGTCCGCATACGGTAATTCGGCCTGAAGTTGGCGTAATTAAGTCAACCAGCATACGAATGGTCGTCGTTTTGCCAGAGCCATTCGGCCCAAGGAAACCGAAGATCTCTCCTGCACGAACCTCGAAGGTTACATCTTTTATGATCAGCTTTGCGCCTATTTTCTTTTTACATGCTCAACTGATAATACTACTTCCTTCGCATGCTCCATCACTGAGCCACCTCCCGGCCGATATCATATGTCCATCTATTATTTGATGCTTTGCACAATCCGCTTAGCAATAGCATCGTATCCTTCTCCATTCGGATGAAAATGATCAGACGATAAATACTTGCTGCTGTTCTGCTGGAACAGATCGTAGGTCGGTACCATCATCATATTCTTGTCCTTATTGATCAGCGTATAAGCTGAATCGTTCCACTTCTGCACGACGGCATTGCCGATTTCACGCATCGCCTGTAAATCTGCAAACGGATTATACAATCCTACATAGATGATTAGCGCATCCGGGTTCCACTTACGCAGCTGAGCCAACACCTGTTTCAAATGAACAATTCCCGCATCCGCCTTGGCGATGAGCGTATCCAACTGCATTTCCTTGGCGCTCATCTGTTCTGCTTGAGCTCCTTGGAATAAGTCATTGCCGCCGATCGTCAACAGAATGACATTCGCTTGTTTCAATACATACCCCGCACTATCTTTCTCCAAACGCTCCATAAGCTGATCTGCACGAAGCCCATTCACTGCCAGATTGTTCAAAAGCGAAACAGGTTTCTCCTTGCTCTTCTCAAGCGTACTCACCACGCGACGAACATAGCCCTGTCCCGTACCATCGCCAGTGCCTCTTGTCAAAGAATCGCCAAGAGCAGCGATCCGTATCTCCTGCTCTGTGTGAGTGGCGGTATCTGTTGTCGGTGAAGTCTTCACCCCAGGCGCATCCGCAAACGGAACAGAAGCAGGATATATAATATCCGCAATTCCGAGTCCGAAGCCAACGAGCAATAGCAGCGTGCATCCCACGCCGCATGAAGCAATCCATAACCATTGCCGCGATGCCGATTTACGACTCATCCTAGTCCTCCTGTCTCAATCCCTGAACTCCGTTCTCCCTTTACATTACCTGTTCATGTTCCTATTTGCAAACTGCAGGGGGTACAGCAAAGCTAACACTCAAAATCAAAAAGGGACAACCGATCGATATCGGCCGCCCCTCTAATTCTGAAAGCAACTCCCTGCACCACAAACCACCGTACAAGAAATGCCTACATATATTTATACTGCGCTGCTACTAGATTGTAATAGGTACCCCGCATATCCATCAGTTGTTCATGCGTACCCTGTTCCTGAATAACGCCATGATCAAGCACGACGATATTGTCGCAATTGCGAATGGTCGACAATCTGTGTGCGATAATGAAGGATGTTCTGCCCTGCAGCAATGTTTTCAGCGCTTCTTGTATTTTTAGCTCCGTCTCCGTATCGATACTTGCCGTTGCTTCATCGAGAATGAGAATTCTCGGATCTGCAAGCAGCGCACGCGCGAACGAGATTAGCTGACGCTGACCCATAGAGAGGACGTTCCCTCTTTCCTCAACCTCAGTATCATAACCGTCCTTCATATTCACGATGAAATCATGCGCATATACCGCTCTCGCCGCAGCTTCTACTTCTGCATCCGTTGCATCGAGACGGCCAAAACGAATATTGTCTCTTATTGTGCCAGAGAAGATGAACGTATCCTGCAGCACGATGCCAATTTGGGAACGAAGACTTTCAATCGTCACCTGCCTAATATCATGTCCGTCGATCAAGACATGGCCTTCTGTCGTATCGTAGAAGCGGCACAATAGATTAATAATGGTACTCTTTCCTGATCCGGTATGTCCGACAAGCGCGATAGACTCGCCTGCCTTAGCAGATAGCGAGATTCCTTTCAATGCAGGACGTCCCTTTTCATATTCGAACAAAATCTTCTCAAACTCCACATCGCCATGAATCGGCGGGAGTGCCATTGATGATACTGCATCCTGAATGGAAGGCTGTTCATCCATAAATTCAAAGATACGTTCTGACGAGGCCATGGCAATCAACATTTGTGAATACATTTGCCCTAAGCGGTTAATAGGCTCCCAGAAGTTCCCTATGTATTGCGCAAAAGCAAATAGTACCCCGACGGTTATCGCATGACTCTGTATTAAGTAAGACCCATACATGAAAAGAATAAATGCACCCACTGCGCTGGTTATCTCGATCACAGGCCCAAACGATTGGTTCATGGCAGAAGCGCGATCCCAGGATTTCTTGTTCACCATATTCATATGATCAAAGAATTCCATATTCTGTTGTTCTTGTGTATACGCTTGCGTTACGCGAACACCTTGAATGGCTTCATTCAAGTGTGAGTTAATTCGAGATTGCTTCATACGAACATCCTGCCAAGCAAATCGAATCTTCTTACGAAGCTTTGTAGACACTAAGAACATAATAGGCACGGTTATCATAACAGCCAATGCAAGCTGTGCATTTAAAAACAATAGAATAATAATGATACCTATCAGTTGCATGCAATCAATTAATGTATTGACTGCTCCGTTCGTGAACAATTCCTGTAAGGAATTGACATCATTCGTTACGCGCACGAGCACAGAGCCAGCTGGACGCTTGTCATAAAACTGGAACGACAGCTTCTGGATATGCTTGAACAAATCTGCACGCAAATCATAAATAATACGTTGGCCGATCACATTCATAAATTTGATCCGGAACGCATTGGCCCCCCATTGAACAATGTAGAGTCCAAGTACCGTTCCCGCGATGATATACAACATTCGAAGCGACGGATTCCCATCTGTCGGCTGTATTGCATGGTCAATAGCATAACTAATTAGAAATGGGATCGCGAGCTTCGTTATCGTACCCAGTACCATCATGACGAGCAGTACTGGGAGCAACTGGCGCTTATATGGCTTCATATAGACGAGCAGGCGGCGCATTTGGGCCCAGTTGAAGGGCTTTTCAATTGCATCATCATCTTGATAAACGAATCTGGAGCGCTTGCGCTCGACATTTTCAGAAGCAGCGCTGTCGTGTTCATTTGCTCGCCCCGGTGCCGAGGATGCTGCTGTAAATCGAGCCTCACTCATACTCTCACCTGCTCTCTGCTCATCGTTGAATCTTTCGTTGAATTTCCTGTCAAATCTGAATCAAGCTTATCTGCATATTGAATCCGATACACATCTTGATACGTGCCAGGCACTACGATCAACTGTTCATGGGTACCTCGTTGTGCAATATGTCCTTGTTCCAGTACTAGAATCTCATCGGCATGCCGCAGCGACGAGATGCGGTGAGCGATAATGAACACGGTACGACCACGCATAACCTCTTGGAAGCCCGCTTGAATCGCATGCTCTGTATCCATGTCAACCGCGCTTGTCGCATCATCCAAAATTAGAATCTTTGGATCTTTCAGCAAGGCACGAGCAATTGCAATGCGCTGTTTCTGGCCGCCAGATAACCCCATACCGCGTTCGCCTACGATTGTGTCGTAGCCGAGTGGAAGCTCCATGATGAAGTCATGAGCTTGAGCAAGCTTCGCAGCACGGATCACTTCCTCTTCCGTAACATCATCCCGTCCGTAGGCAATATTGTTATAGATTGAAGACGAAAATAAGAACGTCTCTTGGAATACGGTAGCCATTTGGCTCCGCAGGCTCTTCACATCAAGATCTCGAATATCGTGTCCATCCAATGTGATGCTTCCTGATTTCACGTCATATGCGCGCATGAGCAGCTGGATAATGGTCGTTTTCCCTGCCCCTGTTCCGCCTAGAAGGCCTATCACTTTACCTGGCGTCGCATCAAGCGAGATGTGGCTAAGAGCGTTTACATCTCCTTCGTAACGGAAGGATACATCTTTGAATTGAACATGCCCTTTTACTTCATCATCCTTGAGCACCATCGCACGCTCATTGTTCGCAACGTCAACGGGTGTATCAAGAAGTTCAAGCACACGCTCTCCAGAAGCCTTAGATTGGGTGTAGTTATTGATATGGAAGCCGATCCCCCACATCGGACCGATAATGTACCAAATCATACTGAAGAATGCAACCAATTCGCCAAGAGACAGCTCCTTGTTGATAACCTTCGTACCGCCAACTGCCAGCAGCATAGCGACACAGCAGCAAGCAAGAAGCTCCATGATCGGGAAATAACGCCCCCATAATGTAGCAGCATGAATTTGATTTTCTTTATATGCTTCGGAACGAACAGAGAATTTGTCTACTTCATGGCTTTCACGCGCGAAAGATTTGACCGTACGTACACCTGTAATGTTCTCCTGAACCGCCGTTGTCAGCCGGCTAAAGGCAACGCGCATTTCACGGAAAGCCGGATGAATCTTCGACTCGAAGCGAAGTGCTACCAGAATAAGCAACGGGATTGGGATAAGCGTAGTTAGCGTTAACTTCCAGTCAATAGAGAACATCATTGCTGCGCCAAAGATCACCATCAGCACCATGTTCAAAATTTGGGCGAACCCGAAGCCAATAAAGTTGCGAATTCCTTCGAGATCTGCTGTCAAACGAGACATCAAGTCCCCTGTTCTTGCCTTGTCATAATACCGGAATGAGAGAAATTGCAGCTTGCGATAGCATGCATTCCTCATCTCGTAGGCAACGTAGTTGCCTAGTCTTCCGCCAAAAAAGCCGTGTAAAAATGTGAGGGTGCCTTTAATGCTGACAACGACGACCACCGTCAATGCCAGCCAAGGCACCCAATCGAATCGTTCTTTTGCTATGACGTCGTCAATCAATATGCGCAGCAGATTGGGATACACCAGTCCGAGCGCGGTTGCCGCCATCAAGCAAATGATAGATGCGATTAAGTAGCCTTTTTTCGGCCAGTAATACGTGCTTAGCCGCTTGAAGACGTTCATGGATTCTCCTCCCCTTTTCTACGTTCTCGTGAGATGTAATGCAGTTTATCATCATGAAAACACAACAGCAAAACGCCAATTTCATCATAATGCGGATTGTGCTCGATTTTTCCGAGGTTAGTGGGAACATATCCAAACATTTCTCTTAAATCGTCTGATTTACTGACTTGTGGTTCATTATTCAATAAAGAACGCTTACCAAACATATGTCCGGTAAGCGTTTGTAAGGGATTGATACGGTTTTGATATCAATTTTGCTAAAATTCATCTCTTTCGTTTGATACTTTATCGGCAGATATTACCTCTTCCATGGCGCTCATCACCGCTTGAAGCAGACCTTCATCGACATCTGCCTGTAAAGCGCTGCTTAATCTTTCCATATATCGATCCAACGCTTCAGAAAGTTCCGTGTAGGACTTTTGGACAACTTGGTGATAATGCGTGAGCATATGCTTGATGAATCGCTCCCGATGCTCCTCTGTCGCCTGCTTGACAGCCTGCATCGTCTGAAGCTCTAATGCCTGCCTAAGCTCACTGCGGCCATTGCCTTCAAAGAATGCCTTGCTATTACGGAAATAGCCTCGAATCCAGCGTGCTGTAACATTCGGCAAGTTAATCTCACCGGATACCTCAGGGGTTGGCCAAGCAGTCATAGCTTCTTCTGTCGGCGAGTATCCAGGCAACTGCTCCGTGATTGTCTGCTGGAGGCGATTACGATAGCTCGTTACAAGTTTCTTTGCGCTTTGCTCCATTCGCAGAGAAGTTGCATACAATTCATTCGCAAGCTCCTTGGTAAATATGCGGCTCCATTCTACATAACAGCGCTGCAAAGAACTGTCGATATTACGATCATCTCTGCGCAGCGAAGCCGGGTTGAACGCATGTGAGAACATATCGCCAAAGCGGAACTGCAGCCGCTGGCTCACATGATAAAGCAATTCATCTGCTTCTTGGCGGAATGCACTTGTCTCATCACGCTTTAGCCACTCCGAACAGCTGCTGTGGGCTTGTTCAACCAAGTTCTGATAGCGGAGCAATTCCCGCTCGCGCTCTGCAGCATCAGCGTGAGAGGCGTCCCACATGGCCTTCAACTGCTTAGCTGCCCTCTCCAAGCTGATTTGGGCAGAATGGATGCTGAGTTGACTTAGTTCATTGCCTGCGAACTGCAGGAACGACTGCTCGAACGCTTCTATCCCTGACTTTCAATCTTCTCGGATTGTGCCTGCTGTTTGCCTTCCAAGGCCTGCAAGCTGGATATCGGAAATAGACGGGGATTACGTACGCCGAACTCACGCAGTCTATCCTCTACATAATCAAGCACGCTTGAAAGCTCTTCTGGAGAAGCGGCTAGATCCGATGCGTTGACAACGAAGAACATTTTATCCAGCTCGAAGGCATCCTTGACACGGCCAAGTTGGGTAAGAAATTGCCGATCTGCTTGTGAAAAAGCGTGGTTATAGTACGTCACAAACAAAATGATATCGGCTTGTTTCATATACTCAAATGCAACACCTGTATGCCTTGCATTAATTGAGTCTGCACCTGGTGTATCTACGAAGACGAAGCCTTGTCTCGTGAGCTCGCTGTCAATAAATAGATCAATACGTTCAACAAAGGCTGAACGAGATTCATCGCTTACGAATAAGCGATATTCTGCTTCATCGACCATAAGCTCCTGGCCCAATAGGCCTCGAGCCTTATCGATTCCCCGCTTCACAGCCTGGATGAAGCGGTAGTAAGGGCGCCCGGAAGGATGAATCGTCTCCGGGCGAATCCGGGCGAGCGCATGCAGCGCTTCCTCCATCTCCATGGTGGAAGCACTCGGCTCGCCCAAGGTTTCCAGCGCGTAGCGAAGGTCATCCAGCAGCTTCGCTTCGCGCTTCATCGTTACGCGCGCCGTGCCATGCGGGTGCGCGTCTGTTGCAGCAGCGATTGTATTAATCGCAGCTGTCGTCGGGTTGGGCGATACCGGGAGAGCGTTCTGTCCGATAAGGGCATTCGCGAATGATGATTTCCCGGCGCTGAAGGCCCCGAATAGCGCTACTGTGAAGCGGTTCTCAACTAGCCGTTTGGCCTTGTCGCGCATCTCTGACGCAAGCATACGCATCGAATCCAGCTGTTCAAGAACGCCTGCTGCTTGTTCGAGCTTTCCAGCCGTATCTGTCAGCCTACGACGGACTTGTCTAGGTGCTTCCGAATTTTCAATTGGCTGCTGAGAGCTTCCGGATACCGTTGTATCATGCTCATAAAGCCCTTGTGCTGATCCATATCTACTTGCATAGGCTTGGGCATATTCACCCTGCTCCTCACTTGTTCTGTTACCATCATCATCAGACAGCTCCAGCCACGACTCAACGATTGCCTGTTTATCAGAGCGTTTCACCGCTTGAGCAGAACTGCCAAGCCTATTGACAGCATTAGAATTGCATTCTGCATTGTTCATCGACTGCGATACCGAGTGGCCGCCTTTTATTTTCTGCTTGCTGCACGCTTGCTGCTTCACGCTAAGAACATCTGGAAGCAGACCGTTCCATCCATGCTGCTGCTTATCGGCTGGCAGCCACAATTCGATCTGACGAGCCAACTCCGCTTCCATTTGATCAATTGCCTGCAAGCTGCTCTCCAATTCTGTGTAATCAAGATGAAGCGACTTCATCTCTGCTAACTCTCTCTCTGCTTGCAAAAAATCATCTCGATATCGCTGGAGCTTGATCTTCAACAAAGGCTCTGCAACGGTCAGAGCAGCTCTGCGCAGTAAGGTTCGAGCTTCATCAGCAAGCGAGCGGCAATAATTCAACGTATACTCTGGCGAGCCGCTTGCCCCTTCTGATACCGAAGCTGCCAGCCAGCTTTTGCCCAAATCAGGCAATGCGCTCTCCATAGCAGAAGATGCTTCTTGACCGTCCGCCCCAACCTCCTCAGCAAGTGCACGAATCAATTGGATTAGATGAACTTCTACATTCGCCCGCAATCCATCCTTCCATATGGATGTAAGAGCATTCAGACGTTGATTACGTTCCGTTTCCGTCTTCACCCCAGAGAATAAGAAGCCAACCTTGAAGCCTGGCTTTCGTGACTCTAAATATTGCTGTGCCTGATCACGCATAGCTGCAGGCGTCACATTTGCATTGGCAAGCAGCTGCTGTAGCTGCTTCTGAAACAGATCATTTACTTCCTCTTGTCGTGCTGTAAGCTCCGCAACTCGTTGTTCCGCTTGGCGCACTTGCTCCTTCCATGTCATCAAGGCAGCCTCGTCACCTATACGTTCAATGAATTGCTCACGCTTGCTTACATAAGGCTCCTTCAATAACTTGGCATGCGCTGCAATCATCTCGCATGCCGCACGCATAATGCCATAACGAACGAGCGGCAACCGTTCCATAGCAGCTTGGCGCACATAAGCTTCAAGCGCATTCCATTCATTAAGCGGATGTTCAGGCTGCTTAACAGATATGTAAAACACACCCTCAGGCTTAAGCTGCCACGCATCCAGTGCACTTTTCACATCCTGTTGATAGGATTCGAAGGTCAGCTCCTGCTCACGATGTTTATCAATCTGATTGACGATCCAAATAAGCGGCTTGCCCGCATCTGCAACTTCCTTTGCAAACGCAAAATTCGTCTCTGACTGCACATGATTATAATCCGTTACATAGAACACAATATCAGCCAGATGCATGGCTTCCTCAGTAGCCGCCCGATGAGCAGCATCTGTTGAATCGACCCCTGGAGTATCCAGCAGAGCGACTCCTTGCTCCATCCACTCAATTTCATCAAAGAGCACAACACGCTCTATGCCTATACCATCGCGGCATATCTCATCCAATTGCTCAAATTGGACAGGCTCCTCCTGTACTGATCCATCCCCTAACCGCCGAAGCACCCGTGCATGGCGCTCGCCATAACGGAGCGTAACTACATTTGCACTCGTTGGAATTGGGCTGGATGGCAGCAGCTGCTTGCCGCACAATGCATTAATCACACTTGATTTTCCTGCTGAAAAATGGCCGCAGAACGTAACCATCACGATCGATTCTTGCCATTTCTTCGCAAGTTCCAGCATCTTCTCGGCGTGCTGCACATCTCCCCTATGCTGCATCTGTTCCGCTGTATGCTTCAGCCATTTTCCGAGTTCCCCGCTGTCTTTCTCCGCAATGGCCGAATTGGTGTGCAACCTCGCATTCATCTTCTCCATTCACGTCTCCCTCGTCGCATCGATAACTAACAGAACGCCTAATATTATGCCTAGGCATAGAAAAAACCGAGTAATCGGCTTCCTCTTTTTGCCTTCTACTCGGTTTCTAGTGTACCATATTTTGCTGTTCAGGGAGAATGATTTCGAATTGTTCTCCGCGCTGCAGGATTGTAATTCCTGCATCCTTCACACGCATAACGACAACATCACGTTTTTGGCGCATACGTTCGACATACTGATCAGGGACTTGTCCAGCTGCATATACCGTAACACCGTCAATTTCACGTTCTTCATCCTCTTGAAGAGGTGTTTGCATAATTTTTTCATAAATATTAGAAAATTGTTCAAAATCATTCGTGTATACCGAAATACATTTCATCACGACCGACTCCCATCCACGTTCTTATATTTTCCAGTCTTTCTAGGTTTGGTCGCTTTCATACGTATTTTACCCTCTCGACAACTATCTAGCAGCGGACAAATGTCACATTGGGGGGATTGCGCTTTGCAATGATAACGTCCAAAAAAGATTAACCGGTGATGCGTGATTGTCCATTCTTCACGAGGAATTTTTCGCATCAGCTTCTTCTCCACTTCCAACACACTATCGTCTTCGTTAGCTAGTCGCAAGCGCTTGGAGACGCGCTCGACATGTGTGTCCACTGCCATTGCAGGCACACCGAAGGCGTTGGAAACGACCACATTGGCCGTCTTTCTGCCGACACCCGGAAGCTCTGTCAATTGAGCGTGCTCCCGAGGTACTTCACCACTGTATTTATCAATGAGAATTTGGCATAGCTTCTGAATATTTTTCGCCTTGTTGCGGAACAAACCAATTCGACGAATATCCGATTCCAGCTCTTCGAGTGGAACAGCTAAATAATCCTCCGGTGATTTATACTTTTGGAACAGCGTGGCCGTTACCTTATTCACCGTCTCGTCTGTACATTGGGCTGACAACAGGACTGCAATTGTCAATTCGAACGGATTGGAGTGAGTCAACTCGCAATGCGCATCAGGGTACATCTGAGCAATCGTATCGAGAATATGACGGACGCGGACACTTGTTGCCATCTAGGAGTCACCTCACCTTTCTATCCATTCTTCTTGACGGTTCACCTAAAAACCGCCTCACCCGCAAAGGTGAGACGGCTCGTAGTGAACCTAATCGTAGTTTAAGACACTTTCTCGATTTCAACAACCTGATCCTTAATCATATACAACATAATATCGGTATCTTCTTTAATGGAAGACAGGCTGATTTTCTCGCCCTTCGAATGAATAAATGCATTCGGATGAACATTGAATATATAATTATTTTCTGCCATGGTGCGTTTGACGTACAATTCACTCGTACTGGAATTATAACGCCAGAAGCTGCGCTTCACGCCGCTGATCAGCTTCACAACTGCAAGATCGCTTGTGTCCTTGCGCACCTCTACACGGTCTCCTTCTTTCAACGCGCTCAAATTCGATGTCGAGGAATTATCAACCTGAATTTGCGCGTTCTTGCCTACTTGGTGGACAGACAAAGAACCGCTATTGTCGCGCACACGAATCGAACCGTTGTTCGTATCTACAGACTCTACTCGACCGTATGTAACTTGAACTTGACGCACCTCCACGATAGAGCGTCCGTCCAATACAACATTGACATAGTCATTATCCTTCAAGTCTGCAATCTTGATCTTGTTGTTGTTCAAATCATAAATCGTTGCACTGCCTACATAGAATTCCTCGATTGTTGAACCGTTGGAGCGCAAGCGCATGCGATACTTCGCTGCATCACGAGACGCAACCTCAAACTGCAGGGTTTGACGAACGGCAAGTGATGTTACTGAAGACTGATCATCAGTGAAGTAAGCTACAATTGTATCACCATTATTCACATCATTCAATGAAACGCCGCTTTTTCCATATTTTTCAACACTAAGTGTGTTGCTCTTATACGGCAGCGTAACCGTCTGCCCATTGGCAAGCTTCATCGTCACCGTCTTAGCGGTTGAGCTAGCAAAGACAAACGTCCCTTCAAACTTGTTGACAAACTGCACAAGGAGCGCATTTTTGGCTGTATATTGAATGTTAACCTTACGCTTGCCATCTTTTAATTGACTCGCGATATCATCAACTGCAACCTTAACTCCGTTGTTCTCAAAACGCGTTTCATTTGTCAACTTGAAAGCATGCGGCTCTTTGCGCTCGTCCATCACCATCAACAAATTGTTCCCTCTATCGTAATCTACAACCGTAGCTCCAATTAACATTTCGGCCTTCCGGTTCATGACCTTAATGTTCGTAACGAGATCATCGCTGTTTAGCGTTAATTCTACACGATCCCCGTATTCACCAGCTACGATATCATCGAAGGAAGGATTTTTCATGCCATCAATATCAATCGTTACTTCACGCGCAAGCAATTTCGCTTCCAACCTATTGTCTTCTTTTCGGATCGTAATGCTGGTTTTCGACGTACCTTTTTCATACAAGGTTCCCGTGATGGTCAATTGTTGAGCGTTCATCAATTCGATTTCAGTGATGACGCTATTCTTCACCGTATAATTGACTTTATCATTTTCCTTGAGACTGCTAAGCCCGGACAACAATTGATCCTTATACCGTACGTAAGCGCCCTCTGCAACCGTGTATGTTTCGCTTTCTCCACTCTCGGATTTGATCGTAACCGAACGGTTTTTAGCATCTACCGAAGTGATTGTCCCTTTAGCAGACTTATTGATTGGTCCCGATTTAATCTGCACCTCAATGATTTTGCGTTCATTCGTAAATGTCTCCCGCTTGATAACAAGCTCACTGTCCGTAACCAGCTTGGAAGGCTCGATCGTGTTGCCGCTGGCATCTTTGAATACTGTCGCGCTGCTGTCATACACAATATCAGACAATGCATCAGAGCCATCTCTCGTAAAGTACAGCTTCTTCTCTGAAGGCGCAACGTATCTCAGCTTAACGGTAGACGTCTCCACCTTCGGCTCTGCGTCAATCAATTCAATATAAGTCGCATTCCCCGATTGTACAACAACTCGGATTTTCATATATAACCCGATCTCGGAAGCCTTGATCGCCTGCTCGCTGTCTGTTTTATAGTACATCGTTTTGCTGTCGCAGCGGTAGGATACTGATTTGCCATCCTCCGTGTAGAGACGCATCTCTTGATCATTCATGCTCATTACATAACCGAGTGCCTCGGAAGCATGCTTCACCTTGTACACTTTTTCTCCGCGGCTGAAAAACGTTGCGAGCTGCGCACGGGTTACATTGCCTTGAGGATCAAAACGATTGCCAGTCAATCCAGTTGTCAATTCAAGATCAACTGCTGTGTTGACATAACCCAATGCAGTAGCACTAATTTTACTATTGTCAGCAAACGTTGTTTTTTTGCTCATCGCACGTTCCGCATCCGCTTGCTTGCCGACTGCACGAACCAATATTTTCGTTACCCATTCACGAGTTGCCTTCTTATCGCCCCATGCTTGCTTCTTATCTGGATTTGCAAGTTCATTTTTGTCCAAAAGCCCTTTTTGAAGTGCAAGAACGATATATGGCTTGAAATAAGTGCCTACTTTAAAATCAGCAGGAAGGGCTACGGAATCTGTAGAATTAAGTTCACCCTCCAGCCCCATGTAGCGAATAGCCATTGCGATCGCTTCTTGTTGTGTTACAGCATCTCCGGGACGGAACTTCCCGTTATCCCCCTTAAGAACACCCAATGCAGCAAGCTTATGTATATGTTTTTCTGCCCAATAACCAAGCTTAACATCGCTGAATATCGGACTTGTATTCGAGGTTGATGTTACTTGATTCGTCTTCGTAGCCGAATTCGACTCCGCTGCCATAGCAAATTGCATAGTTGTCAGCATCATGGATACGGCCAATAACGCACTTGTTAAGGCACGTGCTTTGCGCACACGTGGTTTTTTATTTGATTGCATGGTGCATCCCCTTCCACATAAATTTCCTCGTAAGATGTTCTTTTTCGACAAGAACAGGGGCAATTCCTGCCCCTGTTCTCGAATAATTACTGGTATTATTTTGTTTTTCTAACACGTTTCGTTCTTTTTAAGGACGCTTAATTGGATGATCCAAGGTTACATGTCCCATCAAGCTTTCATCTGATTTTCCGTCTACCAGAATATCAATTGCCTTTACTTCATCGAATTGGAACATCGTCTTCGTGAGAGACTCTAACGCGAACTGTTCGCCTCCAGCGCCAAGATGGCCCTCTTCCGTAATATGAATATCAATGACAAGCGTACCATTCTCCATTTTTACGGATTTAAAGTCGATGCTTTTCCATAATGGAATGTCCTTGTCATTATCAGACGATTGTAATGCTTCTAACGCAGCCTGATATTTTTCATTATCATTTGCAAACTGAATCTTCTTTTTGTAGCTTTTCAGCTCCATCAATTGGTCATCCGAAACGTAGACATCGAGCGTTTGCTCCTTTTTGTCAGCTTTGGATTCTCCATTGGTGTTGTTGTCTGTTATTGGCTGCTCAGGTTGTGTCGTCTCCCCGGACGGCTTTTCTGTCGTCGGTTGTTCTGCTGTTGGTTGATCTGGCTGAGCTCCATTCGTCGTTGGCTTTGCGCCACATGCACTTATAATTGTAATGGATAGTACTACTGCTGCCAGCGCCCACCATTTGCGTGTCTTCATCAATCATGACCTCCTTTACATCGTTCATAACGCTACAGTCTGCAAAAGGTTGCATTATCAGGAATCAGGATACGCCCAAATATTCTTTAATTCCTTTGACAATGTTCTCTGCAACGCGCCATTGGAACTGCTCATCGAACATCTGAGGTTCGTCATTCGTACTCGTTAAAAAGCCTATTTCGAGCAGAGCCGACGGCATCTTCGTTTCTCGAACGACATGGAGATCTCCAAATTTGATACCCCGATCCTTAAATTGCGTTCCATTCAATAAATTTTTATGCAACGTCTTGGCAAGTGCTTCGCTGCTCTTGTGATAATAGAACGTCTCCGTACCTGTTACAGAAGGGCTATTTTTCGCACTGTTTCCATGTATCGATACGAATATATCCGCACCAATTTTGTTCGCAAGCGATGAACGATCCGATAATTCAGGGAATGAATCGTCTTCGCGCGTCATAACAAGATTGATCTTTTCTTCTTTACGAAGTAACTCTCCGACTTTCAAGGCAAGTGCCAAAGTAAAGTCCTTTTCCGTCTTCTTGGTCAAGCTGATCGCACCGGAATCCTTGCCTCCATGACCGGCATCAATGACAACGGTATACGTACCATTCGGCTTATTTGGTGTAACTGGCGGTTTCGTTGTACCGCCATTGTTGTTGCCATTATTCCCGTCGGCTTGCGACAGCGCGATTGTTGTCAGACCTTGATCATTCAGTGTGACGTTGCCATTCAATGGATAGCTTGCATCGATTACGAAACGCACGGTGTTCGGTTTGTCACTGAACATTGCAAAGCGAATTCGCTGAACATCTGGGTAATCTGATACTACATATTCCCCTTGCCCATCCTGTTTGAAACTGTATTTCTCATAAAATTGATCCGAAAACACTGCATTCGGCAAGTCAATAACAACCCGGTCAGGGCTATCCATTGTCGTAATGCTCGGTCTTACATTATGATCTAATGCGATATGTAATTGGTTAATGTCAAATGAGAAATCCGTAACAACTGCATGATTGCTGTCTGGCTTCACTTGCTCTTCGCCAGAGCCTCCCGTGCCATTGTCTGATGACGAGTCATTGCCCGGATTGGTAGTTGGAGGCGTCACCACCTCTTCGGATGTAAACATATACACCGATTTGGTAGAATTATCCCAGTCTACCTTCAGTCCCATATTTTCGCCGATAAAACGAAGTGGGACAAGCGCAATATCGCTCTTAATAATCGGAGGTGCAACGAGTGTAACATCTTTGTTATCAACTGTCGCCGTCTTCTGATTGACGGTGAGATTCAAGCTTCTGCTATTATCATTTATAGCTACCGTCTTCGCCTTCTGATTCCAATCAACCTTATAACCCAACTCCTCGGAAACGACGCGAATCGGGACCATGACCGAATTGTTCAGCATTGAAATGTTCTCTGGCAAGGCCAAAGAATTCCCATTTAAGTACAAGCTTGTATCAGGCGCAGCTTGTCCCATCGAAGGAAACACTAAACATAACAGCATCAATAGCAATCCAACCGCAAATTTTTGTTTTTTCTGCATCTTCACCTCTACATCCTTTCGTCATGTTCCGCACTATTCTATTTGTCTATTAAGAACGGACGTATTATTAGACGTATAAAAAGTACAAAAGTTGCGTGTTTTCTACATTTTTTGGCTAAAAATAATCTGCTAAAATATCCCTCGTATTAAATGTAAAACACCTACTCCCCCATGGCAAGACAAAAGTTGCACATTTGAACATAAATATTGACAGGATACGTAACAACCAAAAATAGACGGTTCACTATTTCGTGCCTGATCATACAAAAAGTGCAAATAGAAAATGGGTCTACTGAACACATGCTACTTCTTTACTGCAGAAATAATGAAAACAGGGGTCTCCGCAGTTCATCTTACATTCCAGGTATTTGTTCCAGCATCTCCTCGGAAGGAATCGGCTCTTTAAAAGCACTCATCGAGCAAATTATTCATGTATGTAGCAACCTTTTGATCCGACATGCGCTTTACACAACTTGCCACACGAAAGCCAGCGACCTTGATCGCTAAAAAAATCCCCGGTTCGCTACAGCGATCCAGGGATTTTATACACTGCTATCTTGCCGTTCAATTATACCATTGGGTAAGCAACACGGGCTGCGTTTGCAGCTTCGTATGCCGTAATTGCATCTTCATGCTTCAGTGTCAGTCCGATATCATCGAGACCTTGCAGCAAAAATTGACGGCGATGCTCATCCAAATCGAAGGCGTAGCTCAAGCCATAAGCATCTGTAATTGTCTTCTCTTCTAAATTCACTTCTAACCGATACCCTGCCTTCTCTGCAGCACGGCGAAACAGCTCATCAACCTGCTCTTCCGACAGCTTAATAGGTAAGATGCCATTCTTGAAGCAGTTATTGTAAAATATATCTGCGAAGGATGGAGCGATGACACAACGGAAGCCATAATCGAGAATCGCCCATGGCGCATGCTCACGAGATGAGCCGCAGCCAAAATTCGCGCGGGACAGCAGGACGGAAGCTCCATCATATTGTGGCTGATTCAACGTGAACGAAGGGATAACGTTGCCGTCCTCATCAAATCTCCATTCATAGAACAAGAACTGTCCGAATCCGCTCCGTTCAATACGCTTCAAAAATTGCTTCGGAATGATAGCATCTGTATCTACGTTGACCCGATCGACTGGGGCAACAAGACCATTCATGGATGTAAATGGTTGCATCGTTCGTTCCTCCCTTAGTTCAATACTTCCGCTTTAATTTCCCAATTGCGCACATCAACAAAGTGCCCCTTGATTGCCGCAGCTGCCGCCATTGCTGGCGATACCAGATGTGTACGGCCACCGCGCCCCTGACGCCCTTCAAAGTTGCGGTTGGAAGTCGATGCACAGCGCTGTCCTGGCTGAAGCACATCCGGGTTCATTGCGAGGCACATGCTGCATCCGGCATCGCGCCATTCGAAGCCTGCATCCACGAATATTTGATCCAATCCTTCCTTTTCCGCTTGAAGCTTAACTCGACCAGATCCTGGAACGACGATGGCCGTGACCTTCTCTTTTACCTTGTAGCCTCTAGCTACCTCTGCAGCTGCACGCAAATCTTCAATGCGCCCATTCGTACAGGAGCCGATAAACACGTAATCGACCGCAATATCAGTCATTGGCGTTCCAGGTTTTAAATCCATATACTCAAGCGCTTTCTCAGCAGCTTTGCGTTCATTTTCAGTTGCAAAATCAACAGGGTTTGGCACATTCGACGTAATATCGGTACCCATACCTGGGCTAGTTCCCCATGTCACTTGTGGGATTAGCTGATCCATATCCACTTCAACGACAAGATCATAAGAAGCCCCTTCATCCGTTACATAGCCCTTCCACTCTGCAATCGCGGCTTCGAAAGCCTCACCTTTCGGTACATATTGACGATCGCGCAAGTATTGGAAGGTTGTATCGTCTGGAGCGATAAGTCCGGCACGGGCACCCGCTTCAATGGACATGTTGCACACTGTCATTCTTTCTTCCATCGTTAATTCCCGAATTGCTTCACCTGTATATTCAATCACATAGCCTGTTGCAAAATCAGTCCCATTTTGTGCAATGAAGCTCAAGATCATGTCCTTCGCAGTAACGCCTGGCTTACGTTTGCCAACGAAGCGTACTTCCATCGTCTTCGACTTCGCTTGCTGCAAGCATTGAGTTGCAAGCACATGCTCAACCTCACTTGTGCCGATACCGAATGCAAGAGCACCGAATGCACCATGTGTAGATGTATGGCTGTCTCCGCATACAATTGTTTTTCCAGGATGAGTGAGACCAAGCTCAGGTCCCATAACGTGCACGACACCTTGGTCAATGCTGTTCAGGTCGAACAGAGTGACATCGAAATCTGCACAGTTCTGTGATAGGGTATCAATTTGCTGCTTCGAGATTGGATCTGCTATATTGAAGCGATCCTTCGTTGGTACATTATGATCCATCGTTGCAAAAGTAAGATCCGGACGTCTTACCTTGCGGCCGCTCATACGCAATCCCTCAAAGGCCTGGGGGGATGTTACCTCGTGCACCAAATGCAAATCAATGTACAAAATGCTCGGTTTGCCTTCCTCTTGAACAATGACGTGCCGATCCCAAATCTTTTCGTACATGGTCTTCTTTGTCGTCATTTCCTTCACCTCTCCGCGATTTTACGCTTCTCTCTCTATTTCTCTTGCCACCAAATATAGCATTTCCTTATTCATTGATCCAAGATATAATATCTATAAATATAATAGGTTTAACCTATAACAGTTCAATAAGGAGGATGAACGGACATGGAATTTAGACAGCTGCTCTATGCTGTACAAATTGCACAAGAGCGGAACTTCTCGCGGGCTGCGGAGAAGCTGCATATTGCACAGCCGTCGTTAAGCCAGCAACTGTCGAAACTGGAGAAGGAAATCGGCGTCCTTTTGTTTCAACGCACGACCAATTCAGTGGAACTAACCCATGCTGGAGAGGTATTTGTTGACCGCGCGCAGAAAATGCTCGATGCAATGGAACAACTCAAAAACGAAATGGCCGATATAAGCCAAACGAAAAAGGAAAGGTTGTCATCGGGACGATGCCGATAACCGGCTCTCATATTCTCCCTCACGTGCTTCCGCAATTCCATCAGCGCTACCCGGCCATTGATTTAGTACTTGTTGAAGACACTTCAACTTCCAACCTTGAGCGAATGACTGCACAAGGCAAAAATGATCTGTGCCTGTTATCTTTGCCACTGACTGACGATTCTCTCACTTATCGGCCTGTAGTTGAGGAGGAGATTTTGCTCGCTGTACCTCCGCAGCACCGTCTTGCTGTCCAGCAAAGTGGGGGCTCCAAAGCAACTCCTGTTTCTCTATCCGATCTGCTTGATGAGCCCTTTATTTTATTGAAGCGCGGTCAAGGATTTAGACAAATTACCGTTCGGCTCTGCCAAGACGCCGGTTTTACACCAAATGTTGTGTTCGAAAGCACAAATATTGAGACCGTACAATCCCTTGTAGCTGCTGGGATGGGTGTCGCTTTAGTGCCGTCATTTATCGCAACTGCTCCACGAAGTGAGTTCGTTCCGGCATATATCCCGTTGACAGGCAGGCCCTCCCGCACACTCGTCATCGCTTATCGAGAAGGCCGCTATATGTCGCATGCGGCAGAAGCCTTTATGCAAACCTTAGAGGAGACGATTACTGCCCGCTTCGGCTCACGCGCTCGTGCCGGGGAATCCATGTAGTACTATGGTGGCGAACTGAATCCTGTCGTGCAATGCGTTCGTTATGTTCTCGCAATCCGGACTAGGCCATACGGATAAATGCTGGCTGTCCGTTAATCTATCACTTATCCGTTACCGGCAACTGACCGAAGGCAGAGGCGCGTCCAAGCAGGATACGGGCGGCCATCCGCACATTTCGTTCTGTTAGACCATAAGTGGCGTAGCCGACAGGAGCGTTCCTCAACACTTGAACATCATAAGGGAGACCCGCTGCAATTACTGCAACAGGCTTTTTTTGCTGTTCTAGTTGAGCAAGGAGGCCCGTAATTGCCTCGACGCTTCGCGGCTGTCGGTATATATCGTTCGTCACAATAATCACAGCATCTGCGGAGCGAATTTGAGCAGCTAAGTTCTTATCTTTCAGCTTACCTATTTCACAAGTTACGGAATATGTTCGTTGCGCAATCGCATTCCTGGTTGCCGGTGAAGATGCCCCGTTGTACGCTGATTCACCTGGCTTCAACAATTCTGCTTGCAGCGCCTGCTGCATAAGTTCCAGACTGCGATCATCATGACCTACTAGCAGCACCTTATTCATCGTTGAGGTAATTAACTCATGCGGCTGCTCGCTTGGCATTTGTGCCCCCCAGCCTGTAATTGCATGCTCTGCAATGCGATCCATCAGTTTATCCGCTTGATTGGACGCAATATACAGCTTTGCCTTTTCAATCGCTTGATCCACATTCATTCGCGAAGCTCGCTTAGCGTCCATAATCTTATAAGCAAGCTTCAATTGCAAGATGCGGCGAACACTGTCATCAATCCGTTCCTTACTAAGAGTCCCCTTTGTAACCGCCTTGCGAATAGCAGCAACGGCCTCATAGGGCTTAGGAGGCATAAGCAGAATATCTGCCCCTGCCTGAATCGACATCACAGCTGCTTCTTCTGAGCCAAAGTTATCCGCTATCGCCTTCATATTGAGTGCATCTGTTATGATCACACCCCGAAACTTCAATTGATTGCGCAGTATCTCTGAAAGCACGCGGGAAGATAAGGTTGCAGGCAGCATGATCGCTGAACCATCTTTTCGTGAGGTTGCTGTCTTCGGTTCTATTTGAGGAACTTGAATGTGGGCCGACATGATCATGTCCACCCCTTTTTCTATTGCAGCTTTGAAGGGAAGCCACTCCACTTGCTCAAACCGCTTCAATGTATAGGGAAGCTTCGGCAAGCCGACATGTGAGTCTGTGCGTGTAGAACCATGACCAGGAAAGTGTTTTACAATTGCAGGCAATCCACTCTTATGTGCCCCCTCGACATAGGAGCGAACAAACGCGGATACCTGATCAGGCTCAGAACCGAAGGAACGCAGTCCAATAACTGGATTGAATGGATCATCATTCACGTCAGCGACTGGAGCGAAGTTAAGGTTGAAAAAAGAAGGCGTAGCATCTTCCCCATTTCAAACGCAGTTTCAGAAGCGAATCGGGGATCCCCGGTCGCAGCAATTGCCATATTGCCATTCCAATCGCTGACGAATGGTATGCGATTCACTGCACCACCCTCCTGATCCACTCCAATCCATAGAGGAAGTTGCGAGGAGCGAAGCATTTGCAAGTTATTCGTAATCGTTTGCTCCACGCTCTTGATGTCGTCTTTGAATAAGATAACCCCCCCTGGTGCCAATTGCGTCACAAGTTGGGATACAGGAGTCGAGGGTCGCTCTGCAGCAAGCGCAGATAGATCAAGCAGCAGCATTTGACCAATTTTTTCATCCAACGTAAGCTTTTGCAGCCACTGCTCCACCTGAATGCCGTCCTCTGCCCCCTCCTGCCCTACCTTCTGCTCGATTGATTCACGACTTTCCTTAGGGGAAATTGAATTCAGTTGTACTTGAGGAGCCTTCCCAAGCAGTAACTTTACTGTATTAGCCCCATATCCCGACCAGATTAGAAGAGTCAAGCAGACCGCACACAAGGGGATAAGAAAAAGGATAACCCTGCGTCGTGCGAGCATCTTCTCGTTTCGCTTATGCCTCTCTTTTCTTGACATCATAGATGATCGGATTTGAAAGTATTTCCATAAGTTGCGAAAGCAGATTGATATAGCGATTCTCTTCGATCCGCGAACACAGGAATTCTACTACGTACCTCTGTTACAAGTGGTAAAGCAATTGGTGCTTGAACCAATGCTTCCTTTTCCCCAGCAGCAGCGATCGTCTCTCCCCACGGATCAATAATTGCGGAATGACCGAAGAAAGTAGTTTCTTGTCCGTTAACTCCCTTGCTTGTGCCTACCCGATTGCAGGCTACTACATACATCTGATTTTCGATCGCTCTTGCCATCAATAGCGTATTCCAATGATGGAGACGCGGATGCGGCCATTCTGCCGGGACAAAAAGAACCTCCGTACCTTGAAGCGCCATTGTACGGGACCACTCTGGGAACCGAAGATCGTAGCAGATGATTACACCGCACTTCACACCGTCCAGCATGAACGTCCCCAGTCCATTCCCTGCAGACAGATAAATATGTTCATCCATCAACTGAAACAGATGAACTTTGTCATAGGTACTGACAATATCACCGTTTCGACTTGCCACATATACGCGATTATAAATCTGATTCCCTTCACGCACAGATACTGAGCCGCCGACAATATTTACTCCATAACGCGCAGCAAGCATGGTAAGCATCTGCTGCGTCTGTTGTCCATTTACGTCTGATATATCCTGAATACGTTCAAGTGCATAGCCCGTATTCCACATTTCCGGAAGCACAATCACATCGGGTTTATTTTCTCTATCCATTGCCTTGCCGATCAGATGAAGCACGCTCTCCATATTTTTGTCCGGCTCGCCGATTGCTACATCCATTTGTATCGCACACACATTCCACAATTCTTTCATTGCATTCCCTCCTCCATATCGGCATTTCGAATACACTTTCATTTTCGTAGCACTTTCTACCATTCATCATACCTTTTCATGGAATGGAGTCAAGATGGGCAATGTAAGGAAGTAAGCGGAAATGAAAGAATATACACGAACAATAACTCCAGCACAGTCTTGAAAGGATGAAATGTATAATGCGTATTCCACGTATGGTCAAGTGGGCCCTAACAGTCTCTATCTTCCTTGTTTGCAGTACGAGTATGTTGAATAAGCCTATTATATTTGCATGGGCACCAAATGAAGGCAGTGACTCAACAGCAAGTTCCCCTATCCAATTGTTCGATATTAAGGCTCAGCGAATTGTCAAGACGTTCCCGAACAATAAGGAATTTCAAGCAACTGCAGCGCAATGGATCAAGTCCATAACTGGCCCATCCCCACAGCTTACAATTGGACATCAATGCGGGTATATTGTGCGAATCCCTTTAACATCCCCGGCTGATGTCGTCCTCCCTAGAGAGACCGTGCAAGTGAAAGATGTATTTCTTATCTATTGTCCAGAGAAAGAGCCATTACTTCTCGTGTTCTCCAAAGAACGCAAGCCTTATTTATTGCGAATCAACATCGATGTTAAGCCATTTATACAGCAGTTGCTAACTACAGAACCGACAGGAAAGGCTGAAAAATCGAGCGGATAAGTTGTATTTAAAGAAAAACCGCATGTAAGTCACGGAAATCGATGAAAAAAAGGTATACACTTCAGTGGAAACATGCTAAATTATCGTTATTATTTTGATAACCGATAACGAATCAGGTTGCTGGAGTGGATGAGAAATGTTAGATGAATCGTACCGTTCGATCTCAATTAGGCCGGCAGAACGCATGGATCGGCTTCCTAAGCAATTCTTTGCCCAGCTTGTAGAGCGAACGAACGCCCGTATCGCTGCCGGTCATGATGTAATTAATCTAGGACAAGGGAATCCGGATTTGCCCACTGCTCCTCATATTGTAACTGCTCTGCAAGAAGCGGCCGCTGATCCAATCAATCACAAATATCCTCCTTTCAGCGGGCATCGTTACTTAAAAGAAGCAATAGCCCAGCGGTACAAAGAAGATTACGATGTGGTTCTGGATCCCGACACTGAGGTAGCCGTATTGTTCGGCGGCAAAACCGGACTAGTGGAAATTAGTCAAATTCTGCTGAACTCAGGAGATGTCTGCCTCGTTCCGGATCCCGGTTACCCGGATTATTGGTCAGGTGCGGCCCTTGCCGGTGCTGAAATGGTCATGATGCCATTGCTTGAAACGAATCAATTTCTGCCGGATTACGGACGAATCACAAAGCAGCAACTAGAACGTGCCAAGCTGATGTTCCTCAACTATCCGAACAATCCAACGTCCGCTGTAGCAAGCCATACTTTCTACAAGGAGACCGTACAGTTTGCAGCCCAGCATAACATCGTTGTAGCCAGTGATTTCGCTTATGGAGCAATCGGATTTGACGGTAAACGGCCGGTAAGCTTTCTTCAGACACCTGGTGCAAAGGACGTGGGAGTCGAATTCTATACCATGTCGAAAACGTACAACATGGCTGGCTGGCGCGTTGCATTTGCAGTAGGCAATAAGGAGCTAATCCGACTGATCAACCTTATGCAGGATCACATGTATGTCAGTCTCTTCGGGGCGGTCCAAGCAGCTGCCGCTGCGGCATTAACGCAATCACAGCAGTCGGTTAGAGCGTTATGCGCGATCTATGAGAAGCGAAGAAATGTGTTCTTTAAAGAACTGCATCGCATCGGCTGGGAGGCTGTTCCATCCGCTGGCTCATTCTTTGCATGGCTCCCTGTGCCGAAGTCATACACTTCAGCTGAATTCGCTGATTTTCTGCTTGAGCACGCGAATGTTGTTACCGCACCTGGCATCGGATTTGGTCAGCATGGAGAAGGCTATGTCAGAGTAGGTCTACTTGCGACTGAGGAGCGTTTATGCGAAGCTGCCGAACGAATTGGAAGACTTTCTCTGTTTTAGGTCTGTCCTTTTGTCCTTCTCTTATAGGTAAGCAATTATGCCGCGATGGCCGGTTAAGTATCTTTCGTACCTTCTATTTAAAGGAATCTTCTGTCACCTGCCTTTATACGATAGGCGCCTTCTTTACTCCGTTGGAATCACATGGTATTCTATTCGTAATACACTCATTGCTTTAATCGAGCAGCGGGTGCCAGAGTATGAATACCTTATCGTGATGACAGGACCAGTACGTAATGAAGGTCGCGTTCAGAGAGCGGAATGCCATAGGCTGCAAGCATCCGCCGCAGAGCCGTTACAGAACCTATCCTTGAGCGGTCAGCATAAGCGTCTTGACGTGAAGCTGAACGGATGCCTCCGTTATAGGCGATCAAGCAGGATGGTTTCTGACGTATAGCGGATCTGTGCACGACAGCAGTTCAGGTATATGCTCTAGGAACCCTCAATGAAGGTGGTACCGCGGAAGTGTGACTTTCGTCCTTTAGAGGACGGGGGTCTTTTTTTATACCAATAACCGCTTCCTTCTATCCTTCATCGGACTTCCCTTGGTCGTATCAACATCATTCGATTTTCATTCTGGCACCGGCAATCATGAGTTGTACGTTACCATATATTCATGAGAGTCAATAAATCAGGAAGTGAACTAATGATGGAACAATATCAACGAATTGTAGTGAAAATTGGAAGCAGCTCGCTTACATCAGAACACGGCGGCCTGAACCGAGAACATATTGAGTATTACGTACGTGAGCTCGTCTCTCTAATTGAACGTGGTGCACATGTCGTCCTCGTCACTTCAGGTGCAGTTGCAGCAGGATTTCGACATATAGGCTATGCGTCACGCCCTAAGCTTCTGCATGAGAAGCAGGCTGCTGCCGCAGTTGGTCAAGCGCTGCTCATGCAAGCTTATCAAGAGCAATTTCAGAAATTCGGGATTCCTTCGGCTCAGTTGCTGCTGACCCGCCCGGACTTTGCAAACCGCAAGCGCGGTCACAATGCACAGATGACAATGGAAGAGCTGCTCAAGCAGCGGGTCATTCCAATCATTAATGAGAATGATACAGTTTCTGTCGAGGAGCTTAAGTTCGGTGATAACGATACCTTGTCTGCACTTGTTGCGAATCTCATTCATGCAGACCGCCTCGTCATCATTACCGATACGGATGGCTTGTATACAGCAGATCCCCGCTCTAATCCGAATGCGAAACGGTTCGACCGAGTAGAGGAAATCAACGAAGAAATCTACGCATATGCTGGTGGAACTGGTTCTTCAGTAGGTACGGGCGGAATGCGATCGAAGCTTGATGCAGCACGGATCGCCATGCGTGGCGGAGTTCCCGCTTTTGTCGGCAGAGTGAATGAGCCAGGTGATCTTCTGCTTGCTGTTGATGGCAAGGGCAAGGGCACCTATTTCGACACTCATCTGCATGCACTGCCTATGAAAAAGCAATGGCTTGGCTTCCATTCTACTCCGCATGGTCAGATTATTGTTGATGAAGGTGCCGAGCAAGCATTGCTCTCTCGCGGATCGAGTCTTCTGCCTGCCGGCATACGTAACGTGGAAGGCGATTTCCACCCGGGCGATGTTGTTGAGGTAGCTGGCTTAGACGGTCGTGTTATAGGCAGAGGCATTGTCAATTACGAGACTGATCAGTTAAAGATTGCAGCTGGCTGGTCAACGGAAGAAGTTCTGAAGCGCATTGGGGTACCGCGCATTGAAGTGATACATCGCGATGAATGGGTCACACTACGATCATAGAAGGAGGCTACTACGATGAGTGAAGTACGTTCAAAAGCTACAATCGCAAAAGAAGCAGCAGCCGTGATGAATCGGCTGACGACCGACCAAAAAAATGAGGCTCTGTTAAGAATGGCGGATCTGCTCGAGCAGCACGCAGATTCCATAATAGAAGCAAATGCCAAAGATTTGGCAAAAGGCAGGCAGCTCGGTACATCCGCATCCCTGCTCGACCGTCTAGCATTAAATGTAACACGGATCGAAGACATGGCTGAGGGCTTGCGCCAAATCGTTAAATTGACTGACCCTGTTGGTGATGTACTAGAAACAATTGACCGCCCTAATGGTCTACATATTGAAAAAATTCGCGTTCCCCTAGGAGTTATCGGCATGATTTACGAGGCGCGTCCAAATGTTACAGTGGATGCGGCTGGATTATGCCTCAAGACAGGAAATGCCGTTGTGCTGCGCGGTGGTTCTTCTGCACTAGAATCGAATAAACGGATTGTAGCCGTGCTGCACGAAGCATTGAAATTAACCTCCGTTCCTGTTGATGCCCTGCAGCTCATTGAAGATGCTGATCGCGCATCTGTTGATGAGATGCTGAAGCTAAATGGCTTGCTTGATGTCGTCATACCACGCGGCGGAGCATCGCTCATTCAAAACGTCGTTCAAAACGCAACTGTCCCCGTCATCGAAACAGGCGCCGGCATCTGTCATACCTATCTGGATGAAACCGCAGATCCTGATATGGCAGAATCGATTTCATATAATGCGAAAATTCAACGTCCTTCTGTATGCAATTCCATGGAGACTCTGCTTGTTCATGAACAATTTGCTGAGCGCCATTTGACAGGACTTCTGGAAGGGTTCGATACCCACCGTGTTGTGCTGCGCGGATGTGAACGAACGACTGCCTACGCCCCTTGGGCGAAGAAAGCAACCGAGCAGGATTACGCAACGGAATATAACGATTATGTACTAAATATTCGAGTGGTGAATTCCTTGGATGAAGCTCTTGATCATATCGCTCGATATGGAACGAAGCATTCCGAGTGCATCATAACAGAGAACAAAGAGCGCGCCAATCGTTTCTTGAACGAAGTTGACGCTGCTGCAGTATACCATAATGCCTCGACACGTTTCACAGATGGCTTCGAATTTGGATTTGGTGCCGAAATTGGCATTAGTACACAGAAGCTGCACGCAAGAGGACCTATGGGACTGCCTGCTCTAACGTCAACCAAATATCGGATTTATGGTAAAGGTCAAATCCGCGAGTAATGTCCTGCAACAGCATATTCTACAAGCAACGTGTTGGAAAAGAAGGGAGAGGAATGGACATCATGAATGAAACAATTACACAAGAGAAGGACACATTCCGTTCTCTTCGCATTTGTATTTTCGGTGCAGGCTCCATTGCTGAAGCAATCGTAAGAGGAGTACTTGCCAAGCAATTAACGGAACCAGAGCAATTTTCAATGATAAATCGCAGCAATAACGAGCGACTGCAAGAATTGAAGCGGAAGTATGGCGTTACGATCGAGCTTACATCCAAAGGCAAGCAGGAGCTGCTTCATGAAGCTGATGTTATCGTACTATGCATGAAGCCTAAGGATGCTGCAGCCGCACTTCATGAGTTGAAGCCCCTGCTCCGTCCTGGCACACTCATTATTTCAGTCATTGCTGGTCTTTCTTTACATGCTATCCAGCGTATTCTAGGTCCTATCGCCGCCGTGCGCACAATGCCGAATACATCTAGTACGATTGGACTCGGAGCAACAGCAATTTGCTGCTCCCAATCTGTGGACGATACTCAGCGAGCTATCGCGATGATAATATTCGAAGCGATTGGCATCGCAGTTGAAGTCGAAGAGCAGCATATGAATATTGTAACTGGATTGTCTGGGAGCGGCCCAGCCTATTTATATTACGTCATGGAAGCCATGATGCAGGCTGGCGTTGAGGGCGGGCTCACCCAAGAGATTGCGCATGATTTAACGGTGCAGACCGTGCTTGGAGCAGCCGAAATGGTACGACGAACGCAGGAAGAACCTGCTGAACTGCGCCGTAAAGTAACATCTCCTGGCGGCACGACACAGGCAGCACTTGATGTCATGAACAGTCATTATATGAGCAAGACCATTATATCTGCGGTTCACCGCGCTGCAGAGCGCTCGCAGGAGATGGAACACCAAATTGGGAGGGAAATCGAATGAAAGATCACTGCATCGCCACCTATCGGCTGTTCGATGATCGGGCAGATTTTAAGAAAAAGCCGAAGGAATTGCCGTTGGCTTGACGGTAGGGAGCTGGACCGAGCTCCCTGAGGCGAGAAAGGCCGAGATGTCAAATCATCTCGGCAAGGTTATCACGATTGAGGAGCATCCATCAGACGTTGCAGGGGAACGATATGCGGATATCTCCATCGCATACCCAGACATTAATTTTAGCCCTGATCTCCCCGCATTACTCGTTACTGCATTCGGCAAGCTGTCTATGGATGGCAAAATCAAGCTAATGGATCTCGATTTTTCGGACTCTTTCAGAACAGCATTTTCAGGACCTAAGTATGGAATTGACGGAATCCGTGATCAGTTGCAGGTTTATAACCGTCCATTATTGATGAGTATTTTCAAATCGCTTATCGGACATGACCTGTCAGGATTGAAGGAACAATTTTACCAACAGGCATTGGGTGGAGTTGATCTGATTAAGGATGACGAAATTTTGTTTGAAAATCCGTTGACCCCGATCGAACAGCGTGTTCGTGCTTGTATGGAAGCAGCTGCTGCTGCTGAGCAAATTACAGGCAAAAAATTGTTATACGCCGTAAACTTGACAGGGCCTACGTTCTCGCTTCGTGAACAAGCGCTTCGTGCAATAGAGGCCGGTGCAAATGCGCTGCTGTTCAATGTATTAAGCTACGGATATGATGTCCTGCATGGATTGAGTCAAGATCCAGATATTACAGTTCCAATTGCAGCTCACCCTGCACTTGCCGGCGCTTACTATCCTGCAAAGGAGCATGGGATTGCTGCTCCGCTCCTACTTGGCAAGCTAATGCGATTGGCTGGTGCCGATCTAGTCCTCTTCCCTTCCCCGTACGGATCAGTTACAATGCCAAAGGAAGAGACACAAGGTATCCGCCAAGCGTTAACTAGCACAGCAGAATCATTAGAATCCATACATAAAAGATCCTTCCCGGTGCCTTCCGCAGGCATACACCCAGGTCTTGTCCCGCTTATTATTCAGGATTTCGGAACGGAAGTAGTTGTCAATGCGGGAGGAGGAATACACGGACATCCATTGGGAACAGCGTCTGGCGGTCAAGCATTTGTAGATGCCATTGATGCCGTGATGAAAGGCGATACGTTGGAGCAAAGAGCAGTTGTATCCGAGCCATTAGCTGCCGCAATTGGATTATGGGGTGTTAAGAAATGAGTGTGCAGAAGCGTCGTGTCATTTTTTGCGATTTCGACGGAACAATAACAGAAAATGATAACATTGTTTCAGTTATTCGGCATTTCAACCCGCCTGGTTGGGAAGAGATCGTGCATGATGTCATACAGGAACGAAAGTCAATTCGGCAAGGAGTCGGTGAAATGTTCGCCATGCTCCCTACTTCACTGCGAAACGAAGTCGTTCAATATGCCATATCGCAAGCCTGCATCCGCCCTGGCTTTGAGCAATTCGTTCAATTTTGCCAGACGGAAGAGATTGAATTGTACGTGACAAGCGGAGGAATTGATTTCTTTGTATATCCGCTGCTCAAGCCGTATCAAATTCCCTCTGACCATATATATTGTAATGGCAGCGACTTCACTGGCGATAGCATTCGCATCACATGGCCATATTACTGCCAGCCGCCTTGTACGAATGATTGCGGGATGTGCAAAACGACCATTGTCCGTCGCTTCCCGGAAGAAGAGTATGAACGTATCGTGATTGGCGATAGTGTTACCGACTTTGCAGCAGCCAAGATGGCTGAATTTGTATATGCAAGGGCGCAATTAATCGTGCGATGCGATGAGCTACAGCTTCCTTATGCACCATTCCACACCTTTTATGATATTATGGAGCATTTGACCCATTCCAATACACATATCTAAAATCATCCACACTAATAAGCTAGGAGTGGTTGAAAAGAAGGGAGCCAGTTCATAGAATGAACACGAATATGCTCACAGTAGAGCAAAAGCAGCAAGCACTTGCTGAGCTGCGCACAATCAAAGAGCAGTTTGCAAGCCGCCACTGGTTCCCAGGCACGAGCGGCAATCTCTCCATTCGTGTCGGCGATATTCAGAATGAACAATTCCAATTCGCGATTACGGCCAGCGGCAAGGATAAGTCGGTTCATACTCCTGAAGATTTTCTATTCGTGAATGAGAATGGCCGAGCAACCGAAGCAACGAAGCTGAAACCCAGTGCTGAGACATTAATTCATTGTGAAATTTACCGGCTCACAGGCTGTGGTGCTATCTTCCACGTTCATACCGTATTTAATACCATCGTATCTGATCTATATGGAGATCGCGGCACTGTGCCGGTAGAAGGCGTAGAATTAATTAAAGCGTTTAACATTTGGGAGGAAGACGCGATAATCAACATCCCTGTCGTACCGAACTACGCAGACATCCCACGTATCGTACCATGTATTACAGAGTCACTTGATCCACTTATTCCGGGTATTCTTCTACGAAAGCACGGCATATACGCATGGGGCGCTAATGCCTTCGAGGCCAAGCGACATCTGGAGGCATTCGAATTCTTGTTCGAATATGTATACCGCAAACAAGCACTTCATCAATAAATGCTAGCCTATTATTCCATAAAACAGATAAGGCCCTCAGTCACTTTAGACAGAGGGCTTTAGTGTCGGGCATTATTTTCCCATGCAATTCGAGAACTCGTCACTCATCTTCCGCTAGAACGGAACTTCTGAGTATAAGCCTTGGCATCTTCAATTGAGCGAACTCGGTTACGGCTCCATTCCAGCAATATGCGATCCACGTAGCGGAAATGCACCTTACCTGCAAATACCGCTTCCTTCAGTGCTAAGAGAATTAATTCCTCTGGATAATGATCCTGATCTATCCATCCGGCAATTGTCTCACATTCCATTGGTGAAAGCGGACGGCCGAATTCCTTCTCAAATATATTGAACAGATTCGGTTGATCCGAGTCCGTTAATGCAGAAGATTGTCTTAACCGCTGACGTTCAGCTCGAATCTCTTCCGTTACGAATACGGCCATCTTCTCCCATAATCCAGTTAAATTATATCGCTCATACTGCACTTGCGTTGCCGGGTCGACTTCTTCGTCTATGCTGATAAAGCCATCCTTCAGCAGTCTCTGCAGCGACTTGATGACTAGCTCAGGAGCTGTTCCCATACGTTCCTGCAGCTCCTCTATTGTCGGAAAGTCCTTCATTTCCTGCTGCTTGAAGCCTATAAGATGAATAAGCAGCATTGCTTCCGTATCATTCAGCTTCAGCTGCCGATAGCAGCGCAGCAGGTGGTACGGCACACTAATACTGCCTGATTGCATGCCAAGCGCCATCCCTTTGGCAAAGGTGCGAAAAGCGTCTCCACTCATACATTAATCCCCTCTCCGCTTCACTACCCCTCTATTGTCTCATATGATCAGCTATTTGATAAGCACTAAATTGGCAACGTTTTCAAATTTTAGAAATTAGGGCTTTATCGCTATTGAAAAAATCGCCCCATACCGCTTTTGCGATACAGGACGATCTTCATCACTTACTGATCTGAGCTACATGAAGCTTATGGATATAAACGATATAACAGGCGTGGGAATGGAATTGTCTCACGAACATGTTCCAATCCGCAAATCCAAGCTACAGTACGTTCCAGACCGAGACCAAATCCAGAGTGAGGAACAGTACCGTATTTACGCAAATCCATATACCACTGGTAAGCCTCAGGAGACAATTCATGTTCCTTGAAGCGTTCTTCCATCAGGGCAGGATCGTCAATACGCTGAGATCCGCCGATAATTTCTCCATAGCCTTCTGGAGCGATCATATCCGCACACAGAACGACTTCTGGACGATTTGGATCCGGCTTCATGTAGAATGCCTTGATGTTCGTTGGGTAGTGCGTGATAAACACAGGAGTTTCGTACTTCTCAGCGATTGCCGTTTCATGCGGCGCACCGAAATCTTCACCCCAAGGAATATCATACCCTTGCTCTTGTAAAAATGCGATTGCTTCATCATACGTAATGCGCGGGAATGGCGCTACACATTTCTCCAGCTTAGACGTATCGCGGCCGAGTGTTTCCAGCTCTGCACGGCAATTCTTCAGCACAGATTGTACGATGTGCGAAACGAATTGCTCCTGCACCTTCAGGTTCTCTTCATGGTCAACAAACGCCATTTCCGGCTCGATCATCCAGAACTCGATCAAGTGGCGGCGTGTCTTCGATTTCTCAGCACGGAATGTTGGTCCGAATGAGTAAACCTTACCAAGCGCCATTGCGGCTGCTTCCATGTATAGCTGGCCACTTTGCGTCAGGAACGCATCTTCTTCGAAGTATTTCGTATGGAACAATTCTGTTGTTCCTTCGCAAGAGGAAGGCGTAAGAATTGGTGGATCCACCAGTGTAAAGCCCTTCTCATCGAAGAATTGCTGAACCGCACGAATGATTTCCCCGCGGATTGTCAAAATGGCATGCTGCTTCGGTGCACGGAGCCACAAATGACGATGATCCATCAAGAAATCAACACCATGTTCCTTCGGTGTAATCGGATAATTTTCTGTAATTTGAATGATTTCCACATTCGTTACAGTCATCTCATATCCGGATTTGGAACGTGGTTCCTCGCGAACAGTCCCCGTAACATACATAGAGCTTTCTTGTGTTAAGCTTTTTGCCGCTTCCCAGACTTCCTCCGGCACTTCACTTTTCACTACAACACCCTGGATAAATCCAGTACCGTCACGCAACTGCAAGAATTGAATCTTGCCGCTGGAACGTTTGTTGTGCAGCCAGCAGCCCATACGGATTTCTTCGCCTACATGGCGGCTAACTTCGCGGATGACACAAGTCGTCGTCATCGATCGCTCTCTCCCTTACGCATTATTTCGATTCTTGCACAAGGCGGAATGTATCCCGCGCAATCATAAGCTCTTCGTTCGTTGGAACGACAAGAACTTTTACTTTCGAATTTGGAGTGGAAATCAGACGCGGTTCTTTCGAACGGATTTTGTTCAGCTCTGGATCAATTTCAACGCCCAAGAACGTCAACTTCTCGCATGTTGCTTCACGAATTACGATAGAGTTTTCACCAACACCCGCCGTAAATACGATTACATCAACGCCGTCCATCGCTGCTGCATATGCACCGATGTATTTACGCAAGCGATATACGTACATATCGAATGCCAATGTTGCATTTGGTTCGCCCTCAGCCATTGCATCTGTAATTTCACGCATGTCACTGGACAAGCCTGAGATTGCGAGCAATCCACTGTGCTTATTCAACATGGAGTTGACTTCATTGACTGTCAAATCTTCTTTCATCATTGTGAAAGGCACAACAGCCGGATCCAAGTCACCACTGCGTGTACCCATCATCAAGCCTTCCAGCGGAGTCATACCCATCGATGTGTCGATCGATTTTCCGCCCTCAACCGCTGTCAAGCTGCCGCCGTTACCAATATGGCATGTGATGATTTTCAAGTCTTCGATCGGACGTCCAACAACTTCAGCCGCACGTTGGCTGACATAGTTATGGGATGTACCATGGAAGCCATAGCGACGAACTTTGTGCTTCTTGTATAGCACCTTCGGTATCGCGTACATGTATGCCTTCTGAGGCATCGTTTGATGGAAAGCAGTATCGAATACAACCGCTTGCGGTACGTCCGGCAAGTTCGTTTCAACTGCTTTAATGCCCATCATGTGAGCAGGGTTATGCAGCGGAGCCAGATCGAACAGACGACGGATTTCCGCTTTGACTTCTGAGTCAACCAATACGGAATTGCTGAATGATTCACCGCCGTGAACGACACGGTGTCCAACAGCCTCAATCTCGCTGATCGTTTTAACTACGCCAACCTTTGCATCTGTAAGCTTGTCCAATACTTTACGAATCGCAATCGTATGGTCAAGAATTTCGCTTACTTCTGTAATTTCGTCAGTGTGATGCGGTTCGTGAATAAGAATGGAGGAATCCATCCCGATACGTTCCACGCGGCCTGCTGCCAGTACCGATTCGTCCTTCATATCATATAGCTGATATTTGAGTGAGGAGCTGCCTGCATTGATTACGAGTATTTTCATAGTCTATCCCCATCCTTATCATACTTGAAAAATCCGACGCCCGATTTCACGCCGAGGTGGCCAGCGCGCACCATCTTTTTCAACAATACGGACGGACGGTATTTGATATCGCCGAACTCGCGGAACATGCGTTCCATAGCAGCCAGTATCGAATCCAAGCCAAAGCGGTCTGCCATCTCAAGAGGCCCGTATTGGAAATTATATCCGATTCTCATTGCATTGTCGATATCTTCGGCAGACGCTACGCCCTCTTGCAGAACGTGCAAAGCCTCGTTAATCAAAAGACAGATCAAACGAGACGTCACGAAGCCCGGAGACTCGAATACCATGATTCCTTTTTTCTGTACAACCTCTTCGACGAAGCGCTTCGTTTCATTGAATGTTTCGTCAGAGGTTTTTAACCCGCGGATAATTTCGACAAGGTCAACCTTCGAAACGGGATGAATAAAGTGCATGCCAATAACACGCTCAGGATACTTCGTTGAGCTTGCCATTTCTGTCAGGGACAGTGTCGATGTGTTGCTTGCCAAAATAATGTTGCTTGGGCATACGCGATCCAGTTCAGCAAAGACCAATTTCTTCGCTTCCAGATCTTCAGATATAGTCTCAATTACCATATCGCATGCACTCAGCTCCGCCAGATGCGTCACCTTATGTATGCGCGAAAGAATTAACTTTTTTTCCGCCTGTGTGATAGCCCATTTCTCAAGCTGCTTGTCCAGGCTTGTTTCAATCATTTCATACGCGTGGTCCAGCTTCTCCGGCGATTGCTCCACCAACAGCACGTCCAAGCCTTTGACAGCAAGCATTTCTGCAATGCCTTGGCCCATTGTACCGCCGCCGATGACGCCGATCTTTTTGAAAAACATGGTTTCTTCCACCTTTCCTGTTGCTATGCTCTGCATAGTGTACCCGAGATGATGGTTTCGTTATCAGTGCATAGGTACCTCACCTTATCTTATCATGAATATGGAAACAAAAAAGAAAAACCAGCGTGAATTCACGCTGGTAATTGTTTCTTGTCACATAATAGACACCGGAACGTATCTCCGTTTACTAATTCCTCTTCCAAAAGGTGTTGCAAACATCGCTCAAAAGCATCCCGGTGCTTCTCCAACAATTCACGCGTTCGATAGGTCAAATCTACCATAATCGCCTGCGTTTCATTTGTCAAGACATCTGGCGAGAGATGCTTCAATCGAACGATGCCTAGATTAGTTAAACCAGCATTCACCATCGTCTCCACGATATTGAGTGCTTGATCGAAGTCTCCCTGAGAGCCTGTACTGCGATTGCCGTAGAACAGCTCCTCTGCTACCGAGCCGCCTAGCGCTATCATAATCTGCTCCTCAAGGAACGGCTTCGTATATAAGTAACGATCCCCTTGAGGCTGATGTCGAACGTACCCTAATGCTTGACCGCGCGGGCTGAGAGCTACCTGTGAAACGCTTTCCGGTCGGACAAGCTCTGCCGTGATTGCATGGCCTAGCTCATGAATAGCCACGCGACGACGTTCCTCTTCATTTGTCTCTCGGTCGCTTTTCTCTCCTAGCAACGCCTTATCAATCGCCAGGGAAAGATGTTCCATCGTAATGGATTCTTGCCGTTGACGCATCGCATAAATGGCAGCCTCATTAAGCACGCTTTCTAATTGAGCGCCTGAGAAGCCAAAGGTTTCCTCTGCGATTCGATCCAGACTGACCTCTTCCGCAAGCGGCTTGTTAGCGGCGTGCAGCTCCAAAATATGCTTGCGCCCTTTCTTATCCGGCATATCGACTTGAATATGGCGGTCAAAGCGTCCAGGTCGCAGCAGTGCACTGTCCAGCATCTCCTTGCGGTTCGTTGCTGCCATCACAAGAATGCGTGGCTCTTCATCAGTATATAAGCCATCCATTTCCGTCAACAGCTGATTTAGCGTTTGATCGTATTCTTTTTGCTGCCCGCCTTCACGCTTACCACCAATGACGTCAATCTCATCAATGAAAATGACTGCATTCTGCTTTTTCTCTTTCTCTGCGCGCTGTCTTGCTTCCTTGAACAGTTCACGTACACGGCCAGCCCCTACGCCGACATACATTTCGACGAACTCACTGCCTGATACGCCAATGAACACGGCATCTGCATAATGAGCAGAAGCCTTGGCCATCAATGTTTTCCCCGTTCCTGGAGGGCCTGTCAACAATATTCCCTTCAACGGACGAATCCCAAACTTCCGAATATCATCAGGTCGTACTAAGAAATCAAGCGCCTCAATTAATTCATTTTTTGCTCTGTCCTGCCCGCCTATTTTCTCAAAACTCATCGCACTAATATGACTTTGGCCTGCTTTTGCACGTCCGGATGAACGTGTCATACCTGCTTGCCCTCTCCGATTCACAAAGAACAGAAGAACAGTAATCGCGACGGCGGCTGCTACGATCGGCCAAATATTCACACCAAGATAGCTAATAAATAGTATGGCTGGGATTACAATCCCCAATGCCAATTCCCAACTACGAACGGATTGCCGTTGCTTTTTCATTAGGCCACACCCCCACAGGCGATGCTTGCAATGGAAGCAAAATTGTCTTGCTTCCTTGCCCATCCTTGAGTTGAATATAGACATAACGAGCATCCATTTCGGTTTGAATCTGAATGCCTGGGTGCTGCTGTTGAAGCTCCTTCAATCGTACGGGAATGTCACTATACTTCTGATGAACCATCGCCTCAGCTACATCGAACATGGCCCGTGACCATAATTGATCGATATTCGGCGTGCTTTGCTCATTCCAATATTCGAGTTGAATCTTCTTACCGCTCGAATTTTGCTGCAATTCATCCGATACTTGTTCAACCAAGCTGCTAATATTTGTTCCGTTCTTGGTCTTCAGCTTTACTTGCAATGTATCGGGATCCCACTTTACATCATACTGCGTAATTTCAGCATGCTGCTTGAGCACTCGCTCTACAGGCTGCTTTACGAAGCTGCGTTCATAAAATGCCCAACCACCGAACAAAGCAACAGCTGTAATCAACATAATGAGCAAGGTAGGAACAATACGTATTTTTTCGCCATGCTGAAACCTCCTGTTGCTAATCTATATTATATACCCCTAATGTTCTCTCTTTGATATATCATGAGTATATCATACATGCTGCACTATCTCTGAATGTAAAGTGTACCATGATTGCCATCGAACTTGTTCCAGGAATAAAAAAGCGCTGCATCCTCCGTCTGATGTACATGTGTTCATGTACGCACAAACGAAGCAGCAGCGCTTCAAGATCATTCGTCGAATATGCTATTTATTAGGCAGCGTATAAATATCACCTGTAGGCGAACCGTTAGCAAATGTATAAAAATGATAGAAATAATGGACAACGCCTTGGTCATCTTTTCGTTTGACTAAAGCCTGCCATAAATATTGATCATCCTTATAAGCAGGAGTAATTCGGATCACATCTGCATCCGGGTACTGCGCTTCAATTCTCCCCTCAATCGTTTCCTTTGAGGTTACTTCTGCAGAAGTCATTGGGTTTACCTTATCCGGGAGCACCCAAATCATATGTTCCTGACCTTGCTCGTCAGTTCCCCGAACCGTATATACAACTTGATCCCAAACCCCCTTCTCCACTTCAGTCACACTTGCAAGCTTAACAGCCTCATTCGCCCGTTTCACAATTTCCGCTTCTTTTACTCGCTCATCCTTATTAATATATTGCACATACTGATAAGAGGCGAAGAACAATCCGACTAGAAACAAGAGAACGAGTACCGGTATCAGCCATTTCCAATGCGATCTCCGGCGTACGCGTCTTCTCTGCATGAACTCTCCTCCTGCCTATCTTGCAAGCAAGCTCTCAAAGCATTGCTGCGCCTCATGAAGGATTCGTTCCTCATCCATCGTCAGGCATTCGCCATTCTTCACAACCTGCTTTCCATCAACCCATACATGCTTGACATCCTTGGCAGATGCCGAGTATACAACATGGGATACCAAATCCGTATGAGGCATAAAGTGAGGCTGATCAATATCAACTGCAACAAAGTCAGCCTTCATTCCCACTTCAAGCGCGCCAATATCGTCAACACGAATTGTCTTCGCACCATAGATTGTTCCCATGCGCAGTGCCTCTGCTGCAGGAATAGCAGTCGGATCACCGGACACGCCTTTATGGATCAGGGCGGCGAGTCGAATTTCTTCAAACATATCAAGGTTATTGTTGCTTGCCGGTCCGTCGGTACCAAGTGATACTACAACACCTGCACGAAGCAGCTCAGTTACGCGAGCAACGCCGCTCGCCAGCTTCAAGTTGCTACCTGGATTGTGAGACACCGCCACATTATATTTCGCAAGCGTTTCTATTTCCTCATCTGTCAGATGAACACCATGAGCGACGAAGGAAGGACGTGAGAAGAAGCCAAGCTTCTCGAGATGCGCTACCGGACGCATTCCATAATCCTTCACATTTTGCTCTACTTCAGCTTTCGTTTCTGACATATGAGTATGAAGCGGCAAATCTAAATCATGCGCAGCCTGAACAAAGCTCTCGATAAAGGATGGTGGGCAAGTATACGGCGCATGTGGCGCCAACAGTGTACGAATGCGGCCATTTGCCTTCCCGTTCCAATCCTTCGCGAACTGGATCGCTTCATTCAACTTCTCCCGCTGTACATCCTCCGGACACAAGCCAATCGCTCCGCGCATGAGTGATGCACGGATTCCAGATTGCTCACTTACCTTTGCCACTTCATCCATGTAATCATACATATCAACAAATGTTGTCGTACCGCCCTTCAACATTTCAACAACCGACAACGCCGTTCCCCAGTACACATCCGTAGCCGTAAACTTACCTTCCATCGGCCACATTTTCTCCTGCAGCCACGTTTGAAGCGCAAGGTCATCACCATATCCGCGCAGCAAAGACATCGCAGCATGTCCATGTGTATTCACAAGTCCTGGAATAAAGAACAATCCCTTGCCATCAATGATTTCTGCACCTTCAGTTGTGTATTGCTCAGGCAAATCAGCTCCCAGATGAACGATGCGATCATTTTCCACGACCATGAATCCATGGAAGGAGGATTGTTTCGCAGTTGGAGACAAGTCGGCAAATATGCCGTTTTTAATAATGATTCGATGTGTCATTCGGCAGGTACTTCCTTTCCATTATCAGATAAATAATACGCCAAACTGAACAAGTCCGTCGTGAAGTCGGCTGTATGAACCCGAATATTCGGCGGCACTCTCAAGATGACAGGCGCGAAATTCAAAATGGCTTCTACCCCGGCCTCTACAAATTGATCCGCAACATGCTGTGCTTCCGTAGCCGGCACCGTAATGATTCCGATGCGAATTTGCTTTTCACGAACCGTAGGAATGAGATCAGACATGGGCTGAACTTTCAAATTGTTAATCTCAGTGTTAATTTTGGACTCCTGAGCATCGAACACAGCAACAATTTTCATATTATCTTTCAAGTATACGGTGTAGTTGCAAAGGGCGTGCCCTAATTTACCTGCGCCGACAAGTCCAACAGGTATTACCTGATCGAGTTTTAAAATATGCCGAATTTGTTGAATAAGATACGATACATCATACCCGATACCCTTGCGGCCGAAGTCGCCGAAGTATGCCAAGTCCTTTCGAATTTGGGCAGGATTCAAGTTCAGCTTCTGTCCCAAATCTTGAGATGAAACTGTGAGCACTTCACGCTGCTTCAATTCTAATAGGTGACGTAAATATACGGGTAAGCGCCGAACGACAGCTTCTGATATTTTTAGTGCTTTCATCCTAAAAAAGCTCCTCTCATCGCTCTCCAATACCTCTTTGATTATGGTCTAGCCACGTATCTATACGTGGTACAAGTTGTTCTGTTGCCATATGCTCCATTTTTGGACCAGGCAGCGAGTAAAGAAAGTGTTTGCCATAGCTTGTCTCAATAACCCGGGTGTCATAAATGATCACAATCCCTTTGTCCTGCGTTGTGCGCACGAGACGACCGAATCCCTGCTTGAACCGGATAACAGCCTGCGGTACAGAATATTTGCGGAACGGATTTTGATTCATCCGCTTCAAGCGATCGCATTTTGCTTCCACTAACGGGTGATTCGGCGGCTGGAAAGGAAGTCGTACAATCGCCAGACAGGTCAGCGCATCTCCCGGAATATCTACTCCTTCCCAAAAGCTGCTTGTCCCAAGAAGCACCGAGTTCGGCTGTTCTCGGAACCTTCGTGTCAGCTTGCTTCGATTGCCGCTGTCAATTCCTTGTCCCAGCACTTGAATGCCATGGAGGCTTAGCGCTTCCTTTAGCGGCTCATATACATCCCGCAGCATGCGATACGATGTGAATAATACAAGCATTCGTCCCTCTGTCACCTTAGCTACATCGGCCAGTGACTGCATCAGCGTCATATTAAACTTAGCGTCTGACGCCCCCTTTACGCTCGGAAAGTCACGCGGAATGACTACAAGCGCTTGTTCACGGTAGTTAAATGGTGACGGAAGGATCACGGTGTTCAAGCGCCCATCCCGTTCTGCATCCTTCAAGCCCAATTGTTCGGCCACGAACTGGAACGATTTATCGACAGACAATGTTGCTGATGTCAGAATGACACTCTTCTTCGGCTCAAAGAAATAACGCTTCAGTGCCTCACTCACATCAACAGGGACGGCATACATTTGCATCGATTTATGCTTATATTGGAGATTTCCTTCCATCCAATATACCGTATCCGCATCCTTGCCCTGCATAAACTCCCGGAATTCATCACGAAGTTGCCCAATGTCCTTGAACAGACCTGTCACGTCTGCCGTAACGCCTTGAACCTCGTCATCATCGTAATCCTTCCATTCGTTAACGAGCTTCTCCCCCGAACGGACAATGTCGCTTAAGCGGGTATGAATATCGCCTTCCAGTTCCGCAATAGAGCTCCAGGCTTCAGGACGATTACCTGACGGCAGCCTAAGCACAGCTTGGCCGCCCTCCGCTTGACCGGCTTCATTCATGGAAGGCAGCATCTGATAAAGTTGCTCATGCAAGCGATCCCACTGATCCTTGACATCGACGAGCTGTGTCAGCATCTTATCAATTCCTTCTGCCCAGACAAGCGCCTTTTCATTGCCTGACAAGCGAAGGCGCTGCTGCAGCAGCACAAGCGCCCCGTTTTTACTATCCTTGAACAATTGGGTCAACGGATGAATGAGTGAAAAATATTGCAAGTGAATGCCTAGGTGTTTGCCGGCCGTCTCTTCAAAGTGGTGTGCTTCGTCTACAACAAGCTGCTCGTAGGCAGGAAGCAAACGATGCTCTGCAATGACATCCGTAAATAATAACGAGTGGTTCGTGATGATAATGTCTGATATATTCGCATCATTCTTCGCCCGATGGTAGAAGCACCGACGGAACCAAGGACATGCGCGATTCAAGCAAGAATCACTATCACTGGCAACGGTATCCCAGAAGTCAGCACCTTTATGAACGAAGTGCAGCTCTTCATCATCTCCATGTTCGGTCTCACTGAGCCACACCAGCATTTGGGCAGCTGTCAGACTATCATCGCGAGCATGTACATACTCCCTATTACCTATTTTATGTTCAAATTTTCTCAAACACAAATAGTGACTGCGGCCTTTTAATACCGATGCCTTAAACGGAACCGGAACAATCTTCTCCAAAAGCGGCAAATCACGTTGTCTGAGCTGTTCTTGTAAATTGATTGTGTGTGTACTAACAATTACTTTGCTTTCTTGAGAAACACTCTGATATATGGCTGGCAGCAAGTATCCTAATGATTTTCCGGTTCCTGTACCCGCTTCGATAAGCAGGTGATGTTCTTGCTCGAAACATTCCATGACTTCATTGAACATCTGTTCCTGCGACTCGCGAGGTTCATAACTATCCAAGCGGTTGGCTAGATTCGTCTTCACCTGGTCAAGGAATTGGGCGAAAGTGACCCCCTTAAGCGGATTCACTGCTGACGAGTCACGCGGCGGTTCCGTCTCTGTCCAATCCGCCTGCTTCAATGTCAACTGCCGAAACGGATGGTACCCTTCTTCTTCCGTCCAATCGGACACCTCGCGCTCCTGAAGCTTCTCAGCCAGCAGCCACTTCAAGTCACGCTCCTCATGATCTCCGAATACATCGACTACACGCTGCAGCGTTAACAGTGGCAACTGGTCAATCGCTTCTAGACAGCGTATAAATATATCTGCTGTTGCTCTTGCATCACTGTCTGCTTGATGCGGTCGGTCATGAACAACACCCATTTCATGCGACACAGAACCAAGCTGAAAGGAAGGCAGTGAAGGGAACAAAATACGCAAAAGTTCAATCGTATCTAAAATACGACCTGTGAATGGCAAATACCCCGTCTGCTCCAACGCCCGGCACAGGAATTGATAATCAAAGGCCACATTGTGGCCAACCAATACAACATCCCCTAACAAAGGAACAAGCCCAGTCATTGCATCATCAATATCGGGAGCGTCCTTCACATCTTCCTCGGTAATGCCTGTAAGCTGCGATATAAATTCCGGTATTGGGACAGTTGGTCGAACAAGCGTATGATATTCGCGTTCTATCTTCAAATCATGGCCAAGAATGACCAGACCGATTTGAATTATTTCATCGTTCGGCTGATTGCCGGTCGTTTCAAAATCCAAAACAGCAAATCTCATCTCAATAGCCTTTCCTCTCACAATTTCTGTTCTTAGCATAACAGATGTTCGGTCGTTTGGAAATGACTAGAGGGAAACATCTGTGCGTATTTTTTCCCACACAAATGTTCCCCTCCGATGTCATGACAATTGATTTCACATGCATGTTATTGGATATGCATCATGTGCTCGCCGCCTAATTCCAATTGCCCGCTTTTCGACTGGCATACCTTCAAATTCATAATGGGTTCAGGTAATGTTGGATCCAGTTCATGCGCTTTTTGGAACCATGCCTTGGCTTGCGCAAATTGATGCTGCTTCGCATGAATACAGCCTAGCGCATTGCACGCTATCGCCTTCATGCTGTTGTTGTCAGTTAAAGGAATAATAAGCTGAAAATGATGACCTGCTTCCTGACAATTTCCTAAATGCAGGTGTGACATCGCCAGATAAGCGCGCACTTCGATACTTTCCGGGTGAAGCTTTGCGGCCTGCTCCAAGAACGGAACCGCTTCCTTATACATCATAAGCAAGTAATACCCTTGGCCCCGTTGGTACGGATCCCCATAATCCGGTAAGGTTATTTTACTATCCTTTACTGGGCATGGCTGTGAGGGTACGGTGCTACCCTTGCCTGCCTTTGGTCTCAGCAGGGACAAGCGCTCCTCAAAGCGCAGCCACTCCTCTACAATATGATCACTCATGGAGCGAAGCAGCGACACTTGATGCTCGAGCTCTTGCTTTTGCTTTCCCTTAGCATGCGGGTATTTGGCAATCACTTCATCCAACAGTTCATTCATGGTCTCGAATACATGTTGCAGCACGATTCCATCCCACCTTCACGAGTGTTGCGTATCGTTGTCTTACCGGCTCAGGTTCATTGTTTGTCTCAGAGCTAATTTTCATTCGGTGCCCCAACGATTCCCGTGTACTGGCTTCCGTTGTCAAACGAAGCGAAGCAAACAATTACGTCCTCTAAAAAGCCACAGGTAATCCAGCCAACGTAAGCTATGCGTTTGAAGCTTAGCGAATCGTCGAATGCTCCTCAGTCAGGTTCATCACTTCAACAGGCTTGTTGCCTCCGTCTACAAACACAATATTAGGCTTGTATTGACGCGCTTCTTCATTTGTCATGGATGCGTAAGAAATAATAATAACATTGTCCCCAGGCTGTACAAGTCGAGCTGCTGCGCCATTTAAGCAAATAACGCCTGAATGCTTAGGTCCTGGAATCACATAAGTCTCTAAGCGTGCTCCATTATAATTGTTTACGATCTGAACTTTTTCATTCGGCCAAATATCAGCCAATTCCATTAAGTGTTCATCTATCGTAATGCTCCCAACATAGTTCAAATTCGCTTCCGTTACTGTCGCACGGTGAATTTTCGATTTCATCATCTCGCGAATCATGCGATAGCCCCCCTACTCTCCATGAGTTAACATGCGATTATCAATCAATCTTGTCCGTCCAAATTTAACGGCCAGTGCAATTAGAATATTGCCATCACGTTGCTCCAGCGGCATGTCCGGGGATACCGATTCAAGCTGCGGGAAGCTTAATATTTCCACGTAATCAATACTTGCGAGCGGCTGTTCTGCAATCATTTCCCTCATTTTCTGCTGAAGCTCTGGCGCAGTCAGCTTTGGGTTATTCTGCAGCCAACTGTCAACCTGACGAAGAGAACGTGACAGCACGAGTGCTTGTGACCGTTCTGCCTCTGACAAGTACACATTGCGCGAGCTCATTGCTAATCCGTCTTCCTCACGCACAATCGGGCAAGGAACAATTTCAACTGGGAAATTCAAATCCGCCACCATGCGCTGAATTACCGCTACTTGCTGTGCATCCTTCATCCCGAAGAAGGCTTTATTGGGCTGAACAAGATTGAACAGTTTGGTCACAACAGTTGTAACGCCGTCGAAATGTCCGGGACGCGTTGCTCCACAGAGCGGACCCGTAATATCATCAACATGCACTTTCGTCTTGGTAGGTGTTGGATACATCATGTCAGGCGTTGGCATAAATACAATATCTACACCATGCTGCTTGGCAACCGCAAGATCCCTTTCTTCGTCGCGAGGATATTTCTCATAGTCCTCATTTGGACCGAATTGAATCGGATTGACAAAAATACTAAGCACTACAACATCGGACTGATTGCGAGCTTGGCTTAACAAGCTTGCATGTCCATCATGTAAATATCCCATTGTTGGAACGAAGCCTATGGCCGGATCTCCGTCCGGACGTCTATGTTCAAGCTTGGCGCGACGCAGAGCGTCTCTAAGCTCTTGTATGGAATGAACTGTGATCATGGTGTCTGCACCTTCCCGCTCCCGTATAGCTGCCCTGTTAATTCGTCATCTGCGGCAAAAACGTGCTCCTGAGCAGGGAATGCGCGCTGCTTCACCTCTTCTACATAAGAAGAGAACGCCTCTCGGATGGTCGTACCGATGTCCGCATATGTTTTTACAAAACGTTTTGGACGGTAGTCAGCATCATAACGCACGATATCATGGAATACGAGCACTTGTCCGTCACATTTGGCTCCAGCACCAATTCCGATTGTCGGAATGTCGAGACGTTCCGAGATATAAGCTGCAACTTCATCCGTCACAAGCTCCAGTACGACTCCAAATGCTCCTGCCTGCTGTAGGGCTAACGCGTCGTCCAACAATCTCTGCGCATCATCCATAGTCTTGCCTTGAATACGATAACCCCCAATTTGATGCACAGATTGCGGAGTAAGACCGATATGACCCAGTACAGGTACGCCAGCCTTCACACATGCCTCTACCATAGGAGCAATCTCAGCGCCGCCCTCCATCTTCACGGCTGTTGCATGGCCTTCCTGCATAATGCGGCGAACTCCATTCAGCGTATCCGTTACCGAGCTGTGATAAGTCATGAACGGCATATCCGTAACGACAAATGTATTGGGCGCTCCCCGGCGTACTGCGCGGGAATGATATACCATATCATCAATCGTGACAGGCAATGTAGAGTCATAGCCTAGCACGACATTGCCCAAGGAATCTCCAACGAGAATGATGTCGACGCCCGCTTCTTCTGCCAGTCGGGCAGTCGGATAGTCATAGGCGGTCACCATCGCGATCGGTTCCCTTTTTTGCTTCATCGTTTTCATTTTTACAATACTCAGTGGCTGCTTTGGCTTGTTCATTCTTTGTTTTCATCTCCTTTAACGTCTCTTTTCACGTTGTCTAGCTCGAATCCTCAATCACTTTCATTCATGAAGATTCTGCTATACGTTTTTTCTTAGTGTGTGCAAAACAAAAAAACCTTTTAGCGTTTCCACTAAAAGGGTCCATAAGAAAAAAAGAGGTCGCAAGCGGACGTCCTTCTGTCTCGGTCCCTTCGGCTCAGAGCAGAAACGTGCTACACGTTCGTCAAGGATATGCACTTATGTCCTTGTGTGTACGGCCGGTGCGGTTCTGTGAAAGATACCGCCAGGCCGACACTAAGTATACCAGAAATCATCCTGTCTTTCATCCAGTAAAATGAATATCTCCGGAAAAAATTTTACGATAGCAGCCGTCTTCACCTAGCAGGATTAGCGCTCCCGTTTCATCCAGTCCCTGTGCAACCCCAGAGACAGGTCCATTCGGGGTTCCTACCGTCACACTGCGTCCGATTGTTATGCTTTGCGCCTCCCACAGTGCTCTGATCGGTGCAAATCCTTGCTCGACATACAGCTTATACAACTGTTCCAACTGAAATAAGCACTCGGCAATCAGCGATGCGCGATCGATTTCCTTTCCTGAGGCGATCTTCAGAGATGTCGCAATCGCCTTCAATTCATCCGGGTAGTCATGCGCATCTAAGTTTACACTTATCCCAAATCCCGCAATGACGTGAACGAGCCGCTCATCTTCTGCAGAGGATTCCGTCAGGATACCACAAACTTTTTTATTGTCATGCAAAATATCATTGGGCCACTTAATGCCCAACTCAATCTCTGTCACTCGCTTCATTGCACGACAGAGAGCGACTGCGGCAAGCAGTGTTAGATGCGGTGTGAATTGCAGTGGAATTTGCGGGCGAAGGATCAAACTCATCCATATCCCCTTGCCTGCGGGGGAGTGCCAGCTTTTCCCGTGGCGTCCTCGTCCCATTGTTTGTTCTTCCGCAATGATGACAGCGCCATCCTCTGCCCCCATGCTGTGCCCACGCAGCCGCCTCATTCTGTGTTGATTCTGTCCGGGCAATGATGCGAAGCTGATGACCTAATTTGCTCGTTTTCAGCTTTGCAAGCAGCGACACTTCATCAAGCCGAGTTGGCATCTGAACGAGCCGATAGCCCAGCTTCGGAACAGCCTCGAACTCATAGCCTTTCGAGCGAAGCCGATTAATTTGCTTCCATACGGCAGTTCGAGATATATCAAGTCTACGGCTAATTTCTTCGCCAGATATAAATTCATCAGGATGTTCTTTGAACCATGCAAGCAATTGGTCACTCATTGTTCGTTCCACGCTTTCCTTACGTAGTCAAGCAGAACCTCTTGTTGATTGACAAGTTCCCCTAATGCAACGGAAAGCCATACGCTCTCCAAGCATTGGCGCAGCCATGGTCCTGCCGTCCGTTTCGTGGCTTGCAGCACATCTCCGCCCGTCAGGGCAATATCGCGCAAGCCGCGGACAGAAATGTCCTCCAGCCAAGCCTCGCCATGCTGGAGGAACGGCTGCATTGCAGCCGTATGCTCGCCTGCCGCCCCAACGCCCAGTAGGGCGCGGCGGCAGGCGAGTGCATCGCAGAGACCTTGCTCGCCGACGGCGAACAGGGTCTCTGCGAAGGGGCGGCGCCACGCGCTGGCTGCGCCGCCATGTGTCCCGGCCGCGGCCAAGGCGGCTGTGCCGCCAGCCGCGAGCCGGGCATCCGCGCGCAGGACGGCCAGTATGGCGTCCTGCTGCGCGCCCGAGCAGCGCAGCGCCTGCAAGATGCGCTGCGCCTCCGCTTCGTCGACCTCATGCCCAAGCAGCAGCAGCGCTATGCGCTTCTCAGCCGTATCCACACTGCCAAGCGCACACAGCAGCGGCTGCCACAAGGCTGCCTCGGTCGACGCCAGCGCTCCCAGCGGCTCCTTTGCATGCGCCAGGAGACCACTGCGAACGAGCAGGGCCCATCCGCGAGCCGGATTCGGGCCTGCCGTCAGCTTCCACAGCTCGTCCCGCACGCGTTCCATCGCTACGAACGACAGCGTCTTCCTGTTGGCACACAGCGCTTTCCAGGTAGACTTGGCAAATACGCCGCCTAGCAATGACGCAAAGCGCACCCCCCGCATCATGCGCAGCGCGTCCTCAAGAAAGCGCTCCTCTGCTATGCCTACACATCGAATCACGAGCTGCTTCAAATCAGCTTGCCCGCCAAATGGATCATGAATGTGCCCATGCACATCCTTCGCCATCGCATTGATCGTGAAATCCCGTCTTCTTAAGTCTTCGATCAAATCATCAATAAATTCGACTTCCTCCGGGCGGCGATGGCCTTCGTACGCCGTCTCCTTGCGGAAGGTTGTCACCTCATACGTATGTTGGGGCATCACTACCGTTACCGTTCCATGCTGCAGCCCCGTTGGAATGACCTTTTGGAACAATGCCACGACCTGCTCAGGCCGGGCAGAAGTCGCGATGTCCACATCATATACCGGTCGTCCGATTAGCGGATCGCGGACACAGCCCCCTACCATATAGGCACTGAATCCCGCATTCAGGAGGCAGTGCATGACCAGTGCCGCTTCTTCGAATAGCGTTTTATTTTCCAAGCTATCAACATTTCGGTCTCCGCCACTCATCGCCACCCTCCTTACATCACTAACATACAAGAGCGCGCAACGGAAATAGCCATTGCGCGCATTCGAATCGTGCATTCCAGGGCGGTATGATAAACAACTGCAACTCTCAGCATACCGGCTTCGGAACCATTGCATCCTTCCCTAGCACACGATAATAAATTTGTTCATATTGCCATGTAATCAGATCATTGCAGAACACATGGCGGGCCCGGTGCAAACAAGCCTCGTGCATCCGCTGCGCCAATTGCGGATCAGACAACAAGCGAATTGCATAATTAGCCATCGCAGCTGTGTCACCAATCGGAGCAAGAAAGCCCGTGTCGCCATGGGTAACCAGCTCTGGAATCCCTCCTGCTTCCGAACCAATTGTAGGAACGCCGCAAGCCATCGCTTCCAGCGCCACCAATCCAAAGCTCTCCTTCTCCGACGGAAGCAGGAGCACATCAGCCAGTGAAATCACCTGTGCTATCTCATCCTGCTTGCCGAGAAAATGTACGCGATCTTCCAAGCCCAGTTCCCGAATGCGGCATTGAACCTTCGGCATATCAGGCCCTTCGCCCACGAACACCAGGCGTGATGGAACCTGTTCCTGAACCAGATTAAATATATCGACTACGTCGCTTACCCGCTTAACAGGACGGAAGTTTGAAATATGCATGAGAATCTTCTCGTTTGGATAAGCGAAATCTGCACGGAACTGTGTCACTTCCCGCGGGTAATAAATGCGCTTATCTACGAAGTTATACGTAAGGTCGATCGGCCGCGTAATATCAAGCAGATCTCTTGTTTCCTGAATCAAATCATTCGATACCGCCGTCACCGCATCACTCTGATTTATTGCAAAGCGAATCATATCTTTGAGTGATTCGTCCTGAGCCAATACTGTTATATCGGTTCCGTGCAGGGTAGTAACTACCTTTAAGTCAGGATGAGCCATTTGCTTGGCTAAATAAGCGCACACCGCATGCGGAACCGCATAATGAACGTGCAGCAAATCAAGCTGCTGCATGTTCGCCACTTGTGCCATCTTGCTTGCCAGAGATAAATCGTAAGGAGGATAACGAAATACATAATAATCGTTAACATCGACCTCGTGATAATGGATATTCTTCTGAAAGCTTGCACCTAAGCGAAACGGAATATTGTGTGTAATAAAATGTACTTGATGTCCCCGCTCAGCCAACAGTTTGCCAAGCTCCGTCGCAACAACACCAGAGCCGCCAAGCGACGGATAACACGTAATGCCGATCTTAAGACCTTCGTTCATAGCCGTTCCCCCTTTTCGCCATTCATACACACGGATTTCTTACAAGAAGAGAGACACTGCAAAAGGGCCTTTGAGCACAAAGCCTTCCGCATATTCATATCCGCGAGTCTGACCAAGCAGCGAATCCCTCGCTGCAACCCGCTCCACATAATTTTGATTTAATGGAGTCGCAACGAAGTCATTGTCACGATCCGGCTTCATAAACTGTGACCGATAAGCCTGAAGCGATTCCCGCTTCTGATCATATACATCGGACACATTCACCAGAACTTGAGAACCAGCAACATCGTTAATAAAGTAAAAATAAACTTGTTCCACGGTATGAGCAGGCAGCTCAGGCATATAGCGCCGCAGCTTTGCATTGAAGACTGCTTCCTGCACGATGCGGCTGCATGCTATATGATCCGGATGACGATCTTCCCAGTATGGCATGAAAACAATACGGGGTCGATATTTGCGGATAGCTGCTACCACCGCGTCAATATGCTCCTTGCACATTTGCAAGCCGCGATCAGGAAGCCGCAAGTTATCGCGTGCAGCAAGCTGCAAAATACGCCCCGCATTCTCTGCTTCTTCCCTGCGCAGCTCTACCGTACCATTCGATGACATTTCCGCTTCAGTCAAATCACAAATGCCGACGCGGTACCCTGCCTTCGTATGCTTGGCAATTGTTCCTGCCATTCCAATTTCAACATCGTCGGGATGTGCTCCGAATGCAAGAATGTCGAGAGTATTCATCATTCTTCCATTCCCGGCTTATATTTATGTGCCAATTCACGCCAAGCGAAATCGCCACGCTCAAGTGCCTTAACGAGAATTTCCGCTGTCGCAATATTTGTTGCTACCGGTATCCCCTGTACATCACAAAGACGGAGAAGTGCGATAATGTCCGGCTCGTGCGGCTGTGCCATGAGCGGATCGCGCAGGAAAATAATGAAGTCCATTTCATTTTGAGCTACAAGCGCACCGATCTGTTGATCGCCCCCTAATGGGCCTGATTGGAAGCGGTGAATATCCAGGTCTGTTTGCTCCATGATTCGAAGGCCTGTCGTGCCTGTTGAGTACAGTCGATGTCCCTGGAACACTTTTTCATAAGCGATAACAAAGTTTACGATTTCATCTTTTTTGCGATCATGTGCAATAAATGCGATGTTTAGCATGTCTATCCCTCCGTTTTGTGTCCCTGCACATTTACTCCAAAGCCCCTTGTAGGAAATGCTTCGGAACTAATCATATATAACCTATAAAAATTGATTAGCCTTCAAGCAGATGCTCAAAGCCATAAATCAATTGTTCAAGATTCATTACTCTCTTGACCGCCATATTCACACCTGGCATATACCCTGCACGCTCATAAGAGTCATGGCGGATTTTGAGTGATTGTCCATACGCGCCGAAAATGACCTCTTGTTGGGCGAAAACGCCTGGCAAGCGAACACTGTGTATCCGGAATCCATTATAGTACCCGCCCCGAGATCCTTCGATCTGCTCTTCTTCATTCGGATTGCCTTGACGATGCTCTGCCCGAACTTGCGAGATGAGCTCCGCTGTCTTAACAGCCGTACCCGAAGGAGCATCCAACTTCTGATCCCCATGGTACTCAATAATCTCAAGATCCGGGAAGTATTTTGCTGCTTGCTGTGCAAATCTCATCATTAGAATCGCACCAATGGAGAAATTCGGAGCAATCAGCCCGCCTAGCCTCTTCTCCTCGCACAATTGCATCAACTGTTCAATTTCTTCCGACTGAAAGCCTGTCGCACCAATCACAGGACGAACCCCATGCTCAATCGCAAGCAGAGCATTCTTCATGACAACTTGGGGAATAGAGAAATCGACCATGACATCTGCTTCTACCTTTTGCAGCGTCTCCTCCACATCTGCAGTAGTTGTCACCCCGCAGGCAGGCATTCCTACTAAGATGCCTGCGTCAACAGCACCCGCTGAGGGAGCAATCGCCGCAACCAGCTCTAAGGACTCGTCCTGCAGCACCATTTTCACAACTTCTCTTCCCATACGTCCTCCCGCGCCAGATACGGCTACGCGAATTCGTTCCATTGTATTTCCCCCCAACTGCTTCTATAACGATATAAATTGCTTCTGTGTTTACTAATTCGACGTTTCATCCTCGATTCGTGTCCATCGGTTTGCATCTCGGGTATTGAACTTATGCATGCAGGCATCATGCGCCTTCGTCAAATCAATTCCTAGCGAGTTCGAGAAACATAATAAAATGAACAATATATCTCCAAGCTCCATCTCAATGGAGTTGTCTTCTTCAGAAGCCTTTTTCGGCTTCTCACCGAAGCGATGATTAATCTCACGAGCCAATTCCCCTACTTCCTCGGATAATCGGGCCAGCATCGCAAGCGGACTGAAATAGCCTTCCTTGAACTGTGATATGTAGTCATCGACTTCCTGCTGCATTTGTGCCAATGGCTTACTGCGCAGTGAGGTGAGGAAAGACTTCATTTCTGAATTTTTCATACGATCCCCTTCTTTATTCAAGCAAAAGTTAATTGAAATGGATGTAATCCGTTTCCCTATAAGCGGGTGTCGAATTTCCTTACTTTCTGCTACTATGTTATCGTATCACCGTCTGGAAAACAAATGCTTTTTATCTTCCTCTTAATCCGATATACTTAGGAACGAAAAAGAGACATTCTGCCTAAAGGAGCCTGAATCCTCGTGAAATCGACCTTTGTTCAACGCATTTGGAATACGTTTCTTCCGATTACGGTTGGGACAGCGATTTTTGCATTTGGTTTAATTTACTTCATTCTCCCCAATCAATTAATGGAAGGCGGCGTTACAGGAATAACCGTTCTACTGAATTACGCTGCTGGCATCCACCCAGCAATCTCAACGCTGGCTCTGAACATCCCTCTATTCATCATCGGTTGGAGAGCCCTCGGCATTAAGCAGTTGGCACTTAGTATTTACGGAGTTCTCAATCTTACGTTATTCCTCTGGCTGTTCGAGCGAGCTGTTTCCATGCACTGGATCCAACCCTTTCAAACTTCGCATGATTTCATTTTAGCCACATTGTATGCAGGTGTCACCGTAGGAATAGGTCTCGGTATCGTATTTCGCTTTGGCGGCACAACCGGGGGCGTCGATATTATTGCCCGCATTGCTAACCGCAAGCTTGGCATAAGCATGGGGCAATTTATTCTTATTCTCGATATATTCATCATTGGGGCCGCTTTGTTCTACATACCGAAGGAAAAGATTTTATACACGCTTGTCGCTGTATTCATTTCCTCGCGCGTCATTGATTTTATACAAGAAGGCGCATACGCTGCCAAAGCATTCACCGTCATCTCGGATTATTCTGGCGAGATTGCCGATGCCATTACGAAGGAGATGGAACGAGGGGTCACACTTATCCCTGCTGTAGGAGCATATTCCCGTACTCAGAAGCAAATGGTCTATTGTGTAGTTAGCCGCACAGAGATTCGACGCTTCAAAACGATCGTCAAAGTGATCGATCCGCGAGCATTTATCATTGTGAACGATGTCCATGATGTACTTGGAGAAGGATTCCGGGAAGAATAACCGAACCGCTTCCAACTGAATAAGACCTCGAAGTAAGCCAGACTCCCGTCCGACCTATTTCGAGGTCTTATTATTTTGGGGGAAATATAGAAAGTTGCACCACTCGCCACCAATTCTGATGCACGAAATTCTTCTTATTTGTCAGACTTCTTGTTTTGCAATCTAGCTACCTTTTATTGCGGAAGCTTCCTGGACGAATTGCGTTCTGCTCGTAGCGGTATTTTTGAAAACCTACATAAGCCAGCATCATACATACAATGAAGGCCAGCATAAAAATCCACTGAAAAGGCAATGGCGTATACGTTGGCGGGCCTAGTGTCGGGTTCGCCTTTTCCGTTCCGAACAACTGGCTCAACACCGTGTCGCCATGTTTATTCAGTGCCTCGTTTGCTTCTTTGGGACTGTGCTTCCCCTTTGCAGTATCTCGAATGAACTGAGTTAATGATTCCATCAATTCAATCGTTTGAACATCTCGCTGAATCGTAGCTGCAGGGCGGATACGATCAACATGCTCGAGCCAGCGATTGGCATAGGGTATCCATTCTTTATTCTGATTTGTAGATAGCATCCGTGTCATATCGTCTCTAAGCACTTGCTCGTATTGCAGCCACATTGCTTGCTTAGGATGAGCCAAGGCATCCGCAGCAAGCCGCAGTCTTGCCGTTGCACGCATCAGTTCCTCTTGCTTCAATTGTATAGAAGGCAATATTCGCTTGACTTGCACAATGGCATCACTAAGCGCCCGTACTCCTTCCACACTCGTTGCACCATTGAACGTAGTTTCCGTGAACAGCTTGCCCATCGCATATATTGTTTTCTGCACCTGCTCCAGCTCTCCCGCCACACTGGCCCGATACAATTGTTCCGCATAGCTGTCAAGCTGCTTCCAGTTCTCGCTTGCAGTGGGGGCAGTGCCAGCTTCATTACGAGATAAGGCTGACATTGGATCAGTCAACCATAAGAAGCTTATCATACTTAAAAAATCAATACCGCACGCATGTACATCCCTCCCCCATCATCGTATGGGGGTATGTCCACATTTAGAACATGGTTTCCTCTGATTTTGTTGTGCGATGATCTCGATATCGCATTGCCAGCCATGTCATTGCTACACTAATGCCGGTCCAAGCGAATGTAAAGACACATACTGCACCCAATTTCTCAATTAGTGGATACGGAAGCCAAGGATAGACACCCGCACTATAATCAACCGTGTCGTTAAGCCAAGTCCAGCAAGCTGCCACTGTCACTGCTGCGCTTCCAAAGGCAAACAATCGAACAAACAAGAGTCCTTCAACAGCCATTACCAAATGAGAGCCAATCAACATCCAATCCTGCCATACCATTGGAGAACCCAGAGCAGCTCCAGCTACAATCATGACGCATGCCCATATTCCATATTTGATAGAAGTAACTACACCTAGCGCCTCAATGATCCGCTTTATGGTTATCCCGACAACCGTTCGCGGACGCGGTCTGAACAATAGGTATCCAATACTGATCGTAAAAAATAAACTTGCCGTTGGACTATCAGGAACGAAAACAATTTGCCATGCAGGGTGATGCTCCCACGTATAAATCAACTGCTTTTTATACCAATAGTAACCGTAGATTGTACCTACAAGATTGCTCCAAAACAACATCCATAATACCCATCGTTGCGAAAGAAAACGTGTGCTCATCAATGACAACAAGTTCATAATTACCCCTATTCCGATAATAAGTAATAGTGTGTGAGTCAATTCAATCTAGTATGGTAAAAATCAGCCTGATACGAGAATAAGACCTGACTGCACGGATACAGTCAGGTCTATTTTAACATTAATCTATTTTATTGTGCTGCTTTTTGTTTGGAAAGCCAATCTGCAATATGTTCGATATCTTGGTCGTTCAGGCCTTCCTTCTTAGCCGCCTCAACCATTGAAGGCATTCCGCCCTTACCGTCCTTAATGACCGATAGGATCTCATCCTTGCTGAGCTTATCGCCAATGCCGACAAGCGCAGGTCCAGCAGCTCCCTTCATATCAACAGCGTGACAGCTTAAGCAGCCGACCTTTTTCATGTTCGCAAAAGCAGGATCGTCTTTTTCAACGATTGCAATGCCTTTGCTTGGCTTCGGTTGGCTTGAAGCCTCGCCCTTCTGAGCAGCCTCTCGTGCCTTCTCCTCACGCTCGATATGCTCAGGAATCATATTTTTATCTGCCATTTCATGCTCATAATGAGTCCAGGCTACTCTTGTTAAATATACACAAGCGAGCAGCGTTACGATCATCATCGAGGAAGCGATTGGACGGCGATAGAATCTGCGCTCTTTCCCTGTGTCTAGGAACGGAGCGAGCAGAAGCCCGCCAAAAGCCAAACCTGGAATCAATACTGTACCGATAACAACATAGCTGCCTGACGCATAAGGATATTTCAAAAATTGATAAAGAAACAAGAAATACCAGTCTGGAATCGGAACAAACGCTGCGTTATTCGGATTCGCTGGATATCCAAGCGGAGCAGCCTCTGAGATCGTAAGTACCAGAAAGGCTACCAGTGCCACACAACCAACCATCCACTCCTTCAGCAAAAAGTTCGGAATGAAGGCTTCGGATTTTCCCGGATACGAGGAATAATCCGGTTGCTTCACTGGTGTTGTTCTCTTCTTTACACGCGAGTCGCCAACGTAAACGACTTTTTCATCATTTGAATTTCCATGTGCCATCTCGTTTCCTCCTCCCTTATAGCGGTCCCGAAATGCCTTGGCGTCTAATCATGAAGAAATGCGCTCCCAGCAAGGCAAGAAGTGCGCCCGGCAGGAAGAACACGTGGATCGCGAAAAAGCGAGTCAGTGTCTGCGCTCCAACGACTGTGCCGCCCTGCAGCAATTCCTTCAAGTACGGACCGATATATGGAACGGTATCCGCGATTTCCATGCCGACCTTGGTAGCAAAGTAAGCTTTGTTATCCCAAGGAAGCAAATAACCCGTGAATCCAAGTCCCAGCATGACGAAGAAGATGAGCATGCCGACTACCCAGTTCATTTCACGCGGTGCCTTATAGGAACCTGTGAAGAACACACGGAGCGTATGTAATAACATCATAACGATAACTAAGCTTGCTCCCCAGTGGTGCATACCGCGAACAATTTGACCGAAGGCAACCTTCGTTTGCAAATATTCGACACTGTAGTATGCGTTCACAATATCAGGGACATAATACATGGTCAGGAACATACCTGACAGAATCTGAATGACCGTAATAAAAAACGTCAAGCCACCGAAACAGTACACGAACGCAGAAAAATGGTGTGCAGGGTTAACGTGCTCAGGCACCTCATGATCCGCCACATCGCGCCACATCGGCGTTATATCCAGACGTTCGTCAATCCAGTTATAAACACCTTTAAACATCTGTTATTTACGCCTCCTCGTTATTGCACGTGTTGGTTCGCTATGATATCGCCCAAGTATACAAAGCCATCCTTAACCTGCACTTTGTACTCATCGAGCGGTGCACGAGCAACGGCTAGCTGCTTGCCTTCTTTTGTATAGTGCGCGCCATGGCACGGGCAAAAATACTGATCCTTGAAAGCCGGATTCTTATTCCAGTCAACTGTACATCCTAAGTGCTTGCATATTGGAGACAACGCAAATATATTGCCTTCCTTATCCTTGCTTATCCATGCTGTGAGCGTTGGAGTACTCTCATACCAGCCATCGACCTGCTTGATTTCAAAAGTAAATTCAGTCGGCGATTCTGTAATCTTGCTCACTTCAGCAACCTTAATGTACTCTCCTTCTGACTTCTTCTGAAGCAGTGGATCAACTGCAAACCGAACCATCGGCAGAGTAGGACCAACGAACATGAAAGCACTTGCCCCACCCAGCGTGTATGTAAGAAATTGTCGACGGGACATTTCTTTTCGCGGCTTTTTAGGTGGATGCTCGTTATTCTGCAGTTTACTCATATACTGTCTAACCCCCCTTTACACAACCGTTCTGAGAGCTTGCTATGACGATAATCACATTCAAACTAGGACATCACTATAATATCCCAGCACTATGAAAGCGTCAAGAATTTACCAATATAATTACCAGAATGAACCTTTTTTCTTGGGTGAAATGTTTGAATATTGTCACATTTATCCTGAAGTTTGGGTGGTGGTCCACATATTTTGCACAAGTGCCTTCATCGCAGCGCAGGCATTTCCAGCATCCTCTGCCATCATTTCAGCCGGTGTAATGACCAGATCCGCTTCCGGCAGCTTATCCCCTGTAATAGGAAGCTGTGCCGAGACGACGACAATGTATGCGAAACCTTGCTTCCGCAACCTCGAACATAATCCATTCAACAGGTTCAACTCATCATCAGCAAGCTTTTCAGACACAAAGTGATAGGCAGGGTAGGTTACTGTTCTGCCTCGGAAAGGAATTTCGATCCCATCGAGCCAGTCACGCAGTTTCTCGAGTCGATTGCCAGCCTCAATTGGAGATTCACTGCCGTTCAATCCTGTGACCGGTAAAATACAAGTGTCCAAATATGGCCCCCATTCTTCCCATTGCTCTTCCGTTAATTCACTAAATTTCATGACGATTCCCCCATCATTTACCTAGTCATTCCTTACCATTATACTGAAATAAACAAAAAATGAAGAACCGCAATGCTGCGCTCTTCATTCCATAAATGTGCATAAGGTATCCTGTTGGACATTTACATAAGCTGTTACTGCAATGTTTTCAGTTCGTCCGTCAAGGTTCGGAACGATGTTTCATCCCCTGTAGCGAGTGCTTTATCGATTTCTTCGTATATCTTTTCCGTACGGTATTTCCGTATGGCGTTGTCCCATATCATTTCCGCTGTTAAGCTTAACATCGCCTCATACGATACTTTCATTTTATCCATAGGATACACCTCCAACCAACACGATTAAGAGATCCTATATTCCTTTCCTTTCACCACATAGTTCTGAGTTGTCCGTTTCATTCGCTCTACATCTTCATCTGTCAGTTCGCGTATGACTTTTGCGGGTGAACCTAGAGAAAGAGTATAGGCCGGTATTTTTTATTTTCTGTTACGACTGAACCTGCTCCTACTAAAGCATATTCACCAATGTCGGCACCGTTCAGTACAATCGCCCCCATACCAATCAATGTACCGTAGCCTATTCGGCAGCCATGTATAATTGCACCGTGGCCTACAGAGACATCATCTTCTACGAGAAGCGGTTGATTGGCGTTGACATGCCCAATAACGCCATCCTGAATATTCGCCCGCTTGCCAATGCGTATTGGGGCCATATCGCCACGAAGGACTGCATTGAACCAAACGCTTGATTCAGCGTCAATCGTCACGTCTCCAATCAGCTTGGCTCCTTCCGCCACATATACGGAAGCATCAACAACTGGCAATATGCCTTGATAAGGTATGTACATTCGATAGCATCCTCCCGATTGACCATTTCCACACAGCTCAAGCCTTTTATATGCCTAGCTAAGGAAATTTTTGGCCCAATCGTATCAATGAGAATGCCGCTTGTCAACTTCTAACTGAATTTTGTCCTCATGAGCAACGTACACACTATCAATAATAAGCTGCCCTCTGCGAGTCGTCTGTATGACTGACCCATATTGCTCATCTTCGCCGAATCGAATGACACCTAAATGGACGAGCATCATTATAATTCGCTGCCGAAATACAGATTGTGGCGTATCGAAGAAAAAGGACGTACAAACGGAAGTAGCGCCCGCTCCAACGAATCAAGCGTTGTCCATTGCTTGGTGCAAAGCTGAATCCAGTGCACAATGGACAGCAAATTCGGAATCGCGTTTTTATACAGCTTTAACCAAAACCGGTACAACGAAGCAGAAGACTCCACCCCTCCGCTTGCCACTCGTTCCAAGCCCTTAGGCGTACAACTTAACCGCCCATCACCCTCCTCCAGCCATCCTTGATAGAATGCGTAATCATAAAGGAGCGACATGCGGTTCGGATAGTCATGGAACCTTCTCCCGTATCCAAATCGCCATTCACCTCGGGCAATTGGGGCTTCCTGTACAGCAAAGTAATCGAGAAGCTGCTGCTGTGTTTTTTTGTACATTACACCTTCTGCATTCAGCATCACATTCCCATTCTCGATGAATTTCAGAAGGTGAAGCACATCCTCCGCCATCCGTCCATCTTCGTCGCGATAGGATGTAGGCGTATCTGTTTCTGTCAAGTGCATCGTGAACGACTGACGAAGTACATCAATCAATCTCAGCTTCAAATCGCTCGGCACCTGAAACAAATATTTCGTTTGATGCGAGCATCCATTGAACAGCCATCCACTGTGTTTAAATTTTGAAATCGTTTCTCGCGGATGGGGCATTGGAGCTGCATTATGTGCCTGCTTTTCTCCTCCATCAGAATCCAAATCGAACCTTGTCTGCTGAACTCGAGCAATCAATTCCTCTAAGCTAAATGAAGCGCGCCTGTCAAACAAAATCGAGTTAAGGAATCTTAGCTCTTCTAGCGTCATTTCGCTGACATGCTGTTCGAACACATCCCTCCTGCCCAACGCAGACAGAATAGATTGAATAAGCTCGTGCTTGGAATGTTCATTGCAGACGCACCCATAACGCTGAGCAATTCGAGTTAGCTGATTAATATCCGCGTAACTGAGCATATCCGCTAAATTCATGCATGACCTCCGTTTCCGTCAGACGTAATGTGCCGAATCCTCGATGTCCATTACTCATTATTGGAATTTTTATCATATTTATTCACATTCACGCAGAAAACATCGATCAGCTTGTCGATTGAAATTGGTATAATCACCGTCCAGCAACAATAAATCCTATAAGGTTGACTCCTTTTCAAACACAAAAAAGCAGTTCGCTTCCACATTACGTGAAAACGAACTGCTGTTTCGATGATGTGACGCTATCGCGGCCTCGCCGGCAGATCAAGGTGGCAAATATGCTCCATACAATTATAAAGCAATGGGTGCCAGCCTTCCGACCGCTTTTCTAATACCGAGTAGGACAAATTTCCGATATGCCCTTGTCCCGAACTGCCGAATAAAGCAATGAACAATTGTGCCAGCCAGCCCCCATGAGAGACCACTAACAGATTAGCTCCCTTGTGCTGATTTGCAACGTGCTCTAGCGCATGAACTGCGCGCTGTTGAAGTTCTTTATCTTTTTCCTGTCCTAGATCCAGTTGCCGCCATTCTGCACCCCAGCGCTGTTCTCGCTCCTCTGGCGTTGTTCCTTCTACAAGACCATAGGCTCGTTCACGAAGCCCAGCTTCTGGTGACAACATTGGAATGTGAAGGGCATCTGCCAAAATCGACGCCGTTTCTTCTGCTCGCTGCAAGCCACTGGATATTACATATTCAAATGGGGCACGTTCTCGTACAAGGCGCTCTGCAAGCAATGCCGCCTGCTTCCGTCCTGTCTCATTCAATGGTATATCCGTTTGTCCTTGTATCTTCCCTTGAGCGTTCCAATCTGTTAACCCATGGCGCACTAATCCTATATGCTGATTCATTGTAACTCCTTCATCCCTCTGTTATTGACGCACTCGTGTCAACCAGTTCAATAGCAGCAATGCAAAAGTTACACCGAACAGCGACAATGCAATCCAATAATGGGGAATTGTCGGGACAACATGCAAAATGGCCGGTTCTCCTACATTACTCGCCACTGGCAATTCTATAGTAAACGTATCTAATCCAGAATGCTCGCTGCCCGCCAGCGCAGTCGGCAATACCCCACTAACTGCATTGATATTTGACTGCTCATTGCGGATAAGGAGAAAGACGAGAGCACAGAGGAACATGGCCATACAAAAAGCGATAATCCCCGCTATCACTTGACGTGAGCGCAGGGATAACGCATGAGAACGTCTATGTACAGGCATTAGCCATTGCTGCTCGTCATATATGCGATCCATAACACGACTCGCCGCTAAGCTGCTTGTTCGTTCCGCATCAAGCTCCAACTCAGCTTCATCTTCCACCCAATCCATGCTCGCAGACCATACTGCGAACTGTTCCGCGCACGCTTCGCATCCTTTCAGATGATGATCGATAGCTTCACGCTGCGGATCGTCAACAGGCATATCGACATAGTTCGATATCCATTCGAGCGCTTCCGCACATTTCATGTTAGTTCATCCCTTCAAGACCGGGCTCCTTTATGTATGGTTCTAACTGTATCTTCACACTGGCTCGAGCCCGGAACAACAACGATTTAACCGAACTTACGGTCTGCCCTAATACCTGGGCGATTTCTTGATAGTCCAGTTGGTCGTATTCTCGAAGAATGAGAGCAGAGCGCTGTTTGTCAGGCAACCTGCTTATTGCCTCACGCACCAATTCTACCTTTTCATGCCGCAGCAATGCATACTCAGGCGCCGCTTCCTTAGGCGCTTCCGGAATGATTCCTTGCTCCTCATCAAGCGAGACTTGAATGCTTCTCTGCTTACGCAGCTCGCTTAACACGGTGTTGCGGGCTATCGTATACAGCCAAGTTGAGAAGGAAGCATCTGATTCCCGGAATGTATGCAGGCTTCGGTATGCCTTGTAAAATGTCTCTGCACATAAATCTTCTGCTAATAGCTCCAACTGGGAATTTTTCAACATATGATAAATAAATGATAACAGTTTACGTTGATAACGATTCATCAATTCCGCAAAAACTTCTGTGTTCCCGTCCTTGATTTCGCGGATGATTTGGGAATCGGTCATGGATTCAAGTCCTCCTTGCTTTCCATATCCATCCCGATGCGCTACCTGAATGGTTATACTCTCGATGTGAAAAAAAGTTGCGAATCGGAGAAAATTGTTATAAAGAAACTTATAAACCTAATGATTACGTACTATGGGTATGATCTGTGTCTTGATATCATGACACTCGCCCCTTAGCATTTCAAGTCGTATTTTAGCATAATAAAGTCGAAAATTGCTTAAAAATTTTTTAAGATTCGGATTTTTTAAAAAAACCACTCCGATTGGAGTGGCTGCACAACTTGTGCAATCTATTGGATAGGAGAGGAGAGTCCTGTCCCGTTACTGTAAATAGAACAGATGCCCGTGAACTGGTTGTATACAGGCTAGTTTACGGCGCATTTGTTCAACCATCATTCCGTCTCCAACACCTGTTTTATATGCATCATTAAAACCATAAAGTTTTTGAACAAACAGATCCTCTAAAGCAAGAATACGATCGTTGGGAATTATTCCCTCGAGCTTTTGTAATTCCCCAGCAAACGCTTCATAGACTTGTTCGTTAGACTTCTCACAATTCGCTACGACTTCCCAGGTGCGTTGTTCAATCATATTTTCAATCCATTCTTCGTGAAGCTTCGAGTTATATTTAACTTGGCAAGCAAAATTAAACACCTCTATGATCGCTTCAGCTAGAATCGGCTCAATTAGAAATGCTTCATTATATAGAACCATGATTTTTGTTTGCAGTTGATCGACTGAATTTGTTTGCATTAGAGAACACCATCCTTATGATTACATTTTCCGTATTCAGGAATTCTGCAAATAGAATCGAACCCCTGTAAGGCAACATGATATAATTCCCAGTTCCATTGCAGCAGTATAACCTCGTAAAAATAATAGCATATGATCATATATCTTATTGTCGAATTCAGTCGACAAAAAGGCCAGATTAACCTAGGTTAATCTGGCCTTTACTTATTAATTATTTTCATGGTAATAGAGATGAAAAAAGAGCCTTTTTCACCAAAGGCTCTTTGTCATTAAATGTCGAATGTATTTCTTCTTATCACGAGATACATATAATGGAATAGGGTAATCTTTAAAATACGCAATCGCCCCCCTGCCATCGGGTCTCGTATATTCAATGTTGTTTACATTCGCAAAGCTGCTTGAGTCCAAAAGCTTGATACATTCATATTTTGAGAACGCTTCATAATGTTCACCCAAAGTTGTAAGCACCGTAAATGTGCCCTTTCGCGTGTGAAAAAGCGGCAAAATATGATTGGCCTTCGGTCGAAATGCCTCAGCAAAATAAAGGTCGTCAATAGTGAATGTATCGAAGTCCCCTACTGGTTTCCCATTCTCGACTCTAACTCCTAATAATTCCATATCGACACCTTATCATTATTTCTTGCGCAACTCTTTAGGCACCGGCAGAGATCCAACAAATATCTTTGCTTGCTTTGAAAAGCTATTTGCCGCAACAGAAAGAACATTAGATGTTATCTTTACCAATTGTTTTTTCATGATATTTAGCTCCTTTCCTAGAATGTGGAATAATCAGCAAAGCTTGTGCTAGGTAAACAAGCGCAAGTGTTGATGATTGTATATATATGTTTGCACCGACCATCAGAACAGAAATCAACTTATTCCGAAGTTTGTGGTCATTCGTGCTGCTCAAGTATTCGGTGACATTCGGTGCAAACAGTATATAGCATATCAGTCCTAATATTGATATACCTAATACTGCGTTCGTTGATAACATGATATGCGGTGGAACAACGATTATCAGGGTTGACACGATGAAACATAGATCCATCGTCTTCGCATGCAATCCACCTGAAAAATGCCTGATTACACCAAAAGCGAGTAAAGAAACAATAGTATCGATGGGTCTTCCAGAAATAAAACCTATAGTGATAGATGAAGTCGTTACAAAAAAAATATTCAGTATATTGGCGAATGCATACGTAAGCACCTCATGGCTCACGTGACTACCATTACGTCTTAAAAATGCGGTAAGAAATTTTGAAATCTTCTCTATCATTCCTGTTCGCTCCTACGGTGGAGCAAATAGTATAGAAGCGAAAAGTTTAGTAAAACGATTATGTAGGCGAGCCATGCATATCCTGATAATAAAAATACCGCTGATGCTGTCAGTATTAGAAAAGTCACAATTGCCGCATAAAAAACCTTATTTTCTTTTTTGCTAAATTTTGTCATATCACTATGCGGAGGATGTATAATAAAAGTAAAACCAAGACCGATGGCATTCAAAAAGTTTGAAATGAGCATCGTCCCTCCAGCGGTTGCAATCTGAAGTAAATAAAGATACACTCCGTAGGATTCCATCAACATACTACTGTCGAAATTAATCGTAATATTTAATACTAAAAATAACAATGATTGAACAGCAGTATAAAAAGCATAACCTGATAAAGTTATTATAACAGCATATTGCAACCGTACTTTAATAACATAATTCATAAACACTATTATTGCACACATCGTTAGCGGAATATCGAACCAAGGCGCTTCAAAAACAATCCTTATTAAGTAAGATGACAACGATAGTACAATAGACATCACAACGAAGTCTTTTAGATAAAAACTTACCTTGAATCGGAAAAGTTTCAAGGTCGCTGTTAATAACGCAAACGCTTCAAATGCACCAATGAAAATATATAACGCACTTGTCACTCATTTTCCCCCTATATCATCCTCTAATCCAATTATAGGTAGATAGCAAACAGACATCAAGCAATAATCTTTTTCCCATAAATCAAGTTAAAACTCCTAAAATTGATAGTCTTCTAACAATTAGGGTGCAGTTCAGCAATCCAGAGCTTTACATATAAAAATTAATTCAATAAACTTGTTTTAGATCGTAATGACTATTCACTTTCTTTGCCTCCCTGCCCCTCATAATCCCAGTTCCATAAACCTTGCTGGCCTTTGGCTGGGATAGGGTTTACCATCCACTTCACTACATCGATCTCCCAAGCAAAGCGCCCTTTGGAATAATCGCCAAAGTAAAGTTCATTGTTGTCAGGCGTAATTCCATATATCTTAGTACCCGTCGAATCGTTAAGAATAGCGGTTCCTTCTACCGGAAAATTAATTTCTCCTATAACCTCCCAACAATCCTCCAACTGACACATCGCCACTACCGCACCTGTCGGCAAATTATCAACCGTATACCCGTGTTCTGACAGTGTTGATCGGATTGGGTCTGACGCACATGCTTTCTTGTCAATCTTTTTACCTGCATGAATAGCTATTTCACCGCGGTGCTTTGTTGCCCAACTGCGCGTCTCGAATTTCTTCTCTCCAAGGGCGATCAAAGTCGCCCATGGTTGGGTGATTGTTATTGCTTTCATGATTCCCTCCCAACTGCTAACGCTTGCTAGTCTTTGCCTGCGCCAGATATGATTCAAAACAACTTAAATCCTAGTTGAAAAATTGCTTAGCCCCATCCGTTCTATTTCTGCTGAAGCCCATCGTTCAAATGGATACCGTGAAGGATCAATACATTCACGAACGTAACGATCTGCTAGATGATCTAGGAGTTTATCAGGTATGGGCATGGGAGGCCCCCCCTTCTTGACCTGAATTTACGATGACTACCTTTGCACGCTTAAGCATGTGTTCAACTGAACAGCACAGGTCTGCTCCAACCTTCCATACAACCTGCCCGAAGAAGATTTCTTTATCGCACACTGGGCAATGGTCAATGACTTCATTTGTATCCATGGTATGATTCTCCCTACCTTAAATTTTTCGCATACTCGTTATACCGATGCTTACAGCCCCGCATAGATTGACCATCCATTAGAATCTAGTATTTTCAAGTAATTGAGAATACAGTGCTAGTTCGAGTCTATCGCTGTTTTTGACCTCAGTTCTGTCTCCTTAAGCTGATATAGTGATGTTTTCTTGATCCTTTGATTTATGCTATTGCTTCATTGCTTTTGCTAATAACGCAAGAACTGATATTCATAAGACTCCCGCCTGTCCATTATCAGTTCCTCCAGGTAAGAAATTGATAAGTGCAAGTTCTTCTTTAAGCTTCGCAATTTCAAAATCAATAGTTTCGGGAGTGACATTAATACTCAGCATATCTCTTTCAATTTCCTGAATACTTCTCATATGGCCTCCTTAAGTTCCTGTCGCAGTGCTTTCATCACATCTACGGGGATTATCTCCTTGTATTTAGCCACTGCAAGCTTCTCATATGTTAAATCTTCACAATATGGCGACAACACTTTTGCAAGTGTTCGATTGACTTCATCACTAGCTGGCGGTTTATATCCGGTACACAATTTGCTGATATAGAATCTAGTGATTCGCTTACCCTGAAGTTTACATTTATCAGCCACTTGCTGATAAGAAAGTCCACTTGCATTAACCGCATTTGAAAGAATGTTCGAGTACCTCATAGTTCACTTCGCCTCTTTTGTTTACTTTTTAGTGTAACTATTGTTAACTAAATACTAGAACATTATTTTGTTTTGGTCAATAGTTAACAACAAAGAACTGTTGACTATTTAGTGCAACATATGTATTATGAGTTTATCCCAATTAGAGGAAGGAGATGGAAGAAAAAATGAATTACCATGAATTGCTGCGAAAGTATATTGCAGACTCCGGGCTGAGGTTGAATGTGATTGCAGAAAAATTAAAGGACTACAACTATAACGTTAGTAAGAGCTATATTAGCCAGCTCCAAAACGGGAAGACACCTAACCCGGCCACGGACGAACTAAATAGAGCGCTCGCTGAGATAACGGGCGGAGATGTCGAAAAACTTCTGTTCGCTGCTATCATTGAACGCGCACCAGAAGAAGTCAAAGGAAAGCTTTTAAGGCTTGAAAAACTCAAGTCCCTAAAAACCGAATACACGCAGGTTAAAGGCACTAAAGTACCATATGTAACCGATAAGGATGAAAAGTTCATTTCTGTTCCTGTATTAGATTCGATCACATACAGTAAGGTCGTTGAAGCTGGCAAATCGGACAGAACTATTTATATAGATCGATCCATTACACAAGGTAGAAGGGCATTTGCTCTACATGTATCGGAAGAGAGTATGATTGGTGATCACATCACAATAGGTGACGTCGCGGTGTGTCTTATCCAAGAAGAAGTTACGTCTAATGACATTGCGATCGTCGCTATAGAAGAACAGAACGCTACTCTCAGGCGTGTTAAGTTCCAAAACGACATATGTATGCTGATGCCGTCAAACGCTGCAATGCAACCAATTCTGGTCGCTTCTAGCCAAGTTAAAGTTTTAGGTAAAGTTGTTGAAGTGCGACGCACCTTGTAAATCACTATGGCATGGCTTTCGCCGTGCCTAGAAAGGGGGATATCTTAGTTGGTAGTTAAAAAGAGGGTGAAAACGGAATTTATATACGGACAATGTATGCAATGGATAAAGAAGGAAATATCACTAGAAGGATAGCGAAATGAGTCATTGAAAACAAAATCCCTCTCAATATGAAGAAGGATGATAAGCTTAAAATTGCTAATTTGATTATTACAAAAAAAGTTTTTGGAGAAACCGCAGAAATTCAATTTCGGTGGGGTGAATCTTTAGAAATTAAAGCCAAAGGAAAAAAGAAGCATTTTTGTGCCATATACTTTTATTAAGACAAAAAAAGACCACCCCGATTGGAGTGGCTGCACAACTTGTGCAATTTTATTGGATAGGAGTGGAGAGAAACCATACTGTACTGCTATTATAATGTATACGTTTTCACGTCGTCAATAGGTTTTCGTTAAAAATTTTCTTCAATTCACAAATTTTTCCGTTATATGAATACTTCGTACCCTTTGGAGCTTAGCAGTTCCTTCGCTCGATCCCAGTCCCCCTGCTGACGGAATGACAATCGGAGTACGCCCGGCACGTCCTCGCGGCTTTCAATTATTTGAACATTGCTCAAGTTAATGTGATGATTACCAAGCTCTGTTGCAATACTGCCGATAATACCAGGATGATCGGGTACATTGACGTATAGTTCGTAGAGCGATTGGATAACGCCTTTGCGGCGTTCCGGCATGCGGCTCCGGAAGTCGCCAGCCTCAGCAAACTGCTGGATTATCCCTTCACCGTCCTGTCGCTGCAATATATCGATAAATTGCTCCGTAGACGCTTTCCAGTCTAAAAGTAAACGAAGAACGACATCCCTATTGTTAATAAGAATGTCTCTCCATATGACAGGATCACTGGATGCAATACGGGTAATGTCCCGGAATCCACCGGCAGCGAGCAGCTCATACAGCTCATTATTCTCATTATAGGAGCGTACCTGATTCACCAAGGCTACTGCGACCACATGCGGCAAATGACTGATTGCGCCAACTACCTCATCGTGCTCTTCCGGATTCATCCGAATGATATGCGCCTTCGTATATCGGAGCAAGGATACAAGCCTGCTATAAGCTTCTTCATTAGCCGATTCATCAGGTGTTAGTACATAAAAAGCATTTTCGAACAGCAGTGTAGTAGCTGCTTCAACACCCGAGCGCTCCGAGCCGGCCATTGGATGACCACCAATAAAGTGTACGTCCTCCCATTGCAGTCCACGTGCGCAACGCGCTACCGATGACTTCGTGCTTCCTACATCAGTTACGATGCAGCCCGGCTTGAGCGGCAAATTCTGCAAATCATTCAGCATTGATTCCAGCATTCCCACTGGAACACATACGAAGATGTAATCCGCATCCTCAACCGCATCACGCAAGGAGGTCGTCGCTTCATCTACGACGCCGCGCTCTATATACTTCTCTGCTGATGATTGACTTGGGGAATAACCAACGACATGTATACCCGGCCTGTTCTTAAAGCATAAGGCGAGAGAGCCGCCTATGAGCCCTACGCCTATAATTGTAATCTTAGTTCTCATTTCGTCACCTTAACCTCTTCCAAGGCTTCTTCCAAGGCTTGAACCATTGCCTCATTTTCTTCTTGGCTGCCAATCGTAATTCGGATATGCTGCGGATATTTGCTATGGCCTGCGCGGGTTATAATGCCGCGACGCAGGAGTGCGTTAAAGACTTCAATTGCTGAAAATCCTACATCAACCATTATGAAGTTTCCGTGTGCTGGAAAGCTATCCAGATTCATGCGCGCAAATTGCTGCTGTACATACTGAATTCCAGCTGCATTCTTCTGCCTGCAATCTTCAATGAAGGCTTGATCCTGTACGGCAGCTAAAGCTGCTGCCTGAGCGAAGCGAGTTGTGTTAAATGGCTCACGAACCTGATTGATCGTATGAATCACATCAGGGTGTCCGATTCCATAACCGATGCGCAAAGACGCCAATCCATAAATTTTCGAAAATGTTCGCAAGGAAACAACATTGGAATAACGGCGTACTAGCTCTAAAGCATCACGGAAGTTCGGATCTGTTACATATTCACAGTATGCCTCATCCAATACAACCATTACATGTGCAGGTATACGTGCGATAAATTGATCCAGCTCATCAGCGCTTACAATCGTTCCCGTCGGATTGTTTGGATTGCAAATCCATACGATTTTCGTCCGGTCATTCACGGCAGCAAGCATCGCGTCCAGATCATGCGCTCCATCCTTTAGCGGAACCTCTATAGTTACGGCTCCCTCAATTTCTGCATTGTGCTTATATTGGGGGAATGTCTGATCCGCTATGACAATCTCATCGCCGGGCACGAGATACGCGCGGCATATCATTAAAATAATTTCATCTGAGCCAGCGCCAAAAATCAATTGTTTTCGCTCAACATCCAAATGTGCCGCAACAGCATCGGTCAGTGCTTGAGCTGCTCCATCTGGATAAATGCTCATATTGTTCACTTCTTGTAAGATAGCTTGCTTCGCTTGCTTAGAAGATCCGAACGGATTCTCATTGGAAGCCAGCTTGATAATACGATCCAAGCCCAGCTCTCGCTTTACTTCATCAACTGATTTCCCTGGCTGATATACAGGCAGGTGAACAACACTGTTCTTCGGCTGCATGTGGGTATACCACCTTTCTCATTTACAAAAGTGATTGCAAATGCAAAAAATTAATGTTTTAATTGTCGCACAAAATCACAAATTTGCAAGATGCCCTCTGCAGCCGAATTCGAATCCTCCAATAACGGCAGCGCTTCTTCAATGCGCCGCACGATAGCACTTCCTACGATGACACCGTCACAACGCTTCGCAAAATGCCGCACATGCGCTGCAGTCGAGATGCCGAAGCCAATCGCAATCGGAAGCTCTGTACTGCGCCGAACCAAATCGATGAAACCATCGACCTGCGTGTCGAAGCTGTCTCTGACACCTGTTACACCGAGTGAGGATACACAATAAATGAAGCCTCTTCCTTCAGCTACGATTGCGCCTACCCGCGCATCTGATGTCGGAGCTACCAACGGTATAAGATGAATGCCCTCACGATCAGCGGCTTCCCTGACTTCATGGCTCTCTTCATAAGGCAAGTCAGGAATAATAATACCGCTAATTCCAGCCTTTCTTGCCTCCTGTACGAAGCTGTCAAGGCCGAATTGCAGTACCGGATTATAGTAGGTAAACAACACATAAGGAATGCCCGCTCCTCGTTTTCGCGCTTGTGCAGCAATACGTAGCGCATCTGCAATGGATACTTGATTGCGCAATGCCCGGGCAGATGCACGTTCGATTACCGGACCATCAGCAAGCGGATCAGAATATGGAATGCCTAATTCAATAATGTCAGCACCCGCCTGCTCCATTTGCAGTAGTAACTCAAGCGTTATCTCACACGTTGGATCGCCTAACGTGATAAAGGGCATTAAAGCAGACTTGCCAATTGCTTTTAATGTACGGAATGTATCATCCAACAAATTGCTGCTTGCTACTGTCTGACTCATACCAAATCCTCCCCCAACGTCTCCATAATCGTGCCAACGTCTTTGTCCCCCCGGCCGGACAAGCAAATGACAATTATATCTTCCTTATTCATAGCAGGCGCCGATTTCATTGCCTGCGCAACCGCATGAGATGATTCCAATGCCGGAATAATACCTTCCGTGCGGCAAAGCAATTGCAGCGCATTCAGCGCCTCCTCATCTGTAATTGGTACGTATGTGGCTCTCTCCGTATATTTTAAATATGAATGCTCTGGACCTACGCCCGGATAATCAAGTCCTGCTGATATCGAATGTGCTGGCTGAACTTGACCGAACTGATCCTGCAGCAAATAACTCATCGATCCCTGAAATACGCCTGGTGTCCCCAGCGTCATTGTAGCTGCGTGATAGGGTGTATCTACTCCTTTTCCTGCCGCCTCTACCCCAACAAGCTGAACGGATTCATCCTGCAAAAATGGATAGAACATCCCCATGGAATTGCTGCCCCCACCTACTGCTGCGATCAGCATGTTCGGCAAGCGCCCCTCCAGTTCAACCATTTGCTGGCGTGTTTCATCTCCGATAATGCGCTGGAAGTCTCTTACGATCATCGGATATGGATGTGGACCAACTACTGATCCCAGAATATAGAATGTATCCTGGACATTGCTCACCCAGTATCGCAGTGTTTCATTCCCAGCATCCTTCAATGTCCGTGTGCCTGACAACACAGGCACGACTTCGGCACCAAGCAGCTTCATCCGGAATACATTCAAGCTTTGCCGCTTCATATCCTCGTCACCCATGAATACTTTGCATTCCATGCCTAGCAGCGCTGCAACCGTTGCTGTCGCAACACCGTGCTGGCCCGCTCCCGTTTCAGCAATAAGCTTGGTCTTGCCCATACGTTTTGCAAGCAAAGCTTGCCCGATTGTGTTGTTAATTTTATGAGCCCCGGTGTGGTTCAAATCCTCACGCTTCAAATAAATTTTAGCGCCGCCCAGCGTAGCAGTGAGCCTCTCTGCGTAATAAAGCGAGGTCGGCCGGCCTGAGTATTGAGTCAGGAGATTGATCAGCTCTTGTTGGAATTCAGGATCCTTTACGTGTGAGCGATATGCCTCTTCCAGCTCCAACAGCGCATTCATTAATGTTTCTGGCACAAATCGGCCTCCAAATGGTCCGAATCTACCGTTCTCATCCGGTAAAACGGTTGCTGCAATCTTTTCCATGTTGCTCATTTTCCCCTCACCCTTTCGATAAACTCCTGAACCTTTACGACATCTTTCACTCCATTAGTTTCCACGCCGCTGGATACGTCTACACCTTGAATCCCATATTCCCTTACTACCAACTCAACATTATCAGGCGTCAACCCGCCCGCAATATAAAGTGGAAGCTCGAATTCCGCCAAAGCGTCTGTATAGGCTGGTATTACCGTCCAATCAAATACTTTTCCAGAACCGCCGCCCTGCATAGGACAATACGTATCAAGCAGGACAACATCCGCATATTGAACATCCAACTCGTTCACTGCCGTGCTAATCGAATAGAATATGCCCTCGTCTGATCCATTGATCGGAATCGACCTCCATATTTGTACATCATAGTGATCCTTTATCCACGCCAACAGTGCCGTATTATTCTTCACATGGAGCTGAACACTTGTAATCGGAGCCAAATCCAGCACTTGCTTCAGCTCTTCACGAGTTGGATTCGCGAACACACCTACAATATCAGGCAATTCTTGTTCTTCTCTGCTGAGCTGGAACAGCCACTGCTTCACTCGCTGCGGATCAACCTGTCTTCGACTTGGCGCAAAAACAAATCCGATATGATCGGGCTTCATCTGTATAACTCGACGAGTTATGTCCAGATTGGTCAAGCCACAGATTTTAACTTTGGATGAGTGCTCACTGCATGATCGTTCATTCACTGCCATAATGCTTGCTCCTTACATATTCAGACATCCATCCTCGTTTTCTTCCCTTTTTAGCTAATCAGATAACAGTATTTGGGTTTAGAAGCCCGCTCATCAACTGCTCCACTGCAGCCTTTATATCTTTTTGTCTCATGAAATGCTCTCCGACTAGCACCGCATCAACATCCAGCTCATCCATACGATGTATATGCGCCGGAAGATGGATGCCGCTTTCGCTCACTAAGATACAGCCTGTCGGCGCTAGATGTCGAATCCGATTAGTCTGCTCGATATCCGTCTCAAACGTATGCAGGTTGCGATTATTAATGCCTATGAGCTTGATGCCTTCTATCCTGCCAACACGCTCCATCTCCGCCTTATCATGTACTTCTACCAGAACATCCATGCCAAGTTGTCTAGCAGTGTCGTGCAAATGCCGCAGTTGATTATCACTCAAGATGGCTGCGATAAGCAGCACTGCATCCGCACCTAGTAACCTTGCTTCAAACAATTGGAGTTCATCGATAATAAATTCCTTCCGTAATATCGGCAAATCCGTTAAGGCGCGCACCTGCTGCAAAATTTCGCTGCCGCCTTGAAAATAGACCTGATCCGTTAAAACGGACAATGCATCTGCGCCTGCTGCCTCATATTCAGCAACAATCTCGGCTGGATCAAAATGCTGACGGATCAGCCCTTTGGATGGCGACGCCTTCTTTACTTCAGCAATCAAGGCAACCGAACGATTTTTATTTGCAGTCAGTGAATCGATAAAACCTCGACATGGAGGAAGCTCTGCTGCCATCTTCTCCGCCTCGATTCGATTCATCACTTGTCTAAGCGTCTGTACTTCTTCTTCCTTCGTACGTACTATCCGTTCAAGAAACATGACTTAGCCCTCCAGTCACTGCGATCCATTGATCCAGCTTTTGATTTGCCAATCCATTATCGATTGCTTCAGCAGCTATTCGAACACCTTCAGCGATCGATCCCGATTGTCCCGCTACATAGATGCAAGCGCCCGCATTGGCAAGAACAATATCCCGGTGGGCTCCCTGCTCTCCATATAGTAGCCCGCGAATAATTTGTGCGTTCGTTGAGGCATCGCCGCCAAGCACATTTTTCAACGGCTGCGTGCGAAGTCCGAGTTCCTCAGGCGTAATCGTATATGTGAATACTTCTCCGTTTTTCAGTTCACTCACCTGTGTTGGAGCAGATAAGCTGATTTCATCCAAGCCATCCTCACTAGCAACAACAAGTGCCCGCTTCAACCCGAGCTCTCGCAAGACTGCCGCGATCGTATTCGTCTTCGTACGGTCATAAATTCCTAGCACCTGCCGATCCGCTCCTGCTGGATTTGTTAAAGGACCGAGCATGTTAAAAACCGTGCGAACACCAAGCTCTTTACGCGGCGCAGCCGCATGCTTCATCGCAGGATGATACATTTGAGCGAACATGAAGCAGATTCCGATTCGTTCCAAGCACTGTGCCGCTTCTTCACTTGTTAACTGGATATTGACACCGAGCGCCTCCAGAACATCCGCACTGCCGGAACGACTGGAAGCAGAACGATTGCCATGCTTCGCAACCCGAACGGATGCGGACGATGCGATAATCGCCGCGACTGTAGAGACATTTAACTTATGAATGCCCGAACCGCCTGTGCCACACGTGTCCAGCAAACGCTCATGCGAGGTTACGACTTGATAGGCCCGGCTGCGCATCGCTTCAGCAAAACCAGCGATTTCATCAACCGTTTCTCCCTTCAAGCGCAGTCCTGCAAGCAGAGCGCCGATTTGTGCGGATGTTGCGTGACCATCCATAACATTGGCCATGACATCGCGAGCTTCTCCACGGCTTAGGTGCTGTCCCGACAGCACCTGGCCAAGCGCTTCCTTCAGCAACGCATTCCCGATTACAAGTTGGCTCGTCATCATAAGTTCCTCCCCTCGGCGACGGGAAGCGAAGCAGCCCGTTCCTCCGTACCAATATAATAGTCCCAGTTCGCTGGCAGCATTGTGGCGTTGGCTGTAGTACTTCTGATTGCCGTCTGTTCAATTGTGCTTGTGCATAGAGACTCATCAGTATTGCGGTCTTGAGCAGCAGAACCAGCAGACCTAGAATAACTACTGTTACTTCCGAACATCTCTTCGGTCATTCGTATCGCCAGCAGCAAAGCCTTCGCTTTGTTAATCGTCTCTTCATATTCATTCTCCGGAATGGAATCCCAGACAACTCCTGCACCGGCCTGAACATATGCTAGGCCCTCTCGAAAAATAATCGTTCGTATCGTAATGCAGGAATCCATATTCCCATTGAAGCCTAAATAACCAATGGCTCCACCATAGATCCCGCGCGACTCTTCTTCCAGCTCGGCAATAATCTCCATTGCTCGAATCTTCGGGGCTCCGGATAATGTGCCTGCCGGCAAACAGGACAGAAAGGCATCGAAAAAATCCTTGTTCTTGCGCAGCTTGCCAGATACGTTCGACACGATATGCATCACATGGGAATACCGCTCCACGTTCATGTACGTATCACAGCGTACGGTTCCGAACTCGCATACGCGGCCAAGATCATTCCGCCCGAGATCAACCAGCATGACGTGCTCCGCTCGTTCCTTCTCATCTTGCATGAGATCGGCCTCAAACGCAGCATCCTCTTCTTCTGAGGCTCCGCGCGGTCTCGTTCCGGCAATCGGTCTTGTCTCTACACGCTCATCCTTAATGCGGACAAGCATCTCTGGGGAGGTACCGACAATCATATCGTCCTCTGACTTCAACACATACATGTAAGGCGATGGATTCGTCATGCGAAGCACCCGGTACACATCAAGCGGATCCGCTTGTGTCTGTCGTTCAAAACGCTGGGATAGCACAACTTGGAATATATCCCCGGAACGAATATACTCTTTTGCTCGATTTACTTTAGCTATAAACGACTCCTTCGTTTCTGAGGATCGTACGCCTCGCAGTACCTCTTCTCCCGCAGATGATGCCGATGCTTGCTGAACCGGTCTAGTACTGCTCGCAAGCGGTGCTGTCAGCTTCATCTGCAGACCTCGCAGCTTCTGTCTCGCTCGCTCGTATCGATAACGAATCATGTCTTCTGAACTATCTGGATCAACATGAATGTTAACAATGAACTGTATTTGCTGCTTCACATGATCAAAGGCGACCAACTGATCGCAGAACATAAATCGAATGTCATCCATTTGCAATGTGTCATACTTATGTCGAGGCAACCGTTCATACTGCTGAACCAAATCATAGCCAAAGCAGCCGATAGCCCCACCTGTCATTGGAGGAAGTCCTTCTATCGCTGGACTCCTATATTTATGCATTAACTTCTTCATCATCTCGATTGGGCGCTCTCGCACCTCTGTGATATGTCCGTGTTCGATCAATCGCAATCGGCCGTTTTTCCCTTGAAGGAGCAGGAACGGATCCGTTCCGATAAAGGAATAGCGGGCCCATTGGACGCCACCCTCCACACTCTCCAGCAAAAAAGCATATGGTTCATTGCGTAATCTTTGAAATAATCGAATTGGGGTTTCTGTATCAGCCATCATCGTCTCTGCAACCGGAATGACATTATATTGCCGGGACAGACGGATAACTTCGTCCAATTGGGGATACATCGCTTTCCACTCCTTTCAACTTCGTTATGTAGCCGTCAAGAACGAATACATAGCGCGTGATGAACGAGAGCGTCTACCAACACATTTCTACTCTGTTATCCACTGTAAACGGCGCCTCCACGGAAACCATGGTTGTCATATACGAATAGCACAACATTTACAACAGTGCGTTCGAATAAAAAAGCCTCTGCGCAAGGCAGAGGCTTGTTGGTATACGATGAAATTGTGGATGAGTAATTCAAATAAATGAGGATAGGAACAGCCTATATTTGGCTCCATTACTTCGCTGCAATCAAATTGATGTACAGCAAATACAACAGGCTTAAGCCTACATAGACCATATTATTCCTATTCTATCTCGTCTCAGCTCAACTCATCTCAATCTCAAACTCAACTCTGCTCAACTCTGCTGATATCAATATAACCGGAAATGAACTCTCCGTCAATCCAGTAACTGATTTTTTGGTCGCAAACGATCCGCACTTACTTGGCTCAGCCACTTCTAAGAGCCTGCCAAGTCAGGTCTGAGACCAATTGCCTCATTTAAGTACACATGGCGGATATCGTGCTGCTCTTTGTCAGTGTTGATCGTCACCATTAATCGAATGCACAATGGAAGGCTGCCCTTAACCGGGATCTCTACCGCGCACATCAAGGGAACAAGATCCCACCCCTTCATGGCGCGTATCGCACGTGCTGGAAAGGTGGCATTCAAATCCTCTGTCATTGTAATCCAAATATTTGCAATCTGTTCAGGCTGAACGTCATTTTGCTCAACGATCTGCTCAAGCAGAAGCGTGGTCGACTGCAAAATCTCCTCTGCATCATTGCGGCTTACCGTCGTTGCACCGCGTATTCCTCTTGCGTACATGGTCACGCCTTCTTTCCCTTCAATTCTTCGATGATGTCTCGTACAAGGCTAACCGGTACATCCTTGCGAATTTCCACACGCCCAATGGCAGTAGGCACAATAAATACGGTGTGCCCTTCCTTAAACTTCTTGTCATGCATCATAGCTTGCACAATATCGTCCGTATTCATATGCTTCGGTACTGTTACAGGCAAGCCGTATTTCTTCAGTATATTCTCTGTGCGGATCGCTATTTGCTTATCTTCGCCGAGTTGTTCTGCAATGCGCGCAGCACCTACCATACCGATTGAGATAGCTTCTCCATGCAGCAATTCACCATATCCTGCGACAGCCTCCAAGGCATGCCCAATCGTATGTCCCAGATTCAATATCGCTCGCAAATCGTGTTCCCGCTCATCTTGTGAGACAACCTGTGCCTTAATCGCACAGCCCTTCAGCAAGCCGTACGTTAGTGCTTCCTCGTCTTTAGCCAGCAAGCGGTCAGCTTGCACTTCACACCAAGCAGTGAACTTCTCATCCCATATAAGGCCGTGCTTTATCATTTCAGCTAATCCTGCTCGAACTTCTCGATCCGGCAAGGTTAGCAGCGTAGAAGTATCGTACAACACCATTTCCGGCTGATGGAAGGCGCCGATTATATTTTTGGCGAACGGATGGTTAACTGCTACCTTGCCTCCAACACTGCTGTCATGAGCCAATATCGTTGTGGGCACCTGAATGAATCGAATGCCGCGCATATAAGTTGCCGCTACATAGCCAGCCAAGTCTCCGACAACGCCACCGCCAAGGGCAACAATAGAGGAATGGCGATCACATCCAGCATCAAGTGCAGCCGTAATGCATTGTTCATACACTCGCAGCGACTTGGACGATTCACCAGCCGCTACAACAAAGGAATGAACTTGATACCCTGCACGGCGAAGATTGCCTTCTGTATGATTCAAGTATAGCGGAGCAACGTGCTCGTCCGTAATAATGACGATCGGACTGCGAGTAGGGATGCCCCGTAATTGGAACGCCTCACCGATACGGTTAAGAAGACCGCTGCCAATCCAAATCGGATAAGAACGCTCCCCCAGTTCAACCGTTAACTCTGCTGCATTCAAAGTGAGATTCTTGCTCATCACGTTCCCCCCTTTAATATCGGGATACTTGTTCCAAATATTGCTCATAGTTGGCGCTGATTTCTTCCATCGAATCACCGCCGAATTTTTCCAAAAATGCCTTTGCAACTTCCCACGCAACTACATGCTCCATTACAACGCTCGCTGCTGGCACCGCACATGCGTCAGAACGCTCTACCTGTGCTGTAAATGGCTCCTTCGTATCAATATCAACACTGCGCAGCGGTTTATATAATGTTGGGATAGGCTTCATAACACCGCGCACGACTACAGGCATTCCATTTGTCATCCCGCCTTCAAAACCACCGAGTCGGTTCGTAGCACGAGTATAGCCCGATTGTTCACTGTAGAGGATCTCATCATGAACTTGCGATCCGCGCAGTTGCCCCGCCTCGAACCCGATACCGATTTCTACCCCTTTAAAGGCATTGATCGACATGACTGCTTGGGCAATGCGGCCGTCCAGCTTGCGGTCATATTGCACGTGGCTGCCCAATCCAACAGGAAGACCTTCCACGATGCACTCAACAATACCGCCAATTGAGTCGCCTTCCCCTTTAATTTGGTCAATATATGCTTCCATCTTCTTCTCTGTCTCTGGATCGACGACCCGAACAGAAGATGCCTCCGTGCGTTCTCTAATTTCATCAATCGGCAAATGATGAGCAGGAGCTTCAATTTCGCCAATGCGAATAACCTGTCCAGCAATCTTGACACCGAACGCTTCAAGGAATTGACGAGCTACTGCACCAACAGCCACGCGAGCAGCTGTCTCACGCGCGCTGGAGCGCTCCAGTACATTGCGCAAATCCTTCAATTGATATTTCAAGCCGCCGTTCAGATCCGCATGACCTGGACGCGGGCGATGAACGCGACGCTTCTCTTCATCAGTCCCTTCAATCGGCTCCACATTCATAATTTTGGTCCAATGCTTCCAATCATTGTTCTCAACTACTATAGCAATTGGAGCACCTGTCGTACGTCCATGACGCACACCGCCAACGATTGTTGCTGTATCTTTCTCAATTTGCATTCGTCTCCCGCGGCCATAACCTTTTTGACGGCGATGAAGTTGGAAATTGAGTTGTTCGAAATCAATAACCATGTTGCTAGGCATTCCTTCAACAATGGCCGTTAGCTGCGGTCCATGTGTTTCTCCTGCAGTCAAATAACGTAGACTCACAAGTTGCTCCCCCTTTAGGCTGTAATGCTGTAAATGGCTAAAACCCTTAACTTTTTTCTCATTATAGTATAGGAGCCAACGTTTGACAAGAAAACAAAACACGCCCGCAACGCTTGATCGCAAGCGCTAGGGCGCATCTCCCACATCTCATTCATTCGCTCATCTAAGTACGATTCAGTTCGTTCATCATGTACGAGTACAAAATCATATACGTTATGATGATCAAGCAGCTACAGCTTGCGATAGAAGAAAGTTTCTATCGTCTCAAGATGATACTGCTGCGGATTGAAGATTTGCTCCGTGCTTCCAACAAATAAGACGCCGCCAGGCTTGAGTGAATCAGCGAATTTCCGATACAGCTCATGCTTTGCTTCTTCCGTGAAGTATATCATTACATTCCGGCAAATGATCAAATCATGCTGCGTCGCAAATAGATCGGTTAGTAAGTTTTGTTTGCGGAAGTGAATCGCTTTTTTCAAGCGATCAATGATGTGAAAACTATTCACTTGCTGCGTAAAATAGCGGCTCTTGAATGATGAAGGAACATCTTTTAATGAACGCTCTACATATATTGCTTGTTGAGCTCTCCCGAGAGCATTCTCATCAATATCCGTTGCCGTAAGTTCTGTTCGATCAAGCAGGCCCAAATCGTCGAGTATCATCGCCAGCGTGTAAGGCTCCTCTCCTGTTGAGCAAGCGGCACTCCAGCACTTTACATGCTGTGTTCGTGCAGATAGTTCAGGAAGCACACGAGTACGCAGCGTATCCCATCGCAATGGATTGCGCCAAAATTCAGATACATTGATCGTCATCCGATCCAGCATTTCGTCCAGTAAGGCCGAATTGCTGCTCATCGCCTTCGAATAAGACGCAAATGTCGAGTATCCATTCTTCAATCGCAATGTAGACAAGCGTCTACGCATTTGGGTTTCCTTATATTGTGATAAATCAATTCCTGTAGTTGATCGGAAATATTGGACAAATTCCGCATAATCCTGATCATCTCCATGATCCACCGCAGCCTCCTGCCCAGGTGCCGCATTAGCAGCAGGGAAAATAGAAGCAGCATTCCATACGGTCGTCTTATGTTCTGACAATTGTGCTCACACCTTCTAGTTCGTATATGTATGTTGCAAATGAGTTGCTACATGCTATGTGAATAGTACCTCGTATCCTATCAACTTGACAATATAAAAAACACGGTCGAATAGTAACTATTCGCCGTGTTCTTTCTTAAATCCTGCCTATGTAAGCTCTTACAACAGAAAACAAAAAATAGATTTACTTCTGTATGTATGAGCCGCGTTCATGGCACCGATTAAATCCACGGCTCCAATGCCCGCTCATAACAAAATGAATCCACTTCTGAGAATAAGTTTGCGATTTCACGTTCAGCGCTTTCTGGAGAATCCGAACCGTGAACCACATTGAAGTTCGTATGACTTGCATAGTCTCCCCGTATCGTCCCTGGTGCAGCTTCAATCACTTTCGTCTTGCCGATCATCAAGCGCGACAAGCTGATAACATCGTCACCCTCCCATATCATAGCAAACACTGGACCAGATGTAATAAAGTCAACGAGTTCGCCAAAAAAGGTTTTTGTGCATGTTCTGCATAATGACGTTCAGCTTGTTCACGCGAGATTTTCATCAGTTTTCCAGCTACAAGTTTAAAGCCCTTACGTTCAAATCGGCCTACGATATCACCTATGAGGCCTCTTTGTACTCCGTCAGGTTTGACCATGATGAATGTGCGTTCCATACGATCACTCCTACTCAAATGTGAAGTCGTCTAACACACGCATTATACCAAATATTTCTTCAAATGGCACCCGATTTTTTCACCATAGTTCAAATCAATGGTTACGATTCGCAATAAAGTAAGCAATATCGCGCAGATTACGGCGAGCACGGATGTTCGGCAGGCGTTCCAATTCAGCAAGTGCTTTTTCAATATATCGGTTAGCCAACTCTTCAGCACGCTTAATCCCGTTACTTTGACGAATCATATTTAGCGCAGCAGATACATCCGTATCACCATTTTGCTCACGGATTCGATCAATTTCTCGTAGCAGCGGCACTTGCAGCTTATCGTCTTGTAACGCAAATATAACCGGCAGCGTCAAATTCCCTTGGCGAATATCGTTCCCTGGCGGCTTGCCAATTTGTTCCTCCGTACCTGTCAGGTCAAGCACATCATCTCTGATTTGAAATGCCATGCCTACATTGTAGCCGAATCGATACAAGGCATAGCCAATCTTCGATTCTGCATGTGCAGCAATCGCACCCAGCTGGCAGCTGATTGCAATGAGCAATGCTGTCTTGCGGCGGATCCGAAGCAGGTACTGCCGGATTGTCTGATTTGTATTGAAGAAATCTCGAATTTGCTCCATTTCACCAATGCACATTTCCACCATTGCCTTAGACAATATACGGTGAATTTCAGGCTGTCGCAATTCTGTCGCTACCATTAAGGCTTGACCGTACATATAATCGCCCGCATACATGGCAACGCGATTGTCCCATTTAGCCTTTACAGTAAGCTGTCCTCTTCGCATCTCCGCATCGTCTATGACATCATCATGCACGAGTGAAGCCATATGTATTAGTTCCAGAGGCACAGCAACTCGCTTCAGCTGTTCTATATCGTATGTACCGAATTTTCCTGCAAGCAGAACGAACACAGGACGAATCCGTTTGCCTCCCGCTTTCAGTAGATGCAGCGACGCTTCCGTAAGAAGCTGGTGATCAGAGCGAATGTTTCGCTCCAATTCACGCTCAATATACGATACGTCTTGTTTCATTGTCGCATAAATGTCCCACAGTTTCATGCCTTCACCTAACCAACCGTATTTTCCGACCAAAGTTCCAAATGAACTTCGTGATCTATAAGTCCCAACTCATACGCATATTGAAAATAAAGACGGAGGCCCTCTTGCTGCGGCCTTCCGAAATCATAGTTCAATTGAGAAAAATAGTGGCGCCAGTACATTGTCGTTCCACCGATCGAACGTACCGCATCCTGGACAAGCGGCTCAGCATTGCGAATACTTATATGCTTGCTCGCCTCGAATGCCTGTACAATGCGTTCAATATCAGCTGGATAGCGCTGAATGGCTTCCTTGCGTACAGCCCACACGGCAAAGGTCATCCAATGTCCTGTCCACTTATGCCATAACTCTCCAAGATCTATGACCTCATAAGCAGTGTTGCTCCACGAAGCCCGGATTGCATGGTCTCCAATTAACAAGGCAGCATCCGCTTGCTCCATCATTTGTTCCAAGTCAGGATCGAGCGAAACGTACCTCGGACTAGCTCCATAAAACTTGGAAGCAATAATCTTCATCAGGTTAATGGATGTCGCGGAAGATGTCGTTAACGCGATTGTTCCTTGCAGCGCCTCCTGAAGCGACCTCTTTACGAATAGCAGTATCGAATTTACCCTGCCATACGCGCTAACTGATAAGTTCGGAAAAAGCGCGTATTGGCTTGAAGATACTCCATATGCGAAGGCCGATATCGGCCCCATATCAATTCTTCCTTCGGCCATTGCCCTATTTAGGGTTGAAGGCACTGCAGGAATCATCTCAACACCAGCATGCAAGCCTGTTGGGCGGAAATGATAAAAGATCGGCCACACATTCGTATAATCAATTCGGCCGATCCGAATCTTCGATTGTGTGTGCATCCGAATCCCCCCACCTTGTGAACAACTGATGCTCGATGTTCATGCAGTCCAACACTTTGCCAACAAGGAAATTAATTATATCATCCAATGTCTTCGGATGATAGTAAAATGCTGGCATTGCAGGCACAATGCGGACGCCCATATTCGCGAGCTTCAGCATATTTTCCAAATGTATGGCATGCATAGGCGTCTCACGCGGAACGATAAGCAGCGGACGGCCTTCCTTCATCATAACGTCTGCGGCCCGTCCCATCAGATTATCGGAAGCACCGTGTGCAATCGATGAGAGTGTGCCCATGGAACAAGGCATGATTACCATGCCCTGCACCCGATATGAGCCGCTTGCAATGCTTGCTCCAATATCTTGATTCGGATGATACGTAACGCGATGGGACAGCTCTCCGAACGCCTGCTCAATTGCCTGCTGACGCTTCGTAACATTCCAGCCAAGCTCCTCCTTCAACACACGCCATCCTGCATCCGAAACGATTAGATGCACTTCGTAGTCTGCTTCCAGCAAAGACTGAATCAGCCGCACACCGTATATTGCACCGCTTGCTCCGGTGATTCCCACTACATAATGCTTCCTAGAAGGAGCAATCATCATTTCATCACCACCAAGTCAATGAGCGTAAAGCAAAATACAACGATACTGAGTACGCCGTTCATCGTAAAGAAAGCCGTGTTGAGCTTACTCAAATCGTGAGGCTTTACAAGCAAATGCTCATAAATGAGCAATGCACTAGCAATAACCGTACCAACGATATACCACCAGCTTAATTGCGTTAAAAATAATAACAGGATAAATCCAAATGCCGTTGCAATATGAAATCCTCTTGCAATCCACAGCGACTTCGCAATACCAAAGCGTACCGGTATCGAATTTAGGCCTTCCTTCTTATCGAACTCATAATCCTGACATGCATAAATAACATCAAATCCTGCTGTCCACAACGACACGGTTAAATAAAAGATGAGAGCCGGGGCATTAATTTCATTCGTTACAGCTACCCAGCCGCCAAGCGGAGCTAATGCAATCGTAAGCCCCAGCACAACGTGGCACAACCATGTGAACCGCTTCGTAAAAGAATAAAAGACAAGCATAAAAACAGCAATCGGAAGCAGGTACACAGATAGCGGCTCTAAATTGGCCGCAGCCCAAAATAAAAGACCGAATGACACGGCCGTAAATAATATCACTTCTCCAGCTTTCAGCAACCCCGCTGGAATCGCTCGATTGGCAGTTCTCGGATTCTTCGCATCGATAGCCGCATCAATCAGTCGATTAAGCGCCATTGCGGCACTTCGAGCACCGAACATCGCCATTAGAATCCAGCCCCACTCAGGTAGGGTCGGGAAGCGCTGATGTACAACCATCGCTCCCAATAGTGCCCCCATGAACGCGAATGGAAGAGCAAAGATGGTATGCTCGAACTTAATCATTTCTAAGAATATACGTACTTTTTTAAACATGTTCATTCCCCTTCGTGCCGATGTGAAGAGCGGCAATCCCGCCGAAGAATGGATATGCTTGCACACGTTCAAGTCCATTGTCTCTAAACATCTGTTCTAACTCCTTGCGGCCAGGGAACGTTACCAGTGACTCAGGAAGCCACTTATACTGCTCGTACCGTTTCGCTATTAACTTACCAAGCAGCGGCAGCACATGGCGGAAATAAAAATAATAAATCCCCTTGAACGGCTGCCAAGTCGGCTTGCTTAGCTCTAGGCATACAACTTGTCCACCTGGCTTAACAACCCTGCGCATTTCACGAATGACCTGTTCAAAATCCGGGACATTGCGCAAACCAAATCCAATGGTCACATAGTCGAAGCTGCTGTCTGAAAAAGGAAGCTCCATCGCATTTCCCTCTACAAGCTCAACTTGGCTGTTCAGCCCAGCTTCGTCAACCTTCTTCTGACCGACGGCCAGCATATTTGAACTGAAATCCAGCCCCGTAATCTTGCCTGTACCGCTTGCTTCTGCGAGTTGGATGGTCCAATCACAGGTTCCGCAGCACAAATCCAACGCGGTTTCCCCCTGCTTCATATCCATCTTGCGCATCGTGAAATTGCGCCAAGCCTTGTGACGTCTGAAGCTCAGTATATCATTCATGATATCGTATTTCGGAGCGATACTTTGAAATACTTCTTGAACATAATGTTCTTTAGTCTTGCCAGTCTTTGGCGAATGTGTCTCCACGATCTGTCACCTATTCCTTTCTCCGCCGAACGTATCGTCGATCTATTGGAGTTGAACGCTAACTCATTCACAGACGGGGTAGAGCTAAGAATGCGCCGAGACGCTGTCTTGTGTTCTTATCTAGCGGCAAAGCTACCGCTAGCGTATGCAGCTTGTCTCGCGATACACGCGCCTGATAAGCAAGCTGTTCCCTCACCTCATACTTGGACATGAGCGCATTCCAGAACAACTCGTCATGCGTCTTGTGCTTCAATTTTCTTCGTTCATCATCTGTGCCTTGCTGCCATACATGCCAGTAAGACCAGCTTCCTTCAAATCGAGCGAATTGATCCGCTCGTTCCTGCTCTCGTTCTAACACTTCGAGCTCGGTCATCGCATCAAGCAGTTCTTCCCAGGTTGGGACATCCTCTTGATTCATTTGAGCATTGAAGGATTGGAACAACAGCTTCTTCAGCGTAACGCTCGACCGCAAGTATTCTTCTGCGGTCATCGTCCAATGCTTCATCTTGTCTACTACCGTCATCTTCAAACGATTAATATCGCATACCGCTTGGCTCAAGGTGCGCACCGCATCAATCTGAGCTTGCTGCGCAAGCAAGTTATAGAAGCGGCTGCTAAAGTAATCCCCAGCCAATACCTTGAGCTGACGAGAGCGCAAGTTACGATCGTTATGCTCTTCCGCGGCCAATTCGATCGTATCGTGCGTGTCTAATCCAATCTGCACGAGCGATGTAACTAATGCAAATAATTCACTATGTTCCGCTGTTGGCTTGCTGCGGTTTAAAAAGGCGAACATCAGCTCCACTCTTGCGTTAGGAAACGCAGGTAGTTCCGTGTGCGCCTGGATCATGTCATGTTCAACATACCGCTTAGCCAATTGCGAGATATGATAACCATTCATCTGCTGCCTCCGACTGTACCGGTTAGTCATCCATACGGATGTCGCAATCTAAATCATTATAGCATATGTTTAAAGTGATAGGACAACATTTCTTCGTTTATCCAGTATGTCAAGACTTTACCTCTTCCTCATGCCAGCATCGGGAAACTGTCGCTCCCAATGAGGCGTATGTATGACGCGCCATGCATCTTTAAGCTGCTTTGGCATAATTCCTTTCGACTTTTGCAACAGTTTCAAGCTCTCCGCGTCTACTTGAGCACGCAATGCATCCATGCCAAGCAGCACATATTTCTTCTTGGCCATGTCGTCTTGAATCACAACGCGCAGTTGCAGCCGATCTACATTGCTCGTTTGCATGAAGGCAAAGCGAAGAAGCTCATACATATCATTATAAATAATTTCTGGATGAACAATTGTGGCGGCAACCTTTACATCAACCGCCAATTTTCCGGAGTGCCAAGACACACGACTGAACTTCAATTGCAAGGGAAGCTCTGACAAATAATCCACAACCTGCTCAGAGCTGAGCTTGATTATACCCGGCGAAGGTGTAAATACTGCCACATCCTTATGGGGATCAGGCTTTTGAGCCCCCATTGAATACAGCAGCCCTAATCCTAGCGGCAGCATAATCGTAGCGAAAAGTACCGAGACCATTGTTCGATATCGATGCAAATCCTTCATTTCGAAATGTGCACCTCCACAAATTGTAGATCCATACAATACAACACTCCAGATAACAGACATTGTCGACTTTCAAAGGTATGTCCATACCTCATGTCTATAAAGAAAAAAGCAGGCTATGCCTGCTCTCTCATAAAAACTGTAAAATTCAAACTATTCTTCTTTATCGGTATGAATCATACCGTGCTTCGTCATGACAACCGCTTTGCCGCGGATCTTAATCGCAGAAGTGTGATCTGTGAACTGAGCCACGAGCACTTCATTCTTGTCCAGCTTCTCCGTATGATGGAATTTCGTATCCGTTCCTCGTGTCAGGCCGATCACCTGAACCCCCTGATCTTTCGCCTTTATCACGATAAAGTCATTTTGTGTCTCCAACTTGTTAACCTCCCAGCCTATGTATTAGCTTCCCAGTAGCATTACCATGTGAATCCCCAAGCTTCGGGCATACTATTAGTGTAGCATGTTTCATCTAAAAAAGGAGATACTACAATGCACCCAGCACAATTACAATCCAGCCAGCTCCAGCAGCTTCAGCAATGGGAAGAGCAACTCAGCCAGTCAAGTGGACAGCGTATTGTACTGGTTGCCTATAGTGACAGTGCACACAGCAGAAACACTGTTAGAACTGGTTTAGAGCAACACACTCCACAACTCCCTCTCTGAAAAGGCGCAGAAGCCGCGACATGATGTCGCGGCTTCTGCCTCACTTGCGTTCCCCTATTAGACAAAAGTATGTAAGTTCACTTATTTGATGCCATCTTTAAGTGCTTTGCCTGGTTTGAACGCAGGGATTTTGCTTGCAGGAATTTCGATCTCCTCACCCGTTTGCGGGTTGCGGCCTTTGCGAGCGGAACGTTCGCGCACTTCAAAGTTACCGAATCCTACCAATTGGACTTTGTCGCCATTCTGAAGCGCGTTCGAAATTGCTTCGAATACAGCATCAACAACCTTAGTCACATCTTTCTTGGACAATTCTGTAGCTTCAGCCACTTCAGTTACCAATTCAGATTTGTTCATTTCTGTTCACCTCCTGATTCAAGTATGCATCGTTATCCATTTTTTTCACTGTTTCTCTTAAATTTATACCTGATCGTCAGCAAAACAGCGCAATACACAATATCCAATCTGTTTCCAAATCGGTCACAGAACAAATTTATAGTAATATACCGTTCTCACAAATGCAAGTAGGGAGTGAGTAACAAAGTGATTACAGTGTATCTTCTTAACTTCTTACCGCGTACCGCACACCGTTCGATCTCCATCGTCTCGCAATCTCTTCCCAGCAGAAGCATAGAACAGCAGTTGCTCCTCCGTAGCTTCACCTCGGTTGAATAGCTTCACCATTTCCCCATCATACATAACAACAATACGATCACCCACCATTAAAGCCTCATACATATCGCTTGTAAAGTAGATGATTCCCCTGCCTTCATCCGACAACTGGCCAATAATACGGAAAATTTCATTTTTTGCCCCTACATCTATACCATTTGTCGGTTCATCAAGCACAAATACATGCGCATCCGTATCCAGCCACTTTCCAATTGCAATTTTCTGTTGGTTACCTCCGCTTAAGTATTTCACTTTCTGCTTCGTGGATGCAGCTTTAATGTCAAGTTGTTTCATTACCCGCTCAGCTAATATTCGCTCCCGTGATGTAGATACAAAGCCGGCAGTGCAATAATTGGGCAATGATGAAATACAAAGATTGCTCTGTACGGACTCGTCCATAAATAAGCTGTACTTGCGGCGCTCCTCAGGAACAAGCACAATGCCTGCATGAATGGCGTCACGCACAGAATGGGGCCGAAGGATATGTCCATTCAGAGTCATCTCTCCGGTGTCGCACGGTTCAGCCCCCCCAAGGATACGGGCAAGTTTTGTTTTCCCTGATCCAACTAGGCCAACAAATACAAGAATTTCCCCTCTCCTCAATTCAAAACTTACATTTTTAACTTTTTCCCGCATGTAATCCCTTGCACTGTCAACAGCACTTCACTGCCAACCGAGGAATTCATTGGAAATTCCTCATCCAACGTTCGATCCAGCATGCATTGAATTGCTTCCTTGGGACATATTTCAGAGATCGGAGAACTAAGAACCAATTCCCCATCACGCAAAATCGTAATTTTGTCACACTGCTGAAACACCTCCGCTAATCGGTGGGTAATAAACAGAACAATTACCCCCTGATCCCGAAGTGAACGCATAACAGCAAATAACCGTTCAGATTCCTCAATGCTTAGCGATGCGGTAGGCTCGTCAAATATGACAATTTTGGCTTGATTCATAAATATCCGGGATATGAGCACCATCTGTTTCTCAGCTAAGGTGCATTCCTCCACTCTTTGTGAAGGAGAGATCATAAACCCTAAATCATCCATGATTGCAGCAGCTCTTTTTTTCAGATTCGCTGGGCGAACCCAACAAGAACGATTGCCCATGCTTAAATCATCCATCATAATGTTCTCAGCCACCGTCAGATTAGGAACAAGTGCGACATCGACTTCCTGATATACACAGTGAATGCCATGCCTCTTTGCATCTGCTGGGGATTGAATCGATAGTTGTTCACTCCCAAGCTGGATGACTCCGACATCAGACTGACATGCGCCTGACAATATATTCATCAACGTACTCTTCCCCGCTCCATTGGAGCCAACAAGAGCATGAATTTCACCGCTTGCTGCAGTAAAGTTGACTTGCTTTAGAACGGATACCCCGTTATACGACTTCGTTATTCCAAGCATGTACAAATTTGAATCCAATTCAAATTGACATTGGCCTGCCGCACCCGTATCGGAGACATGCGCGGAACGTATGCTTGAATCTACAGGCGCTTTCCATACGCTGCTCATTTCAATCCCGCCTCTTGACTTTACTGATCCTTCTTTTATTTATAGACAGATGGTTAAAATCCCACATTTTACCGTTAACGGCATTATTCTTAAATATAACCGCTTCTTTCGAGTCTGTAAATTCATTTAGCGATAAAATATTAATGATTTTTTGTTGTTCCACGCAAAAAACTAAGCTGCATGTTCCTTGCGGAACTGCAGCTTAGGCAAATTGCATAGCCATTATAGAATGATAGCGATGAGACCTCCTGAGCCTTCGTTGATAATACGGCCCAATGTCTCTTGAAGCTTGTAACGAGCATTGTCTGGCATCATAGCGATTTTGCCTTGTATGCCTTCACGTACGATGGAATGAAGCGATCTGCCGAAAATATCAGATTCCCATATCTTCGTTGGATCATTTTCAAAATCCTGCATCAAGTAACGCATCAACTCTTCGCTCTGCTTCTCTGTCCCGATAATTGGAGCAAATTCAGACTCTACATCGACGCGAATCATATGAATCGAAGGAGCCGTTGCTTTTAGACGTACTCCGAAGCGTGAGCCTTGACGAATAAGTTCCGGCTCATCGAGTGCCATTTCGTTCAAGGTAGGTGCTGCAATTCCGTAACCCGTCGTCTTGACCATTTCAAGCGCATCTGCGAATCGGTCGTATTCCCGCTTCGCATGCGCGAATTCCTGCATCAGTTGAAGCAAATGATCCTTGCCTCGTATTTCTACCCCGACCACTTCCATCAGGATTTGGTCGTATAATTCGTCCGGCGCGTACAAGTCAATCTCAGCAACGCCTTGACCCATGTCCATTCCGCTCAATCCAGCTCTGGCAATGAAATCATACTCCATAAATTGCTGTACAACACGGTCAACGTCTCTTAGTCGTCTAATATCCTTGACCGTATCCCGCACGGACGCCTCATAGCTGGAGCGCAACCAATGATTGTCGTTCAATACCATTACCCAACTAGGCAAATTGACGTTTACTTCGTGAACTGGGAATTCATAAAGTACTTCTCGCAATACGCCCATTACATCTTCTTCGCCCATCGTTGCCGCACTAAGTGCCATTACCGGTATGTCGTATTTAATCTGCAGCTCATTACGCAGTGCAATTGTCTCTTCGCTGCGGGGTTTTGTCGAGTTAATAATCAGCACAAATGGTTTGCCGACTTCCTTCAACTCTTCAATAACGCGCTCCTCAGACTCGATGTACGAGCTTCGTGGAATCTCCGCAATCGTACCGTCTGTGGTCACGACAACACCTAGTGTAGAATGCTCTTGGATGACTTTACGCGTGCCGATTTCAGCCGCTTCCTGGAATGGTATCGGCTCTTCGAACCACGGCGTATTAATCATGCGTGGTCCATTCTCATCTTCGTAGCCTTTGGCCCCAGATACCGCATAACCTACGCAGTCTACTAGTCGAACATTTACATCCAAGCCTTCTGCTACTTTAATTTGAACTGCATTATTCGGAACGAATTTTGGCTCGGTCGTCATAATGGTCTTGCCAGCAGCGCTTTGCGGCAATTCATCCACTGCTCGAATGCGGTCGGATTCGTTCGTGATATTAGGCAATACGACCGTTTCCATAAATCGTTTGATGAACGTCGATTTCCCTGTGCGGACCGCACCGACGACCCCGAGGTAAATATCCCCGCCGGTACGCTCGGCTATGTCCTTAAAAATGTCCACTTTCTCCAATTGATATCCCCTCCTCAAATTTTTCCGACGGACTACGAGACAACGTTCGCCTCTCGCCCTTCAGAAACGATTGGCACCGTTGCTAGGATTGAGCTGTTGCCGTTGTCGCCAGTGTTCGCCGCCGAGATTTCACGTCGTACAAGGGCATTTCGACGCAACTCGTACATGCTTTTGGACTAGTAACATCTTATTTGCTAGACGGCATAAATATGCCCCTCACACAAAACATTTTTGAAAATGATTCTGTTCTAGTAGAAAGTAATGATATCCTTCGCGGGTGACCCCCTATTGGGCACGTACGTAGAAGGTAATAAATATTCGCCTTCCAAATCAGATATATGATGTTAGAAACGAAGTATGCCATATATTGCACATAGATTCGCAAACCAAGCCTATTTACATACAAAAAAGGCCAGTCGAAACGACTGACCTAAATTTCATTTTATGATTTCACGATTTGGAAGTCTCTACTTGTGGAACAGGCGCACCCTTGCTCCATTTGTAAGCGACAGACTTAACCGGTACATAGAAGGAAGCATCCGTGAGCATAGGCCGCAGATCTTTTTCTTGCCCAGACGGCTGTATCTTAGAGGCATCTATTAGCTGCATGATGTCCTGCGCATAATCCGCATAAACTCTTCCTTGATCATCCATCATGAACTCCAGCACTCTGCGGCTGAATGGACTGTGCACCTCTGCTGGACGTACACTAATTAATTGCTCATCAATCCGATAGAATCCAGGATAGATCTCCTCCTGCTTCGGCAGTGTTCCCTTGGATCGCTTATATGAGTCGATGGCACGAGTAAGATCGTTGACTCGCTGAGAGGTGAGCAAGTCCATTACCTTCACCTTTGGATTCGTTTCTTCATCAATGATCAGATAAACACCCGATCCGCCGGACTCAAACGCACTTCCAGGGATTGCACTAAGCAGATCTCTTCGCTTGAGCAAATCAAAATTAACGCGAAACTTTTCATAACGCGGAACACTTTCATCACTACTAATTAGCGGAAGCAATCCTGAATCCTTTTGGTACTGTTCCACCGCATTTTGGACAAGCAGCACACCTTCACGAACCGATTGTTGGCTCTCTTTGCGCTGATCTTTGGGATATAGACATCCCTGAAGCGTCATGCTAATAATGATGAATAGTGCGATGCATCCGATTTTCCTACCCGAACTCAACCACATTTCCTCCTCATTTATCATCCCATACTAGGGGCTATAACAGTCCTTTTTATCCGCCGTCACCATAATCTGTCTTCTTCCTGTTCCGCAAGTTTGCGACGGATAAGTTCTTTCAATGGATCCTCTGGCACTTCTACCGTTACTGTGCCCGTCTTCCCTGTGAGCAGCGTTTGGCACGATAATCGAAGCCCTTGCGGGGAACTAATGCCAAGCTTATTGCATTCTGCTAACGTAGGTTCCCCGAGTATTCCATCCACGTCAATCGCTACATTCACTTTACACATTAGGCAGCCTGCCTTCCCGCTGCATCTTGTACGGATCGCAACACCTGCTCTCCGCGCTGCGTCCAATACCGTCATCGAACGCTTAACCTCCCACACCTTTCCAGAAGGCTCAAACCGCACTATCGTCCCCATAATCGTCAGCCCCTTTCCTCACAGTTGACTGGGCTATCATACGGCTCTTTCTGTAGTCATCAAATTCATATTTTATTAACCAAAATGAGCTTTTATATTCGGGCACCGCCCACCTACTAAAGCCGCCATATACTCCGGTGCAGAGCAATTCGCCAATACCGCACTCATAGCAGCGATATGCTCTTCTGGGGCGGTATTTATCACCCGCGCTATCGAGGAGACTCGATCCTCCCGCTGTCGCAAAATATTGAACACCAGTTCATGTGCAAGAGGCATTAGCGCAATGCTGGAATGAGCGATTTCATACGTGATTCGATGGTTCCACAATGAATCGTGTATGATTGTCTTATATTGGCAATTCGGGGTGGTGACGATGAACTGTCCGACCAGTTCAACAGGAACCTCTCCGATTTGGTAATGGCTTAATAACGAACGATATGTGAGCGTTTCATTCCACTCCGGAACGTCGATAGCAAATAACTTCCATTGTTCCTGCAGCCGTTTTGCATCGATTTCGTCCGCATATATATCTACATCCCGTGGCTCTCGCCCAAGCGATACTCCCTGCAATGCCAATCCGCAGCTTCCACCTAGCATCCAGTGCTTCGTATCCTTATCCACCGACTCTGTTAGTTGTTCAATTGTATCCATTATAGGTACGGATAATGATAATATCATGCCAATTGCTCCATTCGATTTGAATCATGCTCACTCATCCAGGCTGTCAGCCAAACAAATGATGTATGTATTAGAAATATGGCTTATGTACTGCCCGAATGAAGCCATCTGCCTCTGCAACAACCTGACAAGAAAGACGATAGCCCTGTTCGAACTCTTCTTCCCCCATACGATTCCATTCTGCATCCGTTACTTCAGATACATATTCATGTCCTACTTCAATCAAGCAGCGGCAACGTGCACAAGTCCCCCGCGTACAAGCATAATTCCAGTCCACACCTGATTCCTTGGCCGCATCAAGTAGTGTGGTGCCTACGGGAACTGAAATGTTAGCTTGCTTCGTCTTGCCTACAAATAGGATGTCCACCATCCTCAATCACACTCCTTCATCGCCCCATCGTCCATTACGAGTTAGAGAGCTTGTATGTTGTGCGCTTACATAATAGAGAAAAACCCATATACCATGCCTGCAAGCAGCATAATGAACGCAATAAGCGAAAGAATGCCTCGAATCCAGCCTCTCGTCTTACTTCTGGCAAAAGCAATGAGCAGTGCGGAAAAGGCCATCAGACCAATTCCAATAAAAGATACCCACATTTTTGTCATACTGTCCATTTTCCCGATTCTCCCATTCATTCAAACTGCTCTCATTATACCATTCGATGAATTAGAAGAGAAACGTTTTACAACAACAAACACAAAAAAACGACACAACATGCCTTATGGCTGTCGTGTCGCTTTCTTTCATGCGAAACTGATTGCAGCGGCTATTTCTTCATCAATTTCATCAATGCTTCCAGGTTGTTCGCATTTACTCCGCTCTTCTTTACGGTGCTGACAATATCATTTATCGTCGATTCGGAGACCGGGAGTTTAGCCATTGCAGCAACTTGTTTAATCAACTGCCGCAATTGCGCCTCATTCTGCATCGTTGAAGGTTTCACCGTACCTGCAAGCTTTTTAATCTGATTTTCCGTTATATTCTTGCCTGACTTCTTATTGATGGCATTCAATGCATCCTTCGGAAATTTATTCGACATATCGCCCCTCCTCGGGTCTGTACTCTCTACAGTGTATGTCATCATAATTAAGAAGGTGAAAGATTATTCATCAATAATAGAGCTCATACAAGCCTATGAATCTACGATGACCAATTCGAAGTGGCAACTTCTTCAATTTCATTCTTCCGAACTCGCCCCATCAATCGTTCAACCGCTGTCTTCGGGTCACGTTTTTCGAACAATACGCGGTAAAGCTGTTCTGTAATTGGCATCTGAACTTCAAAGCGCTCTGCTAGAGAATGAGCCGCTTTCGTCGTTCGAATCCCTTCGACGACCATCCCCATATGCGATAATACTTCATCCACCGCCATACCTTGACCAATCAGCGAGCCTGCTCTCCAGTTACGGCTATGTCTGCTCGTACAAGTTACAACGAGATCTCCGACACCAGCTAGGCCAGCAAACGTCATCGGATTGGCTCCCATCACAACTCCCAGCCGTGCAATCTCAGCCAATCCACGCGTTAGAAGTGCAGCTTTCCCATTATCTCCGAACCCTAGCCCATCAGATAAACCTGCGCCTAAGGCGATGATATTTTTGAGCGCGCCGGCAAGTTCAACGCCGAGCACATCTGGATTGGTGTATACTCGGAAGAAAGACTCATTCATGAATAAATCCTGCGCTTGCTCAGCAGCCTTCGTAATTGTCGAAGCGACCACCACAGTCGTCGGACATTGCTTAACAACTTCCTCGGCATGGCTAGGGCCTGATAACACAGCAATACGATCAGCACTGCATGCAAGCTCTTCTTCGAGAACCTCAGACATCCGCTTTAATGTTTCCGTTTCAAACCCCTTCGTCGCATGTACAATAACCATATCGTCCGTCAGATGCGGCTTTATCATACCCGCCACTTGGCGCATTGCTGCAGATGGCGCAACCACAACGCATGCCTTCGCTCCGTTCATAGCCTCTTCTACCGAGTTGGTTGCCCGAATTCCAGCATGCAGCGTTACATTAGGCAAATATTTTTCGTTCGTATGCCTAGAATTGATTTCTTCTGCTTGTTGTACATTTCTCGTCCATAAGTATACATCATGTCCATTATGTGCGAGAACTTCACTCAAGGCAGTACCCCAGCTCCCTGCTACGAATACAGCAACTTTAACGGACACGAGATACGCCCCCCTTACTGGAGCCCAGTCGATTTTCCGTTCCTTGTACCAGCTTTACAATATTGCTCCGGTGACGATAGAACGCAAATACACAGAGGAGCAGACTTCCCCAAAAAATGCTCCAATCGTAACCGAACAGCAAGATGAAGATCGGGGTTAGACCAGCAAAAAGCAATGATCCTAACGAAACATAACGTTTCCAAGCAATTGATGCAATCGCAATAATACCCGCACATAGAGCTGGCAAAAATGCTAATACAGCCAATACCCCAATTGTGGTAGCAATGCCCTTCCCACCGCGAAAACGGAAATAAATCGGCCAGTTATGGCCTACGATAGCGGCAATTCCGCACAAAACCATAACCCAAGTGCTGTCCGATAGCAAATAGCCCATCAGAACAGCTACCATTCCTTTGGCTGCATCAAGCAGAAGCACACCAATAGCAGGCCCTTTGCCCAATACGCGCAGCGTGTTGGTTGCTCCTGCATTTCCACTTCCGTGCTGACGGATATCGATACCACGAAGCCATTTTCCAATAAGAAGGCTAAAGCTGACTGAACCGAGAAGGTAACTCGATGCAATTGCGATAATAGATAGCGTCAATTCCGCTCGCTCCTAACTTTCGTCGGATTTCCGGCGTGTGAATATCCGGATCGGTGTCCCTTCAAAGTCGAACGCTGCACGGATACGATTTTCTAAATATCGCTCATAGGAGAAGTGCATCAGTTCAGGATCATTTACGAACACGACAATCGTTGGCGGCTTAACCGCAACTTGAGTCGCATAATTGATTCTGAGACGTCTTCCCTTATCCGTTGGTGGCGGATTATAGGCGACAGCATCAGTTACAACGTCATTTAACAAGTGTGTTGGAATGCGCTTCGCGTGCTGCTGAGCAACATGTTGTACGACAGGAAGCAGTTTATGTAAACGCTGCTTAGTCTTCGCAGATAAGAACACAATTGGTGCGTACGTCATAAATAAGAAATGGTCGCGAATCTTGGTTTCGAATTGGTGCATGGTCTTATCATCTTTATCAACGACATCCCATTTATTGACGACGAACAGAACTGCCTTGCCTGCTTCATGAGCATATCCTGCAATATGTTTGTCTTGTTCAATAATTCCTTCTTCACCATTAATGACAACCAGAACGACATCTGCCCGCTCAATCGCCTTCATCGAGCGCATAACACTGTATTTTTCCGTTGTTTCGTATACTTTGCCGCGCTTGCGCATACCAGCTGTATCTATCAGTACGAATCGCTGATCATCCTTCTCGAAGGGGGTATCGATCGCATCGCGTGTTGTTCCTGCCACATCGCTGACAATGACTCGCTCTTCGCCGAGTATCGCGTTGACAAGCGAAGATTTACCGACATTCGGTCTGCCAATCAGGGCAACCTTTATTACATCTTCACCATATTCTTCATCCGATAAATCCGGCAAATTATTTACGACTTCATCAAGCAAATCGCCAATCCCTGTTCCATGAGATCCCGAAATTGGAACCGGATCTCCAAAGCCAAGGCTGTAGAATTCATAAATGTCATCCATACGACTCATGTTGTCGACTTTATTTACCGCTAGAACGATCGGCTTGCCTGAGCGGAACAACATTTGTGCAACTTCTTCATCCGCTTGCGTTACGCCGGACTTCGCTTCACACATAAATACAATTACATCTGCTTCCTCAATAGCCAACTCCGCTTGCACACGAATGGAACGCAGCATTTCATCTTCACCGTAAACTTCGATTCCGCCTGTGTCAATAATGTTGAACGGTTTACCATTCCACTCACCCGTCCCGTAAATACGGTCACGTGTTACACCAGGCTTGTCCTCCACTATAGCCAATCGGTCGCCGATGATTCGGTTAAATATAGTGGACTTGCCGACATTCGGCCGCCCGACAATGGCAACAATGGGTTTTGCCATGCATTTCACTCCTTCATAATTTGCAACTATACACGTACATCATCATATCAAAAAAAGCGGTTCTTGGCTAACGGAATTGGTTGAAACACTTATAGATTCCGCATTTTTCCGTATTATTCGGAGCCAATAAGTCCTCTTAAGAACTTTCCTCTAATCCACTCCAACATAGCAGACAGCAAACGAACGATCAAAAATGTCAGCCACCATACATCCTGAACTTGCCCTTCCCCAGCAGATATAAGCGAATGCAGACGCAAATGAACGAGAACTTCCCCTAACGTTAAACCGAACGTCAAAATCATCCATTGCATACTCCATTCTGTTGTAAACAAAAGCATATAGCAGGAGAAAACTCCTGCAATCAACCAAAAATGATATAACGATTCTGACATTTGCAGGGAAAAACGACTCAACAACTCAAGCCACATCCAAATAGCCGCAACCATAGCTGTATGTCCACACAATGCCAACAATTGGCTAAGCGTTTGCTTGCGAAGCAGCAGGATCGCCATTATTATCCACCACAGCCATGCACCATTGATCTGATGTCCATAGGCCAGCATGAATGTCCAATTTCGTAGAAGCAGCCAGCTGAGTCCGATCACGATTACCGTTGATTTCACAGCAGCAGGGAACAGAGACATTCGCCACCCACTTGCCACTAAGATTGCAAAGCATATCCATACCGCGACGGCCAACACCCCTGACGACGTCATCGAAACAGCAGCTCCTTCCTTGTTTGATGCTATTATTTGAAGCGCGTAACAAAAATAAACGGCGAACTCCGAAGAGTCCGCCGGTATTAAAAAGGTAAAGATTTATGTTAGTTTTTGAACTTGTTCAACATATCGCCGAAACGTTCACCAAGCGTTACGCTCATTGCCTGATTTGTCAGCGATACATTCGGATTGTTCAGTTCTTCCTTTACTTTCTTCTCTGGCTTCGGAGCTATAGCAGGAGCTTCTTCTGTTTCCTTGATGCTCAAGCTTACACGCTTCTCAGCAGGGCTGAAATCAAGTACTTTCACTTGGACAGTTTGACCTTGTTTCAATACTTCATAAGGTGTAGCTACATGACGGTGTGCGATTTGGGAGATGTGAACCAAGCCTTCAACTCCTGGAGCCACCTCAACGAATGCTCCGAAATCAACCAAGCGCTTTACTTCACCAGTCAGGATATCACCAGTCTTAATGTTGCTGCTCGCTTGTTCCCAAGGACCAGGCTGAGTCGCCTTAATACTCAAGCTGATTTTCCCGTTAGCCGGATCAACCTTCAATACTTTGACTTTAACCTTTTGACCTTCGGATACAACATCAGAAGGCTTCTCAACATGGTTCCATGCCAATTCAGACACGTGAACAAGTCCATCTACGCCTCCAACATCAACGAACGCACCGAATTGCGTCAAGCGTTGAACAGTTCCTTCGAGTTCTTGTCCTTCGGTTAAGCCTTCCATAACACGAATTTTGTTAGCTTCGAATTCTGCTTCCAATACATCCTTTTGGGAAAGGATGAGCTTGTTGTTTTCACGGTCGATTTCTTTAACTTTTACCCGGAGCGTACGTCCCTTGTAATCGCTGAAATCTTCAACGAAATGACGTTCAACCATGGATGCAGGGATGAATGCACGAACGCCAACATCAGCTACAACGCCGCCTTTTACAACATCAGCGACTGTTACTTCGAAAACATCTTGTGCTTCGAAATGCTTCTGCATATCGTCCCAAGCCTGTTCGCTGTCCACTTGACGCTTGGACAGAACAAGACGTTCCTTCTCATCGTCAATGCTAACAACCTTGCATTCAACTTCTTGGCCCACTTCAACCACATCTGCAGCATTGTCAACCGATACTGCAGTCAGCTCGCGTACAGGAATGATGCCATCGTATTTATAGCCAATGCTTACTACTGCTTGATTGTCATCGATTTTGACGATTGTGCCTTTGACGGTATCGCCTTTCTTCAAGGAAACGATGTTCTCCAACGCTTCTTGGCTTGCCGTTTCGGCAGTTTCGTTAACTTTTGTTTCTTCAGACATGTGAAATACCTCCTCGATTGAACCCCATTTATTCAAAACCCGCTTCAAAAGAAGCAGAGTTCCTTACAACTAATGGTTGTTGCATACCAGAAAATAATACCTGTAGTATCATACCATTGAAGAAAAAACATGCATGAATTATGATGAAGCCGTTTCTTCATGTATTATTCGATGGATATGTTCCATAATGCGGTCAGTCGCCATTTCCAGCCCACCACTGCCCTGCTCTAACAAGTCCGACATATCGATTGGCGGGCCATATACGACTTTTGTTTTGCGAAACAGCTTATATTCTCCAATAACAGCTACGGGAACTACAGCTGCCCCACTCTTCAAGGCAATCATCGCAGCACCCTTCTTCGCAGCAACTGCACCATCCGTATTGCGTGTTCCTTCAGGGAAAATGCCCATAATATCTCCATCGCGCAGCAAATTGAAAGCCGTACGAATAGTCTCTTTCCCAACTCCACCACGCTTGACCGGAAATGCTCCCAGACCATGAATAATCTTTCCAAGCACCGGTACGTCGAAAAGTTCAGCCTTCGCCATAAAGCGAACCTTGCGATCCAACATAATTCCAATCGCTGGCGGGTCTAACAAGCTTATATGATTGGAGCACAGGACTACACCGCCCTCTTTGGGCACGTAATCCTTTTTTTCGCTTCTAGCCGGAACAAAATCCGATACAATACTCGAAGCACTGCTCTTGCAAACGTATAGAACATAATAGCTACAGCTCACCAACTCTTTTGTAAATTCGCACGCTCAACGATCGTGGCTACCACATCATCAATAGTCATGCCTGTCGTATCCAGCAGTACGGCATCATCAGCTTGACGGAGCGGAGATACCTCACGAGTCTCATCCTGCCGATCACGATCTGCAATTTCTCGGATGAATTGCTCAAGAGTAGCATTCTCCTTGTCCTTCCATTCTGCATAACGTCTGCGGGCACGCTCCTCTACGGAAGCTGTAATGAACCACTTTAATTCTGCATCAGGAAGCACATGTGTGCCGATATCTCGTCCATCCATAACCACACCTTTACGAGCTGCCATTTGACGCTGCATATGTACAAGCTGCTCACGAACAACTTGGGACTTGGCATAATCAGATGCTAAACGGCTAATTTCAGATGTGCGGATGCTATCTGTTACGTCTTCGCCATTCAAAATGACGAATTGCCGATCGCCTTCTGGTATCAGTTCCAAAGTTACACGCTTCAGCTCTTCGGAGAGTGCTGATGACGCTTCAGGTTGAATGCCTGCTCGCGACATGTGCAAGGATATTGCCCGGTACATCGCACCAGTATCAATGTATATATATCCAAGTTCACGCGCTACTAGGCGAGCAACCGTGCTCTTCCCAGCTCCTGCAGGCCCGTCGATGGCAATATTAATGCGATGTCTGCTATAATCTGACTGTGTCAACGGGTCTGACTCCCTTCGTAGAAAAACATTACTTTATCATTCAAGAAAAAAGCAGGCATTGCCTGCGACGTGAAAATTATACCACACATAGAATAGGGATGCAAAAAGGTAATCATCGTATATCTATTTTCCTCGTGCCACTACCAGAGATGCTCCCCTCATTTAGCATAAGGATGAAAAGGGATCCCTTCCAGCTTATCTACAGGAGACAACCACTGGCGGGAAGCCCCCCCCAATAGAAGGCATTGGGCAATGACAACACTAATAACAAGTACTAATAAAGCACGAATCAGCCATTTAGAAGCCAAACTGCAAAGCTCTATTCGACTAATATGCCTGCGAAAAGAACGTCCTGATACTTCACGATTCCACTTTTCCTGTCGACTTTGCAAGAGGAGTCACCTCTTCGTTCATTTTGGAAGTAGTATGGCAACCTTGCATTCAACCTATGCACAGCTTACAGATATTAATATGCTATTTACGTAAATCCAACTGTCGTTCAAAACAATAGCGAATTAGCCTTTGCTGTTCGACATTTGCAATTTGCTCGAACTTAAGCATCACTAATTGACGATGTTCCTCCATTGGCTGAACACGAACAATATGGCCAGTAAACGGAACATGTTCTATTGATCCATTGCGAAAAGGCACAGCAATCCAGCAATGCAGCACTTGGGATTCGCGCAGTCCCCATTTGAAATCTGTTGTAAATGAGAGACCTCCTCCGCTAATATCCTCTGTAAGTGCCAGGAACTTCACGCCATCAGTTGTACGAATTGCCATCTCCAAAAATGCTTGAATACGCAAATAATTGCGCCGCTGCATTTGTGTCAGCCAATGAGGCTCTGGTTTTCGGATTGACATCATTGGAATTGTATCCTGTCGTCTTCCCATGACTTGCGAACGAAAATTCCATTTCGTCCCATCGGATTGAGAAAAATATATATCAAGTTCATCGCCATTGGAGAACAAACCATACTTTCCTGTTTCCTCCGATAGCGGAATCTCCATCCATAGTAGTTGTTCATTTACCTCTGTTACTCTCGCCTTATAGGTTAGCCCTTCCGTTTTTTCACGAATTAACTGTACATACAAGGTATCGTTGACGTTCGGCAGCATTTGCTTCCCCTCCAAGAAGATTATACCATGATAGCAGAATACTAAAAGGAAAAAGGTTCCAATCCCTTGTAGGAATTGGAACCCCTGCATTACACTACGATTTTAACATCTTCATTTCTTCGATTTGCTCTTCTGTGCCATTTTCAGCATTGATGAATATGCGATACGCGCCACCATTAATTTTGCCTCCGAATTCATAACAGAGCACTTCCTCGGAAAGATCATTTTTGATGAGCGACATGCGATCATATAATATGTTCATGCTTGGATTAAGCATAGCTTGTGCCTCTTTTTTACCCAAAGTCGGCTTGCCCACCTTGCGTTCCTTGTCTTCATAAACAAAATCCGCCGCTTGCAAGCCTGTCACTTCGCCATTGTCCAGTGCAACACGCGCCGTAACCTGCTGCGGATAAATATAGACACCATCGGCTACAGGCACAAGAGTATAGCTTCCCGTATTGTTGTATTCATCATATCGAACCGCAGCCATGTCCGGATAACCATTTTTCTTCAGGAACTTCTTGGCTGCTTGCTCTCCTTCAGCCATCGTCAGCTTTTTTTGCCTACATGGCGTGTGTCCATATACGACATAAGGAAGCCCTGATTTGTATAGTCGAGTGTTAGTGCACTGCCATCGTCTTTTAACTTCGTGAATACCGTATAGGACTCGTAGTCGGTTCCTTTACCATTCTTTCTTACTTGTACAGGCTCATTCGGCTTTTTAACCAAGAATTTTTCAGCTTTTTCTTTAATTTGCTGCTCCGATAAGGGATTGCCTTTCAGCATTTTCACAGAACGCTTTGTATATACGCTGGAAATCGAAGGCCCCCAGTTCAGTTCTGGATATGCGCTCACCTTTTTATCTACGGTTTTAAATCCGTCGATGATCGTATTATCCATCGTTTTTTGCTCGGACGCCATTGCTGTTTCAACATCCATCCAACGTAGATTGTCTTTTAACACCTTGTTTTGAACCTGCTGTAAATCCTGTGAGATTTGCGCTGCATTTTGGTGCAGCGTCTTGAGTATTTTTACCTCATCATCACTGAGCGGCTGTTTCGTCAAATCCCGGACGGCAGCTCGGTAAGAAAAATTAGAGATGCGCGACAAAAAATCTTCTGTCTTGTTAAATGGCAGCAGTGTCAAAGGTAGCTGACTAATCTCATTTTGCGCTTGACTCGTAATTCTCCATACATTGACAAGACCTTTCCGATGCATCCCTTGCGACTTGGAGTTTACTGCAAGTGTCTGCCCCAGTTCGGAATGAAGCTTATCAACATGATAGGTCAAATCATGGAAGGCACGCTGGTATTGGTTCTCTGCCTTAATCAATATAGAGTTCTTCTCTTGATGTTCTTGATATCCCCATACAATCGCTCCAACAAATAAGAGCGCAAAAATAGGAAACATCACCGCACTTAATCGTTTATACATGGTACAAACGTCTCCCTTCACAGCAACTTGTACATCATAGTGATGTTAGTTTGTTGGATATGAGGGAGGTTTATGCATCGATTCCCATTATTGCACTCTTATATCGAAGTCATCATATTGGTTCTTCATCAATATGGAATGCATCCCGATTATCACAGATGCACTGCTTGAAGCCGGTTTCAATTCGACCTTTTTCCCGTTTGCCACGAAGAATGAATTTTTCACCGCAGCATTTGCAGCGAATGGTAACCTTCACCCTCACATGAGCCCTCCTTGCTTCCCTTGAACTGCGCCCGTTCGTGCCTCGCACAATTTGAGCTTGTAAATAATAGCATTCCCATTATTGCTCCACATTAACCTCTTCTTCTGAATTTACCATCCTAAGAGGAGAGCGGGCACTGGCTCTTCGTACCTTCCCCATGCCGAAATACCAGAGAAACAGCATTAAAGGTACTACGAACCATATCCAATAACGAGTCACTGTCATTAAAATCAGATCGTAAACTCCATGCCAGAACAAAGGAATTCCAATCGAGTACAGCAAATATTTTCGCGAACGACCGCCATAAAATTTCGCTTTCCCCATATAATAACCCATAATAACACCGAACAAGGCATGTCCGGATACAGGCAGCAGAGCACGCACAAGCATTTGGGAAAACGATGTTTGATTCAACCATGCGTACATGACATTCTCTATCGTGGCGAAACCTAGCGATACGGCAACTGCATACAATATGCCATCATAATGCTCATCAAATTCTACGTGATTGTAGATCATATGATACAACACAAACCATTTGACAAACTCTTCAACGCCAGAAGAGATAAAAAAGGAATAAATATATGGATTTTTGCCCCACCACAATACGAGGCCATGCTGAATAATCATGATCGGAAATACAATTAGAAACCCAAGCAGAAACACACGAATGACCATGTGAATCGGTTCATAATCGTAACGATCCTTCAAATAGAAATACGCCAGCAACGCAATACCAGGTGCAATTGCTGCTGTAAGCAAGGGAAAAATGGGTGTCGCAGCTTCACCAGATTGTATCGCCAACTGAGAAGTGTCCGCGACGAGCGTGCTAAGAGCAGTAAGCAAAGTCACCTTCACATCCTCCTTTGGCGACTAACTCTATGGTCAGTTAGATATCCGTAAAAGTTTGATATTGTAAGTATATCATACTGTTATGCGACAGCGCTTATTGTGTCGAATAATGTTGATGAAAACATACATCTGACTGATTTTATAATACAGAGTGTCCAATCAATCGCAAATTGCATATATTGGTTGACATAGCCTCCAGCGGGAAAAACGCAAAACAGGGAGCCCGAATTTTCCACTTCTCATGAAAAATCACAAGCACTCCCTGTTCACGGTCGCATATTACGCTGTATTATGCACGGCGCGGATTGAAATGTGTACAAGTAACGGCAATGGCATCCTCTGCAATGATACACTTTCCATACTCCTCCAGAACAGCTGTCGTCACTGACGCTGCTTCCCCATACTCAGCCATAATTGCAATAAAAGCTTGCAATCGCTGGGGATCCACATTCGTCGGTTCCGCATGGAAAATCCACTGTCCATTATATTGGTAGAGCGCACCTGGAACGGCAAAATTGCCATGAACCGTATGTGCCGCCTCGATGAAGTCTTCAAAATCCCGGAACGCGAATACGATCGTATCGCTCTCCTCAAGCGTAACTTCCATTTCATATACATCATCCAACTCGTCATCTTCGATGCCATCGCCATGACCTGACGCCTGGTTCCAGTGTGTTCGCGTTACGATGACAACCATCCCCTGTGCAGGCATTGCGAATACTTCCACGGCTAACGGTCCCGTCGCATCAAATCCGAGTTCGGTATACGCCTGATCCATCATCTCTGCGAACAATTCCTGCAGCTTAGACATCTCTCGCCACAAGTCGTCGCGTTTGATCCCGCGCTCAGACAAATCGTCGAACGTAAGGAAAATTCGAATCTTGTCTTGACTGATACGTTCGATCTTCATGACAGGACCCTCCTTTGCAACTTCGGTTATAACAGATTATGAAGCAACATATAATATGTGCTGAAAATGGTTCTATGTAATTCATGTTATCATTTCTTGCATGGATTTGCACTACATAAAATAGTTGACAGTATATTGATTGTATAAACACAAAGAAGCTGCCGACTCAATCGGCAGCTTCTTCCAATATCGATCTTCTACAATCAGTGGGTGGATTGATTTTCTTCAAACGGTTTTGTTCGCGGTGCAGCTTGCGACTTAGAAGCGTTGGATATTGTCGTAGTAGTGGTTTCCAGTTTTACAGCATTCAGATTGGATGGTGTTGGAGCCAGTCCATTTTCCCGTAAAATGGCATCCACCTTACGCTTCACTTCTGGATCGCGATCAATCAGTTCCTTAACCCGATCCAAACTGAACGCGTCAGACTTAGGCGCCTCTTTGGACATCTTCAAGTCGAGCAAGGAGGCAATATCCGGCATGCTTGCTGATGCATCCATAACCTTATCCTTCGCCTTGCCTACTACATCCTGAACGACATTGCCAGCAACTTGCAATCTGGACTGCAAATTAGCCAGCGAACGACGATCTGCCAAATACATCCCAGCCAAAATACCAATAGCAGCACCAGAAATGAACGATGTCACTTTCACTGTAGTTCCCTCCTTCAATTAGTTAGGATCAATTGTAGTGTGAGCCCATCTGTAACGAACCATGCGGTAAAAAATCAGGAAATGCGGCCATCAATGCCCGAACGGAGTGTAATAAAATGCGCTTCAGGTTTGCAAAATAAACGGAGTGGGATATGTGATGTTCCAAACCCTTTTGTAATAAACAAAGCCGTAGAGCCTTTTAGTCCTGTAAATGTATGCCAGCCAGATAAATATTTGCGGTAAAATTTCGAGGTGCGCAGCGGCCCGTATCCAGGCAGATAAATTTGACCGCCATGCGTATGCCCTGACAATACGAGATCAATCCCTTGCAGCTCAGCCTTCCGCAAAGCCAGCGGATCATGAGTCAGAACAATTGTACACGCAGGTTCTTGCTGTGGCTCATTCATGGCAAGCTTCACATTCGTTCGTTTGGAGCTGTAGTCGTCCCAGCCTACAAGCCATATAAAATGCCCGTGCTGCTCTAGCCGAATTGCCTCATTATCCAGCAGCTTGACACCTAATTGGTTCAATTTATCATCAAGCTCACGAACATTTGCCTTGTAATCATGATTGCCATGTACAGCAGCCACTGGCCCTAGGCGGCGCAGCCTCTCCATATTCTCGACACTGTACGCAAGCGGCGCTCCAAACTCAGTTATATCCCCGCCGACCAGTACCATTGCCGCCTGTGAGTGGCGTTGGATCTGCGCGATATGGCTCTCCGTTAACCGCCTTCTGTGGAAGTCGCTAATAAAAACAAGCGGACCCCGTCGAAAGACGACGGCAACCGCTTCAGTACCACTTCTTCTTCTGTAATTGTAAACCCCCGTGCTTCCCATAACATATAGACAACAAGCCCCCCGGCTGCTGCCAGCAAGCCTGCAATGACAGTGTAAGCAATCAACATGGATTACCCCTCCAGCCCCAGCTTATGGCGACCCCATAATAGTAGTCCAATTAACAAGCCTACAAATAACAAAAATAGAATATTATAAAACCACTTTGTTAGTCTTACATAACTTGACGGAAATAACTTTTTTCTTGAAGGCAGCGATCGATCATCAAGCTCTTCCTCTTGCATGGCAATATTTTCAGCAAGATTGAGCAATCGTTCTTCCGTCATTGCTTGATTGCTGCCTGTATGTTGTTGCTCGGTATGTGTATCTTTCTTCGATGAATTTTCTCTCAATGAACGTAAAGCATCTAGTGCCGGGCTATGTAGGTCTGGCTCTTGCTTGCGAGAGAACCCTCGAAATAAAGGGTGTGGGTGATTCTCGCTCATACTTCCCTCCGAAATCGTATAATGAGTCCCATAATGAGATCAATGATAAAGTGTGCTAGTATTGGAGCCCATAAGGTTCCTGTCCACTCATAAATAGTACCCAAAGCAAAGCTAATTAGAAACACCATTCCAGTTGGTAACCAATGGCGCAAATACCGTACGTGGATAGCTGCGAAAATAATACTCGTCCAATATGCGCCAAATGCATGCTGTATCGCCCCACGAAAGAGCATTTCCTCACATATACCCACTATAAACGAGATCACAATGATATGCCATACCGGACGTGAGCGGAAAAGCTTCTCATTCACTCCCCCATCATCCGTCATATCTTCTGGCACAAATCTAGAAACCGCGATGTCGACAATAATCACAAGAGCAGCCAACCCCGCTCCCAGCCACACCCATGTTAAATCGCCCGTCTGGATAATAAGCAACGAGAAAGGATTTCTCCCTTGCAGCCAAATCCATACCACACCAAGAATCAACGTAATTGCTTGCGTTACATACAAATTTAAGAGTAGCACCTTATCATCTAACTGTTGGATGTCTACTTGTCGAGATTTGAAATCATTCCATTTCTGTTTCATTACATCCCTGCCTAACGAGTTAGCAATCCTTATTATAACGCTCAATAGAAGCATCATATCAGATAAAAGATGGTTCATTCAAGTTAGGAATCACGCAGCATCAACAATTACAACGATTGCATTGCCAATTGGGTCAACACCTTGTAGAATGAATGCACTTCACGAAGAAGGGGGAGTCCATTTTTTGTCAATATTTACACCTTACAACTGTACCTTTTACTTCGATGACAAGCTGAGAGAAGTTCCGCACTCCGCTTCTGATATGCGCAAAGCCATCGTTTATGTAAAGGAGAAATTGCAAGCATCTGCTCAAAATCAAGAGGACTTGGGAAAACAATACGGAATGATTGGTGTCTACAGCCGAATAGTCGGAAATTATAAGGACAGCATAACCTATTTGAATTCCGCCATCGCCATCCATTCGTCAAACAACAACGCCAAGCAGGTGTGGATTAACAAATTACGCCTTGCCCATACCTATCAATGGATGAAGGACTTTCACACATCCAACCATATGTTCCACAAACTCCTAGAACAAGCGAATATACATGATCAACACTTTGGAATGCTTGACTTTCTTTATCAGCATTGTGGCAAAAATCAATATGATCAATCGAATTACGAAGCAGCACTCCAATGGTTCGAAAAAGCACTCGAAATCCGAACAAAATCCAAAGAGGATGAACTGATTCATTCTTCTCGAATCGCAATACAGGCTTGTAAAAATCATTTGTTAAAAGGATCTGCCGAAAAACCATAAACCGTACATTTTTTATATATGAAACGATTATGTTCGTAAAAATATCTATTGACACCCTAGCATTTGCATGGTACATTAAGTAAAATTTCATGAGTCAAACGGTGAAGGAAACGAACATTCAGTGAAGCCTGCAGAGAGCCGATGGTCGGTGCGAATCGGTGGCGGATTGTCTTGTTCCAGCGTTCCGGAGTTGTTGCGTCGAACCCTGATGGCAGTAGGCGTAACCGAATCGAACCCGTTAACGTTCGACGTCTGGCATAGACGTGTAAGGCTGCTTATGCGAATAAGCAGCGAATTAGGGTGGCACCGCGAAGATGGAACTCTCGTCCCTTACTACGGTCGTAGTATGTGGATGAGAGTTTTTTGCTATATTCCAAGGTACATAACAAGTCCATATCTCATCGGTATTAAGATAACGGTTTTTGCCGTTTCTAATAAATGATATAGCCATGCTCAGGAGGGAGAATTCCATGTTCAAAGTATTAGTGTCCGACCCGATTAGCGACTTCGGGATTCAGAAGCTTGTTGATGCACAAGACATTATAGTCGCAAAGCAAACAGGATTGTCGGAGGATGAACTGATCAATATTATCGCTGATTATGATGCTCTGCTCGTTCGCAGCCAGACTCGTGTCACAGCACGCGTCATGGAGGCTGGCAAGAAGCTTAAAGTTGTGGGCCGCGCCGGAGTTGGCGTTGACAATATTGATCTGCAGGCAGCTACCCAACGCGGAATTATCGTTATCAACGCCCCTGATGGCAATACCATCACAACGTGTGAGCATGCTTTTGCCATGATGATGGCATTATGCCGTCATATCCCGCAGGCTTACACAAAGACAATCAATGGAGTGTGGGATCGCAAGACATTCCTTGGGGTTGAGCTGATGAACAAAACTCTTGGCGTGCTTGGTATGGGCCGTATCGGCAGCGAGGTTGCTAAGAGAGCGAAGGCATTTGGAATGGAAATCATCGGATACGATCCCTTCATGACAGAAGATCGAGCAGAAAAGTTAGGGGTCAAACTCGGCACTGTTGATGAGATTATTCGCACAGCTGATTTCCTGACGGTTCATACGCCGTTGACATCTGAAACGAAGCATATGATTGCTCGTCCACAATTCGAGGTCATGAAACGCGGCATGCGCATTATTAACTGTGCACGCGGTGGAATTATTGATGAAATGGCACTTGTAGAGGCAATCGATGAAGGCATTGTGGCAGGCGCCGCATTTGACGTATTTGAGGTAGAACCTCCACAGCCTGACCATCCGTTCTTGAGTCATCCTAAAATCATCGTAACGCCGCATCTCGGTGCCTCCACTGTTGAGGCGCAGGAAAATGTTGCTGTCGATGTTTCAGAGCAAGTGCTGCGCATTTTGCGCAATGAGCCGTTCAAAAATGCGGTGAATATGCCGCCAGTTGCTCCGGCAGTTTTAAAAAAGATCCAGCCTTACTTCACACTCGCCGAGAAACTCGGACAATTTGTTTCTCAAATGACAAAGAGTCCCATTCTAGAAATCCTTGTGAGCTACTCTGGCGAGCTGGCTGAGGTCGATACCCAAACGATAACCAGACATATTGTCAAAGGTGTTCTCACGCAGCATCTTGGCACTGATGTGAACATTGTCAACTCTGTGCATCTTGCTAAAACGCGTGATATCAATATTATCATTCAGCAATCTCACGTAGCGAAGGGATTTACAAATCTGTTATCTGTTACATTGAGAACCAATACAGAAGAGCGCTTGGTGGCTGGTACGTTATTGAACGGTTATGGCGAACGAATCGTACAAATCGACAAGTACCCTGTAGACCTCTCTCCAGAGGGACATCTGCTCCTCATTTCACACGATGATAAGCCTGGTGTTATCGGAATAGTAGGTACACTGCTTGGAACGAACGATATTAATATCGCCACCATGCAAGTTGGTCGTAAAATTGTCGGAGGCTCAGCCATTATGGTGCTTTCCGTCGACAAAGCCATTCCAAAAGAGGTAATTGCGAAGCTGAAAGAATCTGCAGATATTAAAAAAGCCAAGGAAATCGTATTATAATCCGAATTATCCTATGAATCGAGGAGAATAGTTCGAATTGTTCCACGACCATCAAGATTAATCGGAAAATTGTGCCCTCGTCTGACATATCTTCCAGTACTCATTCTACAAAAAAACACCCAATTGCACACAAGTTGCGCAATTGGGTGTTTTGTGTCAGTTCGTGGACTTAACGGGCTGAACAGGCAGTGCAATAGAAAACGTTGTTCCTTTCCCTAATGTACTGTCTACTCGGATGTGTCCCTGATGTGCCTCAATAATATTTTTTACTATGGCAAGACCTAGTCCCGTACCGCCTGAAGGACCGCGCTTGCGCGCTTTATCTGCCTTATAGAATCGTTCAAATACATAGGGTACATCCTCTGACGGTATGCCCTGTCCATGATCTTCTATATGAATCCACAGCCACTCATTGTCCGTACGTTCCGTCCGAATATGTATCGGCTGGCCTTCGGATGAGTGACGAAGCGCGTTATCCAGCAGATTCGTCAGCACTTGCTCAAGCCGATCCTCATCAGCTTCAGGAAGAACAGAATCCATCGCTTCAAGCTGCACTTCGATCGGAATATTGCGTTCCTTAGCCAACACAGCAAACTTCCGATACACTCGTGATGCAAGTTCATGCACATCGGTTTGAGCTTTGTGCATTGGTAAATGTCCAGCCTCCATACGGGCTAGGTCCAATAGATCCTTGACCAGTCTGCCCATTCGCAATGACTCGTCATGGATAACCTGCACAAGCTCCCTGCGCTCTTCTGGTGAGGTTGCAATATCATCCAACAACGCTTCACTATAGCCCTGAAGCATCGATAGCGGCGTGCGAATTTCATGGGATACATTTGCCACAAAATCTTTGCGCAGCTTCTCAAGCTGCACTTCTTCGGTTACATCCCGCAATACTGCAACTGCACCACGAACACGGCTGTCTGCATGCAATGGCCCCATTACAACAGACCATACCTGCTGCTTCACATGAACACGAGTCGTTACCTCCCGAGCCTCCGAGATCACCGTATGAAATATAGGTCTCAACAGCTCCGGCACTCCTGATGCTTCTGCCGTTTCCTCTTCGAGCGCCCAGTCCATTCCGTTCCAGCGGCTCATAACCGATTCTCCGTGCGGATTCGCAAGCAGCACCTGCCCTGCTGCATCAAAGGTAATAACAGCGTCAGTCATGCTTCGCAAAATGCTGGCTAAGTGTTCCTTCTCATGCTGCAAATCTAATATAGTGGAGTTCAGCTCTTCCGCCATATGGTTGAACGTGCGAGACAACTCCCCTATTTCATCAGAGGAACGAAGTGTCACACGTGTAGAATAATCGCCTTGACGGATCGTATCGGCTGCCTGTTTCAGCTTCCGAAGCGGCTGCGTAATTTTCGTGAAAAGGAAGAACGCAAAAAAGGTTGTTAGTGAAAATCCGATTATGGCTGTGTACACAAACAACTGCTTAATATCGTTTGGATGGGCGAAATTGCTATCAATATAATGCAGCAAATACAACCCTAAAATGATGAGAACAAATGCAACAAGACCAATAATGGTCATCCACAGCTTCCCAACAATACTTCTCCAGAATTTCACGTTATTTTGGCACCTCGAGCTTGTAACCTACACCCCATACCGTAGTGATCATAGTCGCTGCTTCCGGTGATACCTTGTTCAGCTTCTCACGCAGCCGCTTCACATGCGTATCCACGGTGCGAAGATCACCAAAGAATTCATAATTCCATACATCCTTCAGCAGTTCTTCTCTAGAGAACACCTTGTCCGGTGATACTGCCAAGTAATGCAGCAGCTCATATTCCTTCGGCGTCAAGCTGATTTCCTGACCTCCTGCTGTTACACGATGAGCATCATGTTCAATGACGAGATGAGGAAATACAATGTTGTTGCTTGCTTTCGGATCGTTTGTCAAAAAAGCTGTCGCCGATGAACGTCGCAGCACTGCCTTCACTCGGTAAATAACCTCGCGTGGGCTGAATGGCTTGACAACATAGTCGTCTGCACCAACTTCGAAGCCCTGTACCCGGTTAATCTCTTCCCCCTTAGCTGTCAGCATAATAACAGGTGTAGCCTTGACTTGTCTCAAACGCGTACACACTTCAACGCCATCGATCCCTGGCAGCATTACATCCAGAAGAATGAGATCATATTCTTCACTGACAGCCATTCGGAGCGCCGCTTCTCCGTCCTCTGCTTCTTCAATTTCAAAACCTTCTTTTTCAAGGTACATTTTCAACAGTCGGCGAATCCGTTCTTCATCATCGACGATCAAGATTCGATTCACTTGCTCGGACATGTGTGACTCCCCTTTCACCATAAAAGAAAACCCCCAGCGAAGCCAAATGCGGCTGCAATTGACGAGGTTCATAGTTCTAGCTGTAATATAAGCAGGCAACACGAAGGATACCCCTTTCGTAGTTGCCTTCATACTTGGCTCTATTATAGCAAAAATGTGAACGACTGGGGTACACCTAGTTCAGCAATCCCAGCCGTTTCTAAATTTTTGCCCATTATTAACGCAATTACACGCCCGAGTAGGAGTGGAGCCCCGATATAACAAGGTTTACGCCTACGAGTGTAAACATGACAATGATAAATCCGATTACGGACATCCAAGAAGATTTGGTTCCTTGCCAGCTGCGTGCAAGACGCAAATGCAAATATGCGCTGTAGGCAAGCCATGTGACAAGCGCCCATACCTCCTTAGGATCCCACCCCCAAAATCTCGACCACGCAACCTGAGCCCATATCATTGCGAAAATAAGAGCACCTAATGTAAAGATCGGGAACCCGATAGCAATTGATCGGTAGCTGATTTCATCAACGGTCTCAGGATCAATCCCATTAAATAAAGGCTGAAGCGCCTTTGCGATTGGCTTGCGAAGCAGCAAACGGATCAAGCCGTATAAGATCAAGCCTGCAATGACGGACCACACGACCGTATTCAGCTTGCGGCCAGCTTGAACTCCCTTCATCCATCCCGGCGCCTCCATTAATGGAAGCTTCATCCCCAAGAAGGAAGGAACAGATTTCAACGTAGCTTCATCGCTCATATGCGGAGCAATCAGCGGCGGCATCGTATACGTGACCATTTCAAGCCCTGTTTCTATCTCACCGCCAGTTTTCACCGTTTCTACCTTTTGACCAATAACAACCTCATAGTTAGCAGCCCGGAAGCTGTACACTACAACGATAAAGCCAATGAATACTACGATGCAGCCCATCGTGAATTCGAGCCAGCGCTGCGGCTTCCGAGAGCTGCCTTCTTCCCAGCGAACTGTACGCAGCAAATAGAGAAGTCCTGCAACGAATGCTACGGCGAAGAACGCATAGCTTAAAGCCGACATCGTAACATGGAGCTTCAACCACACCGAGTTCAACTGTGGAATGAGCGGCTGCACCTCACTAGGAAAGACCGACGCATATGCCATCATTAAAAATGCCAGTGGTACTGCAAGCAAACCCAAAACGGTACTGCGATAAATCAGATATACAACAATAAATGCGCCGATAATCATCATCGACAAAAATGACATGAATTCATACATATTGCTAACAGGGATATGTCCAGCGTACGCCCAGCGACATCCAAAATAAACGATCTGGCTAATAAAGCCGAGTATCGTTACGCCAAACGAAATTGCCCCCCATCTCCGTTCAAAGCGAACCGGATCACGAGTCTTCATCTTACGGCCGGCAACAGTCACGACGTACAAAATAAAGGAAAGACAAAACAAGAAAAACGCAATAATATATGCGTCCTGACTCCATTGCAAAGTCACGCCTTATTCCCCCCACGATCGATCGATTTGGCATCTACTTCTATATGAACAGCTGCAAGTGCATTCGCTACTTCATTACGGATCCCATACCAGTTTTTGTTCGTGTGGGCACCGAGAAGTAAGCGCTTATCGTCAATTCGTAGCCATATGCGGCGATGCTGCCAGTAGAAGCCCATAACTAGACCGATCATGCTGATACCAGCCCCAATCCAGATGAGTGGCAGTGCCGTCTCCTTGCGAACAGTCATATAACTGATTGAATTTGTATAGATGACATCCTCCATGGATTCCAATCCGATCCGAAAATGCGGAATCGAGTCTGCCCCTAAGCTTTCTCTCAGCTTGGCATTGATATCATCCTGATGGAACTGATCCTTATCCTTAGGCAATGCGAAATACAAATAAGGCACGCCTTCGCTTGGCAGACTAGGCCCCTTAATCAGGAAGCTAAATGCAGGAGCGTTCGGATTTTGCGATTTTGTAGTCAATTCTCCATTTTTGCCGATTGCGAAATCCAAATACTTGCCAGTCAGCTTCAATGTATAGGGTCCTACCTGAAATTCCGTAGGCGTATTTTGCACTCGAAGTTCAAATTTACCATATACCTCGCCTGTATCCTCATTGCTCAACACCGGATTGACCGCAACAAGACGCGATTCAAAATCAGACTGATAAACCATAAGCCCTTCGTACTCAAGCGGCGAATTCAACTGTATGTTGTGCTGGGCTACCTTTTCCAGTATGGGTTCAATGCGAGGATCACCGCATTTGTCCACACATTTGAACAGCGTTGCCTTTGTCTCGAACAACTTCGGGATGATACGCCCTTCCTTAATGAACTGTTCCGGCATATCTTCCTCGCCATAATATTCAACTGTAAATTTATCATTACGCAAATAATAGGGAGTTCCGGGTATTTCACGAGCTTCTCCTTGCGGGAAACCATCATAATAATCGTAATGCCAGCCCGGGATGCTGCGTGCAAGTATGGCAAGCAAGAAAAGAATAAGGCCAATATGATTAATGTACGGACCCCAGCGGCTGAAGCGATTTTTCTCGGCCAGCAGCGCGACATCGTCCTTTATGACTCGATAGCCTTTCTTTTTTAAGACGACAGTTATCTGATCCAGCCAAGCTTCGGATTCCTTTTCTATGTTTCCTTCATAGACAATTCGTTGTCTGGAAATAAATTGCACATGCTTGCGTATTTTCTGCCGGTGCAAGGCACGGTATAGCGGAAGCACACGGTCTATACTGCAAATGACCAGCGAAGCACCGATCATAACTAGCAATGTAATGAACCACCAGGATTCGTATGTATGCGACAAACCAAGCATATAATAAATTTGGCCCAATGTGCCGTACGTGCTCTTATAATATTGTGTAGGATCGATGCTGAGAAATGAGCTTTCCTGTGGGTATATGGTGCCAAGAGATGCACCAACTAATGTAATGACGATAAGTATAACCGCCACTTTGACGGAGGAAAAGAAATTCCAAATGCGATCAATCCAAGACGGGCTCGCCTTCTGTGACTTTCGTGCCACCCCGTCATATCGCATTTCCAATACGGAATCTGTCTCATCCCCCTCATATAGCGGCTTGCCGCAGGCCTCACAGAGTACAGTTCCGACTGCATTCTGATGGCCGCATTCGCACTTTGTGTTCTCAAACCGCACAGCCTAGTCCTCCTCCTCTTCAAGCCCTATTCCTTCGCCATTTGCTCTAAATAGGTCTCTAGCTGGCTTGTAGTGACTTCTCCGGTATGAATAGCATGGACTTTACCATCTGGCTTAATAAAGAACGTCGTAGGCAATGGCCGAACACCGAACGCTTTGGTTACATTCTTTTTCGTATCGAGCAACATCGTGAAGTGAACTTTTACCGCCTTCATATAATTGTCCACAACAATGGCATCTTCCCCATAGTTAATGCCAACGACCTCTACATTGCGATCCTTCCAATCATCTGCCGCCTTTTGCAATGTCGGCATTTCCCGTTCACACGGTTCACACCAGGAGCCCCAGAAATTCAGAATGAGGAATTTCCCCTTGTAATCACTGAGTTGTACCGTATCTCCATTCAATGCATGAAGGGACAAATCTGGTATTCGGCTCCCCACCTCAGGATATGTAGGCTTGCTGTACGCATTGCTGATTGCAATCCCGCCAAGTATCACAATGACGGCTAATATGAGAACCTGGACTGTTTTGTTTCTTTTGCCCAATATCATCGCCCCTTCTTGATATGGTTCAATCGTTAGATTGAACTCTCGCTTTCTATGACATATTTCACACCCAGACAGCATAAATGCAACAATTGCATTACACCATCAACGACTATTATAATTCATAGAATAGCGGACATATCTTCCTCAATATGAAAATTATGTGTCACGATACAGGGCAGGGCTGCAATAAGATACGCAAAGCGGTCAATCGTTATTACGTACGCATAGTACGGTTGGACTTCATCTCCATACGGAGTTCATTCACTTCCGCTTTCGTCAACACACGATGCTTTCCGCGGGCAATTCCTTGAAGTGTAATATTGCCGAATTTCACCCGCTTCAGCTTGGTAACTGGGTGGCCAATTGCCTCGAACATGCGGCGAACCTGACGATTTCGTCCTTCGTGGATCGTTACACTGATTGTTGCAATATTGCGTTCCAGATCAACGTCATGGTACTCGACGGCCGCAGGCTGTGTGAAGCCGTCTTCAAGTTTAATCCCTTTTTTCAGTTGTTCCAGCTTGTCCCCATGTGGAACACCCTTGACTGTTGCATGATACGTCTTCTCCACATGATGACGAGGATGCATGAGCATATTTGCCAATTCACCATCATTCGTCAGCAGCAGCAACCCTTCTGTGTCGTAATCAAGACGTCCGATTGGATATACACGCGCACCTACGCCCTTCATAAAATCCATGACCGTCTTACGCCCCTCAGGATCAGAAGTACTTGTGATGACACCCTTCGGTTTATGGAAAGCCAGCACTATTTTATCGGACGCTACCGATATTGCTTTACCGTTAACGGTAATGACATCTACTGAAGGGTCGGCCTTCACACCCAATGTTGTCACAACCTCGTCATTCACTTGCACCTTACCTGCTTTAATAAGCTCCTCACACTTTCGACGCGAAGCGACGCCCGCGTTCGCCAAAATCTTCTGTAAACGTTCTTCCATGAATGTCTGTCACCTCAAACTATTATTTACCTGGATGAAGATAAAAGCCCGCGAACCAAGAAGGCGCGAGCTTGTCATTAACTTACATTATTCAAGCTAATATGATATTACCCTGTTATGAAGCCAAATACAAGAAAACAGACGACAATTGCTGCAATAAATCCAACTAAATCAGAGAATAATCCAACTTTAAGCGCATACCGGCCTTTTTATCCCTATAGCGCCAAAGTAAACGGTCAATACATAGATCGTTGTATCTGTACTGCCCTGTATCGTCGAAGCGATGCGTCCAATCATCGAATCAGGCCCATACATTTTAATCAGATCCGTCGTGAAGGCCAGTGAACCAGCGCCTGTAATCGGCCTCAAAAAAGCGAGCGGCATAACTTCACCGGGAATACCGACCCAATCAAGCAGCGGACGAAGCATACTAACCATCCAATCCATCGCACCTGATGCACGAAATACGCTGATTGCAACCATCATGCCAACTAAAGTAGGTATAATGTTGATTGAGGTTTGAAAGCCGTCCTTCGCTCCTTCAACAAACGTTTCATAGACGGGAACACGGCGAAAATAAGCATACAGCGGGATAAAAACAATAATAGCCGGTATGGCCCACGCGGATAAAGCTGAAACGAATGCATACATAACCGGACCATCCTTTCTATTTCAATGGAGTTGGAAGTATGGTCATGATGCAAAGTTGATATTGAAATGCATTAACTGACTGCAGTATGAGTCTCCGATCCTTGTGCCCCAGCAGACGGACTTGCGTCTGACTTAAATTGATGTGGCGGCGGCCGCTTCGCATCCCTTCTTCGATACCAGCGATCCGCGAAGATTGCCGCGAATGTAGCCACGATAGTCGCCAGCAGCGTTGTCCCTACAATTTCAGCGGGATTAGCTGAGTTGAAGTTCATTCTTATTGCTATTAAAGTAGTTGGAATTAGCGTAATACTTGACGTATTAATGGCCAGCAATGTGCACATCGCTGGAGTCGCCGTATCCTTACTTGGATTCAGCTTCTGTAATTCCTGCATAGCTCGTATCCCCATCGGTGTTGCAGCATTTCCTAGCCCAAGCAGATTCGCGCTCATATTCGACATAATAAAGCCAAGGGCGGGATGATTGCGCGGTACATCAGGGAACAAGTACCTTACGATTGGACCGAGAGCCTTGGCAAGCCGTTTCAGCAAGCCTGCATCCTCAGCAATCCGCATCATTCCCAACCAGAACACCATCACACTGATGAGGCCGAAGCTGACTGATACCCCCGTCTTGGCGCCTTCGAACACCGCCTCCGTCACGGCGTCAATCCGCCCTTGTGCTGCAGCTGCGATGAAGCCTACGAGTAGCATGAACATCCATATAGCATTTACAATAACAACCGTCTCCCTTCCCATGAGCCATCAAGCTGCACCGAATAAAGATCCGGTGACACGCTTCAACACCATCATCCACTTGTACAACAGGTTTCCCCCACTATCTGTGCTCAGCACTGCAGATGAATGTTTCGCTTCTCCAGACTGGCTTGATGCTGACGGATCTGGATTCATTTTGCGAACATTCACACTTGCTACAGCCTTATTATCCAGATACATCATCAAACGGCCTTGATGACCTAATTTCCCTTCGAGACTTCCGCTAACCGGAACCATTAACTTGGCAGATACCCTTGATTGCTCTCCCGTCTTAAGCGGATACGTAAGCGATGCCGCTGCCTGAAAAGGATGCCCATCAATTGGTTGGCCCTGCTCAACAATCTTTGATTGTGGATACGCGCGGAACCCGTAATTAAGCATATTTTTATGGTCTTCCCAGTCTCTTGAGTCATTCAAGGTAACCGCTACTAACTGTTGACCATTTCGTGTGGCAGAACTAACAAGACATCGCAGCGCGCCTTTTGTGTATCCCGTCTTCACACCATCTGCCCCTTCATACAAATGAAGCATTTTATTTTTATTTCCCCATACGTAATCCCATTTGTCGATGGAATTTGGTGCTTTCTTGGTACGGGTGCGTACAATTTCACGGAAGGTTGGGTTATGCAGCGCATAAGCAGTAATACGTGCTAGATCATTAGCCGTCGTATAATGGCCTTTTTCATCCAACCCATGCGGATTACGGAATTGAGTATGTTCCAGTCCGAGAAGCTTCGCCTTCTCATTCATTAAATGGACGAAGCCTTCCTCCGATCCTCCGACATGTTCGGCAATTGCAACAGCTGCGTCATTGCCTGATCGGAGCATAAGACCGTAAAGCAAGTGGTTCAAACTCATTTCTTCTCCTAGTCTTAAATAAATCGAAGACCCTTCCTTGCCAACAGCTCGTGAAGTAGCCTTCACCATATCCTCCAGCCGCCCATGTTCAATTGCTACAATTGCCGTCATCACTTTCGTCGTACTTGCCATTGGGAGTTCCTTATCACCATTATGGCTATAAAGCATTCTGCCTGATGCTACATCTATTAAGGCAGCTGCTCTAGCCGATGTATGTGGGGACGAGATTCGTGCTGTACCGGCTTCATTAGGCTGCTGTTGGACTTGCAGCGGGACAGACCACTCCTGTACAGCTTCGCGCTGTGGGCGTGAAGCGTTGCTGTCCAATGAAGGATCAGCTATTGCCATGCGTCCGTAGGACTTGTATGACAGAACCGCCCCCAATAAAACACACAGCACAATCATTTTACCAACTTGTCCTACGTATGGAAGCTTGCTCATGCGTTCCTCCTTTATCTGCATACCGGTCAAGTTGTTCCATATGTATGCTTGTTCGAGACCGAGTATGTCCATCACTTCGTCTATTGCAAGCAATCTCATCTGCTCTGAACGAAAAATAGCGTCAAGCTCCCGTTGACCGTAAGCGCCATTCCTCGGCAAAAACGGCAGCAACATTCAAGCCTGACGCCTAATTCATACCGGTCAAGATAAAATAATATCTTCGGCAGTCGTTGACCGCTCCTGCTTCTTAAACATGGAATTGATGCGATCACACACATTCGGAACTGCATCAATAATTTTCTCCAGCAGATGCGTTTGATTGTCAAGCGATACGACATGAATGCCTTGCTTGCCTACGACGAGAAAGGCTATCGGCGTAATGTAGACGCCGCCGCCGCTTCCGCCGCCGAACGGTTTCGAGCCATACACTGAGGTGGCATGTGGTTCATGATGATCAGTAGTTAATCTGTCATGTCTCTCCTCCACCCGAATGTCGCTTCCCCCTGCTGCAAACCCAAGTGCCACGCGGCTAATCGGCAAAATAACGCTGCCATCTGGCGTCTGTACAGGATCGCCTACGATTGCATTTGTATCTACCATGGCTTTTATATTGTTGAAAACTGCTTGCATTAAGCCCTCGATAGGATGCTCCGCCATGTTCGTAATCCTCCTTCTGCTCGAACGATGCGAATAATCAACTTGAATACAGCACTTATAGCGTGCACGATGCGAATTTTGGTTATACAAACAACCCTCGTGGAAAAGAATGGACAATGGAACTGCGGGTTTACTTCTAATTGTGGAAGACTGCGGAATTGAACATGATGTGACATTACACCCACCAGCAGACTTTTCAACGACCAGGAGGCGCCTGTTAAGAAACAGGCTGTTGCAGGATTGAGCAGCCCAATTTCAGTCTCCCAAGTAAACATGCTGCACTGAACGCGCTGAAGGGTTTGCTTTAACCATTGCGTAAGTTCATACGTATGGTGAAGAAAACGCTGTGCATTATGTACATACCTCTTTGCCTTCCTCTTATCCACTTGGGCCTTATCTCGGCTAGCATTACCTGTTCCGACATTGTCTTTTGCCTTTACACGAACGTGGAATCCTTCCTCTAAGTTAATAAACCGAATCGAGCGCCACTCGTATCTCCATCGGAACAGTCCATAGCATGCACGAATCAATAAGACAATTCGCTCATACTTTCCTGATTTATGAACGATGATTTTGCATTCAATGGACGAAAAGAAGAAGAAGACAAGCAAAACAGCTACCACGCCTCCAGCAATCGCCCATCCTAACATGTCATGCGCCTCCATTTCCTAAACTATCCGTATTATGGCCTTTCATCCAGTTGAGCATGCATGATCTTGAGCCAAGACTCTACAAACTTGGATAATCATGAAAAAACCCGCCTGCTACGAATGTGGTTCGTAGCAGACGGGCTGAAGTCGTCAGAGATGCGATGACGTTCATCCATAATAAGATTGTTCTCAATCAAAAATGAAAAAGTTCGCTTTTTAAGTATAAAGGTAACGTTTTAATAATTGTTTACAACGATAGATGGGAACTGTCGATAGACTGACCAGGCAGCAGTTCAATCCCATGAATGCCAAGCTTTTGCAGCTTCGCCACAAAGGCCGCACCGTCCTGTTGAATCGGCGGGAATGTGTTATAGTGAATCGGGATGACTACCTTCGCCTGTACCCATTGAGCAGCCAGCAATGCATCCTCTGGATCCATCGTGAAGAAGCTTCCAATCGGCAAAAAGGCGATATCCGGCTTGTAGCGATCTCCTATCAGCTTCATATCACTGAACAATGCAGTGTCCCCGGCATGATAAATCGTCAGACCACCCGTTTGCAGCACGATGCCAGCAGGGTTTCCCATATAAATATCCTGACCATTGACCGTAACGGAAGAGCTGTGCAGAGCAGGTACTAATTTGAGCACACCGAATTCAAAGGATGCAGACCCGCCCAAGTTCATGCCTACTGCTTGTGCCCCTTGTGTTTCCATATAGTTCGCAAGCTCAACCATTGCGATAATGGGTGCATTGCAGCGCTTAGCAATTGCCGCTGCATCTCCGATATGATCCCCGTGCGCATGGGTAAGCAGCACAAAATCAGCCTCGATACGAGCCGCTTCAACATCTGCTGCCGGGTTGCCTGTTAAGAAAGGATCAATGATAATACGATGCTGTTCGGTAACGAGTTGAATGCAGGAATGACCATGGAAATGAATTTTCAAAGCATTTTCCTCCTCATAATTGCATATTCAACAGCTTGTCCGCAGAAGTTACCTATCGGATCTCTTCCTCCTGATCAGCATAAACTCCTGCTTCCAATTGTTCTTCGACTTCCTTCACGTCTTCAATTGTTAATTGACGTCCATCTAACTTCTCGAATAATAGCTGGGTTTCCTCCTCTAATCCATCCATTTGTTCAAATGCAGAGGAATCCGGCAATTCTTTAAGCGTAGCCAATCCGAAATAATCTAAGAATGATTTTGTCGTTCCGTATAAAATAGGTCTTCCGATCGCTTCAGCTCGTCCAACCTCTTCAATTAATCCCTTGTTCGTTAATGTCTGAATCGCACGATCGGATTTAACACCACGAATCTCTTCGATTTCAACACGGGTTATCGGCTGTCGATAGGCAACAATAGATAAAGTCTCCAAAGCTGCTTGCGAAAGCGAGGAGCGCGAGGGCGAATATGCCATCCTTTCAAAATAAGGCGCATGTTCCGGCAATGTAGCCAGTTCATACATGCCTGCGATGGCAACAATTTGCAGCCCTCGCTTGGAACGCTCAAAATCCGCACGCAGGTCATTCACAGCTTCCTCTATAACCTCTGGACGCTGTTCTGTAATTTCAGATATTTGCTTGATGTTCAAGCCTTCATCTCCAGCCATGAACAGCAGTCCCTCAATAATCGACTTCAACGTCTGAAAGTCCATCCTCTGTGTCCACCTCCCCGCTCCATTGAATTACGATATCCTCAAAGAGGCTGTCCTGATAGCAGCGAACTTGCTTCATCTTCATCAGCTCCAGCAGCGCGAGAAAGGATACGACAATTTCCGTACGGGTTAGATGCTCGCCAATTAGGCTGGAGAACATCATCTTGCCTCCCCTGCCGAACGGACGGAGCGTATCAATAATACTCTTGATCCGATCCTTAACCGATATTTCATCCCGATGGATGGTAGCGACCTGAGCTCTGCGCGACGCTTTGCTAAGCGCCTTGCGGAATGCTGCAATCAGGTCGGATACATGTAGACCCTCAACCGGATTATCAGGAGCAGTCGGCATAAAAGGAGTCAAGTCCTCTGGTTCCTTGGAAAAAATCATGCTACGTTCTGTCTCGCGTTCCCGGAGATGCTCCGCAATTCCCTTGTACTTCCGATATTCAATCAATTTGCGTATTAGCTCTGCCCGCGGATCAGGCTCATCATCCACATAATCTTCATAGTCGTCCCATTCCATCACTGGAGGCTTAGGAAGCAGTTGCTGTGATTTCATAGACAGCAACGTTGCCGCCATCACGAGAAACTCACTCGTAATCTCGAGCTCCAATTCCTGCATATTGTGCAAATATTCCATATATTGATCGGTAATTTCGCTGATCGAAATATCTTGAATATTAATTTCCGCTTGGTCGATTAAATGCAGGAGCAAATCGAGCGGCCCTTCAAACTGTTCCAGCTTATACGTTACGGTCACCCCGTGATAACCTCCTGAGCAAAAAACAAATGTAGCGCCCTTTGAAAAAGGGCACTACATTAAATAAGCACTATTTTAACAGATTCGTCAAGTTTGCCATTTCAATTGCAGTAACTGCGGCTTCCCATCCCTTGTTACCTGCCTTCGTTCCTGCACGTTCAATTGCTTGTTCGATAGAGTCCGTCGTAAGCACACCGAATACTGTTGGAACCCCTGTCTTCATATTGACCTGCGCAACACCTTTAGCTGCTTCGCTGCACACATAATCAAAGTGTGGAGTAGATCCGCGAATGACTGCGCCAAGTGTAATTACAGCATCATACTTCCCGCTTTCCGCCATCTTTTGAGCAATCAACGGAATCTCAAAAGCACCCGGAACCCAGGCAATATCTACCTCTTCTTCCTTCGCTCCATGGCGCTTGAGCGCATCGAGAGCTCCGGATACTAGCTTACTGACGATAAACTCATTGAATCTGCCTGCGACGATACCATATTTTAAGCCTTCGGATACTAAGTGACCTTCAAAAACGTGTGGCATTAATAAAATCCTCCTCTAGGAAAAATAGTTGAATAATCAAGTTGTGAGTAGCTCTACTCTATTAGCCAAGCCGTACATTTGCTTACTGAGCGTGCTCATCCTGCTCCACATCGTCGAATACAAGCATATGACCAAGTTTTGCAGCCTTTGTATGCAAATATTTTGTGTTGTCCTCGTTCTCCTCCATTTGAATCGGAACGCGCTCAACAACTTCTAGCCCGTAGCCTTCCAGCCCCTTAATTTTGCGAGGGTTGTTCGTAAGAAGGCGAATTTGCCGGATGCCGAGATCCTTCAATATCTGAGCTCCAATGCCGTAATCCCGAAGATCTGCCGGGAATCCAAGCTTTAAGTTGGCGTCAACGGTGTCTAAACCCTGTTCTTGCAGCTTATACGCCTTCAGCTTGTTGATCAGCCCAATTCCACGTCCCTCTTGGCGCATATAGAGCAGTACACCTGCCCCTTCCCTCTCGATTTGCCGAAGCGCTGCAGCAAATTGAGGGCCGCAGTCGCAGCGATGCGAATGAAAAACGTCTCCAGTTAAGCACTCCGAGTGGACACGGACAAGAGCTGGCTTCGAATCGTCAAGACTGCCCTTCACTAAGGCAACATGCTCCTTGTTATCCACACCGTTCGTATACGCAATCGCCCGGAAAACTCCGAAGGCTGTTGGCATATTCACCTCAACCTCACGTTGAACCAGCTTTTCTTTCTCATTCCGGTAATGAATGAGATCTTTGATGCTGATCAGTTTCAGGCCATGCTTTTTCTTCAGCTCCATCAGGTCGGGGAGTCTAGCCATTGTGCCGTCTTCCTTAATTACTTCGCAGATGACACTAGCTGGTGCGGAGCCACTCATTCGAGCAAGATCTACTGCCGCTTCTGTATGCCCTGCGCGGCGCAATACCCCGCCCTTCTTCGCAATTAAAGGAAAAATATGTCCCGGCCGGCGGAAATCCTCTGCCTTAGCACCAGGATCCAGCATCTTCTGAATCGTCAACGAGCGTTCATGAGCCGAGATGCCTGTTGTCGTATCAACATGGTCGATAGATACTGTAAACGCCGTACTGTGATTATCCGTATTGCGGGCTACCATTGGGTGAAGTTCCAGCTCATCGGCACGCTCTTGGGAGATCGGTACACAGACCAATCCTCTGCCTTCTGTAATCATGAAGTTGATCACTTCCGGCGTTGCCTTATCAGCCAATGCGATAAAATCACCTTCATTTTCACGATCCTCGTCATCGACGACGATGATTATCTTCCCCTGCTTCAACTCAGCAAGGGCGTCTTCTATCCGATCAAAATGAAATGCTTCATTCATGTCGTTAACCCCTTTCATCGTCACATAAATCCGTGTTCTGCCAAAAACGCCGTACTGAGACCTCCGAAACGATCCGTTCCTTTCGTGTCGTTTTCCGCTCCCTGCCTGCCATAACGAAGCAAGTGATCCACATACTTTCCGAGCACATCACACTCAATGTTGACCGTATCACCCGGCATCTTGCTCTGAAGAGCAGTCTGTGCCAACGTATGCGGAATAATGGATACGGAAAACTCCCCATGCTCTGCCCTTGTAAGGGTCAAGCTAATCCCGTCTATCGTTATCGAGCCTTGTGAAATCATATATTTGGCCATCTCAGGTCGGCTGGCACGCAGCTCATATACAACGGCATTCGCATCACTCGTTCGTCTCACGATCGTTGCTAGTCCATCTACATGGCCTTGTACAATATGGCCGCCGAATCGGCCGCCTGCTGCCATTGCACGCTCCAGATTCACCGGATCGCCCGGCTTCAAGTCCTTCAAATTCGTATGGCGAAATGTTTGCGGCATTACATCTGCCATGAAAGAGACGCCATCATAAGATGTTGACGTTAGACATACTCCATTGACAGCGATGCTGTCCCCCAGCTTCATGCCATCCAGTACCTTAGACGCACGAATGTGAAGCACCATCGCTTCGCCCCGCTTCAAGACCGATTGCAGCCTTCCAACTTCCTCAACGAGCCCGGTGAACATCGTCGTCATCCTCCTTCATGCCATTTTTAGCTTGTTCTACTTGGCGCTTGCCGAAAGGATACCCGCTAATGCACACATTATCTCCGAGCACCTCAACCTCCATATGCTGGAGATGGTATGCATCCTTCATCCGGCTCACCCCTCCGAACGCAAAGTTGCCTGGTGCTTGCTGACCGCCAACTATAAGAGGGGCGATAAACAATACGATCTTGTCAATCAACTTCTCCTTAAGCATGGCCCCATTTAGGTGTCCTCCCCCTTCGAGAAGTATCGAGCCAATATCATGTTGGCCGCACCATTCCATCATCTGATGCAGATTAACCTGTTCACCTTCTCCACACGCGACCACGTCTACTCCACGAGACTTCAGCTCCCGCCGTTTTTGCTCGCTTGCCAGCGCAGTTGTAAATATACACGTGCGTACAGAACGATCCGTCACTACCTTGGCTTCCACTGGGATGCGTAGCTTGGAGTCTACGATTAAGCGAATCGGGCTAACCCCTGGCACAGTCAGCCGTGTCGTGAGTGAAGGATTATCGGCAAGCACTGTGCCAATGCCCACCATGATTGCTTGATGGCGGTGCCTCATCGTATGGACCACTTCACGGCATTGCTCATTCGAGATCCACTTGCTGTCTCCTGAAGCCGTTGCAATTTTGCCGTCAAGCGTACTGGCTGTCTTGAGAGTAATAAACGGGAGACCGGTCGTTATATACTTAGCGAACATTTCAATGAGTGCTAGACCCTGTTCCCGAAGTACATCTACCGTTACCTCAATCCCATGTTGTTTCAGCAGTGCAATTCCTTTCCCAGCAACTGCCGGATTTGGATCGACACAAGCGATTACGACTCGAGCAACTCCAGATTCGATCAGCCTTAGACAGCAGGGCGGTGTTCGCCCATAGTGGCTGCATGGCTCAAGTGTGACATATGCAGTAGCACCTTGCGCAGCTTCCCCAGCCATCGCTAATGCATGAACTTCTGCATGGCCTTCACCGCGGCGCAGATGTGCACCAAGACCTACAACTCGTCCCTCCTTGACAATGACGCATCCAACAGCAGGATTTACATCCGTCTGTCCAAGCACACGCTCTGCCATATCTAAAGCAAGCTGCATGTACAGTTCATCATTGATGACAGTAGACATTGGCTGTCCTCCTTTCCACAAACGGATCAAGGCTAATGCAAAAAAGCCCTTCGGATCCTCCGAAGGGCATGATTGATTGAGCTTACAGGCATGTACTTTATTTCACAATACACTTTCATTTGCATACGCCAAAGACAACTGAGAACACGGATGTAATCAGTGATATATTTCCATTCAGCATATGTCAAATACGACGATACAACGATAGAAAACCTCGCGCTTCTTCCGCAGGTATCCCTCTCCAATTCGCCTGAAATGCCATGTAATTGTGAAAAAAAGAACTTTAAAGAACTAAAATCAAGTTCCTCTCTCCTGACGCCCCTTCTCCCATCCAGACTATACTGTCGGCCCTGGAGTTGCACCAGATCCACCGTGTGGACGAATCCACCCGGGTCACGGACTAAGAACGTCTTGCATACGCAAGTCTCCGTTCATCACCGCCGGTCGGGAATTTCACCCTGCCCTGAAGGTCTGTCATTTTGATTGCTATTCATTTGGTATAAATATATGCACTTAGAAGTGTACCATCTGTCTTAGCAAAATGCAACTTACGGCGCTTTACCGCTTTGCTTAAGCGAACAGTGAGCAGCAAAAAAGACGTGCATACAGCCCCGCCGTACACACGTCTCCTTTCATGCTCTTCTATTCTTCAACGATTGTTACTTGCTTCATTTTGTCGCCTTGCTTTACAGCATCCATAAGCTCCATGCCTTCAACCACTTTACCGAATACCGTATGAACGCCGTCCAAGTGAGGGAATGCGTCGTAAGTGATATAGAACTGGGAACCGCCTGTGTCCTTTCCAGCATGTGCCATTGCAAGCACACCGCGCTCATGCTTGTGCGGATTGCCTTTTGTTTCACATTTGATTGTGTAGCCTGGGCCGCCTGTACCTGTTCCGTGCGGGCATCCGCCTTGCGCTACGAAGCCAGGAATAACGCGGTGGAATGTCAAACCGTTATAGAACCCTTCGGTAGATAGCTTCTCAAAGTTTGCAACAGTACCAGGCGCATCTTGCTCATGAAGCAGAATTTTTACCGTACCGCCTTTTTCTAATTCAATCACTGCATATTTGCTCATATTTATTATCTCCTTCCATATGTACAATGCTCACGCTTGCTCATCCGATTATACGTTATTTTCAAGCAAAAAGAAAACACCCGATTTCTGTCTTATCGTTGTATACGACAATACAGGTACTCGGGTGTATGACTTCTACCTTATTCATTGTACATTCAACCGCATGCAAATTGCACATACAACCATGCAATGAAACGTTATTTCAGCATCGGCTCCTTGCTCATGCGTGCCGGAATGCAGTCATTGCGTACGATATCTTCATGCGTTTCACGGCGCACCACAATATCTGCTTCCCCATTGCAGACGAACACGACTGCAGGTCTTGGAATCCGATTATAGTTGCTTGCCATCGAATAGTTATAGGCACCTGTACAGGATACGGCAAGCAAATCGCCCTGCTGAACCGCAGGCAGCACAGTATCCCAAATCAGCATATCTCCGCTCTCACAGCATTTTCCTGCAATAGATACCGTTTCGGTGGACTCGCATGTTGCTCGATTGGCAAGCAGAGACTCATAACGCGACTCATACAATGCAGGACGAGGATTATCCGTCATGCCGCCGTCTACAGCGACAAATTTGCGCACACCAGGAATATCCTTCACGGAGCCGATAGTATATAAAGTTGTTCCCGCTTCTCCAACAATGCTGCGGCCTGGCTCAACCCAGATTTCAGGCAGGCTCTCCGCTACACCGGCAAAGTGCTGCTTCACCGCATCAGTAATTGCCTTCACATATTCACGGACATGTAAAGGCGTGTCGCCTTCCACGTAGCGAATACCAAACCCTCCGCCTAAGTTCACGACGCGGAATGTGATCGCAAGCTGCTCCATTACCCTACGTGCAAATTGCGCTACGCGCTCAACCGCCATTTGAAAGCCTTCTGTCTCAAAAATTTGAGAACCGATATGAGAGTGGATGCCAAGCAGCTCCAAGTGTGTCGCATCCGCTGCCTGGCGTACAGCATCGAGTGCAGTCCCATTCCCGATATCAAAGCCAAATTTAGAATCCGTCTGGCCAGTAGAAATGTATTCATGAGTGTGCGCTTCGACACCCGGAGTAACACGAAGCAGCACAGGTACTGACTGATTGCGTTCCTGGCAGATTGCGTTGAGCAGCTTCAGCTCGGTAAAGTTATCAACTACGAAGCAGCCGATGCGAGCGTCAAGCGCCATTTCAATTTCATCAGGCGTCTTATTATTGCCATGGAAGTGTATGCGGTGTGCAGGGAATCCGGCCCGCATTGCCGTGAACAGTTCCCCCCCAGATACAACATCAAGGGATAGTCCTTCTTGATCAACTAAGCGGCACATTGCTGTTGTACAAAATGCCTTGCTTGCATAGGCTACTTGGAAGGTCAACCCTGACTCACGAAATGCATCCATGTATTGTGCACAGCGTTCTCTGACTAATGCTTCGTCAAAAATGTATAGCGGAGTACCAAATCTATGCTTCAATTCGGTAACATCACAACCGCCTATTTCCAAATGTCCGTCCCCATTAATCCTGCTCGTTCCGTGTAAGTACATTGTCATTTCTCCCCACTCCCACTCGATCTTCTATGTCTATCCCCTTATGCTGTTCCAATTGTTGGCCAAAATATTACATCGAGTATATCAGCATATTCGATCACGAAAGAATGGATTTTTCCGTCCATCATTTGCATTATAAAGGTTGTCAAGGGACAAACACATTGCCTTCAAGCACAGATGCTATCGCTTCGTTCTAGGCGGCATCTTTGTATTATCTCGCGTCTGATTCAAGCTCGGGCGAGTCTTCACCAGCATAAACGGCTGGCGAATGAGAATATTGTACATCGCCTTGGCGTTGAACGGAATAAACGGCCATAAATATGAAGCATTGTATGAGCGATGCAAGGTAAGCCATAACAGCCATACCGTTGTCCCGATGACAAGTCCTGGGACCCTGAACAGAGCAACAGCAATGAGCAGTACGAGCCGAACGATACGGTTGGCCAGCCCCAATTCATAGCTCGGTGTCGCGAACATCCCTACAGCAGCAACTGCCATATACAAAATGACCTCATTGACGAAAACCCCAGTCTTTACTGCAATATCCCCTACAAGGATCGCGGCCAGCAAGCCTAACGCGATGGCTAGAGGAGACGGTGTATGCACGGCTGCCATTCGCATCAAATCGACCCCAAGCTCTGCGATGAGGAACTGAAAGATGAGCGGTATCTTCCCTGTCTCCTGCGGTCCAATTATTTGCATAGCGGCAGGTTTCAGGCCGGGTTTCTATAACAAGCAGCAGCCACAGAGGGAGAATGAATAGTGACGCAAAAATCCCGATGAAGCGTACACTCCGCAAATAGGTTCCCATAAATGCGGTTTGTCGATTTTCTTCTGCATGCTGACATAGGTCGAAAAACGTCGTCGGCAAAATAATAACAGATGGCGAAGTATCGACAAATATAACGATACTGCCGTCCAATAGGTGGGAAGCTACGACATCCGGTCGCTCGGAATACCGCACTAACGGGTACGGGTTCCAAAACTTATTGATAATCGCTTCTTCCAACTGCTTATCGGCATGAGGAAGACCATCGAGATTCACCGCTTTTATTTTATTACGAACCGACTCCACTTGACGCTTGTCTGCAATATCATCGATATAGGCAATGCACACATCTGTACGGGTACGGCGGCCAACCTGCACCATTTCGTACATGAGCCCTGGGTCGCGTACACGTCGACGCACTAAGGTCACATTCGTAAGCAGCGTTTCACCGAATCCATCGCGAGCACCCCGTACAACGCGTTCGAGCGACGGTTCTTCCAGACCTCGCACCGGAAAGGATTTGCAATCCACAATAATCGCGGTTGATTCATGATCAATAAAGAACGCACTGCTACCAGCCAGCACCTTATTAATGATACTGCTTAGTTTATTCTCCCGCTCTACTTGCAGGTGGGGAATGTAGCGCTCGAACAAGGATTTGAGGGCATTCGGCGTTATTTCTTCCTTGTCTAAATACGACATGCGGGACAGGATTAAAGTCATGACCTCTTCCTTGGCGAATCCGTTCAAATAAAACAAGCCTACACGGCGCTCACCAAAGACCATTTCACGCAAAATGATATCAAACGACTCTCCAAGCCCGACTACCCGCTGGAGAGTTTTCTTCGTTTCGTCCAGCTTTTTTGATACTTCATCCTTGTTCTGCCAATAGATGATGGATTCCTCAATCGTATCGGACTTTTCGTTCTGCTTCTTCTTCTCCGTTATCTTATCCTGAGATGAGGCGTGCTTCTGATCATCCTTCTCCTTGGCATGCTCTTGGCCTGAACTCATATCAGAAGGCGGAAATGTGTCCCTATTAGACTCCTCTTGTTCTGAACGTTGCTCTGTCATCGGCAATCTCCTCCTTCGTTAATGTGGTAATGTTGTGCACAGCGCTCGGCTGCTGATATTCGCTCATTCAATGCGGGTATTTAAAACAATCAAGCCAAGAACCAACAACCTTCCCGATAACCATGGCAGTAAGCAGGTGAGGGAGCACAAAAGTCATCCCCAGCCGCTTCGCCAGTATTGGAAATACATTTAACACTTCCGTAAGTGCTGCCGCCAGCAGCCCAACGAATACCCCGTCCAAAAGTCCAATGAATGGGGAGAACCATCCTGCATAATAAAAGGAGATATTCCACAAATCTGTTACGGTAAAGAACAGCGTACCCGCAATGATTGCATACTCAAACCAATATGAGCAATGGAAGGAACGCGTCAGCTGAGCAAGACGAGGGAGCATGTCCAGTACGACAAATAAAGCGACCATTGCACCGCCGACCGTAATCCCTCCAGCTAAACCCGCAAAGGACGCGAGCAGCTGCGCGAGACCATACATCCATGAATCACTCACGCTTCAAATCCTCCTTGCGCAAACGCTTGTACTCCTCAGTAATCATGTATTGGTTCAAATTTTCTTGGTAAAGGAACATCTCTACTTCAAGCGGCGTCGGTTCCTCATTGAACTTTTTCCGGAAGAAATGATTGAAAAATACGACCATTCCCAACCCTATCCCGATTGAGTAGCACGCTTGAAACCAAAAAGGATTCGCATCCTTACGGCCTGTAAGCAGCTCGACAATCCGTTTATGTACTGGAAGCATGCTTACATCGGCGTGAAAGTTCATGATGGCGAGACCTGAACCAAAGAACAGCAGCAGCCAAACGAGGACAATCAAGGCCACGTTCGGCTTTTTCACGGTTGCAGCAACCTCTACAAGCGTATGTGGCTGGCCAAAGCATTCAATTGTCATTTTCGGGTATATAGCTTTAATCAACCTAGTGATTTGCATCATATCAATCAAAACTACATTGCCATCGCTTGGTTTTGGATCCTTCAGTACAATCTCCTTTAATTTTGCATGCCAAGCGTCATCTGCAATTACTTCCGCTACATCCTGCAATCTTATCGGATGCCCGGGCTTTACTGAAGATTGCTTACGCAGCCGGATGTAGCAGGTGCTTCCGGATTCTGGAATCCCATCCACAGTCGCCATATCGATCCCCCTCCTTCCTCCATAGCGTTAGTATGGATGAATGGACAGCAAAAAAACCGCAGGGACATTCCCTGCGGTTCAATGCTTAACTCCCATCTGCTCATTGCGCTATCTGAGCCTTGATGGATTGCAATATTTTCTTTTCAAGCCGCGATACCTGCACCTGGGATATTCCGAGCCGGCTCGCAACCTCTGATTGTGTCTGATCCCGATAATACCGCAAGTACACAATAAGCTGCTCTCGTTCGCTCAAGCCTTCAATCGCCTCATTCAGCGCCAGCTTATCGAACCACTTTTCCTGTGTATCGTCTGCAATTTGATCCATGAGCGTAATCGGATCACCGTCATTTTCAAACACCGTCTCATGGATAGAGGTAGGCGGCTTGTTCGCCTCTTGTGCAAATACAACATCCTCCGGTGATACCCCAAGCTCGGCAGCAACTTCCTTAATTGTCGGAAGGCGATTAAGACGCTTGGACAGCTCATCCTTCGTTTTGCGCACCTTGTTCGCCATCTCTTTCAAGGAACGGCTTACCTTAAGGGTTCCATCATCACGCAAAAAGCGTTGAATTTCACCGATAATCATCGGCACCGCGTAGGTCGAGAACTTCACATCATAAGACAAATCGAATTTATCAACAGATTTCAGCAATCCGATGCAACCAATCTGGAATAGATCATCCGGATCATATCCTCGATTCATAAAGCGCTGAACGACGGACCAGACAAGGCGAATGTTGCAATTGACAAGTGTTTCCCTTGCTAATGAGTCACCTGTCTGACTAAGCGCAATCAGACGCTTCACTTCCGCGTCATCCAAATAATTGGGCGACGACTGCTTCAAATCAGCTTCCATGGCTTCAACCCCTAATTATAGAGCGCTTTTTTCGATTCAATCCGCTTTTTCATGCGGATGCTCGTTCCGACGCCCAGCTCGGTAGTTACTTCGCATTCATCCATGAAGTTCTCCATGATCGTGAAGCCCATGCCAGAGCGTTCCATATCCGGCTTAGACGTATACAGCGGCTGTCTTGCCAGCTCAAGATCCTCTATGCCTCGTCCATTGTCTGAGATCGTAAGCGTGATTTCTTCTCCTGTAATAGAGGCTGAAATCGTAACCATACCTGTAGGGTCATTGTCATAACCATGGATGATACAATTCGTTACTGCCTCAGAGATTACCGTCTTCAAATCCGTCAGCTCGTCCATTGTCGGGTCAAGCTGGGATACAAATGCCGCCACAGCCACACGGGCAAATGCCTCATTTTCGGAACGACTGGAAAATTGCAGCGTCATTACGTTCGTGTCTGATTGTACACTCATGATACGACCTCCAACCCATTAAGCGCTTTGCGCTCATTATCGTAAACATGCACAATTTTAAACAAGCCAGACAATTCGAACAGACGTCGCACTGCCGGATTCATATCGCACACCGCCATTTTTCCGCCTCGTCCCTTGATCTGCTTGTATCTTCCTAAAATGACACCTAATCCTGAGCTGTCCATAAACGTCAAATCACGAAGGCTTAGCACGACATGGTTCACTTGCTTTCGTTGAATTGCTTCGTCGAGCTGAATCCGTACGAGCTCTGCCGTATGATGATCCAGTTCCCCACTCAGACGGGTAATTAATACGTTGCGCTGGTGTTCCAATTCCACCTGCAGATTCATGGCGCCTCACTCTCCTCCCCATGATGCCGATACAGTTCGTCAATTGGATAACCAATTCCTGCCTGCCGACAAAACTAGAAGCTGCCCGTCTTTAATTGACAAAAACAACTTGCCGCACGTACGCTTGAAGAGCGTCCACCAACCAGCTTTCGCAATTTCCTCCGCAGATTCGACAGGATATTCGCGAACGACCTTATCCCCTTGATATACGACAAGTTTCCCAAGCGACTGACCTGCCTTCACCGGAGCCTTAACCGATTTCGGACCGTCAAGCTCAAAGCGCAGATTGTCCGTGCCCTCGCCTTTTTTGAGCAGCACATGGTATGGACGCTGAGCCTTCAATTCTATTTTTTCGACCATGCCTTTTTCAACGCGAATGTCTCCTATACGATCACCGCTTTTCAGCAGCGGAACATTCGTATATTGAGCGAAGGCGTAATCGAACATTTGAGTGACTTCTGCATTGCGTGTCTTTGTATTCGGTTCGCCAAGCACAACGGCAATAACACGCATATTGTCCCGCTTTGCTGTAGCTGACAAGCAATAACGCGCTTCTGAAGTAAATCCTGTTTTCAATCCATCGGCGCCTTGGTAGAACCGTACAAGTTTGTTCGTATTGACAAGCCAAAATTTCTTGCTGGTGTTCTGCCGCAAATAATCCTCATATGCACCTGTAAATTTGGTAACATTCGGATATTTCAACAATGCTTGCGACATCAAGGCAATATCATGCGCTGACGTATAATGATTCTCAGCAGGGAGGCCATTGCAATTCACAAAATGAGTATCCTTCATGCCAAGCTCTGCAGCCTTATCGTTCATCATCTGTACGAACGCTTTTTCGGAACCGCCAATCTTCTCAGCCATTGCAACCGATGCATCATTGCCTGAAGCCATTGCGATTCCCTTCATCATTTCTTCGACCGTCATTTCTTCGCCCGGCTCAAGAAAGATTTGCGATCCACCCATAGACGCAGCGTACTCGCTTGTCGCCACCTTGTCCGTCATCTTCAGCTTGCCTTTGTCAATCGCTTCCATGACAAGCAGCATCGTCATAATTTTCGTAATGCTTGCTGGTGGAAGCTTATCGTGACTATTTTTCTCGAAGATCACCGTTCCTGTTTCCGCATCCATAAGCACCGCTGAGCGCGCGTTATCCGCCAATTGGGCTTCCGGCGCAGCAGAGGATGTTGCTTGGCTTGGCGTTTCCGAATTCGTCCAAGGCGGCAAGTCTGCTCGTGCATAAGATGCGTTCGCCGTAGCAGGCAATATACAAGCGGCAGCGAATAAAAGGCTAAGACTAGCACACAGCCATTTGTTCACAGATTGTCCCCTCCTATCTAAATAGCGTACATCCTGAGTGCATTACATGCGCAGGATGCACTTTCTATCCAGTGTTACCTTTCAGAAGCAAAATATTCCACTCTTACCGAAAGATAGAGCAGAACTTGGAAGGATTCTCTTGTGAAAGTAGAAAAAATTGGAAAACAAATTTATAGCATATGAAGTGAAATGCAGTACACAACGAGAAAGGATGATATCATGCTATAGTCACAATTTGAACACAAAATGATCTCGCGGGGTTCGAATTTCCCGGATTTTGATTTTACTAAGAATAACCTTGATCGCATCTGTATCGGGCTGTATCTGGGCTATTCAGAGGAACAGCTAATGAGAGAGATCTCTATTTCACAGGTACAGTGGAAAAATAGCATCGATTTGCTCTACAGTGAAGGTCTCATCAAAAAAGAAGAGGAGCGATATGTTCCGACATTTCCGGTCATCGCACATGAGTCGGGGCAGCAGCTCTACCAGCTTAGCATCCCAATTGGGAATGATATCGTATCACTAATAAAGCTTAAAGCGAATCGAATTCAGCAAGAGACTTTGTGGAAGAACGGCAAGCTGATGATACCTGTACTGAACAACGAGGAATATCAAGCACTGCATCGCATTGCCAATCTTATTACGGCGGATATGATCAACCTGTTCGAGGGTTATCGTTCTATGCTGGTTCAAGCGTATCACGCTTCCCTATTCGCTACAGAAACTTCCTTCGAGGAGTATTTTATTTGGTATTATCATTTTTTATATTCTTATGTAACCGATCAGCTCATCGAATTGAAACGTTATACAATTGCCTTCTTCGAATGGACTCGCTCATTTTATATTGCTGGAACCATAAGAAAAAGCCGCTGTACTGCCCGATCGATGGACAGCCATGCAGCGGCCTTTTCACATACAAATGTCTTACTTACATAACAGGGATAATCCCAATAACAAGCTTGAGGAACTTATCGCGGACGAGCTCTGCTGTCTCCATAACTTCAGCGTGCGACAACGGCTGATCAAGGATTCCTGCCGCCATGTTACTAATACAGGAAATACCGAGCACTTCCATACCTGCATGCTGTGCAACGATCACTTCTGATACTGTAGACATCCCTACAGCGTCGCCACCTAGTATACGGAGCATGCGGATTTCCGCAGGCGTTTCGTAGTTCGGGCCAAGAAAGCCAACATAGACGCCTTCCTGCAGTTCAACGCCCTGTGAGGCTGCAACTTCCTTCGCCTTCTGGCGAAGCTTCGGGCTGTATGCCTGAGACATATCTGGGAATCGTGCCCCGAGCCGGTTGTCGTTCGCACCAATCAACGGATTGCGTCCCGTCATGTTCAAATGATCAGAAATAAGCATAAGGTCTCCAGGCTTATAGGAAGTATTGATACCGCCTGCCGCATTCGTCACGAGCAGCTTGGATACGCCAATTGCCTTCATAACGCGGACCGGGAATGCTGTCAGCTCAGGGCCGTATCCTTCGTACATATGGAAGCGGCCCTTCATCAGTGCTACCGTACGGCCAGCGATTTTGCCGACCAGAAGCTCACCAGCATGGCCTTCTACAGTAGATACAGGGAAATGCGGAATGTCCCCGTAAGCAATCGTAACAGGCTGTTCCACCAAGTCTGCCAGTACCCCTAGTCCGGATCCCAAAATCAATCCTACTTCTGGCGTCTCACTAATTCTGGATTGGATATAAGCCGCTGCCTCTTGAATATGATCGTGTGTCATTGTGTTGCTCATTTTGTCTCCCCCATTCTTCATAATCGTCCGATTGGTATCGGATCGTGTAATCCTTTATTTCAGTTCATGCAAAAAGCTTGTGCCCACCTGCGGCGATCCCGCTTGGAAATTGTCAGCAATTGTAGCCCCTAAGTCCGCATAGGTTGTACGAATACCAAGCGATTGTCCAGCTTGCAAAGATGGACTATACAGCAGAAGTGGCACATATTCCCGTGTATGATCTGTCCCTGTATGCGTGGGATCATTGCCATGATCTGCAGTAATGACTAATAAATCATTCGGTCCAATCCTATCCATCATCGCTGGCAGGGCCGCATCAAATTCCTCCAACGCCTTGGCATAGCCTGCAGGATCCCGGCGATGCCCATACATGGAATCAAAATCCACTAAATTGACGAACAACAATCCTTCAAAGGATTGCCCCAGCAATTCGGTCGTGGTTTCAATACCGTGGGAATTACTCTTGGTTGGATACGAGGCGGTTATGCCTTCTCCCGAGAAAATATCGTTAATTTTCCCAACCGCAATTACGTCCTTCCCTGCCTGCTGCAAAAGATTAAGCACAGTATCTGCTGGAGGCTTAATTGCATAATCGTGCCGATTCGGCGTTCGTGTATACGCGCCTGGCTTGCCAACATAAGGACGTGCAATGACGCGACCAACGGAATGAGGTTCGCAAAGCGTCAATTTGCGAGCAATCTCACATGCGCGATATAACTCATCCAGAGGAATAATCTCCTCGTGGGCCGCAATTTGGAACACACTATCCGCAGATGTATAAACGATCCATGATCCCGTCTTCATCTGCTCTTCGCCATATTCCTCAAGAATTTCCGTCCCGGATGCAGGCTTGTTGGCCAGCACCTTCCGTCCTGTTTCCTTCTCGAACGCTTCGATCAGTTCCTGTGGGAATCCATCTGGATACGTATTGAACGGTGTAGTGATGCGAAGACCCATCAGCTCCCAATGACCTGTCATGGTATCTTTGCCTACTGAGATCTCGGCCATTTTGCCAAATACGCCTTCTGGGTGTTCAACAGCCTTCAAGGTACCCAGGTCAGCAATATTTCCAAGACCAAGTCGCTGTATATTCGGCAGTTTTATATTCGGATTGTGTTCAATGATATGGCCCAAAGTATGAGCGCCTGCATCGCCAAATTGCGGAGCATCTGGCAGTTCCCCTATGCCGACACTATCCAGCACAATAACTGCAATACGACCAAATCGGTTACTAGTTCTATTCACGGTTACCACTCCTTCTCATTCTTCATCTTAGATTATGTTAAGGAGATTTGAACCATACTCTCGTTACTTCTTCTTCGCTCTCGGGTGGGCAAATGTATAGACTTCCTTCATGCTGGACTTCTTCATATATTCCACATATCGCTGTGTTGTGGCCGGATCGGCATGGCCAAGCATTTCTTGCACAGCCCGAACATCGGCACCATTTGATAACAGATGAACGGCAAAGGAATGTCGCAGAGTATGAGGCGTAATCGGAAAGGGTAGTTCCAGATGTTCCGCATATTTTTGACCATTTTCCAGAAGCCTTGCCGTGACATCCGTTGACCGCGCACATTAACGAACAGAGCCGATTGCTCTCCATACTCTACTTCCCCAACAAGCGAGGATGAGGAGATAAATTGTGGTCTTGACTCGTTCAAGTATCGATCTAAGGCTTCCGCAGCGACTTGCCCTAATGGTACAACACGCTCCTTGCCGCTCATGCAGCGAAGAAACCCAAGCTTCGGCTGGACATCCTCCACGTTGAGCGACATGAGCTCCGATACCCGAACTCCAGTCGCATACAAAGTCTCAAGCATCGCTCGATCCCGAATGCCTAACGGCGAACGATCGTCTGGTAATGACAGAAGCCGTTCTGTGTCCGATAGGGACAAAATCTCAGGGGCCTTCGTCGATGTCTTCGGCCGCTCCACTTCATAAGATGGATCCTGCTTCAGGCTCCCTTCGTGGATACAAAAATGAAAAAAGGAACGTAATGAGGCCGCAATGCGTGCTATGCTCGAAGCCGCCCTACCGTCCCGCTTCAATTGATACATATATTGATTAACATGGTAAGAACGAATCTCATCGACCCTATTCACGCCTTCGCCAACCGCTGCAATGAACATCTCAATATCGCGTATATAGGCTTCCTGCGTATTCAAGGATACCCGCCGTTCGTTCATTAAATAATTGCGATATGCTTCCACTTGCTGTTCTAGTAAGCTTGCCATCGAACTATACTCCTTAACTTGCGACTTTCACTGGCTGTTATCACTGTTATAAGCAACCAATCCTACACTACTTCCACAGCTTTCATGCGAAATCCTTCCCTGCACAAACATTTCCCTACTCGCCCAACCAGTAGTACACACGCAGCCGTTCTGTAAAAGTCATATGCTCTCTATCCAATTCATCTTCCCACCGAAACACCTTTACAGCCTTGCCATGCGGCTCACGATACTTGTCCACTGGATAAATCCAATCACTGATTGCCCCCATAAAATAAGCAACCGCGTAGGTCATCATGAGAAATAATGCCATAAACTTAATTCGTCTTAATAGGGCTCGCAATGGCACGATCATTGTGTTCTCCCCTTCCGATGGGCTAAATCATTCTCCTGTAACATATGATGCCAGGCCCTCGGATATGCGGGTCATCTCAATTCAAGGAATGAATTTTGTGGATAGATTATTTCACCGTTCTATATTAGTCTCATACGATACAACATGGCATTCCATTCATCCTGCAAATGATCTGCCAAACCGCATCGAATTGGAGGGCTAGCAAGCATGCGCACCTTATCACGCATGTTGAAGGCGGCTGTCAGCAGTCGGCCTCATCGCAAAGCGATACGCAAGATGATTATTTTAAAAGACGAAGAAAGCTACAACGCATGCATACTTGAATTACAAAAATTCGGCATTACACCTGTCAAGCAAGTCGATTCAGCGAATATGTTATGCTGTCATATGGATGGCAACCATCAAGCATTGATGCGATTGAAGAAGCATCCGCACGTCCGCAGAATTGAAACGGACGCGAAAGTCAGAGCACATCTATCCCCTTTCTTCTATGATCCTGCAGACTTTAATCTGGACTCCATAACTACAGAGGCTTCTTCTGCAACAGACCAAATTCCTTGGGGAGTCAAACGCATACAAGTTCCACCCGTATGGAAGAAATCTCAAGGAAAAAGCATTAAAGTCGCCATCGTTGATACCGGCATCTCTACCCACCCTGATCTCCAAATTGCAGGTGGGGTGAACACAATCCATAAGGGAAGCCCTTATAAGGACGACAATGGTCACGGAACGCATGTAGCGGGGATTGTTGCTGCACTAGGAAAAAATGGAATGCAGTATGGTGTAGCCCCAGAGGTCAAACTCTATGCCGTAAAGGTTCTGGATAAGACCGGGGACGGATATGTCTCAGATATTGTGGAAGGGCTTGAATGGTGCATACGCAATAAAATGGACGTCATCAATATGAGCTTAGGACTTAATGGAGCCAGTGCATCACTGCGAACAATGGTAAAGCGAGCTCATCGCAATGGAATTGTGATTGTCTCCTCAGCCGGTAACGAGGGCAAAAGCAGCAAAAAAATCGATCAGCCAGCCAGCTACCCGGAAGTCATCGCGGTTGCGGCCACGGACAAGAAAAATCGCATTGCATCATTTAGCAGCCGCGGGCGAGGCATTGATGTTGCTGCACCAGGCAGCGATATCGTATCCACTAGCAACAAAAAAGGATTTGTCGCGAATTCCGGAACATCGATGGCAGCGCCACATGTTTCAGGAACGGTCGCCCTGCTGCTGGCTCACAACCGCAAAATAAGCCCCGCCCATGTTCGCAAATTGTTAATAAACAATGCCCGCCCACTCAAGGGGTATTCGCGAATTTCACAGGGATTCGGTCTGATCCAAGCAGAGCAGGCCTTCTCTGCACTTTCCATCGCATCCCAGCCAGCGGCGGAAGCTAGCAATAGTTACGAGTTGGCCCCAGCTATGGCGACTCCAATCACTCCTTATATGGCAATAGCCTCCTCACGAAGCAATCGCAGTAAGAAAACAGCCGCTGTTCAGCGGAGGAAGCGCAAGCGTGCAGCTCGCCGAACTCTCGTTGTTGAAAGGCGGATCACCGCCAACAGCCGAAAAAGAACATCTGTTGCTATGCGCAAAGAGTAAATGCTTCATAAGCACATTTCGCATTCCTAATTTCATTATGTATCTATGCCGTTATCGTTGATCCCAAGCAATAAAGCCTCGGCTATGCTGCCGAGGCTTTCTCATCATATCCATCTCATAAGCTGCCGCTATTCCCCGTACTGGCACAGCCTTGCGCCATTACAGTTTCCCGCTTACTGCTGCGGTGATTCCACCTGCTCCTCAGCCTGCTTTTCACGGCATTTCTTGCAAATGCCTTGAAAATCAAGACGATGATCAACAACAGTAAATTGAAATTCCTTCTCCAAGCGCTCTTCCAAAGGCCCAAGCCAATCCTCACGAATCTCCTGCATAGAGCCGCATTGGACACATATCAAATGATGATGATGATGCTTATTCGTATCTCCGCGCAAATCATATCGTGCAACGCCGTCGCCGAAGTTCATTTTCTCCACGACATGCAGCTCACTTAACAATTCCAATGTACGATATACGGTGGCAAGACCGATTTCAGGCGCTTTTTCTTTCACGAGCATGAATACGTCCTCAGCACTAAGATGATCTTCTTCATTCTCGAGCAGGACGCGCACGGTTGCCTCGCGCTGTGGTGTCAGCTTGTACCCTTGGGATTGAAGTTGCTGCTTAATCTTCTCAATCCGCGCTTCCAATGGTCTCCCCCCTTGCCTGCCATCCACGTTTCATTTGTATCACTTCTATATATTATAGGGGGAGAACGCAAGCAGTGTCAAATGAATTGCACAAAGTCAATTTTCTTGGCACGATTCATTCTTAATTCAATCAACTTAGCATCGGAACGACCCAACTCATCATAATAGGGGACACCCATGTTGCAATCGCAGCTACCCCAGCCATACCAACCAATGAGACAGTTTGAAGTGTCATAAAACGGTGGAGAGGTTCACGCAATGACTGCATTCTAGGAACAAATAAGCGATTTTTTAAAATATGCATTGCGAATACCATGGAGGCTACGCTTGCAATCATCAAAAAAGGAATCGCAACAATGTTATGCGGGGCGACAGATACGAGTGCGAACAGAACACCCCTCCATGCATATTGGCTAATAAGCGTCCCTACCGAAAATCCGATAAATACGCCCTTTGCGAACACAAGTGCAAGTACAAGAGGAAAGCCGATAATGGATATGCCGAGCAGTGCAATGAGTGCTACCCATTTGACATAGAACATCGTCGAGCTTAAGAACGTCTCCCCACCGACTCCAGCTAAATTCGAAGCAGCTGACTCCTGCCCCATCGTCGATACAAATTGATTGACATGGCTGCCTATATCCTGTTGCTGCTCCAATGTCAAAGCATTGACAAGCAAGGAACCAAATACAACGCCGACAAGGAAAAGAACAGATACGAAAATATATAAATGGAGCTGAGCACGAAAAGACTGAGCAATCGGCTTCATGGATGAAGGCCCCTTTCTAGTAGGTTACAGTGACGAATATCTCGTCCATCCAATTTATGCTCCAGCTCGTCCATTTATGATTTTGAAATCTATTCCCCGGCAATTACTTTGCCATAAGTCCCGCCGCCTCCGCTTTGCAGAGATAATTGTCCGCTACGAGCAAGCACGATAAGCTCTGCCGTTGCTTGTCCAACTACTTGCTTGAGTTCTTCTTCCGTGGCATGATGCAGGACGTTCATCTCTGTTCCAAAATGCCCCAGCAGCTTAGCCAGCGTTCGCTTCCCTACGCCAGGTATGAACTCGAGCGGAATTTGCATACAGTATGGTGGGCGGTGAGCGAGACATGTCGCTTCGCGGTCAGCGATAGATTGAATCCGATCCGATACACCGCGAATAAACTTCTTTGAGCCGCACTTCTCACAGATAGGCTGTACTTCACTTAAAGTACCATCGATAACGATCCCATCCAGGACATGACCACAATTGGCACATGACGTACGATGATATTTTCCAAGACGAGGATTAAGGCCGTAATTGGCTGTAACCTTGCGCCCCGCTTCGCTACGAAGCGCCATTGCCCATTCCTTGAATGTAGGAGATGCCATGGCAAGTGCATTATATTCCCTTGCGATTTTACTTAGAGAATGCGCATCCGAGTTCGTCAGAAGCGTAAAGCGATCCAATTCAGAGATACAGCTTGCCATTTCCGTATCGGCACTCAATCCAAGTTCTACAGCGTCTATCAGCTCTAAATCCAGTATGTCGGCCATTCGATCTGCGCAATTCCCATATATGCTCTTATAAGGAGTAAATACATGTGCAGGCACGAACAAACCACCATACGCCGCCGTTTCTTCTTGCAGGGTACGACCAGACAAATAAACACGCTGCGACGATAAATTCATATTCGTTACATGAGGTGCAAGCCAGCTTGAGAAGCGCTCCATTGCATTTATGTTCGGCAAGTAACAGAGCACATGGGCGATACCATATCCTTCTTCACGGATCTCTAGCTCCGTTCCCAAAAACAAAGTTGTATCCTTGTACCGAATTCCTCCGTCGGCAAGCTCCTCCATCTCCCCCTTATCGAGAAGTGCCGAGATATCCCGCAGAACACCCGGCGCATGGGCATCGATGATGCCAATTAAGTGGACTCCTTTGCGTTCCGATGCCTCCTGTGCAATTGCCTCAAAGGTTAAATTGCGGCTGGCGCTTATTTTAACAGGCCGTCCATCGGACGTGCTGCCAATATGGATATGGAAATCCCCATACATCGTATGAAGCGCATCGTTTGGCTTGCTTCCTGCTGCGTTGTTCATTTGCTTACACCGGCCACTTTCCAGTCAATTTGTAAATTTGCCACGCATACATCGCATTGATTGTCTTCGCATCACTAATACTCCCATCACGCATCGCATCGAAAGCCTCTTCTAAGGTCATCGCGCCTACCTCAAGGAACTCATCCTCATCTGTATGCGCTTCACCTGCTGTCAATTGCTCTGCTACATATAAATAAATGATTTCATCTGCAAAGCCAGGCGACGTATAAAAGGAGCCTAATGGAATAAGAGTATTCGCTCGATATCCCGTCTCTTCCTCGAGTTCTCGCATCGCTGCCTCTATTGGCTGCTCGCCCGGATCAAGCTTGCCAGCGGGAATTTCAACCTGATTGCGACCAAGCGGTTTACGATATTGCTCGACAACGAGCATTTTCTCCCCTTTGATAGCTAGCACGGCAACTGCACCAGGATGACGGACAATCTCTCTTGTAGCAGTTGATCCGTCTGGAAGCTTAACCGTATCTACTTGGAGCTTAATGATTTTTCCATCAAATATGGACTTGGTCTCAATTGTAACTTCTTCCAGGTGATTGCATGTCTGTATCGGTCTTTGATGTTCATTCATATTCTCTTTCTCCTTTATGTCATATTCCCGTTCACTAGAACATACTCATTATATCATTACGGCTTGTCCGATTCGATCCGGGAGTGATGCATGAATGCAGCGAATATATCAAGAACAAGAAATGCTGCTAGTAGGTAAGAAGCAAGAGGTAATGGTTGAGCTGCGCCGCCTCATGATGCGCCATGGAGGCAACACTTCAATATCAGAGCTGGTTCAACAGCAAGCGAACCGTGGAAATTTCAGCAAAAAACAAATTGCCTTCACCTCTTACGATGCAAAATAACTCTTCAACTTATGCGCAAAGTCTCTAAATACCAAAAAGCCCTTGTTCATGATTCTCATTGAACAAGGGCTTTACTATTCTAATTTTGAGGCAGTCAATTGTGCTTTTCTTACCTAATGGTAGATAGCATGGCCGCATCCATCAAAAAGTTGTATTCCATGAGTAATGTGTTATGCTTGTGCAGCTTGTTGAATAATGGCTACAACTAATTCGCTTGTTTTCACCAAGTCGGATACGTGAATACGTTCTTTCGTTGTATGAATGTCCAAGTATCCTACCGCCAAGTTTACTGTCGGCACACCCATGCCATTGAAGATGTTCGCATCGCTGCCACCGCCCGAATGGAACAAGCGAGTCGTTGCACCGATGCTTTCGATTGCCCGCTTTGCAAGCTGTACGACTTCATCCTTCTCTGTAAACTGGAATGCAGGATACACAATATCACTATGGAACTCAGCCTTTGCTCCACATTCCTCAGCTGCGCTCACGAGCGCTTCCTTCATTGCCTTCGCTTGAGCCTCAACTTTATGCTGTACGATACTACGCGCTTCCGCATGCAGCTTCACATAATCGCATACAATGTTTGTTGCGCCACCACCTTCGAATTTGCCGATGTTAGCAGTCGTTTCGTGGTCAATGCGGCCAAGCGGCATTCGGGAGATCGCTTTGCTGGCAACTTGAATTGCGCTGATGCCATCTTCCGGATTCACGCCCGCATGAGCGGACTTGCCGAATACTTCCATCGTAATTTTGGCTTGTGTTGGAGCAGCTACCGCGATCGCTCCGATTTCACCGTTAGAGTCCAGCGCATAACCGAAATCAGCCTGCAAGTGGCTACTGTCCATTGCACGGGCGCCTACAAGACCGGATTCCTCACCAACTGTAATGATGAATTGAATCGTGCCATGCGGCGTATTCGATTCTTGAATGAGTCGGATAGCTTCGAACATCGCAGCAAGCCCTGCCTTGTCGTCTGAACCAAGAATTGTCGTGCCGTCGCTGCGGATATATCCATCCTCACCAAGCTGTGGTTTAATGCCATTACCTGGTGTAACAGTATCCATATGAGAAGTAAAGAATAAACGCTTTGCATTCTCTTGTCCTTCTGTAGCTGGCCAATTCACTATCAGGTTGCCTGCCCCATGACCGGTTTCAGCTGTTGTGTCGTCTTCCGATACCTGTAAGCCAAGCGCCTCGAATTGCTGTTTCAATGCATCGCAGATCGCGCGTTCGTTTTTGTCTCACTATCAATTTGAACCAGTTCCATAAAATGCTTTACAAGTCTTTCTTGTTGAACCATATCTCTTTCCTCCAAACGATTATTTAATGTACAATAGAGAATAACTCATGATTTAATGATGAAAGGAGTTCTCTGCCCTCATGCAATCCAAACGATGGTTTAAAATTATTATTTATGTCATGCTCGCCGCGATGCTCGCATCCACCGTGCTTGTGATTGTCGAGCCATTCATATATGGCTAGTGCTTCAAGCAGAATAAGCTGGGGCCACATAGCTGCATCGATCAAGCAACCACATAACCAGAATCAAGTTGAACGGCTACGGGACAAGCCATGCGAGAAATCGCATGGCTTGTTCTAACTTGCACCCTCTTACACCGACAACGACGTATCCATCTGAGCCGCTTCGAATCCGAACACATGAATAAGATGTGGCAGCAACAATTGACCCACTTGCTCAACGGTAAAGGATTGTCCTGTACAGTCTTCTAAAGAAGTTACTCCGTATTCACTAATTCCACACGGAATAATGCCTGAGAACCCTTCATGCTGAATACCACTCTTCACATTCAGTGCAAAGCCATGGCTAGTTACAAAACCACGACGGTGTCTGCATTTATTAAATTTCACACCAATCGCCGCTATTTTAACATTGCCAACCCACACACCGGTATACTCTGGCTTCCGGGTTCCTGTTACACCGAATGTTGCAAGAAATTGAATAATAGCTTCTTCGAGCGATCGCAAATAACCATGAAGATCTAATTGAGGCCCATCCAATAGCACTAACGGATAGCCAACAAGCTGGCCTGGACCGTGATATGTAATATCCCCACCGCGATCAATCTCATACAGCGCTATCCCTTGACGTTCAAGTTCATCCTTGCTAAGCAGCAAATGCTCAGGATGACGCTGAGAACCGATTGTATACGTAGGGGGATGCTCAAGCAGCAGCAGCGTATCCTCTCTCGTTCCATCATCAATGGCACGGACGAGTTTTTTTTGTAAATCCCATGCTGCACCATAATCGATGCGATCCATGTACGTTACACGAAGAGCCTTGTCCAATTTGTTCCATTCATTACTCATTGTTATCACGCTTTCTTCTGTCGATTCGTGCTGATCTTATTTTAATACACTTTCGTGTCCAATGAGAAGCCTTCAAGATTTTCTTTTACACGCTGCAAAAATCTTCCGCAAATTACGCCGTCGAGAATCCGATGATCCAAAGATAGACACATGTTCGCCATGGAGCGAACCGCAATCATATCATTAATGACGACAGGCTTTTTCACGATCGATTCGAACGTAAGAATCGCGGCCTGCGGATAGTTAATAATCGGATACGATAGAATGGAACCGAATGAGCCAGTATTGTTCACCGTAAATGTTCCGCCCTGCATATCATTCGGAGACAATGTTCCTTCTCTCGTTTTGCGTGCCAGCTCATCAATTTCTCTAGCTAAGCCCGCAATATTTTTTGGTCTGCCTTCTTAATGACAGGCGTCAATACCGAATCTTCCGTACCTACTGCCAAAGACAGGTTAATATCGCGCTTCACGATAATTTTATCGACAGCCCATACCGAGTTCATAATTGGGTAATCCTTGATCGCATTAACAATCGCCTTGAGTACGAATGCCAAATAAGTCAGGTTAATGCCTTCCTTGCGCTTGAATTCATCCTTAATCTTGTTGCGAAGCTGTACGAGATCCGTTACATCGACCTCAATAGTCGTCCAAGCATGCGGTATTTCAGAAACACTCTGACGCATGCGTGTCGCAATTGTATGCCTAATCGGCGTTACGTCAATGAAGGTCTCTCCATTGCCTGCTTGTCCGCTGCCCTCAATTTCAATAGAAGGAATGCGCGGTGTTTCAGTTAAATGCAGCCCAGTATGGCGTACAGGCCCACTAGCTTGCTGAACAAAAACAGATTGCGGCATGGCAGCTCCGCCAGATATCCCCATACTTGGCGCTGCAGTTGGCACGTTGCCTACCGAGCCCGCAGATGCTGGCCCCGAAGGTATTACAACTGCTTCTCCGCCAGCTTCGATCGCCGCCATAACATCCTTGCGTGTAATACGACCACCCAATCCAGAACCAGCTATACGCTGCAAATCAATGCCATGCTCCTGCGCAAGGCGCTGTACAGCCGGTGAATAGCGATTGCGCATATCCTGCCCAGTGTGATTGCCTTGAGCATTTGCTGATTGCTGAGGCTTCGGCTCAGAGACATTTGTTGCAGACACTGGTGCAGATGCCGCTCCTTGCGGCTCAACACGGCAAATTACCGCGCCAACTGCAACTGTCTCCCCTTCGTGAGCTACAATCTCGCGCATAATTCCTGCTTCAGTTGCAGGCAATTCCGCAACTACCTTGTCCGTAATCACCTCACAAATCGGCTCATATGCATCAAAGGCATCACCAGGACGTTTCAGCCATTTGCCAATCGTCGCCTGTACGAGCGACTCCGCCAGTTGCGGCATTAATACTTCTGTTCCATGATTTGAAGACATCGTTTCACACTCCCGTTCTGTACGGCCTGGAGAGAAGCTCTAAAATTAGAAAATAAGCTCCTCACCTCTGGCCGTCTGCCATTCAATTAGAAGATAGCCAATTGGCGCATCGCTTCCTTCACTTTGTCCTTGCTTAGCATGAAGAATTTCTCCATCGGAGGACTATAAGGCATTGCTGGCACATCCGGTCCGCACAAGCGTTGAATCGGTGCATCGAGATCGTAGAGCAGCTCTTCTGCAATAATCGCTGCTACCTCCGCCCCTACGCCACCAGTCTTGTTATCCTCGTGAATAATGAGCACCTTGCCAGTCTTCGATACAGCCTCGAGTATCGCTGTACGATCAAGCGGTTGAATCGTCCGTAAGTCCAGCACATGCGCACTGATACCCTCCTTCGCCAATTCATCCGCAGCCTGCAGTGCAAAATGGACGGGCAAGCTGTATGCGATAACCGTTAAATCTGTTCCTTCACGAACTACGTTCGCTTTGCCAATTGGCACTATATAATCGTCAGCCGGAACCTCTCCTGAGATCATCCGATAGCACTTCTTGTTCTCAAAGAAAATAACCGGATCTGGATCACGAACCGCTGCCTTCAGCATTCCCTTCGCGTCATATGCAGTGGCCGGAGCTACTATTTTTAATCCCGGTGTACCGAAAAATACCGATTCAGGGCATTGGGAATGATATAACCCTCCCGCAACGCCCCCCCCAATTGGAGCACGTACAACAAGTGGACAGGTCCAATCATTGTTCGAGCGATATCTGATCTTCGCCGCTTCACTAATGATTTGGTTCGTTGCCGGGAACATGAAGTCTGAATACTGCATTTCCGCAATCGGCTTCATACCGACCATTGCTGCGCCAATAGCAACACCTGCAATTGCTGATTCAGCAAGCGGAGTATCAAGGGCACGAGATTCACCAAACTGCTCATATAGACCTTTCGTCGTAGTAAAAACGCCGCCCTTCACACCGACATCCTCACCAAGCACGAATACGCTCTTATCTCGCTCCATTTCTTCCTTCATTGCCAAACGAATTGCATCAATGTATTCCATTACTGCCATGTTCCTTGACCCTCCTCCCCGTAAACATGCTTCAGCGCTTCTTCTGCTTGCGGGAATGGCGCCTGTTCGCCATAAGAAGTTGCGTCGTCAAGCACAGCCTTCAATTCAGCACGCAAGGCTGCATCCTCCTCTTCCGACCATATACCGCACTCCATCAAGTATGCCTTGAAGCGAGGAAGCCCGTCCTTCTTGCGATGCTCCTCCACTTCTTCCTTTGTACGGTATGCCATGTCATTGTCTGAAGTGGAATGTGGAGACAAGCGGTACATGACTGCTTCAATGAGTGTAGGCCCCTCGCCTCGAACAGCACGCTCACGTGCTTCCTTCACAATCCGGTATACCTCAAGCACATCACAACCGTCAACCTGAACTCCAGGGAAGCCGTAGCCTAAAGCCCGATCGCAAACCCGACCTGCTATTTGCTTCGCAATCGGCACCGAGATGGCGTATTGATTGTTCTCTACCATAATGATCGTCGGCAGCTTGTGCACACCGGCGAAGTTGCAGCCTTCATGGAAGTCGCCTTGGTTGCTTGATCCTTCTCCAAGCGTTACGAAGGATACCGCATCCTCATTGCGCATTTTCGTGGCTAGTGCGATACCTGCCGCATGTGGAACCTGTGTCGTGACTGGACTTGATCCTGTTACGATCCGCAGCCGCTTGCAGCCAAAGTGACCTGGCATTTGGCGTCCTCCGCTGTTCGGGTCGCCTGCCTTGCCGAATAATGCTAGCATAAGCTCACGTACAGTCATCCCAACCGACATCACAAATCCATAATCCCGGTAATATGGCAAGAAATAGTCTTTCTGATGATCAAGTGCAAATGCTGCGCCAATTTGCGCTGCTTCTTGGCCAATCCCTGATACATGGAAATTAATTTTGCCGGCACGCTGCAGCAAAAGCGCACGTTCATCATACATCCGCGCTTGAAGCATCATTCGGTACATTTCCAATGCCTGCTTATGGGACAGACCAAGTTCTTCATGTCTCGTCAGTTGACGAGTTGTCATATCTGGTGTCATGGAGTCATCCTCCTTTATTGTTGCATCATTCGTCCTTATCCTGCCGCGTAGAGCAGGTAAGAGTACCATTGCAGTCAGGATAATGAACAGTGGTCAGTTATCTAATACCAGGTACTAAGACTAGAGCCTAAAAACTATTATACTCTGAACATTCCCAAAAGAAAACGTCAGACTCCTCGCATCCTTTATAGATTTAATGCGCGACCATCAACAGCAAGCATAGCTTCGCCCATAATCTCACTGAGAGAAGGATGCGGGTGAATAACCTCTCCTACTTCCCACGGTGTAGCATCCAGCCACTGGGCAACCGCGGCTTCGCCGATCAATTCTGTAGCATGAGGCCCAACGATATGTACACCGAGCAGATCATTTGTGCTCGAATTTGCAATTATTTTCACGAATCCTGACGTATCACCTTGTACGATTGCCTTCCCTATTGCCTTGAAAGGAACTTTACTCGTCTTAATCGAATATCCAGCTTCGACTGCTTCCTTTTCTGTCCATCCAATTGATGCTGTCTCTGGAGAAGTGTAGATACAGCGAGGAATACGGTGGGAGTCAATGGTGTATTGAGCCTCGCCGCATAGATGACGAACTGCCAATATCCCTTCAGCAGATGCTGCGTGTGCAAGCTGGAGTCCCCCGATGACATCGCCAATTGCGTATATGTGGGATTCATTTGTCTGCATATATTCATTAACTGTAATTCGGCCGTTACTGTATTCGATGCCCGCATTTTCCAATCCGATGTTCTCGATATTGGCCTGTCTCCCAATACATACAAGCAGCTTGTCTGCAGTTATGTCTACTGCTTGCCCCTTCGCAGTGATTTGGAGCCTTACTTCTCCTGTATCTGAATCTATCTGAACCTTCTCAGATTCTACAATTGCATCTGTATGTATACGCACTCCACGCTTTGCCAGCTGCCGCTGAAGTTCGGTTGACACATCCTTATCCTCTTGAGGTATAAGATGAGAAGCAGACTCGATAACTGTAACCTCTACGCCAAAGTCTATCAGCATAGAAGCCCATTCTACCCCGATAACTCCTCCACCTAGTATAGCCACCCGCTTCGGCAGTTCATCCCACTCCAACGCTTCGTCTGTCGTCACTATAGATGGATGATCCACGGGAAGCCCCTGCAGCTTGCGCGGACGTGAGCCTGTAGCAATGATGACATAGTTCGGAACGACCGTAATCGCTTCTCCGTCTTCACATTCCACAGCAACCGAGCCGCTCTTCGGTGAAAAGATAGAAGGCCCCATAATGCGTCCTACCCCACGAATCACTTCGATATTGTACTTCTTCATTAAAAATTGCACACCATTATGAAGCTGGTCAACAACCTTCTGTTTTCGAGCCTGTACCCGATCGAAGTTCAACCTCATCCCTTCAATTTCGACGCCGAATGAAGCTGCTTCTCCTGCTTGACGGTAAATCTCCGCACTTCGAAGCAGCGCCTTGCTAGGTATGCATCCACGGTGCAAGCAAGTTCCTCCCAGCTTCTCACGTTCAATGACAGCGACTGATTTTCCTGCCTGGGCCGCCGCTATTGCAGCAATATAACCCCCAGTTCCTCCTCCCAAGATCGCAACATCTACTTGTTTCGTCATGCAAGCAACTCTCCTTTTCGTTCAATTTCCGATGGTTCTATTGTACTCCCTTTTCTTTGCGCCGCAAACATGACAACTGTCATTCTGTTCAGTTCTAAGAGAGGAAACATTAGACAAGTAAGCGCAATCAAGGTAATATTAAGCTAACTTACATAGATGTGAGCAGGTGAAGAACATAATGAAGCAAACCCATGTTATCACTCGATTTATTGCGGTTCTGCTCCTGGCCATTCCGGGAGTTATCGCGACAAGCGGCTTTCTGCTTATGAAAAATGCGATATTCGACTATGTGGTCGATCACGGAAATGACAAGCTGACTGCCCCCGTATTCCAATGGGTGCCCTTCACCATTGGTCTGCTGCTATTTATTCTAGGCGTAGGCTTCATTGGAGGCTGGATATTTTATCGTGACCGTAAGCGCAATTATGTGGCCACACGCTTCCGTGAGAAACGTCCTAAACCTCCATCCCTCCGACCAGGTGTGAAAACTTCTGCAAAAGGTGAAGAGCAGACTTCGAGTATATCCGGACCACAAGAAGAGCGCACGAATCACTCTAGTGGTTCCTAATTCGGTCGGTAACACATTGTATTCGTTTACACGATGAATTCAGAATAAAATTAACTACATTTGCATGAAATAGGGCCTCTATTATCACTGTTTTGTGACGATAGAGGCCCTTTTTATTGGTATTTATTCTTCTTTCTTAGCCAGCTTTTCCTTCAAACGAGCAAGTTCCTGGTCAACCAGTTCACGTGCATCAAGTGCAGGTGCTGGCTGTGATGGAGGCTCTTGCCGTTGGGGTGTGTTCTCTTCCTTTTCCGAGGATCCAAATCGCTCTGATGCGTCCGTCGCTGTAAGCAAATCTGTATCCATGGACTCTAACTTGTGCTTTCTCTCATGTCCTTGCTCAAGTACAACTCCATCTTCTGCTAACGTCGATTCGACCGACGAAGGAGCATTAGATGATGCAGATCCTCCAACTCGATCTTTTTGCATCCGTTCAGGAATTGTAATCACATTCCGGGTCCGGCTTATTTTCTCATAGAACAAACGTTTATCCTTCTTGAACATATGAAGAAGCAAATGCAGGAATAGTAATCCATTAAAGCCCACCCACGCGATAAAGACAAGCACCGTTACAATTGGATCCATCGGATCCATTGCTTCATTAAATCGCATAACATAACCAAATACGTAATTGATGCCGCCTACACCGAAATAAAGTAATCCGTAACGCTTCATCAACCCCATAAATGTAAGGGTTCGGGTCGAATTGTCTATATCATCTTGAACAAGATGGATGCGTGTCACCCATTTGCCAAATGTTTTTCCATCGGTAAACAATGGAATGATGACGAAATACACAAGAATACCTGCCGCAAGATAAAGCATATTGAACTCACTCAACTGGAAGTTAATACTTTGTTTGTCTCCGTAGACAAGTGACCGGTATACAATGTACATACATCCCATAATGATGGATAGCAGCGTCAAATCTAGCCATGCAGCAATGCCTCTGCGAATGAATCCAACAGGCTTTTTGGTCAGATCGATATGATCATCAAGCTGATGCGAGCGCGGCAGGAAGTATGTAAATACTGGCGCAAGCAAGAATCCGACAATTCCGCCTAAGGTGTTCAAAATCAAGTCGTCCACATCGAATAACCGATACGGACAATCGTAGATGCCGTACAAGCCTGTTCGCTGTGTAACCTCGAAGAATAAGGAGACGAAACATGCAATTGCGGTCGTTTGCAAAAACGAGCGCCGGTAATAGTAGCGCATATATACGCCAAGCGGAAGTGTTAGTACTACATTGAAAGCTGCTTGGATAAATGCTCTTTCTTTAAGAAGCAGTACATAGGTCGTTGGATGCGACCATTCAACACGGGATTCCTTCACAATGTCTCGGACGAATTGGAATGGGCGCAGCTGTTCAAATACAGCACCGGCTCGATCCAAGCAATTATGCACATTTTGTGGCAGTGGCAATATGACCAAATAATAAGCAGATATGAAATAAAGAAGCATGGAGTAAAGCACCATGGCGCGAACCTTATTCACATATCCATATTTTCGATATTGCACAATAAGAAACGGCAGTGTCAGAAATAGTGCCGCTATCGGGAATGTAATAAAAGCAAACTTAATGGGAAATAGATATGCGTTCATTTGAAACCCTCTTTATATCTGTAGTCGCATTCGTAACTTTAACGATAATACCACCAAAAGTCAACGAGTTGAGAGCCAATTTCCACATTACATTTTTGTAAGCCTGCATACGAAACGATTCCAATGCAGATTAGGCCGAACTGCTGGAACCTTTCCCCTCCGACCTGATTACAATAATCATGATAACATGTCGTGGATCAAGGAGAATATGTTATGGCGGCGGAAGATGATAATCATCGAATTATATTACTTATTGTCCTCATTGTAGGGTTCGTATCCTTTGCGTTTGGAATTGTGAAAGGAACTGGAGAAGAACCGGCAGAAACAATAATACCGTAATCTGACAAGAGGGTGAGTGGCTGTGTCCTTTTCGAGTAACAATCAAAAGAAATCAAATGGAAACGGAAACGGTAACTCTAAAAAACAGTAAAAAAAGGCCAACTGCCCTAACTTAAGCATTGACCAAATTGCAGTTATCGCTGCATTACTAACGAATTCCTTGAAGGTACAATCTGTTCTCGTAGACCGTGATCAGGCAGTTGAAATATTGCTCGTCGGCTCTCTTCGCAAAAAAACACAGATGGACAATCTGCTCGATCAAATAAGCGATCTGTCGGTCGGAGATTTCCTCGAAAGCTTAAAAAGATTCGGCGAATAACAGGTCTATTTAGGTATTTCTTCACGTGGACAAGTGTTGGCGCTCAAATGAGAACCTCTAAACCTCTATTGCTCCGTCAACTTTTATTATAGAAATTCAAAGCAGGGTTAGAGCAGTCTTGCTTCTCTAACCCTGCTTTATTATTTTCATATGCTTCAAACGATCAACTTCGTATGACTTTACCCAAGAATCGCTTCACTGGCCCATAAGGCGTATCAAGCATTTCATAGAAGCTGACCATAACCGGATACTTCACGCCTATCATATCAATGTTCTCAAAAATGATGTTCTGTTCCCCTTCCCTCAACAACGGTTCCTCAACAAGTGAGAACAGTTTAGAGCCGAGCATACGTCCGCTATGATCAGTTAACTCCAGCTTGATTTTCGATAAGCTCGGATCAGTCATTACCTGCTTCGCCCGAATGATATTCAGTTTCAGTCTTAAGGCATATGCTGTCGACCCAGACGTTTCAGAACCGCCTCGCAGCCATTTTCCTTCCCAATCGTTGATCTTCAACTGGAATGGATACATATCAAACAGCAAGTCGCCTGTATTATCGTAGCTCGTCTTGAATCGGAATGTATCTACTATGAAAGGATAGTCCTTCTCTTCACGATTGTCTATGACATGCAGCAAAAATTCTGGCTCCTTCCCGACATCAGGCAATACGAACATATGTGACTCGACAACAGCAGCGTTAGGAAGCAGCGATTTTTTGTCCACCTTGGTACCTAGGCGTTCACCGCCAAATCTAGAGCCATTCTTATCCTCTACCTCAAATTGATAAGAAGGTATTGTGACCGAGGAACTGCTTTTATTTTCGAATTTGAAACGAAGAAGCAGAGCTTTGAAGCCAGCCTCTTTGTTCTCAAGGAGCGTTTCCTCTTCCATCGATACATTCAAACCTACCGGGAATAATTCCGAAGCGTCACTGAAACTAAGCTGATCCCTCAGTCTATAATCGGTCGGTACGACTTTACTCGTTCCTTGATTCGGAATGGTAATAAAAAGGCGGCCTACTTGATAGGTTGCTGCTTTGGTCGGATCAGTTGAGCCAGGTGGAAGGAATGACTCGGACGTTAAAAGCTTCAAGCCTGTGAGCACTGTATTCGGCCCTGTCTCTACCGCGTATCGGAGCGTTGCGCTTTCACCCGGCATAAGCGATTCAGGAGCCTTTCCCAGCTTTTTGCTCTGATACAGATCGTTGTTCGACCATGCTGTCAGCTTAATATCAGGCACATTTTCACGTATATTATTCCTATTTACGACACGGAATGTAACGACGTGAACCGTCTCCAGCTTTTCCTTGAACCGTTCTGCTGCTTGCGCTGGTTTGCCTGAGCTTTTCATTATACTGATCGGTGTGTACGTAAGCATTGATGATTTCGACAATGATTGCAGTTGGAAAGGCTGCCCCCACTCCTTAATCATGGAGGGGTCAGTAATTGGAGAATAATCATTCTCCCATGCAGGCTGCTTTATATCCATTACCGTGACGATGGTTTCTTTTTTGGATATACCTCACGATTCACTTCCTTCCATATAAAGCGGACAGGAGTGGCTGTATCATCTGCATCTGCAACTACATTGCTCATCCAGCGCAACTCTGCCACCTCGCCCTGAGACAGCACCCGTACATTGCTCTCGCTAGCTATCATGGCATATTCCTTCTTATTGTCCATCTGCACATATAGTTCGTAATCGGGCATCCGAAGCCTTTTTCCTGACTCATTTTTGACCTTCATCGTGGTGGCAACCTGCTTCCCTTTGTCCGTTACACTGTTAATCACATCAGTTAGTTCGATCTTTACTCGAAATCTATTTTTCCAGTAATCCTGAGCCTTCGGCACCTGCTTCTGAATAGGCTTCGTAGTAATGGCGTTTGAAGGCGATTTAGCCGGATTCACTGTATTAGAAGGCTTGCCTCCTTCCTTCACAACGGCGAGTGCACTAGTTGGTAGCGTACCGATAATCATTCCGCACAGTGCGGCAAAAGCAATAGCCTGAATTGTTTTCTGCTTCATGTCACGTCAACCCCTCTACTTCACAAGCCGCACCTGTTGTTTGTCCTTCAACTGGTGCTGGCCTGAGATAATAATGGATTCTCCCTCCTGCAATCCTTCAACTACCGGATATATTGCATCCTCCAGCGTGCCAAGCGTAACAGGACGCTTGATTGCCTTACCATTTTGGTATATGAATACAAAGGCTGAGCCTTGCTCTCGTACGACAGAAGTTGACGGAACCACTGGCACTTTGCGCTCATTTTCTCCTGCCAGCACGATCTGAACCTTCATGCCCGCTTTCAATTCGAGTTTCGCATTATCTGCCATTAGCTCTATCGCATACGTACGTGTATCCATATCCATGACAGAAGATAAATATGAAATGGTTCCGGAATAACTTTTCTCCGGCTTACCCGACATGTAAAAAGTCAACTTCTTTTTCCCATTAAGCAGTGGCAGCATATCTTCCGACAATTTCCCTTGGACTCGTACTGTATGCACATTCGCTACCCGGCCCAGCTTCGTGCCTGGCGCCACATTCATCCCTGCAACAGCCGTCCATTCCGTCAAAATGCCATCAGTCGGTGCCTTAACCTCAGCATCTGCAATCGCAAATTGCGCCTCTTTCAATTGGTACTCCGCTGCCGAGATTTGCTCCTCTGCGCTTATATCCCCTGTAAGTCTTCCTGCTGTATCCAGCTTCATTTTCAATACTTGCAGATCAAACTTGGTATTTTTAAGCTGGAGTTCTGACTGTTCGACAGCCGCCTTTTCCACGGTGCCCTCATCATATCCGTTTTTCAGCTTATTGAGTGCCTTTGTCTGTTCTTCAATCTGTTCCTCCAGTTTTGTCATCGATAAGCGTGTTTCATTCAAGTCGACACGTTTAGTGGCACGAGAAGTTTCCAGCAGCTTGTTGGCGTTTTGCAACGCTTGCTCAGCACGATTTTTCTGAGAAATCACACGCGCCACATCTGTTCGAGCGATCACTTCTCCATGCTTCACCTGATCCCCGCGCTTCTTCTGCACCGCAACGACTTCTCCACTTCCCTTTGCTACGATGTCTATCGTAACAGACGGAACAATATCGGCGACAATCTCAGGTACAGCCCCCATTGTGCGCTTTGTCACTACGGCCGTCTTAACCTCTCCTACTGTCGATTTCGTCTGTTGTTCATTTATCGCTTCGAGTCCATCCCCCGGCTCCGAAGCAGAGCAACCGGCCACTCCCATAACCGTACCCGCAAGCATCAACATAAGCAGTACTTTCATGCTCCTTACATGTGCTTGATTCATGATGAAGTCCCCTTCCCTTCATTTGGCAGCGCCGAGCCAGTTCCAATCTGATCAAGCGGCTGCATTTTGTTTTTATGGCGCCGGGCAATCATATCGTAAATGATCGGAACCACGATAAGAGTAAGCAATGTAGACACCGTTAAACCACCGATTACGACAACGGCTAGACCACGTGATATAAGGGTTCCGTGTCCGAAACCAAATGCCAGTGGAAGCAGTGCCATAATCGTGGCTCCTGCCGTCATAATAATTGGCCGCAGGCGTGACAGTCCAGCCTCAATGAGAGATTGACGGATATCTAATCCTTGTTCTCTTAGCTGCTGTGCCTTATCAATAAATACGATCGCGTTTGTCACCACGATACCGATCAGCATCATGAAGCCGATGAGAGAAGTAATATTGATCGACTCATTAGTAACGAACAGTCCAAGTACGCCCCCAATGGCCGCAAATGGCAAGGAAAACATAATCGCAAATGGCGCGGTCGCGTTACCGAACGTAAGCACCATGATCAAGTAGACAACAAAAACCGCTGCGACCATGGCCACGAACAATTGGCTAAAGCTGTCTCCTATATCCGCGCTAACACCTGTTACAGAGCGTCCGACGCCTTCCGGGAGCTGAATAAGATCCAATTCAGCAGCCACCTGCGCACTGATTCCACCTTTGTTCTGACCGATGATTTTGGCCGTAACATTGATAACCTGCTTTTGCTCATCGCGTTTGATAGAGGCAGGCGACTGTATTCGTTTAATATCCGCAATGTCCGCCACTGTTACGGTATCTTGTGTCGGTGTTCTCAACTGAATAAGACCTACTGCGCTCAAATCATTGTGCAGCCCCTTTTCCGTTTCTACTACTGTAGACAGCAGCCCTTCCTGATATCGATATTCACCAATCTTATCCTGGAACAGCCACGTTTGGAGCGTATTCTGTACGACAGCTGGGGTCAAGCCGAATTGTCTGGCCTTACGCGGATCGACGTTAATTACAACTTCTGATGACGCTTCACTTAACGTATCCTTGATTTCGGACAGCTCCGGAAATTGCTTCATTTCCTGCTTGATAATTGCTGCGGCCTGTCTTAGCTGTACAGCATCTTCACTAGACAATACATAAGTGAAATCAGGAGCAGCGCCCGCGTCTCCAGTCAAAGTACGGGTATCCAGCTCTGAGCCTGCAGGCATGAACTTTTCCAGCTTCGCTTTATATTCGCGCTTCACTAAATCCACATCAGCCTCTTCATTCACTTCTGTGTATATTTGAGCCATATACGGCATCGGATTTGGATCTCCACCATAACCGACCAACGTTTCAATGAACGTGAACAATGGGCGATTCTGAGCGTCCTTAGCGGCACGCAGCTCCGCCTCTAATTGTTTCATCACACTGTCCGTTGCCTTTAGGGAATTCTCATAGGGAAGCTTAATTGTAAAGAAGAACTGTCTCGGTGGTTTCCCTTCTGGCATGAAGGTAAAGGAAAGCTGTGGAACCAGCGCTACCATTGTAACGATGAATAGCAAAATCGAAATAAACAATGTCTTAATGCGGTGATTGAGCGACCATTCTAAAATTCTTCGGTAGCCAAGCGTGATTCGAGACGGCCTAGCATGCTCGTGACCCTTGACATTAGCCTGCTTCAATACAAGCAGCTTTGCCAGCATCGGAATGACCGTCAAAGCGACGAGGAGTGATGCCATTAAAGCACATGCCAAAGTAATGGCAAATGGGCGGAATAATTGTCCTACCGGCCCGCTTAGCATGCCAATCGGTGCAAAAACACCTACCGTTGTAAGAGTGGAAGACGTAATGGCATTGGCCACTTCCTTAGTCGCAATCGCAATAACCGATTCATTGCGCTCCTCGGCCCGTTGCAGCTTGGAATAAATATTCTCGATAACGACAATACTGTCGTCAACAACACGCCCAATCGCAATAAACAAGCCACCAAGCGTCATGATATTTAGGGAGATGTCCATCCATTTCATAAGCAGAAGTGCAATAAGTACGGAGAGCGGGATGGAGACAAGTACAATTAGGGTCATGCGCATATTTCTCAGGAAGATCAAAATCATAAGTGATGCAAGCAAAGCCCCAACTAATCCCTCGCGCACAAGACCACCTATTGATTGCTTCACTTCGTCTGCATAGTTATATATTTTCTTAAAGGTTACACCTTCGAGCTCTGATTTCCATTGTTCCATTAAATGATCTGCCCCAGAGGAAAACTCGACTGCATTAGCGCCGCTTGCCTTATATAGCAAGATACCGATAGCTGGTTGATCATCCAGCCTGGCCATGAACTTGGATTCTGCAATTTCGGCAATCCTGCCCAGTTCTCCCAGCCGTAAGTTTTCTCCTTGCGGTGTCTGAAATGAAATATCCTCCAACTGCTTGATGCTGGATAACCCATTATTCATGCGAGCCAATAATGTATTACCATCCAGTTCCACCGTCCCAGCAGGCCCTGATGCCAAAATATTGCGCACTGCTTCCGACACCTGTACAGGCGATAATCCATATGCCCGCAGCCGCTCTGGAACGAGTTTAATATTCAACTGTGTACTTCTGGCACCGATAATATCCATATGATCCAATCCTCTTAATGCTTGAAATCCAGGCTTAATCGTCTTCGTAAAATGCTGCTCCAATTGAGATTGCGAGATTCCTCCCTCTCCATACACCGCTAAATAGTATGAGGGAATTGAGGCCATTCCAAGTGTGGACACACGTGGGCGCTCTACACCAGAGGGAAATGCAATGTCTTGAATTAAGCTTTCGATATCGTCCTTTTTCCGTTCCGGATTCACGCCTTCCTCAAACATTACAAAAATGGAGGCGGTCTGATCGCTGGAGGTCGATGATATTGATTTTACTCGTTCCAAGCCGGAAATCTTTTTCAATCGGCTTCGTCACCTGCTCCACTACGTCTTGCGGGGGGGCCGGCATATTGGGCAGTCACCATGACTACCGGGAACGAAATGTCGGGCATGTTGTCTATTTTCAGTCCTGTCGCTGCATAAAATCCTCCCCCGAACAGCATGGCTACCATAATAAAAACCGCAGCCACATTTTTCATAGAAAAACGAATCAATGAATTCATAATGGCTCTCTTTGCCTCCTCCTTTACGACACCATCTTCCCATGCGCTGGCTTAGAATATACCCTAACAAGGAAATATGAACGGAGTATGAACTGGGAGAATATTGCACAAAAAATTTTTAACCGGATTTCATGCAAAAAAGCCATATCTACGGTTCTCCGTGTCTATGGCTCGATTCAATTCTATATATAAGAGAGTTCATGTCTGCTTTTTCCAGAGACCATCTCTGGTCCAATTTGTAATGCTATCTTTACCTTCGTTCCTTGACCAATACTGCTCACCAGCTCGACTGTACCATGATGAAGGGAAACAATCTTATATACGATGGCCAGTCCCAAGCCACTGCCGTTGCCGTCTCTTCGACGAGAACGATCCGACTTATAGAAACGTTCGAATACTCTGCTCATATCCTGCTCAGGGATACCGATTCCTGTATCCTGGATACTTACTTCAATTGCACCATCTGCCGATACGGACAAGGTAACGGTAATCGATCCATGTTCAGGAGTAAACTTCATACTATTGCCTATGACATTCATCCACACGAGACTTAGCAGATCTTCATCCGCAACAATTGTGACTGGCTCCAGATGCAATTCCATCTGCAGCGACTTTGCCTTCCATTGTGGCTCACATGCTACTACAATCCTACGCAGCTGTTCATCCAGCGAGTAAGCCCTCATATTTACTGGGTGGTGATCCGACTCAAGTGAGGCAAGCTGCAGCAGATTTTCACTGACCCGAGACAACCTTTCACTTTCCGTCATAATAATTTGCAAATACCGCTCTCGCTTTGGTTCAGGAACCACGTTATTTTTCAGCGCTTTAGCGAAGCCTAGAATGGAGGTTAACGGAGATTGAATCTCATGCGATACATTCGATACGAAATCCTGCCGCATCTGTTCGAGCTGATTCAACTCTTTCGCCATATTATTAAAGCTATCCGCCAGCTCGCCAATTTCATCCTTACGCTTGATGCGAAGTTCTGTCGTAAAATCTCCCTTGGCCATTCTCCTTGTTGCGGCTGTCATCCGCTTAACCGGAAGAACGACATATTGCGCTGCAATAACAAAACAGATGCTTCCCACCACCAGCACCACAACCAGAACCATAAGTATAAACCGACCGATGATATCCATACCGCCAATTGACATTTGCATAAATAATGCCTCTCGCTCGTTATCGACCTGAATCGGAATTCCGATAACCGGCTCTTGCTCAACAGTGTTTGAAATATCACGAACTCTTTCTCCAGCGAGCACCTTTGCGAGCTGTTCCTCCTTGATCGAATAAACCTTTCGATGCTTGGGGATACGATGAAAAACAGTCTTTCCTTGGCTGTTCATAATATGAACCTGATATGTATCGAGCGATTGAAGCGACATCACATAATTCTCGAATTGCTCGGCAGACATGGTTGATCGCAATCTCGCCAAATCCTCGCCAAGCTTCGTCAGCTCACGATAAGATACCTCCTCCATCTCCTTCTGAAACAACAGTCCAGACACAGAAAATGCGGCTATTATTCCAATGATAAGCGCCACCATGAAGGTAAGCACAACTTGAACATACAAGGTTTTAATCATGGGAAACCTCGATTCGATATCCGAGACTGCGGGCAGTCACAATATTGAAGATCTCCGAGTAGTCGGCAAAGCGCTCGCGCAGCCTCTTAATATGTACGTCTACGGTTCGATCGTCTCCGGTGTAATCGATGCCCCATATATCGTGTATAAGCTGTTCCCTCGTTAAAATTTGTCCAGGGCAGCTTGCTAGCTTAAAGAGAAGCTCAAATTCCTTCAACGGCAATGTAATGGCTAATTCATCATTCTCACTCATCACTTTGTAGCTGCTTCGATCCAACCGCAGAGGTCCAAGCTGTATGACCTGCGAGAATGCGATCCGGTAACGACGCAGCAGTGCCTTGACACGCATAACCAGTTCCATTGGATCAAAAGGCTTTGTCATATAGTCATCGGTTCCTAATTGGAACCCTCTTACCTTCTGCCCCGGTTCCCCCTTTGCCGTTACCATAAGAATTGGGAGATCCGGATATTGACGGCGCAGTTCAGCGCACAACTCCCAACCATCCATAGATGGCATCATGATGTCCAAAATAACAAGATCCACACGTTCCGTGTCCATATGCCGAAGCGCCTCTATCCCATCCCGTGCTTCAATGACATGAAATCCTTCTGCTCGAAGATATAATCCTATTAGTTCAACTATATTTTCATCATCATCTGCAACCAATATTGTTCTCATGACAAAATATTCTCCTTTGAATTGGAACATATTTCAATAAGTTAATTGTAATATATCACCACTCCATCTTCCATCCTTACCTTACAATCTGTTAAAAAAGCGTCTCCCTGTACGGCAGACGCTTTTTCTCTTTTACGTTTGTGTTTTTTGTAAATTCTAATCTAGAAGGATGAGATTTCTCCAGCGCGGATTCTCTTGCCTCAATCTCCGTGAGAGTCACGAGATTACCGCGGCAAGCTCCGCCAGTGAATCGGATATATCGATAGTGCATTCGATAAGTTAGCGTATTTTTCATAAACTCCCCCTTTAAAGGACTTATTTCCCCTGTCGTGAATATTCATCATAAAAGGAGGTGATCGATTTGAAACCCGTTGACAAAATTTCAGGAAACACAGCGTTTAGACATCCAACGCCTGACTACGTGATCTCAACACCTGAGTATACAGAAGACGCAATAATAATAACGACTACATACTCAGACGGTACAATTGCTAAACGCTACGACTACAAAGACGGACGGCCATCGAGCATTCACGTAAACAAGCCTGTTTTAATTGATCCAGAAACAGGCGAAGCTCACGTCGCAAAGTAACAATACTCTTTCGTAAAACGAAACCGGCTGAGGACTCTTGATCAGTCGGTTTCAACCGTTCATTAAACACAACATTCGTAGCATTCCTCTTTCTGTTTTTTCCGACCTCTTTCACATTCTCGTCTCCCCTTTCACAAGAAAAAGAAAAAGCCCACGGCATATATTCGTGAGCTTGATCGATTGCTATTCGTTTATTTTCGAGAGCAGCGAGAGCTTCTAACTAGCGAAGTTCTATGTTATCCTCGGCGACCATCTTAACATTCTCGGCATTTCGAACATGACAAGCCTTCACGCTAATACGCTCGGCAAAGATAAGATATATAGTCCATCAATACTCTTACTCGCATCGTTTTCATCGCTAGGAATATATCATGTTTCAATCTGCACGCGGGGGAATAGCGCATTTCTATTCCGATGCGCTATATTAAATCTTATTTGTAAGTCTAGATAAGTTATTTTCCAGCCATATTAATGTAACGCTCGGTGATTGCGGACACGGTACTTGTTGACATGAATGATTGCTCTAACCCTTATATTTCCCCCGCGCCCCTATCCTTCCCTACACGTATGACCGGACGGCTGTTCAAGCGATAATCAAGCAGCTTACTGGATATACTTGTTCGCGGTCTGGCGAGGTACGGCGAGATAATCAGCGATTTAACCTATCCGTTAACTTACCTTATGCTCAATTCTCAGCTTGTCAGCAACCATCGCGATGAATTCACTGTTCGTAGGCTTCGACTTGCTGATGTTGATTGTGTAGCCGAACAGGCGGCTGATGCTGTCAATATTGCCGCGTGTCCAAGCCACTTCAATAGCATGACGAATTGCTCGTTCAACACGGCTCGGTGTCGTTTTATATTTCTCCGCAATTGCTGGATACAACGTTTTCGTGATTGAGCCCAAAATTTCGATGTTGTTGTACACCATCGTAATAGCTTCGCGCAAATACTGATATCCCTTAATATGCGCAGGAACCCCGATTTCATGTATGATCGACGTGATGTTCGCATCTAAATTTTTGGATTTACCTAACGGTACGACATTCGACTTCGAAGCGGATGACGTCATTAAATTACCAGCGGAGCCGCCAGTGACTGCCGTATTGGATGAAACACCAGCCAGCTGTCTGATCCGATTCGCCAAAATGTCCATATCGAAAGGCTTCAGTATGTAATAGGATGCACCAAGTTGAACCGCACGTTGCGTAATGCTTTCTTGCCCGAAGGCTGTGAGCATAATGATCTTCGGTTGCGGGGACAGCTCCATATTGCGCAAGCGCTCAAGAACACCCAAACCATCCAAATGAGGCATAATAATATCGAGAATGAGCACGTCAGGCACCGCTCTCGTCTGCTCAAGGAATTGGAGCACCTCTTCACCATTATAGGCGACACCAGTGACGACCATGTCGTCTTGTTCGGATAAGAAATCAGCCAACAAATTTGTAAATTCTCTGTTGTCGTCCGCTAACAATATTTCGATCTTTTGCAACTTGGGATCCTCCCTTGTCAAAGTTTCACACAACGATAGTAACCGTTTTGGTATTTATCGCTTCCAGATCATATTATTCGACATCAAAGATGAAATTCCTTCTGTCGAAAACTTTTTTCTTTATTTTTAAATTTTTTCTATTATAATTAATAATTTGTCCAAGAATCCAACAGTTTTCGAAATCATTCGTATCGTTTCGACATATCCTGATGATTGCGATGATTACGGTTAAAATAAAGAAAAAGAAGGATCACGATTAACGTGAACCTTCCCTTGTTCATTCATAGATTGTGGTGTGGCCAGAACAACTCCCGCGTCCTGCAGCATCCATTCGATGAAGCATCCATAGCCGGAGGTTGGATCGTTCACAAATACATGCGTAACTGCACCAATCAATTTCCCATCTTGAATAATTGGGCTGCCGCTCATCCCTTGCACAATGCCTCCGGTTTTTGCAGCAGGCGTGGATCTGTTATACGAATGACCATTCCTTTCGTCGCAGGAGCAGATTGCTTCGTCACATGGACGATTTCAATTTTGTATCGCTCCACCTGCTGGCCATTGACAACAGTCAGCATTTCAGCAGGCCCGACCTTTACCTCTTCGCGAAATGCAACAGGAATCGGTTCTTTATATACACTATGTTCAGGGTTCGATACCATCTTGCCAAAAATACCAAACGGAGTATTGCGTTCAATATTACCTAACACACGACTTTCCTTAACAAATTGAGCACGTTTTTCGCCTGGCTCTCCATTTTGACTTTTCGAAATGGACGTTACATGGGATTGAACAATTTCACCTTGTCCCACTACAATCGGAGTCTGTGTATCCATATCCGTAATAATATGGCCCAGCGCACCGTACACGCCTTGATCTGGCGCATAGAAAGTCAAGGTACCGACACCAGCAGCAGAATCACGGATATATAAGCCAAGCCGCCAAGTTTTATCCTCTTGATCATAAGCAGGCGTCAGCTGCGCCTTTACTTCGGAATCACCGCGCCGAATAACAAGATCAATAGGACGTTTGTTCTCTCCAGCTTGCTTTACAATATCCGCAACCTTGCTTACATCGTTCAATCGTGTGCCGTTCATACTCATAATCAGATCACCAAGTCGAACACCTGCTTCTTCTCCTGGAGATACTTTGCGCTCATCCTCGATCTTAACAAGGTGATGACCGACAACGAGAATGCCTGCTGACTTTACCTTAACGCCAATCGTTTGGCCTCCGGGAATAACACGCAGATTCGGTACCACATTCACTTTCAGTGTTTTGAGCGGTATACCACCGAATAGCTTTAATTTCAGCTCTGCTTGACCAGATTGTGCAGATTGCAAAGAAATTGGACGATTTGGCGACAACTGAAATGTAGGCCGATTCTCGCCATTCACACGCAAAATATCCGGCCGATCCACCGTAGCTGAAGCCGAAACAGGCATAACGAGATCGAGCTTCGTTTGCTGTCCTTCAAATAACCTCAACTGATTCGGCAGTGCCGCGTACGTGCGAAATGATGTTGTGGTGGTGCTTAAGCATACAAGAATGACGAGCATTAGGCCAAGCAGTCGTTTGACGTTGGGGTTCAAAGGTGGTCACACTCCTTTGTTTACGGAAGCTTGACGAAAAGAGACGTGCCCATTTCGTAACTTTAAGGTATCCCCGGCCCCTACGTTTTATAAGTGAAAATGATTCCTCAATCCCTTGTATTTACGCACCTTTTTGACGTTCAGCCAATTCAAGCATTTCTTGAGCATGATGCAAGGTTGCTTCCGTTACTTCTACCCCGCCAAGCATGCGTGCGAGCTCCGCAATACGCCCTTCGTCCTCCAATTCATGCACCTGCGTGGATGTTCGCTCATCCCGAACCTGCTTCTCAATGTAATATTGATGATCAGCCATACATGCAACCTGAGGAAGATGCGTAATAGCAAATACTTGCCCGCTCCGGGACACCTCAGCAAGCTTCTCAGCAATCGCTTGTGCAGCGCGTCCACTTACACCGGTATCCACTTCGTCGAACACAAGTACTGGAATGCGATCAACCTCAGCGAATATCGTTTTCATGGCGAGCATAATACGGGACAACTCGCCCCCAGATGCAATCTTATGGAGTGGACGCAGCGGCTCACCAGGGTTCGGTGAAATCAGAAACTCTGCATCATCCCATCCGTTTTTCGTGAAGCGAACAGACACGCCATCGACTTCATGCCCGCCTTGCCCATCCTGCAGTCGATCCAAACGGACATCAAGCCGAGTACGTTCCATATGAAGATGCTGCAGTTCCGCCTCAATTCGCTTCGTCAATTCCAGTGACAGCTTACGTCGAGAATCACTAAGCGCTTGTGCCCGCTTCGCAAGTTTGCCAAGACGCTCTTGTGTTTCGGCTTCCAGCTTCATTATCCGCTCATCCTTATGTTCGAGCTTGTCTGCTTCTGATTCAATCTTGGCCAAATATTCAAGCATTTCCTCAACGGTCGAGCCGTACTTGCGCTTCAAGGAAGTCAAATGATCCAACCGATCTTCAATTTGTTCGAGACGTTCAGGATTGAATTCAATGTTTTCTCGATAATCACGCAGCTGATAAGCCGCATCTTCAAGCTGATAGTAGGCGTTTTGCATTTGCTCGATAATCGGCTGGAATTTCAATGTATCGTACATGAGCACATCTTCAAGTTTGGAGATCGCAACACTGACGGAATCCATCGCACCTTGGCCATATAGGCGTTCATAGGATTCATTCACATGATCCATAAGTTGCTCCGCATTGGCTAGTTTGCGCTTTTCTTCCGATAATGATTCATCTTCACCAATTTGCAGCTGAGCATTGCGCAACTCCTCAATCTGGAACCGATACAGATCAAGCATTTGGTAAGCTTGCTGGCTTGTTTCCTTCAACTGATTTAGTTCATGCTGCAGAGCCATAAAGCAGCCGTAATCATCACGATACTTACGCTTGAGTGTCGCTACCTCTTCACCGCCATACGCATCAAGCCAATCCAAATGCCGCTCAACCTTCAATAAAGATTGGTGCTCATGCTGCCCATGAATATTAATAAGCAGCTCGCCAATTTCACGCAGCATGGTCAGATTGACCATTTGACCATTGATTCTGCACAAGCTCTTGCCTTGTGCAGTAAGCTCTCTTCGAATAATGAGAAGCTCTTCACTGCTTCCTTGAATCCCTAAGCGGGATAATGCCTCCCATACTGGATGATCATCTGCAAGATCGAATGATGCCTCCACCTCTGCACGATCACATCCGTACCGCACAAAATCGGAGGATCCTCTTGCTCCTCCGATAAGGCCTAAAGCATCAATAATAATCGACTTCCCTGCGCCCGTTTCCCCTGTCAGAACATGAAATCCACGATGAAACCGCAGCTGTACCGATTCAATGACCGCCAAATTGCGGATGGATATAGCTACTAGCAAGAAGAACCCCTCCCGGAAGAACACTTATGAAATATAACTCATCACTTGATCAACAACACTTTGGCTCAGTTCTTTCGTACGGCATATAATTAGGATTGTATCATCACCGCATACCGTCCCCATAATTTCGGGCCATTCAATCGAATCCATAAGCACTGCTATCGCATTAGCCGTACCTGGCAAGCACTTCATGACGACCAGATTTTCAGCGCTGTCTACACTAACAAAGTTGTCAAGTAATGACCGTTTCAGTTTTTGAGCAGGGTTGAACCTCTGATCGATAGGAAGCGAATATTTATATCGCCCATTATCCATTGGCACTTTTATGAGATGTAATTCTTTCATATCTCGAGAGACGGTCGCTTGTGTAACATGGAACCCCGCATTGCGAAGCGAGTCTACCAGTTCATCTTGTGTTTCAATATCGTTGTTCATTACAATTTCTCGGATTTTAATATGTCGTTGTCCTTTCATGAATGCCCTCCATACTGTCTATAACAATCTTTCATGACCATAATTTAACTTCACTTTCTATCGTCCTGCCTCAAATCAAAGGAAACTCTCATAACCTAGACAAAAGGTTCTTTTTCACCATATCGGTTTAAGACTCTGCATCCCCAAATTCGATTTGAAGCATACGAATACGCCGCTCTGCCATATCCACGACAAGCAGCCCATCACATTCCGGATATGCCGCGAAGTAGGCTCCCCATTGTCTGCGGATCGCGCTAGAGCTCCAATCTAACTGCATCCGTTCGCGTGTGATACGAACAATATACCATTGTTCTTCCCGTTTGACGATCATATCAATCCATAATTTCGTTTGCTCCAGCTCTTCTCCATCCATATAAAGCTGGATTGGCACATAATATTTGCCGCCAATGATCTCATAGCCAGCCGACTCCAGCAAAGAAATAACTTCATCATCCTGCGGATAGCGTTCAGTCAAGCACACATTTTCCATCGCTTCAGGTGTACGCATGTAGTGTCGTATTGCATATCCAATCCATACAGCCAAACCAATTCCGATCAAGCCCATGATCCACTGATCACCCATCAGAATCACCCCTGGTTCGCAAATACGAATACATACTTTGTGGATACATGCTATGTGCAAAAGAAACTCATCCTCGGATGCTTGTCCCGGATGAGTTTCTTCTAACAGCATGTTACGTGCCACTATGAACGGAACGTAGCATGAGCCTCCTTCACGACATCTGCTATCAGCTCGCGTGATACTTGCGGCATTCCTTCATCCGTAAGTACAGGAACGTTCCAATAAGCTAGAAATTCAATATTTCCTTCCCCGCCAGTGATTGGTGAGAACGTCAGTCCTTCGAGCTTAAATCCGATAGTAGCTGCAAAGTCAAGAATATCTCGCAGCACTTGTTCATGAGTGTCTGCTTCACGGACAATTCCCGATTTGCCTACCTTTTCCCGTCCAGCTTCGAACTGAGGTTTAATAAGCGCAATGACCCGTCCTGGCTTCGCCAATAATCGGCTTAGCGGGGGAAGAATCAGCTTCAAAGATATGAAAGACACATCAATGGAAGCTGTATCAGGAACTGGACCTACTAAATCCTCTGGCTCTGTATATCGGAAATTCGTTCTTTCCATAACAATCACACGCTCATCATTTCGCAATGACCAATCCAACTGGTTGTAGCCAACATCTAGTGCATATACCTGCTGTGCCCCGTTCTGCAGCGCACAATCGGTAAACCCGCCTGTGGAGGCTCCAATATCCAGCATTACACAATCCTTCATATCCAAGCCAAATTGCTGAATCGCCTTTTCCAGTTTGAGACCGCCACGGCTTACATAAGGATGAACGGCCCCCTTTACTGTGATTGTTGCGTCACGCGGAACCTTCATGCCAGCCTTCTCGATACGTTCTGAATTCGCCAGCACAAGACCTGCCATAATGGCTGCCTTCGCTTTTTCTCTACTCGTATAATATCCCTGCTCAACGAGCAGGACATCAATTCGTTCCTTCGGTATAGACATTCTGTACTCCCGTCTGTTCCCATTCATTCATCAACCCGAACATCGTATTTAAGCCCGTGTCAACCGATTATTGCCGCCTGCTGCGAACAACATGGAGTGAATTTCTTTTACAACCCGTTCAGGCGTTAATCCAACCTCATTCCGTTGTTCCTTAATGCTTCCGTGTTCAACAAAGCAATCTGGAACCCCAACAGGCTTCACTCTCATATCAAAAATGTCATGTGCGGCATACCATTCCAACACTGCACTTCCCAATCCGCCAATCGCAGAACTTTCTTCTAGAACAATGATTGGAAGCCTTTCCTTCGCAAGCTGCGCCAGCATTTCGCTATCCAGCGGCTTAATAAATCTTGCATTGATGACACGCAAGCGAATTCCTTCCTTACGAAGCTGTTCTGCCGCATCTTCTGCAACTTGCACCATCGGTCCAATTGCGAGCACCGCTGCAGAATCGCCATTGCGGACAGTTTCCCATGTTCCTATCGGAATAGGGCTCATTACTTTGTCCATTGGTACTCCGGCAACAGCATTGCGCGGATAACGTACAGCTATCGGCCCTGAATCGTAATTGACGGCCGTCTTCATCATATGGCGCAGCTCGTTCTCATCCTTCGGCATCATAATGACCATATTTGGGATATGACGCAAGAACGGAATATCGTAAACGCCTTGATGCGTCTCTCCATCAGGTCCAACGAAGCCCGCTCGGTCAATGGCAAAGATGACGTTCGCTTGCTGACGGCATATATCATGCACAACCTGATCGTACGCCCGCTGCAGGAAAGTAGAGTAAACCGCAAATACTGGCTTCCTTCCCTCCATAGCCATTGCCGCGCACATTGTTGCCGCATGCTGCTCTGCGATTCCAACATCAATCATCCGATTCGGGTACAGCTTCTCAAACTTCAGCAAGCCTGAACCACCCGGCATAGCGGGCGTTACTGCTACAATCCGCTCGTCTTGCTCAGCTAGCTCAATGAGCGCTTCGCTAAATATATCTGTATAATTAGGCGTCCCCACTGATTTAAGAGGCTGGCCAGATTCAATCTTGTAAGGAGTTGCACCATGCCACTTATGAGAATCAGCCTCGGCTGGCGAATATCCTTTCCCTTTACGAGTAACTACATGAACAAGTACCGGTCCGTCAATTCGTTCTGCCTGCTGGAAGATATCTAGCAGCTTATCGATATCATGACCGTCCACTGGTCCAAAATATTTTAAGCCAAACTCTTCAAACAGCATTCCGGAAACGACCAAATATTTCAATCCGTCCTTCACACGTTCTGCCGTCTTGGCAAGCTTGCCGCCAATCGCTGGAATTTTCTTTAGAAGCTGTTCCACTTCTTCTTTTGCTTTTTTATAGTTACGATCAGAGCGAATTTTACACAAGTAATTATGTAGAGCTCCTACATTTGGCGCAATGGACATCTCGTTGTCATTCAGCACAACCATTAATTTGCGCTTCTCGTGACCAATGTGGTTCAACGCTTCGAGCGCCATACCGCCCGTCAGCGCGCCATCACCAATGACCGCGACGACTCGATTATCTTGCCCTTGCAAGTCGCGTGACAATGCCATCCCCATTGCGGCGGACAATGATGTACTGCTGTGTCCGGCTTCCCATACATCGTGTTCGCTCTCTGCACGCTTTACAAAGCCGCATAAGCCTTTGTATTGACGCAAAGTATCAAAGCGTTCCTTGCGTCCGGTTAATATTTTGTGTACATAGGCCTGATGCCCAACGTCAAATAACATTTTGTCCTTCGGGCTGTCATAAAAATAATGTAAAGCAATCGTAAGCTCAACAATACCCAAGTTGGAAGCCAAATGCCCTCCGGTTACCGCCAATTTTTCAATCAAGAATTGCCGTATTTCAGCCGATAGCGGCTCTAGTTGATCCTTGGTCAACCGCTTCAGGTCACTAGGTTGATTAATCTGATCGAGCAGCACGGGATTTCCCTCGCTTTCGTTGTTTCAATTTGCTGCGTTTCACGGTGAATAACGTAATGTTAAATTTCGTCTCCAACACATAGAAACACTTTCCAATTAGCAGGACGATCGGTGTGGCGTAATGAATAGCATATGATTTGCCAAGTGCTTTACCGCCAACCGTCAATGCTGATACGAGTCCTGTAAAGACAACGCTCGTTACTGCCTTTATTACTGAAGAATCAGCATCCATCGAATATAATAAGTTCGTAACGACAATTGCAGTGGCCGATCCACTGATGACCCCAGTCATATCGCCAATCACATCATTACAGAAGTTGGAGAATCGGTCTGCATTACGAACGATCGCGATCGCCTGCTTTGCACCAGCAACCTTCTCTGAAGCCATAGCATGAAACGGTGTCTCCTTCGCTGCCGCTGCCGATAGCCCCATCATATCAAAAAACACTCCGATAAGCACGAGAAAGAGTACAATCACCATCCCGATGCCCCAGCCAACGCCCTCCAGCATCGAAGTCGACACAACGGAAAAGACAGCCGCTAAAGCAAATGTGACGATGAAAATGAGTACGCTCCACCGAACGGAATGTTTAAACGAAAATTTCATTGTATGTGATGTTCCATCCTTTACTGTTCGAACTAATCAATACATTAAGTATGAGAGTGGCAACTTCTTAAGTAAACGCTGTGGCTTAGGTCCAGTAGGTTTTCCCAGAAGCTCGCCTCCTCGTCACCGAGCAGGCCGTTTCCATTTAAGAGCATCTTGACGTTGTCGCCAAGCGTCAGACTGGATTACCACTTAGTCCACACTATAATCCTCAAGAAGTTTCACGCCAGTGAACAGTCTAGGAGTTTTCCTCGAACAGCCTTTAACCAACCCCTAGCCTCTTTTGCAAGCCAGATTTCATACGGCATACGATTCATGCGCCCTTTGGCCGAAGCTCGCCGAATCTACACATCCGCAATCCCCGCAGGCTCACTCAAGGCAGGCTACGCTACAAACAAGCCGGGTACGTACATCGCGCTTCATAGTAAAATGAAGAATTGCAATGTGCGACTCGCAATGTAGGTTCATACCCCAAGCCGTAATGCGACGCTCGAGGGCGTCGTACCACGCACTTGGGCCTCCGCGGAAGCGGGGTCAACGCCCACATGCCATTGTGGATCGCCCCACAACCTTAACTCCCAGCATCAGCCCCCGACTGGGCGTCGAAAGCCAACACCAGGAACTTCATCGATGTGCCCTTTAGCGAATTTTTAGGCCCGCCTTCAACGTTGGTAGGCCGACTAGAATACTGCACCACTCTACGCAAGCCCTATTATATCATAAATAGCAGTTAAATACTCGACAATTAATGATCCCGCTTCATCAAATAATCAGCCATTCCAAGCAGCAGCTCCGGTTTGTTGAAGCCAGCATTTATAATCGCAGACTTGGCCTCTTCCGTCAAGCGTTCAACCTCTCGCTTCGATTCCTCAAGGCCAATGAAGTAAGGGTAAGTTACTTTTCCGCTCTTAACATCGCTTCCTTTTGGTTTGCCAAGCATGGTTTCGTCACCGATAATATCCAGTACATCATCTTGAATTTGGAAAGCAAGTCCCAGTTTCGAGCCATATGTCGTCAATGCCTGCAGCTGCAGCTCTGATGCGCCAGCAATTCGACCGCCAGAACGAAGCGAGAAGACGATAAGATCACTCGTCTTGTGCATATGGATATATTCCAGCTGATCCAATGTGGTAATCCCCTGCTCACCCAACATATCCGCAGCCTGCCCACCGACCATGCCGCTCATGCCTGCGAATTCAGCCAGCTCTTCGACAATAGAGAGAGAGACATCAGCTGGCACACCATGCTTCCGAGTACTCTGCACAATACATTGGAACGCACGCGTCAACAGCCCGTCACCTGCAAGAATCGCCATTGCTTCACCGAAAACCTTATGATTTGTAGGCTTGCCGCGTCGAAAATCATCATTATCCATTGCAGGCAAGTCATCATGCACCAATGAATACGTATGAATCATCTCGACTGCACAAGCAACGGGTTCTGCTGCTTGCGTATTGCCATTCAAACTATCGCATGCCATCAGTACACAGATTGGCCGCAATCGTTTGCCACCTGCCATTAATGAATAAAGCATCGATTGTGTTAGCGGCTCGGGAACAATGCGCTGACTTTCCAGCATCTTAGGCAGTTTCGATTCTATTCGTTCCGCCTGCTGCTTTACATAGTCAACGAATACTCCGGCCGATTGATAATTAATCAATCGAATCACCTGTCTCCTCTGTAGCATACGGCTGTCGCTTCCATTCGCCGTTCTGCTCGGTTACCATCTCAATCTTGCGCTCAACCTGTTCAAGCTTCTCAGAACATAGCTTGGAGAGCATCATTCCCTCTTGGAACAATTCGATCGATTGTTCAAGTGGAGCATCTCCACCTTCGAGTCTGGCAACGATTTCTTCCAACTTATCCATTGCCGCTTCGAAGCTTAATTGTTCAATAGTCTCTTTATTTTCCATGAGAGTTATTCACGCTCTCCTTTCATCGACCATACTTGGCAATCTAATTGACCATCCGATAGTGTCACTCGCACAACATCACCAAGCTGCACTTCTTCTATCGAGCGAATCAGCTTCGTTTCTTGTTCATCATATACCAAACTATATCCTCGTGACATAATTTTAAGAGGACTTAGTGCATCCAATTGCCTGAACATTGCATCTGTCTCCATGCGTTTCTGCTTCGTTATAGATGTCATTGCTTGAACAAGCTGACGGTGGTTGCCATCCAGCCGCTTCCGTGCTGCACGCACCTGATGGACAGGCGTCTGTTCACGCAGGCGTCCTCGCAGCTCCTTCCATCTCTGCTCCGATTGAGCCTGCACAAGCCGTAGCCGATACGCCAACTGCTCGCGTAAGCGTTCGACCTTATCCGCATGCTTCATTATGAGCTGTTCAGGCTTGCGGAACACCACGGATTGCTGGGTCCGCAGCAAACGCTCTTGATTCTGATTCAAGATGCGATTCATTGCCGATTGCAGCCTGCGATTGACATGTGTAAGATGTTGACGAAGTTCATCCCGATGCGTTACCGCTAATTCTGCTGCTGCCGTAGGCGTTGGGGCGCGAAGGTCAGCAACAAAGTCTGAAATCGTAAAATCCGTTTCATGTCCTACCGCAGAAATGACAGGGATCGATGATGCTGCGATTGCACGCGCAACCACCTCTTCGTTAAATGCCCACAGTTCTTCTAGTGATCCACCGCCACGGCCAACAATAAGCACGTCTACTTCGCCACTGCGGTTCATAGCTTCAATTGCCTGCGCAATCGTGCCAGCGGCCTGTGTTCCCTGTACCAGAACAGGATATAAGAGTACCGTTACACCTGGCTGGCGTCGGCGCAGCGTAATGAGAATATCGCGGACGGCAGCTCCGGTCGGTGAAGTGATCACACCAATCGCTGCCGGATAACGTGGAATACTGCGCTTTCGTTCTTCTGCGAATAATCCTTCTGTGCTGAGCCGTTCCTTCAATTGCTCGAACGCCATGAACAAGCTGCCAATCCCGTCCGGCTGCATATGCTGCGCATAGAATTGGTATTGTCCATCCCGTTCATATACCGTAATATTGCCGCGGGCAATGACCTTAGTCCCTTCCTTCGGACGAAATGCCAGCTTCTGATTATGAGATGCGAACATGATCGTGCGAATACGACTATCAGAATCCTTCAATGTAAAATACATATGACCGCTCGAATGATGTGTGAAGTTCGATATTTCTCCGCGAAGCCATACATCCTGAAGCCTCGCATCCCCTTCCATCTTCATGCGAATGTAGCGGTTGACATCCTTAATGGTTAATATTCGTGCTTCTTCGGACACATTGTCTGCCTCCTTTCGTTCATAATGACAGACAGCGCACAACTATTCGTTGTGCGCAATGTGATGTATTCGTTTAGCTGCCTTCAGCGTATTGAACATGAGCATTGTAATCGTCATTGGTCCCACACCGCCTGGCACTGGTGTAATCGGGCCGCATAACTCCTTCACGTCCTCAAAATCGACATCTCCCGCCAGCTTGCCGTTCTCCAGACGGTTCATCCCAACATCAATAATAACAGCACCTGGCTTAATATAAGAACGATCCACAAAGTTCGCTTTGCCAATAGCTACAACAAGAATATCCGCCTGCTTCGTAATCTCTTTCATATTGACTGTTCGAGAATGGCACATTGTGACAGTCGCATTCTCACGCTGGAGCAAGATCGAAATCGGCTTGCCGACAATGTTGCTTCGGCCAATGACAACAGCATGCTTGCCTGCAACATCGATTTGGTTGCGCTTGAGCAATTCCATGATACCGGCAGGCGTACAAGGCAGCAATGAATCGTCACCGATGACCATGTTGCCAACACTAACCGGATGGAAGCCATCCACATCTTTCTCGACAGCTATCGCATCGATGACAGCCTTCTCATCAATGTGCTTAGGCAGCGGAAGCTGCACTAAAATTCCGTGAATGGATGGCTCATCATTCAAGCGATGAACGAGAGCAAGCAGTTCTTCTTGTGAAGTATCTGCAGGAAGACGATGAACCTCAGAGTTAAAGCCAAGCTCCAAGCATGTCTTATGCTTACTGTTTACGTACACTTGGGAAGCAGCGTCCTCACCTACAAGAACAACAGCCAGCCCCGGCTGAATCCCCTTCTCCTTCAATCGTTCCGTCTCCGCTGTAATCTCCTCACGAATCGTACGGGATAATGCCTTACCATCCAATAAAGTTGCTGTTATCATGCTATGCGCCTCCATTCGAATACTCGACATTGTCATCCTAGCTGAGCTTGCATCTATTCTTCTGGATTTATTTCTTTATCAGCTTCTACAGCAGAAGCTTTATCCATTTCACGCATCATCTGGCCTAGAACACCATTAACGAATTTCCCGGACTCGTCCGTACCAAAATGCTTAGCCAAATTGATGGCTTCATTGATGGCTACTTTAGGAGGAACATCATCACGGTATTTCATTTCATAAGTAGCAAGACGTAAAATCTGTCTGTCTACTCGGGATAAACGCTCAACGTGCCAGCCTTTCAAATAACGCGCCAGAAGCTGGTCAATTTCTACACGATGTTCCCATGTTGCCCGCACCCATTCCAATACATGGGTATGCATAGCTTCTGCATGTTCTTGCTTTACACCAATTTCGTTGTCATGTGCAGATTCCTGCACAATCATAGCAACAGCCTGTTGAGGGGTTACCTCTGTCATCTCAAGCTGATACAAACTTTGAATAGCCATTTCTCTGGCAATGCGTCTCTTCATGATTTATCCTCCTGCATGTAAAGCATCCAACATGTCGAACTCGTATCCCTGCATTTCCATAGCGCATGCACCCTACATTCATCAAGGCGATTGCCACTATTGTTACGATTATAAGCACTTTGATGCATCTACTTACGATTTATTTGTGAAAAAAATCCTATGAAGCTCCCCGATTGTCTTCCGTCGGCATGAACCGGCGGTCAAGCAGTCGTGCGGAGCGTCCATAGGACTACTTCAACCTTCTCCAACGTTCAGACATCCACATTCCAATTCGCTGTATTGGGAATAATGGTCCAAGATTCATATCCCGCTGTCTGCCTACCGCATATCCAATGAATACAAGTAACGCAAAGAACAGCATGTCCCAAAAACCAACGATTAGATAAAGGATACCAAAAAAATGCCCGCCGCGACGCCAAGAAGACGTCCGCCGTGACTCTCCCATATTTCTTTCCACATTGGACAGCTCACCACCTATTCAACACGCGCTTTAAAGGTCTGCGTCTGCACAATATTAGCAACGTATACCGAAACATAAGAAACCGGTATTCCGGTAATCTCTTGCACATAATCGCGAACCTGGCGTTGAACCTCTTCTGTCATGCTCGGTATCGCCGTCTCCCCGTCCACAACTGTACGGATCGTAATATCAAGCCCTGATTCGTTGGTGCGAATGCGTGCTTTCAAATCTTTAACACCACGAACGCGGGACGCTGCCTTCAACGACACGTTCTCGATCGTTTCCATCGATATTTTAATATCACCAATTTCGGTACGCTGATCAATGGAAGGCAATGACTTCCGTTCACGACGGATGGAAACGTAAAAGAAGCGGACGCTAAGCAATAAAATAACGGCCGCAGCCGAAATTACAGTTGTTTGCAGCCACAACGGCTGAGTTGGATCAAGCGGCTCGGAAATGAAGCCTAATGCAGCCAATATGGCCGCTACCGATAATGAACCAATGACCAAACTATACACAAACAACAACAGCCTGTCTACAATTCTGCTCACGCTTTACGATCCTCCTCATGGAATGGCAGTAAACCCCCTGCCACCAGGAGGGGGTTTATCACCATCATTATTTCACTCGCACAGATACTTCCGTCTCTTCCGTTTTCTCTTGAGATTTAAAATGCACGTCATGTACATGTACGTTCACTTCAACGACGTGAAGGCCTGTCATCATTTCAATAGAACGCTTCACGTTTTGCTGAATCTCATCAGCAATTGTAGGAATGCGGCGACCATATTCTACGATAATGTTCACATCTACTGCAGCTTCACGTTGTCCAACTTCCACTTTAACGCCTTTGGACAAGTTTTTACGGCCAAGCAATTCGGCAATACCGCCTGCAAAACCACCGCTCATTCCTGCTACACCCTCTACCTCAATTGTAGCAAGGCCTGCGATCACTGCAATCACGTCAGGAGCAATCTGAATATTGCCAAGATCCGTACGATCAAATTCCGGAATAATCGTCTGATTCATCCGTTACACACTCCTCATCATTTTTGAAAAGAGGCAGTTCTTGTCCGTCATAATCATAACTATAGCATTTGTCTATTTTTATGACAAATTACTCTTGATGATATTCTAGACCTCATGCTCTTCCAGGAACTTAATGTCAAAATCCCCTTGTTCGAACTTCGGATGCCGCAGCAGCCGTTGATGGAACGGGATTGTCGTATGAATGCCTTCGATGGCGAACTCTGCAAGCGCACGCTTCATGCGATCAATTGCTTGTTCGCGAGTCGGAGCCCACACAATCAACTTTGCAATCATCGAGTCATAGTGCGGAGAGATCACACAGCCTGGATACGCTGCGCTGTCTACTCGCACACCCGCACCTCCTGGCGGCAAATAAAACTGAATTTGCCCTGCGGAAGGCATAAAGTTGCGATCTGGGTCTTCTGCGTTCACACGACATTCAATGGACCATCCGTTAAACTGAACCTCTTCTTGTCGGAACGATAATGGATTACCTTCTGCTACCCGTATCATCTCTTGGATGAGATCGATTCCTGTAATCATTTCTGTAACAGGATGTTCAACCTGAATACGTGTATTCATCTCCATGAAGTAGAAGTTGCCGTCCGGCCCAAACAAAAATTCCAAAGTCCCGGCACCCGAGTAATTAACAGCCAATGCAGCGCGAACAGCAGCCTCGCCCATTTGCTCTCGAATTGCAGGTGTCAATACTGGACAAGGAGCTTCCTCAACCAGCTTCTGACGTCTGCGCTGCACAGAGCAATCACGTTCGCCTAGATATACAGCATTACCATGCTTATCTGCGATAATTTGAATTTCAACATGCTTCATGCCTGTCAAAAACTTTTCCAAATAAACACCAGCGTTGCCGAAGGCTTTTTCAGCTTCTTGCTGTGCTGTCGTAATTTGCTTTACGAGCATATCCTCATCTTCAGCAATCCGAATGCCCTTGCCGCCGCCTCCAGCGGTTGCTTTGATGATGACCGGATATCCGATATCACGTGCAATCATAAGGGCTTCTTCTACATCTTCGACCAGTCCGTCGGAACCCGGGATAACAGGAACCCCCGCATCCTTCATCGTTTGCTTCGCGACAGCCTTATCCCCCATACGCTCAATCGCGTCTGAAGATGGCCCGATGAAGGTAATGCCGCATGACTCGCAAATATCAGCGAAGTCAGCATTCTCTGCCAAAAATCCATAGCCTGGATGTATGGCATCGCATTCCGTCAAAGTAGCAACGCTCATTATATTCGTAAAGTTCAAGTAACTTTCCTTGGAAGATGTCGGACCAATACAGTATGCTTCATCCGCGAGACGTACATGAAGGGAATCTCGATCAGCTTCCGAGTAAACAGCAACAGTGGCAATTCCAAGTTCACGGCAAGCTCGAATGATGCGAACAGCGATTTCACCACGGTTAGCAATTAGAATCTTCTGAAATTTCAATGTTTAGACCTCCTTGGCTTGACATCTGTTTGGGATAACATATCCACTAATCCAGCTTCACCAAGAATAAAGGTTGACCGAATTCAACCAACTGGCCATTCTCTACAAGAATTTCAACAATTTCACCTTTGACTTCTGCGAGCAGCTCATTCATTAGCTTCATCGCTTCCAAAATACATACGACTGATTTCTCATTAACCTTGTCGCCTGTGTTCACAAAAGGAGGGGAATCTGGAGAGGACGCACGATAGAAAGTACCTACCATCGGAGACACAATCTTATGCAATCCTGCTTGCTCCTTCGTGTCGGCAACAACATTTGCTGCAGGGTTCGCAGAAACAGTCTCAACTGCAGCTGGCTGAGCAGGTACAGTTGGAGCCGGGGTATATGTAGGCTGTGCAGGTGCTGGTTGAACACTAATAACTTCAGTCTTGCCGGGCTTGCGAATGGAAAGACGATAACCTTCGTTCTCGATTTCCAATTCCTGCACGGAAGTTTGGTCCAACAGCTTGATCAGTTCTTTGATTTCGCCAATCTTGAACAACATATTTCACTCCTCGTGACAATTGATAAGTCTCTTATAGCAAGGTAGATATCACACTGCAATTACATGTCCAAAAAGAGAGCAGTAATCCGCACCAAATGGCTGCAAGGACACTCAGCGCATGCTGCCTATACAGACTGTGGCCAATCTGTAGATCAGCTTAACAACATGAAGCACTATGGCTGCTTACATCGAAGAACGCATGATGTTGCGCTAATGATGCTAATTTTATGCGGCAATCCTTGAGAATGAATGCAAGATTCCATGCTGAGAGACCTTTCGTTGCTTTTCCAAATGAAAGCCATCTTTATGGACAACGTATAAAAGGACAATCTACAGACGTTAGTATTATAACATAATCGTTCCAAATGGAAAGAGCCCAGTTTGCAACTGGGCTTGATTCGAGGTTATTCGCTATTCACTGACATATTCTACGACAATTTTATCTTGCGTCACATTCAAATCCTTCATGACTTTGTCTACAATCTCAACAGCATCCTTAGCCTCCAGTTTGTTGCTTTGTACGAGCACCTGATATTTATCGTTATCCTGTGTAATAACTGCGCTGTGATATTGCTTTTGCAGCTCGGTTTCCAGGGCCGCTAATTTTGTTTCATGATCTTCCAGCTTGCCCATTTCATCATGAACGGCAGCTGTCTTCTCACTGCTTGTTGAGTTAAGGTCACCCATTAGCTTCTCCATCTCTTGCTGATACTTCTCAGCTCGCTGCATTTGCAGCTCCTCAATAGTGCTTCGCTTCATAACGCCCTCTGCTTCAATTTTATCCAGCATTTCCTTTTCTTTGTCTTCCTTGGCAGCCGCACTAGTATCTGTTCCAGTATTTTTACCGTCGGCTTCAGTGCCACTGCCATTGGTTGCAGGAGTGCCAGTTGCGTTATTTTGGCTGCCGTTGTCCTGAGTTGAAGCGGCACCATCCTTATCCGTAGCACTCGGATCAGCACCATGTCCTGTAGATACCTCAGTCACTTTAATTTCGGGCAGCTGACCAACTTCTGTCGCATCTCCCTTCAGCGTTTGCTCTGTACGTACATTGTCAACCGTTTGTTTGGCCGGAGCCGATGTGTCTTCTGTGAATAAATAGTAAGCGGACAATACAACCATCAAACTCAGCATAGATACCAACCATATCGTCTGTCTTTTGTATTCATTTCATTACCCTCCTAATATTCATTCTCATCATCCAAATCCATTCTTATTGAGCAATCTTGCGCGGTACGACTGAAATTCGGTATGCTGGTACGTTCAAGCCTTTTTCAACAGCATCAACAACCATCTTCTTCACCGTCGCATTCTCCGCCCCCTTCGCAACGACAATAACCCCGCGCACCTTCGGTTTAATGCGCTTCGTCACGATTGGAGCTTGATTGCCCGAGGCTTCCAGCGTTACGATCTGTCCATCGCGCGTATATTGGGTGGTGTGCCGCTTTCCGCCGTTCGCGTCTGTCTCTTCCGTCTGCTGCTGATTGTCTTTAAAGTTGCGCTGAACAATCAGTTCCTCTGTGGAATCGATAGTGACAAGTACATCAACTTGTCCGACGCCGACGATTTCTTCCAAAATGCTTTTGACGCGTGCTTCAAATGACTGCTCAATGGACTCGAATACACTCGATGAAGCCTTATCAGATGAATTCTTGGTGTCCATCGAATCAAAGGCCCCGACTGTAGGCGGCTCTCTGTCCGCGCTGCCCTTGCTCCCAAACCATCCTCCGCCGCTTCCTTGCGGTTGGAATGAGCCGAAAAGTAGCAGTGCTGCGCCGACAAGACCGAGCAGGAGCAGCCAGCGGAACGAACGTATGCGCTTTGAGCCGTTGCTGCCTTTTCCGATCCACGATTCAATCTGCTGCAACCATTTCGCCAACATGATCGACTCCTTTGCAATCGAATGGACTTGTCTTACTTGTCCTATTTCACCTATATGCGAGAGCTTGGAATATATGCTAATTTTTCAAAAAGTTTTGGGTCTAATCTGTTCAAGCTAAACATTTCAATGTTTCTGCCTCATAGCTTCGAATCCTTATGCGTCCATTCCACCTTAATTTTTTCTGCATTCACAATCCAAGAGCTCATTAACGATCGTACTGCTTGATTAGCCATCCTGCTGCGATATTGTTCGGTCTCTTTCTCCAGTTGCTCTGCATAGCCAGAAGCAGGTATTGACTTCGATTGCTGCGGCTGTCCCCTATCCTGTTTCTCCTGCATACTCGATCCAGCATTAATTTGAATGCGCTGAATAGGCTTTACAGACTCCACTCCGCTATCTGAGTTCGCAAATGCGGGTGATTCAGCAACAAACGATGGAGCCTGTCCAGCAGAAAGAGCCAATTCGATTCGTTCAATGATCGGTTCTCCCTTCGCATTGCGTGCAAGCTTAACCTGCAATTGTTCCACTTGTACCTGTCCCTCTCCTGTGCGATTCTCAATTCCATCCTTATTTTGAGCGCTTTGACGGAACGCGAGCGCAAGCTGTTCCTTCATCTGATTTCCAATTTCCGATTCTGCTAGACGGAGTGCACTCGCTTCCTGTTCTCGAGCAAGCTGTTCTCCCTTCCTGCGAATCTCCGTGATGCTTGCTGTCTGATCCCTCTCCGCAATCAACGATGAAGACAGCGAAGAGCTCCATTCACTCGCCAATTGGTCTGCTAGCTTCGCATCGAACAGCTTCAGTACCGGTGACAATAAGGTTAGCAGTATAATTAAACTGAGCATTAGCTTGACATAGCGCTGCATCGAGCGATTGGGCAGCAGCAGATCAATGAACGTAGCAAGCATGATGATCATGATGATTTCTTTCATCCATTGACTTAACCAGCTCATCGCGTTCACTCCGTTTCCTCAATGCTAGCGCATCATCACCGTCACATTGCCTGCCGTAATCAGAATCGTAATGGCCAGAAAGAACATTAGCCCGACAGCAGCGAGAGCTGCAAATACATAGATCATGCTCTTGCCAATCGTTTTCAGACATCCCAACACCGGAGAATCTCCCAACGGCTGCATAATCGCAGCCGATGCGTTATAGATTAGCGCAAGCGTTAATATTTTGATGGCTGGAAATGCACATAAGAATAGCAATATAATGACCCCTGACAACCCTACCGCATTTTTTACAAGCAGGGATGCTGAAACCACCGTATCCGTCGCATCCGAAAATGCGCGGCCAATGACCGGAACGAAATTACCAGTAATATACTTAGCCGTTCGAATCGATACCCCATCAGTAACCGAGCTTGTAGCTCCCTGAACAGATATAACGCCCAGAAATATCGTCAGCAGCACACCGAGCAAACCCACACTAATGCTGCGCATCAAATTAGCAAGCTGTGTTACCTTGTATTTGTCAGAGATCGAGCTAACGATATGCAGCAGTGCCGAAAAGAAAAGGAGAGGAAATACACCAACATAGATTAACGTTCCAACCATATGCACCATAAAAATAATGAGCGGATGCATAACGGTAACTGTCACCATACTTCCCATCGAAGCAAGTAAGGTCAGCAGCAGGGGAATCATCGCCATCATAAAGTTAATCATGCTCGTTATGGCTTCCTTGGCATATCCGATTGCGATTTGGAAGCTGTTAATCGCAAGAATAATAATTACCATATATGAAATCGTGTAGGCAATTTTGCTTACGGTATTGCGCTCAAAGGCGGTTTGCAACGTTTCCAGCACCATACTGAATACAACGAGTATGACAATCGTGACAATCAACTTGCCATTCATAAATACTTCTTGCAGCATAAATTTTCCGATTGCCTTGAATACATTGCTGACCGTCAACTTTTCCCCACCAGGAAGCAGCAAATCAACGAAATCTGGCATTGAATCTCTAGGGAAGTAACCCCCATACTTCACCAAAAGATCGTTCCAGTAACGCTCAACCTCTCCCGTCTGCAATCGCTTCGTCTGCTCCTCAACCCATACTGCTGTCGCGTCAGGTTTCGGGCGTCCTTCTTCTTGAATCTGTTGCGGTACCGGCTTGACTTCTGACGTCGGATCAGCGAATGCCGTGCCCATACTGGCGAACAACACGCAAAGCAGCAATAACATCCACGATCGCTTCCTAATAAGGAATATCCACTGTCGTTCTTGGCATTGAATTCGGTTCATTCGCACTCCACCTTACGCAGGAAGCAGCTTCATCACGGTTTCGATAATGACACTAATAATCGGAATGGCCAGCACCATGATAAGTACCTTCCCCGCGAGCTCAATCTTGGACGCCATGCCATCTTGTCCTGCATCCCGAACAATTTGGGCACCGAACTCCGCGATGTAGGCGATACCAATCATTTTTAATATCGTCTTCAAGTAAATGGGCTGTATGCCTGACCGTTCAGCCAAGTCCTCCAGCACTTGAATGACAACCTCAATCTTTCCGATAAGGAACAGAAAGACGGCAATTCCAGCAAAGGTTGAGATGATAAATGCAAACATCGGTTTTTGCTCCTTGACAACTAAAACAAGAATCGTCGCCAATAGCCCGAGTCCTACGACTTGAATGATTTCCATGAAATCACCTGACCTATGTTCCTACCAAAGTTTTATTGAAATAAGAAGATTGTTTTGATTTCTTGGAATAGGTGATCCAGCAAGCGAACGACCATGAACAAGACCACAACAAAGCCGATGACCGTCACCCAATGAGCCATATCTTCCTTTCCCATTTGCTTCAGCACGGTGTGAATCATCGCGATGATAATTCCGATTCCGGCAATTTGAAAAATGGCGCTGACATCTACATTCATCTTCTGGCACCTCAATACATCAAGATTACGACGAGCAAACCAGCTAGCACACCAAGACTGCGGGTCATTTTGCCATATCGGCTATGATCCTCCCGTGCGCTCCATTCCTCCTGCTCAAGCTGCTTGATGGCAAGCTTGATATGCTTACTTTGATCCTCTCGGTCACTTATTCCAAGCGAATACCCAAGCTCCTTAACGATTCGCAAATCCTCCTTGGAAAGCGCAGTATTGCTGCCATAGTGATCCCACGCCTGCTGCCAAGCTTCTCTCGCCGTTAATGGAAATGCAGCCGAATGTCCCATCGCCTTCGATGCGCTGATGAATATATCACGTAAAGCGGCAGGCATTTGTTGCGCAATATCATAAAATGCCGTAGAGAGCGGGGTTTGTCCGTACACGATGGCTGTCTCCAACCTTGCAAGCGCATGATGCAAAAGCCGCAGCTGCTTCGGTCTTGCCGCATATGCAGCCGCTTGGACCCATCCGATTCCAGCGGCAGCGGATATGAGAATCGCTGCTCCAAGCAACTTATACGTGACAGCCACCTCCTCCCCGTATTTTCGACACAAGACCCGGCTGCAGCGCTCTCAACTTGCCGTCATACACTTTGCGCTGCCATTGCCTTGACGTCCGCCGCAGCACTACAATTCGTGAGAATCCACCTTCATCCAGCAAAGAAGCCAAGCCTGGTCGGCGAAGTATATCCTCTACATCTGAGCCATGAACAGAGGCAATCATCCTTACACCTGCATGTATAGCCTCCTGCATCGCATCATAATCTTCTTCTCTGCCGAACTCATCCACAACGAGCACGTCAGGAGACATAGAACGGATAAACATCATCAATCCTTCTGCCTTGGGGCAGCCATCAATGACATCGGTACGATAGCCAAGATTATAGCTTGGTACCCCTTTCATACAGCCTGCAATTTCAGAACGCTCATCTACAATTCCTACTTTAAGCGCCTTCCAGACCGCCTGCGGGTGATTCCAACAACCAGAGGAAACGGCACGCGCCATGTCGCGAAGCATGGTAGTCTTGCCATGTTGTGGGGGCGACACAACGAGTGTGCTATAGATTGTCCGATGAGCGAAATCGAGCAGTTGCGGAATAATTTCATCTGCAATGCCAGCTACCTCACGGGCGATACGCAAATTAAAGCCTGTTATATCGCGAAGATGGCTCACTCTGCCTTGCGTCAGCACTGTCCGACCTGCTAGTCCAATTCGATGTCCACCGGCCACTGTAATGAAGCCTCGCCGCAGTTCTTCCTCCATCGTATACAATGAATGATTCGTTACATAATCGAGTAATTGAAGGCTGTCTTCACGATTAGGCCGATAAGCTGTATCAGGCTTATCCGTCACTGTTCCGTCCTTAGTCACAAAATGAAATTCACCCATTGTGCTAACTTCAAGCGGACGCTCTTCTCGAACTCTTACTTCTTCCAGTTCATCCAGCATACGCTCAGGCAGACGCATTAAGATCGATCGCAGCGCAGGAGGCAGCACCTCAGACCAACTGTGTGCGTTCATCTTCCCCCATCCTCCTTGGCTCATCATCGTTATTTCATTGGGCATTGAGTACAACCTTTGTGTAACCCATATGTATGACCCTTGTCCTGCAAATATGCACCATGAACAGGATTGACCATATGCACAACTGCTATTTCTTCAAAATGCCAATCAATAAGCAAGTAACGCCAGCTACGATCCATGCAATCTTCGTCCAATTCAACTTATCGGCTATGCCTATTAGCCCAATCGTTGTCGTTGTAATAAGCACAAGCGGCCCTACCAGTGCAAGCAATGAATTCACTGTCAGCGCCTTCTCCGCATCATTGAATTTCAACATGATTAGGGCTGCAGCGATTTCCAAACATCCAGACATAATGCGCAGCCCTGCCATACTTGCGACGAATTTATCAATCGTCACCGTTATCACCTCCTGTTCATATATTGCTAGTTCGACTTTCGTTTTGCATATCAAAATAAATGCTGCCTGTCCAAACATCACGTTGTCACATTGTATGCAGGGTAAGACTTGTTTAGAGCAGTCAATCGCATGAAACTAGACTCATCTCCAAGCAGCTAGGCACCTGTCAGGCAAGTTATGCATATATTGACTTCATAGTTTGACTATCTTCATGAGATGAGGGAGATTGTAAACCATGAGCTTCACTGACAATCAAGTTGGCTGTTGGCCGAGTCAATTATGTGATCCAAGCAGAATGCGCAATGCGAAGCCACGTACCACGGGAATGACGATGGTCATGGATAAAGGAATGGGAATCAACGAGTTTACAGATATGCTGGAGCTTGCCCACGAACATATTGATGTGATTAAACTGGGGTTCGGAACCTCCGCTGTCACTCCCCCTTTACTTCTAAGCGCTAAGCTTGAAGCAGCAGCTCGGCATAATGTGATTGTTATTCCCGGAGGTACGTTTTTAGAAATTGCTGTCGCGCAAGGCATGGTAGATGCTTTTTTTCATATGATGAGAGAGACTGGTTTTACTGGCGTTGAAGTATCAGACGGCACAATCACCTTGTCACGCAAGGAGCGTAATGCACTCATCCGTCGCGCTTGCGAGGAAGGACTTCTTGTTTGTACAGAGTATGGAAAAAAGGATAATTCCTCCCCCTTTGTCCTTCACGATATCGTAAATACATTTTCAGAAGATCTAGCACACGGAGCGGAATGGATGACACTAGAAGGAAGAGAATCCGGTGTGGGAGTAGGCGTATTTGATTGCGTCGGTAGTTGTGACACCACACTAGTCCAACAGATTGCTGCATCAGTTCACACGCCTAATCGATTGATGTGGGAAGCACCACAGAAGGACCAACAGGTCGAAATCTTACGAACCATTGGTCTAGATGCGAATATCGGCAACGTATCTCCACATGATATTCTTGCCTTCGAAGCACTGCGCAGAGGGCTCCGTTCAGACACGATGAGTGCCATGGTTCAGTCTCATTACATGATCTAATGGTTGATAAATGAGAACAATAAAAAAGAGGGGGGAACCAACATGCACATCGATGTCATCCCTAGCGTAAACGAAGCTCGAGTCATTGACTTGACGCACCGGACAGTAATCGTAATCGACGTACTGCGTGCAACAAGTACAATCGTGACAGCACTCCAGCATGGCGCCAGCGGTGTCGTTCCCGTTGATACGGTATCTCTAGCGAAACAAATTGCGAAAGACGAGGATGTATTAGGCGGAGAACGATTCTGCAAAAAATAACAGGATTCGCTGCTGGGAACTCCCCTTATGAATATATGACGAACGACATCGAGGGTAAACGAGTCGTGCTGACAACCTCGAATGGTACGAGGGCCATCCAAAAAGCATTGAAGGCAGATTATATATTGGCCGGAGCTATCATTAATGCACAAGCGACCGCATATGCCGCCTGTAAGCTGCGCAAAGATGTCGCATTGCTCTGCTCTGGGGCGCAGGATGAATTTGCCTTCGAGGATGGTCTATGTGCAGGTCTTATTATCACTGAGCTTCAACGTTGTATTGGCAGCTGGAGCGATCTAACCGTGAACGATATTGGATATACCGTCTACAGCTCCTATCAATTTTATGCAGATCGCATACCAGAGGCGCTTCACCAATGTTCCGGCGGCAAAAGATTATGTAAACTTGGCTTTGCGAAAGATGTCGAGTTCTGTTCATCCGTCAATGCATATACACTCGTTCCCATCCTCACAGAAAATCACACAATGAAGCCGTTCCTTTTCGAGTAGCCTTACAATTGAGAACTTGAACTTGATGACAGCCAGTCCATGTTCTAAAGCAGAGGGGCTTGTTCATACATTGAAAATGACCGCTGTACATATGCGCGATAGTGTGAACAACTCTCTCCAGAGGAGCATGATACATGAATGGTGAATTCGTACTCGTAACACTCATCCTCATAGGTCTCATCAGCCGATCTTCAATTATTACAACTGCTGCCTGTATTCTGCTCATCGTTAAGCTTGTCCACTTGGAGCGCTATCTCCCTACTATTGAACGTAGGGGGTTGGAATTCGGGCTGTTATTTCTTACGATTGCCGTGCTCGTCCCTTTTGCCGCAGAACGGATCACCACCCATGACCTATGGTCCGCGCTATCCTCTTGGCCGGGCATGATGGCTCTTGCGGGCGGCGCCATTGCTACCTCTATGAATGGCAAAGGTTTGGAATTACTAAAAAACGATCCACAAATGATTGTCGGCCTTGTAGCCGGTTCAATCATCGGGATCGTCCTACTGCGCGGCATACCGGTAGGGCCATTAATGGCTGCCGGTATAACCGCTCTATTGCTATACATTAGCAGATGGATTATTGATAAATTCTAATGTGATTTTTAACTTTGTTTATAGAGTTTGTTATCTTCGCTCTTTCGGGCCACCAACGAATGCTTCTTCCAAGGAGTCCAAGCCATAGCCTGTATGAAGAGCACGAATAATCTCATGTAAGTTGTCCGCTGCCACAACACAGGATACTTTGATTTCAGAAGTACTCACCATTTTAATGCTGACTCCGGTTTTGGAAATAATGTTGAACATTTTAGCTGCAACACCCGGGTGGCTGACCATACCTGCACCTACAATCGAGATTTTTACTAAATCCCGTTCTGATGTGACCTGACGGTACGGAACCTCGCTGCGAATGTTCTCAATGACTGCAACTGCCCGCTCGCAATCAGCAAGCGCTGTCGTAAAGGAGAAGTCGGCTTCACCGTTCAATACGCCACTCTGTACAATAATGTCAACATCTATTTGTTCATCGGCAAGCGCTCCGAACACATTAGCCAATACTCCTGGCAAATCAGCAACGCCCAAAATGCTAATACGCGCTACATTTTTATCATATGCGATGCCGCTAACGACTACACCCTGTTCCATTGTTGCTTCCTCCTTCACGATCGTTCCCCCATTGTAGGTAAAGCTGGATCGAACAACTAAACACACTGAATTGTGCTTCGCATATTCAACTGCACGCGGGTGCAGCACCGCTGCTCCGAGGTGAGCCAGCTCCAGCATCTCGTCATAGGATATTTCCTTCAGCTTGCGGGCACAGCTTACGATTCGCGGATCTGTAGAATAAATGCCGTCCACATCCGTATAGATTTCACACACATCCGCCTGAATGGCAGCGGCCAGCGCGACGGCAGTTGTATCAGAGCCTCCACGGCCTAATGTCGTAATCTCTCCATCCTCAGACATGCCTTGGAATCCAGCTACGATTACAATTTGACCTTGATTCAAGGCCTGTTTTACTCGCTCCGCTTGAATGTCGACAATACGCGCCTTGCCAAATGTACCGTCTGTACGGAAGCCTGCTTGCCACCCGGTCATCGATACTGCTTGATGCCCAATTTGATGAATGGCCATAGATAACAGTGCAACTGATATTTGCTCGCCTGTCGTGAGCAGCATATCCATTTCACGCGCAGGAGGATTCTCATTCAAGCGTTTAGATTGATCGATTAATTCGTCTGTCGTGTCTCCCATTGCTGATACAACAACAACACACTGGTGGCCTTCTTCTTTTTTTTCTACGATTCGTTTGGCAACCCGCTTCATTCTATCAATATTCCCTACCGAGCTGCCTCCGAATTTCATGACGTATACTGCCACACTGACTCACTCCCACCCTATGAAATAGAAATGCTTGCACTTTCTTTTAGTAGCATATTATAGCACATTTTTTCCATTGTGGTACTTTAAATTGAAAAAGCTCTGAATGCATAAAGCATTCAGAGCTTGATTTAAAATAGCATATTCAACTATTAAGCACGAGAGATGTATTTACCTTCGCGTGTATCGATAAGTAGAACATCGCCTTCGTTAATGAAGAGTGGAACTTGAACGTTCAAGCCAGTTTCCACTGTAGCGTTTTTCGTTGCACCTTGAGCCGTGTTGCCTTTTACGCCTGGCTCTGTTTCAACAACTTTCAATTCAACGTTATTCGGCATATTGATACCAAGGATTTCACCTTGATAGCTTACAATGTTAACGATCATGTTGTCTTTCAAGAAGTTCAATTCCCATTCCAATTGATTCTTGTCCAAAGAGAATTGATCATAAGATTCATTGTCCATGAATGTATACTCGTCGCCACTGTTGTACAAGTATTGTACTTCACGGTTATCGATTTGCGCACGGCCGATTGTTTCACCTGCACGGAACGTTTTCTCTGTAACGTTGCCGTTGCGCAAGTTTTTCAATTTGGAGCGTACGAACGCAGCGCCTTTACCTGGCTTAACGTGTTGGAAATCCAGAACCGTAAAAATATCTCCATCCACTTCTACCGTCAAACCTGTTTTAAAATCGTTTACTGAAATCACTCTAAATTCCCTCCTACATGCATGGCAACCCCGATTAACAGTAATGAAATACGTTCGATGCTCAGTTACGCTACCGGTTAGATATCGGACTGAGCTGCGCCCGTCACTACATGTCTAATACGAGCAGTTGTTTCGTTGATTGTGTTATTATTTCAATCCCGTCTTCCGTAATCACAATATCGTCTTCGATACGTACACCGCCGAATCCTGGAATATAAATGCCAGGCTCCACCGTAACGGTCATACCGGGAGTTAACACCGTATCGCTTCCGAAAGCCAGCCTTGGATATTCATGAACTTCCATGCCCAAGCCATGGCCGGTGCTGTGTCCAAAGTGGTCACCATATCCATAACTCTTAATGATGTCACGAGTCAAGGCATCCGCCTCGCGTCCAGTCATTCCAGGACGGATATGTTGAAGTGCATTCAACTGCGCTTCAAGCACAATATTATAAATTTCATGATGCTTGTCTGTCGGCTTGCCTAGAACAACAGTACGAGTAATATCTGAGCAATACCCGTTGTACAAAGCACCAAAGTCAAGCTTAATGAATTCGTTGCCTTGGATGATACGGTCACTTGCAACACCGTGCGGCAATGCGGATCGCTCGCCAGATGCAACGATCGTATCGAAAGAGCTCGATGTTGCTCCGTTCTTGCGCATGAAGAACTCCATTTCAAGTGCGATATCCTTCTCGGATACACCTGGTTTGAGGAAGCCCAGAATATGGCTGAATGTACGATCTGCAAGCTGTGCGGCCTCGCGCATGATGGCCAATTCTCCCTCATCCTTAATCATGCGAAGATCTTCGATCAGCCCGCTTACAGGCACAAGCTCGATACTTTCAAGCTGAGATTGATACCCTGTATATGTTGCGAATGCCACGTGATCCTGTTCGAATCCAAGACGACTGATCTTCATGTCAGACAAAAGCTGCTTCAGCGTATCTGTCATCTTCGCGCCGTGTTCTATAACCTCAAAGTCCACAGCTTGCTGCGGCGCCTGAGTCATATAACGGAAATCCGTCATCAGCACTGCACGATTCTGCGTTATCAGCACATAGCCGGATGAACCTGTAAATCCTGTCATGTAACGACGGTTCACCGCACTTGTGATGAACATGGCTTCCAAGCCTTTCGTTCCCATTGCTTCTCTTAAACGAGTCAAACGTGATTGGCTCATCTTCTCATCATCTCCCGACTTTGCATTGTTCCGTCACTCTTGAGATTGACCTTCTGTCCGTAATGAAGACACATATTGGTGCAGAGCAGACAATCCCAACTCATAGCTTAATGCTCCGAATCCCGCAATCTGCCCTACCACTACAGGTGCAGTTACAGATACGTGTCGAAACTCTTCCCGCTTATGTATGTTGGACATATGAACTTCCACTGTCGGAATGCGGACGGCGCTTAATGCATCTCTCAGCGCATAGCTGTAATGCGTAAGTGCCCCCGGATTGATTACAATACCGTCGCATGTCCCATATGCCTCATGGATACGGTCTATGAGCGCCCCTTCATGGTTGCTTTGGAAGGATTCCAGGGTAACGCCCCAAGATGCAGCCATCTCTGTAAGCCGTGCTTCAATCGCAGCCAACGATTCGCTCCCGTAGACACCAGGCTCGCGAATGCCGAGCATATTCAAGTTCGGTCCGTTCAATAACAAGTAACAAGCCATGATGATTCCACCTCTCAAGCGTACCGTCAACAGACGAATCCTCACGTATTTTAACATACGATGCAGAAAATGAGAAGCGTCAATACAGCAAATCCCGCATGAGATCACGCATTTCGTTACATGAGCGGTTTCGGATCCCTTCGTTCTTGAAAAGCAGAACCTTCCCTCTCGGATTCCACGTTGTCTGACGAATGTACAACACCGCTGTTTGGCAGAATACCAGAATTATCGCCGCCAGATCCAGTAGAATGCTGCGCATTATCGCCTGTATACCCCGACCCACCTTTCATGTGTAATCGCTCCGCATGATCTGGCTCGCGCTCCTGCTCATTATTGAATTCAGTAGCAACTGTATAGCCGATGAACAGCCCCCAGACGAGCATGATACAAGATTCAGTCCATATCGTATTCCACGTTGTCTTCCATGCCGGAGGCGCGAGGCCAAGCAGAGGCCCAGGCGCAACATACAATAGAATCCACCATACGATCCCAAAAACAATGCCAGGTATCGGGCCTGGTACCTTGCGCAGCATAAGAGTATATACAATGGTAGCTGCAATGGAAAATAAAATGAATCCTCCCCACCCTACAAATTGACCCTGAAGTGTCATGAGATACTTATGCGGATAGAACGGCTCTACAATCATCCCCGGAATTACCGATGTAAAGTGGAAAGTATAGGCGAACCACCGAATCGCTCCCCATATTAGTCCAGCAAAAAAGCCAATTTGAACAGAAAACGATAACGGATCAGTGCGCTTGCCCTGACGTTCAGCCCTTGCTTGCCTTTCATTCATTGCCATTCCTCCCAAGTGTTCATATCAATGTGTATGTAGTATGCACCAACCTAGGCGGTTTACAATCATGGTGTGGAAAACGTCAGCAAAATTCGCTACAATAAAATTATTATAATTTCAACATAGTGAAGTGCTTTTTGCTTGGGGCACTTTCGGTACAAACACAAAGCGTTATTGCATTCAAGATGAGGATGGTGAAGCAGTTGTCAGATCAGAAAGCCATTTACGGCGGACAGGCCGTAATTGAAGGCGTAATGTTCGGCGGGAAGCATGTCAATGTGACGGCAGTCCGTCGCAAAGATAAATCCATTACGTTCTACGAAGTACCAAAGAAAGATAAGCCTTGGGTAGCAAGGTTAAAAAAATTCCGCTTATTCGAGGCATTGTCGGTATATTCGATGCGAGCGCGAAGGGTTATCAGCATCTGAATTACGCGGCAGAGAAATACGCTGAGGATGAAGAAGGAATTGAAGCTGCTGAAGCGGGCAAGGAATCCAAGTGGAACCTGGCGATGATCGTCGGGGTCGCGGTAGTCGGCATTTTATCACTTATCTTTAGTAAAATTATTTTCACAACTGTTCCGGTTGTCATTGAAGAACTAATATTCGGGGCAACATTCAACAACATTGTGATCCACACGATTATCGAAGGGGTCATTAAAATTGCGTTCCTGCTTGGCTATCTGTGGCTTATTTCCAAAACACCTATCGTGAAACGACTATTCCAGTATCATGGCGCTGAACATAAGGTCATTACTGCATATGAAGCAGGCGTTGATTTGACAGTGAAGAATGTTCAGAAATTCAGTACACTGCATTACCGCTGCGGCAGCAGTTTTATTATTTTGTCCGTCATCGTTGGTGTCGTTATTTACTCCTTTATCCCATATGATAATTTATGGGAGCGTATTTATCCGAGGCTGCTGCTTATTCCCGTTGTCATGGGCGTCTCTTACGAATTCCTGCGGTTGACAAACGCCCTACGGGATGTGCCTGTGCTTCGATGGCTTGGCTATCCTGGGTTGTGGCTGCAGCTATTGACTACGAAGGAGCCAACTGACGATCAAGTAGAGGTGTCGATTGCTTCCTTCAATCGCATGCGCGAGCTTGATCGCGAACTGCAATCCAATCAAGCTGTATCTTAATAGCACTACTAACCTATTGACAAGAAGGGATGATGACGATGGTACGACTGCCGCGATGGTTGCTGCTCCTAATGGCTGTGCTGGTTGGAATCGGAATAGTAAGCAGCTTCACACGAGACCCTATATCCATTCTAATTCCCATCGCCATCATTGCCATTGTATTCCTCGTCTACCGGTATGGGCCGAAAAAAATGTAAAAGTAAAGATGTCACCTCGTACAGAAGCAAAGCTGAAAGCAGCACGTACGCCACAAGCGAAGAAGCGCTTAAGGCCCCGATCACAAGCTAAGCTTACGGTTATTGAGGGCAGCAAGGCTAAGAATGAGAAAAGGCAACAGTCCAAATAATCAAAAACAGCGCATCGATAAAGATCGTTCATCGAAGCGCTGTTTTATTTCATACCTTCATTTTTCCACAACAATGCACCTTGTACATCTTCTCATACGCTTCCCTCGTCCACTGATCAAAGAAAGCATTGCCCGCCTTCTTTCCAGACTCATACAGGGCCATGCTCTGCTCTACTGTTAGATCAAAATCTGTTGTTCCGATGCCCAGCGTTGGGATCTTAATTGTACGGAATCGATTCTGTTTATCGATATAGCGTTGATCATGTGCCGATATCATCGTGGACACCATCGCCTGAAGCATCGTAATCAAGCCTGTTATACGGTGAGGCTGCCCCTCCTGCTTCCCGACCATTTGAAAACCGATCGTCGGAATAAGCCGATTCGTGCGCGAGTCGACTTCATCATCGAACAGCCATAGTGGAAAGTTGGAGAGCATCCCGCCGTCCACAATATAGGAGAACTGCTCTGCAAACTTCTTCGTGTGGCCATGTTTTGCTTCAAATGGCGCACGAAGAATAACTGGATCAAAAAAATACGGAATGCTTGTGCTCATCCGTATAGCCTTACTAACAAGGAATTTGGATGGGTCGATTCCGTAGCTAGCAATATCGTCGGGAAGAACAAGCAGACGCCCGTTCGTAATGTCTGACGCGATAATCCGCAACTGCTCCTTTTTCAAATCCCCGAACGTCCGAATCCCTTTCTTCAATAGGCAATCATATACCCACTTTTCAAGCGCCTCACCCGAATACAACCCTTTCTTCCACAGCAAGCGCAATGCCGGCCCAGCCCACATTATTTGGAAAATGGGCGCACGCTGTAAAAAGGAAGAAAACGGCATTTCTAAAATAAGCCGCTCCATTTCTTCTGCTGTATAACCGGCAGCAAGAAATGAGGCTACAATTGAACCTGATGAGGTGCCTGCGACACGGCGAAATGTCATCCCGTGCTGCTCCGCGGAGTGCACCGCACCCACTAACGATATTCCCTTGACTCCTCCACCCTCGAATACCGCATTGATCTGCACGGGAAGCCCCTCCTCGCACACATAAATCTTTTACTTGTATGTATGCTCGTGCAGGAGGGGATATGAATTGATTTAAATTGAATGAATGATTTGTATGATTACGACTTGGTGCTATTTTTCTTCGTAATATTGCTTTAGCTTATCCGAAACTTGCTTTGTGTTTTTCACCAAATCAGAGGCACTGAAGAATATGCTTCCTGCGACTGTGTCTATTCTCGAATTGAACTCAAGCTGCTTAATAAGTACATCTGCGCTGCTCCAATCCGTTTCATTTGCATCAGCAAGCTTATAGGCAGCATGACCAATGTACAGTTCAACTCCTGTGCCAGCCGTCTCTTTGACCCACCAATTCACTAACGTGTCATAGGAAGCAGCCTTGTGTCCGATGTGCCAATATACTTGAGGTGCAATATAATCGATCCAATGGTTCTTGATCCATGTTCTTGTATCTGCATAAAGGTTGTCGTAGCTGCTAAGTCCAGCCTTTGTTGCTGAGCCTGTTGGATCTGCGCTGGAGTTGCGCCATACCCCAAATGGGCTTATGCCAAATTGTACATTTGGCTTCACCGACTTTATCTGCTTATATAGGGATTCAACGAATTCATTAACATTGTTTCTCCGCCAATCTCCCTTGTTATTGAACACTTTGTTATAGCGTTCATATGTATCATTATCCTTAAATGCTTCCTTATCTTCACCATATGGATAGAAGTAATCGTCCAAATGCACGCCATCGATATCATAGTTGTTGACAACTTCCATAATGGAATCAAGCACAAACTGGCGAGCTTCAGGTACCCCTGGATTGTAAATGAGTTTGTTCAAATGCTTTACGACCCACTCTGGATGTTCTTTTGCAGGATGACCATTTACCAGCTTGGATAAATCTCCTTGTACACTTACGCGGTACGGGTTGAACCAAGCATGGAACTGCATGCCCCGCTTATGCGTCTCTTCCACCATGAATTTCAATGGATCATACCCTGGATCCTTGCCCTGTGTTCCTGTCAGCCATTCCGACCAAGGGATCAGCTTCGAGGGATAGAACGCATCAGAGGTTGGCCGTACTTGAACGAACACAGCGTTAATGCCCGATTCTTGTAGCTTGTCCAGCATGCTTGTATATTGCTGCATCTGGCGTTCGGCATTAAAGCCCGATTTCTTCGGATCCTGCGGCCAATCGATATTGTAAACGGTCGATATCCAAGTTCCACGCATCGATTCTGCGTGAATCGCTTCACCGTCCTCTGATCCAATTGTGATGATGCGCTCCTGCTGATTCCAATCTACCTTTAACCCGACACTTTCACTTATGAAACGAAGTGGAACCATTGTTCGTCCAGTGCGCATTGAGGCAGATACGTCCAGCGATACATTTTGACCATCCACCTCCGCATTACTGTCACCAATAGTCAATCGAATCGTATGTCCATCCTTTCGGAACTCGACCTTACGATTTGCCTGATCCCAATCTACAGAAGCTCCAGTGGCCTCCCCAACTGCCCGGAACGGCAACATGGTCACATTTTTGCCGGGCATCAAATAAGGTGCAACATCCGTTCGCAATTGCTTGTTGTTCACAAAAATTCGAATTTCATTGTCTGCCGCCTTCCCCGTGTACGGCATGAATGTACTTAACATAACAGCAGCAAATGTGCCGAGAAGTACCTTCTTAGCTTGATTCATCATTCTGTTTTCCTCTCCCTTGTCCATGTTGAATGAGAAAATGTGTGCTTTCATTTCCCCCTCAACTATTAGACGCAAAAAATAAAACATCTGTTTCGCAAAAAACAGATGTTTTACGAGTCATTATCCAATTCGCTTCGCAAATCGTTCAACGCTTGCAATCGCTGCGGATCTCTACGGAAGAATTCAACGAGTGTCTCGATGCAAGTAATCGAATTCCAGCTTAAATGATGTTCAATTCCTTCCACGTCTGTATAAATATGCTCGTCAGCTACACCGATCAGTGTCAAGAAGTCTTCCAGCAGTTGATGACGATCCACCAATCGCTTGCCGATCTTTTTCCCCTTGCTAGTCAGCACGAGCCCGCGATACTTCTCATAAATAAGATAATCGTCCTTATCCAGCTTCTGAATCATCTTCGTCACAGAGGAAGGGTGAACTTCCAATCCTTCTGCGATATCGGATACACGCGCATATCCTTTTTCATCAATTAGTTTATAGATGCGTTCCAAATAGTCTTCCATGCTTGGTGTAGGCATCAAGCGTCCCTCATTTCATTCCACGTTACACGACTTGTCCAGAAGCGCCTCCTGCTTATAACACGTTCCTAATTTCACATTAGACCCAAAAAACCACTTAAAATTAGGAATGGAAGCAAGCATATTCATATACGGAAATATTCGTGTATATTTAAGTTTACATGGTTTCGAGAACAAGTTCAACCTTACAACCGATTTCGGTGTCATTTAATAAGTTGCTAGGAGCTGCGGGATCCCGCAAAAAGACCGCGCCATCCGAAAGAAATAGAGGGTCGCGGTCTCAGAATAAATGCCAGATTATGTAATCCCTTCATTTACGTAAGTCTTCTCATCCAATCTGGTGTAATTTGCTGCAGCCAGATGTTGAGTTGGCTCAAGTGGTCTGTGAACAAGAGTACACCCATGACGATCATAATCGCCCCGCCTATCTTCATCATCACGCCTGAATATTTCGTAAGCCATCGGGTGGAACCAATAAAGAAGGATAGAATGAAGAAAGGCAATCCAAAACCAATACAATAAGCAGTAATCATCAAAAGTCCTGTGCTCGGCTCCGAGGCACTAAGTGAAATAATCGCAGTTAAAATCGGGCCAATACAAGGCGACCATCCCGCGGAAAATCCCATTCCGAACAAAAAAGACCCAAAGTAGCCGCTCTTCTGCCCAAAGTTCATCTTACGTTCCTTCATTAAGAGCTGTGGTTGAAATACTCCGAGTAGTACAAGTCCCATAATAATAATGAAAATAGCTGATATTTGACGAATTAAATCCCGGTATTCAGCCAAGAAGGAACCAATTAACGTTGCACCCAAGCCCAGCGTGTAGAAGACTACACTAATACCAAGGATGAAAAACAAGGTGTGTGTAATCGTTTTCCAACGCACTTCACGTTTATTTTGCTTATCCTTCAATTGACCGACAGACATACCTGTAATGATAGAAATATACGTTGGATATAGTGGCAAACAGCATGGAGATATAAAGGATACTAATCCAGCCCAAAATGCTATCCACACCGTAATATGACCCAACCGCTTCGCCTCCCCGTATTAGTCGCTGCCCTAGCAGGAGGAGGACAGATGCTGCTTCACACCCGAATTCCTCTTCTTGCTATCAATGTCAATATTAACACGGCAATGAGCAATAGGACAATCGTAGCTCCTGGAGCCAAATTCCAAATTCCTGCCGTCAGCAAGCCGCCGACAACAGCAGCTTCAGCTACGAGTACGGAAACGGTAACAGACTGCCTGAAGCCTTTAGCTACAAATAAACTAATTGCAACAGGTATTGTTAACAAGGCGGATACGAGAAGCGCACCGACAATTTTGATCGCAGCACTAATGACAAGTGCGGTCAGCACCGTTACAGCAATATTGAGCATTCGCACAGGTAGACCATTTACCGCGGCTGCATCTTCATCGAATGTAAGCAGGAACATCTCCTTGAAGAATAGAAGCAGGAACACAATTACAATAAGGGTGACTACCCCAACAACAATTAAGTCCGTACCATTCAACGTATAGATACTGCCGAACAAATAGTTATTCACATTGGCACTAAAGTTCATTCCTAATGTAAAGAAGAGCGATGCCAATGCAACACCGCCTGACATGATGACGGCTATAGATAGCTCTGCATATGTTTTGTAAGCCTTGCGCAGCTTCTCAATCGCAATCGCCCCAATAAGCGCAAATACCAAGCCCATGGCGAGCGGGTACACACCTAGCAGAAATCCGAGAGCGACCCCAGCGATTGTAACATGAGCCAGCGTATCGCCTATCATAGACAAACGACGCAGTACAAGGAACATTCCCATAAGCGGCCCAATGGCGCCGATCAATAAACCTCCGATCAGAGCTCGTATAAAAAAATCAGATTGTATGATGTCCAGCAATGACAACGTCCCCTTTATTTCAATTCCAGGCAAAGCACGGCACTGTTTCCGTTAAAGCACGCCATGTGCCAAATCCGGTTCCGAGCATTGCACATTGTGCGAATGCTTCACGTAAAAGTTCAGCTTGCCGCATGTTCCCTTCGGATCGCAGCCGAGCCATGAATTTACAAGATCCATATCGTGAGACACCATAACAAATGTCATATGATGATGCTCATGCAAATGCTGCAGCAGATTGAAAAAGTCCTTTTGCGTTTCCGTATCGATGCCTACGGTTGGCTCATCCAGAATAAGCAGCTCCGGTTTGTTCACCATTGCTCGCGCTAAAAATACCCGCTGCTGCTGTCCACCTGATAGCTGACCGATTCGCTTATCCGCCAAATCCTCTACCCTCATCACACGCATCGCATCGCGGCATTGATTGATTTCCTCCTGCTTCAGCCGCCGAAACATACGCCGGCGATTGTACATGCCGGATTGCACAACCTCCATCACAGTAGCTGGAAATAGAGGGTTAAAGGAGTTCTTCTGCGGTACATAGCCAATCCGATCCCATTCTTTGAACCGATTGATCGGCGTACCGAACAGATTAATCTGCCCTGATGTCGGCTTGAGCAGACCCACCATAAGTCGTAACAGCGTCGTTTTGCCGGCGCCATTCGTACCGATGACGCCTACAAAATCCCGTTCGTATACTGTGAAGTTGACATCACGTAGAACCGATTGTCCTTCATAGTTGAAGCCAACATTCTCTATTGATATCACCTGATTGTGGCAGGTGTCCGTCACATTCATCATTGTGCCCTCTCTCTTCCTTGCACGTTCCATTCTTGCGTGCAATTGTCCTTAGCGGACTGTGATCCATTACTCCATTTATTGTAGCGCGACAAGGAGATTTTGCAAGTTGCGTTCCATTAGCGTCAAGTAATTATCACCTTGTTCAGCTTGCTGTTTCGTCAGCCCCTCAAGAGGGTTCAGTACTAATGTGCTCACACCCGCTTCACCAGCCAATGTATTCGCTAATTGATCCGACACAAGCTCCTCAAAGAATACGTACTTCAAGCCCTTTTCCTTCACTAACTTCGATAGCTTCACCAAATCCTGCGCTCTCGGCTCAGCATCTGGAGTGATGCCCATTATCGCATGCTGAGTCAATCCATAATCGCGGCACAAGTAGCCAAACGCATGATGAGATACAACGATTTCGCGCTGCTTCAAAGAGCTTAGCTTATCCGAATATGATTTATCAATCAATTCAATTTTCGTTCTTAACTTCTCATAATTTGCTTCATACTCGCTCTTATGTGCTCCATCAGTCTGAATAAGTGCATCCTTAACATTGCTTGCCATCGTTAGCGCAGACTTAGGACTAACCCAAGTATGGGGATCAGTGCTTCCATGGTCGTGACCGTGCTCATGCCCATGCTCGTTCTCGGACGCTTCACCCTCACCTTCATGATGATCATGCTCGCTTCCATCTGCTTCAATAAGCGGAATTCCTTTACTTACTTCGAGTATCTTCACTTGGGAAGAGGAATCCAAGCCCTTCGTGAAGTCATCCAGCCAAGTTTCAAAACCTGCACCATTCACCAGCAGCAGTTGTGCATTTGAAGCATTATGCAAGTCGCGGCTCTTTGGTGTCCAATCGTGCGGCTCAATTCCAGTTGGAATCAAATTAATCGTATTTACATGCTCGCCGCCAATCTGTTCAGTAAGGAAAGCAATGGGATAAAAGCTTGTAACGACATTCAGTTTCCCTTCAACAATACTAGACTGCGTTCCTTGCGTACAGCCTGCCAAAATCAAGGCGAGGCCGCACAAAGCTAGTAAGGAATGGCGCAGTTTTTTATATTTGCTCATTAGCTTCATCAAATAACTCCTTCTGCGTAAGTATGTATCGTACGCATGTTGATTTTCTGTAATTCGTAATGATTACTATTAAGATTATAAAAAGGCTTCTGTCCCTTGTCAATCCTTACTTTTCAAATAAACAACATTACTCTTCTTCATCCCATATTAAAATAGAGGTTACAACATTGTAAGGTACTCTCTTTCATGTTACTCTTTGACATCATTGATAGACGATACTAATATGATAGAGTGTCTGTTCCTTTTTATCTGACACCATTACAAATTTTAAAAGATGAATTAAGGAGTGAATGATTTGGATTGGATAGAATGGCTGAAATATGCCGTACTCGGATTGGTACAGGGTTTCACTGAGCCAATACCAGTATCGTCGAGCGGTCATTTGGTTATCGTTGAGCGACTATTCGGATTACATATCGAAGGACTCGGTTTTGAGGTGCTTGTCAATTTTGCCTCCTTGCTAGCTATTTTGCTCATTTATCGCAAAGATATCGTACGATTGGCCGTGAATACGTTCCGCTTCCTGTTCACACGCGCTCAGGATGCCAAAGATGACTTCATGTTCGTTATTTATTTGATACTCGCTACGATCCCAGCAGGGATTATCGGGGTCGTGTTTAAAGATACGATAGCTGATGTATTCAAGGGCGTTAAAGTTATCGGTGTTACATTGCTCGTAACCGCACTTGCTCTGTGGTTAATTCGCAACTTGCGCGGTCGTAAAGGGGATAAGGATTTATCCTTCGGCGAAACGTTCATCGTAGGTTTGGCGCAAGCCGTAGCTCTCATCCCAGGCATTAGCCGTTCCGGCTCGACCATCGTTGCTGCAATGGCTCTTGGCTGGAAACAGGAAACAGCGCTACGCTTCTCCTTCTTCCTGTACATTCCGGTTAGCGTTGGAAGCATGATTCTCGAAGGCAAAGATATGATTAAGGATCCGACACTTGGACAAATGATGATTCCTTATTTGCTCGCCTTCCTATGTTCCTTTGTCGCTTCTTACTTTGCCTTAAAATGGTTCATGGGCATTATGGCTCGCGGCAACCTGAAATGGTTCTCACTTTATTGTGTACTTGCAGGGCTGTTCGTCCTATTCTTTGTTAATTAAAAATTGTTCGACAAAAGAAAAGGCCGGGATCATTCGATCCCGGCCTTTTTCATATATGATTAGCGGGCCTTCACGTTCCCGCCATTGTAATTGTAATTCGGTATAATCATGATCAACTTGTGATGATCGTTACTTTACAATCGCACCGTTCGGCATGCTGTCTGGTACGGTAGCAAGCGTTAATTGACCATCCTTCGAAGCAGCCAAAATCATGCCTTGGGACATAACACCACGCAGCTTCACAGGCTTCAAGTTCGCTACACAGATTACTTTGCGTCCGATCAGCTCTTCCGGTTTATAATATTGTGCGATTCCAGATACAACCTGACGCTGTTCATACCCCATATCCAATTCCAAGCGCAGAAGCTTATCTGCCTTAGGTACAGGCTCACAATGCGTAACCTGAGCAACACGCAGCTCTACCTTGGCAAAATCGTCAATTGAAATTTCTTCCTTCACATCATCAGGCTTAGCTGACACAGTCTCTCCTGAGCCTGCATTTTTGTCTGCCTTTGCCTCAGCTGATTCTTCAACTGCTGGCTCTGCCTTCTTGCCGCCATTCATCGATTCCGCAATAATTTGTACCTCTTCTGCCACTTCTAGACGAGGGAAGATTGGATCGCCCTTCACAACTTTCGTACCACTCGGGATTGCTCCAAATGTGCGGACAGATTCCCAAGCCGTAATTGCACCGGCCTCCAAACCGAGCTGACCCCATATTTTCGTTGGAGCTTGTGTCAAGAATGGCTGCAGCAAAATGGAGGAGATGCGAAGGCTTTCGGCCAAATGCGACATTACCGAAGCCAGCTCACTACGCTTCGACTCATCCTTCGCAAGCGCCCATGGTTGTGTCTCATCAATATATTTGTTTGTGCGGCTAATGAACTGCCAAATGGCAGTCAACGCCACGGAGAATTCCATATCCTCCATAGCTGCTTCCACCTTATCAACGGTCTGTGCAGCAAAGGCCGCAATCTCGCCGTCGAAGGCAGTCACTTGACCCGCATAGGCAGGAATTTCACCGTCAAAGTACTTTTGAATCATGGCAACGGTACGGTTAAGTAAGTTCCCCAAATCGTTAGCTAAATCGAAGTTAATACGCTCAACAAATCCTTCTGGCGTAAATGTTCCATCAGAACCGAACGGCACCTCACGAAGCAAGTAGTAACGCAGCGCGTCCAAACCATAACGATCGATCAGCATAACCGGGTCGACAACGTTGCCTTTGGACTTGGACATTTTGCCGTCCTTCATTAACAGCCATCCATGCCCAAAAACTTTCTTCGGAAGCGGAAGATCAAGCGCCATCAGCATAATTGGCCAGTAAATGGTATGGAAGCGAATGATCTCTTTTCCAACCAAATGAACATCGGCCGGCCAATACTTCTGATACAACTCGTCATTGTCCGAACCGTAGCCGAGTGCCGAAATATAGTTGGAAAGCGCATCGATCCATACATAAACGACATGCTTCGGATCTCCCTTAACTTTAACGCCCCAGTCAAAAGACGTACGGGAAACAGCAAGGTCTTCCAAGCCCGGCTTAATGAAGTTGTTAATCATTTCGTTTTTGCGGGACTCCGGCTGAATGAACTCTGGATTCGCTTCATAGAATTCGAGCAGTCGATCCGCATATTTGCTCATCCGGAAGAAATAGCTCTCTTCCTTTACCAGCTCCACGGGACGGCCGCAATCCGGGCAGTTGCCGTTATCGAGCTGACGCTCAGTGAAGAACGATTCACACGGTGTACAATACCAGCCTTCATAAGCCCCCTTGTAAATGTCTCCTTGCTGAACCAAGCGGTCAAAAATCTCTTGAACGACCTTCTTATGGCGTTCTTCTGTCGTACGGATAAAATCGTCATACGAAATATCGAGCTTATTCCACAGTTCCTTGATCCCACTGACAATATTATCTACGAACTGCTGTGGGGTAACCCCTGCATCTTGTGCTTTGCGTTCAATCTTCTGCCCGTGCTCGTCTGTACCCGTCAAATAGCGGACATCGTAGCCGCGCAACCGCTTATAGCGAGCCATTGCGTCCCCTGCTACCGTTGTATACGCATGGCCGATATGCAGCTTGTCACTCGGATAATAAATAGGTGTTGTTAGGTAAAAAGTGTTGCGTTTTTGACTCATTGTTCGTTCATCCTCCTCAGCATAAGCTTCTTCGTGGAAGCATATCCGATGTTGTCCTTTATGCACTTCGAAAAAACAGAAAAAGCCCTCGCCCAGCTTGGGACGAGAGCTATATCTCACGTGGTACCACCCAATATTCCCGCCTGCGTATGGAACATCAGACGGCTTCATTGTGACCGGAATGCAGTCCGGCCAAGCATTCGTTAACGGGAATGATGCGCCGACAGCTTGCGGCAATAGCCGCTTAGGACAGCTTGCTCGCTCACTATCGGTTCCTCCCGGACCATGTTCAGAAGAGCTTCCATACCGGCTTCCAGCAATACCGGCTCTCTGTAATGGATTTCTCAGCTTACTTATCCGTTCCTCGGAGATATTGATTTCCAATTATGTGCATCCTACAACTAATCTTCAATATAAATCACGAACTGTCCCTCTGTCAAGGACGCTTCGGCGGAACCTTATCTACTCCTCCGGGATGGAAAGGATGACATTTGACTATTCGCTTTACGGTTAGCCAACTCCCCTTCCATGGCCCATGAACCTCCAGTGCTTCCATCGCGTATGTAGAACAGGTTGGATAGAAGCGGCAAGTGGGCGGCTTCAATGGAGATATCCATTTGCGATACGCCCTGACCGGAGCCTGGGCGATTCTTGTTCCCAAGCTGCGTCTACTGCGAGGAGCAGACTCATGATTATGATGTCCATCTTCATCTTTGGAACTGCATGACTTATTTCCATCTACCTTCATAGAGCATTCCCACTCGTATTCGGAGCAGGCAATGATGTATGAGTGTCCTTGTCGGTGCAAGCAGCACAATATCCGAACACTTCGAATTTATGCTGAACGACCTGAAATTTTTCAGGGACATCTGTTTGTGACATTGGACAGAAATGAATCGGATAAGTCTTCTCACACTGCAAACAGATCATATGATGATGATGATGCCCATCCGCACAAGTTACCCGGAACTTGACTCCATCCTCGAACACGACCTGTTCCAATATTCCCAGATCGAACATAATTCGCAAGTTGCGGTATACCGTATCAAAGCTTAAGCCAGTATAACGCTTCCCCATAAATTCGTATACATCTTTTGGTGTTAAATATCCATCTGTGTCAGCGAACAGTTTCGCCAAGGTTCGACGCTGATCCGTAATTCTCATTCCTGAATCAGCCATTTTCTCTATGATTTGCTCTGTCTTTAGCATCGAAGTCCCTCCTCTATGATGTGGAACCCGTCTCTATTATAATGCGCTATTCCATGCTGTAAAGTCAAACGTGAAGTATAGAAAAAGGACTGCCCCCGCTCCAATGGAAGTCAGGACAGTCCGCTTAAAATCGGATATGCAAATAGGTCTACGAATTTAAATGAATATTGTCATTATTGCATGATAAATGCGAATTAGGATTTCGGTTTAGGAAGCGGTGTGAATACCAAATTAACTGGCAAATTGCTTCCTGCCGCCGAAGAGAACAGTAATTCGACTGATTCCTCATAATCGCCAGTGCGATATAAGACACTTGCTTCATTTGCGCCTTTTAATGAACCGTTCGTTGGCGTTTGTACGGTTTTACCATTAACAAACATGCCTCCTGAATACGATCCTCCACGTGAATTGAAGGAGATAAGAGTATGAGGCGCTACCTTATTCATACGGATTCGGTACAGCACGCCATAATTTCCTTTATTGCGTTGATCTTCCAGCGTAATCATGTCACTACCCGCTATATCTTGTTCAGCATCAGCAAGTATAAGGCGACTAACTTGTTCGCCAACCGTTTCATCCACAGTTAAAGTTATATCTGCATTATCATATGTGCCACGGATATGTTCGTCCTTATCCAGGAACGGCAAAGTCGGCAATGCTTTGAACACATCTTTATCTGCATCGATACCAACGACTGTATATTCAACCATGCTGTCCGCATAGACATCAGCGTAAAGGGTAAATACTTGCCCCGGCTTGAATGAGATTTGGTTCAATTCAGGAACAATAATCTTCATTTCGTTCGGTTTCAAAGTCGTTTCAGTCGTCTTTTCTTCTGCGAAGGATTCGAAATAACGAACAGTTCCCATCTTACCCGTCTGCTGCGGGCTAGTGCTCGGCCCGGCGATACCCATATGCTGTACGGTCAAGGTAGAAGTGTGATCTGAGATATTTTGAGCCAAAATATAAAATCTCATATTTTTATTAGATTTAGAGTTATTAATATGGTGGGCGAATACTCGTGCTCCCCCCGCAACTCTATCTTGATATAGAATCCCGTCTGCTTTTACATTTTCTGGGCTGTTCGAGCGATACAGCGTGCGTCTTTCTGTCGAAATTTTCGGCTTTATCACTTGCATGCTCAGAACCGAAGTCCCATCTATCGGATAGATGTCTCCAGCCGGGGTAAATAATCTGTTAAAATCATCGAACGAGTACAATACTTCATCCGTTATGTTAATCGTTTGGCTAACTTCAGCCGTTAGACCATATTTGTTCGTCACTTTCAGCGTAATCGTCTTCTCGCCAGGCTCGAAGAATGCCGGTTGTTTGTTCGTCCACTCGCGCTTCAAGTTCGTATCTTCTTCATCCGTACTCAAATCATCATAATTGATAGGCTCACCCATTTTATATGTTGTCTTATCTGTACGGAAGCTTGCTACCGGCGGCGTATGCGGCTTCTGGACATTGATTGTTTGGGAATACGGATCACTCCACTCTCCATCCTCATCACGTACGCGCAATGTAATGGTATACGTACCTGGCTGGTCGTAGATTTCTTGCAATCCCTCCCAGTCCGTTTCAACAATTTGACGGCCGAGCGGATGTGTCGATTGATCCGTTATCGTTACGCGGGTTTCACCTGCAATGATATCCGTTTCGTTGACTTTGAACTTCGCAACAGGCTGCGCACTAAGCTGAATGATGATACGCTTGCTTGCTTGCTCCCACTTATAAGGAATTCCCATTGCATCCATCGCTGAAGTTACAGGAACCATGAACACATCTTTTTGAATATAGGAAGCGCCCTTCATTTTTGTTGGTACGCCATTTACACGATAATCTGCACTGCCCATTTTGTAGCGCAGCTCTTTATCACCGTTTTTGATGATCGTTTCCTTCGTTTTGTTGTCAAAATCCAATTTGAATCCAAAACGATCAATCAACGAACGAATCGCGATATAGGATACACCTTTCTTGATGGTAATTGGCTGTGGAGACGTGTATTCATTTCCGTCTTGATAAATTTTATTGCTGTCAGCTATCAGGACTACGACATTCTTGTCATACTCCCCAGGCAGTACAGGCTGAACACGTGCTTGGGATACTTGTTGTTTATCTTGGCTGTTTAACTGCTTATCTTGCTGAACGTCTTGATTCTCATCTTGTTGCTTACTATTATCTTCTGTTGTGCTCGTAGATGTATTGGCATCGACTGCACCACTTACCTCAGTTCCTGTCGTTCCCTCTGCTGCAAAGACAGGAATTACTGTGAACAATTGCACTGCGGCTACACAGGCAACGAAAAACTTTTTCCAAGATTTCATAGTAAACGTCCTACTCCTCATCCATCTTTTATTCGAAATGTTAACGCATTCTGTATGATTGAACATAGTTATAGACGCACGACTTTACGAAAAGTTTCTATTTTGGCATTCTTTTTTTCAGGAATAATTAATGTAAGTAAATTTTTAGTCATCATTCTAGCAAACACCATTTTTCATTCCATTTGTCCGAAAAAATAAAGACCTGCACCTTCGGTACAGGTTCTGAGATGGGTTCTATTTACTTGTTACAAAAAGAAGCGCTATGTCCAAATGAATATTGTTCAGAGATCGTAACTGGCAGCTTGCCCTTTGGCTCTGTTATGCCTAGAAGCACATTTCCCAATGCCTTCATTGCGGCAGGTCGATTTTCATAGCAGCACAAATACGTAGGTGCATCCGGGAATTGATTCAGGTCATATGGATTACGAGTCGATGCAACCACAACACGTATGCTGCTGCGTGCCAGTAAAGCGTTTACAACATCCACCTGTCCTTGATGCAACGTCGACACTGGATTGTAAGTCAAAACAACAATTTGACTATATCCTTCCGTATTCGCCAGAATTTCATTTACCTCAAAAGGCTCTGGATCATTATTGATACGCAGTATCTCCACATGCTGCATATGCGGTTCTAGTGCAGAGGCCAGTGTGTACTCCTGTACAATAAGATCATCTACCTCGGAGCGCGTACGTACCTGAGGCCAAATGACAAGTGTTTTTGCACTACGATCTAGAGGCAATGCTCCCGCATCATCCTTTACAAGCGTTGTACTGTCTTCGAACATCTGATCGACCGACGCCTTGGATTCAGGTGTTCCAAGGTAAGCGAAGAAATCAGCAGCGACTTCGCTATTTTCTCCCATATGACGCTTATTCTTCAATGTGATAATGCGATCAATTGATTCGTCGATCCGAGATTCGGCAATACGCCCCGAACGTACAGCTTCGCATAATGCTTGAATGGATGCTACTTGCTCTTCGTACGTATGGCTGACAAGCAATATATCTGCACCCGCTTCCACTGCACGAACCGCACCTTCCGCCACACCGACTTCCTTCGATATCGCATGCATTTCCAAGCAATCCGTTACGATCAAGCCATGATAGCCTAACCGCTGACGAAGCAGCTTCGTCAACACATTATATGACAGGGTTGCTGGAATCGCATTCGGCTCAAATGCCGGGAAAATTACATGAGCGGTCATAATGCAATCTACGCCTTCTCGAATCGCTTGGACAAACGGTGCAAGCTCTACAGCAACAAGGCGTTCTTCATCATGCGGTACAGCGGCAAGCCCGTGATGTGAATCGACAGCCGTATCCCCATGTCCCGGGAAATGTTTGGCTGTTGCCGCTACATTTGCCTCCTGAAGTCCACGAATTTGTGCAGTTCCAAGCTCGGCAACCAGATCAGGACGCTCACTGTACGAACGAACGCCAATCACCGGATTCTCAGGATTGTTGTTCACATCAAGACTTGGAGCAAAGTTCATGTTAATGCCAAGCCGCAACAATTCCTCCCCGCAAATATGCGCAGCTTGATAAGCGTGCTCAGCACTGCGAGTCGCGCCAATTGTCATATTGCCTGGAATAAGCGTAATATCATCCCAGTCAATGCGGGCAACCATACCGCCTTCTTGGTCAATACTGATAAACAGCGGTATATTCGTCTGCTCCCGTGAAATCTCCTGCAGTTGATGAGACAATGCACTGACCTGTTCTTTGCTCTCAACATTGCGGCGGAAGTAAATAATACCTCCAACATGATACTCCTTAATCAAGGAGCGAATATTGTCATTTACCTCGGTCGTTGCAAAGCCGCACATCACCATTTGGCCGATCTTTTGCTCAAGCGTCAGTTGAAGTTTACTCATCTTACTCATCCCATCCTTTTCGTATAGTGAAACTCTGATGTGATTCATTTAAGCGTTATCATTTTCCCGTCTGAACGGCTTCTTCACGATACTCAGTAGGCTTTTTCCCTGTATACTTCTGGAATACCTTGGAGAAGTACCTCCGTTCTGAATATCCAACAAGCGCACCAATTTGCGTAATGCTCTTGTCTGTCGTGCGTAGCAGGGACATCGCCAGCTCCATCCGCTGACGCGTCACATATTCAACAAACGTTTCTTCGAAATGATTTTTGAACAACAAACTGAAATAACTGCAGCTGATTCCCAAATAATCAGCCATCTCCTCAACGCCGATATCCGATCCCAAATTGCGGTGAATGTAGTCCTTGGCTGATATCATAAGCAACTCGCTCGACTTTTTGTTCATCGCGTGTTCCTTCGTATGATCAACAAGCTCCATGATTGCACACATTAAGTCCTTGACACTCATCATATGCTCAAGCTTGTTCCACATCGCTTCTTCTTCCTGTGGTGAGACCAGTTCCCATTCCCTCATCTCACGAATCAAATGGATAATCACATAGTGCAGGAACGTCTCCGCTCGAACGATAGACTGTTCGGACATATACATGAGGCTGGACTGAAGCGCATGCATTCCGTCGTCTACCTTGGATCGGTCATTCTGCTTCATACCCGCAACAATATCCTCAACCAATTGCCACTGCGACACGGAGGCCGCCTGCCTTGCTACTGAGCCTTCATCAACAGATACGAGCTGCTCATCAGCGGTATGCAAAATAAGAGTGCGCTGCAAGCGCTTATACGTATGTGCCAAGCTCATCAGCGGTATTGGCCCGTTATCCCAAGCAAGGCTTACGGTCAACTTCACATGGCTGTGGACAGCCTGCTGAATTTCCTGAGCCCAACGCTCCATATCTACCGATGTCACTTCATACTGGTCACGATAGCATTGGAGAAGCACGCACCACTCCCCTTCACGCATTTGCAATACCGCATACTTATTCCAATCATCAACAATCGCATCCTGAAGCACATTACGAACTGCAAAGTTCCACAGCTTGCGCTCGTTGTCACTCCATGAGGCACTGCGCTGTGCATAGCCATCCAAGTCAACAAGCAGCAGAGAGTAAGCCAGCTTCTCAATCGGCTGCTCCTCATCGACCATGAAGGCCGCGAGTGCTCCATTGGAAAATCCCATAAGAACATCGAACATCATCTTTTCGTACGCAAGACTGATCATACGGCCCCAACGCCGTTCTGTTAGCTTCTTCTCCAGTTGTCTTGCGCGCACCAGATCGGCAAGCTTCTTTACAGTTAGCTCAAGCTCATCGTAGTTAATCGGCTTTAATACGTAATCCCGAACACCGTGCTGCATTGCAATGCGCGCATACTCGAATTCCTGATAGCCGGTCAGCATCATTACCTCGGCTTCACAACCCATTTTTCGAATTCCTCGCAGAAAGTCCATACCGTCCATAACAGGCATACGAATATCGCATAAAATGATGTCAGGCTCGTGCAACTGAACCATTTCCAGTCCTTCCACCCCATTGCGTGCTGTACCCACCAGTTCAACATTCATTTCATCCCACGGAATAACCAGCTTCAAGTTGTTTAATATCGGAACTTCATCATCAATGAGCAGCGCTTTTACACTCATAACGTATCACCCTGTTCGTATTTCGGTATCACACACTGAATCATCGTTCCCATTTGCGAGGCTGAACAGATGAACAATCCATAGCCTGGGCCATATCGAATGCGCAATCGATCCGCTACACTGCGAACCCCAAGTCCTCTACGTTCCGTATTGTACGACTCGACTTCCTGCGGCAGAACTGATTTCTGCTCGTCGGACAGCATATACTGGAACTTCCTTAATTGTTCATTCGACATGCCGAGACCATTATCCTCTACCCGGATCAGAATCCGCTCCTGATCCTCGTAAGCAGTAATGCGAATCCAGCCTGTATGCTCGATGCCATCGAATCCATGCTGTATCGAGTTTTCCACGAGCGGCTGCAAGGTAAGCTTCATCACTTTGCAATGCATAATGTTCTCGGGAACATCGATTTCGAAGTTGAACAGCTCCTCGAACCTGAACTTTTGAATCTCCAAATAGCTCTTCAAATATTCAAGCTCTTCCCGTATCGTGATTTCCTCTTTATCCTGAATGCTGATCCGAAGAATATTGCCTAGACGATATACCATTTGGCTTACCTTTCGGCCTTCGTTCTGGATAGCCAGCACATTTATTGATTCAAGGGTATTAAATAAAAAGTGCGGCTTAATCTGCGCTTCCAGCACACGCATTTCCGCTTTATTTTTTTGCTGCTGCTCATTTTTCACTTGGTCAATAAGACCGGATACTCGTTCAATAAGACTATTGAATCCATGAGAGAGCATTCGCAGCTCATCCCGCCCCTCCTCAACGACGCGAGCGTTCAAATCCCCATCCTCCACTCTCCGCATAAAGCGAACAATTCGTGTAATATTGCGTGTGATGCGATTCGTAAATAGCAGGTTGAACAATAGAGCACCTAAAATACAAATGAGTAAAATTGTCGAGACCCATTTCAGAAATACGACCATCTCTTTCGAGAGAGAGCTCCAATCGCGTACAGATATTAAATACCAGCCATAATCGCTCATCGGATGGTACGTAATTACACTTTCACGTTCCCCGAATTTATCCTTGTAGCTTACATAGGTATTCTCGAACTTCACTGGCTTAGAAGCATAATCGGCGATCATTTGGCCTGTTAGCTGCTTCGAGTTGTCATATAGAATGCGACCATCCTGACTAACGATAAAAAATTTCGTATTTTCCATCTGATCAGCCGTGTAAAATTTATTGAAAAAGGTGTCTAGATCCCAGTTTTTAATCTGGATAATCGAAATGCCAAGCGGCTTCAATGTTGATAAATCCTTCACAACCCGAATTTGCGTAAAGACCTGCTCTGAGCCAGTAAGTTCCGGATATTCATTCGGCCCCACCCACAACGGAACACCATTAAGCTCCATTACTCTCTTAAATAAAGGATGATTTTTGAAATCATCAAACGGCATTTCCTTGAAATTTTCTTTGGAGAAAATCGGGATAATGCCTTCTCCCCGCGCGTAAGAGCTAAAATTGTACAAAAAGGCATAGCTAATCGCAGGATGATTGAACAGCAGCTTCCGGAAATTTTGCTGACGTTCGTTCATGCGGATGTAGTCTGTGCCTTTTAACGTGTCATCCAACTGCTTGCTAATTGGCCTGCCCTGCTCATCAACAATATACAGCTTGCCATTATCGTCATATCTTACGACGCTTGAGCTGACCATATCGTGTTCATAAGGGTTGGATGAGGCCAACGCCTTCTGGAACACATTGTTCGCTATGCCAGTGTCGGACACTTTATTGATTTCATCAAATATATAGCCAATGCTGTGGCTCATGGCCCGCATCGAGAATTGTGCTTGCTCACTATATTTCTTTTCTAGCAAATTAAAGGTAATAACAAACGTAATGGTGCCAAGCAATAGCAAAGGGATAATGATAAGCAAAATAAATCCACTGAACATCTTAAATCGTAAATTCATTGTGCACATTACCCCTTTACCCTATCTCTAATCTACTATGAATATAGTAACACGTAAGAGCTTACATTTCATAGAAAGAATTAGAAGATTAGCCTTTAACCCCGCCTGCTGTAAGACCTTCAATGATTTTTTCTTGCAGGATTGCGTAGATGACCATAACGGGTACGACACTGTATACAATACCGGCTGCCATTTGCGCATAGTTCGTGTTGTACGTATCTCGGAAGCCTACCATACCGACCGGTAGCGTGCGCAAGTTGTCTGTTGAGATAAAGAAGTTTGCGAGCAAAAATTCATTCCAGTTGCCAAGGAAGTTGACGATAAATACCGTCACGAGCGCTGGTACCGTCAACGGCAAGATGACTCTGAAGAAAATGCCCGGTGCGTTCAAGCCGTCAATTACGGCTGCTTCTTCGATCTCAGACGGGAGGCTGCGCATAAATGCCGCCAAGATAATAATTGTAAATGGTATTGCCCCTGCTGTGTACGGAACATATAATGCCCAGTGCTTGTCGAGCATGTTCAAATTTTTCAGAATGCCGTAAATCGGAAGCAGCAATGCGTTGCCTGGAATGAGCAAGCCAAGCAGAATGAACTGGAACACTGCTGCACTCATCTTCTTATAACGCATACGTGTAATCGCAAAGGATGCAAGAGATGCGATGAGAATCGTAGATACGGATGCTGCAAGTGAAATATACAAACTATTAACGAAATAAGTGCTGATTTTTGCATTAACCCAAGCTTTTACATAGTTGTCCCAAGCGAATTCAGTCGGCAAGCCGAATGGATTTGCTGCAATGGCTCCGTTGTCTGTTTTTACAGACGAGAACAGGACGAACAAGAATGGAAAAAGAATAACTGCCAAATAAAGCAGAAGGAAAATATGAGGGACGCCCTTTTTCAGCTGTTTCATCATTAGTATTCAATCCTTTCCGTTCTACGCGCAATGAGTACTTGATAAAGCACAGTAACGATGAGCGTGAACACGAAGATAAGGACTGCGATGCTGTTCCCGTAACCATATTTAAAGCTTGTAATCGAGTGCTTGATCATATAAGTTGCCATAACGTCGGTTGCCCCTGCCGGGCCGCCCTTCGTCATAACGATGACGATATCTGCAGCCTTCATCGCGCCTGCAATCGACAGCATGACGACTACGGATATGATTGGCATAATGAGCGGAATCGTGATGCGCATCGCACGTTGAACGCCAGTTGCGCCATCAATCATCGCTGCCTCGTCAAGGTCTTTCGGAATTGCTAAGATTGCAGCCAACACCATAACAATGTAGAAACCGGTACACTGCCAAGCGTTCGTAATCAAGATCGAAATCATTGCCGTTTTCTTATCTGCCAGCCACATAAGCGGATCAATGCCGAACAGACCTAACAGCTTATTAAGAAGTCCTGTGTCCGGATCGTAAATGAAGCCCCACAAAATACCGATGACGGCCGTGGACATTACAGACGGCATAAATACAGCTGTCTTGTACAATCCTTTCAAACGCTTGACATTGGAGATGAGCAGTGAGAAGAAAATGATTAACGGAACCTGAATAAACAAAGAGAACAAAATAAAGTAACCGTTGTTCTTCACCGAATCCCAAAATTCTGGCTTACTCATCACATTGAGATAGTTGTCAAAGCCAATAAATGTAACGTCCTTCGATATTCCGTTCCAACTCGTAAAGCTATAGTAAATCGCATTGATTACCGGGTATATAAAGAATGCGATGAACAAAACGAGCGTAGGAAGCAAAAATAACACATATGTTAAGGGGTTCTTTAATGCTTTGTTCATATGATTTCCCTCCGTCCGTCCCACATCGTAATCATACTGGTTACCTGCCGCTCAGGATGATAAATGAGCACCACCCCCCATAGTAGGACAGGTGGTGCTCCTAGTGGTCAAGCTTGTATTTTGTTTATCTTATTTTGATGCTGCGTTCGCTTCTTCTTGAACCTTTTGTACGGCATCCAGAACCGCTTGCGGTTCTGCCTCGCCGCTGATCATTTTTTGAAGCTGTTGGCCCAGTGCTGTGTTCACATCCGCTTGAACAAGTGCGTCAAATGCCGGCCATGTGTATTTCACGTCTTTCATTTGCGCCATAATTACTTGCAGCAAATCGTTGCCTTGGGAAGCCTCATCCAGCTTCGCTTGGTCAACCTTCATTGCAGGGATAACGCCATCTTCTTTCAAGCCGCGTACTTGCATGTCTTCGTTGTACAGGTTCTTAATGAATGCTTTAACTGCTTCCATCTTGCGTGGATCATCAGCAACCTTGGAAGAGAACGCATACCCGTTGTTCGAGTCGAACATTACGCTGTAGCCATCGCCTTCTTTAGCAGGAGGCATCATGAAGAAGCCAGCTTTGTTATGCAATTTACCGGATTGTGTAGCATCAGCGAATACGGAGGATGCCCAAGATCCGTCGAACATCATAACTGCTTCGCCATTAACCAACTGTGTGCGTTGTGTTGCATAGTCAAGACCAAGCTCGCCTTTTTTGAAATAGCCTTTCTTGATCCACTCTTGGTGCTTCGCGAATGCTTCTACCATTTTTGGATCGTTCCACTTCGTGTCGCCTTTAGCAAATCCAGATGTAATATCCGCACCGCCGAAGTAGGACCACAGTGTATTCGTTGTCATCAATGGTACCCAAGCATCCTTGGAACCAATTGCGAATGGAATTTTGCCGTCAGCCTTTACTTTTTCAGCGATTGCTTCAAGCTCAGCCAATGTTTTTGGAATTTGAATGCCTTTTTCAGCGAAATAGTCTTTGTTGTAGAAATATCCTTCAATGGAAGCGCCGATTGGCAAACCGTAAATCTTATCGTCTACTGTCCATTGTGCAAGGGATTGAAACTTATCCTTCAATCCAAGTTCGTTGAGAATCGGTGCTACGTCGAGAATAAGTCCATTCTCTGCGTACAATTTAACGTCTGGGTTACCGAAAGCATCAAAGATATCTGGTGGAGATCCGCTGCCCATCTCTGCACGAAGCTTTTCTTTGCGGTTCACCTCGGAGTCCACACCATCGAGCTTAATTGTCAGACCTGGTACTTCGGATTCTGTCTTCTTTACAACATCTTGCAGGATAGCAAAGCGATTTTTCTTTGCATCACCGAGCTGCGTGTGACGAAGCGTAAGCTCGAACGGTTCAACCTTTTTTCTTCACCAGTTTGGTTTGCTGGCTTTTCAGAACCATTCTCTGTCTTCGATCCGCATCCTGTAAGCGCTGTCGTTGCGATGAACAGAAGCGTCAGAATCATTACCAATCCTTTTTCATGTAAGGACCCTCCCGTATGTTTTTGTCTGCCAGTATCTTCTTGTTGTTTGCTACGCCTTCATTATAAATCGACCATGTCCATTCTGTAAGGACGACATTTTCACTATTGAGGGATAAAATCCTCTAACAATCCTTGCAGAAAATAAAACAGCGGTCAAAAACCCCAATCCGAGGATTTGACCGCTGATCTGTGAAATGCATGGCATACTAGGCTCTATTATATACTTTCGAATGCTGCTAAACTTACAATCTGATACAATACATCATTTCAGTAATCGAATATGAGCGAATTAGTTCCCTCTTGTAAAGTTGTACAACTTATCATACAGTTCTCGAATACTAGCATTTGTGCTGTTCGCTGCATCGCGCAGAACCGGCCCGCTTCCTTTATAATACGCAGTAAAGCCTTTCCCCGCGAATCCATATTGGTAACCTGCGTTCATATAGTCATTGAATCGGCTGCGGAACACATTATCCGTTAGCATACGGTTGTCGAACTCCACTTCAACGCCCATTCCGTATCGTTTCGCAGTAGTCACGCCATCAATAAGACGATCAATTGATAAATCTTCAAAATAATAATTTGGCTGGTAGGTCGCTGCATCAAAGCCAGCGTCTTTCCAAATAAAACTCTTATATGTCACGGAATGTGGGATCCAGAACGATTTCAGCCCTCTTGCATGAACATCAGAGTTCATCATCCGCAGGAAGTCTGGGGCTGACTTGGACCAGCTAATATCTTCATCCAGCCAGTACATACCAACCAGTTCAAGGTTTGAGAAGTTATTCGCATTCCAGCGGTTTTGAACCTCTTGCAGCCACCATCTGACTGCCTTCTGGCGTGTCGCCAAGGCTTTTTCTATGCCCACGCTGGCTTCACTAAAGTTCTCGGTAATGCCGTCGCCGTCAATGTCACCGAAGTTCGTCGCTGATTCTCCCGGATTTGGCAGCATCATAACAACCTTCGTTTTATGATTCGGCTGTCCGAGCTGAATTCCTACTTCCTTCGTTGCCTCATTCAACTGCTTCAAGTCACCTTGCACGCCAAATGTTTTATCCAGATACCATTGCCAATCCGTAAGGAGTGAATCCTTTCCGAAATCACGGCCCGCCGGAGATTGGAGACCCAGCATTAACACCCCATCAAAGAACCAGTCCTGAACTTGTCCGGCTTGATTCACATAACCAATTTCCGGAATCAAGCTGTCTTTTGTCCACTCCGGAACGTCAGCGTAATATCCATTGTAGACAAGCGATAAATTACGGATTCCAGCAGTGTCGACGCCTGGGTACTGGAATTCGAACGGCTTCATATTCACGACAACTGCTCCGTCAGCCTTGCCGTCAGTTCCCATAATTTCAATCTCATCAATAAATGTCCATGCTTTCGGATGCATAGGGAACACAACTTTCACGTAGCGTGCATAGGCCATCGTAGCACCTTGTCCTCCGCCTGCAACCCCATCTTTGCTGCCATCCCATACATAGGTTTGATCAATTGGTGGGCCATTCGTCCAGCCTCGTTCCGTTGCTTTGTGCCCGACAATTCCCCAATTCATACTATCATCTGACACATATATAGATACGCTTAACGGGAACAAAATCGCAGAACCCGGCCAATCTTGAAGGAAATGCGCTTTCACACTGGCAATTGACTTGCGCTGTCCAAAATCAAAAGTAACTTCGCGCGCCTTTTTCTTAATATGACCAACCCATGCCGGATCCGTAACATTAGCGGTTCCTTTTTTCCATCAATCAGCTTGTTGCCTGGATCCGGATAATTCGATTCCGGCGCTTCCGACCATGTGTAAGTAGAGTTCGTAGCAAGGTTGCGGAACTGAGGTGCCGCTTGTGCGTTCGGCATGTTCGGTATGATTGACAATATCAGCATCATGCTAAAGACAAGTGCTGCCATCTTTTTCATCATAATCAATATCCCTCCTAAATAAGATCATTTTCGAAGAATACGGCGGCGCTGAATCATCGAATAACTAAGCTGCGATCCTACCTCCTCTATTCATAAATTCATCCAAGAAAAGCTGATCCCCCATGATGCCTGATACCTTTTCTAGGTTGAACCAGTAGCTAATAGCATCTCTTCATCTTCCAGTTATGAGGACAAGAAAATGCATTTCCACAGCATATATGCTTGGTAAAAAAAAGACCTTGGATGACAGCGCTTCCATTTTGGGTTGTGAAAATCCTTTTCTCATTCTTACTGCGTATTATAGTTTTTTTCTTCCAGTTTAAAAATAGTTCTTTCCGATCAATTTATACACAATTCACGTTACACGATATTTTTGAATTGGCGTTCTAAAATGAACATTCTTTCACGATTTCAACAAAAAAGAGATGACCTCTTCCCTATATAGCAAGTCATCTCTTTTCCTATATGAACATAGTTGGGTTTCACGATACGCTGGTTTGCTGGCGTCCTTTCTCAATAAGCGCATAAGCACGCTCCACCTCTTCTGCTGTCGGGGAAGGAACCCCTTCAAGCGGATACTTTTCGCCTAGCTGTTCCCACTTGTATACGCCCATTTGATGGTATGGCAGGATTTCAAATTTCTCAACACCTTGCAGTGTACCAATAAAACGGCCCAGTTCAAGCAAATCCTCTTCATCATCGTTAATCGTCGGTACGAACACGTGTCGAATCCACATTTTCTTGCCATGCTCCGATAACCAACGCGCTGTATCCAATGTGCGTGCATTCGGTACACCTGTAAGTGCAATATGCTTGTCATTGTTAATATGCTTAATGTCCAGCAGTACAAGATCTGTAACGTTCATCAATTCTTCGAGCTTCGTCACGTCGTTGAATCCGTTAGAATCAAGTGTTGTGTGCATATCCCACTGCTTCACTTCACGGAACAATTCTCTAACGAATGCCGCCTGCAATGTTGGCTCTCCACCCGATACAGTAAGTCCCCCGCCTGAGCTGCGATAGTAAGGCAAGTATGGTTCAATTTCAGCGAGTACCTCTTCCAGCGTCATCTCTTTGCCGTCACTCAAGCTCCAGGTGTCGCGGTTATGGCAATATTGGCATTTGAGTGCGCACCCCTGCATGAATAAAATAAAGCGTATGCCAGGTCCATCAACGGTACCGAATGTTTCTAACGAGTGAATACGTCCGATCATCTCTATCACTTTCCTCTCCAGCCCATACAACCTGATTAAATGACAAGAGGGACGCTCCCTCCCCGCCATCGACCGAAAGATACATGGCATTTGGTGCAGTTGCGTCCCTTTACTTATCAAATATCGAGTATATCCATTACGTTGCTCATTTTGCCTCTAGTTCAACCGTAATTATGTTCTTACATTGAACCATGGAATGTACGGTTGATAACATCCAATTGCTGCTCACGAGTCAGCTTAATGAAGTTAACCGCATATCCAGATACGCGAATCGTCAATTGTGGGTAGTTCTCTGGATGCTCCATTGCGTCCATCAGCTGTTCACGGTCGAACACGTTGACGTTCAAATGGTGCGCGTTGCTGCCGAAGTATCCATCCATCATCGATACGAGGTTGGATTTGCGAGCATCTAGCTCTTTGCCAAGCGCCTTAGGTACGATGGAGAATGTATTCGAGATTCCATCCAAGCTGTGCTCATATGGAAGCTTCGCTACCGAGCTAAGCGATGCGAGCGCGCCCTTCTTATCACGGCCGTGCATTGGGTTCGCGCCTGGAGCGAACGGTTCGCCAGCTTTGCGTCCGTCAGGAGTTGTACCTGTCTTCTTACCATATACAACGTTCGATGTAATCGTCAGAATCGATTGAGTCGGCATTGCATTGCGATAAGCTTTATGCTTGCGAATCATGTTCATGAACGATTCAACCAACTCAACAGCGATGCTGTCTACGCGATCATCGTTGTTGCCGTAGCAAGGATATTCGCCTTCGATTTTGAAGTCAACAGCGATGCCTTCTTCGTTGCGAATCGGTGTTACTTTGGCATATTTGATTGCACTCAAGGAATCGGCTGCTACCGACAAGCCGGCAATACCGCAAGCCATTGTGCGCAAGATTTCTTTATCGTGCAGCGCCATCTCAATGCGCTCATAGCAATATTTATCATGCATGAAGTGAATCACATTCAATGTGTTCATATACAGCTTCGCGAGCCATTCCATCATCTGCTTGAAGCGTTTCACAACCTCGTCGTAGTCCAATACGTCGCTAGTGATTGGAGGAAGCTCTGGTCCAACTTGCAAGCCAAGCTTCTCATCTTTACCGCCATTGATTGCGTACAGCAAGCATTTCGCCAAGTTGGCGCGAGCGCCGAAGAACTGCATTTGCTTACCGATGCGCATTGCGGACACACAACATGCGATACCGTAGTCGTCGCCATAGATTGGACGCATCAGGTCGTCATTTTCATATTGAATGGAGCTTGTTTCAATCGATACTTTCGCACAATATTTCTTGAACGCTTCAGGAAGCTTCGTCGACCAGAGAACAGTCAAGTTAGGCTCTGGAGCAGGTCCCAAGTTGTACAAGGAATGCAGGAAGCGGAAGCTGTTCTTCGTTACGCGAGTTGTACCGTCCGAAGCCATACCGCCGATCGATTCTGTTACCCAGGTTGGGTCACCACTGAACAGGTCGTTGTAAGCAGGTGTGCGCAAGAATTTAACGATACGCAGTTTCATAATGAAATGGTCAACCAATTCTTGAGCTTCTTGCTCTGTCAATGTACCTTCTTGAATGTCGCGTTCCACATACACATCGAGGAACGAGGATACACGACCGAGGGACATTGCAGCACCGTTCTGTTCTTTGATGGCTGCCAGGTAACCGAAGTATACCCATTGGAATGCCTCTTGTGCATTTACGGCTGGCTTGGAAATATCCATGCCGTGCATTGCGGCCATTTCCTTCAATTCAGCAAGTGCGCGAATTTGTTCCGAAATTTCTTCACGATCGCGGATAGTATGTTCATCCATTGCATCCAGCTCAAGATTTTTGAGGTCGTTTTTCTTTTGCTGAATCAAGAAATCTACACCGTACAGCGCTACGCGGCGGTAGTCGCCGATAATGCGGCCGCGGCCGTAAGCGTCTGGCAAGCCTGTAATAATACCCGCTTTGCGCGCCATGCGCATGTCGGAAGTATAAGCATCGAAAACACCTTGGTTATGTGTTTTACGAATGTCTGTGAAAATTTTGATAACGTCTTCCGGCATTTCGAAGCCGTATGCTTTACAAGCATCGATCATCATCTTAATGCCGCCAAAAGGTTGAATCGAGCGGCGGAACGGAGCATCCGTTTGTACACCTACTACTTTTTCTTTTTCTTTATCTAAATATCCCGGCTTGTGCGATACGATCGTTGAAGGTGTATTCACATCAACATCCCATACACCGCCGCGTTCACGTTCTTCTTTGGAGAGCTGGCTCACGATATCCCACAGATCCTTCGTATTTTGCGTAGGACCTGCCAAGAATGCTTCATCGCCTAAGTAAGGCTTGATGTGTCCATCCAAGAAGTTTGGCACATCAACGTGAGTTTGCCATTTGCCTGCTTTGAATCCACGCCAAGGATTCATTTCATTTGTTCCTGTCATGTTCTTTTCCATCACCGACATCATAATCCCTCCATACATGTTTGTTTTTCTGTATGTGTTGTAATCGAATTGAAAGCGCACACCCAGCAAATGTTTTCGTTTTCCACTTCACATTGCTTGTGATCATTTTCACGAAAAAGGCTGCAAGGCGGTTATCTCATCTTTCGCATTCGTTCGATAGCTGCCTTTTCGTAATGCCGAGTGAGGCTGTGCAGCAAGTTTTATAAGGCGAATTCTGATTCTATTTCATCCTCTCCTTGCTACGTCTTCATTGTACCTCTTTTCACACTTTTAATTATGTGATATTTATCACAATATATGCTGGGCAAATGATTTTTTTCACAAATTATGATTCAAAATGTTGGAATCGTATTCCTACTCCCTATCTCATTGCTGCTTACAAAGCAAAAGCAGCGGAGAAAATCTCCCCGCTGCCTGCTTCTTGATTATTCAAAACGTCCGTAGAATGCGTTCCGATATACATCCGCCAGCTCTGTTACGAGCGGAAGCTTCGGATTTGCTGTTGTACACTGGTCTTCAAAAGCACGGTCTGCCAAATAATCAACACGGGATTCGAAGTCCTTCGCATCGAAGCCAAGTTCTTGGAACGACTCTGGAATTCCCAATTCGCGATTCAATCCACGAATGGCGTTAATCAAGCTGTTCACGCCCTCTTCGGTTGTCCGGCATGGTAGACCGAGGATGCGGGCAATTTCCGCGTAGCGCTCATCTGCCACAAAGTGATCGTATTTCGGGAACGATGCATACTTCGTTGGCTTCTTCGCATTGTAGCGAATGACATGCGGCATGAGAATCGCATTCGTACGGCCATGCGCAGTATGATATTGCGCCCCCCACTTATGAGCCAAGCTGTGGTTGATGCCTAGGAATGCATTCGCGAACGCCATACCAGCAAGTGTGGATGCGTTATGCATTTTCTCGCGAGCCTTCGGACAAGCTTCATGATGAGATTTCACCAAGTTCTCGAACACCAGTTGAATGGCCTTAATTGCTAACCCATCAGTATAATCGCTTGCCATCACCGATACATAAGCTTCGATTGCGTGCGTCAGTACGTCCATACCCGTATCTGCAACTGCCGTCTTCGGCAGGCTATATACGAACTCTGGGTCGATAATCGCTACGTCTGGCGTTAGTTCATAATCGGCTAGTGGATATTTCGTGTTTCCTTTCTCCTTATCCGTAATAACCGCGAACGAAGTTACTTCCGAACCTGTACCCGAAGTCGTTGGAATTGCGACGAATTTCGCCTTCTGCCCGAGACGCGGATACTTGAATGTACGCTTGCGGATATCAAGGAACTTTTGCTTCAGGTTGTCGAATTCAGCATCTGGATGTTCGTAGAACAGCCACATGCCCTTCGCCGCATCCATCGGAGAGCCGCCGCCAAGTGCGATAATGCAGTCAGGCTCGAAGCTGAGCATCATTTCTGTACCGCGTTCCACTGTCTTTGTCGATGGATCTGGCTCTACATCAGAGAACACTTCAATAACGACTGGGTTGCGGCGTTGACGCAAGTAGTATTCCAATTTTTCTACGTAGCCAAGCTTCACCATCATCGGGTCAGTAACAATCATGACACGGCTAATATCCGGCATCTTCGCCAAGTACTGCGTTGCGCCTTTTTCAAAGTATATCTTGTTCGGCACCTTGAACCATTGCATATTCACTGTTCGCTTCGCCACCCGTTTAATATTCAGCAGATTGACAGCCGTTACGTTCGAAGAAGTCGAGTTGCGGCCATAAGATCCGCAGCCTAGCGTCAACGAAGGAATATTCGTGTTGTATAGGTCGCCGATTGCTCCATGGGTCGAAGGAGAGTTTACAAGAATACGACCTGTTTGCAGACGATCTGCGAATTTGCCGATTACCTCGTCATCATGCGAATGGATAACCGAGGAATGGCCCATTCCGCCAAACGCTACGATTTCAGCAGCGCGATCAATTCCATCTTGTGCGGTTTTCACCTTGTAGCAGGCAAGCACTGGGCTTAGCTTTTCAGCAGACAATGGGAACTTCGGCCCTACGCCATCCAGCTCAGCTACTAGAATCTTCGTCGTATCCGGCACTTGAATACCAGCCATCTCTGCAATCTTCTTCGCGGACTGACCTACGATGTTCGGATTCACTGCACAAGTGTCTGTCTTCATCGCCATTGCTTGAAGCTTGCCTGTCTCTTCCTTGCTCAAGAAGTAGCAGCCTTGGGCTGTCATCATTTTCTTCGTTTGTACGTAAATCGGCTCTTCAATAATGACTGACTGTTCAGAAGCACAGATCATACCATTATCGAACGTCTTGGAAAGAATCAAATCCGTTACGGCTTGATTCAAGTCTGCCGTCTTCTCGATGAAGCAAGGTACGTTGCCCGGGCCAACGCCAAGAGCAGGCTTGCCGCAGCTGTAAGCAGAGCGAACCATACCAGCACCGCCTGTCGCTAGGATAAGCGCCACATCAGGGTGATTCATCAAGGCGTTAGTCGCTTCCATCGACGGATACTCGATCCATTGGATACAGTGCTCTGGCGCACCATATTTCACAGCTGCATCATGCAGGATGCGAGCTGCTTCCGCGCTGCATTTCTGAGCTGATGGATGAAAGCCGAAAATGATTGGATTGCGTGTCTTTATCGAAATGAGCGCCTTGAACATTGTCGTTGAGGTCGGATTCGTTACCGGTGTAATCCCCATGACAATTCCAACTGGTTCCGCAATTTTCATGTAAGAGCCGTACGGATTATCCTCAATGACGCCTACTGTTTTGTCATACTTGATATAGTTGTGGATATATTCAGTTGCAAATATATTTTTCGTAATTTTATCCTCATACACACCGCGTCCCGTTTCCTCAACGGCCATCTTGGCCAGCAGCATGTGCTTATCCAAGCCAGCGAGTGCCATTTGCTGCACGACCTTGTCAATTTGCTCTTGGTTCATATCCATAAATGCTTCTTGCGCCTTCTTCGCGCGGTCAATCAATTGTTGAATGTGCTTCGTGACATCGTTTTTCTCTACAACTGGTTTCGTTTCCTGTTTTGTCGCCATTCTCTCCGCCTCCATTCATTGATTCCATGCCGATGAACCTAAGGAAAGGTCTTTTATTTGGTCTGTATACGGTTCTGTTACGGTCCTTATCTGAGGTTCGTAATGGATACAATTGCTTGTGAATCATTTCACACTCTCATTGTACCCACCTGAACAGGGTTTAGTATGTGATATTTTTCACATTATCTCACTAATCTGATCAATATTTTATTTTTCTTTGGTCCAGCGTGATATTAATCACTCAATTTAACCAAACTGTAACTAATTTTAATCGTAAATAAATTGACAACTGCTTGCGGAACATCCATGATAGTAATACGTATTCATATAGTGAAACTTGTCACATGGAATTCCTTGGGTCAAAATTACTAAAATTTGAAATATGTAAATTGGAGGGGAACAGGGTGACTAACATCATCGAACAATTTGGAGAGCCATGCAATACCTCTTGTTTCTCAGAACAGAATGTAGAACGATTAATAAGTATTGGTAAAGAACGTACCTATCCGGATAGTTCTCATTTGTTCTGGGAGGGAGACCTATCTGATAAGCTATTCCTTCTGAAAAGCGGCCGTGTAAAAATCACGAAATCCACAGATGAAGGAAAAGAGCTCATTCTGTACATGTATCAAGCTGGAGATTTGGTTGGCCAAGTTGACCCATTCCATAGCACGAAGCATACCTTCACCGCTGAAGTTATCGAAGAAGCTGAAGTATTACTAATCGAGCAAAAAGATATCGAAATACTCATCTGCCAGCACTGCGATTTCTCCATTGACTTTATGAAGTGGATGGGTATTCATCACCGCCTTACACAGACAAAGTTCCGGGACTTGATGATGTACGGCAAGCCTGGCGCGCTGTGCTCCACACTGATAAGATTATCGAACACGTATGGCGAGGAGCTAGAGGATGGCGGGATTCTTATCAACAAAAAATCACACATACAGATTTATCGAACATGATCGGCGCGACACGCGAAAGTGTGAATCGTATGTTGAGCGATCTCCGCAAGCGCGATGTCATTGAATATGAGAATGGCATGATTGTTATTCGGGAATTGGAACATTTGCGGGAAGTATGTCATTGCGAAATGTGCCCGAATGAGATTTGCCGCATCTAAATCAAATTGCCCTCATGCACGTATATGACATGAGGGCAATCATTATGTTATGCATCTATATTTAGCACTGCAAATAATGTGCTCTCTATAGCGCTTAAAAGGCTGTCATCCGGAATACATGTGCGATCGGGGCATTGCCCCCAACTTCACTCGTTGGCAGCTTTACGTGCAAACCTGCTTCGTCTGAATGGAATGCTACGTTCTGATCTGTACCGACCAATTGGATGTTCGTCACCTTTTCTAGATAAGGAATAAATATGTGATCGGTAACTTCCGATTCCTCAGACGGATATAAGTACGTACAATATACTGTGTCTTCCTTACGAGTAAAGGCACAGCGCTGAGTAAAATAAGGAGCACAAATACGGGTTCCATAAACAGCTTCCCCATAGGTCTCCATCCATGCACCGAGTTCCTTAATCCGTACAATCGCCCCCTCTGGGATGCGGCCGTCAGGCTGCGGCCCCACATTAAGGGCTAGGTTCCCTCCCTTAGCAACCACCTCCATGAGAATGTGCACAAGCTGCCGAGTTGACTTATACTTGTCCTCATATCGGAATGAGAAGGATGTCCCCATCGTAATACAGCTTTCCCAAGGCACATTCATTGCCTCATTTGGAATTGTTTGTTCCGGAGTTATAATGTTCTCATACGGCCCGCCAACCGTGCGGTCGGCAGACAGCAGCCATGGCTGCTTCTCTCTCGCCCTCTCTACCACTTCTCCCAGACGAATATCCTGTGATACGCGGCTTTCCTTGCATACCCAGCCCGCATCCAGCCACAACACATCGATACGGCCGTAGTCCGTCAACAGCTCTATTATCTGTTCATGAGTAAATTGGACGAATTGCTCCCATAATTCAGGATAATCCTGCGGATTATAAGACGGGCCCCGCCATGTCGGATTGCTTCTCTCCATCCCTGACGCCCAATACGTTGGCGTATGCCAATCAGCCTTGGAGAAATACGCTGCGATGGCCATGCCTTTGTCTCGGAACGCATTGAATAAATGCTTGCACACATCCGCATACTTATGGGTATGGAATGGTGTTTGGGCACCCGTAATTTTATAATCTGTCGTTTTCGTATCCCACATGCAAAATCCATCATGATGCTTGGTCGTAAAAATCAAATATTTGAAGCCGCCTTCCGCAGCTAAGTTCGCCCAACGTTCTGGCTCGAAGCGAAGTGGATTAAACGTTTTGTTCAAATCAAAATATTGCTGCTTCAGCTCCTCAGCATCATAATCCCAATCCACACTATCACGCGACCACTCTTCATCGACATCACTAAGCGCCCACGATTCCACGATACCGAGCTGGGAATAAGTGCCCCAATGCATCATTAAGCCGAGCTTCTGATCCTTGAACCATTCCAACTGCTCGAGCAAGATTGGCCGATCAGGCTTCACCCATTCTTCTTCTGCACTGAAATTGTGCACCCCTTGCTGAACAATTTGTTCATCTTGGCGTTGTTGTTCATCATGTTGAATGGTATCACTCATTTTCACTTATCCTCCCATGTCTGATCTTTGATGAAGAACCCAATTATGCTAGCAGAAATATCTAATTCCTAGTAAACCAGAAACATCTTGTGAACAGCAATAAAAAAACATAGACATAAGAAATTTACGGGGAAATCGAATAAACGAGGGGAATTTTTTATAAATGAGGTTCATTATTTAAGCCTAGTCTCTGTCATCAAAAAAAGCCCCCAACGTCCGAAACGCATGCCACGTTTCCCGTTGAGAGCTATAGCTGTCACTCGTTCATGGGGTAATAATAAACTCAATCTGGTCATCAGGCTTCAGTGCAAGCTTCCGGCCTTCGCTTACCGACATCTTTTTCCCGTTGACCTTCAGCGAAAATTCAATGGTGTTTTCCATTTTTCGCTGACCAATGTGAAGCACTTGCTCGCCGTCGTCTGACAAGGAAATTTGTGCAAATTCATCAATCAAATCGTTCACGTTCATGTTCTCTTTCCAGCTGACCACATACGTATTCGTCATTTCTGGAATTGTCTTACCGCCATCAATGCTCAATGTCAATCCCGCTATAGGAAGTGAATTCGTCTTGACATCCAATCGCTTCACATATACGACAATGGTATCGTCAGGGCCGACGATCTTATTCATAGCCTTAGGCTGCCTTAGCTCTTCATCATTCAACAAGATGCCCCACCCCATCTTCGCATCAAGGGCAACTTCTCCAACTGACTGTATCATTCCATCTTCTTCTGAAATCTTCACGATTCCGGTCTGCTTTAATGAATCTGTTACAGTCATGCCTGAGTTCCAATCAATCCCAATATGTTCTGACAAGTTCGGTATATAGGAACCGCCCTCGATAGTAACAGTCACCTTCGAAGCCGGGCTGGATTGCTCTTCCACATGCTGCTCCTGCACAGGAGTCTTGGAGCACGCAGTAATGATACCTATCAACAACATCAATACAACAAGAACTACGGAGTGTTCGGCGTATTTACGGATGTGTATCCATCGACTCTTCATTACGTCAACTCACTTTCTTGCCTTCTCTTACCTATAAGCATACAAGTTTATTAGTCTATTATGCAATAAGATGAGCAAGAAATCGTATCAATCCCGTAATAAAATTGGTTTGATTACCCGTTGTTCGACATGAACATGAGAAAGATCCCTTATTTATACAATTACTTCCTCTAATATTTTCCTCATATAGGTTTTTCGTGCAGCCAAGAAGAATAAAGCCTGCATTACCACGAACATGCTCACTACCGTCAATGCATATCCCATCATATTCGAGTACACGAGATTGCTAAGGGTCTTCAAGGCGAACAGCGTATGGGCGCTTCCAACAATGCAGGGTGCGAAAAAAATAAGACCAACTTGAAACGTGACAACACGCCGAATTTCAACAATGGATAAGCCGATGCGTGTTAGCCCCCTGAAATAGGCCTGGTCATCCTGTAATTCAGTAAACAATTTGAAATAGATGACACTGCCGCTCGCTATAAAGAACAATAAACAAATGAACAACCCTATGAACATGCCAAGCGCAGATACTTGCATCGAACTGCTCCAATCATACACTCGGCTTGAAATTCTTATGCTGTCTTGTTCATCCTCGTTAAACGACAGATGCTCCCTAATCTTCTTGTCTAACGCCAAGGAATATTCCCAATCCGCCCAATTGAATGCATGTCCATATCTTGCCTTCTCCGCCGGCGCTTTCTTGAATAGTTGTTCAAACAGCTCGTCGCTTACAACAAGTACATTGTAAACACCTGTACCTGAATTCAGGACGTTTCTTGTCATCAATTTATGAATATGGCCGGACGCCTGAATGCTGGTGTCGCGAACATTTACCGTAATGGAACCAGGATGGCCATAATATTGCTGCCTGTCATTCTCCCCAGACTCCACCAGAGGCATACGCGTAACGAGAGTCATCTCATCGCGGGCTAACGTAAGCGGTTGTCCTTCATCCATTGCAATAATGCGGTTATATTCCGACACACTCAACATCGCCGCAGAATTTTCGCTGATGTTTGCTTGTGAATAAAACACGTCCACAAACCTGAAGGCAACTTCTTGCTCTACCTTGTTATCGGTACTTTGCGCCCAAGATTTAATCACTTCGGGTTTTATCGGTTGAGGCTTATCCTTGGTCCAAGTAATAACATAGCTTTGCGGCATTTCTAAGAGCTGCTGCTTTCTCGTCGTCTGGTCGAACGCGTAAAAGCTCGCGGTAGCAGTCAATACCACAGCACACAAAATCGACACATTGAACAGCACACGAGCATTGTCCTTCAATTTGAAAGCTGCCTGTGAAATATTCAGCAAATTGGTTCTGCGGTAATACACGCGTTTATTTTTTTGCAAAATACGGATAAGCCCCACACTGAATTGCGTATAAAAGAGGTACGTCCCGAGCACCGTAAATCCCAATATCGGCAGAGCGGTAGCCTCAAACAACCGCACATTCGTCACATAGGCCAAGCTGTATCCCAGTGTTAAAGAAAAGACAGACAGGGCCACGAGTACCCATGAGAATTTAGGCGGTGATTTAGGTTCTCTATGCGCCCGTATCAGCTCAACAATTTGGCTGCGCCCTACCTTCCGCAACGAAAACACCGTAATGCAAGTAAACAAAAGCAGATACCCTGCTGACGTCAATAGGATTGCTTTCGGAACAATGTAAAAGGAAATCGGTGCATCAACGGCCAGTATATGCGATAAAGCCATCAAAAACAGCTTCGTCATAAAAGTGCCAATGCCCATTCCTACTGCAATCGCCAATATGGAAATAATCATGTTTTCATAAAAAACGAGTCTTCTCAGTTGGGGCTTGGTCATGCCGAACAGCGTAAGCAGCCCAAATTCCTGCTGTCTTGATTTCAAGAACGCGGAGCTGGAGTACAAGGTGAAGAAAAAAGAGAAAATGATGATCAAATACTCGCATATCATCATCACTTTTCGAACCTGGTGTCCTCCGGGTACATGTCCATTGATAACGTCAGGATGATAGATAAATGCCGCATACATATAGAAAATCATCACAGCAAATACACTGCTTAAAAAATAGGCGCTGTATCGATGCCAATTCCCCTTTATATTACTTATAGCGAGCTGTCGGAATGTCATCGAAGTTCCCTCCTAACAAGCTTAGCGAGTCTAAGATGTGTTGGAAGAAAATCTGTCGATTCGCACCGCGCCGCAGTTCGGAGAACAATCTGCCGTCCTTGATGAACAAAATTCGCTTACAATAGCTCGCGGCGAATGCATCATGCGTTACCATCAATATGGTTCGATTCGTTCTTTCGTTCAAATCCTCAAGCGCAGTCATAACATCCTTCGCGGCCTTTGAATCCAGATTGCCTGTCAGTTCATCTGCAAGCAGCAGCGAAGGTTGGTGAATGACTGCCCGCGCTATCGCCGTACGCTGCTTCTGACCGCCCGAAACTTCATAAGTACGCTTATCCAATATATGATCGATCCCAAGCCAGCTTGCTGTTTCCAACAGCCTGCGCTCAATCTCTCTAGCAGATATGCCGTCAAGCGCAAGCGGCAATATAATATTTTCTCGAATGCTGAGTGTATCGAGCAAATTGAAATCTTGAAATACATAACCGAGTTCTCTTCTGCGAAAATAGGCCAGCTTGCGATTGCTAAGCTTCGCAGGATCCGTTCCGTTAATAAATACATCTCCAGAAGTTTGCTTGTCTATCGTAGCTAATATATTAAGCAATGTAGTTTTTCCACTGCCTGAAGGCCCCATTATGCCGACAAATTCCCCTTCATCAATGGTCAGATTTATATCTTGAAGAGCCGTATAGGTCATGTTCCCTCTTGTTCCATACACTTTGGATAGTTGCTTAGCTTCTAATACAGGCATATGTGTCCAGCCCCTTCCTTCTTGCAATCCGAAACCCAAATAAATATACACACAGTATACCCTTTCTCTTCATCATGCCAACATCGAATTGGCTTTCATTCCAAGAATTCACCTTACAAAGTTGTCACATTCGTGCTGGCGAATCCATAACAACAGCCCTCTTCCTAATGGAAAAGGGCTGTTAAGAGAAGAGGTTGTGAACTAGTTGTTTTTTATTCATGAATTCAATGCAACCGTTCAAGCAACTGATGGTGCATCGCTCTTGTCCCGAACTTGATCGTTACCGTCGTGCCTTCATGAAGCTTCGATGTTATGTGGATCGAATGACCGAGCTTCGCGCATACTTGTTTAACCAAATAGAGCCCCATACCTGTTGCATCTCCTTCCTTGCGTCCATTCTGACCGGTGAAGAATGCATCAAATACACGCGGCAAATCCTCAGGAGCTATCCCGATTCCTTCATCCTGAACATGGAGGAGTATCGACTCCCCTTCCCGCTCCACCTTGAACGACAGTGATTTGGAGCCCTCTTTGTCTCTCATGTATTTAATCGAATTCGTTACGAGCTGTGTCAGTACAAAGTTCAGCCATTTCTCATCACTATCTACGATCACATCATCGGATTCAATTTTCGGGAAAATTTTATGCTTTATCAACGATTTCTTATTTTCATTCACAACCTGCCGAATAACCTGCTTCAGATTCAAGCCACTAACATGAAGATCCAGCTCGAACTTGTCCAGCCGTGCTGTGCTTAACATCATGTCCAAACCTTTCGTAAGACGATCGGCCTCTTCGCTGACACTGCGCAGCAGTGTCTCTACCTGAGACTGATCGAGCTCATACACAGGCTGCTGCGTAAGCAAATGAATGACGGACACGGGAGTCTTCATATGATGCACCCATTGGTTCGTGAAATGAACATGCTTCTCCCGCTCGTTCCGCATCGTAAGAAGCTCGTTCATAAACGAGCGATATTGACGTGATAACAACGCATGCATTCGTCTCTGCTCCAACGTGCTTGGATGTTGCAGACAAAGCGTGAAATCACTATCGCTCGTATTGGTCTCTGCATTGTACATTTCCTTATACCAGCGCCGCTGGTTCGTATAATCATATACAAGACCAACCATGAGAATGAAAGCAGCAAGCACAAAAATGTATATCAGGCTTTCCTTTGCAGCAAATCGTTGTCCAATACTCAGGTCAAGCCAAACGACGAGCAATGCAATCGCAATCGCAACGAAGCAGGTGCATATGATAACAATTCGATCCCGCACATATTGAAGAAAGGTCATTCCCGGCTTCATTCATTCACCCAAGTGGCCGACATCCGATACCCTTGGCCACGCACCGTCTCTATCGCTTTTGCTATCCCGATTTCCTCCATCTTCTTGCGGACACGAGTAACATTAACCGTTAGTGTATTATCGTCAACAAAATCAACATCGTCCCATAAGGTTTCGAGAAGCGTCTCACGAGAAACGATATAGCCGATCCGTTCCATGAGACAGGCGACGAGGAGCGCCTCATTTTTGGTCAAATCAACTCGCTTGCCTGACCATTCGAGCGTGTTCTTCGCTCTGTGAAGAGTTAGCCCCTGTACCGTCATCTCCTCACCATTTCCTCCGCCGTTAGCCGCATATTCACCGTATGTACGGCGCAACACCCCTTTTACCTTCGCCAAGAGGACATCAAGATGAAACGGCTTCGTAATAAAGTCATCTCCGCCATTCTCGATCGCCATAACTTGATCCATTTCTCCAGTGCGCGCCGATACGAAAATGATAGGTACGTTCGTTTCACTGCGGAATTGCCGGCACCAATAAAAACCATCGAAGGCTGGCAAATGGATATCGAGCAAAATTAAATCTGGATTGATTTCCAGCATTTCTTCCTTTAATTCATTAAATCTTGTCGCTCGAGTTACATTGTAATTATATTTTTCAAGAGAAGACTGTAAAATCGAAGCTATCTTATCGTCATCTTCCACGATCATAATTGTATACATTCCATTACCCCCAGTCAGCGAACATGCTCTAATATATGTTGTTGCCTACTTTCTTTCATCATAACATAAACCTTTTTTTCACGAAGAACGGAGCAGCTTGACATTTATGTAGTGAATTAACGTTTAAGCGAATGTCATATAAAAAACGTATACATAATGAACAAAGCTCCCTTCATATAGACGGGAGCTTGACGTGGTGTTCCTTCATTCCTAAAGGAAATGGAAATATTTAAGTCGTGCGCGGCATTTCTTGATAAGAAATTAGTACGCCGCCTTCCCCCGCATACGTGCCAATGACAGGCCCCATATTCACGAACAGCACTTGATCGAAGTGATACTTATCGAGGAGTTCCTTCATAAATGCTTTAGCTCGTTCTTCGCAATTTGAATGTGCGAAGGCGATCCACTCTTTATCAACATGGCTCCACGCATCGCCCACCTTCTCAATAAGTCGGCGAAGCGTTTTCTGCGTGCCTCGTATTTTCTCCATCACTTCGATCGAACCTTCTTCACTTGCTTCCATAAGCAGCTTAATGTTCAACATCGAAGCAACAGTGCCCTTGAATTTGCTCAAGCGTCCGCCGCGTATGACATTATCGAGGGTATCCAGCGTGAAGTATGTGGTCGTGCGCTTCACTTGATCGCTCAATGTATGAGCAACCTCATCCAGTGTCTTACCAGCAGCAGCCAACTGAGCAGCGCGAACGGCAAGCAGCCCAAGCCCAGCAGATGCTGTTTTCGTATCTATAACTTCAATCCGATTCGGATGACCTTCTTCCTCGAACATCGTTTTTGCCATTATTGCATGATTGTAGGTACTGCTTAAGCTGGAGGTCAAGGAAAGGACCAATATATCTTTATCAGTGCCAAGCGATTGATACATGTGGTAGAAATCGGCTGGCGACGGACTGGACGTCTTCGGTAGTTCTTCCTCCTCTCGCATACGCTCATAAAATTGAGTGGTGTCCATATCAGAGGTAAACACCTCTTGACCGAAACATACGCAAAGGGGTACTACGTGGATGCCGAACTGCTTGACGATCTCTGGAGTCAAGTCTGAACTTCCGTCCGTAATGATGTGAATGGTCATGTCATTCTCCTGTCCTAAATTAAAAGTTAGTTATTATGGCTCATTCGCTTAATTATACGAGCTTGTCCCGGTGTTTACAACGACAAAAGTAGGCAATCTAGTAGAAACAGCAAAAATGCCGAGCACTAACCTGCTGTCAGTTAGGCTCGGCATGCGATGAGTTGTCCGCTGCACATTATTCTTGTTCCGAATGATGAGAGGCTGCGTCCGACTCATCGCAGCATCCGATTGATTCGTTGACCCACTGCTCTGCCCACTTCCCAATGGCCTCCATGACAGGCTGCAGAGCCAATCCTTTTTCCGTAAGTGTATATTCGATGCGTACAGGCGTTTCTGGATATACATTGCGGACTACAATCCCTGCCGCCTCCATATCTTTCATGCGTTCACTCAACATTTTGTCGCTCATGGTAGGAATGAGTGCGGAAATATCCTTAAAGCGCTTAGGCCCACTCAACAGCACTTGAATGAGCAGCCCATTCCAGCGCTTTCCCAAAATGCAGAATGCCGCTTCGAATCGGGGACACATTCCCAAATGTTCTGATTGCATCCGTTCATCCCTCCTTCTTAACTTACAAAATGTAAGCAATATTTATTTTACCATAGCTATGCAAAAAAGAAAACGCGGCTATCGACATATATTACAAAATTTAATGGGCTTGCAAAGAATCTGCAACTTTTGGGGCACGTATGATCATTATAATAGTATGGAGAAAACTTACAACTACTTATTATCCCTAACTGTTTAGGGTTGTATAGTGACGAGGAGGCTTCCTTTGAATTCATTTCACGAAAGCAGAAAAGACAGGTATGCCCGCAAAAAAAGCAACGGCTTCGCAAAATGAAAATGATAGCCGGTATTGGGCTGCTTATTTCGGTTGGGCTTGTATGCATGCTCATTCTGACAATGACAATGCGTGCTGTAGACAATCATTCGGAATTGGTTACTACTTTGAATCCAGATGTGACGCCTATCGCTCCTCTTGACCCGAATCGAGAATATGATCGAGGCGGAGAAAAAAGAGTAATAAGGATACGATCAAGGTGTCATCTTCTCAGGATGCCATTCGAATCATCTTTGCAGGAGATGCGTTGATGGATTGGTCCGTTAAGGAAACCATTCGCAAAAAAGGGCCTGATTATCCATTCGAATACGTTAAAGACGAGGTCAGCAGTGCAGACTATGCCGTAGTGAACTTGGAGACGGCCATCACTCATCATACCGAAAAGGATACAAATCAGCTGTATAACTTTAAATCCGATCCTGCGTCTTTGCAAGGTCTCAAAAATGCTGGTTTTAATCTCGTCACGATCGCCAACAACCATACACTTGATTTTAAACAAAAAGGGTTTCTCGACACTTTAAAGTATTTGGAGCAATATGATATCCCCTATATAGGCGGCGGGAGAAATAAAGAAGAGGCTTATCGCGCACATACTGTAAAGATGAAGGGTAAAACCATTAAGTTCCTTGCCTTCTCCCGATTCATTCCCCAAACCTACTGGTTCGCTGGAAAAGACAGGCCAGGTATCGCAGAGGCATATAATAAATCAAGTGTTCTTCCCGTTATCAAGAAAGAACGTGAAGACTGTGACTACTTGCTTGTTTATCTGCATTGGGGAGTTGAGAAAAATCATCGCCCAGAACCATGGCAGCGCAATTATGCCCGTGAAATGATTGATGCTGGGGCAGACGCCATAATCGGCAGCCATGTTCATGTTTTGCAAGGCTTCGAATTTTATAAAGGCAAACCCATTGCCTATTCCATCGGCAATTTCCTATTTCCCGACTATGTACGCGGTGATAAAGCAGATACAGGTCTCTTGAACCTGACGCTGGATCAAGGAAATATTGAAATGTCCTTTACCCCTTACTTCATCTATAAAGACCAGATTATTAAAAAGGGCGAAGCTTATGATAAAAAGCAATTAAAGTATTTGGAATCCATCTCGATTGGTGTTAAAATTGACGGCAAACAGGTGCGGGATGCAGTGAAGGCAAATGGGAGTGCAACCGCTCCGCCTACACGCTAACCATGCTAGATATGCCGATATCTCGGTCATAAGTCGCGAACCTGTTCCAGGATTCGCGTCTTTGTATGTGCACAGCGTTATGACGCAGCATGTATAGCTAGAAAGAGGAAGGAAGATATAATGTGACACAGCCAAAAATAACAATCATCGGAAGCTTGAACATGGATCTCGTTACCGTTACCTCCACGGTGCCTACACAAGGCGAAACCGTCACTGGACAATCATTTGCGACCATGTATGGAGGTAAGGGAGCCAATCAAGCGGTTGCCTGCGCTCGGCTTCAGGCGGATGTCAGCTTCATCGGATGTGTAGGCAATGACACATTTGGCACGATGATGCTGGACAACTTGACACGCGAAGGCATACATACAGAAGCTGTCGAGGTTCTTCATGACGTATCTTCAGGAACCGCTTCCATTATAGTAAAGGATGGGGACAATCGCATTATTGTCGTACCAGGAGCTAATGCGCTTGTTACACCCGAACGAGTTCGCAAATACGCCGATGTCATACGCCAATCCGACATCATCGTTTTGCAGCTTGAAATTCCTCTTCCTTCGGTACGAGCAGCAATCGAGATCGCGGCTGAAGCACACGTCCCTGTCATCCTTAACCCAGCGCCAGCGTTGGAATTGGATGAACAGTTACTAAGCCTGGTAACAGTAATTACTCCTAATGAGCATGAACTTGCCGAACTGCTCGGCATGTCATCTCAGGGAAATACTTTCGATTGGCAATCTGCGCTGCAGACGATGCCGGGAAAAATCGTATTAACCAAAGGTGCTGAAGGAGCTTATTGGTCGGATGCCAACGGCGAGCTTCATCACTGTCCAAGCCATCATGTCGATGTTGTCGATACAACGGGAGCTGGAGATACATTCAATGGTGCTCTGGCCGTAATGCTCGCAGAAGGACGCACCATGGAACAAGCAATCCGGTTCGCTGCTGCCGCAGGGGCATTGTCTGTAACTGTACTCGGTGCGCAGGGAGGTATGCCGACTCGTGAGCAACTGATGGATTGGATGATGCAGCAACAAGCGTAATATCCCCATTCATTAAGGAGGAAGCAATAATGGCAACGATTCGCATGCTGCAGCCGCTTGATTATGATGCTGCAGCCAAATTGTCTGATGAAGTGTTTCGCAATGAAGAACAGATGTCAATGGCACATAGTTTTTCGTACTTGTTCTCCCCGATTACCGCTCATTCATTCGGTGCCTTTGAGGACGGAGTACTGCTAGCACATATGGGATTGCTTCCATCTATCGTTCGAGTTGGACGATCAAAATTGCCTGTTTTCTCACTCGGCTCGGTATGCACCTCTGAAGCTGCTCGCGGCAAAGGGTTCGGTACTGATCTGCTGCACAAGGTGCAAGAACATGTGGATTCAACAGGCGCTGTTATGATGTTCGTTTCCGGAGGACGCTCGTTATATACACGCAATCGCTGTTATTCCTTTGGAAAAACCCATGTGTATACCATTACACCAGACGGATCTGCTGTTGCAGAAGCTGATGTTCAAGCACGAGTTCTGACGGAAAATGATTGTTTCGCATGGTATGAGCTTGCCCAGCAGCGAGAAGCTGCATTTGATTTTAGTCTTTGGGATATGCATGGCCTTGAACACGGTGGATCCTTCGCCTCCTGTGTCATGATGAAGCCGAAAGTTTATGTACTGGAGCGCAATGGTCAAGTCACTGCATACATCTATTTGATGAAACCATCCTCAAAACAGCCGGATGCCCCATCTCATATTTATGAATATGGCGGCACAGCAGAAGAGGTATTGCTTTTGATGCAGCTTGTCATGAAGCAAAAACAAATTGCAGCTTCCCAGATCTATGTTCCTTGGCAGGATAAGGAGATGATCGCTTTGCTTGGAAACTATGCCTTGGAAGAAGCGCAAAATCAAGGGACGCTTTACATTCCAAGCATGGAGCGACTGTTCCGTTATATGAAGAACTGGTGGATTGATCAAGGTGCATTGGCTGCCAATATTCAAGTTACCGATCTTGAAGGTGGCAATGTTCGCCTAGAATATCCTGGCGCAGAATCGATTGAGCTTGCTGAAAGCCAGTTGCTCTCCTTATTATTCGATCCGAAGGCAACCAACCTTTTGCCGCCTGCTTGGCCTTCCGCAGAGCAGCTGAAAATTACAATACCGCTTCCTTATACAATCGGTTTATATTACATATAATTTCGTAGCCATTTAAAATGTAGGATTACATGTTAATTCATACAGCAGCTACAACGCAAGTCATGGATTACGTTTCATCCATTCTTGCAGTTATGATTTCGTACTGCTTAAAAGCGCACTAAAATTAGTGCGCTTTTACTTTTAAAGATACTGAGTTCAGTACAATCCCACTTTACTCCCATGCATTTCACTTGATGTCAACCATATCTATCGCATACAATTAACTACAGTAGTGAGTTATCATTTGAGATAGAATCTTAGATTCAGTCATGCCTTTATTTTCATGCATCATTATTTCGATGCAGCCACCATTTAATTTGTAAAATAGGAGCATTTAATTATGGCTACCATTTATGATATTGCGAGACAAGCCAATGTCTCCGCAATGACCGTATCACGCGTCATTAACAATACAGGTCGAGTTAGCGAAAAAACTCGCGCCAAGGTAAAACAAGTGATGGAGGAAATGCAGTACATACCGAATTCGGTCGCTCGTTGTCTCGTTACGCAAGAAAGCAAAATTTTATCATTGCTTATTACAGATATAACAAACCCATTCTTCACGACAATGGCGCGTGGAGCAGAAGACGCCGCAATGCAACATGGATACCGACTCATGTTCGGCAACAGCGATGAGAGCTTGATCAAAGAAAAAGATTACGTACAAATGATATTGTCGATGCGCGTAGATGGTGTCTTATTTGCGCCCAGCGGAGACCAGTCCAAAGAGCATCTAGAGTGGCTGACCAGACAAAATGTACCGTTCGTTCTGCTTGATCGCGAGGTTCCAGGCATCGAGTGTGATGCTGTACTCGGCGACAGCCGAGGCGGTGCCAAGCATATGGTGAGTGAATTAATCCGATATGGCCACCGACACATTGCTTTATTGAACGGCTCTGAGGAGGTATCTACCGCTAGAGAACGCAAAGCGGGCTACATTGAAGCCTTGCAGGAAGCCGGAATTGCATTTGACGAACAGCTATGTATGCAGATGGGCTATTTACATGAACGAGACGCTCTTGATTTATCTTGCTGGGCAGAAATGGAGCCGCAAACTCGTCCTACTGCGATTTTCGCAGCCAACAATATGCTCGCACTCTCTATTTATACAGCACTGAGAAGTGTCGGACTTCGTGTCCCAGATGATATCTCTATCGCTTGCTTCGATGATTTCGGCTGGGTGGAAGAAGCCAATCCGTTCTTCTCTGTTGCCTCTCAGCCTGCCTATCAGTTCGGTGAGATTGGCATGCAACTGTTGCTGGAGCGTATCAAAGATCGTGAGCAAGCTCCCCGTCGTGTCATTCTTCCTTGTCAAGTTCATCTGCGTGAATCGGTGCGGCAGCTTTAATCTATTTTTTAATTCCTCAGCCTTATGGCCTGCTCATTGAGTTCTTACCGCTTTAGAACAGGCCTATCCTTTTCTATCGAATATACCGTTCTGACATTCATACTATATTGCTGCCTTCGATTAATCTCCCTATAATCACCCCCTTATACTATCTCCTAACATATATGCGTATTGTTACCAGTAGACCTGATAGATCCAGCGTACTAGAATAGATACATTGACGTTTTATTTACTTTTACACATAAAAGCGTGTATGTATAAAAGCAACCAGGTGAGCTTTACATACTAGAATATGTTATTTATCAAGGAGTTGAACGATAATGAATACGAATGATGAACAATTGATCCTGCGTCCGCTTCGCTTCTGGCAAAGCATCACCATCTTTGCTGTCATCATTGCTATTTTACTGTTTACGATACTCGGATGGGGAGCACAGCCTCATATTCCGCTGCTTGCAGCAACAGTCGCTGCCGGATGCCTGCTCTTGCTGTTCGGACAATCTTGGAGCCTGGTGGAAAGAGCCTTGATTAAAGGGCTTCAAGCATCGGTCATGCCTGCTTTGCTTTTATCCCTTATTGGTATACTTATCGCAGTTTGGATGATGAGCGGAACAGTGCCAACGCTGCTCGTATACGGCACATCCTGGTTCCAGCCTCAATGGTTTACAGTTAGCGCCCTACTGCTTACGGTTATCGTCTCTATGTTCGTCGGCAGCTCGATAACGACCGTTGGAACATTCGGCGTCGCACTAATTGGCATGTCTGATTCCATGGGAGTCCATCCTGCAATTGTAGCTGGAGCTGTTGTGTCAGGCGCCTGCTTCGGGGATAAAATGTCCCCGCTTTCTGATACGACGAATTTCGCATCTGCGGTCGCTCGTGTCAGCATGCCTGATCATATCCGCAATATGACCAAAACGACAGTTCCTGCGTTCATCATAACTTGTATCGCCTTTTTATTTTCGGTTCCTCGGCTCAATCCAACGTTGATCAGCTGTTGGCGATGCAGCAGGATATTCGCAGCGTATTTCACATTCATCCATTGACATTGCTTCCGTTAGCGGTTGTACTTATCGCTACGTTCAAGCGATTGCCAATCATTATTACGATGCTGCTTGGCATCGGATCGGGTTTATTGGTTACAGCACTCATTCAAGGAAACATAAATGTTCCACAATGGATGGAATTCATGCAGGGAGGATTTCAGGGTAAGTTCAACATGGCGGAAGTGAGCAGCATTGTGAACCGTGGGGGACTGCAGTCCATGACCTGGGCAATCTCGCTCATCGCGATCGCCTTTGCGCTTGGAGGATTGCTGCAGCATGCAGGTATTATTGAAACGATGTTCAACCGACTGATAGCTCCCGTAAAGAGTAAAGAGGGGCTTGTCGTTACAAGTGGACTTAGCTCAATCGGCGTCAATATGATTACCGGAGAGCAGTATATGTCCATTCTTATTCCAGGGCAATTGTTCGAATCCGAGTATGATAAGCGAAACATTCCCCGACTCACCTTATCCCGTACGTTAGAGGATTGCGGAACATTAGTCAATCCGCTTATTCCATGGGGAGTTAGCGGTGCGATGATGACGAGCGCGCTCGGTTTAAGTGTGCTTGATTATATGCCATATGCTTTCTTCCTGTGGGTATCTCCATTCATCACTTTTGCTTTTGCCCTCTTGCCCGGCTTAAAGCGAGCAACATTAGGCAATCAATAATTTACAGAAGAGCTCACATTCTATGGGGCGGCAATTGTATCTTTGATAACAAAATGATACATTGTCGCCCTATTGCTTCTTCTCATCCAATTATGATACTGTCATCTTATCAAGCTAGTCATGGATAAAGAAGAGGGGGATGAACAAGATGCGGTTTATACATGCTCGTATGCCAAGGTATATATTACTAATACTTTGTATACTCGCTGTGTTATGTACTGTACTGTCCCCTATTGGCTCAAATGAAATGACGATCCTGCAACCGGATGAGGCGGCCTATACGTATCCTGACCATGTCAGCTCCGTCGTAGGCATTCATCAGCATCAGATTGGCAAGCATTTTTCCATGCCATTATGGTTTATTTTATTTCTTTTATATATCGCAATTGCTATTTTGAGAAACCAGCTGCCCAGATACAGATTTGATACACCGTATATGATTCTGCTGCGCAACCAAACCTTAAGACCGCTCAAATTCACCTCGAGATTCGTTGCTCGTCTCCTCGCCTGTCCCGTAAACTAACTATTTACAGACGAGGAGAATTAGAATGACGACAACGAATACGAATAAAGAAGTAAAGCAAGCGAAATCGCCTACAGGCAAAGAACAAGCGTTAAAAACAGATATACAGGTCATCAATCGTGATTTGAAGCATATGATTTGGTTTGTCATCTTATCAGCGGTTGTTATCACTGTACTCTATTTCATTATGTAACGACATACATGCACCCCGATCGCAGCATTATTGCAATTGCGTTACGGGGTGCTTTTTTGCTGAACTCCTAATTCGTAAGCGCATTCAAAAATAAAGACATCCGGATGATTGTGCGTTCTGCATTTCCGAACGATGCGTTGACGGAGAACAGGAGTACCATTTTTTATACAGCTTCGAAAAGTAAAGAGCATCCTCGTACCCCACTGAAGCAGCTACCTGCTCAATCGTCAGCCTTGTCGTCATCAGAAGTGTTTTGGCTCGCTCCATCCGAACCCGCAATAAAAACTGCATGGGCGATTCCCCCATTTGTTTGCGGAACATCTTTGACAAATAGGTTCGGTGATAGCCCAGTGTATGTGCCAACTCGTCGATGGAAATGGATTTGTCAAACTGCAGAGACAGCCAGCGGGCTGCTTGCTCGACCTGACGCTCAATATCGGATCGTTTATCTGCTTTTTGCGATGTATTTCCCTTGGCTGACGAACGCGCATACTCTGCGAATGCGACACGCGTATAGCCTTCTGCCTCGATATCTCCTGCTACTCCACCAAGCTGCAGTGCTTTATATACATTCCGGAACATCGCCTCGACCCGATGTGTGCGATAGTTTTGAACGATAGGAGCATGCGGTCCAATGCCAATCGACGCAAGCAATTGATCCGCACCTGTGCCTCGGTATCCGATCCAGCGATATTTCCAAGGCTCGCGTTCATCCGCCACATAATGGTGAAGTTCACCTGGGAAGATAAAGAAGCTATCTCCTTCCCCCACTTCATACGTAACCCCTCTTATCGTAAATGTTCCTTTGCCAGACTGAATATAATGCACAATGCCATAATCATGAACACTTGGCCCTACGTGATGCAAGGGTTCTGTTATCGATTGGCCGCTGAACAATACAGACAGTTCTCCCCTGGAAGGTGCTTCATTTATTGCGAGATTTGCTCGTTCTCCCATCTGTCCCCTCCTTAATTGACAACATTCCTCCATACTCACATTCGTTTTCCCCATACCAACCGGCAGTGGATTTAGATACATTGATTGTACAATAATCATTTCCAAGTTGCATCACTCCATATCTGCTATCACTAACTTTTGTGTGACTGCTTGGAACGAGAGGATGAATGATCGATGAGTAAAATTACTTTTCTCGGTGCAGGAAGCACTGTATTTGCCAAAAACGTACTGGGAGACTGCATGCTCACTCCTTCCCTCCAAGAATTCGAGCTCGCCTTGTTCGACATTGACCATGAACGTCTTCGCGATTCGGAGCGCATGCTGACCAATATGCTTATTACAACTGGAAGCACTTGCCGGGTAGTTGCCTATACCGATCGCAAGGAAGCGCTTCGAGGTGCAAAGTATGTTGTGAATGCGATTCAAGTTGGCGGTTATGATCCTTGCACGATTACGGATTTTGAAATTCCGAAAAAGTACGGCCTGCGCCAAACGATTGCAGATACACTTGGTATCGGCGGAATCTTCCGCAACTTGCGAACAATCCCTGTCATGCTTGATTTTGCAAAAGATATGCGTGAGGTGTGCCCAGACGCTTGGTTCCTCAACTATACGAATCCAATGGCTGTATTGACCAATGTGATGAATACGTATGGAGGGATTAAAACAGTTGGCCTTTGTCATAGTGTCCAAGTATGCGTACCTTGGCTGTTCAATGATCTAGGCATTGACAGCACAGGCGTGCAATCCAAGATAGCAGGCATTAATCATATGGCATGGCTACTCGAAGTAACTCGCAATGGCGAGGATTTATACCCGGAAATTAAACGCCGTGCTATGGAAAAACAGAAAACCAAGCACCACGATATGGTGCGATATGAGTTGATGTTCAAATTTGGCTACTATGTAACGGAATCATCGGAGCATAATGCAGAATATCATCCATATTTTATCAAGAAGCAGTACCCTGAGCTGATCGAGAAATACAATATTCCTCTTGATGAGTACCCTCGCCGCTGCATTCACCAAATCGAGGGATGGAAAAGCATGCGTGAGCAGCTTGTAAATAATCAGCACATTGAGCATAGCCGGACTCATGAATATGCGTCTTATATTTTCGATGCGATGGAAACAGGAACACCGTTCAAGCTGGGCGGCAATGTAATGAATACCGGCCTTATTACGAACCTGCCAAGCAACGCTTGTGTTGAAGTTCCCTGCTTCGTAGACCGCAGCGGAGTTACACCTACCTACGTTGGCGATCTGCCGCCACAGCTTGCGGCGCTGAATCGTACGAATTTGAACACGCAGCTCCTTACGATTGAGGCTGCTATTACAGGGAAGAAGGAGCATATCTACCATGCGGCCATGCTCGATCCACATACGGCAGCAGAACTTAGCTTGGATGACATCGTATCCTTGTGTGATGATCTAATCGAAGCACATGGTAACTGGCTTCCGAAGTTCGTATAAAAAAGCAAAGCGGTACAGTTGAAATCAACTGTACCGCTTTTTCTATCATTTCTCTGTGTTTACCTGAACTACACGTGTGATTGATTACTCCCCTTGTGCACGTTTGTGTACATCCGATGCTGCCTGTTTTGCTTTCTTTGCCTGCTGACTGCGCTTAATGGACAAACCAGCTGCAACGACTGCGATGACCAATACGATTTCGAACCCGTACTTGATAACTGGATTCGAGAAGTACGGCGCTAGCATATCGAACTTCATAAATTCACCAACGAACATTTTCGCCGATGTCCATGCGAGAACGGCTGAACCAATGACAATAATAGTGGGGAATCGCTCGATAAATTTTAACACAATGGTACTTCCCCACACGACAATCGGAACGGAGATGGCAAGTCCTAGTAGGACGAGCAGGCCGTGTCCATTCGCTGCACCGGCTACAGCAAGCACATTATCGAGCCCCATAGCGGCATCCGCAATAATAATAGTACGAACTGCCGCCCAGAAGCTGCCTCCAGCTTCCACATTATGCTCCTTCTCTTCGACCATGAGCTTTATCGCAATCCATATGAGGACGACTCCGCCAATCACAAGCAAAAATGGAATCTTGAGCAGCCACACGACGCCTAATGTGGCAAGTGCCCGAATGATCACTGCGCCGATCGTACCGAAAATAATAACCTTCTTCTGATCCTGCTTCGGCAGGTTACGAGCTGCTAGACCAATAACAATTGCGTTATCCCCTGCTAACACCAAGTCAATGACGACAATGGACAGCAGCGTGGTCCAGAACTCTAATGATAATAGCTCCATCGATAGTTCCCCCTTGACGTTAGTATGTATAAATACTGTAAAAAACATGAACGCCGCTACCACGAAAGTGGTAACGGCGTTTCCGATCAGAAAGAGACCTTCACCAACGCAACCATCGTGGCAAAGGTCTCGCAAACAACGTTATCTATACGTTGCCAGTAGCGCCGAGGATACGCGTTGTGGCGGATCCCGTAATGACGACGGTTACTGTGCTAGCTACTCCCCTTTGGAGTATTCGTTTTTCAGTGAACTTATCATAACACCGGTTATCAAATTGTTCAACCATCATTTCTCTCTATTTTCTCGCTCTATTACGGATCTGGCGTTGTTCGAATGATAACAATTGGGTATGATGAAGATATACGTATTTAATCATAAGGAGGCTTCCCTATCGTGAGCGAAGAACAATCCAATCATCATCCTTCACTTGAAAAAGCGACCTTTGCAGGTGGCTGCTTCTGGTGCATGGTCACGCCGTTCGAAGAGCTTCCTGGCATCCATTCAATTGTGTCTGGCTATACAGGAGGACACACAGACTGTCCTACATATGAGCAAGTATGTTCGGAAACTACAGGGCATGCCGAAGCTGTTCAGATTACATTCGACCCTGCCCTATTCCCTTATAAAAAGCTGCTTGATATTTTCTGGCAGCAAATAGACCCAACCGATGAAGGCGGACAGTTCCACGACCGCGGTTCGTCATATCGAACGGCCATCTTTTATCACAATGAGGAGCAGCATAAGCTCGCAGTTCAATCAAAGCAGGAGCTGGAGCAGAGCGGTAGATTCGATAAGCCGATTGCAACAGAGATTGTTCCTGCAGGTATATTCTATCCTGCCGAGGAGCATCATCAGCATTATCATCAGAAAAATCCAGCCCATTACAAGCGTTATCGTGCTGCGTCCGGCAGAGATGCCTATATAGTAAGTCACTGGGGCGTAACAGAACAGCAGCGTGCAGCTCTTTCAGAAAAGCTGACGCCGATCCAATACCGGGTAACACAGCAGAACGGTACAGAACCGCCTTTTGCCAATGAATATTGGAACCATGAAGAGGATGGCATTTATGTTGACATCGTATCAGGCGAACCTCTCTTCAGCTCCTTGGATAAATTCGATGCGGGCTGCGGCTGGCCAAGCTTCTCGAAGCCGCTTCGCTCCAGTCATGTTGAAAATAAACTGGACACCTCTCACGGTATGGTTCGTGTGGAAGTCAGAAGCAAACTTGGCGACTCTCACTTGGGTCATGTGTTCGACGATGGCCCTACGCCTACCGGACTTCGGTATTGCATAAATTCAGCAGCTCTGCGATTCATTCCGAAGAATAAACTGGAGCAAGAAGGTTATGGTGAATTCGCATCCTTGTTCAAATAAGCTTGTATGAAATAAGGCCCAAATCCGTACCGCCTAACAGGGCATCGGTTTGGGCCTTCTTTATATTTTCTCTATGGTCAACAGAATCCCCGTCTTATCGTCACACATTTTAAACCGGGGCATTGTATTACAGCGTTCATCCGTACGTTCGTGTTCCTCCAGTTCCACTGCACATCGTTCCATGCCCTTCTCAATGATGGACTGGAACCAGCATTCTGTACAGCTTTGCTCCTGATCAACATGCCACGGATAGATTCCGTCCGACACGAGCAAGAGATGCGTAATTCCTTGCAGTGGAAGCGCACCACATTCCATCCGATATTGGACAGCTCCATCCCCATTCAGGACACTATAACCATTTTCTGCGTTGGCTTGGGCACGATTGTGCAGCAGGATACTGCGGACTACGTCAGGCTGACGATGCTTTCTCCACTCCTCCTCATGATTCATCCATTCTCTCAATGCATGATCATCAAAAGCCGCAACACGATCGTAGGTAACTGCACGAACCCGCCCCGAATCATAACGGGCATAAATCATACAATCCCCTGTCTGTGTCCAGTAAGCATAATGCTCATCAAGCCATACACCGGCATGAACTGCGCCGAATCGCCGGCTCGTCTCCTGCGAGGCAATGTTGTATTTGCGCATGAGGAGATCAAGCTCCCGATTCGCTTCCAGTAGATGAGAGCGCATAATTTCGATTGCAGAACATGCTTCAGATGCCTGTCCCACAATCGATTGCAGTCCCTCCGCAATCTTGATGGCCGCTATTTCACCAGCCGTACAGCCAAGCTCATCCACAATTGGTTCCAATCCGGATACCCCATCAATCACTGCATACAGTTGCTGTTCAGGAAGTGCGACCATCCGGTCTTCATTACGCATGCCTTGCCCTTGTCTTGTAACAGCATCACAATGAACTCGAATCACTTCGACACACCTCCCAATCTCTATTTATTTTTGCTTCTGCACCATTTTAGCTGCCTGTCCGAACAGCCCCATAAGCATGAACACGACAATAATGTAGAGCAGGAACATCGGAGCAGCCATGGCAGAGAATACCATTGGCGACGCAAGCGCAAAGCCGATCATGCTGAAGGAGCATGCGAGTGCAACCGTAAAGTATAATGATCGTCTTCGTGCCATATGCGCGATGGAGCCCCAATCACGGCTCAAGGCATATTGCCGCAATCCACTGCACATGAAGGTCACTAATGTAATATTCAAACCTGTTTCCGCAATACTCCGTATGACACCAATCCAAGCTCTTACTTCTGGGTTCACACCACCCAACACCATCGGCTGCACTAATTCATACAAGGCGAGCACGATGAGTGGAATGCAGACCCGCTTCGCAAGCAAGAATCGATCTGACACGGACACCAATCCCTTAACTCCGCTGAAGACCAAGGCCAAGCCTACAATATCGGGCAGCAGATCGATGCCTCTTGGCGCGTAATCAATAAAAAATAACAAACCCCATTGAATCCTTCTAAATGCTTTCGCTTCGATGTTCATCTTTGTTGCTACTTGTCCTTTCCTTATGTACTCCATCATGAAGCTCCCTCTGGAACCATACTTTGTTATTCTGTACTTCATGCTTTATCTTGCTTCAGTATAACGTGGGCCGCTCAGCGAACGCAATCGCACGCCTCATTTGGAATATTTTTTCAGCCTATTCAACTAATTTGGATTAGGTAAGTCTATTCTTTTTGCAGTATAATGATTAAATGTCTACTAATGAAACCATTTTCGTATAAAAGCTACATACCTTTCAGGAGGAAGCATAATGAACCACATTAAAATATTTTCGGACAGTACCTGTGATCTGCCGAAATCATTACTAGAACGTTATGACATTGGCATCATCCCCTTATATGTTACCTTCGGTGACGACGCTTTTCGTGACGGAGTGGATATGACCCCCCCAGAAATGTATAAGCGAGTTGAGGAATGCGGCAAGCTGCCGAAGACGTCCTCGCCTTCGCCTGCAGACTTCATGCAGGCATTTGAACCATTTGTAAAGGAAGGCCGTAACATCTTATATATCGGATTGTCTTCCCATCTATCCTCCACCATTCAAAACGCAACGATTGCTGGGGAGATGTTAGGTGAAGGTTCCGTCACCGTTATAGATTCCTTGAATTTATCTACAGGCATTGGGATTCCAGTTCTCAAGGCTGCTATGGCACTCGAAGCTGGTACCTCACTCGAAGATACAGTGAAGCTTGTTGAGGATGTTCGCGGCAAAATGGAGACGGAATTCATCATCGATACGCTTGATTACCTCTACAAAGGCGGACGCTGCAGCGGACTGCAGAACTTGATTGGCAGCCTCCTCCGCATTCGACCGGTCATCAAAGTCGTCGACGGTAAAATGACGCCGGCCAATAAAATTCGAGGCAAACGTGAAAAAGCCTTAGAGCAGTTGAAGCAAAATGCACTGGATCATGTGAACGAAATGGACAAGGATATCGTATTTGTCACTCATTCCTTGTCTCTGGACGATGCCCAAATGCTGCAAGAGGAATTGAAACAAAAGACGGGAGCGAAGCATGTATTCCTGTCGGATTGCGGATGTGTGATTTCCAGTCACTGTGGACCGAACACGATCGGTATTGTATATGCCCGCAAATAAATGACACAGCGGCTGAGCCTCGCTATTGAGCAAGGTTCAGCCGCTGTGTATTGTTGCGCATATTATCCTTAAGAAGGCGGGGCTGTGCGTGTGAAAAAACGTGCAATGCCACCCGCTCCTGCCGCCAGACATATCCCGAGCAGCATTTGTACAATCACCTTTACGAAATTGGCACTGTACTCTGTCCAAGTATGCTCAGCAAAGTGGGCAGCCTCTTGATTTGTAAGCATGATTAATAGTTTGATAAATTCAGGAATACTATTCACGAGCAGCATAATTCCAGAAATTCCAAGTCCGATATGAAGGCAAGTGCGCAATATCGGATTCGCTCCATGGGTATGACTACGGAGTGGCATCAAATGATCTTCACTGTTCGATCGGGTGCCCGCCGATTCAATCGGCGGCTCTAGGCGAAGCTTGGCTGGAGCTAACGCTTGAGACAAGCGATATGCCAAGCACCATAGCAAAATGCCACAAATAAGCGGGACTACAATCGGCAATAGCAAAAAAAGTAAACTGCTATATGCAACATTTCCGTTTCCAATATCCATATAAATAATGCCAGAGATCAGCCTCACCACATCTGCCGCATTCTTCGCCATCTCCAATAAGGAGGTTGCGATCAAATAGAGAGCACCGAGTCGAACAGCCACAAAGGCTAAAGATCGAGCATTCAATCCAACTTCCCTCCATTTCTGAGCATGGTTCAACATGATCTATTATACAAGAAGTTAGGCATATAATGGTATATTAATTATGTCTTTCTGCCGGTATACGTATGGAAACCGACGTTCCTATGCCAAGCCCGCTAATTATCGCAACTCCATACTCCGTTCCAAAATGCAGCTTAATCCGCTGATTCACATTTCGAATCCCGTAACCTGTGTTCACATGATCGATTCCGTCAAAAATGTCGTGGATGCGCTGCGTCGTCATGCCAACCCCATCGTCAATAATCCGGAACAGCAGCTCTTCTCCATCCTTCTGCGCTACAATGCGAATATGAATCCGATCCCCGCACCAAGCATGCTCCAACACATTTTCAATAAAGGGCTGAATGATCAGCTTCACCGTACTGAATGGCCATACAGCAGGATCAATATCGAACATCACACTAAGGCGATCTCCATATTTGATTTTCTGAATATCGACATAAGCCTGCGCCTGCTCAATTTCCTTATGTACAGGGATCATCAGCTTGCCATTATTAAGCGACAACCGGTAAAACTTTGCGAGCCCCAGAACCATTTGCTGCAGCTTCTCGTTATCTCCGAATTTCGCAAGTCGGTTAATAGAAGACAGTGTGTTATATAAAAAGTGCGGGTTGATTTGCGATTGAAGCATCTCCAGCTCTGCTTCTTTCTTCTGGAGCTGTGTCAAATATACTTCTTTAATGAGAGACTCCACGTTCTCGCCCATACTATTCAATGCCGTCGCAATCTGCGAGAACTCATCCTTCCCTCGATACGAAATGCGCTTATGCAGATCCCCTTCACGGAAAGCATTGAGCACAGACACGAACTTCGTAATCCGAATGGAGAAATATCTCGAAATAAATACGCCGGCAAATGACAAGACAACAAAGCAAATGAAGCAAATAAAAATAACGAATAACCGAACCTTCATGGAATCCTGCTGAATGATCGCAAGAGGAACATGAGCTACCAGTTGCCAGGCTTGCTTTCCAATCGTCTCTTGAATCGTCAAATAGTTGCTTTCAATATCGGCTTTATCATTCGGCAGTTTGCCAGACTGATACATGGTTTCCCCATGCTCGTCCATTAGATAGATTACGCTGCCATTCCCGATCTTTGAATAATTGATACTGTCAAATAGCTCCGAAATTGCAACATTAATACGTAAAAAGCCGACTTCTTGAAGCTTAAGAGGATTATTCGTATCTACAAGCCGGCGCAGCAGGGAAATGCGGCTATTCTCCTCATCGCGCTCAATTTGGCTCCATTTCATCGTGACACTGTACTTCTCGGGCGGGAAACTCTTATACCATTCCTTATCCGTAATTCGATTCAGATGATAAATATCATAAGGCCAGTTGTAATCAGAAGGATTCTCTTTCCCAAATGAACTGTGATAGATCTCATGAATCGATTCATTACGCAAAAATACAGATACCCACAGCTTCATCCCTGTTGACGCTGATGCTGCTTCTATCTTTGGAACCACATATTTTGTCGTCCGATCGAAATTCTCCCAGCCTTCCTCATAGCTGCGCAAGTACCGATATAACTCATAATCACCGTACAATATAGTAGATATGCGGATTAAATCCTGCATTTTATATTCAATATTATCGCGAATTTGCAACAGTGTACCTTGTATATTCGTCCGCGTATGCTTCCGAATGGACTGATCATACATCGAGTGCGATACGAGTCCAATCACAAGCACAGGGATGATGATGAAGAGCATATAGGTCAGCATGAGTTTGTAGCCAATCGGCAAGTATCGAAATTTCGCTCGCTGCTCGTTCATGAACATCTCCCCTGTCACGTTTCACGTTTGCGATATTCCATCGGTGTCATGCCATACGCTTCCTTGAATTGTCTGCTGAAGTATGGAAGGTACCGATACCCCACTTGATTGGCTATTTCATAAATTTTGATGGATGGTTCATGCAGCAGTTCACGGGCCCTTTCCATTCGGAGCTGTATGAGCACTTCACTGAACGATTTCCCTGTCTCTTCCTTGAACATATACCCCAAGTAATTCGGAGAGAAGGAGAATTGATTCGCCACGTCCTTCAACGTAATATTGTCATTCATTTTATCTTTCATCATCTGAATCATTTCCCGAATAAGCCGGTTGTTCTTCGAAGTAGCTTTGCTGCGCAAATATTCAGAAATTTCGAAGGTCTTCCTTACAAGCCAAGATCGAATATCGCTCACCGTATCAAATTGAAGCAGAATGTCCAGACTGTGGAGCTCCATACCCAGTATCTCGAATAAACTTTCATCATTTCCCTTCAATTGCTGATCCAGCTTCCAAATGATAAACATTGCCAAATTATGTATCGTATACTTTGAACGGAGCATTGTGACGGACTGAAACAGCTTCTCGAGCTCATCATAAATGAGAACAAGCTCATAGTCACTCATCGCCGTGAAGAGAGCTTCCATACGGATATCAAGATTCCGGGCATCGATCATTTCCGGATCTCGATTCACGGATTCATACATGATGAGTTGGCCCTTGCCGATGAACATCTTGCTGTCCACCGCCTCCAATGCTTGCTTGTAGGATGCCTGAAGCTCATCGAGTCCGAATGCCGGACCTCCAACTCCTATCGTCGTCGAAACGGTTATTCTGGCGTAAATCGATTTTGCGGATTCCTTTGTAAATACGTCCATGCCGTGATCTTCCAGCAAAAATACAAAGCGATGTGCTGACACCTTGCAGCAATGAGGCAGCCCCAAAGCATAGCCAATCTCATTGACTTCATAAATAAAGTTTTTCGTTACCCCTTGATCTTGAGCTGTATCATGCTGCGGCCAGCTCCAATCATCTAATTCAATGATGGCAGCTCGAACAGGCCATGCTAGGCGATCCAATCCATAAGACACAATAAGCTTATGCATGCCCTCCTCATGGATACCGTCCCAATCTCCTTCAAATAAGCGAAGCAGGAGGTTGTTCTTGGCCATCGGAATCATATGCTGGAACGCTTCCGCTGCATCGCGCCGCTTCCGTTCAACATCCAGCTCATCTTTTACTTTTTGCAAATTTGTTATCAGTTCGTTGTCATCCATAGGCTTCAAGATGTAGCTGCACGCTTTTAACGACAATGCTTGCTTGACGTAGCCGAAGTCCTGGTAACCGCTTACAAAAATGATCCGTATATCCGGCTTTTTTTCGATAGCTGTCCGCGCCAGCTCCAATCCAGACATATTTGGCATGTTCACATCGCTAACGATAATGTCTATCGGGTATTTCTCCAATACATTGCATGCTGCAAATGCATTATTCACAGCGTCGACGACTTCCATGCCAAGATCGCTCCAAGGAATAAACTGCTTCAACCCTTCCAGATCCAACATCTCATCGTCTACTAACAGTACGTTATACATGAATGCCCCCTTAGACACACACTGGATTTCTCTCTCTCCTAAATTATAACAATACACAACCCTAAGTATAACAATTCATTTCTACATTTAACAGACAAATAATAGCGGTTACATTATGTATGTCCTTCTAACGATCCAACAGGTGCACACTGCAGTATTCATAAAAAAGAAGGCCTGCGATCAACGCAAGCCTTCTTTCCTTAATTCGTCGAACCGAATTATTCTAACCTTTATCTCCCCATCGCTTTCTTATTCTCGTTCCATACCTTTGCAACATGGTCTAGGAGCTCTTGAAGTCCCAGCTTCATCGAGTCATCATGTGCTTTATCCAATATAGCCAGCACTTCTTCGTCCGTCTTGCCATACATTGCCTTTGCTCTTGCTGTTGTCCAAATATCTCTTACACTTTGTCTAATTGTTCCTTCTTTGCTGTCCGGAAGCGGCTCCCAATTCAAAAATTCAGTGTAGTCCGCTTGCGTGCCCCAAGTTATTTCCATCTGCCAGCGAGTGTTAAAGTCGATTTGGTCTGGGGACAATTGAGACAGCATTTGCTTCTTTGTATTGTCCATGTATACCGTGTTGCCTACCCATACCAGGTTACCAGCTACACCATTAATATCTGCAAGCGGGCCTGGATCGTTCAAATATTTATCCTTATTGAAGATCGGAGTAACACCATCTGCTTCAAATCCATTCCAATAGCCGTCTGGTCCTGGAGGGCCCCAGTTCTCAACCATGGATGCCTCTGGACCAGTCATCCAGTCGAGCATCGCGAAGATCGCTTCGGGATTTTTTGCATTTTTCGTTATAAGCGCTACGTTCCAGCCTAACTGATTGTAAGTGCCTGGGTAAATTTTGCTGCGATCCAAACCTGCCTTTGCGATAGGCTGGATGAACTCGTATCCGCCATCTGGATCTTTCTTCTTCAACTCCGCATCGGCTGCACTAATATACTTGAATGGATCTGGACCCGCAATGACTGCGAACTTTCCATTCATTGCTTTCTCTTTAATTTGATCTTCTGTTTGTGTATTCGCATCCTGCGTCATCAGCTTTTCACGCATCAGCTTCGCGACAAAGAGTGCAGATTCACGGAACGGTTCGTCTTTATAAATGGACACAATCTTATCGCCATCCGGTACTCCATAAAATCTTGTAAAGGTCAGATTGCCTTCCTTGAAGCTGGAATAGATCTGATCAACACCATGGCCTTCTTTAGCCAAGCCTGTTTCGAATGGAATGACATCCGGATACTTTGCCTTAACCGCTTTCAAATAATTATACAAATCATCCGTTGTATTCAATGGAGGCGAGCCCAGGTCCTTATAAATGCGCTTGTTGATCGCGTAGCCTGCATTTCCGTTTGGCTGCGTCGTATAGTAGTTCGGAAGCTGATAGAGCTTGCCGTCTGGAGAACGAAGCATGCCAAGATGATCTTTCGTTAAGTATTTCTTGAAGTTCGGATACTTATCGATATATTCATCCAAAGGAACCAGCATATCCGCTTCGCGCAGACGCTCTACGTCTGCACCGCGGTCAGTCCAAATGATGTCTGGCAATTCATTGCCGGCGATCATCGTCTGCAGCTTTTGAGCCGCATTACCGCCAGAACTGATAGCCTTCACCGAAATTTTCTTATTGTCTTGAATCCATTTCGAAGCCGGATCCTTGCCCCACTTCGGCATATCATACCAGCCGTAGTTTCCGAAGAACGTAACCTCAAGAGGCTCCTTGCCCAGTTCGTACACATCACTCTTAGATGCTTCACTATTGCTGTTTTCCGTTCCTTCACCTTGCTTAGCCGGCTCGTTCGCTTGTGGTGTATTGCCACCGCTGCTGCAGCCTACCATCATAGTGAACACCATAAAGACCGACAACACGCTCAGAAGAAGTTTTCTCTTGTTCTTCACTGGTTCTTTTCCCCTTTCAATTTGTAAGTTCTAATCTATGTTTAAAGCAGTGAATGCTCTAAACGCGGATGACATCAGAGCGGATCCGACTATTCCTTAAGCGAACCAACCAATACACCCTTAACAAAATACTTCTGCAGGAACGGGTACACACATACAATTGGGATCGTTGCTACCATAATCGTCGCCATCGTCAACGATTTGGATGTAATGCTCTTTGCTGCATTGAGGCGCGCTAATGAGCTAGAATCCAGATTAGAAATTTGCTCGGAAGCAATATTGGAAAATAGAATCTGTCTCAGTACCGTTTGGATCGGCATCAAATTCTCGTCCATGATATAAATGCTCGCTACGAACCATTCATTCCAGTGCGCAACTGCGGTGAACAATGCCAATGTCGCGACTACCGGTCCCGATAGCGGCAGTACAATTCGGAAATAAGTGCCCCAGTTCCCGCAGCCATCAATCTTCGCAGATTCCTCAAGACCTTGCGGAAGCCCCTGGAAGAAGGTGCGGAATATAATCATGTTCCATACACTAATCAGCGCAGGAATGATGAATACCCAGAAAGAGTTGAACAATCCAAGCCCACGAATAAGCATGTAAGTCGGGATTAACCCGCCACCGAAATACATCGTGATAATACACATGATCATGTAATATTTGCGACCCATCAGTTCACGCTTTGACATGCCGTACGCAAAAATCGAGGTACACAATATGGCAGATACTGTACCGATCACCGTGCGCAGTGCCGCAACGACGAATCCATTCATAAGTCTTGCATCTTCGAACACAATTCTATAGTTCTCCAGAGAGAACTGGCGCGGCCAAAATGTAATTCCGCCCTTAGATGTATCCATTCCGTCATTGAAGGATATAACAAGCGAGTTCCAGAACGGATAAAAAGCTGAAAAGGCCAGCAGGATAAGAAATACATAGATGAAAACCGTTAAAATTCGGTCTGCTAAGCTATCACGAATCATCGATTACGTCCTCCCCTAATAGAGTCATTCATCACCATAAGCTATTGCCTGTTCTTCTTGCGATAAAGTTGGCAAATGTAACACTTACGAGAGCCTTGAACAGACCAATTGCCGTTGCATAGGAGTACCTGTAATTATCGATACCGACACGTACGACATAGACATCAAGTGAATCTGACACTTCCCGTAGGGCCGGGTTAGAAGCCAAAATCATAATATCCTCAAAGCCTGCATTCATCAGATTGCCAATAGCCAGGATCATAAAGATAATAACAACCGGCATAATGCATGGGAGTGTAATTAAATAAATCTGTTTAAGTCGGCTCGCACCATCAATAGCGGCCGCTTCATACAGATGCGGATCAATACCCGCAATGGCTGCCAAGTACACAATCGAAGCAAAGCCGATTTCCTTCCATACATTCGTTGTGACGAGAATTGTCCAGAAATATTCCGTCATCGACAGGAAGTTGATTGGCTCATCAATGAACCTCAGCTTTTCCAGCAGCATGTTCACGCTTCCATTATCAACCGAGAGCATGGACGTAACCATCGATCCGATTACGACCCAAGACAGGAAGTGAGGCAGATAAGTAACCGTCTGAATGATGCGCTTGAACGCTATCTTGCGCACCTCATTTAACATAAGAGCAAGAATGATTGGCGCAGGGAAGCCGAAGATGAACTTCAAAAAGCTGATAATAATCGTATTGCGCATGACAGGGTAGAACTCAGGTGCGTTGAAGAAGTAAATAAAGTGCTTCAACCCAACCCAATTATTATTCAATAAGTTAGAGCCCATCTTGTAATCTTGAAACGCAATGAGCACACCATACATTGGAATGTATGAAAAGATAAAGATTAGCGCAAGTGCAGGCAGTACCATTAGTTGAATATCTATTTGCATAAAAAAGCGCTTAAAGGCACTTTTCTGATGCTTATCGAGACTCAAGCCCACTGATGGTTCCGTCGCATCGGATGTTTTCGCCATTCATGAATCCCTCCTAGTATCATGTTTGTCCCGGAATGCAAAGCGATTAAATGAAGCAAGCGCGATCCTGTTCTTATCTCCTGTCTGATTACCATCAATTGTATAAGAAGAGCGCTTTCACGAATATATGACAAAGCAACGATTATTGATACTTTTCCATGTTTTTTCACCTTGAAGTAAAAAAGAGTGACCTAACGCAATTCCTTGCGAAGGACACTCCCTATGGATAAACCGTTTCGTTGCTTACAAAAGCAAGGACTTAGTTTGTCCGAACTCTATCCGTCAATGCTTCTGCAGGACATGTGCGGCAGCTGCCTTGCAGCATTTGCTCGCTCACATTCCCGAAAGCATCGATCGCCTGCACGGTAATCAAGTACTCACGATCTGGTTCCAACCCTGGAATCTCAAGACGAAGCTTTTCGGGAACAGGGTACTTATAATACTCAGAGTATGCAAAATACTCGACAGCTGCATCTGCTGCATGAGGCTTAAATGAAATTCGATAAGAATGTACAAGCTCATTATCTATCGCTTGATCGAAAATAATGACGGTCGAATTCGATGTTGTACAGTCTGCTTCTACAAGAAGAACCGCATGCGGCGGGAAGGTCGGTGCTTCTGCATCTCGAATATTGGTATAGATGAAGGAAGATCGAGAGGCCGGCTGAGGTACGACCCATGTATCTCCAAGCTCCCGTTCATACACGAAATCAAGCCTATGAATAGCAACGCGATCCTCATACACCTCAACAAGGCAGCCTTGACTGAAATACTCGCCCCTTAACGGCAAGTTTCCCTGCAGCTTGCCATGCTCCACTTCCATATAGCTTAGCGAGGCTGTTCCAACGGAAGTAAAATCCTTCTGATGGATGCTGCGCGGATCTTGAAGCGGATAGTGAGAATGTCCAGAGAATGTGATCACCTGCGGATAGGGGCGCAATGCCTTCATCAGAGGTTCAATGTTGTCCAAGATGCCCCAATCCTCACTGCCGTAAACCGTGTCCTTCAAGTGTTGGTGCAAGAATATAAAAATGGGCCGATCTGATGAATCTGCTGCAGCCATTTGCAGCTGTTCGCGAAGCCATGCAATTTGTTCCAACGAAAAGTATCCTGATGTAACTTTGTCCTCCGTCGCCAACACGATGAAATGATAGCCCTTTATCACCTCATGAAAATATAATGAAGGCATTTCCGTTTTCGCTAGAAAGCGTGCCTGCGCCTCCTCGATCGGAAGTCCATTCCAATAGTCGTGGTTGCCAATCGCAATGAGCGGCTTTGCTTCTGGAAGTTTGTGCTTGTAAAAAACCTCCATATTGCGATCATATTCTTCTTCTAGTCCGTTGTTTGTCAAGTCACCTACGATCACGAATGCATCCTGATGAGGCGCCCTCGCATTCAACTGCAACATCGCACGTTCGAACTTAACAACACTTTCTTCACCAGATGGGTCGATATGTACGTCACTAATTACGGGAAAAACGAGTGTAGGCTGTGTCTGTGCTGACATCATTCGATCATCTCCCTTGTCCTATTCATTCCATGTAATCGATTCGAACGACATAAAGAATGGATAACTCTCCCTTAGTCTATTCCCTTTTTCGCTAGATGACCAGCAAGAATTGGAGGTTCAATTATTTTGTAAAATGTTAAGCTATCTTAACTCGTCAAAAATACCATATTTCGCTATAATATAGTTCTACATAAAGAAGATGCCACCATTGTCAACCATATCGTAAGGATGTGTGAATGCCATTGTTAGCCATTGAACGCCGAAAACGCATCATGCAGCACCTGTACAAAGACGGCAGAGTCCTCGTCGCAGAGCTCAGCAAGCAGTTTCGAGTAACCGAAGAGACAGTGCGAAGAGACCTGGGTCGCATGGAGAAGGAAGGGCTCCTGCTTAGAACGCATGGGGGGGCTTTTTTAGCAGAGACTTCCGTTAGCTCCGAGGTCCCTGTATGGGTGCGCGAGGACTGTTATTTATCGGAGAAGAAGTGGATCGGAACAAAATGCGCTAAACTTATCCGTAACGGGGATACGATTATGCTCGACTCCAGTACAACTTCACTTCACATTGCCAAGATCATAAAAACACATAAACAATTGACCGTCATCACGAACTCGCTTAACGTCCTCATGGAGCTGGCGGATGCCGAGGATATCAGATTAATCAGCACAGGCGGCACGCTTCGTCGCCGCTCGCTATCCTATTCTGGCCACGCTGCTGCCAAATCTCTTTCCCGATACACTGCCGACAAAGCCTTTCTTTCCTGCTCCGGCATCGATCTGAAGCATGGAGTAACCGATGCCAATGAGGATGAAGCCGAAATGCGCAAAATTATGCTCCAGCATGCGAAACAAACGATACTAGTTGCAGATATAACGAAATGCGAGAAAATCGGTTTAATCAAAATCGCTGATTTATCCAGCTTCCAAATGCTCGTTACCAATTGTCCATTGCCTGCCCAATGGAAGGAAGAGCTGTCGACTCAATCCATCGCTATCGATGATGAGTGCGACCCTAACAAGCAATATGCTGCTGCTTGTCGCAGCAAAAAAGAGGACAAAAAACCTTTGCCACTATCATAGTATCCATACATACTTGATTTGCCCTAGCCTATTAGTCCATCATGAAACGATTGACCAGTATGTCACGTATGGTAATCGCTGCGGGGGATAAATCATCCCCCTGTTTCCATATAAGCCCATGCGTCAAATATTGCTCCCGTAACGGCAGGCATTCCAAATCCCCTTGCTCTACCTCCTCCCACACTGCGCTGTATGGAAGCAGTGCCATTCCCAAACCAAGCTTAATCGTCTGCTTCATCATCTCTATGCTGTGGAAGGTACTGTATTGAATCGGGTTGAGCCCGCGCTCCTGCAACAGTTCGAATGCCATAGTCTGATATGCGCATTGCGGCCCAAACCCAATTACCCTGACCGTCTCAAACGCTTCCCACCCTTGCTTATCCCATTGCGATCGCATATCCATTGAAACTACCCATACCATACGCTCTCGAACAAGAGGTACGAACTCCACCCCTTCCATCTGCGGTCGGCAAGGCACAATTCCAAGCTCGCACTCCCCTTTAAGCACCCGATGGCATGTATCATCCATGAAACCTGGAATCAGCTGAAGCTTAATGCCAGGGTGCTTCCGAAATATAGATTTTAGCATTGCCGGCATTCTCGTCGTGCAAAACGATTCCAATATACTTATTGCAACCTCCCCTACAAGCTGATGCCCTTCCAGCAATTCTTCTCTTAGTTCTGAATTAAGCTGCTGCCAACGCTCCATGTACTTCATGAATATAGCTCCGGCCTCTGTCAATTCCACACCGCGGGGCAAACGATGAAATAAGGCATGTCCTACTATTTTCTCTACCGACTGAACGTGTGAGGTCACAGTGGACTGCACATAACCAAGCTGCTCGGCAGCTTGACTGATGTTCCTCGCTTGTGCAACTGCCCATACCGTTGCAATCTGGCGCCCATCTAATTTATCCAGCATCATATTTACTCCTTCTTTTAGTCAATTCCAATTTGATCGTATCCATGCAATTTCGATTGTATATTAGATATTTCATTTCCCGATATATTATATCGAAATTATTCGTATTACAAATACCTGTATTCATTATACAATAGTTTTCAGACATCGATGCAGAAGTAGTTTGGAAGCGCGCGTCCTAACAAGAACCGAGGAAGGATGTTGCTGTATGGATCAATCAACTGTAAAACAAACATCGAATCGATCAGATTATAATCGTAACTATTTCATGAACATAAAAATGTATTTTACCGCAGGAATCGGTGGAGCTTTAGCCATATTGCTGCTGGCTGTACTTGAAAAATGGAGCAATTGGCCCTATCTGATGGCACCATTTGGAGCATCCTGTGTCATTCTCTTCGCATTGCCGGACAGTCCGCTAGCACAGCCGCGCAATGTCGTGGGCGGACATCTCATCAGTTCCCTCGTCGGATTTATCATTGGCTCAAGTTGTGGCGTGCATCCGTGGAGCTTAGCGCTTGCTATCGGTCTTGCCATAATCCTGATGCAGTGGACGCATACCGTTCACCCGCCTGCGGGCGCAGATCCGCTGCTTATGATGATGACGGGTGCTTCGTGGTCATTTCTGCTGCTCCCCGTAGGAATCGGAGCTGTAATCTTGGTGCTGGCAGCTTGGGCTTACCATCGTGCACGCGGATTTCATTATCCGAAGCGATGGCTCTAAATCAAGCCATTATGCAACAAAGAGCAGACCGATCAACGGTCTGCTCCTTACTATCGAGTACGTATGACTGAACCCGTCCTACAACACCTTCTTTAGTTTTTTCACATAGTTTGCTCGGATGAACAAGAAATAGAGTACCTGTATAACGAAGAATGTACCGAGTACAAGTACGATTTCCTTCAAAATAGAGATTTGCGGGAACAAATTTTGCAGCGTGTTCAATGCCACAGCTCCATGAAGGACAGCTACGATGATCGGAACAAAGAACAACAGGCCAATTTGAGTGGATACAATTTTTGACAACTCCCCTTCTGTCAAGCCGAGCTTCGAAATGGCACGATACTGAATGATGTCGTGATCCAAATCCGAGAACAACCGGAAGTACAGGAAGCTGCCTGCCGCCACGAAAAATACGATGCCAACGAACAAGCCTGTCAGCAAAATCTGTCCCATGCCCTGATTCATTTCCGTCATCGCAAGTGCTCTCGAACTGAATCGGTAGTTGGCACCAGCCTGATCCGCATTCAATTGCTTTTCCAATTGCTCGGACAGTTTCTTCGTACTTTGCCAATTATCCATAATGTAAATATGGTTTGTCATATCTGTCTTAGAAGCAGGCAGCACCTTGAAATCTTCATCCGACATCACAAGCACATGATGTGCAGTCATGTATTGGCGAACATCCCTGCTCATCTGAGGCACATCTGCCAATTGAAGCTTGCTACCGTTGCTCAGGGTCAAGGTCTGCCCCTTCGACCAGTCCGTCTTTCCTCGGTTATACCCGAAGTCATCCATCTTGAATTGCAGCAATATCGCGCTTCCTGCATCTACAGCAATCTTATCCTCCGTGATTCGATTATAATCAGATACTGGTATCGCATTAAAAGAGTATCTATCCTTCAGCTTCGCATCCTTATTATGAATGACAAAAGAGTCGTAACTAATATTTTCCTTCTTCAGCCCTGCTTCAATGTAGGCAATATGTTTCTGCTCCTGCTTATCGCCAGTTGTCGATTCATAGGATAATGGCGGCATAGAGCCGGCTACACTTTCCGTCAACATCGCCTTGAACCCGACAAGCGTGCCGATCGCTGTAAACGCTACTGTTGAAATAATCGCGACCAAGAAGAACATTCGCGCATTGTCCTTCATCCGGTAGGCCAGATCGGACAGTGTCAGCATATTTGTACCGCGGCGATACAGCTTCTTGTTCTTCTTCAGCTTGTGAATGATGTATACACTGAGCTGTGTGAACAGGAAGTAGGTGCCAATCGATACGAGAATGACAACTGGCAGCAAGGCCAGCATAACAAGGGCGCCGCGTACGACAAAAGCTATCGCATAACCGATCAGCAGCAGCATGGCAGCCAAAATAGCCAGCCATACCGACGCCTTCGGCTCGGGTTTTGGCTTCATCGAGGCTTTCAATAGGTCAATAAGTGAGCTTGTTCGCAAGATTGTCGCCGTAAAGAATGAGATTGCAAGGAACAACAGTATAAAAGCCACAAATGTAAACCAAATCGCCTTTGTTGGCAAGTAAAACGATAACGAATGCTCCAAATACAACATGGACGAACCGAGCATAAGCATCCCTTTGGACATAATCAATCCTGCTGCTATACCGGTTACAGTCGAGGCAAATCCAATGATCGTATTTTCTAGAAATACGAGACGCTTCAGCTGCATATTGGACATCCCCTGCATGATGCAGACACCAAATTCTTTCTTCCGCGTCTTCAAGAAGACGCTCATCGAATAGAGGATGAAGAAAAACGTAAAGACGTAAATAATATACTGGGCAACTTGCATCCCTGTTTGTGCGCCTTTTCCGAACCCCCCACTCTCTGCCAAATTCAATTCTGGATGGAAAGCCAGCATTGAATACACGAAAAAGATCATAACAGAGAAAGCACTGCTTATAAAATAACCGGCATACAGCCGCGCGTTGCGAATAACGTTTTTAAACGCGAACTGACGAAAGTTCATCTTCCGCGCCTCCTATTGCCGACAACACATTCATAATTTCCTGGAAGAACACTTGTCGTTGATCATGCTTGTGCAGCTCCTGGTACAGCGAGCCGTCCTTGATAAAGATCACGCGATCACAGTAGCTGGCAGCGAATGCATCGTGTGTAACCATCATCATCGTCGTGCCGTCCTCTTTGTTGATCTTCTCCATCATTTCGAGCACGTCCTTAGCTGACTTCGAATCCAAATTCCCTGTCGGTTCATCCGCAAGCAGCAACTGCGGATGATGGATCATCGCACGAGCGATTGCCGTCCGCTGGCATTGTCCCCCAGAGATTTCGTACGTGCGCTTGTCCAAAATTTGCTTGATGCCCAGCTTCTCCGCTATCGCTTGCACACGCTGCTCCTGCTCCTTAATGCTCACATTTTCCAATGTTAACGGGAACACGATATTTTCCTTCACCGTCAAAGTTTGCAATAGGTTGAAATCCTGAAACACGAATCCGAGCTGACGGCGGCGGAACAATGCCAGCTTGCGCTTATTTAAGGCGTGAGCATTACTCCCACCGATCAATACTTCTCCAGATGTGGGCTTGTCGATTGTCGATACTACGTTCAAAAATGTCGTTTTCCCGCTCCCTGACGGCCCCATGATGCCAACAAATTCGCCTTCTCGAATGGTCAGGTTCAAATTAGATAAGGCTTTATAGGAAACTTTACCTTCATATACTTTAGAAACATTTTTAACCTCTAACACAGTCTCACACGCTCCTTGTCATTTCGATATCTTTACTGTACTGCGAATTAGTAAATGCAACCATTGTTGTTGCTTACATTTTCCTTTCATTTTTGTCATGTTCACCAGAGCTGCTGTGCTATTGAATCAAAAAAAGAGAGCAAGCCATAATACGGCCTGCCCCCAATAACGATCTACTGCGATATTCCTTCGTCATTACAATACTTTTTTCAGCTTTCTTACATAGTTTGCTCGGATGAATAAGAAGTACACGACCTGAATGATAAAGAACGTACCTAATACGAGTATGATTTCTTTCAAAATCGATACGTTCGGGAACAAGTTCTGCAACGTGTTCAGCGCAACCGCTCCATGGACGATAGCCACAATGATCGGAACAAAGAACAGAAGTCCGATTTGCGTCGTAACAACCTTGGACAGCTCCCCTTCTGTCAAGCCAAGCTTCGAAATTGCCCGGTACTGGATAAGATCGTTATCCAAATCCGAGAATAGGCGGAAGTACAGGAAGCTGCCTGCTGATACGAAGAACACGACTCCGACAAATAAGCCAGTCAGCAGTATTTGTCCCATCCCTTGATTGAGTTCTGACATCGATGTCGCTCTGGATTGGAAGCGGAAATCTTGCTGCTTTTCAGTTTGGAACTGCTTTTCCAGGTCTGCTGACAATGCCTTTGTCGCCTGCCAGTTTTCCATGTTAAAGATATAATGTGTTTCGTCGAACTTCGCAAGCGGGATTGCCTTAAAGTCCTCATCTGACAGTACCAGCACTTCGCCGCCCGATACATATTGTCTCACCTCGTCGGTCATCTCAAGTGAGTCAACAAGCTTCAACTTACCTGTCTGCTTCACTGTCAAGGACTGCCCCTTCGACCAATTTGAAGTGGAACTCATATTGCCAAAATCATTGCTTATCGTTGCGAGCATGAATCCTTCACCCTGACCGAGCTGAATGCGCTCTTTAGCGAATGAATTGTATTCCGTTGCACCAATCACCTTCATAATTGATCCGTCTTTGAATTCTGCTGTTTTACTATGAATGATGTAGGCATCATACTTGATGGTTTCTTTCTTGAGTGCTGATTCAATCATAGCTACATGTTTCTGCTCTTGCTTATTGCTCATTGTATTCGATTCATACGACATAGGCGGCATCAGGTCTGCCACACTATTTGTCAGCATTGCCTTGAAGCCAACGAGTGTACCAATAGCTGTAAAAGCTACCGTGGAAATAATCGCGACGAGGAAGAACATCCGTGCATTGTCCTTCATCCGATAGGCCAAGTCCGACAATGTCAGCATATTTGTGTTTCTGCGGTACAGCTTCTGCTTCTTTTTCAGCCTATGAATGATGAATACGCTTAGCTGCGTGAATAAGAAATAAGTGCCTACTGAGACTAGAACGACGACAGGCAGCATGGCGAATAAGACCTGTTCCCCACGGACTACGAACGCAGTTCCATAGCCGCCCAAGATGCATAGTGCTGCAAATATCGCGAGCCCCGCATTAGCCTTAGGCTCTGGCTTCGGCTTCGTCGAAGCTTTCAGCAGGTCAATCAAGGAACTTGTACGCAATATGGTAGCCGTAAATAATGAAATCGCAATAAACAATGCCATGAAAGCTGCGAACGTGAACCACAACGCCGTCGTTGGGAAATAGAATGACAATGGATCATCCAAATACAACAGCGATGAACCCAGCATGAGCATTCCCTTAGACATGACTAGTCCAGTCAATATACCTGCAACGGTTGAAGCAAATCCAATAATGATATTTTCTACAAATACGAGGCGCTTCAACTGCATATCAGACATCCCCTGCATGATGCAGACACCGAACTCTTTCTTTCGAGTCTTCAGGAAGACGCTCATTGAATACAGGATAAAGAAGAAGGAAAATACATAAATGATATACTGCGCGACTTCCATCCCTGCTTGCGCGCCCCTGCCATACTTGCCGCTGCCAGCCATATTCAATTCCGGGTGAAAAGCCAGCATCGAATAGACGAAGAAAATCATGACGGAGAACGCGCAGCTTATGAAATAACCGGCATACAGCCGTTTGTTCCGAAAAACGTTCTTAAACGCGAACTGACGAAAGTTCATCTTCCGCTCCCCCCAATGCCGACAATACATTCATAATCTCTTGGAAGAATACTTGTCGTTGATCGTGTTTGTGCAGCTCTTGGTACAGCGTACCATCCTTGATGAAAATGACACGGTCGCAATAGCTCGCTGCAAACGCATCATGGGTTACCATCATCATTGTGGTGCCATCTTCCTTGTTGATTTTCTCCATCATTTCAAGCACGTCCTTGGCTGATTTGGAATCCAAATTACCAGTCGGCTCGTCCGCAAGCAGCAGCTTAGGTTGATGAATAATCGCTCTTGCGATCGCAGTGCGCTGACACTGACCGCCAGATATTTCGTAGGTGCGCTTGTCCAAAATATGACCAATACCTAGCTTATCTGCGATACCCTTAACACGCTGCTCTTGCTCCTTAATGCTCACATTCTCCAGCGTAAGGGGGAACACGATATTTTCCTTTACCGTTAATGTTTGCAGCAGGTTGAAATCCTGAAATACGAATCCGAGTTCCCGACGGCGGAACAAGGCAAGCTTGCGCTTATTAAGAGCATGCGCATTACTGCCGCCAATCAACACTTCTCCCGACGATGGCTTGTCAATCGTGGACACGACATTCAGGAATGTGGTCTTCCCGCTCCCAGAAGGCCCCATGATGCCGACGAATTCGCCATTTCCTATCGATAAATTCAAATTTGAAAGCGCCTTGTAGGACACTTTTCCTTCATATATTTTGGATACATTTCTGACTTCCAACATCGATTCGAATTACACTCCTTCGTAAACCTTTTCTGTACAACATACTTTACCTGTTACGATGAAATGTAACCATTGTTATGCCTTACAATTTCCTTTCATTTTTGTCATGTAGACCATTTTAATAAATCACATCTCCTAGTCAAATAAAAAGGATCCTCGCATGACAGTATGCAAAGAATCCTTTTATATCGACAACTAGCTTACAGTCTACTTAATGATGATCCCCTTTTCTTCGTCCAAATGCAAAGCCCCCAAAGCCGCCTACAATTGCTATGTAAAATCCGAAATCATACCACCAGCCTGTATTATTCATTTCGTAAACACGAATTCCGTCTTTGAACAATCCAATAATAAGCGAGATCGGTGCGATCCATCCATGCCATATTCCCCAGAAGAAGCCTGCAGGTGACTGCTCTGAGTACGAGCCGTCTCCAGGCACGCATCCGCTTAGCATAACTGACATCATAACAAATACTGTACATAAGAGAAGAAATCGTTTGGAATGTTTCATTTGAATGACACACCTCCTCTTTTAGGATTACTCTCACTTGTAACATGGAAATCAAAATCTAGGTGTCGAAATTCTCTTGTCCACTTTTCAATACGACGCATTACATCATTATGGTATGAATATCGAGGTTAATACTTACTTTTCCTATCATCATTATATATGGCTTGATAGCGTACATTTTGACGAATATAGCCGCCCCGCGGCTCTTGCCGAATTCTAGAGCCTTCTCTAGGGAACCAAAATTTCATTGCCTTTTTAGCCTCGTTATGATATATTAGTTCTTCTCTTTCCATATTTTGAGGTTTCGATCAAGGAAGTGGAAAAGAGCATACAATCCTTTCTTAGGAGGTAACTGAAGGTGAGCGACACGTTTCAAAGTGCCTTTCAAGAAGAGCAACACCGTCTGAAAGACACGCTCGACATCATCGAGCAACAATACGAAAAGGTTCATCATGTAGTCCCTTATACAGGGCACGACTTCACACTGCAAGTATTAGAGGACAATCGCAAACAGCAAGAAGAACGCTTGGCTCAAGCTCGCAAAGAGCCTTATTTCGGTAGAATCGATTTCGAAGAAAATGGCAAGAACGAAGCGCTTAAGCTGTATATCGGCAAACGTGGAGTTCATCGCAGTGCAGAAGTCGAGAATGAAGCGTACCCGCTCGTGATTGACTGGAGAGCACCAATAGCGAGCTTATTCTATTCCTTCTCCGGCGGAACCGCTCCGGTATCTTATGATTCATTAGACGGCCCTATCGAGGGCATCGTACATCTCAAGCGCAACCTGGCAGTACGTAGCCAACAATTGCAAAGAGTCGTAGACACCTATAATCGTTCTGAAGGCGACAGTCATGTCACAGACGAATTTCTCGTCTACCGATTAGGAGAGAACAAGGACAATCGACTGCGCGATATCGTATCTACGATTCAAGCGGAGCAGGATCGAATCATTCGCGCTCCCAAGAATACTGCATTGTTCATACAAGGGGTCGCTGGTAGTGGTAAGACGACCGTAGCCCTGCACCGCCTTGCTTATTTGCTTTATCAATATCAGGAGCAGATTCGTGCTGAGAAGATGATGATTTTTGCGCCGAACCGCATGTTCCTGAACTATATATCCGATGTCCTGCCTGAACTGGGTGTCGGCAACATCCAGCAGCAGACGTTCCCTGACTGGGCCTTGGCCGTGATGGATATGCAGTTATCGGTTACGCTCGCATCACCAATGGAACAGGTTGAAACATGGTACGGCTCCTTGGATTCACGTCCTGTATTAAGTGACCAAGTGTCTGGCCGATTCAAAGGCTCTCTTGCCTTCCTCACTCATATTGAGCAACTGATGAAGGAGTCCGAACAGCATGCGGTTCCTACCATCGACTTTTCACCTTGGGACGGAAATGTCCTTCCATATGCAACCATATACAGCTGGTTCCATGAAGAATATCGCTCCTATGAACCGGCGAAGCGCAAAGAACGAGTAATGGCGCGCATTCAGCGCTGGATTCAGATGGAGCTAAAGCGAGAACATTCCAAGACGATACTGAAGGATAAGAAGAAGCTGTCTACGCAGCGTCTCAAGGCCTACATGAAAAAATGGCCTGCTTTGGATACGTGGCTCATGTATCGTTCCCTATTCGACCCAAAAGCTAAGGACAGTGAGACTGCTTCTAACAGCTTCGTTATTCCAGAACCTGTACGTAAAGAGACGTTCGCATATCTAAAGAAAAATACTGTACGTCATGAAGATCTGGCAGCGCTGCTTTATCTGCATATCCTTCTGCATGGAATTCCATCGGAATACCGGTACGACCATATCGTCATCGACGAGGCTCAAGACTTCTCACCGTTACAGATTGCGGTACTGGATCGCTTCGCCAAGAACCACTCTTTCACTATACTAGGCGACCTCTCACAGGGGATTCACGCCTATGCCGGGATACATGATTGGTCAGAGATGAGGGAGCTGTTCGAAGCGGAAGCCACAGATTACTTCGCTTTAACACGCAGTTACCGCTCGACGATGGAAATCATTCGGTTCGCGAATGTCATCCTAGAACGCGGTGTCGGAACAGATATGCTGGCCGTTCCTGTATTCCGCAGCGGGCAGAAGGTGCGTATCGTCAGCAGTAAGGCCGACGAAAGAGCAAAGCAGTTGAAGCAAATGATCGCAGACTTCCAGAACAGCGGGCATAATACGATTGCGTTATTAACCCGAACAGCAGAAGAAGCAAGGGAGCTGCACGTCGTGCTACAAGCTGAAGCCGAAGGAGATCTGAAGCAGCGAATCCACCTGATTGATGGAAATGAGCAGCAGTATGAGGGTGGAATATCCGTTCTTCCCGTTTACTTGTCCAAAGGCTTGGAATTCGATGCTGTTCTGGTCATTGACGTCGATGAGCAGCGCTACCCGAGCAGCTTGCTTGATGCGAAGCTGCTGTATGTTGGCTGCACACGCGCCCTGCACGAGTTGTGGATTCTTCATGAACCGACGGCTAAGCTATCGCCGCTCGTATGCACGGATGACGAAGATACGGTCGACTATATTCCTTAATGAAACGCAGCACATTCACCTATACAAAGGACATTCTTTAGCGAATTCTATTTCCTTGAAGAATGTCCTTTGTTCGCGCATTCATCCAGAACATTCGTTCCCCATTTGACAGCACTTGCACTTCACATCGAAGTAAAGAATTATAAATGCACTTGCTTATATTGGAGCACGCAAGTAGTTCCCTCATTAGGTCGGCTATAATACGATATCGTTCCGTTCATCGATTTTACTAAACTGATAACGACCATGAGCCCAAGACCCGTCCCCTTCTCCTTCGTCGTATAGAAAGGCATCCCGATTCGCTTGATTTGGTAGTTGCTCATGCCGACCCCGGTGTCTTTAATATGAATGTGCACACCTTCATTATCCGACCAGGTGGTAACCTTCAGCACTCCTCCATCCGGCATGGACTCGACTGCATTTTTCATGATGTTGAGCAGCGACTGCTGAAATTTCTTCGATTCTCCCATAATGTACATCGGTTTTTGCGATAGATGCTGGACGACCATCTCGACCTTGGACAACAAGCATAGCGGAGATACCATTGGTACAACCGTATCTATTTCTTCCTGCACATGTAAGGGACGTACGGTTTCCACTGTCGGTTTCGCGTAATTCAAATAGTCAGTAATGATTGAATTGGCTTGTTCAATGCCGGAAGCTGCATAATTTCGATACGTTTGAATTTGCTCTGCTGTCAAATTTTTACGATTCATAAGCTGCAGAAAGCCTTGCGCAGTTGTAAGCGGATTGCGAATCTCATGTGAAATTGAAGCGGCAAGCTGCCCAATAACTTGATATTTTTCAGCACGAAACAGTTCTTCCCGCATTCGTTCTTGATTTTTAACATGATGATAAATACAGCTTACATACATGGATGACAGATAGGTTCCGATAATTGCAATCACCAGTTCTGACTGCTGAACAGCACTCCAATTATCGAAGAATATGAAATAGCCAACCAAATATACCGTCAGCAGGAGAAGCGACATCAGGAAAATTTTAAAGTATGTACTTTGCAGCACCTGCTTGTAGTGCAGAATAATTCCAGTTACGAGCAGCAGTGTAGAGCCGACGAATGTAGGCATGATGTACATTTGCAAAAAAAGCAATGTGCAAAAGTTAAATGCCAGCCATGTAAATAGTCCGGGCAATAGCCCTTCGAACAGAGCCGCCAGCGCAAGGAACACAGGGGTTAAATGAATACCGTACAACAATGGATCGATATCTTCATAAGCAATATAAAAATACGTTAATACAAATAAAATACAGATAAATAGCAATTTGCGACGGTAATGGGCGAACATGAACTTTGGGGTGATGATTAGGAATATTAGACTTGCACTCATAATGTACAGCAACCCTTTGAATTCATGCGCCAATATGGAATGGATCACACCTCACTATTCCTTTCCCTAACGATTCTGTGCCTTGTACACGATGTTTGTTAGTTAGCCAATGATTTTTCCGTTCCACGGCAGTCCTTTACGGAATCGGGAGCGGTCATTGGAGCGCCATGCCGATAGCAGTGGATAATCATACATATCCCATATTTTGCAAAGTGGGGCATCTATCGAAGAACGTTCAATGATGCAGTTCACTGCTCTTCTTGCTGCCTCATTCGCCCCTTCCATCGTAGCCAAGTCTGTATTGGTACGAACATAGTCCGAAGCAAGGAACAGATTAGGAATTGCGGTATACGCATTCGGCCGCAGGTTCCAGGTATGCACATGATTAACGAGAAGCGGCTCCATGTTGATCACTTCATGTGGATTCGGGAATTGAATATCTTCATCAAGATACCAATGCACAATCATATCATCTCTCAATACCGTTTGTCCTTGATTCAAGCTTCGCTTCAATTGCTCCCATACTTCTATCTTAATTTGTTCGCTTGTACAGTACATTGCGGGCTTCCCATATACAATCCCCGGAGTTTTCCAGTCCGACACATCGATCGAGATAATCCCTGCCACATCTCCATTGCCGAAGCCTTCCATCGGAAAATGCGGCCAAAATTGAGCTTGCGAAAACAGAAGTCAGTGCCCATGGACTATCCATATAAATGACATGACCATGAATGATAGGGACATCCTCTTTTAAATAGAACTGTACGCCGTTCATCCATTCGACGTTTTTTGCAAGCTCAGGCAGTCTTCCCAGCAGCGGGTCACCCTCGATAAGATCCTCTGTAATGAGTTCCGCCATCACCTCAACCGGCAGTGCTGCTATATAATAATCTGCAGTTACAATATGCGACCGTTCCTCTTCCTTGATAGTCACACCCTGGATTCGCCCATTCTTGCAATGAATATGCTCCACCTTCGCCTTACAATGATAATCGACTCCCCCTTGTCTCAAGTAAGTGAGCCACGGGTTGATCCATACATCATTGGTCGGCCCATTCAATAAGCGATCAGCGCTCCCTCCTGGCAGCACCATATCAAGCATTACTGTTGCGGCAACTGTACCAACCGTACAGGCATTCGCTTCCTTCGCCCGTGCCGCCACCAATATGCGAGTAAGACCTGTGAAGATGTTCCTGAATTCTGCAGATTGCTTCTCCGCCTGAAGGAAATCCCACCATGCTACGCGCTGATATTCCAGAAGCCGCCGTTCATCACAGCTTGTGAGCACCTGCCACAGACAGTTGACATAACGATCTACGTCCTTCTCGCTTAGGCCTAGCTTGTTATCGAATAATGATTTTAGCAGTGTGCGCCAACCGCGTATAGACTGCGGGAATTCGGTCAGAAAAGGCAGCATTGGACGAGTAAAGAAGGCAAGCCCCAAATTCGTTCCTTCAATGAGATTGTCAAATACCGTGGAACGTTCCGTGCTGTTTGGGTGCTGATAGGGAATGCGTTTCATGGTGTCGGTAACATGCTTGTAAAATTTCGGGAAGAACCGAAATCCATGTTCTCCTGGCAAATCAGGACGCCCATTCGTTCCCGTATTAGGCACCGGCATGCTGCGCGCCTTCCCTCCAGGAATCGTTCTCCATTCATACACAGAGACACGAAATCCACGTTCCATTAATTCATGTGCTGCGCTCATGCCAGCGATACCGCCGCCGAGCACAACCACACTTGGGCGATCTTTCCCCACCATAAAAAATTGAGCACTCCTATTCCATTTGATGATTGGAAAAATAAACTATTTTCATATTACTATAAATCGACTGTTTGCAACACCTCTCTGCGCAGATCTACAAAAAACAGAGCGTTTTCAATTCCAACTCAACTCTATTTCGAATAGCAACAATTGCAAGGAACAACAAAAATACCTGCCCTTTCTTTCGAAGAGCAGGGATATCGTCCGTTGTCCTTTACTAGAGAAAGAACGGTTCATTTTTCATAAATATGGGTAATGAAACACATGTCGAACGCAAGTACATACCGTTAAAGTATTTGCACAACCCAGGAGATCCACGCAGCAGCTGGATAGAACAGAAGCTGAGCTACAATTGTTCCTATTACTCTTGAAAACATCAGGAGTGCGAATATTTTTCCTAGTCGATTTCGTTCTTTTGCATCGCCCATTGCGCGATCGGTAAGCATTGCCATTTGCGGATCGACAAAGATCGTGAGTATGATCGTAGCTAGTCCATTAATAAGACCGGAAGATTGGGAAGCAGCCGTACTATATTCGGGATTGAGCGCTGATGCGTAAAGTGCAGCAAGAACACCTATCGTATAAATGCTGGTGACCAGGCAGTTCAATAACAGCAATCGCTTCGGGATACCCAGAATTCGCAGCGAGCGAAGCATTCTCCAGGTCGGTGTTCGAAGATGATGCTTTACATGTCGGAGCTGATCAAGAGATACCGAGGTAATTAATTTCGGAATAGAGCCTGAGACTTCTAAATGACGTATGACTCTCGTTGCAATCATAACAGCAGTTGGGAATAAGAGCATCGCAAGTAGTGTTCCTGCAGTGGAAGCGCCAATCACGATTCGAAATTGACCTTCCAAATCAAATTCCGGATTCTGCTTCGCATAGTCAATCATTTTCCCTGTCATAGGGCCTTGAAGCAAGTTCGAAGTACGAGATACGAGGACAATAATACCGGTTAAGGATAGAGCAACCGCAAGCCTGCCTGTACGCACGCCTGCGTATCGCACCGCATAGGACAGTGTCTCAAATAAATGGATAAGTAAAGTAAGCAAGGAGATGATGATGATTTTATCCAACGTGAACTCCCCCAGATTAAGATCAATGTGATTGGTACTAACTTCGAAGGAATGTTTTTTATTTTCTCATGCAGTTCCCGTACTTGTCCAGCTCCAAAAAAGAGTTTTGATATGTTGCAACTTTTTTGTTACAAAATCGTTATATCTGTTAAAGGGGGTTTTCCGGTTCTCATGAATAATGTAACTCGCAAATGGAATTATAGCCTATTCATTCTAATAGGTTGTCTATTTATATCAACCATTCTCATCAGTTCAGGCATCGCATATGCAGGCGAGCTGGCCTCATATAAGCCTCACAAGCCGTCAATCCCGGCCGTACGTGTGGTAGATATGGATGGAAACGCCTTAACCCATGAAGGCCTTATCGAGAATGGAATGACTTACATCCCTGTTAAGGATTTAAGCGTACAATTGAATTTGAAGGTACGATGGGAGGCATTCAGCCACACCGTATATATTGAAGGCGATAAATCCGATATCACATGGAGCTCGCTCACGGACAAAATGAAGGTAAATGGCAAGGATACCGTCCTTACGACATATCCCAAAATTATAAACAACAAAACCTACATTCCTCTCCGTCTGCTGCAGAACGTATTCGACTATCACTTTGGTTGGGACAGCAAAACCAAAACTGTCACCCTGCTAAACAATTGGTAGCGTATCAAAAGGACGGACACAGAATAAAACTAATCGAGCTTGAATCATAAAAGAGCATTGCTGGTTAATACCTTTTGATAACCTGTACTGCTCTTTTTATGTTTTTTATATTTTAATTCAACACAGCTTTGTTGATAATAGAGAACAAGAGGACATCCTCATAGCGTCCTTTTGCCAATATATGCTTGCGCAGCATCCCCTCTTGCTCCATCCCGCATTTCTCCAACACACGTATAGAAGCATAATTATTTGGAAAACAGCGAGCCTCGATCCGGACAAGCTTCATCTTCGAAAATCCATAACGAATGACCTCATCCACAACTTCTGTCATGATGCCCTGACCCCAATATGTTTTTGATAGGGCGTAGCCGATTTCAGCGCGCGCATGGTTCTGATTCCAATATCCGAAGCCGCATGTGCCGATAAGCCGCTCAGACTGCTTGTCATATATGCCCCACGGTGCAATTTCTCCGTGATGATATCGTTGACTAATCAAGTTCAGAAAGCGCTGAGAATCTTCGATCGTCTGATGAGCGGGCCAGGTTGCAAACCGGGAAATCTCCTCATCGGATGCATACTTGAACATATCCTCAGCATCGTGAAATGTCATCTCCTTCATTCGTGTGCGAGGTGTGCTAAGAACCGGAACTGGAAAGAATAGTTCTGTCTTGCGCATAAGTATCTCCCTCCTATTGATGGATTCCATCTACACAAAATCATGCCATATTCACCCATAGTTGTCTAACAGCCAACAATTTGATATACCCTTATTATCGCAAATAAAAACAGCCCGCACGCTGCATGAGCGGACGAGCTGCTATTTCTTCTAACGCGCAAAATATAACCAATTCATTAATACAAAATTACAATATAGAAATTAGCCACGAAGCTTGCCAATAAAGGAGCTGCCAAATTGTCTGCACTGTTCCTTCTCATCCGACTTCGGCGTCAACTCTACTTTTAAGCCATCCAGTATGACCTCACAACCACGTTCACGCAACTTATCAATCAGAATATCAACCGCAGCACCGTATTGAGCGTAGGAAGAGTCACATGAACCAAACACAGCCGCTTTCTTTCCTGTCAGATCAACATCATCCATTTCCTCGAAGAAATCAAGGAACTCATCGGGAAGCTCACCATCGCCCCACGTATACGCGCCAAGCAATATCCCATCGTAGTCCGCCATTTCAGATGCATAAGCATCCATGACTTCCTTCATCGTAAGAGACTCATCTGTGCTTTTCACACCTTCTGCAACAGCCTCTGCCATCTCCTCCGTATTTCCTGTCATACTCGCATAAACAAGCAATGTGCTCATGTATATAGCCCTCCAAAAAAGTTTTATGTACATACTTGTGATATTGATAATCATTATCATTATAGTGGGTGCTGTCTCATTTCGCAAGCTACAATCTTCTGCCAAATAAAAAAGGACAGGGTCTCTGATACGAGCTCCTCATCCTCAATTGCATCTAAAAACAAATATCTCCAACCTCACGATACGATAACGATTATTGCTTAATTGGTATCTCCCATATACACATTTTTTGCGCTTCCATCTTGCAGTTTCGGTATCAATTGCGCAGGATAGACCCGAATTTGATCTAACGCTGACAACGCAACCCATTCTACACCAACTTGATGCTCGTCTGGATTCGTTCCTTGCATGGATACTTCCGCTTCCAGCGGAGCAGCAATGTCAGCATGGAAATAAAATTCTACTTGATGAACATGCGCATCCCATTCTGCAAACTGATGATTTTTTCCTATGTATTCCCGTACAAAAGCAAGATCATACACACGGATATTGCACCCTATTTCTTCCACGCACTCCCGCTTCAATGCTTCACTCAGTTGCTCTCCATGCTCTTGACCACCTCCAGGGAACAAGTAGAAAAAGCCTTCATGATCCTTATTTTTCGTAAGTAGCACTTTTTCATCTTGAATAATGATCGCTTTTGCTGAATTTCGTATTGGCAACATGCTTCTCCCTCCTTGATACAAGCGTATTCCGATACTACATTGTACCTTAGTACACATTCTGTCAATGCGGTATATGTTACGAATTTGATAAATTTTTTATAAAATTGATACAAAAAAGGAAGACGAAATTCGAGTGCTATGATAGTATATGCTACAAACCAGGTGTCAATTATCTCCTCTGACCTGCATCTGTGTATGATTGGCGTATGGTGCAAATGATAATTTCCATTGAGAGGGGAACTGTACACGCATGAAACGTAGATCCATGATGCTTATGTTGACGCTTTTGCTGGCAATAAGTGCGTTTGTAAGCGCTTGCGGAAGCAGCAGCACTCCTGCCCCTGAGTCCAAGCCAAGCGAAACTCAGAATTCTGGAGACAGTGGGACAGGCGAGAAAAAAGAAGAAAACAAGGACGAGGCACTCGCTGCGGATCAGACCTTCCGCTTCAACCTGAAGAGCGAACCTCCTTCTCTTGATCCAGGAACGTCTCAGGACACGACTTCGTTCCAAATATTGAGCCACATTTATGAGGGGCTCACACGAATGGACGAACACGGAAAAGCCATTCCGGGCATTGCAGAAAAATGGGAGGAAGATGCAGCGAAGAAGAAGTATACCTTCCATCTCCGCAAAGACGCCAAATGGTCGAACGGCGACCCTGTTACTGCGAAAGATTTTGAAAAATCATGGAAACGCGTGCTTGATCCGACGATGCAGCCGGCTCCGCCATATGCTTATCAGCTGTATTACATCAAAGGCGCAGAAGATTACCACAAAAAGAAATCCACAGATCCGAATAGCGTAGCCGTTAAAGCACTTGACGAATACACGTTGGAAGTTGAATTGACAACACCAACTGCTTACTTCTTAAGCTTGCTTTCCTTCCAATCCTACTTCCCCGTCCACACAGACGATCGCAATTCAAAATGGGCTTCTGAAGCGAACACAATCATTTCCAATGGCCCATTCAAAATTTCTGACTGGAAGCACCAAAACTCGCTCGAGCTTGTTAAAAACGAAAATTACTATGCAAAAGATGAAATCAAATTCACAAAAGTTCAAATGACGATGGTAGAAGATCCTGCTACAGAAGTGAGCATGTATGAAACAGGAGCACTCGAAATAGCTGGCCAGCCAACAGGTGAAATTCCTGTTGACCAAATTGCGATGCTGAAGGAATCGAAGCCAGATGAGCTTCATATTAAAGGCTATGCTTCCACGTACTATTACCTGTTCAACAATAAGCAAAAGCCATTCGACAATGTCAATATCCGCAAGGCACTTGCCATGGCTATCGATCGTAAGCAAATCGTTGACAAAGTCACGCTTGCTGGTCAAACGCCTGCATTCGGTATAGTTGCTAAAGGTATTGCTGGGTTAGACGCTGAATATCGCAATGAAACAGATGACAGTGCGTACTTCAAGGAAGATGCCGCAGAAGCAAAGACTCTGCTTGCAAAAGGCTTAAAAGAGTCCGGCCTGACCGAAATGCCTGAATTCACGCTCGCCCACAATACGAATGAAATGCATAAGAAAGTTGCTATAGCTATCGCGAATATGTGGAAAAACACGCTTGGTATCAAAGTAAAGGTTGAAAACCAGGAGTGGGGCGTATTCCTGAAAAACCGTACAGCATTGAACTATCAAGTAGCTCGCGCCGGCTGGACAACCGACTATAATGATCCTATGTCATTTATCGATCTGTATATGACAGGCAGCGGCAACAACGATATCGGATACAGCAATCCTGAATTCGATAAACTGGTGAAGGATGCGAAGGCTTCCACAGATCCAAAAGCTCGAATGGAATTGATGAAGCAGGCTGAGAAGAAGCTGATTGCAGAGGATATGGCCATCATGCCGATTTTCTATTATACAAGCGTTCAATTGCAGAAGCCGTATGTTAAGAATGTATTTATCGACTACCAAGGACAAATGAACTTCACTCGCGGCCATCTGGCAGAACACTAATGAATCTATCATGTCAATGAGCATGTAAATAGTCGGGGTGCATATGCGGACTTCGTTCATATGTATCCCGACTTTACCATTATCGGTTGAAATTATTCTTCAGGAGGCTGGTGGAATGTGATTCGCTATGTCCTTACCAAGCTAATGTATCTCATTATATCCCTATGGGTTCTGGCTACGCTCACCTTTTTGTTGATGAAGGCAGTACCAGGCGATCCTTTTATGTCGGAAAAAGCAGTCCCGCCAGAGATTCGGGCTCGGCTGCTCGAACAATATGGACTCGATAAACCCGTTTACGAGCAATATTTTGTGTATTTGAACAAGTTGGCGCATGGCGATCTTGGTATCTCTATGAAAATGCAGGATCGTGAGGTTATCCAGGCCATTCGCGATTCCTTCCCCTATTCACTTAAGCTTGGCATTTGCGCATTAATTGTGGCCGTCATCATTGGAATTGGACTTGGAATTGCTGCATCGATGCGGCACCGTAAATTAATTGACACCTTTTCTATGGTGCTTGCCGTTATTGGCGTGTCCGTTCCGAGCTTTGTTCTTGCCTCATTTATGCAATATGTGCTCGGCGTGAAGCTTAAGCTTCTGCCTGTCTTTGGTCTGAGTGGGCCGCTTACCTATATTATGCCAACCATTGCATTATCCGCTCTGCCTATTGCCTTCATCGCCAGATTGACCCGCTCCAGTATGCTGGAAGTTCTGCATTCCGATTATATTAAGACCGCCAAGTCCAAGGGACTGACTGCCGGAGTCATCGTACGCCGACATATTCTTCGTAACGGCATATTGCCAGTCGTCACTTATCTTGGGCCGCTCACTGCAGGTGTCGTGACCGGGTCATTTATCATCGAACACATTTTTGGAATCGGAGGACTTGGCAAAGTATTCGTAATCAGTATTACGAACCGTGATTATTCTCTTATTATGGGCATCACCATGTTCTATGGCGTTATATTGATGCTGGCTCGTTTCCTTACTGACTTGGCATACGGTTTTATTGATCCTCGCATTAAGCTTGTCAAAGGAAAGGAGAAAGCGGCATGATTACATACAATAAACAAAATCCATTGCAGCAGACCTCTATCAAGCCTGAGCAATTCAAAAAAGCGAACATCGACGAACATGCGGCGGAGGCGATTGAACGTGAAAGTATTTCCGCCTGGCGCGACTCATGGCTTCGATTACGCAGCAATTGGGCCGCGATGACAGGTCTCGTTATTCTTGTTCTTCTCATTGTTATGGCTGTCATTGGACCAATGTTAACTTCATATGACTACGAGACGAATTACTTAGACAAAACAAACTTGCCACCTTCCTCAGAGCATTGGTTCGGCACGGACGATCTCGGCCGCGACATGTTCGCTCGTACATGGATGGGAGCACGAATTTCGCTCATCGTCGGTTTTTCGGCTGCCTGCATCAACCTCATTATTGGCGTTATTTATGGCGGTATTATGGGGTATGTTGGCGGCAAACTTGATGACTTCATGAACAAAGCATCCGAAATTATATTTACACTTCCTGATCTTCTTGTAGCGATTCTGCTTGTTGTTGTTTTTGAGCCAAGCCTTGGCGTTATTATTCTTGCATTATGCTTCACCGGATGGATCAATATGGCCTGGATTGTACGCGGGCAAATGATGCAGCTCAAAAATCAAGAGTTCGTCCTTGCCTCCCGTTCCCTTGGGGCATCTGGAGCTCGGATCTTGTTCCGTCATTTGATTCCCAATTCACTCGGCCCAATCATCGTAACACTCACGCTAGCAATTCCTGTCTCTATCTTTGGCGAAGCAGTTCTTAGCTTCCTTGGGCTTGGCGTACAATCCCCTGCTGCTTCGTGGGGAACGATGATTAGCGATGCATTGAAGGCGATGACCGTATATCCTTGGCGTATTGCATTTCCTGCATTCTTCATCAGCTTAACGATGCTTGCATTCAACATGTTCGGCGACGGACTGCGTGATGCACTCGATCCGAAAATGAAAAGTAGACGAGGAGGATGACGAATATGAAGCCATTATTGGAAATCAACGACCTTCACGTCTCTTTCCACGTTCGCGGCGGCGAGGTGAAGGCAGTACGCGGCGTCAATTTTCATGTAAATCAAGGCGAGGCTGTGGCCATCGTAGGCGAATCTGGATGCGGCAAGAGTGTAACGGCACAGTCGATATTGCGTCTGCTGCCAAGCCCACCTAGCAAGGTCAAGCAGGGCGAAATTCGTTTCAAAGGCAATAATCTGCTAAAGCTGAAAGAACGAGAGATGCAATCAATTCGCGGCAAAGACATCGGCATGATTTTCCAGGATCCGATGACTTCACTCAATCCAACGATGACGATTGGCCGGCAAATTACGGAGGTATTAACGAAGCATCAGAAAATGAGCTCTGCACAGGCAAAGACGCGTGCTATCGAGATGCTGTCTATGGTCGGAATTCCGAATCCCGCTTCCCGTTTCCAGCAGTATCCGCATGAGTTCTCGGGCGGAATGCGCCAGCGCGCCATGATTGCAATCGCACTTGCTTGTAACCCATCCCTGCTTATCGCCGACGAACCGACAACGGCGCTTGACGTGACAATACAGGCACAAATTTTGCGCGTCATGAAGCAACTGCAGCAGGAAATGGGGACATCGATTATTTTAATCACTCATGATCTGGGTATCGTAGCTGATTTATGCGACCGTGTCATTGTTATGTATGCAGGAAAAATCGTTGAGACCGGGACGAAATGGGATATTTTCAAAAATCCACAGCATCCATATACAAAAGGATTGCTGCGTTCGTTGCCTCGACTTGATCAGAAGAAGGATGAGCCTCTTATCCCGATCTATGGAACTCCGCCAGATTTGATTAAGCCGCCTGCCGGATGCGGGTTTTGCGCACGCTGCAATGATGTAATGGAGATCTGCATGAGCTCTGATCCAGAGAAAACGAATGTAAGTGATTCGCATCAGGCGAACTGCTGGCTTCTGCATCCACTGGCACAGGAGGTGGCAAGATGAGCAGAGAAACATTATTAGAGGTACAGGGACTGAAGAAGTACTTTCATTTGGGCCGCGGCAATGTTCTGAAAGCAGTGAACGATGTAAGCTTCACCATTCATAAGGGTGAAACACTCGGTATGGTTGGGGAGTCTGGCTGTGGGAAGTCTACAGTTGGACGAACTGTTTTACGTCTTTACGAACCGACAGGCGGTCGTACAATCTACAATGGGACCAATATTTATAGTCTGAAGCGCAAGCAGATGGCGGCCATGCGCCGTGAGATGCAGATGATCTTCCAAGATCCGTACGCTTCACTTAATCCGCGCCTCACAATCTCTGATATTATCGGAGAGGCAATTGAAATTCATAAGCTTGCATCTAGCCGTGCCGAGAAGAAGAAGCGAATCGAGGAGCTTCTTGACCTTGTCGGCTTGAATCCTGATCATGCTACACGTTATCCGCATGAATTTTCTGGAGGGCAGCGTCAGCGCATCGGTATTGCCCGTGCACTTGCCGTTGATCCCAAGCTCATTATTTGTGATGAACCGATTTCAGCGCTGGATGTATCCATTCAGGCCCAAGTCGTCAACCTGCTGAAGGATCTGCAGACTAGATTCGGGCTCACCTATTTATTCATTGCCCATGATTTATCCATGGTCAAGCATATTAGCGATCGTGTTGCCGTCATGTATTTGGGCAAAATGGTTGAGCTGACGGACAGCAACACGCTCTACTCAGAGCCGCTTCATCCTTACACACAAGCGCTCATGTCAGCCATTCCTGTGCCCAATCCTGATATCGAAGCTCAGAAGGAACGGATTGTATTAAGCGGTGAACTGCCAAGCCCGATTAACCCGCCGAGCGGGTGCCATTTCCGTACTAGATGCCCTGCAGCAACAGAACGATGTGCCGCTGCAGTCCCTGAATTCCGCGAAGCGAAGCCAGGACATTTTGTGGCCTGCCATCTGGTATAAGCGCTGATCCTATACCCCGCAACAATATAAAAAAGGCAAAGTAGAGAATTCGGATGGGTGTCCCCCTTCTTTCTCCGCTTTGCCTCTTTTTCTTTTTACACCTGAAACTTAATCGAATTTCACTAATAAGGAATGGTGACATACAGTCTGCAAGTCGCGATAAATTTGATTAATAGTTGCATCCTCCATTACTGCATGAATGCCCAAGTATGGGAAGATTGCATTTGCAGAAGATAAGGCAGCTTGTCCAGCCTCCTTACAGCGCTGCGACACATCCTGTATATCTGATTCTGATAGCTGTTGGCCACCAATGTGCCGGCTCCACGATTGCTCAATGGCCTGATAGAATACATTTGCAGCTTCCGTCAGAATATCGTTCTGAGCGCTAATTTTATCCATAACAGACACATATCGATTCACAGTAGCATTCATCCAAACGTTACGGTTTCGTTCCGCAATATCTCGCGCCTCATCGAGGAAGTGCTTGGCAACACCGATGCTTACGGCAGCAAAAGACGCTTCTGCAAACGGCAAGAACGGATAGTCATATATCGGATCATCATAGAGCCCATTTGGCTCCATGATGCTAAAGGTTCGTTCATCAGGAACAAATAGATCGTGCACTACAATCGAATGACTTTCCGTAGCCTTCAATCCAAATGCATTCCAATCTTTCACGATCTCGACTTGATCCGGCCGAAATACGAACGACCGAATAACCGGCTCTGCTGCCGTATCCTTTATAGCGCTCGCAGCATTACGCTCTTCCACCACGCAGTTGGCTGTAAATACGGTCGCATAGGTCGAGCCGCTGCAGAACTTCCAGCAACCATTCACCCGATATCCTCCATTCACCTTCTCAGCCGTACCGCTTGGATGCCCCGAACCAGCTACAACTGCATCCTTCCTCATATAAGCTTCCTTCGCTACCTCTGGCTTCATAAATGGGGCAAAGAAGCCTCCGCCAGAACCAATCGTGACCAGCCAGCCGAAGCTGCCATTAATCCATGACGTATGCTCGAACCATTGCAGCGCTTCTGGAAGCGATGTCATATTCCCCTGTAATTCAGAGGGAATGAACAGTTTGAACAATCCCCGATCGTATATCCATTGCAACAGTTGTTCCGGCAATTTGCCTTCTCGCTCAATGGCCATCGCCTGTTTCCGAATGCTTCGAATTTCCTTATCCGTAAATCGATTCATATGCAGTCACGCTCCCACTCTTCTCAACGTAAGGATATATCTATATATCCATTATAGTACACGTTTACAAGAGCAAACGAAGTCGTATCATATCCACACAGGGAATTCCGTTCTCTTCGATTGGTTCATCATAATGGATGACGAAGAAATCGGTATCAATTCCGCAAATTCGAAAGCCGCATTTTTGATATAGGCCTAGCTGGGACAGGCTGGAGTTCCCTGTACCGACCTCCATCACTCGATAACCCAGCTCGCGTGCACTTTGAATGGCATGCAAAACGAGCTGCTTGCCATAGCCGCGTCCATGCCATGCTTCATATACAGCCACATTGACAAGCTCAAGTGTATGTGGGCGCGTCGGCAGAAGCAGCACAGCTCCGATAACCTCTCCATCAATTGTAAGGGTATATCCAATGCTGCGATCTAGGTATTGATTAACGGCAGCCTCCTCGGGATCTGCCAGTAGTAGCAGTTCTAGCGGAATATCTTGCGTTTTCGATGCTGTAATGTGAACTTTCAACACATTTGTCCTCCTCATTACCATACACTCTCACCTATCAAACTTTATGAGCCAACACAACTCACTCATTTACTTTCAAATGACAAGCTTACACCATCTGACCATACTCTTCGGCATATGCGCCATGTTGTAAATAATGCTTGTATAAATGAAAAAACACCCGAATTCCACCGTAGAAGTTAGGGTCATGCTCACTCTTGCGAATTAAATATACCGTTTCCTCAATAGAAGGAACTAGCCCTTCCTGGCACATTCGCTCATACTCCACAAAATCGACTTCAAACAGTCCTTGTTTTTCGCATGCCTCTGTACCGTAGGCATACAATGCTGTCGATCCTTCCAATTGTCTCAATTGATAGTGAATGGTTGATATCAAAGCCTATCACCTGCTTTTGATTAGAAATAAGATAAGAAAGATCTCGGCTTAAGTGCCTAGAAATAAAGGATTAGTATTAAGAACTCAATAAGTAACGACTGATTATGAAATCGATAACTGCGCCCATTCCATAGCGATTTCTGTGTGAGGTTCGCCACCTATCTCAATATCATCCTCACCAACGATTACGGCTCCCGTACGGCGATAAAATTGAAGGGCGCTATTCCCCTTCAGCACCCACGCCAGCATGCTTATATATCCGCATAACTTCATATATCGCATAACATGAGATATGAGCATTTTCCCGATTCCTTGACCTTGTACCGACGACAATAAATAAAGCGATAATTCCGAGCGATTCGGGAACTGCTCGCTTCGGCTAGGCCCTCCCATGGCAAATCCAACAATTTCACCAGACTTTTGTTGGACAACAAAGATACATTTATCTGCTGTCAATTGTGAAATCGCATGCTCCCACATCGTCTGTCTCGCTTGTACAGATAAGCCTGATAGATAGGTATTGGATACAATCCCTTGGTAGGTTGTGCGCCAGCTGTCAACATGAACACGCGCAATACCAGGTGCATCACCTGCAATCGCCTTCCGAATGTGCAATCGAATCCCCTCCATATTAAACAACTGCCCAGGATCACTACGGCTCAAGCAGAATAAAATATTCAAAATCAGGCGCCTGCCTGCCAAGTACAAGTCCTGTCGCACTCAAGAAACGCGGTGCAACACGCTTCGATTTGCTGGAACAGCATACAGCGGATGTGCAAATGTAAACGGCATGTCGCTATCTTCGATCCTTAGCAACCGACTTTTTCATCGCATAAAGATCCTCTTCAATGCCAGCCATGCGCTGTTCAATCATTGTGCGAGCATCCTCTATTGCCTGATTGTACAAGTAAGGTTCGAACATTTGCAGCAAATAATCAACAAGCTCCTCTGCCTCAAACATTCCAAGAGATTCTCCCCGCTCATTTTCGAAATATTGCTTCAAATCCTCAATCCATTTTTCCTTCTGCTCTCTAGGCAGCTTTCTTACATTCATGTTGTCCCTCCTGCCAAGCATGTCATGCTTGTTTACCATACTACCTATATATTGCCTATAAGTTCAACAGGCAATGAGTTGAAATAGTCCATCTTCTCATCAATAAAATCGTCGCCTGAATCGATGCTGCCGACAATTTGTAAATCGTGGAGGCATAGGGCCATCAGCCACAATTGACGCGCTGCAACAAATAGGGGAACCGCTCGAATATCGTCTGCGCTTAACGGACGTATGGACTGATACCCTTCTAGGAATGCATTCCACAGTAAGGACAATTTTCTGAATCGCGGTTCAAGCGCACTTCTCGTGCCAAACGGAATTCAGCTATATCATAGGCCCTTTAGCCGTATCCACATAGGTCAAAGTCATAGTGCGTATATGTAACGCGCTGAACTGTCCCTATGCTATAATTTTCTGCTATCCATGTCCTGAGTGCTTGCTCACATAAAGTTGAATAAACGACTGGAAACAATACAAGCCCCACCCTTTCCTTTATCGCACATGGAAATTCTTGTATTCATGTCCCTACTCTCTAACTTTCTACTTGTGCAACGTGAACGTGAGTTGAGCAACGTAAAACTGAGATTGTGAGCGATTACATCAATTAAAGAAAGGGAATCTCCACCATCTAACGTGGTACATTGTTTAGACGCTTTAACTGTGGAAAAAGTTTCAACTTGTGAAATATAAGGGCTGGAGCACTCCCTGAAATAAAACAAAGAAGACTGATTCTCAGTCTTCTTATCATTTCTCTAGCAATTGCAGCATCATTATATAATCATCTTTGCTGCGCCCTATCAACGAGTGCTCTTTCACCTCATGAAAGAGTCGTGATGCCTCGTTCACTGCAATACGATATTGATCATGGGATATCCGTCCCCATTCTAATGCCTCTTCTAATTCATCCTCGTCCAGCAAAAAAACATGTCCCGTCGGCAGCAGAACAACGTCCAAGTATAAATCGACAAAATACGGTATGCCGCGTTCATCCAGTGCAAACGGCTCACAAATATCTACATACCACTGGACAACCTGTCCCCGTTCATTAAATACCGTAGTTATCGAATAATGCTCATCCAAAGGGAAATATTGCATCCAACAATATCCTACATCAACTAGCTTTAATCTCTTTCCATCCATAGTTACGACAAGCGGCTGCCTTACCGAATTGATTTTAATAAGGGAGATGTATCCTGTAAAATCTGAAGAATCGACTTGAGTAAGCGCGAACTGCTTGGACAAGATCCGTTTCCAATCGTAGCGATCTGCGTGTTTTCTCTTCATGTGGCAACCTTTCTCAGCTCAATTGTCTTCCCCATGTTGTATGCTGATATTTCTCTAGGCTTCTAATATGTTCAAAAAGGAAGACACAGCTTCATTTTATCTATGCTACGATTATACCTTACGAATGAGCATACAGCATCGTTATCTTGTCTCAATCCAACATTTTTTTGCCAACTTACCAGATAATATCAAGGAATGAGGCATCATCCCCTAGCCATTCACCATTCGTATGCTCAAGTTTGCGACGCAGCTGCTCATCCTTCGGTGGATCTTGCCTATCATCCAGATCCGAAAAACCATCCGTATACACCAACAGCCGAGATGGAATTCGACCTTCCACCTGCTGCTGCCAAGTACATGCTCGCCCGCCAATCAAACCGCGAGCAGCTGACCAACGCTGTCTGGTCGAGTTTGACCCTCCGAGAAACTCGCCGCTCTCCTGTCCGTGCTGCCATAAGCGAAGCCTTACATCTCCATGCCAAGTTAGCCAAATGCGATGGTACGGATGTATGCCATTAAAGACGTCAACCCGACCACAAATGAACATCGTTTCACTGCCAATCCTTTTTATCCTCAAGCACATCTCGCAGCAGCAATGGAAGATCCGATGGAACCGTTAAGCGCGACATCTGTTCGGCGGCACATTCACGTAAAGAATGAAGATATTCATGGAAAGAAGCTTCATTCCGCTCTGCATGGCCAGTAGCAGAAATCCAATTCAGGAGATGAGTTCCTAGAAAGTGCGCGGCAAAATCTCCCCGATAGCTCAAGCTAACTCCATCACACATGATAAAGCTGAGCGCATTTTCATCAATGCGAAAAGCTAAAAAATCTTGATTATTCTCTTTATAATGCGCCGTTTCACCCGCTTTAGCGTAGGCGAAACGGCAGCGAAAAGGCGATTGCACAATCGTCGTTAAAGGCTGATCCACCTGCTGGTTAGATGTAAAGTGATAGGATGTCAGACTCATGCGGATTCACCTTGCCTTTCCCTCACATTCCAAGCTGTATATGTATTGAGGAACTTTGAACTTCTTTTGTTGCGTGCCGGATTACATTCCGACTTCTATGTATCATCTAGGCAAGGGCTGCCGTTAGTTTCAAAAGCGATTAACGCACAGGGGTAGCGGCAGACATTTGGAAGCCAATCGACACTAGTTCCGGACAATTGCCTGGCAGCATCATGTAGGCACCTTGAGCAAGATGATAATCCGCCTCCACCAACATTTCGCGATAACTTTCCGGCAAGACCGATGACATGCTGCGAAGCTTCTGCGCATGCTCATCCGTTAGCACCGTATCATGCAATATCCCTTTCCACCGTCGCGGCTCCTCAATCGGTGTATCCAGCATATAATCCGTTATAAAAATATTTTCAATAAGAACATTTCCATCCGGAACGCCCATCTGCATAATTCGTTTTGCGATAGGCGCCGGATCATCGCCTGTAGCAACTCCATCTGTCATATGACAGATGAGAGGAGCCGGGCAATCCTGCATATAAGGCAGCTCTGCCTCCAGCAATCTTTCCGCTTGCAGAAATGCCTTGGCCGCATCCGAAAAGCGAACCGGGGTCAAATCCGGCAATGCTCCCATACTTGCAATCTCATCAATTCCTTTAATTCCATTCAATACATCATACACATCATCACTGTATGCTAAGATGGCTATCCGATAGCGAGGTGTCAGCCTATGGCCTTTCGTTGAACGGAACACCATCTGACGAATAGCCTGAGATAATGCGTCATACACCACATCAATACGCCTTTTTCCAGCCATCGTCATGTTCATAGAGGCACTAATATCTATTAAATATATGAGAAGTGCAGGTGTTCGCTGTGAAGCCTGTATCGTGTAGTTCATTCGTCCAGTTCACCTCATATCGTGTATTCATAACACTCTATGTTCCGAATTAAATATCCGGTATTTTATAGCTTGTATCTTGCAAGAATTTATATATATGTGCTGCTCTTGTTCCGACTTTCCCGACATTCTTGAAAAAATTTGGATCCTTTTCGTAACGCTCTACGAACTCTAAGGCATAGGTTTTTGCATTTTTCATATTGTCCTGCTTGATCGCATTATATGTTTTATTGTAGGATGCTATCAGCAGAACAACATCTCGGTTGCGAACCTTCTTAAGCTCAGCAGCCTTCTTCGCAGCCTGTTCTGCTTCCAGCCGCTTACGTTCCTGTTGACGTCCCTGTTCACGTGCCTGTTCGATACGGAGCTGTTCGTCCCGCTCCTTCTTCCATGCTAAATACTTCTCATATTGCATTTGCTGATCATACTTGGCTTGGAGACGTTTGCGTTCTGCCGCCTTCTCAGCTGCTTCCAACTGCTTCGCACGCTGTGCTTCCGCTTTTCGCTTTTGCTCCTCCTGCTTGCGCTGTTCCTCCTCACGCAGCCGTTTAGCTTCCTCTTGCTTCTGTTGCTCTTCCTTTTGCTTCCGTTCCTCTTCCGCCTTCAACTGCTGATTCTGCATTTCTAGCTGCTTCGCATCGAGAAGCACCTGCTCTTCCGCCGCCTTCGTAGCAGCATTTGCATTCATCATGCTTGCCACAACGGCACCGCATCCAATGATCAATACCGCTGAAGCGATACAAATGATAGAAATCGCACGTTTACTAAACTTCCCCTTACTTCCTGACTTTTGTTGCACTTCCGCAACAAGCTTATGCTCTAAGTCAGCGATGGCAGCAGTCAATTCGATTTGCATGGGGCTTCCGTCCACAACAAAATGATGAGCGGAACGATATACTTCCAACGCACCTTGCAACTGACTGCGCCCTTCCAGCTCTCTGGCTTGGCGGAATAATCGATTCACGATATCAGGATCTGCTTCATCACATGCAGAAGCAGCAGCTATTTCGTCTTTTTCCGTTAGTACAGCAAAATGTACTGCGTTTTCCGAGTCGGCTATCATCGGTTTTGAATGTTCAGAATTCGATAGAGCATCCTTACCTTCCTTATGTTGAACATGAAGCGGAGCATCAATCGCCATCTGTTTCTCTTCATCAATTCCATTAAGAACAACCAGCCACTCGCCGAAGGTCGGACAGCTGCTTAAATCTTGGCTTTCCCAAGCGCGGGTCAGCAGCTCCGCGACTTTATTCCCATAGAGCTCCTGCAATTCACGCTTCAATACCTCGTACCGATCACATGATGTTTGCATCTCACGCTGATCGAAATAGCTTTCTCCCCATGATTTCTGCACAATTTGCGCAGACGACCATCCCAGCATTTCTGCCAGCAGGATACTGCCCGCGAACCGATCCGCATAAGCGCTCCACATGCCGCTTAGAAGCGTTCGATGTGCAGCATATCCTGGAGAACCACTGAATAGGACGTCTGGACGATCCAGCTTGGGACTGTACAACTGCTCTACATCAACCAATTGTATCGGTGAGGCATTCGCGCTCTGCTTAACTTCCGAGAAAAAAGGAAGCATGATGTTCGGCGCAGACAAATCACAATGTGCTAACCCCCTCTGCTCCATACCAGAGCATATACGAGCCAGGGATTTGGCCATGAGCAAGCTCTGCTGGCGTGTCAGCATTTTGCGTTCTGCGACGATATCCAACCAAGTAGGACCATAAATCCACGGCATTGCCACTGCATATAGCAAGTCCGTATGTTTGTGGATCAGTCCTCCGTTTTTCTCAGGGGTTAATACGCTCCGACTGCACACCTTTAACCCTGTCAACTCACTATAGGACTCTAGCAGCTCGGACTGATATACCATAGAAGGGACACGATACTTCGGGTTGAATACTTTTAACGCCTTCGCCTCTGCAGCATTTCCTTGGGGTGGGAGAAGCTGATAGATGACACCTTGTCTGCCTGCCTGCGCGTAGACGAGTCCAGGAGCTGCCGGATGTTCTCCGAACCGATATTCTGTATCGTGAATAATGATCGTATCTCCTGGTTGTGGCTGAAATGACATTGTTTCCTATCCTCCCGGATGATCTTCGATATGATGTAAGAAAAACCGGGAGTATTTCCAACGCCCGGCTTCCTCTTCGTATTTAATATTAAGAGATAAATAATTACCGCTGTTCGTCGACAGTGCGAAACTTCTGTGCGATCGCCTTCAGCTCTTCACTAATCGTATTTAGAGTCTGTACGAATGATTGCATCTGCTTGCTTGCCTCCTGGAATTCCTGGAAGAAGCGCTGCTTCGTCATCCCTTCCCATTGACCCTCCATGCCTTGGATCGACTGAGTAAGAGACGCTACGATTTGTTGGCTCTGGTCTCCACCTTGCTTAAATTGATTTGCTACTTGATCAACCTGTTCCGGTGTAATTAATATGCGGCCTGCCATGATGACTCCTCCCTTTGGTAGACAATTGAATGAAAAGTAAATATTTCAAATCTATCTGCCCACAATTGTACATGAATTCTACCGCCCTATTAAAAGAGTCTCCGGTCCCAAATCTATAAAGAGGACTCTGGAGCCAACGGCACACGTTGGAGAACAAGCTGAAATTGCTCTTCTTCTTCATTGGTATAGCCAACATGAGCAATCACTTCTATATCTTCATGATTGAACAAGTAAGAGTAATTCTCGTCAATATATCCCTCTGGATACACAACGCCCAAATAATCGAACAACCGATTCGTAGTCACCTGAAGCTGCTTGCGGCCGTAAATCACTAATTTCTTACTTCCTTCACGCAGCAGCACTACAGAGCCGAGCGGAAGCAATTCATTCTCTTCCTTCGCAACATGTTGTTGCCCGACTTGATTCTCCATCATTCATCCTTCCCTTTCTACTCCTGCATTCCTAAACCTTTGTGTAATTTCAGAACTGATGCGTTGAGCTTATATTAAAAACAATACACACATATAGGGTCGGGTGCTGTTCCGAAAAACCTGTCCAGCATCATTGTTGTATAGTGCTTATGTCACAAATTAAAACCGTCTGTTAAACCTATTGGAGCATCAGCTAGGAAGCAACTTGCCTGCACTGGCACTTCCGAACATATTGGTTACCTTGTTTACAACTTTGCCGGCTGCCTTTGTCGCACCGCTTTTCACCGCTTTAACCCCTTCCTGAACAGCTTCAGTAGCTGTTTTCGTTCCACTTGTAACGGTATCAGACACAGTATCCACTACAGTATCTACGGCATCCACCGCATGGGTCTTGATCGATTTGCCATTAATCGTGACCTCTGTAACCATGGAGATCGCTGCTCCAGTCGCAAGGCCTACTCCTGCACCAACAATTGTGCCTGCAACAGGAACGACTGATCCGACCCAAGCGCCCACTGCTGCGCTTGCTGCCATCGTGCCGACTCCAATCGAGCCATTTACGACTGCACTAGCTGCAGCACGACTTGGGCCTCCTTTGTCATAATCAGTCATAACTGCCGTTCCTGTATCATATGCCAGCCCAGCATATCCAAGCTTCGCACTCCAGCCTTTAATGGATAGCGACTCTTTCGCTGCAACTGCCGGATCTACGAATTTCCATACATTCGTATGATTCGCTGCATTAGATGCCGCATATCTCGTTCCCTGTATCCCCTCAGACAGCGCGAACTTGGATCTCGCCCCACTGATGGTCGCATAGCCATCTCCACGCACATTGACATTGAACCCACTCTTCCCCATATTCATCATGCGATAACCATCTTTCCCATAACCATACATTTCAGGAACCGTAGGCTTCCAGTTCCATCCTGATCCCTTATCCTCTTGCTTACCAATTGCTCGCACAACCGCATTCGGATTCGATATGGCTCCTACCTGAGTCCCTACAGCAGGGATAATTAACGATGCCCCCCCAATCCCGATCGTTGAATATAGTGACGCCGCCGAACCGATCTGGTAAGCTTGACCCAGTATCGGGTGCGCTTGCTGATCAGCCGTTTGGAACTGATCAGCCTTGGATTGAAGCTGCTTGCTTAATTCGTACAAAAGCGTATGTATTTGAGCAGATAACCGTGCAGCCTGCTGCCATTTCTCTTCGACAGCAGTCTTAATAGATGCCTCCCACTCTATTGATTGAAGAGACCGTTCCAATGACGATTGAATAGCTTCCAATTGCTCCGCTGTTGCCTTCAGCTGACGGCTCCCCTCACGAAGCGCATCCGGCGTAACGATAATGCGCACGATATCACCTTCCTTCCTCCATAGAATGCTGGCGATTCCAATCGATTAACATACTCTCCAGCTGTTCCTTCGTTGTTAAAGTTGCAGTTAACCAATCCTCATCTCCCTTAGAACTCTGCCGTATGAGCCAATTTCGAGCTCCTCCGACAAGAAACGCAGCTCCCTGCACATCCCACGTCTTCTCATTCCATACGAGAAATAACATCTCACCAGATGCTGTCCGATGCTTCAGAGAATGCGCAAGCGCAACTGCTCCCTCTTCCTCCCCATCGAAGGTCATAAGCTGGCTGACCATTTGTTCAACGGTTAGTTCATTTGCTTGTTCATATAGCTTGTGAAAGTGCCTCTTAGACAGCATAACAGCCGTTATATCGCTCTCATCCTGCTCGGCCCAATGCATCCGATTCACAATGACAGAACATGCTTCATTCGTCGAACCATATTCAAGAAAGTAGTACATATCCGCTTGTTCCTGAGCCTGTACTCGTTCTATAGTCAAGTCATCCGTAAAGTGAAAATACCCTTCATATTCCTTGCGACCAGGCTCAGCGACTGTATCAAGGAAGCGAACCCAGCAAGAGCGATTCGCCAATCCCGTCACAGCTACAGTCGAATATACGTGTGATGGTATCCCAAGCTCTACGCCGCCTGGAGCTTCGGTCAAATAACCTTTACGCAGAAGCGATGCTTTGACTTTGTTCCATTCTTCTGTAATTTCCTCTGTCAAGTATCCGCGGAATGGATCCTCGACCCCCAGCAAGCGATCCGACCCAATAATGCCGGCTAGAAAATACAGTTCTTTTTTGCTAAGCTCAATACCGCTTCTGCCATCATGAGCTTGCTGATGCGGCTCATTGCTTGTCATCAATGTTTCCACCCCCCATCAGACCCGCACTTTCCAACGCCTGCTTATCTGTGTTGTCCATGCGGCCGGAGTCCATTTTTCATCGTACGGTACAACCGTCTTTATTTTCACAAATTTCCGCTTTACAAAATAACCTTGCCCTGGAGGGAGAACTTTAGACCCATTTAAGCTCGAAGTTTGGGACTCCGAGATCGGAATACGGAAAAAGACAGATCATTCGCATCAATCGATCCAAATAAAAACCGGCTTGCGAAGCCCGAACATCATTGAACCAATCAACGCCGAATGTCGGAAAATCAGATGGTACGCCAGCTAACACCATATGTACCCCTCTGTCCCTTCCTTGACGGACGATAGCAGACAGTTGATCCTTCACCGTGTAGTCGGTCAGCTGCTTGCACAGCATATCCGCATCATCCATTACTAGCAGTATTAACGGATAGCCACCGTCCTTGCTCCGAGTCGTCACTTCACTATATACATGTTGGACAAATCCAGGAATTCGCTCTTCCTCTGTTACGATTTCTCTTACATGAGGCAGATCTTTCAAGGAAGCAATTCCATTATCCCCATATCGTACATCGATTGCATAGATATGCAGCTGTTCAGGAGACATGTAATAAGCTAAGGACAACATCCAACTGATTAAGAACGTCGTTTTGCCACATTCCATAGGACTAGCCACGATGAAGTGCGGGCCTTCCTTCAAGTTAATTAAATACGGTTCCAAATCATCGGTACGAACACCGACCGGAACAGGATGCCACCGCTCTGCTTGGAGAAGCTCCGCGCTGCTGTCTTCCAGGTTCTCTTCGTTCAGCTTCAACAGATCACTTAGTCGAATTCTCTCTGGAAGGCTTCGTATCAGTGGAGCAGCAGTCCCTTGCCATGCTTTATCCAACATCCGTATTTGTGAACGCAGCTCCTGTACCCGATCCACATCGCTCTGTCCTTCAGCAGGGTATGCCGTTTGGAACTCAACAGGCGCTCCCTTCCACTTTACAAGGCCACGTCCGGCCTGAAGCCCTCCTAAAGCTCTAGTCGGCCTTCCGACAGCAAAATAATAATCGCTCGGATCAGCCAATTCGTACGATACAGCATTCGAAATATTGCTTCTATACTTGTCAAAAATGTCGGTTACACGGTTGGCTGTAATTACAAAAGTAATAGCCAAACTTCCTCCTTCTCGAAGGAGATATTCAAGGCGCTCATTTTCATCCGGATAGGAGGTACGGAAGTTTGAGTAACCGTCAATGACTATAACAATATTCGGCACAGCCTTCTTCGTCACCTGCCGATACGAAGCAATCGTCTTCATACCAGCTTGAGACAGCAATTCCATTCGTTCCGTGACCATCGCTTGCAAATAACGGAACAGTCTCTTTATTCGATCTTCATCGTCACCCGCAATGACTGCCCCGATATGAGGAAGGGCTGCATAATCATTCATCATTCGCCCCGTGTCCACAACATAACCGTGCCAAGTCTCTGGATCGTATTGTCGGGCAAGAGACATGAGGAGTGTCTGAACGAAGGTCGTCTTCCCAGTTCCCGGCATGCCGTATACAGCCCAATGCTCATGATCCAAGTCAATGCCAAGCGGTTCCTGCCGCTGGTTCATTACATCATCCAATAGGCCGACGACAGGCTGTAATCCCTGTGTTCCATCGCCAACAACATCTAACGCCCCCGGTTGTTTGTACAATTCGCTTAACTCCAGTTCATGAGGCAGAGGTGCGAGCCAAGGACCCTGAAGCCTAGCAATTCCCTCTCGATCTGCCGCCTCCACAGCCAGCTCAATGAATGCTTGAAGCTGCTTCTTCGGCTCCTCTTCTTCATAAGCGGATGATAAGGTATCACTATGAAGGAGCGGCTCTCTCTTCCCGTTAAGGCGAACCTCGCTCACTTCAATGCGCAGCGGACGCCCTTCTTTGGGCTTGACTAAATAAGGAGCTCCACTCCAAGCAAATTGCAGTTCTTCGAATACTTCATCACTTCCAACCTGGAAGTAGCCGCGCCCAGGATGTGTAATCCAAGCAGCGTTAGGAATTTTCAACATATCCCGGCTGTCACCTTCACTTTGCACACGCAAGCAGATGCGGAATCGTGTATTACTCCATATTTTCTCATCTACCACACCCGCCGGCTTCTGGGTAGCGAGTAACAAATGAACTCCTAGCGTGCGGCCTATTGCCGCAATACTGATAAGCTCATCCATGAATTCAGGCTGATCTTTCTTAAGCTGAGCGAATTCATCGATAATAATCATTAAATGCGGCAGCGGCTTTTGATGCCGTAGTGACGACTTGTAGTATTCATCGATATGCTGCATATTTCCAGCATCATTCAATACGCGCTGTCTACGTATGAGCTCAGCACGCAACGACACCTTCGCACGTTCAATCAGGTTATCGTCCAAATTCGTAATGGTACCCACAACATGCGGAAGCTTCCCAAATATATTAGACATCCCACCGCCCTTATAATCAATCAGTAGGAATACAACATCATGAGGGTGGTAGTTAGCAGCAAGAGAAGCAATCAATGACTGAATAACTTCACTTTTGCCCGAGCCTGTCGTTCCTGCGATTAGACCGTGCGGACCATGGCCCTTCCGTTCAATCTTGTCATGCAGATTTAAGGAAACAAGCTTCCCGCCGGCACGAACACCGACAGGTACAGGCAGCGTATCTGGATATCGATTCTGATTCCAATGATTCGCCAGTTCCAACTGCTCAGCTTGTTCAACCCCAAACATATCGAACAAGGTTAAAACAGGAGGTAAATCCGTGGCAGCCGAGCGCTTCAACCGGATTGGCGCCATATAACGAGCCAGCGTGTCAATTTTGTCATCTGACAAATGATCCATATGAAAAGATTGCTGTATAATTCCTTCCTGATCCGTTTTTTGCGTTGACACTCCTGCTCCAGCGCCCACCTCTACAATTAGCCGGCATTGCATTGGAAGCCGTTCCTTGCGATCGGACATTACAATGGTGCAGCTATCCACACGGCCTGCTTCTTCCAATAGAATTGGGTATAACGGCTCTTCCTCTATCAGTAAACTGTCGGGCAGCAGCACAACATAGATCGGAAGCGCCTTTTTCTTCTTTCCACTTGTCTGGAAGCTCTTGCGACGATTCAAAATACCGTAGAGTTGATCTGCCAGTTGATGCACCATGCTTCGCCGATCCGCCAAGTAGCGGACAGTCCGCTCATCATTCCATGTATGCGGCAGCCATCTTAGCCAGCTCCAGTCATCCGCATCGCGTTCATCATAGAGGGCAGCGAGTTTCACTTCATCAGGTGAATGCTTAGTCGTTAGCTGGGCAATCACAATACGCACCGCATCCATTACCGCAGCCTTATCGCCGACAATACCTATTACCTTGGAATCATACAACGGCAAAGTAATGGGAGCCGCTTCGACAGTACGAAAGTCTTGTTCAAGCTTGTGAGCTGCATCAATGAGCGGATCCTTCTCATATCCATCTATTCTAGGGGTAAGTATGGGCATATAAAAAGGCACTTCTCCGGTGCCAATGCGGACTTCCATAAAATCATCGTCGGTCGGCCCGCGCTCCCACAGGCTACTATTACGATTTTTCACAATTTGGTAGCACACATCCGGATCACCATGAATCGCTTGCATAGCCGCTCGTTGTTCTTCCTGCTTCGCTTCAAGTTCGAGTCGGTGCTTCTCTAGTTGAGCCATGTACATCCGACTTCGTTCTTCCTTTTTGCGTTGGTAGGCCTTTTTGTTGCTTAGATATAGAAAGAAAGGCAACGTATAGGACATAAGCATCATAGAGATGGTTATCATTTGAAACATCATATAATTGCTGCTGCCCATCTTGCCTGACATAGACATATATATGTAAAAACCGATGCTGACCAATGTCATTACAATCGGAATAATGATGGTAACTATAGAGAACGTCGGTCTCGACGGTTCTGCAGGAGGACGCAATATTTCAAGCTTCTCCTCAGGCAATTCCGGCTTGATTCGAGGCGATCTCTGATACATTACATTCACATCGAACAACTCCTCGTCTCGTTCCTCTTCTCACGATTCTGCTTGATCATCCATTTCATCGAGTTGGAACAAGGAACGACTTCCATACGATGGGATTGCCTCATTCGTCGTGGAAAATGCTCGCTGCACACGGATATACGCGCCTTCACGGACACCCGCCTCCAGCAATCGCACCTGTTCAGAAACAGTAATCCACAGCCCTTCAGGTTGCTTGACCTCCAATATATATTGCATATGATTTTTAGGCGGTTCACCGAATAGCTTCAACCCGAGAATGGCCTTGAGCTGCACCCCTGTGCAATCATCCGCTACATCGATGTCGAACCAATCACGGCTCTGTCTGCCAAAGGAGACGGTAAGGATCATAAGCGCGACACCTCTTTTACAATCATGAAGCGATATTATAACCTTAGCATCATATGGTTAATAATGTCAATTCATGTCGGAACTCTATTCTAATACGATCTTCCTATTTTTACTAATCCAAATCGATTACTTCTCTGTTTAGTATATATTGGGATGATACAATTTCAATATGCCCAAAGACGGGGTTTCTCCCCTGTTTATCCCCCTAATAGACTGGTCATAGAGATACAATATTTAGCTTTTGTTCCCTCGATAGTGCGCAACTACCTGCTCTGCCTTCTGATGAATAATATTTACGATCTCCATCGGTTCAAGGACATAGGCATCCGTTCCCATACCGAATAAAATATCTGCTAAATAACTGATTTCGGAACCTGCTATGTCCATATGAATGAATCCAGTTCCTTCTTCACGCACCGTCATCGCTTTATCCAGCCATGGATCGGCTTGACATTTCCGTACGCCAAGCTTGGTCAACTCAACACGCAAAGGAACATGAACGGAGCCGTCTTTATGTTGTGGAGGTTCGAACCACTCCTCCAAGGTCAATAGATTGATCGGCACATCGGTATGTATACGCTCCACTTCTGCTACTTCAAGCATGCAATCCGCTCGGAACAATCGGTATCCTCTTCTCTTCATACAATAAGCTGGGCAATACCAATAGCCGTTGTGGGCATACAATCCGATTGGGACAATTTCTCGCATTTCAACTCTCCGAGTAGAAGCATACCTGATTTGAAGTGTTCTTTTGTCCAGTGAAGCATGAAGCAAATGCTGCAAATGAGGGATATCCTGTTCACGAGGGGGAACCCAGAATCGCACACAGCGCTGCATGGCATCAATTTGCTTTTGAGTCGCAGCAGGAAGTACTTGATAAAATTTCGACAATGCCTGCATAGCCTCTTTACCAAACGGTATCGTCTTATACTCCTGCAGCAATTGAACTGCAAAAAAGATTGCAAATGCCTCTTCCTCCAGAAATGAAAGCGGCGGAAGCAGCTTTTCCTTCAGCAAGCGAAATCCGCCATTTCGCCCGTACTCTGTATATAATGGAACGCCTAATTCCTCTAAATGACGCAAATCTCGCAATATCGTTCGAACAGACACACCGCATTCTTCAGCTAGCTCCCGAGCCGTGAATTGCTGTTTCTTATTTACAAGCATCATTAATTCAATCATTCGCTGGGATTTATTCATGTCGGAACGCCTCCTACCTGTAATAAAGAATAAGCTATAAACTATGACATCTTTTGTCATGGTTAGATGTTACCGTATAGACAGTTTCCATTACAAGGAGGATTTTATATGATTAGAAAAATGGAGTGTGCCGCATTATATACGGCAAATGTCGAACAATCTGTTGATTTTTACACTGCGATTGGATTAAAGAAAAGCTGGATCATTGAACGTCCTTTGCCAGATGGCGGTACATGGACAATTGTCGGGATGTCTTTTCCTGAAGAGCACAGTTCAGAGCTCGTCCTGTAGAACAACAAAGAGTTGAAGGAGATCGATATTGAGCTGCTGGTTGACGATGTATATGATACCTATGCTAAGCTCAAAGAAAGATCAGATATTCATTGGATTCGCGAACCGTTCCCTACCGAATCTGGCCATGTGGCCGTGATGGAGGCTCCCGATCATAATGTGTTCGTTCTAGTAGGAAAATAGGGAAGAGTTAGTTAGGATGGATCTTCATGCAAATCCGATTGGCGAAATGGGAAGAGACTCCCGCAATTATACGCTTTTTCTCCAATACAATAGATCTGCGCCACGATGGCATGGCGAGCGGGGAGCTGTACTGTCCTGATGGAGTCGCTGCTGCCATAAGACGTAAACAGTTGCTCGTCGCAGTCAGCGGTCTTTGTATAGCAGGCGCCCTGCAATTCTACCCGCGAAAAGGGAGCGAACGTATTTCACTATATCAATTTGCAGTAGCTGAAACGTATAGAGGCCAGCATTTGCTGCGACAAATGCTGGATACGCTCCCCCCCATCCAATAGAAGCTGCTTGTCCCGCTCGATCTAGCTTCAATGCGTACTATGAGCATAATGGATGGGCGCTGGAGGGCGCCAGTGAAACCCGCAATCGTTGGGTGCTTGATGTATAACTATAAAAACGAGGGAAGGACTATATTGTCCTTCCCTTACATCGTTTCACTTGCTTATTTATGGGGCAAGATAGCCTTTTTCCACTGCGCTTCGAATGAGTTGTTCTGCCAGCTTGCCCAGTTCAGGGGCTCCATCGCGAATCGCTTGAATCCGCGCCAACACCTTATCGCTCGTCACCTTATGCTCCTTCCACGACTTTCCTTCTGTCAAATAGTTATGCAGCAAAGGCTGAAGTCGATCCAACGCGGCAGCAAATTGAGCCTCCTGTGTTTGACGCTGCTCATATTCCGTCCATAATTGAGTAAGCTCAAGCTTCTGATCTTCCGGTAGAATGCCAAATAAACGCTTGGCCGCCTTCGACTCACGTTCGTACTTGCTTGCATTCCCCTCTGCATCATACGCAAAAGTATCACCCGCATCAATTTCGACCACGTCATGGATTATCAACATTTTGAGTACGCGGAGCAGATTCAAGTTTCGTTCACTTGTATATTCGTGCAGCAGTATCGCCATTGCGGTCAAATGCCAGGTATGCTCTGCATCATTTTCATGGCGGCTTCCATCAAGCAAATAAGAACGGCGAAACACATTCTTCAATTTATCAATTTCCTTCACAAATTCAATCTGCTTCATTAATCTTTCATCTATGCCCGCCATGATCGTCATTCTCCTTCATCATTCTAACGTTATCCGGTGCAGAATCGTTTCCTGCAGACGCTTATATCTATTATTATCTCATAGCAATCGTGAATTGCATAATGGCAAAAACACGATATTCCATGATCTTGTCCAAAATTCAATAAATTTTTCCTAGTGCTTTGGAAATAGAGGAACTATAATAACGATGATCCATGATACCTATTCGAAGAGAGAGGAGCATATAACAATGACAACTTCGAGATGGAGCAAAATGATAGCCGTAAGCACAGCCTGCATCATTACTTTGACCTCATTGACTTCTGTTGCATCAGGCCATCCTGGACGTACTGACGCTAAGGGCGGCCATACTTGCAAAACCAATTGCGCCAAATGGGGACTAAAGAATGGGGAATACCATTATCATCATGGCAGTTCTTCATCTTCATCCAAAAAAGGCGGCTCTAGCAAGTCCTCATCCCCAAAAAAATCCAAATCTACGAAATCAACAAAATCAAAAAAATCTTCAAAAACAAGTAAAAACACAAATCAGCCCCAAACATCGGAGCAATTAGGCTCGCTTCGTGCTTGGGGCTGTTGCTATGTATTTATGACCATTTCGCTGCAGTCAGGTTATGACTCTAATTGCAATTGCGCAGCTACGCGTGCTGCCACCTTTTCAACCAATTGATCAAAAAGTTTTGTGTCTTCCCTTTCTCCTCTAAATGAGGGAAATCCGCCCCCCTTTACTCCCATTCGATTACGAATCGACAACAGTTCGGATACCTGATCACGCGACAATTCGTTCGCATGGCCAATCAGTCTGCTCGCATACATGTACATCAGTGCATAATGCTCCAATGACTCCATTCGGAAATAAGCCTCCGTCATATCACGCCCCCATGTCAGCGCGCCATGGTTGGCTAGCAGAACTGCATGATAATCCTTGCAATATGGCGCAATCGAATCCGGAACCTCTTGTGTTCCCGGTGTTGCATATGGAGCAACCGCCACTTTGCCTAAGTTCACGATTGCCTCAGGCGAAATCGCTTGATCAAGATCTATACCAGCAATCGCAAATGCGGTTGCCGCAGGCGGATGAGCATGGACAACCGCCCTCACTTCAGGATTTTCCGCGTATACTCGCAAATGCATTCGAACCTCGGAAGAAGGCTTATATGTACCTGCAAGCACGTTCCCCTTCATATCCATTTGTACCAGCATATCGGGTGTCATATAGCCTTTACTGACTCCCGTCGGCGTTGTCCAAATCGTATTCTCATCGGACTTTATTGAAATATTTCCGTCGTTGGCCGCAACATAGCTCCTTGCATACATCCTTCTGCCGATTTCACAAATGAAAGCTTTTACATCCATGTCTGAGTTGAGTTGTGTCATATTCACTCGTACCTCCTGTTATCAGGCTCGTGTCCATATTATGAAGAGGTGTTGGACGATCTCAGTCCTCAGCACGACCTACTTAAATTTTCGTACTTTACACATGTTTTGTCAATGTATTATGTTGCTTTATATTGTTTTATTACAGTTCATAAAATCGTAATTCCCGATCGGGATATGATATAATAAGATAAAATCGATTAAAAAGCGGAGAGATTGCACAACATGTTGCCAATAACCAGAAAAACAAAATTAAAGACATGATTATGGAAAAGAAAAGCGTAACCGTCGCAGAACTCACTTTACTCTTTCAAGTTACAGAGGAAACGATTCGAAGAGATCTGAAGCAGCTGGAGGAAGAAGGGATACTCACCCGCACTTACGGAGGTGCATATATTCCAGACGGTGTGCAAAACGATATAAATATTCAATTGCGCGAGCATATTCATGTCGATGGGAAGAAGCGCATAGCGGAGCAATGCGTACAGTTCATTTCAAACGGGGACTCTATTTTTTTAGACGCTTCCACGACCTCGCTATACCTTGCACAACAGATTCAGGATCAACGTCTGACTGTCGTCACCAATTCAATCAAAATCATCAATGAATTGTTGGATAAACCTAGTGTGCATTTAGTCATTATTGGCGGAGGAATATCTTCCGGCTCCATGTCGGCCTTAGGCAGAAATGCAGAATTGAATATGAAGAGCTATTTCTTCGACATGGCATTTCTTTCTTGCCGTTCCATTAGTCTTCAGCATGGGCTGACGGATTCAAACGAGCAGCAGGCTGAAGTACGACGCATTGCTGCAGAACGAGCGAACAAGGTATATTTAGCGGCTGACTATACCAAATTCGATCGAACCTCATTTGCAAGCATCTGCCCTTTGGATTGGATTCATACGATTGTGACCGATCAACGATTGGACGATACTTGGCGAGAAGCAGCCAACACGAAGGGAATTTCGCTTTACGAATGCGAATAATCGAATTACAGACATCAAAATAATCCCCCAACAGCAACTCGTCGCATCTCTATCTAGAAGTTGCTATTGGGGGATTTCTCTTATTTATAGATAATGATCGTATCGCATTTCTTCCATTAATCAATCTACCCCTGCTTTGCAATAGATTCCTTGCGGAACATGTCAGGCAGCGATTCTGCAAATGGGGGATACGCAATCCCATGCTGCGTCACGATTGCCGTAATTAGCGTGTGATCCGTGACGTCAAAGCTCGGGTTGTACACACTCACACCTTCTGGAGCCATCGGCTGTTCATACCACTTGCTTGTCACTTCACTATCCGGCCGCAGCTCAATACGGATGTCATCCCCGGTTTTGCATTCTAAATCTATCGTAGACAGCGGCGCGCATACATAGAACGGAATACCATAATGCTTGGCAAGGATAGCAACTCCTGAGGTGCCAATTTTATTTGCTGCATCACCGTTCGCCGCCACACGGTCGCAACCAACCAGCACGGCTTGTATTTTGCCTTCCTTCATGACAATGGATGCCATGTTATCGCAAATTAAGGTCACATCGACGCCGGCTTCCTTTAACTCCCAAGCTGTCAATCGAGCGCCCTGCAGCAGTGGCCGTGTCTCATCCGCATATACCTTGAATTGATAGCCTTGCTCTTGCCCTAGATGAATAGGAGCAAGCGCAGTTCCATACTTCGCTGTCGCGATAGCGCCCGCATTACAATGCGTCAAGATCCCCCAATTCGGCTGCAGCAGTGACAGCGCATGGCGCCCGATGCTCTCGCATACTTGCTCGTCTTCGGCTCGAATCGCCTCTGCTTCCTTCCTTAATGCTTCCTTAATCGCTGCAACGGAGTGTCCTTGTTCACGCTCCAGCCTCGCTTTCATACGATCCAAAGCCCAGAATAAATTCACTGCCGTCGGGCGCGACGAACCCAAGTACTGCTTCGCCTTGTTAAATTCTGCGGCAAATGCCTCATACGTATCGGCAGGGGAACCCTTCACAGCCAGATACACTCCAAATGCCGCTGCAATGCCAATTGCAGGCGCACCGCGCACCTTGAGGTGATAAATAGCGTCCCATATATCTTCTAGCTTCTGAAGCTCGAGATATACGGTCTCGTTCGGAAGACGTGTCTGATCCAGAATAACCAGCGTATCCTTCTCATCCTCTAATCGAACCGATGACATAGTGCTGACTGTATTGCTGCTGTTAACTTGACTCATCCTTCCACCCTCCCCTTCTTCTAGCGGCTGTACATTTCACTGCTTGAACTGATAATACGGAAATAATCACTGCCCTTTATCATATCAGAACGCTCCATAATCAGTCGCTTGCCCATCATGAGACACATCCGTTCAGCACGTTCTCTTGCAGCAGCATCTGCGATTGCTGCAATGTCCTTTACATGAGCGATACCAAGCGTTCGCCGGCACAATTCCAAGCCTGCGACACCCGCTGCATCCTGCATTATCGAATCGAGATAGTAGCGATCGAAGCCTGGATACGCAGCCGTCTTATCTCGAACAGAGGTGGACCACAGTGCCAAAAATTTGAACTGGAACCGGTCAACGATCTCCTGAATGGTATCAGCGAGCCATTCCTTGTGCTTCTCCTTCAAATCACCTGATTCCATCGTACACTCAGCATTCACATAGGCAAAAATAAGATTCGCCACAACGTTCCCTACGTCATAGCCTGCCGGCCCATAGAAAGCAAACTCAGGATCGATTACTTTCGTCGAATCCTGCTTGACGAAGATTGAACCTGTATGTAAATCACCATGGATGAGAGACTGTGCATGCGTCATGAATTCATACTTCATTTTCGCAGTTTCCAGCAACAGCGCTTTATCTGACCATAGATGCTCAGACGCAAATGCGCGAATCGGTTCATAAACATCGTTCCGCGCACAATCATAAAACGGTTCCGTATAAACTAGGTCTTCCGTAATCTCGCATAAGTCGGGATTAATGAAAGCCTTAACCCGCTCCTTCTTCTCCTTATGATTCATAACCACATCAGAAGTAAGCAGCAGTGTGTTCGCCATAAATGTCGTGATATGGTCGACAAACAGCGGGAATTGCTGCCGGTCTAATAATGCCGTACGCATAATCACATGATCGGACAAATCCTCCATCACACAGCAATTCATAATCGGGTCATAGTGATATACCTCAGGAACGAGCCCTGGTGCCAGCTCGTTGTGAATCTTCAATATCTCGCTTTCGATTCGATTGCGGTCAGGAGATACCTTGAATTCATCAGATATACGAGCAACAGGACCTGCTTGCTTAATAATAATAGAGCGCTGCGACTCCTCATCTACGAGCCGGAACACATAGTTCAAGTTGCCGTCGCCAATCTCCGTGCAGGTTAAGTTCGCATGTTCAGGAAATACATTCAGCTTCGTTAACGTATAGTCGATTACATCTGCTTCTTTCATTGTAAAGTACGTCGAATATTTCATATTCCTTTCCCTCCTGAAGCGTCATTTTTTCTTGTAATACGTTAAAGCCAACGCGAATGCAAGAACCGTTCCCTTCACAATGTCCATCGCGTAGTAAGGAACAGACATCATGACTAGACCATTCTGCAGGATACCAATGAGAATCGCTCCAACAAACGTACCAAATGCATTCGGCTTCCCTGCTCCCGCTACGGAAAAGCCGATGAAGGCAGCCGCAACAGCATCCATCAAATATGGAGCCCCTGCATTAACTTCTGCTGTCATGACACGAGAAGCAAGAATGATGCCGCCGATAGCTGCAAAACCGGCAGACATCAAATAAGCTATCACCCGATATTTATTAACCGCAATACCGGACAGCTTGGCAGCCTCCATATTCCCGCCAATAACGTACATATATCTGCCGTGCTTCGTATAATTCAGGAACACATGAACAATTATCACAACGATGAGCATGATGATAATAATCCAAGGAACTTGTCCAATCTTAGAAAATAGCGCGCTTATTTTACCGGTTGCAAATGACCCGTCTGGCATGACCATGTTTTGCGAGACAGTAGCGCCTCTTGTATACGTAAGCGCTAACCCTTGAATAATGAACATTGTCGCAAGTGTCATGAGCATGTCGGGAATTTTGACCTTCACAATCATAAAAGAGTTCACCACACCTGCAACCAGACACACTGCAATTGCTGCCAGAATGGCGACTAAGGAGTTTTGTGAATGCCAGACAAACATAGAAATGACTATCGCATTCGCAAGCGAAGCGACGGAACCGACCGATAGATCGAAGCCGCCAACTGCTAACGAAATCGTAATCCCGATCGAAATAATCGTAACGATAGAAATCGAGCGCAAAATATTAATAATATTGGACGGCAACAAAAAACTGTCTGACAGCGAACCAAAAACCGCAATTAATAGCAGAATGGTAATAATCGTACCGTATTTATATAGGAAATCGAAAAAGTCAAACGATTTGGGCGCTCTACTTGGAGCTTGACTACGACGAATTATACTCATGCCTATTTCCCTCCTGTTGAATAGAACAATAATTCTTCTTCATTCGTATCGTTCGTGTGCAGCTCCTTCACGATATGCCCGTCGTACAATACGTACACACGATCCGTAATCCCCACGATTTCCGACAATTCACAGGAGGCGTAGATTACACTCTTCCCTTGTTCTGCCAGCCTCGAAATGAGTTCGAAGATGTCCTTCTTTGCCCCAACGTCCACACCCTTCGTAGGCTCATCGAATATGTACACTTCCGCATCAGCCAATAGCCACTTGCCGATCGCCACCTTCTGCTGATTGCCCCCAGATAAATGTTGCACCTTTGTCTGCTCGTTAGGAGTCTTTATGTCCAGTTCCCCGATCAATCTTTCAGCTTCTTCTCTCTCTTTGCGGAATTGCAGAAAAGACCCCCACCTGCAAAACTTCGATAGATTCACAGCGGTGAGATTATTTACGACCGACTCAAATATTAATATTCCTTCCTTGCGCCGCTCTTCCGGCACAAGTGCCAGACCAGCCTTTACCGCATCATAGGAATTGCGAACTTTCAGCACACGTTCATGAAGGAGGGTCTGCCCTGCTCGAATGTCCGACGCCCCGAACATGGCCTTGCACAATTCCGTCTTGCCCGCTCCAACCAATCCGGCAATACCCACGATTTCGCCTTTGCACACGTGCATATTAATATTTGCAATTTTACAGGCATCTGACAGATTGCGAACCTCAAACTGCATATCGCCAATGGAACTGATCCGTTCAGGAAACTGCTCATCCAGCTTTTTTGCCCAGCATGAGCTCAACGGTTTCGTTTGGACTTGTATCCGAAATCCGCATCTTCGTAACAAGCTTTCCGTCCCTCATAATGGTGATATCGTCACAAATTTCGAACAACTCCGGCAAGCGGTGAGAGATAAAAATAACCCCCACATTTTCCGCCTTCAAATTGCGCACGATGCGAAACAGCTCCGCAGTCTCTGCGTGGCTCAGAGGTGCCGTCGGCTCGTCCAAAATTAGAAAACGGCATTTTTTCGAAATCGACCGCGCAATGAGCACCATTTGCTTTTCTGCCAGCGTTAATTCACTTATCAGCTTCTTGGTAGGTACCTGAACGTTCATCCTCCGCAAAATTTGAGCAGCTGCGGAATGTATAGCATTCCAACGCATCCAATGCTTCGATCCCATCGCGTGAACCATCTCATCCAGCATAATGTTCTCTCCTACCGTCAGATAGGGGACAAGCGCTGTATCAACTTCCTGGTATACAATCTGAATGCCAAGATCCTTCGCATGGCGAGGCGAACGAATCGTCACCAGCTCGCCATCCATCCGAATTTCGCCGGTATAGTGGCTGTAAGCACCCGACAATGCCTTCATCAAGGTTGACTTCCCTGCTCCATTAGCACCGATCAGCGCATGTGCAGTCCCTGTTTCTGTCGTGAATTGAACCCTGTTCAGTGCTTGTACACCGGGAAATTGTATTGAGATATCCTTCATTTCCAGGAGTATCTTGCTTGTCTTCTCCATCTCCCTGCCCCCTGTCACCGTAAGCAGGCAAGCGCTGCTTGTGCTGGCCGGTTGTTAAATCCGGCGCTTGCCTGTCCGCTGTCACTGTGTATACATGTAGCTCGTGTTATTGAGACTTATGAGCCTTCTTGAGCGCCTTCATCCAGTCTTCCTCGAATTCTGTGCTCATGCCCCAGCCTGGAATAATCTTATTGAGGCTCTCCATGTTGACACCATCGCCTAATGAGTTCAGTTGTACTTGAGTAATCAAGGTCGGCTTCAGATCATACTTTGGAGGTGTATCTTCGCCAGCAATCTTCTTCGCCAGCAAACGCAGGTTAACTGCGCCGATTACCTTCGGATCAACAGCAGCGGTTGAGCTCCATGGGCTGTCTTTCTCCTGCATCAATTGCAAGTCTGCGTTCGAGACGTCGATGCCATAAATTTTAATTTCTTCACGACCTGCTTCTTTCAACGCCCGCGCAGCTCCGATCGCGAACGCATCCCATGTTGCAAAGATTGCATCAATTTCGCCCTTGCCATGCTTGGTCAGCATCGCTGCGACTGCATTTTGCGTTTGTACCGATGTATCTGAAGCAGCAACGCCAAAGCGCTCTACTTCCTTAATGCCGGTATTAGCCTTCAAAAATTGCTGATAGATTCCGTTGCGGGCTACCATTGGAGGAAATCCGTCAACCCACAAATACACAATATTCCCCTTTCCATTGAGCTGTTTGTTCATGCTATCGAGAGCTAAGGTTGCTAATTGTCCATCATCCTGAGAAGTCATCGTTACGCCATTGACAGAAGATACTTCCGGAACAGAATCGAATGTAACGACCGGAATGCCCTTTTCTGTCAACTTTTTCACATCTTCAATCGTAGCAGCGTCATCACCGTGGGAAATAATAACCCCGTCATACTTCTTGTCCATTGCTTGTGCAATCGCATCATGAAACTTGGCAGAATCATTGTTCGCAGAGAACGTATCTACGACAAAGCCCATTGACTCGCCTTCCTGCTTCGCTCCTGCCAAAAATTGCGCAGTATGGTCGTCACCGCCGATTTTGCGAATCACCATGATTTTTATATTTTTCTCTTTAATTGATTGTGGAAGATCGGAAATCGCCCCCTTATCCACCTCCGCCTTGCTTGAGGAAGATTTGCTTCCCGTAGAGCACCCAGTTGCAACAAGCGCTACAGCCATTAAGGAAAGGACAAGTACTTTGAACATGCTTCGTTTCATCGAATACACTCCTCAACAATTTGGATAAATTAGATAATCCACGCGCCTCGTAATTGGTTTATTTTACCTGTATTTGATCTCATACTATCACCATCATTGTGGAATCGCAACGAATAATATTGTTTGTTTTGGAATTATGTTGTTTTCTGTCTGTTTCTAGTCGGCATCCCCCCTCATGCCTAATTACGTTAACAATCTGAATTGCGATGATCTTGGCAGCAAGCATCCCCCCTTAGCGAAATATACGCCTGTTCGAACTAGCTGCATAAGTGTGTAACGAACAGGGAGACAGTCCCTTATGAAATGAGAGATAACAGAATTAGAAAGATAGAATGTCGTCCTCTCAAACGTTGACTATTGTCATGATGTGTCTGTAAGAAAGGTCTAGGTTGATTGATGCATGATGAAATAGGCAACATGATCTCGTTCGGAGTGAATACTTGTGTTGCAGTTATGAATGGAGTGATCCCGAGAGGAGTACAAAATCTGCTATTTTTTGTCATGTAGTAGCCTATATTATACTATATTTATATGCTTACTAGTGTTATTTTTTTCAATGTTTCGACATCGTTTTCAGAAAACATGCTTCAGTCCTGAAACAAGGAGTTTGAAAAAAAGAGAAGAATTTCTGCATGCTGCAGTCATTCTTCTCCGTCATCGTCCTAATGCAGTGTATTAATATTTCTCATGAAACTGTACCAAATAGCAGAGCATCATGCTCCATTCGCAGCGTTATTTCCCCAGGTCTTATTTCCACCCTCGCCGTTGTGCTTATATACTGCCTGTAGGAAGTCATGCACGGCAGCCTCGTACTGCTGCCGAGCTGTAGGGTACGCATTCGCATGTACAGCGTTATCGATAATCACCAGCTTTGTCATTCCTACTGACTTCTCTCGATAGATCTGCTCACTCATGCGTGTCGGAACAAATGTATCTTCGCCACCGTGAATTAATAATAGCGGGATTGGTTTATCCGCAACCTCCTGAATCGGCTTCACCCGCTTCATCGAAAACTTCGCAAGTCGGTTCAGGCGCCGTTCCAGCAGTGCAATAAAAGGGAAATGCGGCACACGGTTCAATTCCTTCATCTGGTACTTCATTAAGTCTTCCATATCCGAATACGGGCAGTCCGCAATAATAAACTTAGCATGCTTATTGATGCCCGCATACATCAGCACCGTTCCTCCGCCCATGGACTGACCATGCAATCCAATATAAACATCGGAGCCAACTCGTTCACGTACCCATTCAACCCAGCGATCAAGGTCTTCACGTTCATAATAGCCGTACGTCGCATACATCCCTTCACTTCTGCCGTGACTGCGTTGATCGACAAGGAGCACATTATAACCCTCATCGATAAATAAGCGAATAAACTGCGATCCAATGATATGATTGGCCGTATAGCCATGTACGATAATGACAACCTTCTTGCGATCAGGATAAGGCTCGATATAGTACCCTCTTAGTACAAGACCATCAACCGAATTAATGGATACGTCCTCTTTATGAATGGCATCAAACTCCTGCCTGCTCATTAAGCCGAACCCTTCCACTGTCTCAAATGCCTTATCAAGTGTGCTTCGCTCCCACATGGTCACCTGGCGGAAAGCATACCGGCTCACCGCTAGTGTTGCAATAACGATGCATAGAATAAGGAATAGCGCTGTTGCTCCAATCCACCACATGTACAATCATCCTTTGTGTAGTTCCTAGTCAGTATGTTCTTTTATGATAGCCGCTTCCAAATGAATTCGCCAGTCGCAGTGCCGTTCATAGCATATCTACATCCAATTCATCGAACGTGATATCGCTCAAATCCCTGAAAGCGTGTCCCTTGAAACGTCAGCTTCCCCCGATCACCTGCAGCTAACATACCGTAATCCTTATTTTTTATACGAAACTCCAGCCGATCTCCGCTCTCTACCTCGAACGTTACGTAGTAATGCGTAGAATAGTGATTGTGATGGTTCGCATGATGCCGATGGGACACCTCAGTACGTTTATCCGTCACTATCGCTTCCACCGTAAGGATCGGTTGTTGATTATTATAATTCCATTGCATTATATTCTTAATGATCACAAAGAGGAAAATTGCTATAAATACAATAAAGAAAATCGGAAAGATGGCAGACATCGAATCGAACATGGAAAACGGTTCATTGAATCCTACCCCCATGCAGTGTCCTCCCCTTGAGCGAACTACAAGATGAACGCCTCATCTCAAACATCCAAATCCGAACCAATCGGAATCCAATATTTGCATATTCCATCTTTCAATTCACGCAGCGTTCCCCCATTGCCTTCGATCACTTTACGGGAACGAATATTATCTTTATCAACTGTCAGCAGCACTTCAGTAAGACCAAGACGGGCTGCTTCACGAACAAGCTCACGCAAAATCAAGGTGCCATAGCCCTTCCCCCGCTCATCAAGCCTGATAACGTACCCAATATGTCCGCCCCGTTCCAGCAGCGCCTCATTCAGTCTATGCCGCAGCTTTCCATAGCCGACTGCCTTACCATTCACATACAGCCAATAAATCGTCTGCTGGACATATTGGGGCTGTAGACCGATCCCTTGAGAAATGTTCCAATGCTGTCTCAAGAAACTTCGAAATTGCCCCCTCCTCATTCCGTACGCGCTATTTACAAAGCCGTTCTCCCCCGGTCCGATCGCTTGAAGCATTTCATACAGTTCGTACCCGTCCGTAAGCTGGAGAGGCCTCAACTCAATCTTCTGCTCTGCTTCATCCATTACGATTCAACCTCCATTCAACGCCTTATTCAAACATTAGAATTTTCGGCTCTGATGCATGCTCGCACAGCAATGTGAACAGTTGACCTCGATGATGCACCAAGTGAAGCACAATTTCCAGCATCCACTCGAAGCGAGAATAGGCTGTTCCCCAATAAGCATGTTTGATTTCCATCCATTGCTCCTCCGACCATAAATTCATTTCATCAACAAGAGAGCGATGGGATTTTGCGAGCGTATTTTTCATATCATCTATCGTGTTGGGCGTATGTATATGATAAAAATGTTCCATTTCCTCCTGAGTTGCTTCATTCATAATATGCAGATCAGCAGCACAAATGAGCGCCAAATGTGCAAGCATCTCCCACAAGGAACGTTTATTCGGCATTGGCTGCAAGTCCAATTGAGCATCCGTTACCTGTTCCATAATGCCATGAATCGACTGTACAGCTAGATCGAGCTGGTGTATAAGTGAGCGTTTATATGCGATATCCATATGAAGATCCTCCCTAGCATTCATGATGTAAATGTAATTCGATCAATTACTAAATTATACCACATAAACATTCATAAATTGACACCATATTCATGACTGTTATAGTAAAATTGTTAAATCATGACATAGAAAAAAAGGGGGAGTAATTGTAAATGGATCTTACGACAGGCATGCTGATCCGATTTACGAAAGCATTAGCCGTTTTATTCTTCGGGCTATATGTTTTCCTCGTTGCCTTTGGCAATATTACGGACTACAACACGAACTTTCAATTCGTGAAGCACGTACTAAGCATGGATACAACATTTCCCGACAATAACATTAGGTATCGCGCTATAACCGGAACGACACTTCATCACATCGGGTATATTGCGATTATTATTACCGAGGCAGCTATCGCACTCATTTGTATGTGGGGCTCCCTTCGTTTGTTTACTCACCTTAAGGCAGACTCGCCTTCGTTCCACAAGGCCAAAAAGGTATCCATCATCGGGCTCATACTAGGGTTATGTGTATGGTTCTTTGGCTTTCAGGTCATCGGGGGCGAATGGTTCGGTATGTGGATGTCTACGGAGTGGAATGGACTGTTAACCGCTGATCGACTGACAACATTCATGATGGGGGTACTGATCTTCCTGACTTTGAAAAATGATGAACTGAACGAATAATACCGGATTCTACCTGTAATACAGCAAGAAAGGCGCCGTGGCCAAATTCTAATTGACACCGACGCCTTTATCATTTTTTCATCAGCCTGGTTTTGACTGATCTAGTTCGCAAACACAATTTCCTTTTACTGCTTCAGCTCAATCTTCCCGGCTTTACGATCCCATAATCGACTTCCCTGCTCCATTGCCATACTGAGAATCATGCCTACGATCAAGCCATTATTCGCCATTGTCTTCAGCAGTCCTGGAAGTTCACCAACTGCTTCCGCTGGAATGAACATACATCCAATTCCCATCATGATCGACACGCCCAATATAAAACGATTGCGTTCATTCATTGAGATCGACTGGAATTCCTTCATCCCAAGTCCAACCATCGAAGCGAACGGTATAAAAATCGTAGCGTAACCAACCGGCATCGGAATCGATGCGAAGAAGGCCGTTGCGGGCGGGAAAAAGCTAATGCCCGCAATCAACACACAAGCAATAATAAATGGCAGACGTTCATATATGCGAGTCGTCATAATAAATCCTGCCGTACCGGAAATTGGAACGCACCCCATTGCCGAGAAGATGCCCCCTAAGCCAGTATTCGCACCCATCATAAGCATCGTACGATCATAGTTGACCGGCTTGGATTTCTCGCCAGCATTCTTCATTACGCCTTCCATGACGCGAATGCTCGTCATCATGTTCGCAATAAGGAGCAGACTGACGAACAGAGATGTCATAACGATCCCCGAATCGAGCTCAGGCAATCCCCAAGCAAATGGCATCGGAGCAGACACCCAAGCAGAAGAAGGCTGAATCGGCTCCGTAATACCAAGCAGATAAAACAGCAGCCAACCTATACACAGGCTGATTAGCACTGAATAATTGCGCAAAAACGCCTTCGAGCTTCGAGGCAGCAGCATGGCGCACAATAATGTGATAAGCGCGGGAATGGCGACCTGAAGTTCCACATGTGTGGAGGCACGGTATCCGACACCCAGCATTCCCTTCATGAAGGAGCCGCTTAGCTGTGCAACGAGAAGAAGCAAATAGGTTCCCACGACTAGCGGGGTGAACAGCTTGCCAATCACCGCTGTCAAGCGCAACACTGCTATGACGATAAAGAGTGCGCCCGCAATCAGCATCCCCATTTCCAACTGGCGTAGTCCGCCTTCTAGCGTAAGTGTACCTGCTGCGACGAGTCCGCCGTACACGGCAAAGACGCCCCACCATAACCCGGCCGGATTCTCCATAATCGGCAGCCGGTGGCCGAACATCGTCTGCAGGACGCCTGAGATCCCAATAATTAAAAAAGTCCGCTGCATGAATTCCGCAATATCCTGCGGCGAAAATCCAAATGCATGACCAACAGCCAGCGGGGCAACGAGGCTCCCCGCCAAAATAAATACGAGCCACTGAAATGAGGCCAATCCAAGTTTCATCTGATGTCTCACCTGTTCCTATCATTTCTAAGTTGTCTATTCTATGATGCAGCTGTAAATCTATGAACCTTCAAGTCCATACTGCCTCATCTTATAATATAGCGCTCCGCGCGATATGCCGAGCTGCCTTGCCGCCTTCGCCTTATTCCCCTTCGTCCGATTCAGCGTCTCTGAGATAAGCGCTCTCTCCATCTCTTCCGAATGCACACTTAACGGAAGCTCCGGCTGCGTCAATTCATTTAGCGTCGTAAGCCGGGCATAGTCCGGCAAATCCTGTGCAGAAACGAATCCATCACCGCCGCGTCCCATATAGGATACTAATGCATACTGCATCGCATTGGCCAGCTGCGCCATATTGCCAGGCCAACTGTAAGATGTAATCGCAGCCAGCGCATCTGCACCGAGATTCGGGATGCCAGCGCCCATCTTCTCCGCCGCTTCGTATATATAGTAACGCGACAGCTCTGGTAGCTCTTGCTGACGCTCCGCCAGAGAAGGGATATGCTCCGTCTGGAACACATAGTATAGCTCCTGCAAGACGGATTGAGGCGGCTGCTGCATTGTCCTCTCCCCATTTTCATGCGGGATAGAGGCCACTACATGCGCATCAAGCTCAATCGGCTGCTTCGCTTCAACTTCTCCCGAACGATAATATTTCCCCTCCTGCAGCGCCTCTGCAAGCTTCTCTTGCACCGAAGCCGGAAGCATATGCACATCCTTCAAATAGAGGGTTCCATTCCTAGCCAGCTCCAGCTTGCCTATACGCGGATGTTCTCCCTCATACCCGAACAGTTCAGCCTCTAGTAAACCTGCTGGAATGCCGCTGCAGCTCACATATACGAACTGCCCTTCACGGGCGCAAAATGAATGCATCCATTTCGCAACCGACTTCTTTCCAACTCCAGCTGATCCGGTCAACAGCAAAGGGCATCTCATTCGGGCTAAAGCTGCCAAGCTGCTCTGCTTCTCCTTGGACAGCGGCAGCAATGCATTCGATATTCCTTCTTCAATCGGACGGCTGACCATCTCGGCACTAAGCTTTACATACTGCGTTACATTACGCTCTATCGAAATAGCGCCTATTAGTTGCTGTGCCTGATTGAACACCGGGATGGCGTTAATCATGACATGCATTCCTGGGCTCGGCTCATGATATACTTGGCGAACTTCCTGTCCACTCTCCATAACTTGCAGCAGCATTATGGATTCCCGCTGAAAATAGTCCCCTATCTTCCTACCTACGATTGCATCACTTTTGATTCCGTACGTATGCTCCGCAGCCTCATTCCAATACATAACCGTCCCTTCCGGATCTACGATTGTAACTGCGTCATTCGTCGCTTTCAGCACGCCTTCGAACCATGATTGTATCTGTTGCGACTCTAGCATTCTATCACCGATTCTTCTCTATTTTTTCTTAAATTATGGCAAAAACAGTGTAAAAAAGCAATGAAAACACAAATATCTCGCTTGGCAAGCGTCAATTATCGGGCAACCCATTTTCCATATGATGCTAAAATAATGATTTACTTTATGTATATTATGTGATTATAATTAATCATAAATTATATTTATGTATAATTTTTGAACACTATTTCAACCAAACTGCAAACAACAATATCGTACAGAGGGGAAGCTACACGCCATGGAAACAATCATGCGCAATGCATTTCTCTTTCTCTCGAAGAATCGGCTTGCCAATCGAACCGCCAAAAAATACGGTTTGCGGTTCGGAGCTAAGCGCTTCGTCGCGGGAGAGCAAATTTCGGAAGCGATTACAACGGTTAGGCAGCTTAATGATCGCGGCATCGTAGCCACATTGGATCATCTTGGCGAATTTATCTCCACCAAAGAAGAAGCAGCAGAGTCAGCACAATATTGTATTCGCACGCTAAATGAAATCGCCGCTCATCAGGTAACATCCAATCTTTCGGTTAAGCTGACACAACTAGGCCTGGACATCTCGCCCGAACTCTGCCTTGATCATATGCGCGCCATCCTCGATACGGCTCAACGCCATAACAACTTCGTGCGCATTGATATGGAGGACTACGGTCACAACGAAGCCACCATCGAGATGTTCAATACACTAAGAGAAGAGTTCGGCAGTACAGTTGGACTCGTTATTCAAGCTTACCTGTACAAAAGCAGTGAGGATATCGATCAACTGAATCGCTATAAGCCGAACTTGCGTCTCGTCAAGGGGGCTTATAAAGAATCACCACAGGTCGCTTACCCGGATAAGGTTGATGTCGACCGCAATTTCACCCACATCATTGAACAGCATCTAGCCAACGGCAACTACGCCGCCATTGCCACACATGACGATCACATCATCGAGCACGTCAAGCAAATCGTTCGCACTCATAACATTCCACGCACACAATTTGAATTTCAAATGCTGTACGGCATCCGCAATCAAGCGCAGCAGCAGCTTGCCGACGAAGGCTACACCATGCGCGTGTATGTCCCGTATGGCAACGACTGGTATGGATATTTCATGCGCCGACTCGCTGAACGGCCAGCTAATGTTGGATTCGTGCTCAAATCCATGTTTAAGGCGTAGCCAGCTTAACGAGGGACATTGTCAGAATGATTGCACTGAACTTTTTATATATTCATATCAAGAATAATCAAACATAACGGATGGTTAAGGAGGTCATTAACATGACAGTAATCGATTATCGAAATGAGCCATTCACGAATTTCACGGCAGAGGGGAATCGTGAAGCAATGCAAAAGGGCTTGGAAAACGTGCGGGAGCAGTTGGGACGCACCTACCCGCTTGTAATCGGCGGCGAGCGAATCATAACCGAGAAGCGAAGCACCTCCACAAATCCAGGGAATATTGAACAAGTCGTTGGCCATGTTGCCCAAGCTGGCGTTGAACTTGCTGAATCGGCGATTGCAGCTGCGGATGCGGCATTCAGCAAGTGGCAGCACGTCGCTCCAGATGTGCGTGCAGGTTATCTGTTCAAGGCAGCAGCCATCATGCGCCGCCGCAAATTCGACTATGCAGCTTGGCTTGTCTACGAAGTCGGCAAGAACTGGGCCGAGGCTGATGCAGATGTAGCAGAAGCCATTGATTTCTTAGAGTTCTATGCTCGAGAAATAATTCGACTAAGCAGCCCTCAACCTTTAACAGCTCTGGCAGGGGAAGACAACCGACTCACTTATATTCCACTTGGTATTGGGGTTGTCATTCCACCGTGGAACTTCCCGCTCGCGATCATGGCTGGTATGACATGTGCTGCAATTGTGTCTGGGAATACGGTCGTGTTAAAGCCTTCTTCCGCTTCCCCTGTCATAGCAGCAAAGTTCGTTGAATTGATGGAAGAGGTTGGACTTCCTCCAGGCGTCTTGAACTTTGTACCTGGTTCAGGTTCCGAAATTGGCGACTATCTTGTCGATCATCCGCGTACTCGCTTCGTATCCTTCACAGGATCGCGCGATGTTGGTCTGCGCATTAATGAACGAGTAGCTAAGACTCAGCCAGGTCAGCTCTGGATCAAACGCTTTATCGCTGAAATGGGCGGCAAGGACGGCATCGTCGTTGATAAGAGTGCAGATGTGGAAGAAGCAGCAACTGCAATCGTGCAATCTGCTTTCGGCTTCCAAGGGCAAAAATGCTCTGCCGGCTCGCGTGCCATTGTCCATGAGGACGTGTACGATGATATTGTTCGCCTCGTAACAGAGAAGACAAAAGCTCTCAGCGTCGGTCTTCCAGAGGAAAATGCTGCAATAGGCCCTGTTATCGACAAGCATGCATATGAGAGTATTTTGAAATATATCGAGGTTGGCAAAGGAGAAGGCAAACTCGCAGCAGGAGGCAGTATTGCCGATGGCAACGGGTATTATATTCAACCCACGGTGTATGTAGATGTAGATCCGGAAGCAGCCATTATGAAGGAAGAAATATTTGGGCCTGTTCTGGCAATCTCCAAGGCTGCTACGTTCGAGCAAGCAATTGACATTTTCAACAATACCGATTACGGCTTGACCGGTGCCGTGTACAGCATGAATCGCGAGCATTTGGAATATGCACGCCACCACATGCATTGCGGGAACCTGTATTTCAATCGGAAATGCACAGGCGCGCTTGTTGGGGTACACCCATTCGGCGGATTCAATATGTCTGGAACTGATTCGAAGGCTGGAGGAAGAGACTATCTGCTTCTCTTCACCCAAGCGAAGCTCGTATCGGAAAAATGGTAATTTCCAGAACCGCATCAATCTAGTTCTTTAATCTGATTCATTTCAGGTAACGTCATTATCAATAAATCAAAATTCGCCAGCAGACCTCCTTATTTTCGAGGAACAGGTCTGCTGGCTACTTATATGAACATAATGAACATAACCCGCTTTTACTCTTCCGTTTCATTTAGCAGAAGCAAGTCACGAATGCAATCGCTATAAAGCTTATTCGTTTATTTATCGTATTGAATCAATCACTTGGAACAAAACTTTCATTTTATGTTATCGATAACCCTTTCCAGTAAAATATTTCATCTCTTTCCTAAAATAAGGGAGCCCACAATAAGAAATCCGAGCATTTCCGCAACGATCCAAATGACACGAATACAATGATTCTCTACCTGATCCATATCTTTAAGCTGTACAACGCGATGATCATATTCGAGCGGCCGGATAAGCTGGCCGAGTCCATCTTTCGTATGCTGTCGGGCTGCCAAATCCAGCTTTGGAGCAATGTGGACAATTTCCCCATTGTCATATCTCCCCTGCATTCGATCCCCTTCCATGACAAATGATGCCGGCCTTCCGCCACTATTTACATAGTACTGCAGTGCTGCAATCATTGGCTCTTCTTGAGCGCCCTTCAAATGGGCCAGACCATCCGAGATATCTAGCGGATAAATGCCCCACTTGATATGATAGTTCCCTGATGACGAATCCTCTTGGTCAAGCGAAAATAACGCGATATCTCCAAGGTTCAATTCATAGCAATTATCCTCTTGTCGAGTACATGCAATTGTAATTTCTTGCTCTGTTTGCTCACCAGACACGATATAGATGACTTGAATCGACATCTTTGCCTTTTCATTTCGTATCACTTGCCCAATAAGCAGCGTATCCTGGTCGTCGTGTGTCAACCGGTGTAGTACATCTGCAGCTTGAACAGGGATTACGAAGGATATAGCCAGCCACAGAAATAAGCTGAAGCAACAAATCCTTCTCAAGGGCACACCCCCAACAACATAATTGCATGAATGCCAGCTCCTATGATGTCTCACTTTTTACTCGCGTTTCCGTATTATACCATTCGGTCTTATGAAATGTCTTCCCTTATTTCATAAAGAAAAGGACATGAAAGCTATAGCTTCATGTCCTTCGTTCTACATCTGTTCATTGTCACGGGCAATACACATTCATTTATTCGTCAGAAGGTGACTGTTCAAGCGTATTCCATGATGCTGACAGCAGTTCATCAAACAGATCGTCATCTTCCTCTAGTCTGGCATCCAGTTCGTAAAATTCTTCCTCATCCCCAGATTGCGCCGTAAAGTGCAGGTTATAATCCCAATCCTTCCCGTTCTTGCTGAAAAAGCTAATTTCATACGGAGATTTTACATTCTCCAATTCAAATATAACTTGTCCAAGATAATGTTGATCTTCATCTTGATGCATAGATGCCTTTGTAATTTTTACACTCATGTGTTATCCCTCGTTTCATCCTCGATGCTTATCATTATAGGTAAAATTGATGCGCTTATCCAGTCAGGTCAACGAAGCCGGAAATGCCGAACAGATGCTTGAAGCTCATTTGCAAGCTCATTCAAGCGGGAAACGGAACGATTCATATCATCCATTGCCGACAATGTAACCTGAGACGAAGAGGAAAGCACTTCACTTTCGTTACATGCATGCTGTGCAATATCCGTCAATTGAGACAATGAGGCGGCAACCTCCTCCGAGCCTGCAGACAATTCTTCCGTAGATGCAGATACCTCTTGAATTTGCGAAGCAACCTGCTCTGTCAACTGTGTAATGCGCTGGAATGACTCCCTTGTATGCTGCATCGCTTCTTGCCCCAATAGAACTTCCCTCGTACTCTGCCCCATAGCCTCAACGGATGCAGCCATATTTTCACTTATCTCATTTACAAGGCTTGCAATTTGCCCGGCAGCCTGACTGGACTGATCCGCCAATTTTCTTACCTCAGCAGCCACGATAGCGAATCCCCGTCCATGTTCTCCAGCTTGTGCGGCCTCGATAGACGCGTTCAAAGCAAGCAAGTGAATCTGAGCAGCAATAGCTGTCATCACCTGTACCATTTGTCCGATATCATCCGATTGCTGACTCAATACTTCAACAGTATGAGAGGCCTTGCGATTCGCTTCACTAACTGCCATAATTTGCTGATCGGCTTGGCGTATCAATTCGTCGCCATCTGAAGCCGACTTTTCTGTATGTAAGGCGGAATCGGATACAACAGCCGATGTTTCCGCAATTCTGGCGACCCCTTGCGCCATTTCTTCAACTGCCCTTGCACTTTCCGCAGAAGCGCGCATCTGTATCTCAGCCCCGCTAGCAATACGCTGTATGGAAGCTGCATGCTGATTGGTTGCCTCTGTCGTTTGTTTGACAGAATGACGCAGTTGTTCCGACGAATCGGCGACCATATCTGTAGCTGTCTGAACTTGGCTAATCAACTGAGACAAATCTACACGCATCTTTTCAAAAGAACGCGCCAATTGCCCCATCTCATCATTGGTCGTACATGGTATTGGCGTCCGCAAATCCCCATCTGCAATGACCCGCGCCGATTCATTCAACTGCTTCATCGAACGGGAAATGGAGCGTGTTAACACGAAAGCCGTAGCAGTCGCGATTAGAATTGCCACAAGCAGCAAGATGAACAATACGGACTGGTGTGAACGATTTGTCTGTTCCACCTTGATCATTTCCTGCTGAATACGGTTTAATTGCTGCTCCCGCATTTGATCCATCTCACGGTTGATCTGTTCAGAGGCTTGATCGAAGGCCCCCATCGTACGATTACCGGCATCTGTTCCTTTATCCATGTAATCATGCGCCATTTGCTGGCCCATTTTATAAAAGTTTTTGAATGCCTTTTCAATCTCGTCTAGCTTGCCGGATAACTCCGTATGAATTTGCTTGAAACGCTGAACATCAGCTTGAAACTGTGAAGCATAATGCGCCGCTTGAGTAAATCCATCGTCCATGCCGTCTTTCCCTCTAGTAACGCCAATGTCGGTTAGCCACTGCTGTACCTGAACAACAGACAGCTTCATATTATCTGCAAGCAATGTCGATTGCAAAGTACGTTCCTTGATTTCTTTCACTTCACTCAACTGATTACTCGATGCCATATATTGATACATAAAAATGAATATCATACAAATGACAATAATCGAAAATCCTATTCTGTTCTTCAACCGGATGCTCATCGCTTGCCTCTCCTTTTTATGACCAATCGCCTTATCTCTTCCACATGGTAACGCAATATCTACCATTTGTCTGTTTACAAATTCATAACAATTGTTCAAATGCGCATATGTAAGAAAAAAGTAAGAGGTTAATTTACATTTATTAGTAAAAAATTGAATCCTTACATTTGCTATCGCGTATGGAATATCATATGCTTGAATACAGTGAAAGGAAGAGCGTTCTCTTCAAACGGATATGGCAAGGGACCGAACTGCTCTCACAAGTGACAATCAAAGGAGTCCTAGATTTACGATGGAAACAGTGAAAGAATTTTTCAAAGGTCCTGGTGTCAAACGCATTCTCATTCTCGTTGTACTTATCGCACTGCTCTTTGCAATGCGAAGCATGATTCACCTCATTCTTATTACGTTTATTCTAACGTACCTTGTGGACAGGCTGCATATGTTCCTTCATCGGAGGATTACCAAGTTCGTAAGGGTCAATTACAAGGTAACCGTGCTGCTTCTTTATGCCGTACTGCTTCTGTCCATTGTCGGAGGAGCGTACAGTGTATTCCCTAAGGTTATTACTCAGATTGAGCAGCTTGTGAACAGCATTATCCAGTTCTATAATACGAAGGCATTTTTGAATTACGATTTCGATTTCGAGTTCATGCAGTACATCATGGACTCTTTACAGAAGATCGATCTGGCAAGCTATGTCAGCAAAGGCTTCGATTTCATCGTAAAATCGGCATCGGATATCGGACAATGGGGCACCCGAGCGATCATTTCCTTCGTGCTCAGTCTGTTCTTCGTGCTGGAGAAGAAGCGCGTTATGGAGTTCACGGAAAAGTTCAGAACCAGCAAAATCGGATTCATCTACTCGGAGCTTGAATACTTCGGCAATAAGTTTTTGTATTCATTCGGCAAGGTCATTGAAGCACAATTCCTTATTGCCATCGTGAACAGCATTTTATCCACCATTTGCTTGTGGTTAATGGGCTTCCCGCAATTGTTCGGACTAGCCATCATGATCTTCCTGCTCGGATTGATTCCGGTGATGGGCGTTGTCATCTCCCTCATCCCGTTGTGCGCGATAGCTTTCAGCATCGGCGGTTTGATCAAGGTCGTATATGTAGTCATCATGGTCATTGTCATTCATGCCATCGAAGCCTACATCTTGAACCCGAAGCTGATGTCGGCGAAGGTACATCTGCCGATATTCTATACCTTTGCTGTTCTTATTGTTGCCGAGCATTTCCTCGGCGTATGGGGATTAATTCTCGGAGTGCCGATTTTCATGTTCCTCTTGGATCTGCTTGAGGTTAACGTGAAGCAAGAATCCGAAAACGCCAGTTGATTAACTCGCTACAAGTCGCACAAAATCAAAAAAGCCAAAGGGCCGATGCATACCGCAATCGGCCCTTTTTGATCTTATTTATGTTGATCCAGCTCTATCGTCAATTCCAACTCTTTCAAAAATTCGACAGGCGTCATTCGCTTAGCCAGTACGGACAAGTTTGCTTTGTTAGCTACGGCTGGAAAAGTTAGTTCGTATTGGTAAATGCCGTTTTTTACTCCTACCAGTTTCGGCGCTTCTTTTAAATCTAGTCTTTTCCCATTCTGAACTAGGAAAACTCCTGTATGCTGAATTGATGCTGTATCACCTGCAATGGACAATTGAAGTATCGTCTTATCCTTTTCTTTTTTCAATCCCGTCACTTGCAGCTCCCCTATTTTTCCCTGATCAATCGTTACCGGAAAAGTACCGTTCAGCTTCGCCATTACATTCGCCTTTTCAGCGGTCGCAGAACTCTTATCGTCATAGTTCCCGCCTACATAGGACTTGACGATTAACTTCTTTGCATCTTTTCTAACAGACGCCACAGTTGCCTTCATAACCCATGCAGTCGTATTATCCTCTAGGAGGCGGGGATGGTCCTCCTTATCGATTAGATCATAGATCCATCCTTTATCGTCCATAACCAAATTGTTCATCCACATCACTTGATCGGCAATTTCCTTTTTAATGCCTTCAGGGAATTTCTTTACGATCGCGAACTGAATCCCTTTTTCCGTCTTCTCTACTGCTTCTAATTCGATAGAAGCCCCGCCATATTCTTTGACGATGCTCAATTTCTGATTACTGACAGTCGCACTACTATGATGTCCCGCTACTGCTTGCGCAACTTTAGCTGTCCCCCATGTAGCCATAGTTCCTCCCATCAGCAACGCTGCGCTCATTACCATTCCCATCGATCGTTTCATTGCGCTTCTCTCCTCCCATAAAGCTTGTTGATTTTCTCTGTACATTCATATAATCGAAATCCCGGGATGACCGGTTGACCGGTTTATTTCAAGTCAATCTCAATATCGCTATTAATCGTGACCGGCGAAGATTCTCTAGACATCTCTATCTTGTATGACTCCAGCTTCGGGGCATGTATTCGCGCTTGATAGTAATCCTTCTGATTATGGATGACCCGCACTTCTCCGACATCGATCCCACCATTGCGGTCAAGCCCAGGAGCCGATACAGAAGGAGACACGGCGAAGCGTATACCTGTTCGATCGGGATCCGAAGCATCTTTTTTATTTTGAGCATGAGATACACATCGTCATAGTACGCATCTGTAATCGTCAATTTTTACCCTTGTAAGTTACCGTCTTTGGCAATTGTTCTCCTGGGGTAAAGGTAAACGCCTCCCAGGCACTTTTTCCGTAAGGCTGACTTCTTTTATATGCAGGGTAAGCCGTTCAGCATCTTCGAAATAAGGCGAGGAGTAGAAGCTCAATCGATTTCCATCTTCCCCAACTGGCTCAATTTGATATGCGCCAATTGTATCATCAGAAAAGAGCGGGTACTTCCTCCCTTTATCATCCTCTAAATAAGAATCTTGCCGATTACCGATGAAGCGCAAATAATAATTGCTTTTCTTATCGAGTGAAACATTCAAATATGTGTTTGTCGGCGTAATTGTTACATCTCCTAAAATAATATCCTTCAAATCCGGATCGCCGCTTATATTAATCAGTTTATGAAGCGGTATGATTTTATCTTTAAGCAGCTTGGACGAATCGAATGGGATGCTCAGCTTGTAGCTTGCCTTCTTACGGAAGGAGCCGTCCTTATATTCATTCACGTTTACTTCAAATCGAAGCTCCCTAGGATTCGTACTTAAAAATTGCTGGAATTGATCTGGTTTCAATTCAGACGTCGCGGTACTCATAAGGAACGGCTCCTTCGTTTTCGCATCGATATAAATACCCCCACTTACAGACTTTAACACCTCAAAATCTACTGCCTTCACATTATATAAATTCGCGGTTCGATCAAGAAATTTCATCCCATCTTTTCTTGTGATTACATTTTGCTTGATATTATCGGATGTAATCATTGAACGGAAGGTTAATCTATCTCCGGTTAAATATAAGTCGCTTATGCTTATCTTCATATCATCGAACTGCTGCACAACAGGCTTGAATGGTTCATATCCATGCGATTTCGCGTTATCCGATCCGTGGTCAAATAGCTGCTCCATCACACTCTTCGCTAAAGAAAATCCTGGTATGTTTTTTACCAGTTCCGCAAAAGAAGGGGACACCTGAATCGCACTAAGCGAGGTAACGGCCAATATTGCTCCGATTGCCGCAGCCTTATAGATGAATCTTCTTCTCTTTCGACGAGTCGCAGCAACTCCTGCATGCCGAACATCCTCTACCATTGATGGCACTTCCTTCGCAAATTGAAGCAGTGAAGAAGGAACTGGAAGCTCATCTAACGAATGCTGCAAATCTTTTTTTAACGGAGTCCCTCTATCTAGCTTTAGCATTCCATCACCTTCTTTTGTATGGATAGTAGAGACATTTGGCTTAATTTCATTCGAGCCGTATGAAGCCGTGACTTCACAGTCCCTTTCTTGATGCGGAGCACATCTGCGATTTCCTCTATCGACAACTCTTGATAATAATAGAGAATAATAACCGTACGATAATTCATATCTAGCGACATTACCTGGTGTAGCACTTCCGATTCCTGTTCCCTTTTCAACAAAACTTCTGCTGGAGTAGCAACATCATCAACGAATTCCGATTCATCAAGCTCACCGTGACGGCTATTTAGCTTAGCCCTCCGCCTTGCCAAATCCATAGCACGGCATGCAACCAGATGGTTGAACCACGATTTGAATTTCCTTATTTTCTTACCGGCCATGATCGCTTGGTAAGCTTCCAGCAAGGCATTCTGTACCGCATCCTCAGCCGTATGCGCCTGACGAAGGATAGCGACGGACGAGCTGTAAGCGCGGCTTAATAACGGCTCTACCAATAAAAAGAAAGCATCCTTATCTCCGCTTCGGCAGCGTTCCATTAATCGTTCCTCATGTTCCATTGAAAAGACCTCCAATATTATCTACATTAATATAGGCGAATTCAAAGAGGAATGGGTTCACTTTTTTACTCTTCAACGAAAAATGGAAAAAATACCAGTGTGCACTAGATTGGAAGTGATGTATTCGTTTTCTTGAAAGTTAAAGTGGTTTTACTTTTGGTAATCATTAGGATAATTTGTGAGTAGACAGAAAATTGTTCATTCTACGGATTGGAGGTTGTAAAAACAGAAATAAACAAATAGTCTATATTTACTATTTTCTACTCTTTCCTTCCATCTAGACTCATCATCATGGGAAACACTGCCCCACATCCTAGTAATGAAACTCAACACGAGAATGATCACATCCTTGTACTTTTTCGCTTTATCACTAGAAAGCAAGAAAGATCTATGCTTTTGTTCGAAACAGATAGAGAAGGAGTGGAACAAAATGCAGTACTTTTTTTATGTAACGACGATCGTCTTCTTAGGCTTTCAGCTCTTGTATACGATCATTCCTCTGCTGTTCAGCAAGGTGAAGAAAGTAAATCATGAGCTGAGTGAAAAATCGATCAGCGTTCTCGTGCCTGCCTACAACGAAGAGCTGACCATCAAAAATTGCATTGAAGCCATGAATCAGGTAAACTACCGCAACTATGAAGTCATCATTATCAATGACGGCTCGACAGATCACACCTTCCACCGTTTAGAGGAACTTCTTGAGTTGAAGCCCGTTCAGCGAACAGGAGATGGGAAACTATTCTATCAAGCTATTAAGGGCGTGTATGGATCTGCTCGATATGAACATATCTTCGTCATCGACAAGCAGAACGGAGGCAAGGCTGATTCCTTGAACGCCGGCATTGACTGTGCGCAAACGGATATCGTCATTACCTTGGATGCCGACAGCATGCTTGAGTTCGATTCTCTGAAATACGTGAATCAATATTTTCACGATGAGGATGTCATTGCACTTGGAGGTACCGTAAAAATTGTACAGGGCGCTGAGAAGAAGGATGGCGTTATTGTCGAGAAATTTACGGGCAAAGGTCTCATTAAGAGCCAGATCCTGAATTACATTCATGGCTTTTATGTAAGAAAGCTGACCCAATCCGTGTTCAATTCCATTGTTGTCATATCCGGAGCCTTCGGCGCTTTCTACAAGGATATTTTGGTTCAAGTGAACGGCTTCCGCAGCACAGTCGGTGAGGATATTGACATTACCTTGAAAATTCATGAGTATCTGAAGGCCAACCATCTTAAGAAGAAGCTGGTATATGCTCCTGAAGCCGTATGCTATACGGAATGCCCGGAAAATATAAAGAACTTCAACAAGCAGCGGATACGCTGGCAGAAAGCTTTTGTTGACTGTATCTTAATCTATTGGTCGCAGTTGTCTCAAAAATTCCGTCCAGGAGTAAGCTTGTTTTTTGCCATTGACGGCTTCGTGCTCGGAACGCTTACCGCGTTTACTACGATCATTTATTTCATTAATATTTTGCTGTTCGGCGGCAACATCATGCACATGCTCATCCTCTTCTCCATCATCATCGTTGTTAATGCCGCACAAATCATTACATCGCTGTACTTGTGTAAAAAGTACGACAGCAGCTACTCACTCCGAGACTACATCACCATGTTCTTATTCAGCCAATACGAGCTGCTCACATATCGCAATTTATTGCTGTACTTGAATATTGTCGGCACTATCAAGTATTTCGACAACGATGAAGGCTGGGGCTTCGTTGAACGTAAAGGCGTAGCTTCGATCAGTTGATATCTGTATAACCTGCATAGCGGCATAAAAAAAGATAGCCGCATGTATTTTCCGGGAGGGAGAACATGGAGAGTATTATAAAAAACAATCGGATCATATATGTAGATATTTTGCGTATTCTTTCGATTCTCGCCGTCATCGTGCTGCATATTACCGCAGACCTGCTAACAAGAACGAATAATTTTGATTCATCATCTTGGTGGGTCAGCAATATTTTCAACTCCATTTCGAGATTTGCTGTTCCTGTGTTTTTCATGATCAGCGGTGCCATGATGCTGCGGGTGAAATTTACAACATACAAAGATTTTTACATAAAAAGAGTGCTTCCGCTTGCAATTGCACTCATTAGCTGGTCATTCATCTATGCGCTTTACAATCAATACGTTATCGTTAACACCCACATGAATGCACTTGCATTCCTGCAGGATTTCGGCTATAAGCTGCTGACAGACGGCAACTATGTCCATCTCTGGTTCTTGTACGCGATCATAGCCATTTATATGACCATTCCGTTAATTAGCAAGCTCGTCCAGGCATGCAGCGAGAAGGATCTGCGGTATTATTTGACGATGTGGTTCACAATCAGTATCGGTTATCGCTTCCTGTCGGATATCGTGCTTAAGGTGACAGGGCAGTATTTCACCATACCCTTATTCAACATCCCAATGTTTACTGGATTTCTTGGCTATTTTATCTTGGGACATTATTTATACACATATGGCTTGCCAGACAAATGGAAGCACGTGCTGTTTAATGTAGGTATTGCCTCCTTTTTCATTACGCCAATTGCCACCTACTTCGCTTCTCAGCATCTTGGAACGTTGGATGAAACCTTTTATGGCAACTACTCCATTACGACCTTCTTTATGGCGGTTGCGGTTTTCATTTGGTTCAAGGAAAAGGAGCATGCACTGCATGAGCGGATAAACTACAAGCTGCAAAAAATGATAGGCTCCATCTCAAAGGCCAGCTTCAGTATTTATTTGATCCATTTGTTGATTGAATTGCTCATCACCCAAAGAGCAGAAACGGAAGCGACTGTGTTTCAGACGTCCTACGTGTTAATCTTCAATGTCATTGCTGTATTTACAGCCAGCTACCTGATTGTGAAAATGTTGAATCTCAGCAAAGTCATGACTACCGTACTGTTTGGTGGAAAGGGGTAAGCATAAATGAAAATCAGTATTTATACGAAGCTATTCATTGTTGCCCTTTTAGCCGGAATGTCCCTCTATGCCTATCATGTCAGCAGCCAAGCCGAACAGAAAATCACATCGGTTTATATTCCGATCTGGAAGGATTTTAGCCAAATCGATTGGAAGGATCAAGCGATTGACATCGCATTTATTGCGTTTGCGCGTATTGATAAGACGAACATCTATTTTCACGAAGACAAGGCCGAAAATGAACGGATTAAGCAAAACATTGTCAAACTGAAGGAGAAGCATCCGCAGACTCAATTCGTGCTCGCCGTAGGCGGATATAATGCCGATGGCTTCTCGGACGCCTCCCTGGACGGCAATCGATATTCCTTTACCGACAGCATCATCAATACAGTCAAGGAGCTGGATTTAGATGGCGTTGATATCGACTGGGAATATCCAGCCTTCGATGCATGGGGTACGATAAAGGCTCGCCCGGAAGATACGGTGAACTTCACCGCGCTTATGAAGGATTTAAGGGAAAAGCTCAACAAGCTTCCGCATACGCATAAGAAATATATTCTTACCTTCGCCGCAGGTACGCAGGATTGGTATTTCGAGAAGGTTAATGTGAAGGAAGTTGAGAAGTACGTCACCTATATTAATGTCATGAGTTATGACTTGACAGGCCGATGGTCAGACACGACTGATTATAATGCAAACCTGTACAAGGATGCGAGAGGCAAAGCAAAGGATAGTGTCCATGACATCATAGAACGATACAAAGCACACGATGTTGACAGCAAAAAGCTGCTGCTTGGCATACCTGCCTATTCCTACGGTTGGGAGAAGGTCAAGAGCGAACCGGGCAGAAATGGGGCCTTTTCAATCGGCAAGCCTATCGATATTGACAAGGTTGATCTAAGCTATAATACGATCGTTGGCAAATACCTGAATAAGAAGGGCTTCAAGCGTTATTTCGATGATACGGCCAAGGCGGCTTACTTATTCAATGGGGATACCTTCATCTCATATGAGGATAAGGAAGCCTTGAAGGCCAAGGTGGCCTATATAAAGGAGCATGGATTGGGCGGTGCAATGGTCTGGGAATATTCGCAGGATGCAAAAGATGGAATCATCAGCTACTTGACCAACCATTTAAACAAGTAACAAAATCAATGTACACGCGCAATTCATTCATGTCTTAAGCATAGCAACGGGATTAAATGAATGTGCAAGCTGACTCAGGCAGACCTCCATGACAGGATCGTATCCGACATGAGGTCTGCCCTTAATCAAGTACCCCAGCAGATGATTAAGACTGATCCTCTTGCTCCACCTTCAGCATCTTGCCCGTACCTGCATCAATCTCCACTTCGTAAACCTTGCCCTGATCTGTCATTACGATCACTTCGTACTTAAGCATTCCATTGTCAGAATCCAGATCAATATGAATGACCTTGCCACTTACTTGCTGTAATGCAATCTTCTTAGCCTCTTCTTCACTGATGGCTCTTGTCTGATTCTGTGCAGCTGGAGGGTTAGAGACACCGTTGCTTGGTGCAGCCGGCGTTGAAGGCTCAGTTCCGGACACCTTTGAAGACGTTGCATCAGCACATGCTGTATACACCCCTAGTGCTGTCATAAGTGTAATTAGAAATATCGCTTTTTTCATCAAGTTTCAGGTCTCCTTCTACGTTCATGATCACTTTTTTAGTTTCTTCACATTTTCTAGTAATATACAGATTCACAAAACTTCCCCTTCTTTTTTAAAGTTCGCTGCGGTTTTTACTTCCATGAAAAAAGACAGGAAGAGGTTCCTTCCTGTCTTCATTGCTTTTTGCTTAATCTATTCATGTACCTTATAATGCCTTCCATTGATCAGCATAATCAATCACAACTCCATGTTGATCCACATTAAGCTGTGCCGTATATCCGCTTGCAGAACGGTATATATACGTGTTATTTCCTGTTCGCGCATACGTTTGCAGAAGCGGCTGCACTGTAAATTGGGGGAAGCATACCCAAGCCGCCGTAACCGCAGCCTGTTGTCCCTTCTCCAGCTTCAGGCGACGGATCGGCAGCACATTCGTAGAAGGCGTCGCCCCAATATCGATGTCCTTCGCTCCGTTAAGGTCATCACGCGCTTCTCCATTTACCTTCCAGCAATCTTGAGCATCCCGCTCCACTTTCAGTGTTCTCGTCTGTTGTTCATTTGTATACCGTACTGTAACTTCTGATGTACATCCTAGCTCGTCGCATCGCACTTCATACTCCACGAAGCTGCGATCCGTATCGGCACATATGACCCTTCCTTGGATCATGGTTACAGGCTCCAGCGACACTTTGCAGTATTCAAGCCCTTCTTCTTGCATTCGTTTCCATATGATATCATAGCTATCATTTTTCAAGATCATATCGCCCCCAATCCTTCATCGCACTCTCTGTGCCTCTATCCTTGCATCTAGAAAATTTCCTTAGATTCCCACTCATATTCTACCTCACCTTATCATTTCATTCCAATAAGTTAGAAAATGGGCTCACGTCTCGTAGGCGAACACATATGATGTGGCATACAACTTTTTGCAAAGGCAGGTTACGAGCAGTGGTGAATAACAACTCTATTGATTTCGCTTCACCGGATGCCCATTTTGCTTATGATGTCAATCAGTCCTTGTTCTTTCGCAAAGACGCAAACAATTATATTAACGTATTGGGCATCAGCCAGTTGAATACGTTAGGAAACGTTTCTTTGCTGGATATCTACTTAAGCACCGGCAATACGGTTGAGCCCCATATCCATCAGAATGCAAGCGAATTGGTATATTGCGTAACAGGAGAGGCCACTGTAAGTCTGATTAATCCGTTCACAAACCAACTGCTTACCTTTCGAATTAAGCCTGGTCAGGTAGCTAACGTTCCACAGGCTTGGTGGCATTATGAGATAGCGAATGAAGACAATACGCATCTTATCGCAATCTTCGATGCACCGACTCCTGAGGTCATCTTCGGTTCGGACATTTTGCGTTTGACACCACCAGAAGCATGGGCTCACTCATATTGCCTTGATGAGGCAAAAATAAAGGACACTTTGTCCCCGATTACGAAGACGGTTGTCATTGGACCACCGGCAGACTGCCATAATCGCATTCCGCATGCAGAGACAGCGGAGCATCCAGCTTACGGATACTCTACATCTGGCGCCGGATCCGCCATTCCGTATTATCGTTATCCTCACCCTGGCTATATGGCAAATGATTTCCTTCCCTATTATCCGTTTCAATGAACGTTTTTTTGAATCAGCCATAGGGCGAGCGAATTATAAATTCCTAACAGATACATGGATTCAAACGGCTTAATTCATACGATGCAGCACACCTCTTACGATGCATGGACGAGATCCGCACTGAGCAGACGCAAAAATCCCCCGATGGCATGCATGGGGGAATTCGCTCTTTCCTAACAAATGAAGTTATTGAATATCTACGGCGTATCTTGCCTTTATTGAATCGTTTGACGGCGCTCGCGCTCCACCTCGGCAATAAGCTCTTCCATCACTTGATCCGGAGAGCGATGAACGAGCCAGTTCTGACCGAACATTTGAAGCACCTTAATCGCAGGGAAGTCTCCCCAGAATCCGACAAAGCCTTCATTCAAAACCACCTGGTCGATAACATGCTTATTCATCTCGTTGAAGCACTTTTCCAATACTGATTTGGCAAGCGGATCAGCAATCCAGTCATTTAACAGACTGAATTTGTGGAAGGATATCTCTTCTTTGCCAAAGTCACAGAATACGCGCTCTGTCAGGCGAATATCTCGGGATGAGCTGCCTGCGGCAAGCTTGAAGTAGCCCGTTTCTGCCACCCAACGATTGTATTTCGTATTGTAGTAAGCAAAATCCCGCTCTTCCAGCTCGAATACCACTTCCTTCTTCTCATGCGGCTGAAGCTCGATCTTGGCAAAGGCCTTGAGCTCTTTCTCCGGACGTGTCCACTTGCACTCCTCGTCGTGAACGTACAATTGAACAACCTCTTTCCCAGCTACTGTCCCCGTATTCTCTACTTGCAAAGACACGGTTACGCGGCGGTCATGCTGCTTGACTTTCATGTCCGAGTAAGCAAAGGTCGTGTAGGACAATCCATGACCGAATGGGAATTGTGGCGCAAGCTCCTTGCGGTCATAATAGCGGTACCCGACAAACAGTCCTTCACGGTAATACAGCTTGCCGTTCTCTCCGCGAATTCGCATATGGGATGGATTGTCGGACAGCTTCACTGGGAACGTCTCAGACAGCTTGCCAGATGGATTCGTCAAGCCGAACAGAATTTCCGCAATCGCACGACCCGAGCCCTGCCCTGTCAGCCAGGAGTGGAGCACGCCCGGCACATGCTGTACCCAAGGACGCATCGCCATTGCCGTACCGCTGCTTGTTACGACAACACATCTCGGCTGTGCAGCCGCTACCGCTTGAATCAGCTTCACCTGATGCTCGGGTAAATCGATGCTCTCTAGGTCATGCATTTCGGACTCCGCATATTCGGGTTGTCCGACGAACAGAATCGCGAGATCAGACTTCGCTGCAAGCGCTGCGCTCTCTTCAATCATGGCCTCATCGATACGCTCATCCTTCGGGTAGCCTTCCGCATAGCTGAATTGTACAGACTCGCCAGCAATCTTCTGCACCTCTTCCCACGGGATGTCAACACGCGTTGGCGTAACTTCGGCACTTCCGGCGCCTTGAATTCTCGGCTTCTTCGCGAATGTACCGATCACGGCAATAGATTGGGCCTTAGCAGGGTCGATCGGCAGAATGCCGTTATCATTTTTGAGCAGTACAATGCTCTCAGCCGCTGCTTTTCTCGCCAGCTCATGATAATCAATTGCAGCCGTATTCGGCTTCTCTTCTTTAGCCGTTACCTGTTCAACCAGTGTAAGAATGCGACGCACACTCTTATCCAGCTGCTCTTCCGACAGGGTACCATTCTGAACTGCATCCACGATTGCAGCTGCATTGTAATGCGCAGGTCCTGGCATCTCAATATCAAGTCCGGCCTTGAGACCGCGAATACGATCGTTGACCGCCGTCCAGTCCGACAGCACGACGCCTTCATAACCCCATTCTTTGCGCAAAATGTCATACAACCCTTCATCAGTGATTCGCTATTATCCAAAAGCACCGGTAATCAAGTAGTCGTATTTGCAGAGCCTGTTTTTGCGGACGATACCAAGGTTGCCGGAGTATTTATTACAACGGTAAATACCTCTTTCTTTGTAGAACAGCTAAAGCATACTGCCGGCAACGAGCACGGCACCGTGATCATCCTCGATCGGGTCGGACATACGGTGTTCAACTCACAGGATGAAGCATCGGTTGGACAGAGCTTCCAATCCGACAAGCTGAATCCGATTCTCCAGGCTACAGGAAACGCAGACATTATTCGCGGTGAGCTGGACGATGCAGAGCATTATATTCGCTATTCTAAAATTCCAGGAGCAGATTGGACCGTTATCGCTAAAGAAAGTTATGTCAACATCAAGCGCCCACTTGATCGGCTATTTTCCAAGATCTCGCTCATTACGCTCGGTGCTCTGCTCTTGTCCTTAACAATGGGACTGCTCATTTCCCGCTCTATTACACGTCCAGTCGGCAGATTAACCGCCTTATTCAAACGATTGGCGTCTGGAGATCTCACTGTCGCTGCAACAGGGAACTACAAAAGTGAGTTCAAAGACTTGGCGGATAGCTTCAACGTCATGGTTGAACAAAATAAGAGCTTGATTTCCCAAATGAATCGTTCAATCGAGCACTTGAACACAAGTACTAACGAATTGGATGCCGCCTCTAAGCAAACGACGATATCCATTCAAGAAACATCGATTACGACTATGGAAATCGCCAAAGCAATGGAATCCCAAGCGCTCGATACCGAGCATATCGTGAATAAGTTCGGCGATCTCGGGAATAAGATAGCAGTTGTCAATCAATTGTCATCCGCTGTGAAGGATCGGACGGATTCCATCATTGAAGTCTTCCATAGTGGAAATGAAGTCGTGAATCAGTTGATCCATACTCATAGTGACAGTGAACAGGAAGTTGCTTCAATCGCAGCCATCACGGCCAAGCTGGAGGAAAGCTCCTTGCGGATTGCCTCCATTACGGAAACCATTGGCAAGATTGCAAAGCAAACGAACTTGCTCGCCCTTAACGCATCGATAGAAGCTGCACGAGCTGGGGAGCATGGCAAAGGATTCGCCGTTGTCGCTTCCGAAGTAAGACAATTGGCTGAGCTATGTGCGAAGCAGTCTAGCGAGATCGAGGAAATCATCACAGATAACCTTAGCTTGGCGCAGGAGGCAAATGGATCAGTAAGAAGCCTTCAAGATGTGTCTGCCAAGCAAAATCAATATGTTGATGATACGAAGCTGGCGTTTGAAGCCATTTTGAACAATGTTGTTGACATTACAGAGCAAATCAAGGGCATGGCCTACGAAATGGACAACATGAAGCGGGGCAAAGAGGACGTGATGGAGCTGGCTCAGAACTTGTCCGCTTCTGGCGAAGAAGTGTCTGCTTCTGTTGAGCAGGTAACCTCCACGATTCAAGTACAATCGGCTATGGTTCAACAGTTGGCCTCCATGATTGAAGAGATCGATGCATTAACCAAGCAGCTAAGAGAGGCTTCCTCGAAATTCAAAACCGAGTAGAAAGTAAAATAGACCGTTTCCCTACCAGAAACGGTCTATTCCTATCATTGTTCAATATCTGACACGAGATGGTGACAGAAGCGTGCGCTCACTATGAGCCTAACATTTCTTTTATCCATAATTCGGTTCCGCCAATGATTCATTTTTGCTCAAATTCGCTATCCCGCTATGCAAATTGGCATTTGTACTTTTTACCCATTTTATAGAAAAACCTTCATAAACGCTAACGTAACTCCGATAAACAACATATTAGCTCCCCAAACTTCGAATTTCTTAGGATAAAATGTCCTCAATACGACAATCCCATGAATCATGTCAATGGAACACATTCAGCAATTTTTCAGGTTCAAAAATATATGATGTGGTATATTTTCCATTATAGGAGCCAAAAGGAGCCAAAACATTTTTCAAGGTAGAGAGGGTGAATGGCTATCGCCCAGTCCAATTCTGATGACCAGAAAAAAAAGCATTTGAAGGACAAAATCGAGCAAATTCGGAAGCAACTGCTTGAAGCAGCAATTGAGAGAAAAAGCCTTACCGACGAGAAGGTAATTCTCATAAGCCAAGAGCTGGATCATTATCTACTAAAGTTCCAGCGGGAAAAGAGGAAATGAACGATTTTAAGTAGAACCTATATAAAATAGTTAGGTGTACGATACTCACGATTACGCGAGGCATGTCTTGCACATACAAAAAGCAGACCACGGATTGCTTGGTCTGCTCCTTGTCAGAGATAATTCGAATCGGAGGTCTCTATGATGGACAAAGAAAGCAATGAAGTTGCCGTGATTCACGAAGCTCCACAGCCTGAAGAGTATTGTCAATTAAGAATGCGTGCCGGTTTAAGTCCCAAGTCGCTTGACGGTGCTCGTACAGGATTGCACAATTCCATCTTTGCGGTATCGCTGCGACAAGAAGGCGAATTGATCGGCATGGGAAGAATTATCGGTGACGGCGGCTGCTTCTACCAAGTCGTCGACATTGCTGTCGAGCCTGCGTACCAAGGACGGGGCTTAGGCAAGGTTATCATGAATGAAATTACATCCTACTTGGATCAGCATGCCGCCAAAGGCGCCTATGTCAGTCTGCTGGCAGACGTACCCGCAGATCAGTTGTACAAGCAGTATGGATTCGACTATACGGCTCCGCACTCTCTTGGCATGTACAGACGCATACCATTAGAATAAGTGCATGCTGCTCCAAATGGCCGCTATTGCTTATTCATGCCGTTTAAAAACATCTTCGTATAGATCGAAGCAACCTCGACATCGGATATAGCGCCATCCGGATTGAACCAGGTATAGCACCAATTGCAAGCACCAAGGATGCCGAATGTCATCATATCGGCCGGGATATCATTGCGAAATTCTCCGTTCTCCATTCCCTGCTCGATAACGGACTGAAAATTGAACCGGAACTGATCCCGCTTCCCCTTGATTACATCCAGATCATCGCCCGATATATGAATAAGTTCACGAAAAAATATCCGTGCGCTGGCGCCCTTTTCCGCGATTTCCCGAATCATCATGTTGATGATGCCAGCCAGCTTTTCCTGACAGGATTTATCCGGTTGATCAAAAATGGTTCGCTGTTCCGCTAGAAGATAGTCAATATATTGCAGATGAATATGCGTCAAAAGCTGCTCTTTGCTCGTAAAATAATAATAGAAGGTGCCCTTTGTCGCGCCGAGCGTATCGACAATATCTTGAATCGAGGTTTCGCTGAACCCTTTCGATTCGAACAGCGCAATACTGTGCCTGATGATTTTATCCTTCATGGACTGCTCCAAGCGTGATTCTCCCCTCATGTCGAATAATATGTTTCTATGTTAGCTTGAACAATAGAGACATGTAAAGGGAACAAATGGATATTCAAATTTCAAATCGTCGATACTGTACTTTCTATCTGGAGCTCGATTTTTCCCCAGCTTTCTTCCATGCCTCCTCCTGTAATTTGCGCCACAAAATTTTGCCGCTGCCGGTAACCGGAAGCGAAGCAACAAATTCGACAACGCGCGGATATTTATAAGCTGCCATATGCTCCTGCGCCCAGCGTATAATATCGCCTTCCGACACCTTGCCGCGATCCCCTTCACGCAGGACGATGTAAGCCTTGATTTCCTCTCCCTTGCGCTCGTCCGGAATACCGATGACGCATACCTCTTGAATCGCCGGATGCCGATATAGAATTGATTCCACTTCCGTCGGCCATACCTTGAATCCCGAGGCGTTAATCATGCGTTTCATTCGATCTACGATGAAGAAGTACCCATCCTCGTCGTAACGCCCAATGTCCCCCGTGCGGAAGAACGATTTGCCTTCCACCTTTACAAAAGCGTCCCGCGTAGCTTCTGAATCGTTCCAGTAGCCTTTAAATAACTGCGGTCCGTCTACAATAATTTCTCCTTCTTCCCCCGGTCCTTTTACTTCGAGTGTCATAGGGTCAATGATTCGGGAATCTACGCCGAAGGCTGGAATGCCAAGACATTGCAGCTTCGGACGATCAAGCGGATTGCAGTGCGTCTGCGCCATCGTTTCGGATAATCCATACCCTTCTACAAATCGCAGGCCCGTAGCTTGATAGAGCTTCTCGCCTACGACCTCCGGCAGCCCGGTTCCACCACCGTTAATCAGCATGAGCGAACGCAAATCGTACTGAGAAAGCTCGGGGTTGGCTAAAAAGTCAATAATCATCGTGCTGATTCCTGTCCAATACGTACATTTGTGGCGTTCCATCAATAGGGCAGCCGTGTTGCGATCCCAACGCGTCATGATGACCATGGCTGCACCGACAAAAATGGGAACGTGCATGCCGTGGATCATTCCGATTACATGGAAGAAGGGTAGTGTCGCCAACCCTTTCGACTCCGGCGTCAATCCTCCCCAGTAAGCTGATGAAATCACGTTTGCTTGTACGGATTTATGAGTGTGCATGCAGCCCTTTGGCTTGCCGGTCGTGCCTGAAGTATAGGGAAGAACCGCCAGATCACTCCCCTCTGTCTTCGGAAAGGAGACCCGATGTACAGCCGCTACTTTCATGGCTTCCGTCCAGGACACGGCTTGAGGGGATATCGATTCAAGACGAGGTGCCCTGACGATGTCAGGCACTTCTTCGCCTACATTGCTGCAATAATCCGAATAGGTAGCAACAATGATGCGCTCGAGGCAACGATCTGATAACAACGGTTCGATACGCGAATACAGCTCTTGGCTGACAAAGCCGACTCTTGCGACGCTGTCTTCAATAAGATAAGCAAGCTCTTCGGTGAGATTCATAGGATTGATGGGTACAACGATAGCGCCGGATCGCATGATTGCGTAATAGGAGATAATATATTGGGGACTGTTCTGCATATATAACAGCACGCGATCGCCTTGCTCTACGCCGAGATGGAGCAAATAGGCGGCCATCAAATTGACCTCTTTCCATAAGGTTCGATAGGAAATAGAGTTGTTATAATAAATGATTGCCGTCTTTTCCGGATAACGGCGGGCAGAAACCTCCAGGTTGTCAGTAAGCGTTGTGTCCGGAACTGAAATGGAAACAGGCATTCGCGCGGGCCAGTGCGCATAATGGGATTGCGTCATCAAAAATCGCCTCCTCATTGCTAACCATTTTGTCATTCAGAACGAATAAAAACGACAAGTGCTACAAACCGTTGAATGAAGGCTGTCTCTTCTCGATGAACGCCCGAACACCTTCCTGGTGATCCTCGGTCGTGACCATCATGGCTTGTGTAACCCTTTCCCGTTCCAAAATATCATCCAACGAGGAAGTCAGCGACCGGTCGGCGATTTTCTTAAGCATCCCATACGCCTTAATGGGGCCCTTCGCCAAGCGCGAAGCGTATTCCAGCGCACCGGATTCCAATTGTTCCAAAGGATACAGCTTATTCACGATACCCAAGCGGTGGGCATATTCCGCATCGATCGGCTCGGCGTTGAATAGCAATTCCTTGGCTCGATGTATGCCAATGAGGCGCGGCAAGAAGAACAATCCTCCTCCATCGGAGATGAGACCAACTTGGGCAAAGCTCATCGCAAAATTGGCATCATTGGCTGCAACAATCAAATCGCAAGCTAACGCGAGATTGAAGCCTGCCCCTGCCGCGAATCCATGCACGACCGCGATGACGGGCTTCTCTATTTCTTTAATGGAATGTACCAGTTCATTAAACATCCCAATGTGATCGTAAACATTATTCGGCTTTGCGCCGCTCATTGTCGTCACGTCCCCGCCTGCACTGAAGGCGCGTCCCGCTCCCGACAAGCAGATAACTCGAATGTCTGCGTTTCTCTTCGCCTCCTCCAGCGACTCGATTATCCCCCGAATCATGGAAGGACTGAACGCATTCAGCTTTTCTGGACGATTCAGCTTCAACGACAGAACATGCCCTACTTTTTGTACAAGTAAATGCTCATTGCCCATATCTCAAAGAACCTCCCTAATGTGATGAATCGCAACTCTATCTTGCGCAATAATCGTGATCTAATTTACAGCTCGCCCCGTTCGGCTTGCTGCCAGGCGTGTGCAATCAGCGTCTGCACGGTATCATTAAAACGGCCGAAGCGCTCATCGCTCGTCTGACCCTTTTTCCAACGGTAGTAAATTTGCTGACAGATAACCGCCAGCTTAAAGTAAGCAAAGGTCAAGTAGTAATGGGCCTCCGATACATCTCGACCGCTTTTTGACGCATAAGCCTCTAGGAAATCGGCACGCGACATGAAGCCCGGGCGAACCGTAAGCGGGACATGCCCCAAGCCGTGCAGCAGCTCCGGCGGATCATTCGGTTCGAACCAGTAACTGAGCGCTGCTCCAACATCCGCCATTGGATCGCCCACCGTAGCCATCTCCCAGTCGAACACGCCGACTATCTCTGTAAGATTGTCGCCTGCGAACATGATATTGTTCAGCTTATAATCATAATGGATGACGGTCGGTGTCTGCGAATTCGGCAGGAAATCGGCCAGCCATTTTTTGAGTTTCTCTTCCCCCTGAATCTCATCCGTTTTGGCGCGTTCATAACGTTCTATCCAGCCATGCACTTGCCGACGCATAAAGCCGTCAGGCTGGCTAATCGCCCTTAGATTCGTTTCACGGTAAGGAACTTCATGCAGCCGAGCCAAAGTCGCGACCATCGTTTCGGAAATATCCCTGCCCAGCTGCGGCGTATATTCCACATCCGAAGGAAAGCTTCGATCCAACACGAGTCCGTTCCGACGCTCCATTACGAAGAAAGGACTGCCGATGATTGAGAGATCCCCGCAATATAAATAAGGACGAGGCGCAAGCGAAAAAAACGGATGCAGCCTTGAGAGAATCGTATATTCGCGCTGCATATCGTGTGCTTTAGGAGCGACCGGCCCCAGTGGAGGACGGCGCACTACTGCCTGCCAATCCCCGCTGCGTATCGCGTATGTTAAATTGGAATGCCCCGCCCCGAACTGCTCTACTTCCAATGGGGCTTCCGGAATATCGAGATGATTTCGTAAATGCTCTTCTAGCGCAGCAACGTTCAACTCCTCGCCCTTGCGAACGGGAATCGTATCCTGCGGTAACGCCTCTTGCCTGGACGTCATGGTATGCAGACCTCCTTCATTCTTTCAAGATAGCTTTACTGGATAAGAGGAAGAGACAATGCCATGGATCGTGATTCAGGGACAGTTACATGGCTGTCATGCCCCCATCCACAGTCAGCACCGCACCGGTAATGTAATCGGAAGCTTCGGATGCCAAAAATACGACGCTCCCCTTCAGATCGCGATCAGATCCGTACCGTCCCAACGGGGTAAGGCTTACTATCTGTTCGCCTCCATGTAGAAGAACGTCGCGGGTCATCTTGGTCGGAAAAAATCCCGGCGCGATCGCATTGACATTAATGTTGTGCTGGCCCCATTTGACCGCGAGATCCTTCGTGAATGCAATGACCGCGCCCTTGCTCGCGCTGTAGCCGATAGCATCCAGCCATGCCGGATCCGAACCGCCCAGACCTGCCACGGAAGCGATGTTAATGATTTTTCCGCCGTGCTGCTCAATCATGATCTTCCCTGCCGCCTGTGACATCAAAAACGTACCCGTCGCATTGATGTCCATTACCTTATTCCAAGCTTCGAGGGGCATATCGACAGCTGGCGCGCCCCAGGAGGCCCCGCTATTGTTCACCAAAATATCGAGGCGTCCGAACTTTTCCGCCGTCTGTTCCACCACACGCCGCACGTCGTCCGGATTTCTGACGTCACAAGCCATCGCATGGCATAATGAGCCCGTATCCCGATGGATTCGGGCCGCCGTCTCCAGACATGCGTCGACCCTGCGCGAGCAGAGAACGAGATTCGCCCCCGCTTCTGCCAAGCCTTGAGCAATCTGCTCTCCGAGCCCTCGCCCGCCGCCAGTTACAACAGCCGTTTTACCCGTTAAGTCAAATAATTGCTTGACGTTCACCTTCCATCCCCCATTCATGAAAAGGCTAAAGTCTCGTTCCGTACTATCTAATCTTCTCTACCCTTTTTACATCGTAATCGCTTTCATCTCTTCGTATTTGCGAAGTTCCATTTTGGCGATGGCCGCCTTGTGCACTTCATCCGGCCCGTCCGCCAAGCGCAGTGTTCTTGCATTGGCCCAATGCGAGGCAAGCGGGAAGTCTTCGCAGACACCTGCGGCCCCAAGCGCTTGAATGGCCCGGTCAATGACCTGAAGCGCCATATTGGGAGCGACCGCTTTAATCATGGCAATTTCCGCTTTTGCCGCTTTATTTCCGACCGTGTCCATCATGTAAGCCGCCTTTAGCGTCAACAGTCGCGCCTGCTCGATCTCAATACGCGAGGTGGCAATCCAATCCTGCACGACGCCTTGACGGTCTAGCGTCTTGCCGAATGCAGTACGCTGCCGTACGCGCTTGCACAACACTTCGAGTGCCCGCTCTGCCGCCCCTATTAAGCGCATGCAATGATGGATGCGTCCCGGACCGAGCCTTCCCTGTGCAATGGCAAATCCCTTGCCCGGTTCCCACAGCATGGAATCCAGCGGTATTCGTACGCGATCATACTCTATTTCCGCATGTCCATGCGGCGCGTGATCGTAGCCGAACACGGGCAGCATGCGCTTGACCTTTACACCGGGAGCATCCATCGGCACGAGAATCATAGACTGCTGCTCATAGGCCGGCGCGTTCGGATTCGTCTTCCCCATCACGATCGCCACCTTGCAGCGCAGATCTCCGGCACCGGAAGACCACCATTTGCGTCCGGTTACGACATATTCGTCGCCTTGCCGTTCAATGGTCGCTTCGATGTTCGTTGCATCCGAGGACGCGACATCCGGTTCCGTCATCGAAAAACATGAACGGATATTTCCTTCAAGCAGAGGAACAAGCCATTTCTCCTTCTGCTCCCGCGTCCCATACCGCACAAGCACCTCCATATTGCCCGTATCCGGCGCCGAGCAATTGAATACCTCTGGGCCAATCAGGGAACGTCCCATAATCTCGCACAGGGGCGCATATTCTAGGTTGCTGAGGCCTGCACCGTATTCGCTGTCCGGCAGGAACAGGTTCCACAGACCAGCCCGCTTAGCCTGCTCCTTCATCTGTTCCATGATCGGAGGGATCTCCCATCTGCTGCCGGCCTGACTAAGATACTCCTCGTACTTTCGTTCTTGCGGATATACCACATCATTCATGAATTCCAGCAACGTTTTCCGCATAGATTCAACCTTCTCGGAATAATCGAAATTCATTGCATATCCTCCCTTCGCTCAACATACTGACCGGTTAGTATGTTGACATCATACTTACTATAAATCTAATTACCAAATTATTCAAGACGATCTTGATGTTGAAACTCTTCTAAAGAGTACGATTCTTCAAGCACCAAATGCATAATTTTTTCAGTTATATTCTATTTCTATCATTTTATGGGAGTTTATGTTTAGACAATCCCTTTTTGACCCGATAATATGTTCATATATTACGCACTTAAGGGGACTTAATTTCATGAAAAAATACTTACTGCCTGTTGTATTATCAATCTTTCTTGTATTATCATTTTCATTTCATGCATTTGCTTCAAGTACTGGGCAAGAGTCCAAAGATGCTGAGAGCGGTTGGAAAAGATACCCTTATAATGAGTTCAACATATCGTACGAGGGACAATGGAAAGTCTGCGAGGTGTCGAGCTGTACTAAAAACGTAAGGTACACAAGCGGCTCGAAGATGAAATTTAATTTTGTCGGAGAACAATTCCGATTCATTTCCTATTATTGGAGCAATGGCTCGAAGGATATTGATGTTTATATTGACGGAGTAAAAACAGGAAATTTCTCGCTAATCGGGAATGATGACAGCACTTGGAGAATCATGTACGAAAGTCCGATTTTGGCGTCAAAAGAACATTCCGTTGAAATCGTGAACAACACGACAGACTACTTATATGTCGTTGCTCTGGATTTGCCTGACGGCAGCACATTACAACCGTTTGATCCGAAAACTCCGGAGCCGGAACCCAAACCAGAGCCTAAGCCCGAACCTAAACCAGAACCGGAACCCGTACAAGGCGAAAGAGCCATTCTAGTCGTTACCATGACAACGGGGTTGGAAAAGGAGTTTGACTTAAGCATGGGAGAAGTAAACGACTTTATCAACTGGTATGAAAATAAACAAGCCGGTTCAGGTACAGCGTCCTACGCCATAAATAAGCATAACAATAACAAGGGGCCGTTCAGCAGCCGCAAAGACTATGTGATTTTCGATAAAATACTAACGTTTGAAGTAAATGAGTATTCGATAAAATAATTGTGAGAGTCGTAGGAAAAACATCCTATGGCTCTTTTTAGTATGCGTATCAAAATTTCCCCTTTATTTTTTCGTCCATGAAATTTATTCAACACGCATATTCCCAGTGTATACGATACGATTGTCGAAATGACCATAAGGACAAATCCCCCCGTACTCAATCCCTCCAGCCCCTCTCCATATTTTATATATTATACCAACCATATTAAGGAAAATGTGCTTGTACGATCAGCAACTGTTGAAAAAATCTCAACACATGCCGCATTTTCATGTTCACCCATTGCATCTTTTCAACAAAATAGGAAGTGCCTAGGCACTTTTTTCAACAAGGCTCGTAGGAAATTCTCATCTTACCATTAAGAGGGTTGGATGCAGGAGCAAGAACAGACGGCAGCGGGTGCTGGGACGGAATCATCCAGATTTCAATATTTGATCTTAAAATGAAAAAAGGCTTCCTGCGTCATGCCTTGCTATTCTGGGCATTAATGGGGACAGGGCTTCACGAAGCATAAATATGGGGCTGGATTGTGGTTTGCATGCTACAAGCTTGATCGTAAAGTTATTCTATGATACATATTGGATATAACATTGGTAGAATTGTATATAGTAAAGATTATGCAAAAGGAATAAACGACCGGACAATAACTTGATAACTGATTTCCTGCCGTTGTACCGAAGCCAGGTGCAGCGGCTTTGCCGCATATCGCATAGGGTAACGCTATCGTTGCGGAACCGAGAAGAATAGAAGAACCACCTTCTTAAGGTGTAACGCGCTTATGTAGAATTGGAACATTTTGCAGCAGTATCGCGTATGAGGGATGAGGTTGATTTTTTTGTATCTAACAAAGATACAGAGATATCCATTAGTTCAAACGGAGAAGGAGACGTGTCATATGATCACAACATTTCTTTCAACAGAGCAGCATAACGACTACGTAACATTGCATTTCGGAATACAAAATGTTTCTGGAGCAGATCTGGTCATTTCTTACGGCTCGCAACCGTATGACTTCATCGTCACGAATGAAGATGGCAAGGAAGTTTATCGTTGGTCGCTAAATAAGTTATTTACCGCAGAAGTAGTTGAACGGACATTGAAACGAGATGAAAAGATTATCTTTCAGGAGCGATGGAATTTCCAAGATAATGAAGGCAAGCCGTTACCGAAAGGCAGATACAAAGTTGAAGTGATCTTCCTTATTCACCTGCCTGAGCTGAGTGAGCCGCAATCCTTTCAGCACCTGTCGATCAGCACCGACATTGAATTGTAATCTATAAATGCCGCCCCCTATGCGGTCCGCTATCTTTATTTTATAGAATGATTATGATCGAGCTTATCCTTCTAGCTTGTACAGTATAACATCATAATCGGCAAATACCTCTTCAAGGATCTCACTTGCAACATTCCAATCTCCATTCGCTAACCCACAGCCGATACCATATGGCAAAGCAACAGATAGATGGTTCTGTACGGCATATTCTCTTAACGTAGTTAGGGAGGTTCGGAGCGCCTCATAGTTCGTGTACACTCTACCCTTTTGTCTGCCATAGTCCAGTTGACCGAACAGATTCGCTATATGTGTGGAACCTTCCTTGACGATATGACACTTGCCAAGCAGCTCATCCGGACTTTGATGTTGATCACAATACTGCTTGTAGCTTGGATACAATGTATTGTATCTTTCCCGCAGCACCTTCGCTATGCCTGAGCCCATTACCCCTTGGCAGTTTACCTGATGTCCAATAATAGATTCCTTCGCATTCAATAAGTCACCTATGATTACGTGTACGGCCATTCGGCACCTCTCCTTGTCAATCTGACATCTATCCTTTATACAATGAATTAAAAAACGCACCATAAGCCCCATAAGGTAAGATGCATGTTGTCTCCTTGAACATAGTTCGATCTTTATCAGGAGATCCCTGCTAAAATAACTATTCCTACTAAATTCATAACTATTTAATTTTGATGTAAAAAAATAACCTGCCATAATGACAGGTTACTGTTGCTTCTCACTCTTATAAACAACATCCTCTAATCGTTTCACTCTGCGAGGAATACTTATTAATTTGCGAATACAATAATAAATACCAAAAAGAACTAATATTACGCCTGCAACTAACAATAATAGCTCCGGCCAATATACCCATCCCATTATTACTTCCACCTCCAGTTGCTGTAAATATCTGTGTCATCATTATATCGAAACTCTTAAATGAAACCAATAAGTATCTTCAATATTTTGGTATTCAAACGCCTGATAGATGGGCTAAAACAAGAATAGTGTGGGAATATTCCGATATGCGCCCAATTGATTCCTAGAATTTGAATGCATTATAGAATATAAAAAATGGGGTGTCCACTTCTCAGTTCACCGTCACTAATGTAGAAGCTATAACCCTTCGATTTTTTCCGTATGATAAAAGCTCTCCTTCGATTTTAAAGGACAAGAAAGTGCCTAAAGTCCAGTACACGGTGAATGTTAAAATGTTAGTAGACGTCCTTTCTGCAACTCCGCTATCCTAGCAACCTATTGCATTGTTCCAAGAAAGCTATGCAACCTATCGATTACGGCTTTTGATTCATCCTATCCACGATAAAATAACTATCCTTCTAGGTATTTACTTTATGTTTCTTTTCATGTTAATCTATCCTCAGAAACCTATATTTTACAGTCATCATTCTTATTTGGGAGGTTGTTCACTTGAAAAAAGCATTTCTGACTTTGGCTGCAGCGGCAACCGTATTTGCGGCTGTTCCTGCTGCACAAGCTCACGAGACGACCGTTTCTTCAATCGACAACCAGGATGATTACAGTGTAAAGGCTCTTCTGCTCGATGAAATAGGAGTGATTCCATCGAAAGGAGAGGTTGAGTTCACGTTCGATTACAATCCTAGCCTTGGCAATGAAATTCGGTATTATTTGAGAGACGACGACAAAGCCGGAATGACTCTTAAAATCTACAATGATGAGAATCGTCAAGTCGCTACGGCAAAAACGTCCAAAACCAATAATTATTATGTGAATCAGTCATTTAGGCCACCGTCAAAATATATCGGCAAATATAGAGTGATTATCGTACCTAATGACGGCGGAAGCGGTTATAGATATCAGCTTTCAGCAAGAGCTTTTTAGTTTCAATGAAAAGGTCAAGTCCGAGCTGGCTCTCCGACTCGGCCTTTTCATTTTTTAATAGACGATCCTACAGTTCAATTCAGCCTCACTCCCCATCACCACTCCCCTATTTACATTAATTCCAATATATGGTATAAAAGATTTACAGAAAAAACATATTCTATTTATTTAGAAAGCAAACTTTTTCACCGAGGTGTTTCTATTGAAAAGAAAACTCTTTCCAACACTTCTCGTTTCCATTGCATGTTTGGCAATTCTCCTGATGGGGTGTCAACAAAGCGATGCTCCTCCGTTCTCAAAAGACAAAAAAGCAGAGCTTACGATTGCATATACGAATGAAAATGCTTTTCTAAAGCGATATGGAAACCTATTTAATCAAGAATACCCAAATATAAGGCTTTCGATCATATCCACGAAACCTCTCGTGACGAAGAAGTTACCTGTAGAAAATTGGGTTCAGCAGAACAAATTCGATATTATCTACTTGCCACCCGAACTAGTAAAGGAAATGGCAAAACGCAACGATTTGCAAGAATTGGATTTATGGATAAAGCGAGATTCCTTCCCGCTGGACGCGTACATTCCACAAGTCATCGAATATGCTCGATCGATTGGAAACGGGAAGCTATATGGATTACCCCCTACCTTCCATGGACAAGCCCTCGCTTACAATAAAGACCTTTTCGATGCGTACCATATCGAGTATCCGCACGAAGGAATGACTTGGGAGGACTTGCTCCGCTTAGCTAATAAATTTCCAAAGGAAGATGGAAATGGAAATTCGCTTATCGCGCTTGCTACCAGTGATCCTTCTCCCTTTGAATTCATGTTGAAGGTCGGCTTCGGACAAAACCTAGCCATAACACAGGGAAATCCCTCCAAAGCGACTGTTGCAAGTGATCCTTGGAAGCAAATTTGGGAGCTTACACTCCCTCTATTGAACAGCGGGCAATTGATCAATAGTTCAGACCTTAATGCATATATGAACGCCTTCCTAGCTGGCAAACAAGCAATGGCCATGGTTACATATGAAGAGTATAAACAGCTTGCCGCTCGTAAAAAATCCTCGTTTCAATGGGCGCTAGCTCCGTTTCCTGTTAGCCCCAATCACAACGATACGCTTCTAATTGACGGATTATATGCAGTATCTGCTCAATCTACAGAGAAAGAAGCAGCTTGGGAGTTGGTAAAGTTTCTCAATTCTCGTACCGTTGCGAAATGGAATTACCGTTCTTTATATGGCTTTTCCACCCTACAAAATGAATTGAGCACGAATCAGGAGGAACGTGAACGACTATCTGTCATGTATGCGCTGCGGCAATCCTATCATCCCATGGAAGAAGTGCCGTCTCAACTTGTAGATAAGGCGAACGCTGCGATTCAGAGCATACTGGATGGCGGGAAGTCACTGGAAGATGCATTGAAACAATTACAGAACGAGGTACAGCAGCTTCCAAAATAATTCCGATATATGCGGATCATTCTGTCTACATAAATCACATCATCCAGAATGTACAAGCGAGTCGTTACATTGTCTTGCAGGAGGTATCTCCTTTCACCTCAGAATTTGAATTGCACAATATATGGAGGGGGTGTAAAGAATGAAAAAGAAATTCACTGTATTGTGAAAGCGAGCAATCATCGGCAAGCGCTTCTTGGAATTAACCTATAAAATCTCCACCCTTTCTCCCAGTTTATATTCGTTGGAGGTATCATCATGAGGAAGAACAAAATTGCGATACTTGGCATTATACTTTCAATGCTATTATTATCAGCTTGCCAAAACAACGTTGAGAAGCCGATAACGATCACGGTGGAATATCCTTCACCGAACGAATTTCACAAGAGATATGGCCATGCCTTCGAGCAAAAATCACCCCTTATCAGCATTCAAGTTATCCCAGAGGCAGATCAGTCATCACCGGCTGATCTACGCTATATGGACAATTTATCCACTTATAAGAAACTTATCGACTCGGGTGAGCTGCTTAATCTTGAATCGTATATAAAGGAGGAGCCTGGCACGTGGAAGAACATAACTCCGATCATGTTCGATACCTTAAAAATCAGATCTGGAGACCAACTTTACGGTTTGGCGCCTACCTTCTCTAGCTACGCCATTTACTATAACAAAGATCTGTTTGCCAAATACAAAATCCCGCCTCCGAGGAATCAATCCACTTGGAAAGATATCTTTGACTTGGCCACACGATTTCCTTCGCAAACCGATGATGGAGAGCCTTTATACGGATTTAAGCCCAATTACTATGAAAATGTGGGAATCTCTCTCATTATGCGTTGGGGACAAACGGAAGGATTGCGGTTCATCGACCCCGAAACCTTGAAAATCCAGATGAACACCCCCGCATGGAAGGAAATATGGAGGAGAACGATTGACGCACTGCGCTCTGGACGCATCTATAAGCAAACGCAGCAAACCGAAGGTGCGATGTCACTCGACCCGATCTACACAGGCAATGCCGCTATGGCCCTGCAATCCCACGTTGCCGCTTATAATTTTGACATCAATCAGCTTTATGGTGCTGGACAGCCTATTAATTGGGACATGGTAACTGTTCCAGTAGACCCGCGCAAGCCGGAATACTGCGATTACTATCTCATTAAGGAAATTTACGGAATCTCAACGGCTTCAGAGCGCCAGGAAGCAGCTTGGGAATTGCTGAAGTGGATGGTGCAAGGAGGAGCTATGACTTCCACGGAAATCAATCACGGACTTCCGACGCGAACCGAACTTATCGCTTCCGTGAAGGGACATGACTTATCCCCATTGACGATGCTTAAAGCTTCCCCATCCAATCACAATCCTTATGAATCTGTTCATTATGATATCATCAACGCATTCAAAAGTATCGGTAACCAAATCGTGGAGGACGTCATTGCCAACAAACTAACCATTGATGAAGCGTTAATTCAAATCGATGAAAAAGGCCAACAAGCGGTCGATGCCGCTGCTATTGAAGTATCTAAATCCGAGAAGAATAACGGTTCAGAGTAAGGATTGTCCGCTGCAATTTTGGGTGATCCATATGTAAGTTAAATCTAAAAGGTCGAGTATGGAGGCCCTAAAGCTCTACTCGACTTTTTGGGTTGCCGTATTTTATTCTACCTCGTACTTCTACCTTTCTTCCTTCGTTTAGTCAAAACTTCGTACATTAGGCCTTCACCTGCGGTTTAAAAGTATTTCAATACATCTCATGTTACTGTCAAACTCGGCGTAGGGGATCGAATCGTGTTAAGGGACAATGATTTCAATACATCTCATGTTACTGTCAAACATCTCAGCTCGCGTCGATGGAAGGTGTTCTGAAAATATTTCAATACATCTCATGTTACTGTCAAACTTTCAACAGTTTATACCGGATCCCGTCAGTAGGTTAATTTCAATACATCTCATGTTACTGTCAAACCGATGGCGTTGACGGCTTTTTTTCATTTTCACGTAATTTCAATACATCTCATGTTACTGTCAAACTATTAATTATATTAAAAATTCGGAGGATATACAAAAATTTCAATACATCTCATGTTACTGTCAAACCCTAGTAAAATCAGGTTTTTCTAGTCTTTGAATAAGTCGATTTTACTACAGCCAAGCGGCTTTCGCTATTTATTTCCCAACTATGAGTGAATCATGATATAACGTGTCAATAATCTCCCTAATCCCTTGTAGCACTAAGGTTCTATCGATTATATGTACGAAAGAGGTTGGGAAAATTAGAGTAGTAAAGACTCAGAATTGTTCAATCTAACCCCAATAATCTCTTCATCAAACACGTAGTCACCAGTCATTTTGAATATCGCTACAAAATCAGATTCTTTATCAATTTCCTTCTTCAATTCACCTCGCAATTTCAATAAATTTGCAGGTGTAATCGCTCCACGAAACACTGATTTCTGAAAATGTACCAGATATTTTTTGCATATTTTAAATACGCGTCCTACACGCTTTTCTCCGATATCATAAACTAAAATGACATAGTTATAGTTCTTCCCCATCCTCGCTCATCTCCGTTCTTTAAGAAGAAAAGGCATAAACGGTGTTTCTTCAACAATATGTTTTTTTAATTTATACGCATCATACTTTATTGCGGTTAAATAGCTTATCTTTCTTTTTAATGTTCCATGATCGAATACTTGCTCCATCCGCTCCTCTAACGCTGTTATAAAAACATCTCGCCCCGCATCATTAAGAAGGCAATAATTATACTTTTTCTCAAAATGCTTTCCTACTTGAATTCTACGATTGTTTACGAGTTCAAAAATCGTTCGGTATACTAGTAACGGCTTAAAAGGTTCTGATAAATCAAGACTTAAAGAGAACCTTCGGTCACTTGGTTCATGTAAAAAGCTAATGCTCTGATCGAGATGAGTATGATATATTTGAGTTATCGTTTTCGTATACAATATCATATTCCCAAAGCTAATCATGGCGTTTAAAGGATTATCTGGCGGTCGCTTAACCCGCTTGTTCATTTTAAATTCCTCAGGTAGAAATGTCTTGAAAGTATCATAAAATCGGCGCCATATCTCACCTTCCACACTAAGAAGACGGGAAATATCATTAATTTTGTCCAACAGGCGAGGAACATCTTGCTTTAACCAATCCAAATAAGGCTTGATCTCCTTATTCCCATGTTTATAATAATGATAGAGCACTTCGTGAATGTTAAGCGCAATCGCTAAAACAAATGCTTTTGCAATTGGCATCCTTCGTTCCAAACAAGCCTTAGCCTGTAAAAGCTTCACTTTCCCGCTAACCCTCGCTTCTTTCGGATAAAAGGTGCCTCTAAAGTGACCATAATAATCAAAAAAGTGAACGGTTATTCCTGCAGCTGATAAAAATGAAAACAGCTTACTGTTCAGCGATATTTCATTTAACAAGTAGAGTTCCTTAATTCCATGAATCGGCAAATGAATAATTCCTTTCTCATTGCGAAAGGTTAAAGAGTTATCCTCTCTTCCCAGTGTCCCTGGAGTTCGAATATATCTTGTTGAAGAAGCAGACTTGTTTCTAGACATGTATTCCCCTCCCATGTTTAAAGAAAACAGTAAGCGTAATAAGCACAACGTTTGCATTTCTTATCTTCAACAGCCTTATCTGGCCGTTCTTGATGAATATATGCCTCTAACTCTTTCAGCATTATTACTAGCTCTTCCTCCGTCTTCGCATCGAGCTCCAGTTCAATCGTCCTGCTCGTTCCTTTATTCCGTTCGATAAACTGAAGCATTCCTTTGCGCTCCATTCCTTTTTGCTTTAGAACATACATATAATAAAGTGTCTGCCATTTCGTAGCCTCAACATCTGCATCAGATTTCTTTATTTCTGTCACATAACAATCCGTAAGCTTGTCTACCTTAATGCCTTCAATTGCTACTTCCCGATTTTGTTTGCCTTCGCTTTGCAACTCATGCATAATCTTGCCGATTCGCACATCTTCGCTATCATCCTCCAACTTTACACCATTTGCGAACAGCCAACATTGTCTGCGGCAGTGTACATAATAGTTCACCATCGTTCCCGTTATCTTCATAGAAGAGGCCCCCTCTCAGCCTGCTCATATGCGAATCGATTGAACTTCATCGAACGCGTCTGCTCATTCCAATCCATATATTCCTCTCCATTCGGAACATAATACAGCGATCCGATTCGCTCCGTATATATGCGCGGAGTTTCTCCATTCACAACACGATACGTGTAAGTAAAATAGTTCATCTGCTGCCTTACAATAGATAATCTGACCATTCGCTCAGAGTAATCCATCTGTCGATCGCTAACTAGACGAACATAGTCTCTCCATACGCTTTCACCGCATAATTTACCCTCTTCTGTATCCAAATTATAGTTAAGAAATAAAGAAACGTTCTTATCGGGTATAAGCTCCATATGTCGTTGTATTGCCGGGAAGTTCAGACACTGCACGTCATTGATGAAATAATTCCAATTGTTCTGATCCGCTCGCTGACGAGACTCCAGAATTCGCCTCATATTCAACTGATAGAACTCTTGAAAGTCCTTATGACGCAGCATTTGTTGATAGTTTGCATGATGGAGATCATACTCTGTACGCCAATCACTGCGATAGATCATATTCGCCTTGTCCATATCAAAGAAAAAGGCATGGCAATCCGCTCGATTACAGGAGCGATTAATACGCCCAAGAAATTGTTCTTCACTGTCTAGCAATGAAATATCTTTGAAGCCGACATCCATATCAATGTCCACACCCGCTTCAATCACTTGGGTAGCTACTACAATTACCTCTTGCAAGTGAAAGTTTCCGTCCGCGTCTTTGCCTAACAACTTCAACAGCTCATTGCGATAAAAGTGGCTATCGTCACCTGTTAATTCATAGACAGACATGCCTACCTGTTGACGAATCATATCATAGAAAATGCGTGCTGAGTTCTTACTAATAAACTCGATCAAGATGCGGTTGCTTTTTCCCCGCTGCTTACGTTCCTGAAATATCTCAACGACTTGATCCAACAATCGCTCCATATCGATTCTTCCATCTGCTAAATATTCGAAATGAAGCTGTACCCGATCACGAAAGAGCGGATGAGTAAAGTAATTCTCCCTGCTATGTACCAAGGAATACGTCTCTGCACACTTGTTCTCATCTGTTCGTTCCAACAAGTGATCCAATTGCGGCAATGTGGCAGACATAATAATGATCTTCATGTTCAAAATCTCTGCAAAAGACCTCAGAAAGTGAATGATCTCCTTCCACAATACGTTTCGATAGCTCTGTATTTCATCTAGAACAATGACACTGTTGCACAGATGGGCAAATGCCAAATTCGACTCTCTTCCCGTTCCAAATAAATAACTGAACAGATTAACGTGTGAGGTTAAAGTCACTGGGTATTGAAGCAACTGACGCTGTAGAAGAATCGATTTATAATCAAAGTCTGGTTCGCGTTTATTCTCATCTTTTCCCTCTACCGCTTCCTGTTCGGAGACGGTAACCATAGGTGTAATCGAGTTAATAACTTCGATTTTGTACTGATTAGACGCTATTGGAGCAAACACATCATCCAAGGTTTTCTTGGTTTGTTCGATGAGCGAATTGAAAGGAAACACATAAATTAGTTTATTAAGACTTACATTGCTATTAAGCAATTGTAAGGCAAGATTAATCGACATATTGGTCTTTCCCGATCCGGTAGGGGCTTCAAGATAAAAGATGTATTCGTTGATATTGTCCAGCAATCGTTTATCCGTTTCTAAAAACAGCATAGCGCGCAAACGGTTCATCTCGCTTATTTCCGAAGTTTCCGGATTTTGCTGATAGCGCATGATTCCTTTGTATATTTCGCCCCGCCGATAGGCATCAATGACTGGCTGAAGGAGAAACCCTTTCCCGAAATACTGCAACTCAACAGTTTTTTGCTCTGCATAATGATAAGCAGCACGAAAATCTGACGATACCAAAATGGAATACAGGAGCTTGACAAGGATGTACATCGGAAATGGCGGGTGCATATCAGTAAATCGTTCATTTCTGGCTGCCACAATATCTTGAAATAAAGCTTCGTTCTGCAGTAAGGAATCTTTCTGCCGATAGTAGAACACATAATCAGGGTTCTCTCGAACAAGTTCATGCATGCGCTGAATATCTTTTTCAAATACAGTTAATTGATCGCCAGCAGGTTCCTCCAAATCACCTAAATAGGTATGATGACGGGAAATTGCATAAGCAAATACATACAGAATATGACGCAAAAAAGCGAATATCTTCTTGTTGCGGCGCTTGCCTGAAGATAATTCGCCTGATTGTTCCTTCATTCGTAATTCAGACAAATATATATGTAGATACAATACCGAAGATAACAAGGAATGGTGACTGTTTCCCAGCTTGCCACGCTGTCCTACCACTCCGTTCTTCATCTTCTTCCACTGAAACGCTGGATTTAACTTTCCAAGGTCGTGAAGATAGATCGCCTGTTCAAAATATCTCCGAACGGTGTCCCTTACAGATTCACTCAATTCTTCTCCGTCAATTTTCAGAAGCTTAATTGCCCGTTCCACAGCTTCGCCTGCTCCATTATTGGCCAATAGCATCTCTGCATAATGCATAACGAGATCACTATGCTCCTCAAGTGTCTCTGCTGCGCGTGGACTCTCATCATTTGGACGATGTGCATGCAGTTTTCCTCTCGCTTCATCTGTTAGCCACTTCGCGATGTGCATATCCGTCGGCATTTCAATACCTCCTTCGTACAAAGAACAGCTGAAAAGGATTCGAACACCCTTTCCAGCTGTGCGTGCATATGATGCTCAATTATAGAAAATACAATGTTTGATCACCATCTGCATATAGTCTGCTCCAATCGGATTCCTTCAAGGTATCCGGATCAATCTCTTGATTGGTATACACCAACGGTTGCGTGACATATCCATTATTGGCTGCATTCAAGCCTACAGGCATATGTTCCTGAAAGTAACTCTGCAGCCCTCTATTTTTAATAGTTCCACGAGCATCACATCCAATGTGGGCTGCCCGTAAAGAATCTATATAATACGGGGCCTCATCCAACTGTTCCAATTCGATTAAGCATGGCTTCGAGATAGTGGCGGGGTGATCATTTTTTCCTAAGTACGGCATGAACTCCGCTTTGGAGTTCAATATATAATCAGCTAGTTTTTCAAATACCTGATCTGATAACCCCTTACAGTCCGCTATATAGACAGTCCAATGCGGACGCTCAATCCATTGCTCTCGTACATTCAATACTCCGCCTGCTTCTTGGCTTGCATAACCTACTGTATTGTTAAAGATTTGAATTTTTTTAGAAAAATATCCGCGATCTCCATGTGGAACAATACTGACTCTAGTATCCCGAAGCACTTCATAAAATTCCGGGAAGATTGCAATTTCACTTTCATCTGCCTTTGAACCTGTAGACCTCATCCTATTACGCTCATGCTGCCGAGCGTATCCGCTAAGACCGATAATTGCGCCAAGCAATCCATATAATGCAACCTTATGAATGTGACTATAAGTAAAATAGGCATGGACATTTACATCTGGCTTCTTGAAAAAAGCAGTTTCGCCACTAAGCTCGAATCGGAGTGCTCTCATCGTTGTCCCTCCTATCGCTGACTAGCCATCTCCTGTTTCTCCCGAACAATCGCTTTCCGTGTAAAAATATTAAAGAAATTCGCCCGAGGATATGCTAGTTTGACATCCGCCGCATAAGGATTTACATATACTTCTACGCGTTCTATCCAATCATCTGCATCGGATAATAGAGATTCAATAGCTGTTAAATCGTAAATCGTTTGGTCTTTATTTTTCTAACAGAAACATATGGATCAAGATTCGGCATGTAAGCCGGGACATCTGCTTTGAACTCGATAAATAAGGCAAAAGCATTCTCCGCCCCCGACTTGCTATTCGTATTCTGCATCGTTGCTCCGATCAATGCTCCTTGCTTGAAGGCTTCGTACGCTTCTTCTGTGTATCCTTCGAATTCTTCCATGCCTTGAAGCTCCAAATAATGATCATAATGCTTCGGATTCACGGAAAATGGATAGATGTAGTGTGCCTCATCTACTGTCGTCTTTTTACCGATTGAAGTAGCATCCTTGTCAGCGCTTTTTTCATTCGAATTACGGAACGGCGATAGAATGTCCTGTACTTCAACAGAAGTTCTCCCCCATTTATTGAATCCTTGTCCAATCTGAACAGCACCTGCAAGGCCAATATTTTGTTCTTTTACCGCAAATGTAGCGCCAAAATTCATAACATCTATACACTGAAATAACCGAGTTAATACTTCTGATGAGCTTGAAGATACTTTCTCTCCAAATAATTCTTCATAGCGCTCATCAAGTGAGCGAGGCTGTAATTTATCCGCCTCTTTCCCCTTTCCAGCCGCCATCTTATAGGAGCGGATATACAGCACTTTATGGCCTTCTTCCTCCCAATATCGCTTGATGCTATATTTAAACGCTTTGTCACTTCCGAAAATTTGTCCATTGCTAATCGTTTTCGGATGACCTGAAAAATCCGCATTCCAATTTGCCATTCTGCTTACAATTCCAACTAACCCTACAACCCGGTTATTTTTCTTTGCCATTGCAATCTCCTCCTCAGCAACTAATTAATCTTCGGAATTGCTAGATTTATCGTTTTTCTCATAGAACCAGTTATCTGCGAACAAGCCAGCCATAAACATCTCCATCCCATCTTCATCCATATCAGCATCTGGTACATAACCAAACACACTTGAAAATGCCCGATTGAACTTCACATGTTGAAGTCCAATCTTGTGCTTATGCAGAATATAGGCTTCTTGCAAGCGAACCTTCATCTGCTCACTTCGTTTGGCCATCAGGAATGGCCCTAATAACTCCCCTGTTTTTTGCTGAGTCTCCGATTGACTTTTCAAGTAATAGGCAAGTTGCCCCACTAGGAAATAATATTCGTTATCATTGCTACAGATACAACCACTGTTCCCCGCTTCCAGCTTCGTCTTTAACGATTTCATCACTTCAGCAATCCGGTCTGACACAGTCATTCCTCCTTCATTTCGTTCTAAATAAGATATTAACGACAGCCTAAAGTTCATGGCATCTGCAAGCCAGCGCAAGTCAAGCGAATACCCATTGTTCTGTCCGACAGGTTCCACATACATCAGTTGCTCCTGAATGAGCCGCAAGGTAGTACGTGCGAAAAGCGGACGAATTGTGATCTCCGTCCCTTTATACAACCAGTCATGAAAAGCTTGTCTGCTCTGTATGAACAACGCAGCCATAATGGAAGTGAACTCATTGCTCTTTGGCTTTGGTTCAGCACGCACAAACTGTTCATTCATGCGCCCCCTGAAGAAATAGCGGCTAATTTCTCGCTGCAGCTGCTCGACATTCTCGATACGGGGATATTCTTTTCTCATTTTCTCTTTCCCCATCGTAATCCCCAATACATTGTTAATACTGATTTTTACTGAAACTTCCGTAGGGAATGGAACGTTTTCATAATCCAGCACTTCATTTTCTTTCCCGTCTATATAGACATGATAAGCGCCTTCAGGTTTAGCGGTGAATGATAAAGTGAAGTCCTTCACGTAAGAAAGCTTGTTCATCACATTTTTCGGTTTTGACAGAAGCCATTCCGATGCGCGCTTGATTAAAATAGCGTCCTGAAGGGATACACGGATAGGAACCTGCACGCGCATACTTTTATGTTCAAGATATGGCTTTTTACTATTCATGCTGACGTTGAAGCTCGGCAATCCAACTAATTGCCCATCAACTATTTGGTTATAATCATTGCTGTTATATATTTTCGGAATGGTATAAAGGAGGTGCTCTAGCCTATACATTTGCTCACATCGTTGTGATTCTAAGGTGTGGTCATCTTGCGTAGAAATGAAGAACAGTTTTATGTAATTTCTAAATTCAATGGATTTAATAAACTCCGTCAAGTGTTGTAAATTGTCCGTGTACCATGCAGCAACTCTAGCAACACGTTCACTTCGCTCGTCACTGATGAGATATTCCAATGCTGCTGCGTATTCTGTATTGCTGAACAAGATATCAGGAGTTAGCGCGTCAGCACCTTTTTGTAACTTTTTCGGGAGCAGACTGTTCCACTTCTGCTGAATCTCATTCGGCTTCGTCATATCCAAAAATCGATTCACATGCTCCTGCATGGTAGACTTGTTGCTGCCCTGCTTCTCCCCCAAGAACACCTCGCGTTTGGCATACAGTGCAAATGGATTATTGCTATGGATTTGTTTGCCCGGATCTACTGCTTTGTTCATTGTAATAAGTGAACTATAGTAATCCCGTGTGATAAACCAATCATACAATTGTTGCTGATTCGGTGCTGCATCGTCCTTCGCTTGGATAATGATATGATTCTGAGTGAATTGCTCAGCTTGCTGTTCCCAGCTCTGATCAAGCCGTAATCGGATATATAAACCCTCTTTCGGTTGGTGAGAATCGAAGACGATATTAGGAAACTTTCCTTTGGCCAGCAAATAACTATCTGATACGTCATGCAGCAAGTCCAGCCCCTCCTTTCAGCAATTAATTCAGACCCTTGGCAAGACAGAAACCAGCCCCTAGAATGGCTCCCTTCTCAGCTGCGCCAGATCCAAGAACGATATGCGCCAGTTGCTGCGACCAAGGATCCTCTCGAATAAACAATCGGAACTTGTTGCCGAGCAGCTTGCGGCCTTTGTAGCAATAAGCAATTGGCTTGCCATTCAATATCTGAATACCTTCGGCAAAATAATAATCGAGTCGAATCGGCTCATCCGGGAACAAGCTGTTACGTTTTTCTCAGCGTTGGCGTGCACCTGCTTCAACAATAGTTCGATATCTCCACCTGGTACCCACGGCTTATTATCAATGGTTACAATTGCAGGAGTCACTGTCGTAAGTTCTGTAATATGCGTTAATCGTTTACTATTTACACTTGATACGGCGAGAAGTTCGAGATAATCATCTCCACTCTCTATTTGCAGTGCAGCGGAGATACGTCTTAACGTCTGCTCAATTGAGCTCCGTATTTCTATGACATATACTTTACCTTTCTTGTAGATTCCATCATTCTCTCTCGGATAAGGTGCTCCATACACATAATGCTTGTATGCGGTTTCATAATGTGAGTGTTTCAACATGGGATCATGCAAGCTGACCCTTCCGATCCAAGCACTTATACGCTCAGGCCATTCCAAATAATGTCCCGACTGCTTCAGCATGACCGTCGCCTTTAATTCAAAGTACATATCGTTCCCCTCTCCTAAGTAGATTGAATATTATTACCTATTGCAGACTCTAGTAATGAAACGATATAGTAGAGCAATAGAATGAAAGCAAATTAAATATTCATTATTTAACTGTAGCGTGCGATGCATTGAAATTTTTGACTTTAAATTATGTTCTAAAATCAACAGTAACACATGGTGTGATTTTCCTATAACTATAGTACCACTATTTACAACTGTTAGGAAGAATCATTTTGTCTTTATATAAAACTTTAAAACTAATATCCTTCAAAAGGAGAATGCGCTACAGTATAGGTGGCGCTTTTATTAATTTTGTACTTCTAATGTTACTGTTCAACCAACTTTCCCTTACATCCCCATATCCATTCCACGATATTTCAATACATCTAATGTTATTGTTCAACAGTGATGTAAAAAGATCGAACTCGGCCCCGCAATTGTATTTCAATACATCTAATGTTACTGTTCAACGTCATTCGGATTTATCTTGATGCGTCCCCACAAACCAATTTCAATACATCTAATGTTACTGTTCAACACTCGTGATCCGGGTAACCGAAGCAATCCAGGAGTAATTTCAATACATCTAATGTTACTGTTCAACAAGAAAGCAGGAGATTATCACGGGTCAATTAGTAGTATTTCAATACATCTAATGTTACTGTTCAACCTGAACGTTTCTCGGTTGCCGGTCCTACTGGCGCATAATTTCAATACATCTAGTGTTACTGTTCAACGTTGTCCAGAATAGCTAACCCACCATTCTTCACACTATTTCAATACATCTAATGTTACTGTTCAACGGAGATTCACAAGGATCAGCGATATCACTATTCCCATTTCAATACATCTAATGTTACTGTTCAACAGCTCCGCATACTTGCTCGCAAGGTTCGTACCATAATTTCAATACATCTAATGTTACTGTTCAACCGGCCTTGTCCATATCCGCACGGTTCGACCATGGATATTTCAATACATCTAATGTTACTGTTCAACAAGGAATAGACATATTACATGCTCAGAGTGCGGACAATTTCAATACATCTAATGTTACTGTTCAACAAGGAATAGACATATTACATGCTCAGAGTGCGGACAATTTCAATACATCTAATGTTACTGTTCAACAAGTACACGCATGTACAGATTAGAGAGGGGGCAGCGTATTTCAATACATCTAATGTTACTGTTCAACAGACATCGACCTAAAAGGCTACTATGTCTACACCAAATTTCAATACATCTAATGTTACTGTTCAACATACCATCTACAATTGGACTGTTGCTTGATCATCAGATTTCAATACATCTAATGTTACTGTTCAACTATCAAGCAGGGTCGAGAAGAAAGCTTGACTCCATTATTTCAATACATCTAATGTTACTGTTCAACATTCCGGAAATACGATCGACGCGTCCACCGGCTCAAATTTCAATACATCTAATGTTACTGTTCAACGATAATAAGCTTTATAGTCAGATGACGGATGGCGAATTTCAATACATCTAATGTTACTGTTCAACTAGATATATTCAAGCCCTTTAGCCGTTACATAGGTTATTTCAATACATCTAATGTTACTGTTCAACGGATGATATTATCAACGGCAGGTTTACCCATCAACTATTTCAATACATCTAATGTTACTGTTCAACTCAATCTTAATAAAGCGTTTCATACACTTTCCACAAAATTTCAATACATCTAATGTTACTGTTCAACTAAATCAAAGGCTTTTGCAGTAGCGCCACGAATCTAATTTCAATACATCTAATGTTACTGTTCAACTATGCGTATCCGGGTGGTCTTCTCCATGGGAAACCCAATTTCAATACATCTAATGTTACTGTTCAACTCTGGATGGATGCACTCGACGAGGACGAGCTGGTAATTTCAATACATCTAATGTTACTGTTCAACCCTAATTCAAGGTATCACATTAGCGGGTATGTTTTTATTTCAATACATCTAATGTTACTGTTCAACGAACGGGCAGGGACGGAAAACACCAATGTTCATCAATTTCAATACATCTAATGTTACTGTTCAACGTAAAGAAGATGGTGACTATGATGCTGCTTACGTACTATTTCAATACATCTAATGTTACTGTTCAACTTATGGTAATGTCACTCACCATCAACATCATGAATTATTTCAATACATCTAATGTTACTGTTCAACGTATTTCACCGGAACGAATGCGAGAGCTACGTGAAAATTTCAATACATCTAATGTTACTGTTCAACTGGACTTGCATCTACTCCTGCCCGTTATGTGCTAGGATTTCAATACATCTAATGTTACTGTTCAACTTCTTCATTAAAATATTGGCTTGCGATGCCTTTATAATTTCAATACATCTAATGTTACTGTTCAACCGGGAGTAAACCTTGACGGCATTGTGATTGCACAACTATTTCAATACATCTAATGTTACTGTTCAACTGTCAGTGGAGACGCGTCTATACTTCCCGACTCTCAATTTCAATACATCTAATGTTACTGTTCAACATACAACGAAAAAAAGAGTTGGTGCAAGTACCCGAATTTCAATACATCTAATGTTACTGTTCAACGCCTGACTATCTTGGGCTTAATAATCCGCTTGAGAAATTTCAATACATCTAATGTTACTGTTCAACTGGCGTTAAACCTTTAACTATGTACTTAGTATCTGGAATTTCAATACATCTAATGTTACTGTTCAACCAAGCTGTATTAAAGTTTCGTTCTGGTAAACGCTAATTTCAATACATCTAATGTTACTGTTCAACATCATGATTGCGCAATAATAGGAGGGTGGTTAGCCGATTTCAATACATCTAATGTTACTGTTCAACTAACAAAAAATTGCCCATTTCCACTTTGGCAATATGTATTTCAATACATCTAATGTTACTGTTCAACATGACTATGTTTTTCCTGACTGGATGAATGAGGGGCATTTCAATACATCTAATGTTACTGTTCAACACTTCGCGGAGAAAAGGATCGTCTTTCTAAAGCGAAATTTCAATACATCTAATGTTACTGTTCAACGAATGAAGAGTATGCTAAGGAAATGCGTTCGTTTATATTTCAATACATCTAATGTTACTGTTCAACAGTGGATTTGGTTTTGAAGCGTTATTCAGTGGGACGATTTCAATACATCTAATGTTACTGTTCAACTCCAGCAAGTCCAAACGGGCTTGCAACTTACTAGATTATTTCAATACATCTAATGTTACTGTTCAACATCTTCAAGAAGAAGATGTCCGCGGCTGCTTAAGCAATTTCAATACATCTAATGTTACTGTTCAACGTTGTTATCTGGATAGCGTTTTTTGGTAGGTGTATTTCAATACATCTAATGTTACTGTTCAACCGCGCGAAGTTATTCGTATACTTTTTACAGCCCGTATTTCAATACATCTAATGTTACTGTTCAACGCTCAAGCCCCTACCCGTTATAGATAGGGCTGCTATATTTCAATACATCTAATGTTACTGTTCAACTAGGTGGCGGAAGTTTCACCACGATATCGGAAGCAAATTTCAATACATCTAATGTTACTGTTCAACTTCTTTATGGCTGTTGAAAGTGTATAAAAAAAAGAATTTCAATACATCTAATGTTACTGTTCAACATCAAGATCATCGGCGGAATGAGGGGAGGCAGCTCAATTTCAATACATCTAATGTTACTGTTCAACCCTAGATAAATCAGGCTTTTTCAAAACACTAATATAGCAATTTTACTACAACCACGCGGGTTTCACTATAATTTTCCCAACCTAAAACGGAATTTTCTGAAAACTCGTCAAAATTGTTCTAAACCTTTACTGTACTTGGATATTGCCTCTATCACTTATCCACGACGGTTGGGAAAAACAGACTATCTCTGTAATAAAGATAGAATATTGAAGCATTAAATTCTAATATTTGGGCATAGATACGTGATCTTTTATCCTCTATCCTTCAGCCTTTACAGGCTTCGTCGCAGGAATGGAAGATTGCCGAGATTTCATGGTCGTGGCGGCGTCGCTGTCCTGGATTCGGAAGGCGGCACATAAGCCAAGGAGCAAAAATACAGCTGCACCGATCAGGGCAGTACGGTAAGCGAAAAGATTCATTTCAAGCTGTCCAGCATGAGCAGCATCTACAGCTCCGTTCATCACTTGCCCGCTTGCCATTGCAGCCATGATGGCGGACAATACGGCCATTCCTATGGCCGGTCCTAGCCTGTTTTGAACTGCGAACCAAGTGGTAGCGCGCCCCATCGAGGCTGGAGGTACGTTGGAGAAGGCCGCGATCTGAAGGGCTCCGACTGTATGTCCTAAGCACAGGCCAACCGCGAACAGCATGCTTCGTATGAGCCATGGGCTCGTCCCCGCCCCAACCATGCTTAGCAGTACGAAGATCGCCGATGTGCAGAGCAGTCCGACAATAATAATTCGCTTGGGTCCGTACCTTGGATAGAAGCGTGGTACAAGCTGCGAGGACACCATAAGTCCCAATGCCTCGGGGAAAGTCGTCAAGCCGGCATCTAAGGCCGATGCTTGCAGCGCATGCTGATACATGAGCGGAAATACATACAGCATGCCGAGCAATCCCGCAGCGGAACACATGGCGACAAGTCCTGCCGTCCGGAACAAGCGGTCTTGCAAGAGCCTTAGATCCAGCAACGGCTGCTGTACTCGCAATTCAACGAAAACCAGTCCTGCCAGCAGCACCGTTCCCACACTGCCCGCAACGGTTATTACAAGTGAATTCCAGCCCTGCAGCGGACCTTGGCTAAGCGCATACATCACCAGTCCGAGCCCCGGTGCCGACAACAGGACGCCCGGAACATCCAGACGGCCCGCCTCCGGCTCTTTGTGCTCCTGCAAGTACAAAAGGCCAAGCAGCAAAGCAGCAATTCCAAGCGGCAAATTCACATAAAAATCCAGCGCCATGAAAGGTGTTCGACCATAACACCGCTCAGGATTGGCCCCACTGCGGGTGCAATTGCGATTGGAAGCACGAGCGACCGCGAGATTTTCGCCCGCTCCTGGGGAGGGAATGTCCGAAACAGCATCGCCATTCCGAGTGGAGTAATTAAACCTCCCCCAATCCCCTGCAGAATGCGGTAGAAGATCAGGGAGTATACATCTGCAGCCGTTCCACACAGCACCGACGCACCAGTAAATATCGCAAGTGCAAGCAAGAAGATGCGCTTGGTGCCCCATCTGTCTCCCAGCCAGCCTGCCAGCGGAAGTACTATCGCAATGCTTACCAAGTATCCTACGTTAAGCGCTCCCGATGCGGCTGGCGGAATGTGAAACTCGTCGCTAATCGTTTTCAACGCAACGTTGAGGATGGTCGCATCCATGGCAACCACGAACATGGCTGCCACGTACACGATGCACACTGCTTTTTTCGGATCCAAGCGCCTGCTCATTGAGCCTCTACCGGCACGGATGCCACTGACGCCACCAAGCTTCGAGGCCTCATATCTATCCAATGCAAATTAATATATTCGATGCTCTCTTCCCGAGAAGCGGGGCCAAGAACCCTGCTCCAGCCCTCAGGTACGGCTGCGAAAGCCGGCCAAAGCGAATATTGCTCCTCATCATTTCGAAGAACCAAAAACGAGCCATCTGCTTGTTCAAAAGGATTTGCCATTCTGCAACCTCTCCCCTTCATATGTAGGTTTCATGTGAATTTCAGATTTGGATTTTAGATTTCGGATTCTGGTTTCCCATTTTTCAGACTCAGATTTCGAATTTTTAAATTTGAATCTGAAAAATGGATTTCTGATTAATTTCAGTTGGCCTGTCGGCTTGCAAATCAGTTCGGGTAAGATCTTCATTGCCAAGCCGACTACCCTGGCCATATGCAGACACTGCTCATTGAAAATAATTAGGCATTTTGTTGCAACTATTGATCCCTTGTTCCCCTTCTCCCCTTAAATTGCTCGACTATCACTGCAAAAGAAGGATGGTCTCCTAAGAATTGAGGATACAGAGGATACCTACACATGCATTTCAGAAACGTCCTTCCTACTGCTCGCATTTCGAAGCTTCTCTAGGATGCTCGCCCCAATTTCAGCTAGAGGCCCTGGTTGGCATAGGTCTTTATGCCGGCATGCAATATCATGGCGTTCGATACGGCCGCCCACATAAGGAATCCACATCTCCGGCTCAATTGGATCGAACCAATCTGGAATGATCGTCGAGCGGAAAAACAACAGATCTCCCTCGTACCTTCTTGGCACATAAGCACCTAACAGGCGAACCGAATTCTCATACGTAACCTTCAAATTCATAATCGTCGCTTCATCCAGTGTAGCCAAGGCACTGCTGTCGCTGCGCAAAATGCGGATTGCGCTTGCAATCGTCAGCGGCTCATCGCCGATACTGTCGCGGTCATAGCCTCCCAAGGCAAGCAGGGCGGTCAGCGCCTCCTCCTCATCCGGTTCCCCCCGAATCGGCAAGTAGTGGCTCGGATAGGCGTCCAGCATCGCCAGAAACGCAACCTCTTCCCCTTCCTCTTGCAGTTGCACGGCCATCGCATGCGCAACATTGCCGCCCAGCGACCAGCCCAGCAAGCGGTACGGTCCCTGCGGTTGAATCAGGCGAATGTGGCGAATATAATCAGCCGTCATCTCGTCCAGTGTCTGCGGAAGCTTCTCAGCCTGCGCAATTCCACGTGCCTGCAAGCCGTAAATTGGATAATTCACACCAAGATGCTTCATTAATCCGGCATAGCACCAGCTTAAGCCACCTGCCGGATGGACGCAGAACAGCGGAATCTCTTCGCCATGCGTCCGCAGCGGCAGAAGCACTTGGAGCGCACTGTTCCCGCTGTCCCGATCCAGCTCCATTCGCTCGGTGAGTCCAGACACGGTTGGCGCCTCAAACAATACCGCAATGCTAAGCTCTCGCCCAAGCGCTTCGCGGATGCGGCTGATAAGCCGAACCGCAAGCAGTGAATGTCCTCCCAGCTCGAAAAAGCTGTCATCGATCCCGACGCGGCGAAGGCCCAGCACTTCGGCGAACAAATCGCAGAGCACCTCTTCATGCGGCGTTCTCGGATTGCGTCCATCTGCATCAAGGACAATATCAGGCGCCGGAAGCGCCTTGCGATCCAGCTTGCCATTCGGCGTGAGCGGCAATGCATCAAGCCCAATGATGGCTGATGGCACCATATAATCGGGAAGCATAGAAGCCGCATGTCGGCGCAGCTCCACCGCGTCCCAAGGAGCATTTGCAGCAGGAACCACATAAGCCGCAAGCCGCTTGTCACCTGGGTTGTCCTCCCGCACAATGACCGCCGCCTGCGCTACGCTTGGATGTTTGGCAAGCACGGCTTGAATCTCGCCCAGCTCGATGCGGAAGCCGCGAATTTTCACCTGATGATCGGCACGGCCCAAATAATCCAGTCCTCCACCAATCACACGCTTCGCCAGGTCTCCAGTGCGGTACATTCTGCTTCCAGGCGGGCCAAATGGATCGGCCACGAACCGCTCCGCCGTCAAGCCCGGCCGGCCCCAATAGCCGCGCGCCAAGCCTGCTCCGGATACGTACATTTCTCCTGTTACGCCATACGGTACAGGCTGCAGTGCATCATCCAGCACATACACCCTCAAATCCGGAATCGATCCGCCGATAAGGCTGGATGCTCCCGGAACGTCGCTATTGCGATTCAGCTCATTGAAGCTGACATGAACTGTCGTCTCCGTAATCCCGTACATATTAATAAGCCGCGGCGCATCATCCGCATGCCGTTCGTACCAGTCTCTCAGACGGCCTAGCTCCAGCGCTTCTCCTCCGAAGACGATATAGCGCAGAGACAGCGCTTGCCCGAGGTTCGGATGCTCCCTGTCCGCCTGCATGAGTTGATAGAAAGCAGACGGCGTCTGATTCAGAACCGTTACCCCTTCTTGCACAAGCAGACCCAGGAACTCCTCTGGCGATCTGCTGACAGCGTGAGGGACAATGACGAGTCGGCCGCCATGCAGCAGCGCGCCCCATATTTCCCATACCGAGAAGTCGAAAGCATAAGAATGGAACAATGTCCAGACATCATCGGCGCCGAAATGGAACCAATGCTCGGTTGCGGAGAATAGCCTTACCACGTTTTGGTGCGGAATAAGCACACCCTTCGGCTTGCCCGTCGAGCCGGACGTATAAATGATATAAGCCGGACTGTAAGGAGAGAGCTTGCGCCTGCACATCTGCTCTATAGGATCAGATTCGGAACAGCTTGCTAACTGGCGCATCACTTCTGGATCATCCAGTAAGATGCGCGGCACAGCCCCCATTCCCCCATCCGGGAGCTTTTCAATCGTACGACGATCCGTGACAATACATACAGGGCCTGCATCCTCCAGCATATAGGCAAGCCGCTCCGCGGGATAATCAGGATCAAGCGGCAAGTAGGCTGCTCCTGCCTTTAATACAGCCAATACGCCGACGATCATTTCCATCGACCTTGGCAATCCGAGCGCCACAATATGCTCAGGCCCAACCCTGTGCTCCATCAACAGATGTGCCAAGCGATTTGCCCGCTTATTCAATTGTTCATATGTTATTGCCGCGCCTTCATGGACGACAGCAATGGCCTGCGGCGAACGAACTGCCTGCGCTTCAAACAATTGCGGAATCGTGGCCTGCTCAGCATGGGGGACAGTTGAACTCCATGCCAGCCAATCCTTCGCTAGATCGTTCCGCTCCTCAGGCAATAATATATCGATTTCTCCAATCGGCTTGCTTGGTTCTAAGGCGATGCTTTCCAATATGCGCACATAACGCGCTGCGAGCATCTCAACCGTATCACGCTTGAACAGGTCTGCGCTGAACTCTACAATCCCATCCAGACCATCTGGCGCTCCATCTGCATTGCGGCGCTCGTTCAGTTCCCAAGTCAAATCGAACTTCGCCGTATCCACGCTCTTAATCTGCAGGCTTGACGATAATCCTGGGAATTGCAGCGACGCCTCCGGCGTATTTTGCAGCACCAGCATGATTTGGAAAAGCGGATGCCTCGCACGCGAACGAATCGGATTCAGTATTTCAACAAGGCGCTCGAAAGGCACATCCTGATGCTCATACGCCTCCAAACTGACCTTGCGCACCCTGGACAGCAGCTCTTCGAAGCCTGGATTGCCCGACGTGTCGGTGCGAATGACAAGTGTATTAATGAACAGACCGATCAAACCGTCAAGCGCATCATCGTTACGGCCTGAGATCGGGCTTCCAAGCGGAATATCATTGCCCGCTCCAAGTCGGGTGAACAACACGGCCAACGCAGCCTGCAGCACCATGAACAAGCTGGCCCGATTGCCTCGTGCAAGCTCTGTCAGCCGACCATGCAGAACAGAATCAATTTGCAGCCCGACGGTGCCTCCCTTATGACTGGCGGCCGGAGGTCTCGGATAATCCGTAGGCAACTCCAGCTCCTCTGACAATCCCTTCAGAGCTTCCGTCCAGTAATCGAGCTGGCGCGCGATAAGACTGTCCGCTTGATCAGCGCTTCCAAGCAGCCGTTCCTGCCACAGCGCATAATCAGCATATTGGACGGGAAGTCGTGTCCACGCAGGCGCCTCGCCCCGGCAACGCGCCTCGTAAGCAATCGACAAATCACGAGTCAACGGCGTGAGCGACCAACCATCGCCTGCAATATGATGCAGCAACAACAAGAGCACCTGCTCCTTCGCCCCCGTCCGGAACAAGTGAACCCGCAGCGACGGCTCCTCCGAAAGACGGAAGCTATATCGTGCTGCTTCCTCTAGCTTGTCGTGCAGATCCTGCTCACTTACGTCCAGCACATGGAACGGTATTTGTACATCCTTGGAATGTTGTATCACTTGACTTGAAGTGCCATTCTCATCCGGAAAAATCGTGCGCAGTGTCTCATGGCGATCCACCACATCAAAAACAGCTGCCTGCAGCGCCTCGACATTCAACTCGCCCGACATTCGGGCAACGAGCGGAATATTGTAAGTAGGCGTTGCCCCCTCTAGCCGGTACAGAAACCATAGTCGCTGTTGGGCAAAAGAAAGCGGCAGCCGCTCAGGCCGCTTGCCTAAGCTCGCGCGAATGGCTGGTCTTTGCTCCTGTGCAGGTTCGAGACGCCGCACAAGAGACGCTGCGGTAGGCGCTTCGAACAGGCTTCCGATATTCATCTCAACGCCGAATGCCTCTCGCACACGCACCATAACCCGTCCCGCGAGCAAGGAATGACCGCCTAGAGCGAAGAAATCATCATCGATGCTTACGCGGGCAAGACCCAGCACTTCTGCGAACAGGGCGCATATGATTTCCTCTTGCGGTGTACGCGGTTCGCGACCCGCTGCTGCGGCAGCGCGCTCTGGCGCAGGCAGAGCTTTGCGGTCAATTTTGCGATTCGGCGTAAGCGGCATAGCATCAAGAACAACGAAAGCAAACGGAACCATGTAATCCGGAAGCTTCCGTGCTGCATATTGACGCAGTTCCTCAGGTTCAAGTCCTGACGATGATGATGGAACCACATAAGCTGCCAACCGTCGTTCACCCGCATAATCCTCGTAAAGCGTAACCGCTGCTTGCGATATGTCAGGATGGGCATCCAGCAGCGCCTCTATTTCACCGGTTTCGATCCGGAATCCGCGCAGCTTCACTTGCTGATCCGTGCGTCCCAAATAATCGATCGTGCCGTCTGCCAACCAACGCACCATATCTCCTGTTCGATACATTCGAGTACCAGGAGGTCCGAATGGATCGGCAATGAAGCGCTCAGCAGTCAAATCCGCACGTCCCAAGTATCCGCGCGCAAGCCCGGCGCCTGCAATATACAGTTCTCCCGCTACCCCAGGAGGCACTGGCTCCAACGAACTGTCGAGCACATACAGCCTTGTATTCCGAATTGGCCGTCCGATAGACGGCTTGTTCGTTGGACTATGATCAAGCAGCCCCGCGGTCGAATAAATCGTCGTCTCCGTCGGGCCATATTGATTGTTGACCTCGCCGTTCAACTCCTGCAGCGCCAGCTTCAGCGCGAGCGGTATCGCCTCTCCGCCCGAAATCATCTTGAGCCCGGCGAATCGTTCCGGCTTGCTGTCGGCAAGCGCCTGCCACAGCGTCGGCGTCGCCTGCATGATCGTCGCGCCTGTTGCCGCAATGCGGCTTGCCAGTGCGGACGGATCCAGAATCGTTTCCTTGCGGGCAATGTCGAGTGCGGATCCGGATATAAGCGGCAGCAGCAGTTCCATTACGGATATATCAAATGATATCGTAGTGACGGACAGCATTCGATCCTGTTCGCTCAGCGCCAACCGAACCTTCATGTCATGCAGCAGATTCGCCAAGCCGCCAAATGTAAGCATGACCCCCTTCGGCTTCCCAGTAGAGCCGGAAGTGTAAATGACATATGAAATGTGCGATGCTGAGATTGCCCTGATCCTATCCTCATCTGTAGGATTGTGAGCAGGTGATTGCACCAGGGCGTCTACGGTTGCCGATTCATCCAGCACGATGGTCTTCCTGTTGCAAGGGGGCAAGCTCGCGGACGTCTCCTTCGTCGCAATCAGACAGATTGGATCGGCGTCCTCCAGCATATAGGCAAGCCGTTCGAACGGATAGTCCGGATCAAGCGGCAAATAAGCGGCTCCTGTCTTATGGATAGCCAATATGGCAATGACCGCATCCAGCGAGCGTGGGAGAGAAAGCGCCACAATACGATCGGGCCCGACGCCGTAAGAAATAAGGTAATGGGCAAGCCGATTTGCCTTCGCATTCAACTCTCCATATCGAAGCAGGTCGTCCTCGCACACGACCGCAACTGCCTCGGGAGCGCGCTCCACCTGTTCCTCGAACAACTCTGGCACACTTATGCTCGGCACATCATATGCAGTATCGTTCCACTCCTCAAGCACCTGTCGGCGTTCTTCAGGCGTAATCACCGGAAGCTGTCCAAGAGGCCGATTCGATTCGGCATGCGCAATTCCATCCAATAGATGCAGGAAGCGCTTCTGATGGGCATACAGCTCGTCCAAGCTGTAGATTTCGGGATTCGCGTCGAAGTCGAGACGCAGCCCGCTGCCATCCGCATGGCTGTATACGTTAATCGTCAAATCATCGACAGGCCCTGCGGACAGGTTGCTGACTTTGCCGCGATAGCCTGCGAAGCTGACATCCTCGACAAAAGGCATGACGTTAATGAGCGGGCCGAATAACCTTCGGTTGTCGCCAAGCAGTTTCAAGTCTCTGCGCAAATCCTGATGGCGATACCCTTGATGGCGCCGAATCATGCGAATCTCACGCGACACCTCCCGCAGCAGATCGCCAAGGCTTTTCTCCGAACTAACCTCCACACGAAGCGGAAGCAAATTCATAACCATGCCGGGAACGCGCAGTGCGGCTGATCCTAGTCGGCACATTACAGGAAGACCGAGAATGACCTCCTCTTCCTGTGTCATCCGATGCACATAAATTGCGGTCGCTGCTGCAAGAACATCCGGCCAGCTTGTTCCCGATTCAGCTGCAATCGACTGCCATCCACTCACCGTGGCGGCTGGAATATGCGCAGTGCGGCGCACGAAGCGACGGGCCGTTCGCTGCGCATGTCCTCCTAGGCTAACTGCTTCCGGCCTGTCGGAGAAGCGCTCCAGCCAGAATTCCCGGTCGCGGTTCATCTGTTCCGATGAACGATATGCCTCATCCTCCTCCAAAATGGATTGCAAGGAACCGAACGTTCCTGCTCCATTCGGAAGAGCATAGGTTAATGCTGTATAGTTTTGCGCCACGCGCTGCATCAGCAATGCTGCGCCGAATCCGTCAATGACAATATGATGAATGCGCTGATACCAGAGATAACGCTCGCTCTCGATCTTAAACAGCGCCTCCGTGAAGAGAGGCCCTGTGTGCAAATCAACGGGCTTCTCCATATCGCGGTTCATCCACGCTCGGGCTGCGCCTTCCGGGTCAGCCTCTCTGCTCAGGTCAATCATGTGCAGCATCCAGTCATCTGTGGGAACGATCTTCTGCCATGGACCGTCTGCATCCTCTCCGAAGCGGATATGCAGCGCATCGGCCTCTGTCACCGCCTGACGCAGGGCCGCTTCGAAGCGAGCAGGATCTATCGGCCCGCGGATGTCCACACATTCAGCGGTGTTGAATATAGGGTTGTCAGGATCGAGCTGCTGCGCGAACCAGATTCCAGCCTGCGCTCCCGATAGCGGCCATCGTTCCTTCTCCTGATCGTGCATGATGATGACCTCCTTTTATATCGAGTAATAATCATAATTAGGCACCGAGTTACTGCTGAGCTTGGCGGACAAGAGCTCCCACCAGCTTGCTACCGTCGGCCGTTCCGCCAATTCTACGAAGCTCACTGCAATGCTGCTGCGCCGCCAACGTTCCACTAAGCTCATAATACGAATCGAGTCCATCCCCCATTGCGTGATTAGATTATCTTGATCGCCAATCGCAGACGGCTCCTCCTGCAGCAGCTCTGCAACCGTTTCGCGCACAGATTGCAGTGTTACCGAACAACCCGCTTCTGCTCCGGCTGTTTCTTCCGATTCTTGCTCGGCAGCATGACGGTTAAGAGCGTTCAGAACCCGTTCCGTCGTTGCCACTACTGCACAACGCTCTGCCGCATAGGTTAACGCCATGTGATGCTTGTCTAGCGAAAAATCAGCTACCGCATCTGCAATGAGGAAGGGCTGGACATCCTGCATAAATGCCTCGCACGAGGTCATCAGGCAGCCAATATGCGCGTAAATCCCACATACGAGCAGTTGATCCCGTCCGCGTTCCCGTAATATCTCAAGTAAATTCGTTTTCTGAAAGGCACTGTAGCGCCATTTCGTCATAAGAATATCGTTTACCCGCGGCGCCAGCTCGTCTATGAACTTTTTCTGGTACGGTCCGTCATTAATGCCTGCCCCCCAGAAGTCCTGCAGCAATCCGCGCTGCTCAGGGGTCTGCCCCCCTGGCTGCGCCGAGTACACGACAGGGATGCCTAGCTCCGTACAACGTTCGCGCAACTCCTTAATATTCGCAATCAATTCGACCAGCGGCGATTCGCCCGCCTGATAGGCATCGACGAAATACTGCTGCATGTCATGGATAAGCAGTACGGCACGGCTTGGATCCGGACTCCAGTCGACTCTGTTCTCTGGTAGCTCTGCCTCACTTGGCATTCGATATGGAAGGATAGTAGGAAGACCCATCATTTTTCCTCTTTTCTCTAATTTTTATAGGATAAACGCTGCAACAACACGAGACATTTTCATGAATAGGAAACCTCATCATTTACTTTTCACATACTCCTATAGGAAACTTCTTCCAGATAATCTCAGACACTTTTAGACAATTCTTTGGGCGCTAATTCAAGCACTTCTTCTGTTGCTTCTTCAGTAACTACTGCTAATGCTTCGTTACATCCATAAATGCATCTTCGCTTATCACTTACTTCTTGCTCAATGCCGCCTCCTGCTTCGCAGCGATCAGTTCCCGCAGCATCTTCTTGCTCACCTTGCCGACTCCCGTCTGTGGAAAGGATTCGACGAACTCTACGCGGTCGGGAATTTTATATGACGCAAGCCCTCTATCTCTTAGAAAAGCCTTCAACTCGCTGCCCGTTATGGCAGCTTCATATCGAATGACGAATGCACATGTGCGCTCGCCAAGGAATTCATCCGGCATAGACACAACAGCCGCATCATGCACACCAGGATGGGCAAGCAAATGATTCTCGATTTCCTCAGCCGCCACCTTATCTCCGCCTCGATTAATCTGATCCTTCGCCCGCCCTTCAATCACCAAATATCCAGCCGGAGTCATTCTGGCCATATCGCCTGTGCGATAAAAGCCGTCAGATGTAAAGGATCTTGCGTTGTGCTGCTCGGCTTTGTAATATCCGCGAATGGTATACGGCCCGCGCGTCAGCAAATGTCCCACCTCGCCCGGAGCCACTTCGTCATCCTCATCATCGACGATGCGGATTTCATCATATGGTGACATCGGACGGCCCTGCGTGTTGATTATCGTCTCCTCGGGGTCATCGAACCTCGTATAATTCACCAAGCCCTCTGCCATCCCGTACACCTGCTGCAGTGTGCAGCCAATCGTCGTTCTCACCCGCTTGGCAGCTTCTGCGCTGAACTTGGCGCCGCCAACCTGCAGCACTTGCAAATGGGAGATGTCGCAGCGGCGTGATTCCGCGGCATCCATCCAAATTAAGGCAATCGGCGGCACGACGGCTGCAATAGTGACGCGTTCCTTGGCAATAAGCGGGAAGGCTTCATCAGGACTTGCTCCGCGGGCAAGCACGATCCGCCCTCCTGCATATAGCGTGCCAAGCACGCCAGGAGAACTGAGCGGATAATTATGCGCAATCGGCAGTACCGCCAGATATACGCTGTGCTCATTCAATGCGCAAACTTCTGCGCTTATGCGCAGGCTATATATGTAATCGTCGTGCGTCCGCGGAATGAGCTTCGGCAAGCCGGTTGTCCCGCCAGATAATTGAAGGAAAGCAACGTCCCCGGAGCTCGGCCCCTTGATCTCGCCAATGCTCGGTTCGACATACAGATCATTCAGCGCTGTATACTCCCCTGGCTCACCCGCAACAATAATGCGGCGCGCATCCGGCAGCGTGTCCTTCACCTGCGCAGCAAGCTCGCGATAATCGAACCCCGCATCCTTGTCGGGGATGACATACGCGGCTGCCTGTGTGAACTCGCATAAGTAGCCGATCTCGTTCTTGCGGTGCACCGGCAAGGAAAAGACAGGCAGTGCTCCGATGCGAAACAGCGCAAATATGACTTCAAAGAACTGTGGAATATTAGGAAGCTGGACAATAACTCGATCCTGCGCCCTAATGCCCAAACGATAGAATCCAGCTGCCAGGCGATCTGCCTGTTCATCCAGTTCTGCATAGCTGACTCGCCGATCGCCGCTCACAATTGCAATGCGATCTCCATATTGGGCTGCACGGCGGCGCAGCATCGTGCCGAATGTCTCTCCCTGCCAGCATCCTTCCTGTCTATAACGTGCAGCAAACTCTTCCGGCCATGTCGGGCATCCTGCCAGCATCGTTCATCCCTCCTGCATCATCATCGGTTGTTGTTCATTCAGCCCGATCGCTTGCAGCAGCGTGCGAAGCTTGGCGGACGTCTCGGCTAGCTCCGCTTCCGCGGACGAGCCAACCACGATTCCCGCTCCCGCATAAAGACGCAGCGAGCGTCCCTCCACCTCCGCGCAGCGAATCGTAACGGCCCATTCTCCGTCTCCATTCGCATCGCACCAGCCGACTGCCCCCGTGAAGAATCCTCGCTCGAACGGTTCGATCTCCCGGATCACGTCCCGAGCCGCCTCCGTAGGCGTCCCGCAAATGGCAGGCGTCGGATGCAGCGCTAGAGCAAGCTCTAAGGAAGATATGGCATGATCCGCAAGCTCGCCGTTTATTTCCGTAGACAAATGCCACATTGTCTTCGTAGACACGAGCGACGGGCCTTCCGGCACATGAAGCTTGCTGCAATATGGACGGAGAGCAGATACGACCGCCTCAATGACGACCGCGTGCTCATGCAGATCCTTCTCCGACCTCAGAAGCTGGGCGGCACGCCGCTCATCCTCGATCGGATCATCACTGCGTGCCGCTGAACCAGCCAGCGGATTCACCTTGATTTGCATTCCCCGCTTCGTTACGAGCAGCTCGGGGCTTGCTCCAATTAACGTTTGGGCCGTTCCTGCCGCAGCAGACACGCCATTGTCTTTACTTACATGCTGCTGCTCCATCGTTAATGGCACTGCAAACGTATATCCACGGGTATTTTGGCAGAGCAACCGATGCAACAGGCGCTGCACATCAACGTCATGCGACAATGTCACTTCCAAGGATCGGGACAACACCACCTTCTGGAGCTCGCCCGATTGCAGCCGCTCAAGAACCTGGTTGACGCCCTGCTTATACTGTTCTGGCTCCGGAACTGCTCGTACGCTATAGCTGTCTCGTTCCGTTTCCTGTTGCAAATCATGCGTATCAATGCGCAACGGCTCGTACCGATGCACTTCCTTCGGTACATATAGGCGAACAGGCTCCTCCGCGTGAAACGGAATTGCTCCAACAACGACCGGGCAATCGCGGTCGCCCTGCCGAGCCGCATCTAACAGCTTCGCTACAGCCTGAGGCAAACTATCCTCATCTACAGCCTGCCATTCTACCAGCCGCGCCCATTCCCCGTGTGTCAGCAATGCTCCTTGAGGCGACGAGAACAAGAAGGATGAACCCGCCTGATATTGTTCCAAAAGCCGTATTCCCTCAGCTGTGGGAACGGCATCGTACTTTAACATGTCAATCGACTCCTTCCGCAATTTCTGCTCTTCTGATGTTTGCATCAACATCCCAATGTCGCGCCGCCATCAATGCACATATCGTGCATCGTGATGTGTCTTGCCTGTTCGGATGCGAGAAAAACGACAGCATCGGCAATATCCGATGGCTGAGCGATTCTGCCCAGCGGTATCCCGAGGCGGAACGATTCCGGCGAACCGGCAATCATCGCTTCGGCTCCGTTCTGTCCATTCCACAGTGAGCGCTGCATCTCGGTATCCGTAGAGCCCGGCGACACAATATTGCAGCGAATATGATGCCGAGCGTATTCCAAGCCTAGACACTTCGTGAACATCGTTGTGGCTGCTTTCGATGCCGCATAGGCGGACATATACGTACGCGGTACACCGGAGGCATTGGAACCTACGGTCACAATCGCTCCCGATCTGCGCTTGGCCATCCGCGTTACGACAGCGCGCGACATGTAGAATACGCCGTTGACATTGACCCGAAAGGTCGCCTGCCAATCTTCATCGCTCAGCGTCTCAATCGGGCCAGGCCGCAGTATGCCTGCCACATTGACAAGTACGCCGATTGGGCCAAGTTCCTTCTCAATCCGCTCCACCGTCACATCCACGGCGGAACTGTCGCCTACATCAACTGGATAAGCGGCTGCACGATATCCGTCTGTACCAAGCTCGGCTGCAAGGCTGACGCAGCCAGCCTCATTCCGATCGACGGCAGCCACGATTGCACCTTGAACGGCAAGCGCGCGCGACACCGCCTTCCCGATCCCCTGGGCCGCGCCTGTAACAACGGCCACCTTGCCTTCAATCCCTGAATATTTCATCCTGCCAACCTCTCTTTATTTGTCCGGGTTAAGTACGAATCGCAGCGCCCTGCTCACCAATATCGGAAGCACCGACACATGGCCTTCCTGCTCAAACTCCTTGTATTCTGCCTCTACTCCGATGTCTTCCGATATGGCCGACAAACGATTCGCCAATTCGCTGGCACGCTCGCAGTTACGGCATACATGCGTTTTTTCAAGCTCTCCTACACCAAGAAGCACCTGTGCAGGATATGAGCGATCTCCCGTTCTTGCTTGCTCGATAAAGTTCTGTTCCAGCTCTTGCATGTAATCCGGATTCCAATGGAGCGATGGACTGCCCGCGATGTAATATCGGAATGCCTCCGGCTGGCTGAACAGCGTATAGATCGTAAACAAACCGCCTAGCGAATGGCCAAACAGCGCCTGACGATCGCGGTCAATCTGGAACTCACTCTCGATCTGCGGCTTCAGCTCTTCCTCAATGAATTGCAGAAAAGCCCCCGCCCCGCCTTGCTCAGGAAGTGGCGTACCGTCAGAACGCTGCTTGAAGTCCTCAGCTGGCAGCGGCGTAAAATCGTAGAAGCGATCCGGGGCATACGGCCCATTCGTCTCATACCCAATGCCTACAACAATCGCGGGCAATACCCCTGTCTTATCCGGCCTACGGCATTGCAGCCGCAGCGCCTCCACCATCATGCTGAATACGGAATTGCCATCCAGCAAGTAAATGACCGGAAATCCGCTGGGTGGAGGCGATCCCATGGGCTGAGCCACCATAATCCGATACGTGCGCCGCTCCGCGCGTGAACGAAGTACCCATTGTTCCGCAAGAGGCAGCTCAATCCTATAGCGTGAAAACTTGGTAAGCGTTGGCGTTGAATTCATTTGTCCCAACCGGATTGCCCCCTATTCCGTCAACAATCGAACTGTGTCGTCAACGATTTTTTCGTACGCAATCAAGCCGCTCCCGAGCCAGTACTGGTTGTTCACTTCATAGACATGACCCTGCTTGGCCGCAGGCATGCTCTTCCAAATTGGACTGTCCATCATCTCCTTCATGCGGTCGCTTCCTTGATCGTAAGCGTTGATGACGAAAATATAATCAGCATCCAGTTCAGGAAGGACTTCTAGCGAGAGATTCGCGCTGTTCTCATTTCCAACCAGCTTCGTAATGCCAAGTCCCAAATCCTGATGCAGCACATATCCGCACAAATACTTGCCGCCCATCAGACTAATTCCTCTCGGCGCAAATCGAATAATAGCGACCTTTTTGTTCTCCGCAACCTTGCTCAGCTTCTCCTTACCGTCCGTTACCTTTTGCCGATAGGCCTGCAATGCCGCATCAGCCTCAGTGGACTTGCCGAGCAAGTCTCCAATTGTAGCAAGTGATTTTTCAATATTTCCAGACGCATTTTTAAAAACATACGTCGGTGCGATTTTTGCATAGCTTTCATAGGTTGTTGCGTCCTTAGCGTACGTTTCCGTATGTAGGATGATTAAATCCGGGTTGTAGGACATTAACACCTCCGGCGAAGGCAGCCCTGCTGACAAGTCCAGTTTCGGCACATCCTTCAGCTCCTCTTGCAGGTACTCATGCCCTTTCTTCCCGTTAGACCATTGCGCTACAGGTTTCACGCCTAGCTTCAGCAATGAGTCCTCCATGTTAGGGGCGAATATCCGCTTTGGTGCGGATGACAGCTTAAGTTCATGCCCTAGCTCGTCCGTTACGATCCGTTCTTCGGTTGCTGCTTCATTTTTTGCTCCGGCAGCAGCCGCCGCCACATTGGACGCGACTCCTTTTGCACCCTGAGGTTCGGATGCAGCGGATCCGTCCTCCTTCTTAGCGCTGCTGCAACCTGCAAGCAAGCTTCCGATAAGCACACAGCACAACAGTGCTGTTATTTGAATCTTCCAACTTTTTTACGTGCATTCCGCCGACTCAACACAATATCTCCCCTTCATTGATAATGATTCTCAATCGACTTTGAGTATACTCACGTTGCGAAAGATTCACCATAGCTGTTATCCAGAACTGTGTTTGGACAATTTCCAGTAAAGAGAAGCAAAGCCTCATCCAGCATTCGGGCAATCGCAACAGCCGAATATTCAAACCAGGGATCAGCGGTTATCGGATGTACATGACCGTTCCGCACTGCTTGAAGCTGCTTCCACTCCAAAGAGTGCTGCAATGACAGCCAATATTTGCGGGAAGATGCCTCCGGACACACGGCAAGCAAAATTCGTTCGGGATTGAGCTCCTGCAGCTCCTCCATCGAAATCGTCGAGAGGCTGTGCTGCTCTCTTTCAAATGCAGACCTGATTTGCAAGTCATCGTACAACACTTCCTCCAAACCCCGATTGCGATACACAAATATTTGCGACTGGTAGATTCGCAGCGCTATAACGCGATCTCCCCCAAGAGTCCGTGTCGTTTGCGCGCGCCCGAATTTCACATTTTTTTCATAGCGATCGATCCATTGCTGTGCAAGCTCTTTCTTGTTCAAAAAACGGGCAATCCCCATAAGCTGCTCCCGCCAGCCTGCTTTACCCGGGACGATGTGAATAGGGGCAATCGAATTCAATTTGCTGCTCTCGCGCATTTTTAGCTGATCCGAGGCAATGATGACGTCCGGTCGTGCCCGGCACAGCTTATCCAGATTAATTTCAAACGTGAATTTATGATAAGGATCCGTTAACAGCAAATGCGTTTTAATTTTGCCGCTAAGTAGGTTGTAATAATAAGGAGACCACTTGGTATCGAGAGGTGCGGCCTCTGGGATAATGCCTAACGGGAGCAAATGGCCAATGGCCGAGGACTGGCAAACGGCGACTTGCCTCTTCGAATTTTTAGCGAAATCAGATGGCGACACGCCGACCTCCTTTTTGAACTTTCTGCTAAAATAAAACTCATCCTTGTAACCTACCTTCTGGGCAATCTCCCGCAGCCTTTCACCCGATCCCGCCAGCAGGCGCTTTGCATGCATAATGCGCACACCCGTCAAAAATTCCATCGCGCTCTGACCGAACGTACGTTTAAATAAATCCACAAAATATTTGGGACTGATATTCGCCATTTCCGCCAATTGTCCGATGGTGAGCTGCTCGTTGTAATGCCGCTCCATGAATAATTTAATCTCCTGCAAATCCGTCTTCTGCATGTGGACCATCGCGTTCGAGCCGTTATCTGTATGCGCTGTTTCTATCGTACGCATAAATATCCCTCCCTCTTGAATTCGCGGTGCAGCAATTTGATGAGTAATCCAAAAATATATATATTGATAATGATTCTCATTTTCAAAATTAAACTAACATACCATTATAGGGAAGTCAATGAAAATATGGAAATACAAAAAAAGACCCCAACATCTGTTGAGGTCCTTTTACGTTACAATTTTATTTTTAATTTGAACCTATTCTGAACGTAAGCGGTGGTTCCATTTGATTCCTTAGAAACGTCGGCACACCTTTAGGTACGCTCAAAACGATCACCTTAGGCGATGGAGACTGCCAGGCAAGTGTACAATTTCAATTCTTAATAGGTACTTTCAAAACCCAAGAAAATACCGCCAATACGCCCATTCTACCAAACAGCCACTTGAGCAAACAAGCCATATTTTCTTAACACTAAACAGACAAAAACTTATAGATTCCTTTTACTATCAACGATTTCCCCTTTATATCTCCTATTTATAATTTGTCGTCGATCCTCAAGACTTTTTACGCTATTGGAGGTCGACGACAAAATTTTTACGTACATTTCGATTTAACCTGACCATCATTACTCTTTCCAATATTATAATAAAGTACCATAGAAGAAGGAGGCATATAAAAAGAAACATAGAATCTACACATGAAATAACTTTTATTTCACTGTTACTAGCCGCTTGTTCAGCTTACCGTCAAATCAGAAATTAAATGCGGTTATGAACGGAGTAGAATAATCAGGCAACTATATGAATGGAGGGGCAACATGAAAGTAATTGGTTTGCTTGGCGGAATGAGTTGGGAATCCTCGGTTGAATATTATCGGGTCATTAATGAAGAGGTAAAAAGAAAACGGGGAGGGCTGCATTCAGCAAAATGCCTTTTGTATAGTGTCGACTTTGAGGAGATTGAACAGTACCAGTCAGAAGGAAATTGGGAAAAAGCCGGGGCTGTACTAGCTAACGCTGCTCGTTCTTTAGAAAAAGGAGGGGCTGATTTTATCATTATTTGTACGAATACGATGCACAAAGTTATCGATAATATCCAATCCAAAATCAATATCCCCATTGTACATATAGCAGACGCAACGGCAAGCAGAATTAAAGAAAACGGGCTTCGAACTGTCGGGCTACTTGGCACCAAATACACGATGGAGCAGGATTTTTATAAAGCCCGCTTGGAGCTGAATGGAATAAAGGTTATTGTACCCCATGCCACGGAGAGAGAACATATCAATAAGATTATTTACGAGGAATTATGTTTGGGCAAGATTCATCAGGAATCAAGGGATTATTATAAACGAGTGATCCATGGATTAATTAAAATGGGCGCTGAAGGAATCATTCTAGGATGTACAGAAATTGGATTGCTGGTAAAACCGGAGGATTCCAAGGTTCCTGTATTTGACACAACCTATATACATGCTGTTGAAGCTGTAAATTTATCTTTAAATGAAAAACTAAAATGACCATCCCCCTATCAAGTATGAAAAGGAAATCTTACGCTGCAGGCCGTTTCTCGGTATTCCACTGGGGAACGGTTTGTCGAGGTTCTTTTGAAGAAATTCCTTTCTCCCTTTGCCCATCTGTTTTTATAAAATCCCCGAGCATTCAAAACACCGCCGTATCAGCATATATTTCATTCCGATACATATGGATATTATATGATTTAATATACCAAATAAGGAAGGAGATAGTCGTGAATTACAAATTATGGTCATTCGTGTTGTCAGGTGTTTTGTTAGTCGGCTCGCTCACACCAACAGTAGGTGCAGCCCCGCCCCCCACAGCGCCAAACTCTGCAAAAGAAGATTATACAGCCCAACGTACCGAACGAGTCGTATGGGCATATAACAAGAAATATTACCCTACGAGAGCATCCATCCCATCGACATATCACTACGATGATGGTAAGTACGCTGGTAACCTCAAAATTACGGTTGTCATCTCGTATAAAGATGGAGCCGGTGATTGGTGGGGTGTAACTTACGAGGGTCCTGTTTATCCAATTCACTAAGATCTGATAATGCCGCCCCTTAGAGTGGCTATAGAGTAAGGTTAAAATAAAAAGCCGCCCATAGTGGTAATATCCCCTCATGGTAGACAACGTAAAAAAGACATCTGTTAAGATGGACTTAAATCGTTATCGACCGGAGGGGATTTTTTCATGGGAGAACGGGGCCGTACGAATAACAGATATCCTGAAGAATTAAAAATGCAAGCAGTTAAACTGGTAACCGAGGGGAATATGTCGTACATAAGAGGTGGCCAAACAACTTAGGATTCGAAATAAGACACAGGTAGAAGTATGGTTGAAGCGGTATCAGGAAGGCCAACCATTTAAGCAAAAAGCCTTTCGTAAAGGACAACCGAAGATCAAGTTCACAAGCGTAGAAGAAGAAATGGCGGCGCTATTTCGGCAAGCAGGCGTCTGTTGTTCATCCCAATCGGCTGGATCGCAAGTTCCATGCAGAAGCGCCGCTGCGCAAGCTGGTCACTGATATTACATACATTCGTGTGGGAGATCGTTTTGTATATCTCTCCGTAATCCAGGATCTATACAACAACGAGGTTGTGGCTTGGCATCTGTCCGAACGAAACGATCTCTCACTTGTTACGAAGACAGTGGACATCCTCAGCGAGAAAACAAATCTTACCGGTGCTCTTCTGCATTCTGACCAAGGGTTCCAGTACACCTCAAAGCCGTTTAACTGTATACTCACAAAGCTTGGGATCGTTGGTAGCCATTCTCGACGTGGAAACTGCTTTGACAATGCCTGCATCGAATCGTTTTTTTCACATCTGAAAACCGAAAAAATATATCTAACCAATCTACGATCGATCTCTGACTTGGAACAAGTTATCCATGAATACGTTTCGTTCTACAACCATGAACGCTTTCAGAAGAAACTAAACGACCGTTCCCCGGTGGAATACCGAGAAACGGTCGCAGCATATTTTTTATTCTTGTCTACTTGACAGAGTTATGACCACTAGGAGCGGCTTTAAAATTATTTAGTCTTATATTCATTTACTTCGAACGTTAAGATCTTATCAAAGATAACGTAGTCTTTACGTGCGCTGAATGGTCCTTTGTTATTGTTGTGCTTGTCAATAGCATAGGATGCAGTTCCCGATCCAGCTTGTTTGTTTTCGTACCATGTGATGAATGCATTTACCTCATCCATGCTCAGATCAAATTCTTTTTCTAAACCTGTGATCATAGTGACCACTAAGATTGCTCTATCCCCTGATTCAGGCGTAGGTTCTGGCTTAGGATCCGGTGTGGGTTCTGGTTCTTGAGAATTGTTATAGAGATTAAATTCCCTGACATCTAAAGATTCTTTCAATCCATTAAATAGAAACACCTTATAAATTCCGCTTGTTTCAGGAATTTCGATTAGTCTTCCATCTGCTTGTTCAGCAGGAATTTCTAACAGATCTTGACCATTCACTTTAATGTAAGTGCCACTTTTATCGTAAAATCCTACACTAATAGCTTTAGTTGCACTAACTCTTAACGAAGTTACTGTAACCGGCTCCGAGAACGATTTAACAATATGATCTTGATTAGTCCCAACATTCCAACCCGACATTGTTACTGTTGTAGATTCATTGTTATCAGTGACCTCTGTTACTAGTGTTCCTGGCTTTGTTGCATCTGAGGCTAAATAAAGACCGACTCCGTCCAATATTCCCCCTCTGTAATCAGTAGCTGCAGATGTCTGCATTGGCATAGATACTACAGTCACTACAGCTAATGCAGCCATTAAAAATATTACAAAATACTTCTTCATGATGACACTCCCCATGTTGTTTATTCACATTCATATTACATTGTTAATGAGTATGTGTCCATATTCACATAAGCTCTTAAATTTGGTTAATTTCGATTGCTTAGCTATACGTTTTGTCCTATCCTATCGAATCTTAATATATGTTTTTTACATATAAGCATACTCAAGATTTAACACAACCTACATACATGCTGTTGAAGCTGTAAGCATATCTTTAAACACGGGATTATAAAACAACAAAGTTACCCAACTCACCCAGATTGTGAGTGGCATGAAAGCACCTTCCCATGAGTGTTCTTATATCGCAGGATATAGCACAAATTTGAAGGTGTTTTTTGCTGAGCATGAGTTTTTTCTTATATAGAAATGAGACCAATATCAACTATCTTCATCCTTTATTCATTATGATAAAATAGATTAGTAGGAGAGGGAGGCATCTATGAAGAAACTATACTTACTATTCGTACTTTTGGCTGTATTTCTGACAGCCTGCTCGCCAGTGACTGCAAGTAGGGAAACCCAAGGAAACATCCATCAAGACAAGTCCACAACACACTCATCAGAAGTATTGAAGGTCTACTATCTTGACGTAGGGCAAGGCGATTCAACACTTATCCGCACGCCCAAAGGGCAGCATGTGTTAATCGACGGCGGGGACAACAGTCAAGGCGAGAATGTCGTGAAATATTTGAAGCAGTACGGCGTAAAAGAACTGGACGCAGTCATTGCCACTCACCCTGACGCCGATCATATCGGCGGTCTGGATACTGTGCTGAATGCGATTCCAGCTAAATCCGTATATGCGCCTAGAGTATCGCACACTACGAAGACATACGAAGATTTTCTATTCGCCGTCAAAAATCAGAAGCTCAAGATTAAATCCGCCAAAGCGGGTGTCGAGCTCCCGCTAAATGGGGTCCGCGCTGAGTTCCTCGGCCCTGTTGGGGACTATGGAAAGGATTTGAACGCCTGGAGTGCGGTTCTCAAGCTTACATACCAAAATACATCATACTTATTCTCTGGAGACGCTGAACGCAAGAGTGAAGCCGACATGGTGAAAAGCGGAGCCAACCTCAAAGCAGATGTATACAAAGTAGGGCATCACGGCTCGGATACGTCCTCATCCACTGAATTCCTACAGGCGATCAATCCAGCGTATGCGGTCATTAGCGCTGGCAAGGATAACAAATACGGGCATCCGAAAGACGTTATCATAAAGCGTCTCAAAACAGCCAACGTTAAAGTGTACCGAACCGATAAAGAGGGTACTGTCACTTCAATAAGTGACGGGAATTCAATAACATTTGAGAAGGCGAGGTAAAAGCATTGATTCAAGGTGTAATCGACCAAATTGAATGCGATATCGCAACCATAGAAGTTGAAGACGGGCATACCATCGAGTATCCGAAACACCTGCTGCCCGGTGAAGCTGAGGTTGGAGATGTGGTTCATATTCGTGGGAATGTAATTACTGTAGACAAACAAGCGACGGCAAAACGCAGAAAAGAAGTCGACCAATTGATGGATGAGTTATTTGAGGATTAGGCTCGACCTACCCTTTAGCACCCTTCGTCTGGACTTTCCCAGCACAGGGTGCTTTTTCTTTTCCCTCACCGAATAAAATAGATGCTGCTAACTTCTACATTTTACTCAGTCGGGTTCAAGTCGTTCAGCATATTGTAAACATATAAGTGTGAAAGGGAACTTTTAAACCGCTGTAAAAAACAAGCCCTATAGTATGTGTGCCATATTTGCAATGACGATACCGATAATGACATGTGAGCAATTAAACTGGAAGTTAGGTACAAAGAAACTAGACGAACTCCCTATAGAAAAAAGCCCTGCTTCATCAGCAAGGCCTAACACACGTGCATGTGTTTTATTGAAGGCAGTAACAGTGTTCATTCCTATCGTATTATATAAAGCATGAGCATAAAATGATGACCAATAAAATGAACAGAACTAAGATTACGCCTGTGGAAGTAAAGCCTCCAACTCCACAACCCGCATTGCCAACGAATTCACCCATTGAGATGACCTCCTTTCTCTAGGTACATATTCATTTTATGATGCTGAGAAAGGTTAGACACGGCGCGTTGCCAATACGGAAAGAATTAGGCATTCCACAAGCAGCATTTATCCCCTGCTGCAAGACGCAAAACTCCAGGCTATTTTTCCTCAGCAACAACAAAAAAAGCAAAAATACCGCCAACTCCTTTCGTTGGCGGTAACTCTGCTGTATCATCTTCGAACGTTATCCCTTCACTGCTCCTGCCAGCATCCCCTTCATAATCTGCTCCTGGAAGAGCAAGTACATAATGATCGTCGGAACAACCGACAGGCTCAGCGCGGCGAGCGTCAGACTGTAATCCGTGCCGTAGCCATCCGCGAAGATGGAAAGACTTAGCGGCAGTGTCTTCAGCAGCGGATTGCTGATGAAGACGAGCGGGAATGCGAAGTCATTCCAGAAACGCAGGAAGCCGAGTACGGCTACAGTTGCAAGCGCAGGCAGCGACAGCGGAAGAATGACCCGCAAGAAGATTCCGGTATAACCCGCTCCATCGATCAAGGCCGCTTCCTCCAGCTCTTTCGGGAAGGAGGTCATGTATGCGGACAGAACAAATATCGCGACCGGCAGCTCAAATGCCGTATAAGGCAGTACAAGCGCCGCATAGGTATCGAGAATAGACATTTGCTTCATCATAATGAATAGCGGGACAAGCGTGCTGTGTATCGGAATGAGCATGCCGAGCAAGAACAAGCCCATGATATACGGCTTCCACTTGAAGCTGAACCGAGACAACACGAAGGCTGACAGCGCTCCGATCAGCAATGTAGCAAGCAACGAGATTACCGTCACAGCCAGAGAATTGCCGAAGGCGACATTCATACTTGCAACATCCCATGCCCGAACGAAGTTCTCCCATCTCCACTCAATCGGCATGCCGAATGGAGAGGAAAAGAATTCTTCATTGCTTTTAAAGCTGCTTATAAATAGCCAAATTAATGGATACAGAGTCAACAAAGCGTACAGCACAAGCAATACCCATGTGATGCCGGCAATACACGGTTTCCATGCCAAATGAGAATAACGGCTCTTGCGAGAGGAAGGCATGCGGCCAAGCTGTTGAACGGGTTGGTTCCCCATGATCCACTCCTCCTGTCTTCTTGGACTTGGATGACGCAACACACAATCTACATCCACATAACCATAATAGATCCACATCGATGTCATCCATGTTACTCATCATGTTCGAGACCTTCCTCTACTTAGAGCGCGTCCTTTTTCCGATTCATCAACAATTGACTGACGACAATAAGAATTAAGCTAAGAATGACGATAGATGTTGAAACTGCACTGCCATACCCATATCGGAAAATATTGAACGTGTTATTGTACATGTACGTGGCAAGCAGCTCGGTTGAATGTGCCGGACCGCCATGTGTCATGATAAAAATCAGATCAAACGCCTTCAAGCTCCCCGAAATGCATAGGATTACAGCCACCTTGATCATGCCCCAAATCATCGGCAGCGTAATGCGGGACAGCTTCTTCCAGCCTACGGCGCCATCCAGCTTGGCAGCATCGTTCACTTCACTCGGTATATTTTGCAAAGCCGCAATGAACAAAATTAGATACGGCCCAATATTGCTCCATATTATCGGCGGCCCAATAGACAGCATGGCTACCTTCGGATCTGACAGCCATCCGAGCTTCCAGGAAGATAGCCCAAGCGAATCAAGAAGATAGTTTAATATACCGATCTGCGGATGATAAATGTATCCCCATACTAATCCAATAACGACGGAAGACAGCACCATCGGCATGAACACCGAAGCCCGAATGAACTTCTCGTACCAACGGTTGCGGACAAGCAGCAGCGCCAGCAGCAGGGCAATTGGAACTTGCCCGAACACGGAATAAGCAACGATATACAGATTATTGCGGAATGAGCTCCAGAAGATCGGATCGCTAACGACTTCCCTATAATTTTGCAGTCCAATGAACTTCATGGCGCCCATGCCCTTCCAACTAAAAAGCCCATAATACGACGACCAGATAACCGGAATAATGACGAATACAGCATAAATAAGAAGCGCGGGCAACAAGCCAAGCACGATAAACATCCGCGCACGCGATGCAGCAGTCATAGACATCTATCCTTTTCTTTTGTTAGGCTGCATAATATTCCATGATCTCAGTACTTTTGCCTATATGACCGAGATGCAGATGCTAAGTGTGAACTGAATCCATCCTACTCCTTCAGTCCCTGCTCCTGCGCATCCTGTATCTTCTTCGCGATATCTTCGGCCTTCCCGCCGAGCAGTAGCTCCTGCAAGCCATTATTAACAGCCTCTGTAGCGCCAGACGTTAATTTCGAATCATAAACAGGCGTTCGCTTCACTTCGTTAACAAGCTCATACAGCTTGGCGAACAATGGATTTACTTTGCTCTTATCAAGCTCCACCTTGAAGCTAACGAGTTGATTAGCCTCTAATGTCGTCTTCTGGGCGTCAGGGCCAGCCAACGCGAGAACAAGCTCTTCTGCAACCTTTTTCTTCTCGCCCTCAATCTTGCTGCTTAACGCAGGTCCGACACCAATGGCACCAGAAACAGAGTTCGGATCTCCCTTTCCGCCCGGAATAGATGGTAGAACAGCGACACCTGTTGAATCTAGTATCTCTTGTGGAGCAGATGCAGCCAGATTCGTAACCGCCCATCCGCCTTCGATGAACATCGCAGCCTTGCCCTGTGAATACAATTGTTCCATTTGTGTCGTGTCGATCGCATTGAAGCCATCCTGGAACGCGCCAACCGTCGCAAGCTCCTGCAAATGCCCAAGCGCCTTTACAAATTCAGGATCCGTAAACTTCGATCCATCCTGGGCAACTGCTTTCAGGAACCAATCCGTTCCCGTCACCCGATCCGCAAGTGAACTGAGGATACTGGATTGTGCAAGCCATGGAGCCTTGTTGCCAAGCGCAATTGGAATGATGTTTTTGGATTTAAGCGTTTTAACTGCATGCAGCAGCTCATCCCACGTCTTTGGTACGGTTAAGCCATTGTCCGCTAACATTTTCTCGTTGTAATACAAAATGGATGTAGGCGACAATCCCATCGGAGCACTGTAGATTTTACCGTCAAAAGTAAAGTCATCAAAGGAATTCGGCATATAGCCGTCCTTCCACGCCTGATTCGAATTCAGCAGCTCATCCAGCGGCTGAATCAAGCCTGCGGCCGAGAACTCCTTGGCAATCGTTCCGGGATGCATAATGAATACGTCCGGCATCTCATTTGCAGCCGCAACCGCTTTCAACCGTTGGCGATACGCATCCGGCGGTATCGCTTGAATCTGCAAATCTACATTTGCGTGATTCTGCTTGAACTGCTCAATAATTCCCCGCATTGCCTTGGCGCGCAGGTCTTCCCCGGTGAAGTTGTGCCACAGTGTAAGTTGAATCCTATTTTTTGAATCTGTTTTTGCCCCCGAATTAGACTCTGTTGACGATGCTGAACCGCCTCCACACCCTGCCAGTACCAATGCCAACATCATAACGAGCATAAGCATTTGACTCCAACGCATTTTGTCCTTCAACATTCACAGCCCCTCCTTATGACTTAGAAACAAGTTCAAAAAGCATCTCCGTCCAGCATCGCATTGCTTGTTTGCCGACACATTTTTGAACGTTTATCCACTTGCTACCACTATAAATTGAAGACTCCTCAAGCAAAAGGAGATAATCTTCGGTGAAAGGGGGTACTTTTTTCAGTTGTGAAGCCGATACTGAGACGGGGATAATCCCGTATGCTTTTTGAACAGCTTGCAAAAATATTTCACGTCCTCATACCCGCAATCACTAGCCACATGGCTTATTTTGCGCTCCGAACCCGTTAACAGCTCCTTCGCTAGTCTCATGCGCTCCGCAGTCACGAAGTCAATATAGTTCATTCCCGCTTCACGCTTGAATACCTCGCTAAAATGGTTCGGATTCACATGCACATAGGCGGCAACTTGCTGCAAAGACAAGCTGTCATGCAAGTGCTCCCTGATATAGAACATCGCACGCTGAATATAGGAGCTGGTACGGTTCCGATCATCGTACTGCTGATAGCGTTCCATAATCGCACAACATGCGTGATACAGCGCCTCTTCCACACGCTGATCGGACAAAAGACGATGACGGATATCGCGAAGTGCTCTTTCTTCCGGAATCATTCGCTCCAGCCAGCGGCACGCGGACACAAGAATGGACTGGGTGTATGCCAACAGCGAGTCAGGTGTCGTCTGTTCATCCTGCATGTGAACCGTGACCACGCTTTGAATCCAATGCGCCAATGCCGCTCGATTTCCTTGCGTTAAAAGACTGAATAGCTCAGCCTCTTCCTCACGTGTGCATACTATCCTTCCTCCCGTTCGATGCTGGATGTCCGCATATGAAATGACTCCTTTCCAGTTCGCGATCTGAGCATAGGCAAATGCCTGCTCTGCTTCCCCGTAAGACTGCTTTGTCTCTGTGAAATGAGCGACCACGGAACCACAAGCTGCAAATATCGAGCATTTTAGAAGCCTCTCACATGAAGAGAGTGTATCGGTTAAGAGTCTAGAGGACTCAAAGGCTGTCTTCAGCCGCCACAACAGCACCATATGACTCGAATGCAGCAGAGTATCGCATTGCAGCGTCTCCTCAATGAAATTGGCAGCCGCGAACTGCAGCAGCTGTTCATCCTTCCAGCCAGATACAGTAAGCATGATGACTTGATAAGCTGTGGAGATTGGTTCGAGATGAAGCAATTCAAGTATTTGTCGACGTGCGGATTCTTCTTCCGGCATTCCCTCCGTCAATACCTTGTCCAAAAGCTGTGTTTTCAACATGCGCATGCTCATTCGTCCTGCACTAGCTTCCTGCCGCTTTACTTCTAATCTCTGCTTAGCCCTCAATACCGCCTCCATAATTTCCTCTGGACGGCCTGTCTTCAAGATGTAATCCTGAGCTCCTGCCCGCATCGCCTGTTGTGCATAGGCAAAATCATCATAACCGGACAGCATAATGACTTCTGTAGATGGATAATGGTTTCTCACGAGTGCTGCCAGCTCCAAACCGCTCATCGCTCCCATTCGAATGTCTGTCATTACAATGTGCGGCTGTTCTTCTTGAATTCGCTGCCATGCCTCTTCTCCCGAAGCGGCAGGCTGCAAGGGGGCAATTCCTATCGCCAGCCAGTCGATCACTTGATGTATGCCTGTTCGAATAATAACTTCATCATCGACGATAAGCAGCTTCATCGCCTTCTCCCTCCTCCTCTTTTTCTATGGACGAAATCGTGAAGGATATGGTTGTTCCTCGTCCCTCAACACTATGTATCACTAACCCGGACTCTTCTCCATAATGCAGCAGGAGCCGCTGGTGCACATTGCGCAGCCCATAGCTGCTTGCTGGCTTAATGGTATGATCAAGCGGTACCTCTATTTGTTGAAGGAGCGTCTGCAATTGTTCCTGTGACATCCCCTGTCCGGAATCTTCAATGGTGAATTGCATATGGCCCATTTGGGTCAGCTGTGCACTTACGGTAATGCAGCCCTTCGATTGCTTGCCAAGGATGCCATGAATGATCGCATTTTCGATCAACGGCTGAAGCAGCAGCTTCAGCATGTGCTCGGATTCAAGCTCGGAGCTGATATGAAAAGCAATCTCGAATTTCTCCGGGTAGCGAATCTGCTGTATGGATGCATAATGCTGCACATGGAGCACTTCCTGCTTGACCTGACAATACTCGCTTCCCTTATTTAAACTAAAGCGCAAGAAGTCGCTTAACGATCCAACCATCTGCGCGATTTTGGCATCCTTGTTCATGAGCGCCATCCAATGTATGGACGCAAGCGTATTATATAAAAAGTGCGGGTTAATCTGCGCCTGCAGTGCCTGCATATCCGCCTCTTTTTTCATCGATTCTTGGCGTTTCACCTCCTGCATGAGGACATGAACACGTTCTCCAAGCTTGTTATAGCTGTGCACGAGCATGCCGATCTCATCCGAGGATGTAATCGGCAGAGCGATGACTTCTCCGTCTGGACGAAAGCCCTTCAAGGATGCAGCAACCGTCTGCAGCGGTCTTGTCACTCGAATAATAAGGAACAGTACGATTCCTGCAATGATCATCATGGCTAGACCTACCGTAATCGCAGTCACTGTAACTACATATTGGTTCTGAGCCTGATACTGTGCATACGGAATTACGGCCAACAGGAGCCAATCAACATGAGGTACCTTTGCGTACACAATCGTCTTCTTGTTTTCCCCCTCCCCATATGTGACAAATCCCTGCCCTTCCTGCATGTTCGGCACGTCCAAGCCGGGCAGCAGATGGGTCACTGCTTGCGTCAATCCATCCCTCATCGTTCCTGATATCATCCGTTGATCACGATCTACAAGCAGCAAGCTTTCTCCGCTTATGAGGACCGGCTTCATCATAAATTCAGCGATAGCGGCCTCGCTAATGCTGATAGACAACAACCCCTTAGGCTGATAAGTAGTCATGCTCCCTATCGGCCTAACGAAGGAAATCACCTTTTCTTCTCCGTTCGTTGTCACATTGGTATAAAGCGAGCTCCACCATTTATCATGTAGTTGCTGGATGATCGTGTTGTTTCTGTCTTTGAAAAGCCCATTATTGAAGATAGTCGTGTTGGATAGCGTGTGATTGCCGTTGTTTGGGTAAATGGAGATATTGGAAATGTAGGATTTCGAAAAGGCAAAGTTAGATAGAAACCCCATAAGCTTAATTTGCAGCCCACTGCCTTGATTGGTTGAAGCTAGATAACGCTGAATGTCTTCCTGTCCGATGAGGAAAATGGACATATTCTCAACATCCTGCACGATGAACTCCAGATTCGTCTTGATCTGATCCAGCAGCCCAAGGCTGGACTGCTTCGTTCGCTCTTCGGCTTCCATCGCTGCAATGCTGTACAATACGTACCCCAGGGACAATAGCGGTACAAGTATGGCACCTAACAAGATAATGGATAGCTTGCGCTTCAATGATTTGCCCACCCATCGCTGCATACAGAAGCATTCCTCCTATTATCGAACATGATAACTAGGTAAAATTATACAGACTCTATTTAAAAATGAAACAACCTAAAGGGCACTTGTGTTCACCTGATCAAGAATCAAATGAAGAAAACATATAATATTTTTTATCATTCAGAGTTTTTTGTTCTAAATTATGGTTAATTATCATATTTTAAGATCGTATGTTTTATTTTTAAGTAGGAGGTTTTTTATGTTAAAGCGGTATTCAACTCTTTTGCTTTCAGCGACGGTAATGCTAACATTAGGTACGGGTTCTGCGCTGGCTAAAGATTCGCAAGTTCCATTTCATACAACGGAGTCCCAAGCAACGAAAGGATCCGAACAAAGCGTAGCCCCGCTTGCAACAGGGAGTCTCCAAATCTCTTGGAGTTTCGTCTTAAATGTCGACCATTTCAAAGTTTCGGTCAGAGACATGGAAACCGGCCAAATTGTGATCGAACACCAACAATACGGTGTAGCTACTAAGAATATTACTCTTTCTGGACTAAATCCCCATCAGCATCAAATCTGGGTAGGTGCATTTGATACTTACAATAGGAAATTAAAAGACGGAATAACACAAGCATACGTATATGGCGGTTCAACAACAAGTGTGAAGGTCGAGCTTAATTAATTCGTATAGTCTCCAATATACTTCTATATCTAAATAGACTACGCAATCGTAAAAGGATGCAGGGCCGGTTCTCGTACAGAGGACCGGCTCCTTGTGTTGCGTTTGCGCTCCGGATTGGCTTTTACTTGAATAACAGAAGTGGCTGTGACACCCTTAGCAAACATGATGTCTGATTAACAAAAAGAGAGCATCCGTATGGATCCCCTCTTCTGATTACGCTATATTCTGATCAAATCAAATCTTCACGAATGTCTTGACGGCCTTCACTTCATACACCGCATGCTGAGAGCCCAATATATGCTCTGGCTTCGGCTTGCCGCGGCTCTGTCTATGGCCTTCAATATGAGCTTCGCTTGTCTCCCATTTCTTCCATGCCTCTTCAGACTCCCAGCGAATGAGAATGACGACTTCCTCATCACCTCTGCTGACTTTCTTTACGCAAATGCTCAAATCGATAAAGCCCTCTGATTTCTCGATAACGCCCGCGCCACTGAACCTATCAACCACCAATTGTGAAGTTCCTTCCTTCACTTGGATCGTTTTCGTTTCGATAAACATATCTCGCTCTCCTTTTATCGGTTGCTGCGTCCACTACATGATCATTCGTTCGTATTATTGAAAAAGGTTCTCATTCATCTCATCATACAAAACCAGTATGCTATTAATCCATGGATTATTTCCGGATGAAGCATGGAGATTCTTGAAGAGCCAAGCTTGCAATTTGATCGAGTACATATTCATAATAACTTGTTCTGGATGGGACAAAGTCCTTCATCTTTAATTCCAGCTTGCTCCCGCTCACACCGTTCGACGGCATAAATTCCTCGCCAGTAATTTGCTGTACTTCGCCTGCAATCAGCTTGCGGAATTGTGCTGCTTCCAGCATGACAATGGATACCACTTCATCTTCCTGCAATCGAAAATCTGTAATGTCTCCTTTGTATTCATGAAGAAATACATGACAAAATTCATTATCAATCCTATTTTCGTGCTCAATACTGCTTGGTATAACACCACTGTACGTTAGCTGAGAAAATTCAACCTCGATCCCCAGTTCCTCACGCAACTCCCGAATCCCATCCATTGGAGTTTCTCCGGCTTCCAGATGGCCCGCAGCCGTAATATCCAGTAGACCCGCATAATCTTTCTTCTGCGGATGTCTGCGTTGGAACAACAAAAGCAGCTTTCCATTCTCGATCTTCCACAACCAGCAATGGAAGGTTTGATGCCAAAATCCCCTAGCATGAGCCTCGTCCCGTGAACTAACACCGATAGGCTCCATTTCACTTGTAAATGTATCGAGATATTCCTTAGCAGCCATTATTTGTCCTCCGATTCAAAATAAACTTAGCGTATTTCTGCCTCTGTCCACGCTCTGCGCATGATTTCGCCGACGGTTTCTTCCGGTGTCATGTCAGAGCTGTCCAGCCACATGCCGATTCGAGGCGTGGCATGACGGAGACCTTCGTCTAAATCCTGAACACTCCAGAGCCCATACCCTTTCTTCTCTCGCAACGCTTCACGTTCCGCTACAATTTCAGGCTTAGGACAAAGTACAACGAGATAGAGAGGACGTGTCCGAATATACTGTAGGAAAGACTGTAACACTTCTCCGATAATGACATCTTGAACGACCGTCGTAAATCCGGCTTCTACATAGGCATCCACTGTACCTGCAGCTAAACGGTATCGAAGGTGAAGCTGATTGATCGCTTCCTCCGCAGCATCGGGCAGCATTTCCTCGCGACCACTTACGATCATGCGGCGGAACACGTCGCCGCGAACATGGACGCCTCTCGCAAAGCGTTCCGCCAACAATTGCGCAACCGTGGATTTGCCTGACGCCATAATACCGGTAATTACGAACAAGCTTGAAGCATTACGCTGATGATCTCCAGTCTGTCCGTTCATCCTGCGCCCTCCCTGTCCCTGGATTCAATAATATAAATCAATAATATACACATTACTAATGTACTATATTTTTCGATAGACAGTTAAAATGACAGCAAAGCGCCCGTAGTCCCTCCGTTCGTGAAGAGCTGTAGTCCTTCTCGTTTTTGCTCAATTCCGAATGTTCATGTATGTTTCATTAATAGAAGCATGTTCAACAAGCACGCCACTGTACCTTTCCTTGATTATCGATGCGGTCAGTCGCATCTGGCGTAATCAACATACGCTTCTTAGTGTCCTCGTTCAAATAAAGCGTCCAGATCTGAGACACGACCACCTTTTTGGTATCCAAATCAAAGACTGCCTCGTCAACATATATTCTCTCCGCTGAACGTTTCGCTTTCTCCTCAGCGGTTCTGAGGAATAATTTCTTATTCAATTTGTCCTCTTCTCTTATATCCGTAAGCTTAACTTCCTAGTCCTTGATTAATTCACGGCGCTTTGCTGTGCAGCACATATATCTCTGCTCGTATCCATTCTTGTCTTTTGTGTTAAAGGTATAATTATATGCTGCATATTTGAGGGGAACCATTTATGCAAACAAATGCCTGTATCCCTTATACAATCACTCCTAGCAAACAAGAATAAACTCATCAACACATGGAAATATTAAACGAAAATCAGCCTAGGAGTTGACATGATTGCAACGACATTTTTTTGCACGGAAAAAAAGTATTAATTAAAGAAATCCCCGATGTTGTTGCCATTCATTTTGACTTTCTGGCATGATGACAAGTTCGGATCAGGACGAATTAATGCTTCCAGTGCTGTTATTAAAGCTCGTTCCAGTGTAGAAAAAGCTTCAACTAATCGTGTCACTTAAAGTTGGATTCATACAAGATGTACATCTATTACGTATATGAAGAAGAGCAGCATAACACCAAACTGAGCAATGGATGGAGAACTATGATAAAAAAATTGCAATAACGACGGACACTCGTGAAGAGATGAATAAGCTTGTACGCAGCGCATCTATTGATATGAGCTGTGGCGGGCCAAATCGACAGCCCGACGGAACATTTGTTATAGAGGCCTATGTACCGGATGATCACGTGAATGATTTGAGTTCGCAAGGCTACCGTTATGAAATTCTTGAACATATTAGTCGATCCATGTTAGAACAACGACAGCAAGAAGTCGGTAACGCCGATCGTTATGAGGGTGGCAATGTAGCGCCTCAAGGCACTGGGATTAAGCGATAACACAAGTCTATGCTTGACAGGAGGAAAAAAGGTGGCTTACTTAAATGTGAACGAAGTGGAGTCGGCTATTATTGCTCTAAGCCGCAAATATCCGAACTTCACGAAGTTAATTACACTTCCCCATAAAAGTGTAGAGCAGCGTACATCTCACGCGTTACACCTATCAAGTCATTTTCAAAGCAAACGAAATACAATTTTTATAACTGGCGGCGTTCATGCACGCGAATGGGGAAGCTGTGAAATTTGTGTGTTTTTGGCGGCAGATTTATTGGAGGCCTATGACCAAGGTACCGGGTTAGTCTATGGAGGAAAAAACTTCACTTCAACTGAGATCAAATCTCTCTTCGAGTCCATTGATTTTGTTATTTTTCCAGATGTTAACCCAGATGGCCGTTTATACAGCCAAACGATAGAAGCGTTGTGGAGACGTAACCGGAATCCAGCTGATAGTGGAGGAAATAACAGTTGTGTTGGAGTTGATATAAATCGAAATTTCGATTTTTTTATGGAATTTCCCTCACCACTTCTCCCCTTTAGCGCCAGTTCGCACGTCCACAGACCCGTGCAGCATAGACCAGACGTATCATGGCAGCACTCCCGCTTCCGAACATGAGACGCAAAATGTTATTTGGATATTCGATAACTTTCCGCAAATTAAGTGGTATGTGGATATCCACTCATACGGAGAGAAAATTTTAACGAACTGGGGAGATGATGAAAACCAGTCGAATCAACAAAATATGAACTTTATGAACCCTGCATTTGATACAGTCCGCGGGTTAAAAGGAGATAACGCCTATAAAGAGTATATTTCGAACGAGGATCGAACGGTAACCCTTGCGCTAGCAAACGCGATGCACCAAGGCATTAAAGCCGTTCGAGGACGAAATTATCAGGTACAGCAGGCGTTCGACCTTTATCCTACTTCCGGCACCTCTGATGACTATGCGTATAGTCGTCATATGACTGATCCGAGCAAAGGGAAAATTTACGGCTTTACGATTGAATGGGGCAGGGAATTTCAACCGCCGTGGACAGAGATGCAGCAAATTGTTAGCGAAGTGTCCGCCGGCATTGTTCAATTCAGCGAGTCAGCTAGCGGTGCAACGCCTTAGTGAAACATGTAAATGAACCCCTCATTTTGCAAAGTGAAATGAGGGGTTCTCTTCGTTGCAGTGGAACCATAAGATGCGGCCATAGCTCGCTCCAATCGATCTAGTTAATCATACATCTAATAACTCATATCTAAAAAGTTTAAACTATATGCTAAGGTTGTACGATTTTTACAATCACTAGCCATTATTGTTTCTTATGACGTTGACATTTGATTAATGTTATAACTGTACATGCGCGATAGATTTGAAGCTTATTCGTATATAGTTGTGTATGATCATCAATAGTACCAATCGATTAAGGCCGAGCAACCTGTATGCTTTTTTTACGGCATGCTGTATGTGGGGTATACCTTTTACGAGTCAAAGCCATGATTTTCGTTAGCCGATATACCAACACATCCTCGATTTATTTACAGCATTAGAACTCGACATAAAACGGCTGCTGGGAAGCATCCAAGCATTTCTCAATTCGCTCGCGGAAGTTCTTCCATGTGACCATCTGCAAAGCGTCTTTTATTGGAAAATACCCCACTTCTAGCGCCTCTTCTGTCGTTGTCAGCTCACCGTCCACCTGCTTGGCTAGAAATAACGTATTGCATATTCCAGCGGATACATTCTGATAGATCCCACAGAAGCGAACAATTTCAATATCGATTCCCGCTTCTTCCCTCGTCTCACGAATGGCCGCTTGAGCGAGCGATTCCCCTTCTTCCACTTGACCACCCGGCATCTCCCATCCTCTACGCGGCCCTCTAATCAGAAAAATTTCGTGCTGTTCATTCAAAATGATGGCGCCGGCAGATACGATATGTTTTGGAGGATATTTTTCAAATCCTACTATTCCAATCAAAATTAACACTTGACACTGCGCCCATTCAAAAGTATAGTAATCGCATCGGAATTAAAACTGACTGATGAATCAGTTAAGAAAAGGGAGCGATGAACGCTGGCTATCAGATCAAATCAAGAACCGGATAGACGTCAGCAGCTCATGAATGCTGCTCTCTACCTTTTTGCAAACAAAGGATACCACTGTACGAAGATATCCGATGTGGTCAAAGCTGCCGGTGTCTCTCAAGGAACGTTCTATTGGTATTTTCAAAGCAAAGAACAAATCGTTCTCGAGTTAATTGATGAAGGCAAGGAGAAACTAAGCAAAGTCATTGCTCAAGGCTATCGCAAGCATACAGGGACTGTCGATGATATGATAAGCTCCTCGACTCGACTGCTCACCGAGCTATTCACATTCGCTGATCAGAACCGGAATTTGATGGCTCTCCTTCTTATGAAGGGGCAAGGCGCCGATCCTCCCGTTCGAGAAGCTGTATCGCAAGCCTGGATTGCTTTTGAAGCAGCATTCAAGATGAATATACAAAGAGCAATCGAATTGGGAATGCTGCCGCAAAAAGATGATTTGTCGCTCCGCGCCAACATTCTGGTCTGCTTACTTACAGGCGTGTTGTCCAAATGGCTGTTCGGCCCTATGCATGAGGTCGATTACCAGTCTGCCTATTCGCCAGCAGCAATCGCAGAAGCAACTGCCACATTCGAATTTCGGGGACTTCTCGGATAATTCCGATTACGGTTGCCGAAGCCCATATACATGCACGGTTCAACGTGAATATGATCATTTCATTGGAGTTCAAATGGAAACAGCTACAACATCACAAGGAGGCAACAATCATGTCATTCCATTTCAAAAAACTTCTGAAAGCTACTACTCTATTAACGGTTCTCGCGGTGGCACTTGTCGGATGCGGAAGCAAATCGACAACGGATGCGGGCTCCGCTAACGCACTGGAACAAATTAAAAAATCTGGAAAAATTAAAATCGGGCTTATGGGCACTTATGCCCCATACAACTTCATTAACGATAAGCGTGAGGTCGACGGCTTCGATGCTGATATTGCCAAGGCAGTCGCGAAACATATCGGAGTAGAGGTCGAGTTCATCACTGGCGAATTCTCCGGATTGATCGAAGGATTGCAAAAGGATAAATACGATGCGCTAGTCAGCCAAGTTACCATTACAGACGATCGCAAGCAGAAGATGGATTTCTCCACTCCTTATGTGAAAAATGCCGTAAATGTCATCGTGAAGAGTGACAATACGTCCATCCAGAAAATTGAAGACTTCAAAGACAAGAAGATCGGTGTCGGTCTTGGAACGAATGATGAGAAATATTTGCGCGATGTTGCAATGCCTAAGGTTGGAAAGTTTGAAATTGCGACTTACAACGATGTCATTACCTCCTTGCAGGATTTGAATGTGGGACGCATCGATGCAACGATTAACAACGTATTTGCGCTCAAGCCGTTGATTGAGAAAAATCATTTCGACGTGAAGGCTGTCGGTGAGCCTATCAAAGAAGATGTAGCCGGTATCGCCATTCGCAAGAACAATCCGGAGCTGCTTGCCGCCATCAACAAAGCATTGGAAGAAATGAAATCGGACGGCACATTCAAAGAAATTTTCAAAAAATGGTTTGATGTAGAGCCTAACATTTAAGCCATTCCGGGAGGGTACAAGAGATGGAACTCGTCATGCAAAACCTCAATAGCGTTGCATTAAATTTCAGACCTAATTACAAATTCTAAATTGTACTAAAAATGTTAAATTATCGACGTCCATTCAAAGAAAAAATCTCCATAATTAGGGGAGCAGGTAGTCCTGTCCAAATCCCTAATCATAGGAGATCGTACATGGACAAGGATACACTACTTTCATCATTTGGTAAATGGGTCGCACCACTAAATGCACAAATCATTTCAGATTGGACGGATAAAACCGGCGAAGATAAGTACGTTAAAAAGCTGCATTCACTGGCCTATCTCTTGATCTTTATGGATGCACAGCTGCAGCAGCGAGACTGTTTACGAACTATCGTTACTGAATTGCAGTGTAACGAAGCGTTCCAGAAAGAACTTGGAATTACGTCCATAAGCACCTCACAGCTATCAAGGAAAAACAACAAGCTTTCCAGTGAGGTTTTGCAAAGCATATTTGCGGATCTGGTCTTGAAAATCAGCGAGCACAGCCGTCCTGCTTCAGGGCGAATCGGCACAGTAAAATTGCTAGATTCCACGACGATGAGCCTATGTTTAAGTAAATACAAATGGGCAACGTACCGAAAAACAAAATCCGGTGTCAAACTTCATTTGCGAGTAACCTTTTGCGATCCGGACACGGTTTATCCAGAAAAGGCAGTGCTTACACCTGCGAAGCCTGCGGATCGTACTCAAATGGATGCTCTTATTGATGAAACCGGAGCCACCTATGTGTTCGATCGCGGCTATGTCGATTACAAGAAGTATGATCATTACTGCAGGGAAGGCATTTTTTTCGTAACTCGTTTGAAGAACAACGCGGTCGTGGAGACGCTCTCCGAATTTCCAGTAGCCGAAAACTCCTTGATCCATCGGGATCAAATGGTTCGAATCGGTAAAGGAAAGAAACAGATGGAAGAGGCATTGCGACTTGTAGAAACGACCGATTTAAAGGGTAAGCTGATCCGCATCATTAGCAATCGCTTTGATTTAACAGCAGAAGAGATCAGTGAGCTGTATCGCAATCGTTGGAAGATAGAAACATTCTTCCGTTGGGTTAAACAGCATCTGAAGCTGACGCGTTTCTATGGAGAGCAAGAGAACGCGGTATGGAATCAGATCCTCATTTGTTTGATCGCATATAGCCTTCAGCTCTTGATGAAAATGGAGCTTGGTACAACGAAGAGCTTATTAGATCTACATCGACTACTTATCTCAATGCTGTATCAGCCCTGGGAAACGTTCAGAGAAGCTGTTTTTCGGAAGCCTGCTCGCACTTCCAAAGGTCGGCAGAAAGTCGTAAAGACCTAAGATTCAGGAAAATAGTTCCTTGAAATGATAGATATTACCAAATGGGCGCGGCTACTTGCTTTCATAGAACCCTTAACTTTTTGGCTTATATGAAAGCAAGAAAACTGTAAATTATTTTATCTGCAACAATATCTTTCCTTTAATATTTGCAGTGGGATTCTTTTATGCAACGCTATTGGCAAAACCTAGACTTTTTATTTACAGGCGCATATTACACCCTGCTGATTACGATCGTTTCCATGTTCTTTGGACTCCTCATCGGGTTGGTTGTCGCCGTAGCTCGCTTGAAGGGAAATAAGTTCATCCGCAATGTCGCTAGAATTTATGTGTCTATCATTCGCGGAACGCCGATATTGGTACAGATTTTCATTATTTACTATGGACTACCCGACTTTGGGATTACACTCGGGCCGCTCACAGCGGCCTTTATTTCACTTAGTATCAACATCAGCGCGTACTTGTCCGAAACATTCCGCGGCGCCATCCTTTCCGTATCCAACGGACAGACCGAAGCTGCTTTATCATTAGGCTTATCTCCCTGGCAAACGATGTGGAGAGTTGTGCTTCCGCAGGCGGCGCGCGTAGCGATCCCACCGATGGGCAATACCTTCATCGGCATGCTGAAGGAGACATCTCTCGTCTCGGTCGTTACCGTAACGGAGCTGCTTCGCTCCGCCCAACTGCTTATTGCACAATATTATGTGGCAATGCCATTTTTCATTGCGATTGCCCTCATGTATTGGGTAATGAGTATTGGCTTCTCAGCGATTTTGAACCGTATTGAAATTCGCTTGTCTAAAGCCTATTAAGGACGTGTGATCAACATGATTGAAGTAAACAAACTAAGGAAACGGTTCGGAGATTTGCTTGTGTTCGAAGATATCAATCTGCAAGTTCGATCTGGTGAAATCGTCGTATTGGTCGGGCCTAGCGGTTCGGGAAAAAGTACATTGCTGCGCTGCCTGAACGGACTGGAGGTTCCAGACTCCGGTTCCATTCAAGTCGGTAGTGCCGAATGGAATACCGCAATGGATGCTGCTTCTAAAAAGAAAGCCGTTCAGCAAATTCGCACGTTAACAGGCATGGTGTTCCAATCGTTCAACCTGTTTCCGCATATGACCGTGTTGGACAATGTTATCATGGCCCCAACAATCGTCAAAAAGCTGTCCAAAGAGGAAGCGATTAAGATTGGGGAAACGTTGCTTGCCAAGGTAGGACTGCTGCATAAAAAGGATGAGTATCCTTCTAGGCTGTCCGGGGGTCAGCAGCAGCGTGTTGCAATTGCACGGGCACTTGCGATGCAGCCTGAAATTATGCTCTTCGATGAACCGACATCCGCGCTCGATCCGGAACTCACGGGCGAAGTGCTTGCGGTAATGAAGCAGCTCGCTGCGGAAGGCATGACTATGATCGTCGTAACGCACGAGATGAAATTCGCCCAAGAAGTTGCCAATCGCGTCATTTTCATGAGTGACGGCAAAATTCAAGAGGAAAGCGCGCCTGAGCAGTTTTTCAATCAACCTAAGACAGAGCGCGCCCGCAAGTTTTTGCGGCAGCTCGCAAATGATCCAGACACGATCACGCAGGAAATAAAGACGCCCGAAGCGGAAGTAAAGTAAGAGCAGTAGAAATGAAAATATCAATGGAATACCAATTGCAAAACCATTTGCAGCAACAATGGCACAGAAATGGAAATGGACATGGATATGGAGATGTAACCGAAGTGCTATTTCATTAAAATTCGAAGGGGATTGGAATTGAATATCGAACTTTCATCAAAGGAGAGACTGTCATGATGAACGACAAAGCAGAGCATCTGAAGCATGTCACCGAGCATGCACGACAAATCATGGAACGTGAACAGATAGACGCCATCGTGGCATCTGGCTGCGAGAACTTCTACTATTTATCCGGCCATCCGAGCACGTTCATGTACACCTTGCGTATGAGCGAAGTCGCACTAGCCGTCATATTCCGTGATTCGTCGCGCCGCACGGTCATCATCATGAACGAATTTGAAGCCGCAGGCGTTCCAGAGGACTTGCCCCAATGCGAGCTCCGAACATACCCAACCTGGGTCGACGTCGATGATCCGCTTGGATTGCGTGGTGATAAATATGAAGGGAAACGCCCAGTGAATCATCAGGTTCAGGAGATGTTTGGATTGCTCCATGAGGTGCTCGCTGAGTATGGAGTAAGCAGTGGAAAGGTTGCCGTGGAGCTGAACGCCATGAAGTACGGAGCTGTACGCGCCTTGCAAGACGCTTTGCCCCATGTCGAGCTATCAGAGGCAAGCCCAATTTTGACCGAACTGCGTGCACAGAAAACGCCATGGGAAGTGGAACAGCTCCGCAAGAGCTGCACCTACGCCGAAATTGGCATAACCGAGGCGATAAAAGGAATCTCCGTCGGAAGCTCTGCTTTTGATATCGCAGATGCGTTCCGTCTTGCCCTGCTGACTCATGCAAATGGAGCAAATTCCCGCTTCCATATGATATCTGTTGGGGATCATTTCGCCCCTGCACATATTTTCGATACACGACCTGGACAAGCTGGTGAAGTGATCAAGTTTGATGTCGGTGTCGACGTCAACGGATACGGCTCAGACATCGCTCGCACATTTGTGCTCGGTTCCCCTTCCGATACGGTACAGCGTATCTACAACGCGCTGCGGACTGGACATGATCATCTGCTCGAGATCATTGAGCCGGGGATGCCAATGAAGCATGCCTTTAACGAAGCAATGTCTGTCATCCGCCGTTCCGGCCTTCCGACTTATAATCGTGGACATTTGGGCCACAGTGCAGGATTAAGCTTAGCTGCAGAGGAAGCTCCATTCCTCAGTCCATCCGAGGACACAGAATTTCAGCCGGGCATGGTTATCTGCTTGGAGACACCCTACTACGGATATGGCATCGGATCGATTATGATCGAGGATATGGTGCTGATTACTGACAACGGAATGGAACGATTAAATTCGTTGTCACGGGATTTGATTTCACTTTAGCTTTACTTTTCATAATAGAACTCTATCATGTGACATAAAAGTCAGAAAGATGACCGAAACCAGCTTTCTGACTTTGTTTTACTTTATCTAACAATGTCTTCATTAGCGCTCAAACTGATACATACTCTCGACTTCATTTTCTATTCTATATGTTTCTATTTGCCACTGAAGCCAACACCTTACGAATAACATCCACCACCAGCTGCGGTTCATCATCAATTACCATATGCCCGCTCTTCGCTGCTACTATCAGTTTGCTGTTCGATGAAATGTTCAACATTCGCCGCTGACCTTTCTGCCAAATCTCCTTTAGTTTCTTTGCTGCTTCTTCCCAAATGCCCGTACTTGAATAAGGATGCGGAATACCTCGTGGAATCACTCTTACCGGCATATCTCCCAGCTTTTGCCCCCGAACCGCATTTTCCACACTGTCAATCAGCTTTGCTTCTTCCGCAACGGCATCGAAGTAGCTTGGCTTTGCAATCACATTCATAAATTGGGAACGCTTTTCCTCTGCAACCATCCCCTCCAGCAGGGAATCTTGAAACAATCTGAGCACTCCTGAATTCTTGATTAGCCCGAGTCGAGAAGCTATATGCGCTGCTGGATGGGCTTGCCCTCCATCTCATCCTTCATCCGCAGCGCCTACAAGCCGAGCGTGTTGAACGTATTCTGGGAGAGCATCTTCAGTCATTGTGCATTAGTCAAGAAAATGAGATCTAAATACGGATGACAATCCCGATCACATAGCTGTAAATGAGAACAGACCAATGTCCGCCTTCTATGGGGGACGATCGGTCTGTTTTTTATTATATGAAAGTTTGCCCCTGGCGGCTCACTGCGTTCCAGCAAGCGAGAATCGCTTTATCCACAATATCATCTGTTAGCTCAATCAAATTTTGCTGATTAGCCTTTAAGAGATAAACAATGGATCCATAGTGCATCTGCACCATTATTTGAGGCTCCAATTGAACGAATAGGCCTTCCTCGACTGCCTTTTGATACATCTTCTCTAGTGGGCCGCACCAGCCGTCCTTGTAAGCTTCCAGCTTAGACTGCTCGTAAATATAAGGAGAGAATGAATACTGCTCAATAAAACGAAACCCCTTCGGATACTTATTGCCCAGCTCGATCAAGTTGCGCCAAGCATTACGAAACTGCTTCTGAATAGAATCAGTCTCGTTTATGTTCTTCGTTACGAACTCTCCGTTAAATCGCACGATCGCCTTGTACAGTTCATTAATGATATCTTCCTTGCTGCTGAAATAGTGATAAATGTTTCCAGTAGAAACACCTGAATTCTTAGCGATCAGCGACATGGACGTAGCCTGCAGTTCCCTGTCGATGATCAGATCCAGAGTTGTCTCAAGGACGGCCTGCTGCACATTGTTATATTGCTCGAACATGCTTACTACCTCCTTTCGCACATTCTCAAAAATTGAACAATCAATCTAAACATAATACACCATTTGACGTTCTTTTGCGATCACAGAATGTCCGAGAAAACAAAGTTTCAAAATGCCGTCGCTGATCCCACTTAACTATCGTTTTTTCGTTAGTCATTCTTCCAAATTTTCTTCTGAGATGTTATCTAAGTTTTTTAAATGTTCCACGAATATCCTCAATAATGGCGTCTGGGTTTTCCCATCCCGTGAAGTGCCCCCCTCTTTCATGGGCTTTCAAGTAAATCGGGTTATACCATTTTGCGTCTGGGCTGTCGAGAAACGCTTGAACGCGAGTTTCGGTAGTCGTACCTGGGATATTTTCGCCTCCAAGGAAAGTGATACCCATAGGCGCTTCAACGATCGGTGTGCGATCATGGGATGGCGTCCATGGATAACGATTCATATTTGTATACATCCGAATTGTCATCTCAATGCTGTTGCTGAACCAGAAAATCGATGCCATAGTCAGAAGCTCATCCTTGGTGTACTTGGCTTCGATGTTGTAGCCCGTATCGTCGCCCCACTTCAACCAGCGAGTCATGATCCAAGCAAGAAGTCCGACCGGAGAGTCGTTCAGCCCATAGGAGATAGTCGCAGAGTCAAGCATGTGAACGGCCACATGAGATACATAAGTGCGTTGGAAGTGAAGAATTCCTTCACGAATGTCATCAGGTGCGCCAGCCGGCACTTTAAATCCGTCGGTTAGATCCCATGGGCGTTCGCCTTGGAAGAGATTGAGCAGAATCGCATGACCCAAATGAATGCCATAAAGAGAATCCGCATATTTGTGACCAAGTTGACCTGTAATCAGCGCGCCATAGTCGGAACCACTGGCTGCATATTTTTTATGGCCTAATACCTCCGTCATGAGTTTATGGAAAAGATCTGTAATCTTCCAAAAGTTCATATCTGGTTTTGTAAGCGGCGTAGAGAACCCAAAGCCAGGGAGCGAAGGAATATAAACATCAAATGCATCTTCAGGATCTCCGCCGTATGCAGAAGGATCTGCCAATGGGCCAATGACTTTGCTCCAGTGCCAGAATGTCCAAGGCCAGCCATGGCTAATAATTAGCGGAATTGGATTTGGTCCCTTACCAGGCTTATGCATAAAGTGAATAGGTACGCCATCTATCTCTACTTTATAGTGATCAAAAGCGTTAATCTGCGCTTCTGCTTTGCGCCAGTCGAATTGACTAGCCCAGTAGTCAACCAATTCACTCATATATTTAGCATCGATACCATAGTATCGGTCTTCATTTCCTGGATTGCTGATGAATCGAGTATCCTTCAAGCGTCTTTTGAGATCAGCAATTTGTTCGTCCGATACATGAATGTTCATTTTATATTGTACAAGTGACATAATAGTCATCCCTCCGTTAATTTACTCATCTATTTGATGAATTCCATTTTAACTCTAGTAATTTTTAAGGACTGAATGAACCATTTGCCATCGACCTTCTCGTACGTATCGTGATAATGGCCATAGCCGCGGATCAATGAAAACTCCGAGCCCTCTGGAAACATAATGTTGTCTTCCATTGACCACACCGCCTTCGCAGTAGTTGACGATGTAAAGTCAAACTCACGAGAGAAGATGTGATGAATCGGTTGTGCCGCTCCAACGTTGTCATTAATAGCGTGTTGAATTTCTTGTTGACCTTTCATTCTGACAAGCAAGTTATCTTTTGCATCATAGGCTTCAAAAGTAGCTTCTGTAGTAAACAATTTTGCAAGTTCTGACCACTTTTTCTCATCTGCATACCGAACATAACGAGCCTTAAGATTGCTAATCTCTTCAATTGCGACAAGCTTTTGGATGTCGTCCATTTTTCCACTCCCTTTATACTTCACAAAAGTATATTCAACTGATTAGACTGAATATTCATTCTATAAACAGAACAATCTCGCTGCCGTAAACGTTCCCGCTGTCGCCGGTAAGATAAAGTAAGCCAAGCTTGGTTTTACTATAAAAAATAAATTAGATTGAATGATCGTTCTAATCTTAAAGTATACTTTGCTTTCGCGGTCAATATTCCGCTGAATTCCAATAATGAAGATCATGATTGATTCCAATTGATTTAAGAAAGAGATATCTCCTTTCCCATGAAATAGATCGAATGTTCATTCTAATCATACATCGGAATTTTCTGCCAGTCAATAGGTCTAATAACTCCCAAATATGATCGTGATATTACGATATTTGGAAATATAGACCGTTTTCGAATAGATTAAAGAAATAAGACTGATCCCCCGCCACCATGTTCAGCAGCATAAGGATCAGCCTCTTTTTTCAACTATTCTATTTCACGAACTCTACTTGGTAGCCTTTCGCCTTCAACTGATCAACGACCATATCTTGAACCACGTAATGAGCTGCGCCTACAACGACAAAGTGCGTTGAGGATCCTTCTTTATCAAGCAACTCCATCAGCTTCTTCGCCATGTTCTTGTCGCGTTCGCCTAACAAGCGTTTTGCCGAATCCGTTGTCATCTTTTCTTTCGAGCTTGTGAAGGATTGCTTGAACTTATCCAGATCAGCCTTCACCCACAGCTTCTGCCAAGATTGTAACAACTCCATGGACTCATCCGGCTTACCTGTTGGCGTCAAAACTTGATCCAATGCTTCATTCAATTCCTTCTCTTGTGTTGCAACTGGAACCTTGTTGAAGATATCGGCTTGAAGCTTTAAGCCTTCCAGCTCATGAATTGGCTTGCCAGCGAGCAATGCCGAATTCGTGAAGTAGGAATCAATGCCGAGCGCAGCAGCTTGCGCCATCTCTTCTTGAGAGCCTGTCATGCCTGCAAGCGCAAGGTTAGTCGTTATTGCCCATGGCTTGAAGCCGTCAAAGACTTCCTTCGGCAGCTGCATTTTCTCCAACACCTTTTGCAGCTTCGCATAGGTTTCCTTCGAGACGTGATCCTTCAATGTCGTACCGTCTGTATACGCCATCGATTGCGTGAAGTAGTCCATATCTTTGTTGCCTAGCAGATCGACTTCAACCCACAGGGAATCTGCCTGCTTGAAAGCATCGCGTACACTCTTCTTTATCGGATACATTTCAGGAGAGCCGACATGAATCGATCCGAGCAAGTAAAGCGTATTTTGTCCTTTTGTTGCCTTCCAGAGAAGCCCCTTCGCTCCACCGTCAACGGCATCGTAGGTGTATTCTACAAGACGACTTGCCATAACAACTGCTTGTTCAACCGTACTTGGCTTGTCCAGATCAAGTCCTTTGCCCGTTCCGTTTACAATCCCTTTTTTCTGGAGGAAAGCAATTGGCTCATCCGTTCCAATTTGAATGGATTCCGGCAAGTCATATTGAGTCAGTACACCGTATACCGCATTGATTACCGATTCTCTTGTAATGACTTTTTCAGTCGCTGGTACTGTGAACGTATTTTTTCTTTAATTCCAGTGCATCCAGCTTCGCAGATGTTGCTTTCATAAGTGCTTGGAACTTGTCTGCTGATATCGGCTGTTGAAAAGTACCGTCTGTATACCATGTCAGTGGGAAAATCCCGTACTTTTCCCCCTCATTCAGTACGTTAATTGACCAAGAGCTTACACTTACTTGCGGAGCATCGACAGGAGCCTGAGTCGCTTGTGCTGGAATAACAAACCCGAGCATGGCGACTAAAGCAACGAGACCGCTGGCCAGACTACGTTTTAACACATTCCATTTGCTAGTCTTCACCAAGATTCCCCTCTCTATAGAAGATATGTATATCCTCAAACCCTACCGATTATAGCGCTTAACCTATTGAAAGGCAAGGTTATCCTATGTATTTGTAAATATATGATGATATGTTCCTGTATAGAAAAATCGTTATCAATTATGCTCAGAATCAAAAGCAGCATATGTGCCTTAGCACAGATGCCTAAATGAATCATGTCATACTCCCTTGGGTTGTGCTAAAATCATGAAAAAATAACTTTGACACCATGAATAGAAAGGGGAGCGTGTATGAACCAGAGTTTTTACATTCGCATGGCAGTTGAATCTGATGCGCAGGAGCTGTTACACATCTACGCCCCGTATGTGACGGATACGGCTATCACCTTTGAGTACACCGTGCCAACTGTCCAAGAATTTGCCAATCGAATTCAGAATACACTGCAAAGATATCCCTATCTCGTCATTGTTCAAAACGAGCAAATTTGCGGATATGCATATGCTTCTGTCTTTAAAGGCCGTGCTGCATATGACTGGTCAGTTGAAACAAGCGTGTATCTGCGGCAGGATTGTCGCGGGGGTGGACTGGGCAAGGCGCTGTATTATGCTTTAGAGGAAGCTTTAAAGCGGCAAAATGTGATCAATGTGAACGCATGTATATCCTATCCAAGTACACCGAATGAATATTTGGACACCGCCAGCGAAAAATTTCACAGCCATTTGGGCTATAAGAAGGTGGCCCATTTCACCAAATGCGCGTACAAATTTAACCAATGGTACGATATGATTTGGATGGAGAAAATGTTAAGGGATCACGCAGACAAGCCCGAACCGTTCATTCCAATTACCGAGCTGTAACGATGTCTATAGAGCACTTGAAATAAGTGCATCCGACTCTTTTTACTCTGTTAATAATCGTTTTAACTACTTACTCATTACACTAGCAGACCGAAGGTTCAAAAAATAGCGGCAGTCAAAGACTTTATTTCCAGTCAAAGACTACCGCTATTTTATTGTTGCAATTCTTTCCCTAAGGTCTCCACCAGTTTCCGGACACTGTAATTAAGCTCAGAAGTCGGATGCTATTCGAAAAATACGTATTGCTGTTCGTCGATTTTGAAGTCGTATTCGACCACAACGCGTTCAGCCAAGCTTGGTTGCTATTGTCGATCATTGCGCTCACTGCGAATGGAGTTGCAAATGTCAAATCATAGTAGGAGTTAATTTGATTCCCGTTAAGTCGGTAGCCTGCCTTGATTTTTGCTGGATCGCTCCCTGTCTTTCCCTTTATCCAGTTATTCAATTGGGTCAGCTGTGCTTTTGCCCTTGAATCTCCGGTAAGTATATAGTCCGTAGCAATGCGCCAAGGTGTGCGGCTGGCATTGTAGTAGTAATAGCCGTCTTTATCTGTTTCCAAATACTCGCCAACAGCCGGCTTGTAACCACTTGATTCCTTCGTTGCAAAGTCAGGCAATAAACCTGTAGAGCCAGCGTAACCCGTATATAACTGCTGAATGATAGAGTAGGTCTGATTCAATACCGTATCCCAACGTCCATCTCCTGTCGCTGCACGGAAAGCACGCAAATGGTTCAGCATATAATCGGATGGCCGTGTCCCCTTGCCCCATTTTGAACTGGAGTCTGAAGCCCAATCCCCCAGCTTCAAATGCCATGCCGATTGGTTCACTTCACTCGCCATAATGGCATTAATAATTTGAACGGCGGCAGATTTATAATTAATACTGCCTGAGCTGCCCCACTGCTTATCGGCAAGCAGCAATCCATATGCGATATCCATATCCCCGTCCGTAGCACCATTGACTCCCGCATCCTCGTTACTGACAATCGCAGATCCGTTGTCCTTCTGCTGCCAAGCCATGAGCTGCGCATTAATTTCGCTCGGATGAGCCTTATAGAAACGATAGAGACCATCAAAATAGGTTTGTGCGTTGCTATCGTATCCTGCCATAATGGCCGTAATGAGCATGCCATACCCGTTCGCTTCGCTTGTCGTCACCACCTGAGGGTCATCATCCGATTCCTGATTCAAATTATAGTGGACAAAGTATTGGTTGCTGACATACGGATTCTTCTTTAAATACCGCCCCTTCCATTCGTCATACAGCCTTCTTACCTCGTTGTCCATCATTGCTTGATCCACATTATTCGGCTTAATGACACCTGATACATAGGTAGTATGCTGTGGAAATGGACGAAGCGGAGATGCGGCAGCAACTGCAGTCGTTGACGCATCCCCATCCGGCTCATTGCTTGCGGCAGCTGGCTGAACGAATAAAGCCTGCAATGAACCGATAATAAGAGTCAAACATAACAGCCATTTTACTTGATTACGCACAGACACGGCTCCTTCCAAAGGTATCGTTCCAACGATTACATCGTTTTCACTTTAGGCTATGTCGGAAAGCCATTGTCTCATGATGAATTTACGAAACATTAACATTCTATATCCAATCCATTATTCTATAATCGTAAGAAGCGGCCACTGATCCTTCCACTTCTTACTCCTAACGCGTTCCACGTAATAACTGTGATTCGGGAACTGTGAACATCTTCTTACGACGAGCTGAAATAAATCATCTAATCCATACGGTGCACAAATATCCAATTGATCGTTTTCATCCAATCGAGCGCCGACGGCTGTCGCCGTTTCCGTCCAGTGATACAGTGCATCCCATGTGGATGTATAGGGCTCTACCCCATTATGAGTGTGCATTCTCGCTTGATTTTTGACTGACCATTTCTTATTGCCTGTCTTTTGAATCAGCGCCTGCTCCAAGCGAATGTCACGTTCCTCGGATGCATCATTGCGATCAAAATAGACAACATCAATATCACTATGTCTGCTGCGATTATCGTAGCCATGGAGCCTGTCCCACACGTAGTTGCGAATGTAACCCGCTGCAATATAGCATTGCGGCAGTTGTAACTCCTGAACGATACGCAAATCACGCATGAACGCTTCATGCTCGCACAAGTATTGTTTCAGCCGTTGCTCTTGCATTTTTTATTAACCCTCATTTCCATAGGAAACTATGACTGCTTCATACCGACCGCGATCCATCTTCCGTCTACATCCTCGAATACAAATTCTCGATTGTTATAGTCGGTTGTTGTAAGTGGACGCACAATTTTAACGCCTCTTGCGGTAAGTTCCTCCAGCATTCCCTGCTGGTCTGTCGTAATAAAATATCCATCATACCCATATCCATGGAGCAATCGATTCGGCTTGAAGTTCTCTGGATTGCCCTTCGTCAACACAATTTCCATTGCATCCCGGTACAAGCATACATGAGGTTCTGCGGATTCCAAATAATAGACTGAACGGAACCCTAGATTCTCATAGTATTCAGCTGTACGATGTAATTCTGGTGAAGGAAACATTTGAAGGCAGCAAGCAAATAATGCGGTTGTTGTCATTTTCACTCCTCTTCCCTTCCATGTCATCTAACAATTTGTGAACAGCCTATCTGTAACTTCAACGAACCGTTATCGTTATGATCACCGTCAACCAAGTTTATAGCATATCAAGGTCATGGACTCTAGCAATCACTCTTATTCTCATGAATTTCAGTTGCTTTCCATTGCTGTTCAAGACTTGAAGTCAACTGAATCACCCTACTCTCTAGTGCTGGATCGTTATACCTACATCATCACATACATACGTAACAGAACATCATTATTATCCAAAATTTTCATCAATGTGACAATATCATTTATTTTTTTCACCGGAGCTTATGGGTAGGCCGTCCCTATCGTGCATGATTAAAAACCGTTCGAGCGTCATACAGAATTATGCAATTCGTGGGATACACAGGAATGATGATCCAATCAATAATCATAATAGAGGCTATCCACACCGCTTGCTTCGACAGCAATCATCAAGCATCATGCAATAATTCATGGAGAGAGGTGCTTCATTTGTTCAACACATGTACACGCTTGATAGCCGCGTGCGTTGCCGGAATCATGCTAACACTCGGGTTACAGGGCACGATGAGTCCAGCATCTGCCGAGCCATCGCAACCGCGGGCTGCCGTGGAATGGTTTAGGGATTATGGAAGCAGTTCCAGAGGGGAAGCGGTCATCCCTACCTCCGATGGCGGTTATTTGACGGTAGGAAGCATTACGGAGAAGAAAATGATCGGGCAAGATAGTTGGTCATATGTCGTTAAGGCTTATATCATTAAAACGGATGTAGAAGGACAGCCGCTATGGGAGCAGAAGCTAGATCATTATTCGTCCGAGAATGCCGCGTACCGGGCGATAGAGACTAGGGACGGAGGATATTTAGTAGTCGGCACCTACAAGTTATATGACGGCAAACCGTTAGACAAGCTATATCTCATTCGGCTGGATGCGTCCGGACAAGTACTGTGGCACAAGGCTGTTGATGATGGACAATTCCACCACACTCCGGTAGCTATTATGGAAACGGATGATGGCAGCTTTATGATTGCCGGGAGAGGGATGTTCTCTGCCATTGCCTACGAAAAGGGCTACATCCTGAAGGTGGATCGCAACGGAGAAAAGTTATGGTATCGAGATTATCGCTTTATCGGCAGCGAATTCTTTGCCGATATGATCCCCGCCAGTGACGGAGGTTATATTGTAGTTGGCGGCATAGGCTATCCGGATTATGAGTCTGGCGATGAGGACGCCATGCTTATGATGAAGCTTAATGAGCAGGGCGACATCGTATGGTCACGGCCGTTCCAAGAACCAAATACGAAACGGCGTGCCTTTTCGATCATCTCTTCCGATGACGGAGGTTATCTGATAGGCAATCGTAAAAAACGAAGCAGGGTGAAGTCACCATTCTCACCAAGACGGACGTAAACGGTCAGCCGGAGTGGGAAAAAACATATACAGCCCCGAGCCCGGAATCGTTCAGAAGCTTGGTGCGGACGAAAGACGGGTATGCCCTGCTCGGTACAGGCACATTAAGCGAGAGCTCGGACAGGAAATGGGAATATGCGATAGTCACGTTCGACGTAAACGGCGTGTTGACAAGCCGCGAAGTACTCCCAGGCCCGACGCTGAGCGACGTTGGCAAGGCAGCGATAGCTCGCGACGGCGGGTTTATTTTTACCGGAACCGTGAAACGAGGAGAGGTATGGAAGCTTCAGCTCATGAAGCTGACACCTTTCGAGAACATGCCTCCTACAGAACAGACATTGGCAAGCATTTCATTCATGGAGAAAGAGATGCAAGTAATATCAGGCACCAGCATGCCGACAGTACTGCAAGCCGTGTACGGTAATGGAATGGTCAGCGATATATCAGGCGCAGCCGTATATAGATCGGATAATCCCCGTATTGCTGACGTCGACGCATCAGGTAGAGTCACGGGGATGAGCCTGGAGTCACTTATATTGGGGCCTCTTATGGAGGGCTCAATACCAGCTTGAAAGTAACCGTGCTTCCGGAGGATTGGGTTGAGCCTGAACCGGTCCGCGGAAACCTCCGGCTGGATTCGAACGACTACTCGCTAAGTGCCGGCTCCATGATCGATGTAAGGGTCATCCTTTACGACTATTCCGTACATAAAGAAATAGACGTGACCAAGGAAGCAACTTTCCGAAGCGCCAATCCGGACATTCTCGAGTGCGATGATGAGGGGAACCTGATTGGCCGTAAAGCGGGATTCACGAGAATCCATGCTGCCTATAGGGGACTCCAGGCGACGTCCAACGTTCAGGTGCTTCGGGCATCCGTTCCGCAAGAAGTGGAACAGCCAGAGCTAGATTTGTAATCAGGCGTAATTCATATAATCTTCGATACAAGTAAAGGCTTAGCTAGAGCACGGAGTTCGGAACTAAAAAATACTTTTCTACCTTACTCCATTCACTCCAATATCGAATACCGTGCTCTAGCGTTCATCCTTTTATAGACGAATTATTTCCCGAGCAATAATTTTGTACATATAATTAGGTAGCTTTTCCTTTACAATGACTAATATATCAATATGCTTTGTTGAGGGGTAAAGCATCCCATCGCCATTGAACCGTGTAAATAGATTCCGACTAGCGATTGCGATAATTCACATTTCAAGAGATTCGTGATATGGTCTAAAACAACTTGTTGATTCATTCTAAATGTTTCCCCTGTCTAATAGGTTGTCTCTATTTCTTCGCAGCACATTGACCAATTCCATTTTTACTATACTTCTTAAAATCATAGATGACATGTGTCGGTTCCGGATCGGTATCTAAATTCTCAAAAAGCACGACCAAAAACCCAACGATTGTTCCAGATAAATCGATGAAATAGGGATTCCACCGCTTGTCGCCTTCCCAAAAGTAATCGATGTTCTCTTCGAAGCTTCCATCTTTAGTTTACGTCTTGATCTGTATACAGACTGAAGTCATATAGATAAAATTGATATAGATTAACGAATGATTCCTTCTCTTCAAAGGTAACAGGGACAAGATTGATGTCCATAATTGTCTCCTATCCCAGCTATTATAGGATGATGTCATAGCCTTAATTTAACCGCCTAAATCTATTTATTGTAAATTTCAGCAATTAACTTACTAAGATTCCGTTAATTGTAACACCCTTTACATTACAATTTTGAATAGTAAGATTTGATAGGCTGCTTTGATCCATTAATAAGTCTTTTATATTTATCTTCAGCAACCAACTTGTACCCATTTTGTTCGTAAAAATAATGATTTCTTAGACTTTTTTGTATCGTATCCAACGTCCATAATTTTATTTCTGGATGAAGTTCCTCGATTAACTTCTCGTATGATATTTTTGCATATCAATCGGAGAATTGAAGCTCAAGCCTATTCACCATCCAAAACAAAAGGGTGAGATTATCTCCCTCCGTTTCTTATCTTTGCTTCTAATGTCCTCCCACAATTTACACGACCTTCATAACATAGTAAAATATAGGTGATAAATCCAAAAGGAAGAGGGATTATATTGGAAGTTGCGGTCATCAAAACAATCGGGGAACTTATCCAAGACACCAGACGTGCATCAAACATAACATTAACACAAATATCAGAGCTATCCGGCATTCCAAAGGGGACAATATCACGAATTGAAAACGGAAATGTAAAACGACCGCAATTCTCGACCGTACACCCGTTGGCAAAGGCATTAAATATCCCCTTAGAAACACTGATTGATTATTACGTGGAAATCGAGAGAAGATCAGATTCATTGCTGCATATTCTGCACACGACGATCCAACATAAGAGCAACAACGAACTGATTCAAAAGGTCGCCACCAAGTTCCTAGAATCCTGCAATGAAGATAGCTACGATTTAATCGAAAAGCTTTATCAGAACATCGACTCCATTGAAGATAACTCCATTAAGTTATTATTGTATAATCTCATCATTGAGCACTCGCGTTCACATGGAATGATGCCTTACATCGCCAAAGGAATGTATCAACGATACCTGATTGAGCGAAATGATTTTAGTAAATTGAAGGAAACCTACTATAGTGGAAAGTATATTCTTCATTATGCTGATTTCTTACCCCAACAAGAACGGATCGAGCTGTACTACAAATTAGGCATCCATTCTCTTAATCTAAGACTTTATTCAGAAAGTAATGACCACAGCAAAAAAGTATTAGAATATGGCGAAAGCTTCTATAAAGTAAATGCACTTGGCGTCCTCAGAGACGCACATTTTGCTCTTGGGGAGTATGAAGAGTCGGAGCTTTACTCGTTGCAGTACAAGCAATTTGACTATCCGTACATTCGAGAAAATGCTATTCTTATGGAGGCGTTTATCAACTCCAAAAAGGGTAATATTGAACAATCGATAAATCAACTCCTATTATTTTTGAAGTCGTGCAGTAATGATTCTGTAATTTCTGCTACCAACCAGCTACTCCGTTTGTACTTACAGCAAAATAACCTCGAAGGTGCTAAAAATGTATTAGAAGGTAGCACAATAAACCCATCCATTTTAAACACGAGTAACCCTTTAATCCTTTCTAGATATGCTGATTACCTTCAAATCAAAGGAGAATATTATTTAGCTGTCGGCGATTATGAAGCATGTATTAATTATATGGTGGAAGGAGCTTCTTACTACTCAAAAGTGAACGCTAGAGTTAAAGAAAAGCTTTGTCGGATAATCAAAACGGCATTCACCCATGGTGATATATTATAATCGCGCTAGAAACACCTTAAAGGTGCTTTTTCTTTTATCTTCCGTTTCTTTTTCATCTATTTTCTGGAATAACTGAAACGTATTATATATTCGCCATGTGAGGTTACTCTTTAAATCACCTTAGAAATAGATGATGTATCATTACATAAGTGATGCGCATACAATTTATCGTGATGCTGAGTCCGCCCATGTATAAGAGTAACTTCGCCAAAAAATTCCAGGAGGCGAGTTGCTTGAAGAAGAAATGGATCGTATCCCTATTAAGTGTAAGCATGGCATTCTCGATGTTCGCACCAATGGCATTGGCGGCATCTGTGCCAGAACAGCAGGCTGAGTCACAGAAACAAGGTCACATGCTTCAAATCGGAAAGGATGAGTTCAGCAAAAAGGTTCTTAATGCCATATCAGTCATGGATCGATACATCACGGTCAGTAAAGACCAATTCGTGATTGATCCTGCCGCGAAGAATGTCGTAGGTGCAGACATCTATGAGCATTACAAAAAAGGCATCGATAGCCTTAATGCAGAAGTTCGTCAAGGGACAATTGTAATCCAAAACGGGCAAGTGAGCGTATCAGAAAGATATTCGACTAATGCTTTCAGCAACACTTACTGGTGGGGAGTAGCAATCACTTTTAGCGACTCGGAAACAAAAGCACACGCTCTTGCAATGCGTCAATCAGGTAATACCACCTCTTTCCTTGCTGCTATTGCTGCTTTTATTCCAGGAGGTTGGCTAGCTGCTGTAACTGGTGCCGCTTGGGGTTGGGCTGCAAACTCAATCGCGAATGACTTTGATTATTACAATCGTGGGAACGGTGCAACGCTCAACATTCATTGGTTGCCAGTGATCTATTATGAGGTCACGTCCAACTAGTTGGCATTAACACAGAGGAGGGAGTTATGGAACTCAGTCAATTGGAAACGTTTTTAACTACCATTTCTTTTCTTACTCTATACGTTCTATTAGCCGTATTTGTCATTCACTTCATCTTTAGAAAGAACCTCATAGTTAGGAACTTTATTTACTTGGGGTTTTTGGCAATCGGGCTACTGGTGTCGTATTACAACACGATCTTCAAGAGTGGAAGTAACTGGATTCAATCCATACTCTTTACTGTTGTGTTTATTGGGCTTGTCAGGCAGCAATTGATCTACAAGAAGAAAATGAACAAATAACAGCAATCAAAGGGCACCTCCGGGTGCTCTTTTGATTGCTGTTATTTTGTTTCTTTAATTCTATTATATGGAATATATTGAAACGTACATTATACTTGCCAATGGAAACAATCATGGTAGTGTGTATGTGAGGTGAAACCATATTGATAAGTCGATTAATGACCAAATAAATAATCTAAGGAACAAATTAATCGAAGTCGTAAGGGAGAAACAAAAATTCACAGACGAAGAGGTTGTACGGATAAGCCAGCAATTAGATGAACTCATTGTAAAGCAACAAACTATAAGGTTTCGGAAACGCAAAAACTCCATCAAATAATTGTCATTGTATAACCTGATCATAGACCACTCGAGCTGATTTCTTCCCCCAGCAAGACCGGCTTGAGCTTTACTACAAATTAGGTATTTTAACAACTCTCTGATGTCAATTGACACAAAGTTGCCCTATTAATAAAAAAAACCTTATTCTGAATAAGGGAAATATCTTTGGATTATCCATCATTATGTCCATCAACTGTACTAAAATCATGTCATGAGGTCATGAGGATGAATTGAACAACGCCAAAAACAATTAAGATGATGACAAGAACTAAAACAACTACAATAGTATTAACAATAAACTTCAACTTTTTGTTAGTATCCTGATCGACCATAAATACCACCTCCTACACTTAAGATATTAAATAAAGGACAACATAATATCTTCTGCCGTTAATCCTACGCCCCAAGATACAGTAGATGTGATCATTTTTTAATCAGTGAAATTTACACAAAGTCCTTGGTACCTCCAGTAGGAAATTCCAAGGTCTAAAGAGTTTAAAACCCTTCACAATGAACTCCATCAAGGACGGTGGTCAGCTTGCAATCTACTAAGAAAGTGAGAACATTGTTTATCCTGACCCTAATTATTTTTCCCTTTTTTATATAGTGCCTAATCAAATCAATAACAAAAACCATAGTCACCAAGTAAACAGACAGCCAAAAAGCTTTAACATAGTCTCCATATTCGATGTAGAAGTAAGCTATTACAAAGTTGGCTATGAAAAAATCAAATATGTCAGCATCTAATCATCTCGTCTCAGAACCAGGGACTTTTTCGATGTTCTGTGTAATGTCTGGACTTGCAGATACAGCAGACATGAACAAACTGCAAACCATAAGCAGAGTCAAAGATGCAATAGATACTTTTTTCATCTTCTTATCCCCCCTATAATATGGATATGGTGCATTTATAAAAATCCTAAATGCGATCTAAATTTAACATATGCCCAAGGGCTTGTCTGTCGAATATTGATCCTGTAAAAAATATTTATAGGATTTATGTTCTCGAGATGTCGAATATTGACAATCAATTGTTTTTAGGAGGTTTTGTATTTGCTTATCAAGAGAATTTTTCTGAGCATCTATTTGATCGTAATTACCTTTTTGGGTCTGTTCAAAGTTCCAGTGACTGTAGTTTGGGGAGAAGAAATGAGGTATCATTCTAAGAAATACGTTTCTCTTTGGGAACTGCAAGGAGAACATCAAGTAGATGAATTCTTTGTAGCTTATCAATTGGATTATTTGAGGCTACTATTTGAATTGGGTATCGCTACACTTATTGTTTATGTGCTGTATTTGATTTTCAAACCTGATACAGAATAAAGGATGCCTTTTTCGAGGCATCCTTTATTTTTAAAACAACAAATATACATTAAGGCTTTCTTAAACGTTTGAAGAACAAGTTGATTATCGTTATGTAAGCTCATCTGCTCAACTCGTCCATCTCCGGATGAGGAGTTATAACGACACTTTCGGCGATGTTGGATCGTAAGTTCATGGCCTGCATCAAGCGTAAAACTTTCTTGTGATTTACCCATACACCGTGATCTTGAAGTAGGAACAACTGGTTTTGTGCATATCCATATTTAGCGTCGTTATATAGTCTACGCCTTCTTCTATATAGCTTGATTCCAAAACCCCTTTAAACTATTAATTTACTAGTTGGATAGTAAAGCTTTTTACAATGTTGTCGAACTCTTTCATATCCTCTTTTTTATAACGAGTTTTATCAACGAAGAACATAAGCGTTACGTAATCATCATCCTTTTGAAGGATAGCTATTTTCCCTATAGATCCATCTGTTTTATAATCCAATACTTTTGCATTTTCGCCAGCAATCTTTCGATTTATTTCATTGGAAACGGTATAACCTATACTACTAAGTTTTTGTTGGAGTGCCTTCGTGTATTGTTCTAAGTTCGAATTATTTATTGTCTGCAGAAAAATATCAACACCCATGTAATAATTGCTTACCACTTGTCGTTCGTTGGTTTGATATGAGGCACCCCAGTTTCCGTTCACCATAACCTGATAAAAATTATTGGATTCGCTATTGAACAAATTAAGATATTTGGGCCCACCAATCGTAATCTTATTTTCCTTCTTATTAAATTCTAATTTGGAATTAAGCCCGAAATAATCCGTCATCGACTTGACTGGTAAATATAAAGTTCCCTCATACATTAGTGCCTTTACATTACTGGCTTCATGTCCATTTAAGTCTACCTTTACAGCAGGATACAATAAAGCTTTTACTTCTTTATAATTTGAAGCTGCAAATCCAGTTGCTGTCCCTATAATAAATACAGCCACAAAAGTCGATATGATAATACTCTTTTTCATCTGAGACACCCCAATTAATGATAAGATTTTTTCTTAAGTGATTTCAAAATCGTTTTTTCTATTGGCACGGTGCTGTTTACAAATTCTTGTCTGATGCTCTTCTATTCGCACTTTCATGAGTCTCTGCCGATTTTATCAAATCGTTGCTGATTCAGCGGAGCACTGCATTTCTTGAAGCATATATTCCGTGTAGTTTAAGAGCATCGTTTCGTCGAGATTCAGATCGTCTAATTCATTTCGATACTTGGCAAGACACCGTGCAATTAAGTTATGATAGTCGCTCGGTAAATAATTGAGAGCCCATTTACCTGCTTCCTTCTTGGACGAAATAACCGACTCTTTTACATACCAAAGAACCCGTGATAAATCTTAATACATAATAAAAGCGATTTTTTCTAAAGCGCCGTTGATATCAGTCGAGATCGGTACCCTGAATTACAAACGAACTTAATTTATTATAACGTCATTGCACAATACAAATTTGCTTAAGTCATTCTGCAATTGCTGTGACATATCCCTTAACTCTTTGGCAGAAATTTGGATTTTCTCTGCGGAAACTAGTTGTTCTGCTGTACCTGTAGCCATTATCTCAGCTTCATTCGATGTACGTTGAGAAATATCAGATACATCTGTAATTGAAGCCGCCACTTCCTCCATTCCAGCTGACATTTCCTCAGTGATTGCGGATACTTCCTGAATTTGTTCACTTACAAGCTTAACCTCACTAAGAATGCCATCAATGGTCTCCTTCGTTCGTGCAATAGATTCCATACCCATACTCGTCTCGATTTGTATCGAATCCATAGCGGATACCGTTTCTCCAACAAGCGATCGAATATCAATCAATAGGTCAGAAATGGATTTCCCAGAGCTCGATGTTTCTTCGGCAAGCGCTCCTATCTCTTGTGCAACTACGCTAAATCCACGACCATGCTCCCCCGCACGTGCCGCTTCAATATTTGCATTTAAGGCAAGCAGCTTTGTTTGCCCAGCAATCTCCATAATTGAATTTATAATTTGACCAATACGTACTGAATGCTCGTCAAGCTTAGCTACAATCTGGGCAGAATCAGCCTGAGCCTTCTTAATACTCACCATTTGATCCACGGTTTCTATCAGTTGCTGATTCCCAATTACTGCATTTTCACTTGCACGAATGGCAACCGAAGCAACCTCAGATGCCGCTTCCGCAACTCGTGTAATCCCAATCGCCATCTCATTCATTGCAGATGCCGCTTCCACTGTCGTTTTCTTTTGTGAAGCTGTCCCATCCGATACTTTCTGCACAGAATCGGCAACCTTGTTCATAGCCTGTATTGATTGATCTGAGATTCCAGTTAGTTGCTGGGAGGATTGAAATGTTGTTAAGGAAATTTGTTGATTTAAACTAAGCACTCGATTCATCGATCTTTGCATTTCATTAAAGGCCGCACCTACAAGCTGCAGCTCATCCTTAGTATTCAGTACAATGTCTTGGGAGAAATCACCCTTCGCCATCGATTCCGCTCTTTGCTTTAAGATACTCACTGTATCCATAACACTTTTAAAGAATGCTACATAAAATATGACTACTAATAGTAAGACTACCACCATAATCAATAATGTTATATTGCGCTCAGCAGTATAGTCATCGATCCGTTTTTGAAGAATATGATCTAATTCCATTATGGCAAGTTTGAATACCTCATCCGCTGTTGTGATCGCAACCGTCCCTTGAGTGAAAAAAGTATCAGGATTCATGTTCATCTCTTGCTTATGTATAATTTCTTGTTCAAGTAAAACGAGATAGTCTTGAATATTTTGTGCAACTTGCCCTCCCTTCTCAACTAGATTCACATTATTGTTACTCTGAGATTCCGCAATTTTGGAAAGAGATTTATTTAGATTGACAAGAGCAGTCTTACTCTCATATTCTTTCAGAAGTAGCTGGATTTTCAACTCATCCGTTAGCGTTTTCGATGCAAGAATACCATTGCCACTTCCCCGGATAAAAGCGGAGTTTTCGATTAATGCAGGCAGTTCCTGAACGACCAATCTCATCAAATAGTATGAATTAATTTCATTATCAAGTGATAATTCAGACTCATCGGCGCTGCTGACAATAAGTTCTTCTATCTGCTCCACCAGTTTTGAATGACGAACAAAACTATCTGCCGCCTTTAAGCTTTTATAAGAATCACGCAGTTCAATCCATTCTCTATGAATAGAAGCCCATTTTTCGTATGACTGGGGTAGGTTTTTCTTCTGGAATTTTGCTTCCATGTGTCCAATCAATTGAGCAATTTCTTGTAGCTTCGCCTCAATTGCGCTCTTTGATTCTTTATTTCCATTCAAGTAACCATTTATAAGCCCACGTTGCTGTTGTACTTGTAGCATGAAGGGCATTATTTCACTGATCTGCTCAACACCAGCTTGTTCGCCTTTGATGAATTTTATTTGAGTTTGCTGTGTCGCGTTCCAATTATATAGAAGGACTACTATTGGAATAATAAATAGTACACTGATGAGCATAAACTTTTGCCCATATTTTAGCCTCGATAGGATCGAAGTAAATGGACTTAATAATTGGTCTAACATACTTTTCTTACCCCCATGATATATTCTCTTAGATGTCCAGTATATTTTACCGATAAAATTCACTGGCATTTGTGATATATATCATAGTCAACCAGCCCTTTTGTGCTGGGATTTTCAACGCTGCACTGAACAAACTCTTATAAGGACACAATCCTAGCTTCAACAGAGTAAGATAATTAAGTGTTCCGTAGATCCGGTGATGATTAAACTAATGAAATAATCATGGACTTCAACGTCAAGTTGTTCATCTGTTTGAAACTGAGCTTGGTTATCGAATTCCGTATAGCGCTCATATCCTCTTCTAACACAAAAAGACACGCCAGCAGCTAGGGATTTCCCCTCACTACCAGCGTGTCTTTTGACTCACCTATAATTCTAACCTTTTTTTATCTTCTCTTTGTACTTTCTCTGTCTATTTATCTTTTAAACTAACTTATATCTAAACTGAAGCAAGAGCCTCAGTTGATAACAACAACTTACTCTTTGTCGCTAATCCCAACAACGCCTGTTGGGTCTACGCCGAACTTCGCGCCGAAGACATCTTGCAGGGAGTCAAGCGGCATGAAGAGCTTGCCGTCCTTTACGACCGGCGCTTCCTTCAGCTCGACGAACATCTTTGCTACAGATGCATTCTTGTCGCCCTCTTTCAGCGCAATCCATCTCGCTCCGCGCATGAACTCATATGCTCCAGTCTTTTCGTTCTTTTCGACTTTATAGCCAAGCGCCTTACTGATTTCTTCGATTGGCACCATGACGTTGTGTTCCGTCGTGAATACTTCCTTGGAAATCTCGCCAAGCCCTTCGCCATTGACGACAAGCACCCAATGCATGCCGCCGAAGGAATCCTGCGGAAGTTGGTTGGTTTGAACAATCTCAATATGTCCGTCGGCATCCATCGTCACGCCAGCATGCAGCACATCGGAGACGAACTGCAGCGGTACATACAACTGCTTATCCTTAAGCAAGGCGGCCTTGCCCAATTGCAGGATATCCTTCACTTGTCCATACTCATCCTTGTTCAACACGGCCGTAACCTTCTGCTCTCCCTTAATCGCAGTGACCGACTTGTCCTTCTTATGCCAATCCAGCTTGTAGCCCAGTCCTTCTGCTACTGTGCGTATAGGTACAAGAATATGATTGCCATCGACCTTCACTTGGCTGGCTACCTTTTCGCCGTTAATCGTTACCGACGTTTGAGATCCGACGTTATGTACCCATTTGTTATCCAAGGCTGCGCCGCGTGTCGTGCCTACAATGTCGCCTTTATCGTTATATACAAACTTCTTCACATATTTATCGTAGAAATTCGTTCCTAAGTCTTTCACTTCCATGTTCGTTGTTACAGCTTTTGCATCGACTGGTTGTGCAGCCGGAGCTGCGTACGCTTGTGCGCCCATTAATCCAAGAGCTAATGCTACGGTAGTTGCAATGGTTGTCTTTTTCATCTGAGTCCACTTCCTCTCGAATGAATCCTTGTGTTGTGACGCATTGCGCAATGTTTTTTCAACTGATTCACACACTCAGACGGGGCATTCAATCAAAAGGTTGCACAAATGATTTTCTCCATATTTTACTAACCCATTTACTCAAACTCACATAGTTGCATGCGCCATACTAGGTTTCCGTCTTAAAAATTACGACAGTACGCCTGTCATCGCCCAAATCCAAATCCCCACGAATCCAAGCACAATCCCGATTAAGAACAACATAAACAACTCCGAACCGAAAAACCTTTTCACCAAGCTCCCGACTAGGGCCACGAGCCCGATAACGCAACCAATAAACAACACGATCATGAAAGGACGAGTTAATAACAAGTGCTGCACAGAGGGCTGCAATAGCACATAATAACTTACCCCGCCAACCAGTACACCCACTGTAAAAAGGAATGCCAGCAGTACACAAACTGTTGATTTTTTCATAGGCCGCTGCTCTCTTTTATCCTGGCTAAGCCAGCTCTCCCTGGGCGATTTCCGTCTTACGCCCGCGCGAGTTCACGATCGTGATACTGATCGCATCATATCCATTGCGCTTCGCCTCATCGAAGTTGCACTTTTCTCCGCTAATCAGCTCCAGCTTCCCGTCCTCATCCACTTCTTCTTCGAATTCCTCATCCCAGTCGACGTTGTAATAGACGGTTACGAAAACTTCAAACAAATCCTCTCCGTCTCCATCCACATAAGGAAGCAGCGGCTTCCGCTCATTGTGCTGCTCCGCTGTGAAGGTGTCGCACAGCATCGCATCATAACCATGCTTGCATCCATCAAACAGCACGTAGCGTTTCCCCGTGTCTGGATCCTCTGCAATGATGAGCGGCGGAGCAAAATCAGTCGATGAAATCAGATCATCGATGAGCTCCCCATAATAGAAAATATGGAATTTCTTCGCTCCGCCTTCAATAGACAACCTTCCTGTCCACTCTACCTCATGCCATGTCGCCGGACTCTCCGGAATTGCAATGCCGTCCAAATAAGCAGGGCCTTGTCTGTAGTCAATTTGATTCATCAATTTCATCACGTCCTATCCAGTGTCATCATGATCGTTACGATACGATTGTTATCGTCAACTTTCAGCTCTACCGTAATGTCTAATTTATCTTTGAACAGCTTCGTTACGTTAATGTAGCGGTCGATAGCCTCAGAAGTTCCCCCGCTCCCGTTGACCGAGACATGCCGGCATTAATAATATCTTTCACATAGTCCTTGTCCACGGGAGCGGCAGGATCATACGTGTACACATGATTTCCATTATCATCAAAAAATTCATATGTATTCGTGTAATCATTCGCATTCTCATATTTCGAAACCGTTTTGATATACGTATGCTCGCGTTCTGTGTCATATCCAACCTTGCCATCTAAATATGGGTTCTCCTTAGAGGATTTCACCTCGTATTTTCCATATGCCAGCATAAACAATTCTTCCATGTCGCCGGGATCCGCTCGATAATAAAACTGCCGTTCTTCCTCCTTCTTATCCATCGCGGACATGGAGTTTAGCAGAGGCCATGCGTCATACTTTTTACCGTCCTTTTCGATTGCTAAGGCATACTTGCTCAACACTACCTCACCTTGGAACACGCCAAATGAACGAAAAATAAAGTATGCAGGAATGCTTAACCCCACAAGGACAAAGAGTACGATGGCCATTTTATGCTTGAGTTTGCTCATGCTGCCTCCTTATGCAATTACATATCTTTATGCTGAAGCTTGTACAGCAGCTTCACGATGGCCTCCCGATTCTTCGCATCCTTCATATAGGCAGGCAGCGAATGGGAAGCTGTACGCTTGATTACGCCAGCAGGCTTCTCACGCAAATCTGCCGATATATAGCGGATCAAATAGTTCAAATGCTCCCAATTGGCAGCCCATACGGGCTTACTGCGGAAATAATCCAAATAGTACAGCTCCAATTGAAAGACAGGATCCCGTTCATCTCGAAAATCAGAGTAGCAGCCAGTATACGTCAACGCCCTGCGCAAAGGCACTTGATTCACAGCTGAGCAATGAGGACAAGCGATACGTATTGCCTTCTGCGTCTGCTGCTTGTGATCGGTAACCTGCTCATTGAACCATCTTTCGCATACTGCGCAAACACCGCTAGCGCTGCACCGATAAGCCTCCGGTTCCTTTTCTTGATGGAAGCATGAGGTGCACTTCACCATTAGTCCGCATTCCCCTTGAGAAATATAGGCCAGACCTTTACACTTCGGGCACTTTACAGCGACCTCTTCATTCCGGCGCAATATCGCATAAAATCGAAAAGGAAGACCAAGCGGGTCTATAAATCGTTCCATGATGTTCTTTCCTCCTTCCGATATTTTTACCAAATCATTACCAAGTATAGGTAACCTCTTACGAACAATCAATAGACTCCCTGATTATCCTTGCAGGTCTTCTGTCCCATTTCTCTTCAATTACCCAGCACTCCCAGCTTAAATCAATAACACTCGACCTGCATTTTCAACATGCCATTCCCAACATTCTATTTCATTAACCTTTTCCTGCTGTAAGTGTAAGCAACAAATCTGGCATATACGTATGAGATCTATAATAGGCATATATAAGATTTACAAAATTTTCAAATCTATTTGATTTACCAATTACATTTATTTACACAATCGCTAACAAACCTTGTCTACAATAAAGCTGTATATTACATACTTGGTTGGAGGGATTTCGGTTGAATAAAATGTTACGCAAATCGTTGGTGACGACGCTGGCGCTTCTCATGCTGCCGTTCGGAGCTATGCAATCCGATGCAGTATTGGCTAAAAAGCGCCGCGAAGCCGCAAACCGCTTCGAAAAATCTCATTGTCCTTATTGGTGACGGCATGGGACCTGCTCAAGTAACTGCCGCACGAATCTACTCCAAGAACAAGCTGAAGCGTCCATCCTTATATATGGACAGCCTGTATGTGGGCCAGGCAACGACCTTCGCTGACAAAGGCGAGGACGGGGATACGATCGTCTCCGGCGAAGTAACAGACTCTGCATCTGCAGCTACTGCATTTGCAACGGGCAACAAAACATACAACGCTGCAATCAGCGTATCGAATGAGGACATTTCGAAGCCAGTCGCATCCGTCATCGAAGCTTCCAAGGCTATCGGCAAGTCGACTGGCCTCGTAACGACAGCTCGCATTACACACGCAACACCTGCGGCATATGCCTCCCATGTCCGCAATCGCGACAATGAAAATGCAATCGCATCCCAATATTTAGAGTCGGGCGTTGTTGACGTTCTGCTCGGAGGCGGCAAGCGCCAATTCGTCAGCAAGCAGGAGAAAGGCAAGCGCGAAGACAAGACAATCATTCCTGATTTCGAGAAAAAGGGCTATAAAGTCGTATACGACAAAAAAGGTCTGCAATCGTTAACGGCGAAAAACGGCAAAGTTCTCGGTCTGTTCCACGATTCTCATGTGGACTATGTACTGGATCGCAAGCCTGAAACACCAAGCCTTGCTGACATGACATCTGCAGCGATTAAGTCTCTCTCTACGAACCCTAAAGGCTTCACCATGATGATTGAAGGCGGACGTATCGATCACGCAGCTCACGCGAATGATCTGGGTGCCATGATTCAAGAAACGCTTGATTTTGATGCAGCGGTGAAGGTCGCTCTTGATTTTGCGAAAAAGGACGGCAACACTTCGATCGTCATTACGGCCGATCATGAGACAGGCGGCCTTTCTCTGTCCCGTGACAACATTTATGAACTGAATGTCGATGCATGGGGCAAGCAAAAAATCTCCTCCGAGCTTCTTGGGCCACAGCTTGCAAAAGCAGCGTCCACGGACGAAGTGAAGTCGTTAATCAAGAAACATACAGGCTTCACTGACATCACAGATGAAGAAGCCCAATACATCATGCAGGGCGATGGTTCTTCCTACAAACAGGAAGGAGCGTTCAATCAAGTGATGGCGAAGCGTTACTTGGTAGGCTGGTCTGGGCATGGCCACTCTGCGGTAGATGTTGGCGTATGGGCGTATGGACCAATTGCGGAATATGTGAAAGGTAAAATTGACAACACAGCAATTGCAACAAGCATCGCGAAGGTAGCGGGATTGGATCTGAAGAAAGCAACAGCCGCGCTGCAAAGCAAGCACCTGTATCCAAAGTTCAAGGTAAGCCGCGACGGCAAGGTTCTCTTCCCTGCTGTGAAGCTTGCACAAGCGCTGCAAATTAAAGTAACGAATGACAGCACATCGAAAACAACTACATTTGCGAAGGACAAGGTAACCTTGAAGGTAAAAGACGGAGCTTCCGTAACGTTGAATGGCAAAGCAATTTCCATTCCGGCAGAAGTGGAGCACAATGTCCTCTACCTGAGCCTTGACGCATTCAGCAAGCTGACTGGCAAAGCTTTGAAGTGGGACTCCTTGTCTGAGCGCATCATTTTGAAATAATCATATCGATTCGTACTTGAATGGGCGGGGTGACAGTGTCACCCTGCCCGTTTCTTTCTAAATGAGGTGTTTCGATGATTATTAGCGACTTTCCAGTCTTGTGAGATGCAAATAAAATGACGTCGTCTCGCCTATCGTACTCTTCGCGTAAAGTTTTCCTTTATGCTGCTCGACGATAGATTTTGCGATTGCCAGACCAAGCCCGTAGCCGCCCTGCTGGCGCGATCTCGACGCATCGGTTCGATAGAAGCGATCAAAAATCCGAGACAGATGCTCAGGCGCACTCCCTTTGCCTGTATTGGACACCGTAAGAACGACATCCTGATGCTGTATTTTCAGAGAAATGGTTACGGATCCGTTCGGATTCGTATACTTGAGGGCGTTATCAAGCAAAATGAGAACGACCTGCTTAATTGGTTCACTGCTGCCATGCACCATCAAATCAGGCTCGATGTCATAGTCCCATTGCAACTGTTTCTCGAAAATAACGGCTTCCATCGTCAGCAGAATCGTTTCCACTGCTTCACTCAAATTGAAGGGATGATAGAGCATGGTGGCGCGGTCGCTTTCCATCTTATGGCACACTGGATGTCGGCATTTAAATTGATGAATCCGGCTACAAAACGATGGATTTCATGCTAAAATAGTCATGATCTTCCTATCGTTGAGGAGCCATGTGCATGAATAAAATAAACCATCTTTTCGAACAGCATTTTGACAGTCTGGAAGCGGTTGCCGACACCGTCAGTGATCTGCTGCAGTGTCCTGTCACAATTGAAGATGCCGGACATAAGCTGCTTGCGTACAGCACGCATCATCCGGGCACCGATCCAGCGCGGATTGCGACCATTATCGGTCGGCGCGTCCCGGAGCAGGTGATCAGCGCATTATGGAGAGATGGAACGATGCAGCGGCTTATGTCCAGCACAGAACCGATACGCATCCAGCATATCGATGAGGTTGGCCTCGGCAATCGTTTGGCTGTAGCCATTCGCCATCAACAGGATATTATCGGCTACATATGGGTGCTCGACAACGAGCAGCCGCTGCCGGATACCGCCCTTCATACCTTGTCGCGAGCGGCTCAGGCTGCCAAGTCCAAGCTTATGCAGCACCAGTTGCACAGCAGACGGCAGGAGCAGCACAAGCATGATTTCTTCTGGCAGCTTATAACCGGACATCACTCATCTGAGCAAGCAATACGAGAGCACGCAGCTCGGCTAGGCATTACATTCCCATCTGAATATTTCATATGGATCATCCAGTTCAACACCCCTATCCAAGAAAAGCTATACCGCCAAATTCAATATACGTTAAAGACAACACAGCATCTTCGGATATTGCTGCATGTAGTTGAGCGTGACCGTCTCATCATGATGCCGGGTCTAATGCAGCAAGCACAAGCAGGTAATACGCTTCACATGTCTAAGGTGCAATGCCAACAACTTCTTCTCCATATGGAACAGCGATTCGGCGCCTCCCCCACTTGCAGTGGTGCCAGCGACAGCTCTTCATCATTTCTTAACGTATCGCGATCTTATGAGGAGGCAATGACCACTCTTTCCTTAAAGAAGGCATTCCCTGACGAACTCGCTTCTATCCATAGCTACAGCGAGCTGGGCTATTATCGCCATCTGCCAATATTGACCGAGCAGCGTTCCGCGCGCTCCGCGAATCATGCTGCACAGCAGGCTTATCAGCATGATGGGCTGGAGAAGCTGCGTGTATATGATTCCGAACATTTCGGTGAGCTTATGCATACGATCGAACAATATCTTCGTCACGATTGCAATGTGAAGCGTACAGCGGAAGCCCTCCATGTTCATACGAATACACTGATGTATCGGATAAAGCGCATTGCAGAAGTTGGCGGCATTCATATGGACAGCATGGATGAGAAGATGTCGCTTTTTTGGAATTAAAATTGCATCGATTGGCAACGATAAACAAGGACAACGAATCTACGTAACACGTCATCCGTTGCCAACCTTCCCTGCGATCGATTACCGATACGCAATTGTCCCTGGCTTTGTGGGAAATACACAAGGACAGGGTATTTTTTTGGAGCTTGCAACAAAGCGCAAGCGTGATCGACGAATTATACTTTAATTGGATAACCAAACAGGTTCAGGATATATGAGGAGGCTATGCAATGATAATCGGAATTCCTATGGAAATTAAAAATAACGAAAATCGCGTTGCGCTCACCCCCGCTGGTGTAGCTGCATTCCATAAAGCCGGCCATCGTGTCATTATCGAACATGACGCTGGAATTGGAAGCGGTTTCGACAATGCCTCTTATGAACAGGCAGGAGCAACTATTATCCCTAGTGCAGCAGAAGTATGGGCACAGGCAGATATGATTATGAAAGTGAAGGAGCCCCTGTCATCCGAGTACGGTTATTTCCGTCCAGGGCTCATCTTGTTCACGTATTTGCACCTGGCGGCTGAACCTGAATTGGCTCGCGCCTTAATCGAGCACAAAGTAACGGCTCTCGCCTATGAGACCGTTGAAATCAACCGCACACTGCCTCTGCTCACTCCGATGAGTGAAGTGGCTGGCCGTATGTCAGCCCAAATTGGCGCACAGTTCCTTGAAAAGCCGCATGGCGGCATCGGAATCCTGCTTGGCGGTGTTCCAGGCGTACGTCGCGGCAAGGTTACAGTAATTGGCGGTGGTGTTGTCGGTACAAATGCAGCCAAGATCGCAGTGGGTCTTGGAGCAGACGTCACCATTATCGATATGAACGCAGATCGACTGCGCCAACTGGATGATCTGTTCGGCTCCAGCGTAAATACATTAATGTCCAACCCGCTCACGATAGCTGAGTCTGTAGCCGAATCCGACTTGGTTATCGGTGCAGTTCTCATTCCGGGTGCGAAAGCGCCGAAACTTGTCACGGAAGAGATGATTCGCTCCATGCAGCCTGGTTCTGTCGTCATCGATGTCGCAATCGATCAAGGCGGCATTTTCGAGACGGTTGATCGCATTACGACTCATGACGATCCGATTTACGTCAAGCATGGTGTCGTTCACTACGCTGTAGCAAATATGCCTGGTGCTGTGCCGCGCACATCAACGATGGCGCTTACGAATGTTACCGTTCCTTATGCACTCAGCATTGCGAATCTTGGGCTCGGCAGAGCATTGCAGAACAGTCAACCGCTTATGCGCGGCGTCAATACAGCCGGAGGCTCCATCACATACGAAGCAGTCGCTCGTGATCTTGCTCTTCCTTATGTGCCAGTGGAAGAGGCGCTGCATAATGCAAGCGTGATTTAGAATGTAGCGGCAAACAATATATCTTGCATTCTCCCCCTCAGGAGATGTCATAGTCATATTCTGTGCTTGGGACGCTCAGCAATTGGGCGTCTATTTTTTGTTCAGGGCAGAATGATAATAAAGCAAAAAGGTCAACAACCAATGTGTTGGTGTGTTGACCTCTTGTAAAAGTTCTTTCACATATCTTATTACTAGTAAATATTTATTTATGCCAAGCCGAACCAATGCACTAGCCCGAAGCCAAGAAAGGACAACAGAACGGAGCCAATGAATCCCGCCGCGAACGACTTCATCCCAAGTCTGCGGAACGCTGCGAGATCGACATTCAAGCCAAGCCCAGCCATCGCCATAGCAATGAGCATGTAAGCCGCAATAACAATATATCCAGCAATTGCTTCTGGTACAATTCCCAGTGAATTAAAGCCGCTGACAAGCAGGAATCCGAGAATGAACCAAGGAATTGGCACTTTTGCTTTCTTTGCTCCAGCCCCTTCTCCCGTTTCCCTGCGGCTCTCACGCGACGACCAAATGCCAATGAGAATCGCTACAGGCACAAGCAGTGCTACACGTGTCAGCTTCACAATAACGGCCATATCGACCGCCGCGCTTCCCCCTGGGTCTGCCGCTGCTATCACGTGGGCAATCTCGTGCAGCGTCGCTCCGGCAAAAACGCCGTATCCATTATCCGAAAAACCGAGGATCGGAAACAAGAATGTATAGGCAAGTGTAAAAATAGTTCCTAAAATCGCAACCATGGCCGCGCCGATTGCCGTCTCCTCATCTTTCGCTTTAATTTGCGGTGCTATCGCCACTACGGCCGCCGCTCCACAAATCGCCGTTCCACATGCCGTCAGTATACCGAGTCGCTTATCCACCTTGAACAGTCTCGTAAGCCCATATACGACTGACAAGGTAAATGCAATTACGAGTACTGCGATAAAGAAAACCTTCGGGCCAGCACGTACAATATCCATGAGATCCAAGCGCATTCCGAGCAGAATGATTCCAAGCCGGAGCAGCTTCTTACTTGAAAAGTTCGTTCCCGCTATGATTTGTTCAGGCACCCCGATTGTGGCGCGCCACATGATGCCAATCAGTATTGCGATGACAAGCTGTCCCATAATGCTAAGGAACGGCAATCCTGCAAGCAGCTTCGCTGCAACTGCGATAATTAGCGTCAAAGCAATCCCAAGCGCAAATCCGCTATATTGTTTATTTCGCTTCGGCTTCGTGGCCAGGAGCACTTCCCCGTTATTCATATCCATCCCCCATCTTTCAGCAGGCGCAGCCTGATCCTTACGATGATTACTATAAATGGCTTCGCTCGCAAGGGGAAATACGGATATGCAATCCCTAGCATAAGGAAAACTTATTGTCATTATATTTATCTATTCATAGATAGCATTTATGGTGCCTCTATCCGTTGATGTTGGCTATTTGCCAAGCATGTTCATGATAAATGCAAAACACCTCCAGGCTGTCTTCCCATCTTGCGATAGAAGAACTTATCCATGGAGGTGCTTGAATGGTCTCATAGTTAGGGTTAGTCCGCTCAATATATCGTATATTGCGAAACATGCAATTATCAATAGCGTTGCATAAAAGAATCCCACTGCAAATATTAAAGGAAAGATATTGTTGCAGATAAAATAATTTACAGTTTTCTTGCTTTCATATAAGCCAAAAAGTTAAGGGTTCTATGAAAGCAAGTAGCCGCGCCCATTTGGTAATATCTATCATTTCAAGGAACTATTTTCCTGAATCTTAGGTCTTTACGACTTTCTGCCGACCTTTGGAAGTGCGAGCAGGCTTCCGAAAAACAGCTTCTCTGAACGTTTCCCAGGGCTGATACAGCATTGAGATAAGTAGTCGATGTAGATCTAATAAGCTCTTCGTTGTACCAAGCTCCATTTTCATCAAGAGCTGAAGGCTATATGCGATCAAACAAATGAGGATCTGATTCCATACCGCGTTCTCTTGCTCTCCATAGAAACGCGTCAGCTTCAGATGCTGTTTAACCCAACGGAAGAATGTTTCTATCTTCCAACGATTGCGATACAGCTCACTGATCTCTTCTGCTGTTAAATCAAAGCGATTGCTAATGATGCGGATCAGCTTACCCTTTAAATCGGTCGTTTCTACAAGTCGCAATGCCTCTTCCATCTGTTTCTTTCCTTTACCGATTCGAACCATTTGATCCCGATGGATCAAGGAGTTTTCGGCTACTGGAAATTCGGAGAGCGTCTCCACGACCGCGTTGTTCTTCAAACGAGTTACGAAAAAAATGCCTTCCCTGCAGTAATGATCATACTTCTTGTAATCGACATAGCCGCGATCGAACACATAGGTGGCTCCGGTTTCATCAATAAGAGCATCCATTTGAGTACGATCCGCAGGCTTCGCAGGTGTAAGCACTGCCTTTTCTGGATAAACCGTGTCCGGATCGCAAAAGGTTACTCGCAAATGAAGTTTGACACCGGATTTTGTTTTTCGGTACGTTGCCCATTTGTATTTACTTAAACATAGGCTCATCGTCGTGGAATCTAGCAATTTTACTGTGCCGATTCGCCCTGAAGCAGGACGGCTGTGCTCGCTGATTTTCAAGACCAGATCCGCAAATATGCTTTGCAAAACCTCACTGGAAAGCTTGTTGTTTTTCCTTGATAGCTGTGAGGTGCTTATGGACGTAATTCCAAGTTCTTTCTGGAACGCTTCGTTACACTGCAATTCAGTAACGATAGTTCGTAAACAGTCTCGCTGCTGCAGCTGTGCATCCATAAAGATCAAGAGATAGGCCAGTGAATGCAGCTTTTTAACGTACTTATCTTCGCCGGTTTTATCCGTCCAATCTGAAATGATTTGTGCATTTAGTGGTGCGACCCATTTACCAAATGATGAAAGTAGTGTATCCTTGTCCATGTACGATCTCCTATGATTAGGGATTTGGACAGGACTACCTGCTCCCCTAATTATGGAGATTTTTTCTTTGAATGGACGTCGATAATTTAACATTTTTAGTACAATTTAGAATTTGTAATTAGGTCTGAAATTTAATGCAACGCTATTGTGCAATTATATATTCTGACTATAGAAAATTATGGTATGATACAAGAGTACAACTGATTCGGCATGAAGGGCGGTCGGCTAGTCTCCCTGACGGGAGGTGATGCCCATGACAGTGTTCGAAGCACTAACGCTAATGATTAGCTTTGGTACGCTTATTGTAGCGCTGTTATCGTTTAATAAACGGAAATAGACCGCCCCGTAGCAAGGTATCGGTCTATTTCATGTCCGTCTTTGCAGCCGACCGTTCTTACATGCGGCCGTTGTACAGGGATCGTGCTACCAACACGATCCCTTTATTCATTGTATCTCTCTTATTACATATTATACCTTATTGCTGCTGCGAATCAACTTGCAAAATCACACCTTTTCTTCAAAAACTGCCTCTGCCCACTCTTACCCTGCCGGCAATGATTGCGCAAGAGTTTACCTTTACAACAAGATTGGAGGATAATAAATGACAGGAAGTAAAGCATTATTACATGTAGAAGGATTGTTCGTATTATTAGGATGCATCTATTTTTACGAATATCATCAATTTAACTGGCTGCTGTTTTTTGCTTTGTTGTTTGTTCCCGATGTATCCATGATCGGTTATGTCGTTAGTAATAAAGCAGGCGCTTTTATTTATAATGTACTCCATACGTACAGTGTATCACTCGCAACCGTGATGTGCGGATTTCTGTTGTCCAATCAAGCGGTCTTAGCAGTGGGGATCATATGGACGGCCCATATTGGCATGGATCGAATGCTTGGATATGGTTTAAAGTATGCGACAACATCAAAGATACTCATTTGAGCCGATTATAGATCTCATTTTTCATGGATAAGAATTCACGGAGGTTCGTTCACCCTATGATTGTAGATACAATGAAGGTATATGTAGCGGTCGTGGAACAGCGCAATTTCTCGCGAGCCGCCGAGCTGCTCCATCTGTCTCAGCCCGGCGTCAGCCAGCATATCCGCAACTTGGAGCAAGAGTTCGGGGTGCAGCTCATTCACCGCTCCCCTAAGCATGTTAAGTTGACCGAAGCTGGAGAGATATTATATAAGCATGCCAAGGAAATGATTGCCCGTTATGAAGCGGCACGCGAAGACATCGGCCTGCTTCGGGATGAGGTTACAGGATCACTGCGGATCGGAGCCAGTTTCACGATTGGAGAATATATATTGCCTCGTATCGTGGCTTCATTCGCTCGTCAATACCCGAGCGTAGATGTCCAAGTGACAATCGCCAACACCGAACAAATTGCCCAATCCGTACGTGCGAATGAGTTGGATATCGGGCTTGTAGAAGGCAAAATCGAATATAAAGACCTTCAGCTTGGCACTCCGTTCATGGAGGATGAGATGGTACTCGTCGTATCGCCCAACCATTCATTTGCTTCCATGCCCACCATCGAGCCGAGCATGCTGCATGACGAGGTATGGGTGCTGCGTGAGCAGGGTTCGGGAACAAGAGCTTACAGCGATCAATTCATGAGCGATCTGAAGCTGCACATCAAGCGTTCTTATGTGTTCAACAGCAGTCAAAGTGTGAAGGAAGCCGTCATGGCCGGACTCGGGATCGCAATGCTTTCTTATTGGGTAATTCGTAAAGAGCAGGAACATGGCGAGCTGCGCTTAGTTCACGTTAAGGGCAAGAGCGTCAAGCGGGCGTTCCACATCCTCCAAGACAATAATGCTTCCGCCACGATGGCCATGACGATGTTCATCGAACAGGTTCGGCATTTCAAAATGCGGTAATCTACTCTTTGTTCGCTATTGCGGCCAAGCATGCAGGCAGTTCATGAATGCTGCGAATAACGAAATCGGGTCTAATCTGCTCCGGCAGTTCCGTTCCATCATCATCTCCGAACAGCTTCGTATACAAGCTCTGGCTTTCCCGCTGAAGCTGTTGGCTGCATATCGGCACAAAGGCTGGTTCATACATGCGTTGTTCAGGAGCGAGCTGTTGCAATTCCTGCGGCAGCTTGCGGTGCACCAGGATAGAAGCAGTTCCGAATTGATTGGCCATATACACATCATGATCCAGCCGATCCCCAACATGCGCGGCAATTGAACCGTACTGGCGAACAGCATGGAGCATATGCATATCAGGTTTGCCGCCTCCTGCAGTCTCTGGGGTAACAATTCGCTCGAAATATTGGGCAATGCCTAGAGCTTCAAGCACTGGAAACTGGTATTTATAATATCCGTTCGTTGCTACCGCCAATCGGTATCCGTGCTGACTCAACTGCTCCAGAACAGGCTTAACGCCTCCTTCTAGCAAATAGACCTTCGCAGGCGGCACCGCATGCTTGCGTACAAGCTGCTCTACCTGAATATCAATACTTTGTTCGGCACCTAGTTCAGTAAGCACTTGCCGCAGCATATCGTCCCAATCATAAGCGCGAACTGTCTTACCCGCCTCCATTCGCTTACGATGTTCCTCATAAAGAAGCTTTCCCATATCAAAGCCAGCATCATCGTCAACATCAATGCCGGTTCGCAATTGCTCCCGTACGACACTTGTAATCTCCGGAAAGATCCATGCAGCAAATGGATTCTGCATCAACGTTCCATCCAAGTCAAATGTAATCCAGCTGTTCATTCGCTCGTCCCCGTCCCTTCCCTTTTCCCTTCTAAACTTTTTACCTTTAGAATGTCGTTGACAGAAGTCAGGCAATCAGGCATTCATCCAAACCATGCCTGTCTGAGTCGTTCTACTCCCTCTCTTATCTGGATCAGACTGAGTCCACCGAAGCCGATGAGCAAGGAAGGCTGTTCGTCTTCCTCCTGCTTAATTCGATAAATCGAGGTCGGATACACCTTAACTCCAACTGTTCTTGCCGCATCGATTAATTGCTGTTCACTATATTCATGCTTCACTTGAAGCTTGATATGAAGTCCGGAATGCTGCCCTATCACACGGACTCGATCGCCCATTTCTTCACTTAACGCTGTCAACAGTGTGCTGTGCTTTTCTTGGTACAGCTTGCGCATTTTCCGCAGATGCTTGTCCCAATGCCCTTCTGTCATGAACCGCTCCATTGTCATCTGATGCAGCTTTGAGGCCGTCTGCTCATAAGCAGCGAATTCAAGCCTGTACCGCGCTAGAAGCCACGGAGGAAGCACCATATAGCTTAATCGAATGGAAGGAAGCAGGGACTTGGAGAATGTGCCCACGTATACGACCCGGCCATGCCCATCCAGCCCTTGCAGCGAGGGAACTGGCTTCGCTCCATATTTGAATTCTCCGTCATAATCATCCTCGATAATGATGCTTTCCCGATCGTTCGCCCATTGCAGCAGTTGCATCCGCTTCGCGATAGACATCACCATGCCTTGAGGAAACTGATGCGACGGCGTTACGTATACCGCACCAGCACTCTGTTCTCTTAGATGCTGTACAGATATTCCTTCGGCCTCAAGTGGAATTGGCACTATCTCGTAACCATTATGATAAAAAATTGCCCGTGCGCCGTCATATCCCGGCTCCTCCATCGCAATGGAATGCGTATCTTTGCGAATCAACTGACAGATAAGCATCAACAATTGTTGAATGCCAGCCCCCATCACAATCTGCTCAGGCGTACAATGTACTCCTCTTGATTGGTATAAATATCGAGCAATCGCTCTGCGCAATCCTGCTTCACCCTGACGATGTCCGTATTGAAGCGCCTCATCCCGTCTATGTCGAAATAAATCATTTGCAAGCTTGCGCCATACGATCAACGGGAACCTTTCCCTGTCTACGTTGCCATGACGAAAATCAATTTCAATTCCTGCATCCGTATCGAATACATCCTTTTCATCATCTAAAGAAGCCGTTAATGGCTGCGCCAGCTCTCGTTCAAGCTCTCGTTCGGCTCCTTTCTCGCCACTCTCCGCTTGCTTCACACCTCCTTCAATCGGCATGACGAACAAACCAATTCGGGAGCGGTTCTCTACGTACCCTTCTGCAATTAACTGCTGATAGGCCGCCTCAACCGTATTGCGGCTTAGATGCAAATGTGCCGCCAATGTTCGAATAGATGGAAGCCGCGTGCCTGCTGTCAATGTTCCATTCCAGATTTGCTTCGCTATGTAGCTGTATAATTGCAAATACTTCGGTTCCGAAGAATGATCATCAATATGCGGAGTCAGTTCAAGCATTTCCCCATCACCTCTGTCCCCAATTAAATCTACAAATCTGCCACTTATCAACAGGACAGATAACCAGTACAATAGTACCATTATTTCGCAAGAACAGGAAGGAAGATCAGATGGCTAGCATATGGTTCAGCTATGTATTGCTCGGGCTGTCTCTCTCAGCCCCCGTCGGTCCAATCAGCATCGCTCAGATCAAGGCCGGATTAAAAAATGGGTTCTGGAACGCTTGGTTCCTGGGGCTCGGCGCCATGAGCACGGATGTTATTTTCATGCTGCTTATCTACTATGGAGCCGCTTCGTTCTTAACAACACCGTTCGCTAAGCTCATTCTATGGACGGCAGGGTTCATATTGCTGCTGTATCTTGGATATGAAAGTTTTCGTGAAGCCAGATCTACAGTCCAGATCTCCGATTCCGATGCCAAGAAGCAGCATGTCGGTTCCTCTTTTTTATCGGGCTTTTTACTGGCGTTATCCAACCCGCTTAACATCGTATTTTGGATCGGCATATATGGCTCCGTTATGGCAACAACCATGGATGTGTTAGGCAAGCAGGATACCTTGCTATATAGCAGCGCTATCATTGTCGGTATTTGTATATGGGATCTTTTCGTCGCTGCTGTGACCCATTTCAGCCGCAGAGCCATTACCCCACGCATCATGCAATATGTATCGATTACAGCAGGCATTGTATTTATCGGGTTTGGCATCTATTTCGGCTACTGTGCAGTCAAGCAAGCCCTTTCGTTTTTTAAACTAATATTCCTGCCAGCATTGCTACTTACAACTTACAACTTATAACTTGCATACAGAAAACATACATTCAGTCAAAGGAGAACATCTTACATGCACTTCATTTTTGATATTGATGGTACGATTTCATTCAAAGGACAGCCTGTCTCTGCTCCAATTATGAATTGCCTTGCACGCATACAAGAAGCTGGACATATCGTAGGCTTCGCTTCGGCACGTCCTTGCCGGGATATGCTTCCTGTCCTAGATGAACGCTTTCACCACAACCTGCTCATCGGCGCCAACGGTGCCATGACCTATTTCCAAGGTGAGCGTCTAGCGTCTAGCCCGCTTCCGCAGGCAACAGCCGATGAGATTATGAGCTTGCTGCATCAATATGAAGCGGCCTACCTTGTTGATGATGAGTGGAACTATGCGCACAACTTGGAGGGGACACATCCATTCCTATTCCATGTCGATCCGCTACGCCTAGCTGCTTGTTTACCTACGAATGAAATTTATAATGTGATCAAGATTCTCGTTCTAGGCAGCAACCGCTTAGAGGAGCTAACAGAAAAGCTGAAGTCGCTGGATACAACGCTCCATTACCACTCCGCGGAAGGCATCGTTGATATGACAAGCATCGGTGTCAACAAAATGGCTGCACTTCGCTCGTTCGGGATTATCCCTGGGCAATTCGTCTGCTTCGGCAATGATATGAATGATATTCCGATGTTTCAGCAGGCTGGCTATTCTGTTGCAATTGGAAGCTTCGACAAGCTGCTTCCGCTTGCATCATGTAACATTCCTGTCGACAGCGATACAGAAGAACGCATTATTGCGAAGCTTGAAGAACTGGCGTTTGGCAACGGAATTCCAGGAAATGCAGCGTCAACGTCTGCATAAGCACGTCCTTCAACATAGATAACGATGAACGGGTAATCGAAACGGATAGGAACATCCCAATAACTCGAAGAGAGCTCAATTGTCCACTTTTTAGCGGATGTTGAGTTCTTTTTTTGTCTCCATATCACACCAATAAGACAAAAAGGCCGAGTTAAAGGAAACATGCACATTCCCTTAACCTAACCTTTTTTCAAATTTAAAGTTCGTCCCATAGCTAGGTGAACCTACTTTGCGGCACTCCAATTGGAATTGGGTATACTCCGCTTACTTACATCTTAGCTCCTATTTCAACAGATAGGATACATAGTCCTTGACACTATTCTGAATCACAGCCTCTTCCGCTCCCATTGCTCCATGGAATACGAATGCAGGCAGGTATGTTGTGCCGATCAGATTGCTAGTCGCCTGGAACGGCTTCAGCAGCTCACTCATGGAATAATGATTAAGCCCGCCCGCCTGATACTTCTCTTGCGGGCTTCCGGTCGATATAGCCAGCATAAGCTCCTTGCCATGCAAGCGATCGCCGCCCGTACCATATGCCCAGCCATATGTAAGCACACTGTCCAGCCATTGCTTCATCAATGCTGGCGAGCTGTACCAATAGAATGGGAACTGCCATACGATGCGGTCATGACTTTCAATCAACGCCTGCTCCTTCTGTACGTCAATCTGTCCATTGGGATATTCCTTGTACAGCTCGTGTACAGTAATGTTGTCATGCTTACGCAGCTCTTCGACCCAAGCACGGTTAACGTTAGAGGCATCCAAATTCGGATGTGCAACTATGACAAGCACCTTCATAATATTCCTCCCCTTCTGTACATACAGTATCATCATTAATTTTAGCACAATACATGATTCATTACCTATCATGCCTTTCTCATAGTCTATACTTGCATAGCCCCTTATCTGATCTAGCCAATCGAAGACGTGAGCTGCGTCCTGTTCCCCACTGCTTCTTGCAAAGTCTCAGCATTGTCACCACCGACTTCATTGCACTATACTAAATGAAGTGCAATAAGAGAAGGGGGCTTCACATGTCAACTCCAGAACAAACCACACATACACCTTGCCAAAAAGGAACATTACACGCTTCGGCCTCCCTAGATACAACACATAAGTATGAATCTCCCGTGGATACGGCCTCGATCACAGCTTGTCCCATTGAGCATACAATGCATATTATCGGGGGGAAGTGGACTTTTCTAATATTGCGCGATTTGTTTCACGGGACAAAGCGATTCGGCGAGCTGGAACGCGCACTCCATGGCATCAGTCCACGCACGCTGTCACTCCGATTGAAGGAACTGGAGCAGCAGAACATTATTCAACGAACCGTCTATTCCGAAATCCCTCCACACGTCGAATATTCATTAACGGAGAGGGGAATTACACTTCGTCCCATATTTGATGCCATGAAGGAATGGGGAACAAGATGGAATGTGCTTGGTAATACTCACGAGTGAGTGTGATCTTGTCCAATAGTTCGAGTATAATAGAGAGGCAGATATATAATCTGTACAAATGAACATGAACATCATTATGCACACAGGAGGCGATAGCATGTTAGTCGTGACGAACACAATCCGAATTAAAGAAGGATTCGGGAAGCAAGTGGCAGAGCGATTCGCGCAGGCCAAGGGCGTACAGCAAATGAGCGGATTTGTCCGCTTGGAGGTATGGCTGGGTCCAGGTCAGGAAGGCGAAGAAGAACTGAAGGTCTGTACGGTGTGGGAGAATGAGGAGTCATTCCGCAACTGGACATCTAGCGATACCTTCCGCGAATCCCACCGGGGTGCCAGCGACAGCAAGCAGTACATGCTGGGTGCTTCTTTGAACAAATACGAGCTTGTTGTTAGTCATAACGGTTAAGCAAAAAAAAGTAAAAGGAGATTAAAAATATGAAATTGCAAGATCTTACGAACAAAACCGCACTGATTACTGGCGCAGGCAAAGGTATTGGCAAAGCGTTGGCCGAATCGTTAGCGCAGGAAGGCGTACATCTTGGCCTCATCGCCCGTACAGCCGCTGATCTTGAAGCTCTAAAAGCCGAACTTACTGCGAAATATGATATCCGCGTCGCTATCGCAACGGCTGATGTTGCAGTACAAGAGGACGTCAATCGCGCCGTTGCTTCTCTTTCGGAGCAGCTTGGCGCTATCCACATTGTCATTAATAACGCAGGCATTGCCAAGTTCGGCAAGTTGGTCGATATGGATCCGCAAGAATGGGAGCGCATTATCCAAGTCAACTTGATGGGCACCTACTATGTTACTCGTGCAGTGCTCCCTGCCATGATTGAACAGAATGAAGGAAGCATTATCAATATTTCTTCAACTGCTGGAGAACGTGGATTTGCAACAGGTTCTGCCTACAATGCATCCAAGTTCGCGGTTATGGGCATGACCGAAGCGCTCATGCAGGAAGTTCGCAAGCATAATATCCGTGTAACTGCATTGACGCCAAGCACTGTAAATACAGAACTCGCAGTAAATGCGGGGCTCAACATCGGAGACGAGAATCGCATGATGCAGCCTGAGGATGTAGCCGAGCTTGCACTAGCTGCGCTTAAGCTGCCGCAGCGCGTCTTTGTGAAGACTGCTGGTATTTGGACAACCAATCCACAGTAATTATCATTTCGTTCCATACATCGAAATACTTGCAGCACATGCAGGCTGGCCAAGAGAAATTCTCTTTTGGCCAGCCTTTGTTTTAATCATTCCGTACACATTGTCGCAGCCCTCATACCCCCATACTTTAATCCCGTCCTGCTTCAATAAGCTTCTCCGCAACGAGATGCGGTTGAATATGAAATGGGGTCATATGATCGCCATGTGCCGTTATAAGCCGGAACAACCCTAATCGACTTGACATATGGGGGTGCCAGCCATACTGCTCCCCTTGAGGCAGCGCAGTATCATCCGTTAAGTACAAGTAGCTTCTGGGCATAGGTAAACGATAGAATTTCGACAGATCCAGCTTCTCAAACAATGGCCCTGCAGGCTCTGGTGTAACCGTACAATAGACATGATACGCCAGCTCAATACTGGCATTGTTCATGAATGTCTCCCTCCATACGGTAAAAGGCAGCATAATGGTATTGTCAGATGATTGTTGTGCCAGCTTCGCCCACTCCTCTTTGCTTTGCGGCGGTATTTCATCTGCAGCACTATATCCATCGCGTACAACAAATGCATCCATAAAGACAAGCCGACGTATACGATCAGGGACATGTTCTACCGTCTTGCAAATAACCGTACCGCCAAAGCTGTGCCCAACCAGTACAACATTTGAGAGTTGATGATGCTTGATACAATGAACGACTGTATCCACATACATGGCATGAGTTACATTCTTATTCCAATCCATCCCATGTCCTGGCAAATTCGGAACGTACACCCTATGCCCCATACTGTGCAGAACTTCAGCCGTTCTTGACCAATAACTGCAATCCCCCCATGCTCCGTGAACAAGAACAAAAGTAAGGGTTTGGCCACACCAGTTCATATACCTTGCATCCTCGAACTCTTGCTGCATCTTCCTATTTGCATAAGATGGTTGATTTTCCGACTCGAATCCCCCATATCCTCCAGTCAAAAGTGGAGGTTAATCATCGGGAAAATAGATGCCACTTGTAGTTTTTTGGAAGACGAGGGAAGAAAAAATGTGACACTTCATCAGGAGCAAGCATGCTGTTCGGATTCCGACCATGTATCGGGAACAAAGAGTTCATATCTTTCAATCGAATGGTATGCCCCTTCTGAAAATATGCGTATTTGCGTTCCCATGCGGAGCACCTCGCTAAGTGGCATGGGATCAAGTAATCGTTCGAGATAAAACAATAGGCCTTCCTTTTGAAGGAAAGCCTATTTGCCTTTTATTTATTTTTATTTATCAGCTGATTCCGAAGCATGGACATTTGCTGATCCATTTGAAATGCCGATTTGGATAGTTCAAATAATTGGGTGCGTGCATCCTCGGGCACTTCGCCGCCTTCATATTTATAGTTCAGCTTATGTTCTGTAGCAGCCCAGAAATCCATCGAAGACGTTCTCAACTGAATTTCGGCTGGTACCCACAGCACTTCCTGCGAAAGAATGACCTGTGTCTTGACAACCATATGCAAGCTCTTGTAGCCGCTTGGCTTTGGGTTCTGAATGTAATCTTTTACTTGCAGCACTTGGATGTCTTCACGTTGTTCGATATGTTCTTTCATCATATATACGTCATCAAGAAATGTAGTGACAATCCGTAAACCAGCAATGTCACGGATGTTATTTTGTACAGATTCCATGGAAAATGGAATTCTCTTTTTTTCTATTTTTTTGAGCAAGGATAGTGGGTTTTTCACCCGTGCCTTCATATGTTCGATCGGGGAATATCCAAACTTTGTTTTCCATTCCAAATCAATAATTTGAAAGTCGCTTTGCAGCTCGTTCAGAGCCATTTCATATTGACGGAAAAATCCGCCCCAATGCTTCTGTATCGCTTCGAACAATTCAAATTTGTTTAAGATAGGCAAGTTCATGTTGTTCCCTCCAAATAATATGTGAACAATGTAACAATCCTATATAAACTAGATTACATCCTCTTGAACCAGAGATCAAATGCACATAACGTGAATGAGAGATCTTTAAAGCTCATAAGTGCTGACCATACGTAACAAAAGCGTGAGACGCTCTCGTCTGCACGCTTTTGTTAATTTTTAAATTTTCGCCAATCCATGCTGCTGTTATTCAATAAGTACTCAAAGTTATTATCAAGCTTCTTCTGCTCCACACGGCGAGCCTCTTCCGCCTTCTGTCGTTCCACTTCCTTGCGGTTATCTTCCTGAACCTTCAGTTCTTTGGCTTGTGCCTTCAACTTGTCCAGCACCTCGGAACTTAACAAGTCCTTCAATGTGGCTGGCTTCTCTGCTGTGTTCTGAGTCGGAGCAACTGCTGTTCTGCGTTTCTTCCCCATTTCGATCACCTCGATTTCATTATCATTATATCAGTTATCCTTTTGCCGTTCCATGTGTCCACATATTTTCCTTATCTGATGGTTGTCCATTATACACTCTCTAACCCACCTGGCATAATCGAAAAAACTTTGAATCAGTCTTGTCTCCGCTTTAATTTCCCCGACATTTTTATGACAATAATCAATAACAGTGATGTAATGCCTTCTCTATCAAAATATTCGTCAAAGAAAATATGACCTCCTTCGCTTCATCCCTCGAACTTATGACTTACCCAACCTCATGTGGTAATATTAGGAATGTTCCATATTAGAATCGAGGTGGAGGGGGCTTTCCATATGAATACAAAGAAGAAAATCATGGTCATTTTCGGGACAAGGCCGGAAGCTACCAAGATGTGCCCTGTCGTGCAGGAATTGAAGCAGCAATCTGATTGGTTCGATACAAAAGTTGTTGTTACCGGACAGCACCGAGAGCAGCTCTATCAGGCTCTCTCCCATTTTTCTCTATCGCCTGATCTTGATTTACGCTTAATGAAAGAGAATCAGTCTCTCGCCTATTTCACGTCCGCTGCTATCGCTGGACTCGACAATGTACTTGCAGAGGATAAGCCGGATATGATCCTTGTTCACGGCGATACGCAAACAGCGATGTGCGGTGGGCTTGCGGCATTTTTTCACAAAATCCCAGTTGGACATGTAGAAGCAGGCTTGCGTTCGCACAACAAATACTCCCCATGGCCAGAGGAAGTAAACCGTAGAATTGTCGATGCGGTAACCGATTTGCTGTTTGCGCCAACTTCTGTTGGAAAGGATAATCTTCTGCGTGAAGGGTATAGCGAGGGGCATATTTACATAACAGGCCAAACTGCTGTAGACGCCGCTTTGCAGACTTATAAGGAAAATTATACGTTCAGTGAAGCTGCATTACATGCACTTGTCCAGCATCCAGGCAGAATCATTACAGTGACGGCCCATCGTCGGGAGAATTATGGAACTCCAATGCAGAACATGTTCCGAGCCATTCGCCGAATTGCAGATAATCATCCTGATACTGCTGTCATCTATCCTGTTCATATGAGTCCAGTCGTCCGAGATGCAGCTCACACGCTTCTATCCGGGCATGATCGCATTCATTTGCTCAATACGCTGGAATACCCGGATATGATCAACTTGCTTGCCCGTTCCTATCTGATTATGAGCGATTCCGGCGGCTTGCAAGAAGAAACAACGGTGTTCAATAAGCCGCTTGTTCTGATGCGAGACACGACAGAACGTCCGGAAGCAGTGGATGCCAATATGGTTGCCCTTGCGGGAACCGAGGAGGACTCGATTTTCAATATTGCGAACCGACTGCTTTCAGATGAGCAGACTTACCTAGGGATGACCAAGGCAAGCAATCCATTTGGCGATGGACAAGCTTCCAAGCGCATCGTTCAGATCATCGCGAACCACTTCGGTTTTACCTCGGAGCAGACAATTCCATTTAAAGGATAGAGAACGTTACATTCGAACAGCATGGCGCATCTGTTGCCATACCAATAGTGCCCCTAAGATTAGGTGATGGATATCTACCACGGTATCCTGCCCTATCCCCAGGGGCACTATGTCATTTGCCTTATGCAACGCTATGATTACATATTTTGGGCATAGCGCTCACATGGCGTTTTCGTCAAAATAACATACAGGCTGGAATCGGCATCTGTCCCGTTGCGATAAGCAAAATTTTCGTCTCCAGCAATATGAAGGATATCTCCTTCTGCAACTTCAGTCTCCACCCCATTGACAGTCACTGTCCCGCTTCCGTCCAGAACTAAGATATATACATCAGCTCCCGGATGATTATGTGTCGGCAATTCGGCTCCTCGGCTGAAGTTCAACACGAAAATAACGTTGTCTCCATCCTTATGAATGATTCGTTTCGTAAATCTGCCTTCTACATATTCCTGAAATTGGGATACATGATTTTTTTGCATGAGATCTCACCTTCCAATATTGTAAATGAATCTATTTTCCGATCTTCGACGAGGGAAACATTCCTGTCCTGCACCTATTATATAGGACGGATCCAAAAACATTGTGATTATAATCACATAACAAAATAGAATACTTTCCCCAATTACCAAGCGTCATATACAACTATGACGTTGAAGCAATCCCTAATCTTAATTTTATAATCCTATCGTGTAATCAAAATAAAGGAATTGGAGCTGCGATTGATGAACTGCTGTCTTCCCGTCTGTTTGCTTGCAATCCAAGTCCAGAAATTGTACCATCGAACATGGATTCAGCAAATTCAATGAGAAGTGGAGAATGACCTATGATCAATCAAATCGGACAAGTTATGCTGTATGTAAATGATCAAGACCAAGCCGTGCAATTTTGGACAGAAAAGGTCGGCTTCGTTGTCGTATCGGAAGATAACAACGGACAAGGTATGAAATGGATTGAAATCGCCCCTGCACAAGGTGCTCAAACCTCCTTCGTGCTTCATAACAAGCAGCTTATTGCCCAGATGCAGCCAGAGCTTAACCTTGGCACACCTTCGATCATGCTATTCTCCGACAATCTCGATGGACTGTATGAAGCTTTCAAGGATAAAGGCATTACGGTCGGTGAATTAGTGACCATGCCCACAGGCCGCTTATTCAACTTTGCAGACAGCGAAAACAACTATTTTGCGGTTATGGAGAAAAATAAACCCGTTTTCCAATATACAACGCCTCCACTTTCGTGGCGGCGCTCTTTTTTGTTTCGCAGCTTCTGCCTTTCGTCGTCTCTCCTACCTTCACAGTCCTTATTTCTATACATGATTGAACCATGTCAATTTCGTGTAAAATAGTATAAGGCTAATCGGCCCTAAATAAGGAGGTTCTATTCCATGAGCCGTCAAAAGCTGCAAGAAAGACTGAAAATGAAGGAAGTTGAAATCCAGCATGGCGAGCAGTTCAATGACTTGCTGCGCTATGTATTCCAAGTGACCAATCATGATTTGCAGGCGCTAGGTTGGGAAAATCGCGAGATCGCGCAGGCTAAGCTGCCTGTGCTGAGGCAGGCTGACGTGCTGGGCTGGTTCGATGGGGATAAACTTATTTCCCAATTGGCAGTATACCCGTTCCAAGTCAACATCTTTGGCCAAATATATGAAATGGGCGGATTAACAGGAGTCGGCACCTACCCTGAATACGCCAACCTAGGCTTAATGAATAAGTTGATGCGTCAAGCCCTGACGAATATGCGCAAGCGCAAGCAATCCGTATCCTATTTATATCCTTATTCCATTCCTTACTACCGCCGGAAAGGCTGGGAGATCATCTCCGATAAAATCTCGTTCGAAGTGAAAGATACACAGTTGCCCAAGCTTAAAACAGTACCCGGCAATGTAGAGCGTGTTACGATTGAGCATCCAGACGTGCGACAAGTCTATCACCACTTTGCTCTGCAGACACACGGTGCAATGCTGCGCAATGAACTGGCGTGGGAGGAATATTTGCGATGGGATCTCGATGATATGACCGTGGCCGTTTATTATAACAGCAGCCATGAGCCAACAGGGTATTTGCTTTACTGGATTGCCGAGGAAGTGTTCTATATGAAAGAGATGGTGTATGTGAACCAGGAAGCACGCAATGGCTTATGGAACTTCATCAGTGCACACTTCTCCATGGTGACCAAAGTAAAGGGGCATATTTATACCGATGAACCACTTGCCTTTTTGCTTGAAGACAGTGACATTAAGGAGACGATTGCTCCCTACTATATGGCAAGGATCGTCGACATCGGCTTATTTTTGAAACAATATCCGTTCCAGCCACAGGAAATGCCGTGCAGCTTCACCTTCGTCCTCCACGATCCGATGCTGGAGTGGAATCAAGGCGTGTTCACTTTATCAGTAGATGAACAAGGACATGGGAAGCTGATCAAGGGTGGAAATCAACGAGATGCTGAATTCGATATCCAAACATTAACCACTATGCTTATGGGCTATAAGCGCCCATCTTATTTAGCAAAAATCGGACGATTCCAGGCCAACGAAGCAACCATTGATATGCTTGAACGACTGATCATCCGCCAAATCCCATACTTCTCCGACTATTTCTAAGCGAACAAAAAGAGAGCACTTCCAACTCCCAAACGAGTTAGAGTGCTCTCAACTGCTTTACGCCACTTCTGATGGACGATGCTGTTTGCTTCCATTTCTACTTCCGCTTCCGTCATTCCATAGGCAGGTGTGCTTGAAGCAATCTTTTTACTTCATAAATATCGGTTAATGACTGAGCACCCAGCTTCGAATACTTCTCACAGATCATTCTAACAAAGTCAAAGCCGAATTCATGCAGCAATATAGCGAGAAATACCTCATCGATGAACGCTTCGCGGCTGCAATTCAGCTCATGCATGAACAATTGGATCAACTCGGCATCAAAATCAAATAACGAGAACAAAATTGGCGGGTATTCATACGCCGCTGGAGCAATCGTACTGTCTGCAAAGTCGATCATGTAAAGCTGACCTTTTGCATCAACCATGACATTCTCCGCTGTGATATCGCCATGCACATATACGGGCTGTGATATCGGGCTTTTCGCGACAATTTCAGCAATTTGAGTTCGGATAGCTTCAGTAAATATGTTCCATCTCGCGTTGCGAACGACTCTTTGCTTTATAGCATTTGCATCGACCTGCTCCTCAGGCAGCGTGTTCAGCTTGTCCAGATTAGCAAGCAGTTGCTTAACGAATGTCGCCTTCTGGGAGGATGTTGAATTAGGCAGTACCTTGCCCGCTTCCTGCCCTTGAATAAAGTCCATGATGATATAACGGAACAAATATTTATCTTTAATAAAGGATGCCGCGATAATGTTCGGCGCGTGAATGCCTTGCTGGAGAGCACGTTCCATTGCACTGATTTCTGCATCGTAATCAGCGTCGGTATTCGCTCCAGATTCCTTGGGCGCAAAAATTTTAATCACGTAGCTGCCTGCCCGAAATACCGCGTTCGTGCCTGGAGTTACATTCGATATTTGCTCTGCGCCGCTCAAATCTTCTTTCTCGTAAATGACTTCGATGAGCTGTCGAAAATCTTCAATTGATTGATAAACGGCTCCCCATGAATTCCAATTCTTGATTTCCTTTGTAAAAGCGAAACTCATTGGCTGACTCTCCCCGATCCTGCACAATATGTTATTTTCCTCGTCTTCGATAAAGATCAAATGATTTGTATCCCTTGGCCAAAATGGACTCCATCTCTATTAGCCTTTTTTGCTGCGTTTCTGTTTTTTTGGCACTATACACATAACGCGCCCAATCCTTTTGATAGCCTGGCGTCAAGTTGTTGTAAAACTCCAATTGCGCGCTGTTTGCCAGGTATTTCTGAATGTCAGCGATATGATCCACGTAGTCATCTACACACTGGCTCTTTGTAGCTCCTGCTGGTTTGGTTGTTTTTTCGTTTCCGACTTCAGCCCGATTACCGTAAACACGTCATCCAAGCTAACCATCCGCGCAAATTTAATAGCGCTGTTTGCTACATAGCCATCCTCATTGACGAATCCAATATTGAAAAAGCTGTCACGTTCAATATATTGCTCATATTTGGGATTGTTTTTCTTCGGATAAGCGACGAACAGATACCCCTTGTTATTCAACAACTGCTTATCGATAACCATCTGTACGAGCTCTGTAAATTCTTCTAGCGTGAAGATAAATGCAAAAATAAGATCATAGTTCTCCTTGCGGATTGCATTGTCATAATCCAATTCATCGAATTCTGCTATATCGCTCGGCTTGTTCAAAATCAGCTTCATCGGGTATTTATTCAAATTCAATTTATCAATAATATTCTTCTTGGAGTTCTGGTTCATCCTGTGTCAGTTCCTTCCCATATGTGCTGTCCATTAGTATACCATCCAGCCTGAGAATCCACATATCCTGACCAACTGTTACGTGCACTGTCTATACCTAATTGGCTGTGAAGTACCCAGCCTTTGTTCATGATAAGGTTGACCAATTGGCCCACAACTCCCGCGGGTTCATCTCATAGAGATCATTTTCTCGGTACAAAAATTGATGCATAATAAATTCCCGGCGAATCGTAGCAAAATCCTCATGATAGGCCTTAATGAATTCATTGATTTCCTTCTCGCTGTATTTCCGCCCCATTTCAAGGTTAGACACCATATGTTCCAGTACAATAAGCTTCTTTTTTAGCTGGGAAGGGATGTTCTTTAACTTGCCTTCCTTGGAAATAAAATTGCGAATGACCGAATCTTTCATCCGCTGGTGATCCTCATTCAACATTTCAGTACCTCCTTCAGCTCTGCGATAAATGAGATTCATGGCGGCAACGGCATTGTTTTTCAGAAAATAGTCATTTAATGAAAAATAAATCATGTTCTTCTCTCTTCGTTCGTTAATGAGGCTCGCTTCGCGAAGCTTGGATGCATGATGGGTAATCGTAGCTGGTGTAACGAACAGCTTCTCCGCCAAGTCTTGACCGTTACGCTCGCCTTCCGCCAGTAAAATAAGCATTTTGATGCGTGTAGGATCGGCCAACGCTTTATGATAAGCAACTACTTTCTCTACCTGCATTGGGGGTATTCCTCCTCTGTTCGATCTGGGAAGCTCAATATGAAACAGGCAATAAAAACATTCGATTATGAAATGTGAAGTCATGATCACAGGTGGCATTATACAAATTGAATAAACATCTAATTAGATGTTTATTAAAATAGATGGTACACAATCAAGGAATATATTGTCAATCCATATTTTGTACCCTATAGTTATGAGGAAGGAATGACGTTTTAAGCTAGACTCACCTGAAAAAAAGAGAGGGGAATTCTGTGAATTTACTATCGTCTGAGCTTCAGATCCGTAATTTTCAACAAGAGGACATGCCTTTGCTAGGGGAATTATATCGATCTGTTACTTCGCGACCGAATGCAATATTTTGGTGGGTAGGCGAAGAAGCAAATTGGTGCAATGTAGTATGTGCCTTCGAGCACGGCAAGATGGTTGCCAAGGGACAGGTCAGTATCATTAATATTGTACCGCCCGGCCGGGCTCAAGAGAACAAGCATGCCATTTACGTGAATATCAAAGCTATCCCAGAACGTGAGCATGACTATGTGTTGCTTGACCGTATTTATAATCTGCTGTACGCCAGAGCCATCGAGTTGAAGGCAATACTTCCTGCCGAATACGGAACGAGACTCTGTGTTGGCAATGATTCAACAGAAGAGGCGAACAGTCAATTCTTCCTGCAGCGTGGTTACCGTCATCTGATTAGTCTATATCAAATGGAACGAATGATAGAAGCACCAATTCCAGAGCTGCAATTGCCAGAAGCTTATCAATTTTCTTATTGGAATTTAGATACGTCTGAAGAAGCTCATGCCTATCTGGATATCGATACAGAAATTTGGCCAGATAATCCGCTTGGATTGGAGAGACTGAATGAATACAGGCAGTATCCGCTCTGGACTTCTATGGTTGTCCGCCAAGGAGATACGGTCGTAGCCGGTTTATTGATTTGGAAAGAAGACGATTATGTCCAAATCGATAATGTATTCGTTCGCGAGAAATGGCGGGGTCAGGGCCTTGCGAAGTTCCTGCTTGCTCAGGCATTGCATTATGCCCAGTCTCACGGCTTGCCACGTGCTAGCCTGGAGGTATTAACCGACAATCGAACAGCATTACGATTGTACGAATCGCTCGGATTCGAGCAGAGGGCAGAAGAACTAAGGTACTGCATAGAGTTGAGATAAATGGATCGCTCTACAGGATTAGACAGGATTAGGCTGGAACAATTAGCTACTAATTGCCCAGCCTAATCTAATTGTTCTTCAATCGCAATGTGAATGCGACGTAAACTTACATATCAAACCAGCGCAATTCGCCGCCCTTGAGCTCCAATTCGAAGCTCTTGCCATTCGCGTACACAGTCGTGTTGCGCGGCTCTGCCGTGTTGTTGACAACGCAATACGTACCTGTTTCCGGATAGACATGGATTTCCGTATGCGCATCCGAACTAAACCAATTGTGCAATTCATGATCCTTGCTGCACGACCACAATATTGCACGATGCAACAAGCGGGCGTTCTCTGCACTGTACGGCAGTCCGCCGAGATAGACAGATCGACCGCCAAAGTAGTTATTGACTGCAAACTGCACTTCTTTATCCTTGCAAGCTAAAATATCAGCGCTCGTCGCGTATACATTTTTCTTGCCTTCACCAAAATTGATGTCACCATTCATATCGGCAGTAATAAAGTGAGATGGTTTTACATCCCAATTGTATTTATCGTAGCCGAGGGTGAAGCCGCGCTCCAGCTCTACGCCAAGAGCATCGCCCAGTTGGAAGAAACGGCCTTGATGTTGAACAGCGGATGGTTCACCTACCCCGATAAAGCCGCCTCCGCGAGCAATAAATGCACGGATTTGCTCAACAATATACGGGTCTTTCCAGTTGTCACCGCCGGTATGTGCGGTGTCCGCGTCACCGACATTAATAATGACATCGATATCATTGAGCAGCTGCGGCTGCTCACGAATGTCGTCAAAGCTAATGAACGATACATCGAAAGGAGCGCCGCTCAAAATCTCAATAATGCCCGCATAGCTGTAGTTTTGCTTCTGGTACAGTGCATGATGCACCATATGGCAGCCCCAAGAGCGCATTTTCCCCCAGCAGTTCAGTACAGCAACTTTAGCTAAGCACAGCGGCTTCGTGCGTGCCTTCTCATATAAATCACGGAATTCATCGGCAACTTTCGTGACATAATCAACAAAGTCTGGGAAGTCCAGCGCCAGCTTCAAGTAACCGCCATAGCCAATGCGATCTACAGGCTTACGCAAAATAGCTCGTCTAGCTGTCAACCAGTTTTCTTGAGCTTCTGCCGTTGGATTCCCGCCAGGATGGAACGTATCCGGGAAGAAGTATGGCAAGAAGCGCCCTTCTGTATATTTCACCCCAGGAATATCACTAATTAAGCGCAATGTCGAACCATTGCCGACGCTGCCGACGACTGCATCCAGTCCGATGGTTTTAAACTCATCCATATAAGGCTCAGTGCCAATAAAATGATCCCCTAAGAACATCATCGCTTCGCGACCTTCTTCATGGGTAATATCAACGAGCTCTTTAGCTAGCCCCGCCACTTCGCGCCGTTGGAAGGCCATAAAGTCCAAGTATTGTTTGGACGGAATCCGATACTGGTTGTTGTAGTAGCCTTCGTCAATAATATATTCCGGACGGAACTTATAGCCAACTTCACGCTCGAACTGTTCGAGAATATAAGGGCTGACGCTAGCGGAATAGCCGTACCAATCCACATATTTCTCCCGACGCAGTTCATCGAATATAAGCGTGAACTGATGGAAGAACGTTGTGAACCGTACTACATTTACATAAGGCTTGTCCCGCAAAAATTCACGCAGTCTGCCTTTGGAGTATTCCCGTGTCTTAGGCTGACGTACGTCAAACGTAATTTGTCGTTCGAAATCCTTCCAATCATTCACGACGGCATTGTACATATGAACAGGATCCCAAATCAGATAGGTTAAGAAGCTCACGCTATACTCATGGTAAGGTATCGTATTATTAATCATTACACAGCCGCTAGCTTCATCATAGCGCCAGTGATTCGTAGGTACGACCTCGCCAGTAGTACGATCGATAACTTCCCACCAGCGGTATATATCATCGCGGTTGTTAACTTGCAATAAGTCTTCGCTGATCCCTTCCAATAACCGAATAGAAAGCTCAGCATCTGTAGCAGCAACAAATTTCGTTGAAATATAGCATTGCTGTACTTCGTCAGGGTTTGCTTTCGCCCAATTGTTGTCTTTGCGGGTTGTATAGTAAGTAGCGTATACTTTCGCTCCACATTCAGCTAGCTCTTGCGGAAAAGTTGTGCCGTCTGCATCGCGCACAGCATCAGCTCCCCACAACTCCATCGTTTTCAGCGTTTCTCCTACGACATCAAGATCGGTAGGGATGGTGAGGCGCCCTCTGCCTTGTTTGTTCTGGTTCTGCTCGCCCATTTGAAACATGCTCCTTCCACATAACTGATTGTTGATACCATCATACTCAGCGAGGAAGGGAGACCCAAGGACGGATTATGACCTTCCACGGGTAAAATTTTGACCTTTGCTGCAAAAAAGGCTGCGTTTTTAAATCGATTATGGATTACTATAAAGAAGTAGAATGGCATACCAAGAATTAGAAAGACTCGATGACCATTGGAACATAAGCGCATACAAAGAGGAATACATAAAGGAGGAACTCACCATATCGGGCACATGAATGCTGTACACAGCAAATTAAAAAAGTGGATGAATACGTTTAATGGTGTTGCAACTAAATAAATCAGCAATTACTTGTATTTTATGGAGGATGAATTGTAATGTTAAAAAATAATTTGAAAATAGAAAATATTCCAGCGATTTTGTGGGGCGACAAATCAGATAAGTTATTTGTGGTGGTGCATGGTAACATGTCAAACAAGGCAGATGACTCGATTATTGTATTTGCAGAAGAAGCAACAGCAGTAGGTTATCAAGTGCTTAGTTTTGATTTACCTCAACATGGTGATCGTAAGGATGAAACTTATCTTTGCAACGTTCAAAACTGTGTTCAAGACCTTCATACAATTATGACCCATGCAAAAACATTATCAAATCATATAAGCCTTTTTGCTTGCAGCATGGGAGCGTATTTTAGTCTATTAGAATATAGCCATGAGCCGTTGAAGCAGTGCTTGTTTCTCTCTCCTGTGGTAAATATGGAACGTATCATAAATAATATGATGACATGGTTTAACATAAGTGAGAGTAGACTAAAAATAGAGAAAGAAATTTCTACACCTATTGGACAAACTCTCTATTGGGATTACTACTGTTATGTGAAAGAACATCCTATTGTTGCTTGGAATATTCCAACTTCCATTCTCTATGGTTCAGAAGATAACGTATGTGAATTTGACGTTGTGTCTGAATTTAATAAATCTTTTAACTGTAATTTGCAAGTAATGGAGAATGGAGAACACTATTTCCATACTGAGGAACAGTTGCAGTATTTCAGACAATGGCTGAAAAAACATATACGTTAAATGATAACTTTAAAAGCTTTTAAGGGGAGTCAAAATGACTTCCCTTAAAAGTTATATCATTTCAACATTGTTTTAAAACATCACCAAAAAAAGATATAGACCTCCCTGCTCACAGCAGGCTCAGTTCTATATCTTTTATTTACTCACTTTACTTCATAGCCATAAGCTTCAATTTGCGTTAGTGCAGGGAACGGCGACGGGTCAGCGGACTTGATTAAGTTCTTTACTGTCAATGACTCTACCTGACGCGGCGTAAGCTTAAATACCTGCTTGGCATGCGTTTTCGTTAAATGAATCGTCTCATAATCGCCATTGGAGAAGCAGACGGTTACTTGCTCCCAATAGTTATCATGAGGAAAGTCTGCTCGCAGCGTAAGAGCAATGCAGTCAATTTCTACCGTGCGTCCAAATTGCACGCTCATTTCAGCGTCATCTTGCTGGTTAATCCCCCATGACTCAAATGGCCATGCCCCGTGACCTGCATTAAAGCAATTGCCATTAATGGCATTGCGAGCGGCAAACACGGACTCTCCACGCGTTTCCACATTCGCAATCGCATGCGGATAACAACTGTCATTCTCATGTTGGTCGAATGGATTCAGGGCTACATTTTTGTAACTGGAGATTTCCGCTTCAGTCGCTAGACGCACGCTAAGCGCATGGATATCACCACTATATGATTTTGGATTATAGGAAATTTTCTTCTCTCCAAATGGAATCGTAAGCCGATAGCAAGTTGTTGCTAAATATACGAACGTTTCCGGCATCGTATCATCAAGCTGCAACATGACATATTGGTGGGGCTGCTCACTCTTTACAACAATTTGGTCACCCTCTTGATAAGGTTGATGATATACAAGCTGGGCTTGCCCCTGATCAGAAGCAGTTGCCAATACGGTATGATTTGCATCGTGAATTTCAATCGTAAACTGCGTTAGTGGTGTCATAAGATGATCATCTCTTTCTTCCGTTATTTGTGAAACATTTACGAGCATTCGTTCTTATAATCACTCGGTGTTACGCCCATATACTTCTTAAACACTTTAGAGAAATAGGTACGGTCTGAGTATCCTAGTGTCAGTGCGATCTGTTCCAGCGTATGCCCAGATGTTTTCAACATCTGTGAAGCAATGTTCATTTTATACTGATGGACATAATCCGTGAAATTGCTGCCAGTCATGCGTTTGAAATAGCGTGAGAAGTAACTTGGATTCAAATACAGATAGCGCGCAATATCAATGGAAGTAATACTATCAGCTAAATTTTGTTCGATATAATGTTGAATTTGCTGTAACTTCGGTTCATAGCTGCTAGCTAGTGTACCTCGCCCTTGTTTCCCCTCTTTATCGTTAGACATTGCTATCGCAGTTAGCGGGCGTTCCGCTAATGCAAGCACATCAACAAGGGTCCGTGCCTGCTCCATATAATTGAAGATCGCTTCATCGAGTCTAACCGAAGCTGCAATCGTCAGCTCGCGTAAGCAAACTTGCAGCTCATGCATGAATGAAGCAGGTTCAATCATTCTCGCTTGAAAATGTTCCTTCATATTCCCAATAATACGTTGGATACCCTCTATATCATGGATAGCTAGCGCCTGCTTTAGTTCACCTTTATAGTTGTCCAACTCCCCAGCAGGCAATTTCAGCCATGTTGATTCCATTGCCTGCCGCCGATCGGCAATCAGCATCGACTCCCCAACATAAAACTCATATTTATGGCGCAATAAGGAGTGATAACACGTACCCATTTGCTTCAGTTGCAACTTATCACTAACCGTGACGCTTACCAGCTGCAATTTCATATATTGTGCAACTCGTTCTTTCAATTTTTGCAAGTAGCTGTTGAAGTGCAACACGTTGTTATCTGCTAAATTATCGTGATAGTTATACACAATGACAAGATGATGTTGCTGCAAAAATGGCGTGATCCCTTCATACTTGCGTGCTAGCTCTTCCGCAATATTGTAGACGGCATAGCAAATTAACGATAACGATTGCTGTGAGTAATGTTCATCGTAACTGGCATATTGTACATGCACAAGACTGAGCATATACCAAGGACAGCTCCACCTTACTCCAATGCCAGCGGCATATTTAAGGATCTCGTCAACATTCGTTCGATCAAGCACACTCTGTAATAAACCTTGTTTGAGCAACTGTTGATTGTAGCTTGAAGGTTGTACACTTACTGACGATGATTGTTTTTTCAGTAAGCGCAGCGACTTATGCAAACTTTGTTGCAACTGTTCATCTGTTAATTGATCTTTAATTAAATAATCGTCAGCCTGAAGCTTAAGCGCTTGTCTCGCGTAGTTGAAGTCTTCATGACAGGTTAAGAAAATGACGCGCACGTCAGGTTTGATTTGGCGAAACTGTTCTGCTAACTCAATCCCATTCTTCTGCGGCAAGCCAATATCTGTTATCACAATATCGGGAACGGTCTGCTGAAACAGGTGTACTGCTTTGACGCTGGAATAGGTCGCAGCTACAACCTTCAACTGTAATTGTTCCCAATCAATCATTTGCTGCAATAATTTGAGCATTGGCACATCATCATCAATAAGCATCACTTTGTATATCACTGGTTGTCCCCCCGCTTGATGTCACTGGAATCTGCATTCGTGCCGTTATACCGTCATACCTGTTAGGAGCAAAAGAAAGCGCAGCCTCTGAACCGAAAGACAGTTTCAAGCGTTGAGCAACATTAACCAATCCGACCCGCTTATAACTAGGATCAGGTTCATCACTGCAACGCAACACACTTTCATTCAGTCGATGCAACAAAGACTCGTCCATACCTGCTCCGTTATCGGCAACCTCAATAACGATGGTATCCGCGTCATGATAGACGGAGATCCAAATTTGAGATTGCTGGCTCCTAGTATCATTGCCCTCCATATCTACATCAGTATCGACAAAGCCATGTATAATTGCATTTTCAACTAACGGTTGTAGTAATAACTTTGGAAACTTAAGCAACTGCAATTGTGGCTCTATATCGACTTGCAGTTGGATGGGAATATCACTGCGCATTTGCATAATATCAATGTAGTGAGCCATTAACTCACACTCTTCTTGCAGTGTTGCCAGTGCATTGAAATTCATATAGGCACGCAGTAAGCTCATTAAGGAGTCAATCATGCCGCTATGCAGTCGATCCTTCTGCAACATTAAGCTGCACTTAATTGAATTAAGCGTATTCAACAGAAAGTGGGGACGAATTTGCATAAACAGCGCCTCAAGCTCCAACACTCGTCTCTGCTCCTGTTGCCGCTCCATCTCATAAATGGACTGTTGCAGTTGATCCAACATCAAGTTAATCGTCTTGCTTACCGCTGCTAGCTCATCATCTCCCTTAACTTGCAATCTAACATCGAGCTTGCCGTTGCCAAATTGTCCTGCAACCTGCTGTAATTGCTCAATCGGACGATGCAATCGTTTAGAGATCAGCAATGCAAACAAAGAGAATATAATGACAAAAAGCATGACTTCAGCAGAACCGATATAAAGTGTCTTTGAAATAATGCCTCTAAACGTGTTGTTGCTCATCTCATATACAAGCTTCCACCCGTTTTTGCTCAGCACGACTTCCGAACGCATACGATCGTCCACCTTATTTGAATCGGAGGCAAGCAATTGTGCTGAGCCAGCAATCCGGTCACCATGTTCATCCAGGAGAGCAACATCCCATGACTTCACAGCTTGTAATGCATTTTCGAAATAGGACTGTTCAATTCCAATCAGCAGCACGGCCGTATGCCCTTTACTAACACGATCATAGATGACACGAGCAATATAATATTTACTCGCTCCCTTGTCATCGAGTAGTCCTAGCCACTGCAGCCGTTCTGGCTGTTGGAAATTAATTTTGCTATACAATTCTGACAAATGCGGTAATAGTTTCGCCGGTTCATCATCTCCTGAAGGGATAATAAAGTGCTGGCGGTTAATTAAGTACATCTGCGTCTGCCTATTCAACGTTTTCGAATTGATAAGCGAAAATACAGCTTTGATTTGCGAGAAATTCTCATAATCAGCAAAACTATTTAAATGCTTCACATCAGCGAATTGACGTAAGCTAGTTTTGAAGCCTTCATCGTTGACAATGAAATGGGAGGCAAACGTAGCATCATCAATCGTTTTGCTAAATTCTGCACCGATTACGTTCAACATGTTTTCATTCGTTGCATGCAACTTATCCAGCATCGATTCCTTAATTAAATAAAAAGATTGCACAGATACAGCAACCATCGGTACGATAATAAATAGCATGAAGGAAAGTAACATTCGTTTATAGTAAGTTAAATGGAACATAAGGTTAGCGTCACTTCCCTTCCTTCAATCCTTCATCATTTCCGTTACAGTTCAAGCCAAATCATCGACTTTATCTTCCTATTTCGATTTACGCTCATACCAATAACCAGGAATACCGCGTGCAAGACGCATCAGCGCTTCCAAGTAGTAATAATCGCCCCAAATCATATAATCATCAGGGGACAAGCCACCATGGACATAGTACGAGCCATGCTTAAGCAAACCTTCCGCTGCATCGTCATCCATCGTAGCATAGTTGTGAATCAGCGACTCCATACTGGTTGCCAGCATCTTTTCGAAATAAGGACGATCGGGGTCAGCATCATCCAAATGTGAGATAAGCTCCGCCAGTCCGGCAGCTACAATCGCTGAAGCTGAACTATCGCGATACGTACCAGCCGTTACAGGCGCATTGAAATCCCAATAAGCAACACTGTCCTCAGGCAAATGCTCAAGGAAGTAGCGCGCCATACGCTTAGAAGTCTCCAAAAATGCCTCATTTCCCGTATAACGATAGGAAAGTGCAAAGCCATATACGCCCCAAGCTTGCCCACGCGTCCACGTCGAACCGTTGCTGTAGCCCTGATGAGTCGCGCCGCCGATTGGAACCCCCGTCTCAGTATCGAAAAAGAAAGTGTGGTACGAACTGTCATCCCCACGAACGATATAGCGCCGTGTTTTCTCTGCTTGGATTTCTGCAACTTCTCGATACTTCGGATCACCAGTCTGTTCGCTTGCCCAATACAACAATGGCAGATTAAGCAAACAGTCAATAATGATACGACCCGCTTCTTGCTCGTTATCTTTCGTTCCCCAAGCTTGAATGTATCCGCTTCCATCGCTTGTGTTACGCCAACGCTTCAATAAATGATCAGCTGCATCCAGTGTCAACTTACGAGCACGATCGTCGCCTGTTATGATCCACTGCGCTTTGGAAGACAAGCTAAATAGGAATCCAATATCATGATGATCCAATACAACTTTTTGCTCAAACCGGTGACGAAAACTAGCCACAGTAGCTTCTGCTGCCTGCCGATAACGTTCATCTTGTGAATATTCATAGCATAACCACAATATTCCCGACCAGAAGCCATTTGTCCAGTCGTTGTTATCATTCAATTGATATTTCCCATTCAGGCTAACATGCGGAAACTGAGTTCCAAACTTATCAATATTGATCAGCGTTTTCGCTAGAATATTTTCAATTGCTTGTGTGTAAAGTTGATTTGCTTGCATGACCGTTGTTTGCGTTCCCTCTGTAGACATCTGCATTTCAGCCCTCTCTCAGAAAAATAACTCAATGCATATCTTATGATAGCGGATACATTCCGCAGAATGTACGCCTTTATTTGTGTGAAATGTGAACAATTTTGACTTTTTGGTTGTATTCGCTTTCTATCTATTTCACCTTAACCGTTATCGTTTGCTCGTTATAGTGCACAATTACGCGATCTGCTGTCAGCTTCACCTCAGGCAACTGCGACTCGCAACCAGCAGGCACTCCTGCCATCACACTTACTAACAAATGTGTCCCTGGCTGAAGTTCAGCACGCAGTGCAGGCATCAATGTACGCTCATAGAACACATTGGTGTTAGGCTCGGTGCGAATCATCTCCGCTTGTGTGAATCCTGTAACCGCCTTGGCGGTGGTAGTACCGGCAGGCGAATCGTAACTCGCCCAGCTTGTCTCGACTACGGTTGTGTCGTCACTGCTAACTGTGGCGAACGGCGCTGAGAAACTGGCATCATAGGCAATTAAGGCGCGGCTCGTTTCCAACTCGTGAATGCGTACATGGCTGTCGCCGCAAGGGACAATCGTACTGCGAATCGCAACTCCGACTTGCGGCTTCCAGTTATGTACAAGTCGATCTTCATGCAGCTCATAGCTCGTATCGAGCGGCTTATCACGAAAATGTACGCCATCCTCACTTACAGCAAGTACACTATCAAAAGCACCTTCATAGTAGTAATAATTACTGCGCGGCACACTAAAGCCAAACACAGTCGAGTAGGCAAATTTAGAATACTTGGCGCAAGCATGGTTCTGATAGCCAATAAATTGACCTACCGGATACATAAGCACATGTCGCGAATGATGCGTATGTTCAATCATCGCCTTCATGCTCGGCAGCGACAGTCGGCCTGGTGATACCTCTTGCTCTACTTCCTCTGCCTGCCAATAAGGATGGTCATCCGGAACAGCAAGCAATAAGAAGCTTTTGAACGCCCAATACGGGGAACCCGCACCGTTATAGCCCTCGCCCATCACCAAGTTCTGATAGCGATAGCCTACGCTTAGGACGCCATCTGTCGTAAAAATAGGATGACTCATCCAGCTTCGCATATTGCGCGCATACAAACCTTTAATGACGCCCCATGGCAGCGCTTCAACATCGGCCAGCACAAGCGCGCTCCAGAAGCTTGCTTGCGCAAAGCGATACGCTAGACTGCGACCGAAAGGAACCGCCTCTCCCTTGCTATCGAACCAATACTGATAGCTGCGCGCAAAAAGTATAGCCCGCTCTTTCAACCTAGCTGCCCGCTCCGGATCTTCATCCGCCATAAACGTAGCATAGATTAAACTATAATAATGGAACGCCCATGGGATGTAATAATCAAACTGCTGATCCACACCGTCAAAATACCAGCCATCGCCAACATAGCATGACTCAATCAGGGCAAAATCCTCTTCGATCTTCTCCTGAGAATACTTCATACCAAGCCGCTTCAGTGCCACATTCACTAAGATGCGAAAGAAGTGCCAGTTATTCGGCGCCAAACGGCGTCCATTAATTTGCCATAACCAGTCCGCCAAATGCTGCTGTTCTGTCTTCGAAAGTGTATCCCAAGTTTTGTGCGGTGCAAGCAGCAATGTAGTAGCGATAGATGCCATCTCGACCAGTAGTTGATCGCCATCCATCGTCTTGCCATAATAATGCTCGCTGTGCGGGTTGCATCCCTCCGCTAGTCCACGCATCCATTGATGCTGAAGCTGCTCGTCATCATAATGAACGAGGAAAGGCCCCAATCCCCACAGGATTCTTAAGAATCCTTCGGCATCTCTGCGATTCTCGGTATAGACCGTGCCGTGGCTTCCTAATGCTAAGTGTCCAGGCTGTTCTGCTGCCCGCGACCTTAGCGGCTGCACTAGCGTCAACAGGGCTTCCGCTACATCATCACGATGATTCCACTGCATGCTACGTATTTTCTCCATCACGATTATTCACGCTTCCTTCAACAGTTTTCACAGCACAACAAACCTCATAGCTCACATCGTACACATCAGATAAATTACAAAGACTAACAGCAACGTACTCCTGTTAGTCTCAATATTTTCATCTTACTATTCGTAAATTAAGGCTGCTTCCCAATATAGGCAAGGATTCCACCGTCAACATATAAAACATGTCCATTGACAAAGTCACTAGCTGGTGAAGCCAAGAATACTGCAGGACCTGCTAAATCTTCCGTTTCTCCCCAACGCTCTGCAGGTGTCTTCGCAATAATAAAGGAATCAAACGGATGACGGCTGCCATCAGCTTGAAGTTCACGCAACGGCGCTGTTTGCGGCGTAGCAATGTAGCCTGGTCCGATACCATTACATTGGATATTATATTTGCCATACTCAGAAGCGATATTGCGGGTTAGCATCTTGAGGCCGCCTTTGGCAGCAGCATAAGCAGACACCGTTTCCCGTCCTAATTCACTCATCATCGAGCAAATATTAATAATTTTACCGCCGCCTTTTTTAATCATTCCTGGAATAACCGCTTTGGAAACAATAAATGGTCCGTTCAAGTCAATATCAATGACTTCACGGAACTCTTCCGCAGTCATTTCTATCATTGGAATCCGCTTAATAATGCCAGCATTGTTGACAAGAATATCAATGACTCCAACTTCCGCTTCAATCTGTTGCACCATCGCTTGTACACCTGACTCGTCGGTCACGTCGCATACATATCCGTGTGCCTCAATGCCGATTTCCTTATAAGCAGCAATACCGCGCTCTACTCCTTCTTGCTTACGGTCATTAAATACAATTGTTGCACCCGCACGCGCCATAGCGCTTGCCAATTCAAATCCGATCCCGTACACTGCACCTGTTACGAGAGCGACTTTACCATCAAGGCGAAAACGATCTACCGAAAATTGTGACATTTTAATACTCCCTTCTCTATATACCCTATCTATTCATCTATCTACTTTAGATCGTCCATAGCGACCATATCCATATCGGTATATGTGATATTCTCGCCGCACATTGCCCAAATAAACGTATAGTTGCTAGTGCCAACGCCAGTGTGAATGGACCAGCTTGGACTGATAACCGCTTGCTCATTGCCGACTACGAGATGCTTCGTCTCATCAGGTTTGCCCATGAAATGAAATACCTTGTTGTCACTTTCCAAATCGAAGTATACATACGCTTCCATGCGTCGCTCATGCGTGTGGCATGGCATCGTATTCCAAGCGTTTCCTTCTTCTAGGTGCGTATAGCCCATTTGCAACTGGCATGACTGACACACATTCGGATGAATGTACTGATAAATTTTGCGCTTATTCATTGTGTTATCAGCACCTGTCTCCATTGGCTTAATGTTATCAATCGAAATACGCACATTCGGATATTTGTGATGAGCCGGGCTAGAAGCAATATAAAATTTCGCTGGATTGCTTGCATCTGCACTAGCAAACAGCACTTCTTTCGTTTCTTTTCCGATATAATAGCCATCCTGATTGCTCATCGATTCACGTACACCGTCAATCGTTATAAACCCAGGACCACCGATATTAATGATACCTAGTTCGCGACGCTCTAGAAAATACTCCACACCCAAATCTTTACTAAGCTTAATCTCCAACGGCTCTTTCGTAGGTGTTACGCCACCAAAGATCAAACGGTCATTATGCGAGTAAGTCAAGCGAATTTCACCGGGAACAAACACCTGCTCCACTAAAAACTCCTTGCGCAATTCTTCTGTTGTCATGCGTGCGATCGATTGTGGCGCATACGCGTAGCGTGTCTCCATAGTTTGCATATTTTCTAGTTCCTCCCGATTTCATAGACTTGGATTCATCACAATGAACAATGATGATCATTCGATATTGAACCTACAACCATCATAGTAAATGCTCCCAGCAATAGTAAGTCAATTATTTTGCTCGATTGTGAACAATTTTGACCTTTTTGCCTATTTGACTTTTATATTTCCTTTTTTGTGTATTAACTCAAGCGCAGCCTACGCTAAGCGTACTGTAACCGTAGCTCCAAGCGGGATATCCAACTGATACGTATGTGGCGCAGGCTGTGTTACGGCCACTGCCATTGATGGCTTACCAGTTTCAAAAGCAAGCGGAACCGTGCTATAAATAACACAAGGCTTACCAAGCGCAGACGTTATCTGCGCCTGCTGCAGCTTGCCTGCCTGCCAAGCCATATCAATGGTAAATCCACCGCGGGCACGCAAGCCAGTAACATGACCCTGCCGCCACGCAAGCGGAAGAGCCGGCAGTAACCGGATTTCATCCCCGTGTGATTGCAATAGCATCTCTTGCATCGCTGCTGCTCCACCAAAGTTGGCATCAATTTGGAATGGAGGATGGTCGCCGAACAAGTTCGGATGTACCGCTTTGCTTAATAGATTGCGCAAACTCAGATGTGCCTGATCTCCTTCTTCCAGCCTTGACCAGAAGTTAGCAATCCACGCTTGACTCCAGCCCGTATGTCCTCCGCCATGGGCTAGGCGCCGCTGCAGCGTGAACTTAGCAGCTTGTCCAAGTTCAGGACTGCGATGGGGAATGATCTGTTCTCCTGGATGCAAAGCGAATAGATGAGAAATATGGCGATGCCCCAGCTCTACTTCCTCATAATCAACTGCCCACTCCATAATTTGTCCATGGCGGCCGATTTGCGGCTGTGGCAGCTTACTGCGCACTTGCTGCCACTGTGCCAGTAAATCTTTGTCCTCATGGAACCCCTGTTTCAAATGCCCTTCCTCATCCAGTTGCAACAGCTCGCCAGCACGGATACATGCTGTAAACAACGCATACAAAATTTGCGAGTCCATCGACGGACCATAGCATAGCGCCCCGACTTCCCCCTGTTCACTGCGATACGAGTTCTCTGGTGATAGTGATGGTACGGTCACCAGCTGTCCTGATGGCAACTCCAATAAGAAGTCTAAGAAAAATAACGCCGCTTCTTTCAACACGGGATACGCACGTTCGCGCAAAAACGAAAGTGAGCCGTTATAACAATAGTGCTCCCACATATGCAGCGCAATCCATGCGCCACCCATTGGCCACATGTTGGCGCTCACATATTCACCGTAAATGCCTGTATCCGCCCACAGATTGCTGCTCGTATGAGCAACAAATCCACGTGCACCATAAATATTGCGCGCGGTTTGGCGTCCATTAATGACTAAGCGTTCAATAAAATCAAATAGCGGCATGTGACATTCGGCTAAATTCCCCGTCTCGGCAAGCCAGTAGTTCATTTGCAAGTTAATATTAAGATGATAGTCCGATTCCCATGGCGGAGTAAAACTATCGTTCCAAATCCCTTGCAAGTTAGCTGGCAGCGTTCCCGGTCTGGAGCTGGCAAGCAGCAAATAACGCCCGTACTGATAAAACAGAGCCTCCAGCCCATTATCAGTTGCACCTTGCCGGTAGCGTTCTAACCGCTGCGACGTGGACAAGCATTGCTGTCCAGGAACCTGCTGCTGTGGCTCAGTTCTTTCTCCTTCCTCCGCTTCCAAATCCAACGTCACACGGTTAAACAGCGGCTTATAATCATCCAAGTGCCGCTGCTTCAATTTCTCATATGGCACTTTTGCTGCCTGTATCGCTTGCTGACAAGCAACAGCATAAGCATCCGCACAGCGAAATGAAGTCTGCGCTGCTACAATAAGCGTGACTGCACGAGCTTGGCGAATATCAAGATAATTGCCCGCCGTCTGACACTGTCCGCCCTCAACTACTGCCTGCAACACAACAGCATAACGTACGCCATCTGCTCCTAATTGTCCTTGCATGGCAATACCCTGTCCATCATCTGTCTGAACCATTTCACCGGTGAATGGTCGGCGATCGAATTTAGCTGCAAAGGTTAAGCCTGCTTCATCGGTCGTTGTCATCCGGATTACCAGCACCTGATCAGCAGCACTAGAAAATATCTCGCGGCTGTACTGAATTGCCTCTTTCTGAGCTTCACCAGTTGCCTGAGTTGCCGTTCTGCCTTCCTTATCTTGCCGTCCCACTTCATAATTTACCTGAACCAAAGCATGATCCAAATCTAACTTACGGCAATATTGATTGATTGCATGAACTTCTATATTCGGTTCAAAATCCAAGAACAAGTTGCCTAATGTCTGATAAGGGTTGAAATATTGTGGCACGTTCGTCATATGCTTCAACACTAGCTTTTCTGCCTTGCGCACGTTACCCTGCAGCAACAAGTTTTTAATATCCGGCAACGCTGCTTGCGCAGCTCTATTATCGTTATCCCTTGCACCACCATACCAAATCGAATCTTCATTCAATTGAATTTGCTCGCGCTGTATCCCACCATATACAACGCCCCCTAAGCGCCCGTTACCGATTGGAAATGCTTCCGTCCATTTGCTGGCCGCTGTTCGCTCAAGCAAATAATAGTTGTTTATATGATTCATTAAGCTACCCTCATTTCTGTAAAGAATCTGTGTAATAGCTCGTATCCTATCCTGAATATCGTACTTCGCACCATTATATCGACATCCTGCCTATAAATAGATGCACGATTATGACCATGTATGTGTCGTTTATTGACATATCGTAGGCTTCAGTTGCGTACATCATGATCAATTTGAATCATATATCAACCTATACTCGTCACTCTATTTCCTGGTCTGGCTGCACAAAAAAATCGGACGATTCATTCATCCTGACTCGTCCGATCTGCGTATATCATTTCGAATATTTATATTCCTTTTGCCTGACGATAGGCATTTACATATGCAGCAGCTCTCTTCCGAATCAACGAGAAATCTTTGTTCTTTACGGCTTCATTCGTCAAATCGGAGCCGATCCCTACCGCTACCGCTCCGGCTTTCACCCAATCACCAAGGTTGTCCAGCGACACACCGCCAGTCGGCATAATGTTAGCCTGCGGCAATGGGCCTTTGATCGCCTTGATTACAGAAGGCTCATACAGGTTGCCTGGGAACAGCTTAACGATATCGGCTCCAAGCTCAATTGCTTCATTAATTTCCTTGATGGTCATTGTGCCTGGCATAACCGGTACGCGATATCGGTTACACATGGTTACGGTCTCAGCGCTTAGGAAAGGAGACACTACGAATTGGGCGCCGCTAAGAATCGCCGCGCGTGCCGTTTCAGCATCCAGCACGGTGCCTACGCCAATAATCGCATAAGTAGATTCATCCGACGAATCCCATTTATATTTTTGAGCTAGTTTTTCAATCGCTTTCAACGCAAGCGGAACTGTCATCGTAATCTCTATCACTTTAATTCCGCCGCGTATCGCTTCCTCGGCCATTGCAACAACTTCTTCTGCCGTCTCTCCGCGAAGTACGGCAACGACACCTTCCTGTACAATCTTCTGAGTAATCTGCATTTTCTTCATATTGTTCTCCTCCCCATTTATCGAATGTCGTTTCTATTAATAGTTCTCAATGAAACACATCTTACCGCTCAACATGCATCTTACCGGCAAGCAATCGCTCGATTTGTGATCCGTTAGGGAGACCTTCCCAATCACCAACCGTCTGGATTACCTGCGAGCCAATTAAATTACCGAGACGAACCGCTTCCTCAAGGCTATATGCCCGCAGTAAACCAGCTAGAAATCCGGCGCAGAAGCCATCTCCAGCTCCTACCGTATCGACTACATGATCAACCTTATAGTAAGGAACCGCTGACAGTTTGCCGTTCTCCAGAATATAGGTTTTGTCCTCGCCACCTTTAATAATACTTACAGCGGACATCTCACCGAGCTTGGCAACGATCTCATCCATCGATTCCGTCTCATACAGCAATTTCAATTCATCTAATCCCGGCAAGAAATAATCTGCTTTTCGCGCCAATGGCAACAGAACCTTTTGGGCTGCTTTTACATCCCATAGCTTTAAACGCAAATTCGGATCGAAGCTCACTTTGACTCCGTGCTGCTTCGCAATATCCATAGCTGCTGCCGCCGTCTCTGCGCAGGATGTACTTAACGCAGGTGTAATCCCGGTGATATGCAAAATCTTTGCTCCAGCAATGTATTCCTCATCCAAATGCTCAGGAGTCATTTTACTAGCCGCGGACAGCTTGCGGTAATAATAAACAGAACTTCTTCCACCCGCATTCTCTCGAATCATTAGTCCGGTTGGAGCTTCATCTGTGAATGAAACGCGTGTAACATCTACGCCTTCTCCCCGAACCATCTTATAAATCCGCTGCCCGAACGGATCATCTCCAAGCCGGCCGCACCAGCCTACGGAATGTCCAAGCCTTGACAACCCGATCGCTACATTCGTCTCCGCTCCACCAAAGGATGGCGTCAAATTCGATGTGTATTCAAGACCTTTTCCTCCCTCGGCGATCAATAAGGCCATACTTTCCCCGAAGGTGACCACTTCCGGATGAGCATTTCGATTATTCATTCACATTCACCACCCTGAACCTGACTATTGTACACTTCGAATGTGGACAAGTTTGGCCACCAGCGCGAGCCAGTGATCTGAAGACGCAATCGACTGCTGCGAACAGCTGGAAAATGGCATATTCGCTTATGACCGATAATGGTACCCTCCAGTATTGGCTGCCACGTCCCTCTGCCTGCAGTTGTATCCGTGCTTGCCTCTGTCGTTGCAGCAGCATCGACTTGCCAATACTCTAAGCGGAAACTCTCAATTCTCTGCGTATAGCGATACTCCTGCAGTACGATATGGTCGAACGTCTGCACTGTTCCTAAATCGACAGTGATACTCGCCACCTCTGTACCTTGCTCAGGAGCCCAATACGTATCTCGATTGCCATCCAATACATTGGCCGCTTCATGTCCAGCCATCGCTTCACTAGCCGCAGCAACTGCATCGCGCGCCACATTCGTCTCAAACGTATTGCGAATCCAAGCCCCGAGCTCCTCTAACCGCTGCACATCATTCTCGTGGAGCAGACCGCGCGTATCGGCAGGAATATTAAGCAAGAGCGTAGCATTTCCTCCGACCGAACCATAGTACACATTCCGCAGCTCATCAAGCGACTTGACTTGATCATCTTGACTCGCATGATAGAACCATCCCGGACGAATCGACGTATCCACTTCCGCTGGATACCAGACAAGCTCCGATACATTGGCGATAATATCGCGGCTGCCCAAGTCTTCATCTTCTGAAGTGAAACGCTTGGCGAATTCAGCATTATCTTCCTGCTGTGAGTTTTCCTGAATTCTCTCCTTATCCTGCAGCTCCGCAGGCACTACGCTCCACTCCGACTTGCGACAATGCCCCGCCTCATTGCCACACCAGCGCACATCCGGTCCACAAACCGAAATACTCGCATTTGGCTGCAATTCACGAATCAGTGCATAATAGCCATTCCAATCATAAACTTGTCGCTTGCCGTTAGGACCTTCACCACAAGCCCCATCGAACCATACACAAAAGATTTCCCCATACCCTGTCAACAATTCTCGCAGTTGATTGGTAAAGTACTCATTATAAGCTGGCGAATCCCCATAACAGGCCTCATGACGATCCCAAGGCGATAAATAAATCCCAAACTTCAACCCGCCTTCACGACAAGCATCAGCCACCTCACGAACAACATCACCCTTGCCATCTTTCCACGGGCTATTCTTCACCGAATGCTCGGTATACTCGCTCGGCCACAAACAAAACCCATCGTGATGCTTACAAGTTAGTATCAGGCCTTTCATCCCTGCAGCCTTACAAGCGCGCACCCACTGTCGTGCATCCAACTGTGTCGGATTAAAAATATCCGGCTGCTCCTGCCCACTGCCCCATTCCTGATCCGTGAACGTATTTACTGTAAAATGTATAAAAGCATAAAACTCCATCTCTTGAATTGCCAACTGCCGTTCCGATGGCCGCACCAACGCTGCCGCTTTAACTTGCTCTGGTCTTATAACTCCACTGCTGTAAATAACCATTGAACCCCCCCTCATTTTCTCTAAGCAACATATTGAAAGATATAAAAAAGATATAATAAGTATCTATATAGAAATTAAAAACCGAACTTAGGCTAATAATAGCAAATCAAAGATAGGTAGAAACACGCATTATTTTTTTATAAATATGCAATATTTTGACCTTAACAACGAAAGCCAAGATCCTTAAAATCGGATCTTGGCTTTTTTTGTTTCTTTTAACCTTTACTAACTCTTCATTGGAAGCAACTTGTTTATGGTGATGATCATCTAGTACTTACCTACAAAAGTCAGCATCTCTTATTTCAAATCATTTAACATGCCTAGAATCAAAGTAACTGCTTCAGCTCTGGTTGTAGAAGCATTAGGATTGAATTTACCATCTCCATATCCTTTAATCAGGCCTGCTTCTTCTGCAGTTGCTACATAAGGCTTAGCCCATGCTGGCACTTGATCTGCATCTGTAAACGTCAGAGTTGCATTTGGATGTACTTCAAGACCCCGTGCACGAACAATCATAACAACGAGCTCACTTCTGGTGATTTCTTTATTCGCACGGAATGTACCATTTTCATAGCCTGAAATATATCCCGCTTTAGCAAGTGCTTGAATGAATGGCTGTGCCCATACTGGAGTTTGACTTTGATCCGCAAAACCAAATGCTGTATTCACTTTCTCCAATTTCAGCGCTCTAGCTAACATGGCTGAAATCTCACCGCGAGTGATCGACCTATTCGGCCTGAAGGTTCCATCCTCATAGCCACTTACAAAACCAAGTTCAACTGATTTTTCAATGGAAGCCTTAGCCCAATGATCTGCGATATCAGACAAATCTACTTTAGGAGTTTCTGGATCAGTAGGTTCTATTGGATCAGTTGGTTCAGGTGTTGGTGTTGGATCCGGTATTGGTGTTGTCGGGCCCGGTGATGGCGTCGATCCGCCACCCGAAGAGTCAGCTTCAGTCCTTACCGTTACACGCAGACCATCGCTCCATTTTTCAGTTGCATCGCCTGCTTTAACCTCAAAGATATAACTCTTGTTTGGTGAAAGACCACTGACTATATAGCTCGTGATAGTATCTGGTAATTGAATGTATTCTATACCATCCTTGTAAATCTTATAGCTTATTACACCCGTATCATCCGTTGCTGCTGTCCATGAAAGCAATAGACTCGTTTTACCAACACTTGAAGCTAATAATTGTGCACCCGTCGGCCATGTAGGCGAGGTATTGTCTACCGGTGTAGTATCTTTGTACGTTGCTGTTACTTTAACTGCTTCATCTGGCATGATGAACGCATACATGTTGGTGTTTGTTGAATCTTGGGTTAACGTCAAGCTTGTTGGCGTAACGATCCACTTGTCGAACGATTTACCCACAGGTGTATCCAGAGTTACCGTTACGGTCTCACCTTTCTTCGCAGTCTGTTTATCTGCTGTTGCCCCTTCCGCCGTTACGGTGTAGCTCTTTCCGAGATCAAATGTTGCCGTGTACGTCTTGCCAAGCGATCCCGAAGTGTTGACTTCAATGCTGACTCCATCCTGTATCGGTGTAACTTTCATCCCCGTATCTGCAGTTAGCAATGTCAAGTTCGGTTGATGGACTTCAATCGTCACTGTGTTCTGCTTTTGCGTTGGATCGGATATCGCAATTGTCATTTCACCGCTGTCTTCTTTCATGATGACAGCAGCAGCGGATTTAACATGGATGCTTCCCACAGTATCCGCACTCCAGAAGTTCGCCGCGGTGATGCCAAGCGGCTTATTGCTAACAGCCTGTACGGTTGATGTATTGCTCAGCACTTCAACTGTCGGTTGTTCACTATAAGCTTGTGTTTGTGCCGTTGTCTTACCCGGAAGCAACACATATTCGTAACTAGCTGCTTGTGGATTATTCCCATGATCAAAGGCAATGCTGGCATAGTTGCGCGTCAACTTATCTTGCGATTGACCGTTGTTAATATCATACCAAGAGCCTGTTCTCGCCTCGCGTACGACATGGAGTGTGGGTGCAGTTGGGAAATAATAGCCCATATCCGCACCAGAACCTGCACCATTGCCCGCCAAGTGCGCCCAGTTTACATCGTTAATATCTGCTGCATAATCCAATGCTGCAGGCACCTGTACACCGTTAATCACAAAGGCGTTATCACCGCTGCTATTCAACTTGCGATTATCAACAATCGTTTCTACCGTTTTTGTAGCGGCTGATGTTTTACGAATATCCGTACCAAGGGCTACAATTTCATCATCGAACATAAACCATGATTTCTTACCACTTAAATCACTGCCCGTTACTTTCGTCAATGAGAAATCCATGCCGCTTGCGCTATATAAATGATCTAGTGTTGCACCGCCAACATGACTTTTCGTATTGTAATAGTACGCCCATTCGCCCGGCATCTTTCCTTCGCCAGAACCGTCTGTCGTCGTGCCTGGCAAGCGGAAACTATTAACCGTTGCCCAAAATCCATCGCGATATTGCAATAAGTCTTCGTTATAGATATAGGTCATGCCAAGACCGGTATCCCAACCTTTCACATTTTCTTTATTGCCCATTTCAAAGGCAGAAATGCGGTCTGAGAACATGCTTAGCCCAAAAGCGTAGTTCGGACGATGATGCGCAACACGGGCCATTCCGTTGAACATATAACTGCGCGACAGCTCACCGCGAGGTGCAACGGTATCATCATTCATCACTTTCTTCAGCAACATCACACTATAAATTGGCAAGCCTTTATAATAATCATCAAAGGTTGTATCCTTGCTCACCCATTCCTTAACCATACTGCGAATAGTAGCACTAATCTGTGGCGGTGCACCCTCTGCTAAACTTGCTAAGGCTACAATCGTACTGCGAGCCGTACCCGAATCTCTTCTGGAGATCCCCCGCCCGTTAACCATATCCATGTACAGCCCTTTGTAAATAACCGGTTCGAATGTATCACTTACCCACTTGTAAATGTTAGCCACACGCGGGTCAGTCACAGGCCATGGTGAAGTGTTGAGCAAATAAGTGATGTCCGCCGTGCGGCTGAGCCAAACTGCACCATAACCAGCAGTGTAAGCGATATTCGCATGCTGCACCAGTGAGCCATCTTCGTAAACACCATCACCTTTCGTGACATAGGTGAATTCGGAACCAATCGAATCCCGTCCTTGCGTAATTTTAGCGCTATTTTTACCAATTACGCCGCGCAATGTTACGACAAGCGCTTTGTCCAGCAAATTGCCGCCAGTCTCGATCACGGAGCTATTTTGCACCCGCATTGTTGGGTTAGGACAATATTTATCAATTGTCCGCATAAAATTGCCTATTTGCTGATCATTCAACTCATCATACATAAGGATCAAACAATCATTTAACAGTTGCGGTGCACCGATTTCAAATCCCCACCAGCTGCTGGCGCTACTGTAGGATAAACGCTCATTATAACGCTTAGCGTACATCCAATCCAAGGCACCTATAATGGCATCCCGCAACTGCGAATTATGGTAATAATTGGAATTCTTTGTATTGTAAGCGTTTGCCATTATTTTGATACGAGTAAACTCGCTAACGATGTTGTTAGCATGCTGTACCTTCGTGTCAGCGTTATCGACAAGATCTGACCATAAGTATCTGCGGCTGCCATCATTAGCACTAAGCGTATCAAGATACCCCGTCTGAGCGGCATTGGATACGCTATTGTCCATCTCTGCTACTAATGCTAGAATAGCGGGATCAGAAGCGAGGTTATCGTCTACAACTCCTACTAACTTCTGCTTCCAGCGTTCACGCAATTGGTTGTAGGCAGCTGCTGTTTCTGTGGAGTCTACACCAATGGTACTTTGTGCCTTTAACATCTGGTCATCTGTTGCAACAGTGATTGTTGCGACACCCGCTGCAACTGCTGTTACATTGCCATCTTGATCAACAGTAGCTACGTTCTCATCGCTAGTACTCCATATTACTTTGGGAGATGGCAGGTTATTTGGAGTGACGGTTAATGTAAGCGGTTTCACATCTCCAACCGTCATCGTCGTTGCCGTCGGTTCAAGCGTTAACCCCGTAATGCCGTCATATTCCTCCAGCCGAATGTTATCAAACCACACTTTGCCGGTGCAATTTTCTAAAAACAATTCAACAAAAAATTTGGCACCACCGGCTGGCACCGTTATAAAAACCTGTTGCATCGTCCAATCGTTCGTACCATACACCTTCGTTGAAGTAGGTCCATCGATTAATTTTGTATTTGAAGCATTCAGCACAGAAGTACGAAAATAAGCACCGTTGCCGCCTGCAATATTTTCGGTTTTATACCACACTTGCAAACGGTACGATTTCCCAGACTCAACGGGTGCCTTAGCATTAATGGATACACGGCTTGTGCCGGAAGCATCAATCAGCATCGACTGCTGACCACTATAAGAATCATAGGTAGCGACCGTTACACTTACTGTCCTGCCAGTTGGTTTACCAGAACCTACAGGAATCCAAGTGTCCCAATTAACAGGTGCAGGGTTCGTATCCGTATATTGAGTCCAAGTACCGCTCGGCGCTACTGTTGATTCGAAATCACCATTTGGAAATAAATTATCAACATGTGATGACATCGCTATACCTGTGCTAACAGGCAAGAATGTGACAACAATCGTAACTACTAATAACAAACTTAGTATTCTTTTCATCACTCTTCACCCTTTCTCTGAGCACCATACAGAAAAGGCGTCCCTTTCCCCACTATTTACGCTTTATATAGCATGGAATATAGAGACGCCTTGTTTCAGCGGATTTCTATTTATTATGTTACTTCCTAATCGTTACTTCTTCTCTTTCTCATTAATAATCTTCGTTGCTTCGTCAACCATCCATGCTTGTACTTTGTCAATTGGCTCGTTGCTAAGCATAAATTTGCTAAAGCCATCGTCGATAACTTTTGTTAAATCTGCACTCGAAATGGTAAGCACCTTGGAAGCATCCAAATACTTAATATCGTCGCCAAACAGTGTGTACTTTAACGACTCTACATCGTACTTGTCCTTGTTTTTGCCGATCATGCGCTCCAATAGTGCTGTTTGATCAGCTTTCTTCCAGCCGGAAAACTCTTGTCTATTGGTTGAATCTGCTGTAGACATAAAGCGCATCAGCTTATATGACTCTTCCTTGTGCTTTGTAGTTGCACCCATTGCTAATTGTGAACTGCCAACAAAGTATTTACCGCCCTCATAATCTTTAGGCAAAGCATTCTTTGGAGGCAAAGGAACTGGCGCGAAAGCAGTCACAAAATCATGTGGGTACTGCTCAAGATTACCTGGATCCGGAATCGTGAAACTGCCTGACATGATCATCGCTGCACTACCGCCGAAAAATTCACTGCGATAATTAAGCTTAGATGCTAGCACATCCGCATATGGTTTCGCTGACTTATCAACACTCTCCATATCTTTGCGCAGTTGGAAGAAATATGGATAGGTTGGGTCAGACAGAATTGTACTGCCATCGTCATAACGGAACGGATCTTTCATTACCGTTTGCGCTGGGGCATTCATATACAACTCCCATGTATGGAAGTAGGTTCCATATCGTTTGTCTACGCCTTCGCCTTTTGTTAGCTTCTTCGCATAGTCACGATAGTCATCCCATGTCCAGCCGAATTTAGGAACAGGCAGTCCCGCTTCATCCAACGCATTCTTATTGAGCATTACATAGGTATAACCTGATGTATATGGCATCCCGTAATATTTGCCGTCTACTTGCGGATTTACATAATACTCATCTTCCGCTTTTAAACCTTCTTTATCATAAAATTCATTGAGTGGCGTAAATGCACTGCGAACTGCTCTTTCAACGACCGCTGATGTACTTGGTAATTGAACGACGTCAACTTCATCCCCTGAGGAAATAAGGAAGTCTAATTTCTTCAACATCTCCAATGAATTACCTGGAACGAGCACGACATGCTCCACTTTAATACCGGGGTTAGCTGCTTCAAACTCACGCAGCATTGCGTCTGTCCCCTCTTGTTGAGCCTCATTATCCCAGTTATAGTACTTAAGGGTCACTTCCTTCTTCTCCGTACCGTTCGATTGTGCGGATTCGTCAGCTTTGTTTCCACAAGCGCTTGTAAACATCATTAGTGCTAGCAGTAGACATGTTGACAGAAGAAAATAACGTTTACTTTTACTTGCCATGTGCAACTTCCCCCTAAAATGAATGATAGAATTGTTTTAATCAAGGCCATTGTTAGCGCTTACAGACAGTATATATCGTTTAATACTTGCTTGCGTGTATAATTTTGTGCTTGTACGATAACGATTTTGACCTCTTTGAAGACTCTAAACTAAAAGATGCCTACGGATTTACCACGAGTCTGATTTGCTTACCCCTTCACACCACCAAGAGCAATCCCACTGATAACTTGTTTCTGCAAAACAATAAACACAATCAGCAGAGGAATAATCGCCGACACTGACGCCATCATCATAATCGCATCGTTGGTCGTATAATCATCCCTAAACAATGTCATGCCTAGCGGAACGGTATACAATGATTTCGTTTGCAAGAAGATTAACGGATTTTGGTAATCATTCCACGACCAGATGAACTTAATAATCGCCACCGTCGCTATCACAGGTTGACAGAGCGGAAGCATAATTGAAGTGAAGGAACGCAGGTGCCCTGCACCATCAATTTTAGCAGCTTCCAAAATATCATCACTCACTCCGGCCATAAATTGACGCAACAAAAATGTAAAATAAATCGAAAACATACCCATCAATATTAGCGCTCCATGGGTGTCATATAGTCCTAGCCAACGAATCAGCATGAAGCGAGGAATGAGCGTCGCTTGATCAGGAATAATCATCATGGCTAGCAGCATGGCAAATACGAGGTTTCTGCCGCGAAATTGTAGTTTCGTAAATGAATAAGCTGCCATCGTTGATATAAGTAGCGAAAGTATAGTAACGATAATCGCCACTTTAATAGAGTTTACATAAATTTGACCAAACGGTACCCTTTGCATCCATACTGCCTTAAAGTTATTGATAAAGTTGGTTGCGGATGGAATCCATTCAATCGGGAAGCGCATCACATCTTTTTCAAATTTAAACGCCGACGATACCATCCATAATAATGGAAAGATGAAAAATATGGACAATGCTCCCATTAACACGGTAGCGATAATTTTAGAAATCTTATTACGTAAGGTTAGCATCATATTCTCCCTTTCTATTAAAATGATTCTTCTTGACGCATCTTCCACGTTGCCGCTGTAATCAGACCAATAATCGCAAATAACAGCCAAGATATTGCAGATGCATAGCCCATATTGTAGTTGACAAAGCCTTCTTGATAAATACGGAATACAATGACCGTTGATGAATTATCAGGTCCGCCTTCGGTCAAGTACGAAATAATATCGAACACTTTAAATGAACCAATTAGCATCGTAATAAGCAAGAAGAACGTCGTTGGACGGAGCAGCGGAATCGTGATATTGAAAAACTTCTTCAACCCTGTCGCCCCATCAATTTCTGCCGCTTCATATAATTCTTCGGAAATATTGGACAGTCCCGCCATATAAATAATAATCGTATAACCGAGCCCTGCCCACGCACTAATTATGGCGACCGCGATGAGTGATGTTTTCGGATCAACGAGCCATTTCGGAGGATTCGATATACCAAGATCCATTAGAAATTGATTGATTGGGCCTAGCGATGGGTGGAACAAAATGCTCCACACTGCTGCCACAGCAATAATCGAAGAAATATAAGGTATGAAGAATACGACTTTAAAGTAATCCTTAAAGTAGACTTTACTATGAATAACGACCGCTAGCACAAGCGCAATCGCAATCGGAATTGGAACGGTTAACACCGTATACACTAAGTTGTTGTATAATGCCTTCCAAATGGTCGGGTCTTGAAATAGATGAATGTAGTTTTGCAAACCGGCAAATTTAATACCTGATACCCCAGACAGTAAATCCCAATCCGTAAAACTTAAATACAACGAAAACCCAAGGGCAAATACATTAAGCATCAACATGCCCACAATTTCAGGCAGTAAAAACAGCCAACCAACTAATGCTTCCTTTCTCCGTGGCGACCAAAATTTTTTCACTCCGCTCTCCGCCTGCTGTTTTGGAAGCTGATAACTTGATTTTGTCTCTTCCACTTTTTATGTCACCTCAGCTTATAATTTGTTGACTTCATCATAAGCGGCAGACAAGGGAGAACAAAGGATGGATTATGACCTTGTGTGGGTAAAATTTTGACCTTTGTCGTGTAAGGAAACATGCAACCGAGGTGACTACTATTGAGCATCATTGAGATGAAGGGTTAGATGGGTTAAGCCGGAGATGGAGAGAGCTGGATCACTCAAATTGGGGAAGAAATGTAATGTAAACAGAAAAGCGCCCCCTACTTTTCCATGTAAGGGCCGCCTATCACCTCTTTTGCAACTGAAATACCCAATCAATGATTAGAAAGTGATTGTTGATATTGAGACCATAGGGTATTCACGTCTATGCCAGTAATCGATTGAAATTGACTTTCTTTCCACAATTGAATTTGCTGCTCATTCATGCCATAAGGAATTCTTTCCGCATTTAAAGCACGAATGAACCCGCGATGTTTCGTATCTTCAATCCAGCGAATGAAGTTCGCTGTTCCATTGCTAGACCAAGTTCCACCTGGGCTGATACCATAACGATTATGATAACCCGTTTCGTAACGCAAGCTATCAGCTACTGCTTCCACATCAAAGTCGCTATATTGATAAGCATGACCCAATTCGTGGTAAAGGATTCCAATAATTTCATCTCGTAATGAGTTGTTGGGATTATTAGCTGCGAAGCTTGCGAGATACTGAGAACTGATACCTAGCGTTTTTAACTCATTGTCTCCTGACATCCAGGCAACTCCAGGGGTGTCTACGATTTCCACTAGAATTTTCTTTACTCTAACCGGCATTTCTGCCGGACTCTTGTATAAAATTTCATTTAATTTACGCAAGATCGTCAAAATTTCTTGCTGGGCATTGGGTAGCGCTTGATCGAATAAACTGTAGCCCGCAAGATTCTGAACTTCGATGATCGGGTTCTCGGTATGCCACATGTCATTCGTGCGCGAAAATTCAACTTCGCTTACTTGCAGAGCGTAGCCGCTATGATTTTGGATATTGTTGAGCCTATAGTATTGATAGGCATTTGTATTGTTATTCAATAAGTAATGTTTACGTTGATGACGAAGCTTGAAGTTCTCATCGCTTTTCGTGTCTAAATCCGTCCAGTTGGTAGAATCATTGGATCCCTGCAGTACCCAGCTTCTCGGATCAGCATCGGGACTATTGTTGTACGATTTAGCCGACGTAAGCGCGTAATCATCGATCATAACCTGTTCGCCAAAGTCGAACTGCAACCATGCCGTATTGTTCCAAGTTAGCCACTTAGTATTGCTTGATCCGTCAACCAGATTCGACTTGATATCGTCTGGCGCATTTTCTCCGCTGGCAGTAACCGTAGGCTTGATCGTGCTGAAAGTCTGCACATCATCACCGAATAGCTTAATTTCGGACAACTGCAGCATCCCGCCGTCATCGTACTGATTAGCAAAGTTATCAAACTTTACAAATTTGTAAGCAGCCGTATTGGCAAATGAATAGGTTTTCGTTTGATGTCGGGAGGTGAAGCTTTGATTCTGCTGTGTATCCAGATCATCCCAGACAATCCCGTCATTGGATCCTTTTAACACCCAGCTTTTTGGATCTCTCCCCGGCTCATCATCCGCGGTTGTAATGGAGTACGAGTTAACGATCTTGGCACTCGTGAATTCATATTGCAGCCATGCTGGAGTATTGAATGTTAACCACTTCGAAAAAATATACTGATCGAACGCTTTTTCCTTGCCTTCATGCGACCCATTTTCACCACTTGCGGTTACCGTCCCGTCTACAGCTAAATTGATCGGCAGGATGGTCGGAGTCGACTCGGCTGCAATAGCAACCGGAATATGTACATTGCTGCTAAAACCTAATCCTATTGCGGCCGCTAAGATAAGTACTCCTGTTTTTTTCATGTTTGTCCTCTCCTTTTTTTGATTATTTCCCCTACCTTTCAGTTCACTTTAAAATTAACTTCCGGGTATTTTGCGGCCAACCTTTCTAGTGCTGAGCTGTCGCCTGTCTGTTTCACATAAAGGTCAAAAAAAGCGAGGCTAAACTCGTTGATAATACGATGAACGTACCGCGGATCTTCGCCTGGGCTTCGCAATAAAGGTGAAATCAGATGAAAATCAGTGAAGCTCGTATGATCCGTGTGAGGAACGACCATCGACATGCCACCGCCGGCAAGCGCACGCTCGTTGCGGTTATTTATTACCTTGATATCTTCAAGTGGATCATCGATTATCCCTGCACTCATGAGCAGAATCGGTTTGCCGATTCCCGTATCTGGCACATTCGACCCATACAACAGACCATCCATATTAATAGCTGCTTGGATGCGGGTGTCTTCCACAAGCATTTGCGCAGCGGTAGCGCCACCATAAGAATGGCCGAACATTCCGATTCGAGAGGTGTCGATCCTTCCCGTAAAGCGGTCGTCTATATCGCCTCGGTTAAGCTTCTCCACTTGATCTAGCACAAAAGCAGTATCTTCCCGCCATAATTTGATATGGCGATCTCTTTCAGCAAGTTCAGTTAGATTAGCAGACTGAAAATATGCGGTTCGACCGTCTGGATAGACGGTAGCCGCAGCGTCATAGGCATGATCGATACATAAGACGATATAACCTTGACTTGCTAACTCTTCGACTTGAAACGTATTTTGATTGCGAAAACCGTTCAACCCATGGGAGAAGATCAATACGGGATAACGACTCTCCGCGTCTGAGAGCCGGGCTTCCGTGAACGCATTCGATTTCACCACATTCAGATGGCCTAGTACGAATGCCGGGAGGGACAAATCTGCTTCCAGTCCCTTTGCAACCTCATGCGCATTGCGGATAAAGGGATCGCGATTCCCCTCGCCTTTATCACCTGCAGGATAATACATCTGTACCATTAGCTCGCGCCGGTCATTCGGATCTTTTGTAAAAAGTTCCTCCCGCTGATTATCAACCCAATGATACAGCGTTGTGCCGACCATAAATGGGCCGGTCGGTTTATGAAATAAAGATACAGGCATGAGTGCAGGCATCGCGACCGCTACAGACAAATAGATGACAAGCAACAATGTACGAACCGTGAACGTAATTCTATTTTTGGGCCTCTCTTTGCTCCTGGCCAATAGATAACATACTGTCAATATAGCTGGGGACAAATAAGCCGGAATCATCTGCCAACGAAAACCTTCAGCGATAAGCTGTACGATAAGAACACCATATGCAACCGTCAAGGCGGTGACAGACCACCGTTTTGTCTTCCATCCTGCAAATAGAGTCCATCCCAGAAGGACGAAATTAACAAAGATCAAACTGATTTCCCAAAATCCCATCGGATTCTCCCACCTTTCTTCATTTCCACCCAAGTACTATAAGTACTATATTATTATTTTGAGTACAAACGTTATCATATAGCATAAATTTGCTCTAAATGAATCCACGAAAACAAGAAAGCTGAGAAGAACGGCAACCTGTAAGCATTGTTTTTCTCAGCTCTAACGAATGGGCGCTTCGTTCACTTCCTAATTCCATTCAATATGATATCTACCATCATGGAAAGAGATTCTTGCACCGTAATTTGGCTGGAAGCTAAATTGCGCTGATCGAAAATCGATTTCATTAAGAAATTGAGGGTTTGGATCAGTGTTGGGATATGCATCGGACGAAAATCACCATTATGGATGCCTTCTTCAATGAGGCTAGTAATGATATCCCACTCATCATTAATGGCTTGCTCCATTTCCCTCCACCGTTCGGGGTAGTACCGCCGAAGTTCGACCAGTAAGCGTACATAGCTGTTCTGAAAATCATGAGGGACAATCAAGAGTATCCCTTTTAATTTTTCAGATATGGTCAAATTCGTATCTTGGATCACTTCTCGAAAACGTCTTTCCGTTTCTTCGTTAACTTGCTGAACCACATAACCTATAAGTTCGTCCTTGGACGGGAAATGCTCGTACAGCGTGCTTTTGCTTACACCTAATTCGCGCGCCAAATCATTCATTGTAAACTTGATTCCTTTTTCATGAAATAGCGCGATAGCAGTTTTGGCAATCCGTTCTTTCATCCTTAGTTCACCTCAAACCAAGAGTAGTACCCATAGATCCATTTATAGTACTTCAGGTACTAGAAAAGTGTAACTCTTTATCTCCTTGGGGTCAAACTCTGCAACCAAGTTAGCCCTGTTCAATCACATTCAGCCATTTGTGCCTTCAGCGGAGGAACGATCACCCACCGTTTGAACTACTTTAGATTTTCGGGGTTTAGCTTTTCCAGTTCTGGAATCACGAAACGTCCGTCTTTTCGAATCAGTCGATCATCAAACCAAATCTCTCCACCGCCATACTCTGAGCGTTGGATCATCACCATGTCCCAGTGGATTGCTGACTCATTCCCATTTGATGCATTATCATAGCATCGCCCCGGTGTGAAATGAAAGCTGCCATCGATTTTTTCATCGAACAGAATATCCTGCATTGGTTCCCTGATGGCTGGATTTACCCCAATTGCAAACTCCCCTATGTAACGTGCACCTTCATCCGCATCTAAGATATTGTTTAGCCGCTCGGTGTTATTTGCTGTCGCATGAATGATCTTCCCATCTTTAAACTCCAGTCGGACATTTTCGAATGTAAATCCCTGATAAGGTGATGGGATGTTAAACGTGATAACTCCATTCACAGAGTTACGAACCGGAGCAGTATACACTTCTCCATCCGGAATATTGTTATCACCGGCACACGATATCGCCGGAATACCTTTGATCGAAAAAGTAAGCTCCGTACCTGGCCCTTGGATTTTAACGCGGTCTGTCTTCTCCATCAATTCGATCAAAGGTTCCATTGCACGTGCCATTTTGGCATAGTCCACCGCGCAAACATCAAAGTAGAAGTTTTCAAATGCTTCTGTACTCATATTAGCCAGCTGAGCCATAGAAGGAGTCGGATAACGGAGATAGATCCATTTGGATGTAAACACCTCCATCATAGCGGGCTGGTATAATGAAGAAAACAGATTCATTTTGTCATCGGGTACATCTGACATCTCGTTGATCTGCCCACCGTCGACAACAATACAAGCTTGCATTTTTTCAATCTGATATTTTTCAATTTCAGCCCAGGTCTTAAACTGTTCTTCAGTCCCCTCTAATAAAAGCTGGCGTCGTACAGCGTTTTCGCGCAGATTTACGAATGGGTGCCCACCTGCTTTATGCACGGCTTTCACAAGTTCTTTTGTCAAAGATGTGTCGATTCCAGTTGAATCTATTAATACATTGTCTCCCTTTTGCACTTTTGTAGAATAGTTTACAAGCATATTAGCTAAATTTGTGAGTCGCGGATCCAACATATAGTTACACCTCACCTATTGTTTTTATCCATTAATATTGCATATCAGTGCCTATTTGCTAATTCGTTGAATTTCCTTCAACTCCTCATCTTTGAAAGAGACTTCCTCTACCTTTACATGAATCTCTACAACGCTAAGTCCAGTCATATTTTGAACTGCATCGCGGATGTTTACCTGCAATTGGTGACACACTTCATGAATTTTCATACCGTACACAACAATAACTCGCAAGTCTATAGCAGCTTCAACTTCACCTACCTTGACAGACACCCCCTTTTGCAAGTTCTTGCCACTCAACATCTTTACCCAATCATCCGACAGTCCGCCTGACATAGCAGCAATTCCTGGAGTTTCAAGCGCAGCTAGACCAGCGATTGTGGCGACGACATCATCGGATATCAGAATGTTACCTCCATGTTTGTTCAATTGTTTCTCAGCCATGGTCATCTTCCTTTCTGTCTCTCCAAGTTAGATAGTAATCTATCGTTGAACGTGAAATTGAATACTGGACGCAAAATGGTTCCTCACGTCGATCATCAGCCCAAATGATATAGCGTCATACCGACTACAAAAAAATTCCATCATCAATGTCATCCCGATAGGTAAGAAACAAATCATAGTTACTGCCATTCATTTTCTCCTCTGCTTATCCCCTACGTACCTAGAGTACCAATTTAGTATTTTCAGTACTAATATTGTTATAATACCATAAAATAACTCTAAGTCAACTCTTCAAAAACTCCGGAAGCAACTCCTATTTTCTATGTAAAAAAGCTGCAAGTATGAGGTCTAACCCCCCTTGTATGTTCGTAAAATAATGTCTCAATGAAAATGATAATTTATGATTTTTCGCTAATTTTCCTTACATATTTGTTCATTGACAAAAGTTCACGGTCTGCTTCGCTAAAAAGTTTCTTACTCATGTCATCCCTTCCGTGCTTACTTCGTTATACAAAAAGATACCCACAGCCTGAACACCTTTTTTTCTTAGTGTCCAGTCTATGGGTACCCGTTTACATGCAATGGTCAACTTTTCTTTACTTGTAAGCTTTGGAGTTTTCCAAAATCGCTTTTATGATAGATGCGTTTGTTGGAGCATAGTCTCTTTCCAGCATCTGCTCGTGTTTGCCGTTTCCTGAATAGAAGTGCAACTGTCCAGTTGTTAACTCGCTCCAGGACGTCCATCCGCGTTCTACTTCTCCTGTTGCTTCTGACGATTGAATCAGATAAATGTCTGCCCGAACTTCTCCTGTCGTTGCCATATTATCGATCCAATTCTTGTAAGCCGTTATGTTTTGTCTCACTTCTTCTGCGTCTAGTCCTGGAACATAACGTAGAAATAGAGAAATTTCTTCTTGTAGCGTCTCCAGGTACTCTTCTTGCGGCATGTCCAAGGTATGCGAATTTCTTGGGTAGGCATCAAGCATAATGATGCCGGCTACCTCGCGATTTTGTTGTTCCAACTGCTTGGCCACTTCAAATGCCAGATTACCTCCGGCAGAGTAACCCAACAAATAAAGTGGGCCCTGAGGCTGCAGCTTGTGAACGCTTTGGGCAAAGTATGAGGCTGCATCTTCACAGCTAATAAAATCATAGGCATAAATAGCAGCCGTATCTCGCAGTAATGTCGCCAGCATCGTAAATACTTGACCAAATCCGACGATAGGCGGGAAACAATGCAAGGTTATGCCGTTTGCATCGTTTCCGTTCCACACGGACACTCCTTCCGTTGGCTGCTTCGCTAGATCTTCTGAACTGCTTCCGCTTTGAAGGTGATCAGCGAGTTCCATAACCGTCGGGTAAGCGAAGGCGGCACTAAACGATATGTCCACATTCAATCTACGGCGAGCTTCACCAATCATTTGAATCAGCTTCAAAGAATGACCGCCTGCATCGAAGAAGTTATCGTGAATGCCGATCCTCTCTAAGTTGAGAATCTCCTGCCAAATGTCGGCAAGCGCTTGTTCTAACGCATTTCTTGGCGCTGTATAGTTTGCTTGAAGAGGCTCATTGAGCTGTATATGAGATAAGCCTCTGCGATCGACTTTGCCATTGGCTGTAAGCGGCATCATATCCAGTTGCACGAACCGCGTCGGAATCATATAGGCTGGGAGCTGCTTGGATAAGGCTCTCCGCAGTTCTCCGGCCACAAGCTCGGTATCCGCTACGACATATGCGAATAGAAGCTTCTCCTTCGCTTCATTTTCGCGAGCAATAACCGCCGCTTCCTTCACCTCCTTCACTTTCGTCAGAGCGGCTTCCACTTCGCCCAGCTCAATGCGGAAGCCGTGTATTTTCACTTGGTCGTCTGCACGACCCAAATACTCCAAGTTTCCGCTAGCCTTCATTTTTGCCAAGTCTCCTGTGCGGTACATTCGCTTTCCAGGAACGAGTGGATGGTCTACGAACTTCTCAGCCGTCAAGTCAGAGCGGTTGAGGTACCCTCTCGCGACTCCATCTCCAGCAATATAGATTTCTCCTGGTACCCCTATCGGAACTTGCTTGCCATCAGAATTGAGCAAATAGATGCTGACATTCGCAGCCGGTACGCCAATAGGAACCGAACCGCTCGTATCGGTTGCCGGATCATATCGATAAATCATGCAGCCGACAACCGTTTCTGTCGGGCCGTATTCATTGAATATCTCGATTTCTCCACCGAATTGGTCATGGATGCTTCTCGCTAGATCTGTGCCAAGATTGTCTCCACCGACAATCAGCTTTCGGATGTTCGATCCGGGCGTGACCTTCAATTCCTTGATCAAACTTAAATGAGCAGGCGTCAGCTTGACAATGTTGACTTGATTATCAGTTACAATCCGCTCAATTAATAGCGCTTTGTCTTCCCCGCTATAAATCCGAATCAGACTTCCTGTAAGCAAAGGCATAAATACGGATGTCACCGTCAAGTCGAAGGAAATGGAAGAGTACAGCGGGAAATCCAGCCTTTCTCCGTCAGCATATACGTTTTTCGCCCACCATAAATAATTCGTCAGGCCCTGATGAGTAATCATTGCTCCCTTCGGATTTCCTGTCGTTCCCGATGTATAAATCACATAAGCAAGGTCGTTGGCGCTTGATACCGGCTCGAGATTCCATTCATCTTTGCTGTAGGCGGCCTGATCGTTTAGATCGATAAGCTTTCCTTCAAACTGTACGCGAGCCCGTAAATGATGCTGCGTGAGAAGCACCTGCGAACCGGAGTCCTCCAACATGTAACGAATGCGTTGTTCCGGGTACTCCGGATCAATCGGCACGTAAGCTCCTCCGGCTTTTAACACACCTAGTATGCCGACGATCATTTCCACCGACCGATCCGCCAAAATGCCGACCAATTGATCCGCTCGTACGCCGGCTGCCCGCAATGTCCTTGCCAAGCGATTGGAACGGGCATTCAGCTCTCTGTATGTCACTTGCTCTTCTTCATGAACGATGGCTACCGCTTCTGGCGTTTTTTCCGCCTGCCGCTCGAACAATTGGTATACCGTTGCTTCTCGAGGATATTCCGAAGCTGTCGCATATCCTGCCGCAAGCTGTGCGCGCTCTTCCGCAGTTAGGATCTCTAACGACGCAATCTGTGCCTGAGGATTTGCCGTAACCGCATGAATCAACTGCTCGAAGTGTTTCGCCATCCGCGCAATGGTCTCTCGTTTGAACAAGGAAGAAGCGTACTCGATGCTGCACGAGATTCCGTTCTCCACCTCTACCAGTTGGAAGGTGAGATCAAACTTCGCTACGGAATGTTCGATTGCATAGGGCTGGATGTGCAAGCCCTGGATTTGCAAATCTCTTTGCTCCATATTTTGCAGAACGAACATCGTATCGAAAATCGGGTTGCGGCTTCTGTCCCTTTTGACCTGCACCTTCTCGACCAATTCTTCAAATGGATAGCCTTGGTGCTCGTAGGCATCAAGCATCGTTTCTTTTATTTCTTCTACATACGATAAAAATGTTTTGTTGCCTGCCGGATAGCTGCGTATCGCTAACGTGCCCACAAACATACCCACCAGTGACTCCAAGTCGTTATGTGATCTGCCTGCAATCGGCGTACCAACAACAATATCCTCTTGACCCGAATATTTATGCAGCAAGGTTGTATATATCGCCAGCAGTACCATATACAGAGACGATCCGGTTTCTGCCGCTATCCGTTTCAAGCTCTGGCGTAGCGGATTCCCAAGCATAAATGACAGTGATTCTCCCTGGAAGCTTTGTACCACAGGCCGGACATAATCGGTCGGCAGCTCCAGAACTGGAATAGGCCCACAGAACCTATTCAACCAATAGGCCTCCTCCTGCTGCTTGCGCTTTTTTTGCGTCTCGGACTGCTGCCATGCCGCGTAGTCTTTGTATTGAATACGCAGAGGCGGAAGTTCTTCCCCTTCATACAAGCGAGCAAATTCATCTACCAAAATGCCCATCGATACGCCATCGGAAATGATGTGATGCATGTCGAGCACGAACAAATGGCGTTCAGACGCAAGCTCTATCAGCCCGACGCGCAAGATCGGCGGCTGCTCCAGATGAAAGGCGCGAATAAATGTCCGAACAGCTTCCGCGGCTTCCGTTTCGCTTGCTTGCACGTATTCCGCAGTAAAGCCAACCTCATGATGAACACATTGTACAGGCTCGCCTTCTGCCATGTGAAAGCTTGTGCGCAGCGTCTCGTGACGGGCAATAAGCTTGTGAAGCGCGGATTCAAACCGCTGCCGATCAAGCGCTCCTTGAAGTTCCAGCACTATAGGCAAATTGTAGCTCAGTCCCGTTTCTTCGAGCTGGTGCAAGATATACAGCCGCTTTTGCGCGGAAGACACTGCATAATACGCCTGCTCTTCGACAGGTTCGATAGCAGTGAACGTCTGCTGCTCTCTATCTGCTATGACCTCGGCCAGCAGCTCGATGGTAGAGAACCGGAATACATCCCGCAACGGTACGTTCACTTGCAGTTCTTTGTGCAGACGGCTCACCATGGTCGTAGCGCGCAAAGAGTGACCGCCGATTTCAAAAAGTTGTCGCGCACACCTACGCGGTCAAGACCAAGTATTTCTTGCCAAATGTTCACGAGCTGCGCTTCGACGCGAGTTCGGGGCGCTGCATATTCAGCCGCAGCCAGAAGGTTTTCTTCCGGCGCCGGCAGCGCTTTTCGATCGATTTTACCATTTGCCGTCAGCGGTATCCGATCGATCTGCACGAAGTACGCAGGAATCATATAATTTGGCAATCGCTGAGCTAAGTGTTCTCGCAGTTCGCCTGCAGCCAGTTTCCGATTGGCTACAACATACGCACATAGCTGCCGTTCTCCGTTTTCAGCAGTCCTTGCGATCACAACGGCTTCGCGCAGAGCATCGATTTGTCCAAGCAACGCCTCGATTTCTCCAATTTCGATCCTGTACCCGCGAATTTTTACCTGTTGATCCGTTCGTCCCACGTATTCGAGGGTACCGTCTGGCAACCAGCGAGCGAGATCGCCTGTTCGGTACATTTTTCCACCTGGTGTAAACGGATTGTCTACAAACCTCTCCGCTGTCAGTTCAGGCAGATTCAAATAACCGCGAGCTACGCCGTCTCCAGCCGCATACAGCTCTCCCACCACACCCAGAGGCAACAGCATGCCTGCTCGATCCAGCACATACACTTGTGTATTGCTGATTGGACGACCGATCGGAATGGTAGATCGATCCATATCCTCCAAGCTGATCGTATGGCAACATGTAAACGTTGTGTTTTCCGTCGGGCCGTACCCGTTGATTAATCGCAGGTTCGGGTAGCGTTCCAAAACTTTTTTCACATGCGGTTTCGATACAATATCGCCCCCCACGAGCAATTGCTTGACCCCTGCCAATCCTTCGAGTTGATGTTCAGCCATAACCGAAAACAATCCTGCCGTAAGCCATACAATCGTGACTTGATACTTCCGAATCGCTTGCGTCCAATCTTCCAGCGACAAGCCGGTTGGAGGCATGAGCGCTAAAGACGCTCCATTCAGCAAGCTGGCCCAAATCTCAAATGTCGCAGCATCGAAGGAAATGGTTGACCCTTGCAGAAAGACGTCACTTTCACAGATGTCTACGTAATTTGCTTGGGCAACAAGACGTACAACCCCGCGCTGTGTGACGCAGACTCCTTTGGGAGTTCCTGTAGAGCCCGAAGTATAGTTGACGTACGCCAGATGAGTCGGCCCTGTGAGCGGCTTCAGATTGGTACCATCTTGGTCGTAAGCTAGCTCGTCATCGAGAAGCACAACCTTTTCGGCAGCAAAGGCAGTTTGTTGTAAATGGCTCTGGATTAGCAGTACGCGAACATTTGCATCCTGCATCATGTAACGTATGCGTTCCTCCGGATAGTGAGAGTCGATCGGCACGTAGGCTCCTCCCGCTTTCAGGATTGCCAGTATACCGACAATCATCTCAATAGAACGTTCAGCCGCAATGGCTACCAACTGTTCCGCTTCAACCCCGGCTCTTCTCAACGTCCGCGCCAAACGATTTGCTTTCTCGTTCAACTCTCCATAGGAACATTGCTTCTCCCCGAATAAAACGGCAGGTGCATGTGGCGTTCGTTCGGCCTGCTCCTCAAACCGTTGATGGATGGCAAGCTCTTGAGGATACGGTAATTGGGTATCGTTAAACAAACTGATCAGTTGCACCCGTTCTTCATCCGCCACGATTTGCAGCGTTGCAAGGCTCGCCTGCGGATTTTCGATCACTGAGGCGATCAACTGCACAAAGTGTCTCGCAAACCGCTGCACGGTTTCAAGCTTATACAATGAAGTTGCGTATTCCAAATGGAAAGCTATTCCGGCTTCTTCGTCCACCGCCTGCAAGGTTAAATCAAATTTTGCTGTCTTATGCTCGGTATGATATGGCTTCATCTGGAGCTGATCGAGTCCAAACGGCTTGCTTTCTGTATTTTGCAAAACAAACATCGTGTCAAAGATCGCGTTGCGGCTCAAGTCTCGATTGACTTGCACCTGTTCAATCAGTTCTTCGAACGGGTAGTCCTGGTGTTCATAGGCGCTCAGCATCGTTTCCTTGATTTCTTTCAAATAAGACAGAAACGGCTTCTCTCCCGCTGGATAGCTGCGGATGGCCAATGTCCCGACAAACATACCTATCAAACCTTGCAAGTCGCTGTGGGTTCTCCCCGCAATCGGCACACCAATGATGATGTCTTCCTGCCCCGAATATTTATGCAAAAAAGCTTTATAGACGGCCAGCAACACCATATATAGCGTCACGCCGTTTCGGGCGGCAAGTTGGTGCAATGCATCCCTTTGCTTTGAGTCGATCTTGAATTCCAGAGAGCTGCCCTCGTATTTCTGTATCGCAGGACGTACATAATCTGTTGGCATTTCCAGCACAGGCAGTTCTCCGCCTAATGCTTTCATCCAATAGGAGCCATGCTGTTTCATTTGTTCTTTCTGGGCCTCAGATTGCTGCCACACCGCGTAATCTTTGTACTGAATGCGCAGCGAAGGCAGTTCCTCACCGCTGTACAAGCGGACAAACTCCTCAACCAAAATATCCATGGATATGCCATCGGAAACGATGTGATGCATGTCGAACATCAGCAAATGGCGATCCGCTGCCCATTCGATCAAACCGACCCGCAGCAGAGGCGCTTTGCTTAAGTCGAACGGCTGCACGAAGTCGCGTATAATGGTCTCTTCCTCATTCCAGCCAGCCTGTGAAAAGGCTACTTCAAAGTCGACCGTCTCGTACACGCGTTGCATCGGCTCGCCTTGCACCATCTCGAAGCCTGTGCGCAGCGTCTCATGACGAGCGATGAGACTGCGGAATGCCTCTTCGAAGCGATTGCGGTTTAGCGTTCCTTCAAGTATTAGCATGCCCGGCATGTTGTAGCTACGCTCTGCCCCGTTGATCTGCTGCAAAATGTACATCCGTTTCTGCGCCGATGACACCGGGTAGTAGTCCCTTGCTTCGATGAGAGGAATGGCTGCGTACTCCTTCTGCTCCAACCCGGAGATCGCCTGCGCCAGCTCTTCGACTGTCGGACAACGGAACACGTCTCTTAACGGAATCTCCGCCTCCAGCGTCTGATGAATGCGCGATACGAGCGTCATCGCTCGGAGCGAATGGCCCCCGATGTCAAAGAAGTTATCGTGAATGCCTACGCGCTCCAGTCCCAGCACCTCTTGCCATAGCTGCGCCAGCTTCGCTTCCGTCGTCGTGCGCGGCGCTATATATTCCGTTCCCGTACATAGCGCCCCTTCCGGCGTTGGCAGTGCCTTGCGGTCCAGCTTCCCGTTTGGCGTGAGCGGCATCTTCTCCAAGCGAATGAAGTGCGAGGGGATCATATATGACGGAAGGCCCGCCGCCAACTTGCTCCTCATTGCCTGCGCCGTGAGCTCACCGCTGCCCGTTACATAGGCGCACAGTTCCTGCGTTTCCCCAGCGGCAACAGTTACGACCGCTTCCTTGACGCCGTCGATTCGCAGCAGATGTGCTTCGATCTCGCCCGGTTCGATCCGGTACCCGCGGATCTTCACCTGATGGTCGATCCGTCCCAAATGCTCCAGTCGGCCATCCGGTAGCCAGCGGGCCAAATCACCGGTCCGGTAGATACGCTCCCCGGGGAGGTACGGATGATCGACAAACTTCTCCCTGGTCAGCTCTTCGCGCGCCCAGTATCCGCGGGCGACCCCGGCGCCTCCGAGGCACAGCTCGCCTACGGCTCCGATCGGCTGCAACTGCAGCGCTTCGTTCAGCACGTACGCCTGCGTGTTCGCCAGCGGACGGCCGATGCTGACTTTTTCTCCTTCGCTTTCCTTCAGATGTTCAAACGTAGACCATACCGTCGTTTCCGTCGGACCGTACATATTGTACAGCGACGCATTCGTTTGCGCCCGAAGCTGCTTCAGCATCGCCGCGGAAAGCGGCTCGCCGCCGATCAACAGGGCTGGTATACGGCGCAACTGCTCGGCGCTGTGCTCCTGCTTCAGCATCATCGACAGCCTCGAAGGCGTTGTCTGCATCAGTTGTACCGGATGCTCTTCCAGCAAATCGCTCAGCAGCGCAGGGTCCTGAAGCTCCGCTTCATTGGCGAGAACGATCTGCATCCCGCAACTGAGCGGTACCCAGCTCTCGGTCACGAAGATGTCGAAGGATACCGTTGTGACCGAGAGGATCGACGCAGATGGCGCAAACGGCAGCGAGCGCACCATCCCCGCGATAAAGTTCACGACGTTCCGGTGCTCCACCACCACGCCTTTTGGCTTGCCGGTGGTGCCCGACGTGTAGATCACATACGCGCTTTTTATCGGCGTTGTCGGTACATCCGATTGTACATCTGTTGATCCCGATGCCGGCGAATAGGTTTCCAGTTCTTCCGCAGAGGAGAATTTCACCATGGCGAAGCAGTTCTTCTGCCCTTCGGCATCCGTGGCGGCCAAGTGTTCCTTCTTCCCTTCAACAGCCGCAGCGGCTATTTCCGTAACGGCAGAGCGTTCCTCATCCAAGCACGTAACAGCCAAACGTTCCTTATCCAAGAACAGGACATGTCGCAGCGGCGTTTCTTCCCAGTCTGCCACCGTTTCCATCTGTGCCCCTTCGCTCAGCAAGATTTGGATACCGGCATCCTGGATCATTCCCTTGATGCGCGCTGCCGGCAGCGCCGGGTCCAGCGGCACATAGGCCGCGCCAGCTTTCAGCACGCCCAGCAGACCGGCGATCAGTTGCGGCGAACGGCTGAGCAGCACCCCGACACGGTCTTCGCTTCTCACCCCGTGCGCACGCAGCCAACCGGCGATGCGGTTGGCTTGCGCTTCCAGCTCGCCGTACGTCCATACGGCCTCTCCGCTTACGAGCGCCGGTTGCTCCGGCGTCAGGGCAGCCTGCTGTTCGAACAGCGTATGCAACGTTGCTTCCGCCGGCAGCTCCACCGCCGTATCGTTAAATGTCACCAGCAGCTCTTCCCGTTCTTCCGCCGTCAGCAGTTCCAGCTTTTCTACCGCCACGTTCGGGGTGGACACGATCTGCTCTACCATCCGCATCCAGTGACCTTGCAAGCGCTCCATCGTGCCTTGCTCGTACACCTGTCCGTTGTAGTCAAAATGAATGTGCAGCTCTTCTCCCGGCTGAATCATCACATTCAGGTCGTAATTCGTTTGTTCGTCCGCCTGAACCCCCGTAATTTCCAGTCCGCTTGCATCCGCTGACGCTTCCGCCTGCGCGGTTTGCATCGGGTAATTCTCGAACACAAGAATATGGTCGAATAGCTCTCTCGTTCCGGCACACTGCGCCTGAATCTCGTGCAGCGGATAGTAGGCGTAACCTTGCGCAGCCAGCGCCTGCGCCTGCATGCGGCGCAGCAGGTTCGCAACCGTTTCCCGGCCCTCGCACGTTACCCGGACAGGCAGCGTATTGATGAACAGTCCGATCATCCCTTCCACGCCAGGCAGGTCTGCCGGTCTGCCCGAAACGACGCCGCCAAATACCGCATCCCTGCTGCCGCTGTAGGCGTGCAGCACCAGTCCCCATGCCGTTTGCAGCAGCGTGCTTACCGTTATGCCGTGCGCAGTGGCCGCCAGTGCGATGGCTTTGCTCTGCTCCTGAGGGACGCTCCAGCTCACGCGTTTCGCTTCATAGCCTTGCGCCTGACGCTGCCGCTTCGGCAGCGCAGATAGCGCTTCGCTGCCCTCCAACTGCTCCTTCCAGTAGCTTCGTGCCGAATTCGCGTCCTGTTCGGACAGCCAGCGGATATAGTCGCGGTACGCGCGGACGCTGCGTAACGGCGGCTCTTCTCCGGCGCGCAAGGCGTTGTAGATTCCCAATACTTCTTCCATCACCAGCGGCAAGCACCAGCCGTCCATCAACAGGTGATGGAAGCTCCATATCACCTCGTGGGTTTGCTCTCCTGTGCGGAGCACCGCCACACGCATTAGGCTCTCCGACGCTACCGCAAAGCCTTGCTTCCGATCCTCCGACTTCCACTGTGCTATGCAGGCTGCCTGCTCGCCCGCGTCGTGCATCGTCAGATCGCGATAGGTGATTATAAACGGCCGCTTCCGGTACACGACTTGCAGCGGTTCGCTTCGCCACTGATTGTCGATGCTCGTTCGCAGCACCGCATGCCGCTGCACGACGGTTTGCCAGCTTTGTTCAAACGCTGCCGGCTGCAGCTCGCCTTGCAGGGTCAGATGGATCTGGTTCACGTAAGCTCCTGCCTGCGGATCCAGACGGCTGTGGAACAGCATCCCTTGCTGCATCGGCGTCAGCGCGTACACATCTTCAATCTCGCCTAACTCTTCGCTGCGCTGCATAAGCGCATCCAGTTCTTCTTGCGTAATGCCAGGCTGCAGCAGATCGCTTGGTGTCAGTTCTGTCCTCTCCTGCGCGACACAATGGGTCAGCAGCTCTTGTAAGCTGATCTGTAACTCGTGCGCGAAGCGCTCCATCGTCGCTTGGCGGTACTGCTCCGCGCTGTAGCTGATGTGCAGGCGAAGCGCTCCTTCCGCGATCATGCCGTTGCATTCCAGCGCCGCTGCACGCTGTCTTCTGCCGCTTATCGCCTCGCCCGTAGAAAGCGGCGAGATTCGCAGCGCGCTGTGCTCCAAATCCTGATCGAACTGTCCTAAATAGTTGAACGAAATGTCAGGATCGCACGCCCACTCCGTCTCATTCGGCACGGACATGTAGCGCAGAAGACCGTAGCCGATCCCTTTATGCGGAATCGCCCGCAGCGTTTCCTTCACGCGCTTAATCCGCTGCGGCAGGCTCATTTCCGGCTCGATCTCCAGCACCACCGGATACGCGCTCGTAAACCAGCCGACCGTCCGGCTAACATCCACATCCGCCGCAATCGGTTCTCTGCCGTGTCCTTCCAGCAAGACCGCCACGCGTTCGAGTCCGCTCCACGCTTGAACCGCCATGGCCAGTGCAGTCAGCAACAGATCGTTGACCTCCGTCCCGTAGGCCCGGTGTGCTTCTTTCAACAATTGCTGCGTCTGTGCCTGCGACCACTCCACCGTCAGCGACCGGCTGGCGGCCAGCGTGGACGCGCCTTGCTCATCATCTTTAGGCAGAGGCACTAGATCCTTCTCTACAACCGACTGCCAGTAAGCACGCTGCATCTCCAACGCCGGACTTGCCGCATAGGCGCCAAGCTGCTGCGACCATGTTTGAAACGAGTCCGTTTTCAGCGGCAGCCGAATGTCCTGTCCTTGCGCCGCTTGTTCGTAAGCTGACGCGATATCCTCAAAAAGGATGCGCCATGAGACTCCGTCGACGACCCAATGATGAATCGCGATCAGCAAATGATCCCCGTCCGGGCACTGGAACAAGCCCAGTTTCAGGAGCGGACCGGCGGCCAGCGAGAAGCTGGCCTGCAGCTTGCCGGCCTCCGTCTCAACCCGCTGGCTCCATGTTTCTTCGCCACGGAAGTCAAATACGTCCAGACGATAGCTTTCCCCGTCTTCCACACTACGGTTCCAAGCGGCATAGCCGTCTTCCGTCTGCGTTACAATTATCCGCAGCGCGTCGTGATGCTTGGCAATGCGCTGCATCGTCAGGCGCAGCGCTCCAATGTCGAACCGGTCTTCCCGGTGCAGCATGACCGCGTGGTTGAAATGATGCAGATCCACGGGGTCATGCTGCACGAACCAGCGCTGGATCGGCGTAAGTGGCACGGGGCCATACACCTCTTCTTGTTCCGCGCGGCGAGTGACCGCCGTCATCTGGGAGCTAAGCTCGGCGACGACCGGATAGCGGAACAGATCTTTCATCTCGACCTTATACCCGGCTTGCAGCAGCCGTGAAGCGACTTGAATCGCTTTGATTGAATCACCGCCAAGCTCAAAGAAATGATCTAGGATGCCAATCTTCTCTACGCCCAGCACCGACTGCCAAACGGACACGAGCGCTTTTTCCTCGCCCGTGCGCGGGGCGACGTATTCCGTCCCCGCACTCATGCCTGCTTCCGGCGCCGGCAGTGCTTTGCGGTCCACTTTGCCGTTAGGCGTCAGCGGCATCTGCGCAAGCTGCACGAAGTACGACGGGATCATGTACCCTGGCAGTTTTTGCGCCAGAGGGTTTCGGAGTTCATCGGCCTCTAGATCACGTGTCGCTTTGATGTAGGCACACAGCGTTTTCCGGCCGGTTTCGTCCTCGCGGGCGATGATCACCGCTTCCTGAACGTCCGTTACACGAAGAAGCTGTGCTTCGATTTCTCCAAGCTCAATCCGGTAACCGCGGATTTTCACCTGATCGTCCATGCGACCTGCATACTCTATTGTTCCATCCGGCAGCCAGCGGGCCAAATCGCCTGTTCGGTACAACCGCTCGCCCGCCGCAAACGGATGCTCCACAAACTTCGCCGCTGTTAACTCCGGATTGTTCAAGTATTCGCGCGCTAGTCCGCTGCCGCCGGTATACAACTCTCCAATCACGCCAATAGGCAATATCTCTTGGGCTCTGCCCAGCACGTATACTTGCGTGTTGCTGATCGGACGGCCAATCGGAATCGACGCGCGCTCCACATCCGACATTCGGATTTCATGGCAGCACGTAAACGTCGTGTTTTCCGTCGGACCGTAACCGTTGATCAGCCGTATTTCGCTGAATCGCTCCAACACTTTTTTCGCATGCGGCCTTGAAACAACGTCACCGCCAACCAGCAGTTGCTTCACCCCGTACAAACCTTCTAACTGCTCCTCCACCATCACATGGAACAAGCCAGCCGTTAGCCACAAAATACTGACGTGATGCTGCTGAATCGCCTGCACCCAGTCCGTTAGCGACAATTTTCCGGGCGGCAAAATCGCCAGCGCCGCACCATTCAGCAAACTGCCCCATATCTCAAACGTCGCAGCATCAAAGGAAATCGTTGATCCCTGCAAAAATACGTCTTGTTCGCTAATGTCCACATAATTTGATGACGAAACAAGTCTGACAACCCCGCGATGCGTCACGCATACCCCTTTAGGCGTTCCTGTTGAGCCCGACGTGTAGATGATGTACGCCAGATCATCAGCCAATGCCGCCACTGCCAAGTTCGCACTGCTTTCAAGGTATTCTTCTGTGCCGGACAACGGCTCCTCTTCCAGTTCCACCTTGATCCCCGCAAAAGAAGCCTTCTCCTTCAATTGCTTCTGAATCAGCAGCACCTGCGCCCCGGAATCCTCTAACATATAGGAGATGCGTTCCTGAGGATACTCGGGATCGATCGGCACATATGCTCCGCCGGCTTTTAGTATCGCCAGTATGCCTACGATCATCTCCAGCGAGCGTTCGGCCATGATGCCTACCAATTGCTCACGCTGCACCCCTCGCGCCTGCAATCTTCTCGCCAAGCGGTTAGCCCGCTCGTTCAACTCTCGGTACGTCAGCAGCCTATCTTCAAATACCACAGCTACCGCATCCGGGGTCCGTGCAGCCTGCCGTTCGAACAGCGCATGCACCGATGCTTCCGCCGGCAGCTCAACCGCCGTATCGTTGAATGTCACCAGCAACTCTTCCCGCTCGTCGGCCGTCAGTACCTCGATGCTTCCCAGCATCGCCTGCGGATGACGAACCGCTTGGCGCAGCAGCTCGGTGAAGTGACCCGCCCAGCGCTCGATCGTCGTCCGTTCGAACAGTTTTGACGCATATTCCAATGTGCATCGCATCCCCTGCTCGTGCTCGCTGACCGACAGCGTCAAGTCGAATTTCGCTGCTCCGCTCTCCATCGGATACGGCGTCCATTGCAGGCCCGCCAGCTCTAAATCAGCCTGCTCGGTGTTTTGCAGCACCAGCATGGCATCGAACAACGGATTGCGGCTCATATCCCGCTGCTTCACCACCTGCTCCACCAGTTCCTCGAACGGGTAGTCCCCATGCTCCAAGGCCCCGAGCGCCGTCTGCTTCACTTCCTGCAAGTAAGCAGAGAACGGCTTTTCTCCGGACGGGTTCATCCGCAGCGCCAGCGTGTTCACAAACATCCCCAGCATCCCTTGCAGGTCCGCATGGGAACGCCCGGCGATCGATGTACCGACGATCAGTTCTTCTTGACCGCTTAACCGCCCCAGCAGGGCGCTGTACGCGGCCAGCAGCACCATGTACACGGTCGCGCCGTTTTCCCGCGCCATCTCTCTGACCGCTTCGGCCAGCACACTGTCCAGCTCGAAGTCCACCCGATCCCCCTCGAAGCTGCGCACCGCCGGTCGCGGAGCATCCGTCGGCAGGCTCAGCACCGGCAGCTCGCCTGCAAACTGGCTCAGCCAGTAGCTTTCCATCTTCCGGTAGGCTGCACTTTGCCGGTAACCTTGCTGCCAGAGCGCATAATCTTTATACTGCAAACGCAGCGGTGCCAGTTCTTCTCCGGCATACAGCTTCGTTAATTCCTGCACCAAAATGTTCATCGAGGTGCCGTCAGAAATGATATGGTGCATATCGAACAGCAGCACGTGATCCGTTTCGTCCAGCCGCACCACCGTCGTACGCAGCAGCGGCGCAACGCCAAGGTCAAACGGACGGAGGAAGCTGCGAATGGACGCCTGCACATCGGCTCCTCTAGCCTCCTCGTACGCGACGGTGAAGCCGGGAGCCTCTATGATGCGCTGCATCGGCTCCCCGTCTTTCGCCGCAAACGCTGTGCGCAGCGATTCATGACGGGCGATGAGCCCCTGTAAGGCGGCTTCCAGCCGCTGGCGATCCAGCGTTCCCGTCAGGCGCAGCGCCGCAGGCATGTTGTAGCTCAGTTCGGCGCCCTCCAGCTGCTGCAGCACATACAGCCGTTTTTGCGCGGACGATAGCGGATACGCTGCCTGCATCGGAGCGGGCACAAGCGCTTCAAAGGTGCCGCCCTTCGTCGCCTCCAGGGCAGCCGCCAAGCCTTCTATCGTTGGTGAGAGGAATAATTGCCGCAGTGGCACCTCCGACTCCAGCGTCTGATGAATGCGCGATACGAGCGTCATCGCCCGGAGCGAATGGCCCCCGATGTCAAAGAAGTTATCGCGGATGCCGACGCGCTCCAGTCCCAGCACCTCTTGCCATAGCTGCGCCAGCTTCGCTTCCGTCGCCGTGCGCGGCGCTGCATACTCCGTTCCCGTTCGCAGCGACTCTTCTGGCGCTGGCAGCGCTTTGCGGTCGATTTTGCCGTTATTCGTCAGCGGCAGTTCTTCCAACTGCACGACATACGCCGGAATCATATAGTCCGGCAAGTTCAATCGCAAAGCTTCGCGCAGTTCGGCGAATGTAAATTCGCGTTCGCCTGCCACATACGCGCACAGCTCATGCCCGCCTCGCTCATCTGGCAGCGCGACTACAGCCGCCTCTCGAATTCCTTCCAACGCTAACAGTCTAGTTTCGATCTCGCCCGGTTCAATCCGGTAGCCGCGGATCTTCACCTGGTGGTCGATACGGCCCAAATACTCCAAGTTGCCGTCGGCCAACCAGCGGGCTTGATCCCCGGTTCGATACATCCGCTTTCCTTCCAGCCATGGGTTGGCCAGGAACTTCTCCTGCGTCCAGCCCGGCTGATGCAAGTACCCTCTGCCGACACAAGCGCCGCCAATATACAGTTCTCCCGCTACGCCGATCGGCTGCAACTGTCCAAACGCGTCCAAAATGTACACAGACGAATTGCTGATTGGCTTGCCGATCGGCGGCAGCGCCGTCATCGGCTCTTGCGGCCTGATCGTGTACGTGGTCGCTACATGTGTCTCCGAAGGGCCGTAATGATTGTGAAGCGTAACGCCCTGCTCCTGCAAGTAGCGCTGCAGCTCCGGACCGACAATCAGCGCCTCTCCGGCCGTAATCAGATGCTGCACGCACGTTGACCAACTCGCTTCGTAGGCCGGATCGTTCCAAACGAATTTGACGAACGACGACGGCAGCAGCAAGGTTGGAATGCCTCGTTCCTCTACATAACGGAATAACGCAGTCGGATTTTGACGCATGTCCTCCTCGACGACATGCAGGGTTCCGCCCGCCAGCAAGGTAGAAAAGATTTCTTGATAGCTCACATCAAAGCTGTACGACGCATACTGCAGCACCTGCTTGTCAAATGGAATGGACGTACACTCGTATTGGTGCATGATCAAGTTCACGAGGTTGCCATGCTCCAACATGACGCCCTTCGGCTTCCCGGTCGTACCTGACGTATAGATAACGTAGAGCAATCGGCTGCTTTCATTATCCGGCTCGTAGGAGCTATCCGGGCTATTAGAGTTATTAGAGCTATTAGAGCTATCACGGCTCCACGCACTTTGCTCGCTTGCCGCAAGAAGCTCTTCGATGATGAGCGTCTTACCGCTGTATCCAAGACCTTCTCTCGTTGAAGCGGAAGGGGCATCCGACAGCAGGCATGCCACTTTCGAATCGTCCAGCATGTACGCTATGCGTTCCGCCGGATAGGAAGGGTCGACCGGAAGGAAAGCCGCGCCTGCTTTCAAAATGCCCAGCAAACCAATCATCATGTGGGCGGAACGTCCCGCCATCAGCCCGACAATACGGCCGCTGCCGATCTGTTCCAGGCGCAAGGCACCAGCCAGGCGATCCGACAACCGATCCAGTTCTTCGTACGTAAGCCTTGTATCGGCACATACGACCGCAACAGCTTCCGGTGTTGCCTTCGCCTGCTTGCGGAACAACTGATGCACCGAGGCATCCGGCATTTTCTGTACAGGTCCGTCCATCCAGCCTTGGAGCGTCATCCGGTCCTGTTCGTTCAGCAAGCTTGCTTTGCCAAGGGTGACATCCGGGTCAGCGGCCGTGTGCCGCAGCAGCGTGATGAAATGATCTTTCCACCGTGAGATCGTATCCGCCTCGAAGAGTGCTGTCGCGTACTCCAGACTGCCATGCAGTTCCTCTCCCGCCTCGTGGATAAATAGCGACAAGTCGAATTTCGATGTCGGGTTTTCCAACTCGTACGGTGTGATCTCGACATCGGCCATCTGCAGTTCGGACCGGTTCATATTTTGCAGTACGAACATCGCATCGAAAATCGGATTGCGGCTCACATCCCGATGCCGTACGACGTGCTCCACCAGTTCTTCAAACGGGTACTCCGCATGCTCAAACGCCGTTAAAGCCAGTTGTTTCATTTCTTCCAAATAGCTTCGGAATGTTTTGTCAGCAGAAGGCATCGAGCGAATGGCTAAGGTGTTGACGAACATGCCGAGCATGCCGGACAGGTCGGCATGCGGCCGGCCAGCAATCGGCGTTCCCACAATAATTTCGTCCTGACCTGCCAGTTTGCCCAAGAACATACTGTAAGCGGCGAGCAGCACCATGAATAACGTGGTCCCCGTGTCTTGCGCAAGCTGCTTGATGCTGGCAGTCAATTCCGCATCGATCGTGAAATCCAGTCGGCTGCCCGCAAAGCTTTGGATCGACGGACGGGCGAAATCGGATGGCAGCTGTAGAACCGGAAGCTCGCCGCCAAGCTGCTGCAGCCAGTACTCTTTTTGTTGAACATACGTATTCGAATGACGGTTTGCCGCCAGCCAGACGGCATAATCCTTATAATGAAGCGATACGGGCTCGAGACGATCGCCGGCATACAGCCGTGTCACCTCTTCTATCAAGATGCTCATGGAAGTTCCGTCGGAAATAATATGATGCATGTCAAACAGGAGCAAATGCTGCGTATCGGTCAGCTTGGTCAACTGAACGCGCAACAGCGGTGCCTGGCTCAGATCGAAAGGACGAATAAACTCCCTAATGAGGTCTTCCGCTCTCCTATCCCCGGCTTCCCGATAAGGCAAATCGAACGCGACCTCAGCGTTAATTCGTTGAACAGGCTCGCCGTCTACCCTTTCAAACCCAGTTCGCAGCACCTCGTGGCGAGCGAGCAGCTCTCTGAAAGCCTGTTCCAATCGGGTAAAGTCCACGCGTCCATGGAATAACAGAGCCGCAGGCATGTTATAGCTTAGTTCCGCGCCTTCAAGCTGCTGCAGCACGAACAGCCTTCTTTGTGCGGATGACAGCGGATAATAATCGCATGGCTCGGCCGGCTGCAATCCCTTAAACAGATCCTTCGATTGCCGTTCGACAAGCGTAGCCAACGCTTCAATAGTTGCAAAGCGGAATATGTCACGAATCGAGATTTGTACATGCAACGCTTGATGGATGCGCGATGCCAACGTCATCGCCTTTAGCGAGTGGCCTCCCAATTCAAAGAAGTTGCTGCTTACTCCTACTTGCGAAATTTGCAGCACGTCTTCCCAAATTGCGGCTAGCTGAGCCTCCGTCCGTGTACGAGGGGCCATGTACGGCGCAACGGCTGCCGTTTCATAGGCAGGTACAGGCAATGCCGATCGATCCAGTTTTCCGTTTTTAGTAAGCGGCAGATCCGCAAGGCGGATGTAATGCTCAGGTACCATATAAGCAGGCAGCGCCAGGCTCATTTCATGTCTTAATGCGGACAGATCTAACGCACTATCGCTGACATAATAAGCGCAGAGCACTGCATGTCCAGGCTTATCTTTTCGAATGACGACGGACGCTTGCCGAATATCGGCATTCAGCAGCAGACGGGCTTCAATTTCACCCGGTTCAATCCGGTATCCTCGAATTTTGACCTGCTGATCGATCCGTCCCATATATTCAAGATTGCCATCTGGCAGCCAGCGGGCCAGATCCCCCGTTGCATACATCGTTTTGCCTTCGTTGAAAGGATCGGGTTTGAATTTCTCTCGCGTAAGCTCAGGCTGATTCCAGTAGCCTTTGGCTACTCCAGCGCCGCCGAGATGCAATTCCCCAGGAACGCCAATAGGAAGCACCTGTCCGCCGTCGCCCAGCACATAGGCTGTCGTTCCGCCAATTGGACGGCCGATTGGGATACTTGTCATGCCATCCGTTTCGCTAACCGTGAACACGGTTGAAAACGTCGTATTCTCCGTAGGCCCGTATCCGTTCCATATCTTGATGGAAGGGCATGCTTGCTGAACGGCCCGAACATGCTTTGGCAGCAGCACTTCTCCCCCCATGATCAAATGCTGAATTCCAGTAAAAAGTTCACCATCCGCATCGGCCAAATGGTGGAAAAGAGATGTCGTCAAAAACATAACCGTAATGCCGTTGGTTGCGATAAACTGTCCCAAGCGGCTTGCGTTCAGCAGTACTTCTTTCTCCACAGGGTATAGTTGACCGCCATGAAGGATAGCGCCGAACATTTCAAAAGTCGCCGCATCGAAGCTGACCGAACCTGTCTGTGCGAAGCGATGTCCTTCATGAAACGGTACATATCCGCCGCCTGTCACCAGGTTGACCACATTGCCGTGTGTGACCAGCACGCCTTTCGGCCTTCCCGTTGTGCCGGAGGTATACATGATATAAGCGGGATCATCGGCGCCGACCGTACGCGATTGCACTTCTGCCACCGGATCCTCATGTAAAAGCCAATCGGCGTTGAGTTTGATGACTGCCCCCTCATACGATTCCGGCGGGCCCAAATTGCCGGCAACCAGCAAAAATTCCGCTCCGCAATCGTCCAGAATATACAGATGACGGTTCTCTGGAGCTTCAGGGTCCAGCGGCACATAGGCGCCACCCGCCTTCAAAACTCCCATGACAGCTACAATAAATTCAATGGATCGATCAGCTAAAATCCCGACAGCCGCATGAAGCGGCAGTCCTTCTCTAAGAAGCTTGCCGGCCAGAATGCCTGACTGATGCTGTAGCGCTTCATAGGTAAGGTGACGTTCACCGCATACAACCGCCAATCGTTCCGGGTAATTGCGGACGACCTCTGCAAAACGATCCGTGATCGAGACATTCGGCATCGGGGAAACAGGTAATCCGCTATAAGTCATAAGCTGTTCAATCTGTTCTTCTTGATTAAGCATTCTTGCTTCAGCAAGCAGCGTATCCGGGTCCGTAATCACATCATGCAGCATGACTGTGAAGTAACGGCACCAACGCTCTACCGTTTCGCGAGCAAATAAAGCCGTAGAAAACTCCATAGAGCAGCGATAGCCATCCGGGTGTTCGTTAACCTGAAGCGTAAGATCAAACTTTGCCGTTGTATCTGCAAACGAATACGTGTCTACACTCAATTCAGGAAGCACAATCGGTAACGAATCGGTATTTTGCAGTACAAATACGGCATCGAATAACGGATTGCGGCCCATATCCCGCTCTCTGACAATTTGATCGACCAAATCTTCCAGCGGGTAATCCCCATGCTCTAAGGCATCCATCGTCGTTTGTTTGATTTCTTGTATAAAATGCAAAAATTTCTTTTGTCCCGAAGGAAACGTACGCAATGGCAATGTATTTACAAACATCCCCATCATGGACGACAAATCTGCATGGGGACGCCCGGCTACCGGGGAGCCGATGATAATCTCGTTTTGGCTGCACAATCGCGATAAAAACATGCTGTACGCCGCCAGCAATACCATGTACACGGTCGCCCCTTCATTCAGCGCCAACCTTTGCACGGACTCCGACAATGCCTTGTCAAGATGAAAATCAACACGTTCTCCGGCAAAACTGCGCAGCATCGGGCGGGAGTAATCGGTCGGGATATGCAGCACAGGCAGCTCGCCACCCAGATGCTGCAGCCAGTAATCCTCATTCTTCTGATAAGCTGCACTATGAGCGTATTGCTGCTGCCATACGGCATAATCTTTGTATTGCAATCGAAGGGGGTCTAGTTGATGGCTGGCGTACAGTTTCGCAAATTCTTCTACAAAAATACTGATGGATACGCCATCGGAGATAATATGGTGCATATCAAGCAGCAAGTAATGCAGCTGTTCTCCCGCACTTAAAACCTCGACACGCAGCAAAGGCGCTTGCTCCAGATCGAATGGACGTACAAATTCCGCTATCCTTGCGTCAAGCTGCTGTTCCTCCGCTGCTCGGTAAACGACGGACGCTTGCACATGCTCGTGCACTTTCTGCATAGGCTGATTGTCGATGAATGTAAAAGATGTTCGCAGAACGTCATGACGCAGAATGATCTGTTGCAGGGCCGATTCGAATCGCGTGGGGTCCAGACTGCCTTCCATCCGGAGAACCGCCGGCATGTTGTAACTGACGTCTATGCCTTCCAACTGCTGCAGCACGTACATCCTTTTTTGGGCCGATGTCAGCGGATAATAATCCATCGGCGCCGCCGGCTCCAGCGTATCGATTGCTTTGACCGATCTGGAAGCGAGCGCCTCCGTCAATGCTTCAACAGTGGAATATTGGAACAGATCCCGGAGCGTCATGTCAGCCTGAAGCTCTTTTTGCATGCGGGAAACGAGTACCGTCGCTTTTAACGAATGGCCGCCTCGTTCAAAGAAATCATCCCTCACTCCGATCGGGCGAACGTCAAGCACTTCTTGCCACAATTCGGCCATTTGTTGTTCCGCATCGGATCTTGGTGCCAAATAACTTCCGCTTTCGGCCAGGTTGCTGCCCTCAGGATACGGCAGGGCACGGCGATCCAATTTTCCGTTGACCGTCAGAGGCATTTGCAGCATGGGAACAAAATAAGACGGGATCATGTAAGAAGGTAACGCAAAGCCAAGCCGTTGTCTCAGTTCCTTCGCCGTATAGTCCCGATCCGCGACAAAATAGGCGCACAGACTTGCACTTCCCTCCGATCCATTGATTACAGTCACAACTGCCTCGCTTATCCCAGGGAGCGTTAGCAGATGTGCTTCAATATCTCCGAGTTCGATCCGATTCCCGCGGATTTTCACCTGATGATCAATGCGTCCCAAGTACTCCAAAGTTCCATCCGGCAGCCACCGGGCCCAATCGCCAGTACGGTACATACGCTCTCCAGGTACGAAAGGATCGGAAACAAACTTCGCTGCCGTCAATTCCGGCTGGTTCGCATACCCTCTTGCCAAACCAAGACCGGCAATACAAAGCTCTCCCGGTACGCCGAATGGAGACAGCCTTCCCTGTGCGTTGACAATATAGACACGAGTATTGGGAATAGGGCGTCCGATGGAAACAGCAGTCTCTTCCGTTAATTCCACAGCCGTCGTTACGACCGTATTTTCGGTTGGGCCGTATTCGTTCATCAATTGCATTTCAGGATTCATTGCTTTCAAACGGCGAATTAAAGGCATGCCTACGGCCTCGCCTGCTACTACCGCACTGCGCACCGAACGCCAATCCTCGCGGCTCATGTTTTCCAGCATGGCGGAGTAGAAGCTCGGCGGGCTCTGCAAATGGGTGATTTGATGATGGATGATAGCTTCACGAATGGCTGCAGCATCCTTGCTGTTCTGATCGCTCAGCATAACAACGGCTGCTCCTGAGACGATAGGCGCAAAAAAGTGAGTCACAAACGAATCGAATATAAAAGGATTCAGCATCAACGCCCTGTCGCTCGGGCCAAACTGATAGTGGCGCTTTTTCCACTGTATGGTGTTCGCAAAGCTCCCGTGTTCGATAATAACGCCTTTGGATCTTCCTGTAGTGCCTGAGGTGTAGATGACGTAGGCCGAGTGCTTCGGACCGATCGAGCATCCTTGCTCTTTCACGGGAACTTCTTCTTCTTGCAGCGGATTGTCTTCAAAATATAGAACGGAAACATCCTGACGAAGCTCGGCAATGAGCGGCTTATACTTGTCGAACGTAAGCAGCGCTTGCGGGCGGCTGTCCTCCAGCATAAATCGAATCCGATCCGCGGGAAATTCCGGATCAATCGGAAGGTAGGCTCCTCCTGCTTTCAAGACCCCAATTATACCTGCCGCCATTTCTAACGAACGGTGAGTCATGACGGCGGCGATCATATTCGTCCCTACGCCGCGCCTGCGGAGTTCGGCACCCAGTTGCTCCGCCCATTCGTTTAGTTGCCGGTAGCTCAGCTCCCCCTCTTCCCCAATAATCGCCGGGAGGTCGGGAGTTAGCGCCGCCTGCTGTTCGAACAACGTTAGTACAGATAATGCAGGATCATACGTTTCTTCTCTACCGGCGAACCGCTCAAGCAAATGTTTTTTATCTTGGGCGGTAACCAAGTCGTAAGCGCCAAGTTTGACGTCCTGAAAATGAACGGCCTGAAGGAGAAGCTCTTGGAAGCAGTCACTCCAGCGTACAATCGTATGTTGCGTAAACAAAGAAGAATCGTATTCCCAACTCAATAAGAAGCTGTCCTCTCGCTCGGTTACAGTGAGCGTCAAGTCGAACTTGGCTGCCGTGTAATCCAACGGATACGGAGTCAGATTGACATTTTCCAGTTTCAGCTCTTCATTTTCCCCATGCTGCAGAACGAGCATTGCGTCGAATAGTGGATTGCGGCTTAAATCGCGCTCCTGAACCATTCGCTGAACCAGTTCCTCAAACGGATATTTCTCATGCTCAAACGCAGATAGCGCCGTCTGCTCCACTTCACGGAGATAGGCGGCAAACGTTTTTTCTCCTTCCGGGTACATGCGGAGCGCCAAAGTGTTTACAAACATCCCTAACATGCCTGACAAACCTGCAAGCTGGCGTCCCGCCACCGGCGTGCCGACAACGATCTCTTCTTGTCCGGCTATACGCGACAGAAATGCGCTGTATGCGGCTAGCAGTACCATGTACACAGTGGTGTTGCTCTTGCGAGCCAGCTCGCGCACAGCCGTTACAAGCTCGCCGCCCAGTTCAGCGTCTACCCGGCCGCCTATAAAGCTGCGCACAGCAGGCCGCGGATTGTCGGTCGGCAGCCGGAGCGCCGGCACCTCCTCCGCAAACTGAGCCAGCCAATAGGCTTCCTCCTTGGCGTAATCCTCCGTATGACTATAGGCTTGCTGCCATACAGCATAGTCTTTATATTGCAGTTTTAGCGGCTCCATCGTTTCACCGGCATAGGCCGCAGCCAGCTCTTTCGTCAAGATTTGCACAGAAATGCCGTCCGAGATGATATGATGCATGTCAAATAAGAGCAGATGCCGTTGATTCCCGAGATGTACGACTTTGGCCCGCAGCAGTGGTGCCGCGCCCAGATCGAACGGCTGGATAAACGCCCGAATAGGCGCGTCTGCTTCCCCGTCCTCTGCCTCCTCTTCCACGATAAAGAAATCAACTTGCTGCTGCACGCGTTGAATAGGTTCCCCATCTACAATAGCAAATGAAGTACGCAAAGCTTCGTGCCGAGCCAAAAGCGCATGGAACGCGGCTTCCAACCGTACCTTGTCCAGCGTTCCTTCCATTAGAAAGGCAGCCGGCATATTGTAGCTTAGCCCTGTTACATCCAATTGCTGCAACATAAATAACCGCTTCTGTGCGGACGATAGTGGGTAATAAAGCTGCTCAGGGGCGGATTCAAGCGACTCGTAATTACGTTTCGCCGCCGACCCAACCACCTCGGTTAATTCTTTTAGCACTGACGCCTGAAAGATGTCCCGCAAACCCAGTTCGATCTTGAACTCCTCATGAATGCGTGTCAACAGTGTCATCGCTTTCAGCGAATGGCCTCCAAGTTCAAAGAAATTATCTAGGAGTCCGATCTGCTCGTGATCCAACACTTCTTGCCAAAGCTTTGCCATCCGTTGCTCAGCATCCGTTACCGGGAGCAGGTATGGTTTGGAGGAAATCCTTTCATCCAGCGCAGGCAAGGCTCTTCGGTCCACCTTCCCGTTTGTCGTCAAAGGAAGCTGATCCAGCTTCATAAAAGCGACAGGAATCATATAGTCCGGCAGCATCGAGGACAAGAATCCTCGCAGCTCATCTGTCTCAAGCTCCCTCTCGCCCGTGTAATAAGCGCAAAGCACCTGCTGACTTTGACGATCTGGCATGACGGCGACAACCGCCTCACGGATGGATGCAATTTGTGTCATGCATGATTCAATCTCGCCTGGCTCTACCCGATAGCCCCGTATACTGAGTTGGTCATCAAGACGCCCAAGAAATTGCAAGTTCCCGTCCGGAAGCCAGTAAGCGCGATCTCCGGTGCGATACATGCGTCCATCCGTCACAAACGGATCTTGAGTGAATCGCTCTGTCGTCAATTCCGGCCTGTTCAGGTAACCCCGAGCTACCCCAGTTCCTCCGATGCACAACTCCCCCGGCACACCAACGGGTTGCAATGTCCCGCCCTGACCAAGCACATACAGGTTGGCGTGCGGGAGCGGTCTGCCAATCGGCACGCTTCCTTCTTGAGGCAGTATACTGCCATCCATTGCCTCATAATAGGAAGCATCAATGCAAGCTTCCGTCACTCCATAACTGTTGAGAATACGCATGATAGAGCCGAAACGACCGTATACCCTCTGATAATCTTTCGCCGCAAAGCGGTCTGAGCCCATAATTAACAAACGTAAGTGTCCCGTACTTAAACCATTTTCGTAGATATAATCCATGAGCGGCACAAGCAATGCCGGCGTCGATTCCAGCAGTGTAATGCCTTGTTCGACGATGACCGCATGGAGACGAGGCAGGCTGAGACGAGTTTCGTTCGAACATATAACGAGCTGTCCTCCGCTCAGCCATGCTCTGGCCAAATCGCCGGCAAATACGTCAAAAGAAAAGCTGGCCATTTGCAGCAGTCGTACATCCATATCTCCGAGCCTGTATTCATGATGCCATGACCATGCGGTTGAAATCCAACTGCGATGCTCGATCATAACTCCCTTGGGCCTTCCCGTTGTTCCGGAGGTGTAGATAACATACGCAAGTCGCTCAGGTGAACAGCCGTGAAGTAAATTGGTCGAATCGTCGTCGTAGCTTGACGCAAGCCTCAAATCTACAACTCGGCAACCGTCAGGCACGGTCATCAAGTCATCGTCGGCAGTAAGCAGTACTTTGGCTTCGCTATCCCTTACCATATAAGCCAGGCGTTCGGCAGGCAATGAGTTGTCCAACGGAACAAAAGCGCCGCCTGCCTTTAATACGGCAAGAACGGCAGTTACGATAAGCGGAGAACGTTCCCCCAGAATGGCGACAGGTTCTCCGCTGCCTATGCCCTGGCTTCGAAGCGTCCGAGCGAGCCTGTTCGCTTGCTCATTTAATTGTCCATAGGTCAGCGATAATCCGCCCGGTTCCGCAACAGCGATTTGATCCGGCATATTTTCTGCATGGGTCTCAAAGATTTCGTGCATAGAACGGTCAAGTCGTTGCTCGATCCGTTGTCCGAAGCTGTAAGTGTGGAGTATATTCTTCTGTTCTTCAGGAGGCAGAATGTCCAATTGCCCTACAGACTGCAAGGGGTTCGACATCGCTTCCCGGATTACATGCAGCAATCTTTGGAACAGACAATCGATGTCTTGGCGCGCAAACAAATCTGTCAAATAATCGATTTGAATGGCCATTTCTCCGGTTCCTATATGTTCGCGGATGTGCACCGTCAATTCGTTATCCTGGTGCCCATTACCCAGAGGCAGTGTCTCGTATTGGAAAGGCGCATCGTCAGGCAGCGTGCCCCATTCCATGGGGTGATAATTGAAGAACACAGGCAGCAATGCCTCTGTAAAACCGAAACGGTTGCGAAGGTCCGGGACAATCCGGTTAAACGGGTACTTTTGATGCCGAATCAGCTCGCTTTGCTTGTTCTTTACTTGTTTAAGAAAGTCCGCGAACGACCAGGAAGCGTCAATGCGCATGCGAAAAGGCGTCGTGCTGACGAGCATCGCAACCATCGACTTCTGTTCTCGAGATGTCCGGTTGGCGTACATCGTTCCAAGCAAAACTTCTTCTTCTCCGCAAATCCGCGACATATACAGGCAAAGGGCAGATACGAACAAGTTAAATGGAGAGACATGATGTGATTCGCAGAACATACGGATGTCGTTGCATGCAGATGCCGGAATTTCATATTGGGCATAATTCGCCAAGCTGCCGGCCGTCTGTATAGCGTTTTCGGAAGTGCCAAGCCGTGTGATGAAAGGCCGCGTAAGGAACTCGCCCTCCCAAAATGCCTTATCTTTCTGAAACCGGGAAGATTGTAAATACTCCTCCTCATTACGGAGCAGATCCGTGCAAGCAGGCGCCGCTTCTTGAGGCAGCTCTCTATTGCAAAGCAAAGCATGATAGCCCTCAACGAATTCATTACCCAACAAGTTGAGCGAATAGCCGTCGGCAATAATATGATGGATGCTCAAGAACAGTCTGGCTTCCGATTCACCAGTCCGAAACAGCGTAAATTTAAATAAATGAGAGTCAAAAAGGGGAAATGGTTGACATGACAGAAACTCAACTTCTTCTTTCCATGCCTCTGGTTCTCTATCGCATAAATTCACAATATCGATGTCAATTGGTGTAAAAGGAACAATATAACTTAGTGGCTCCTCACCTTCTCTCTGCTGCAATCGCATACGGAGAGCGTCGTGACGGAGAGCGAGGCTTTGCAGCACCTCTACGATTTTATCCTCTTGTATCGTGCCCTTGATAGTAAGCAAACTGTTAAGCGTGGCAACTGTCGTATGCGAATTCAAAAGTTCCATGTACCAAATTCGACGCTGCGCTTCTGTAAGCTCGTAATAAACTATTTCATTTTGTTGCAGATTGGCTTCGCTCATTGACATAAATACCCATCCTTCTCTTTGGAATCCTTGGAATGCTGGTATTGGCAGATGCTTTCCGCTGCGGGTAATTGTAACAAAGTAGCTTTCAATGTAGCTTTAAACTTCCTATAATTTCACCTTAATCTTGCTAATGAATTGAATAATTCTATGTCTGTCAGTTTTAATGAGAATTGTACAGTTCTGGTTGTAAGATTTGTTTGAGGTTTTATAAATACAGAGGAGTATCCTTATTTGGGTATCGAGCATGATTTCGTATGTTTTTATTGTTTAAGCGATACTAGTCTTCTTGGGCTCTCGTTTTCCTTAAAATTCTGATGTACTAAATTGTAGTCAGTAGTTGCTAATATTTTGCACTTTTCGACAGCAGAACTGGTGAATACATTCTCCTTTCCCACCTTTCTCTTTATTTATAACAATAGAGTGACCGTAACCGTCAGCCCCTCGGGGTGAACGGCTTCTCAGCTCTTTCGCGTAAGGACGAAGATCCAAGACGCTAAAAAAGATAGGCTATCAATCTTTTGTATACATTTTTTGCAGATCTTCAAAGAAAAGTAGACTTTCTTGGAAAACACACAAGGTGAATCCCTCCATTCTTGGGTATTTTTGGTTTGCTATCAAAAAAACTTCGCCAAGTTGGGGTGAAGTCCCTTTTTTATGACTGAAAATTCTTGCGTATTAAGGGCTCAGATTCATGCAAAATACTCAAATATAAAAGAGCCGCAAGAAAGTCGACCTTTCTTACAGCTCAAAAAAATAAAGCAAACCCAACCCTACGCAGAGTCAGATAAGGATATATTTTGAGTGAAAAGAATAAGGTAACTTTCTTGCCAATAAAGAATAAAACAGAACAAATAGAACTTGTTTTATTCTTTAAACACGTAAGCAAGAAATTTTACATTACCCTCTTCAACTCCTATCGAAAGTGTTAGCGCAATATTAACATACCAGATATTTCATTGCAATATCCCAATTGTTAAATAATAACTTTTTTCTGACTTGAATCGGGTTGGAGGCTACCCATTATTTGAGTAGCCGACCATCCACACCACCATACGTACCGCTCGGTATTCAGCAGTTCCTAAGTTCACACAGTGACTTGACGCTCTACTTTTAGGTATGGAAAGAAGATTTTTCGCAGGCATTACCCAACCAATTGCTAAAGCTCTAATTAAACTTATTTTTTCATATCCATTATCTCTTGTATTTGTTTTCTATTAATTTTTACCTCATACCCAACTACTACATTTCTATAGTATCTGTTATGTAGATCTGATTGGGATGTAAATCTATTTTTCTACTTACTTTTTCTAATCTATTGTCAGGATGATTTACTTAGGCTTTGTCATATTCTTCAGAAACCTTGGCATAAATTTTCTCATCCAAAGGTAGAGAATTACTACAAATACTCGCTATAAATCTCGTTCACCAATTGATGAAGTATAAAAGTCTAGATTCTACTGGATACCAAGTTGTTTTGCTTGGCAGGAACAGATATTCTCTAATATTTTGAATCAAAAAAAGAAGTAACCAAGACGACATAAGGGCTCCCTAAATTTATGTCTATATGCATCAGAACTGCTTTCTCTGTACCTGACTTACACACAGTCCCATATAGGCAAGCACAAATATAAATAGCAATACACTCCACTACATCAATATATATTGATGCGGTGGAGTGTATATCTGCTTATTTTATCGTTTTCTTTAATCCAATTTCATCATCATTTATTTACAAATGATCAACTTTCATGATTCATCACACACTATACCAATCACATCTGCCCATTTATTCTTTACGAACAACGGCTGTATCCACAGTTCACACAGGTCTTGCATCCCTCCATACTAACAAGCGAAGCTGTACCGCAGGAAGGACATAAGTCTCTGGATTGTCCGCTCATCGGCTTGGATATATTTTTCCGAGCTTGTACGGAATCTTCTGCCGAAATTGTACTTGACGTCTGCCCACCCACATCCTGCTGGTGAGAATTGTTTTGCTGTTCATTACCTATTGCAGCTTGTTGACCGTTGTTGTGTGACTGATGTTCGTTGTTACTCGACTGTTGGCTATCATCATTTTTATAATGGTAAGACTGTTGGCCGTCATCCTTATTGTTATTGTTTCTAGACTGATTATTGTTATGGGCGTCCGATTGCTGGTTGTTATTTTTGCTTGGCTGCTGATCGCCTTTGCTTTCTTTACCAGTGTTCTGGTTCTGTTGTTCCTTGTGATCCGCTTGCTCCTGCATATGCGTCTCCAGTGCCTTCGCGACCGCATCCGCAATGGATTCTACTCGGTTGGCCCCGAAGCCGATAGCGCCTGATCCGCCGATACCCTTCAAATGTTTGATAAGCAGTTCCACCTTGTTCCCATGATCCCCATATCGCAGGAACAGGGAGCATACGCGACCCAATGCTTCTGCCATGGCAAATACATCTGAACCCGCTTTGCCAACATTCAAGAAAATCTCTGCCGGAATGTCATTCAGATCATTTATCGTAATGTATGCCATCCCAAATGGCGTATTAATCTTGTATGTGGCGCCACGCAATATTTGTGGTCGACGCTTATACACATTATTTGAGCTTGTTTCAGATTCCTCTGTACCAGCTTGGTTCAAAGCAGACGATACTGAGGCACTGTTATTTCCTTCCTGCTCATTGTTCTTCTTCTGCTGATTTTTATCTTCCTGACCCGAAGCGGCATCCGATGAAGCTTGATCATCTGAATCGGAGTCCCGACGATGAAGCTGCTGTTTATTTGCAGTTCCTTCGTTCTGCGTTGTCTCATCATTAGAGGAGGACTGACATTTTAACGTGCCGCCGTTCCCTAATTGATGACTTTCCTGATTGCTCGCATTGGAATCACCCTGCCCATACTGTTTCTGCTGCGAATCCAAATGGGAATCAGCTTGCCCCGACTCTGAATGACTACCCTCTTGCTGATTCTTCCCTTTATCCGTCGAAAGTACCTGCACGTCTCGGCTTCCATCTCGATAAATGGTTACCCCTTTGCAGCCGAGATCGAAGGCAAGCTCATATAATTGCTTCGTCTGCTCGATCGTGAAGTCATTCGGACAATTCGCGGTTTTGGATATCGAACTATCTACCCAACGCTGGATCGCTGCCTGTGTGCGGATATGATCCTCTGCGGAGAGATCCATTGCTGTCACGAAGTAATCTGGCAATTCCTCGTTCGGATGTGCGTCCTTCCATTGTTGGGCAATCGGTACGAACTGCTCATCATACCCAAGCCGGCTCTGACGATAATACTTGAAGGCAAAGTATGGCTCAATTCCGGTTGATGTGCCTACCATCGTGCCTGTGCTGCCAGTTGGAGCTTGTGTTATGACGGTGACATTGCGGATTCCTTTCGCCCGAATCGCTGATCCAACTTCAGGATATACGCTGGTCATCTGCTGCATAAACCCACTCTGTAAATAAGGATCTGCTTGGAAAGCAGGGAATGATCCTTTCTCTGCCGCGATCTCTGCAGAGGCTAAATACGCCTCACGAGCAATGAAGCCAAACAGTTTGTCAAGGAACTCAAGCGATTCCGAGCTTCCATATCGGATTCCTAGCTTGATCATCAATTCTGCCAAGCCCATTGATCCAAGTCCGATACGACGTTCCTTTTGCTGATTGTTTTTATTTTCTTCAAAATGATAAGGTGTTTTGTCAATGACGTTATCGAGAAAACGAACCGCATAACGCGTTACCTTCGACAGTTCCTCCCAAGCAACGTCCCGCTTCTCTGCATCATAAAACTTGGACAGATTGAGCGCAGACAAATTACAGACGCCCCACGCTGGCAATCCCTGCTCCCCACAAGGATTCGTACTTATAATCGGGTTAAAATACCAACTGTTCGACATCAGATTATAATGCTCCATGAAGACAACGCCCGGCTCCGCCGACTTCCACGCCGACTCTATAATCGTATGCCAAATGTCGCGAGCCTTCACGGTTTGATACGGGATCACAGCCTTACCTGCCCGCTTCCATTTTTCCAAATCCCCATCCCACTGCTCATCATAGTCCGGATCACTCGTATCCGGGAATACCAACTGCCAGTCCAAATCCTCCTTCACAGCCTTCATAAATCCATTACTTACACAGACGGACAAATTCGCATTTGTCACCTGCCCTGCAGTCTGCTTTACCGTAATAAAATCCATAATGTCCGGGTGCCAGTCATACATCATTAACATCAATGCACCGCGGCGGCTTCCGCCCTGCTCAATAAGCCCTGTAGTATAGCTGAACAGCCCACCCCATGAGACGGCTCCGCTGGAAGTCCCATTGACCCCTCGTACGATCGCTCGTCTCGGACGCAAAGAGGACAAATTGATACCAACTCCGCCCCCACGCGCCATAATCTCCGTCATTTCTGACAGCGTCTGCATAATCCCGCCGCGACTGTCCTTCGGTGATGGGATGACATAGCAGTTGAATAAGGTCAACTCTTCACTCGCCCCTGCTCCTGCAGCAATCCGTCCGCCAGGCACTAGCTTCCAGTCATCAAGGACATAGCGGAATTTATCTGTCCATTCGATTTGCTTTTCTGAAGTCGATTCCACAGAAGCAACGGCGGATGCAAGGCGATCCCACATTTCTTCTGGCGTCTTTTCCACAGCAAGGGTCAACTTTTCAATCGAGGTTTGCACGGTTTCACCCCTGCGCAATGCGACAGATACGTTTTGTCCGTCACGCGCAATTACCTCTCCTACTTCCTTTGTCGGAAACTTCGGATCATCCTTGGTTAGTACCAATACAACATCCCCAACCTTGGTATGGTTCGTATCCACCTCTTTTTTGGCATAACGATCCAAAAATATTTTCTCACTTAATCCTTCCAACCGCTTATTCGATATCTTATTCAAAGAGAACAACCTCCTGCTTACAATCAAATGATGACGCATCCGGGCTTATACTCAAGCTTCCTTCAACGCAACAAACACAATATGTAGTATTCATAATAGATTATAATATACTATATATAGAATTGATGTGATAAATGCCTCATCTAATCCTCATTGTTCCCGGCTCATGTGCAGTTATGAAATGAGGAGAAAGCGTCCATACTACTCGGTAATGATATGATTTGCTTTAGTTAGGGAGGGAGACAACATGTGTGCGTATCAGCCGCCAAAGGAAGAGCCTCGCAAGCCGAACGACACTTTGACAACAGTAGCATGCCCCGGAAACGGAGCTTCTATGGGTACAGCAGGCAATGATGGTGCAGTGCACCTGTCTTCACCGAAAACTAGTGTTACAGCAATTGGTCGTATACCCGTTAGGATTGATCATGGATGGACAGATGAGCTTCTTGGCCGAATAAACAAAAATAGCCCTTGGGATGACTGGACCATGTTCCGACTTGCATATGAGGCCAAACAAGCACAGCGGATTCGCGCATTCGACGAGCTGCAATGCCTAAGTCATATATCGAATGTCGATCCATTACCACACCAGCTAGAAACAGCCCGCAAAGTGCTGCACGATATGCGTGGAAGAGCGATATTGGCCGACGAGGTTGGTCTTGGAAAGACAATCGAAGCTGGTCTTGTTCTCAAGGAATATATGATTCGAGGACTTGTGAAGCGAGCACTCATTCTAGTGCCCGCCTCTCTTGTGCTGCAATGGGTTCGTGAGCTGAACCACAAGTTCGGCATTCCTGCGATCGCACAAAAGAAAGGATATCAGTGGCACAGCGATATTGTAGTCGCCTCCATGGATACCGCTAAACGCGACCCTCATAAGGAAGTTCTTATGGAGCAGGAATATGACATGCTTATCGTTGACGAAGCCCATAAACTGAAAAATCGCAAAACAACCAACTACCAATTCATTCAGCATTTGCGCAAAAAATATTGTCTGTTGCTCACAGCAACACCTGTGCAAAATGATATGAACGAGCTGTACAACCTAATTAATCTATTGAAGCCCGGTCAGCTTGGCGGTCAAGGTGAATTCAGCACGAACTTCGTCGCTGACAAGCGTGTGCCGAAAAATGAAGGCATGCTGCAAGAAGCGCTGTCCAAGGTAATGGTGCGCAATCGCAGGGGAGAAGGCAATGTGCATTTTACGAAGCGCATTGTCAAAAACGTCCCGCTTACCCTATCACCAGAAGAACAAGCACTCTATGATGGCGTCACACGATTTGTAAAGGAGCAATATAAAACAAGCAGCGGCGATGCAGGCAGCATGTTCTCGCTGATTACCTTACAGCGTGAAGTATGCTCCAGCCGGGATGCTGTATTTTTAACATTGGTGAACTTATCGAAAAAACTCGCTGAGGATTCTCCGATTCGCAATTACATTTGGGATCTTGTTGATCTCATTAAGGGGATTCAGGCGAATACCAAGGCTGAGACTGCGATGAACATTATTCGTGACGTCAATGAAAAGGTTATTGTATTTACAGAATACAGAGCCACTCAGGAATATTTGCTGCAATACTTCCGTAATGCAGGGCTAGTAGCAGTTCCATACAGCGGTGGAATGAATCGGGGCAAAAAGGATTGGATGATGGATCTGTTCCGTGGACGCGCCCAGGTAATGATCGCAACAGAGGCTGGAGGCGAAGGAATCAACCTTCAATTCTGTCATCACATGATTAATTTCGATTTGCCATGGAATCCGATGCGTGTAGAGCAGCGAATTGGTCGTGTGCATCGGCTAGGACAAAACAATGATGTGAAAATATATAATTTATCCACAACAGGTACGATTGAGGAATATATTTTGAACCTTCTGCATGAAAAAATCAATATGTTCGAGATGGTTATCGGCAGTCTGGACATGATTCTGGAGCGCTTTGAGAAGCAGGATTCGTTCGAGAAAAGCCTATCTCGAATTTTGCTGGAAGCGGATTCGGAGGAACATATACGCAGTGAAGTTGAGCGGCTCGGCAATTCATTGAATGCCATTCGCGAGGAAATCAATATGGAAGAAGATACACAGGGCGCTGCGCTGCACCAGCTCCTGCAAGGAATGAGTGCTGAAGTAGAAGGCTAACGACAAGGAAAGGAGGCTGCAAAATGAATACGGAGCAAATTCGCAAATATGTGCTCGATTATTTGGAGGCAACAGAATGCCACATCATGGAGCTCTCTCCTGCAAGTGTAACGGTAAAGCTCTCAGAGCGAGCAGATCGCAAGCTGACGAATCGCCCCTATTATTGGGGCTTCGTTGATCGTACTGGGGCGGAACCCGACACGATGCGCTTCACCTTCGTATTCGATCCATCTGCAATGCCTCCTGATCCGCCTCGCGGCCCATATGCGCCACCGCCAGCAGGAGTTGTACCCGCCGCAGGAGTTGCACCTGCCCCGCCAGCGGCAACAGTAAATGCTCCACAGATGGGGTCAGATGCCAATCCAAATGCCGGCGATTCTATTCTGGGCCGCTACTTCGGCGTAGCCCCTGCCTTCACAGGCGGTGGGGGAGGAATTGGACGAATTCCGCGCGAAGATGTCACCTTTGGCAGTCGGCGTTTGTCTAGCATTATGCAAGCAGCTCATGAAGAGGGTCGCTTCATTAGCTTATTCGCAGATCATGCAGGCAATCAAACCGCTGTTCGCTCACCACGGGGCACTAAACGTTCAACCGCTTATGAACCGTGGCTTCTGATGAACCTTAATGTGGAATTCGCCTGTGATTTGAAGCGAGAAGAGATTCACTCTTACGGCATTTCACTAGTATCTGGCCGCATTCGTAGCGATTTCATGGAGCAGTTACTCTCCATATCCTTGTCTCCTAAGCTTCCGTCTAACGTGCATGTCGCACCATGGTCTTTATCGATTGAGCAAGCTCGTGAGGCTGTTGAACAGCAGCTCATCAAACTCATTTCGACCTATGACCATACATGGGCGGTGGAAGCAGCCGAACGCTTGAATGAGGAACTGGTGCGATTGCAATCCTACTATGAGCCACAGCTTCAGCAATCCGGCGCTCAATCCGAAATAGATTCCGGCACATCTGCAAATAAAAAGCGGCAAGAAACGATACAGGCTGCTTCAAACCCAGAATCTGAAGATAGCAGCCAGCGCTCGAAGCAAGAGGTAATCAAGCAGCAGTATGACATGAGATGTCAAGAGATACGCTGGCAGTTCGAACCACGAATTGCCGTACATTTGCTAAATGCAGGCTTGATTCATCTTCCTTCGACAATGGCATAAGCCATTCAATCATGAACGACAAGGAACCGCCACATTACGGCAAAAATAGAACGAACGATGGACAAGCTCCTAAACAATGGAACGACACCATTTTTAAAGCTTGTCCCTTACAATAAAGGATATCAACCAACAGCAAGCGATACAGACAGCGTGAAACAACGGAAATTAGAGGTGAATCAGATGAATAATGAACCTTGGTGGACGAAAATGGCTTATATCGCCGCTTCCGCTGCACTGACTTCTATTGTAGCCGGTAGTGTTACCATCGGCATCTTGCTTGCATCCAGTTCTACGAAGCCGCTTCTAGGCAGTGCTACAGAGACCATCGTGAGTGAAGCTCACGCTCCGCATTTATATAAAAATGCCTCCACAGAAATAGTAGAAGCTCAGTTGCTCTCACCTGCAGCAAAAATGAACATTTCCCTACAAACGGTGTCATTTACTGCCCTACCGACCGAGAACCAGAGTAAGCAGATCGATGATTCTGTTTGTTACTATCTGAACCAGCTTGCAAAGGAAGCCCCCTTCCAGCAATGGGCACATGCAGAAACGGAACGCTTCCCTCTTGGCCCTGGCATGCATGGATGGTTTATTCGAGTCATGGACAAGCAGAAGCAGATCGGCTATATGATTTTACAATCCGATGAAGAAGGACGGATTCATCTGGCTGAATACGGGCTCGGGGAGCAGCAGCCCTTCGATGAGTCAACCTTAAAGCAGGCACTAAGCTCTAAACAGCAGTTGAATACGAATAAGAAAGGGCTTACGAAAAGCCCTCGTGTGACTAGCATTTATCCGTATCAGTTAGCGCCCCTGCTTACGGTATGGAGGGTAGAATGGGACAATCATTCAGTGGATTGGCTTGATGCACAAAGCGGGGAGTGGCTGCCTCTTCCCAAAAACTACGCACCGGCCCCCTCAGTGAAGGATATCAACAACATCTCTTCATTACAAAGCCAAGCACCTGTTAATAAGTCAGATCGTTTGGGAAGCGGCGATGAACTTTATTCGTTTAGGCTTCTTTCATCGAACAGCTCCTCATCGCAAACCTATCGCGAAACAGCTTCTTCGAGCAATTATATCGCACCATTCAATCCGTATGAGAATCTGAAATGGATCATAAAATCTGCACCGGTTCAGACAGATCTCCCCCTAAATTATGAGGAGCAGAACTGGGTTTACGTACAGCGGATGAACAGCGGTCTTGTAAACCTGCCCTTTTCCTATATCGGGATTCAAAAATGGCTTCCGGCAGTTGCACAGGACGATAGTCCGAACTCATCAAGCAGCAATCACCCCCGCCCAGACAATGTATATGTAATCGTTGGCTCTCAGGACATGAAATCAATGCGCTGGCTCCCTTCTTCAGCTGCATTGCAGGCTGGTTCATTTATTCCGCAATCTTAAAGAAGAAACAGGATACGCTCATTCTTGAGCAGCAAATTAGGCACGTCTTCCAAAGACGTGCCTAATTGCTTGTTAAGGCTGAGAAGGAGTACTGGAGCCGGATGAAGGAGAGCTTGAAGATGATTTAACATGCTTGCGCAGCAAACGGAGCAATTTTAACTCACCTGCTTTTTTGAGCAAAGGTTTACTTGCATTTCCCCATTTACCGGCCCACATTTTAACCCCGAACGGCACCATTCCGAACCATTTTGTTTGCCACGGTTCTTTCACGCGATTTTTTCGCTCCAATTGACGCTCTCGACGCGCTTCGACTGGTGTATCCATATATGTAACAACGCGCTGCGTGATGTATTTAATCAAATCTTCTCCCTTAGCTGCCATAACGGTTCACATTCCTCTCGTCGTTGTATCTAGGCTGCTTCGCCCCGTTATTCCTAGGATACCCACATATAAGCCGCACCAACCCATGATTCTAATGAATTGCCAGGAATGAGGTTGACCATTGCGGTGCACGATAAAGATGGAATGTATTACGTTGACCAATTGACAGAAAGAAGGGCTTGATTCATGCTACAACAACCTTCAAGTGCAACCAGATTGCGCCGAATGGTCGCTGGCATTACAGCCATTTTCATCGGGTGTACCGTTTACCTAGGGAATGTGCAAGCCGAGGATGCTGCAGCTGCCTGTGGACAAGCCTCATCTCATGAATCGGTCTTGAATGTAATTCCGGAACCCTATCTCATTTCTATTTCCTCCAATTCATTGCCTATGGATTCCGTTCCAAGCCTACCCTTTACTAAGCTTGTCTTAATTGATGCAGGTCACGGAGGAATTGATGGCGGAACAAGTCATGGCGATATATTGGAGAAGGACATCAACCTAGCTATCGCTCAAAAAACTGTACCTCATGCTGAAATCAAAGGGGATTCCGGTTATTGTCAACCGAACAGGAGATTACGCACTGAGTGATGATAATCGTTGGTCCGCGACCCGATCCAGGCATCGTAAAGATCTTGCTCAGCGACGACAGCTTAGCCAAGAGTTGTCGGTTTCAATGTTCATCAGCATTCATGTTAATTGGAGTAAAAACAAAGCTAATCGCGGTCCGATTGTGCTGCATCAGAACGAAGGAAGAAGCCGGATGCTTGCTTGGTTCATACAGCAATCGCTTAATCCAGTCTTTCGATCGAATAAGCACCCCGAGCTTGGCCCGACCTACTACTTGCTCAAACGAGTCGAGCAGCCAGCCGTCATTGTGGAAGCAGGATTTATTAGCAATGATCGAGATCGCCGCATGCTAACGGAAACACGTACACAGACATTGATCGCTTCCCGGATCTGCGATGCAATCGTACACTATCAGACCATGTTCTGACATAGGAAGCGCTCATTTCATCTTTCTAACGGAAGCAGGGAGATGATGGGCGCTGATTTTTTATAAGCTGAACTTTGTTAATAATAAATGTAGGGAAGTTTTCAGTGGAGAATTGCCGCGTATACTTTAATAAGTTAATTGGATAAAGTGAGGAGGAATAAAATAAACCTCTTAAGTTTCGATTCTTAAGAGGCTGTTAACGTTCCGAAATCATATGCTCACCCAATCGTTTAAAATGAAATGCTAGATGGACGAAAACTGTCCGTGAGATGACAGTCGATCATTCAATCCTTCTTCGCATCGTACACAACCCAACATTACGCTGTGCGCTGTTGTACAAAGTTCATAATGACATAACCTTCAACTACACGATATTGAATCGCGCCGCATTTCTCCATTACCTGCAAGGCTGCAGTAAGAGCATCAATTGCTTCCGAGATGATACCAGGCTCAATACCACGTTGATTGTTCATATAGCGTGTGTTCAAAGCATCGCGATGCACAGCATCCAGCTTCGAGCAAGCAGCATGGAAAATCATTTCTTGTTCCTTCGCACGTGTAATCGCATGACGCAATTTATCTTGTTCACGGCGTACACCCGCCATGTTCATCTTCATGTCTTGAACATAAGACATCCGATAAGACAATCGACGCTCATTCAACGCACGGCTTGCACGGTAGTCACTCAAGTGGTTCAACCAATTGTTCACTAGTATTGTATTCATTTGTCATACCTCCAACTTCTTAAGAAAAAACCTCCTAGCTCTATTTTCGATGAGTCAGGCTTCTTAAAATTTCTTTCTTTCATTTATTTAAACGCATTACAACATGTTCAAACATCATTCCAACAATTGTGATAGATTACCTTACATCAAATAAGCATGCGAAATGATCAGCAATACTATCAAAGGCAACAGTAAAAACAACATCAAAATTACAACCAATAGGGAAAAAGCCGACTGTGAGTAACGAATTCACGGGAAGACACGGATTGGTAATTGGACGGTGAAATGACGGATGAGGGATTATCTTGCGCTATTAAATAATTATTATACACTCGATAATCAATCATGTCAACACTTTTTATGAAATTTAGATCAATTCCTATCCCATACTCCTTTATCATAGCCAAAATTGAAGATCATTCAAGTTAATTAATTGTATACAACCGGGACAATCCACAATCAAATCAATACCTAACGAATAAGATATAGTAATGGTAATGGATTCTCACCGTCATACATATTATATTTTATTGCTGTAAAGCAACTACGCACTTAAGCGAATAAGCGTTAAATGACAAAAGATTTTCACATTTACATGGCAGGATCGGGTACTTTCTTGTAGTAATATATAAATACGGGAGCAGCCAGAGGACGAAAATACCGGAAACTGACAGCCGTGAATACGCAATTTATGAAGGGAGCAAGTGAAGATGAACGAACAACACGTTGCACTGTGGTTGTACAACAAAATTAAAAGAGACATCGTCGTTAATTTGGCTGATGCTGTTCAAAGCATTGAAGAGAAATTTGGTAATCGCTACACTTACGCCATTGATCACGGCAACAAAGCAGTCACCAAAACAGTTGCTATGGAATTCGGGAAATTGAACAAAGACAAGAAAATTGAATGGATTCCTGCAGAATATAAATGGGTTTTTAAAAACTAAGCATCATTCATTCATAGAAAATGACGAGCCGCTGGCCATTAAGCCAAGCGGCTCTTTTGTATAATCATTCCGACGACACTCCAATTCTTGACAATAGAACCTCCGCTTGGGCATATCCAGCAGGCATACTTAGATATATGCCATAATCATAGTAGGAAGCATCATAGCTTTGAACCGATTTTATCGTTCCATCAGCCTTTACTCCCTTAATGCCTAAGATATGCGCATTCTTCTTGTTCCAGGTTGAATTCGGATAGAATACGTCAGCCGCATGATCTTGATTTAAATTGACGGTAATGGCTTGAGTGAGCGGGACATCATATCCGTGGACTTTCGCGTTCCCGCTGCTCGTTATTTGTACAAGATACTCCCAATTTTCGATCTGGGCAGATCTCCCTCCAGGCAATTTCATAACGACCACTTCTGCTTTGTCCATGTCCGCCTTGTTGGAATTCGAGTTGAACGAGCCATCAGCCTTATCATTGTAGTTGATTGGTGCTGCCAATCCATAGAAAAAAGCGCTCTGTTCCCCGATATCTTTGTTCCACAATCCATGTTGAACATTCCAGCAGGTTCCGTTGTAAGCAAACACATAGTCCTGAACGGGACGTTGCGGGACGTTGCTTCCACCGCTGAATTTGCCTAGTGAAAGCCTGCTGAGCGGAGATATGCCTGAACCGTCAATTTCAATGCCCGATCCTCCGATCGTTACTCCTCCATAAGAGTCACACATAAAAAGATTGTTCCACCCTAGCATAATTCCGAACTCACGCCAGCTTCCATCCGGCTGTAACGCTCCGATATCTTCTCCGGTTTGGTCACGCGCCGGATCCCCTACACTGTATGCCTTTTTCCCGTTAGCCTTCCATAAATTCATTCCCTGATTATCCAAATCTCCGATGTTCTCTTCACCCGGGTACGTGCCGCAAGCCTGCATTTGCCAACCAAAGCTGAAATTGTCGATATTGATCCGCTTAAATCGCTTGGCGGTCTCATCGTATCGCGCGTTGATAAGCAGCCACAACTCGTGCACTTCGACACCGTTGCGAATCGTATGGATCGTTGCTGTATTAAAAAATGGATCGTTCAATCGCATCCCCTCCTATACCATAATATCGATCAAAACAGACGATGTTACGGATGCCGGATTTAAAGAATACTGAAGCAGGGATGTAGATGTACTATTGGGTAAAAAGCCATTTTGATTCGTATTATAGACGCGGCATAGGAGTGTGATGCAACCTTAAACAAAATGGTTTATCCTTTTTGTTGGACATAATACCTCGTGATATTCACCTACATAGTATGCAGTAAGTTATACGCTATAATATAATGTTCTGAAAATTGGAGGGATTAAACAGTGAGACAATTAGCTCCACCACCATTTCAAATTAATCCATATGACGAAGTGGCTCCACAAGGTCAATTTCGTGACTTATTGACAATTGACAACATCTCTAATAATAGAAGCATCACAGCAGTATCGAGGATCCCGAACAGCATGGAAGTGTGGTGGATTGGCAGAAACGGCTCCATACAAGGTGCTTTTTGGTATGAAGGAAGCCAGTGGCAACGATATGAGTTAGCTCCGGCAGGCAGTGCCGCTCGGAACGGGAGTATTATCGCTTTATCGAGGATCCCAAACAGTATGGAAGTATGGTGGATTGGGGCAAACGGTTCTGTGCAAGGCGCATTTTGGTATGAAGGATCGCAGTGGCAAAGGTATGAATTAGCTCCGGCAGGCAGCGCTTCCACTGTTGGGAGTATCACGGCGGTATCGAGAATTCCTAATAGTATGGAAGTATGGTGGATTGGGCCAAACGGTTCTGTGCAGAGCGCGTTTTGGTATGAAGGATCGCAGTGGCAAAGGTATGAATTAGCTCCGGCAGGCAGCGCTTCCACTGTTGGGAGTATCACGGCGGTATCGAGAATTCCTAATAGTATGGAAGTATGGTGGATTGGGCCAAACGGCTCCGTGCGAGGTGCATTTTGGTATGAAGGATCACAATGGCAAAGATATGAACTAGCCCCAGCAGGCAGCGCTTCTCCATTTGGAAGTATCACATCCGTATCGAGGATTCCAACCAGTATGGAAGTATGGTGGTTAGGACTAAACGGCTCCGTTCAAGGTGCATTTTGGTATGAAGGATCACAATGGCAAAGATATGAACTAGCCCCAATGGGCAGTTCCGCAATTAACGGAAGTATTACAGCTGTATCGAGAATTCCTAACAGTATGGAATTATGGTGGTTGGGAGGGAACCGTTCAATACAAGGTGCTTATTGGTATGAAGGTGGACAATGGCAAAGGTATGAATTAGCGCAGCGGGTGGATTTACGATCAATGGGAGTATACCCTTATCCAGTGTACCAACCTTCATGGAATTATGGTTGATTAGACGTATAGAAGTGGAGAGGAGCTGTCTTTGAGACAACTCCTCAGGTGTAGAGAAACCCTGTCCTACTTGATAGGTCACAGGCTTTCTCTGTTTTTAGCCATACTGTATGTAAGAAAGAGTGAGGGATTTCCCCAGGTTGAATCATGTCTGCACGTCTTTTTTTCCAGTCAGGGAGCAGCAAGAAACAAGAAACCTAGGTCCGCTTTTTAACAAGTCGACCTAGGTTTCTGTTCGTATGTTCGGGAATGACATCTCTTATTGGGTGTTTGCTGCATGAATGACGGGACGCTTATGACTCCATGGCCGGACGGATTCCATTTGAGCGGCAAGCCTCAGCAATCCGGCTTCGTCGGCGAAACGACCGGCAAACTGCATTCCAATCGGCAGGCCGTCCGCGCTCCAACCGAGCGGCAGCGAAATAGCAGGCTGACCCGTCGTATTAAAGAGACTTGTGAACGGAGCGTGAGTAAACATCTGTTCCGTCCAGCCTTTTATATCGATTTCCTGATTGTTCGCATTCAACAGACCCAGCGGAAACGGCAAAGACGCGATCGTTGGGGAAAGCAGCACATCATACTGTTCAAAAAACGGCCTACAGAGCGGGATGCTTGCGCACTGATATCCAAGGCAGTCAGCAGATCATTGGCGGACAGAGCAGCGCCGCACTGGTACGTTTTCAGGATGGTTGCTTCCAGGTTATGTTCTGACGGTACCCGATTCAGCACCTTAGCAAGCCGTTCAATGCCATGATAAGTATTAGCCGCCCAAATGTTCATCGTCGCCATGAACAATGGCTCGTAATCCAACTCTGGCTGAGCCTCCACTAATTCATGCCCGAGCTCTTCACATAAGCTGACGGTTTCATGCAAGACACGCAAACATTCTGCATCAACAGCCGTGCCCGAATAAGGATTGCCCGTCCAAGCAATGCGCAGCCGCCCAGGAGCTGAAGAGACTTCTGCCAAGAAGGGACGACTCGGCCGCTCTGCCCAGGCATATGCTCCTGGGTCTGGCCCCGATACTGCATCCAGCAGCGCAGCCGCATCGCGCACGGTCTTGGTTACGGCAAACTGAACGCCAAATCCGCTCAGCGACTCTCCGTTGTCAGGCCCATTTGGCGTTCGTCCGCGTGTCGGCTTCAAGCCGACCAGTCCGCAGCAAGAGGCAGGAATACGAATAGAACCTCCACCGTCATTGGCATGGGCTACGGGCACAATCCCTGCCGCTACAGCTGCCGCCGAGCCGCCGCTTGAGCCTCCTGGACTCCTCTCCGGATCCCAAGGGTTTCTCGTCGGTCCATACAGAACTGCTTCTGTTGTTGCGTTGAAGCCAAATTCCGGCGCTGTGGCAGATCCCAGCGTCACGAGTCCCGCCTGACGGAACCGTTTCATCAACTCGGAATCGTACGGGTAAATCATTCCTTCCCCCAACCGGCTGCCGTTGTTGAGAGGCACTCCTGCGGCATGCAGTGTTGAATCCTTAATCAAAAATGGAACACCTGCAAACGGTCCATTCGGTAAAGCAGACATGCTCTCCTTTTCTGCTGACTCCTGCATCGAAACGGCCATCACATTTAGCCTAGGATTCAACAGCCGGATAGCTTCGCTAGCTAACGCAGTCAGTTCCTGTGGCGTAACCTCGCCGCGCTTGACCAGCTCGGCTAGCCCCAGACCGTCATAACTCGCATATTCGGATAACTTCATGGTACTCACCTCTTTCTTCGTTATGCGCTTTATCTTAAGAGAAGGTGCTTTCTTGAGATCAAGCATGCAATTATTCTTAATTCCCCCAAAATCAGGAGCCCCCAATTTCAGTTTATTATTATATAAAGGAAAATATAGAATCTTTCTACATGAAAATTCCTGATGCAATAGATAATCACCCCTTGATACGGGATGCAACCCAGGCTTCAATCAACAAGACGCCAAAATAAGAAGAGATTTGATCAAAGCCCGCTTCTTCAACAATTTCGGTACTTGTGTCGCTCTCCTTCTTTTTCACCGTCAGTCCCCATTTTGTTGTTTTTGTGCGATGTCGGATTCCTTAATTTTCACACCTAACATCCCTGCCTCCCCTTCCCAATTCCGCACACTTCCACTATAATGATTATCATTATCAATGATAGGGGGGGGGATTCAAAAGGACCCAATACATAGCGTTATAAATGTTTGGAGGATTTTATACATGTGGATTATTTATGCTTTTGGCGCAGCACTGTTTGCAGGATTAACATCTATTCTTGCTAAAATCGGAATTCAAAATACAGATTCCAATCTGGCTACCGCCCTTAGAACCGGGATTGTGGTCATTTTCGCATGGGTGATTGTATTTGCAGGAAACTTGCATCATGCTCTGTTTGACATCAGCTCGAAATCTCTTTTCTACCTCATTTTATCTGGGCTGACAACTGGCGCCTCTTGGATTTTCTATTTCCGAGCGCTTCAATTAGGTAATGTGAATGTTGTCGTTCCCATTGATAAATCAAGCACCATTATTACGATGCTGCTTGCAATCATCTTACTGGGAGAACCCGTCACGCTCTTAAAAATCATCTGTATGACGTTGATCGGGATTGGAACGTATATGATGATACAAAAACAAGACGCAGCACAATCCGCAGACAGCAGCATGAAGTGGATTTGGTACGCAGGACTCTCTGCTTTTTTCGCAGCAATCACAGCAATTTTAGGAAAAGTGGGCATAGAGGGGGTTGATTCTAATTTAGGTACTGCCATACGAACGATTGTCGTGCTGATTATGGCTTGGCTGATTGTATTCATGACAAGAAAACAGGGCGACATCAAAAAAATCGACAAAAAGAGTTGGATTTTTATTACATTATCTGGTTTAGCTACCGGTATGTCCTGGCTGCTCTACTTCAAGGCCTTGCAAGAAGGACAGGCGAGCATCGTAGTGCCTATCGATAAATTGAGCATACTTGTGACGATTATTTTCGCTTATATCGTATTTAAGGAAAAATTATCATTGAAAGCTTTTATAGGTCTTATCTTGCTTATTAGTGGAACTCTATTGCTGTTGCTGTAACTGTTTTCTATCCTCCTATTTCGATAGAAGCGGCAATGCACAAAATTGTACATATAGACTCCGGAGAGGCTTAACCGGAGTCTTCGCTATAAGAATATCTTTAAGTCTATAAAAAATCTTGAAACAAAAAAGGTTCCTATTCTGCTGAAAACAGAATAGGAACCTGTAATTGAAAAGGTGGTGCGGTCAAGAGGACTCGAACCTCCACGTCATTGCTGACACTAGAACCTGAATCTAGCGCGTCTGCCAATTCCGCCATGACCGCATATCATAATATGTAACTACCAAATCCGTTAATTTGGAATCAGTAATCATTACTATACACGGTCAATCCAATTGTGTCAAGCGTAGGTAAAGTGGAAAATAAAAACACCCAGTCTGTCGAGAAGCTCGACGACTAGGCGCTTCCATTTGCATAAAATAAAAAAGCCTCATAAAAATGAGGATTCGTTGATGAAAGTATGGTGCGGTCGAGAGGACTCGAACCTCCACGATATTGCTACCACTAGAACCTGAATCTAGCGCGTCTGCCAATTCCGCCACGACCGCATATTTAATTGCTTCCATTGAATCGCCAAACTGTTTTCCCAGCGACAAGAAATATAATATCATGGCACCAAGGCAAACGTCAAGGCTTTTTAAAATTTTTTTGAAATCTTGTTTTCCCGCCTAAGCTGCATGGCAGTTGGCAGGTTTCCCCTCCCCGCTGCCCATGCAGTATGTAATATAATCCGGTTCAAACTTCAGGGACGATACGCGGCTCATTAGCCGACTGAATCGCATAGGCACGGCTCAGCTTCACCACACGCCGATTCCGCTTGCGAATCATAACGGATTCATCATCCCAGGCTACCACGTAACCTCTGACGTCGTTGATTTCCAGCATGTCCCGAACGACTCTAACCAGGGTTCCTTCCTGCCGGTAGCTGTCAAGCACAGCTTCTTCCATCATGAAAACTTACACCTCCGATATGTACAACATGCAAGGCCTGCCATCGTCAGCAGGCCCTGCACACACTTATTCTCCATCTCAATAGCCCACATGTTCCTTCGTATCGTTCGTTTCGAACCAGTAGTCAAGCACCTTAGCAGACATTACACGCTTGTTAATATACGCAACCTGTTGTGCCGTAAACTTTCCTGTCCAGCCAACCTGCAGCTGATCGCACAGCTTCACGATCGTCAGCAGTTCTGACCAAGCGACATACCGTTTGTACCAGAAAAATTGAGGGTGTTCAATCATGTACGGGTACAAATCATCAAACTCCGTGTGTTTACAATCAAGTGCCCGTTCAAAATGGTTTTTAGCTTCCGTCACTTTTTCTTCCAAAAAGCGAGCTGTTGGTTCATCCACCATATGCGTCGCCCCCTCTCACCATCTTATACTTTATTATATGCCAAAGAGGTGAATGGAGAAAAGGAGAACAATTCTTTCAATTCGTTGCAACTAAATGGGGTTTTGAAGCGTCTAACTATTATATAAGGGTTATTATGGCTTGATCCATATTATTTACAGTTGATATCTAGTTCATAACGCCCAAATTGGCAAATGATTCATATTCCGACAATAGGGTAATATGTTCTAGGCCCGCCGCGTGGCGGTTAAGGAGGATTTACGATGCAGCGATCTACTTGGCAACGCAGTATTACGGTTGTACTGGCCGCAGTCATGATGACTTGGCTGCTTCAAGGATGTTCATCCCAGAAGCACAATGTCTCCCCAATTGAAACGGATACGCCTTATTCGCATCAGAAAGATACCCGTGTGAATTCTGGTGATCGTAAACCTGAAGGGAAGCAAAATGAAAAAACCGTAATTGCATCTCCTAAGAACCAATCAGCTAATCATAGTGATTCTACATATATTGAGCATGAATTTGACCGAACCCGCCCTCAATTGAAGGGCATCGCGCTCACTTCCAACGATGATGAAATAAAGGAGGTGTGGGGTGAGCCTTCTGATCACTATGTCATGGATGATATCGATCCGATTGATGTGTATCAGTATGATGGCTTCTCATTTGGCTGCAAGCAGGATGGGAGCGTCGTCTTTATCGAAGTATCGGGTGAGGATACCTCGACAGGCATTCAAGGCTTAACGATCGGCGACAATGATGATACTGCCTCGAAAGTGCTCGGTCGTCCTGATCATGATACCGATTATGTGTGGAGCTATGAATTGAACAACTGCTTGCTGCGGCTCGATATGGATCCAAAAACAAACAAAATTCAGGCAGTAAAGCTATTCTCCCATCAGCGCGCATAAGTAATCACTGAATGATACAAATAAGAAACGCCTTGATTCCGCTTGGAGTCAAGGCGTTCTTTTCGTCCGCAACCGATAGCGGATTACAAAGTATACTATTGTACCACCCACCGCGAGTACCGCGATTCCACCGAATAGTATTGGATTCCCCTTTGAGTGAAGCCAGCGCACTGCCTCACGCCAATGGTTTCCGACGATATGGCCGAGCGTCAGGAAAGTGGTCACCCACACAAGAGCACCCGATCCAGCCGCAAAAAGATAGGTTGTCCACCTCATCCTGGACATACCGGCAAAATAACAAGTCAAATGACGCAGCCCTGGCACAAAATAACCAAAAACGATGCTCCAACCGCCGTATTTCTGAAACCATTCTTCTGTTCGCTCAATCCGCTGCGGCGTCAGCTTTAATTTCTTTCCGTATCGATCCAGCAAAGGCTTGCCCACCTTGCGTCCGACCATATAACTGATGAACATCCCTGTCATGCTCCCTGCTAAACAGACAGCAAAAGCAGGTATGTATTGGAATGGACCATTAACCGTTAAGCTGCCTACAAAAACCATCAGCGTTTCATCTGGTACAGGGATGCCGATGATGCCGAGCGCCAATAACATAAATAAGGCGATGTATCCGTAATGAGACAGCGCCCACATGACTGTATGCACCGTTAGCCCCCTCCCGTAATTCGATATCTATTTTATCATATCCAGACAGTCATGTCCGGCCCTACTTGCTCATATTTTTATAGTAGAGCGTACAAGCTTGGTAGGCAAGGAGGCGTCTATTCATTGAAAAATCAGTGTTAGTTATGCAAATTGCATTCACGTATATCGGAACCGTCGTGGGGGCAGGGTTTGCAACCGGACAGGAAATACTGCAATTTTTTACAGCTTACGGGTGGTGGGCTCCCTTTACCATTCTGTTAACAACAGCACTATTCATCTGGCTCGGCACCAAGCTAATGCTGTTGTCTCATGACATTAAGGCGCGTTCCTACGAGGATATTAATCGAATGCTATTCGGCGATCGAGTCGGCGGTATCATCAGTCTATTCACGATGGCTATTATCATTTGTGTGAACAGTGTCATGCTGGCTGGCGCAGGCTCCGTATTCGTAGAGCATCTTCACATGAATTATCAAATCGGACTGCTCATCACGCTACTTGGTTCCTACTGGTTCGTAAGCCGAGGCATGGACGCTATCCTGAAGCTCAACTCCATTGTCGCTCCTACTATGCTTACGTTTACCTTGTTCATTATCATTCATACACTGCAAATGCCCAATGCGTCCCAAGTGCTTGCCTTGAACACGGACAAGTCCTTCTATGCAGCTTGGAGCGCACCGCTCCTATACGGGGCCTTCAATTTGGCTATGGCACAAGCCGTTCTCGTTCCACTTGGAGCCTCGATGCCGAACAAAAGAGTCATTCAGCTTGGAGGTATTATTGGCGGTGTACTTATCGGCGTTCTGCTTCTCTCCGGACATTTCGCTTTGGCTGTACACATGCCAGGCATAACGCAGTTCGACATCCCCATGGGGCATATTGCTACCGGTCTCGGCGTGTTCATTCAACTGATTTATGTCATGCTTATTTTTTCAGAAATCTTTACAACCTACATCGCTGATGTATATGGGATTACACTGCAGCTTCAACAGCGTACCGGAATTCATCAGAAGCTCATTATTTTGATGATTATGTTGTTTTGTTATTTGTTCAGTCAATTCGGCTTCAAACCGCTTGTATCCTTCTTGTATCCGCTCTTTGGTCTATTTAGTCTAGCCTGGCTCTATCTGCTTATTCGATCATCTGGCCCGCCACTGAATGATAACAATCGGCCTCCATCCAATGCTGCTTATCCTACAATGATGCCCCTTCAACCAGTGAGCCGAAAAAGCAATTCGACTCCGCCAAAATCATAAATAATGCTGAAACTCAAGGCTGATAATTGCCACGCAAAAAAGGCGCATTACCCTTCACAGGGCAACTGCGCCTTTGCTTCTTTATCAACAGTACTCTAATCGTTCCAATTCAATTACATTGGCCGCTTCTGGTTCATGCTGGATCATTCGCGCAATATGAGGATGGCAGGTCGTCATGATGACATGGTGTGAACGAGACAGTTCAGTAAGTGCCTTAATTGCCAGTCCAGCCCGCTCCCGATCGAAATTGACCAAAATATCATCCAGTACGAACGGAACGGATGCTCGATGATCCAAAGCCTCAGCGAGTGCAAATCGGACAGAAAGATACGCTTGCTCCGCAGTTCCTCTGCTGAAATGATGGCTTCGCACCAGTTGACCATCTCGCCGTTCCAGCGTAATTGTTTTCTCACCGAACGGGATGAGTACCCGGGTATATCGTCCTGCGGTCATTTGCAGCATATAATGAGCAGCGCGTTTGAGTACAAGAGGCTGCTTTTCTTCCTCATACAATTTTCGAGTACGTTGGATTAGCGTTTTGGCGAGCGCGAGAACAGCATATCGTGAAGCCTGCTCGTCCAGTCTCGCTTCCTGCAGCGCAAACTCCTGATGGTGAGAAGCCCCTTCCACCTCTTGCTTCAGCCTCTCGCTTTCCTGCTCTAATCTCCCCTTGCGACCTTCCAGCTCTCGAATGCGCTCGTCTACGAGCTCCAGTTCACATGTAAGCTCAGTGATCCGCTGCTCTAACTCCCGTCCGTCATAGTGGATTAACAGCTCTTCCATTGACTGAAATGCTGCTCGTTTACCACCGCGGTACAGCACTGCTTCCAAGTCTCGTATAAGTCGCTCCAGTTCGATCTTATGATTGTATGCATCAGCACTGCTCAGCAGTTCATAACCTGTATTTACCCTCGCTTCCAGAAGAAGCTTGTCCATCGCTCCCTGTGTCTGTAAAGCTTGAGCCTGCTGTTCCCTCCACTCTTCTTCCAAAGAGTTGCTGTGAAGCGTCAGCTGGCGATATTCCAGCTCCCGTTCCTTTTCACGCTCAATTCGTTCCAACAAACGGAATAATCCACCTATTGTAGAGCCGGTCAGCAGTCCTTCGTCTTCCACTCGAAGAGATGTCGCAGCATGTAAAGAAGCAACTGCTCCTCCTTCGTTCGAACCTGTCCGATTCTCTTGTTGCGAACGACTGGAAATAAGCAGCTGTGCTCTGTGCAGCAGACTGCTGCAATCCTGCTCGAACAGCTCCAGCTGCCCAAGCAGACGAGTACGCTTCTCTGCAGAACGGAGACGCTGCTGCTCCACTTCTTCGGCCTGTTCGAACCTTCTGACAAGTTCTTTCACTCCAGCCAGGCTGAGCTGTTCCGGGAGAGATTCCTGTCGCAGCCAGGCAACCCAATCGCGATAGCGCTCCTCCTCTTTCTTCTGAGCAGCACCGAGCTCTGCAGTAAGAAGCCGATAGCGCCGTTCTGCTGAGATTACCATCTCATGCAAGGAACGGCATGTCTCTTGCAAGCCTTTCCGTTCACGCTGCCACTCCGCAACATCTTGAGACGCCTTCCTGATATCAACAAGCTCGGCTGTATGCGAATTGCGTTTCAAGGAGGAGAAATAGGGTTGCAAAAGCTGACGAAGCGCTTCGGTATGAGCGTATACCGCATGCTCAAATCCGTGTGAAACATTTTCATTCGGATACGCTGTGTCAAAAGAATGCTGTGGGGATGGAGAATACGGAAATGACTGGGAAGATATATATACAAGAATAATTGTCGCGACCAAACCTACCAAAGCAATCACACCAGCCATAAGCCATTGCTGTCCGATCCATCCCAAGCCGGCAGCAAGCAGCATCACACCGAGCCCAAACCCATAAATCGCGCGCGTGTGCGAGACCTTATATGAACGCGATGCATTACGATTCATGCGTGAGTAAGAGGTCATCTGAGGCTGAGCGCGTTCCCCTGTGAGAACATGCAACCCACCGTCAGTTGAAGCGTTCCATACCCGTACAGCATCAGCCAGTGCCTGTTCTGTATGCGCAATATCAGTTGCGCATTCCTCAGATGGTGCAAAGCCGCTGCCATTCACGCCGTCAGTTTCATAGCGTTCGAGAAGCTTCTTTGCATCTTCGTATTCCTGAAGTGCGCTCTCGGCCTCACGGGCTGAACGCTCCATTCCAGCTTCCGATTGAGCAACCGCTAAACGGCACGCTTCAGCACGCAGCTCTGCCGCTTGTACCTGTTCCATATAAGAGAAAGCATTGCTGGAAAGCAACCTCTCTGGCGTCCACGATGCATCCGTCTGGCGTGCTAGCCGCCACAGTTCAGCTTCTGCCGCACTGTATTCCAGCTCTGCCTCGCCAGCGGCCTCTCTCCAATGCTGAACCGTATCGGTCAACTGCACAAGGCGTCTTGTCTCAGCCTCCATCTCCAGCAGTTGGCTGAACGGCTCTTGCCCCAGCAAATTCGCAACTGCCGCCTTACGCTTATCCTCGATTCCTCTGCAAGCCGCTTCAATGTCAGAGAGCTTCCGTTCGCATTCATTCCATTGGGTCGCAAGCTCAGGGAGCCTTGCAATCAAGTCTGCTGGCTGAGCCTCCAACTCCTGCTTGGCAGCTACATAACGAATCCATGTATCTGCCACTCCACTAGCACGCTCTGCCGTCGCCAGCTCCGCACGCAGCCGCGTCCGCTTCTCCACACACCGATTCAGTTCAAGCCGTACAAGGGTTACTTGCTCCGCAAGCTCCCCTAGCTTAGCCGCATGTCGGTGAGCTTCCCGCTGTCCCCGCTCCAGCTTGTCCATAGCATGCAGCGTCTGATTGATATGCTGATTGCGGCCTCTAGGCCTGTACAGCCCATCCATCGATTGCTGCAGCCATCGTTCTGCCTCGGTAATTCCTCTGCCTCCATATAGGCCAGCATCGTATAAATACGCCCCTACCTCATCATCCTGCAGCGTTTGCAACTCCTGCAGCTCATCGAGTGTTATGCCAAATAAGCGGCTATGCAACCCCGAACTCAATCCCCCTAGCAATTCATTCTCCAATTGAGTTTGATCGGCTTCTGTCACAATCCCTGCTTCTGTCATCTTGCGAATGCTCGTGTGGGAGACACCCTCCTGCTCCCAGCGCTCTATCGACCATTCGGCGCCACTACGATCGAGAACATTCATACGTCCCCCATACATACTGCCCTCAGACGGCATAAATCGGGAAGGATTGCTTCGGCGCTTCGGAAATCCATACAGCATATCACGAATGAAAGAAGTAATGGTACTCTTACCTGCTTCATTTGGGCCATGAAGCAGCGTAATTCCTGCACCAGATCCCCGTTCGGCAAGCGGGATGACCGTATCACGGAATCCTCCATATCCTATCAAATGTATCCGCAATATTTTCATGAACGCTTCACCTCTCGCTGGAGCCATTCGACTGCCAGCATCATCGCTTCCTCGATCCACTCTTTCTGTATCTCCCCAGATTGGGAAGCAAGCCAATTCCGCATGCGAGGATGCTGCTGAAGCGTCTGCAGGGAATCCTGAATCAAGGCCTCGCTTGTATCCTCATGCTGCTGTGCCTGCCTCGCTATCCTGATCATATCTCCCGGGAAGCTATCGGAAGCTTCCCACTGTTCAACATCAATATCTGGCGTGCAGCTTACACGGAGTGCAACTGGCCACAGAAGGCCTGATGCCCCCTCAAATAAGGAGTCGTCAACTTCTTGTGCTTGCCATGCTTCCATCCACTGTGCAGCCAATGCTTCCTGCTGGAGGGATGCGTACAATGCCGTTCGTCCGATTAATTCCAATCGAATGAGCGTCAGCCGCCCTTCCGTACCACTTTTCCAAGCCATCATTTTCTCATCAAGCAGCTGCATAATCGATTGCATGGAGCTGATGCCGTTCACATCGATTTGTTCTTGGCGCCATCGTACCGTATCCAAAGGTTCGAACTGCAAGCTGACATTGCCATGCTCGCTTACATCCACCATGTAACAGCCTTTCGCGCCGATTTCTTTCACATGCCTGCCTTGTGTATTTCCAGGATACACAATATAAGGAGACTCGTTCAGTACTTCTCTCATATGGATATGACCAAGCGCCCAATAATCATAGTTTTTCTCTATTAGCTCTCGCTTCGAGCATGGCGCATAAGGATCGTGTCCGGCTCTTCCATCCACAGTTCCATGCAGCACACCAATTCGGAATAGCCTTGGACTTCCATCTCCCTGGTTCCTATGTAATCTCTTCATCTTGACGTTTACATTTCCATTTGCTTCTAGGGCACATTCATCATGACGAGCTGTATGATCGCTATGCACAGCAGCAGATTCCGGAGAGTCAGGATACATAGCTGCTAAATTCTCATATACTGCGGAATCACCGTAGGACATGCCGCACACTACCGCCACCATAGCTCCATCCTTATTGGGAACGAGAACAGCTTGCGGAGCATTTGTAGGGAATATAGTGACATTGTCCGGCCACTCCCACTTCACCTCGCGGTGAAGTGGATCATGATTGCCATGAATGAGGTATACTGGAATCCGCTGCTCGTAAAGCTGCTCCATTCCTCGTTGAAGCCGCCACTGAGCCTTAAGTGATCGCTCCTTGCCATCATATAAATCACCGCTAATGACCACGAAGTCCACCTTTTCACGAATCGCAAGACGAACTAAATTGTCCCAGGCAGCAAAGGTTGATTCCAGAACTTCCTCTTTTAATTTATCCGGCAAGGCCTGTAGGCCTCGGAAGGGACTGTCGACATGCATATCTGCTGCATGGATAAAACGAAACGGAATCAATGCTTCACCCCCGCTTCGGTTGATAATGTACATATTTACGTTTAAGCTCATTGACGATGCGTGTCAGTGAATAGATTTGCTTCGCCTTCGCCCACGCTGCCCGCGCAAGTTCATATCGGAACGATCCATCCATCATTGCCCGCTCCAGCGCATTACAGAGTGCAATTGGATCATCTGGCGGTACAAGCAGTCCATTGACTCCATCTTCGATCTGTTCTGCAATCCCGCCCACATTCGTTCCGATGAGCGATAACCAGCACAGTGCCGCCTCCGCAAACACAGAACCGAACGCTTCCGCCCGTGAAGGCAGTACAAAAATATCAAAAAACGGCATAAATTCTTCCGGATGAAGCATATAGCCGTAAAATATCGTGTCATCATAAATTGACAGCTCTTGTGCAAGCTGCTCAAGTTCCTTGCGAATCGGCCCATCACCAATAATATGAAGTACATAAGCATGGCCCCGCCGCTTTAATTCTGCACACGCATGAAGCAGTACATCGAGCCCCTTTGCAGGAACTAAGCGGCACATCGTAATCAGTTGAGGGACAACATTATCGTGTGCGATCGGCTTGAATCGCTTTTCATCAAAGCCATTCGGCAGTACCTCTATTCGCTCTGCATGACGGACATAAGGCTCCAAATAGGTTCTAAATGAATATGACACCGTCATCATTTCATCCACCTGATGCTCAAGTTCGCCATAAAGAGACGTAAGAAACTTGTGCTCCGGCCCATTCGGCTCAATCTTGCCGTTTAAAATGAGCTCCTGCTCAAAGCTGGAGTGAATCGTCATGATGACCGGCGTATCAGGGTACAACTGCTTCATAACAAGACCCGCAATCGGATGATGGGCATGGATCAGGTCGTAGTGCCTGCTCAGCCGCAGCTTCGTCCACCAGATATAGTCACGGTATGTCTGAATATACTTCTGTACGATTGGGCTTTCTCCGTACTGGTTCCAATCGAATGTTTGAAAATGGACTTCCTCCTGTCCCTTGCCCCGTAATCGCTTCGGCAGCGAAAAAATCTCCATCTCCCAATGAGGAGGCTGGAATCGATCCAGTATATATGGAACCATGGAGGATACTCCTCCCGGTTGTTCAGGCGGGAAAAACAAGGCTTGCAAAATATTCATGCGAGGCCTCCTTCTTGTTCGCGCTTTTCGCCGTTCAACCTTTATGATATATTAGAACATATGTTTCAGTAAAGAACCTTCCTAATGGAGCTGTCACTCATGACTCATTCGGCTAATTCCCTTTCTTACGTGAATAACGTGATCGGACTAGCATCTTCCTGTATCCTTTACATTACCTTCATCATGATTTTGATGGCCATTCGCCTCTATATCCGGCAGCGTTCTCCAGCATATATCTTATTAGTTGTATCTCTGCTCCTCATGGCTGCAGAACGGTTTACAGATGTGATCAGCCTGCCATGGCTGCAATGGAACCTCCAGGTCTATCAATGGTTTGTCGTCGGAACCACCTTGCAAGCGTTTTCCTTCATTCTCATGAATATGGCGATATATCGGCTCTATAAAAGGCCAACGCGTGGTTATCGAATCCGCTTCTATGGCATGCTGTTGATTATCCCAATTGCAGCAATGCTGTCCATCCCTTTTGATAGGAACATTACACCAACCATCGGAAGCGCATGGCCACTGCTTCTATATCTTATGATTGCGGCTTTATTTTGTTATGTGTGGGTAGCCCCAAGAATCGGACAGCGTATCACTTATATATGCAGCTTAGCGGCATACTTTGCCACCATATCACTAACAACTATAAATGCCTTACTGTTTGCGTACAATAACAAGCAGTTGTTCCTGCTGGAACGACTTCTCCCACTTGCTTATTACACCCTATTGTTCTTCATCCTGTTCGAGCGCGTGGTCGAGCTGTTGCACATGACCTATCGAACCTCCATTACAGACGGGCTGACCGGACTATTCAACCGTAGACATATCATGAAAGTGATGCAGCAATATATCCGTAATGAGTATAAAATTTCATTTATCTTTTGCGACATCGACAATTTCAAAAAGGTAAACGATACCTACGGTCATGATCAAGCGGACGAAATTTTGAAGCAGGTCTCTCTTATTATACGCGAGGAAGTAGAGGAATACGGTATACCTGGACGTTTCGGCGGCGAGGAATTAGTCGCTCTTCTTACGCACCGTAATGCCCGGGTAGAACAAATCGCAGAAAAGATTCGGCATCGCGTGGAACAAGAGACAACCGTAACGATTAGTATCGGGCGTAGCACTCTTCGCAAATATATGACTTCAGACGATATTGTACGTGAAGCCGACCAGGCTATGTACTATTCTAAAACTCACGGTAAAAATCAGGTTACGAGTTATATGCACATCCAGAAAGCTTCAAGAGATATGTCGTAATAAATAAGTAACGCCTTCTCCTGCATCTTCATGTAAGGGAAGGCGTTACTGTTATTTCAAATATAAACTATTGCACATCTCTTTTATTAAAAATGATGAGCGATGCGCCGAGAAGCACGATCATGTACACCGCATAGATCGTAACACTGAATCCGAAGCTCGCTTCCTTGAATGGAAGGTTATCCCCACCATTGAAGTATGGCTGCCAGTTCAAGTTCGGGAAAATTAAAAACTTGTACCAAGGCTTGCCGGCAAAGAAGTACATTCCTGCTCCAACGACAGACTTAATGACAATCGGAACGGTAATCGCCAGACCCAGGCTGCGTGTAAGCACAGCAGCTGTCATGGCAAGCACCGCGTAGAACAGGACATCTGGTATCCGGAATAGGATATCTTTCAATATTACCACTAATGTAACATCTGCGGACATGAAGCTGAAGAATATCATTCCGAATACTATACTGCAGATGACAGTAAATACATAGACCGACAACAAGATGAGGACAACAGTAACCATCTTAGATGCAAGCACCATAGTGCGGCTCGCTGGTCTAATTAACAGCTGCTTAATCGTTCCATCTCGATACTCATCGGTAACAATTTGCGCAGAGACGACCATAATAAAGATGCCAATGAGCGAGCTGAACAAAAAGTTAATGTCACTTGCAAAGGCCATATACGGATATGGATCACTTTTAAAAATGAAGAACCGCATTGCGACAGCTACCATCAAAGTAATAACCGCAATAAACGCATAAAAATATGGAACCTGGCGCTTGCTGTTCGCCTTCATCCATTCATTTTGCACAAGGGATACAAAGTATCTCATTCAATGCGTCCCCCTTTCGTCATGGACAAGAACGTCTCTTCCAATGTCGGTGCAACTGCACGCACTTCATAAATGAGAACGCCCGCTTGAACGAGCTTCTGTACCGCTGCCGGAATCTCGTCATGTAGTAATTCAATCTTAATTGCGCTGTCTGCCTCTACAATTGTCTTCCATTCTGCAGATGCCAGTACTTCCGCTGCTTTAGCAGCATTGTCTACCTCAAAGCGGATCGCCACAGCAGCAGATTGTTGTCCTTCTTCATTCGGATCAAGTGATCGTTCTCCGACGAACTTGCCGTTCTGAATAATCAGGACACGATCACACATCAGTTCAATTTCCGACAGCAAGTGACTAGACACGAGAATCGAGATATTTTCCTTTTTGGCAAGATGGCGCAAATAATCCCGCAGCTCACGAATCCCGGCCGGATCAAGTCCATTCGTAGGCTCATCCAAAATCAATATCGAAGGATTATGAAGCAAAGCCTGCGCCACACCTAGACGCTGACGCATTCCAAGGGAATATGTCTTTACCTTCTTGTCCAGCGCATTCTCCAAATCAACAAGCTTGACGATCTCCTTGATGCGTTCCTCTGTAATCGGCTTGCCGCTCATCCGAACGAAATGCTGGAGATTTTTGCGCCCGGTCATAAATTTATAAAGCTCTGGATTCTCTACGATTGCTCCCACATGGGCCATAGCCTTGGAGCGATCTGTTCGTATATTATGCCCCTCAATCATAATATTTCCGGACGTCATGGACATCAGGCCGACCATCATCCGTATTGTTGTTGTCTTCCCCGCTCCATTCGGTCCAAGGAACCCGTACACTTCCCCGCGTCGTACGCTGAATGACAAATTATCGATAATGGTTTTTCCTTTTATCTTTTTCGTAACATTTTGTAGTTCTACAACGACATCATTCACCATTCATCCGCTCCTTTCTCCTATTGTACACGGCGCTCTCGCAGCCTGTCCCCTAACTTCTAGATCCCCTAGTCAAATTGTATCCATGAGTTGATCATACCAATCACCAATCCTGCCACCTACTCCATACGTACAAGCTTACATTAACGTTTCGCAAAAGAGTCTTACATTATTGTAACCTGATCCGAATATATCCATAAATGAATATCTGCCTAGTAAATGAGCGGTTGGCTGGACTACGTTTCCTGTCATTCATCGTTGCATCGAAGCCTAGCAGTCCGGTAAACTATACAATGCTGATTATTTTATACCCATTCAGAAAGGAGCTGTAACATGTCCCTAGATGCAACAACTTTGTCATTGCCACAAGCCTATATCGAACAAATGAAGCAAATGCTCCCAAAGGATGGGGATGCATTTTTGCTCAGTTATAAGGATCCGCGCACCTTCGGACTTCGTGCCAACCCCACAAAATGGATTACTCATGCTGATGCACGCTTGAATGCAGAGCAGCTATTTCATCTGCGGCCTGTCCCTTGGTGTGAAGAGGGATACTACTATGATGAAGCCTCTCGACCAGGGAAGCATCCGTATCATGCAGCAGGCTTTTATTATATTCAGGAACCATCGGCAATGTCGGCCGTCGCCCTGCTTGATCCTCAGCCAGGCGAATTCATTCTGGATCTTGCTGCTGCTCCTGGAGGAAAATCCACCCACATTGCAGGGCGTATGCGCGGCGAAGGCGTCCTGATCGCAAATGAGATCCATCCTCAACGCGCTAAAATATTGGCTGAAAATATTGAGCGAATGGGAATCGGCAACACAATTGTCACCCAGTCCGATCCGCACGCACTGGCGTCGAAATTCCCGCACGCATTCGATCGCATTATGCTCGATGCGCCTTGCTCTGGTGAGGGCATGTTCCGCAAGGATGAGGATGCAATACGCGAATGGTCGCCCGAGCATGTTGCAATGTGTGCAGCACGGCAGTGGGACATCATTCAGGCAGCGGTAGCCATGTTGAAGCCAGGCGGGACAATCGCCTATTCCACTTGCACCTTCAATCGCCAGGAAAATGAAGAGATTATTGATCATTGGCTCCGACACTTCGATCAGTTCAAGCTACTCCGCATGGAGCGCATTTGGCCGCATCAAGCGGAAGGAGAGGGTCATTTCGTCGCCGTATTACAGTGGCAAGCAGACCATTCTGCTTCTACGGAAGCATCCAACACCAACATGCGAAGCCGTAAGCAGGGACGTAAAAGCAGCGGCTCACGAGTCAGCGATCCCCAAGCTGCTTATTCACAGTTCGAAGCGTGGAAACGCGAGTACCTTCCTGGACTTCACCTGCCACAAGGCATACCGTTGCTGTTTGGTGAAGAATTGTATTGGCTACCGCAAGGCAATGTTTCCGCTATACATGCACTGCAAGGCGGCGAAACGCTGCGAGGACTTCGCGTACCTCGTGCCGGTCTGCATCTGGCACATCTGCGCAAAAATCGCATCGAACCTGCCCATGCGCTGGCGTTGTATTGCCGCTCTGCGAAGGAGGCAGCTCAATCCATCTCATTCGCTGCAACAGATTCCGCTGCTGAGGCATACTTGCGTGGAGAAGCACTTCCGTTAGAAGGTGACAATGCCCAACTTAAGGGCTGGACACTCGTTTCTATTGACGGTCTGCCTATTGGCTTCGGCAAAGCATCAGGCGGTCAGCTAAAAAACCATTATCCGAAGGGATTGCGCACAACCGGATAGAAAGCAAAAGCTCCTGTATACGCAGGAAAAAGCCACTGATCTTGCACAATGAGATGCTTCAAGCTGAAGCTTCGATTGTGCAAGGACAGCGGCTTATTATTCATCGATCATGCTATTGCAATCGGATGGATGAAAGAGCCGGTAGCACCCCTTTACCTTGAACGGGGTTACGCCCCCCTATCTCCCAAAGACAGAACCAGCCACTAGCAATACTTCAGCAAGGTAGCAGCCACTCCATCCTCGTTGTTCGACAACGTGACTTCCTGTGCTGCAGCCTTCACCTCAAGCGGGGAATTATCCATGGCTACGCCCATGCCTGCAAATTGGATCATTGTCATATCGTTATAATAGTTGCCGATGGCGAGCACCTGTTCACGCGGTACGCCGCGCATCGCAGCAAGCTGCTTGAGCGCATTTCCCTTCGTTGCATCCTTATGCATAATATCGATAAAGTAGTCCCCTGAGCGAATAAAATTGTGCTCATGTGTCCATTCATTCAATTCATGCTCTACTTGATCTATCTCTTCCTTATGTCCGCTCATTGTCAGCTTCACAGGCGCATGCGGCAAGCCCGTCCAACCTGGAAACTGCTTCGGCTCAATTAGGAATTGGCGGTATAAATGCAGCATCTCCGGGGTCAGTTCATTCAGCTTGTCCACATATAATTCGAAAGCGGTATTAATATCAAAGTGAACCCCATTCTCACGACAGTATTGAATATAAGGCTCCAATCCTGCACTTGGAATATCGAAGCGATGAAGCAGTTTGCGTCCTTCTGAAGCGACGGTGGCAGCGCCATTGTGGGTAATTACCACACCATCAAGGCCAAGCTCTTCTAAGTATGGAAGTGTACTAATTGGGCTTCTTCCCGTGCACAATACAATCTCCACGCCTTGAGCAGCGACCTTGCGAATCGCCTCCGCATTCGCGTTGGACAGCGTATGATCATCATGCAGCAGTGTTCCATCCATATCTAACGCTACAATGCGATAATTCATCATTGATCTCTCCCTTTTCTCTCTAGCCTTTATATGTTGTCAGCCATATGAATTTTCAATCATTAAACCTTCCTTATTGCTGATGCTGCTGAAGTGCTTCTAGCTCTTCTGCTGTACACTCTCTCCATTCACCAAGCTTGAGTACGGGATCCAAATCTAGCGTTCCCATTTGGATACGTTTCAAATAAATTACTTGCTTCCCTACCGACTCGAACATTCGCTTCACTTGATGGAACTTCCCCTCCGTAATTGTCAGTTCGATAAAGGAATGCACCGTTCCATCTGCTTGCTCCTCATGACCGGAGATTACAAGATGCGCTGGCTTTGTCACATACCCATCATCAAGTTCGACACCTTGACGAAACGCCGCTCCATCATCATTGTCGACCCGTCCTCTAACGGTCGCTACATATGTTTTTGGAACATGCTTCTTCGGAGATAACAGATCATGTGCCAGCTTGCCGTCATTCGTAAGCAACAGCAAGCCTTCGGTATCCTTGTCCAGCCGTCCTACCGGGAAGGGTTCAAAATGACGAAGCTCATCTGGCAGCAGATCAATGACCGTACGCTCTCGCAAATCCTCCGTTGCTGAAATGACGCCCTGCGGCTTATTCAGCATAATGTACACAAATTCACGATATCGAATCTGTTCACCGTCAAGCATCACTTCATCTATATCAGGATCTACCTGTACACCGCTGTCCTTAATTAACCGCCCATTGACTTGAATCAAGCCGCTTTTTGCCCACTTTTTAATTTCTGAGCGACTGCCGCAGCCCATATGTCCTAATAGTTTGTCCAACCTCATTTTTTTGCCACTGCATGCTCACCTCCATGCTGCACGGGTTGATGTGCTTCTTCGATCCAGGTTTTATGTCAAAATGTACACATGCCTTCTTAAGCCATGCCATTACAGCATACCATGCCGACATCGCGAATAACAACGAATCCTCAATTTGCGTGACAATTCTCGAGTTCTCCTTACAATATTGTCACAATGCAACTTAGGAAGAAACTTTCACGTTTATCCACCGTATGGAACACTGTCATTTCCTAGATCAATACATACCTACATCGAAGTAATAGAAAGAAAGGAGGAGCCGAATGCTACGTGTCGAAGGTCTGTCACACTCATTTAAGAACGGCCCCGAAACAACCCAAGTACTGCATTCCATTAATTTTGAAGTTAAGCGCGGCGAGATGGTTGCACTGCTAGGCAGCTCAGGTTCTGGTAAATCCACATTGCTCAACTTAATGGCGGGCTTAATGAAGCCAACTGAAGGGAGCATTTATATTGCAGATCAGGATATTGTAAAGCTGAACGAGAACTCACTTGCTGAATTTCGACGCAAGCATATTGGTTTCATATTTCAAGCGTACGAGCTAATAGCCAATTTAACTGTACGTGAAAATGTAGAGCTCCCACTTATTTTCCAAGGCATACGTCCAGCCGAACGAAAGCAAAAGGCGATCCGTCTGCTTGAACAGGTTGGTATTCCTGACAAGGCTGAACTGTTCCCATCTCAATTGTCTGGTGGGCAGCAGCAGCGTGTCAGTATCGCACGCTCGCTTATTACCGAGCCATCGGTTGTTTTTGCGGACGAGCCTACCGGTAATCTGGATACACGAACAGAAGAAGAAATCATCGCAATCCTAAAAAACTTAAACGAAACCGTAGACACCACCTTCATTATCGTCACACATGAAATGGAAGTGGCCGAACAAACAAAACGCATTATTACTTTAAAGGATGGCATATTGATCGAGGACGGATTGCACACGCACGTAAGTCCAATGTTGACGACAGAAGCTGTTCAGGACGAAAAGTTCTTCATCCCGTTGGAGGTGAGCAGTCGTGAGAGTACGAGACTACCTCCATCTATCATGGGATCAATTGAAGAGACGTAAGGTTGTTACTGGCTTATGTGCGGCTGGAATTTCGATTGGCTGTGCCGCAATTATTATTGCGATGAGCGTCGGGGAATCTGCACAAATGTTTGCAGAAAAACAATTGAACTCCTTTTTAAAGATGGACGAAATTACGGTTACTCCGAATACGGGGGTCAGCCAAGGCGGAAATCAAGGCAAAAACGGCGGACAGCAGGCCAAAGGTGCAGATAACGAGAACGTAGAACGCGGAAAGATTACAGCGCAAAAGATTGAGGTCATCCGCAACATCCCTCATGTAAAGGCAGTGGCGCCATTCCAGCAATTTGGTTATTTGGAAATGAGCACATTGGATGACCGCCGTACTGGAATTGAAGTATTTGCAACAGATCTCAATTCGTTAACTCAATTTGACAACAAATTTATGCAGGGTTCTCCTTCCGACCTCGATGGTACCGTCATCTTAAACTATGGAGGAACCCTAGGACTTGTTGATCAAGAAACGATGGATAACCTGATCGAACAGTTGTCTAACAATCCGTATGACGATTCACTAATGGAGCAGTACAACAATCTTAATCGCATCCCTACTGCGATGTATCAGCGACAAATACGTCTCAAAACGATGCTGGGTAATGGCGACAGCAAGACCTACACGAGCTCTCCGCTTCGGGTATCTGGCATACTTAAGAAGCCGGCCGGTGTCAGTGAGAATCAGGTAGCATACGATAAGAAACTTTACGTATCTCTTGAAACCGGCAAAATGCTGATGCAAGAGCTGCGCTTGAATAACGGCAATGAAGAACATGGTACATATAACAATGTCATCGTGAAAGTAGACGATCAAGCGAATGTAGGACAAGTCGAGAAGCAAATTAAGAAGCTAACGCTGAACACACAAACAAACCTGCACCAGAAGGATCGTTTGCAGGAGAACTTCGCCATTATTAAAACGATTGCACTGGGCATTGGCCTATTTGTTCTTTTCATCGCTTCCATTTCGATTGTGGTCGCGATGACCATGTCAACCTATCAGCGGCGCCGACAGATCGGCATCATGAAGGTACTCGGGGCGAACCTGAGACAAATTCGCAATATGTTCATCATTGAGGCGGCACTGCTTGGATTGGTTGGCGGATTGATTGGAGTTATGCTGTCTTACTGGATCGTATGGGCCATTAACGGGGTGACAGCAAGTACAATGTCAGAGAGTACAGGAGATGCGATTATCTTCATCTCCTTATCCAATATTCCAATCGGAATTATTTTTGCGATCGTGACAGGCATTCTGTCTGGTATATATCCAGCCATCAGCGCCTCTCGTACCGATGCTCTAACCGCTATTAAGCGAGACTAAGTGCCATCGTTCAATTGCAGTCCGCAGTTGTTCCACATAGAGGAGGACATAACCATATGAAATCGATATTAAAATGGTCAATTATCATACTTATTTTAGGCGGTATCAGCTTTGGATTGTACCGATTCGCCAACCCTGCGCAGCCGGAAGTTCCAATGGATAATGCAGGTGCTATCACCTTCCCCGTTACGAAGGAAACACTTGTCAACCATATCGAGGTAAAGGGAAAATCGACATACGAGAAGGAAACAATCGTATATGCTCCATTCGGTGCCGAGGTGAAGCAATGGGCAGTGAAAGACGGACAGCAGGTGAAAAAGGGCGACCTCATTTTCCGCCTCGATCCAAGTTCGCTAACGAATGAAATCGCACAAGCGGAAGCTGCCATCAAGAAGCAGCAGTTGGAAACACAGCTTGCGAAATACCAATCCGCCCTCGGGGAAGAAGATCAAGCCCTTCCTTCCACGGAGGCCGAAATGAAGAAAAAATTCGTCGAAAAAGAAACGACCAAGCTGCAGCAAGAGCTTAACAATGTGACGGTCGATATTCAACGCAAGGAAATTGCTCAGAAGCAGAAAAAGGTGGATGCATCCGAATACATCGCCCCTTCGCCTGGCATTTTCCTGTATGATGACCCGAACAAAATTCCGAAAGCATTAAAGGAAAATGATCGCGTCGGTAAAATCGTAGATTTGAAGAAATTGCAGCTCGTCACTCTTGTTGGCGAACAAGATGTATTCCGGATTAAGCCTGGCATGGCTGTTGAGGTAAAGATGAACGCCATGAAGAATGTCAAGCTTCAAGGTAAAGTTCTAAAGGTGTCCAAGTTCGCTAAGGCTGTATCCGAAGAACAAAGCAATCAGCCTGCACAATTCGAAGTCATCATCGGACTCGATGCCAATGAGAACCTGATTGCCGGCCTTAGCCTTACTGGCCAAATCGAGACGCAGCGTAAAGAGAATGCGATTGTCGTTCCTACTGTTGCGGTAATGCGTGAGAAGGACAGCGTCTACGTCATGCTGGATAAAGGAAATGGTCAAGTAGAGCGTAAAGATATCAAGGTTGGCTTGGAGACAAGTGAAAAGACCGAGGTGCTGGAAGGACTTAAAGAAGGCGATACGGTCGTACTGCAATAATTCGTACTTTCTTTGAAATTAGCGGTATAGAGCATAATGCGGTTCAGTTTGATTAGATGAAACGAAGAAGCACCCTGCAAAACCTAAATGGTTCTGAGGGTGCTTCTTTTTACATTAGAGCGAAGATTGCTCAGCTTCTATGTCATCGAACTCCAGCATCGTAACAGGTTGACCTGTCGCAATCTGAACTTTGCGAATTCGATGTTTTTCCCGCTCAAGCACGGTGAATTGAACGCCATTCCATTCCAACTGAGAACCCTTTTTGCAGTCCGGCATTCGATCATACAACCATCCTCCGATTGTATCGATATCTTCATGCTCAAGATCAGTGGAGAGCAAGTTATTCACGTCGGTAAGCAGCACCTTGCCATCGAAAATGAAGGTGTGCTCATTCACTCGTTCAATCTCAGGACGCTCTTCCTTATCGAATTCATCGCGTATGTCGCCAACGATTTCTTCCAATATATCTTCAATCGTGATCATGCCTGATGTTCCGCCATACTCGTCAATCAGGATCGCCATATGCGTGCTTTCTTTCTGCATGCGCTTCAGGAGTTGATTGATCGGTGTAGATTCAGAGACGGTAAGAACAGGAAGCATGATGTCAGACAATTTCTTATCAGCCGCTTCATCATACTGCAGGAACAACTGCTTTGTGTTGATCATGCCCACAATAAAGTCCTTGCTTCCACGGATAATGGGATATCGGGTATACTGCTCTCGCTTCATTACGGGGATGCTCTCTACGACAGGCAAGTCTTCCGACAAGCAGATCATATCGGTTCGAAGCACCATAATTTCCTTAGCCAGCAATTCGTCAAATGCAAATATGCGGCTTACATATCCAAACTCGGTTTTATTGATTTTACCGCTTTCATAGCTCTCATTCAAAATAATTTGGAGCTCTTCCTCGGAATGAGCTTCTTCCTGTTCTTTCGCAGGCTTCAATCCAAATAAGCGGATAAATCCATTTGCAGAGCTGTTCAACAACCAGATGAACGGATACATCACCTTGTGAAACCAGATAATCGGTCTTGCAAACAGCAAGCTGATCTTCTCCGACTTCTGAATCGCCAGTGTCTTCGGGGCAAGCTCACCTACCACCACATGAAGGAACGTAATGACGATAAATGCAATCACAAAGGAAAGAATAGACCCTGCCTGCTGTGGAACAGATAACCATACAAATACGGGATGAAGCACCTTCTCAACCGAAGGTTCTCCCAGCCAACCAAGTCCCAGCGCTGTAATCGTAATGCCTAATTGACACGCTGACAAATAGCCATCAAGATTGCTCGTCACTTGTTTCACCGCAAGCGCATTTTTGCGTCCTTCCAGAACCAATTGATCAACACGGCTGGAGCGGATTTTAATGATTGCGAACTCTGTGGCTACAAAAAAGCCGGTAAGGATAATCAGTATTGCTACTAAAATGAAGCTGATACTCGGGGGTAAATCCATTATTCGTCTCCTTTAGATACAAAATATGAAGCTTATTTCCACATATTATACAGGTTCCAGGAAAGGAAAACAAAAGCCTCTACAGTCGGAAAATGACTTCTATCGTTATTGATATTCCAGTCCTCCAGAAAAATAACATCATCACGCGTCATTGCACGAGCGCATGCTCTCCTATACGCTGTAGAACCAATTTTGTATGAAATCATCGCATCCGGTGTAACCATACAAGCCACCTCATTCTACCGCTCATATAATAATTTTGCAGACCGGCAAGATTGGGGGTGAAGTGATGGCTATTTTGTTTAATAGAACACTAATATTCGATAATTTGTCTGAATTGCTCGTAGGTAGAAATAAGTTTGAGCTTGTGCTTCAAAATGGCATAAATCAAAGTCTATGCGACCTTCACATTGCTACTAAGAATAACCTTGGCATCCCGCCACAGCTCGCCTCATTGAAAGTGCAGACAACTTTCGAATCAAAAACATTGGTATTGAGCCCGCCTGTAATATCACTTGATGTAGACTTCCTGACTCTCTTTAATAGCAAACAATGCGTTCCGTTTGGAACACTGAACAGTATCTTCTTACTGACATTGACATTTACAAGAACGTTTTTGCCGGGTGACACTCTGGTGATCGCTCCAACTAACAGTCTCGGAACCCTTGTCATTGCCTAATTCGTAAAAACTGTAGATATTACAGCAGAACACCATTTCCGACCTCGTCATGAAATGGTGTTCTGTATCTCCGTTTATTCGAATATGACATGTTTAGTCATGCAAGGATGGCAACTCACAGCTCGAAATAAGGAAATGAAGTTCTTGATCGACAATCCGAATCGTAATGTCTTGAAATGGCGGCAAATTATCCTCATGCTGCTGCAAGGCGTCCAACACTTCTTCTGCATCGGTGCGCAGTTGATGTAAGTCAATCCCCAGCACAAGATTAGGATAGGCGTGCAGCTTTTGAAGCGCGGCCACAAGAAGCTTGACCGCTCCGGAACGGTTGCCGTTCTGAAAATGATGCAGTCCAACCGCTACTTGCAGCAGGCCTTGGAGAAGAGGCTTCCGCCCCTCCTCAAGCCATAACTCTTCCATGACATCATGACATTGATAGTAGTCCCGCTCCTCATTGAACAGCTTGATGAACTGAACATACAGCCTATCATAAGGGAGAGCCTGTTCGGCATTCATAGCTGAATGTCCCCGTTCTTCTTCGCACTCTCCAGCTCCCTCGTGATCTCTTCCTCTAAATTTTTCAGTTCTGTAATATCATCCTTCTCCCATACTTCATTGAAGCGATTCTGGAATTGAATGGCTTCAGAAATACGGTGATAATAATACAGTTCTTGAATAAAGGACAGGCATTTCTGCACAATCTTCGACTTATCTTCGAAGCTCTGTTGTGCGACGAGAATTTCCTGACGGATGCTGGACATTTCGTTATCCAATACAAATGCCGCTTCCGCTGCCGTCTTCAGCCGCTGGCGAACTTCCTCAGGAAGGCTGTCCTTGTATTTATAATTCAATGAATGTTCAATCGTCGCCCAAAAATTCATCGCCAGGGTACGAATTTGGATTTCTCCCAAAATCATTTTCTGGCCAAGCGCCGTTTGAACCGGATATTCGATAATCATATGGAAACTGCGATAACCGCTTTCCTTATAATTGGTAATGTAGTCCTTCTCATATACGACCTTCATGTCCTGGCGATTGCGAATTAAGTCTGCCACTCGATGAATATCATCGACGAACTGGCACATAATCCGAATGCCTGCGATATCCTCAATTCCCCGCTCCAGTTGATCAAGGGGCACCTCAAGGCGCTTCGATTTTTCTAGTATGCTGGAAATTCTCTTCACCCGGCCCGTTACAAACTCGATAGGTGAATATTCTTCTCGCTTCTTCAATTCAGTTCGCAACGTTTTGAACTTGACCTTCAGCTCTTCGACGGCCTGTGCATAAGGCAGCAAAAAATTTCCCCAATCTCTTCCGTCCATTTGTATGCCTCCTGTCCATTCCAACCATTCGTTCAGTGAACCTGTGGTGTATCACGATACGACCATTTCTTATCGATGATCAGCCCCAATAGCTTCTGAAATATGCTTGAATCCATCCTGCTTCATTAGTCGCTTCAAGCCTGAAGCCAGCTCACGGTTAATTCCAGGCCCCTTATAAATGAGACCCGTATATATTTCGACCAGACTCGCACCGGCACGAATTTTTTGATACGCATCTTCTGCAGTGAATATGCCACCCGACCCAACAATTGGGATGGCCCCTTTGGTCATACGATATACTTGCGACACAACTTCAGTCGAGCGTTCTGTCAGCGGCTTTCCACTTAATCCCCCATTTTCCAAGCGATGGACATGGGTTGCTCCCATGCGAGACAGCGTAGTATTTGTAGCAATGATCCCCGATACTCCACTCTGTACAATCGTCTCGGTCATGCTTTCCAATTCGCTATCCGATACATCCGGAGCGATTTTGACGAGAATAGATTTATTTTGGCCATGAGCCGCATTTTGGCGATTCATTTCATCTACGACTAAGTTCAATAGTGCCCTCAACTCGTCACCATGCTGTAAATTCCGCAGATTGGGCGTATTTGGTGAACTGATATTGACTACGAACAGATCTGCCACATCATACATCGTTTGTATGCATTTCAAGTAGTCTTCATACGCCTTATCATTCGGGGTAGCTTTATTTTTACCGATATTGACCCATACCGGAATTGGTCGCTCCTTTATCGCTGTCAATCGCTCGTGCATAGCTTCCGTTCCTTCATTATTGAAGCCCATTCGATTGATTAACGCTTCGTCTGGAGGAAGCCGGAACATGCGCGGCTTATCATTGCCAGGCTGTCCTTTGGGCGTGACAGTACCCACTTCCATAAATCCGAAGCCAATGGAAGAGAATCCGCGGACGGCCTCCGCATTTTTATCTAGTCCTGCCGCAAGTCCAATCGGACTATGGAATGTGAGACCGAACAGTGAAGTCGTCATGGCGGGATCTGCCTTGACTCCATACATTCCACGCATCATGGCAAGCGCACCGGGCACCTTCGCTGCTTGCGCCATGCCACCTATAACGAGGTGATGCGCTTTTTCAGGATCTAATTTGAAAAATATCGGTTTAGCTATGTTGCGATATAACAAAGGTTCCACTCCGTTCATTGTGCCATACATGTAAGCCATGATTACTGACAACATCGTATAGTTACCGTACCGCGCAAGACTTATACTTAAATCCTAACAATATGCTATGTAACATCCTTGGCGGGCATAAAAAAGGCTCCATGTCATAGTTTAAAGGTTTCTAGCACAAAAGAAAAGTACATATGTCATCCAACCCTGACTGGTCAAACATTTAGAAAACGATTACAATAGGCATATAGAGGTTTTATAGAAGATTTATAAAGAAAGGTGATGACCTATGGCAGTGAAACGCAAATCCCCAACAATACCGGCTAAGCATGCAGAAGAAGTGAACAAAAAGGCGATCTTATGGGTCGGAGGGGTTCTCTTGCTATTTGTCATAATCGTATCTACACTGCTTATTGTAAATGGATAGCATTTCCCATTATTTACGAAGAAGAGCCAGAACTCAAGTCACACTTGAGAATTCCGGCTCTTCTTCTTGATAAGAGCATCATATTTACAGCCAGCGATATCTCTTGTTCGGATTGTCCTGCTTCGGGCTCAAGTTAAGTCGATAGCGGCTGTCCTTATCCGGCACAAGCAGCTCCTCTGGCAATATATCAGAACCTATCACGACTTCTGTTCCGATCGGCACCATATCGAACAATTCCTCAACATCTTCCTTCGACATCCGCACACAGCCAAGCGACTTATCCAATCCAATGCTATCCGGCTCATTCGTGCCATGAATGGCATACAACGTATCTGACAAAGTCATCCCCCGACTGCCAAAGTCGCCAATTGACGACCCGTTCGGATCCACTACCTTTTCGGTAATTCGAAACGAGCCCAATGGAGTTCGTTTGCCACCAAGACCAACTTTGTAATTTCTCAGCATAATTTTACCACTTACGACCGCAAGTCGATGATGCTTCCTATCGACCAAAATACGCATTGGCTCTCTGAACGGATCTGATTCATCGCTCCATATATTTTGAAGTGCCTGCTGCTTCGCCTTCTTAGGGGCTATCTGCTTCGCCTTTTTCATATGAGACATATACGATGCAGCTATCTCGTCATAGGCTTGGGCGATTTGAGGAGTAATGCCTGACACTACATTGTTCGGGTATTTGCTTGCTAGTTTCGACCATTGCTTAGGCGCTTGATCATTCATTTGCAATACAGCCGTAAGTGCAGACTTGGCTACCAGCCGCTCCACACTTCTTGGCATCCATTGCTGTACAAATGAACTTGCCTGTACACGGTCAGCGTCACACTTGCACTGCTTGCCTTGCAGCGGAGTCACAACGATGTTTTGCCCGTTTGAATCTGCAGACAGCCGGTAGTCGGGACGCAGTGGAGCCTTCCACATCCACCATTGCTGATGAGTGCGAATATGAAGCAGATAGTGAACATGATTCACTTTGGAGGCAATGTGTTTGGCATCCTTCAACGCATGGCCGAATGCAGCATCGTCTTGTTCCGGAACGAGTATGCCTGCTTGAGATGGAATCGATAAAGCACCATTCGGTAGATGCACATCCTTTTTTTTAGAAATCGCATCGTCTTTTGCTTCCCCAGCTTCACTCTCAACAGAAGCAGGATACATTCGAGAAGGAGCTTTCACTTCACCAGCTATCGAGCCGAGCAGCAGAAAGAGCAGAATAGCAATGCCAATTCGCTTCTTCCCATTTCGGGAGATGTGTGATGCTGCTTGCTGCCGCTCGGTGTTCTCTGCCAATTCCTCAATCTCCTCAGATAGACGAGGCACATTCTCAAAGGCATGATAGATGTCCCCTGCTTCCTTGAAGCAATAATTCGCCTTGCCTTGCTCACCATTTCGCTCATATTGCTTGCCTAGCAGATACCAGGCCATCCGATTATCCGGATGCGACTCAATATACTCCTTTATATATGCTTGGTCTTTCTTCGATCCGAGTGGATGTTTTCCATCCGATGAAGAAGTCAATTACATTCCTCCCTCCGGCACATTATTTAGCTGTTATTCGCTGAGGCGGGAAGCACGTTCCCGTTGCCGCATAGCGCAGGAAAATTCGGTCTCTTACTACGACTGCCCTTGCTTGTGCAACCCACTGGACATCGAAGCCGAATTGTTCAGCCACAAAGCGGACAGGCACTAATATTCTGCCGTTCTGTATGAAGGGAGCTGTAGGAAGCTTCAATACAGATGATGTACCGTTATCTTCCACATTCACTTGGTTGCTTCCTGGACGCAGTTCGATGCTGCTCTCCCCAAGTTGAAGAACCACTCGCTTACCTGCTCGCCACTCCGTCTTATAACCCAAGGTTTCTGCCAGAACCCTTAATGGCAAAAAGGTTCTGTCGCCCTGAATAATCGGCGCCGTATCCGTATACAAAGGCATACGATTGTATACTAACTGAACCTGAGATGCGCGCGATTGATCCAAAGGTCCCATAACGCATTCAGGAAGCTCATAACGGCGAATAAGTCGGATTGCATTATTAAATCCTTCTGCCACCGCTATTGACCCATTCGCGAGCACAGCAACGGCTGTCGGCTCATGCAGCTTAGCATAAGAAGTAATTCCGTCCAAATCACCGCTTTTGCCAGCTTGTCCGCTTAGTGTAACAACCTCTCCCTTATATATATATCGGACAACATGATTCCATCTGTCTGCGACTACAATCCCATTTTCATTCGTAATTGCAATTCCTGTAGGGCTATTGAATATCGAATTCGAAGCAGCGCCATCGCGATATCCTCCTGGCGCATACAGTACTCGCTGGACACCTGGTAAGGTATACCCGGCAGTAGAACTGCTCCCTGCAATCGTTGATACACTTCCCTGTTTCAAATCAATGAGACGAATACGCTGGTTGCCCGTATCTGCAACAGCTAGTTTGCCATCATTCATCAAGGCAATCCCGCTCGGTTCATTGAACATCGCTTCTGTCAGGTTGCCGTCTTTAAAATCACCTGCTCCTGTTACTGACCCCGGTGAATATTCCACGATACGGGAAGAACGGGCAGTTAATGTAGTGACCATCCCCATTGCATCAATTCGTCGAATAACGTGATTCAATGAATCGGTAACATATATCGCTCCATCATCCGCTACGGCTATGGCTCGCGGCGTATGGAAGCGCGCTGTCCCTGCTGCACCATCCTTCCAGCCAGGAATACCATCGCCGGCTACTGTGGTCACTTTTCCAGCCCCATCTATTTTACGAATGACATGGTTTCCTGCATCCGCCACGTATAGATTTCCTTTTTTATCTGCTGCAAGTCCTGTCGGCTGATCGAATTGTACCTGAGCCTGCTCTCCATCCTCCCAGCCCTGCTTATTGATCATTCCTATAGTTGCCGTTATGCGTCCCTCAGCATCCAAGCGACGAAGTACATGATTACGCGTATCGGTAACAATAATCGATTGATTTTCCCCTGCTGCAATTCCTGTGGGGAATTGCAGGCGCTCCACTTGCTTATTGGCCATTGCTTTGCCAGATAGGTGCACCGTTTCATACCAATGTGATGCGGCCTTCCAGGCAGTCATCTCGATTGCAGGGGAAGTAAAGTGTTCAAAGGCTTGAGCCTGTTCAGACTTCTTGTTCAACGATGGGGCTGCTGCATATACCTCGACAGAGGATGCCATCGCTGCAGTACCAGCTATTAATATGAAGACGATGACAAGATGCATTTTTCCCGTGATTTGTCCGACTTTCATTTCCAATATCTCCTTCAACCGTTACGGAATAAGCTTGATTTCGAGCGGTTTCTCCATCGTATTAACTTGCAGCAGCAAACCTTTTTCATCATAAAAACGAACATTCGTCAATTTTAATGACACTGGATTATTGCTTCCATTTGTTTTAAACGGCAGCTTGACGAGCGTATCGTCGCTGTTGAGTGCTACATATCCAGATGTAGTCATCATAATGCGATATGTGATTAATGACTGGGTTGCGGTCACCACGGAATCGACACTATTGCTCTTTGCATAATCTCCAGGTTGGTGTGCAATTTGAAATTTGCCACCGCCATCTCGATATTTCTCTTTATTTGCTTGCAATTCCCCTGTGTCTAGTTCAGCTCCCTTTTCTATCTCAATGGTGAACTGCAATGAAGCTGCGTTTACAGGGGCGGTTAGGCGCTTCAGTATCGCCGTCACAATGAATTGATCACCTGACTTGACTTCATCCTTATCAGCGGCCAGTTCAAGAACGTGTTCTTGTGGCTTTGGATCCGGCTTTGGATCCGGTTTCGGATCTGGCTTTGGATCTGGTTTCTCTGGATCCGGACGACTTGGATCAGGGGAACTCGGATTGACCGCTCCGCCTTGAAAATCCTTATCTTTGTTAGATTCCTGACATACTCGATTTTCGTATGCATTTTCACATACTTCCAGTTGAGCTTTTTTTAAATTTTCTATAAATTGCTGCTTCATAAGTTCCGAGCTCAGTGAGGCCTCATAATTCTTCTCTACTTGTCCCTGTTCTTGAAGCTCCGCAGCCTTTCGCTGCTGCTCAAGGGCTCCTTCCTTTTTCAGCCCATCATTTGCTTCTAGCTCTCCCAACCCCGCCTGTTCCTCTACATGCTTATGTATGAAGGTCTGCTGCTGAGATTCTTCCTTTGTCAATAATAGCGTTGCTGTTTTCCATGGTAACCCGCTCAGGTTCGCTTCCTGCTCTGTCAGCTTTCCATACTCTACAGCAGTTCGAACCACATAAGCAATGAAGCTGCTCATATTATGAGCGACCCGTTTCTCAAGTGGTTCCGCCTTGCCGCTATTCGCAATATTCTCGATAAGTTGATCAGAGCCTCCGCGCAGTATCCCGCTAAATTTCCCCTGCAGCATCCCATAAGATTGAAGAACCTCACATGCACGCAACTGTAGACTGGCTCCTTCACATTTTCCCTCTGACCACTGTTTCATGGTCGTCTTATTCTCCTCTTCTGCATCTGCCGCACCAGCAATCATCGCTTTCACAACTGCCATATCCCATTGTGTAAGCAGTGTCCCTGCATCCGCATACCCATATTTATAGTCAGTTCCTAACCCTGATAAAGTAAACGCAGCCGTTTGTGCAGGAAATACATCTTGATGGCCGATTGTCACGACCTTACTTTTACCGAATGATGTATCCTTTTTTTGCGGCTGGCTGCCTGATAAATCAGAACTGCTGCTGACCTTGATTGGGAATTCCGTTCTTACAATCCCCGCTGTAACATACAACTGTGTCAGTCCATTTAAGGGATAGACCTTGACCCCGAATTGCGTGCCGCGAACCGCCATAACCGTTGTTGGCGTCTCCAGCACAAATCGATCATCGATTCCTGCAATAGACTTTACCTTGGTAAAGACGGAACCTGCCCATACACCGATGCGAGTCTTCACACCGCCGTCCTTTTTTAACTCGGTAAAGCTAACATCTGCATCTGCGCCAATCGTCAGTTCATCCTCTTTATCTCCCCCGACCAATTGAATGACAATTCGGGATTTATCTCCGGTACGAAGGCGATCTCCTTGATTAATACTCATTTTTTTAAATACTTGAATCGGCTTATCTCCTCCGGCCTTGGTAACCGACACACTGCCTTTCCATTCCTTCACAATACCCACTCGTACGGCTTTGGCTGCACCCTCTGCACCATATGCAGTTCCCCATGATCCAGCTCCAAACAGTGTAAAAAACACCACCATAAAGGCGAGACTGCTTTGCAACAAGCGTTTCTTTCGCATTCTTCCATGCTCTCCTCATTTCTCAGACATAAGATTCATTTCTAGAACCGCTATCATGAACATGTTGGCGAATCTATCCAACTCAGTTTCCTTCCCGCTCAGCACGAACTTCATAAGCTAATACTTGTTCCGATTTCCCTTTTAATTGAAGTGCTCCAATACTTGTCACTTCAAAACGATTGCAAATTCTCAAATAGGTTTCCTTTCCAACAACAATTTGCCCCGGCAAGGCTCGTGATTCCAATCGCGAAGCTACATTGACGGTATCTCCGATGGCCGTATAGTCCAAGCGCAGTTGCTCAGAACCGACATTTCCAACTATCGCTTCCCCACTCTGAATACCGATACCGATTCCAAATCGGTCACTCAGCTCAATTTCCTGCAATAATTGAGTACGCAATTGCTCAGCACAGCGTTGAAGCTCTAATGCGGCTCGTACTGCGTGTTCAGCATGATTATCAAGATGCTGCGGCGCTCCAAAGATTGCCATAACGCCATCGCCCATAAATTTATCCAAGGTTCCATTATGCTTAAATATCGTGTTTGCACACAAATGCAAGTATTGATTCAGAAGTTGGATCGTTACTTCAGGAGCGAGCCTTTCAGACAATGGAGTAAATCCTCTTACATCAATGAACATAACCGAAATGTCAGTACGTACTCCTCCTGCCTTAACAGGTGCTTGTGATTCCAGCAGCTTCATCACAACCGCAGGTGATACATACCTGCCAAATAAATCTTCAACATGCTGTCTTGCTCTGCGTTCTTCTCGGCCCCGATAGGCAACGATGAGAACAAAAGAAGCCCCCATTCCGCAAAGCTCAGTAAAGTAGGGAATGAAGACAGAGCCACTCTCGTAAATACCAATCCATACGATTGTAAATACAAAGACGATACCTATTGCTGCAGCAACACCTTGAACGCCTCGAATTCGCGATGCGCTCCAACCTACAATGCTAATTCCTAGAAGTAATGCAATCACATTCCAAAAAAACGGAGCTTCCTTATAAAAGCGACCTTCCACTAGCGATTGAACCATATTCGCGTGAATCTCCACGCCATAAAGTGTCATTGATCGACTAAGCGGCGTCATGTGCCGGTCGCTTAATGAGGCTGCATAGGGGCCTATTAAGACGACGGAGTTCTTGTAATAGGAAGGATCAACAGTACCATTCCATACATCTGCAAACGACTGACGATCATAGCCGTACAGATTGTCCGTGCTATCGCCATAAATGGAAGAGAAATAATCGAATGCGACTTGATCCCGATTCTCTGTCGGAATCACCTTCTCCCCCCGATACCAACGGCCGCTTAACCCATCCCACCGAATTTGCTTATCTTCTGGCAATAACTGATTCGCGGCTAGAACATCTATAGAAGGAATCATCTTTCCATGTTCATCCGGAATGCCTAAACTAATTTTTCGAATAACGCCGTCACCGTCTGGAATTACATTCACATGTCCGAGTTGACTATCAGCAACTCGAATGGAAGATGGAGGCCGCTCAACACCAGACGCTTCGAGAGAATGGGCATTCTCTTGTAAAGGAAGAAGTGAAACCTGCACCGGCAAGTATATTGACGGGTATGTACTCAATTGTTCAGATAAGCGTTCGTCCTCCTCTTCATGCATAGAGGGATCAAGCATCAGTAAATCGATGACGACCGCCCGGGCACCGGCATGCATCAACCTTGCACTTAATTCGGCATAATAGGAGCGAGACCATGGAAAAGAGCCGAGTTGTGCTAATGAAGGCTCGTCAATCGCTATCATCTTGATTCGATCATCGGGCTGCCGCTGTTCAATACTCTTCGTTCGCAAAGCATCACGAAATGCCTGCTCCGCCATATGAAACACGCCACCAGCTCCATGAGTGTACACATATACCATAATCATGGTCAGCAGCGATACGATCAATGCCGGGACAACGAATTTTCTCATCTCGAAATCACCTACTTCACCTTGGCAGCATGAACCAGTTTATTGCTACAATCAAGAATGATATATTCTGCTATATTTAATCTATCATATTGTATGAGCGTATACGATGATATTGGTTATTTCAAGCTGAATTTTGTCGAATTTTGCGAATTGTTGCTTTGATGCAGTAATTAGTTGAGGTGAGCAGATATAATAAAATCCCCGCGGGAGGCGCGGGGATCGTGTAGGTATTTCTCTCTCTATGTGTGTAGTATGCTTCCAGTAGATTAGTTAAATGGTGCGTCCGCAATCTTAATAGAATCTGTTGGGCAGCCGTCTGCAGCATCTTGCAGATCGTCAAACAGATCGTCTGGGATAGCGGTTACCCCTTGGTTGTTGTCACCTTCAAAAATAACTTCTGCGATACCCTCATCATCGTAGTCATAAATGTCAGGTGCAGTAGCGCCACATGCTCCACAAGCGATGCATGTGTCTTTATCAACCCAAGTATATTTTGCCATTGGTCAGTTCCCTCCTGTAATCGTACAGATCTTCTTGGTTCCTCCGTTATCAATATAATACAAACAAGCTTGGAATTCAAACGATTTCCAACTTTTTTAAATGATTTGAAAATTATTAATTACTCGTCTGATCCATGCAGTGTATCGGTTTGAAGGGAAGTACCCCGAACACGGTGATTGCGAAGCAATGTAGAAGGATCATCTCCAAGCATTCCTAACGTAACAATCGCATTTTCTCCATATTTATCTCGTATCCGATCCATCGTCTCTATCAATTGCTCTCGCTTCGGCTGACGCTCGAAATCAAACAAATCCAACTGTACGGCCGCTTCTTGCTTTGCTACTAGATTTTGGCCCGTAATCCCTAGAAGCCGAATCGGCCTGCCTGACGTCCAGTGCTTCTCATAAAGCTTCCAGGCCTCATCCAACAAGCATCCAGCATCGTCTGTGGGTCTCTGGAGTGTGCTTGACCGCGTTATCGTCTTCATATCCGGAGTACGAATAGTAAGCTGTACAGTTTGTGCCATCAGTTTTTGCTTTCGTATCCGGCGCGCCACCTGATCTGCCAAGTTCAACAAAATTCTTCTTACTTCTTCCTTCGACTCCACATCCTTCGGCAAGGTCGTCGTATGGCCGATTGATTTGTTCTGTTCACGCTCTGCTTTCACTGGCGAATCGTCGATGCCATTGGCTGCCTGCTTCATCCAATGCCCCTGTATGCCGAACAATGACACGAGCCGCCCTTCATCGGTATGCGCCAGTTCTCCAATAGTGCGTATTCCCGCGCGGGACAGCTTATCAGCAGTTTTGCGACCAATCCCGAACAACTCGCCGCACGGTTTATGCCACAATTGCTTCGACATATCCCGAATTCGCAGGATGGTAATCCCATTTGGCTTTTTCATATCAGACGCCATTTTTGCAAGCAGCTTATTCGGTGCTATGCCAACTGAGCAAGGCAAGCTCAATTCCTCTCGAATCCTCGTCTGCAGTTCATTAGCAATGTCGAGCGGTGTGCCAAATATTTTGGATCCTGTAATATCCATATAACACTCATCAATCGAAACGACCTCTACTAGCGGGGTATAGCTGCGCGCGATTTCGATAAAGGCTCTTGAATATTTGCGATATAAATAAAAATCAGGCCGAATGACAATCAAGTGGGGACACAGCCGCATCGCCTCCTTCACATGCATTCCTGTGCGAATGCCAAGCTTGCGGGCAGCATAAGAACAAGTAACAATGATACCCTTGCGCAATTCCATGCTGCCAGCCACCGCCGTTGGCTGGCCTTGATATTTTTCAGGTTCTTCTGCTGCATGTACAGAGCAATAAAAAGCATTCATGTCGAGATGCAATATGACTCGACCCTTGGTCGGATAATATTGTTGTATGTAGTTGCGCGAAGTTTCGTTCTCATTCATAATACTGCCCCCTTCCTAACAGCTTCATTGTATTCATACAGCCTAATTAACTACGCAAGACAACGATCCCTTTATTTCTATATATTACCAAGTTATCTCGAACAATTGTTCTATTCTCTTATAAGCTTACTGATTACTACAATCCGTTGCAAGCATGAATACCAACTTCCTTTGCTAAAAAATCAAGTATACGATTATGATTTTCGACTATACAAGCAAGAAAGCAGTGCTATAATAGGGAAATAGTTATTTCCATATTCATCCTTGCATAACTTAAGGAGGTTCCTAGAATGTCAAAATTCATCTCTATCTTTGACACAACACTTCGCGATGGCACCCAAGGCGAAGGAATTAGCTTGTCCGCGGACGATAAAATCAAAATCGCGCGCAAACTTGATGCGATTGGCGTCACATACATTGAAGGCGGCATTCCGGGAAGCAACGGCAAGGATATTGAATTTTTCAAAAGAGTAGCTGCTTATTCATGGAATGCGAAACTAACGGCATTCGGCAGTACCCGACGCAAAGATTCACTCGCCGAACAGGACGCCAACCTAAATCGCATTATTGAAGCGAACGTTCCTACCGCAACGCTTGTAGGAAAGTCATGGGACTTCCACGTCCATACCGCCCTACAAACGACGCTGGATGAAAATTTAGCCATGATCTATGATTCTATCGCCTATCTGAAGCAAGCAGGACTTGAGGTGATGCTCGACGCAGAGCATTTCTTTGACGGCTACAAAAACAACACGGAATATGCGATTGCAGTACTGCGCAAGGCGCAAGAAGCCGGCGCTGACTGGGTCGTCATGTGCGATACCAATGGAGGCACACTGCCTAACGAAATCGGCACCATCATTCGAGATGTTCGCAACCATGTGCAAGTGAAGCTTGGCATTCATACACACAACGATTGTGAGCTCGCTGTTGCGAATACACTTGCAGCGGTAGAAGCAGGCGTCACACAAGTACAAGGCACAATCAACGGATATGGTGAAAGATGCGGCAACGCCAATCTATGCTCCATCATTCCGACACTTCAATTGAAGATGGGATACTCCTGTGTTGAAGATAGCCAGCTCCAAGCGCTAACACCGGCTGCTCGATATATAAGCGAGATCGCCAACGTAGCTATGCCTGTCAATCAGCCTTATGTAGGCAACGCAGCCTTTGCACATAAGGGAGGCATCCATGTCTCTGCGATCATGAAGGATTCTCGTACCTATGAGCATATCGTCCCTGAATTGGTTGGCAACAAACAACGGATACTTGTATCTGAATTAGCAGGCCAGAGCAACGTTCTTTCAAAGGCACAGCAATTAGGGTACGAACTTGATGCTACGAAGCCTGAAACGAGAGCAATTATGGATCGAATCAAGGAGCTTGAGCATCAGGGCTATCAATTCGAAGGCGCGGACGCTTCTCTGGAGCTCTTATTGCGTCAGGCTACAGGGCAAGCCGAGGATCCTTTCACATTTGAGTCGTTTAAAATACTGGTAGAAAAATCATCACAGCAATCCGTTGTATCTGAAGCAATCGTCAAGCTGCAAGTAGATGACGAGTCCATTTATATGGCCGCTGAGGGCAACGGCCCTGTGAACGCATTAGACAGTGCGCTGCGCAAAGCACTTAGTCGCCATTACCCTTCTATCGCAGACATGCATCTCACCGATTATAAAGTTCGTGTACTCGATGAGAACAATACGACAGCAGCCAAGGTACGAGTGCTGATCGAATCAACAGACTCCAACAATACGTGGAGTACAGTCGGAGTCTCCAGCAACGTTATTGAGGCCAGTTGGGAAGCACTTATCGACAGTATTCGTTACGCGTTAATAGGTCAAGAGAAGGTGGCTACGTCCACCGAGCGCAAAGAGCAGGTTGGACTCGTCAATCACTAACGTAATGCAAATATTCTTTCATAGAGATAGAGCCATGACCTCCTTGATAAGTGGTCATGGCTCTATTTACTTCAGTTCGTTATTCTGCAATGACTTGTTGAATGGCCTGTTCTAATTCAGCAGGTGGCCTGATACCATCATAACGCTGACGAATTACTCCGTTCTTATCCAGCAGTACATTCGTTGGGAAGCCAATTCCATTATACGCTTTGAACGCCTGCCCTCTACTATCCAGAAGAACCGGATTCGTTAAACCATAGGCCGCAACGAATTCCTTGGCTCCTTCTTCTGTATCGTGAGCGGTTACATTAATCGATACCATTAACAGCTTATCCTTATACTTCTCGTGCAGCTTCACCAAATCAGGCGCTTCAGCCTTGCACGGATCACACCAGGAAGCCCAAAAGTTAACAAAGATCGGCTTGTCTTGCTTCCCGCCTACCGTAATAGGTTTCAACTCAGACCCTAGCACATTCAATGAAATCGATGGCGCCAAGTCCCCAACCTGCCCGCCAATTTTGGTCGGAGCTCCATTATTGCTGACTGTAGATGTCGACTTATCTTGATTGTTCCATATCGCAATTCCAATGAGCAGCACACTCACTACAAGCAATAGTAAACTTTTTTTCATCCTATATTCTCCTTGTTCGCATCTTGTTCCGTGTTCATATTGTACCCTTTTTCCAGTAAAAATACGATTCCCTTCCGACAATCACCTTTCCTAACCTGCTCACGTATGCCAACCGAGTTATGCGGGTACAGTAACGACGAACTGACTCAAAGACTACACGAAGGAAAGGTAATGTATGTCATCACAACAATCTCGGCCACTATGGCTTGAATATGCAGCTCTGGCAACCGTCCCCCTTGTTATGGTACTGGGAAATTCCATGCTTGTCCCGATTTTGCCCGAAGTCAAGCGACATCTTGGATTGACTTCCCTTCAGACGAGCCTCATTATTACTTTGTTCTCGCTATCTGCCGCCATTATTATCCCGGTCGCAGGATATTTGTCCGACCGATTTGGGCGCAAAAAAATTATTATCCCGGGACTTATTATTTACGGAGCAGCCGGGGTATTTACCGGGCTGGGCGCACTGTGGAATTCGTACCCGCTGCTTATTAGCTCCCGGGCTATCCAAGGCTTAGGTGCTGCAGGAACTGCTCCAATTGCCATGGCTCTCGTCGGTGATTTATATAAGGAAGCAGAAGAGAGTCAAGCCATGGGACTAATTGAAGCATCGAATGGAGCCGGCAAAGTCATTAGTCCAATCCTTGGAGCCGCGCTTGCGCTGTGGACATGGACAGCCCCATTTTTTGCTTTTCCTTGCTTTTGCGCTTTGTCGCTAGTAGCGATTATTTGGCTAATCAAGGAACCTCGACGCAAGCAGGAGCCTACTCCGTTGAAAACGTACTTGCACAATGTTGCCGAAATATTCAAAAAAATGGGGCGTTGGCTAATACCCGCTTTTTTTGCAGGCTCGCTCGCCTTATTCATTTTGTTCGGCATTTTGATTTATTTATCCGATATATTAGAGGAAAAGCCATATTCCATTAAAGGTGTCGTGAAAGGTCTCGTGCTCGCGATTCCGCTGCTTGGCATTGTAACCACCGCCTTCATTACAGGTAGCTTAATTAAGAAAAACGGTATTCTCATTCGGCGTATGATGATAATCGGACTTGTCTGCATGTCACTATCACTCGGTCTTACGATCATGTTCCACAAGCAGATCGTGTGGTTCATTGCCTTAATTACGATTAGCAGCATCGGAACGGGAATGCTTCTTCCTTGCCTCAATACGATGATTACGGGAAGTGTGGAAAAAGCAGAGCGTGGGATGATAACGTCTTTGTACAGCAGTCTGCGCTTCTTCGGAGTTGCACTTGGGCCGCCACTGTTCACCTGGATGATGGAGAAGTCACATCAAATTATTTTTATTAGTGTGACGGCTTTATCTATTATTGCGCTTATACTCGTCTGCCTGTTCATTAAGCCAGATGCAAAGGTGCAATAGTGAAGATCCTATACAAATTATTTCCGACCTGGGAGCAGACAGCATCATTGTCCGCTCCTTTAATCCATTTAACCCCTAATACATAAAGGTTGTAAAAGTCATATAAATGTCATGTTTGGACTGATTATTCAGAACCATAACGTTTGACTGTATGGTTTGCTATCTAGTATCATAGATGAATAAGTGAGGTGATGACGATGGGGGCTACTAACAAGTTAATACGAATCGGAGAGCTGGCTCGCGCCGCGAATGTAAGTCAACGAACAATTGACTATTACACGACGATAGGCCTGATTGAACCGGTGAAGCGCACAAATACAAACTATCGTCTGTACAGTCATGAAACGATTGAACGAATCGAACGTATTAATCAATTAAAACAAGAAAAGTATAGTCTCGATGAAATCAAGCTTTACTTCTCGCAATTGAACAGTGTTACTGCCGAGCGTGAATTGGAAGAACGACTAACTGATTTGCAAATTCATCTGCAAAAACTAGAACGTGAAGCAAAAGAGCTTAGTCCAATGCTGGATAAGTTAAAACCAACACAAGCACAGTCATTGTTCAATCGTCTTGCTGCTCAGAGTGCAGCTTGTGTGGAGGTATTGCTCAATTTAATCGATAAGGGCAACAATCACTTTATGATGTAATACAACAATTGCCGCTAGACCGTACTCTTGATGTCTAAATGGGAGGTTTGAACATGCTATTTTTTCACCCGATGGATTTCTTGATTCTAATCGCTTTTGGATTATCAATTTGGGCGCAGTTCCGTGTTAAAGGAACCTTCCAACGATTTGCTCAAGTAAGAGCTATGAGTGGCTTGACCGGCTATGAAGCAGCACGTCGAATGCTGGATGCAAACGGCCTTCATGATGTTCCAATCGAACCGATTCAAGGTGCGCTTACCGACCATTACGATCCAATCAACCGTGTCGTACGGTTGTCAGAGCCTGTTTATTATGAAAATTCAATCTCAGCAATCTCAGTTGCCTGCCATGAAATTGGCCATGCGATTCAGCACCAGCAGTCGTATCCGATGCTCGTTCTGCGCCACCGCATGTTTCCGATAGTTAACTTTTCGTCCGGTATCGCACCATTCATGTTGATTGCAGGATTTCTTTTCCAATGGAGCAACCTGATTCTGTTAGGGATTATTTTCTTCTCTGCAGCCGTATTGTTCCAGCTTGTTACCTTGCCAGTTGAGTTCGATGCAAGTAGACGCGCACGCGATCTGATGATTGCTGAAGGGTACGTAACGAATGAGGAAGAGCGCGGTGTAGCGAAAGTACTTAATGCAGCAGCATTAACATACGTTGCAGCGGCAGCCATTTCTGTGCTGGAGCTTTTGAAGTACATTATGATATTTACAAATAATCGCAACGAATAAAAATGAATTAGCTTTCACGCACCGTAATTCAAAGAACCCCATTCCGATGCTTTCCCGCATGGATGGGGTTCTTCTGTGAACAGACTTAATCATGATAAGGTAGCAGAAGATGAAGCCTTCGTAGACTTAGCAAGCTGCTGCAAATCGTGCTGGGCAAAATATTGAAGTAAAAATGCATGAAATGTATGAGCAACTAACGGTAATTTCTCACCTGAACGATAAATGATGCCGATTGTCCTCGTTACTTCCGGGTTCACAACCCGCACTCGCGCAGGCTGCAGCTCTGAGGTATGCTGGAGGGCCATATCAGGTAACAAACTTACTCCCATGCCAGCAGCGACAAGTCCCCTTATTGTTTCTGTTTCCTCACCTTCGAAGCCAATACGCGGTGTAAAGCCAGCTTCGATACAGGCATCCCATACAATTGGCCGCAGGGAATACCCTTGACTAAACAGTACAAAAGCATCCTCCTTCAACTGAGTCAAAGAGATCTCCTCTTCAGTCGATAACGGGTGATGCGGAGGCAAAATTGCATATAATTCTTCGGTCAGTACAATTTCCCCCGTTACATGCTCACATTCCTTTGGGAATGGAGAAATGAACGCAAGATCCACTTCGCCGGAAATGACATCCCGAATAAGCGACGGATACATGCCCTGCTTGAATCGAAATTTCACATTCGGATGACGCTTACGGAATTCTGCTACAATACTCGGAATTAAATGCACGCCTAGGCTGTGAGGGAACGCAATTCGAACTTCCCCCAGCTCAGGATCCATAAACTCTTGTACTTCTTGAATCGCACGATCAAGATCCTTCAAAATCTCCTCCGCTCGCTTGCAGAACAACTGACCTACCGGTGTAAGCTGGAGGTTCCGACCCTTCTGTAGGAATAACTTAACACCAAGCTCTTCTTCCAACTGATGAATTTGCCGGCTAACGGCGGATTGCGCCACATGCAATTCTTCAGCGGCTTGCGTGACATGCTCTTTTTGCGCTACTTTCACAAAGTAGTGCAATTGCCTAAGTTCCACGACTTCTCGCTCCGTTCTGTCAATTATGCTATTTCATTTTCACTTGCAATCATGCCCTTCTATAAAAAGGGTTGATTTTACTTCCTAATCATCATATGCAAGCATCATTCAACGGATAAGCCGTAATATACCATATACTGCAAATCCTGCAGCCAATCCCCCCAAATGGGCGCTCCAGCTTATTCCTTGAATGACGAAAGATTGTACAATACCAATCCCTAATATAATTAACAATGTGCTTCGGGATGCCTCATCAAGGGTTTGGCGACGGAACAAAGCAATAAACAAATATGCACCGTATATGCCATAGATCGCACCTGAAGCCCCAACCGCAAGCGTCCCCCATTCAGACAGCCACAGCGCAGCAGCATTCCCTAACAAACCGCTGCATATATAGAGGACGGCATATTTGAACGATCCCATCATCTTTTCAAGTGGTGGTGCAAACACAAATAGGGCGAACATATTAAATAGCAAATGCTCGAATCCACCGTGAAGGAACATAGCAGAGGCCATGCGCCATGTTTCCTGAATATAGGGTGTTTCCTTATAGATCGCTCCATGCCGAAACAAATTTTCGCTATTCGTACCGCCGCTAATCAACAACACGATAAACATAATCACATTAGCGATGATAAGCAATGTGGTTATGGGGTAGCTTTTGACATAGGTACGCCAATTTTCATACCGAATAAAAATCATTAGGTCTCCTCACTTTCATCTGCTGGCTTACATACATAGGCGTACTGTTTTGTACCCATATTATCGCATACTTGAAATCATTCTCAATTATGAAGTGAATTCATCACGAAGCGACATTGGACAACCTTATATGCAAACCGTATAATGGACAATAGGTTTACCAATTATGTGCATGATATGTAAGAAGGAGGCTACCAACCATGTCCGCAGAACGTACAGGTGTGGCAACATTAAAGGGAAATCCTATCACATTGATCGGCCCCGAACTTAAAGTAGGCGATAAAGCGCCTGAATTTCAATTGAATAAATCGCTCGTTGATGTCGTTGGACTTGAACAATTCGCTGGCAAAGTAAAGCTGATCAGTGTTATTCCGTCTATCGATACTGGTGTATGCGATGCACAAACACGTCGCTTTAACGAGGAAGCTTCCAAGTTTGGCGAACAAGCCGCAATGATTACTGTTAGTGTTGATCTTCCAATGGCACAAGCTCGCTGGTGCGGAGCAGCCGGTGTAGACAATGTCGTGATGCTGTCTGACTATAAGGACAACAACTTCGGTAAATCTTACGGTGTACTTATTAAGGAATTGCATTTGGATATGCGCTCTATCTTCGTAGTAGATGCCGATAATACGATTCGTTACGTTGAATATGTTAGCGAGATGACAGAACACCCTAATTATGAGCAAGCATTGGCAGCTGTAAAAGCGCTTCTGTAACACCACGATACCAATCAACTAGAGTAAAAGCGAGAGAAGAGTGAAGGCTCCTCTCTCGCTTCTTGATTTCATTAACGAGTATTCTATTTCCGCACGGCACCCGCTACTACCTTCGCTCCAAGTTCGTTAGCTATTCATTTTATAAGATGCCAACTTCTTGTCCAATATGGCATACAGATCGAGAATAACTCGGTAGTTCGCGCCAAAATCACCAAGTCCGCCACGAGAAGCAGAATAGATATCGATTGCAGTCTTATTTGGCCCTACATTAATAACGGAGACGGTTATATCCATCGTCCGTCCTGTCATTGTTCTCTTCTCTAGCGTAATCTCGCCTACAGAAGACACCTCATGCAGCACTTTGTACCCTTGAATTTTCTTTAGTGTGGATGTGACTTCTCCCCAAGCTTTCTCTCGGGACATTTGATAATAATGCGTTTTCAATTTAGGGTCCTTTGCACGATCGCCGCTCGATTCAAAACTGCGAACGATACCGACCAGTACACGTTTCAGTGACAAGAGTGTGTTCCTCCTTTTTCTAGACAGCCGATGCTCACTTATCTATAGTGTATCATTGTTCGTGATCGAACGAAAGAGAATTTACATAGAAAAAGAAAACACCTCCTCCCATGAAGTCATTCATGAAAGAAGGTGATTCGCTAAGAAGAAAACCCGCCTATGCCGTTCAGCTCCTATGCTTCTGAACCCGCTCTCGCAGGTGGGTGTCCACATAAGCACATTTGACGTCCCTTCGGAGAGGGCTTGCCAGCAATGCTTAGATGTTGAACTCCCTAGAAACAAACATTGGTTCAAAACAACGTAAGCCTACACGTACATCGCAGGATGTATTGCTTATTATACTGTGTTGTTCACGCAAAGTAAACCATGCAAATTGCCTACTTATAATGGTCAAATGAAAGGCTACGATACGCAACCGTTAACTACGCTTCATTTGTTAGGAACAACATCATATCATATTTTCCTAAAGCAGTGCAAGTCTGATTGAGCTATCGTGTAAAGGAATTATCTTCCGATTGTTGTTCGCCCGATTTCCCAGATTCCGATGCTTCAACTTTATCTTTGACTTCTGCTTCTTCTCCGTCACCCTCTTGGGCGGCTACCATACGCTGGTACTTGTCCTGAATTTTTTGGAATGCGTTATTGAAATTGAAATAAGATAAGTATGCGATTAATGAACCTGAGAAGAAGAACAATAGAACCGGCCACTTCGTTAAGCTAAAGTATAAGATAATGCAGCTTAACACAATTGTAACTACACTGCTAACTGGAGTAAAAATCGTCAACAGTACGCTGTTCTTCATAATATGTGTTGTCTTCGCTTGCAAATGAGCCACCATAGAGAAAAAGTTGAACAAAGAAACAAACAACAAAATCAGCAAGCCGAGCATCGCGTATCCGATGAATTGCATCGACTTCAATTCTGTCATATACACGTAGTAGTCGATATACATAATGGCGAACAGCAGCGTGTAAAAGATTCCACCTACCATCGCCTGCTTATAATTGTCTTTGTAGGATTTGAAGAATGTGCGCAGCAGTTTGACATCTGTATCCCCCATAATCCATTTTCGCGTTACGGAGAACATCGCGGCTGTCGCTGGGAACAATGTAAACGGTGCCACAAGTCCCATTGCCCAATTCATCGTAATGGATTCATTTACAAAGTTCTGTTGATCGACTAGTAATTTCACGAACAAAAAGATAAAAAAGGCGACGAACAGATCAGCCATAATATGTTCGTAACCGAAAAACGCATTATCCATTCTGAAATGCGATAAAAGCCGCCCATAATCCCTCGAAATTCCAAAGGTCATTCCTCCTCATCATCCTGTCTCTTCTACTATAATACAAATTGCCACCTTAGTGCCAGTGCCTATTTTGGCGCGGATTAGGTTGGTGTCCACAGCGATATAAGGTTTTTCGCATAGGATATTAACGTGACAACACCAAACAATGCAGCGTTAAAGGAGGTCCCTGTATGGGTCAATTAGGTTTCGGAGGTAGCTGTGGTGGATTTGGATTTACATCCACAGGAGTGATTCTTGTCTTGTTCATTTTGTTAGTTATTGTTGGTCGTGCTTGGATCTAACCTTTTGGTATAGAAAGCCATCCTCACCCCTGAATTGTCTATGTACAAGCAAAAAGAGACCGCTCCATTCGGGGCGGTCTCTACGATCAACGAAACACATTCACCATTCCATTCATTGCCTTACCTATTCGTCGCGCTTGTTACGGTTTTCCTCATTGTTAAAGCGTCTTGGGCGGCGATCTCCACCACTGTAGTTACGCTCACGGGAATCGCTGCGTCCAGAGCGCTCACCGCGTCCGTCACGATTGTAACCGCCACGGTTGCCATCTCGGCCACCATCGCGTCCGCCACGATAGTCGCGTCCGCCACCGGAACGTCCATTGCGGTTGTAAGGCGCAGACATCTTGCGTCCGCTGGAACGAAGATCCGGCTTGCGACGCTTCACGCGGATTGGATCTTCCGGTGTCAAGGAAATCGCTACATCCTTCTTATCGCCTGTCAGCATCTTGAATGCTGCAGACAACAATTGTACGGAGTCATACTGCTCCAACAATTCGATGGAGATGCTTTTGTACTCATTCAGTTCTCCATCCTTGAGTACATCAAGAATGCGATCTGCAATGATGCGCTGCTTTCCTTCAATCGCTTCTGCAAGGCTAGGAATCGGCTTGCGAGGAATGCGATGACGAGTAACGCGCTCAATGAAGTGCAAATGATCAATCTCACGAGGCGTTACAAAGGACCATGCACTTCCCTCTTTACCTGCACGGCCAGTACGACCAATGCGGTGTACATAAGATTCCGGATCTTGCGGCAAATCAAAGTTAATAACATGTGTTACACCTGATACGTCCAATCCGCGCGCAGCTACGTCAGTTGCAACGAGAACATCAATGCTGCCGTCGCGGAACTTGCGCATAACTGTATCACGTTGATTCTGGGACAAATCACCATGCAGCCCGTCAGCAGAATATCCACGTTTTTGCAATGCTTCAGACAATTCATCTACACGACGCTTCGTACGTCCAAATACGATAGCAAGTTCTGGAGATTCCATATCGAGCAAGCGGCTTAATGCGTCGAATTTCACACGCTCAGGGACTTCAATGTATGCTTGATCAATGAGTGGTGCACTCACATGTTTAGGCATTACCGATACATGTTCTGGCTCGCGCAGAAATTGATTAGCAAGCTTTTGGATGTTCGGTGGCATTGTTGCGGAGAAAAGCATGGTTTGGCGTTGTTCAGGTACGAGGCTCAAAATGGAAGTAATATCTTCCATGAAGCCCATGTCAAGCATTTCATCTGCTTCATCCAATACAACGGTTGCTACATCATCAAGACGAATTGTCTTGCGGTTGATGTGATCAAGCAAACGACCAGGTGTACCGATAATAATTTGCGGATGTTTTTTCAAAGCACGAATTTGTCGTCCAATATCTTGTCCGCCATAAATCGGCAATGAACGCACACCCTTGAAGCGAGTCAATTTGCCGATTTCATCAGCAACCTGAATCGCCAATTCGCGAGTTGGTGTCATAATCAAAGCTTTTACACGTTCTTCAGTTGGATCAATCTTCGAGATCAACGGGATACCGAAAGCAGCCGTCTTCCCCGTACCCGTCTGCGCTTGTCCGATAAGGTCTCGTCCGGTCATCGCTACAGGTATCGCTTTCTCTTGGATTGGAGTCGATTCTTCGAACCCTAATTCCGTAATCGCCTGAAGCACTTTCGGCTCCAAGCCAAATTCTGCAAATGTCTTCAAAATATTCATACTCCTTCATTGTGGACAATCCACAGCCTTATCTGTATTCTTAAGTAGCGCGACAATGGTGACGAATGGCACTTTCAGTCAACCGTCTTCTCATATACAATGCGGAGGGACACTCTTATTGTGTAGCGTGAGCTCCGCGTCAAATTCATGTACATCGTTGGTAACTAAAGCCTACTCAAGAATATCCAGCATATTATAACACATAAATATTGAAGAATACCAGATGCGAACTAACTTATACTACGTTTTGAGGTGACATTGCTTGAAACGCATATTGGATATTATCTTGTTAATTGCCGGGGCAGCGCTCATCGCTGCATCATTCAATTTGTTCTTAATGCCCCACCATTTGCTTAGTGGCGGCGTATCTGGATTGTCGCTCGTTACAAATTATTTAACGAAGTGGAATCCGAGCTTTTTGTATTTCGCCTATAATTTACCGCTTATCATATGGGGCTGGTTCGTCCTTGGCAAGCGCTTTATCAGTTACAGTTTGATAAGTGTTGTCGCGACAACCTACTTCATTTCTATATTTCCGGTAAAAGCTGTTGCCAACGAACCGCTTTTATCCGCGGTCTTTGGGGGAACATTAGTCGGAATAGGAAGTGGAATATCACTACGAGTAGGCGGCTCATCAGGTGGATTCGACATTATCGGTTCTATTGTAACCAGATATCGCGATTTCTCAATTTCGAACATTTTGGTTGGAATGAACGCAACTGTAATCGTAACTCATGGATATTTATCGAATGGATGGGAACTGGCACTTTACTCCATGGTCTCTATTTTCACAACCGGAAAAGTGATTGGAACCATCTATATTAACCACTATAAGGTAACGGTATTCATAATTACGCGAAATAAAGAGGCTCTGATCAACAAGCTGCTGTCCTTGCCGCACGGAGTTACCGTCATTAAAACCACAGGTGCATTTACGGATATTGAGAAGGATATGCTAATGACAGTGACCACACGCTATGAATTGACGGAATTGAAACGGGTTATACGCGAAAATGACCCAAAGGCTTTTGTTAATATTGTTGAAACTGTCGGGGTCATTGGCAATTTCCGAAGGCCAAAGAATAGATAGGCTATTGAGTTACCAGCTGTACAAGCCGTACATATGCATATGAATCGTTGTCAGCAATACAACAAAGCCCGTCCGCGTAAATGGACGGGCTTTGTTGTGCGATGCGAATGAGAGCAAACACGATGCAGAGCCTTACTTTCCAGCTTCCTGCTTATACTTTTTGACTTCAGATGGAGAGGCATATACATAATGTTCTGGCATAATTTCAACCAAGCTTGGATTCTCTGCACTATAATTATGTACGCCTGGATTATAATAGATTCGTTTGCGATTCCGTTCGTGATGAGGGTCTGGATGCGGAATGGCAGAAAGCAAAGACTTCGTATAAGGATGAATTGGCTGTCGATATAAATCATCTGCCTTGGCCAACTCCACAATCTTGCCATTGTACATCACGCCAATCCGGTCAGAGAAATATTTAACGACGGACAGATCATGTGCAATGAATAGAATCGTAAGTCCAAGCTTCTTACGAAGCCGATTGAGCAAATTCAATACCTGCGCCTGAATCGATACATCGAGTGCGGATATTGGCTCATCTGCAATTACCAGATCAGGGCTTGTAATTAACGCACGAGCAATTCCGATGCGCTGCCGCTGTCCTCCTGAGAATTCATGCGGATATCGACTTGCATGCTCCCGGGTCAATCCAACTGTCTCTAGGATGTCATAGACCATATCTACACTTTCCTGCTCACTGCGGCAAAGCTTATTAATTTTTAAGCCCTCCGCAATTATTTCCTTCACGGTCATTCGAGGATTCAGTGATGCGATTGGATCTTGAAAAATCATTTGCATGCCGCGCGTTACTTCTTTTCTGAGCTCCTTGGTCAAGGCTCCTGAAATGAGCGTGCCATTAAAATAAATTTCTCCGTCCGTAGGCTCATACAGACGGATAATCGTTCTGCCCGTTGTTGTCTTGCCGCAGCCGGATTCACCTACAAGCCCAAACGTTTCGCCGCGATACACCGTAAAACTAATGTCATCGACTGCTTTGACCACCGTTTTCTTTCTGCCAAAACCGCTGCTGAAATATTGCTTTAAATGCTTAACTTCCAACACCGGATCGCGAGTGATTACATTCGTCATCTTATCGCACCAGCCTTTCCGTTTGCTGCTCAATTCGTCTCTTCAATACATCCGGAAGCTCCACCTTCGGTGCATTCGGATGGAGAAGCCACGTCGCGGCATAATGCGTGTCGCTTATTCTGTACATGGGCGGCTCTTCTTCAAAGTCAATATTCATCGCATATCGGTTGCGTGGAGCAAAGGCGTCTCCTTTGGGCGGATGCAGCATATTAGGAGGCGTGCCCGGTATAACGAGCAATTCGTCGGATGCGCTCGTCCCCAGATCAGGCATGGACACAAGCAAGCTCCAAGTATAAGGATGCTTCGGGTTGTAGAAAATCTCGTCCACCGTTCCATGCTCGACGATTTTGCCCGCATACATCACGGCCACACGATCCGCGACGTTAGCCACCACCCCAAGATCGTGCGTAATGAATATGACGGACAACTGCCGTTCCTTCTGGATCTCCTTAATCAGATCGAGAATCTGCGCCTGAATCGTAACATCAAGCGCCGTCGTCGGCTCATCGCATATCAATACCTCCGGGTCGCATGCAAGGGCAATCGCGATAACGATACGCTGACGCATTCCTCCTGAGAACTGGAACGGATATTGATGGAATCGCTTCTCCGCATTCGGAATGCCTACAGCCTCCATCAGCTCCAGCGCTTTGGCTTTAGCATCCGCTTTGCTTAGCTGCTGTGAACGAAGTGCCTCCATAATCTGTTTGCCGATCTTCATTACCGGATTTAGAGAAGAGAGCGGATCCTGAAAAATCATGGAAATTTTAGAGCCCCGGATTTCCGTATATTGCTTCTCTGTATACTTCGTTACATCTTGCCCATGATACTTGATACTGCCGCGTTCGATAACGGCATTCTTTGATAAAATCCCGACAATCGCTTTGTTCGTTACGGATTTTCCCGAGCCTGATTCACCGACGATAGCCAGTGTCTCGCCTTTGCGTAATTCAAAGTCGACCCCGCGGACGGCCTGCACCTTTCCCGCAAATGTATTGAATGAGATATGCAGATCATTTACTTGAAGAATCATATCGTTGTGTGTCGTCATCCTAACTCCCCCCGCTATTCGCTATTATTCTTGGCCTCTTAAAGTCGGATCGAATGCATCCCGCAAGCCGTTTCCGAACATATTGAACGACAACATTAAGATCGAAATGATAATTGCAGGAAATAGCGTTAGGTGAGGATGTTCGAGCAACACCTTCTGACCTTCCGACAGCAAGACGCCGATGGAGGGTTCAGGGGCTGCAATGCCGAGTCCCAAATAGGAAAGAAATGATTCCGTAAAAATAGCACCTGGAATTGCGAGCGTCGCTTGTGTAATGATCGGACCGATTGCGTTCGGCATAATGTGCCGGAATATCAAGAGACGATCCCGCGCTCCCATCGTACGGGATGCCAATACATATTCTTGACCTTTATATTTATAGAATTGTGCCCGAATCATGCGGCTCATACCAATCCAGCCCGTAACAACCATCGCTAATATAAACGGCGTTATGCCTGCACCCATGAGCATAACAAACAGGATTACGACGACTAAGCCAGGTACACCGCTCAATATCTCTATAATTCGCTGCATGATCATATCGACCGCACCGCCATAGTAACCGGAGATCGAACCATACGTGACGCCGATCAGCATATTAATGAGCACGGCCATAAATCCGATCAACAGCGAGATGCGGGTACCTTTCCACAAACGCGTCCATTGATCGCGCCCCAATGCATCAGTGCCCATCCAGAAATATTTATCCTTCGCCTCTTTTAACTGATAAATATCTACTTTGGCCTGTACCATCGGAATTTTATTACCGCGGTAATCAAGTTCGTATTCTTTAAGCACTTTCACGATCGAGCCTTTATATTTTTCTTCCATGCTCGTTTTTTTCACGTCCATAACTTTCGTTCCATCCCATATTCCCAGCTTCTCCAGCACCGGGACGCGCGGGGGCAGCAAGCTCCATTCTATATGCTGTTCCCGATAGGAATAAGAACTGATCATTGGAGCAATTATAGCAAGAAGTACGATAATGCCAATCACAATTGCCGCTATGGTGGAAGCTTTATTCCGGCGGAATCGCAGCATCGCATCCTGTAGAAATCCAATCGCCTTTCCTTCAAATTTCTCATCCGCGATTGGCTTGTCCCGTTGGACGAATTCGAATGGGTTCCGCTCCGTGTTGTTATCTGTATTCCGGCTTATCTTCATTATTTCTTCCCTCCCATTCGAATGCGCGGGTCAATAATTCCGTATGATAAATCCACGATCAGAATACTGATTAAAGCAATTAAAGAATAGAAGAACATGACGGCAATCGTAAGCGGATGATCCAATGAGTTAATGGAGTTCACAGACAGAGAGCCAAGCCCAGGCACACTGAAAATATTCTCGATTACGATCGCTCCCGACAATATGGAAAAAATCATCGGAATAATAATATTCGAGAGCGGAATGAACGAATTGCGAATCGCGTGGCGCACGGTGGCCTGCATATGCGATAGGCCCTTCATTCTTGCCAACAGCATATAATCAGAATTAATTGTTTCGCATAATTCAGCCCGCAAATACCGTGTTATAATCGCAATTTCGCCAAAGGACAACGCCAGCACCGGCAAAATCATGGATTTAAACTTGTCCCAGGTAATCCCTTGATCCGTCGATAGCAAGATCGGCAGCAAATCCCACTTGTAAGCCACTACATATTGCAATAATGCTGCAAATACGAAGGAAGGAACGGATATGAACAGCACGACCATCATGTTGATCCCGTGATCGGTCATCGTATTCTTTTTCAATGCTGCTATAATTCCGCACATAATACCTATTGGCAGCGTAAATAGAAGCGCCATAACATTTAACTGGATCGTGATTGGAAGTTTTTCCTTAATAATATTGAATACTGGTACTTTCGGCTGCACTTTAAGCGAATCCCCGAATTCAAATGTCAGGAAATCCCCTAGGAAATATCCATATTGGACAATGAGCGGCTTGTCCAAATGATATTTGGCTTCGATCCGTTCCCGAACGTCCGTAGGCAGCAGCGGATCATTTACGATGCTGCCAGGCATGGCATGAATTAAAAAAACAATAGGCTAATGATCAGAAATAGAGTAATAGCCATGGCAATCAGTCTTTGCGATATGTATCGTAACATAAGCCTGGGACTCCTTTTCCGCAAGGTAGGAGACCTTGCGTTACCACAAGGTCTCCTTAGTTCTGGTATTAGTCCACAATGTCAGCTTGCAGGATGGCAAACTTGACTCCCGGGAGGTATTTTCCTTTTGTGGCCAAATGAATTCGATCTTGATAGATCACTGCATTGTTGTTTTGGAAAAGCGGAATTTGTGGCACATAATCAGCCAGCATTTTCTCCATTTCGCCTAATGCCTTTAACCGTTCTTCCGGCTTCAACAGCAAATCGCCTGTCGTAGTCCGTTTCTGCAATGCATCGAATGCGTCACTGGCGAAGCGATGGCTACGGTTCGGGAAGTCCTCCCTCCATACCTTCATGCTGCTCCACGGATTGAACGCATTTTGGGTCATGGAGCCGATGCCCAATTCGTATTTCCCTTCTTTGTAAGCGTCATAAGCAGAGCTCGGCGGCATCGCTCTAAGCTTAACGGCAAGCTTATCCTTACCGAACAGGTTTTCGTACATTTCCTGCGTCACTTCTGCTGTGCGTTTCATCGTTTCCTGCGCATCGAAGTATGTGATTTCAACCGTGATTTTCTTGTTGCCGTTCGCCTGATACGCTTTTTCAAAATATTCCTTCGCTCTATCTGGCTCATATCCCATTCCTGGAGCTACTGCTAACTTTGCTTCTTCAGAATCGCGATAGCGCTTGCCCTCTTTGTAATCTCCAACTATGCAAACTGACGAAATGTAATAAGGTGCCGATTTGAACGTTTTAAAAATGCCTTTGGCAATTTTATCGCGATCGATTCCATAGTATAGCGCTTTGCGGAAATCGTTGTTTTTCAAGATCGGGTTGCTGTCCGATTCGGAGTTCACATAGAAGCCCCAAACTCCATCTGCTTCTGTATAGACGACCCGCGGATCCTCGCCGTATTTATCGAATTGTTCGCCGCTAATCGATACGGAGTCAATTTCACCTTTTTCCCACAATTGAACACGGGTCGAGCTTTCCGTTACAACGCGGGTTTCGATGCGGTCAGGCTTATAAATTGCAGCCAATGGCGAATCCGGGTTCTTTTCAAACGTGTGATGCTGATCGCGAACCCATTCGGTCAAGCGATACGTCCCGGAAGAAGGCACCAGTTCTTTCGTAGTCCCATACGTCGTTTCACTGCGATCAGACTTCATGCCGCCCTCGTACAATTTCTCGTGAACGGGGGATGTCGATCCACCGCCCGCAAAGACAGTTAAGATATCGATGTCCGGCATTTCGGATTCCAACGTAATTTCCAGCGTGGCATCGTCTTTGGCCTTAATTCCGACATCTTCCCATTTTGCCTCGCCCTTAAAATATTTGTTAGCGCTTACAACGGGGATGTTGTCAAACAATATGAAAGCATTTCTATTGGCTAGCTTCGGATCGAGCAGCATTTTATAGGAGTATTCATAAGTTTTCGCAGTAATCGGCGTGCCGTCCGTCCACTTCAATCCTTCTTTTAACTTGAATGTCCATACTTTATGATCTGTTGTGGTTGGCAGATCAACCGCATGATTGCCAACAAATTTAATATTGTCCGTTGCTTCGTCATAGATAAGCTCCAATAAATTTCCGTAAATATACTCCATCATATCCGAGTTTGTGGCATTTTCGGATGTATGCTGGTTGAACGTATCCGCACCCATAGTTGCAAGACGCAAGACTTTCGGCTTATCGCTTGCAGTGCCTTTCGAATCGGTCGCAACCTTACCTTCATTCTCCTTGCTCCCCTGATTCTCTTGTCCGGCATTCCCGCTCCCGCCCGAGCAACCCGCGAACGTTAGCATCATCATGATAGCCAAAACAACCAAGAACGGTTTTTTTGGCAGCTTCATACAATCCCCTCCTGATTTCTCATTTTTTCAATTCATTATGTAAAGTATGTGGGTAACAAGGTAGAAAGAACGTTGGGCCGCATGCGCCAATAAAATTGACACCTTGTGAAATAATGGGCCTTTGGATTGGATGAATGCGTTGACATTGTTGTAGGCTTGAAACTAGACAGAGAGCCGATTCATTGAGGAAGATCATTACACGTCGGTAACTGGATATGCATATATACCACGAATCGACAACGATCAAATGCATACTTATGAGGTAAATTATGTAATTGTTTTTTATAAATGCTATCAAACTAAATACCTATAGTCAAGAAATAAATCATAGAATATTCCTTAGAATACTCGAGAAAATGCGGAAATAGGAGGAAATATGATAGATTATGACGAATCTATCATATTCATTACACCAAAATATCTTCTCACTCGTCATCACCAGAAGCCTCCTATACAGCTAGACACCGAGCGAGTTCACAAAGAAAGGAGTTTCGCCATGAATCGACTGCTGCTTCTTGTAACCCTCTTATTTACAGCTGGTTATTCCATCTTGAACGGTCACAATTCCCTGCTTATCAACCTGTCCAATTCGTTCTTCATCATTGGTCTTATCTACCTATTAATCGCCTTGCTCACTTACGTGCGGAACATCGGCTTCTTTAAATCATTAAGTTATCACCTCCATCGCAAGCAGAAGGAAAAGGAACAGGCGCTTCATTACGATTCTGGCGACGCATCGCTGGCTGGGCAGCCCCGAAAGAGAATGGCCTTGCATGAATATGCTGACTTGATTCGTTCAAACCAATGGTCCAGTAAAATATTATATCTGTTTTCAATTCCGCTGCTGCTGTGCTCCTGCATACTGGCAATCTTCGCAACATAACAATCCCCGTTCCATAACAGAACGGGGATTAACTCCCCTTCTTTAGTCACTTTGAACGCTCATTTCCATGTGACCACGATATTGGATGGCTGTAAGCTGTTTCCTCCCGGACTTCCGCCACCGCCAAAAGATATGCTCCCCTTCGATGGTATATTGTCATTCCAGCCTGCCGATTCAATAATATAGTGATTGCCATTGCGGCTTACAATTCTGGCATCCCATATCTGGGATATAGAGCCGCTGTAGTCAAATTCCAGGTGCCAATTCGAGATTCCCGCGGAACCATTATTGGTCAATGTCCCCTGAAAATTATACCCACTCCCCCAATCGCTCGTAACAGTAAAGATAAAACTTACATCCGGCTTCGTAGACTTATCTGTCACGACCGTTACCGGTTGACTTGGCTCGGATCGATAGCCCAACGTGTCAACGGCGGTTATCGTAAATGAATAAGAAGTCTCAGGAGTCAGACCTGTAACGGTTACCGATGTCCCCTTCGCTTGAGCAACCGTCCCTCCAGACAGCCATACCTCGTACCTATCCACGCTCGTTTTTCCCGTCGAAGGCAACCAGGATAGGGACACTGTCGTATCCGTCTTGCCGGTTACCACAACTTGAGTTGGAGCACTTGGAGGATCCGTATCTACAGGAGGCTTGTTGGCTGTACGCACAAGCAGCGGAGCACTCGCCTCGGATCGATTGCCTAACGTATCCTTCGCCTTCACCGTAAAACGGTATTCCGTATTGTCCGTTAATCCCGTAATCGTCGCTTCTGTTTTTGATGTGGACAGTGCAAGGTTTCCATCCTTGTATGCTTCATATCCGGAAATCCCCACATTGCTTATTGATGGATTCCACTTGAACGTCACTGAGCTATACGTTGCCTGCACAACCGATAGTACTTGCGGCACTGTAGGCGGTTCATTGCCAGGGTTAGTGCCGGATATCCCCAAATCCGCTGCCACTTTATCTACAATCTTTTGCCCTGAGCACGTATATTTGGAGCTAGTGCGGCAATCCGAGCTTAAATCCCAGTACATAGCACCGCCAAGCCCCTTGGATTTGATGTAGCTCGTCTTATACCCTATAGATTGGTTATCGTCATAGGACAGGAATACGCCCGTTGCTGCATTGAACAGGTACGGCACTTTCGCGGAATCATTCCAATAGCGCTGATATCCGTTTTTATTTACATAGTTGGCCGCTACATCGCCGTAATCAAACACTCCTGAAGCTCCAGACTCCCAGTTGTCCCATGTGCCGTTAGGACGCACATTGCCATCCCAACCCCCTTTGCAAGCTTGATACAGGCCGTCGTTGTTCGGTCCCGGATCGCATCCTTTCCAACCAACACCGTAAACCGCCAGCCCCATTACGACTTTGCTCAAATCCACCCCTGCGCGTTCATAGACTTGAATCGCTCCGTCAACATAGAATTTGGTTGCCGCTGCCGGGTCACGTGGATCTTCATATAAGCCAGTAGTATGATTCGTCGCTTTTTCCCAACCTCCGTGGAAATCGTACGTCATAATGTTGATGAAGTCGACAAGCTGCATCACCTTATCCATCTCTGCATTATCAATATACCGCTGCGAGGCACCAGTAGCCAAGGTGAGCAAATATTGCTTGCCATCCTGTGCTCCTGCTGCATCAAGCTGCTTGCGCACCTCTGCGAGCAACTTTGTAAAGTTAAATTTGTCATTTGGACTGTAGCTGTTGCCTTTAATTCCTTCCACGCCTGGATACTCCCAGTCAATATCGATACCGTCAAAGCCGTATTCGCGAATGGCATCGACTGCAGACTTAGCAAAATTGATGCGATACTGTTCATTTGCCGCCACATCCGAGAAGCGATTGGACCAGGTCCACCCGCCTACTGAAAAAAGTGTTTTCAAGTGCGGATTCTTAGACTTTAATTGTTTTAAACGAGCGATATTTCCGCACTTCCCTTTTTGGCAATCTTCATAAGGAAGATTGAGAGCGCCTCCAAAATTTGTATTCACATCTGCCCACGGTTCCCCTAATACAATTGCTCCAGTAGGGACATTCCCCTTTTGCAGCGGAACCCCAGGATCTGTGCATGACCAAGTTTTCTTATTTGGATTATCCGAAGAGGTCGAAGGGTTGCCATGCTTACCATTCCAGCAAATATCAAAAAAAGCATAGTTCAAATGCGTCAACTTTGAAGCATCAATATCCGTAACCTGATAATTCCGGCCATAGATTCCCCATGATGTAAAATAGGCCACCGATTTATAAGACGATGACGCCTTTGTGCCTGGGAGATCAGAAGAAAAGGCTGACACCAATCCGGAGCCTCCTCCCGGCCAGAATAAGGCACTCATCATAACAAGCAGTACGACAAATAAAAGAAAAATCCGCATCGCATGTTTTCTTATGCCGATCGGCGACTTCGTTTTGTACATTCTTTCATCCCTTTCACTTTGAGATTCACAGCAAGCTGATTGCTGATGGAAAAATTAAGGACAAATACCTTGCCTCACCTCCTCAAGAGCAAAATAGAACGGAGAATCTAAAAGATAAACGATTAAACGGTTCATTTTATGTAAAAATAAGGATGCTAAGAACTAAAGGCTAACTCTTCAGAAAAATGGGGATCTATAAGTAGGTTGTTTACTGCCTGTGAGGCGTTTTTAAATATGAAAAGGGTCGAGTCAGGGGCTGATTACAATCCACCTAGAACTCGACCTTTTTCCTTGCGTTATTTGCAAACTTATGTTCTTGTCAGGCAACGCTACTTCATAAAACCGTATTTAAGCGGATTTAATGAATGAAAGACTTAATCTAATCAGGGAGCCGTGATCAGAAGCGATCCTTGCGTTCACTTGCTCCCCGACATAACGAAAAGACGAATTCTCTTCCTGTAAAGCTGGACTGTTATAGTTGCCCCTTAACCGTATCGGTATCGGTTATGCCAGATCACGTGTATGCTTAGACAGTTTCAGGAAATAGTCCAATGTCTTCTGCACACGCTGAATCACCTGTTCTTGTACAGGCTGTCCCTCTTCAGTGAACTGTCTAGCATCTCCGCCGATAGAAATCCATTCTGGACAGTTAATACCGTGTACATTTCGAATAATCGTCTGCAGGTGCGTTAAAGAATTGACGCCAACCGCACCGCCGGCAGAGCTCATCGACAAGACAACCTTATTGTTGAAATAATCAAAGCTCAAATAGTCGATTGCATTTTTCAGTACGCCAGACAAGCTGCCATGATATTCTGGCGTAGCCAGAACGACAGCATCAGCTTCTCGAACGGACTCTCTCAGCAGCTTCACATTCTCATGCTCCTCTGCATCATCCGGGCAATAGAGAGGAAGCGGAAGCTCATATAAGTCAATGACTTTCGCCTCATGTCCTCTTTCTTGTAAACTTGCCGCTACATAACGGACAAGCTGCGCACTTGTCGCTTCCTTGCGATTGCTGCCTGCTATACATACGATACGCATGATCGCACTCCCCTTCTATCATAATTCGGCTGCCAAGCATCTATGAATCTCGAGCGGGGATGATATAACCGCTGCCATTGACGCAGCGCTTCTTCTCAAGCAAGGTCAATTCTTCCCATTTCAGCCCAGGAAGCTCCCCCTCGAAATGTGCTTCCGCATGCAGAAACGCTTGCTCCTCTGTATCCGCCGTGAGCACACATACGAACGTCCCTTGCATCGATGACGCTTCCAACCGATATATGTACATTTTTCCATCCCCTTCCCTATCGCACATCATACAAAAAACCGGAATAAGGCGTCAAGATCTGTACAATCTTCGAACGCGATCTTAATCCAAACCCGAGTCGATAAATGACATGCCAAAAAGCCCGGCCGACCGCATGATGCGGCAAGCCGGGCTTATCCAAATCTGCTTGAACAAGCAGCGTCTTATTGAGACAGACGCGTAGCCAATTCGTACAGCTCCATGTTGAATTCCTTTTTCGTGTTCACAACAAGATCGATATCGGTTGCCACCAGCTCGCCTTTGATCATACCACAAGCCTTGCCGGATTCCCCTTCCATCAGCTTGCGAACCGCAAAGTCGCCAAGACGGCTTGCGAGGATACGGTCGAATGCAGTTGGCGCGCCACCGCGTTGAATATGACCAAGAACCGTAACGCGCGGCTCAACAGTAGGGCAGCGTTCGATAATGGCATTCGCTACATCTTCTCCGCGTCCAACGCCTTCCGCTACGATAACGATACTGTGACGCTTGCCGCATTCGAAGTTTTCTCTCATACGGGCTGCAACTTCATCAATGTTATGATCAACTTCAGGAACAAGAATCGATTCCGCACCGCTTGCAAGACCTGCATACAGCGCGATATCTCCACAATGGCGGCCCATCACTTCTATGACAGAAGAACGTTCGTGGGAGCTCATCGTATCGCGAAGCTTGTTAACCGCGTCAACTACGATGCTGACAGCTGTGTCGAAGCCGATTGTATGATCGGTAAAGGAAATATCGTTATCAATTGTTCCTGGCAGACCCATGGTCTTGATGCCAAGCTTGCTCAATTTGTTCGCACCTTGATAAGAACCGTCGCCACCGATCACGATCAAGCCATCGATGCCATGCTTGCGCAAAATGTCCGCACCCTTTTGCTGGCCTTCTGGCGTTCTGAACTCTTGACAGCGAGCAGATTGCAAAATCGTACCGCCACGTTGAATGATATCACCAACACTGCGGATGTCCATCGGACGAATATCTTCATTCAAAAGCCCTTGATATCCGCGTTGAATTCCGTAAACCTCAATTCCATTAAATATAGCTGCACGCACTACTGATCGGATTGCAGCGTTCATACCTTGAGAGTCCCCGCCGCTAGTCAATACGGCAATCTTTTTTACAGCAGTCATGATTTGTTTCCTCCCTCATTATCCTCAATACATATGTTTGCGTATCCAGAGGCTGTTCATCCAGAAAAATAACCGCATAAGCGGACTATTTCGCATGAGACGCTTGGATACTTGTTGAACCGCGGCCTGTTCCCTTACTTTCGGATCTGATAAATATAGAGCTAGCAGCCCTTCTATAATCATACGATGAAATCGTCCATCCGGCAGCGAGCTAACTCGTTCCGTTGCAAGGTCTGCAAAGTGGCCAATCCGGTTCACGACCAAGCTCTGATCGTCGTAATAATTGCAGAAATTCAAGTCTCCGCCGCTACGATCTTCTTCCTGGTCAATTAAATAATCTAACATAATATGCAGCCCACATACATAAGGAAAATATGCCTCTAGAATGCGGTCTGCCTCAGCATGCGTCAGTCTCTCGTCTGCCGCAGCCAAAAACAACTGGAACACACCTAGCGTAGAGCCGGTCGCCGCAGCGAATTCATTCCAGCCCAGCTCCGAAAAAGCCGATTCATGCAAACTCCACCAATCCAGCAGTGCCTGCTCCCGAGAATCCGGGTGAATATGCTTGTACACTTGCAGGTCTGTATACAGTCCGACAAGACGAACAATATGCGGCTGCACAACCTTATATGCCGGCAGTGAAGCGATACACTCCCTGCACGTCAATACTAGATCACGCAAATAGCCCCCGTCCTCTCGATCGTCACGGAGCGCATAGTAATCTTTCAGAGGTTCGTCCGGTTGGACCGCATCCAGCATGGCCTGATGAAGCAGGCGAAAATCATCCGCATCCATCGAGGTGCTTCGGTCGCACAGGTTATCCAAGTAGTCACTGATCGTTTGAAAAGCAACAATGAGCGGGATCAATATATGGCGCACATCTAACCTAGCCGCAGCGTACACCGCACCGCCCTCGCAATGAAACTGCTTGCTAGCGATGCTCGCGAGCGCCTGCTTGCGCAGCTCCTCGTTCGGAATACGCTCAGCCCGCGCCTGCCAATTTGCCAATGATTGACGAACCTCCGGCAATATGTACTTATACACGCGGTACATGAGTCCGAGCGGCTCTTTCGGAGCTCGCGTACGGCGTTGCCTCACCTGATTCAAGAAAATCCTCCGTCCTCTGTGTAGGTCAACTTCTACGGGATGTTACTGACACTTATTGCGTACTCATTTTAACCACACCTATTATATTACGAAGTGACTAATTGCACAAACGATTGCATGCGATAATCACTAGTGGTGATTTTTGGCATCTACGTCCTGATGAACCCGGTACCATAAATTCAGATCGATAATCTGGGAAGCCAGTTCTGCGATCTCGCTATTCAGCCGGCAGGAAGCCTCAAATTGCTCCTCCTCGTTCAGCGCATTCTGCTTCCTAATAATCGTACGTTCCAGTTCTTTAATACGGTCGGGAATCCTACCTCGAGTGTGTTCCCACTTTTCCATAATAAGCACTTGATCGTCCCAGCTCAGTCCGTCCCATGAATCTTCTACTATAGGCACCTCTATACCCAGCCGTTCATCGAATTCGAACCAATCATTCATAATGCTGCCACACCTCCGGTAAATAGGATGCATCATTAATGCTGTTAATGTACCATGCCGCTTAAGAGGATGTAAATGACGAAACCGTCCCATTCCAGAAGAAGCATGCTATACTAGGGATTATGCCATTTATACTTGCTCAGTTGACAACTCCGCTATACATACATTCATCTACTTCATGGAGGGAACACACATGGCGCATCCGGCACCCCGGAACACAGAAGCGCATTGGCTGCGCGCCTTTACATTTATGATTTTCATGACCTCTTCGGTCGTTGTTTCGTATTTGCCGCTTTATTACAAATCACTGCACTTCACAAGTGTGCAAATCGGACTTCTTTATTCCATTGGCCCGCTCATTTCGATTGTATCCAATCTGTTTTGGGGTGTAATGAGCGACAAGCTTGGCACGTTAAAAAAGGTACTCATCACACTGCTAATTGCCCAAATTATTCTGTCCGTGACGCTTGCTCAAGCTTCATCGTACGGAGTCGTCGCACTGCTTCTCGTTTGTTTTTATTTCTTTTACTTTCCGATCTATCCGTTGAACGACAGTTTCTCGATCATGACCGCCCAATCGCAAGGCAAAAGCTTCATCGGCATTCGTGTATTCGGCTCTATCGGATTTGCGGTATCTGCGCTTCTATTCGGCTTTGTCCTGCGCTCAATAGGAGCCTCATATAGCATTTGGATCATTGTTCTATTAGGCGTGCTGTCACTAGGACTTGCCTTCCCGCTCACAGATAAGCGAGCTTCTATGAAAAAGATGGAGCTATCCGGTCTATGGGTTGTTCTGCGGCAGCGGGAAGTGCTGTTGTTCTTCTTGTTCGTATTGCTGCTTGCGATTGGACATCGGCTGAATGAAGCCTTCCTTGGACTATCATTGTCCCAAATTGGGGCAGATGAATCATTGGTTGGCTGGGCCTGGATGCTCTCTGCGCTGAGTGAAATCCCGATCTTCTTCCTATTGAATGCCTATGGGGAGAAATTCAGGGAGCTTCCGCTATTAGCTTTCTCTGGATTAACCTATACCATTCGACTTTTGCTTATAGCCGTGCTGCAAGATCCCGCATGGATCGTATCCACTCAGCTTCTGCACAGCGTTTCGTTCGGTATTTTTTATTTCGTTGCAGTTCGATATATAAGCCGCGTCATCCCAGATGAATATCGTTCTACCGGGCTTGCGCTGTACACAATCGTGTGGTCAAGTATTGCCGGACTTATTAGCGGTACTTTTGGCGGGATCTTAATGCAGTCCTTCGGCAAGGATGTGCTCTATGACGTTGCGGCTGGCTTTTCCTTCGTTGCCTGTCTCGGCTTTCTGACCATGGCCGTAATCGCTCGCCAGAATGAAACTGGTTCAAGACGGACTTTACGCAAAGGAAGCTAATTGCTTTTTTGAAGTGTACCGTATAATAGTAGTAGGTCCTAATACAAGGTCTTAAAGGAATCATACTACTCGTTCGGTGGAGGGTCACCAATATGACAACTACGTATGAGACGATAAAGGAAGTCATTCATGGGCGCCGCAGTGTTCGACGCTACGATGAGCGTCCCGTGTCTGTGGACGACATTAAGGAGCTTATTGATTGTGCTCGCTATGCTCCAAGCGATACGAACTCGCAAACGTGGGAATTTATTGCGATTGTAAATCGTTCCATCATTCAGCAAATTGAACAGCTTACTTGGGATGCGCTGCATGCCAGGGCACAAACTGCAGAGGAGCAAGGATTGAACAAGGAAGCGAGAATGCTCCTCAAATCCTTCGGGCCTTATGCAACAGCCTTTTCTGACGCACCAGCACTCATTGTATGCTTAGCAACACCTTATACCTCGAAATTCCGTGAGCGCATCTTCGATCCGATTCAACTGGTGCCAAATACAGTGTGGGAAGAAGAAGGAATTAAGAGCAGCTGCTTGGCCATTCAAAATCTAATGCTAGCCGCACATGCGCAAGGATTGGCTAGTTGTCCGATGACCGGCCCTGTTCTATTGGCAGCTGATGCAATCAAGTCTTTACTGGAAATTCCTGAAGATCGTCAGGTGAACATGGTGCTTGCCTTAGGCTATCCGCACGAAACGCCGGCCAAGCTGCCGCGCAAGCCTGTCGAGGACATCCTGCGAATCGTCGACTAAAAAAGCACGATAATGTACGAATGTACGTTTATCAGATCTAACCAAGCAAGCCCCTTGCACTTCTCCATCGAATGAGAAGCATAAGGGGCTTTTCCTTTTACTATGCGTCAATCGTTGTATAGCATGTGATGGGCAAGCTCGACTTCATCAATTGAAGGACGCAGTATATAGTTCTCAGTTGATTCTTCATTTGCATTGCAAGGAACCGTCATGATCATGACCTCATTCCGCTTAGGTGCACCTGTCTCCATGTGGGGTATTACCTGCGAACAGGATGACACTCCGCGGAAACGGATTTGTCTTCCTGCATATCCTTGCGCATCCAGAAGGAAATCAGCACAGAGTTTCTGTCACCATACAGCTCGCTCGACTCGTACGATATGGAGTATTGACCTGACTTACTAAAAAAGCAGCCATGCTCATCATGGAGCATGGCTGCTTGGCATTGCTAGTGCACTATTTATAAATGACAGCCCTTAACGGGACAACTCATTATAATTTAATGACATTAGCTGCTTGCGCACCGCGATTGCCTTCAGTGATATCGAACTCTACTTCTTGGCCTTCGTCAAGTGTTTTGAAACCGTCGCCTTGGATTGCGGAAAAGTGAACGAATACATCTTCGCCGTTTTCCACTTGGATAAATCCATAGCCTTTTTCTGCGTTAAACCATTTTACAGTACCTTTCAAGGTCAAAACCTCCTCACTTCTTCGCCCTTACAGGCGAATAGTAACATTATACTTAAGCAAAAAGTCAAACGCAACTTTTCCCACAAAAAAAGATTTCTTAAGATCTTGCAAATAAAGTCGTCTATATTGCGGTTTTTGGGGAAATCAGATTTGATTTCATCTAGTTGCTAAGGTATCATGATCGGTAAGACGAACTGCTTGGCAATACCGTATACAACTTAGATTGACGGTGCCCTGCACCAAGAAACGAGGTAGCTTTGAAATGATGAAAAAACACATTATTTATAAAAAGGATAACTGGAATATGCTGACGGTTGAAGTACAGGGCCGTTATATCGTATTGCGTGAAATATCCGAACAATGGGGAGAGGAATGTCATAACTTCCTAAGCCGTCCGGCGTTGATGCACTGGGCGGAACAACGCTTCCCTAAAGAGGAATTCGTGGGCAAGGAAGAGGAATGGAACGAGCTGATGCTCAGATTTAAGCAAGTGTAAAGGCAGGATGCATATGAATTTTTCATCAACGAACCTTATTTTCATTTTGCTCGCATTCTCATTAGGAGTCATACTGATTTGGAAGAGGGATACGCTGCCTGATAAGCTGCAAAGGCCTTTGGCAATTACTGCATTGTGCATGATCGTTTTTGCCTTCTTCCTGATCGTATATTCCTTCTTAGCGCTCGGAACTTAGTCTGCGACTTGTTTTCAGAACAAACGTAGCCGATCGCAGCAGATAGTTTGGCGCTGCTCTGGTCATACTACCCTACAGATTTATTGGCAGCTCTCCCAATAGGAGAGCCACTATGAGTGCCTACGGAGGGGTAATATGGCCACAACACGCCAATTGGTGATCGGACTGGTTACAACCGCCATCACGGCGACCAGCCTGCTTCCCGCTTCTACAACTACTGCCTCAAGTCATAAGCATGCAGTAGCTAAGCCATTATCGCAGCATCAACACATGAGGAGGGTACATATGCAACAAGTATTGAAACGTTCAGAAGTTCCACAAGATGTGCGCTGGAAATTGGAAGACTTATTCGGTTCACAAGCTGAATGGGATAAAGAGTATTCGTTAGTTAACCAGCTTTTGGATAAGATGAAGCAATATCAAGGCAAGCTGTCTGAGGCCGATGTACTGAAGAGCTGCTTCGAGCTTGAAGATGACATTTCCCTACATACCGAGCGCCTGTACGTGTATGCAAGCATGCGCCATCATGAAGATACGGCAGAGCCTAAATATCAAGCCTTGTCAGAGAAGGCAAAGCAGTTGAGTGTAACGGTTGGGGAGGCGCTCTCTTTCATTACACCCGAAGTGCTGTCCTTGTCCGACGAACAGTTGAATGCTTTCATCGAGGATCCGAAGCTCTCTGCATACCGCTTCACCTTGACGGAAATGAAGCGTCAAAAAGCACACGTTCTGACGAAGCAAGAAGAAGCCTTGCTCGCGCAAGTCGGAAGCATGTCCAAGGCACCTGAGACCATTTACAGCATGTTGAATAATGCGGATATGAAATTCCCGACCATTAAAGATGAAAAGGGCAACGATGTGGAGCTGACACATGGCCGTTACATTCAATTCCTTGAAAGCCGCAACAGCGAGGTTCGCAAGGCTGCATTTGAAGGTGTATACGGCACTTATCGCAAGCAACGCAATACAATTGCTTCTACACTGAATGCAAATGTGCAGAAGAACTTGTTCTATTCGCGTGCACGCAAATACCCTTCTACATTGGAAATGTATTTGTACGGCGATAACATTCCGAAGGAAGTCTACACGAACCTGATTGATACGATTCACAAGCATTTGCCGCTTATGCACCGTTATATGAAGCTCCGCAAGCAGCTTCTTGGCGTGAAGGAACTGCATATGTATGACTTGTTCGCTCCGGTCGTCGAAGAGTTCGATATGAATATTACTTTCGAGGAAGCTAAGGCTACTGTGAAAGAAAGCTTGAAACCGCTTGGCGAATCTTATCTGAAAGTGCTTCAAGAAGGATTCGATAACGCATGGATTGATGTTTACGAAAATGAAGGCAAACGCACAGGTGCATACAGCTGGGGCGCATACGGCACTCACCCTTATGTGCTGTTGAACCACAAAGACAATTTGAACAGCATGTTCACATTGACTCATGAAATGGGTCATGCATTGCATTCGTATCATTCAGACAATAATTTGCCATACCGCGATGCACAATACACGATCTTCCTCGCTGAAGTTGCGTCTACGCTGAATGAAGCACTGCTTATGGACTACATGTTGAAGAAGACTACGGACAAGAAAGAAAAGATGTACCTGCTTGCATACTACATCGATCAGTTCCGTACAACGGTATTCCGTCAGACGATGTTTGCCGAATTCGAAATGATCATCCATGATCGTGCAGAAAAAGGCGAAGCGTTAACACCACAGTTGCTCTGTGACGTGTACTATGACTTGAACAAAAAGTACTATGGCGATGATATGGTCATTGATAAGGATATCGAAATGGAATGGGCGCGTATTCCTCATTTCTATACGAGCTTCTACGTATTCAAATATGCAACAGGCTTCTCGGCAGCGCAAAGCTTCGCGAAGCAAATTCTCGAAGAAGGACAACCGGCAGTCGAACGCTATACAGGCTTCCTGAAGAGCGGCGGCAGCGACTTCTCTATTAATATCTTGAAGAAGGCCGGCGTTGATATGTCCACACCTAAGCCAATCGAGGAAGGCATGAGCTTGCTTGAATCCCTCATTGAAGAGATGGAGCAGCTTGCAAAATAAATGTAAAAAGACGCTCGACAGTCTGCTTTCTTGACTGCCGAGCGTCTTTTTAGTCTTGCAAAGTCGATTGATGAGCATCCATAAAAGTGGCATCATCACTATTCTTCACTCTAGTTACTCCACCCCGTCAAACGGCCAGCAACGCTGCACACCCGCCGCATCCAGCTCAGATTGATATGCCTTCAAATGCTGCTTATCTTCATAGACGCTGCGTGGAATGACACCCTGTGCGATGGAATAAGCGATCAGATGGCCGACTGCCTCTCCTATATTCCATTCGGTTGGATGGAGACGATAACATCCATTGGTAAGCTGGGTCGTACCGATATTTTTGCAGGCAGGCAGAACATTGATTACCCGCTTAGGGATCAAGGCACTAAGTGGTATTTCATAAGGCATTGTTGGAATGTAGCAGCTTCTTCCGGTCTTTGTTGTTGTGTGTAAATCCATGGAGTAGCTCCCCACTCCCACACTGTCCTCATATCGGCGTATGCCCAAGCCCTGCGCTTTGCGAAGCTCTTTACTGACATCCTGCTCCGTAATCGTATACATCGCTTGGATTCTTCTCGATTCACGAATATAGGCCGACTTGGCGAGACCATCCTCTGTACCGACAGATGGACCGTATAAGCGAAATTCAGGGTAACCTGCTCCCCCATCCTCACGAGGCGCCTCTGTCTGAAGCCAATAGAGCAGAGACAAGCTCAACTGCCTTGCTTCCGCGATGAGCGCATCCCGTTCCTCATAGCTCATTTCAACGGGAGATGCAATCGAGTAGTCATTTTGCGGCCAGTTGATTAAAGACAAATCTCCAGAATACATTCCACCCTGGAACTGCGAGGCATCAATTGTACGGCGATAAGTCCATAGGGGCATTGGGTCTACATCGTTAGGCAAGCAGATGAACTTGCGAAATTCATGAGTCGCATTTGGCTTCGTATCCCACCAGCTAAGCAGTGGATAAGGCGATCCCTCATGATGAAAGCTCCTCCATCGTTCGTAACTGTCCGGTCTAGGGATCGGCTTATTGTTCGCAGCAGCCTCCGCATCCAGCTTCTCTAGGGACATCACAACCGTAAACGCTTGCAAATCAGCTGGATCCGCTTCCTCCAACGCGTGAGGCTCCCCTGTCACTGCACGTGACTCTGCCCCAACCACGTATTCAATTCCTGCCAATGGCAGCACATCTCCGCATTCGGTTGCATCCACATAATAAGCGCCTGTAAGTACCGACTTCTCAAGCGTAATCCGATTTTGAACCACAATCTTCGTTACCGCATCCCCATGTGTATCCGCATGAATGGGTACCGTATGATACAGAATCTGCAATCGCCCTTCTTCTACATGCGGACGAAGCCATGACAGCAATAAATGATGTGCTACATTCGGCTCATGGCATAGCCGGCTCACCCATCCATTGCCTGGATTGAATGTATTGTCATAGGCGTATCGATCCTGCAGCAGCTCCGGCTTCACTAATGAAGCATAGTGACTGCGGATTTGATTGCGGAATGTTCGGTAAGCAGCAGTACAGCCTGTTTGTTCAATCCATGGATGCTCATCTGGTGGAACAGCCTGACTTGTAAGCTGTCCGCCTATCCAGTCCGTCTCCTCTGTCATGATTACTCGCAGGCCGCGATTGATCAATGTCCACGCTGCCAGTGTTCCCCCAAGTCCGCCGCCGATAATCACAACGTCTGACTTCATCGTATTCATGAATATCCCTCCCTTACCATTTCCAAATAACCCCTTTCCATGATCATACCATGGCAACCCTCTATTATGAATATTAATTCCACAATAAAGAATTTAAAATGGAGAAACCATTCAACTTGTGGCGAATGAAGTCGAACATTATACTGAGATTAGATACATAAAATAAAGGTAAGGAGGCTACCTGCAATGCGAATTCAATGGTCCTTGCTGGCAGGGCTCATTTTTGCGCTGATTACAGCGATATTTGCCGTTATCAATGTAAATCCAGTTCAAGTTAACCTGCTGTTTGGCACATTCGATGTACCGCTTATTCTACTTATTTTGGGCTGCACGCTGCTAGGCGCAGTAATTGTAGGCTCATACAGCATTTACTTACAGTTCCGTTCCCAGAAGAAGATTAAGCAATTGGAGCTTCAGCTTGCGCAGCTTACTGGGGAGGGCTCATCTATGCTAGAGAGCCATGAATCTCTAAGTGACCAAGAAGGTTTACTTCCTAACGGAGAACCTTCAACTGAAGATCTCACCGGCTTCACAACAACATCCAGCGTTAATAAGACTGAGCATTAAGCAAGATGGCACCAACACATGCACGATACATATACGGACAAACGATTTTGAGGAGGAACGTAACCTATGACCACATCTGCATATCCAACAATCGCACCTGAACCATTTCATGCAATAATTGACGAAACCTATGTAACAGCCTTCCTGCTGGAACTGCTATCAAGTCCAAGTCCGACAGGCTATACCCACCATATTATGAACCGGATTGGACAAGAAGCAGAACAGCTAGGATATTCATTTGAGCTGACGCAAAAAGGCTGTGGCGTCATTAAGGTAGCCGGTACGAATCGCAGCTCGAAAAAAGTCATTGGATTATCCGCCCATGTAGACACACTCGGAGCTATGGTACGTTCGATACATACTGACGGAACATTGCGCTTAACTTCCCTTGGCGGGTATATGTCTGGCTCGATGGAAAACGAATACTGCCAAATTCATACTCGCAGCGGTCATACATATACAGGTACAATTATGACGAATCATCCTTCTGTTCACGTATACAGCGATGCAAGAGAATACGCACGCGAAGAGAAAAATATGATTGTACGAATTGATGAGCTTGTGCACTCTAAGAAGGATACCGAAGCGCTTGGCATCCGTACAGGAGATTACGTTTCCTTTGATGCGCGTCCCGTACACCTGCCAAACGGTTTAATTAAGTCTCGCCACCTAGATGATAAGGCTAGTGTAGCTGCATTATTCGGATTGCTGGAAAGCATGAAACGCCATGCTTGGCAGCCAATGCATGATATTGTCATTTTTATTACAAATTATGAAGAAATCGGACATGGAGCGTCATTCATTCCCCAGGAAATAACAGAATTGCTTGCCGTTGATATGGGTGCTATGGGGGATGATTTGTCATGTAAAGAAACAGACGTGTCGATTTGTGCGAAAGATTCATCCGGTCCGTATGATTATATGATGACAGGCCAACTGATTGCACTTGCAGAACGTGAAGGGATCGAACACGCAGTCGATGTTTACCCACACTACGGTTCAGATGCATCTGCGGCACTTCGCGGAGGCAACAACATTCGAGCTGCGCTAATTGGTCCAGGTGTTCATGCCTCACATGCGATGGAACGCACTCATCAACGTGCAGTTATGAACACAGCACGCTTGATTGCAGCATACATCACAGAGGAATAAGAGCAAGAACAGATATAATTAATGCTGTTAATCACTTTATTCCCTAATGGGAGTGATTTTGTCCTATCTTCCACATATCTTAGCTTGTGCAACAGTGAATAAGAAGGGAGGCTCGAAGGTAGATGCTACAGCAACAGCAATTTTCAGCGTTATGGATTCAACAACAGTCAGACGGAGCATTAGATATACAAGTTCAGCCATGTACACCGGATCAACTATCAGCGGGCACAGTAACAATTCGCACTGCTTATTCAGGTTTAAACTACAAAGATGCACTTGCCTGCTCGCCTACAGGCAACATCGTTAAGTCATATCCCTTCATTCCAGGGATTGATATGTCTGGTGTCGTTATGCAGTCTGAGGATGAACGATACTCGCCAGGCCAGCGTGTGCTTGTAACGGGTTATGGGCTGGGAGTGACCCATACGGGAGGGCTCAGTGAAATTGTCCGTGTCCCTGCCGAGTGGATCGTTCCGCTACCAGATTCGCTCAGTCTGCGGGAAGCCATGATTTTCGGTACAGCAGGTCTAACGGCTGCACTCGCCGTTGAACGCTTGGAACGCCACGGAATAACACCTGAGCAAGGGCCTATTCTCGTAACCGGCGCAACGGGAGGCGTAGGTTCTATTGCCGTATCCATGCTTGCCAATCTGGGGTATGAGGTTGTCGCCTCAACAGGCAAGGCACAATATGAAGAACTGCTTTATACGCTTGGCGCCAAGCACATTGTCGCACGCAGAGAGCTTCTGCCTGAGCGGCCAAGGCCGCTCGATAAGCAGCGCTGGGCAGGTGCAATCGACGTATGCGGCGGGGCTATCCTTGCCTCTGTCCTGTCTTCTCTGCATTATGGCGGAGCTGTAGCTGCAGCCGGGATGACCGCAGGCGGGGCATTACCTGCTTCTGTCTTTCCTTTCATTTTGAGAGGTGCAACCTTGTACGGCATCGATTCGGTATTCGTCTCGAATGAGGATCGTATGCGTTTATGGTCGCGAATCGGAAAACAGTGGAAGTCATTCATCGATACCCCGAATTGGATACGTGAATTGCAGTTGTCAGAAGTCCCTGCCTATGTCACTGAGCTTCTTCATGGCAAATCGCATGGTCGTGCCATCGTAAAGATAGGTGACAATGAGTAGAATGGTATTGGCTTTGGATAGATATATAGATAGCAAGCACTTTCGTCATTCATGATTTGATAAGCAGCAAATCATAGAAAAAGAGCAGGAACCAAGTTGAACTGCCCCCCAATTGTTAGACACCATCTAGCGATTGGAGGTACAGTTCAAGTAAGATTTCCTGCTCTTTATATTAGTGCTGATTCAGTTTCTCTTGCTCCCAGCGCACATGCATATCCTGTGCAAGCTGCTCAATCGAGCCACGTATTCCAATCTTAGGAATGTTAATCTGTGTATCCACAAATGCCTGATTTGCTGACATAGCTGAACGCTTCCATCCTGGGCAGCGAGCTAGGAACTGATCTGGATTCACTACCCTCACACCAAGAAAAGTCTGCCCCATCATCTCATAAATCTTAATCTCCTCAACTTCCGACCAAAACACTTTCCCCGCCGCCCCAAGCGAAGCTTGATCATAGAATCCTTCCACTGTCAGGATTACTGCAGGTTTAGGAATGAGCATGCGGTACATGCTGTACAGACAGCCAAGTCCAAAAAATGCAATGCTTATCGCTCCAAGGATTACATAAATCCCTTTATCCGTTCCTAACAGTGCTGTTCCAATTGCAATGAAAATGAGAGAACATAGACATAATAAGATTAATTTTCGCTTACTAGGATAAATAACAATATCTTGTGATACCGGTTCATACTTCCCCATAATACGAACGCTTCCCCTCACATCGCTGTTATTCATTAGCTGTATCGTTCATACTTTCATGTCAACTCATATGTCACTAATGTTACTTTGATTTCTCCGCCTCAATTTGCTCGGCAAGCTCACTCAAATAGGTCCATCGCTCCATCAAATGCTCTAACAGCTTCTGGGCTTCGGCATCTTCCTTCATCAGCTCCTGCAAGCGTACAGAATCATTGAACGCCTGCTCCATATCCTGCTGGATTCGTTCAATATTGCTCTCCGCTTCCATAATGCGTTCTTCAATCTGTTCATACTCACGTTCTTCTTTGTATGACATTTTGAGCTTAGGCTTGCGTTCTGGTTTGCCGCCAGGCTCTGTGGCATCAGTCGCTACCTTGGATTGAATTACGCTGCTTTCCGAATTTGTCGAATTTCCATGCTTGGATTGCCACTCCATATATTCTGAATAATTGCCGACATGCTGGTTGACATGACCATTTTCAAATGACCAGATACGTTCTGCTACACGATCCAAGAAGTAACGATCATGAGATACCGTGATGACAACGCCGGGGAAATCATCCAAATACTGCTCCAGCACTGCAAGCGTCTGTACATCCAGGTCATTGGTTGGCTCATCAAGCAGCAAAACATTTGGGGCTTCCATCAAGATTCGAAGCAACTGAAGCCGCCGTTTCTCTCCGCCTGACAGCTTGCCAATCAAAGTCCACTGCATCGTTGGGCTGAACATGAAGCGCTCCAACATTTGTGCAGCCGTTACTGTATGCCCTTCAGCAGTCTTAACGGTTTCTGCTCCCTCGCGTATATACTCAATGACACGGAGCGACTCATCCATTTCTTCATGTTCCTGTGTGAAAAATCCAATGCGAACCGTTGGCCCTAACACGATGGATCCTTGTTGCGGCTCGCGCATGCCTGCAATGACACGAAGCAGTGTCGATTTTCCGCTCCCGTTCGGCCCAATGATGCCTATACGATCCTCCGGTACAGTAATATAGCTAAGATCCCTGAACAGCTCACGACCATCAATCGAGCATCCAAGAGCATCCAGTTCCATAATTTTCTTTCCTAGGCGCGCAGACATTGCGGAGATTTCCACTTGTCCATTTTTCGCAAGCGGGTTATTTGTCTGCAATTCCTCGAAGCGTTGAATCCGCGCCTTTTGTTTCGTAGATCTTGCTTGCGCCCCGCGCCGAATCCAAGCCAGCTCATTTCGCAGCAAATTCTGACGCTTATCCTCTGACGCAGCTTCACGCGCCTCCCGATCTGCTTTTAACTCTAAGAAGCGCGTATAATTGGCTTCATAGAAGTAAGCGCGACCTTGATCCAGCTCGATCATACGATTGGCTACGCGATCTAGGAAGTAGCGATCGTGCGTAATCATGATTAATGCACCACTGCGCTTTTGGAGCAATGTCTCCAGCCATGCAACAGTATCATTATCGATATGGTTCGTCGGTTCATCCAACATCAGCAAGTCCGAAGGGTGAATCAGTGCTGAGGCAAGCGCTACACGCTTGCGCTGACCGCCTGACAAATCACCCATACGGGCGTCAAAGCGATGAATGCCAAGTTTGGACAGAATTGTCTTGGCATCGCTCTCGAGCTGCCAAGCCTGAAGACGATCCATATCATCGCTAGCTCGTACAAGTCTTTGCTGGACTTGCTCATCATTGGGATGAGCTGCGGCCGATTCCAAGCTCTCGGTATATGTTCGAATGGCAACCATTTCAGGAGCATCCCCGCCCATCACCTGATCCAAAACAGTAGCGTTAGGATCATATTCCGGCTCCTGCGGCACATATTGCACGCGAACACGGTTTCCAACCATAATCTTACCTTCTTCTATCGGCTCCAAGCCCATAATCGTACGAAGGAACGTAGATTTACCTGTACCATTCACGCCTACGATACCGATACGATCTCCCGCTTCGATTCCAAATGATACATCTTTAAACAGCGTTTTATCCCCATAACTTTTACCTAATTGTTCGATCGTCATTACATGCATGATTTCCGTTCCTCCAATCAAGCTCAACCCATCTATAACGAAGTTGCAGCGCAATCCAACTGCATCTCCAATCTACTTCTTTACCTATTCCTTATCATAACATTTCATTGACAATAGACGATAGCTTATATGCACAGATCTTGTCCATTCAGGTGAATACAAACTGCAAAAGAACGAAGGGGTCACTAATGTGCCCCTTCGTTTCCACTTTCCATCATCGAAAAAGGAGAACCATTGTATCGGTTCCCCTTCTGAATAAAACATTCATGCAGCTAAGAGAGCGGCATGCCTTGCTTACATCCATTCTGAAATAATTCGGATGCGAATTGAATTCGCCGCCGCAAATCATGAATGGAGAAGGTCGGATCAAATAAAATGTCCATCTTGAGCATATCAAGCATCCCGATAAAGGATTTGGCGTGAAGTAGGGGATCTGGTAGATCAAAGTTCTCCATTGTACTTGCAATCCGCTGCACATAGCTTTGCATGAAATTGCACAGCGCTCCCATCATTTCCGGATCCTTATTCGGCGCTTTGAAGAACAGCTTCGTATATTCCCTGCGCTTGTAATAATGCTCCAAATGATGTTCAGCTATGAAGGTAAGACTTCCTTCGAAGGTGTCACGCTCAAGAAGCCCTTGATCCAGCTCCTGCAGAAACTGCTCGAAGCTGCGCATAATTATAGCCGCAAATAGCTGCTCTTTGCTCTCGAAATATAAATATAGCGTTCCTTTGGCTATGCCAGCCTTGTCAGCTATTTCCGACATTTTCGTTTCATAAAAACCATTAGAACCGAAGAGTTCATAAGCTGCGTTCATAATTAGCTGCAGCTTGTCACTCTGTCCATAACTCACTCGGTTCACCTCCTTGTACACTGCTGCCCAACAAATAGACTAACATTCTGCTTCGACTATAACATGAGTCAGGAATGTTGTCGATTTCAATTGCGTGACAATTCAAGCTCTCTTTCCGACTACAGAAGCAGAGCGACAAGAAGTGAGACAATTCCGCCGATACATGAAGCAAGCAAGTTGACACGATCATTATTTAACCAAGCGAGGCCGCGAATATGATTCGTCGCTGCTGCGCAGTGCAATAACCGCTCCGTGGATACTCCACAAGTTCTGCATTGATACCCTGCCTGCACAGTGGCACCCAGCAGGGAATCAAACAATGCTCCCACTGTTCCGCCAATTGTCGCAGCAACGATCACAATAAGGAGAGTGATCCAGCTCAATCCGTCACCTGCCGGATGAGTTGCCACTAAATCCTGCAGCACCATCAAACCGACTGCCGCAAAGCCTATCGTAAGTGCTCCCGCCACTGAAGCGGACGTGCCAAGCGGCGATATCGCCCCAGACGTACCGGCCGCTACCTGCTTCCCGTTCAGCAGTGAGCGAGGCAGCCGCTTGCTCAAACTGCCAATTTCCGTTGCCCATGTATCCGCATTGACTGTCGCCATCACCCCGATGAACAGCCACAGCCATACAGAGCTTGGCCATATTGCATTCGCCATACAAAGCAGCATGCCAATCCCGCCATTTGCAAATACCTGACCAGCATCGCGTTCACCTGTTTTTTCATAAATATGATCAAGGTGGGATTTCTTCCGCTTTTTCCATTTCGACCAGAAGGTCGACGTGATGAAAAAGGCAAGCAGCAACCCAAACCAGACTACGTTGCCGCTTCCATAATAAATTGTTCCCATGACCACAGCGGCTGCTGCCCCGGATCGTGTCAAGGCACGCTTCCAAAGTGCAGCTCCCGCAACGACAGCACTTCCTACAAAGCCAATCAGCCACGGATTTAGGCTATCTATCATTTCTATCCACCTAGCAAGCATTGTGGCTCTCCTCCTTTCGTCCGTGCCCAATTTTACCACAACGAACTCAATAATATTCCTTATTTTGCAAATCCCTGACAACCTAGAAGGTAGGTAATAAATCTATGTAAAAATAGTATATAGTAGTACTCTAAGTGAATAAAGTATATGTTAGGAGGAGTGCATGCCAATGAACAATGCTTGGGAGACCTATGTAAAGAATGCGAAACAGCTCGGTAATAGTTTTGAACCTTTTCCCCTGGTACCAGGAAATGAGAAGGCGTACCTCGGTCAAATATGACGAGAATCGCAAATCTTGGGATATTTTCTTATACGAGGATGTAAAAATGATACCAAATTACGAAATACCCTGTTTAGGTTCCTTTATCTTATTTGCCTATCTATCAACGTGCCGAAACAACGGTTGATTTTCAACAATTCTTCGCTTCATAAATTGACAAATATATACAAATATTACACTGATCCTCACGCGTATAAAATGTCATTCCCCAATTGAAGGGGGAATGACATTTTCCATGTTAAGACAATGTCTATAAATTTACGATATAAACATATTATTTTTAAAAAAACAGAAATGACATAACCCTTTGATTAAAAATCGACCTATTATTGAAGTATTTCTATTCCTACATCGATAAGCTTTTCACATCCAAGAAAACTTAATGAGATTTTAGCACGATTTTTCCGTTTGTCCACTTTCCGAATAATTCCTTCCATCCCCTTTAGTGGGCCACATTTTACTTGAACTCGTGAATTTATGACGATTGCACCCGATAAATTGATAATATGATTTCTATCAAGCAATTGAAATAACATAGAGACTTCTTCTTCAGGAATGTTAGAAATAGAAACAATATCATCGTTTTTATATATCTTATGTTGTATTTGAAAATTATTAAGAATACTGTAGACCTTCGGTACCTCTCGAAGCTTGTAGTAGGTTTTTGTATTCATCGTAGTTCGTATGAGAAGATAACCGGGAAACATCGTTTTGACAACATAATGAATATGGCCTTGTTTTTTTTCACATAATCTTCGCTTAGGTACAATCGCATGTAATATGGACGGATCAAAATCACGCCGTATAATTGATCGAACAGTCTCTTCACAGCCCGTTTCAACACTTAATGCATACCATTTCATTTTTAGCCCCCTCACAACATATGAAATCCTAAATTTATCATGACGGTATTTGCACGAATCTCCTCCAAAATGAAGGACACAGATAAGACGTTCTATTTGCGAAATCGATAACTCAACACATATGATATCTAGATGTCTAGTTCGTAAGAGAGCTCATTAGTGAAGTTTGTTGATATTATTCTGCGGTGTCGTTGCTGGAAATTACTCGAGGCGTAGTTAATGTAACTACATCTTTATGTATTCATTTGCTCTTCAATCTTGCAAACATTCATGCAATCTCCTCCTTTTCTATATAAATTAAATATTATCCAAGATATTGTCGAATCCTTCTTTTAATCGTAAAAAAATATCATGTTATTCTCCCAAATATAATAAAAAAGCCCGAAAACGGGCTTAAAGAAATGAAACTAAATATGGTTTTTGTCCATGCTATTTTCAACAAATCGAGGTAACATCCACAATCGTTTAAATGACCTTTTCCATAGCACATATGCGGCATCTGCCAAGCATTTCACCATCCATTATGAGCGACAGCTCGTCATTAACCTGTACAGCTCCCACACCTGCAGGCGTTCCAGTAAACAACAGATCTCCTACCCCAAGCCCATAATGATCGGCAATATAGGTAATAAGCGTATCAAATGAGAAGATCATATCATGCGCCGAACCTGATTGCACTTCCTTGCCATTGTTAAGCAGGCTAAATGGTGAATGCAACAATGCCTCTGTTCCTGGAAAAGGACGGAAAGACGTAATCGGCGCAGAATTCAAGACTCCTTTTGCAGCCATCCAAGGATGCCCCTTACGCTTGAGCATATCCTGTACATCACGCAGCGTAAAATCAATTCCTAAGGCGTAGGCATCAACAACCTCGTCAGCGGTCATTCCCTTCTGAACAGGCTTCCCGATTCGAAGCACAAGCTCGATTTCATGATGCACGGATCCAAGATGAAGCGGAAGCGGCAGATCGATCATCTCTGAAATATGCGCAACCGCGTGAGAGGGCTTCATGAAAACCATCGGCTCCTGAGGAACTTCGTTGCCAAGCTCAGCAGCGTGCAGACGATAATTGCGGCCTATGCAATATACATTTCGAATGAAGGAATGATTACTTTTATCCAAGCTTTGCGTTCTCAAATGTGGATTCATACCTTTCTCCCCCATCAATTGTTCGGTGTCTTCCTGTCAGTATGATTACGTATGAATTATTGCTTTTTGCGTATGTTTCCGTTTTGATCAATGTGGATGCCTGACGATATTTCCTGTAGTCGCTTCATTACTTTTTGTCCTCGCTCACCCTCTAACGGGATTGCTTGTCCTACATCTGTGAAGTACGGTGTCATTTTAAGCTCACACTTGCCGTCCTTCTTACATTCTGCTTGAAGCGCCATTGTCTCCCACGTTTTCGGATTTTCCGCTTGCGTGAAAATAAAGTTGCCCATACTGTAAGCAATCCAACTGTCCTGCTGCTGTTCAAACCCTTGTACGACATGTGGATGTCCGCCAACGATGAGATCGGCGCCGGAATCCACGAACAGCTTCGCCAGCTCCTTCTGCTTCGCATTTGGTTCATCTGTCCGTTCTTCTCCCCAATGCGCAATGACGACAACAATATCAGCTTCCTTCTTCGCTGCCTTAATCGCTTCTGCCGCCCGCTCCTTCGTTCCTTCATAGGTAGTCGCTACTCCAGGCTTGTTTTTCCACGCATACCAGCTATCATCGGGAATAACCCGACTCAAACCTAAAAATGCCAGCTTAATCCCATTGCGCTCTACGATTAACGGCGTATAAGCTTCCTTTGAATTCTTCCCGGCTCCTATGTAGCTGACATTTGCTGCTTTCAATGCTTGGAATGTATCCAAAAGCCCTTCTTCACCTTGATCCATCGAGTGGTTGTTCGCCAAGTTGACGATGTCGATTCCAGCATCAGCCATTACCTGGGCCATCTTCGGGGAGGACTTATACACGAACAGCTTATTGTCTGCTGGCTTTCCGCCTATAGTCAAGGGCGTCTCCAGATTCCCAATCGCAAGATCCGCATCCTGTAGCAGAGACTTCGCATAATAATAAGGGAAATCATATCCCTTCTCCTTGACTACATCCTCGACTCGACCTGACATCATCATATCGCCGACGAACGTCAAGCGAACCGTGGCCTCCTTCTTGTTTTCTGGAACAGTTGTCCCGTCATTTGCATCCGTTGCATCTTTAGTACCCTTAGAGTCGTTCGCGCCCTCTCCGTTCTGTTCTTGATCTCCTACGGCTGACTTATCTCCTGCAGGAGCCGTTATTCCATCCTTGGCTTCTGTCCCGCCTAAATCAAACAACTTCCCCTGCCAAGCAAATAACGCTGCTGAAATAACGATAATTCCGAATACAACGTATATCCATACTGCTTTGCGTTTCCGCTGCTGTTGCTGCTCGCGCCGCTGCTTGTGTCGTTCCGTTCTCGATAACTCCATAGGCTCTCCTTCTTATCATTATTTTGGTATGCTTGCTCGAAAGAAATATACGCTGCTTCCATTATAACAAGTGAACAATAACGTGGGCAAAGAAGCTTTTGCACAATTTTCCAAACAAGTTCATACAAAAAAGAGGCCGTGTCCGAGCACGGCCTCTTCTTCAAGTCATTGAATTCAACATCACGGTTTGCCTCAACTCATCATGATGCTTCACTTTATCTGCAAGAAATGGTAGGGGATTATCCTGCGAATGTTCCACTTTTATCTTCTTCTGCCGAACACATGTCTGCCAAAAATGCAATGGACTGTTCGCCAGCAATTCGACCGCTGCGGATACAATCCGGCATGCCAACCCCTTCATACGGCTGACCTGCGAGATATATACCCGGAAGCTCCTTGCCGACTTGCTCACGCAGTCGCTGAATGGCCTGCACATGACCAATAGGATACTGCGGCATCGAGCGCTTCAGTCTCGTGATCTCTACGAACTCAGGCTCAGCGGTAACGCCCATAAGATCCCGCAATTCATTGCGAACCGTGCGCTTAAGCGCCTCATCCGGCCATTCGACCCGCTCCTCATCGCCTGCGCGCCCAATATAGCAGCGGACGATAAGCTTGTCCCCTCTTGACGTATGCGGCCACTTGATCGATGTCCACGTACATGCCGTAATGGCCCGCTTCTCTTTCCGCGAGATAAGGAAGCCCGTTCCATCTAGCGGCTTCGTCACTACGCTCCGCTCAAACACACTGACTACATTGGCAACCGACACATGCTCAATCGCTTCCAATCCAGAGGTGTCCACATGATCATTCAAGAAAGTGGAGGCGTGATAAGAAGGCGTGGTCACCACAATGGATGGCGTCTCCATCGTATTGCCATTATCGAGATAAATACGATACCCTCCATCTGCCAGCTTCTCGAATCGTTCTGCTCCAACACCTAGTTCAATGTCTACATTCGCTTCTCGCAGTACATCGTCCAAACGTTCAACAAGAGAGGTCAAACCGCTGCGGAAAGTCAAAAAGGTTGAACCCCGCGCAACGTCCGGCAATCCGGGCAAAGACTGCCCCGCCTTGCGGTTTGCAATCATCCCTTTTATCAAGCTTCCATATTTTCGTTCCACTTCTGCAAATTGCGGAAATGTTTGCTGCAGGCTTAGCTTGCTCATATCCCCTGCGTAAATCCCAGCCAGCAGCGGCTCAGCAATATGCTCCATAACTTCATGACCTAATCGCCGTTCTAAAAATGAGCCCAGCGATTCATCCTCGGTCGACATGCGCGGCTTCTTGAATAAATCCATTAATGCACGCAGCTTGCCCATGACCGAAATAAGCCCTGTCTTCGCGAATGGAGCCAGCTCGGTAGGAATTCCGAGAATCAGTCCCGGAGGCATGCGATGCATGACACCTCTTCTTACAATGTATGTCTTCTTGGCATGTGGATTCGTTGCTACAAGCTCCGATTCCAGTCCGAGATCGCGCGCTAAATCGATCATCGGCATCTTGCGGGCGAGAAAGGAATCAGGCCCCTTCTCGATGACGCACCCGTCTTTGCGCAAGGTTTCAATCTTGCCGCCTAGCCGAGAGGTTTGCTCAATGATAGCAATCCTCAGCGTCTGTCCGTTCTCCTCCGCTTTCTTCGCTGCATAGTAAGCGGCGGACAACCCCGTTATCCCCCCGCCGATGATGACCAGATCCCGCGAACAGTTCATGTTACGCCCCTTCTTTCTCTAGCTCCCTATTGATCCAACTTCATAATCGTGTCGGCCAACACCAACATATATTGTGGATCGTCATTCAACATCCGTATACGCTTGAAGCCGATTTGCAATTGCTCTGCAGTGCGAAGTGCTTCAATGTCCAAGTCATATAAAACCTCCAAATGATCCGACACGAACCCGATTGGAGCAGACAGTACCCATTTCGCGCCTTCTTCTGCAACTGCAGCTAATGTATCTAAAATATCTGGGCCGAGCCATGGCATTGCAGTTTGGCCCGCACTTTGCCAAGTGAAGCGCCATTGTCCGCCCTTTAACCCGCACTGCTTGGCTACAGCTGCTGCCGTAGCATTCAGTTCGTCCGGATAAGGATCATTCATTTCCAATATGCGCGCCGGCAAGCTATGTGCACTAAATAGCACCTCAACCTCACCACGCACCGCTCCCTCAGTCACGAAGGCTTCCAGCTGCTCATTTACACGCTTAGCCAGCGCATCTATAAGCTCCGGATGCAGGTGATAGCTGTTGACGCATTTCATCTGAATGCCATGCTTAGCCGCTTCTTCCTGAGCACGCTTATTATAGCCGCCAACGCTCATCACAGAATAATGCGGAGCGAGCACAATGCTGACTGCTTCCGTTATTCCATCCTTCGCCATTGCCGCCACGCCGTCTTCAATATATGGCTGAGCATGCTTCAGACCTTGGTAACACACATACTGCACATCCATACCTGCGGTTAAACGATCCAAGGTATGCTGCAGCCCTGCAACTTGACGATCTGTATTTTCGCGAAGTGGAAATACTCCACCTACAATCGCTTCATAGCGCTCTTTTAATTCCGCCAATTGCTCGGCAGAAGGAGGGTTCCCTCTGCGAATATGCGTGTAGTACGGCTCGATTTCTTCCATACTGCATGGTGTCCCATAGGACATGACGAGAACGCCTACTTTTCTCTTACTCATGCGCCACCTCCATCAAGATTGCTGCTAAGCCTTTATTTGCGGGAAGCAATTGCCTCTGATGAATAGGCATGAACGAATTCCGTCAACTGCTTCAATTTATCCAGCGATGCCTCTGGGAATAGTCCATGTCCTAGATTGAAAATATATCCAGGCTCCTTCACACCTTCATCTATAATATGAGCCGCTTCACGTTGGATAATGTCCATAGGACCAGTAAGTACAAATGGATCAAGATTGCCCTGAACTGCATATTTGCCCTCTAGGCGCTTCCGTCCTTCTGCGATAGACACCCGCCAATCCAGTCCTATCACATCGGCCTTCAAGACATGCAGATACGGAAGCAGCTCGCCTGAGCTAACCCCTGGGAAGTAAATGCTCGGCACACCGAGATCAGACAGCTCATCATAAATCCGCTCGATCACAGGGAGAACATATCTTACGTAATCACGTGGAGACAGCGATCCAACCCAGCTATCGAACAATTGGAACGCTTTCCCGCCGTTCGCAATTTGAGCGCGAACATAACGGATGACCATATCGCCGAGCTTGTCCATAAGTGCGAACCATACCTCTGGCGCTTCGTACATCATCGTTTTCGTACGTATATAAGATTTCGATGGATGCCCCTCAATCAGATAGCTGGCAATCGTAAATGGAGCTCCCGCAAACGTAATCAGCGGTACGTTTAATTCAGAATCCAGTATCCGAATGGTTTCTAGAATATGTCCTAAATCCCCTTCTGGATCAACCGGCTTCAAGCGTTCAACATCCTTAGCCGTGCGGATTGGATTATGAATCACTGGGCCAACCTGAGCGACAATATCAAAGTCGATTCCAATCGACGCAACAGGATTCATGATGTCTGAATATAAAATAGCTGCATCGACGCCCAGCTTCTTCACCGGCATCATCGTCACTTCCGCAGCCAATTCAGGCTGACGGCATATTTCAAGCAAGCTGTATTTCTCTTTAATCTTGCGATATTCCGGATCATAGCGCCCCGCCTGGCGCATGTACCATACCGGAAGCCGATCGACCGGCTCCTTGCGGCATGCACGTATAAAACGATCATTATAAGTCATATATACCCTCCAAACGAACGGTATTGTGCAATTTGTTACAACCTAACGCTTCCATTATGCCCGTTTTCCAGAACGACCACAACCAGACCATCTGCAGAAGCTATGACAATCTGTTGACAATCCAAGTCCAAAAATGAGCAGACTTTGACATTTTATCATACAACCCGCTTCTTTGCCGATAATGCGCCCTTATATTGTTCAAACCCCATCATAAAATTTATGATGTTGCGCATCATATGCTCATGGATTAGGGACAAACAGGAGGATTTCGCGCATCATGGATTTGCAACAGCAGCTTACACATTCATTTCGCGAATGCGATGACTTAACCGTACGCTCCTATGCTGACGGAGAGGTGACCCTTTATTATTTCGATCACCTGTTGGACGGAGCCCAATTCCAACAAATTGTCACGTCATTCTTCGAAGATAACCCGACTGATGTGAGCATAATGCGCATGCTATCCACTTGGCAAGCTATCCAGGAGCCTAGTCCAGCCGCGAGTGAACGCAGCTTCATTACTGATATCTTGAAAGGCCGCATCGGCGCAGTGTATCGTTCGAAACTGTATACCGTGTCATCTGGGAGCGGATCCACCAGATCAGTAGAAGCAACTGAAAAAGAAACGTTAATAACCGGACCGCATGACGCCTTCACAGAAGGCTGGAGCACCAATGTGTCACTCTTGCGCCGGCGACTTCGAACCACGGATCTTAAAGTAAAAAAGTAGATGTAGGAGACAGCTACTCTCAATTTGTGTACCTCGTTTACTTAGAAGAAAAAGTCGATGCATCTGCACTTGATGAGATTAACCGTCGGATTCAGCTTCTCCATATCGATGAAGTGCTGGACGGAAATACAGTAGCAAAATATTTGGAGAATTCGCCGTTCTCCATCTTTCCACAGTGGTATGACACAGAACGGCCTGACGCAGTTGTTCACCTTCTTACACTGGGCAAAATAGCGCTTATTACAGATAACAGCCCTTCTGCAATGGTTGCCCCTGCCCGTTTTTTGGAGTTTTTCGCTTCAACAGGGGATATGTATGAAAGATGGCATTTCAGTATTTTTATCCGCTTGCTTCGATTAGCAGCCTTTATGCTTTCTATTATGTTCAGTGCATTTTACGTAGCCGTCACTACGTATCACTATCAATTCATTCCGGCCACCTTGCTGAAAACCATTGTGAGCTCTCGTTCCTCTGTTCCATTCGATCCCATGATCGAAGCGCTGCTGATGGAGTTCGTCATTGAGTTGCTGCGCGAGGCAGGGGTTCGGCTTCCAACGAAGATTGGACAAACGATCGGCATCGTAGGCGGTCTCGTCATCGGACAAGCAGTCGTACAGGCTGGATTAGCAGGGAATGTTCTCATCGTATCTGTAGCTGCAGGAGCGCTTTCCTCCTTTATCGTGCCGAACTATACCATGGAAACTTCATTGCGCCTGCTTCGCTTCATGTCGATATTGTTAGCCGGATTTCTCGGTTACTTTGGGCTCATGTTGTTTTTGATTGTATTTATTATGCATTTATGCCATTTACGAAGTATCAATCGGGAGTATATCTACATCGATGATGTGCCTTTTTATCTGTTTTTAAAACAAAACCGAGTGCCTCAATCGGTAACGCATCCGTCGACAAATATAACCGTCGGAACCCATCAAGAGATGACATCGGAGGTGCGGCCTTGTCACCAACATGCAAAGCTTGGGGAGTAGGTATCCTCATTTATATGACACAACGGGGAGCTTTGTTTTTTCAATTGCCCAATGTTATGGCACAGCAATTTGGCACCAACAGTTGGGTTATGATCCCTGTTTTTTATATTCTTTCACTGCTCCACATTATTGTGATGTATTACGGGATGCGAAGACATGGATTTCAGTCTATTCCACAACTCATATCGGAGAGACTTCCGGCATATGCAGCTGTTCCTCTCCTCAGCTTCATTGGCATTCAGTTCATCGGGATTGTATATACCGTGATACATTCCTATACGCTGGTGTTTCAGTATACAAATGATACCTCAGTAAACATTCATACGCTGAGCATTATCATTTTAGGAACAGCTTTGTACTGTGCATGGCTAGGCCCCTACACAATGGCGAAGTCCTCTATTGTTTTTTGTTTTGACATTCTGGTCCATTGGCCTTGAGCTGCTGCAATTCAATGATTTCCAATTCACTCGGCTTACACCCTTTTTCTTTTATCAAGCCCATCCAACGGCAGCCGGCATCTCAGAAATCATGAGCTCTTTTTTCGGTTTTGAGCTATTGATGATGTTGGCTCCGCTATTGGACAAAAAGACGAAATGGTTCCGCACTGTACTCTTGTTCAACGGAATCGCTGCCGCCTACTACTTGATGTACTGTTTGCTTGTTCAAGGCATGCTTCCGATTCATCAGTCCAGCACGATCCTTTACCCGGTTCTGCGGCTGTACGGAGGCTCCAGATTGACAGCGCTTGAGAATATTACCGACCTGCTGTTCATCTTCATGATGTTCTCTGCCGTTATCTCTGCTTCCTTGTACATATGGAGTGCTTCGCAAGCTGTCATGCATATTCGGCATCAAGCACCCAAAGCGCCTGTTTTTGTACTTCTTTGCGTATTATGCTCAATACCGCTGCTTGCTTCCATCACTGTTGAGCAATTTGGCAAGATAAGCGAGTTTGTCGCATATGGAGACTGGATACTCATTCTGATCCTCATTAGTCTGTATTGGATTCTCCCAGTCCATGCTGATCAGCAATCGGCCGCTAAGCGCGAAGATACGTCCATACAAGAATCCGCCTGACCGCAAACGTGAACAGGAGGTTGTGTCATGAAGGATACATCCATTCGAAAGCTCTTCTTAACCGGAGTATGGATCATCTCCATTATCGCTATAACCGGATGCCAGCAAAAGATTATTGTGAATGAGGCAGGTTTCATTCAAACCATTACGGTCGATGTTGGGGAGAAACACCCATTCAAATACGGCATCAGCTTTCCGCAAGAGTCTAGTGGCAACAAGACACTCATCTGGCATTCTATCCTGGAGGCGCCAGATTTCCAGGGGGCTATGAATCATTTCAATCTGCAGACACAATCCCAACTCGTGGTTGGACAACTGCGCAACATTTTGTTCGGGGAAGAGGTTGCGAGGCAACCGGTAAATGCCATCCGTCATCTTGTCTATGACTCGAAGTTCCCTTTGACCTCCAACCTGCTTATGGTGAAAGGCAAGGCCAGCGGCATTTTCCAAGCGCCCAAGGGGGAGTTGAACCTCGCCCTGTATCAATTGCTGATGAAGCTTCATAAAAATAAAAACTTGACCCTATCTTCACTCTTCAACTTTATTCGAGACGATCTCGATGATGGGATTGAGCCTGTCTGCTCCATTGCCAGTTTTAATAAAAACGATGTTCGAATTCACGGAATGGCATTGTTTCGGAACGGAAGCTGGGTCGCGACCCTGCCCGAGGAGGATGTCAATTTCATGCTCACTTTACGAAGCAACCGAATGACGGCGCTCCTGTATATCCCAGAGGAACGGATGAACAAACAACAACCGCTTATTATTGAAAATGCTCAAGTCAAACGGAAAATCCGCGTTATCCGAACGGATCCCTATCCAGAGGTGGAAATCACACTGTCCATCAAGGGAGCCACCACCTCATCATTGAACGAGCTTGGCAACAATAATGTTGGTACCTCCTCCAACATTACCAAGCAGTTGCAGCGCAAGTACGAGCAGGTCATTCGCTTCCTTCAGGAGCAAAAGACAGATTGTCTCGGGATCGGTGCACATGTACGCAATAAGATCGGTTATCCTGCTTATAAAGGCGAGGAATGGCCAGAACGATTTGCGAAGTCCAACATTCGCTGTATTGTAACGTACAGCAAAATCAATGAGGTGTAGCAATGCTTGGCATCACTGCCTTCCAATATGACAACATTGTTATAGTACAATATGGTATACTGGTACCAGTTGCTGGCACATCGGACGGACCGTGACCGAAGAAAGTGGTGAACAAGAGATATGCAGCAATGGAAATTAAATCTCATCATTTTATGGTTCGGTTCATTTCTTGCCATGGCAGGAATGACCATGGTTACCCCGTTTCTTGCTTTATATTTGCAGCATGATATCGGACTGACCGATACGCATCAAATCGCGCTCTGGTCAGGATTCATATTTGCGGCGAATTTCTTCACCTCATTTATTTTCCAGCCGATATGGGGGAAATTCGCTGACAAATACGGGCGCAAGGTCATGCTGCTTCGCTCGGGATTCGGAATGGCGGCAGTTACCGCATTAATGGGGTTAGCGCAGACGCCTTGGCATCTATTGCTGCTGCGCATGCTGAACGGAACCATTTCCGGATTCAACCCTGCTGCCGTTGCGCTAGTATCGTCAACGACGCCCAAAGAACGAATGGGCTTCGCGATGGGAGTTCTTCAATCCGGGGTCGTTGCAGGCTCGATTTTGGGGCCACTAATGGGCGGCGTGTTGGCCGACTTGGTCGGATACCGTCCTATTTTCTACATCACAGGAACGCTCCTATTTCTGGCAACCATGCTGACAATGTTCATGGTGAAAGAGTCCTTCGATCGTGAGAAGGTAAGCAAAACGTCTGAGATGTCTGTACTGCAGGGTTTCAAGGAATTGGCCCGCATCCCGCAATTGAAGTCGTTGTTGGCTGTTACCTTCCTGCTGCAATTCGCCATGCTAAGTCCCATGTCGTTATTGCCGCTGTATGTACAGGAGCTCCATGGATCACAGCAGGGTCTGGCATTGCTAGCCGGAGTCGTAAGCGCAGTGACCGGATTGTCTAATATGATCTGTTCACCGATACTCGGCAAAATCAGCGACAAAATCGGATCGCATCGCATCTTAACCATTTGCCTAGTCGGTGCAGCCTGCTGCTTAATCCCACAAGCCTTCGTCACGCAAGTATGGCAGCTTGCCGCCGTTCGGTTTGCACTCGGAATCTTCATGGGAGGACTCCTTCCTTCCGTTAATTCGCTTATCCGCAAATTTACGCCTGACGGTATGGAAAGCCGTGCTTACAGCTTCAACAGCAGCACCTTAGCGCTGGGCAACATGGTTGGACCGATTGTCGGCGGATTGCTTTCGGGCGTTATCGGTATCGAAGGAATTTTTATTATGTCAGGAATATTGCTGCTCCTTAATACGTTGTGGACTCGCTTCTCGTTGTACGGCAGCAACCGTGCAGAACTCCGTCCGTAGTGCCAATGAAATCACGTGTTCCACACCATCAAGAGATCATGGTCACAAATACATTTTGCCGACTACATCATCAGAAGTAATGAGCACATCATGAACAAGACCCAGGGCATCCCTGGGTCTTGTCCTATTTGATATCCGCGACTGAGCTCCGCTCTACGAACTCAAATCGCATAATTCGCTGTTCGGGCACTGCTTCAGGATTCATAATTCGTGTAAAGCACGCCTGAAACATAGCAGCTCCAGCTTCTTCATTGCGATAATCAATTGAAGTCACCCCGATAACTGAAGCCATCGGGAAATTCTCGCAACTGATTAAGGATAGATGCTCTGGGACATGAATTTCTTGCTTCCGTCCCTCCAATATCATTCCAGCTGCAACTTCATCGCCAGAAGCAATGATAGCGGTTGGACGATTTTCCATTGCAATCCATCTCTGGAGCAGCTCCGCTCCATGCTGGATGTTGCTGCTCCGATAGAACATCCAGTTCTCCTCAGGGGTTACGCCAATATCACGGAGGGCATCCACATAAGCTTGCAAGCGAATCGAACTATTATAGCTATATTCTCTACATACCGATATCCCGATACGACGATGTCCCTTCTCAATGAGATAGCGCATGGCATAGCTGTAGCTTCCATAGTAATCAAAGCTTATCGAAGTTATCGGACGATTGCCGGCATGCTCTAAGGATACAATGGGTCCGTAGCGCGTGTATTCCTCAACCGTATCCCATGACAAGTCCTTCGAAACAATAATCAGTCCGTCAATTTGTCTCTGCTTCAGCATATGGAGCGCACGCAGCTCTTCTTCCGCGTTATAGTCCGTTTGAAAAAATACAAGATTATATTTATGTCGCAGCGCTTCTTCTGCCAATCCCGTCATGAAGCTTGAGAAAAACGGCATATCCATACAAGGAAGAAGAATGCCGATAAGCTGGGTTCTCCCCTTAACCAAATGCACCGCATTGAAGTTTTGCGTGTAATCGAGCTGCTCGACAACCTGCATGACGGCCTTCCGCTTTTCTTGACTCACATAAGGATGATTATTCAGCACACGGGATACCGTGGTGACAGATACACCGGACAGCTCCGCAATCTGCTTAATATTCGCCATTATCGCGATCCCCCTATTCATCCAATGCTTCTTCATTATACCGTATGGTAACCGATGTCTGAAAAAAGTAAAAAGCTCTTGCTATGAAAAGCATTTCATCTGATACGTTATGACTGTAGCCGTTACCTGCTGGCGTAACCTGATGCACCACACGGAGAAAACCGATAGCTTCAATCTCCTAGGGCGTTACGGCAGGATGGCTCGCAGCCGATGAGAGAGGGAGAGATAATGATGACTAGGAGCATCGTATTTTTTGACATAGACGGGACATTATTGAATGAGAAAAACAAATAAATCCCTCGACGAAGCAAGCAATTGCTCAACTGCAGCAGTCTGGGGTCTATACGGCCATTGCAACTGGCCGCTGTCCAGCATCCTTCCAATGGGTATGCGAAGAACTCAATATACGATCCTTCGTCTCTATGAACGGACAATACGCCGTCTTTGAAGGAAAGGTCGTCCATGATAATCCGCTGCCGGCCGCTGAGGTTGAACGCTTAACCGATATGGCAACGAAACGCAATCATCCGCTTGTCTATTTGCAGGCAGATGCAATGCAGTCCTCCATGGGACAGGACTCCATTAGTGATGCGCTTAAGCAATTCCAGATCGGACGCTTGCCTTTACGGCAGGCCAGCGATCAAGACAAGTCTGTCTATCAAATTTTGCTGTTCTGCAATGAACAGGAAGGCAAGGAATATGCTGTTCATTTCCCTGATTATCAGCAGCACCGCTGGCATCCGAATGCGGTAGATTTTCTGCATGGCAATATTTCAAAGGCCGTCGGTCTGCAAAAGATGCTTGAATACGGCGGATTCTCACGTGAACAGTGCTGTGCATTTGGCGACGGCACCAATGATATTGAAATGCTGCAATTCGCAGGCATAGGAGTGGCTATGGGCAACGCATCCCCCGATGTCAAATCATACGCGAATGTAGTGACAACTTCCCACAACGAAGATGGGATTCGAAACGGTCTGCAGGCGATCGGTCTTCTATAGCCTCCTACGCAAAAAACCTCCGGCTGGAAAACCGGAGATTTTTTCATGTTTGCTCTTTTTTCGATTTTACTTCTAGCTAACCTCTTTTATGCGGTGCAAGTATAGCTGCTGTTAAATCTAGATGCCATCGATAAAGCTTATATCCATGTAACATTTTTGTACATTCCTTATACGATGTGCAGAAGATTCAAGAATACAAGCACAATGACAATTGGAATGACCACACGTAGCAGCATGAGATACATTGCGAGTCCCTTTTGCCACCAAACCGCTTCCGTACGGAACTCTTGCTTCAATCGTGCCTTAGGGAATCGATAACCGACGAACAGAGCGATTAGCAGTACACCAATCGGCATCAATATATTCGTCACCGCAAAATCCGCCATTTCAAAGATGGTTAAACCAAAGAGTTGAATCTCTGACAATACGCCGAAGGACAACGCAGATGGGACGCCAACAACAAATATCAATAAGCCGAACAAGACGCTCAAACGCTTTCGATTGATTTTGTTGCCTCCCGAGAAGCCTGACACCAATATTTCCAACATCGAGAACGCGGAAGTCAATGCAGCAAACAAAAACAACGCTAGGAATAATGTAATAAAAATTCCGCCATAAGGCATTTGTTCAAATAAAGCCGGCAAAGTACCAAACAGCAGTCCCGGACCTTCTTGCGGCTTCATTCCCAAAGCGAATAATGCTGGGAAAATCGCAATTCCCGCCATTAAGGAAGTGAGCACATTCAAGATAACGACGGAAGTCGCCGATTTTACCAAAGATTCTTTCTTGTTCAGGTATGAGCTGTACGTAACCATTACAGATACACCGACACTGAGACAGAAGAACGATTGGCCAAGGGCATTCAATATAGCTTGTCCTGTCAGCTTGCTAAAGTCTGGCTTAAGGAAATATTCAAGTCCTTCACTCATCCCTGGAAGCGTAAGTGAACGGATTATGAGTACAAGGAACAAAATGAATAGACCCGGCATTAAAATACGGCTTGCCCGCTCAATCCCGGACTTTATCCCCTGCCCTACGACGACGATCGTAATCAGCATGAAGGATAGTTGCGCCATAACAGCAGTCCAAGGATTAGATACGGTCTGTGCGAACAGTTCATCATAATTTCTGCCCGCTACAAGCAATCCGCCTACAATCCCACGAGAGAGATAGAGCAAAATCCATCCCCCTACAACGCTATAGAAGGAAAGCAGCAGGAAGCAGGTTCCCATCCCCAAATAACCCGTCCAATGCCAGCGCGTTCCCGGCGCAATTTCCTTATAGGCTCTAATCGCTTCCTTGCCTGTTCCACGGCCAATTACAAATTCAGCAATGAGCAGCGGCAAACCAATCCCCAGTGTAAATATAAGGAACAATAGAAAAAATGCCCCGCCACCGCTTGTGGCAACTACATTCGGAAACTTCCATATCGCTCCGAGGCCTATTGCCGATCCCGCCGAGGCAAGTATAAATCCAATCTTCGATGTCCATTGTTCTGTAGCCTTCATGAATTCCTCCCGCAACCGTTCTTTCTCGTTGTCCCATCTCTTTTACTCTATGTCGCCTCATTCGTAATCGCTGTACTTTAGAACGGAAGCCAGTTCATCCCATGCAAAAACACAATACCTACAATAATCGGCAATACGTAGCGCAATAGCACCATATATACAACTAATCCCTTATGCCACATAGAGGGCATCGTGCTCCATTCTTCCTTCAAACGCTCCCGCGGATATCGGAAGCCGACAAATACAGAAATAAGCAGCACCCCTAACGGAAGCATCACATTCGTTACCGCGAAGTCCGCCCATTCGAATACATTTTTGTTCATCCAGGTCAGTTCGCTGCCAACCCCAAACGACAGTGCCGACGGTACGCCTAACACAAAAATGATCGTCCCAAATATCCAGCACATCCGCTGTCTGCGCACTGCATCTTGATGCGAGAAGGCAGCAACCACGATCTCGAGCAAAGAGAACGCGGATGTCAATGTTGCAAACAGGAATAATGCAAGGAATACCGCGATAAATATACTGCCGTACGGCAACTGCTCGAATACATTCGGTAGGGTCACGAACAGTAATCCTGGGCCGTCCACCGGCTTCATTCCTAACGCAAACAACGCAGGGAATATTGCAATACCTGCCATGAATGATGTCATGACATTTAACCCAACGACAGATAGTGCGGGCTTGCCGAGTGATTCCTTCTTATTCAGATAGGAACTGTACGTGACCATACAGGAGCCCCCGACACTCAAGCAGAAGAACGACTGCCCAAGCGCGTTCAGCAGCGCTGCCGAAGTCAATTTGCTGAAATCCGGCTTCAGAAAATATACAATTCCCGCGTACATGCCCGGCAGTGTCAAAGAGCGTACGATCAGCACAAGGAATAGTACAAACAATCCTGGCATTAAAATGCGACTTGCCCGTTCGATCCCGGACTTCACTCCTCTTGCTACTACCAGAATAGTGAGCAGTATAAAGGCTCCTTGGGACAATACCGCAAACCATGGATCTGCCACAGTCTGTGAAAACAGATGCCCGTAATCTCGTCCGTTCTCCAGCAATGTGCCGCTAATCGAACGAAGGAAATACAGCACGATCCATCCGCCCACTACACTATAAAAGGAGAGCAGCAGTGAACACGTTGCCATTCCTAAATACCCTATCCAATGCCAACGGCTATTCGGTGCCAAGTCTCGATAAGCAGAGACTGCCTCCTTGCCTGTTCCACGACCGATAAGGAACTCAGCAAGGAGAAGCGGAAGCCCGATACCGAATGTAAATAATATAAATACAAGGAAAAAGGCTCCGCCGCCGCTCGTTGCAACTACATTTGGAAATTTCCATATTGCTCCAAGTCCAATAGCAGCTCCAGCAGAAGCCAGTATAAATCCAAGTCTGGACGTCCATTGTTCTTCCGATTTCATCTTATGATCCATCCTTCATCGTCTAGTTGCCGTCACATATTATAACATAAGAGAGTGCGGCACCACTCAAGATTTTAGGACTTCAGAGCGATTTCATACGCCAAATTACGGTTATCGAACAATCGCAAGTGCCAAACCGTCATACGCTGGAAGCAGCGTGCTAATAAGACGCTCATCCTGAGCGATTCTTTCATTAAAGAGCCGCATCGCCTGTACAGCTGGTCCCTGTTTGGCTTCATCGAGCGTTCGGCCGCGCAGCATTAAGTTATCCCCCGCAATGATGGCGCCTGGACGAGCCAAGCGTATGGCATATTCCAAGTAGTTCGGATAATTCCCTTTGTCCGCATCAATAAAGAAAAAGTCAAACGTGGCCTGCTCCTTCTCCAGCTCTTCCAAAGCATGCATCGCTTCACCGACTCTATATTCCACTTGACCTCCGTATCCCGCTTCCGTTAAGTTTCTCTTTGCAATATCTGCATAATCCTGCCGCAGTTCGAGGGATACCAGCTTGCCTTCCGCCGACATTCCGCGAAGCAGACAGCAGCCACTGTAACCGCCTAGCGCACCAATTTCCAGAACGCGCTGTGCACCGATCATACGGACAAGCATTGTCAGCAATCTTCCGTATCCTTCATGCACCGAGATGTCCGGCAAGCCATTTTCCCGAATATTTTCCTTAATCCGCTCTAAGATATCGTCCTTCTTATAGAGCTGTTCCAAATAGGTTTCAACCGCATCATTAGACATTTTCACAACCTCCTGCTTTTTATGATATGATGAATGCCATATGAGTACAAGTCAGACAAGAAAACGGAGTTGAATGCTTATCATGAGTCGACCTTGGTCGTTAATCGCAACCGCACCGATGGGCCTTGAAGCTATCGTTGCCCGCGAATTGCAACAATTAGGATATGAAACTCAAACGGAAAATGGGCGCGTTCATTTTACTGGCGGGCCGCTGGATGTGTGCCGCGCTAATTTATGGCTGCGTTCTGCAGATCGCATCCTCGTTAAGATGGGACAATTCCCTGCCCGTACCTTTGATGATCTATTTGAAGGAACGAAGGTCATTGACTGGCATGAATGGATTCCAGCGCATGGCGAATTCCCTGTCGATGGACGTTCGCATAAGTCTCAGCTGTCCAGCGTGCCGGCTTGCCAAGGTATCGTGAAAAAGGCTGTCGTTGATAAATTAAAGCAGCAGTATCATATTGAATGGTTTGAGGAGACAGGTCCTTTATACCGGATTGAAGTGTCCCTGTTAAATGATATTGCAACAATTACATTAGATACAACTGGCGCCGGCCTGCACAAGCGGGGCTATCGCAAATTGACAGCCAAAGCCCCATTGAAGGAAACAATGGCTGCCGCACTTGTTCAGCTCAGCCGCTGGAATCCTGAACGCCCGCTATATGATCCATTCTGCGGATCGGGTACACTGCTTATCGAGGCAGCTATGATTGGATGGAATGTTGCTCCTGGACTGCGCCGTTCTTTCTCAAGCGAAGCTTGGCCAATCATCGGTGAATCGTTTTGGGAAGAAGCTCGTGACGAGGCATTCGATGCGGTACGAGACGATATTGAACTGCAGATAGCCGGCTCAGATATTGATCCAGAAGCGATCCGCTTAGCAGAAGCAGCAGCGAAGAGCGCAGGCTTCGGACGTGAAATACAGTTCCATGTGGCACCGGTTGCTCAAGCGAAGCCAACTGGGGATTACGGCGTCATTCTTACGAACCCGCCATACGGGGAACGCTTGAATGAACAGGATGAGGTCGACCGCATGATTCGTCAGCTCGGCTTCCTTTATAAGACGCTGCCGACCTGGTCAATGTTCGTCATCAGTCCGAACCGCCAATTCGAGCATAGAATCGGCGATCCGGCTACGAAGCGGCGCAAGCTGTACAACGGCAATATCGAATGCCAATTGTATCAATACTTAGGCCCTCTTCCTCCTCGCAAACCGCGGACAGACGAGTCTACTCAGGCCTAATACAAATCAGGTGCATGTACTATGCTTTCTTATTTGACTTACAGGATGGCATGAACATGAACCACTATATAAGTATTTCCAAGGGGCTGTTCAACACATCGAACAGCCTCTTTCCTATAACATGTATGATTCGCGGCGCGGATTGGTTTTTCCTCTCGATACCATACAATATGTATTCACATGGCAGCCCCTTTTGACTACTTACTAAACAAAATAGTTAAAAAACAATTACGCCTTTGTTTTTAAAAATTTGGTGAATCAACAAAATCATATAGCCTCTATCGCGGGTACCTTCTTTTTCAATTATTACATTTTCGTAAAATCTGGTATGATGTAGAGTGTTTGTAGAAGATGTACAGAAAGGATGGAAGTATGAATTCGTCTATGTATGGCTCGTATAATAGCTCCAGCCATCGTCTCACTGTCCCGTCCATATTCGGACGATTCGCTATGGTATGGTTTATCGCCTTAATGATGTGGAAGCTCGTTTGGTTCGATCGCACATTATCCATTCCATATATGACAATGAGCACACCTGACTTTTTTGTAGCTCTAGGCACATTACTTATCATAGCTGGGTGGACGTTCTGGCTGTCAAAGCGCTGGCGTACGATTGTACTGTTGGTGTTAAATGTACTACTCACAATTCTTATTTTTTCGGACTTGGTATATTTTCGTTATTTCCAAGATTTCATCACTGTTCCGGTGCTGCTGCAAGCTGGACAGGTAAGCTCGCTTGGGGACAGTATCGCTTCCCTAATCCATCTCGGTGACATCTGGCTGTTCCTAGACTGGATCATTGTGATACCGTTGTCCATTATGTACTTCCGAGCACAGTCCAAGGAACATAGAGAACATAGAGGCGGATATTTGCTTAGCGGTGAGCGTCGCCGTCGTCCCGCTTGGGTTACCCGCTTAATCACTAGTACGCTCAGCCTTGTTATTGGCGTGTTGGTGATGGCATTGCCCATCCATCAAGCAACGACGACCTGGGCCTCAGGCGTCTTCACGGGCAATTGGTGGAATGCGTCCATATATAACATAACTGGGCTGTTCGGTTTTCATGGGTATGATGTGTACCGCTATGCTGAGCTGAATTGGTTCGGCGGAAATAAGCTAAGCGAAGAAGAATTGAATAAGGTCGGGCAGTGGTTTGACGATCATCGCGCGAAGCTGCAAGGCCCGCCTGCTTCCTTCGGCAAATACAAAGACAGCAATGTCATCATTGTACAGGCAGAGGCTTTCGAGAATTTCGTAATCGGCAAATCCTACAATGGGCAAGAGATTACACCGAATATGAACAAATTGCTGAAGGAAAGCATGTATTTTAGTCGTTTCTTCCATCAAACCGGACAAGGACGCACTTCAGATGCGGACTTTGGCGTAAATGCAAGCCTTCACCCATTGCCAACTGGTTCTGTCTTTATCCGGTATCCAGGTCAAACCTATGATTCACTGCCTTCTATTTTGAAATCATCTGGCTACTCTACAGGTGCATATCATGCCTACGATGCGGGATTCTGGAATCGGTATATCATGTACAGCAATATGGGATACGATAAGTTCATGAGCCGCACTGACTATAAAATAGACGAGCCGCTTGGATGGTCTCTTGGTGATAAATCGTTCCTTCGACAATCGGTGGCACATATGGCGGATAACAAATCGCCATTTTACAGCTTCTTGATTACACTGACCAGCCATCATCCGTACAAGCTGCCTGCAGATAAACAAGAGCTTAATGTAGAACCGTATCAGGACACCATCTTCGGCGACTATTTGCAAGCTATTCATTACGTAGATGCGGCACTGGGTGATATGATTCAAGATTTGAAGCAGCGTGGTCTATGGGACAAGACGATATGGATGATGTATGGAGACCACGACAATTCCATTGATGATCGCGAACCGCTTGCTCGAATGCTGGGCCATGAGATTAGTGATCTGGATATGCTGGAGATGAAAAATCAAGTTCCACTCATCGTCCATTTGCCTGATGGGGCAAATGCAGGAACCTATGATACTGTAAGCGGTCAGCTCGATATCGAACCGACACTCCTGCACTGGCTTGGAATCGATTCGAGCGACAAGCACCTCATGGGTCAGAATTTGCTGAATCCGGCGAATCGATTAGTCGTACTTCGCAATGGCTCCTTCACAAACGGAAAAGTATTTTATGTACCGTCTGCTGACGGCTTATTCGAACACGGAACCTGCTACGATTATGGAACTCGTCAACCAACAGATGCAGCAGCGTGCCAGCCGTTCGCAGCAGAGGCGAATAATCGGCTGCAAATTTCCGATAAGGTCATTATGAACAATGCCATTCAGCAGTTGCGAGAACGCAAAAATAACACAAACAAAGAAAAGAGCCGCTGCATATACGCAAGCGGCTCTTCCTCTATCACCTTGTTATTCAGAAATGCCGTGCACCCACGACCTGTTATCATAAATCTTCCTGTTCCAGCAGCTTGTCCACTTTACGGCGTCTGCGCTTTTCCTTCAAGCGATAATCCCGTTCCTCCTTCCGTAGCGCCTTTGTTATCGACAAGCACATGCCAAGCAATATTACCGCAAACGGCAGCGCTGTGAGGATAGATGCGGTCTGCAATGCCTCCAAACCGCCTCCCAGCAGCAGCACGGTAGCGATAAGCGATTGGAATAACCCCCACGCTATTTTAATCGGCGCGCTCGGATTCGGATCCCCGTTCGTTGACATCATTCCCAGGACAAATGTTGCCGAATCCGCGGACGTAACGAAGAAGGTAATAATGAGCAGCGTCGCTAGAATAGCAATAAAACTGCCGCCTGGCAGCGCATCCAGCGTTACGAACAGCGCAGATGTAATATCCTTTTTAACCGACTCTACGATCGGCAGACCATCGAACATCTCCAGCTTAAGTCCGGTTGCGCCGAAAACAGAGAACCATATGAAACTGAATCCACTTGGCAGCAGCATTGTTCCCAGTACGAACTCCTTGATCGTTCTTCCCTTAGAGACTCGCGCGATAAAAGAGCCAACGAATGGTGCCCATGCAATCCACCAGGACCAATAGAACAAGGTCCAGCTCGCTACCCACGAATCCTCGGTGAACGGAGTCAACCGCAGACTCATCTGAATAATATTTTGCAAATACCCGCCAAGCGTCGTTGTAAAGGAATCGAATATAAATGAAGTTGGTCCGAGTAGCAACGTGAACAAAAGCAAGCCTAATGCGATCAGCAAATTCACATTGCTAAGAATACGAATTCCCTTGTCCAGTCCCGTCACTGCAGAAGTAAGGAACAACACGGTTACAATCGCAATAATAATGACTTGCACCGTTGCATTGCTCGGTATGCCGAACGTATGCGCAAGCCCGCCATTGATTTGCATGGCTCCAAGCCCAAGTGATGTTGCCACCCCAAAGGCCGTTGCAATAATAGCCAATATGTCGATTGTCTTCCCAATCGGCCCCTTCACTCGCTCACCAAGCAGCGGCTCAAAGGTCCAGCTAATTAACCCATTATGACCTTTGCGGAAAGTAAAGTAGGCTATTCCCAGCGAGACAAGCGTATAAATGCCCCAAGGATGCAATCCCCAATGGAAGAAGGAGTACCGCAGCGCTTCTTTCGCTGCACCAGGCGTCATCCCTTTCAACGTTGGCGGATTTATGTAATGACTGATAGGTTCGGCCACTCCCCAGAATACAAGCCCGATCCCCATCCCTGCGCTGAACAGCATGGCGAACCAAGATATATTGGAATACTCCGGGTCATCATCATCATTGCCTAATGTGATATGTCCGAACTTCCCAAAAGCAAGATAAAGACAGAAAACCAAGATGATTAACGCTGTAATCAAATAGAACCATCCAAAACGTTCAGTCGTAAACGACAAGGCCGCGCTGGATTGTGTGGATAAGCTTTTCCGGAGAAAGGAACCCCCAAATGACAAACGCTAAAATAACGACTACTGATATACCAAATACCATAACCTCACTCCCAGATGCTAAGACTTGATGTCGGCGGTGGAAGGGTAAAAAATCCCAGACATAGTCCGGGACAAGAACAAATATCATGACGATAAAGACAATAAAATTGCGTACACCTATCCCTCAAAGGAATCCAGTTGGTCTGCGCCAATGGAATTCAGCCGGGATTGCTCCGCTGCAAGCATTTCTTCAGCTAATTGGACCGGATGTGGATTATCGCTGTCTGCGGCCTGTTGTACGGCGCGCTCAGCATGTTGAAGAGATTGCTCCGCCTGATAGACGGATTGGTCCGAAGGATGTGACATTGCTTGAGATACAGCGTTGTGCGCTGTCTTGACTGCGTTCTGCGCTTGCGAAATCGGATTTTGCGATTGCAAGCTTGAGTCATATTTGGACATGCTGCGAGCCTCCTTCTTCGCCAGAGTATGGAATGTTCCCAAACAGGGAGTAGTCTCCAACGATTAGGATATCGCTTCGCAGCTTTTTCTATGCGGTTAAAAACTTACTTTTTGACAAAAGGCTTTGCCTTTTCAATTGCTTCATCCTCTGTCGGAGCAATTACGTACCGACCATTGATATAGATGAACACTCGCTTGGCGCAATGCCCACAGTATGACTTACAGCCAATCTTGATATCCGCTTCCGGATCCAGACCTTTGACTTTCGGTAAAAAAGTCTTCATTTTGATATGCCGACATTTATCACAAATACGAATATCGTTCGCCATTGTTCTTCACTCCGCTTTACCCCATTGTCTTGTTGTACTTTCGCAATGAAATTGTTGCGTTCGCCAACCTCTATGTCATTGTACGGGAACCCGGGGCGAGAAGCAACCTTTTGCGTCACATTCCGTCATTTTTGGTTCGCATTTTCATATTTTAGAGCACGCTTGGAAAACCAAGGCAACAGAATTAAGGTAAAAATAATGTCATCAAGCGGCATAAAGGGAATTAAATCAAATGGGATTATCCAGTAAATAGCGATTACACCTACAAATATTGCTTTTTCCCAAAAAGGAACACGCTTGGATGTCAACAGTCTTGGCACTGAACTGAGCAGCAACCACAACCTCTGCCAAGATCGCTTAGGGCGTGGTTTTTGAGATGGGCCTCTCGAAGTGGGATTCGCCAATTTTGCACACCTCCTACTCATTAGTGTGCGTAGCGAATTCTAGAACATGCAGGAGTGAATCACGCGCGTCCCATTTATTTTCTAAGCCTTCTAGTCTTATGGAAGCAGGGCTTCCTTCATAATTGCAGCCACTTCCCGGTACATGGCATCAAAGTCATCCAGCGGCAGCGGACTAACGCCATTGCCGACCTCGATAGTGAATCCAGGCTTCCTGTAGCGCTGTATGAACCAATCCTTGTAGCCGGCATCGCTTCCCGACAGCTTCACGGCCCGGTATCCGCTCGCCCTTTGAAACCGTTCTGCCCAGCTACATGCATCATCTGGCTCATAATCTCGATAGTTCCAATAAATTTCTTGTCCCTGGGTATGGAAGGACAGTGCCATTTCAAAAGGAATTCGTTCTGATAATTCAGCTAACGCGATTGCTTCCGGCTCAGTGAGCGGTCTCGTCCCACCGTAATTAAGTGGTGCTGGCGCATATACGCCTCTTCGCGCTTGTTCTTCCTCCCAGTAAGCCGGGAACTGATCATTAAGATCAATGCCTCGAATATTCGCCTTCCAGCGCTGAAATTTGCGCGATCCCTGATTCCATTCCATTATGGAGGCGTAAAGTGGATGCTCCGGCGATATCCCCTCTTGAACGAGTTCTACCCCGTCGGGGTTAGACATAGGAACCATCCATAATGTCGTTCTTTCAAAGGCAGCAAGCGCATCCCAGCCATTCCATGCCTCTCCGCTGTCATACGCCCTCGCATAATCTTCAACAAATTGCATTAATAAGGCTGATGTAATCCACTCATTCGCATGTACAGAACCATTGGCATGCACGGGAACGGTGCCTTTACCGATAATAATTGCAGGTATCGGCTTCCCCATCACACTATTCCCGATCTGCTCAACTCGAATGAAGGAATGGCTATTTTGCAGTTGACCAATATCTCTCATCATTTGAGCATATCCGTATTCTGCCGTTTTCCTTTCCCATTGCGTACTGTATTCGAAAGGAATTAACATAAGCTGTCCAGGTATCAATCTTCTCGGATCAAGCGTTGGATTTGCCTCTGCAAGGCGCTGTGTTGATACTTGAAATCGCTGCGCGATGTGATAAAACCTGTCTTTTGCCTGCACCACATATTTATTGATGGGGGGATCTGGAATATCGATTACCTGTCCGGGTACAGCATATCCATCCGCACGCAGCTGAGGGTTCGCACTAAGCAAAGCATGCAGTTGAATACCGTGACGCGCGCAAATGCGAAGATAGGTATCTCCCTTTTGCACCACATAAGGAACTGCCACCATTTGTCGCTCCTTTCCCAATCTGCTATTGGTTGAAGCATATGCGGCGGCATAGACGTTCATAACTTTCAGGATTTCACCTGAAAATGATACTAAACAATACAAAGAGAGCGCTCCCTGGCAGACTTGCTGCTCACGGAACGCTCTCTATTATCAATATCGTATAAGTTCGTGAATCCAAGTGAATGAGTTCAGCCATTACATAATTTTCGAAATCTGCCAGATTACAGGATTAGCATGAATGTGTTCGCCGAGCCACAAGCAGGCAATCTTCTGGAACATTTCCGGGTCTCCGCTGCAGAAAAATTGATGAGTGGGAACTGTTTCTGTGTTCGCTAACTGACCTTTATCTTGTAAAATGGTGCTGATTTCTCGTGCTGTTTCTTCTGCTGAATTAATAAGCTGAACCTTAGGCCCTATCGCTTCCTGAATCGAATCCGCTAGAAAGGGATAGTGGGTACATCCCAAAATGAGGGTGTCAATTGGGACACTATTCAGCGGTTCGAGTGATTCTCGAACGACATCGGATGTTGACGCACTATTTCTGAACATCCCTTTCTCCACGAGAGGTGCCAGACGAGGACAAGCTTGACTGACCACTTCCACGTGGGGGGACAGCCGCTTTAACGCTTGTTCATATGCTCCACTGCGAATTGTGCCTTCTGTTCCAATGACACCAACATAGCCGCTGTTTGTGGCGGACAGGGCTGCTCTAGCACCCGGGTGAATTACCCCGATTACCGGAATCGGCACGTAAGCTCGAATATATTCCAATGCTGCGGCTGTCGCTGTATTGCATGCAAATACGATCATTTTAGGTTGGTATTGAATAAGATAATCTACGATTTGGCGAGTGAACAACCTTACTTCCTCAGCAGTACGAGGACCATAAGGCGAACGGGCTGTATCACCAAAATAGATGATTTTCTCCCGCGGCAGTTGACGCATTACTTCCTTGACGACTGTCAACCCACCAACACCCGAATCGAGCATAGCTATAGCTTGCTGCACGAATACACCGCTTCCTTCGTCTCTTGTTTGACTGACCTTACTTAACATATGTATTCTTTATTTAAAACGTACCTCGATCTTATCAGTAAGTTGGACAAGGTTCAAGTCATCCACAACTGGCAAAACTCGGAGGAAACTTTTCACTTCCAAAAAACGTCATTACTATGTGGAGACAAATAGAAAGGGTTGAAAAAGATGCAAACGGAACGTCCTATTAATAAAAAGAATAATATGCGAGCGTTACCCCCGCGCAATGTGGTCCGTACAAGCCATCGGACTAACAACCCTAAGCAAGGGAAGCAAAAAAGCTAAAGAAGAAACGCTCGGTTTGGCGTATTTTTCGCATAGTTGCGGCTATCTTCCTATTAGTTGGCTCCCTTGGCGCCGGATGGTTATTCCTAACTCCTTCCGGTACAGAGATGCGGTTCTTGATCGCGGATACGTTAATCACAACACAGCATCGACATTGGGCGAAGTACATTATCGGCCAAGCCGAATTAGACAAGCGTGTACAAGAGTATTGGGCGAGATTTGAACGAATGGGCGACGAGAAATCAACAATTGATATTAATAAGCCTTCTGTAGCTGAGCAGGCCAAAAAGCCGCTCGTCGAGTATAAGGAAGTAAGCGGTACTGGTGCTACAGGCGCCTCATTCAGCGGATATTTAATGATTGTAAATGATCCCACCAAAATACGGATTGGCGTTCCCGGCAAAGTGGGACGAGGCGAGAAAGTCTCAAGCATGGTAAAGCGCACTGGCGCATTGGCAGGCGTCAATGGCGGTGGATTCGCAGATCCGAACTGGGAAGGCAATGGGTTTAAACCCATCGGTGTCGTCATTAACGACGGTAAGATGTATTATAATGGCGTAGGCAAGCAAAATACGCAAATTGTTGGTATTGATAAGGATGGCAAAATGGTAGCCGGTAATTTCAAGGTTAGCGAGCTGCTCGAAATGGGCGTGAAGGAAGCTGTTACCTTCCAGCCGCGCATGATCGTTAACGGAAAAGGGCAAATTCGCAATCATGCAGATGGCTGGGGTATTGCACCTCGAACTGTAATGGGACAACGCAAGGATGGAGCCATTCTATTCCTTGTTATTGATGGCCGCCAGCCTCACAGCATTGGAGCAGATTTATATGACTGCCAGAAAATTATGCTTGAGAACGGCGCAGTGATTGCAGCTAACTTGGACGGCGGTTCGTCTACTGTGCTTGTGGAAAAAGACGGCGTCATTAAAAATTCGCCATCAAGCCAATACGGAGAACGTTATTTGCCTACTGCATTTCTTGTATTCGAGCATCCTGAAGACGCAAATATCCCGAACATTTGGGAAGGGATGAGACCTAGCGATATTGATCCTTCCAAATGGTAATCTCGCAATCCTATTTCATTCGCTTATAATTACACGGTAACAATAAATATCCCTACCATCTGTCTGCTTACGCACATAGGTGGTAGGGATATTTATATTTATCGAGCTTCCTTAATCTCTCCATCCTTTACTTTCACATCCGCAGTTACTTCCTCATCCCAATCGGCAGCGGGCTCCTGCAGGCTGGAGATGGCGGCTATCTGTGCTTCATCAGAGTCCTGCTGTCTCCATGAATTCAAGCCTTGCTTGAAGGATGCTACCTTTCCCTTAGCAGAAGTGATCAATTCTTCTGTGTGGTCACCAACTTGCTTCGCCCACTGCTGAGTACGTTCACTAACCTGCTGTGCTCCTTCTGCAATATCTTTACGAAGCTCGCGTCCGCTCTTTGGTGCGAATAGCAATGCAGATACCGAACCAATGACACTTCCGATCAATGCCCCTACCCAAAAAGACTTTTTGTTACTGCTCATCGTTCTTCCTCCTCATCACTCATTCCCGGTATTCTTTGCACTAGAAGGGGGAGACGACATAGCGCGCTTTGCTTGAATCGAGCTCCATACTGAATAGCCAAGTTCAAACATTTGAAGCATATCCGTAAGCCGCTGATCAGATGCATTATTCGCATTCCGCTGACTAACTTGAGCCACGATACGTTCCAACACGTCATTTCCGCGTTGTAATACTCTGCGTGTACGCTTCAATTCTTGTGCCCACTCGTTAATCGTCCCCACGGTCTCTTCGGACTGCTTCAACACTTCGTCAGCTCGACGCGTCAATACTTGGAGTTGGTGGCTCAGTCTCTGCCCTTCCTCAAGACATGAATCCGCCCTTCTCAAGGTACGCATTCCTCGGACAATGAGCAGGACAGTCGCCGTACATACAGCACTCCACGCTACAGCAGCCAGCAAGATGCTCCATTCAATCATCGTCTCCCCTCCTTAGCTGCAAGATCTACCGGGCGTATGCCCATGTCGTATTGACAGTATAGGAAGATGGGGCTCGCTTTGACACAACTTACCTTGTACTTTTTTTGCCCGCTTGTCCCTAATCAGTGCAAATAGACCGAACCTCTGTGAGGCCGACCTGAATTTGGGAAGCAAAATCAATGAGATAAAATTGCAAAACTTACTCGCGTCGTAATTCGTTTTCCCACCGATCAGAAAAAGGCTGCCCATAGCTATTATGGACAGCCTTCCCGATCATTCGAACAGGGAATGATCTTGCAATGTACAAGTATTACTGGTTAGTCCGAGGGCGAATCTTATACGTGCAGCGCTGCCCGCGTTCTGCAAGACATTCTGTACGCTCTACATCGCTATCTAGTAAATCTTGGAATAAGGCAAGTTCACATGCGCACGGTTCCTTATAATGCTGAGCAACCTGTGCAATTGGACAATTGTACTCATGCAGCAGCCAGCTGCCATCGTCCGCCTTCTCCGTCTCTACCATATAGCCGTTTGAATCTTGAATGTGACCAAGCGCTTCAACTCGTTCCTCCAAGTTTTTGCCTTGGACGAGCGGCACATATTTCTCCAGCATGGACTGTCTTCTTCCTTCGAATAATCGATGGACACTATTCTCATCCTGCCAAGATTCCATTTCCTGAAGCAGATCTAAAATCAGTTGATGATACTGCTTTGGGAACTGTTCATCTCCTGTATCCGACAAGCGATACATCTGCAAGGGACGTCCCATCTGCTGTCGAACCATTTCCGTATCCAGCATGTGTTCCTGCTGCATGGCATATAGGTGTCGTCTTACTCCCATTTCTGTCATTTCCAGCTGCTTGGCAAGCTGGGCAACAGACATAGCCCCATTGGTTTTGAGTAAGCTCATAATCTCTTCACGTGTGGATGATTTGCGTACTGGTTGCTTCATGTAACCACCTTAACCTTGGTTGTCATCGTACCGTCATTGTAACGCATCACTTCCTTACAGACAACAACCTTGCCCCAGTTGAAGGCAGGAATCATTTCAACGCAAGTTCCTTACTTACAAATTGACGGACAGACTGAGCAAATTCCGGCAGCCACTTAGGCAGGTGTGCAAGCTGCGAATGAATGGAATCTCTCTCCCATATCATGTACTCCTGAACCAACGGTCTGCGCAAAGACACTAGCTGAAGCAATGTCGCATGGAGCTGTGGCGATACAACCTGCTCTTGTGCGATAATTTCCACAATATCCTCGTAGCTGCTTGCATCACGCATTAGAAAACCGTCTATGAGCAAGCTGCCTACATCTGTGATGATCTCGATCGCGATATGAAGCGCCCGCTCCTGTGCATAAGAGTAGTGCAAGCTTCCGTCCCATTTCACCATAATCTGTTCAACAGTCTCTATCAGTTGTGGTATAAAATCAAGCCGCTGCTCAATCTGCTCCATGTTCACATAGTACATTCGTTAGCCCTCCCCTGTGATGGTCTAGCTCGGAAGCGGTGTTGCGATACCATTCTCGAACAGGCCTGGTATCTTTCCCGCTTCTACTACATTCGGCATATGTAACCAATCTCCTGTTCCCTGTATGCAACATGAAAAAAAGGAGCTTGTCAGCCCCTTCTCTCAACTGAAACGTATTATTCTACAATAAGAACCGACTTCATATCATCGTGGCCTGTTCCACACATGACCGAACACAAAATCTCATACTTGCCCGGTTTTTCAAATACAACGTCCTTCTCCATTTGGCCATCTTGCAGATTAATGCCCAATTCCTTAATTTCAGCACCATGCAACCCGGATTTGTTCACAAGCTTCATGCGAACCTTATCCCCGGCCTTCACTTTATACTCCGGTTGGTCGAACTTAAAATCACTTGTAGCGATAAGTTTAACGAGAGTGACTCCCTCAGGAGCTGCCTCCTCGACCTCCGGCTTTGGCATATTGAACAGCATCAACCCAGCGGCAAGCAGGCACGCGATGCTGAACAAAATGAACATAGCCCATTTCTGCATAACTGTTCTACGCCCCTTTGTCAGTTACATTCATCACTTCTCATATTACAAAATCTTTCCTATTTCTCTCAATACCTTCTTGCAAATTTCGGAAGCAAATTTTGTAATTGTGACAATTCATTGAACAACAGACATCTACGGCAACCCTATAAAAATAGGAAGAGAACCAAGTATTATGCCTGAAGCTGGTCATTCAATTCACGTAATTCACTAGGCGACATTTGGAAGTGATCTTTAAATAATCGATTGAAGTTGGACAGGTTGCGGAAGCCGCTTTCAGCGGCGATTTCGATAATTTTCTCTGTCGAAGAAGTTAATAGCTGAGCCGCATAGGCCAATCGTAGTCTGATCAGATAATCGAGTGGAGATGTGCCTAACGTCTGCTGGAATAATGCACTGAATCGGGAAGGACTTAGGTGGGCCAAGTCGGAGAGTTTCTTCAGCGTCCACGGATAAGCTAGCTGACTTTCCATGACGCGAATCACCTCTTTAATTGTCTGTACTCCTCTAGATGGCGATGGTGAAAATGCAGCGTGCGGCCTGCTTGCATATCTGTTGATCAGCGTAAAAAAGCGTATGTATTGGGCTTGAACAATTGTTGCAAACCCAGCTTCTCTTTGATCGAGTTCATTCTTCATGTCCATTAGCATATCAGACAACAGGCCGCATTGCAGCAAAGACCGCTGCAGGACATGCGGTACGGCTTGTCCAATATGATGGAGATAGAAACTCGTCTCCTGGCCCCACCATGAATTGAGTTGGATAGACACTTCAAAATGAAATGCTTCCATCAGAAGCTGATCTGTCCCGCACACCCGATGCAATTGCTGTGGCGGGATGAGCACAATGTCACCCTGTTGAATCGTATACGTTGTCCCGTTGATGATACAAAGGCCGCTGCCTCCGGCTACATAATTGATCTTCCAATGCGAATGCCAATGTGCCAGTGTTAATTTCGGATGATTGCCCTGCACCATCTTCTCAATTTTAGGTATCATTAACTCCTTCTGCCCTGTATCTACTTCAAATAAAGTATTAACGGACGATTGTACAGCGGTATACCGTTTCATATGAACATGAACCTCCTGTCATCCTACCATGAATATAGAGGTGAACATTGGTCAAGATTATGAAAAGACTTATTTGCGCTTGGATGAATCGGATAGGCTCTCAGCAAGCTTGGACACTCTTTCCTCCTGTTTCATCGTCATTCGCGCAAGAATGGAGTTAATCTCCGTTTGCAACTCGTTTCTTTTGGCAATGAGTTCGCTTAGCTGCTTGAATTCTGAGTTGTCGTCATGCATGGTTCCATCCTCCAATTAGGTCGTAAAGTCAATCGCTCACTATATGTATCACCATCTGTGAGGCAAATGAAAATGATTAATTTTGGGAATATGGATTTTCTCTGGATCGTGAAGAAATAAATTGACAAACGAGCCCAAACAACATAATATGTTACTTGCAAAAAATTTAAGGATGCAGGTGAAGCCAACGTGACCTATGAACCGATTGTAAAGGAAAAACGTTAATCGAACGCAACGATGCCGATAACCTTTATCAAGTAAAAGTAAAACTGCAGGATGGTACGCTATGCCGCGTCTTTTATAATCACGGTGCCAAGCATGTTAGCAGACTGCTTACTATTCCATGCCCGATTTGCCGCAAAGACTTTATTTGCAAATGCATGAGTCGCTTCGCAGACCAGCTTGACGAACAAATCAACTTGCCTGAACTGCTGGCTAAGTAGTCGCACAACGATGCAACCGTTCGAACTCGTTTACTGAATATAAGCAGCATACAAGCTCTCTATTCGCCTATTGCGAAAAGGGAGTTTTTTGTTTGATCTCCATCACTGCTTCCCCCTCGTACTAGCTCCTCGCTCCAACCTAATTATACCATTTATTTATTGTGAAATTAGACAAGCTCTCAATATTTTTAAGGTTTTTTTAATTTAGCTGCACTTGCCATTTTGGACTGAATTACAAGAAACCGCTGAGAATCATCAGAACATTAATCCATGTATGCCAAATCACGACGGGAATGATACTTTTGGATTTGATCGTAATTCCTCCGAAATACAACCCTCCCAGTGCAAAGGCGATGCAAATGCCCCAAGAGAATCCAAGGGAATAATGCTGTAAACCAAACCCTGCGCTGGTCACAATTACCGCCCACTTATCACCTAATTGTTCGGAGAACCGACTAAGAAGCACCCCTCGCCAGATGATCTCCTCCAACACGTTTATGATAGAAAAAGCAAGCGTGAATAACCAAATTCCTTGCACGTTGCCCCATTCGTTTCGAATAACAAATGGCATAAAAGCTAAAGAAACCGCAGCAATTGCGATAAGTAAGAAAACGTTAACTTTTGACTGACGGAAGCCTGACCAAATAAATGGTATCCCTATCTGCTCGTTCCAATGCGGTTTTTTCGCATACAGCATGAAAGGTAATTTTTGAACAAACGCCATGACAAGCAAGGGAATGATGATACAAATCAATGACAATCTGTTTAGTAAGATATGCCATTCTTTGGGCTTCAAATCGAGGATCCAACTTGAGTTTATGAATAGATAAATAGCAAATCCGACACCCAAACCTATCGTTGTCAGAAGAAATGGCCGCATTGGCTTGTAAATGAAAAGCAATCCGGTACAACCTCCCCACAAACACATCAATACGTAGTTATGCGTTTGGAGGGAGATAAGAAGTGACCCAACTAAGAACAGACAAGCTAAATTTCGAAGTAACGTGAAATGCATTCTTTATCCTCCTTATGGATTAGACGAACGTGGAATTACGCTGAAAGGTACTCAAGTGTCCATATTATCGGGGAACTCCATACATATACTGGATTATTGTGAGAGGATGTGAGAAATGACATGGGTATGAAGGAAATGGGCTTTGCAGATCGCGTAATCTTTATTCTCGGATTAACCTTAGCCGGTGTACTGACATTTGTCCTTCTGGTCGGAGTCATTGTTGCAGTATTAAAATTTTATATGGACAAAAAGGAACGAGCCATTCAGGTTCAACCAGATCCAATGCTAAAAGATGATCCTAGGCCACCTTTGGAAAGCGTTTCGACGCCTAAGCATTTATCTGAAGATAAAGTATTGCAGGTTAATAATGAGCAAGAAAGACCACCGAATTAGGTAATTTTTAGAGAGGAGATGACGCATTTGGCAACGAGTAATCAAGGAATGTCAAAGTTCTTTAGTCATATGAAGAATGGATTTCTACATTTCGCAAATACCTATTCTGTAGCAGTAAAAAGTGGCGCGAATGTGGCAGGAAAGCAAATTATTGAAGCGATGGAGGAATTGAATCAGCCATCTGATATTTCTGCTGGAAAGCTGATCGCAGCCGTTAAAATTGGCGTACAACATGCCAGTGAACATATGGTGAATTCAGGTACGGAATTCGTTGAACACATGAAAAACAGTCAAAAAAAGCAATAAGGAGAGAAATTAACATCCATCATTTTAATACAATTAAATAAAAAGGTTTTCTGTTTCATGTTTTCTCCTCTTGGTTGATGAACTTACGTTATTGACCAGAGGTTTTTTTGAGTTGGGCGCGCATTTGCGCTGTTGAGTACAGTTTGAATGATTGAAAAAACGGAGGACCACTCCCTTTAACAAAATAAGGAAGGAGTCCCTTTTTCATTTTATTTATAACTCTTTTATTATTCCTTGTCTTTTTCTTTTGCTTTTGCTTTCTGTTCTTTTTCTTGCTGTTTTTCAAGCTCTTTTTGTTCTTTTTCTTGCTGTTCCTTAAGCTCTTTTTGTTCTTTTGCTTTCTCTTCCGCTTGCTCTTTTTCTTTTTTCTTTGCTAGTTCCTCAAGTTCCTTCTTTTCTTTCCGTTTCTCTTTTTCTACTTTTTTCGCTTGTTTCTCAAGTCTAGCTTGCTCTTTCGCTTGTTCCTTTACCTCTTTTTTACTTGGTTTATGCTCTTTCATTTCTTCACTCATCTTTTATCCCTCCATTTTGGAATTGGTTAACCTTGTTTAAACGGTATCTGACAACTTCTGGATTAAAATATTCAAGCATATGAATTCCTGGCACTGACTGAAAAAAAATATCGTATCTCTTGTAAGGAATTTTACTGTGCCGTTCAGGGATACGAAGATTGATTGGCTTTTGGAACAGATCAACAGCCTCTTCTTGACCCTTAAGCCCAGAGTCAACCACTTTTCTGTAGGATTGTAACCCCATCGAGCTGATTGATTTGCCAATTCCCTCTTGTTTGTGAGCAATTTTCTCAAATAAAGATTCTGGTACGTACTTTGAGTTCACAATGGCAATATTGTGAGAAACGATAAAATCACTTTTGTCGCTTATCAAAATCGATTCTCTCACATATAAAGGAGCGCCGGAGGACTCCGCTTGATGATCCGCATGTTCTTCTTTCAATTGCTCTTGCCGAATGACCGTTACACACATCTTTTCGTTCAACAAGGTTTCTAGCAAATCTGTCGTCCTTCCGTCTGTCACTAGCAACAAATCGAATATTAGTTTCTGCAAAAAGTCCAATGCCTCTCCCGCATGCCGCGAGCCCTTGCCATTGGTATCTGTCATACAGTTTCCTCCATTAGCCGTATGTCAGCTCGTGTTGAATTATAACCTGTGTACAGGAACTTCTGTTATGATAACCTGCTGTTAACGATAGAGACCGGAATCGCGGATCCCCTGCAAAAATTTGTGAAATTCATCAATATTCAACTGCTGCTTCGCATCAGAAAGTGCAACCCGCGGATTCGGATGCACCTCGACCATAATACCGTCTGCGCCAGCCGCTAGTGCTGCTTTCGCACATGGAAGCATAATGTCCTTTCGACCAGTGGCATGGGTAACATCTACGAGAACCGGAAGATGAGTCAATATCGGAACAGCAGAAATATCGAGTGTATTGCGCGTCCATCTTTCATAGGTGCGAATTCCGCGCTCGATTAACATGACTTGGTTATTCCCGCTGGATAGCAAATATTCAGCCGCAAACACAAATTCCTCGAGTGTAGCGGAAAGGCCTCGTTTCAGCAGGACAGGCTTCTGGGTTTGGCCAACGGCTTTCAACAGATCGAAGTTATGCATGTTGCGGGCACCAATCTGAAAGATGTCAATGTAACGAGCTGCCATGTCGATATGCATAGGGCTCATGATTTCACTTATCGTCACCATCCCCGTTTCATCAGCCACTTCCTTCATGATTTTCAACCCTGCTTCGCCAAGGCCTTGAAAATCATACGGTGATGTTCTCGGTTTGTACGCGCCTCCTCGTAAGACGGTAATGCCGGCATTCCTCATCGCAGTAGCAACCGTTAGCAGTTGATCTCTGCTTTCAATTGAGCAGGGTCCAGCGACGATGACAGGCGAAGAACCGCCGATTTCGGCATGCTTGACTTGAATAATCGTATCCTCGCTCTTATGCCGGCGGCTAACAAGAAGCTTGCGCTCGGCTGGAGCCTCTTTTTTATTTCGGACGCAAAAGTAAGGGTAGCAAGCTCATTCAGTAGTTGTTGGTTGCCAACTGGCTCCGCTTGTGAAATACCCTGCTTATTCTTTTCTTGAACGATTTCCGCAGCCATTCGTGCACGTTCGTTCATCAGATCGAGCAATTGTTGGTTAATTCCATCCCATTGCGTGATTAATTGTTTCCATCTGTCGCTCACAACGAGCACACCCCTCTTTTTCACAATTGACTGCAGCCTTTCCTTCACCAGACTTACACTTTATTTCGCTTCTGGATATATACCGGTTTGGTCGATGGCACGTTATTCACGAGCTCCACTCGATCAAGAAGCGTTGCGTCGGTAATGATTTGAAGGGTGACAGGCAAATGAAGCTTTTCAGATAATTGAGTTTGGATGTCCTCCCTACTCCATTGTCCAGCATCGTGCGAATCAAGAAGAACATACAAACCATCTTCTTGCTCCAATACCTTCCATGCATCTGGGGCAGGTGTCAACGAATAGACGGCCTCTTGGATATCATAAGCATCTAGAATGGTATCACCGATCACGATTCGATCCTTACTTCTGCCGTAATGCACCAACTTGCCCGTTACTCGCCCACAAGCACACCTGGAAGGTTCAAGGGAGATAATATCGTCATTAAAGTAACGCAACAACGGAGAAGCTTGATGAGAGAGTGTTGTGATTGCCGCAAACCCTCTTTCTCCTTGAGTAACAGGGCCCGAACCGTCTTCATGCAGCACTTCTACGTAAAAATCCCGTTCCACGATATGCATCGAGCCATACTCACACATGGTTGCAATATTCGCAGTTTCCGTCGAACCATACATATTAAAAACAGGTACACCCCACAGCCTTTCGATATGCTCTTTGCGTTTATCGCTCAATAACTCACCGGCAACGCAAATGGCCCTCAGCGCTGGAAAATCCTCGTTCACATCCAAACCAATGAGACGCGCCGCCTCGGCCAGAAGCTCCATCTCGCGCGGAAGTCCTGCCAATACTGTGACTTGCAGGCGCTTCATTAGACTTAATACTTTCGGGTATGGCGTAACTACCGTACGTCCGCTTGCAGGTACAACCCCCGCTCCTGTGTGCCAGGCAGCTTGCTGCATTAAGAAGGCGGGCAGCGCCAAGGCATACGGGAATCGAATCAATACAAGATCATCCGCTGTCAATCGGACTCCACACTCCTGCAGCTGTCTTCCGCCAACTCGGATGTCTTCTTGCGTGAACCAAGAAGCGGAAGGTTCTCCGGTTGTACCCGTAGATTCGTGGTATTGGGCAATCTTACTTATTTCGACAGCTAGGTGTCCGAAAGCGCCGGCATTCCGGAGATCTTCTTTCGTTGTCAATGGCAGTGTTTGAATGTGTTTCATTCCCATATTATCGATGTTATATTTCGCTAATCGATCCTTATATAGAGGGGATTTCGTTAGGCGTAGTAATAAATTCTTGAACTTCTCCTCCCGCTCCCTCTGAATATCGGTCATCAGGGCACCTCCTTTCGGCGTTACACGGCGCTTTGGGATGGCTAATGCAAATCCTTGGCCCCATGCTCCTAGCCGCCTTACGTGATGATTCGCGTTGCTTTGCCAAAAGTACGAGGAATATCGTGTCTGATTTCCACTTCGCAATCAATCCCGATCCGATCTGCCATATGCTTTCGAATTTTCGTTGCCAATTGCTCGTCTGTTAATTCCGTCCGGAACGGTTCGGCTTCAATTTTGAAAGATCCCTGATTCAATTTGAAGTGATACCACATACCCACATCTGGAATTTCCATCAAAAATTGTTCTAGTATGAACGGTGAGTAGTCTTCATCCCCTAATCGAATCATGTTCTCCATTCTTCCTCTCAAATGAAGAACGTCCATTGTGAGACCACAATCACATTTGGATTTCTGTAAATACCCGATATCCCCACTGCGGTAACGCACCATTGGCATGGCCTCGCGCAACAACGTCGTGACAACGATTTCTCCCGTCTTGCCGTAAGGGAGCTTTTCCAGCGTAATTGGATTAATAATTTCTACTTTTACATGTCCCTCCATCACGTGATAACCTTTGTGCTCACTGCATTCAACCGCAACGACGCCGCATTCGGTCGATCCGTAGAAGAAGGACACTTCACATCCCCACCATTTTTCCAAACGCTCACGGAATTTATAGGAGCAGCCTTCACCTGTAAGCACTATTTTTTTCAACCGTATATCTTCACCTATTTTGATGCCGAACCGCTCGCTTTCTTCGGCCAAAAGCGCCGCATAGGAGGGGGTCGTAGTCAGAACTGTAGCTTGGAACTCCTTCATCAACTCTAATGACTTATCGACGGGAGCCATGTAACCGCCTTTGCCAAGTGACAGCACCGCTGTTCCAAAAGCAAATTGAAACAACCGCTGAAATCCAAGTCCAGGCAAAGCAAATTCATAAGGCAAGGCGACAGCCACCACATCAACATCCGTTTCCTTAAACAATTCCAAATATTTAGGCAGCAAATCATAGACATACTGATCAGCTAAGGAGTACGAGGTATAAATAGGTTTGCCCGAAGTACCGCTCGTGAGGTGAACCTGACCGATTTCCTTTGGATCCAAGCATAAGATTTTCTGCTTATCGCCTCGGATGACGTCTTTATTCAAAAACGGTACCTTTGTTAATTGCTCCAGACTTTCAATTTCTGGCACTGTAAAGCCTGCCTCTTCCAGCTTTGAACGATAATATTCATTGCGGTTCCAAATATGAGTAAGTGTTGCGTTAATCGCTTTTAACTGATAATCTTCAATTTTTTGCCGAGGCAGCTTCTCAATGGTGATTCCATTTTCATCCAATTGTTCAAAAAAAGCTTTGAATTGTTCTAAATGGGATGTATGTTCGTCCACGGATACCTTCATTTTATGGGTTTGCGCTTTCATAAAGATCCTCCTAACCATTTTCAATCCAATCCTTCGGCATGTCATTCATCTAGCGTTCTCTCATGATTATTTGTAAGTAGTTGATCTGCTCGCCCTCCTAGTCACCCTAATATGAAATGCAAGCAAAGTCAGCCTTGACTCGGACAGCCGTATATCTTCTGAAAAGTGATTTTTTCATCCAATCATTGCAGTAGGGATTCACATATCGTAACAAGTATATAGCCCTTGAAATCATGAGAAGTTGACGTAGAGAAACTCGGCTTTCAAATAACGGCGAAGCAAATTGGAGGTGAGGTAAACTTGTCATCTGACAGCAATCCTGATAAACAATTCAAGATCGCAAAAAAGCTCCTTCAAGATGGGGTTGAAGGAGACAAAAAGGCAGCGAAAAGAGCGAATGAGAAGCTTGTAAAACTACGTGAGACCCAGCCTCATAATGCGCTTATTGAAGCCTATTACGGTAGTTCATTAGCCCTCTTATCACGTGATGCCGTTAACCTTGTTGAGAAAGAAGAAAAAGCACTAGAGAGTTTGGAGGCATTGAATCAAGCAGTTATATGGGATCCAAATGAAAAAGAAATTCGCTTTTTACGCGGAAGCGTCTGCCTGCATCTGCCGGAGTCTTATTTCTATTGTTCGAAAATAGCGATCGAGGACTTCACGTTCCTCCTTGACCGTTATCAACAAGGTTCAAATTACCTAACCCAAAAACAAGTCAGAGAAGTACTTCGAAAGCTGAGTAAAGCCTACCTAAATATCGGAAATCAGGTCAAATCGAATGAAATCTTACAGCTTCTTGCCTCCATGCATCCGAAGAAAAAGATGATTAGAACCATGCAAGCGATCGATGTGATCATGCATGAATACAGAGAGGATGAATTTAGTGACAAACCTTAACCCCAGTGATATGGAAGGATCAAGTTTGATTGAAACTTCTATATCAAGCGATGATCATCCGAATTCATTGACCGAAAGCAACCTAAATTCCGTGTCAGTTCCGGTGTCTACTCCACCTGACCCCTTTAATGAGAGATTCACCCTAGCTGTCCAACTTCATAAGGATGGCATAGCTGGCAATGCAGCGGCTGTTCAAGAAGCACATCAGATTTTAGAACAACTGCGTGTTGATTATCCAGATAATCCTCTTGTTGATGCTTACTATGGCAGCACAATGATATTGATTGCAAGGGATAAAACAGAGGCTTCTGATAAATTGAAATGGTCAAATCAAGGATTGAAAATACTCGATGATGCGGTAGCCGCCGACCCACACGACAGTACGATTCGACTGCTTCGCGGCAAGTCCTCTTACAATCTCCCAGAGAAATATTTTCATCGGACGAAGACGGTGATTGAAGACTTCACCCTCCTCCTCAATACACAATCTGATACGCTTGATACTGATACACAATTAGAACTCATCTATGAACTGGGTGAGGCTTGCACCAGGATAGGTCGAAACCAAGATGCGGCTGCGCACTTTAGAAGATTGCAGAGTCAAACACAAAATTCGGCATGGCAGCAGCTATCCAAGCAAAAACTGCAAGCGCTAGAAGGAAAACCGGCTTTTGAGAAAATACCAAACAACATTCCCACTACCCTATTGATTGAAGCTACTCGGACTGTAGGGAATGCCCTCCTTATCTGGATTAATAATGAAAAAAGAAACAGATAGCCCAACAAAAAGCAAAAGAACGGGCTAAAAAACGGGCTTTACAAAAAGCGAAAGAAGAAGCGATTGAAAAAGCGAAAGAACGTGCGAAGAAAAAGGCTGAGGAAATGGCCTTAGAAAAAGAAAGAGAATTGATTTTAGAGAAAGAAAGACAAATGGCACTAGAGAAAGAAAGAGAAATGGCTTTAGAGAAAGAAAGACAAGTGGCAATAGAGGAACTAAGGAAAATGGCCTTAAAGAAATCAAAAGAAAAAGCTAAACCAAAAACTAAACTGATCACAAAGCGAAAAGGTAAACCGCTTGCTAAGTCAAAACCTAAAGCTAAAGAAGTAGTAAAACCAAAATCAAGACGAAATCAAAAAACAAGGCCTACCGTACAGCCATTAGATAAGAAACATGTTCTCCTTCTAACCCCCCTTGATGTTAGTTGGTCAGTGCTAGCGATAAGTCGAATTCATATTAGACTTTACTTCAAGGGGGGATTAGCGTACTTTCGGAAGGAGGTGAGATACATGTCTGACAAACACAGCGAATTTTTCAAGAGTTTCCTTGAAACAGCTTTAAAAAGCGGCGCTAACAATTTCGGCAGACAACTTCTAAATGCAGTAAATGATGAAAACCAACCCGCTGAAATTATTTTAGGGAGAATCGCAACTGCCCTTAAGAGTGGTGCCGTAGCAACTGGCCAAGAAGTATTGCGAGCTCAACTTGATCAGCTTAAGAATTAACTTGAAACATATGGGATTCCCCCTATATTTCACACAAATAGACAGAGGTATTTGATAGGAGTTTCACGCAAATAGCCCCAAGTCTTGGAGGAGTTGTTGACAATGGGTTGAGGATCTAGTCCCCAGTCCAGCGAAGTCTTTGCAAAAACCTTATGTTTGTCAACAGCCCCAGAAGGCTTAGGGCTTTTTCATATTCTTACGGTTAACTCCATTTACCAAGATAAAAAATCAACAATTAGTTATGCATGTCAGCTTGCACTCATATGTCTAATCCTTTTATAAAAATTAAGGGAAATGAAGTGCCCGGGCCATCGCCTCCATATAGCTCTGAGCGGCGCGTTGACTTACCTCCGCTTCTGGAACAAAAAATTCGAAAAGGTGGAAGCATCCGGGATATAAGTGAAATTCGACATTTACACCTGCTTGTGCAAGTCTTGTTACATATTCGATCGTTTCATCTCGGAACAGATCGAGCTGACCTACACATGTATAGGTTGGCGGCAGCCCTGCCAAGTTCTCCGCTATCGTCGGTACTGCATAGGGTGATATCCCGCTGGAATGGTTCTCCACGACACCACATCGAGCCGTCTGAACGAAGCGTTCATACAACTCGTCGTCCATATCAGGATGTCCCAGCACATATCCACCCCCGTGAATCCACAACATGGCTGGAAGCTTGTCATCATATCTCCTGCCAGGTTCATAAATTTTTACCAGTCTCTCCTGCAGCACCTCAAATTTTTCGACTGGTCGTGTTTACTTGCTCTGACCTTCTCACAGGAGGAACCGACACTAAATTTCTGCTCCACTCTAAATTTTCTTCCAATTGAAACCCTGGAAATTGTGATAACATTTCTGAACCGATCATTCCAGATAAATAAGTACAGAAATTTCCCATTCTTGATTGATCTTGCTGTCGAAGCTCGTTCGACGATGACTACCTTACTAGTTGAATGAGATGCCGTGCTCTCTCGCCTTTGGCTCCCTGCGCGCGGGCGAACCCGGGTTCGCTCCCCCCTGTTATACTCCACCAATGCAAAAAACACGACCCATAGGATCGTGTACGTTTGTTGATTTTGGTGGAGCCAAGGGGGATCGAACCCCTGACCTCTTCGCTGCCAGTTATATGCAGCATTCCTGAGTATTACTGAGTTCACCTGACAAACCCTTGATAATAGGGGTTTTCAGCCATCATATACGTATAGTATTCCTGCCTAATTCTAAGTAATTATATCTATTCGGGCACCAAAAAGGGCACCAATTTTATTTAGTTCCAAACAGCATTGCACCAAATTGATCCGCTGTTTCCTTCTGCATATTCGGCAGCAAGTGACTATATAAGTCCAGCGTAATCTTGATGCTTGAATGACCAAGTCGTTCAGAAACAATCTTAGGGTGAACACCTTGTTTTAGAAGCAAACTAGCATGAGTATGGCGAAGATCATGAATCGTTATTACTGGAAGCTCACTCTTCTTTAAAAACCGTTCAAACGTTCTTAGCAGGTTTCGCGGGCTTATAGGTGTGCCAACTGAAGTCCCTATTACTAGGTCATTGTCTTGATACACCGCCCCAGCACTTAGCTTTTCTTTTGACATCATTATTTTACGCTTTTTTAATTCAGCAACCGTACGATCATCAATGGAAATTAATCTATTACCTGCAGCTGTTTTAGCTCCAGCAGCTAACGTTTTCCCATCTGATTCAAGTGTTTGAACCACTGATATCGTTCGTGCATCTAAATCAACATCTTTCCATCTAAGGCCAAGTATTTCCCCTTTTCGCATCCCTGTTGTGTATGCCAGCAGAAAAGCAACATACTCGCGGTGATTTTTGATCAAAGAGTCAAATTCCCGTAATTGCTCTGCAGTCCAAACCTGTATTTCTTTCTTCTGCTCTTTAGGAAGATCCACAAGAGCAGCCACATTCTTAGTAACCATATCCCACTCTACTGCTTTATCTAATGCACACTTCAATGTTTTGAAGATGTCACGCACACTTCTGATTGATAGACCTTTTTCCTCATGCAAATGTTTAATTAATTTTTGACAGTGGATGATCGTTAATTTAGATATCTGAACTTTTCCGATACATGGCACGATGTGATTTACTATATGTGACTCGTATGAGTTATAGGTAACCTTCTTGATTGAGTATTCCTTAGACTGAAGCCAGGTTTCAAGTAACTCCTTTAGAGTGACGTTGGATGCATTAATATTTAATCCGTTGTTATATCTGTTTTGTGCTTCGTTTTCGGCCTTTTCTGCCTCTTTTCTTGTTTTGAATCCTCGTTTCTTAACACGTTTTCTTTTCCCGTTCTCGCGCACCTCAATGACGTAGTACCACTGGTTTTTCTTCAAACTTTCATCCTTGAAAACTGTCATCAGTATCACACATCCTTATTTCTCTTATCATGATACTTCTCGATTTCGGCTTTACGGCTTAAGATATCCTCTTTGAAGAACCATCGTTCTCTCTCAGTTGCTTTAATTGGACGTATCTTCCCTAGCTTTATTGATTTATGTAAATTTTGACGTGTCCCGCCAAGGAGTTGTAACGCTTCATTGGTTGACAACACTTCATCGGCTATAAATTTCGATATCTCTTCTTTTGATTCAAAGTTTAATTTCACTGGGCATCAACTCCGTTGCAGATAGAATTAACAACTTAAACTGTCACCTCCTTGATAATCCATTATACATTTCAGATTGACGATAGTAAACCATAAAAAAAAGATGAGGAACCTAGTCCCCCATCTCATTACCTAACAACCATTTTACAAATACATCCTTATGAACAAACTTCCGTCTTCCGACTTTGACAACATGGAACGCATTTGAATTAAACAGTTCATATGCATTATCCCTGCCAATGTCTAAATAAACTTTGACGTGTTCAGGGGTGAGGACTTCTGGAAGCGATTCTAAAGTAGAGTTTTCACTAGTCTGTGTCATCGTTTTTCACTTCCTTTTCGACTGCTATGTCCATCGCCAATGCAAATTTATAAAAAGCCTTCCAGCGTATTTTTGAATATGTTCGCTCACTGATTGGCGGTTGAAACTTGAAGCTGTACATTTTGAGATCGGTCATATACTCCGCATCATCGCTCATGTAACGTTCTTCGATAAGGAACCGTTCCATCCTCGGTAATCGCCGTACCGCCCGTTCAATCCGATCACAGTAAGTTTTCCTTGCCGCTTGCGTGTCGACGTTGTAAGTAGCAATGTTCCCCGTCTGATCGCTCGTGACATTTGTATTTCCCCGTGGCATGTCACTATATGATGCGGTTATGCTTGCTTCCCTTTCCTCGAACGCTACATACTTGAAAATACGATATTTCTCCAACGTCGCTTCAACTGCCGCCTGCGTTTTCTTACGATCCAATTCTGGTAATTCGAATGACATCTGCTGCATCCCCTCACCTCACTGTAATAGGATTGCCCCGGCGAACCGGGGCGCTGTGAGATTAGAACGGAAGATCATCATCTGATGCGAGCGGTGGCAATTCGTCTTCGCCGGATGATTCTGGTGCTGCAGGTTGTTCTTCTTTCTTCTGACGACCACGACGCTTGCGAGCTGTTGTGATGTCAGCCACCTTCTCAGATTCAGGCTCCTTGTCCGGTTCCGTTTCTTCCTCCTGCTGGTGTTCTGCAGCTGCAGCAGCCTCATCTATGGTCATTTGATTCGGATCCATGTCTACCGTTCCGTCTGGATTAATTGTGTACTGCACACCCTCGTGGTCATCATCGTAAAATTCATCGATGCTCATTTGCGAAGCCTGCAATGATAGCGTCACGTTCATACCAGCCATTCGATAGAACTCTGCAGAAGCTTTCTCATTGTCACCTTTGATGTTGAATTTGAGAGCTGTTTTTTTCGAATCACGTTGAAGCGTCGCGAACTCTGCCTGAATCTCACTGGTTTTGTTACCTGCCGCACTTGCTGCCAAAATAACGATAGTTCCGGCCATTTCTACGAGGGTATGTGCTTGCGGAAGGTCATCACCCTTAACCTCATATACAAGCACCTCTTTTTTGTCGTCTTTCTGCATTTTCTTGAAAAGTACGTTCAATTGGATCATTGTTTACCTCTCCCCTTGGGCTTTGCCCATATAGTCATCTATTGCTTTTATTGCTGCTAGAATCGGGAATATCTGATACGGATATACCGCATTTCCCAATGCTTTTATTCGATCTTCGTCCAATCTTCTGGAAAGCCCATAACCTTCTCTACTAAAGTCGGCGGTGGATACTTTAGGTTGTGGACTTGCCGGCAGTAGTCTCGAAAATTGTTTCTGGGCCCTCTTCCACATTTCGCCGCTGCTTCTGGAGAACGCCCCCCCTTGTGATCGCTCGCCGTTGGAGTGGGCAACAATGAATAACCTTCTTCTCTCATGGTCCGCGTCAACGGCTGCAGCTGGAATATCAAACGTTTGGAAGGTGTATGATAGGTTCTCCAAGTCAGTAAGCACTTTGTCGAGCCCCATCGTTGCGTGCCCAGCAACATTCTCACCAACAAACCAACGGGGTCTGAGTTCTTGTAATAAGCGAGCAACTTGCGGCCAGAGCCAGCGGTCATCTTCTTTGCCTCGTCGCTTCCCGGCAACACTCTCAGGCTGGCAAGGGTATCCGGCTGAAACAATGTCAATTGTTCTACCTGGGCCAATGATTCCATCCTCCTTTAGCTTCTCAGCTGTTAGCGTGCATACATCGTCGTATATTGGGACATTAGGCCAGTGTTTACGGAGCACCTTTTGCGGGAATGGTTCGCGTTCGCAGAAGGCGACTGTTGTCATGCCTGCCCATTCCGCAGCAAGGTCGATTCCGCCGATTCCACTGAATAAACTAAGCTTCCTCATTCGCATAACCCATAAACGCTTGAACATTGCGGTACGTCTTCCCATTCCAATGCTTTGATAAGGTCGTATTGCTTACCGCCGTATGCCGTTTTAGACCACTCGACAACCTCTTGAATTCCGTCTCCATTCCCGTTCGCTGTTGGGAAAAATGATGCACCCTGTCTTTTGCTTGCCATTTTTACAAGCTGCTCCCATTTTGCAACCCTTTCGATTTCGGAAGGGAATCGGCGGGCTATCTCAAACAACTCGGACTTATTACAGTTGATACATGGCATGCAACCTACTCTTCCCATTCCGAGCTTGTACAAAGGATTCGGCTCAATCCCATGCTTGCGATGTATTGCGAAAACATCATCCACTGCCCAACGGAGTAGCGGTCGGTATATCTCGTATCCTTCTGGCGTGTTCTCCCGTTCCGGCAGCTTTGCCCGGGCCGCGCTCTCCTGCGCTCGTACGCCTTGCCAGCTCACAACCTCGTGCCCCGCCTCAAGCAGTGGGAAATAAACCTGTTCCTCCGTCGGCCTTACTTTCAGTTCAACCGTACAAAATCGCCGTCGAGTTGATGGGAAGCGCCCTTTCCACAAGCAAAGGTCTAAAAACGGATTTCCGGTTGGATGCAGTACGCTCAACGCCGTCTCAATAACCTCGGCTGCCTCCTTGTCCGACATGCCTTTTTGCTCCGGGTACCATCTCCAGTGACCAATCTCTATTTGCCTACTCGGATCATCCGGTTTTTCCGGGGGCTCTTCAGCAGCCTCTCGCTCTCCCACTGGTCCGATATAGTGCCAGTGCCCGGGAACGTCGGTAGTAAGCTTTTGGGGCCAGTGCTTTTGTACATATTCACGCTTTCGTGCTATTTGTTCTGAGAAATCAGCTTTGATCCGCCGAATGGGCCCGAGCTGCTTTTCTAAATACTCCCCATACTCATATACCAATGGATGCTCGTTTCCCGTGTCACAAAACACCGGCATGATATCCACGCCTTGCTCCAGCGCGTAAATCCACATGGCCGTGCTATCCTTGCCGAAAGATATGTTCATGACGTTAACTGTGTTGTTCATTCTATCCCCTCGCTTCCCTGGGCGGACGTCCATTACCCACCCGCACAGGGCATCCGCCTTATATTGATTTTTGCGAATACATGTTCTGTTTTAGGCGCAGGAGTATCCCATCCCGCGCCTGCATGACCGGGCTATGCTCGTTTTTCTTCTTTTTCTTTTCTGGTGGATGCAATATTGCTTGAACAACTTCGCCTTGATGGATTGGTACTTTCTTGATGTACCCCGTTTTTTGAGCTTCGTCGATTTCCATTGCAATCCGCGCGAGTACGTAAGCATCCCGAACGTTATCGCTTCTGTGCTCGTATCCCCAACGCTTGTATATATGAATGCCAAGTTCGTCCTTCTTCGTCGTGCCCTTACCGCTTGCGAATTTCTTCAACTGGCTTGGGGCAGCTTCGATGTATTCCATGCCCCGACAGTACATTGCTATCCGAATTCCCCAACCGATGCCACCGAGCTGGACAGCTTGCTGAGATGCAAAGCCGAATCCTTCTATGCACACCACGTCGTCACGCCGAAGATAAGCAATCACCTCGCGGATCATGGAAGCCATTCTCTTTGGGTCCTCTTTCCCGATTCCGGTCAACTCTTTCTCAACCAATACATTCCCCGCTTGATCAAGTGCAACGAATCCGGTTTTAGTACTCGGGTCAATCCCCACATACCGCATCGCCGTCACCGTCCTTTTCCTTGGGCTCATACGGCTTTGCAAATCTAACTTGCTTCCCGCCAAGCACCCACTTGCCAGCTATGATCCTGCCGTCCTCGACTTCTTTCTGAACCGGCTCACCCCCGACTTTCTGCAGTCGTGTAATGTGCCTTTTCAATGTGCTGTACACCGTCCACTGGTCTGTTACTGGATCGTATACTGCTGACGTTTCCTGTTCATCTCTCGGATACGCCATGCTATCACCCCTATCATTGCTGATTTTTTGGCGTTTCTAGCGATAAATCGGACTATTAGATAATGGGTGAATGGATTTATCCATCACAAGCTTACCGCCTGTAGAAAAGCTAGGTTGAGCGTGATTTCCAGACAAGATAGCCCATCCCCGTTCCTCGGCGTATCTTTCCATCTTCTTCATATGGTCGATATTTGCTTTCCGGAAGACATCATGAACAACATCCTCAATGGCTTGTCCGGCGAGCGTATCTTTCGCCTGGCTGCGAATCAATCCGGCGATCATCTGACCGACATCGATATATTCCGAAAGCAGCTTGCGGATATCCATCTTGCCAGCTTCAGCTTCGTTCCAAAGCTCCTGAATTTCTTCATGAAGCTTCAGACGCTGATCATTCGGAGCGTAACCTTTCACCGGATAATCGATTACTGGAAGTGCCACAACGATATATTTTTGCATTTGCATTTCAAACATCTCCTTTTTGTGATGGTAAAAATCTTTTTGCGAAGTTCAACTGCTGCTCGATGTACGTATCTGATTCATTCCCGCCCATTGCCAGCCAGTCACCAATGCGTTGATTAATGTCAGCCAGGACTTCTGTCGGCAGCAAATGAGATATCATCATGATTTCATGGAGTGGACTGGTCATTTCTATTCGTCGTCCTCTGGCCAAACGTCGCTCTCTTTGACATCCAGCAGCATCTTGTGACGTTTGCCTGGTTTGAACTCCACTTTTTCAGGGTCATAATCTACCCAAGCACCGGACAAGATCACTTGTGAATGACTAGGGCTTATTTCAATTTCATCGGCAAGCAAAATGGCACAATCGTTCTGCGACTCTATCAAAAACCGTTGTTCAGGATTAAGCTTGATCTTTATCTCTTTCAATCCGTCCCCTCCTCAATCTCTACATATCCTGCACCGCTGCACACTGGACAATCAGGATGGTTCTCCGAAGATGTATATCCTCTTCCATTACATGCAGTACACTTTTCGACTTCTCCGATCAGATAATAATCACTCATTCCGTTTACACCCCTTCATTCGGAAGCAGCCCATGTTCACTATAAATCTGCTTCAAATACGGGAATTTCTCGGCACATTCACGCATCAGGTATTCTCGTGCCGCGGCGACCAATGTATCGTATAATTGCATGTATTTCTCGCGTTTTTCGGGCGTGGTCAAAGGGTGGTCTATCATCTCCGCGCCTTTGATAATCCGTTCAATCGTCTGCTGATATTCCTCTTCGGTTTGTATCTTCATGGCGTCTTCTTCGGTATCTCTACGAATTTTTGATACCACCATTGGAAGTCGAGCCTAAAGCGATTGGTTCCAACGTTCCGTCCTTTCGCGAAGATAGAATCTATTATCTTTTTGTTTCTCTCAGGCTGGTCGTTGTGGTTGTACCAAAGGAACTCCACAACGTCAGCATCCTGCTCAATAGAACCGGATTCTTTCAGGTGGCGAAGCTTCGGCTCCTCATTGTCTACACTGCGATCCAGCTGGCTCAGAAGAATGAAAACCATCTTGTTTCGGCGTGCCAGTGTCTTCGCTGTACGGGTTACTTTGCCGATTGCCTGGGCGCGTGTCTCGTTTTTCTTCTGTGGTATCTCCATGATCTGAAGATAATCTACAATGACAGCTGCCACCTTACCATGACGCTTCTTGAACTGCTTCACTGTTGCTCGTATTTCATCAATGGTTACTCCGGCACTGTCCTGGATGTACAACGGAAGCTTTTCAATTTCTGAATAAGCTGCGTCTATTTTCTTCCACTCTTCTGGAGTAAAGCCATCGTCCCCGCCTTTTCGAATTAGTCGCGGATAATTGACTCCTGCGATCATCGATACCAATCGATCCTTGACCTCGTTTTCGTCCATTTCTTGTGACCAAATCATTACTGTGCCCGCACCAGGGTTATTTTTTGCTATACCGTATCCGAGCATCAAAGCCTTGGCCGTCTTCCCAACACCAGGACGCCCTGCTAATACATAAAGCCATCCCCGCCACAATTGCGCCCATTCGTCGAACTGATTGAACAATCCAGTTTGAAGTTTGGCAGCCTTCGTTTTCAGATGTTCGAAATAATCCTTCTTCGATTCCTTCATGCTGCGCATACGTGAGAATGATATCGGTCGAAGCTCGAGAACCTCTTCTTCTACCGCAGCAAGAAAGTCCTCGTCCGTTTCGAAGTCTTCACCTGCCATATTAATAAGCTTGTTCCCATACTCCACTGCCCGTCGTCTGATAGCCTTGGAGCGAACGATCTGACCATAATACTGAATGTTGGCAGCGGTTGGAGCTGAATTTGCTAGATGTGAAAGATATGAAACACTACCCATATCCTGAACACGGTTGAATTTTTTGAACTCTTCAGTGACGGTTATGATGTCGATGGGAATTTCCCTTTTTGATAGGTTGAGCATGACTTGGAAAATCAACCTGTGCTGTGCATTTGCAAAGTCTCTATCTGACAGGAACATCACGTCATTGATTGCTGCTGGATCAAGGAATATAGATCCGATCACCGCTTGTTCTGCTTGCAAATCATGAAGAATCGTCATATCTGAAATCATCGGGGTTTCCACCCTCCATCACCCATTCCCGTAATTTATCATCGAAATCCTGCTTTTTCTGCCGTTCCTCTGTGGTCGGCATATTAGGCTTCTTTTTCTGCTTACGCATAGCTAGTACAAGCTTGGGAAACTGCTCCCTAAATTTCTTTGCAGACAAAACCTTATCCATCCAAAAATCATCCTGTACAACCCATTCCATCACCGCTAAAATGAGATGTTTGTCCTTTTGACCATCACGTTCAACAAGCAACTGGAAATCCTTCGCCCAGCTTTGCATGTTGGCTCGCTTCGTAACATTATGCAGCCCATGATCTGCTGCCATGGCATCCACCTTGCCCCTGAAGTAAACAGCCATCTTGTAATAAGTGCTGTCCTCCGCAAACTTCTTCGGCTTCTTCTTAGGCGGCTCGGTAGGCGGTGGAGGTGGTGCTTGCTGCTGCGGCTTGCTTTCCGCTTCTTCCGTTTGGTATTCCGACCAATTGACTACTGTCACAATGCTGAATCTTGTATAGCTAGTGATCTGGATCATCTGCTCCTGCTCCAACACATGCAGCATGCGCCAGACAGTCGAACTACTCTTTTTATGCTTTTTCTCAACTATCCCATCGTTAAATTCATCCGTAATTGAGCCTACACCAGTAATGAATTGCCCTATTCCAACAGGAACCATCTTTCGTCCTACCAACTGGCGATAGGGCTTGTGAGCGGCTTTTAATAGGCACATCATCCATAATTTCAGGAAGAATGGATCTTTGAATATCTGGTTGTCGCCTATCTTCCTATGTATCTTGATCCAGCCTTGCACCGCTCACCCCTCCCATCTAAACAACGTGTAAATGATAATGTACTCCCGCTTTGAATCCCTTTTTCATCAGCGCCCGCTTGACCGTCATTTCTGCCAATGCTGGCATGTTGTTACTTGCTGACATGTGAGTTAAATAGATATGCTCGCCTTTACCCCTGACCAGCCGAGCAAGCGCAGCCGCTGCATCATGGTTCGATAAATGTCCACTATCTGATAGAATCCTAGATTTCGTAATCTCTGGATAATCGCCACTCTGCAGCATGTCCACGTCATGATTCGACTCAAATATATAAATGTCGCTGCCCTCCATGGCCTTCAACATTTCACTGTTCACGATTCCGGTATCCATCATGACGCTGACCTTTGTATCCTTGTCCCTGAATGTGAATCCATACGGTTCATATGCGTCATGTGACACCGGAAAAGCTTGAACGTTCATAATTGAATCCTCGAATACATTGAAACCGATTAGTGTATCCTGCTTCATTGGGGTTGCCGTCTCCAGTTTTAAATCCTTCAATGTCCCCTCACTTGCACGAACCGGAATCTTGTACTTGTCAGCCAGGCCGATGCCCTTAACGTGATCCCCGTGTTCGTGGGTAATAAAGATGGCATCCAGCTTTGATGGATCAATCCCCTGCTGCAGCAAGATTTTTTCAAGTTTTGTTTTGGCGAGGCCGACATCCACTAGGATGCTGACCCCTCCGTTTCCGAGCCAGACGCAGTTTCCAGTAGAGCCGGATGCAAGGACTTTGACCTCAATCATTCCAGCGGCTCCAAGCCTGCTTCGCTCGCCCCGTCTGCAAACACTTCCTTCTCTTCAATTTCAAGCTGCATCACTTTCAGGAGGCCAGTGAGCTCTTGAAGCGTAGGTTTATCACCTTTTTGCTTCATACGCGCCATTGTATACTCAGTCATGGCCTTCTCAGTAGTAATGCCAAGCTTCTTAAAAGCAGCGCTAATATCGCGGCGTACCTTCTTGATTTCGCCATTTTCACCGTTCTGGCTATTTTGTAATGGTTGCTGCAATTGAGGTGTACCACTCTCCACATCCGCTGTAATGTCTTTTCGTGTCTCGTATGATGCAGTGTTATCTATAGAATTCGGTTGCACGTATTCATCTTCCGATACCTCAATCCCAAACTGACGTTTAAACGCCCTTTTTATAGCGTGTTTAACAATCATGTCGTCAAAGTAATCCCGCCACATATCGCTGTTACGTCCTTTAAGCAGATGTTCGACCTGATCCCTCCGTACAATGACCAATACATTTGGTGCATTTTCTCGATATGCAACACAGTACGCGCCAATCGTTTCCCCTGGATTCATTACATCCGGTTCGTGCTCTACTTCTCCGGTATGAATCTTTGCCTTGAAATGGTCGTTTTGGCGAATTTCAGCGGCGATAAATCCCTTGTATTGTGGATGTTTTTTAGCCAAGGCAACGATACCTTCTACGGCGATCTGGATGCTCATCACTGGGCCGTTCTTACCGTTGTACACAATGCAGTAAATCTGATTCAGGAATGGATTAAGTCCGGAACGAGCACATGTTTGAACGAATAGTGCGAATTGTTCGTTGGATGTCCCTTTCGCAATAGTAGACTTCAAAGTGTCAAGCTCAGACTGTGTGAAGCTGCCTACAACGGCTTGTGTATTTATGTTTTGAACTGCTGTGCTCATATTTTTATTCCCCCATTGGAATTTGCTTTTGTGTATTTGCATGGCGGTGAACAAGGTGGAGCATGCCGCCTACCACCTTCATAACAAGCCAGTTTTCAGGTGTCAGCCCCGCTGCCTTAATTGCGATCTTCTGGCGGCGCGTTGGATTCTTTCCGTTTTTCAAAGCGTTCTCCCCCGTTCTTCAGCTGTAATGGTCGTGCCAGTTCACAATCGTCATGTGACTATGGTTGAAGGGCACGTTCTTTTTCCTTGGCGATCCCTTTAATCAGCCGACCGATCTCTAGTAGATCATCAGTTGTCTTACCTTCTGCTACCATATGGTAAAGATGTCTGGCAGCGAAAAATGCATTCATATTAGGCAGCTCACTATCGGGATCTGCTTTATACTCTGACTTTTCTCTCCATCCGGAGGCGATGTTGTATGCATACGTTCCGAAATATGCCCCAATCTCGATTAACTCCTCAGTAGTCCTACCCATTTCCACCAAACTAAACAGTTTATGAGCAATTTGATTGAGAGGTGGTGGCTCACTACTATCTCGTTCTGACGGTGTGTACGACCCATCAGCGGTTTTAATCATTGGTCACACCCCATTTCCAAATTCAGAAATGCCTTTCTTGACTTGTTCACGGCAGTATTTATATCCAGTAGCTGCAACCACTTCGGGGGATTCCCCTTCATCTACAGCCATTGTCACGCTTGCGTCTACTTTCACCGATTGATAGTTTCCGAGATTCTTGGTGAACGTATATCCAACTGTGATTTCCTTGGCTTTCATGTCATTCACCGTCCTTGAGATACGGAATATCATTCAGCGATTTTTTAATTCCATTAACCGCTTGCGTTCGATACCGACAACTGTCGAATCAATCTTGTTTGCCTGCCGTAGTCGCTCACGATAGCTCACAGGTACTCTCCTGCTATGCCAAAGGTTATTTGTGACCATCATCTGACGGTACTCCCCGTTTTCATTTGGATATGTCTTGGTGACTAAAAACCAACATCCTCCGAATCCAAGGAAGCTGCTATTTGGATCGGCCACTCTCGATCCCTCGAAATAATAGATGTTTGTATCTGTAATAAGAGTCTCACAAGGAAATCCATACCCCTTGTTAATCGTGAATTTCTCACCTTTTGGAGCATTCAGAATGCTTTCGAATACTTCCTCGCAATTCACACAGATGTATTCGCCGTGCTTCTGTTCCTGTTGATCTATTTCTTGTTGCGGTGTAAAGCTTCTACCCCAACCGCAGGCAACGCAACTCTTTATGTCTTGCACTGGCTATTGCACCTCCTGAACCGTCAGCGGCATATCCGCCACGCGGCACTCAATAAGTTGACCGGACGGTGCTTGATACTTGATAATAGATTCAGCGTTGTCAATGAATGTCGGTGCTGTAACACCGCTTTGCTCTGAGAGAACGCTGATAAGTTCGAGCCCTGCAAGGATCTTTTCTGCCGTAGATAACTTCCTGTAGGGCTTCCCATCCATTTCAATTTCGAAGTTCGGCTTCTGTTCCCCATCACCTTTGTTCTCAATGAAGAGCTTCAGTGTTAGTCTCTCGAACAAACCACCAACCTTCTCGGCCATCATTTCCGCTTCCTTGGAACGAAATGCTTTGATAGCGTCAAGGATGAACACCGACTCCGTATAGCTTTCATGGATATCCCGCTCGTTTTGCTTGGCCTCTTCGATAGCGATAGCCAGACGATCCAGCGATTCTATCGCTTTGAGCTGTGCTTCGATTTCGACACGCTGTTGAAGCATATCTGATATGTCACTGATCTCGACCACTCGCAACTCTTCGAATTCTTCTTTCATCCGACTGTATTGCTCCGACATTGTTTTGTACTTGTATTTAAGTTCGTCTAAATGCCTTTGCCGATGCTGCTTTGTATGTTCAAGGGCTTCACCCGTCAACATCTGACCACAAGCGTCACATGTATCCTTGATTGGCGCTTCTTTCAAGCTGGTATAATCGTTTCGCACTTGATTTGCGGTATCATATGTGGCGCGAATCTGCGTTTTCAGTCGCTCAAGCCTGCCATTACTCTCCCGAGCTGCTGCCACTTCGTTTGCATGAACGCTGATTTTCCCTGTGATTTCGCTCAGTTTTTCTGCAATCTCCACTCCATCATTACCATCGATGTCCGGCATGGATTGAATCTGTTCTTCTAGCGTTTTCGTGCGAGATTTTGCAGCAATTAGCGCCTTGTCCTGTTTGCGGCGATTCTCCGCATGCTGCGCCTGCAGATCATCAAGCAGCTTCTTCTTGACCAGTGCTGCCAACTTTTCTGCCTGCGGCTCCGGTAATTGTGCTATCACTTCCTTGTTGCTTGGCGGCAGAACATACCGCAGCAGCTGTGCCCGCTGTTCCTCCCAATGCTGCGTGAAAAAATAGGTTGGCGTAAACAATGAAAGGAATAAATGCTTATCGAACAATTGCTCAACGAATAATTCATATTCTTTTGCTTTCTTAGGAACTTCGTTAATGTAGTACTTGGCCGCCTTTCCTTTTGGAAGCTCCTTGCTTAAAAGTACCTGCTTGTCATCAACCGTCAGAAGCAAATGAACTACTACTTGATCGAACTCATATGTAGTTGGTGACGGATCCGTTTTACTGCCGAATGTGTCAACACCGTACAACAGCCAAGTAACAGCTTCACCGATAGTTGATTTCCCTTCGCCGTTCTGCCCCAAGATGCGTGTGATTTCCGAGAAATCTACGTTCAATTTTCTATGATTCTTGAAGCAAAAGAGGCGCAACTGCTTGAGTTTAATATGCAACTTCTATTCACATCCTCCCATGAGCTTGTCCTTGCATTTGCGGCAAACCTTCTTGTCCATGAATGATTCCAAGTGTTCTAACCCTTCGCAAAAAGTACAGCTTAGAACGTGTTTTCGGATCGTGATGCTTACGCCATCCGATGTAATAGACAATGGAACACCCTTGTCTAAATGGAGCGTTTCACGCATTTCCGAAGGAATAACGACACGCCCAACCGGATCGAGGTTACGGACAAAGCCTGTCATCTTAGTCAATCCCATTACCCCTTTCCTACACTTCGTGCAATTCCTTAATGCACCGAGTACACACTGTCTTTTTGCGAAACTCTTTCACCTCTTCCGATGTTCCGCAGAATGTGCAGCATGTCTCGTATTTCTGAATGATGATTCGGTTTCCATCAGTGAAGATTTCCATCTGCTCCTTTTCGCCAATACCCATCGTACGGCGAAGCTCACTCGGAATTACCACACGACCAAGCTCATCGATTCGTCTTACAATACCTGTCGATTTCATTCGCCTTCCTCCCCAACTGTGATTTCAATCGCACCAAGCGCCAAAGCGAAACATTTAAAGTTACAGCAGTAGCCATCACCAGCTTTGACTGCACCTTGACCTTGGAAGATTTCTGCCCCACATTCCAAACACTCATCAACTACTTTTGCTTCCTGTGGATCCGGAAGACCACGCTCGAAACGATCCATACCATCAACCTCCAATCAGAATATTTGTGATGCCTGCACCGAGTACCAATCCAACGATGAATGTAAACATAAGGCGGATAAACTCCATCTTCTCTTTGTATGTCATTCTGTTACTCCTTCCCGTTCGATAATTGGCAGCAGCCCTCTTTCGCGCTTCAACAATTCATAGATGAAAAGCCGGCCTTTCTGTGTCCAGTAAGTATGAAGCTTGCTCCGTTCTTCATCTATCACTTGCGTCTTACTTTGCGTATAACCTTTATCAGCATGTTTTTGATAGAGGAGCCAACATTCACCTTGCTTGTACTGGACACCGAGTTCATGCAGTAATCGGTTCATCGCCGTTGCGCTCATGCCGTAATCTTTGGCGATCTTGCTGATGGCAAGCACCGATTTAGTCTGAAGCACCAAATCGTAATATGTAGCTTTTGGTTTTAGTTCTGAAATGATCTGTTCCTTCTGAGCATTTTGTAACGAGAGAGCTTCGTTCTTCTCGGCAAGTTCCGCCGCCAATCTGAGCGCCTCAGGAAAAGAACGTGGGATCATCTGGACGTTCTCTTTTTGGCGGTAATATTCATCAACCAACATTTCGTAAGCATCCCATGCTTGATCTGTATTGAGTGACTTGGCATGCATCCATGCCCCTTTTTCAGTCCATAGATAGAGAACAGCGGCGTTTTTTAAACTTAAATCATTTTGATGTTGGTTGAGAAAATTGCGTTTCTCTTGACCTGATAATCCAAAATAGTGCTTACCTTCCGTGTAACGCTCCTTGTTGCGGTTAAAGTTATTCGTGATGATTTGCGGCGTTGTGCCGAATGACTCAGCCAATTGAACTGTCATCAGTACACACTGATTGTTGTGCTCGATTACTCTCAATCTATTTGTCACCTTTGGACTCACCGCCTTTCGTGTCATTTGACACAACCGTTTCAAAAAAATATATTCAAAAGCCTTTTTGCCCATAAGCCCGAATAATCCACTCCATACAGGTCCACTTGCTTCTCTTTTGTTGTTCAATAGTCGCGAAACGCAAGATGGAGATACCCCAATCTTTTTGGCGAATGAGGTCATATTCATCCCCTTTTCATCCAAGTATAGAACGAGTTTATCTGTGTCAATAACAGCTCTTTTCATACCTTCAACCCCTTCAATCTATCGTGTCATTTGACACATTTATCTTACTCCATTTGTGACAAATGACAAAGTCCCGTATTTACCGATTTTCAAGCTTATACGAACGTATTTTCTCTTTTGTGTCATTTGACACATGCGATCCTTATGATTCCTTGCATTTTGACAAGATTATATGTATAATTGCTGTGTCAAAGGGCAAAATTACGATAGAAAGGATGGGAAAAGAATGAGTGATTTTGGTCAATTTATAAAAAAGCAAGAGAATCTAAGTCTATGTCCGTCACCTCCGTTGCCGAGCAAGTTGGAATTAATCATTCCCATCTTTCCCGTGTGGAGAGCGGAGATAGAAATCCACCGAAAATGCCAACACTAGTTAAACTAGCTAAGGTTCTAAATGTGCCAATTGCTACGATGCTCGAAAAAGCTGGCGTGGTTGAGGACGTCGGGTTAGAAGAAGCGAACAGACTGGCTAGTTATTATGTCTCAGATGAAGAAATCAATAACTCAATACTTAAATCGATAAAGCAGTTCACGGATGACGAAGGCTTTATTCTTGAAGAATACCGTAACGATATCTTTAATATTTTTTACTCATATATTTCATTTACTGGTGAAGAAGTAGACTTTGATCATTTCTATAAACAATATTTACAAACCGACAAAGAAGACGTATCTTCATACGATGAGGAGCACGCATTCAAAGGATTTAATAAAATGTACAACTACTCTGCTATAAAACGTGCTTTGAAACATTTAGGGTCTGAAACAAGAGAACGCTTATTGTGGAAGTTAGAGGATTTAGCGAAAACGCATTTCCCATCATATGTAACTGACAAGACGAACATTACATCCGTAAGAGAAACAGGAATGAACTTCTATGGAGGATCCGAACAATATACCCAGGATGAAATCGAGGTTATGGAAGCTGCTCTAAAAGCTTACCGCGAGCAGAAGAAGAAGTTTTTAAATAAAATGTAACAGCCCAAATATATGTTGATTACTAATAGCCCAATTCGGGCTTTATTTTTACCCATAAACAGAACATATATTCGCACTTTAGGGGGAGCTTTTGTGGATTTCACGCTATATAAAGAAACAGAATTAGAACAGTGGATTTATATGAAGTACCGTAAAAATGGATTCATGAATCCTTCTGACTTAAGTGATATTGATTGTATAGCTTCAGCGTTTGGTGTCGACCTAGTTTACTGCGATCACAATTCATTTTCATGCAATGTATCCAAGGTAATTTTTTTAAATAAGACTTTGGATCCTATAGAGCAACGTGATGTATTTTTTCATGAACTGTGCCATGTTCTACGCCACGCTGGTGATCAGCGAAAAATGCCCAAGTTATTTGAGCAAAGACAGGAGATGGAATCGGGTTGGTTTCAGAATTATGCAGCTATGCCATTCTACATGATCGAGACAATAAATCTGCCGGAAACTCAGCGGGAAGCTGTTGATGTTTTAGCACAAGAATTTAGAGTTTCACATAAGTTTGCAAAGGAACGGATTCATCAAATTCAACGCCGAATATTTGACAGTATGCTGTGGGAAGAGAATTGCAAAACATTAATGCCGACTAAAATTAATGAAAATAAATGGACACCAGAAACATTGCGGATTTTAAGGCAACTACAACAACAATTCGGAGGATGAAAGTATGCGGATAGGAGTTATATCGGACTTTTATACAGACGACATAAAACCGTTAACTTTGCTAATAAAACTAGATGGAACTGAGGACTGGACACAGCCACTGTTCGTGTATCCTGTTCAGCCATTTGAACAGATTGAACCATTTGATCTCGGAGATGTTATAGGAGCTTCAGTGTTGCTTGAAGATTTGATTATAAATCGAAATGCACCTGGACAGTTTGGGATCAATCTGCCACAAATTGCATTCCGATCCGGATTTAATGAGATCGAGCAGTTATACATACAATTGTCAGATGTCGAAGACATTCTTATTATGGCATAACAAGAAGAAAAAGCCCCAGCCGGGGCTTTTTCTGTGTAGTGTTAGTTGAAATACATTCCGGCATATCTATCATAGAGCATTACCCGGTCTACAAATCCATCATCATTGAAAATAAAATCTACACCAATTTGATCATATAACTCATTCTTGTCCTTTACTTCTGTTTCAATCGAAACTTGCCCCATGAACATCTTATTCGTCAGATCATACACATAAGAAATATCTCTGTTAATCTGATTAGTTGGAATGGGATATTTCTCCCCGTACGCCTTATGTACATCTGATTTTGTATCACCTATCTTTATACCTCTAGCAGTTTTATATACTTTTTCTGCATCCTTATCTAGGTATATGGCCGCAACTGTTGCATTACCGTCAAGCTCCCTATAGATTACCGATACACCGTAATCGTATTTTATAATTGACTTTAAGTCCCCTTTTCCTTGTCCTAATATCTTTTCTGCTTCAGCTTGTTTCATTCCGTGGTAAACAGATGCATTTGAATCATCTATTTTCACAATCCCTATATCTTTTTTAGACAATGTATCTGGTTTAAATTCACTACCGCATGCTACTAATATGATCATTGCAAATAGGGGTAAAAATAATCGAAAATACTTCATTTCTGCACCTCCATTGTTTTAGGTATATGTTACCACATATTTGTTTTCGGAGACGAAAATGAAGTTCAAACTAATAAAAAAAGGCCTCCGCTATTTGCGAAGACCTAATAGAAAGTTTTATCAGGCAAATCCCCGATATCCCACCATTGTCCATTACGCCACTCATATCTTAGCACGCCATCGACCTCTCGTATATTAGCACGCTGTCCGTTTGTTGGATTAGGGATATCATCTAAGCTGTCCACGAAGTCCCCCTCTTTTAGGTAAGCTTGAGCATCAAAGCTCCATGTGATTAATTGCCCTATACTGTCTGCTGCTTCAAAGATATCGTCTTCCGTACAGTTTTCCCATATCTTCGACACCTGCATGTGGCGGACGATTACTTTTACAAGGCTTTCACTAAGATGCTCACTTTTATGTACTGGCATAAACCAACCTCGATCATCTCCCTATTCCTCTGGCTCTTCTTCATTTACTGTCACATGTTCGATTACATCATTTGGTGTGCAGCCAAAATGAGTACATATCTTGTCTAAGACCTCTAATGATACGTATTCACCTTTCCCCATCTTAGCTATGGTATTTCTGCCGAACCCCAATGCAACGCGCAAATCCTCTTTGGTCATTTCTTTATCCACTAGCAACTTGAACAACGGTTTGTATGAAAAACCCATGGCGCACCTCCATAATATTCAACTTCCTGAATATTTTTTCTGTTTTTAGAATACATTATTCCGATTTCTATTGCAATCACATTCCGTTCATGATATATTATATTCAGGAAGTGAAACATAAGCTTCCGAAAAGGGGTGAAGGCGTGAAGGATTGGGTTCAACTTATTACGGCACTTATCCAGAGCATTACAGCATTAATCATCTTGAAGCAAAATTGCCGTAAAAAGAAAAAGGTACTAATCGACGCGGGCAGCGTAAACGTTAGTACCTTGGGAGGTCGTCCGGCATGACGGCCTCCTTCACCCCAATCTTATCACAGCTTTCACCTCGCAACAATATACGGGAGGTTGGACAAGCATGGAGCAGCTGATCACCTGGTTATCACTTGTAGCGTTAATTTTGACCATTATTGGTTTGATACGTGTACTTAAAAATAAATGAACACGGGAGGCAAAGTAAACAATGAATCAACTTCAAAAAGATTACATCAAGGCAAGAGCAGCACATGAAACGGCAATGAAGGAAAAGAAATGGGAGCTTGCAGATGAATTAGCTGAACCATATGTACAAGCTGAAATGGCACTAGTGAATTGGATGTTCGAGGTCGTAGAACAAACGAGAGCTATGAAGAAAGAAGACATTGAGGTTCTCAAAAAGAACTGGACACATCATGATTTCAATGAGCGAATAGTTGATATGGCTCTTAGATTGGCAGCATGAGGGGCTGTTGCCCCTCTCAAATAGCCGGCGGGCATACGCGAGGTGTAAAGATTATGAGAATCTTAGTAGATTACGACACGGTCGAAGAATATCGCGGCGCTAAGTGGGTAAATAAAAGAATTGGCATCAGCGTTGGCCTGGAGTGCAGAGACGAAGCCGAATTCTTCAAAACCGTTAGTGAACTGGAGACGGAAGGGCTAGAACTTGATGTAGCTGGGTGTCCGGCGGAGGAATGCGGAGAGTTCGGCAAGCATTTGTACCATGATTGTATCGCGTACTTCGAGATTATTGATAAAGATCTTGCAGAGGATTTCATACGTAAGTGCAGGATAGTCGTCAAAGGATTGAACAAGAATCGGAAGACCGCCTGAAGATGGCTGGAGGGATACCAGCCGAAACCTAGTCCTACGGGGCGATGGTCGCGGATATCCATTGTACATGTTCCGAGCATGTGCAGCATAAATTCGAAGGAGGATGGGTGCTTGAACGTATATGAACAAGTATTTGCCTTTTATGCTTCAGCCTTAGATCCGGAAGAATTGGAGCACATGTCGCGTGAATTCTATGTAAGCCAGGTGGGAATCATCCTTGGGTGGACAGACTTGTCCGATTCAGAACAGCTGAAAAAAATTACTGCTCTTGATTACGCATATCGCGTTATTGTGGAAGGAAAGGCTTCTTCTGGGTCGTATAAATAATATTGAAAGGAGATTTTTGTATATGAAATGGGCAAGTTCCGACATGAAGAATTACGTTCCTCCAAAGGATTTCAGATACGTAAAGAATGAGTACGTAAACATTTTCGAATGGATGGATCAGCACCCAGAGGCGAACTGCTATTATTGCGGCAAAGTTCGAGAAGAGCACGAAATGGAGTTCTCTTTCTTTACTCCCCCGAAACTGTTAGGTATTTGCAAATTATGTTTTCCTGATTTCCGGATCGGAAACCTTGCGACGGATAGATTCGTGGTTGAGTACATTTTGTCCAAATACAAAACCCGTGCCAATATAATTAATTGGTTCAAACGCAACGGCTATGAAATGTTCGAGGCAGGCTTTCACCATGATCCTGATCCAGAATGTGATTGGGAAGCATACTACTTCGTTAACAATCCGGTTCGATACTTCGAGTTTAAAAAGAGGACGTATAGGGAAGAACCACTCCCTGACGGTGGTTATTTGACTACAGAGGATTTTATGGAGATGGATCGACTTCTTAGAGATTCTACGCATATTGAAATTTTCAAAGATGGGTCGATACATATTGTCTACTAAGATTAGAAATGAAAATAACAAGAGAGCTGCAGGGATGCCCTCCCATACAGCTCTCTTTTGCGTAGGCATAGCCTAACACGCCTCCATTATACACGCTTTATAGCATTTTGGAAATGTACTGTATCTAACTCGAATCCGGTGACGAGTCGGCCATGCAGATGCGCCGCCTCTATTACCGGTCCCGAGCCAAGGAAGAAGTCCCCTATTAGTTCCCCTTCCTCACTGCTATTCAGGATAATACGTTCCATGAGTGCAACTGGCTTTTCTGTCGGGTGGATCGTCTTCGCGCCAGGAATGCGTGGAATACGCCATACGTCTGTATCCGAACGAGTCGAGATACGGCGCACCTTTTGCTTTCCTTTCACGGCCATGATGATTAGTTCATGGCGATAGCGGTACTGCCACCCCATACCCATGCGTTCTTTATCCCATACAATGCAATTCTTGATAACGAATCCTGCCATTTGAACCCAAAGAGCCATAAGCGGATACATACGCCAATCGATGAAAATATAGATATGCCTGCCTGTTTTCAAAGTTCTATATGCTTCGTGCAGCCACTGGAATGTAAACCGCTGGTACTCTTGTCGCGAAAGGTTGTCATTAGCGATAATGGCGAATCGTGCTTTTTTGTGCTTGGTCATGTTCGTACCACCGAATCCAAGATTGTACGGTGGATCACAAATAATGAGATCTAGCGATTCGTCCGCGATATATTTTTGTGCCCCTTTAATACAGTCCATGTTGTAGATCATGATGTCATCTCCCTTAAAAAGTATAAGAGCCGCAAGCATCCCTTGCGGCTCAGTAGATCAATATTACTTCTGAATAGTCACCTTTAGCTGCTTACTATCCCATCCCGTTACGCGGTAACCCGCTGCCTCTGCAACCTCACGGACAGGCGCAATGGCTCGTTCATTTACTACCTGTGTCCCAACAATCTTCTTCCCGTTTACCGTTGCTATTTTCTTGATGTTGTCCCATACAAGTTTAGCACCTAGTGCTTCGGCCATGTCTCGTATCGGCACTGTGACAAGCCCGTTCAGGAATGTACCCTCGGCAATTTTCTTGCCGTTAAGCTCTACTGTAGCTTTTTCAACCTTGCCCATTTGATCGTACTTATCTAGCTTGTGTTGCTCAATTATATCGATTAACAATTTTGGATAGTCAGGTTCAGTTGCATATTCTGCTTTCCATACCTCAACGCATGCGGTTTTGTAGTCCGCATTTAGAACCTTGTGATATCTCTTTGGATCGTCCGTTGTTCCGTTTACAAGTAACTTGGAATGATCCTCAATGCTCTCAGCCCAGTTGTGATACACCCTGAAATTAGCAAGTATTTGATACGATGTTCCGTCCGGACGGTATTCGGTTGTCGGCATCTTTACGCTTCCAGCCGGTCCACTTCCCTTTACACCGAATAGGTTGTTTGCTTTTACCGTCAGTCCACTACCTCCCCACCCGCTTTCGAGTGCAGCTTGCGCAATCGTCAAGGAGGCCGGTACGCCTGTTTTCTTCATATCCTCCACGGCCGCAGGTGCGATCTTTGCAATGAAATCTGTTGGCTTCATCTTGCTTGTCCCCTTTCCCTGTTCTAAGTATTTGGATAGATAAGTATCTGGATCGGTATGGCTACCGAATCCATATGATGGCGTGGCCTTTGTCCGTACTTCATAGTGAAGGTGTGATCCCTTTCCATTAGAAGCGCCATTACCGTTTGTTCTGCCTGTGTTTCCTTGCTTACCTATCTCCTGCCCAGCCTTCACGCGTTGCCCTACGGATACGCTACAACTATTTAAATGGGCATAGCAGTGTAACGCGCCGTGCTCGTCCTTTATGGCTACCACAACACCAAAACCGCCGAACCCCGTACCTGATTGACCTTCTCGGGCATGGACAACCTCGCCGGCCATAAACGCAAAAATAGGCGCTTTATGCGCCTTTACAAGATCGATACCGGTATGTTCTGCTGTTTTGCCATTAATGGGATCTCGTCGACTCCCGAATGGACTTGTTACGGTGAAACCATAATCGCTCCATTTAACCATTCTTCGCATCCTTTCTGCTGGTTGCACGCGCTAATTTATTTTCAAGTTCCGACTTAGCCCATTCCATTAACTTAGTAACGAGCCAATCAGGGAAATATCCGCCCCAGCCAGCCCTAAGTGCGTTCGCAGTCATGGATTGGATCGTGTGATATAACACGCCAAATACGAATAGCCCAAAGATGATATCTGGAATGCCTAAAGCGACATCCAGCAAATGACCCCCAGAAGGGAGTAATAAGATAAAGAAAGTTCGCGGAATCCCTGCCAAACCGTAATTGCTCGCATACGAACCATCTTTTCGAGAGGCGCTGATTCCGGACAACCAGTCCATCGCGATGAAAAATAACAATGCGTACATTGCCCCAGCAACAACTTGACCACTGCCATACAAAAATTGAAGAGGAGGCACTACAAGTACGCCGATACCTGAAAACCAATTCAAGCTTTTAACTTCCACTTCATTTCCCCCTTTGAAATAAAAATAGCCCCACGCTGCCGTGAGGCTAAATACCAAATGCGCACCATCTGCTGATCCCGAAATTTTGTATATCATGTGATCCTGATACAGACGCATCCAACGAAAAACCATTTGATTTCCATGTAACTCGAGCTGATCCATTAAGATAATGTTCCATGCGGATATATGCTTTTACTTCCCCATATTCTTGCGAAAGAGAAGAGTTATCCTTAACGAAAAGTAACCCCTGTGAACTCGTAATCCAGTATCCTTCACCTTGTCCACTCAAGCCCATTCTTACGTAAACAATAATTGGTTCGAAATTTAAATTATTCACGTCTAACGTTTTTTCTGCTACTCCTCCATCGGTTGCCATTTTTATATCTGTTCTAATTTGGCCTATTTTCGATGCTAAAGTAGCCCACGGGTCGTTCATGGTTGCCGGTATCTTCTTGGCGTTAAGCTCGGCAACCACTCTACTTTTTGCGTCAACGCCAGATTGAAAAACCTCGTTTATTGCGCCAACCGCGTTGGACTTATTGGACGTTTGCAATTGCCCGAGATCCCCTACAAGCCAATTAGCATGCCCCTTGGCGTTGTTTTCCGCTTGGTTCGCCTTTGCTTGGGCACCTGCGGGCGTTTCCGCACCAATTACATACTCAACACTCGTGACTGGGTGCAATATGTCATACCCGCCATCAGTTCGCTTTTGATTCAATTCAATTTTCTTTGCCAATATCTTTCCCTCCTTAACCAGCTTTTGATAAGAGCACGACTGCCTTTTTATAACCTGCTGGCATGCCTAAGTAGACCCCATAGTCCAGGTATGTCGCATCATAGTTGTTTACGGGCTTCATAGCACCATCAGCAGCTATGCCTTTGATTGATGTAATAAACGTATTGTCCTTTGTCCATCCTGACGGATAAAATACGTTCGCGGCATTGCTCTCGTTGAGTTCTACAGTAATTGCGCTGCTAATCGGTACGTCATGGCCGTGAATCTTTGCCTTCCCGCTGCTCGTGATCTGAACAAGATGCTCCCAGTTTTCAACGTGGTGCGACTTGCCACCTGGCAGCTTCATCACAACAAATTCGGCCTTGTCCATGTCCGCGCGGTTTGACCACGGGTTGAAGCTTCCATCCGGTGTGTCGTAAAAGTTTACCGGTGCTTTCAGTCCATAGAAGAATCCGCTTATGTCGTCCACGTCTTTGTTCCATAACCCGTGTTGAGTGTTCCAGCACGTCCCATTGTACGTAAACATGTAATCCTGAACCGGACGATTCGGCACTGAGCTGCCGCCGCTAAATTTGCCAAGTGACAAGCGACAGAATGGCGATGTACCCGCTCCATCGATCTCGAAGCCAGCGCCGCCGATGGTCATACCGCCGTATGCGTCACACATAAAGTGGTTGTTCCACCCCAGCATAATGCCGAACTCTCGCCAACTGCCGTCCGGTTGATAAGCTCCGATGTCCTCACCCGTTTGCTCACGCGCTGGATCACCTACGGCGTACGCCTTTTTACCGTTGGCTTTCCATAAGTTCATGCCTTGATTAACAAAATCACCGATGTTTTCCTCGCCGGGGTATGTGCCGTTGGCCTGCATTTGCCAACCAAAACTAAAGTTATCGAGATTGATCCGCTTGAAACGCTTTGTAGCATGGTCGTATCTAGCGTTAATCAAAAGCCAAAACTCCTGTACTTCAACCCCGCTGCGAATCGTATGGATCGTAGCGATATTAAAATAGTTGTCCCGCAACAGCACGCCGCTGTCGAGCCGCTTTACTACCTCGGCCAATCCACTATTCGTCTGTAGACGGTCGATTTGATTTTGCATCGATTTTACAGCTTTGGTGACGGTCGGTATCTCATCCCCGAACTGGATTTCGATCTTGGAATCTTGCTCGTAAATTTCCCGAACCTCCGTGATGCGGGAATTAAGCTCTACGCCCCACTCGTCATCTCGAAGTGTAACAATATCCCCGAGATCCCAATCATGTTCGTACTGGAAACTGCGTGTATCCAACACGCGCCCATCGAAGGTGATGATCTGACCGTACTCTGCGAGCTTCTGTGCTCCCATTTCCGACAGCTCTACTGCGTCCTCGGCGCTGGAACAGTCCATGAATACCTCCCGTCGCTCCAGACCGGACACATTCCCCACGACCTGTATAAGCCGTTCTTCTTCCTCGCCTTTGCCGCCAGCGTAGCCGACATTTTTATATGAGGAATCCGCCTCCACAAACTCCTGACTCTGCACATTGTTGAATTGGGTCGAGAAAATAACAGGAGGGTTTACCTTTTGACCAGTAGTAAGATCACGGCCTGTCATTACATCGAATACCCATTTACGACTGGGGATATCAACGTAAGCATAGTACCCAATGTCGCAGAATTTCGCGATCTTCTCGACAACTTCGTGTAAAGGTTCAAAGCGTGATTGCCAAGGTGTTTCTTTGCCGCGCTTCTGATCCGGCGCACAAATAAAATAGGGGATCTTGCGATCCGGATCACTTGCATTTGATATATGCTGATTGACATAGTGCTTTATAACAGTTTCAGCAGCTCCGCGCACTCGGTCATAATCTTGCGTGACCGTTACACGGCGATCCAATACACCTTCAAGGGTGGTTCCCTTTGCGACAACAGTCTGCGTCCCGTCCTCCCCGAGTGTTATTTGACGGCTTGTTATAATTCCTGACTTGTGCGCATGGCCGACCAGCATAATCACGTTGCCTTTTTGCAGGGTATCGGCATATTGCTTGCCCACACTAATATGCAGCTCGAACTCGCCGGTTCCAAAAAACCTCCTTATGAATTGAAGGCTTTCATAGTTGTCGATCTCCCCCAAGAGATTAAAGCTTGTGTCGATTATTCGTATGGCTTGCATATCACATCACCTTTAGCCATAGATCACCGGCAACGATGTCCGGCGGCTCTGTCGGGCCGATCATAACGCGTAGCCCCGTTTTGTTTTGAATGCTCCCGAACCATTTGTCCCACGCATCCTTTATTTGATCGAGGGAGCCGTTCCAAACCCGCCACATTTCTTGGACGGGAATATCAATAAGGCTCGATACAAGCCCACACGCTGCTGTCAGACGCTCGTCCGTAATGTCTCCTGCCGCGATGCTCGTCGCCCCTTTTCGGATGCGAACCTGCGCAAGCCCTAACTCCTTAACAGTCTTTGTGATTTCCAAACCTGGAACGACTGGCGTACTCGAAAATTCGCCCTTTTTTACAACTACACTAATTTTCCGCGCTGGTTCGTCCCAGCGTAAAACAATCCTATCGATTCGATCTAACATTGTGTCAGATTGAGCTAACGCTTTCGGAAGTTCTGCATCATTGTGATACATATACCCCCGGATGAAGGCGTAACCCGTGTGGACGACGATACCAAGCCCGGATCCCGGCACGACTCGCAACCCTACATTCCCATTCTCTGTATACAATCCATCTGATAGAAATCGGTTGAAGTATTCGGCGAAGTCGCTCGCCAGATACTCCCGCCGATCATCTGCCGTCGAGTTGAAAAACCTATATTTCTCCATAATCCCCCTCCTATGCCCCGTTGTATCTATTACGATAACTGATTATGACGGATGCAGGCTCCACTTCGTCATCACTCGTATATGAAACTATGTTGTCTCCTACCCGCAACCACCAGAAGCTGCTGCCGTAGTCGATCCAATACAGCACGTTGGTACGATTGCCAGCTGCATCCTCCACTTCTACCCGCTTATTGCCGAATTCCGTTGTGACTATCAACTTATCGGATGCGAGCAGTCGACGGTTAATCTGGATATACTCACCTGTTGTTCGATTCGTTAGGCGCGGGTTTCCGGCTGGCCCTCTAAACTCGCAACGGATAGGAGTATCCACATCCCCGTTATTCACTATGTTTATCGTTTTTGGCCCACTCTCCGCAAAGATCGTGGGGAGTACGAGCGGAAATGTCATGCCACCGATCCAGGTCGCAATGACTTGGCTTTCCTCGAATTCGTCCAATAGGAATGGATCTGGGCATAAAAAAGACACGTTGAACAACTGGTGGCTCACGTGCCTTTCTCCCCATATTGGACCTTCGTCGGCTATTGCGCCGATCGTATAACTTTTAAAGTCATTCTTGTACACCAATTTACCGCCAGCCTGCGGATTTAGCACCCGTGACAGCTGGCGACGTAGCATGTACATTTCCTCTTGATTTTTAGCGATGATCGCCCCGCGAAGGGTGATCATGCGGTCATTGATCGCAACGCGGGAAACGCTGGAACCGTCTTGATACGGGCTTCGAGTCTTGTAGATTTCGGCATCCGCTCCACCTAATCCCTCAACGGTTGTCAGAATGAATGGCCCTGACGATCCGAAGGTGATGCTCTCGCCTCGGTCGTTTGTGTACTTGAGTATCTGCACGGAATCACCCCCTAAAGCATCTGTGCAAGCTTGCGGTTAGCCCGTGAAATGTCGCTAGGACTTGTAACAGGAGTATTGAAGTTGTTCGTGACCGAAAAAACAGTACCGCGAACTGGTTCGGGATCTGACTTGCTGCCAGATGATCCGCTCCCTGACGATCTCCCCGAAGATACCGAGCTAAGAGCTGATACAGCTGCACTTCTTGCTGAATCGATTTGTCGGTTGATGTTATCGATCAGCGTCTGGATCTGACTTACTTTATCTGCGAACCCTTTGTACATTTTTTCCCCGAGCGTTTGCCCCGTGATGTTGTACGAGTCGCCGAAACCCTTTAGCAATTCAATAATGTCCTCTTGCTGATTCTGGACAATCATCTTCTCAGCTTCAGCCTGCAAATTCTTGGCCGATAACAGTTGGTTGTAATG
>NZ_AMBZ01000002.1:815000-881196 GCF_000293805.1 Paenibacillus alvei DSM 29 | reverse complement strand
CCCCGCCGAATCCATCTTTTCAATGATGAACGAATACGGTGCCGGTTCAAACTTCCCATCTCTAAATACTTCAATGCGATCATTCTTGCTCAACTCGATGAGGCTGCCGTTGTCGAGTTGCAGCGATACCTTGCCGCCCTCGACTACGAGTTGCCCGGTTATAATCTCCGACTTGTTCATGCTGGTTAATCTCCCTTCCCAGCCGTTTTTTTCGAGTGATTCGATTCACTCCAAGAAAGCCTCTTTTCGGATGCGCCGACTGTCACTTCCCGTTAGCCTTGATTCTTTCAATCTCCGACACTGCCAATGATGCCCATAGCTCAATTAGTGCTTTGTTGTTTGGGTGCGGAACTGTCTTGATGGTGACATTTATCTTCGCCATGTTATCACTTCCCGAATGATATTTGGTTCACGTTGATTCAATTAGCTGGCAACATTGGATTGAGTCTCATGATTAGACGAATTGCGGTAACTTGCTTGGGCAAACCTTAATGCTTGAAGTAGCGATAAGGCGTATTCTTGAGCGACTTCATCCAGTATCATAAAGACTGTGTTCAACTCAGCAATATTCTGAGCTTGTTTATTTAGCTGTGTCATATCCTCAACTCCTTTTCGTATTTTGTGTTATGCACACAGTTTATCATTATAGTTTTGAGTTGTAAACACCATTTTCTGAGTTTGATTGTGTTGACTATCGTTTTTTTGTGTTGTAAAGTTGAGATATCTCATTAAGCATAAGGAGGGATTAAACTTTGAACAGCAGAATCAAGGCTATTCGGGAACATCTCGGTCTATCACAAAGAGAATTTGGTGAAAAATTAGGTGTGAGCAGAGATGTGATCAGCAATTTAGAATACAATCGTGTTCAACCAAAAGAACTTCTTATCAAGCACATCTGCGAGCTTTATTCTGTCAATGAAAAATGGCTACTCTCAGGTGAAGGCGACATGTTTGTAGAAGAGCAGCCTCATAATAAGAAGTTGGAAGAAGCTCTTGCAATTTTTAAGGAATTACAACCCGATTTTCAAGATTATGCTTTGGATCAGATAAAGAAACTCTCCGCACTACAATCCAAAAGACTGGATTGACATCCATCTTTACATTCCCACCAAAAGACTAAGACGTTGACTTTAAAGAGACGGTAGGGGCTGTCATTGATAGCCCTTATTCATCGAACAATGAATTTTAAATTATGACACCACCACGAAACTTAAAGATTAGACATTTTAAACATACTGAACGTAATTTTAAATTACATAAATAATCAAAAAAAAGGTTTTAGTAAGCAAACCATATTGCGTTAGTAATACCAACAGTGTATACTTTATTAAAGTAAATTCGATATTTAAAATTACATTTTCCTTTTGTTATAGATAATCGGAAATAGATCTCCCACAAATAAGTTGTAAAATCCGCCATAGATACACCTCCCCCATTTTTTGTTGGTGTATTTGCATTATAAAACGTTACCCAAACTAACACAATAGTAATTTTAAATTTCTTTTTCTAAGGAGAAGATAAGATGTCTACGCTCGGTAATAGAATTAACCTTCTAAGAAAGAAAAAAGGATTGACGCAAGAAGATATGGCTAACTATTTGAAAATAAACAGAGCTACTTTTTCGGGTTATGAAAGAGACGCAATTGTCCCGCCGAGCGATAAATTGAATTTGATTGTTAAAATTTTTGATACATCCGCCGACTATTTGTTATGCAATACCGATAATCCCCTTCCGCCATCTCAAGTAAATACGAGCGACATCAAAATACTTCTCGAAAAATCTAATCTAATCTATTTTTCCGGGAAAGCATTGACTGCGGAAGAAAGAATTAAGCTGCTCGGGATGATCGAAGCAATTATGTGGAAATAACGGTTTAGCAGGGAGTGGATTTCAATGAAATCAATTATTCGCGCAGTGGCCTATCCTCGATATAGTTCAGACAACCAACGAGAAGAATCTATATCAGCCCAAATGAAAGCTATCGCGGAATATTGCAAAAGAAAAGGGTACTCACTAATCGGGAGTTACCCCGATGAAGCCAAAACCGCTACTACAGATCGAAGGCCGAATTTCCAAAAAATGATAAAGGATGCTGAAAGGAAAGCTTTTGATGTTGTAGTTGTTCACAAGCTGGATCGGTTCGCACGTGACAGATATGATTCAGCCCACTACAAACGTAAATTAAAGAGAAATGGTGTCAGGGTTGAGAGTGTACTTGAACACTTGGATGATTCGCCCGAATCAATCATTCTTGAATCTGTACTGGAAGGTATGGGGGAATACTATTCCAAAAACCTTTCAAGGGAAGTTCTTAAAGGAATGAACGAAAATGCCGAGGCTGGTCTTCATGTTGGTGGTAGACCCCCTTACGGATTGTGCGTTAATAAAGAAAAAAGATACGAAATAGACCGAAAAAGATATCGGGCAGTTCAGATGTATTTCGAGGGGATAGATAACGATCTAACTAATGAAGAAATCGCTAATCAATTAAACGCGGCAGGCTTCAGAACACAAACAGGCAGAAAGTTCACTAAAAATTCTTTTGATGGCTGGGCTTTTAACAGAAAATATAAGGGTGATTATACTTGGAATGTTTCCTCGGCAAAAGATGATGATGGGAAAAGAAACACTCATAAAAAAAAGCCCGTCGAGGAGCAACATGTTATTCCTAACGCTTTCCCTGCTATTATAGAAAAAAGCTTGTTTGAAAGGGTGTATAAAAAAATGATGGAACGGAAACACAAACCAGGCCGTTTGAAAGCAAAGGTTACGTACTTATTAACCGGAAAGATATATTGCGGCAATTGCGGGGCTGCTTATGCCGGAAACTCATATAGAAATCCAAAAAGCGCAGATAATACACTCCTATGCTATTACAAATGTTCGACAAAGTGCGGCAATACAAGTGTAAGAAAAGATGATATCGAGGATATTGTAAAAGATAACCTTATCGCGAATTGCTTTTCTTCAGAAGGAACAAAAGAAATATTGTACAAAGTTAAAGAATTATACAAGCAGCAACGTCATTCTACACAAGATGATGTAGCCCCAATAAAAGGTGAATTGAAGGAACTAGGTCAAAAAATAAATAATTGGATCGATGCTCTTGGTAAAGGTATTAGAGGGCTTGAGGATAAAATTGTGGAAGCACAGCACAGACAAGAAGCCTTGGAAGAAGAACTGATGCGAATAGAGCTTATTCAAAGCACGGAAGAGTTGCCAGATGAGGTGATTATGAAAATCATTGAAGATAAAAAACACTTACTTAATACTGCTGATGAGCAACAGCAAAAAGAAGTGCTACAAGAATATGTAGAAAGGATCACTATACAACCGTCTAAAGATATCAACTCATATAACGTTGATATAACATACAGGGTTTTTAGTGGTGGAGGCGAGGGGATTCGAACCCCTGTCCGAAGATAACGCAACACAGGTTTCTACGGGTGTAGTCACAGTTTTGATGTCACCCGAGCATCGCCCCGTAACCGGCTATGCTTTGGGTCAGCCTGATTGTCTTCTTCAGCACACCCCAGGCGGAGATGTGACAGCGTATCCCACTAAAGTTGAGCCCCTATCCCGGCACATGGGCGATGCAGAGTAGGAGCACGCTCACAGGTTATTAAGCTGCGAAAGCGTAGTTTGTTTGTTGTTTGCCGTTTAATTGGCTTTAGCGTTGATAAAGCGGACGCGTCCCCACTACCCGCTACCCGAGCCCGAACTATCCCCGTCGAATCCAAGAACGCCCCCATGAATGATAAGCAACATCTTGCCCATCAGGGGAATAGAGTCTTGAATTAAATGAGAATCTAGTTAAGACACAGATAGTGTATCCTTCCACACTATTCAGTTGTCAATGAGTTGATTATTCAGTCAGCGGCTATATTGTGCTGTGAAGCACTGTTCGTTACTGACATGTTTATTATAACACACCTAAGCGAAAGTTGTTAGTCAACTTGTTGCCAGCGCTTCATGCCATTTCCTTGGTACAAACGATCCAACGATGAACTAGCCATAACTAGGATCACAGGATATGCAGTTGCAGCAATTACGGATTATCCCAGTCAAAGCGTTGACTACCGCGTTAACTAATTTAACTACATCCTACAACCAAACCTTCGCCAAAAGAAGCATCGCTTTATTTCTAAAATGATCTAACCTCAATATTTCTGCTTCTCACGCAGAGCGCGTTGAATTTGACGATCCGCATCCCTTTTGGCAGCTGTTTCACGCTTATCATAGTTCTTTTTGCCTCGACCCAGCCCAATAAGAAGCTTCGCATAACCATTGCGCACATACACCTTCAGCGGAACAAGTGTATACCCTTCCTGCTTCGTATGCCCGATTAGCTTGTTAATCTGCTCCTTATGCAGCAGCAGCTTGCGCGCACGTGTCGGATCGGAAGGATTGTGACGGTTGCCCTGCTCAAACGGACTGATATGCATATTGTGAATGAACGCCTCGCCGCCGCGAATCGTTGCAAATGAATCGCTAATGTTCGCCTTGCCCAAACGGAGCGATTTAATTTCCGTCCCTGTGAGAACCATGCCCGCTTCATAAGTGTCCTCGATAAAATAATCATGGGACGCCTTTTTATTTTGGGCTAAAACTTTATTATCATTCTTTTTACCCATGATTGCCCTCCAACGTTACGACAATGACATTAGCAAGTGAATGGGGTCTTTTGCACGAAACCATTTCACTATAGCTTATTTCTTAGAAGTATATTGTACCAAAAAGAATGCCCCCGACTCAAGCTAGAAACCTGTTCATCCATACCTTCTATTCCACTATTAAATGAAAATTGAATTCTGTAGCCTCATAATAGAATAAAAAACCGTCATTTTTAAATTGGAACTTGTATATACGATACGCAGAATCCTTACTTTGCTCAAATTAAGAAATCATATGAACGTCCATAACGCCTTCGAGCCGCAGCACTACTTCACAGCAGTCTGTTACCGATTTGACCTCTTCCGCCAGCACTTTCAGCTCAATGTGCAAGTACCTTGTACTTGTCGAGATCTGTCCATTGTCGTCCATGGTTGTATCAGACTGAACCTCATTCTCTATATGTAAAAACAGACCTTCCCCAATTCGATTTACAGCCTTATCAGTCACCGTACTGTTTGCTGGCGCTTCCTTATGTCCAGTGCCCTCAAGAGATTGCTTCTCAGTGCTGTAAACCTCTATATCTCGCTCAGGTAAATGCTCGCTTCTTTTGTTCTGTTCAAAAACTTGCCCATGCCCAGCTCCTAGAAATTTCGCCCACGTTTTCCCCGCACGTTCCGGCCGCATACGAATACTTCGAACTGTAAGCCCCTGCTCCTCTGCTACCTTCGTTAGCGCTGTCAGCCATCCTTCACGCTCCTCCACAACGACCTCCAGCTCGTGAATCCGATGAGCGACACGATTTTTAATATCGTACTTATTCAGCACCCACAAGGCAACAAGAGACAGGCCACAGCCGAATAGTGCCGCAGAAATAAAACCCGAGCCACAAGCAAGCCCAATCGCTGCCGACACCCATAAGGAAGCTGCCGTTGTAAGTCCCTTCACACTGGTTCCGTTGCGAATAATGGTTCCAGCTCCTAGGAAGCCAACACCACTGACTACCTGTGCTGCGATACGCGCAACATCAACCGCAGCCTTATTATCCCCACTTAAATCCGGAAAACCATATACGGATATCAACATGACAAGCGCCGATCCGAGACTCACAAGCATATGCGTCCGCAATCCCGCAGCTTGGCTTCGCTTCTCTCGCTCAAGCCCAATACATCCGCCCAGCACTAACGCAAGCACCATACGCAACATGACATGATACATCGATATATCTGAAGGACTCATCTGACTCACCTCCCTACCAAAGTAAAAAGCAGCATCTCCTAAAATATGTACATTATATCATATGTATTCCGGTAGATGATCAGCTTCCCCAGCTTGACCTAAAAATACAAACTTCATTTCCCAAGCGTGTCATTTCTTTTTTAAGAAAATAAAAACGGCTCCAGCTCCGCCTAGGCGGAACTAAAAGCCGTTATACCCTTATACATACCATGCTGTTTAACGCTTTTTACGAACAAATTTCGCAGTCTTGTTGTTCGTTTTTCCCTTTTTCTTCGCCGCTCTTTGAGCGGATTCTCCTTGACTCCGGGCATTGGCTGCCTCTTCGCCGATGAAAATGCCGCTCTCAGAAGTCGAACGACGACCCTTCTTCCCTCCACCGGTTGAGCTATGGTTTCTACGGAAGCCTCCGTCACGTCCTTGCTTGCTGCCGCCTTGGTCGCTTCCATTTGCACGTCCATAGCCTCCACGGCCAGAGCCAAAATCGAAGAACCTCGGACGATCGACTTCTTCTTCCGCATCCGCGATCAGTCGATCTACCCAGTTGGAATCATCATACTCCTTCTTCGCTGGAGTTGAACGCTCCGCGTTTCCTGGGCCCGCTCCAAAGTTAATGCCGCCCTTGCCTCGCGGCTGAGAAGAACCGGATGACTTGTCGTATGGGTTATTCCCACGTCCCTGCTCTTCGCGGCGTCCTTTGCGTCCACGACGGCCTCTCTGCTGCTCACGGAACTCGCCTTGGTTATACCAATCGCCAGCGAATGCATCGGCCTCTTGCTCCACAGCATCATTATTGTTATGACGCTCATAACGAGCATCCCGCTCCAATCGCTCTTCTTGCTCATGCTGGTGCTGATTTCGACCATATCCACCTCGCACATACTGACCGGAGGAAGCACCATACTGTTCATAAGCTTGCTGTTCCGCAGGATCAACGCCAGTGACGTTGCGTCTATCAGCACGACTATCTCCATGCACAACTTGACCAGCGTGCCGATCTACACGACCGTCTGCACGTGCACCTTGACCGGCATGCCGATCAGCACGATGTCCACGATCTGCCGGTCGATTCTCTCTACCGCCGAATCGATCCGAACGACCGCCCCTTGCTCCTCTATCCGCGCCGCGGACATTTTGCGATTGACCGCCACGATCGCGTTCTCCTGGTCGGCCGCCTTTCCCATCCTTACGACCCTTCCAGTCACCACGTCCTGCTCCACCGCGTCCTTCAGCACTATATCCGCCGCGACCACGTTTCTTCCGAATTTCGAAGCCGAAGTCACGACCATTGTGACGCGATTTGCTCTCAATCAACTCAAAATCGATCGTATGCTCATCCATATTGACACGAGCTACTCGAATGCGCACCTCATCGCCAATGCGGAATACATTTGCCGTCCGCTCCCCGATCAGCACCATATGCTGCTCATGGAAGTGGTAATAATCATCATTCAATTCACTTAGTCGAATAAGCCCTTCAACCGTATTATCCAGTTCAACAAACATGCCGAAGCTTGTCACACTGCTAATAATGCCGTCAAATTCCTCGCCGACCTTATCGAGCATGAATTCGGCCTTCTTCAGCGCTGTTGTGTCCCGCTCTGCATCAACGGCTACCCGCTCACGCTCTGATGATTGCTGGGCAATGTCCGGCATGCGGGCATGGAGCTGCTCTAAGCGCTTCTCAGGCAGGGATCCTCCATTATCCATCACTTCACGCATGACTCGGTGAATGACCAAATCCGGATAACGGCGGATAGGCGATGTAAAGTGCGAATAGAATTCAGCAGCTAGACCGAAGTGGCCGGTCATCTCCGCATCATACTTCGCCTGCTTCATCGAGCGAAGCATCATCGTGCTGATCACAGTCTGCTCACGCGTTCCCTCAATTTCCTCAAGAAGCATTTGCAAAGAACGAGGATGTACCGAGTTGCCCTTGCCTCGAACAACATATCCAAAGTTCGCCGCGAAGGACATGAAGTTGAATAACTTCTCACTATCCGGCTCCTCATGAATCCGGTATAGGAACGGAACTCGGAGCCAATGGAAATGCTCCGCAACCGTCTCGTTAGCTGCCAGCATGAACTCTTCAATAATCTGCTCTGCAATCGTACGTTCCCGCTTGATGATATCAGTCGGTACGCCCTTCTCATCCACCAACACTTTCGATTCCACAAAATCAAAATCGATTGCTCCCCGGTTCATCCGCTTCCGGCGAAGCTTCAGCGCCAATTCCTTCATCAGCTTGAAGCTGTCAACCAAGTAAGCATAGCGTGCCGATACTTCCGGATCCTCGTCTTCAACAATTTTCCGTACGTTCGTGTACGTCATACGCTCAACAGTACGAATGACACTCGGGAATACATCATGCTTCACTAGCTTAGCCTTCTCGTCGAACTCCATTTCACAGGACAGCGTCAAACGATCCACACGCGGATGGAGGGAGCATATCCCGTTAGACAACCGATGCGGCAGCATCGGGATGACTCGATCGACTAAATACACACTGCAGCCGCGAGCGTAGGCTTCACGATCGAGCGCAGAACCTTCCTTCACATAATAACCAACGTCCGCTATATGAACGCCAAGCTTGTAGTGACCATTCGGAAGCTGCTCCACGTATACCGCATCATCCAAGTCCTTCGCATCTTCTCCGTCGATTGTGACGATATTCATGCCGCGTAAATCGCGGCGGCGTTGGCTAATGATTTCTTCCTCCGTAATGGAATCCGGCACAGCTTCTGCTTCTGCCATGACTTCATCCGGGAACGCTTCTGGGAGCTGATGCTTACGGATGACGGACAAAATATCAACACCCGGATCATCCTTATGACCAAGGATTTCGGCCACCATGCCTTGTGCAGCTGCCCTTCCTTCCGGATAGCTCACAATATGGACAACGACCTTCTGTCCGGTAACCGCGCCATGCATATCTTCCTTCGGAATGAAGATATCACGGTTGATCCGTTTATCATCCGGAATGACAAACCCATATGATTCGTAATTTTGAAAAAGACCGACGACGCGCTCCACTGCACGCTTCACTATGCGCACAACTTCGCCTTCCATTCGCGCACCATCAAAGCCTTTATTCGTCACGCGTACAAGCACGGTATCTCCATGCATCGCTGTTTTTAAATCATTCGCGTGAATGTATACATCGGGATGACCCGTTTCTTCTGGAATCAAGAACGCAAAGCCCTTGGCATGAGCCTGCAGACGCCCACGCAGCAAGTTCATACGCTCCGGCACGCCGTAGCGGTCGGTACGAGTGCGCAGTATCTTTCCCTCTTCTTCCATTTGATTCAGCATTTTCAGAAATGCTTTGAATTCTGAAGCGCCTTCAATATCGAAATGCTGCTCCAGCTCTTGATAGGTCATCGGCTTATAAGCGGTTTCACGCATAAAGTCCAACAACTGTTGTTCCGTTACCATTCCTTCACCTCACCTTGCCATGACCTGCATGATACAGTATACCAATATATAACCTAGTATACACGAAATAAAATCGTTACATCCCGGCGCTTTCCCTACATTTTTGCCGTTCGATCCACATCATAACAAGTTTTTTGTTTTTCCGGAAAAAAGGGTACAAAAAAGCGAGGAGCATGTCCTCGCTTTGCTTTACAAATGGAAATTAACTTTTAAGGAAATAAGCTACGATGAGTGACAAGATGAAGAATCCTCCTGCCAATACAACCGTTGCACGTTGCAGGAACAAGTCCAGACCGCGTGCCTTCTGCTTTCCGAATAGATGTTCCGCACCGCCGGAGATGGCACCTGACAAGCCGGCACTTTTCCCTTTCTGCAGAAGCACAATGCTAATCAAACCGATAGAAAAAATGACAAGCAAAATTTTCAAGAAAATTTCCACAGTTACACCTCCTAATGCGTGATACACGTTCGAAAAGCTAAAAACAGTACTTTCATTGTATCACACGTAACGGCAGTAGGCAAGGCCTATCCCTCTTCTTTCCTTTTCCACTTCAAGGATTTCCTATAGGTTCTGAAAAGCTGCACAATCATCGTATAACGTTTCGAAGCCCTTAAGGCTTATTCTTCTCCATGCTGCAGCAAACGCAGCGCATTGTGACGCACTGGGCCCACATACTGATTCAGTGGGAAAGAATGGCGGATCGCCTCCGTAATGAAGCTCTTTGCCCTATGAACGCTCTCCCTGACATCATTCCCCTTCGCCAGTTCTGCAGCAACTGCCGCGGAGTATGTGCAGCCAGCGCCATGTGTATATGTTGTATCGATGAGATCTGCCTCCAACATTTCGAAGGATTTGCCGTCGTACAATACATCGACGGAAGTAGGCAACCCAATCTTGGAACCGCCCTTTACCAATACATACTTAGCACCCTGCTCTTGAATGCGGGCTGCTGCTTCCTTCATATCTTCGAGGGTACGAATTGGTGCTGTCCCCGCCAATTGAGAAGCCTCGAACAAGTTCGGTGTTACCACGACAGCCTTCGGCACGAGAATATCGCGCAGGGCTTCGTTTGTCTCAGGATGCAGGGCTTCGTCAGCACCCTTGCATACCATCACTGGGTCAACGACAACATTCGGAATATTATGCTTCTCTATCGTACGAGCAGCAAGCTCAATAATATCAATGGAGCCAAGCATACCCGTCTTCATACCTGAAATGCCAACACTCATGATCGTCTTTAATTGTTCTTCTATTGTAGAAAGCGCGATTGGGAACACACGATGCGCCCATCCTTCTTCAGGATCCATGGTCACGATCGTTGTTAATGCGGTCATTCCATAAACACCGCGCTCTTGAAATGTTTTCAAGTCAGCTTGAATACCAGCTCCGCCGCTCGTATCCGAGCCAGCCAATGTCAGCACTTTATGAATCGATTTCATGTATCCTTACCCCTTTACTGTATCATGTACCTTTAATTTTAGATAAGTACATTATAACCGATTCGGGGAATACTTCCGATAATGACCCGTATTATTTTTCGACAATCTTTATGCCGCCTGCTTCTGTTCGTGCCTTAATGAGCATATCGCTTCGATTTTTCGACTCTGGCGCCTCTGTGCTTCCAAACTCCGTACGCAAATCATAACGACCATCAAACTCAGGAGAAACTCTAACATCAATACTGCCGAATTCGCTTTTCGCATCAATGGCGTGAGGCTCCAGTTGGTCAATTTCGATGCTGCCCGATTCTGCATGGACTTGAAGCGGCTTCCTTGTGTTCAGCAGCTCGATCGATCCGAACGAAGAGTGTGCCTGGATTTCCGCATCCACGCTGTTTGCTTTCACTTCACCTGCGTCCGAAGTCAATTTTGCAAATTCGCCCTTCAGTTTGCTCACGCTTACGCCTCCGAAGCTACTTGCTGCTTCTAATCGTTTTACTTGTCCGCCAGACATGTGGAATGCTCCCGCGGACTGCTTCGATGCAAGTCGATCTAGAACCATGTCCTCTGTCGCATGTATGATAACTTCGTGATTGCGGCTTTGGGATTGAAATCCGAAATTGATTTGAAACCAACCTTTATCTTGCGGGTTCACATAATTTAAGACAAGCTTTCCGTTTCTAACCTCGAATTCGCCGATTTTTTTATGACTTCGTCCGGCGCACGGCCCTTTAATTCAATCATTTGCTTATTATCGACTACCCAGTTGATTTCGACGTCCCCGAAATCTTCCTTGATCTCCAGTTCTCTCAGATCTTTTCCCATATCGATACGATATTCATATTTAGACAACTCAGAGCCTAAAATCTGATTGGATCCAAATAAAATCAGTCCTACGATACCTGCTGCTATACAAGCGATCGCAACAAAATTAATCGCCACCCGCTTTACGTTCATCTCATTCCCCCCTTTCCTTCATATACGGTCCAACGAAAATAGCTTGCATTCCATTTTGTATATTTACCACCCAAAAAGAGAACGGCTTGTATCAATAGAATGCCGAGACCAAAGGCAATCGCCAAGACTGACAATTCCGATCCATAAATGGGCGATCCAAGCACTAGCTTTACGACATATAGAATAGGAGACAGGAGAAGGGCAACAGCCGCTGCTCCAAGCCCAATGCAGACTCCCCACCCGCCAATTAAGAGTGGTACTATGAATAAGCTGATAAATAAAGTTCCTATGAGACCTGGAAAAGAACGTGAACGCCTTTCCTCATATGGCGCAATCGGAGGATACACATTCCTATTCATCATATCCCGCAAATGCGCATCATGTTGTTCATAGTGATGAAAGTGTAATGGCTGCTCTTGTTGATGCAGATACGTAGGATCCTCCCAGATCGGCGGCACCTGTTGTCCTTGGTTTGGGGGTTTATCGAACAGGTCTCCCGTCTCTCCTTCAATACTTTGAGCCTTGTCTCCGCGCCCGCCTAACAGCAGCTCCGCTGCCAGCTCTTCCGGATCGCCCAGCTCTCTTGCAATTTCCTCTTCTGTTCGTCCCTGCTGCTTGCTGAATTCGAAGTGCGCATCGTACTCTGCTAATATCTCATTGCGCTCCGCTTCTGGAAGCGACAACAGCCCCATTTTCAATTGCAGCATAAATAACTGCTTATGCACGCTGATTCACCTCTCACATCTCCTTGGTTTCTTCTTCTTCCGCTTCGATGAGCAAATTTGCTACCCCCGACACAAATTTATCCCACTCGGTCACGAGCTCATTCATATATGCCTTGCCGACTGGGGTAAGCTTGTAATACTTCCGTGGCGGACCCTCAGTCGATTCCTGCAAATATGTAGTGCAGTGGCCGTCAGCGACCATTCGCCGTAGAACCGGATACAAGGCGCCTTCGGCTACCTCCACATGCTTGGATATTTGCTGTGCCAACTCGAAGCCGTAGCGATCCCGCTGATTAATGAGAACCATGACACACAGACCGAGCACACCTTTTTTAAATTGAACGATTTCCTTCAACCCGGTCACCTCCTACCTCATGCGTGAATGATTTATTGTTTATGGTTCAGTATTGTATATTAATTAGTAGTACACGATGATTATATCTTCTGGAATAGTGTTCCACAATAGGCTTTTTCCAAAACTAGCCTCTGGTCTAGGTTAAACCCATCTATGGTCTGAATGAACCGACGGAGCATCATTTCACCAAGAAGAACAAGGTAAACAGGGGGTGACAAGAAAGAACAAAAGGAGAGCGCAGTATGCCTACTTTACATATGGAATCATAAAAAAGAAGCCAGACCCCTTCAAGGGAGTCTGGCTTCTATCGAATCAGCGAGCCGCTTGTGCGGCAAGCCAATTATTTTTTCAAGTTGTAGAAGGATTTCAAGCCATCGTAACGAGCTGTGCTTCCCAAGTTGTCTTCGATGCGAAGCAATTGGTTGTACTTCGCAACGCGGTCCGTACGGGAAGGAGCACCTGTCTTGATTTGGCCAGCGTTTGTTGCAACCGCGATGTCAGCGATTGTGCTGTCTTCGGACTCACCGGAACGGTGGGAGATAACAGCTGTGTAGCCAGCGCGTTTTGCCATTTCGATCGCTTCGAAAGTTTCTGTAAGCGTACCGATTTGGTTAACTTTAACCAAGATGGAGTTACCGATTCCTTTTTCGATACCTTGAGCAAGACGCTCAGTGTTTGTAACGAACAAGTCGTCACCAACGAGTTGAACTTTGCCGCCCAATTTTTCAGTGAGCAACTTCCAGCCATCCCAGTCGTCTTCGGACATACCGTCTTCGATTGTGATGATTGGGTACTTTTCGACCCAAGAAGCAAGAAGGTCGACATACTCAGCAGATGTGTAGGACTTGCCTTCGCCTGCCAATGTGTATTTACCGTCTTTGTAGAACTCAGTGGACGCAACGTCCATACCCAAGAATACTTCTTCGCCTGGCTTGTAGCCAGCTTTTTCGATTGCTTCAATAATCACTTGAAGCGCTTCTTCGTTGGAACCAAGGTTAGGAGCGAATCCGCCTTCGTCACCTACAGCTGTATTCAAGCCTTTGCTCTTCAATACGGACTTCAGGTTGTGGAAGATTTCAGCACCCATACGAAGTGCTTCTTTGAAGCTTGGTGCGCCAACTGGCAATACCATGAACTCTTGAACGTCGATGTTGTTGTCAGCATGCTCACCACCGTTGATGATGTTCATCATTGGTACTGGCAATTGCTTCGCGTTGAATCCGCCAAGGTACGTGTACAAAGGCATATCCAATGCATGTGCAGCAGCGCGAGCTACAGCCATGGATACAGCCAAGATTGCGTTCGCACCCAATTTGCCTTTGTTAGGCGTGCCATCAAGCTCGATCATCGCTTTGTCGATTGCAACTTGATCAAGTGCGTCGTAGCCGATGATTTCTGGAGCGATAATTTCGTTTACGTTTTTAACAGCGTTCTCTACGCCTTTACCAACGTAACGGCCTTTGTCGCCATCGCGAAGCTCAACTGCTTCGTGAGCACCAGTGGATGCACCGGAAGGTACGATTGCACGGCCGAAGCCGCCGGATTCCAATTTAACTTCTACTTCTACCGTAGGGTTACCACGGGAGTCAAGCACTTCGCGTGCGTATACGTCCATAATCATTGTCATGGTGTGTACAACTCCTTTTTGATTGTTTATAAATAAATTACTATATATCCAGGTAAGTTGTAAAACTTACTTCTTAATCATGCTTTGTCCCGTCATCTCGGCTGGCTGAGGCACGTTCATCAAGTCCAGAATCGTTGGAGCGATGTCTGCCAAGATGCCGCCTTCGCGCAACTCCACATCGTTCGAAGTGACGATGAATGGAACCGGGTTCGTCGTATGTGCTGTGAATGGACGGCCTGCTTCGTCGAATACCATATCCGCGTTGCCGTGATCCGCCGTAATAAGGCAGACGCCGCCTTTCGCCAATACCGCTTCAACGACCTTGCCCATGCACTCATCCGTAGCTTCTACAGCCTTGATCGTTGGCTCCAGCATACCGGAGTGGCCAACCATATCAGGGTTCGCGAAGTTCAGGATAATCGTATCGAACTGGTCAGAGTTGATTTCGTTCACGGCTGCTTCTGCAACTTCGTATGCGCTCATTTCAGGCTGAAGGTCGTAAGTTGCTACCTTAGGCGAGTTGATAAGCACACGCTTCTCACCAGGAAGCTCAACGTCACGGCCGCCGCTGAAGAAGAACGTTACATGCGGATACTTTTCTGTTTCCGCAATGCGAAGCTGCTTCTTACCATGCTGCACGAGCACTTCACCAAGTGTGTTGTCCAACTCTTTTGGAGAGTAAGCAACGTATCCGCCAACTGTCTCTGCGAACAACGTGAGCGCGACGAAGTGCAAGTTCTTAGGGAACTTGTCGCCACGATCGAAGCCGCGGAAGTCATCGTTGGTGAACACTTGGCCAAGCTGGATCGCACGGTCTGGGCGGAAGTTCATAAATACGACAGAGTCGCCATCTTGAACCAAGCCGACCGGCTGATCGTTCTCATCCACAATGACCGTTGGCATAACGAATTCGTCATACACGGATTGTGCATAAGATTCTTCAACTGCCGCAAGTGGATCGCGGTATTTCGGGCCTTCGCCGTATACCATAGCGCGGTACGATTTCTCAACGCGTTCCCAACGCTTATCGCGGTCCATCGCATAGTAGCGGCCTTGAACCGTAGCGATACGGCCAATTCCAACTTCAGCGATTTTGGCTTGCAGCTTTTCAATATATCCACGGGAGCTGTCAGGCGCAACGTCACGGCCATCCAAGAATGCGTGAACGTAAACATCCTTCAAGCCTTCGCGTGCACAGAGATCGAGCATCGCAAGGGCGTGGTCGATATGGCTGTGTACACCGCCATCGGACAACAATCCGTAAATATGAAGCGCCTTGTTGTTCTCCTTCGCACTCTTCACTGCTGCAAGCAATGTTTCGTTCGAGAAGAAGTCGCCTTCACGGATCGATTTCGTAATGCGAGTCAGGTCTTGATATACGATGCGGCCTGCACCAATATTCAAATGACCTACCTCGGAGTTCCCCATTTGACCTTCTGGCAAGCCTACCGCTTCGCCGCAAGCTGTCAGCGTCGTATGAGGATATTGACTCATGTAACGGTCGTAGTTCGGCTTGTTCGCTTGCGCGACTGCGTTGCCGACTACCGTATCGCGAAGTCCGAAGCCGTCCATGATGATAAGTGCTACCGGTCTAGGTGCGGACATCTTACTTCGCTCCTTCCACCAAGGAGATGTAGGAAGCTGGTTGCAAGCTTGCGCCGCCTACCAATGCGCCGTCAATATCACTTTCTGCCATGTATTCACGTACATTTTCAGGTTTAACGCTTCCGCCGTATTGAATGCGAACAGCTGCCGCAACTTCGTCATTGTACAAGCCCTTCACAACGCTGCGGATGTAGCTGATAACTTCATTCGCATCTTTCGCTGTGGAGGATTTCCCAGTACCGATCGCCCAGATTGGCTCATAAGCGATAACAGCTGCCTTAGCTTGTTCAGCAGACAATCCTTGGAATGCTGCTTCCGTTTGCACTTTGCACACGTCGTTCGTTTTGCCGGATTCACGCTCTTCAAGCGATTCACCTACACATACGATTGGCGTCAAGCCATGACGGAATGCTGCATGCATCTTTTTATTTACCGTTTCATCAGTTTCCGCGAAGTATGCACGACGCTCGGAATGTCCGATAATGACGTAGTGTACGCCAAGATCTTTCAACATTGCGCCGGAAATTTCGCCTGTGAATGCACCGGAATCTTCGAAGTGGAGGTTTTGAGCACCAATCTTGATGCTTGTCCCTTTCACTGCTTCAACCAATGCTGGCAAGTTTGTAAATGGTGCGCAGAGTACGCTCTCTACGCCTTCCACCTCTGCTTTGCCTTTCACTTCGGATACGAAAGCGACCGCTTCCGATACCGTTTTGAACATTTTCCAGTTCCCTGCGATAATCGGTTGTCTCACACGATTCACTCCTTTACGCATAAGGGAGCGGCCGAAGCCGCAATCCCCTTACTTGCTCTCTTACTTATCGTTCAATGCAACCACGCCTGGCAATGCTTTGCCTTCCATGAATTCAAGGGAAGCGCCGCCGCCTGTGGAGATGTGATCCATTTTATCTTTCAGCTTGAACTTCTCAACCGCTGCTGCAGAGTCGCCGCCGCCAATGATTGTGTAACCAGCAGTTTCCGCACATGCTTCTGCTACAGCACGCGTACCATGAGAGAACGGCTCGATTTCGAATACGCCCATAGGCCCGTTCCATACAACAAGCTTGGAATTCTTGATAACGTCAGCATAGATTTCACGAGTTTCTGGACCGATGTCAATGCCTTCCCACTCTGCAGGAATGCTGTCGATCGATACCACTTGCGTGTTTGCATCAGCGCTGAAGTCGTCTGTAACTACGATATCTACTGGCAAATAGAGGTTTTTACCAAGTTCTTTTGCTTTTTCGATGAAGCCAAGTGCAACATCAAGCTTCTCGTTGTCGACAAGCGACTTCCCGATTTCGTTGCCTTGTGCTTTGAAGAATGTGTACGTCAAGCCGCCGCCAATGACGATATTGTCAGCGATTTCCAACATTTTGTTGATAACGTCGATTTTATCTTTAACCTTGGATCCACCAACGATTGCTGTAAATGGACGCTCAGGGTTCGTCAGCGCTTTGCTCAGTACATTCAATTCTTTCTCCATCAACAAGCCGGACACGGCTGGCAAGTGATGTGCGATGCCTTCAGTGGATGCATGTGCACGGTGAGCCGCGCCGAACGCGTCGTTCACATACAAGTCCGCAAGCTCAGCGAAGGCTTTAGCCAATTCTGGATCGTTCTTCTCTTCGCCTTTGTGGAAACGAACGTTTTCAAGCACGATAACGTCGCCGTTTTCCATTTTTGCAATTTCAGCTTTTACGTTTTCACCAATCGACTCGTCCAACTTCTTAACGGGCTTGCCAAGCAGTTCGCCAAGACGTACTGCTGCAGGTGTCAGACGCATGGAATCCACAACTTCGCCCTTCGGACGACCCATGTGGCTTGCCAAAATAACTTTCGCACCTTGTTCCACCAAGTAGTTAATTGTTGGTAGCGTTTCTCGTACACGTGTATCATCCGTAATCACACCATTTTCCAATGGCACGTTGAAATCGACACGTACGAATACGCGCTTACCTTTAACTTCTACATCACGCACACTTTTCTTGTTCATCCCCGTGTTCCTCCTATCGTCGCTTACACCGGCACACGCCTCTCTCTGGTGTGTTGTTCGGTATGTTCTGTGTTCATGTTCTGTATGGGTTCCATCTAAATCTTTCTCTCTATTATATCGTATATCGTTCGTTAATATGTTCTGGTTTCTCTCTGTACTCTCTATCTCTGTATATCTATACAAATCTGTGTCCGCACTGGTTCTCGATATGCTCTAGGCACTATAAGGATCAAAAGAGGAGGCCTAAACGGTCACTCCTCTTTGATTGTAAGTGCTATGCGATTACAGACCTTTTTTTGCGATGAAAGCTGCCAAGTCTACAACGCGGTTGGAGTAGCCCCACTCGTTGTCGTACCAGGATACAACTTTCACCAAGTTGCCGCCGATTACCATCGTTGTCAAAGCATCGATAGTGGAGGAAGCTGGGTCGCCGTTGTAGTCGCTGGATACCAATGGCTCTTCGGAGTAGTTCAAGATGCCTTTCAATGGGCCCTCAGCTGCTTCTTTCAAAGCTGCATTCACTTCTTCAACTGTAACGTCCTTCTCAAGTTCTACTACCAAGTCCGTAACGGATACGTTAGGAGTAGGAACGCGCATGGACATACCGTTCAATTTGCCTTTCAATTCAGGCAATACGAGGGATACCGCTTTAGCAGCTCCAGTTGTTGTAGGAATGATGTTTTGAGCTGCTGCACGAGCACGACGCAAGTCTTTGTGCGGCAAGTCAAGAACGTTTTGGTCGTTAGTGTAGGAGTGAATTGTGTTCATCATACCTTTAACGATACCGAATTTCTCATGCAATACTTTTGCGAATGGAGCCAAGCAGTTCGTTGTGCAAGAAGCATTGGAGATGATTGTGTGGTTAGCAGCGTCATACTTGTCTTCGTTAACGCCCATAACGATTGTAATATCTTCGTTAGTAGCAGGTGCGGAGATGATAACTTTCTTCGCGCCGCCTTTCAAGTGCATTTCAGCTTTATCTTTCGCTGTGAAGATACCAGTGGACTCAACAACGATTTCAACGCCGTTAGCGCCCCAAGGCAAGTTCTCAGGGTTGCGCTCAGCGAATACTTTCACTTCGCGGCCGTTAACAATCAAAGCGCCCTCTTTAGCTTCTACGGAAGCTTCGAATTTGCCGTGAGTTGTGTCATATTTCAACAGGTGAGCCAGAGTCTTTACGTCTGTCAAATCGTTGATTGCAACGATTTCTACTTCTGGATTGTTCAATGCTGCGCGGAATACGTTACGTCCGATACGACCAAAGCCGTTAATACCAACTTTAACCATTGATGATTCCTCCCATTTCCTTCGCAATTTTTTTTATATATCTCAAGACGGCCTGTAAGGCACATCGAGACCACAATGTTTCAATACTTCCATAGCTGCTGCCTCATCAATGACGAGAATGTCTTCATGTCCTGCACGAAGCACAGCGGTAATGGATTCACCCTTACTTTGACCTCCAGCAACGGCGATGACAACCTCCGTACGAGAAATATCCTCTAGGCGAAGGCCTAGTGTCAGCATCGTATGTACGACATGTCCGTCTCGGTCGAAATAATACCCGAATGCTTCTGCAAGTGCTCCTTCCTGGAGCAACTGCTGGATCGTCTCCTCATCCGCCCGGCGACGCTTCGCCATGACGAGGGCCTCTCCAATGCCATGCACGACGATGCGTGCTTGGCGTATGACTCGCAAAATATCTTGGATGTTCGGTTCCTGCTTCAGCGACTGGTATGCTTCCTCACTCAGCAAGTCTGGCACATGCAAGAGCCGATACTGAGCGCCTACGCGCTTCGCCATCGTGGATGCGATTGTGTTCGCTTGATGTTCCAAGCTCTCCCCAAGTCCACCACGAGCGGGTACGAACCAGTTGCCTTTCAACGGTGTTGGACTCGTCAATTGATCTGCCATTGCAGCCAATGTGGAGCCGCCTGTCACCGCCACGACATCTTCCTTGTCCATTACGCTGCTGAGCGCTTTACAAGCCGCTTGCCCAAGTTCCTGTTTAACGACAGGCGATACATCCGAATTGCCGGGTACGACAATGACCTGCTTCAAACCAAATGCTTGGCGGATACTCTCCTCCAGCTGGCGCATTCCGAGCAGTTCACCCATCACGGATTCCAGCTTCCGGACAAGTTGCCGGCCTTCATCAGTGATTCGCATCCCCGTGTTATCCGAATCAATCAGGCCTTGTGCCTTCAATAAGTCGGTTTCTGCACGGAGCACACGCTCGGTCATCTGCAATGACGTTGCCAGCGTTCTTCTCCCGATGGAGTCGGACAACATGATTTGATGCAGGATGGTGTAACGCTTCTTCAACAGTTCAATGAGTTCAGGTAGAAGTCGCTTCTGTATTTCCAACCACTCACGCATTCTCTCCACTCCTGCTTCCCATAAGCAACCATTGGACTAAAAACGTCCCATCTCTACATTTTTTGTCCCACCACTATTCTACCGAATAATGAGGCAACTTGCAAGTAGCCAGAACCCCAGTACATACACCCAAAAATCAAAATTTTCATGCTAAGGAACAACTCTATAATGAGCAAGCAATATCAAAGTTATTCATAATTAGACAGCCTGTCCAAAGACATTCGAGCGCCTATGAAGTAATTAACCCAAAATGCGACATGTTCATACATTTTTTCTAAATCAATCTCGACATTTTTCAGTATAGACAGGAATGATGGACATCATGCTTGACCTTACAACGTTTACAAAAAATTTGAGCCTCCAGAGGAATAAAAAATGAAAACTGTACGGTCAGCGTTGTGAAGCGAGACCTAGCTTTTCATTAGAGTCCAAATATTATGCTGGCAAGTACTTTAACTTATAAGTAGAAGCGACTTGTTACCCCATCCATAGGAAAAGGAAATAATTCAGGGGCGCTCACTTGACTTTGTTATACGCTTTCTTATATAATAAGTTTTGCTCTTGTATGAATGCGCCCGTGGTCCAATGGATATGACGTAGGCCTCCGGAGCCTGAGATCAAGGTTCGATTCCTTGCGGGCGCGCCAATTACACTCCTGTCCTTATTAGGTACAGGATAAGAAGCTACGTTACGCATATATTTAGGTACATAAGCACGGAAGCAACATCTTGAATTTTGCAGAAGCGAAAGGATAGATGTTTTTTTCTCGACATAGTTTGACCATCTTTGACTTTTTGTTTTATGTCCTTTATATTGGATGTGTAACGACATTTAGTGAGGAGGGGTTATCTTGAGTTATGTACCCGTAGTTGTTGAACAAACGAATCGTGGTGAAAGATCCTATGATATTTATTCCCGGTTGTTGAAGGATCGCATCATTTTCCTCGGAACAGAAGTGAACGATCTGGTGGCGAATTCGATTATCGCCCAGTTGTTGTTCCTGGCTGCAGATGACCCGGAAAAGGATATCCATTTATACATCAATAGCCCGGGCGGTTCTATCTCGGCCGGCATGGCCATATACGATACAATGCAGCACATTAAGCCAGACGTATCTACGATTTGCGTCGGCATGGCTGCCTCCATGGGCGCTTTTCTGCTGAACGCAGGCGCTAAGGGCAAGCGCTTCGCGCTGCCGAATAGCGAAATTATGATTCACCAGCCGCTTGGCGGAGCTCAAGGTCAAGCTACCGATATCGAAATCCGCGCACGTCGCATCTTGAAGATGCGCGACAACTTGAACAAGATCTTGGCAGAGCGCACGGGACAACCGCTTGAGCGCGTGGAGCGCGACACAGATCGCGATTACTTCATGTCTGCCCAAGAGGCGTTTGATTATGGTCTTGTCGATAAGGTTCTTGGCAAAGAATAATTTCCAACATTCCTTTTCTACTACTTGAAGGCAAAGGTCGAGTCTGTGTTCTTGAACGCTGGCTCGATCTTTTTTGTCTGTATTTCCACACCCAACAATAAATCGTAGTCCAAGAAGAAACGGCTGTATCCATAAAAAAAGGACCGCATCGCGTAAACGCTGATGCGGTCTATATATGTTCTAGGGGTAAACTGTAAACCATGAGAAAGATGAAACGGATCACCTGGTGCAACGGAAGACTTCCGGTTGACCAAGGCCAGTAATCGCTGCCGGCAACCCTCCTTCGCAAGAACTCATCTGTCATTCGGTCCATTGTTAGAATACTAGAGTTACATTAAAGAAAACTGAACTGAACCTTAAAATAAGATAAAATGCGCTTCCTCACCTTAAAATCCCCTTCGATTGTCCTCTCCACAAAAATAGTTGTACGCGCCATGAAATCATTCCATTTCCCATTGGAATCGTTTACAATAAGAATATTGCTGATTTTTTCTGATTTCTCGCTTTACAGACGAGTCGAAACGTATACAATGATTACAAATCATCAACATCTCTTCTCGAATAGATTGTCTTCTTAATTTTTGCAAGATTCACTTCATAGCAAGATTACATCAGGGACTACTAGGAGGTTTGTCAGGATGAGTTGGAACTATTTTCGGTCGAAGCTGCTATTACAGTACATATGGTCGTATATTTTGATTTTTCTCATCCCATTAGTGGTTCTTACTATCTTCATCTATCAAAATGCCGTCAACAATCTGCGCTCCGAAATTGAACAATCGAACGTGAATCAGCTTAATCAGGTGAAACTGAATATTGATTCTCGCATGACGGAACTCCGGGATATTGCTTCACGCATTGCCTATGACGAACAATTGACTCCATATATGATTCGGCATCCTTATTACAGCCGTGACGCGATATCCGCACTCGGCAAATACAAAGCGAATAGCTCCATCTTGGAAGAACTATTCCTCTATTACCGCAATACTCAAGCCATCTACTCTCCGAAAGGAATGACCAATGTTAATGTGCTCTTTGAGCAATATTATTTGTTCGAAGACTGGAATAAAAAGGATATTATTCATGGACTAGAAACAGAACTGTATCCCATAGTTCGGCCTGCTGAATCGGTCAACTTAAATATGAATATTACAAAGTCCATGCTTGCGTATATGATTCCGATTACACCAAACAGCTCTTCTCCGCATGGAACGGTGCTCTTCCTAATGGAGGAATCCAAGCTTACTGGACTGATGGATACCATCTTGAACGGGTTCAAGGGCAACACGTACATTTTTGATGAAAAGGGACGTGTACTTACACAGAACAACCATGGTGAGCCTATTCCAAAAAATGAAATTCATTTGCTGTCAGCGCTCGGACCCGGCATCCACAGCTTAAAGCTGGATAACAGACAACAATCCGTTGTGTCCGTCAAATCCTCCATGAATGGATGGACCTATGTAACGGCTATGCCGAGCGAGCAATTTTTTGGACGCGTATTCCATATTCAGACGTTTTTCCTGCTCGCCTTTGCCGTCGTCGTGTTAGGTGGCATTTTGGCTGCTGTATTCCTTGCCCGCAAGCAATATCACCCGATCCACGATTTGATGGAATTTGCCATGCTCAAGGCGGAAGCAACAGAGGCGACATCCACACAGCATGTACAGAAGTCACGCAATGAGTTGGAATGGATCCGTAAAGCCTTACACGACTATAGCGCCCGCGTCGATATTCAGGAGCCATTTGCCCGTAACCAATTTCTGCTTATGCTGCTTAAGCACGGGAAGCTGGACAACCCTGAATCGGAACATATCATGGACGTACTCGGAATTGAACTGACAGGCAAGCATTATTTCGTAATCGCCATCTCATGGGATGAATACCCTGGCGTAACTGATGCACTGCATCATCGCCAACACATTGCCGAGTTGCTTGAGGAAATCGAAATCCCTGATTACGGTACCCATGCGTATGGCATCGAACTGCCGCATTTTGATCAATTTGCACTCATTGTAACCATGAACGAAGATACGCAAATCACGGTCGGGCATCGAATGGAGCAAATTGTCGATGCACTGCGCATTATCGTAATGGAGAGCACCCATCTTATCCCCTCTATCGGCGTCGGTACAGCTTACGAAAATGCGGTGCTGCTGAATCAGTCTTATATTGAGGCGGCTTCTGCACTCGAATATCGAATGGCGAATGGGAAAGGCAGCATTACGTACTTCGACAAGCTCTCTCATACTCCGAGCGATACGTTCTGGATTGCGAAGGATTCCCTTCTGAAGCTCACGCAGAGCTTGAAGCAGGGCAACGACACCATCGCTATGCAAATGATTGAAGCCATATTCATCAAGCTGAAAGCAGAGCGCCTATCCATCTCTCTGCTGCGCTGCATTTGTTTTGATATTATGAATACGCTGTTGAAAACAGCATCCGAGCTCGGCCTAAATGAATTGATTCGCGATATTCCCGGCTTTACTTCATTCGAATCGCTAGAGGAGCTCGAAAAAAAGCTACAGCTATTGGCCGCACACATTTGCGAACAGGTCGAGCGCAATACAGAGTCCGAGCAGATTTCGTTAATGGATAATGCCATTGCCTTTATCGATCAACAGTATACCGATTACAGTTTAAGCCTTGAAGGAGTTGCACAGAAGTTCTCGATTTCGTCCTCCTATTTAAGCCGTGCCTTCAAGGAGAAGACCGGAAGCAACTTCTCCCAATATATATGGCAGCGGCGCATGGATGAGGTCATCCGTCAGTTGCTCACAACAAGCGATCCGCTGAAGGATATCATTGTTAGGGTTGGATATTTGGATACTCCGAACTTCATTCGCAAGTTCAAGAAGGAAACCGGCTATACACCTGGCCAATACCGGAAGCTTCACGCCTCAAGCGAGCAAGCGAAAGCTGCCGCTGATGCGGATGATGAATCCTAATAGATATCGCTAAGAAATAGAGCACCTGGGCAGATACACAAGCCCAAGGTGCTCTATTTTCATCCGATTAGCTATCTTGCATTTTCATACTGTATTTCAATACGCTTACTTCGCTGTATTCCATTGATCATAGGCTTTTTGATAAATCTCAACGATCTTATCAGCACCCATTTTCTTCAGGGTCTCTACGTATTTATCCCAGTTCGCCAGAGATTCTTGGCCTGTCACGAACTTCGCTTCCATTTGCTCTACATACTTATCGAGATCGGAGCGCATGCTGCTCACTTGCTGCTGATCTGCTTCAGACAAGTATACGCTTGGGAATGGAACCTTTGCGATTGGGATAATCTTCTCATCGGTTTCTTTCTTCAGCCACTTCTCGAAGTCGCCTTGGAAACCGCGACCCACTTCTTCACTAGCCAGCTTCGGAACAATCGTACCATAGTCCGGTGTCAGCTTTGCACGGTATTCCTCACGATCGCCGCCCCCTGGTACTGGCAGCCATTTTTTCGTATGATCGTCCTTGTTCACATATTCCCACAGTATGCCCTCTGGGCCAAAGCTAAGCAATTCTGATCCTTCTACCGAGTACAAGTAATCAATCCAACGGATTGTTGCTTCTGGATTCTTGTTCTTATTCGTAATGGCAAATGCGCCTGTAATCAAGCCAGGGTGCTTCGCAGCTACCGGCTCGGACATTTCGCTCTTTACTGGTGCATACATTGGATCTGTCATGCTAGGCTCTCCGCCCAATGTAAAGTAGGCATGGTAGTCAGAGAACAATCCGATTTGATTGTTTTTCCCTTTCGCCTTCTTCTGCTCATCCGTTTGCGAGAATGTTTCCTTATCCAGCAAGTCTTCGTTCCACAGCTTGTTCAAGAATGTCAGGTAGCCTTTGTAGCCTTCTTCCATTGGCGTGTAGTGTACTTTGTTCGCTTTGTCAGCATAGATAACCTCATTATAGATGCCCCAAGAGCCAAGCAGCCACATACGAATGTCGTTCAATTTTACCGAGGCCAATGGCACTTCATCCTGCTTGCCGTTGCCATTCGGATCTTCTTCCTTAACACGCTTCAAGTACGTGTACAGCTCATCAATTGTCGATGGTACCTTCTCAATGCCAAGCTTCTTCAGGAACTTGCCGTTATACCAGAGCGGACCACGATACCAGCCTGCATCCAAATCAATGTTCGGCAAGGAGTAGATATGTCCATCCGGTGTTGTAATCGACTTACGAATATCAGGGTGATCATTCAAAATCTTGGTCAAGTTAGGTGCATACTGTTCTAGGAGTCCTTCCAGCGGAATCAAGGCACCTTGTGCGCCATAGTTTACTTCATCCGCAGTCTTTAGCTGACCAGAGAAAAATACATCCGGGTATTCTCCACTTGCGAATACCAGGTTGCGTTTCGTATCGAAGCTGTCGAGCGGCGCATTCTGAAATTCGAATTTAACCCCTGTCTTCTCCTCCATCTTCTTGAAGAAGTCCATGTCCTTCCAGTTTTGAATGCCGACATCCTGGCCCATCATCGTCAAGGTAATTGACTCTTTAACAATTGGATAGCCTTCCTTGTTCAAGTTCTCTACATTGCCTTGGCCCGCCTCTGCCGCAGGCTTATCCGAAGATGAACCGCATCCTGCGAGCATTGTGAAGATCAAGCTCATAGACAACAGCAGCGCACATGTTTTTTTCCATTTCTGCATGGCGATGATCCTCCCTTTGATGATTCGTATAATGTCCTTCTTTATAATAAACAAAGGCGTTGGCACCTTCGATTATTACCGTTGAAGCATTCAACCCTGTAACAAGCCACATCCGACGTACTTACATGAATCTTATATAGAGGCATACAATCAATACTCAATAATAATCAGCCTTTGACAGAACCGATCATAACACCTTGCACGAAATACCGTTGCAAGAACGGATACACAACGATGACAGGCAAGGTCGATACGATAATGACAGAGTATTTCACCAGAGCTGCAATTTCTGCCTTGTTGTTCAGCGCAGCAGCTACTGAGCTGCTTACCGCTGCTCCTGTAGTCTCTGCCGACATCTCTTGGAGAACCAAAATTTGACGCAGGATCATTTGCAACGGATATTTCACTTCGTCATTCAAGTAAATCAAGGCCCCAAAGTAACTGTTCCAGTGTCCTACTCCATAAAAGAGCGCCATAACCGCAATAATTGGAGCCGACAACGGCAATATAATGCGCAGGAACAACCGCAAATTCGTGCAGCCATCGATGCTCGCCGCTTCTTGGAGCTCCTTAGGTATCGTAGATTGGAAGAACGTGCGTGCAACGATTATGTTCCATACAGACGCTGCACCCGGCAGGATTAAGGCCCACATGCTGTTGATAAGCCCCAGTTCCTTAATGAGGAGATAGCCAGGAACCAGACCACCGCCGAAAAACATCGTGAATAAGAACATCCCCATAAAGAAGCCGCGACCGATAAAGTCAGAACGACTCAATGCATATGCCGCCGGTAGCGTTACAAAAAGATTCACACAAGTCCCGACAACCGTATAAAGAATCGTATTTGCATAACCGTTCCAAATCTTTGAGTTCTCGAACACTCTGGCATACCCTTCGAATGTGATACCTTTAGGGAATAGCCACATTTCGCCTGATGCTACATACTTCGGATCACTGATCGACGCACTCAAGATATACAAAACTGGATAAAGCACCAGGATTAGCGCAATCGTCAAATAGATATAGTTACATACGATGAATATTTTATCCGCTCTCGTTTCTTTCACTGCAGCAGCTGCCATGTGCTGTTCTCCTCCTTCCTACCACAAGCTGTTTTCACTCGTGCGACGTGCGATTTGGTTAACTACAATGAGCAAAATAGCGTTCACGATTGAGTTGAACAAGCCAATCGCTGTAGAGAAGCTATATTGCGCATCGACTAGACCAGATCGATACACGAAGGTGGAAATAACGTCGGACGCTTCTTTGTTGAGCGGGTTTTGCAAAAGCAAGATCTTTTCAAATCCGACACCAAGAATGCTGCCCATGTTCAAAATGAGCAAAATCGTAATTGTCGGCACAATTGCCGGAATGTTAATATGCAAAATACGCTGGAATCGACTTGCACCGTCCACGATGGCTGCTTCATGCAGCTGCGGATCAACGCCCGATAAGGCTGCCAAATAAATGATCGTACCCCAACCTGTGCCCTGCCAAACACCAGACAAGACATACATCGTCTTAAACCAGGCTGGATCGGTTAAGAATGCAGCCGGCTCAAACCCAAAGAATTTAATAATATGAATGATAATACCAGTTGAAGGAGACAGGAACGTAATAATAATACCTGCCATTACGACAACGGAAATGAAATGCGGCGCATAGGTTACGGTTTGAACCGTCCGCTTGAATACCCCATCCTTAATCTCATTGAAGGCAAGCGCCAATATAATCGGCAGCGGGAAGCCTACCGCCAGCTCATACAAGCTGATGCTCAGCGTATTCCAAAGCAAATCCCAGAAGTAATAAGAATTGAAGAAACGTTCGAAATGGTCAAATCCAACCCATGGGCTCCCCATAATCCCTTTCGCTGGGATAAAGTTTTTGAAAGCGATTTGAATTCCGTACATCGGGCCGTAATGGAAAATGAGGAAGTACAAAAATGCAGGAGCAATAAATAAATACAACTCCCAATTCTGAAGCATCTTCTTCCACGTCGGTTTCTTCTTATTTGGAACCACGTTCATTGAAAGGGCACTCTGTCCATTTCCTTGCATCGTGTCCACTCCCTCCTTTCAAAGGATGGCATGATTGGCATCGCCGATGCTGCACATGATTTTGACATGTCGCGCATTAACGATGGACGAAGCCGTGCTAGCGCTTTCATGAGATAATTGTAGGCATCCTTTACCAATAACGTAAATATGTCGTTTCCGCATTGTCGTTACATATCCTTTACAACCGCGCCATTGTGCGGTTTTTTGAACTCATCGCCTAGCCCGCAGTCACTCCAGTTGCCGCAAAATTGGTTAAATTTGATGTTGCCGATCACACACCAAATCTTACACATTGTCAGGAAAAACATGCCGTAAAACACCTCTTACAACTCTGGTAGATGAAAATAATGACTGGTTGACCGAACCAACTATTGCTTAAAGTGAGGCGCTATTGTATGATAGTTCTATAATTATCGAACTTATATTTGTGATGAAAGGAGCAAGATTCAATTGTCTACCTATCTTCTTGTTCACGGAGCTTGGGATGGCGGTTTTGTATGGAAGGAGGTAGCTGCTTTCCTCCGGCAAGCTGGCCATGACGTATACACTCCCTCACTTACCGGGCTTGGGGAACGGACGCACTTGGCACGTCCCGAAATTGACTTAGATACATTCATTCAGGATATTGTAGGGGTCATTACCTACGAGCAACTGGAAGATGTCATTCTTGTCGGTCATAGCTTCTCTGGCATGGTCATCACAGGGACGGCCGAACAGGTTCCTGATCGAATCAAGCACCTTGTGTATGTAGATGCTATGGTGCCGCGTCATGGTGAATCGGTATCAACGTTATCTGCCCCATTTCTGGACACCCCCTATAACGACACGCCAGATGACAATACACCGGAATTTATTGCACCGCGTGACCCATCAGATCCGCTAAAATCGCCAATGCCGACTCGTGCTTATATGCAGAAGATCTCTATTTCTAATGGGCATGCTGCACAAATCCCCCGTACTTACATAGAACCGCTGGACAATCCAGATAGCTGGCCGATGACCGCTTTCTTCCGTGCAATGGCATTACGGGCGCGAGAAGCTGGATGGCGTCATTTGAGCATCGAACAAGGAGGACATTGGCTCATGAAGACACAGCCTAAGCAATTGTCCAAGCTGCTAATAGACATATAAATGCAAAAAAGCCCCTGATCTACAACAGATCAGGGGCTTTCTCTTATCATTTTAGATATGCTTGATTATCTTCCGCTCTTCAATTCCGTCCACATGCGGTCATACAACTGCAGATGTTTACCGACATCGCCAAGCCACTCCGTACGAGTCAGCTCGTCGTCAGACAAATTGATCATTTTGTTATCCAAATACTCTTTGCTATGGAACTCTTTCGCCTTCGTCACAGGGTTGCTGTAGCCGATGGACTCATAGTTCTTTGCGCTGTTCTCTGGATCAAGCATGAAGTTGATGAATTTCTGTGCCAATTCCTTATTTTTAGAGCCCTTTGGAATTGCGTAGTTGTCCGAGAAGATCGTGCTTCCTGTCTTCGGAATCATGAATGCAACATCCGGATTTTCTCCATGAATGACAGAAGCGTCGCCAGACCATACTGTGCCAATCCAGCCTTCTTCCGCAATCATCTTCTGCTTGATGTTGTCAGTATCAAACGCAAGCACGTTCGGCACTAGCTTACGCAAATCATCAACAGCTGCGTTAATATCAGCTTCATTTTCAGAGCTGTTCGACTTGCCCGCCTTCTTCAGCGCCATTCCGATGATTTCACGGTTGTCATCCAGAAGGAGTACCTTTCCTTTGTACTCATCCTTCCACAAATCCGCCCAATCGGTTGGAGCTTGCTTCACATATTTTGTGTTATAGGCAATGCCTGTAACACCCCATGTATATACGATGGAATACTTGTTGCCGGGATCAAATTCAGGGTTTTTGAAACGATCCGTGACGTATTGGAAATTCGGAATTTGATTTAAATCAAGTGGCTCCAGCAAATCTTGCTTAATCATGCTAGCCACCATGTAGTCGGACGGTTGAATTAAATCATAATTCGCGCCGCCGGCTTTCAACTTCGCCAGCAGTTCCTCGTTGTTGGCAAAAATCGCATAGTTAACTTTTACGTTATTCTCCGATTCGAATTTCTTGATCATATCCATATCGAAGTTATCTGCCCAGCTATACAAATTCAATGTTTGCTCCGGCTTAGAAGAGCAACCTGCCAGCGCAGTAAGTGCCAACATCCCGGCCAATACGACCGCGAACCATTTCTTTTTGTTCAATTCTTGTAACCCCTCTCTGATCCTGCAAAAGATCCTTAGAATGTATTAATATGATTCAAATTCACATGCTTACATCTGATAAGCGGTGAATTAGAACGGCAGCATAGAGCTTTTCTTTTCTCCGTTGCCACGGTTCAGCAACCATTGTGCAAGTACGATTAGCACGACGCTAAATATAATCATCAACGTACATAAGGCGTTGATTTCTGGAGAAATTCCCCGTTTTACCAAGCCGTAAATGTAGATCGGCAAGGTCGTTGAGTTCGGCCCGGCAACAAAGAAACTGATCATAAAGTCGTCTATCGACAGTGTGAACGCCATGATTGCTCCGGCAAGCACGCCTGGCCATATCGAAGGTAGCGTAACATGGCGGAATGTCTGCCATGGTGTAGCACCAAGATCAGATGCTGCTTCTTCAAGTTGCTTGCCCATGTTGGCAAGTCTGGAAGCAACAATGACATATACGTACGAAATACTGAACGTTATATGTGCAATGATAACCGTCATTTTGCCCAGCTCAATTTTAAACTGGCTGAATAATACCAATAGGGACAAGCCCATAATGATATCCGGCACAATGATTGGCAAGTATAATAGGCCTATTACCCCTTGCTTGCGTCGGGAAGCCATACGGCGAAGTGCTATCGCCGCCAACGTGCCAAGTACGGTTGATATGACGGTAGATATCAATGCGATCGACAAGCTGTTGCTCAACGCCTCCATTACTTGCCGATTATCGAACAAAGAGCTGTACCATTTGAACGTGAATCCGCTCCAATTCGAATTAATGCGCGAATTGTTGAACGAGTACGCAATAATCAAAAATACTGGGACATAAATAAACAGAATTAACAGTATCGAATGGAGCGCAAGCAGCGGATGCTGCTTCTTTTTGCTTGCCACCTTCATGCCCCCGCCTCCTTCGATGCTTCATATTTGGAGCGGAGTGCCCGGTTGAACAGACCGATGATGATCAATGAACTGATCACGAACACGACTGACAGCGCGGAACCGAATGGCCAGTCGCGCGCACCTAGGAACTGATTCTGTATAATATTACTGAGCATTTGCGCCTTAGCGCCGCCCAGAATGTCTGTTACCACGAACATACCCGCCGTTGTTACGAAGACAAGCACGCTGCCTGTCATCATGCCAGACTTCGTCTGAGGCAACGTAATATGCAAGAACGATTTCCACTTTGTAGCACCCAAGTCGCTGGATGCTTCAAGCAATCGTTTATCCATTTGCTCCAATGATACATAAATCGGAAGCACCATATACGGAATGAACGTATAAACCATTCCAAGGAGCACTGCACCCTTGGTATAAAGCATTTGCAGAGGCTCCGCTATCCAGCCCAAATCAAGAAGCGTTTGGTTGACGATCCCTTGCGTACGAAGCAATAGCACCCACGCATACGTCCGAATAAGGAAGTTAATCCAGAACGGAACTGTAATGAGAATGAGTAGCAGCTTCTGCTTTGCCGGGCTCGTCGTTGAAATATAATACGCAAGCGGATAGCTGAACAACAAGCAGATTATTGTTGTTAATACCGATAGCCACAGTGTATCCCAATAAATTCCCAAGTATAAGGGATCGAAAAATCGTTCATAATTGTTCAGCGTAAACGAAAAGACGATATTGCCGAGCTCGTCCCGCTGCATAAAGGACACAGCAATAACTGCAATCATCGGCACGACAAGAAATATCGTCAGCCACAATACGACCGGCGCAATGATGCCAAATGAGCGTTTCATGAGCCGATCATCACCTCATCCTGCTTATTCCAACTTACTCCGATGTGTTGGCCAATTTCCCACGTTCGCTCGTCCTTGAAGTCAAGCACAACCGATACGTTCGTTTGGTCATTATCCAAGTGAACGATCAGCTTGTGGATATTCCCCAAATAAACGATATCCTGAATAATTCCGGTACGCGGTGCACCTTCCACTTCTGCTGTCACATGAATCTTTTCTGGACGAACGGTAAAGAGGTTCTCTTCATGGAACACGTTGTTCTCTCCAACAAACGTAGCTGCAAACAACGTCTCCGGGCGTTCGTAAATATTTTTAGGAGAGTCGATCTGTTCGACACGACCATTATTCATAATCACGATCCGATCCGACATCATCATCGCTTCTTCTTGATCATGGGTTACATATACGAATGTAATTCCCAAGCTCCGCTGCAACTGTTTCAGTTCAGCCTGCAAGTTTTTGCGAAGCTGCAAATCAAGCGCGCCAAGCGGCTCGTCCAATAGAAGCACCTTCGGCTTGTTAGCAATAGCACGAGCAATCGCAACACGCTGCTGCTGTCCACCGGACAATTGATGCGGATAACGCTTCGCAAGCGCTGTAAGCTGCGTCAATCGAATTGCTTCTGCAATGCGCTCACGCTGCTCTGCCTGCGGAATTTTCTTCATTTTCAGGCCGAATTGAATGTTCTGCTCGACCGTCATATGAGGGAACAAGGCATAATGTTGAAATACAAGATTCAAATTCCGCTTGTTCGGAGGTAAGTTCGTAACATCTTCTCCATCTAGGCGGATATGGCCAGATGAAGGCTGTTCAAAGCCAGCTATCATGCGTAAAATGGTTGTCTTCCCACAACCACTCGGACCGAGCAGCGTCAAAAATTCCCCTTCGCCAATCGTAAGCGACAGAGGATGCACAACGGGTTGCCCGGCAAAATGTTTCTCCACATTTACCAGTTCAATCATTAGCATCAACCCCTTACATCGTCAGTCTGCCAATTGAGGTGGCTGTTCCTGCATGCAGCATGCCCGTCGTAATGGCAGCTGGCACGCTCTGCAGCACCACCCCAAAAGGGATGAACAAGAATGCGCGCAGTGTATAGGATACGTTCTTATTCATTAAGCAAAAAAAGCCATATCCATTGGTATGGCTTCTACGTCCCGTTCACGTTGGCGTTTTTGCATATCCAATATACATCGTTTTGTCTGACGATACAACTTATTTTAACGTAATTTCGACAAAAACATACATTTCGTTTCAACGGTTCGCCTTACTTCCACCACGGATCAGGCCATTAGGCACTTATTTGAAATATATTAATAGAAGAATACATCAGTATTCATTTCCCCTGTTACATTCTAGGGCTTTGTTCCTTAAAATACAACCCCTAATCCAACATCATCGTCACACAAAAAGGCACTATGCCATTTCTGACACAAGTGCCCCTTGGTACAACGCCATTTATTCTGATTTACTCGCCTTCTCTTTGGAAAATATGCATGGATTTAACAATAGGAGACTACACTCATAAAAGGAACATTTATACTAGATGCTTATTTCAATTGATACTGAATTTGTACCTGAGCATTCAGCTTAATAAGTCCACCCTGCAAATCTGTTGTTGCTGTATCCTTCTTCATTTCAGCTGCATTGGAAGTATCGTACATGACACGTACAGGGGACCAGTCTGCACCGGACTCCGCAATCGTAAGTGCTGCCCCTACTTCACGACCGGCAGCCTTCGCCAATGCAGACGCCTTCTTTGCTGCATGCTGTACTGCCTTCTCCAATACTTGTGCCTCATAGTCGGCACGCTTTTCGGTGTCGAATTGGATACGAGCAACTCGATTCACACCTGCATCAGTCGCGGCATCAACTAAGCTTCCTAATCGACTCAAGTCCCGGTATGTGACACGAACAGCATGCTGCGCTTGATAGCCAACAATTTGAGGCTCCTTGTTTTCTTCGTATTTATACTCTGGATTGACCGAAAAGTTTACCGTCTTCAAATCCTTCTCCTGAATGCCGTATTTTTTGGTGAGCACCTGCTTCACCTTATCATATAATGCCGCATTTTGTTTTTGTGCTTCTGCCGCTGTTTTTCCCCGTGTATCTACCGCGAGTTCTGCATAAGCCACATCAGGAGTAACTTCCAACTCGCCAACACCTGACACACTCACTGTATCCTTAATACTGAATTCGGCTGCCGCTGCCTTCACCGGTACAGGAGCTGCAACACCTGTACCTACAAGCAGCGCTCCTGTCAGCATTACTGCCATTGCCATTCTCCGCCATGCCGTTCTTCCTGCCAATTGCGTCATAACCATTCCTCCATCGCGTTATAGAATGTAAGATTGACTTGCTTCTTGCCTTCTAAACGTTGCCAAGGTAAATATTGTTGCAAATCAGCATGAAACTTTGGAATGATATTTTTCAATATATATGATAACCGCTCAATCTTTCACAATAAAAAAGAGCCTGAACGGCTCTTCTCTTAGTATCAGTCACAGCTCCGCTGCTTCCACAATGGAATGGACAATTCATCAGCTATTGATTTAGCTGTCCAATTCTTCTTTGCTTACAAGCCCGACTAAAGCGCTTACAGCCTGATCGGCGTCCGCGCCATCCGCAGTAATGGTAATCGACGTGCCGGTGCTGATTGCGAGACTCATAATACCCATGATGCTCTTAGCATTAACTTTCTTATCTTCTTTTTCAACGAAGATATCCGAAGAATATTTATTCGCTTCTTGAACGAACAAGGCTGCAGGTCTTGCGTGCAGTCCAGTCTTCAAACGTACGACAATTGGTTGTTGAGCCATGCGAATCATACCCCCTATATTCCATGTAGTTTACATTACTCAAATTTACGCTAATTTGCTCTATTTCATCACATATTAGCATTATAAACGATTTCAAGCGAGGAATAAAGTTTATCTCGCTATCCGTTGCGCAATCGTTCAGCCATCTCATCTATCTTGCGCAGTCGATGATTGACACCAGATTTACTTACTTTACCACTCAGAAGCTCGCCTACTTCCTTCAGGTTAATATCCGGGTGTGCCAATCTGACCTCCGCTACTTCCCTTAGCTTATCCGGTAGTTTCTCTAATCCAAGATGCCTCTCCAGATAACGAATATTCTCGATTTGACGAACGGCTGCACCAATCGTCTTATTCAGGTTAGCCGTTTCGCAATTGACGATCCGATTCACTGAGTTGCGCATATCCCGCATAATACGGACATCCTCAAACTTGAACAGTGCTTGGTGGGCACCAATGATATTGAGGAATTCGATGATTTTCTCGCCCTCTTTAATGTACAGGACAAAGCCTTTTTTACGTTCAATGAATCGGGTATTCAGTTGGAACTCATTCGCTAATTCAACCAATGCGCGGCAATGCTCCTCGTACATCGAGGATATTTCCAAGTGATATGATGATCCCTCTGGATTATTCACCGATCCACCTGCCATGAACGCCCCACGCAAATACGCACGTTTGCAGCAGTTATTTTCAACGATTTGCTCATTTATGCCGTCCGTGAATAAAAAACCTTCCGATACAATGTGCAAATCACGTAAAATCTCCTGCACACGCGTCGGAATGCGTACAATGTACACGTTGTTCTTTTTCAGGCGCATCTTTTTGCGGACAAGCAGCTCTGTATGAACTTGAAAATACGTTTTGACAAGTGTATAAATGCGGCGGGCGATCGCAGCATTCTCTGTAGAAATGTCCAATATTACCTTGCGGTTGGACGAGAGCTGCACAGAACCGTTCATGCGCATTAATGCAGACAGTTCCGCCTTCTCACAGCACGACTCGGATTCGATCATCGTTAATTCTTTTTTGTCTGTGCTGCAAAAGACATTGCGGCTCACCTCTTTCGTATCATCCAATTTTCCACAAGCTGATAAATATGATGACTAAGCTTATCTGCGTCATGTCGCAGATAGGTGCGGAACAGCACTAAAGAATCTGCAATTACTTGATAGCCGCGCTTCGTCACTTCTTCCATATCTAAATGTACGGCCTTCGCGCCCTGCTCGGCATATTTATCCTGAACTTGAGGCGGGATTTCACCGTTATTCACGATCACATAATCGAACAGCTGACTGCCGACATGCAACTGTACAGCCTCTAAATGATCACCGACCGAATAATTATCCGTTTCTCCCGGTTGGGTCATCACATTACATACAAATATTTTCACCGCATTAGATTCTAACACCGCCTGGGCCAGCTTTGGTACGAGCAGTGTTGGGATAATGCTGGTATAAAGACTGCCTGGGCCGATCAAAATTGCATCCGCCTGACGGAGCGCCTCCACGGCCTCAGGCAACGCATCCACCTGTTCCGGTTCTAAAAAAACACGTTTAATACGCTGCCCCGCTTGAGGAATGGAAGATTCACCGGATACAATCGACCCATCTTCCATCTCTGCCTTAAGGACAACTGCCTGATTCGCTGCTGGCAGCACGCGGCCTCGAACCGCAAGTACGCGGCTTAATTCCCGTATACCTGCCACAAAGTCGCCGGTAATGTCAGTCATTGCTGCTAGGATCAAGTTACCCAAACTATGTCCTGCCAATCCAGACCCATTCTTGAAGCGGTATTTCAACATCTCTGACAGCGAGGGCTCCACATCTGCCAACGCTGTCAGCACACTGCGTATATCTCCTGGCGGGGGCATTTGCAGCTCGCTGCGCAATATGCCGGAGCTGCCTCCATCATCCGCCACGGTAACGATTGCGGTAATATCGAGCGGCTTTTCCTTCAACCCACGCAACATGACCGACAGCCCTGTGCCGCCGCCCATAACCACAATACGCGGGTGAACTCGCTCTTCATCTTTACATGTCATAACGCCCCTCCACTAATGCCGATCTCTCTCAGCATCACGGTGACTGACACGAACAACCTCCGTGTCACTCGCACCAATTGTACGACCTAAATATTCTGCAATAGCCACTGATCGGTGCTTGCCGCCTGTGCATCCGATGCCGATGATGACCTGACCTTTCCCTTCCTTGCGATACTGCGGCATGAGAAAGTTCAGCAAATCAAGCAATTTAGTAAGGAAGGCCTGTGTTTCAGGCCATTTCATGACATAATCGTATACTTCAATATCCTGTCCAGTTCTCGGGCGAAGTTGCTCCACATAATGCGGATTTGGCAAAAAGCGTACGTCAAAAATAAGATCCGCGTCAATTGGCACGCCATATTTAAAGCCGAACGATGTCACATTCACCGACATCACGTTCTGATCGGCGTGCGTGAATCTAGCCGCAATTCGTTCCTTCAGCTGCACGGGCTTCAAATTGCTCGTATCAATGACTTGTGTCGCCCAACCCTTCAAATCTTCCAGCAGAGTGCGTTCCTGCTTAATTCCCTCAAGCGGCATGCCGCCTGGATTGAGAGGATGACGACGACGGCTCTCCTTATAACGGCGAACGAGAACAGAATCCGTTGCATCCAAGAACAATATTTCACAATGAATGGTAAAGTGATCACGAATATAATTAATCGATTCCGATAAAGCCGTGAAAAATTCCCTTCCGCGCAAATCAATGACAAGGGCTACCTTGCCGATCTTGCCCTTGGACTGCTCGATGAGTTCAGCAAACTTCGGTATAAGTACTGGTGGCAAATTATCCACGCAGAAAAATCCGATATCCTCCAAGCTTTGAACCGCAATTGTCTTCCCAGCACCAGACATTCCCGTAATGATAACCAGCTTCGCTAAAGCTGTCATCTCTGATGATTCCATCATCGTTCGTCCTCTCCTCCTTACAAGATTCGGCTACGAACGCAAGAACAAGCCTGCCGCACCGATCATACCGGCATCATTGCCTAGCTCTGCTGGCACGATGGATACGCCGCGCGTAACCGGGTCAGGTGTTAATTTCATGAATGTTTCACGAATCTGCTCAAACAGGAATTCCCCTGCCTTCGATACGCCTCCACCAATTATGAAACGCTCTGGATTCAGCGTCACTGCTACAGCAGCCATTGCTTTACCTAAGTAATAAGCTGCACGGGATACGATGCGAACTGCGACCTCGTCCCCTGCCTTCGCAGCGTCAAATACATCCTTTGCTGTGATACTCTCTACAAGGGATAAGGAAGTACGATCCCCACGTTCAACTGCATCATTGGCCATACGAATGATACCAGTAGCAGAAGATACTGTTTCCAAGCAGCCCATCTTGCCGCAGCCGCATTGGATAGCCTCCAGATCCGGGATAACCGCCATATGGCCAAGCTCTCCTGCAAGACCTGAGAATCCTTGTACAATTCTTCCATTAATAATGATGCCTCCGCCGACACCCGTTCCTAGCGTGTAGCAAACACAGTGGTCAATACCCTTGCCTGCGCCGCTCCACACCTCGCCAAGTGCGGCAACATTTGCATCATTGTCAATTTTAACTGGCTTGCCTAGACGTTCTTCCAATATGGAACGGATCGGCACATCCTTGAATCCTACGTTGGGCGCCAAAATAATAATGCCTTCCTTTACATTCGTAAATCCTGCGACTCCCGCGCCAACACCAGCCACTTGGCTCCAATCGTAAGGAGATTGTTCCACGATGAGACGAACATATTTTTCGATATTATCCATGACAGTATCCGGACCCTTAGCTACTTCAGTTGGACCCTCAAATGTATGCAAAAGCTTGCCTTCTGCATCACAGATTCCAACTTTAATGGCCGTACCGCCCAAATCGACACCCACGTAGATCTGCTCAGACATGCGTCATCCACCTTTTATATACGTAATCGAATTATGGTACTTTCAGTACCCACTATACGCGAACCCACTAGTCAGGTCAAGAGAACGGAACCTCTAGTAAAACGTTGTCAGGCCGCGCCAGAAGTGCTTACCACTCCTTCTGACAACCCAATTGATCCATACGATCCAATGCTCGCCCGCAGGCTCGTTTCTCCTCTGTTCCGCATAAATATCTGCCCGATTATTCGAAAGAAAAGAGGGAGCCCGCAGGCTCCCAACTTTCCGAAAAGTGAGTACACTTCCAGCTATATCTCCAACAGCACTACACCTTCATTTTCCAGTGTTTTATTCCTATCGAAGACGTGCTTAACTGGAGGTCAGCACATTATTTATTCAAAGACTGGCTCCAGTCCTGTGTAATATGGCCTTCGAGGAATTTCTCACAGTCCAAAGCGGCTTGGCAGCCAGAGCCTGCTGCTGTAATTGCCTGACGGTACTTCGTATCATGCACGTCGCCAGCGGCAAATACACCTGGAACGCTCGTTTCCGTTGAACCTGGCTTCACGATGACATAACCTTGCTCATCCAAGTCGATGTGACCCTTCAGGAAATCCGTATTTGGCTTATGACCGATGGCTACGAACAAGCCGTCCGTCTCCAAAACTTCTTCTTCGCCTGTTTCGTTATTCTTCACCTTCAAGCCCGTTACACCCATACCTGTGGAAATGACCTCGATTGGAGTACGGTTCAATCCCCATTTGATCTTCTCGTTGTTCTTCGCGCGATCTTGCATAATCTTCGAAGCGCGAAGCTCATCACGACGGTGAACCAATGTAAGCTCGGATGCGAAGCGAGTTAAGAAGTTCGCTTCCTCCATTGCGGAGTCTCCGCCCCCGACAACGATAATTTTCTTCCCTCGGAAGAAGAATCCGTCGCAAGTCGCACATGCGCTAACCCCTTTGCCCAAGTTTTCTTGTTCACCTGGGATGTTCAGGTATTTTGCGGATGCGCCAGTTGCGACAATCAACGTTTCCGTAACAATTTCGCCTACGCCTTCCACTTGAAGCTTGAAGGGACGGCTAGATACATCAACGCTGTTTACCCAACCTGTCTTGAACTCTGTGCCGAAGCGCTCAGCCTGCTTGCGCATATTGTCCATCAATTCAGGGCCCTGAATGCCTTCAGGAAATCCAGGGAAGTTCTCAACTTCTGTAGTTGTCGTTAACTGCCCGCCTGGTTGAGGGCCCTCGATCACAAGCGGATTCATGTTGGCACGCGCCAAGTAAATAGCTGCTGTATATCCTGCTGGTCCTGTACCGATAACAACTGATTTATATACTTTGTTCTCCATGGGGTTGGCCTCCCTTATGATCAAGTTTTGACTTTATCTTCATGTAAAGGATTGCTTGATTTTAGCTTCTACCTGACATGTGTCTTCCATTCGTTTCACATGCTTGGCAACCGTAGCTGCTGATACGCCATATTGCTCTGCTGCAACCTGATAGGATATCTCTCGACGCAGCATTTTCGCAATGATGAATTCAATTGCCGCTGCCCAGCTTGCCGCCTTGCCAATACGAGGTACTTCATCGGGATATAGACGCGTAATAAACTCCACCCAGAGCGTCTCTGCATCATGCATATGGAACAGATCATAACGCTCCCTCATGGACTCGCGCAATATATCAAGCACCTGCTGCCACTGCGCTTCCCACACCGGCAGACGATTCGCAATATGATTGTGGTGAACTTGGATGTGCTCACCCTTCCACTCTACTTCAATGGGCCCTTCCACTCCGTGCATACGGAGAACATAGACTGCCACCTGCTTCAAATAGGCATCCTGTTCAGGATCCAACAGCATAGAGCACAGCGCATCATTTGCCTCATCGTCACCAAGCATACTCATTGCCTGCAGCGCTTGAAGCTTCACATCTGGTTCGCCAAACCGCAGCGCCCAAAACAAGGAAGCACGTACTAGCGGATCTTTCTTCAACTGCTGCTCCCAATTCCCACCACTCTTTGATCTTCCAGAGCGCCCGCTATCCTGGGATGCAGCCTTAGCAGCAGCCCTACGGCTTGCCTCCTCATAAGGCAAACGATAATGGTAGGTTGGCATAGGATCAATGTCGCCTTGATCACGCTGCTGCAATCGCTCCATATAGTAAGTTGCGATGCCTGATTCAGGATCGAGTCTGCGGCATACTGCCCACCAGCGCGACGCTTCCTCATATCGACCTAAACGGCAAGCCGCTACGGCCGCATAATGATAAATGCTTGCTTCTCGCAGCATATTGCCCGCTACTAAACGCCGCAAATGCCGATAGGCAAGTTCATGTTCATCCAGCATCCCCATCGTGGTCGCAATCTTGAACAGATGCTCCCGATAGAAGGGCTGAACCTTGCTAATCATCGCAATCAGCTGTTGGACTACAGCTTCATTGCCTGCGTGGCGTTCGAATATCGCGAGGTTACACAGAGCGTGCAAATTCCCCTGATCTCTCTCAAGCACGGCATCAAGCGCCTTCCGAGCTTCATCGAACTGCCCCATATAATAATAAACTAACGCTAGGTTGTTCCGTGCTGCCAAATAATCTGGATCTGACTCTACAACCTGCTTCAACAATTTCTCTGCCTCGACGAATCGACCCGCCTCCAGAAGCAAGCGTGCTTCTGCATGGTTATCCTCTGCCTGCTCGGAGACTCCCATCTCTTCGTCGCTCAGCGCTGACGGCAGCTTCGCTGCTGACGATTCTGCCCTCACATTCTGCCCACCTCGGTGCTGTGATGAGGATTGCTTATTGGCCTCGAAACGGATCATTTCGAGCATTTCTTCCGCTTCCTCCGCATACATCCCCGTAAGATCTCGGGACAAATACGTTTCCAGCATCGCCTCCGACTGTTCGAACTGTTCCATATATGCAAAGTTATTCGCCATATAGTAGTAGCATTCGTTCATGTTCGGATCGAGTTTATGCAAGATGTGGTGCAATGTATCGTTTGACTCTTCGAACTGGCCCGCTTCTGCAAGAGTTCCTGCTAAGTTGCAATGCAAAATAGGGTTGTCCGGTTCGAATTCCACCGCCTTACGAAAATATGTCAACGCCTTGTCGTAGTGCAGCCGTTCCAACGATTGTACTGCACGTTCAGAGAACGCAGCAGCGTCCATTGGGAACATAACCACCTTATTCTGTTCTGCCATCGCCAAGGCCCCTCCTGACACTATATACTGTACACATACCCATCAGTATACCATAATGAAGCTCATTTCCCGCATCCCTTTCGCGAAGACTTTAAAAGGAGTCGTTTTGATCCCTTCATTCCGTCGCAATAGCAGGTCTAAGCCGCCATATGCCCCACAACCTCGCAAAGGCTGAAGGGACAAGAAGGAGCACATCTGAATGACATCAGCAATCAGATGTTTATTTTTATTTAATAATTATTCTTATCTTATTATAACTCAAATCTTTGTTTCCGGCAATCAATAAACCCTTATAATGGATAGTAACCGAATTGATTCGATCACAAACAAAAAGCAGACACTGCACTGCGCGCTCTTCACAGAACACACATCACAACGCCCGCCATTCCAAATCCAGCCTGTTATTCACGATTTTACTTTCCCCTGCTCATTATACGTATCTCGTCTTGGCCCACTGTGCCGTATTTCTAATTCGGATAATACATCTGCTAGCGCGATATCGCGCTCCCGGAGCAGCACAAGCACATGGAACAGCAGGTCACCAATTTCACCGACCATTTCCGTCTTGTCCCCACTCTTCGCTGCGATGACAACCTCCGTTGCTTCCTCGCCAATCTTCTTCAATATTTTATCGAGGCCTTTCTCGAATAAATAAGTGGTGTATGATCCTTCTGGCCGTTCAAGCTGCCTTTGTGCGAGAAGGTTCTCCAGTGCTGATAATACTGAAACGCCTGCAGGCGCTATTTTATCTGCTTCTGGTACCGCAGTTATCTTCTGAGCATTATCGAAGCAAGTTCGGCTTCCGGTATGGCAAGCCGGCCCTTTGGATCTCACCTGAACAAGAAGCGTGTCCTGATCGCAATCCACAGACATGGATACAATTTGCTGCGTATTGCCTGATGTTGCTCCCTTATGCCACAGTTCCTGACGGGAACGACTCCAAAATATGGTTTCCCCCATCTTGCACGACAAAAGCAAGGATTCCCGATTCATATACGCTACCATTAGAACATCCTTCGTTTCTGAGTCCTGCACGACAGTCGGAACAAGTCCACAATCATTCCAACGAATCAGATTTGCCAAGCGTTCACCAGCTGCCATTACCTGTTGAGTCATCGTACATGTACCCCCTCTGCCTGAAGCGATGCCTTCACCCCCGAAATCGACACCTCTTTATAGTGGAAAATTGACGCCGCAAGCGCTGCATCTGCATGCCCTTCAGTAAATGCCTCTACAAAATCACCCGCGCTGCCTGCACCGCCTGAAGCGATAACGGGAATGCCGACCGCATCAGATACCGCACGCGTCAAGGCAATATCGAAGCCATCCTTCGTTCCATCCGCGTCCATACTCGTTAACAGCAGCTCTCCTGCTCCTAGCCGCTCTACCTCTTGAGCCCAAGCGACTGTACGCAAGCCAGTCGGTGTACGGCCACCATCGATATACACTTCCCACTCGCCCCAAGCTCTATTGTACTTAGCATCAATGGCAACAACGATACATTGCGATCCGAATCGCCGAGCTCCATCTGCTATCAAACTCGGCTTTTTGACTGCCGCTGTATTTATGCCAATCTTATCCGCACCTGCACGAAGCATGCGCATCATATCCTCGACAGAGGAAATGCCGCCACCTACTGTGAAGGGGATGGAGATCTCTCCTGCGGTCTGACGTACTACCTCCACCATCGTCGCCCTGCCCTCGACAGTTGCGGAAATGTCCAAGAACACCAGCTCATCCGCACCTTCCCGATCATACAGAGCAGCCAGTTCTACCGGATCTCCAGCATCACGCAATTGAACAAAATTTACTCCTTTTACAACACGGCCATCCTTTACATCCAGACAAGGAATTACACGCTTCGCCAACATCGCAGTCGCCCCCGTCCGTATTAGCTTCGCTCGGCTGCTCCCAGCCGTACCGCCTCAGTTAAATCAATACCGCCTGTATAAAGTGCCTTGCCAATAATCGCCCCTGCTACACCATCTGCCGCATACGCTGATAGTGCACGGATATCATCCATGCCGCTCACACCGCCTGAAGCAATTACCTGCTGTCCTGATGCCTTCGCCAGCTGTACAATTGCCTCGACATTCGGGCCCTTCATCATGCCGTCTCGTGAGATGTCCGTAAAAATGAACGTCTTCGCTCCTACCGCAGCCAATTCAGCAGCCAGTATATCCGCTTTCACTTCCGACGTCTCCAACCACCCGCGTGTGGCAACAAATCCATTGCGAGCATCAATACCGATCGCTATGCGTTCTCCATACTTTCCAAGTGCCGCTTCGACGAAATCGCGATCCTCTATCGCCGCTGTACCCAGTATGACCCTCGGTACACCCGTATCAAGCAACAGTTCAATATCCTCAAGCGTACGCAAGCCGCCTCCAACCTGAATCGGAACCGATACTGTCCGTGCAATTTCGCCAACCAACTGTGCATTCATCGGCCGTCCTTCCTTCGCTCCGTCCAAATCCACCACATGAATCCAAGATGCTCCATTCGCTTCCCAACGCTTTGCTACCTCTACTGGCTGCTCATCATAGACTGTTTCCTGTCCATAGTCCCCTTGTACAAGTCGGACACACTTTCCCCCGCGAATATCAATTGCTGGATATATCGTGAACGCCGCCATCTGTCTCGCCTTCCTTTCCCATCGTTCTTCATTGCTGCCTTGTCACTTATGTTGCAGATTTCCTGTCCACCCCAGTCAGTGCTAAAAATCTCCCCAATAGACACTGTCCTAACGCACCGCTTTTTTCCGGATGAAACTGCATACCATACAAGGAGCCTCGACCTACAATAGCCGTTACCTCTACGCCCCCATAACTGCACGTAGCAAGCACATCTGTACGCTCCTCCGCAACGACGCGATAAGAGTGCACGAAATATACGTGACCTTCTTCTATCCCCTCAGCAAATGGATGCAAATATGCTGCCTGCTTCCAGCGCAGCTCATTCCAGCCCATATGCGGAACCTTATAGGAGCCGCCCTCGAAGCGTACTGCACGGCCTGGCAGCATGTCCAATCCCTCATGATAGCCATGTTCATCGCTTCCTTCGAACAGCAGCTGCATCCCTAGGCAGATACCGAGCATCGGCTTGCCACTCTCCACGATCTCGTGCAGAGTGGGGATTAATCCACTAGCCCGCAGCGCCAGCATGGCGTCTCCGTATGCGCCTACACCCGGCAAAATGACACCCGCTGCTGTAAGCAAATCCTCACGGGAATTTGTCAGGATGAACTCATATCCCAATCGCTCTACAGCCTTGCTGACACTATGCAAATTCCCCATCCCATAATCGACTATGGCGATCATGAGCTACAGCACTCCTTTTGTAGAAGGGATGCCTTGTACACGTGGATCAATCGACGTTGCTTCATCGAGCGCCCGTCCAAGCGCCTTGAATACCGCCTCGATCATGTGATGCGTATTCTGACCATAATGAACGATGACATGGAGGGTGATTCTTGCCTCCAGCGCTAGCTTCCACAAAAACTCTTGTACAAGTTCTGTAGAGAATGTGCCCACTTGTACGGAAGGATAAGAGGCTCTATATTCAAAATGCGGACGGTTGCTCACATCTATCACCACTTGAGCCAATGCTTCATCCATCGGGATAAACACAGAGGCATAACGCCGAATTCCGGACTTATCACCCAACGCCTCTCTCAAGGCATGGCCAAGACAAATGCCAATATCCTCTACCGTGTGATGATCATCGATTTCAATATCGCCCTTGGCATTAACCTTCAAGTCGAAATGACCGTGCTTTGCAAACAAATCGAGCATATGAGTTAGGAAAGGAACGCCAGTATCCAGCTCGCTTTTTCCGGTTCCATCAATAGAAAATGACAATTGAATGTTAGTCTCGTTCGTCTTGCGGTCAATATCCGCTTGACGTGCACAATTGATCGCTTCCTGTACCATCAGAATTTCCACCCTTCTACTGAGGATTCTCGCTCCATTTTTATATCGAGGAATATTTCCGTTCAATGTGAGATTGCTGATTTACAGCATCATTTCACACCGCCAAAGATGTCTTCTCTCCACTTCCCCACTATCTCTAAACCGTACTTTATATCTCTTTATATCTCTATATCTCCATAAATACTATTACTCTATGATTCGTTGTGTAACTCTTTCTTGTCATAAGATTGTTCACGCAATCGAACCTCAATTGCACGAGCATGCCCTTCTAGTCCTTCATGACGGGCCAGCTCTATAATGGCCGCCCCGTTGGTCAACAGCGCTTCCTTGCTGTAGCGAATTAAGCTTGATTTCTTCATAAACATATCTACATCGACCGGTGAAGAGAAACGTGCTGTTCCATTAGTCGGAATAATATGGTTCGGCCCTGCAAAGTAGTCCCCAACAGGCTCGGAGCTGTATGCGCCAAGGAAGATCGCTCCTGCATTTTCAATGAGACCGAGCCACTCCATCGGCTCCTCTGTCATAATCTCCACATGCTCAGGAGCCATCCGATTTACGAGCTTGACACCCTCTTGCAAATCCTGTACCACCAGAATTGCCCCATACTGTTCAATGGAAGCTCGGGCAATTGGATATCGCGGGAGCTCCTGTAATTGGCGATCTACTTCAAAGGACACAGCTTGGGCCAACTCCATAGAATCTGTCACGAGCACTGCCGATGCCATCTCATCATGCTCGGCTTGGGATAATAAATCAGCTGCCACATAGACGGGATTGGCCCACTTATCCGCTAACACGACAATCTCAGATGGGCCAGCAATACTATCGATATCAACAGTTCCATAAACTTCCCGCTTCGCGAGAGCCACATAGATATTCCCAGGACCGCATATTTTATCGACCGGAGCAATTGTCTCCGTCCCGTACGCCAATGCAGCTATCGCCTGTGCACCGCCCACGCGGTAAATTTCCTTTACTCCAGCTTCAGCTGCGGCTACGAGAATATAAGGGTTAATCCCTTCCACTCCACCTGTAGCTGGGGGGGTAACCATCACAATCTCCTCTACACCCGCAACTTGGGCAGGAATAACGTTCATGAGAACAGAGGAGGGATAGGCTGCCTTACCGCCTGGCACATAGACGCCCACACGTTTCAGTGGACGCATAATCTGGCCTAACAGCGTTCCATCTGGTTCACACTCCATCCAAGATGTTCGCTTCTGTCTCTTATGGAATCGTCTGATATTGCTTGCAGCTTGACGAATTGCTGCTAAGAATGATTGCTCCACTTGCTCGTACGCCTGTGAAATATCTGCCTCGGTTACACGAAGCTGCTCTTGGATCAGCTCTACCTTGTCATGCTCGCTTGTATATTTGAGAAGTCCGGTATCCCCTTCATATCGCACATCGCTTACAATACGCTTCACGCTGTTCAATTGATCCGGAGTTCCATAATCGACCTTCCGATCCAGATTCCAATCTGCTGCCTGAATGATCCGCATCTCGTTCTCCCCCTCCTAAATCCCGCGCTGCTATAAGCATCATTCGACTTTCGCTTTCATATTGTGTGCTTGTTTATCCTAACGAAAATGCTGCTGACGCTGGCTTCTCCAATGTCTGGGGCACAATACCCTGTAACCGGTCGCACAGCCCTTGAATTGCCTCGCTCTTCATTCGGTAGCTAACTCGATTGGCTATCAATCGGCTAGTAATGCCGAACATCTCTTCCAGCTCAATCAGACCATTCTCTTTCAGTGTCTTACCCGTTTCCACCATATCTACAATTCGATCCGCCAGGCCGATTAAGGGAGCCAATTCGATTGAGCCATTGAGCTTAATCACTTCCACCTGCTGGCCTTGCTCTCGAAAATATTGAGAAGCTACATTTGGATACTTCGTTGCTACCCGCAAATGGCTGACCGGCTTCCATGAAGGCAATCCGATAACCGACATCCGGCAGCGCGCAATTCCGAGATCCAGAAGCTCATATACATCCTTGTTCTCTTCCATCAATACATCTTTACCGACAATGCCGATATCAGCAGTGCCATACTCCACATAGGTCGGCACATCAACAGGCTTCGCCATGATGAACTGCATCCCCGCTTCCAGTACATCAATAATCAGCTTGCGCGAGTCATCTTCATCTTCTGGCACATAGAGTCCGGCTTGCCGAAACAGGGCGGATGCCTGCTTATAAATACGTCCTTTCGGCATTGCAACCTTTAGCCACTCCTGCATAAGTCGTTCCTCCTTCGTCATCAAGCCCGATTCGTAAAGGCAAGCATCTCGATTCCGCGATTGCCGCAAGCATTGGAATGAACTTCTGCCTTACCAACTCCATCACGTTGATCCTCACATACAGTGCCAATAAGTTGTGTCACTACGTTTTTGCCTTCCTTTCGCAAACGCGCAGCTTCTTGAAATGCTTCTTGACGGTGAAGCTCATCATAGCGAATGGTCATTACCTGCTCCCCTTCATCAGCTGCACCACAACTGCCAGAAAGTGCATCTACGATACGCGTCGTCTGCAGTGCGAACCCCGTCGCAGGAGCAGGTCGACCGAACTGCTGCAACAAATTGTCATAACGGCCCCCGCTCATGACAGGAAAACCCGTATCTGCCGCATAACCCTCAAATATCGTACCCGTGTAATAAGAGAAATCACCCAGCATCGTTAAATCCAATACGATATGCTCTTCCACGCCGTACGCCATCAGCACACTCCATACCTGCTCCAAATGCCGGATCGACTGCTGTATAGCTGACACATCAGCTATACCTCGAGCTGTCTCCAGCACCTCACGCCCCCCACGCAAATGCAATACTTTCTCCAGGTAATTTCTGTACTCCTGTTCAATAGACAGGCTATTCACAAGCTCTCGATAACCAACTACATCACGCTGCACCAGGCGAAGCTTCAACTGTGTCTGCACAACTTCCTGATTGGGAAGTGCGCATTCAAGCAACCCTTGCAAAAAGCCATGATGCCCAAGCGCAACCTTAAAACGTTCAATACCCGCCGCCTCCAGACAAGCAATTGACAGTGCAATCACCTCAGCATCGGCATCGGGTGAGCCGTCTCCTATCATCTCCGCTCCTGTCTGATAGAACTCCGCTTCGCGTCCAGCCTCCTCCTCCATAGAGCGAAAAACGTTGGCATGATAAGACAAACGGATTGGGAACGGTTCCTTGCCCAGCAAGGAACCAACCACTCTCGCAATGGGCGCTGTCATATCAGAACGCAGCACCATCGTTGTACCGCGCTGATTTAACAGCTTGAACAGCTTGTGGTCAGAGGTAGAGCTCGCTGCACCTACCGTATCGTAATACTCCATGGTCGGCGTTATGATTTGCGCATATCCCCAACTGTCCATCGTGCGGAGTGCCTTGCCTTCCACTACACGCAGCCGTCGCACGGCTTCCGGTAAATAATCACGCATACCCGATGGCTTTTCAAACATTCTCGGCTTTGTCATTGGATCACCTCGGAAAAAAACTTTAGTGAGTTAATATATTAACAAGTTACCTTATTAGCAAGTTGAAGAAATTTAATGGTAATATTATCACGTATTGTTTGCTCCGTCAATCCATTTTCAACCTCTCCTTAATCTACTTTGTTTGACTTGTTGACCCCTTCATTGTCAGCTTTTGCATAAGCAGAGAAGGACGCCCGTTCCTTGCATACTGCAAGAATACAGGGCGTCCTCCGTCTGATGACAATGTATGAATTTTTACCTTATACTATTGTTAAGATGCATTGCTGTGTCTAGCCACATCAATTGTTGCGACTGGCTTTTTGCGGTTCATCAAATAGCGCGGCGAAGCACCTAGTCCAAATGAAGCGCCCGGTATATATCGGATTGCCCCATATACGAATATCCACGACATCCCGAGCGCGAACAGATATCCGCCTCCAATGAATAAAGGATACAGCAGCGGACTCCCCTTATACCAAGGGAACTTCCGATATACGGCGAGAAATACAGGATGAATCAAATACATTCCGAATGACAAATCACCTAACTGAGACAAAAGCTTCCGCCCCAGATTCGGAAGACGCCGCTCCAAATAGAACGCAAGCTGCATAAGTACAATCGCTGAAAGCATCGTGTGTCCATTCCAAAGCAGTTCGTAGATCAGAGAATGCATCTCTTTGCCTGTTGAACGCGTCCAATACCAGATCTGCACATGCAGCAGTGCAAATGCGAGCCATGACAACCAGATAGCAGCCGTCATCAGCTTATAACGCACCGAGCAAGCTCGTCCAATAGAATCAGTATATTGTGAAAATGTATCCCTAAGTAAGCACCTAAAAATAAAAGCTTATGTATGACAGCGAAATACTCCCTTTCGCTGGAATTTGCACACCGTATTTGTTCCATACGACAAACCCCCATTGCAAGCAAGTCCAAGCGGAATAGCCCAAGCCACGATTCGCCGTGAACGGAACAGCAAGAGCAGCAATGGAAACAACAAATAAAATTGAATGCTGATGTACACGAAATATAGATGCGTATAAGTTGTCCCTGTTAACAGCTTGTTTACGAATAAAGGAGCCGCTTCGCTCTACGATTAGTGCGAGTACAGTGTTACCTGTACAAAAGCAAAATAAAAAAGAGAACAAATTACATACGGAATACATACATAGAAAAATCGATTTTTATAAAACTTTCCCAACACACTGACCTGCAGCTTATCGCCTCCGTAGTTATAAAAAAGAACAAAGCTGCTTAACAAAATAAACGTAGGCGTTCCATACTTAAAGAAAATGTTAAAGAAGGTATATCCGTAAAATACGCTCGATTTCTTCATAATTGCTGCGGTTTCTGATGTAGCGTGCACACTAATGACACCAAGTATGGCAAGTGCCCGCACGATAGAAAGAGTAGAAATACGATCTTTTCGTGGCTCTATTGCATCCCTCCCCACTACGTCAGGTCTTTGCCGATGCATTCATTTAACAAAGACAGACCCACGTACGTATTGTTTTCTAACTTGGAGGCTGTAAAGTTATCTGCTTTTGTTGGCTTTTTGTTTCGTTGTGCCTCCACCTTTTTTCGGCAGTGCCCCGATGAACATCCAACTATCTTGAAATATAGCGATGGGTGAAATTCTAAGAGTAGGTTTGTCTCCTTATTAAGTTAAGTCCATATACCATGACAAGTCTAATAGGCTTCAACTTTGACGGGCAGTCTAAAAACTCCAGAATAAAATAACAAGTGGTAAAGGGAAAAAGGGGAGAAGAATGAGCTGTAATCGTTTGGGGTAGAACTCCTTTAAGGAATATTCAATGAGGATAACCCTTGTCATCATAAGTATAGAACATGTCGAAGCCTTTCAGGCAGCAAGAAGGCCTACAGCAAAATTTGCTGAACATATAGAAAAAAATTATAGACGAAAATAGGTCATTCGTATACTCTGCCTTAATCGTCTATGATGTTGCATGAATGCACACTATGTCCAACATCGCGATAGCTCTATAAGATAGATTAGGGTGAAGAATTCTTTACTTATTGCACATATTATTTTTATCTCCCCATTACCGAGAGCCTAATGATGTCGAATTATAGAGGCAACTCGGCAATACAAATTATTAATTTCGACAACTTGTGAGGTTATTTCCCGGGAAACAACCTCACAACCTGTTGAACATCGTCAATCTTATATTTAATACCGAACACCTGATGAAGCTGAGCGAGCTGAAGATACCAAATGTCCTTTTTTCTCACCGGCCTCAGCTCAGAGTATACCGGCTCCTGATTCCATCGTACCGTATAAGAAGTCTTGGCACGTCCAAGCTGAGCATCCTTGCCCTTATTCCCCATTCGCTCTAACAGATCAGATGTTCTAATCTTTTGATTGCCTGCATTAATACGGAATCCATTCGTAGTCGTGCGTTGATTGATGCCCGGCTTCACAGTGAAAGTAACATAGATGCCCAATTGCTTGCATACATCAAGAACATCCTTGTTAAAAGCTCCATACGGGAAAGCAACCACACTATACGTGTTGCCAAGCATTTGCTTCAATCGCATTTCTGCCCGCTGAAGATCCTGTTTGGCCCGAGCTGTAAATTCCTCACGCGTCTCCTTGCGATGGAGCTTTTTCAAATACTGAGGCTTGGACAACATCGGCCTCAAAGTCCCCTTCTCGTTAACCACCGTGTATGCATGGGAATTGTAGGTATGGCTGTAGAAGCTCATACCATTACGCTTCATCTCTCGCATTTGTTCCCAAGTCAGCTTTGGTCTTCCTACACTTTTTCGATTATCAATCGTTGACACAATTACAAAATTCGTCGCTGGAATATGATACTTCTGCATAATCGGGTACACTTCCGTATAGAACGATTCATAGCCGTCATCGAATGTCATCAAGACAGCATTCGGCGGAATCTGCGCCCCATAAAGCATAAAGTTTATATACTGATCCATGGATATAAAATTGTAATTGTTATGAAGCAGAGCCTGAATCTGCTCCTCTAATTGATTCGGTGAAATGAAGGTGACATGATCTGGATTCTTCTGAATATTGTGATACATTAGTGTTATCACTTCACCACGATAATGGAGCGGTCTGTATTCCCAATGTGATTTCAGATTATCCGTTGAAGACATCTCCAATTGTTTGTCTGTCGTACGCACTTGAATGCCAAAGGCTTTCTCTAGGGCGTCGGCTGGGACATACCACTCATTCCCCATCAACAATGCTTGCTCTTCAAAACCATTATACCCATCCCATACAATACGGTGTGATTGCGCCTGTACTCCATCCGTATTCAAGAACAGCGTGCAGCATAGAAGAGCTATGAGCAATATGACACCTACAGTGCGTTTCTTTCGCATGTTGTACTTCCCTCTTCTTCCAGTAACATTACACCTATTTTAAACTAACCTACTTCTCAATTGTTGACATTATTGTTTCCATGTACAAATTGTTTGTAAATACCAAAAAAAGTGGCAGGTGGGGAGCCCCTTTCCTACCACTTCTCGGCTGATTCTTCTATTGTGAGGACAGTTCTGTCATGAGAGCTGCATCCCGAATGACCCGCATAGGATTGCCGCCTACCATTTGACCAGGCAATACGTCTTTGTACACGACCGTTCCCGCAGCGACAACTGCGTGATCCCCAATTGTGACACCAGGTAAGATCGTACTATTGGCCCCGATCATGACATGGCTGCCGATACGCACAGTTCCGAGTCGATATTCATGTGTCAAATATTCATGCGCCAAGATCGTGGAATTATAGCCGATTATCGTATTATCCCCGATCTCAATTCGTTCAGGAAAGAAGACATCCACCATCGCCATCAGACCGAAGGCTGTGCACTCTCCAACCTTCATACGCAGAAGCCTACGATAGATCCACAGCTTCAGTCGCAGGGATGGGCTATACCGTGCAATTTGAATGCAGATGAAGTTCCACATTCCTTTCCAAGGACTGACCGTACGGTAGATCTGCCACAGACTATTCGGTCCTTCGACAGGATGCCGCTCCACATCTCTCACTTTTATTTCCGCTCCAATCCGACCAATGCGTACAAATCACGCATGTCATGAATAATATGGCGTGGCTCATATTGACGAAGTACAGCTTCTCCTTTCAGTGACCAAGCTACGCCGCATGATACAACACCAGCAGCATTCGCAGCTTGTATATCTGCAGGACTATCGCCGACCATAATCGTCTGTACTGGATCTGCCTTCAGTGCTTCAACAGCACGAAGCACAGGTTCAGGGTGCGGCTTCGGATGAGTCACATCCTGAACGGTAACAATCGTGCTCAAATAGTCGATTAGACCGAACATGCGCAGGGCCCGCTCTGTTGTAGCCCGCATTTTCGTCGTCACGACACCGAGCTGAATCCCTGATGCATGCAGCTCAGCCATCACTTCCTTCACATAAGGAAATTCACGTACAAGCTCGTCATGACGCGTAACGTTGTATTCTCGGTAAGCTGCCACCAGTTCATCAACCTGATCCTGTCCTGTAAAAATTCGAATTTGCTCTTCTAGCGTAAGCCCCATACTTGGGATAATATGTTCACGTGTGAACGGCGACGGCGTCTTATCTCGCAGTACGTGGAGAAAAGTCTCGATGATAAGCTCATTCGTATCGATAATTGTGCCATCCAAATCAAATAGTACCGTTCGTATCATTTATACTACTCCTTCTTGCTATCATGATCTAGTTGTTTGTTATCTGTCCCTTTATCCGCTACTTCCAATTCAGAAGAGTCCGGTGAGCCCTGCATGCTCTCCGCTGCTTCTTCCACAGATACTTCTTCGTTCTTTACATTTTCGACTGCCATGGTCTTCTGAACAGGTGCCTCCACTTGGGGCAAACTCCCGGTAGCATCTGTACCTGCCTCTACACGAATCGCGGAAGTCATCGGCGAATTATAAGGAACTCGCGCAGCACCTGTCATACGACGAGCGATAATAAGAATAACGCCCGCTACAATTAAGAAGATGGCAAGCAACTGCGAGATGCGTACATTGCCATATGCAGGATCTAAATAGCCTGGCTCGAATACAACTGTCATTGGAGACCACAGTCCATCAATCAATGATACTACCCAGTCTGATCCTTGGTACGCCAAGCTATCCGTACGCAGTCCCTCAATAAAGAACCGCCCAATCGAATACCAGATTAGATAACTGATGAATACTTCACCGCTGCGCACATTGCGTAGACGGCGGAAGCCGAATAGCAGCAGCACTCCTGTGAAGCTCCACAGCGATTCATATAAGAAGGTTGGGTGGTGGAATATACCTTGAACGTTCATTTGATTCACAATGAAATCAGGAAGATGCAAGGTGTTGCGCAAAAACGCTTCCTCAATCGGCCCGCCATATGCTTCTTGGTTCACATAGTTGCCCCAGCGTCCGATAGCCTGTCCAATTAGAAGCCCGGGTGCACAGATATCCGCAATCCGCCAAAACGAATAGCCCTTCTTGCGGACATAAATCATCGCACAGATAACTGCACCAATTAGGGCACCATAGATGGCAATGCCCCCATTCCATATTTTAAAGACATCTACCCAATTGTCTTTATATTCATCCCACTTAAACGCCACATAATATGCACGCGCCCCTATCAAAGCAGAAGGCACACCGAACAATAGCAAATCCATAAAGAAGTCCTGGGATATGCCGAATCTCTTTCCTTCCCGCATTGCGAGCAGCAGACCAACCAATGCAGCGGTACCTAATATAATCCCGTACCAATGCACCTTCAGCGGCCCTAGCTGAATCGCTATCGGATCTAGCAGCATTGTTGCCATGCTTTACACTCCTTCATGTATATAGGTTACGCTTATGATCAATCAAAATCATCCATATCCTCGGCAATCGTTTCTGTCAGCTTGTTCGTAAACTGCAATGCCGCATTGTAACCCATACGCTTGAGACGATAGTTCATGGCTGCCACTTCAATAATAACGGCCAAGTTCCGGCCTGGACGAACCGGTACCGTAACGAGTGGAACATCCGTGTCAATAATTCTGGTTGTCTCCTCATCAATGCCTAAACGATCATATTGCTTATCTTGTTGCCAATTCTCCAATGAAATGACCACGCTGATTCGCTTATTGTTACGAATGGCACCTGCCCCGAACAATGTCATAACGTTAATGATACCGATGCCGCGAATTTCAAGCAGATGGCGAATAAGCTCTGGTGCCGAACCGTGCAGTACATTGTCAGAAGTTTGACGGATTTCTACTGCGTCATCCGCTACTAGACGATGTCCGCGCTTAACCAGTTCTAATGCAGTCTCACTCTTACCAATCCCGCTGCCGCCAGTAATAAGCATTCCGACACCATATACATCGACCAATACGCCATGAATGGTTGCCGTTGGTGCCAGCTTCTTCTCCAGGAAGCTCGTAATGCGGCTAGACAGAATCGTTGTTGCGATGCGTGAGCGCAGCAAGGGCACTCCCTGCTCTTGGCATACGTCGATAATCTCCTGCGGAACATCGAGTCCTCTTGTTACGATAATGCAGGGCATCTCTTCCGAACAGAACAATTGCATCCGTTCACGCTTCGTTTCTGGGGAGAGCATCTCGAAGAAAGCAAGCTCCGTCTTGCCGAGCAGCTGTACACGTTCCTTCGGGTGATATTCAAAATATCCGGCCATCTCAAGCCCCGGTCGATGCAAATCATCAACAGTAATTGTCCGCTTCAAGCCTGTATCGCCAGCCAAAACCTCCAGGTGGAACTGCTCCACCATTTCGGAGACCTTTACCTTTTTGGCCATCGTCGTTCACTCCTTCGTCTCCGGCATTGCTCACAATCGCTTACGTCCTGTTATGATGCTAATAATGCCGTATCTCTTTGTATTCATCGTATAGGAAAAGCTCGCTTTTTTCAACGTACCTCACCTCGTAAACACAACAACGGAATAATCAAAGAGAATATTTCTATATTTAGTTGAGGGGAAGCAGGAAAATCCCCTAATTTTCACGAATATTTCAAATTACTTACGGAAAAGGAGGTGGATGATATTTATCCGGATTCCTCACCCTTCGTTACTGCGAATCATAAAACCCGTTAAATGTAGGAATCCGATCCTCACCTATAATGACTTCCCTGTCAGACCCATCTGTCCATCCCTTATCTTTGAACGAAGGAGGCATTCTCATGAATCGAAGTCCGTTACGATTGGTAATGAATCCGCTTCCAAGATCGTTTGCAGCCCTTGCTCTTGTATTCGTCCTCTTGCTGTCGATCTTTCCTTCCACAGTACTCGGAGCAGCTGCTCCATGGTCGCCGAGCACCGCATACAAGTCCGGAGATCTCGTCTCCTACAGTGGGAAGACATATGCTTGCCTCCAAGCTCATACCTCTCTTACTGGTTGGGAGCCGCCAAATGTACCTGCGTTATGGAAGCTGTCAGCTGATGATCCCGGCGACACCACACCTCCTACAGCTCCAACTAACCTGCGCGCAGATTTGATTGGCACTGCCGAGATCGCATTAATATGGAATGCAGCTACGGATAACATCGGCGTTGTATCCTATGAAGTATACAATGGTTCACAGCTTGCAGGATCAACGAATTCCACTTCATTCACTGTCAAAGCTCTAACTCCTAACACTTCTTATTCATTCACCGTCACCGCTCTGGATGCAGCAGGCAACCGATCCACACCAAGCAGCAGCCTTGTCGTTCGTACGAACGCCGCGCCTGTCGATACTGATCCGCCTACAGCTCCTACCGGATTGCAACTACTGTCAGCTACCCCAACCAGCTTAACGATAGCGTGGAATTCATCCACAGACAATATCGGCGTTGCGGGATACGATATCCTGCTTAATGGTTCTGACGCTGCTTTCACAACCAACACGACTTACACCTTGACGGGACTGAATGCCGCAACTTCCTATACCATTTTCGTTCGTGCATTCGACACTGCTGGCAATCGCTCTGCGGATAGCAATGTCCTTACGGCCGACACACCTCAAGTTCCGATTGGCTCCAGTTCGAAGCAATTAATCGGATACTGGCACAACTTCGACAACGGATCATCCAATATTCGATTAAAGGATATATCCTCACGCTACGATATTATTCAAGTGGCATTCGCTGAGCCTATCAGCGATAGGGCAACAATGGCCTTCACGCCATACAACGCAACGAAAGAACAATTCAAGGCTGATATCGCCCTGCTCCAATCGCAAGGGAAGAAGGTACTCATCTCCATCGGCGGAGCAAACGGCACCGTCGAGCTTACCTCTGTAACAGCTAGAGATAATTTCGTCCGCTCCATGAACGATCTTATTCAGGAATACGGCTTCAACGGGATGGATATCGATCTGGAAGGAAGCTCATTGGCCTTAACCGGTGCCGACACTGATTTTAAAAACCCAACAACACCGAAAATCGTCAATCTGATTAGCGCAATTCATTCCATCCTGTCAAACAAACCTACAGACTTCATGCTGACAATGGCACCAGAAACCGCGTATGTACAAGGAGGCATGGTCGCATATGGCGGGCCATGGGGAGCCTATCTGCCAGTAATTTATGCGTTCAAGGATCGCTTGAATATTCTGCATGTTCAACATTACAATACGGGCTCTATCACCGCATTAGATGGACGATCCTATAGTCAAGGCACGGCCGACTTCCAAGTTGCCATGGCCGAAATGCTGCTGCAGGGCTTCCCGGTCAATGGCAACGCTGCAAACCGCTTCCCTGCACTGCGCGAAGATCAAGTCGCGATTGGCTTGCCGGCTGCTCCAGCTGCAGCAAGCGGAGGCTATACCTCTCCAGCAAATATTGATAAGGCATTACAATATCTCGTTAAAGGCACTTCTTATGGAGGATCCTATCAGCTAATCAAGTCATCCGGTTACCGCGGCTTCCGTGGAGTCATGACATGGTCTATCAACTGGGATCAAGCAAGTGGCAACAGCTTCTCGCAACCTGTCCGTACCTCACTGAATGGATTGCAGCAATAAGGGAAATTCCGAATCTGTATCAGTAAAATAGATTTCACTCAACTGTCCAAAAGTATAACCGATTGAACTTGGAAAAGTTCGATGCGGCCATTTTCTCTCTTATAACATTCTTGTTAAGGCTACACATCTATCAAATTAAAACTGTATCGGGATATATATGGTATATGAAGTTCATAACTGCCTTTCAAAAAGTCATTAAAAGGTTGAAATAAAGACTCCGTGGGAAATGGAAGAGATAAAAAGGCTGGCCCCAAGGGACCAGCCTTTTTATTTTATATTGAATTAGTTCTCGAACAAGTTCAACTCGGAATCTTTGTCGAAAATATGGATTTTGTTCATGTCGATAGCAAGCTTCACGTTTTGGCCTTCTTTCGCGTTAGAACGTCCGTCTACGCGAGCGATAACCGTTTCCTTGCCTACACCTGTCAAGTACAAGAACATTTCATGACCCATGTTCTCTGTAACTTCGATAGCCGCAGTGAAGATGCTGTTAGGGGAAGCTTCCAAGAATACAGGCTCTTCATGGATATCTTCGGAACGCACGCCGAGAATAACCTCTTTGCCCACATATCCTTTTTCTTTCAAGATTTGTGCACGACCTGCAGGAACTGCTACATCCAAGCCAGTTGCCTTGAAGCGGAAGTTGCCGCCTTCTTCGGATAATAAACCTGTAATGAAGTTCATTGTTGGGGAACCGATGAAACCTGCAACGAACATATTAACCGGATGATTGTACAATACGTCTGGGGAAGCTGCTTGTTGAATGATACCATCTTTCATAACAACGATACGGTCACCCATTGTCATTGCTTCGATTTGGTCATGCGTTACGTAAATAACAGTGGTTTGCAAACGCTTAGCAAGCTTGGAAATTTCCGCGCGCATTTGACCACGCAATTTTGCATCCAAGTTAGAAAGTGGTTCGTCCATCAAGAATACTTGTGGTTCACGAACGATCGCACGACCCAAGGCAACACGTTGACGCTGACCACCGGACAAAGCCTTAGGCTTGCGGTCAAGCAAATGCTCGATGTCCAAGATGCGAGCTGCTTCACGAACACGCTTGTCGATATCTTCTTTTTTGAACTTACGTAATTTCAAACCGAACGCCATATTTTGATACACGTTCATGTGTGGATACAAAGCGTAAGATTGGAAAACCATCGCGATATCGCGATCTTTAGGAGCAACGTCATTCACAAGGCGATCGCCAATGAACAATTTACCTTCAGAGATTTCTTCAAGACCTGCGATCATACGCAGTGTTGTCGACTTACCGCAACCAGATGGGCCTACCAATACGAGGAACTCTTTGTCTTGAATGTCCAGGTTAACATCCTTAACTGTTGGATTTTCTGCACCCGGATACTTCTTGAAAATATGTTCTAAACGTACGCCTGCCATGTGCGTTTCCCCCTTATAGTTAGATAAAATGTAATCGGTTACTTTCGATACATTTATCTTACCGGAACCCTGTACAAATAACTATACACAATCTGCACAAAAATGAATGTCCTATTTTGTTACTTTGTACAATAGCAATATGAGTTTTACCAACACAGCATCCGTAAACTGACGAACATCCAACCCCGTCTCATGCTTAATTTTATCTAATCGGTATAATAGCGTATTGCGATGAATATAGAGACGTTTTGCCGTTTCGCTAACACTACAATCATGCTGAAAGAACGTATCTAAAGTTGACAAAGTCTCCGGATCATTAAAGCTGTCGGCCTTTGTTACGACCCGCTGAAGGAACTGCTTGCGCACCCCATCCGGTATACTGTTAACAAGCCGTTCTAAATGCAGCTCCCAAGGAAGATGGATGTTGTCAGTGACATGAAAGGTACGTCCCAAATACATCGTCTCTCTGAGCTGGCTTACAACCGATGGCATTCCCTTCACTGGAGCAAATGGATAACCAATTGATAACTGACTATCCCCTACCCATTCACTCGCTAGTAGCTCATACAGCCCTAGACAGAATGAAGTTAGCTGTTCCTCCATCGTTTCCTTGGATTCCACATCTTCGTCTGCTTCACTGACTTGAATCAGCTGCTCTGGGCATAAAATAAGCCATTCCTTGTCCGATAAAGGTAGCAAAATTAAGTCCCCACCAAAGTAGGATTTAAGCAGCTTATATAAATGCTTGTATCCCGGATTCTCCCGATGAGCATGCTCTGCCACCAACAGAAAGGGTACACTCTGCGTAAACATTTTTGTTTTCCATGAGAAGGAATCCGGAATTTCCGCGGTCGTATCGCCATCCTTCATATGCTCAATAATCCATTGACTTATAAGATAGGCCTGCTGCTCATCCGTTACATGTGCACTATTCATTGCAGGTTTCGACTGATGCTGCATCCATAGAACAAGCCCAAGCCATTGGAGATCTTGCGCTGATAATGTGCTGCCATCCAGCTTCATAACCTCTGTTGTCGTTTTGCCAGGCTTCCATAATAGAAACCATTGACCATCTCGCTTTACCATCGCAAGGGGGGATGACGGTAAATTATCCTTCTCTTCCACCGCTGTTGATACCCACTCTTCCCACTGTGCCGTTGGAATGTGTAACGACTCTAAGCGCATACCCGTTAGTCGCTCGATCTGCAGTTGCAATGCTTGCTTATCCATCATCGCTCTCAACCCATTTCGTCCAGCATAAATTACTTCCATTGTACCATATCAAGATGCAAAAAAACCGATTAGGCTGCCCCAACCGGTATCTATGTAGCGACTATGCTTTATGTGCTATTAGGCAGACTGTTTCTCTTGCCTTATGCGAATCAAATGATCTGCGATTGAAACGGTAACTATGCTGCAACCATAAATAATACCAGCCGTCCATGGCTTACCGATTGCGTCAAACCATTTAGCAATACCAAACCCGATAAAAACTGTCGCTACAAACACGACCGCTCGTATTAACCATTTCATCATGCTATATTCACCTTCATGTAAAATATACGTGAACATACAAAAAAACCTCAGCTTTCGCTGAGATCGATTGAAAAAACTGGTGAGCCATGAAGGACTCGAACCTTCGACACCCTGATTAAAAGTCAGGTGCTCTACCAACTGAGCTAATGGCTCGCAAATGGTGGAGGATGATGGATTCGAACCACCGAACCCGGACGGGAACAGATTTACAGTCTGCTGCGTTTGGCCACTTCGCTAATCCTCCATTTTGCAATGGTGGCTCGGGACGGAATCGAACCGCCGACACAAGGATTTTCAGTCCTTTGCTCTACCAACTGAGCTACCGAGCCATATTCAATTAAAAAAAGTGGGGGTTGACCTCCACTTTTACTTGAGATAAAAATGGCGGAGCTGACGGGATTCGAACCCGCGGTCTCCTGCGTGACAGGCAGGCATGTTAGGCCTCTACACCACAGCTCCAGGATGGTTAAAATGGTGCCGGCGAAAGGAGTCGAACCCTCGACCTACTGATTACAAGTCAGCCGCTCTACCAACTGAGCTACACCGGCATATTATGGTGGACGCTGACGGGATCGAACCGCCGACCCTCTGCTTGTAAGGCAGATGCTCTCCCAGCTGAGCTAAGCGTCCATGTTTTTGTAAGAAAGGTAATATGGTAGCGGCGGAGGGAGTCGAACCCACGACCTCACGGGTATGAACCGTACGCTCTAGCCAGCTGAGCTACACCGCCATATTATTAATTATTGTATCACCAGAGTATAACTGGCGGAGAGAGAGGGATTCGAACCCTCGCGGCTGTTACACCCTAACGCTTTAGCAAAGCGTCCCCTTCGGCCTCTTGGGTATCTCTCCAATTCGTTAAGGTGCGTAATACGCTTGTCCACCGTATTATACGCGATTCATGATACAATTACAAGGCTTGAACCTTGAAAACTGAATGCGAAAGTTCGTGTTTTGAATCAAATAGGATAAGCCCTCGACCGATTAGTATTGGTCAGCTCCACACATTGCTGTGCTTCCACCTCCAACCTATCTACCTCGTCGTCTTCAAGGGGTCTTACTAATTGGGAAATCTCATCTTGAGGGGGGCTTCACGCTTAGATGCTTTCAGCGCTTATCCCTTCCGCACATAGCTACCCAGCTATGCTCCTGGCGGAACAACTGGTACACCAGCGGTGCGTCCATCCCGGTCCTCTCGTACTAAGGACAGCTCCTCTCAAATTTCCTACGCCCGCGACAGATAGGGACCGAACTGTCTCACGACGTTCTGAACCCAGCTCGCGTACCGCTTTAATGGGCGAACAGCCCAACCCTTGGGACCTACTTCAGCCCCAGGATGCGATGAGCCGACATCGAGGTGCCAAACCTCCCCGTCGATGTGGACTCTTGGGGGAGATAAGCCTGTTATCCCCAGGGTAGCTTTTATCCGTTGAGCGATGGCCCTTCCATGCGGAACCACCGGATCACTAAGCCCGACTTTCGTCCCTGCTCGACTTGTAGGTCTCGCAGTCAAGCTCCCTTATGCCTTTGCACTCTTCGAATGATTTCCAACCATTCTGAGGGAACCTTGGGGCGCCTCCGTTACTCTTTAGGAGGCGACCGCCCCAGTCAAACTACCCACCTGACACTGTCCCCGAACCGGATTACGGTCCTAGGTTAGAACTCCGATACGAACAGGGTGGTATCCCAACGGCGCCTCCACCTAAGCTGGCGCTCAGGCTTCTCAGGCTCCCACCTATCCTGTACAGTCCGTACCAAAGTCCAATATCAAGCTGTAGTAAAGCTCCATGGGGTCTTTCCGTCTTGTCGCGGGTAACCTGCATCTTCACAGGTATTAAAATTTCACCGGATCTCTCGTTGAGACAGCGCCCAAGTCGTTACGCCATTCGTGCGGGTCAGAATTTACCTGACAAGGAATTTCGCTACCTTAGGACCGTTATAGTTACGGCCGCCGTTTACTGGGGCTTCGGTTCATAGCTTCGCCTTGCGGCTAACCACTCCCCTTAACCTTCCAGCACCGGGCAGGCGTCAGCCCGTATACTTCGCCTTGCGGCTTCGCACAGACCTGTGTTTTTGCTAAACAGTCGCTTGGGCCTTTTCACTGCGGCCCCCTCGGGCTATTCACCCTACCGAGGCACCCCTTCTCCCGAAGTTACGGGGTCATTTTGCCGAGTTCCTTAACGAGAGTTCTTCCGCGCGCCTTAGAATTCTCTTCTCACCTACCTGTGTCGGTTTGCGGTACGGGCACCTTCACCTGGCTAGAGGCTTTTCTTGGCAGCATGAAATCAAGACCTTCGGTACTGTAATTTTCCCTCCCCATCACAGCCTAGCCTTAACGATGTGCGGATTTGCCTACACATCAGCCTCACTGCTTGGACGAGCATCCATCAGCTCGCGTCCCTATCCTTCTGCGTCCCCCCATTGCTCATAACGGTTACGGTGGTACAGGAATTTCAACCTGTTGTCCTTCGACTACGCCTTTCGGCCTCGCCTTAGGTCCCGACTTACCCTGAGTGGACGAGCCTTCCTCAGGAACCCTTAGGTTTTCGGCGGACATGATTCTCACATGTCTTTTCGTTACTCATACCGGCATTCTCACTTGTGTACAGTCCAGCAGTCCTCTCGGTCTACCTTCAACCCGGTACACAACGCTCCCCTACCACTGATACATACGTATCAATCCATAGCTTCGGCAGTATGTTTAGCCCCGTTACATTTTCGGCGCAGAGTCACTCGACCAGTGAGCTATTACGCACTCTTTAAATGATGGCTGCTTCTAAGCCAACATCCTGGTTGTCTGGGCAACTCCACATCCTTTCCCACTTAACATACATTTAGGGGCCTTAGCTGATGGTCTGGGCTGTTTCCCTCTTGACAATGGACCTTAGCACCCACTGTCTGACTCCCGGATATAAGTCGATGGCATTCGGAGTTTGACTGAACTTGGTAACCCTTGGCGGGCCCCGCATCCAATCAGTGCTCTACCTCCATGACTCTTTACTCCGAGGCTAGCCCTAAAGCTATTTCGGGGAGAACCAGCTATCTCCGAGTTCGATTGGAATTTCTCCGCTACCCCCACCTCATCCCCGCACTTTTCAACGTGCGTGGGTTCGGGCCTCCAGTGCGTGTTACCGCACCTTCACCCTGGACAGGGGTAGATCACACGGTTTCGGGTCTACGCCTACGTACTTATTCGCCCTATTCAGACTCGCTTTCGCTTCGGCTCCAGCTCTTCACCTTAACCTTGCACGCAAACGTAACTCGCCGGTTCATTCTACAAAAGGCACGCCATCACCCATGAATAGGGCTCTGACTTCTTGTAAGCACACGGTTTCAGGTTCTATTTCACTCCCCTTCCGGGGTGCTTTTCACCTTTCCCTCACGGTACTGCTTCACTATCGGTCACCAGGGAGTATTTAGCCTTAGCAGATGGTCCTGCCAGATTCCCACGGGGTTTCACGTGTCCCGCGGTACTCGGGATCCGTCTCGGAGGGCATTTACTTTCGATTACAGGGCTTTTACCTTCTATGGCGGGCCTTTCCAGACCTCTTCGTCTAATAAACACCTTTCTGACTCCATGTGAGACGTCCCACAACCCCAAGGAGCAAGCTCCTTGGTTTAGGCTCTTCCGCGTTCGCTCGCCGCTACTGACGGAATCACTATTGTTTTCTCTTCCTGAGGGTACTTAGATGTTTCAGTTCCCCTCGTATGCCTCAACATACCCTATGTATTCAGGTATGCGTGGCTGCCTATTACGACAGCCGGGTTTCCCCATTCGGACATCCCCGGATCAATGCTTGCTTACAGCTCCCCGAGGCATTTCGTTGTTCGCCACGTCCTTCATCGGCTCCTGGTGCCTAGGCATCCTCCGTGTGCTCTTACTAGCTTAACCTAGTATGCTCATAGCTGAGCGTATATCAACTAAAAGGATGATTCTAAGACACTTAACTTTCGCGATTCAGTTTTCAAGGTACAATGTTGTAAAACTATTTGGTGGAGCCAAGCGGGATCGAACCGCTGACCTCCTGCTTGCAAGGCAGGCGCTCTCCCAGCTGAGCTATGGCCCCATATTGGGATATAAAGTTTATATGGTGGGCCCTAGTGGACTCGAACCACCGACCTCACCCTTATCAGGGGTGCGCTCTAACCAGCTGAGCTAAGGGCCCTCATCACAGTCAACAAGAACTGTATATGAGCAATATATGCTCTGCTTGGCGACGTCCTACTCTCCCGGGATCCTGCGATCCAAGTACCATCGACGCTGGAGGGCTTAACGGTCGTGTTCGGGATGGGTACGTGTGGAACCCCTCCGCCATCGCCACCAAACAGATTGAAAGAGTTGATCTTTCAAAACTGACAACGAGCAATCGTTTGGTTTGGAAGCTTTGCTTCCTTGT
>NZ_AMBZ01000002.1:725000-812500 GCF_000293805.1 Paenibacillus alvei DSM 29 | reverse complement strand
GTCTTAGCGTTTCATATCCATTCAACACTACAGATCTCCTTGCAGACAACAAAAAAAGCCCTCGATGGTCGAGAGCCCCTATATCAAATAACAGCAATTATACACTCCTGTGCTGAACCACTCTAATTACCTCATTGAATATCGCGTCGGCCTTCTAGCGCCTTAGATAAGGTCACCTCATCCGCATATTCCAAGTCACCGCCCACAGGCAGACCATGGGCAATTCTCGTAACACGTATGCCAAACGGCTTCACAAGCCTTGAGATATACATTGCTGTTGCTTCCCCTTCAATATTCGGATTGGTGGCCAAGATTAATTCTTTAACCCGCTCATCACTAAGCCGCTTGAGCAACTCAGCAAGACGAATATCCTCCGGGCCTACTCCTTCCATTGGGGATATTGCACCTTGAAGCACATGATAATACCCCATGAACTCCTTCGTACGCTCCATCGCAACCAAATCCTTGGTTTCTTGTACAACGCACATGACAGAGGCATCACGCGTCTTATCTGAGCAAATACGGCAAGGATCAATATCTGTAATATTGCAGCACACAGAGCAGTAATGCAGGTTTCTCTTTACGTTAACAAGCGCCTTCGCAAAATCAATAACATCGTCCTCCTGCATACGGAGTACATGAAACGCAAGACGAGCCGCCGTCTTCGGCCCGATTCCGGGCAAATGTGTAAATGCCTCGATCAACTTGGCGATCGGTTCTGGATAATACAATGCGGGCTCTCCTTTACGATAGCTTAATCGACGATTGCAACCTCGTCCTTACACCCAAAAAACTTCCCCTAATGGTAGAAACGGCATATACCGGAATCGGTATATGCCTCACATTCATGTGTCTAGATTTAGAACAAGCCAGGAATTTTCATTCCGCCTGTGAATTTGGACATGTCGTCATTTGCCATGTCTTCTGCTTTTGTCAACGCATCATTAACAGCGGTCATAACAAGGTCTTGAAGCATTTCGATATCTTCTACATCCACTACTTCTGGTTTAATAGCAATGCTAAGCACTTTTTTGTGGCCGTTAACTTCTACAGTTACAGCTCCGCCGCCAGAAGTGCCAGTTGCTTTTTTATCAGCCAATTCTTCTTGAGCTCTCAACATTTGTTCTTGCATTTTTTAACTTGCTTCATCATTTGATTCATATTGTTCATCGCCGTGAATCTCCTTTTTCTCCATTTAATATAAATTACTCTTTTATGACAACGAGATCTTCTCCAAATAACTGGATTGCCTCGTCAATCCATGGTTCTTGAGAATGATTGCGGCCTTCTTGGCCCTCTGGCTCCAATTGGAATTCCTGCTCTTCCTTGTCTTCGGTTCGGGCTGCTGCAGCCTCCCAATCCTTGAGCATCATGGTATCCATCTGGTACGGCTTGCCAAAGGTTTCGGACAGCACTTGCTCGATCACCTGCTTATTAGTCGGCTTCTCTGTCGTATCTCGGTGAATCGAATTTTTGAAACCAATCAGAATCCGATCCTCCAGACATGACACAGGTTCACCGTTAACCAGCCAAGCATGAATGGTGACACCCGCTTCCTTCACTCGCTGCAGCACTTGTCCCCAAGTACCTCGAATGCGATTGAATTCGGCGCTGTTATGATTCGCAAGGTATCGCTCAAACTGCGGCGGCTGCTTAGAGAACTTGGATACGCGTCCAGATGGGCGTGTTGCAGCAGGTGTACGTTCATTCGTTACTTGTTCCTGACGGCCTGCACCTGCCCCCCCTGATTTCATTAACTGTTCAACCTTCGCCTCTAAAGACGTAATCTGTTGACGCAAATGTTGCAGGGAGGAGGAATGTTCCATTCCATCCTGTCGAATCTCCCCTTGAACGGACTCGCCAGTATCCGCAGCACGATGCAAGGGACGCTGACCCGAAGCTGCCAATTGAAGCAGTGCGACCTCGAACAAAGTCTGCGGCTGCACAGCGAACTTCATATCCGTCTGGTATCGATTCAGCGTATCGATGATGTGAAACAAACGACTCTCTGTGAACCCTTCCGCCAAATCACGGAAAGACTCCACGCGAGTCAACCGATCCGTTAGTGTATCTCCGCTCGGCACCATCTTCATCATAAGCAGATCTCGGAAAAAGTACAACAGGCTTTCCATGCACTTGTCTGCGCTCTTGCCCTCCTGCATCAGTTGCTCAACCACCGAAAGCACCGATCCAACATCACCCGCTTGTACCGCTCGGGCAAGTTCAGCGAATCTCTCTTCGGGCATACCCCCAGTAATGTCCAATACCTGTTGATAGGTAATGGCTCCGTCAGTAAAGGAGGCTGCTTGATCCAGCAAGCTGATCGCATCGCGCATCCCGCCGTCAGACAGCTTTGCAATATAGGTCAAACTGTCATGATCAGCTTGAATATTCTCTTCCTTGCACACCTGAGCCAAGCGCTGTACTTGCTCAGCAAGCGAGACTCGACGAAAGTCAAAACGCTGGCAACGCGAAATAATCGTAGCTGGAAGCCTATGCGGCTCTGTCGTCGCCAATATGAACATCACATGCGAAGGCGGTTCTTCTAACGTCTTCAGCAAGGCGTTAAAAGCTTCCGTCGTCAACATGTGAACTTCATCAATAATGTACACCTTGTAGCGAACTTCTGTTGGCGCATATTTCACTTTTTCACGAAGATCGCGAATTTCCTCTACACCGCGATTCGATGCAGCATCGATTTCCACTACATCCATCACAGCTCCGGCAGTGATGCGCTGACACGCTTCACAAGCGTTGCAAGGCTCCGGGCTCGGCCCTTGTTCGCAGTTGACAGCCTTCGCCAGTATTTTCGCTGCACTCGTCTTCCCGGTTCCTCTCGGGCCGCTAAACAAATATGCATGCGAAAAACGCCGCTCCCGCAGCGAATTTTGCAGCGTTTGAATAATATGCTGTTGTCCGACCATGTCTTGAAATGACTGTGGTCTCCATGCGCGATACAATGCGATATGCCCCATGATGCAACCTCGAAAACGTTTTTACTTATTATACTATATCATAACCTCTAAAAAAACAGCCATTCCCTCTCTTTGGAAAAGAGAGGCGCTTACTACATCTCTATGAGCTCTGATAAGGGACTGCGAGCGTAAATGTCGTGCCAAACCCCTTAGAGGAAACGCGTATCGTCCCCCCTAAATCATGAATAATTCGTTGGCATACCGAGAGCCCCAGTCCCGTTCCATTCTGTTTTGTCGTAAAAAAGGGATCGAATATCTTATCAACGAGAAATGCCGGAATCCCCGGACCCGTATCATGGATATCGATCAGCACACGCTGCTCTGCACTATCCCGCTTCACGCTCACCGTCAGCGTGCCGCCTTCCACCATCGCCTCTATTCCATTCTTGGCGATATTGATAAACACCTGCTTCAGCAGCTCGCGATCCGCCACCACATTCGGTACAGACTCCCCTGCCTCGTATCGAACATGTACACCGTGCAGTACTGCCTCGCTGCGAATAATCGGTAAAATATCGTTCATTACCTGATGTACATTAACACGCTCAATTGTGACATGTTTCGGTTTGCTTAAAAGCAGAAACTCACCGACCAGTTCATTAATCCGGTTGATTTCCGTTAGCATGATTTCGGTATAATGGACTTCCTTCGCCATCCCCTTGTCACGCAGTGTCTTCTTGAACATCTGCAGAAAACCCTTTATAGAGGTTAAGGGATTACGAATTTCGTGGGCCGTCCCTGCTGCAATTTGCCCAATCATTGCCAACCGATCACTTCGCTGCACCTGTTCCTCCAACGAGCGCAAATTGGATACATCCTTGAACAGCACATACGCACCTACAATGCGGCGCTGTTCATCGCGCATGACATTGGAATCCATAAGAAGCTCATATCGTTCAACACCATTTCGCCAAGAGACAGCATGATTCCGAACACTCACACCTTCAAGCAATGATCGCTGTACGAGATGATGCTCTGTAGGCATGTCGCCAAACAACTCATTAACACGTCTTCCGAGCACCTTCTCCCTCTCCCAGCCTAACACTTTGCAGGCCATATCACTGATGTCCACCAGGGTAAACTGAATATCCAACAGCATAATCCCTAAATTTACATCCTGTATAAAAGCACCGGCAAATTGCTGTAGCAGGTGCAACGCCTTCACATTTGCCCCTTCATTGCAGGAGGAAGGTAGGGACTGTTGCGACAGAGCGCCATGTATCGGTATGCTTGATTCGTTCATACACTCACCTCTTTTTGCAGAAACGAAAATGAGATTATCCGCTCACTTGTTGTTCGTTGTACAATTCGCCAAAAGGCGGTATTTTTCCTGCCATATATATAATATGAACATGTATTCATATTTGTTTAAACAAAAAACACCGGTTATCCCGGTGTCCTCGTATGCACTATATGAACCGTGCACCTGTTATTGATAATTGCGATCCGAGCGGCACTTCCACACTACGACTCAGGCCAGGCTTCCCTCCGGCACATGAGCTCTCCTACTTATGGCTGCTTCCTTCCGGACCTGACCAAGTTCATAGGCACCCATTGCGGAGGACCCAGCCGTCAACACCGAGTGTAGACGCCAAACCCCACATCGACAAAACCTCTAACAGGAATTCAACCTCGCTACAGCGGATTGCGAGTTACAGGGCACCGCTACCTCCCCGTCTAGCACGGCATAACTTAGTATAGACGATTTGCAACAAAAGTGCAACCAACGTCATTTGTTAACAGTTATGGAACTGCCTTCCTCCTTGTTTTACCCGGTTCTTCGTCCATTTGCTGAAGATACCTCAGCAGTACACATAGCAACGCACTAATCAAGCCTGAGATAAAATAAACCCAAGACTTAGCGCTCGCTATCGGATACACCCATTGCAGCACACAAGTAGATAATGCAGCCCACACGAATCCAAATGCAATCCAAAATGGTGCGAGAGTCACAGGCTTATCTCCCCAAAATAACTCCAGGATAAGGATTCCTGCTAGAGATAGCATCACCACAATGAGACTTATCCATGCAAGTGTGACATTCCCATCCGGAAGAACAGGCCATCCCCAATGAGGAAGAGCCCGTGCAATCAAACGAAAAATACCATATGCACTGCCGACCACGACAAAGGTGGCAGCCATCACAATGATGGCGTCCTTAATAAAAGTGCGCTTGCTTCTAAGCGGTTTAGGCTCGGTCTGAACCAACCGCTCCTGCTTGCGGCGCTCACTCCATTCCCCCACACATACAAACAATACCCCTAACAAAAGCGTACTACCGATGATGGTTAACGGCAGTTCTCCCTTAATGATATGCCATATAAATCCTAATCCAAGCTCGAATAATTTTTCAACCATACCGCCTAGGCTCCGTTCTTACGATTCACAGTCCATCTCAAAGTCTAAATTCACCGGTTCATCAGGCATCTTATTATTCGTCGCTAATCCACCAGTCGTGGGAACAGAGTCATCAACTATATCCAGGCGAATCCCATCCATCCACACTTGACCTGAGCCGCTTAGCAGCACACCGAATGCAATCACTTCCGCATAAGGAGCAATATCAAGCACTACTTCATAGGAGCTCCACTCCGTTGATCCAACAATCGGGCGTTCATCCATGTTATCAAAGTTGATAGGCACTTCATCTTTGGCGTCGACCCGCATCCACATGCCTGCCCATCCCTTAACGCCGTCCGTCTTCAGGAACCCAGACAAACGAAGTCGCTGGCCAGCATACTTTCCAGCCTTGATCATCTGCATCAGCGTACAGAACCCCCGTGGATCCGCAACCTCTTTAGCTCGAATGGTGCCCGATGCCCTTCCCCGATGAACATGAACACGATCAACGCTTACCCGATACTGGTTCGGATATACACCTGTAATTGTCCATCCTGGCGGAGCAGCTTGCAGTTCAGGTATAGAACCCTGATTTTCAATCATTCTATTCTCCTCCTTTGTCCAATGAAAACAACGAAAACCTTTGCGATATTCATTCGGTGTCATACCGTACATCTGCTTGAAGGCACGTGTAAAGCTGTCTTGACCAGAAAATCTGTATTCTAGCGCAATATCCAGGATTCGTTTATCTGTGGAAAGCAGATCCGCCGCAGCCCCTGCCAGTCTGCGTTCTCGCAATAAAGTTGCTGCACTTACTCCGACATGCCGTTGAAACACCCGGTTAAAGTGAAAACGGGATACCGAGCAATGTTCCGCAACGGCCACCGCATCAACGTTTTCTTTTATATTTCGTTCTATGTAGGATACAGCATCTTTAATCCACTGCTCGTGTTCCCGCCACATAGCCTGACCTCCCCATGATGAAGGCTTCTATCTTGATAAAATTCCCGTCCCAATTAATTGTAGCGAATTTTCACAAATGTCGTTTTGACATTTTGTGCGAATTTTCCGTTCCAACTGTTAGACCGCTAAGGGAGCAGTTATACATATAAAAAAAATGAACTCCCTTGACTGTTGCCAGCAAGGGAGTCCATATCATAAACATACGTATTACATGCCGTATTTCTTTTTGAATCGATCCACACGACCACCAGCATCCAAGAACTTCTGCTTACCTGTGAAGAATGGATGGCAAGCGGAGCAAACCTCTACCTTCAAGTTCTCTTTAACGGAACCTGTTTCGAAAGTGTTACCGCAAGCGCAAGTTACAGTCGTAATGTGGTATTTCGGTTGAATTGCTTCTTTCACTCGAATTCACCTCTTTCCGCCCTGAGCCCTTTGCGTGCCCAGAGTATATAAAAAACGCATGAATGGATTATAGCATGTTTGCATCAAGTTCGCAATCTCATGTTATAACCATATTCTTGTCCGCTTAATGACCAAAGAACGAGTGCTTAGGAGCTCACAGAGCTGCTGCGCGTTCTGCGCGGAGGCGGTGTTGGCGTACCGCTCGTATCCAGTGATGCCAGAAATTCTTCGTTCGTCTTTGTATCGCGCAGCTTCTTCAAGAACTGATCCACGAATTCTGGAGATTCGTTCATATTCTTGCGAATTGCCCACAACTTATCCAGTTCTTCCTTGGACAAGAGCATTTCTTCGCGGCGCGTTCCTGAGCGGCGAATATCGATAGCCGGGAAAATACGGCGTTCAGCCAGCTTACGATCCAGATGAAGCTCCATATTCCCTGTTCCTTTAAATTCTTCATAAATGATGTCATCCATACGCGAGCCTGTCTCAACCAGCGCTGTTGCCAATATCGTCAGGCTGCCACCCTCTTCAATATTGCGGGCAGAACCGAAAAACCGCTTCGGACGATGGAAGGAAGCAGGGTCGATACCGCCAGATAATGTACGGCCAGACGGTGGAACCACCAGATTGTAAGCTCGAGCCAAGCGCGTAATACTATCAAGCAGAATAACTACATCCTTCTTATGCTCTACTAGACGCAAAGCGCGCTCCAGAACAAGCTCTGTTACCTTGATATGATTCTCTGGCACCTCATCAAATGTGGATGCAACAACCTCTCCTTTTACAGAACGCTGCATATCCGTTACTTCCTCAGGACGCTCGTCAATGAGCAGGACGAATAGTTCAATCTCAGGGTGGTTGGTCGAGATGCTATTCGCGATTTCCTTCAGAAGTAATGTCTTACCGGCCTTAGGAGGAGCTACGATAAGTCCGCGTTGTCCAAGCCCAACCGGCGCGAGCATATCCATAATACGAGTAGACACTTTGTTGGAAGCCATTTCAAGCACAAGCTTCTTCTCTGGATATAGCGGTGTCAAAGCAGGGAAGTGAAGGCGCTGTGCCGCATCTTCTGGGTTCTCGCCGTTTACAGCATTGATTTGAAGTAATCCGAAGTATCGCTCGTTCTCTTTTGGAGGACGGCACTTCCCTGATACGAGGTCACCCGTACGAAGGTCGAATCTGCGAATTTGAGATTGAGAGATATAAATATCTTCTGAACTCGGCAAATAGTTAATAGGACGCAAGAAACCGAAGCCCTCCGGAAGAATGTCCAGTATTCCCTCCATAAACATAAAGCCGCCTTGTTCCGCCTGCGCGCGCAAGATAGCAAATATTAATTCTTTTTTCTTCATTTGACCATAGCCTGCAATTTGAAATTGTTTTGCTAGTTTATATAGCTCGGTCAGTTTTTTCGTTTCCAAATCGGAAATTTGTAACTCCATGAATACAACTCCTATTCTGTTGATAAATACAAATGATGTCAGAAGAATAAGTCCAATTGTGATATCGATACGTATAAACGCAGCGGTATGTCAGTATGAGAAATGAAGGCTGGTTGATACAATGAATAGTGGACAGATAACAGATGGGAACTGTCGGCCTGGGTAAGAAAGTCATTGAAGCGAAGCACTTATGGAAGTGATGGTGCTAAACGCTACAGCGTCTTCAAGGAATAGAAAGGGAAATACTCTTCGTACGTTCGAACTTGCTAAAAGGTTGCATTTTCTTCTGTATCCGAAAGAGAATGCACCACTATCACTCTCTTTCGGATACAGATCGCTAAACAAACGCCGAGTACTAGAATTTTCGCGCTTGCAGGTCACTTGATCGGAGCTTATCGGAAAGTTGTTACCACCCTTGACCCACGATTGCGAAACGATCATTATCCTATTTTTACCCTATAACCGCCAATTTATTCCGTCTGACGCCATACATCAGCGCCTAAATTGCGCAAATTCGTAACCAGATTATCATAGCCCCGGTCAATATACTCTACACCGGAGATTTCTGTGATGCCATCTGCTACAGTTAGTCCTGCAATCACGAGTGATGCCCCCGCACGCAAATCAGCGGCTTTCACCTTTGCTGCATTCAGCTTTGCTCCCTCAATGACTGCTGAACGTCCTTCCACACGGATTTTGGCGCCCATACGAAGCAGTTCTGGCACATTTTTAAATCGATTGCTATATACGAGATCGGACAGCATACTTACGCCAGCAGCTTGCGTGAGCAAGCTGATCATCGGTGATTGAAGATCTGTTGCGAATCCTGGATACACGAGGGCCTTTACATCGATAGCCTCATAGTCAGGCTGGCCAATCACACGAAGAGACTCGTCTCCTTCGATGACTTGCACACCCATTTCCTCCAGCTTCGCCGTAAGTGCTTCCAAATGCTTAGGGATGATGTTGTCGATGAGAATATCGCCACGCGTAGCTGCCGCAGCGATCATATAGGTTCCTGCTTGAATGCGATCCGGAATGATAGAATGTCGGCACCCATGCAGCCCCCCCACTCCTTCAATTCGAATGGATTCAGTACCAGCACCTTTGATTCTAGCCCCCATTGCATTGAGCAAAGTGGCTACATCTATAATTTCAGGCTCTTTGGCCGCATTTTCGATAATGGTGATGCCTTTGGCTCGGGAAGCCGCCAGCATAATATTAATGGTTGCTCCTACACTAACCACATCGAGGTAGATCTTGGCGCCGCGCAATTCGCGCGCCGAAATATGGATTGCTCCGTGATCATTGGTTACCGTAGCGCCCAATGCTTCGAATCCTTTAATATGCTGATCAATCGGACGGGGTTCAAAGTTGCATCCTCCCGGCATGCCAATAGTCGCTTCGCCGAAACGCCCAAGTAAGGCACCCATTAGATAATAGGAGGCCCGCAATTTCTTCACAGGTCCGTTATGCATTGGCATCGAAATCATGCTAGATGGGTCAATTCGCAAGGAAGGGCCCTCCCAGCTTACTTCTCCGCCGAGTTCGCTAATAATCTCCGTATAGGTTGCAACATCACTTAATGCCGGCAAGTTATCGAGCACTACTTCACTCTCTGCCAATATTGCCGCAGGAATGAGTGCGACTGCACTGTTCTTTGCGCCGCTGATTTGCACAGCGCCACGCAGCGGTCGCCCACCGCAAATCATTAACTTTTCCATCACAAGCTAAGTTCCCCCCACGCCGCACCTGTTACAGATCCGGCTCGCCCATATGCTTTATTGGATTCATGTTCATTTGCAAAAACGTGGAATAATCGCAAAAAAGGGAAGAACACCGGCGCGAACCGGTGCTTTTCCCGCATTCGTAAACATAAATATGAATATCGATTATGCTTGGTTATTGGATCCGAACAAGCGGATTTTGTTGCGAACAACTTCAACCATTGCATTGCGTGCTGGCGTCAAGTATTTGCGAGGGTCGATAACGTTCGCATCTTTAGCCAGTGCTTCACGGATAGCTGCTGTGCAAGCAACTTGGTTTTCAGTGTTCACGTTGATTTTACCTGCACCTGCTGCAATCGCTTTGCGGATGGACTCGTCAGGTACACCGGAACCGCCGTGCAATACGACTGGAACTGGGATTTTGGAAGCTACTGCTTCGATGATATCGTAATGAAGTTTAGGCTCGCCTTTGTACATGCCGTGAGCAGTACCAACAGCAATTGCAAGTGCATCTACACCTGTTTCTTCATAGAAACGAATTGCTTCTTCTGGGTTAGCCAATTGAGCTGCATCTTCGTCTACGTGAAGATCGTCTTCAACGCCGCCGATTGTACCCAGTTCACCTTCAACCGATACGCCCATAGCGTGAGCTGCTTTAACAACTTCTTTTGTCAAACGGATGTTGTCTTCGTATGCATGATGGGAACCATCGAACATAACGGAAGAGAATCCGGCACGAATACAAGCCATTGCTACTTCAAATGTGCTACCATGGTCAAGGTGCAAAGCGATTGGCAAGCCGGATTTCTTAGCAGCCGCCTCAGCCATTGCTACTGTGTACTCCATTCCCATGTAACGCAAAGCGCCTTCGGATACACCGAAGATGATTGGCGCGTTTTCTTCCATCGCCGCTTCTGTAATTGCTTGTGTGAATTCCAAGTTATTGATGTTGAACTGACCTACCGCAAATTTTTTCTCTTTTGCTTTAGGCAAGAACTCGTTCATCGAAACTAATGGCATGGTCTCCATCCTCCTAGGAAGTTGTTCGTCGTCTGTCTATCTTGATTAGAGCCGACATCTTATACGGTGTTATTATATCACAATTGGGCGTGAAAAAGTAAACAACCTCTTGACAAAACAGCTACATTACGTTTACAGGAATTGATTTCCCTAAAGCCGCTGACTGATTGGCCGCTTCTATTAATTTTGTCAGATCCAGCGCCATATTAACGTTGTCTGGATTGGTTTCTCTACGCAGCACATAATCTACCCACTGCTCGAACATATTCGGAATCGGTTCATCGAACGGAATTATATTCCACTCTCCGTCTCCTTCATTCAGTCGTATGCGAATTTGATCGTCCGGCATGCCATACATAATGCTGCCATTTGCGCCATGAATCTCAACCATGAACGGGGATTGACCGGTAACAAATCCTGTTTCGGCAATTCCGATAGCACCACCATCATATTGGAGCAGCGCGACTGCATTATCTTCAACTTCTTTACCAGTAACATACCCATATGATGCAGTCACGGCTCGAGGCATCCCTTGCAGCACACGGGCAATATACATTGGATGACAGCCTAGATCGATCATTACCCCACCACCACAATCGGTTCGATCGTAGAAATGATCTGGCAGCCATCCTGCTAGAGCTCCGTTGTGCGCCATACGCACACGGACAAGCGATACATTCCCCACAGCGCCCTCTCCTACTATTCTGCGCAGCGTTATGATATCTCGCTCATATAGCTTTCGAAGAGCAACGGTCAGCACAACATTATTTGCTTCTGCAGTCCTTACGATGCGATCAGCTTCTGCCAAGGTTGGGGCTAATACTTTCTCTGTGAAAATGTGCTTGCCTGCTTTTGCTGCCTTTACCATGATTTTCTCATGCAGACGCGTCGGCGCTACAACCACAACCGCATCGATATCCGCCTGTGCCAGCATATGATCTAGATCTGCATAAAACGGCACCTGATAGCGGCTTGCATAGCGCTCGCCACGCGTCTCATTTTCATCCCATATTGCTGCCAGCACTGTATCTGGGTGATGAAGAATAAAATCCGTATATTCTTCCGCATGAACATGCCAATAACTGCAAACAGCCACTCGTATCATCATTTATCCGCCCCCTGTAAAATCCCATGATTGTGCCACTGACCATTAGATTATATCGCTTCCGTATCCTATAGCAGCGATTTAGAGCACAATACCCAATAAACGAGGAAGGCCCCTAAGGAGGTCTCGTCCACGAGCACTCTCCACTAGAGGCATGTCCAATTCACTGTATCGCAAGCCAATGCTATAAGTCGCCCACTATCATTGACCGGATACTTTGAAGAAGGCTAGAGCTTAACCCCCAGCAGGCTTCTTGTTTTATATCATACATTACTTCTTAAGAAGGCATCGTCATCTCGTTACTTGACTGCCCCTGCTCTAATGTCATATTGACCGCAACTCTCATCTCATCAATATCGAATGGCTTCGTAAAGTGCATTAATGCACCGAGATCGGTCGCTTCCTTAATCATATCCAATTCGCCATAAGCGGTCATCATAATCACATTCATATGTGGCTTCATCAGCTTGATTTGCTTCAAAATTTCTAATCCATCCATGCCCGGTATCTTCATGTCTAGCAGGACAATATCCGGCGACTCTTCTTTTACGATCTCCAGCGCCATCTTGCCATTGGACGCTTGAAAAGTCGTGTATCCTTCACTACTGAACACTTCCATGAGAAGAACCCGAATACCATTCTGATCATCGACAATCAATACTTTCTTATTATTCAACTGGTACCCCTCCCACCGCGTCTCACGAGCGAGTGTGCAGCATCCTCTTGTTCAAATGAGTTAATCTCTCACACTGCATGCTTATTTTACCACTCCACATGTACAGTACTTATTCGCTTCTTTACAATAAAATCCTTCTTCTTCTAGGAAAAACATCGCAACTCCCACATAAAAACAAAAAAAGCGAAGACTCTCCAATAGGAGAGCCCCGCTTCAAACGATTCCAGCGACTATTGTTCCTTATCCACGATGCGTCATTGCCGCTTTGACGAACTCGCGGAACAATGGCTGTGGACGGTTCGGACGTGAAATGAACTCTGGGTGGAACTGTACAGCCAAGAACCAAGGATGACCTGGAAGCTCTACAATTTCCACCAATCGGCCGTCTGGGGACGTACCGCTGATCTTCAAGCCTGCGCCTTCAATTACTTCACGATATTCATTGTTGAACTCATAACGATGGCGGTGACGTTCGTACACCAGCTCATCATTGTAGCAGGACATTGCAAGCGATCCTTCTTGCAGTTTGCAAGGGTACAGACCAAGACGCATTGTACCGCCCAAATCTTCAATATCCTTCTGCTCAGGAAGCAGATCGATAACTGGATATTCTGTCGCAGGATTGATTTCGGAGCTGTTCGCGCCATTCAAGCCTGCCGCAGCACGTGCATATTCAATAACCGCAACTTGCATACCAAGGCAAATACCGAAGAACGGAATTTGCTGTTCACGCGCATAGCGGATTGCTGTTACTTTACCTTCGATACCACGATCGCCGAATCCGCCTGGCACCAAGATACCATGTACGCCCGACAATTCTGCATCTACGTTTTCTTCTGTAATTTCTTCTGCATTCACCCAACGGATATTAACTTCCGTATTGGCATCAATACCTGCATGCGCCAACGCTTCTACGATGGACAAGTAAGCATCATGCAAGGCTACATATTTACCAACGATTGCGATCTCCACTTGGCCTTCAAGCTGCTTCACGCGGTTTACAAGCTTCGTCCACTCCACCATATCTGGTTCTGGAGTTTGGAGCTTCAAGTGATTTACAACGAAATCGTCCATGCCTTGCTCATGAAGCATCAATGGTACTTCGTACAATGTGGAAGCATCCCGGCATTCTACTACCGCATTCGCATCAATATCGCAGAACAAGGAAATCTTGCGCTTCATATCTTCTGCAAGCTCATGCTCTGTACGGCATACGAGCATGTTTGGCTGAATACCGATACTGCGCAATTCTTTTACGCTGTGCTGCGTAGGCTTCGTTTTTACTTCGCCTGCAGCTTTGATGTAAGGAATCAAGGTAACGTGAATGTACATCACGTTGTCACGACCTACATCACTTTTAATTTGACGGATTGCTTCCAAAAACGGCAAGCTCTCGATATCGCCGACTGTACCGCCGATTTCGGTAATGACAACATCAGAACCGGATTCCTTGCCTGCACGGAATACGCGCTCTTTAATTTCATTCGTAATATGCGGGATAACTTGTACAGTACCGCCAAGGTATTCACCGCGGCGCTCCTTCGAAATTACCGTAGAATATACTTTACCAGTTGTCACATTGCTGTTCTTCGACAGGTTGATGTCGATGAAGCGTTCATAGTGACCTAAGTCAAGGTCTGTCTCTGCTCCGTCATCTGTTACAAAAACTTCGCCATGCTGATAAGGGCTCATTGTGCCCGGGTCAACGTTAATGTAAGGATCAAATTTTTGGATCGTTACTTTAAGCCCTCGATTTTTCAGCAATCTGCCCAGGGATGCTGCCGTAATCCCTTTACCAAGAGAAGAAACGACGCCGCCCGTTACAAAAATATATTTTGCCACTGGTGAAACCCTCCTATGATCAAGTGCATTCAAGACATGTTCTCGGGAGGCTTTGTCTGTAGAACAGGTTCGATACACGCGAGTCCCATAATCTCATGTTGTTATCGTAACCCATTTGCGCAATATTCATTGATGCAAAATGTCATTAAAAAAGCTCCTGTCTAAATTGTCCGGAAGTCATGTTCCGTAGTGGACGGGAGCTATTTTATACGAATCAAATTGTACCAATTGCAACCAGCAACAAAGCCGCAAAATCCGCAATTCGTATCCTAAAAAACAAAAAAGTGACTCCCGTAGTGTCACGGGGCACTTTCTTCATATGTGAAAATGACTCTATTTAATTACGTGTAAATCCAAAGCCCATATGCTAGTTTACTCTGTAGGCAATCCCGTGTCAAGGGAGATCGAGGTGATTTTTCGCACGGGCAGCTCATATGGAAAATGCCGCTTACGTATCCCTCCTGCACACGCCTAAGATCAGTTAGGGGGCACAGGAAATATAAGCAAGCGGCATTCTAAAATGCGGATTCAAATTAAGAAGAGGATCTTACATATCCCCGTCTTTGTCTTCCTCATCTTCAAATTCGTCGCGATCTTCATCTTCATTCAGATCTGCATCTTCTTCATCGATTTCTTCTTCGATGTCCACATCATCTTCCACATCAGAATCATCATCCTCGAAGATTTCCTCGTCTTCATCGCTATCTTCATCAACGAAGTCGAAGTCTTCTTCTTCATCATTGTGGTAGTTGTCGTCATCATCATTGTAATCGTCATCGTCGTCATCGTTAATGATGCGTGGACGCGGCGTACCCCCGGCCATTGCCTCTTCAGAACGGTCGACCGGATACCAGCGTTTCAATCCCCACAGGTTCTGGCCAACACAAGCAAATCGTCCGTCAATGTTAATTTCCGTATATAACTGCGCAATGACATCGTTAATTTGCTCTTCGGACAACCCCCGCAGCTTAGCGACTTCATTCATGAGATCGCGGTAATAGAAAGGCGTGTTGGCAGTTTTCAGTACCATGAAAGCAAGATCCACCATCGGTATTTCTTGCACTTTTTCAGGATCCAATTTCAAATCCAGCGGTGTGCTCATAAAGACACATCCTCTCTCTCTAAAAAGTTCAAATTGCATTCACTTATCCATGTTCACACATAAGTAAAACCGATCTCAAGTGAAAATGCAAGTTTTCTTCCTATAGACGAGGAAATGCCACAAGTCGGACAAAAAATAGAAACGCGAAGGGAATCCCCTTCGCGTTCGACTGTATCCGCACCCGATGAAGGCTAACGCCCCCGTATCGGGTGTGCTAAGCCCTTCGTCGGCTCTTCTTCATACTATGTCCGTGGAAGTCATTTGACACGGTGGAAGGCCTAACTTTCGCAAAAAAGGCTTCTACCCCAGTCCACGCAGGAATTTAACGCATACGATATGTAAAATTGTCTGTTCAAAAAAGACGTTTCAGCCAATTCATATTTGGTCTCTTGATTATCACATGTAACTTTTTGAACAACCGTTACAAAGGAACTGTCGGGAGGGACTCGACATTGGATACTACGGGCTTACTCCAGTTATTGCTTCAAGGGCTCAGCACCGATAAGCCGCGCAGGCGTCAACTGTTCATCCGCTTCCACACCCACGAACAGTATGAACAATGCAGCGAGGCACTGAATTTGCTCGAGGAAAGCAGACCGGAGCTTACTGTAATACGCAAGGTTCCACTTATTAATGCTTGGATATATCCAGCCAGTGCTGACTTCGACTCAACCCTTTTATTGTCCACTTATCAAGTTATCGTTGAAGAAGACATTCACCTTTCCATGCATGCCGTGTCCCAGCGGCCAGTCAACTGGGAGCGCGGCATTCCATGGGGAGTCCGGCACATCAAAGCTCCACAGGCTTGGAGCACAACAACCGGTCACCGTGTTCATATTGGTGTCATTGATACCGGGGCAGATTTTCACCATCCTGACCTGAGGCATTCGCTCACGCGCGGCATTAATCTGATTCAGCGCGGATTTCCTCCGCATGACGACAATGGTCACGGCACACATATTGCGGGCACGATAGCTGCCGCCAATCAAATGTACGGCATTATAGGGGTGGCCCCTCGCGCCGTTATTCATCCAGTCAAAGCATTCGATGAGAATGGAGCTGCCTTCGTATCCGATATTATTCAAGGCATTGATTGGTGTGTCCGCCATGGTATGAATATCATTAATATGAGCTTCGGCATGAAAACCCGCAGCAAGTCGCTCCTCACCGCTGTCACGAACGCATACAACGCTGGCGTTACCATTGTTGCCTCCTCCGGAAATGATGCGAAGCGCAAATCCATTGATTACCCCGCTCGTTACCTGCAAACGATCTCAGTAGGGGCTACCGATCGCATCCGGAAAATTGCCCCCTTCAGCAATCGAGGTCGCTTCGTTGATATTTACGCGCCTGGTGATAAAATTGTATCTGCGTGGATTAAGGGAAAATACCATGAGATGAGCGGCACCTCAATGGCCACCTCACACGTAAGCGGTGCTATTGCACTGCTGCTTGCCATGAAGCCCGATCTCAGGCCCGCAGAAATCAAATCCTTGCTAAGACGATCTGCAACCCCAATGCGAAGCCGGAGCAGCACTTCCCGAAGTGTAGGGGAAATTGATGTCATGCGGCTCCTTAAAGAGGCAGACCGATAACGTGTCCGAGATTTGAAAAAACAAGGACAGCCGACTAACCGACTGTCCTTGATCATTTATTCATGCAGTTGTACTAGGAAACCGATAGAGGCTCCATCTTCGATCTTGGTGTATTCCACAGCTCCAGCCACTTCTTAATAGCAGAAATGAGGATAATAACGCCCAGCACCATCATAATAATCGACAGCGTTGCATTCAGGATGCTGTACCCTTTACCCGATGAGTTCAAGTACACATTCGTAATCATCCATATGCCTGCATAGTTAACAGTGACGTACAAGTACGCAAGCGGTACAAGACATGTGAGTGAATACCAGCGCTTATCTGCAATTTTCATAATAACCGTAGCACCGATAATGAGACCGATGGAGGCCATCATTTGGTTCGATACTCCGAACAGCGCCCATACTGAACCGATATCTCCCGAGAAGAGCAGATACCCCCACAGGAAGCATGCTAGCGCACTTGCAAAGATAGAGCCTGGTACCCAGTCCACTTGTTTCAAAGGTTTATATACTTCACCGAAGAAATCTTGAATAATATAACGCGCTACACGCGTCCCTGCATCAATCGCTGTCAGTACGAATACCGCTTCGAACATAATAACAAATTGGAAGAAATAGGATGCCATTGATTCGAACCACGGGAATTTTGTGAAAATATACGTCATCCCAACAGCCAGAGTTACAGCCCCGCCTGTACGCCCCTCCAAATCCAAACCAATTTCTCTTGCCAAATCCGGCAGATGAACGACGTTCATGCCAAGTGTCTTGAACGCTTCCGGTGTAGAATTGATTGCGAAATAGTCAGCAGGCTGCAAGGCAGTCGCAGCGATTAGCGCCATAATCCCAACAACACATTCGACCAGCATCGCGCCGAAGCCTACTACCTTAATGTCGCTCCAGCGATCCATCATCTTCGGCGTTGTTCCCGATCCAACAAAGGCATGGAAGCCGGAGATTGCTCCACAGGCTATCGTAATCGAGATGAACGGCCATACTGGCCCTGCCAATATCGGCCCTCCGCCGTTAATGAATTCGGTCACGGCTGGGAATGGGATGTCCGGGTTAATAATGAACACACCAACGATAAGGGCAAGGAACACTCCGATTTTCATAAAGCTGCTCAAATAGTCGCGTGGAGCTAGCAGCAGCCATACGGGCAGCGCCGCCGCAAAGAAGGCATATACTGGTAAAATAATTGCAAGCGTATTCATATCAAAAGTCAGCCATTCGCCAAGTGCGGTTCCTTGAATGTAAGGACCCATAAATACGCCAATCATCAGCAAAACAAAACCAACTCCAGAAGCAAGCTTCAGGTTGCCTGTCTTCTTGTACCAAATTCCTATTATCATGGCAATTGGAATTGTAATGCCTACCGAGAAGGTACCCCAAGGATTGTGTTCAAGCGCATGAAGCACCACCATCGATAGACCAGCCATCGTAATCGTAATAATGAATAGCATTGCAAGTCCGGTACAGAAGCCAGCGATCGGGCCAAGCTCTTCCTTCGCCACCTCAGAGAGTGACTTGCCCTGCTTGCGCATGGATGCGAACAATACAACCATATCATGGACAGCCCCGCCAATAACCGCACCGATCAACAACCAGAGCAGTCCTGGCAAATACCCGAACTGGGCTGCTAATATTGGGCCGACTAACGGGCCTGCAGCAGCAATGGCTGCAAAGTGGTGACCAAAGGTCACCCATTTATTCGTCGGCACATAATCCTTGCCGTCATTTAATTCGTGCGCCGGAGTAGGCTTGGAATCGTCTAGCTTTAACACTTTGTTCGCCATAAATGTTCCATAGAGGCGATAGGTGATCATCAAGATGCATATCGAACCAATCACTATTGAAACCGCATTCATGATTGTCCACTCCCTTCAAGTTGTTACTGTTATCATACCTTATGAAAAAAGCAATTCCTCGTTTTCAAAACAGAATACGGCATCCCTATGACGAAATGCAAAAAAAAGGATTGAAATACAAGCGATTTCAGTCTCTTTTTCAGGTTAGCGCGGAGACAGCTCCGATCATGAAAGGCTGCCTATTCATCTGCCCTTATCGTTAGAACCCCAGAAGCTGCTTCAGTTCCTTCATGTAGGTTCGGCTAACCGGGATGCTGGCGCCGTCCTGCATTTTCAACTGGCACGTCGAATGGAACCACGGCTCGATTTCAACGATACGATCCACATTCACTAAATACGCTCGATGCACACGAACGATGGATGGATGGTTTAGCTTCCGTTCCAGTACACTGAGCGCCTCTCCAACACGGTACCGCTGCTCTATCGTTGCAACAACGGTCTTTCCCTCCTCAAATCCGATATACACGATACGATCCACATGCAATACGACGATCCGTTCATCCACTGTCGTGATGGCAAGCAGCTCCACCCGCTCAGCCGAGGCAGGGCGAGATTCCGCCACGGTATCGCTCTTGATCATTGGAGCAAGGTTCGATCCCCGCTTCTCCAGCTTCTCTACGGTCAGTTGAATGCGTTGTTCATCGAACGGCTTCAATATATAGTCGGATGCACTCAGCTCGAATGCACGCAGTGCATACTCGTCATATGCAGTTGCAAATACGATTGCTGGCGGTTCCTCCATTGCACATATCCGTTCAGCGGCTTCCAATCCACTTGCTTCTGCAAGCTGAATATCAAGAAAAACCACATCCGGGCGCAGAACACCTATACGCTCCAGCGCTTCTTCCGTCGATTCTGCCTCGCCTACAATTTCGACCCGCTTCGTACGACGCAGCAAATAACACAACTCGTTGCGCGCCAGCGGCTCATCATCCACGATAAATGCTTTCAACATAGATGTCCCCCCGATCGCTGTAATGAATCGGCAAGGTAATCGTTACCGATGTCCCTTGACCAAACGTACTATCAATAAAAACCGAGCCTCTGCTTCCATACAGTTCCCCAATCCGCTTTGCAATATTGCAAAGCGCTGTTCCTGTTCCTTCGGCAGATGGAACGGTTTCATTGCCAAGCACGGCCATGGATTCCGGCGCAATTCCCTTCCCATTGTCTTTTGTCGTAATGATCACATCCTTTCCATTCACCTGCGTACAAATGGACACAACCCCTTGCGGCTTTGCAAAGCCTTTAGAGAACGAATGCCGGATTGCATTTTCCACCAATGGCTGAAGCGTAAATGGGGGTACGAGCACATCCATAAGGGAAGCATCAATATCCGTTTCTACCATATATTTTCCAGGAAATCTTGCCTGCTCTAATGACAAGTACGCTTCTACATGCTCCAATTCCTTGTGCAGCGGAATCAGCATCTTCCGCGCCCCTTGAAGGTTGCTGCGGAAAAATACGCTTAGCTGCTGCAGCAGCTTGCGCGCCTTCTCCGAATCAGTGCGGCAGAGCACTGATATTGTATTAAAGGCATTGAATAAAAATGCGGGTGGACCTGTGCTTGCAGCGCCTTAATCTCTGCATCCTTCAACAGCCGGCTTTGCCGTTCCGCTTCCGCAAGTTCCAGTTGGGAAGAGAACAGCTTGCCAAGGCCCTCAGCAAGCTCCTGCTCCACCTGACACAGACGTGATGACTGCTTGAAATATAACTTCAATGTGCCGACAGTACGCTCATGCACCTTCAGCGGCAGCACATACGCTGCCTGCAATGGACAGTGTGGATCGAGGCAATGAATCTCCTCTCTTGAGGAGGCCTTGTGGACAATTCCTTCCTCCAGCACCTGCTTCGTCAGTTGTGTAGATATACCGTTCAATGGCACATGATGATCGGCTCCTGCGCCTACGTGAGCCAAAATTTGATGTTCATCTGTAATGGAAATTGCGTCGGCACTCGTCCCTTTCCATATAATCATGGCCGCTTCCCGGCATGAATCGCTATTTAATCCTTGACGGAAATAAGGCAGCGTTTGATCAACAATATGAAGTGCATTATGCGTAAGCAGCGCTCGGGAACGTTCCTCTTCCTCATAGATCGATTGAATGATTAGCATGAACAGCAAGATCCCGAATCCATTAACCACAACCATCGGCACACTGATCAGCTTGACGAGTTCCCATGCAGAGCTCCATGGCTCCGCTACGAGCAAAATAATGCCCATCTGCCCGCACTCCATCCCGATGCCGACCAGTGCCGCTTGCCATGCTGCATGCTTTCCTTGAATCATACGGAGCCGCTTCCCGATGAGGCCTGTAATAATGCCGGCCAATACCGTCGACACTCCACAAGCTGCCGCAGTGTATCCGCCGAGCGATAGTCGATGCAGGCCTGCTATTAATCCGACACCTGTCCCGACAAATGGACCGCCAAGCAGTCCACCGATGACAACGCCCATTATTCGTGTGTTTGCAATGGCGCTGCCCGTCTCTATGTCTATATGCCAAGTTTGCGAAAATACGGTGCTGTTATGGATCTGTACACCGGTATAGTTGCTAATAATCCCGAATGCGCCAAACACGACAATAAGCAGCCATTTTTCAGCTGTACCATGTTCGTTATGGACAATGTGGCGGAATGACTTCATACGCGACAGCACGAATGCAATGATCAGCAGCACGCCGACGCGCTCAATCATAAGCGGAAGCAAATAAAGCATCTCGTCACCTTCTCTCTACCCTGTGTGTTCACTTCGTTGTATCTATCTCTGATTTTACCGAACAAACATAGGTTGAACAAGAAAAGCGCCCTGCTAGTTATTTCAACTCGCAGGACGCTCTATTCTATGAAGCAAAAATCATTGTATTTCGTCAGACACTGCCCTTACATCTGTTCTGGAGCGGATACGCCAACCAGACGAAGCACGTTCGCAATTGTCGTGCGAACAGCACCGAGCAATGCAAGGCGAGCTTGTGTCTGCTCTGCATCTTCTGTAATGACACGCTCTGCTCTATAATAACTGTGGAAGAGCGATGCAAGCTCATACACATAACGAACCAAACGATGTGGCGCATAGTCGCGGGCAGCAACCGCAATCTCTTCTGGAAGCTCACCCAGCTTGCGAAGCAGGTCGAATTCATGCTCAGCCGTCAGCTTCGCCAAATTCAGCTCATTCAACGGCTGCAATGCAACCCCTTGTTCTTCCGCCTGACGGTAAATGCTGCAAATACGCGCATGCGCATACTGTACGTAATAGACAGGGTTCTCATTGGATGTTGAGATCGCCAAGTCCATATCAAAGTCAAGGTGGGAATCCATCGAACGCATTGTGAAGAAGTAACGGATTGCATCAACGCCCACTTCATCCATCAAATCTTCCATCGTTACGGCTTTCCCTGTACGCTTGGACATTTTCACTTTCTCGCCATCTTGGAATAAGCTAACCATTTGCGCAATCAATACGACCAGCTTGTCTGGATCATTACCGAGCGCTTCCATCGCTGCCTTCATACGCGGGATGTACCCGTGGTGGTCAGCACCCCAAATGTTAATCATTTTGTCAAAGCCACGGCCATATTTGTCCATATGATACGAAATATCAGGAGTCAAATACGTGTAAGAGCCATCATTCTTCACCAATACGCGATCTTTGTCATCGCCAAATGTCGTTGTACGCAGCCACGTCGCACCCTCATGCTCGAACACATGGCCACTTGCACGAAGCGCATCCAGCGCCTTTGTCACTTCGTTGTTCTCATAGAGCGAGGTTTCGCTGAACCACACGTCGAATGGAACACGGAAGCGGTTTAAGTCACGCTTGATTTTGTCCAATTCCTTCGCAAGACCATAGTTGCGGAAATAACGCTCACGCTCTTCCTCAGGCAAGGACAACAGACGATCGCCTTCTGCTTGAACAAGCTCTTCAGCAAAACCCTTAATATCCACGCCATGATAGCCGTCCTCAGGCATTTCTGCATCCTGCCCAAGTGCTTGCTTATAGCGGCATTCGATGGATTTAGCAAGGTTGTTCACTTGATTGCCGGCATCATTAATATAATACTCGCGTGTTACTTCATAACCCGCGTAATCCAACAGATTGCACAGTGCATCACCGACAGCTGCACCACGCGCATGTCCAAGATGGAGGCTTCCTGTTGGGTTCGCAGATACGAACTCCATCTGCACACGCTGTCCGCTGCCAGCAGTAATACGGCCGTAGTCGCTTCCTTTTTCATTTACTTCACGGAGAATGTCATACAAGTAACTCTTATTCACACGGAAGTTAATAAATCCAGGCCCTGCAATTTCCGCACTTTCGATTGCAGCCGCATCTTTATCCAAATTCTCAATGATTGCTTCTGCGATTTGGCGTGGATTGCGTTTTGCAATACGTGTCAGCTGCATCGCCACATTGGATGCCAAGTCACCGTGAGTCTTATCTTTAGGTACTTCGATAACGAATGTAGGGATGTCTTCACGCGCTACAAGACCTGCTTGTACGATTGCCTCCTCGATTGCCTGCTTAACTTGATTGTTCACTCGTTCCATTACACTGCTCATATGTCTCGTTCCTCCTGCATCTTATCGTTCATGCCTATTTCAGGCGGGTGTAATACGTAATCGAATATTAAATTTCCCCGTACAACGCTCTTCTATATATATTTGATACGACCACGCAATGCGCAATTCATCGAATTGCAGCGGCCCTTCGAACGGCCATGGCTCGTCCCAGGACAGCTTTGACGTCACTGTAGTTAAAGGAAAGCGAATCGCAGATGAACGATAATATCCGCTCTGTCTCGTTCCAAGAATGAACGATTGCTCCGATTCCACCTGTCCTCTTCGAGTTAGCTTAATCAGGTTTTCACTCACCTTGAGTGTGACTCGTGTGCGGCTCGCATCTATAGAAGAATCACTTCGTCGCTTCACCCGCTCCGGTTGAGGCTCAGCCTCTATATAACGAATGTAGAAATTCGAGCCTTTCCGAAACAGCTCTCCTTCTACCTGCTGTGTGACCCGTTCATCATCTTGTCGGCTGTCAATCGTGATAAGAACCGGCAATCTGTCAGCCGCTTCCCTCTGATGCTCCGTCATTGTCAAGCTCCAATCTCCAAAGTCTGATTTCTAAATTATCCGGTATACGCCCGCCTTTTGCAACCTCCTTTTCCTTTTCGTCCCCAAGGGTACAGTTAATCTCAGCAGAAGTGGGGGATTCACAAAATACGACACAATCTGATAACTTACGAATTTGTAAGGTTATGCCTCAAGAAAGACGTGGAAATTCGAATTGCCCCTCAATTATAATAAGAGTAGTAAATGATTCCTCGAATGTCCGCTGCTGCATATTTGCTCAGCTTATGTCAGTACCACGAGGAATACGGGGGCGATATATGGTGGAATTGACAGTACTTTTGACTTGGTTAACGAACCATAGCGACTGGCTGCTCCTGTTGACACTTGTACTCCACCTAGCTTCGGCAGTATGGGTTCTTGTCGACAGCATCCGCATTGAACGCTCTGGCTTCTTCACGATCGGCATGACGGCCATTGTTGTCATTGCTCCGCTGTTTGGATTATGTATTTATATGATGATCCGAAATACGAAGCGAACCGCACATCGTAACCATCGCAGACGTACAGAAGCTACTGGCGTCTGACGGGACGAAATAGATCGGGGGCAGTCCTAGAGACAGCTCCCTTTTTTACATCTAACTGATAGATAAATTCACTTCAAAGCTGAGCTTGCGAAAGCATGTCCATTCCTTGCCCAATGTGAGATCACCTCGTTCTTGTCTACTCTGTTCTTTCATTTATGTATGCACGTAGAAATCCAATCCAAAAACAATTTCCATGCTTTATCTTTATTTTTCTCCCATCTTCTTTCATGCTAATCTTGTAGATAAAGAAATAACCCTGCAGTATAGATCCAGTTATTCTACTACCAACATTAGAGGAGTGACGGGCATGCCTAACGCTTATTGGCTAATCAATGTACGGCTTGAAACCGCATATCGAGAAAAAGAAGGTATTACGATTACGGATACGGATTTATTCCATATCCAAATCGACGATGGCACAATACATGCAATTGTACCAGCAAGTGACCTGAAGGATGAAGATCTCAAGTCTCTTCCTTGTGTAAATGCAGCCGGTCTCCTCCTGTTGCCTGCTTTTCGGGAAATGCATATCCATATTGATAAAACCTACTACGGGGGGCCGTGGAAAGCGGTACGTCCTATCTCCAGTATCTTCGAACGAATGGAAGAGGAACGCCGCCTGCTCCCTGCCCGATTTCCTTATTTGAAGGAACGTGCCCGCAAATTGCTTGATCTTGTCCTTAAGCACGGTTCTACGTACGTACGCACCCATATTAATATTGACCCTGTTATGGAGTTGCGCAATTTGCAGGCTTCTATTGAAGTGCTGGAAGAGTACAAGGATCAACTTGCTTATGAGGTTGTTGCCTTCACCCAACATGGTCTTCTTCACTCGAATGTATCTCACCTTGTCCGCGAAGCGGTAGCACACGGTGCTGGTTGGATTGGCTCTGTGGATCCTGCGAGCGTCGACGGGGATATTGAACGTTCACTTCATACGCTTATGGATATCGCCGTATCAACAGGGGCTGGGATCGACATGCATTTGCATGACCGCGGCCCGGACGGATGGACAACGCTGCAGCGACTGGCTGAATTAACGGAAGAGGCCGGTTGGCAGGGGAAAGTAGCAGTCAGCCATGCATTCGCATTCGCTGATCGCACGCCTGAGACAACGGAACTGATTGAACGATTTGCAGCGCTTAATATCGCGATTATGTCCACTGTGCCTATCGGCCGAACGAATATGCCACTGCCGGAAATGCGCAATCGCGGAGTACACATCGGACTCGGTACTGACAGTGTCACCGACCATTGGTCGCCGTTCGGCAATTGCGATCTGCTTGAGAAGGCAGGACGGTTAGCTGAAGTCTACGGTTACTCTGATGAGCGATCCCTGTCACAGGCGCTCGGATTCATTACGGGGGGTGTAACCCCGTTAAGTCAGGACGGTATACGCCAGTGGCCTCAGGTTGGAGATACCGCAGATGCAGTGCTCGTCGATGCAAGCTGCTCAGCTGAGGCTGTTGCAAGACGTGCGAACAGACAAGCAGTACTTCATCGAGGCAGCATTGTCGCAGGCTCTTTGGAAGGCTGCAAGGGGAAATAACTGAAGCAACGACAGCAATGAATCAGGAATATTTGTCCATTGATGTGAATTATAATAAAATGTACTCATCTATAAAAATACATACTGATAGGTGATGTCGTGAACTCTTCCTTATTAGGCATTTCGAGCGTATCCTTCCTGCTGGTAGCCGCGTTAACACCGCTGCTCATATGGGGATTGCGAACGCTGAAGCTGACACAGCCGATTCGAGCTGAGCTGCCGCCCGATCATCAAGCTAAGCGCGGCACACCGCTGATGGCTGGCCTTATCCTTTTTATCGGTGTAATCACCTCCATCTCCTATCATCCATCGCCAATGACCATTTTTCTGGCTGCGACGTTTCTGCTATTCGGTTCCGTTGGTTTAATGGATGATTTGAAGAAGGCTGTTTTTCAGGATCCATCTGGGATATCCGGCAAGGCGAAGCTTGTATTCCAATTCTGTTTTACCGGCTTGCTGCTGTACGTGCTCATTCAGCACTTTAACGTCAGTACAACCGTTGCTCTTGGGGGCGGTCTAGCGCTTGATCTTCCTCTTCTTGTGTATGTGCCAATTATGGTGCTGTTCGTGGTAGGTTCGGCAAATGCAATTAACTTTACGGACGGTCTGGACGGATTGCTTATAAATGTGTCGATCCCGACTTATTTCTTCTTCTTCCTCATATCCGATCATATGGAAGTGAAGATGTTCTCGCTCATCATGATTGCCTGCCTGCTTGGATTGTTCATTTATAATATTTATCCAGCCCGAGCATTTATGGGGGATACGGGTTCACTTGCAATTGGGGGCTCGCTTTCCTTCCTCGCGGTTTTAGAAAAGGTGGAAATTTTGATTCCCGTGCTGTTCGTCGTTTACTTTGCCGAACAGCTGTCGGTGATCCTACAGGTATGGTACTATCGCAAAACAAAGCTGAGAATGTTCCGCATGGCTCCAATCCATTATCATTATTCATTGAAGTATGGCTGGAGCGAGAATAAAATCGTAGTCATCTTTGGATTCATCTCGTGGCTCGGTGTCGGGATATGCTGGATCGCCTGGAAGTTCCTTTTATCTTAAACAACCAATGCACACGCAAGCCCTGCCGCCTTGAAAGGAGCAGGGCTTCTATTCATTTGCAAGACTTTCCATTCTTTATGCGAGTCTTTTTATTCATTTCGTTAGGACTTCATAAACTTATCTGTGAACTCCCATACTTTATTCCAATACACCGCTCCAGCAAGGTGAGCGCCTCCGTGTCCTGCATCCTTGATGACCAACAGATCTTTCTCGACCTTTGCCGCATCATACAACTCTTGAACCATTTCATAAGGGACAAACGTGTCGGAATCACCGTGAATGAATAGAATAGGAGTCTTGCTCTTAGCTACCTGCTTCAAAGCAGAGGCGTCCTTTAAGTCATAGCCGGCTCTTATATTAGACACCACATTGGAAGCCGTCATGATTGGGAAGGCAGGCAAATGAAACAGCCGCTTTAATTGGTAAGTGAACTCATCATAGGCTGACGTATATCCACAGTCCTCTACAATCACCTTGACATTCGCAGGAAGTTCTTCTCCCGAGGTCATCATAACCGTCGCTCCTCCCATAGATACCCCATACAGAGCAACTTGAGACTCGGGATCAGCTTCAACGATTTGGCGAATCCAACCCATCATGTCTAATCGATCATGCCAGCCCATCCCAATATAGGAGCCTTCACTCTTTCCATGTCCTCGCAAGTCGACGAGCAGTACATGATAGCCTTTATCATAAAATCTCTTAACCGCATACGACATCTGCTTGCCGGAGCTCGTATAGCCATGAACGACAATGGCCCACTTATTCGTGGGGTGCTCTTGCCGATACTCATAGCCTTGCAGCTTCAAACCATCAAAAGAAGCTAACGTGACCTCGTCGTGATGCTTCGTTTCGATCCATTCTTTTGCCATCTCATTTTCTTGCGTCTCCTGTTCATCTACTTGCATCGTCGGAACCGCCCGATTAAGATCCGGATTGTTGTCAAGGAACGGACGCTCCGTCTCCGGATTAAGCGCGATGTTGTAGAAGTGATTCCCTATGAATCCTAATGCAACGATAATAATAATGAATATGGTTGCGATCGAAATAAGTAAAATCTTCATCTTACCCATTCTCATCCTCCCTTTCTCTTTATTTTAAAGGGGACTGTAACGCATGTCTAAGCCCTGCCTTTTTGCTGCTTCATTACAAAAACAAGCGCACTTCCTCTGCTGCATGCAGATTCCGTGCGCTTGGACGATGCTGCTTTGTTACAGACTACATTACTTCACGAACCCGAGCAGCATCTCACGAATGATCTTGCTCGCCGTAATCGGCGTCTGCTCGGTTGGATCGTAAATTGGCGCCACTTCCACCAAGTCACATCCGATAACATTGGCATCCGAACGAGCAATCGAATGAACCGCTTCAAGCAATTCCTTCGACGTAATGCCGCCCGCTTCTGCCGTTCCTGTTCCCGGTGCGCAGCTTGGATCAAGCACGTCAATATCAATCGTGACATAGACCGGACGACCAGCCAGCTCAGGCAGAACCTTCTTCAGAGGCTCCGCTACATCGAACGGGAAGAAATTGATGTTCTCGCGAGCGTACGTCCACTCTTCACGCGAACCAGAGCGGATACCGAACTGGTACACGTTCTTGCCGCCGATCATTTCAGCAGCCTTGCGGATTGGTGTGGAATGAGACAAAGGCTCACCCTCATACTGCTCCCGCAAGTCAGCGTGCGCATCAATATGAATTATCGCGAGATCAGGGTATTTCTTGTACACCTCTTGCAGGACTGGCCATGTCACTAGGTGCTCCCCGCCAAGGCCGATTGGGAACTTCCCATCGCTTAGCAGCTTGCCTACGAATTCCCCGATGATGTCCAGGCTCTTCGCCGCATTGCCAAATGGCAGCAGCAGGTCGCCTGCATCGAAGTAATTCAATTCCTCAATGCTTCTATCAAGATATGGGCTGTATTCTTCTAAGCCTACCGATGCTTCACGGATACGGCCTGGGCCGAAGCGTGAACCTGGGCGGAAGGATACCGTGTAATCCATTGGCATGCCATAAATGACGGCCTTTGCTCCTTCGTAATCATCAGAGCTGCAAATGAATACATTGCCCGAATATTTTTGATCCAATTTCATCGTCTAAGCTCCTCCTTCTTCGTGCACTGTCTTATTTGCACAAATCCTCTACAAATTTAGGCAGACAGAAGGCTGCTTTGTGCAGACGAGGAGAGTAATACTTCGTCTCCATTTCCGGAATCCGCGCTTCGTCCACTTGCAGCGGATCGTGCTGCTTGCTGCCCATTGTGAACGTCCAGAGACCGCTTGGATAGGTCGGAATGTTCGCGCCGTATACGCGTACAATCGGGAAAATTTCCTTCACGTCACGGTTTACTTGCTGGATTAAGTCAGCCTTGAACCAAGGGTTGTCCGTCTGTGCAACGAACAAGCCATCTTCCTTCAATGCATCATAGATGCCTTGATAGAAGCCGCGCTCGAACAACGGCGCCGCAGGGCCTACCGGCTCTGTGGAGTCAACCATAATGACGTCATATTCATTCTTGCTGTTCAAAATATGCATGTATCCATCATTCACGATAACTTCTACACGCGGGTTGTCCAGCTCGCCTGCAATTTCAGGCAAATACTGCTTGGAGTATTCGATGACTTTGCCGTCGATTTCAACGAGAACTGCCTTCTCTACTCCAGGGTGCTTCATGATTTCGCGGATAACTCCGCCGTCGCCGCCGCCGACGACAAGTACTTTTTTCGGATTCGGATGAGTTACAAGGGCCGGGTGTGCCACCATCTCATGGTATACGAACTCGTCTTTGATCGTCGTCATAACCATGCCATCCAGTACGAGCATCCGTCCAAATTCTTCGGTATCCAGCATCGCTAAATGCTGAAACGGCGTTTGCTCCTCCACGAATGTCTCGCGGATTTTTGCCGTAATGCCAAAGGTAGGCGTTTGCTTCTCTGTAAACCACAATTCCATAACATCAACCTTCTTTCATAATCATGGTATCGTTGGCTTAGTTCCCGAAATGCTCGTAATGGTTCCTATGTGTAACATTCGTAACACTTCATCTCCATTTTGCACCAAACACAAAGTATTATATCGGTTCCCCCCCAAAATGCAATCATTTTCCGAAGTCAAGTTGAATATTTGCACAATTTTCAGAACTATCAAAGCTCTGAAAGCCGCTTCACCACTGGATTTTTGAAATTGTGAAAAATGCTCTTGAATATTCTGCTTTTCATAGTTTCCAACCCTTTTTCAGTGCACAAAATGTGAAAAATTACTAATCAAAAGGAATAACCTTCCTCCGCTTTTTCCATACTGAATGGTAACCACTAAATAGCCCGTTGACGGTCGAACAGGAGGCGCTGCCATGCAGCGGTTAAGCGGTAAGAAGACAGAGGACAAACGGAGGCTCAGGATTTGCCGTTGGCTCAAAATAACAGGTTGTTCGGTTGCGCTCCTTTTAGGTGCTTGCGGCATCCTGCTTGGGTATCTGTATGTAACGGATCTGCCAGCGTCCGATATGCAACAGCCCTCTATCATCTACGACGGTCATGGAGCGGAACTAACGTCATTGGCAAGCGGTCAGAAGCAGCAGCACTCGGTCAGACTGTCCGATATCGCTCCAGACGTCATTCATGCAACCATTGCAACAGAAGATCGGCAATTCTACCATCATGTCGGCATCGACTTCAAAGGAATCGCACGCGCAATGCTCGTCAATATTGAATCGATGTCTAAAAAACAGGGAGCCAGCACCTTGACGCAGCAGCTTGCCCGCAATCTGTATCTCAACCACGAGCGGACATGGGCTCGCAAGGTGAAGGAAGCGCAATATGCGCTTCAACTGGAGATGAAATACAGCAAAGACGATATTTTAGAGCAATATCTGAATCAAGTATATTACGGACACGGCGCATACGGTATCGAGGCCGCAGCACAGCTTTACTTTGGCAAGAAGGCCCGTGACCTAACGCTGGCAGAGAGTGCAATTTTAGCTGGCATTCCACGCGGACCAAGCTATTATTCACCCTATTTCAATATGAAAAATGCTAAGGACAGACAAAAAGTTGTACTCCAGGGTATGGTGGAGACCGGATATATTACACAGAAGCAGGCGCAGAACGCCTACAATGAAACGGTAGCCATTCGGCCTAAGGAGGAGCGAAGCGAACTGCTTGTAGCTCCTTATTTCCGTGATTATGTCCGACAGGAGCTCGATTTGCTCGGCATTCCCGACCAGCAAATAGAGGCCGGAGGCTTGCGCGTATACACGACGCTTGATAAGCGGGCACAGGCAGCAGCCGAACAAGCGATATCGAAATTTATTCCCGTGGAAGGAGATTTACAGGCAGCTCTTGTCTCTATTGATCCCCGTAACGGCTATATGAAGGCGATGGTCGGCGGAAAAAATTATCGCATGAATCAATATAATCGCGTGTTCGCAAATACTCGCCAGCCCGGCTCGTCCTTCAAGCCATTTGTCTACTTGGCAGCGCTCGAGAAGCGAGCCATCACAGCAGTGACTCACTTCGTCAGCCAGCCGTCTACATTTACGTATGACAATGGCAGACAACAATATAAGCCAAGCAACTATGGCGGCAAGTATTACGGTAATATTGATTTACGCCATGCTATGGCGGTATCTGACAATATCTTTGCGGTAAGCACAATGATGAAGATCGGGCCTGAAGAGGTTATATCCCTTGCGCGTCGTCTCGGCATTGACAGCGGCATGAAGCCTCTCCCTTCTCTAGCGCTAGGCACATTCCCTGTTAGCCCGATCGAGATGGCATCCGCATACGGCGTATTCAGCAATGAAGGCAAACGCGCAATTCCCCGTTCCGTATTGAAGGTTATCGACAGCAGTGGCAATGTCTTATACGAAGCGCCGCCTGTTCAAGCGGAGCAAGTAGTTAAGCCAGCAGATGCTTACGTGCTTACCAGCCTGATGGAAAGTGTATTCGAATCCGGCGGCACCGGCAGCCGCGTAGCTCCTAGCATGAAGCGCCCTGTTGCCGGTAAAACGGGAACGACAGATACGGATGCCTGGATCGTCGGGTACACGCCAGAACTCTCAACAGCAGTCTGGGTCGGATATGACAAGGGCAGAATGATTTCAGTGACAGAGTCCCATAAGGCTGCTCCGATATTCGCTGAATATACGGAACAGGCATTGTCCAATGTACCACCTAAAATATTTACGGTTCCAGACAATGTCGTCAGCGTCTATATTGATACCGATACAGGTAAACTAGCAGGCGATAACTGCCCTAATAAGCGTCTGGAGACCTTCGTCAGCGGAACAGAGCCCACTGAATGGTGTGAACTCCATGTTCAATCACCGGCAGAGCCGCGAAAAAACGAAGAGAAGCGGCCGACAAAAGAATTGGAAAAACGCTCGTGGTGGCAGCACTTGAAGCGCTGGTGGAGTGAGTAATGCCATCCATCTATAACACAGCCCCTAGCTGCATTGCAGTCTAGGGGCTGTGTATTCGCTATTGTTGTTTTGGCCTTACTGCTCCTCTACGGCCATCCAGCCACGATACAGCTCATCTAATTGCTCGCGCAGCACATGCTGTCTTCCAAGCAGTTGTGTCCAATCAACATCCTTATCTCCTTCTGTAGACAATGCAGTCATCTCCTCTTCCAGTTGACAAAGCTGTTCTTCTACAGTTTCTATTTCCTGTTCCCATTGTCGTACGGGCTGATCTTTCCGTTTTCCTTGTGCCTGATTGCGGTATCCTCCTGCATTCATCTTGTCGCCGCCAGACTTTGATTGACGCGCTTGCGGACTCTGCTCCGACACATTCGTAGCTGCATGCGGAGCCACTGGCATCGATTCTAGATGTCTGGCTCGACTCACCCAGGACTGCAGCTTCTCCTTGCACTCATCGTAGTTACCGATATGAACAGAGAGCTGTGTCTGTTCCAGCACCCACAGCTTACGCGCAACTCGATTAATGAAATACCGATCATGCGAAATAACCAGCAGCGTTCCAGGGAAAGACTCCAGTGCCTCCTCCAACGCTTCTCTTGAGTCGATATCCAGATGATTGGTCGGTTCATCAAGCAACAGCAAATTCGGCTTCTGATACATAAGCAAGGCAAGCCGGAGCCTGCTCCACTCTCCGCCCGACAGATTCGCAATTCGCTTGAATACATCAGCACCGTAGAATAGGAATCTGGCAAGCTCCCCTCTGGCCGCTCCTTCTTCCATCGCGACTGTCTCGCAAAAATATCGGAGCACCGTTTTATCCTCAGCAGGCGGTGCTTCTTCCTGTGCCAGATAGCCTACATCCACACGCGAACCGACGCGAATATCCCCCTCATCTGGAGCAATGTGGCCAAGCAGCATTTTCATTAATGTACTTTTCCCTGCCCCATTGCCACCAAGCAAGGCAGTACGTTCACCGTATAACAACAGCCCGTTCACTTGGTTCAACAACTTTCGCCCGCCGTACACCTTAGTGATTCCATCAAGCGTGAGCACCTGCTTGCCAGAGCGATCCTCCTGCTTCAGCTTTAATTCCATGGTTCGCCGTTCCAGCACAGGACGCTTCAGCTTCTCCATCCGGTCGAGCGCCTTCTGCATGGAAGCGGCACGGCGATGGAAGCCCGGATTCGGCGGGTTCGAGCGATTTCCCCATTCGATCAGTTGCTTAATCGTCTCCTGCATCTTCTTAATCTTCTTCTGCTGTTCCTGATAGCTGGCAAATTGCTGCAGCAGCCTTTCTTCCTTCTCCTTCTGATAACCGGAATAGTTCGTATGATAGATGACTGCCTCTCCGTCCTCAATCTCCACCATTTTACCGGCCACACGATCAAGAAAATACCGATCATGCGAGACGATCATCACGGCTCCTGAATAAGCAAGCAGGAAAGATTCCAGCCATTCGATGGCTGCCATATCCAGATGATTGGTAGGCTCATCAAGCAGCAAAATGTCCGGTTGCTTCAACAGCAGTGCAGCGAGCCCTACCTTCGTCTTCTCTCCCCCGGAAAGTGAGGAGAAAGGACGATTGTATTGCTCTTCTGTGATTCCAAGTCCGGCACTGACCCGCCGAATGGAAGCCTCCATTTCATAGCCGCCTGCCCGCTCGAATCGCTCCATCAGTTGGCCATACTGCTGCAGCAATTGAGACATCTGCCCCTCGTCTTCGGCTGTTGAAGGATCTGACATTGCCGCTTCCATTCGCTTCATCTCCTGCTCCCACTTGCGCACTTCTGCATATCCTTCTGCCAGTACATCATATACCGCAGCAGACTCCGGCGCAGAAGGAACCTGATCAAGCAGCCCTACAGCCGCGCCTTTGCGTATAAAAATATCCCCTTGATCCGGCATGGAAGCGCCGTTCAACATTTGTAAAATTGTTGTTTTCCCAGAGCCATTGCGGCCAATCAGGCCAACCTTTTCTCCTTCTTTTACTTCAAATGAAACATCCGAGAGCACCAAATTGGCTCCATAATATTTTTTCACATGCCAAAGGCTTAGTATCACGTTCATTATCCTCCTCGGGGCGTGTGCACGACACTTGCCTCCCGATCCAGAACATAAAAAAGGCTGCAGGGAAATTCCCTACAGCCTTTGCATAAACCTAATCCGATCAGGTTAAGGCAGGAGAGTCTTCACGCCGTATTATCGTATTCGTATAGGTAAAAATGGACATACGTATCCCGTTGAGGGCTGCATCATGGATAATGCCAAATATAGCCACTGGCAATTGGCCAATACGAATACTCGACGTACTAAAGTTCATCTCCTACCTCACCTCCTGTTCCTGTTCTTCTTTAAAGGACACTATATTGGTATATTATACCTCAATTCATGAGCTCCGTAAAGGGACCTCTGAATCCCCTTTCATCGTTCCTTCGTATGTCATTATAGTCATCTCTGTATACAGCAATTATTCATAAATTCATTTAATTGTAATCTTTATCCATCGAAGAACCTTCTCGTTTCTTGTAGAATAGGACTCGCATTGGATTATCATATCGGAGGGAACCAAGCATCATGAATTTGCGGGAACTGGAATATTTCAAGGCGGTTAGTGAGCAGCACAGCTTTACCAAAGCGGCTGAACAGCTCTATGTGTCCCAGCCTTGCGTAACAGCGGCCGTTAATCGGCTGGAAGAGTTCTTGGGCGTACAATTGCTCGAACGCAACAAGAAGGAGAAGGCCGTGCGCGTCACAGCGGAAGGAGCTTTATTTCTAGCCCGGGTAGATAACATTTTGTCTGAAATTGATGAGGCTATCATGGAAGTTCGCAATTATAACAGCTCCAGTATTCATTTCGGTCTGCCGCCGATTATTGGGGCCTATTTATTCCCGTCCATGTTCGCTTACATAAGAAAGTGGTATCCGCACGTGCAATTCAAAGTAACGGAATACGGCTCCCGTGTAACAACAGAACTGCTTCGAGAGGGCAAGCTGGATCTCGGCATCATCGGGCAACAGAATAAAGAACCAATTGCTGGTCTTCACTCCGTGCTGCTCTATGAGGATCACTTGACTGTATGTGTACCGGATGATCACCCTTTAGCGAAGCGTAAATCGATATCCATTGCAGAGCTTAAGGAAGAGCACTTTATCGTGCTGACAAATGCTTATGTACACCATGAACAGCTCATGAAGGCCTGCACCCATTGTGGATTCAAGCCGCAAATTGTATTTGAGTCGGATGAAATCCAAACCGTGAAGTCGATGGTAGCCTCCGGTGCCGGCATTTCCTTGATCGTCTCGATGGCGGTGCAGAATATGCCTGGCCTTGTAACCGTCCCATTGGAAGAGCCAATGCCCTTTTATATTCAACTGTGCTGGAAAGAAGACCACCATCTGTCGAAGGACTGCCTCAGTATGATTGAATGTATGCGTGAGATGCCACTTCAGGGCGTGTAGAGATGCATAATAGATCCAGAGAACGATTATAAAATCACAAAAAAGTTATCCACCAGATTGATCATAAATAAAATTTATTAGCTTATATGCGGAACGTATTTCCCTTTTCTCTGTTAACGTAGCACAATGTAGCATGAGGCTTATCTGCAATTCCATTGGCGGAAGGGTACGCCTCCTTGGAGAGAATAACAGGGAGCTGATTGTAGTATGCCAGTAGCACTGGACATCAAAGAGGAATCGTTACAACTTCATAAGAAGCTGCACGGCAAAATTGAAGTAACAAGCAAAATTGAGGTCAATTCCCCAGAGGATTTGAGCCTTGTATATACACCAGGCGTAGCTGAATCATGCCGACTTATTGCAAATGATAAGAATGCGGCCAATGAATATACGTTACGCGGCAACATGATCGCCGTCGTTACAGACGGTTCCGCCGTTCTTGGACTAGGCGATATCGGCCCATATGCGGCTATGCCGGTCATGGAAGGCAAATGCATGCTGTTCAAGCAGTTCGGCAATGTCGATGCGTTCCCGATTTGTCTCTCCACGCAAAATGTAGACGAAATTGTCAATATCGTCAAAAACATGGAGCCGACTTTCTCCGGTATTAACCTGGAGGATATTTCTGCACCACGCTGCTTCGAAATTGAGCGGCGCCTGAAGGAAGAGACGAATATCCCGATCTTCCACGATGATCAGCACGGCACTGCCATTGTACTGCTTGCTGCTTTGATGAATGCGCTGAAAGTCGTACACAAACAAATGTCGAACATTCGCGCCGTGATTAACGGTGCTGGTTCTGCTGGTATTGCTATCGCGAAGCTGCTGCTGAAGGCAGGTGTTCAGCATGTGTCCCTTGTGGATTTAAAGGGCGTAGTTTGTGAGGGAGAGGAATGGATGAATCCTGCGCAAGCAGACATGGCGATGGTAACGAATCGCGAACATATTCGCGGTACACTGACCGAAGCCGTACGCGGGGCAGACGTATTTATCGGTGTATCCGCACCCAAGGTGCTTACACAGGAACATGTTCGTTCAATGAACGAGAAGCCGATTATTTTTGCCATGGCGAATCCAACTCCGGAAATCTTCCCGGACGAAGCGCTCGCGGCTGGAGCAGCGGTAGTATGTACGGGTCGTTCCGACTTCCCGAACCAAGTGAACAACCTGCTTGCATTCCCTGGCATCTTCCGTGGTGCGCTCGACGTTCGCGCTACCGACATTACAGATGACATGAAGCTGGCGGCAGCCCGCGGCATTGCAGCAATTGTAACGGATGCCGAGCTCAGCCCAACCTACATCATTCCGAATCCGCTCGATAAGCGAGTTGTACCTAGCGTTGCTTCTGCGATTGCACAGGTTGCTATCGAGACAGGAGCCGCGCGGGTGGACAAGATGCCAATATACCGTGTCTAAGCGTATTAATACCTTTCCTTAGTTGGAGCAACGGGTATCACCTTAGATGATTAAGTAAAGCTAAATAGAGCATGTAGCCCTATCTTTATCGATAGATAACTCACTATATACAGTTATATAAAAGAAGGCCGCTGTACTGATCCTGAGATCGGCATAGCGGCCTTCTTTTATAAGCCATTATTACTAAGATAACTGTTCCTTCACTTCTTCTGGCGTACGTTCCCACCATTCTGCATTGTGTGTCATAAGCAACTCACGCAGCGCAGCCTTATCCTCTGCATTCAGCTCATCGACGAGCACACGGCGCTTCATCGCGTAATCCATGCGATTAACATGATCAGCGAGCATCTTCCAGCCGCGCTTAGCCTCCGCATCAATCAGCATTTCACAAGCCGCCAAGCCGCCATAGAACGCACCTTCTGGTGAACGGTCAACAGCAACCCATACGATCCAGCATTGCCGTCCGTTCGGAACATCTTCCTTATTAGTAGAGAACTTAATGCCACGCTCCACCTTACTCTTCGCATGCATCGCTCCCAAATCAATGTACGCCTTCCCTTCATCGATGATGACAGGCGAGACATTGTTCAGATCGATACTGCCCGAACCAAATCCTTTATGCTTACCACTGCTCATGACATTCAAAGCCAGCGGCTTCTTAACTTTCTTATCTGAAGATTCCATTCCACTGTACACTCCTTCCTTGCCCACGAACTCAAAATCATTTTCATTTTAGCTAATAATCTGCAAAAAGCCAACATATACATGCTGTAGATGCTTGTCAACGGGAGGTTAAAAACGTATGACCCGAAGCAATGTATATCGCCGGCTCTTATTCACTGCCTTGCTCTTAGCCGCCTGCAGCTTCCTCCTCGTTTGGTTCTGGCCGTCTGGATCCGTCCCATCACTTGGACCCGAGGTGAATAAACAGGCGGTTCAGGAACCAATCACGCAGCAAGCTGTGGAGACTCCCAGTGTGGAGGTGCTAAGTGAACGTATTGCCGAATATCATATTGAAGTTAAGCTGGACGAGTCCACTCACACGCTGATCGGCAAGCAAACAGTCACTTGGACCAATCCCGGGAAAGCAACTGTAAATGAATTATACTTCCACTTTTATCCGAACGCATTCCGTTCGCCGGACACGACCTTCATGAAGGAGTCTGGAGGAAGATTGCGTGAAGACAGGTTGCCAGCCGACGGATATGGCGGTATGACGTTAAAATCGTTATCCACGGTTGACGGCATGTCCTTAATGAACCGCACACAATTCGTACAACCGGATGACGGCAATTCGAAGGACGAAACACTCATGAAGCTGCGACTTACGAAGCCCGTACGCAGTCAGGAAAAAGTTACGCTTCGCATGGAGTTCGAAGTCAAGCTTCCAAAAGTATTTGCACGTATGGGTCATGCCGATGATTTTGTGATGGCCGGCCAATGGTTCCCGAAGATTGCTGCATTTGAAAAAGCAGGTGTTCGCGGGCGATCCTCCGATGGATGGAATCTTCACCAATATCATGGCAATTCAGAATTCTACTCGAATTACGGCATTTACAGTGTGCGTATTCAAGTGCCTGACAATTACATCGTTGCTGCAACTGGATTTCCAACAAAGACGCCCGTTATTGCGGACGGGAAAAAATCGTATCAATTCTATGCAGATGACGTCCATGACTTTGCGTGGTCAGCCTCTCCGAAATTTGTTTATTTTGAAGAACCATTCTCCTCCAGCCAAGTTCCAGGAGTTCGAATCAAGCTGTATTTGGATCCGAAGCATAAGGATTTGAAGGAACGATATTTCTACGCTGCCAAGACCGCATTATCGAAGTTCAGCGAATGGTACGGCAAATATCCTTATTCCACTTTGTCCATTGTCGTTCCACCTAAGGCAGGTAATGGAGCCGGCGGTATGGAGTATCCAACCTTGATAACAGCGTTTGGGGCAGAAGATGAGAGTCCAGGCTATGACTTGGAGCGAACCGTCATTCATGAAATTGGGCATCAATATTTCTATGGAATTCTTGCGTCTAATGAATTTGAAGAAGCTTGGCTTGATGAAGGTTTTACTTCCTATGCGGAAGATAAGCTGATGGAACAGGAATTCGGCGTACATCCTAATAATGCGGTACAAGCGAGCTATATTACAGATCCGGCTCCACTCAAGCTGGAAGCTTGGCGATACAACAACCAAGATCATTACGCGGAAAATGTGTACATGCGTGCCAAGCTGGTTCTTCTCGCTATTGAGAAGCAGGTTGGAGAAAAGATGATGAACCGCATCATGAAAACCTATACGCAGAAATATCGTTTCAAGCATCCAACAACAGCCGATTTCCAGCGCGTCGTTGAACAGGTAACGAATCGCAAGTGGATTGATTTCTTCCAACAATATGTGTACAACGGTCAAATGGCAGACTTCGCTGTAGAAAATATTGAATCTCGTACGATTGAAGCAAATGGCTCTATCAAATATGAAGCGACTGTTCACATTCGCAAGCTGGGAGCCAATTATCCTTCTATTCCAATCGTGTTTGGATTTACCGATGGAACTACAACACGCAAGTCATGGAATGGAGAAGGAGATCGAATTCAGTATACGATAACCCATAAAACACCGCTTAGCTGGGTAATGGTCGATCCACTGTACACTATTGTCGTCGAAAACAAGCATATCAACAATTACATGCGTGCTCATGTCGACGAACCTATTCGTACGCGGGTTAACTTGTCCGTTATCAAGGTAATCGAAGCAATTACGAACATTCTGGGGTGGTGATCGCGTGAAAACCTATGTTCGATCAGGCTGGAATTGGTGCAAAGATCATATTTACATTTGGATTATTCTATTTTTGTACCAACTGTTATGGGGGTTCTTCCTCTACCGTTTCGTCGATGGAATCGTGACGCCTATCCTGCGCCGCTACCCAGATCCTGCACCTACTGAAATGAGCAAGCAGCTCTTTCTAACAGAAAGCCAATTCCATCTAATGAAGACAAATGACTATATGCCATACTTTTGGGCCCTTATCGGCTTCATCGCCATCCATTTGCTGCTTACGCCCTTTATTCATGCGGGCGTATTCCATGCTATGTCACGTCCCAAGCAGCAGGGGCTGGCCTTCTTTCAAGGTATCAAGCTTGTATGGAAGCCCATGCTTGTCCTATATTTGTTAGAAGTTCTCCTCATCACGGTCCCTGCCATATGGTTCGTTCCCTATACTGCGAATGCACTGTCAACATCGAATTCTCTTACTTCCTTGCTTATGGCCATAGCCCCCTTTGCAATCGCTTGGCTTATTGGCGGCTGGCTCGTTCACCAACTTTTCCTGTTCCTGAACTTTGGTGCCGCATCAGATACACCATTAATTCGCTCTGTGACGGCTGGTACGCGGCGCCTGCTGCCCATCCTCGGGCTATCTCTAATATTTATCGGAACTACAATTGGAATAGGCATTCTGTCTACATCCGCTGCCGCAATGTTCACAGGCATTACCGCACTCATTATTCAACAGGCGCTGCCTGCAATTATGACTATGCTGAAAATGTGGGGATTATCTGCTCGTCATGCGGTATGGCAGGAAGCTGAACAGCAAATGAAATAAACAAAATAAATGAAGCAATAGATCAAGAAGTAATGAATAGATAGGAATGAAAATAAGGACATCATGAAGTGATAACATTACAAAAGTTACAAGGCGTTACGATGAAATGATGCACAGCAGCATAAGAAAAATAAAAAACTTGTCTATCAGCGAAAAATAACGCTGATTTGACAAGTTTTTTCGTGTCAAGGACAAAAAATATTTGTCAAAGGAAAAATCGTCTGTTACAATAAATCTAGATTTATTACAACTTTGTCATGAAAGCGGCACTAACTCTTGCAAAATTGTTACTATCGCACGCAGCAATACATATCCCAAAACCAGATTGCCGAATTTCCGGATAGTCCGGAAAGCGGGGGAACCAGTTTTTACGGGTGAATTGATCTTGAAACACAGGGATCATAGGGGTCCTTCAACCGAACCCTCCAGCTAACCTCGCAGGCACGGAAGGAGCTTTCCCTTTGAAGAAGAAGCTAGTTACAGCGGTACTCGGGCTGAGCGTTTTGTTTACATCGCTCGGAGCGGGAAGCACATTCGCAGCATCCAAAATGGACAACACGATTGACGGTTTGCTAGGCATTTCGTACAAGTATGGTGGAACATCAACGAGTGGCTTTGATTGCTCTGGATTTACCAAGTACGTGTTCAAAAAGTTCGAAATTGATCTCCCTCGCACATCTTCGTCGCAATTCGACTCTGGCGACAAAGTAAGCAAAGACGAGCTTCGTCCAGGAGACCTAGTTTTCTTTGACACAAGCGGCGGCAACGGTGTATCTCATGTCGGTATTTACGTAGGCGATAACAAATTCGCACACGCTTCGACTAGCAAGGGTACGCGCATCGACAGCCTAAGCATGGACTACTACGAGAAGCGCTATGTAGGTGCTCGTCGAGTTTTGAGCGAGAATGACTTTTCGTCTATTGCTACAGACGATAAATAGCTTACTAGTTTCCTGCACTCTTAATATTATTGAACGACTGCATAACCCGATGAGAAGCGCTACGCGCCTTTTCGTCGGGTTGTTTCATTTAATCCCCTCGCATCCGTAACATTTCGGCTCCTTTATCCTATGCAGCTCTGCATGCCAATGATTCATGCTTCTATATATATTTACGAAATCATTACCTTTTGGTTTCTGCACAATTTCCTAGCCTATATAACACAGGGACATACGCTGCCGCGCATGTCCCAATATTTAAAATCTGGATATTCAGCATACTTGTATCGGCGCTGCACACTTATTTGGCTGACCCGTTTAATTCTTGGAATTTCGCCTTTATCTCTTCTGGTGTGAGCCCATCTGCGTCTGCTGCTGCCTTATGCTTTTCTTCCTCATGCTGAAGCTGCGTTTGACGATCCTCGACAGGCTTCCCGTTATCGTGATGTTTCTCGTGGAACAGTCGTCCTTTTATGCCCAATTTCTCACGCAGTTCCTGACGAATTTGCTTGCTGCTTTTCCCTTCTGTCGAAATGCCATGCTTCTTGGCGAGCAATTGAACCTTTTTCTCATGAAGCTGTTTCATTTCTGTACGGAGCTCTTTCATCTGAGCTTGTATCTGCTCTAACTGCTTGTCTGTCTCCGAATCCTGCTGCTTCGCATTGGACTGTCCTACCTTCGTTGCGGCTACACTTACGGCAGTCTGGCCTTTGGCCTTATCTGACACAGCATTTTCCCCATTGCTGCTTTGCGCTGCTGCAGGCGATGCCATCAACAGAAGCATCAGACATGTCCATGCTGCTACGGTTGAATTGCGTTTCATTGGTTCCACCTCCTTATGTAAGGGATGGCTATAGTATGTTCGTTAATCCTGAAATGAAACTGAAAATGAGCTAAATATTCGTTTATGGTGGGTCACACCTGAATAAGACAAGACTTGCAGGAAACGTCTCACGTCCACGCCGCCCTGTATCTTGTACATCCAGTTGTTTATTTAGTCCAGCCAGCCTTTTTCCCGCGCAATTCGAATGGCCTCAATTCGCGTGCCCGCTCCGACTTTACTGAGCGCATCTGACATATAATTGCGTACCGTTCCGTAGGACAAGAACAACTTTGCACTAATATCCTGCATGGACTGCCCTTCTTCTGCAAGTTTCAGCACTTCCTTCTCCCTTGGAGACAAAGGGCAAGGATCCTCCCAAGCCGCTAGTGTCAATTCGGGACTCATCACCCGCTTGCCCGCGTATACTTTGCGAATGGCATCCGACAATTCATCACTTGGGCTGTCCTTAAGTAAATACCCCCCTACACTGGATGCCATTGCACGCTGGAGATAGCCCGAGCGAGCAAATGTTGTCAGCATAATGATTCGGCATGCCCATCCTTTTTTCTTGACCGCATCCGCAACATCCAGCCCCGTCATGAGCGGCATTTCAATATCCAATACAGCAATATCGGGATGCAGCTCCTCTATTAATTCCAGCGCAACTTTTCCATTCTCCGCTTGACCAACCACTTCGATATCACCTTCAAGGGACAATAAGGTGGCTAATGCACTGCGCAGCATCTGCTGATCTTCTCCAAGTATTACTCGGATCATTGCCCTTCTCTCTCCTTCCCATCACGAATAACGCGAGGTATAACTAACGATAATGCCGTCCCTTTGTGAGGGGCGGAATCTACCACAAGTGTTCCATCTACAAGCTGCAGACGCTGCCTGAGACCTGCCATGCCCGTCCCACTTGATTGCTTAAGCTGATGCTCATTAATACCTACACCGTTATCTGCAATATTCAATCGTACTAAGGACTCCTCAACTTCAAGCAATACAGTACAGCACTTGGCTTGGCTGTGCCTCACAACATTCGTTAACGTTTCCCGAAAGCACATGGCTAGAATCGTTTCCTGCAGAGCCGACAGCGGCAATCGGGATACCATAGTTGAGACTGTAGCAGGTTGGGCGATACCCTCTCCACGTTCCTGAAAGCTCAGTTCTATTCCTGCAGCTGCGCAAAGTTGTCTGCCATGTTCGTATTCCTCTGCAAGCTTAACGATCTTCATCTCAGTTACGAGCTGACGCATCTGCTTCAACGCCGCACGCGAGGTTTCCCGAATTTCCCTCGCTTCTGCAATTGCCCGCTCCGGATTACGTGTAATCAGCTTTTCTGTCACTTCACTCTTCAGCGTAATTAAAGACAACGTATGTCCAAGTGTATCATGCAATTCCCGCGCAATGCGCTGTCTCTCTTCCTGCTGTGCCATTCGCTCAAGCTGTGACGTAGCAGCCTGCAATCGTTCCGCCATCTGCTTGTACTGCCCTGCTGCCTGCATGATGAACGGCATGAATAGGATACCGAACAAAGGCGGCAACAACAGCGTATGCAGGGAAGACCATACGGTTATGGTATCCAAGCGTTGAAATAACCCTATTATAATGCCTACTGTCATGACAGCAGCTATACCCAAAATAACTGTTGTTTTTTGCTTGCTTATCATCTGTGCGATCATAAACACCATATAAGCATACATAGGGTGATAGAATAGGATAAACATGAGAATAATCACAACCTGAACAGTCAACCATAGCAATACCTGCTTCTCATAATGGTACTGCAGCCAAAATGCGATCACGAGAAACAGAAGCAGCGTGAACCCCAGCCAAAACTTGGCAGAGGTTTCACGCAGCAGGAAAAAAATAGGCACACATAAGTTGGCAAGGGAGATATAAGGCTCTACCCCCTCTTTTTCGGGAAATAATCTCTTCTTACCTACGTTCACTTACATCGCTTCCCGTCTGTTGAAGATATAACTCGATATTACCATGAAGATAATGCCGCAGCCCAGTAGAATAGCCCAATCCAGCAGTGCAGGACTACTGCCAGCAAGCATATTCCATGCACCATGTGCATAACGGTAGGATGGCAGCCATTCCCCAATTGCCTGCATCCAGCCCGGCAATGTCTTCAGCGGCATCCACAAGCCCCCCATGATGGCAAAACCCATGAGCAAAATATTAGCAACCGCAATGGATGCGTCAGCGCTCTTCATCGTTCCAAGAAGCGAGCCGATCGCGAGGAATGGAATGCTTCCAAGCCACAGCCACAATCCGCATGTCATCCATTGTACAGCAGTAAGCTCAATATGATAGGCAAAGTAGGCAGCAGGGAAAATAATCAGAATGACCAGCATATGCACCAGCATATGCGATACGATCTTAGCTCCGATCCATACCGATGGAGAGAGCGGTGTTAGGCGAAGCAAACGCGTCCATCCGTCACGACGCTCGTATGCTAAGCGAATGCCGAACTGGCTCATTGCCGTGCCGATCAGGCTGAATGCAGTCATCGACATTAACGAAAAGGCCCCATATGTCGTTGATTCAATAGACTTCGATGCACCATTTAAACTAGCAAACAAGAAATAAAAAGCGATTGGCATGCCAAGCGAGAATAGTAAGAAGAATGGACTGCGCATAATTCGCAGACTCTCTGCTTTGATTTGAGCTTGCAACATTAATAATTCCTCCTGATAAATGATTCGATTTTTCGATATGTGAGGGGAAACTCTCTTCCCTAATCCGTTTATTTGTAGACCGTAGACAGTTATATAATTTCACGTGCAGCTTCATGCGATTTTGTAATTGTACGGAAGGCATCTTCAAGCTTAGCCGATTGGATATCAATATCACGTACGCCCCAGCCGGATTGCATCAACGCGGATAATACCTCATCTGTATTCCGAACGTGGATACGAATCTTACCCGATGCACGTTCTACCTTCACGACACCCGGAAGCTGCATGAGCGCCTCGTCCTGCTGTTCGACTTGTAAGCTGAAGGACACTGTCCGCAGTGTCGTTTGCGCCTTGAGCTGTTGTGAGGTTCCGCTGGCCGCTACCGCCCCTCCTGCAATGATGGCGATATGGTCAGATACTGCATCAGCTTCTTCCAAGTCATGTGTCGTAAGCACAACGGTACGTCCGTCGTTCGACAGAGCGCGAACCGTATCCCAGAAGCGATCGCGTGCTTCTACGTCCATGCCGACCGTCGGTTCGTCGAGCAGGACAAGCTCGGGATTGCCGGCCAGGCTTTGTGCGAAGGCCAATCTTCGACGCTGTCCGCCGGATAGCGAGGATGCGCGCCGCTTGGCTTCTGCATGCAGACCCGATAGGTCGAGCAGTCTGGATAGCGGAAGCGGGTTGCGATAGTAACTCCGGAACAAATTTAATACCTCCGCAACATTCAAGCCGTCCGCCGCCTTTACATCCTGCATGAGGGCACCTACCCGCTGCCGAAGTTCTTTCGTCCCCGCAGGTTGGCCAAGCACCTTGATCTCCCCTGATGTCGGCTTTTGCAATCCAAGGATCATGGAAATCGTCGTTGTCTTGCCCGCACCGTTCGGGCCAAGCAGTGCACTAATCTGTCCACGCTCAAAGCGGAGATCGATATTGTTTACAGCGCGAAAGCCGCCAAATTGCTTTACAAGGTTGGTACATTCGATTGCGTATGTCATCTATGATCATCCTTTACTTTTCTTTTTTGCTGTATTGTAAGCGCTGATTGTTCACCTGCCGTATTGCTTATGTAAGTATTGTACGGCAGTCGTAGTTGAACCAATTAGTGTACGATGTCATCAACTGCATATGACAAATGTCAGAAATTAAGTGGCAGTATTCGGAATGCTGACCGCTTCTTTATATAAAGGGCACTTTTTAAAATCAACGACTTTCCCAAGCCTTAATTTTGGCAGCCCCGTCACAAAACAGCATGTCTGTCCGTTGTATAAGCAGAAAAGGAGAGATAGCATGAAAAAGAAGTGGAAGCGTGGAATTGCACTGATCATTGTCATGTCTTTACTAAGCGGTTGTTACGGAGAACAAAAACAAAATGAGATATTGGAAAGTGGAAAAATCAAAGTCATGTACTATGATGAACCGTCGTTCTATAACGATTACGGGAATCTCTTCAAGATGAAGTATCCAAAAATCGAATTTGATGTCATCAACATGAATAACGTGCACGTAAATCGCGAGCAAAACGGCGCTTGGGACTACCATGTAGAATTAAAGAAATTAATTGAGGCACATAAGCCTGATGTGCTGCTGCTAAACGAGAATTTGTTCGAAGATTATGCGCGTCAGGGGCTGCTGTACGACATCGAAACTATGATTGCAAAGGACAAGTTCGATATCGACGCAATTTCTCCCGGACTTATCGAGATGATTAGGGGGAAAGGAGACGGCAAGCTATACGGATTAGCCCCGTATTTTTACGCAGATGTCCTGTATTTTAACCGAGATTTGTTCAAGCAGCATCAGATTGATGTGCCGACGAACAAGATGACCTGGAAGCAATTGTTTGAGTTATCGAGAAGATTCACCAATACGAGCACTGGCGAAAAGACAGTAGTTGGATTATATCAGGACTACGGTGTGGAGCACATGTTACAGCAGGTCGTGTCTTCCTCCGAGTTACGATTACTCGATGCAAAGACAGACAAGCTGCTTATCAACTCGGACGGTTGGAGAGAAGCAATAAAACTTGTAACAGACGCCATACGCGATAAATATATCTATCTGCAGGCTTCAAATCGAACTAGCGAAGAGATGATCGAAGGCTTTTTTAGAGGTCAAGCTGCGATGACACTCAATGGACCTTGGCTTGCGAAAGAATTGAAAGCACGCGCTCTCTTCGACAAAGCATCGAAATCGTTCGAATGGGATATCGTTACTATGCCTGTTGCTTCTTCCTCCCCAGATGAATCGGCAAATGTGCATGTCCCGGAAATTTTTGCGATAGCCGGAGACTCGTCAAATAAGCAGGCGGCATGGGAGTTCGTCAAGTTCGTAAATAGCGCGGACATGGCTATGTCCGCATCGCGGACGGTAAACGGAAAATTGCCGGCACGCCCTGGCTTGCTCCAAGATATTGAAGGCAAAAGCTCGGAACCTTTTTATTTGCTTACGCCCAAAAAAGCACCTTCTTTCGAGGAATCTCTAGGCAGTACAGCCGCGTATAAAGAGTTCAATCAATTATTCCAACCTGTCTTGTCAGAGGAATTGCAAGCGATTATCGATGATAGGCAGACCGTTGAGGAAGCGATAGCCGTGTTGGAAGTGAAGGGACAAGAAGCACTGCAAAAAGCAAAAAACAAAATATCTGAAAAATAATGCACTGAAACAGTGCTCTTATTACCCAAAAGTGAAGCTATAATAAGGCATTGTTAATCCGGGCTGTATGAAAGGAGGATCCATACGGCTATGCCATCCAGCTTAGATTATCAAACTGTTGAGACTTTAGAACATGCCATTGCTCAAGTCAAGCGTGGAGATAAAGAAGCCTACACCCATATCATCCATCGATTTCAGAAACAAATTTATCTATACTGCTACTATTTGTTGGGCAGCAAGGAAGAAGCCGAGGACGCTGTTCAGGACATATTTATTAAAGGCTTTCAACGTATCCACCTTTTCGAGCCTCAGGTATCTTTTTCAGCCTGGATCTATAAGATTGCCTACAATCATTGCTTGGATATTTTGAACCGCAGAAGTAGACGCCGAAAAATACTCTCCCTGTTAAAACGCGATCAAATCAATGATCAAGAGCTTAAGTATGAAGATCTGGTTTATCAATTGCTGGACAAGCTTTCTACAGAAGAGCGGCATATTTTGTTATTAAGGGCCGTAGAAGAATATAGCTTCGATGAAATTAGCGAGATTATGGATATAAAGCCATCAACGATTCGAAAGAAATATGAACGTTTGCGGAAAAAACTGCTTCGATATCAAGCCAGTCCATCCACAGAGGAAGGAGGTCTTCATAAGCATGTCATCAAGCCATCGTAACGGTGTAGATAGTGAACAGTTAGAGGCATGGATTCGCCAAACGCCGACAAATCCCGATTTTACGGGCCAAATTATGAATCGATTGGATACCGAGCCACTATTTGTTGAAGCTTCACGCAAAACACGTCGCAGTCCAGCAGTCCGTTCCATTGTCACATCGATTGCTGCAGCAGTTGCTGCATTCGTCTTATTAATAGGGGTCTCCTTCCTGTCTCCCACGGTAGCCGAGTCCATGAGACATGTGCCGGGCGTGAGCAGTCTTTTTCGCCTTGCGGGAGATCTAGGTCTGCAGGCAGCTGACGAAAAAGGACTTGTCACCTCATCTGGGCAGAGTGTGACCCATCATGGTCTGACACTTTCGATTCCGGTAGCAACCTATGACGGAGTACGAGTGGCAGTTGGCATTGAACGATCGGGCTTATTAGGGTTGCAGGAGAGCAGTAGCCGCAAACCCTTAACGGAATCTTTAAGTAATATTCAACTCCTTATTAATGGAAAAAGGATTGACGAATATACATACAACCAGCACTCGGTTGGCATCATTACTTCCCCAGGGGAAAATGAAAATTCGGCGATCCTTATGTTCTCCGATATGCGAAATCCAGAAGGGAAATCCTTGCCCGACAAGTTCGATTTAACGGTTAAGCTTACCGTGTCAGGCATACAAGAGCCTTATCAAATGACGATTCCCGTTTCCATGCAAACAAAGGATTCAGTCCTCATGAAGCCGTACATTTCGAAAGCTGGCAGTCCATTCACCATCACATACAATAAAGTGGAATTAACGCCGATTACGACGAGTCTCGCCGCAAGGCTAGAAATATCGAAAGGCAATTCGATTACGGTCAATGATTTGCCGATTGGATTTGAAATCTACGATGATAAAGGACGCACAGTCAAATTGCTAAACGGTTCAGGATTACATGAGGACAACGGAAAAACGATCCTGTTCAATTTACTTTACCAGCCATACGACCCTATTCCGACGTCCATTACGATCAAGCCTTATCTAAATCTTATCAATGAGCAGGATAAATCCCAATTCAAGTTTGGAGCAGTTGGAAAGCCACTTATCAAATATATCCCCGAGCTCGAAGTTACATTTCCCGTTACACCTTCGAAATAGAAAAGAAGAGAGCCCCACGGCTCTCTTCTTCCATCCCTATTCCACCCATTTATTCGGATTTTACGCTCTCATTCCAATAGTGGCTGTCTGGATAGATGCGCTTGCCGAAAATGGCAGAGCCCACACGCACCAGCGTTGATCCTTCCTCAATTGCCGTTTCGAAATCTCCAGACATCCCCATCGACATAACTTCCATGTTGACGTTTGGCAGTGCAAGTTCTTGCGCTTCACGACGAATATTCTGGAGCAACTTGAAGCATTTGCGTACTTTTTCTTGATCGTCGGTGAACAGCCCGATTGTCATTAGCCCCTTAATGCGGAGCGTGTCCAGCTTGGCTACCTCCTGAATTAAAGCAAGTGCATCCTCTGGGGCAGCGCCGAATTTGCTTTCCTCATACGATGTATTCACCTGGATAAGGACATCCATCGTACGGCCTTCCTTTTGCAGCCGCTCATGGAGTGCCGTAGCCAGCTTCATGCGGTCGACGGATTGAATGCATGTTGCAAATTTAAGTACATCCTTCACCTTGTTTGTTTGCAAATGGCCGATAAAGTGGAAGTCTAGCGACGGATTAGCCGAAGTAAGCGGCTCCCGCTTCTGCAGTCCTTCCTGAACTTTATTTTCCCCAATTAAGTTCTCCCCTGCGTCCAATGCCATCTGAATTCGTTCAACCGGAACTGTCTTCGTAACGAGCATCAGCTTTACTTCCTCAGGGTTGCGCCCACTGCGCTTACAAGCCTGCTCGATACGTTCGCGGATCACTCGTATGTTATGTTCAATATCGCTTAGTTGCATCGTTATCACCACATTATTTTAGGATTTATGTCCATTCTAGCACACATAATCGGGTAAGGCTGTTCCCTTCTGCACAATATAAGGCTGAATCCAGCGCCTCCGATTCCAGTTATTAGTTTCATCCTCTTATGTTGATTTTATTTTCATTATATATTAATATCGTAATATAACGATATAACGATTTATTTACTGCAACACCTTCTTGCAGATAATGAGCCATTCTATCTATTCACTTTCCTAGAAACGCTAAAGGAGACATGATATGAATAATGACTATGAACGTTTTAATGATACTGCCGAGCTGCTAAAGGCTCTGGCACATCCTGTTCGCCTCTGTATCGTGAAGGGGCTGCTGGATAAAGGGAGCTGCAATGTATCCTTCATGCAGGACTGCCTTGGCTTGCCGCAATCCACGGTATCCCAACACCTGCAGAAGCTGCGCAGCATGGGGATTGTAACCGCACATCGCAACGGTCTAGAAGTGAACTATCAGGTAGAGAACGAGAAGGTAAAACAGCTCGTTAAAGCATTTTTCGGGGAGGAGACATCATGAGCAAAAAGGTACTGATCGTTGGAGGAGTAGCTGGAGGGGCTTCTGCCGCAGCACGTCTGCGCAGACTGGATGAGGATGCCCACATCGTCATATTTGAAAGGGATGCTTATGTATCGTTCGCTAACTGCGGGCTTCCCTACTATATCGGAGATACCATTCAAGATCGCAACAAGCTGTTCGTGCAGACACCAGAAGCTATGCACCGCCGATTCAATATCGATGTGCGCGTGCACAGCGAAGTCATCGGCATTGATACGCAAGCGAAAAAGGTACGGGTACGCAGCAAAGAGAAAGGGGAATACGAGGAATCGTATGATTCCCTGATTCTGTCCCCCGGTGCGAAGCCGGTACGTCCACCGCTTCCAGGTATTGAGAGTAAACGAATTTATACGCTTCGTAATATTCCTGATACGGATCGCGTGAAGACGCGCGTGATGGAAGATGGCACCCGCTCTGCTGTCGTCATTGGCGGTGGATTCATCGGGGTGGAGATGGCCGAGAATTTGCGCGAAATTGGGCTGGATGTCACGTTAGTAGAGGCTGGACCAGCCATTCTTGCTCCATTTGACGCAGAAATGGCAGGAATTCTATCTAAGGAGATGGAGCAGCACGGTACATCTCTCATTGTAAATGACCGTGTGCAATCGTTCCGTGATACGAACGGCGGAATAGAAACACAGCTGGCCAGCGGCAAAGTGCTCGCAAGCGATATGGTCATTCTCGCAATCGGGGTAGCACCGGACACGGGCTTTATTCGAGATAGCGGCATTGAGCTGGGGCCACGTGGTCACATTATCGTAAATGATCACTTGCAAACCAATGTAGAAGATGTTTATGCCGTAGGAGACGCAGTTGAGGTTGTCGATTTCGTAAATGGGACAAAAACAGCGATCCCGCTTGCAGGGCCAGCCAACAAGCAAGGGCGCATCGCAGCAGACAATGTAAGCGGACTTGGCACTTCCTATAAAGGTTCGCAAGGCACATCCATCCTGAAGGTATTCGGATTAACCGGTGCTGCAACAGGGAATAACGAAAAAACATTGCAACGATTAGAGTTGCCATACAAGGTTACTTATGTACATCCGAATTCCCATGCCGGGTACTATCCGGGTGCCAAGCCAATGACAATCAAGCTTATTTTTAATGAGGAAGGCATCGTGCTCGGAAGCCAAATTGTCGGCTATGACGGCGTAGACAAACGGATGGACGTCATTGCTACGGTTATACGCTTAGGCGGTACCGTTACTGATCTTACGGAGCTCGAATTGTCCTATGCACCACCGTATTCTTCCGCTAAAGATCCTGTGAACATGGCCGGGTACACAGCTGAGAATATACGGACAGGCGCTGTAGACGTGTTCACGCCTGCCGATCTGGAACAGCGTAATCCACACACTACAATGCTTGTTGACGTACGTACGGATATGGAGCATCAGAATGGTCATATTCCTGACTCGCTGTCTATTCCCGTGGATGAGCTGAGAGGCCGTCTGCACGAGCTCGATCGGGAGAAAGAAATCTGGGTCTACTGCCAAGTTGGTCTGCGCGGTTATACAGCGTCACGTATCCTAAGTCAGCATGGCTTCAAAGTGAAGAACTTAACGGGTGGATATAAGACATATCAGCATACACAATATACCCCCGGTCAGATTACGCCGCCTGCCAGGCCTGACCAAGACACGGCGGTGAGTCCAGTAAAAGAAAGCAATGAACAGAAAGATACACAGTACTCCTTCGATCGCACCCTGGACGCATGTGGTTTATGCTGCCCAGGTCCACTCATGCAAGTGAAGCAGCAGATGGATGTGATGCAGGAAGGTCAAGTGTTGAAAGTAAATGCATCCGATCCCGGCTTCTATGAGGATATCCAAGCTTGGGCAGGTATGAGCAAGCAGGAGCTGCTGCATGTTCAGAAACACACGGATGGGACGATTGAAGCCCATATTCGCAAGCTGCCGCCTACATCCTCTGCAAAGGAGCCGCAACTGGCAGACACACGCAGTGTGTCCTCAGATCGCAGTACCATGATCGTGTTCAGCGGCGATCTCGATAAGGCCATCGCCTCCTTCATTATTGCGAACGGGGCAGCCGCTTCAGGAAAGAAAGTGACATTGTTCTTCACGTTTTGGGGTCTGAATATTTTGCGCAAGCCGGACAAGATTCCCGTTAACAAAAGCTTTATCGGTAGAATGTTCGGTGCTATGATGCCGCGAGGGAGCCAGAAGCTGGGCTTGTCGAAGATGAACATGATGGGCATCGGACCGAAAATGATTCGCTCGGTGATGAACAATAACAATGTATCCTCGCTAGAAGAGTTGATTGAATCTGCAATTCAGCAGGGTGTCGAAATCGTTGCCTGTCAGATGTCGATGGATGTCATGGGCATCGCCCATGAGGAGCTAATCGATGGCGTTATCATCGGCGGTGTAGGCTACTATCTAGGCAAGGCTGATCAATCGGGCATTAATTTATTTATTTAATATATCATTCCTTTCTTGTTCTATAGAGCAATCAAAGGACAATTCGAACTACAAGGCTGCAGATCAATGATCTGCAGCCTATTTACTTATTTTACAGTCATCTCATTTCTCCATTTTTACCTGCCACCTTATACCTATCGCAGCTTACTCATCTTTAACTACCAACCTCTTGCCACAACAAATACCTTGAATATTTTTCCTGTTTGCACCATAATAAGCCGTGACATCTATGAATACCACCTTCGTGCAACCTTATCCTACAAGTTAAAGGAGTGATGATGTTTGATTACGAACAAACTAATCAAAGCGCATGTGAGAGGTATGGATTTCTAGTATCGATTCTATGAATCCTCTCATATGTGTATGGGAGGCCAACCAATATGGTATATTCACAGCAAATGGCTCATGGCAGAGAGCTTGCTAACGAGGAGTTCCACCAAGCGGCGGAACTTATTCACTCATTCCCGCAGCATTTATCGGTGAAAGGCGTACTTTCAGGCGTTGTAGCTGGCCGTGTATTCCTTGCCCATGACGGTAAACTGGCGTTATTAACGAGTCCGCAGGGGATGATTTTTCTGGGAGGAAATCCTACAGCCTCGTGCGAGGGAGCTCATCCGTTTTTGTGGGAAATCAATCAATTGCTTGCTAAAGAACTGCTGCCAAGCCTTGCTTCTGACGGAGAGCTGGACTATGTATTGTTTTATCCTAGCGATGACGATGTATGGCAAGCAGCACTGGAGTTGGTTATGAAGGATATCCTGCCTATGCGAAGCGGCCGCATGACATTCACGTGTGATCCACGCAGCGTGGATCCCGTTATGGATGATCGCGTAATGCCGCTTACCCTCAGTCTACTCAAGCAGGAGAATCTGACAGGGGCCGAAGAGCTCATCGATGAAATCTTAGAGGTCTGGCCCTCACTGGAAGCTTTCGAGGGAAACGGCTTTGGATGCGTGGCTGTCCAGCACACGGGCGACGGGCCGGCCATAATAAGCTGGTGCCTGACCGATTGGGTCGTCGGGAACGAATGCGAGTTGGGTATCGAAACGGATGAAGGATACCGCAATCAAGGCTGGGCGCGCAAGACGGTATCCGGAACGCTCTTGCTGGCCAAGCAGCGCGGCATTACCCGCGTCGGATGGCAATGCTGGTCGAGCAATATCGGGTCGCAGCGCACAGCTTTATCCGTCGGATTTAAGCAGCTTGCTGATTTCCCGGTTCTGTTCGGTTGGAACCTCCCGCTGAACAATCTCCTCGTTAACGGCAACCATTACATGCACGGCGATGAACGATATGGCGTAAGCAAGGATTATGCCCGTTCTGCATGGAGCTATTCGCAAGCGTTGGATCAAGGCTGGGACTGGGGCGGCGATGCGGCATTGTATTGGAATGCAGCCTGCATGTTCTATCTGACCGGTGAACAGGAACGAGCAGTCCATTTTTACAAACTAGCCATTGAAAAAGGATGGGCTGATATCCCTCAGCCTCATGATCACGTGTATGTATATAGAGAGGCAGACAGCGAAGTAATTGCCCGTACTCTTGCGGAAGCTTGCCGATAGGCTGCCCCTAGATATACGCGATTGCTTTCCAAACACAAAAAGCCATGGAGCTCTGCCTTTAACAGGCGGACACTCTATGGCTTCCCTATTTATAAGGAATCGTTCATACAAATTGATCAACTCACTTTTGCAGGGCATCGTATTCACTACGAACTAAGCCAAAAATGAGCTCATCGTAGTATTGCCCCTTCGTAAAGACCATATCTCTCAGTCTTCCTTCCTGCCGGAACCCTAGACGCTCATGCATTGAAATTGATGCTTCATTATATGCATATACATGCGCAGTCACCTTGTGATAACGCAGTTCTTCGAAATAGTAGCGCAGCAATACCTGAATCGCATCCGAAGCATAACCCTTGCGCCAATGCTCTCGGAATATCGACACGCCATATTTGAATGTGCCATTTCGCTTATCCACGCCATGCGCGTTCATTCCGCCCACCATTTCACCCGCAAGCGTTTCAATGGCAAACCGAAACTGATCGCCTTCCGGCGCTGCAGCCGCCCGCTGTTCCGTCCATAATCGAGCACCTTCTTCGGATCTGGGAAAATGAACCTCATCGCATAATCGGGCAATCTCCGTATCATAATCATTGGCGTGGAAATTCTCCCAATCGCTGGCGACAATGGATCGCAATCTGACCCTTTTCCCTTCCCAAATATGATATACCATACTCGCTCCTCCTCATTAGATGCTGTCCACTCATTTCCTCATACGAGGGCGGAGATCTTGAGCATAAATCAACCCTATTACTGTTAGCGATTACATGGTTCTCATTCCCTTCCTAGTCATGGATTATATCATGAACCATATATTTGGTAAATTAATGAAATGTAGTGTCTTTAATGCGTGCTGATTCAATCAGTCTTATCCCTTCTCCAATGAAAACTCCGGATTGTCTCCGATACTCTGTTCCAACTTCTCAAATGGTCGTCCCTTTAAGTAATGGTTAAAAAAATCGAGCGAATACTCGTTAATGAGACGATGTGCAGGACGCAGATTAACCCCTACTGTATTTTCGAGTAAAGGCGATATCAAATACATGTCACAGAAGGCTAAATGATCCATGTTTTTTATTTTCATCCAGTAGTTTCCTCCCTCTGCAACATGCTTATAACGTTCAAATATGTCACCAAAGTACTTGTTTAAAGCTTTTCTCGTTGTACCTTCAGCAGCGGCTATTTGGTTTGCACCGGCAAGCGTTCTATCCGCACTTATCATCAACAACGGCTTCTTCACCCCGCCTTCCGGAATCCGAAGCTGACCAAATAAGCCCCCGTCCAAATTAATTGCTGCCTTAATTCTAGCGTCAGACATCAGCATTTGAACACTGGTTGCTCCACCATAGGAATGACCGAACATACCGACATTTTTCATATCCATTCTTCCTGTAAAGCGATGGTCTGGATCACCATTCGCCAGCTTCTCCACTTGATTGAGCACAAATTTGGCGTCATCCACCCATACCTTATTCAATTCATCCAAGTGCCCAACTGACGGATCCTGGGGAATAAAATTCGCAACGCGGCCGTCATCGAACACCGATGCAATGCTATTATACGTGTGATCGATGCCCACAACGATATACCCATAGCTGACCAATTGTTCAATCTGAAAAGTATTATGGCTTTTATGCCCACCCATGCCGTGAGAAAACAGAAGTACTGGATATGTCGCTTCTTTATCGGATATTTCCGCATTTTCGATCGCGTGCGTTTTAACGTATTTCATACTTGTGAATAACATTTTATGCATATCAAAGTTTTGACTGTACGCATTTTCGAAAACATCCGAAGCAGGTACATAGGGAGCCGTTTTCCCCTTTGCAGTCGAACTAGCCGGATACCAAATTTGTACCATCAGTTCGCGCTTATCGCCTGATTTGGGTTTAATCGTTTCCTCTCGCTGGCTATCCTTCCAATCATATGTCACTGTCCCAATCTTGTACGGGCCTGAAGGCTTCTCAAAGGTAAACACCGGGTACCAAAGGGGAAGAGACACTGCGAAATAAGAATATAGAACTGCCAGTGTTATCATAACAATTTGCCTAATTACGGACCTCTTTCCTACAACCCCCTCAGACTTGAGCAGATACCTTGCTGCAAGGATACAGATCGGAAGAAACGTTATCACGTAGACCGGAATCATCTGCCACCGCATTCCTTCGACGAACCCATGTATGAGCACCAATAACGCAGATATGTCGAAACCAATGAACAGCATCCGATTCGTTTTGTTCCTTGCAAATATCAGCCAGCCAAGCAATAGAATATTCATCACGACTGACAACAATTCAAGCGATCTCATAAGAATTGAACCTCCTCATTTATAATTTACAGCGGGTTAATTTTCACATTACAGTCCACTGTATAGGGACATTCAAAACTTACTAATTTATTCGTTATCCGTAACAATATGAACCATACTCAGCCACTTATCGAGACATTAATTTAAAATAATGGTAAATCTTATTCATTTTTCTACCCTGCTTGCCTTTCGAACTTTCCATACTTCCAAATTCAAAAAACTTCACATCTTTAATGCCTACATACTGAAACAAAGCCCTTTTCATCAACACTTTATGTACATTGCGATACCAGAAAAACGGATACAGGGCCGGGCCTTTCATGGTGGATATACAGACAACAGATTTCCCTTTCAGCAGACCTTCCGGCAGCAATCCACCATGATCTCGGTATGCAAAATCGGAAGCAAATAATTGATCAAAGTATCCGAGCAGCATTGCGGGGGGACGCAGCCACCAAATCGGATACACGAATACCAATTTATCGGCTTTGCGAATTTGCTCCCGATACTTCTCTAGGCTTGGATCGAGATGCATATCTCTCCTCCGCTTTGTTTTGTGAAACACCAGTACCGGATCGAAGCTCTCCTCATATAAATCGAGAACTTGAATCTCCTCAATGTTCTCGTTCTCCTTGCATCCTTGTATGACCTGTTGTAAAAAGGCGTAGTTCAGACTGTTATGATTCGGATGTGTGTATACGATTAATACATTCATCTTCCCACCACCAATTTAGTTTAATTATCATTTGATAACAAAACAGTAACACTCGCCAATTTAGTTGTCAAATGATAATTGTGTATTGACAATTAATTTGCTATTGTGTTCAGGTAAGAGGTGAATGTTGTGGACAAGAAAGAACTTTTTCATCAGTTCGTGAGCTTTACAACCTCCGTGCACGAAGTGACGCATGAATTAACGAGGGACATTAAGCCAGACGATATTACGCCCGTTCAATATCGTATTTTGGAGTATATTGCGGTTAGCCAACCCCTTACCCTGAGCCAAATTAGTGACTGCATGCATATGTCTATGCCGAACACAAGTCGTGAGCTCAAGAAATTAACGGAGAAGCATCTATGTGAAAAATTCGAAGCTGCAGATGACAGACGCAAGCAGTTGATTCGGCTTTCGGAGACTGGACAAAAGATGATGGACGAGGCCTTTTGGCGGATTGGCGAGCGTTTTTTTAAGCGAATTGATGATTTTTCTGAAGAAGACATGAAAGACATACAACGGGCATTAGATATTCTTCAGTCTAAAGTGTTTTATAGAGAGCAGGAATAAGTGCAGCCCACTTCATGGATTGCAAAAAGACGAGAGAACACGCTAAACAAAGCGTAAACCCTCGTCTTTTCACATATCAATCACGTAGAACCTCGTCCTTATACATATTTACCTGTTCGATCATATGCCCAATATTGCCCTCTCCTGCATACAAGGCCATATCGAAGAAATTATGGGTTAATTCCGACCAATACAGCTCATTCTCATCGCCATGAATCATTACGTCATGCTTCAACTTGCCTACATAGACTTCCACATAACAATTTTGATAATGATACGTAAAGTCCATCAAATGATGCAGAGTGATGTCCTTCTGAGAAATACTTGTTTCTTCTGCCAGCTCCCGATAAGCACTTTCCATTCCCGTTTCGCCAGCCTCTATTTTTCCACCTACTAGGTTGCTTAATCCTTTATACGGCTCTTTTGCTCGTTTGCACATTAGCAACTTGTCGAGTTCTTTATTGTAAACCATGATGACATTATAGCCCTGCATCTCTTCATCTCCCGACTCACAATTAACATAAAATGGGTCTCGAAAAGTATCGAGACCCTATTCAACATCATATCAACCCGGCCATTATAAGTCTATATTTTTTGGGTTTTCGTGTAAAATTCTCCTGTGTAAGGTTGTCCCCCATCATTCAGGAGGAAGCATATGATTTCAGAACGCGTATCTGCCTATTGCACCAAAATACCTTTATTAGCTGAAGTAACCGAGTGGGCTCTTTTACGAGAGTGGGCGCTCTCGGAGGTATACCGTATTACTTTACGTTCAGGGGAAACTCGCATATTGAAATGGGGCGGCAAGGAAATGGCTCAAGAAGCAGCCAATTACCGTCGTCTCATCAATCCTTTGCATATAGTAGCCCCTCGCATTTTTGATTTTTATGAGTCAGAACGCAGTGCAGTTATGATTATGGAAGACGCGGGGAAGTACAATTTGGAGCAGCAGCCCTGCCCTTAGCAAGCTGCATGACATATTCCCACAACAGTTGGAGAGACTGTATCACACCCAGCCTCTTACACTCGTTCACCATGATTATCATGCGAAAAACCTGCTCATTCAGGGAACACAGATTATGCCGATTGACTGGTCGATTTCGTATCTTAGCCCCCATCTAGGCGACTTGCATTGCCTCATTGATGAAGCACGCGAATATAGTCATGTACCTAGAGAAGAGATGCTGTCCGCCTTTCATAGCGCGATGGAGCAGGATTGCTCTATGGAGCAGCTTAAATGGCAAGTGAACATCGGCGGGTTATGCTGGCTTGTTAAAACGCTGAAATGGCTCGTATATGGCGGAACGGATACGATTCCCGGTTCAGACGAGTGGGTGCCAGATTTGATGGATGAGGTAGAACTCCTCGTGAACAAAATTGTGTAGCTTCGTGCGCGCTTAGACTAAAATATAGCCTGAAACCTATATCTCAGGCTATGTTGTATTTTATAATATGGAATCCCAAGTTATGAAAGGGAAGGGGGATTTATCATGAAAATCGGCATGATCGGTATTGGCGATATAGCACGTAAAGCATATTTGCCTATACTAGGCACCCGATCGGATATTGAACTATCCATTGCCAGCCGCAATCAAGAAGTGGTGGATGAGGTCGGGCGACAATACCGGATCCGAAACCAGTTCTCTACCGTACAGGAATTAATTTCATCTAACATCGATGCTGCTTTCGTGCATACTTCCACAGATTCGCATGTCGATATTTTACGTCAACTTATCGCTGCAGGAATTCATGTATTTATAGATAAGCCCATCGCCTATTCGTTACATGAATCAGAGGAAGTGGTTTCTTTGGCTCAACAGCACAAAGTGAAGCTTATGGTCGGATTTAACCGCCGGTTTATGCCAATGTACAAAAATGCAAAAGAAACAATTCCGACAATCGAAACAGCCTTCATGCAAAAAAATCGGATTGGCCCCGTTTCACCAGTACGACAGACGGTTTTTGATGATTTCATTCACGTCGTAGACACGCTGCTGTACTATGTAGGCAAACCAGAGACGATCATGGTTAACGGCAAGGTCGAGGATGGGTTATTGCATTACTTAGTACTCAATTTGATGAGCCAAAAGACGACCGGACTCGGAATGATGAACCGACAGACGGGAATCACGGAAGAACGACTGGAAATCATGGGATGTCAGCACAAGATCGTCGTCCAGAATTGCGTTCACACCACAACATATGCAAATCATTCAGAACAGCACTCCACTTTTGGCGATTGGATCTCGACTCTCTATCGCCGCGGTTTTGTTGACATGATAGACCATTTCATCGAATGTATTCAGAGCGGAAACGATTTCCTATCCAGCGGAGAGAAGTCACTGCAAACTCATCGCATCTGTGAAGACATTACTCAGCAATTGGAGCGATTATGAATCGGATACTGCCGCTACGCTATCCAACAAGGCCTAATCGTTCCGGCAATCCTATTTACCGAACATCTGTCCAATATAACAATTTGGACGTTTCCCCCACACCTGAATAAGGTTCGAGACGGTCTTATACATAAGGTCTGATTGTCGTGTCTATCGTAGCGAGCTACCTTCGGCAGCGCGGCACAATACGTTTAGCGGTGGAGCTGTCTGCTCTGCTCCACCGCTGCTTCGTATGCCGGTTACTCCTATTCTTCCTGTGATTGACTCACTTCGCCGTCGCCATATGCCCAAGAGATAAAGAAATAGCGCAATGATGCTTACTCTTCCCCCGTCGCAATCGGATTATCATCATAGGAACTCCAATCGCTCCAGCTGCCGGCATACAGCTTCGCACCCTTTACTCCCGTCTGCCACAAAGATAATAAGTTCGGGCAGGCTGTCACACCCGATCCACAATAGACGATTACTTCCTCCGCTCCCTGCACGACCGGCCTCCACTGCTCGCGTTGCGTCTTTACAGGCAGCCAGTGTCCCGCTTCGTCAAGACGATTCCGCCAGAATTGGTTCACTGCGCCCGGGATATGACCTGCTTTTGCATCAATAGGCTCAAGGCGTCCTGCATATCGGTCGGGCTCGCGAGAATCAATCATGACCACACCTGGCCGTCCCAGTCGCTCTCGAATATCGTCCACATGCAGCACCATCTCCGGACGAACCTGCGGTTTATAGCTGAGCGGTGCTGACTCCGGAACTTCTGTCGACACAGGATGTCCCGCTTCCACCCACGCACTGTAACCACCATCCATCACATAGACATAGCCTTCATGGCCGATATATTGCAGCAGCCACCACAGGCGGCTAGCCATGGCTCCACCTTGGTCATCATAGACAATCACGGTCGTGGAACGATCAATGCCGCTCGCTCCAAGCTTCTGCGCCAATTCCCCAATTTCCGGTAATGGGTGACGCCCGCCATGTACCTCACGCGGTGATGACAAGTCCCGATCCAAATCAAAATAAAACGCCCCCGGTAGATGCCCTTCCTCATACGCTGTCTGTCCGCGTTCCGGCTCAGTTAACCAAAAACGGCAGTCCGCTACTGCCGCCTGCCCTTCTTCAAGCAGCTTCACAGCTTCCTCCACTGTTATAATCACCGTATACTCCTGCATGTTCCTACCTCCCGAATCAAAATATCTTTTGCCTATGCAACAAAAACCATTGTCACTCAGATGATAAGACAACCATTTGCCAAACTCCTCTCCCCATGTCACAATGGGAGAAAATCCACGCGATAAGTCTTGTATCGCCCGAAGGAGGAGAACAGACTAATGAGTTCGCCTCATGATCCATCAGCATCTGCTAACCATAATCATTCGATGTCTGGCCATCACCATCCTGCACATCCAGAACCATTATTTCGTATTCACCCGATGACTGAGGAGGATGCACAGGATATTTGCACATGGAAATACGAGCCGCCTTATCAATTGTATGGATTCCTCCCGTGGAAACAGATGAAGGCGCTTGGCGTTGAAATGGGCGACCCCGATATTCGCCGCAAGCAATATGTATCCGTTAAGGATCGGAACGAAGAGCTCATCGGCTTTGCGCAATATTTTCCGCTTGTTGGAGTTACTCGCATAGGATTAGGCATGCGGCCCGATCTGCTTGGAAAGGGAATGGGTGCTGCGTTCGTGCAAGCTATTGTGGGCGATGCATCGCAACGTCATCCAGAGGATGAAATCGACCTCGAGGTGCTCACCTGGAACAACCGTGCAATTCGTGCCTATCAAAAGGCCGGATTTTTCATTACAGATACTTACGAACGGCCTACACCAGAAGGAATGGGTGAATTCCACTGCATGGTGTATCAGCCCGAAGCTGCTCCGGTATAGTAAACCACCAATATGATGCTGGTTTGCAAAACAAATTCTTTCATTCAGGAATCAGAACCACCCGTCCAACGGGTGGTTTGCACTTGGGTATAACCCCCTGTTGCCAAACTGCGCCTAAAGACGCTAGCCTGACCTCAAATCCGTTCAGGCTCAGTGTAATTTGTCACTTTCACTTACCAGTTAAACTGGGTTACTTCTTTTTGTTCCTTCTATCACTAAATGGATCTTCATACTCTTTTACACTCAATTTATCTACTGCTTGGTCATGTGCTCCCTGTTCGCGACTTTGCTACGGTTGCTTCATTTAAGCCCACCGTACTCACATAATATCCTTCTGCCCAAAATTTTCTGTTCCCATATTTATACTTTAGGTTCGCGTGCTTCTCAAATATCATTAGCGACTTTTTCCCTTTAGATATCCCATAAATGCTGATACTGAAATTTTTGGTGGGATTGCTACCAGCATGTGTACATGATCTGGCATCATATGACCTTCTATAATTTCTACTCCCTTATACTTGCATAAGCGTTTAAAGATTTCGATTAAGTCCTTCCTTACTTGATTATAGATTTCTTTCCGTCTATACTTCGGGGTGAACACAATGTGGTATTTGCACATCCACTTTGTGTGCGCTAAACTATAGTTCTTGTTTGCCATCTAAGACCATTCCTTCCATTGAGCCTGAACATCTCAATGTTATCGCAATGGTCTGGTGGTCAAACCTTTGATCCCTCCACCCGCATAGCAGGTGGTTTTTTGTTTCGCGCGTTTCACGCTCTCAACTGGCTAAAGCCTAAACAACAAGAGCTGCCCGGTACGGGCAGCTCTTCGGTATTTTGTAAAGTTTTAGATGAGGGAAATCGTAGCTACTGTATCGCTCTCTACCACAATCTCGATGGTGTGGAACTGCGGATCATACTGTACGCTGCCGCTTCCGATAAACAGCAGCCGGTCCTCCCCTAGACCGTAGAACACATCATCTGCGAGTGCCTCCAGCACTTCCTTGCGTTCAGCTTGTCCGAGCTCAGCCCAGTCTTCCTCAGTCATTTCGAAAAAGGTATACCCGTCCGGAATCAGTCCTATTGCGTTCGTCAATTCTTCCAAAATATCTTGATATGGTCTCCCGAATGAAACGCCCATCTACGCTGCTCCTCTCGAATCAACTATGTCTTCCGTATTGTAGCATAGAATGCCTTCTCACTCGAACAGCTATTGCATTAAGAGCGCCTATCTTTACTATCTGCCGCGCTTTTGTTTCTTGTCAGTCAGTTCACTTTTCAGCTTTCACATTTCCTTCGTAAAAACTGATTCATGCTAATTCTCCTGTTCCTCCTACAACAACAATCACAACACAACAGAACAAAGAGCAGACTCATCGTTCTGCTCCTGGCAACATGCTATAGATTTTTATATGAAGAACCACCCCTCTAATATAAGAGCAATCTTAAAGTAAGTATCTTCAACCCTGCTAAGAGAGATTTCTGCTTTTCCAATCTTGAACGGAAGCTCTTGCAAGCTGAGTTAGTGCGATATCCTCCATCGGAGGATTATGCAGCCCGAATCGCACATCACGATACATTCGCTGCAACGGATGATCCATACGAAGACTGTACGCGCCAACAATACGCATCGCCTTATCGACAATTGACTGCGCCGCCTGCACGACGAATACCTTCGCCGCTGCAAGATCAACAGCCCGCAGTGCTTCTCTCTCGGCGCCTCCCACTTCCCAGGACTTTGCCACACCATAGAGGAATCTTCGTGCCGCTGTCCATTCCAGTTCAATCTCACCTAGGTGCCGCTCCACGTTCGGCGTACTTGCTATGGGCTCCGACAATGATGGGGGCGTATATGCGGTAGCAAAGGAAATCGCTTCATCGCGGGCAGCTGTGGCGATGCCTAAATAACACGCTGGGATATGAAGAAGATACGGATTTGGCAGTGAGCGATCACGTTGATTATGCCTATATAGGAGTGCGTCCTCTGTCACTTTTACCTGCTCTAGCACCAGGTCATGACTTGCTGTTCCGCGCATCCCAGCCATATTCCAAGTCCATTCAATCGACACCCCGGCAGCATCATGCGGTATCAACAGCTCAATCACGTCCTCACTATCCTCAAGCGCAGCTGTTACAATGAACCACTCCAACAGCGGAGCAAAAGTTGTGAACGTCTTGCGGCCACTTACCACATATCCCCCGCTTTCGATAGGTTTGGCTGTAGTTCGTGTCTTGCCGCCACGAGAAGGACTTCCGCCCCCGACCTCCATAACTGCGCGATTTAACAGTCCGCCTTCATGCACGATGCGGCGACACACCTCGGCAAAGCTTCCTTCTGGCCAAGTACGGCGCTCCGCCAACTCGTGGATGATGCTCATGTGCCACCCCATCCCAAGTGCCACAGACGGATTGGCTTGAGCCAGCAGTTCTTGCGCCTTCAACCATGCAGTAAGCGGCATTGCCAGGCCTCCGTATTCCTCTGGAACGTTCCATGACGGATAGCCAATTTTCTTCAACTTCTCTACATGATGCGAAGGCAGACCATGCTTCCTATCCAGATCTGCTGCATCCTCCCGCATCTGCCTAGCAATTTGCTCTACCTGCGCTAAGCCCCGCTTTACTTTACATTCTGGAGCTGCCGTCTGCGTATGTGATTTCTTCCTTTCTGCCGGCAGTTCATCAATATGCCCAGTGTCCAGCCTCTCCAGTGAATGCTCAACCCCTTGTATCACGTCCATCCCCCCTCTTTATCCTATTTCATATCCGGCACATGTTATTTCAGTAATTATGCAAATTAAAGACTCCGATCTCTCATTAAACTGCATGATCTGCAAATATATGCTCCAGCACCCGCCGCTCCATTGCTCCAAACTCTTGATCGGTTACCTGACGCGGTCTGGAACATGGATTGGCAACATCCAGTGCAATTCGACCCTGATCAATGAGCACGATGCGATCCGCTAATCGCACAGCCTCATTCACATCATGCGTGACGAGCAGTATTGTAAACCGCTGATCTCCCCATAAGGACGCAATCAATTGCTGCATCTCCAGCTTCGTCAGTGCATCCAGCGCACTAAGCGGCTCATCCAGCAGCAACAGCTTTGGCTTGCGTACCAACGCTCTTGCCAGCGCAACTCGCTGCTTCTGCCCGCCCGAAAGGGTATTCGGCCAATCATGCTGGCGGCTATCGAGTCCAACCTGATGAAGCGCTTGTTCTGCTCTTGGCCTCCAATCTCCCTGCAAACCAATTCCTACATTATCAACGACCGTTTTCCATGGAATCAGTCTACTGTCCTGGAACATGACCGTGGTTCCTCCCCGAATTCCGTCAACCGGTACACCTCCTACAAGCAGCTTGCCCTCCGTTGCTTGCTCCAACCCCGCCAAGAGACGAAGCAGCGTACTTTTACCGCAGCCGCTACGTCCCACGACGGCGACGAACTGCCCCACTGGTATCGTCAGATCAATGTGATCCAAGACTTGATGCTCACCAAAATATTTACTTACGCCACTGATCTTCACTTCCGCTCCTTCGATATTGGCTTGATCAGCCGCCTCCTTTGATTGAAGCGGCCATCGTGTCTGCGTTAGTGGACGCATGGCCTGATATCCTCCCATAGTTCGACTGCCTCCTTCTCTCCTTCAAGGATGAAATGGATGTTGCTATCCACACAATCTGCAACAATAAAAGCTGAACCTGCCTATCGTCTAAGCCTACAGCAAGCCGAGTATTTGGTAGTCCGCTTCTTAATGTCCTACCCGATGCTCAGTACTCCAGCGCAGTGCCTTGCGCTCCAGCAGCTTCGCGAACACATCGGCTCCTTTACCGAACGCCGCATATAACAAAATGCTTAATATAATAATGTCAGTCTGCATAAACTCACGTGCATTGAGCGCCAAATAACCGACTCCAGCATCAGTGGCAATTGTCTCCGCAACGATTAGAGTCAGCCACATGACACCGAGCGCATATCGCAAGCCAACAAATATGGAGGGCAGTGCCCCCGGCAATATAATGTGCCGAAATAATGACCCGGATCGCAGACCATACACCTTTGCCATCTCCACAACACCTGGATCAACGCTGCGGATGCCATGATACGTATTTACATAAATCGGGAACATGACGCCAAGAGAGACAAGGAAAATTTTGGCCCCTTCATCAATGCCCAGCCAAATGATGACGAGTGGGACAAGAGCTAAATGAGGAATATTGCGCAGCATTTGAATCGATGTATCGAACAGCCGATAAAACCCCAAGTATCGGCCGCTAAGCACGCCCAATAAGAAACCAATCCCGCCACCAATAACGAAGCCGATGAGGGCGCGCTGAAGACTGACACCAATATGATAGCCGAGCGTTCCGTTTATGGTCAGTTCCCACAATGTGTGCAGTACCTTGGTCGGTGTTGGCAACAGTTGTGCAGACACTACTTCAGACGAGGAAGCCCACTGCCAAATCGCTAAAAAAACAATCGGCAGCAGCCAAGGCGCACTAACTGCTGCAATCCTGTTCCCCCAGCCATCCTTACGTCGCGAATCAGCAGCATAAGCATGAACCGTATTTTTATGTTTTGCATTTGCCGAATCCCTTTTCCCCGGTGATCCCAGCGATTTAGGACCTATAAGAGATGAAGATGGTGCCGCGCCTGACTTCTCCACTGATCCGCTGCCTGCATAGATGGATCGCGAGTCTTCTTCTTGTCGATTCGCCAACTTCGTGGACGATACAGCATCTGTCGTACGCATTGCGATTCCCCCTTTATCACTTGCTCCTCACAGGCCCTTGTACGGCCCAAGGCGCATCCAACGGCATCCGATCAGCTACCTTGATAGGGTTCGGTATTAAACCAATCCGATAATACGTATCCGCTAGCTGCTGCTGCGCGTTGATAATTTCCGAATTGAACAATTCGACCCCATAGGTGCGACGCTTCACTGCAAGCTCGATAGCTGCCTTTTCGATTCCCTGTGTTTCGGACAGCAGCTTAATCACATCATCCTTATGGGTGTTGGCCCATTCATCCGACACTTGAATTTCCTCTAAAATAGTCCGTATCTGTTCTGGGTGTTCCTTGGCAAACTGCTCATTGGCATAATAGAACGTACGATTCGGCGAGTATCCTTGACCATCCGTTAACGTCATTGGCTTCAAATCTGTCTGTATAGCTGCAAAGAACGGATCCCAGGAGCCTAGCGCATCCACCTGTCTCGTTTCAAACACCGCTCGCCCTTCCGACGCATCCTTGACGTAAACGAACTGAACATCTTCAAGCTTCAGACCTGCTTTCTCTATCGCCAGCACTGCCAGGTAATGATGATTACCGCCTTTGCCTACCGCGAGCTTCTTCCCCTTCAAGTCGGCAATTGATTGCACTCCTGATTCCAGATAAGTGACGATTCCCATTCCCTCCGGATTCGGATGATCATTGCCCACATATACAAATGGCTTATTGCCTGCTTGTGCGAATACACCTGATCCATCCGCTGCATGCCCGAAGTCGATGCTGCCACTGCTCAGTGCTTCAAGCAAGAAGTTCCCCCCGGCAAATACCTTCCACTCCACCTCATATCCCGCTTCCTTCAGGCGTTTATCCAAATTGCCATTCACCTTCAGAATGTTTAAAGTGTTGCCCTTTTGATAGCCGATGCGAATCACTTTGCGAGACCCGTTCTTGCCTGCACCGGAGGTGTCGGCTACCGCCCCATTTTGGGCGCCCGTTCCGGCTCCAACCGATGCGCAACCCGCCAATAACGCCATCAAGCAGAACCATGAGATGAGAATTATTACAACACGCACACGCAGTTGTCTGTTCGTAAGATGTTCAGATGGCGCCTTAACAGTAACCAAATTATCCAATGCATATAGTTGGTCTTTAGACATTGAAAGCCCCCATTTCACAATGAAATTCTTTCACCCCGTTGTCATTTCTCCTTGAACAACCCGCCTAAAACTTTGTGCAAAAATCTCGTTATCATTTGAGCCCAGCCTTTTTCCTTCAGAGCTGTTCATCGCAATGAAACCACACTCCCCACTGAATCACCATATATTCCGATTAACTTACTAAGTATTTAGATGACATTTTATTCTCCTTGCCTCTTTCTTGTCAATCCTATTTTTTCCTCTAACTTTTGAGCCAGGGAACAAAATGTTCATTAAATAAATAGAGCTGTTTTGCCGATAAAAAGAATATTGCATCTTTTTTTACGTATTTCGGCTAACGCTGTCGAATACGCTCGCAGGAAGCACCATTATACTCATGGATGAGGTGTGTATGGAATTATGGAAAAATCTACGATCATTGGTCTCGTGCTCGGCCTTGCTGCCGTCACGCTAGGGATGTACTTTAAGGGGGCGCCTATCTCGAACCTCGCCAACCCAGCAGCCATTATGATTATCTTTGTTGGTACTGCGGGTTCCCTGTTCATTGCCTTCCCGATGAAGGAACTGAAAAAATTTCCTAAGCTTATCGGGCTGCTCTTCAAAAAGCAAGATTTGGTTGACCGTGTTCAATTGATCCAACTCTTCATGGAATGGGCGTCAATTACGCGCCGTGAAGGCTTGCTTGCTTTGGAAACACGTATAGACGAAATTGAAGACGAATTCCTCCGCAACGGAATGCGGATGATTATTGACGGCAATGATCAAGACTTCGTGCGTGACGTGCTCATGGAAGACATTCATGCAACCGAAGAAAGACACCATTCTGGAGCGCTCATTTTCTCGCAAGCGGGCATGTACGCCCCTACGCTTGGGGTATTGGGTGCCGTAATCGGTCTGATTGCCGCCCTATCGCAAATGTCGGAAATGGAGCACCTGGCTAAAGCGATTGCCGCAGCGTTCGTTGCTACATTGATGGGGATATTCTCCGGTTATGTGCTATGGCATCCGATCGCCAATAAGCTGAAGCGCCTGTCGCACAGCGAAATTGAAATTCGACTCATGATGGTCGAGGGACTGTTGTCCATTCAATCCGGCGTATCTACCATTGCAATTAACCAAAAGCTCTCTGTCTTCTTGACTCCACAAGAGCGTGCTCTTATGAGTGTTAAGGAGGGGGCAAGCGTTGAGTAAGAAATTACGAACACCCCCGAAGGAAGAACATACAGATGAGACATGGCTCATTCCGTATGCCGATATTTTGACACTGCTGCTCGCTCTTTTCATCGTGCTCTATGCCATGTCGGCGGTTGATGCGAAAAAATTCGAGCAAATGAGCCAAGCCTTCAGTTCAGCGTTGGATTCCGGCGGTGGAGGGGCTGGTATTTTAAATGAATCAGCTATTATTCGCTCAGACGGATCGAAATCCAGCATGGTTGAAGCGAATCCTAAAAACTTCACCAAATCGCGCAATCACGAGCGAGAACAATATATGTTGCATGCCAAGCAAGAACAGCAGCAGCTTGAGCAGCTTCAGAATAAGATGAATCAGTATATCTCCAACAATGGGTTAACTGATCAGTTGAATACGAAACTTAATCACTCTGAGTTGAAAATTACAATTAAAGATAGCGCGCTCTTCGATTCCGGTAAGGCCAACTTGAAGGGTGATTCGAAGCAGCTTGCAGCTACAATCGGCGACATGTTGAAGCAGTATCAAGGCTTCTCTGTCGTCATTAGCGGGCACACAGACAATCGCCCTATCCGCAACAGCAGATTTGAGTCGAACTGGGATCTGAGCTCTGCACGGGCGCTTAGCTTCATGAAGGTCGTCTTGGAACGCTCCGGACTTGATCCGAAGCTATTCCAAGCGGTTGGGATGGGCGAGTATCATCCTGTAGCTGACAACAGCAGCGCTGAAGGTCAAGCGAAGAATCGCCGAGTAGAGGTATCCGTTCTTCGCAAATACACGGATAAGAATAAAGCGGCGAATGAATTAACTGAGCAAAACTGAGTCGTTACCGTACAGATAATACAACGAACAAATAGGGGTGCCCTGATAGAGTCGTAATATCGTCTCTATCAAGGCACCCCTTCGTTTTAAACTATCCTTATGACGAGATTGCGGTTAACGTAGGCTGCGGTACGGTAAGATCACCACTGCCCTCCTCTTCTGCGCCAATTGCAGGCAACGAAATCGTTACCTCAGTTCCAATGTTCTGTTCACTAGTAATTTCAATCAATCCTCGATGGTTATGAATAATTCGCTGACTTACCATGAGGCCAAGACCTGTTCCGTATTCCTTGCTTGTGAAGAATGGATCTCCAAGTTGGGACAAATGCTCTTCCGGTATACCGATACCATGATCTAGAATTTTCACCACAACTAGACCCTTATGTCGTGATTGTACAGCAATTTCGACCATGCCACCTTCCGGCATTGCCTCCATCGCATTTTTCATCACATTGATAAATACCTGCTTCAGTTGGTTCTCTTCACAATTCACTAACGGTACAAATTCATCGAACTGGGTGGCGAAGTGCACGTTATTCAAGTTTGCCTGACTGTCCAGTAAAGCGACAACATCTGTTACAATGCGGCGTACATCTTTCGGCTGGAATTGAATAGCCTGAGGCTTGGCCAGTACAAGGAATTCACTAACAATCAAGTTGATGCGCTCCAGCTCCGCCAGCATCATGTCCATATGATTATCATTCAATGATCTCGTACGCTGCTGCAGCTGCAGGAAGCCTTTCAGCGTCGTTAAAGGATTTCGAATCTCATGCGCAACACCTGCTGCCAACTGTCCAACCGTCGTGAGCTTCTCGGAACGGCGCAATAATTCCTCCATTCGCTTACGGCTGGTTATATCCCGAGTAATGCTGGCCCAAGCGATACAGTCTCCACCCTCATTGTACATTGGCGAAGTGGTGACACTAACATCCAGAACACGCCCGTCCTTCGTCAGACGCGTCGTCTCCCAGTTGCTTACATATTCGCCATGACGCTTAGCCTCATGAATTTTCCGTTCTTCTTCCAGCTTATCCTCCGGAATATTGCACAAGGGCTTGCCCAACACCTCTTCCGAGGTCCAGCCGAACATATCGACGAACGCTTGATTTACACGCTCAATTCGTCCCTTCAAATCCGTCACATGAATGGCATCATTCGATTGGTTAATGAACGATTCCAAATGCTCTTTCATGGCACGGTTCTCCAAATAGGACATCCGCAGTCGTTCTGTAGAAGCATCCAAATTGCGTGCCATCGTATTGATTCGCTGCGCCAGTATGCCAAGCTCATCATTGCGATCAATATTCAATTGCGTATTGAAATGACCTACCGAAATCATATTGATCTTGTTCAATATCGATTGCAGAGGGCGTATGAGGATGCCAGACAGCATATAACTGCCAATAAGAACAATCTCCAATAACACAATGCCTACGGCGACATTGCGCATTAACTGGTCATGCAGCGCTTCTACGAGCGTTCTAGCATCCATTGAAATATTCAATACATAGGCTGTTGTACCGATGATCGGTATGAATCCCTTAATAATCGTTCTGCTGCCGAATTCACTTTCGTAAAATAGTGGTTTTTTTCGCTCCAAGGCATTCCGAATGTATTCTTCATCACGTGCATGTTTCAATGTATATTCGCCATACAGGACACGGCTTTTTGTGTCATCTACAATTTGCACGCCATCGCTGCGAATTTTGGATACAGGCTCATTATTAAAGTGGTCGGCATTCAGAGCTGCGATCTCCACAATATTGGACTGAGCATTTAACGTCTGCTCGATTAAGATATTGGGCTTCGTTAGTTCAAAGAAGGTCTCCACTTTATCATCACGAATAAACGGATTAATAATATAATCCCGCTTACCGTCGTAATAATACCCCCACTTATCGATATGCTCCGGATTGGAAGAAGACACATCGAAGGGGCCTGCCCAAAAATCTTTGCGCTTCTGCCCTTGGGTAATCCATACTTGCTGATCCTCGAGCAATTGAGTAAAAGCGGTATACCAATATCCCCACTGTCTAGTCGACATTCCGATTTCCTTCGGATCAGAGGATCGAGCAATTGTAATATCATCACCGTTCGCCGTCTGATGCAAAAGGGAAATGTGGGATATTCCGATATCTTTGCTTATTTGCTGCAGCTGCTCGTTCGTAATACTATCAATTCGGGATGGGAGCTTATCCGCAGCATACATAGATGCAATATGCAGCTTCTCCGCCAATTGCTCCTCAAATGAAGCAGCTGCCATGCGGGATTGCTGAACGGATACGTTGATCTGCTGAGCAATTGCATTCATTCGCTGCTGAATTTCCTCAACAAGCTTATCCTTGGTAATGTTGTAGGTGAGGATCATATGAAGCAAAAGGACGACAAACACGATACAAGCTATGGAAATTGATAATTTCGCTTTGATGGAAAGTCTCATGCTTCACCTCTATCAGGCCTATCCATCAGAATCTAGGTCAATGGAGATAATGTCGGATATCCTGACAAATGTTGGATTTCGTTGGAGTATCTCTTCGAATCATATCGTAATATAGGGCGATTTGTCGATGGTTTTGGCGATTATTGTAGGAAGAAGGTATAATAATATCGACAAGTTCCGACCCTGCCGATATGAATAACACATAGTTATCAACAACTTATACACATAATGTGAACAGTTATGGATAAGATGTGTATAATCCTGTGCACAATTATTAGTTATCCACAGGATTATACACACACTGTTAACAACGAATATTTGTTCGATGAATAACGGCTATACTTTTACACATCTTTGCGTCTAATGCAATTATACTTGGCAGCAATAGAGGCAGGGATAAGAGAAAGGAAGTTAAAGTTGGAAATACAATCGATTGAACCTGAACAAGAAACTCAGCACGAATACTGGATGCGCATGGCTATTGAAGAAGCCCACAAGGCCGAAGCGATTGGAGAGGTGCCCATTGGCGCCGTTGTCGTACATCAGAACGAAATTATTGGTCGTGGCTACAATTTACGAGAGACTTCGCTGGATTCAACGGCCCATGCCGAGATGATTGCCATTAGGGAAGCGAGTGAGCACCTGCAGGCATGGCGATTACTTGATTGCACTTTATACGTTACCTTGGAGCCTTGCCCAATGTGTGCCGGGGCTATCGTTCAATCACGCGTACCTACCGTTGTATATGGGACGACGGATCCCAAGGCAGGTTGTGCGGGCACGCTTATGAACCTTCTTCAGGAGCCCCGCTTCAACCATCGTGCAGAAGTTATTGAAGGCGTACTGCGGGAAGAATGCGCGGCAATGCTAACGCAATTTTTTCGTCGTTTGCGCGGCAAAGCTTAATCTATATGCAAAAAGAAAGAAGCCGCAGGCTCAACCTAGTTGAACCATGCGGCTTCTCCCTTTGTTAATATACCGCCGCTCTCTAAGAGAACGACGACCTTCCTTTGACTTTATCTTAATAGCCACCGAACATTTGCTGCAATTGTTCCATCGTCAGAACATCGGATGGTACTGGTTTAAATTCAACCTTCTCGTTGATCTTGCTCAATTCACTTGTCAAACGAGCGGCAATCTTCGATTTCACACCATCGTCGCCAGTTACATCCAAGTTTGCTACAACAACTTGGTATGCAGGGTATTGATCCTTGTTAACTGCTGTAGTCACGCTCAGCTCGTTAATCTTCAACGACTTCTTCATTTCTTCGATGCCCTTTTTCAGTTCACTGTCATCTGTTTTCATTTCTTGCTTCATTTTCTCAACTTGGTCTTTTTCCACTTTAAGCAGCTTGCTGTACTCTTCCTTGCCTAATACATCAGCGATTGCAGGCAACGCATCCTTAACGAATGTTGTAACGAATTGCTCCAAGTTCTCATTTGTAACATTGAACTTCACAATTTGCTTCGCATCTACACTTTCAGGAAGACCAGCGTCTTTTTTCTCAACTATGGAGAAATATGTTTTCTCATCGAACTTGCCAAGAAGTGCTTTGAACAAATCGTTGCTCAGGTTTTGCATTGCCTTCAAATCCTTTGCGGATGGCATCTCTTGACCTGAATCTTCAGCAAGTTTCTTCAAGTCCAGTTCAACTGTCTTCCCAACCAATTCATCAGGAATTTGACCAGCCAACATCGGAATATTCGGAATCTTTACCCACATTTTATTTTCATCCATGGAGAATGGAAGAGAGAACTTCATTTCCATGTCGCCTTTAAGGCTAATTTCAACATTCGCTTCCATCTTGATTGGCTCTTGTTGTACAACGCCATTTACGCTAAGCTCAGCATTTTTCAGCATATTGAGAACCATTTTTGCATTTGGATCAAGTGCTGCCGAACCATTATCCACTTGAAGATCTTCTAACTTAATCGATGTATTAAATGCATAAGATTTCATATCGAGGGACTTACCTAAAGAACCCTCGATTAATTCCTTCGGACTAGACTTCGCTCCACACCCCGTAATAATTAAAGCTAGAGCAAATATTAGTGCTAATGCGCTCTTCTAACCTCTTTTCAACTTGTTCAACCCCTATTCCTCATAATAAGTATGTCTAAAAATACCCAGTATATATTAACCTATACGTATGGCATTGAAAATAGTTCCTTTGAAATATATTTCATGACTCTATTTTTAAACATGTGAACTTCGTCCTATCGTATCTTTCTTAATGGATGTCTTTCTTCTTGAATCTTCCACCCTTGACGTCATGAATGTTGCCGATTGCAAGAAACGCTTGCTCGTCAAGCTCTTCTACGATCCCTTTGAGCTTCGCTTCCTCCAATCGAGTAATGACGGTGAAAATCACTTTTTTCTCATCCCCGGAGAACCCACCTTCACCCTTCATATAGGTTACTCCTCGGCCAAGACGGCTAAGCAGCGCATCTCCAATTTCCTTGTGATTGTCACTTATAATCCATACTGCCTTCGAATCGTTCAATCCCTCAACCGTAATATCAATCATTTTGAACGCAATGTAATACGCGATAAGGGAATACATTGCACGATCCCAGCCAAATACGAAGCCAGCACTCGTGAGTATGAACAGGTTGAAAAACATAATAATTTCGCCTACGGAGAAAGGGGTTCGCTTATTGAGTAAAATCGCTACTATTTCTGTGCCATCCAACGATCCGCCGTATCGAATGACTAGCCCAACGCCGATCCCAAGAATAATCCCGCCAAATACAGCAGCTAGGAACGTATTTTCCGTAAAGGCGCTCACATCATGCAGCAGCATCGTACTGAGCGACATGACAAGGACGCCGAGCAATGTGGAAAGGGCAAATGTTTTGCCAATTTGCTTGTAGCCGACAATTAGGAAGGGCAAGTTAAGAAGAAATAGAAAAACGCCTAGTGGTATCGAGGTTACATAAGACAAAATAATCGAAATACCGGTTACACCGCCGTCCGTTATTTGATTCGGGACGAGGAATAATTCAAGTCCGACCCCCATCAGGACAGATCCAACGACAATAAAGATAATTCGCTTGAGAAGCTTAATCAGGCCAATCTTCGTGTGCTGATACTGTCGTACATTAGCAACCGCTGCACCGTCCATGGCATTCAGTTGGGCGAATGCTTCAAAATGATCCGGTTCTTGCGAAGCCGATGCTTGATTCTCCTTAGAACTACTGTTGTCAGTATTGGTGTTCGTCGTCAGATGCTCCATCGCTTTCACCTCTCTATACAAGCCTCAAAATACACTACACTCTTTATTATATCGGAATTCCTTTCTATGTTGGACCCTACTGGGAAATATTAATAAGGAAAGCACTAGTGAATGACAACAATAACTCTTTATCATGACACAAAAAAACACAGATCTCCCTTGCGCATAACAAGGAAAATCCGTGTTGATTGTTTCCACTTTGACTTATCCCTCAGGATTGTTGTGACTCACATGATTCGCATTCTTCGTCTTCTTAGACCCTGACAATGGCTCTTGCATCGCATTCCGTTCATTGCCTGCTTGATGCCGGCTGGATTGTTCCTTGTCAGGTACAGGCACTGCTCTTGGCTTGCTCATTGCGTACGCTCCTCTGTCATTATAAATGTTCCAAATCCGTTGGCTTATCATGATTCAATGCATCCTGATGACGCCGATCGTTATGATCCTGCTGCAATTGCTGGGCATGATGACTAGTAACAGGTGCCTGCTCCAAGTCCTTGATGACATTGCTCAAATTTTTGTCCAGACCATCCTTCGCTTTCGTCATCTTCATTCCTCCTAGTGTACTTGGCCGTGATTGGTTACATCATGCAGTGCTTGCGCACACTCATGTATGTGACGCATATAATTTTGAACGAGCTCCTGCACAACCTCTGTCCGCTCATCGATATGAACTCCGCTCTTCTCGACATCAATTAGATTGAGCTTGACCTCGCGCGTATCCACATAAGCGCAATGGAAATCGAATGAGTACATTTGACGGCCGGCTGTATCGATATGAATAACGAGTGCCTGTGGATTCGCACCGTCAGGCAATACTTTGGCTTGATCGCCAGGGTTCAGCCTTGTAGGCAGCGTCTGCTGCCAAGCACTCACAAGTGTCGACTGATCAACTTGCAGCTTTTCTTCCTGATTCATAAGAGCAACACCTCCACTGTTCAATTACAGTTTGCGGTCAGCGGAGCCATTTTATACAGCAAAAAACCCACATCTCTAAGGATGTGGGTTCTACATTTGAATGTTATGGCGGAGAGGGTGGGATTCGAACCCACGTGAGCTTGCACCCTAACGGTTTTCAAGACCGCCCCGTTATGACCACTTCGGTACCTCTCCATATTTGACTGCCCGAATCGAGTCGGACAGTCTTTATTTTATCATATGCATTGTTACAATGCAATAGTGTTCTTTCAATTATTTGCGAATGGCTTCCATTCCACCCATATATGGACGGAGTACTTCTGGAATGACAATCGAACCGTCTTCCTGCTGGTAATTTTCCATAATCGCAGCGACTGTACGGCCAATTGCAAGGCCGGAACCATTTAATGTATGAACGAACTCAGGCTTAGACTTCGTATCGCGACGGAAGCGAATATTCGCACGGCGCGCCTGGAAATCTTCAAAGTTCGAGCAAGAAGATATTTCACGGTACGAACCACTGCTTGGCAACCATACTTCCAAGTCATACGTCTTCGCAGAGCTGAACCCCAGATCTCCCGTGCACAACGCCATAACGCGATATGGCAGGCCGAGGAGCTGCAAAATCTTCTCTGCATTGTTCGTAAGGGACTCCAGTTCTGTATAAGAATCCTCAGGCTTGACCAGCTTCACAAGTTCAACCTTATTGAATTGATGCTGACGAATCAAACCACGTGTATCGCGTCCAGCTGCACCTGCCTCAGAGCGGAAGCAAGAGCTGTACGCCGTATAGTAACGAGGCACTTGATCATCTGTTAAGATTTCGTCCCGGTGGAGGTTCGTTACAGGAACCTCTGCTGTCGGGATCAGATAATACTCTGTCCCTTCAATCTTGAATAAATCCTCTTCGAACTTCGGCAGCTGACCTGTACCGATCAGGCTGTCGCGGTTTACGATGAGCGGAGGGAGCACTTCTTCATATCCATGCTGTGTCGTGTGCACGTCGAGCATGAAGCTGATGAGTGCACGCTCTAAGCGTGCTCCAGCACCTTTGTAGAACACGAAGCGAGAGCCTGTGACCTTAGCGGCCGATTCGAAGTCCAGAATGCCAAGATCCTGAGCCAAATCCCAATGAGCTTTCGTTTCAAAGGAAAATGAAGTAGGCTCGCTCCAACGGCGAACTTCAACATTGTCATCTTCCGATTTCCCTACTGGCGTACTTTCATGCGGTACATTTGGAATGGACAGCGTTATCTGTTCCATTTGCATTTCAATTTGACGAATCTCTTCATCGAGCTCTTTAATCCGATCGCCTACTTCACGCATTTGCGCAATCAGTTCGTCGGCTGACTCGCCTGCCTTTTTCTTTTTCGCTACTTCTTGAGACACAACATTACGTTGATTTTTCAACTGTTCAGTCTCTTGCAGCATTTCGCGGCGACGTGCGTCAAGCTCCGGGAAGTCCGCGATCATATCCTCCGTTTTACCTCGATGTTGGAGCGCAGTAGCTACGCGTCCATACTCATTTCTTAACAATTTGATATCTAGCACCGATTGACCCTCCTGCCAGAAACGGATACACGACTCAACTCTATTGCCATAGCCAAGGATTACACCGTTTCTATCCGTATCATTCTATATCACTATTATACCGTATATCTGATAAAAACACCTTAACTCTCCTTATCTCGAGGAAGAGTCAAAGTGTTCGCTTTCCTTTAGCCTGCTACATTTTCAGCTTGTTTAACCATATCGACGAAATATCGATGCAGGCTTACGTCGGATGTCAGCTCTGGATGGAACGAGCAAGCTAACAGCGAATCTTGTCTCGCTGTCACAATCTCACCATTGACTTCGCACAGCACATCCACGCGTTCACCAACTGATTGAATAAGCGGGGCACGAATAAACACAGCTCGTACAGGTTGCTCAATGCCCTTCACATTCAAATCTGCTTCAAAACTCTCACGTTGCCGTCCAAATGCGTTGCGCAATACCGTCATATCCATAAGCCGCAGATGCGGTTCCTCTAGTCCTTGCTGACCTTCTACTCGCTCTGCCAGACAAATAAGTCCCGCACATGTACCGAATATCGGCTTTCCCGCAGCCGCAAATGCACGAAGCGCTTCGATAAAACCGTACTTACGCATGAGCTTGCCAATGGTAGTACTCTCTCCACCAGGAATGATAAGCCCTTGCAGCTCATCCAGCTGTTCTGGCCGCTTCACGGCTACCGCATGAGCTCCCGCTGCCTCCAAGCTGCGCATATGTTCCGCTACCGCGCCTTGCAGCGCCAATACTCCGATGTTCATCCGTGAAGTCCCTTCTTTCCCCTGAGGTTTGTACTTTTTACACCATTTGGTGATTGGGTTCTAACGCAGACTAGGAAGCACCATATTGATGCTTCCTACAGCCTGCCATGTTATTGATCTTACCAGCCGCGATCCTGCATACGCTCAGACGGCGCGAGCTTGGAAATCTCAATACCCTTCATTGGTGTACCAAGGTTCTTGGACACATTTGCAATCAACGCATAATCTTCATAATGAGTTGTCGCCTCTACGATTGCACGAGCGAACTTCTCAGGACTGTCAGATTTGAAAATACCAGAGCCTACAAATACGCCGTCTGCACCCAAATGCATCATCAACGCTGCATCTGCAGGGGTTGCAACACCGCCTGCTGCGAAGTTGACAACTGGGAGCTTGCCTCTCTCATGTACTTCAAGAAGCAAGTCATACGCTACGCCCAAGTTTTTCGCTTCTGCATACAGCTCATCTTTGGACAAGCTTTGTACTTTGCGCACTTGGCTAGTAATTAGACGCATGTGGCGAACAGCCTCAACAATATTGCCTGTTCCCGGCTCACCCTTCGTACGGATCATAGCCGCACCTTCGCTAATGCGACGGAGCGCTTCGCCCAAGTCCTTAGCGCCGCATACGAATGGCACAGTGAATGTATTTTTATCAATATGGAATACTTCATCTGCTGGAGTCAGCACTTCAGATTCATCAATGTAATCAACGCCAAGGGATTCCAATACTTTGGCTTCTACATAATGACCAATACGTGCCTTTGCCATAACTGGAATCGATACAACCTTCATAACCTCTTCTACGATTGTCGGATCTGCCATACGAGCTACGCCACCAGCTGCACGAATGTCAGATGGGACACGTTCAAGCGCCATAACCGCTGTAGCGCCTGCTGCTTCAGCAATTTTCGCTTGCTCCGCATTCATGACGTCCATGATGACGCCGCCCTTTTGCATTTCTGCCATACCACGTTTTACTCGAGCTGTACCTGTTTCCATTTTGTTTGCCCCCCGCCACTAATCAGTCATTTCCTATTGCTACAGTTTCATTCCTCTATTTTACATGATGGTCAATCGAATAGACAATTGATTTTGTCATAGACGTAGACCATTTCATAGATCAATACTTCGAAACTAGAACAAATTTTTGATAGATTTGAACAAATCAGCAAAGAACTCTCCAATTGCACGGAAGAATAGACGCCACCAACTGCCCTTTTCCACATCTTCTGTGGCAATCATATTCACCGTTTTCTTCTGCTCGGCTCCATTGTCCTTGTAGGTAAACGTAACGGTTCCCACTTGCTGACCCTTCTTAATTGGCGCAATAAGCTCGCTTGCCGGCTTCAAATTTACTTCTGTTGTTACTTTACCTTCGGTACTTGCACCCTTCGGAATCACAAATGACGCACCAGACTCAGCAACAATCGGCACTTCTGTCTCGACACCTTTTTTGATCGGAGCTGTCTCTACTCCTACTACTGTCTTTTTCGGTGCAATTTCGTTCTTTACTTCAAAATGCTCAAAGCCATGGTTTAGCAATTTAGCTGTTTCTTCGAAACGAGCCCCTTTATTTGCTGCCCCCATAACAACCGAGATCAGACGCATATTATCACGTACAGCCGTACCTGCAAAACAATATTGCGCTATATCAGTAAATCCGGTTTTCATTCCATCCAAACCTTGATATGCATAACGCTTGAAGTTCACAACATCCTTATTCGCTTCAAGCATCCAGTTTAAGTTGGAAATTGGCGTTTTATCACGTTCTCTAAATTTATAGGATTGAATTTTTGTAAACTCGCTGAATTCTGGATGATCGTTAACGATTGCACGAACTAGCTTTGCAACATCCATAGCAGACATCATAGTCTCTGCTTTTTCAGCGGGACGGAAGTCTTTTGGCATACTAGCCCAATCTAATCCAGTAGAGTTGATGTAATGTGTCTTCGTCATCCCAAGACGTTTTGCCGTCTCGTTCATAATTTTTACGAATTCTGCTTCACTGCCAGCAATATGTTCAGCTAGAGCAACTGTCGCATCATTGGCGGATCCGATTGCCATCGCAATATACAAATCCCGAACTTTATGCTTGTCCCCTTCTGCTAAGAAGATGCGCGACCCTTCCGTTACTGAAGCATTTTTCTTTGTAACAACCTCATCATCAAAGCTCAACTCTTTGTTCTTTACTTTTTCCATGACAATATATTCTGTCATCATCTTCGTCATACTGGCTGGAGGATACGCAATTTCCGAGTCAACATCGACTAATACTTTTCCGGTAGAGGCCTCCATGAGTACCGCTGAGCGAAGCTGCAAGTCAAGCTTCTTCTTATCTGTAATGACTTGTCCCGCATTTCCATTTGTTGTAGCTACTTGCTTTGTTTGCGTTTGTGCAGCCGCCTCAGCAGCCACCATTCCTGCAGATGGCAATAAGGCAAAGCTCAATATTTGACATGCGGTAACCAAAGCGACCGCTCGTTTCCATTTGTTTTGTTTTACTGTTGTATGTTGCTTAGACACTACGTACAACTCCTCTCCCTGTTGAGTCCCATTGCTATTCTAACATAGCCGGACACGCAAAAAAAAGACAGGGTTGTAATACCCTGTCTTTCCTTGTCGACATTTTCCGTGTTTGCAACACAATTACATGGAATAGTTCGGAGCTTCTTTTGTAATTTGCACATCATGCGGATGACTTTCACGCAATCCTGCGCCAGAAATTTTCACGAAATGAGTATCGTTCTGAAGCTCTTTCAGGTTATGTGTACCACAGTACCCCATACCTGCTCTCAATCCACCAAGCAGTTGGTGAATGGTGTCAGCAAGAGGCCCTTTGTAAGCTACGCGGCCTTCGATGCCTTCTGGTACGAGCTTCTTCTCGTTGCTGCTATCTTGGAAATAACGATCTTTACTACCCTGCTTCATGGCGCCAAGGGAGCCCATGCCGCGGTACACTTTAAAACGACGTCCTTGGTAAATCTCAGATTCACCAGGGCTCTCTTCCGTACCTGCGAACAAGCTGCCCAGCATAACTGCACTCGCGCCAGCAGCGATGGCCTTTGTAATATCACCAGAATATTTAATACCACCATCCGCAATTACAGGGATACCATACTCACGTGCTACGCTCGCACAGTCATAAACTGCTGTAATTTGCGGTACGCCGATACCCGCGATAACGCGAGTTGTACAGATAGAACCTGGTCCGATTCCAACCTTTACCACTGAAGCGCCTGCTTCGATCAAGTCACGAGTTGCCTCACCTGTAGCTACGTTCCCTGCGATGATTGTCAAATCTGGGTATAGGCCGCGCAACTTGCGTACTGCTTCAATGATGTTGATATGGTGACCATGAGCCGAGTCTACTACAATTAGGTCAACACCAGCTTGTACAAGCAGTTCAGCACGTTCAAACGAATCTTGAGAGATACCGATTGCCGCACCGCACAGGAGACGTCCTTGAGCGTCCTTTGCAGCCTTCGGATATTGAATTGCCTTCTCAATATCCTTGATTGTGATAAGCCCCTTCAGGACGTTGGATTCATCAACCAGAGGTAGCTTCTCGATCTTGTGCTGCTGCAAAATAACTTCTGCTTCTTGAAGCGTAGTTCCTACTGGAGCAGTTACCAAGTTCTCATGAGTCATAACTTCCTTAATTCGAATGCTATAGTCATGAACGAAACGAAGGTCGCGGTTTGTCAAAATACCTACAAGCTTATGTTCTCCGTCTACAATTGGAACACCGGAAATACGATATTTTGCCATTACACGATCCGCATCTTCAACAGTATGTTCCGGGGAAAGAGAGAATGGGTTTGTGATAACGCCGCTCTCTGAGCGCTTAACCCGATCCACTTCTTCAGCTTGTTGTTCAGCAGACATATTTTTATGAATAATACCGATACCGCCTTCACGGGCAATTGCAATTGCCAATGGAGCTTCTGTAACTGTATCCATCCCGGCACTAATCATTGGAATATTCAACTTCACCTTATCACTCAAGACAGTCGATACGTCTGTTTCCCGTGGCAGTACACTCGATTTACGAGGTACTAACAGCACATCGTCAAAAGTCAAACCTTCCTTAACAAATTTAGATTCCCACACCAGAAAGTTCCTCCCTGTGATTGTATTGGCGCATTCATTATCCAAACCCTTATTACAAAAGGCTTGTCCTATGATTCACGTCATCTCTAAAAATATATTATTGCAATCTTAGCAAAGCAGTATGTGGCTGTCAAGGATATGCGACTTGTTTTGGAATCCGTTTTTTCAGGAGCTTTCATTTCATTTCGAAACGAATGAATGTCCACTGCACGTGCACATTTTACATGGATATTTATCGTTAGTATGAGATGGTTAGCTGATCTCCATTCATTATCTAAACGGTTATGACATGCATATACGAAAAACCACCGTTGAGTAATCTCAACAGTGGTTTTTGTGTGCTTGGCGACGTCCTACTCTCCCGGGACCCTGCGGTCCAAGTACCATCGGCGCTGGAGGGCTTAACGGTCGTGTTCGGGATGGGTACGCGTGGAACCCCTCCGCCATCGCCACCAAACAGCATTGGCTTAGTGCCAATATAAAGTTCAAGGTCATACCTTGAAAACTGAATGCGAAAGTTCGTGTTGAATCAAATAGGATAAGCCCTCGACCGATTAGTATTGGTCAGCTCCACACATTGCTGTGCTTCCACCTCCAACCTATCTACCTCGTCGTCTTCAAGGGGTCTTACTAATTGGGAAATCTCATCTTGAGGGGGGCTTCACGCTTAGATGCTTTCAGCGCTTATCCCTTCCGCACATAGCTACCCAGCTATGCTCCTGGCGGAACAACTGGTACACCAGCGGTGCGTCCATCCCGGTCCTCTCGTACTAAGGACAGCTCCTCTCAAATTTCCTACGCCCGCGACAGATAGGGACCGAACTGTCTCACGACGTTCTGAACCCAGCTCGCGTACCGCTTTAATGGGCGAACAGCCCAACCCTTGGGACCTACTTCAGCCCCAGGATGCGATGAGCCGACATCGAGGTGCCAAACCTCCCCGTCGATGTGGACTCTTGGGGGAGATAAGCCTGTTATCCCCAGGGTAGCTTTTATCCGTTGAGCGATGGCCCTTCCATGCGGAACCACCGGATCACTAAGCCCGACTTTCGTCCCTGCTCGACTTGTAGGTCTCGCAGTCAAGCTCCCTTATGCCTTTGCACTCTTCGAATGATTTCCAACCATTCTGAGGGAACCTTGGGGCGCCTCCGTTACTCTTTAGGAGGCGACCGCCCCAGTCAAACTACCCACCTGACACTGTCCCCGAACCGGATCACGGTCCTAGGTTAGAACTCCGATACGAACAGGGTGGTATCCCAACGGCGCCTCCACCTAAGCTGGCGCTCAGGCTTCTCAGGCTCCCACCTATCCTGTACAGTCCGTACCAAAGTCCAATATCAAGCTGTAGTAAAGCTCCATGGGGTCTTTCCGTCTTGTCGCGGGTAACCTGCATCTTCACAGGTATTAAAATTTCACCGGATCTCTCGTTGAGACAGCGCCCAAGTCGTTACGCCATTCGTGCGGGTCAGAATTTACCTGACAAGGAATTTCGCTACCTTAGGACCGTTATAGTTACGGCCGCCGTTTACTGGGGCTTCGGTTCATAGCTTCGCCTTGCGGCTAACCACTCCCCTTAACCTTCCAGCACCGGGCAGGCGTCAGCCCGTATACTTCGCCTTGCGGCTTCGCACAGACCTGTGTTTTTGCTAAACAGTCGCTTGGGCCTTTTCACTGCGGCCCCCTCGGGCTATTCACCCTACCGAGGCACCCCTTCTCCCGAAGTTACGGGGTCATTTTGCCGAGTTCCTTAACGAGAGTTCTTCCGCGCGCCTTAGAATTCTCTTCTCACCTACCTGTGTCGGTTTGCGGTACGGGCACCTTCACCTGGCTAGAGGCTTTTCTTGGCAGCATGAAATCAAGACCTTCGGTACTGTAATTTTCCCTCCCCATCACAGCCTAGCCTTATCGATGTGCGGATTTGCCTACACATCAGCCTCACTGCTTGGACGAGCATCCATCAGCTCGCGTCCCTATCCTTCTGCGTCCCCCCATTGCTCATAACGGTTACGGTGGTACAGGAATTTCAACCTGTTGTCCTTCGACTATGCCTTTCGGCCTCGCCTTAGGTCCCGACTTACCCTGAGTGGACGAGCCTTCCTCAGGAACCCTTAGGTTTTCGGCGGACATGATTCTCACATGTCTTTTCGTTACTCATACCGGCATTCTCACTTGTGTACAGTCCAGCAGTCCTCTCGGTCTACCTTCAACCCGGTACACAACGCTCCCCTACCACTGATACATACGTATCAATCCATAGCTTCGGCAGTATGTTTAGCCCCGTTACATTTTCGGCGCAGAGTCACTCGACCAGTGAGCTATTACGCACTCTTTAAATGATGGCTGCTTCTAAGCCAACATCCTGGTTGTCTGGGCAACTCCACATCCTTTCCCACTTAACATACATTTAGGGGCCTTAGCTGATGGTCTGGGCTGTTTCCCTCTTGACAATGGACCTTAGCACCCACTGTCTGACTCCCGGATATAAGTCGATGGCATTCGGAGTTTGACTGAACTTGGTAACCCTTGGCGGGCCCCGCATCCAATCAGTGCTCTACCTCCATGACTCTTTACTCCGAGGCTAGCCCTAAAGCTATTTCGGGGAGAACCAGCTATCTCCGAGTTCGATTGGAATTTCTCCGCTACCCCCACCTCATCCCCGCACTTTTCAACGTGCGTGGGTTCGGGCCTCCAGTGCGTGTTACCGCACCTTCACCCTGGACAGGGGTAGATCACACGGTTTCGGGTCTACGCCTACGTACTTATTCGCCCTATTCAGACTCGCTTTCGCTTCGGCTCCAGCTCTTCACCTTAACCTTGCACGCAAACGTAACTCGCCGGTTCATTCTACAAAAGGCACGCCATCACCCATGAATAGGGCTCTGACTTCTTGTAAGCACACGGTTTCAGGTTCTATTTCACTCCCCTTCCGGGGTGCTTTTCACCTTTCCCTCACGGTACTGCTTCACTATCGGTCACCAGGGAGTATTTAGCCTTAGCAGATGGTCCTGCCAGATTCCCACGGGGTTTCACGTGTCCCGCGGTACTCGGGATCCGTCTCGGAGGGCATTTACTTTCGATTACAGGGCTATTACCTTCTATGGCGGGCCTTTCCAGACCTCTTCGTCTAATAAACACCTTTCTGACTCCATGTGAGACGTCCCACAACCCCAAGGAGCAAG
>NZ_AMBZ01000002.1:720000-722500 GCF_000293805.1 Paenibacillus alvei DSM 29 | reverse complement strand
TGTCTCAATGGATGATGTAAACAAGCTGTCTTTCTTCTACCTGGCCGGCTTTTGTTCTAGCTGTTCGATAAACACGAAGCCATTCTGCTAGGAAACATATAAAATTCGCAAACTATTACTTGACCAACTAATGCTTTCAGATTCCAGTCACTCAATATGTCAGCTTGGATGAACCTTCATACTTTTTGAATATGAAGGTTTTGGCCTTACTTAGAAGCGAGCAATTACCTACAAACTTACTTACATTGAAAATAGGTATCTCTCGTCAATCCCCCCCGGATTGATGTAAATCCCCTATCTCAGATTCGAATGACCGATCAAGTCCTCTATGGATTTATTACCTCATCAAAATTCTCAATTATTGATGTATCTATTTATGATAACGTCAGCACCCCTATTATCAGCGGAGAATATGTCCATAGCCAAACTTTCCAGCTTGATATACCGCCCCCTTTAGATTTCGTTAAGAATTCATTCCATCCGACCAGCCAAAGTATCAGCACTTTGTACCACGTTCAAATCTATGCTGAGTTATGGTCACACACTCGGGAACCGGTTCGGCATTTTTTAAGAACTAGGTGAAAATAAAATTGGCACAATGATGAATGCTGGTACTCGTGGTTCGGGCAGGAGCAAATTTATAGTACTTTCTAATTTCGAAACTTAAGTACACGGTAATTATTAGAGAGAATGGATATATATTATGATTTCGGCGATGCTCCCGATTCTGTGTTCCGGCTATTGGGATAAATGTAAGGATACTCAATTAAACTTCCCATTTGTTTACGTTAATTGAAGTTCACCATGATGTTCATACCAAAAAGCATAGCAATAATCTAATTTAAATAGATTGATCCATAATATACGAAGTAAGGAGTTACTTCACTCCGGGCGACGATAATTCCGAATATCACGCGGACAAAAATATCTTCGGTTTAATTATGGGCATCTAAATTTTTGAAATCTCTAAAACAATATACACGGAAAAGAAATGGAGTCGACCTACAGGGTGATTGGAAAACACGCAGAATTGAATTGTTTACTAAAACAATCCAGAAGGGACAACTAGGATGAAAGCTATAAACAGATCTGTGAGCGTGATGAACATCTTGTTGGTCACGTTGAGTCGAATCTGCAGGCTATATTCATTTTTCTTCCCAATATTACTTAAGAAAAAGGTATACAAAACATACCCTCAGCCCAATAGAGGCATATTTCCGACATAAAAATTTGAAATTTCCATTATTTTAATAAAAGCGGGATTTCCTTCAATATATTGGCACACTCTCATTGTTAAATAGAAGTCTTGGTTTTAAATATAGTAATGTTTATTTTTTACAGAAAATCCGTGTTAAGAGAAGCAACTCTCCAGCGATACTGATGGAGGTTTTATAGTTCACTGGCTCATAACGATACTCACGATTACTAGAGACAAAATCATATAAGCTTACTTTGAGAGTAATAAAATAATTTTATTATTCCTCAATTCAAAAATATCGATAAAATATATAAGCTGAAAATATGAAAATAGCCTGTAAGGAAAATCCCAAAGCTTTCTTATTCAGTTCATTTTGCAGTCTGTAAAGGGACTATAAAAAAATAAAAACCACCATCGAGTAATCTCAACAGTGGTTTTTGTGTGCTTGGCGACGTCCTACTCTCCCGGGACCCTGCGGTCCAAGTACCATCGGCGCTGGAGGGCTTAACGGTCGTGTTCGGGATGGGTACGCGTGGAACCCCTCCGCCATCGCCACCAAACAGCATTGGCTTAGTGCCAATATAAAGTTCAAGGTCATACCTTGAAAACTGAATGCGAAAGTTCGTGTTGAATCAAATAGGATAAGCCCTCGACCGATTAGTATTGGTCAGCTCCACACATTGCTGTGCTTCCACCTCCAACCTATCTACCTCGTCGTCTTCAAGGGGTCTTACTAATTGGGAAATCTCATCTTGAGGGGGGCTTCACGCTTAGATGCTTTCAGCGCTTATCCCTTCCGCACATAGCTACCCAGCTATGCTCCTGGCGGAACAACTGGTACACCAGCGGTGCGTCCATCCCGGTCCTCTCGTACTAAGGACAGCTCCTCTCAAATTTCCTACGCCCGCGACAGATAGGGACCGAACTGTCTCACGACGTTCTGAACCCAGCTCGCGTACCGCTTTAATGGGCGAACAGCCCAACCCTTGGGACCTACTTCAGCCCCAGGATGCGATGAGCCGACATCGAGGTGCCAAACCTCCCCGTCGATGTGGACTCTTGGGGGAGATAAGCCTGTTATCCCCAGGGTAGCTTTTATCCGTTGAGCGATGGCCCTTCCATGCGGAACCACCGGATCACTAAGCCCGACTTTCGTCCCTGCTCGACTTGTAGGTCTCGCAGTCAAGCTCCCTTATGCCTTTGCACTCTTCGAATGATTTCCAACCATTCTGAGGGAACCTTAGGGCGCCTCCGTTACTCTTTAGGAGGCGACCGCCCCAGTCAAACTACCCACCTGACACT
>NZ_AMBZ01000002.1:652500-715000 GCF_000293805.1 Paenibacillus alvei DSM 29 | reverse complement strand
CGCCATTGCGGCGTCAGATCAACTTCGTGGTTCTGATACTGGATCTTCGTTGTACCCAACACTTCTTGTGCAATATGCGCAACCAGATTTTCCGTCAGGTTCATGATATCGTTGTAATCTGCGTATGCCTCATATAATTCAATCATCGTGAATTCTGGATTGTGGCGTGTTGAAATCCCTTCGTTGCGATATACGCGTCCGATTTCATACACTTTCTCCAATCCGCCTACGATCAAACGCTTCAAGTGGAGCTCAATCGCAATACGCATGTAGAGTGTCATGTCGAGTGCATTATGATGCGTGATGAACGGACGCGCCGCCGCACCACCAGCAATTGCATGGAGTGTCGGTGTTTCCACTTCCAAGTAGCCATGGGAATCCAAATAGCGACGCATCGATTGAATAATGCGCGAGCGAGTGACGAACGTCTGCTGAACATCCGGGTTCATAATCAAGTCAACATAGCGCTGACGGTAACGCATTTCCACGTCCTTCAGGCCATGATATTTTTCTGGAAGCGGCAAGAGCGACTTCGACAAAATCTCAAGCTCCAGCACTTTAATGGACAATTCACCTGTCTTCGTTTTGAATACCGTACCACGAACACCAATGATGTCTCCTAGGTCAAGCAGGCTGTAAGCTTCAAATTTCTTCTCATCGATTGTATCTTGACGAACATAAATTTGAATACGGCCGGACAAGTCCTGAATGTGCGCAAAGCTAGCTTTGCCCATACCGCGCTTTGCCATGATGCGCCCTGCCAGGCTGACCTCAATGCCGGATTCCTGAAGCTCTTCCTTCTCCATCCCGTCATACTTATCCAACACTTCTTTGGCAGTTGTTGTACGCTCGTATTTTGTACCGAACGGATCTACGCCCAGCTTCCGAAGCTCGTCCAATTTGTTGCGGCGAATTTGCAGCAATTCACTTAATTCCGTTTCTTGATTGACGACGTCCGTCATTTCACTCCACTCCTTGTATACATTAAATCGCAATATTCCATGATATATGATAAATGCTTGAACTGAACTTAGCTTTCATGTTCTTTCATTTCTTTTCATGAAAAAGAGGGAACATTGCCCACACTTCATCATACCGCTCATTTGGTGAAAAAAGCTTCCATGTATGGAAGCTTTCATCCCAACTTCTCATGCTTGGCGCTGCATGCTGCGATACCGCAGATGATTAGCGCTTAATCTCGAGAATTTTGTATTGAATCACACCTGCTGGAACGTTCACATCCACAGTTGTGCCCTTTTGCTTACCCAAAATTGCTTTACCTACCGGGCTTTCATTCGAAATCCGGTTCTTCAATGGATCGGATTCAGCAGTACCGACAATTGTATATTCCATCTTGTCGCCAAATTCCAAGTCTTCTACGATAACAGTAGATCCGATGCTTACGATATCTGTATCAATTTCATCGTTGTTAATAATGCGCGCGTTGCGAAGCATTTTTTCCAATGTAATGATACGACCTTCAATGAATGCCTGTTCATTCTTCGCATCTTCATATTCGGAGTTCTCGCTGATGTCGCCGTAGCCGATCGCTACTTTAATCCGCTCTGCCACTTCACGACGTTTAACGGATTTGAGGTTTTCAAGCTCATCCTCCAGCTTCTTCAGACCGTCCTGGGTCAGAATGACTTCTTTATCGCTCATCTTACCGATTCTCCTGTCATGATATATTTCGCATCCAGCCTCAGGACCGCCAACAACGATCGATGCGAATGCAGCCGATGCGAATGCTATAGTTCATCATATGGCTTGATTGCCACATCATGACTCCACAACTTGGTCGTTCTTTGTCATACATAGCCGTGTAATATACACCAAGCCCGAGGCCAATTTTCTATTGTTGAATTATATGGGATGGATTTGCAAAAGTCAATGAGACAGCACATGCCCTTGAAAACGCTTCGATACCCTGAGCGTGCGCCCGCAACAGCTTCTATTGTGCCATTTACTGTACCGTAGATTCAGCCTCTTGCTTCTCATTCACTTGACGTACATACTCCTCCAGCATGCGGGCAACTTCGTCGCGGCGTGTCTCTTCCATGATGGCATCTTTCACACGCGCGGCAGAAGGCAATCCCTTCAAGTACCATGCCAGATGCTTGCGCATCTCCTTCACCGCAACCTGCTCGCCTTTAAGCGCAATGAGGCGATCCATATGAACAAGCGCAATACGAACCTTCTCTTCTGCAGATGGATCTGGGAGCAGCTCGCCAGTCGTCAAATACTCAATCGTGCGGTACAGCATCCACGGATTGCCCAGTGCACCGCGTCCGATCATGACGCCGTCGCATCCTGTTTCTTCCAGCATACGCTTCGCGTCTTCCGGAGAGAACACATCCCCGTTGCCGATAACTGGAATTGAGACATTTTCCTTAACTTGGCGGATATAGCTCCAGTCCGCTTGACCGGTATACAACTGCTCGCGCGTACGTCCATGCACGCTAACCGCTTGACCGCCAGCTCGCTCAACTGCCTTAGCATTTTCCACGACATAAATATGATCGTGATCCCAGCCGATTCTCATCTTAACCGTAACTGGTTTATCGACAGCATCAACAACGGCCGACACCATCTCGTATATTTTCTCTGGGTTAAGAAGCCAACGGGCACCTGCATCGCACTTCGTGACCTTCGGTACAGGGCATCCCATGTTGATATCAATAATATCGGCATTTGAATCTTTATCGACAATTTTGGCAGCTTCGACGAGCGATTTACGATCCCCGCCAAAAATCTGCAGACTAAGCGGCTTCTCCCGATCATCTACATACAGCATCTCGCGGGTACGCTCATTGCCATGTACAAGGGCCTTGTCACTAACCATTTCTGCGCATACGAGTCCGCAGCCGAATTCCTTCGCAATGAGACGGAAGGCAGGGTTGCACACCCCAGCCATGGGCGCAAGCACGACTTGGTTTTTCATTTCGATATTTGCAATTTTCAGCATAGCTCGCACTCCTTTCAACTCTATCCTTATCCATGAGGCCCCATAAGCCACACAGTTATATATAAAACAGGATTACCAATGTTCCATTTTACCGAAAGGAACCCCGTGATGCCAGTTCATCATGTGAAATATTTAATTGCTTGCAAATTTCATTCATCATCTGTTCATCGATTTTTCGATGTCCCCGCTCGATTTCACCGAGCACAGATACAGAGATACGCACGCGATCAGACAATTGCTGCTGTGTTAATCCCCTAAGCTTGCGGAAAGCCCGGATTCGCTTGGCCACTTGCAAGGACTCCACTTCCGAATACCTTCCTTCCCATCCAGTGTTCCCAAGGCATGATGAACGAATGCGTGCAATTCGACAGCCGACTCCGGAACAATATCAGCAAGCGGCACGAGTACGAACAGCCGCTCTCCCATACGAGGATGCGGCAATGTAAGCAGGTCTGTATTCCACGAAGTCTCGCCCATCCACAGCAAATCCAAATCAATGATGCGCGGGCCCCAGCGAACATCCCGCACGCGCCCCATTTGCTTCTCAATCGCAAGCATCGCCTTCAGCAGCTCATCAGGCTGCAATGTTGTCCGAACACAAGCCGTCATGTTTAGAAAGGCAGGCTGATCCTCATATCCAACCGGATCGGTCTCATATATTGCAGAGCAGCTTGCAACATGTATTTGTCCATGTCCATGCAGAAACGACAATGCATCATACAAAGCCCGCTCCCGTACGCCAATATTGGAACCGAGCGCAATATAAGCAGTCTGCTCTCCAGTATGTGTCACCGTCTCGCTATCCATTCCTGCGAAGTCCAGCTTTATTTCGCGATGCTTCTTCTTTACTTCATTCATCTGTTATGCCTCGCTCCCGGTTGGGTTCGCTTCCGCCCGAACTCTCGTCATTTCAATCGTTACGCCTCGGAAATGAATGTCGAACGGTGGGTGAGGCTTTGTCACGCGAACGGTTGCTTCTCTGATTAGCGAATAAGTCTCTAGGAGAACAGCTGCAATACGTTCTGTAATCGCTTCGACAAGCTGGTAGGATTCCTCTTCGACAATGTGCTTAACCGTATTGTATATTTCAGCATAGTTAATCGAATACTCCAACTGATCAGATCTACCAGCTTCGCGCAAATCTACCTGCAAATCTAGATCGACAATCCAGCGTTGTCCCAATTTCCGTTCCTCTTCAAATACACCATGGCGCCCGAACAGCTCCATTCCGTGCAACTGCATACGGTCAGGCCGCGATACTTTTGTACTTACCATCACTATTCTCCCCTTCTACACCAATTTAGGGTTATGTTATATCATTATTGCTCCGCAGCTTCCATCCGTTCTCTCGGGTATAACATAGCATCACACATACGAACGGTCTGCACGATTTCCCCTACATCATGCACGCGCACAATCTGGCAGCCCTGTGCCACGCCAATTGATACGGTAGCTGCTGTCCCGTGAATCAAAGCATCCACCGGAAGCTGAAGCGTCTCGCGAATGAACCGCTTGCGTGATGTCCCCAGCAATACGGGGTATCCGAGTTCAACAAGCTCATCCAAATGGTGCATGAGCATCAAATTGTCCTCGTAATCTTTCGCAAATCCGATTCCCGGATCCAGCCATATATTCTGATCTTCAACACCAGCCGTCTTCGCAATTGCCACACTCTCCAGCAGATCCCTCTTTACATCATCTACATAACGTTCGTATTTCCGCTCCGGGCGGTTGTGCATCAAAATGATAGGGCAACCATAGTTAGCAGCTACACGGGCCATTTCCGGCTCGCGCTTGCAGCCCCAAATATCATTTAGAATATGCGCTCCCGCTTCTAAAGCCCGTCTACCGACTTCCGCCTTATACGTGTCAATAGACAATGGAATATGGGGCATCGCTTCTTGAAGCGCCTCAATCACGGGAATTACCCGCCGTAGCTCCTCTTCCTGCCCAACTGGTTCATGGCCGGGTCGCGTGGACTCTCCGCCAATATCGATAATGTCCGCTCCCTGCGCAACCATTTCCTTTGCGTGTGCCAACGCACGATCTATTCGATCATAACAGCCTCCGTCGGAAAAGGAATCTGGCGTTACATTTAATATACCTTGCACCAAGGTTCGCTTACCTAAAGTCAATTTAGCCTGATCCCATATATACGTGTGCTTCCAAAACGTCGGTTGCAACATACTTGCATCCCCTCTCTACCGTCCTGGATGGTCGGATTGGTACATGCAATCCAACTGCCTAGACACGGCATATTAAATCCCCTAAGGGCTCGTGTAATTCCTACTCCGGTCTATATGATGCGTACAGTGGTGGCGCGATACAAGCTCAACAGCATACGCGTGCAATCGCCCGCTTGCCCGCCGCCCAATTGCTTCGCCTGACCTTCCGTATCAATGAGGGAAGTAACCGGCACCAGCTCTTGCACCGAGGTTGTTAAAAACACCTCATCTGCATGCCAGAGCCGCTTCCATTCATACTTCCCTTCCTCTACATCGATATTCGCTTGTCCAGCAAGCTCAATAACCCACTGTCTTGTAATGCCCGGCAGTATGCCAGTCGATAAATCCGGTGTATATAGACGTCCATCCTGTACAAAGAACACATTGCTCACAATGCCTTCCGATATATGACCGTTCTGATCCAACATAAGACCTTCCGCTCCTTGCGCAGAGCTATTCAATCGCACCAGTTCGCGCTTAGCAACGATATTATTCATGTATTGGCCCGACTTAAAGCGAACATCTGCTTCTGGCCCGTTTCGTCTTGTATGAAGCAACTGCAGCGGCTTTCCCTGTTCATACAGTTCATCAAGGAATGCAGGCAACGGCTTCACTAGCACGAGCACATTTGGGCGTACATACTCTCCGATCGGCAGCCCAAACCCATTCTCGCCTGCACTCACGGTATAACGAACGTACGCTTCTTTCAAGCCATTCGCATCCATGACCTCTCGTATGTGGCGCTCTACCTGCTCTATCTGTATGGTATCCATCCTATAATCAATGCCAAGTATATTGCAAGCCGATGTCAGCCGTTCCATATGCCGTTCCAGCAAAAATGGCCTTCCTCCATATGTTCGCATCGTTTCAAACAAAGTCATTCCGTATAAAAAGCCGTGGTCCATTACCGAAACCGCGGCTTGATCAACTGGTACTACCTTCCCATTCCACCCGATAATATCCATTTAGCTGCCTACCCTCTTCTTCAAGAAGTTGCGCAGCATCTGATGTCCATGATCTGTAATTATGGACTCCGGATGGAATTGAACTCCCTCAATCGGATATTCCTTGTGTCGAAGACCCATAATTTCGCCTTCTTCCGTAGTAGCTGTAATCTCAAGGCAATCGGGCAGCGACCCCCGTTCCACCAGCAGTGAATGATATCGTGTTGCTGTAAATGGACTAGGAAGCCCTTCAAAAACAGACTGCTGCTCATGATAAATAGGGGATGTCTTTCCGTGCATCAATCGTTGTGCCCGTACAACCTTGCCGCCAAAAGCCTGTCCGATGGCCTGATGACCTAAGCATACGCCAAAGATAGGAATCTTGCCTTTAAAATGCACGATTACGTCCAATGTGATCCCCGCTTCATTTGGTGTGCATGGTCCAGGCGACAGCAGCAAATGATCGGGCTGAAGCTTCTCGATACCTTGAATGTCGATCTCGTCATTGCGATATACTTGTATCTCTTCTCCAAGCTCTCCTAAATACTGTACCAGGTTATACGTAAAAGAATCATAATTATCGATAACAAGTATCATGCTATGCTCATCCTCTCTCAGTCGTGCCAATCAGCACGCCTTCACTAATCTAGTCTCCCCGCTCCATCATGTCGCGTTCGCTCAGCTGCACAGCTTTCCACAAGGCCTTTGCCTTGTTCCAGCTCTCCTTATACTCGCGCTCTGGATTGGAATCGATAACGATACCCGCTCCCGCTTGAATATGTCCGACACCATCCTTCACTGTCATGGTACGGATAATTATATTAAATTCCATGTCGCCATTATAGTCAATCCAACCGAATGACCCTGTATACGGACCTCTGCGAACAGGCTCCAGTTCCTCAATGATTTCCATCGTGCGTACCTTGGGTGCTCCTGTAATCGTCCCCCCTGGAAATGTCGCACGAAGCACATCAAAGGCATCCTTGCCCGCCGCCAACTTTCCCTTCACTTCAGATACCAAATGCATCACATGCGAATAATACTCGATCGCCATCAGCTCTTCAACCCGTACAGATCCATACTCTGAAATACGACCAACATCGTTGCGCTCCAAATCAACGAGCATAATGTGCTCCGCCCGTTCCTTCTCGTTCGTACGCAGCTCCTCCGCCATACGCGCATCCTCTTCTAGATTATGCCCTCTGCGTCTCGTACCTGCGATTGGACGAGTGCTGATCTCACCTTGCTTCATGCTAACCAGCAGCTCTGGAGAACAGGATACGAGTTGGAAGTCTGGGAAACGGAGCAAGCCCATGTAGGGAGATGGGTTTAGCACCCTCAGCCATTCATAGAGCCGTTCCGGGGTTTCGCGCAGGGTTCGCGTCTGTCTCATGGAGAGGTTTACCTGAAATACATCGCCCTGACAAATATACTGTTGGATCTGCCTTACAGCCTTCTCGAAATTCTCCTTAGGGAATGCGGTCTGTACACCTTGCAGTGCATCCATTTCAAGATTATGGTCTTCTTTCAACCATCGTTGGCGACGCTCCACAGCCTCCTTCGTCTTCTCCGTATTACCAGCTTCCCACCATGTGTCCCACTGCTCCTTCATCTTGTACGCACGCTGTTCAGCAAGCGCATAGTGTACTGAAGCCCACTCAACATTTTCATCAAGAGATCCACATGCGGTCGAGCCATCCGCTGCTTGGCGCTTGGACATCGATATAGAAGACGAGTCGCATTCTGTCATGACTGCACAATACATTGCCTGTTCCTTATGATCAATGATCCAGAGCTCATTCATTTGCATAAATACAAAGTCCGGCAAATTCAGGTCATCCTCTGCTAGCTCGGGAAGCCGTTCGATCGATCTGGCAATATCATAGCTTATATAACCAACACATCCGCCAGTGAAATCGGGCAGTCCTGTGATTCGAGGCGCTCGATAAGGAGACATCCATTCCTTCAACATTTCTAACGGGGTCCCCTCATGCGTCAGCTCAGTTCCGTCTGACATAATAACCTGAGCCGTACGTCCCTTCCCCCTTATCATAGATGCAGGATTTATCCCTACAATTGTGTAGCGTCCACCCTTACCACTCTCAAGTACAAAAGTGTACGATCCAGCTCCCGCCCATGCAGACTCCCAGGAAGAGATATGCGTGCTTTCTGGCTCCAGATCATATTTGGTCACATAAGGAAGTATCGTATATTGATTATCGATAAAACGGTGCCATTGCTCCCGTGCAATAAGCGCCTGTCCATTTACCACTGCTGATTCAATCACATTTCCACCTCTTTATCCTAATCCATCATCCCTGTTTATCGATCCCAATTCCTCCTGGATGATAAACGTCATCAGATTACTGATTAGTATAAACAATGGGGCTTCGGATGAAAAGACGACCGTCTTACATTTTTTGCATTTTACCGGATATAAAAATCCCCTCATCACAGTCCTGCGCTCAGCAGCCTTCGCTACCGTACACGTTACCGGATAAGGGGATACATGCGTTAATCTTCGAAATTAAATAACGGTGTGCTCAAGTAACGCTCTCCGTTGCTTGGAACGACAGCGACAATGCGCTTGCCGGTTCCCAACTCCTTTGCAATCTGCAGGGCAGCATAGATCGCTGCACCAGAGGAAATGCCGACTAAGATGCCTTCCTCCTTCGCAATGCGACGCGCTGTTTCAAATGCATCTTCGTTTTCAACCGTAATAATCTGATCGTAGATATCGCGGTTTAAAATATCTGGTATGAAGTTAGCTCCAATTCCTTGGATTTTGTGCGGCCCCGGCTTGCCTCCAGACAATAATGGAGATGCCGCTGGTTCGACGGCCGCAATTCGGATTCCAGGGAAGTTCTCCTTCAGCACTTCACCTGCTCCCGAAATCGTTCCTCCGGTGCCAATTCCTGCGATAAACGCATCCAGCTTGCCATCCAACGATTGAATAGCTTCGACAATTTCCGGACCTGTCGTTTCTCGGTGAATCTTCACGTTCGCTTGGTTTTTAAATTGTTGAGGAATGAAATAAGTAGGGTTCTCTTGTGCTAGCTCTTCCGCCTTGCGAACCGCACCGTTCATCCCTTCTGCTCCCGGAGTCAAAACAAGCTCAGCTCCATAAGCTCGCAGGAGATTGCGGCGCTCGATGCTCATCGTCTCAGGCATAACCAGAATGGCCTTATATCCTTTCGCAGCAGCCACCATTGCAAGACCAATGCCTGTATTGCCGCTTGTTGGCTCTACAATTGTATCCCCAGGCTTCAAAATGCCTTCTTGCTCGGCAACCTCAATCATACTTATTGCTATCCGGTCTTTAACACTAGAGCCCGGATTCTGATATTCCAGCTTTACATAGATTTCCGCGCTATCTTCCGGTACAATTCGATTCAGACGTACAAGTGGAGTATCCCCGATTAGTTCGGTTACGCTATTGACGATTCTTGGCATAGAGAGCCCTCCCATAGGTTAATAGGAATTAAATTTATATTTCCGACTAATTCACTAGGTTTTAATCAATATTAGCAAGCCATTTGTCGAATGTCAATAGACCTCCCAAAATTATTCGCTATTCTCTCGATAAGAGGCAGAAAAAAAGCAGCCCGCCAGAATAAGTCATCTTATTCTGGCGGACCGCCATTCATGCCATCTCACTCAGTTGTAAATGCTGTGTCTGCAATGGCTGCGCCATACTTCTCACGTAATGCTTTTCGCCACTGCACCAATGGTGGAGTTTTCTCTAACGCGATTTCTTTACGAACACGCTCTCGCATTTCGTCATGCTGTTCAGGCCTAACTTCCCTCTTGCCAACCAAATTAATAATGGCATAGCCATCCTTAATCTTAACTGGCGGAGAAATGTCGCCGACATCCATCTGAGACACTTGATTCAGCTCCGCATGATCCAAGAATGGATCATCCTCATCGATCCAGCCCATTCGTCCACCTTGCTGTGATGAGAAGGAGTCAAGCGAGAGTTCTCCCGCGAGTGAAGGGAAATCTTCGCCTTGCTTAATACGATCAAGAATCGCTTCAGCATCGGTTTTGTTTGATACCGTAATATGTGCTACTTGATAGGAGTTTACAGGTTCATACTCGCCCTTATGTTCACGCATATACTCGTCGATATCAGCATCACCAATATCAATGCCGTACGTTGCGATTTTTTCCAATAGGAGTTGATTGCGCATGTCTTGACTCAATTGCTCTGGGCTCATTCCCAGTTGTTCTTTCATGGCTTGAAAGTAAGCTTCCTCACTCTCATAACCCTTCATTTGACGCTTAATCTCTCGGGTAACTTCTTCGGAAGTCACCTCAATACCTAACGACTTCGCCTCTTGGTCTGCCGCTCGGTTCGTCAGCATCTGCTCCAGCACTAACCCACCGTACTGCTGCTCCAATTCTCTATTCCATTGTGCACGCGTAATCTTATGCGTTCCTACTGACGCAACGACGGATGAGGAATCGGAGGAAGCAGCCTCGGGTGACTTGACCGGGACGTCAAGCCGTAAAATCAGAATGCCTGCAAGCACAATTACACAGGCAAACAGTACAATAATGCAGCCCCATAAGCTCTTGACTTCTCTCGTCATATCGCTTGCTTCCCTTACCTCGTATTTCCTTTAACGCGCCTGCGCTTACACTTCCCTTATGACTGCTTTTTCTTTGTCGCTGCCGCAACCAGTTTCTCTAAATCATCACGATTGAATTTGTATGACTCATTGCAGAAATGACATACAACTTCTGCCTTGTGATCTTCATCGATAATCGTCTGCAGTTCTTCCTGTCCCAAGCTGATAAGCGTACTCTCCACGCGTTCTCTTGAGCACTGGCATTGGAATACAATCGGCATCCGATCCATAATGTTTACGTCCTTCACGATCCATGTTACGAGCTCATCAAGCTCCATACCTTGATCAAGCAAAGCTGTTACCGGCGGCAGCATGCTTAATGATCGCTCAATTTCGGTAATCTCTCCATCAGACAAACCTGGAAGCAACTGGATAATAAAGCCACCTGCATGAAGTACCGAGCTGTCCGTATCGACAAGCACACCAAGTCCAACTGCGGATGGTGTCTGCTCTGATGTTGCGAAGTAATACGTAAAATCTTCTCCCAGTTCTCCCGAAATAATCGGGGAGCTTCCACGGTAAGGCTCCTTCAATCCTAAATCCTTCGTAATATGAATGAAACCGCTGCGGCCTACTGCTCCCGCAACATCCAGCTTGCCTTCAGCGTTGCTTGCCAAATGAACTTGGGGATGCGTAACGTAGCCCCGAACCTCTCCACGTGCATTGGCATCTGCAACGACTTGTCCGATAGGACCGTCTCCCTTTACCTGAACCGTGAGCTTCTCCTCACCCTTCAGCATAGCACCCATCATTGCTGCAGCAGTTACCGTACGTCCCAATGCTGCTGTTGCCGTTGGGTATGTACCATGACGACGTTGCAGCTCATTGACCAATCCTGTCGTGCGCGCCGCAAAAATACGAACCTTCCCACCCAGTCCAGTTCCACGGATAAGCATATCTTGAGCTGCACCTTGTGTGACGTTCTGTTGTTCCTTACTCTCTTCCATGAGTGCCTCCTGTTGCCTTGCATATTTTTAAACGAATGACAGTTTACAACGATTCTCTATATTATTGATTGCGATTGTAAATGAGACGCAGCCCTTCAAGCGTAAGCAGCGGATTCGTAGTGTCGATTGTGCGTGATTCACTTGCAATCAGATCTGCCAGACCGCCCGTAGCTACCACCTTAGGTTGTGCCCCTAATTCCTGACTTATGCGATCGACGATTCCATCAACCTGACCAGCATAACCAAAGATAATGCCTGCTTGCATGGAATGAACTGTATTGCGGCCGATAACAGACTTCGGCTTCGTCAGCTCAATGCGGGGCAGCTTCGCCGCACGTTGGTAGAGCGCTTCCGTCGAGATACCAATCCCCGGCACAATAGCACCGCCCAAATAATTGCCTTGCACATCAATGACATCAAATGTCGTTGCCGTCCCGAAATCCACAACAACAAGCGGCATCTCGCCGCCATACTGCTCAATGGCTGCTACCGCATTCACGATGCGATCGGCCCCTACCTCACGCGGATTCTCATAACGAATGTTCAAACCAGTTTTCACACCCGGACCAACGATAAGCGGTGTCTTGTATAAGTATGTTTCACACAATAATTCCATCGTAGACATAATTGGTGGAACGACAGACGATATAATAACCCCGTCGATATCCTTAACAGAAAGTCCTGCAAGTGAAAATAAGTTATGGATCATGACGCCATATTCATCAGCCGTGGCTTGGCGATTCGTTGACAGCCTCCAAAAATGCTGCAGCGTCTCCTGTTGATATACACCTAGAACAATATTTGTATTTCCTACATCGATAACGAGAATCACAGTTCTATCCCTCTTTCTTCGCATTCAAGTCAAGATTGATGTCGACCGTTATAAATATGGAAACGCTTGTAACGGAAATGACATCGACATCGATCAACGCTTTGCCGCGAACGGTAGAGCGCGAACTCGCCCGCTGCTTCAATCTTGATGTCTTCCTAATACGCAACTAGCAGGAATATGGATCCCTGCATGACGCATCATCAACGGTGACAACGTTGTACGATGACAGGTTATAATCGCACGACCTATAGAAACATCATAATTTCCATCAGGTACAAGCTCCCACACTCAAGTGAAAATTCTATCATGCCATGCGACGCGGCACGCCTTTGTCAACTGTATGCATGAGTTCCCTCTTAGTGTAGTCATTAACACTTAATTTACACAACGCCTATGGCTGTGTCAATTCACAATCGGGACGGCCCCCTATATTTCCACGATCATAAAAAAAGAGTGCACGCTAAGGTGCACTCTTCACAATCGCCGAATCGGCGAATGAGGGCTAATCTATTGGTTATTGTTCTTGTTATCATCTGTGCTGTCTTTCGTTTCTGTGTTCGCATCTGACTGCTCGGAAGGAGCATCTGGACGTTCAACGCTTGACGTCTCATTGCTGCGGAAATCCTCTGGCGAAGCTCCGTTCGGGATATCGCCTTCCGGCTTAGCTCCAGCTGTGGAGTCCCATTGCGAAGGGCCAAGCTTCTCCGGCTTGCCAACGAGGTTCACCTTCACATCACCAGTCGTTTCGATGATCGGCGTTGTGAAAGAAGTTTCAGCTGATCCCGTTGTGTTGCCAGAGTCGTCGCTATCCGATTTCGCTCCCGTAATATGGCCATTTTCAATCAATTGCTTGATTTGATCAAGCTCAAGTGTTTCCAATTCCAGCAACGTATTCGCAATAAGGTTCACTTCACGAGTATGCTTCGTGAGCAATGTTTTTGCACGCTCGTAGCACTCATTGATGATCCGCTGCATTTCTTGATCAATCTCATAAGCAATCGCATCAGAGTAGTTCTGTTCGTGTCCAAGATCACGACCGAGGAACACTTCGCCTTGGCGATTACCGAACTGCATTGGGCCAAGCTTGTCGCTCATGCCGTATTCCATAATCATACTGCGTACAATGCGAGTTGCTTGCTGGAAGTCGCTATATGCGCCTGTACCGATTTCGCCGATGAACAATTCCTCAGCTACACGGCCGCCTAACAAGCCGGTAATTCTGTCAAGAAGCTCTTGCTTCGTTGTAAGCATGCGATCTTCCTTCGGAAGCATAATGACGTATCCGCCTGCGCGTCCACGAGGAATAATTGTAACCTTATGCACCATATCTGCATGTTCCAAGAAGTATCCGATAATGGTATGACCGGCTTCGTGGAACGCGACAATTCGTTTTTCACGTTCGCTGATCATGCGGCTGCGCTTCTCTGTACCTACGATAACACGGTCGATCGCTTCGTCCACATCTGTCATCGTAATGTCTTTATGGTTCTTGCGAGCTGCAAGCAATGCCGCTTCATTCAGCAAATTCTCCAAGTCGGCACCCGTAAAGCCTGTTGTCCGCTTAGCAATTGTATTCAACTTCACGTCCTTGTTCAGCGGCTTGTTGCGCGCATGAACCTTCAACACAGCTTCCCGTCCCTTCAAGTCAGGGCGATCCACTGTAATTTGACGGTCGAAACGACCTGGACGGAGCAATGCTGGATCAAGAATATCTGGTCGGTTCGTTGCAGCTACAATGATAATTCCTTCATTGGCACCGAAACCGTCCATCTCAACGAGCAATTGGTTAAGAGTCTGTTCCCGCTCATCATGGCCACCGCCGAGACCGGCGCCGCGTTGACGACCGACAGCATCAATTTCATCAATAAAGATAATACAAGGAGCATTTTTCTTCGCATTTTCGAACAGGTCACGCACACGGGATGCGCCGACACCGACAAACATTTCAACGAAGTCGGAACCTGAAATGCTAAAGAATGGAACTCCTGCCTCACCTGCTACTGCGCGAGCAAGCAATGTTTTACCTGTACCCGGAGGGCCATTCAACAGAACACCCTTCGGAATACGTGCGCCAAGAGCAGCAAATTTGCGCGGATCCTTGAGGAATTCGACAACCTCGACCAATTCCTGCTTCTCTTCATCCGCCCCTGCTACATCTTCGAAGGTAACACGCTTCTTCTCTTCGTTATACAAGCGAGCGCGGCTTTTGCCGAAATTCATAACCTTGCCGCCGCCACCTTGAGCCTGATTAAAGAAGAAGAAGAACAGGATGAACATAATGACAAATGGAATGAAGGAAGTAAGAACAGTTAGCCAGAGACTTTGCTCCTCCATCTTCTTCCAAGTCAGCTTTAAGGAATCTTGAGCCGTATCGGCCTTCATAATCTCCTCAATAGCTGGTGAACTATCTGGAATATAAGTTACAAACTGCTGAGATTTCTGTCCATCTGGAATTTTCTTATATTTACCGATGACCAAATATGCTCGACCTTCATATTGAATCGTCATTTCGTCTATATTGTTGGCCGCTAGCTCTTTGCGAAACTGGTCATATCTCGGGGTTTCCGTGGTTTCTCCGCCGTTACCAATAAATTGGACAATGCCGACCACGACTAGAAAAAGAATCAGATAAAAACCAGAGTTCTTAAAAAAGCGATTCATCCCCAACCTCCTCTCAAAGACACGAAGTTATTGTATCATAGCACGTATTGCCATCACAACTTGACCATCCAAGCGATGAGAGTGAATGATTTTACACCTCGTCGGAATAAATCTCACGCTTCAATACGCCAATGTATGGTAGGTTGCGGTACTTCTCGGCAAAATCAAGTCCGTACCCAACGATAAACTCATCCGGCAGGACGAATCCTTTGTAGTCTGCTTCCATATTAGTGGTGCGTCGTGCAGGCTTATCGAACAGAGTAACTACACGGATCGAGTTCGCCTTACGACCCTGAAGTACCTCAATGAGGTAACTAAGTGTCAGCCCTGTATCAATAATATCCTCTACAATGAGGACATCGCGCCCTTCAACCGATACATCCAAGTCTTTCAAAATACGTACCACACCCGACGACTTCGTCGATGCCCCATAACTGGATACAGCCATGAAATCCAATTCCAATGGTACTGTAACATTTTTGACCAAATCGGCCATAAAGATGAACGCACCTTTGAGCACGCAAATAACGAGCGGACATTTACCCGCATAATCGCGGCTAATCTGTTCGCCCAGTTCCTTTACTCTTGCTTGAAGCTGCTCCTCACTAAATACTACCTTCTCAATGTCGTTCTGCAATGATGGGCCCTCCTATTGTGAATACTCAATCTTATGTGAACGTTATTCGTTCCATGCGGCATGCCAATGACCGGCAATGTCTTCGTTACCTCATGGATGGACAGATCGCTCATGGGCTCCGCCCTCCAGTGCAAAATGAATGACCGCCTGTGTCGAAGACTGCACGTATGCCGCATTAGAACGCCGTACCCCAGGTATCCACACAACGTGTCCGTTCGCGTCCGCAACAAGAGGAATCGAGTCGCGCAATGACGGCGCGATTTTCAAGTCAACGAACATATCTTGCACCTTTTTGCTGCCATTTAGTCCTTGTATCCGCATCCGATCTCCCGGCTGCCGAGTACGAACAACAAGCGGCCAGCACAGCCCATCCGCATCAAAAGAAGCTTCCCAAGCCTGTCCGTGATGATGTTGGCCCACAGAAATTTCTTCCATGGATCCGGAATTGCCGCAGCCCTTCAGTTCTTCTGAAGTCAGCCATCGTAACGTGCTGTTGTTGTCCGGTAAGAACAATTGCCCCATTGCATCGGTTCTATGTATCGTAAAGCTAGCCTTACAGTCTGCACCTTCTTTATGTTCATGGTGTATCCGAAGCCATAGCAAACGCCCATATTCACGCGCAAATACAATGTCCTGAGCAACATCCACCCTCCACGTAGTCGAACACTCGCCTGCTGCTCTCACTCTTGCTGAGTCAACGGCTTCAAAATCAATCTGATCCGAACCTCGTGTAAGATAATTTAATATTAGTTTAATCAACCTGCGTTGTAAAGCTACATGTAGTCCAAGAAAGGTGTTCCGATCAAGAATATATCCTGTCTGCACATGCGGGATAAAAGGAGCTGAATTGCTATCAACGGATTTATCACCGTTTACCGCCTTTACGTGGCGTTGAAACAGCTTTCGTGTCTCGTATTCCATATAATCGTCCTCATCACGTAGCGCGTCTGCCATTCTGCACATGGCCTCAACAAGTTTAGGGTTCTCCTCCTCTAGCTGAGGGATAATATCTAGCCTCATCCGATTGCGAAAATAACTACGTTTGGCATTACTGCTATCTGTCACGTAAGATATTCCCCGCTCGTCACACCGTTGCAGCACTTCCGCTTTGCGCAGATCGAGTAATGGCCGAATATAATGCAGTCCATCCTCCTCGCGGCTCCATGCCATTCCCGCCAATCCTGTGATGCCCGTTCCTCGGATCATACGCATGAGCACTGTTTCGGCTTGATCATCCGCATGGTGAGCAAGAGCTATATGGGTGGCCGCATAGCGATGTGCAATCTGGATAAGAAACTCGTATCGCAGCTGTCGCGCTGCCGCTTGTGGATTGAGCCCTTCCCGTTTCGATAGACCAGGCGCATCAACACGAATCATCTCAAATGGTAAGCCCAGTTTTACGGTTTCCTGCTCCACGAACTCGGCCTCTTCTTCCGATTCCTGACCGCGAAAGCCGTGATGCACGTGGGCAACAATAAGCTTGCCTGGTTTGCAGTCGCTGCGTTCATCCAGTGCAGTCAATGCATGAAGAAGCAGCATCGAATCCGGCCCACCGGATACAGCTACTACAATTACAGCACCTTGGCTCCACAACTTTTTCTTGCACCACTCAATTTCCCGCTGTGCGATCCATTTGTGCCAAGCATCAAATGGTCCACCACCTGTTGATTGTCCTGCTGTCATCATTCATCCCCGACTCCCGTCATAGCCTTCCTGCCTGCATCACTCTAACCTATTTCCGAGTGAAAGCAGTATCGTTTCCTTCTTAATTCATTATGTATGATGATACCAAATGTTTGAAGTCTGGCAAAAAGACACTATTTCTATCCCACCATGCTCTAGTGAGTTTGTTATTTTGCATTCTCTACTAAGACGATTGGAACTATTTGCTGTCCTTTTGAACACTTCTTAATAAGTAAGTATGTAAGTATAACTACGTTGTGTCGACGGATAAGATGCATATGATTGTTACCATGGGACCACAATTTAGAAATTCCATTATTCGAAGCTGCTCGTCCACCAAACGATACTAATCGTAAACAAAATAACGGATACGGCAAAAAACCACTTCATCCATAGTGGCGTAGGCCGGTGTGGCCTCATCCCCGATCGATGCAAGCGGCGACTTATATCATTCCACATTCGGCATGCTTCTTCTGAGCTTGCAAATGTCCCCTTAATTGCATGAATGAGCCATGGCTCATATAGCCGCAAAACAGGATGGGCGTGTATTATATCCAATAACTCCTTTGCTTCCCGCATTTGCGGCAGCGCTTTCTTCATGCGTTCACGAAGCCCCTTGCCTCCGAGCACATGAATCGTCAGTATCGCAAAAGAAAACAGATCATAGCCGTCATCAGCCGTCCGCGAGCCTGCATGCCAATACCCACGATCGTACATCTCCGTAAATTGTTTTACACTCTTCCCCTTGCCAGTCAGCCCCCCATAGTCAACAAGCTCTACTTCACCACCGTTTCCAACGATCACATTCTCAGCCTTCAGATCGCCGAATACCCATCCATGACGATGTACATTATGCAGCTTCGCCAGAAGCTTTCCTCCCACAATACCATACCACTTAGGCCCCTTCTTTCGAATATAAGCGGTAATGCTCTCACCGGGAACATAGCGCATCACATAAAAGGAAATACGTTCCCCATTCACATCTGCATCATCTACATCGACCAGGAAGGGTCGATTGTCTTGTCGATCTGACATTCGGGAGAGCGTTTTACGCTGCTTTTCGAGGCTGCCAAGCGCATTTACCTCCGATTGAAGGTCAACGGCATTGGCGCTAATTTTTAACGCAAAGGTTCCAACCGCCCCCCATGTCTGTCGTCAGAAGCCGACAACATCGTCACTAGATAGACAACTCCATTGGCACCGCGTCCAAGCAGACGTTCAATACGATAGACACGATGATTCCATACACCTTGCATCATCATGCCTGCTCGCAGCTGATGGCGAAGCTCCCTCTTATGGGATGCTGTATTGAGTTGTCGCCTTACTTTAAACGATGTAGTCACTCCATATCCCGTCCATTTCCATTCGTTCATGATGATCCACAGTCACTGTTTCCGCTTTCTGAGCTGCAGAGCGAGGTACCGTTCGGTAATAATCCACGACTTGTAGCAAAGCAGGACCTGTTGGCGTCGTCCCACGCATATTCAGCCGCTGGAACAACTTTTTCGCACGAGAAATCTCATCAGTCCACTCCAAATCCTGAACAGCTTCCTTTCCCCCATATGGGCCCGGAAAATGAAAAACGGATAGCTCGCTCTTGCCGCTTCTTGCTTGCAGGCTGAGCATTAAATCCCGTATCGCCTCCTCCACTGCGACCAGTTTCGGCTTCATGCTTGCACTAGCATCAATAAGCAGTGCAACCTTAAGTGGCGTATGTTCCGTCATCTCGTCCATGACACGAACAACTTCAGAGCGCTTTTCTAGAGGGAGAGCCTGTACGCCTTCCTCCGCAGTATCACCCAATATAAGCTTCAATTCCTTGTTCACAGCTTGCTGGATCGTCTGTACAACGGTCTTGCGCGTCATCATCTGAATCGTCTGAGACAACTCATGCGATTGCACAATGCGGCTAACCCCGCCGCCTGCACTAGCAATCTCCTCAATCTCGCAAGCCCCCAATTGTCCAATCGTACCATAATCTATAATGCCTACTACATTAACCGTTATCCCGTTGTCCCTTGCCTCCGCGGCGGCAATGGCGGGCTGAATCCCTACATTGGAGCATCCGTCCGTAATGAGAAGAATTTGCTTCATCATACTTCTTTCATCCCCCTATGGTCACTATGAATCTAGTTCTAGTGTTCCCCATGATAGGAGAGTTTAACCATAGTATGATGTAATTGCTTCATCCATAAAAATCATAGAAGAAAATTACAAAATCAGCAACCTCCTTCTATTTCAGTTTCTTTCTTCCTACCCTTCAACCTGTATGTGTAAATTTAAGCAGTCCTGTTGTCCGCAGTCCACGAATCAACTCACCGGCATCGGCCGTTCGACCTGATCACTCCCGCTCCAATGCAAAGTAGCCCATTGCGGTTGATGTCTCGTTACACGCGTGACAACAACGGTCATATCATCATCAATTCGTCCGCCCGAGTGCCGGATCACCGTCTCAAGCAGAAGATCAGCAACTTCCTGTGGATCGTCCGTCTCCAATTCCTGTATAAGCCGCTTCATCCACAATTCCTTATTTACAGCAGGCCCGGATGCATCGAACACCCCGTCAGTCATCATCACCACAATATCTCCAGGCGATAGAGAGGTGTCAACCAGTTCGATATCAATATCCTGTAATATACCTATCGGCAAATTATTCGATGAAACTAAGTGAACCTCATCCCCTCTCTTAATGAAGCTTGGTGTCGAGCCACTCTTTATGAGCATCGTCTTTGCCGAGAAAAGATCAATAATGGCTAAATCAAGAGTGGCATATACTTCATCCGGTGATCGCAGAGCCAGCACTGAGTTGACAGACTTGATGGCCAACTGCTCGTCAATTCCTGCCTGCAGAAGCTGTGCGAGCAGATGAAGCGCCGTGCTGCTTTCTAAGCGAGCCCGCTCTCCATTTCCCATGCCATCACTTAAGGCAACCGCGAATTTGCCGCTTCCAAGCTCAAGCGCACTGAAGCTATCCCCTGACAGCATTCCCCCTCCTTTAGCGGTGCCCGCCATACCTGTATCCACCTCGAAGGCTTTGGCCGTGACGAAGGTGACCGTGCCTTGACCTTCCGCACCGGTTATAGCTTCGTCACGTACCGCTATGTGCTCGCCTAATATATCAGACAGCAGCGGTGCGATCAGCTTCCTGCACTCATCATATCCTTCTGTAAAAGAATGCACCATCTCTATCTCTACGCGTCCAGGATCCAATGAAATGATATCGACACGATGTACCGATAGTCCGAGATCCTCAACGGCCTGCCTGATTTGCTCCTCCTGCATGAATAACTCTCGGCTTTCGCGTTGGATCTCCTTTGCCAAGTCCTCCATAACTTGCGATACTCCTAATAGCTGTTCCGCTACAAAATGTCGGCTGTCCTGCAACTGCTTGTGCAGATGCTCCTCATGAATATGCCGGATATGCTGATCGCGCAACACCGTCAGCATTTGATGCGCCCTTAGGCAATGATTCTTCCAGGAATGGGGAAGCTGCTTATCCTTCCAGGCGAACTCCGGATTCTCCCCTACCTTTACGAGCATTTGCTTCATCATAGTCATTGTCTGCACAGATTTTCGTCCCCAGCATGCTTGCCTTCGCGGACATGCCCCACAGGTTACAACGGTTGCAGCCTCAATGACCCCTTTCGATACCTCTTCTTCACTTGGCGGCATATCACTGGCAGCAGTAGGTGCTGCCTGCTTAAAGCTGTGTGACAGCTGATCGAATACCTTCGAGAACTGCTGTACTCGTTCTGCTGTCATGTCACGCATTCTCTTCGCATACTCATGCTGCGAATTCGTATGCTCTGTCGTTCCTGGGACATACTTTGCCAATGTGCGGCATATTGATTTTGGAGTAAGGAGAAATAGTGCTGCTGCTGCTATCGTTTCCCATGTCGACACCATTACCTGCTCAGGCGGGCCAATATAGACGGACAATATGGCAGTTCCCAGCAGCATGCCGAAGGCCACCGCCCATCGCTTGCCTTCTCGAAGCAGTCCTGCCAATAGACCAGAGAAGGCCAATACGCTCATCTGCGATAAGGAGCTCGGCTCTGCGAGACCAAGTATAAGGCCTAGCACAACGCCTACTGAAGCTCCAAGCGGCGCCCCTCCAACAAGGGCGAATAAGAGCACAAAATAGCGTGATAGGATATGGTCAAGCTGCATCCCTTGTACAGTCCAGCCGACAGCACCTGTCATCATAGATGCAAGTAAAATCATCAAACATATCATTTCATCAACTCGGAGCGTATAATTGCGCTTGCTCATCGTCAGTACAGGTAGGGCTTGTACAAATACGAGCGTTAAGACGAGGCCAAGTGTTGCATCTGTAACATCCATCGCTAGGGCATACCAGGTAAGGGAATTGGACATAAAGGTAACAAACAGCTTCACAATCAGGCTTGCCGAAAATACCATCAATGGAGCCACATTCATATCCGAACGCTTATCATAAGCCTTCCATCCGCGATACATGAGCACAATGAGCAGCAGTTGCATTCCCATCATCAGCGTGATCTGAGCGGGAGCGAACAGGCTCCCCGCGAGCAGGGCAGTTCCTACCCATGTAGCCAGCTCTCGGCGCGAAAAATAGACAACAGCGAAAAAGGCAGCCGCAAACGGAAATAATTCATTCAAAATCATGGCCCGTCCTAGCAAGAATCCGATCAGGACGAACATAATTGTCCATTTGCGCGTGCCCAACATGCGGTGGAATCGATCAAGCCGCCACTTGCTCGGAGTATCCATCCAGCCTGCACCCTCATCCTTGATTTCCTGCCAGCCTCTCTTGGGAAATGGAATGATCTTCGTCTTACTCATCATTTGGCACCACCTATTCTATGAATTGTGTGCCTCCCATTATAGAAAAGGTCTCAGAAATAGTTTGTCATAAAAAGGAAATGTGCCAAAAAAACTTTCCGACAACCGTCGCAAGTGTAACCAATGCAGGATATATACGGCGCAACAAGGGTTTTGGCGATTTTTACTTCGGCGGCTTCCAAGTGGAGATGTCATATTTTTGCCGCTTACCCGCAAGGGTCGACCTCCATTTGACAATAAAGCATACGGAAAGGCGTAAGAACCTGTCGTACAGGCAGTGCGGCACGACAAAAAAAGTTTTGCTGGCGCTTGCGTGGCAAGGAAACGGTGATCCCGTCATATTGTGGCGTCTTCATTTTCCCGAACAACGCAAAAAAACCGCAAAACCGGTTGCCCGGCTTGCGGCTTTATTTTCGTTGTCATCTTGGACGATTACATGCGGCGTGCTCCACGGCCTCCGCGCTTAGATTCCGTATTCTTCTTCAAAGAAGAAATGCGTTCTTCACTATCCTTAAGGAAGCGCGACATCTTATCCTCAAAAGAAGCGAAACTAGGCGACTTGCGTCCCCCTCGATCCCGGTTCCCGTGTCCATACCTGCTATTGCCCCCGTCTCTTCCTGGAGGACGGTCCGGACGAGGTCCTCTTGGAGGTCTCTGCTCCGATGCAGGTTTATCGACTGCTTGCTTAATAGACAAGCCGATCTTGCCGTCCTTGTCGACGTTAATAACTTTGACCGTGACGACATCGTCAATCTTCAAATGGTCATTCACGTCCTTGACATAGTTATCGGCAATTTCAGAGATGTGAACCAGTCCCGTGACACCTCCCGACAGATCAACGAACGCTCCAAAATGCGTAATCCCTGTCACCTTGCCTTCTAACTTGGTGCCCACTTCAATTGTCATAGAATAAAATGTTCCTCCCTTAAAATGTTAAACGGAACATTGCTCAAAAAGCAAAAAAGCAATGCTTATGTCGTGATTATACTGTAATGGCGCAACATTGGTCAACCGACGGTTGTCCTGATTTTACGCTCTATTCATCGTGTTTGCGGATGAGGAGTTCGTCCGGAAGCACCATACCTCGGCTTCGCGCCAATTGCAGTATGTATTCCGTTGTATTGAGCCTATCCACTTCTTGGCGGAGCTCATTGCGAACCTGTTCAACCTCGCTCTTCTCCTTCTCACGTGCCACCAAATCCGAGCGAAGTTCCTCCATCGTGTTCAATTGACTGAAGTACGTATATGTGCCCCACCCTATAAACAACGCCATGAAGATCAGCCATAAGCGCAATCTGCGCTTGGCTCCCGCTATTTTGTTATCTTGATTGCGGATTGGAGTATGTCTTCGGGATTTAGACACCGACATACATGCACCCCCTTGTATCAGTAGATCACGATACACCTTACCCGTTAGCGCTTACGTCTAAACAGGTCAAGGAACCGCCTCATCTGGCGACATACGCCAATGGGCCACGCGGAAATGCGCTTGCCGGCTGATATCATCCCACGCCAAGTGCTCTTGCACCGTTCCGTCATTCCGAATCGGTTCCATAGCGGCATGACAAGCGGCTTGAATAACCATGCGATGAGCATCCAGAGCGGTCGTAAACATTGTAGCACAATTTTGAGAAGGAACATAGCAGACGATATGAAAAAAATGTAAGTGCTTTTCCCCCTGTCAAAATCGCCTTCAGCGGCAGGACAACAAGCACATGCACACATCGCATGGCAAAACGCCACACTGCCTTTAGCGCCGTAACCAGCCATTTCACAATAGCTACAGTGATGCGACTAAGAAAGACGGCATACAGCCATGCTCCTGCAGCTAAGCCAAGCACTACATAAAACCTTAATTCTCCCTGATTGCCCTTAACGAGCATTTGGAACACGAATACAGTCGCAGCTAACCAATACAGCAGGTCAAATACCGGCAGCGTCCACCGTGGAAACTTGAATTGGCCTGCGACGACGCGATAGCTGTCGAACACCAGACCAAGCGCAAGTCCGCTCATCAGCATGAGCATTACGGTCATCCATTGGGTATGCAGGTTCACTTGAACAGCTTACCAAAAAAGCCTTTTGACTTGTCCTGTGCATTCGCATCCAAATAGGTCAGGGAGTTGACCATACCTTCAATGGCAACCAAGCCTTGTTCAAGGCTCAAATTTTTAATATGCAAATTGTGGCCGCGAATTGTCAAGAAGCCGCATTCCGTATCAAGCAGGAACTCCTCACTATCGAAGCTCTCTACCTTGCTCACTCCGCTAATTTCGAGGAGCTTGCGGTTCATCATTTTCACTTCTTGACGCTTGGCCGCTTGCTTATTGAAATCAACCATAGCATGTACCCCTCCTTCTCAACACTAGCATATGAAGGGGATTGCAGATTAGAACTGCAAAAATAGCAAAGAGAGAGAATCATTGAATCATACGATAGAACGATTACTCTCTCTTCCATTGCCTGCATGCCGTGATCTTTCCAGGCTATGAACAAATGCCTATTGCCTAGCGATTATCGACTTTCTCTGGATACATATCATGATTCATCAAGCGATGAGCGGCCATCTCCACATATTTCGTGCCTGGCTGACCGTAATTGCAGTACGGGTCGATTGAAATGCCACCGCGCGGCGTAAACTTACCCCATACCTCAATATATCTTGGATCAAGCAGCTTGATTAGGTCGTTCATAATGATATTTACACAATCTTCATGGAAATCGCCATGGTTGCGGAAGCTAAACAGGTAGAGCTTGAGTGATTTGCTCTCTACACATTTTACACCTGGAATATAGCTGATGTAGATAGTCGCAAAGTCCGGTTGTCCGGTTATCGGACAAAGACTCGTAAATTCCGGGCAATTGAATTTGACGAAATAATCCCGGTTCGGGTGCTTATTGTCGAATGATTCCAAAATATCTGGAGCGTAATCTGACGGATACTCCGTTTTTACTCCAAGCTGGGTTAAGTTCAATTCTGCTTCGTTTCTTCCTGCCATCGTTATCAGTTCTCCTTCTCTATCATGATCCTTATGAAGGGCTCTACCGTATTTCTAAGCCGCTAGTCTGTCCTGTGCAGATATGTGCCGTTGCTATACGCCGCGCTTGTTGCCCCATACTAAGGTGTGCAGTTGAGGCAGCACCCGTGTTCGATTTAGACGCGGTTCCAATGCCACTTGATCGATCAGCCATTCATATCGGCGAAGCAGCTTCTGTATAAGCTCCTGATCATCATTATTGTGAACATCTTCATTCCCAGTCTGCATGACAAAAGGAATCTCGGGGTAACGTTCATGGACGGCAATCGCATATCGCATGTCCTCTTCATTGAACACAACGACTTTCAAGCATAAGCCCTTACGCACAGAACGGTTCCACAGCTTCTCAGCAATTTCGTCCAAGCGCACAAAATCTGTATCCATTCCTGAGCTTGGCGGCTTCGGCGACAATGTAACATCGTCGATATCCAAGAGCCAGTTTTGCCAGCGCGAGCCTTGCGTCTCCACAGCCGTGCGGACTCCGCGCTTACTCAGTCGCTCAACCAGCTCGCCTATGCCTCCCAGCAGAGCTGGGTTGCCGCCAGATATCGTTACATGGGCATACCGGCCTTCAGCCAGTCGATCCAGTTCGGCGATTACTTCGTCAGCCGCCATCTGTTGGATGTCATCCTTGGCAGAACCATCCCAGGTGAAGGCGGAGTCGCACCAGGAGCAGCGGTAATCGCAGCCTGCTGTACGGACGAACATGGTCTTCTGCCCGACGAGGAGGCCCTCTCCCTGCACGGTAGGGCCAAATATTTCAAGGACGGGTATCGTCATTGCTCTATCCACTCCCGTCTTGCTTCCGCATAACTGGTTGGCGTCTCGTAAAGCCTCACAAATTCTACTCTTCCCCCTTCGCAGCATTCTGCGTAAGGCTCAGCTTGTAATGCAGCTTTCATTTGCTCATAGAGCCACACAACCATATTCTCTGCCGTTGTATTCATCGTTGGAAGTGTTTCATTCAAGTACCGGTGATCGAGAAAAGGCTCGATTCTATCCTTCCAAATTTCTTTTATATCTCCAAAGTCGAGCGCCAGCCCGATCTCATTTACAAATCCGCTTACTCCAAAAACAACTTTGTACGTGTGGCCGTGGAGGTTTTTACATTTGCCCTCGTAAGCATGCAAATGATGAGCAGCATCGAAGGTAAATTCTTTGCTTACAAGTACCCGGTGACGGTGATACCGCAGCGACTCCTGTGAAATGTCGGCTCCCAGTACTTGCAGCCTATCGACAATATGAAAGGGCCCTGGGGTACTCATCAGCTTATTCCTCCTTCTTGCTCGCGATCAGCCAAGTAGCGTTCCAATCCAGCCTGACGCAGCTTACAAGACGGACACTCTCCGCAGCCATCTCCCGGAAGCCCATTGTAGCAGGTTACCGTCTCTGTGCGAACGAAGTCGAAGGCTCCGAGCTGGTCAGCAAGCCGCCATGTATCTGCCTTGTCCAGCCACATAAGCGGGGTATGCAGCACAAATCCATAGTCCATCGCCAGATTAAGAGTTACATTGAGTGATTTGACGAATACGTCGCGGCAGTCCGGATAACCGCTGAAGTCCGTTTCGCAAACCCCTGTAACAATGTGGCGCGCGCCAATCTGCTTCGCATAGACAGCAGCGAAGGAAAAGAACAATAGGTTGCGGCCTTCAACAAAGGTGCTCGGAAGTTCGCCCTCTTCCTGTTCAATCGCGATGTCATCTCGCGTCAAAGCATTTGGAGCCAACTGATTGAGTAAGGACATATCAAGAATGCGGTGCGGCACTCCCAGCTTGCCGGCAATAGCCTTCGCATGCTCCAACTCCGACTTATGACGCTGACCATAGTCAAAGGTGATCGTTTCCACTTCCTCAAATCGCTGCAGCGCCCAAAATAAACAGGTCGTACTGTCCTGACCGCCGCTAAAAACAACGACTGCCTTGCCTTGCTTTCGTTCTGATTGGGCATGTCTGCGATTAGAAGCATCCCAATGACGCCCGTCAGCTGATGCTGCTTGGTTGTTGTTCATCTGTTCCTGATCTTTCTTCATGATTTTCATCCTTTCCTGTCCCCTCACAACCAGTGAATGGTTCTCCTAAGACAGAAGGCCTGTACTCCTCAGTTTCACGTAAAATCAGCGACTGCCAATCCACGGCTTCTGTAAGTACAAAAAAAGACAGCACTAAGGAAAGATAGCCCTGTAGAATGCTGTCAGCCTTAGTTTTTTATAGAGGGAGATTGCGAACCTCTCCCGTACCGTCTAGGCACGGAATGTTATGATGTTGAATCCCGTTGGGACGGGATTGCTTATCCCATTATAGCGCGTATCTCTCCACCATGACAGCTTTACACAAGATTACCCATAATGCTCCATGAATGGATAGAACGGATTTGAGTCGATATCATCGTGCAGATCTGTCGAATGCCCCGTGAAAATAAAAGAAGCGGCTCCGTCCTTATAGACGGATTACCGCTTCCTTGCTAATTGGAATGCGCATTTCTATCGCAATGGACTGGCTGTTACCAGTTCAATCCGTTGTCTCTCGGAATTGCTTCTTCCTTCAGCAGCGTATACATACCCGCCGCCTCTTCCTTCTTCGTCGTCTCTTGGAGACGCTCTACGCGGACGGTGACGAGTTTCTGTCCGAATTGAACCGTAATCTCGTCGCCGACCTTCACTGTCGTGCTCGGCTTCGCTTCACGGCCATTCAGTTCAACACGCCCCTGCTCGGACACATCCTTCGCGACAGTACGTCGCTTGATGAGCCGCGATACCTTCAGGAACTTGTCTAAACGCATTATTTTACAGCTTCTTTAAGCTTGTTGCCCGCTTTGAATGCAGGAACTGTAGATTCAGGAATCTCGATTGTGTTTCCTGTTTGTGGGTTGCGACCTGTGCGGCCAGCGCGTTTGCGTGTTTCGAATGTACCGAAGCCGATCAATTGAACTTTGTCGCCTTTAGACAATGCGTCTGTTACTTCACCGAAGAAGCCGTTCAATACGGATTCAACGTCCTTCTTAGTCAAACCGCTTTTTGTGGAAATGTTGTTGATCAAATCTGTTTTGTTCATGTGTATTGTCCTCCCAGTCCTCTTTTTCATAGTTGAAATGAATAATGGTCTACAGGCGCTTGCCCGAGCCTTGGAATGTTGATGCTTGTATGTATTCTTGCTCCATCACAAAATTCCTTCTCGGGTGCGGCATTTTTTCATATTTTGACGAAAAATAGAGAGCAGTAGTCCGCCATCACCCGGAGCTTTACGGCTCTAAGCGCTTCGCTTCCTGCCACCATTGCTCCATTTCTAGTAAATCAGTTTGGTCAAAAGATTTACCCTTTATACGAAGTTGTTCTTCGATGTATTGAAATCGGCGTACAAATTTACGGTTCGTGTGAGTCAACGACTCCTCCGGATCGGCCGCAATGAACCGAGATACATTCACAACTGCGAATAATAGATCGCCGAGCTCCTCGCGCGCATGATCCAGCTGTTCCATTTTCTCTGCATCATCTTGATTCGATCCCGCATCTCGTATCGCCTCTCGCAATTCTTGCAATTCTTCAGCCACTTTGTCAAGTACATCGTTGGCATTATCCCAGTCAAATCCGACTTTAGCCGCCTTTTTTTGCAGCTTATAGGCCTTCATCAATGCCGGCAAATCACGCGGGACACCGTCCAGCACAGAAGGTCTTGCGTCAGCAATTCCCTTTTTCTGCTGTTCTTCGGCCTTCATTTGCTCCCACGTGCCAAGTGCGGATTCAGCATCCTCCGCATGCTGATTTCCAAATACATGCGGGTGGCGGAATATCAATTTTTCATTCAACGACTGGATCACATCATACACGGTGAATGTTCCGACTTCTTCCTCCATTTGAGAATGAAGCATAATTTGCAGCAGCAGATCACCAAGCTCCTCCTGCATCGCTGTCGGATCATCGTCATCGATCGTTTCGAGCACCTCATAGGTTTCCTCGATTAGATTTTTGCGTATCGATTCATGCGTCTGCTCTTGATCCCAGGGACATCCTCCCGGGCTTCGCAGGATCGACACAATTTCATGCAGGCGACCGAATGTGCGCTTGCGCACCTCGTCGCTGTCGGAGCGTGGAACCCAAATTAACGACAGATTCCCGTAGCCCTCTAAGCGATCCAACTCATAAAGCGGAACGCGCTGTATGCGCTCCATGCCTTCTATACCGAGCGCATGGCCCACAACAACCTCGTAATCCTCAGGATATACTTCCATCAGGCCCAGCTTCACATCAGATGCTGTAAACGTATCATACACTTGCCCGATCACGGTGTGCAACCTTGGATTCAAGCCATCTGCCTGCAGTCCCGCCGCATCAAGCAGTTGGAAGCCCTCAATCGGATCAAAGCCGAAGCGGAGGAACGCTTGATCCAGGAAGCTTTCTCCACCAATAATGCGCAGCTCGATGCCCTGTTCTGCACTTTGCTCCCGCAGCAAGCGAACCGTAGATTCAGCCACCATCGGATGTCCAGGAACCGCGTATACAATCGAATCTTGCGGGCTGGTTGTGGCCGTTTCCATCAACTGGCGTACAATTTCTTCATACACCGATGGGAAATCATCTTGCATTTCATATACGGAATCGAATGAGCGGTATGTGACGTCATTCTGTTGCAAATAAGCGATTACCGGATGATCGGCTGTGCGCACGTACAGATACTTGGCCTCCCGCAATACGTTCCATACGGCCAGCGTCAATTGACTTTCATCGCCGGATCCGAGCCCGACGACAGTAATGGTTCCAGGCATGAGTGAATCTCCCTTCGATTGTTGCATTACTGTGTATTATTCCCCATACTTCTGCTCACAGAATCATGTGCGGGGCGAGAATCGCGCTGCGATCGAAGCTAGCTTCGATCCGATGCGCGGCAGCTGAGCCAGCTCCTGCGGCCTGACAGCGCCCAATACAATGGCAAGTAGGGCGAATATAGCCGCGCCAAGCGGCACGCCTATGGCTATGGCAAGCACAGCCGCTAAGCGGCCAGAAGCGCCAAGCCATGTCGGAACGGCTGCGGCTAGGCTCACGCCTGCAGCCATGCCGGCGAGCGCCAGCGCAAGGCGCGCGCTGCGAGCGCCCCAAGCGGCAAAGTGCACGCCGCTGGCAGCAGCGAGCGCGTGCGCATTCAAGGCTGCGGCCAGCCCGAGCGAGGCCGCAGCAGAGATGGCTGCCCCGGCAATGCCGTAGGCCGGGATCAGCCATATATTAAGCGCCGCCTTCGCAATTGCGGCGCACACGAGGTGCAGGGCCGGGGCACGCACCGCACCCATGCCCTGCAGCAGCGCAGCTGACACGGCATGGAATACGCCGCTGACTGCCGTAGACGCAACCAGCACGAACGTCAGCATTCCCGCGCTGTCCGTGTACAAAGCCACATTGAGCGGCTCTGCTAAGGCAACGAGCCCTATGGTGGCTGCCAGTCCAAGCACCCACGACCAGCGCAGTGCCGTCTCGATCATTGGTGCTATTCCAACTGTACCCTCTTTACGCATGACTGATGCAACTGTCGGAACGACGCCCACAGCCAGCGAGCTAGCAACCATTGTGACTAGCTGCACAAGTGGATACGCCCGGCTGTACACACCGAACTGAGCAAGAGCCTCCGCCTCATTCCATCCCTGATGCAACAGAAAGCGAGGTACAGTGAATACGTCTACTACATTTACGGCAGGCAGCACAATAGCCCCTAGACAAATCGGGAGCGCCGTCCAGGTCAGCCGACGAATCCAGCCCCATATCGCCCTTGCCTGCTGCCGTACTCCCAATGGTACCTGTCTCCGTTTCGGATACCGCCCTACCCGCTTCTCGCGTCTGCGGAAGAGCATCATGGATAACAAACCGCATACGCCGCCTGCGAACGAACCGAAGGTAGCGCCGGCAGCGATCGTCTCGTCTGCAGCACCCAGACGCGAATAATACAGCAAGAGCCCTATCATGACAGCAACGCGTCCCGTCTGTTCCACAACCTGCGATACAGCCGTTGAGGTCATCCGTCCCCTGCCTTGATCATAGCCGCGCAAGGCTGCAGCAAGCGGCATGACGAGCAGCGCATAGGCAGAACTTTGAATCGCCGCTTCTGTATGCTGGTTGCCAATCCAAGCCGCAATCTGTTCGGCACCATTCAGCATGGCAAAAAAACAGCAACCCCGGTTACAGTCATGAGGAGTCCTGACGCCAGCAGTACTTGCTCAGAACCTATCTCATCTCCTGCTGCCTCGCATTCGGCCACAAGTCGTGCCACCGCGACCGGTATCCCGGCACTTGCAATAGCAACAAGTAGGACATAGAACGGATACACCGCATTATATATGCCGAATACACCGTCTCCCCCGATATTTTGCAGCGGAATTTTTTGCAGTGTTCCGATCACCTTCGACACTATTGTCGCCATGCCTAACAATAAGGCACCGGACATAACTTGCCCCGCTACCCGGGGGGGTCGTTTATTCAAGCTTCATCCCGCCCATCTCTAACATTCGTATCGTATTATAGCATAATCGGACAGGCTAATTCCCCCTCCCCTATTAGCTCCGTACATACGGGCACAGCGGATCAGCACTGAAAGCAGCACATTTAACTGTATAACGTATCAACTAGCCTGAGCGAAGAAAACACGGATAGCTGTTCATTGTTCTAATTCTGCCAGGACATCAGAATGCAGGAAAAGCAGCAAGAACTCATAGCACAAAAAAGCCCCCTGTATCGTTCAGGCTGCGCATGCACGCATCCCGTAGACAGGGGGCTGTTCGTTGGCAAATATCGATTTACTGCTCCATTTGCTTGCCAAGGAAGCCAGCAGCCGTTTCCGACATTTTCACTTCCATTTGGCTCATTTTCACGCTGTCGTCTTTATTAAGCATAACGACTGTACCGATTGGATCGCCACCAGCAACGATCGGTGCAACAACGAAAGAAGAGAAAGCTTCTTGGCTGTCTTTTACAATTTCATAATTGCCTGCATTCGTTTCGATCATTGTCTTGCGGTTCTCCATACAGTTCTCAAGCAACATTCCGATTTGCTTGTCCATGTATTCTTTTTTCGATCCGCCAGCAACCGCGATCACTGTGTCACGGTCGGAGATAATTGTGATATGTCCTGTGCTTTCATACAAGGATTCCGCATATTCCTTAGCGAAGTCGCCCAATTCGCCGATTGGGGAGTACTTCTTCAAAATCACTTCTCCATCACGATCAACGAAAATTTCAAGAGGATCTCCCTCACGAATGCGCAATGTGCGACGAATTTCCTTAGGGATTACAACACGACCGAGGTCATCGATACGACGAACAATTCCAGTAGCTTTCATTATGAGTTGCCCCGCTTTCAGTAAGTATTTTGATCTACTGTATTATTGTTAATTAGGAGAGATGCGGAATGGTTTGTAATACTGACCATAGTATTCATCTGCTCCCAAGTTCTTATACATAAACATCATACGTAGGTAATGCCATCCAAGTTGCAAAAAAAATCACATTTTTCGACACTAAACGACATTTTTTTGTTGTGAATTCTTAAAATTTTCACATTTTGCATCAATATGGAGAGATTTTTCAGTGTTTTCCTCTGATTTTGTCGAAACTGAGGGGAACTTCTTCGACAGCGATGCGAAATGTTGGATTTGACTTTTGATTCAAACACATCTATGCGGGCTTAGCTTCGAAAGTTGCTTTTGTGCACAAGGCAACAAGCTCGTTCGTTCAAATTATAACCGGTAATGAATTTGAACAGCCACTAATATAGTATGTCTAATTCTTACCCATGCCATGACAAATTGTAAATAAACGTATAACCTGAGGATGAAACAGGAAATGAAAACTTTTTTATTTTTATGAATATTTCATTCCGTTTCCATACCTGCCGCAAAAAATAGCCCCTTCCCCTTGTGGGGAAAGGGCTGCACACGAGATGATGAGTCATCATCTCGTTACAAGCCATTACTTGCCGGATTCTGTTTTAGGTGCTTCTGTTTTAGGAGTCTCTGTTTTCTCATCTTTCTTTTCGTCCTTCTTCTCTTCCGGCTTTGTTTCCGTCTTAGGAAGGTCGATTTTCTTGATCAGCTTGTCCAGATCCTTCTGCATGAAGTTGTTCATCAACTCAGAAGCTGCACGTGTGCGCAAGGATTCCTTCTCTTCCTCTGTCAACTTGCTGTATTCCTTCTCCTTGCGATTTTCCACACGCATAACGTGGTAGCCGTAGCTTGTCTCTACCGGATCACTGACTTGGTTAAGCGGCAATGTCAGAGCTGCTTCCTTAAATTCTGGAACCCATTGGCCTACAGCAGCATCCTTGTACAGACCGCCTTCTTTCGCCGAGCCCGGATCTTCGGACAACTGTTCAGCCAGCTTTGCGAAGTCTTCACCCTTCTTCAGACGGGCTTGTATTTCCTTCGCCTTTTTCAAAGCATCTTCTTTTTTGCGCTCTTTGCCTTCTTTATCCTTGAATCCAATCAAAATATGGCGAACCGAAGCAGTTGTCATATCCTTCTTGTTCTTCTCGAATTCAGCCTTGAGCTGATCCTCGGTTACTTTGCCGTTGTAATCTTGTACAACCGTCAAGATGCGAGCCATATACTCGGTGATTTCATCTTCTGTCAGCTTACGCTTGTCCAGCATTTCCTTGAACTGCTTGTCCCCAATCTGTTTCTTCATGACGCCAATTTGTTCTTTGGCTTTATCTTTACCGGTTTGCTTCGCTTTCTCCGGCGCTTTTCCATCCAAATAGCGATACGCGATTTGCTGTTTTACGAAGTAGTCGCGGAATTGATCCATGCTAATAATTTGCTCGTATTCCGGGTAGAAGAACAGCATGTTCGAGATTTCTTTGTCGAACTCGTTCTGCGTAATTTGTCCTCCCTCATACGTAGCCACGACTTTACTGTTGTCGGTAGCTTTGCCCGCTGACTTGTCCTCTTTGTTGCCACATCCGGCTAACACGGATATAGCGAGCACCGCAGACAATGCCAGTAACAACCACTTCTTGGAACGCGTCTTGTTATTTTGCAACATTCTGCAATTCTCCCTTCGATTTGATGGCACCTTTAGCTTCCTGCATGAATTGTTCCAATATCATTAATAGCTGCAGAGCATCGACACCACGTGCATTAAACTTCACTGCACCGGAAGCCTCCTGATCGACACTGATGCGTCGATCGAGCTTAGAAGCAACAGCAGCCATCTTCTTGCGGTCTAACCACGGCTCCGCCGAAGAATGGACCTTGATCGTGACCATATCTCCACGCTGTACAATCGATTCCCATCCATACTGCTTCGCATAAAGCTTCAGCCTAGCGACGGCAAGCAATTGGAGGACAGCAAGTGGTGGTTCACCGAAGCGGTCGATGAGTTCGTCCCGCAATTCTTCGACTTCATCCAATGTAGCAAGTCCCGCTACCTTTTTGTAAATCTCAATCTTCTGAATACTATCATAAATATAATTCGGCGGCAAATACGCGTCCACGTTCAGGTCGATAAGTGTTGTCAGTTCTTGCTGATCCTCGATGGCAACTCCATCGATCTCCGCTTTACGTTTGTTCACTTCATCCGCCAGCATCTGCGAATACAGATCGAATCCAACTGACGCAATAAATCCATGCTGCTCTGCACCCAACAGATTACCGGCTCCTCGAATAGATAAATCACGCATTGCAATTTTGAAGCCGGAACCAAGCTCGGTAAATTCCTTGATCGCCTGAAGACGCTTCTCAGCCACTTCATTCAATACCTTATCGCGCTGATAAGTGAAATAAGCATAAGCGATCCGGTTCGAACGGCCAACTCGCCCACGCAGTTGATACAACTGTGACAGACCCATCTTGTCCGCATCATGCACAATAAGCGTGTTCACGTTCGGTATATCTACTCCTGTCTCAATAATGCTGGTGCTTACAAGGACATCATATTCCCCATCCAAGAAGTCAAGAATCGTCTTCTCCAGCTCTGTCTCAGACATTTGACCATGACTCACCGTTACGCGGGCATCAGGTACAAGCATCTTAATATGATCGGCCATCTGATGAATTCCTTGAACACGGTTGAACAGGAAGTACACCTGGCCTCCCCTTGCCAGTTCTCGCTCTATCGCCTCACGCACCAGATTGTCACTGTACTCCAACACGTAAGTCTGCACTGGGAAGCGATTCTCCGGCGGTGTTTCAATTACCGACAAATCTCGAACACCGAGCATGGACATATGCAAGGTTCGAGGAATAGGTGTTGCTGTTAACGTCAGTACATCAACATTCATTTTCAGCTTCTTTAGCTTCTCTTTATGCGTTACACCGAAGCGCTGCTCTTCATCGACAATCAGCAAGCCTAAATCTTTGAAAACAACATCCTGAGAGAGCAGGCGGTGAGTTCCGATAATGATGTCGACAACGCCCGATTTCAGCCCCTTCATTGATTCGTTTTGCTCTTTACGTGAGCGGAATCGGCTGAGCACTTGGATATTAAAAGGATAATCTGCAAACCGTTCGCGGAATGTCTCATAGTGCTGCTGCGCCAATATCGTCGTTGGTACAAGTATCGCTACCTGCTTGCCCTCAATAGCTGCTTTGAAAGCGGCGCGGACAGCGACCTCTGTTTTGCCGTAGCCAACATCACCACACAACAGACGATCCATCGGACTTGGCTTCTCCATGTCCTGCTTAATCTCCTCGATGGCACGCAGTTGATCCCGCGTTTCATCATAAGGGAACATATCTTCAAACTCTCGCTGCTCTGGCGTATCCTTTTCAAAAGCATAACCGCTAGATGCTTGTCTTGCTGCATACAGCTTAATCAAGTCATCCGCAATGTCCTTCACGGATGAACGAACTTTATTTTTAACCTTCGTCCACTCGGTTCCACCAAGCTTATAAATTTTCGGCTCTTTTTCTTCAGAGCTTACATAACGCTGAATGAGATGCAACTGATCAACCGGAACAGATAGTTTATCCCCGCCTGCATATAAAATATGCAAGTAGTCCTTATGGATGCCGTTAATCTCCAACGTTCCGATCCCAATATATTTGCCGATACCGTGATTCTGATGAACGACATAATCGCCCACCTTCAATTCAGTGTAGCTGCGAATCCGTTCTGCATTGTCAACTTTTGCACTCAATTCCGTACGGCGCGTCTTCCGCTGCTTGCCGGAGAACATCTCACCTTCGGTAATGACTACTAAGTGGATCGATGGAAGCTCGAATCCAGTCTGCAGGTTACCCTTTAGGATCGTAGGCTCTGGAATGTCGTAATCTTGCAGCACGCGACGCATGCGTTCAATACGCTCATCTCCATTAGCCAGCATAATGACGTTGGCACCAGTCTTTTTCCACCGTTCCATTTCTGCCTTCAATACATTCATTTGCCCATGGAAATTTTGCATCGAGCGGCACATGACGTTCACGATGTTTTGCGGCTGCGTGTGTGGAACCTGGCGCAGGAACAATGCCATGAAAACCGTTTGGAACGGACGCTTGCCCATTGCTACATCAGAAGATACCCCCAGTGGCAGAGAAGGCAGGGTTTTACCATTAGAAAGCAGATGTGTGCTCCACTCTAACTCGTCCCGTTCAAGCTGTTTGGCTGTTTCCATTACTCTAGCAGGCTCATCTACGACAAGCAGCGTATCCTTTGGCATATAATTATATAAGGTATGCTTCTCCGGATAGAGTAGCGCCACATATTTATAGAGCTCCGTGAAATAGACAGAACCTCTCATTCGTTCGATATCATGACCGATTTCTCGCTCAAGCTTTTCTTTTACTTGGCGATCGGTCATTTTGCCGAGTTGCTCCTCTAGGCGTGCAAAAGTCGCCTCAGCCGCAGCGGCGAAGCGTGTCTCATCGGCAATTAAATCCTTGCATGGCAATATCGTCAGTTGCTTCAGCTTTTCAATGGAACGTTGATCCTGCGTATCGAACGAACGAATCGAGTCAATTTCATCATCGAACCATTCAATTCGATATGGATATGAAGCTGTAATCGGATATATATCGACAATACCCCCACGAACACTCATCTCGCCCTTGGCTTCTACTCGTTCTGTACGCTCATAACCACACGCAACCATTTCTGCCAAAAATGTATTCAACGGAAGATCGTCACCTAACGATAAGGTTATTCCTGCCTCAGCCATCATCTCGCAAGCAGGCAAATAACGCCGTAATCCTGCATACGGCGTTACAACGATCCCACGGAATCCACGTGCGCACCGGGTGAGCACCTCGATGCGCTGTGCTATCACTTCTGGGCTTGATATCGCTGCCTCTGCAGCAACCAACTCATTGGCTGGATATAATAGCACTTGGTCAGGAGACAAGCATTCTTGCAGGTCATCAGCTACTTTTTGTGCAGAGAACATGTTGTGTGTGACGACGAGCACTGGGCGATCCAGCTGCTGCTGAAGCGCGGCCATCATTACCTGCCGAGCTGAACCCGACAAGCCGGATACTAATTGCTCCTTCATTCCTGCGCGGACGCCTGCAGCAATCGATTCGATATCACGCTCTTCTGATAAAGCTTGCATGAGTGCATTCAACAAAAGATAGGCACCTCTTTCTCACCCACAATAAATATTACATGGTATAGCTAGTAAGGTTATATGCTCTAAAATCATCCAAAATAAGCCTCGGCTGACAAGCCAAGGCTGACGCTAACCTATCATTGTCTCTTCTACCCTCATTGCAAGGGTGAGGAAAGCAAAGATAATTCGGGGTGCATCTGAATCGCTTCTGTGCAATATTCACACGTCATCCGAACTGTTACGTCTCCATTGGAATGAACAACAATATATTGTTGGCGCTCGTCTGGGGTAAGTAGGTGAAAACCGAGACGTTCCTCATCTATCCCATTCCCGTCGATACGCCCAATCATCGTATGACAATGTTTGCACACATAGTTCACAGACATGTATATGCCTCCCACTAATGGATTATACCGTTCAGTATGTCCAAAAGAAAGGCACATTAGCCCATATCGGTTTTGATCACGAAGTTTCTCAGAATGTAATTCGACAGCGAATCTTATACTCACCCTCGAACAGCGTATGCTTCCGACAGTATGTTCCCTGCAGAAACATTTCAGCTATTCATGTAGTCCCAACTACACTCCGTTTCTCCTTACAAGTTTTACAAAGCAAAACTCGCTACGAAAGCTGTACTTCGGGTTCCCGCAACCTTCTTGGTGCTGAAAACCGATATTTTTCGATCAATTCATTTTATCCGTTGTATTTCGCCATCGTTTGTTCGAACGAATGCTTAAGCGAGAATTCGACAGCGTCGCAAGTACGCTCGATTGTCTGCCTCAAGTCATCCGCACCCGCTTTTGGAAACGTGGACAACACGTAATCTACAATAGAACGACCAGGTTCTGGACGGGAAATCCCCATCCGAATTCGATTGAAAGATTGTGTTCCTAGATGCTGAATGAGCGACTTAATTCCGTTGTGTCCGCCCGCACTTCCTTGATAGCGCAAGCGTATCTTCCCAAGCTCTGTATCCATATCATCATATAGAACGATAAAATCCTCAATATCCGCCTTATAGTAATCCATATATGCGCGAACAGCCTCTCCAGACAGATTCATATACGTCATGGGCTTGATAAGGACGATCTTCTCTGTTCCAACGCGTCCCTCTCCGATTAACGCCTTACATTTGCTCTCACGTACTTGAATGCCGAAGCGATCCGCAAGAGAGTCAATTGCCATAAAGCCGATATTGTGGCGGGTTGCGGCATATTCGGTTCCTGGGTTACCTAATCCTACAATCCACTTCAAGAGCGATACATCCTTCCTATTACATCCTGATCCAGACGAACAAAGCTGCAAATGATGCGCGAACTCACATTAAATGTAGTGCAATAGTCGCACTTCAAATGCCGATAAGGGTTACTTCTTCGGCGAAGACCGAAGACGTAACCCTTCCGTAATGTGCAGCTAAGGTCATATGACCAATGCTTTATTCAATCTCAAACAATTTACTGATGGACAATTCTTCGTGAACACGAATAATCGCCTCACCCATTAACGGTGCAACCGACAGCACGTGTAACTTGCTAGATGGGTTTTCGTGAGTAATCGGAATCGTATCCGTTACGACAACTTCTTTAAATGGCGATTTCTCCAATCGATCCATCGCAGGTCCGGACAATACTGGATGCGTGCAGCATGCATATACTTCCTTTACTCCTGCTTCAACCAATGCGTTCGCACCAAGCACGATTGTACCCGCTGTATCGATAATGTCATCGATGATGATCGCTGTCTTGCCTTTAATATCCCCGATAATATTCATAACTTCACTAACGTTTGGCTCTGGACGGCGTTTATCGATAATGGCAAGCGGCGCATTCAGGAAGTCAGCCAATTTGCGTGCACGAACTACACCGCCGTGGTCAGGCGAAACGACAACAACGTTTTCGAGCTGTTTGGAGCGGAAATATTGAGCCAAAATCGGAACACCCAGCATATGATCCACAGGAATATCAAAGAAGCCTTGAATTTGCGTGGCATGCAAGTCCATCGTAATCACACGATGAGCCCCTGCTGTTTCGATCAGGTTCGCTACAAGCTTCGCCGTAATTGGATCGCGCGAACGCGCCTTACGGTCTTGACGAGCGTAGCCATAGTAAGGAATAACTACATTAATGCTCTTTGCCGATGCACGCTTCAATGCGTCCACCATTACCAGCAACTCCATCAAGTTGTCATTGACTGGATCACACGTCGATTGAACGACATAAACGTCACAACCGCGTACACTTTCAGACAATTTAACTTGAATCTCACCATCACTAAAGCTCTTCGTTTCTGCATCTCCCATCGGAATCCCGATGTATTCTGCAATCTTGTTCGCTAAATTAGGATTGGAGTTGCAAGTGAAAATTTTCAACTTGGAATCACAATACGTCATGATATTAAAAACCCTCCGTGCCGGTTCTTGTTCATCGTTGTTTTATACTGTCCGTTAATGGTGCTGCTTAGTCTATCCCTACATGGTCTCAACTAAAAAGGCTCTCAATACCATGCTAAACGATATTGAATGAAAAGTGCAACCTTATCGATCACTTTTCTCGTTCTTTTTTTGCTTTTGCGCGGTTGCGAATCTTCTCCGCGTACCCCGGCTTGTTCACTTGACGTTCTCGAGCGATAGCCAAGTCGTTATCTGGCACAGGATGCGTAATGGTTGATCCGGCAACTACATAAGCGCCATTACCTACTTTGACAGGTGCAATCAAGTTGACATTGCTGCCAATGAACGCATCGTCTCCAATCTGGGTAACCGACTTATTAAACCCATCATAATTGACCGTAATCGCACCGCATCCAATATTTACATTCTTACCCACTTCAGCATCGCCAATATAACTGAGATGCGAAACCTTTGTATGATCATCGAGCGACGCATTTTTAATTTCAACAAAGTCGCCAACTTTCACCTGCTTACCAAGACGAGCGCCTGGACGCAAATAAGCGAACGGCCCTACTGTGCTCTCATCGCCTACAAAAGCTTCGGACAACACAGATTGCTTAATATGAACGCCATTCCCGATTGTAGAATCGACAATCTCGCTGTTTGGCCCAATAACACACTCGCTGCCGATTGTCGTTGTCCCACGTAAGCTTGTCCCAGGTTCAATAACCGTATCTGAACCGATGATAACACCGGATTCAATATACGTATTGGCAGGGTCAATAATCGTTACACCATTCAGCATATGACGCTTGTTGATGCGTTCCCGCATGAAGCGTTCCGCCTCCGACAGCACCATACGATCATTTACCCCGATCGCTTCACTGATATCGGGCGTGCAATATGCTTGCACGATATCCCCTTGTGTCTTCATGATGCCGATTACGTCAGTTAAATAATACTCCTGCTGGGCATTATCATTTCTGATTTGCTCCAGCGCCGCGAACAGCTTCCGATTATCGAAGCAATACGTGCCCGTATTGATTTCCTTAACGAGCTGTTCCTCGGGCGTACAATCCTTTTGTTCGACAATTTTCAAGACCGAACCGTCTTCTGCGCGAATGACTCTACCATATCCTGTTGGATCATTCAGTTCAGCCGTCAAAATCGTCGCTGACGCCTGAGCGCGGTTGTGCAGTTCCATCAACTGTGCCAACGTTTCTGGTGTCACAAGCGGTGTATCGCCGCAAATGACAAGTGTCGTTCCTTCCTCACCATCAAGAAGCGCCTTCGCTTGCTTAACCGCATGTCCTGTTCCAAGCTGTTCAGCCTGTAAGGCATACTCAGCTCGCTCCCCCAGGAATTTCTGTACGGCTTCTGCTCCGTGTCCTACAATAACGACAGTGCGTTCGCAATCTACACTTTCGACTGCGTCAAGAACATGCCCTACCATTGGTTTCCCGCATACGGGATGAAGCACCTTGTACAATTTTGACTTCATGCGTTTGCCTTGTCCGGCAGCAAGCACAATGGCCATTCTTTTCAAAGCGTCCGACCTCCTGCTCTACCTTTACTCCATAGAAGAATATATCTCATTATGGAGAAAAAGAAAAGAGAGCCCCTATGATTGGCTCCCTTTCTTTGCAACCCCAATTATAAAATCATAAAACTACGCGCCCTCTTCGATAACTTCCTCTTCCGTAGCAGCGCGCTCGTATTCAGCCAATACTGCAGCTTGAATCTTCTCACGAGTCGCCGAAGAAATTGGATGAGCAATGTCGCGGAATTCGCCATCTGGAGTCCGCTTGCTCGGCATCGCTACAAACATGCCATTGTTGCCGTCGATTACACGAATGTCATGAACGACAAACTCGTTATCGATCGTAATCGACGCGATTGCCTTCATTCTCCCCTCTGTGTTGACGCGGCGGAGTCTTACATCAGTAATTTGCACGTGTGTTCACCACCTTTTTCCATCGAGACTTGGTGTATAATTCCACACGCGCATGAAAAATCCTTCTTAATTTTGCCAAGAATATTATTTTTTTAAAAAATTATTCCCATCTTTAGCTGATTCGACAAGCTTCGATTTATATCGCTGCGATCAGTTCAATTTCGACAAGTACGTCTTTCGGAAGCCTTGCTACCTCTACACAAGATCGTGCAGGCTTATGATTTCCGAAGTAAGATTCATAGATTGCATTGATTTGTGCAAATTGGTTCATGTCCTTAATAAACACAGTGGCCTTTATGACCTTGTCCAAAGAACTACCCGCTTCAGCAAGTACCGCCTTCAAGTTGGAGAACACTTGGTGGGTCTGTTCCTCAATTCCACCCTCTACAAGTACTCCTTGTGCGGTTAATGGAATTTGGCCCGAAGTGAACAAGAGATTGCCCAGCTTCATTGCTTGCGAGTATGGGCCAATGGCCGCAGGCGCTTGATTCGTTGCAATTGCTTCTAATCCATGAGACATATGAACACCCTCCCAAATCAATGTTGTTCCCTATCGCTTATTCCTTATCGAAGTAGTTCCCCGGCTTCACCATAATTTGGCGAGTTCGCGCATCTACAGTCCCAACACGCACAAGGGACACGTAGTCTGTCAGCAGCCGTTCTTCATTTGATACATCTTCCGATTCTACCAATACCCCAACACCCGCTACCGTAGCATCGAATTCCTTCAGTAAGTCCATCATGCCATGCACCGTACCGCCAGCCCGCATGAAATCATCCACGATCAATACACGCGAACGCTCCTTCAAAGCACGCCGTGCAAGAGTCATTGTATGAATGCTCTTCTGTGATCCCGATACATAGTTGATGCTGACGGCTGATCCCTCAGTAACGACATGATCTCGTCGTACAAGCACTACAGGCAGGTTTAAATGGGCTGCCGTGGCATAGGCAATTGGAATACCTTTTGTTTCAACCGTCATTACGACGTCAATATCACAATCTGCAAAGGCAGATGCGAACATTCGCCCTACGTCATTCATAAGGGCTGGTTGGCCCAAAATATCAGTAATATAGAAATATCCCCCAGGCAGCACCCGATCCGGATGCTCCATTGATGTGCATAAAGACTCAATTACAGGAAGTGCAACAGTAGGCGCGCATTTTGGGATAAATTTGACCCCGCCAGCAGCACCGGCAAGTGTCAGCAAATCCCCCGTTCCTTCGCTCTCGAACACCTCTTTAATAATAGCCAAATCCTCACTGATGGAAGACTTGGCTGCTCCGTAACGTTCTGCAAATGTCGTGAGCGGTATGAGCGTATGCGGCTTAGACATCAGATATTGGGTCATCTCGACCAGACGGGCGCTTCGCTTCAATTTTTTCATGATAACTCCTCGCTCAAAACCGAATATTATATTGTAGATATTACATGAATGTACGCTAGTTAGCAAGATAAAGGCCGCTTGTCAAGAAAAAGGTTCTGCAAATTGTAACCATATCGCCTTCTTATTCAAGGGGAACATCATGAACCTGTTATCCTAACAGACGTACAGCATACACTTCCTTACAAAATCCTCGAAGTCCATTATAGATTCTTGCTATTTTAGACTCCTTGGACACCAAGCCGAACACAGTCGGCCCACTACCTGACATAAGTACTCCCTCAGCTCCAAGTCGCAGCATGGATTCCTTCAACTGCTGCACCTCTGGATAGAGCGGCAGTGTAACATCCTCGAGTACATTTCCAAGCGATTCGCATACCCCTTGGAAGCTTTGACCTTCAATAGCTCTCATCATATCTTTTAATGATGGATGCTTGACGATTTGATTCGCTTTCAGCCGTCCATACACATCTGCGGTCGATACATTAATCGGCGGCTTAGCAAGCACTACCCAACATTGAGGCGGCTGATGAACCATCTCCAGTTCCTCCCCACGCCCACGGGCGATGGCTGTCCCTCCTGTAACACAGAAAGGGACGTCGGATCCAAGCTCTGTACCGAGAACCTGCAGTTCCTTATCAGAAATACCCAGTTTCCACAGTCGATTCAGACCACGCAAAGTTGCAGCAGCATCACTGCTTCCACCAGCAAGTCCAGCAGCAACCGGTATTTTTTTATCTAAATGAATATATACGCCTTGCTTTACTTCATAACGTTCTTTAATCAACTTTGCCGCTTGGAACGCTAAGTTCTTCTCATCTAACGGTATGTAACCTGCTTGGCTGGAGATGATAATCGTATCTCGAGGAAGCTCCTCCATCTCGAGACGGTCCGCTAAGTCTACCATCGTCATGACCATTTCCACGTCATGATATCCATCCTCACGCTTACGCAGCACGTCCAACAGCAAATTTATTTTGGCAGGCGCCTTCTCGTACACTTTCACTCGCGTTCACCCTTCTTTATCCTACGGATCGCTTACGTTATTATAACAGACTCTATGGTGCAAGTCATTTGTGTACGCACATAGGCAATTGGAATGATTTCGTAATAAAAAAGCGAACAGAGCGGACACAGATCCGATGCTCGCTGGACAGGAGGTTTTTTGGCTCATTATTTTTTTGAGGCAGCCTCTTCAGCAAGTTGAATTGCCCGCTTGACCATATCGCCGGCATCTTTTGCACGAATGGCGCCCCATCCGTATTTGGATACCGTATCATAAAAGCCAAGATCCTTAGCCAATTCCACCTTCAGTTCCTCAGACATGAAGTTGCGCTTTCTTCGGCTCATCACTGCACCTCCCGTGCTTACCATAATGATCAGAAATTGTTGTAGCAAGCACGATGCATTCATCGGCTTACCGTTAATGTAAGTAGAAGCGGCCGTGGTTATACGCCGATCCATGTTCCGATTTGTGGAGGGGATGACTATGTAGGAAGGACTGGCTATACCTGGTTTGTACTTCACAGACTGAAAAACCCAAACAAAAGGCAGCCATAAATGGCTGCCGTCATGTCGCTTAACCGCGAACATATTCAATCTTCATCTCGCCGTTATCGGCGCATACGGTCACTTGGACCGACTCTGTTAATATATCTGCATAGCTGTAGGATACCCGCTTGAACGCGTTCTGATCCTGGTCCAACTTAACAATAAATACAGAAGGGTAGGTTTCTTCCAACACGCCCGTACGCTCAATCGTTTTCCGACGACCGCCATTGGCGCGGAGCAGAATCTTCTGACCGACATGTGCTTCAAGACAACGACGAATTTCAAACAAAGCGTTTTTCGCCATTACAGCTACCACCTCTTTCCTTGTCCATTATAACCAATTCAAGAGGTTTTGTCAAATTAACAAATAATTATAACAATAAGACTGTTTTCATGTCAATATATTTTTTATCCAAATTTATTAAGTTGCTACTTTTTGCTGTATTTTATACATAGGCCGCTTATATGACCGTAGGTGTAACGTTCAGTGTCGATAAATCTTTCAGCTTCGGCATGCCAAATCGATAGCTCCCTTTTGTCTCAATCCCGCCTACCCCGTCAATTCCACTGACCATATGAGGGGCAATATCCCCAATCTGTACAGTATCACGAATCGAGGTATATGCTGCTTTTACCGCTACATAGGCTGGGTCAAGCGCATGAATCATAATGCGGCCCGGTGAGCTTGCAAAATTAGCTCCAGCTTGGAGCAGTGCCTCGAAGTGAGATTGGCATGCTCCTGCAATAATCGTCATTAGGTCAAGATGCCGCTCATACTGCCGAGCGGTCTGTACTGCATTCACAAAGTTTTGCGAGTTTTTATAATTTTGCAGGTTGATCAGGTCGCGATGCCTGCCGTTCTTCAATACCCCATCATGCCCTGTAATCACGATAATATTAGGCTTCACCCGCGGCAACAGACGATACAGTGTATCCGCCATATTTCTCTCGTTCACATAATGTCCTTCCGCTGGCACACGGAGCTGATTATAAATCGCCATGCTCTTCTGCAAATATCCTGGATCCCCATCAAGATGAAGCACCGTTCCCGGCATATCAAATGTTGAGCTTCCATTCGGCATCTCAGCAAAAGGAAGCTCCATCTGTCTACGCTCATACTGCTCTCTGCGCTGCTGCTCCAATACTTCTACAGACTGCAGCATCTTGATGTGAGCCTGTTCAGAGCGTCGTGCAATCGTTGCCTTCGGAATACTTACCAAATCTCGAACATGGGAGTCCGCAAGCAAGCGATAATCTGTCCCTTTTATAATCGCTGTCTGTTGGAAGACCTGTTCTACACGAAATGTAATATCGCCACCGTACGACTTGCGTACGACCAAATCCCCTTGCTTCACTGGCTCGTTCATAGGATCGATCACCTCTCCGACTATCCTATGGGCGATTACATGGATTGGTGATGCCTAGTGCACAAATTTAATCTTATTCCGCTTGATTCTCTTCTTCCGCCTGAGCAATTGCGTGCCCGATTGCGTCGGATAAAGCAGCGAACTCCTCAATCGACAATGTCTCACCTCTGCGGTTCGGCTCAATATGGGCTGCTTCAAGCGCTCCTGTTAGCTTGTCCACTCCGCATTTGCTGGAGTAGCGTGCCTTCAGATTATTCCATATCGTCTTGCGGCGCTGAGCGAAAGAAGCCTGTACGACATCGAATAACAAAGCCTCATCCTTTACTTGTACAGGTGGAGTCGTTCTAACCTTCAAACGGATAACTGCAGATTCTACGTTAGGCTGTGGGATAAATACCGTATGAGGCACTGTACATACCAGCTCAGGTTCCGCAAAATATTGTACAGCCACACTCAGACTGCCGTAATCCTTGCCTCCTGGCTTCGCAGCCATTCGTTCCGCTACTTCCTTCTGGATCATCACGACGATGTTCTTGAGCGGCAGACGCTCCTCCAGAAGCTTCATCATAATCGGTGTCGTCACATAATACGGAAGGTTAGCCACAACACTCACTCGTTCAACATCCTGAAACTGCTCACGGAACAATTCATGCAAGTCGACTTTTAATACATCACCGTGTACAATACGGACGTGCTCATACGGCTCCAGCACCTCTCCTAATATCGGAAGCAAGCGCTGATCGATTTCAATAGCTGTCACATGACGGGCAAGCTTGGCCAACTGTTCAGTAAGCGCTCCAATTCCAGGGCCGATTTCCAAAGCGCCTGTCATATCGTCCAGCTCCGCCGCATCTACAATACGCCGCAAAATGTTCATATCGATTAAAAAATTCTGTCCTAAGCTCTTCTTAAAAGAGAATCCATGTTTGCGTATAATGTCCTTCGTTCGGTTCGGTGTCGCTATTTCCACTCTCGATTGCGTCATTCCCTCTATTCTCCTTCTACTCGATGGTGCTGTTCTTCTTGATTTAGCTGCCGTAAGGCATCCTCAAACTCAATCCTGCCAATTTGGAATACACCACAGCGCTTGAGCAACTGCTTTGCATTGCAATATCCAATGCCCAAAATTTCCCCTAGCCGCTGTCTTCGTTCAGCAGAGCCTGAATGCGTTGTTAAGCCTGCTACTACAAGATCCATCCATGTCAACTCCGACATCATGCTGGGCATCTCCGTACGGACCTGCTCCAATGCACGGCGTATCGCCTCTGGTTTCGCGTTCTCTACCCCTAAATCCCCCTTGGCTATCGCCTCATGTCTAGGAAGGAAAGCGTGCTTGCACCCAGGTACACGCTCTGCAATCGTCTTTCGAATTTTCTCTCCCGCATGATCCGGATCCGTAAAAATAATTACGCCTCGGCGCTCCTGCGCCAATGCGATGCGTTTTATAGTTGTATCGTTAATTGCCGATCCACCTGTTTCAATCGTGTCTGCTTCTACAGCACGCTGAATGGCAACGGTATCATCCTTACCTTCTACGACTATCACTTCACGTATCAATTCTCGTACTCCTCTCACCACAAGATCACTTCGTACAACCACTATTTCTTACTTGCTCCCGATTCGCAAATAAACAACAAAAGAAGAGGGTGTCCCCTCTTCTTAGCATGACATAAATCGTTATTCATTACTATATCCTAATTACACATGGCTGCATACCTGTGTGCTAGTTCACTTCCGGCTTGACTGGGCCAACCACATATACGGTATACCCCTTCTTGCGTCCGAACTTGCTAACAGTCTTTTTACTGTCGAAGTATACATCGATAATTTTCCCTTTGACTGCGCCGCCTGTATCTTCGGCACGTCGGAATCCAATCCCTTCGATGTATACCCACCAGCCAAGTGGTATAACTTTCGGATCAACAGCGATCGTACGGCCTTCCGATACCATCGCACCTGATGCCGTCTTCGCACCAGAGGAACCTTCCGCTTCGGTGTAAGCTGTCAGTTGAACATTCTTCAACACTTTTTTATATCTAAAATCTTTGTCTCCGCTGGAACCATTGTCATCAGAATCATCGTCCGTGTTCACTGAGAGAACAGCAACCTCCGGCTTCTTCTTCGTTCCATAGGCAATAACTTGATTGACTTGTTTCGTATGAACGGATTTATCCACCAGTTGGGAATATACAAGCTTACCGTCTTCATAGGTATTTTGAACCTTCTGAACGACTAAACCTTCTTTTCCGCCTTGAACCATTTTAGTCTTACCCTTAAGAAGGGTGGCATCAGCCTGCTTCACAACTTGATAAGGAACTTTAACCTTGCGTTCTTCCATCTTTTTGCTGACCCGAACAATTCGGATGTTCATGTCCTTTGCAATCGATGCACGCTTAGCAGGGAATACCTTATCATCTGGATTCAGCGGGATTTCCAGCGCAGCCAATGCATTATGCACTGATTTCTCCGTTGTATACTGCGTTTCCTTCTTCCCATCCGCAGTAATTTGGATAGGCAAAGCGCGTTCAATAATAACTCGATCCCCATCTGCAATCTCTTCATCGAGCGGCTTTGATACAGCATCGTATGCCCCAAGTGCTATCGCATGCTCATCCAAAACATTGCGAAGCGTATCAAGGCGAGTTTCGACTGAACGCTCTTGTCCATCAACGAGCACAGCCACTGTCTTCTTTGTTGCATTATACCAAGTTAAGACTGCTATTAATGTGATCACGATTGCTACAGCTGCAATAACGGTGATAACACGTACATTTTCACGCTTCCATCGCAATGCGAGTGACATGCTGGATGATCGGGGTTCATGGGTTTCGTTGTTCACGATCTGTCCCATTTCTCGGTCCTCCTTACATAGTCCCGCCGTCGAGTGTTGCGCATGATTTCATCTGACGCGACTATTTCAAGAATGTTTACGAGAGAATTGGTTTTGTCTGGAACGAGCGTGTATTCGTTCTCCACATTTCCGAATTCTCCGTACCAACGATCCAGTATTGGCTGCTCCCACCTCCTATTTCTTACACCCTATGACGTCTTTATTCTCATTATTCAAAAAAGAATATTTGAGAGTAAAACAAAAGAAGCCCTTCGTAAGAGGAGACTCTTTCGCGGCTTCTATAATAGAAACCCAAACGTCAACAGTGTAGGACGCGAGGAACCCTCTCTGTACGCTGACGAGGTTAGCTGTCGGGTTCGGGCTTGAGAGTCGCCCTATCGGAACCAACCGGCTCATGGCTCGGTTGTCCCTAATTCACCCCAAGGAATTGATCCATGTGATTGAACATGTACTCATGTCAATCCCACTCTGGTTCCCCCGTTCTCCACAACCTGGAGATTAAGCGATACTGAATTAGTTGGAACAATATTGAATTGTGTAATAACATCTGTGAGAAATCATATCGTGTTTGCAATCTTCTTGTAAAGACAGTAGCAATTTCGTTTTTCGCGAAAAATGGTTAAAAAATGTAACTAAATCCGTTTTTCATAACAAAATCCACTTATTTTGTGGCCGATATCTTTATTTCACTTGTTTTTATCATGTTTTCACCTGATGTCAAAACATGTCATAGCATTTTTGGTCGTCATTCTGCAAAATTCTTCAAATTCCATTCCTTTCAGCTCGGCTGCGACTTCTGCCACAAGACGTACATAAGCGGACTCATTGCGCTTGCCTCGGAACGGATGCGGCGTCAAATAAGGGGAGTCTGTCTCCACGAGCAATCGGTCGTTTGGAACCTGAACGAGCACTTCCTTCGGCTGTCTCGCATTTTTAAACGTGACAGGTCCTCCAAATGAGATGTAGAAGCCCATATCCAGACACATCTTCGCTGTTTCCCAACTGCCTGAGAAGGAATGCATAATACCTCCAACTTCATGTGCCTTCTCTTCGCGCAAAATGCGGATTACATCTTCATGTGCCTCGCGATTATGAATAATGATCGGCATCTTCAACTCACGGGCCAAGCCAATTTGTTCACGAAATACACGATGCTGAACATCCTTCGGAGATGTATCCCAATGATAGTCCAGTCCAATTTCGCCAATCGCCACAACCTTCTCATGTTCGGTAAGCTTTGCAATCCAGTCCATATCCTCTGGTTTCATCGTAATTGCATCTACAGGATGCCAGCCTACAGCTGCATAAATGAAGTCATATTTTTCCGCCAAGGCCATCGTCGTCGGAATTGTTTCCCGATTGAATCCAATGTTCACCATACGGGTTACCCCTTGTTCGACGGCTCTGGCGATGACCTGATCGCGATCCTCATCAAAATTGCTGCTGTCTAAATGCGTATGCGTATCAAATAACACGTCCAAGCGCTCCTTTTCTATCATCCAATTATGTCAGGTGATTGCGGCGAATGAACATCCGCCGTGTGTCTGCCGTAAGCTGATGTGAAACGGTCAATAGCCTGTCCATCGGAAAATAAATATATTGCTTCCCGTTGCGAATCCCACTAATGGTGCGAACGATATCTGATTTTTTGGACAGCTCCACGATTTGCTGATCCCGTCCCCACAGCATAATATGCTGCTGCGATCGTGCATCCCCTTTTCGATATACATCATAAGGTCTATCAAAAGGGGAATCGAACATCAAATCATAATTGGGATCAAGCCCAACTTGTGACCACTCCATCCGCAATCGTTCCTGCAATTCCTCATTCATCTGCTCGACTTCAATATATTTATATAGTTTACGCTCCATAAATCGCTGGCACAAGTCAGCAAGCCGTTCATCCTTCTCTCTCGACCACTGCATAAATGCGGTCTGCACAAATGCCTCATCCATCTGTACATACTGCTCAGTTGTAATCGTTCCTTCAAATAAAGAGTCAAGCGGAGATAGAAAATATCGAAATTCATACCCACTCAAATATAGTTCCTTTGCACGCTTGAAAATATGGCGCAACACCATTTCTGAACTGCGTGTTACCGGATGGAAATAAACCTGCCAGTACATTTCATATCGAGCTAGCAAATAATGCTCCACTGCGTGCATACCGCTCTCCTTAACCACAATGCGATCCTTATGGGGGCGCAGCACTCTTAGAATACGATCAATATCAAATGTTCCATAATTTACACCTGTAAAGTAGGCATCTCGCAGCAAGTAGTCCATTCGATCCGCATCCAGCGAACCGGATACTAAGTTAACAACGATCGGACGTTCATACGTTTTGCGAATCACAGACGCTACCTTCTCAGGGAAATGCGGATCAACCTGCTTCAATACACGACGGATATCGGTATCTTCTACTATAATGCGGTATGTCCAATCCTCATGAAACATATCAAAGGCCTCTTCTATGGAATGGGAAAATGGCCCATGACCCACATCATGAAGCAGTGCTGCACACAAAGCGACCAGCCTTTCTTCCTCTGGCCAGTCCTCATACTGATTCCGCTCAAATTGAGAGATGATGCGCCGCGTAATTTCATACACGCCAAGGGAATGGGAAAAACGACTATGCTCTGCTCCATGGAACGTTAAATAGGAAGTTCCCAATTGACGAATGCGGCGAAGCCTCTGGAATTCCTTAGTATTAATCAAATCCCATATCGTTCGGTCTTGGACATGTACATAATTGTGAACCGGATCCTTGAACACTTTTTCCTCTAATAACATTGAAAATCACTCCTTTCGATTCGAACCTTTTCGACATAGTCTGCCTTCTTGTCGAAAAGATTTGGTTTATTCTTGTTTCTGTTTATTTTTACATAAAAAATACCATACGAGTGTAAAAGTGTAGGCCACACCGTTAAAAACAGCTAAATATACGCTAAAAAAACCTAAAATCCATAAATTAGCACGCTATGTATGGATTTTGTAGGTTGACTAATTTGGGAATGGTTGGTACGATAAGAATCAGCCAATAAAGAATTTTGTCGAATTATGACATTTCATGCTAAAGTAAAGAGGAGAGCGTTGAACTATGATGAAGTCCACTGGTATCGTCCGTAAAGTAGATGAACTGGGTCGTGTCGTCATTCCGATCGAGCTTCGCCGCACCCTTGGTATCGGTGAAAAGGATGCGCTAGAAATTTACGTTGACGGAGAACGCATCATGCTTAAGAAATACGAACCAGCATGCATCTTCTGCGGCAATGCAGAGAACGTTACATACTTTAAAGGAAAAATTGTTTGCCACGAATGTATATCAGAAATACCTCAACCTGTGACAAAATAAAAAAATAGGTTATAATAGCTCTAATCACATATGTTAATTCTAACCTTTTTATATCTTCCTTGATGCCTCCATGGTTTTGAACCCAACCATGGAGGTCTTTTTTTGCCTTTCTAGCAAGGGATTTTGCCGATTACACTACTATTAATGAGATCTTTAAAGATCCATTATCTTCATAAGATTCATTGCATCCAAGCGTCCCTTATAGTAAAGCCTGATAAATGTCTCGTTTGGATACACCGCGATCTTTTGCTGCAAGCTTCATCGCATCTTTACGGGATACCCCTTGTTCACGCTCATAATGTGCAACATGTTCTTCTTCAGTCAGTTCATGCCACCATGCTTGTCCCGCTCCTTCAGACGATTGATTCTCGTCAGCGCTCTCGACCACGATGCAGCATTCCCCAAGAGGCGGATGCTCCGCTATATAGGCAATACATTCGCCGACGGTTCCACGTATGAAATGTTCGTACCGCTTCGTCAGTTCGCGTGCAATTGTAATGCGCCGGCTGTCTCCGAATGCCGTGACGAATCGATCAAGTGTCTTCGCAATACGGTGCGGAGACTCATAAAATAACAATGTACCTGCTTCCACACGTAGCGAAGCAAGCACAGCATCCGCATGTTTCTTCTCACGTGGAAGAAAACCAACAAATGTGAAGCGATCCGTAGGAAGTCCTGAAGCAATCAAGGCTGAAAGGGCCGCATTCGGGCCAGGTATCGGTATAACCGGTATGCCGGCCTCTACAGTCAACTGCACCAAATCTGCGCCTGGATCTGAAATAGCGGGTAACCCAGCGTCGCTCACGAGGGCGATACGTTTCCCCTCTTCCATAATACGGACAAGCTCCGGTCCGCTTGCTTGCTTATTATGCTCATGATAGCTATACAGCGTCTTCCCCGTAATTTCAAAATGACTCAGCAATTTCCTCGTCTCGCGCGTATCTTCGGCTGCAATAATATCTGCTTCCCGCAGGATACGAACCGCTCGAAATGTCATATCCTCCAGATTTCCGATCGGTGTGCCGACAAGATATAATGCGCCTGCATTTTCCGCCTGTTGCTGGTAGCTATATTGTTCCGTCAATTGCATATTATCCATCCTTCAGCTGCGAAGCTTTCCCATAATAGATATCCATTAATTCCTCACGATATTCATTCTCTTCATTATATACGATCAGCGGCGGTAATAGCCGTACATCTGGCTTCCCGTCACGCGCAGACTCAATAAGCACCATATTGGCCTCATCCTCCTCACGAGGATGAACGAAGCGGATTCGCTTAGGCTCTAGTCGATAAGCTCTCATCAACGATAAAATATCTGTTAATCGGCTAGGACGATGAACCATGGCTAGCTTCCCACCCGTTCGCAGTAGCTTCGCACTCGTACGAATGACATCCTCAAGCGTACAGGCAACTTCACTGCGCGCTAACGCATAATGTTTGTTTTCCTTAATGTCGCCTGCTGTTAATGGCATATAAGGCGGGTTCACGGTCACCATTTCGTAGAACGGGCGCTCTGGATTCGGCTCGAATGATTTTAAATCCCCCTCGATAATGCGAATTCGTTCTTCCAGTCCATTCAGCCTGATGCTGCGGCTCGCCATATCCGCGAGTCTTGATTGTATCTCTAACCCATCGATCTGTGCATTCGTCCGTGTGGACATGAGCAGAGGAACCACCCCATTGCCCGTACATAAATCCATTATGCGCCCACGCATTGGTACAGAAGCAAATCGAGCAAGCAGAACCGCATCCATGGAGAAGCTGAATACCTCCGAGCTCTGTATAATCTGTAATTGATGAGTGAGCAAGTCGTCGAGCCTCTCAGACGGATGCAGCTCGATCGCATCATTTCTATTCTCCATATCGTTCCTGCCTTTACTTCATTCATTCGTGTAAGTAAACTACGCCATATTCCATATCTTTGTGAAAGAACTTTCTGATGAAGCATCTAACTATCCTTATTATGATGAAAAAGCCGCAGGTCGGGAACCCTCTTTCCGGTTCCACTGACCTACGGCCGCGGTTATTTATTGAGGAAGGACAGACAGAACAAACAGTCACCTTCCGTCCGCAAATGTCCATAATACACGTTGCAAATGTGAAACCCTTCATGATACAGCCGCGCTAGATTATCGTACCCTTCGCCTACCACGTTCTCTTTGGAATCTCCATTTGGATCAGGATGAACTGCGGGTGTAGAGTCTCCCTTCACCTCTGGTTCAACTTCCAAGTGCTCGTGATGCTCGTGGTGCAGTACTTTGCGCAGCTGCTGATTCTCCATCCACAAGCGTTGATTCTCTTCCAGCAGCTCTTTGACGACGAGTTTCAGCGCACCAAGCTCTTGATGAAGGTCTCCCATATGCGTTTCCAATTCATGAATCTGCGCAAAAATGTCTTTCTTCTCCAAGTTCCCACCCCAGAGCGTGAAAATGTCCGCTATTTATTTTACGACAACGTCGTCGAAAGGAAAATCTTTTACTTTGCCGATTTCAGCCAGTTGGACGTGCACTTTACGTTCTCCGGCATTTATACCGACGACTTTGCCCTCTCCTATCGAAGTAACAACCCACTTGCCGACTGTAGGAAGCTCTTCTTTCACGCTTTCATAATTGTCATGCTCGTATTTCAGGCAGCACATCAAGCGACCGCACAAACCGGATATTTTCGTAGGATTCAGCGATAAGTTCTGGTCTTTTGCCATTTTAATGGATACCGGTTCAAAATCACCTAACCAGGAGGAGCAGCATAGCACTCGCCCGCAAGGCCCGATGCCGCCAAGCATCTTAGCCTCGTCACGCACACCAATCTGCCGCAGCTCAATCCGTGTCCGGAACACGCTGGCCAAGTCCTTGACCAGCTCGCGGAAGTCCACGCGTCCTTCTGCCGTAAAGTAAAAGATGATTTTGTTCCGATCAAACGTATATTCAACATCTACAAGCTTCATTTTCAACTGATGCGCTCTAATTTTGTCCATACAAGTTGCGAACGCATCTTTTGTTGCTTGTCGATTCGCTTCTACCAGTGTTGCGTCTGCTTCATTGGCGATGCGAATGACTTTCTTTAAGGGAAGCACCACATCGTTCTCACCGACGGTCTTCGGACCAATCACGACTTTGCCGTACTCGATGCCGCGCGCCGTTTCGACGATCACATGCTGGTCCCTCTGGACCGGCCATTCGACCGGGTCGAAATAGTATATTTTGCCCGCTCTCTTAAAACGGACGCCGACTACATTATACAATCAAGTACCTCCTTGGATTCCAACCAGAAACTGCTCGCAAGCAAGCTGCGGGCTGACATTGGCGCGCACCCGCTTTTGCGCCTCCGTTGCCGCATCCATGCACCGAATCCATCCTTCAGCTGATTTCGTCCAAGCCAGCTTGCTGATTGTATCAAGCTGATCGATAAAGACGAGACTCTCCTGCCGGTTGTATTGGTAATTCAACATATCTCGAAACCAGAGATGGAACAAACGGAACAGCATGTCCGTATGTTCGGCAAGCTCGGTCTTAAACAACTTCTGCTGTGCGGTTAGAAGTGCGGAAGGCAGTCTTGCTTCGCACTCCTTTCCTAATTGTAACATTACGTTTCTTACTTCTGCAAACCAATTCTGTCCACACAACTCGCGCCCTGCTTCAAGGCCATTTACAAGATAGACAGCAGCACGAGCCAATACAACTGGGCAGCCTTCTGCCACAAGCGTTTGGCAAATAAGGTGCGGATCTTGGGGCGTGAATGGGACGAGCTGCGAACGGGATTGAATGGTTGGCAGCATCGCTTGTCCATTCTCTGTTATTAGGATAGCCACTGCGGGGCTTGTCGGCTCCTCCAAAAATTTAAGCAGGCTGTTGGCCGCTTGAACGGTCATCTTCTCCGCCTGCTCCATAATGTATACCTTACGGCCTGTAGCTTGGGTCCGATAGGAAAATTCGCGCTGCAGCTCACGAATTTGATCGATTTTAATCGACTGTCCCTCTGGTGCGATAAGATGCACGTCAGGATGGTTCCCATGCTCAATTTTCCGACAAGAAAGACATTCCCCACATGCATCATCTGTCATACGTTCACAGAACAGCGCCTTGGTAAAGGTTAACGCAGCAGCCATGCGGCCTGTTCCTTTCGGTCCACTGAATAGGTAGGCATGAGATACTTTGTCAGCGCGCAATCCATTTTGCAATATTTTTTTGCTCGATCCTGACCGAGAATTTGTTCAAACGACATGGTATACGTGTTCCTTCCATATATATAACCAGAATGCGATACCGAGCAAGCTGCTCGCTCCAAGTTAAATGATAGGGGAGGAATCAGCCTCGTCTATCTAGAAACAAAGGTTAATCAGCATTCCACGTATTTCTCCTACTTTATGAAGCAGTTCAATCTTGCCTTGCTCCGACTCCAACAGATGATCTGCCAGCTCAATGAGAGCACTATCAATCTCATCGACGATTTGATACCGTTTGCTTTTGCCGCGCCGATCCCATCCGCGTGTTTCTTTTATTTTTAGATTCCGTCTTACTGTATCCTCTAAAAATCGCTTCACCATCATCCGATACATGCGAAGCTCACGAATCGTCATTGACTTCGCTAGTCGTTCCCCTTGACGGTATATATCCTGCAGCCGCTGCTGCAGTTCGTCATTGCTGGCTTGATCGTGACGATTGTTCATCATATCAGCAAAAGACTTGTGCTGAACGGGCTTCGTTACCGTTTCGCCCATTCGCACATCAGTACCGAGGGGACGAAATCCAGGATTAATTTTCACTCTATATCACCTGCAATTTCTCACTTCATAGTCATGCTCTGATCGAACTCACTTACCTTACTGGTTCTTACTATTATATCGTAATATCGAAAACGAATGATTAAAAATGCTCGAACCGCTCGACCGGAAGCACGAATACCGTTGCTCCCCCACCTGTACCTCAACAGGAAGCGGCATATAAGAATCTGATGTTCCACTTAGTGGCGTTACCGGAGTTACGAGTTGGTCTCTTACCTTGCAGTTGTTTCGGATGACATTCAGGACGGTGCTCACTTGATCATCCTCCACACCTATCATGAACGTCGTATTGCCTGCACGCAAAAATCCACCCGTACTCGCCAGCTTGGTTGCTCTTAAATTCGCCTTTACTAATGCACCAGAGAGTCGATTGCTGTCTTTGTCTTGTACAATGGCTACAACCATTTTCATGCCTGGTCATCCTCCCTAAAATATAATATTCTTGTCCATTCATATATGGAATGATGTTATTTATTTATACATCCGTACTGCAAAATCCTGCGTTCGTTCACATAAAATGTCGTACATTTGCTTACTTATTTCTGTTAGCGTCTGTGTTGCATCCAACTGTACAATCCGTTCAGGATGCTGTTTCGCAATTTGATCATATCCCTCGCGCACCGCTTCATGGAATGCAAGCTGCTCTTGATCGAGCCGATTAACCTCGCGGTTCTGATTCGCCGCGATCCGATTCAATCCTGCCTGCGGATCAATATCTAACCAGAACGTAATATCCGGCATCATATCGTGTATGGCAAAACGATTGATCTCCCACACATCCTCCATGCCGAGTCTACGTGCATAACCCTGATAGGCGAGTGAGCTATCGACGAAGCGGTCACACAGGACGATCGCCCCTCGCTCTATAGCCGGAACGACAACCTCCACCAAATGTTGTCTGCGCGCCGCTGCATATAGCAGCGCTTCTGTTCGTGCATCCATTTCCGTATGCTCAGGGTTCAGAATGATGCTGCGAATCTTCTCCGCAATTCGGACTCCTCCTGGTTCCCGCGTTACCACGACATCAAGCTCTTGCTGCTTCAGCTTATTCGTTAACAGCTCAATCGCAGATGACTTGCCGGCTCCTTCCCCACCTTCCAGTGTTATGAACCATCCTGAACGCTCTATTTGTTGCTGCTTCACCATTGTTAATCCTCAATCCCCTTCTCATCTTCTGTAACGACAACACGAACCGTCAGCAAGGATTCATCTTCTGCATCATGACACTTGGCCCCGGCGTGTGCAAGCATTATCAGCTCCTGTGCAGCAGCCTCAGTAATGATTTCACCCGGATACAGTAATGGAATACCTGGAGGATACGGAACAACAGATTCCGCAGCCTTATGACCTACAGCCTCATGTACAGATACTCGCTTCGTTCGAACACTCTCTTGTTCATATATCGAGAAGGATACTGGCTCAGAATACATGCGCTGACCGTCAGCGAACGTAATGGAGCGCCCTGGTGTATCAATATTTTCTGTATAGGTGGCTACCTGTATCTTAGTATATGGAGTGTTGTCGTCCAATGTCACCGCAACCGCTTGCAGCGCTGTAATTAATCGCTGTGCATCCTCTAACGAGCTGCCAAGGCTGAACGAAAGCACCACATGCTGCAAATCCGCCATTTCAGCAGTACACCCATACTCTGAAAGCCGTTCAAGCAGCTCATATCCGCTTAATTGTCCATTTGTACATCGAATCGTTACTTTGAACGGATCAAGGCTGCAATATGCTGATTGCGGTTTAGCAGTTTGTATCTCTATAACCTCATATACGGTCAAATTAACCAAAGCGGCACGTACATGCTGTACCGCCTTGAGTCCTTCCTCAAACGCCTCTCGTCCATTACGTGCTAAATAATAACGGCTTATATCAAGGGAAGCCATTAACGGATAAGAAGGACTTGAACTTTGCAGCATCGTAAGCAGCTTCTTCAGCCTGGTTCGATTAAGCCTCGCTCCTTGAACGTGAAGCATCGCGCTCATCGTCATACCTCCAAGCATCTTATGCGTGGATTGAACAACCCCATCTGCACCTGCCTGAAGAGCGGATTCCGGGAAAGCTGGATGGAGGCCATAATGTGCACCATGTGCTTCATCCACCAGCAATGGAATATCATATCGATGAACCATTTCTGCTAACTCGCACAGATTAATCCCCATCCCATAGTAATTGGGATTTGTTACAAACAAGGCTTTCGCATTAGGATAAGCCTGGAGTGCTTGTTCCACCGTATCATTGTTGGGGGCAGTTGCGAGACCACTACCCTTGTCCATTTGCGGCGCAAGGAAGACGGCTCTTGCTCCAGCCATCATAAGCCCGTGTAAGACCGATTTATGGACATTCCGCTGTACAAGGACTACATCATTCGGCTGAATACAGCAACTCATCAGGAGGGCTATATTTCCGACCGTACTTCCTCCGACAAGAAAATGTGTTTCCTCTGCACCGAAGCACTGAGCAGCTAACTGCTGCGCCTCCGCGATAGCTTCTGTTGGATGATGCAAATCATCTGTACCTTCTACCTCTGTCACATCTATCGTCAAAAGCAGTGACATTTTGTGCAAAAGTGTATTCCAATCTTCTCGGCCAGATAGAGACAGCGATTCATGTGCATACCACTTTCCATCCTTATGTCCAGGCACATGGAAGGAAGCATGCTGATTTTGATTATATTTAAGTAAAGCTTCCACTAGTGGCGCCCGCACATGCTCCTGTCCAGCAAGCGCCAACTGAGAAGTCTCCTTATGTTTATCCATTAAGGTTACCCCTTTTTCATTGCTTCATTTATTGTAACTTATATTGTGAACTTCTTCATCAGTTGACCAATAAAAAGCAAAAAGAGCCCCCTGAATCGGGCTCTGGCGATTAAGCATATCAAGTTGTTTCTCCTTACACATGTGTGTGCAGCCATAATCGTTTTAGCTTATGAATAAAAAATGAATATTTTAAATCCTGCACATCGGTCTTCACCATTTCTTGCTCACATGCTGTACAAATAAATTGATTGACGACCATTATGCCGTCATTCGTCGCTTCACCGCACACAATGCAGTGTGTATCCTGACGTTCCATGTCAATCCCACCTTTAGAGGTTATATGATAAGTATGCCCGCAACTCTATGGATATATACCAGTTTCATAGCTGGTTTCAAATGTTTTTATATATGTATGATCGAATGGCCTTATTGGTGTTTGTACGGTTTGCACCCTTTTTTGCAGGCTTGATCCTTTTACGTATCTTTTTCATTTTCTCTTCCTTCTACATTTTCATAGAATAAATACCGATATATAACTTATTGTTCAACTTGAAAAAGGAGGGTTCGCTCAATGTCAACCATACGTAATGAAGAAATGGAGCGAACATTTTATAACTACCAGCTGCTAAAAAAAGTTCGGTTAACGAAGCCTTTCACCGTCCCCTATGTCACGCTATCATTGCTGTGCATTGCAGCAGCCCTTTATCAAAACGGACTGATCGGTATTGCTTATATCGCAGCCTCCTGGGTATTAATTGCATGGCTGCACTACGTGATAGGCAGATCCATCTTTATCGTCGACAGGTATACATATAAGGGCAGATGGGCATGGAGGTGGCGTATGCCATGGATCGGTTATTTACCGCTTCCACAACAGTTCATTAGTCTGCGATACATTACGAAAATTATGCTGCACACGACGTCCATTACGTTTCTAGTCATACTTATCTTATGTCCGTGGCTCCCATTGGAACTCACCTTATTGCATGTGTTCTGGCACATTTGGCTTATCTCGCCGCGTTGGTATTGCATATTGACACTACGTGCTGCAGACTCAAGCGGCCTTGTCAAAGTAAATGAAGTGGATTTCTGCTTATATAAAGCGTAACTTTTTAAAAAAAGCCAAAAGAGCTGGTCTTTGACACAGGGGATGTGTGCTAAAGGCCAGCTCTTTTGATTCGACCACATTCGACCACATATAAAAATAAAAAAACCACCATCGAGTAATCTCAACAGTGGTTTTTGTGTGCTTGGCGACGTCCTACTCTCCCGGGACCCTGCGATCCAAGTACCATCGGCGCTGGAGGGCTTAACGGTCGTGTTCGGTATGGGTACGTGTGGAACCCCTCCGCCATCGCCACCAAACAGCATTGGCTTAGTGCCAATATAAAGTTCAAGGTCATACCTTGAAAACTGAATGCGAAAGTTCGTGTTGAATCAAATAGGATAAGCCCTCGACCGATTAGTATTGGTCAGCTCCACACATTGCTGTGCTTCCACCTCCAACCTATCTACCTCGTCGTCTTCAAGGGGTCTTACTAATTGGGAAATCTCATCTTGAGGGGGGCTTCACGCTTAGATGCTTTCAGCGCTTATCCCTTCCGCACATAGCTACCCAGCTATGCTCCTGGCGGAACAACTGGTACACCAGCGGTGCGTCCATCCCGGTCCTCTCGTACTAAGGACAGCTCCTCTCAAATTTCCTACGCCCGCGACAGATAGGGACCGAACTGTCTCACGACGTTCTGAACCCAGCTCGCGTACCGCTTTAATGGGCGAACAGCCCAACCCTTGGGACCTACTTCAGCCCCAGGATGCGATGAGCCGACATCGAGGTGCCAAACCTCCCCGTCGATGTGGACTCTTGGGGGAGATAAGCCTGTTATCCCCAGGGTAGCTTTTATCCGTTGAGCGATGGCCCTTCCATGCGGAACCACCGGATCACTAAGCCCGACTTTCGTCCCTGCTCGACTTGTAGGTCTCGCAGTCAAGCTCCCTTATGCCTTTGCACTCTTCGAATGATTTCCAACCATTCTGAGGGAACCTTGGGGCGCCTCCGTTACTCTTTAGGAGGCGACCGCCCCAGTCAAACTACCCACCTGACACTGTCCCCGAACCGGATCACGGTCCTAGGTTAGAACTCCGATACGAACAGGGTGGTATCCCAACGGCGCCTCCACCTAAGCTGGCGCTCAGGCTTC
>NZ_AMBZ01000002.1:85000-647500 GCF_000293805.1 Paenibacillus alvei DSM 29 | reverse complement strand
CTGACGCAGTTCTAGAATAGGCAGCTTCGTAGCTCCTGTTGTCTTATACACATTTTTCATTAGATTAACCATTTGAAGCCATGATTCAACAAAACCGGCATCATGCTGGAATTTGCCTGCATGACGCATTGCAGATTGATTGATCGTCGGCTCACTATTTTTACTGTCAGGCATATCTGAACGATTTCCAGCTATATCTGTGACTGGAACAGTATAAGAGTTTAACACTGCTACCGACTTAATTAGAAAGGCATCAAGGACATCCAAATCGCGTACACTGAGCGTTCTGCCCTTGTACATAAGTACGCCGCCAAGTGCTGTCATCACATCCTGCTCCAATTGGTCTCCTGGCTTAGCTTGTGAGACGGGAATGAATACCATAGGTCATTACACGCTCCTGTTGGCCTCTTCATATGGATTAGAATTAGTTCTTATTATGTATCTGATTATTTCAAGGAAAAGGGCGCACTCTATAAAAGAATACGCCCTACCTGATGTCAATGCTTACAACTGCTGCATCATAACATTCATCATTCTATTCTGAATCCGGCTCTGAGGTAGAAGGTGCTTCCCCTTCTGTCATATCCGGTTCTTGCAATGCTTCCTCAGAAGACTCTTCATCTTCGTCGTTCTTATCACAGCGACTTACCGTAGATACGGAATCATCGTCACGAATATTAATAAGTTTAACACCTTGGGTGTATCGGCCCATTTGTGAAATGCCTGACATGCTCGTACGGATAATTGTCCCTGATGCCGTAATAATCATCAAGTCCTCTTCGTCCTGTACAACCTTCAAGCCAACGACTGCACCATTCTTATCGGTTACATTTATCGTCTTGATCCCTTTACCGCCACGGCTCTGGATTCGATAATCTTCCATTGGTGTACGCTTGCCATAACCCTTGGCTGTAACGATAAGCACATCGTTGTCCTTGTTAACGACATCCATGTCGATTACTTGGTCATCGCTATCCAGTGTAATCCCTTTGACACCGGTAGCAGAACGGCCCATGGAGCGTACATCATTCTCTGAGAATCGAATCGACATACCCATCTTCGTCCCCATAATGATCTCTTGTTCGCCATCCGTTAAACGAACGCCAATCAGAGCATCGTCATCGCGCAAATTAATGGCAATCAAGCCACCTTTGCGGATGTTGACATAATCATCAAGTGGAGTCTTCTTCACAATCCCTTGCTGGGTTGCAAAGAACAGGTACTTGTCGGATTCAAATTCAACGACCGGAATTACCGCACTAATGGTTTCACCCTGCTCAATTTGAATCAAATTGATAATTGGTGTACCTCTTGCTGTACGGCTCAAGTCTGGAATTTCATACGCCTTTATCCGGTATACTTTACCCTTATCCGTGAAGAACATGAGGTAATGGTGCGAGTTGGACACGAATAAATGCTCAACGAAGTCATTATCCTTCGTATCCATGCCAACTACTCCACGGCCTCCGCGCTTCTGGCTGCGGTAAGTGGTTACCGGCAGACGCTTAATATATCCGCTGTGCGAAATCGTGATGATAACATCCTCTTGAGGGATCAGATCCTCATCCAGTATGCTATCCTCGCCAATCGTGATTTCTGTACGGCGCTCATCTCCATACTTCTGCTTCACTTCTTCAAGCTCATCGTTGATGATGGTCAGCACAAGCTGTTCGTTCGCCAAGATTTCACGGTATTCCGCAATCTTCAATAGTAATTCATTGTACTCTGCCTTGATCTTTTCGCGCTCTAAGCCGGTCAGACGGCGCAGACGCATATCGAGAATCGCTTGAGCTTGGTCGAAGCTAAGACCAAATCGAGTGATTAAGCCTTCGCGTGCCTTTTCGTCATTCTTCGAGCCGCGGATAAGCGCAATGATCTCGTCGATATGATCAAGTGCAATGCGCAGCCCTTCGAGAATATGCGCGCGTGCCTCAGCCTTCTTCAAGTCAAACTCGGTACGACGGCGAATAACCTCGATTTGATGTTCCAAATAATAATGGAGCATCTCACGCAAGTTAAGAACGCGAGGCTCCTGGTTCACGAGAGCCAGCATATTGATACCGAAGTTGCTCTGCATCGCTGTATGCTTGTACAGGTTGTTCAGAACGACATTCGGATTCACATCACGGCGCAGTTCGATGACGACGCGCATTCCGTTACGGTCTGATTCATCACGAAGGTCTGTAATGCCGTCAATACGCTTCTCACGTACCAGTTCAGCAATCTTCTCAACGAGGCGAGCCTTAATGACTTGATAAGGCAGCTCGTGGACAACGATACGAGCCTTGCCGTTATTGTCCTCGATCGTCGCACGTGCCCGCATTGTGACAGAGCCACGTCCGGTCGCATACGCTTGTCGAATACCTTCTCGGCCAATAATTAATCCGGATGTCGGGAAATCTGGGCCCTTGATGTATTCCATCAAGTCCATTGGCGTTAGTTCTGGATTCTTAATAAGCGCCTGCAGACCATCAATTACTTCAGTCAAGTTATGCGGTGGGATGTTCGTTGCCATGCCGACCGCGATACCTGAAACCCCGTTTACGAGCAAGTTGGGGAAGCGAGCCGGCAATACAACAGGCTCTTGCTCTTCGCCATCATAGTTCGGTGCGAAGTCAATTGTTTCTTTGTTAATATCACGAAGCAATTCCATTGCGATCTTGGAAAGGCGTGCTTCCGTATAACGCATCGCTGCTGCCGAGTCACCATCAATAGAACCAAAGTTCCCGTGGCCATCTACGAGCATGTAACGAAGCGAGAAATCCTGCGCCATGCGCACCATTGTTTCATAAACAGCAGAGTCACCATGCGGGTGATACTTACCGATTACTTCCCCAACGATTCTCGCTGATTTCTTATACGGCTTGTCCGGTGCCATGCCGAGGTCTGACATCGCATACAAAATACGTCGGTGAACCGGCTTCAATCCATCACGCACGTCCGGCAGAGCGCGGCTTACGATGATACTCATCGCGTAATCCAGGAATGATTCCCGCATCTCTGTGCCGATGTCGCGATCCCTGATTTGCGGTTGTTGTTCTTCCGCCATGCTGGACCTCCTCAAAATTCGTATTTAACAGCGTCAGCATCTTCTAGCAAAAAGCAAAATAAAAATTTGCCCTACAAGCGAAAACGGCCCTTCCCCCCATAAATGGGGTCGAACCATTTCCACGGACGAATAATCTTTTATCTAGTCCATATCGAAACTCCCCACATGACTAGATAAGCTATTTCAAGCTTAACACCAGTCATGCTCTCAAGGGAGAATTTCTAATCTCGTCTGATCATGCGGATAAAATCATACTCATCAATTCCATAACTGCACTATTTATATTATATTACTTTCACAAAAGAGATACAATTAAACGTTCCATGAAACCGCCCAAAATCCGAACATTTTCCTCTTCATATAGTTGATTGTACTATTTCTATTCGTCTACATGATCATACATTAATATCAACCCGGTATCTTGCACTCTCCATCCATTCGACAAACAAAATGAAAAGGGTGATGTATGATTGTCCAGTCGGCGCATTTTTAGCAAATGGAAAAAGACGAAAATCTTGCAAGACTCCTCACTACGTACCTACATTCCTAAAACATCCGTCTATAGCGCACTTCGGTTAAAGGAGATGCTCAACCAATATCAAATGGTGTATGTGAAACCTGACCTAGGTACCCATGGGAAAGGTGTTATGCGTGTCACGCAGCGAGCCAATAATTCATTCGAATTGAGAGAAGGAACCTCCACGGCTACCTTTACTGATATAGAATCGCTGACCGCCAGAATCAAAAAACGAATCGGAAAGCGAAAATACTTGATCCAACAGGGTATCCATATGCTGACCCATCGAGGGAGGAAGTTCGATCTCCGTGTGTTCGTACAAAAGAACTTGAATAACAAATGGGAGGTTATGTCGATTTTAGGACGAAAGGCAGCCGCCCACAAGATTGTAACGAACGTCAGCAGCGGGGGGAAAATGGAATCGCTGCGGGTTCTCATGAAACCCCACTCGAATGCAAGCTCAATTCAGCAGCTTCGCAGTGAGCTGGAACGAATCGGTTTGTCCGTAGGGACACAACTAAGCAAAAAACACAAGAGCCTCAAAGAGCTTGGGCTGGACATAGCGCTCGATAAAAATAAGCACCCTTGGATCCTAGAAGTCAATACCAAGCCAGCTATCTATGTGTATCGCACATTCAATCCCGCTGCATATCGCCGCATTGTCCGGAATGCCAAAGCATATGGACGTTTAAAGTAGCAATAAATTCTCATCTATATCAAAGCCCCAGTCCTGATATGGAACTGGGGCTTGATCTTAAACCGCTCCAACGTGCATTCCAATCGAACACACGCCTCCGAATGAATGGATGCGATTAGAAGTCTAAGTTTTTAACGAACTTGGCATGGCGTTGAATGAAATCACGACGCGGTTCTACATTATCTCCCATGAGCGTGTCGAACACATCGTCAGCCATCTTCGCATCATCAAATGACACTTGGAGCATTTTACGGCTTTCAGGATCCATTGTCGTCTCCCACAGCTGCTCCGCATTCATCTCACCAAGACCTTTGTAACGCTGAACGTTAACTTTCGCACCTTCACCAAACTCAGCAATGATCTCATCTTTCTGCTTATCACTATCTGCATATCGAACAATTTTATTGCGTTCGATTTTGTAGAGCGGCGGCTGTGCAATGTACACATATCCCGCTTCGATAAGCTTGCGCATGTAGCGATAGAAGAAGGTCAAAAGCAGTGTCCGGATATGAGCACCGTCAACATCGGCATCGGTCATAATCACAATTTTGTGATAGCGAGCCTTTTCAAGGTCAAAGTCTTCGCCAATCCCTGTACCCAGCGCCGTAATAATCGCCCGAATCTCTGCATTGGATAAAATTTTATCCAAACGAGACTTTTCAACGTTCAAGATTTTACCCTTCAGCGGCAAGATCGCCTGGAAATGACGATCGCGGCCCTGCTTCGCAGAACCGCCCGCAGAGTCACCTTCGACGATGAACAATTCGCAATGTGCAGCGTCCTTGGAGGAGCAATCCGCCAGCTTACCTGGAAGAGAGCTCACTTCAAGCGCACTCTTGCGGCGCGTCAACTCACGTGCACGGCGAGCAGCTTCTCGAGCTCGGGATGCCTGCATCCCCTTCTCGACAATCTTCTTCGACACCATCGGATTTTCATTCAAGAACTCCATGAATTTCTCAGAAAACACAGACTCCACGATGCTGCGTACTTCACTGTTTCCGAGCTTCGTCTTCGTTTGTCCTTCGAATTGCGGCTCTGGAATCTTCACGGAAATAATCGCGGTCAGCCCCTCACGGACATCGTCCCCACTTAAGTTGGAGTTATTGTCCTTCATGAGGTTCATTTTCCGAGCATAATCGTTAATGATTCGCGTAAGTGCACTCTTAAAGCCAGACTCATGCGTACCGCCTTCGTGCGTATGAATGTTATTGGCAAAAGAGTAAATATTCTCAGTATAACTATCGTTATATTGGAGTGCGACCTCGCACGTAATGTAATCTTTGGAGCCTTCGACGTAAATGGGCTGCTCATGCATCTTCTCGCGATTGCGGTTCAGGTACTCAACGAATTCTTTAATTCCGCCGTCATACTTGAACGTTTCCGATTGTCCGGTACGTTCATCAGTAAGCACCATTTGAATGCCTTTGTTCAAAAATGCAAGCTCCCGAATACGGGATAAGAGTGTATCGTAGTCGTATTCTGTCGTTTCCGTAAATACTTCGGGGTCAGGCTGGAAGCGAATCGTTGTACCTGTCTCCTCTGTATCCCCGATAATTTCCAAGTCCGCTTGTGGAACTCCACGACGATATTCCTGCTGATGAATATGTCCGTCTCGTTTCACGGTGACGACCAAGCTCGTAGATAAGGCATTTACGACCGAGACACCGACACCATGCAAGCCGCCGGATACTTTGTATCCCTCGCCGCCGAATTTACCGCCCGCATGAAGAACAGTCATAACAACTTCAACAGCGGGGCGCTTCATTTTTTCTTGTATCCCGACTGGAATACCGCGGCCATTATCCACGACCGTGATGCTGTTGTCTTCATGTACGGTTACTTCGATTTTCGTGCAATACCCAGCCAACGCCTCGTCGATACTGTTATCGACGACTTCCCATACCAAATGGTGCAAACCTTTGGCACTCGTTGAACCGATATACATCCCCGGCCGTTTGCGTACGGCTTCCAAGCCTTCCAGTACCTGAATCTGGCTCTCATCATACGTGTTATGATTCACAGACATGCCTTCACCTACTTCTCTAATTTCAGTACCGTTCATTATGCCAATCGCATGTAATTGCAAGAGCATCATCCCAGAATCCAAACTGCAGTGCAGAGGAAAACCAAGATGACGCTGTCAACAAGGCTGTATGCAATGTTCGCTACTCGTTAAAATGATGCGCACGCTTCTTCAATGTTGTAGATGAAATCGGAGAGTAATATACTTTTCCCTTCGTCACGACGATGGACTTTGCTTCTTCCTCGCCTATCGCCTCAACATTCTTCACTTTGTGCGCATTCGCCACGAACTGCTTAGACAGCTTGGATGATTTCTCAATCGATACATCAAAAATGGCGACCAGTTCCGAGGAACGAATGACTCTTTCTCCGCCCAAGTGAATATACATAGCGCTCACTCCCCTTAGAACAACCTCTTACCGCATGACTTGCCCATTTTCCACGTGGAACATATTTGCATCATGCAACTTGCCAGTATTAATGCCTTCAATGCCTGTCGTCGTAATGAACGTTTGTACCTTGCTCTGAAACGTCTCAATCAGCTGCGTCTGGCGCATCGAATCAAGCTCAGACAGAACATCGTCGAGCAGTAGGACAGGATACTCCCCAATTTCCTCGTGCATCAGTTCGATCTCGGCCAGCTTCAGCGACAGCGCTGTCGTCCGTTGCTGACCTTGAGACCCATAGGTTTGCACTTCTTTGCCGTTAATGTAGAAGGCAAGATCGTCCCGGTGCGGTCCGACAAGTGTCATGCCGCGCCGCACCTCCTGGTCTTTCATTTGTGTTAACTTTAACATAAATTGCTCGAATAAGACAGCTTCATCTTCGTCTGGCATCGTAAAGGAAGGACTATATTCAATGACTAGAGCTTCCTTGCCATTCGAGATCCCGGCATGAATTTGCTCCGCCCATGATTGGAGTTTCTTTAAATATTGTTTCCTTTTCTTTACAACTTTAACACCATTCATGACAAGCTGCTCATTAAAGATATCAAGCATCGTATTCGCCTGCCCGCTTGGGCTGCTCCACATTTGCTTAAGCAGGTTGTTGCGCTGAATGAGAACTTTTTGATATTGCTGCAAATGATATAAATAGCTCGGCTGTACCTGACCAATCTCCATGTCGAGAAATCTTCTGCGTATGCCTGGCGAACCCTTTACGATCTCCAAGTCTTCAGGAGCGAACATGACGACATTAAGCGCACCAATGAAGCCGCTCAGCTTACGCTGCTCCAGACCGTTAAGCTTGGCCTTTTTCCCTTGTCGAGAAATGGTAAGCTCAAGCTGTACCGTTCCGTATTTGCGTTCCACAGCAGCTTTCAGATGTGCATGCTCACCTTCCCATCCGATAAGCTCTTTATCGCGCGGTGTACGATGCGATTTCGTTAAGGCAAGCACAAATATGGATTCAAGCAAATTGGTTTTCCCCTGCGCATTATTGCCAACAAAAATATTGACCCGATTGTCAGTACTCAATTCGAGCGCACCATAATTGCGATAATTTTGCAGGGCGATCGATTTGACGAACACCCGCTAAGCCTCCTGGAATGAAACGATACGGAACTCTCCGCATCCATCTACTGTGACGACGTTGCCAGGATACAGCTTCCGACCGCGTCGTGCTTCATCTTCACCGTTTACCTTCACCATATTCTCTGCAAGCATGATTTTGGCGTGACCGCCAGTTGATGCACAATTGGCCAATTTCAAAAATTGACCAAGCGTGATGAATTCCGTTCGAATCTCGATGTCATTCATGTCGTTTCCTCCTTGTGATGCACGTTCGCCATCTTGCTTAGTTTGTCGTACGGTAAGGCAAAATGAGATGCAGACTGCTTACGTGCTCTGTCGGCTTAATGATGATTGGACTCATAGCGCCTGTAAATCCGATGAAAATATTTTCACACTCGACAACCTTCAACACATCGAGCATATATTTGGAGTTAAACGCAATCCGCAGTGGATCCCCATTGAATTCCTTCACATCAAGTTGCTCCGTAACGCGTCCCAATTCAGAGGAGCTGGAGGAAATTTCAATCGTGCCGTCCTCCTTCGTTTGCAGGCGAACAATGTTCGTTTTATCTTCACGGGACAGCAAATAAGCACGGTCAATTGCATCAATAAGCTTTTTTGTGTCCAAAATAAGTTCTGTTTTATAGTTTTGCGGAATAATTTTAGAAGTATCCGGATAGGTTCCATCCAAAATACGCGAATAGAACAGAACACGGTCGATTTTGAACAGGACTTGATTGTCTGCAACAACAATGTCCACCATCGTATTTTGATCCGGAATAATTTTGCTGAGTTCGTTCAATGTTTTGCCAGAAATGACAACATTCGTGAATCGAATGTCAGGATCTGCTTGGATATCTGCTGTACGGCTCGCTAAGCGATGGCGATCTGTGGATACGAATTTTAAATTTCCTTCGCTTAAATTCCACAATACCCCTGTTAAAATTGGCGTTGTTTCGTTGGAAGAAATAGCGAATGCCGTTTGCTTGATCATCGTCTTCAGCAAATCGCCATTTACGGTAATGACTTGATTCTCTTCGATACTAGGGAGAACTGGATACTCTTCAGGATCAAGTCCAACCATCTGGATATCGGTAGTACCGGAACGAAGGAAGGTTTGGAAATGCTCCTTTACTTCGATTTCGACATCTTGTGAAGGCAGCTTTTTAATAATTTCGACAAAAAACTTAGCCGGCAAAACAACACTACCCGGACGTTCCACTTGAACGATCGTTTGGCGATCATCCTCCACAGGGATAAAAGTTTGAATGGATATATCTGTATCACTAGCCGTAAGGGTTACCCCTTGAAACGTAACGTCAACCTTTATCCCGCTTAAAATGGGAATCGTCGTTCTGCTGGAAATCGCTTTAGATACGTTTTGTATCGCTTCGTTCAGTTCATTTTTTAATATCGAAAGTTTCATACGTTCACTCCCTAACACCAATTTTGCGCTCGTTCTAGTGTTGCTTTATATTCGAATCTTGTGACATTCGGCTTTTTTTGAATGGAGAAATGCCGAATATGTGCTCTTCTTATGATGATCTATATAATCTTTTTTAATAATAGTAGTAATAGTAGGGGCACTGAATATGTGGATAACCCTCCTGAACAGGCATAAAGTAAAGCCTATCCACATGTGTATAGATTGTGTATAGGCTTGTTATGTTGTTCACAGCGTTGGATTTTTAATTTTGTCGATCAGGTTCTGAACGACCTTATATAGATCCTGATCTTCCTGCAGATTTTGCGTGATTTTTTCATGGGCATGAATGACGGTCGTATGATCTCGTCCGCCAAATGCCTCTCCGATTTTCGGCAATGAATAATCAGTGAGCTCCCGCGATAAATACATGGCGATTTGACGAGGAAAAGCTACGGCTTTCGTTCTCTTGCGCGCTTTGAAATCCTCCATCTTCAAGCCATAGAACTCTCCTACCTTATGCTGAATGTCCTGGATCGTAATCATCTTTGGACGGCTGGATGGGATGAGATCTTTGAGTGCCTCTGCAGCCAAGTGAGTTGTAATATCTTGGTTGGTCATCGTGGAAAATGCGACAACGCGTGTAAGCGCACCTTCCAACTCACGGATGTTCGTATTGATTTGGTTGGCGATATAGACCATAGCTTCATTCGGTATATCTAAATTCTCAGCCTTCGCCTTCTTGCGAAGAATCGCGATCCGTGTCTCCAGATCCGGTGGCTGGATATCCGTAATTAAGCCCCATTCAAAGCGAGAGCGCAGCCGTTCCTCTAATGTTTCGATCTCCTTCGGCGGACGATCGCTGGAGAGGACGATGTGCTTGTTCTCGTTATGCAGTGCATTGAATGTATGGAAGAACTCCTCTTGCGTTTGTTCTTTCCCTGCCAAAAACTGAATGTCGTCAATGAGCAAAATGTCAATATTGCGATATTTATTGCGGAAACTCTCTCCGCGATTATCCCGAATGGCATTAATGAACTCATTCATGAATTTTTCTGATGTCGTATAAACGACGCGGCTTGCAGGATTGTGCTCCAAAATATAATGGCCGATTGCGTGCATGAGATGCGTTTTGCCGAGACCTACGCCTCCATATAAAAATAGCGGGTTGTATGCTTTAGCCGGCGCTTCAGCGACGGCGAGCGATGCAGCATGCGCAAAGCGGTTGTTCGAGCCAATGACGAATGTATCGAACGTATATTTTGGGTTAAGCATATTGGAAGCCGGTTCATCATAGACAGCGACTCGAGCCGGTGAAGCCTGTGGCTGCACGATTTCAGCTTCCGCTTGAGCTGCTTCTTCAATAATGAACTTGACGTCCACCTGCTTGCCCGTTTCTTCCATTACTGTCGAGCTGACAAGCTTTGTATAGCGGCTCTCGAGCCATTCGACCGAAAACGTATTCGGTGCGGTAATGAGCAGCTGCGAGTCTGTAAACTTTACAGCTTTTGTGGCCTTGAACCAGGTATCAAAGCTAGGTTTGCTCAGCTTCGTCTGGATAACGGACAATATTTCCTGCCAATGTTCATTTGCTTGGCGCTCCACAGATTGTTTCACTCCTTCAAGCCTGCTGCGTCTTCATATGACGCGCTTACCGGCAATTACGCCTGAAAAAAGGACAATTGCCCCGACAAGACGCAAAAAGGCTCCGCAAGGCGCAGAAAGCCCTCTTATGAAAGGAAGTTCGAGTCGATGCAAAGTCGATAAGGGAACATTTCCTTGATAAGAGCGTATTGTCGGGGTCTATGCTGACATGCTGATGATCCTGCATAGGTCGAGAAATTTCTCGTACTTTCTACGAAACATCAGACATGCTGCTGTCGAAGTATACCGTTTCTTACAACTATTTATCCACAATGTGCAGATCATGTCGAACAACTTTTTAACAAGTGAGTATAAATTGTTCACAACTTTATCCACAGACTGTTGATAATTAAATATCCACAACCTCTATTCACAACCGAAAAACAATATAATCATAGCAGATGAGCCCTTATATTTCAATGATCGAGCGGATTTTATCCACAAATTCAATAACTTGTGCATAAATGTTATCTACACCACTAGATATTGTTTATAACCTGTTTCTTGTTGACAAGTCCGGACAAAGTCCCCTTATTTTTTGTGCACAGGTCTAGGAAGGAAAATGTCGATAATTTTTAGTTTTGCACATGTGAATAACCGAAGGTGTCGAGATTAATCGAAGATCGGAATGTGGATAATTGTTTCTATACATATAAGAACGTTATTTTTTCAATTCGCATGATTTTAGGAGGGGAGTTGGAAGAGGAAGAGGATCGGTGAGGATTGACTTTTGGTCCGTATTCTGATTAAATGTAAAAAGGAATTTTGCGCAGACAGATAAACGTAGCAATGAATGGTTCACCATGACATATCTCGTTCGAGGAGGTGCAATACGTTGAAACCGACATTTAAACCTAACGTGAGCAAACGTAAGAAAGTTCACGGTTTCCGTAAAAGAATGAGCACGAAAAACGGCCGTAAGGTGTTGGCTGCTCGTCGCCAAAAAGGCAGAAAAGTATTGAGCGCATAAGATCGCGTGAATACAAGACCACCTCGGTGGTCTTTTTTCTTTTTTAGGCGAAGTTAGCATATATTCTTGCTTGCAAATTGGAATTTTACCGTGCAGATGAGAGAAATGTTTATTCCGTTCCGCAGGTGCCTATACTTGGATCATACCATTCGAGTATTTCCGAGTAGGGAAGAGCGTAGTTAATTCGGACAGATAGGAGAAAGATCCGATGCAAAAACAGTATCGGCTGCAGGATCGCGCAGACTTTACCCGTGTTTACCGCAATGGTCGTTCCTTTGCCAACCATCAGCTGGTGCTGTACGTATACGAACAGCCAAAGGTTGAACGGTTCCGTGTAGGAATATCGGCAAGCAAAAAGATAGGCAATGCGGTAGTGCGCAATCGAATGCGCCGCATGATCAAGGAAATTGTCAGACTTCAGGCAGATCGCATTAAGGATCATGTCGATTTGGTGTTCATTGTGCGCAAAGGCGCAACAGAGATGGACTATGAGAAGCTTGCCAAGAGCGTCAATCATGTCATGCGAAAAGCTTCTATATATAAATGAAATTGAATTGTCAGCAATATCGCACGATACACCTGTTGAATCGTTTCCTTTAAGATGGGAAATGTGATATATTTACTTTGGAATCGGAAGGTTAAGAGAGGGGTTATGCTATTGTCGCTGAACAAGTTGTTCTCGAACCGCAAATGGCTCTTGGTAGCGGTTTCTGTGCTGTTGATCGTTGTATTGTCGGGATGTACGTCCACGACCACTACGCTGAAGACGGAGGATTTGCTGCAAGGTAACTTCTGGGAGCGTAACGTGGTCTATTATTTTTCACTAGCACTTGATACATTCGCAGGCTGGTTCAGCGGGGAGTATGGATTCGCCATCTTGCTGCTAACCGTTATTGTTCGTCTGTGTATCTTGCCGCTTACAGTTAAGCAAATGCGCAGCTCGAAGGAAATGCAGAAGCTGCAGCCTCAGCTCGCTGAAATAAAAAAGAAGCATAAGGATAACCCGCAGAAGCAGCAGGAAGAAACGATGAAGCTGTTCCAACAGCATAACGTGAATCCGCTTGCGGGATGCTTGCCAATCTTCATTCAAATGCCAGTATTTATTGCTTTGTATAATGCGATCTATATGAACTCAGCAATCCGTGAGCATACGTTCTTGTGGCTCAAGTTGGGCGAGGCGGATCCGTTTTACATTTTGCCAGTTGTGGCTGCCTTGACGACGTTCTTGCAGTCCAAGATGATGGCAAGCCAAAATCCAATGCAAGGCCCAATGCAGTTTATGATGCTTATCTTCCCAGTGTTGATCTTCGTCATGTCGATCAACTTCCCAGCGGCACTTCCGTTGTACTGGGTATACAGCAACGTCTTTACTATTGTTCAGAACTATTTCCTTTATCGCGATAAGGATAAGGAGGTTCGTCCGGCGAAATGAATACGCTCGTTGTATCGGGAAAGACGATCGAAGATGCAATAAAGAACGGTTTGGAACGAATGAACGTAACCGAGGATCGCGTATCTGTTCGCGTGCTGGAGAAGCCATCACGCGGGCTGTTCGGACTTATCGGGGTACGTCCGGCGAAGGTCGAACTGACACTTCTTCCGGACAAGGATGTCCCGCTCTCTGAGCCTACAACACAATCAACATCATCGAAGCCAGTTCAGACATCTTCTGTTGTGGCCGATAAGCAAACAGCAACTATATCAAAGGATCAGGAGACGGGCAGGAGCGCTGTCTCAGATGACGATATAGATCCGATTGAAGAAGCAAAGCAATTCATTGTGGATGTTGCCCGCTCGATGGGGCTTGATGTAGAAGTTGCAGTACATAAGAGGAAGGACACGGTAACGCTTGATATTAGCGGCTCGGACTTGGGCCTCATTATCGGTCGCCGCGGTCAGACGCTGGATTCGCTTCAATATTTGGCGAACCTGGTAGCCAATCGTTATTCCAAGCATCATCTCCGTATTATTCTTGATGCAGAGCAGTTCCGTGAGCGACGTAAGAAAACGCTCGAATCCTTATCTGAGCGGCTCGCGAACAAAGTTATTCGTTCCCGGCAAGAGGTTGTGCTGGAGCCGATGACGGCGCAGGATCGCAAGATTATTCATGCGAAGCTGCAGGATCATCCGAAAGTGAAAACTTGCAGTAAAGGCGAAGAGCCAAACCGGCGCGTAGTCATTATGATTAAATAGGCATGACTGCACTTATGAATACCTCTATTCAGAACGCATAGACAGATAGAAAATGCAATGATTGCGCCTGGTTCAGGGTGCTCTCATTGCATTTTTTCGTTTTTTGCTGAACCAGAATTGGATTTCATGATTAGGTGTTTGACGTAAAATGAGATAATATAAATGTACCCTATATGTGCGGAGGTCATTATTAGGATGAATTACGAACCAATCGCAGCGGTATCTACACCGCTTGGAGAAGGCGGTATAGCGATTATCCGAGTAAGCGGAGAGGGATCTTTTGCTGAGGTTGATCGCATATTCCGTTCGAAAACGAAGCTGACAGAGGCGGAAAGCCATACAATACATTACGGACATATTGTTGATCCGAAGTCTGGAGAGCGGGTAGAGGAAGTGCTCGTAAGCGTGATGCGCGGGCCGCGTTCGTTTACGACTGAGGATGTTGTCGAAATCAACACACATGGCGGGATTATTTCGGTGCGGAAAGTGATGGATATTCTGCTTCAGCAGGGGATTCGCTTGGCGGAGCCAGGCGAGTTCACGAAGCGAGCCTTCTTGAACGGAAGAATTGACTTGTCACAGGCTGAGGCGGTCATTGATCTCATTCGCTCGAAGTCGGATCGCGCCTTCAGCATCGCTATGAAGCAGGCGCAAGGTCAATTGTCTAACCGAATCAAGTCACTCCGTCATACACTCATTGAGACACTTGCTCATATTGAAGTGAATATCGACTATCCTGAGCATGATGTAGAGGAGCTGACAAGCGCCTTTATCCAAGATAAATGCGGGCATGTTATGGAAGAGGTCATGCGGCTGTTGAAAACCGCATCCGAAGGGAAAATATTGAGGGAGGGTATTGTGACAGCGATTATCGGCAGACCGAATGTCGGTAAATCATCGCTGCTCAATACGCTTGCCCAAGATAATAAAGCGATTGTAACCGATATTCCGGGGACAACTCGCGATGTAGTCGAGCAATTCGTAACAATTAACGGAATTCCGCTGCGTCTCCTGGACACAGCCGGCATTCGGGAGACGACAGATGTCGTTGAACGAATCGGAGTGGAGCGTTCTCGCAGTGCCCTTCAGGAAGCAGACTTGATATTGTTCGTTGTGAACAATAATGATGAGCTTCATCCGGATGAGCGCGAGTGGATGGAGCAAATTACGGGTAGACAAGTGATTGTGATTGTGAATAAAATGGATCTGCCTACGGTGTTGGATGATGCTCCGTTAAAGGAGGCATTCGGTGAGAATCAGATTGTGCGCATGTCGGCGAAGGAACAGGAAGGCGTCGACGCGCTTGAAAAGGTAATCTCTGAGTTGTTCATCAGTGGAGGAATTGAAGCGGGAGATATGACGTATGTCAGCAACGTACGGCATATTGCGCTTCTCAAGAAGTCGCTGCAGGCATTAAAAGATGCTGTGGGGGCTTCCCAACAGGGAATACCAATCGACATGATTCAAATCGACGTACGCACCGCTTGGGAGCTGCTCGGTGAAATTATCGGAGACGCAGTTGGCGATTCACTGATTGATCAAATTTTCTCTCAGTTCTGTCTTGGAAAATAGAAAAGCGAACACGGATACGGTCGTTTTGCCGTGAGTGTTGTTTATCATAGAGAAGTAGTAAAAGGAGGGAGCCCCATGCCATTTGAGGCGGGAAAATATGATGTAATAGTTATCGGAGCGGGCCATGCGGGCTGTGAAGCGGCACTTGCTTCTGCACGGATGGGCTGCGATACGCTGCTATTGACGATTAACCTGGATATGGTTGCTTTCATGCCGTGCAACCCTTCCATTGGTGGCCCAGCTAAGGGCCATGTTGTACGTGAAATCGACGCATTAGGCGGAGAAATGGGCCGCAATATTGACAAAACCCTTATTCAAATGCGGATGCTCAATACAGGGAAAGGGCCTGCCGTTCACGCACTGCGTGCCCAGGCCGACAAGGTATTGTATCAGGCGAAAATGAAGGAAACGGTGGAAACGACGCCGAACTTGACGCTGCGTCAAGGCATGGTTGAGGAACTGATCGTGGAAAACGGTAAATGTGTAGGTGTCATCACGAAATCAGGCGCTATATTCCGTTCGAAAGCGGTTGTCTTAACGACAGGTACGTACCTGCGGGGCAAAATTATTATCGGTGAGCTGATGTATGAGAGCGGCCCGAATAACCAGCAGCCTTCCTTGAAGCTGTCCGAATGTTTGCGCAATCTCGGATTTGATCTCGTTCGCTTCAAGACAGGTACACCTCCACGGGTGAATGGTGGGACGATCGACTTTTCCAAAACAGAAATCCAGCCTGGAGACGATCATCCGAAGTTCTTCTCTTATGAGACGAAGTCTTCCGATAATGAGCAGCTTCCTTGCTGGTTGACGTATACGTCAGAGAATACGCATCGCATTATTAATGAGAACTTGCATCGTGCACCGATGTTCTCTGGTGTCATAGAAGGTACAGGACCTCGCTATTGCCCGTCCATTGAAGATAAAATTGTTCGTTTTGCTGATAAGCCGAAACACCAAATCTTCCTTGAGCCAGAAGGGAAGGATACGGCTGAGTATTATGTGCAGGGTCTGTCAACGAGTATGCCTGAAGATGTACAGCTACAAATTCTGCGCTCTGTTCCAGGACTTGAGAATGCAGAAATGATGCGAACCGGTTATGCGATTGAGTATGATGCAGTCGTACCGACACAGTTGTGGCCAACTCTTGAAACGAAGCGGGTCGATGGCTTGTTCACAGCTGGGCAAATTAACGGAACATCCGGTTATGAGGAGGCTGCTGCACAGGGGGTTATGGCCGGCATTAATGCCGCGCGTAAGGTACAGGGCAAGCCTGCTGTCATCTTGAATCGTTCGCAAGCTTACATTGGCGTTCTGATTGATGATCTCGTGACGAAGGGAACCAATGAGCCTTATCGCTTGCTTACTTCTCGCGCAGAATATAGATTGCTGCTTCGCCATGACAATGCGGATATGCGCTTGACGGATATCGGGCATGAGATTGGCCTTATTACCGATGAGAGATACGCAGCATTCCAGCATAAGCTTGACTTGGTTGGTCAAGAGATGGAGCGCCTGAAGGCAACGAAGGTAAAGCCGGATGAGGCTGTACAGTCAATGCTTGCTGAAGCGGGTTCCGCTCCACTGACCAACGGGTGTGATGCAGTGACATTGCTGAGACGTCCAGAAATAACTTATTCACATGTGGATAAGTTATTTCCATCACCGCTGGAGCTGGACGATGAGATAAAGGAACAAGTTGAAATTCAAATAAAGTATGCAGGATATATTGAGAAGCAACTGCTGCAGGTAGAGCGTCTGGCAAAGATGGAGAAGAAGCTTATCCCGCAGGATATCGATTACGATGTAGTTCATGGAATTGCGTCGGAAGCGAAGCAAAAGCTGACGAAAATCCGTCCGCTGTCGATCGGGCAAGCGTCGCGTATTTCCGGTGTAACTCCTGCGGATATTTCGATCCTGCTTGTATACTTGGAGCACTATAACCGTGTAACAGCTGAGAAGCATGCTGAGGCGTAATTGAGGATGTAGGCTGTGGCAAGTATGCAGGAATGGGATACTAACTGCAGAAGAGGAGATTGCCAGTAATGGATGCATTGCAAGAACAGTTCCAAGGCTGGCTGTCCGGACATGGATGGCCGCCGGTTACAGATATACAATGGAACCAGCTCGATACGTATTACCGTGTGTTGGTTGAGTGGAATGAAAAAATGAATTTGACAGGCATTACAGAGCGTGAGCTCGTATACGAGAAGCATTTCTATGATTCGCTAACGTTAGGCTTTCACGTCGATATGATGAGTGTGAAGCGCATGGCGGATATCGGATCAGGTGCAGGCTTTCCAGGGATACCGCTCGCAATTATGTTTCCGCATATTAAGCTGACAATTGTTGATTCCCTTAACAAACGGATCGTATTTCTGAATCATTTGGTACAGGAGCTTGGATTAACAGGCGTTTCCTGCATTCATGGTCGCGCAGAAGAGGTTGCACGCAAGCCGGAGCATCGCGATCAGTATGATCTTGTGACGGCACGCGCTGTTGCAAGATTGAACGTGCTAAATGAGTTCTGCCTGCCGTTCGTACGTCCAGGCGGGACGTTCGCTGCGATGAAAGGGACAAATCCACAGGAAGAGATTGTAGAAGCGAAGCGGAGCCTTCAGGTGCTGCAGGCGACCTTCACGGCTGATTATGCATTGAAGCTTCCAGTAGAGCAATCCGATTGTCATATCGTAGTGATGACGAAGAAGGGGACAACCCCTAAGGCCTATCCGCGCAAGCCGGGGACGCCGCTAAAGACACCGCTTGTATAATTTCAGTTATAAGACAAAGAGGTCGAATGCATTCGACCTCTTTTTTGCGTTATGTGATAAAGGAATCATTTCAACCGAGGATCATACATCAGTTGGATGTGGATTCCGAATGGGTCTTCAATAATGCCATAGGCTTTACTAAATGAATTTGCAGAGAGAGGGACAATCACTTTTACTCTATCATCGGTAAGCAGGCTGCTATAAAATTGTTCAATCTCTTCTAGGTTCGAACTTTGAATACATAATGATGTGTTATTGCCAACCGAGTATTTACTCCGCGGATCCATTGTATCCTCCGCAATCATTACTTTTGTTTTCCCGATCAATAGGACAGAGTGGACGATGTTATTTTTATTCCCCTCCGTAAGCAGTATCGAGCTGTCGCGCTTCGCCATGTCTTCATAAGTAACGAGCAGCGATTCTTTTGCATGGAAATGGATCTTGTAAAAATCAATGGCTTCTTGTGCCTTTCCGTTCATGGATAAGAAAATCGCAACTTCCAGGGTTGCACTCATGAGATCAATCTCCTTTTTAAGCAAAGATGTTAACCCAACCATCTTTTCTATTTGATAGACGAGCTTAGATTCATCATAATGGATAAAGGTATCAAAATATGACACCTTTATGAAGGAGCTATTCATGAAGAAATCAGAGCGATTATATGACATGATTAGATATGTAAACAGTCGAGAATTTTTCAATTTGCATGATCTAATGGAGAAATACAGTATTTCAAAAAGTACAGCACTGCGCGATATTCGTTCCTTAGAGGAATTAGGCATGCCCATTTATTCGGAATATGGAAAACATGGACGATACGGAATGTTGAAAAATCGATTATTATCTCCCATTATCTTTACGATCGATGAAGTGTATGCTCTGTATTTTGCAATGTTGACACTAAGTGCTTATCAATCCACGCCTTTTCATTTACGGGCGAATCAGCTTAATGAAAAGTTCGAAAGCTGTCTGTCTTCGGAACAAATCAGGCAAATTCACAACATGCGAAAAGTGCTTCAATTCGAAAGCTACCAGCATCATCATGCGAGCCGTTTTTTGGATAAGATCCTAAAGAGTATCCTGAATGAGAGCAGTTGCATCATAGATTATGTAAAACATAAACAGACCAAAAATATCACGTTCAATTTTTCAAAATATCAGCTAAGTTCGGCCAGTGGTATGCAACAGGATTCGAGACAGCGACGAATCAATATCGAGTTTTTAGATGTGATCGAATTACCGCTATGGAGGAGGGGGGAGAGCATGGACATTTTTTGCTGGATGAGCTGAATAGCCGATCATTAGAAAGGTATCAATCTGTGAACAGTATTAGCTTTGAAGTTGAGATTGCCGAGCAGGCGAAGGATATTTTCTATAAGGAGCATTATCCATCGATGCAAATTGAGACAGGTCATAGAACAATTATTACAGGAAGTTATAATCAAGGGGAAGAGGATTTTATAGCTTCTTATTTGATGAGATATGGTAGTGATGTGTTAGAAGTGAAGCCGGATTCTTTAAAACAGCTCATTCAAGATAAAATATCTAATCTCTTACAACACTATCAAACGTTATAAATCGAAATACTGGGTAAATATGAAGTTAGACAAGAAGTTAGCTGGAAAGCTGGTACTGATTTGAAAAATTTGGTGGAACTAGGTTACAGTGGCGTAAATCTTTCTTTCTATGTCCTATGTTACGATTTATGAACATCATGAAAGGCTTAGAGAGTAGGAATTCACAACATGAAGATAAATAGCTGGTACAACCCAATAATGAAGGCCTCATGCACCTTATTTGTGGCTGCAGCTTTATTGGCTGCACCGCTAGGAACGAAGACAGCAGCCGCACAGATAGAGAGTGTATCCGTGCAGGCTGATTCCTCTATATCGTCTATCAAGCAGCCTCCATATACAGGCAAAGGCGTTAAAATTGCCATTATCGATTCGGGAGCAGATATCCAGCATCCGCTGCTCAAGGAGAGAATCGTAGAAGCTTATGATTTTGTAGAAAATGATACAAACCCGCAGGATGAAAAAGGGCATGGCACGCATGTTGCCGGTATTGTAGCCCAGCAGGCTCCCGATGCTTCTCTGCTTATTTATCGAGCGATTGCTACAGAGGGTCACGAATTCACTTCTACGATTGTTAAAGCGATGCAGCAAGCGGTGAAGGATGGAGCGAAGGTCATCAATCTATCGCTTCATTCTGATATCGATGCCCCGGATGAGCCGCTGTCACGGATGATCGCAGATGCGGTAAGTAAAGGGGTTGTTGTTGTAAACTCTGCGGGCAATGCAGGAGACAAGCTATGGAGTATTACCGCTCCAGGATTGGTGGAGGATGTAATCACCGTTGGAGCGGCTACCTTGCCTACATTTGAGTCCATGCTCTCGTATCGTAATCACAGCATACGTCTTATTTCGGGGATGGGATCGCCTGATTTTCCGAAGGAAGGCTCGCCTGATCTGGTATTCATCGAGGGAAATAGTCCCAATGCAATCAAGCAAGAGCTTCATCAAGGGAAATTGCTCGTTGTCCAAACAACCAGTTCCGCTGCTTCATCTTATTACGAAGCAGCGTGTAACGCAGGAGCTAGCGGTATTCTATTCTATCAGAATGACAAGGTGGAGTGGGAGCCAGAGCTTAGAATTGATAGTAAAAATGATGACAGACTTATCCCAGCAGCCTCCATTTCTCCACAAGGAGCCTCTATGCTGAAGCAGGGCAAGTCATGGGCATGGCAGTGGGGAGAGGAACAAAGAAGTCGGATGTCTGCCATAAGTTCTCGTGGGCCTGCAGTTGGCACATGGCTGTTGAAGCCTGATCTAGTGGCACCTGGAATTAATGTGCGAAGCTCTGTGCCTCGTAACCAGATGGAGCAAGGATACGGGAATATGAGTGGGACGAGTATGGCTGCTCCTTATGTATCTGCCGCAGCGGCGGTTCTCCTGGAAGCACATCCGGAGTGGACGCCGGCCATGGTAAAATCAGCTTTGATGACATCAGCGGATAAACTTACTGATAACAATGGAGCAGAATATCCGTATCACGCGCAAGGATCAGGACTTGTGAATGTAGATAGAGCCATGGAGACAATTTCGTTTCTCCAACCGGCAGCTCTGTCTTACGGTGTTGTTGATCCGGATTCGTGTGATTTGATGAAAGAGCAGTCTCTTCAGTTAACGAATCGGTCTAATCATAAGATAACTTATCAAATTACGTTATCGTCTGAAGCGGGTAAGTGGGATATTTCATATCCTGCTTCCGTCACCGTACAGCCTGGTGAAACGGTACGTATTCCTGTGGCATGGAATCTATCCACCCTACAGGAGACAGGAGTTCTTACAGGGTATTTACAGCTTATTCATGACACGGAAAAGCTTCGAGTGCCTATTCAATTGATTCGTGGAGCAAGTCAGTACCCGCTGCTGACGGGATGGTTCGCAAGTCATCAACTGCTCACGCCGAACGGGGATAAAAATAAATCTATTGAATTCCATTATTATCTGCCTGGTGATGCTGAACGGATGTTGATTACCGCAACTCGGATTGATAAACATAAAAAGAATCGTAAAGAATATCTGCTGCTCAATACAGTTAAACCTTCCAGCGGGCTGCATACGTATGAATGGAAGGGCACGGATGTATCCGGGCATAAGCTGCCTGACGGTTTATATAACCTAAAAAGTAAAGCTTTTGCTGATAGCCGCTCGGAGATAAAGGGCGATCAATTGATTTATATCGATCGAGAGGCCCCAACGGCAATATTTATGAAGGAAAAGGCCGAGCACGGTATTGTGCAAGGGACAATTCATGATATGATGCTGGAACTCGAGTATGCAGTGCGCCCTATGCTTCATTCGTCTGTTCATAATAAGCAAGCAGCTCTAATTAGCGTAAAATGGAGCACATCCAATACAGGAGCGTGGAAAGAGATGCGCTTCAATGAGGATAAACGGACTTTCTATATTTCATTTATCGGATCAAGAATGAGAAAAGGAACTCATGATATATTCATCCGCATGGAAGATGCAGCTGGGAATGCACAGATTCAAAAAACACAAGTGAAGTTATAGCAGAAGCGGGGGGTTACCCCGCTTTTGTTTTATTTGCGTGGAATAATTTTCATGTTCAAGATGAGGTAGAAGATAATTCATAGAATGTTACGGATGCAATCTCATTTTAGCAAGTAATTATGATAGGATAGAGGAGCAGTAAAAAGCAATGTGGGGAAATGTTCCACGTGAAACAGGTGTAATGATAACGATGTTTATATGCAACGGTGTTGTTTAAAATATAAGTTTAGTATAGTGAAAGAAATCTGTAGAAGTTTTTCTTACACGGATACACAAAAAGGCAGGAAAAAGGCACAAGCTTGGAGAATACATAAGGCAGAGCGTATAATTTTTTCGAAGGAAAGAAATGGTTTGAATCAGATGCCCTGTTGAACATTGTCGCAAAGGATGTAAAGCAATCGGAATTCGCGAAGAGTAGCGGGGATCGTGACCGATTTGCCGTCTTGAACGATATAGGGCGAAGATCAAGAATGGAGCAGAGCACTGCCGCTTCTTCATGTGCCTGGCATTATTTTGAAGTTAGGTGGTATTATACGGAAATGAAAGAACAACTGTCTCGGTTATTCGGTTTTGCGGAGCGTCAATCGCTGGATGAAGTAAAACAGCTTCCGGTGAATGAGATTGTCAGCAGTCCCTATCAGCCTCGTACTATATTCGATGATGAGCGTATTGATGAACTGTGTCAGACGATCAAAACGCACGGTGTTATTCAGCCGATCGTTGTCCGCCAGCGAAACGGGCAATTTGAAATCATTGCCGGAGAGCGCCGTTGGCGTGCTGTCAAGAAGTTGGGTTTGGATACGATCCCGGGCATCGTTAGAGAAATTAATGATGCTCAAGCGGCATCCATTGCCCTAATCGAGAATTTGCAGCGTGAGGGACTTACAGCGATTGAAGAAGCATATGCTTATCAGAAGCTGATTGATTTGCATGATTTGACGCAAGAAAGCTTAGCTCAACGACTAGGCAAGAGCCAGTCTACAATTGCAAATAAAATTCGCTTGTTAAATCTACCGGATGCAGTGAAGCAGGCTTTAATGGGACGTAAGATTACAGAGCGACATGCAAGAGCATTGCTTGGACTCGAATCTGAGAACCTGCAGCTCAAGCTGCTTGAGGAAATTATCGCAAAAGAATTAAATGTGAAGCAGACGGAAGCACGGGTCGCATTTTATAAAGAGGTTCACAAAGCTAAGAAATCGAAGCGTATCTCCTATACGAAGGATGTGCGACTTGCACTCAATACGATTCGTCAATCCATTGATCTTGTGACGGGTTCCGGTCTAAAAATTAAGACAGATGAACATGATCACGAGGATCATTATGAAATTGTCATCAAAATACCGAAAAGGTAGGTCAAATCTCACACCTTTTTAACAACCTGAATAGTTGATCCACCTAATTATCGGTTGATTCGAGCCTAATCGTTGTACCTTATATGTCGTACAGCGAGATTGTTGTCATGCGTAGTGCTTATATGTGCAGCGGCAGGCAAGAGGCCGCTCTTTTCTGTTTTTGTGGTCGTTAGCGGTTATTGTTACAGCTAGAAACGCAAAAGAAACAACATTGGGGTGAAGAGGAATGGCTAAGGTCATTGCCATTACCAACCAGAAGGGCGGCGTCGGCAAGACAACGACGACGGTAAATTTGGGTGCAGGTTTGGCGTTATTAGGGAAGCGAGTGCTGCTTGTTGATATTGATCCACAAGGCAACACTACAAGCGGAATTGGGATTAACAAGGCAGACGTGACCAATTGTATTTATGACGTGATTATTAATGATGTTCATCCAAAGGACGCAACGATCCCGACCATGGTCGAAGGTCTGCACATTATTCCGGCAACAATACAGTTGGCGGGTGCTGAGATCGAATTGGTTCCGACGATATCGCGTGAGGTGCGATTGAAGAAGTCGCTTCAGCTTGTAGCACATTTATACGATTATATATTAATTGATTGTCCGCCTTCACTTGGTATATTGACAATCAACTCCTTGACTGCATCTCATTCGGTCATTATCCCAATTCAATGTGAGTACTATGCATTGGAGGGACTCAGCCAACTACTGAATACAGTCAGACTCGTTCAGAAGCATTTGAATACCTCACTGCAAATTGAAGGTGTTCTCCTAACGATGCTTGATGCACGTACAAATTTAGGGATTCAAGTCATCGACGAGGTTAAGAAGTATTTTCAGCAGAAAGTATATACAACGATTATTCCTCGAAACATACGCCTTAGTGAGGCACCATCACATGGTCAATCCATTATGACCTATGATCCGAAATCGAAAGGTGCGGAAGTATACTTGGAACTTGCGAAGGAAGTGATTTCGTATGAGTAAGCGATTAGGACGTGGATTAGACGCCCTTATTCCGTCACTATCCGTCAATGATGACGACAAGGTGGTAGAATTATCCCTACAGCAGTTGCGTCCCAATCCATATCAGCCGCGAAAGCATTTTGATGAGCAGTCCATTCAGGAACTTGCAGAGTCGATCAAGCAGCACGGTGTCATTCAGCCAATTATTGTGCGGAGTGTATTAAAAGGATATGAGATTATTGCTGGTGAACGCCGCTATCGTGCTTCTCAGCAATTGGGCTTGCTGAATATCCCAGCTGTTGTGCGTAATTTTTCCGATCAGCAGGTCATGGAAATTGCCCTGATTGAAAATTTACAACGTGAAAATTTGAATGCTATTGAATTGGCCGTTGCCTACCAAGCACTAATGGATCAGTTCTCCTTAACGCAAGAAGAGCTATCTGTTAAGGTTGGAAAGTCACGCTCACATATTGCAAACTTCTTACGGTTATTACAGCTTCCTGAGGAAGTTAAGGACTGTGTTTCACGTGGAACACTATCAATGGGACATGCACGTGCAATTGTAGGGGTCAAGGATGAGGCAAAAGTAAAACAGTTGGCTAAAGACTCTATAAATCAAGGATGGAGTGTTCGCCAGTTGGAGGAAGCAATCCAACAAATGAACAAAAAGGAAAGCCAGTTGATAAAGCAAAGCCTATCCGTAAAGATCCATATTTAGATGAGTTGGAAGAAAGCCTACGAGAAAGGTTCCGCACAACGGTAAAAATTAAGCAAAGTAAAGATAAAGGGAAAATCGAAATTTCTTACTTTAACAAGCAGGATTTGGAGCGATTGCTCGAAATGCTTCAAACGTTGTCGGTTGAATGAAGCCATAGCAATAATTTGAACAAGAACTGGCATTCTTGGTTGTTATCCAAAGCAAGAAGGATTACACGAGGGATGCCAGTTTTTGCATTGAGGGTATACATATAATCACTTGATAAGAAACGAATAGCAATTGCTTGAACCTATTTTTTAATTTACAAAATATTGAAGTAAAAGGTTACAATTTTGTTGTCTCTTATACCGCTTGGATCATGATATAACTAAATATAGATATGGGGCAAAGAGCATATTTTTGACTATGAATAGATTCTCTATTTTTGGGAACAGCTTCTCGAACTAGAAAGCTTGAATTGGTTGATATAAAGCTGATGCTTTGTAAGTTCGATATATAGAGAATAGTAGGTAAGATGTGTTGTATGAGTCCGTTAAAAAAATTTATAATAAGAATGGACACGATGCCCCTAGAAAGATACGAATCCTCATTCAGCCAGCCATATTCAGGGCTGTCCGATATTAATAGCAAGCCATCTTGCAGACGATAAAGGAATAGATGGGGAAACAAGGGTGAGAAAGTTCGTGCCAATGAGGTACGGGACACGTTATAGGCAGGAGAGAACAGAGACTTATGATGAATGAATTGCAGAATGATTGGTTGCCGCTCATTGCCGCTGGCATCGGTGTATTACTATTGTTGTTACTTATTATTGTTCTTCTCCAGGGTTCACAGATTCGTAAGCTTCGCCGTAAATACGAAGCCATTATGGGAGAAAGCGGTATTGAGAGCTTGGATGTTGTATTGTCCAGCATGCATGAGGATATTGCACATCTGCAAGGCATGACGGAACATCATCATGTTGAAATGGAACAGACCAAAAAAGCTCTGAAAAAAATGAAATCCCACGTCGGCATTCAGCGTTACAACGCCTTTGCAGAGCGCGGGAGTGATCTTAGCTTCTCGATTGCATGGTTAAATGAGGAGCAGGACGGAGTTGTCATTACAAGCATTCACGGACGGGAACATTCTTATGTATATGCGAAGCCCGTTGAGAAGGGACAGTCGACTTATTCTTTGTCTCCAGAGGAGAAAAAAGCAATCGAAATCGCGGAGGCAAAATAAAAATAATGTTCCCGATTACGGACGATAGGATAGGGCAGTCAGCGACTGTTCGATCGTATCTGCGATCACATCGGCCATTCCCATAACTAAATGAAGTCTAGTATTTTGTAATACGAAATATTCCATGAAGCCTCCGACGTTGACAATGCCTGTAATGTGCATATCTCCGATCGGGGGCAGTTGTTTATTTACCCCAGCGCCGGGGCGAACCGGCCCCTCGACGACCTGAACGGATCCTACGCTGCTGCTCTGGCCAAGACACGCATCTACTGCAATAATGAAGGTATGAGGATCGCTCGCTTGCAGTGAATCTATCGTTTCTTGCAAATTCATGGCATGCACGGGTTGATGGAGTGTACCAAGCACTCGAAAGTCTTGCGAACATAATTGTGATAGACGTGTTCCAACAAGCGGTCCAAGGCAATCTCCTGTTGAGCGGTCAGTTCCAATACATATGACTGTCGTCGACTGATTGGGAGCGCGCATTTGCAAATGTTGTTGGCAGGAGTGAATTAAGGAAGATCGTGCGTTAGGTGCATCATAAGCCACTTTACAAGGATGGCATTCATCAGATGTCGGGCGTTTGAACAAAGGAAATGTCATCTCAAGCAGCCTCCGTTTTCTACTAAAGGTTAGTATCTAGTATATGGAAGCGAGAATATTTTTATACTTCGACGAAAAGAAGCATCCTATTTTATAATAAGTTTCCTAACACTTATCATATTGATAATGACAGAGGGGGAATGATCATGTTATGGGCCGCAGCGGCAAATAACCCTGAGAACGTTACCGACAATATTGAAGAGACGCTGTCGGTATTCGAGAAGTGGCAGCAAGGAATATGGAACTGGTTGACTGATATGGCAACTTGGGAAATGCTTTTCGTGAAATGCATAAAAATCGTACTGATTATTTTAGTAACGAGAATTGTGATTCGAATCGTTCATCGGATGATTAATCATGCGATTGTGAAACAGGAAAAGTCCCGTATTAACGGGAATCCAAGACGGCTTGTAACCGTAGGCAAGTTGCTCAAGAATATGACGTCGCTAGCTATGAATTTCATCATGATTCTTGTTGTCTTATCGGAATTCAATGTAAATCTGGCGCCGCTCTTAGCGGGTGCGGGGGTTGTCGGCTTAGCAATCGGTTTTGGTGCTCAAAGCTTAGTGAAGGACGTCATGACCGGATTCTTTATTATTTTGGAGGATCATTTTGCAGTAGGGGATGTCATTAAGGTGGGTTCGTTCCAAGGAACGGTTGAGATGATCGGGCTGAGATCGACGCGGATCCATAGTTGGACAGGAGAAGTTCATGTTATCCCGAATGGTAGTATTACAGAGGTAACAAACTATTCACTGAACAATTCAATTGCAGTAGTTGATGTATCCATTGCTTATGAGGAAAATGTAGACAAGGCGATTCAGGTGATGAATCAGACTTTGGAAGGATTGCCTGAACGCAATGAAAATGTAGTGAAGACGCCACAAGTACTCGGTGTCCAAACGCTTGGGCCTTCTGAAGTAACCATTCGCGTGATTGCAGAATGCCGTCCATTCACACAATCGGGAGTTGTTCGCGAGATAAATGCTGAGATGAAGCGGGCGTTAGAGCAGGAAGGCATTGAAATTCCGTATCCACGACTCGTAACGTATCAGCGAACAGAACAAGGGGGGAGTTATTGATGGAACGTAAAGTCTTCGCACTGGGTGATATCGTTCAAATGAAAAAGCCTCATCCTTGCGGCACGAACGAAATGGAAATCATCCGAATGGGTATGGATATCCGCATTAAGTGTGTAGGATGCAAGCATAGTGTACTCGTCCCGCGAGCGAAGTTCGAGAAGAGCATGAAAAAGGTGCTCCGTTCTGCCCAGCCTGACTCAGAGTAAAAAGTAAAATTGTAAAAAATATGTTGCAATAAAGTGATTAGTATGGTAAGATAACTCTTGCTATGGAAAGGTACCCAAGAGGTCCAAGGGGGCTGACTCGAAATCAGCTAGGCGTCGCAAGGCGTGCGTGGGTTCGAATCCCACCCTTTCCGCCACTTATTGTATAGAACAACTCCGAAGCTGAGGCTTCGGAGTTTTTTTGCATATTAGCTGATTATGCTGCTGTTGCTGCCAAGGAAAATAAAAGAAGGGACTTCGCCTGGCGAAATCCCTTCCTGGATGACGGTGCTTATTCGACTTCTATCTTCACAATGTTAGATGGCTAAGGTTTCCTATCATATGGAACCGTATAAAGGATTCCATATTACGATAAGTGTGTTACAGACAAATGCTCTACAGCACAACCCCTCGCTTCCCTTATTTCGTAAAGTTAAATGTCTCCACTAGGCTTCTTTGCTCCATTGTTCAACGGAACCCACCTCGCTTCGCACCGTCAGTTGTTATTATGGATTATTATTAAATTTCTATGCGTGACTCGGCATAAAACGTGCAGGTATATGTGTTTATATAAGGGTGTAAAGACATATAGAAAAGGGACTTCGCTTGCGCGAAATCCCTTCCTGGTTGACGGTGCTTAATTGACCTCAATCTTCACAATATTAGATGGCTCAGGCTTCCTACAGCATATGGATACTTATGCAGTAATCCATTTACGATAAGTGTGTTGCAGACAAATGGTCTTTAGCACAACCCCTCGCTTCTCTTATGTCGTAAAGTTAAATGTCTCCACTAGGCTTCTTTGCTCCATTGTTCAACGGAACCCACCTCGCTTCGCACCGTCAGTTGTTATTATGGATCATAATCGCTGTTTTATACGTCGATACTTTAAAAAAGAGAACGACCATAATCAGTGCGTCAAGGCATGGGATTTCTTTTTCCACTTGCGGTCTTTGTTCGTCGTTTCAGGGAATGTATCTCCCCTTTTCAACTTAATTTGTTTTGGATTTTGAATCTCGGTATGGAAACTTCTTTCACCAACCTCCATATAGATGGCATCATTTGGCGCCTTGTCTCCAGGTTCGAATTCTGTACGCTCACCCATCGTGTAACCTCCTGTATGCTTGTCGTATAGATGCAGAAGCGTAACGAGATCGCTTGCCTCTGTAGTGTGTGCGTGCAGATTCCCAATCATGAATGGAGAAAAGTGTTTGCTCTTGGAAAAAAGAGTTTTTCTTGCATGTCAGGATTCATTTTGGTACACTAGTTTAGTGCGAGTTTTCTCGCTCCTTGCTTCTGACAAGATCAGAGGCCTGAAGTCCATAAGGAGGTGAACGTGAAATGCGCAAATACGAATTGATGTACATCATTCGTCCTGACGTAGAGCAAGAAGCTGTTCAAGCAGCAGTCGAAAAATTCCAAGGCGTTATCTCTAACGGCGGTGGAGAAATTACGAAGCACGATGTGATGGGTAAGCGCCGTCTTGCTTACGAAATCAAGAAGTTCCGCGATGGCGTGTACGTTCTCGTGAACTTTACTGCAGAACCTGCAGTAGTAGCGGAGTTGGATCGTCAACTGAAAATTGCTGACGAAATCATCCGTCATCTTGTCGTTAGCGACGTGGCTTAATAGCCAAAACAATCGTAAATTCGTAAAGGATACGTCGAAGGAGGGGATAGCATGTTGAATCGCGTGATATTGATAGGACGTCTTACACGGGACCCAGAATTGCGCTACACTTCATCTGGAGTGGCAGTGACACAGTTTACGTTAGCGGTTGATCGACCGTTCTCGAGTCAAGGTGGGGAACGTGAAGCGGACTTTATTCCAGTCGTTACTTGGCGGCAGTTGGCGGAAACATGTGCAAATTATTTGCGCAAGGGTCGGCTTACAGCAGTAGAAGGACGCATTCAAGTGCGCAACTATGACAATAACGAAGGTAAGCGTGTATACGTGACTGAAATTATTGCAGATAATGTGCGTTTCTTGGAATCGAACCGTGACAACGGGGGAACACGTGATGATATGGGCAGTAATTACGGTGCACCAGCGCCACAGTACAATGCTCCAGCACGTGGTGGGAATTCCAATTCTCGCGGACAAGCAGCGGCGGATCCTTTCTCTGATGACGGCAGACCTATCGACATTTCCGATGATGATTTGCCATTCTAAAACGGAAAGGACTGAATTGAATGAGCTTCAAGCAAAATGAAGGCGGCGAAGGCCGTAAATTCGGTGGCCGTAGAGGCCGTAACAAGCGCCGTAAAGTGTGCTTCTTCACAGTGAATAAAATCACTCACATTGATTATAAAGACATCGACCTGTTGAAGAAATTCATCAGCGAGCGCGGCAAAATCTTGCCACGCCGTGTAACAGGTACAAGCGCGAAGTACCAACGTGCTTTGACGATCGCTGTTAAACGCGCTCGCCAAGTAGCATTGCTTCCATACACTACAGAGTAATGCAGGTACAAAAAAGACAGCTGATTAATATCAGCTGTCTTTTTTCATTACATAAAGGTAAAACGGGAATATATTTTCAGCTTTTTGCCTGATCATACATTAACTACGCATGCTTTATCTTATTATCATTACATCCTTATCTCCTTTTACCTAGCGGAGGAGAATCACCGCCTTATGTCCAGTTCCATTTCCGTCTTGGGGCTGATTTTTCCGGATTTTTTGGATGGTACAATAGCTAGTAATGACGTAAGAAAATGGGTGCGGGGGGTAATGCAATGAGATGGCATGAACGTTTCAGTAAGCGCTGGCATGGACAAGAAATCGACTATCAATGGCCGTCCCCGCAGGTTCCGATTATTAGCATTCGAAGCAGCGGCGCCAGTCGAGTGGGCCGACACAGCAAAGTTGCAATTGGTCTTATTGCAATCGGAGATATCGCCATTGGACTAATTGCTGGGGGGATGATTAGTGTCGGCGTGCTCGCTTTTGGCGCTATTTCCTTGGGACTGCTGGCAGCGGCTGGGGCCATTGCATTTAGTGATTGCTTTTCGGTAGGGGCGATTGCCGTAAGTGACTGGCTGTCCATTGGGGCGATTGCGATAAGCAGCATGTTATCCATTGGAGCTATCGCTATGAGCCATTTGGCGTTAGGGGTCATCGCGATGGGTCAATATGCGTATGGAATCATTGCGATTGGCAATCACGGATTCGGACTTATTCCTTTAACCTTGGATGTCATACGCTGGGTGAGAAGCTGGTTCGGCTAATCGGATATTTTGTCATATTTTGTGCGAAATCCGCCCATTTTTGGGCGGTTTTTTGGTACTTTTGTCAAATTAGTGATCTGGATCATGAAATCTGTATTTTCCTTTTTGATCGTTTGCATGTAAAATAAAAATATTGTTTCATGCATAATCATCAAAGAAACATACCAAAGAGGGTTCGGATTACCGGTCGTAACATACAGATAAAAACGACCGTGCATGCTCATCCTATATCTGATACAGCTTTCCCCCACAGGGAGAATCGCATACTCCTTTCATGGGTTGAGAAGCTGTGGAAGTGATGAATGTGAGCACGGCAATTTCAATGCAATGAGAACACTCTAGGCATTCTAGGGGAATAGGAAATGCGGGTATAGGAAATTCGTGTCGTTGGCAAATGGGGCGGGTATCCTTGTGAAAAACGAAGCGGATGCGATGTGCTGCCAATTTGGAAATACAGGGGACCGAAGCCCTATACACATGAGGAATTTGGAATACTGTATGCGTGTCAGGCGATCATGGATGAACACAGGTGGCTTTGTTACGCAACATTTTGTTTTCCATTAGGGGAATGTGGATAGTGTCATTGAGCTTGAGAAGTTACTGTCCTAGTGGACAAAAAATACTTCTCGAGTTAATGAAGTGAGAAGTGTCGGTTGAATTGGGATTGGATTGAATGCATCACATAAAGGAAGAAGAGGATCTGGAATGAAAAAATATAAAAAATGGGGAATCGCACTTGCCATTATTGCGATTGTCGGCATAAGCGGATTTATTTTCCGCAAGCAGCTCGCGGTTCTGGCTTTCGATATGTTCTTATCCGGACATGTTGAAGAGACGCTTGATAAGTCATATAAGCCAATTGAAGGCAAAGAAGAAGTTATTCGCAAAGTAACGGAGCCATTCTCGGTACTACTGCTGGGGGTCGACCAGCGAGGCAAGGAAATTGGACGTTCTGATACGATTATATATTCTGTAGTTCGACCACAAGATAATAAGGTGCTGTTGTTGTCGATTCCGCGTGATACGTACACGGAAATCATCGGCAAGGGATTCGAAACGAAGCTCAATCACGCTTATGCCTACGGCGGTGCGAAGATGAGCATGGAGTCAGTAGATAATCTGCTTAAGCATAAAGTTGACCATTATGCAACGATTAACTTCGAGGGATTAAAGGATGTTGTCAATGCATTAGACGGTGTGAAGCTGCCGATTACGAAGCCGATTGTCAACAAGGATCCAGACCACGAGAAGTTCCGGATTGAGCCGAACAAGCCAATTTATGATGGTCAAGAAGCATTGTACTTCGTACGCTACCGTGAAGATTCAGATATGAACCGTACGATGCGCCATCGAATCTTCTTGAATGCCGTTATGCAGCGTACCATTGAAATGGACAAAATCGGACGCATTCCAGAGCTTATTGAAATTATGGGTGAGAATTTTACAACGGATATGCGACCGAAGTATATGATTGATTTGGCCAAGACAATGTTCACGAATGACGGAATACCAAGCATTAGCAGCTATATGCTGCACGGCGATGGCAAGATGATCGGCAATGGCTGGTACTATATGGTAAAGGATGAGGATCTGGATTATATCAAGTCCTTGCTGGATAACTGGCTGGATCCAAAAACAACCAAAGAGAATTTAATGGAACCGCGTGAAGTAAAAGAAGATTAAAGAACGGAACGCAGTGGAATAAAAGCAAAAAGTCAGTCGTATTTTTTACGGCTGGCTTTTTGTTTTTGTATGCCTAAATGTGTTAATTTAGTGTTAAGGAGTTACAGCGATCATCTCGCTGGAGTCGTTGAGGAGGAGACCAAACGGATGAACATTGCTTTTTTCTTAACACCGAAACATGAGGTTGTCAGTCTTACACTGAACACAACATTGAGACAAACACTAGAACGTATGGAATTTCATCGGTATACGGCCGTTCCCATTTTGAACGATGATGGGGAATATGTCGGGACGGTTACTGAAGGGGATTTATTGTGGCACATGAAAAACTCAAATGGCGCAATTACGTTTGAGAACGCTTCAAAATTCATGCTGAAAGATGTATCGCTGAATATGCACAATAAATCTGTTCGGATTGACTCCAACATGGGGGACTTAATCAACTTAGCCAAAGTGCAAAACTTTGTCCCCGTAGTGGACGACATGAACCGCTTCATTGGCATTGTAAGGCGGAGTCAAATTATAGAATATTGCGAGCAGTTCGCCACCAAAGCTATGGACGTGCGGTAAATATGGTATAATGGAAAATGACGCCCTTTCCATAATTATGGAAGATAAAGGGGGATACCCGTACGGTAAGCGGGCTCTGAATAACATTCAGGGGAAAAAGATTGAATGCGCAAGAGGTGAACGAATTGAAAAACCGCTGGTCATCGTCGTTATTATGGGCGATTGTAGCGCTCGTATTGTTATTATCCATATTGCAGCCGATACAGGTGTTGACGATGAGTTTTATGGCGGTTCCATTTGTGATGCTGTACGCAACACAGTCTAGGCAGGGGTTCGCACTCATCACAGCTGCCGTACTTGCCATTGTATATGTATTGATGGGCAAAGCGGGCATTTATGTAGCTGTTTCCGCCTTGTATTTTATTATTCCGGGCATTGTCATTGGACAAATGTTTAAAGGCAGGAAACCAGCACTTTCTGTATTTGTTGCAGGTACCGTGACATTTCTTATCGAGTCCCTTGTCCTCTTTGTCGTTGCGAAGTGGGTTCTGGACTTCAATGTGTATGAATTCGTAATTGAAATGCTGAACTACGGGATGGTGGGTGTAGAACAGTCCGCGTTATTCCCGACACAAGTGACGGCGGAAATGAAGCAGCAATTTGCGCTTCTCATGAGTAAGATGGTTCCATTCATGATGATTGTGAGCGCGCTGTATATGGGAACAATTACGTATGCCATCAGCCGCAGATTGCTAACTGCGCAAGGGCATGATGTTCAAAAAATGAAGCCAGTGCACCAATGGATGCTTCCCAAGTCCCTAGTAGTATACTATTTCATCGTTGTGATTCTCGACTTTGTTGGCCCGAAATCAACGGACAGCTTTCTAACGATGATTTTATTGAATTTGGCACCACTTTTGCAGTTGGCATTCGTGGTGCAGGGAATTGCTTTCCTTTTCTTCTTTGCACATATGAGGAAATGGGGCAAGGTGCTGCCGATTGTCATTACAATAGCTGCATTGTTCATTCCGCTGCTCTATTCACTACTTCGAATCGTAGGATTGGTGGATCTCGTACTTCCTCTGCGGAAGTTCATGTCCAAACCAAAAGTATAGGGTGAGAAGGCATGCCTAAACTATTGTTTCAACGTTGGTATACGAAACATACAAGCTGGACATTCGTTGTACTGATCGCCATGAGCCTGGTGCTCACCTGGTTCAATTGGGGAGTAGGCGTATTGGCATGGCTCTGTATTGCAGCGCTCGCAGTTGCATCGTTCACGGCAGAGCGCAAATTCCGGGAAGAGACGGAGTCGTATTTATCGACGCTTGGATTGCGGGTAAAACGGGCTGGGGAAGAGGCAATCGTTGATCTGCCGTATGGTATCCTCCTATATCGTGAAGATCGTGTCATTGAGTGGCATAACCCTTATGTCTCTCAATTAACCGGTCAGGATGGGCTAGTCGGCGAGGAATTGACAGACATCTTTCCGCAGCTTCATATGGGAAAAGAGAAGGATCGTTCCGCAGAGTTGTTCATCGGCGGGCGAATCGTACATGCAGATATTGTTCCAGAGGAGCGGGTTGTTTACTTCACGGACATTACTGACTTGTGGAGCCTGCGCAAGCGTTATGACGAGGAGCGTATTGCGGTCGGCGTTGTCGTAATGGATAACTTGGAGGAGTCCACACAAGGAATGGACGATCAGCAGCGAGCGGCTCTGCTCGCCCGAGTGAACGGTCAAATTACGTCATGGGCAGGTGAGCATGGCGTGCTGATGAAGCGTCTATCCTCTGATCGCCATTTTATGATCATGGATGTGCAGACGCTCAAGGCGCTGGAGCAGACTAGATTTGTCATACTTGATGAGGTTCGGGAAACGACGCTGGACAACAAGCTCCCAGTGACGCTGAGTATGGGAATAGCAGCAGGTGCTGACAGCATTCCAGAGCTTGGGCAGCTTTCCCAATCTTGCTTGGATATCGCATTGGGCCGTGGAGGAGATCAGGTGGCGGTTCGTATGGGCCAGCGTCTATCGTTCTACGGTGGTAAGTCGAATGCGGCGGAAAAGCGGACACGCGTCCGTGCCCGTGTTATTGCTCATGCACTTCGGGACTTCATTAAGCAGAGCGATGCTGTTTTCATTATGGGACACAAAAATCCAGATACGGATTCGATTGGATCATCGATTGGAGTGCTGAACGCATGTCGCATGCTTGGGGTTGAAGCCTATATTGTGCTGGAAGAGAGCAATCCGTCGATTGATCGTCTAGTTGATTATTTGAAGAAGGACGAAATTCTATGGTCGAGGTTTATTTCTCGAGCGGAAGCTATAGAAATGATTACGGAAGCTAGTCTTTTGGTTGTATGTGACACGCACAAAGCTTCTATGGTGGAAGAGCCGCGCTTGCTTCAATCGGATCGGATTGTCATCATTGATCATCATCGCCGAGGTGAAGAGTTTATAAATGACGCGGTTCTCGTTTATTTGGAGCCGTACGCGTCATCTACGGCAGAGCTTGTTACTGAGCTGCTGCAATATATCCATAATCGAATTAATCTGAGCATGCTGGAGGCAACGGCGTTGTTGGCGGGGATCACTGTGGATACGAAATATTTCACGCTGCGAACAGGCTCGCGCACATTCGATGCAGCAAGCTTCCTGCGCAGACAGGGAGCGGATCCACTGCTCATCCAGCGAATTTTGAAGGAAGATCTGGATGAGTATATTCAGAAGGCGGAAGTTATCCGCCATGCACAGGTGCTTTATGGGCATATTGCGGTTGCGGTTACAGAACCGGGACGAAAATTTTCTCAGTTGCTCATTGCACAGGTAGCTGATACGCTATTAAATATGACCGATGTTCTCGCTTCGTTCGTAATCAGCGAGCGACATGACGGACTCATCGGGATTAGCGCGCGCTCGTTGGGCCAGATGAATGTGCAGGTTGTTATGGAACAGCTGGGCGGCGGTGGTCATTTAACCAATGCCGCGGCACAATTGCAAGGTACGCTGGTTGAGGCAGAAGCGAAGCTAAAGCGCGTGCTGGAAGAAATCGACGCAGAAGAGGGGTTGTTCGAATGAAAGTCATCTTGTTGCAGGATGTAAAAGGACAAGGCAAGAAAGGACAAGTCAAAGAGGTTTCCGAAGGGTACGCTCAAAATTTCCTTATCAAGCAGGGACTGGCTCGTCCGGCGACGGACGGCAATCTGAAGACCCTGGATCAACAGAAGAAGTCTGAAGAGAAGCGTAAGGAACAAGAAAAGATCGATGCGGAAGTGCTTGCAGAGAAGCTGGGTGAAACAACGGTTGAACTAAAGGCAAAGGCTGGTGAGGGCGGTCGTCTGTTCGGCGCAATCACATCAAAGCAAATTGCCGAAGCTCTTGCAGGCATGAAGATCAAAATAGATAAGCGTAAAATCGAACTGCATGACCCGATTCGTACGCTTGGATTTACGAATGTAGCCGTGAAGCTGCATCCTGAAGTCAAGGCGACGATGAAGGTGCACGTAACGGAGGAATAGAATGAATGAGATGTATGTCGATCGTGTTCCGCCGCAGAACCTAGAGGCTGAGCAAGCCGTTCTCGGTGCGATATTGCTGCAGTCCGAGGCGTTGATTACATCGATGGAACGGATTCAGTCCGAGGACTTCTATAATCCGGCCCATCAGATGATCTATGAGGCCATGATCGAGCTGGGGGAAGACAACCAGCCGATTGACCTCGTGACGCTTACGGCAAAGCTGAAGGATAAGCAGCAGTTGGAAGACGTCGGCAGCGTGTCCTATTTGACGAAGCTGGCCAATGCGGTGCCGACCGCAGCCAACGTTGATTATTACGCGCAAATTATTGAAGAAAAATCAATGATGCGACGTCTCATCCGAACCGCCACTCAAATCGCTAGTGAAGGATATACAGGCGGTGAGGATGTCTCTGGACTGCTTAGCGATGCGGAACGACGTATCTTGGAAATTTCGAACCGCCGCTCTTCGAGCGGCTTTATCGCGATTAAAGATGTGTTGATGGAAGTCTATGATAAAGTAGAAACGCTAAGCCAGCAAACAGGCGGCGGAACGACGGGAATCCCGTCAGGCTTCCCGGATTTGGATAAGATGACATCAGGCTTCCAGCGCAGTGACCTTGTCATTGTGGCGGCCCGCCCTTCTGTCGGCAAGACAGCCTTCGCTTTGAATGTTGCCCAGAATGTTGGGGTTCGCGCGAAGGAGACGGTAGCCATTTTCAGTCTCGAAATGTCTGCGGCACAGCTTGTACAGCGTATGGTCTGTGCCGAGTCGAATGTTGATGCAGGGCGGCTTCGTACAGGGGCGTTAGAGGATGACGATTGGGAGAAGCTGACGATGTCCATCGCAGCCTTGTCCGAGGCAGAGGTCTACATTGATGATACACCGGGAATTACGGTAGCGGATATTCGTGCTAAGTGCAGACGCCTTAAGAAAGAACGCGGTCTCGGCATGATTCTTATCGATTACTTGCAGCTGATTCAAGGACGCGGTAAGCCTGGCGAGAACCGCCAGCAGGAAGTCTCGGAGATTTCCCGTACCTTGAAGCAGATTGCGCGTGAGCTAGAAGTTCCCGTTATTGCCTTGTCCCAGCTTAGCCGGGGCGTAGAGCAGCGGCAGGATAAGCGTCCGATGATGTCCGACCTTCGGGAATCGGGTTCCATCGAGCAGGATGCCGATATCGTAGCCTTCCTGTACCGTGATGATTACTACAATCAGGATACGGAGAAAAAAATATTATCGAAATTATTATTGCCAAGCAGCGGAATGGCCCAGTAGGGACGGTGGAGTTGGTGTTTTTGAAGAACTTCAACAAATTCGTCAGCTACGAAAGGAATCATCAGGACGCTCCTGCGGGATAATAAGCGTAAAAGAAAGCGAACGTTGTTTTCCGAACATTTGGTTAAGGTCGGATATCAACGTTCGCTTTTCGTTGACTTTGCACTATTTGACTGATAAACTAGGTATGCTGCTTGGAGCGAACGCTTGAAAGAGCAGTGAATAACGGTGTGTAAACACCCGACGGGGGTATGAAAATGTCTACAGTAGTCGTCGTAGGAACCCAATGGGGAGACGAGGGAAAAGGGAAAATCACTGATTTCCTCGCCGAAAGCGCCGACGTGGTTGCGCGTTATCAAGGTGGTAACAATGCGGGACACACGATTTTGATTGATAACAAGAAATATAAGCTGAGCCTGATTCCATCCGGCATATTCTACACAGACAAAATTTGTGTAATCGGTAATGGTATGGTCATCAATCCAAAGGCACTAATCCAAGAAATTGAATATATTCACGAAAATGGCTTCTCTACCGATAATCTTCGCATCAGTGATCGTGCGCATGTCATCATGCCGTATCATATGGTGCTGGACGGCTTGGAAGAAGAGCGAAAAGGCCCGAACAAGATCGGGACGACCCGCAAAGGGATCGGCCCTTGTTATATGGATAAAGCAGCTCGGAACGGTATTCGTATTGTCGACTTGCTCGACAAGGATGTATTTGAGAAGAAATTCCGCCACTTGGCAAATGAGAAGAACGAGTTAATCAGAATGTACGGCGGCGAAGAGCTGGATATCGAAGCTACGCTGCAGGAATACTACGAATACGCAGAGTTCATTCGCAAGTATGTGGTTGATACTTCGGTTGTGCTTAATGATGCAATCGATGGCGGCAAGAAGGTATTGTTCGAAGGTGCGCAGGGCGTTATGCTCGATATCGACCAAGGTACTTATCCGTTCGTTACTTCTTCGAACCCAACAGCTGGCGGTGTCTGCATCGGTTCCGGTGTCGGCCCGTCCAAAATTGAAGAGGTTATCGGTGTAGCGAAGGCTTATACAACTCGTGTAGGAGACGGCCCATTCCCTACAGAGCTGAACAATGAAACAGGCGACTTCATCCGTGAAGCAGGCCATGAGTACGGTACAGTTACGGGCCGTGCGCGTCGCGTTGGTTGGTTTGACAGTGTTGTCGTACGTCATGCTCGCCGCGTAAGTGGGATTACAGGCTTGTCCCTGAACTCGCTAGACGTCTTGACCGGATTGGAAACTGTAAAGATCTGTACCGCTTATAAATGTGGAGATGAAATTATCGAACACTACCCAGCAAGCCTTGATATGCTTGCGAAGTGTGAGGCGATTTATGAAGAAATGCCAGGCTGGTCGGAAGATATCACAGGTTGCAAAACGCTTGATGAACTGCCTGAATCAACTCGCAACTATGTGAAGCGCGTATCGGAGCTCACAGGCATTCCGATCTCGATTTTCTCCGTTGGCCGCAACCGCGAGCAAACGAATCAAGTGCGTCCTATCTACCGTTAATTGCAAGCATGATATTGAAACGGAAACAAACGGCTTTTCCTTTGGGAGTAGCCGTTTTTTTTGTGCATATTTGGGCATACTAAGAAGTAAATGACTGTGAGCCGGTAAAGAGACCAAATGCGAGATAGGGGAAAAAGAGTCGGGTTAGTGCTTCTATTTCTCTTAATACGCGTCTAGGAACGATGGAGGCATAGCGCCTGCCGCGTGGGACTAGGGCTGGCTAGGAGGTAGTATAGATGCGCTTAGTATGGCGTGTAATGCGAGTGGCAATGACAATATTAGTAGTTGGCATATTATCTAGCTTATTAACGATAGGGACAACAGCGATCGTAGTGGATCGATATATTCAAACTGCTCTGGATAAATTCCAGATTCCAGTAGAGCGGAAGCCTTTAACGTTAACCTCTATGTGGGGCGTGCTACTCGGTTTTGATACCCAAACAGCTAGTATTCAGAATAATACTCCGATAGGGAAGAGTCAGGGAGGCACGCTCAACAATAGTAGCGGTATGAACGAGCGTACGGACAATAACGGGCAGCAAGCGACCCAAAAAGGGCAGGGATCGAAGGAGGAGGATCACGGAACGTCCATTCCTTCGACTGATAAAACGAATGAAGGCGAGAGCGGCTCACATATGGCGCCTGATGGTTCTTTGCCGGTAATGGGAGGTATATCATCCGGTCAGGAATCAAAGGGACGAGAAGCGATTATAGTTCCGCCTGAATCGATATCGAAGAGCAAGGAAGAGTTGTCGAAGGAGAAGAAGGATCAAATTTTTGCGACCTTAATGAAGAAACTGCCTCAGGAGGATTGGCAGCGCATCTCCACATTGATGGAAGGCGGACTGACGTCCAGTGAGGTTATCGAGGTGGAGCAGATTCTGGCGAAGCATCTGAATGATGAGGAATATAAAGAGATGCGGGAATGGATGGTTGGAGAATCGAAGACAACGGATACAGCAAATACAGCAAATACGAAAGAGAGCAAAAACGAGGGAACAGGAACTCCGTAATCTTTATACGATGGAAAAAACCATGTAGGACAGCTATTGGTACGTTTTGAATAAACAGGGCAAATAGAGAAAATAATAAGCGCGGAATTGGCCATCTTTTCTTCGATGAGCACAATTCCGCGTTTTTGTGTGCAAAAGTAAGGGGTATCGAGGTGAGGAACGTCTATAAAGCGACGAATTCGGTCAAGTTGCAATGTACTTTCGACCTATGGTACATTAAAAAATGATGACAAAACATTAATTTTTTGTAACTTTTCAACTTTTCATAGAAAAAATCAAACTACGTATGAGAATATAGGCACTGTATTCGTAAAGGAGACCATCATGGAACGTTTCAACGGAAATCGTCGGGATGAGGATGAACAAATGGATAGCCGCAACCGATGGCAACAATGGACGGCTGCATGGCGGGAACGGTTAGCGATGAATCCTGCAACCCGATGGATGACAAAGGGAAAAAGAACAATTATTTTTGCAACTAGCGGCATGGCATTGGTCGCATCTGCGATATGGGGCGGCATTACATATGTAAAGGCTAATACGATACCTTTTTATCATGTATATCATCAGGATGAGCTATTGGGCACTGTGTCCAATCTTGGTGAAATAGAGCGCTTCTATACTGAGCGTTTGCAAAAAGAGCAGGCTAAATATCCGAATGCTCACATGAAGTTGAATCGGGAAGGGATCCGAACGATTGAGGATTCCGGCTTCAAGGCAGAGCCAACGACGTCAGCAACGCTCGACAAGCTCGATCAATTGACTACTGCTTATGCAGAAGGTGTGGAACTGAATATCAATGGTAAGGCGATCGGCTATGTCAATGATGAGGCAACGGCTGATAAAGTATTGAAGCAAGTAAAGGCGAAGTATACGCCTTCGGCATCTAAAAAGGGCAATGCGAAGGAAGTTCGTGTACTGGCTGCGCCTATGCGCTCAGAAAAGGCAACGAAGGCGGTATCACGCCTTGAATCCGTCAGCTTCCGCGAGCGTGTCAGCACGGAAAATGCCAATATTAGCCCTAAGCAACTGTTAACACCAGAAGAGGCAATTAGCAAGCTGACGACAGGTCTTACGAATAAGCTCCAATATATTGTAAGGGATGGAGATACCGTCTCTTCAATTGCAAACAAGATGAATGTGTCGATGGAGGCAATTTATCGTAATAATCCAGAAATCGGTGAAGAACGATTGAAGGAGGGGCAAGTACTTAACTTAACAGATTCGAAGCCGCTTATTACCGTGAAGACGGTTGAGGCGTATAGCGAATATTTAGTTACTGAGCCACAAAAAGTGATCAAGGAAGACCCAAATATGCGTTCTGGCGAGTCGAAGGTTGTCCGTAAGGGCAAGCAGGGACTCAAGCGCATGTCTTATCGTCTGGTGAAAGACAACGGCAAGCTGTCCCACGAGGAGTGGCTTGAGCAAGAGGTTGTTGAGCCAGCCATTCCGGAAATTGTCGTTCGCGGCACGAAAATCGTGCGCGGTGAAGGGACAGGCTCCTTTGACTGGCCAGTGAACAGTGCAACCTTGACGAGCGGATTCGGCAAGCGCTGGGGGCGTATGCACAAGGGCATCGACATGGTATCCTCTGATCGTTCTATTATGGCCGCCGATGAAGGCGTTGTGCTGTTCGCGGGCGTGAAGAACGGATATGGCAACTGCATTATTGTCAATCATCGCAATGGCTACAAAACGTTGTACGGCCATCTTAGCAAGATTAACATCAACGTAGGCGATATTGTTGAGAAGGGCCAGGATATCGGTGTCATGGGAAATACGGGAGACTCAACCGGTACGCATCTGCATTTTGAGATTATCAAAAATGACGAGGTTCAAAACCCTCTAAAATATTTATAAACACAAGCTAGACGGGACGAATCGGATGTCCCGTCTTTTTGTAGCTTAACTGCCGTGTTATGCCGTCCCCTCCAACGTTTGGGTTCGGGATGTAGAGACAATTATGGTAAAATAGAGTGACATATGGACTAGCTGCATACAGATCGGAATATTGTGAATTCATAGTATGTAATTGGAAATGTGAAGGCAGAGGGAGAGGTGTGGATTCGTGTACGGCAAAATACTCGTTGTAGATGATGAACAACCGATTGCAGATATTTTAAAATTTAATTTGGAAAAGGAAGGCTATGAGGTAATTTGCGCCTTTGACGGGGGAGCTGCTGTTGAATTGGCCTTATCGGAGAAGCCGGATCTGATGCTTCTTGATTTGATGCTGCCCGTGAAGGACGGAATGGACGTGTGCCGCGAGGTGCGTCAACATTTGCATATGCCTATCATTATGCTGACAGCAAAGGACACGGAGCTGGATAAGGTGCTCGGTCTTGAAATGGGTGCGGATGACTATGTAACGAAGCCCTTCAGTACGAGAGAGCTGCTGGCTCGGGTAAAGGCGCATTTGCGGCGTCAAAACAAGGTTTCGACTCCGACCCAAGAAGAGGACGCCGAGGCGCTATTGGCTGAAAAGCAGGGTATCAAGCTTCACAAGCTGCTTATTGATACGGATATGTATGTGGTATATAAGAACGGCGCAATGCTTGATTTAACTCATCGGGAGTATGAACTGCTGTTCTATTTAGTGCGCAACGCAGGCAAGGTCATGACACGCGAGCATTTGCTGCAGGCCGTATGGGGCTATGAGTATTTCGGAGATGTGCGTACAGTGGATGTGACGATAAGGCGATTGCGCGAAAAGATTGAGGACGATCCAAGTAAGCCGGAATATATCATCACTCGGCGTGGATTGGGCTATATGATGCGCAATCCGCGGAGCGGAGGCTTCTAGTGAAGCGGGGAATAGGCCGGTTTTTTCGTACGATCCAAGCAAAGCTGATTATTATCTATGTATTGCTCATCTTGATTGCAATGCAACTCATAGGCGTCTATTTCGTCAGTTCCATGAAGCATACGCAGACGACCAACTTTACGAAGGAGCTGCAGAACACTGCAGAGCTTATGTCTATTTATGCCGGTCAGACGCTGAAAGGCGATGAAACACTGGATGATGAGCAGACATTGGAGGCGCTGAATAAGTTCGTGCGTAGCTTCATCAATATGAACGGCGTGGAGATTCAGGTACTAGACGTAACCGGAAAGGTACTGACGACATCTGTGCCAACCCATATGGAATATGTGGGGCGTAAAAATACAGAAACGGTAGTAAATCGAGCGCTACAGGGAATGCGGGATAACCAAGAGGTCATTATTGATGAGGATAACGTGCGCAAGCAGGTGTTGGCAAAGCCCGTTTACTCCAGTGGGAAGCTTGTTGGCGCCCTGTATATTGTCGCTTCGATGAAAGAACTGTATGCGACGATTGAGGGAATCAATCGGATCTTCCTCTCCGGGATGGCAATTGCGCTTGGATTGACGGCTGTTCTCGGGGTCATTCTAGCCCATACAATAACACAGCCGATCAAGGAAATTACGAAGCAGGCGACAAAGGTGGCGGAAGGGAACTTTGCAGGTCAGGTTCCTGTAATGGGCACTGATGAAATTGGTCAGTTGAGTGAAGCCTTCAATTACATGACCCGGCGCTTGCAGGAGGCGTTGAACGCCAATGAGGAAGAGAGGGAGAAGCTTACTTCCATCCTGACGAATATGAGTGACGGTGTAGTGGCGACGGACGAGCAGGGACAGGTTATCCTCGTCAACAGACGTGCATGCAAGCTGCTTAATGTAAAGCAAGGCGAAGTCGAGAGCAGCCATATTGCCGAGGTGCTTCGCGTGCCACAGGAGCAGATTAATGAGATGGTGAATGGCAAGCTTAATTGGATGCTGCTACCTCGGACAGAAGCGCATGAGGAGGATGGGGACAGTGAGACAATCTTGCGCATCTCCTTTACGCCAGTTCATCGCCGTGGAGAAGGAATGACGGGCTCGATTGTTGTCCTGCAGGATGTGACAGAGCAAGAGAAGCTAGAGCAGTCACGTCGTGAGTTCGTTGCGAATGTGTCACATGAGCTTCGAACGCCGCTAACGACGATTAAAAGCTATGTCGAGGCGTTGGGTGACGGTGCGCTGGAGGAGCCGAAGCTTGCAGGTCGCTTCGTCGGTGTCATTCAGAATGAGACGGAGCGTATGATCCGTCTTGTGACCGACTTGCTGCACTTGTCGCGTCTTGATTCGAAGCAGGCAAAGCTGCGCAAGCAGGTGACAGATATGACGGAGATGCTGGAGGACGTTATTGATCGATTCTCCTTCCAGTTCCGCAAAAAGGGAATCACTGCAGCAGTGGAAATCGCCCCAGACATCGGGAAGGACGGATCAGTGATGATTGATCGGGATCAGATTGATCAATTGCTGGACAATCTCGTGTCCAATGCAGTGAAGTATACGCCAGACGGTGGCGAGGTGAAGCTGGTTGCTGGGTTGGATGATTCTCGCAGTATGCTGCATGTATCGGTACAGGATAATGGTCTAGGTATTCCACAGAAGGATTTGGAACGAATATTCGAACGTTTCTATCGAGTAGATAAGGCACGCTCACGAAATATGGGCGGTACGGGACTTGGCTTGTCCATTGCCCGGGAAATTGTGCGAACGCATGGCGGGGATATATGGATTGAGTCGGAATGGGGCTCAGGTACTGAAATTACCTTCTCACTTCCGTTGACCTTGATGAATGCGGAAGGGAGTGAGGCAGGCGAATGATTGAGCGCATTAAGACGCTGTTGCTGACATTTCTAGTGCTGTTAAGCTTGCTGCAAAGCTTCTTTCTCGCATACAGCATGCCGAACTTCGACGTACGCAAAAAGTTCACTAGCGACTATATTATGACGGATCCGCTTGGTCCAGAGGAGAAGGTTGAGAATCTGGTGTTCCCGGAGCAGCTCGTGCTTCACCTAGGAGGGAACAAGCATACGGTTCTATATCCAGGCATGACCTTCTATAACATTATCGTCAAACGGCTGCAAGGACGTTCGTACGATGGATTCCAGTATCGTTCAGTCTCTGCGGTAGATTGGGCTCGCATTCGTGAGGAGAACGAAGGGGTAGAGCTGCTGTTCCACGCGCCTATTCCGGTAAAGCTGCTGCAGAGGGTGTTCCCGATCGGCGATGATAGTGTACTTATGAATGAAAGCATCCGTCGAATCTGGTTGTATACCACGAAGGATACGAAGGAAGTCCGCGTCTTCTTCTTCAATGCGGAGGGGGACGCTGTCTATGAGTCGACCAGTGCGAATTTGACGGAGCAGGATGTGAAGCAGCAAGTCGAATTCGGACGGGCCTGGACGCCTTATAAGCTTGTCGATGGAGCGTATTATGTTCCTGAGCAGCCTATTGAGATGCAGGAGGTTACACTGCCGTTTGACCGAATTACGGCGGAGCAGATGCAGCGCAGTTTGTTCAATGACCCAACCGTAACGAAAATATTGAGACTGGAAATTCTGAGATTTATACCGATGTTAAACGGGGGCTTGAAGTAAACCGTGGATTACAGTGGCTCATTTATTCCGATCCAGTTGTACAGACAGAAGGACAACAGGATATCACATCAGATGTAACCGCAGCAGTTCGGTTCATTAACCAGCATGGCGGCTGGAATGGCAGATATCGTGTTACGATGCCTGACAATATGAAGCGGGATTCGTTAAATGGAGCAGCCAGTGAATTAGGAACAGCAATCCGGTTCCAGCAGTATTGGGGCTCTTACCCGATTGTAAATACAAGCCGATTCCGGTTTGGCTATATGCAGGTCACGATGCAGGAAGGCACGGTTACGAGCTATGAACGATCTCTTGTGCAGCTTCATCAGCGTGCAGCGAAAAAAGAGATGCGCAAGTTGGCGATCGGCGATGCATTAATCAAAAAGTTGAAAGAGCTTAGCAAGGAGAAGCCGATATCAGCCATTGATCCCGTATATGTTCCGATATTAGGGAAAGACACGGTTCGACTGCTGCCTGCATGGCAGGTGAAGTACAAGGATGGAACGACTGCATTGCTCGATGAGGCTGCAGGAAAGTAAAGGGGATATTGCTCATCAGAAGGGAGGAGTCACATGGATTGGAGTCGGGCGAAGAATATATTGATCTATGCTTTTCTGCTGCTCAATATTGTGCTGGGCTATCAGCTCTGGCAAGAAGTACGCGACCAAATGCATTCCGAGCTGGATTGGACCTCCCTGTCTGACGCGGCAAAGAAGATGATGGAAGTGAAGAAGATACAAGTGACGGCTAAGATTCCTTCGGAAACTCCGGCCTTACGTGAAATTACGTATCGATTCCTGAAGCGCGGAGAGCAGATTGAGCCGCTTAAACAACCGCAGGATACGAAGATTGTATTCGCAGAGAACGATTTGATCAAGTCGCTTCAAGGGGACATTCCTCATATCGAAATGTACCGATATGACCCGTTGACCGGTCGGAATGGCACCTTCGTCTTACATCAGCGGCTGCCGAACGGGCTGCCCATATTCGAGGTGACACTGGATCTCGTGCATAGTCAGCAGAAGATCCAAGGCTTCCGGCAGCAATATGTGGAGCTGATTGAGGCGAAGGAAAGCAAGGAGCAAAAAATATTGCCGGCTTCTCAAGCTTTGGAGCATGTCATTTTGAGTGCTTTAATGTCTGGAGCTGTCGTTAAGGATGTACAGCTTGGCTATCACGGTCAAATATTCGATGCGGCCAATACGCAGGTGGCGGCGCCATCATGGCGCATCCTGTTGGAAAATGATGAAGTCTATTATGTGAATGCGATAAGTGGGGCGATTGATACGCCGCAAGAAGGAAAGAAGGAGAACGATAGATGAGTTTGCGATTTTCGGTATTGTCGAGTGGATCAACAGGCAATGCAACGGTCATTCAGAACGAGGATGCAACGGTGATGATCGATGTGGGCCTGAGCTGTAAACGGACAGAGCAGCTCCTGGAGGAGCAAGGACTTTCCGGCAAGCAGATTAACGCCATATTCGTTACGCATGAGCATTCTGATCATATTAAAGGTCTAGGTGCATTCTCTCGCAAGCATAATGTGCCGATCTATGCCAACGAAAATACTTGGGAAGCACTTGAGAAGCATGTGGGTGAAATCGCAGAGGAAAATCGGATTGTTATGCAAACCGGCGAGGCGCGCGACTTTGGGGATTTGCGTGTAGAATCGTACGGTATCTCCCATGATGCTGCCGAGCCGGTCGGCTATAAGTTCTATGAAGGCGAAACGAAGCTGAGTGTTACGACGGATCTTGGCTATATGAGCGATAAGGTTCGCGATGAGATTATCGATTCCGATGTACTTGTGCTGGAATCGAACCACGATACGGAAATGCTTCGTATGGGCCGATATCCATGGAACATTAAGCGGCGGATACTCGGGGATATGGGCCATTTGTCCAATGATGCGGCAGGCGAGGCGCTGTGCGAGATTGCGACAGGCAATACTCGCCGTGTGTATTTGGCCCACTTGAGCTTGGATCACAATATGATGGATCTCGCCCGCTTGACGGTGAAGGGAGTCATGGAGGACAACGGCCATTTTTTCAAAGAGAGCGAATTGCAAATAAAAGACACGTATTATAACAAGCCTACGGAATGGGATACGGTTCACGCGAAGTCTGTGGTGCGTCTGTAAGCCATCTATCAAGGTCATTGGCCTTTTGGGAGATATCCTCTTGTGTAATCAGACCCTTCTCCACGAGCAGCTCCATAAGGGTAGATAGTGCCAAGGTGAGACGGTATTGGTCTTCCTTCATATCAGCGAGTTGACCGACGAGGTCGATGTCTGACCAAATTGGGTTAGTTGTCGTCATAAATCGATAGCTCCTTTCGATTAGGGAAGGGATATTGTTCTCTCAACTTCCTGTTTGTATGATAGAATATGTACAAGCTTGCAAATCTAGTACATTTCTTTTTACATGACAAGCTCATAGTATGCATTAATATATAGTGTTGACGATTTTCAGCCATATCATTCCATGGTGATGATGCTGCTTAGGCATCGATTCAACGCGTGGATCGATCCCGGTTGGAGGGTTGAGGGGAGTTGTTCGGATGTGCTTGTTTGATGATGATTTTTTCTCGACAAAGGTGTCTGGCAGGGTAAAGCGAAGATGGCAGGAACGTGAAGCAAGAACAGGATGGATTCTGGGCAGATCCAATTGGTCTGGCCGCAAATGGTCTACCGTGCAAGTAGCTATCGTAAGCTCGGTAGTCAGTGCCTTGTCAGCGGTTATTGTATATAGCTGGATCGTAGGGAGCGGCACGTCCCCACAGCCTGTAGCAGTCAATACTGCGGGAACAGTTGATCCCTATGATCGGATTGTATCTGTAGCGGATAAGGTTGGCCCCGCAGTCGTCAGCATTGTCAATGAGCAGAAGCGATTAGCGGCACCTGAGACCGAGGATGAGAAGGATACGAATCTGGGATCGGGTGTAATTATCAAGCGCGATGATGGCAAAGCGTTCATCCTGACAAATGAGCATGTTGTGCAGGGAGCAGACAAGCTGGAGGTCGTGCTTTCGAACGGACAGCGTAAAAATGCAGAGCTCGTAGGCAAGGATCGCGTGATGGACGTTGCGGTTCTTCGCATTGATGATGCAGGTGTAACAACGGTTGCGGAGATTGGGGATTCACGGCAGCTGCGCCTTGGGGAAACCGTGGTGGCAATCGGCAACCCGCTCGGTCTCGGCGGATCTCTGACTGCTGGTATCGTTAGTTATACGAAACGGCTAATCCCGGTCTCCCTAAACCAGGATGGCGTATATGACTGGGAGCAGATGGTCATCCAGACGGATGCAGCCATTAATGAAGGCAATAGCGGCGGTGCGCTCGTAAACTTGCAGGGACAGGTCATCGGCATCAATACAATGAAGATTGCTACGACCGGCGTTGAGGGTCTTGGATTCGCGATCCCGACGAATGAAGTGATGTCAATTGTGAATGAGATTATGAAGAATGGCAAGGTGGTTCGGCCTTACTTGGGCGTCTATACGATCGATCTGACGAATCCTTATGCCCCAATTACAGAGGAGCAGCGCAATGATCTGAAGCTGCCACATGAAGTGAAGAACGGGGTCATTGTACTGGAAGCCACAGGGCCAGCGAAGAAGGCGGGATTGAAGCTGAATGACGTGATTATCCGCTTCGATAATGAGGCCATTGGTCAAACCCGCGACCTGCGCAAATACCTATATGAGAAGAAGAAGATCGGGGAAACGATGGAGGTTCACTTCTATCGTGAAGGCAAGCTGATGATGACGACTGTACAGCTTGAGGATAAGCCGCAGCAGGGCGGATAAACTAATCAATGTCCATTGATGGGGAAAACAAAGGTCTTTTCCCCGTACTTGTCCTATTTATGTTATGATGGACGTAATAATACAGCAAGATTAGCGAGAAAGAGGGAACGACATGTACGTAGTCTGTAAAGAGCATGTAGAATTGGCAATTGACAATTTTGTAGATGAGTTCGAAGATGCGCCTGATGTAGTCGATTTGGATGGCGTAGAATTCAGTGATTGGGAACGGCCAATCAAGTGCTGTATGGATTGCGAGCAAGAAGCAAAGTTTCTGGTCGTGTAGTCTTGTCGTTGGGCGTATTGGTCTGTGCAGCAAGACAGGGGCTAATTCGTTCATACGGTTCAATAGAGTGTACACAACAAGGGCGCTGCCCCCGAGGTGGGGATACGCCCTTGTTTTTTTGCGTTAGTTGATTAGGAGTGAATGGCAGTAAGTTATTTTACATTCAGCTTGTCCTTAACCTTATCCGGCAACTCATCCTTGCTTATCTCTTCGTAGGCAGTTACTCGTTCCTCATCTTTGACATAGACACGTAAAAAGGCATGTTCTTTAAACTTGCGATTTTCCCCTGTTTTCATAAAAGTAAGCTTTTTCTCATTGCCGTTTTCATCAAATGCAGGGAGTGTATACTCACCTTGCTCATTTGGATCGCCAACAGTTTGGACATAATATTGCTGCTTGCCGTCTCGATTATAGTCACAGCCGACAAGAATACTTGTAAATAAGGTGATGACTGCGAATAAAGTGATTATTCTCTTCATATGTGGTTACCTCCGGGTTATCCATATTCCTGAGTCTTATCATAACAAGTACAAGAGGAAGGACAAATCGATTTACCCAACAGCATCCTTACAGTTATGTCATGTGTCTCGGAGAATATAGAGGAGTGAAAAGAGGGATGACAGCCATCTGTAGAAATAGTCAGCGGCTGGTGATAACGTGGATGAATATGTGGATAAGAAATAGTGGGACTATGGAGAATAGTTATCCACATGTGGATAGCCAAAAACAAAGAGCTATGGGGCATTGAACGCTTTATCTGGCCGAAAATGTACAACGATTTCGTTTAGTAAGCCTATTTAGAGAGAGGACATGCTATGCAAAGCAATAGGGAAATTTCTTCTTGCAAAAACTAATAACATTAGTTAATATATAATTACAATTAGTTAGAAGGGAATGGTCATTCATGCGTATGCGTAAGCAAGGTCACATCTTTCAACTGTCTTTCCTTCCACGTTTGTTTCCGGTGAATTGTTATTTGGTTGAAGAGGAGCACGGACTGACATTGGTGGATGCTGCTCTTCCTTATAGTGCAGTTAGTATATTGAAGGCAGCTAAGCAAATTGGAAAGCCGATTACACGTATCTTGCTTACTCATGCACATGATGATCACATTGGTGCTCTGGATGCTTTGAAGCAAGAGCTTCCTGATGCTCAGGTATTGATCTCTGCTCGTGATGCCAAACTGTTGGCAGGGAATCGAACATTAGAGGCTGGTGAGCCTGTAACACCAATTCGCGGTGGTGTACCGAAAGAAGGGACGATTCGGACGAAGCCGGATGTTTTCCTGCAAGATGGACAAAGGATAGGATCTTTACGCGCTGTGCTTGCACCAGGACACACACCAGGTATGATGGCTTTCTATGATACAAGGGATGGAGCTCTGCTTGCAGGCGATGCTTTTCAGATTCGGGGAGGGGTTGCAGTGTCGGGGATGTTCAAGCCGCTATTCCCATTCCCTGCAATGGCAACTTGGAATAAGGAAGCCGCATTGGCGAGTGCATGCAAGCTAATAGCATTGCAGCCTACCCTGCTTGCTGTTGGTCATGGGGGAATGATTGTGAACCCAGTTTCTGTCATGGATCAAGCGATTCAGGATGCAGAGCGGAAGTGGGGAGCTGTACCCATGAGCAGCAAAATCTTGGAATAGGAAAACGGTTACAAGCGTTCTGTCAATGAGATAGGGCGCTTTTTTGTGTCTAAAATGTGTTGTTTCTTGCAAATTCATTTTACTGGAAGTATAATAGCAAGAATGAATGACCAAAATTCACGATCAGTTCTGTAGTTCTGAAGCCTGTTCAAAATCGCCTCTTTGCGGAAAGGAGGAATTATGATGATCGTTGATCGAAGAACGAGAATAATAGAGGCAGCAACACAGTCATTTTCACTATATGGTTATAAAGGCAGCACCATGGATCAGATTGCGAGACTTGCACATGTTGGAAAAGGTACGATTTATCGCTTTTTTCCGAATAAGGAAGAGCTGTTAGAAGCGATTATGAAAGGGTTCATTCAAGACATTTTGGAAATTGCAAAGTCGTCTATCCAGCAAGGTGCAACCTTCTTAGAGAATCTGCACCGTACGCTTCACAACGTATTGGAGTTTCGATCCAAGCATGATTTGATGGTCGTTCTCTCACACGAGATGAGGGAAATGGGTACCGAGATTGTAATGTCGAAAATAGGCAAGGTTGAAGATGCGCTCCAGCACTTTGTGAAGGAGCAAGTGGAGCTAGCTATTCATTCTGGAGAGTTAAAAAGCTGCGATGCTGAACTAACGGCTTTCCTATTTATAAGAACCTATGTGGCTTTAGCGGTAGATTGGCCGAAGCGGGCTCAGGCTTTTCATCAAGGCCAGATACCACAGTTGCTGGAATTTTATTTAATGAATGGGGCAGCACAAACAGAATTGCGAGAATCGGATAACGCAATACATATTATTTAGAAGAATGGTGGTGGCAGTGGGATGAAGAACATCTTACGCATTTATAAAACGGATCTTCGCAACATTATAACCAATCCTGCTGCAATTATTGTCATTTTAGCAGTAGTGATTCTGCCCTCCCTGTATGCATGGTTCAATATTCTCCCATCTTGGGATCCGTATGCCAATACGAAGGACGTAGCGGTTGCGGTTGCGAACTTGGATAAAGGTGCTAAGGTGGAAGGCAAGGATCTTGATGTCGGGAAAAAGGTCATGGATCAGTTAAAGGAAAATAACAAGTTAGGGTGGAAATTTGTCACGAAGGAAGAAGCTGTCAAAGGGGTCAACCATGGCGACTACTACGCGGCCATTGTTATTCCTGAGGATTTCTCAGAGAAGATTTCTTCCGTTATTTCGGATCACCCAGAAAAGGCGCAGCTCGATTACTACATTAATGAAAAGATTAACGCGATATCGCCAAAGGTTGCGGGTGCAGGAGCTTCAACGCTTGTATCAAATATCAGCAGCAACTTTGTCGAGACGGCAAATAAAGCAATCTTCGATATTTTCAATGATGTGGGCCTCAAGCTGGAGACGAATGAACCCGATATTAAGAAGCTGAGAGACAACATCTTCAAGCTGGAAGAGAAGCTTCCGGAAATCGAGAAGCTGATGAAGTCGGGCCAAGTGGATATTATAAAGGCAAAGGACTTTGTAAGTAAGGCAGAGTCCGCAATTCGTGTCATCAAACGCTTTGAAAATCGACCGGATTCGGTAATTGCAGATGCAGAGAATCTGATCGATGAGGGCAATGATACTTTCCATAAGGAAGTGCCGGTTGTCAAAGATAATTTGCGCAAGCTGCAGGGTGTCGTCAATGATACATCGAAGGTTGCAGAAAATATTATGAACTCGGACTTCGACCTTGGCAAAGTGGAAACAGAGCTCGCCAAGAAGAGTGCTGAAGTGGAGTCCGGGATGAATTCCTTGCAGCGTGTAATCACGACTGTGGAAGATATAGACCGCAATTTAAGAAATAACGGAATGTTCGATAATGTGCTAACCTCCCTGACTGATGCGAAGCGGGGCGCAGAGGATTTGAAGAATCGTCTGGATGAAGCACAAAGAACAGTTGAGTCTGTAAAATCGATTGCCGACGATAAGCTGAAGGATATTCGAAATAAGGCTATTGATGTAAATAACATTTTGGATAAGGCAAGAGCGAGCCTGAACTCGCAGGTTGCTCCAACCGTAACTAAAGCCTTTGATGAGGCAGAGCGGTTGGGCAAAATGTATCGAGAGCATCTTGGCCAGCTGCAAGAGAAGATTGATCGGGTCAATAAGCTTATTCAAGGCAGTGCAACAGATGCTTCATTATCCGATAAGCTGAATACAGCTATAGGGGATCTAACTAATCAGCTGAAGCTTACGCTAAGCTCCTTGGAGAAGTATAAGAATCAACTGGATAAGCTTGCCCAAGTGACTGGCGTAGACACTGGCCTGCTGATTGCCCAATTGAAGGGTATGGAGACGAAGCTGACTCTGCTGCAGGATCGACTAGGCAATGGCAAGCAGATTGGCGCTGAAGCTATAGCAAGAGCAAGTGAGGTCGTCGGTCAGCTCATTAATGATTACGATAACAGCATTAAACCACGATTCCATACGATTCGCGGAGACATGCAGGCATTGAATCGTGATGTTCTGAACATGATTGATAAAATGCAGGTCAGCACGCGCAATGTCATTAATTTGGCCGATAAAGTTATGAACCGCAATACAGCGGACAAAGTAATTGATCAAATCAATAACGCGAAGAAGCATATTGATAGCGGACAAAAAGTGGCGGATCAGCTCATTTCTGCTACCGAGAAAATGAAGCAGACGGTAGACGACGGTGCAATTACAGATATCGTCGATAACATGTATAAGCTGAAAGGGAAAATCGCAGACTTGTCGGATATGCTGATGCGTGCAAGTGAAGCAGCAGGCAAGGCGAATCAGCCGACGAAGGATGCGCTGCAAAAAATTTATGATTCTACGAAGGACACAAGCGCATCTATTGATAAAATCGTGAAGAAGATCGATTCGGATGTTGTCCCTGCCTTCGATAAAGGCGTCAAGGATTCCCGCAAAGGTCTGGATTTCATCAAGAACGTGAAAAAAGAAGTATATTCGATGATTCCAGAAATCGAAGCCCAATTAGCCGATGTGAAGGGCAAAATTAATACTGGGGAAGATGGCCTGAATGAATTTAGTGACAAATACCCGGAACTCAAAAAGAAAGTAAAGGATATCGCTGCTAAAATCCGTGAATTCGAAGCAAAAGGCGACCTGGATCAAATCATTGATTTGCTTCGCAAAGATGCTGCAAAGGAAAGCCAGTTCTTTGCAGAGCCGGTACTGCTCAACCAACATGAATTGTTCCCAGTTCCGAACTATGGATCAGCGATGTCACCGTTCTTTACGACATTGGCATTATGGGTTGGCGGCTTGCTGCTTATCTCCATGCTGATTGTGGATATCGAGAACAAGCAAGATTATAAGAGCTACCAAGTGTACTTCGGACGTTGGATGACCTTTGTAACGATCGGGATATGTCAGAGTATGATCGTGACATTGGGCGACATGTTCCTGCTCAAAACGTATGTCGTGCATAAGTTCTGGTTCTTCGCATTCGGGATTTTCATCAGTATCATATTCGTCAGTATCGTCTATACGTTGGTATCGGTATTCGGAAATGTAGGGAAGGCGCTATCCATTGTATTGCTCGTGTTCCAATTGGCAGCCTCGGGCGGTACATTCCCGATTCAAATGACGCCGAAGTTCTTCCAGAAGCTGAATCCGTTCCTGCCATTCACACATGCAATCGGCATTATGCGAGAAGCCGTGGGGGGAATTCTGTGGGATGTCGTAACGAAGCATGTACTCATCCTGTTGATTTATATCGGAATTGCCTTTGTACTTGGTGTAGGCTTGAAGAAGACGATTAATAAGTCTAGTGATAAGTTCTTGAAGAAGGCGAAGCAAAGTAAGCTTCTGTAAGCAGTTAGGCTGAGATTGTGTAAGATAGGGTAACAGAGTCATGCAATTATATATAGCCATATAAGCAAAAAAGCTGCCTGAGCAATCAGGCAGTTTTTTTGGATTTCGTATGGTTCTTGAGTTTGTGCTGGACGATCTAGACTTATGTAGCAATTCCCTCGGTTTGCAGATCCTTCTGAATACGCTTCTCGCGGAACATAGTGAAGTAGCAAATGGATGAGGTTACATAGAGAACTCCTGTAATACTAAAGGTCATCGCATAGCCCCAATAATAGCCGTGAGTCGTTACCAAATAGGATTGCACTGTGCCCATACTTGCCCATCCAAGCATAAAGGCAGTCTGTGTTAATGAATTTGCAATTCCGCGGCGGGAGTCTGAAATTCGGTCAACCATAACGGCGGATTGAATTGGGTTGGCTGCATTCATAAGCGCTTGCCGGAACAGGAAGCTGACGATGGCAATGGAAAGCGCGTTGGTGAATCCGGTCAACAGCAGGAATGGCAGGGATAGCATTTGGAACACGACGATCGCTGGCACCTGTCCGATTCGCTTCACCAGCGTTGGGCCAATAAGCATAGAAATAATCGTCATGACCTGCCCTAACGAGATTAACAAACCGACCATAGTGATGGAAGTGTCGAATCGATTCGTAAAATATAGGTTCAAGTAGGGAACGACTAGCCCAGAGCCTAAGCCTACAAGCAGCTGACAGAAGGTAAGGCGGCGAATGTCGCGCCATTCTGCTGCCGGATTAGGATGTTGAAGATCTTCTTCCTTGCGTTTTGAAGCTGCTGTCCGTGATGGAGCTGCTGGTTCCGTCTCTGCCTGTAAAGCACCTCGCTTGCGCGCTTCCTTCACGGCAAGCAGCGGCAGGAAGGAGATTAATGTGGCGATTCCGCCCAGCATCAATACGGTTTGTAGGCTCGCAACCCGTGTCCAGCCTGTAGATTGCAGTACATCCGCCAAGGCGCTTCCTCCCATGCTGCCAAATACCTGCGCAGCCAAGCCTAGAGCAAAGTGATAACTGAAGAGCTGCAAACGCTGCTCCTTACGGGCATTTTCCGCAAGGAACGGAACAGCAATAACTTGAAAGGCCGACGCAACTAGCCCTGAAAAAACCGCCAATACGTGCAGGTTCGTAGATGACTCAACATAGGAGCGTCCAATGAATCCGATCCCTGTTAGCAGCGCGCCAAGGATGAGAATCTTCTTCCGGCTCGTGCGATCCCCCAGAAAGCCAATCGGGACAAACATCAAAGCCGTAGCAAGAGATTGCAGGCTGATGAGCGTCCCGTTCATGTCATCATTATATCCGAGTGATTGAATATACAAGTTGTAGAGTACCATGAACATACCGCTGCCCACTTGAAAGCACAAGTTGGCGATAAAAAACAGCTTAATATTCCGATCCCATTGCTTCACGTCTGTCCATACTTGTTGAATTAAGCGCATGTTCGTTCCTCCGATTGTCCATGTTAGCATCTTCCATTGTATCAATGGTTCCGCGAACAAGGAAGGGGTCGAATTGTTCGATTTGGGTTCCAGAGCTCGATGCTCTAAGCTTTAAGTTCTAAGCCAGCAGATGTACTATCGAGCGCTAATGGATAGGATAGAATTCATGAGCGCCCTAGATTATACGTACTGTATGGAACATGCGTGCCTGAATGTAAGGCTAGTGAATCAGTTTGCTCTCCTTCGCCTTTCGCACGAACTTGGCGCTTGACCGGTTGAGCGGTGTCTTTAGCAGAAGGCCCATGACGAGTGTAATCGCAACATAGATACACATCATCATCAAGTCGCGCCACACTACATCCCATAGGATACCGCCGACCGCCTCACGCATCATGCTGATGCCATAGGTGAATGGCAAATAAGGATGAATTGCCTGGAAAAAAGGCGGTGTTACTTGGATTGGGAAGGTACCTCCTGAGCCTGCCAGCTGGAGAACAAGCAGCACGATGGCCAACGCTTTGCCTACGTTGCCGAAGACAGATACGAGCGTATATACTATTAGCATGAATACGACGCTTAGCATCATGCCGAAGAGAACGAACCAGAATGGATTGAGCACGTATGCCTTCAACAGATAGCAATCGCCTAGTGTTACAAGCAAGGACTGCAGCAGCGCGATTGTGACGAAGGTGAGATAGCGACCGAAATACACTTGATGATCCTTATATTTTACGCCTTCCTCATGCACCTCCACCGTCAGAAGCGACACCAGGAGCAGGGCACCGACCCATAATGATAACGTAGAGAAGAATGGTGACATGGCCGATCCGTAGTTCGGGATCGGAAACAGCTTATGTTCTTTCAACACGACGGGCTCAGCGAAAAACTCGCTCTCTTTCTCAAAATTGTTTCTCAGCAAATCAATAATTTCATTGATATCGCCACGTGCCTCTAATGAGCGAATTCGATTCGCGATATCCGTCAGCTTGGATTGCGCTTCCGGCAGGCTGTGCTGTATCTTTGCAATTTCCTCACTACCGACCGAAATCAGCTTAGCGGCATCGTTCAGAATTGTCTTTACGTCAGGCATGTGATTCAGTGCATCCTGCAATACAGTCTGAACATTGTTGACGGTACGCTTTGCTGTCTGAATGCCTTGGACAATATTCGGCTTAATCTCATCATCGTACCGATTTAATATGCTGCCCGTAATATCAGCAGTCTCTTTCGCAATCCGATTCAATTGATTAATCAGGTCTGCCGACACTTTCTCACCACGATCTACCGCGCCGGAGATTTGACGCACAGTGGATAATTGCCGCTCCAGCTTATCTCGTATGGATTTCAAGCGTCCTATAGTGCTGCCAAAGCGATCTCCAGGGACAACCCCATTAAGTCGACTGAACCAGCTGCTAAGGCCATCTACAAGAGTAAGAGCAGTATTCAGCCGACCCTCGGCACGATTCAAAGCCTCCTTCACAAGAGAGGGATCGCTGCTTGCATCTTGCAGTAGGGAGGTCAAATCTTGAATGGCCAATGCCGTCTGTTGAATGGAGTTAAGATCCTGCTTAATAAAGGTAGATATCGTATCAATCCCTTGCTCGCTATAATTGAGCAGATCACCAACGCTGCGAGAGAAGCGGGCTCCTTCCTCGGCCACCTGAGAAACGAGCGGGAGATTACGCTGTGCTGAGGCTACAATGTCATTGGCCTTCGCCGTATCGCGCAGTGCCACATCGACGATATGTGTGAGCTCTGGGAACCCTTTTTCCAGCTTAAAGACGAGGTTTTTACCTTTTCGATGGTCGGGAGCTCATTTTTCAGTTCCACCCCTACATCGTTAAATATTTTAAAGATGGTGCGATTGGCTTCACGAACGAAGTTGGAGCTGACCTGCTCGATGATGCCGGACGCGCCTTTGGCTGTAATTTTCGGTGAAATTGCATTGATCTTCTCATTCACGTAATAGACGATTTCCGCCTTCTGTGGATCATTGGACAATACGGTACCGATCCGTGCGGAAAAATCGGCGGGGATAATAATGGCTGCGTATACCTGTCCGCGTTCGGCGCGGCGCAGTGCTTCTTTCTCGTCCATGAATGTCCAGCCGATCGCTTCATTGGTCTTGAGCGATTCGATGATTTGCTTGCCGATATTGATTGGCTTGTCCATCAGGGTATCGCCCTTATCATTGTTGGCGACAGCAATGGCTACCCCCTTGGTGTTGCTGTAGGGATCCCATGATGCCAGAATGTTGAACCATGCATATAGGGAAGGAAGGGCAATAAGGCCCGTAATCACAATAGCGGCCGCCCAATTGCTTGTAATGCGTTTCAGGTCAGTCAGGTATAGGTTGAAGATGGATTTCATAGCAGTTGCTCTCCCGTTCATTTCAAGAATTGACAACATTGCTATCATTGTGCCTATTTTAGGCGAGAAACATGCGATAAAGGAGGTGATGCCTTAAAGCTGGAGGATACAGTGTACGGATTGTGTGGTGATGGGTCAATGCCAAAGCAAGCAAGGGGAATGTGAACAATTTTTAGGAAAGCGCTTGCATAAATAGTAGGGACGAATCATCCGACTCATGTCAGCTAATTTAGAGAGGGAGGTATTGTAACGGATGAAAAAAGTCTGATGCGTACGGGCAGCTCTGCTCATTAAGCAGTACATTTTATGAAGAGAGGGAAAGGAGGTCGGGTGTACGACTGACTATTAAGATTTGGATAAGATTGGTTAGATCATGACCAGACGCCAACGGTTTATGTTAACGTTGATTACCAAGTAAAGCAGCAAAGGAGGGACATTGATGTTGCGGGTCATGCTCGCGGATCAAGATGTTGTTGAACGCAAGCTAGCCATGCAGATGTGGAAGAGGGAGGATGCACATGCCGCGGGATATACAACTCTTCAATATTTTAATCGCGTATTTAAGCAGATCGTGAAGATGACGCTTCTTGAGTATCGGAAGCATTTTGGCATCTAGCAATTTTTGAATATTTCGTAAGGAGTAGAATCGGCGAAGAAATGAGAAATGCGTTTCATTACTTTGCAGGGACAGCCGACTATAAAAGATGATGTTATAGAGACATGTTATAGAGAGGGCAAGGCCTCTCGTACATTTCACGGTAGGAGGAACACATTACGGATGAAACAAATTCGACAACGATTGGCGGTCGTTCTATCTCTGTGTATGATCTGGTCCATGATTGCATTCACAGGTACCAGTATGGCAATGGCGTCTAGTGCAGGGCAGGGAAGCTTCGGAAAAGTTGTGGATGAGCGAAAGATGGAGCTTGCACCTGGGGTAAATTATACCTGGAACAGTATGGAGCTGCCACAAGGGCAAGAGAAGGTTCATTATGTAGAGTTCGATCCGAAGAATCCTTCCTTGGATTTGCAGCCTGGCATGACGGACGGGAAAGTGTACGGCATGACAGGTGTTACGAAGATGGCCGATCATGCAGACAAGGCGGGAAATCGGGTTATTGCAGCCATCAACGGCGACTTCTATGATATGACGACAGGCGTGCCTCTTGGCTTATTTATGGGTGATAGTGAGATATTGGTGAGTCCGCCGCCTAAGTGGGATTGGTATGCATATGGATTGAAAAAGGATGGAACCTCGATATACGGACTGAGTCCAGAGTTGAAGCGAACGCTTCACATTAGCGGCAAGGATTATGAAATATCGGAAATTAATCGGATGCGTGAAAATGCCGACAAGCTGTCCTTATTCACATCCGTATTTCATACTTCAACCAAAACTAATGATCTCGGCGACGAAGTTATTCTTGATGTGCTGTCGGGAGAAGTAAAGAGCGGCAGCACCTTAAAGCTCAAGGTTGCGGAGATACGCAAGGACAAAGGGGACGCACCGCTTGCCTCGGGCAAGGTTGTGCTGTCTGCTTCGGGAACAGAGAACCGCAAAATCCTCGAACAGCTGAAGGTAGGAGATGAAATCTCCGCAAGCTTTGAGCTGGAGGATGAGTGGAAGGACGTTAAAATGGCAGTCGGCGGCGTGTTTATGCTGGTCAAGGATGGCGTGCCGCAAGAGAATCCTGATAAGGCACTCTACCCACGAGTGGCAATCGGAACAAAAGCTGACGGCTCCATTATCATGATGGTGATCGACGGCCGAGCGCCAGGATTTAGTGAAGGGGTATCCTACGATGATTTCGGCAAGGTAATGAAGGACATGGGTGTCGTCAATGCGCTGTGTCTTGATGGTGGCGGCTCGTCCACGTTCGTAGCGAAGCTGCCGGGGGAGCTGACTCGCAAGGTCCTGAACCGTCCATCTGACGGCAGTGAACGCAAGACGGCAAACGGATTGCTGCTCGTAAATAAGGCACCGGAGCAAGGAACTGCCTCGAAGCTGGTCGTACATCCGAATATGGAGCGAGTGCTCGTTGGCTCTACATTCAAATTCGCAGCAGCCGGAGTAGATGTAAATGGACATCCAGCTCCATATACAGATGTATTGCAATGGGCTGTTGATCCTTCGCTTGGAACGATAGCAGGGGATGGCAAGTTCACGGCTGGATCTGCTGCAGGGAGCGCAAATGTTGCAGTGACTGCAGGTGGCGTGCAGGGGCAAGGCCAAGTCGAGGTGGTAAAGGATTTGACAGACCTCATATTGCCTGACAAGGTAAAGGCTTTTTCTACCGGCGAACAAGTGAATATGCAGGTAACGGCTATTCGAGATGGGCGAGTCGTTGTTGCCGATAATCGCCAGTTTGAGTGGAGGGTCGAAGGCCCAATCGGTTCTATTGATGCTAACGGTGTATTTACCGCAACTTCGGAATCGGATAAGAACGGTAAAATTATCGTCAAGTACGGTAATATTGAGGCATCAATGGATGTAAATATAGGGCTGAAACCTGTTGTATTGGAAGATTTCGAGGGTGGTCTGGATCGTTACTATGAGGAAAGTGGTGCAAGGTACAAGAGTGTAAAGCTCAGCGAGACGGCGGATGAAGAATTTGTACGATTCGGCAGTAAGGCTGCAAAGCTGGAATATGACTTTACCGATACAGTAGGGATATCAGGCGCATACATCAATACGAAAGGCAAGGATAAGTATATTGATATTCCTGGCTATCCGGAAAAAATAAGCGCGTGGGTGTATGGCGACGGTAAAAAGCACTGGCTGCGCGGTCAGCTACGAGACGGCAATGGGGCTGCAGTAGATATTGATTATACGGATGAGAAGACGGGCCTTGAGTTCACAGGCTGGAAGTATATCGAGGCAGCGGTTCCTAAGGGAAGACCTCTTCCGCTTCAAATTTCCATGCCGATTCGATATATGGAAACGAAAAATACAAACAAGAACGATGGGACTCTTTATATCGATCAAATCCGAGCGCTATATGGCCCGAATACGGATGACATGGAGCCGCCAGTGCTGAAGGATTTCTCTCCGGTTGATGGCAGTACAATTCATACTTCGACTCCGAAAATCCATGTGTACGGGGAAGATTTCGGATATGATCCAATCAAGCATCCAGCAACGACGCTGATTGATCCCGATAAGGTGCGCATGTATGTGGATGGACAACTGGTTCAGCATGGATTTTATCCACCGAAGGGTGAAATTCACTATACACCGAATGTGCCTTTGGCAGACGGGGTTCATGTCGTGAAGGTCAAAATTCGTGATATGAACGGGAATCGGGCAGAAAAAGAATGGATGTTTACCGTTGATACCGTGTCATCGAAGCTCGTATATACGGGAGCAAACAATGCTTATGCAGGCAATGTTTACAAGGTGGAGGTTAAAGGATTCAAGCCTTCCCATATTAAACGTGCTGACATTGGATTTATCGTTGATCCCAATTTGATAGAGAAGATAGAAGTAGTTGCAGGCGGTAAACTTGGCCCCGCTAATATCGAGGAAAGTATTACCCCGGATGGGAAAGTGAATCTAAAGTTTTCTGATGTGCATCAGTTGAACTTGAGGGATGACGAAGTGCTCGCGAGAATTGAATATCACCTAAAGTCGGATGTGTCGGGTGCGTTCAAGGTCGATTTTACATCAGGAAGCATTGGATTAGCGGATAAAGGAAACACAGACTTTAGCTTCTTCGGTCTTCCTCTTCACGCGGCCATTGAGTATCATCTGCGCTTGAATTGGAACACGGACGGCATAACCGAGGGGCAGGATACTGTGCTTGGGGTTGTTGATGAGACTGGCGCTCCTGTACAAGGCGCGCGTATCGTGACACGTGAGGGAACAGAGTTGGGTGTGACGGGCGCAGACGGCAAGCTTACCACGAATAAGATGACGGGGACAGTGCGGGAATACGAGCTGCAAGCGAACGAGGGAACACGATTCAGTCCAGTAGTGAAGTTCAAGGTATCCCCGGTGGCGGGCAGCGAATTGCCTTACAACGTGAGTGTGACAATGGGAGTAGATCCGGCAACTTCTCGCGGCTTTACGTGGCATTCCAATATTAACGTGGATGTTTCAGTGGTAGAGATCGCGAAAAAGGAAGACTTCGTCGATTTTAACCATTCGAATGTCATTCGGGTGAATGGCTCGAGCAATATGCTCCATACGTGGGATATCGGTACGGTTCGTGTGCATAAGGCAGTTGTTCAAGGGCTTAAGCCGGGAACGGAATATGTATATCGTGTTGGCAACGGCAGCGACAAGGTGAGTGAGCAGGGCACGTTCAAGACGGCTGAGCTGGACGGTACACGTACGAAATTCCTCTTCTTTGGCGACTCGCAATCCGCGGATGAAGCGGGATTCGAGCTGTGGGGCAATATTGTACGGAAGGCAGTGGCTGATCAGCCGGATTTTGACTTCATTCTACAGGCCGGGGATATGGTCGAGGATGGGTTTAAGGAAAATGAATGGAATATGTGGTTCAAGGCAGTACAGGATACATTCTTGAAGACAACAGTTGTGTCGGTAGTCGGTAACCATGAGGTGACGGGAACACGGAAAAATGATGATTTCCTTGCTCATTTCAACAATCCACAGAACGGGATAGACAGCTTGAAGGGCAGCAATTATTCATTTAATTATCATAATGCCCATATTGCCGTGCTGAATAGTGAGTACGACCTCGAAGAGCAAAAGGAATGGTTGCGACGAGATTTGGCCGCAACGGATAAAACGTGGAAGATCGTTACGTTCCATCGTGGTCCATATGGAAGCAAGAATAATGAGAAGCATATTCGCAATGCTTGGACATCCACATTTGATGAACTTAATGTGGATGCGGCATTAAATGGCCATGACCATGTGTACTTAAGAACGAGCCCATTGCGCGGCGGCAAGCCAGTTGGCGAGGGAGAAGGGACAACTTATATTGTAGCGGGCTCCTCAGGGCCGAAGTTCTATGAGGTTGTTGCACAAGACTGGCAGTACAAAATAGACGGAACGAAGGCGCAAATCTATGTAGCCGTTGAGATTATTGGCAGCGAGATGAAGTTCCTCGTGAAGAACATTAATGATGTTGTCATTGATGAGTTCTCGATTCGCAAGCCACAACAGCAGCCTGTATCGGTCGAGCTTGATCAGACGGACGTAAGTTTGGCTGTAAAAGAAAGTGTAAAGTTGAATGCGAAGATGCTTCTTATCGGTGCTGATCAGACCGTAAAATGGTCAGTTCGTGATGCTTCAGTAGACGGAGCTGTGACGGTAACGTCTGATGGTATCGTGACAGGACACAAGCAGGGGACAGCGGTTGTACGTGCTACGAGTGTAGTGGAGTCCGTGTACGGGGAAAGTTTCATTACAGTTAATGGCCTGCCGGATACGACGATTGACGAGGTCCAACTTGATCGAAACGAAGGAACATTAAAGGTTAGCGACGCTGCAACTGAATGCAACAGTAGTGCCGTTCAACGCCTTCACAAGCCCATTCAGCGTTACACTTGCCACTCCTTCTGAAGAAGAACACCGACCATACAACCGTTTTAACTCCATATGAAGGCACAAATAAAGGGGCTGTTTATCCAGCCCCTTTTGCATGTCAAGTTTTTAACAATCATAGTCGCTATTAAGTTTAGAGCTGCCCTGACAAGAACACGATGAGGCAGAATGCCGACATTATGGACGAGTAGTAGACGGAATATTGTGTTCTCTTCTTGTTGTTGTCGAGCAGGTTGAACAGAAATAGAAAGCTGAGTACCGGAATTAGCAAGTAAGCCATGTACAGAATGATCGTCGCCATTCTTTACACCTCCAAGGTTGTAGTTGTTGGTTAAAAAGCCGATGTAAATATTTGCATAGATGTATTCTATCACGCTTTTACGCGTTTGGGTACAAAAGTTTTTGTTTTATTTTGAAAATTTGTGACAGCAGGCGGCTGATTGCCAACATGGACGAAGGAGATAAATGTCGGGTACACTAACTATATATATGCTGGATCATAGGGAGGGCATGGATCGTTCTCTCTTTTTATATGGTGATTAAGATCAGGAAACGGGGTTAACAGCAACAATGAACATTCAATTGGTATGCGTAGGGAAACTGAAGGAGAAATACTTGGTGCAGGGCATTGCGGAGTACAGCAAGCGGCTGGCTCCATATGTGAAATTCCAGGTGTCAGAGGTACCGGATGAGCAGGCACCCGAGAAAATGAGCGATGCCGAGCTGGAGCAAGTTAAGGATCGTGAGGGAGAGCGTATTCTTGGCCACATTAAGCAGGATGCCCATGTCGTGGCCCTCGCGATAGATGGGCAGCTTTGGTCGAGTGAGGACTTGGCCTCGCAGCTCGATCGGTTGGCTACGTACGGGACAAGCAATGTTGCCTTTGTCATAGGCGGTTCTAACGGGCTATCTGATGCGGTTCTTCGCCGAGCGAATTCGAAGCTGTCCTTCGGCCGCATGACACTGCCGCACCAGTTGATGCGCTTGGTACTCGTGGAGCAGATCTACCGTGCAGTGAAGATAAATCGAGGTGAGCCGTACCATAAGTGACGGCGAAAAATATTGTTGTGGAGAAGGTACGAATATGTTTGCGGGCATTATCTCTATCTCAAGCACGCGTCCGAAATCCGTAATGAAATGCTGCTGACTGACTGTACCCCAACTCATAGGCGATATCCGCACAAGAAATTTATCCATTTCTATGTAAAAAGACAAAGAGCAGCCCAATTGCTAGCTCTTTGTCCTTGACTTTATTTTCAACGTTCCCCATCAAGAACTCTTTGTTGTATAGTAGAACTCCCCTAAGAGATTCCCTATTTCATAACTTCCTGGTGCAAGTTCTTTTTCAACAAAAGCATTGATCCCCGACTTGTCGATCTCATACATCACTTCAATTTCTTTAGAAAATAATAGCTTTTCTTGCGAAAGCAAGTTCGAAAGCGATGGTTGTTGCCTTGGCTTAATTTCTCCCGTATTCAACACTTGCTGAAGGCCCTCAACGTAAGACTCCAACGGACGACTACCTACGATTTTGACTCCTTTATTCTCTTCATTGATCATGACGATCGTTGGAAAACCTCGAACGCCAAGGCTTCTAGCGAGTCTAAAATCCTCATTCAATAAGGATTGGCCGGATCGATGTTCAGCATCTTGAACGATCGCTTCTCCATCCAGTCCAAGCTGATTTACGATGTCAATCATGGCGGATTCCTCCGCGATATTTCGATTAAATGCGAATAAAGCTTCTCGTGATCGTCTTAAGTAATCATAGGCTACTGCATTGCCATGATGTTGCTGAATCACTTTAAATACACGAGAGGGTGGGTAAGAGGATTGAACGGGATCGCTTAGCATCAGCGAACCGTCAATTGGCATACGTGAGTATTCCCCAACCTCTCGCCAGTGGTCGAAGACATGAGCAGGTCCAGATATACCGTTACGTGGATCGACCGGCTCATCCCCCCATTTTTCGAGCAGCCCGCCCATTACCGTTTGGAAGTTGAAAACATGTCCATACTGCGTTTTAAATCGTCGTAGGACAGGGTCAAGCGCCCAGCAGTGTGAGCAGATTGGATCCGTCACATAATAAACTGTAATGGATTTGTGGGGTGGATTGAAATCAATCATTTCCACTTCTTCTTCCCCAGCTACGCCGCAGACACCGGTCTCAAGATCACAAATCATATGATTATCGCTGACTATTCGTTTATCGTCATTTGCCATGATGGTTGCCTCCTTGAAGTTTCCGAAAGATCACTTTGCTTTTACAATCCCATTTTAGCCATAATAAATGTACCGGAACACCAATAGATCATGTGATTTGTCGTTTATACAACACATGGGCACATCTGTTTAAAATGTTGGAGGGACAGGAATGACGAAATCCAAGACAGACCCCCGAATTTTACGAACGCGTAAGTTAATCATGGAGTCTTTTATTGAACTTTCAGGTAAAAAAGAATTCAAGGATATTACCGTGAAGGATATTACGACAGAGGCGATGATTAATCGGGCAACGTTCTACTATCACTTTGAAGACATATATGATTTGCTCGACAAGGTTTTATCCGAAGTGCTTTTGATTAATTTGAATGCGATAGACTTTGGGAATAGCGTGCTGAATGAAGCAACGATTATTGATATTTTCGTAGCTATAACAGATTTCCAGAGCGCGCTATCCAATCGGTGTCATCGAGGATACGATGAGACCATTGCTCGTATTATTCGAGAGCAGCTCGAGATTATCTTCTATAAAATGCTGCGAAAACAACTGACGATGGCGGCGGATGAATCGCTAAAAATCACAGCGCTCCTTTTAAGTTGGGGGTTATATGGTGCTTCTGTGGAGTGGAGGAGAAAGGGGAAGGAATTATCGCCGGAAGCATTTATTCAGCCCGCTATTCCCTTTCTGCTGTCGGGCATTGACCAGGAGTGAGGGTTAAAGCTGACTCTGCCGAGTATTAAGAGATGGAAAGCAGAGCTAAATTGGCAAAGCAGTTATGCAATAAACTAACTACAAGATTCAGGAATGAAACCAAAATCCATAAAAATGTCTGGGTGGGCGTTCTCCTGCGTTTCAAGAGAAATGGCTTCATTCTATTTATCCGCTAGAAAGGCTGTTGGCGATGAAATTTACCACAAGTGTTGGTAAATTTCATCGGTAAAATATACTGGACATCTAAGAGGATATATCACGGGGGGAAAGTATGTTAGACCAATTATTAAGTCCATTTACTTCAATCTTATCGAGGCTAAAATATGGGCGAAAGTTTATGCTTATCAGGAGGTCGCCTCTTTCAAATCGTGTTGTGTGGTGCAATGGATTTTACTGAAAAGGCGTCCTTTTTGCTGTGATATTTTTGTATTTTATTGGATAATCAACAGGCGTGACAATATTTATTGTTCAGTTACATGCAGTTCTGCTGCTCAAAATTAAGTTCAATTAATGATATTTTTGTATATGAGTAGAATGAATGGAAAATATAACAATATTAATAGGTGACGATGATGTTGAAATTGCTGATTTGGTTGCTATACATTTAGAAGGGTATCGTGTCATTAAGGTATTGGATGGGCAAGAAAATATTAATGTTATCCAGACTTAACACATTGATTTACTTATTTTGAATATTGCGATGCCGAAAATGGATGGATATAAGGTTGCACATTGCATTCGCGAAAAACATAATATGCCCATTATTTTTTGAGCGCGAAAATGTCTGATTTTGATAAAGTGCAGGGACTCGTGATTGGAGCAAACGATTGTATGACGAAACCATTCAAACAGAACTCAAACTTGGAATTTGGAGGATTAACGATTTCTCCTGAACAACGTACAGTTACTATATATGGTAAGAATATTGAGTCAACACCGAAAGAGTTTGAAATTTTATAGTTATTAACCAGTTATCCAAATAAAGTTTATAGTGCAGAAGACATTTTTTAGCAGGTATGGAGGTAGATTATAAACTCAATGGTTAAAATACTACGAGGCTTTCGTTCAAAAATGATATTATTGTTATGTTTAAGCATGTTGTTGTCTAGCGCCATAACATACCTACTCTTTAAAGTACTCCAATTGTATTATTATACAAATGTTAGTTATGGAGATACACTAGCTTATTTTCGCAAAATCATACAAAATATTGGAGACCTTAACGTCTTTTTACTGTTATTTATCCTGCTTTCGATATTGTTTTTCTTTTTACTTACAAAACCCTATTCTGCCTATTTCAATGAGATTTCAAAAGGAATTCATTATCTCGCTCAGGGTGACTTTAAGCATCGAGTTCAAATATTGTCAAATGATGAATTTAGTGATATTGCACAAGGCATTAATCAGGCAAGTGAAAAATTGGAAAAGGCTATAGAAAGGGGTGACTTTTCGGAAAATAGTAAAGAGCAGTTAGTATTGAATTTGGCTCATGATTTGCGCACACCTCTTACCTCTGTTTTAGGTTATTTAGATTTAATCCTTAAGGATGATAGCTTGACTGAAAATCAGATCAGGCATTTTTTAACGATTGCCTTTACTAAATCTCAACGCCTAGAACGGTTGATTGATGAATTATTCGAAATAACTAGGATGAATTATGGCATGTTACCAATTGAAAAGAAACAAATCGATTTAAGCGAGCTACTTATTCAATTAAAAGAAGAGTTGTATCCTGTCTTAGAGAAAAACGATTTGATAGCAAGAACGAATATTACTTCCCCTTTATCTATTATGGGTGATGGAGAGTTGTTGGCGCGTGTGTTTGAAAATCTTCTAATTAATGCAAACCGTTATGGATATGATGGGCAGTATGTAGATATCAACGGCTCTATTGATTCAAAGGAAGTAGTTATTCAAGTTATCAATTATGGGGACGCCATTCCTCCAGATGAACTGCCTCATATTTTCGATATGCTTTTTACTGGTGACAAAGCACGAACTCATCAAGAAAATAGCACAGGTCTCGGTTTATTCATTGCGAAGAATATAGTAGAGCAACACAATGGGACAATAACTGCCGAAAGTGATTTAATACGCACTATATTTGAAGCCCGATTACCAATGGAGGATTCCCAAAGAGATTAAGTGTAAAATCCAAATGAAAAATTTAAGGAAAATTTAAAATTTACCCCACTTTTATTTTAAAAGTTTTCCTATCCTATAAACAAGTTACATCAAGGAGGAGACTAAAAATGAAAAAGTGGGGTTTTTTATTGGTTTTTGCATTATTTCTAGTTTTTATTTTTAATATATTACCGATATCCAAAGATAAAGTAGATATTCAAAAATATGAACAAAATGATAATACAGCTACTGAAAATATCCAAAAGATTGAGCTTACGGAAGAACAGATCTATCATGGGAATCTACTCTTGGTCAACAATGAACATCCTGTTCGCCAAAAGAGTATAAAATCAGATGTCATAAATTTATTTACGCACGAAGAATTGACAAAGGGGTATGGGTTACTTGATAACGAAATTAAATTGTCAGAAGAAATAGCTAAAAAATTTTCCAAGATGATAGCTGATGCTAAAAAAGATGGGGTTTGGCACTTTTTAATTAGCAGTGGTTTTCGAGACTTAGATGAGCAAAGCAGACTTTACGAAGAAATGGGTTCTGATTTTGCTTTGCCAGCAGGTCATAGCGAACACAATTTGGGGTTATCGCTTGATGTGGGATCTACTCAAATGAAGATGGATAAAGCACCTGAAGGAAGGTGGATAGAAAAAAATTCTTGGGAATACGGATTTATATTACGCTATCCCTTGGATAAAACGGTTGTTACAGGAATTCATTATGAACCTTGGCATATTCGTTATGTCGGCTTGCCTCACAGTGTGATTATGCAGGAAATGAATTTAGCTTTGGAAGAATATTTGGATTATTTAAAAGAAGAAAAGAGCATTTCTGTTAGTGTTGATGGGACAAAATATACAATTTCATATTACCCCATTTCTCAAAATGAGACAATTGAAGTTGAAGTACCAGCGAATGAACATCATGAAATATCCGGTAATAATATAGATGGAGTGATTGTGACCTCATTTTCTTGAATTAGGTTCTAAAATGATAAAGTCATTGGTTTAAATGTAAAGTTAGGAGACGTATTCTAATATGCTTGCAGCTACAGTTTTGTATACTTATTTTTGTACTATTATTTTTTGTATTGTGTTTCAAACTGGATTTTTATTAAAGGCGCAAAAAAAATTATCTATTAAGCATTTTCTATGGGTGTATGTTTTTCTTTTCTACCTTGCGCTAGTGTATATGGTGACGGGGGTAGGAAATATATGGGTGATAGGAAAATATGAAACATTAATTCGTATAAGTGAAATCAACTTACTCCCCTTTGCTTCTGAAGGTATTACTACATATATTTTGAACATTATTTTATTTATGCCGTTAGGATTTTTATTGCCAACTATTTGGCCGCAGTTTAGAACAATCAAAAATGTTGCATATACTGGATTATTTTTCTCATTGGCTATTGAGCTAAGTCAATTGCTAAATCATAGGATTACAGATATTGATGATTTACTTATGAACACCCTAGGCGCGATTATTGGGTATTTAATATATAGAGCTTTATTTAAAATGATATATAAAAGAGGTGAAATAAAACCTGATATTTCCTCTTTAGTCGTAAAATACGAGGCTGTTTTTTATTTAGTTTGTTCATTTACAGGTATGATACTACTTCATTATCCAATTTTATTTCGAAAAATTTTCTAAATGCACGCCTGTCGATTATCCAATAAAATACAAAAATACATTTGGCCGAACTGGTAGGCTACCATGAGACCGTGCGTAAGTTTACGGTCTACACCTTGCTGCAATACTGGGCACAAGCGGCTTTCGAACAGTGGGATGGTTACCGAGATGGCGCTGACCGTGCAGTTACCTGCGGATTGTATTGTACAATGATGTTTGATGTTATCGCTCTTTATTTTTGCCATAGTAACATATCCGCTTCGCCTACAATATGATGAGTCTAGAGAAATCTAAAGAGGTGAGCAAATGGCAGTCGTAAAAGCCAGGCAACAGGATATTGATATGTTGGCAAGGTTGCTTCGAGCTGAAGCTGAGACCGAAGGCGAAACGGGCATGCTCCATGTTGGAAGTGTTGGCATTAACCGAATAAGAGTGAATTGCTCCGACTTTAAAGACATCCGGACAATTCCCCAAATGATCAACCAGCCGCATGCGTTCGAAGCGTTACAACATGGTATGTACTATCAAAACGCAAGAGAGAGGGAACGCCGTCTGGCGCGACGTGCTGTGAACGGGGAGCGAAGTTGGCCAGCCAAATTCGCCCTGTGGTATTTCCGTCCAGGAACGTTCGAAAATCCCGGACCATGTCCGGAAACCTGGTATAATCAGCCGCTCGCAGGAAGATGGAAGAAGCACTGTTTTTATGAACCGACCGCGGCAGAATGTGAAGATATATATAATACGTTTTAATTGTATGAACGAAAAGAGCTCAGAATCTCTTATCCTGACTTGTCACAGTCATACCGGTTGTCTAAACTTTATCTCATTAAGAGCCGCGTAAATCGCGGCTTTTTTTGGTCTAGTGGAATAAAGTTGTTGCCGGGTTAGAAGTGATTTAAGGGATTCAAATCTGCATTTCGTCTAAAATCTATTACTATAAAATTCAAATAGTCGAGGAGTGCATCATTTATGTATAGAGTGGCTATTTGCGATGATGAGGAAAAACAAAGAGAGATTGTTAAAGGCATCCTGATTACTTTGTCGATAAAGACAAATATAGAATTTGAAATCGAATTATTCGGCTCGGGAGAGCAATTGGTATCTCATTATGAGACCAATGAACCCCCGTTCCATATTCTAATTTTGGATATCGAAATAGGTGGTCTGAACGGGATTCAGACAGCTCGTAGAATAAGAGCGTTACATAACTTGGATGAACAAATTATTTTTCTGACAAGCTACCCTGAATATATGGTAGAAAGTTTTGATGTCATGACATTCCAGTATTTGATAAAACCTGTTGCCCCCTCGATCTTGGAGGAGAAAATCATCAAACTATGCCAGTACTTTCAAACACTTGATAAAAAGTTTATGGTCATCAAGTCAGCCTATGAATCAATCATGATTAAATATGACGACCTTATTAGTATTGAAGCTGCCAAAAGCTTAACGATAAAGAGCAAACTACATTTTATTACTACTGATCAAACCTATAAAAGCAAAGGAATTATTGCAGATTATGCTTTAGCTTTAAAAGACAGTAACTTCCTGCAAATCCACCGTTCCATTATCATTAATCTACTTCATGTGAGAAAGTTTGCTAGCGGAGTTGTTCTCATGTCCAATGGATTGGAATTACCCATAGGCCGTTCTAAAATCAAAGAGGTTAAAGATGTTTATACCAAATATATGATTAGGAAGATCGAATAATATGATTCAAAATAATTTACTTGTTGTTTTTACAATTGTACTTGTGATGGGCGTTCAACTTAATTTTTTCTTCAACTCGGTTTTTGGTAAATCAGCTAAAAAACATAACCGATTCATTTACTTTATTATCTTTGGGCTGCTCGATTTCCTATATCTTGTTATTCCCGTCTCACCAATTTTATCTTCGATTCTAGCCTTGCTTATGATATTTAGTTTCGTACAATCTTATCAAGTAGAGATGAAAACGAAGATCATTTTCTCTATGCTTTACAGCGTTTTAATGTCTCTCGTTACTTGTATATCTCTTTATATTTTTTATACCCTAGATTCAGTTGAGTTTAGCTTTGACCCTGTAAATGAAACTAATAAAATTGTCTACATGAAAGCTATTTTACTCTCTTTCATCATCATGTTTGCCATCATTCAGATCATACGACCACTTGCAAGACATAGTAGTTACTCTTTGCATTATCGTTACTACGTATTAATTTCGGCTATTCCACTTATGAGTATATATCACCTATATATTCTAAATTATAAGACCGTCTATTATTTTATTTCCGCTATTGGCTTTCTTTTCTTAAACGTTATGATTATCTATATTTTTGATTCGATTATTGATAAATATAAATTCATGCAAGAACATACTCAGCTGCAACATCAGATGGATTATCAAGATGCGAATTACGAAAAGGTCGTTCACAGCTTCAAATCCATTAAAAGAATTATTCATGATACGAATCAACAGTTTTTATATATTGAAGAATGTATAAAGCGAAATGAGTTAGCAGCTGCAATGGAACATATTAAGACAACATTAAATAAAGTCGAAGGAGCGTATCAGCGGGTTAATACGGGGAATCTGGTTATAGATGCTCTTATTACAAATACGCTTAATATTGGACATGCCAATGGCATTAGAATAGATATAAAGCTTAATTTATGGTCGCAAGAAATCCATATAGACCGTTATGACTTATGTGTTGTCATTGGAAATATGCTAGATAACGCAATAGAAGCTTCTAAAAAGTTAACGATCGCAGAAGATAGGTACATTCTTATAAAAATACATTCTACCGAGTCTACTCTACTCATTCACATCTTGAATTATATGGAGAATGAAGTTGCCCACTTACATAGCCAAAAACCATCTCCTGAATTTCATGGTATTGGATTAACCAATATCGCTAGAATCTGCGACAAGTACGGTGGTCATATGACCATTGAAACGAAACATAAAGTATTTAATAATATGGTCCTCCTGCCATTTTAAACGAACAATCCTTAGACAACATGTTGTTTAGGGATTGTTTTTTCGTTTCAGGGCGTATTTGAATACAGCAGCCTTCCTCCATGTATGATGAATTCAGAAAGTATAATCTAGAACGAATTACAAGGAGGAATGAATAATGAAGAGAATGGTTTCTGTAGGGATGGCCGCTTTGCTTATTGCCATTCCGGTCAGCCCAGCTTTTGCTGAAACGAATCCGGCTACTGTAAAAGAAAGGGCAAAGGTGCAAGCTTCGAAGCTCCTTTCCGTCTCTGGTGCAAGTGGTGTGCAGTATGCCATTATGGATAAGGGATCCATTGTTTTATCAGATAACGCCGGTGTAAACGATAAAGCTTCCAAAGCTCCGATCACCAAAGACACTATGTTTGGTATAGGCTCGATAAGTAAAATGCATGTGTCTGCTGCAGCGATGATGCTAGCTGATGCTAATAAAATTGATATTGATAAGCCACTTACAACGTATATCAAAGACTTCAAAATGGCAGATGAAAGATATAAAAAGATTACCCCTCGTATGTTAATGAATCATTCGTCAGGGCTTTACGGTACTCATCTTCCGAATAGTTCTTTATTTGATGACAATGATACAATAGTCCACGATGAATTATTGAACAAGTTACAATCGGAACATTTAAATTCAAATCCAGGTGAATTCTCCGTTTATGTAAACGATGGGTTTGATCTGCTTGAAATCATGATTGAACGAGTGAGCGGTATGAGCTATACCGAATTCCTTGCGAAATATGTGAGCACGCCTCTGAATTTAAGCTCAACGAAAACACCACTTGATCAATTTGATAGAGAAAGGGTAGCCAAAGCTTACTTTCCTACGATGGATCAGGCTTTACCCATCGAGAATGCTAACACCCTTGGGTCAGGCGGGCTCTACTCAACTGCAGAAGACTTAACTAAGTTTGCAGATATGTTAATAGGTAATCGAACGGATGTTCTATCTAAACAATCAGCCAAAGCCATGCAAGGTCCTGAATATAAAAGAGGAATATGGGTTTCTGAAAAAGCGAACGCCTTTAACTATGGTCTTGGTTGGGACACTGTTCGCTTGCCAGCGTTTGATGATTACGGAATAACGGCATTATCCAAAGGTGGAGACGTCGCTACTTATCACGGTTCCTTGATTACAATACCAGAACATAATATTTCTATGGCTGTGCTTTCTTCAGGAGGGTCTTCCGTATTCAATCTTGCATTTGAAACGAAAGTTTTATTAGAATACTTAAAAGACAAGGGGCATATTAAGGAAATTCTACCCGAGAAAACATTTAAACCTTCCTTGAAGGTGAACATGCCGTCTGAAATGCTTTCTTATGCTGGATTGTATGGTACAAGGGATTCAACCATAAATATGGAGATTAAGAACGGAGTGATTGATTTACCTGCACAAAACGGAGGGTTGATACCCGCACAAACATATGTGTATACGGGCGATGGACAATTCAAAAGCAAAGATGGCAGTGTAACATTAAGCTTTGACAAACAAACAAATGGAAGAACATATGTGAAGCTTAACGCTTATACGAATAACCAAGGATTAGGTCAGTCCATGATGGTGTTCTATGCCTATCAAAAGCTGGATTCCAATCCACTCCAACAAACAACTAAAAAGGTATGGGAAAATAGAAACGGAAAAAGTTATTATAGGGTGGATGAAAAGATAACTTCTGCATTTTATCTGGCCACGCCAATGATAGCAAAGACAATATCCGTTGATATGGATCATGGATACGCAAATGGGACTAAAATTGTTAATGAGAATCAAGCAGTAAATGCTATCCAAATTCCGATTATGGCCGGAAGAGATGTATTTGATCTCAACTTTTATAAAGAAGGACAGACGGAGTATTTAAAGATTGATGGATTCTCTTATATCAATGAAGATGCTGTTCCAATCCTTTATGATGGCAAGGATTCATTAAGCATCATCATACCATCGAGTGGTCAGGCGAAATGGTATAAAATCGATGAAAAATCAGCCAATCGAGTCATGAACGTTAAGACTCCGGCAAGTGGGGGATTTGCCGTTTACGACAAGAATGGAATGGCTGTGAACTTCTCAAAGGTTACTAACAATCATTCGGTAGTACTGCCTGAAGGTGGGATGATCGTTTTTGGCGGAAAAGCGGGTGATGTATTTAAAATTGAATTGAAGAATAAATAGATTTGGAGCATTGAAGTCCGCCTAACTAGCGGACTTTTTGATTTATGGATATAAGTTCTTGTCCAATGCTCAGGTAACTTGGAAGGACGCAAAGAGAAAGATCGGTACATGAAAAAAAGAGCAGATTGATTTATGTACCGTTTTGTCCATCTGCAGAAGATACCGTACTCCGCTTTGCACCTTATTGTTCAGGATCGAGAGAACCCGGATCGGTAGGCAGAAATGCAAATTGAATCGTTTGTATTTCCAGAATCCAGGTAAAAAGTAGGTAGATTCAGGACAAGCGATCATTATAATGAAATTAAGATACAAGGTAAAAATGAACTCAAGAGACCAAAGTTGTCTTGTAATCAAGGGTAGAAGAGAGGATGACGGAAGTGCCAATTCATAACCAAGCTCACCCTTCTGATTCTGTTAGAGAAGACGGTTGTTATCCCATTGACTTGACGGGCCCTCGCAGCCACAACCTTGTCATTCGGCCCGGTGTGGGGAGCCTATCTATCGGACCGCCGGAATTAGGGCAAAGGGTAGACCTTCACGTCGCGTCAGATGCGAGAATTGATTGGACCGTATTCGATGCCTTCTCCACGCCGGCAGGCTCGCCTTGGCCGCGATTTCTGTACTATTCAGGCAGTGACACGGGCTTCTTGGACTGGGCACAGACACGTCCCATTGAAGAGATGACGTGGGCTCCGATCCTGTCTGCAGATACGGTGGTGGACGCCAGCCAGTCCATTTTGCATAGCTTGCATATCGAGTTGAGCCAGTCCGGAGGGTGCTTGAGCTTGAAGCTTCCGAAGGGATCTTTCCGCCTGAACGTGTCTGGCGATCTATTACGCTTATCGGCCACTGGAAATATGCCGTATTCTCTGACACTAGCGCCGCGCACCGGTCGACGCAAGAATGATCCTCCTTTCACCCTGCCCGACATCGGTGAATTGCACCGGGTGACGAGCCTGACGCTGCAAAACACGCCGCTGGGACAGCCCATCTCGCTGGACTGTCTAGACCGGTTCCCCAACCTTGACTCACTGAGTTTGTGGGGGAACTTCTGCGACATGGGCCTGTTGGCTCGTCATGCCCGGTTAACGAATTTGGAGCTGCGCTTCATGCCTGATTTAGAGGACATGCCCTCCTTGGACACGTGGCCGTTGCTTGAAGGATTTATCGCCTACAATGTGGAAGAGGCCGCGGGCAAGCGCTTAAGGCAGCAAGTGAAAACACGCGCCAAGACACGCCCATGGGCCGGCTATGCTTCAGTGAGCCAATTGCGAAAGCCTGAGTGGTGGGAGAGCGAATATGGCCGCCCGTTCTCGTCTTGGCCTAAACGTCTGGCCAAACTGGCTAACGAAGCTTACAATGCTGCACAGGCATCCTTGGCGCAGGCCCGCAGCCTCGCCGATGCCGAGGCAGCCATTACTGCTTTCACCGTGCGCTTCAATACCCTCAAAGGTATCGAAACCACCGAAAGAGAAGACCTTGGCGAAGCAGTATGGCAACTTAGCCAGTCCGATCACCTGATCGGCCAGCCTATAACGGAGGAGATGGCTGGGCGCTGGTTCGATGCAGCTCGCGATTACTGATTGAAAGGAGATTGTAAACGGGGAACAACTGCTGAACTAAACTGGGGAATTATTGAGAAGGGGATTACCTATGAAGGATGCGTTAATGGAGAGATTAAAGATTTTTCTTCATCAGGAAGATAATGAAACACTAGTAGGCATTCCGGCAAGCCAAGAGGAAATTGTTAGTGCGGAGCAACGGCTGAATGTAAACTTTCATGAGGACTACGTACACTTTATCAAGACGTTTGGAGGAGCATATGCGGGTCTTACGATACATGCATTCTCTAATGGCTCTAGTCTCGGCAATGAAACGGTTGTCGATTTGACGTTGGGGTTCCGAGAGCAATTCAAGGGACATCCCTTTGCAGAGGTTTTACGAACCAGTTATGTCATTTCCATAGATGGATCCGGCGATCCGATTTTCATGAATCAGACAGGAGAGGTTTTCATCGGGTATCACGATACCGGGGAGATCAAGTTATTAGCCAATTCATTCGAGGAAATGATCGAAGAGAATTTTTATGAATGGTAATTTGTTCAATTCGGCAGATTATGCTAATCAAAGAGGCCGTCCCTCAAGTAGATTGATCTACTTTTGGGACAGCCTCATTTTATCTGGTCAGTCAGACCGCTAATTAAGCATTCTGCTCCTGTTACAACTTAAACTGCTTTATTTTCTCTTGAAGTTCTTCTGCCATGATACGACTTAAAAATCCTCTTTATTCGACAGTTCTCTGTCAGAATTCGACCCCCAAAGTAATTTTCGGCATAAAGCTTCTAAAAAGTTAAAGACGAAAGACAAAATGTTCGCATTCATTAAGAGCTCTATCTATATCAATCAGAGTTTATCCACATATCTTAATAACTAGAAGGATACTACTTCAAGAAGAGGGGGGATAAATGAATGGGGCATAAAAAACATAAAAAGAAAAAAGGCAAAAAGGACGTTTTTGATTATATTGTTATTGGTGCTGGAACAGCAGGTGGGGTAATCGCTAAGGAATTAACGGATGACAAAAAAACTTCCGTACTTGTGCTTGAGCCTGGAATAAATAGCACGGATCAGTTGAGTGATCCAAGCGTGTTAAATGCCATTATTCAGGCTAGCGATAATAAGTTTGCCTTCAATTTACTATCTAAATTAGAATCTTCTGTGGGCCGACAGCTTGTTACGGTCAATGGAAGGGTTATTGGCGGGAGCTCGGAAGTGAACGAAATGTATGCTGTCCGGGGAAGTAAAGAATTGTATGACGAATGGGCTGCCCTTACTGGTGAACCTCGATGGAGCTACGACCAAGTCCGGTCCCTGTTTATTCAAAATGAAACCTATACGGGGCAGACACAAAGTCCGAATGAGAGAGGAAGACGGGGGCCTATATTTGTCAGACAGCAGCATATACCTCCTAATGGGCTTATCCAATCGCTAGCAGATGCAACAACTAAAGTACTAGGAATAGAACGTGTTGAGGACTATAACACAGGAGTTCGAGACTGTACATTTTATAAATCTCAATTTCTTCAGAAGGAGGATGGTAATACAATTACCCGTTCCTCTACTGCAACAGGGTATTTAAATGAGAGCATAGTTACGCAGGGTAATGAGTTTCATCCTGATGAGTTTGGGATTGGAAAGAGAAAGCTGACTATTTTCGGCAAAACAACAGCGAACAAGATATTATTCAAGAACAAGAATTGTCAAATGATTGCCAGCGGGGTTCAGTACGTTAGAGATGGTATTTCACAAACAGCGTTTGCCCGAAAAGGCGTGATCGTCTCGGCAGGATTCTCCTCCTCCCTTATCTTACAGCGATCAGGAATTGGCAAATCCAGTGATTTGCTTAGCGCAGGAATTAAACCATTAATTGAAAATCCGAATGTAGGATACAATCTGCAAACGCAAGCCTATGCAGGACTTGCAGTCGAGGTAGAAACATCCCAAATACTACCGGTACTCGGTGCTGACCCTAATCAACCAATTATTTTAGGCGCATTTACAGCTGAGAATAAGAATAATGTGTTGGAGGGCCGCCGCCTTCAGATTCTAGGGGCTCCCGTAGCACTCTTTGTTCCTGCTTCAGACATAGCAAGCAATGGGTGGGAGCTGGATGTAAATAAGCAAGTCAATGTCATGAGTTTTGGTCTTATAGATCTTAACCCCCAGAGTAAAGGGACGATTATGGCCTCGCACAGCGATCCCGAAGCATTGCCGTCCTTTGCCTTTAACCCATTACAACAGAATACAAATGATCTAGATTTCTTGGTGGATCAATATATCAACATGTATAACATTATTCAAGAGGCTAGATTAAATAATAGCGGAATAAAAGCTGTGGTGTACCCGCCGGAGGAAGTTTTCCAAATACCCGATGAGGCAGAAAAAAGACGGCAGCTTAGTGATTTCGTAAGAGCATCGTATTCAAATTTCTATCATTATGGCGGGCAGTGCAAGATGGGGAAGAGCGTTTGCGATGGAGTTGTCAACGGACAGCTTGATGTATTCGGTACAACTAATCTTAAGGTCGCTGATCTCTCAGTTGCTCCTATTTTACCGGATGGGAATACATCCATACCTGTCCAAATGATAGGATTAAATGCTGTGCGCTTTATTCAAAATAATCGATGTCCTTACGTGCTGGATGACGAAGATTTTGAGGATGAACTAGAAGATTAATAAGTGTAATGTCTGACTGGAAAGAATCAGAATTTATTTTTGTCGGATAGAACTGGCGACGCCAGCTCTTTTTTCGTTTTGACGATAGATCCGGTAGGCTGAGACGCATCATAAGTGTTAATTTTATCCTCTGCATGCCCCAGATTGAGCTTGTTATTGTACATGCCTATGCTTCAATAGCACTGAAATATAGAAAGTTTCTTTTTCTACAATTAGCTCTGTATGAACTACATTATAATTGATTCCTTCCATTGTTATCCCGTTTACTAATTTTATGAGACGAAGAAATTCTCCAATTTCGGAAACATAGACATCCGCAGTTGAGCTGTCGGGAAATATGCATTGCACTCTAATAGGACGCATTCCTTCCTTGTTTTTATATCACATATCCGATTCGATACGGGGACTTGTTGATATGATTAAGTTTGTAAAGTTCCAAGTAGCGTTCTTTTTATGCCTTTTAGTTTATTTTTTAAAAAACAGGGCAATCTTATTATATCAAAATTAAATCCCTATAGGGTATATAATTTAAAAATAAACCCTATAGTATCTTGGAGCGCGCAAATGGCTAGTCTATGGTTTGCTTAGGGTGATCGCTGTGAGTGATTTTATGAAGATGGTAGGGGAAGGCATTCGACACTTTCGGAAACTACGCGGACTAAGCCAGGAGGAACTTGCAAGCAAGGCTGAGCTACACGAGACTTATATTGGTAAGTTGGAACGTTCTGAGAAGGTATGTTCCGTCGTAGTACTGGCTAGAATTACGAGTGCGCTCAACCTCTCGATGGCGGAGTTCTTTAGTTACATCCAGCCTGTGAGTGGAGAGGGGAACGATTCTACACTTGCAGAAATTGTGGATAGGCTCCGAAGCAGAAGTTTAAATGAGCAAAAGAGGGTATTGAAAGTCATTGAGGCTATGCTGGACGATCAGCTGGATTGAAAGGGAAAACCCTAATAACGCTGAAGTTTGGATTAAGGCCTTGAGATGGTGAATTGCGAATTTACACTGTCGCATTTTGCCATCCTGAACCTCTGTCAACTATAAAGGGCACCTAAACGGGTGTCCTTATATTTTGTACTATAGATATCACGGATAACCGTATTACAAGTAAGGGGATTTCAATACATCCCACTCCTTGCGATATGATGGATTCCTATACTTGGAGGTACCCATGAGAGAATTTGAGCAATTAACGAGTGTCGAATCGGCAAATGAATTTATAAGGAGCCATCGATTATCGTTTCTCTATATCACCATGACAGGGTGCAGTGTGTGTCATGCATTGCAGCCGCAGGTACAGAAATTAATGATGAAATACCCGGATATCCATCTGGCGACGATCAATGCAGAAGAAGTTCCAGCGGTTGCCGGGAGTTTTTCTGTTTTTACCGCGCCTGTTCTATTGCTTTACGTGGAGGGGAAAGAATATATACGTGAAGCAAGAATCGTGCATCTGGATCTGCTGGACGAAAAAATTCGCAAAATCTATGACTTAGTGACGGGACAATTCTCTGATGAAACCGTGAAATGAACGGTTTAGATTCACGAATGTGCATCTGGTGAACTGCCCAATCATCGATGTCTTGCCCGTCGCAGCTCAAGCAACTTCCAATATTTGCACTTGTTGATACCGATATATCGATTTATAATAGTGACAATTTAATAAGATACCTTTAATTCAGTCCCGTGAGGCTGACAAGGACAGCGGAATGTATGATCTTTATAGGGATACGTGTGTATATGCACGTGTACCTATTGTTTTACTGCGATCGTAAACGGCTTATTGTCAGGGCAACTGGGCAATAAGCCTTTTTTATTGCTCCTGAACGCCATCGATCATTCCTGCCTGTTCCATCTGCTTGAGCATACTCGGTATCTAGACGATCTGGAGGATGGATAATGGAAAAAGTAGATTTGGAATTCTCGTTGCAACCTGTACCACAAGCACATCGGAATGGATTTTGGAAAATACTCGCCGTGATGCTCGGATTTACGTTCTTCTCGGCAAGCATGTGGTCAGGCGGAGCGTTAGGAAATGGCTTAACGTTCAGCGCTTTTATTGGAATTGTACTGGCAGGGAATTTGATCTTGGGCGTTTATACAGGAGCGCTGGCTTATATTGCGGCAAAGACGGGTTTGTCGACTCACTTGCTGACGAAATATGCGTTTGGTTCAAAAGGCTCCTATTTATCTTCAGGATTGCTAGGCTTTACGCAGGTAGGCTGGTTTGGTGTAGGGGTCGCGATGTTCGCAGTCCCAGTTCAGAAAGTAACGGGAATGAACGTGTATGTCTTGATTGCGATTGCAGGCATTTTAATGACAGTTACCGCGATTTATGGAATTAAAGCATTGGCGATACTCGGCACCATCGCTGTACCGGCGATTGCAGTACTAGGAAGCTATTCGGTCATTGATGCGACTTCAACAGCAGGCGGATTGCAAGGATTAATGAGCTATAAGCCGACAGAAATGATGGGTCTTGCTACAGCATTGACTGTCTGTATCGGATCTTTCATCAGCGGGGGGACGCTAACACCAGACTTTGCACGGTTTGCAAAAACAACTCGTTCAGCGGTCGTATCGACAGTCATTGCTTTCTTCCTTGGAAACTCGTTGATGTTTCTATTCGGAGCAGTAGGCGCAATTGTGTATGGAAAAGCGGATATCTCTGATGTCATGTTTCTGCAAGGCTTGATTATACCGGCTATCATTGTGCTAGGGTTAAATATTTGGACGACAAATGAAAATGCGCTGTATGCATCCAGTCTGGGCTTTGCCAATATTACGAAGCTGCCTAAGAAAATCATTGTTGTCTTTAACGGAGCAGTAGGTACAATCATGGCGATGTGGCTGTACAATAACTTCGTAGGCTTCTTGACGGTGCTTGGCTCGATTTTGCCATCGATTGGCGCGATTCTGCTAGCGGATTTCTATATCCTGCATCGCGGATCCTATAAGAAATTCGAAGAAATGAGCTTCAAATCCGTGAACTGGATTGCGATATTGGCATGGATCGGCGGTATTCTGATTGCTAAGTTCGTACCTGGCGTCCCTCCTATTAATGGCTTGATTGGTACAGCTGTGCTGTATGTTATAGGTATGAAGTGTTTCCCGGAAAAACAGTTTAACGAAAACGAGAAAAGGGGAATGAACCGTGATTATTCAACAAGCGAAGCTTAGAGGTCGGGAAGGTTTATGGGATATCGAGATTGTGGATGGAGCATTCAAGACGATTACCCAAAGTTCGCTTTCCACAGAAGGACATGAGGTCATTGATGTGAAAGGGAGCTTGGTGCTTCCTCCTTTTATTGAGCCGCATATTCATTTGGACACAACCTTAACAGCAGGGGAGCCAGAGTGGAATCAGAGCGGTACGCTATTTGAAGGCATCCAGCGCTGGTCGCAGCGGAAGGAAACTCTTTCAGTAGAGGACGTCAAAACGAGAGCAAAGACCGCGCTTAAGTGGCAAATCGCTCAGGGCATTCAGCATGTGAGAACCCATGTGGATGTGACAGACCCTACTCTAGTAGCGCTTAAGGCGCTGCTGGAAGTGAAGGAAGAGATGTCTCCTTATGTGGATCTTCAGCTCGTTGCCTTTCCACAGGAAGGGATTCTCTCCTATCCAAATGGAGTAGAACTGCTTGAAGAAGCTATGAAAATGGGGGCCGATGTGGTTGGCGGCATTCCGCATTTTGAGTTTACACGCGAGTATGGCGTAGATTCGATGAGAATCGTATTTGATCTGGCGGAAAAATATAATCGTCTCGTTGATATCCACTGCGATGAGATTGACGATGAGCAGTCGAGATTCGTTGAGGTAGTAGCCAAGGAAGCTTACGAACGCGGCATCGGCGCACGTACAACGGCCAGCCATACAACGGCGATGGGCTCCTATAATGATGCATATGCGTACAAGCTGTTCCGTCTGCTGAAAATGTCGAAGATCAATTTCGTATCCAATCCACTGGTGAACATCCATTTGCAAGGACGATTTGATACGTATCCGAAACGTAGAGGCCTAACACGGGTAAAAGAGCTTCAAGAAGCAGGACTTAATGTGTGCTTTGGTCATGATGATATTTTTGACCCATGGTATCCGCTGGGGACAGGCAATATGCTTCAAGTTCTGCATATGGGTATTCATGCTTCACAACTTATGGGCTATGAGCAGATCGTGAACAGCATCGATATGATTACGAAGAACAGCGCGACGACGCTGCAAATTGAGGATAAATACGGGATTGAGGCAGGCAAGCCGGCCAACTTTATCGTATTGAATGCGGAGAATGAGTATGAGGCCATTCGCAAGCAGGCTGCGGTACGATATTCTTTCCGTAACGGTAAGATTATTGCTGAGACAAAACCGAGCGAGACCAGCGTGAAGCTGGGCAGTATAAGTGAGACCATTACGTTTCAAAAATAAATAAAAGCAGAGAAGCAGGCCTTAGGGTCTGCTTCTTTTTATATATGCAAGCGACGACAATAATTTCCGAATCATGGTATAATTTCACTAGTAGCAGTTCGACAAATCACCGTATATGATTTCGATAATTCTTGTTTCGGTTGGCATATGTATAACCTAGCGGATCTCTGGACACATGGGATGGGCTGGATACAATTCGAACCAGACGCTTTAAAAGCCCTATGTGAGTTTTGTCTTGCAGGGGCTTTTTCATGCGATTGTAAACCAATAGCGCACAGTCGCATTAGAAGGCTAGTTCTGTAATGTGAGCGTGAAAAAGGGCATACGTATCAGTCAGAATCGGAAGTTCAAGCAAGCAAATACCCAAAATGATGGGGAGGACTTGATTTATGCTTCGGAAATGGCTGGTTCTTGCAATTATCGTAACGGGTGTGATTCACTTGGCGACGCTGTCCTTGGACAGTACCATACTAAACTGGATCTTCAAGCTGCTGCCGATGGCGCTGATCATCGTGCTCGCTGTCAGCTCGCAGCCTGCGGACAAGTTTAGGATGTATAAGATTTTGGTCGTGATCGGATTGATTTTTAGCATAGCTGGGGATGCATTCCTGCTGAAGAACGGAAATCAGTGGTTTATGTTCGGTTTGTCGTCTTTTATGGTGGGGCATCTGCTTTACGTAGCGGCTATGATACGGCGGTGGGAATTTTCACTGTTAGCGTTGTTGTGGTTGGCACCGATCGGCGTATACTCGTGGCTTATTGGTTGGCAGCTGCACAATGGGATCATGGCGAACAGCGATCAAAGCGATTTATGGCTGCCGGTCGCCGTTTACGTCGGCGTCATCTCGGTCATGTGCTGGACCGCGATCATGAGTCGGAACTGGCATGCGTCGGTCGGAGCGATTTTGTTCGCCGCGTCGGACTCGATTCTGGCCTGGAATAAGTTCGTCGGCGCCGTGCCGGCATCAGGCATTTGGATTATGCTGACGTACTTCGCCGCACAGTTGTTTATTGCGGGCAGCATCGCGAACGTATTCAGTGGCAAGCAGTTGTCGAAGTGGCGCGCCCTGAGGATGTAGGTGGGACGCTTTAAACATTTTGAGAAAACCTTGATCGGATGCCGTTACCCGGCTGTTTGAACGTTTGCCGGGTAGCGGCATTTTTATTATCCAAACAGGTTGACAATGATAATCGTTATCAATAATGTGGAGATAGAAATGATACCCCCCTATTTACTGAAAAGACTACTATTTGAAATGAGGGATGCAATGTGAAAATCGACGTTAATCAGTTAGCAGAGCATCTTGCTCACACTCCTTTTCAAGTAGAAGGCGTATATCGATATGCTAAAAGTCCAGGTGTGCCTCACGCTGACTATACAGATTCTTTTCCTGGATTCGTGTTTCCACTTACCGGGAAGACACAATTTCAATTTAATGGAACGCCTTATATCCTGTCGCCAGGAAAAGTTGTGCATGGGGGTGCCAACATGAAACTAGCTCAAAAGTTGTTTGGCAACACCAACTGGGAGTATATCCTTGTTCAATACCGGATATGTCACTCAGAACTAGAAGAGTCAAGCTTTTCCCATCAGCATTTTGAATTATCAACGGGACAATCCCCTCGTCTTATCGAATTAATTATGCGCCTGTGGCAAGTGTATAATCAACGCGGAGGCATTCCGATGTTTCAGACCGAAATGCTGTTTCGCGATGTACTGAATGAAGCTTTATTATGTGTTATTAATAGGCAGAATAGCTGTGAATCACTTACTTTATTTGAACGGGTATCGAATTATATTCATGAATACTATGATCAAAGCCTGACAATAGAATCGCTTGCAGAACATAATAACGTTAATCGAAATCGACTTTCTTACGTATTTAGACGACATGCAGGCATGGGGCCGGCAGAGTATTTATTAAAATACCGTATAAACATGGCGCAAGAAATGCTATTTACAAGTGATGCGCCTGTTCAACAAATCGCGCAAACGGTTGGGATTGCGGATCCCTTTTATTTTAGTCGAGTGTTCAAGAAGCAATTTGGTATTTCTCCTACTGAATATCGAGCGAAGTTCATCAATAATCTATGCTAATTTCATCAGGCATCCATTCTAATCTACAAATGACTTTACTATACTAATGGCACCGAAAGAATACATAATGTTGGAGGCTTTACGTATGCAAAAAAGGATAGGACTATTACTCTCCATGCTATTAGTAGTAGTCATACTTGCGGCTTGTAATGCAACACCTGCTGAAAATAAAGGAGCGACTGCAGAAGGCGCATCTACAACAGCTGTTGAGTCAGCTACAAAGGATTGGCCAAGAACATTTAAAGATGCCTTAGGCAAAGAAATTGTTATCGAGAAAAAACCAGAAAAAATAGCCTCGTTGTGGTACTTTTACCCTGAAATATTAGTTGCATTAGGTGAGCCGCCTGCTGCTACTACGGAGAAAGAGTATCTATCGACTTTATCTTATTTACAAGGGAAGCTCGATGCAGCAGAGGAGTTAGGGGATAAGGTGTCTCCTAGTATTGAGAAAATTTTAGCTCTTGAGCCGGATTACATTTTAGCAACCGAACAACATGAACAAATGTATGAATCACTAGAAAAAATCGCGCCAGTCATTACGTTAAAATACAAGGACATCTATGAAAATTGGCAATATGGACTCCGTACAGTAGCCGAGATTATTGGTAGAGAAGAAGAGGCGGAAAAAGTAATTGATAAAATGATGAAAGAAATCACAACTGGGCGCGAAGCATTAAAGTCGATTCAAGGAGAGTCAGTAGCACTTATATTGTCTTGGGATGGAAAAACTTTTAATGTTCTAGGTGAAGGGAATCCTGTCTATACACTTGCGTTTGATAAAGAAAGGGGACTGGGACTTACACCAGATGATACATTCAAAGGTGCTATTAATAAATTTAATACGTTTGAAGGAATTTCAACGGTTCAAGCAGACCATATCTTCCTTATAGGTGACATTACAAAAAAGGAAACATTAATGAATGAATTAAAACAAAGTAATGTATGGAATAAACTGAATGCCGTAGAGAAGGGCAATGTCTATTTAATGGATAGTTCCGCGATTACTGGTGGCCCGTTAGCTATCGAATACGCTTTGCGAAATATAACAAATGCCTTACATAAACTCTAAAAAGTCGAGAGCATATCATTGAAATCAAGGAGGAATTCATATGCATTACGAGGCTATTAATTTGATGGGGATTTTATATGGCACGAGCATCAAGGTGCCGATAAGGTATTTATTGTGCTCGAAGGGGAAATGTTCATTGCTTTTCGTGATGGTCAGGTAAAAATCTCTAAGGGCGAGATGTTTATTGTCCCGGGGGGAGCCGAACATAAGCCTTTCGCCGAAAAGGAATGCCATATCATGTTGATAGAACCTAAGGCGGCAGGATAAGTTTTGAGTCATAAGAAATAAACAGAGTAAAGGGCCATCCGCTAAGGGTGGCCCTAAAACTTGTTCCGATATGTCTATGACTGCAAGCTTCCGAACACGGGCGTAACAATGTTCTGCTTAAATTGCTCCACCGCTTCGTCGGTGTCGATCGTATAGCCGCCTTCCAGCCCGACAAATCCGGAGAAGCCGGTTTCTTTAATTGCGCGCAGAATATTCACGTAATTTAGCTCGCCTGTGCCTGGCTGATTGCGGCCGGGATTGTCTGCAATGTGGAAATGATTGATTCGGTCGATATAATTGGTAGCGTTGCGAATGACATTGCCTTCCGTAACCTGCTGATGATAGACGTCGAAGACGAGCTTGACGTTCGGGCTGTCTACCCGATCGATCACTTCCACCGATTCATTCGAGCGCTGAAGGAAATGTCCGTAATGATCCACAAGTCCGTTGAGCGGTTCCACCTCCAAGACGATTCCGGCTTCCTTGAGCAGCGGCGCGCAGCGTTTGAGCATCTCCGCCATTGCGGATCGCTGATCCTCGCGAGCCACGCCCTCAAGCGCGTTGCCCGTCTGAGAGATGATGGAGGTGACATTCAGAATCTTACAGGCTTCAATCGTATCATGTATCCCGGCGATATATAATCGTCTCTGAACGATTCATTGACTAGATTGAAGAACTTCGTGCAAATAGGTGGCCTTAATTCTGATCTCATTGGATCCACGCCGCTTTATGATATATTGAAATAAAGACGAGCTTACTCCGTAAGACATACCATTGCAAAGGAAGTATGATTCATGAATCTAGAAACGGTCATGCAAGAGCTTGAAGCTCTTGGCAAGGAACGCACGAAGAAAGTATACCTATCCAATGGCGCGCGCGAGCCGCTTTTTGGAGTAGCTACGGGTCAGATGAAGCCCATATATAGAAAAATAAAACGCAATCAGCCATTAGCTGAGGAGCTCTATGCTACAGGAAATTACGATGCAATGTACTTTGCCGGAGTGATTGCGGATCCTGAGGCAATGTCTGAGGCGGATTTTGAGCGGTGGATCGATCAAGCATATTTTTATATGCTATCGGATTATGTAGTGGCAGTAACTTTAGCAGAAACGGATATTGCACAAGAAGTCGCCGATAAATGGATTGCAAGCAATATGGAACTTAAAATGTCGGCAGGTTGGAGCTGCTATTGCTGGATGCTCGGCAATCGCCCAGACAGTGAATTCTCTGAAGCGAAAATCGCAGATATGTTGGATCTTGTGAAAAATTCGATTCATGATGCCCCTGAACGTGCGAAGTACGCGATGAATAATTTTATCTACACTGTGGGAGTATCCTACCAGCCGCTTCATGATAAGGCAGTGGAGATTGCGAAGGAAGTAGGCCAGGTGGAGGTCAATCGCGAAACTGGAAAAAGCAAGTACTTGAATGCATCCGTGAATATTCAAAAGGCGGTAGAGAAAGGACAGATCGGCTTCAAACGAAAATATGTAAGGTGTTAATCCATTCGGAGCGGATTTCATGAAGAGAGCAGCACGCAGTGGCAGTCACTCGTGCTGCTTTTCGTTCCAGGTGTCTTGGCAAAAAAACGTTTATAAAACATGCCGCTTAGATAGCGCGGTGAACTGGCTGTCACCGCCAGTTCCACTCGCGTTTTTTGCTGAAAGACAGTGTTTAGCTGAACCGTGCTAGAGACGCGCCTTCGCACGGGCGATGGATTTGGATTCCTTAGCGATGTATGCCTCTAACTGATCCGCTGCATGGAACACGGAGTTGCCATGACACACTTCCAATCTAGCAGGGCGCAGCCTGCCGACGATGGAACTGCTTCGCAAAACTTCCTCCATATTAGGGGTGAAGAGAGGCTTGCGCAGCTTTCCGTTTTTAGAAGAAAATAAATCTCCCGCGAGCAGTACTTGATCTTGTTCATGATAATATACGACATGCCCGGGGGAATGTCCGGGTGTATAGTATGGCGTTAAGCTTCCTATCGATTGTAATTGTCCGTGTTCATCTTCGGGCAGCATTTTCATCGTTCCCTTCTCCATGGTGGAGACTGGTTTTTTCCCGGGACGGTAAGGGAGTTCGCCTTCGATATAAGGGATCTCGTTGCGGTGAGCGAATATGGGGATCTGGTTTGTACGTAAAATGTGCTTAAGGGATCCTACATGATCAGGATGACCGTGCGTCAGCACGACTTGTTGCAGCGGACCGGCTTGTAGCTGTTCAATGAACTTTACAATTCCGTTCGCCATCGTCGGCATCCCTGCATCTACTAAGGTGACCCCTTGTTTTTCTACAACAACCCACACGTGGAACGGGATCAATACCCACATTTTTAGGCTCCAGATATGCTCAGAGATTTGCACGATTTTCATTTTCTATCAACCTCCATCTTCAATAGAAAACAATTCTCCTGTATCAATAGAGTTACTAGTTTTGCCAAAGGATGTTCCTAGTTTTAATCTGGGTGCTATCCAGCTTGCTTGACGTCTGCAACGTCATATTATGGCCTGCTTATCGTATCACGATGGATAGGGGTTAGGTAAGTGCTCAATATAAAAAAGGAACAGTCTCCTCGGACAAGGAGATGTTCCCACGAGATGCTATTTTGTATTAAAGGAGTGCGTACAGAGCAGGAACGTAGGGCGCTTCGGCCGGATTCAAGTAGAACGGATGCCTTCAAATGCGTTAGCCACCAAGCTCTGCACATAGGATTCGTCCAACGTATCGCCTGTCACAAGCAAACGATAGAAAATCGGCCCATAAAGGAGATCGATGCATATATCAATGTCGAGATTTTTTTCAGTTCCCCGCGCTGAACCCCTTTCTCCAAAATACCTCTTGCCTCAAGTCGGCGGGGACGGAAAAACCGAGCTCGATAGGCCTCCGCCAATCCTGAATCAAACTGACCTTCGCCTAATAACTCCGTTATGATGGTTCCCTCCCGGCTCGTCAAGAACCGGGCTAAATTCGTAGCGTGAATTTGAATATCTTGAAATGTTGAACCCGTATCAGGCACGGGCAATCTGGCCGTAGCGGCATACAGAAAACCATCCATAACTACGGCAGCCTTGTTAGGCCACCATTTATAAATCGTGGCTTTGCTGACTTGGGCGCGATCAGCAATTTTATCGACTGTTACGGCTTCAAAGCCATTTTCCAACAATAAATCGTAAGATGCGGAAAGGATAGACTTTTGCGCTTCTACATTACGCGGCCGGCCTCTTTTTCCAGTCATCTAATCAACACCTTTCATCCATACATATCTTGCCCGAGAAAAATAAACGATACGTTCAGTATACCAATTGTGAATAAAAAATAAAGTTGAAGACTACCTATTTACAAAACTATACGTTCAGTATATTATTTGATTATCAAATTTATAAACGATACGTTCAGTATTTATAAAAAAGAGGAGGAATCTAAAATGACTGCTTCAAACATACAAACAATCCAGAAAAATATTCCGACATGGCTAACCGTACTTCTGGCTGCCGCATGCGGTATCATTGTTGCCAATCTGTACTATGCGCAGCCCTTGGTCGGGGTAATCAGTTCTTCAATCGGGCTGTCTGCAAACAGTTCTGGCTTTATCGTGACGCTAACGCAGATTGGTTACGTAGTCGGGTTGCTATTTGTTGTACCTATGGGGGATATTGTTGAGAATAAAAGGCTGATTGTCATATCTTTACTTCTTACAGCGGTTGCCCTTGTCATTACGGCAGTGTCGAAGCAAGCGTTTCCGTTTTTAGCCGCTTCGTTTGTCATCGGTTTGGGGTCAGTCGCTGCGCAAGTGCTCGTACCTTTTGCGTCATACCTTGCATCCGAATCTTCGCGCGGTCGTGTTGTCGGCAATGTCATGAGCGGTTTGTTGCTGGGAATCATGCTCGCGCGCCCTTTATCGAGTCTGGCAGCTGACTTCTTTGGCTGGCATGCCGTGTTCGCTTTGTCTGCTGCAGCTATTCTTATTTTGGCGATCGTACTGTCGAAGGTATTGCCTACCAGAAAGCCTTCGTCAGACACTCCCTATACCGCTCTACTCGGTTCGATGTGGCATTTGCTGCGAAAAACCCCAATCTTACGTCGTCGGGCTGCCTATCATGCATGTGTGTTTGCGACGTTTAGCTTATTTTGGACAACGGCTCCAATGCTTCTATCCAGCCCGATCTTTGGTTTTTCTCAAAAAGAAATCGCATTGTTCGCGCTTGTTGGAGTTGCGGGTGCAGTAGCTGCGCCTGTGGCAGGGCGTTTGGCTGATCGCGGCTGGACTAGACCCGCGACTGGGGTTGCCCTTGTCACTGTCGTCATTTCGGTTCTGTTACCGCTTCTGATTCGGACGGGTTCACCTATCGGAGTAGCCGTTCTCGTCATTTCAGCCATATTATTGGATGCCGGTGTATCCGCAAATCTGGTGCTTGGACAACGAGCGATCTTTTCGTTAAATCCAGAATTCCGTAGTCGCCTGAATGGGCTTTTCATGGCTATTTTCTTCTTTGGAGGTGCTATCGGATCTGCAATTGGGGGATGGATATACGCCACGGGCGGATGGAGTGCCGCGTTATGGATCGGAATGGCTTTCCCGATCGTTGCCATCCTTTATTTTGCTACAGAGAAGAAGTAGGTGGCAATGAATCAACCGGTAAGCGGGGAGGGTAAACATTTTACAATTGGCCCATAAAAAAATCCCCTTTCCGTTCACTCGTTTGCTCAGGGCGGCCTGACCTCACGTTAAGTGTGCGTAAAGGGGATGCTGGTTCATATCTATGCTTTGATTTTATTGGCAGAAATACGTTCCGTAATTTCAGTAACATTTTGCAGACCAAAGTCCAAGTCTCTTGTCATATACTTCTCGAAAAAGCTCGGGTCAATTCCCGTCATATGATGAAAGAAGGATACTTCAACCTTCCAATCGTGTTCGATCATGTGGCCAATATCCACTATTCCCTTTTTTGAAACGAAATCAATGATTGTTTTGATTTTCATTGGTTTCTGGATCGGAATGATATCATCAAGCGGCTCCATTTTCAAATAACCTTTGCGATGCAATGCCGCGTAAAAATTTCGATGTCCTTTGGCCTCAATGATTCCAAGGTTTGCGGCTCTATAGCCTAACACTTGCAGGGACGTTTTCCATTTCTTCTTTAAATCTACGTAGCCATCTGGATTGGTAGGACGGGATATATCCTTCATGTCTAATGTGAATTGTTCTTCCGGCAGTAACAAGGCTCCGGCAAACATGTTCGCTTCATTTTCAATATTCTTGTGTTCTTTTCGATCTAAGTTTGCGAACTCAAGCTGGTAATGGAGCAGAAGATGTCCAAGCTCATGGGCAAGATCAAAATTCCTCCTAGCGGCTGATCGTTTCATATTCCCTAATATAATATAGGGGCGTTCATTTCGGGTCCACAAACTATAAGCATCAATCTCCTCGCCAATGGCCTTTTCGAACACGAACACGCCGCTTTTCTCAATTTGGAACAGAAGATCATCATTGCTGGATGTCGATAAATCAAGCCTTTCTCTCGCTAAATGAGCAACAGTGTTGATTTGGGCAGACCTATCGTCGTTCGTATGTTCTATATACTCCATCACTTCGTTCCGAAGCTTGATGATTTTGAGCGTCGGATGGCTTACATAAGCTGTTATATAGTTCACAAAAGAATCTAAATATTCGATATGCTTGGCTTCTGCCTGTGTCTTGGAGATGACATTCAACACCTTGGAACGGTACGCAATATTCATTACATCCACATTTAAGGGCGTCATATATTTTGCAAGCATGTCTTTCGAATAAAAGTATTTACTTTTTACGTTAAAGATTCGTTTCAATTCATTCACGATCTGCATTTTCGGCGTGGTATACGCGTTCTCGTACTGCCAGACTGCTTGTTCGGTTACACCTAACATGTCGGAGAGCTGTTTGCGCGAATATCCGTGCATGATCCGTAAATTGGCTAGATTATCGCCAAAGAACATGCCTGTCCCTCCTTAATTTCTTAAGACCATTCTAATTGTTTATAAATTATGCTGTTCTTCTTCAATTATTCCAATATCGAATGCTGCCGGATCCAAGGCATCATCGTTCACATCAGGCGCTATAACATCGCGATCTTCATCTGTTAACTCAGCTCCAGATATGAGGTCAGATAGATCCTCTACACGATAAGCAACATTATCACTTGGATTAGGCAAGTAGTGCTTTATTTCGGATATTTGGTAAGCCTCATCAATATTATAGGTTAAAATATGAAATTGGCTGTAAGTTGATGTGAATTTTTCAAGCTCGTCTTTTAAGAAGCTGTCTACAATGAACAAGGAAAGCTGTTCAATTCGCTCTGCGTGGTTCCCTCTTTTCGATAAGGGAGGAGAGGCCGGAAAGGATAGGCCTGTATTGATTCTCGAGAGTTCATGCAAATACGTGCGTCGCGGTCCTTTCGTTCCTCCACCGTTAGGAAGCCTAGCTTGAGAGAAACAATTTTCATTGAAGTAAGCAGCATTTTTAATAAGAAAAATAACTTTAGAATCGATATGGATGAATTGTAAGTAATCCCATGTTAACCCTGCTTTGGACTTTTTGTATGTAAAGCCGTGAGCAGTACACTCTTCAGCAAGTTTGCTTTCGATAAAATTACCCTTGGTCCAAGCAAAAGCTGAACTAATCTTCATGTTTGATTTGCGGTTTTTACGATGTTCAATATAGTCACGGTAACCATCGACAATGGCATCAACAATCATTTGATTGTGTTCAGGACTGAATTTGTATTGATCCATCTTATACACTCCAATTCAATGAATTATGAAGATAGCTATAGTTTAATCGAAATAGGAGTGTAAAGAAATGATTTTTTTATTATTTTTAAAGTTAAGTTGTATATCTTTATTCATTTTTATAGTTGGTGCTTGAAAATATTCTTGTCTTCTTGAAATGATATTTCTGACTATTTCTCAGGAAAATAAAAAGCCCCTCCGCCTAAGAGACGGAGAGGGCTCGTTTGGATATGCGGTTTCCCAAATCCACTTAATTCGTATAGTTATCGAAATACCCTTGAATAAAGATAATCGGTGTACCTTTATCTCCGCTGCCGGAGGTCAAATCGGACAGAGAGCCGATGAGATCGGTCAATCTGCGAGGGGTTGTGCCTTGCGCCTCCATCGCGCCTACGAGATCCGCGTCTTTGTTGCTGATGTATTGAGAGATCGCTTGCTTCAACTCTTCGCCTTTTAAATGAGCAAAGTTATTGTCAGCAAGGTATTTCAGCTTCACTTCATTGGGTGTACCGTTAAGGCCTGCTGTGTAGGCTGGCGATACAACCGGGTCAGCAAGCTCCCAAATCTTGCCCACAGGATCCTTGAACGCTCCATCGCCATAAATCATGACTTCAACTTGCTTGCCCGTTTTTTCTTGGAGCCTGCGCTGGATATTGTCCACGATCGGCTGGCAGTTGCGCGGGAACAGCTTCACGCTGTTCTCTGTGGATTTGTTGGAGCCTAACAGGCCATATGCTTCGTTGCAGCCGCTGCCGTCAATCGATACAGTCATGATATCGTCGAGGCCATATACGTTTTCTCCGCCGTTTGCCTTCAAAATCTTCTTCGTTCTGAAACGGGTATGGATATCGCAAGTCAGCACGTTTTTCGTGTACTCCAGAATCGTCTTTGGATGATTCGAGAAAATGACTTCGCATTCCACGCCGTACTCTTCGATCAGTGATTTATAGTAGTCGATATAATCAACGCCGGTAAAGGTATGCTTGTTATAACCAAACAGATCACGGAATTGCTGCTCTGTCAGCACATCCGTCCAAGGGTTGATTCCTTTTTCGTCGAGCAGGTCGAGATCCACCAAGTGGTTGCCTACTTCATCCGATGGATAGCTGAGCATGAGCACAACTTTTTTAGCGCCCTTTGCAATACCACGAAGGCAGATTGCAAAGCGATTGCGGCTTAAGATCGGGAAAATGACACCAACTGTTGCATCTCCGAATTTGGCGCGTACATCCTGCGCAATATGATCGATTGTCGCATAGTTGCCTTGCGCACGAGCAACGATGGATTCCGTAACGGTAACGATATCTTTATCTTGAATGTGGAAGCCTTCCGCTTCGGAAGCTTTCAACACGCTATCTACAACAATATCCTCGATGCTGTCCCCTTGATTAATGATAGGGCAGCGGAGGCCTCTAACGACTGTTCCAACCATTCTTTCCAATATAATCGCTCCTTGGGACGCGTATAGTGAATTGCATGATTTGGCGTTCCTATTTGTACTATACACCTGTCTAATGATATAAGTGAAATTAATATATTGAATATTAGATATAAGGAGTGCTTATGCTGTGAGTAAGTTAGATTTATATAAAGTGTTTTGTACAGTGGCGAAACGCAACAGTTTTTCAAAAGCAGCACAAGATCTTTACATGACACAGCCAGCCGTCAGCCAAGCAATCATGCAGCTAGAACGGGAGTTAGATACTCGGTTGTTCACTCGAACATCGAAGGGGGTATTTCTAACGAATGAAGGCAGACTTTTATATGAGTATGCAGATTCAGCCATGAATTTGATTCATGTTGGTGAAGAAAAGATGCTGGAGCTAAAAAATTTAACGACTGGCGAGTTGAAAATCGGTGTTGGCGATACAATCTCCAGATATTTTTTACTTCCCTATTTGGAGGAATTCCATAATCGATATCCCAATATTAAGTTCAAAATCATAAACGGAACGACCCTCGAAATATGTGCGCTGATTAAGTCAGGCGGAGTCGATATTGGCATTTGCAATTTTCCGTTGGAGGATCCTGCATTGGAGTTGAGACCGTGCACAGACATTCAAGATATTTTCGTATACGGGGATAAATTCAAAACAATGTTATCTGGGCCTGTCAGCCTTGAGACAATCGCCAAGCTGCCATTGATTTTCCTTGAATCGAAGTCCAATTCCAGAAAGTATGTCGAGGATTATATGGGGTCGAAAGGTGTACGGATCGCGCCCGATTTTGAATTGGGTTCGCATCATTTGCTGCTGGAGTTCGCCAAAATCAATTTAGGCATCGCTTGCGTGACGAGAGAATTTTCACAAGAGTATTTAGATAAAGGTCTGCTGCATGAGGTTCAATTGGTGGAGGAAATCCCGAAGAGAAGCATTGGTATATGTTTTTTGAAAAGCGTATCTTTATCTCCAGCTTCGACGAAGTTTGTGGAGATTATCGAACATAACAGGTTTTGATTATATGCGTCTATATGCGTCAAGATTGTTACGAAGTGCCAAAATGAAGCTGCGATCAGGGAGTAGATGAATGAAGACGGGGCCTGTCCTATGGTAGACTAGTGTTATTAATATTTACCATTTACGAATGAGACGAGGGGATAAGATGGGGTTTCTGAAAAAGATATTCGGCGGCAAGAATGATGGGGAGAAAGCGAATGACGGCACTACAATTTACACATATGACGAAAGTGCCAATGATGGTGGTTATGAGCCTCCTGCACCGATGGAATACGTGGAAGATATCGTTGCCCATTTCGAAAATGTATTCCCGGGGAGAAACAGCAGCGTTTTTCATGAGATTATATCAGATATCGTACATATTGATGTCAATGTTATGGAGCCTACGGAAGAAGAGCCATTCTGGGTGTTATATACGACCGGTATGAGTGACTTGCCAATGACGATTCCAAATGAGATCCAAGCCGAGCTTGATGAAAATATTGATCGGGCTGAAGTGATGATGTTCCTTCCAGCTTCGTGGGAGCTATCCGAAGAAGCTTTCAAGGACGACAACAATTATTGGCCGATCCGGTTAATGAAGCAGATGGCTCGTTTTCCACACCAGTATAATACCTGGCTGGGATATGGACACACGATCCCGAATTATCAGGACTATGAGCCTTATGCCGATGGGACAGGCTTGAATGGGGTTGTATTTTATCAGTTAAAAGAAGAAATCAGCGTCATTCCGACCAAGGACGGAAATAAGGTTCATACCTATTTCCTGATTCCTCTGTACAAAGAGGAAATGGATTATAAGTTAGAGCACGGGATGGATGCATTAATAGACAAATTATCAGAGTTGGAAGATGGAGTGCTCGAGTTAGATCCAAAACGAAGAAATACGTGCAAGTCGTAAAAAATAATTTCTAGTTCTTTTCTAGAATCTAAAACGCCAGCCCTTTCACATCATGGAGAGAGCTGGCGACTTTTTTAGGTAAGTACGTGGCATTTAGTTAAGGTTCTGTTAGAAAAAGGGAAAAGCTTTCACTTATTCCGAAAAGGGTTGACTAAGAACAAAATTACAACCCCTAAAAGAAACAACAAAATCCCTTCAATTTTGTATGACCAAACCGCGGAGTGAATAAAAGAGCCAAAAATATCAGTAGTATCTGATTGTACATTCTGGTAATTTGCCAGAACTAACATGGCTTTATCCATACCCATATCAGTGCTTTGGGAGATAAACCGAAAGCCAATAATAAAGAGGATAAGCGAACAAATGAAAGCAATAAATAACGTGATTTTTGATTTCATTGTTTTCATTCTCCTTTGGTAAAGTAACAACGACTTTCTATACGCTGTTACTTTACCAAAATTTACTCCCCTGATCAATGAACCCAATCGTTAGTTGTCTTGCCAATAGGGAAGCAGTTGTGGAAAGGAAGAACTGAGGTCAGCGTCCCTATTCCTTTAATGGAAACTTCAGCAGTCGTAATACTTTCACCCTGTTCGCGTGATGTGAAGTATGTGAAGATGGATACATCAAAGGTTTGAAGCCGCTCGGCTTTGGGCTTTTGATCTTCAGGCTATTGCGATCCTTCCTTCTACTTCATTGGCGAATTAGGGTCGCAGCTTTCCTGAAGACGCTAATTAGGAGAGGGGGCATCCAGGCTATCATATTCCTTCCTTCTATTGAATCTTCCATTGAAACTAGGGGTATGGCTTTCCTGGAGTCTTTATGATGATGAACACCATCTATCTGCGTAGAGCGAATAAGCTGATTGTGAACCATGGGCAGGGAGGTAATCGAATCTCTAAAGCCCATTTGGCTACGGCATTGAAGAACATAGAGCAGCTTGGATATACGTTATCGAAGCCATTAATAAACGCCGTCCGTACCTTGTCCAAGGAGCAGTTCCATGCGTTTTATAAGGGGCTGATCACAGATCTTAAGGTGATGGTAGGTGCCCACGTAACATACAAACCAATGTATCCGGATTTTCCAGAGCAGGTGATGCAGGAAGATGACGTGGAGTTGTACCTGAATGCCATTTATCATTATCTGACCTTGGAAGTGCCGGAGAATAAGGCAGCAGATCGCCCGCCAATGCTGGATAAGGTCAATCTTAAGATGATTGATTTAGGCAACAAGTCGGACTTCCATACGATGATACGCCATCTTATTCAGGTCAAGGGGTCAATTTCCGAGACGGATAAAGAAGATATCGATGCAGTTGTCGAACATGCGGATATCGATGAACTGGAGGACATTCTGCCTGCCGAGATTCCATGTAAGGAAAACGTGGGCTTTGTAGCCGCCTCCTTAATGAAGCATGATAAGGCAAACATGAATCTGATCCGACCGTACTTCAAGACCGCTACCGATGTCCTGCGCCTCGCTGTTGCTTGGTCGGCTGGCGACGTTAGCCTTGCTGAGCCTACGCGCTTCCGCAAGTTCAAGCGGCCGGAGAGACGGCTGTTGCTTGGCCTGCTGGAACAATGTGGAGCGATTACCGAGGATATGCTGAAATATAAGCAGCGCTGGATTCGATTAGGCGAGATTTTGCATCCATCTGAATATAAGCAGCAGTTTACAAAATGCAAGGATGCCTTTGATATTTTGCGCAATAACAAGCCCTTCACCACCTTTAACGGGAGCGTGGAGCTCGCTTTCCAATATCAGAATATGTGGACGCTGATCGATCTGTTGATGAAGCGCCCAGGCGAGTTTGCCAGAAGACTGGATCACATGCTTCGCATTGCGGAGCAGGCGGAGTACGTAGTGCTGGCATTCGGTGAAATCGCCAATCAGGTATCAACGCCCGTGCTTATGCAAGTAAAGTCCCATTTTACTCATCGTAACGAGCCTAAGGAGCTCCGTACCTTTTTCCCGAAAGGGAATGTTGCCAAGGCTGTAGCGATTCCCAATACGCTGCCGGAGATTGGCGAGGCGATATGCCAAGACATTGTGCGACTGTGCGATCAGACGCTTAGGGAGCGATTCTCGGCACTTCCAGTGCTCGGAAAAACATATGTTGATGAACGCATGAAGCGCTATAACGTGCCGTTCTCCCAGCGTTCGGCAAGCAAGGCGCTGCGTACGATCATTCGGGGAAGCCGTGTGCCGATGGAAGCAGGGGATACCGTTCGCTTCTTCAACTGGTGGAAGGAAGGTACGGTGAATGGAAATCCTACAGGCCGTGTAGATATTGATCTCTCTGCTGTCATGTACGATCGCAATTGGCAGTATGTTGAGCATATTTCATACACGAATTTGCGATCGTCAAAGTACCGAGCTGTGCACAGCGGCGACATCGTAGCCGCTCCACAGGGAGCCTGTGAATTTATCGATCTGCATATTCCATCCATTGTGGATTATGGCGGTCGTTATATTGTCGCTTCACTTCATTCCTTTACGATGCAGCCGTATTGCGACTTGCCGGAGTGCTTCGTAGGCTGGATGATGCGCAAAAAGCCCGGTTCCGGCGAGATTTTCGAGCCGGCGACAGTCTCCAATAAAATCGACGTCACCGCCGATACACAGATTGCAATCCCTGTCATCTTGGATTTGATAGAGCGCACCGTCATTTGGACCGATCTCTCGCTGACAAGACACCCGAGCTACTATAACAATGTAGAAGGGAATCAAAGCGGAATGGTCTTGATGGGCAAAGCGATGACTACGTTGCAAAAGCCGAATCTGTACGATCTGTTCATGCTCCATGCCCAAGCAAGAGGGGAACTTGTTGCAACGGCAGATCAAGCAGATACGATTTTCTCTGTAGACGAAGGAGTCACTCCATTCGATATCGAGCAGATCATGGCTGAATTCCTTGTATAGATGAACAAGCGGATGCAAGATCATCAGCGGTGAACGAAGAGGGTTGTAATAACGCCTTAGTTCACCGCTTGAACCTGTTAATTAGCCTTTTACCATTTCCGGCAGTCCTTTATGTTTGACGAAACGCTGAAAGAGGAACCGAACGATCGGCCCTATGATCAGGAGCTGAAGCGGAAACGCGAAAATGAAATTTTTCACGACAAATGAGAAGTAATTTTCAAGCAAGGATCCTTCCATGCGGCTGCTCGCAAGATAGGCTGTTATCAACCCGTACAAGGACATGCAAAGAACCATTCCACTCACCATAAAGAAGGCAACGGATACGACTACGTTCAGTTTCTTGGACTTGTCATAGGGGAAGGAAAAAGCAATTTTCTTCGCTACAGGTCCCACAATAAAGGATTCCAATGTGAACGCAATGAAGAGGGCCAAAATAAGTTGGGCTAGTATGCTTCGCCAAGATAATGTATTGAGCAAGCCGTGCAGGTATAGGTTATAAAAGGTCATGCATACAACCATCCCGGAGCACATCATCAGCCCAAAGTAGACTTGTTCTTTTTTGTTATCGGCAATGTGATCATCCTTTCTTTTCGACCTCATCATTATAGAAAAAGCAGACATCTTCACATAAGTGAACATTTTGCGAACTTTTCCGGTAGCAAGGACGATGTTTGCCGTATGAGAAAGTGCGCTTAATTATCAAGATCGACACACGACCACTGTGCCATATAGAAGTATCTAGTCGACAACAATTGAAAACGCTTCAAAAATACATTGACATAGCAATAACTAGGATCTAATATTGATTACGTAAACGTTTAACTAACAAACAGGATCAGCACTGCTCCTGTTTAAGCAAATTATTCAAAAACGTTTACTTACGAGAGGTGGTTAGATGGCAGCTACGATTAAAGATATTGCACGAGTTGCCGGTGTCTCTACCGCGACCGTATCGAGAGTCATCAATAATCTTGGCGGATATAACGAAGAGACGGAGAAGAAGGTTATCGCCGTTGCCAAGGAATTGGGATATCGGAAAAATGAAAATGCGAGAAGCTTGGTGCAGAAGTCGACCAATACGATAGGTATCATTATGCCAGATGTAGCAACCTCTTTTTATGGCGATATTATCAGAGGGATTGAGGATATTTCGTATGCGCATGGTTACAGCGTAATCCTGACCCATGCCGGCAGCAATGGTTCCCGAATTCAGGATTGCTTGAAATTGATGGGAGAGCGCAGAGTAGACGGGCTCATTATCGTTTCCATCGAGCTGCAAGAGGCTGCAATCGACGCTATGACATCACTCGAAATTCCTTTTGTTTTGCTTTCTACCAAGACGGATCGGGATGATGCGCCATATCTTAAAGTGGATGATTTCCGAGCGGCATATACCGCGGTTCAGTATCTGATTGAGCATGGACACCGGAAGATCGGGATGGCCGGGGCAAATCCTAGAGATCCGATATCCGGAGCGCCGAGAATCGATGGGTATACGCAAGCATTGCGAGATCAGGGGATCAAGGTGGATTTGAACCTGATTAAGCCCGGGAACTTTAGCTTCGAATCCGGCAAAAAGGCCATGCAGGAGTTCCTAGAAGAGGAAGCGGATATTACCGCAGTGTTCTGCGCAAGCGACGAGGCTGCACTAGGAATTATATCGACATGCTTTGAGCATGGTATTGAGGTTCCAGAGAAGGTATCCGTGGTCGGATACGATAACTCTAAGGTGTCGCGTATGTCAATTCCTCCGCTTACGACAGTCGCGCAGCCCTTGTATGACATGGGGAGAGAAGGCTGCCGGAAATTAATTGATGCGATTCAGCATAGGATTAAGATTGAGTCCGAAGTGATACCGCATGAGTTAGTGGTACGCAAATCAGTCAAGTCGTTGGAACAAAAGTAAGCATTTTAAAATATATGTATTTGCACACGGACGTAATATAGATGATTTTTACGCATTACGTAAACGTTTACGTTAGAATCTGACAGCTTCACATTAGAACCCGAAAGGATAGGTATCCGATGAGTGAAACAATGAAACAAGAAAAAGACGTGAAATGGTGGCAGACGGCCGTTATCTATCAAATTTATCCGCGCAGCTTTCAGGACAGTGATGGAGATGGAATTGGCGATTTGAGAGGGATCATTAATCGAATCGACTATTTGAAGCTGCTCGGCATTACCGCAATCTGGCTGTCTCCTGTATATAAATCGCCGAACGATGACAATGGCTATGACATTAGCGATTATCAAGATATTATGGATGAGTTCGGTACAATGGATGATATGGACGAGTTAATTGCCAAGGCCAATGAGGCCGGCATCAAGATCATTATGGATCTTGTCGTGAACCATACCTCTGACGAGCATAAATGGTTCGTTGAAGCGAAAAAAGGCAAAGACAATGAGTACCGCGATTACTATATTTGGCGCGATCCAGTGAACGGCGGCGTGCCGAATGGACTAGGCTCTACCTTTAGCGGCCCGGCATGGGAGTTTGATGAAGCAAGCGGACAGTATTTCTTGCATCTATTCAGCAAGCGTCAGCCAGACCTGAACTGGGAGAATCCGAAGGTTCGCCAGGAAGTGTACGACATGATGAACTTCTGGCTGGATAAGGGCGTCGGCGGCTTCCGCATGGACGTTATCGACCTCATCGGCAAAATTCCGGATCAAGAAATTACGGGCAACGGACCGAAGCTGCATGAGTATTTGCAGGAAATGAACCAAAAAACGTTCGGCTCCCACGACGTTCTGACGGTAGGGGAAACATGGGGGGCGACGCCAGAAATCGCGAAGCTGTATTCCGATCCGGCACGGAACGAGCTGTCTATGGTGTTCCAATTCGAGCACGTGGGATTGGATCAGCAGGAAGGCAAGGATAAATGGGATCTGAAGCCGTTGAAAATTGCGGACTTAAAACGGGTTCTTGCGAAGTGGCAGACCTCGCTTGGCGATCAAGGCTGGAACAGCTTGTTCTGGAACAATCATGACTTGCCGCGCATCGTGTCCAGATGGGGCAATGACAAGGAATACCATGAGCAAAGCGCGAAAATGTTCGCTGTTCTTCTCCATATGATGAAGGGTACGCCATACATTTATCAAGGGGAAGAGATTGGCATGACGAACCGCCCTGTGTCGAGCATCGACGAGGTAGAGGATATTGAATCCATCAATATGTACAATGACCGTTTGTCCAAGGGATACGCGGCAGAGGACATTATCGCCTCGATCAATGCAAAAGGAAGAGACAATGCCCGTACGCCAATCCAATGGGATGACAGTGCGAACGGAGGCTTTACAACGGGTACGCCTTGGCTGCACGTGAATGACAACTACAAGACGATCAACGTGAAGCGTAATCTGGAGAATCCGAATTCGATCTTCTATACGTATCAGCGCTTAATCAAGCTGCGCCAAGAGAACCCGATTATCGTATGGGGCGACTTCGAACTGATCGAGCATACACCGGAAGAGGTATTTGCATACTACCGCATCTATGAAGGCGAGAAATGGCTCGTGGCAGCGAACATGTCCAAGCAGGAGCATGGAATCGCTGTAGATGGTAAGGTATCCGAGATCATTATGAGCAACTACGACCGCGCTGAAATAGACGTTACTGCGTTTACGATGAAGCCATATGAGGTATTTGCAGTGAAGTTGTAAATCGTATATGTGATGGTGGCTCACACATTCTTTGTGTGGGCCATTTGTTGTACACCCATCTTGGGCGTTTTTCTTTAGAGTGAAAGTCTCAAATGGACTGACAAGCACCTCCATTAGCCAAGAGTAAGGGTGCTCATCGTGAAGTAGAATCTTACGGAAACTGTAGGCAAAGCAAGGCTTGAGGTAAACGAATCAAATTTTGAGCCGATTAGTTCTCCATTAATGAAAAAACGGCAGGATATGGGATCTCCTACCGCCTAACGAATAAACTTATAGCGAATGTGTTTAAGTATACACAGCAAATGATATTTTGCTAGCGGAACTTTGTCAAATACCTGCAGTTGCATCAATTTCTTCCGCGACAGTGTAATTGCATAATAGCAAGCCCAAACATCATTTTTTTTCTTTAAAGGATAAAGCAAAGAAGATAATAGACAGTATTAATGAACTCAGAACCAGCTTGTTATCTGTAATATCTGCATAAGTTGGAGTAGTATCATAGCCGTTTACCTGTCCTATTACTGCAATTGAAGCAGCGATTTTTGCTGCAATTCGTTCCAGAGTAAATAAAGTAGCACTACACAAAAATAAAACTAATCCTATCGTTGAATACTTCATATCATTTTACCTCCTTCCTAAAAATAGTATGAACTATGAAAAATAAAATAATAATCCCCTTTAATGTGTTATGTTACGTATTTAAGAAAAAACACCTATGAAGGTAGGTATGTGAAAAAGATTTTGGGTCTCTCATTGTCTTTATGTCTAGTATTTTCTTTGTTTTGCTGCAGTCTCATCCGCTCAAGAAAGTACACCAAAAAATCATGTTGCTTACAGTGTTTAGGTTAATGGAGTAAGCATCAAGTTGTCTGATAATGTGGTCGGTAAGGTTTCTCAAGAAGAATTGAAAACGATTGCCAGACAAGCACAAGCAAACGGGGGTGGAGACGTAACGATTCACAATGTTGTATATGCTTCTCCACAAACAGAAAGATTTACACCTTCCGCTTGGTATGACACAAGCGTTGACTGATCAGTTGTTAAGAGTAATAACACATAATAATCCCGATCAGGCGCAATTAATTATTTATGTAGCACGTGGAGCATCAAAAAAATTATCAAGTTCAGTTACAAAAAAGACAACAAGAAGTGTATCTTGGAGTGGAGGAGTATCTATACCATCAGGAGCTTCTAGCAAATTAGATGCTAGCGTAACCGAAGAAGAATCGAGAACATATTCCAAAGAAGAAACTTGGACTGGCCCATCTGAAGGTTCTCCTTACATCACTAGAAACCATTATTTCACAGGGTTTAGAGATTATGGTAGTTTTAAAATAACCGGGGTTGACTGGCCTTCTGGGGACTCATATGGTTCGTATACTGGTACCTATAAAGAGCCTACTCACTATCAAGAGTGGAGTCAAGATATAAAGTAAACAAAAGGGAATAGCTTTCATAAAAAGAGGATAGCCCTTTTTAATTGTACGCCCAGCATGGGTGTGATCTTTAGGGTGAAATTCTCGAAAGAGACTGGTAAGTACATCGTTATGGGCAGAGGAGGAGGTTGTCTAATGGGGATAATTACTCTAGTTCTGCCGTATTTAGCGGCAGCATTATTTGTTTTTATTGTTTATAAAGTAATCAAAAAACTAAAATAATATCTATCATATTGATAGATTGAGTAAAAATGATTCTATAAATAACAGTAGAAGTGACAGAAACGAGTTGCTCCTAATTTTCGTTTCCTGCGTCGAAACGTGAAAGAGAGAACTGATATTGACTATTACCGTACTATCAATAAATTATAATCTGGCACCTGCAACCCTGCGGAGAGAGATTGCCGTCTTACTTAATCGCGTATGGCCGGAGGAGGATGGATTGCCGGAGGATACGATTCCGACCGCCCATGATGAAGCGCTGAATGCGCGTTCCTTCTATGCCTATGCAGATGGAAAATTAGTCAGCTATACAGGAGTTATCACCAAAGCGATCGAGCATAAGGGAGAGAGGTTCGTTCTATCAGGGCTTAGCTGCGTAGCGACTGACCCTGATTATCGCGATCTGGGATATGGGCTCAAAACGGTCGCTGCCGCCACCCGATGGATGGAGCAGAGCGGCGTGGATCTCGGCATATTTACCTGCAATCCATCGCTGACAGATTTCTACCATCGTGCCGGCTCCTGGCCGGCTGTGCCCGACGTGAGCCTCATTGGCTCTCGTGATGAAGGGGCGTTAACAAGCGACTCGTTGCAGGTCGTCGTGCTGATGCGCCTGTTTTCAGCAAAGGCAATTGCCCACAAGAAGATGCTGCGCCACACAACGATCAATCTTGATCTCCCTGTCGGACAATTTCTGTAGGGATGGTTCAAAGCCATCCCTTCTCCTCGGCAATGGCCGCGGCCTGCTGCCTCGACTCGGCATCCAGCTTTTGAATAGCAGAAGACAGATAATTTCGTACCGTTCCAATCGTCAGGAAGAGGGATTTGCTGATTTCACTAGTCGTCATGCCTTCCTTCGTAAGCCGCAGCATCTCAGCTTCTCTCTCGCTTAATGGATTCTCATTGTTCATAAAGAGTACCGCAGCCAGATCAGTACTGATTACCCGTTCTCCGGCCATCACTCTGCGAATGGACTCAATCAGATAGTCGATCGGTTCATCTTTAAGCAGATAGGCATTCACTTGGGCATTCATTGCCTTTTGCAAATAACCAGGCCGGGCAAAGGTCGTAACGATCATGATTTTGCAGGGAAGGTTGGCGTTTCTGATCTGTATTGCCAACTCTAAGCCGTTCATGTGCGGCATTTCAATATCCACCACGCATACGTCTGGCTTATGCTGCTGAATGGCTTCCCATGCCTGCTTTCCGTCCGCCACTTCCGCCAATACTTCAATATCGTCTTCAAACTTCAGCAATGAGGCAAAGGCACCACGCAGCATCTGCTGATCCTCAGCAATCACAACACGGATCATGTAGCAGCACTCTCCTTTCTAAGTTGATAAAGGGGGAGCATCATTGTAACCGCAGTCCCTCCGGTAGACGAGCATTCTACAGTAAGAGTGCCGTTCAGCGCCTGCATTCGCTCCTTCATTGACAGAATGCCATTCCCGCCTTCTTTTTGATTCAGCCCGATACCGTCATCCGTTATGCATATGGTATATCTGCTATCTGCTGCCTGAAGCCGTATCGTGCAGTGCTGAGCCTGGCTATGCTTAATCATATTTGTAACTGCTTCCCGCACAGAGAGAGCCATCATCGTTTCCTCGACACTGGACAGCAGTGGGGGAGTCCCCTGCTCTACAATTTCAAGCTCAATGCCAGCCGTATGCAGCAGCTTGCGCGAGTGCGCCAGTTCGCTCGATAGTGATATGAACTTCATTTCGGAAACGAGTTCCCGCACTTGCTTCAAGGCAATTCGCGATGTGTCCATGATGTCCTTCAGCTCTTCCTTGGCCTGCACAGGGTCTTTATCTACCCATCTGGCAGCAAGTTCGCTTTTCAATTTGATCATCGTTAAGGTTTGCCCCAGCGTATCATGGAGATCGCGCGCGATGCGGTGTCTTTCCTCCTGCAGGACATAGTGTTCAAGCTGTTCATTGGCAGCGTCCAGTTGACCTTGTAGGCTGGCGGCTCTCGCTCTTATGTATAAAATAGAGGGCAGGAGCATCTGGATAATCATAATGGGGAGATACATGATATGATTGGCAATAAAATTACCTATTCCTCCCCATCCTGCAACTAGCGCAAGGGCTATGGCTGCAGTTCCGACGCCGATTTGCCATTTGGACTTCGATCTGCCCAGCAGATCGGCAAATATAAATCCGAACATGAGAAGATTGGGGTCAATATAGATACTGAGTACCGCAATCGTACCGAGACCAGATACAACAGCTGCTAGCAGATATATATTCCGATGCCATAATGCAATATAGAAGGAAATCAAAAATACGCTTAGGATCATAAGGGATCCCAAGAGACCAAGATCGGAACGCGTGCTTAGGACGAAGTAGCACAAATATACGATCGCAATTACATCTATGAGCAGAAAATGTTTGATCTGATCTCTTGGGTAGATCTTCATCGATAGCCTCCAGATTCACCTGGATTGAAAAATGCCTACCGCACGCTTGCGGACAGACTCCATAGGGCCAAGCTTGAAGACCCGCAGCCACCTTGAAGCAAACCATAGCTGGAATACGGAAATCTCAATCCAAATTGCGATAATGATGAAAGAATTCAACTTGCCGCCAAATGCTAGGCCCCAGCCATAACAGAGCATAGATGCAATCACATTTTGCATCACATAGCAGCTTAACGACATCTTCCCTGTGTTCTCAAACAGACGCCACAGCCGATCCCATTTATTATATTGTATCATTTTACCAATAATGGCTATATACCCAAGTGATAGAAATGGGGCAAATAAATAGCGGACAGGCATATCGAAAATGCCGCCGGGTATGAAGATAAGCAGGTTCAATGGCACCCCGGCGTAGAGGCTCAGCTTCAGAAGCTTGTTACGTTGACGCTGCCCATTCCCATCTGGAGCGAACACTCCGGAGCGCATAAGGCGAACGCCAAGCAAAAATAGAAATACATTCAATGGGATGACAAAAAGGGGTTCAAATCGAAGCTGTACAAAATGAGACAGTCGGTATTGGACTTGATCCAGCCATGAACCGTCTCGGTAAAGGGCGACCACCTGGTCAAAGTTCCCCAGTGACATATTGGCGCCCATTAACCCAAGCAGAAGCATGCCTAATATTACGATGACATGTACGCTGCCAATCACTTTCATCGTGATGGATATGGCGCGATCTCCACCTCGAATAATGAAGGCGGCAATCATGCCTGTTATGCCGTAGCTCATTAAGATGTCATACTCCATGACGAGCACGAAATGAAGCAAGCCCTCCAATAGCAAAATAAGAAGAACCCACATATACACGCCCGGCCAGGCCTTGCCTGTACGCTTCGCTTGCCGGTATTTCATTTCCATGCCTACTCCGAACATGATCGTTAATAAGCCGAGCATCTTGCCATTTACGAAAAATAATACGATCATACGGAGCAGATCATCAAGCTTCCACCAGCCCGTATAAGCATACGTAGTGAGATAAGATAAATCTCCTAGATGTGCAAATATCCAAATATTTGTCCCCAATGTGCCCAGAATCGCGAATCCCCGCAATATATCGAGCAGACGGATTCTCTCCTGACGTTGTTCCACATGTACTCATCCTTCCCTCATATCATCATGCAGCTTTATTGTAGTGGGGAAGAGGGGCGGCGGAACATTCACAGCTGTAAAGAAATCGAGATGACAGGTGTCATATTGTTTGGATTTGGATAGCAAGGAATATTGTTGCGCAGGATAAGACTACAGGATCTTGAAAGAGGGAGATAGCCGCCATATGGATCATATGATTTTTCAGGTTGGAACCGCCTTGCTGTTAGTTACCGCCGCTTCGCTGCTTGCGGGTAAACTCAAATTCTCGATCATTCCATTTCTCATCGTTCTCGGTATGTTAGTCGGCCCGCACGCTCCCGTGATCGGCTTGTTCGACTTAACCTTTGTGGAAAGTCAGTCCATTATATCCTTTCTCGGACGCATGGGGGTTCTGTTCCTACTCTTCTACATTGGGCTGGAGTTCTCGGTCTCGAAGCTGATTAAGTCAGGCCGCAATATTGTATTTGGCGGTACCGTATATGTTGTATTGAATTTTTTGCTGGCAATGGTATACGGCTTCTTGGTTCATTTTCCGCTGTATGAAACGTTAATCGTTGCAGGAATGATGTCTGTATCCTCCACTGCCATCGTAGCCAAGGTGTTGGTTGATCTCAGGCGCACAGGCAACTCCGAGACAGAGTTAATATTGGGCATGATTTTGTTCGACGATCTCTTCTTGGCCGTGTTTCTATCCGTCATGTCGGGCCTTCTGCTTGGAGGGGCAACTTCTGTTGGGGGAGTGCTGCTTTCCGTAGGTATTTCAATGGGGTATATGCTTGTATTTTTCATTATCGCAAGAGTAGGACCGCCTTTATTAAATAAGCTGTTGAACATCACCTCAAGTGAAATATTTATTATAGTTGTGTTTTCCTTGCTATTTTTCATTGCGGGGTTCTCGGAGACGCTGCATGTAGCCGAAGCGATCGGCGCGCTCTTATTTGGACTTGCTTTGTCCGAGACCGAGCACAGCAAGCGAATTGAGCATCTGGTTGTGCCATTCCGTGACTTCTTTGGCGCCATTTTTTCTTCAGCTTCGGTCTTAGCATTGATCCGCTGACGCTGGGCGATGCTGCTTGGATGGCGATAGGAGCTGTGCTGCTCACGGTGGTATCCAATATGGTTGCAGGCTGGATGGCAGGGCGTCAGGCAGGACTAACCTATAAAGCATCAACGAATATTGGACTTACGATCATGGCTCGCGGAGAGTTTACGATTATTGTCGCGAACCTCGGTATTTCAGCTGGATTGATGCCCTTGTTGAAGCCCTTTTCCGCTCTGTATGTTCTCGTGCTGGCGATTGTTGGACCGCTACTGGCAAAAGAGTCGAAATCCGTGTATGGTGGACTGAACCGGATATTTAAATGGAGCAGCACCAAAGAGAAAGCAAACATCGAAAATAAATAGGATTGAAGGGAGATGGCCATATGGCAACGATAAGGGAATCCGAACTGCCGGGAATCGGAAAAAAGTATCAGATGGAGACCGTTTCGGGAGATAAGGTAGTCGTCGTTATTCATGATGATGGCAGAAGGGAAGTCTATCATTTTGAAGATAATGATCCAGAGATGAGCATTTCCCAAGTGACACTGGAGGACGAAGAAGCAAGGCAGCTTGCTTCTATTATCGGCGGCATGAGCTATAAGCCCAAGGCGTTGGATACCATCCAGGTGGAGCTTGATGAACTGGTCATTGAATGGTGCAAGGTGGGGCAGTCCTTTCCATGCATTAATAAATCCATTGCTGAGCTGCAAATCCGTCAGCGCACGGGAGCGACGATCCTGGCTGCTATAGAAAAAGGAAAGCAGTATATCAATCCTGATCCTGAGGTACGGCTTACGCCCAATATGACGCTTGTGATTGCAGGAGAGCGCAAACAAATCAAGCAGCTCAAAGAGCTGCTCGCTCAAGGATAACCAATAATTGTGAAACGAGAGCATCTGCATGGTCAACAGCGGGTGCTTTTTTATTCCAATGAAATAACCTACCCTTTCTTACTTCTTCCTTCAATTTCTTCTCTGATGATTTTCATGAGCAAATGAACAGAGGATCTCTGCGTATACTCCTGGCCGCCTCTTTTTTGCAGGATACCGATTTGAATGAGGGGCTCGGCCATGTTGACGTCAATTGCTGCGACTTCCTTTATCAGCGATGTCGTATCCAATACAACCCCCACGGAAGAAGTGTTCTTCACAAAGTGAGGAATCGAGGATATTTGACTTATGGTGTTTAGGTTGGGCGACGATTCGAATCTGGCAAAATGCTTTGCTAGACGCAAAGAATACAAGCAGGTTGGCCCCCCAGCTATGATCGGGTAATGAAGAAGCTCATCCAATGAAATGGTTTGCTGTGTACACAATGGATGCCTTTTATCTGCTATGAAAGTGATCTTCTCGTGATACAGCGGCTGAAAATAGAAGGGAGATGCGTCAGACGGCTCGCCGCAGATGGCAAAGTCCAGCTCTTTTTGCAGGATGGAATGCGAAAGGAAATCGGTATTTCCCGTCACGACATGATAGTGCATGTTCGGCTTATGCTCCCGGAATCTCCGCAAGGCGTTCGGAAAAACCGTCTCCATCATGGAGTCAATGCCTCCTATCCGCATGGATTCAATTTCGTCATGCTGCAATGCCTTCGCTTGTTCCGCGACATAGTTCCAATGCTGTATGAGACTGTCGATTTCCGCTGCCAGCATGTGGCCGGCATGGGTCAATTCCGCATCCCAGCCTCTGTTGAACAAGGGTATGCCCAGCTCTTTTTCCAAACGTTGAATTTGACTTGTAATTGTTGATTGGGCGTAATTTAATTTCTCGGCTGCTCGGGAAAATGTCCCTTCTTCAAGTATGGTTTTGAACGCGGTTAGTTCTTTGAGATCCACTGGCTGACACCTCTATCGAAATAATCGAACAAGATTATGATTTTATTCAATTATACAAATGATTTTCCCAGGCGTACAATGGAGGCATCTCAGAGAAGGAGTTGATCGAACATGCCATTCATTCGGGTCAGTTACATGGAGGGGCAATACGACACCTGTCAACTTGAACAAATCAGTAAGACAATCATGTACGCTTTGATTAAACACTTCAAAGTGCCGGAAGATGATTATTTTCAAGTTTTCCATGCGCATCGGGCGGGGGAATTTTTCTTTAGCAAGAACTACTTGAATGTTGAACGGAGCGAAGGCTTGCTCTATATACAAATCACACTTAAATCAGGGAGGACGGAACAGCAGAAAATAGGCTTTTATGCGATGCTGGCGAAGGAGCTGTCAAATACGGTGAGCATAAGGAAAGAGGATGTATTTGTCGTGCTTGTCGATAATGAATTCGATGATTGGTCGTTCGGCAACGGCATTGCTCAAATGCTGGATCGTCAGAAAAAGGGGGATGCTGGGCATGGCGCATCGAGCAATTAAACCACATGCAAGCGAGTCGTTAAGGAAATTAGCACCGGCATTTATTGATTACTCAGAGAATGTGTTGTTCGGGGACTTGTGGCGACGAGAGCAGTTGTCGCTGCGGGATCGGAGTCTAGTCACGATTTCTGCGTTAGTTGCGGGCGGATTGACAGAACAGCTTCCTTATCATTTGCGCCTATCGGTAGAGAATGGACTGCAGCAGGAGGAAATCGTGGAAACGATAACGCATCTGGCGTATTATGCAGGCTGGCCGCGAGCTGCTTCAGCGCTGCAGGTTGTAGAGACGGTCTTCGAGAATAAGGGGTGATCAAGGATAGAAAAAGCACAGAACCTAGTGAATGGCTAAGAACTGTGCTTTTAGCGTTTCATCAGTTATGGCTGCCCCTAAGTGTTTTGCAGCTCTAAAGGCAAGAAGGCGTAATCTCCATCCCTCACGATCTCGCATTTTCGAACCGGAATTGGTTGCTTGAAAATTGGACCATCAATTACCGTTGTATGGAACTCTCCGCCTTCGCCGCATGGATCGATGCCGCGTGCGAGAAGCTCGTCCACGAACTCATGAGTCAGCACTCGCCCTAAATCTTCTTCCTTCATGCCCTTTGACAGATTTACAGTCACCAGAATGGTAACGAAGCCAAGGTTAATAAACTCCTGTACAGCTTCCAGGTGATCCATCCCCCATAGCGGCATTCCTAAGCCTAGCCCTGCATTTTTCGTCACTCGGTCATGCCAGCAGCCGTGTTCGGGCACATCCAGGTCTCCGGTTACTAATACTTCGGCTCCGCGACTCTTCGCTTCCGCTAACAGACCCATAAAGACAGACTCATAGTCTGTCCAGCTCGCCGCACCCGCTAACACGGGCAATCCAATGGCTTCTGCTTGAGCCCGAATCAACTCGGGGGGCATACCGTGGGAACGAGAGCGCTTGCCTTCTTCTTCCAGCATGACGATCAATCCTGCCGCTTCGCCGGCTTGCATGGCTTTATACAGTGCCAACGTGCTGTCCTTCCCGCCGCTGAAGGAAGCGATGAATGTATGTCCGTCAGCCCCGTTTTTCCAAGTTGCTGCGTCTGTCATGATTTTCTCTCCTTTGCTGTTTAAAGCGTTATACGCTGACTGGAATATGCCAATTGTATAAGATATACGAAGTTATGCATGTAATTGATGTCATTTTAACACGGACAGATCGAAGAAAGGGCATGAAGGTTCAGTATAGAGTGGGTAATCTTGACAAGTTGCAGTTACATTGGGGAAAGGAGCAGCCTGAAATCGACTCTATAACATGAAAATCCTCTCTCACTTTACTTTGCGAGAGAGGTGGATGTCAGGCCATCTAGGTGCTGTTATATTTAAACGAGGGGGAGGCACCAAGGATTACTCAAACTCCGCAATCATTTTGGATTGGACCAAATTGCCGTCCTTGTCATATTCTTTGAAGTCAGCTCGATAATAAGGAGTAGCTCCATTAAAAGTGAACTGCACCGGGGTATCGATGTACAACGTCGTTCCATTCTTTAAATAATTGCGAGGACCCATCATTTGGTATAAGTCTATTTTCGGCCAGCCGTTCCATTGGCTTATCGCATTGATTGTATTGCGTGCGTCATCTAACGTGATTGTTTTATAGTTCGGGTAATAGAATTTTTGAACCAATTCTTTATCGTCGAAGGTGATTTTCAAATCTCCCTTCAGATCGTGCGTTCCGGAGTATACCATCTTTCTCAGATCATGCGTGACGACCGCTTTATGACCTGGCGGAAGCGTGACTTCTTGGGAAGGAACGGTATATTTATCCGATTCCGTATACGTTTCCGTCTTGGTAGTGGATAAGTTATAGGTTACGCTCGTTTCAAAATCGGCCCCTGCCAAAGCGACTACGCCTTTGGCAGCCACTTTAAATCCTAGCTGCAAGCCGTTCGTGACGGAAATGGCTTGGGATTTTGTGTAATCCTTTTGGAAGCTGTCTGTTTTCATTTTCTGTGTTGAGGAAGTATAATTCGTCAATTCCGAAGTGCCGCGATATATCGTATCCCCTGTATTTGATGTGTACTGAATATTGGATACATTCATATCATTAACCGCTTCGATTTTTAATCCCATTTGCTCGGCAACGCTGTCATAGCCTCTGGAACTTGCCAGGTTGTCCTTGAACCAGGAAATAAACCGGTTGGATTGGTGGGAGGATTGATCTTTCAGAATCCAGTATCTAGCCAGGAACCAGCTATCCAATATTTGTTCCTGCATATTAATAGGCTGGTTCGTCATCTTTGCCTGTCTATCTCTCTCTTTGATTCTCAGATATACCGTATCGATATATGATTCTGCAAACGGAACCGCAATTTCGGAAGATGAAATGGCAACGCTCTGTACCGGAGCGAGATCCGCAGCCATGGCCGGCAAAGCCCATGCTGGAACCATACTTAAGGCCAGCGCGCCAGCGATTAGTTTTTTCTTGTTTTTTTCAAGCATTTCATGTGTCCTCCTTTTTGTTTAGAAGATCAGTACCTACTGTCTAGTGCCTAGTGCCCTCCAATCAGATGATGGTCGCCCCGCAAGTCCCCTTTTGCGACCGTGGGCGATGAGTCGGCGCCGGACAAAGCTGCTTGCTGATAACCGAAAAACAATGCAAAACCAAAAAGGCGCTCGCTATCTTCCGCATTCTCCTCCTCCTTTCGTCCTACCTTTTTGTTATTCACTGTTGCTAACTCAACGATAACACGGTTCGAATCCGAGCGATAAATAAGGATAGTTATATTGTGTTCCAATCATGTGAATCCGACCGGAAACTGTACTGCATCAGTCGAAAAGTATAAAAATCATTACCGAAAATCCATTAAAATGTGACTCTATCTTCCAAAAATAGAATTGGGGGCAATGCAATTCTTGCGGCGGGATGTCAAACTTATCTTCTCCACATCTTAGATACCAAGTGAAGTCGGCAAAGGGGAGATCATGTGGTGTATACGTTGAATGCAAGCGAAATCGGGAAAATTATTAAAGAATTGCGCCTAAGGCGAGGATTGAGTCAACAGGCGTTGGCGAAAGGAATTTGTACGCAGCCTCATATCAGCAACATTGAAAATGGCAGAGAAATGCCGTCTGGCTTTATTTTGTATTTATTGTCAAAAAAACTAAGAGTCAATGTGAAATATTTGTTTGATAGTCACAATGATTCCAATATACCCTATAAAAATAATATTAAATTTATTGTCCACTCGTTTATTCAAGAAAATGATTTCGATCAAGTCATAAAGATACTGGACGAAGAAAGCCATCTTTTTAAAGCACCCGAAGATCAACAATTCCTCCTTTGGGCAAAAGCCATATCACATTACTACTCTTATAAGGACTTTCATTTCAGCTTCATGCTGCTCAAAACGTCGTTAAGAAAAACGTGCAAATGTTTGAAGTTTTGTTCGGAACAGGAACTTACGATTATGAATAGCATCAGCATTTTATTATCTGAATCCGGTCAGAATCGCAAGGCACTCCGCATTTTGAAATGGACATACCGCCACATTCATCGGCATTACTATATCGAAGACAGGACACTTCCTATCAAAAACATCTACGCGCTTGCACGCTCATTATCGAGAAATCATGATTATCACGCCTGTATACACTATTGCAGCCAAGGAATTGAACAATGCTTGAAATATAATTCTCTCTATCTTTTTGGCGAACTGTATTATGAAAAAGGGTTGAATCACTATTTTTTACATCAGCATCAAGCGGCATTAGAGGATTTCGAGCAAGCCATTATGCTGTTTAAACTCAAGAAACAATACAACTTCCAGCGTTTTGTAGAAATGAAAATAAAGGAGTTTAAGCTTGGGGTGCATTGTAACCAGGATAGAAAGGAAGGGGAATTCACTCCGTTATAGTACAATGGGGAGAGGAACTAATGGAGGTGATAGTATGATTTATAATCTGGAAGATTTGCAGAAAGCGCATCAGGCGGGGAAGAAGATCAAATACTTATTTTTCTGGGGACATACGCCTCCAGCAGATGGAAGCATCAATCAGAGCTGCTTCAGCCAGTGGTGGAACTCTAGCTTTACGATAGACGGCCATAAATATCGCTGTACTGAGCAGTACATGATGGCAGAAAAAGCGCGGCTGTTCGGCGATGACGAGATGCTGGAAGCCATTATGAATGCGAAGCACCCGAAACAAATGAAAGCCTTCGGGCGGGCCGTAAAACGCTTTGATAACGACGTATGGAATCGCGAATGCTATGATATCGTGAAGCGGGGCAATCTTGCAAAGTTTTCGCAAAACGAGGGGCTGTGTGCATTTATAAAAGGCACTAAGCAGCGTATTTTGGTAGAAGCGAGCCCCGTTGATCGGATATGGGGGATTGGCATGGCGAAGGATCATCCTGACGTGGAGAACCCGATGAAATGGCGGGGCACCAACCTGCTAGGCTTCGCCTTGACTGAGGTGAGGGATCAGTTGTTAGCGAATGAAACCAAATAAAGACCAAGCTGAATTGGCTGCCCCAACGATTCATGTACGATTCGAAGGGCAGCCTCTCAGCCTATCTGCTATTTAGTTAATGATTGCGATTCATTCCAATCTCCCCCCTCTTTTATTTAAACCCGGTCAAGGCCGATCCAGACTGCATGAAATACTTCTGTCCGAAGAAATAGAGAATGATCATCGGCAGCGTCATAATGGTGGAGGCAGCCATAAGCTTCTCCCACTGTGCGCCGTGGTCTTGCTGGAAGCCCTGCAGGCCGAGCGTAATGGTCCATTTTGCTGAATCATTCAAATAAATAAGCGGCCCCATAAAATCTACATACGACCAGACGAAGGAGAATAAGGCTACCGTCACGAGCGCAGGCTTCAAAATCGGCAAAATGATGCGGATATAAATCCGGATTTCAGAAGCACCATCTATCTTGGCGGCCTCGGATAACTCTGTGGGTACCCCCATGAGAAATTGGCGCAGAAGGAAGATAAAGAAGGGAGCCCCGAAGAAGGCGCCGATCGTCAGCGGCAATATCGTGTTTACCCACCCAAGCTTCGTGAAAATGATGTATTGCGGGATAAGCTGCACCTGAGCGGGCAAAATCATGGTGGCGACAACGATGGAGAAGATGATACCGCGCCCTTTCCATGGAATTCTGGATATCGAATAGGCGACGAGCGGCGCGGCGAATAATTGTCCGACAATATTAATGGCGCAGATGAGGAGTGTATTCGTCATATAGCGGGCGAAAGGGATTGTCTCCAACGCTGCAGCATAGTTGGACCATTGAAAGGTGTCGGGCAAGAGACTGGGCGGAAGCTGGAAAATCTCGTCTGGCGTTTTCAACGAGGTCATGACCAGCCATAAGAACGGAAACAGAAACAAAATGGAGAACAGAATCAGCACGGCATGCGACAAAATGGATTTCCGAAGCTTCGAGGCCATATTAGTCACCTCCGTAATAGACCCATCGTGCCGAGGTCTTCAAGAGTACGAATGTAATGAGCAGTACGATGATGAATAGAATCCAGGCAAGGGCAGAGGCGTAGCCCATTTTCAAGTAAACGAATGCTTCCTGATACAAATTGACCGTATAGAACAGCAAGGATTGATCTGGCCCGCCGAGCGATTTCCCCCCATCTACCTTCCCCCCAGCCAGAATGTACGATTCTGTAAAAATCTGAAACGATCCTATCAACCCCATAATGAGCTGGAACAAGATGATCGGCGAGAGTCCCGGAATCGTAATGTTCCAAAATCGATGCCACCAGTTGGCTCCATCGACTTGAGCCGCTTCGTAATACTGCTTTGAAACGCCCTGAAGGGCAGCGAGGAAGATGAGGGCCCCTGCCCCGGTTCCCCATAAGCTCATTAAAATTAAAGAAGGCTTCGTATATTGCGGATCCAGCAGCCAAGCGGGGTCGGGAAGGCCTAGGGAGCGCAGAATCGTGTTCATTAAGCCGAAATCCGGGTTCAGCATCCACGTCCACAAGAGGGCGCTGGCAACGATCGGAATGACAGACGGCAAGTAAAAGATCGTCCGGTAATAATTAATTCCCTTCACCTTCGTGTTCAGAAGCAGCGCGATCATTAGGGATACAATGAGCGTGATGGGTACGGATATAAAGGTCATGAACAGTGTATTGCCAAGTGAACGATAGAAGCTCTCGTCTGCGAAAATGTGCTCATAGTTGCGTAGGCCAACCCACTGCGGGGAACGGAACAGATCATACTCGGTCAGGCTGAAGTACAAGGAGCCGAAGAATGGATAGACAGTAAAGGCTAGAAAACCAATAATCCAAGGCGACGCAAATGCCAGACCGAGAAAGAAGACATGCCGCTCTTTCTTCGTCCAGCCTGTTTTCTTTTGTTGCGGGACAACGACTGGGGAGATGTTCATCATAAGTACCCTCCCAACGGCTTCTATTTGACGAGTGGCTGAATCTTGTCTTTCACCTTCTTCAAACCTTCCTCCATACTGACAGTTCCCCTTAAAATTGCGTCAACCTGTACTGCGAACTCGGCAATGTACTCATTGGCGAAGGAAGTAGCGGGGAAGGAACGCAGGTTTTTGCTTGTAGAGTAGTCTAGGAACTCTTTGAATCCAGGTACGTCATGATAGACCGGATCCTTCAGCGCGGACAGTCTCGTTGGCAGGTTCCCAATCGCAGCGGTGAACTCGGCCATCTGCTGCGGCTCCGTCATCCATTTCAGGAACTTCCATGAAGCGTCTGGGTGCTTTACACCCTTCGGAATATAGAACACGCTCGTCGTGACATTGCCGGGGTTCTTCCGCTCAGAATGCTTTTCATCATATGGAATGGGAGCAATACCGTAGTTCAAATTCGGAGCGAACTGCTTAATGAAGGTCGGCAGCCATTCGCCGTCGATCGTCATCGCGTACTTGCCGGAGAAGAATGGATTTTGGGCGGACATATATTGTCCGAGACCGGAAGAGAAGCGATCCAGATTAGCTGAGCCGTATTGATCCCAAATGCCCTTGGATAGTTCGAGAGCTGATTTGACACCAGGGTTGTCGGGTGTAACCTGCTTTGCAGCTTCATCATAGAACGAACCGTTGTACGCATTGGCGAAGGTGTACGTGTCCATTCCCGGCCATAGTCCAAGCCGCTGCAGCCGTCCTCCATTCTCCACGATACTGAGTGCCTTAATATACGCCTTGAGCTGACTAATCGTCTCTGGCGGGCCATTAAAGCCGGCTTCCTTTAAGATATCCTTGTTATAGAACAGCATCGTGACGTGCATGGCAATGGGAAAGGCATAGGTTTTGCCCTCATGTTGCGAGATGCTGAGCGCGGCAGGAACAAAGTCTTTCAGATCGACACTGTCCTTGGAAATATAATCGTCAAGCGGCATCATCGCGCCACGAAGCCCCCAAGGCACGACATTTTGCCCAAATTGAGAGGCGATATCGGGAGGATTGCCGCCTGTAATTGCAGTGAGCTGCTTCTGATAGTCGCTTTGAGACAGCCCTTTTACCTGAATATCAGAGTTGGAGGCATTCCACTTGGCAATCAGCTTTTCCAGTGCAGCGGCCTCCGGCCCGGTCCACCCATACCAGAAGCTGAGCTCTACCTTATCTTTGGAGTCCGAATTGCCAGTCGATCCTCCTTCACCGGATGTGCTTCCCCCGGAGCAGCCAGCAAGCAAGGAGAACGCAACAATCAGTGCAAGGCACCACTTCATTGGCTTTCTTTTCATGCTTATTCCCCCTCAACACTCAGAAATGGGTATTATCGACACCGATTATACAGTTTTAGATTCGAAGGCAGTCTACTTGTGATAAGCAATACCGTGTATTCAGAGTAGTCGTCAATTCCCTCCTTATTCGTGTGAAGTATCCCCATGGTAGCATGTATGCGCTTTATTTTATTTCAAATTTGTGTGTAAAAGTGGGATTATCGTATGCGTGCATGGCTCTTGCTGGATCGCTTGCTTGCGGTAGGAGGTAGGGGAAATGCCGGTGTATTTCTTGAACATGCGGCAGAAGTAGGACAGTTCGTTGAATCCGATCGCATAGCAGACATCCGTAACGGACAATTCGGGCTGCTTCAGCATGGTAAGAGCATGGAACATGCGAAGGTCTGCCAGGTAACGATTGAACGTCTTGCCCGTCCACGTCTTGAATACACTGCAAAAGGTAGACCGCGACAAATTCGACAAGGAACACAGAGTATTCAAATGCAAATCCTCGTGATAGGCGGCATGGATATAATCAATAACCCCTGTCATAATCGATCTGTATTTCTCCTCCTTCTCAAATCCTGCTTGCACAACGTCTTTGTTAATTTCTCTTACGAGAATGGAGAGGAGAAGAAGTAAATGGGATTTCAACACCAATTGAAAAAAAGGAGAACGCCGTTGATATTCAGCGAGCATTTCCTTGAGTACGTTGAGTACGCGAATCTCCGCAACGTGTCCGAGCGTAATCTTCGATTGCATGCTGTCATCCCGGCGAAGGAAATATTCCAGGTAGGCAACGTCAAAAAAGAGAGGAGCCACCGGTTTTTCTTCAAAGCGTTCGTTAATAAAAGAAGGCATAAACTCGCAGCCATAGACTTCAATGTCTTGATCGGGAGGTATTTCAATCCGGTGCACGGTGAATGGGGAAATTACAAATATATCACCCTTTCCAATATCGAATCGTCGATTGCTGACAGTATGTTGGAAATTCCCCTTTGCCACATACCAAATTTGAAAATAGTCGTGACAATGATGGGTTAAGCTGTGCTGTCTGAGCAGCTTGTACATTTTGCAGGGAACATCCTCAAGCATCTCCATCTTGGAGGTGAAATAAATGATGCCTGAACGAGCCCATTTGCCAATTTCGGCTGTTTTCCACTGGATATCCAATGTGATCACTCCTGTTCATCTTGTAAATGAGAAAGCCTAACTCACTCACACTATACGATATTGACGGAGGATAACCGCAAGTTAGACATGATAGACAAATATCCTCCCGCAGAAGAGGTGCAGGAGGATTGGTTGCCTTACTGTAGTATATTCGCTTGATCGTCAGAACTTAGGCCCCGATTTTCAGGCTATAGGGTTTGCCCACTGTCTACCGTGATGATTTGTCCCGTCATGGCTTCCTGTTCTAGGACGGAGCAAATGAATTGTGCGATATCCTCCGATGTTGAGAGGTGCTGCAGCAATAGATTCGGGGCGAGCTGCTGCATTCGCTCCTCTTGTCCGCGCCACCATCTGGTCGCTACTGCACCGGGCGCGACGCAATTGACTCGAATGGCAGGCGCTAGTGCGCGTGCCAGCGATTTGGTCAGGCCATGGACTGCCGACTTGGATACCGCGTAGGGGAGCGAGGAACCGAGCCCTGTCTGTCCGGCAATACTGCCAACGTTGACGATTGCGCCATTCTGCGTCTGCTTCATGTAAGGAGCAACGGCCCGAGCACAATAGAACATCCCTTTTACATTAACGTTAAAAAGCTCATCCCATACCGCATCCGTTGCGGCATCCAGATCCTCTATCGGTATATGCTTCGTAATGCCCGCATTGTTTACAAGCACGTCAATCGTACCGAAGGCATGCACGATCTGGTTCACCATCATCTTAACTTCGTGATCCCGTGAAATATCTGCTTGAACAGCTATGGCGCGACCGCCGTTGGCTTGAATGCTTCGTACCGTTTCTTCCGCATCGGCTGCGGATCGGGAATAGTTGATCGCTACGAATGCCCCCCGCTTTGATAATTCGATCGCGGTCGCCCTGCCAATTCCAGTACCCCCGCCTGTCACCAATGCTACCTTATGCTTCAAGTCCATGCTTACGCCCTCCCGTTCCCTTTCTTTATCTGTTCATATTCATTGTACTGAGCTCGTATGTATTTGTATAATTGAATGTAATGAAGATATAGTTCAATTAAAATGAATTGATGAGTAGGGATTCCTGGTGGACATCAAAACCTTAAAAACATTCCAATGTATCGTAAAATCAGGCAGCTTTATCCGAGCGGCAGAGGAAATGAACTATGCACAATCGACGATCACGATGCAAATACAGAAGCTGGAGAAGGAAATCGGCGCACAGCTTTTTGATCGCGGGAAGGCGATTCATCTGACAGAAGCAGGCAGGCTGTTCTACGAGCAAAGTCTGGAAATCGTACACCGTATGGAGCAACTGCAAAGCAATATCGCGGATATGAGTAACGGAGAAGCCGGATCTGTTCGAATCGGCGTAACAGAACCTACAGCAAGCAGTCGCTTGCCCTACAGATTAGCGGAATTCATGGGCGACCATCCACAAATTCGTATCGCTGTTGAGATCGCCAGCACCCCTGCATTAGTAGAGCAATTGCTTCACAGCGATCTCGATTTTGCGATATGCTCGTCGCCTGAGGTAGGCACCGATCTGCATTTTGAGCCACTCTTTCTTGAAACATTTGCCATGCTGCTGCCAGAACATCATCCGCTAGCATCCCATGACATCATTCAGCCAGCAGACTTGGAGGGAAATCGCCTATTGATAACCGCAGATGCTTGTCCCTATCGGAAGAAGCTCGATTTTATCCTGCAGGACATGGGGCAGATCGGCATAGACACGATGGAGATTGGGAGCATGGGTGCACTGAAGCATTATGTGCAAAGCGGGCTAGGCATTGCCTTCGTGCCGGAGATCATGGTAGATTCTGCGCCATTAGGCACAGTGGTTCGCACAATGGAAGGAGCCTCGGTCGATATGCTGACCGGCATGCTTTGCAGAGTGCAGCCGCATCGAATGAGTTTGGCCGCCGCGAAGTTATATCATTTTTTAAAGAGGTCGCTTCATTTGAACGGACACTGACACGATGCGAGTTTCAATTACGGGCCTTCTTAATGGTAACGAACGTGCTTGTGTTATTGTTTTAAAGCTAATATTTATTGACAAACGATAATTCAATCTCTACAATGAGGAAATTCTTTTGTTTAATGGGTGTTCTATAATTTTTGTTGTATGCGTACGACATGTTTTTGGATGCACTGACCATCGTTCCGATGGTGGTTGTGTCATTCCTTGCACTCGCTATTGGTTTTTTGAGCCTGACCTTGGCTCAGCTATTTGAGGAGGCGACAAGAATCAAAGAAGAAAACGATCAAACGATATAAAGTGGGGTTATCATTGTGGCAATTCGAGTTAATCTGGATGTAATGATGGCCAAGCGAAAGATGAGCTCTACCGAGCTCTCCAGAAGATTAGATATTACGATGGCCAATCTTTCGATATTAAAAACGAACAAGGCGAAAGCGATTCGCTTCTCGACATTGGATGCCTTATGCAGCATCTTAGAATGCCAGCCCGGCGATATTTTAGAGTATGTAGAAGAGGAAGGGGATCACGCAGATCGTTCTCTCACATAAGAAAATATCGCGATTCGTCTGTAACCCAAGAGATTGTATCAAGAAAAATGCGAAAAGCAATCAACTATCCCCATAAGAACGCGGGAGCCGGTTGATTGCTTTTTTTCTATTCAGGCACTGTTATAATTGTAACGCCCTTCATAACATTGGCGGGGTTATCCTTGTTATACAGCCAATAGGCAGGCGTGTCGGCGATATGCTGAAGCCGCAGACAGAATTCTGTCAGTGGCAGCCTGTCAGAGTGAATAATCAGCCTATTTCCGTCCACGGTAATGGTTTCCGGGGGAAGAGGAAGCTCTCCCTTGCCCGTCACGATGCTCACACTGCCCGGACGCTTCGCAGAAGCCTCATCAATCCGCTTTTGAAAGGATACGACGGCCTTGTCGCGCTCGGGTCTGCTGACCGCAGTAGGGACAGGGGCTTCATCGTACATATATTTGCCGAGGTGATATTCGTAAGCGGTCCAAGTAGAGAACCCCATATCCTGGGCTACTTCGCCAAATTCAAGATACCAGTTCCGATCCTTCACCATTGAGAGCGTGGAGCCAATATCGGCCTGAACTCCTAGCGGGATGTCCGGGTGGACGGCTCGAATCTGATCCACAAAATTTTGATAGCTGCGAATATACTGCGGCGGCAGCTTGCTCTGGGGCTTCATCCAATCCGGCCAATGCGTCTGCAGGAAATGCAGATCAGGATGGACGGCTGTAATCATCGCGGCGGCATCGAGACCTTGCAGCTCGCGCAGCTTGGCAACAGAGTCAGGGCCTGCGTCTATCGCTAAGGACCAGGTTGCCACGAGAATATCGCATCTGGCTTCTCGAACCCCGCCTTTTCCGTTCATCAACTCATTCAAGAAGCTGTTCACCGCATTGACCCGAAATTCAACCCAATCTCGATATAATGCTGTATTGGTCAAATAATAATCGGGATCGCGCGGGTCGGTGAAGTTCGGAATACGCGGGTGTCCGTACTGTTCCTTGAACGCCGCTTGCGCCAGCGGGCCGACATCCCCGTACACGCCTCTTCGGATTCCGTCCCATTCAGGGAAATACGGCTCTGCTACCTCGATCCCGTCAAATGGATAGTCGCGTACCAATTGAGCAAGCTTTTGCTTTTTCCACTGGACATAATCCTTGTTATGCGGCGAGAAGCGGTAATAACCATCGTTCACTGGCTTCAGCAGCTCCATTTGCCAGCTCGGCCATTCCGGAGGGAAGCCTTCTACGGAGTAGGAGCCATTGCCGAGTACGAGTGCCCATACGTACAAGCCCCTTTGCTGGAAAGCCTCAATCAGCTCGCGGTTAACGTTATTTTCGTTTACGACGAAATAATGGACGCCCACATAGCCATTCTGAACCATTTCATCAGCGATGCTGGCCGTTGAGCGATCCTGATAATAACGGAATGTCGGATCGACCTGTATGGTGGGACCCGCAAGCGCGGAAGCGTGGTGTTTATTGGCGTTGTTTTTGCACAAATGCTTATGATGCTTGGTTGTGCTAGATTCCGCGGAAGACAGCAAGAAGGGAGGAGATATGTGAACCTCACGAGATCCGGGCGAACCGAATAAGCGAAATGTACGAAATGAAAACATAGCAATACCTCCTATATGTGCCGCTTCTTGCTGCCTCTGTTTCATTGTGATCGAGTTCCCATAAAGAATGGGTTCAGTTAGGAATTGTTATACCGAATCGGCCTTAGAAATGCAAATGGTTCGCTCTTCCCATCTGCTGATTACGAATGAACGGCAGCGCACGGCAGCTCAATCCATTCATACGGCCGCTGCATCGCTTTCATACCATTTTCAATAATAGAAATAATGGCGATAGTGTGCTCAGACGGTACCGTTGCATGGCCTGATTCGAAAAAAGCTACTAAATCGCGCATAAACAGCTGGAAAAAATCCGATTCCGGTTTCAAAATGCGGCAGCTTCCGGAGCGGTACTTCACTGCCAGCGTAAATGGGCATTCGTCGCCAAGGTGGCGAATCGTCGCTTGTCTGCCGCTCCCAAACTCGATAAGCAGGGCAGGAGCTGTTTCAGTTCCGATCGACATTACTCGCTTCGCATCCGCACCCATAAGCGATACGATCGGTTCGATCTGGTGAATGGAATAGTTCTCGAACGCGCCTGGCCCCAAGCTGGAAATAACCTCAATGCCTTCACGCTCGGCATCGGCATATTCCGTTGCATAACGCAGTGCGGATGAGGAATACAGCGGTGTTCCATGTTGAGCCGCCCGTTTGAATAGACGCTGCGCTGCTGCTTGGTCAGGAGTGAATGTCTTGTCAATGTAAGTCGGCTTGCCCGAAGCCAGCGGCAACTGAGCCAGCGCTTCATGCTGCTCTGGGTTGTCAGGGGAGAGCACAATCAAGCAGTCGCTTTTCTCAACGACTTCTTCTATGGAATCGAGCAGTTGCACGCCATGCTTGTCGGCCCATGCACTGTTGCTCAGTCCATGCTCAGAATCCTTCACGCCATAGGCATACGCCACTTCCATGTTTCCGCCGGATGCATTGCGAATCCACGCTGGATAGTTGTTGGCGTGCCATTCATCTAAATAAAAATCGATAAATCCGATTTTCTTCATGTGAATGTTCCTTCCTTGGCGAATGAGATTTCCTTGCCTTGTTCGGACGAATCATAAATTGCTTGCAGCATTTTTGCCGTCACGATGACGGTGTCGATGTGGGATGACAGCTTCTCACCAGACTTGATACAGGAAATAAAGCTGTCAATTTCGTTCTGGAACATATCTGTCTTAGTGAACTTCGGTGTGCTCTCCAGTAAGGCGCCGTGCTTTGCGCTGTAAATCGTGAAGTCTGCACCGTACTGCAAACGGATGCCGGCCTTGTCGCCGAGGAAGTCGATGTACATCTCGTCCACGCCGATATTTTGCGCCCATGCGCCATTGACGGTAATGGATGGGCCAGTGGTTCTGATCATTGCGGTTACGAAGTCATCGACATCATACTTTCCGTTATAGTTAGGAGGCCCTGCCCACATATTGAGATAGGAGTAGTTCTCCATATCCTTGCCCAGCTTGCAATACGTTTGCCCAGTTACCGTCTGCGGCTCCGGATCGCCTGTGCAGTACATGACGATATCAAGAAAATGTACGCCCCAGTCAATAAGCGCACCGCCGCCTGCGACAGACTTATTGGTGAAGTCCCCGCCCAAGCCCGGGATTGAGCGCTGTGAACGGAAGCTGACATAGACGTGGTACAAATCGCCCAAATCGCCGTCAGCGATCATTTTCTTTATAATATTTACTCCTGTGTTGAAGCGGTTGACGACCCCAATATTCAGCGTCACGCCTGTCTCATGCTGAACCTTCTGCATCTCCAGTGCTTCTGTGTACGTTCTGGCAGCCGGTTTCTCACAGAGCACGTGCTTGCCTGCACGCATGCAATCGATCGCGATGGAGGCGTGGCAATCGTTCGGGGTACAGATGGACACGGCTGCGACTTCAGGATCATTCAAAATGAGATGATAGTCCTCAATGGCTTCTCCGCATTCGTATTTCTCAACAGCCTGCTCTGCACGCTCCTTGCGAATATCGCAGAAGTACTTAATTTCGACTTCTGGATTCGCCATGTAAGATGGGATGTGGGCACTATTTGCAATCGTTCCGCAGCCGATAACGGCGACAATCGTTTTACTCATTTCAATCCCTCCAATGATTAGGGTCTGTATAGGACAGAGCCAGATTCCAATTCAGTATGGTGCTTCGGTAACAAGTACCCTCATGGTAGCATGTATGCGCTTTAATTAATTTGACTTTCGTATATAAAATTGGGATTATTGTTCGATTTTTGAGTGCGGATGGAAGGGGGCGGCAGGCATTTTGGGTAGGGGATGAACAAAGGATAGCCCTGCAAGCTCATGCCTCAACCCAAACAATTCGCATATTTTACAAATTACGAACAAATCCCATATATAGTGGAATCTATGGAGGTTATCCCATATACTTAGAGCTTACCTGCATAAAAAATAGAAGAAATGGAGATATGGAATATGTCTAATTTGCCTAATTGCCCTGCCTGCCAGTCGGAATATACGTATGAGGATCGCAATATGTTGGTGTGCCCGGAATGCGGACATGAATGGTCTGCGAATGAAGGAGCGGGCAGCAGCGAGGATCAAAAAGTCGTCAAGGATGCGAACGGCAACATATTGAACGATGGCGACTCCGTATCCGTCATTAAGGATTTGAAGGTAAAGGGCAGCTCGTCCGTTATTAAAATCGGAACTAAAGTGAAGAATATCCGCCTTGTGGATGGCGACCATGATATTGATTGTAAAATTGATGGCTTTGGCGCGATGAAGCTGAAGTCTGAATTCGTCAAAAAAATATAAGCTAGCCCAAGTTAAAACCCACCTAGACCGTGTGTCGAAGGTGGGTTTTATTGCAGCTTCGGGTTGGAGGCCCAGTCCAGTCTTGCATAGCGAATGGAGTGTTCATGCTGGAACCGTTGTTCTGGCTGTGTTAGCTTTCCGTCATGACACCGCCATTGACATGGAGAACCTGACCTGTGACATAAGAGGAGTCATCGGAAGCCAAATAAATATAAGTCGGCGCCAGTTCGAATGGCTGGCCTGCGCGTTTCATTGGGGTGTCGCGTCCAAAGGTCGAGACGTAATCGGCTGAGTAGCTGGATACGGTAAGCGGCGTCCATATCGGTCCTGGAGCGACAGCGTTGACGCGTATGCCTTTATCGACAAGCTGTAATGACAATGAACGTGTAAAGGATACGACGGCTCCTTTCGTGGAGGAGTAGTCAACAAGCAGCGGGGCGCCGGCATATGCGGTTACGGAAGCGGTAGAGATGATGGAGCTTCCCGGCTGTAGGTAAGGCAGGGCGGCCCTGGTTAAATAGAACATCGGGAATATGTTCGTGCGGAACGTATTTTCTAGCTGTTCGTCCGAAATGCAGAGCAAACTCTCCTGAGGGAACTGAACGCCCTGGTTCAGCACGAGCACATCGAGCCGACCGTAGTGTTCAATTGTTCTGCGAATGACCTCCTTGCAGTATGCTGGTTGACGGAGATCGACTTCGAGCAGCAGGCATCGCGCTCCATAGCTTTCCACCATTTGACGGGTTGCTTCCGCATCTGAACGCTCGTATAGATAGGCGATCGCAACATTTGCCCCTTCCTTGGCGAAGCCGATGGCAACGGCACGTCCGATGCCGCTGTCACCACCAGTAATAATCGCTATCTTGCCCGCCAACTTGCCGCTGCCCTTATAGCCTGGATTATCGGATATCGGCTGCGGGCACATCAAATATTCAAGTCCTGGCTGCACATTCTGATGCTGGGGTGGGAAGGGAAGTGGCAATTGGCGGCATTGCGTTTCATAGCTGTAATAAGGAATCATGGGAATCATGACAAGATCCTCCTGTGACTTTGTAAGCTTACAGGCAGGATATTCGCCTACTCCCAGATTGGTGACCTTTCGGCAAGGTGAAGGGCTGGAAGGGGAATGCGGTGTTGATTAGAGCAAGAACACGGAAAAAACGGAAACTTTCAAATAATGGATATGCCCAAAAGGGGGCCTTCATGGGCCTGTCAGGAAAGGAAATGCTATAATGCTATGTAGAACAACAGGTTGAGGTGGCAATTATGGCAACGGCAATTTCCTTCTTTGCAGGTGCTGGTGGACTCGATACAGGCATCCATCAGGCAGGCTTCGATATTCGATTATCACTTGAAATAGAACCTATATTTTGCGAGACGCTTCGGGCGAACTATCCGGATATGAATGTGGTTGAAGGCGATATCTCGGACTATTCTCGGGAGCGCATCTATCGAGAGGCGGGTTTGGATGAGGGGCAGGACATTGATCTCATGTTCGGCGGCAGTCCTTGTCAATCATTCAGCACAGCAGGCAAAAGGCAGGCATTCGAGGATCCCCGCGGCCATGCAATGCTGAAGTTCGGGCAACTGGTGGAGGAAGCCCGTCCCAAGGTATTCCTATTGGAAAATGTGCGCGGACTGCTGTCTGCTTCCTTAAAGCATAGACCGCTGCGTCAGCGGGGAGAGGAGCATTCCCCGCTTGAGCCGGAAGAGATGCCAGGCAGCGCGCTTGCACATTTGCTCCAATATTTTCATGAATATCATGTGACCTATGAGCTGCTGAAAGCGGCTGATTATGGCGTTCCTCAGTCTAGGGAGCGGGTATTCTTCGTTGGCGTGCGCAAGGACTTGAATGCTTCGTTCGCGTTTCCTGCCAAGACACATGATGCTGAAGGCCGAGATGGACTGCCAAGATGGGTAACGCTTGGAGATGTGTTGCGCGACATGGAAGTGGAGGAGCATCATTATCCTCGGTATTCACCGGAAAGATTGTATTATATGCGCATGATTCCGCAGGGTGGAGGGAACTGGCGGAGCTTGCCTGAGCAATTCGTCGAACTGGCGATGGGGGGAGCCTATGAGTCAGGCGGAGGAAAGGTAGGCTTTTATCGGCGCCTATGGGTCGATCGGCCAGCCCCAACGCTGCTGACCTCCCCCATTCAGAAGAGCACGAATCTCGGTCACCCGTACGAGGATCGTCCGATAAGCATTGAAGAATATATTGCCCTGCAGCAGTTCCCGAGCGGATACCAAGTAGCAGGAACCTTGTCTCAGAAGTATACACAGATTGGCAATGCAGTGCCTGTCCGTCTGGCAAAAGTGCTGGGCAATGCGATTATGGAACTGCTTGAGCGAATTACAAAAACACAGGAAACGAATACGATGGAAGCAGTGGCAAGCAAGTAGTGTGGTTCAGATACAAGGTGCAGGGATCATCCCTGCCCTTTTTTGTACAGCCATACGTATGGAAAAATGGGGAGAATCACCTTTCGTAGTTAGGACGTTAAGCTGTTTACATAAATAAACCAGTTGTCAATATAGGCTGAATGACATGCATATGATACAATGTACAAAACCAATAATTGGAGGGGGCTATTCATTGATCGGTCGCAGTGGAAATCCAACGCTTAACGAAGAAACATTTGCAAATCAGGGTCATTATGAAGGTCAAGAAAGAATGACGATTGGCGGTACCGTCAATAAATCGTTCATGGCGCTGGCGCTGCTCGTAGGAGCGGCAGTCGTATCATGGACAATGTTTACGAATGGATACAATATGAATCCTTATATGATAGGCGGAGTAATTGGAGGTGCGATTTTAGCGCTCATTATCAGCTTTGTTCCGACAACGGCTCCATTCTTGACACCTATTTACGCGATTGCGAAGGGGCTTTTCCTAGGCGCGATTTCGGCAATGTTCGAGGCAAAGACAGAAGGAATTACTATTCAGGCAGTTCTGCTGACGATGTGCATATTTATGGGCATGCTGCTGGTGTACAGACTGGGTCTGATCAAGGCGACATCGGGATTCCGCCGGGGCATCATTACAGCGACTGCAGGGGTTGCCCTTGTTTACTTGTTTAGCTTTGTTTTAGGATTTTTCGGCATTACCGTGCCGTATTTGCATGACAGCACGCCGATAGGTATTGGAATTTCGGTCGTCATCATTATCATTGCAGCATTGAATTTCATTCTTGACTTCAACTTAATTGAAGAAGGCGCAGAGCATGGCGCTCCGAAATATATGGAGTGGTATGGCGCATTCGGCTTACTCGTCACACTTGTATGGCTGTACATTGAGATTATCCGTTTGCTTGCCAAAATCGCTAACCGAGATTAAGAATCAAATGATGGCATCATTTCAAGCCCGCCCTCTTCTGAGGAGGGCTTGTATTATTTTAGTCAGGCATCATTATCGGTAATCAGTATACCGTTAATCAGTCCATTACAACCTCTAAGGTAGCAAGAAAGGTGAGGGCCTTAGCGTATATTTCAATGTTTGGGTTTTTAAAATGTTGTTTCTCCAGAAGTTCCAGACCCAAACCACCGCAATCTATAACCTTCTCTATATCGTTGGCGGGCTTTTTCGATAAATGAATCATTTTCAAAATGTATATATCCAGCTAAGTATAATGCCTTTAAATAGTCATTAAATTCTTCCTTGCCTGGAATCATATCTTCTTTATCTATTCCCCAAAAAATATCCAGTTCAATTAATAACAGTTTTGTTCCTACTTGTACGGTTCCACCCGACATATATATTTGATCTTCTGAATTAAGAATAAGATTACATCCATCTGAGTATGTACAATCTTTGTAAAATTCTATTTTTTCATCTGGAGACTCAAGGGTAAGAAGCTTTTCTACGCCGTCACTGTTACGGAATTGATAGGCTGTAACGGCAGTATGAAAATCTGCACAGGGGTCGTTTTTTAAGTCAGCAAATCGATTTACGTCTACTTGTGTTGCTGTGTATTGTTTAATTAATCTTTCATTGATCTGTTCCAGTGTAAAAGGATTGGGGATATTTAGGGTTAGGTATTTTTCATATAGTTGATTCATATCGGGTTGCATATAGAATCTCCCTCTTGTTTTAAATTAGGAAACTAGAGCCTTTTTTATTTAAAAACTGGTCTGTCCATAAATTTTGTAAAAACCCTTTTCAAGGGGGAAAGCTCAAAAATGAATACAAGCGCTGACTACAAGTTTACGTCCGTATTCCACCGCTAGCATCAATATGTTTTCCTTCTTTAGATTCTGTACCATAGAAGATATGACCGACTGTTCTTTCATAATCATGGTAATGCCAATAGTAGAAAGTTCCTTTATATCCGGTTTTACTGTGTTCTTCGGCTGCAGTAGCTCTTCCACTAAAAGATTCAGCTAATTTTCTGGCAGCTTCTTTGCTTGGAGTCCAAACATTGTGATACTTCTTTGCCTTTAACCATTTCTTAGCTTCTTCCAATGTTAGCGGTTTTCCAATATAAAGCTTCGATTGAGCTACAGCAGTAAGGGACTGACCCCATAACGTGAGACAAATCAAAACACCTTTAAGAGAAATATCCTTATATCGTAAGATAAGGGAGACAATCTTGGAGGTGTTTTTGCGTTGGCAACTAGAGTGAGTTACCCGGCGGAAGTGAAATTGAAAGCAATCGAAATGAGATTAGCTGGTATTCCTGTGAAAGAAGTAATGAACGAGCTAAACATCAAAAATGAGACTCAGTTAAAAGTCTGGATGAAATGGTATCGGGAAGGTGAACTCTATCGCCTGGAGCAGCCAGTAGGTAAGCAATACAGCTACGGCAAAGGCCCAGAATATCTATCAGAGCTTGAAAAAGTGAAAGCAGAGAATCATTTTCTTAAGCAGCAGTTAGAGGTTCTAAAAAAGTACAAGGATTTGGAAAGGAGGTGTCACCTGAAGTAGTTATCGCTTGGATGGAGTCCATTCGAGGAGAAATAAGTATTACTCAAGCCTGTGCATGGTTAGGGATTCCTCGATCTAATTATTATCGTTGGAAATCATCTTGCAGAGCTAAGCGTGTAGATAATGCCGTAGGGAAAATTCGAGAGCTCTGTACGGAACATAAATTCCGTTATGGGTACCGAAAGATCACGTCACTCCTTCGAATGGAACAACAAATTAATCACAAACGTGTACAGCGAATTATGCAACGTGAAGGACTACAATGCCGAGTTAAAGTGAAGAAACGCAAACCTACTGGACAGCCAGCACATGTCGCGGAACACCTGTTAAAGCGTCAATTTCAAGCAATTGCTCCGATGCAAAAACTCGTGACTGATATTACGTATTTGCCTTACGGCGGAAAAACACTATACTTATCAAGTATTTTAGACTTGTATAACGGAGAGATCGTGGCTTACAGTATAGCAGACAAGCAAGACACTTCTTTTGTTCTTGATACGCTGAATCAGCTTCCGCTACGTTCAGATATGATGCTTCACAGCGATCAAGGAAGTGTATATACGTCTCAGGTTTATCAAGAAGCAATAAAAGCAAAAGGCATTACCATGAGCATGTCCCGCAAGGGAACGCCCGCTGATAATGCCCCCATCGAATCGTTTCATTCCACACTAAAGTCTGAAACGTTCTATCTCGAAAAAATTACCTGTACAACGACCGCCATCGTTGAGCAGATCGTTCGAGATTACATTACTTACTATAACTCAATTCGCATTCAAACGAAACTAAATAACCAGTCGCCGATTAATTTTCGACGACTGGCTGCTTAAACTTGTAAGGTGTTTTGATCCCTGTCTCACAAACGGGGGTCAGTCCCGTAAAGTAAAGCGGTTTATCTTTCTTTTTGCTCGAGCTTAATGCATCTGCTATATCTGTAACAAGAGTATAAGCCTCGTTACCTATGTAGGCAAGAGCAGCTGCTGCACCAAGCCATTTTAAAAGCTCTCCAATTCCTAATCCTATCCAAGGAAGTGCCGGTACAAATCTTTTTTGTCTTTGAAACACATCGTTACTAGCATCATCAAAAAATTGTGATTGATGATACGTTGATTGAGTTTGCTGCACTTGCATGAAATGGTCTGGGTGTGCACTCAAAGCATAGGTTTGTGATGTTGTAATGAAAAATAGCAAAAACGCAAGAACCATCGAGGTAGTACGCATTATTTTTTTCATTTTCCACTTCCCTTTCTAGATCATAGCCCTAGTTTCCGTGTTAAATAATACCATAAAAAAGTAGAATTTGGAAGTATAAAACCTAAATTTAGAAGTAAAACCAACCGGGGATGTGAATCCCAAACTATGTATTTGTAGCCATACAGTCCCTTACCTAACGGAAGTCGGTTTGTAATCCTTTTTGTCTTGGATTTCAATTTACTAGATTTAAAGACAGATAGAACTATCCGTAAGATCGAAGACGCTTTTTGAGCTTGGCGGCTCAAGCATCTTCTTCATTCAGAAAAATATATAAGGGGTATTGTACCCTTTTTCTAAGCGTAAAATGGAATATCCCATAGTGGTATCGAATCTACAACATTAACCACACGAATATATCCGATGCTTTCGCATATTCATTCCTACTAACTACATCTGACATGATATCCCCATGATTCTGAGACGTATTTCCTTCTCAACATTCCGTAAGCGCTTTAATTACAGAGATTCTATCCCTTTCACATTTCTCAGAGCGGTGACTCCGTAACATTGCACGTTTATTTTTTGATTATGGCAAGGAGGTGAGCGCTGCTCCAACGGCTATGAAATAGGTATTTGTGATCATTCAAAAGAGAGTTATACCAGACAACAATCCAATGCCTCATTTCGCTGGCTCCAAGACACGCAGAAGCTCGAATGGTGGGGTTATGCCATTTTTTAGGTTTGGACAAATTTGAACATGCGGGAGTGTTATGAAATGAAAAAAGCTTAATGTTGTTATTGATTATCGCCCTGATGGGTATGCTGGCCTTGGCTGGCTGCATCAGCAAAGAAGCAGATAAGCCTGCTGAGCCGGCGAAGGATCAGACACAGACAGCAACACCGCAGGAGCCTGCCAAAGAGGAGAAGGCCGAAGAATTCTCCATGGTTATTCGCCACATCAACGTTCGTGACACTGCCAAAGCAACGTTGAAGCAGTTGGAGGATGTTGCAGCAAAGACGGAACAGGAAGTGCCAGGTTTGAAATTCAAGTTGGATGGGGTAGAGGACACAGTAAACCGTGACGTGAAGCTGAAGGCGGAAATGTCCGCAGGCACACAGCCTCCGATCTTCAATCTGTTCGGCGGTGATGATACAGTGAAATACGCCCAAGCTGGCCGTTTGCTCGAACTTAATGGAATTTTGGATGAGCTTGGTTTGAAGGATGCATTTTTCAACTTAAGAGAATTTACAGTGGACGGCAAAATTTATGGACTTCCTGAAGCCGGATTTATCGAAGGCTTTTTCTATAATCAAAAGCTGTTCAAGGATGCAGGTGTTGAAGTTCCTAAGACATGGGACGATCTGTTGAAGGTATGTGAAGCATTGAAAGCTAAAGGCATTACACCAATCGCTATGGGTTCAGGAGCAGGCGATGGTTGGTCAGCCAACATGCTTGTAAACTCTTTGTTCGTCGGCTTGGGTGGGCCAGAGCTGCAAGAAGGCTTCATATCCGGGAAAACAAAATGGACGGATCCAGCGATTGTCGATACTTTCAAGCGCATTCAAGATTTGAAAAATAACGGCTACATTGATCCGAACGTGCTTGGACTCAAGTATCCACAAGGTCAGGCAAACTTCTACACGGGCAAGGCTGCGATGCTGTTCGATGGCAGCTGGGCAGCGAATGCAATTACAGGGGAAACCTCTACAGTGAAGGATGTGGTTGGATTCTTCCGTATGCCTGATGTAGGCGGCCCTGGCGACGGCTTGATCAATGGCGGCTGGTCGAATGGCTATGGCTTCTCCGCTACACTGAAGGACAATGAGCTGAAAGCCGTTAAAGCATTCATTAAAAATTTATATACGATCGAGGAACAAAAACGCAGCCTCGTTGAATCCAGCCGCATTCCTGCAATGAAGGGAGTGAGCGGCGTAGAGGGCACTTCTGAACTGGTGAAGGCGCTTGGCGAAGCGCAAGGATCTGCAAAGGGGGCATTCCCAGCATTCGATGCACTTGTGCAGAAGAGTGTAAAGGTAACGCTGGAGCAAACCGTACAAGAGGTGCTTGGCGGCAAGCTCGCGCCTGAGAAGGCAGCCGAGCGTATGCAGCAAGCACAAGAAAAGGGCAATAAGGAAGGGAAATAGTCTTGTCGTATTGCATAGCTGGGGGCCGCAGCATCGCTGTGGTTCCCCTTTCATAGGGTAGATGCGTACATGCTTGTTAGGCAGGATTTTCCTTACATTTTGTCCCGGTTATGGCCCCACGCTCACCGGACAATGGGAGATGTGAATCATGAACAAGATATTCCGGAATCGTGTCGCTTTCTTTCTATTTGTTGTGCCGGCGCTGGCACTCTACATTACGTTCTATTTAGTGCCTTTATTCAAGTCTCTTCAATATTCCGTAACGAGTTGGGACGGCATTACAGAGCCTGTCTATAACGGATTCGACAACTTCGCCAAGGCATTATCAGATGAAAAGTTCTGGATCGCGTTCAAGAACAATATTTATTTTGTTCTGTTCTCGGTATGCATTCAAGTACCGATTATTGTATTCGTGTCCATATTGGTCAGCGGCGTGAGAAGGATGCTTGATTTTTATAAGCTGACGGTTTTTATGCCGAGTATTCTCTCAACCGCCTCAATTGCGGTTATTTGGCAATTTATTTATTCTCCAGATGCGGGGCTGCTGAATCAAATTTTGAAAGCAGTCGGTCTCGAATCGTGGACGAGGTTGTGGCTGGGCGATGATAATACCGCGATGCTGGCTGTGCTCGTGACCAATGCTTGGCAGTGGACGGGATTTTACATTGTCCTTGTGCTGGCAGGCATTTTCGCGATACCGAAGGAAATACTGGAGGCCGGGGAAATTGACGGAGCAGTCGGCTGGCGCAAGGCATGGCTGCTGACGATCCCATTGATTCGTCCGGTCATTGTGGTAACCATGCTGCTCTCCATCACGGGTGCCATGAAGGCGCTTGATATTGTACTCATTATGACCAACGGCGGTCCGTTCGGCAGCTCTGAGGTTATGGCGACGTACATGTATCAGCAGGCTTATGCGCTTGGCGATTTCGGTTATGCGAATGCCATTGCGATCATCATTACGGTATTTACTGCAATTCTCTCGCTTATTTACCATATCATTAACAAGAAGACGTCGAAGGAGGCGGAATACTAATGAAGGCTTATCGATCCAAGCGTATTCTGTCCCATGTCGTGCTTCTTATCTATGTGGTTATCGTTATATTCCCTTTATTGTTCGTTATGCTTTCTTCCTTTAAAGACAATACAGAGATATTTAATAACCCCTGGGGATTTCCGGCAAGGTTAAGCTGGGACAATTATGATAATGCCTTGTCAAGTGCGCACATCGGACGGTATTTCGTGAACAGCTTATATATTAGTGTAATCGCGACAACAGCAACCATACTCCTCTCTACAGCTATCGCGTATGCAGTTATACGAATGAGGTTCCCGTCCTTGAGCAAGCTGGTCATGGGGCTGCTGCTCTTGTCGATCCTAATACCGCCTGCGTCGCTGCTTGTTCCGTTGTATATCATGATCAAGGACTTCGGTATTTACAACACGCCGTTCGCCTTGATGATTCCGTACGCGGCCTTCGGCATCCCGTTAACTACATTCGTTATTGCTGCCTTTCTAAAATCGATCCCGACAGAGCTTGAAGAAGCAGGGGTTATGGACGGCTTATCCACATACGGATTGCTGGGCCGTATTATTATCCCGTTAACGATGCCAACCCTTGTTACCGTATTTATTTTGAATTTCATCGGCCACTGGAACGAGTACATTATGGCGAACCTGTTCCTGTCCGATCAGGAGCTGCGCACGCTGCCGGTTGCGGTTGTTTCCTTTGCCGACAAGTTCAATATGAACTATGGGGCGCTTACTGCGGCCATTACGATTAGTGTTGTTCCGGTCGTCGTCATTTACGGAATTTTGCAAAAGCAGATTATTGAAGGGGTCACAGCAGGAAGTGTGAAGGGATAAACGAAACGATTTAAGAACAATGGATCAGTCACGAGAGACTGGGCTGTTCTCCGTTTGTAGAGGACAGCCTTTGTTGCATGCGTTTGCAAGTCATGGAACGACAAGGATGTGTTTTACTGCTGAAAGGATTATCATGTGCTTGAACGGATTGCAATGTGGGAGAGACAGCCCCTGCGTACAAAAAGCCTACCTTTTAGGTAGGCCTCGCTGGATATTTGGATATTTATGATTATGTGCAGGTTAGTTTAGAGATATTGTTCCACTGCGAATCAAGTTTAATGTAGGAGCTCCCTCGGTAAGAATGAGCTTTTCTTCTGCATCGCGCGCTTCTTGGTTAGGCTCAACCACGTACCGATAATTCACGGCGTGTTCAAGTAAATAAGGCTCTTCCCCGTGCACGTAATCCAGATATCGCGCTCGCAAATTTGAGGCTTGCTCCACGTAAATAACCTTGTACATCTGGTTGTCCAACTGCTTCGTAAGGAATACAAATATGCCAATTTCTTCAGGGATGAGTTCTGCCGATTCGGGTGTAAACGGCAGAACTCGTGACCAATCCGCCATTCCCAGCACCTCCATTTTTCATTGAATATAGGACAAGGCATCTCTATCTCTCATGTTTCATTTTTGCCTGCAAGTGACAAGCTGCAATTAGAATTGGTAGCACAGGTAGCTAAGCAGTCCCGCATAGTCACGATAAATGACCTTAGCCTCACGCTCTGGCTCTCCACTGCCTAGTGCGATAAGGAGCGGAACGAAATGCTCCGGGGTCGGTACAGCAAGCTCCACATGGGGTGCTTGCTCCGCGTAGTTGAACAGTGCTTCATAATTTTTGTGTTTAATATTATTGATTAGCCAATCATCAAATTCCAGCGCCCAATCCTCCGTCACGTCACTATGCAAGCTCAAATTGTGAACGGTCACGCCGCTCCCGATGATAAGCACCCCTTCATGCTGCAGCTCTCGTATGGCACGGCCAATCAGGAACTGCTCTTTGGCGCTTAGGTTCGGATTGACCGATAACTGCACAACAGGGGTGGAGGCTTCTGGATCGAACTGCTTGAGCAGCGACCATGTGCCATGATCAAGTCCTCGTTCCGCATCCAGCTCACTCGCGATTTGGTGCTGCTGCAGCAGATTGTGAATGCGGAGGGCGAGCTCCCGATTTCCCTTTGCGGGATATTGCACAGCGAACATCTCATCCATCCACCATGGACCGAAGTCATGAATGGTGTGGTAGGTATCATCCGTATACGTAATCCGCGTACTGGACTCAACCTCCCAGTGCGCAGTGAATACGACGAAGGCAGTTGGCTTGGCAGACAAATCCTTGGCGAATTGGGCTAAAAAGCGGGTATATTCATTCTCCTGAATAGCGATGAGCGGCGATCCATGTGCAAGAAATAATACTGGCGCCGAAGTCGTTGTAGCGGTTGACATGATTCACGCACCTTCCTTTTACATTTCGATTAGCATTAAATAACATAGTCAGCAGGCCGGCTGACACGAGATAGGAACTGCTTCGTCCGCTCGTGCTTCGCTGATCTGAATATTTCTTTCGGTGTTCCTTCTTCTACGATCGAACCCTGATCGAAGAAGATCACTTTATCTGCAATTTCCTGAACGAACCCCATCTCATGGGAGACAATAATCATCGTCCGTCCTTCCTTCGCAGCTGTTCGAATGACGGCAAGCACTTCCCCGACCATCTCAGGATCAAGCGCGGATGTAGGCTCATCGAGCAGCATAACCTTCGGTTGAAGGGCGAGTGCCCGGGCAATGCCGACACGCTGCTGTTGCCCGCCTGATAGCTCGCGAGGGTAGTAATCTTTCCGATCCTGAAGACCAACTCGATCCAAGTAGGTGCTTGCGATGTCTTGGGCTTGTTGCGCCTTCATTCCTTGTACCGTCACGAGACCCTCCATTACATTCTCAAGAGCCGTCTTGTACTTCAGCAAATGGAACTGTTGAAATACCATCGCGGTATTGCGGCGCAAATAAAGAATGTCGCGCTTCGTCGCCTTGGACATATTCAGCTCATAGTCACCTAGTGCAATTGTGCCTGCCTGCGGCGTCTCCAGGAAGTTCAGGCAGCGAAGCAGCGTAGATTTTCCTGAGCCTGAGGGGCCAATGATGGCGACAACCTGACCTTCCTCAACCGTCAGATCCACATTGTGCAGCACGACGTGTTTACCGAATGTTTTGTGTAAGCCTTGAATCCGGATCATCTGCCGCCACCCTCCTTTCATTGACCTTCAGCCGCTTCTCCCAACGGGCAATCAGGCGCTCCAGTACAATCGTCACGACCCAGTAAATGATCGCGAGCGACACATACACCTCGAAGAAGCGGAAATTGCGGGAAGCCATCAGCTTGCCTGCGGCAGTCATTTCTACGACTGAGCATACAAAGGCAAGCGAGGTGCCCTTAATTAATCCGATTAGAGAGTTGCCGAGTGTCGGCAGCGCAACGACGATCGCCTCCGGCAAAATGATTCGGCGCAGAACCTGCGTTGTCGTCATGCCCATGGAATATCCGGCTTCAATGCCGCCTTTATCGACAGATTGTATGGCTGCCCGAATGCTCTCTGAATTGTAGGCCCCTTCATTTAAAGCGAAGGTAATGAGCACGAAGATCATCGGCGGTATATGATTCGTATTGTAGTTCGTCCCGTAGTAATAATTGATATACTGCATGGCTATCGGAACAGCATAGAAGGCCAGGTAGAGCTGAACGATAATCGGCGTCCCTCTCATGAAGGAGACATAGAATGCTGACAGAGATCGGAGTACGGGAATTTGCTTAATCTTAATCAGCGCCGTTGCAAGACCGATAAGCAGGCTAAGGATCATGGATGCAAAGGCAATCCCTAGCGTGATCGGCAAATACTTGAGAAGTTCAGGGATCTGACTGAATACAAGCTTTACATCAAATAAATTGGGCATCGCGCATCACTTCTTTATGGATATTTGGAATGGAACTGTGCTTCTTTGTTACCTCGTATAGTCGGCCCCTAAATATTGAATGGACAGTTCCTTTAGCTTGCCATTGTCCAGCAGTGTGCGCAGCGCGCCGTCGAATGCATCGCGAATGGCAGGGCCGTCGCCCGTTTTGCTGAATATGAAGTAGGCTTTCGGGTTTTGAATCTTTTCGATTTCTTCCTTAGGAAGCTCTACAGTATCAAGAGCAATGCCATATTCCTTCTCAATGTCCTTCAGCATAACCTTTTCGGCAAAGGTGAAATCGGCAGTTCCGTTAGCAATGTCTTGATAGGTCTTCATTTGATCTTGATCGGTATATGCTGCCTTAATTTCTTTGCCCGGATGCTCCTTGTTGAATTGTTCAACGAACAGCTGCTCGAACCCGCCGCCAGGACTGACTGGGATCGTTTTTCCGGCAAGGTCATCGATTGATGCAATGTCTGTACGACCTTTCTTTACAACAACCACGGTGCGATTGGAATAGTAATATTCGTTGCCGAACAGATACTTCTCTTCGCGTTCCGGTTTCTTAGTGATATTATTGGCGCCAATTTGATAGCGTCCGGAGTCGATGCCTGCAAATATGCTTGGGAATTCGGTTTTTTCGAACTGAATGTCATATTGAGGAAGCTGCTTATCAATTTCCTTCAGAACAGCAATGTCATAGCCATCTAAGTTATTATTTTGATCCACATATACATAAGGCTTCGGTCCGCCGCTTGTACCGACCAGCAGTGTCTTCACCTTTGTGTCGCCTGTGTCGCCAGTTGATAACGCTTGGTCAGGCGCCTTGCCGCATCCTGCTGCGATCACGGCAAGTGCCAATGTTGTTAATGTTAGTGCCCAAAGCACTCTTTTCTTTTTGTTCATATTCGGCGTTCCTCCCTCGATCTTTATATCCGAGTAATCCTATACGGTTATTTGTTTGCCATCATAAAGGATATTGGCCCGTAATTATAGTAAAAATCGGAACTGCCCTTACATTGTTTATGAGGGGAGAGCCTTCGGCTGTCAGGGAGAAAGAGGAGTTGAGGATTGACAGCACACAGAAGATTTGATTTTAATTAAATTAATCCGATAGGAAATATAAAAATTAAATTAGGGGGATCGGTGTCATGAATGCACTGCGCAACAATTTGGGATATTTCCCTCACCAGCCATCCTTTGAGCGGGAGCAGATGAACTATTTCGACAATCGGCTATCCGCTTATCCTAAACCAATGGGGGTTCAGTATTATACGTTCTCCCTAAACGAAGCAAACCACCATCCGATGATGATATTGCCTGATGGCAGTATTGATATTATGATTTGCTGTGATCAGGATCATCCAAGCGCGAATGTCTGTGGATCGGTTACTTCGGGCAAGCCAGGAGGGTTTCGTCAAGGGAACTGTGATGTGTTCGCGATTCGCTTCTTCCCAGGCTATGGCAGACATGTGCTGCGCTACCCGGCTTATGAGTTCACTGATCGCGAAATTCCCTTAGGCGAAGTGATGAGTAATTCCTCCAACCTTTTGGAGCAGATTGCGGCAGCGAATAATATGCCAGCAAGAATCGCGATATTCGAAGCGTTTTATCGTCAGCTTACCCAAGGAGAGGACAAAACACCGCCTTGGCTCAAGCATGTGACGAAGCAAATCATTAGCAGCAGCGGTTCACGAAGCATGTCCGGCTTATCGCAGCATACAGGTTATTCGTCGCGGTACATTGCAAAGGTATTCCATGAATATGTAGGCATGTCGCCGAAGTTATTCAGCCGTATCGTTCGTTTCCAGCATGTATTGGACGCATTGCTGCATGCGAATTATGAAGGCGCTATGGAAGAGATGATAGAGCTGGGGTATTATGATCAGAATCATTTCATTAAGGAGTTCAAGGAATTCAGTACGTTTACGCCTAAAAAGTACATGGAGCAGCTATGAAACCGTTCTGTTCGATATATTCACCTAATAGATCATCAATAGGAAAAAGCCACGACAGCAGATTAGACGTCCAGTTCGTTGCGCCAGTTCGTGAGCATATAAAAAGACCCTTCAACTCTATGCAAGAGTAGGAGGGTCATCATACTAAACTACTTTTTCAATAATAAATAGACAAAGTATGGCGCACCGATTAATGCGACAACGATTCCGACCGGAATGCCGTCAGGCTCAAGAATATTGCGCCCGATCGTATCCGCGAGCAGCAGCATCCAGCCCCCGAGCAAAATCGCTACGGGGAGGAACAACTGGTGCCTTGGACCAACCAATGCTCTGGCAATATGCGGAGCCATTAATCCAATAAAGGCGATTCCTCCAGCCACGGAGACAGCCGCGCCAGCAAGTGCAACGGCAGCAAGCAGCAGGGTCAGTCTTTCCTTCTCGATGGATACCCCTACACCAATAGCTACAGGCTCATTAAGCGCCAGCAGGTTCAGGCGGTTGGCCTTATATAACGTATAGGGGATCAAAATAACCAACCAAGGCAGTATTGCCCAGATGAATGGCCAGTCCGCTCCCCATATATTCCCCGCAAGCCATCTAGAGATGAAATCCACTTTGGCCCGTTCCGACGAGGAGATAAGCACAATCATTGTTCCTGACAGCGCCATGGAGAAACCGACTCCAGTCAGCACCAGCCTTACAGGCTGCAGTCCCGCAGTACGTTTGTACGAGAACAAATAGATAAGAGCTGCCGTAATCACAGCCCCGACAAAGGCGACAAGAGGCAGCATATATGCGAATGAGCCCATGTCTATGGGAACGAACAGGAAGAACACCGAAATAGATACACCGGCGCCAGCATTAATTCCGAGTATGCCGGGATCGGCCAGATCGTTGCGTGTTACGCCTTGCAGGATGGCACCTGATAAAGCTAAGGCCATGCCGGATAGGAGTGTAATCAGGATGCGAGGCATTCGGATAGAAAACAGCACGAAGTCCTCCTTGAACGTCCCCTGCCCAAGCAGGGTAGGGAGCAGCCGATCATAGGACAGTGATGAGTATCCGAGACCCATTCCGACGATGACAGTTAGTAGAATAAGCCCGAGCAGCAATACGAGAATAAGCCGCTGCTTTCTCAACAGAGAGGGTAAGATCATGAGAATGCTTTGCCTCCTTTATGTACAATGAACAGGAAGAAGGGCAGGCCAAGCATGGCAACGATGGCTGCTACAGGTGTCTCGTACGGGCTATTGATTGTTCGTCCAAGCGTATCGGCAAGCAGCATGAAGGCAGCGCCCGTAAAGACGGACATTGGCAGAATAAATCGATAATCAGTGCCGACCATAGCACGTACAATGTGAGGAATCATTAGTCCAATAAAGGCCATATTGCCGACAAGTGCTACAGATGCTCCGGCAAGCAGAACAATCACGATAAATAGGATGATCTTTACCATTAGTGTTTTTTGACCTAATCCCACAGCGACCTCTTCATTCAAGCTTAAAATCGTCAGTTGTCTGGAAAAACCGATAGCGATCAATATGCCGATGAGGATGACGGGAACGATAATTTGAAGCTGACTCCAATTGGTGCCAATGAGGCCGCCTGCTGTCCATAAGGAAATTTCCCGGGATAGCTTAAAATAAAGCCCTGTTCCTTCCGCTATTGCAACAAGAAATGCTGTGACGGCTGCACCGGCCAGCACGATTCGAAGCGGGGAGAACCCGCCTTTCTTCATCGCACCGATGCCGAATACGATAAATGCGCCAACCGCTGCACCAATGAAGCAGGCAATCGTAATTGCATAATAATTGGCGGAAGGAATCCATGCCAATGTAATGGCCAGTGCTGCGTTGGCGCCGGCTGTAAGCCCCAGTAAGCCAGGATCAGCAAGCGGGTTGCGCGTCATGCCCTGCATAATCGCACCAGCAACAGCCAGGGCGGCACCGACGACCATCGCACCGACTTCGCGGGGAAGGCGAATATCCCGCAAAACGGCAATGTTGTCGCTTGTCTCATTTGACGTAAGGGCAAGCCACACATCGCGCAACGAAGTGTCAGCGGCTCCAAATACCATAGCCACGACAAACGTCCCTGCACATATGAGGATTCCCACGATTAACTTGACCACAAATGGAATCGTATGTTGATTCGAGTTGACCATGCATAATGTCCCTTTCTAGTAATGGCGCTTAGAATACAGGAAAAGGAATTCTTAAAAATAAGAATTCCTTTTCCAGACGTTACTTGCTTGCCGCGAAATCTGTACTGAATGTCTCCAATTGGAAGTCCAATGTGAGCGGGTCATTGAAATAGAATTCATTCATATTAACCTCGAACACGCGATTGTTCTTCACGGCAGGGATATTTTTATACGATTCCGTTTCTTGGAATGAATTGTCGCCAGCTTTGTTCTTACTGAGAATGACATAATCGCCTGCGAATTGCGGAAGAACCTCAGTAGAGAGTGCGAAGTAGCCAGGTCCCAACGCTTTTTCTTTGACTTTCTCCGGCATGTTCAGCTTCATCGCTTGGTACAGAATCTCCGTTCCACGGCCCCAGTTGTTGCCGTACACATACAATTGCTTATTGAAGTTCTCGATAACCGAAACAGTAGCATTTTCACCGATTTTGGCTTTAATGTCTTTGCCAGCTTGTTCAGCACGCTTCTTGAAGTCGTCGATCCAAGCTTTCGCTTCCGCTTCTTTGTTCAAAAGCTTGCCGATCTCCAGATGCTGTGTTAAATAATCGACCTTGCCGTAAGTGAAAGTAACGGTAGGGGCAATTTGCTTCAGCTTGTCTGCGTTTTTAATGCCCGACAATCCGATGATCAGGTCCGGATTCAGTTCAATAATCTTCTCCAGGTTCTCATCAGACACTTCTGCAACATCTTTCAATTTGGACTCAAAGCGAGGATTCTGCTTCGCCCATGCATCTACTCCGACTACATTTACGTTCAGCGCCATGACATTACCAGCGAAGGATGCCAATACAACAACGCGCTTCGGATCAGCAGGAACCTCGACTGGCCCATTTTCGGATTGGTACGTAATTGTGCCGGATTTGCTTTCTTTGTTCTCTGCCGCATCTTTCTTCGGCTCGGCAGCAGGGCTTGCGCAGGCGCTAATTGCAAGCACAAATATGAGCATAAAGGGGATGAACCACTTTTTCATGATGCTGTTGCTCCTTTAATTAAGTTATATGTGATACACATCGGCTTGTTCGTTCGGGGATCCCGTCCGATTTCAGCGTCGATTTGAAACACCTTTTTCAGTACGTCTGAGGTCATAACCTCTTCACAATCGCCTGCCTTAACGATTTCGCCATTCTTCATTGCGATGATGTAGTCAGCGAATCGAGCCGCTTGGTTCAGATCATGGAGAACCATGACAATGGTGCGTTCCTGCTCTTCATTCAGGCGCTGCAGCAGCTCTAATACTTCAAGCTGATGAGCCATGTCCAAATACGTTGTCGGCTCATCGAGGAAGATGATCTCAGTCTCTTGAGCGAGGGCCATTGCGATCCAGACGCGCTGGCGCTGACCGCCGGAGAGGGCGTCTACAGGGCGATATTTAAAATCAATCGTCCCGGTCATTTCCAATGCCCAGTCGATGACCTCGATATCCCTCTTCGTTAAGCGTCCGAAGCCGCGCTGATATGGGAATCGGCCATAAGAAACGAGCTCGCCAACCGTTAACCCGCTTGCACTTTCCGGGGTTTGGGGCAGAATAGCCATCTTCTTCGCCAACAGCTTTGTATTTTCTTTCGCAATATTCCCTCCGTCGAGAATGACATTCCCGGATTGGTGAGGGATAATGCGAGTAATTGCTTTCAGCAGTGTAGATTTACCGCATCCATTGGAGCCAATGATCGTTGTGATCTTTTTATCGGGGATAGGGACACTGAGATTTTTGACAATTAAGCGTTCACCATAACCAATGCTTAAATCATCTGTATATAGGCGAGCCATGCTTCAACCTCCATTTATGGAAACGAACGAGCGTTATCGACATTAATTGATAATGATTATCAAGATCATATCTTTCCATAATATAAATTCCTGTATATCGGATGTCAATAGTAATTTTTGTTGTAAAAGGGTGATGAATCGGATATCATTGATAATGATAATCAATACCAATAGGTTTCTGAGGAGTGAAGGGGAAATGGATCAGGAACAATTATTTGATGTAACGGTAATTGGAGGGGGCCCAGCAGGGCTGTACTCTGCTTTTTATAGTGGACTTCGTGAAATGAAAACAAAGCTGATTGAGTATCAGCCTCAGCTTGGCGGCAAGGTGCATGTATATCCAGAGAAAATGATCTGGGATGTTGGCGGACTAACACCGGTCACAGGAGCGCAGCTAATTAAGCAAATGGTGGCGCAGGGGTTGACGTTCGACCCTGAGGTTGTGCTTAATGAGAAAATCGTATCGATTGCTCGCAATGAGGATGGCATTTTTGTTCTGGAAGCAACCTCTGGCCGAAAACATTACTCCAAGACGGTCATCGTGGCAGTTGGCGGCGGAATTTTGAACCCAACCAAGCTTGATATTGAGGGTGCGGAGCGCTTCGAAGTTACGAATTTGAATTATACGGTGAAATCGCTCCGAAAGTTTAAGGATAAAGTTGTGGTCATTTCAGGTGGCGGCAATTCTGCAATTGACTGGGCGAACGAGTTGGAGCCGGTTGCGAAGAAGGTATATTTGACGTATCGGAAGGATAAGGAGTCTTTGTCCGGTCACGAGGCAACGATTACGCAGTTGATGAACAGCTCTATAGCATGCTTTTTTAATACTTCCATTACGAAGCTGATTGCAGCGGACAACCATGAGACGATCGAACGAGTAGAACTGACGAATCAAGCGACAGGCGAGACTGCGATATTGCCGATTGATGAAGTGATTATTAACCATGGCTATGAGCGGGATTCAAGCCTGATTGGCAACAGTGCATTGAAGATTGAGCAGGTAGAGGACTTCTATGTAGCGGGCAATGCCAGCAGTGAATCTTCGATTCCGGGTCTGTATGCAGCAGGGGATATTTTGCATCATGATGGGAAGCTGCACTTAATCGCAGGCGCCTTCCAGGATGCGGCCAACGCGGTGAACAAGGCGAAGCAATTCATTCAGCCGGATGCTAAAAGCTGGGGAATGGTATCTTCCCACAACGATGTGTTTAAGGAACGCAACCGCGAACTGGTGAAGCAGATGATGAATTCATAAATAGAAAGACGCTCCACCGCTTGCCGTTATGATAAGTTGAGGAGCGTCTTTTGTTTAGGGAAGTCTTCGGCAGCTCAAGCTGATCCGAAGGCTTCTTATTTTTGCATACAGGATACAGGTAGTTGATTAGTCGAGCGCTTGTACCAAGCTTGCACCGAATTGTGCGGCGCCATCCGGGCCGTCGGCGGTAATAATATCATCATGAGCGACCACATGCTGGGCGATATACGTGACATTGTTATCTTTCAATTGGTCAATTTGGATATCAAGCGGGTAGCATGTCGCTTCTCTGTCTGTAAGCAGTCCAGTACGGGCTACCGTAACAGCGCCTGCGCAAATGCCGGATACAAGCACGCGTTCCTGATGCGCTTGCTTCAAGTATTGCTGCAGCTCCTTGTTATCCCATAGATAATCGTTCGTGCCAGAGCCGCCGATTACAGCAACAACGTCATAATCAGTTGCGGACACATCGGAGAAGATGACTTCTGCCGTGGCTTTGCCTTGAAAGTCGCCTGTGATCTCGCCGGTTGTGGTGCTGGCAATCGTGACGTTCACTCCTGCCTGCTCTAAGGCAGCTTTTGGCTGGAACAGCTCATCTTCATTGAATCGTTCAGGTGGTATAATAAATAAAGCTTTTTATTCATAAAATATGGCCTCCTATTTGTGGTACACAGTTAAGCTGGTGTCAGATCCGTGCTGCAGCACGTGCTGAACCACTACTGAATATAAAGTGGACTTGATGTTGCGATCATTGCTGTAAGATGTGTCTTATTGTACCGACGCTCTCCCATCCTGTGAAGAATGCACTTTTTTGTGCGGAGGTTACCTATAGGTTACTTATTGAAGAAATAAGGAGTTGCGAATCGATGTCAGATACATTGCGAGAAGAAATAAAAAAGAAAATCGTGAATGGTGATTTTAACTGTGAGAAGGAATTGACGCTGTCCATTATTAGTGGAAAGTGGAAGGTTGTCATTCTCTGGCACTTGGGCGTCGAAGGCCCCCATCGCTTCAGTGATCTCCAGCGCTTATTCCCGAAGGTATCTCATAAAATACTGACCAATCAGTTGCGCGAGCTGATGGAGGATGGAATTGTGCATCGGGAGGTGTATCCCGAGGTGCCGCCTAAGGTCGAGTATTCCATGACGGAGCTCGGCATGACGCTCCTGCCCCTCGTGGAAATGATGTATGAGTGGGGAAAAATGCGAATGAATCAGATCAAGCAGGGACTGGGGATCGAGGGCGAAGAATGACGCTCAGTCGTGTAAGTAACGGCGTGGCAGAGCAGGATAGCAGCCTTGTTGTCATGAGGCAGCAAGTGTGATCTAGATCATGTTGATTTTTATATATGGTTTCTTTACAATAGGTGGAAATCATGTTGAGAAGGAGTGGGGGTATGAGCAGGAAGCCGAAGACGAACCGTTCATTCGATATTTCATTTTCATATGTCCATTCCATAAGAACACTAAGGCATTCGCTGCTTTAGTGTTTTTTATTTTGCTAATTTCTACGGAGGTGTGGGGATGACGAGATATAAGCGGGTCATGATTAAACTTAGCGGCGGTGCTGTAGCAGGAAGCAGTGAATTCGGCTTTGCTCCTGACAGACTAGAGCATATCGCTAGTGAAGTGATGTCCGTCGTAAAGCTGGGTGTCGAGGTGTCGATCGTTATTGGGGGAGGAAATATATTTCGTGGAAATATGGCGGAGAGTTGGGGGATTGAGCGCGCAGAGGCCGATAATATCGGGACGCTGGCGACTGTCATCAACAGCCTTATGCTGCGAGGCGTTCTAAAGGCGAAGACTGATAAGGAGGTTCGCGTCATGACTGCCGTGCCGGTTACTTCTGTTGCGGAGCCTTATATTCGCTTGCGAGCGATTCACCACTTGGAAAAAGGATATATCGTCATATTTGCCGGGGGCAACGGCCAGCCGTATGTCACTACCGATTATCCCTCTGTGCAGCGGGCGATCGAGGTCAATTGCGACGCGCTGCTTGTGGCGAAGCAAGGCGTTGACGGTGTGCTTGAGGCGGATCCGAGAACGAACAAAGATGCGAGGAAATTCGCCTCTCTCCATTACAACGATGTGATCCAGCATAATTTGAGGGTGATGGATCAATCCGCATTTATTTTGGCGAGGGACTTCCATCTGCCGATTCATGTGTTCAACTTCGACCGGCCGGGGACGATGCGCGACATATGTGAGGGGGAAAATAATGGTACTTTAATTAGCGAAGAATCAATTTTACAGTTTGATTAATAACAAAGAGGAGCCACAAGTGTGGATCCTCTTTGTTTCAGTTACGTATTATTTTGTCACCGTAACAGAATAGACTACTCTTGTGCCACTATTCCACTCAGCTACTATGGTGCCATATCCCTCTTTAAAAGCAGTTAAATTCCCGTTCCCATCCGAACCCAAGCAATCTGTTGGGTTAGCGGAGGAGATAGAAAATCAACTACAATTTATCTGCCTTCTCCAACTCTCCTTGAAATATTCAGTTATATTCCATTGTTAGGTTATTTAGCTTGTTTTCTCGAATTAATCATAATTGTACATTTTAGGTTTCGTTCCGGTCATCCTTGGGATGATTTTTTTGTAACTTCAAAGCCAAAATTCCCCTTTCGTGCTCTAATGATATGAGAGGGAAGGGAGATAACGATGCCACATGGATATACATAAGCTCGTAAAGAAAGCGCAAAAGGGAAGCGATAGGGCGTTCTTGGAACTGTTCCAGCAGCACGAGGAAGCTATCTACCGGATGGCTTACATGTACGTGAAGAATAAGGATGATGCGCTCGATATTGTACAGGATACAGCGTATCAAGCTTTTAAATCGATCGACAGCCTGCGGGAACCGCAGTATTTTAAAACTTGGATTCTCAGAATCACGATTAATCGTGCTCTTTATACATTAAAACAGCGCAATAAAATCATTCCGTTTCCGCCCGAGTATGCCCATCAGCAAGTAGAAAGTTCTTGTGAGGAGGATATTCCCTTAGCCGTAACGCTGCAGGAATTGCTCGACGAATTGGATGCTCATGAGAAAAGTGTCATCCTGCTCAAGTTATCAAGGGTATACGTTTCAGGCAATTTCGGACATTCTTGAGATGCCCTTGAGTTCCGCAAAAACAATACTATACCGGGGTTTAAGCAAGCTGCGGAAGAGTTTGAAGAGAGGTGAAATCTCATGAGCCAGCGCAATCGAATTATAGATGAAATAGAGAAAATTGATATACCAAAGGAACTGCATGAGCGAAGCGTCATGGGCGTGCAGCAAGCGAAGCGGGAGCTTCGGCAAACGGGCGGCATCATGAGGATCGCGAAGGTGGCGGGCATAACCGCTGCAGGACTTGTTCTGGCCGTCGCGCTGGGGGCGGCAGCCTCTCCAACATTCGCTGAAGTCGTGAAATCATGGTTCTCGTTAAACAAGACGGATGAAGGCTTGAAGAAGGCGGCTGACGAAGGATTTGCGGTGCCGATTAACAAGCAGGTAACCGATCAGGGAATTACGTTGAAGGTGAAAGAAGCGATTCACGATGTATTGCGCATTTCGATCCTGTACGGTATAGAACAGGATGGAAAATCTATGGATTCGGATCGGTTGTTCGATACGTTTATCCCGAACGGAAACAGTGATGATCCGTACGTGAACCGATACGAGATCGTGGACAGTGAGGGGAACGTGCTTCCGCTTCGGTTGCAGCAGACCCATGCAGGGAACGATCGAATTCTAATCCTGTCGCTAGACGATCTTGTGCCCGGCCAAGAGATTTCAGATATGTCAGATCTGCCAAACCAGATTACGGTGCGCTTCGATATTAATCAGATCGGCAAGATGCGGGGGAAATGGTACTTGGAAGTACCTATCGACCTGATGAAGGCGAAGGCCTCTACAACTATCGTGCCTCTTAACAAGCGATATGAATCACAGATGGGGTTCAGCGTAGACTTTAACCAGCTTCGTCATGGGCCGAGTAAAACAGAGCTATTGCTGCAAGTCGATGAGACGCAGGCATGGAGAAGCACACAGAAAATGAATCCGATGTTCCGGTATGTGGTCAAAGATGGGAAAGGCAATATTGTAGCCTCATATGACGGTCTGATGCGCAGTGAATTGGCGATAGGAAATAGGAATGTTCTTCAACAGTCCTTGCATGGTCAAGGGACGTTGGGGCATATGAGGTACCGCCATGCGTTCGTGCCTTTTGAGGGGACAAAGGATTTGACCTTGGAAATGACGGCAATCTATACACAGGAACGATTCTCTAAAGGGGATTCTATAGTACTCGATCCAGCGGCGTTGATGAAGGAGACATTAAGGAAGGAGGTGAAGGGGAAGAGTATTGCTTTCAAGGCACGAATGAAGATGGAAGAAGCACCAGAGCAGTTGAAGGACGGCTACAAATTCTTTCAAGGCAAGGGGTGGATACTGGAGGCTGATCAGCAGTTGGGCTTCGATACGCTTGATTTGAACTGGCGCATAACGGACAAGCACGGGAAGGAAATTCGCGTGGAGTCGGCGACAGAGCTGGAGCAGGATTCGCAAGGGAAGTATCGCAATCGTACGCTGTTCTTTTTCGCAGGTCAGTCCGAGATCCCCGGCAGCCTGAACGTATCCTTGGAAAGTTGGACGAAGAAGACGCCAATCAGTTGGAGCATTCCGCTCGTGCCGTCGGCTGAACCGCTTCCTCCAGGTCACGATGAACCGATATATGAGAGGACAGTAGTGGAATTAAAGCCCGAGATCGTAAGCAAGGCGGAACAGGCCATGCATGATCTTGCTCCAAATAAGCCTGCAGAACTGTATGGCGTAGCAGATTACAGCGACCGGTGGTTCCTATATGCTAAGGATAACAGCGAGAGTTTTGTCATTGTGCTCAAAGAAGCGGAAGAGCCCATTATTGTACGACGGGCCATTCCATACCATGAATTGAATGGCAAGCTGCGACAGACGGTGGAGGATACCTTGCGGCGGATGAAGCCTGAACAACCGATTGCATTCGCGGAAGCTGTCCGCGTGAGATCTAAGGAACTTAATAGCTGGTCGTTCCATAATGACCAAGCTTCAATTACGATTGATGCGGTAACGGGCCAGATGGAAACGGCAGAGCTGCGGTATGAACATGGATTCTTCAATGAAAAGGCCAAAGCTGCTGCGGAGAAGGCGTATCCACTTTTTGCGGAAGGCAAGGAACTGCGATTTACAACCATGACGCAGAGAATGGCGCCAACGGAACATGTATGGGAGATTGGACGCGAGATGAGTCTCTTTGCCAGAGTGGGAGTGCGAACGAACCGAGTCTGGTCGGTTCAGCAGAGCTATAAAGATGATCATCCTGGCAATGAGCAGGCAGCACGCAAGAAGTACGCAACTTCGCTTTATTCGCCAGAGCAGGCTATTCGTAAGGTCAATTCGACCGTTAAGCAGGTATTCGGCATCGATATGGAAGGCTACGAAGCGAGCGTCAAGCTCAATGAATATACGTTCACGAAAAAGGGTTCGATGACGATGAAAGGAACCGTCAATGCAAAGGGTGAGTTCTGGAAGCTGGAGCTTATTCCGATAGAGGGAATACAAGATTAGACGGACTTGCTATGAGGAGGGCAACTTTTATGAAAATGAATACATTATTGGCGCTAACACTCGCATGCAGCTTGTTTGCTGCAACTCCGGCTATGGCAGAACGGGCCGGCGTGACTAACGGAGGGACGGGAATTGTTCAGTATAGCGATGTAGATCGAAAGCTGGCAGAGTCGGCAGAGAAAGCAATTGAGCAATACGGAAACGGAAAAGCATTTCAATTAGAGGAAGCGTTCAAGGACAGTTATTTTGTAGATAAAGAGCAAAAAGAGAGTTGGATTATCCAATCTAAGGATCGGAGCGCCGTTGTATCGGTCGATGCTGTTTCCGGCAAGGTACTTACCGTGTCATTGAGCTTCAAGATGGAGGAGGTAACTGGTGAATATGCTTCGTACCTGAAGGTAGCACAGTCAGCAGTGAAGCAGTTACATAAAAATGCGGAGCTTGTCTTTACGGAAGCTCACTTTTTCAAAAACAATAACGCGGCAAATATATCAGAAGTAATGACTTTCGGTGCGAAAGACGATCAATTTATACAAATCGATACGAAGACAAGTAAGCCATTAAACTACCGTTTTATATACAAGGCAGTGGATATGGATCGTAAAATCATAGGCGTGGCTGAACAGACAGTAAAAAGTATGGGGATCGACAAGGTTCAACCATTTACGAGCTTTGTGTACGAAAAATATGAAGGAAGAGAAGAGTGGAGGCTAACAAGAAAAATAGAAGTTAAAGGCGATCTCAGAAAAAATGGGGCTGTGAGGATAGACGAGAATAACCGTGCGTTCGTTGTCGAGGCCGTTGCCACAATCGAAGCAAAGACGGGCAAGCTTACCTCTATAAATGTTAAGCCAAATACGAATGATCAGAAGCGCAAATCATTGTCGAAGGAACAAGGCATTGCGATTGCTAAGCCTGTCGCGAAGAAATTGTGGGGCGTAGACTTATCTTCCTACGAGGTGAAGGTTAATAAGGACTGGGGCGACTACACGTTTAGCAGAAAAGGCAAAGCGGCTATCGTAGCTAAGTTCGATAATTTTGGCAATCTGGTTCGCATAGAGCGTAAATGAAATAATAGATTACATGTAAAAAATAACATAGTTATAGGTTGCTAAATCACGAAGGGACGATTCACTTCAGAGCAAAAGAAGAGCAAAGCATTGTACTTGATACAAAGACGAAAAAGCTGCTCCAGTACCGCATCAATTACAGAACAGCGGATGTGGATCGCAAGATAATTGCGGCTGCCGAAGAGGCGGTAAAGAGTATGGGGGCAAGTAAGGTACAGCCATTTACAAACTTTGCGCGTCAAAGTATTAATATTGGTTCAGAAAAAGAAGTGTGGGAATTGAGTCGGAGAATTGAGGTTAAGGGGGAACGCAGTCCCTATAAAACTTACGTTGTAGAGGGTCGCACTGATTAAGCCTGTCGCAAAGAAATTGTGGGGCGCAGACGTGTCTTCTTGCACACTAAGGATTGATGAAGCTTGGAGAGACTACATTTTTAGCAGCAATGGAAAGCCCTCAATTGTGGCTAGAATCAATGAGTTTGGGAACCTTGTGAACATCAGTCTGGATCCATTGAGAAAATAAAGATTTAGGAGTTATTACGAACGGAACAGAGTTATGCCATCATCATTTTATAATCATAGGAGGGCGCCGAAACCGGCGCCCTTTTCCCGTTTTAGCAATGTGCGGGAAAGACTCTTGTTATATTTCAGAAGTTCTGGGACAATAATAATCAGATTATAGAGGTGCAGTTATTTATACGTATTAACACATCTGTAGGTAAAGTACTGTTAGGAAGTAAGACAGAATTTTGACGTGTTGAAAAGAGGGCACTAGATGAATAAGCAATCCATCTATGGATTAACATTGGATCAACTAGCCGCTTGGTTGGAGGAGCGGGGACATAAGAAGTCACGTGCATCCCAAGTCTGGGATTATCTATATCGTAAGCGGGTTAAGGATTTCGCTGATATGGCAGAAGTAAATGAGGATAGCGCAGCGCTGCTGTCCGAGCACTTCGTCATCCATACGCTTAGCGAGCATGTGAAGCAGCAATCGGCTGATGGCACGATTAAGTTCTTGTTCAAGCTGCAGGATGGCAACCTGATCGAGACAGTATTGATGAAACATAAATTCGGATTGTCGGTTTGTGTGACGACACAGGTTGGCTGCAATATTGGCTGCAGCTTTTGTGCGAGCGGACTGCTGGCAAAGAGCCGCGACTTGTCGAGCGGCGAGATTGTAGAACAGATTATGAAGGTTCAGCACCATTTGGACGAAATGGGCCAAGGTGATCTGGTCAGTCATATCGTCGTGATGGGCATCGGAGAGCCGTTCGATAACTTCGAGAATATTATTAACTTCTTGCGGGTCGTGACTGATCATAAAGGTCTGGCTATCGGTGCGAGACGAATTACGGTTTCAACAAGCGGCTTGGCGAATAAGATTAAAGATTTCGCGGATATTAACCTGCGGGTGAATCTGGCTCTTTCCTTGCATGCACCGAATGATGAGCTTCGCACGCGCATTATGAAGATCAACCGTGCGATTCCGATTGCGAAGGTGATGGAGGCGATTCAGTACTTCATCAATACAACGAACCAACGGGTGACACTGGAATATATCTTGTTGAGGGACGTAAACGATCAGCAGGAGCATGCGCTTGAATTGGTGAAGCTGATACAGGAGTGGAACATGCAGGACGAGGTCAATGTGAACCTGATCCCGTACAACCCTGTTGATGAACACAGCCAATATCAGCGCAGCGAGCAGGAGTCGATCCGCGGCTTCTATGACGTGATGAAGAAAAATAACATCAGCTGCAGCGTACGCTTGGAGCATGGCACAGACATCGATGCCGCCTGCGGCCAGCTTCGCAGTAAGCAGATTAAGAAAGAAAACACGCATGCATCAACGTAAGCCGTGGTAGAAAAAAGGGGCATTGAGCGGCAGGAAATCGGACAATTGTATCTTGACCCTGTGTACCCTCTTCGATTAACATAAGATCTATAAAGGGGAGTAGCTGTTACAATAAAGTCGTCATTACGAGGATAATCCTCCGGCTTTGTTGGCAACTTCGATTGTTAGCGAGACCTTTACCGACAGGGTAAAGGTCTTTATTTATGGCCTTTACCGTGATCGGTAAAGGTCATTTTTGTTTTTTAAGGGGTGTTGCTCGGGAAACTTCTCATAATTGTGCGCAATTGAAGAAAAGATATACATGACATGATAAGAGGAGAGGGTACTATGGATTTCTTTACAGCAGAGTTCTGGTCCGCGCTAATGGCAATCGTAGTCATTGATTTAGTCTTGGCGGGAGACAATGCAATAGTAATCGGTTTGACAGCGCGCAACCTGCCTAAGGAGCAGCAGAAGAAAGTCATATTCTGGGGCACATTTGGTGCTATTGCGCTTCGTTCCTTGTTGACGCTTGCTGTAGTATGGCTGTTGAAAATTCCGGACTTGCTGCTCATTGGCGGCGTACTGCTCGTATGGATTGCGTATAAGCTTCTTGTAGAAGAGAAGGGCCATGATGTTGGATCTGCTGCTAGCCTGTGGGCGGCGATCAAGACGATCATTATCGCGGATACGGTCATGGGGCTCGATAACGTGCTTGCGGTAGCAGGGGCGGCGCATGGTGATTTTATACTCGTTGTACTCGGCTTGCTAATCAGTGTACCTATCGTGGTATGGGGCAGCACGCTTATTATTAAGTGGGTAGAGCGCTTCCCGGTCATTATCTATATTGGTGCGGGTGTCCTGGCTTGGACGGCGGCAAAGATGATTGTAGATGAGCCGCTGGTGAAGGGGTTCTTTACAGCGAACCCGGTTCTGAAGTGGTGCCTTATCGTTGTCATCATCGTCGCTGTGTTGGCATTGGGCAGAATGAAAAAGCAGAAGCAAGTGAAGCAGGCTGCGTAATGTGCGGCTGATAAGCAATTATTTGCCGAAAAAGTAAGGTAGATGAGCGAGGAGCTGTCCGGAAGAGGCTCCTTTTTGTTGAAATAAAAGTAAAAATAGGAGTGCATGCATCAAGCTGTTGCGCTATAATGAAAATGTGAATAAAATGGAACGTGGTTCCATTAAGTGGAACGATAGTGTTCGGTGACTAAAGGTCGGTGTATGTATTATTCTTCATACGATGGGAGCGTGAATGTTGTGGATAGTAAAGAACGATTTTCAAGTCGGGTGGATGCGTACGTGAAATATCGACCGAGTTACCCGACAGAGGCACTGGCGTATTTGTACGATGTCGTAGGTTTGCGGCCCGAGGATATAATTGCCGATATAGGCGCGGGAACCGGGAAATTCTCGAAGCTTCTTCTCGGCAAAGGAAGCCGCGTTACCGCGGTAGAACCTAATCAGCCCATGCGGGAGGCGGCTGAGCGAGAACTTGGGGGCAATCCGAATTATCGCGCCATTTCAGGAGCGGCAGAGGCGACAGGGCTGCCCGATCACTCCGTCGATCATATCGTATGTGCGCAGGCATTTCACTGGTTCGATCGCACAGTAGCCCGTGCAGAATTTCATCGCATCCTGAAGCCGGGAGGGAAAGTAGTCCTCATATGGAATGCGCGAAAGCTTCACGGAACCCCGTTTCTGGAGGAATATGAGCAACTGCTCCGGCAGTATGGAACGGATTATGAGAAGCTGCGCCATAAAAATATATCAGAGGAAGCATTAGCAGCATTTTTCTCCCCTAACAAGATGACGGTGGCTACATTCACGATGCGGCAATTGCTTAACAAAGAGGAACTTGGTGGGAGATTGCTTTCCTCCTCGTACGCGCCTGAGAAGGGCCATCCGAATCATGAGCCCATGATGGCTGAGCTCGCCCGTGTATTCGAACGCAATCAGCAGAATGGCGTTGTATCCTTTGATTACGAAACTGAAATATACTGGGGCGAAATGTAGGAAAATAGCCAAGAATCGCATATTGCTTTTAGATAAGAGAGGAGAAAATACCTCTCTTTTTTGCGTCTGTGTCATATTTGGTATTGACTCTGCCATACATTATGATAGAATCATTATCACTTATAAATCCTATTGTATTACTAGGTATAAATGAGGGGGATATACGATTTGGCACAAATGATCATTACTGGATTGTTATGTGGGATACTGCTCGGGTTTGTCATGCAGCGCGGCCGATTCTGCCTGACTGGTGGATTCCGTGATATGTATTTGGCAAAGGATAATCGGATGTTCTATGCGCTGCTCATCGCCATCACGGTTCAAAGCATCGGCGTATTTGCACTCATTCAGCTCGGATTGGTGGAGTTCACGGCAGGCTCGTTTCAATGGCTGAGCACGATCGTAGGCTCTTTCATATTTGGAATCGGCATTATTTTGGCGGGAGGTTGTGCGACAGGGACATGGTATCGTGCCGGGGAAGGCTTGATTGGAAGTTGGATTGCCTTATTCGGATATATGGCGATGAGCGCCATTATGAAGTCAGGCGCGTTGCTGCCTGTCAACCACGGCCTGAAGGCGTATGCAGCTCCGAATAATTCCATCCCGGATACATTCGGATTGTCCGTATGGCCGTTCATCGTCGTGCTCGCGCTCGTGACATTATGGCTTGTTAGCAAGCAACTGCGCAAACCAGCCGTCGCGATTCCAGCTTTGCCGGCAAAACGGAAAGGACTCAACCATCTATTGTTCGAAAAGCGCTGGCATCCGTTTGCTACAGCTGCTCTTGTAGGAATCATTGCGCTGCTCGCATGGCCGCTGAGCGAAGCGACAGGTCGGATGTCCGGTCTTGGCATTACAACGCCGTCAGCCAATCTCCTGCAGTACTTGGTGACGGGCGATAGTACCAAGTATGTGAACTGGGGCGTTTTCTTGGTGCTTGGCATCTTTGCAGGCTCCTTCCTGGCAGCGAAGGGAAGCCGCGAATTCCGCTTTCGGGCACCGGATGCAAAGACAGCTGTATCCAGCTTCGGCGGGGGGCTTCTCATGGGCTTCGGAGCGAGTTGGGCAGGAGGGTGTTCGATTGGCAATGGGCTCGTTATGACGGCCATGATGACGTGGCAAGGATGGGTGTCACTCATTTTCATGATTTTAGGTACATGGACGGCTTCGTATTTCGTATATGTACGGCCGCGTACCAAGGCAAGTCGCAAGCTAGGTGCTTCTTATCATGCAAAGACCGTATAGGAGGAAAATGACATGAAAACGAAATTAGCCGTACTTGGCATGGTATGTCCATTTCCATTAATCGAGGCGAAGGAGGCGATCCAGTCATTGAACAGCGGCGATGAGCTGGTCATTGATTTCGACTGCACGCAAGCTACAGAGAGCATTCCTCGTTGGGCCGCCGAAGCGGGGCATACGATAACCAACTATGAACAAATCAATGATGCATCATGGACGATTACGGTACGTAAAAAATAACCGGAGACATCGACGAACAATAACGGGGAGTTCTACGATGCCGCTTCTTTCAGTGAACTAAAAGAGATGGCATAAAGCAAGAAGGTCGAGTTGAGGACAAAAAGAGGAGTCCTGACTCGACCTTTCGTATTATAGGTCATTATTTTAGTATATGATAGGGGAAGTATCCTTTTTTAATTACTTTTTTGTGTGGCTAAAGGAAAGTGCATGTACCTTAATCTGGCCATTTTGGATATGTACCCTCTTCAAGCACTCCAAACTTCCAGCTCCATTTTTCAAAAATATTATTTTTTGATGCAATTGTATGTTCAACGACGATTCCTACTCTAGTAGCGAGTCCACCTCTCAATACAGGAGCCCAATTCCAGTCTCTAACCAATATGGTGCCACTCAAAATTTTTGGGACATCTTTAGGATCGGTAGAGCCAAATTCGGGGATTTCTTTGTTTTGAAATTTCCCAGATCCATTTAAGGTAGGCCCATCTTGAAATAAGTATTTTCTGGCTAGAATAGCTCTGATATTGTCATCCTTATGCTCTATTCTCCAACTAACCTTGTCCATTCCAATGTACATACCACCATCACTATATTCATAATAAAATACTGTGAGGAATGTATGAACTTTTCCAGATTTATCAGTATCATTTTTACTGTTACTGTTGGGAACTGAACCGACTATTTCAAAATCAGTGGCATATTGGGTTATTGTTTCGTTGGTGAGTATATTTCTTAAGTCTTGAATGGGATATGTTCTCTGACTTACAACTTTTGTCGTGGCACTATCTTCCTCTTTAATTGAGAGATCAACAATTCTAAAGTCTGGTTTCTTAAAGAGATTGAATGTGTTTGTGGAGTTATCGTATTTTTTATGATTTCGTACCCAGCAGGAACTGTAGGTGGTGAGTCTGAGTCAAGTCCTTTTGCGAATGAATGAGTGGAGTAAGTAGACAGAAGTAACAGGGTCATAACGAAAGATAAAAGCAATTTCGAAGATTTCAATTTTACACTAACCCCCTTAATTGGTATTTGATGTAATAATATCATATTGAATTTCCCAGTCAAGTATTATAGTTTTAATTTTTGAGTGAAAACTAATCCAATAGAAAGGCGGCATCATATAAGGACGCTTCTATCTTGATTGTACATGATCATTATTTGAATTTGTGATAGGATTAATTTGGGGAATGTGGATAAATTAAACTTAGGATCAAAAGAAAAGGAGCTACAATGTCTATGAAAAATTAATTCTTAGTGCGTTGTTTATTATTCTTACAATATTTTTCCTGGTGGGATGCACTGAAAGTACGAAATTTAAAGGGGCAACTGAAAACTGGGAAGTCGAAGTTATGCAGAAAGGTAATTTGGAGCAAGTGCAATATCGATTTAAGTATTTGGGAGTTGAGCAGTCTATAGAGTCCTTTTCTTATCGATTTGAGAGCCTGAATCTTAATTCATCAGGTACTTTATCGAAAACAAATTCAATTCCGTTTATTTATGAAACAAATATAAGATTCATCGGTCAAAAAAATAGAAGTTCCTTTAACAGCAACAATAGGTTGGAATGGCAAAAAAGAGGAAATTAAGCTGGAATAATAATAAATGTAAATTGACTCTCACGTTACGTGATACTTTATAGTAAATGTCGAAGGGAGGTCGCATGGAGTCTATGAGAGTCAAAGAAGTGGCAGATATCACTGGCATTAGTGTGCGCACGCTGCATCATTATGATGAGATTGGGTTGTTGACGCCAGCCCATATTACCGAAGCGGGTTACCGACAGTATTCAGAAGACGATCTCGCTTTGCTGCAGCAAATTTTATTTTTCCGAGAGCTGGATTTCCCTTTGAAACAAATTAAAGAGATTATTTATAGTCCGAACTTCAATCAGGCAGAGGCGCTTGAGCTGCATCGCAGCATGCTGCTGGAGAAGCGCAGGCAGCTTGATGTCATGCTGGAAACATTAGATAGAACGATTCGGCATATGAAAGGAGAAATCGAAATGACAAATAAAGAGAAGTTCCAAGGTTTCGACTTCAGTCACAATCCCTATGAGCAGGAGGCCCGTGAAAGATGGGGCAGCAAGGCAGTGGATGAAGCGAATGCGAAGATCAGTAGCATGACGATGGAGCAGCAATCTTCCTTGTCGGAGAAGATGAATGCGATTTACACTCGCTTGGCAGCACTGCGCAATAGCGCACCAGAGTCGGAAGAGGCGCAAGCGGGAATCAAAGAATGGTTCGATTTCTTGAATTCGATGGGGAAATACACCCCTGAAGCATTCAAGGGCCTGGGCCAAATGTATGTGGATGACGAGCGATTCACAAAAAATATAGATAAGTTCGGTGAAGGCTTAGCAGCATTCATGCGAGACACAATGGCTGTGTTCGTGGATAAGCAATGTCAATAGGGACTCTCTTATAAAAGATGCAGAAAACCGAAACCCCCAGCGGCCAAACGGCTGGGGGTTTTTTGTAGTTGGCACCTGTACGGGGCTTATAAACTCAAAATGTCACGTATATCTTGTTCAGAAAGAGAAGCAAGAGCATCCTCTCCGGGCTGAATTACTTCTTCAATTAAATGTTTCTTTCTTTGTTGAATATCGTACATTTTGTCCTCGACAGTGCCTTGTGCAACGAGGCGCAACACTTGTACGACATTTTTCTGCCCGATTCGGTGTGCGCGATCAGCCGCTTGCTGTTCCACAGCAGGGTTCCACCATAGGTCATACAGAATGACCGTATCCGCCCCGGTCAAATTCAACCCCGTTCCGCCTGCCTTCAAGGAGGCTAAGAACAGCTCGCGCTCACCCGCATTGAATCGGCTGCACAGCTCCACTCGCTCAGCGCTTGGCGTCTGACCGTCCAAGTAGAAGTAGGACACGCCTTGTTCCGCCAGCTCTCGCTTTATAATGGCGAGCATTTCCGTGAACTGTGAGAAAATGAGCGGTCTTCGGCCAGCCTCTCTTGCTTCTGCGATTATCTCCAGCAGCTGTTCGAACTTCGCGGAGCTTCCCGCGTAATCCTCGACGAACAGGGCAGGATGGCAGCAGAGTTGGCGCAGCCTTGTAATGCCAGCGAGTATCTTAATACGACTCTTCTGGAACCCGTCCTCATCCAGATGCTTTAGAGTATCCTTCTGCAACTTGGCTAAGTAAGCAAGATACAGCTTCTTCTGCTCAGGCAGCAATTCTGATGCTTGCAGGGATTCGATTTTCTCCGGCAGCTCCTGCAATACATCTGTTTTTAATCTTCGCAGCAGGAACGGACGGGAGCGCTTCGCTACAACGTCGCGCGGAAGGTCGCTGAACTCCTTTCTCTCTGGGAACAAGCCCGGAAATACAGCATCGTAAATCGACCACAGCTCATCTAGCGAATTCTCTACTGGTGTTCCGGTAAGCGCGAAACGGTACACAGCTTGAAGTGCCTTCACAGCCTGTGCCGTTTGAGTCGTGTAATTTTTGAACGCTTGCGCTTCATCCAGAATGAGCGTGTGGAATGAGCGCTTGGCATACCATTCAATATCTCTGCGCAGCAGCGGATAGGATGTGATGATAACATCGGCTTGCTCAAGATGATTCAGCTTGCGGATGCGTTCCGTCTTGTTCCCGTCAGCAATGACAGTGCGAACCGAAGGAGCGAAGCGCATGAATTCGTTGCGCCAATTGTACATGAGCGACGCTGGACAGACGACGAGCGCAGGGAGCTCCTTTTTCTGAATGTCCGGCAGAACAGACATGATGAAGGCAATGCTTTGCAATGTCTTGCCGAGACCCATATCGTCCGCCAATATGCCGCCGAAGTGATAGTGCGCCAGCGTCTTCAGCCACTGGAACCCGTATGCTTGATATTCCCGCAGCACAGGAACGAGACTGTCCGGTACGGGAAATTCCAAATGATCCGGGTTGCGCAAATTCTCCAACAGCTTGCGCAAGGTTTTGCCAAACCGTACAACCTGCCGTTCTCCTTGGGAATCGACAAGATGCAGTCCTCGTATGACAGGGATCCGGAATTCTGCTCCTGAAGCCTCTCCCTGACGTAGGCCCACCTCGTTCATGAAGCGAATGATCTCTTGGAACTGTTCGCTTTCAAGCGGCATGAGCGAGCCGTTTGCCATTCGATAGTAGCGTCTTTTTTCTTCAATTGCCTTTAGCAGCTTGCGGATCTCTGCCTCTGATATTCCATCCAGTTCGAACTTGAATTCAAGCCAATCGGTACGTTCGTCCACATTGACTGAGATTTTGGGAGGAGAATTTGGAATGAACAGCCTTTCCTTCACGGCAGAAGTCGCATAGATGTGTAGGATTCGCTGCAACTGGGGAACAACGTGATACATGAATTCATATTCTGCATCCTCGTCTTCCAAGAAATATCCGCCTTCCGTCTTCACAAACGGCGACTGCTCCATAATTTCCAGTATCCGCTGCTCTTTCTCCGTATTTCGCATCAGAATTCGGTTCTCTGTGTGCTTTTGCCGATTTGGTTCCAGCGGATTAATGGAGACATCGCCGTAGTGAAATTCCAGCCCTGCAAGCAGGCGATCCCGTATGCGATCGAGATACAGCTTCGCTTGCAGTTCCGGCTGTACGACGCGATCGGCTATTGCTTGCGCAATGCGAACATTGCCGAGCTTCTGCAGTCCCGGGATTACTTTGTCCATGATTGGCCCAATCTGATTAGGCGATATAAGAATCCGTTGCTGGCGACCACTGCCCAACGTCTTCTTGAGGTCGACGAGCCGCTTGCATTGCTCAATCGGGGTCGGAATAAAGGCTCCATTAGCAATGACTGCTCCGTAGCTTTCCAGCACTGTCACTTGCTCTAATCCATGTACATCAATGCAGAACGACTCTTTATCCGCCTCATCCAGCCTGAATTGTATCGGGAGGGGCTCATCTATAACAGACAGTCCCTCAAAAATCGCTCCATCATGCGACAGAAGTACAGATGGAGCCTGTTGAATAACAGGAAGCAGGGCATCCCACGAGTAAGGGGGAATGAGCAGCATTCGTTCATCGTTGCCCTGCTTGGCAAGAACGGCGGAATGCGGCATGTGCCGATATACATTTTCGTTGCGGTATATCGAGATCAACTGCTGGATAACGGCAAAATGCTCGGGATGAAAGCAGTGCAGTGCGGGGTCATAGGAGAAGTGTCTTGAAAAAACATAGCATTCCCCACGATCGATACAGCGCAGCAGTTCCCGAATATGCTTGACGATATACAGTCGCTGCGGCCCGGCTCTCATTTCAACGGCCAAAAAGGCTTGCTCGCTGCCTGATGAAACCGGGAAGCAAGTGATTTCTAATTCCAGCGGCAGCCTGGTGTCGAATAAGGGGCGGACGCGGCTTGATTTGAGCGGAGTATCGTCAAATAAACCGAGTATTCGCTGGGCTAGCTGATCATCCCCCGATTCCATATTCATAGTAACGATTCTCCTTTCTGTATGTGAGACGAGATATATAGTGAACGCATGTTCGTGTGTGTCGATAGCTATATGATAACAGAAAGCAATTAAAAAGAAACAATAGGACTTTGGGACTACGTGATTATAGTCGAAATTAAGAATATATTCAGTGCCGATTGGTAAGATGGGAGTCAAAGTAAATCGTATAGGCTTGTTACCCGCATGAGCTCAGTGGAGCCATAACTGGAAAGTTGAAACCACTGACAGGATGTATGCAGGCATGTATAATAGGATCTGCAATGAAAGGGAGTTTTCAGAAAATACAAAAATTTTCCTTGATTCTCCAAGGATCATACAGGAATTCGTCGAATGTAATAGCGATTATACTTCTTTCAGACTGATTCCAGGGTGTTAAAAAATAAGACCAACGTCTCATTTTATGGGGCGTTATAGATAGGGAAAGGAGGCCGACCCGATGGCGGGCATATGGTCCAAAATGAAAATTGAGCAGAGACTGGAGTCCCTGCGCCGCTATGTCACGCCAGCACTGCTAGCTGCCGCGGGAGTATTTATAATTACCTGCATGGCATTATTTGTTCCCCCCTATATCGGCATGGCAGATAACGGCGACTATTTCCGCATCCTATACAGCAATGGCCTATACTTTAATGCGCCTGATTATGACAGCCAGTATTTTGGATATTTTATTAAGCAATATGGAATATTCCAATACTACAACGAGAATGCGGCAACATTGTTCTCTTCTCAATCGGTATTTATTAAAGCAGCGATTTGGCTTAATCAATTATTGTACAGCCATGAGATATTCGATATCCGCTTCCAAGCGGCTATTTTTCTGGTGTTGTATACCATTGCCGTATATTTGCTCGTGGAGAGCTTAACGTGGAAGGTTGCTTCCAAGTACGCATATCCGATATCCATCATCGCGATATTTTTATTCGGTGATACCGCATATACCGCTTACTTCAACTCCTTCTTCGGGGAGAGCGTTGTTTTCATTATGCTGATATTTGTGTTTGCCTCAGGGCTGCTCATCTATCGGAATCGATACAATGACTATGTCATGATGGGGGTGCTGTTGGCCAGCGGATTGCTGTTGACAACAAGTAAACAACAGAACGCGCCACTTGGCATCATTCTCGGCATATTTGGCATCTTCCTTATCTTTATTCGGAAAAAAAGAACATACCGGGCATTGATGGCTTCAACGCTCGTACTTCTGCTTTTGGCCGGCATCGGCACCTACACGCTCATACCGAAGGAGTTCGTGAACATTAACCAATACCACGCGATGACGCGGGGAATATTGATGGGTTCCGATGATCCGGAATCGACATTGGAAAAATTCAATATGGACAAGCAGTACGCCATACTGAACAAAAGTATTTATTACGAGCTTTACACAACTGTAGATGTAGATTCTGAAATTTTAGAAAATCAATTCTACAGCAAATACGGATTTGTATCGATACTTGGCTATTACCTTACCCATCCTTCTAAAGCTATCGATATGCTGGATTTGGCCGCCAAGAGTGCATTCAAGATTCGTCCCCCTGCAATGGGCAATTACGAGCTATCAGTTGGAAAGCCATTTCGCGCGCAGACGTCGTTTTTTTCTGGCTACAGCATTCTGAAGGCCAAGATGGCGCCGAAAACATTCGGTTTCGTGACTTATGGATTGTGCTTGTCACTGGACTGTATATGCCTTCCTTTATCGCTGCGATAAGGGCCAAGCAAATACGGCGCATGATCCGATTTACCTTTATTTTTATTATGATTTTGATGGGGTTGTCGGGAATCGCAGTATCCATTATTGGTGCAGGGGATGCCGATTTAGCGAAGCATGAATTTGTCTTTACGGCGGTTTTTGACCTTGTCACGTTTGTAACGGTGTCTGACGCGATACGCAGACGCTTATGGAGCAGACAGGATGAAGATTCTGCACTGCTTACTTCTGATACCGGCACTCATGTTCATGAGGGATCCAAGGTGGTGATGTAACGCGTGATCCAAAAAAATTCATAATATGGATGCTTGTAGTGATGCTTGGGTGTGGGATGCCATTGCCTATCCGAGCGGCAGAGCAAGCTGCCTCCAAGGTGCTGCTCATCTACGACAGCTTGGACAAAGGAACAACGCGAGAGGGGAATGTCGAGGCAATGCAGCGCCTGCTGGCTTCCTATGGCATCCAAGTTACGCTTGTTCGTTCTGACCATTATCAGCGGGGGCAGATGGACGCTTATGCAAAGGTGATAGGGATTCATAACTTAACTGATTTGAAGGAATCAAGTCAGGATTTTCTTCAAGATGTCGAACAGTATCGAGGTAAATATTTGCATATCGGTGCGAGAGTCCCGGAAGTGGTAACTGCAAGCTTGGAGCTTCGCGTCCGCAGCGGAGTCCCTGGCCCAATTCGAATCACGATTAACCGCTTTGTACAAGACGCAATCCGTACCGAGCAAGTGAGCATTATCGAGCATGCTGCGGGCACTCATTACGGGAGCCTCAGCTCAGCAGGCGCCCCGTCCGAACACCCTTATGGTGTGCGAAACGGCCGCTACGGCTATGCCGCTTACTTCGAGGGGGGCAACATCAGTGAGCTGGCAATGTCGCACTTGTTGCGGGACTGGCTGGGCATTGCAGGAGAGGCTCGCAGCTACGTTATTTTTAAGGAAATCTATCCGTTCTCAGACTTGCGGCTGCTGGAGCGGCTTGCCGACCGGATGTATGAGGCGGGAATCCCGTTCATCGCAAGTGTGCAGCCCGTGTTCATGAATACCGACTATCCGGCCATGAAGCGATATATGGAGACGCTGAAGTATGTCCAATCCCGCAAGGGAAGCATTATTGCGAATGCCCCAGTCGTAGCCTCCACGGTCAACCTACGCGATACGACATTGAAGGGAAAGATGGAAGGGTTCGTTGATGTGCTTGCAGACTATGGTGTTGCACCTTTGGGACTTGGAGCAGATTTCTACTGGACATATGACCAAAGGTACGCAGAAGAGGGTATGAGCTTTACGGACTCGGTCGTGTTGTTTCCAAATAAGACGTTGAAGTACAGAGTCAAGACGAATGAGTCTAAGGCGTTTTCGTTCTCCGCATACAGCATGCAGCCTGAATTTTTGAAGCAATTCGGTCATTCCGGGACTTTAGTGCCTGCGATGCCGATGAATACAGCATTAACCTTTGATCTTCCCAATACAGAGGAGAAGATGAACGACATCGTAGAGCAATTGGAGAGCAGTTGGATATTGTTTTCTGATTATAAACAAGCCCCCCATACCGTTCGTACGCCTAACAGCATCATTATGTCCCGAGGCGGCAGTGTGACCATTAACGGACAGGGTGTAAACTTGGATGTCGTGATCAAGAAGGTAAGCTCGGATTTTGTATATAAGGAAAAAGAAGTGAAGAGCTTCGAGACCTTGTTTAATGTACAGAACAAAATTTTTATTGTCATTATTATTCTGACGCTTATTGCGTTCACAGGGTTCCTCATCGTGGGGAAGCGGCTGTACAAGCGCAAATATTACAAATAAGGAGATAGCCATGACGACTGCAGATATTTTAATGCTCATAGCGGTTATCTGTATTTGGTCGCTCTTGCTTGTCAACGTCGTTCTTATCATTGCAGGTTACTTGTACTACATCAAAATCGAGAACGAGGAAGTGCCGGAAATTAAGGGTGAGGCTCCATTCGTCTCTATCATGGTGCCTGCCCATAATGAAGGAAAGGTCATCACGAAGACGGTGGAGTCACTATTGGCGCTGGATTATCCTCATGATCGATACGAGATTATTGTTATCAATGATAATTCATCAGATAACAGCAGCGAACTGCTGGGCAATTTGCAGCACAAGCATGAGGGTCGCAATCTGATAGTCATTAACACGGATGCGGTGACGGGGGGCAAAGGCAAGTCCAACGCGCTCAATATCGGATTCAAGCGGAGTCGAGGCGAACTGATTGCTATCTATGACGCAGACAATACGCCGGAGAAGACAGCTCTTCGCTATCTGGTAGCAGAGATTACGAATGACGATACGCTTGGTGCGGTAATCGGCAAGTTCCGTACCCGCAACCGCAACACGAACCTGCTTACGCGCTTTATTAACATCGAGACGCTGTCGTTCCAATGGATGGCTCAGGCTGGGCGATGGAAACTATTCAAGCTGTGTACGATTCCGGGGACGAACTTCATTATGCGGCGCAGTATCGTGGAAAGCATAGGCGGCTGGGATGTAAAGGCGATTGCTGAGGATACGGAAATTAGCTTTCGCATTTACATGATGGGGTATCGAATTAAGTTTCAGCCGAAGTCTGTAACATGGGAACAGGAGCCACAGACGGTAAAGGTGTGGTTCAAACAGCGAACGCGCTGGGCAAAGGGCAATATTTACGTCATTATCAAAAACATTCCACTGCTTTTTGACCGAAAGGCACGAAATATTCGCTTCGACATTCTCTATTTTTTATCGATTTACTTTTTGCTGCTTACCTCATTAGTCATGTCCGATATTTTGCTCATTCTGCATGCCTTAGGTTACGTGCATACGACGATAGCCGGCTTTAGCTCCTTCTTATGGCTGCTGGCCATCACGTTGTTCATCTTAGGGACTTATATTACGCTAATCACGGAAAAGGGGGAGATGGTGCTCTCCAATCTGTGGATCATTATGCTGATGTATGTATCGTATTGCCAGATGTGGATGGTCGTAGCCGCTTATGGGCTCTATAACTATGTGAAGGACTTATTATTCAAGCGGGAGGTCAAGTGGTACAAAACAGAACGCTTTTAGAAAGTTGATTTTGAACACGTAGTATTTTAGGAAGTAACTCTTTTGATCACGCAGCATGTTGACCATTTTGACCCGCATGTATAAGGAACTCGTTCGATGACGGAATACTCATTATATGAAGAAAAGACAGGAGAGAGAAGCTTGTGAATAAACGGTGGATCGTAGTCGGCATGACTTGCTTGTCCTTGTTATTGGGACAGCTTGGACAGGCCTCGGCAGCTGTGGCTCCCACAATGGGCTCTGCTCAACTGAATACGTATGAAGAGACATTTTCAAGTGCGGACACCTCTTTGTCCGGAATTATGTCCTCTAGACAGTTCAACTTTCAAACTGAAGAGTATTGGAAGGTTGACGAAGTTAAGATCCATGTCGATTATAAGGCATCGCCTTTGACGAAAAGAGAACGATCCAGCGTAACGCTGGCATTGAATGGAAAGAAGTTTCATTCCTTCCGTCCCGAAGTCAGCGATGATCCAAAACGTCGGCTTACGGTATCCGTCCCGAAGGAACTGCTGGTAAAAGGAAATAATACATTAACGATCGAAGGCTATATTGTTACTACTGACGCAAATCAAATTTGTATGCCGTCGGAGAAGCGTGACAACTGGCTGCAGCTGTTTGCGACGTCAGGCGCTTCCATTCGATATACGAGTGAGGCGATTAAGCCAAGCATTCGCGATTTTAGCCGCCATTTTACGGGCATGGATACGATCAGCACAGGGCTTAGCGCGATTGCGATACCTAGGAACAGCAGCTCTGCTGAGCTGGAGTCGGCCGTATATGCACTTACAGGCTTTGCGAAGCAAAATAGGCTGAAGCAAAAACAAATTCCGATGTATGCATTTGACACTGACGCCTTAAAGGGGAAAAAAGCAGTTGTGGCTGTGGCCTTGTACAATCAGCTGCCAGCGGCTTGGAAGAGTGAACTGGGCAAAGTAGATGTCGCACAAGCTGCGGTGATCCGTGTGATTCGAACCGATACACAGCCGACTCTTGTCGTTACTTCTCAGGATCCTGCTATGCTGGTGAAGGCAGGACGATTGCTGGCAAATCAAGAACTGGTCAAGCAGTTGGACGGGGATACGAAAATTGTATCGGGGGATACGGATGTTGCGACGCCTGAAGTCAGCATTAGCAGGGACATGAAGCTTACCGACAATGGCGACAAGCTGAAAGGCTGGATGCATCAAGAGAAATCATACTTCATTTCGCTTCCAGCCAACCGCACGATTGCCGAGGCGAGCAAAATCCATCTGGATATGCGATATGCGACTAATCTCGATTTTGATCGCTCCATGGTTACGGTGCTCATTAACAACACGCCGATCGGCAGCAAGAAACTGAGTATGGATCTAGCCAACAAGGATACATTAACTTTGCCGATTCCAAACAATTTAGATGTAACAGGTAGCTTTACGATCACGGTTGCATTTGACTTGGAGCTTCAAAATGTCGTGTGCATGGAACCTCAGGATGAGATGCCTTGGGCATTTATTACGAAGGATTCAGTACTGCAGTTGAAAACGAAGGATAAGACAGAGCTGTTGTTCGACAGTTATCCGAATCCATTCCTTCGTGACGGCAGCTTCAATCAAGTTGCGGTTGTGATGCCGAAAAATCCAGATATGTATACGTACCAGTCGTTGGGGAATGTATTCAATCTTCTTGGCCAATATGCCGAAGGCAATGCAGGAGAAGTTCGCTTCTTCGCGGATCAAGCATCTGCTTCCGACCTGAAGGCACATAATGTGATTGCAATTGGCAGCTATAACAATAATAAAATTATCCGGGATAACAATGATAAATTGTATTTTAAATACGGAGCGAATGGCGAAGGGTTTGTCTCCAACGAGAAGATGAGCGTGGACGCGGATTACGGCAAGCGATTAGGCACGCTTCAATTGATCGAGTCTCCGTATGAGGAAGGCCGAGGCTTGCTGGCTATTAGTGGCCCGAGCACCGAATATGATTATTTGGCCTCCAAGCTGCTGGCCAGTGATAATGCGAAGTGGAGAATATACGGAGATGGCGTAGCCACGAACAAGGACGGCGACATCCACGCCTTCCGCTTCAAGAAGCAGGCAGAGCAGCAAGCTACCTCGATTATGGATCAGGTACTGCAGCGTGGAGACGTTCTGGGCTTTATGGTAGCTACTATGCTTATCGGTTTGCTCGTGATCGTATCTCTCATTTTCATCATTCGCAAATACCGCAAGAAACGGGGGGCTGACGATGAAACGAAATCAAAGTAGTCTTCTGTCAGATGGTGCCTTCTTGCTATGGTTTTTGCTGAGCTTTGTATGCATTGCATTTACGGTGGGTGAGCCGAGCCGCTACATCATGAACATGATCCTGCTTAATGTAGCCTTCCTCATCGCCATCGTTACGTACTTCACGAGTGTGACGACAGGGTTAGTCCTAAATATTGTGTTTTTATTCGGATATGGGACGTTTACATTGTATCAGACTGTCGTGGAGGGAGGAGTCGTTGGAGCCCACAATTATTTCTGGCTTATCATGACGCCGGCCTTTACCGTGGTTAGTGCTATGCTTACCCATGGAAATCGAAAATTGCAAGCGGATAACGAACAATTGGAACGTAAAAATGCATCTCTGGCGACGATGGATGAAAGCACAGACTTGAAAAATAGCCGCTCATTCCAAAAAGATGCCAAAGTGTTCATGGCTTTGTCCATGCGATATCATATTCCGCTGACACTGCTTGTCGTACAGGTGAGATATTGGGACGAACTGAAGCGAATGGTTAGTGAAGAACAAATGTCAAAAATGATCTATGATGTGTCTAAGCTGAGTGAGACAAGCATACGTATGAACGACTCGCTATACATGCTGAATACAGAGAATCCGACATGGGGCCTGCTGTTGTTCACCGACCGTGACGGAGCCAATGTCGTTATCGAGAGGTTGAAGGAGAAGGTTGCTTCCTTTAATAATGTAGAATTTGCGGGTAAGTACAAAATCGAGTTGAGTCTTATCGTAGGTGCTTTGGAATATTCTCCTGAGACGGTACCCACACCGTTGGAATTCATATCGCAAGCTAGAAGACAGATGGAGTACGATGTATAAAAGCTGCTAAGGTTTTGCGGCAGTTAACGCTTCGCGATGACCATTCACCCTATGTGGATGGTCTTTTATTTAGAAAGAAAATGTAGTAGGCTTGGTTTCAGTAAATGTTCAGTGAGTTGGAATATAATGTTGATTAACGATATTCCGAGGTGGAGCATGAAGAAATGTAAAGGAAGGGCACTGCTGTTTATTATGTCATTGATTCCAATTGGATCACTGCATGTGTATTTATCCATTCATGACGTAAACCATTTGTTTATTATGATTATGTCAACATTTGCTATTGTGGTTTCGTGGCAAGTTGGCAAATATATTGATAAGCTGCGATATGAGCGAGATACGGATCCGCTAACAAAGGCCTATACTCGTCGCGCGGCCCTGCGCATCTTCCGTAAGCTCTCTAAAAGAGCTGCCAGCGCCAACCGCAAGTTGGCAGTCTATTTTGTTGATGTGGACAACTTCAAGACGGTTAACGATAATTACGGTCATCATGTCGGAGACACGATGCTGAAGAAAATAAGCAGCCAGCTACTGCAGCTCAAGATTCGAGACAAGCAGGTTGCGCGCTGGGGAGGCGATGAATTCGTCATTATGGTGCCATGCGCGAACGATCAGGAAGCACATGTTGTGCAGCATGCGTTGTTATCTCATATACAGCTTCCAGCCATTGATGAACAGACCCCTTTGACGATTTCCGTCGGATGCTCAACTTTCCCAAATCAAGGCCGGAGCTTGAATGAACTGGTGGACATTGCGGACAAGCAAATGCTTTGGAACAAGCGGCAGGGCAAGTCGGATGTCAATCGGAAGCGCTGCTCCTGCGAATGGACATGCTAAGAGGCATGATATTATTCGGTTTGAATTTCTCTTAAATAGCATCAACATAAAAACAGCCTGATATCCGATAACGGATAATCAGGCTGTTTTTACTTATCAATTGCGAAAGGAAGCCTTCTCTAATCATGACGCAGTGCATCTACCGGCTTCAGAGAAGCTGCTTTGTTGGCAGGAAATATCCCGAATACAATTCCAATTACGGCTGAAAAGGCAAACGAATATATGACAATATCTATTTGGATGGCGGTTGCGACGGACATGAAATGAGTCATGGCATAGCAGGCGGCATAAGCCAATCCGATACCGGCCAAGCCGCCCATTCCGCTTAAAACGACGGACTCAATCAGAAATTGCAACAGAATATCGCGTTTCTTGGCGCCCAGCGATTTGCGGATGCCGATTTCCCGTGTCCGCTCCGTAACGGACACCAGCATAATATTCATAATTCCGATTCCCCCAATAATTAGGGAGATGCAAGCGACGCCCGCCATCATCGTGGACAGCGTCTTCGTGATTGAGCTCATCGTATCCTTTACATCTTGCTGGTTGAAAATGTTGAAGCTGTCCGTATTGCCACGGAACAAGTTCGTCAGCTTCGCTTCCAGTTGTGCCGAGACATCGCCCATTTTCTCCTCTTGTGCGACCTTAACGCCAACAGAGCGCACGCCAGCCGACTGGAACAAGCGCTGTGCTGTTGTGATAGGGATGAGAACTTTCTCGTCATTCGATCCGCCGAGCGAGCTGCCTTTCGGCTCCAGCAAGCCGATTACTTTAAACCGTACACCGTTCAGCAATATCGTTTGTCCGGTTGGATCTGCTCCCTTGAATAATTCAGCTGCTGTATCTACGCCAAGCAGGGCAACTCGGGAATAACCTGTAATATCGAGGGGTACGATATAGCGGCCGCTTTGGTTTTTGAAATCCTTGACCCGTTCATAGTCTGGCGTAATGCCTTCCACAGATACGGATGAGGCTTCAGTCGTGCCATTTTTAACGGTCGCATTTCCGGATACTGTGGGGGCCAGTCCCTCGATATCCGGAATATCGTCAGCCAAATGAACCGCATCGTCCAACGTTAGTGTCGTTTGGCTGCCCCGTCCCATAATATTGACAGACAGCTGATTCGTGCCAAGGCTTTGCAGCGATTGCTCAACTGCATTGGAGGAACCTTGACCCATGGCCATCAAGGAAATAACCGTAGCGACTCCAATTAAGATGCCGAGCATCGAAAGGAAGGTTCGCAGTTTATTGGAGCGTATACTGTGCCATGACATTTTGAATCCTTGCGACAGCTTCACGTCCATTCCCCCTTTCCTCTGTCAGGACGCCGTCGTTCATGAAGACGACTCGTTTTGCGTGGGCGGCCACCTCCATGTCATGGGTGATAAGGATGATCGTATGCCCCTCGTGATTGAGTTTCTTGATTAGTTCCATTACTTCTTGTCCTGTTTTCGTATCTAAGGCACCGGTAGGCTCGTCAGCAAGCAGGATTGGAGGATGCGCAGCCAGTGCCCGGGCAATGGCTACCCGCTGTTGCTGCCCGCCTGACAATTCGCTTGGCCGGTGTCCCATCCTGTCCTCCAATCCGACCTGACGCAGTGCCTGTACAGCCATTTCCTGTCTATCTTTTGCTCCTAATCCGCGATAGATAAGCGGAAGCTCTACATTTTCAATGGCGGTAAGCTTGGGGAGCAGGTGGAAACTTTGAAAGATAAATCCGATCTTGCGATTGCGAATATCCGCCAGCTTGTTGTCGCTCAATCGGCTCACTTCCACTCCATCCAGCATATAGCTGCCGGAGCTTGGCGTATCCAGACAGCCGATGACATTCATCAGAGTGGACTTACCGGAACCCGAAGGGCCGATAATAGCTACAAAATCCCCTTGTTGAATATCGAGATGAACCCCTTTGAGGATTTGAACCTCCTCAGGCCCCATTTGATATGACTTTTTCACATCGCATATAGTAATGATACAAGGATTGCCTGATACATTCTGCTTCATTGGCGACCACCTCTACCTCCTGAAGACCCGTTAGGGAAGCTAGACCCTCCAGGGAATCCGCCGCCGAAGCTTATGCCGCCCTGGCGTTGTCTCTGCTCTGTACCGCTGCTTCCACCAACTTTGCCTTGCGGGATAGCCACTAAGACAGAATCTCCAGCATGGAGGCCTGACGTAATTTCGGCATACGTATCATTGCTGATACCGATGGCGACCTCCATGAGCTTACCACCACCTCCTGTGCCTGCTGCCTGTCCGAGGTATCCCCCATTTCTCGTATATCCTTGCCCTGCATCACCAGCAGCGGCGCCAGATCCGCTGCGGTTGGCTTTGGACCATCCTTTACTAGAGCGTTCATTGTCTCCATTTAGGCGAGGGGTTTCATTGCTGTCCTGCTGGGACAAGCTGCTTGCATTGGCTGGTTGGTTATCGGTCTCCTTAGCATCACTCTCTGGGGAAGTAGCACTCCCATCTTCATCAGGTACACGCACATAATGTTTACTGCCCATGGTAATGACTGCATCGACCGGAACAAGCACGACATCCTGCTTCGCTTGCGTAACGATATCAGCTTGACCCGACATGCCCGCAAGCACCCCTTCTGCCTTGGTTAATCCGATATTCACATCGTAAGTCGCTACGCCATTTGAGCTATTGCCTTCTTTTCCGATCGATGTGATCTTTCCGGTAAATTCTTTATTCGGGAAGGCATTAAGCGTCACTTTGGCTGTCTGTCCAGTTTTAATGGATGGGATATCTAATTCGTCAGCCGACATTACAAATTTCAAGTTCTCATAGTTTGCAATGACAGCTACCACCGTATTTTCGTTCACATCATTCCCATCTTCGATCTGGCTTTCCTTAATAGTTCCTGAAGCTGGAGCGACCACATCATGATTTTCCGCTTCCTCTGCCTGTAGACTTGCAAGCGTGGACTCATTTTGCTCGATTTCTAAGGTGAGTGATTCCATGTTTATCTGAATGGAATCCCGGTTTTCCTCAGGCGCTTCTTTGTATTGCTTCTGGAACTGCTGCATTTGCAGCTGCTGCTTCTTGATAGACAACTCCGTCTGCTTGATTCGCTCGGAATTGTCTGTCTTCTTAAACGCAACGAGCGTCTGTCCTTTTTTACTTGATCGCCGACCTTGAAGTTGATTTTGCTGATGGTTCCTTTATAGCCTGCCTTTACGTTGGTCACCTCTGCTACGTCAACAAGTCCGGAACCAGATACTTTGGTTTCGATATTTCCCTTGACCGCCTGTACGGTTCGAGCTGCCGGATTGGAAGCAGAAGTCTGCTCTGCCGGCTGCCGGGTCAGATATATTGCGATGGCCGCGCCTGCTGCAATTAATATCGCTGTCACATACACCCATTTCCTCATCATTCTAATCCACCTTTACCGGTTCTAGGGGGCTGCACCTCATTCGATGTTCCCGATAAACATAGGGTACTTGTCTTAGATGAATGATCCATTAAAGCTCACTGAGCATGAACTGAGCGTTAGCTGAATAATTGCTGAAAGCCAAACGAAGGACAACAAATAATGCCATAATGGTCTTAGTTTTCATTTTCGCGATCAGATTAGTATAATAAAGCCTATATTTCAGAAAAGAATTAAGGGGGGCATCATGGCGAAACGAAAGTGGATGATAGGCCTGATCGTCCTATTCGCTATATTCGGTTATGTAGCTGTTCGATTTTTGTCCTCCACATTTGCGGTTGAACGCTTGGTGCAGCAGCTTGAATCGGGTCAGGATACGGAACGGCATCAATCGCTCAAACATATCGTGCTTATTGCTCAGGAGCTGGATAATCCCTTCTGGCGCACGGTGGAGCAGGGGGCAAAGGAGGCGGCCGCACAGTTCGGCATGAATATCGAATACGCCGGCCCAATACGCATTAATCCATCCGAACAGATGAAGCTGCTGTCTAAAGCGATTGCATCCAAGCCGGACGCGATTCTGACACAAGGGATCGACGAACCACAATATAACGAGCTGGTGAGCAAAGCAATCGAGCAGGGCATTCCCATTGTAACCGTCGATTCAGACGCCCCGAGCAGTAAGAGATTAGCCTATATCGGGACTGATAATCAAGCGGCAGGGGTGCAAATGGGACAGTTGGTCGTTCGTGATTCAGCCCACCAAGGGAAGATTGGCGTTATTCTAGGCAGCGAGCATGCCGACAATCAGCAGATGCGGCTGGAGGGATTCCGAACGATTATCGAGCAAACTCCAGGCTTTGAAATAGTAGCGGTACAGTCATCGAATATTTCGCGAATCGAAGCCGCGAGACAAGCCGAGCTCATGCTAAGTGAACATCCTGATATTCGAACGATGATTGGATTCAGTGCATGGGACGCAGTTGGCATTGTCGAAGGCCTTCAAGCCCTGCATAAGAGCGGGGTCACTGTATTTGGCTTCGATGATGTGGAGGCAACCCAGCGTGCAATTGCGCGTGGCGATATCGCTGCATCCCTTGTGCAGCAGCCGAAAGACATTGGATTCGAAGCTGTATCTGTCCTGCACCGTATTTTTGAGCATAATCCATATCCGAACACACACTATACAGGTACTAAGGTATTAGACAAACGATGAATATACGGAAAAAGTTATTGATCTTCATTCCAGCACTGCTCATTATGAGCAATGGCGTTTCCTTTTTTATTTTCCAAAGCGGGACAACCGTACAGCACAGCTATAATGTGATGCTGGAACGGGTATTGATGTACAAACAGATTGCAGGCCAAGCCGATAACAACCTGCGTGCCTTAAATATATACCTGCTTGATCAAAGCGACAGTGCGCGCAAGGAATACCTTCGGGAACGAGATAGGCTGATTGTGCTCCGATCAAAATTAACAGAGCAGGTTTCTAACCTTCCATCCTCAGGAGCGGCAGTCCGCAATTATCGGAATCTGTTGGACACTTATATCGAGGAGGAGGCCGCTGTGCTTCAAGCGCGAGAGGAGCCTAGTTCCTTGCGTTATGTTCCTCTTTATGAGGAGTTGGAGGCAACAGCCGGCTTTATTCGGGAAGAGGGACATCAGCTCATTGATGAAGAGCTGCGCTTTTATCAGCCGTTCTACCGGCAAATTTTCACTCATACAGAAGCGATGAATCAATGGGGAATCGGCATTTTTATCTTTAATACGCTGCTCAGCATCGCGCTTGCTTATTGGCTTTCTCTAGGTATTACCGAGCCTATCAAGCGGCTGGTAAATGTGGCGAGAGCGATATCCCGCGGTAATTTGCAGAGCAAGCCCCCGCAGGTGGAGGGCAACAACGAGCTTCGCACGCTTGCAGAAGCCTTCGGACGTATGCAGGCTGATCTTCTGCAAATGATCGAGAAAGATAAAGCGAGCTTAGAGAAGGATCGACTTGTGAAGGAGCTGGAGCTCAAGGCGCTGCAAAATCAAATGAACCCGCACTTCCTGTTCAATTCGCTTAATGTGCTTGCAAAGCTTGCTTTGCTGGAGGGCGCTGAACGTACAAGCGATTTGACAGTGTCTATGTCCAATTTGCTCCGGTATAATCTGCGCAAACTCGATCAACCCGTGCCGCTTCGGGACGAGGTTGAGCAGGCGTAGGAATACTTTACGATTCAGCAGGCTCGGTTCCGTGACCGCATCCAATTTGTAACGCAAATCGATGAGACAGCCTTGGATGTGCTTGTTCCGGTGCTCACCCTGCAGCCGATTCTCGAAAATGTATTTGTGCACGGCATTGAGGGAATGGAGGCGGGAGCGGTCGTAACCTTGACTATCGAACATGTGCTGGATGGGGTGCGGGTATCGATCGCGGACAATGGCATGGGAATGTCGGAGGAGACGCGCAATTCCTTACTCCAAATGGATGAGGGAGCAACTGATTCTCGTTCCGGTGGAGGCGGGCAATCTACAGGGATAGGGACATATAATGTGTTTCGGCGACTGGAGCTGTACTATGGCAGAGCGGATCTGGTCGATATTTATAGCGAGCCGGGCCAAGGTACGACGGTAATGATACGAATTCCGAACATCGTGGTGCAATCCGAAAAAGACCGGTGAGAGTTGTCGTGATGAGAAAGGAGGGGGAAGATGTATCGTTTGCTGATTGCCGACGATGAGGCATTGGAACGAGAAGGCCTAGAGTGGATTATTACGAGGATGATGCCCGACACCTTCGAGATTATCCATGCGGATAATGGCCGTGTGGCCATCCAGAAGGCGGATGAGCATCGTCCGCATATTGTGCTGATGGATGTGCGGATGCCCGGTATTCAGGGCTTGGATGCCTTGAAGGAGATTAAGGAACGCAATCCACTCGTGAAAATGGTGCTGATTACGGCCTATGAATATTTTGACTATGCCAAGCAGGCTCTTTCCCTTGGGGTGAAGGAATACTTGGTCAAGCCTGCCAAGCGGGAGCAAATTGTGTCAATTCTTCAGCGGCTCGTTGATGAGATCAAGGATGAGCGTAGAAAGCGGGATGAGCAGCTTGCCATTCGGGATAAATTCTTTCAGCTGCTCCCATTAGCCGAAACCGAGCTCTCTCTTGCCTTAATGGCTGATCAGGCTTATATGGCAGATGCCTTGCAGCTAGCGGATATTTTGGAGCTTTCGCTTGATCGGGGATATGCAATTGTCGTTGCTATAAAGGATATGAAGTCGGCTTCAGGGCTACAATTAGCAGAGAATTGGCAGCTAGCGGTCGATGCTGTGAAGAGTGCAGTAAAGGAGCAGATAAAGGATCGATTCAACTGGATTGCAAGCCCAATTATCCATGAGCATATGGCTATTTTTATCTTGGATAAAGAAACAATACAGGGAGAACCAATGCAGGAGGATGTGTCCGGCATTGGAACCGAGATTATAAATTCCCTGCGCAGACAGTGCGGGTTGGACGTTATGATCGGTGTTGGAACCATTCAGCATCATATCGAGGGGATACGGCGTTCTTATTATGAAGCGGTGTTTGCCTCGACTTGTCCAAACTCTTGGGGAAGTCTATGCCGATTTGAAGATTTGCAATTGGCTGCGGACAATGCCTCTTGGCAGCCCGATGATAGGTACGAACGTGGAACTGCTGCCGAAGGAGCTTATGTGGAGCATGCAATCAAGCGGATTCGCGAGGAGCGGGAACAACAGACAGGGAATGTCGTGGATCGAGCTGCGGCCTATATTCTTGATCGGTACGATGAAGAGCTTTCCTTGGAGGAGGTAGCAGAGCATGTCCACTTGAATCCGCATTATTTTAGCAAAGTCTTTAAGCAGCAGACGGGTGAAACCTTTATTGACTACGTCACAAGACTGCGGATTGACAAGGCCAAGGCGCTTATTTTGGACGGACAATACAGTCTGAAGGAAGTGTGCTATATGGTAGGCTATAAAGACCCGAATTACTTCAGTCGTGTATTTAAGAAGGTAACAGGCGTAACGCCAACTGAATATCGCAGTACAGAGAATTAAGTTCATGCCCGTATGTTGGCATGGACTTTTTTGTCTTTCAGACAAGAATGTGCTAGTTCGCGGGCAATGTTTGGAATTCGTTCTGATGGGGAACGATATTATGCTGATGATCCGCAAGGAAGTGAAGGGTTTGACTGTCATGATCGGACAGGCTGGATGTTATAATGAAGCTCCAGTCATCATTGATTCTACTCAAAGGGGTATAAGGTTATGAGTACGCAACAAGACGAACACAATCAAATAAATATGAAGTATGTTACGCTTGTATCGATTGTAGCCGCACTCGGTGGTTTGCTGTTCGGTTTCGACACTGCCGTTGTCTCTGGTGCAATCGGTTTCATGAAAGAAAAGTTCGGCCTGTCCGAATTCCAGGTTGGCTGGGCAGTTTCCAGCTTAATTGTAGGATGTATTGTCGGGGCAGCAAGCACAGGCATTTTGGCGGACAAGTTCGGCCGTAAAAAGGTACTTATTGCAGCAGCTCTTCTGTTTATTGTCGGCACAGTGGGTTCAGCGATTCCAGCAACGTTCTCAGGCTATATCGCAGCGCGTATTGTCGGCGGTCTCGGAATTGGGATTACTTCTACGCTCTGCCCGCTCTATAATGCGGAGATTGCGCCGGCGAAGTTCCGCGGGCGTCTGGTTGCCTTGAATCAGTTGGCAGTCGTAACGGGTATTTTTGTCGTCTATTTCGTCAATATGGGTATTGCTGGCGCAGGCGATCATGCTTGGGGCGTGGAACATGCATGGCGTTGGATGTTCGGCGTAGGAGCCGTGCCAGGCGTACTGTTCCTAGTACTGTTGTTCTTCGTGCCAGAAAGTCCTAGATGGTTGATTACGCAGGGCAGGGCAGCGGAATCCTTGCCAATTCTGTGCAAAATTCACGGCGACGAATTGGCTCGCCAAGAAGTGTTGGATATTAAAGAATCATTCAAACAGGAAAAAGGTTCTATCAAGGATCTATTCAAGCCGGGGCTTCGTCTGGCATTGATCGTAGGCGTCGTGTTGGCAGTGCTTCAGCAGGTAACGGGCATTAACGCGGTCATGTATTACGCACCTGAAATTTTCAAACAAGCAGGTGCAGGAACGAACGGAGCGCTCATACAGACGATTCTTGTCGGGTTCATCAACTTCGTGTTCACGATTTTGGCACTGTGGTTGATTGACAAAGTCGGCCGCAAAGCGCTGCTCCTCGTCGGATCTGCCTTAATGACGATATGCTTGTTCGTTATCGGCCTTGCATTCCAGACCGGGCACTCATCCGGCTGGCTGGTGTTAGTCTGCATTCTGGTATACGTAGCAGCCTTTGCCATATCGCTTGGCCCGGTTGTATGGGTGATCATGTCCGAGATATTCCCGAACCATATTCGCGGCAAGGCTACGGCGATTGCGTCTATGATGCTGTGGGCGGCGGATTATCTCGTTTCCCAGTCGTTCCCGCCGATGCTTAGCTCTGCGGGGCCGGCCATTACGTTCTGGATATTCGGCATATTGGCGCTGTTCACCGTCTTCTTTACTTGGCGTGTTGTACCCGAAACAAAGGGGAAATCGCTGGAGGAAATCGAGAATATGTGGACTCCGTCCAAGGCGTAATATTGGAGATTGCTGCATTCTATAGAACCACTCTGTCATCCGTGAAGCGGCAGTACAGAGTGGTTTTTTGTTATTCCGGCCTAGGTACAGTTGCTGCGGCAAGCTGGCTGAATTATGCTGAATTCATGCAAGATGAAACTGATAGTAAATAAGAAATCAAAAGGAGCTGCTTAGGCGAAGTAGTTAACTACTTGCAGAGCAGCTCCTTTGTCATGTCTTTACTATTTTTGAATATAGAAAATAAGTTGTCCATTCTTAACAGGGTCTTGCGCGAGCGTATAGCCGTGCTTCACCACTTCTTCCGGTACGTTCTTGAAGGCGGCTGGACAGTCGGCAATTACTTGCAATACTTGTCCTTTCTCCATATCCTGCAATGTCTCTAACGTGTAGATAACGGGATATGGGCAAGGTTCTCCTCTAAGATCCAATGTGAAATCAATCGTCATTGTTTTGCATCTCCTTTTTTGAATCCAACGCCGAAGCGGTAATTTTTTGCCAGTAGCTAGCTACAGCATAACCGATTGCAAGCAATACAAGTGTGACAATGATCGCCCAAGCTGGACCCATCACAGAAATCAGATTAATCTTCGCGCCACTCTTCACGAGCAGGTCGAATACGCCAAGATGATCCCAAGCGTACGCAAGAGCAGTAGCGCCAATAATGTTGCCGATGAAAACAGGCAGGAAGATGACTTGTCCTTCCATGAGGCGGTACATCATCCCTGTCTCGCAGCCGCCTGCAAGGACGATACCAATGCCGAACAGGATGCCGCCGATGAATGTGCTTGGTGCTGCCATTTTCGTAATCGGCTCGACGCCGTTCACGAGAATAACGATAAGCGTTAGGACAGAGCTGATCGCCATCCCGCCGATAATAGCCTTGGTCATCGTTGCGCGTCCGCTAATCCACAGATCGCGGAAAGCGGAGGTGAAGCAGATCTGTCCTCTTTCGATCAAGATGCCGAAGGCAGCCCCGAAGATAGCAGCTACGCCGAGCATTGTTTGGCCTGCTAGGAAGAAGTACACAATAAGTCCAGTATAAGCCAGTGCAACAAGCCCGCCGATATAAGGCTGAACTTTTCTTGTTTGTTGAATGGTAGGCGCGGCATTCCCTTTTTGCAGGATCGGCTTGCCTTTCCACCATTTAGTGCCTACGATCTTTACCCCGGCATAGGTTCCTATGGCAGTCGCGACCATGAAGATCCAGGCATGGAACGAGAATTGCGGCACGCCTGTGAAGAAGGCAGCCAAGTTGCAGCCAAGCGCGAGCCGTGCGCCCGCACCTGCGATAATGCCGCCGATCAGGCCCTGTACCAAGCGGCGCTTCTGCTTCGGCATGCGAATTTTGAAATTGTTGCTGAACAGGATCATGATGAGCGCGCCAATGAACATGCCCCACACGATCCAGCCGTCCGTACGCTCGAATGTCGAGCCCTTCATTTGTATCAATTTGAAGTAAGCCCAATCGGAAATATCGACGCCGAACAGTTGGAGGATATGTCCTCCAAAGCGCGTAAACTCGCCGGTGACGGCCCATACCGTGTTGGTAATGCCGAAGTACAGCGCGCTGAGTACGCCTGCGATGCCGATCGCAACGTAAGGGCTCCAGTAGTTGGTGAATAGCTTGCGTAACGAATCTTTCATCTTTTCCCTTACCCCTTCAATCCCTCATAGCTAAAAGTGCGAACACGATCGAACTATGATTTGTTTGTATGCGGCAATTCACATCCGAACAAGAGATGAGATGCAAATAAAACCATTCTCCATTTTACTACAAACTGCTTACTAGCGGGGGAATTCGGGGGTGATACTTTTTTACCTCAAATGGAAATTCAAAAAATCGATTATGACGTGTCACAAAATGAGTACCTTATCTGTCTTAGATTATGTAACCAAATCCAAGATGAGGTGAATGAAATGAAATTGCGCTTTAATTACCGAACGGCAAATGCCCCTGCTTATCAAGCCATGCTAGCTTTGGACAAATTCGTCAGCGGTACACTTGATCCGGTGCTGCTTGAACTCATTAAGATACGGGCTTCTCAAATCAATGGTTGCTCCTTCTGTATCGATATGCACGCAGCAGATCTGATGAAGATGGGCGATCATACGAAGCGCATCATGCTGCTTAGTGTGTGGAGGGAAGCACCAGTATTCACTGACAAAGAAAAGGCTGTTCTGGAATTAACAGAATGTGTGACAGAAATAGCGGATGCGGGTGTACCACAGTCGGTATATGAAAAGGTACGCGAGCATTTTTAATGAGAAGGAATATGCAGATTTGATTCTCGCGATTGCGACGATTAATTGCTGGAATCGCATTGCCATTTCGACAGGAATGCATCCGGGATGCTTCGATAAGTAGAGGGGAGCCTTGTGCTCCTCTTTTCTTATTTGCTCCATGGATCAGTATAGCCTTGGAATGGTAGAATGAGGGGCAAAGGAGGGGGAACATGGATGTAAAAGAGCTTCATTCGGTTCATACACAGGAGGCTGATCCTGTTGAACAATTGTATCGCAGCTATCGGCCTTTAGCATTTTCAATTGCATATCGGATGCTGGGCACGGTGTCTGATGCGGAGGATGCCGTGCAGGATTTATTTGCGGGTATGGTTGGCAGGAATTTGGACGATGTCAGGCATATCAAGCCGTATATCGCCAAGTGGATGACGAACCGATGTCTGAATGTGCTGCAATCTTCTCGTCGAACAAGGGAGACGTATTTCGGGGAGTGGCTTCCAGAGCCTATCGTTGAACAAGGAGAGCAGCCCGATCAAGTGGCGGAGCGTGCAGATTCGTTGTCCTATGCGTATATGGTTATGCTTGAACGGATGACTCCGATGGAGAGAGCCGTATTTCTGCTGAGAGAAGTATTCGAATATGAGTATGAGGAAATCGCAGATGCGGTAGGCAAGTCGACTTCCAACTGTCGCAAAATATTGAGCCGCGCCAAGGAGCACGCGCGAGAATATTCCCCCTCTGCCAGTCAAGATACGGAAGCCAGACGTACGCTTGTCTCTAAGTTCGTTACTGCCTTTCAGCAATATGATATGGAGGCATTGTTGTCCTTGCTGTCAGAGGATGTACGACTGACTACCGATGGAGGAGGCAGAGTCCATGCTGCTATGCGGCCTATTATAGGCAGAAGCCGTGTACTGAGGCTGCTCACTTCTCCTAAAGCGTTCGTGGCGCTGCGAAGTTGGGATCTATCCTTCACTATGGTAAATACGAGTTTGAATATGGTGTACTGGGAGCAAGGAGTTGTGAAGGCGGTATGCTGCTGTGAGCTAACGGCTGAGCAAGATCGCATAAGCAACGTTTATGTTATATTTAACCCGGATAAGTTGGATCATATAAGTCGTATAGAAAAGTAAAGTAAGTCTTCCCTTTCTTCCGTTATTTATATGTGATTATGTTCACATATTGGCAAAGGTACTGGTTATATACTGATTACGCGACTGAAATTTCCAATATTATAGCTCAAGAATATGAAGTAAGTAATGAAGAAGTATATTCCGATATTGTAGATTTCTTGTGGCAGCTTAATTCTGTTGTAGAAATAACCCAGACTGAAATAAAGGATATAATCAGTGAAAAGCATATGGAAAAAATATAAATCAGATTTTATTCTTATAAATAGTATGGTTTTACCTATGCTTTCAGCGCATCTCATGCAATTATTATTCCAAATAGGGGATCAAGCTATTGTTGGCAGGCTATCCATTCATGAATTTGCTGCTGTTGGTATTGTAGGATCGTTTATTTATTTTATAACAGGCTCAATTGGACTTCTTGGCGTGGCATTCAATATTATTGGTGCAAAGTATCTTGGGAATGATGATAAAAAATCATTCGGCGATATATTTAATTCAAGTATCACGCTTGCAGTCGTATTAGGGGTTATTTGCGAATGTCTAATTTTAATTGGCGGTAAATGGGTACTTGTGTATTTGTATGGGCTTGATTCATTAACGTTGAAGTATTCCGAAAATTACCTTTATATTAGTGGCATAGGCATAGGTATTAACCTTGTATTATTTATATTTTCCGCTTATTTTAAAAACTTGCGAAAAACTAAAATATTTTTTATAAGTACCATAGTCGCTAGTATTGTAAATATATCATTGGATTATGTACTGGTTTTTGGCAAGTTAGGTTTCCCGCAATTAGGTACTACCGGTGCTGCAATAGGGTCTGTAGTTGGTTTGCTTTCAAGCGTATTTATCTGCATCATAGCTTACAAAAAGCATAGTTTTCACATTTTTAGATTGAGGTTCAATAGAAGTCACTTGAAAGAGCTTGTAAAATTATATATTCCTCTTTCCCTACAGGATTTGGTTGAATCTTCTTTGTTTATGATCTGTTTAACTATGATTGTGTCAAGACTCCATGTGACATCTATAGCTTCCTATAATGTAATAACAACCCTATTGGAATTTTTAATGCTTCCTGCATATGCATATGCTGGTTGCAGCATGACTTTAACCGCTCAAGCATATAGTAAAAATAGAGACTATTTCACTTATGTTAAGATCGCATTTTTATCATCATTCCTAATTATTATTCCTCTTAGTATAGTTATAGTGAATTATTCTTCTTACATAAGTGGGTTCATTACAGATAAAGTTGAAGTAATTTCACAGATAAAAGATTACCTGATGATTGCTTTATTGATTTCCTTCATCAATGCTGCCCAACAAATCATGAAATATACTTTACAAAGCATAGATTATGAAAAATGGGTAATGTATTTCTCTACAATTATCTATGGCATATCCATAGTGATCATCTGGATTTTATCTCTACATGCAGGATTATGGGGAATCTATTTTGGTTTAGGAATATGCTATTTGATATTAATGGTTGGCTTCCTTAGTAAGTTAGGGAGAATTTCAAAGTTATAGCCCTGATTCGTACTCACTAGGTATATATCATTTTGAACTCGGATAAGTTGGATTATATATAGTGGGGTCAGGGGGCTGCAAATGACACTGGATGAAGTCATGGCGAAGCTGGAAGCGATGGGCACAGAGCAAACGAAGAAAACGTTCCTCCGACATGGGGCACCAGAGCCGCTGTTTGGTGTAAAGATCGGCGATCTGAAGAAGCTGGTCAAGGAAGTTAAGAAGGATCAGCAGCTTGCGCGTGCGCTGTTCGATACAGGGAATAGCGATGCGATGTATTTGGCAGGGCTGACGGTCGATCCATCTGTAATGACCAAGGAGCTTCTGCAATCATGGGCCCAAAAGGCTTCATGGCATATGATTGTAGAATGTACGGTAGCTGGTGTGGCTGCGGAAAGTCCGTATGCCCTCGAATTAGCGCGCGAATGGATGGCATCCAGTGAAGAGCTGATTGCGACATGCGGCTGGAGCACCTATCTGCACTATATCTCGATTACTTCGGATGAGAAGCTGGATATCGAAGAGTTGAGGAGAATGCTCGCGCTCGTCGAGTCGACGGTTCATCAGGAACGCAATCGGGTGAGGTACGTTATGAATCAATTTGTCATTGTAGTGGGTTCGTATGTATTGGCCTTGCATGATGAGGCAATGCGAGTGGCAGAAGCCATTGGCAAGGTGCAGGTCAATATGGGCGAGACAGCTTGCAAAGTACCGGAAGCGGCGGCCTATATCCGCAAAGTGAAGGCTGCAGGCAAGCTCGGCGCTAAGCGAAAGACATGCATATGTTAAGATGAAGCACAGGATATGGGATCCTGTGCTTTTTTGATTCGTGTTGACTTCGAGTGAACTCGAAGGACTACAATACAGCCATCTACGAAAAATCGCTAAAGGAGAGATGGCTTGTGTGGAACACCAAGATGACTGTAACTGAATATGGGGGGCCGGAGGTGTTGAAGGCCATTCAAGAACCGATTTGTACACCTGAAGTAGATGAGGTGCGCGTAAGGGTGCAGAGTGTGGGCGTAGCGCTTGCGGATATTATGCGCAGGGAAGGATTATATCCGATGTCGCCTAAAGTGCCGTTTGTTCCTGGTTATGATGCGGTTGGGATTGTCGAAGAAGTAGGAGATGCTGTGGACGATTATGTGGCAGGGGATCGCGTAGCCGTATTTTTCAATGGGACAGGAAGTTACGCTTCACATGTGTATGCAAGAGTAGATGAGCTTGTTCCGATTCCTGCACAAATCGATGCGGCCGAAGCAGCAGCGAGTATATTGAATTATGTGACGGCGTATCAGATGCTGCATCGCATCGCAAAGGTGGCGGAGGGTGAGCGAATTCTTATCCATGGCGCGAGCGGCGGTGTAGGGACAGCATTGTTGGATTTGGGGCGATTGGCAAAGCTGAAGATGTACGGAACAGCCTCGGCTGCGAAGCATCAGGTCGTTGCAGCATACGGTGCGATGCCGATAAACTATAGAGCAGAGGATTTTGTTGAAGTGCTTGCTCAAGCAGCTCCTGAGGGCATGGATGCCGTGTTCGATCCAATTGGCGGCTCTAACTGGAAACGCTCCATGCGGACGTTAAGTTCGAAGGGGCGCTTTGTCGGTTATGGCTACACATCCGTGCTGGAGAAGGATCATCATGCTAACGATTGGGTGAAGGATTGGACAGGGACGGCCGCACGCGGGACAACGGAAAGCGGGAACTCTGTGTATATGTATAGTATTACAGCGCTGAAAAAGGATCGATTGGATTGGTTCCGTGAGGATGTGCAATCCGTCATGTCCCTGCTGGTAGCGGGGGAGATTCACCCGCTCATCTCCCATCGAATTCCGCTGCAGGAAGCAGCCCAGGCACAGCAATTGCTGACAGGATCTCATTCGATCGGTAAAATCGTCCTTGTGACAGAGGAGTAATCGAGACAGCGGGAAGGAGCAAGGGGATGTATTCCATTGGAGAAGCGGCGCGACTAACCGGAATATCTGCCTACACGCTTCGATACTATGAACAAATCGGTCTTCTCCACAGCCCACAGCGTTTGGGAGGGAAGCCGGATGGCGTTCGGCAGTACGACGAGCAGGATGTAAGGTTTATCCAATTCATTTATGGATTGAAGCAAACAGGTATGAAGCTAGAGGACATAGCGGCGTTTACAGAGGACGGATGCCTGTTGTCTGGGAATCGCTTGCCGCATGATATAGAGGACACTTTGCATAAACGAATAGGCATGCTTGATCGTCATCTTGCGCGGCTTGACGCGCAGATTAAACAGCTTGAATCCGTCAGAAAGATTGCTGAGGAAAAAAGAAGCATGTATGATGCGATGCTGCTTGAACAGCTGCAAAAGAATGCTCAAAAGGACTAACCAATGAAGGCTAGTCCTTTTTGTATTGTATTTTTTATTGTGTATCAGGGTTATGCTTCCAACAATTTTTGTCTCAATGTTTGTACTTTCCCCTCGGGCAGTCCAATTGCCGCCAAATAACGCTCGCTGCCGCCATACTTGGCATGAAGATGTTGAAGCATCATCTCCATATTGCTCGGATCACAGCCAAGGAAGCGCTCGTACAAGTCGACGGGCATTCCTTTCGGTCGGCTGGCGCGCAGGTCATTCATAATCGGAATCAGGCATTCAGCAGTCATGGCATAGTCTTCAATAATTGTTGCATGAGGTATACCCGCCAGATCCAGCAGCAGGGCCGCTACCATTCCTGTCCGATCCTTGCCTGCCGTGCAGTGGAAGAGTACAGCCTCCCCTGAATGGTCAGTCAGAAGCTCGAACACACGAAGAAAAGCCGCTTGGCTATTGTCCAGCATGCTGACATACAGTTCACCAAGGCTAGTAACGTGCGGCTTGTTCGTCGTTGCTGGATTGATAAGATCAACATTGTAGTAAGCAACCTGATCCGAATCGGCGAATGCATCCTTGGCAACGGCCAGCTCTTGTGCATAACGCAGGTCGATGACCGTATGGATACCGCGTTCAAGCAATATCTCTTGATCCTGCTGAGTCAGCTTATGTTGACCGTCCCCGCGATAAAATCGCCCCCACTGGATTTCGCGTCCGTTCACCGCTTTATATCCGCCGAGATCCCGTACGTTGCAGGCGCCTTCCAATTCAATGATCCTTGCAGGCTGCCGTTCTATAAATTGATTCTTTTCTCCGTTCATCATCTCTGTCCGCCTCTCTTGAAGTAGGTAAGTCTATGCTATCATAGATAGCATAGAAGAACCAAAATAAGAATTGGTGAAGAATGCAGACTTCAGAATTAGCAATGAGGTGTCGCCATGAATATTACATTAGGGCTATTCGCCCATGTGGATGCAGGAAAGACGACCTTTGCCGAGCAGATCCTGTATCATACACGAAGCATCCAAAGCCGGGGACGGGTAGATAATAAGGACGCTTTTTTGGACAGCCATGAGATAGAGAAGGAACGCGGCATTACGATATTCGCCGATCAGGCGGTGATGACCTATAAAGGGAATTCGTACACACTTATTGATACTCCTGGGCATGTCGATTTCTCTGCAGAAATGGAGCGTGCGATTCAAGTCATGGATGCTGCGATCATTGTCGTAAGCAGCGTGGAGGGCATTCAGGGACATACGGAAACGGTATGGCGGCTGCTGCAGAAGCAAGGTGTGCCGACGATATTCTTCCTTAACAAAATAGATCGGATCGGCGCTGATGTGGAGCGAGTCATCGAGGAAATCCGATTGAACCTGACTGCCGACATTCTGGAGATGTCATCGTATTGTTCAGATGGGGAATTAGGTGATGATGTGATTACATTTATGGCTGAGCGAAATGATGAGTTGCTCGAGCTCTACTTGGGGGGGAGCTATGAGCAGGCCGAATGGCTGCGAGCGATGCGGCATATGCTTGCTGAACGAAAATGGTTCCCGTGCGTACGTGGTTCGGCACTTCAGGATGTTGGTGTTGAACAAGTCCTGGAGCTGATACATCAGTTTATACAGACCGGCTATGTCAGTGAAGGGGATTTTGCCGGACGAGTATATAAGATTCGCTATGACGATCAGGGTACACGAATGACACATATGAAGATTATGAGCGGCTCCCTGTCCGTCCGGGATGAAGTTCGATATCGCGCAGGATCGGATGCCTTCATGGAGAAAGTGACATCTATACACATCTATAGCGGCCAGAAGGCACAGCAGGTTGATCGTGCAGAAGCAGGGCAGCTGTGTGCAGTAACAGGGCTCACGGCTGCATCTGTAGGGGATGGGCTTGGTATGTTAGAGGAGCCGGCTGCTTATCATATCATACCTACGTTAAAGTCCAAGGTTATCTTTCCTGCCGATTTGCATGTGAAAGAGGTGCTGGCCTGCTTCCATCGGTTGGATGCGGAAGACCCTGTTCTTCGCGTGCAGTGGGATGAGCATGTACAGGAGATTCATATTCATGTCATGGGAATGATTCAACTGGAAGTGCTGGAACGAATTGTGAAGGAGCGCTTTGGCATTACCGTATCGTTTGCTGTCCCAGAAATCCTTTATAAGGAGACGATACGTTCTGTCGCGAATGGGTGCGGACACTTCGAACCGCTCGGACACTATGCGGAAGCACGCTTGCGGTTGGAGCCTGGAGAACGAGACAGCGGGATTCAGGTATTCAACGAATGCCATCCCGATGAGCTTGGTGTCAATTATCAAAACTTGATTATGCAGCATCTGCTGGAACGGGATCACCATGGCCTGCTTACGGGATCGCCACTAACGGATGTACGCATTACCCTGCTGACAGGGCGTGCTCACAATCGGCATACGAGCGGCGGTGATTTCCGTGAGGCCTCTTTCCGTGCGCTGCGTCAAGGGTTGGAGCAGGCAGACAATGTGCTGCTGGAGCCGTACTATAATGTGAAAATTACGGTGGATGCAGACGATATGGGCAAGGTGATGGCAGATGTGCAGAAAGCGCATGGTACACTAGAGCCTCCGGACTTTGTTGGAAGCAAGGCGGTCATTATCGGGCGGGTGCCTGTGTCAACCTTCATGAACTACAGCACAGAGCTTGCAGCGAATACACAGGGCAAAGGGATGATTCAGATTCTGTTCGGCGGCTACGATATCTGCCATAATGCCGATGAAGTGATCGCACACAAGGGCTACGATAAGGACGCAGATCCGGCCTATACCTCTTCTTCGATATTCTGTTCCAAGGGACAGGCGTATCGAGTTTCCTGGGATGAGGCGGAATCTCATATGCATAGCTAAGATATTCGTGTAGCACATGCATCGTGATTATGCGGTAAGCATAGCTTCACTACCGTAATAAATAACAGGCTGTCCAATAGGAAAGGGAATCCTTGCTGGGATAGCCTGTTATTCTTCGGCTGCTTTCACTCGCTTCTTCTATATAAATCAATTATTTTTTTGCATTTCCAATAGATAAACCATACTTAGTTCTGACTCTTTTTATTGCTTCTACTTCTTCTGATTCTCCCTCTAAAACCTTTTCAACAAATGATTTAACTTCACTGTTATTTCTATATGACTCATATAGTGCTTCCTCTAATGAGTTCAACTTCTTAGAATTATAATAATTTGTAATAACAGAAAAATAAGTGCCAATAGCAAGAATATGATTACATATATTGAGCTGTCCATAAGGCTCCTCCCTATTTTCCTCAAAATTAAGTAAGAATAGAGCACTTGAGGAACAAGGGGAGGGGAAACGGATTTCCCCAGCTTGTCCAAAGTGCTCTTAATTGGCCCAGTAACACCACTCGAAAACCCTATTGCCACAACGATTTAACGATGTTCCGGACTTACATACGTAAATAATTTAGGTAGAAAAGAGCATTGATAGGCTTAATTTTGTTCCGAGACTCACCGTTTGCGGGTGGTAACAGCGACTGGTATTACCCCTAAAATTGTATTGTGAAGAATGTTACGTTATATCAATTTATCCCAAATCAAAAGCAAGCCTTGCTAACAGCTGTGATTCCTGCCAATTCAGCAACCAAATCTTTAGCAGCTGAGCCTAAAGCTTTCCATTTCTCACTTGCAAACGAAGCGCCCCAAATTACTTTAGCCGCTTCGGCAGCGCCACCCAAACTTTTGACTAATTTGCCTATTTTCACAATCTTAGCGATTGGCACGGCAGTGGTCACAACTAAACCTGCAATAGCTAATCCACATTCCCAAACTCCAGCAGGTTGGATCAACTCTTCATAATCGTCGGAATCTGTAACTTTTACTTGGCTGCCTATACTTATAAAGTAATTATTAATAGTCGACGCATCATTTGAATGTAAGACTTCATCTGGAATGTTATAAATGTCATTTAGAATACGTTGAAAAGAATTCTGAGAAATGCTTTGGAATTTTTCCATCTCAGGATCTGGGCTTTCAGCTGCAGTAGCAACTGATCCTGACGAAAGACCAAAGGTAACAAACATGGAGAATACAACCAAAGAAATTAAACCCTTGACCCACTTGTTATTTGTGGCAATCTTCATGTTTTGTAACGCTCCTTTTCTTTTAAATTTTTCCACATTTTCATAGTATCACATAGCATTATATATGCATAGTATATATTTCCAATATGACAAAACATTTCAATATTCTACAATGATTATGAATGAATGTAGGATATGGTTACCTGATATCGGTGATGAGAATAGTCGGTAAGCTGCGAGATGATGTTGGGGTTAGTTGTGTTGATGGTTTGCGGACATATTGGTGAGTAGTATTCAGACTTATCATAGTCTTCAATCTTCCATTCCTGTTCCAAGGGAAAGACGATCGATTTCCTTGAGGCGAAATCCCATATGCATTGCTAAGATATCGTGTAGCGCGTGCATCGTGATTATGCGGCAGGCATAGCCTCACTACTGTAAACAATAACAGGCTGTTCAACAGGAAAGGAAGTTCTTGCTGGTACAGCCTGCTATTCTTCGGTTACTTAAGCGGGTAATTTCATTTCTGTCTTCCTTATTCAGCGCCTTGCTGTTCGAACAACTTTACAATTTCAACAATGACCTCAGTAGCCTTCTGCATATTGTCTACAGACACATACTCATAGCGGCCATGATAGTTTTCGCCGCCTGTGAAAATGTTCGGTGTAGGCAGCCCCATATAAGACAATTGCGAACCGTCTGTACCGCCGCGGATTGGCTTAATTACAGGCTCTACGCCAATGTTTTTCATCGCTTTATAGGCAATATCGACAATGTGCTTCACGGGCTCGATTTTTTCACGCATATTGTAATATTGATCCTTCAGCTCAAGGCTGATGCGTTCGGCTCCATACTTCTCTTGCAAGCTCTTCACGATGTTCTCCATGTTCTGCTTGCGAGCATTAAAGTTATCTCTATCGAAATCACGAATAATGTAGCGGAGCTTTGTCAGCTCTACATCGCCGCTAATGGAAGATAGATGGTAGAAGCCCTCATAGCCTTCTGTCGATTCAGGCGCTTCCTCAACGGGAAGCTGGCTGTTGAATTCCATGGCGATTTTCGCTGCATTGACCATTTTATTTTTAGCCGTACCTGGGTGAACGTTCTTGCCCTTAAAGGTTAGTGTAGCTTGTGCAGCATTGAAGCTCTCATATTCCAGCTCACCAAGCGGGCCTCCGTCTACGGTGTAAGCATATCGAGCATTGAATGCTTCTACATCGAAGCGATGAGGGCCTCTGCCGATTTCCTCGTCCGGCGTGAAGGCAACGCGAACCTTCCCGTGCTTGATTTCTGGGTTGCGGATCAAGTACGCCATCGCTGTCATAATCTCGGCAATGCCGGCTTTGTCGTCTGCGCCAAGCAATGTTGTGCCATCAGTCGTAACGAGCGTATGTCCGATGTAATTATGTAATTCAGGGAAGTCTTTTGGCGAGAGAACAACGCCTTGAGCTTCATTGAGCACAATGTCCTTGCCATCGTAATTTTCAACCAGTTGAGGGTTCACGCCCTCCCCAGAAAGCTCGGTAGCGGTGTCTATATGGGACAAAAATCCGATCGTAGGAATGTCCTTGTCTGTATTAGCAGGAAGCGTAGCCATGACGTAGCCGTTCTCGTCCATTGTCACTTCTTCCATGCCGAGCGCTTTCAGCTCATCAACGAGCAGGCGTGCCAAATCGAGCTGTCCAGGTGTGGAAGGGCAAGTTTCGCTGTCGTCGTTGGATTGGGTATTCACTTTGACATAGGATGTAAAGCGTTCAATTAGTTCTTGTTTCACGACATTCACCTCTGAATAGTAGCGTATCAAACTCTCTTCATCTTACCACGAATGGCAGGACTTTACCCTATTTGTGGCAATGTCTCTTTGGAACGTTATTCGAGGGAGTGAGCCATCCCCTTCTTCATGAACCTTTTCTATTTTTGAATGGGGATGTAAATCCATATCGTCGACTGTGGATGATGCGGACCATAGAAGTCACATCCATATATCTCGAAGTCTGCCCGATCGGCGAGGCGAAGCGGTGTGTTGCTCAGCCATGTTCCCCAGATGTAATCATACGTGCTTCGAAGCTGCTGGGTAGTCCCTATATGCTTGAAGACGGCATAGGCACCCGCAAATATCGTATACGCACGCATGCCATGGGGAATGTCAGCAATACGCTCCACGGAGAATCCAGCCATGTGTCCAAACGGCGAGTGCTCTGTGATGTCCCTGAACTCGACATCGTGCTGCGGCGGACATATTCCGTAGCCAGTGAGCTCCGGCGTCAAAGCTTGAATCTCGTGACGCCGTTGGAGTAGTTCCTCCCACAGTTTCGGTATCGTATTGTGATCGGGAGAGACAGCTCCGCTAACCCCTACGACATGAATATCATCCTCTATTTCTGCGATGTTGGGGACAAGGCTAATGGTATCCAGCCGATGCTGCAGACGATCGCCCAACAGTGTGCCCTTCTCCAGGAATATAGGGCGCATGCTGCGCTTGCGGAAGCTGCCAGGCGTTGCGCCGAATACTTGCTTGAAGGAACGGGAGAAGGCCTCTTGGGATTCGAATTGATATTCTAAGGCAATGTCCAATATAGAACGCTCGCTCGAAAGTAAGGCTACGGCTGCTTCGGTTAATCTACGCTTGCGAATGTAGTCGCCGAGTGTTTCCCCTGTCATTGCAGCAAAGATACGATGAAAATGATAGTATGATAAATGGACAGAGGCGGCTACACGCTCTGCATCCAGCCGCTCTGTCAAATGTGATTCGATGAATCGAGTCGCTTGTTCAATTTGTTTCTTATATGTTTGCATAACTAATCACCACTTATTTTCATTTGCCAAAAATCAGGTGCATAATCATGGTGCTGCATCGTTACCTGTACACGATCTACCGGCATTTTCCCGCCTACGGGCACAGTATACCATGGATTATCAATTGGAGAACCAAAGCATATATTGATGATTCGGTCATCCAAATCGAACAGCATGGATCGCAATGTGCCGAACCACTGATTGTAATTATGAACGGCCAAGCCTTGCGGGTATTCGGTTGAGACCAAGGACTGCAGATCCTCCATCGTTACAGAAGCAGGCTTCTCCAAGAATTGCTGCAGGATGTGTTGGCGGATGACCGAATGGTTCAGCTTGCCGGGTTCAAGCTGCTCAATATCTGCAAACAACGGATGATTCGTGGCTGCGACATAAGGAGCTTGGCTCGCCTCTTCTACCTCGCGAATTGCTTTGTGCCCGTCAAAGGTTTCGATTAGCGCTGCATGGCCATGCGGATCGCACACGATGAGGTTCATGTTGGATGCAATCGGCATTTCTTTCACAAGTCGCACCGCTTCACTGACATTGCGGCATTGCTCTAAGACGGCTCGTACCACGGCCCAGAATTGCAAGCCGCTAGCTCTAGGAGGTCTCATACCGGGCGCGTTGCCTACAGGCATCCCGCAGGCGGAGAAGGTAACACATAATCCATGCTCATTCATGCCCTCCGTTCTACCGAACAAAAATACGGAAAATCCAGTATGCTTATATGCCTTCTCGATCGACGTAGAACATAACCTCATATCATCAACATTAGGTGAAAGATCGTAATTGCGGAGCATGTACGTGTGCCCATTCGCCGTTTTAGCCGGCAGGATGGCACAATGGCTGCATCCTGAATGAAGAGCAGAGTTAGCGTAATAAGAAATCAGTGATGGCGGCACTTCTAATGCCGCACAGAAACCGTCAATTTCCTCCGTTATTCCCGGACAATATTGTTCGAGCAGTGCGACTGCTTCTTTCCATTGATCAACAGGTAACGGCTCGTTCAATAAAATGCCTTGTAAAAAGTGAGGATGCTTCTTCGCAAACTCCCCTTGCTGGTACCCCGCCTCATAACGCGTTCCCTCGATAGAAGAAAAATAGCCTTGTATTTGCTGCATAAATAAATCTCCCTTCACTAATGTCATCTCTTGTTCCAGTGTAGCGGGATAAGTTGCTCCTGGTATGATATTTCCTGCTGACTTATCGGGACGGTGCAGCAAAGCGGCCTTATGGCCAATTTAGCTGTCTCTGGCTTCGAGCCAAATCCTTATCAAATTCTGAATTCCTTAATATTCACTTAACGAAAGGAACAATTTCCCTAGCAGGACGTCATAATATATATCGCTTTTTACGTAAGCAGCAGAACTGGAATGGCATAAGGGGGTTGTATTCATTCCGCTGTAAGAAAAGGAGTAATTAGCTGGAAGCTGAATTAGTATGTACCAAAGGAAGACGCTCCTTCAAGCAGAAGCGTTTTGTTAGCATACATGGAAAGGGAGATAGTCACATGGGCAAGGAAACCGTTCTTGTCGTTGATGATGAGAAGGAAATTATTGAACTTTTGCAAATTTATTTGAAGAATGAAGGTTACGATTTGCTTCAGGCATCCAATGGATTAGAGGCTTTGGAGCTGCTGGAGAAGCATGATGTGCAGCTGATTATTTTGGATGTGATGATGCCTCATATGGATGGCATACAAGCATGCATGAAGATTCGGGAGGAACGCAACACCCCTATTATTATGTTGTCCGCGAAGGATCAGGATATAGATAAAATTACAGGGCTTAGCATTGGCGCCGATGACTATGAGACGAAGCCGTTTAACCCGCTTGTGCTGATGGCGCGGATTAAGTCTCTGCTACGGAGAACGAAACAATTCCGGCAAGAGGGAATTCAGTACAATGAACATGAAATCTTCATTGACGATATGGTGATCAATACGGCGAACTATACGGTGATGGTAGATGATATTCCGGTAAAGCTGACACCACGGGAGTTCGCCATATTAAAGCTGCTTGCGGTGAATCGCGGGATCGTGCTGAGCATGGAAAAGATTTACGAGGAAGTGTGGAACGAGCCCTTCATGGAATCTAAAAACACAGTAATGGTACATATTCGTAAGATAAGGGAAAAAATCGAGAAGGATCGCCAAAACCCGCAATATATTAAGACGGTGTGGGGAATCGGCTATAAACTGGGATAGGAGCGGATATGAAGAGACGATTCATGACATCAAAATGGCTGAATTCGATTCGGTGGAAATTCCTGATTACGTTTATTGCCAGTATCGGTGCTACGGGTATTATTTTGCTGCTTGGGCAGCTGCTGGTTTCTTATTTGATGCAGCACAAGCCGTATAATATAGCATTGACATGGGTGATCAACAATATCGGCTCAAGGCCCGTCTATGTCATATCAGGATGCCTATTATTTATTTTTAGCTACTATCAACTGAGTCGTCCTATATTGAGTCAGATAACACAGATCTCAAATGGGCTTCAGGAGATGGCGAACGGAAATTTCGATGTGGAGATTCAGATCGATTCGTCGGACGAGCTAGGAGATATTGCACATCGAATTAATGATGTAGCGACTGAATTAGACAGCTACCTGCAAGAGATCACTCATGGGCTGGGCGAAATCGCCACGGGTGAGCTGCAGCATGAAATACCGGTAAGATCAGTTCAAATGCTGGGCAAAGTAGCGGAGAGCATTAACCGAATGAGTCGGCAGTTAAGCCAATCGATTGAGGAAGAACGGAAGGCGGAGAAAACAAAGAGCGATCTCATTACGGGGGTATCGCATGATTTGCGCACACCGCTAACATCTATACTCGGTTTCCTCGAGCTTATTGAGAAGGATCGTTATCATGACGAGGTGGAGATTCGCTATTATGTCAACATAGCCTATGAAAAAGCGCTCGACTTGAAAAAATTGATCGACGATCTGTTCGAGTATACACGCATTAATAATGGACTTCCGCTTCAAGTACAGGAACTGCATATTACGAGCTTTATCCGTCAATTAGTGGAAGAATTCGTACCGATTCTGGAAAAGGCAGGCTTGGAGTGCAGACTGAATGTAGAAAAGGAAACGCTCAAGGTTCTAGCAGACGGCGACAGGCTCGTTCGGGCTTACGAAAATTTATTGTCAAATGCGATTCAGTATGGTCGCAAGGGGCGATATATCGACATCGAGATCCAGTCGCTGGACGAACAGGCGGTCATTCGTATTATCAATTACGGCGACCCGATACCGGAGCGGGATTTACCATTCATCTTCGACCGATTCTATCGCGTGGAGCAATCCCGTTCCAAGGAGACAGGCGGAACAGGGTTAGGACTGGCGATTACGAAAAGTATTATCGAGGTTCATGGAGGGCAAATCGCGGCATACAGCAATCCGTATCAAACGACATTCGAAACGATACTGCCTGCTGTTTAGAAGGATCAATCGAGCGACGGGGCAATTCCTTCATTGCCTTCTGTCCAGATTCAACTTCAAGTAGATGCGGGAACGTTTACAGGGTGGGCGTTGGGGCTTGAGTACACTGCTTAGGCTCAACTGTATGGCAAGGCTCATTTAAGACTCAGTGAGCCTTTTTAAGATGCTGTTCATGGGTAAGGAGTTTAGCGAATATTTGCATGATCAGCAGGCATAGACTAAAGATTGTTCTGTCGGTTACAATATGGGAAATTCATGCCATTCACAGGAGAGACATCGGATGAGCGAACAGTCGAATGAAAGCTATGAAATTACGCAGCTATGCCTATTGGCAGGAAAAATCATGCTGCAAAGCGGAGGGGAAACGAATCGGGTAGAGGATACGATGATCCGTATCGCCGCTTCGTATGGGTTCGAGAACTGCCACAGCTTCGTGACGCCGACAGGCATTATTTTTGCGATCGACGGGTCAGCGCCAATTACCCGGTTGTACCGAATATCCGAGCGATCGACGGATTTGAAGAAGGTAACGCTCGTGAATGACATTTCGCGCAAAATAAGCAGCGGAACCTTGTCTTATGCAGAGGCCTATCGCTTGCTGAAAAAATCGAAGTGTCTAATTTGGCTTATCCGGTATGGCTGCAGATTGCAGCAGCGATGCTCTCGAGCGGCTGTTTTACGATTATGTTTCGTGGCGGATGGCCGGAATTCGTACCTTCGTTGTTGGCAGGAGGACTAGGATTTTCACTCTTCCTGTATTTCCATCGTTTATCGCGCATTAAGTTTTTTCTGAATTCCTCGCTTCCATTGTAGTCGGAACCGTGTCCTATTTCTGTGTTCGGTACGGTCTGGGTCGTGATCTGGATAAGGTCATTATCGGGTCGGTGATGCCGCTTGTTCCGGGGCTGCTTATTACCAACGCTGTGCGGGATTTGATGGCGGGTCACTTAGTATCCGGCATATCGAAGGGGGCGGAAGCATTTTTAACTGCCTTCGCGATTGGAGCAGGGGTTGCTTGTGTATTGTCCTTCGCCTAGGACGGTAATGCAGCAGATTCCGAATTCGTTGACCACTTTGGATGTAGAGCATGAGGGAGGCATTTTGTTATGATCGAGCAGCTCATTGTAAGCTTCATAGCATCCGCTGCATTCGGAATATTGTTCAACAGTCCGCCGAAGCTGATGCTTCAATGTGGGTTTGTCGGCATGGCAGGCTGGTTCGTATATATGATTTGCATAGATAATCAGATCGGTCCAATTCCAGCGAGCTTGGCTGCTTCATTCGTTATTGCCATGATGAGTCATCTATTTGCCAAGCTGTATCGCACTCCGATAATTGTATTCAATGTCGCAGGGGTTATTCCCCTCGTACCTGGCGGAATGGCATACGACGCAATGCGAAATATTGTAGAAGATCAGTATGATCAGGCGATTCAGCTTGCATTCAAGGCATCGATGATTTCCGGCGCAATTGCAATTGGCTTGATCTTCTCGGAAGTGCTGCATCAGGTGATGCGGAAGCGTGTGAAGGGATAAGGCGATGATGATCTGCGCACTCCCTTAAATTTTCTTTCTGAATTGTGTAGTACAAGAGGCAGCTAAGGAGATTTATAAAATATCGTAATTAGATTTGCTGTCCATAAAGGGATAGCAAAAAAAGGGGAGGGCCGAGGCCTGTCCCCTTTTCTATTTCAATACCCTTATAATTAACCAGTTACGGACTTCGCTGATTTCCCTCGGAACACTAGGAAACGTATCAGTTCAACGACTGCAATGACAATCAGCGACATACCGAGCAGCGGCATGAGCAGTCCGAGAATGACTAAAATGGCATAGAAGCCGATCATCGATTTCGTGTGCGGTTGTCTTGGTGGTGCTGCAAGTCTTCCGCGAGGTCTGCGCATCCACCACATTTTAACTCCCCAGTATACAATGGCAAGCAGTGCAACCACCGTCAGCAGGCATAGAATCTGGTTCGGCCAACCGAATAGATGCCCTTCATGCAAAGGAATTCCGTAGGTGAACCACTGGGCGAGAAGCCCGTAATCGCGGTAGTCAATCTTATGAATCTGTGTGCCGCTATATTGATCGAAGTAAGCTGTTATTTCCTCGCTAGGCTTGATGACATCCATTCCGGTAATGCCTGATCCTGCGGATTTAGATGCCGTGTAGACGTCTTTTTCATCTGCTGGCAGGCTCAAGACGAAAGGCTTGGTCACACCGTAATGATGGAGCATATGCTCGATATCGTCTGCAGAGAGTGGCAGGTAGCCGGATGAAGATTGCGGAGACTTCTCCTTTCTAGTAGCCCATGGCAGCTCCTTTGCTTCGGATTGCGGCGGGCTCACATACAGCTGCGGATACCCGAGTGATTCGTTGCTTGCTGCCAGTTGATAGATCTGGTTGCCCATGAAACCAGACCAAGGCAGCCCTGTAACGATAAGAATTAGCAACGGTATGGTGAATATGATACCGATGACGGTATGCCTCGATTTCACCTTCTCACGCTTCGTTCCAGCTGCCGACGCCCTCTTTTTCCAACTCATATAGAGGCCAGAGATGATCAGAAATACTGCCCAACATGCCGCAAGCTCCACCGTATAGTTGACGACGGTTCCACCTACGAGCAATGAACTATGCAAATTTCGCATTATATTTCCGAAGCTGTCATCGGCAAGCATGCTCCCGACGATCTGCTTGTTGCGATCTACAAATACATATCTTTCTCGACCTGCTTCATCACGCATGGAGAATCTTGTGTTGCGCGATTCATCATCGAAATAACTGATTTTCGTCACGCGTTCTCCTGGGTACGCTTGCTCTGCAGCCGTAATCGCTTGACTCGTTGTTAACGTGTGGGTGTTGCTGCTCTGTCCAAAGTAGAGTGATTTGTATGCGACATCCTCAATTTCCGACTTGAACAGGTATCCAATTCCGCTAAGCGATAACATAATTAGCAAGGGGGCAATGAACAACCCCGCATAGAAATGCCACCGCCAAAACATATGGCTGAGTCTATTGTTTGCTTTCATACTATGATGTTCCTCCTCTAAAAACAGGGGCTAGGTTGCGATACTAAGTCATTGTATGTGGATGCAAAAAAACGGACAAGACTCGATCGGGCTATATTTCACTGTATTTATTGAAAATTTAGTTACTAAAATTCAAGATAATCGTAGTAGAGAACTATAAATAGGATAGTAAAAATTAGGAACTGACATTACAATGATTAGGTACAAAGGTGTGAAATACCATAACTAAGAGGGGAGAAGGTGGAAATGAATGAGAGACCTCCAATGCAGCCTCCAGGGTCGGAAGCTGCTGCTAAAAAAGCAAGCGAATATCTGTCAATCGTGCTTGGCTGTACATCGTGTTAGGAGGATCCTTAGAGATCGTGTGGGCCAGCGGCTTCAAATACGAGCAAATTCCACCGCTTGTCGTTCTTGTAGCGCTGTTGCTCAGTTTCGATCTCATTATCCGTGCTGCTAAGGTCATACCGATCGGGACAACGTATGCTGTATTTGCAGGTATTGGGACAGTTGGAACGGTCGTGGTAGAAGCGGTTATGTCTCATGAGTTTAATCCGATCAAAATCGGAATCATTCTGCTGCTGCTGCTCTTTATTATCGGATTGAAGCTGACGAGCGGGAAGGAGGGGCATTGAGATGGCGTGGATAACATTAATCGCGGCTGGACTGCTTGAAGTCATTGGTGTCATCGGAATTAAACGGGTTGCTGAGAAGAACAATTGGCCGAATAACATTATGATGATTGCCGCCTTCTTCCTTAGCTTTAAATTGCTTATTGGTGCAATGCAGACAATACCGTTGTCCACCGCTTATTCCGTATGGACAGGTGTCGGGACGGTTGGCTCTGCATTGGTGGGGATGTTGATATACCAGGAGTCGAAGCGCCCATTTCGCCTGTTATGTATATTGGGGATCATTGGCTGCGTGGTCGGCTTGAAGCTGATCGATTAACCGGATCGCTGACAAGCAGCCTGACAGGGGGCCAAGATCCCTTTATAGACCGCGACAACATAAGATGTGTGATTGGATTCTTGGCCAGCCTCGTGCCTAAAGCGTGCAGCTATTCACGATGAATTCGAATGTTTAATTCGGGATGAGCTTCGTTAATTATGGTAACTTGTGCAGCTAGTATGTCGGTTTCGATTGCCAAGCGGAAAAGCTTATTGTCCGGCAGGAATGTGATGCTCGTACCTGTATCTTGAGTAATACCGATTGTCCGTAATCCTCCCTGCGGAATACCCTGCTTATAATCTTGGCGGAATACTCTTCCTTCACGGCGAATCTCCACGGAAAGCGTGGATGAGAGCGCATTGACGACCGCCATGCTAATCCCCTGTTCTCCTCCAGGAGCTGTGAACGAAGCGCTTCTTGAGAACCTTCCCATATCCGTTAGAACGGATTGTGCCTGTGTAACATCGTGACCGGGAAGCACGTTCACTGGGATGCCTCGGCCGTTGTCCGCAACGGTAACGCTTCTATCCTGATGTACAAACAGGTTCACTTCTGTGCAATACCCCGCCTGGTGTTCTTGGATACAGTTCTCTAGGACAGCCTGTATCAATAGATGCGGGTCATATTCATCTTCAGGTGCCCCCAAGTACGTACCGGCATTGCTCCGTGCCTCTGCCATCTCCATGTAGTCGCTGGCGTCGTTCAAGTCGGCAGCGGCTGATAGGAGCAGCAGAAGCGGCATGATACGGTGCTTGGGAACGGAATAGGCTCCGCCGCGTTCTTCCTGAACGAGCAGATCAGCACCAAGCAAAGCCTTCGTGTGGTGATACAATTGACCAGTTGTCCCCATATGAAGCCGTTCTACAAGCTGCGGTCCAGTTTGCGGCCCTTGCAGTAGGGAGATCAGAATCTCAAGACGCTGTTTATGCCCGAGCGCGCCGAGTACCTTGGCGGCCTTATCACTGTCTAAGGTAAGCAATTGGCTTACTCGTCGTTGACAAGGAGGCAAATGGTAGAGTTCATTCGTGCTGTTGTAATAAGAACCTGAGTAATTCAATTCCCCGAGGTCTTCTCTGTCATAGCTTTGATGCACGGACTGTGTAAGGGGCATTTCGAATGCTCTCTGACCCGGCACAGCGCCGTCTGATGCGAGTCGTCTGACTAGCTGATGCACTTCTTCTAATTGAGCTTTCAGTACATCCAACTCAGCTTCCACGTTGCGTGAAGATACCATCATGCATCACTCCAAACAAATTATTGAAATACGTAATTACGTATTTAAGTGAATTATAAGATGGAATGTTTTTCTTGTCAAACCCATCGTGTATTACGTACGAAATAAAGGTTCAAAATGTGTGCGTATACGATTCCTTCTCGTATGCGGCTTAATAGAATAGAGTGAACGACATGAGAGAGGAGGTACCGTTCATGCGCTCGCAAATAAGACGTTATTTCCCGCATATTTCTCCACATGATCCCTGCATGCCTGTAAGAGTTAAAACATATGTCTTGCCTCCAAGCGTCCTTATCCCATTTCAACCATCCGGATTGCCTATGTTTCCCCTTTCTCGAGCAATGAGGTTGGGAACGCTGTGGCGGGATCTTTACAGTCCTTATCACAGAAGATCGATATAGAAGGGAGCTCTCGAATGGATCAGTCGGATTTTGATAAATTGCTCACGCAGCTGCAGGAAATCCAATTTGCATTGGTAGAACTGAACTTATATTTGGACAATCACCCTGACGATGCGGCAGCAATCAACCAATTCAATCAACTCGTGAAGCAGCGCAGGGAAGTGGCAAGGAAGTTCGAATGCAGATTCGGGCCCCTATTTAACTTTGGGCTAAGCAAATCACCGCGATGCCATTGGCAGTGGGTTGATCAGCCATGGCCGTGGCAAGTGTAAGGGGGATATAGATGTGGTTCTATGAAAAAGCCTTGCAATTTCCCGTACGGGTTAGCAAGTGTGACGTGAGAATGGCCAAATTTCTGTTTGAAGCCTATGGGGGGCCGAACGGGCCGCTGTCACAGGCGCTCTGTTACTTGAATCAACGTTATACAATGCCTCCGCAAGTAATCGGCATTCTGAATGATATCGGCACAGAAGAGCTGGCTCATTTGGAGATGATAGCGACGATGATATATAAGTTAACTAAAGATGCGACCGTTGAGCAGCTCGTGGAGGCGGGACTGGGCGGTTACTACGCTGAACACGGGCGGGATCTTTTTTATCAAAATGCGCAGGGAGTACCGTGGACAGCGTCCTATATTCAGGCAGTCGGCGATCCAATTGCCAACTTAAATGAGGATATTGCATTGGAAGAGAGGGGGCGCGCTATGTATCAATCCCTTATCGATTTAACGGACGATGAGGATCTTAAGGATGCGTTAAATTTCCTTCGGGAGCGGGAAATCGTACATTCTCTTCGTTTTCGTGAGGCAGTTGAAATATTGAAAGCAGGGGTTTCCCAGTGCGACTGAAGTCAATTGATGACCGAGATTCAGCGACAGCATAGCAGAGCCTTCAGGTCGACCCGGATGTGGGCAGTCCCGAAGGCTCTTTGCCGCATTACTTCAACTGATAAGTGTGGGAGTTTTCATTTCTATTGAAATAGAGTGTTTTGCCCTCTTTTTTCACGAAAGATAATCTATCCCCAGCGTAGTCTGAATCTCCGGTGGCCCCGTCTTTGATCATCGTGTCGATTATCTCTTTATCTTGTTCGCTCAAAAGTTCTTTGTAAAGAAGCACGGATTCTTTCGTTTTCGTATTTAACAACTGTAATGTACCCTTTTGGTATGGTCGAACAAGGAGATACCCGTCAAAAGCTCCTTCAACGGTGAAATTATCTTCTTCGCCAAATAGATCCTTGGCCTGATAGGAAGCCTTTACGGTTCCCTTTGCATCGGCGAGCTTCAGGGTTTTTCCATCAATCATGACGATAAGATCGCCAGCTTTCTCGATACTTTCGTGGTTATGATGCCCCCAGTAACTAACCTTGGAGGATAATGCCAGTTTCTCCTTATGGACGATGGCTCTAAATACAACATCGTTGATGTGAGGCTCGCCATAATTGTCGTGAATTTGCAGGAGATAACTTTTGGCATCTAGTTTGGCCGCGGTAAACGTACTGATTTCTTTAATGTCCATACTTGTCTTCCCGACTGTTAAAGGCTTGCTGCCCGTACTCATGTACAGTGTGCCGTCTTTCTTATGGAACCAGAATGGAGTGCCCTGTACACTCGTATATAGGTATGGCGAAGTGTAATTGGCACTAACCGTGTTCGTCTTGGCGTTCCAAGTCAGCGGCACCTTTAGCACGGACGCGAACAGTTGAAGCGGCACATAGGTAACGCCTTGCTTGACGATAGGTGGAGCGTCGATCTTGATGCTCTTCCCGTTCACCATCGCCTTGGAATCATTTGACCGCAGTAAAATCTCTTGTCCCACGCCAAGCACTTGGATCGATTTGGTGTTAGGATTCCAGCTTGTGTGCAGAGAGAGAAGCGTTCCAAGATCTCGTAAGGGAACGTAAACTCTTCCTTAACGTTTCATAGGATCATGACTTAACGTCGCATCGATATTATTAATGGTGATTGAAATGCGGGGGCTTGAGCTAGCGTTTGCCTGGGGCTGAAGTATAGTGCCGGTAGCCGACAGCATAAGCGTGAAAGCAAGGAAAAACTTAAATGACTTCGTGTTTTTCATGTATTTCTCCTCCCAATTATGAGTATGCTTAATCCTTAGATGCTACTAGCACGAAAATGGTTTCAGGAGACTCCAAGTAAAGAGAGGACATCGATGTCGTATGACCTCAATATCCTCTCTGATTTGTACAACTAGTAACTGATATCATTGCAAACGGTACGTATAGGTGGTCGGATTCACGCCGGGGATTCGACGAGTAAAATAGAGCGCATCTCCCTCTTTCCTATCAAAGTAAAGACCGTCGCCGAGATGGTATAACCCATTGGCTATTGCTGAGTCGATCGATGCTTTTTCTTTGTCAGTCAGAAGCTGGTTATATAGAGCTATTAATTCTTTCGTCTTCCTATTGAAGAGATACAAAATGTTTTGTCTAGACGTTATAAGCAAGTAATTGTCGAAGGCTCCTACTACAGTAAACGTATCCTTTTCGCCGAATATCTCCTGTGCCTGATAGGAAGCCTCGACTGTCCCGTCCGACGCAACGAGCTTCAAGGTGCTGTCATCGATCATAACCCATAAGTCTCCGACTCTATCAATACTTCTAAGATTATTTCGGCTTCTCTTGTACTGGGCTAAGGACGAAATCGCCACTTTATGATGTTGAATGATCGCTTTATAGATAACATAGCCTGTAACAGAGTCATCTTCGATTTGCAGCATATAACTGTCATTACTGAGTCTGGACGCAGTTAATCTGCTGGTATCTGAGGTTTTCATGTTTATATGTTCGAGTAGGAAGGGCTTATTCCCTGTACTCATATACAGCTCACCCGTATTTTTGCGGAACCAAAATGCGGCACCTTTCTCTTTTGCGAATATAAAAGGCGTGTTATACGTAATATCCACGGTGTCCGTCCTGCTTTCCCAAGACATCGGTACATGTAAGACGGAAGAGAATAGCTGAAGCGGAACATACAGCGCGCCGTTATGCAAAATCGGGGATCCTTCGAGCTCTACAGTTTTTCCGTAGGTGTAGACTTGCGTTTCCCCTACCTTCATAATGGCCTCTTGACCGGGAACAAGTACCCGAATCGTATCATTGGAGCTATCTATCCAGGTAAAAAAGGACAGACGTTCTCCAAGTGAATACATAGGCACGTATATCCGTCCCGATTGAAGCATCGGTTTACCGTTGAATTCTGCCTTTGCATAGTTAATCCGGATGGTGATATCGGTATCTGAATCTGGGCCAATTGTGGGACGGAAGAGGAAGACGGCGGCTGTCAACAATACGGCTGCGGCTAAAACATAGTTCAACCACTTTAGAATCTTCAAAAATCTCCCTCCAAATATGTATGTATATCCTATATTACAGGACGAATCTGGAAAGGGGAAGTTTATAGGAAAAGACCAAACCGACATCAAATCGGTGAAATGAGTTGCTTAATAAAAAAGAGGCTATCCCAAGTCTTGCGACTTCAAGGATAGCCTCTTCGTTCTTCTTACAAGTAGCCCCAGATCATCGTGAACAGTGTACCGAACAATGTCACGAGAGCTACGAATAACGCGTACAGAATATTCGTATAGTTGGCTGTTTTCGTTGTCTTATCTTCATCGATATGCATGAACAGGAACAATTGCACGGCAGCCTGGATAGCTGCGCAGATGATCAAGATTGTAAGTCCTGTTGTGAATGACATATCCCATACAATGACGGCTAACGCAACAACAGAAAGGACGAGAGAGAAGACATAACCCATTACATGACGTATCGGGAATAGTTGTTTCATATCACATCATTCCTTTCAAGTATACGAAGCTGAAGATAAAGATCCATACCACGTCAAGGAAGTGCCAGTACAGCGAGAAGATGAATGACTTGTTCGCTGTATCATGTGTAAATCCTTCACGCTTGATTTGCATCATCAATCCGGATCCCCACAGGAGACCCATTGTTACGTGCGCACCGTGTGTTCCAAGCAAGACGAACAAGCTGGACAGGAAGGCAGAAGTTTGCAACGTTGCACCTTCATGCACGTAAGTGACGAATTCGAAAATCTCAACACCCAGGAAGCCTAGGCCGAGCAGCAACGTGATTCCGAAGAAGACCATGGCTGGCTTCTTCAGTTTCAGGCGCATACTGTGTATCGCAAGTCCGCAAGTGAAGCTACTCGTTAAGAGCAGGAATGTCTCCAGCAATACAGGCTTAATCTCAAAGATTTCCTTGGCAGACGGGCCGTTGCCCGTGCGAGTCCACAACGTAAAGTAAACGGCGAACAAGGTCGCGAAGAGTACAATCTCCGCGCCGAGGAACAACCAGAAGCCGAAGATTCGGTTGCGGTTCTCCTCTGTCTGATATTCTAGCGGCAGCGTGTTATCGATCTTCATGCTCTATCACCCCGCAATTGTTGTTCCGTCTTGCTGATTTCCTTCACCGAGATATGGCGGCCATGATCCCGTTCAAAGGAACGCACTGCAAGCATAATCAGAATGAGGAAGCTTGTAATAATGGCAGGTGTCCACCACATAAATACCATAAAGAATCCCCAGAAGAAGAAGATAACACCGAGAATGAACGGCTGGCCGTTATTGTTCGGCATATGAATCTCTTCAAGCTCACCTTCGAACAATGGTTGCTTGTTCTTTTTCCAGAACCAGAAGGCATCAAGGCTCTTCACGTTTGGAACGATAGCAAAGTTGTATTCAGGCACCGGACTGTGCGTTGCCCATTCAAGCGAGCGTGCATCCCACGGATCGCTCGTTGTATCTCTTGGCTGGTAGCGGAAGCTCCAGTAAATGTTGTACACGAGAATCGCGAAACCGATAGCCAAACCGACAGAGCCGATTGTTGCAAGCAAGTTGAGCGGGCCGAAGCCTGTCTCTGCGGAGTACGTGTACATACGGCGTGTCATACCTTTCAGTCCCAAGAAGAACAATGGAAGGAATGTCACGTTGAAGAAGATAGCGATGAACCAAAAGCTGATCTTACCAAGACGCTCGTTCAGGCGGAAGCCGAACAATTTAGGGAACCAATAGTACATACCTGCGATAACCGCAAATACGGTACCTGGAATCAACACGTAGTGGAAGTGAGCAACCAAGAACATCGTATTGTGATACTGATAGTCAGCACTTGCCATCGCCAGCATAACGCCCGTTACGCCACCAATCGTGAAGATTGGAATGAAGGCTAAGGAGTACAGCATCGGTGTTGTGAACTGGATCTTACCCTTATGGAGGGTGAACAGCCAGTTAAATATCTTAACCCCGGTTGGAATCGAGATTGCCATCGTACTAACGGAGAAGAATCCGTTAACCATTGCGCCATGACCCATCGTGTAGAAGTGATGCGCCCACACGAGGAAGGACAAGAGCGAGATGGCAACCATACTGACAACCATCGATTTGTAACCGTACAAGTTCTTGCGAGAGAACGTTGAGATAATTTCACTATATATACCGAAGGCCGGCAAGATAACGATATATACCTCAGGATGTCCCCATACCCAGAACAGGTTGGCCCAGAGCATATCCATACCGCCGTTGGCCATCGAGAAGAACTGAGAGCCGAACATGCGGTCGAATGTCATAAGCGCAAGCGCTACAGTCAGTACAGGGAATGCGAACAAAATGATAACGTTCGTGATCAGAACCGACCACGTGAACATTGGCATTTTCATCAAAGTCATGCCTGGTGCGCGCATTCTCAAGATCGTAACGATGAAGTTGACACCTGTCATCAAAGTACCAAGACCTGCAATCTGCAAAGCGATCGCATAGAAGTTGTTCCCGATCTTCGGTGCGAGCTCAGGACCTGCAAGCGGGAAGTAAGAAGTCCAGCCTGCGTCCGGGGAGCCCCCGATAACGAACGAGATGTTGAACAGCATTGCTCCCCAGAAGAACAGCCAGAAGCTGACTGCGTTCAGGCGAGGGAATGCAACGTCGCGTGCCCCGATTTGGAGCGGAACGACTACGTTCATCAAGCCGATAATAAATGGCATTGCCATAAAGAGAATCATAATAACGCCGTGCGTTGTAAATACTTCATTATAGTGTTGGGCATCCAGGAACTTCATATCAGGCGCAGCCAGCTGCGTACGCATCATCAGAGCATCCATACCGCCGCGGAACAGCATGATCAAGGCACTCAAGATGTACATGATCCCGATTTTCTTATGGTCAACGGTTGTCAGCCATTCCCGCCACAGATAGCCCCACTTTTTGAAATAGGTCAAGCAGAAGATGATGGCTATCGTCACGAGCACGATGCTGGCCATAGCGCCATAAATCATCGGTTCGCCGGTAACGAAAAATTCGTCCCATTTCATAGTCTCAAATTACTCCTTTCTTGTTCGTTCTAGTTGCCATGTTGAGCATGTTCCATCTCTTGGTGTTCATTGTTGGAATGGTTCATGTTCGAGTGATCCATATTGGAGTGATCCATCTTCGAATGATCCATTTCTTTATCCGATTCCTTATGAGAGTCGCCATTTGACGATCCGCCATGGTGGTGGCCGCCGTGTTCACCCTCTGGTGCTGGTCTAAATGTCAGGTGTGTGGAGGAATATGTTTTCCGTCCCACAAATTCAGTTTTCAGCAAGGAGTTGAATTCCTCTTCCGTCAATTCAGAAGCAGAACCTTTCACTTCTTTTACCCACTCTGTGTATTTGGCAGGTGACATGGCAAGCACTTCGAACTGCATGTGCGCGAAGCCTTTACCGCTGAAGTTAGAGTTTTTACCATCGAATGAACCCTCATGATCAGCTGCAAGGTGAAGCGTCGTCACCATGTCGCTCATCGCGTACTTCTGACCGCCAAGCTGCGGTACCCAGAAGCTTGTAATCGGTCCGTAAGAATAGAGACGGAACTCGATTGGGCGATTCGTCGGAATATTCAAATAGTTTACGGTTTCAATGCCCTCTTCTGGATAGCTGAAATGCCATTTAAAGTTGGAAGATGCGGCATAGATAACGAGCGGCTTCTGATTGTCATATCCTTCTGGCGGCGATTCAACTGCTACAGTAGAGCGAATCGTCACGACAGACAGCACAGTTACGATGATAACCGGGATTAACGTCCATGTAATCTCCAGCCACTTGCTTCCTTCCTCGTGAGGAGGCTCATAATCAGGTGCTGCTTTGGAAGCGCGATACTTCGTTAACATGAAAATATAAAGTGCATACACGACGAACAAGATTCCCGCCATGACAATCATGGAGAAAATAATGACGTCGGATTGCGTCTTGGCCATCGGACCTTTCGGATTCATAACATCTAATGAATCACAACCGGTCAAGAGGACAAGAAGAGCTGCGAATAAGGTGAATAACAACCCTTTCTTTTCATCAAGGTACCCCTTTCTCTGTTGGTTGGCTTTATATATGGAAGGAAATCGGGATATTGTAATCATGCTATATCTTATTAGGAAGCTCTCAGAATTACAAATGACATAGTGCTCCTTTGTTTACATTGATATCCAAATTAGGGTTTAGTTTTCCTGTCTGAAATGTGCCCAAAATCCGAAAAAGTGATAAATATCATTGAATTTCCGCCAAAATCGCCGTTTTTGAAATTTGTTCATAATTGCCCCTAAGACCATCAAGTGTACCAATACTGTCACAATTGAGAGGCCGATTACAGCCCGAAAACCCACATTATTCCTCAATTTTTAAGGGTTTGTGTACAGTGGAAGCGATCGATCGTACATAATTGAACAAGCGCTTCATTTTGCCTTGCAGTAACAATCAGGTCCCGATTTCTCGCTCTAGCGCACGCTCACTCCATTTTGTATAAACCGCATTTCGAAGGCGGAGAATAACCAATCATATCGATTGTTAGGAAATAATTCTAGTTTTAAGTTGAATATTGACCTTCTTGCTTGCATTTCCTCTTAATTGCGCCGGATTTGGCGGAATTACAATTTCCCCTACTACCCGAATAAGCAGGATTTTGATATATTTTACGAAGTATCGGGAACTCTGTCGGTACATAGACCAACCCATTGGGACATGTAAAGGATGTCATAACGTGAAAGTCGGACAATTTCTGAAGCTGGTCGAAATTCAAACGAAGGTCGCAAGCATGATTCCGTTCTTTATTGGGACATTGTACGCGTTGTTTCGATTCCATGAATTCCGGCCGGTTCATTTCCTACTTATGTTCGTCTCCCTATTGTCCTTTGACATGGCGACGACGGCCATCAACAACTATATTGATTACAAAAAGGCAATTAAAACGCACGGATATGGCTACGAGATTCATAATGCGATTGTTTCCTATGGGCTGAAGGAATCAACAGTAGTATGGGCGATTGCATCGCTGCTTGTGGCGGCCATCAGTTCTGGAATCGCGTTGGTGCTGCAGACTGATATTCTGATTCTCGGGTTAGGGGGCTTATCTTTCCTTGTCGGGTTTCTGTATTCGCTTGGACCGATTGCAATATCGCGCATGCCGCTAGGTGAGCTGTTCTCGGGATTATTTATGGGGTTCGTGATCATTTTTATTTCTGCATACATTCATGTGGATAAAGAGCAGCTTGTCTCATTGACACTGGATCTTCGGATGGCGCATCTCGACATTAATATCATGGAGGTCCTGCTTGTATTTGTGATATCTATTCCAGCAATTCTAGGTATCGCCAATATTATGCTGGCGAACAACATCTGTGACATTGAGGATGACTTGGTGAATAAGCGGTATACCTTGCCTGTATATATTGGGAAGCCAAGTGCGCTAGTGTTGTTTCAATGGCTGTATGCGGCGGCGTACCTGGATGTCATTGTCCTCTATATCATTGGGGTGCATCCAGTGCTGCTGCTACTAATTGCAGCGACATTCGTTCCCGTGAGTAAAAATATGAAGGGGTTCATACAGGAGCAGACGAAGGAACGCACCTTCGTATTGGCAGTGAAGAACTTCGTTCTGATGAATGTGACTCGCATACTTGTGTTCGGGCTGGCTATTTTATTTGCCTGAAATAAGACAAGGGATGTGCCGCTTGGCACATCCCTTGTCTTATTGTCCGCAAAAAGACGTCATCCATGTAGGACATTGACGTCCTCCGAACCGTAAAGGTGATTGCTCACCTACACTCGCCCCATTAATTGATTCGCGGTAATGATTGCTTTCTCTTCCCTCGTCAATGACTTATAAACGAGATCATAAGAATGGTCAATGAGCATCTTAATATCCTGCTCACTCAAGCTGCCATTGAGCGCCACCGTGTTCCAATGCCGTTTGTTCATGTGATAACCCGGTGTAATCTCGGCGAATTGCTCGCGCAGGGACTCGGCACGGAAGGGGTCACACTTCAACGTAACACTTGGAGAACCGTCCGTTTCACGGAACAAAGCAAACATTTTGCCGCCTACGCGAAATACGGGAACTTCGTCACCGAACGGGTAGGTTAGACGAGCGCCTTGTTTGTCAAAACAATAGTCAATCCAATCCTGCATGTCGAAACATTCCTTTTCATAGATGAAGATAGTTATCTTTAGCATATCGAAAGGTTGATAGAAATGCAACGGGGCGGATTGACTTCTGTAGGTTCATTTAAAAAAATGTCGAATTTGCTAAAAATACGGATCCTTTTGTCGGGGAAGGAAAGCCAGAGTTGAAGAAGGAAATGGGCTATTCATAAATACGAATCGGCAGGCTGGAGAGTTTGTGGCTGTGATCAGGCATATGCTCGTCAAGGCGGAAGGTCTCCGATACGGAAGCGGAAGGGAACCGTTTAAGGAAGGATGTTAGCGCATATTCTGCCTCTAGCCGGGCAAGCGGTGCACCGAGACAGAAATGATGGCCGCTGCCGAAGGTCAAATGCTTGTCGTTGCCTGTGCGATGAATATCAAATTTCTCCGGGTGGGCAAATTGTCTGTCGTCCCGATTTGCGGAACTCATCCAAGCGATCACGATCTGCCCCTTTTTCATAGGCGGGCCGAATACATTCGTATCCTGCGTAATCGTTCGATCTATGCATATGTGGAACCGGTAGCGCAGCGCTTCATCGATTGCTTGCGGGACAAGCGCGGGATGTTGGCACAGTTCTTCGAAAGCAGACGGTTGATCGTAGAGCAGGCAATAAAAGCAATTCGTGATGAGCGTAGTTGTCGTTTCATTGCCGGCACCCAGCAGGCCGATTCCGGTTCTTACAATCTCCTCATCGGTCAATCGGCTTCCTTCGTATTCTGCCATAGTCAGGTCGGATAAGATGTCGTCTTGAGGGTGAGTGCGTTTCTCCAGAACCAGGGGGCGTAAATATTCCGAGAACTCCTTCATGGCCATGTCTTTTTGAAGCTTCTGATGTTCAATGCTGCCCCGGTGATGGCCCATGAACAGAATGTTGGACCAACGCTTAATCTGAGCCCAATCGCGGGATGGCACGCCAAGCAGATCGGCAATTACCGTCACAGGCAGCGGGACAGCGTATGCCTTCACAATGTCCACCGTGCTTTGTGTTTGCATGTTGTCGAGCAATCCATCGACGATTGCCTGAATTTTCGGCTTCCAGTGCTCCAAGCTGCGTGGAACGAATGCTTTGGCAATAAGCGCTCGGCGCTTTCGATGAATCGGCGGATCCGAGAGGGTCAGGCTGATACCGCTGTTATCCCTCGGCACGGGGACGATGCTGCGCTCACGTACGCTGGAGAAGAGCTGATGATCCGAGAGAACTCGTTTTGCATCCTCATAGCGGAATACATTCCACACATCCTGCTCCGCGTCATAGTAGACCGGGTTCTTTTCACGCATATGTTGAAACCAGGCATACGGATTCCACAACTGCTCTTTCGTTTTGAACCCGGTAATCTCATGAATAAAGATTTCACCCTTTGTTTTCAATCGAATTCCCTCCTTTGTAACTGTATAGCTGGTCGTTAAGAGTTTCGATCCAGTTCAGTTCGTCTCGCAGCTTCTTGATCAAGAATTGAAATGTGCTTATGGCGAAAGGTTTGCCTTCGGTGAGCGATTGTCCTTGAGTAATGATTTCGAGTTGGCTGCGAAGATAATCGGTTCGGGCGTTCAAAATCGCCTCCTGTTCGGGAATCTGCAAATATTCGAACAAACTGACGCGAACAATGAATTCATTTTCATGAGCTGCAAATTCCGGGGGAAATTCTCGCAGCAGCTTATGGAACATCTTTTTACCTAGCTCAGCAATGGCGTACATGTGGCGGGAAGGCTTACCAGGCCGGGTGTCCACTTCTTTCGTAATGGCCCCTATTTGTTCGAACTTGCGAAGGGAGGGGTAGAGCATGTTGTTGTTCACTCGGATGGTGTCAGCGAACAGACGCTCCAACTGCTTCTTTACCTCATAGCCGTGCTTGGGCTTAATCATGAGATGATGAAGCAACAGAATATCAATATACATATGTCCTCCTGTTCGTATATAAATTAGAGCATAGGTTATTTTAACCTATGCTCAATGGATAATTGATTATATGCAGCTCAGTAATTGCGAATACATGAAAAAGATGTAAACGATTTATTTATCGGGACGATACACCATGCAATATTGTTGGGATGCGCTGTTCCCGGGCATTGGGATTGTATCCACCACTTCGAATCCATAATGTCCATACAAGGAAATGTTGCTCGGGTTATGTGTCTCCAGAGTGCAAGGGATCCCGCGCGCATTGCATTCGGTGAGCAAGGGCCTCATCAATAGGCTGACGAAACCTTGACCGCGGTATTGCGGCTGCACGACAAGCATGTCTAAATGGATATAGTCATGCTCATTTAGTTCGGATAGCCAGGCGGAGCTCATGGCGTTCAGCGTAGACAATCCGCGTATGAATTGAGAGAAGCGGATATAACGGCACATCGGAATTGATTTGATAATTGCAATAGCAATTCGGTACAGATACCTTACATGAGAGAGCTGAGACACTCCGGCCCGCTCAGAGCGGAACACGAGGGCAACCGCTTCCAGCCGTTCGGACGTTGCATACAGGTCGGCTTCCTCATAAAGCATGGTGATATAGTTGCGGAAGAAGATGGTAAGCACCTCCAGGCGGGTTGTCCGTTCTGGAAGCATGTGCTCATATAACGGGTCATCCATAAATCCTTGTGCAAGGACGGCGGCAGCTTGGCGGATATCAGTACGGCGTAGTCTTACGTGGTTAGTTTCGGCAGTTCTGTTCGTTGTATTGTTAGCGTAACTTGCTTTTGAATTACAAATGGTTCCACCCCGGATCATGATTCAGTGTACTAAGTCTGTAAGGCTCCAAATTGGACTTCCCTAGCTTGTCCATTTAGTCGGCCGAATATTGAAAGCCTCCTGTCTATCGTACTGCTGCGTGTTCGTATAAGTCAACGATGCGCCCGTCATTCCGTTTGCCATTGTGGATGAAGTTCGATGATGCAGGTTTAATGATATCCCTTATATAGTAAATAAGCCGTGCATGAATCCTTGCTGCATGAATGCGGCTCTGGATTTATGCGCGGCTATCCTTTTTATTTGTTCGTGCTGTGCTGCTTTCCTGGCAAGCTCGATCCCGGGTTACCTTCGCCATGGCGCTGCTGGTTGCGCTTTGTCTTCTGCTGATCCTCGTGCAGCTTTTCTACAAATTGCTTGGTGTCCTCCATTGCACAGATCCCTCCTCGTTTGGTATTCCATGATACTATAACCGGTTAAAGGGGAAATCATGTCCACATCGAGGGGGATTTATTGAATTACGGCTTCCGTTACTTGTTCCTCTTTACTAAATAGATAATACCCAAAATGGCGGCATAGGTATATGTGAATACCCTAGAAGTAATTTTCATGATCTCATCATCGGAAAATAGTTGAATGAAAAAATTAATGCCCAGAACGATACCGAAACCGATGTAAACTCCTCTGTAAAATTCGGAGTAAATGCCCGTCTTTTTATTCGCTCTATCTGGATGCTCCTTATCGTCCTTTATTCTTAGTAAGAGCATCATAATTGCGAAATATAAAATGCAGCCAGAAACAGCAATCTCCTTTACGAACGGATAGGGGATGAAAAAGTAAGCGAAAATAGCGAATGCTACAATGATTGCTAGAATAATATAACCTATTGTCAGTTTTTTAATTTAAATCACTCCTGTTTAATAAATCCATAATTGAAAGCATTATGCAAAATGATAACATGGAAAATGTATGATATTTTCTGTATGGAAGGGTGATTGTACCATGTTTTGGAATGAAGGCACTGTCGCTGGTCACCGCAATTACGGTCAGTGTGTTTTCGTGGGGGAGCGCGGCAAGCGCAGCGGCAAGTCAAGCGAGCCCGCCTGTCAGTACGAAAATTTCGCAAGCCAATCCGAATTTCGTTGAAGTGGAAAGAGCTCTTGCTGCAATCGAAAGAATGCCTAATGATGTTATTCAGCGCGGTCCTGATGCGATCATGGAATGGTTCAATGCGAATACGGAATTTCGCGTCTCCGAGTATGCCACGAGTGGAGCTATTGGGTGCTTGTCTGCAGTAGGATTGGCTGTGGCAGCTCTTGTTTTTGCGCCAGCTAAGATTACCAAAATAAAAGACGCCATTAAGGCAGCCGGTGGAACTGTGAAGTTCGTGACAAAAGTTCTGGAAACCTACAAAGTAGCCAAAGGAATGGGCATATCTACGACGGAGGCTATCAAAATGGGTGTACAAGATGCCGCTAACACTGCTGGCAAAGAAGTGATAAGCGCACTGATAGGGATTTTTGGTGTAGGAGAAGTCTATTCCGCGTGTTTTGAATAAATCGGACTTATACATATAGGCCTCACATGGTGAGGTCTATTTTTATTTGGTTGAATCAATCAGTCAGTACTCATAATCAGTAATATTTTGTGATTATTTCTTTTCTGTCAAATGTATGATTGCAAAAAAATGGAAACTATATTATACCTGACAAGGTTTTACCAAAATAGAAACTGATGATTATGTATTTATGATATGTGATCATGCAAAATAAAGCAAAATTGCCCGAACCAATTCCTATACAAAAAGAGCTATTCTGCTTCATACGATGTATAAAGCGAATAGCTCCCTATGTGGTAGGTGAAGATCATTTGTAAAGCAATGAATAAGTTACACAATCGTTTCGTTCAACCAATGCTCCATCTTGTGGCGCCGTGACATTGAATACTTCTGTGCGTTTACGATGGCATCGAATGCATGGAATGGGGAATGCTGATGCTCGCTTCTTGCGCGCTCGCGCATCCACTCTAATGTCTCGGGATGGCGGGAGAAGATGGAGAGTTGTGCAACCAACTCCTCTGCATCCTCAGCACGGCACGCTACTCCGCTGCGGAGCAAGTAGCGGATATTATCCTGCTCTTGGCCAGGAAGCGGCTTATACACAAGCAGCGGAAGTTGCTGAACGACAGCCTCAGTCGTTGTAACGCCACCGGACTTCGTAATCATCAGATCAGACATCGCCATATACTCATGTACCGGCTTCACATATCCCTCAACGCGAACGTGGAGCGGACTGGCTTCAGCCCAGCGCTCTAACTGAGTTCGAAGCTTATCATTACGGCCGCAGATGACGATGAACTGCATCTCTTGTGCCCAGGAAGCATGTTCAATGAGCTCCAGCATGGATGGATCCAACAATCCGCAGCCGCCGCCCATAAGAAGAACGGTCATTTTAGATGGATTAAGCTCGTATTTCTTACGCAGTTCTGTTTTCGAATAGGATTCGTAAAAATCAGGACGTACTGGAATGCCTGTCATTTCAATGCGGGATTGCGGCACTCCCTGCTCAATTAATCTCGTCTTGGCATCATGAGAGCCAACCAAATACTTATCTGTATAGGGATGAAGCCAGAAGCTGTGATCCGTATGGTCTGTAATGACCGTTACGGCCGGGCAACCGATAATGCCGCGTTCCTTCAGCTTCGAGACGGCTGCACTGGCAGCAGGGAACGTACTGACAATCACGGTAGGCTTCATCTGCTCGATCAGCTTCATCAGCGGCCGCAAGCTTGTAAAGCGAACACCCTTCAACAGTTGTGCAAGCTTCCGATCTTTGCGTGTCATGTTGAATAAGTACCCGTACATGCTAGGGAACAGCTTCACCCATTGTACGAAGCAATACGTGCCTACACTGTGCAGATGAGGAGATACTTGCTCCATATAATCAACTACGTGAACGTCTGCTTCTGTACCATACCAGCGTTCAGCGGTTTCTTTAATTGCCTGTGCAGTTTGCATATGGCCGTGGCCAATCGATCCTGATAGAACCAGCACCTTCGCCCTGTGCGGTGTGGACGGTGCTTCCATCCGTTCGAACATGTTTGATAACACTCCTTCTTCGTGTTTGAATTCTCGTCTATATATATTCGATTGATTAACTATGCCAATCGTTTCCTTGTGATCTGGTACTAATATCGTATCCGATCTCCATTTTCTATAAAATGGCCCTCAGTTCGGTTATATACTAGACCTGAGTCGGGTATTCCGACTGGACTTTCTTCCAACTATATCCGCTAATAGTCCTATCTCCGTGAATATGACTATTACAAAAAGGTATTCTCTTCAGTTGTTGAACCAGATTGGTAAAATTGTTCTATAATGAACGAGAAGGTTTGAGAAGGGTGTGAGTCTAGCATGCAGCACAAGCTGTTAATCGTAGAAGACGATGCCTCCATCGTAGAGATGGTGTCGGATTATTTGACGAGAGAAGGATTCTATGTAACGACTGCCAGCAATGGCGAAGAGGGCATGGCCATTTTCGCTTCCGATACATTTGACATGATGATTGTAGACTTAATGATGCCGAAGCTGGATGGATTTGAGCTGATTAAGCTTGTACGGGAACGTAGCGCGATCCCCATTCTTATCATGTCTGCAAAGGACAGCGATGTGGATAAGGCGCTTGGTCTTGGCTTCGGGGCGGATGATTATATTGCGAAGCCGTTCTCTATGATAGAGATTTCGGCAAGAATCAAGGCGGCAATCCGGCGGGCGACCAAGTATGTTCAGATCGAGATGTCGAAGCCCCCTGCTGAGCAGAATATCATTAAGATGGGTCATTTATTCATTGATCTCGATAACTATTTAGTACAGAAGCATGATGAAGCTATGAAATTGACTTCCAAAGAGTTCGATATTTTAAAATTATTCGTGACCAATCCAAATCGTGTGTTCACAAAAGCACAAATCTATAGTTTTGTATGGAATGATGAGTACTATGGAGATGAAAATGTTATTAACGTCCACATTCGCCGACTGCGAGAGAAGATAGAGGACGATCCGTCGAATCCAACCCATATTAAGACTTTGTGGGGGATCGGCTACAAGTGGGAAGGTTAAGCGATGATGATGACTATTCTCTTATCTATATGTATGGCGCTCCTATTGATCGTAGTCTACACGCAGTATGCGAATCGATCAAGACGAAATAAGCAATTAGTGGAAATTCGGAAGAAGTTAGAGCAAATTCATCAAGCGCAATCTGCTGAGAAGCTGTTGCTATTCACGGACGACAAACCGTTGATTGCAGTGATCGAGCAAATCAATCGCTTGCTTAATGATCATGAGAAGGCGTTGGCGGATTATGCGAGGACTGAGATGGCGATGAGGAAGATGATCTCGAACATCTCTCACGACCTCAAGACGCCGCTTACCGTAGTGCTTGGTTATTTGGAGACGCTTCGCATGAATAGTGAGCGTATGAGTGAAGAAGAGCGGAAACGCCTGTTAGCTCGGGTACACGGCAAAGCATTGGAAGTGCTGGACTTGATACATACCTTTTTTGATTTGGCGAAGCTGGAATCTGGAGATAAACATGTGGAGCTGACTCGTGTGGATATGAGTGAAATATGCCGCAAGAACATTCTTCAATTTTATGAGCGGCTAACGATGAAGGGGTTCGATGTTGATATTCAGATTCCGGAAGGCTCTCTCTATGCAAGGGGCAATGAGGATGCGCTTGATCGCATGCTGAACAATCTCATTTCCAATGCTATTCATTATGGCGGGGAGGGGCTTATGCTGGGATTGTCCTTGCGCAGTGATGATACCCATGTATTCGTCGATGTATGGGATCGCGGCAAGGGGATACCGGAAAAGCATCAAGACCGCGTATTCGAACGAATGTACACCTTGGAAGATTCCCGAAATAAAAATTATGAAGGCAGCGGCCTTGGTTTAACCATTACGAAGCGGCTTGCCGAATCGATGGGCGGATCAATATCGCTCTGGAGCAAGCCCTATGAAAAAACAATCTTTACAATTAAGCTCATGCGTATGTCTTGAGGTAAAGGTCAAACCGGATGAACGTAAGGAATTTGTAAGGGTTATATAAGAAATAAGAAATAGCTCATCTGTACAATGAGAACATCAGAAGAGATGAGAGGGGCAAGACAATGAGTTGCATTGTACGGACGCATCGAGTAACGAAGACTTATCAAGGCAGGGATGTCGTGTCAAATGTCAGCATGAATATAAAGAAGGGCGAGATATACGGATTCCTTGGTCCCAATGGCGCAGGGAAGACAACGATTATGAAAATGATGACGAACCTCATTCAGCCGACGAGCGGTGAGATTGAGATGTTTGGTGAGAAGCTGACCCCTTCGTCTTATTCTCTGCTGGCACGCATGGGAACCATTATTGAGCAGCCCATTTTCTATGACAGGCTTACTGCTCAAGAGAATCTGGAGCTTCATTGTGAATATATGGGCTATCATAACAAGAAGGCGATTGGCGAAGCGCTGGATCTCGTAGGGCTGCGCGGTATTGAACGCAAGTCCGTGAAAGATTTTTCTTTAGGAATGAAGCAGCGTCTGGGCATTGCTCGGGCTATAACGGTAAAGCCGGAGCTGCTGCTTCTCGACGAGCCTATCAACGGGTTGGATCCGATTGGCATTAAGGAAATTCGCGACCTATTCAAGAAGCTGTCGCATGAGTTCGGCATCACAATCTTGATATCCAGTCATATTTTAGGGGAAATGGAGCTGATAGCCGACACGATTGGGGTTATCAACCATGGCGTCCTGCTGGAGGAGGTATCGATGGAGCGGGTTCGTGCCCAGCAATCCGAATTCATTGAAGTTGTGACAGATCATGCGAATAAGGCAGCTTACGTGCTGGAAGAGACCATGCATATTTCAAATTTCCGTATCATCGACAATCGATTGATTCGAATTTATCAACGGGGTGTCTCTCAACAGGATATCACCAAGGCATTTGTCATGAATGACGTCTCTGTAGAGTCCGTGCATAAGAAGCACCATTCCTTGGAGGATTATTTTATGAAGTTACTGAATGGGGGGGCGCTTCATGAATAAGCTCATTCGATTGGAACTCCAGAAGTTTCGCTTCGGCACCTATATTCGTACGGCCATTTATATCACGATTGGTATTTTTCTCTTTATTATGCTAGGAATCTATGGGGCGGATGCTGGTGATAAAGCGTTCAAGGGTGTGTCAGACGTATTCAATCTCATCGATACGTTTGTAAAGATAGCCTTCATTATTACAGCTTCCGCACTGCTGAGCCGAATGGTTATTGATGAATTTAAAAGCAAGTCTATCACGGTCATGTTCATGTACCCGATTCCGCGAAAAAGAATGATAACAGCCAAGCTGATTATTGTTGTGCTATACACGTTCATATCTATGATACTGTCGAATATTGTCCTAATGTGCGGATTCCTCTTGTACAACTCCTACGCACATACAGTGGCAGGTACTGCGACGATAGGCGTTCTGACGCATCATGTGGCAAGCAGTGTCATTAGTGCCTTAGCAGCAAGCTGCTTAAGTCTCATTCCGTTATGGTTCGGTATGCGCAAATATTCATCGGTGGCGACCATTACGAGCTCTATCCTCATTGCAGCAATATTATGCTCGAATAATGGCGGGATGACGCTGTGGTCCATTCTCGCGGTACCATTCGCATTTGCGGTAATTGGTGTAGGGATAGCCTATTTGACTATTTGCAAGATCGATACGATCGACCTATACAAATAAGCCCAGAATCACTCATAACCATGATGTGGCAGCGTTGTGACACGTGATAAACCGTGACAAATTTCAGAATCGAAATGGAAAAAAGCTGCAGCACATTATAAGCTGCTTGTAAAGAGGAAAGAAGGCTCAATGCCTTTTTCTTCTTTTTTCACTTTTTTCGACAGAATTGTGAAATTTGACACAATGTTCTTATTTTGATCAAGTTATTGCTTTAAAATTGTGATTAATATCACATTTCAGCGATCCCGCATCTGACAGAATACAACTGGAACATGTAATGAACATCATTGATCCCGTGTTCAACGAGGCATTACAGCCTATTCAACATAGAAATGAGAGTATAAATAGAAAGGTGGAAGGACAACGATATGTGGGATACGATCTTATTATCGCGCATTCAGTTTGCATCGACGACAATTTTTCACTTCTTCTTCGTACCAGTATCGATTGGTCTCGCATTGCTGATCGCAATGATGGAGACGATGTATGTTGTAAAGGGAAATGAAGAATACAAGAAGATGACGAAGTTCTGGGGGAAGCTGTTCCTCATTAACTTTGGAGTTGGTGTCGTAACAGGTATTATTCAGGAATTCCAGTTCGGGATGAACTGGTCGAACTATTCTCGCTTCGTCGGGGACGTGTTCGGTGCTCCGCTTGCAATTGAAGCATTACTGGCATTCTTTATGGAGTCAACGTTCATCGGCTTATGGATATTTGGGTGGGATCGTTTATCGAAAAAGGTGCACTGCTTGTGCATCTGGTTAGTTGCCATCGGTACAACGCTGTCTGCCTTGTGGATTTTGGCGGCGAACTCTTTCATGCAGCGTCCGGTCGGTTACGCGATTAACAACGGCCGTGCAGAAATGAACGATTTCTTCGCGCTTCTGACGAACGGGCAGCTGCTTGTGGAGTTCCCACATACCGTATTCGGTGCATTCGCGACAGGCGCATTCCTGATTACAGGGGTGAGTGCTTATAAACTGCTGAAGAAGCAGGACGTTCCTTTCTTCAAAAAATCGTTCAAGATTGGTGTTATCGTGGCTACGATCTCATCCATTTTGGTTGCGGTCTTCGGTCACCAGCAGGCACAATATTTGATGCATACCCAACCAATGAAGATGGCGGCAAGCGAAGGCTTGTGGGAAACAAGTGACGACCCTGCTCCATGGACGGTATTTGCAGCAATCAATACAGATAAGCAAGAGAACAGCATGGAATTCAAAGTTCCATACTTGCTTAGCTTTCTATCTTATAGTAAATTCTCCGGTGAAGTCCGCGGGATGAAGGAATTGCAAGCGGAATATGAACAGTCGTATGGCCCAGGCAATTACATTCCACCAGTGAAGACAACATTCTGGAGTTTCCGCATCATGGTTCTTGCCGGAACATTGATGATTCTGCTTGGCATGTATGGATGGTACTTGGCAGCGCGCAAGAAGCTGGACAATCCAAATAAGTGGTTTATGCGCTTCATGCTCTATGCAATTTCGTTGCCGTTCATTGCGAATACAGCAGGCTGGATTATGACAGAAATTGGTCGCCAGCCATGGACAGTATTCGGTCTCATGCGTACAGAAGACAGTATATCGCCGAGTGTGTCGGGCGGTCAGGTGCTATTCTCGCTCATCGCGTTCTCGACAATTTATACTGTGCTTGCTATCGTGCTTGTCTATTTGTTCGTTCGTGTAATCAAAAAGGGTCCGAATGAAGTCATGAAGGACGAGCATTCGAATGATCCGTTTGATCAGGAGGGACAACATGCTATCGCTTAATGAATTATGGTTTCTACTAGTTGGAGTGTTGTTTGTCGGATTCTTCTTCCTGGAGGGCTTTGACTTCGGTGTCGGCATGTCAACGAAGTTCTTGGCTCGTACGGATGGAGAGCGTCGCGTCTTAATTAATTCGATCGGTCCATTCTGGGATGCGAATGAAGTATGGCTGCTTACAGCGGGCGGTGCGATGTTCGCTGCCTTCCCGAACTGGTATGCTACGCTATTCAGCGGGTATTATACACCGCTTGTCGTTGTACTGCTTGCTTTGATCGGGCGCGGTGTCGCATTCGAATTCCGCGGCAAGAAAGAAACGGAACGTTGGAAGAATACATGGGATTGGGCGATTTTCCTAGGCAGCCTGCTTCCTCCATTCCTGTTCGGTGTTGTATTTGCGGGTCTAATCCAAGGCTTGCCGATTGACGGACAGATGGAAATGAAGGCTGGACTGTTCGATATGGTGAATGTGTACACCTTGCTTGGCGGGGTAACGGTTACGGTTCTGTGCCTTGTGCATGGCTTGATGTTCACTACACTGCGTACAATTGGCTCCCTGCAGGAGCGTGCCCGCAAGCAAGCGAAGATGCTGCTTGTTCCTCTGGCGGTATTGCTTGTCGCGTTCGGTGCGATGACGTACTTCAAGACAGATGTATTTGAGGTTCGCGGCGGTATTTTGGCGGCTGTGGCTGTTGTTGGGGTTATTGTTTATTTGCTAGCCGGTTTCTTCATGGCGAAGAAGCGGGATGGCTGGGCATTCGGTATGACAGGCGGCGTTATCATTTTAGCGATTGCATCTGTGTTTATCGGATTGTTCCCACGTGTTATGATCAGCTCGTTAGACAAAGCATTTGATCTGACGATTCATAACGCGGCTTCAGGGCCATACTCGCTTAAGGTCATGACGATTGTAGCATTAACCTTGCTGCCGTTTGTGCTTGGTTATCAAATTTGGAGTTACTTTGTCTTTCATAAACGGGTTCACGAGAAGGAGCATTTAGAATACTAATGGATAAAAATTTGCTCAAGTATAAGGGGGCAAGGCCGGCGATGTTCATCATTGCCGCCCTTACTCTCGTGCAAACATTATCCATCATAGGTCTGGCAATCAAGCTGGCGGAGGTTATCTCCGCCCTGTTTGCCGGCGCGTCGCTGCAGGAACAAGCCGGAAATATGGGTCTGTTCCTGCTTGCGTTTACCGTCCGTCAAGTGACGACCTTACTCATGCAGAAGGTAGCCTATAACTTCGCCGAGAAGACAGGGGTAAACTTGCGGCGTCAGTTGATGGATAAGCTGTTTCAATATGGACCTCGTTTCGCCAAGTCGGAGGGAACGGGTAATCTCGTTACGCTCGTGCTTGAAGGGCTCTCTCAGTTCCGCACCTATGTGGAACTGATTCTTCCTCGGATGATCGGTACAGGCATTACACCGATCCTTATTCTGCTTTATGTACTCACGCTAGATACAGCGTCCGGCATTATCTTGATTGTGACGCTGCCGATTTTGATTGTATTTCTGATACTGGTTGGTCTTGCTGCACGCAAACAGATGGATCGGCAATGGGAATCGTACCGCATTTTATCGAATCACTTTGTCGATGCGTTGCGAGGATTGGAGACGCTCCGCTTTTTGGGGCAAAGCCGCAAACACAGTGATACGATCGGGCAAGTGAGTGACAAGTACCGCTCTGCCACAATGCGTACGCTGCGTGTTGCCTTTCTCTCTTCCTTTGCGCTTGATTTCTTTACGATGCTGTCCGTTGCCTCTGTTGCAGTTGGACTGGGGCTTCGTCTTATTAATGGAGAAATGACGTTGGTTACTGGGCTTACCGTATTGATTCTAGCTCCAGAGTACTTCCTGCCTGTTCGCATGGTTGGTGCGGATTATCATGCGACATTGAACGGGAAAGAGGCGGGCAAAGCGATTGATTCGATCATTAAGCATGAAGAGGAAGCAAGGGGTAATAACACACAGCTTCCATCTTGCATGGTTTGGACGCAGGAGAGCGCCATCTCCTTGTCAGGCATAGGTGTTAAGCACGAGGTAGAGGGGCCTTCTTCATTGGAGGACGTCTCGTGTGAGGTGAAGGGTCTTTTGAAGGTTGGCATTGTCGGGGAGAGTGGGGCAGGCAAGTCCACACTCATTGATGTGCTTGGCGGATTCCTTCGGCCGACATCAGGGAAGTTTTCATTGAATGGCGTTGACGTTCCATCACTTGATGGGGAAGCTTGGCGTCAATTGACGACCTATATTCCGCAGCATCCGTATATTTTCAATTTGTCGCTTGCGGACAACATCCGATTCTACGTCCCTGATGCCTCTGATGAAGAAGTGGATCGCGCTATTGCAGAAGCAGGCTTATCTTCGCTTGTAGCGGAATTGCCGGACGGACGTAACGAGCTTATTGGTAATGGCGGCCGCTCGCTCAGTGGGGGGCAGGAGCAGCGTGTGGCGCTTGCTCGTGCATTCCTAAGCGACAGACCCGTTATGATGCTGGATGAGCCGACAGCGCATTTGGATATCGAAACCGAATATGAACTGAAGCAGACGATGCTGTCACTATTTCAGGGCAAGTTAGTCTTCCTGGCGACACATCGATTGCATTGGATGGAAGATATGGATTGGATTATTGTTATGGATCAAGGAAGGGTGGCCGAAACGGGCACACACGAGCAACTGCTTGAACGCCAAGGCGTGTATTACAGCATGTTGATTTCGCAGCAGGAGGGGATAGCGTGACACGTGAACAGAATCAATGGCTGCGTCCTTATTTGCGGCGCTACAGTGGTCGCTTCGCGCTCATTATATTCCTTGGCATGCTGACAGTGCTGTGCGCGAGCGCGCTTATGTTTACTTCTGGATTCCTGATTTCGAAATCAGCAGCACGGCCTGAAAATATATTAATGGTATATGTGCCGATTGTACTTGTGCGCACCTTCGGAATTGGCAGAGCCGCTGTGCATTATGTAGAGCGGCTTGTAGGCCATGATGCCGTGCTTCGTATTTTGTCGAAGATGCGAGTGCGCTTGTACCGGATTTTGGAGCCGCAAGCTTTGTTCATCCGCTCCCGATTCCGTACAGGCGATGTGCTGGGCGTATTGGCGGATGATATCGAACATTTGCAAAATGTATATGTACGCACCATATTCCCGAGTATTATCGCGATTGTGATGTATGCGGCCTGCATTGCAGCGCTAGGATGGTTCGATCTTCCGTTCGCATTGCTGATGGCGCTGTACATTGCCATTCTCGTCTTCATTTTGCCATGGATATCGCTCTGGTTCACCCGGCGGAAGCATCGCCTGATGAAGCAGGAGCGCAGTGGACTATACCGGAAGCTGACAGATGCTGTCCTTGGCATGAGTGATTGGGTGATTAGCGGACGTGCGTCCCAATTTGTCGCTTCCTATGAAGCAGATGAGGCGCGTGTTGCACGCATTGATTCTGATCTGCGGGCATGGGCACGGTGGCGGACATTGATCGCCCAATCGGTCGTCGGCTTGACGGTCATTACGATGGTGTACTGGGCAGGAGGGCAAGCAGCAGATGGGAATATGGCTGCTGTCATGATCGCAGCATTCGGGCTTGTCGTCTTCCCACTCATGGATGCCTTCCTGCCGGTATCGGAAGCGGTAGAGAAGCTGCCCCAATATGAGGATTCCCTTGACCGATTATCAGGCATGGGGGAGGCCGAGGTCGAGTCATCCGCAGGCTCTGAATCGAATATTTCGTCTGAGCAGCTGCAAAAGTCGCGTGAACAAGCGCATATCCGCTTGGATGAGGTGCGCTTCCGGCATGAAGGCTCTGCATCCTTAACGATAGATGGGATTACACTCGATATTCCACAAGGCAAGAAGGTGGCGTTGATTGGCCGAAGCGGCGCCGGAAAATCTACGCTGTCGACCCTGATTCAAGGGGCAATTGTGCCGGTGTCAGGAGACGTAACGATTAACGGCATTCGTGCTGATGAATTCGGAGCGCATATTCCTGAAATTCTGTCAGTGCTCAATCAGCGTCCGCATCTGTTCGATACGACAGTAGCCAACAATATACGTTTAGGACGTCGCAATGCATCTGATGAAGAAATTCGTCAAGTTGCAGAGCGGGTTAAGCTGGATGGACTGATTGCTTCCCTACCGAAAGGGTATGATACAGCGATGATGGAGACGGGGCAGCGTTTCTCCGGTGGAGAGCGGCAGCGCATTGCGTTGGCACGCGTGCTGCTGCAGCGTACGCCAGTCGTCATTCTCGATGAGCCGACTGTCGGACTTGATCCGAAGACAGAGCGCGATTTGCTTGCGACGATGTTCGAGACAATGGAAGGCAAGTCGCTGATCTGGATTACACACCATTTGGTTGGTGTCGAGCACATGGATGAGATTGTCTTTATCGAAAATGGCCAGATTGAAATGCGCGGTACTCATGCCGAACTCATGGAACATTACCCGCGGTATCGCAACCTGTATCATCTGGATCGTCCAGGTAAAGGGCCGCTGCAGTAGAAATAGAGCTGGTGCTTCTTAACTATAAAGAGGCACATAACAACCAAGATAGCATCAGGGGGAAGCGTCCTGGTGCTATTTTTATAGGGAAATTCGTTTCTACTGTGAACGATTTGAAATGTTCTTGATGAAGAGGAAGGAAGATAGACAAATTGAGCGAATTTCTTTTAATGAAAAGAGATTGCTAACTGCTGAAAAGGGGTAATAAAGAAGAGTGGCCCACTGTAGCTTGTCCTTAAATTCGAATACTTTGCCTTCAATAGCAGCATAATGAAGAAGGTATGTATGAAGTATGTCCTAAATGAGAAAGAATATCATTTTTATTTTATAATTATTATAAAATGGGTTGACAGATTGGATCGTTTAGTTAATAATAATTATTATAAAGTGTGTAACCGAGCTTGTTGTTCTCAACACGCTCTAAATAAACTATAAATTGAAGCAGAGGAGATAGGATCTATGTCACTTATCGGTAAAGAAGTACTTCCATTCAAAGCAAATGCATTCCAAAAAGGCAAATTCCTCGAAGTTACAGAAGAGAACTTCAAAGGCAAATGGAGCGTAGTTTGCTTTTACCCGGCAGACTTCACATTCGTGTGCCCAACTGAGCTCGAAGACTTGCAAAACCAATATGAAGAGTTGAAGAAATTGGGCGTTGAAGTGTACTCCGTATCTACAGACACTCACTTCACGCACAAAGCTTGGCATGAAAGCTCCCAAGCTATCGGCAAGGTTGAATATATTATGATCGGCGACCCATCCCATATCGTGTCCCGCAACTTCGACGTATTGATCGAAGAAGCAGGTCTGGCAGACCGCGGTACGTTCATCATCGACCCAGATGGCGTTATCCAAGCGGCTGAAATTAACGCTGGCGGCATCGGCCGTGATGCAAGTGCTCTTATTAACAAAATCAAAGCGGCTCAATACGTTCGCAACAATCCAGGTGAAGTGTGCCCAGCGAAATGGCAAGAAGGCGGACAAACATTGAAGCCTAGCCTTGACCTTGTAGGTAAAATCTAAGGAGTCCTGACAATGGCATTAGATCAAGATATCAAAGCACAACTCGAACAATATCTCCAGCTTCTTGAGGGAGATATTGTTCTCAAGGTCAGTGCAGGCTCTGATGATGCGTCCTCAGAGATGCTGTCCTTGGTAGAGGAACTCGCTAACATGTCGTCTCGGATCACTGTGGAGAAGACACAGTTGTCCCGTACTCCTAGCTTTAGTGTGAACCGTGTAGGCGAAGAGACAGGCGTTACTTTTGCCGGTACTCCGCTAGGACACGAGTTTACCTCTTTGGTATTGGCTTTGCTGCAAGTGAGCGGAAGAGCTCCCAAGGTAGAGCAGAATGTTATTGATCAAATTAAAAGTATCCGCGGCGAATATAAGTTTGAAACTTATATCAGTCTGAGCTGCCATAATTGTCCGGATGTTGTGCAGGCGCTGAACTTGATGAGCATCCTCAACCCTGGCATTACGCACACGATGATTGACGGTGCTGTATTCAAGGAAGAGGTAGAGAGCAAGGACGTTATGTCTGTACCTAGCGTCTACCTGAACGGCGAATTCTTTGGTGGCGGACGCATGACCGTAGAAGAAATTTTGGCTAAGCTCGGTACTGCTCCGGATGCATCCGAGTTCGACAATAAAGAGCCATTCGATGTTCTTGTTGTCGGCGGCGGACCTTCAGGTGCAAGTGCGGCGATTTATGCTGCACGCAAAGGAATTCGCACGGGTATTGTTGCGGAGCGCTTTGGCGGTCAGGTCAATGATACACTCGGCATTGAGAACTTCATCAGTGTAAAATACACAGAAGGTCCTCAGCTCGTAGCGAATATTGAAAATCAAGTCAAAGAATACAATATCGATGTAATGAAGCTCCAGCGTGCGAAGCGCTTAGAGAAGAAGGATCTTATCGAAGTTGAACTCGAAAACGGCGCTGTACTGAAAAGTAAGACCGTAATCGTATCAACAGGTGCTCGTTGGCGGAACATCGGCGTCCCTGGTGAAGCAGAGTTCAAGAACAAAGGGGTGGCTTACTGCCCGCATTGTGACGGACCTTTATTCACAGGCAAAGATGTTGCAGTCGTTGGCGGCGGTAACTCTGGCATTGAGGCCGCAATTGATCTTGCAGGAATTGTGAGACATGTAACGGTACTTGAGTTTGCTCCAGAACTGAAAGCCGACGCTGTATTGCAAGACCGTCTATACAGCCTTCCGAATGTAACGGTATTGAAGAACGTACAAACGTCCGAAATTACCGGCACGGATAAGGTTGACGGCATCTCCTATATCGATCGCGCAACAGGAGAAACGAAGCATGTCGAGTTGCAAGGTGTATTCGTACAAATCGGTCTTGTGCCGAACACAGACTGGTTGGCTGACACGGTTGAACGCACTCGCATGGGTGAAATCGTTGTAGATAGCCATGGCGCTACTAATATACCAGGTGTATTTGCAGCCGGCGATTGCACGAATAGCCCATATAAGCAGATCATCATCTCAATGGGATCTGGTGCTACGGCAGCATTAGGTGCATTCGATTATCTCATTCGCAATTAATCGATATCGTTATGTATAAATAGGTTTCCCGTCTCTTCGGCTGTTAAGCCGGTGGCAGCCCTCATTTCGTAATGAAATGGGGGCTGTTGTTCTGTATGCCGCAGGAAATATTGAGGGGGGTTTTACATGATTTAAGCTTGATTCGCAAACTAGCTGTAACTATAATGGTTACATGTATGTAGGTTGAAATTGACATATCATAACGAGTTGGTTGCAGCCGTGATTACAAACAAGAAAGGGACTGGATACAATTTATGAGTATACCTGTACAACGCAGTAATACGGCCTCATCCATCTCTGCACCTACACGGAAGCAGAGACTGTCCATGGCCGTTATTCTAGGATCGATGACGGCGATCGGGCCGTTGTCCATTGATATGTATTTGCCTTCGCTTCCGATGTTGGCCAGCGATCTGCAAACGAGCACTTCTTTCGCTCAATTGAGCTTAACAGCCTGTCTCATGGGTTTAGCCTTCGGGCAGCTCATGCTAGGGCCTCTAAGCGACGCTAGGGGACGGCGGATGCCGCTTATTGCTTCGCTCATCATTTATGCAATTGCGTCAGTTCTTTGTGCGATTGTTCCATCCATATGGGGACTCATTGCACTTCGCTTCATTCAAGGTATGGCTGGATCTGGCGGAATCGTCATTGCACGCGCCATGGTGCGCGATATGTATTCCGGCAGTGAATTGACCAAGTTTTTCTCGCTGCTCATGCTGATAAACGGGCTGGCCCCGATATTAGCTCCGATTGCTGGAGGGCAGCTGCTGCAGTTTACGACATGGCATGGGGTATTTCTCGTGCTCGGCTTGCTCGGTTTGCTTATGATTCTCGCTGCATGGTTGGGCTTGCCAGAGACGCTTCAGCCTGAACGCCGTTCTGCCGGCGGGCTGCGCACGACGATGGCAACCTTCCGTACGCTGCTGTCTGATCGCGAATTCATGGGCTATGCCTGCACACAAGGATTCGTTTTTGCTGCGATGTTCGGTTATATATCTGGATCGCCATTCGTGCTGCAGGAAATTTACGGTGCATCCCCGCAAGCATACAGCCTGTTTTTCGCACTCAATGGCCTTGGGCTCATCATTGCGACACAAATTACGGGCCGTTTGGCGTCTCGCTTCCATGAGAAGCGGCTCTTCATTGCAGGGATTGTGCAAACCGTCAGCGGTGGTTTGCTGCTCTTAGCTGCGATACTGCTGCAGGCACCGTTAATCGCAGTTGTCATCGCCCTGTTTATTGTTGTATCAAGCACAGGGGTAGTTAATACAGCTGGCTTCTCCTTAGCGATGCAAAGCCAAGGAGAGCGTGCAGGCAGCGCATCGGCGATGCTGGGCTTGATGTCTTTCATCGCAGGTTCACTTGCTGCGCCGCTTGTCGGCATCGCCGGCAGCCATACAGCCGTTCCGATGGGGGTTGTCATCGCCTGCTGTGGCCTTGGTGCAGTGCTAAGTTACCTATTCATGATTCGCAAGCGTTAATTTGAATACCGTACGCTCAAGCTTTACACTTACAGATCGGCTACACCATACAGAAGCGCTGAAGCAAGCGAGTCATTCGCTTAATCTTCAGCGCTTCTGTGCTTTTCAGCAAGGATTCTCGGTGATTAGCATCCGTCCGATCTATACAAGGCTGCTTCCTACTGATCTTTGAGCTTTTACAATGGGCAAATGACATGCAGGAAGGTGAAGACTTGGGCAGATGATAGGAGGTAATGAGGTAAGGAGATAAGGAGTGGAGCGATGGGATAAATAATGTAATTAGAAAGGCGCTATTAGGTGCTATGAGGCTGGAAAGAAGGAAAGGCTGCTTGCCCGAGGAAAGATCAACGTGAAGACATGCAGCCTTGTGAATGAAAGAGATCTAAAGTAGAAAGATTACATAGAATAAATAGATGAATTAGAATTCAAGTCCCAGTACTGCCGGAATACCTTCCTCGTAGTAATGTTTCACAGGTTCGATTTCGGATACGAGATCTGCGATTTCAATGATTTCAGGACAAGCAGAGCGTCCTGTTATGACAATGTTCATATGTTCTGGACGATTTTTGATAGCGTCCACCACCTCTGCTTTAGGGAGTACATCATCGATCGGGAAGCTTGTTATTGCAAGTGCATTGTTCAATTCATCCAAAACGATAAGGTCATAGTCTCCAGACTGAATTTCCTGTTTCGCTATCGACCAGGCCTCCTTGAAGGCTTCACGATGCTCCTCAGGCGTCTTTAGCCAAGTAAAGCCGATACCGAGCTGTCTTACCTCCACGCCGAGCTTCTCCAACGAAGCTTGTTCCCCATATGAACGCTTTGGACTCTTGATGAATTGAAGCATAAGAACTTTGAAACCGTGACCCACTGCCCTAACACATAACCCAACTGCTGCCGTCGTTTTTCCCTTGCCATCGCCCGTGTATACGAGTGTCAATCCTTTGGTGCGAGTTGCCATAACGGTCGTCCCTCCTGTATAGCCGGCTGTGGCTATCCGGCTTGATCGCAAAATCTTGGTTGTCTCTACCCTGTTCATAGTATCACTGGGAAGTGCCTGTCGACAAATCCGGGAGGCGGTTTATCCAGTTGAACGCACGGCAATACTGAAAAGCAGAATCTATGGCTGCTGGCGAGGTGCCAAGCAGTACAACAGGCAGGCATGTGATCAACTGCAGAGTGAGGGAAGACGTCTATGGATCAACTGCAAGCAAGCTTACACAATAATCTCGATTATATTCGGATGAAACTCGGAAATAGCTCAGACATTGTAATTCGTGAACTGCGTGTCGGGGGCGATGGCGAGCAAAGAGTCGCAGTGATATATACAGATGGGATGGCTGATCAAGCGACAATTACTGACTTTATTATGGAATCGCTATTAGGTGACAGCCAAGTCCTTCGAGGAAATAAATCAAAAACCAAAACAGACTCCTCTGGTGCCGATAAAACCAAGGAAGGGCAAGGCGATCCTGATCAAATGGACGGTTCGTCTACTGCTGCCGAGGGCTCAACTGCATCTTCAAACTCGTCTGGCTCGGATGCGACTAAGGATCTGATCAAGCTGCTGCAGGAGAGGGTGCTGGCGGTAGGTCATATTCAGACAGTGTCCTGCTTGGATGATGTCCTTCAGGAGGTACTGTGCGGCAATACGGTGCTGCTGTTGGATGGGTATACAACAGGACTGGCAGCCAGCACGCAAGGTTGGAAGGATCGCGGGGTGACCGAAGCGACAACAGAACCTTCTGTCCGTGGATCGCGCGAGGCGTTCTCGGAAACGCTGCGAACGAATACATCACTGATTCGGAGAAGAATTAAGCATCAAAATTTGCGTGTGGAGACAAAGCCATTTGGTCGTCTTACGCAAACGAATGTGGCTATCATGTTCATACAGGACTTGGCAGATGATAAGGTGGTGCAGGAGGTTCGGGATCGTCTGAGCCGAATTGACATCGACGGTATTCTTGAAAGCGGCTATATTGAAGAGCTCATTCAGGACAAGACTTTTACTCCTTTTCCGACGGTATATAACTCAGAGCGGCCAGATGTCATTGCTGCCGAATTGTTGGAAGGGAAAATTGCAATTCTTGTGGATGGAACACCTTCCGTGCTAGTAGTCCCCGCACTGTTTGTATCCTTTCTGCATGCGGCAGAGGACTATTTCTTCCGTTCGGACATTAGCAGTCTTGTCCGGATTCTTCGATACATCGGAATTTTCATTGCGCTTTTAGGTCCGTCGCTGTACGTAGCCATTACGACATTCCATCAAGAGATGCTTCCGACGCAGCTATTGATCAGCCTTGCAGCACAGCGGGAAGGAATACCCTTCCCTGCTGTTCTGGAGGCCATAATGATGGAGATTTTATTCGAGTTGTTGCGGGAAGCGGGAATCCGCATGCCAAGGATGATTGGACCAGCGGTGTCTGTTGTCGGTACACTCGTTATTGGCCAGGCTGCGGTAGATGCCGGCATTGTGTCGGCGGCGATGGTTATTGTTGTATCCACTACTGCAATATGCAGCTTCGTCTTCCCTGCATACAGCATGTCGAATGCATTCCGAATGCTGCGTTTCCCATTAATGCTGCTCGCTGCATCCTTTGGATTATTTGGCGTGTGCATTGGGCTTATCGCGATCGTTCTTCATCTGTGCAGCTTGCGTTCATTTGGCGTGCCTTATATGAGCCCGCTGGCACCCATGATTATTAAGGATCAGAAGGATACGATTTTTCGGTTTCCGCAATGGGCCATGCGTACAAGGCCGAGCTTCATGAGTCCGAACAATCAGAAGCGGCAGCAGCCGCTAGACAAAGCTCATCCGAAGCCGCCTAAATAATTACATATTCAAAGGTAGAGGGGGCGAATAGCAATGAAGCGGAAAAAGATCATCCTCAGCAGTGTGCTGATCATCATGCTTAGTCTGCTTGTCTCCGGCTGTTGGAATCGACGCGAGATGAATGACCTGGCGATTGCAGTAGGCATGGGAATTGATAAGGCAGAAGATGGACAGTATGAGGTGCTTGTACAGGTCGTGGATCCAAGTGAGGTGTCGGCGCGCAAGCCGAGTGGCAATAGGGCGCCTGTAATCGTATATAGTGCGAAGGGCGGTACGGTGTTCCAAGCAATACGGCGCATGACTACGTTCACTCCGCGCAAGGTGTACTTTTCACATCTTCGCATGTTCGTGTTCGGTGAGGCGCTTGCGCGTGAAGGCATCAGCAAGCCGCTTGATTTTCTGTCGCGGGATCAGGAGTTGCGCACGGATTTTTATATCGTAGTAGGAAGAGGAACTACGGCCAGGGATATTTTGAATTTCTATACACCGCTAGATAAAATCCCTGCAAATAAAATGTACCAATCGCTGGAGGTGTCAGATCGGATGTGGGCTCCTACGGTAAGTGTGCGGCTTGATGATCTAATTACGGATTTGACCAGCTATGGAAAGGACGCTGTGCTGACAGGCATATTGATAAAAGGGGACAGTGAGGAAGGAAAGAAGAAGGAGAATGTGGAGTTGATCGAGTCTCCGGCACTGTTAAAGTATTCGGGTCTCGGCATGTTCAGCGGAGATAAATTGGTTGGCTGGATGAATGAAACGGAGAGCAAAGGCTTCAGCTATTTGACGGATAAGTTGGAGAACACTTATATTCAATTGCCATGCAAGTCTGGCGGAAAGGCTGGAGTCGAGGTGATTCGCTCTAAGACAAAGGTGAAGGCGAAGCTGAATCAAGATCGTCCTTCTATCGACGTTTCCTTGCGGACAGAAGCTAATATTGCCGATGTTGAATGTAATATGGATACCAATCAGCAGTCGACTCTTCGTGAGTTGGAACAGACAACCGGTCAGATTATGGTTCACAATGCAAAGAAAGCTTTGGAGCGAGCACAGGCGGAAGGAACCGATGTATTTGGATTCGGAGAGGCTGTTCATCGTGCTTATCCGAGCTATTGGAACCGTCACAAGAAAGAGTGGCCGCAATTGTTCAAGGAGCTGCAGGTGAATGTTCAAGTTGATTTCAATATAAGACGGACAGGAACAATTGGGAACTCGTTCCTCAGTGATGTGAAGGGGTAGAACAGCGTGTGGGCGAGTATAGGATGTGTAATTATTGCGTCAGCCATCTTTTTGTTCCAATCTCCTCGTATGAAGCAGCGGCAATTAGTTAAGGAACGATGGGTACTGTTGACAATGCTGATCATCGCTGCAGGGTTCGGGGTGGTGGTGGGGATGAATTGGAAGATACCGAATCCCATGGATTTGCTGATGCTCATATTCAAGCCTATGCGAAAATTTTTGTAGCGGAAAATGACGAGTCTCACTGTTGCGACAGGGCACAAGGAAGTGATAAAGCGATGAAGGATAAATCCATAATTAGTATGCGTCAACTGACCATCTTGACGGCACTGTTCATTATCGGGAGCGCGATCTTGATTATTCCCTCGAACTTGGCAGAGGAAGCGAAGCAAGACGCGTGGTTGTCCGCCTTAGTATCCTTGGGCCTCGGCCTGCTCGTTATTCCCATTTATTCTGCGCTATGTCGAAGATATCCGAATCAATCCTTAGCGGAGTATTGCGAATCCATTCTTGGCAAGATACTGGGGAAGACGGTTGCGCTCTGCTTCATTATCGGATTTGCGCTCACAACAGCCGCACTCACATTGCGGGATATCGGGGACTTCATTACGATGCAAATTATGCCGGAAACGCCGATAGAGGCAATCCATATCTTTTTTATGCTCGTCATTATATTCGGAGCCAGTCTTGGCGTTGAAGTATTTGCGCGTGGAGCCGAAGTTTTTTTCCCTTGGGTGCTGCTGCTCTTTATTTGCTTTGTCTTGTTCGTAGTGCCGCAAATCGAAGTAAAGCAGCTTCTGCCGGTATTGGAACGTGGAATGATCCCAGTTCTTCGCGGGGGACTAACCTTCTTCAGCTTTCCCTTTCTGGATCTGGCTGTATTTCTGCTCATTCTTCCCTCAGTGAAGCGGAAGGATAAGGTGACGAGTGCGCTCCTATGGGGGTGCATCATTGGCGGCACCTTCTTAATGATTACGACGCTGCTGTCCATCCTTGTGATTGGGGCGGATAATACGGCCCGGCATATGTATCCAAGCTATGCCCTCGCTAAAAAGATTAGTCTCGGCAATTTTCTGGAGCGGCTTGAAGCGGTAATGGCTGTCATCTGGTTTCTGACAACCTACTTTCGTCTCGTGCTCCTGCTGTACGCATCGGCAATTGGACTTGCTCATTCGCTTCGCTTATCTGAGCATCGATTCCTTATCTTCCCTTTAGGAATGATCGTTGTAGCATGGTCGATCCTGTTCATTCCCAATACGGCCTACTTGGACAAGCTGCTTGATCATTGGGCGACCTATGCTGTGCTGCCAGGACTTGTGTTTCCTATAATTTTGCTAGTGGCAGATAGTTATCGATCCAATTCGAAGCAGCCGAACGACAATCTATCGCTGAACGATGATGGCTCTCAACAAGCTTCGGGTGCTGCGGATGCTTCAAATTCATCTTTATTGGGTGGGGCAGGCGTTATACCGATGGATGATGATCCTACCTCTGTACTTCCAAGCAGCGGACAGACTACGCCTCCCGAACGTTAACGGTATGAATGGCGCATCGCTGCTCGTGGTACAATGGAGTCATCATCATGGACAGGAGCGGCTTAATCTATGTGGTCACATCTTTTAGAGTTAGCTGGACATTGGATACCGATTATCAACTTGTTGTTTGCGGCTGTCGTGATTTTCTTGGAGAGGCGCAACGTAGGGGGGACCTGGGCATGGCTTATGCTGTTACTGCTGCTTCCGTTTATCGGCTTTATCTTCTATATTCTGTTCGGCCAGAACTTGGCTCGGAGGAAGGTATATCGGATTAAGCCGCGAACGGAACGACTTGTGCGGAACGAAATTGCCTCTCAGGTTCGTTGCATTGAGGAAGGGACATTTGCCTATGCGAATGAGGTCGTGCAACACTATGAACCCCTTATTTATATGAATCTGGTCAGCAGTTACTCTCCCTTGACACAGAACAACGAAGTGACAGTCATTGCGGATGGCCGCGACATGATGGATCGATTGGTCGAGCGGATCCAAAGTGCTTCTAATCATGTCCATTTGCTGTATTACAAGCTGGCTGGGGATGCAACTGGACGGAGAATTATTGATGCCCTGACGGAATGTGCTGCGAATGGAGTAGAGGTACGACTATTGTATGATGACATCGGATCGCCCGCGTTGAAGGATGAGGCGCTTGCTGATTTGCGTGCCGCAGGAGCACAGATTTATCGCTTTTTCCCTTCTCGTATTCCCTATGTCAATTTACGTGTCAATTACCGCAATCACCGGAAAATTGCCGTTATTGACGGGCAGGTCGGATTCGTTGGCGGATTTAATATCGGCGATGAATATGTTAGTCTTGATCCAAAAATCGGACATTGGCGGGATACGCATCTCGAGCTGCAAGGCGGAGCCGTTCATCGGCTTCAGGGACAGTTCCTGCTCGATTGGTCCACAGCCTCAGGGCAGTATATTCATTTTTGCGAGCAATACTTCCCGACACCAATGCATACAGGGAATACACCTGTACAGATTGTGTCCAGCGGTCCAGATTCAGACAAGCAGCAAATTCGCAATGCCTTGCTTAAGCTGATTTTTGAAGCCAAGGAGCGAATTTATGTACAAACCCCCTATTTAGTGCCTGACGACAGTGTGCTTATTGCACTTAAAGTTGCTGTGCAGTCCGGGGTCGATGTGCGCATTATGATTCCGAAGAAGGGGGACAGCCGTTTTGTGCAATGGGCATCGAATTCTTATGTTGGAGAACTGCTTCGTGCAGGAGCCAAGTGTTATTGGTATGAGAAGGGCTTCCTCCATGCTAAAACGATGGTTGTAGATGGACAGGCCGCTACCGTAGGTACTGCGAATTTGGATCATCGCAGCTTCAGCTTGAACTTCGAAATTAATGCATTTCTCTATGACAGAGCTACAGCAGAGCAGCTAGATAAGCTGTACGAGCAGGATATGAAGGAATCGGTGAAACTGCATTGGAATACATATCGGAAGCGCCCAATTCGTTACCGATTTGTAGAGTCGCTTGCACGATTAGTGTCGCCTATTTTGTAATTTGGGATACCTAATTATGGACATACTTGACATTAGGCTGATATCACACTACAATTCGTAGTGGGAGGAATTCCACGATGAAAATTCATAATTTCAAATTCCATGAGAGTGGACTGAATCGCTTCTTCGGGCCGCTTGAAGCCAAAGTCATGACTGTCTTATGGGAAGGTTCGGAAATGACGATTAAGGATGTGCAAAAGAAGCTTGAGGCTGAGAAATGCATCAACTTTAACACAGTCATGACCGTCATGAACCGACTTGTAGACAAAGGGATATTGGTCAAGCGCACGGAGGGACGGACTTCCTTATTCCGACCGGTGCTGTCACGGGATGTTTTTCTCGACACGCAATCCAAGGAGCTAACGCATGAACTGATGGATGAATTCGGCCCATTGGTTGTAAACCACATGCTTGATGCCCTGGAGGATGTAGACGAGGGACTGCTCGACAAGCTGGAACAAAAAATCAAGCAATTGAAAAAGGATAAATAAAACAATGTGGAAAAATCGATCTACATTCATTTTCAGTTCGATGCTTCTAATTGCAGCCGTGTTGTTCTGCCAAATGGTCATGTATGCGATGAAGGTGCTTGCGGGATGGGAACTGCATTTCAATCTCGTAGAGGCGTGCTCTACGCTTATGCAGAACTACGGTTTGTCCAAGTTCATTTATGTGCTTGATGCCTATGTGTTCTGTACGCTGATCAGTGTCCCGTTCCTGTTCGTCCGACAAATGTTGCTTTCCCGCAACGCGTATCGGAAGCTGCTCGGGCGTCGAAATAATGAGCTTACGCAGCAGATGAATGCCCGGTTCAATGAGGGCCAGAAACGAATGATGATCATCGAGCATACTTCGCCTATCGCTTTCACGATGGGGATGTGGTCGCCGCTCGTTATTGTATCGACTGGCTTGATGGAACTGCTTGATGAGGATGAGCTAGAGGCGGTTGTCCACCACGAGGCCTTCCATCAAATGCATCGAGATCCATTGCGGATGTTCGTGCTGTCTCTTCTCGCTTCGGTCATGTGGTACATGCCGATTATGAGATGGTCGAAGCAGCAGTATAACATCATTCGCGAGGTGTTGGCAGACCACTATGCGATTCAGCGTCTAGGAACAGCAGCTCATTTAGGGAGTGCGCTTCTCAAGATGTTGAAGCAAGGGAAGACGCCGCGCATGCCATTCGCTTATGTTTCATTTGCAGATACATCCATTAATTATCGAATTCGCCAGCTGCTCGAACCAGAGACAGATATTCCGATGAAGCTGCCGTTTACGCCTGCAATTGTGTCCCTGCAAGTGTTACTTGCTTTATGTTTATTATTTTTTGCTGCTATGCCCTAATTTTTTTACATTTTTACACTACACAACGTAGTTTTTGTTTTCTTTCATATTCATGTTAATAATAATCCATTCTAATCTTATAGGAGGCGTTGTATGATGTCAGCATTAAATCAAGGGGTAGGTTCACTTATTATCAGGCTTGCACTGGGGCTCATTTTCTTTATTCATGGGCTGCAAAAATTCCAGGGAGGTCTGGACAACACGGCAGGTTTTTTTGAGAGCTTGGGTATTCCGGGGATTATGGGTTATGTCGTGGCAACCATTGAGCTGGTAGGAGGCATTTTACTCATCGTTGGTCTTGGAACGAGATGGATTGGTGCAGCATTCACGGTAATTATGCTCGTGGCAATCTTCACTGTGAAGCTGCAAATGGGCTTTGCAGGCGGCTATGAGTTCGAAATCGCTCTTGCAGCGATGTCGTTGTACTTGGTTGTCAGCGGCGGTGCCGATTATTCTCTTGATCGCATTCTGTTCCGTCGTGGAAGAGCAGCACAACAATAAGCATTTGCAGCATGCAAAGCATCCTCTAATCGTGGATTAGGGGATGCTTTTTTCCATATTTATTTCATTTCTCGTGAAATTCGCTATACTAAGTCTATACGTGTATGAATTAGCAACCAGGGGGATGTCATGCTCAAAAATCGAAGAACACTGCGCTATTTGGGGCTATTCACCATTGCAGTGCTGGTGTACAAGCTCATTGACAATATGGGTTATGTTCTCAGTGGAGTTGTAGCTTTATTGTCTATGCTTACGCCATTTTTTATTGCTTGCTTTATTGCCTATCTTCTACGTCCGCTTGTTAATATTTTGGAGAAGCGGCTGTTGGCTAGAACAAAAATGAAGCGATTTATTAGCATCATAGCCGTGTATACGTTATTTTTCGGAATTATTGTGCTGCTCATAACGGTTATTACACCGAGGGTGATAGAGAGTGTAAGCACGCTGTTGGCGGATATGCCAATCTATATGGAAGGCACGAAGCTGTGGCTGCAGGCAAATGTCTTGAGTAAAGAATGGTTCATTCAATCTGGAATATCGAGCAGCATCAGTGAGCATTTTAGCTCGCTATCCAGTCAAATAAGCGACTTTCTGAAGCTGATGCTGAACAACTTGCTGTCCAGTCTGTTTACCTTCACGTCTGCGCTGTTGAATCTCGTTATCGGATTCATTGTGTCGATTTACCTGCTGAAGGACAAGGAGAAGATTGGGACAGGCGCGAAGCGTACCCTGCATGGCCTGCTCAAGAAGGAACGGGCTGAAGGCGTCATTGATTTTGTAAGAAAAATGGACATGATCTTCTCGCAATACTTTGTAGGCGTCATTTTGGATGCAACCGTCGTAGGCAGTATCGTATTCATCGGGCTTCTTATCATTCAAGCGCCGTATGCGCTGTTGTCCAGCTTGATCGTTGCTGTAACGAATGTTATTCCTTATTTTGGTCCGTTTATGGGGATGGTGTTTGTTGGGATTATTACACTGTTCGTATCGCCTGAGCAGACGCTTTGGATAACGTTGTTTATTTTCATTGTTCAACAGTTCGATGGGTATTATATTGGTCCGAAAATCGTAGGGAACAAAGTGGGGATAGGACCCATCTGGATTATTTTTGCCATCATTATAGGCGGCGGTCTGTGCGGCATACTAGGAATGTTCATTGCCGTTCCAGTTATTGCGGTTATTAAGGCGGCGGTAGATTCCTTCGTTCAACGTCGTATAGAGGAACAGTAGCTGTAAAGCAAGGGTGCCCGAGAGAGCAGATAGATGCTCTTACGCGGGTACCTTTTTTATTAGTGGTTGGCAGGTTTTTTGGGGTTTTTAGTATCTATACGATACATGTATCTTTGATTACATACTCAAAATATTTTTTTTATGCAACATTATGCATACCTCCTCCGTCTATGAAGACAAACCGAATAATCTTACAGGCATCAAGAAGCTGGTACATAGGTGTGCCCAAAACAACAAGAGATTAGAGGAGGAATTGCAATGAAAAAATGGAACAAAGGCTTGGCAATTGCATCGATTATGGCGGTGCTGAGCGTACCGTTCGCTGGAGCAGCAGCTGCAGAGACTATTCAAGGTTATGTTGTGTCATCTCATCCAATAGAGGAGGGCTCGACATTGCCGAAAGAGCATGTGACATCACAAGGTATTATTGAGTCGGGGGACGGCCATAGATTCGTTCTTCGTGGACAGCAATATTTGAATATTAATGTACACGACAATACTGTTATCGTGAACGATAAAGGCCAGCCGGTCAGCAAGGATGTGCTGAAAGAAGGAGCTGTCGTAGAGGTTCAGTATGGTCCGGTTATGATGATGAGCTTCCCGGGCACAGTAGGTGCAGAGAAGATTGTTGTCAAAGGTGAAACGGCAGTCAAGACGGGCAAAGTGCTCAAAGTAACGAACACTGAGGGTGAAGTGAATGCCCGAATTCATGTTGATGTAGAAGCTGATGGCAACATCAACAATGATGTAATTTTAAATGTAACGAAAGATACGTTCATTACGGACAAGCAGGGGGTTGTCTTGAAGGCTTCTGAGCTGAAGGAAGGACAGCAAGTGAAGGTATTCCACTCTCTTGTGATGACTTTTTCCCTTCCTGGTCAGTCACACGCTAGCCTCATCATAGCTGAATAATCAAGGCAATAGGGAATAAGTGGTGCGGAATACAACCATACTACGGGTAGCTTGAAATATGCCGCTAGAAGCAGGCATAAGGAGGTTATGCGTTATGGCGGCTCAATTGCCAATTCCGCTGCAGTATACAGGAACGGCGGCCAATGATGCATTGGCTGTCGTTTTTTATTTTATGGTCTATTCCTTTGGAGGATGGCTGCTTGAGAACCTATACAGTAAGGTCACAACAGGACGCTTCTGGAAGGATGGTTTTCTCCAAGGGCCCTTTAAGCCGATGTATGGCATTGCCCCCCTTCTCCTGCTCCCTTATGCTGAACAAGGAACCCATTTGGGACTCCTTCTGCTGCTATGCCTCCTTATCCCGACTTTTGTCGAATACGTTAGCGGTTGGCTGCTGGAGAAGGTGTTCTATCGCAAATGGTGGGACTACTCTTCTTATCGCCTGCAGCTTCATGGACATGTTTGTTTCTCCTTCTCCATATGCTGGATGTTCCTATCCCTCGCTGTTGTGTACGGATTGCATCCCTTGCTGAAAATAAGCTATATCCATGTTGCGGCAATTTGGAATATGGTATGCCCCATGTTCGTCATTTATTTCTGGGTAGATATGGCTTGGACTGTATGGTCAAGGAGACGTGAGGGCAAAGCAATGGAAAGCAGTCGCAGCTAAGTAAAAATTTAGGCAAAAACTAGATGGAATGCAAACTCAGAGCGGAGACAAATCGTCTTCGCTCTTATTTTTGTTGATATCATCCAATTTTCAGGAAAATCATGTATTTACTAAAAGTTTTACTAGCACGTCGAAGTGATTAGTAAAAAATAAAAGTGGGAGTAAAATATTTTACTAAAATGATTGTTTGTTTTACTTGAATCAAGTAAAATTTTATCAAGAAAGTGAGGGTGCAATTATTCCGAATCTCAGTCTGAACGAATGGTAAAGTGGATTGAATGGAATGTCGTTCGTCTGAGGAATCCCCGTGGTCAGGAGGACGTACTATGCGTGTAATGAAGCAGTGGGAAAATGTGGATGCTACGAATTGTAACCGTATGAAGGGGAGAGCGTATTTTCGGTCGTATCCGAATCGACAGCTGGCATTATTAGACGAGCCTAAGTATGCACATCAATGGAAGAGCTTGAATGGAACATGGAAGTTTGTTTATTTGGAAGCGCCTGAGTATTCACCGCCGGGATTTGAGCAGCCAACATTTGATTGTTCGAACTGGGATGACATTATGGTGCCAAGTAATTGGCAGCTTGAAGGTTATGGGAAAATGCATTATTCAGATCTGTGGTACAACTTCCCGATTAATCCGCCTTATGTACCGACTGATAACCCGACAGGCATTTATAAGCGAACCTTTGCGATCGGTTCACAATGGTTGGACAATCAACAAGTGATTTTGCGCTTCCATGGCGTTGATTCCGCATTTCATGTGTGGGTGAACGGTCAGGAAGTGGGTTACAGCAAGGGAGCCAGACTGCTGAGCGAATTTGATATCACAAGCTATGTGGAAGCTGGGCAGAACGAGGTGTGTGTTCGGGTTTATCAATGGTCAGACGGCACTTATTTGGAAGACCAGGACATGTGGTGGTTGAGCGGCATATTCCGTGATGTAGAATTGTATGTCCAGCCCCTTGCGGGGATTGAAGACTTTACGGTGGTAACAGAGCTGGACTCCGCTTATACGAATGCGATTTTGCGAATAAGCGCGGATATTCGTGGCACGAAGCAGGGGCATACGCTTGCTTATGAATTGTTGGATGCCGCAGGGCAGCAGGTAGCATTCGACGAAATGCCTGGTGGCGAACGCGTCACTGCAGCGGTTCCGATTGCGGCTCCAATGCTGTGGAGTGCAGAGACACCATACCTATATACGCTTCTCTTCACGTTGAAGAATGGGGATGACGTAATTGAAGTTATTCCACAGCAGGTCGGCTTCCGTATAGTTGAATTGAAGGGCGACACATTCACGGTCAACGGAGTGGCGATTAAGCTGAAGGGTGTAAATCGCCATGATGCGCATCCGATCACAGGTCGTGTCGTATCGCGTGATGATATTGAGAAGGATATCCGCCTAATGAAGCAGCACAATATTAATGCGATTCGAACGGCGCATTATCCGAATTCACCTTGCCTTTATGAGTTGTGCAATGTATACGGAATGTATGTGATCGACGAAACGGACTTGGAGTGCCATGGCTTTGAGCTGACAGGCAACTTCAATTGGATTACGGATGATCCGGCATGGGAGAGGGCCTACGTCGATCGTATAGAACGAATGATTGAACGGGATAAAAACCATCCTTGTATCATTATGTGGTCATTAGGCAACGAGTCGGGCTACGGCCGTAACTTCAGAGCGATGGGACTTCGTGCGAAGGAAATGGATCCAACACGCCTTGTTCACTATGAAGGGGACAGAGATATGGACATTGCGGATGTATATTCGACGATGTATACGTGGCTCGAGCATCCGGAGCGCAAGACAATGCAGCATATTATTGATCATTCCACGAAGCCGCATATTCTGTGTGAATATGCTCATGCGATGGGCAATGGACCAGGCAGCATGCAGGAGTATCAGGATTTATTCTATGCCCATGACAAGCTGCAGGGCGGATTCGTCTGGGAATGGTGCGATCACGGCATTCGTACGGAAGATGAGCAAGGACGTGTCTATTATCGCTACGGCGGGGACTTTGGCGATGACCCGACGAATGGAGCATTTTGTATCGACGGGCTTGTGATGCCAGATCGCACACCTTCTCCAGGGTTGCTGGAATATAAGAAAGTGATTGAGCCAGTTCATACGCACGAGATTGACTTGCAGCGCGGTTTAATCCAAGTAAGCAACAAGTATGACTTTGCATCGCTCGATCAATTGGCATTGCGCTATTCAGTCATGAAGGATGACTGTATTTTGCAAACAGGCGAGGCAGACATTACTGGTATCGCTGCACGTACGAGCAAGGAAGTGGAGCTGGGATACTTGCTTGATTTCGCGCCGGAGCCGGGCACGGATTACTATGTGAATCTTTCTTATACGTTGAAGGGAGACTGTGCTTGGGCACAAGCGGGACATGAGCTGGCTACGGCGCAATTCCGCTTGCCGCTTGCTGCGGAATTGCTGTATATTGAGCCGAGCGGCACGCTTACGATGGAAGAGGGACATTGTGAACTCATTGTACGCGGTGAAGACTTCAGCATTGGCTTTGATACGGTCAAGGGCCGCATGACTTCATGGACTTATCATGGCACTACCGTTGTGGAGCAGGGGCCGAAACTGCAATTCTGGCGTGCGCCAATCGACAATGATATGTATGTAGTGGATGATTATCGGAACAAGTCATTTATGCATGTAATGCATGAAATTGTAGAGGGATTTACTTATACACAGGAGGGCGAAATCGTTCGCGTGAAGGTGTCTGTGCTGAATGGGACAACGAATGCTGCATGGCATTACCGTTCCTGCTATGATTATCGCATTTATCCGAACGGCGATGTGCTGCTCGATGTAAGCGGCCAGCCGGGGGGCGTGAAGGAGCAGGCGCCGGAGATGATTCCACGTGTTGGCGTGGAGCTTCGCGTACGCGCTGCTTGTGAGAACGGCAAATGGTATGGTAGGGGTCCGGGAGAGTCGTATGCGGATTCCAAACAGGCGAGCCTGTTCGGCATCTACGAGCGGACGGTGGATGAGATGTTCACGAATTATGTGCACCCACAGGAAAACGGAAATCATACCGACTGCCGCTGGGTACGCTTAGCAGATCGCTATGGAGTAGGTTTGCTGGCGGTTGCGTATCCGAAGATGGATTTCAGCGCTTCCTATTATGAAGTTCAGGATTTGGATGCAGCTAAGCATCCGATTGACTTGCAGAAGAGGGATTACATCGTGCTTCATCTCGACGCGAAGCAGAATGGGCTCGGTTCGAATTCTTGCGGCCAGCGCCAGCTAAGCCAATACCGCAATGGATTTGAGCCGTTCGAGCTGAATCTCAAGCTGTCTGTGTACTCGAATAAGGAAATATCAGATGTGATGAAGGCGAAGGAAACACTGCGCCGGAACTAGCAGACGGCGGGCGTTCCTCTATGCTTTTGGGCAAGAATACAGTACAATCGTAAGGACATGCAACAACAAAACGGATGACGATTGCAGCGACGCATAACGATTGGAGGGCGAAATGGCTACCCTTAAACAAATCGCGGAGCGGGCGGGTGTGTCGATATCCACGGTGTCTCGCGTGCTCAACTTCGATGAGACGTTGTCGGTATCCGACGAGACTCGGCGCCGCATTATGGAAACGACAGAAGAACTCGGCTATAACAAGTACAAGCGGAAGAAGCGGACGATGGAGGCGCCGGAGCCAGAGATATGGATGCCTACACCTACACCGATAGCGGAACCGCCTGCTCCTGTGCAAGTCAGGGCAAGTCAACAGACGATCGGAATTGTCATGACCTATGACAAGAGTGAGGAGCTTAACGATCCATATTATTTAACGGTACGGCTCGCAATAGAAGAAGCAGCTCGGGAAAGAGGCGTCCAGCTTATAGAGGTTGGCAAGAAGGGAGAACACTCCCATCCTGCTGCAACCGCATCAGGATACATTGTGGTAGGCCCAATTGGATCTGGACAACTCCATGAACTTCAGCGGTCTGCTTCACCTATCGTATATGTGGATGATGTCCCTTGGGATCGCAAGTCGGACATTGTCACGGTTGATCTGCATGATGCGGTAGAACAGGCACTGTCTCATATTCGTGCATTGGGTCATGAACGAATCGCTTACGTAGGCGGAAGAGATGTGCTTGATGGAGCTTCGACTGCCGATCGGCGCGAGACAGCCTACGAACAATGGATGAGGGAAGCTGGAATCTTCGACTCGTCCTTGGTGCGTGTCGGGACTTTCTCAGCAGAAGATGGGTACCGATTGACGAAGGAACTGATCGTTTCTTCTGGACGGGGCTGTACGGCAGTTCTGGCTGCGAATGATTCGATGGCAATTGGCGCGATTCGGGCGATTCAGGAGCAGGGATTACGGGTTCCTGAGGATATTAGTGTGGTTGGTTTCAACGATATTGCGGTTGCCCAATTCATGACCCCTGCGCTTACAACGGTCAGACTGCACAGTGACTGTATCGGAGATACGGCGCTTGAGCTGATGATGGAGCGTTTGGAGAAGCAGCGGAGTATTGGCAAGAAGGTTATGATACCGACTGAGCTTATCGTACGGGAGAGCTGTGGGCCTGCTTCCAGACTGCGCTAAGCGAATACATGATATGAATACTGCGAGTTCAGAAGCAGTTGTAGCATTACCCTGAAAAATATGGGGTCTATCTATATGGAGTAGTCGTTGACGTACCGCAAGAAGCCGCTGGGCAGGAGGCGGAATGGCTGTCTGAATTTACGGATAAGTGCGCAGAAGAGCTGGATTTGCCGGGGGCTTATGTGTACATGATCGATCAAGCAACCTATTATAATATTATCGAACAGATGAAGTTGATTCCTGGTTCGTTTATTTATCATTCTCGTTATACAGCTAACGAATAAGTTAGCTGATCATTATCTTATGATCATAAAGCTGCTGAGCAAAGGCTCAGCAGCTTTTTTTAACCAAGCTATGGATGTTGGGATGTCCCGAATGAAATGGCGGTGTCATACCGATTTAACAGAAGCTGACTCAATATGCTGTAAAAATTGCTTGCCATATTCCCCATGATCATGCATGGCTGGATGTTCGATTTGGATCGTCGTATGTTCGATGCCATAATTCGCTTTGAGCATATGATTAATGGCCAAGATGACGCAGAATGGCTGAATATCCTCACGAATGAAAACATGCGCAGTTAGTGAGTAGTGATCGGTGGATACAGCCCAAAGATGCAGTTCATGGACATCTTCCACTCCCTCCACTTGGTTCATTTCCGCTCGAATTTGCTCTAAATCATATTTGTCGGGCACGGCCTCCATTAACACGAGGAGGGATTCTCGAATGATTTTGGCGCCGCCTGTACAAATAATAGCCCCGATTACCATGCTAATGAGTGGGTCGAAAATATATAGCCCTGTGAAATGGATGAGAATAGCGGATAAAATGACACCGACCGAACTAAGCAAATCGCCGATGAAGTGCCACAAGGCGCTCTTTACATTCAAGTTCTCCTCTTCTTTCATGCTGTGGCTCAACACAAGTGTAAGGACAATGTTCACGACCAGTCCGATGGTCGCGATAATAAGCATCAATTGCAAATCGACATCTTGTGGATGGATCATCCGCTTGATCCCTTCAATAACAATTCCGATGGCTATGACAATAAGGGCCAACCCATTTAGGAAGGATGCGATAATTTCAAATCGGAGGTAGCCGAAGGTATATCGCTGATTCGGCTCGCGTGTGGCCATATAAATCGCCGCCATACTGAGTCCTAATGCGATGACATCAGATATCATATGGGCCGAGTCCGATAGGAGTGCGAGTGAATTGGACAGAAGCCCGCCCACGATTTCAACAATGGTGAAAAACAAGGTCAAAGCCAACGTGATCCATAAAGTACGCTTCGACGTTAGTTGTTCCTTAACATGATTGAGATGGTGGTAGTCGTGATGATTCATAAGGGACCTTCCTTTTGTTAGAATAAATAGATGTGCCTATCGATTTAGGCAAGATGTATTGTATCCATTTCTACCTTCATTCTCAAATGGACGTTTTATGGATAATACAATTGATATTCATTATTACTGTAAATCCTTGTTTTCATGCTTAGGGAAGGTGTTAACAGCGTTGAGCTTCAAAAGCGTGTTAACGGCGTTAGATACGCCTTTATCGATGCAGCATCCAAATGATTAGGCGCTCATACCATTTCCAAGGCATTGCTCGAAGCAGCCCCATTCCTGCACGGCTCCAGCCGGGTGTGTATCGAAGCCGCGGCTTCGGATCATTGGCTATTGAGGCTATGAGACGCGCTACCTCATGAGGTGGCGGGGCTTTTTCCGCATTCTTCTCGGAGTATTGGAGAATATGCTTTAAGTAGCTCTGATAGGGGGAGTTTTCTCGAGATGAAATCGAGTTGAATCCCTTTGACCATATATCTGTCCGATAGGAGCCGGGCTCAACAAGAACGGCATATATACCGTAAGGGAGCATTTCCATACGAAGTGATTCGGTGAATCCTTCAACAGCAAACTTGGAAGCGGCGTATGGAGCATACCCGGGGAAAGCACATCGACCACTGATGCTGCTCACATTGATGATAGTTCCGCTTCCTTGCTGTCTCATATAAGGAAGCAGAGCTCGGGTTACCTCTACCGTACCAAAGAAGTTGGTATTGAGTTGGGCGCGCCATTCATCCATACTGATTTCCTCGATGAAGCCGCCTATCGCGAATCCTGCATTGTTCACGAGAACGTGAACGCCTCCATATGCTGACAGGATATATTGTGCAGCGGATGCGATGCTATGCGTATCTGTCACATCGAGCGCTTGTACATCGATTCTATCCTTCACGCCCTGTGTCTCCGCTTCTTGCAGCAGGCGGGAGGACTGCTGCGGATTGCGCATGGTCGCCACCACGAGATACCCAGAACGGGCCAGTTCAATGCACGTATGCAGGCCAAATCCGCTCGAAGATCCAGTAACAACGGCTACTGCTTGCTTGCCTTGCTTAAGAATTGGCTCCGAATAATGGGGAGAAGTCATGAATCAATGCTCCTTATTATTAAAAATGACTTACGATAATACCTATATGGGCAGATCGTGTGTTTTACGCTTATTTTAATCTAGGAATGTAAGTAGAAGAGATGTGTCGGTGGAGGCAATGCACGATTGTAATGCTAAGGGCATGAGGGATAAAGGAAAGGGAAAGCTGCTGCCCGATTAGTGCGGCACTGCTTTCCCACTTACTGGCTGCTATGAATTTGCAGGTGAGAAGCCTTCCTCCAGCAAATATTCTTCAGCTTCCTCGCGTGTTTCGAAGGTCATTTCCAGACTTTCGCCCGCATAAATGTTCCACAATTCAAAGTCATATTCAAGCCACAATGTCTCGTTGTTGTCATTGATATAGCGTTCTTTCTTGACTTCTGTTGTTTCTTCCTCGGCAATGTCTGCCTCAAGAGGAGCTGGCGACATGGAATCAATAGAAGCCTGAATCAGCTTGCGAAGCTCCTCTTCAGAGTATTCGCGGATGTTGACCATGCCTTTGGCATCCGTATCATAACCAGATACATAGCCGGCATAGACAAAGCCGTTGCCGTTCGGATGCAGGTGATAGACAACAGTTTTCTTTTCCACAACGCTGTCTTCATAGTGGAAATTCACTCGTCCCAATGACACGTTATTGCGCTGCAGCTCTGGGAACGATTCGATAACCGCTAGTTTCTGTTCAAACGTCAGCATGTTACCTCCTGAATTATACGATGGAATCGATATTGATGGTCCATTATACCATAGGGACGTTTCCGTGTATAATATGTGGATACCGCAGTCATTCGATTGAAGCGAGGATGGCGAAGCAATCGGGTCAATTGCGAGGAAGCATGAAGGATAAGGAAGTTAGGAGCAGTGACTTGATGGAACAGAATGGACAGCATCGGAAGCATATACATGCGGGCCTTGAAGTGGATATTGTGCTGAAGCAGGATCAGCGTTCAGGCAAGACGACTAGAGGTATCGTAAAGGATATCCTGACGAATTCGCCATTCCATCCGCACGGCATTAAAGTGCGCCTGCAGGATGGACAAGTTGGCCGGGTGAAATCGATCATTCATACATCATTACAGGGCGAAGGCTAGTCCTGACTATACAGAAATGGGGTGGCCTGTCTGACGGGCTTAAATCAACGAGGATTCGCGCAATTAGGAATCACGAAACAATTGGTACACACATTGAATCAAAATGGGATTGCAGTGCCGACACCAGTTCAAGCAGAAACGATTCCGGTCGTTCTATCCGGCGAGGATGTCGTATCGCAGGCACAGACGGGAACGGGCAAGACGCTCGCTTTCCTGCTGCCGATCATTCAGCGCATTGATGCAGGTTCCACACATGTGCAGGCACTTATCGTTGCACCGACACGCGAACTCGCTTTGCAAATTACGGCTGAAGCGAAGAAGCTGATCGGAGCATATGAGGGCGTGAACGTACTCGCGGTGTATGGAGGGCAGGATGTCGAGCGGCAGATGCGCAAGCTGCAGGGTGGTCGCCAGCTTGTGATCGGGACGCCGGGAAGGTTGCTCGATCATCTGAGACGCGGGACGATTTCGTTATCCAAGGTAAAGACATTGGTGCTGGATGAAGCGGATCAAATGCTTCATATGGGCTTCTTGGGCGAAGTTGAAGAAATTATTCGCCAAACGCCTACAAATCGCCAGACCTTGCTATTCTCCGCGACAATGCCAGCGAATGTACGTCGCTTAGCTGAACGCTTCATGCGCAGTCCTATCGACATACATGTGCAAAGTGAGCGCATCACAGTGAAGAATGTGAAGCAGATTGTCGTGCAAACGACGGATCGTGCTAAGCAGGCGACATTGTGCAAGCTCATTGATGAGCACCGCCCGTACCAAGCAATCATTTTCTGCCGTACGAAGCGCAGGGCAAGCAAGCTGAATGAGGAATTGCTTGAGCTGGGCTACGATTCGGACGAGCTGCATGGCGATTTGTCGCAGTCGAAGCGGGAGCAAGTAATGGAACGTTTCCGCAATGTGAAGATGCAGCTGCTGGTTGCGACGGATGTTGCGGCACGCGGATTGGACGTAGAAGGCATTACGCATGTGTTTAACTATGATGTTCCGCAGGATGCAAAGAGCTATATTCACCGTATTGGGCGTACAGGACGTGCCGGTGCACAGGGGATCGCCATTACGTTTGCATCACCTAGAGACCGAATGGCTGTAGAACTGATTGAACGCGGCATTGGGCAGAAGCTGGAGCGCCGTGACCAGAATGGTGAACAGGCCGCTGGCGGCGGTGACGCTCGTTCGGGTCGCAGCAAGCAGGAAGATAGCGGTCGCAGTTCTAAACATGGCGGTCGTGGCGCTGGCCGTGGAGCTCGCAGCGACAAGCAGGATTCTCGCGGCCAAGGTGCAGGTCGAGGCGGCCGCAATGCTTCTCGAGGCAAGCAAGGAAATGATGTTGGTGGCCGCGGTTCACGCCGAGAAGCTGGAAATGGCGGTCAGAGCGGTCGCAACAGTTCGCGTGACGGACGCGGAAAGGGACGTAATTCTCAGTCGGGCCAGAGTACTGGGAGACAGGAGCGGGGAGGCCAAGCGGGTGCGCGCTCCGGAAAAGGTGGTGGCCGCTCGTCCGGTCGCTCTGGCGGTCGTCGCTCTCGATAGAGCCGCGATAATGAACTGCTCGGTTCAGAACAGTTGCGATAAGAAAGGCTGCCTCCTAAGAGGGGCAGCCTTTTTTTGGCTGTGAAGAGATATGTTTCAACAGCAGGCCAATCTTGTTATATAGTAACAAAGACACAAATCATAATCATATTGGGCGTTAAGGATGCTGAATTTCCTTTTATTTGTAAGGAATTGAGTCAGCCTTCCTACAGAAATATGTTACTATGGTAATAATAATGAGACATGATGAGACAAGCGATAGGCGGAAAGGTTGAGAGCATCAATGCATCGCATACGAGACCCACTGACAAGCTTAATTAGTACACCGACCGTGCCCAAACAGAAACGGATAGCCTTGACTATCGGCTTGGTTGCGCTGGTTAGCACTCTTGTGGTCATACCGTATGCATCAACGCCACTATGGGGAATAACTTCCTTTTTCCCAATCTTTATAGCATGGAACATGTTCGGTGATTTCATGACTTCGCATTTGCTTTACATTCAATTTCGTGCAACTGGCTATAAGCCGATCTTGATCTTATCGGGAACGTTTTTTTCACGGGTCTTATCATGATTCCGCATCTTTTGACTTTCCCAGGCGTATTCAGTGACAAAGGGCTCCTGTACGATGCCACTCAGGCTTCGGTATGGTTCTGGGGTTGTTGGCATGCGGGGTTTCCAGTGGGGATTCTGCTGTATACATTAAGTATACGAAAGGGATACTGTTCGTCATCGGAACACAAGGATAGGATCGCTTCCATTATGACGTTTATTTTTGTGGTGCTGGTTGTTGGAGGCATTACTTATATATTGACAAGAGAGCGTGAATGGATGCCCGCGCTTAGTATGGAAAGTGGTTATGATCGTCTCCTTTCAACAGGGGTAGGCCCCATTGTGTGGATAATTAATCTTGTATCTTTTGTGTATCTGTATGTTGTAACACGTGGAAAGAGATTGCTGCACCTATGGTTGCTTGTATCCATGTTCACTTTCTTTTTGGATGTGACGATCACTTTGTTGGCAGAGGAGAGATACACGCTCGGCTGGTATACAGCATGCGTGAACTCGTTACTGTCAGCAACGGTCGTCCTGTTTGTCTTTTTCTATCAGATGAATCAGCTTAATGTGAAGCTCCATCATTCTCAGCGGGCACTGCGCAAGTCACAGGAACAAATTGCAGTCATTCTCGACAGCATTACCGATGCTTTTCTTGCCGTGGACAAGCAGTGGTGCTATACGTATTTGAATAAGGAAGCAGAGAAGTATTTGGGGTTCTCATTTGAAGTCGTGAAAGGACGTTCCATTTGGGCTATCAATCCCTACTTGATGCAGACGAAGCTATACGAGCTGTGTCAGCAAGTGATGGAACAGGGGGAACCTGCGGAGTTTACGGAGCTCGACAAGCTTCATGGAAGCTGGCTGGAGTATCGCGTATTTCCATCTCGTAATGGGATATCGGTGTATTTCCGTGATGTAACAGAACGGATTGTAGCGGAAGAGCAGTTGAAAGAAGCGAACAAGAAGCTGCAAATGGCGAATCGACTTTTAACGGACTTTTCCTATACAGATGGACTGACTGGAGTGTATAATCGCCGTTACTTCGATCAGATGATGATCCAGGAGTGGGAACGAGTGAAGCGAGCGAAGAGTCCGCTTGCACTGATCATGCTGGACGTTGATTATTTCAAAAGTTATAACGATACGTACGGTCATCTAGCTGGGGATGAATGCTTGCAGAAGGTAACCCGGGCGATTCAGGAAGCGGTTACGCCGCCGCTCGCGGTTGTAGCTCGATATGGCGGGGAGGAATTCGGTGTCATATTGCCAATGACTGAACTTCGCAAGGCAGAGTTTATTGGGGAGCAAATTCGAAGGCGTGTAGAGCTGCTCGCGATTCCTCATGCGGCCTCTTCGGTGAGCCGTGTTGTCACTTGTTCGCTTGGGGTTGCGATATGCAGTATTGACGATGTACATGATTCTGATCCGCATATGCTAGTGGCAAAAGCGGATACTGAGCTGTACCGTGCCAAGCAATTGGGACGGAATCGCCTTCTTTCCGCAACACCATAGTAATAGAAAAAATAATGAAGAGGACGCGAAAGCGTCCTCTTTTTGCTATCAAAAAGTTAAATCAGTACTTTATGTTTTGAGCTTCAAAAGGGGGATCAGTGTCTTCTTATAAGGTTTGAGACTCTAACTCTAATTTTACTTTTCTAAATAAGTTGGAGGTGTTACCTCATTGATGAACAATATACCGTCATACTGCTCGCGCGGAATGCTGCTTATTGGCGAAATGCCGGTTACGTACGAGGTCAGCGGCTGTAACATCCAAGTCGTGCCTGGAACTGCTGGCGCATGACTCATATCGATGAAGGAAAACGATTTGCCAAAGCTGCTCATGATTTCTTCTACAGAGTGCGGCATAGGCGGCAGCACGTCGAAGATCTCGCGCGTGACATGTGCATTCTTCCCTTTGCCCAAGAATAAGCCCATTACATATCCTTGGTCTTTGTACTTGGTTGTCTGCATAATCTCGCCCATATTGCGAAGCGGCAGTGTAATACCGAACTCTTTCGAATGTGCTTTGCTAATATGTCCGTTATGGGCCCATACGATGATTTTTTCATTTTTATATACATGGTCAGCAAGCCATACCAAATTTTCGGCCATCATCTGATCGCGATACTCCCATGATTGAATCATGGACATGTAATCAAGAGACTTGCCTTCCATATATGGGTTTGCTTTAATCGTCAACTCCATATATTCGCGAACAATTTGGATCCGATTATCAATTGCGCGTTCTACAAGCTGTACGATATGCGGATTGTCCGGGAATTGCTTGCGCAGCGCCTGTTCGCGCTTCGGTATCGCAGTCTTCACTTGCTCATACAGCTTCAGGTAGCGAGGCTTCACCTTCTGATAGCCTTCAAGATCTAAACTCTTTGCCCATTCGCTTAGTGCCAATTCGGTCTCCCGAAACTGCTTGGCGAGCTTCACATTACCCAGCCAGTCAGCAGAGAACATGATACCTTGTGCCTGCATATCGAAGCCAGCCAGCGTAAGCGGCTTCTTTGTGCGCTTCGTCTCTTGGATGTACTGGAACAGCGGCACTGTTTCTTGTGCACGCCAGATGCGGAAAATAGAGTCCTTCATCGTGGAAATTGGCGATTGCGAGCTGACGTTGCCATAAGCGCCAGCAGCATTGCCCAAATTCGTTTCGAAGGCAATGACGTTAAAGCCAAGCTCCTGATGCAAATATTGAATGAGGCGTGTTTTGGCAGAGTTATATTGTGCGGCCCCGTGTGAGCTTTCACCTAAATAAACGATCCGCTTGTCCTGCAATAACGGCCTCAATGCTTCAAGATCGTTAAACTTCTCAGGCACAATATATGCGTCCAATCCAGTCTGTTCAGGTTGAATCGATTGAATAGAGAAGGCATTGTCATTCAGCCACTTCTTCCAATCGTCACGTGTTTGTGAACTGGTGCGTGCTTGATCCAATTGCGCATCTTGCTTGTCAGCCGAAGCTTGCCCATATACAGGTACTACTCCGAAAGAAAGCAGTGTGCTGAGTGCAATAACGGAAGCGAGAGCCAAGGACATGCTCTGGCGTTTCCAGTTTAATTTTTGCGATTTCATGTAATTTGACCTCCAGATTTTATGTGTCGCAGCGGCGTTGTCTGCAATCGTCCGTTTAACGGCTGCTGTTTATTTACGAATCCAAGTTAATAATTTATAAGTTGCATTTAGTTAGTTGTTGTTGGCGGTTGCACCTTGTCAATGTAAAGGATGCCGTCGTACTGCTCGCGCGGAACGAATACCTCTGGCAATAACCCGAAGTAGAGGGCGGTACGCGGCTCGTCCATCCACGATGTCCCTGAACCTTTCATTGCATAGCGCAAATCAACGAAGGAATATGGCCGATTGGCCGCTTTCATAATGGACTCGATCGAGCTTGCCGGCAGAGGCTGAATTGCCAACGGCTCGCCAATATTATCATGCGTAGTTCCGCTTCCTGCATAAAGGCCGATCGTATAGCTGTAAGGTCCATTAATCGAATCCTGCATGATTTCACCCATAAAACGGCCTGCCACAGGCATGAATGATTGCTCCATTTTAGATTCCGCCTTGCTGATATGGGCATTGTGGCCCCAGACGATGATTTTTTCCATTGGGTAAATTTCGGTTGCGAGCCAGAGCAGGTTATCGGCCATCGCTTTATCGCGCCATTCCATCATCTTCGTCATTACCGCATAGTCGCCTGCTTGCGCAGCCACATTCGCCTTAATGGACAACTCAATATACTCATCCACAACGCGAAGGCGATCATCCAATGTCCGGTTTACCATCGCGACGATGTGCGGGTTGTCAGGATACATTTTTTCAATTGGTTCTCATTCGTTGCAATTTTTCCTTTAACGTCCTTATAGAGTTTCTGTAAGTCAGGTTTAATTGCCGAATACGCTGCGAGGTCTTCGGTATTTCCCCATTGGAACAGCTTCTTCTCTGTTTCTGCTAAACGTTTCGCCAGGTCTTGATCTTTCAACACTTCACCGTTCAAGAAAGGGCCCAAAGACTGCATATCGAATCCAGTAAGCTGAATTGGATTGTCAGTCGACTGCGACTCCTGAATGTATTGGAACAATGGGGTCGTTTCCTTGGCCCACCATTGCGGGAACACTGATTTCTTCATCAGTTGATTAGCCGTGCTTGTCTTTGCACTGCCGAAGGCGGTTGCTGCATTGCCAAGCGGAGATTCGAAGGCGACGACATTGAAGCCGAGTTCTTGGTGAAGAAATTGAATAAGCCGTGCTTTGACAGAGTTGAATTCTCCGACGCCATGCGAGCTTTCTCCCAAATATACAATGCGCTTATCCGACAGCAGCGGCTTCAGCATGTCCAGGTCTTTGAAGCGGTCACTAGCAATGAGGCCGTTTTTGGTTTGCTCAGGCAGTATGGACTCTAGTGCGTATGCGTTATTTTTGATCCATTGATGCCATTCTTCTGTAAATTGATTGGAGGTTGAACCAGAAATTGTTTTGTTTTGCGCATCCATGGACGCCGCCGGTGCTGATTGTCCATACGCGACAGGCTGCCAACTGAGCATCGTTCCTAGAGCAATGACAGAGGCGAAAAGGACGTGAATGCTTTTCCGTTTCCAGTTAGTTGTAAATGTTCTCATTAATTTCTCTCCTCATAATTTAGATGAAATGCATATGTGAATTGATATTATTTTCCGGGAAATAGGACAAACTCGTAGTTCAACTGGGTTAAGTCATATGCTTGATTATATATACGGCAAGCAAGGCTTCGCTAAAGAACAGCAGTGCTTGCAATCCCATCTTTGCTGTTTGTTCATCCGTTTGAACTCCTCTCGTATCGGTGATGTTCCTATCCTATCTCAGGCGAATGAAGCTTGCCTTATATTTAGGTTGAAAAGCGTTCCCTTTCTGGCGAATGGAGCAAATAGGCGGTTGAATGGTGTCAATGAAAGCAAATTTTGTCGGATGATTTCTGAAAAAACAACATTCGAAGAATGCGGAACCTTCCATTATAGGCATACTAACCATTAGGAAATATTGATCTACCTAGCATATATCGCTGAGGGAAGAGGCGGGGTATAGAAAGCAGTCCATGGTGTAGAAATGGTTGATAAAAATGGGGATACCGGCATGGCAGGGATAACAGTTATGCCGTGAATGTTCGTGTTTTGTGCAGAAAATTTAGGGAGTACGTGGGTGATCTAGGAGTAAATGTGACCCAAAAACGAATAAATGGAGAATTTCATTGACAAAAAATCGCCTTTCTAATAAGATGCCTAAGTGAAAGTTTTGTTGCTTATGAAAGGAGCAGCTTGATCCAATGGAAAAATGGTTTAAATTGAAGGAAAATGGAACGAACGCACGCACAGAGCTTACGGCGGGTATTACAACGTTCTTAACGATGGTTTATATCGTTGTCGTGAATCCAGCGATATTGTCGAGTGCTGGAGTTCCCTTCCAGCAAGTGTTTACTGCAACAGTGATCTCGGCTATTATCGGTACGTTATATATGGCTTTGTTCGCAAATCATCCGATTGCTGTAGCACCGGGAATGGGGATGAATGCATACTTCGCTTCTGTAGTAGCTTCACAAGGCGTCAGCTACCAGGTCGTATTTGGGGCAGTGTTCTTAGCTGGTATTATCTTCTTGCTGTTAACGTTTACGAAGCTGCGGGAAACACTCATCCAGTCGATTCCAAGTTCACTGAAGTTCGGCATTACCGCAGGGATTGGTCTCTTTATCGCGTTCATAGGCTTGAAATCGTCCGGTATTGTAGTGCCGAATGAAGCGACTATGGTTGCCTTCGGAGATTTGCATAAACCAGTAACCGTGCTGACCTTAGCGGGGTTGTTTATCACGCTAATCCTAATGGCTCGCAAAGTACAGGGAGCTTTGTTCATCGGTATGGCAGCTACAGCGATCATCGGCTATTTTATGGGTTTGATGAAGTTTGACGGGTTTGTTGCTCTTCCTACTGCACCAGTGCTGTTCGATCTGGATATTATAGGGGTATTCACTCACGGTCTTTATACGGTTGTATTTGCCTTCTTGCTCGTTACGATCTTCGATACAACGGGTACGATGATAGGGGTAGCGGAGCAGGCAGGTCTGATGAAGAATAATCAATTTCCCCGTGCAAAGCAGGCTTTGATGGCAGATGCACTTGCGACTACAGCCGGTTCCTTGATGGGGACAACACCGTCCAGTGCGTACATTGAATCCTCGGCTGGTGTTGCAGCGGGCGGTCGTACAGGCTTGACTTCCGCTGTTGTAGCAGGATTGTTCTTCTTGTCATTATTCTTCTCGCCGATTATTGCAGGGATTTCATCCTTGCCGGCGATTACCGCACCGGTGCTTATTATTGTTGGCTGCTTCATGATGGACGGATTAGCGCGTATTGAATGGAAGCATTTCGATGAGGCGTTCCCGGCATTTGCCATTCTGATCAGCATGCCGCTGACATCCAGCATTGCTACAGGTATTGCGATTGGCTTTATTACGTATCCGCTTATGAAGCTGTTCAGCGGCAAGGGTAAGGAAGTTCATCCGATCTTATACGTTTTTGGCGTTATCTTCGCCATCCAAATGGTTTTCTTCCCAGCCCACTAAGGCGGTTGGCGAGAACAGAATATAATGAATGGACAAGCCTCGGAGTAACGATTCCGGGGCTTTTTGTTATGCCGTTCCATTATTCCTAAAAAGCAAGTACGTTTTTAATGAAGGAGATGTGCACTGGGGAGGCATAGCATGTGGGGGAAAGGGTCATTTTATAGAGAATACATATAACCTAATATGAACCAACAGATGAAAAAACTTCTCCATGAATCCAAATCTTTATAATTGTATACTAGTAAAGTAGTAAAGTGTCTGGTGACATTTGATGAATATATTTACAGAAATAGTGAGAGGAGCTTTTATAGCATGAACCACAACGACGATAACAAAAAGCTTCGATGGTATAATATTGCCTTGATAGCATTCGTCTCCGTGTGGGGGTTTGGCAACGTTGTTAATAACTATGCGAACCAAGGATTGACAGTTGTAACTTCTTGGGTACTTATTATCGCGCTTTATTTCGTGCCTTACGCACTCATGGTTGGACAAATGGGTTCAACATTTAAAAATGACCAAGGCGGCGTAAGCTCTTGGGTCAAAGAAACAATGGGTCCTACAGTCGCTTATTTGGCTGCGTGGACGTACTGGGTTGTTCACGTCCCGTACTTGGCACAGAAGCCGCAAGCGATCCTTATCTCTCTAGGCTGGACAGTAACAGGAAGCGGGAACTTTATTAAGCAATTTTCTACATTGACACTGCAACTTATCTGCTTGGCAGTATTTTTGGTGTTCCTGTGGGTTGCATCCCGCGGCATCTCTTCTCTAAAGAAAATTGGTACGATTGCAGGTATGTCGATATTTATTATGTCCCTCCTGTACATTGTGCTTGCGGTAACAGCACCTGCGCTGACAGGGGCAACGATTGCGACGGCGGATATGTCGGTGAGCTCGTTCATCCCAGACTTCAACTTTGCCTACTTTACGACATTGTCTATGCTCGTATTTGCTGTAGGTGGAGCGGAAAAAATATCGCCTTACGTGAATAACACAAACAATCCATCGAAAGAATTTCCACGTGGGATGCTTATCCTAGCAGGCATGGTTGCTGTGTGTGCCTTACTAGGATCTTTCGCCATGGGTATGATGTTCGACTCGAACAATATTCCTGCAGATTTGAAAATGAACGGTCAATACTATGCGTTTAAGATGCTAGGCGAATATTATGGAATCGGCATTACATTCTTAGTGCTGTACGCGATTGCGAACACACTTGCGCAAATTTCAGCATTGGCCTTCTCCATCGATGCGCCGCTAAAAGTATTGCTGCTTGATGCTGATAAGAAGTTCGTGCCTCAGAAGCTGATGAAGACAAACGAACACAATACGCCAGTAAATGGTTACATTATGACGGCCGTGCTTGTTGGGATTTTGATTGTCATTCCGGCTCTTGGTATCGGCAATATGAACTCACTGTTCAACTGGCTGCTTGATTTGAATTCCATCGTGATGCCGCTTCGATACCTATGGGTATTTGCAGCCTTCATGGCTCTTATGAAGCTATCAGACAAGTTCCAATCAGACTATCAATTTGTAAAAAATCGTAAGGTTGGTTTTATGATTGGTCTGTGGTGTTTCATCTTTACAGCATTCGCCTGTATCATGGGGATGTTCCCTAAGGTTGAAGCCTTTACGACGGAATGGTACTTCCAGCTGATGTTGAACGTGCTGACACCATTTATCTTGCTCGGTCTTGGCTTAATCCTGCCATTGATCGCCAGACTCAATAAAAAAATCGATAAAGATATACAGGTATACAACAAGGAGCTCCAAGCAAAGCTTGGGCTCCTTTTTTGTGCTTAAAGGAGGCAATGCATATGATTACATCTTTCTCAACAAGTAGGTCTCAATAAGAGCAGCAATTCCAGCGACAGCTAATAGAACGATAAATGGATACAAGACGGGGACATAGAATTGAAGGGCGGTCAGCAGGGTGGCACACCAAATGCCTGTACACCAATGGCAGCTTATTAGCGAGCCCAGCCAAAAACGGAGCCCTGTCCCCTTTGGCTCCGTAATCCGAGACACATTGCCATTCTCATCTGTCTCAAATGTGACAGACAAAAAAGGCTTGCGCAGCCATTCCATAATGTCGTCATAGACGAGTAGATGCGTAAGGCGAAAGGAAGCCAGCGACAAGATGAACAGCTCAATCCAACTAATCATTTCTCAGTTCTCCTTTCCGCTCAGCGGATGTCGACATGTCCAATCCATCTAGCGAAAGACTGCATATGCTAGAAATGGATATAGGAAAGGGAGGTGACAGACGATGTGCTTCTGTAACCAGATGAATAAGGTCAGCAGCCCAGTCAAGGTCATCCAGAGCGATGCGAAGCCGCAACCTTCGCACGGTATTCAGATGACTGCACGAAAAGTTGAGGCGGTATCGGCAATAAAGCCGATCAGATAATTCGTGTAGCTGGTAGGATATACTCCAACATATGCGTTGGACCACTGTAAGGTGATTCAGATTTAGTTCATTGAATGGCTCCTGCTCCTAACTTGAGGCCTGTCCCGTCGTGAGACGAGCAGGCCTATTTTGTTGTCAAAAAACCACATCGAAAATAGTTCCATTGAATGGTTAATTGTTGCTTTTCAATAGAGAGGCTGCTCTACGGTTGCTTGTTGGCTAATTGATGAGATATAATGATGACATTAACTAAGGAAACTGTTTTTGTTTTTGTAGTTTTCAATCGGCGTGAATGGGGGGATTTCATGCGCGAACGGATTATGAAGGCATTTATCGAGGAGCTTCAGGATAAAGGAATTAAGTTCACGATGGACGATTTGGCGCGACGGCTTGGGATGAGCAAGCGTACCTTGTATGAACATTTTTCCTCCAAAGCGGAGTTGCTAGATACGATTATCGAGCAGACCCTGCACGAAAGTGATGCGAAGACAGCAGAGATTATGAAGGACAATACCTTGTCGCTTCTCGATAAAATGAAGGCAGTCATGACCGTGCTGCCAAATCATTTCGAGCTGTATGATAATCGGATTCTTGAGCAGATGAAGCGAGCATACCCAGAGCAGTGGCTGAAAATCGACAACGCCCTGCGGGATGAATGGGAGATACTGCGCAATTTATTGGAACAAGGGATGGATGAAGGCATCATCCTGAGGCATAATGCTGCCTTCATCGTGAAGGTGATTACAGATGCATTCAATTCGACCTTGGATCAGCGATTTTTTGCGAAGCAGAACATTTCGCTGCCAGATGCTTTGCAATCCATAGCAGATATGGTGTTATACGGGCTTGTGACAAGAGATGCCTCTCAGGAGCAGGCTTAATTGTGGATGATTCAACACAACTAGGAGTTCAACTTGTGATGAAGTCTAGATAAACGCGCAACAGGCTTGCGGTTTGTCATATATGAACAGTTGTTAGGACTGATCCAATTGGCTCAGTCTTTCGACTAAGAAAACTTATAAAAACAAATTAGTTTTAGGAGTGGGATTATGTCTTTCATGAGGCAGATTAGTCGTACACAGTGGATTGGCCTCGTGCTCGTTATCGGCATTTTATTTATCGACATGTTATTGTACAGTTTGTTCATTCCGGTTGTACCTTATTTTACAGAACAGTATTCGATGTCGTCGACGACACTTGGCATACTATTTGGCAGTTATGCGGCCGCGTTATTTCTTACGACTCCCTTTTTCGGCCGCATCGCAGATCGATTCGGCAGACGCAAGACGATCATTATGGGCTTGCTGTTCATGATGATGTCTACCTTGCTGTTCGTATTTTCTCAAACGACCGCGATGCTTATTATGGCACGCTTCCTGCAAGGCTTGGCTGCAGCAGCTTCTTGGACGGCAGCAATGGCGCTGCTGGCCGACCTGTTCCCGGGGCCGGTTCGAGGTGCAGCGATGGGCTTCGCCATGACAGGAATATCATCGGGCTCTTTGCTTGGAGCTCCAATTGGGGGCTGGTTATTCGAGGTTGGCGACCATCATACGCCATTCTGGTTCGCTGCCGCGTTGACTGCCGTCATCTCGATTACTGTGTTGCTCTTGCTGCGTGAGCCAGTAAGGGAAGAACGCTCTGCTGAGGGAGGGGGAACCTTCTCTTTGCTGCGGCACCGTACGATTCTGTTTGTTGCCTTCGTTATTTTGTTGGCTGAGACAACACTGACGATGTTGGAGCCACTGCTGCCGGTATATGTGACCGAGCGCTTCCAGATGTCTCCGCTCGCACTTGGCATGCTGTTCGGCGTGATGACACTAAGCTATGGATTAATAGCGCCAATAGCAGGAACACTTGCAGGTAAGCATAACCCATTTCGCTTGATGTTAATTGGACTGATCGGACTGGCATTTACGCTTCCTCTTATCGCTTTTGCAGGCAGTGTCCCTTTGCTTATGGGGGCAGGATGTCTAATTGGAGCGGCGATCGGATTCACGTTATCTCCAACCTTGCCTACACTCGGAGCGATCGTGGATGGGGACTCATCCGGCGGTGATTACGGGGTTGCTTATGCGCTGTTCAACATGATTCATGCGGCAGGAATGATGCTCGGTCCGCTTGCAGGCGGAGTACTGACAGATGCATTGCCTGTGATGGCTTCGCTCATTGTCATTAGCTTGCTCATTGTTTCTGTCACATTCGGCTTGTCTATGATGAAGCGTCGGCATACGCACACGTTTTCGCTAAAAATGAGTGCTGAACAACCTGTGGGTGTAACCGTCTCTGCTGGTGAAAGTGTCTATAATCGTTGATATGACGATATCACTAGATCGGGTGTTCGGAGCATGATTTGATAATTGTTGAAGTTGGAAAGCTGTCTCGTCTATGATGGATGAGACAGCTTTTTTGATGGTATGGAGGGCGTGAAGGACGGAATGAAAGAAAACCATTTGCCGATAGATGAGGTATTGCCAAAATTAAAGTCAGCGTTAAGCAGCCATACAGGGGCAGTATTGGTTGCAGAGCCGGGAGCAGGGAAGACCACCCGTGTGCCGCTTGCGCTGTTGGATGAACCGTGGCTTCAGGGACAGCGGATTCTGATGCTGGAGCCGCGGCGCATTGCTGCTCGCTCTGCTGCACGTTATATGGCTCGTTCCTTAGGAGAGCAGGCCGGAGAGACGATAGGCTATCGCGTTCGTCTCGACACATGCATTAGCGAGAAGACAAGAATTGAGGTTATTACAGAAGGGATTCTGACTCGTATGCTTCAGGAAGATCCCTCCTTGGAAGGTGTAGGACTCGTGATATTCGATGAGTTCCACGAGAGGCATTTGCATACGGATTTGGGTCTGACTCTTGCGATAGAGTCACAGACGGTACTGCGCGAGGATCTGCGCATTCTCGTCATGTCGGCGACGATTGAAGCAGAGCCCGTCGCGGCGATGCTGAATGAGGCTCCTGTGGTTGCCAGCAAGGGGCGCAGCTATCCGGTTAAGACGATATATGCCGAGCGACGGGAGGATGCACCACTTGAGCAGCGTGTTGTGCGCACGATAATGGCTGCCCTCCATCGTGAAGAGGGGGACATGATGGTGTTCCTGCCGGGAGCAGGGGAAATTCGGCGTGTACAAGCAAGGTTGGAGCAAGAGCTTGTTAGGCTTGCAATGGTTGAACGTGTAAATGTTGCTCCATTGTACGGACAACTGTCGGCGGCTGTACAGGACGCCGCCATTGCTCCATCACAGAATGGAATTCGTAAAATCGTGTTGGCTACTGCAATCGCGGAGACGAGCTTGACAGTGGAAGGGGTTCGCATTGTCATCGACAGCGGACTAATGCGTGTACCTTGCTTTTCGCCGCGAACAGGTCTTACTAGACTGGAGACGCTGCCTGTCTCGCGCGCATCTGCTGATCAACGGCGCGGCCGGGCAGGTCGTCTTGGTCCGGGCATCTGTTACCGTCTTTGGACGCTGGATGAAGAGAGACAGCTTTCAGCCCATCATATGCCGGAGATTCTTGCCGCTGATTTGGCTCCGCTTGCCTTGGAGCTGGCGGCATGGGGGGCGGAAGCCGCTGATCTGAGGTGGCTGACACAGCCGCCAGCCGCTGCATTGCGCCAAGCAGAAGAGCTGCTCGTTCAATTGGGTGCACTATCTGAGGCAAGGGCATTGACACCACATGGACGGATACTGGCGAAGTCAGGTTTGCATCCGCGTTTCGCTCACATGATTACCAAGGGTATGGAGCTTGGGTTAGAAGAAGATGCATGTATGCTGGCGGCACTGCTCGGAGAGCGGGATATTATCCGCCACAGCAGCAGTCCCGGTGTATTGAGCGAGCATGAAGGAGCAGGACAGCGAGCAGCAGCGCCCAATCCGGACTTATGCTTTCGTATGGAACTGCTGGCTGATGAAGGACGTTCGCAATCTCGTCCTCATCGCCATGCTGAGGTGGATGAGAGTGTGCGTCGGCGGATACGCGAGCAAGCGAAGCAGTATCAGCATGCCTTCTGCGTCCAGGTGGATCATAAGCGATCGCTAGCTTTTAAAAATGGTGATATGAGTAAAGAAGATGCATGGAGCTTGCTTGCTGCATTTGCCTATCCGGATCGGATTGCCGAGCGTCGTCCAGATGGGCGCTACCTGCTTCGGAACGGTCGCGGTGCGGCCTTTACTCAAGCTGTTGCAAACGGAACCCTGCTGGCACAGTCACCATACATCGTTGCTGTGCAGCTTGATGATGCGGGCGCCGATGGCCGCATTCTGCTGGCAGCCTCGCTTAGTAAAGCCATGCTTGAACGCCACTTTGCTGTTGAATTAACGCGGGAAGCTCATATTGCTTGGGATCGGACAACACAATCTGTCCGTACCCGAGAGCGCATTCGCTTAGGAGCGCTTACGCTCAAGGATATTCCGCACAGTGCTCCAGACGCAGACGAAGTGCTGCACGCGTTGCTGGATGGCATCGCCCAGGAGGGGCTGAACATCCTCCCGTGGACGAAGCAGGCGCGCCAATGTCAGGCGCGGCTTCAATTCATGCATCGGCATTTGCCAGAGGAATGGCCAGCTGCTGGTGAGGAGGAGCTTCTCGCCACCTTAGAGGAGTGGCTCGGTCCGCATGTGTACGGCATGAGAAGCCGTGACGATCTTGGCAAGCTGAACTTAGTTGCAGTGTTTGAATCGATGCTGTCATGGGAACAGCGTCAGCAATTGGATCAAGAGGCGCCAACGCATATCACGGTGCCGAGCGGTTCTCGCATTGCTGTAGACTACAGTGATCCAGAGCGTCCATTGCTGGCTGTCAGGCTGCAGGAGGTATTCGGTTTGCACAATACGCCGCGCATTGCCAGGGGCCGCGTATCGCTAACAATGCATCTGCTCTCTCCGGCACAAAGGCCGGTTCAGGTAACGCAGGATTTGGCGAGCTTTTGGGCGAGCACTTATTTTGACGTGAAAAAAGACTTGAAGGGACGATACCCGAAGCACTATTGGCCGGATAATCCACTCGAGGCGGTTGCAACTCGGCGAACGAGGCCATCAGCGAATAAAGGATGAGATATCGCCCTATTGAGTTGATTTGTAGTAGATACAAGTAGTCTTCTGCTGTCTATTGGTATGTGAAATCAGAATTCGATATAATAAAATACAGGAAATGACCAGCGGGTCTAATCTATACAGAATAAAAACAGCGTTAACACGGCTTGTAGTTTATGGAGGTGAAGGTGCATGTCACATGCACTCGTGTCATCACAGTTAATGTCGCTTATTGTGTCCTTGTGTGCAGGGACAGCAGTTATCGTGCTTCGTTTGCGCGCGTCGAACAAGCCGACCTCAATGAAGAAGATTATTATGCCGCCAATTGGCATGGCAACAGGCTTCGGCATGTTTCTCGTTCCGGCGGTGCGCATTCCGTGGCTATGGGCCATTGGCGCTTTTCTTGCAGGGGCTTCGATCTTCGCCTATCCGCTTATTCGCACATCGCGTTTTGAACGGATCGGCAAGGAAGTTTATTTAAAACGATCGAATATGTTCATTGTTGTAATTGTTGGGTTGCTCGTACTGCGACTCATCCTGCATGATGTCGTGGAGCAATATGTTTCAATTTCACAGAGTGCGTCCCTGTTCTTTATTCTTGCATTCGGCATGCTGCTGCCATGGCGCTTGGCTATGATGATGCAGTATAAGAAGCTGATGGCAGAGAAAGTGGAAAGTGAGCAGTAACAAAATCTTTTATGGATGTTCGATAACGAAAGAAGCTGTATCCTGTCTTGAAGAAGCAAGGCAGGATACAGCTTTTATGATAGTAATAAAATATTCTTGGGTATTTTTACTATATTCAAAATAAAACCTGGAGGCGGTTCAGGCATTTATTCATAGCACTGTAACTATGCCGTGCCCCACACAATGCCCAGCTCCTTCAAATATTGGCGGTAAGCGATGCTGACACGGTCGCATTTGAGCGATAATTCCACTTGCAAATCAAGCGGCAAATCTTCAGGTTTCTGATTTTCCACAATCGGCTTGTCCTGTGCAAAAATCATGTCTTGGAACTTCACAATCTCATCATCAGCCAAACCTGGGTCATAGTTGAAGGATAGAATTCCGTATGCGACAGAGGTTACTTCATCCTTCGGCTGCACCGTTAACAATATGGACATGAGATGACCTGTCTCCTTGTCGCGCTTCGTAAACTTGACGGTAAGCGGACGGGCAATTTCATACGTATAATAGACATTCTTTGCTTGACCGGAGCCGTCCGGATCTGGCTGAAACACTTCAATTTCCTCGGAGCGAATGCCTTCTGGAACGCGGTGAACTCGGTAATCGCCAATTTCCGTATGCGTTTCGACTCCTAGATAACCTTCGTGTACGACAGCAAGATGTCCCACATCAAGGAAGTTCTCTACAATGCGAGGCGGCTTGGCACCCACGGACTGAGGGCCCCATATAACATTGCGCCAGCCTTCAGCACCGAATTCTTCAAATGGAAACCACGGTATATCCGCATTCCCTAGATTGACCCAAATGAATCCATAGCGTTCCTCACAACCATACGTAATCGCATGAGCCTTTTTCGGAATGGCTTGTTCCGCGGGCAGCTGCGGAATTCGGGAACAGGCGCCGGAGCCCTCGAACTCCCAAGCATGATACGGACAGACAAGCTTGCCATCCTTCACGCATCCTAGCGACAAGGCGGCCCCACGGTGTACGCACAAATCCTTGAACGCATGCACACCTTCCTCATTACGGAACAGGACGACGCGCTCTCCCATTATCAGCACCTGCAGCGGCTTCTCTTGCACATCCTGCGCACGGCAAGCAACAATCCATTCATTACGCAATACGGCATCATTTACGATCATGATGTAGACAGTCTCCTTTAATGATCCGGCAATCAAAAGCTGAATCCGAATGTAATGTTCTCATCTATTGAGTGAGCAAAATCATGTGTAGAAAAGTATTAAGAAATTGAATGAAATCTTTCGTCTTTTCTGCGCACACGTTTATTTTAGGGAATATATTTGTGCGAGTCAACATAAAACACGAACAATATACAAAAAATATTTAATTAATATTCGTAATTTACCTATACAAAACGAAATGTACACTCTATAATCAGGGTGTGATCAAAATCATAACGAACGTTACAGCATACGTGGGGGGGGATGAGCATACATGGAACAATCAGCGAAGTCGAACACCCTTGTCGTTGGAGTGGATGATAAGATCAGTGCCGGAAAGGCCTTTCTGTTAGGACTCCAGCATGTGTTGGCTATGGATTTGTACATTGCACCGATCATTATTGCAGGATTGCTGTCACTAAATGCAACGGATACATCGTTTTTTATTCAAATGTGCTTTATCGGAACAGGAATTGCGACCTTAATCCAAACTGGCTTCGGCTTGCGGCTTCCTGTCGTTCAGGGGCCGTCTTACGTGCCTATTGGCGCAATGGGGGCGATTGGAAGCAAGCTTGGATTAGGAGCTATGACGGGGAGCTTGATACCGGGTGCATTGCTGATGATGCTGCTCGGCATGCCGCTGAAATGGTTCGCGAAGGCAGTACGCCGGATGATTCCACCGCTTGTAGGGGGAACGGTTATTTTGATCGTCGGCATATCGCTGATGCCAACGGGAATGAATAATATTTACCGCGCGGAAGGCAACTTGTGGACCAACATTCTGATTGCCGCTGTATCTGCAGGCGTTTTAATTATCTGCATGCTGCTTGGTCGCCAATCGAAGAAGCTGGGCACGGTGTCACGTCTTATTTCCGTCATTGTCGCGATTGTGGCAGGAACACTTTTTGCGTCGATGTTTGGCAAGGTTGATTTCTCACGAGTGGCAGAGGCTGATGCATTTTCCATTCCTAGCTTCTTCCCATTCGGTGCGCCTGAATTTAATCTAAGTGCGATTGTGACCATGATGTTCGTCTACTTCATTATCTTGATTGAAACGACAGGAACATGGTTCGTCATCTCCTCTATTACAGGCAAGGAGCTTACAGATGAGCGCTTGAACCGTGCAGCAGCAGGAGAAGGCTTGGGCTGCTTCGTAGGGTCATTGTTCGGCGGAACGCCAATGACAGGATACTCCTCTAATGCAGGGCTTATCGCGGTTACCGGCGTAGGGAGCCGTATGGCGATTATGGCAGGCGGCGGTATCTTGATTGCTCTTGGTCTTATGCCGAAGCTGTCTGCGGCGATTACTTGCATTCCAGAGCCGGTTATTAACGGTATCTTCGGTGTTGTCTGCGTGGCTATTGTCGTCAATGGGTTGAAAGTCATTCAATTTGTCGATCTGGACGAGCGTGCCATGATGATTATCGGCGTGCCAATTTTGCTTACGATGGCCGTGACAGTATTGCCAGACGGAGCGTTAAAGGGCTTGCCTGACTTCGCCGTGTACGTATTATCCTCCGGCATCACGGTTGGTGCTTTAGCAGCCTTGATTCTCAACCTGGTCATTCCAAGCGGCAAGCACAAGGCAGCGGCAGAAGGCACATTGGTGGCGTCCGGTGGGGAACAGACTGCGTCATAATTTCTTAGCTATTTTTCCTTCTGACCGAGCAACACATCGACAGAAATAGAAGAAGGCAGCAAGCATCGCTTGCTGCCTTTTATCGTATCTTCTATCCGATCATAATCTTTCCTTCAGGGTAACGGTATAAGGACTGCTCCTTGCGGTTGCCAAGCGCGTATGCAAGCGTCATGGGGCCGATACGGCCGATGAACATCGTGGCACATATGACGAATTTGCCAAATGCCGACATCTCAGGTGTAAGGCCCATAGATAATCCTACCGTTGCTACGGCTGATACCGTTTCGAAAAGCAGTGTGATGAACGGCTGATCTTCAGTTATGGCCAGCAGCATGGATACGCCCAGCACCATGAATATAGCGAGGAATATAATCGTCAGTGCCTTAATGATCTGATCCTTGGCAAGCCGATGGCGGAACAGCACAGCATCCTCACGGCCGCGCAGCATCGCATAGACGGCAGCCAATAGGATAGCGAATGTCGTCGTCTTAATCCCGCCACCCGCAGAACCAGGAGAGGCTCCGATAAACATGAGAATAATGAGCCCGAATTGGGTTACCTGCTTCATATTTGCCACATCAACCGTTGTCGTTCCCGACGAACGGGCGGAAATCGACTGGAAGAAGGAAGCGTATATTTTTCCGTCCCACCCAAGTGATCCGAGCGTATTCGTATTTTGGAACTCGAAAATGAAGATGAAGATGGCGCCAGCAACAACCAGGATGCTGGTCATGGACAATACCACCTTGGAGTGCAGTGTTAATCGTCGTGACTTCGGATAATCGTACAACTCAGCCAATACGATGAAGCCAAGCCCTCCGGACAGCACGAGAAAAGTAGCAACTACATTCGTTACGAAATCATCCACATGCAGTTGGAAGCTGGAGCCAAATAGATCGAATCCCCCGTTGTTGAACAAAGAGATCGAGTGGAACAATCCGTAATAGAATGATTGCAGCAGGGGCATATCAATAGCCCAGCGCAGCGTTAGAATGATCGTTCCTACTCCTTGGATAATGAACACGAATATAATGACACGGCGGATTGTTCGTACAATGCCCTCCATACTGTTCGCATTGATCGACTCCTGTAAAATGAGTCGTTCCCGCAGGGAAATGCGTTTCCCAAGCATAAGATAGAAGAGCAGGGCTACGGACATGAAGCCTATGCCGCCGATTTGTACGAGTGAAATAATAACCCCTTGTCCAAATGCAGAGTAGGTTGTCCCGATGTCGACGACAACCAGTCCGGTTACGCATACAGCAGAAGTTGCCGTGAACAAGGCGTCAATGAAGGAAAGGGAATGGCCAGCCGCCAAGGATATCGGCAGCTTCAAGATGCATGTCCCGATTGTGATGATAGACAAAAAGCCGAGAACCAGCACACGAGCAGGCGTCCAATGCATTGTCCGTTTTCTCCATGAAGTCATGTGAACGTCTCCTTTAACAATAAAAAAGTAATGAGGAAGGATTGAATCCTGTTACAGTCAGGTGCGTACGTTGGATAATCATTCGAATCAATCATTTTCCAAAACGTTCACTAGTATATCGTTCCCCAGAGTGGATGTAAATGGTCGATTTTTATTTACGAACATTTTCCTATTTTGAGAAGGACAATGCAAGGGAAGTGATTCTATCGGTATGTGAATTTAAAAGGGATGATACATGTGCGATAAGATATGAAGAGAATCCTGTTGTTCGTGAGATAGAAGCTTAGCTAACTTGGGAAATGGGCTGGTGGGGATGCATGGGGGAGTCTTCTTAGAACTGTTGGGGCTAGAGGGGTGCCGTTTACGACACCCACAACCGGCCATATACTTTCCAATTTACAAATCCGCGGCTAATCCAATACGTTGATACATGAAGTACGATAAATGCAATAAGCAGAGTTGGTTCAATGAGAGCGAATAAGGCCCATAAAATGACTAAAATCCATGGAGACAGCTTTTGCAGCATCTGGGCTGGCCACCATACGAGTCGGAACCACGGGTGGGATTTTTGTAGTGCATCCATATATTCGTTTCTCACTTGGCTATCTTCAGGATTTAAACGGATGGCCTCTTGCATGAATTGCATAGCGCGATCGTGCTCATCTCGCTGATCTGCCGCCCAAGCAAGCTGCATCAGGGTGTAAGCATGTTTCTCCTGCCAGGCTAAAGCTTGGCGTTCTGCTTCGCGGGATTCCGGATACCGCTTCATTTGCGCTAGTACATAGCTGTAGGTAGCATAAGCAATACCGGCAGGCTCAATGTCGATACTGCGCTCCAGCGATAGAAGTGCTTGATCCAGTGCGCCTTTGCGCAGCTGATACTGGGCAAGCAGCAGATGGGGCGTTGGATCTTCTTCTGCCACCAAGGCAAGCTGCCTCGCTGCTGTCTCGAAAGCAGGCCATTCTCTGCGCTCATAATAGATGGACATGCGAACTCGCCAAGCATCCGGAAGTCTCGTATCGCGCTTCAATGCCTCAGAGGCCCAATGCAGCGCCTGATCTGGTGCGATCGGCTTGTGAACAACTGCTGCCAGCGACATGACGGTTGGATGCTCCGGATATTGCTGCTGCAGGCGCATAGCCTCTTCCAGCGCTTCCTTGTAGCGCTGCTTCTGATATAGCTCATTTACCTGATGAATGGCCTCCTGGAGGCGTATTCTCTCTTCCAGCTCTTTGGCTGTCACGTTCTGTTCGCCAGATTCATCGGGCTGGTTCTCTTTTTCTGCAGTTTGTTCCAGCTCCTCATGCTCTACTTGTGGCATCCTCCATCACCTCCATGATGTACTCGGTTGTTATCTCTATTGCAAATCCATGAATGTTGAAATGATGGATCGACGCGTATGATCATCTTCATCGTCTGAGCCTTGAATGATGATCCTCTGGGTCGTTTTAACGACCTTCAAAGGGATTCGATAGATGCCTTATGTGTCAGCTTTAGCTTCGCTTCTTCAATCATCTACTCATTCGTGAAAGCTGTCTATTAGACTGCGCTTGTTGGCCGCAATCCCTCAGGTGAAGCTGACAATATTGTAGACCCACACTGCGTTCGGAGCAAGGGAAATAGGGTTTCCATTTTATATAATTATTTTGATTTGGCTGCCACAGTACCACATTACGGCAGATACCCCTGTTGAGAGAACAGCTTTTTACGCCGGAAATTTACTTGCTACGATATTCCCTTTGCCCATTGATGAAGGGTGTTATCGCTTGGAAGCATCCATGTCAGAAGACCGAATAAAGGAAGAAATCCACATACGATCATTACATTTTCAATTCCCCACGTGTCTATGAAGTACCCGAGTGCAAGTGCGCCAATGCCTCCCATGCCGAAGGCGAACCCGGTTATGAGTCCAGATACCGTTCCGATGTTGCCGGGATGAAGCAGTTGTGCGTAGATTACCGTAACGGAGAAGCTGGACAATAAAATAAATCCGGTCAAGGCCAAAACAACACCAGCCCAAAACAGCGATAAATACGGCAATATGAGGGCAAGCGGCGCAGTCCCAAGCATAGAGACGAGTATCAAGTTGCGTCTTCCGAAGCGATCGGCAAGCGGGCCGCCGAAGAACGTTCCGACTGCTCCTGCTCCGAGGAATAAGAATATGTATATTTGTGCGTCATCGAGTGTCAAATGGTAAGCATCCATCAAGTAGAAGGCATAGTAGCTGCCTATGGCGGCACTGTACCAGGAACGGGCAAAGACGAGCACAACCAATACGATGGTGGCGGCAATAACTCGGTTGCGCTTCGATGGATCCATCGTGCGTGCCTGATGCCGCTTTTTGAAGGCATATCCGCTATCCAGCATTGTACGGTACCAGCGTGCAATATAGGTTTGTACGGCTATGCCTGCCCCTGCAACGATCGTGAATACGAGTGCACCCGATTGCCCCAAGGGGATAAATATCCATTTTGTCAGCATGGGCGCGAGGGATTGACCCGCGTTGCCGCCTACCTGAAAGATTGATTGGGCGAGTCCTTTTCGCGCGCCTGCTGCCATATGAGCAACTCTCATTCCCTCTGGATGGAAGGCGGCTGATCCGAAACCGACGAGCACGACAGCCAGAAGCACCAGAACATAGTTCGGAGCATAGGCAAGCAGCAGTACGCCTGCGAAGGTGAAGCACATTCCAATTGGAAGCAGTGCTGGTGTCGGTCTGCGATCCGCTGCATACCCAACGACAGGCTGCAGCAAGGAAGCCGTCACATTGATGGCGAAGGAGATCCAGCCAATTTGAGCATACGACAGATTCATAGATGACTTCAGAATGGGGAAGATTGCAGGGATGACAGCTTGAATCGAATCATTGAACAAGTGCACGAAGCTAATGGCAAGCAGAATGCGGAACACCGTATCTGCTTGAAGATGGGGTGCAGGCTCCATGCTCGGAGATTTCATTTGTGATGCAGTCTGATGCCTGGGCGCTGCAATGGTTGATGCTTTATTGTCCATGAAGGAACTCCTTTCCTTAGGTGAATTGATAGCAGAGCGTTGTTTAATCGCATGAAGATTATGGAATGATGTAACGATAATCGTTTTTCCTTATTGTTGCAATCGAGAAAATGGCCCTGTTATTGGAGAAATATAGAAAATATCTCGCCAGACAGGGCCATTTCTTAGATTTTCATAATTAAAATAGTAGATGTGCCGCTAGCGCAATAATCGGCAGCGTGATAAGCGTACGCAGCAGGAAAATAATAATCAAATCCTTCATGTTCACAGGCAGCTTAGAGCCAAGTAGTAATCCGCCGACCTCGGACATATAAATGAGCTGCGTGACAGACAGGGCAGCAATGACGAAGCGGGTCATTTCGCTTGTAATGCCGGAGCCCAGCACTGTAGGCAGGAACATGTCTGCGAATCCAACAAGTATCGTCTGTGATGCTGCCTCCGCTTCAGGAAGTCCTAGCAGCTGCAGCAGCGGAATGAATGGCCAGCCGAGCCATTGAAAGACCGGAGTATACTCGGCAAGTGCAACGGCAATTGTGCCAATAGCCATCACAACCGGAATTACGCCGAACCACAGGTCAACAATGTTTTTGAAGCCCTCGCGAATGAAGGAGCCTGCACCCTCATGTTGCCGTGCCTTATTGACTGCTTGGCGAAGTCCCCACTGCCATGGGCTCCATGATGATGGGATTGCCTCTTCTTTAGCGGGTACTGCCCCTGCTGCATACGTGTCGGGCTTGCGCGATAGCGGCGGTATGCGCGGCATAATAACGGCAGCGATCATACCAGCTAATGTTACCGTCGCATAAAAGGGAAGGAACATGTGAGCCAGATTCACATTGCTCAATACGATGAAGCTGAACGTAATAGACACGGCAGTAAATGTCGTTCCGATGACGGCAGCTTCTCGCTTTGTATAGTAGCCATTCTCATATTGCTTGCTGGTCATCATCACGCCAATCGTACCGTCGCCGAGCCAAGACGCCATGCAGTTGATGGAGGAGCGTCCGGGCAAAGTAAAGATTGGACGCATAATTTTGGTCATGAGCGTGCCGAAGAACTCAAGCAGTCCGAAGTCAACGAGCAGCGGCAGAAGCAAACCTGCAAGCATAAAGACAACGAACAAGCCGGGAATAAGGCTCGAGAGCAGCATGCCGCCAGTATGTTCCGACCATATCCACTCGGGTCCAATCTGAGAAAAAGTAATGATCGCAAATATCATTCCTATTGTTCGAGCGGCGAACCAGAAGGGGGATATAGCGAACAATGCATTCCATAATGGCTGATGCAGCAGCTTCTCCGGCTTCAGCCAGCGGGTATATGCAGTTCCGATCCAGGCCAGGACGATGATGATCGTGGCAGCCAGTGGGAGCCAAGGCGCAAGCCATTGTCCGATCACCTTGGCCAAAAATGCAATGGGTACCGTTACTTCCCCATTCCATGGCACAGGAATAACGAAGAGCAGTAGCCCAAGTAAGGATGGTATGGCGAAATGCAGCAAGCCTGTCCAACTCAAATGCTGTGTGGAAAGCGAATTTTGCTGCATGTTGTCGTTTTTAACTGTCATGTATGAATAATTCTCCTTAGAGTGCGGTATATTTATGCAACATCGTTTACTTTAATACAAATAGAGTTGAATTCCAAGAGTAGAATAGTTAGAAAAAAGTGGAATCCCAGTTAAGTGCAGTATACCAGTTTTTCCTATGTTTTGAAAATCCCCGTTAAGTCATTATAGTGAAGGCACTCGGGTTATCATCGAGCAGTACTTGACTCCATTTCATTCGTGCGAAATACTTGATTCATCGGCTGCATTCATATGTGGAGCAGATCAGGAAGGGGGACTAGCATGTATGTTGTAGAGCTTACATATAAGAAGTCTGTGGAAGAAGTAGATGTTTATTTGGATGCCCACCGTGCATTTTTGGACGAGCATTATGCGAAGGGCGTATTTTTGTTATCAGGACCGAAGGAGCCTCGAACAGGAGGAATCATCATCGTAGATGCGCAGACAGAGGAGGAGGCTCGTTCTTATATCGAGCAGGATCCATTCTTTGTACATGGTGTGGCGGCGTATCATTATATTGCCTTCCGACCAACGAAAGCAGATGAGGGCCTGCAAGCGCGTTTATTCCAACGGTAGCTGCGGCTGAGGAGAATCATGAACCGTGGGTTCTGTTTACGAAGGCGCATACATAAAGGATATAAAAAAAGCGAGATTGCCTAAATGTGTAGGCAGTCTCGCTTCGCTTATAATCGGAGTTATCCTTCTACTTGTGGTGTGGAGGTTTCAACTGATCTCTGATTCATTTTCTGCATGGCAAGGCCTGCACAATAGCCAACCGCCACACATGTTCCTAAATTATTGGTGAGATGGCCCATTATCGCACCCATCATGATTCCAGAATAAACCCAAATTTCCCCCGTACCTTTCATTTTGCTCCAAGTGTCCTTTACCGTTTGTTGTTTTTTCATAATATTTAACGTCCTCTCGTTTGATTTGATACCTTTATTCTATAGGCATCTACATGTCCATTCCTTATTTTCTGGTTGAAATGCGCCTTTTTCGGATTGAACGAAGCTAGAGGAGGGATGAGTGGGCACATTGGAGCTTATTTGGATGAGGCCAACACAGCAGTAGAGCAGAATACGCAAGCTGCATAGAATGTATGAGCCGCTTCAATAGCTTCAAGTGTTATCGATATGAAAGGATAAAAAACGAGTCGTTCTATTTTGGTGACAAGCGCATATAATCCAGATTATATACTCGATTTTCCCGCCTTGCGTATAATGGCTCAGGAGCTCTTAAGGTTTAGTTGAGAGACAATAATGTTCAACGGGATATTGCTTGAGAAGCTGCATCCAGATATAAGTGCGGGGGAGAGAGGATTTAGCAGAACTCATTTGGGAAGCGCTTACAATAAAATAAGATGTGCCCGTACTCTTACTCCAATACTGGATAAGTGGATGGAACAGGGCATCTGTGAACGAGGCTGATCGAGATATGGAATTAGGCGTTCATCCTGAAGTATGGCAAATCAGCATGCTGGAGCTTACATTTCGCGTCATTATTGCCGTTGTACTGGGCGGTGCAATTGGTCTGGAGCGCGAATTCGGGGAGCACGCAGCCGGATTTCGCACGCATATTCTCGTTTGTCTAGGATCTGCGCTCATTATGATGCTGTCGAGCTATGGATTTTCAGACTTTATTTATGAAACGAATGTACGCATGGATCCGGCCCGGCTGGCGGCTCAAGTCATTAGCGGAATCGGATTTCTTGGCGCGGGTACGATATTACGTACAGGCATGACGGTATCAGGCCTGACGACTGCCGCCTCCTTATGGGTAGTTGCCGCAATCGGCTTGGCGGTTGGAGCAGGCTTCTATTATGGTGCGCTTTTGACCGCATTTACGGCATTTTTCAGCTTGTTCATGCTCAACAAGTTGGAGAAAAAATTCTCACCCTTCTCAAAGTCTGCTTCTGTAAGGAAGCTTGCACTTGTTATTGCGGATGGGCCGCGCCATATCGGAAAGGTACTATTCATTCTGAAGGAACAGAATATTGCTATTTCAGACATTTCTATTGAGCCTGTGGAACAAGGGGAAGAAGCAAGTACAACAGGCCCCTTATCGCCGGAGGATTCAAGTGACATGGATATCCATTGTTGTGTGCTGCTGCAGGTAAGCTTAAAATGCCGGACCTGGCATATCGATAAGCTGCTGGAAAAGCTGTTGTCTGAGCCGTGTGTGAGAGCCGTAAGGCATTTTGGCATTGATGAACCGATTGCTGAAAAGAGCAAATGGGGCTTTAGCGATTTATTTGAACGCAAGCAGGAGGATCACTCTACAGAGGAGAGCTCCAAGCAATAACTTATCACTCACAAACAGCACAGTCCTGAGGATTTCCGCTCATGGAGCTGTGCTGTTCGTGTTGCAGATAATAGAAAGCCGCTGTATATTTCTCGGGAAATAATGTATTTCCTGTCGGACAAACTCATTATGCGTCGTAACGTTTGCTGCGATATACAATCAGTGTAATGATAATTGAGGCGGCCATCCAGATGGTGATAATGCCTACGTGGATTGAAATGGAAAATAACCCTTGACCGTCCCACAGCTTCTGAGCAGCTTCCGACAATTGAGATGTTGGCAGGTATGCCACGATCGTGTCTACCACACTGCTGTTGAAGACATTGCTGAATGCAGGCCCCATAAGGAAGACAATCATAAGCGGCATGCCAACGAAGGAAGTTTCCATCGTCGTACGGGACAATAAGCCAGTTAGCGTACCGAATGCTACATACATGATAAGACTTGGCACAATCAGCATAGCAAGGCCAATAAGCGGAAGTCCTGGCGTTTTTGCAATCAGAAAAGTTGCGATCAGCGCACATAATGTCAGGAATACGGAGATTGCGCTCTTACCCAGCAGTACCTCGATCGGCTTGGCAGGGGACAACATCAGTACGCGCAGCGTATGCTTCTCCTTCTCTTCTGCCACCATCATCGATTGGGCAAATAAACAAGTAATCAGCAATGCCATGTTGATTGGCATCATCAGAAGAGTAGCGCCATCATCGATGGTCCCATTGCTGAACATGAAGGCGAAAATAAGCGGCAAAGCTGCTGTAATTAACAGCATTTGATTCCTCATAGCTTCTTTCCATTCCTTCTGAATCATGGCAGTTACTCGATTTATAGAAAATGTCATTGTAATACGCCTCCAGTCACTTTAATGAAAATATCGCTTAATGTTGGTTCATTTGAATGTATCGATATAAGCTTGCCGGATGTCATCCAATCGTGAATACGATTTGCTCCAGCCTCATTGCGTTCAACGGTATGTGTTCCATCAGTCGTGACCACCGTAATGGCGTGATCCATGTGGGCCAGCCGCAGCCGCTGCGGTGTATCCATAGCAGCGATGCATCCCTGATGAAGAAAGGCGATGCGATCACACAGTGATTCCGCTTCCTCCATATCATGCGTCGTCAAGAAGATGGTTGTTCCCATGCGGTTCAACTCCCGCAAGGCTTCATGTATTCGTTTCGTATTCGTTGGATCGAGTGCAGATGTCGGTTCATCCAGGAATAAAATATCTGGCTTATGAAGCAAGGCGCGAGCCAGTGTTACTCGCTGCTTCATCCCTTTGGATAAATGCTTCACTGTCGTTTTACGCTCGCTTGTTAAGTTGACCTGTTCTAGTGCTTCCTGTACTCGGCTCGTCGGCACATGATACAGCTTGCAGAAAAACACAAGATTATCCTCAATGGTAAGCCGCTCGTACAAGGTGCTATTATCCGTTAATATGCCGATGCGGGACAGATGCTGCTGGCGTTCTGAATCCTTCATTTTCGCGATGTCTACATCGAATACGCGGGCTGTTCCAGCCGTTGGAAGGAGCTGGTCTGTAAGTATCTTCACGGTCGTAGTTTTACCTGAGCCGCTTGGGCCGAGAAATCCAAAAATTTCGCCGCGCTGAATCGTAAAATCGATTGGCTTTATGGCTTGCTTGTTGCCGAATGTCTTGGTCATTGCTCTTACTTCAATAATTGGTTCCATGAGTCACCCTCGCTTTATCTAAATGATATTGTATACGATTCGAATGTCAGTGCCCGCTGTTGCTCATTTGCGGTCGGTGCAGCTCATTGCTGCGCTGCCGTCCCTGTCGACATCCTTATCGTACTGTGAAAGGGTGATCGGCACCTCAAAAACCCCGCGAATAGCGCACTCCAGTGGTTGAATGGAGCGTTTCGCAGGGAGGATGGAACCGATTAGAAGCTGATTTGATACGACGTTGCGGCTAAATGGAGCGGTCATCCTATCCGATTCCCATAATAGCCTTCATTTCTTCGTATTTATTCTTGGAGAGCGGCACCTTGCTCTTATTCTCATCATCAAGCACGAGGCTGTAGCTGTTGCGGGACCAAATAATGACTTCACGGACACGCTGCAAATTGACCAAGTAGGAGCGATGGCAGCGGAAAAATCCGAATGCCTTGAGCTTGCGCTCCAATTCTGTCAGCGTCATCGTGCAGGGCAGCGAACCGGAATGCATATGAAGCTGGGAAGCGCCATCTTGGCTTTCGATATAATTCAATTCAAGCGGATCAATAAGCACGATTTTATCTTCAATACGTGCTGGAATTTTGTCAAAGCTAATTTGCGGGACGAAGCGTTTGCCTACTGCTGCCGAATCAAGCTCGTCTTCCTTTTCCTCAGGCTTCGCATTAGGAGCGTCCTCTTTATGTACAAGTTCGGCATCTTCTTCGCTTAGCTCAGTATCTGATGTGTCTAAAACTGCGGCTGTACTCTTGTGGCCTTCCTGAGCTATTTCTTCCAAGCCTGACTGCTGGGCGAGGTTGGCTTGTTCATCTACGTTAAGGGCCTCAACCTCGGATATTTGATTTACAGGCTCGTCCTCAATGATGACTGGCTTAAAGCCGACAGGCGTTAAGCGTACAACATGATTGGTCATTGTGAGCGCACTCTCCAAGGAAGGCACAGTCATGAAGATGGAAACGCCCTCCTCGCACATCGTGTTAATCCATTGACGGAGCAGGTAGCTGCTTTCCAAGTCCATATGGAATTCAGGATCCTCGATGATAATCAACTCTGGACGATGAGCTGCGGCTCGTGCTAGGTGGAATCGGCGCTGTTCGGGCAATGAGCATTTGCCTAGCGGCGTATTCATGCGCTCATACAAGCCGGTTAGCTTCAAGAGCTGTTCCAAGCGGTCTTTATGGTAGGCCCCATACATTTTCATAAAGAAGGTCAAGGCTTCCTTCGGTGTTAATCGTTCATATAAGGCTTCACTCTGCCGAATCAAGCCGATTTTAGTGGCGAGAGAAGCGAAGGAAAATGGAATGCCGCGCCATGTCACGCTTCCAGCCGAGGGCTTGGCTCTATTTATTAGTAAATCAATAATCAACTGTCCGGTGATATGGTTGCTTTGCACCGCAATGCACTGTCCCGGATTTATTTGTACGCTCAGCGCATCTAAAAGTGTGGAGTTGCCTTTTGTCATCGATAGTTTGTCAATAATCAGTCCATCCCCAGCGGGGGGTTCAAGCGCGTTCATACGCGTGCCTCCAATCGTATGCATGCCAATCTTTGTTGTGAGTTATATCATAGGTAAATCATATATCGATAACCTCATTTTGGGTAGATGCTGACTGTGAAGGGGGGGGCAGTTTTGAATGCAGCAGGGAATAATGAAGCAAGTGGACAAAATAATAATGTTCGGAATTTGCTCTATTTATAATCGTGATTAGTAAATTATGATGTGGGATTAAAAATAATTAACGAACAATGGGCGTGAGTGTTGTTGACTTGTTCGTTAAATTTAGATACAATAAGGTTGCTCCCGCGGAAAGTGGAGAGCAAGGATTGATTGGCCATTATTTTGTTTATCCTGTTCGTATATCCCAGAGATAAGGTCTAGGGGTCTCTACCAGGAGCCGTAAATTCCTGACTACGATAGGTATGCTTTGGTATACCTGCACGTAACAGGATATTTTTTTGCCCAAATAGGTGCAGGCTCATCGGATAAGAGATAAATAGACCGAAACATCGTGAGCATCGAGGAGGAAACAATGAGTAAATATGATGTAATTGTTGTAGGAGCAGGTCCGGCTGGTATTTTCACTTGTTATGAATTATCTTTGAAGGCTCCACATCTGAAAGTATTGCTCGTAGATAAGGGACATGATATTTATCGCCGCAACTGTCCGATTTTGGAGGAGAAAATCCAAAAGTGTCCTCCAGCGGCAGGAAAGAAGGATTTTGCCGGCTGTCTCCCAGCTTGTTCGATTACAAACGGCTTCGGTGGAGCAGGGGCATACAGTGATGGTAAATTTAACGTAACGACAGAATTTGGCGGCTGGCTGACTGATTATTTGCCGGCTTCACAAGTACTGGACTTGATCAAATATGTAGATGCAATCAACCTGGAGCATGGAGCTACAACGGATATTACCGATCCAACAACAGAAACGGTACGTCGTATTGAACAGCTGGGCTATTCTGCTGGCTTGAAGCTACTGCGCGCACAGGTGCGTCATTTGGGAACGGAACAGAACCTGGAGATTTTAAAATCCATTTATGAATATTTGAAGCCTCGCGTCGAAATGGCCTACAAAACAGAAGTCGCGGATCTGATTTCAGAGAAGCAGGATGGGCGCTATATTGTGAAGGGGATTGAGCTAAAGAGCGGTGAGAAGCATGAAGCTGATCAAGTGGTAATCGTGCCGGGACGTGACGGCTCAGCATGGTTGACGGAAATATTGAAAAAGCGCCGCTTGAAAATGTACAACAACCAAGTCGATGTTGGGGTGCGGGTAGAGACCTCCGATATCGTTATGCGCGAAATCAATGAACACCTGTATGAAGGGAAATTCGTGTTCAATACGTCTGTTGGCACACAGGTGCGTACCTTCTGCAGCAATCCGTCTGGCCATGTCGTGGTGGAGAACCACAGTGGCATCATGTGCGCGAACGGGCACTCCTTCAAGGATCCGAAGCTGGGCTCTGCAAACACGAATTTTGCGCTGCTTGTATCGCATAAGTTTACGGAGCCGTTCGATAAGCCGAATGAGTACGCTCGTGAAATCTGTAAGCGCGCGAACGATTTGTCCGGAGGCGGCATTATCGTCCAGAAGTACGGGGACATCATTCGTGGACGCCGCTCAACAGAAAAGCGCATCCAAGAAGGATTCCTGGAGCCTACCTTGAAAGAGGCCGTTGCTGGGGATTTGGGTCTTGTACTTCCATACAATACGATGAAGAGTCTCATTGAAATGGTTGAAGCGCTTGATCGCGTAACGCCGGGCATCGCTTCTGAGCACACGTTATTTTATGGAGTTGAGGCGAAATTCTACTCCGCTCGTCCAAAGCTGGATACGACATTGGAGTCGGAAATTGAAGGCTTATACTGCGGCGGAGACGGCGCTGGCATTACGCGCGGACTCGCACAGGCAGGTGCCGCAGGTGTACACATTGCACGCAGCATCGTTGCCAAACGCGGCGCGTAAATGCACGATGCCACTCAAGCCAATTCATAGGGGAGGGCCAGTGAGTCGAGACCTTGACTTGCTGGCTTTTTTTGTATGCTGTGCACCTATTTCCTTGTATACGCAAAATGGTCAATATTTGAAATATACTTTGTGATAAAATGCACAACATCATGGTGAGGGCTTCGTTACAATGAATTTGCAACCTGTTCAGTTGACATTCCAACCGGGGTGAATCGCATCTGGGTAGGTGCGAATGGAAAGCAGGCCTTGGGATGATCAGGCTTGCATCGGAATATGCACAAGCAGGAGGTTATGTCGATGTCAGGTTATTTGAAGCCGCAGCAAATTGCGGAAGCAACAGTGGAAACCGGAACGATCAAAGCGAGAAATCCTTTGTCTGCCATGCTGATCTTAGGTTTTCTTGCCGGGGCATTTATTGCGCTCGGTTATCTCTTATATATACGGGTGACGGCAGCCGCGCCCGCGGAATGGGGAAGTATTAATAGCTTGATTGGAGCAGCGTTGTTCCCCGTAGGGTTGATCCTTGTCTTATTAGCTGGCGGAGAGCTGTTGACCGGGAATATGATGGCCGTACCGCTCGCTCGAATGAAAGGCTGCATAACGACCGGAGAGGCCATCCGAAATATCGTGGTGATTACGTTTGCTAATTTCTTGGGGGCTTTGTTTGTAGCGTATTTCTTCGGTCATGTAGTGGGGCTTACGAGTTCTGGCCCATATTTGCAGAAGACAGTTGATGTAGCGGCTCATAAGCTGGATGAAAGCTTTATTCAGGCTTTTGTCAGCGGGATTGGCTGCAACTGGCTTGTTGCACTGGCGGTATGGTTGGCTTATGGGGCGAAGAGCTTCAGCGGAAAAATTATGGGCATTTGGTTCCCGACGATGGCTTTTGTAGCCATCGGGTTCCAACACGTTGTTGCCAATATGTTTGTCATTCCAGCAGCCATTTTTGAGGGGCATTTCAGCTGGGGGCAATATATGTCGAACTTCATTCCTGTCTGGCTGGGCAACTTGGCCGGAGGGGTTGTCTTTGTAGCAGGTGCTTACTATATGGTGTACTTGCGTTCGCAGCATGTGAACAACCAGAAGGTAACGAATGGGGCTTCCGAGCATCTGCATTCGAAGGATGCAGGTGCTGAAAGCAACGCGATGCCTTCGGGAGCGGCGAGCTCGCCTGTTCACTAACTGAGGCAGCAGCGCAGAACATTGGTATGTAAAGGTAGGCAAGATCGAGTCATGATTAGGCTCGGTCTTTTTGTTTGCCGAAAACGCAGGTATGCTGCTCTTTATATAAATTCACGGGCTTGTCACCTCCATTACAGATAGATGTGGTAAACTACGGGTGACTAGTGTGCGCCATATATAGAAGAGAAGATAGCGATATCATGTCGTATCTGTAAGCGCATCCAACAACACGTGGGGAGGGATCTGCTGTGAAGTTACAGTTTATAGGCAGTGTCGAGCAACTATTGCCAGGGATCCAAGAATTGCAGTCGTTATTAAATATGGAAGCAGGTACAGAAGGTACTCTCGTACGAGTGGAGCAAGAGGAAGGGCCGCTTCGTGCCGCATGGGATGGAACAAAAGGGGTGATTTGCTATGAGGCGGACATTCATTTCTTCCGTGCGCTTGGCCTGTTCGTCGAGCAGCTTCGCAAAGGACAGCCGTTCGATATTACGGAGCACCCGCAATTTACGTATAACGGAACGATGATCGATGCATCTCGGAATGCGGTTCCGAATGTGCATATGATGAAGCAAACGCTGCGCTCAATGGCGCTGATGGGCTTGAATGGCGCAATGCTATATACCGAAGACACGTATGAAGTTCCAGGACGTCCGTATTTCGGCTACATGCGCGGACGCTACTCAACTGAGGAGCTGTATGAAATTGATCAATATGCCGCCATGTTCGGTATTGAGGTAGTCGCTTGCATTCAGACGCTTGGCCATTTGGCGCAGGCGCTGAAGTGGGACTATGCGAACGAGATGAAGGATACGGAGGATGTCCTTCTCATAGGCGAAGAGGAGACGTACCGTTTCATAGAGGATATGGTTGTAGCGGCAACGAAATCGCTTCGATCCAAGCGCATTCATATCGGGATGGATGAGGCGTTCGGTCTCGGTCTGGGCAAATATATGCACAAGCATGGCTTCCGTGAGCGTTTCGATATTATGAATGAGCATTTGGCTCGCGTCTTGGAGATTACGGGCAAGCACGGCTTGACTCCAATGATGTGGAGCGACATGTATTTCCATCTGCTTATGAAAAATGGCGGGCATTACTATGATCTTGACATTAACTTCACAAATGAGGTTGTTGATCAAATTCCGAAGGGTGTTCAGTTTGTCTATTGGGATTACTATCACGATGATCAAGGCTTCTATGAAGAGTTCATCGAGAAGCATCGCCAGCTTGGATCTGATCCAGTATTCGCAGGCGGCGTATGGGTATGGGGCGCTATGAGCCCGAACTATGGCAAGACGTGGCAGAATACGAATCCAGCCCTGCTCGCCTGCAAGTCGAAGGGGATTCAGGAAGTATTTGCGACAGCATGGGGCGACAATGGCCAGGAGACGAACCATATGACGATTCTCCCAGGCCTGCAGTTGTTCGCTGAGCATGGTTATACCGAAGGCGAAGTGGATGAAGTGAAGTTGAAGGAACGCTTCCAACTGTGCACAGGCCAGAGCTTCGATGATTACTGGCAATTGACTTATTTGGATGAGACTCCAGGTGTTGCGGAAAATAATATGCACGGCTCGAATGGATCGAAGTTCCTGTTGTTCCAGGATGCGCTGCTCGGGCTGTTTGATATCTACCTTACAGAGGAGCTGGAAGCGAAGCTGCCGAAGCATTACAAGGAGTTGGCGCAACGCCTTGCGGCTGCACGAGATAACACGACGGGCGATCATGCGCTCGTATTCGATATGTACGCAAAGCTGTCCGCGGCTGTCGGTGCAAAGTCGATGCTTGGTGTACAGGTAACCCGTGCATATCGGAATGGCGACAAGGAGGAACTGCGTCGCATCGCTACCGAAGTGATACCTACGATTCGTCCGCTCGTGGATGAAGCGCGTAAGGCGCATCGGGCACTCTGGATGGCGACAAGCAAGCCATTCGGCTGGGAAGTGATCGATAGCCGCTACGGTACCGTAATGGCACGTCTGCAGTCGGCGGAAGAGCGTATCCTCGACTTTGTTGACGAACGTGTAGCTTGCTTGGAGGAGCTTGAGCAGGAGCGCCTTCCTTTCTACAGTGATGATCCAGTCGGCGAGCATCGCGTAGCGCATCAGCCATTCTTCCATCGCATCGTGACCGGTACTGTATTCTCTGCCATTTAATAGATGAAGCATATGCTGTCATGCAGCTGAACAGCTGAACATCGCAAGGAGGAGACTCTGCCTTATCTGGCATGGGTCTCCTCTTTGTCGGTTACGGGGGAAGGAAGCATGTGGATTAACTTATATATTAAGGGAAATTGAAACGAATCTTTACAAAGGAGATGCTAGAGTGGAAATATACGGCCTCCTATTGGTCATCGCCTCTGCCTTTGCACATGCCACCTGGAATATGTTCGCGAAGCGGAGCATTCATAAGGAATCTTTTTATTTTGCTTGCACGGCTTGGCTGCAGTTGTGTTTATGCCGTTTTTTGTTCATGATTTGTTAGTTATGAATTGGTCATGGGAAAATGGGCTCCTATTATTCTTATCTCTACTGCTTCAGGGAGTTTACCTATGGCTCGTATCAAAGGCTTATCAGGTCGGCGATCTGTCCAAGGTCTATCCAATGATGCGAGGAACGGCTGCACTCATCGTACCTATTGTGAGCGTATTTCTGTACGATGAAAGCTTATCTCTAATCGGCTGGCTTGGCTGGCTGCTGATTGTCGGAGGATTGTTTGCGCTCAGCGGCATGTTCTCCTCGAAGGAGCCGCGCAGCAGACTCTGGTGGCTAACCTTAGCAATTACGACCATCGTTGGGATGTGCACAGCCAGTTATACGCTGACTGATAAGATGGTGGTGGAGTTTTTCAGTCCCTTGGGACTGATTCAAATTTCGAACTTAGGCGCGCTTCTGTTCTTAGCACCTTCTATCATACGTACGAAGCGGATACGCCATGAGTGGAAGGCAAATTGGCGTACGATTGTACTGGGCTCTATCATTTCGCCTGGTTCTTATTTATTGTTCTTGTTCGCAATGACACTGGGGCCGCTTGCCCATCTCGCTCCGATCCGCGAATTCAGCATTGTAATCGGAACAATGTTAGGTATCGTTGTACTGAAGGAGCAGCAGGGGTGGACGAGAATCGCGACATCGGCTGTTGTGGCATCCGGCATGGTCTTGATAAGCATGTGGGGATGAAGGTCGATTTGCCTCGTTGAATATCAGAGCATATGTTTGAAAAAAGCAAGCGCCCGCTATCTTGAATCGACTGCTAGAGCAGGTTCGATTAAGGCAGCGGGCGTTCTATTTTTCCGATAAGTAGCTTATTAATTGACAATCTTATACTTATCGTTCGTTAACTCGAAAATTTCCTTAATGCCTGACGTACAGTACACCTTGTGGTCGGTCGTTATGAAGATGGCCTCGACATTCGGATCTTCTTCGACGAACTTCAAGCCCTTCTCTACGCCGAGGGCGAATAGGGAAGTGGACAGCGCATCGGCATCCGTCGAGCTGTTCGTCACAATCGTCACACTGCTGAGACCATTATCGACCGGATAGCCGGTAGCGGGATCAAGTATGTGATGATAATGCTTGCCGTTCTCTACAAAATATCGTTCATAAACGCCGGACGTCACAATCGTCTTGTCCTGCACCTTCATCTTGCCGATTTGGTTGCCGCGAGTTTCATCTGGATCTTGAACGCCGATCGTCCAATCCGAACCGCCAGGCTTCGCTCCAACCGCAAAAATATTGCCGCCTAGATCAATGATAGCGCTCGGGAAGCCGTTATTGCGCAAGTAGTCCGCGATTCGGTCGGCGGCATACCCCTTGCCGATACTGCCCATATCAAGTTCCATACCTTCACGGTTCAACTTAATGGCATGCTTCGCAGGATCAAGCGTCACGTCCTTATAATTGACCAGCTTTAACGTCTGTGCCAGCTTGTCTGGATTCGGCACCTTAGCATTCTCATGGCCAATATTCCATAAGTCCACGATCGGGCCAACGGTAGGATCGAAGCGTCCTTCAGTACGCTTGGCATAATCCAGCGATTTGGCAATCAAGTCAAAGGACTCCGGTGTGACGGTAACAGACTCCTTGCCCGAAGCAGCATGGATCTTCGCCAGCTCACTTGTGTCCTTTGTCCGGTTCAGACGCGAGTCGATTTCATTCAAAAGGTTCTCAATATCCTTGAATTGTTTTTGATCCGCTCGCTCATCATAAATCTTGACGGTGACGATCGTATCGAAGATAAAGTAGGATTGCTGCTTAATGGCGGATTTCTTGCTAGCAGTATCGTTCGTGCCCGAGGCCTCCTTTCCGCTGCTGCCGCATCCGCTCAAAATAAGGGCGCAAGCAGACAGCAGAACGATGGCGCTGCGAAGCAGGCTGCGTGAACGTGTCATAAGGCGATTCCTCCATCTATATGTGTAATGAAAAAGATAGGTTTTGAACATCCTTTTTATTAAGGGAATGGGGCTGTAACCAAGCATTTTATTATAGCAGTTCCCCAAAAAGTTGCAAATCAAGCATATCACAACAGAACGGTTAGCGAGGCTGAAATCCGTTGATGTTCACGGTTATGCCATGGACGAACATTGAACCTTCTTTCACGAAGAGGTATAATAAAAATAGCTTCAAAATTAAAATGAAACCCGAGGAGTCAACAAGATGAAACGTGGAGATCTGATTCTCATCGGAGTCATTATTGTCGCGGCGCTTGCATTTCTTGTGCCGAAATGGTTCTTTCAAAATGAAAGTGAAAATTTGCACAATTCCAAGGTGTTTGCTCATATCACGGTAGATGGGAAACCCTATAAGAAAGTGGAATTAACCGAGAAAGAACAAACCATTCGAGTCGAAACGGATCATGGCTTCAACCTTTTGAAGGTGCATGACAAAGGAATCGAAATGATCGATGCCGACTGCTCTGACAAGGTATGCTTGTCGTTCGGCTTCGTGTCTAGACCGAATGATACAATCGTATGCTTGCCTCATCGCGTGCTTGTCGAGCTGTTCAGCGAGGGCGATGCTGGCGAGGAGAGTGACATCGATGCCGTCGTACAATAATACGAAGCGTGCAGCCGTATCCCAACAGTCGGAAGCGTTGAAGAAGGCGGTTATTATCGCAATATTCAGCGCTGTCGCTGTTGTACTCGGCTTCGTGGAGGCGATGCTCCCGGTGCAGACGATTCTGCCTATTCCGGGAGCGAAGCTCGGTCTAGCCAATGTGATGATATTGGCTTGCTTATATTTCTTGAATGGAAGGGACGCCTTGACGCTCGTCATCTTGAAGACGCTGCTCATGACGCTCATGCTGGGGACATTCTCGGCCTTTCTATTTAGTTTCTTAGGATCTTTGTTCAGCTTTATGGTGATGTACGCCATTTTGAAAATTGGCCGCGACAATGTCAGCCTGATCGGTATCAGTGTTGTTGGCGGCGCCGCGCACAACGCCGGTCAGTTGACTGCGGCGTATATTGTGTTTGGCACGGCAAATATTTTCTATTACTTGCCGGTGCTGCTTATTACAGGTGTTGTAACAGGTATCTTTATCGGCATTGCGGTGAAATACATTGTTGCAGCACTTGCCAAGCTTCCGCTGTTCGATTCGCTAGTTCCGCAAATCGATGCGTCGGACGGCAGGGGGAATGAAGCGGAAATTAATGCGGCACATGCACGTTCACAAGCTGGCGGATCGGTGAGTGCAAATGTTGTGGGGGCTTTACATGCTAAAAGTGACGGGGGTGCTTCAAGTGTATCCGACACAGCCGTTTCTTCTCATGAAGAAGCGGTGTTTATGGAGAACATCCATTTTCAATACTCAAACGGCCCAGCGTTATTCGATGGCATATCGCTTCAGGTTCCCCGGGGCCAATGGGTATCCGTTATCGGGCCGAATGGCTCGGGCAAATCGACGCTCCTGAAGCTCATCAATGGTTTGTTCACTCCGCATAAAGGGAATATCTATGTGAATGGGAAGCAACTGAACGAAGAGAGTATTGCAGAAATTCGCCGCTGCGTAGGGTTTCTGTTCCAGAATCCAGACAATCAGTTCTTCGCCACGACCGTGCGGGATGACATTGCATTCGGTATGGAAAATCGCCAAATGCCGCTTGCTGAAATGGAACGGCGTTTGGAGCGCGCAGCGGATGAATACCAGGTGCGGGAATGGCTTGATCGGCATCCGGCAGAGCTGTCTGGAGGACAGAAGCAGCGTGTGGCGATTGCAGGCATGATGGTGCTCAATCCCGACATTTTGATCTTTGATGAAGCAACCTCAATGCTGGATGAGCGTTCGAAAAGGCAACTGACTGCACAGCTCAAGAGCTTGCATGCTTCGAATCGTTATACGATTTTATCGGTTACGCATGATGCGGAGGAAATTCTTGCTTCAGATCGTGTCATCGTTGTTAAGGATGGCGTGATCGCGGCTGACCTAACGCCAACCGAGCTGTTTGCAGACGAAGCGCTTATGAAAGCATGCCGCCTGCAAGCGCCATTTACGCTGCAATTGGCGAAGGCGCTGCAAACGAACGGGATAGATGTGCCGGATACGAATGATGAGAGAGAGCTGGTGAACGCACTATGGCCATCATAACTGCAGAACGGGTAACGTACCGTTACCATGGGCAGGGAGTACAGGGCGCTCCTGCACTGGATAAATTGCAGGTCACGTTCGAGCAGGGGCAGTTCATCGCGCTGCTTGGCGCAACCGGCTCCGGCAAATCAACATTGCTTCAGCATTTGAACGGTATATTGCAGCCTACTGACGGCAAGCTGCAGGTGCTCGAGTATACATTCCAAGGAGGCACGCAAGAGCGCGGCTTGAAGGAGCTTAGACGGCGCGTAGGTCTTGTCTTTCAATTTCCAGAGCATCAGTTGTTCGAAGACACGGTGGAACGGGATCTTCTGTTCGGCCCCTTGCAGTTCGGGCAGAGCGAGGAGGAAGCGAAGGCTTCCGCACGTACGGCGATGCGGCAGGTAGGGCTGCCGGACACACTGCTTGAGAAGAGCCCGTTCGAACTGAGCGGCGGACAGATTCGCAAGGTGGCGATTGCAACGGTGCTTGCCTCGAATCCGGAAATTGTTGTATTAGATGAGCCGACAGCGACGCTAGATCCTGTGAGCCGGACAGAGCTGATTGAGCTGCTCTACAAGCTGTGCAAGGAAGAAGGCAAGACAGTCATCATGGTGACCCACCGTCTGGATGAGCTGTTTGCTTATGCCGATTCCTTTGCCTTAATGAAGGACGGACGAGTTACGTTTCAAGGCACTCGCTCAGAACTGATGGCGCAGCCGGAGAGGCTGGAGGAGGCAGGAATATTATTGCCCGCCACGATGCGGTTGGCCGCCCTTGTCATGGAGCGGACTGGTGTGCCGAAGGAGAAGCTGCCATGCAGTGCTGCCGAATGGGCAGAATGGATAAAGGCACAGATGGAGCACAGATTACAGGAGCAGGGGAATCGTCTACCGGTGGAGGAGGAGGAATAGCGTATGCAGGCAAAAATGATGCTAGGCCGCTACGTAGCGGCCGATTCCTGGATTCACCGCCTTGATCCGCGCGCGAAGCTGATCGCGATGGTTATCTACCTTGTCGCTGTCATTCTCGCGGAACAGTTCGTGGAGCTTGCGGCGCTTACGGGCTTTGCGCTGCTCATGATGTCAAGCTCGCGTATTTCGCTGTACCGCTATTTTCGTGCTTCTCGTCCACTGTGGCTCATAATGGCCTTCATGTTTATTTTCTATCTTCTGTTCGATTCGAGCGGCAGTGCTTTGGTGCAGGTAGGCGGCTTGAAAATAACGACTGGTGGCGTTACTTACGGAGCTTACGCCGTATGGAGAATGGCGCTGCTTGTCACGCTGACGGCGATCCTGACATTTACAACGGCCCCAGTGGAGCTGAATCTCGGGCTTGAGCGCGTACTAAAGCCGATCCGGCTAATCGGCGGTTCACCGCAGCGCTGGTCCATGATGATCGGGATATCGCTTCGCTTCATTCCGACGATATTCGAGGAAGCGGAGAAGGTAATGAAGGCACAGGCATCCCGCGGAGCGGATTATGCGGATTTGTCCTTTGCCCAGAAGGGCAAGCTCGTCATGACACTGATGGTGCCTGTTATCGTGAGCGCCTTTCGCCGTGCAGAAGAGTTGGTGCAGGCGATGGAAGCGCGAGGATACGTACTGAATGCGCCGCGCACGTCGCTGCGTCAATTGGTATGGAAGCTGACGGATACGTTGTTCATGGCATTGTTTGTTGCGATGTTAGTACTAGTTCTACTATGGTAGAATGGTAATGGTGCGCAGTTCGTTGTTTCTTTTCTAACGAAAAGGAGGTGCAGCGAATTGCGCGTTATTTATTGTATATATTGTGAAATTAGTCACATAAACAATTTTAATATGGTATATTTAAGATATAAATATTTGGTTTTTGGTTATTTGCTTATTCTTATAAGGACATATTTCGATACGTTGGACAAGACTACTGAGAAGAACTGACTTGGGGGAGAGCGACTGTGGCTAGATATTTTAATGGAAAAGAAATTGAATTGTTGGCACCTGCCGGAACGTTTGACATCTTTAAAACGATCATTGACGCGAATTGCGACGCTGTTTACTTCGGGGGACCGTCCCTGAACATGCGGATGATGCGCAAGGGCTATAATCTTAGCTATGAGGAAGTACGTGAAGCCGTGAACATGGCTCATGACCGCGGCAAGCGCGCTTATATTACCGTCAACAACCTGCTTAATGAAGTTGATTTGGACGAGGCAAAGCGTTATTTATCGTTCTTGAACGAAGTAGGTCCAGACGCCATTATTGCACAAGATCTGGCCGTATTCCCACTCATCCAAGATATGCAATTAACGAATGTACCGATTCATTCTTCTGTTATGATGAATGTACACAACTTAGATATGATTGAAGCGCTGAAGGAAATGGGCGTAACTCGTGTTGTTGCTTCCCGTGAAATGGATTTGCATACGGCAGAGCTGCTGCAGGCGAAGACAGGCATGGAGTTCGAATATTTCGTCCATGGTGACATGTGTACAGTACATGGCGCCAACTGCTTCTACAGCTCGATGCTGTATGGCAATAGTGCAAACCGCGGACGCTGTATGAAGCCTTGCCGCTGGGACTACCGAGTGAAGAAGGACGGCAATGTGTATCCGACCGAATATCCGCTGGCGGCAAAGGATATGTACATGTATGAGCATATTCCTGAACTTATTAAAGCAGGAATTACATCATTCAAGCTTGAGGGGCGAATGCGGGATCTAGAGTTCCTGCTTATGATCGTCAACAGCTATGGCGACGCGATCGATCGCTATATTGCGGATCCGCTTGGCTATAATCGGAAGAAAGACAGTGATACACTATATGAAAACCGCAAGCGCGACTTCTCCACGGCCTATGCGTTCGGCAAGCCAGGACTTGATTATATTAACACTCGCTATGAGGGCACGGGTAAATTTTACAGTACGGGCAAGGTATTCAGTACACCTACTGCTGAGCGTGAGGTAAAGCCAGAGCGTCTGGAGCAGGTGCGCGAGACGTTAGCTGATGTCCGCCAGCCAGAGAAGATGGAACAGCCTCAATTGTCTGTTCATGTTAACAATGTGGAGCAGGCGAAGGCTGTTATCGAAGCAGGCGCAGACATTGTTTATTTGACCGGCGACGTGTTCCAGCCAGATGTGCCATTTACGCGCAAAGATATTGAAATGCTGACCGAGATGAAAGATTCCTCCCAAATCGTTCTCGGCATGCCGCGGATGATGAATGAGCTGCATATGGAGCAGTACAATCATTTCTTGCAAGGTGGGAAATACGGTCTTGACGGCCTGCTCGTTACGAACATCGGGGCCATGCATAAGTTCCGTGATTGCGGGCTGCCGATGATAGGCGATTTTAACCTGAATGTGTTTAACCATATGTCGGCGAAGCTCTACCATGATTATTTCGGCCTGGAGCGCGTACATGCATCGCTTGAGCTTCCGCTTAACGATTTAGCGAACCTGCTGCAAGAGACGAAGCAGGTGCCAGTAGAAGTCATCGTGCACGGTTCTCCTATCGTCATGTATTTGGAGCTGGATTTGTATGAGAATACGGTTGCGATGGAGCCGATTATGCAGGAGGATAACAAGCATGTCGACAATCAGTATCTCGTGCTGATGACTGACAAGGGCGAGAATCCGGTGTACCGCGACTGGAGCGGACGCAACCATTTGGCGACGGCCAAGGAGCTGTGCTACCTGCCATTCTTGAAAGAGCTGCATGAAGCGGGTGTTAACCATTTCCGCATCGAAGGCAAGTCTTACACAACAGAGCAGCTGCGCAGCATCGTGGGCACATATCGTACAGCACTTCAAGATCTGTCACGGTGCGGCGAATTGTATGCAGGCATGAAGCCGGTATACGCAGGTTATACGCTTGGTTCGCTGCAATTCGGTCAGGCGCTGTCAATGGACTTGGAACCGGTGCATGCCTAACTTCTTTTTCTTGTGAAATCGAATGTGTACTTCCTTGCGCTTGACTGATTCCGAATGAGTAGGATGCGCACATGACATATAGATAAAGTAATGAATGCAATTCAAGTATTGAGATGAGAAACGACATGGCTTGATAGGAAGCAGTCAGGCCGTTTCCGCAGTTTAGGATGAGAAAGGGTGCTTACGACGTGAACAAGGAGCAAACATCGTATATCGGAGCAGAAGGTGTCATTGAGAAACGGAAGCAATACTTTTTCCCATGCACACAACACTTCTATCGCAATCCGCCGCAAATTGTACGCGGCTCGATGCAGTATTTGTACGACGAGAAGGGTACACAATATACTGACTTCTTCGCAGGGGTGTCGGTCGTAGCGAGCGGTCACTGCAATCCAGCAATTACGGGTGCAACAATTAAGCAGTTACAGACGCTTCAGCATACGACAACAATTTATTTAACACAGCCGATGGTCGATTTAGCGGAGCGGCTTGCAAACGGCGTTCTGCCGGGCACTCTGAAGCGTACCTTCTTCTGCAACAGCGGCTCGGAAGCGAATGAGGGTGCGATGCTGCTCGCCAGACTGCACACGAAGCGCCGTAACTTCATTGCACTGGAGTATGGTTTGCACGGACGCACGTTTCTGACGATGGGGGTAACAGGCATTCCAATGTGGCGTGCTGATGATTATCTGGACAGCGGCGTTACCTTCATCCCGCGCCCATATGATCCAGAGACAGATGATGAGACGGCTGCACGCCGTTCTATTGAGGCGTTAAAGAAGGTGCTGGAGGAGAAGGGTGAGACTTTCGCGGCGATGCTTGTAGAGCCGATTCAAGGCAATGGAGGCATGATTGCGCCGCCAGATTGGTATTTTCGCGAGGTGAAGGCGCTGCTGGAACAGCATGGTGTCCTGATGATTGCCGATGAAATTCAAACCGGCTTTGGCCGTACAGGCCGCATGTTCGCGATGGAGCATTACGGCGTTGTGCCTGATATTATTTCGATGGCGAAGGCGCTTGGCAACGGTGTGCCAATTGGTGCATTTGCGACAACGGATGAAATTGCAGCAAGCTTCAACCGCGCGTCAGCTTCTACATTTGGCGGCAACCCGGTATCCTCCGTTACTGCACTGGCTGTGCTTGATTATATTGAGCAGGAAGGCTTGGTAGGACGTGCAGAGCGACTAGGTAATCAGTTGAAGACAGGATTGCAGGCGCTGCAGGCGAAGCATAAGGTGCTCGTGGATGTGCGCGGCAAGGGGATGATGCTTGGTGCGGAGCTGCACGGTACAGATAACTTGGATAGTGCGGCACTAACGGATCAAGTCCTGGAATCGATGAAGGATCGCGGCTATATTATCGGGAAAAATGGTCTTGGACGCAATGTGATAGCCTTCCAACCTCCGCTCGTCATGACAGAACAGGATATCGACAGCATGCTGAAGGAACTGGATGAAGTATTAGCGGAGGCGGTCCAATAGAATTTCCACGCCGCAATCCAGGAATGTCGATAACACGGTAGATAGAGAATGCTTGCAGGGAAGCATAATTGCACATATTATATGTAGTTCTTGCAGGGCAACAGATATTTGAACACTCATGGGGTGTATGTAAGCTATGGTTACTATTCAAAAGGTTATTCATAAAACGCGCATGTTCGGAGAACTCGTTATGTTCTCCCATACATTATTCTCGCTGCCGTTCGCCATTATCTCGATGGTATGGGCGGCAGGCGGGATACCTTCCTTCCACGTGATGCTTTGGTCGCTCATCGCGCTGGTGGCAGCCCGAAACGGAGCGAATGCATTCAACCGTTTGGCCGATTTGCCGTTCGATACTGCCAATCCGCGCACGGCGCACCGGCATATGCCGCAAAAGCTGCTGCATGGACGAGAGGTAACTCTGTTCGTCATCATCAACTTTGCCATCTTCATCGCGGCAGCAGGCATGCTGAATTCGCTCTGCCTTTGGCTGTCGCCTGTTGCAATTGTGCTTATCTGTTCGTACTCGTATACGAAGCGGTTCACATGGCTGTGCCACCTGTATTTGGGCTTTACGATCGCATCTGCCCCAATTGGCGCTTGGTTCGCGGTGACGGGCAAATTTGCCGTGACGCCGTTTATTCTGGGCACAATCGTCATGCTGTGGATTGCAGGCTTTGATATCATCTATGCCACGCAGGATATCGAATTCGACCGCAAGACGGGACTATGGTCAGTGCCAAGCATCTTTGGCTACGAGGACTCGCTCTTTATTGCACGCTCGCTCCATACAATCATGGTTGTGCTGCTGCTGACGCTGTACGTCATTCGCGGTCTAGGCACCATCTACTTAATCGGCATCGGCATCGCGATCATTTTGCTTATGCTGGAGCACAACATCATCAAGCCATCCAGCCGCAAGCGGATGAACGTGGCCTCGTACAACTTGAATCAAGTCATCAGTATGACTATCCTGTGCTGTACAATGGCAGACTTTTTTATGAATTAAAGAGGGTGAAAATAGGGGGCCTGTCTTGAAGCGGGTCCTTTTTTATTTATTGATATTTCCGATTTTATGGTTTGTGAAGCGTTTATCACTTCTATTAAAAATTTGTTTATTGAAATTGACGCGTAAGTAAAAATATGGTAGGTTTCTAATGGGCTTAATAAATTAACATAATTTATATTTTTGCATCTCATTACTAGTGTCATAGAAAGGGGGATGACTGAATGAACTTATGATTGAATTCAAAAACTTAAAGTTCTGTGCCAGTAACAACTCTTCAGAAATAATCCATAATTTTTTCCCCATGAATTTTTACTTGAAAATAAACACCCTCCAAATTATCGCTATTACTACAAAAAATCTGAATTTTCCAAAACCATGTATGACAATCAAGCAATTAGCTTCTAGATTTGATAATGATTCGAAATAATAATAAGGGGATTTTTTCAGTTTCCTATTCTTAAATTTATGATAACAAGGTATTTAATAGATTGAACGATCATAAATAATGGAGGAGACTTTATTTGAAAACCATTACTAAAACAACGATCGTAATGTTACTAACTGTGTTTGTGCTAAGCAGTATTTTATTCAGTGCAGATTCATTTGCGATTGCGAGTGATGAATTACCAAGTAAAGAAGAGTTTTTGCAAATGGTAACGATTGATAACAATTATGTTAAATACAAAAATGACTTAATTAAAAGTGAACCAAAATTAATGAACTATCTTAGAGATGAGAATAATAATCTTTACGGATATATTGCTCAATTTCAATTTGAGTATGGTTATGATGTGCAAGAAACGATTCAATTAGCTTCTCTTTTGACTTTCACTTCATGATGTAAAGAAAAAGCAAGTTGATACTCTGATTATCGATTACAGCAAATCGTATTCAGACGGAAAATATATGTAAGAGATCATGCAGGGGATATTCAAGCTTCTTACCAAGTTAATGAAAATGAAAATTTGAGAAGCTACCTTACGTCATTAACAGATAAAGCTGAAAAACTAAAAAAATCATATGACAGTGATGTGACTTTGGTAGATCGATATTGTTGGACTTGTACAAGATACGAGGAATACGGAGATACTTATGAAGGTACATGTGCAGCAATGGTTGGTGGAGCTTGTGTGTTTGCTGATAAAATTCCTTTTGGGAGAATTATTTGTGCTGGAGCTACTGTGATAGGTTGTTATGTTCCACCATACAAAATTTGTGCAGAGGGACGATGGAATACCAGATGTCCTGTTGAGGAATGACTCTTCATGGATAATTTTGTAAGTAGTATTAGAACAAGTAAAAGCAGATGTAGATCATCTGCTTTTACTTGTTCTAGGTAAACAAATTGATATATTTAAAAAGGAGAGGTGTGTATGAATATCAAAGAAGGAATGCTTTCGATCGTTATCCATGCTTTTCTTGGTTACCTGTGGGTTCTGTTTATCAATCATACACTTAGCATCGCGAATTCAATGAACCATATGATACTAAGCGGTTTATTTTTGTTTGTAGGCACACTTTTGTTCGGGTTCATTGCCAATCGAATCGCTCCTTTCCATAATTACAAGCTTACTCATCCTGCTAAAATGGTTGGTGCTATCTCTTTTATGACAATCGTATTGATACAAGTCCTTGTTTATAACGCTGCATAGAAATAGGGGAGAGAAGTGCAATATTCCATCCGTACCATCATCCTGTAAGGAATATAATGAATATCAAAGAAATGGGAAGTTATTCATCGTTTATACATTTCACCGGATAGCCGCATTTGAAGCGCCGCATTGAGATAAATGTTATTGTAATGTCTTTTATCGACATGGAGAGCGATGGAAGCGTTACTATGTCATGAACTGATTACTAAGGTTGCTTGAGTGCAATCAAGCTCAAGACAAGACCGTCAGGATGGGGTGTTTCCTGACGGTCTGTGAGCTGATGGTACGTATTTTGTTCGGCGTTGCTGGCGAAACGTTATCCGACCATGCCAGCTGAGAAGCTCTGCTTATTTTACGCCCTTCATAAAAGTTTGTATCTTTGGGGACAGCACATAAAGCAGAAGACTCAGCAATAATGCTACCCCGCCAATAACTCCGAAGTACAGCATCTCGGTTTCGGGGGTATAAAACTTTACGATTTGTGCGTTGATGGCCTGTGCGGCAGCGTTGGACAAGAACCATAAGCTCATGGTTTGAGCCGAAAAGGCTGCAGGCGCGAGCTTAGTGGTAGCCGAGAGGCCAACCGGCGATAAACATAACTCTCCGATTACAACGACGAAGTAGCTGAGAACGAGCCACAATGGGTTAACGAGCGAAGCGGCTCCGCCGAAGTATGCCGGCAGCAAAATAATCAAAAAGGACAGACCGGCGAACAACAAGCCAAGTGAAAACTTTTGGGGCACGGTTGGCTGGCGATTGCCGAGCTTCACCCACAGCCAGGCGAATACAGGCGCAAATATAATAATAAAGAGCGGGTTCAATGATTGAAACCAAGCAGGCGAAATATGAATGCCCGCAAAGTCCAATTCGGTACGTTTGTCCGCAAAGTTAGCAAGAATTGTGGATCCTTGTTCCTGAATTGCCCAGAACATAATCGAAGCAATAAACAAAGGAATGTACGCAATGAGTCGGGATCGCTCGACAGGCGTTGTTTTCGGACTGCGGTACATAACGACGAAATAAGCGGTTGGAATCAGTATTCCCAACACCCCAACGAGTTTGATAAAAGTATCGAACGTAAGAACGCCGAACATAATGCCGAACGTGATCAAGACAGCGAGAACAACGACGCTCGCACCTAGAACGGTAAATACTTTTTCTTCTCGGCAGGTGACAATGGGTTAACTATAACCGTACCGGCAAGACCCAAATTTTTGGGGCGAGTTGTCACGTAAACAACCAAACCCAGCAACATCCCGACAGCAGCAAGACCGAAACCAAGATGGAAATTATTCATCCCAACGGTTCCTACGATCAAGGGAGAGATGAAGCCTCCGAGGTTAATCCCCATATAAAAAATACTGAAGCCCGCATCTCGCCGATTATCCTCTTCCTTATAAATATCTCCTACTAGACTGGATACATTAGGTTTCAGCAATCCTGTACCCAACACAATCAAGATCATGGATACAAAGAAAAGTGCAGCATTACCAGGTATGGCCAGCACGATATGACCACACATAATCAAGATGCCGCCATAAAAAACGGCCTTCGACGTACCGAGTACTCGGTCAGCCAACCAACCTCCAATAATGCCGGACATATACACGAGTGAGCCATAGATGGACACGATGGCAAGCGCGATGTTCTCCGGGAAACCCAGTCCGCCCTTCGTTACTTCATAGTACATGAAGAATACAAGGATGGCCTTCATTCCATAATAGGAGAATCGCTCCCAAAATTCGGTGAAAAAGAGGGTGAAAAGGCCTTTGGGGTGACCAAAGAAACCTTGTTGCGGGACACTTTCTGCAATCTTCTTCTTATCATAATTCGGCATAACATCGCTCCTTTGATGATGATACCCTGTATCAAGTTCAACGTATAAAAATTAATTTCATCTTATTATAATGCTTTTTGCAGTTTGACTTCAACGTTCCATGACTAACAATATAAGTAAAGTTAATAATATTTATACCAATATTAATATTCCATGTTCAGGTATATTCATCATTTTCAATACTTTTACATGGTAGTATTTCCCGAAGTTTTAGCTGTAAGCTAACACTGGATCCAGATAAGTTGGTGATGGGGATGCTTATCGTTTTCAAGCAAGGTGATTTGGTGTTATCTCGGTAGAGAAAGCAGCTACTAATCTAGTTTTCATTGCTAGAAGGTGGTGGGCGGGACGTGTTTTATTATGAGGTGAGGTTCTCTGAATACAACAAGCCCGCCTCTTAAATCGATAAGGGCGGGTTGTCATTATTTCGTATTGGAGTCACCGGGGACTTCCTCATGCTCCAAAGCGTACTCGAAATCATCAATATCGTATATTGGAATCGGAATTTCATTCGTAATGAGACGATCCACATATTCGAACTGGTCAGTGAGCAGCGGAGCCTGTTCGCGCATCGCCGTAAGGATGAGCTCTGTTTCAACAGGGTCGAACGTTTCGCCATAGCGGGCATTGTCCATCGCATTGACAATAATGCAGGAGACGTTGTCCTGTAAAATAAGCGGCGGGCTATGGCGCCATGGGGCCGTCAGAGCTCGCTCAATCTTTTTCTTATTGAGCTCGTTCTCGAAGTAGGCAATAAGCTCCTCGATTTGCTGCTTGGCATATATGTCTTCCTCTGGATCAGGCATAACCTGATCGCCTTCTAGTCGCATTTCGTAAAGCTCTAGAATCGTTGTGTAAGGGATAATATATTCGACTGGACGCTTTGGCACGGACAGTTGACCATAGACCGCCAGCATGACTGCTTCAATTACAAATTGGCGAGGCTTCATCGTCGTACCCCAACCTCCTTCATCTATGGTGTAAGTGACATACATGCAGCCTGTACATATCCATAATACCACCTTGCCCGAACACACAAAAGAGTAAACGGTACAATTTGTAAACATTTGATTATATAAAAGAAGCCAAACCCTTGAAATATCAAGGATTCGGCCATATTTTCTTCACCAGGACATTACCTAATTGTACATGCTGGATCTGTTCAATTTTCAGCACCGAGAAGGTTGCAAGAACTCGAAGCGTATGCATTCGAAGCGAGTTTTGCAGAGCAAAACTTGCAAGGAGCGGAGTGCAGGCTAACTACATGAGCACTACAATGCTTCCGTCAGGAAACATACATCGAAAGCATACGCTGTTGAGAGTGAATGCAAGATTCGATGTCGAGTCACTCCTCTGCAGATTCTTCGTGATCAGAATTGAACTTACTAATAGGTGCGGGCTTCGAAATAATGCCACAGCGCCTTCAAATCCCGGTGGGCAGGATAAGCGGACAACTGCTCTGTTATTTCCCAAGCCTGCTTCATGAACGCATGGCTCATCTGAAGAGCTTCCTCCAGCGAGCCGCTGCGATGAATAAGCTCTATCGCTTCATTGAACGCTTCATCAGGCGAATCTGCCTTCAGTTTGTGCAGCTTGGCTGCGAACGACGCGTCACGCATTGCCAGAATGACTGGAAGCGTTGCGTGTCCGTTCCGCAGATCAACACCAGAAGGCTTGCCGAGTGATTCAGAGGATTGCGTGAAGTCAAGAATATCATCCCTTACTTGAAACGCCATCCCAAGCTGATCGCCGAATGCGTACAACTGATCGACTACCTCCTCATCTGCACCGGCTGCTTTCGCACCAAGCTGCAGGCAGGTAGCCATCAAGAGCGCAGTTTTGTTGCGCGTCTTCTCCCAGTATGCATCAAGCGAGAGGTCGAAGTTGAATTTCAATTCCATCTGCTGATATTCACCGAGACATAGCTGCGTTGTTGTGATGGACGCTAGATCATGCGCGTACGGCTCATGTTCCTTGCCGCTTGACGTCATCAGCTCGATAACGCGACACATAATGTAATTTCCAATATGAACCGCGTTATAGATGCCTGTCTTGCAATGCAGCGCCGGTTCACCGCGGCGGGTGTCAGACTGATCCAGGATGTCGTCATGAATAAGCGATGCCATGTGAATGAGCTCAGCGGCAGAGGCTAGACGATACACATCCTCTGATTCAGCATCGGTGCCGAAGCGGCTACCGACAATCGTCATCATTGGCCTCAGGCGCTTGCCTCCTGCACGGATGAGATCCAAGACGCTCTTGGCGACAATGGATCGGGAGGGGACATCCGGATCGTGCAGAATAATACGTTCCAAATCCCGATTAATTCGCCGAAGGGAGATGTTAAGCTGATCGCTCAGCGTACCGTTAAATGATGCCATAAGAAGCCACCTGCTTATAATGGGCTGCCACGAAGCGGCCCATTCGCTGATGCAGCATCATATCTGAAGCAGCACCCTCAACACGGCGAATCTGGATGCGCTTATTCGTTGTTGCCAGCTCAATAATGAGCTGAGTCATTCCATGGCGAACGGCGAATTGATAGTACAGGCTGAGCAGGAAATCACCGTCTAGCACAGCCTTGCCTGCAAGCTGTTCTTCCTCTGGCACATGCTGATGGGTGCGCAATGCTTGACGCAGGAGCCAGTAGCAGCCGAGCAGAACCTGGCGTTCATGCTGCTCCATCTCGTAGGCATTCAGCATGCGAGCCATGTCGAGCAGCCAATATTCATCCGTTTCAGCCGTCAATTGAATGCCGGTGATCGGCGGTAGATGCTGAGTCAGAAGGTTACTTGTTTGATTCAAGAGTTGCCGATTCATGGGAACCCCCGTTTCCCTCAGAAATAAGGAAAGTAATGTGACACGAAGTACACATTACTTTTCCAGTACAACATACCATCTATTCTCGTTGAGCTATTAATCCGTATACAGGTACCAACGTTTCACGAACGGAACCTTCTTCCAGATGCGCTTCAGGCGTGGATACAGGTAGTAGTCCAGACCGAACGTGCTGCCGGAACCGCCGATAAGCGCGATGCCGCCGAAGAAGTACCAGAACATTTCATAAGGAGCCATACCGGACGTGTAAATCATAACGCCCATCGCAACAGTTGCGATCGAAGCAATCGCTGTGAACAAGCCCAGGATCAACATAATACCGAAGATAACCTCGGCAGCAACCATACAGCCTTGGAAAATGTACGCCATAGCCGTATATCCGCCGTCATGCGTATAGAACATCAAATCCATCGACCAGTCTACAATGCCTTTGATGAAATCAGGCACTGGAATAGCCTTGATTGCCGTGCTTGCACCTTCAACAGCAGAAGCTGCTGTTTGTGCATCAACCGTTGTATGAACTGCATCAACGGCTTGAGAAGCTGCTGTTACACCATCCATTGCCTTAGGCGGGATGAGGAACATCTGCGAAGGATCCTTCAGTAATTTCGAGGCCTTTTCCCAGCCTTGGGTTAACCACATGACACCGATATAGATCCGCAGTGGTACGAGCCAGAAATTCGGGGAACGCTTGGCAAAATGTCCACCGACGAAGCTGCGGCGATTCTTCACATGGAAGAACTCGTGCATCATGTAAGACCAGATTTTATGGAAGCCTAGTACTTGCAAGAAGTACACAATATTAATCATATGCTTAAAGAACATGGCCATGAAGCCAGTGAAGTGGAACATTTTCTTCGGTGTACCGATTGCGGCTACCCCGTAACGTCCACCGATACATACCATCGTACCGTGGAATGTAGGCTTGTACGACTTATGTGTGCCATTCTTCAAGTCAGCAACGATATTATGTGCGATAAGACCAGCCGAGTGCTCGGCGTTCTCAACCATTTGTGGAACAGGACGCTCTTCGCCTTCTGGAATATAGAAGATGTTGTCGCCGACAACATACACATTTTTGTGGTCAACGGACTGCAACTTGTCATTTGTCAAAATGCGCTTGCGTCCTTGCTGCTGTACATCGAGGTTGCCTACGAGATCGGAACCTTCGACACCGGCAGTCCAGATAACAGTGTTTGATTTAATTTCATTATCGCCAAGGATAACGGAATTTGGAGTAACGCCGGAAATCTTCGCGCCTGTTATAATTTCCACTTTCATTTTGCGGAGGTACTTGTCCGCTTTATCAATGAGCTTTTGCGGCAGGATTGGCAGGATCTTCGGAGCCATATCCGCTACGACGAGGCGAACCTCAGATTCGTCCACATGGAACTCATGGCACAACTCTTCGCGATATTCAGCCAATTCGCCGACCATTTCGACACCAGTGAAGCCGGCGCCAACGACGACGAATGTGAGCATTTGCTTACGCAGCTCAGGATCTGTGACCTTCGTCCCGTCCATGAACATTTGGCGAATTTGCTGCTTCAACTTAACTGCATCCTCGAACGACCAGAGGGAGAAGGAATTCTCTTCTGCACCTTCGATACCGAAGAAGGATGGCTTACAACCTGTACCGATAACAAGGTGGTCGTAATTGTAGGATTTCTTTCTGCCTTGCAGCTTCTGGCCATTGAAATCGATGTTCTCGATCTCATCCAGTACAACGTCCACTTTCAGACCCGCAAAGATTTGCTTCAGGTCCATTTTGATTGCTTCTTCTTCGACACGGCATGCTGCAACCTCATGCAGCTCCGTCATCATCGTATGGAAAGGTTTACGGTCGATGAGCGTAATGCGAATGTCTTTGTCCTTCTTCAGACGCTTCGCCAGCTTTTTCGCTGTCAGTACGCCGCCATAACCGCCGCCCAATACAACGATCTCTTTCATGGTTTCACCCCGTTGTAATGCTTATTTGTCAATATTTAAAAATTGAACTATCCAATGCGAACAAGGGAGCTCCGCGAATAAAAAAGCGAGTATCTTGCTTTCCTACTGCGGAGCTTCCGAGTTATATCTATATTAATCAAGGAAGGAGTAAACTTATCTTACTTTGCTTTAGCCAAAGCTTCTTGAGCCAGTTGCACGAAGCTTCCAACGTGGATAGATACGCCGGATACAGCGTCTGTTTTGCCTTCGTTGTTCACAGCGATTGCAGCTGGATCTTGCTTAGCGATAAGTTCTTGCTCCATTTTTTCAGCTTGCTCGTGCCATTCGGAAGAAGCACCGCCAGCTTTCATACCGTATTTGCCATCTTTAGATTGCTTTTTCTTTGTATCTCCGCCGTCTTTATGAACGCCATCCCAGTTTACAGCAGTGATTTTGCCGTCTTTAACTGTGATGTCCATTGTTTCTTTCCAACCGGATTTCTCATCGAATTCAGGAGATTCTGCATGATAGTCGCCGTCTTTCAATGTTACTTGAGCTGCGTCTTTATTAGCTTCTGTTGATGTGTTTGTTTCAGGCTGCTTTGCAGCTTCTTCTTTCTTATCTCCACAACCGGCCAACATACCTACAACCAATACTGCGGACAGTAACAGTACAAGTTTCTTTTTCATAAAGAGTCCCCACCTTTTCTTTAGTTCAAAATTACTTTGTGAAAATTATAACTAACGGATTTACAATGTCATTTTAACATTAACTCCCTCTTTGTGAATGTGATAAATGTCACACTCAATGGATAAATCTTTAACTAAGGGAATCCTTGCCATGATCATTTTACATCCTGCTCATCGATAAAGCAGTGAGGTATGACAATATATTCCCTCCGTATCGTCCACAATATACGAAGGGTAGGGTAAAGACCTTTTCATACAGAATATGAAGGAATTGCTTCCACTTAATATAGGGGACAAATAAAGTCAAAACTCACCATGCATCCACTGTGTGTTTCCTATTGGCATGAACCGCCTCTGTATGATAAAGTTATGGCTTGCGCGTATGCGCCGCGGTTCGTAACCATCCCGCGTAATCAAAACTAGGAGGAATTTCATAAATTATGTTCAACTTTACTTGGGGCATTTTGTTCATCCTCGCGAACTTTGCCTTTTTCCTAATTTGTTATCGTGCATTCGGCAAGTCGGGGCTCTATGCTTGGATTGGTGTAATGACAGTTATCGCCAATATTCAAGTCGGCAAAACAATAGAGATGTTCGGTGTTGTGATGACACTGGGCAATACAGCGAATGCAACACTGTTTATGACGTCGGATTTGCTAAACGAGAAGTTCGGTCGCAAGGAAGCGAAGCGTGCAGTATGGTTTGGATTTTTCACCTTAATTATGACGACAATCATTATGCAGATGGCTCTTCGCTTTACGCCAGAGGCGTCTGATATGGCAAATACGGCACAAGCGTCGCTGTCAACTATATTTGATTTCATGCCGCGTCTTGTTGTGGCAAGTTTAACGGCCTATTTCGTTAGTCAGTTCCTTGATGTGAAATTGTTCAGCATGGTGAAGGAGCGCTATCCGAAGGCAGGTCAGCTGTGGATTCGAAGCAACGGGAGCACCGGCATCAGCCAAATGGCGGATTCGCTCGTATTTTGTACGATTGCATTTGCCGGCATTGTCCCTTGGGATGTCTGGTTCCAAATCTTTATTACCACTTATGTAATTAAACTTATTATCTCGGTGTTGTCGACACCAATTCTATATTGGGCAAGAAGCTTCCCGGTTCGTGATGATCTACCGCGGGAGCAAGTGCAATAAGCGAAACGAGACAACTGGTTTTAATTTTCTATCCGTATAGAAGAAAAGGAAAGGCAGAAGCTTCCCTAAACCTAAGCCCAGCACCAAAGACTGCGCTGGGTTACTTGCCTATAACGACACAGGAACAAATGACAGAGGTTCTAAAATTGGAATATTGTACCTTGTTTCACATGGAACTTTTTTCGACAAGTTTCATGTGGGTGTACGAATTTAATGCTAATGTAGGTTCTTTGGTTGTTATGTTATGCATCATTTTGTGGGTATACTCACATTGGAATTTTGCTCTTTCTCTGATCATTGTTACTGGACTTTCTGGTAGATGAGGTCTATAATTACCCATGTAAATGATAGCTTCGATAACTGCATATGCACGCTAGGGGTGCTGGAATACGGCCGGCTGAGATTGTATCCCATTAAGATACCGACCCTTACACCTGATCTGGGTAATGCCAGCGTAGGAAAGACGTTGAACCGCGTCATTATTGTTATATAAAGGTTATTGCTTATTCGCCAGCTTCGCATGAATGTGCGCTGCTTCGGACAGCATTGTCATGATGCTGCACATATGGATGAATATCGCCATACCTGTGACGCGGACATCGTATGATGCACATTTTCGCATATACGCGCAGAACGGCACACATAGCGTCCCAGATGGGGCGCTTTTTTTGTGGATCTGAATCGTGTTGCAGGACGGCGGGACGGGAACTTGCTCATCCATACATATACGATCGAGCGGATCGTCCAACTGGTGAATGCGGCAGGCGTTATCGAAGCATCTTATGATTTCATACCGACTCTCTACTAGAGCGGGGCAAGAGAAGGGGGATTCATCATATGCAACGCACACGCTTGGAACGAGGATTGATGCTGGCGCTCATCATTATGATGACGTTTGCGCTTACTGCTTGCAGCGGCAAAGGACAAGAAGCGGGACAAGGAGACCAGACATCGGGAAATCCAGCACAAGAGCAAGGAACGAATCAGAATAAGGCGAAGGAAAAACGCGATGTGAAGATCGTGCTCGACTGGACGCCGAATACGAATCATACAGGGTTATATGTAGCTAAGGAGAAAGGCTTCTATGAGGAAGAAGGGCTGAATGTCGAGATTTTGCAGCCAAGCACAGGCGCATCTGATGCGATGATTGCATCGGGAGAAGCGCAATTTGGAGTTAGTGTTCAGGAAGGCATTACGATGGCTCGACAACAAAATGTTCCGATCGTGTCGATTGGAGCGATCATTCAACATAATACATCCGGATTTGCTGCGCCGAAGAGCAAGAACATCAAGTCGCCGAAAGGCTTTGAAGGGAAGACTTATGGCGGTTGGGGCTCTCCAGTCGAAGAAATGATTATTCACACAATTATGGAGAAGGATGGCGGCGACTACAGCAAGCTGAAGAGTGTCAATATGGGTAACGCCGATTACTTTACAGCTGTGAAGAAGGATATCGACTTCGCATGGATTTTCTATGCATGGACAGGTATTGAAGCAGAGCTCCGCGGTGAGCCAATCGATATGCTGTATGTGAATCAATACGCGAAGGAATTAGACTATTACACGCCTGTTCTATCCACAAGCGAGAAGCTAAGTAAGGAAGATCCTGAATTGGTTAAGGCATTTATGCGAGCAACGTCCAAAGGCTACCAATTTGCAATCGACAATCCAGAGGATGCGGCGAATCTGCTGCTTAAGGCTGTGCCGGATTTGAACAAAGATCTGGTTATTGCCAGCCAGAAATGGCTGAGTCCGAAGTATAAGGACGATGCGCCTCGATGGGGTGAGCAGAAGCGCGAAGTATGGGCGAATTACATGAATTGGCTCGTAGAGAACAAATTAATGGAAAAGAGCATCGATGTCGACAAGGCATTTACGAATGACTTCTTGCCTGCTTCATAAGCACAACGTTACGAAGAAATCGGCAAGGGGCGCGCAGGCGCCCTTTTGCTGTATATGAATTTCTATGTATCCGATGGTGATATGCAATCGAGGAGGAGAATCGAGATGGCGAATAGCTTAGTGAGCATTCAGATCGTTCCAAAGACGAAAAATGGGGAAGACGTAATTCCTTATGTGGATCGCGCAATCGAAGTGATTCAAGCATCAGGCGTGAAGTATCAAGTAAATCCACTAGAAACTACGATGGAAGGCGAGCTTAGCGAGCTATTCCGCATTATTGAGGATATGAACAAGGCGATGATAGAGATGGGAAGCAACAATGTATTGTCCCAAATCAAAATTGTGTATAAGCCTTCCGGCATTACGATGGACGAATTGACGGTGAAATACCGGCCATGAGTAGGAGTCGACTTACGAAGATAGGGCCTCCGCTTATAGCCTTTGTTCTCTTTCTTGCGATATGGCAGGTCGGAGTCATGGTATCGGGCATTGAGAAGTGGATGCTGCCCAGCCCGCTTGATATTTTTCAGGAGGCAATCAGCAATGGGGGCGGGCTGCTTATGCATACGTGGGCGACCGTTCAGTTGACCCTAATTGGATTCTGCGTCGGAACAGCAGTCGGGCTGCTGCTCGCATGCGCGCTTCATCCGCTGCCATGGCTGAAGCGGGCCATTTATCCGCTGGTGATTGTCAGTCAGAACATCCCGACAATTGCGCTATTGCCATTGCTTATGATCTGGTTCGGTTTCGGTCTCATGCCGAAGATTGTAACGATCACGCTTGTTTGCTTTTTCCCGGTATGTGTGGCAACACTGGATGGTCTTGCGCAGACGGATCGTATGATGGTGAATTACATGCGCATGGCGGGCGCAAGCCGGGCCCAGCTGTTCTTGAAGCTGGAGCTCCCGCATGCGCTGCCGTCGGTCTTCTCTGGTTTAAAGATCGCAGGCACGTATAGTGTCATGAGTGCGATTATCTCGGAGTGGTTGGGGACAGACAAGGGGATCGGCTATTACATGGTTCTGCAGAAAGCGGCATACCGTACAGATCGGATGTTCGTGGCGATAGCGGTTGTGATTCTGTTGAGCTTAGCCATGTTTGGCCTCGTGTGGGCAATGGAACGGCTGCTCATTCATTGGCGCCGCGACGATAAGCAGCGGTGAAGGGGGAGCATAATGATGATTACAAGGAATGAACAGCAGTCGTCTGATCGCATTCAAGGGGAGCGACTGGGTGAGCCTCTTCCAGAGCGGGAGCAAGCAGCGCTTGAATTGCGGGATGTTAGTATGTCTTTCGACGGTCGTGCCGGGAAGCTTCACGTGCTCGATCATATCTTCATCGATGTGCAGCCAGGTGAATTCGTCTCGATTATCGGCCCGTCTGGTTCAGGGAAGAGCACATTATTTCATCTCATTGGCGGACTGCTTCGCCCATCAGGAGGGGATATTCTTGTACATGGGCAGAACGTTGTCGGGCAGACAGGACATATTAGCTATATGCCGCAGCAACCTGCATTGTTTCCTTGGCGTACGGTAGAGGATAATGTCATTCTCGCTCCGGAAATTGCGGGCAGGTCGAAGAAGGAGTCTCGTGCGGAAGCGCGCCGCTGGCTGAGCAATGTGGGCTTGGCTGGTTATGAACGCTCATATCCTCACGAGCTGTCAGGCGGCATGCAGCAGCGTGTAGCCTTCCTGCGTGCGATGATGAGCCCGCATGAGCTGATGCTGCTCGATGAACCTTTCAGTGCATTGGATGCCTTAACGCGCAGTGATATGCAGCGCTGGCTGCTTGAACTCTGGGAGAGGAACCGCCGTTCAGTGCTGTTCATTACACACAGCATTGAGGAGGCCTTGCTGCTGTCGGATACGATATATGTATTATCCAATCGCCCGGCACGAGTACTGGAGCGGGTCAGAGTACCGTTCGCCCGGCCGCGGACGGAGGCACTTGCTTCTGAAGCCGAATTCGTGCACATGAAGCGGGAGTTGTCGGAACTGCTGCGCCGTGTACAGTCGGTGCCAATTACGAAGTAATGTATAGAGCTGTCCCTTCATGGGGGGCAGCTTTTTTGGTTCAGTCAGGATGTTTTCATAAGCTCAGTTATTAGATATAGCTGGAGTGGGCTGATTATTGCACAGATAGTGCAAGTCACACACATTGTCTGGAATGACCCGTTGTTCATTTTCTGGTGGAAAAAGTTAGATGCAAGGCTTATAATTAAATCTCGTTAGACATGGATGACTGCATGTCTGTACCTATTTGTATAGAGATGATGGTTTGTCCTGAGGAGGAATGAAATCGAATGATTACGAAGGAAAGCAATCTGCGGATGGTCGTCGCCGGCCTGCTGCTCGGCATTTTGATGGCAGCGATGGACAATACGATTGTGGCAACGGCGATGCCGACGATTGTACGCGAGATGGGCGGCTTCAATTTTTACGTGTGGGTAACCTCTGCGTACATGGTTGCTACGATGGCGGGTATGCCAATTTTCGGAAAGCTGTCTGACATGTACGGCCGCAAGCGGTTCTATGTGTTCGGTCTGCTTGTCTTTTTGCTCGGCAGTGCGCTGTGCGGTACTGCAGACAGTATGATTCAGCTTGCAATTTATCGAGCGATTCAAGGGATTGGCGGCGGTGCTGTCATGCCGATCGCATTTACGATTATTTTTGATGTTTTCCCGCCTGAGAAACGGGGCAAGATGACAGGATTATTTGGTGCGGTCTTCGGCATATCAAGCGTGGCAGGGCCGCTGCTTGGCGCATACATTACTGACTACATCGGCTGGGAATGGGTATTCTACATCAACCTGCCGCTTGGTCTTATCTCCTTGTGGTTCATTATGCAATTCTATAAGGAAAAGGCTTCCACGAAGAAGCAGCGCATTGACTGGGGCGGAGCCATTACGCTCGTAGTGGCAGTAGTCAGCTTTATGTTCGCGCTGGAGCTTGGCGGCAAGGAGTACGCTTGGGATTCGGCAGTTATTTTAGGTCTATTTGCTACATTCCTTGTGTTCTTAATTGCCTTCCTGTTCATTGAAACGCGGGCGCAGGAACCGATTATTTCGTTCAGTTTATTCAAGCGCCGCTTATTTGCGGCAAGTCAGGGTGTCGGGTTTTTCTATGGGGTATCGTTCGTAATCGCTACGGTATATATCCCACTGTTCGTTCAATGGGTATATGGAGGTTCTGCCTCGGATAGCGGTCTCGTCTTGACGCCAATGATGGTTGGTTCTGTTGTCACCAGCTCCGCTGCTGGTATTTTGGTTGCAAAACGCAGCTACCGCAGCTTAATGATCGTGTCCGGTATTTTCTTTATCGGAGGGATGTTTGCATTAAGCACAATTTCAACAGATACCCCGCGGACGCTCCTTACGCTATACATGATCCTGACGGGGCTCGGTGTAGGTTTCTCCTTCTCTTTGCTTAGTATGTCATCCATGCACGGCATGGAATTCCATCAGCGTGGAGCAGCGAACTCAACCGCGTCCTTCTCGCGCTCACTGGGAATGACAATTGGCATTACGCTGTTCGGCACGATCCAATCGCATCTGTTCCAAAGCCGATTACAGGAGGTTATGCCCCCAGGCGGCGCGGCGATGGATGTGAAGCCGGAGACTCTGATGAGCGGCCAGATGGGCAATCTTCCGCCTGAAGTAGCGAAAGGGCTGACAACCGCACTCGCAGACTCGATCGCCGGGACGTTCCAATGGGCGCTCATTCCAGTTGTGTGTGCGCTGGTATGTATTGCGCTGATGGGCAATGCCCGAATGATCCGGGGAGGCCAAGGTCAAGGCGAACATTCGGATGATGCAGCGAGTCAACTAAAGGTCGGGGAAATATAATTCGATAGTGATGAAACGGGATTTGCCGCAGGAGGTTCGTCTACGACGTTGCGCCTGCGGCATTTTTGGCAGATAAGGAGATGAGTGATATGAGACATGATGATATTCATGTTGTAGATGCACATATCCATGTTGACGGATACAAGCTCGACGCTGCTGCTGAGTTGGAGGAGGCATTGGCTGATCCATCCTTGGAGTACGTCATTGCGGTATCTATGAATCTTGCCTCGTGCCATCACACTGAGCAATGGGCGAAGCGTTATCCGAACAAGGTACTGCCGGCATACGGATTCCATCCCGAGCAAGCACTTCCGAGCGATGAGGAGCAGGAAGTGCTGCTGGCTTGGCTTGATGGTCATAAGGAGAGCATGGCTGCAATTGGCGAGGTTGGTCTGCCTTACTATATGCGGGAAGAGGCGTTAAAGCGGGGAGGTTCATTTGACCGTTCTCCCTACATAGAGCTGCTTGAACCATTTGTAAAGCGGGCTGCTGCGTGGGACATGCCGATTGTACTCCATGCGGTGTATGACGATGCGCCGATTGTAGTTGATCTGCTTGAACGCTATAGTGTGCGGCGGGCGCACTTCCATTGGTTCAAGGGAGATAACAAGACGATTGACCGCATGGCGGGCAACGGTTATTTTATTTCTTTCACGCCAGATATTTGCTACGAGGATGAGATTCGCGCATTGGCTAGACAATATCCGCCTGAACAGGCGATGACCGAAACCGACGGGCCGTGGCCGTTCGAGGGGCCTTATGACGGGCGGCGGACGTTGCCGACAATGGCTCGCGATGTTGCTTTAGAGTGGGCAGCGCTGCGGGGCATGGATGTGAGGGAAGCAGCGAAGTTGCTGCGAGAGAATGCGAAGCGTTGTTATGGGGTGTGAGGTTAGTATCCCTATACATGCAAAACAGGGATTGCTCCAGCCAGTCATCTGTCGATTCGGCTTAAAGCAATCCCTAACTTGAAACAGAAAGCTTGAAAACTGCATTTGCTGTGTATTATGGGCAACTGCTCTCCTTACAACACCATCGCGGCGATGAAGCCTGCAATGAGAAGCGGCACATTATAGTGCAGGAAGGTAGGTACACACGTATCCCAGATATGATCGTGCTTACCGTCTGCATTCAATCCAGCAGTCGGGCCGAGCGTGCTGTCCGAAGCGGGTGATCCGGCATCGCCCAGCGCACCGGCTGTTCCGATAAGTGCTACCGTGGCCAGCGGGCTGAACCCTAATCCAATGCACAACGGTACAAATACGGTGGCGATAATCGGAATGGTAGAGAACGATGAGCCGATGCCCAAGGTTACAAGCAGACCGATTGCCAGCATCAGAAGGGCAGCAATTGCCCGATTGTCGCCAACAGCTTCCACGGAAGCCTTCACAAGTGTCTCGATATGCCCTGTCTCGCGCAGAACGGCGCCGAAGCCAGAAGCTGACATCATGACGAAGCCGATATAGGCCATCGACCGCATGCCGTCAGTTAGTACTCGATCTGCTCGGCTCCACGGCACGACACGGGATATGAGGAGAATCACCAATCCCGATGCAGCCCCATAAATCATGGAGCCAGTGCTTAACTGGACAGCCAGCATAGCTGCAATGGCACCAAGTCCAGCCCATGTTGTGAAGCTTGTTCCGTTATTAGGTGATTCATTTTCTATATTTGGTGAATCCGGCGAATCCGTCGCGAATGTATCGTCGCTGCCAGCAGTTGTATATTCACGCGGCTTACGATAGCTGAATGCAATTGCAATGATGAGTCCTGCCACCATCCCGATCGCGGGGATGAACATGGCATGCGGCAGCATGGATGCATCAATGGGAAGACCGTTTTTCGTTATATTTCCTGCAACGACATCATGAAAGATTGCTCCAAAACCGACGGGAAGCAGCATATATGGCGTGATGAGACCGAAGGTAAGCGCGCATGCAACAGCCCGCCGATCGATTCGCAGCGAATCGAACAGAACGAGAAGCGGAGGAATCAGCACCGGAATGAAGGCGATGTGAACAGGTACGGCGTTTTGCGACATACAGGCGATAATAGCAATGGCGGCCAATACCAAATAGCGTACAGCGGCACGCGGATTTACGGAGCTGTCCTTGCCTCGTACTAAGATGACGGCACCGCGAACAAGCTTGTCAGGCAGTCCTGTCTCTGTCAAACCAGCGGCGAATGCACCTAGCAAGGCGTAGCTTAAGGCGATGCCGGCATTGTCCTTCAAGCCTTCCCCGAATACATCGAGCATATGTGCAATGCTTAGACCGCCAGTCAATCCGCCTACCACAGCAGCTGTCAGCATAGCAAGCACAACATGTACGCGGAGCATACTCAAACCGAATAATATTGCTAATGATAGTAATACTGCATTCATGATTTATGCCCACCTTCAATTCAACTTTGCGTTATTATGATAACTAATTAAAACATTACCACTTTACCATGGCAACGTACAATCATTTCCTATGCGTGAATGTGCATTTTTTTGAACAAATTGTTTTACGAAAAGTCCATAAATATCCGTCTAGGAACCGATTGAGATCTTTTTTAATTCACGTACACTAATGGAGTTCATGGTTAGATTAGAGAGAAAGAGCCCTGATTTATTTATTTTGGAGGGAGAGATGTAATATGACTGCCGTGCAATCTGAACATGCACAGTCAGAAGAGAGTAAGTCGGTATTTGGTCTATTCCGCAACCGCTTTGTACAAGCCATAATGGTTGCAGGTTTATTTATGCAAATTGGTGTATGGGTACGGAACTTTGCCGTACTGTTATTTGTAATGGAAATGACGAATGAAGATCCGTTCGCCGTTTCAATGGTATCAGTAGCTGAATTCGCTCCTATCTTTATCTTTTCCTTTATCGGAGGAACATTTGCAGACCGTTGGCGTCCAAAACGGACGATGATATGGTGTGACTTCCTGAGCGCACTGTCTGTATTTGCAGTTATGTGGACGATTGTAATAGGGGATTGGCATGCCGTATTCTTTACAACGTTTATTTCCGCAATTTTGTCTCAATTCTCTCAGCCTTCTTCCATGAAGCTATTCAAGCAGCACGTGCCCGAGGATATGCTCCAGGCGGGCATGTCGATATTTCAAACGATGGTGGCGCTGTTTATGGTGCTTGGACCGGCGATCGGTACGGCGATTTTTCAACATTACGGGATACAGGTATCTCTCATTGTGACAGGGATTGCCTTCATCTTGTCTGCAGCAGCGCTTATGTTCCTTCCTGCTGATCATGAGGAGGACAAAGAGGAACGAAAGCAATCAAATGTCATGCAGGAACTGGCGGCCGGATTCCGCTATGTAATGAAAAGTTCTATTTTGAAGCCGCTTGGAGGCTGCTTTGCTTTTGCTGGATTAGCCATTGGGCTTATTCAACCGATGGGAGCGTTCCTTGTTACGGAGCGTCTAGGATTGCCGAAGGAACATCTCAGCTACTTATTAATGGCAAACGGTGTTGCGATGCTTATCGGCGGTGCGCTTGCAATGGGCATCTCGAAGAAGCTACTTCCACAGCATATGCTTGCTGTTGGGATGTTCATGAGCAGCGGAGGCATGCTGTTAGCGGGATTATCGACGCAGCTGTGGCTGACACTGGTTGCTCAGTTCATCAGTGGATTGTTTTTGCCTTGCATTCAAATTGGGATCAATACGATGATCCTGCAAAATACAGAGGGCGAATTCATCGGCCGTGTAAATGGCATCCTCAGTCCGATGTTCATGGGGGCTATGGTGCTTACCATGACACTTTCCGGAGGAATTAAACAACTTACTTCCATTGTATTCATGTATGAGGCAGCGACAGTGTTGTTTATATTGGGTATTCTCGTTATGCTTCCAATCCTGATGAAGCGCAAGTCTTCTTCGAATGCTGATCTTCAACAGGGTACGGGGACAGAAGGATAATGTTCCCCCAGAGGCGAGAGCATTTATACTGGATCTCTTTTTCGTCCTTGATCGGTATACAAGCGTCCTGCTTGTACAGATATAGTAGGAACAACTTAGGAACAACTTAGGAACAACTGCGGCGGCCCATTGACATCGGGTGCGCCGCATGTTCATAATAAGGGATAATAGTTACCAGACAGGTTAACAATTGATGACGAGAACGAGTACGCTATGAAGCAGTCTTAAGAGAGTCGACGGGTGGTGCGAGTCGATGGCTGGCGTGGCCGAATATCCTCTCCGAGATTCCATGCTGAACCCAATCTGCGCAGTGTATAAACTTAACGTATGGCGCAAGTGCGAAATAAGCAAGGACGGCCATCCACCGTTATTCGGATTCGCGATAAATGAATGCGCGGCCAAGCGCTGCAGCAGCGTGCAATCGATACCTTCGAATGATGGTTCGGTGATGCCCAGTTGCAGAACAAGGGTGGTACCACGAGATCGAACTCGTCCCTTTCCAGGGATGAGTTTTTTGTTTTTATAGGTTATTTAAAACCGATCACTTTTGATTACAAAGTGAAACAGGAACCGATCTTTTTGAACTTCCTTTATCATGGTATACAAATGACGTATATTCGATCGAAAGCGAGGAACCGACAATGGAAACGACCCAAGCAGCACATGCAGTTACTATGGAACATATCGTTCGTGCACATCACGTGCTCAAAGAAGTCATCGTTCGGACACCGCTTCAGCGTGACCCGATATTGTCCGCTAAGTATGACTGCAACGTCTATTTGAAGCGTGAGGATTTGCAGATTGTCCGCTCATTCAAGATTCGCGGTGCCTACAACATGATTCGCCATCTGACAGATGAGGAGCTTGAGCGCGGCATCGTCTGCGCAAGTGCAGGCAACCACGCACAAGGCGTGGCCTATTCCTGCCAAACGCTACAAATTCAGGGCACGATCGTGATGCCGAGCACAACGCCAAGTCAGAAGGTATCCCAGGTGAAGCGATTCGGCGGATCGTACGTCAATGTTGTACTGACTGGGGATACGTATGATGATGCATATGAAGCAGCCATGAACATTTGTGAGGAGAAGGGAAGCACCTTCATCCATCCATTTGATGATCCTTATATCGTTGCGGGCAACGGGACAGTAGGCATGGAGATTATGGAGTCATTGAAAGGCGCGGCAGACTATGTATTCGTCACAATTGGCGGCGGTGGATTGGCGGCAGGCGTAAGCACTTATGTGAAGACCGTCAGCCCATCGACTCGCATTGTAGGCGTAGAGCCAGAAGGAGCCGCGTCGATGACGGCAGCGCTTGAACGTAAGGAAGTGCTCACGCTGGAGTCGATCGACAAGTTTGTCGATGGTGCGGCAGTGAAGCGCGTCGGTCAGCTTCCTTATGACATTTGCTCCAATTTACTGGATGATGTCATTCAAGTGCCAGAGGGCAAGGCATGTACAACGATTCTTCAGTTGTATAATGAAAATGCAATTGTAGTCGAGCCTGCTGGTTCTCTCCCGATCGCGGCACTTGATTTGTATCGGGATCAGATTCGCGGCAAAACGATCGTATGTGTCATCAGCGGCGGCAATAATGATATTGATCGGATGCAGGAAATTAAAGAGCGTTCGCTCATTTATGAAGGCTTGAAATATTACTTCACTGTCAACTTCCCGCAGCGGGCAGGCGCCCTTCGGGAGTTCCTGCAAGACGTGCTGGGACCGAACGATGATATTACCCGATTCGAATATAATAAAAAGCATAACAAAGATAATGGATCTGCGCTTGTCGGTATTGAGCTGAAGTATAAGGAAGATTACGAGCCGCTTGTGGAAAGGATGAACAAAAGGGGCATCCAATACATTGAAGTGAACAAGGATAAGACGCTGTTCGATCTTCTGGTATAGAAGAAGCGTCTGGATCAGGGAATGTCGGCGGTTCATTGCGCACGTGCAGTACGTTGTAAGTGGACAATCGGTGTTGAACTCGCTTGACGATACGGGTATATTTATAAACAAAGTGTGTTAGGGCAAAGAAAGGTTGATGACTGGTGGACAATCCGAATCATAGTTCCAACTTTATCCGCAATATTATTGTGGATGATTTACAGGAAGGCCGCGTAGACAATATCGTTACACGCTTTCCGCCTGAGCCGAACGGCTATTTGCATATCGGACATGCGAAGTCGATATGCTTGAACTTTGAGCTTGCGCGTGAGTTCAAGGGTCGTGCGCATCTGCGCTTCGATGATACGAACCCGCTAAAGGAAGATACGGAATACGTCGAATCGATTAAAGAGGATGTAGAGTGGCTCGGCTTTAAGTGGGACGGACTCTATTTTGCATCCGACTACTTCGAAGAAATGTACAATCGTGCCATATTACTGATTAAAAAAGGTCTGGCTTACGTTGACGACCTGTCCGCGGATCAAATCCGTGAGACGCGCGGAACGCTTACAGAGCCTGGACAAAACAGTCCTTATCGTGATCGCTCAATTGAGGAAAATCTGGACTTGTTTGCTCGTATGCGCAATGGCGAATTCAGCAACGGAGAAAAAGTACTTCGCGCCAAAATCGATATGGCATCACCGAACATTAACTTGCGTGATCCGGTCATTTATCGTATCGCTCATGCATCACATCACAATACAGGCGATGCATGGTGCATCTATCCGATGTACGCTTTCGCGCATCCGCTTGAGGATGCCATTGAGGGTGTAACGCATTCCATCTGCACAGTTGAGTTTGAAGATCAGCGTCCATTGTATGACTGGGTCGTTGAGCAAAGCGAGATGGAAAAAACACCGCATCAATATGAATTCGGGCGTCTGAATCTGACGAATACGGTCATGAGCAAGCGTAAGCTGAAGCTGCTCGTAGACGAGAATGTTGTGGACGGCTGGGACGATCCGCGCATGCCTACAGTATCCGGTCTTCGCCGTCGCGGGTTTACACCAGAGTCTATCCGTACGTTCTGCCGAGAGATTGGTGTAACGAAATCGAGCGGTGTGATTGATTTTAAATATTTGGAGCACTTCCTGCGTGAGGATTTGAAGCTGAAGGCGCCACGGACTATGGGTGTATTGAAGCCGCTGAAGGTCGTTATTACGAACTATCCGGAAGGACAAGTAGAATGGCTGGATGCAGAAGTAAATCCAGAGAATCCGGAAATGGGCGTTCGCCAAATTCCGTTCTCGCGTGAAATTTACATTGAGCAAGATGATTTCATGGAGAATCCGCCAAGCAAGTACTTCCGCCTGTTCCCAGGCAATGAGGTACGCTTGAAGCATGCTTACTTCATCAAGTGCAATGACTTCGTGAAGGACGAAAACGGAAATGTAGTGGAAATCCATTGTACGTACGATCCAGAAACGAAGAGCGGAAGCGGGTTTACAGGCCGCAAAGTAAAGGGAACGCTCCATTGGGTAGATGCTACACATGCTGTTCCTGCTGAGTTCCGCTTGTACGAGCCGCTTATTCTTGACGAGCAAGAGGATGAGGACGAATCCGCTACCTTCCTGGAGCGCATTAATCCGAACTCGCTTGTTGTAGAACAAGGCTTCATCGAACCGAATATGAAGGATGTGGAGCCGCATGACAAGTTCCAATTCTTCCGCCATGGCTACTTCAATGTTGATCCGAAGTATTCCGTTCCTGGTAAGCCGGTATTCAACTTAACTGTTTCGTTGAAGAGCTCGTTCGCATTGCCGAAGCAATAAGAAGAATCAGGAATGTTAATGTTCCTGTAAGCGCCGCATCTTGACGCGAGAAGGACACCTGATGCTGTGCCGATTGGACAGACGGTACATCGTGCAGGCGCGAAGATGAAGGAGGTCTTTCTATGAAAGGCAAAGTCATTTTACTGACATCAGATACAATTGGTGCTGCTGAGAATGGTCTCGGCGCCACAATTTTGGAAACCTTCCTGACGCTCGTTAAACAACAGGAAGAGCTTCCAGTAGCAGTTTTCTGCATGAATCGCGGCGTTCTCGCCTTGACTTCACAGTCATTGGCGTCCTTACAGCTGGCTGAGATTGAGAAGCTTGGCGTGCCGGTGCTTGCCTGCAAAACTTGTGTCGATCATTATGGGATTGCTGATACTCTAACAACAGGGGAGATTTCCGGTATGGGTACGTTCGTTGAGCTTGCTGCCAAGCACGAGGTCTTGACTATCGGATAATCTATAGATGGATACCGGCAGCTTATCTTAGCTGTATCGACCGGATTCTCTTCGGAGAGTCCGGTTTTTTGTCTGCATCGGAGAACGAGAATTAGTAAGTCAGATGCAGCGGTTCATCAGAATCAAGGAAAAAGGCAGAATCATGCACCACCATGATCCTGCCTTTTCGTTATGCCGTAACACCGGGCAAAGGTATGGAAATCCTTAAATATGGACTGCAGTAGATACCGACCCGGCAATGATTTCATCTGCGGTTACTTCACGCCCGAGTGAACTAGACATGTAGATGCCCTGACTTATCAGCATCGTATTCAACGCCAACTCCGCAGTAGGAAGCAAAGGTACAATGCCTTTCAATGCCGCGATCCAGTGTCCTTGGGAAGAGTCATACGCCCATTCATTTGGGTTAAGAAGGTGTCTGCGGTGGTTCATCGCATGCACATCCACCGCCGTATTGAAGTCCATATCCGACACGGTATTATGGAAGGTGAATGGATGCTGGGCCTGACTCGTATGGTATGGCATGCGCAGCCCGCCCTTCGAGCCTACAATGCTGCTGCCTTCAAAGCCATCCAGATAGATCGCCCATGCTTCGATAATATCAAGGGTTAGGCCACCCTCGAACTTCACAAGGCCGACACCAAGCTCTTCTACGTCAAACTTGCTAATTTCCCGGCGCTCCTGTAGCATATCCATTTCTTGATAGGTTTGGCCGCTGATGCGGGTAACCTGCGGCATGCCTAACAAGTACAGAAGCTGGGTGATATGATAGACGCCCATATCGTATAAAGCACCGCCAGAAGCGATTGCCTTCTGGGTGAAGGCCGGTGTGCCGTACCCGTCGACATAAGGGCGTCCGCGGCGACGGAAGCCGGTTGAACGGGCGTGGTACAGCTTGCCGAGCTGCCCATCATCAATTAATGTTTTTGCGGCTTTTGTTTCCGCATTATACAGGGTAGCTAGTTGAATATGCAGCATGCGTCCAGTTGCCTTTGCGGCCTCGATCATAGCTGCTCCGTCGAAATAAGAGCCTGCTATCGGCTTTTCGCAATAGACATGCTTGCCTGCTTCCAATGCAGCAATGGTGATTGGTGCATGGAAGTTGTTGTGCAGGCATACATCGACGGCCTCGATATCGTCACGCTTCAGCAGCTCGCGGAAGTCCGTATATACGTGAGGGACTTGATATTGCTCGGCTACACGGCGTGCCTCAGCTTCATTGACATCGCACAGCGCAACTATTTCTGCACCGCCGACGCGGGCATATTCATCCAGATGATGCTTGCCAATCTGACCTACTCCAATGACGGCAATACGCTTTGATTCCATCGTTATTCGTTATCCCCTTTACTCTCCGTTCTAAGTTGATTGGCTGCATGTGAGAGCACCCTATGAAGGAATGCGGCGCGCCAGAACAGGTAATGCACTATGCCTACTTGTTACGCAGACAGTGAAGTCAGATGCCCTTTCAGCTTCCCAAGAGCCTCATCCATGGCAGCCAATTGATCATACGGCGCATTGTATTCAATTGCCCAATATCCGTTGTAGCCGGCGTTCTTGAGCGATGCTAACCGATCCTTGGCATCTGGCGATTCAATCAATCGGTAATCTACATGGGTATGTCGTACCCATGGCGCTGCCTGTAGGTCGCCCTCGATTGCATAGCTATCCCATGTTCCCGGCGTAGCGTTGCGAATCGAGAAGGAATCACCAGGCGGCTTCCAGCGGCCAATATGGAGCAGAATGCCGTAATTCGGATGATTGACTTCTTCAGAGATACGAACCAGTGTATCAGGCTGCAGTGCACAGCCAGTATGATTCTCTGGCCCAACCCAGTATCCCCCCTCAGCGCCACGCTGTGCGTATTCACGATATCGCATCGTGATATATTCAAGCGCCTCATCACTGAGCACGTCGTCCCCATGAAGAACAGCATCAATTCGCACGGATTGTGCGCCCATAATTTCGGCTGCACGAAGATGGGCGAGGGCATTTTGATGAAGCGCTTCTCGTATCTCAGGATCTGGATCCCAAATATGGGCCTGATCGACCGCAATGTTGACGAGATTCATTTCACGCTCAACAAGTGCTTGTCGAATTCGGTGCAGCATATCGTCATCCGCAATCTGCCATAGCGGGCGTGTTGTATCAGCGAAAAATGCGTTCCAGAAATCGATACCCTGTAATTGATACCGTTTATAGACGGTTTCGATATAGGCGAAGATGTCCATCTTGCCCTCGACTCGCAAATTATTGAATGAAAATCCACCAATAGATAGTTTCATGCTGTTCCTCCTTATGCGCGAAAGGTGATAAGCTTTCTTCATATCAATGGAATGCAGAACTTGAAACTCGGCAATTCATCTGTGAAAGGTACAGGAAGTGAGTTTGATTCGAGAGTAGCAGATAATGTTAAAGCGGACAATGTGCCAATTCCGTCATAATGACACCGTTTTCATGCCAAATTTATACTTGAGCGCTCTGTACCTTCAGAATACGGACGTTTGTAAATTTTAGTTCAGGGCGATTGTTACTATCATGAGCATAGAAGAGTATGGAAGACTGCATAAGGGATACATGACGAAACACAACGGTTGTGTAGTCTTGATCATATTTGTTTGTATCTCTTGTATTTATAAAGGTAGGGAGACAATAAAAAGCCCGCATTTAATGCGGGCTAAAAAAGTCGTATGATTATTACAGAACGCGCTTGGCACCTACATAAGTGCGCTTGGACCATGCGGACGACATGCTGGTCACAACGACTTGATAAGCTTTGCCTGAAGAAGCATTCAAGTATTGGTTGTTGCCAATATAGACACCAACATGAGAGATTGTGCTTCCGTTGCTCGCGAAGAATACAAGATCGCCCGGTATTGGATTGCTCACCCGATACCCTGCGCTATACATCTCGCGAGATGTTCGCGGCAAAGATACCCCGTGCTTGCGGTAGATGTATTGAATATATCCAGAGCAGTCGAAGCCGCTGGGTGATGTTCCGCCCCATACGTAAGGAACGCCTAAGTAACTGCGTCCGGTATTAATGATGCGGGAAGCCACACTTTGTGCAGATGACGTAGCAGCAACCTTTTTTTGCGGACTGCGATCGATGCGAGGGATGCTATTTAAATAATCAGGTGTCCACTCAAAATCCAAATCAAATGAGTTCATCAAAAAGCGAAACGGAATATATGTATTATCTTTGTATACCCAAGGATTCCCGCCCATGTTAATTGTATCGCCATTCACATCGGCAGAAGCGCTGTCTGAACGAAAACGGACAGTCGTTGTGCCATTCGAAATTTCAATATTGTTCACGCTGGAGTTGACAGCGGACCACGACAGGGAGTAACCCATTTGCTCCGCAAAGCTGCGGACTGGGACATACATATTTTGATTTTCATCAATAATGGGTATAATATCGGTAAATTGTAAGGCATTTCCGTTGACGTGGATCGTGGCTTGCTTCGTTTCGCTAGCAGCAAAGGCTTTTGTGCCTAGTGAGCTGTCTGCAAACAGCAAGCATCCGATGACTGCACTTGCAGCAAGGGCAGTCCGTATGGCGGTCTTCACTACATCTCCTCCTCTAGCTGTTAAAAATGTAAATTGATTACTAAAAAATCGACAAAACCAGACTAACATAATTTTAAAAAAGCTGGCAATAGTCTGGAAGTATTAAAAATGACAAAACTGTAACTAAACTGTAACCGAAGTGTTAACCCTTATACAGCAAGGGATTTGAGGAGAAAGAGACGGATGGAGAATGCAAAAAAATGAGATGGAAATGTAAGTAGACAAAAAATCGTGTCGCAATAGGATTGAAGTTTTGCTGGAAACAGTTTAAGCAAACCCAAGCTGGGCGCGGAGATGACTGTGCTAATGGAATTGGGTAGAGGAGAGGTGACAGTTGTGCGAGTTCATGTAAAGGAAATGAAACCAAATGAATGGGCAGGAAGCTGTGGCGATGTTCAAATCCTCGTGAAAGGGGCAGGAGAGACTTCGGAAGCAGGTGTGGTAGCCGGGTCTTTTGACCTATGGATGCTGAGCCTAGCATTTGCAGTAGCAGAATCGATTCGTGCCTATGTGACGGAGAAGGCTTGGAATTTAGAGTCTCTTCACGTAGACGCGGTGGATGAGCGGAGTGGCGAGGGCAAGCTTCTATATATTACGTTCCTCATTCACGCAGATGGGCTTCATCAGGGAGAGCGCGACGAGTTATTCGGCGCGGTACGGAATCGCTGTACATTGCTCCGCCTTATAAATAAGGAAATTGAAATCTACTTCTCCGATCAGCTTGCGAAGGGCTGAATGATGCCGCAATAAAACCCAGCTTTCCTTAGGGAGGCTGGGTTTCGTTATGTATCCCCAATTGGAATATATTAATAATTCTAAAAGATATCGTTTGTGTTGTATATATGTAATCATAGAAGTAGGATCAAGATACAGAACCACCAGCAACAATAGATTCACACTTAGAGTTATGTTCAATATATTGATTATGATATTATAAAGCTTGAGTAAGACGCATCTGGTTTGAATGGCAATCTTTCAGGTGTGGATGTGCTAAACAAGAAAAAGAAAGCGGTACCGAACCGCTATCGAGCTCGTGTGCCGACAAGGGATGGGGGTATAAGCCTTGTTGAAACCGTTTCACCAAATGTATCAGAAGCACTTTAAAAAGAAGCTGTTTAATAAATTAATTGCGATGTACTCACTGATTGCGGTTGCTTCATTAGTAACGGTATCCGTATTCGCCTATGAATTTTTTGCGCGTAAAGATGTCAGTAACGCCTTGATGGAGCAGCAGCGTACGGTGGATACCATTTACCGCTATATAGATCAGAAGAACGACCTTGCTCAGGCGATTGTACAGCAGGTGTACCAGGATAATATGCTCATTCAGGACACAGTCTACTTGTTGAATGAAGGGTATGAGCAATATATCCGCTATCGTTTAGATGCTTACAGTTCCAGCAATGTGTTCTATGTGCGCAAAATGCAGGAATTTTTTATGCTCCAATTCTGGAAGGATCCTGACCTGCAAAATATTAATCTTATCAGTCCTACAAAGCAGTTTGCTTATATGTATACTGGCGATGGAGCGAAGGGCGGTCTCTATGACTGGAGTCAGGATCCGCAGGTGAATATGCAGTGGAAAATGGATCGTTTCGGACAGCGAGTTACTTCTTATATGAAGCAAAGTAAAAAGGAAGATAATTCGGCCGATATACAGGATATGCCTGTTTTTCGCCCCTCTGATCGCTTGGTCGATATAATGGGACAGGAGGAGACGAAGCGGCTAGGGCAGAAGGGACAGCAGGGGCAAGGCCCAATTCTCGTGAAGGAAAATGTGATTCAGTCGGAATCCGAGAAGCTGCCGCTCATTAGTGTCACGAATCGTGTGAGCAGCCCAGAATCCTTGCTGACGGCAGGGCACATTACGATTGACTTCAATGCGAACGGAATTGGACGTCAGATCGGATACTCACTCCGAGGCGAGCAATGGCTCGTGCTGAATCAGAAGGGGGATGTAATATACCCCTCCTCGCAAGCCCAGGATGCGGTGAAATGGGCCAATGTAGATGAGCTGTCCAAGCTTGAACGGAATAAGCCGCAGTCGATCGAACTGAATGGGAAGTCCACCTATGTAACCGTCTCCCAGACGAATAAGCTGGGGTTGTATGTCATAGGCGCACTCCCGGAGGCGGCCATTACCAATCATTTGTCGGGATTAAAGAACACGATTGGCATCGTCACGACTCTCTGTATCTTTGCCGTTCTGATGGTGACGTACCTTTCCGTACTCCATTTATCCCGCCGTACACAGACGATTGTAATGGCGATGAAGAAGGTACAGGAAGGTAATCTGAATGTACGGCTTCCGGTTACACGCGAAGATGAACTGGGACTTATTGCGGGAAGCTTTAATCAGATGTGTGAGGACTTGAAGCAGTACATTAATAAGGTCTATAAGTCTGAACTAAAGCAGAAGCATGCGGAATTGATTGCCTTGCAGGCGCAGATCAAGCCTCACTTCCTATATAACACATTAGAAGTAATCCGTATGCGGGCCGTATCCAAAGGCGCTCATGATGTTGGGGAAATGATCTACAGTCTGGCAGCGATGTTCCGCCATATGGTGAAGGACAAGACAATCATCACGGTAAATGAAGAAATTGAAAACTGCCGCCGTTATTTAGAGCTCACTCGAATTCGTTACCGCGACAAGCTGCAATTTACCATTCAAATGGATGAACGGCTTGGCGGCTATAATACGATGAAGCTGTCGGTTCAGCCCCTAATTGAAAATTATCTTGTCCACGGCATTGTATTGGATCGAAATGATAATCATATCCGCATTGAGGTTGATCAGGATGAGGGTGAACTTATTATTCGGGTGGCGGATAATGGAAAAGGGATTGAACCAGAACGATTGCAGGAGATTCAGAGGGATTTGGAGCAGCCGAACATTCAGGATCATGGCTCACTCGGATTAAAGAATGTGCAGGAACGACTCCGCATTCTGTACGGTGAACAATATGGATTGACGATAGACAGTACCTTGCACGTAGGTACAACGGCGACCGTCCGGGTGCCGCTGCAATAATAGCGTGGATGAACACTTCTAGTACCACTACTTCATCATGAAAAGCAAACTTCGTGTGACTAGAGTTGGGGGGATATAGATGTACGATGTATTCTTAGTCGATGATGAACCGTTTATTATTGAAGGATTGCAATCTATATTAGAGTGGAATGACTATGGACTCCGCATTGTTGGGCAAGCGGAAAATGGGGAGGCCGCTTGGGATCTGCTGAAGGATCACCCGGTCGACTTGGTTGTGACGGATATTATGATGCCCAAGATGACAGGACTGCAGTTGATTGAGAAGGTGAAGCAGGTTCACCCGCATACGCGCTTCATCATATTGAGTGGATATAATGAGTTTGTGTACGTAAAGGAAGGGATTAAGCACGGAGTCGAGAACTATCTGCTGAAGCCGATCAACATCGATGAATTCCGCTCTACACTAGAGAACACGGTACAGAAGCTGGATCAATCGCGCATGCACCATATGGTGGAGCTTCATAACCGCGACATCTTGCGGGATAACGTGTTATTCCGCTGGCTGCGTGACCGGATTCATATGGAAGAACTGCAGCAGCGGGCAGATTTGCTGGATCTCCATTTCGTTCATCCTTATTATATGGTTGTTCTTGTTCGGCCAGAGGTGCGGAAGGACAATGAAATGGACTATATGAAGCAGGATGAGGTTGCTACTCAGGCGAAGCATCTGTTGGAAGAGAAGTTTGGCGGATTTTGCGTTCGCGAGTGGGATGGAGAAACGGCAATTGTCCTTGGATTGTATAAGCGAGAGGACAAGCAGGAAGCAATCGAGGTGCTGCTGCGATGGAAGGCAGAGACAGAGCAAAAGCTGCAATCCGTGCTTGAAGTGACCGTGGGCAGCGTGCAGGAGGGATACGCCAAGGCTTCTGTCAGCTTCGATCATGCAAAGCAGGTACAGCCGTACCATCTTGTTAGAGTGGATGACAGTCTTATAGATTGCGATGAAATCGAAAGCTATCGTTCGTCGCGACCGGCATCGGTTCAGCCAGAGACGGAGCCGTATGTGAAGCTTCTGTACGCGAGAGATAAGGACGGGCTGAATACGCAGCTTGAAGCGGACTTTGAACGATTGTCTGATACAGATGGCGTCACTCCGCGCGATATGCGGAACTTTGCCGTGGAACTGCTCATCGCTTGGAAGCAGTCTGTGAAGGGGTCATCGGTATTGCAACTGAACGATGAGAGGGACTGGTTCGATGATGTGTATCATATTCAGACACTGGAAGCCTTGAAGGATCATGTCTTGCAAGTTGCTGCCCATGTCATTGAGCTGATGAACGAACCGGAGGATATGAGCCCTGTTGTTAGACAGGTGCTGCATGATATTCAAGAGCGTTATGCCGAGGAACTGTCGCTTAAGACGCTCAGTCAGGTGTACAATATTAACCCGGTCTATTTGGGACAGCTGTTCCAGAAGGAGGTTCAATCCACGTTCTCTGATTATTTGAATAAAACACGGATTAACAAGGCGAAGGAAATGCTGACAGGAACAAATTATCGGATGACGGATATTGCAGCCAAGGTTGGATATTGGGATAAAAGCTATTTCTATAAGCAGTTCAAAAAGTATGTTGGCATTTCTCCAAAAGAGTATCGAGAGATCCATAGTGCGGCGAATGAATTGGCATAATACCCAGCATTGGAAAGGGTATCCACGGCAAAGTGACGCCGTGTAAGCCCTTTCTTTATTTTGTACACCAAATCTAAAGTTTGTTGACTATTGGAAGCGAGGCAGTTGCGTTACGCTATAAGTACAACATAGCAACGGGGGATGATGGGATGCAATTCATCAAAAATGCCTTTCGGAGCTTAAACCGCAATCGAATCTTTCTGCTAATGGTTCTTCCGGGAGCCTTGTGGTTTTTGTTCTTCTCCTACCTACCGATGTTCGGAACTGTGATCGCTTTCAAGGACTATCGTTTCAGCCGGGACGGCTTCCTTGCCAGCTTGCAGCAAAGCGAATGGGTAGGGTTTAAAAATTTTGAATACCTTTTCAAAACAAATGATGCTTATGTCATCACAAGAAACACGATACTATACAACTTGGTCTTCATCGTTCTCGGTCTCGTATGTGCCGTAGCTATGGCAATCATATTGAGCGAAATTGTGAATAAACGGTTGGCAAAATTGTATCAAACCGGGATGTTCCTGCCTCACTTCTTGTCTTGGGTTATCGTCGGTTACTTCACGTTCAGCTTCCTGAGCGTTGACAAAGGGGTACTGAACCAATTCCTGGCTTGGATCGGGAAAGAGCCTGTATCCTGGTACTCCGATACGACGTACTGGCCTTACATCCTTGTATTCCTGAATATTTGGAAGGGCGTAGGTTATTCCAGTGTCGTATACTTGGCGGCGATTGTCGGCATTGACAAGACGTACTATGAAGCAGCGATGATTGACGGAGCGAACAAGTGGCAGCAAATTCGCCACATTACATTACCGGCCATTACTCCGCTTATTACAATCTTGACGCTGCTCGCTGTGGGACGGATCTTCTACGCAGACTTCGGTTTGTTCTATCAAATCCCGCGTGATTCTGGTCCGTTGTATGCGGTAACGAACGTAATCGATACCTACGTATATCGCGGTTTGAAGGCGACAGGGGAAATTGCAATGAGTACGGCAGCTGGCTTGTATCAATCATTAGTCGGATTCATTCTTGTCATGACCTCGAACTGGATCGTTCGAAAATTCAACAAAGACAATGCGTTGTTCTAGGTTAGGGGGAATGACTTTGCGTAAGACTAAACATCGTGACGTTCATGAGTTGTCCAGAGGTACGAACCTGTTGTTCAATATTATCGCCGGTGCATTCGCTCTTATGTGTGTCTACCCATTCCTCTTCGTTATCGTCATCTCGTTAACGGATGAAGAATCATTGGCACGCAAGGGTTACACACTGTTTCCTGAAAAATGGAGCTTCTCTGCTTATGAGTACATTTTCAAGGCAGGAGATCAGCTGCTCAATTCCTACGGGATTACGATCTTCATTACATTAGTTGGTACGTTGATCAGCTTGGTGGTTATTAGCTTGTATGCTTATGCGATATCACGCAAGAATTTCTCGTACCGTGGATTTTTCTCTTTCATCGCATTCTTTACGATGCTGTTCAACGGCGGTCTCGTACCGACGTACATGGTTATCACGCAAGTATTGGGCTTGAAGGATTCGATTTGGGCGCTTATCTTGCCCCTTATTATGAACGCGTTCTACGTACTCATCATGCGTACGTTCTATAACACGACAGTACCGGATGCGATTATCGAATCCGCGAAGATCGATGGTGCTGGCGAATTGCGGGCATTCATTACGATTGTACTTCCAATCTCCTTGCCGGGGATTGCGACAATTGGTTTGTTCGCGACATTGGGCTTCTGGAACGACTGGTTCAACGCTTTGCTCTATATCGACAATCCGTCACTCGTTCCATTGCAGTCCATGCTGATGCGCATCGAGAACAGTATGCAGTTCTTGCTGTCAAACGCTCAGTTGAACTCATCCGGTCAATCGCTCGAAATGCTCAGAACGTTGCCGCAGGAAGCAACACGGATGGCACTCGTCGTACTGGCAACATTGCCAATCGCATGTGCTTACCCATTCTTCCAACGCTACTTCGTTCAAGGCTTGACGATTGGTGCAGTAAAAGAATAATTCTTACTACCATAACGTTTATTCCCGGACGGCGGCAAATGATCTTGCCGCCTCTGGAAATAATATAAACATCCAGCGTGGTTCAAAAAGGGGAGGTAACAAAATGGCTAAGGCAAAAAAAATGCTGATGATGACATTCTGCCTCATCATGGTCGCATCTTTGGTTCTCGCAGGTTGCGGAAGTAAAAAAGAAGAAGCGGCTGGCACATCAGGAGACAAAAAAGACGAAAAGCCAGTAGAACTGATCTGGTACACGATCGGTACTCCGCAAAAAGACGTTGACAAAGTAATGGAAAAAGTCAGCGAGTACACGAAAGAAAAATCGGTGCAACAATCAAAATGAAAATGTTCGACTGGGGCGATTACAACCAAAAGATGCAAGTAATCGCCGCTTCTGGGGAACCTTTTGATATCGCTTTCACGTGTTCCTGGGCATTTGATTATGTAACAAACGCTAAAAAAGGCGCGTTCTACGAACTGGATGAACTGCTTGACAAGTATGGCCAAGATATTAAGAAAAACGTTCACCCATCCTTCTTGGAAGGTGCAAAAATTGAAGGTAAAACATACGCGATTCCTGTAAATAAAGAGCTTCCGGCTCAAAAAGTATTCCGCTTCAACAAGCAATATGTAGATAAGTACAATATCGACATCAAATCCATCAAGACGTTGGAAGATTTGGAGCCAGTACTTGCAAAAGTGAAAGCAGGCGAGCCTGGATTGTATCCAGTGTCTGCTGATAAGCAATTCAAATTCGGCATTCCTTACGACTTGGTGAACGAAAACTTGCCAATCGGCGTGGCGCTGACAGATACGAATGACTTGAAGCTAGTTAATATTTTGGAACAACCAGATATGATGAAGAGCTTCGAAACCATGCATGACTACTACAAAAAAGGTTATTTGAAGAAAGATGCAGCTACAGCATCTAACGGCGATGAAATGAAAACAGGCAAATGGTTCGTTGATATGCCGGACACTCAACCGTTCGCAGACAACCAATGGTCTCAAACGCTGGGCTACCCAGTTGTATCTACACCTTACACTGAGCCATATGTATACAACTGGTCTGTAATGGGTTCCATGCACGGTATTTCCGCGAACTCCAAGTACCCAGAGAAAGCAATGCAATTCTTGAACTTGCTTAACTCTGACAAGTACTTGCGCAACCTGGTGAACAACGGTATCGAAGACGTTCACTACAAACGTATCGATGATAGCACAGTAGAATACTTACCTGCTAAGACAGAGGGCTACGATATGCCAGCATTTACACTTGGTAACTTCTTTATCTTGGATAAGTTGCCTACTGACCCTAAAGATAAATGGGAACAATTCGCGAAGTTCAACGATGCTGCGAAAAATGCGCCGCTTCTCGGCTTCCACTTCAATGCTGATAATGTGAAATCAGAAGTTACGGCTTTGACAAACGTAAAAGAAGAATTCTATGCATCTTTGTTTACTGGTTCCGTGGATCCTAAAGTCTACGTTCCAAAAGCGATTGAGAAATTCAAGCAAGCTGGCTTGGACAAAGTAATGGCTGAAATGCAAGCTCAATTGGATGCTTGGAAAGCATCCAAGAAGTAATCCATATCGGGCGTAAATGAGTTTCGTCCAGCAGCAGACTTGACAACTAGAGCATGACGACAACGTGCAAAGCGAAATGAATAGCCCTTTGTATCCAAATCAGGTGAAGCGCTTCGCTTCACCTGATTGTGTTCTATTTTAGACAAACAATTGGTTGTTTTTTCACATCCTAATCATTACAATATAATTGATATATTAATCATCTTATTTGCTATAATACAAATAATTCACTTTTCAGCACCGGGAAGGTTGCAAGACCCTAAAGTGCATGCTTTCGCAGCGGAATTTTACTCTGCAAAACTTGTAAGGAATAGCGGATGTAGGCGAGACTATATGAGCAACTGAAATGTTTCTGAAGGAAACATACGCCGAAAGCATTAATTCTTCGAGGTTGAATGCAAGATTCGATGTCGAATCGCTTCCCGAAATGCGTCGTGATCAAAAGTGAAAAGGAGAGAGCCGACATGGAACGTCTACCGCAAGCTGTGCTTCGCGTGATGGAAGAAGCAAAGACTAAATTGGCCCATAACCCGAAATTGATGGAGCAGTTTTTGAACTGCTTCCCGAATACGTTGCAAACGACAACAAAGCTGCATGAAGACGGTACATCCTACGTCTTTACAGGGGATATCCCTGCAATGTGGCTGCGCGATTCCAGCGCACAGGTACGCCAATACATGCCGCTTGCGAAGGACGATGCGGATGTAAGACGCGTCATTGCCGGGCTGGTGCGCAAGCAGCTGAAATATATTCAAATTGACCCTTATGCGAATGCATTTAATGAACAAGAAGTAGCATTGGATGAAATTCATCACCGTGACCAAACGAAGCTGAATGGCTGGGTATGGGAACGCAAGTATGAAATTGACTCTCTATGCTATCCGCTTCAATTGTCCTATTTGTATTGGAAAGAGACGGGGGACACTTCCCTCTTTGATGGTGAATACAAAACGGTTGCTCATATCATTATGGATCTGTGGACGACGGAACAGCGTCACTTTGCGCAATCGCCATACCGCTTCGAGCGGATGGATTGCCGCAAGACAGATACGTTGAAGAATAATGGCATGGGTATGCCGGTCAACTATACAGGCATGACATGGTCTGCATTCCGTCCAAGTGACGATGCATGCACATTCGGCTATTTGGTTCCTTCCAACATGTTCGCGGTTGTAGTGCTGCGCTACTTGGAAGAAATCGCAACTGCAGTCTATGAAGATGCGCCATTTGCAGCGAAGGCTCACGCACTGATGGAAGAAATCGACGAAGGCATTCAAGCATACGGCATCTTCCACCACCCGAAATACGGCAAAATCTATGCTTATGAAACAGACGGCTTCGGCAACTATAACCTGATGGACGATGCGAACGTGCCTAGCTTGCTCGCGATTCCGTACCTTGGTTATACAACGGCAGACGATCCAATCTATCAAAATACACGCCGCTTCATTCTGAGTGAAGAGAATCCTTACTTCTACTCCGGTAAAGCAGCTAAGGGTATCGGCAGTCCGCATACGCCGAACCAATATATTTGGCATATTGCCTTGTCAATGCAAGGCTTGACAGCAAGCTCCCAAGACGAGATTGCATCCCTTATCGAGCTGCTCACGACTACAGATGCAGGCACAGGATACATGCATGAAGGCTTCCACGTGGACGATCCTGCACAGTTCACACGCGAATGGTTCGCTTGGTCGAACAGCTTGTTCTCTGAGTTGATCTACCGCGAACATTGGCTTAAAGGGGAATAAGCAAGCCAGTTGCTCAGCAAGGTCAGATCGTTAGGAACACTAGCACCTCTATCACACACACCATGAAAGTGAGGGAAACAACATGACTAAAAAGACTGCCCACATTATTTCTCATACGCACTGGGATCGCGAATGGTATATGCCTTATGAATATCATCATGCACTTTTGATTGAATTGATGGATACGCTGCTCGATACGCTCGACAATGACCCAGGCTTCAAGAGCTTCCACCTGGACGGACAGACGATTATGCTGGAGGATTACTTGCAGGTTCGCCCTGAAATGAAGGAGAAGCTGACGAAGTACATTCAAGAAGGCCGCATTCATATCGGACCTTGGTACATCTTGCAGGATGAGTTCTTGACAAGCAGCGAAGCGAACGTGCGCAATATGCAAATCGGACATCGCGATGCGAAGCAGTATGGCGGCAACATTTCCAAGGTCGGTTATTTCCCGGATTCATTCGGTAATATGGGCCAAGCGCCGCAAATCTTAAAGCAATCCGGCATTGATGTAGCGGTATTCGGCCGCGGTGTTAAGCCGACTGGATTCAACAACCAAGTATCGGAAGACGCAGCATATGAATCGCCGTTCTCCGAGATGATCTGGGAATCCCCAGACGGCTCGCGCGTCATCGGCATTTTGTTCGCGAACTGGTACTGTAACGGAATGGAAGTACCTGTTGATGAGCCGCAGGCAGTAGCTTATTGGGACAAGCAAATTCCGAATGCGGAAAAATTCGCATCCACACGCCACTTGCTGTTTATGAACGGGTGTGACCACCAGCCGATTCAAACGGATCTGTCTAAAGCGATTGAAGTGGCGAAGAAGCTGTTCCCGGATGTGGATTTCGTACATTCCAACTTCAATGATTATGTAGACGAGCTTCGCAAGGAGCTGCCTGAGAACCTGCAGACGGTTCATGGTGAATTGCGCAGCCAACGTACAGACGGCTGGTATACACTTGTTAATACAGCATCCTCCCGCGTGTATTTGAAGCAAATGAACGCAGAGAACCAAACGCTGCTTGAGAAGGTAGCAGAGCCGCTTGCGGCAATTGCACACCAAGCAGGCAAGCCATACCCGCACCACCTGTTCGTGTACGCGTGGAAGACATTGATGCAGAACCACCCTCACGATAGCATTTGCGGCTGCAGCGTGGACGAAGTACATCGCGAGATGGTTACACGCTTTGAGAAGTCGAAGCATATGACAGAAATGATTATTAACGAAACAGTAGATAGCCTGATTAAGCAAATCGACACATCTGTATACGGCGGCAAGCAAGCTGTACCGTTTACGGTATTCAACTCCACAGGATATGGACGCGATGGCGTTGTTGAAGTGACGCTTGAACTGTACCGCCGTTATTTCCGTGAAGCTCATCCAATGAAGCTGGCAGCGGAAATGAAGAAGGAGCCAATCGAAGCTGGCGCAGTTATCGATGCAGACGGCAGTGTGCTTGATTGCCAATGGGAAGATGCGGGCGTAGTCTTCGGCTATGACTTGCCGAAGGATAAGTTCCGTCAGCCATATATGGCGCGTGCAGTGAAGGTGCGCTTGCAAGTACAAGATATCCCTGCATTCGGTTATAAGACGCTTGCTTGGGTGACAGGCGCATCGAAGGAACAAGGGGCTAGCCTTGTGACAGGCGAGTTCACGCTGGAGAACGACCGTTTGAAAGCAGTCGTTGCCGAAGACGGATCGCTTACGTTGACAGACAAGTCCACTGGTCATACGCATGCTGGTTTGAACGTCTACGAAGATGCAGGAGATATCGGGAACGAGTACATGTTCCGCATGCCGGCAGGTTCCAAGCCGCTTACGACGGCAGGGCTGAAGGCAGAGCGCAAGGTTGTAGAAAATACGCCGTTCCGCGCGGTAATTGAAGTGGCGCATAACTGGAACATTCCAGTATCCGCAGACGATAAATTGGAAGAAGAGCGCCGCGACATTGTGGACTTCAATATTCGGAAGGCGCAGCGTTCGACTGAATTGGCTACATTCCGCATCATCACTCGCTATACGCTCGATCGTGGTGCGAAGCGCGTTGATGTTCATGTAACGATGGACAATAAGTCCAAGGATCACCGCGTAAGAGCATTGTTCCCAAGCGGCTTCGAATCCGAAACACACTTGGCGGAATCGATCTTCGAAGCGGCTCGCCGCAACAACATTCCAGCGAAGGAATGGGAGAACCCAAGCAACGATCAGCATCAGCACACATTCGTCAGCGTAAGCGACGGCAAGCTGGGCTTGACGGTGGCGAACAAGGGCTTGTTCGAATACGAGGTATCGCAAGACAACAAGAACACGATTGCAGTTACGCTGCTTCGCTCCTCCGGCGAGCTCGGCGACTGGGGCTACTTCCCGACTCCAGAAGCGCAGTGCATCGGCGTTCATACGGCTGAATATGCGATTATCCCGCATGAAGGCGATGTTGTAGAATCCGGTGCTTATGCAGAAGCTCATGCATTCCAAGTACCTTGGGTTGTACGCCAAGTGGAAGTGCAGGAAGGCAAGTTCCCAGTGAACCATGCATTCCTGGCATGGAACGGCGAAGGCGTAGCGTTCTCCTCCTTGAAGATGGCAGAAGAGACAGGCGACATGGTCGGTCGCTGGTTCAACTTCAAGCATGAAGAAGCTGCTCTGAATGTATCGCTTCCAGAAGCAGCGAAGGGCTTCTACCGCAGCAACATCATGGAAGAAGTTCAAGAGAACATTGCTTCCACGAATAACCGTGAAGTAACTGTTGCCTTGAGCAGTGCGGAGATCTTCTCGCTCGGTATCCAAAAATAATACGTATCATCATAGGAAAGACGCTTGCGAAGACTCGCAAGCGTCTTTTTTTCGGCGAATGAACATGAATAGCAATTTATATTTGTTTTGGGATCAGGAAAATAACCCCTTTACAAAATGATTTTTATCGCTAAAATAAATTTTAACGATAAAAATCATCTTAGTGGAGGATTCCCTATGAAGCTGCTCATGAACAACCGCGCATTCCGTTTTTTATGGCTTGCCCAAACCATTTCTGAGCTTGGCGACGGCATTACACGGCTCGTTGTTATCTTTCTTGTCGCCCATTTATCGAGCGATCCGCTGGCTATCAGCCTTGTCGTACTGGCAAATGTACTGCCAAGCATGCTGCTCGGCACATTTGTAGGCCCAATCGCCGATCGCTTTCAGCGCAGCCACATCATGATGGCCGCTGATATCTACCGTGCGGTCATTGTCGTGCTGCTTATCGCATTTCAGCACAATCTATACGGTATTTATGCGTTGATATTGTTGCAAAACATCGGCACCGTGTTTTTTGAACCCGCACGTGCTGCCATTGTGCCAAGTCTTATTGGGAAAGAGAACATCTCGCAGGCCGTTTCCTTCTCGCAGGCTACTTTTATGGCTATGCGGCTAGTGGGGCCATCGATTGCGGGGCTGCTAATTCCACTGGGTCATTTTAACCGTCTATTCCTTTTTAATGGACTTACGTTTATGCTTTCTGCTTTGTTTATTTACGCGATGACCAAAGCAAAGCCCGTACCTGATCGGACTCGTGAAGAAATCCAAAATGAACGCGGGTTACCGGGGCAGTCGGCTGCTGCGAAGGAACCGTACTGGAAGTCCTTGAAGGCAGGGATACGCACGATTTACCGTCACGATGGATTATTTGCACTTCTTCTGCTGCTTGTGCCGATCATGCTTGTCGTAGGCGTTATTAATACGAACTTGAATGCGGCCTTGCTGCAAACCTTCCGTATTCCTGCCGAGCATTTTGGCTTCATTTCCAGTATGGTGGCCGTAGGCAGCATATTAGGGGCGCTCGCTGCACCTTATCTCATGAAGCGTGTGGCTTCCAATGTTCTGCTGCTCGGGGCAGTTGGGGTTATCGGCTTGTTCTGCTTGCTCATTATTCCGCTGCACTCGCTATATCAAACGAGCGGGGTTCTCAGTGTATATGTATGGTCGATTGGTCTTGGTGTATCACTTGCTTGCACGAACGTGCCGCTCAGTAGTCTGTTTATTACGATTATGCCAGATGAAATGAGAGGCCGTGGATCAGGCGTATTCGATTCTGTGTCGCAAGCCGGCACAGTTCTTGGCATAGGCATAGGCGGGTTATTCGCTTCCATGTTCGGCGTATTGCTTGCCACCGCGCTTGCCGGATTGCTGCTTATTATTGTCGTTGTCATTTTCCCTCTGTTAAAATATAATCAAGCACTTCGAAATACGAATGAAGCGAGAATGACGGGAGGAGACCTGGCGATGTCTTCTTCAGACTAAGGGAGGGGACAGCTTGCAAGAGCAGCGAGTAATTAACGATGTCGAGCTGTTGAAGATCATGCTAGATCCACGCCGGATGCAAATATTGCGGCTTGCGCAAGATGAGCCGATTACGGTGAAACAGATGGCAGAGATCATGGATGAGAAGCCATCCAGACTGTATTACCATGTAAAAAAGCTGGAAGAGGCCCAACTGCTGGAGCTTGTCGAGACGAAGCAGCAGGGGAATCTGATCGAAAAGTATTATCGTGCGAATCAAGAGCAGCGCAGCTATACGTTGGGGAAGGAAATATCACAGGAGCATTCCAGTCTGATCGTGCAGGAGCTTCTTCGCATTACCCATCAAGGTATGGATGTAATCGAGGACGGAATGCGAAAAGGACAGTATGGAGAGGACTTGCTTGCGGAAGCGAAGATTGCCTATACATCAATGACACCGATGGGATGGGCGGAGAAGGCGTATTATGTACAGCAAGCAATCTCATCCAACTATGCACCGCCGCCTTTCAATCCAGACGAATCCGTGATTGCTAATGATAAACAATTGCGAGAGCAGACGACCAAGGATGAATACGTGTTCGTTATGCTCAGCTACCGCATGAAAGATGTTCCGAACCGTGAATCTGTCGATAGTAACGAGAATGAATGATGGACGATTGACGGAAGCCTTTGTTCCAATTTGGGAATAAGTTGAGGTTAGTCGAATAGGCAAAGACACCCACCCTCCATGCTTGAGATGAGCATGAGGGTGGGTGTTTGTTTTTGAAGGGTTGTACGGAACATACAATGCGCCTCCAAGTTGTGTATGGAATCGGTTAGAACGGAGAGACGTTACACACCGATGATCGTCAGTTCCTTCGGATAAGAAGTCAACACCTCAACGCCGTCTGCGGTTACGATGACATCATCCTCGATGCGTACGCCAGCTACCTTCGGCACGTAGATGCCCGGTTCAATCGTGAACAGCATGCCCGGCTGAAGCACATCCTCGTTGCGCTCATGTACGGATGGGTACTCATGGACATCGATGCCGAGGCCATGACCGAGACGATGTGTGAAATAATCCCCGTAGCCTTTGTCCGCAATGACTTTGCGTGCCGTGCGATCAAGGCTGCCAAATGTAACGCCTGGCTTCACAGCCTCGATAGCTGCCATGTTCGCGGCGAGCACCGTATTGTAGATTTCCTTGCAAGTATCATTCACTTCACCTACGGCAAAGGTGCGCGTAATGTCAGAGGCGTAGCCATTCGCATATACGCCCATATCGAACAAGAGCAGCTCGCCCTCCTTAATGGTGCGCGAGCCCGGTACGCCGTGCGGGAGTGCGGCATTTTCGCCTGCCAGAACCATCGTGCTGAAGGATGGGCCGTCTGAGCCAAGCTTCTTCATCAAATACTCAAGCTCCGCCACCACTTCGATTTCACTCATGCCTACTTTAACTCGGCTTACGCCCTCCAGCAGAACGGCTTCAACAAGACGAATCGCTTCCTTCATGCGAACGACTTCTTCTTCCGACTTAATGACACGCATCGCCTGCAGGATAGGACCTGCATCTACAAAGCTTTTCGCTGCTGTGGCACTTGTTAATGCTTCATAACGCTGTACGGACATATGTCCCTTCTCGATCGCGAAGCGAGCGGGCTGCTGCGGCAGATGCTGCTTCAGGATGTCATAGGGATTGTCGGTATCGGTATGAGTAACAATGTCCTTTACGACAGACACAGCGGCTGCCTTATCTCCATCAAGCGCAGGCACAATCAGTGTCGGCTCTCCTTGCAGAGGGGCGATGATGCCAAGAAACCGTTCATGCGGATCGCAAGCAAAGCCAGTTAAGTAATAGACATGCTTCGGATCTGTAATCAGCATGACATCAATGCTGCTTTCCTCCATGGCGGAACGGAGCTTGTTCCATTTATCATTCATCGAAAATCTATCCTTTCATTCGGTAGAGTAAGGTGATCTAGGATCGTTAGCCAGACTTCTATTCTCGAATGTACCATGACCGATTGAAAATTGCGAATAGACAAAATAAAAAAGGAGTATTATATATAATACAGACTGATTATTTTCATATGTTTTCATAGTATGTGTCTTATACTGTATTAATACATTGGGTAATATCACCACGAGGAAAGGGATGAGTATCATGAACACTACGAAGACTCGCATGAATGAGAAAGCCAGCCAACGCGTTGAGATTCATTGTGTCGATCAGGATCGCCATCAACAACTATCCGCGATGCGTGGAGCAGACATTGTCGTGGACTGCCTGAATCGTCAAGGCGTCACTCATATTTTTGGAATTCCGGGGGCTAAGGTTGACAGCGTTTTTGACGCACTTGTTGATCGAGGCCCCTCTTTAATTGTGTGCCGGCATGAGCAGAACGCCGCGTTCATGGCTGCTGCAGTTGGCAGATTAACAGGAAAACCTGGGGTATGCCTGGTGACATCTGGACCAGGGGCCTCCAACTTGGCGACAGGTCTTGTTACTGCAACGGCAGAAGGAGATCCGGTGGTTGCTTTAGGTGGGGCTGTATCACGTGCAGATCGCTTGAAGCGGACGCATCAATCAATGGACAATGCAGCACTGTTCCAGCCAGTTACGAAGTACAGCGCAGAAGTGCAGCATCCTGACAACCTGCCGGAGGTACTGACGAACGCCTTCCGTGCAGCGACTTCGCCGCGTCAAGGCGCAGCTTTTGTCAGCCTGCCGCAGGATGTAATCACAAGTCCGGTAGAGGTGTCAGCAATTGGCCCGCTGCCTTCGCCACGGCTTGGAGCAGCTCCTTCTGAAGATATTGCCGAAGCGGCAAAGGCACTGCGCAGCGCACGCATCCCGGTCATTCTCCTTGGAATGCGGGCAAGCTCGCCGGAAGCGGTATATGCGATTCGGCAGCTTGTCGCTCATACGAATATTCCAGTTGTAGAGACATTCCAAGCGGCAGGTGCCATTTCCCGTGAATTGGAGGCTCACTTCTTCGGCCGTATCGGATTGTTCCGCAACCAGCCGGGAGATGAACTGCTGGCACAGGCCGATGCGGTATTGACGATAGGGTATGACCCAGTAGAGTACGATCCGAAGTTCTGGAATCATGACGGCCAGCGCCGCATTATTCATTTGGATGACGTACAAGCAGATATTGATCATGATTATCAGCCTGACATGGAGTTGCTCGGCAGCATCGACCGTACGGTGCAGGAATTAACGAAGCATTTGTCCGGCTTGCAGCGGACGCCAGAAGCGAATGTGCTGTGCGACTCCTTGCTGGCAAAGCTGGTGGAAGCCTGTGAACCGCCGCAGAAAGTCAAGCCGGGCACTGTTCATCCGCTGCAAATTATTCATGGCCTGCGCAGCGTCATCAACGATAACGTGACCGTCACTTGTGACGTAGGTTCTCATTATATATGGATGGCGCGTTATTTCCGCTCGTATGAGCCGCGCCGACTGCTGTTCAGCAACGGAATGCAGACGCTTGGCGTTGCCTTGCCTTGGGCCATTGCGGCCGCACTGGTTCGTCCAAATGAGAAGGTCGTTTCCGTATCAGGAGATGGAGGGTTTTTGTTCTCTGCGATGGAGCTTGAAACGGCTGTGCGCTTGAAGCTGCCGATTGTTCACCTCGTTTGGAATGACGGCACATACGATATGGTCGCATTCCAGCAGCAAATGAAATACGGCCGTACCGCAGGCATCGAATTCGGTCAGCCGGATATGGTGCAGTTCGCAGAAAGCTATGGAGCTACGGGCTACCGTGTCACGGATCCTGCTGAACTGGTGCCAACACTGAAGAAGGCGCTTGAAGCAGAAGGGCCTGTCGTCATTGATATTCCTGTCGATTACAGTGACAATATCGCACTTGGAGATACTCTACTTCCAGACCAGTTCCATTAAGAACGAACTGGAAGCAAGGGAAAATACAGCACGCAACAAGGAGGAACAGAGAAGATGAATGCCGTATTGGAACATCCGGTCAACACAACATTACGTCCATCGGACTCATATACAACAACGGAACGAGAAACGGAACACCGCTCAGAGCAGCCAAGCACCATTTTCCAGACATCTACTATGAGCGCCCTGCTCGACGGTGTGTTCGAGGGAAACATGACAATGGCTGAGCTGAAGCAGCATGGCGACTTCGGTATAGGCACGTTCAATGAATTGGATGGTGAATTAATCGCCTTTGATGGGAACTACTACCGCCTGCGCTCCGACAGCAGTGTAACGCCTGTAAAGCCGGAGGAGGGAACGCCGTTCGCGTCCGTTACCTTCTTTCAAGCGGAGAAGACATTTCGGGTGAATCAGCCGATGAGCCGCAGCGAGCTGGAGCAGCTGATTGACAGCTTGCTCCCGAGCCTAAACCTGTTCTACGCGATTCGTATTGACGGAGAATTCGAACGTGTTGTAACACGTACTGTTGCGAAGCAGAAGCCGCCATTCCGTCCCTTCTTGGAGGCAATCGAATCGCAGCCTATCTTCACGCTGGAGAAAAAGCGCGGTACGGTGGCAGCGTTTCGTATGCCGGCCTTCGCTCAAGGGATAGCCGTGGCCGGCTACCATCATCACTTTGTCGATGATGCGCGTACAGGCGGCGGACATGTACTTGATCTTCAGTTCAAGTCCGGCGTCATCCAGATTGGCAAGCCGTCAGAAGTGCATATGCACTTCCCCGAAACAGAAGCCTTCATGAATGCCGATCTGACGAGCCGCGATCTTGATGCGGAAATTGCGAAGGCTGAAGGCTGATCTAATTTCCAAACGTGCTCGTGAAGCATGCACAAGTAATACATGCGTTGTATGCACACGTAGTGCAAGTATCAATCTCAGTGGTAATAAAGGAAGTCTAAAATATGCCAAGAAGGCCTGAATGGGAGAGCAAGGAGCCCGTTTGGGTCTTTTTTATAAGATGGACTCGTGAAGATGGGGCGGCTATGGTGGAGATGTAGAAGATAACAGAACCCCGATGCCTGACGAGGAGCAAGCGGCATCGGGGACGAAGACTGAAACGATCATGCTTTCATTAATTCATGCGTGCAACAATAAACTCAGCAGCTAGCGCAGGGATTTCATCTGGCAATTGTTCTGTTGGAATTACATCATGACGCAATTCCAATGCATAACGGAACTCGTAAAATCCGCCGAGTGTAGCCTTGAAGTTTGTTTCCCAATAGTTGGTCATCAGCCATGCATAGGCAGAAGGCTTAGTATCCTGCGCCTGCTGCGTATGGACAATCCTGCGTCCATGGTCAAGCGAGCCCAACTGGAGCAGCGGCGTATCGGGCATGGCCAGAAGCAGTGTACGCTCCGTAGCTTGTTCGAGCTCGTCCATAACTGTCCGAGAACCTTCGGATCCGATCGTAGAATTGGCTAGCCCTGCCCCAGTATGGCTGCTCCATGCCAAGCCCTCCTGAATGCACGTATAGTCCAGGCAAGTGCCCGGCAGTTGATCGATCCATGGCCGGACGATGGCTCCTGCCTTTTCTACATATAACGTATCCTTGCTATATTCGCCTGTTGTAAACGGTAACGCCACATATACGTTTTCAGGAAGCCATACGCTATCTTTATGAAGTCGAACCGATACCTCTACTCGATTCGAAGTTGCGTATACCTTCAGGAACAACGCGTAATAGCTCATGCCTTCAATTGTGTAAGTAAGCTCAACAGTAGCATATAGCGGGCCGTTTTCTATCGGACGAACACGAATGAGACATCCAGCGCTTCGTTCTACGTTAATACCCTTGCGATTCCGCCCCATCCGGCTGCGGACGGCCCATACTTGGCTTGGATCGCTCGAATCAGCAACTGGAGTAACCTCATATATCGGTGTAAATGCCCCATACTCGCGATTGGCTGCCAGCAGTTCTGCGCCGGATTGTTTATCCAGCCAAGAAATGATGCCGTCATGCTCCTTCCATTCTATGCGGACAAAGGGTGATTCAATCATGTGCTGCGCAATCCGGATTGGCCCGTGAGCAGCGTGTTCTATTTGCAGATCGTCCATATCATAGACGCGGTCACTACCCATGAGGCGGGTATTGGATGTTGTTCGGTTAATCGGCAGAGTTTGCGTCTTACGCAACTTCAGGAAACACTCTCCGCCCGCATCAAGCGAGGCTTGGATGACAATGGATTGCGGGTGTGGGGACTGGTGCGGAAGCACGGCTCCAGTACCTTCGTGTACGACCTCCATCCCATCCTCAAATAAAGCAGGCTCCCAGCCATCCAAGGGCAGCGTTACCAGCTTGTTCGCGGATGCGTTCTCTGTGTTGACGATACGATAGCGGATCGGCCGTTCCGGGTATAACGGTGCCGCGCCTTGGGCGAACAGCACCTGATCCAAAGCTTGGTGCGCCAAACGGCTTGCGTCGGCGGCATAGGCCTGCTTGCGTACCTCTAAGAGTTGCACGTTCGGATGCCACGGCTCATAAATGGAAGAGTGATAACCCCACGTATGTTCTGCATACATGACCAAGGCTTGTTCTGCTTCACTAATTTGCTGCACATCTACAAGCTCTCGTTTTGGATCGAGATACTTAACCTTTCTTAGCGTCCGCTGAGCGTCACGGTATAGCTGAGTATGCATAGCTGTCGAGCTGACGCCATCTGACCACCAATCTGGCCAATCACCTGCATAGACAGGCAGTTGCTCCATATCTTCCTGCTTCAGTCTGGCGAAGAATCCACTAAGCGTCGTCATCTCGATGCGAATCGTTTCTCCGTATTGGGCGTTCCAATCACGGATGAATTCCATAATCCGACCATTAGGCGAGGCATTGTCTGTACCAAGACCGGACAGCATGACCGGCACAAAGTCATAGGGATAGCCTTCCTCTTCAAGTCGGCATACGTAGCGATGCATCCGAATTCGGGCAATATCATTATGATGGGCATCGATAAGCTGATTGTCGAACTCGTCCTGAATCATATATTGGCCGAGCGCACCCGGACACAGGCCGAGCTCGTTCCCGAACATGTAGTGCTCTCCGTTCCAGACGAGCAATCTGTCGCCATTCGGCGCCTGCCACCAAAACGGTGTCTGCTTGCGGCCAAGAGCGAACATCCCGTGGTGAGTATGAATACAGCTGAATAAATGCTTGATTCCATTGTCGAGCAGGCTCTGGGCATAGCCCCATCCATAGCCGTTAATGTCAGCGGTCATCGCGGAATCGATTTGATGTCCGATCGATTTGGCGTAAGCCTGCGCTTTGCTGTGAATGCATTGCAATAAGGAATAGTCCGGAAGCTCCGTCATATTCAAGTACGTATCCGATAGTTCGATGCTGCCGCTGCGCACCGCTGCTGCGAATTGCTCGCGTTCCTTCTCTGAAGCTTGATCCAAAAAGCGCTCCACCGCCCAGAACGTTTCGCAGTTCCAGCGAAACCCCTGCCAATCAGGCTTAGCGCCATTCTCAGATTGCTGCAAGATGCTCAGTGCTTGGCGAATAAATTCAGCGTGATAACGTTCAATTTTTCTTGACGCTCTGTATATCCGATGTCGGTATGGGAGTGATGTATTGCATAAATGGTCCAAGCTCGATTTGGGGTAGGGGTCTTTGCACGGGCTAGATGCTGTTCCATTCTCATTAGGTGTAGCCTCCAATTCCATTTCAGTTCAAGGAACGAGTTTTGAATAACGAATAAAACCTTCCGGCTCCATATCTCTGCAAAAAGACAGTAACATGCCGGATAGAGAGGTGTTCTCTCACTTTCACCATGTATTGCCCTCATTGTAGGAAATGAAGGGAAGGCTGTATTTGGACTAGTCGGCTTTGTTTTTGTACAAAAAGGACATCTTTATGAAATAGGAGGATGACTTGGATCAACGTTTGAACGCGGACGATGGAGTTCATCACGACGGAAGCGCGCTGGCGATACACCGAGATGGCGAGTGAACACTCTTGTAAAATAATGTACAGACTCAAAACCACACTGCCCGGCAATATGTTTAATGGCTGCATCGCTGCCGAGCAGCAGTTCCTTTGCTAATTGGATGCGGCGCTCTTGTATATATTGAACGAATGTCTGGCCGCAATGCTGCATGAACAGCCGGGTCAGATGCCTGGGGGAGATGTGCAAATGCTGTGCGACAATGTCAAGCGACAGCGGTTCGCTAAGGTTATCCTCCAAGTACAGACTGGCCCTGCGGAACAGATCATTGTGACCGACAGGAGGGTTCTTGGTTGCTTCGGACGCTGACGGGAGCTGGTCTGGATTTGGCGTGAACAGCGGCAGCATCGAGTACAGCAGTGTACCTGCCGCAGCTTGCAGTACCGCTGGGGGATATGCAGCTTGTCCTTGCCCATTCCCATGGTCGAACATGTGCAGCAAAGCGCTCCACAGCGCTGCCATTGTAGATTCCGCAGCTTCAGAAATAACCGGGACTGCCTCCTGTGCCAGTACTTGATAGGCGTGAACGTATGCATCGGTCGATTCGGATTCTAAAATGTCGAAGGCAACGAAGCAGAGGGCAAGACCTTCGTCGCTGCGAATCTGATGCCAGATTCCTGGGCGAGAGCAGAATGCTGAACCTGCTGCTAGTGAGTAATGCTTGCCGTCATCGATATATTCGCCAATACCCTCCATGACGTAACACACCTCAAAGAAAGAATGCCGGTGCATCGCGTTATGGTAATGGTGAGGCATGAAGCCCCAGTAATGGACACGATAGCGCACTGGACCGCAGTCAATCTGTGAGGCGTATATATTGAGCGAATGATTTGCTTTTTTGTATGCCGTAGGATTATTAATCATTATGTGTACTCCTTGTGTACCATACGTATGTAGGCCAACCTTTATATGGTTAAATTGATCCTCATTTTGGGCTTTGTATTTTCCAGCTGCGTATTCAGGCTATGTGCTTCTCTTTCGATATCGAACCCCAGCAGGAAGATGAGTAAAACATAGGAAGGATGTGACAATACGAGCGATAATGAAGCCCTTTTCTAGATGCCTATAATGCTTTTTTATCGAATACCCTCTTTATGTTCTTTGTCATTTTCATCACAATTTGATTGTAAAGTCAGGCAACAATTGGAGCTGTCCCTTTACTAGCGCCTTTGTTAGAATAAAATTTACCAGTATTTTAGTGTTTAAATAAATGGTGTTACGAATACGGTATGTATGCAGTTGAATCGTATCAATTTGCCGGGCAATTGAGTTCGAATTCACATAAGTGTCACATATAGCGCTTTCATCCCTATGTTGTTCACAATTCGTCACAGCAATTGATCGTCCGGTTATGGGACAATATGGATGAAGGCTGGAAATCAACATATGGAGGGGACGGACGATGTTGTTAACGGCAGAACAGCTGGAACAGTGGAGTGGTGATACCGTGGAACGAATGGAGACACGCAAGGCGGCTTATCAATTGCTGGCTGATTTCCTGGGCGAGGTTCCAACACTAGATGTCATTATGGCATGGCGGAACGGACAGAAGCTCAAGGTGCTGTCATCCGCTTCCGAAGGAGCCCAAAAGCTGTGCAGTTTGCTCAAGAACATGTCGATTAACGAAATATACGCCGTATACTCATCGCTGCGAGATGAATATTTGCGCTTGTTCGGCTCTTCAGGCCAGCTGCCTGTAGCGCCTTGCGAGACGATGTATCGTGCGAGCGAGCAAATGCTGCCAAGGTCGTACGCTCATGATGTGCGGCAAATGTATGCTGAATTCAGCTTATATTTCAAAAAGATGAACGAAGAGCCTGACGACCATATTGCGATCGAATTGGAATTCATGGCTGTTCTTATCGAGAAGATGATGAACAATGTAGCCTCGAAGGAGCGTTACGAGCGCTATATGAATGGCCAGCGCACATTTGTGCTGGATCATCTGAAGAACTGGGCGCCACGCTTTGCAGAGGACTTAGCACAGCATGCCGAGCATCCAATCTATAAGGCAATTGGACTGCTGCTAAGCGAGTTCATCGCCAAAGAAGCCGCATGGGCAGAACAGATGGAGATTGCATAATTGTACATTCTGTACTCGAACCGGTGCAGTAAAATAGAACGAAAACGCGATGCAAATGTACATGACAAGGGACCTTTCTATACAAAGGTCCCTTTCTTCTCTATATGGGCCTACATGTAATGCCCCGCCAATAAATCGTCCACGCGGCCTCCAAATTACTTTCAAACCGATCAATTCCGCCATACAGCAACTGTACGAAAAGCCCGTCCAATATGGAAATGAACGCCTTGGCCGCCTGTTCAGGATGAACGCCGCAAATTTCTTGCGAGCGAAGCGCTTGTGCCATACGGGGGACGAGTCCTTTTTCCAGCTTCTCGACAAAGGCATGCATGCGCTCAAGAACAGGCTCTCGAAGCGATGGCGGCGGGAAAAAGGCGACTCGAAGCATGAACTTGAGTACATCATACTGGTTATAGCGATGACGGTATGATTTGAGCAGCAGCTTCAATTGGTCATACAACGGCAGTTGCTCGTGCTTATGGAAGAAGTCTGTAATCCAGTTCAGCTCGTCGACAAATACAGATTGCAGAACGTGCAGGAACAGATCCTCCTTGCTCTTATAATGCGCATAGATGGATGGTTTCTTAATGCCGACTTCCTCAGCAATATGGGACATGGACGTTCCGGCATAGCCATATTTGGCAAAATGGGATAGAGCGATAAGTTGAATGCGGTTGGCAGTCAAAGGGAAACCCTCCATTCTTCGCTGTTCCATAACTACCTATCGTTCGTTCGACGAAATTATGTCACAGGGTTGAAATCGTTGTCAATGACATATTTGAATATGGGGATTTCGGGTATAGTATTTCAATATGGATCGTTCTTCCTATCGAACAAATTGCATAAAAAAGCTTACAGATGATACATACGGTCGGCAAGTACGTAGTGAATATATAGAAACGAAGTGTGAAGATACAGAAATATAAAAAATGGGGGAAAGTGCGGATGAGGAGAGCGTTGCAGGTTGGGTTATTTATTATCTTATTGATGACGCTTGGGCTGTATGTGAACGATACGTTCGGTCATACCATTGCGACATCGCTAAGCATTATGACGACATTTGCGGTCATTACGCTTGCCGTCATTATTTTTATGGAGAATCGGCATCCTTCCAGTACGGTTGCCTGGATACTCGTGCTGGCACTCGTTCCAGTTGTCGGATTTATTTTTTATATGCTATTCGGCCAAAACTATCGCAAACGCCGACGCTATGCCCGCAAGGCTGTTCAAGACCGACAGGCGTATGCCTTCATTGATAATGAATCGCTGACACGCAGGGAGCAGGTTTTTTCCACCTTTAATCCTGATGAACGCCAGTTGCTGCGGCTGACGAGCCGTCTGAGCAAGAGCCCAATCTCATTCGGCACCGATACGCGGATTTTGAATAATGGAGAAGAGACATTCTCTGCACTGCTTACGGAATTGAATAAAGCAAGACATCATATTCATATGGAATATTACATATACCGGGATGACGAGATTGGAAGAACGATTAAGCGGGTTTTGATTGACAAGGCGGCTGCGGGAGTCAAGGTGCGCTTCATGGTAGATGCAGTTGGAAGTATGCATCTGCCGAAGATGTTTCTGGCTGATTTGCGCAGTGCAGGGGTTGAAGTCGCTGTATTCGGCGGTGTGAAATTTCCATTGTTCTCGAATCGAGTGAATTATCGGAACCACCGCAAAATCGTAGTTGTTGATGGCAATGTAGCTTTCATTGGCGGTCTGAATGTAGGAGATGAGTATTTAAGCCGCAGCAAGACCTATGGCTTCTGGCGCGATACCCATATGATTGTACGGGGAGAAGCTGTTAAGACACTTCAGATCATATTTCTGCAGGATTGGGCACATACGACAGGGCGCAAGCTGTATGATCCGGAATATTTGATGCCGAAGCCCACTGAGTCAGCCTCAGGAGCTGTGCAGATGATTGCAAGCGGCCCGGATCAAGAATTCAAGACGATGAAGAATGTATTCTTTTCCATGGTGACCTCGGCGAAAAAATCAATTTGGATCGCGACGCCTTACTTTATCCCGGATGAGGATATTTTTACAGCGCTGCGTGTTGCAGCGTTGTCTGGCGTCGACGTTAAGCTGCTGTTCCCGGCAAAGCCGGATAAGTGGCTGCCATTTCTTGCGTCGCATTCCTACTTCCCTGGACTTATGGAAGCAGGAGTACGCATTTACGAGTATGAAAAGGGATTTCTTCATTCGAAGCTTATTATTGTAGATGGAAAGATGGCAACGATCGGAACTGCGAATATGGATATGCGCAGCTTTCATTTGAACTTTGAGGTCAATGCACTGCTGCTGCGTACAGAGAGTGTTCAACAACTCGTAGAGGAGTTCGAGCTGGATCTTCAATCCGCTGCTCCTATCGTGGAGGAACAGTTCGCTCGCAAAAAAGTGTTAACACGCTTCCTTGAGTCAGCAGCACGCTTATTTTCACCGCTTCTGTAAGCCATATTGGCTTTACGGTAGCGGATGGAATAGATTGACTCTATGTGTGGTTTGTGGCATGATTAGGGAGAACTCCTTTTGAGAACGATTTTCATTATCCATGGAATGCAGGAGGAACGATCATGTCTGTATTGAACACACGATCTCTTACGTTATCGTATGGGGAAACCTCTATAATAGAAGATTTAACGGTTAGTATACCTGAAGGAAAGATTACGGTGCTGATTGGCAGCAACGGATGCGGCAAGTCGACACTGCTCCGCTCGCTCGCCCGTTTGCTGAAGCCGAATCGTGGAACAGTCCTGCTGGATGGCAAGGATATTCATCGTACGGCAACGAGGGAAGTTGCGCGTAAGATGGCGATCTTGCCTCAAGGACCATCAGCTCCGGAAGGCCTGACAGTGCATCAGCTTGTGAAGCAAGGACGTTATCCGTATCAGACGTGGCTGAAGCAGTGGTCAGAAGAGGATGAACGGCTTGTGCGCCATGCATTGAAGGTGACAGGTCTTGAGAACTTGGCTGATCGGCCAGTAGATGCCTTGTCTGGCGGTCAGCGACAACGAGCTTGGATCGCAATGACGCTTGCGCAAAATACGGACATTGTCCTGTTGGATGAACCCACGACGTATTTGGACTTGAGCCATCAAATTGAGATACTCGACTTGCTGTACGATTTGAATCGGAATGAAGGCCGTACCATCGTGATGGTTCTTCATGACTTGAATCTCGCATGCCGTTATGCTGATCATATTATAGCGGTGCGCAACAAGGGGATCCATTCGCAAGGGGCTCCGGAAGGTGTGCTTACGGTTGACATGGTAAGAGACGTATTCTGTATGGAATGTATCGTGTGCGATGACCCGCTGTTTGGAACGCCAATGTGCGTGCCGCGCGGCAAGGGGCGCGTTTGTGGTGAACGGTGCGAGCGCAAGGATGATTGTGTAGCGAACACACTGCTGCAATCGAATGCTGTGTAAAGGAAGCTAATATAACCCACTATGAAGTGAACGGGAATCATAATAGGAGCTGTTTGGCTTTGCCAAGCAGCTTTTTTTGCCCGCTTATTTCCCCTTCATTTTCCAATTCCTATATTTACTCTACCAATTATGACATATGATTATCGGAGGGAATCTCTTTTGTGGAGCAATCGTAACGTATGGATCGTGCTCTGCGGCGAATTTGTTGCTGGGCTTGGACTTTGGACATCCATTATCGCGAATCTGGAATTTATGCAGCATCATGTGCCGTCAGATTTCATGAAGTCTTTGATCTTATTTACAGGTCTGCTGGCAGGTGTGCTTATCGGCCCCTATGCAGGCAAGGTAATTGATTCACATCGGAAAAAGAATGTCCTCATATGGGCGGGCATTGGACGGATGGCGAGTGTATGCTTTATGTTTCTCGCCATTGCGCAAAGCTCGGTTTGGTGGATGATTTTATTCGCGATTTGCTTGCAAATATCGGCTGCTTTTTACTTCCCGGCCCTACAGTCGGTCATCCCGTTAATCGTACAGGACAAAGATCTGATCGCATTGAACGGGATTCATATGAACGCCTCTACAATTGCCCGCATCATCGGAACGGTTGCAGCTGGAATGATGCTCTCTGTCATGAGCTTGTCTGCCTTATATACCGCTTCATTGGTTGCTTATGGACTTCTCCTTGTCTCCACTTACTTCCTCGATATCGATGAAGGGGGAGAACAGAAATGCAATCTGAACCGCAAGGAGAAGCAAGGCGGTGGGTTCAAGGAGATTGTTCCTATGCTGAAGGGGATGCCGGTTGCCCTTACGGCGCTAGGCTTGTCTATTATTCCGGGGTTCTTCATTGGAAGCTTCAACTTGATGGTCATCAATATTAGTGAAATGCATCAAGATTCGCAAATTAAGGGCTGGCTCTATGCCGCAGAAGGCATTGCCTTTATATTGGCCGCATTCTTCGTGAAGCGCATTTCCGGGCAGCGTGATCTGCTCAAGCAATTATTTACCCTCTCATTCATTATCGCAGGCGCACAAGCGCTGTTGTTCTTTGCTCATGTGAAGTGGATGACGATTGTGGCGTTTGCTCTATTTGGTTTGGCTGCAGGATTCTTCTTCCCGCTGCTGTCAACCTATTTCCAAAAGTCGATTCCGAAGGAACTGCACGGTCGATTTTTCTCATTTCGCACAATGCTGGACAGAGTCCTGTTCCAAGTTGTGCTTCTCGCTGCAGGGTTTAGTTTAGATACAATCGGCTTGCCTTACATGGTGCTTATATTCAGCGGGCTGTCGCTATTTATTCTTTTCTATGGCGTGTTTCATTCATTTGACTCGGCAGCCAAGCACAAGCAAGACACTGAGATGTCGGCATCTTGATAAATTATCGTAAATAAGTCTTATGCAGAAGGGTTCCCAGCTGTTCCGGTAGAAGGAATATCATGGGAATTTTTTCTGCTAAAGAAAAGGAGAGTGTACACCCCTTGTGGAATAGGATGTAGGGAAGTAACGTAATTGAGGACAGAGGAGGACGGAACATGAAACGGTCAGAGGAAATTATTCAGACAGCGGAACGATTCGGAGCGAGGAACTATCATCCGCTTCCTGTCGTCATTTCGAAGGCGGAGGGAATATGGGTTGAGGATCCGGAGGGGCGCCGCTATATGGATATGTTAAGCGCTTACTCGGCCTTGAACCATGGACATCGCCACCCGAAGCTGATAGAAGCACTTGTGGATCAAGCCAATCAATTGACGCTCTGCTCGCGTGCCTTTCACAGCGAGCCGTTGTCACGATTAAGCGAGCAGCTTGCTGCATATACGGGCAAGTCCAAGATACTGCCGATGAACACGGGGGCAGAGGCTGTTGAAACTGCTCTTAAGGCAGCTCGGCGCTGGGCGTATAGACAAAAGGGCGTACCGCATGATCAAGCGAATATTATCGTATGTGAAGGCAACTTCCATGGTCGAACGATTACAGTCACTTCGTTCTCCTCTAGTGAAGAATACAAAGACGACTTCGGACCATTCACACCAGGCTTCACGATTATCCCATACGGCGATGCCGAAGCGTTGGAGGGTGCCATAACAGCCAATACGGCTGCATTCCTTGTGGAACCGATTCAGGGGGAGAATGGAATTGTCATGCCGCCCGTGGGCTATTTGCGCAAAGTCCGTGAAATTTGTACTCGCCATAATGTGCTGTTCATTGCAGATGAGATTCAAACCGGATTCGGCCGCACGGGAAGACGGTTCGCTTGCGATTGGGAGCAGGTAGTGCCGGATATGTACATTATGGGCAAAGCGCTTGGCGGCGGAGTGCTTCCGATATCGGCCGTCGCGGCAGATGAACCGATTTTATCTGTGTTCGAGCCCGGTTCGCACGGCTCCACCTTCGGCGGCAATCCACTTGCCTGTGCGGTTGCTTCTGCTGCACTTACCGTGCTTGAAGAGGAGGAAATGGCAGAGCGAGCTGATCGGATGGGAGCTTACTTCCAGAAGAAGCTGACTGGTATCTCCAGTTCAATCGTGAAGGAGATCCGCGGCCGTGGCTTGCTCATTGGGATGGAGCTGACAGAGGACGCTCGCTTGTATTGTGAAGCCCTCATGCGCCTAGGACTGCTATGTAAGGAAACTCACGGAACAGTAATTCGTTTCGCTCCACCGTTAGTTATTACGGAGGAGCAGTTGGATTGGGCGATTGAACGAATCCGCAGCGTGTTGACTGTTAGAGCGACAACTACGTGACATTTTACAGATGAGGTATTTGAAAGCCGGATATATAAGCGTAATGTAGAGATGTAGTCACCCCTATAAATTTAAAAATTGAAGGCAATCGACTAGGGTATAAAGCAGCATAGATAGAGGAGCAGGTGAATTTGTCGGAATTGTCATATCGAAGGGAGCGATCAGTATGACATCACAAGAGAGACAGATGAATGTACCATTATCTATTATTCAAGTACCATTTGGTCTAGGAGCTGGAAGACGAGGCGCGGAGCGTGGCCCTGAATGCCTGATGCAGTCTGGGCTTGTTCGGCATCTTAATCAATTAGGACTTGCAGTAGACGAGGAGCGGGAAGTGAACTGTATAGCTGCTGCCAAAGCAGAGGCGCCAGCGTCGTCCGTCACTGCAGGGAAGGCAAAGTATGTGCCAGAGGTCATTGCCATGAGTGACGCTCTTGCTGAGCAGGTTCAGGCAGTTGTAGAATCAGGGCGTTTCCCGCTTGTGTTGGGCGGGGATCATGCAATTGCGATTGGAACTTTAGGGGGACTTACACAGCAATATCACAAGCTTGGCGTGATCTGGTTCGACGCACACGCTGATTTGAACACGGAAGATACAAGTCCGTCAGGAAATGTGCACGGAATGTCATTAGCTGTTGCTTTAGGCCGTGGAAGCTTGACCGATGGCCAATGGAAATGGCCGGGCAATCATTTAGATCCGAAAAATGTTGTGCTAGTAGGATCTCGCGATTTAGATCCTGGAGAGCGTTCTTATATTCGTGAGCAGGGGATCGCCTGTTTCACAATGCACGATATCGATCGCTATGGGATGCTTCATGTGATGCAGGAGGCTATCCGAATAGCAAGCGACGGCACAGACGGTGTTCATTTAAGTTTTGACGTAGACAGTCTTGATCCGATTGAGGCGCCTGGTACAGGTACGCCTGTGCGAGGCGGAGTCAGCTATCGGGAAGCCCATCTTGCGTTAGAGTTGCTTCATGAATCCGGCATCGTAACATCTGCAGAGTTCGTGGAGGTGAATCCTTCGCTGGATACGGATAACCGCACGGCAAGACTTGCACTCGATCTGATCGGAACATTGCTCGGGGATCGTATCCTATAGTTTCAGCTCAATGGATTCAAAAGCATTTTGAAGCTCCATTTTGCTTATATGCAATCATCGTAAGAAGATTTGAATGAATAATGAATAGTAGCTTACATCATATTACAGGAAAATAATATTGCTGCAGGGTTGTCATCCTGCTCAAGCCCTGCTAGGATGGGATTGCACAAAAACGTGTTGGACGACTTTAGCCGTAGAGAAAGCGATTGCGATTGCGTACAATATAAAAGTATAATCGAATCCTGACACGAATAGATACGACAGTTATCGAAGCGCATAGCAGCCGGGTGGGAAGTATCAGAGAACTTACCAAAAGTCTCCGAACCTGCTGCTCATGCGCTGAGAGTATGTACAGATATATCGTGACCAAGCGTGTGCACAATGAGAAGGGGATGTCGACAAAGGGGGAAGCGCGATGAAATATCGCAGTGTTTTTGACATTATTGGTCCAATCATGGTGGGGCCATCCAGCTCGCATACAGCGGGAGCGGCGAAGATTGGACGATTGGCCCGCAGTATTTTCGGCAGACCGCCGAAGCGGGTTCACATTTCCCTATACGGTTCATTCGCTGAAACTTATCGGGGGCATGCAACAGATGTAGCGATTGTTGCTGGTGTACTCGATTATGATACGAATGATGCAAGACTGCCGGATTCGTTGAAATATGCGGAAGAAGCAAGCATAGAAGTCATCATTACACCAGAAGATGCCGTGCCGGAGCACCCGAATACCGCTAAGATTCGGATGTCTGATGAGCACGATGAGATGGAGGTAGTCGGCATCTCGATTGGCGGTGGGAAGGTAGAAATTACGGAGCTGGACGGTTTCAAATTGAAGCTGTCGGGCCAGTGTCCTGCGATTCTCGTCATGAACCATGATCGGTATGGAGTCATTGCAGGTGTCACTAATATTTTGAGCGGGGAGCAGGTCAATATCGGGCATATGGAAGTAAGCCGCAAGGAGAAGGGCAAGATGGCGCTCATGGTCATAGAGACAGATGAGGCGATTGCAGAATCTATCCTGCAGCAGATTCGAGAACTTCCTGGAGTAAATCGTGTGCTTCGAATGGAAGACTAAAGCTTATCGTAAGGAAGGAGGGTAAATTATGTTTCGCAATGTGGCGGAATTAATCGCAATAACTGAAGAAAGGCAGTGCAAAATCGCCGATGTGATGATTGAGCAGGAAATGGAAGTGCGCCAATGCTCGCGCGAAAAGGTGATTGAGCAAATGATGCGCAACTTGGATGTGATGGAGCAGGCTGTAGAGCGTGGTCTCGCTGGTGTTCGTTCCCATTCCGGGCTTACGGGAGGAGATGCAGTGAAGCTGCAGCAGTATATCCAATCCGGCAAGTCTCTCTGTGGAGATACATTACTGGATGCTGTTAGTAAAGCAGTGGCAACGAATGAAGTTAATGCCGCGATGGGGCTTATTTGTGCAACACCGACTGCAGGTTCAGCGGGGGTTGTTCCAGGGACGTTATTTGCCTTAAAGGATAAGCTCAATCCTTCTCGTGAACAGATGGTAGAATACTTGTTCACATCTGGTGCATTCGGTCTCGTTGTCGCGAACAATGCATCGATCAGCGGTGCGGCAGGCGGCTGTCAGGCTGAGGTTGGTTCTGCAGCTGGCATGGCTGCGGCGGCGATTGCCGAACTGGCCGGAGGAACTCCTAGCCAATCGGCGCATGCGATGGCAATCGCGCTGAAGAATATGCTTGGGCTTGTCTGCGATCCAGTAGCCGGGCTTGTAGAAGTGCCATGCGTAAAGCGCAATGCTATGGGAGCTGCGATCGCGATGGTTGCAGCAGATATGGCGTTGGCGGGGGTTGAAAGTGTAATCCCTTGCGATGAGGTCATCGAAGCGATGTTCCGCATTGGGCAGACGATGCCGTCCACGATGAGGGAAACAGCACGCGGAGGACTGGCTGTTACCCCTACAGGAGAACGATTGAAGCGACAGATTTTTGGCGAAGAGTCTAAATAAGCAAGCATAAATGATAGACACAGTATTGCTGCCGCGCTTAGCGGCAGGAAAGAAACTGAAAGATGGAACGAGTATCAACGGCCATAGATCGCACATACGATTCGGTAAGGAGGTGCGCCCATGCGGGAACGTCAGCCAGATGCGGCATCGTTGACCGAGCAGCGCAAGACAGAACATATTCGAATATGCCTTGAACAGCCAGTGAGCGGAGTAGGAATAACGACAGGGCTGGAGAGATATCGTTTCATCCATCAGGCACTGCCCGAAGTTGACTTTCGGGAGATCGAGCTCAGAACGGAATGGCTTGGCAAGGAGGTTCGTACGCCGCTGCTCATCAGCTCGATGACGGGAGGAAGCAGCCATGCGGCGCCAATCAATCGCAGACTAGCTGCAGTTGCGGAAGCTCGGGGCTGGGCAATGGGGGTTGGCTCTGTACGAGCGGCGGTAGAGAATCCCGAGGTCGTGAGCACGTTCCGAATCCGCGACCTCGCACCGACGATACCGTTATACTCCAATATCGGTGCCGTTCAGCTTAATGTGGGTATGGGGGTTGAGCAGTGCCGCCGTGCGGTGGAGCTCGTCGAGGCGGACGGGCTTATTTTGCATTTGAATGCGATGCAAGAGGTGTTCCAGCCTGAGGGGGATGTCAATTTCTCTGGTCTGCTTCGCCGTATCGAGCAGCTATGCCATGAGTTGGACGTACCAGTCGGCGTGAAAGAAGTCGGTTGGGGCATTGCGCCGGATACAGCGAAGCAGTTAGCAGATGTCGGGGTTGCCTTCATAGACGTTGCAGGTGCAGGCGGAACGTCATGGAGTCAGGTTGAGAAGCAGCGAACCCGCAATGTGGTCATGCAGCGCGCCGCAGAAGCCTTCGCGGATTGGGGGATTCCGACAGCAGACAGCCTGCAGCAGGTGCACAAGGTGCTGCCGAATCAACCGATTATCGCCAGCGGTGGATTACATACGGGGGTTGATGCGGCGAAATCGATTGCGCTTGGCGCTCAATTGGCGGGCTTCGGACGGTCGTTGCTAGCTGCAGCAGCAGATTCCGAGGAAGCGGTGGACGAAGTGCTTGCTCAAGTAGAGGCTGAGCTGCGCATTACGATGTTCGGCATCGGGGCGCGAACAATCGATGAATTACGGCAGACGGATCGTTTGGTTCGCAAGCCGTAATCATCTCATTGAATCACTACCGGATCGGCATAAATCGGGATAAACAGAATAAAATCGTTATATCTATTGCTTTTATAGTTAAAACATATGGTTTCTCCCTGAAATCTCTAGTTTTCGATAGAAAAGGCTAGAAAAACTCGGTTTTGGAAAATAAAACCTGTATCCATACTATGGAAAATACTTTATATTATGATTGGAATCACAATCTAACGTTCGGATTTAATAAATCGTGATGAGGCCACCTCTCGAACGGGCGAGCGTCGATACCTATTTGAGTGAGAAGGAAGGGTTGCATAAGGATGAAGCAATCAATTTTCGACTTTAACACCAAAACGGTAGTCGCCATCGGCATCGGGGCAGCACTGTACGGCTTGCTAAGCACAGTCACAATTCCAGTAGTGCCGCAGACGGGATTACGCCCGGCTATTGCCATTCTGACCATTTTCGGGGCCATGTTTGGACCGATTGTTGGATTTTTGAGTGGAGCCATTGGGCATATCATTACTGATTTGACTTGGGGCGGCGGTACAATCTGGTGGACATGGGTGCTTGGATCTGCCATTTCGGGCTTCGGCATGGGGATTGTCTACTTGAACTCATCGTTCAACATCAAGGAAGGACGCTCCTCGAAGGGAAGCATCGCATCCTTGGCGATTATCGGGTCACTCGCATTGGCTGTAGGCTTTGGCGTGTCCAGCCTATTGGACGTGTATTTATTCGGAGAGCCGGCAGATAAAATGTGGGTGCAGTTCACGGCTTCTACGCTGGCGAATATCGGCGTTCACTTGGTGCTCGGTTTGCTGGCTGTGCTGGCGTTGCTTCAAATGAACCGTCACAACTCGAATTTGCGAGTGCAAAAATAATGCAAAGCCCAAGATTGAAGACAGGAGCTATTGATTCAATGAAAGAACCGCTTATCTCGTTTCGAGATTTTAGCTTTCAATACCGCAGCTTGTCTGAGCCGACATTGCGTAATGTGAACCTGGATATTTATCCGGGAGAAAAAATACTAATTGCCGGCCCTAGCGGCTGCGGCAAATCGACATTGGCCCATTGCATGAATGGGCTAATTCCTTTTACGTATAGTGGGACAATAACCGGAGATTATACACTCAAGGGGAAGCGCCCTACTGAGCTTAGTATTTTTGAGATTAGCCGCAATGTGGGAACGATCCTGCAAGATCAAGACGGCCAGTTCATTGGCTTGTCTGTCGGGGAGGACGTAGCATTCGCCTTTGAAAATGATTGCATGAAAACTTCTGATATGAAGCCCAAGGTGTCCAAAGCATTAGATGTTGTGGACATGCTACCCTATATCGATCATAGTCCGCATGAGCTGTCAGGTGGGCAAAAGCAGCGCGTATCGCTAGCTGGCGTCCTGTCGATGGATGCGGATATTTTGCTGTTCGATGAGCCGCTTGCGAATCTGGATCCGGCCAGTGGCAAGCAAGCGATCGAGCTAATGGAGCAAATTCATCAGGAAACGAATAAAACAATCATCATCATCGAGCATCGGGTCGAGGATGTGCTGGAACAGCATGTTGATCGCATTATCTTGATGTCAGAGGGGCGTATTGTGAAGATTGGAACGCCTGATGAGATACTAGCTTCCTCAATCATGAATGAGCATGGGTTAAGGGAGCCCTTATACGTCTCTGCGTTGAAATATGCCGGATATGAATGCAAGCCAGAGGACAAGCCCTCTTCCCTTATGGCGATAAGCGCCAATACAGAGGCGAAGGGGCGCCTGTCCGCTTGGGTAGGTACGGCCAGTGAGGCTCCACGCAGTGGAGAGCGGCCTGTCATGCTGGAAATGGACAATGTGCGTTTCTCCTACGACGGAGAACGAGAAGTCATTCGGGGCGTCTCGCTGACGATTGGAGCTGGCGAGCGGGTTGCGCTGCTCGGGAACAACGGTGCGGGCAAATCGACATTATCTCATTTGTTAACGGGGATAGCTGCGCCTACGACTGGCACAATCAAGCTGAATGGGGAAGATATCCGATCGTGGTCGATACGGCGTCGAGGCGGGCATATCGGATATGTGATGCAAAATCCAAACCATATGATTACACAGCCGATGATCCGTGAAGAAGTGGCTTTCGGACTCCGCATGCGCGGCATGAAGGAAAATGAGGTTATGGAGCGTGTGGAGGAGACGCTGCGTATATGCGGCCTGTATGGATATCGGGAATGGCCGATATCTGCGCTTAGCTATGGGCAAAAGAAGCGGGTAACTATTGCGTCGATATTGGCGATGAAGCCGCAGCTGATGATCTTGGACGAGCCGACGGCAGGTCAGGATTATAAGCATTATACGGAATTCATGAGCTTTATTTCAGAGCTCGCAGACAGCGGCATGTCGTTCCTGTTCATTACCCATGATATGCATTTGGCTTTAGAGTATACGGAGCGTGCAGCAGTTCTATGCAATGGAGAACTGATTGCTGTTGGGGATACGGCGCATGTATTGACCCACATGGAGGCCATTGCGCGCGCCAATGTGAAAGAAACTTCTCTAAGCACACTTGCGCGTATGACCGGGGTGGGCGAGCCAGAGGTGCTCGTACGCAAATTCATCGATCATGAGAAGCAGGTGAAGCGACATGAGTAAGTCTGGCATGCTCTATATTGAACGAGATACGCTGTTCCATCGTATGGACGGAGCAGCGAAGATGCTCGTGTTGGCTGTGTGGACAGTGATCGTATTTTTATTTCAAGATTTGCGTATTTTCGTACCCTTGTTTGGAATTGGACTTGTCCTATTAATTAATGCGCAGCTGCCGTGGAAGCGAATTCGGCTGCTTGTCTGGCTCATGATCTTATTTAATATATTTAATTCCTTATTCAGCTTGGTAATAACACCGGCTTATGGCAGCAAGGTAACAGGCACGACAACCGTGCTGCTGGACTTGGGGTATAATGTTTTGACGCTTGAAACGTTGATTTATGTATTTACGTTATCCATGAAGTACATGTCTCTTATGCCGATAACCGTACTATTCATCTATACGACTCATCCGACACGATTGGCCAGCAGTTTGAATCGGATTGGTGTTCCGTATAAGATTGCCTACGCGTTCAGCATTGCGTTCCGCTATATTCCAGATCTACAGGCGGAATTCCGTCATATATCGAATGCGATGCAGGCACGTGGACTTGGATTTGGCAAAGGTGAGGGTACAATCATACAGCGGCTCAAGCACTTTGTATCGATTACGACACCGCTTGTCCTATCTTCCTTGCAACGTATTGAGACGATATCAAATGCGATGGATTTGCGTGGCTTCGGAAAGCATTCGAAGCGAACATGGTTCTCCGCTACAGAGTGGCAGCGTGAGGATTATATTGTAGTCTTCGTTAGTGTATTGGTGCTTGTAGCCGCTATTGTATGGCGGATGCAGGGGTTTGGGACGTTTTGGTATCCATTTTAAATAAGCTATGAATACATGAAAATGAAATAGACACCCTCTTGGGTATTTAGGATAGATATCATGCATGAAGATGCGTGCTATCTACTTGAGTACCTGGAGGGTGTTTTTTTATTGCTGCTGGCAGCTGGAAATCTATCATTAACGAAATCTTTATATGGAATTAACACTCTCTTGCTAGAGCAAGGTTAAGGTATGAAAGGGTGGTGTGAGACATACCATCTGAATAAGGACGATATTAGAAAAGGGGAGAACACGGAATATGCAAATGCGCGCGAAGTGGATGCTGCTTCTGTTTATGTGCTTTACGCTGCTGGTCGGCTGCGGCCAGTCTGGAACAGCAGGAGAAACACAGACGCCTCAAAAAGGAACGACGCAGGAGGGGGCGGCAACAGCTCCGACTGATCATGCATCTTCAAATAAGGATGAGAATGTTGAATTAACATTCTATTATCCAATCGCAGTTGGCGGGCCACTGACCAAGGTGGTTGAGGAGATGACGAAGAAGTTCACAGAGAAGCACCCGAACATTACCGTGAAACCCGTATATACAGGAAGCTATGCTGATACGACAACAAAAATACAAGCAGGCATTCAAGCGAAGCAACCGCCGGACGTAGCGGTGATGCTGTCTACTGAACTGTTCAGTATGCTGGATACGAATGCAATTATTCCGCTTAATGATTTCATTGCGAAGGAAGGCAAGGGCTTTCTTGATGATTTTTATCCAGCATTCCTGGCGAACTCACAAGTGGAAGGCAAGACGTACAGCATCCCTTTCCAACGCAGTACTATCGTTCTTTATTACAACAAGGATGCTTTTAAGGAAGCCGGTCTGAACCCGGATCAGCCGCCGAAAACATGGGCCGAGCTTACAGAGTATGCAACAAAGCTGAAAAAAGACGGTCGCCAAGGTATTGAGGTACCGGGTTCCGGCTTCGCCTATTGGATGTTCCAACTGTTCTCTTTGCAGAACATGGCAGATTCAAAAGGAAACCTCATGTCCCAAGACGGAAAAAAAGTCTTCTTCGATACACCACAGAACGTGGAAGCACTTCAATACTGGCAAGACCTGTCCAAGAAACATAAGGTTATGCCGGAGGGCATAGTGGAATGGGCAACGGTTCCTACAGACTTCTTAGAGCAAAAGACAGCTATGATGATTCATACGACAGGCAACCTGACAAATGTAAAAAATAATGCCAAGTTCGACTTCGGTGTTGCTTTCCTGCCAATGAACAAACAATACGGTTCTCCAACAGGCGGCGGGAACTTATATATCTTTAAGGACATCGATCCGAAGAAACAAGCAGCGGCATGGGAATTCATTAAGTTCATGACAGAGCCGGAGCAAGCGGCGCAATGGAGCATCGATACGGGTTATGTTGGGGTTCGCAAGTCGGCTTATGATACGGATGTCATGAAGAAGTACGCTGCCGAATTCCCGCAGGCAGTTGTTGCACGCGATCAATTGGAGCATGCCTATGCGGAATTGTCTACGCACAATAACGGCAAAGTATCAAAGGCGTTGACGGATCAGGTTCAGGCGGTGCTGACGGGGACGACAGATCCAGCATCCGCTCTGAAGAAGGCACAGGAAGAAGCAGATCGCGCATTGAAGCCGTTCAATAAGTAATACACGCGCAAGCTGCAATTGTATGCCTTACGAGTGTACTGTATCGGCAGGGCTTATGTCCTGCCGATTTATAGATTTATGCATCATGAGTTTACGTTAATTTATTTGAGAAGGAGGTCAGGAGGATGACCGCCAAATGGAAAGAACGCCTATCACGCAATGCATTGGCTTGGGCGCTACTGCTCCCATCGCTGTTGTTCCTTATGCTCTTTACCTATTATCCGATGCTGAAGACAGCCTGGCTCAGCTTATATCAATCCGACCTGGCTACACCGGTGCCGATCTTTGTGGGACTTGATAACTTTACTGCATTGTTTCAAGATCCCGTATTCCAAAAAGTATTCAGCAATAATATCTGGTTCGCTATCGGCACGGTGCCTACTTCCATGGCGCTCGCATTCATCATGGCTCTTTTCGCTGATAAGGCAATTGCGGGACGTTCCTTCTCCCGCGTGGCATTCTTCTATCCGAATATGATTCCAATGATCGCGGTAGCGAACATTTGGCTGTTTATATATACACCTCAATATGGTCTGCTGGCGCAGCTTGCGAAGTGGGTCGGACAGACGACGGAAATGAATGTGCTCGGTCAGCCTGATACAGTCATGTGGGCAATGATTGTGATGATGATCTGGAAGGAAGCCGGATACTTCATGATTTTCTACTTGGCTGGATTACAGAATATTCCGAAGGATTTGTATGAATCGGCTTCTGTAGACGGTATTGGCACGTGGAAGGTGACCACACGGATTACGATTCCGCTTACGATGCCGACCACGTTGTTCGTGGCAGTCGTTGCTTTAACAAATGCGTTCAAGCTTGTGGATCATTTGTGGATTATGACAAAGGGCGGGCCGGACAATGCTAGCAGCCTACTTCTGTACCATATCTATGACACGGCATTCAGCTTCTACGATCAGGGCATGGCCGCGACCATGACTGTAATTATGATCGCCCTGCTGCTTGTGCTGTCATCCTTACAATTTTTCGGTTGGGATCGCAAGATCCATTATCAATAAAGGAGGCGCCTAATGGAAAATTCAGTTGGAACACACGCTGCCCGTAGGCTGCCTATATCGGATCGAGCCTTGAAAATTGAAAAGATGAAGCGCCGAATGAAGCAATGGCTGTGGCATGCGATTATGCTTGTGGTCAGCATCGTATGGCTTGTGCCGCTCATATGGATGTTATGGACGGCTTTCCGTCCCAAGGATGCAGGTATGAATTCTTTCTGGTCATGGGACTGGACACTTGCTAACTTTGCCAAGGTATGGGAAGGGGCTCCATTTGCCCAATATTACTTGAACACCTTCACCATTGCAGGCGGTGTGCTGCTTGTACAGCTTCTCAGCCTAACGCTGGCTGCCTATGCATTCGCACGGATTCGCTTCTTCGGGAAGGATGCCGTGTTTATGCTGTTCTTGGTACAGTTGATGGTACCAGCAGATGTCCTTATCTTCTCTAACTATCATGTATTAAAAGAATTTGGCTTGCTGGATACGAAGCTGGGCATTATGCTGCCTTACTTCGCCTCTGCGTTCGGAATATTCCTGCTGCGCCAGACGTTCAAGCAGCTGCCGCTTGAGCTGGAGGAAGCAGCGATGGTGGAAGGCTGCTCTCGCTTGGGTATTTTGTGGCGTATCTTCGTACCTTTGTCGGCCCCTGTATATATCTCATTCGCGGTCGTGTCGGTCAGCTACCAGTGGAACAACTTCCTTTGGCCGCTTATCGTTACGAACTCTGTAGAAAATCGACCGCTTACTGTCGGACTTGCGATGTTCGCCCAATCGTTCGAGACGGGTGCGCAATGGGCGGAGGTAAGCGCAGCGACTTTGCTTGTCGTAGGGCCGCTTATTATCGGATTTTTATTGTTTCAGCGCAAATTTATTAGCAGCTTTATGCACTCGGGAATTAAGTAAGGTACTTTTTAATCTGAGCTGTGAATTGATACGATGTTCGAAGGCGTTCTTTTGCACTTTTTATACAGTGCAGAGAGCGCCTTTTTTCGTTCAATCATACGGTGAGGATGTCTGTTCATGTTAGCAGATTGAAGAATTGAGAAATATTACATTCGATTCGGAGCGCATTATTGAATAAAATGGAGTTTATCTCAGTCCTTGGGGCACCCTAGTAAATACAGCAGGAAAGAAGGAGTGGCATACGTTAGATGTCAAAAAAACATTCTCAGAAGGTTCCTCAAAAGGTAAATAAGTCAGAGCAATTCAGCTCAGCAGGATTCATTTTGGCTGCTATCGGCAGCTCAGTTGGACTCGGCAACATGTGGAAGTTCCCTTATGTTACCGGGCAAAATGGCGGCGGGGCATTCTTCCTGCTATTCATCGCCTGTCTCTTGATCGTGGGCCTGCCCGTTCTTTTGGGCGAGCTAGCTGTTGGACGTGGCGGACGCGGTGATGCCGTATCAGCCTTTACCACATTATCAGGAAAAAGAGGGTGGGGAGTGCTTGGCTTCATCGCCGTATTGGCAGCATTCCTGATAATGACGTATTACAGCACCATTGCTGGATGGACGCTTCAGTATGCAATGGAGTCGGTAACTGGAGTGCTGTTCCAAAGCAATGATTATGCAGAGCACTTCAAGAGCTTTACGGGAGGAACCATGCCGATCATTTGGCAGATCGTCGTGCTGGCCTTGAGTGGATTCGTTATTGCTCGTGGAATATCTGGAGGCATCGAGAAATTTAACAAGATTGTTATACCGGGCCTGCTCATCATTCTATTAATTATGATGGTGCGAACGTTAACGCTGGATGGCGCTGCAGAAGGGATCTCTTACTTCCTGAAACCGGACTTTTCACAGTTGACCTTCCATTCGGCACTGATGGCATTGGGACTTGCTTTCTTCTCCTTGTCGCTTGGCATGGGAGCCATGCTGACATATGGCGCTTATGTGGACAAGCATCAATCGCTGCCGCTCGCCACTGCCGCAGTCGGGGCGGGCGACCTGGTGTACGCGCTGATTGCAGGATTAATTATTTTTCCTACGATATTTACATTTGGAATTGAGCCGGATTCAGGGCCAGGGCTTGTATTCGTTGCTTTGCCTGCAGCGTTTGCCTCGATGCCTTACGGTTCCTTGTTTGGCGGCTTGTTCTTCTTGCTGCTTGCGATTGCGGCTGTGACATCGTGCTTGGCTTTGACCGAAGTGCCAGTTGCCTATATTATGCGTCGATACAATCTTGGACGCGGCAAGGCAACCACCTACGTGATTGCTGCAATGTATGTCATTGGACTTCCATGTACGCTGTCAGCTGGAGGCGTTTGGGAAGAGGCGATGCTGGGAGGCCGCAACTTCTTCCAGTGGATCGATTTCCTCACTTCTAATGTGATGCTGCCGCTCGGGGGCTTGTTCGTGACACTGCTGGTTGGCTACGCATGGAAGCAATCAGGCGAGGAAACGGGCCTTTCGCCTGCGTGGAGAAGTGTTTGGATGTTCACAATGCGCATTATCGCTCCCGTGCTCATTATTTTGATTTTCTTGTCGTCGATCGGCTTAGTGTAACAGTATAACTTTTGATCAATGCGGGAGTTTGCTCGTTACTTAAAAGAAGGCTTATGTGCCGAACAACGCCCCAGATGGCTCGCTGTGCCTTCTGGGGCGTTGTCTTTTAATGCCATTCATCTAATGGGGGAGAATGTCATGCTATAAATTCATTCACCAATCAGTGATGATTTGAAACACTTATGAATATGCTGTCTTACATACACTTGTATGTAAGGTTCGTTTGTCGCTTCTGTGTTCATTTTTCGACATTTTTCGATAAATCCGTTCCAAAGTTGACATCTGGTGCTATAATGGAAATTAAAACCACGGGGCCCCTATGTCAGGCGGCTTATGGAGGCGTAGAGAATATGGGCATGGCCAATGGGACAGGATTGGTATATGCATTCGGCTCAGAAGACAATGTGCCGGAATTGCTCTGTGTCATGGAGAACGGATCGATGGAGCAGTCGGCGGAGGCAGCTCAAGCCTTATTCGAGGAGCTGTGCTTGGAGAATGGCGTTCATGCGGAAGTTTGTGCGTTGATTGAGCCGCTTCTGGATATTTTGACGGTTCGTTATAAGTCGGTTGCGAAGGCATCCATATTGAATGGGATTGCGCAGGTGCTGCGCTCGGTAATGGACAACCATCTTCCGTTTGGAGTAACGCCATACCACTATCGTCATGCTGGTGATTGCGAGTCAAGAGAGATTGCCTATCAGGTAAAGCAACACTGGATCCAGATGCTTCGCCAACGGTATGAAGATTGGACGTCTCTGGTAAAAGAAGATGAGATGGCTGCAGTCCAGGCGGTTTATGTCCTGCATTTGCTGCAATGGACGGATGAAGCTGTTGAAAATACGCTCCAGGAAGCTGCTCTTCACGGAAGTACAGCGCGTGTGCGTCTTAATGGTTTGCTCGCGTTGGCAGACTATCGGCGTCGTATCGGTAAGCCATTCAACCCCTCCATTGCGTTTGGACAGCATCAAGACGATGAGCTTCATGAAGCAATTCGCGCCGTATGCATTGCTGTAACAGCTCCTGAGTTAATCGGACATCTGGAGATGAGCAGACTTATTTCCGGGTGTACACTGCCGCGATTTGATCGTATTCAATTCCCTTGGGCAGATGGGGCTATAGCGGCGGTATGTGCGCAAGCAGCTTGTCTCTCATTGAGTGCGGGTGCTACGCTGGATGAACGTGCTGCTTTTTGGAAGGAAGCGCTGGAGAAGACGATATCGGCTCATCAGCGGCGCTCACGTCAGGTGGTGTGGGAGATTGGCGAGTCCACTGTGCAGTGGGATGAGGAATGGCTGCAATGGAATTGGAACAGCCCGATGCTGGTTGCAGATGGAATGCTGTACTCATTGTTCCAGACATCAGAACAGGGGACAGCCATTATGCAGAAGCAGGAAGATGGAACGATGTCGATCCATCCTGCAGCTGCTCGTGTGATCAAAATATGCTTGCAAAATCAAGTTGAAATGCCAAACGCAGAACGTTATGGAGCGGGAATGACGATTCGTTCTCTTTATCGATTCGTCACATAAGCAACCATAGAAGAATGCTTGCCGGGCTAGCTTGCTTCCGTAAAACATCGTATTGGTTGCAAGGCAATTGGGCGCCTAATCTATTGAATAGGGAATGGGATCATTGAACTGGCAAGACGGAACTAGTCCGTCTTTTCTTTTTTCTGAGAAAGGTGTCACTGATTTAGCGTCTTCAATTGTATCGTTGACGAAGGCCATATCTTGATTTTTCGCTTTCATTGCTGTTGTTCCCTTATAATTGCCGCGATGTGACTTGTTCTCCATGTAAATGTCCCTCACTTTGCTTATAATCATTACTTCCAGTTGGATGTTGGATAAGGTTACAGCAGTAGTATGTTCGGTGGATAGTCTCCTTATCCGAGAAGGAAAGGGGAGAAAGGGAACCATTCTGCCTCTTGAAGTGAGCAAATGTTGACAATACGGAAAAAATCTAGTCGATGACTAGGTTTTTTTGCGTTGTTGGTTATAATGGTTAAGGAATTTTTGCATTTTTTATTGCGAGTGAAGTTGTGCAGTATGTTCAATTGATAGATCAAGGGTAAGTACGAAGGTGATATTCGAAACAATGGTTATTCAAATATATGTTCTAAGGGAGTTGTACTTATAAATGGCATTAAAAGCTGGTATTGTTGGGTTGCCTAACGTCGGCAAATCGACGTTGTTCAATGCGATTACGCAAGCGGGGGCAGAGTCGGCGAACTATCCGTTCTGTACGATTGATCCTAACGTTGGTGTGGTTGAGGTTCCAGATGAGCGTTTAGTGAAGTTGACAGAGCTGGTTGTTCCGAACCGTACAGTTCCAACGGCATTTGAATTCGTTGATATTGCTGGATTGGTTCGCGGTGCGAGCAAGGGGGAAGGACTTGGGAACAAGTTCTTGGCCCACATTCGTGAAGTAGATGCGATCGTACACGTGGTCCGCTGCTTTGAGGATGAGAATATTACACACGTTGACGGGAAAGTAGATCCAGTTAGCGATATTCAAACGATTAATTTAGAGCTAGTTCTAGCTGATTTGGAATCGGTTGAGAAGCGTCTTGACCGTACGAAGAAGAACATGAAGAGCGGCGACAAGAAATATGCGGCAGAGGCAGCAGTATTGGAACGCCTTAAAGAGGCTTTGTACGATGATAAGCCTGCTCGCAGTTTGGAACTGAGTGATGAAGAGAAGGTACTCGTTCGCGATATGCACTTGCTCACGATGAAGCCGGTCTTGTACGCGGCCAACGTAAGCGAAGACGGTGTGAAGGATGCGGACAGCAATCCGTATGTCCAGCAGGTACGCGACTTTGCCGCAGCTGAAAATGCGGAGGTAGTGCCAATTAGCGCGAAGGTAGAAGCTGAGATTGCTGAACTTGAAGGTGAAGACAAGGAAATGTTCCTTGAGGAGCTTGGGTTGGATGAATCCGGCTTGAATCGCTTGATTAAGGCTGCGTATCGCTTGCTTGGACTGTACACTTACTTTACAGCAGGTGTTCAGGAAGTGCGTGCATGGACGATTCGCAAAGGCATGAAGGCGCCACAAGCGGCAGGTGTTATTCACTCCGACTTCGAGCGTGGATTTATCCGTGCAGAAGTTGTATCCTATGATGATCTGGTTGCTGGCGGCTCGATGAATGCGGTGAAGGAGCAAGGCAAGCTAAGATTGGAAGGCAAGGAGTACGTTGTTCAAGACGGAGACGTTATGCATTTCCGTTTCAACGTGTAGGATTCCTGCACGAATGGACGTGAAGATCATTTGCCCAGCTCAAAGCAGGGCGAAGCATAAAAATGGTTGCGCGATGAGCGCGATCATCCCTACGAGAAAGCACGAACTGCGATTGCGCAAATCAAGGTTCATGAATATACGTGAATATACGTGGTAGTATTGAATCAGAGAAGAGAGGTGAGCGTGTATGATGTTGGATAGACTGCAATCCCTTGCGGATCGTTATGAGAAGCTGAGTGAGCTGCTGTGTGACCCGGATGTGGCTAATGACCCGAAGAAGCTTCGCGAATATTCGAAGGAGCAATCCGATCTACAGCCAGCTTATGAAGCATTTATGGAATATAAAAATGTCCTTAGCGAGCTTGATGCTGCGAAAACGATGATGCAAGAGAAACTTGACGATGAAATGCGCGAAATGGTGAAGATGGAAATCGAGGAGCTAAGCGCGCGTCAAACAGAGCTTGAGGAGCGAATTCGCATTTTGCTGCTGCCGAAGGATCCGAATGACGACAAGAACGTTATCGTGGAAATTCGCGGGGCGGCAGGCGGCGATGAAGCAGCGCTCTTCGCTTCTGATTTGTACCGCATGTACACGCGTTATGCGGATTCGCAGGGCTGGCGCACAGAGCTGATGGAAGCCAATATTAGCGACTTGGGCGGATTCAAGGAGGTTATCTTCTCCGTATCCGGTAAGGGAGCTTATAGCAAGCTGAAGTATGAGAGCGGCGCCCATCGTGTTCAGCGTATTCCGGCAACCGAGTCTGGCGGACGTATTCATACTTCTACTTCTACGGTAGCTGTAATGCCAGAGGTAGATGAAGTGGAAGTTGAAATTTTCGATAAAGATATTCGTGTCGATACTTTCTGTTCCTCTGGTGCTGGCGGTCAGTCCGTCAACACGACGAAGTCGGCAGTGCGTGTAACGCATATTCCGACGGGAATCATGGCTACGTGTCAGGATGGCAAGTCCCAGAACGATAATAAGGCGAAGGCATTGCAGGTGTTGCGTGCCCGCATCTATGAAATTAAGCGTCAAGAGGAAGAAGCCAAGTATGCTGGCGAGCGTAAGAGCAAGGTAGGGACAGGAGATCGCAGTGAACGGATTCGGACGTATAACTATCCGCAAAGCCGTGTGACGGATCACCGCATCGGCTTAACTCTTCATAAGCTCGATCAAATTATGAACGGTGATGTGGAAGAGCTTATCCAAGCGCTTACGCTGACAGAACAAGCGGAGCTGCTGGAGAGGGAGAATCAAGCATGAGTGAGTCTTGCGAACGAAATGGGGAGCGTGTTCAGCTGAACAATGCGGCGAACAACGCTTCATATCGCCTCGCATGGCCGGCAACGATAAGAGAAGCCTGGGTGCAGGCTTCTTCTTTTTAGCGGAAAATGGGGTCGATGATGCTGGTCATCATGCCGAGCTTCTGCTTCGTCATGTACTGGGCATGGAGCGCACGGCTTATTTGGTTGCACTAACGGAACAGCTGCCTGAAGACGCAGTTTCTGTATTCGAAGAGGCAATATCGCGTCGGTCAACGGGCGAGCCGACCCAATATATTATGGGGGAGGCCTATTTCTATGGGCTGTCGTTTGAAGTGACATCGGATGTGCTTATCCCACGTCCAGAGACTGAGCTTCTCGTTGAAGCTGTGCTTGCTGAGGCTGATCGACTGTGGCCGTTAGAAGCACAGCTTCGTGTTGTGGATATCGGCACAGGCAGCGGCGCAATTGCCTGTGCACTTGCACATGAACGGCCTCATTGGCGCGTAAGTGCAGGGGATATCTCGCCAGCAGCGCTTGCGGTTGCGAAGAGCAACGCAGAGCGGTTAGGTGTTGCGGAGCGCATGTTGTGGCATCAAGGGGATTTGTTGAATCCGTTCGCTGGATGCGAAATGGACATCCTAGTGTCCAATCCGCCTTACATTCCAGCGGATGATATTGCGGGACTTATGCGTGAGGTTCGTGACTATGAGCCGCATACGGCGCTTGATGGCGGTGCGGATGGACTTGACCCGTATCGTCGTCTTGTTGGAATGCTGACTACGCTTGGCAAGGCGCCTCGTCTAATTGGGTTCGAGGTAGGCCAAGGACAAGCGAGAGATGTAGCTGCCCTGCTTGCACATGCAGGTTATAATGAGAAGCTGATCATTGTACCTGATCTGGCTGGCATCGAGCGTCATGTAATTGGAATTCGGACTATGGAGTAGTGAGTGGGGGATGCATGCGTAGTCAGCCATAGATCTGGTTAGCAATTTGGATTGTACCCTCATTCATTACAAGAAGAGAAAATCCGTTAGAGCTGTTCTATCTTGCAGAGAGAATCTGTCTGTGATAGGGCGGCCTTTTTTATTTTCGGAGGGAAGAACGGAACAAATCTATATATCTATCAAAAAATGTATCTTTGCTAGGTTTAAGGATCCTGCTCACGGACATACTGATAGACAAGAGGCGCGCCCAACCTCACAAGGAGCAGGATGAACATGAATGTACGCGTGTTCGTACTCGGTCTCGCGATTGCTGTATTGGCAACGGGAGCTTTGATGCGTTGGGATAATGGCCGTGCGGCGGCTGTTGATGGTGGAAATGAAACAATTCAAAAGCAAATGATAGAGAAACAGGATCATATCCCCGAGGATGCGATTCGGCTGCGTATATTGGCGAACTCGGATTCGGACAATGATCAACGCGTGAAGCGCATAGTTCGTGATCGGATCGTGGAGCAAATGAATGGCTGGCTGAAGACGGAGGAAAAGCCATCTACTCGTGAGGAAGCCCGCAAGCTCATTGCTGCCCATATCGATGATCTGAAGCAGACGGCAGAACGAGTGCTGGGCGAAGAAGGGCTGGCATACGGAGCCAAGGTGAAGCTTGGTGAAGTATCATTCCCGGCAAAGTGGTATGGTGGCGAGGTATATCCTGCTGGCCTGTATGAAGCACTGCTCGTTACTCTTGGAGAGGGAAGCGGACAAAATTGGTGGTGTGTTTTGTTCCCGCCGCTTTGCTTCGTTGATGGAAATACAGCTCAGGCCCAAGTGAATAAAAGGAACTCTGATGAGACTGCCTCAACCAAGGGTGGAGAGAAAGACAAGTCTTCATCATCTTCGGTTGGGGAATCGGTTACGGTTGATGCTAAGAATTCCACAGGCGCACAATCTCAATCCACTGGTGAAACGGGCGGGACAGAAGTTAAATTCTTTCTATGGGAAGCACTGGAGTCATTATTTCATTTCATAGGCTCCATATTCGGCGCAATTTTCGGATGATAAATGGTTGTTTGACAAGCGATTAGAGAAGTGGGGAGAAATACGGACGGTCTTTTGGATGCCGCTCTTCTGGACGTGTCGGCGCCATTATGGTACAACTAAAGAATAATGAATACAGTTCTATGTGGAAAATAGAAAAGATCGAATAGATGCGAATACGCTTGAATACGTGTGAAATCTTAAATTACGAAGATGCCGAAGCTCCTTTGGCATCTTTCTTGCGTTGCTCCCCGTCGGCCATATCGAGCAAGATGGGAGAGGGAGAGTGATGCTTTACTTTATATGAGGTAAGGAATGTACGCGATGAATATTCGACATGAACGGGAAAAGAATCGAAGAGCAGCTACCTCGGAAAAAGGTTGCGCTCATCAACTGCATACGAAGTGGTGGTTGATATCAGATGATATGCCGCTCGAACAGCAAGAAGGAATAACAGATGGTGCGGCCATACTAGCTGCTGGAGGTACTGTTGCCTTTCCGACGGAAACGGTATATGGGCTAGGGGCAGATGCCCGCGATACGAAGGCTGTAGAATGTATATTTACTGCAAAGGGGCGTCCGTCTGACAATCCGTTAATCGTTCATATTGCAGACCTGTCACAGCTTGAGGAACTGGTTCTGCCATACAGTGATACCGCAGCGCGCCTTATGGATCAATTTTGGCCGGGGCCGCTTACGATTGTGCTGCCTGTACGGCCTGGAGCAGTATCACCCCGTGTGACTGCGGGACTGGATACGGTAGGTGTACGGATGCCCGGCCATGATACGGCATTGGCCCTTATTCGGGCTTCTGGATGCCCGGTGGCTGCTCCAAGCGCCAATCGCTCAGGACGCCCAAGTCCGACTCGAGCAGAGCATGTGCACGAGGATTTGGATGGACGTATCGACGCAATTGTCGATGGCGGGGCTACAGGTGTAGGAGTAGAGTCGACCGTGGTTGAATTAATCGGCAGCCGTGTACATGTACTCCGTCCAGGTGGGATTACAACGGCGATGCTGCAGGAGGTTGCGTCAGAAGTAACCATTGATCCAGCTGTCGATCCTAACGGAGGAATGATCAAGTCGAAGGTTCCGCAATCTCCAGCATCTGCTCAAGCAGATGAAGAGTCGCAGAGAACGTCTTTGTTGAATCAGAATACGAGTTCTGCCAAAGCTAGAGCAGATTTGAGTCATGATAAGACGCTTGTTTCTCAAGATACAGCGAAGCATAAACTTCAGGCGAATGCTGATCAAATGAATGCACCGCGTTCACCTGGTATGAAATATACTCATTACGCGCCCAAAGGGCAGCTGCAAATTGTGCAGGGTACTTCTGAGGAGCGGGTTATCGACTGTATTCAACGCAAGCTTGATGAAGCAAAGCAGCGTGGAGAGACGACGGGGGTGCTCGCCTTCAAGGAGCATGCGGCGCAGTATCGGGCTGATGTTGTCGCATCGATCGGCAGTGTTCATGCCTTGGAAGAGGCAGCTTCTCTGTTGTATGACGCGCTGCGGCATTTCGATGAAGCAGGTGCGACTTATATGCTGGCAGAAGCTTGCAGCACAGAAGGTATCGGTCTTGCAGTGATGAACCGCATGATGAAGGCGGCGGGTCATCGGGTCATGTGGTGTGAATAGGTGTATGCCTAGTATTTCTGATGTCTGAATTGCAGGTTAGGAGGAACAAGGTTTCTCTTGCTTGATATTTCCATAATGTTTGGTAATGAAGCTTGATTGTGTAGCAGGCTATAAGCGATTTCGTACAACTAGCTGCTAGGCATGAATCTCTCCTTGTCCGCATACGATGGAACAGACGCTATGGGACGAGGAGTGGGGGCGATGTGGGATACGGCAGCGCCAATCGGCCAATGGATCACTATTTTTTTGATGGCGGCAGCTTTAGGCTCAGATGCCTTTTCACTATGTCTAGGCATTGGTATGAGAGGGGTTCGCCGGAGAGATGCGGTTCGCATTAGCGGGGTTATCGCATTGTTCCATGTATTAATGCCGCTGGCTGGTGTCGCTACAGGCATGTATATGAGCATGCTGCTTGGTGAAGTGACGACTTGGGCGGCGGGAGGTCTCCTGATTATGCTGGGCGGACACATGATTTATAGCTCGCTGAAAGGCGAATCCTCACAAATGATAAATACATCGACAGTATGGGGAATGCTGCTGTTTGCACTTAGTGTTAGTGTAGATTCCTTCTCTGTTGGCATTTCGTTAGGTATGTTCGGATCTGATTTGTTCATGACGATAGTAGCCTTCGGTTTATTCGGTGGGGCGATGTCCATTATAGGTTTGCTGCTGGGCCACCATGCTGGGAAACAATTTGGTGAGTATGGGGAGGCTGCAGGCGGAGCAGTTCTGCTGACATTTGGCATTCTGTTTTTGCTTCCCTTTTAGCGGGTAGAAAATATAGCAAGAGGCAGGAATGAGAATGATGGAGATGCACGACCCTATAGATAGGTCTTAAAGGGAGGGGTGTTGGGTGATGCGCATTTTATTTGTATGTACAGGCAACACATGCCGGAGTCCCATTGCAGAAGCGATGCTGAAGCATATGGCGGAGGAACGAGGCTTGGAAATGCATGTTCAGTCAGCGGGTGTTGCCGCATGGGACGGTACGCCCATGTCACAGCACGCTGCTGCTGTGCTGGAGGAACAGGATATTGGCAATCACCATGAGTTCCGTTCCGCTGTATTGGACGAAAAACGCGTGCAGTGGGCAGATTTAATATTGACATTGACGACGAGCCATAAGCGCCATGTCCTTCAGCAGTTCCCAAGTGCGCACAACAAGACATTCGCTTTGAAGGAGTATGTGAGTGATCCGGAACAAGATCAGGAACAATATCAACAGCTTCAATCCTTGGCCGCGGATATCCAGTTAAAGCTTGCTATGGGACAAGCTCCTACCGAGGAGGAGCTTGTACAGCTTGCTGAGCTGCAGAGCCGTGTGCCGACTATGGATGTAGCCGATCCTTATGGCGGTTCTTTGGAGCAGTACCGAATAACAGCGGCAGAAATTCAAGCTGCCCTTGCAAGATTGCTGGACAAGCTACAATGATGTGCAGATAGAAGGTCAGGCAAGGATGAAGGTATGCATAGCAGATAGGCAAGGAACGGATGCTGCAGGAAAATAACGGTTGCAATCGGTTGTGACATCCATTATGATCGAACTAGATATAGCAGATCCGATGTAACTGGCGACGGAAGTGGGGAACCACGGTGGAGCATCGGAGAATACGGCCGGTCGCCTGGGCAGAAGAGCAGTGTGCGGAAGAACAGCCGTGCTATGCTCTTTTTTTCAATGATGGAGACATGTTACACTGGAGGCAGCGTGCAAATGGCTCGTCCAAGCTGCGGGAAATTCGTTATAATAAACCTGTAGCATACCGAGCATGGTAACATGGACGGAAGTTACATTTGTAGACAACGGATGGAGGGTACGACGATGAAAATTGCCATTGGTGCAGACCATGCTGGCGTACGACTGAAGGAAGGAATTGTTCGAGTCATAAAGGAACTGGGTCATGAAGTCGTTGATGTAGGGTGCGATTGCACAACATCAGTAGATTATCCGGATTATGCGGTACCGGTTGCGGAAATGGTTGCTTCAGGCGAGGCAGATCGCGGCGTGCTCATATGCGGTACTGGAATTGGCATGTCCATCGCAGCAAATAAGGTTCCAGGCGTCCGCTGCGCGCTTGTTCATGATTTATTCTCAGCCAAGGCAACAAGAGAGCATAATGATACGAATGTGCTTGCTATGGGTGAGCGCGTTATTGGGCCCGGATTGGCTGAAGAGATTGTACGCGTATGGCTGGGTACGGAGTTCAGTCAAGGGGAACGCCATATTGGACGTCTTCGCAAAGTTGCAGACGTAGAACATAAATATCACCCGCAAGCGTAATGGGTGGAGGTGAATGGGCAGTATGATTGAGATCGAGAAGAACGAACATCAAGGCCCGGCAACGTCATTCTTGAAAATGGAGCAGGTTCGCGAGCAAGCGGAAGCTGCTGCACATGCTCTCGTTCGGGAGGCAGGGCTGAAGCCAGGTCAGATCGTCGTGATTGGCTGCAGTACGAGTGAGGTAGCAGGCGCGCGCATTGGGACATCTGGTGCGTCGGATACCGCTCAGGCGATATTTGCCGGACTCAGTGTACTCCGATCAAGCTATGGCCTCGAGGTTGCTATTCAATGCTGTGAACATTTGAACCGTGCGCTTGTTGTTGAGCGTCGTACGCTGGAGAGATTCGGGTTGCTGGAAGTGTCTGCGGTGCCTGTGCGGAAAGCGGGGGGCTCAATGGCGGCGTATGCTTACCGTCATTTGCCGGATGCATGTTTGGCAGAGGAACTAGAGGCTCATGCCGGCATCGATATCGGCGAGACCTTGATCGGCATGCATTTGAGACGAGTGGCTGTACCCTTGCGGACAGAGGTTCGTTATATCGGCAAGGCCCGAGTCAATATGGCGAAGACGCGGCCGAAGCTTATAGGCGGCGAACGTGCTGTATACCAGCTTCCAGCAGAAGAAGGATTGTCTTCTTGTGAATAGTCGCAGAACTGCTTAGTAGCTTGCTTGCTAGGTGTGGCGGCGAATTGGGGAACTCGTCGCTTTATGTTGAATCACGGTTACGATTGAACCTTAACGCAGATGCGTTTGTCATACATTGCAATAAGGGAATTAAAATGTGGGAGGGCTATGCCAATGGTAGATCATTTACGACAAGCAGATCCTGAAGTGTTGAAAGCAATGGACTTGGAGTTGCAGCGTCAGCGCAACAATATCGAACTGATTGCTTCTGAAAATATCGTCAGTGAGGCGGTTATGGAAGCGATGGGAACGGTTCTGACGAACAAATATGCGGAAGGCTATCCAGGCAAACGTTACTATGGCGGCTGTGAGCATGTCGATATTGTGGAAGACATCGCGCGCAATCGTGCGAAGGAGCTGTTTGGTGCTGAACACGTCAACGTACAGCCTCACTCTGGTGCGCAGGCGAACATGGCTGTGTATTTGGCAGCGTTGAAGCCTGGGGACACTGTGCTTGGCATGGACTTGGCGCATGGCGGACATTTAACTCATGGAAGCCCCGTGAACGCATCAGGCTTGTTGTACAACTTCGTGGCATACGGTGTAGAAGAAGACACTTTCCGCATCGATTATGATAAAGTACGCAAAGCTGCTTTCAAGCATCGTCCAAAGATGATCGTGGCTGGCGCGAGCGCTTATCCACGCATCATTGATTTTGAAGCACTTGGCCAAATCGCTAACGATGTAGGCGCTCTGTTCATGGTAGATATGGCGCATATTGCTGGCTTGGTTGCAGCAGGACTTCATCCAAGTCCAGTGCCTCATGCCCATTTCGTTACGACGACAACGCACAAAACATTGCGCGGTCCGCGTGGTGGTATGATCATGTGCCGTCAAGCCTGGGCTCAAGCGATCGATAAGGCTGTATTCCCAGGTACGCAAGGCGGCCCTCTCATGCACGTTATTGCCTCCAAGGCTGTTGCCCTTGGCGAAGCATTGCAGCCGTCCTTTAAGCAGTATGCAGAGCAAGTGATCAAGAACGCACAGGTATTGGCATCTACGTTGGTTGAAGAAGGTTTGACGATTGTATCTGGCGGTACAGACAACCATCTGATGCTGATTGATACGCGCAATATCAATATCACAGGCAAGGATGCGGAGAAGGTGCTGGATTCTGTAGGCATTACCGTCAACAAGAATGCAATACCATTCGACCCGACTAGCCCGTTCATTACAAGCGGCATTCGTATCGGAACACCAGCCGCAACGTCCAGAGGCATGGATGAAGCAGCAATGCGTGTCATCGGCCAAGTCATTGCCATGACATTGAAGCAGCCTCAAGATGAAGCTGTATTGAGCAAGGCGCGTGGAATGGTCAGCGATTTGACAGCTCAATTCCCGCTGTACTCAACTTTGAAATACTAAGATTAGTCTCGTGGTTAATGGGCCTTTTCTTTGATCATAAGAAGGACGGAGCAGGTAATCTCTCGTTGTAGATGACCTGCTCTTTTTTTGTAGGTGTAGAATGGGGGAGAAGCTCAGGTGCTTACGATACATTATTCGGGCCATGGATCGAGGAACTTCAGGGCGGATAATCGACAATTTCCAATGTTCGGCGGGATGAACATGTATAAGCAGACCCCAACATGCTTAGAAATAGTACAGTGTGCTCTTTTGTGCCGAGTTCGTCGGAAATGTGAAAAATACCTCAAAAGTGCCCGCAATACGTGCAGGGATAAGCGCGGAATGTTATAATAAAGCCTGTTTAGCGTTGATGAAGCCGGAGATGCTAGAGCGACACGGCTGTTGAAAGCAGGAATATCAGTTCAATTCATCACGTATGAGATCGACAGCAACGAGAGAGTAAAAGGCGGAGGGACACGAAATATGGGTAAATTGGTCATTTGCGATCATCCTTTGATTCAACACAAATTGACATTGATTCGAGACAAGAAGACAACAACGAAAGACTTCCGCGAGCTCGTGGACGAAGTAGCAACCTTGATGGCGTACGAGATTACTCGTGAATTGCCTTTGCAAACAGTGACAGTGGAAACGCCTGTTGCAGAAACAGAGAGCAAAATGATCGCTGGACGCATGCTGGGCTTGATTCCAATACTGCGTGCAGGGCTTGGAATGGTAGAAGGCGTTGTTAAGCTGATTCCAGGTGCGAAAATTGGGCACGTAGGGCTGTTCCGTGATCCTGAGACACTTCAACCCGTTGAATACTATACGAAGCTTCCTACCGATGTAACAGAACGTCAACTGATTGTCATTGATCCAATGCTTGCTACTGGCGGTTCCGCGATTGCGGCTATCGATGTATTGAAGAAGCGCAGCTGCACGCAAATTAAATTGATGTGCTTGATTGCAGCGCCGGAAGGTGTGAAGGCCGTTCAGGAAGCACATCCTGACATCGACATTTATCTGGCAGCATTGGACGAGCGTCTGGACGATCACGGCTATATTGTTCCAGGATTGGGCGATGCCGGCGACCGTTTGTTCGGCACGAAGTAGAAGAATTCGCTTTTCAAGAGGCAATTCGGCATCGAATCTTGTATTCACTCTCGAAGAGCTTATGCTTACGAAGTATGTTTCCTGCGGAAACATTTTAGCTGCTCATGTAGTCTTTGTCTGCACTCTGCTGCTCCTTACAAGTTTTGTTCGGCAAAACTCGCTTCGGAAGCTCGGCTTCGAGTTCTTGCAACCTTCTCGGTGCTGAAAAGTATCTTTTTGAAGTCAAAAAAATGATTTTAGAGCAAACAATGTATTGACTATTATGCAAGAAGAAAGACGGAGGATAAGACTATGTCCAAAGTGAAAGTAATGACGGTGTTCGGTGTACGTCCAGAAGCAATCAAGATGGCGCCGCTCATTTTGGAATTACAGAAGCATCCGGAACACATCGAATCCATCGTATGCGTCACGGCCCAACATCGTCAGATGTTGGACCAGGTGCTCGATGTGTTCAATATTAAACCAGATTATGATCTGGATATTATGCAGGCTCGCCAGACGCTAAATGATATTTCTGTGCGTGTCCTTCAGGGACTGGAGCCTGTTTTGCAAGAAGCGAAGCCAGATATTGTACTTGTACATGGTGACACATTGACGACGTTCCTTGCCAGCTACGCGGCATTCATGCAGCAGATTAAGGTAGGGCACGTGGAGGCGGGACTTCGTACATGGAACAAGCTTTCTCCGTTTCCAGAAGAAATGAACCGTCAATTGACAGGCGTTTTGGCTGATTTGCACTTTGCGCCTACCGATTGGTCGGCTAGCAATTTGCGTAAAGAAAATAAGCAAGATGCATCGATATTTGTCACAGGCAACACGGTTACAGATGTGTTTCAATATACAGTACGATCCGATTACAAGCATGAGGTGCTCGATTGGGCGCAAGGCAAGCGGCTTGTATTGATGACTGCACATCGCCGCGAATCACAGGGAGAGCCGCACCGTAACATTTTCCGTGCCGTTCGCCGCATTGCGGACGAATTCGAAGATATTGCGATCGTATATCCGGTTCATCCAAGTCCGGCTGTACGTGAACCGGCTCATGAGATGCTGGGAGATCATCCGCGCATTAAGCTGATTGACCCGCTTGACGTGGTAGACCTTCACAATTTCTATCCACACACGCACCTCATCCTTACCGATTCAGGCGGTCTTCAGGAGGAAGCGCCGTCATTTGGCATACCTGTGCTCGTCCTCCGCGAAACTACCGAACGACCGGAAGGAATCGACGCAGGCACGCTGGAATTGGTCGGCACGGATGAGGAGAAAGTATATGCGCGAGCGAAGGCGCTCCTGTCGGATGAAACGACGTATGCACGGATGAGCAAGGCTGCAAATCCATACGGCGATGGCAAAGCGTCGCAGCGGATCGTCAGTGCGATTCTTCACAGTTTTGGAGTTCTGGAAGAACGTCCTGAACCTTTTCACACAAAGTTCACAAATTGATAGATGGCACTCTTCTATGAGGGAAGGCACCAGCATACAGTGATACTGTACGGTTTACGCGGATTTTCGGAGCTTTGAAAGCGAATGTGTATCGTTTTCATCCTTGTTGTTACGCGGTTTTTATCAATTGACAAAGACTCGTAAATTTAAGTAAAATGAATGGGAATTATAGGCTATGAAAATGTCGAATCGTAACGATCGCCTATGGCTGGTTGCCCTCTCCATCAGTGGAGCGGGTGTCTTGCTTGCCTTGTATATACTCTTAGGCTTTTACGCGGGGAAGTGGATTGCCAATGCTTTGGATGGGTCCAAGCTCTGGATGGGAGTCGGAAGTATTGTCGGGCTGTGCCTTGGCATCGTCAACATCATCTACTTAGTAAAGAAGTTCATGGGGGAACAAAATGAATGATATGACTTCCATGGTTCGTGCCGTTACGAGAGTGACGTTCCTCTTGCTGTCGGCGTTCCTACTTGGTTGGGCAGCAGCGCCGGAATATCGGCCATACACTGCCGGATTGATATTAGGAACAACGGCAGGGCTTGTCTATGCTCACTATTTGTCTATCAAAGTTAGACAGATTGCAGAGATGGCTGCTAGCCAGGAGAAGAGACGGTACAGCTTTGGATTTGTAACTCGTATGTGCATTGTACTCTTGGCAGTCATGTTCGCCATTAAGTTCGAACAGCACATATCCCTTGTGGCGACAATTGTCGGATTTTTTATTACTCAGTTATTGTCGATTTTCGTAAGTATAATTTGGGCAAGCAGAAAGAAAGCGTAAGCAGTCTATTGGAAAGGGGTGAACACATTTATGCACTCAGCACCGATTATCGAGGTTATGGGACTGCACTTGGATTTGTCCATCATCTTCACGCTACTCCTTAGCGGAATCATTACCTTTATTATTGCCCGGCTCGCTGTTCGCAATCTTTCGGTTGAAAAGCCTTCCAAGATGCAGAATTTCTTGGAGTGGGTTGTGGAGTTTGTACAAGGCATTATCGGTAGTGCGATGCCGCTGAAGAAGGGCAAGGCATTCATCTCATTAGGGATGACGCTTATCTTGTTTATTTTCGTATCCAACGTACTAGGTTTGCCATTCGCAATCATTACCGAAGCGCATCATCCGGTGTCTATCTTCGGTCACGAGATTGTAGCAACTAGTCAGGCGGCATTTGACGAACTTGCAGCTAAGGGTAAACCTGAACACGTCCATTTGTTGTGGTATAAGTCGCCAACGGCTGACGTATCCGTAACATTCGGTCTGGCGTTCATGGTCTTCGTTATCGTGAACTTCCTAGGCCTCAAGAACAATCGGAAGCACTACTTGAAGCACTACGTTGAGCCATTCCCAATCTTTCTTCCACTGAACATCGTGGAGAACTTGGCGAAGCCAATTGCGCTTGGTATCCGGTTGTACGCGAACATTTTCGCGGGTGAGGTACTGATATCCACACTCATTGGAGCAGGGGTATTCGGTCTACCGTTCCTCGCGGCATGGCAAGGCTTCAGTATATTTATCGGCGCGCTCCAAGCCTTCATCTTTACGATGTTGACAATGGTATACATCGCGCAGGCATCTGTACATGAAGAACATTAACAAACTCTGCCGAGTCCCATACTGATTATGGGCAACTTCGGGTGAGACATATAAACAAAGCAATTCAATAAATACATGAATTTTGAGGAGGACTTTTCTAATGGGTATGTTAGCAGCAGCAATTGCAGTAGGTTTGGGCGCTTTGGGCGCAGGTCTTGGTAACGGTATGATCGTTAGCCGCACAGTTGAGTCGATTGCACGTCAACCAGAAGCTCGTAACATGTTGCAAACGACAATGTTTATCGGTGTTGGTATCGTCGAGGTTATTCCACTCGCAGCTACAGTTATCGCGTTCTTGGCAATGTTCTCTTAATGAATAGACAAACGGTTTGGCGGGGAAGGCCGATGCCATCCGCGCCTTCGTTTTGTTAGCACGTCATGTTAACGGAAAGGAGTGACTGTAGTGAGTTTTGTTTGGGAAAATTTCGTGTGGGCGATCCTTGCTTTCTTAATCCTATATTTCTTACTTCAAAAGTACGCGTTCGGACCATTGTTCGACGTGATGGAGAAACGCCGCGAGCTCGTGCAGCAGCAATTGGATGAAGCGGCGAATAGCCGTTCACAGGCACAAGTATACGTAGAAGAACAGAAGGAAGCTCTTGCTACAGCGCGCAAAGATGCGTACGACATCATCGAGCAAGCGAAACAAACGAGCGTTCGTCAAGCAGACGAGATTATCGGCGGCGCGAAGAGCGAGGCTGTTCGTCTGAAGGAAGAAGCAGCTCGCGATATCGAGAGCGAGAAGAACAAGGCAGTTGCAGCTCTTCGCGAAGAAGTGGGCAACATGTCCGTAGCAATCGCATCGAAGATCTTGGAGAAGCAAGTTGACGAGAAAGATCAAGAGCAATTGGTCGGCCAATACCTGAAAGAGGTAGGAGGCAAACAATGAGCCAGAACATCGTAATTGCCAAGCGTTATGCCAAAGCGTTGTTCGAACTTGCTCAGGAGCGTCAACTGGTCTCGGAAACGGAACAGCAGTTGAAGGAAACTGCGGAATTGGTGAAAGCCAATCATGAATTGTACCTTATTCTGACGTCGCCGAATATCGGTCATGCCGAGAAGTCCGCTGTACTTGGCAAAGTACTAGACGGTCATGTGTCTGATATTTTGCTCAACATGGTTCAGCTGCTTATCGAACGTGGACGTATTGACGCACTGCGCGAGATAGCAGACAGCTATGTACGCATTGCTGGTGAAGCGCTCGGCATCCTGGATGCAACAGTGACATCCGCTTATCCGCTTGATGAATCGGAGAAGGAAGCTGTTGCTGCTGAATTCGGTCAGAAACTAGGCAAGACGATTCGCGTTCATAACGTTGTTGACGCATCCGTAATCGGAGGCTTGCAAGTCCGCATTCGGGATCACCTGTATGACGGCAGCTTGTCCGGCAAGTTGGAACGCCTAAATAGATCATTGAAATTGCAAGCGCAGTAATTCTTATCGAGAATGTTCAAGAAGTCCGTTTTTGAACACTCATCAACTATTTAGCACGGAAGAATGGGGTGAAGCGAGTTGAGCATCAGACCTGATGAAATCAGTACACTGATTAAAAGTCAAATCGAACAATATAAATCGGAAATCGAAGTGGCGGAAGTCGGTACGGTCATTAATGTTGGTGACGGTATTGCCCGTGTACACGGACTAGAGCAATGTATGTCCGGCGAGTTGCTCGAATTCTCTAACGGCGTTATGGGTATGGCCCTCAACTTGGAGGAGAATAACGTCGGTATCGTAATTCTTGGACCTTACAAAGACATTCGCGAAGGTGACCAAGTGAAACGCACAGGACGCATCATGGAAGTTCCTGTCGGTGAAGCGCTGCTTGGCCGCGTTGTCAATCCACTCGGCCAGCCAGTAGACGGCAAAGGTCCAATCGCTACGACGGAGTTCCGTCCAGTCGAATCCAATGCACCAGGCGTTATCGACCGTAAATCGGTACATGAGCCAATGCAAACAGGTATTAAAGCGATTGACTCGATGGTACCAATCGGCCGCGGTCAGCGCGAGCTGATCATCGGCGACCGTCAAACAGGTAAGACAACGATCGCGATCGATACGATCATTAACCAAAAAGGCAACGGCGTGAAATGTATTTACGTCGCAATCGGTCAAAAGCAATCTACAGTTGCACAAGTTGTAGAAACACTTCGTCGTCATGGCGCATTGGAGTACACAATCGTGGTAACAGCATCGGCATCAGAGCCAGCACCGCTTCTGTTCTTGGCTCCATATGCAGGCGTCTCCATGGGTGAGTACTTCATGTACAAAGGCGAGCACGTGCTCGTGATCTATGATGACTTGTCGAAGCAAGCCGCGGCTTACCGCGAATTGTCCTTGCTCCTTCGCCGTCCTCCAGGCCGTGAGGCATATCCTGGTGACGTATTCTACTTGCACTCCCGCTTGCTGGAGCGCGCTGCGAAGCTGAGCGACGAGAAAGGCGGCGGTTCCTTGACCGCATTGCCATTTATCGAAACTCAAGCATCTGACGTATCGGCTTATATTCCGACTAACGTAATCTCGATTACCGACGGTCAAATTTTCTTGGAAGCTGACTTGTTCTATTCCGGTCAACGTCCAGCGATTAACGTAGGTATTTCCGTATCTCGTGTCGGTGGTTCCGCACAGATCAAGGCGATGAAGAAGGTAGCAGGTACACTTCGTCTCGATTTGGCACAATATCGTGAATTGCAAGCCTTCTCCCAATTCGGATCCGATTTGGATAAATCAACGCTTGCTCGCTTGAACCGTGGTGAGCGCTTGATGGAAATTCTGAAGCAAGGTGTCAACCAGCCGCTTCCAGTAGAGAAGCAAGTTGTCAGCTTGTATATAGCGACGAGGGGGCACCTGGATGATATTCCGGTGCAAGATATTCAACGCTTCGAGAATGAATTCCATGCTTACTTGGCAAGTAACCAAGACAGCATCTACCAATCGATCCGCGATACGAAAGATCTGGTAAAAGAAAACGAAGACGCACTGGTTGAAGCGGTAACGAAATTCAAAAAGAGCTTCGCCGTGTCGGTGTAATAGATAGAAGTTGACTGCAGCCCGGAAGCCTCAGGGCTCCCGGTGCGCATTCGAAGAAGTCCGCTTTGCCCTGCGCAAAGCGCTAAAGGCAGGTGAGATGGAAGTGGCTAAAGGAATTCTCGAGATTAAGCGCCAGATCAAGAGCGTGCAGAGCACGAAGCAGATCACGAAGGCAATGGAGATGGTTGGTGCGGCGAAGCTTCGCCGCGCACAATCGAAGGCTGAGGCAGCTCGTCCTTATGCGGATAAGCTGAAGGAGGTCGTCTCCAGCATTGCGGCTGGTACGCAAGGGATTTCCCACCCGATGCTAGAGAAGCGTCCTGTGAAGAAGACAGGATATCTTGTTATCACGTCCGACGGTGGCTTGAAGGGCGGCTACAATGCCAACGTGCTTCGTAAGGTCATGGTGACGATGCAGGAAAACAAGCTGACGAAGGATGATATCGTATTATTCGTCATCGGACGCAAGGGTCGTGATTACTTCCGCAGGAGAGGATTTAATATCGTGGAGGCTGTTACGGAGTTGCCGGATACGCCTACATTTGCAGATATTAAGTCTATCGCATACAACGCCGTGAAATATTTCGAAGAGCACAAGTATGATGAACTGATTCTGTTTTATAACGAATTCGTGAACGCAATCACACAGGTGCCGGTAGAGAAAAAACTCTTGCCGCTTGATGATGAAGCGTTTAACGGACCAGTAACATCGTATGAATATGAGCCTTCTGCTGAAGAAGTGCTCGGGCAATTGTTGCCGAAGTATGCAGAGACACTCATTTACAGTGCGCTCCTCGATGCGAAGGCAAGTGAGTTCGGTGCGCAGATGACCGCGATGGGTAATGCGACGAAGAACGCAACGAAGATGATCAGCTCGCTGACGCTTGTGTACAACCGTGCACGCCAAGCGGCGATTACGCAGGAAATTTCGGAAATCGTAGCAGGGGCAAACGCTCAGGCTTAATCGGAAATGCATGTTTGACAGTAGGAGGGAACGAGATGAGTAAAGGACGCGTGATTAGCGTAATGGGTCCGGTTGTCGACATTGAGTTCGAACGTGGACAACTGCCTGAAATTTTGAACGCGATCAAGATTGAGCAGAAGTCGACAACTGCCGGCGCGCCTGACATCAACTTGACGTTGGAAGCATCGGTTCACTTGGGTGACAACGTAGTTCGCTGCGTTGCGATGTCTTCTACAGACGGCTTGATTCGCGGCATGGAAGCGACAGATCTTGGCGCTCCAATTACAGTACCGATAGGCGAAGCGACGTTGGGTCGTGTATTCAACGTGCTTGGAGAAGCAATTGATAATGCGGGCGACGTTGTAAAAGAGACAGTTAGCCCGATTCATAAAGAAGCTCCTAAATTCGACGAACTTTCCACGCAAGCGGAAATTCTCGAAACAGGGATCAAAGTTATCGACTTGCTGGCTCCGTATGTGAAGGGCGGTAAGATCGGTCTGTTCGGCGGTGCCGGCGTAGGTAAGACGGTAACGATCCAAGAGCTGATCAACAACATCGCGCAGGAGCACGGCGGTATTTCCGTATTTGCGGGTGTCGGCGAGCGTACGCGCGAAGGTAATGACTTGTACCATGAAATGAGAGAATCCGGCGTTATCAGCAAAACGGCGATGGTTTTCGGTCAGATGAACGAGCCTCCAGGAGCACGTTTGCGTGTTGCTTTGACGGGTCTGACTATGGCTGAACATTTCCGTGATGAAGAAGGCAAGGACGTTCTCTTGTTCATCGATAACATTTTCCGCTTTACACAAGCAGGTTCCGAAGTATCCGCCTTGCTCGGCCGCATGCCTTCCGCGGTAGGTTACCAACCTACATTGGCTACAGAAATGGGTCAGTTGCAAGAACGGATTACTTCTACGAAAAAAGGTTCTGTTACATCCATCCAGGCAATCTACGTTCCTGCGGATGACTACACAGACCCGGCTCCAGCTACGACGTTTGCACACTTGGATGCAACGACGAACTTGGAGCGTAAAATTTCCGAGATGGGTATCTTCCCTGCGGTTGATCCGCTTGCATCCTCATCCCGAATCTTGGCACCAGATATTGTAGGCGAAGAGCACTATCATGTCGCACAAGGCGTTAAACGCCTCTTGCAGCGCTATAAAGAACTTCAAGATATTATCGCAATCCTTGGTATGGACGAGTTATCCGAAGAAGATAAGTTGACGGTTGCGCGTGCGCGCAAAATTCAACGCTTCTTGTCCCAACCGTTCCACGTTGCGGAACAATTTACAGGCATTAGCGGTAAGTACGTGCCTGTTAAAGAAACAGTACGCAGCTTCAAGGAAATCCTGGACGGCAAGCATGACGACCTTCCAGAAGCAGCTTTCTTGTACGTTGGTACGATCGAAGAAGCTGTGGAAAAAGCAAAGACGCTGTAAGCGGCTTGACGTGAAACGGGCTGTCTGTTGCTAAGGCAAGGACAGAACGGAAGGAGGAAACCTCAGTTGAGCACCTTTTTGTTGGAAATCGTTACACCGGAGCACAAAGTGTTCGAACAGCAGGTGGACATGATTAGCGTCAAGGGCGTCGAAGGAGATCTCGGTATTTTGGCGAACCATATTCCAATGGTTACGCCGCTTCGTATTGGTCCGATGAAGATCAAGGAAGGCGGCAAGGAGCATTGGATTGCGGTACATGGCGGATTTGTCGAAGTACGTAAAGACAAAGTCGTTGTACTGGCAGAAAGCGCGGAAATGCCGGAAGACATCGATGTGGAACGTGCCAAGGCAGCCAAGGCCCGGGCGGAGCAACGTCTGGCGATGGCTGCACGGAGCAAGCAGGATTCCCTGGACTTCCGTCGTGCGGAATTGTCGCTCCAACGCGCCGTGACGCGGATTAAAGTCTCACAAAAAGAATGGTAATATAAATAGAAGAAGAGCTGTTCCAGAACCTCTCGGGTTGGTGGAACAGCTCTTTTTTCATAAGAATATAAATTATGGCTTTAACATAACCTCAGCTTCAGAACGCTTCGTATGCATGCTGTAGAAGGCTTCACCGACCAATTGCGAGTCAAAGGAGGTATTAGGCTGAACAAAGCCGCAGACGGTCAATGTACCGGCGTATAAACCGCACTGCTTAAACTCATCATGCAGGCTGTAAGCTAGACTGCGCAGACCAGACTTTCCAATGCCAAGCGATGCTAGTGCTGCTGTAGGGTGCAGTGCTTGTCCCCCGCCAGTCAGTAGGTAAGAGCCTGTGCCTCGAGTCTTCATGCCCGGGAGAACGCACTGAGCAGTCGTAAGCGCCCCGACAACATTCACCTTGAAGTCTTCAATCATATCAGAAGGCTGCACTTCAGATGGAAGCCCAGGTGCATGAGCAGATGCGTTATATATGACGACCTCAGGTGTACCGTGTTCGGATTCTAGTGCTGTCAGTGCTTTACGAAGGGCAGTTTCGTCGCTAGTAAGTGCGACAGTGCCAGTCGCTTCGATATTCATGTCGTGCAGAATGTCTTTCATTTGTTCAAGCGTCTCCTTATCTCGTGTAATGAGAATCGGAAGGTAACCACGCTGTCCAAATGACTTGGCAATGCCAAGTCCGATGCCGCAACCGGCGCCGACGATCCAAATCATCGGTTGTGTCATAAGTCGTTCAACCCCTTGTTGTATGATCCGATGTATGGATATTGTAAACTGAACAGGCTGCAGAGTTCAAAACCATTTTTCACACATCGCAATGAAACCACAAAATATTTTAGAAAATATCATTTTATTGCTTGACGCATGTAAGGGGTCTGTTTATAATGAAGACAGTTAATATTGATAATCATTCTCATGTGGAGGTTATCAAGTTAACCTCATCAAGTGTACGTTCGGGAAGGCTACTTCTTGAACATTCACACCAAGTGAAATATCCTTCTTCTTGGTTCTTTTGATTTTCAGTAGGTTGGTTAATTGTAGGTAGTTTCCTCATCCTCCGTGAGCTGTGACCGGATCGCAGCTCTCTTTTTTTGTCCTTTTTTGGCCTCCAGTGCGATATTCCTCTCTTTTTATCCATTCCTGATGTTCATAAAACATTCACTAGTCATCTTCTATCGTCCTCCTTATGTGAATATGTATATAACCAAAACCGAACAACTTTCGAAAAGATGTACAAAAGGTGGCAGGAATTGCATAGACGGGGTTGGTAGGTTTTGTTATAATTGTGGCGGGTTTATTACAAAATTCTCTATTTTTTTGCAAAATGGCAGATGCTGCGGCGGAGGGGGATGACCTTTGGAACAGTACATCAACAATTACGTCATTGTGGCCATTTTTATTGCACTCGGTATTTTATTGCCGGTTGTCGCACTGACGGTAGGGAGATGGCTTAGGCCGAAGAAGCCGACAGACATGAAGCAAACGACTTATGAAAGCGGTAACGAGCCTGTTGGTGTCGGACAAGTCCGATTCAACGTACGGTACTATTTGTTTGCACTCATGTTTGTCATTTTTGATGTCGAAACCGTTTTCTTGTACCCATGGGCGGTTGCATACAATCAGCTAGGGTTGTTTGCACTTGTCGAAATGTTAATTTTCGTCGGATTGCTGTTGGTTGGACTAATTTATGCCTGGAAAAAGAAGGTGCTTCAATGGGACTCACTTTAGAATCAATTACGCCGGAAGAACGGCAAGAGTTGGAACGCAATGTGTTCTTTGGCACGCTTGAACAATTGAAGGCATGGGCCCGAAGCAATTCATTGTGGCCGCTTACGTTCGGTCTTGCCTGCTGCGCAATCGAAATGATGGGCACTGGGGCTTCCCATTACGATCTGGATCGCTTCGGCGTTATTTTTCGCACTTCGCCCCGTCAATCAGACGTAATGATCGTAGCAGGTACCGTTACGAAGAAGATGGGACCATTGCTTCGCAGACTTTACGATCAAATGCCGGAGCCGAAATGGGTTATAGCGATGGGTTCCTGCGCTACTGCCGGAGGGCCATATGTCAAGTCTTATGCTGTGGTGAAGGGTGTGGATCAGATTGTACCGGTGGATGTCTATATCCCGGGCTGTCCGCCAAATCCTGCAGCACTAATTTATGGAATCAACAAGCTTCAAGAAAAGATCCGCTATGAGGCGAAAACCGGAAAGCGGGTGACAAATCGATGAGTGAGGAGCAAGAGAAGGACAAGACTGCAGGAGAACTACCCTCTGAACAACATGAGAAGCAAGTGTCGGATACAGACTCAATCTCGAGTACAGCAACAGGCCATGAATCCAACCCGGATGCAAAAGATTCTGTATTTGAAGAAAAGTTAGAAAAGCAGGCTAGTGAGCAGATTCAAGAATCTCAATCGCCAGATCAGGCTGCTTCGGGTGTGAAGCCTGATCCTACAGCACCAGAGCAGAAGCTGGAGACTGAAAAGACTGATGAGAAAAAGAAGTCCAGAAGGAACTAGACATACAACTGGAATCGAAGCCCGTTCCTGCGGCTGCTGAAACCGAAGGCCATACCGACGCTACGAAGGAGGTCTCCGTCACAGCGGAAACAGAGAAGCCGAAGCGTGCGCCATTGACGGAAGAAGAGAAGGCAGCACGAATACAGGCGGCTGCTGAGGCGCGAGCAGCGCGAGCGAAGTCGGCAGAAGGCGGCGGAGAAGCTTCTACAGGAGCAGAACCTGCAGCAGCGCGTCCACCACGAGCGCGCGTGAGAGAAGAAGGTGCTGGTGATGCCGCTGAGAAACCAGAACGGCCTGCACGCGCTCCTCGGGTAAAGGCAGATGAAGAACCGCCTAAGCCGAAAGAGCCTTCACCCAAGCAGCCTGTCCTTGATCAGCTCGTTGCCTTGCTGAAGACGGAAATCGCAGAAGAAGCGGTTGAGGAAGCATTTATCAATGAGATGAACGATCATTTGCCTACGGTAACGGTAAAAATGAACATTGGTTAGCGGCTGCCGATCTCCTTCGTAAGCACGGAGATTGGTCATGTGACTATTTGCGTAATTTATCCGGCACCGACCAGGAGACACATTTAGAAGTCATCTATCACCTCATTAATTTGAACACGAGAGCAGAGGTTGCTGTTCGTGTTAAGACAGATCGCGAGGCGCCTTCCATCGCATCGGTAACGCCAATATGGCCAACAGCGGACTGGAATGAGCGTGAAGTATACGATTTGCTGGGCATTGATTTTCCGGGACATCCCGACTTGCGCCGCATCATGATGCCGGATGATTGGGTTGGACACCCGCTGCGCAAAGATTATGTGCCGTTAGATTCGGAGGTGTAACCACCCGTGATTCGCACAGAAGAATTGCTGCTTAATGTTGGGCCGCAGCACCCGAGTACGCACGGTGTATTCCGCATCGTCGTCAAGCTGGACGGTGAGGTCATTACGGAAGCAACTCCAGTAATGGGTTACCTGCATCGCGGTACGGAGAAGCTTGCGGAAAGCTTGAATTATACACAGATTATTCCTTATACAGACCGTATGGATTATGTCTCTGCCATGACGAACAATTATGTACTGGTTCATGCGGTAGAGAAGATGATGCAGTTGGAGATTCCTGAGAAGGCCGAATTTATGCGTCTTATCGTGATGGAGCTTCAGCGTGTAGCCAGTCATCTTGTGTGGTGGGGCACGTATTTGCTTGATATCGGTGCGATGAGCCCATTCCTGTACGCATTCCGTGATCGTGAGATCATCATCGATCTATTCAATGAATTGTGCGGTGCTAGACTTACGTACAACTATATGCGTGTCGGCGGGGTAAAGTGGGATGCTCCTCCGGGCTGGATCGATAAAGTACGTGAGTTTCTGCCTTATATGAAAAAGCGCATGGATGAATACGATCGGCTTGTAAGCGGCAATGAAATATTTTTATCCCGTATTAAGGGAGTCGGCACTTACGATGCAGAGACCGCGATCGCCTACGGGCTTAGCGGCGCCAATCTGCGCTGTACGGGCGTAAACTGGGATTTGCGCAAAAATGAGCCTTACAGCCTGTACGATCGCTTCGAATTCGATGTCCCGCTGGGCAAAGTAGGAGACTGCTATGATCGCTATGTCATCCGTCTGGAAGAGCTGAAGCAGAGCTTGCGTATTCTGGAGCAGGCTGTAGAGCAATTTCCGAGCGAAGGAGAAACAATGGGCAAAGTCCCTCGTGTCATACGGCCGCCTGCGGGTGAGGTATATGCACGGATCGAATCGCCGCGCGGAGAAATTGGCTGCTACATCGTATCTAAGGGCAAGGCGGAGCCATTCCGGCTGAAGTTCCGACGTCCGTCTTTTGTGAATTTGCAAATACTGCCGAAGCTGCTCGTAGGCGAAACGATGACGAACCTGATTACCATATTGGGCGGGATTGACATCGTCGTCGGGGAGGTGGATTGCTAGTGGGGGACTTGTTGAATCAAACACTCACGTGGCAGAATGGACTAATTTTCATCGCATGGGGAGTTGTTCTTCTACTCGTTGTCCTAGGCTTCGTAACCTATGCGATTTACTTCGAACGCAAAGTCATAGGCTGGATGCAGCTGCGTCATGGCCCTACACGAGTAGGTCCGCTTGGATTGCTGCAGACGGTTGCTGATATTTTGAAACTACTGCTTAAGGAAGACACAATACCTCGCAAGGCTGATAAAGCACTATTCATCATGGCTCCAGTCATCACGTATGTACCGGCATTTGCCGTTATAGCGACAATTCCTTATGCCGCTAACTTAGGCTTTGCCGATCTGAATGTCGGATTGTTATATTATGCTGCATTGTCCAGCATCTCTACGATTGGTATTATTTTAGGAGGATGGGCGTCCAACAACAAATACTCTCTGCTCGGCGGTATGCGCTCAGCGGCGCAAATGATAAGCTATGAAATACCTCTCGTTATTTCAGTAGCTGGTATTATCATGTTGAACGGATCGCTCAGCTTGCGTACCATAGTAGAAGGGCAAGGCAACTATTTTTGGGAATGGAACTTTATCCCGCAAATCATCGGATTCATTGTCTTTATTATCGCTGGGGTATCTGAGTTGAATCGTACCCCATTTGATTTGCCTGAGGCAGAATCAGAGCTTGTTGCGGGTTACCACGTTGAATATAGCGGTTTCCGATTCGCCTTCTTCATGTTGGCGGAATATGTGTATGTATTCGCACTTTCAGCACTGACGACGGTCTTGTTTTTAGGCGGCTGGCATCCACCGCTCCCGTTCCTCGACTTCATACCGGGGCTGCTGTGGTTCATCCTGAAATTCTCGTTCTGCGTCTTCTTCCTATTCTGGCTACGTGCAACGATGCCTCGCATACGCGTGGATCAATTGATGGGCTTTGGGTGGAAGGTGCTGCTGCCGCTTGCCCTGCTTAACGTCTTCTTGACGGCGATATACATCGAAATTTTCAACAAATAGGCTAGGGGTGAGATCCGTGAAAGGACTGTTGAAGGGTCTGGGCGTTACTTGGAAGGCGATGACGTCGAAGAAGGTCACCTACAAATACCCGGATGTTCCGCTAGAGATGCCCGATCGGTTTCGCGGCATACAGCATTTCGATCCTGATAAGTGTATCGTATGCAATCAATGTGCCCGTATCTGTCCAACGGAATGCATTTCGTTGATAGGTAAACCGAATCCGGATCCGGAGAAGAAGGGCAAAGTGATCGACACATACGATATTAACTTTGAAATTTGCATTTTGTGTGATCTATGCACGGAAGTATGTCCGACTGAAGCGATAGTCATGACGAACAATTTTGAATTGGCGACATACAGCCGTGATGATCTGTTCAAAAATTTGAATTGGCTGAACGACAACAATGTCAACATTCGTCAAGAGAACAACTCCGCCATGCCGAAGGGGGGCGCGAAGAAAAGTGTTTAACTTTTCCTTGGAATGGACAGGGGAGACAGTTGTCTTCTTCGTGCTGGCTATCTGCATTATTTCTGGTGCTGTGTTGATGCTCAATTTTTCAAAGGTTGTACATATGGTGATATCCATTGCCTTTTCCTTCTTAGGACTGGCAGGAATGTATATTTTGCTTGATGCCGAGTTTGTTGCTTTCGTGCAGGTGCTCGTCTATACGGGCGCCATATCAATTCTAATGATATTTGGTATTATGATGACCCGGCACGATAAGCAGGATGAGGCATTTGTTAAGCCGTGGAAGGAAACGCTGGCAGCAATCGGCTGTATTGCATTGTTCGGAGTGTTGTTCTTCTCCATTCGCAGCTCTGAATTCCCAGTGCACCAAGATGCTGAACTTGCACAGGACAATACGCTGAATATCGGGAAACAGATGTTTACGGAGCATGTCATTCCGTTCGAGCTGCTGTCGGTTCTGCTGACGGTCGCCTTTATCGGGGCGATCGTGCTGGCTAAAAAGGAGGCGGATGAATCTTGAGCACGATGCTTGCTTCCTTTCTGACACTTGCCGCTATTTTGTTCTGCATCGGTTTATATGGGGTACTTACCAAGCGCAACGCGGTTATCGTACTGTTATCCATTGAGCTAATGCTTAATGCAGCGAACCTGAATTTGATTGCCTTTTCGAAATACGGGGTCGTACCGAGCCTGAAGGGGCAAATTTTCTCTCTCTTTACAATTGCGATTGCAGCTGCGGAAGCGGCAATCGGTGTCGCCATCCTTATCGCGTTGTACCGGAATCGCGGAACGGCCAACGTGGACAAATTTGACGACTTGAAGAGATAATCGGTAGGGAGGATACGACAATGGAATCCGTCTTTTCGCAATTCGCATGGGCTATCCCGGTCATTCCGCTGCTCGCGTTCCTCATGCTGACGGCATTTGGCCGTCAGATGAAAGGCGCAGCCGTTCTGCTCGGCGTCATCAGCTCTCTTGCTGCGTTCGTACTGTCTGCGCTCCTCTTATGGGAGCGGGTGTCCAGCACGATGGAAGACTACACCCGAAGCTTCGATTGGATTCGCTTTGGTGACTTTCGTCTAGAGTTTGGATTCGATGTAACGAACTTGAACGCACTTATGCTCGTCATTGTGACGCTGGTCAGTTTGCTAGTAAATATATATTCCAAAGGGTATATGCATGGTGATGAGCGGCAAACGGTGTTCTATGCGTACATTGCGCTTTTTACCAGCTCGATGTTGGGGCTTGTACTGTCTCCAAATCTGCTGCAGCTCTATATCTTTTGGGAGCTTGTTGGTGTGTGCTCATTCCTGCTCGTTGGGTTCTGGTATGAGCGCCCGGCTGCACGTGCGGCCGCAAAGAAGGCGTTTATCGTCACACGGATAGGGGATGTTGGTTTATTCATTGCGCTGCTGCTTCTGTTCTGGCATATGCCAAACCACGCGCTTGATTTTACATCCATAAGCAATGTGTTCAGCAATGCAGATTCGCTAGCACAGAGCGGCATTTCTGCCGGCCTGACGACTTGGATTGCGTCTCTCATATTTGTTGGGGCGGTAGGTAAGTCGGGTCAGTTCCCGCTGCATACATGGCTTCCGGATGCGATGGAAGGGCCGACACCGATCTCAGCTCTTATCCATGCGGCTACGATGGTAGCAGCAGGTGTGTATCTGGTTGCACGGACATTTGATATTTTCCACATGTCTCCTACGGCGATGACGATTGTTGCAAGTGTGGGGGGCTTTACAGCGATCTTCGCAGCAACGATTGCAATCGCGCAGCGAGACTTGAAGCGTATTCTGGCATACTCGACGGTTAGCCAGCTTGGCTACATGATGATGGCGCTCGGTCTCGGAGCGGTAACGGCAGGTATGTTCCACTTGTTTACGCACGCCTTTTTCAAGGCGCTTCTGTTCCTTGGAGCGGGTAGCGTCATTCATGCTGTACATACACAGGATATTTTCAAGATGGGCGGCATTGGCCGCAACATGAAGGTTACCGCTTGGACATTCGGTATTGGAGCACTGGCTCTGTCCGGTATTCCTCCATTGTCCGGCTTTTGGTCCAAGGATGCGATCTTGACAGCAGCTTGGGAGCAAAATAATTGGCTATTATTTATTGTTGGTGTAATAGCTGCATTCTTTACTGCATTTTATATGGCACGTTTGTTTTTCCTTGTATTTTACAGGTGAGACATCGGCAGATAGCGATGCATCCAAGGTTCATGAATCACCATTATCCATGACGATGCCTTTGATCGTGCTCAGTATACTGGCTATCGTTGCTGGTTTCATTAACACTCCGTTTGGCGGCAGTTTCGGCTCATGGTTGACTGGGGAGGAAGCGGCTGAACACGCGAATGTGATGGTGATGATAGTATCGGCGCTTATCGGTGTATTGGGTATTGGACTTGGTTATGTTATGTACGGCCCTGGCCGCAAGCGTCAAGATACGCTCGAGCAAACGGCAGCACCGCTCTATCGTTTGCTTGCCAACAAATATTATGTGGATGAACTGTATCACATTGTATTTGTACGTTCTCTTACTGGCATAGGGCTATTCCTAAAGGCGATTGATAAATGGATCATTGATGGCTTGGTTCGCTTGGTCACATGGTTTACGGTCGGTATCGGCAGAACGTCGCTGCGATTGCAAAGTGGCCAGCTTCAAACCTATGGATTAGTGTCCCTGTTTGGCTTTGTCGGAATGATTCTGCTCGTACTGGCACTTGGAAGGAGGTTCTGGTAGATGCTGAATGTTCTTTCTTCGATGCCGCTGCTAACGCTGCTGACCTTCTCGCCTTTGCTTGGGGTAATCGTATTATTGTGCATTCCCCAAGAACGAACACGTTCGATTCAAGTAACGGGCATTGTGACGACATTCGTGCCGCTTTTGCTGGCGCTTGTCATTTATGGCAATTATGATGCGCTGGAACAAGGCAAGAGCTTGGTGGAGCAACATTCATGGATTTCCATCCCGCTCAATTCCGAATTGATTGAGGGACTGAGCTCATGGGCATTCACGATACAGTATCATTTATCAATTGATTCGCTATCGCTTCCACTCGTTGTAATGACAACGATCGTAGCTTCAATGGCAGCATTTGCATCCCTATACGTGAAGAAGCGCTGGAAGTCGTATTTTATTCTATTCCTGCTGCTTGAAGTCGGTATGCTTGGCGTCTTTATGGCACGCGATCTGTTCTTATTTTTCATGTTCTTTGAATGGACACTGGTGCCGACTTATTTCCTTATTGGAATTTGGGGCTATATGCATCGCGAGAAGGCCGCAAACCAATTCCTGCTGTACAATGGTCTCGGATCCGCGCTTCTCTTGGTGGCTTTCATTATATTGACGGTGACTGCAGGCTTTGCACCTAACCCGGATATGGCTATCAATGGCCATTACGTGTATTCCGGCAATCTTGATGTCATTTTGAAAAACATTAACGATGCAGCATCATTTATCAATCAGGAGCAGAGCGGGGTATACTTGTCCGAAAGTATGCGAACCTTTGTCTTTTTCTTACTTATTGTTGCTTTTGGCGTAAAGCTCCCGATATTTCCATTCCATACCTGGATGCTGCGTGTGCACGCAGAAGCTCCGGCACCAGTTGTCATGCTGCACTCCGGAATATTGCTGAAGATGGGGGCATACGGGCTTGTACAGTTCGGAACTGCCTTGCTTCCGCATGAGACTGCAACATGGTCAGTGCTTCTGGCTGTGCTAGGCGTTATCAACGTGCTATATGGGGCTATACTCGCCTTTGTACAAAAGGAATTTAGATTAATTTTGGCTTACTCGAGTATTAGCCATATGGGCTTCGTCCTGCTTGGTATTGCGGCAATGAATGATATCGGGCTGCAGGGTGCTGTAGTACAGATGGTATCGCATGGATTCATCTCGGCGCTGTTCTTCCTGCTTGTTGGTGCATTGTTAGAAAGAACGGGAACTACGAGAATCGACGAGTTGGGTGGCTTAGCAAAGAGCATGCCGTTCTTATGCGGTATTCTTCTGTTGTCAGGCTTGGCTTCGCTTGGTTTGCCAGGCTTGTCCGGATTCGTAGCGGAGCTTCTCTCCTTGCTTGGGCTGTTCGAAACGATGAAGTGGGCTGCCATACTCGCAGCGCTTGGCATTATTTTAAGTAGTGTATATGTGCTTCGCGGGGTACTGGCTATCTCTTATGGTCCGAGAGATGAGCGCTATGCAGGCTTAAAGGATGCAAGGCTTGTCGAAGCCGTGCCGATTATGGTACTGACAGCGTGCATTATCTTAATCGGATTGTTCCCGTCGTTCGTTACGGCACCGATTGATAGTGGCGTCGAGCACGTCATCGAATTATTCAAGGTGAGGGGGTAGGCCCATGGATGCGACTACAGTTAAACTGCTGCAATTGGGCGATCTCGCACTGCTTGCACCTGAGCTGACGCTTGTTATTGCAGCGATTGTGATCTCGCTCATTGATTTGGCGCTGCCCCGTCGTGTAAATCGGGATATTATCGGGGGGCTGTCCCTGCTGGGCGTTCTGATTTCGCTCGGCTTAGTTATATGGAAGCTGTATCAACGGGTATATCTCTCAGAGGAAGCGACCCGGGCTGTGCAGCTGCTCAATCAAAGCTATCGCATAGACGATTTTGCATTATTGCTTAAAATCGTATTCCTTACTGCAACGGGACTCATCCTGCTGATGAGTATCGGAAATATACGGGAAAATGAAATCTCAAATCGCGGCGAATATTACTATTTGCTGCTGCCAGCTACACTTGGGGCGATGATGATGGCTTCTTCAGGGGATCTCATCACGCTCTATGTTGGTCTTGAACTCATAAGCATCACATCCTACATTCTTGTTGGAATTAAGAAAAATGACCGCAAGTCATCAGAGGGTGCATTCAAATATGCGGTATTGGGAAGTGTTGCGTCCGCATTTATTTTATACGGCATGTCATTCGTTTATGGCATAACCGGAAGCACGCAGCTTGGAGCGATTGCCAGAGGGCTGTCGGATCATGTGCATGCCTTTGAGCCACTTATTTATGTGAGCTTTCTGCTTATGCTGGTAGGCTTCGGGTTTAAGGTGGCAGCAGCTCCATTCCATGCCTGGTCACCGGATGTATATGCAGGTGCGCCAACACCGGTTGCAGCCTTCTTGGCGGTTGTCTCCAAAGGTGCCAGCTTGGCAATTCTATTCCGCATCTTCTACAGTCTGTACTTTGGTTTGGGCGTCAACAAGGATATGATCATCTATCACGACTTTGCCACTATTCTCTTAGTTCTGGCAGCAGTGTCGATGGTTATCGGAACGACAATGGCGCTCAAACAGTCGAATGTAAAGCGGCTTCTTGCCTTGTCTGGTATTGCGAATGCAGGTTACTTGCTTGTACCAATCGGATTGGATATGCTGGATGGTTCGTGGCATTCGTCGAATTTCTCGGAGTTCCTATTCTACTTACTGGCATACTTATTCACGACGATTGGTGCCTTCGCAGTCCATACGGTGATCGAACGTTCAGCAGGACATGACGAGATGAAGGGATATGCTGGCTTGTATTATCGTTCACCATGGCTTGCCGTAGCGATGACAGTGCTCGTGCTGTCCCTTGCAGGGATTCCAATTACGGCTGGTTTCATGGGTAAGCTGTACATCATATTCGGCGCAGCCGCCGGTCATACGGTATGGCTCGCTATATTGATGATGGTTACAGGTGTTATCTCTTTCTACTTCTACTTCGGCTTTATCCGCCAGATGTACATGCGGGCAGGGAATGAGGATGAGGTACGAATTTCAATGACACAACGAGTTGTCATCGCATTGTGCGTACTTTTCGTGCTGCTGCTCGGCGTGTTCCCAGGTTTTGTAGTTAAGGCGATTCAACAAGTCTTCTCCATTGGAGCAGACTTGCTGATCCGTATGTGATCAGGAACAACGATTCATTGGGTTGATGGCAAAGCGACTTTCCATGTTATTGAAGAATCGAAGCCTCTGTTTATGAAGAGGCTTCGATTCTTTTTTATTACATGTAGGACTACGGACTCAAATTGACCGATCTGAAAAGGAAAGAATGCCCCCACGGCGAAACTTTATAACGTTTAACGTGTAAAGTTATATTGTGTCTGTATGGATGGAGACAACGCCAAACGATGTCTGTCTTTATCTCATTCATAGTCGTAAATAAAGAGCAAGGATAGAGGTCAGGAGATATGATCGCGGAATGATTCCAATTTTCTTTCTTCCAGTGAATCGTACGTTCATAAACCTCTAGCACAGGCCTTCGGAACAAGAAGAGGATGGGATTCATTATGAAACGATTGCCTCGCGTCGTCGTGACCGGCACCATCATAGTACTTTCCAGCATGCTGCTGCTAGAATCGTCAGGCATGCGTCAAGCGATCTCGCCGATGTACGAGGTAAGTGGATTGAATGAGGCAGCACAGCACAGTTGGGAAGCTGCGGCACTTGTACCAACTGCGAATCTTGTCATCAATGAACAGCGTGACGAGAAAGCCGTCTCATGGATTATGAAGTGGAAGCAAGGATCACAGGATGACGCAATTTTGCGTCGTAGTATTGTGGAGTCAGAGCAGAAATCAGTAGGGATCATGGTCGTTCGTCCTAAGGAATCAGAGCAGCCGGATGCTTGGCTGCGCGATGCGAAGCGATCGAATGATATTGAATACATCGAACCGAATCACACGGTTCATACGCTGCAGTCAGTTGTAAAGCCGAATGATACCTTATATAGCCAGCAGCATTATTTGCAGCAGATAGGGATCGAAGCGGCGTGGGGACGGACACGGAGCAATCTGTCTACGACAATTGCGCTTGTCGACACGGGGGTCGACTTTAACCACCCGGATTTGAAGCCAAACTTAGTGAAGGGGATTAACCTGCTGGATTCGGGCATACCTCAAGATGATAACGGTCATGGCACCAGTGTTGCCGGGGTTATTGCGGCTATCGGCAATAATAGTAAAGGTACAACCGGAATTGTATGGTCAGCTAAAATAATGCCGATCAAAGCACTCGATGCTAGGGGATATGGCGATGAGGATAAATTAGGGGCCGGGATTTTATATGCTGTTGATCATGGCGCCAAAATCGTGGTCATGTCAGTCGGACTCTATCGCTACTCGAAATACATGGAGGAAATTGTGAATTATGCTGAGCAGAAGGGGGTTCTGCTCATTGCAGCTACTGGTAACGACGGTACTCGCTATGGAGAGAAAATTGCGGTTAAATATCCAGCCGCTTATCCTACGGTGCTCGCCATCGGCGGCAATAACAATCACCAGCGGGTGGAGCCGCGTTCAAACACTGGTCCGGAGGTAGATCTTGTTGCGCCGTGGCATGTGTTTACGACCGCATTAGGCGGGGGCTATGCTGCTGAAGAAGGAACCTCGATGGCTGCTCCTCAAGTGGCAGGAGTAGCGGCATTGCTGTGGAGCCAATACCCTGAGCTGAAACCATATCAAATTCGCCAGCATTTGCGGAAAACAGCGAAGGATATCGAGGCGAAAGGCTGGGACGAGCTTAGCGGCTATGGAATGCTTCGTGCAGACCAAGCCTTATTAACGCCAATAGAGCAAGATCCATTCGGAACGAATACGAGTCGCGAAAAGGCGAGAGTGTTCCCGATAGACACTTCACTGGCGGCAGAAATAAACGGAAAGAAGAAGGATAATTGGTTCGTTGTTGATGCTCCCTATGATGGAACTCTAGAGCTGAATCTGCAGCGAATTCAAGGATCAAGTAAAATCGGAATTACACATTTTGCTGGCAATAACCGTACAGGTAAGGCTTATAGCTACTCTAGCAATAAGCCGCTAGCTGTTCCCGTGAAGAAGGGAAAGAATGTCTTCCGATTTTACGCAGAGGATGCGGGTGCTGCGGTCGCATACAAATTATCGTCACGTTTCCTTATTTATGAGGATCCGTTCGAGCCGAATGATAAGCAGTTTCAAGCCTTTGCACTTCCTGCTCGGACACAGGATATTGTAGGCACATTCAGTCATGCATCTGACTTCGATTGGTACTCGATTCAACTGCCGACGAAGGCAACACTTCGGTTGAAACTGGATACGGACACTGTTCGTATTGATCCAGCAATGGAGATTCGTGGCTCGCATATGGATACACGCTGGGTAGATGAACAGAAAGAAGGTCAGGCTGAGTCGGTTGTTCTTCCTGATTTACCTGCGGGCAAGTATTATATTTTGGTACAGAATGCGGTAACCGCACGACCGGAAGCCGTAGCAGGAGAATATAAGCTGCATATCGATTATGTGACGCAATTTACGGATTCAAATGAACCGAATGATAAGGTGTATGAGGCAATCACCATGAGTGAAGGAACGGAATATAAAGGGGTCTTTCATGAGGATACTGATGTTGATTGGTTCCAATGGAATGTGAAGGAGCAGACGTACGGCCGTTTCCGGGTAGTGAATGTACCTTCTAACCGTGTGGTGACAATGTCTGTTCTTTCAAGGGAACAGAAGGTGATTGCCTCCGCACGCAATCGATTGGGTGAGACCTCTCTCGAGATAGGCACTCAGTTAGAACCAAGTACGTACTACGTACGATTGACGACCAGTGATAAGTTTGATACGCAATTCTATTCCTTGTCTGTAAAGGCTGAGCCGCTAGTAGCTGGCTTCCGTGATATTGGTCAACATTGGGCTAAGGATTCGATCGTTCGTGCAGTCAAGGCAGGCTGGATTAACGGCTATCCTGAAGCGGAGTTTGGACCGGATCGTCCTATCACACGAGCGGAGGCGGCTTCGATCATGGCAAATGCGTTCAAGCTCAGCTCTAAGGGGAAGCAGTCGCCATCTTTTAAGGACGTGACTTCAAAGCATTGGGCTTATTCAGCAGTTTCGCGGGTTACGAGTGCAGGCATTGCTGGAGGCGTCGGCGGCCAGCGCTTTGCACCGGATCAAAAGGTGAAACGCTCAGAGATGGCGGTGATGATAGGGAATGCCTTGCACCTCAAGGCAGGGGTGATTAGTGCTCCTCCATTTGCAGATGTCTCTGTAGGGCATTGGGCAGCTCCTATGCTGGCTGAGATGAAACGCAAGGGATATGTTCGCGGTTATAAAGGGAATACGTTCGAGCCAAATCGCGAAGCGACACGGGCTGAGTTTGCAGCGATGCTCCTCGTTGCCATGGACAAGAAAACGTAAGGAGGGGTTAAAGTGGGCGGAAATGAAACATGGACACAGGTCACCTCGTCTGTAGGTTGGAGCGGTGCTGTTCAAATGATAATTACATTGCTGTGCATTGCACTTGCATGGTGGGCACTGCAAAACGTAAAAATTGATTTGTTCATTCGGCACCCGCAAAGCCCACAAGGCAAAATGGTTCATTTACTATTAGCCATTATAGTCGGCCGAGCAGTGGCTCATTTTTTTGTCGATTATTGGAGTTGGACACAATCATTACGTTTTTTGTTTTGAATCATTCAGGAATGGTTAAGAGGAAATGGACGGCGGTACACCGACGGGGTTGAAACCGTAATGTTTACATGATGAGGCCCCGTCCGACAAGGGTTTAAGCACTTGTCGAATAACATCGAATGAAGATGTCAACACTGGATGATAGCCCCAAGGAAAATGTGGAAGGGTCTATCGAAAAATATCGCTTGTCCATAGCTGTGATGCAGTGGTATGATGTAGTTTGGAAATCAAAAGAACGTACCATTTTTTACAGAAATATGGATAATGGGGCGAAATAAAGCGCGGAGGGAAACATGATGAGCAAATTTATCGTCCGCGGAGGCAACCGATTGATGGGTACAGTGCGTGTTAGTGGCGCGAAGAATTCTGTGCTTCCGATCATCGCTGCTTCGTTACTGGGAGAAAAAGGCGTTAGCGTTATTTGCGATGCACCTCCACTTGACGATGTGAAAACGATACACAATGTACTGGAAAAATTAGGTGCAAGCCTTACATATTCCAACGAAACTATTCATGTGAATGCGGAGAACCTTCATTCCTATGAAGCTCCATATGAGTTGGTGCGTAAGATGCGAGCATCGTTCCTCGTCATGGGCCCGTTGCTGGCTCGCGCAGGACAGGCGCGTATTTCTTTGCCTGGCGGATGCGCTATTGGAACTCGTCCGATCGATCAGCATTTGAAAGGCTTTGAAGCCATGGGTGCGGTTATTGGTCTCGGACAAGGATATATTGAAGCGAAAGTGGACGGCCGACTGAAGGGCGCTAAGATTTACTTGGATGTTGCGAGTGTCGGTGCGACGGAAAATATTATGATGGCGGCTACATTGGCCGAAGGTACGACAATTATTGAAAATGCAGCTCGTGAGCCGGAAATCGTCGACTTGGCGAACTATCTGAACAAGATGGGAGCAGTCGTTCGCGGAGCAGGAACAGGCGTTATTCGCATTGAAGGTGTGGATCATCTGCAAGGTGCTGAGCATACAGTAATCCCTGATCGCGTCGAAGCGGGAACTTATATGGTTGCTGCTGCGATGACAGGCGGAGATGTGTATGTGGAAGGTGCAATTGCGGATCACCTTGGCCCCGTTATTGCGAAGATGGAAGAGATGGGCATTACAATCGAGCCGGATGAGAATGGCATTCGCGTACGCGCGGAACAGCCGCTGAAGGCTGTAGATGTCAAGACGCTTCCATACCCTGGATTTCCAACAGACATGCAGTCGCAGATGATGGCATTGCTGCTTGCAGCGGAAGGAACATCTGTTGTTACGGAAACGGTATTCGAAAACCGCTTCATGCATGTGGATGAGTTCAACCTGATGAATGCCAATATTAAGGTTGAAGGACGTACTTCTGTGGTAACAGGACCAGCGAAGCTGAAAGGTGCTAAGGTAACGGCAACTGACCTACGTGCTGGTGCAGCGCTGATCTGTGCAGGCTTGATTGCAGAAGGCACGACAGAAGTTGGGGGCGTTCATCATATTGATCGCGGTTATGTGCACTTGGCGGAGAAATTGTCTGCGCTTGGAGCGGACATCTATCGTGTGAATATGACGGAAAAGCCACAAGAAACGAAAGAAGAGAAGGTAGAAGGTGTTTTCCAAACTCAGCCAACTTGGGCGTAAGCCTATGTCGAGAAGGCTAGAGAAGGAGCCTCCATCTGGATTATATATAGACAATAGCATCGATACAAATGGTGTACCGACTAGACAAAAAGCCGCCTCATAAAGAGGAGGCTTTTTTGCATATAGGATACATAATTCTAAAGTCTGGGATCCTTTCTAAATGCAAACGATAGATAAATGGTTATCCGGTTCTGTCCTCTCTCAAAAAAGCATAGGGTAGAAGAAAGAGGATTGACTCTGCTCTATTTGTGAAATGCTAGAAATGAAGAGAGGGTTCTTCCGTGGGAGAGGAGGAGAGAGTCGGATGGCAATGCAGCCGATGTTGAACGCGCAGGCGCGACGGCTCGCCCGCTGGCTGAAGCCGCGCCTGGGCTTTCGCGGCAGGGGGCGATGGGGCATGCGCAGGCGCCCCCTGCCGCTGCTAGCGCGCACCGCCCTATGGGCTGGCGCGCTTATCGCGCTCGCGCTGCTCGTGCCGCTCCTGCTGGTGCAAGAGCACCAGCAGGAGAAGGACACGAGCGTGCGCAGCGAGCGCACGGCGCCGCAGGCGCAAAAGGAGTCGCCAGGCATAGCGGCGGCGCAGCCCATGGTGCGCGTGTACCTGAGCGGCACGCGCCAAATTGAGAGCATCGCGCTGGAGCAGTACGTGCGCGGCGTCCTGGCGGCAGAGATGCCGAGCAGCTTTGAGCTCGAAGCGCTCAAGGCGCAAGCGATAGCCGCCCGCACGTACATCATGCGCCGCTTGCTGGCGAAGGATGCAAGCGGCACACCAGAGGGGGCCGACGTGACAAACACCGTCGCCCATCAGGCTTACAAACCGCTCGCGGAGATGAAGCGGCTACCGAAGGATGCCGCGGCGAAGCTGAGCCGCGCCGTGGAAGAGACGAAGGATCTCATTATTACGTATGAGGGTAAACCGATTATGGCTGCCTTTTTCTCGACAAGCAATGGATATACCGAAAATGCAGAGGATTACTGGGGGAGCCCGATCCCATACTTAAAAAGTGTGCCGAGTCCTTGGGACGAGCGGGTCGCTCCGAAATATGCGGAACGCACTACTTTTCAAATGAATAACCTGCTGTCAGAGCTTGGGGTATCGGCACAAGCATTGAAGCTGAAATCAGATGGTGGAACAACTGGCAAGACAGCTTCCATTCAAGGGATTGGGAATCAGCTTCGCATTGTATCTCGAACGGTTGGCAAGCGGGTGCGTCAGGTTCAGATTGGATCAGAACATTTTACAGGACGAGAGATTCGAGAGAAGCTTGGACTGCGATCAAGCGCATTCGATTGGAGTGTAGACAATGACAAGTTGGTCATTACCACATATGGATTCGGGCATGGCGTAGGCATGAGCCAGTATGGGGCGCAGGGGATGGCCAAGGAAGGCGCGACAGCCGAGCAAATTGTAACCTACTATTATAAAGATGTGAAGCTGGACAAAGCTTCGAAGTTAGCAGCGGATCGAACGAAAGGATGAGCTGGTACGACAGGGATTTTCCGCTGGGCAGCGGCTGTACAAGGTCTTTGCGGAAGAGATAGAGACTGGCTATCTGACCCTGCTAGCTTCATATCTTAAAAATTAGCATTTCTACGTATAAAAGTACTAGCCTCGGTAACAATGGTTACTGAGGTGATCACAAATGAGTGAACAAAACCAAAATCAAAACTCAAAAAACAAAACAACGATGAATACATCTACGACAAGCACAGCAAATCCGTCTGAAGCCTCCAAATCAATGCATGGGACGCAAGCGGTTCACACATCCTCATGGAGAAAGCTGTTGTCGAAGAAATGGGTATTCCCCGCTTTGTACATGGCCGCAGCAGCAATTATCCTAACTCTAGTCTGGGTCTATCAAGACTTGAACCACAAACCGCTCGACCCAAACAAGGATGCGACGCAAGCAGAGCAGACGATGAAGCAAAGCAACACAACAGCAGGAACGGCAACAGGAGCCAAGGAAGAAGCAGTCGAAGTTGTGGCAACAAACGAAACACTCGGTTGGCCGGTGGCGAACGCTGGGGATGTAGATGTCGTTATGCCGTACTATGACGAGAAGGCTTCCAAGGAAGAACAGGCCGCAGCAATGGTGCAGTACAAGCAAACGTTTACGCCGAATGTAGGTATCGACTTGGCACGCAAGGACAAGCAGACATTTGATGTGCTGGCAGCTATGAGCGGTAAAGTAACACGTGCCGAGCAGCATTCAACGAATGGATTTGTCGTAGAGCTGGATCATGGCAATGGTATGAAGACGGTCTATCAAAGCTTGGCTGATGTGAAAGTGAAGCTTGGCGATACCGTGAAGAAGGGTGACGCGCTCGCCTCTGCAGGCCGCAGCGAACTGGAGAAGGAACTAGGCGTTCATGTGCACTTTGAAGTGTACAATGAGAACAAGCCAGTCAACCCGACATCGGTTCTGGTTAAAAACTAATACGGTTGAACTGGTAATAACACGGGCGAATGTCTTTAAGACATTCGCCCGTTTTTATTTTTGGTTGGTGAGGAAATCGCATTAGAAATGATCGCTTTTCGAAAAAAATTTTTTGCTCGTTTGAATTTGGATATGAACCATATCGTTCACATTTTTGAAAGCATCAGAAATACCGCTTTGACTAAGCTTTTTTCCTGCCTTTTCTTCGGATAGGTGATTCCGTTATCCATCTTGTCCACTGTCAGTCTTGGCAAAAATATTGGCTAAGCCAAGCTTGTCAGGCTTGGTTATAACGCATAAGTGTGCGACCCCCTCATATAATGTACCAATTAAACCGAGTAGGGAGGCGGGAACGTGCACGACTACATCAAAGAACGGACCATCAAAATCGGCCGCTGCATCGTCGAAACGAAGCATACGGTTCGTACTATCGCCAAAGAGTTCGGCGTGTCCAAAAGCACGGTGCACAAAGATTTGACCGAACGGCTGCCTGAGATCAATCCCGATTTGGCTGATCAGGTGAAGCACATTCTCGAATATCATAAGTCCGTTCGTCACTTGCGTGGTGGGGAAGCAACGAAGATAAAATATAAGAAAACCACTTCAAAAAACGTGAGGTCATGACGGCCGGTAAATCCTAACTCCCCACCCCATTCCAATAACTTTTTAAAATGTGAGCTGCCTTCCAATCTGTCATTGAACGTAGCAGAGAAAGTATGATATGGTAAACGATGAGTAAATATTTTGCAGAAAACGGTCGTAATTTCTCGATTTGGACATGAAAAATGAATGTGGAGGCTCTCGAACTTATGCTTAGCAAGGATATTGGAATCGACTTGGGAACGGCGAACGTTCTCATCCATGTCAAGGGGAAGGGGGTCGTCTTGAACGAGCCTTCGGTTGTAGCAATCGAAAGCGATTCAAAGCGAGTCCTCGCCGTGGGTGAAGAAGCCCATAGAATGGTTGGACGGACACCAGGTAATATTGTCCCTATACGCCCGCTTAGAGACGGAGTCATTGCTGACTTCGAGGTAACGGAAGCAATGCTGAAGCACTTTATTTCACGAGTCGGCGGTCGCAAATGGTACTCGCATCCACGAATTCTAATTTGCGCGCCGACGAACATTACTTCTGTTGAACAGAAGGCAATTCGTGAAGCGGCTGAGAAGAGCGGTGCCAAGGATGTTTTCTTGGAAGAAGAACCGAAGGCGGCGGCAATTGGCGCAGGGATGGATATTTTCCAACCAAGCGGCAATATGGTTGTTGACATCGGCGGCGGAACGACAGACGTGGCGGTATTGTCCATGGGAGACATCGTTACCGCCTCTTCTATTAAAATTGCTGGGGACAAGTTCGACAGCTCCATCATGAAATATATTAAGTCTAAGTATAAGTTGTTGATTGGGGAGCGTACATCTGAAGATATTAAGATCAACATCGGAACGGTGCGCGAAGGTGGACAACGGGAAATGGATATTCGTGGGCGTGACATGGTATCTGGCCTTCCATACACGGTTACAATCACATCCGATGAAGTTCGTGAAGCCTTGTGGGATCCAATCTCGTCGATTATCGCGGCTGCGAAATCGGTATTGGAACGGACACCGCCGGAACTGTCGGCGGATATTATCGATCGCGGCGTCATTTTGACTGGCGGCGGAGCACTTCTTGACGGATTGGACGAGCTAATGGCAGATGAACTGAAGGTACCAGTGCTTATAGCCGAAGATCCGATGCATTGTGTCGTGAAGGGTACAGGAATTATGCTGGACAATTTGGATAAGGTCGTTAAGAAATCATTCGTGTAATCCGATATACAAAGTATATGCTTTGATAGATCGGGAGGAAGCGACATGATTAGAGGGTTATATACGGCTGCATCGGGCATGATGACCCAGCAGCGGAGACATGATACGGTTACGAATAATATGACCAATATCAATACTCCTGGATACAAGTCGGTAACAGGAGCTGTACATTCATTTCCTGAAATGATGCTGTCCTTAATGGGTGGCGATCAAGGATCAGGACGAACCATTGGCCGTTTGAATACCGGTGTTTTTGCGGAAGAGAGCCGCATGCTGTTCAATCAAGGGGATCTGATGCAGACGAACCAATCCGGTGATTTTGCGCTGCTTACAGATTTAAGTGTTCCGGGCGTTGCTTTTGACGCTTCAGGCAAAGGAAGAGATGGGCAAGGCAATGTTGTGTATAAGCCAGAAGCCTTCTTTACAGTGCGGGAAGGCAACGAGGTGCGTTTTACGCGGGATGGCCATTTTCGATTAAACGAGCGTCATGAGCTGACGACGGCAGACGGAGCGCTTGTGTTGAACCGGAATCAGGCGCCTATTGTATTGCCAGCCATTGTATCTCTGGATGATGTAAAGGTTAATGATGCAGGGAGAATGTACAATGTACATACAGGAACTCCGATAGTGGGAGCAGATCTGCTCGTTTCTCGCATTGAGAACCCGAATATGTTGATTCGAACAGGTAATGGGCGTTTCCGCCTAGATGCAGCGGGCGCTGGCCAAGCAACCGCGATCGCATGGACAGCGGAAGATCAGAAGCAGGTGCAAGTACAGCAAGGTTATCTAGAACGTTCCAATGTAGATCCGACCCAATCGATGGCGGACATGATGACGGCCTTCCGTGCCTATGAGGCGAATCAGAAAGTCGTACAATTCTATGATAAGACGCTGGACAAGACGGTCAATGAGGTAGGGCGCGTCTAAGCGCTTAGAATAGGAGGAACGATATGAACCAGTCTATGATTTCTGCAGCTACGTCCATGAATGGCATTCAGCGTAAGCTGGATATCGTCGCAGACAATATGGCGAATTTGAATACAAATGGTTATAAGCGCAAGTCCGCTACATTTGCCGATGTACTTACAAATGTAAGACAACATGATAAAGATTACCGTCAGCCAGGAAGAGCAACTCCAATGGGATACACGCTTGGCTACGGGGCACGATTGACTGCAATGGGCCGTGATTTCTCACAAGGTTCACTAAAGCAGACGGGTGTGAGCACTGACTTTGCGCTTGAAGGCAATGCGCTATTCGAGATCGGACTGACGAATGGCCAGTCTGCTTGGATACGAGAAGGAGCCTTCCATTATACGATAGATCCGGCTTCGAATGAAAAGGTGCTGGTAACGGCCCAAGGCGATAAGGTATTAGATAAAGACGGTGCAGAGATTCGAATTGCTCCGGATCAAGAGATACAGGTGAATGACAAGGGGCAAGTATTCGTGACGAAGAATGGCATAGTGGCGATTCCAAATCCGATTGCTACGCTGAAGGTTGTGAAGCCAATCAGCCCAGAGCTCCTGACACAGACAGAGAACAATTATTACGTAATGGCCCCTAACATGAACCGAAATGCAGTCGTTGAGGATCTTGATCTGACGGAAAATCAAACTGTTCACGTTCGACAAGGTATGATTGAGCAATCGAATGTATCGCTGATCGATGAGATGAACGATTTAATTCAAGCGCAGCGTGCGTATCAGATGTCCGCTCGTGCATTGACTTCCGGAGACGCGATGTGGGGGCTGGCGAATAACCTTCGCGCGTAAACGAAGCGGGTGAGATAATGAGTGACCAAGAAGAGAAAAACAAGAAGCTGCTCGATTATGAGTATGAGCCGCTGCAACAGGATATATCGTTAGCGCGTCTGCATCGTCCTCATTCCAGCTCCGAACACGAGGACGGGGAGACGAAGGTGAAGACCGAAACCGACGATCATTTAGAGTTGCCGGTAGCTGGCAAGCCTGCTCAGCAGCCTGTATTCGAAGAGCGGCGCAAGCAGCGTCTGCGCAAGGGCAAGGAGGCTGCTCAGACAGCCTCTGAGCAAGAGCCGGAACCTAAGCAGGAACCGGTTCGCCATTCTAAGGCAGGCAAGTGGATTTTTCGACTGGCCATTGTCCCACTATTATGCGTGCTAGCTACGTTCGGCGGAATGGTAGCCGGATTTGTCGTGCTAGGCAAGGGTTCTGTTGCAGATGCACTGAACGTCAATACATGGACACATTTGTTCCAACTTGTGTTCGGTTAAGGGAATCCCCACTTTGTGGGGATTTTTTTGTGCGTAAGGCGAAGGAAAAGAAGAAGGCAGTGATCGATTATTTCTTGAGGGGCTTTTGACCTCCTGTACCAGGCTATAAAGTTTCATTTTTGTTTTGGGGCATGTATAATGAGTTGGAGGAACATTGAAAATGGGGGGAACTGGGGGTTTTGAGGTTGAATTTACCGAATATGTTAACGATGTTTCGATTCGTTCTCATCCCCGTTTATATGGCTTTGTTCTTCATCGGTGAGCGGTACGCTGCATTCGGTGTCTGGCTGCTGGCCGGACTGACTGATATTATGGACGGGTATATCGCACGCAAGTATAATTTAGTAACAAATATCGGCATGATGCTGGATCCATTGGCAGATAAGCTAATGATGTTGACCGTCATGTTTTCTTTGCTGTGGTCTGGAGATATGCCCTGGACGGCTGCGGTAGCGATGCTGATTCGTGATGCAGGAATGATTGCGTGCTCAGCTTTATTTCATTTTAAAGGAAAGAAAACAGTTCCAGCTAATTGGATGGGGAAATTGACGACAGTCTTCTATTATATCGCGATTCTGTTCGTCTACTTCCAATGGAATTATGCAGTCCAACTGTTATGGGCGGTAATCCTATTTTCATTTATCACATCGTTTATGTACGCGCTCTTGTTTATTCGAATTAATCGCAAGATAGAAGTCGAAAATGAGATCTCAAATCGTTTGTGAGGGGAATAGGTTTGTTGACTGTGAAGGGTTGAAAATCTTTACATTGGCTACGGCTTGTTATGATGTGCTATGGCGTCATGTAAGGAGGGCAACTTATGTTGCAGCAGAATGACATTGATAGAAGTTGTGCATTCTGATTTTAAGAAGAGAGCCCCTCTGACAGCAATAGCTGTAAGAGGAGCCCCTTATCTCAACCTTCAAGCCTGCAGTCATGAAGGATGATCTTAGTTATTGACGTATAGCTGCCGTAATATACGTATAGGAAGAGAGGAGTAAGTCACCATGTTATCCATTGAACAAATTCAGGAAATTATTCCGCATCGTTATCCATTCCTGCTCGTTGATCGCATTCTTGAAGTAGAAGAAGGTAAACGTGCCGTCGGAATTAAGAATGTAACGATGAACGAACCGCATTTTGCAGGCCACTTTCCAGGTTATCCGGTTATGCCGGGAGTTCTGATTGTTGAAGCGCTTGCACAGGTAGGTGCGGTTGCTATGTTGAAAATGGAGCAGAATCAAGGGAAGCTTGCCTTTTTTGCTGGAATTGATAATTTCCGTTTTCGTGGTCAAGTCGTGCCGGGTGACACACTGACACTAACAGTAGAAATCACACGATTGAAGGGTACGATTGGGAAAGGACAGGCAACAGCAAAGGTAGGAGATAAGGTCGTAGCTGAAGGTGAATTGATGTTTGCATTGTCGGATCGAGAATAGAATACAAATTACGCGGGTTTTGTTGCAATGAATGAAGCGCAGTTCGGTTATTCTAAGGATAACTGCAGCTGATGATCAGATGCGTGTCGGCCGTGTCGAATAGACTCGGAACTCATCGAACAATCGAAGCATGCCACAATATTGCGGTGACTCGCGTACAACGTATTCGGAATGGCTTAAGGAGGGAAACAAGTGTTTCAACAGGTAGAGAAATGGAACCGACATATGAAAAAATGGCTATGGCTCGTAGCTATTGTCGGATTAGTAGCCGCTATTCCAGTAGCCGTGCAGCGGGTACAGACAGAGCAGTCGGCGAACAAGGTTGAAATTGTATTCAATTATCGTAATTTGGTTGATATGTCTGGGCTAATGGCTAAGCCAAATGAGTTTATCGATGAGCAGTTGGGACGGCTAAAAGATGCTGGCGTGCACACGATGGCGCTGTTCGAGAGTAATTTGTCGGACTTGAAGTCAGCACGCAAAGTGTTGATTTATAATTCCAACGATGCGGCAACTTTGCAAAAGAAGCTCCCGCCATTAAATGAGAATTATACATATCTTTTGTTCACATCAGCTGAGAATGAACAGAAGCTTTCTCCGATGATTGAGAAGACTTTTCTTCGTTTGGGTGTAGAGGTTCGTGCGTGGCAGTTCGAGGGACGCAATGGATTGATTTTGGAAACTCCAGTTGAATCCGCAGTGATGAAATCGATGCCGCAGGATCCAATCACGATTCAGATGCTGGTGGATAAAGGATTTGCCATTATGCCGCGTTTGTCCGACAGCTCGGAGTATGTTCAGGAGCAAATGGATGAACTGCTGCAATATTATAATTCTTTAGGTGTGACTCGCATTTTGTTCGATGGGGATGCGGTTAAAGGCTTTAATGATGATCCAGAGAAAAATAGTTTGGCGGGATTTGCTGATCTGTTGAATAAGCACAACATTGGGATTGCTGCCATTGAAGGCTTGAAAAAGCCGCAGCAGGGCATGAACAAGCTGGCTTATTTGACGAAATATAATGTGGTACGTTTGCATTCGATTAATGATCAGGAATCGTTCAATGATATTGATGTGTTGGCTGATCGTTTCTCACTTGCGACGAAGGATCGCAATATTCGTATGATTTATTTAAACTCGGCTGTTAAGAAAGATGTAAAGAAGTCTGAAATTGTGACTTCGATAGATAATTTGATTCACACCTTGAAGGCACCTGGGGATGCAGTTGCATCGATTGAAAAGAATGGATTTACATTGGGCACTGCGGAGCCATTTACGGTTTACGATGCTTCCTGGCAGAAAATTGCGAAAATCATTGTCGTTATTGGCAGTGTAGCGTTGATCGCGCTGATGATCTCTTATTTTGTACCGTATGTCATGCTTCCAGCTTTCGTGCTAGGCTTAATCGGAAGCGCAGGAATGTATGTGTTGAAACCTGCCTTGTTTGAGCAATTGCTTGCACTTATGGTTGCCATAAGCGCGCCGACGATCGCTATGGTGCTTGCCGTTCGGAGAGTAGATATGAGCCCTTCGATCGTCAACTTTAAGGTACGATTCAGCAAATCGGTTGGTCTGTTCTTACGTACGACGTTATTGTCGTTGATGGCTATCCCATTCGTGATTGCATTGCTTAACAATATTTCGTACAGTCTTGTATTGAATCAATTCCGCGGAGTCAGCTTGCTGCACTTCGTTCCAATTGGCCTTACTGCTTTGTATATCTTCCTCTACCGTGGAGATTCCGTAGTGAAGGAAGCCAATCGCTGGCTCAAAATGCCGATTACGGTGTTGTGGGTCATTGCGGCAGGCGTCGCGGGCGTAGTGGGGTTGTACTACCTATCCCGTACGGGGAATGCGGGAACTGTTTCTTCCTTTGAAAAATCGTTCCGCTCTCTGCTTGAGAATACGTTAGGGGTTCGACCTCGAAATAAAGAATTTTTGATGGCGCATCCTTTATTCTTGGTTGCAGCATTTGCAGCTTACCGTTATCGGATTGCTTTGTATGCGTTCATCATTGCGGTTATCGGCCAATTGTCTATGGTAGATACATTCGCGCATATCCATACGCCAGTCATGATTTCGTTGATTCGTACGCTTCTTGGACTTGGTCTGGGGCTCGTTATCGGAATCATTGGCATTTTCGTGTGGACTATCATTGAAAGGTGTTGGGATGCATGGCGTCCAAAGCTACAAGAATAGTACTTTCCGGATATTACGGATTCAATAATAGTGGTGACGAGGCGGTTCTATTGTCAATTTTGACTGCCTTGGAACGCGCTGGTAACGAAGCCGGCACGGCAATCGAGCCAGTTGTATTATCGGGTGATCCAGAAACGACATCTCGGTTATATGGGGTACAAGCTGTTCATCGAATGAAGCCCGGGGCCCTGCTCGGTGCGATTCGCAGCAGCGATGCCTTGATTAGCGGCGGTGGCAGCCTGCTTCAGGATGCCACCAGTTCAAAGACGATTCCTTATTACTTGGGCGTATTGAAACTTGCACAGTGGTTCCGCAAGCCGACATTCATTTATTCGCAAGGAGTTGGGCCTGTCAATCGCGAGTCCTTCTATCCGTACATTCGCCATGTATTTAGCCGTGCAGCGTATGTTTCGGTACGTGATCGTGAGTCTGCAGAACTGTTAATGCGAATGGGAATAGGGCAAGATAATATCCACGTCGTACCTGATCCAGTGATGGGTCTTCGGTTGCCGGCATCTCAAGGTGAGAAATCCGAACTTGATGACGGAAAAGGATTTGATGAGGCAGGACGACCTTATGTGGGCGTGTCCCTCCGGTTTTGGAATCAGGATCGCTCTGATATGGATTCGATTGTCGATATGCTGCTTCAGTTAAGTCAAATGCAGAATGTCCATCTTCGGTTCTTGCCTTTCCACGGCGCAAGTGATGAAGAAGCTTCCCGTTATGTCATGAAGAAGCTGGAGACTATGGTGCCGGAGGCAGATGGATTGTGCGGCGGCCAATCTGCAAATGCTACAGAGGCTGGCTCGGTGATGAGCTTATGCGCTCCGCTTGAGCACCCTCAAACGATGCTGCGGGAAGTAAGTCAATGCCGGGTGCTGGTTGGAATGCGATTGCATTCCCTCATTTATGCGGCCTCCCAAGAGGTGCCGCTTGCAGGGATTTCTTATGATCCGAAGATTGATCAGTTTTTGCATCGTCTCCATGAAAAGGCGATTGGGACGACAGCTAAGCTGGATGCGGTTCGAGCTGCATCCTATATGTGTGAGTTGCTCGATAATGTAGATGGCTGGCGTAAGGATCATAAGGAAGCAATAACTGTATTGAAGCAAGAAGCAGAACAGCCAGCGCAACAAATTGTGAAGTGGCTGCGTCATAAGGCGTAAGGTGGTTTGTGATATGTTAGAAATGAAGGATGTACCTAAAGTTTCGATTTACGGCATTCCATTTTCCAAGCTGAATATGGAAGATACCGTAAAGCTTCTTGTTGATCATATTGACAATGGCCGCTCGGTTCAAGTGATTACAGCGAATCCCATCATGGTGATGGCGGCCTTGGAGAATGATAAGAATATGGCCGTCATGAAGCAAGCAGACCTGATCGTTCCGGATGGAACAGGCATTGTCTGGGCAGCTAATAAATTCGGCGATCCAGTAGTTGAACGAGTGACCGGTTTCGATCTTCTGCATGAGCTGATGAAGATGGGAGAGCTTCGCAAGTGGAAAGTATATTTGCTTGGTGCTGCCCCTGATGTAGTTCAGGCAGCTGCGGAACGGTTGCAAGAGCAGTATCCGTCCATCTCCATTGTCGGATATCGAGATGGCTTTTTTAAGAGCGATGAGGATGAAAAGGTTGTTGCACAGATCCGTGAGGCGAATCCTGACTTGCTGTTCGTTGCTCGTGGAGCTGATACGCAGGAGCCTTGGATTGCAAAATATCGTCATCAGCTTCAAGTTCCTTTTATGATGGGTGTCGGGGGCAGCTTCGATGTCATATCAGGAAAGGCTAAGCGAGCGCCAATGTGGGTACAGAAGCTGCGTATTGAATGGCTGTATCGTCTAGCCAAGGAGCCAAAGCGCTTCATGCGAATGCTGGCACTGCCTAAATTTGCATGGAAAGTGATGCGGGATAAAGATAAGCCCACAAAAGTGCAGTAAAATGACGTATAATCTTTCATTTTCGTAAGTTTTCACATGAATCCGGCATTGGTGTTTCCATTTTGAACGGAGTATAATTCGATCCGGTAACATAAATGGGGGTTGAAACTACCGATGATGACCGTATACGCAATTGGTGGCTGCTTGGCAGCACTGCTGCTTGCCACTGGATTAACGCCTTTAGTGAAGAAATTTGCGATCAAAGTAGGTGCGGTCGACGTACCGAATGCGCGGAAAGTGCATACGCGCATCATGCCCCGCATGGGTGGTTTGGCTATTTTTGCGGCGTTTGTAATTACGCTGCTTGGACTTATGCTTTTTATCCCTGATACACTGCTTGGTTCATCGCGAGATGCGAATCTTGTGAAGGCGCTGCTTGCCGGAGGTTCCATCATTATTCTGATTGGTGCGCTGGATGATCGTGTTGAACTGTCTGCGAAAGCAAAGCTGCTCGGTCAGATTGTTGCTGCGTGTGTCGTGGTATTCGGATTTGATTTAACTGTAGATTTTGTAAATGTGCCGTTTGGCGATAAATATTTATTTATTGAAACATGGATTGCAATTCCGCTTACGATCTTTTGGATCGTTGGTGTAACGAACGCCATTAACTTGATTGATGGCTTGGACGGACTGGCAGCTGGGGTATCCGGCATTGCCATTGCCACGATACTGGTCATGGCCATTTTTATGGGCAACCCCGTAATTATTTTGCTCTGCGCCGTCTTGCTTGGAAGCATTATTGGATTTTTGTTCTTTAACTTCCATCCGGCGAAGATCTTTATGGGGGACTCTGGTTCCTTGTTCTTAGGCTTTAGCTTGGCAGTTCTATCTATGCTGGGCTTTAAGCAAATTGCGATTATGTCGTTCATTACACCATTGCTTATTATTGGTGTGCCGCTGTCGGATACATTCTTTGCGATTGTACGCCGCTGGCTGCAAAAGAAGCCGATATTCGCACCAGACAAAGGGCACTTGCACCATTGCCTGCGCGAATTGGGCTTCAGCCATCGGAAGACAGTGCTCATCATCTACGGTATCGCTGCATTCTTCGGATTGCTGGCTGTAATCCAATCTGTTGCCGCATCGAATGATGCGAACTGGGTAACTTTGGTCGTCATCTGCGTCCTGCTCGTATCGCTCCAGCTTGGGGCTGAAGTGATTGGTATCGTAAGCAAGACGAGAAAACCGATGCTGAACGTATTGCATCGCTTGCGCATGAAGGTGCACGCCGAATCGCGTTCGAAATAACGATTACCACAATTATTACATGCGGACTTTGATGAAGTAAGCTCGCTATTATATTGTATGTTGCACGCATAACCTTTGCTCTCTTAGTGGAGTCAGGCATTTAGCCTGAACTGCTTGGGGCAAAGGTTTTTTGTTATGCCCCTTTCGTTTTTATTACTATGGATACCTTTTCCTTTCACTTGATACCGCTCTTTGCTATAACAGACTATTTTTAATTGTCTTACAGTTCGATATGCGATACAAACTTCGGAGGATTGACTAAAATTTAGGACGAGATTAGCCGATAACAGAAGTACAAGGAAGTGTCGAGCCGATAGGGGCAACTCAAATACGGTTCTAAAACAAGGAGGCTAATAGCGTTGAAGAAACTGGTATCCATACTGTTGACGCTCGCGCTCGTCGTTACGCTCATCCCGGCTTCGCTCGGTACAGCAGTATCAACGGCATTCGCAGCAAGCGCCAACCATTTCGTATTTCCGAATGAACAGTATTCACCTACGTCTGCACGTATAACGAACAGTGAACGTGTGACGTTAGAAGGTACATTGAATGGCGTTAACGGAAATTCGATATCTTATAGCGTGTACAAGCTGAATAAAAATCCTGATCCAAACGCGACGGATAAATATTTAGTGGATCAAAACGATAAACGTGAAGGCCAAACGGCTAACATTATGATCAATGGTTCGAAAATTCAATTGTATAATTTACAGTTGTACCCTGGCTTGAACCAAATTACATTCAAAGGCTTGCAAGGCATGTCGGATGTGTATGACTCCATCTTTATCGAGTACCGCAATGGTCCAACGATGTACGACATGTCCGTATCTTTGGATGGGAATGTCTATAACTTGAAAGAAGATGAGTCGACAATTGTTTACTCGGATGCTTCTCAAGGTAAAAAACGGTAAACGTCAGCATCTCCGGTAAAGCACCGAATGCGGATAAAGTTCAAATTGACGTGAACGGACGAAGCTGGTCCTTTGGTGTGTCTAAGAGCAATGACTGGACGTTCTTTGCTTCTCCAATTGCCATTGAGCAAGGCCGGAACTTAGTTAAAATTAAAGTATTTAACGGTACACAATCGGTTGAAACAACAAGAGAAGTGGCATTTTTCAATGGCGATGTAACGTTCCATGATGTTCACATGAAGGAAGATGGCGGAACAACAAAATATGATTTATCGCAAAGTCCTACGATTACTGCTAATACTAACGGTATAATTTATGGTCGCGTTCTTATCCCTTACGATGCAACCAAAACGAAGCCGACTAGTGTTGGTGTCGCATATGAGACGATTGAAACGAGTACCGGTAATAAAACAAACGGTAATGCAACCAATGTGACAGAAGTCTCTTCGAATCCCAAATTTGTCGAGTACTCATTTGAAATAGCGGGTGCTGTCCAAAAAGATAAGCGTACCAACTTAACATTAACATCGACAAACTATGCTTTGTCTACTCCTTCTTTGCAGAGTATGTCTGGATTTTCTGTATTGCTAAAGGATGCGGGCAAACCATATATTTACGCAGCTAATTATTTGAGTGGATATAACAACACAATGACGCCTGGGGAAATTGTTGCGCTGCAAGGCGGAAAGCTGGACGGTGCGCAGTTATTTTCCATGCCGGCTGCAATCCAATTTTTAGTGCCTAATGGAAGCAGTCCTAGAATTTCGATTGAATCTGTAACCGACGCATTAGGCAAAAAGCAAAATGCAAATACTTACCATTTAAATCCTACGATTGTTGCCGAGGATGTTACAGTTGAAAATATCAATGGGGTGCCGACATCCATGAGTCGGGTTGTATACCTGATTGACAAGCTGCCAAGCACAGGGAAACAGACGATTGTGTTTCGATTGGATGGCTCTAATGAAACATATACGGCAACGGTTACTCTTTTATATGGACCATATGTAAAATACGACGGAGCATTTGATGGCCAAAAGATTTATACAGATACAACAAATGCCCAGCGTCAAGATCAAGTCATGAAAGAATTGCAGGACTTGGCGGGTCAAATCTACAATATTGCCAACGAAGAAGAGCTTAAATACTCTGGGACAGATCAAACGGTATTTTTCAGTGTTAATAATACAACATTGGAACTGACTAAAGGCGCTTCAAATAGTCAATTCAAATTAGTAAGCCCAAAAAAGGCCTTTGATGCGTTGTATATGGGAGACAACAAAATTAAATTTGTATTCCGTTCCCAAAAATCGCATTACGAGAACACTATTACGGTAACGCTTATTCCGACGAACTTGCCGGTTATTCCAGCACCTGAGACAGACGGAATTTATCCATACAGCACAACGTATCCGGATCCGAAGCCAAATGATCCTCGCTTTGAGAAAAAAGGCAGCGTTTATTTGACTCGTGAAGCGCAAATGAATGTATACGGTACGTTCGACTTTATTGATCTCGGAAAAAACAAAGCTGAAATCGAAGCAAAAATTTCTAGCCTTCGAGGAAGCGGTACGGCTAACGAGCTTCAGAATTACAAGTTAGTGATCCAATCTCCTGTTTTGAAAAACGATAAAAACCCATTAGGGAAAGTTGAGTGGACATTGGAAAATATGTTCACGGACAAAAATGGGGATACGTACAATTCAGGTGCTGTGGTTAACGGAATCTCTGTTTACTACGATAATGATAAACAATTCTTTAGCTTTATTATTAAGGGCATAAATCTTCCTGGTGATGGAACTCCTGTCGCAATGAACATGACTGTATTTAACAGTGGCGAAGGCGGTCCTCGTGCAACATATCGCCTAGAAGTTGTACCGGTAGATGTACCTTACACGATCTTGAAGCCAGCGCTTGAAAAGCGAGTGGTTAACCAAAACTTTGTTGAAGTCATTATTGACTCGCCAGGGGCAGAAAAGGTAGTTATTAATAAAATTCCAGCAGAAAAAATTATTTACTACCCAAGCTATGACAAGACACAAAAGCCATACGAAAATGCGTATCGTGCATTTGTCGTTGGCCTTAAGGCAAATAAAGACAATAAGATCGAAATAGCTATTTCAAGAGGCAAAGATACATTCAAAAATACCATTACGGTGAAGTATGTACCTACGTCGATTCCAGGTGCTCAGTATATGGAGCCGATGAAAAAATCACATAAAGTTTTTGAAGGCATCGTAAACTTAACGTTCGAAAAAGGTGCGAATCTTGTAAGACGTGACTATAATGTGCCGCAGAACTTTAAAAACCAAGTATTTAGCGGCCATAATCTTCTGTTTGCAATTGCGAACTCGTTCGATGGAGAAGTAGACCGTCGCGAATTTGAGTACCAGCCTGCAAACTATGATTTGGCGAAAATTGAAGCAAAGAACATTTTTGAGGCGAGCTTCCCAGAGCGCTTTATTAAGGCCGGTCCGGTCATTTGGATGGATCCAGGTCAAGCGGATGACATCAAGACAGACTCTGTTTATGATCCAATTAAATATGGCGCTGAGCCATATCAATATCCAGGTTCACCAATTGAGATGTTCTATAAGCGTGACCTGCGCAATGAGCTGATCTTGTCTAAACCAGGTAAATTGATTTTGAGCTATGATAAAAATGTAACAGATGACGGTGGTCGCACAGTGAGTGTGTTCCGCTTTGATTCGGAATTGCAGCAATGGGAAAACATCGGTGGAGTCGTTGATGCGAAAAAGCATACCGTTACAGTTCCATTTACGCGCTTTGGATACTATGTAGTTGGTAAGATGTCTTACTCTTATCATGATGTGGTACAGCATCCTTACGCACGTGACTTCATTGAAACGATTTTTGCAAAAGGTGTCATGAATCCATTTGATCCGTTCTCCATGTTTGGTACAGATATGTATGTATCTCGTGGCGAATTCACTCGCATGATCGTTCGTGCGAAGGAAATTCCGTTGAACTATGACGGCAAGAAGCATTTCAATGATGTTGTAGTGCCACAAGCAGATAAGATGAATACAATCAATGTGAATCAGCTGTGGGACTTCCGTTATGTTGAAACTGCCGCACGTGAAGGTATCGTCCGTGGTGTATCGCCGAATGAATTTGGCGGCGACTATTCTATTGTTCGTCAGGATGCAGCAGTCATGCTTGCGAAAGCATTGAACTTGAAGCTGGATACGAATCGCGACAAGGTTCGCAAGGATCTATTGAAGTACTTCCAAGATGCAGACAAGATTGATTACTATGCACAGCCGTCTGTACTTGCGATAGCGAAGAAAGGCTTTATTTCGGGAGTTCCAATCGATCCTTCTGATCCGAAGAAAGGGTATGTATTCCAGCCATCTGCGAATATGCTCCGTGGCGATGCTGCCCTAATCATGGCGCGCGCTATGATTGATTTGAAGAAACTGCCTAAGATGTAACACGGATTCATTAAGTACATTCACGGGTAATAAAGGGGAGAGTCGAATGCTCGGCTCTCTTCCTTTATATATAGAAGAGATACGTAGCATCAGGATCATGGATCTGGAAATAATGTAACGAATCTACCTATGATCATATTCATGGGTGATCTGTCATTCAGTGGAAAACATTGACGAGTGACTCATCGCTATGAAGGCGCTATACTAGGATATGTATTCGTTAATGCATACATATAAATGAATTCAAGTATTGCAATATGTATAGCATATCCGTGTATATGCAGTTGATGATTGTAATAAGCAAGTAAATGTTTGAAATCTGCGAAAAAATATTTAAATAATTTCACGCAGAGCGCAACTTTTTTGAAACCTGTGCGTTTAATATGATGAAGCTCGAATACAGTGGTTAAATTCATAAGTGTTCCCTGTATTTCACAAAAATATACTTTACGCTAGGCAATTGACATTGTATAATGTCTAGAGTGGTATGAGTATTTCTATTTATTTTCATTTGTTCCTAATCGATTACTAGTTTCTGTGGCATGTCCTTATGTTGCAGACTTCTTTTTAGATTACATTTCGCTCACTCTAGGAAGGGGGTGAATCGGCGAATGAGGGAAATGAACTATCAAACTTCTACGCAACAAACGCAACAAACTCAACAAACGAAGCAATTTAGAGGAGGAGAAAAAAAGGTTATGAAGAAAAGATTGGCCCTTCTGCTTTCCGTTGCTATGGCGTTCTCTATGTTCGCAAACGTAGCTTTCGGTGCTGACGCAGCAAAAACAACTCAAGAGAAATTTGATGCTTTGAAAGAAGCTGGTGTATTCTCCGGCTATCCAGGAACTACTGACGCGAAACTTGGTCAAGATATGACTCGTGCTGAGTTCGCTAAAGTTCTTGTTAAATTGTTCGGTTTGAAAGAAATCCATGGACAATATTCTTACAAAGATAAAAACTATGATGCTAAAAACTGGGCAGCTCCATTCATCGAAGCTGTAACAGCTGAAGGCTTGATGCAAGGTAAAGATTTGACTAAGAAAATCTTTGACTTCAACGGTAAAATCACAGTTGAAGAAGCATCCAAAACTTTGGTTACTGCTTTGAAACTTGAGCCAGTTAAAGATGCTCAAAACAAAGCTACTGATTGGGCAAAAGGATACTTCGAAGCAGCAGTTAACGCTGGTTTGTTCTCCAAAGATGCAAACCCTAAAGCAAATGCAACTCGCGCTCAATTGGTAGAAGCAGCATTTGCAGCTGACGAAATGTCTAAAGGTCCTAAAGTAACGTCCTACAAAGTGATCGACTCCAAAACAGTTGAATTCACTATGTCCGACAAAGAAGTTCAAAAGGTAACTTTGGATAAAGCTCTTGAGCCTAACAAAGAAACTGAAGTGACATTCACTTACAAGAACAAAGAAGGCAAAGAGTTCAAGATCACTACTAAAGTGACTTACACTATCACAGCAGCTCAAAAAATCGAGTCTGTTACAGCTGAAAACTTGAAAGAAGTAGTTGTTAAATTCGACGGTTCTCTTGATAAGAAATCCGCTGAAAAAGCTGACAACTACGAAGTTAAGGATGCTAAAGTTGACAGTGCTAAATTGATTGACAAAAACACTGTTTACGTTCTCCTTAAGGAAGAAGATTCTTCTACAATGAAGAACCAAAAAGAAATCGAGTTGAAAGTTAAAGGCGTTCAAAACGAAGATAAGTCCAAAACTTTCGATGAAAAAGTGAAGTTCACGCCAATGGACGTGAAAACTCCTGAAGCTAAAGAAGTTGTAGGCTTGGGTACAAAAGCATTCAAAGTTGTATTCTCCGAGCCAGTTAAGAAATCAGGCGTATTCACTACAAGCAACTATAAAGTTGACGGCAAAACAGTTAGTGCATCCGTTAAATATGTTTATCCAAACATTGCAATCGTAAGCACTGACTTGTCTGTAGGCGAACACAAATTGACAGTCAGCAATGTTGAAGACTTCTCTGGTTTGAAAATTGCTCCAGTTGAAAAAACATTCACAATTGCTGAAGATACTACTGCTCCAGAAGTTGTATCTGCAAAAGCAAAAGATCCAATGGAATTGGAAATCGAATTTAACGAAACTGTTAAATCGATCAGCAAAATCTACCATGGAAACTCCAGCAACACTGGTGAGGTAGAAATTAAAGACAACATCGTAACTGTGAAATTCGAAAAATCTAAGGCTTTGTACTTGGGCGAAAACACAGTTTACATTGAAGGTGCAACGGATTACAGCAATAACAAAGCTAACCGTGAAGTTAAAGTTAACCCTTCTTTGGATGCTGAACGTCCAGAAGTAGAAAAAGTTGAATTGAAAAACAGCGATCATCAGATCATATTGACATTCAACAAAGAGTTGGATGCGGCTTCCGCAACTAACCGTGACAACTATATCTTGAAAGACAAAGATGGTAAATTCTTCAAGCATGATGCTGTCAACAAAAATGACGGTAAAATCTTGACAACACCTACTTACAAAAAAGACAAGAAAACCGTTACTATTGACTTGATCAAACCTTTGGATGAGGGTGACTACATCTTAGAAGTGAATGGTGTTAAAGACAACGCATATGTGAGCAACACAATGCTTCCATTCTCTAAGAAAATCACTGCTGATGCAAAGAGTGGTTCTGCTCGCGCATGGACTAACTACGACGCTAACCAAGACTATATCTACATCCAATTCCCTAAAGCGGTGAAAACGGATGGAGACGGTGATGCAACTATTAAAGCGAAGTACACAGTATTCGGTAAGTCTTTGAATGATGATTATGAGACTCCAGTACTTGTACAACCAGATACAATCCGTATCGATGCTAAACGTGGTACTTTCTTGACTACAGATGGCGAAGTTAAAAATCCATATTCACCAGATGTTGTAGCTACCTTGATTAAAGACATCGATGGCGACTGGTTCAAAGATGGCGAAAACTACAAAGTTGAAGTAAAAGAGCTTGGCGATGCTAAAGTGACATGGGCTGAAAAAGCTACTGTTAAAGATCGCAATGAGTTGAAAGTGAAATTGACAGGTAAGTTGAATAATGTTGATGTAAGTGACTTCAAAGTTACTACTGTAGATGGACCAAAAGTTCCAAACAGCTATCAACAGGATGGAAACACATTGACATTGAAATTCAATGACAGCAACAAACTTCCAGTAGACCTGTTTGGTGCTCAATTGGTAGCAGTAAACGACAATTCTACAGATACATTTGGAAATCGTATTCAAAAATTCACTGTTGATGTGAACGGTGAACTTAGACCGGAAGCAACTTCTGTTGTAGTTAATAAAGCGACTGTAACTGGTGCTACTTATGAAGCTGTAGTTAGTGTGAACTCGGTTGTATATACTGATTTTGCTGATACTGCTCAATTCATCAAGTTCTTCGGTGTAGAAGTTGATTCACAAAAAGCAGACATCGTGAAAATCGAAGCTGCGACAGATGGAAAAGCTGAGCAAAAATCCTTCAAGATTCTGTTCAACCTTCCAACTAGCGTAAAAGAAGTGAAGTCTGACACTAGATTCCGTGTTGAGCTTCAAGACAAGGGTACTTCAGTAGTTCGAGACAGACAAGGTAATGTTATTCAAGACTTTTACCTTCCTGGAACATACTCCGGTAAGTAATCCTTAAAAAGAAAGCCCCATAAGGGGCTTTCTTTTTTTATAAATATTAAGTTTTAATGATTGAATACAATAATCTCGTTTCCTTACAACAATGTAACCCTCAAACTTATTTCAAAACCGCAACCAACTCCTATCTATTCGCGTTATAATACATATAAGAGAATGAACAAATAGGAGGAACTAGATTGAAAAGAACAACGGCCATTGCGACGATGCTATCTCTGTCTCTTGTACTCGGTACTTTTTCAATAACATTTACGACTGCATACGCTGCAAATAATCCAGCCAGCAATAAACAACAACCTGCAAATAAGAAGCAAACAAAGGTTACCAAACCAACCCCAGTACATACTTTGAATGAACTGAAGCCAATTCAATTAACAGCAAAAAGCTCTGTTAAGCTAACAGATGTTAATCTCAATAAGCAGGATGACGGAACTATTCTGACTTATACGCTTACTTATTACAATAATGAGCAACGGAGCATTCCGCTCATTGATTATTGGACTAAGGTTCGTACGAAAAGTGGAACAGTATACTCAAGCAACTTAACAACTAAGGATAAAGAAAAGAAAAATGTACCGGCTCTTTCACAAATGAATGTCACGTACTATACGAAGATAGCAAAACACTTAACAGTTAATGACTTGAACTTTGACATTATTAAATGGGATTTCAGCAAATCAAATTTTGAAAATAGATTAGGATCATTTAGTATCCCAACTTGGATGATGACATCTACAATAGCTGGAAAACAAAGTACAGTTCGAATGAATGATATTCCGATCAAAACGAGCATCGGTAGTGTTATCGTATTCCCGTCAGGTGATTCTAATTACGTGAATGTGGCTGTCAACATTGAGAATGCTGGTTTTAAACCATTGGAGAATCCTACTTATAAATATGTGTTGAAGACGGCAAGTGGCAGTAATTACCCACTTGTTCCAGATAACATAAGCAAGGAATATAAGCTTCAGCCAAGTGAGAAGAAGACGTTAAACTTTATGACTGCAGTTCCGAAGAACATAATCCTTAATAAATTGGAGATGCAGGTATTAACTGAAGATGAAACATTAAAAATGAACTTACCGATTGCAACCTTATCTTTGCCGCAATCGAACGCTGGTAATTCTAGCATAGCACCAAACAAGGAAAAAATTATCAAAATAAATGATTCAAAAGTGAGTACGAAAATTGTAACAGGTTGGTCAAATCAAAGCTTTGACCAAAATGAAATTACATTGACATTCCAGTTTGAGAACCTGACGAATAGCCCTGTCAACATACCTAAATACGAATTTGAGATTAATGGTCCGAATGGGTTATCTGTTCCGATTCAAACGAAATCGCTTGATAGTCTTGTTCTTAAGCCATTGGAAAAACGCCCAGTAACCTTAACCGCTAATGTGAAATATGACATAGATGTTAGCAAACTTAAGCTGCAAATGAATAGACCTTCTGATCCTGAACAAAAGGATGCACAAAAAGATACACAAAAGGATACAAAATTTAAATATCCAGAAGGTATTTATGGATTACCTGAACTCCAGTCCATGAAAAATCAGACAGGAATCGAATACAATGTTCAGCATAGTAAAGGTAATTTGGGAGTAACCATTGAATCGTTGCAACGGCTTCCGTGGGTAGATGGGGATATCCTGTCAGCCAAAATGAAAATTAAAAACAAAGAGTTTAAAACCATTCAATTACCTGCTCTTGAAGGTGTATATAAATTAGACACAGCTGATATTACAGGCAAAACGCAAGTTGTAAGCTCTAATGGCGCACTCATTATTGGACCAAAAGAAGAAGTAGATATATACATTGTTACAAAACTCCCTAGTTATTTAGATTTTTCACAAATTCAAGTGGCATTGATGGAAAAATTAGGGGAGTCAGATCTGTCGCCAATGATTCAATTTACAAATGGCGGTAAATTAAGTGAATTGCCAGTGGTTAAATATGGATCCATTCATAGTTTGAAAACACAAGGTCGTAAAGCAGATATTACAGCATCAAATAGTAAGGTATATCCAGGTGCAGCAAATCAAGTTATTTACACAGACCTAATTATGAAGAGCCAGGAAGAACGCCAATCTATCTTATCACAAATGGTTGGATATTATCGTACGGATGATGGGCGTTACTACAAGGCAAATATTACACAAATTCAGGGGCCTACTAACCCACAAGGACAAAATATACTTACTGCTTGGGCTAAGGTTCCAAGTTCGATCGATCCTAAAAAGTTGCAATTTGTTATCGGTGAAGGAATTACCGAAAATAAACTGACTGCACCAAAAGGAGAATCTGATGGTTACGTCAACGCGGTTGCAATGAATTTGGATATTGTTCAGCCTTCTTTCAAACGTGACTTTAAAGATCTTGATTTCTTCCCATATAAGTTGTCGATTAATAATTTTACTGCTACTGCGAACAAGTCTTCGAATTTGTCACTCGAGTTCACTTACGATTTAATTAGGCAGCAAGATTACAATATCGGGGAGTACGAACATAAGTTAATTATTGAAATAACAGATACTAGTGGGCGTAAATTCGAAAAGGCTCTAGAAATTGGCAAGAAAGATTTAGAAGAAGCAAAAAGAAAGTCATTTTCTACTTCCATTTCGGATACATTCTTTGAACAAGTTGAGAATGGAGCCTTCCAAGTATCCCTTTATGATTCATTCCAAGACGAGAGAATCAAAATTGCTAGTTATGGAAGCAGATATAATATCAAAAACCTGAAAACTGGCGACTAATAGAAATCAAGAAAATCCCCTCTGAATGAGGGGATTTTCACTAATAGGAGTGAGGAGGAAAAAATGAACAAATTAACGAAGGTTATTTTATCAACTACATTAATAGCTGGGGGGATCGTAGCAGGTTCTATTTTGGGCGTGAACGCATTCGCGGCAGATACAGCACCAGGAACATCTTCAGATCCTCTTGTCACGAAGAGCTATGTAGATCAACAGGTTAAAGCACTCATTCAAGCTGAATTGAAGAAAGGTAGTACAGGCAACGACGCTAGCAAAGATAAAGACAATGTGAAACAGCCAGAAACAGATGCAAGCAGCACTGAACTTAAAGTCGTTACGATTAAAAGTGGTCAAAAGCTTGTTGCTAAGGCTGGGACAGAGGTTATCGTTCGCAACGGGAAAGCCGTTATTACAAGCCCAGATGAAAATGGTGTGCCAGATGTAACATCAGGGACAGATATTAGGAGTGGACAAGCGGTTGCTACGAACCACTTGTTGTTGTTCCCTCGTGATGGACGCGGCGTTATGCCGGATCCGCAGCAGGAAAATGGATTGATTGTGATGGTGCGTGGTGGCTACACGATACAAAAAGCTGAATAATTAACATGAGCTGGCAAGACGGGCAACATTTCCTGTGGGTGTATCTTTCCGAATGAGGCACAATAAGTGTCACAGATGCATATATAACGAGGGAGGATATACCGTGAGCAAAAAACGTTAGTGCCAGCCAGCAGAGATGCCTTGTACCGTATGAAATATGAGATTGCAGCTGAGTTCGGGCTTCCTGTTGCTCATCATGGAGCACATATTGGAATGGATACAGAGTTCGCTTCTGAACTCGGCAGCGTTCCGGTTCAACATACGACAAGCCACGCAGATTGGGGTACCCTTTCTTCACGTGATGCCGGTTCGGTAGGTGGCGAAATTACCAAGCGTCTCATCGCGACGGCATTACAGAAAAAATAGGAAATCCAACTTTCGTCGCTTTCATTGACAGGACCGGACAAATACAGTAATATGATTTTTCGAAGGCTGCTATAACAACCTTTTCCATTCCGGGAAAGGTTCATTTTTGTTTAGGCTGCTCATGGGAGAGCCATATTAAAGGTTAGGAGGTCGAGTCCTATGTCATTGAAAGGACGCCACTTGTTCACGTCCGAGTCCGTTACTGAAGGACACCCGGATAAAATATGCGACCAAATTTCGGACGCGGTATTGGACGCCTTTTTGGCGAACGACCCGAATGCTCGGGTTGCATGTGAAGTATCCGTAGCCACGGGATTAGTTCTCGTCATAGGAGAAATCAGCACAAAGGCAGATTATGTTGACATTCCATCTATCGTACGCAACACGATTAAGGATATCGGGTATACGCGCGCGAAGTATGGTTTTGATTATAACACCTGTGCAGTATTGACCTCGCTTAACGAACAATCTCCAGACATCGCTCAGGGGGTTAACGCTGGCATTGAAACACGTACTGAAGATGCCAAGCAAGAAACAGAGAATATCGGCGCAGGCGATCAAGGCTTGATGTTCGGCTTTGCAACGAACGAAACGCCAGAACTCATGCCGCTTCCGATTGCATTGTCTCACCGCATTGCTCGTCGTTTGTCCGAAGTACGAAAAGACGGCACACTGCCTTACCTTCGTCCAGACGGTAAGACACAAGTGACGATTGAATATGATGGAGATAAGCCAGTTCGTGTAGATACGATTGTCGTGTCGACACAGCATGCTGAAGATACAACATTGGAGCAAATCCAACGTGATATCAGAGAGCTGGTTATTACTCCGGTCGTTCCTAGCGAATGGCTCGATGACAAGACGAAGTACTACATCAACCCAACTGGCCGCTTCGTAATCGGCGGACCACAAGGTGATGCTGGCCTGACTGGCCGTAAAATCATTGTGGATACGTACGGCGGATATGCACGCCATGGCGGCGGAGCGTTCTCCGGGAAGGATCCAACGAAGGTTGACCGTTCTGCAGCTTATGCAGCGCGTTATGTTGCGAAGAATATCGTAGCAGCTGGCTTAGCTGACAAATGCGAAATCCAATTGGCTTATGCCATTGGTGTAGCAACTCCAGTATCCATTAACGTGGACACTTACGGAACAGGCAAAGTAAATGAAGAGAAAATTGTTGAACTGATTCAATCTCATTTTGATCTTCGTCCTGCAGGCATTATTAAAATGCTTGATCTGCGCAAACCAATCTACAAGCAGACTGCTGCTTACGGGCACTTTGGGCGTACAGATTTGGATTTGCCTTGGGAACGTACAGACAAAGCAGATGCTCTGCGTGAGCAAGCAGGTTTGTAACCTTTATTATTTCAGCGCTTATACAAGACCTCTTTCTGAGCTTACAGGCTCGGAAAGAGGTCTTTTTTGCGTACTAGTAATGATGAATCTAAACTATTTCCTTCTTTTTACCGACAAATAAAGTACAACTGTCTTCGGAATGAAAGGAGCATATAGAATGAAGAAATGGATTGCGGCTACAATGGCCTTCGTCCTTTTTTTAGGAGTGTTCGGATGGGGAGGAGTGCCTGAAGTGCACGCAGCTACCCCTCCTGTGATAGTTAGCACTATGCCAGCTAACGGAGCACAGGGAGTATCGATCAATCCATCAAGCATACAATTTACGTTCAACGAGAAAGTATCCATGACAAATGGGTACATTACGGTAACGAACGAAAAACAGGAGCACAGCAGCGTTTCGCTGAAACAAGTGCGAATGGAATCGGGAAAATAGCAACAACCGATAATCTAACGTTCCAGTTGGAAGGGCTGCAGCCTTTTGAAGCTGGCACAAGATATGTTATCAAAGTAGATGGAAAGCTTTTTTTGGGAGAAGACTCTAAGGAATTGTCCACACCTACAGAATGGGCATTTTCAACCAAATCTCAGCAGGAAGCGGCGTCCTTCTCGCCACAAGGCCAAGGAATTACTTTGCCTGCGGATGCACAAATTACGTTTAACCGTCCTGTCCAAGCAGGCCAAGGCAGTATCAAGATCAATAAGTTCAGCGACAACAGCGTAGTGAAGACATTAGCTGCGAAGGATTTCACAGTTAACGGACTCACAGCAACGACAAAACTGGATGGTTTGGAAGCGGGAACGGCGTATTACGTCACCATGGATGCAGGCGCATTTCTGGATCTGGATGATGGAACGCCAGTGGCAGGTTTTTCAGGAAAGACATACTGGAATTTTACAACAAATCCAGGTGTAGATACGAATCCCCCGAAAATAACTAAGCGCTCGCTAGACGGAACAGCTGTGCCGCCACAGACGCGCTTAGAGCTAACATTTGATAAGTCTGTTTATCAAGTAACAGGGAATATCGTGATTAAGTCAGACGGTCGCCAAGATATTGTACTTCCAGTTACCTCAGCGATAACGGGTGGAGGATCTGCGATTATCCAGTCTACCAATGTACTATCCCTAGAGGCAAATCGTACATATGTCGTCTCCATACCGAAGGGGGCTTTCCGGGATGCGGCTGGAAATCTGATGGAGGCTGCAGAATGGTCGTTCCGTACGCAATCAACGGATACAACGGCACCTACGATTGTCAGCTTCGATCCATCATCAGGCAGTGTGTCTGTGCCATCGAACAAGACGTTGATCGTGACCTTTAGTAAACCAATCGTGTACACCGGAAAAGGTGTCGAATTACGACGTAAATCAAGTTCCTACTCAGAATCGGCCAGCGTAAACGTACGCAATTCGAAGGAGTTGTGGATCTACCCGGCCTCTAATTTGCAGGAAAATACCGTGTATGCAGTCAGCATTGCAAGGGGAGCGGTCAAGGATGAGGCCGGCAATGAGTTTGCAGGTTTATCGGAATGGGCCTTTTCTACGGCGATTACCGACCGTAATCCGCCAACAGTTGAAGATGTGACGATGTACAACAACTCGCTAATCCAAATTCGTTATAATAAGACGCTCGACAGCAATGTGAATCCGCCTGCCAACGAGTTCACGGTAACGGTGAATAATGAAGGGCGGCGTGTCAGCAGTGCTTATACCTCTAGCAACTTTGTCTATGTATCGCTAGAAAGCGGTGTTGCAGTTGGTCAGGACGTTAAGATTAGCTATGCAGCACGTTTCCGCATGGTACGCGATACAGTAGGCAATGCAGCTTCCAGCTTCAGCACGCGTGCAGTAGAGAACAAGGTAGACACGACATTAACAAAGCTGCGTGATGGGTATATTTCAGGTTCTACGTTATATCTATATTTTACAGATTCTTTGAAAAGTGTCTCTTCCTATGCAGACGGTCAATTTACGGTCACATACAATGATTCCTCTGTAGGAATTGATAAACTATCACATAACAGCGGCTCGTCTACAGTTACCTTGTCATTAAATCGTTCGGTATCGAACGGAGATGTTGTCAAGGTCAGTTACACGCCAGGCAATTATCCACTAGAGGATACCCGTGGCAGCAAAGTAGGAACGATCGATGAATTTTTCGTTCGGAATAGTTATGACAACAAACCGCCAGAGTTAAAAGAAGCAACAGCGCTGGGAACAAAAATGATTTTGAAGTACAACAAACCGATGGATAAGAACAATATTCCGATGAAGAGTCATTTCTCGGTGCTCGTGAATGAGAAGCCTCGTTATGTTACAAAGGTTGAGATTAAGGATAATCGGGTTGAACTGACATTGCAGTCAGCGGTGCTCAAGACAGACACTGTAACCGTGTCTTATGTTCGAGGGAATCCGCCGCTTCGCGATTGGAATTATAACTATGCATCCAACCTGAACCTTGTTTCTGTTTCCAATTCTACAGACAGTGAAGCACCGATTGTTCAATCATTAACATGGAAGTCACCATCGATCATCTTGACGTTCAACAAGCGGCTGGAATCGATGTCGTCGACTTACTATCCACAGTTCCTGGTTACTTCCGGCAATCAGGCAATGAGTATTAAACAGGTATCTGCCAGTGGAACACAAGTGACAATTGAGCTGATGTACCCACCAACTGATGGAAGTAATTTAAGTGTGACCTACAATACAGGTTCAAAAGCACTGAAGTCGGAATCGGGAATTGAGATCAAGACATTCTCGAACATGAAAGTGAACGGCACGGGAACTAGCACAGGTGGAACAACAGGATCGTTGGACAGCTATTTTGTGAAAAGTGATAAAGATAGCTCCTTCGGCGACTACGCCTACGTACTATTGGCGAACACGGCTCAAATCACTTCCGACCGGACAAACAGTGGAATAACGGTTAATCGTTACACACTTGATACGAATAAAGTGAAGACAGCGTTCGAATTTGCTGGACAATCCATGGATTCAGATAAACAGCTGAGATTCGAGGTGCCGTCCTCTGAAGCAGGCGCACGGGTTGTTGTGCCGTTAGCAGCTTTTGAAAAGGCATATTCACGAACGGATGTCATTTGGTTCACGGTTAAGTATAAAGATGTTGTCTACGGGATATCACTCAATCGAGATACGATGAGCAAGATCATTCAGCGTACACAAGGATCTATTACGAACTCTTCGCTTCTTTTTGAGATTGAGCCCGTAAATGAGACTGTGACCATTACAAATGAGCTTTCAAGCTCCCAAGCGACAGCGATGGTGAAAGCTTATCAATTCAGTCTGTTCAATTTGATTGGCAACGGGTCAGGGACTGTACTGGATATCGATTCGGCTGTAAAAATGAAGACAGCGCAGTCTGTAACCGCAAGTCGTGCTGCATTGGTCGAATGGATCAAGAGTTACTCCAAATTCGGCTATTTGCCAACGAAGCTGTCTCGTGCAGGATTAGACACTGTAGCGACTACGAATATGTCGGGCTCCAAAATTATCCTATTTACGATGGGCAAACAATCGTACGCCGATGTACAAGGACATTGGGCGCAATCTGATGTGATGGCCCTCGTATCGAAAATGATTATGAACAGTCGCAGCACAACAAAGTTCGAGCCGAATAAGCCAATTACTCGTGAGGAGTTTGCCGTTTCGATTGCTCGTGCATTAGGACTTACTCCAGACAATGAAGCCGCCAAGCGCTTCCGAGATGTGAATCAAGGAGATATTACCGGAGCTTATATTGGCGCGGCGATCCGTGCAGGTATCATTTCGGGATTCCCGGATGGGACATTTAAGCCGAAGCAATTTATAACGCGTGAACAAATTACGCTTATGATGGTGCGTGCAGCACAGGCTTCAGGATATCGCATGTCTGCAGCACATACAGATGTGCTGAAGCCATACAAGGACTACAAGGATTTTACTCGTGCTGGTGCAACAATCGTAGCACAGGCCGTTCAGGATGGATTGATTCAAGGGGTCAGCGCCAATCGTTTTGATCCAAAAGGATCAGCAACCCGCGCGCAGGCAGCTATTCTCTTGAACCGACTGCTGAAGAAGGTAGGATATATAACATTGGATTATTAATAGAATTGCAAGAAAGCTCTGTCTTTGAGCGGCGAAGAGGCCGAAGACAGGGCTTTTTTTGCTTCAATTATATCTATAATTTGTAAAACTATGACCCGGGAAATTGACCAAATACGTAACAAAATCGCAATTTTTGTCGTTTTTGGTAGTCTATATATAGTAGAGTTTTGGTACGAACATATCGATAATCATACATAACAGGTTGAAATGGGAGAGAAAAACATGGGGAAATCAAATTACTCCGTTCGTCACAAGCACACCAGACGATTCGGGACTAAGGCTGCTGCAGTCGTACTGTCCGGCGCACTGTTCATACAGCCTGCACTCGGTTGGGGAAGCTATGTCTATGCGGATGCACCGATTGAGTCTTCTAGCGGGGATGTTGCACCAGTTAATTCTTTGCAAAAAATCAGTGAAGAGGTTCTTACCTCAGGCGCTAGATTGGTTACCTATCAATATACCTTACAGCGAGGCTCGAAGACATATAAGACACGGATAAATATGATAGAAGCAGACTTGCGCAATCCTTATATTAAGCTGGATGTGATGACTGGAAAGAACGGCAAGACAGCTACTGGTAACCCCGTCACGAAAATGACGAAGGAAACGGGCGCTGTTGCGGGTGTAAACGGAGATTATTGGATGATGGGATCCGATCAAGTACCGATGGGAGGTTCTATTTCTGAAGGAGTCATGATTACAAGTCCAGCGGAGCTGACGGGCATGTATGCTTTTGCGGTGACGAAGAGTGGAACTCCAACCATTGATCAGTACCGCTTTACAGGCAGTGTGGCACTGAACGATGGCCAAACCTTCCCTTTGTCTGGCATCAACAAGATGAAATATGATAAAGAGCCTGGAAAGCAGCACAGCCACATGAATGCCATGTACATTTACACCAATGCTTGGTCAGGGATGAAGCGTCCAAATGATACAACGACGACCCCGACCGAGGTGCTTGTGCGCAATGGAGTTGTAGAGCAAATCTCTGATATGGGCGCTCTTCCAATTGAGGTTCCGGAAGATGGCGTTATTTTGCGAGGCCATGGGCAGGCAGCTGATTTCATGCGTCGTACGATGGAAGTTGGTACAGCGGTTAAGATTGATTATCGTTTGACGTCACAGACATCGGGACAAGCGGTAGACCCTTCCTCCTTCCAAATGATGATTAGCGGTCATACACTGCTTGTAGAGAACGGCAAGGCATCTAGCTTCACGCGTGATACGAGCGGCATTAGCGGCAGCGGTGTGACGGCCCGTACAGCGGTCGGCTATTCCAAGGATGGGCGATATGCTTACATTGTTACAGCTGAATCGAACAGTGTAAGCTCTGGCTTTACGTTGAAGGAATTTCAGCAAGCATTAGTGCAGGCTGGCGTCTGGAAAGCGGTGAATTTGGACGGTGGCGGTTCCACGACGATGACGAATCGGCCATTAGGCGAGTTTGATACGAAGCTTACGCATGAAACGAAAGAGGGCGGCAACAATGTCCGCTCTGTTGTGAATGGTCTTGGTGTGTTCACGACAGCCCCAACTGGCAAAGTAAAAGGTATGACCCTGAGTGGCGAAAAAACGCTGTTTATCGGTCAGCGAGCAACATATAGCATGAAGGCATATGACGAGTACTATAATCCTGTAGATGCTTCTAATCTGGATGTAAAATGGAGCTCTGCTGATGGAAAGATGAAGTGGGATAAGGATGCATTTGTCGCACAGTCGTCAGGCAAGGCAACGATCGTAGCTACAACAGGAGGAGCTAAGACAAAGGCAGAGATTACGGTCATCGGCGCGAAGGATCTATCGAGTCTGCAAATTGCTACGTCCTCCGCTCCACTTACTGCAGGAGCCAGCGTTCCAGTTCCGATTAAGGCTACATTGCTTGATGGCAATAAGGCTACAGTGCCTGCATCTGCTATCAAATGGGAGCTTCGCGGTTTCAATGGAAAAGTTGTGGATGGAGTGCTTCGAGTTGACTCCGTTCCGGCAGGAACGAAGATTGGCTATGCCATTGCCAGCTACGATGGCTTAAAGACGATGATTCCAGTGACACTTGGTGCAGAAAAGCAGATCGATAATTTCAATCAATCAAGTACGAGTGTGTCTTTCTCTGGATTGCCTAAGGGTAGTACGAAGGGACAAGCGAGCATAGAAGGCGGATTTGGCGGCCGTGGATCCAATGATAAGGTGATTAAGTTGTCTTATGATATGAAGGCAGGCGGCAATGTGGATAAGTTTGCCTATGCGGAGCTAAATGGTTCTACAGGCATAGATCTTCCTAGCGGCACTAGTGGCTTGAAGTTCGATGTCTATGGAGACAAGAGCTTTAACAACTTGAGACTAGAGATCCATGATGCCAACAAGAAAGCGCACTATGTGAATGTTGCAGAATCTATTAATTGGGATGGGTGGAAGAAGGTAGAAGTCGATTTATCATCACTAGGTATATCCTATCCAGCTAAGCTGAAACGGTTATATTTGGTTAACTTCAAGGAAGATCAGGATGAACGTGCAACTGAAGGAGCGGTTGCATTTGATAACTTAACTGCACAGCTGCCAGCTGGTTCTTCTGATATTTTCCCATCCGCTACCATGAATTTGACAGTGAACAGCAAGTCTTCCAAGGTGAATGGCGATGTGAAGAAGATGGACGTTGCACCAATCGTGCTGAATGGATCAACTTATGTGCCAGTGCGTGTTGTGCTTGATGCATTTGGGGGCGAAGCGCTCTGGAATGGATCTGCACAATCCGTCACGATTATGCGCGGCGAGCGTTTCCTTGAAATGATCGTAAATCAGAAGGGATTTGTGCGCAACGGCTCTCGTCTTACTTCTGATGTCGCACCAATCATTCGTCAAGGTCGGACTTTAGTCCCGCTTAGATTCGTGTCGGAACAATTAGGCCTAACTGTAAAATGGGATCAAAATACGAAGTCCATTACCATCCATTGATGTGGTATCATAAAGGATGAAATTCCATTCATCCTTTTATGAACGAGGAGACCGAACGTTAGTGGATAATCAAGTCGATGTCATTGATCGCGTTATTAAGAACGCCATCAAAGTGATGGAAGAAAGCAAATATCAAATCTATGAAATATTAGATTCGTCTCGTAACGAAGCGATTTCAATGAGCACAGAGCTGCAGATGGTTATGGATCAGACCGCAGAGATTTGTGATAAGGTGGACGAGCTGGAGCGGAACTATCGTCTGGCTCGTTTGCGTTTGACGGATGTAAGTCGCGATTTTGTCCGGTACACAGAGGAAGATATCAAGCAGGCCTATGAAAAGGCCACACAGCTTCAGCTTGAGCTAATGATGTATCGGGAAAAGGAAGGGTACTTAAAAACCCGGCGAGACGATATTCAGAAGCGGCTGCGTGCGATTGAGGGCTCGATTGAGCGTGCGGAGACAATTGGTTCTCAGATGAGTGTCGCACTTGAATATTTATCTGGTGATCTGAGTCAGGTAACACGGATATTGGAATCAGCCAAAACCCGGCAACTGCTTGGTTTGAAGATCATTTTGGCGCAGGAAGAAGAGCGGAAGCGGATTGCACGTGAAATCCATGACGGCCCTGCACAACCCCTTGCCAATCTAGTGCTTAGGACGGAAATTGTAGAAAGAATGCTAAATAAGCAGGAATTTGAAATGGTGCAGAACGAAATAGTAGATTTAAAATCGCAAGTTCGTTTCGGCTTGGAAGAGATCCGCAAGGTGATCTTTAATTTGCGTCCAATGGCGTTGGATGATTTAGGGCTTGTACCGACACTGCGAAAATTTATACATGATTACGAAGACAAGCATCGAATTAAGACTGCATTCGAGGTTAGAGGTCAGGAACGTCGGCTGCGCTCTGCGATGGAAGCTGCGATTTACCGATTGGTGCAAGAAGCCTTCACTAATGCGGCGAAGCATGCGCATCCTTCCTTCGTTACCTGTGAATTGACGTATGACGAAGAAGAAGTGCGCCTGGTCGTGCGCGACAATGGTTTTGGTTTCAAGGTAGAGTCTCTGGAGGAGAAGTCGAAAGAACATGCTCATTTTGGCCTGCTGGGTATGCAGGAACGGGTAGAGCTGCTTGAGGGCCGTATGGAAATTCATTCGGCGGAGAACCGTGGAACTCGCATCATGATAAAAATTCCGACGAATGTGGATAAGAGAGAGGAGTAAGCAACCTTATGGAGAATCGTAAGAAGGACACAGAAGCTATAAAAGTACTCCTTGCTGACGATCACCAGCTTTTTCGTGAGGGCTTGAAGCGTATATTGAACATGGAGGACGATCTGGAGGTTATTGGCGAGTGTGGCGATGGCATTCAGGTATTGGAATTTTGCAATAAAGAAGTGCCGGACGTTGTTCTGATGGATATCAATATGCCAATCGAAAATGGTGTTATTGCAACAGAACGATTGCGGGATATTTTTCCGGATGTAAAGGTGATCATCCTTTCAATACACGACGATGAAAGCTATGTATTCGAAACGCTGCGCAAAGGAGCTTCCGGTTATTTGTTGAAAGACATGGAGGCGGAGTCTTTAATTAATGCAATTCGCTCGGTTGTAACAGGGTATGCTTACATCCATCCGAAGGTAACGGGCAAGCTTATTCAGCAGCTTCGTCGGATGACGCTGCTTGATGGCAACGGTATCGTGAGCAGCCAATCGAGAGATGCAGGCGTGAAGTTTATTGCCGCTGAAGATAATCCATTGACAAGACGTGAAGCCGAAGTGCTTCGCTTAATGGCCGAAGGCAAGAGCAATAAGATGATTGGTGAATTCCTGTTCATCAGTGAGAAGACAGTTAAGAACCATGTCAGTAGCATCCTGCAAAAGATGGAAGTAGATGATCGGACACAAGCGGTTATCAATTCCATTAAGAACGGCTGGGTAACTTTATAACTATCTATTTCTATATCTGAACCATTATTCAGATGGCGCCTGTCCGTCACCCCGGCATCTATTGCGGCATACACTTGGTAGTAAGGAGGTGGCCGCATGATCGCAATGCTATGTTGGATTGTGGGATGCTTCGGACTCGCGATAGCGGCTGTTCATCTTGCTCATCAATGGCAGCAGCTCGTACGTGTTAGACCAGCGCCTTGGATGCATGTCGTGCTTGTGACGGAAAATGATGAACGCCATATCGAATGGGTGATTCGTGCGTATAGTTGGTTTGCTTGGCTGAAGGGACGGAAGCTGCATTTCACGTTCGTGGATAGCGGTTCCACTGACGATACGTTCCCAATTGCTTCGCGTGTAACGGAAAGGGACGAAGTGAGCTGGAGCCTGCTTGCAATCCAGCGGGATGAGTTAGATATGACGCTGAACGAATTGAAGCAACGTCAATCAGAGGAAGAAGTGTTGGTCGTTATTGAGCCCCGGCGCCAAGAAGATTGGCGCAAGGTTCCCTTCAAGGCTCGCAGTGCATTGTAAGCGGTGTTGTGCGAGAGGACGGGACTGTCAGGTTTTGATATGCTGATCGGTTACTTTCTCGATGTTTATTGAAGTTTAGGGTTGTCAGAACCCGTCGATTCGTATACAATTTTATACAAATACGATAAGGCGCTGGGCATGAAGCACATGCCACCTGATACAACGGGTGGGGTGTGCTTTTTTGCGTATTTGGCAGATGCGCATCCAGACATCAAGTAGCAAGCATGCTCCGGTGAGCCGTATGGCGAAGGAGAGGGAATATTCATGCAAGTAAGAATTTATGCCGTGCGAACGGAGTACGGATGGCACTCGGGCATTACCATGGATTGGCGTGTCGATGTAAGCTATTGGCTGACAGGGGACAATAGTCAATCCCGCGGATCGAAGCTGGTTGTCTTGCAGCAACAGCTGCCGATACAGATTGGCATTTCTGCGTTGGAGCAGTTTATGGCAGGAGAAGCAATGGATCGCTGGGGGGAACGTGGCTGGATTCGCTATTTTGCTGAAATTCTCTCTCCATGTGTGGAGGAGCTTGAGGAAGAGATGAAGCGGATGCTGGTGGAGGAGCACTTGGCTGTTGCCATTATCGAATCGCCATATTCAGAGCCTACATCCAACAAGCTGGTAATGGAGAAGCAAATGTCTGCGTATCGGGTCGCAGAGCATTCCGTGTCCTATACAGCGGGGCAGGATCAGGCGAATACGTTGAAGCTGCCGAGCCCATTGCATCAGTATAACAATCCGCAGTTTGAGGCATATGCTGCTGCACTGGATACAGATGCCTATCGATTGGCTTGTTTGATTCGTGGACGCCTGCTTTTGGATGAAGAATTGGTTCATTTGCTGCGAGATCGGGGTGCAGAGCAATGGATTGAAGAGAGATATTCCCTCCTCCAATGGGGGTGGCTGCAAGGTTGGCTGGAGCTGCGGGCAGGAATGTCTTATGCGAGTCATGAGGACGGAGTTAGACTGTCAAGCAGCGAACAAATATCTCCATTGAAGCGAGTAATGAGGTTTATGCGTAAAGCTTCGATCACAGTTCAATGCGGTCGCTGTGGGAGTTCGGAGGGTTTGAGTGGTTCTTCTTGCTCAACTTGTCATTCCGTTCAATGCTGGACGTGTACACAATGCTTGAATTTGGGTCGCTGTCGCTCTTGTTCTCTTTTGATAGCAGGTAAGATTCATCGTGGTGACGGTGGAGAGGTAGCTTTCAGATCCCTGCGAGAGGAACAACTGGAGAAGTGGGGGCTTTCTCCCGCACAGCTGGAGGCAAGCAGACAAGCATTGGATTATATCGATGGAGTTCGAAGGGAGAATCGAGATTTGAAGCTGGGAGTGCGAAGTCGGAATGGTAGGGTAATTCGAAAGCAGGGGGCGTTAAGAAGTGTAAGTAAGGGAGTCTTTTTGTTGTGGGCCGTTACCGGAGCTGGAAAGACAGAGATGATTTTTCCGCTTGTTGAAGATACGCTGTTGCAGCATGGACGGGTATTGATCGCTACTCCGAGACGCGATGTTGTGCTGGAATTAAAACCACGGATAGAGAAGGCGTTCCCGCGAAATAAGGTTGTAACCTTATACGGCGGCAGTCCGGAACGCTGGAGAGAAGGAGATATTACGCTGGCGACGACCCATCAGCTGCTTCGATTTGAGGAGGCATTTGATTTGGTAATTATTGATGAGCTTGATGCGTTCCCCTATCATAATGATCCCGTGCTCCAACGTACCGCAGAACGTGCTTGTCGCCCTGGAGGTGTGTTTGTGTTTTTATCAGCGACACCACCAGAAAAGATGCAGAAGAACGTTCGAAGCGGCAGATTATCTCATGCGAGGGTACCTGTACGTTATCACCAGCATCCATTGCCGATTCCTGCTCATATTACAATGTCCACAGTCGCGCAGTGTCTATCTGTGAACAAACTTCCCGCTATACTGCTTGCACGCATGAGCCATTCGGTAACTCGAGGTGCACAGTTGTTCGTATTCCTTGCACGTATTCGTCAAGTTGAACCGATGGTTCGCTTGCTGCGTCAACATATCCAGGGTGTCCTGATAGAAGGTACATCAGCAGCAGATGAGAATCGCGGAGATAAGGTGCTTCAATTTCGGGATCGGAGAATACGGTTGCTTGTTACAACAACGATTTTGGAGCGGGGAGTAACGGTACCGATGAGCGATGTATTTATCCTCGATGCGGATGATCGTCTGTTTGATGCAGCTTCGCTTGTACAGATGGCGGGAAGAGCAGGGCGCTCGAAGGATGATCCTTCAGGAACGGTTGTGTTCGGCTCCCCACAATGGAACCGATCGCAGCGGTCTGCGGTGCGCCAAATCCGGGACATGAATCGAATAGCGGCTAGGAAAGGCTATTTATTGTCGGAAGCTAAGAGGATACAGCGAATTGGTTAGCAGAATGCAACTGGGGGCATGGATGGAGAAGATGTATGGAACGTTGCTTAGGCCGAAGTTGTATACGTGTATGATCTGTAAAAGCTCGATTCAGATAAATCAAACAGCTCCTTCTCGTCCACCTATTCCCTATGAACAGCACCTTCTGCCGTTGATGTGTCGTAAGTGTATCCATCTTATTCCATGGATTGATGCGCTAGGCTGTTCCGATTGCGGACGTGCGATCCGTTGTCCAGATTGTCGACGGCATCCATTGCAAAATGATGGTCTAAGAGCCAATCGAAGCGTAGTTCAATATGACGATCGGATGAAGCAGTGGCTTGCACAATATAAATTTAAGGGAAATCGAGAGTATGAGCAGATTGTGCTTAACATGATGCAGCTCGCATATGAACCGTTGCTGTCAACAGTGTGGGGTCTAAGAACCCAAGAAAGGCAAATGGCTAAGTTATTCAAGGGAAGATTGGATGAAATTCTGCCCGATTTCATTACCTTCGTACCAACTACTAGGGAGCGTCTCTATGCTCGTGGGTTCAACCAGGCGGAACAACTTGCGCGAGCATTGGGCGGGAAGTGGGGACGTCCAGTTATAGAACTTCTTGCACGTGTTCAGGATGCGGAGAAGCAAAGCAAGCAAACGCGTGCAGGAAGGGAGCACAATATGGAGCATGCATTCACACTGCGTCATACAGCATTAAAATTACTGCAGGAATCTTGGGCCTTACACTGCACAAGGGAAGTAAGTAGAATGGAAGAAGTGCGCCTGCTCTTGATCGATGATGTATACACAACAGGCAGTACATTGCGAGCATGTTCTCGCCAGTTATCGTCCATATGCTGGGGACTGGGCTGTCCAGTTTCAATCGTAAGCTATACGTGGGCGAGAGCTTAGTCAAACTGAATAAAAAATTACTCGTCATCTGCCGAATATTGCGATATGATGAAGAAATGAAGCATCGAAGGAGGCGAATGACATGGAGCTGAGCAATTGTCCGCGCTGCGGAATTCTTTTTGCCAAGGCGTTCCGAGATCTCTGTCCAAACTGCTTGAAACAAATCGAACAGGAGTATGAACGCTGTGTTGCTTATCTGCGTGAAGAGCGTCAAGCCACGATGCAGGAGCTGAGTGAAGCGACAGAAGTAAGCGTTCGTCAAATCACGCGTTTTATTAAAGAAGGGCGCATTTCCATATACCAAGCACCAAACTTGACCTATGACTGTGAAATATGCCATAAGCCAATTCGCGAGGGCAATATGTGTGAGCCTTGTCGAAATCGCCTGGTGAAGGAATTTACACAGACGGTAGTCGGTGCGGAAGAGACGAAGGAAGCTCCTCGCACGGGGGATGGCGCGTACCGGGTCATTGATACGAAGCGGGAACGTGAATAATTTAAATTTTGAGATTGTCAATAACAAAACTCTCTAAAATTGGATTTTTTAGATTAACTTCAAAAGATTCATGACATTACATCTAAATAATTCTTGACACTGCGCCGATAATCTTAGTAAAGGTTATCGGCTTTTCTTTTTGACTGGATAGAAGGCGACCGTATAAAGTATTTGAAGGTATTTATGAGATTGAAGCATGGTTTGCTATAGGGATTTGTAATGAATTGAGTTTGTCTTATGGAACGAGGTGAATGAGATGAAAATTAATGAAACACAGCGTCTTGGCGCGATTCAATATTATCAAAAGCAGCAGGCAATGCATCGTGCGTCGCAGAAGCCTTCCCGTAAGGATGAGCTTATCATCTCGACAGAAGCACAGGAGATGCTTGACGCACAGAATCGCGTGAATGATCCTGCGCGCAGTGAGCGCATTGCGGATTTGAAAAAGGCGGTATCTACCGGGACATACCATGTGGAAGCGGATAAGATAGCAGAGAAGCTTCTTCCCTTGTTCCGTAAAGAGAACGAATGAGTGGAGGAACTGGTGTGAGTGTGCAGCAAATCATTGAATCGCTTACGCTTCTGAACGATTTGCATAAACAATTGCTGGATATCGCAGAAGAGAAGAAGCAGGTGATTATCAAGAACGATGTCGAAGCTTTGTCGCAGCTGATGACGAAGGAATCCAGATTACTGAAGCAGGTTGCTGAAGCAGAAGGAGAGCGGCAGCAGATAGCACAGCAGTTCCTACAGGAGAAGGGCATACGTTCCCAATTGAATTTAACGGTAACGGAAATTGCTCGGCTTGTCTTCCAAGCGGAGGAACGAATGGAACTGCTCAATATTCAGCGGGATTTATCCGATACCTTACACAAGCTGAAGGAACGCAATGTAATCTTACAGGAGCTGCTGCAACAATCGTTGTCCTTTGTCGAATACTCATTGAATTTATATATGAGCCGTCCGGAAGATGAGGTCGTATATCAGCATCCGGCACAGGGAAACTCGAGCACACCACGCAGTATGTTCGACACAAGAGCGTAAAAGCAAGGATGAAGCAGGTTATAAAGGTACAGCTTTACCTAGACAACAGATAGAAAGCTGAAGTGTGAAGCTACGGAGAAAGTGAGGAAGCGAGCGATGCGTTCGACTTTTCATACATTAGAGATTGGTAAGCGGGGCATTATGGCCCACCAGACGTCCATTAGCACAACAGGTCACAATATTACGAATGCGAATACGCCTGGCTATTCCCGTCAGGTGGCAAGACTGACGGCTGCACGTCCGATTGATTATCCGGGCATGTATAACTTGTCTAAGAACCCGAACCAATTAGGAATGGGTGTCGAGGTGGATAGTATCCGCCGAGTGCGTGACTTCTTGCTGGATATCGAATATCGAAATCAGAATACGGTGCATTCCACATGGAAGGTGAAGCAGGAGACGCTTGGCAATATTGAGGGCGTATTCAATGAACCTTCGGATAACAGCTTGGCAAAGAGCGTATCAGAGTTTTGGAATGCTTGGCAGCTGCTCAGTAAGAATCCAGGTAACTCCGATCTCTCCGCGCGTACCGTTGTACAACAAAAAGCGGTTGCATTGACGGAAACGTTCAACCATATCTCAAACCAGTTGAACACGCTCGAAAATAACTTGACTGAGCGGATTAACGTCAAAATTGGCGAGGCTAACAACTATATTACTCAAATCTCTGATTTGACTCAGATGATTAAACGCATTGAGGGTCTTGGCGACAATGCCAACGATTTACGCGACAAGCGGGATTTGCTGGTTGATCAGCTATCTGGACTTGGCAATGTGAATGTCGTGGAAGGAGAAGACAGCTATCAGGTAACCTTTGGCGGCACGCTTGTAGTCGACAATATGGCGATGACGCAAATTACTGATGGTGATATTGGCGCATTGACAGATGGCGAGATTAAAGGTTACGTGGAATCGAGAGATATCCATGTGGCAGAGTATAAACGCCAATTGGACATCATCGCGAATACGATTGCGAATGGGCCAGTTGAAGTTACCTTGCCGGCGGGCACTATCTTGCCTCCAGGGGTATCTATACCAAATGCAGTTACGGATCCTTCTAACCCACGTAAGCTGATGAACGATACAAAGTATACCGTAAACGGTCTTAATGGTTTGCACAAGTTGGGCTATGCTTTACAAGAGCCTGCTAAGCAAGGCGGCGACTTCTTTGTATCGCAAAATGGTGGACCTATCACTGCAAGCAATATGAGAGTAAATGCTGACATATTGAGTGATGTAAAGAATATTGCGGCATCGATGCGCACAGAAGTACGCCAAGGGCCAAACGGCACTACGCAAGAAGTTCCATTGCAAGGGAACGGCGATATGGCTTTGCTTATTGCTGGTTTGGCGGAGAAAGTTTATAGCTTCTCACAACCAGGTGCAGTTACGAAATCCGCGACGATTAACAGCTATGTGCAATCCGTCGTGGCGCAGCTTGGTACAGATGCTGACCATGCAACGAAAATGGTAGAGAACAGCTTGCTGCTCGCAGATCATGCGGACAGTCTGCGTCAAGCAGTTAGCAGCGTGTCAATGGATGAGGAAATGTCGGACTTGATCAAATTCCAACATGCATATAGTGCTTCATCCCGCATTATTACAACGATGGACGAAATGCTGGATAAGCTCATTAACGGCACTGGCGTCGTCGGCAGATAAGGAGGAAGAGTAACATGCGTATAACACAATCGATGATGAGCAGTTCCATGATGAAAAATTTGCAGAATAACTATAAGCGTCTTGACAAATATCAAGAGCAGCTTATGACAAATCGTCGCCTGAACCGTCCTTCCGATGACCCAGTCGGCGTGGCAAGTGCTCTGCATTATCGTGCTGAAATTAGTTCTACGACGCAATTTTCTGAGAATGTAGATGATGCTGATTCCTTTTTGAAGTTTACTGATACTGTAATGAACGAAGCTACTCAAATTGTACAGAAGTTATCAGAACTCGCTGTTCAAGGTGGTACGGATACTGTACCTAAAGATGCGCGTGAGAATATTGCTCGTGAAGTTGAACAATTATATACTCATCTGGTATCTCTAGGGAATACACAGTTTAAGGGAAGATATATTTTTAATGGACAACGTACAGATCAGAAGCCTTATCCAGATGATCCAGCTAACGAAAAGTATAGTTTAGATGATGGTATAGTACAGTATCAAGTTGGCGCGGGTATTTATGTTGATGTGAATATGTTAGGTGACAAGGTATTTGGGAAGTTTGGAGATGCTGATAACATATTTACAATTGTAAATGATATGAAAACTGCATTGCTCAACGACAATACTAGTGGAATTTCAGGGGCAATTCCTAAGCTGCAAGGAATGTTAGAAAAGCTGGTAATAGGGCAAGCAGAGGTTGGGGCTAAACAAAATCGTTTGGAATTTACGACGAGCCGTTTAGAAGATCTAAATCTGAATTATATTGACCTGCAATCAAAAACGGAAGATATTGATATGCCTAAGGTGATCACAGAATTAAAGACTGCAGAAAGCATATTCCAAGCTTCTCTTGACACAATTGCACGTATTTCACGCCCAAGTCTGCTAGATTTCTTACGATAGGGTGATAGGGGATGAATATACCTCATATCCAGATCAATCAACAATTCTCAAGAGTCGGCTTGGAGCGCGAGGCAGCTAAGTTGAATATTGAAACTCCGCCTTCACGATTAGAAATCTCTCAGCAGCAAGTGTCCGTTCAGATGGATCGCAGCGATGGGAAATTGAATATTGATTCGCGTAAAGCCTGGTCAGCCTTGGGAAGGGCTAGATTTGAGGAAGTGACGGATCGAATCGCGCAAGAATCACTCCAAATCTCGATGCAGAACATTGCGAACTTAGCGAGCGAAGGCGATCGCATGATGGCATTCCACAAAAAGGAAAATGCCTTTGGAGAGATAGCAAGAGAGCGAATGTTTCGACAATATCCAATCGAAATATGTGGTATGCCAAGTTATGATAATGTCGACGTAGAATACACTCCGGGCGAATTGAAGACAGAGTGGAATCCCGGCGGCGTACATTTTAATTTTGAGCGTACGATCCCGAAAATGGAGTTTTATCCTGGCAAGGTGAATCCGTACTTGATTCAGAATAACTATATCTTTTTTTCGAGTAGCGGCAAACAATTAGATGCAGTAGTATAGAAGGTATGAAGTAGCTATATAGAACGATTGATGTTCTTTATAGCTATTTTATTTTGGGAGGGATTAGAATGGTAGTGCGATCTGCGCGACTTGGCGATTTTCATGTTGAAGAAAAAGATATGATTGCGTTTCACGATGGCATTTTGGGATTTCCAGAATCTAAGGGGTATGCATGGGTTCATTCAATCGAGCCTAATTTGCCGATAGAGTGTTTACAGTGTGCCATAAACGAACAATTAACATTTATGATCGTCGATCCGTTTTTGTTTGCTCCTGAGTATGAGTTCGAGCTTAGCGAGGAAATAAAGCAAACTTTGAATATAACATCCGAAGAGCAAATTGTTGTCCGTGTTATTCTTACGGCCAGATCCGATTCTAACACAACCTTGAACTTAAGAGCCCCATTAATTATAAACGTAACTAATAATCAAGCTGCTCAAATTATTTTGGACGGCCCTCAATATCAGTTGCAGTATCCAATAGGGAGGGGATAGTATGCTGGTGCTTACGAGAGCCAAAGGTCAAAAAATTATGATTGGACAAGACATTGTTTTGACCGTGGTAGAGGTAAATGGCGACCAGGTAAGGCTTGGAATCGATGCTCCTTCGGATATTTCCGTATACAGAGAGGAAATATTTCAAAGCATTAAAGAACAAAACGAAATTGCTGCAAAGTCTGATCTATCGAAAGAGCAACTTGAAGTGCTAAAGATGATGCTGAAGAAAAAAAGTTGAATAAAAAATGATTTAGCTATAAACTTCGACAAACCAATGCCGATATATAAAATAGTAGGTCAAACGTATGATTCTATCGGCCGAAGAACAGACCTTGACCAATAGGGTGTAAGCAAGGAAGCGAGCACCATAAAACGATTCCAGGGAGGAACTTAATTATGCGTATTAATCACAATATCAGCTCTTACAATGCTCATCGTCAATTGACGACTAACAACTTCTCTCAAGCTAAATCTTTGGAGAAATTGTCTTCCGGATACCGCATCAACCGTGCTGCGGACGACGCTGCAGGTCTTGCGATCTCCGAAAAAATGCGTAACCAAATCCGCGGTTTGGAACAAGCTTCCAAGAATGCTTTGGACGGCATCTCTTTGATCCAAACAGCTGAAGGTGCTTTGAATGAAACTCATTCCATGCTTCAACGCATGTCCGAATTGATGGTTCAAGGTGCGAACGAAGTGTTGACAACTACAGATGCTAAGAAAATCGACGCTGAAGTGAATCAACTTCGTTCCCAAATCGATGATATCGCGAAGCAAACACAATTCAACACGAAGAAATTGTTGAATGCAGCTTCCACTGTAATTTTCCAAGTTGGTGCAAATTCCGGGGAAAAAATTTCCTTGGCTTTGAAAAAAGCAGACTCTACTGCTCTTTCCATCGACAAAACTGCTGTAACAGAATTGTCCGCTGCTGCGGGTAAATTGAATGCTACAGCGGCTTCCAACTTGACAGCGATCCAAACTGCAATTGATGCTGTTTCCGGAATTCGTTCCGATTTGGGTGCTGTTCAAAACCGTCTTGAGCACACAATCAACAACTTGGGAACAACTGCAGAGAACTTGCAAGCTGCTGAATCCCGTATCCGTGACGTTGACATGGCTAAAGAAATGTCCGAATTCACGAAGAACAACATTCTTCAACAAGCTGCTACAGCAATGCTGGCGCAAGCTAACCAACAACCTCAAGGAGTACTGCAATTGCTCCGTTAATGCAGGCTCTGGGCCGGCCGGGATACCGGTCGGCCTTTTTTAATAGGAACATTCGTTTCAACCGATTAACCTATTAATTTTGAGGGGATTGCAGATATGAGGATTGAACACCGTCCGCACAATGTTTTCCCTAATCCGTTAACCTTACAAGATATTGCATCATTGAGCATGGAAAGCACGGGAAAAGAATCAGGGCAGTACCATGGAAAAAATACTCTTTAGAAGAAATGACAGATAAGTGCAATGAAGCATTAAGCGTTAACCAAACCCACATCCAAGTCAAAATACACGAAAAGACCAATACGATCATGGTCATGGTTATTCGTAACGATACGGAAGAGGTTATACGTGAAATACCAAGTGAAAAGATTTTGGATATGATGTACAACATCTGTATTCGAGCGGGTGTTTTTTTGATGAAAGAATGTAGGAGGTGCCAGAAAAATGCCAAGCATCGGTGGACCAATTCGGATAAGCGGTTTGTCTTCGAACATGGATATTGATAAATTAGTTAGCGATTTAATGAAAAGCGAAAAAATGCCCCTGAACAAGCTGAACAGAAAGAAGCAACTTGTACTGTGGCAACGCGAGGATTATCGTACGGCTAATACTGCATTATTGAACTTCAGAAATGCGGCGAACGATATTCGATTTGAAAGCTCGTTCAATAAAACGAAAGCCTCTTCATCTAATGAAAAGGTCGCTGGGGTTGTTACGAGCAACAGCAGCATAGCGAGCGCTTTTCAAATCAGAGTAGACAAATTAGCCACATCCGCAACGACGATAGGCGGCCCGATGACCGCCGACCTTAGTAAGCCTCTTAATGAGGCGGGAATGATTAATATCAACGGCGTGGATATAGAAGTTAAAGCAGATGACGATATAGAAGCGATAATAGCGAATATCAATGCGCAAGCCGCTAAAAGCGGCGTGCAGGCTTCTTTTGACAAAAATACAAAGCGCGTAACGTTGATGTCCAAAGAATCGGGTTCAAGCGCAAAAATCGACATATCGCTTCCTGGTAATTTGCAGGGCGTGCTCAATATTACTCCAGGCAGCTCTACAGGTTCGGATGCGGAATATAGCGTGAATAATTCTGCGCCCATAACGTCTACAAGCAATACTATTAACGTCAATGGCGTTCAATTGCAGCTGAAAGATGTTGGCCAAACATCGATCGGCGTAGAATCCGACAAATCCGGTTTGATAGACAAAATTAAAAACTTCGTAACCAAATACAATGAGATGGTCGACCAGGTTTCTACCATGACGACGACAAGACGCAATCGCGACTATACGCCGCTCACGGAAGAAGAAAAAGAGGCCATGTCAGAAAAACAAATCGAGATGTGGGAGAAAAAAGCGCGTCAAGGAACATTATATGGCGACAGCATGCTTCAGGGGGCGTTACAATCTTTAAGAAGCTCTTTAAGCCTTCCAGTGGCAGGTATTCCGAGCGGCGAATTGAATATGTTGTCTCAAATCGGAATTACAACGTCGAAAAACTATAAAGACAACGGCAAATTGGAGATCGATGAAAAGAAATTGACGGATGCGATCAATAACCAATTTGATGAGGTTAAGCAATTATTTCTGAAGACATCTTCAACAAAGCCGGATACGCCGGAGAACATTAAGCAGCGTCGTTCCGAATTGGGGATCGGCGATCGATTATACGAAGAAATCGATGCGCAAATGAAAAAAGTAACGAAAAAATGGGCTCCGCGACCCTGTTAGAATCCATTGATGACAGCGTTATTGGTCGACAATTAAAAGATATCAATGATCAAGAGAAGCAATGGGTAAGAAAACTGCAGGATATTGAAAATCGTTATTACAAGAGATTTACTGCAATGGAAAAGGCGATGCAGAAGTTGAATAGTCAAGGTTCATGGCTTGCACAACAATTAGGACAATAATGCTTCGACAAGAATGAAAACTGATGGAGAGATGTTAATGATGCAGAACGCGAGACAACAGCAATATTTGAAAGTTCAGGTAGAGACAGCTAGTCCTGGTGAATTGACATTATTACTTTATCAGGAGATGGTCAAATCATTGCTTCGAGCAAAGCAATTATATTCTCAACATCAGTATGCAGAGATGAACGACAGCTTGCATAAGGTGCGTTCGATTCTTAACGAACTGATCGTGACACTTAATACAGACTATGATATTGCAAAGGATTTGGCTAATCTCTATATGTTCTACAATCAGCATATCGCACAGTTCATCATCATCAGAGATGTCAAAATGCTTGACGATGTATTGGAATTCGCTAAGGGAATGGTCGAAACCTGGAAGCAGGCACTGCTGCAATTAAAGACGGGTGGAAAGTAATATGAGTAACAATGAAAATCACCCTTCAGAAATTGTTGGCAGAATGATATCTATATATCGTCAGCTTCTACAGGACTACCAATTTGAGCGTTATGAGGAGTTCGCGCCCGAGCTGGATGAGATCTATGCCAAATTGAAGCAAAGCACGCTAACTGTTGCAATTCATTCTGATCTTGCCTTAGTCAAGGAGTTGCACGAACAACTCGTACAGTTCATTCTTGAAGATAAAAATGCACAGAACCGAGACATCCAAAAATTGGGGGCAGGGAACAGGACAGCTAATCCGTATACGAAGTTAATGTCCTCTACGACTCCTTACTTCTTTGATCAAAAACAGTAACTTGGGGAGGCCTATATTAATGAAGAAGTTCATGCCAAAGTGGCTGAATCTCTTACTAATTATTATGCTCGCAGCTGTTAATGTCCCAATATCAGCTGCAGCAAGTGGAGTTCAAGCAGACCAAATTGTAAATGTTGAGAAATCGGTAAACCCCTTGAGCATGGTAGAAGGGGAAGAGACTGAAGTTACTCTCAACGTTAAGGGCTCAAACCCGGTCAATTACGTAAAGCCAAACGATATCATCCTTATCATTGACCGATCGGGCAGTATGATGCCGCAAAAAGGAAATAACAATGAAGATAAAATTGGAAATGCGAAAGCGGCTGCTAAAGGCTTCATTAATCTAGTGGATTTTACAAAGCATCAGATTGGTATCGTCGATTTTAGTACGGAACTTTCTTCCACGCCGATGACCACGAATACTGGTGATTTGAACAAATATGTGGATCAGATTAAGGCTGGGGGTGGCACGGCAACAGCGAGTGCTATCGAGAGTGCAAGAGGTTTGCTGCGCAACCATCGTCCTGATGCGCAGCCGGTCATTGTCTTGTTGACAGATGGGGAAGCAACTCATCCTCAACCGGTAGAGAACGCCCGCAAGGCGGCGTTGGAGCAAGCTAAGCTGGCAAAACAAGAGGGCATCGTGTTTTATACGGTTGCTTTGCTGTTGCCGGGTGAAGATCCAACCCAAAGCGCACCGAATTTATTGATGAAGGAAATGGCCACGACGACTCAACACCATCATTTTGTATTAGGTTCCAATGGATTGAATCAAATTTACCAAGATATCGTTAAAGAAATCGGCTTGGCAAGTGCATATGATGTTACGGTTACCGATTCGGTTGCACCCGAATTTGAAATCGTGCCTGGATCCTATGAGAATAATATTCCGCAGCCAACCGTAAAGGGAAATACGCTGGAATGGAAATTCCTTGAGCTGAAAAATGAAGTCCTAACTTTCAAATACAAGATTCGTCATATTAAAGGTTCCAAGGTTGGCGATCTTTCAGTAGGCTCAGAAAAAATTAAAGTCGATTATAAAGATCATGTAGGCACTCGACAGGCATTTGAAGTTGAGCATCCTCATGTTAACGTTACATATCCTGCCCCTGTCATCACGACGGTTGTTCAAGATAACGGAGATGTGGCAGGTGGTCAAAAAGTTGAGATTTCCGGTAAAAACTTCCGTCCACAACCAACTGTTTTATTCGGCGATAAGGAAGCGGCTTCGGTTGAATATGTAAGTCCCGAAAAGCTGGTCGTAGTGACGCCGGCGGGAGTGCAAGGGGAAGTTACTCTTACCGTCAAGAACGATGACGGTCAACAAGCGACGGCAAAATTCCGCTATCATGCGCAGCCCGTCATTGCGGAAATTGTACCGAATAAAGGGCCTGTATCCGGGGGGAATGAAGTAGTCATTAAGGGTGATTATTTCATGAATGGCGCTGTCGTTAAGTTCGGAGACAACTCCGCCACGACCAACTCGGTTACCCAAAAGGAAATAAAGGTAAAAGCTCCTGCATCAACAAACAGCGGAGCGGTTACGGTTGAAGTAACAAACCCTGACGGTACGAAAGTTAATATGCCAAATGGGTATACGTATATTGAAGGGCCTAAAATCACATCTATTACTCCGAATGTCGGATCGACTTTGGGTGGAGAACAGGTAACGATTACAGGTTCTCAATTCGAGCAAGATATTAAGCTGTTCCTTAAAAATAAGGAAGTTCCTGTTGAATTTATTTCTGCAACTGAACTGCGTTTTGTAACTCCAGCTTGGAGCACAGCCGAATCCGTAGACGTTAAAATCGTCAATCCGGACTTGCAAGAAGCTGTAATGGTTAATGGATACAAATATGAGTATCCCGCACCGATCATCGAATCCATTTCGCCCACTGAAGGGCCAATTGAAGGCAACACGCTGGTTAATGTCAAAGGTAATCATTTCAGAGAAGGTGCTAAGCTGTACTTTGACGATAAACAAATTTCCGTTGTGACAGTGGTAGATTCCAACACAATCCGAATCAGAACGCCGCAATGGACTACTGGAAGCTTAGTAAGCCTCAAAGTAGTCAATTCGGACGGCAAGGAAGCAGTAAAGAAAGATGCGTATCAATATTTGACGCCTCCGGCTCCAGAATTATTGACGGTGAATCCAGACAAGGGTTCCACTCTGGGTTCAGAAGTGGTAACTCTGACCGGTAAAAATTTTGCTTCCGGTTTAAAAGTTCTATTTAATAATACCAATGTTGTGGTTTCGGCTGTTACGCCTGATAGCGTTACGATCAAAACTCCTAAATGGGCAGCAGAAGAGACTGTTGATGTAACCGTTATGAGTGCGGACGGCCAAGTCAGTACATTAAAGCAAGCATATACATTTGTTGCGCCACCGCCTCCACCGGGACCTAAAATTGAGAGCGTAAACCCGGCTTCCGGACCTGTAAGCGGCGGGAATATCGTATACATTAATGGTGAAAATTTCAAAGATGGCTTTAAACTTTATTTAGGAAGCCAACAGATTACCGCAACTGCTTTTCTAAGTGATAAGCAATTACGCGTTAGAATACCAGAGATGCGTACGCCTGGAAAAGTAGATGTCGTAGTGACTAATCCGGATGGACAATCCGCGACCTTAAAGGAAGGTTATGAATTGTTGTCGCCACCGGCACCAACGGTCGTTAAGGCGAATCCTGATAATGGTTTGATAGCCGGCGGGACTACTGTTACGGTAACGGGGACTAACTTCTCCTCTAATAATAAGTTAATGATTGGAGATAAGCCGGTAACATTTACGTTCGTGTCCAATAGCGAACTTCGTTTCAAGACTCCTGCGTGGTCCAAAGCTGAGAGCGTAAGTATTACAGTCTCGGACGTGTATAATCAAGAAGGAAAACTAGACGGAGCGTTTACGTACAAAGAACCGGAGAAAGATCCAGCACCAACGGTTGATGGCATTTCTCCAAATGAAGGTTACCTCGCCGGAGGAAAGGCATCGTTCGTAAGCGGTAAGGGCTTTAAAGATGGTGCTAAAGTTTCTGTCGGTGGCAAGGATGCAGTGACTGTATTTATGAGCAGCGAGCAATTGAAAGTTCTTATGCCAAGTTGGCCGCAAGAGGAAGTCGTAGATATTAAGGTAACGAATCCGGATGGACAGTCCGTGGAACTTCCTAAGGCCTTTTCTTATGTAACGCCGCCACCGCCACCTAAACCAGAAATTGTTTCTCTTTCCCCAGACAAGGGAACGATGAAGGGCGATCAAATCGTTACAGTGAAAGGCTCGAATTTCGTGGACGGAGCAGTAATTTCATTGGGCAGCAAGAAGGTAGTTACAGTATTTGTGAGTGATACTGAACTTCGGATTCGTACTGTTGCATGGACACAACCAGAAAGCGTAGACGTCACGGTGACTAATCCGGACGGACAATCTGCTGTATTGGCAGCGGGCTATACCTTTGAGCTTCCGCCGCCTCCGACAATTGCGAATATTACGCCGGATTCAACCGTATATAACAGTCCTATCGTAATTGCCATCAACGGTGAAAACTTCGATTCAGGATCACAAGTTTACTTTAATGACGTAGCAACAGTCACTACATTTGTAAGCAATACTCAGTTGAAGGTAAGAACACCTCAATGGGCAAAACCTGAAAGTGTTAACGTCAAAGTGGTATCAAGTCTTGGCCAGGAAGGTTTTCTTCCTAACGGGTTTACTTATAAGCCAGTTCCGCCTAAACCGGCTCCAGTTATCACGGAGTTGAAGGCTACAAGTGGATCTTCATCTGGCGGACATATCTTTTACATTAACGGAGCTAACTTCGTAGATGGGACTACCGTTTATTTCGGCGGAGTGAAGGCCATTACGGTATTTGTAGATTCTACTTCGTTGAAAGTCAGAACGCCATCTTCGCCTGTCAAAGGTCCGGTTGACGTAAAAGTCGTGAACCCAGATGGACAAGAAGGCATTGTTGCCGGAGGATACACTTATAACTAATGCTTAAGTAAAGGATACGGTGTCTAGTTTTCTAGGCGCCGTATCTTTTATAAAAGGGATGTGGATAATGAAATCTTTAATTTCCGCTTGCATGATTGTCAAAGACGAAGAATCCTTTATAAAGGAGAGTATTGCTTCGGTACTTCCGTATGTGGAAGAGGTTGTAGTGGTTGACACAGGTTCCAAGGATGATACCGTTTCAATAGCATCCTATATGGGGGCAAAAACGATAGAAATGCCCTGGCAAGGCGATTTTAGCAAGGCGCGAAATGCGGCGATTCAACATTCGAATCTTCCAATAGTTCTTATGATTGACGCAGACGAACGGCTAGATCATCGCACTGTTCAAGCGTTACATGATACCGCACGTTTTTTGAACGAAAATAAGAGCAAGGCAGCCAGAATACGAATTCGAAATTATACGGATGATGCAAATACATCCATTAGTTACGCAACCAGAATGTTCCCGAATAACGGGAAATTCAAATATATGGGGCGTATACATGAACAGTTATGTAAGGAAGGAAATGTACCAGAAAGTATCGATACAGATATCGAATTTAATCATTTTGGTTACATGCAAGAAGTTATTGATCAAAAACAGAAAATTACGCGAAATATTGAATTGTTAAGAAAAGAAGCCTCGGAAAACGAGGATAACTCATATATTACATATCAATTAGGCAAAACACATGCTATCCAAAAGGAATATGCCGAGGCAGAAATATATCTTCGTCAGGCTTATCAGTCAGCATCGCAAGATTTCCATTATTGCCTGCCTAATATCATCTATTCTTTATGTCATGTTCTGCTGCAAGTGAAAAAATACAACGATTTTTCGTCTATTATTGATGAGGCCATTACTCTGTACCCTGATTATACGGATTTATATTTTATGAAGGGTCGTGCAATCGTCGATAATTTGGACGTAACTCAATTTCACTTAGTTCCGCAGTTGTTTGAGCGCTGCGTAGAGCTGGGTGAAGTATCAAATACGCAATATGAATCTCATGTGGGAGTCGGTACATTCAAGGCTCTTTATAATTTGGGCATCTATTATGAAATGGCGGGACAGAAGCAGCAAGCCTTGGACTGTTATGAACGATGTAGTGAATTCGGCTTTAAGCCTGCTATGGAACGATTGCTCTTGTTACGATAAAACAACATGACTGAAGGAGAATGTGTTATGACACGTCCCAAGATCTCATTATGTATGATTGTGAAAAATGAAGAGTCTTGTTTGGAAAGATGTTTGGACAGCGTGAAAAATATTGTGGATGAGATCGTAATCGTAGATACGGGATCTACTGATCGGACTTTGCAAATATTAGAGGAACGCGGAATTACAGCTCATCATTATAATTGGAATCATCATTTTGGCGATGCACGAAACCATGCGATATCTTTTGCAACCGGGGAGTATATTTTACAGCTCGATGCCGATGAGTATTTGGACGAATCGACAAAGGGTGTATTGAAGGAACCCTTAGATTGCGATTGCTACATACTAAAGATTAGAAATGACCTGGGGTCGGGATTTAACGAGGTCCATTCTTCCATTAGACTGTTCAGAAATTCACCAAAAATTAAATATGTAGGCGCGCTGCATGAGCATATTGATACAGAGACTACAAAATTAAAACATGGAAAATTATCCGTCCTTATACATCATGACGGTTATCAACAATCCGTAATCGATAAGAAGAACAAAAACAAGAGAAACATGCAGATCATAAAAAAAGAAGCCAAATTAAATCCGGATGCATTCAATTTATACAATCTTGGAGTTCAGCTTAAAATTGAAGGTGAACACTTGGCTGCGATTGATGCATTTAAGAAATCGTTTGCTGCGGGAAGCAACTACACCTTTACGCCAAAACTGCTTGTATATTTGGGACAAAGTCTAATGGAGCTTAACAGGCACGAAGAATCGCTTGCAGTGTTCCGGGACAGTATCGCTTTATATCCTACGTATACAGATTTGCATTATTTCAAAGGCTTCGTATATGAAAAGATCGAATACTTCCGGGATGCCGAAGCATGCTACAAAAAATGCTTAGAGATTGGCGAAGTGTCGGAAACGTACCATAATTCCCAAGAAGGCGTCGGCTCTTATTTGGCCCATGCCCAGCTAGCTGAATTATATTTGAAAGAGGAACGTCGGGAAGAGTCGCTGAACCATGCCTTAGAAGCGCTGAAAGGAAGCAAAAATAGTTTTCCGACATTGAAAGTTTTTCTGAACATTTTCCCTGGCGGGGATAGAAAGCAGCTATATGGGATACTCAAACAAGTATGGAACTTGGATTCGGACAAGGATCTGGAATTGCTGCTGATTGCCCTGTACCAGATACGTCATCCATTGTTACTGAATTATGTTGAGGAATATAATGTCTCCATACCGTATGAAATGCAAAGATTCCTGCTTCTTATGGATAAAAAATACGAAGAGGTGCTTGAGAGGGAAGCGGTCAACGGGGAGCTTGCAAGGGATCAATCTTCTCAATATGGCCGAGATATGTTGTTGCTTTCGTTTGTGACAAGAGACGAAAATCTTTATAATAGAGCTTCCTTGGATATAAATCTTAATCAAAAAGAATCAAAAATTTTAAAAAGATGATTCAAGGCATGGTTGTATCTGAAAAAGATTTATCTAACGAATTTTATAAATATGTCTCCGATTTATTGGAGGATGTGCTGCATGCTCAAGAGTTTGATATCATCGATTATTTTGGCAGCCATGTTCATGATCCGTACATTAGACTGATTTTAAGTGAAAAACTAGTTCAGTATGGCTTCCATGAAGTTGCCCTGAATGTTCTCTTGGAGAGCGACTCCCCTAAACTTAACGCACGCATATTTGAAATCGCAGCAAAAGCTTTGAAGTTGAACGGAGATGATGAATCTAGCTACTATTACTACCGTAAATGCAGCGAAATCGATCCATCATTTAAAATTTGGAGTCAATTGTATGATATCTGCGTTGAACGCGGCGAAAACATGAAGGCAAGCATGTATTTGGATAAAATGCGCCATATAAAACCTGTTTCCGAATGGTTGAATATGAAGTAAATGAGATCTGTATATACTCTTTTGAGAGCGTGATTTTTCGGATTTTACGGGAACGGGCAGTAGGATGAAGTTTGTTTTATGAACATTCTATAAGCCCGTGCCTTTTGATTTTATTTTAGGGGAATGGCCGAGAACGATTATGAATAATAACCAAAAATATTACAGATTAAATAATAAGAAAAATATCCCTTTCCTCATTGACAACGCTTCCACCCGGTGATATAGTCAAACTTGTGGAGGATAAAAACTCCACGGCATTTGAAGATGAAGGGAATGTTATCGACATGCAAGGTAAAGTAAAATGGTTCAACGCTGAAAAAGGTTATGGCTTCATCGAAACTGCAGAAGGCAACGACGTATTCGTACACTTCTCCGCTATCCAATCCGAAGGATTCAAGACTTTGGAAGAAGGTCAATCCGTAGAATTCGATATCGTTGAAGGCGCTCGCGGTCCACAAGCGGCTAACGTAATCAAACTGTAATCATACCCGACGTGAGTCGAATTATATATGATTCCGATTAGCTACACGCCCCTGGCTTAATGCCAGGGGTTTTTATATTTTGGGAGTGATTATTTATTTGTTCTGTGGCTGTATCCCAGGGCTACTTATAACCTGCTTATAAGTAAGTTGCTATTTGATGTAATACGGCAGACGTAATACAGCTTCTCTGACAACCTTTTATATCGTTTCACCTTCTCCACTGAGGGGTAATGAAGGATACGGAATTGTAAACGGATTGTAACCGTTTTTTTGATTCCTCCATCATAGCTATGGTATAATAGAAGTATCCAAAGGAGGAGTGCTATATGGAATATAAAGTTCGAGGTCAGAACATTGAAGTTACAGACGCACTACTTGACTATGTCGAAAAGAAATTGAGCCGACTGGAACGGTATTTTGAAACTCCCCCTGCTTCAGGCGCTAATGTTACACTCAGCGTTACGAAGGATGTACACAATATTGAAGTAACAATCCCATTACCGGGTTTGCTGCTGCGGGCTGAAGATCGAAGCAAGGACATGTATGCATCGATCGATGGTGTCGTAGACAAGTTGGAACGGCAAATCCGCAAGCATAAAACGAAAGCCAACCGCAAGTTCCGTCAGGTTGGTGCGGCAGAGCATCTGTTCCGTGAGCAGTCCACATCAACACCAGTTGCGGTTGAGGAAGAGGATGATCTTGAAGTCGTACGGACGAAGCGCTTTACGCTGAAGCCGATGGACGTTGAAGAAGCAATCCTGCAGATGAATATGATTGGCCACAACTTCTTCGTATTCTCGAATGCGGAGAGCAAGGAAGTCAATGTTGTATACCGCCGCGATGACGGCCGGTATGGCTTGATTGAACAAGGCTAAGAACGGGAACATTGAGGTTTCGGATGCCAATATAGGCAGAGAACCCTAGAATCTACCCGATTACCAAAAAAGGACTGAGCCTATTTCCACAACGGAATGGGCTCTTTTCACGTATATAATAGTATGGCATTACGGAAGGCTGGACTTGTATATCAATTGTTCAATACCTTCTATATATTATCTTGTAAATGTTTGTTTTGTTGCTGGAAGCAGGATTGCCCACGGTATGCCGCTACATTCGTGTGAAAATGTGATGAAAGATCGCCGAAAACATGCCCTGCGGCGGTTGCGGGACCCTGTTGAAACTGTTACAATTTATTGCAAAACGAGTCGATGTTACCGTTCTATATGCAGAAGCTTGAATGTGGTATAGAGAACGGCCATAAAATCACGATCGGATTTGCATGAAAGGGGTTAAGCATGCTAGGACTTGTAAAGAAAATATTCGGCGATGCCAACGAACGCGAAGTTAAGCGGCTCATGAAGACGGTTGAGGTTATTAACGGTCTGGAACCCGAATTCGAGAAATTATCCGATGAACAATTGAAATCGAAGACGGAGGAATTCCGTGAGCGTCTTGCAAAGGGCGACACATTGGATCAGCTCTTGCCAGAAGCCTTCGCTACTGTGCGTGAAGCTGCAAAGCGTACGCTGGGCATGCGCCATTATGATGTACAGATGCTTGGTGGTATGGTACTTCATGAAGGCAAAATTGCTGAGATGAAGACAGGTGAGGGAAAGACACTCGTCGGAACACTTCCTGTATATTTGAACGCGTTGGAAGGGAAAGGCGTACACGTCGTTACCGTTAACGATTACTTGGCATCCCGCGATAGCGAGATTATGGCCCAAGTATATAACTTCCTGGGGATGACGGTTGGTTTGAACCTTTCTGGCATGGATCACAATATGAAGCAGGAAGCATATGCGTGCGATATTACGTATGGTACGAACAACGAGTACGGTTTCGACTACCTGCGTGACAACATGGTGCTTTACAAAGAGCAGATGGTTCAGCGTCCACTGAACTTCGCGATTATTGACGAAGTGGACTCCATTCTTATTGACGAAGCACGTACGCCGCTTATCATTTCTGGACAAGCTGCTAAGTCTACAGAGCTTTACTTCGTTGCAGATCGGTTCGTTAGCCGCTTGAAAGGTGAAGAGGATTACACGATTGATGTGAAGACGCGTCAAGTTGCCCTTACCGAAGCAGGAGTGGCGAAGGCGGAGAAAGCACTCGGCGTGGAGAACCTGTTCGACGTGAAGAACGTAACGTTGAATCACCATATTCAACAAGCGTTGAAGGCTCATGCAATTATGCGCTTGGATGTTGATTATGTCGTAAATGACGGCGAAATCGTCATTGTCGACGAGTTCACAGGCCGTATGATGGCTGGACGTCGCTACAGCGACGGTTTGCACCAAGCGATCGAGGCGAAGGAAGGCCTTGAGGTGCAAAATGAGAGCATGACGCTCGCAACAATTACATTCCAGAACTACTTCCGTATGTATCGCAAGCTTGCCGGTATGACTGGTACAGCGAAGACAGAGGAAGAAGAATTTAAGAGCATTTACGGCTTGGAAGTTATCCAAGTGCCGACAAATAAGCCGAACCAGCGTAAGGATATGCCGGATGTCGTCTATAAGTCGGAAAATGCGAAATATAACGCGGTAGTCGAGGAAATCGTGAAGCGCCACAAAAATGGCCAGCCAGTCTTGGTTGGTACAGTGTCGATTGAGAACTCTGAGCGCTTGTCTGACATGCTTCGCCGCAAAGGTATAAAACATCAGGTATTGAATGCGAAGTACCATGCGGAGGAAGCGAATATCATTTCTAGCGCAGGTGAACCGAACCAAGTTACTATCGCTACGAACATGGCGGGTCGCGGTACGGACATTATCTTGGGCGAAGGCGTATCGGCATCAGGCGGGTTGCATATTATCGGTACAGAGCGTCATGAGAGCCGTCGTATCGACAACCAGCTTCGCGGACGTGCCGGACGTCAGGGCGATCCAGGCTCCTCGCAGTTCTATCTGTCCTTGGAGGACGAGCTGATGCGCCGTTTCGGTGCGGATAACGTACTGGGCATGATGGAACGTCTCGGATTTGAAGAGGATCAGCCAATTGAATCCAAGCTGATTACGCGTGCTGTGGAATCTGCACAGAAGCGGGTAGAAGGCAACAACTTCGACTTACGTAAAGTCGTCCTGCAATATGATGATGTCATGAACCAACAGCGCGGTATCATTTACAAGCAGCGCTATGAGGTGCTTGACTCCGAAAATATCCGCCAAATTGTGTTGGATATGATTAAGCCATGCATCGAGCGTGTCGTAGATGCACACTGTAACGAAGATGATATTCCAGAGAACTGGGATCTTGAAGAAATTGTAAACTACATGCATCGTCAGATGCTTGACGAGGGTACAATTACGAAGGATGACCTGTGGGGCAAGGAAAAGGAAGAAATTACGGAATTCCTGTTCGGCAAGGTTATGGAGAAATATACAGAACGCGAAGAGCGCATTGGGCCAGAACTTGTGCGTGAATTCGAGAAGGTTGTCGTGCTTCGTGCCGTGGACTCCAAGTGGATGGATCATATCGATGCAATGGATCATTTGCGTCAAGGGATTCACCTACGTGCTTACGGCGGTACGGATCCGCTGCGTGAATACCAATTCGAGGGCTACGAAATGTTCAACAGCATGGTAGCTTCGATTCAAGAAGAAGTATCTACGTACATCATGAAGGCACATGTAGAGCAAAACGTTGAGCGTCAAGCTGTCGTGGAAGAAAGCAAGATGTCCACGAATGCAGAGCCGGCGGAAAAGCGTCCTGTCGTGAAAGGCGAAGTTATTGGCCGTAACGATCAGTGCCCTTGTGGAAGCGGCAGGAAATATAAGCAATGTCACGGTAAGCAAGACTAATAAGGTTTAGAGATTTGTATGCCGATTGAGGTTATGAACGCTCTTATATCGGACATACAATACAGCAAAAGCATACATCATTGTGGATAGATGCCAATGCGAAATCTCCACATGATAGACCCGAACGGGCGGCCGTATAGCCGCCCGTTGTTCGGGAGAAGGAAGCGACACAGCTCCCTTCCTAACCAATTTTACCGAGGTGGTATTATGATGATCGACGCAAGTGTACGTCACAATATGCGTAGCATCGCAGCTAAACTTACAAACCTTAGGGGGTCTCTTTGACTTCGATCTGAAGCAAGAGATGATTGCCAACTTCGAGGAGAAGATGGCCGCACCGGACTTCTGGGATGACAATGACAAAGCGCAAGGACTTATCTCCGAGCTCAATGCAATCAAGAGCATTGTCGAGCAGTATGGGAAGCTGAAGCAGGATTATGAAGACAACGAGATGATGCTGGAGCTGGCAGAGGAAGAGGATGATGAATCGCTGGCTGAGGAACTGACAGCTAGTGTAGAGAAGCTACTGTCCAGTATCGAGAATTTCGAGCTTCAACTCCTGCTGAGCGAGCCTTATGATAAAATGAACGCCATTTTGGAGCTGCATCCAGGTGCAGGCGGAACCGAGTCTCAAGACTGGGGCCAAATGCTTCTGCGCATGTATACACGTTGGGCAGAGAAGCGCGGCTTCAAGGTCGAAGTACTGGATTATCTGCCAGGCGACGAAGCGGGCATTAAGAGCGTAACGCTGCTTATTAAAGGGTATAACGCTTACGGCTATCTGAAGGCGGAGAAGGGTGTACATCGTCTCGTTCGTATCTCGCCATTTGATTCCTCTGGCCGCAGACATACGTCATTCGTATCCTGCGACGTCGTGCCTGAGATTACAGACGACGCAGAAATTGAAATTCGTACAGAGGATCTGAAAGTCGATACGTACCGCGCGAGCGGTGCAGGTGGTCAGCACATCAATACGACGGATTCCGCTGTTCGGATTACCCATATACCAACAGGCATCGTCGTGACGTGTCAGACAGAGCGTTCGCAGATCAAGAACCGTGAGCGTGCCATGACCCATCTTCGTTCCAAATTGTATGAACGCAAGATTGAGGAACAACAGAAGCAGTTAGCAGAAATCCGTGGTGATCAGATGGACATCGCATGGGGCAGCCAAATTCGCTCCTATGTATTCCATCCGTACAGCATGGTCAAGGACCACCGGACGCAGGTGGAAACCGGAAATGTCGGCGCCGTGATGGACGGCGACTTGGATACGTTTATTGACGCGTACTTGAGAACCTTAATTCAACCATCATCTGAAGCATAATAAGTTGGTACCGACTGCACATACCTGCGCCGATCTTTGATCGGGGCAGGTTTTTGTTGTGCTTGAATGCTTTACCATGCTAGAGAATGAGCATAATAAGACAGATTCACAGAGCAGACGGCTGACAGCATGCAGTACCAATATACTGTTCATTCAACCGATTCGTTCTGGCACTATCATATTGGTAATACGAAGGAGAACACAGTATGCCTCATACATCGGATTCATCTACATCTGAACTGAAAAAGCCTCGGCGCAGCGCCGATGGCTTGCTGGTACCGTACAATCATCCCATGCGAGCAGTAATGGATTACGGCCTTCTTTTCCTCGGAGCCTTCATTATGGCGCTTACGTTCAATACATTAATGCTGCCAAATAAGATTGCTTCAGGAGGCATATCAGGCCTCTCTATCGTACTGGAGAATCAATTTGGGTGGAATCCGGCGATCACGCAGTATGCCTTCAACATCCCGCTCTTTATCTTAGGCGTGTGCTTGCTTGGCAAGCAGTTCGGCATACGGACTTTAATAGGCTCCGTTTCCTTGCCGACCTTTATCTATCTGACACAGCATGTAGGGCCGGCAACGGACAATCCACTGCTTGCTGCTATATTTGGCGGTATTGGCATCGGTCTTGGCTTAGGCATTGTTTTCCGCGGTCGTGGATCTACAGGGGGCAATGCCATAACGGCGCAACTGCTTAGTACGTTCGGGAAAATCAATATAGCGCTGGCGGTTGCCATTTGTGACGGTGTTATCATTTTGCTGGCGGGCTTCATGCTTTCCTTTGAAAGTGCCATGTACGCACTCATCGGATTGTTTGTAACAAGCAAAACAATTGATGTGGTGCAAGTAGGTTTAGGCTATACAAAGGTTGCATTCATCATTAGTGATGATTCGGATAAAATTGCAGATGCGATTCTCCATGATCTTGATCGAGGATTAACGAAGCTGCAAGGCGAAGGCGGTTATACTGGGGAAGGACGAACTGTACTGATGGTTGTTGTCGGACAGAGTGAGGTTTATAAACTGAAAGCGATCGTCCGCTCCGTAGATTCACAAGCGTTCGTCATTATTAGTGATACAAATGAAGTACTTGGAGAAGGCTTTAAGATCCAAGCGTAATTTATAAGTGGAATGCTATGCATGCCTCTGTTACAGAATGCATAGCTTGCATAAGTTGTACGATTTTATTCATAAAACGTGGTTTCCTCCTGCATATCATGCTGTAAGTGAATGCGGTCGAATCCGCGTTTTTTATTTGTTTGAAAAGAACCTCATACTTTTAATGACCATACGTAGTAGCCATAAACCCCTTTATACCAAGCGTTTTATCCCGTTGTAATCCCTCTCGCATAGATACATTCTATTTGCTCTTTTCATAAATATCATGAAATTTCATGGAAAATCGTTGTATTTATATAAATATAGTCGTATAATGATACATAATTATTCATGAGGAATCATTTTCCTAGACGTGTCATTGTTTTTGAAGCCAGTAGCAGCAGCCGTAAATCGTATATCGAACGTTGCGAAATCATGCTATTGCCTACGCAAGAGTAGCGAGGAATGGAGAGAATGAAAATGAATCAAGAGAAGCATGTACGAGCAGCCATTGTCGGCTCAACAGGCTATGGCGGTGTTGAACTTATCCGGTTGTTACTGAATCATCCGAATGTCACCATCACATCAGTCATTTCGGCTTCGAGTGCAGGGGCTCCAATCGCAGAGGGATATCCGCATTTGAATGAAGTGATGTGCGATACGCTGGACGGAGTCGATGTGGAGGAGATGCGAAGAAAGGCGGATGTTGTGTTTACCGCAACCCCGTTCGGGTGTGAGCGGACAGCTGGTGCCGAAGCTGCTGGAGGCAGGACTCGCCGTCATTGATTTATCTGGGGACTTCCGCATTAAGGATGGCGAGTTGTACAGCGCGTGGTATAAGCACTCTGCTCCTCCGGCTGAGCTGTTGGCTGAAGCAAAGTATGGATTGTGCGAGATGTACCAGAAACCGTATGTAGCGGGGTGCAAGTTCATTTCCAATCCGGGCTGTTATCCGACAGCAACCCTGCTCGGGCTCATTCCGGCATTGCAGGCAGGATGGATTCAGCCTAACACTCTCATTATTGACGCAAAATCTGGCATATCCGGAGCGGGTCGGGGCGTGAACTTAGGTGTCCATTACGCTGAGATTAATGAAAACTTCAAAGCTTATAAAGTCAACAAGCATCAGCATATTCCAGAGATTGAGCAGGTGCTTAGCGAGGTTGCGCAGAACCCGGTTACGGTGACGTTTACTACACACTTGACGCCGATGACTCGTGGCATTATGTGTACGATGTATGCATCGCTTGCAGGCACATTTATTGAAGAGGACTTTATATCTCTTTATCAAGAATATTATGCAGGTCGGAGGTTTGTGCGCATACGTCCACAAGGACAATGGCCGGCGACGAAAGAAGTGTTCGGCTCGAACTTTTGTGATATTGGATTTGCCGTAGATCAGAGAACGAATCGCGTAACGATTATTTCGGTCATTGACAACGTGGTCAAGGGAGCGGCAGGTCAAGCAATACAAAATTTAAATCATATGATGGGCTGGGAAGAGACGGCAGGGCTAATGCTCACGCCAGTGTACCCGTAATGTGAACATAGAAATGTGAGAAGCGGAGCAGAAGGATCAAATCTCCTTGATATAGATGTACGACTTTGAAAAAGAAGAAGGTAGATAATGATGCAAACGCAGGTAGTACATGCGAAAGAGACGCAATTATTCGATATCATTGACGGTTCAGTAACCACTCCGCTTGGATTTCGGGCCAGCGGGCTGCATTGCGGATTGAAGAAAACGGCGCGCAATGATTTAGGAGCAATCGTCTGCGACGTTCCAGCTATTGCTGCTGCGGTATATACGACAAATGTATTCCAAGCAGCACCGCTTGCCGTGACGAGGGCGAGTTTGGAGGAGGAAGGCAAGCTGCAGGCCATTATCGTGAACAGCGGCAACGCAAATGCTTGTACGGGCAAGCAAGGCGAGGCGGATGCATACCGGATGCGCAGCGCATTTGCAGAGCAGCTTGGCATTGCGCCGCATTACGTAGCAGTTGCTTCCACAGGCGTTATCGGTGAGGCGTTGAAAATGGAATGTGTGGAGCAAGGCATTATGAAGCTTCCTGAGCAGTTGACTCCTCTTGCCGAGGGCGCAGAACAGTTTTCGCAAGCGATCTTGACGACGGATCTCGTCAAGAAGGAAGCTTGTGCGGTTCTAACTGTTAATGGCAAGCAAGTCACGGTTGCGGGTTGTGCGAAGGGATCGGGAATGATTCATCCGAATATGGCAACAATGCTCGGCTTCGTAACGACGGATGCAGCGCTCGAACAAGATACGCTTGCGGGTCTTCTCAGGACGGTGACGAATAAGACATTCAATATGATTACGGTTGATGGAGATACAAGCACGAATGATATGCTTCTTGCAATGGCCAGTGGAATGGCAGGTAATGAACCGTTCACAGAACAGCATGAAGCGTGGCCGGCATTTGCTGCGGCATTTCAATATGTGTGTGAACAGCTGGCTAAGGCCATCGCGCGAGATGGTGAAGGGGCGACTAAGCTGATTGAGGTGCGGGTATCTGGTGCTTTGTCTGATGAATCTGCTAGTGCTATTGCCAAATCGATTGTCGGATCAAGTCTCGTGAAATCTGCTGTATATGGTTCAGATGCAAACTGGGGCCGAGTCATTGCAGCAGTTGGTTATGCAGGCCAGCCTGTAAACCCCGAGACAGTGGATATTCATATGGGATCAATTATGGTGCTGCAGCAGTCGACGCCGGTTGTATTTGACGAAGCGGCGGCGCTTGCGTATTTAAAGGGCGATACGGTGGTTTTCCAAGTGGATTTACATATGGGATCTGGGGAAGCCAAAGCATGGGGCTGCGATTTGACGTATGACTACGTGCGCATTAATGCAGCGTATCGGACATAGTACGCAAATAAGTATCGAGTATGAGATCGTTATAGCTTGCAGACGGCAGTTGGGTCAGCAGTACAGCACGGCTATAGAAGCGGTAAGAACCTCTCATTGCAGTGCAAAGGAAATGAAGAATAGGAGAGAAACAGCGGACGGAAGGTCGAACGCCAAAGTAAAGCATGACAAGGCGTCGTAAGACGTAACGATAGAGCGGGGAGGTTCAGCGGAGGGATATGGCAGCGACAGAAACTCAGGGTAATGTGCAGTCATCAGCCACAGCTGTGAAACTGTTCGTAATGAAATGCGGAGGAAGTACGCTGGCTGCATTGCCAGACTCGTTCTATGAACAGCTTCAGCAGTTGCAGGAAGAAGGCACCGTGCCTGTTATTGTACATGGTGGAGGGCCAGCGATTTCAGGCATGCTGGATAAGCTCGGCATTGAATCGGAATTTATAGGCGGTCTTCGCAAGACTGATGAAGCCGTGTTGGATGTCGTCGAAATGGTGCTTGCCGGACAGATCAACAAGCAAATTGTGCGTCGCTTGATGCAAGTGGGAGCCAATGCAATTGGCTTGTCAGGAACGGATGGCGGACTCATTCAATCGGAACCAGTATCCAACGTGGATCAGGTGGGTTATGTCGGGGATGTTACTCAAGTTCGAGCAGCCTTGCTCACTGGATTAATCGACATGAATTATATGCCTGTTATCGCGCCAATTGGACTTGATGGCACGGGTCAACGCTACAATATTAATGCGGATACGGCAGCAGGTGCTGTTGCAGCTCATCTCGGAGCCGAACAATTGATTGTCGTGACAGATGTGCCGGGCATTATGAGAAATACACCGGAAGGCAAGGTTGTGCTTCCAATCGTTACGACTGTAGACATTGAAGCGATGATAGCTAGCGGAGAAATATATGGAGGCATGATTCCGAAGGTGCAGGCCGCTATGAAGTGCTTGGAGGGTGGCGTGCAGGAGGTTGTTATTGCAGACGGGGCAGAATCTGATGTGCTGCGTCGCTTGATGGCAGGGGAGCCGATTGGAACTCGGATTGTTAGTGCAGCAGGAGTATAGGCATAGAACAATCTAACTATCATTCTGCAGAACATTCAATAGATTGAGATTGGGGCAAGCAGCACGAGAAACATAAATAATAATCGCAGAGATGTACTCAAGAGACTTACTACAATCGTATACAAATCGAATGAAGGGGTGGAGACAATGACGATGAATGTAGATGCCGGGAAGAGAACGAATGCTTTGTTCCCAACATATGCCCGCTATCCAATTGCACTGGTGAAGGGACAGGGCAGTCGGGTATGGGACGATGAAGGAACTTGCTACTTGGATTTCATGAGCGGCATAGCCGTAACGAACTTAGGACATGTGCCGGAGCGAGTTAAGGTGCGTGTACAAGAACAACTGGATACGTTATGGCACGCTTCGAACTTGTTCCATATCCCTCAGCAAGAACAGGCTGCAGAGCTTCTGACCGCTCACACTTGTGCGGATGCTGTGTTCTTTTGCAATAGTGGGGCGGAAGCGAATGAGGCCGCTATTAAACTGGCGCGCCGCTATCAGACTGTAGTCGCTAAGACAGGGCGGTCGGAAATTATAACATTCCATCAATCTTTCCATGGTCGTACGCTGGCGACGCTGACGGCTACTGGGCAAGACAAGGTGAAGGAGGGATTTGCTCCGCTTCCGGGAGGATTCCGGTATGTGCCGTTTAACGATATCGCAGCGTTGAAGGCCGCAATCAATGACAGTACGGCAGCAATTATGCTTGAAATCGTGCAGGCGGAAGGCGGCGTTTTCCCGATTAAGGCGGCATTTGCCCAAGAAGTGGCCGAACTGTGCAACGAGCATGGACTTTTACTTATCGTGGATGAGGTTCAAACGGGCATGGGGCGCACGGGAGCGCTGTTCGCCTATGAGCATTACGGCTTGCAGCCGGATATATTTACTGTAGCCAAAGGACTCGGCAGCGGTTTCCCTGTAGGAGCAATGCTGGCGCAGGAGCATGTAAGGGCAGCGTTCAGTGCAGGCACGCATGGTTCGACCTTCGGCGGTAATCCGCTTGCGATGTCTGCAGTTGTGGGTACGCTGGAAACGATGCTAGAGGAGAAGGTGGCGCAGCGGGCAGCGGAAAAGGGAACGTCCTTGCTCAACGCACTGCGTGTGAAGCTGAGTGATGTTCCGCTCGTGAAGGATATACGCGGACTCGGTCTTCTCGTTGGCATCGAATGCAGTGAGCCTGTAGCAGATTTGATTAAGGACGCCCAGCAAGCTGGACTGTTATTTCTTAGTGCAGGGCCTAATGTCATTCGCCTGCTGCCGAACTTATTGGTCACAGACGAGGAGATTGAAGAGGCAGTATCAATTATCCATGAGGTATTAGCGAAACGCTCAGAGGTTGTTGTACCTGTATAGATGGTAAGCAATCGTAAGCACAGATGAAGCGGGAAGACAGAGAAAATATACGGAGGTGGCCTTGATGGCAATAACAGCAACGACAATTGATTTGCGCGGTCGCGATTTTATCGCACTCGCTGACTATACGAAGGAAGAACTGCACTATTTGATCGATTTTGCAATCGAATTGAAGCGGAAGCAGAAGGCAGGCGAGGTGTATCACCCGCTGAAGGGGAAAACACTCGGCATGATTTTTGAAAAATCGTCTACACGCACGCGTGTATCGTTCGAAGTCGGCATGTATCAGTTGGGCGGTCAGGCTTTGTTTTTGAGCAAAAATGACCTGCAGATCGGACGTGGCGAGCCGATATGGGATACGGCTCAGGTGTTGTCCCGCTATGTAGACGGCATTATGATTCGTACCTTCGCTCATCGCACCGTCATTGATCTGGCTCGTGGCGCTACTGTACCTGTCATTAACGGACTGACGGATATGAATCATCCATGCCAAGTTCTTGCGGATTTCCAGACTGTCTATGAGAAAAAAGGGATGCTACAGGGCTTGAAGCTGGCGTACATCGGCGATGGCAACAATATGGCGCATTCCTTGCTCATGGGAGCAAGTAAGCTGGGCATGCATGTAGCTGTTGCATCGCCTAAAGGCTATATGCCGGATGCGGATATTATAAAGCAATGCCACGAGCAGGCGCAGCAATCAGGCTCTCACGTGCTCATCACGAATGATCCGAAGGAAGCAATCGCCAATGCAGATGTAGTCTATACAGATGTATGGGCAAGCATGGGATTCGAGATGGAGCAGTTGAAGCGTGAGCAAGCGTTCCGCGGTTTCCAGGTAAATGAGGAGCTTGCTCGGTATGCGAAGCCGGATTATATTTTCCTCCACTGCCTGCCGGCGCATCGCGGCGAAGAAGTAAGCGAAGGCGTTATCGATGGCAAGCACTCGGTTATTTTCGATCAAGCGGAGAATCGATTGCATGCACAGAAAGCGATTATGGCTTCAATTATGGGGGCGTAAATAACCGAATTGACTTCACTTTGAACTGCACATTGAACGGGGGAATTGTCGTGGCAAAGAACAAAATTGTGCTGGCCTATTCAGGCGGCTTAGATACATCCGTCATCCTAACATGGTTGAAAGAAACCTATGATGCAGAAATTATCACCTTCACAGCAGACATTGGACAGAAGGAAGAGCTGGATGGACTTGAGGAAAAAGCGATTGCAACAGGCGCATCCAAAGTCTATATTGACGATTTGCGCGCTGAGTTCGCGCAGGACTTCATTTTTCCGATGTTCCAGGCGGGAGCGCTGTATGAAGGGCAATATTTGCTTGGCACGAGCATCGCGCGTCCGCTCATTGCAAAGCGGATGATTGAGATTGCACGCCTTGAAGGCGCAACGGCAATAGCGCATGGTGCAACTGGCAAAGGGAATGACCAAGTGCGCTTCGAATTGACTGCGGCGGCTCTTGCTCCCGATATTCAAGTAATAGCGCCATGGCGTTCTGAGCAATTCCGTGCGCAATTCCCAGGTCGTGCAGAGATGATTGCTTATGCGGAGCAGCACGGTATTCCGGTGCAGGCTTCTGCAGCGAAGCCATACTCGATGGATCGCAACCTGCTCCATATCAGCTTCGAGAGTGGTATGCTCGAGGATCCGTGGTTCGATGCAACGGCAGATGCGAATAAAGGCATGTATGTGTTAACCGTATCTCCTGAGGAAGCGCCGAACGAATCAGAGCTTGTCGAGTTGAATTTTGAAAAAGGGAACTGTACTGCGATCAACGGTGAGTCCATGTCGCCATTACAGGTAATGGAAACGTTGAATGAGCTTGGCGGCAAGCATGGCGTTGGCCGTGTCGATATGGTAGAGAACCGCTTCGTCGGGATGAAGAGCCGCGGCGTCTATGAGACACCGGGCGGCACCATCTTATTTACAGCTCATCGCATTATGGAATCGTTGACGATGGATCGTGAAGTGATGCACATACGCGACTCGCTCATTCCGAAGTACAGTGCGGCAGTATACAACGGATTCTGGTTCGCTCCTGAGCGGCTTGCAATCCAAGCGCTTGTTGGCGAAAGCCAGAGGCATGTGACAGGAACAGTACGTTTGAAGCTATACAAGGGCAATGTTATGGGCGCGGGCGTACAAAGCCCGGTCAGCTTGTATAATCCAGATATTGCGACTATGGAGGCAGATCCGTCTCAAGCTTACGATCAGAACGATGCAACAGGCTTCATCCACTTGAATGCGCTGCGTCTGAAGGTCGCTGCCGGCGTACACGGCACGAAGGTTCACGGAGCCGGTGCTTCCTTGCAAGAAACGGGCGTGTAATACAGGAAGGGGAGAGCAGCGTGAGCAAACTATGGGGCGGTCGATTTACAAAGCAGACGGATCAACTCGTCGAACAATATACAGCTTCGATTACTTTTGACAAAGTGATGGCAGAAGAGGACATTCAAGGCAGTCTGGCTCACGTAGCGATGCTGGGAGCCTGCGGCATTTTGCCGCAGGAGGATGTGGATACAATCACAGATGGGCTTCATCAGGTGGCGGGTATGATCCGTCGCGGAGAATTGGATTACTCGATATCCGATGAAGACATTCATATGAATATTGAAAAAGCGTTGATTGAATTGATTGGCCCGGTTGGCGGCAAGCTTCACACTGGAAGAAGCCGTAACGACCAGGTCGCAACTGACATGCATTTGTATTTGCGTAAACGTGTCGTTACTTTTGTTGAATTGCTTGTGAAGTTGCAGGAAGCGCTAATTGCACAGGCGAAAGAGAACGTGGAAACGATTGTTCCCGGCTATACGCATTTGCAGCGCGCGCAGCCGATCCTGTTCGCCCATCATCTGATGGCGTATGTGTCGATGTTTGAGCGTGACATTGAACGACTGATGGACAGCTACAAGCGGATTAATATGCTGCCGCTTGGAGCAGGGGCGCTTGCAGGCACGACATTTGCTATCGATCGCCATTATACGGCGAAGCAGTTAGGCTTTAGCCGTGTATATGAGAACAGTCTCGATGCGGTAAGCGACCGTGACTTTATCGTGGAGTTTCTGTCGAACGCCTCGCTCATTATGATGCATTTATCACGCTTCTGCGAAGAACTGGTACTATGGTCGAGTACAGAATTCCAGTTTGTTGAGCTGGATGATGCCTTCTGTACTGGCTCCAGCATTATGCCGCAGAAGAAGAACCCGGATGTCGCAGAGCTTGTTCGTGGGAAGACAGGAAGGGTATACGGCCATCTCATGAGCATGCTGACAGTGCTCAAGGCACTGCCGCTGGCTTACAACAAGGATATGCAGGAAGACAAGGAAGGCATGTTCGATACAGTGGATACACTGAACGGCGCACTTCGCCTCTTCACTCCGATGGTTGCTTCGATGAAGGTGAACCGCGGACGGATGCGTATAGCGGTACGTCAGGATTTCTCCAATGCGACGGACATTGCGGATTTTCTTGTAGGCAAGGGCTTGCCGTTCCGGCAGGCGCATGAAGTGATTGGCAAGACGGTGCTGTATTGTATTGAGCAAAACAAATACTTGCTTGATTTAACACTGGAAGAGTTCAAACAATTTTCGGAGCTGTTCGATGATCGGATTTATGCTGTGCTTCAGCCAGAGCAAGTCGTCAATGCGCGCAATGTGTACGGAGGAACGGCAACAGTTCAGGTAGAGGCTGCGATTCAGCGAGCAGAGGAAGCAATCGCGCAGAAGGCAGTATGGATTGAGTCGAATGGAGCTATTATGTAAGTTTAGGAGACCGAGGCGGGCAGTATGAAACCTTGCTGGATTTTTGCATGCGTCAACTAGGCTTGATAGAGGGATTCATTAGCATAAAAAGAGGAGAGCAGTGCGCGTTAATAGCGTCCCGTGAGGCGCTGACGCGCTTGCTCTTTTTTGTGAAAAATCAGTGACATTCCTGCTCAGGTGGACAGACTAAGCCACTCAGTGTTTGCCTGAATATGTAAATATGTGTATAATAAAGAGAGGTGCACATGTGCACTTATATTCAAAATTTTATAAGGAGGAATGCCAATGCCTCAGCCGAAGTACGTCACCGATATCGACAAGGTTACCCAGTTACCCGAGACGGAAAGGAAACGGCTTAAGCAAATTACCGAGAAATTTGTATTCCGCGTGAATGATTATTATTTGAACCTCATTGATTGGAAAGACCCCAATGACCCGATTCGGAAGCTTGTCATCCCGAATACAGGGGAACTGAAAGAGTATGGACGATGGGACGCCTCGGATGAGGATACGAACTACGTGGTTCCTGGCTGCCAGCACAAGTATTCATCTACCGCCCTATTAATTGTATCAGAGGTATGCGGCGCTTATTGCCGATACTGCTTCCGCAAGCGACTTTTCCGTAACGATGTCCAAGAAGCGATGTCCGATGTAAATCCAGGACTCTCCTACATTGCCGAACACCCCGAGATTAATAATGTCCTGCTCACTGGCGGAGACAGCCTAATTTTAGCCACACCGAAGCTAAGAAAGATATTGCAGCGTCTGCGCGATATCCCGCACGTCAAGATCATCCGATTAGGTTCCAAGCTGCCCGTCTTCAATCCAATGCGCATTTATGAAGACGAATTGTTGCTGGAGACAATCCGGGAATTTTCCACACCTGACCACCGGATTTATGTAATGGCCCATATTAACCACCCTCGTGAAATTACAGAAGAAGCGAAGCGCGGATTTCAGGCGCTGCATGATGCTGGGGCAATTGTGGTCAACCAAACACCGGTACTTAGAGGCATCAATGACGATGCTGAAGTGCTGGGCGAACTGCTGGATAAGCTGTCATGGGCGGGGGTAACTCCTTATTATTTCTTTATTAATCGGCCGGTCGCTGGAAATAGTGAATTTGTCCTCTCGTTGAAGGAGGCGTACCAGCTCGTAGAAGAAGCGAAGGCGAAGACGTCGGGTCTTGGCAAGCGAGTTCGATTGTCCATGAGCCATACATCCGGCAAAATTGAAATATTGGCAATTGAGAATGGAAAGGCATTTCTGAAATATCATCAATCCCGAGAAGGAAATTACGGCAAATTCATGATGCTAGATTGTCCGGATGATGCCGCATGGTTCGATGACCTGCCCGGCAATGAGCAGTTTTGGACGCCTCCGCGCAAAAAATCCCAAGATATCGTTTCTGTAAATACACTTCCAGATGTGCCGCAACAGCGAACGAGGAGGGATGCGTAATGCAACGTTCTGTACCATCGTCGGATTGTACAGCTTCATCTGAACCCCTAGCTGGATCAAGCCCATGCGAAGATGTTCCCCCCATTCAATCTGGAGACGAAGTCGTTGAATGGATGCATCAGCATGCTGTAGAGTATTTGCGTTTGCAATTTACGGACTTGTTCGGCAAGGTAAAGCAGCTTGTCATCCATCGTGATGAAGCGGGAGCTGCCTTTAAAGGGAAGGTGATGTTTGACGGTTCTTCGGTCACAGGGTACGGCGGTGTAGATCAATCCGATCTCGCCTTGCATCCGGATCCAACTTCATTCCATGTGGATACTTGGCACGACTCCACATACGGTACTATAGCATCTTTCTTTTGTGATGTCCGCTTGCCGGATGGCAGCCGCGCGCAGGGGTGTACCCGGAGTATGCTGAAAGAAGTGCTGCAGGAAGCGAAGGAATTGGGTTATTCCTATTACATCGGGGTAGAGGGCGAATTTTTCCTCTATCCTCTAAGTGAACGGGGAATACCAATTGTCACGCCTCATGACGAAGGTGGATATTGTGATCTATTCCCTCAAGATCGCGGGGAGAATGTAAGATTTGAATTATTGCAGGAGATGAGGAAGCAAGGCTTCCAAATCGAGGCGTCTCATCATGAAGTGGCTCCAGGCCAGCACGAGATCAACTTTCGCTTCGGTGAAGCGCTTAGGGCCGCCGATCGGTGGCAAATGTTCAAGCTGCTGACGAAGCGAGTGGCAAATCAACATGGCCTTCATGCTACATTCATGCCGAAGCCGATGAGCGGTCAAAATGGCAACGCCCTTCATTGCAACCAATCTTTGCAGGATGATGCGAAGTGTAATGTGTTCTATGATCCGCAAGCACCATCCAAGATGAGTGACATTGCTCTCTATTTTATAGCCGGTTTGCTGCATCACGCAAAAGGAATGTCTGCCATTGCGAACCCGGTAGTTAATTCTTATAAACGTTTGATGCCAGGCTATGAAGCGCCGACTCATCTAACTTGGTCTGAAAACAATCGTTCGGCAATGATCCGAATTCCTGCGGCACGAGGCAAACAGACGCGAATTGAATATCGTACGCCTGATCCAACTGCTAATCCATATTTACTGTTTGCCGTCATGCTGAAGTCAGGCTTGGAGGGGGTGAAAAAGAGGGAAATGCCTCCTAAGGAGGCGAGTAGGGACATTCATGAAGCGGTAAATAGCACTCCGTATAAATGGGATGCCTACCCCCGGGATTTATTTGAGGCGTTAAGGCATATGGAAAAGGATACAATCATCCAGGATATTATGGGTGAGCAGGCATTGAATACGTATATTTCGGTGAAAGAGCAGGAATACAACGAATATGCATCTCAAGTTCATGGTTGGGAGCTTAATTCCTATCTGCGAGTATATTAATAAATTGCATACGAGATCGATATGAACGCAAAAGAGCCCTCATCACAAGTTGATGCAGGGCTCTTCCTCATGAGTTTAGCCTTCGCTTACTCTATTTAAGATTCATCGTTAAATATTGGCCCATTCACGCCATCCTCTAAGATTGGACTTTGATCCTTCCTCGTAGAAGACTGATCGGAGCCTCCTGTATTCACTGCTATAAGAGTAGGCTGCGGTCTGTACGTATCCACAAACATTTTCTTGCGTTCGACCTCTTTGCCGTTCACCAGCTTAATCCGGTACGATTCCACCGTATACCCTTGCTTTCCGCGCTGAATGGTCTCATGGCTGCCAATAGGCAGGTTTGGATTCTTAACATACTTAATCGTCGGTTCCAGCACCTTTAATGTTTTGGTTTCCATTCGATAAGAGACGCCTTTATCCATAGTTCCAAAAAATTTAATAATCAGCCGATCGTTCTCGGCAGCGGTTCGAATCATTAAGTGCTTGCCGGTCGTATTTTTGAAGCGGAAGTTAATATAACCCTGAGAAAAGGTAGCATCCAGTCCAATAGGCAAGTAAGAGACTGGCAGGGAATGATTGCGCCGTTCGACAATTTCTAGCCCGGTGCGAAGCACCGCATTATATAGTGTGCTAGATACTTGGCAGATGCCGCCGCCAATACCGGGTACAAGCTTGCCGTTAAAGATGACGGGAGCTTCCTTGAAGCCGTATTTCTTTTCCGTTTCGGCAATGACTTTATCGTAATCGAAAATTTCACCAGGCTTCAGCACCATATCATGGATCGTTTGTGCAGCCGCATTGACATTATGGGTGCGGCCGTCATCGGCTTGCACAAAGCTTGTAGAGAACTCGATAATTTTTCGTTCAATTCCTTCGGCTTGCAGTGATGCGACCGTAACTGGCGGATTTGTCTTTTTCATCGGGACTTCAAGCGCAATCGTCCGTCCATCATTCCACGTATGCGGGATGGACGCCCGAATCAACTGTTCCAGCTGAACCCGATCGATTCGATAGACTGCTTTCTCGGGAGTATATCGAATGCTGTCGTCTTTGGTGATTTCCCTTTTTGCATTCACGGGCTTGCCAAAGGTTTGCGCCTCCCAATCGGCTGTTAGGCGCTTTGCCCAAACCTCCTTATTCCAGCGGAATTGAAGCGTCCAGGACGTCGGGAAATTGTAGCGGGCTTGGATTCGTTCCCACAGTGAGCCTTCCTTCATTTTGTCGAGTGCGCGCAGTATAGGATCTGCATCATACGTTACACCGAGATCGGCAAGTGTCGTTTGGATGGGTTCAATATTAGTGCCTTTGAAGGAGAGTTCGAACGACGTCTGCTCTAATTCCTTCATTTTATCTTTTAATTGCTCGCGGAAGGTGTCCATGGATTGGGAACCGATATTCCATGTAGACAAGTGTACGTTGGGAGGGATCGTAGACTGTGAAGCATAGCTGTGAGCCCACCCCCAGAGCGCAGTACCTACCAATAAGAGCGAGGCAAGGATAATAAATAGTGCATGGATTTTTTTCACTGCAACAGCCTCCTGCTTATGAAAAAATAAAGAAAAAATCGTCCGTATTCCAAATATGCTTCCAATCCATATAGGCGGAATCGTTCATTTTCATACTATATGCGACTTGCACGCTAAACTTTACTAATGCACTAGGAAACGGAAATGAGAGTTCTTACTATTCCAAAAATACAAAGGGGGACAATTGCGCAGTAATGAGGAAATTTAGAAAGACGCAAATCCGACGGCGATAGCCGCTATATGTAGCTGATTGTGGAGCAATGCGTAAAAAGATGTTGAAATTTCCTTTCTTTTAAAGGAATTGGGGCACTTATGTCGAATGTATATTAGCTGATCTTTTAAACTTAGGGTGTGATCATTTGATAGAAATGCAAGATGTATGGAAAACGTACCAAGACGGCTCTCACGCATTGCGCGGCATATCCGTCCAAATTGATAAGGATGAATTCGTCTACTTGGTCGGACCGTCGGGAGCAGGGAAATCGACGTTCATGAAATTGATCTATAGAGAAGAAGTGCCCACAAAAGGGCAAATTTTCGTAAGTGGATTCAATATCGGCAAGTTGAAGCAGCGCAAAATTCCTTATGTGCGGCGCAATATCGGCGTCGTGTTCCAGGACTTCAGACTTCTGCCGAAGCTGACAGCCTATGAGAATGTTGCTTTTGCCATGGAGGTTATCGAAGCGCCGAAGAAGGTCATTAAGCGCCGTGTACCTGAGGTGCTGGAGCTGGTTGGCTTGAAGCATAAGATGAACAGTCTGCCGGCGCAGTTGTCCGGAGGGGAACAGCAGCGCGTTGCCATAGCTAGAGCTATCGTAAACAATCCTTCCGTGATTGTGGCGGACGAGCCCACGGGGAACCTCGATCCAGAGACATCATGGGGCATTATGAAGCTGCTTGAGGAAATTAATTTCCGCGGCACAACAATCGTCATGGCAACTCACAATAAAGATATCGTCAACTCGATGCGCAAGCGGGTTATTGCAATCGAACAAGGCTTAATTGTACGTGACGAGGCGCGGGGGGAATACGGCTATGATTTTTAATTCACTTACCCGCCATGTCAGAGAAGGAAGCAAGAGCATATTACGCAACGGCTGGATGTCGTTCGCATCGGTTAGCTCCATTGTTATCTCGTTGTTTATTTTAGGTGTGTTCATGCTGTTGTCGCTGAATGTGAATGAAATGACGAAGCAGATTGACAACAAAGTGCAAATCCGAGTTTTCCTTAAGCTTGATGTGACAAAGGAACAGAAGGAGTTGCTCGCTACAGATATCGGCAATATGTCGGAGGTAAGCAAGGTCATCTCGGTTTCCAAGGAAGAAGGCATGAAGATGCTGCAGGAAAACTTGGGCGAGGATGGCAAGGAACTGCTCAACGGCTATACGAAAGAGACGAATCCATTGCCGGATTCCTTCACGGTAGAGGTATATGATCCGGCAACAATTAGCATGGTTGCTAAGAAGATTAATGCCATTAATGATACGAATAGTGCGAAGCCGCTGTGGAAGGTCAATTACGGGAAGGGTACCGTCGACACACTGTTAAAGGTCACGGCAACTGTTCGCAACTTTGGGTTGATCATTGTAGCGGGTTTGGCTGTAACCGCCATGTTTCTTATCTCAAATACGATTAAAGTTACGATTATGGCGCGCCAACGCGAGCTCAGCATTATGAAACTTGTAGGGGCAACCAATTCCTTCATCCGAGGGCCGTTCTTCGTAGAAGGGGCTCTTATAGGGCTGTTAGGCTCATTACTTACAGTTGGAATTCTATTTTACGGATATCAGCAGCTCGTGACGAATTTTGAGCTGGGCTTGCAAATGGTTAAGCTTGTCCCACTTCAGGATGCATGGCTGCTTGTCGGCAGCTCGCTAGTAGCATTGGGCATTTTGATCGGCATGTGGGGAAGTACAATCTCCATTCGTAAATTTTTGAAAGTATAGCGTTATCGTGTAGTGACTGTTTGAGCGCTAGTCCCAATCGGGGAGAATAGGAGGAACATCGGATTGAAACGGGGAACAGATTTTAAAAAGTGGTTCATGTTATTCGCTAGCTTTGCGATTCTCTTCTCAATGGTGCCGCCAACAACGGGACAAGCATCGGAGTTGGATAAGGTCAATCAGCAATTGAAGCAGCTTCAGAACGAGATGCGCCAGGCAGAAAACAAGCAGCAGGAAGCAAAGACTATGAAGGCTGAAGCAACAAAGCTGCTTGGGAAGACGAAGAAGGATATGGACTACCTGCTGTCTGAGATTGATAAAAAAGCAAGTGAGATGGCGAATGTCGCTCATCAAATTGATACTACCGAGCTGAATCTTGCTCAAGCGGCAGATGAGCTGCAAAAAGTGAATAAGCGCATTGAGGATCGTGAAAATTTATTGGATACACGTGTTCGATTAATGTATACGAACGGAGTTGTGTCTTACATAGATGTGTTGTTTAGCGCCACTAGCTTCTCTGACTTCCTTGATCGGTTTGATTCTCTGCAGTCGATTGCGGAGAACGATAAGGAAATCTTGGCGGAGCATAAGCGTGACAAGCAACTGGTTGTGCAGAAAAAGCAAGAAATCGAGACCAACTTGAAGCAAGTAAAGCTGTTGTATGCAAAGCTTGATAATGCGAAGAAAGACTTAATGCTGAAGGAAAAAGAAAAGGAAGTCATGATCGCAAGCTATAACAAGCAGATTGACGAATCGGATGAAGCGAGCGAGGAACAACGCGCGCTGCTTATTGAATTTGCCTCAAAGCGTGCTGATCTTCTTCGGAAGAAGAATGAGCTGATGAAGCCGAAGGAATCGCCTAGACCGAAGCCAAGAAGCAATCCGAGTGCTGCATATTCCGGCGGGCAATTAGCAGTTCCGCTTCATGCCGATTATTATATCTCTTCTGAGTTCGGCTCGCGGAAAGATCCGATCACTGGACGGCAAGGCGCGTTCCATAGTGGGCTGGATATGGCTACGCCTGGAGGAACGGATATTTATGCTGCTGAATCAGGGACGGTTACATTGGCTGAATGGTGGTCAGGATATGGTAATTGTGTCATCATTGATCACGGTAATGGTTTATGGACGTTATACGGTCATATCCGCAATGGGGGCATTAAAGTGAAGAAGGGCGACCAAGTTTCTCGCGGCGACAAGATTGCGGAGGTAGGCGCCACGGGACGCGCGACAGGTAACCACCTGCATTTCGAAGTTCTCGTGAATAAGGAACAGGTTGATCCACGGCCTTACTTGAAATAAAAATGGCAGCTTCGGCATATACTAAAACGAATGTTGTCTGAGCAAGCATACGGAACATAGGGAATACAAAGGCGGTGATTCGATGTCATTCAAAGGGCGGACCGTCGCTCTGTTAGTGGGAGCGGCAATGCTGACAGGCAGTGCCTTAACGTTTACAGTAATGGATTTGCCGATATTTGCGAGTGGTGGACAAGCTGCATCGACAGGCAATGGCTTATCAGCAAGCGAGATGCAGAAGCTGAGCTCGGCGTTAGGCATTATCGAGAATAAATATGTTACCGCCATTGATCGCAACAAGATTGTGAACGGTGCTGTTCACGGCATGATCGCTGCGCTTAACGATCCATATTCCTCCTTTATGGAGAAAGAGGAAGCTGAGCAATTCAATCACAGCATTGAAGGAGCTTTTACTGGTATTGGTGCGGAAGTAACGATGGAGAACGGCGAAGTAACGGTTGTATCTCCTATCAAGGGATCCCCAGCTGAAAAGGCTGGCGTAAAGCCGAAGGATGTGCTTATTTCCGTAAATGGAGAAAGTCTGGAAGGCAAGAGCTTGAATGAAGCCGTAGCGAAAATTCGCGGTCCAAAAGGGACAAAAGCTAAAATCCTCATTAAACGTGCTGGGCAAGCGGCTCCACTTGAGCTCGTTGTCGTTCGGGGTGAGGTCGATATGGAGACCGTATATCCAAAAATGCTTGATGGAAGCATCGGATATATCGAAATTCGCCAATTTTCACTTAACACATTCGAACGCTTCAAGGAAGAACTGGAGAAGCTGGAGAAGCAAGGAATGAAGGGGCTTGTAATCGATGTCCGTAATAATCCGGGCGGCGTGCTCGATATTGTCCAGAAGATGACGGAGCTGTTCGTTCCGGAAGGCAAATCGATTGTGCAAGTGGAGGATCGGAACAAAGAACGCAGCAGCTATGTATCCAAGGGAACAGCGAAACTGAAGCCTTATCCGGTTGCAATGCTGACGAATAAGGGCAGTGCTAGCGCCTCTGAAATTATGGCTAGTGCGCTGAAGGAATCGGCTGGAGCGAAGCTTATCGGTGAGCATACGTTCGGCAAGGGAACCGTACAGACAAGTTATAATTCTGGGGATGGCGGCTTGATCAAGATTACGATTGCGAAATGGCTGACGCCGCAGGGCAATTGGATCCATCAGAAGGGCATTGAACCGGATGTTGCTGTGCAGCAGCCTGATTTCTATTATGTCGCTCCTGTAGCCAAGGATCTAACACTTGCTTTCGATATGAACAATGAGCATGTGAAGAACATTCAGATTATGCTTGACGGGCTTGGTTATAAGCCTGGACGTAAGGATGGCTATTTCTCCAAAGAGACCGAAGCAGCCGTTAAGGCGTTCCAGCAAGCATATAAGTTGAACGTTACAGGCAAGGTAGATGTAAAGACTGGCGAGCAGTTAGAGCAGGCTATTATTAAGGCGATGCGGGATCCGCAAAATGATGCACAGCTGCATAAGGCGGTTGATGTGCTTAAGAAGGAAATCCGCTAAACGCTGTCGAATATAAAGAAGGTCGCAAGCCTCGGCTTCGGCCTTCTTTTCTTTTGATTGTAAGGTTTAATTTTCGGGTAAATGGATACGTGAACGCATGATGTGCGAGTGTTTATGTTGTAACAAAGGGTGTAAAGAAAGTGGGAATATAGTTTGAATGCAAGATGGTTGGTGAGCTTGAAGGCAAGAAAGGCTGCGTATAGGCAGCAAATAGGTAGCATGTTTGTGAACACAGTTGGAATGCACTGTCTAATTGGTGATGGAGAGGGGCGAATCAAGTGAACCTGCTTATCGATATCGGTGTTCGAGTGGGAGAGGCTCTATTGCAGTGGCTGCTGTCACCATTTTATTGGCTGTCCATTCTTCTTATTGCCTTGCATTATCGCAGGCAGGTCATCCTGGAGCGAAGGTTATTTGCCGTGAAGATGCATAGTTGGATAACCCACACCTGGCATGCTTGGCTTGGTGGCTTGATTGCAGGGATCCTCGTTTCATTCGCTTCGATTGGCCTCGGTGTGACTCTATCGCGTGAAGTCATCATACTGCTATGGATGATTGCGCTCGTGCTGCTGCTTGTACGTGTTCGTTTCCTATGTCTTGCGTATGCAGCGAGCATGCTTGCGCTTATTCAATTTGGATTGAACATCTGGGGGACTGCATGGAATCCGGAAGGCTGGCATGGAGATGCAGTTGCTTCTGTTCGCGGGATGGACGCGGCAGGTCTGCTGGTGCTTGTTGCTTTGCTGCATGCCGCTGAAGCTGTGCTTATCCGCAAACAGGCAGCGCAAATGGCTGGCCCGATGTTTATAGAGAGCAAACGCGGACGCGTAGTAGGCGCTTATCGCATGCAGAGCATGTGGCCAGTGCCGCTGCTCCTGCTCTTTCCAGCCTCGAGCGATGGAGCAGCCTTGCCTTGGACGCCGCTGTTTGGCGGAGATCTGTGGCAGCAGGGCTGGATGTTAGTTGCATTTCCTGTCGTCGTCGGCTTCTCAGAGCTGACGTTCACGAAGCTTCCGCAGCAGAAGGCTGCGCTAAGCAGCACGCGATTGTTCGCATATGCAGCGCTGCTGCTGGCCGTATCTCTAGCTGCTGCTTGGTGGCCGCCGCTTGTCCCTGTAGCTGCAATTGCTGCGCTGGGGATGCATGAGGGCCTGATATGGCTGAGTCGCAGGGAAGAGGCAGAACATAGTCCGGTGTTCACGCAAGATGCGGGTGGACTTCGCATTTTGGCGGTACTTCCTAAAAGTCCTGCAGCAGAGCTTGGTATCGTGCAGGGGGAAGTCATTGTAAAGGTAAATGGCATTAAGGTGAGGACAAAAGAGGAGTTGCACCAGGCGCTGCGAATGAACGCAGCATTTTGCAAGCTTGAAGTCAACAACTTAGCAGGTGAGGTTCGGTTCCTGCAGAGAGCCATTTACGCAGGCGATCATCATCAACTGGGTGTATTGCTGGCTCCGGATGATCATGTCGAATATGTAGCAGTGACACGGGCGCTATCCTTATTTTCCTTTTTGCGTGTGCCGTGGACTCGTTCCAAGCGCGGGGCGAAGTGCAAGCAGCAAGAGAATGTAGATAGCGGTAGTCAGTCTGCGGACAAGGCAGAAGGCGCTGTGGATGCTGGGAAAGCATCGATCTCTGCAGATGTGGATAATCGGGCATAGCGAGAGTTTCTTTCATTCATCTTATTTTTTGTAGTAGGATGTTTATTGGATAAAATACCGAGCTTGATATATGTTGGTACAATAATATCGACCATAGGTGTCGAATCGATAATAAAAAGAGATTGACCAAATGCTGTTTACAGCTGCACTGGTCAATCCCTTTGTTTTTTATGAGTCGAATTTAGAACTCTTGTGGATTGTGGATAAAATCAAGTGAAAACGATGATATTGTCGACAAGTTGTTAACATTCTGTAGATAAATCCGTGAATAAAGTGGATAAGTCCAGTTTCCCTTGTGCATAACTACTGGATAACCATTTTGGTGGAGCTGTTAACTACTCGCTTATTGGATCATTTTCCGCAGAACGATAATCTCTACACGCCGATTTTGTTGTCGATGCTGTTCGGTATCGTTATCCACAAGTGGGCGCGTGTCCCCATATCCGGCAATTTGGAATTGGTCTGCATCCAGCTTATTGTCGTCGACAAAGTAGCGAAGTACAGATAGAGCACGGGCAGCAGACAGCTCCCAGTTATCTTTATACCGTCCGCCTTGTGCAAACGGCAAATTATCCGTATGCCCTTCGATACTGATTAACGTGCTCAGCTTAGGAAATAAGGTAGCGAGCTTCTTCAGCGGTGGCAGTGCATTTTCCTTTAAATCCGCACGACTTAGGTCGAACAACAGGCGGTCGCTCATTCGAATGGCGATGCCTTTGGGTGTATCAGATACGGTAATTTGACTTCCAAGCTTATTGTCATCCACATACTGTTGAATGACGCCCATAAAGTTTTTTAGCTCTGCTTCTTGCTTGCGGAAGGCTAGGTCCTTATTCGTAATTGTACCGATAGCCACCGCTTTTTCCTCTTTGTCTTTGCCGCTTGACCCATCTTGCTGCTTTTGCTTATCCCCAGTTTGTCCAGGCTTAGAATAAGCTCCATCTAGAATGGTAGAGCCCTTTAAAGACGTATCCGTATTTCGGAAGGATAGCTGTAGGGTTTCAGATAGTGACTCGTATTTATCCACATCAACTTTACTCATCGCGTACATGACGACGAAAAAGATCATGAGCAAGGTAATGAGATCCGCGTAAGTAATGAGCCAGCGCTCGTGGTTTTCAGCGCGTGCCGCTTGTTTTCTATTTCTGCGTCTCATGGATCATCCCCCGGTTTGTTTCAGGAACCAATTTCAGCGGCGCGAAGGAGTCTTCGGCAAGCAGGAACGATCCCAGCTTTTTGCGAATGAGTTGCGGGTTCTCACCAGCTTGTACTGCTAATACGCCGTATTCGATCATTTCCATCACACGCAAGTCTTCCATGCTTCGCGCTTTGATTTTGCTTGCAATCGGCAAGTATATAATATTCGCAGTTGCAACACCGTATAAGGTAGCTGTGAAGGCAACGGCAATCGATGGCCCAAGTGTCGAGGGATCCGACAAATTGGCAAGAACATGAATCAGTCCCATGACTGTTCCGATGATCCCCATTGTTGGCGCATAGCCGCCAGCAGCCTCGAACATTTTAGCATAACCTTCATGCTTTTCTTCAATTGCATCCATCTCCAGCTCCATCATCTGCTTTACGAGCTCGGGATCGGTCCCGTCCACAATCATCATAATACCATCACGCAAATAGCCATTGTCATGCTTGTGGATGCTGTTCTCCAATGCAAGTACACCTTCGCGACGAGCGACAGTGCTCATCGCAACAATGTCGTCAATTAATTGCTGTGGGTTCTCAGTGCTGCGGCCGAAGGCCATCTTAAGCGCATTCGGAATGCTGCGCAGCCGCTTGCCAGGGAAGCTGATGACGACGGCGGCAATCGTGCCGCCGAACACGATAAGTGCAGCCGTTTTTTCCCAGAGACCGCCCATTTGGCCGCCTTCCCATAGGAAGCCCCCGATGAGTGCAGCCAAGCCGGCAAGAATACCAATAACAGTTGTTTTGTCCATAGAAATAATCCTCTCTCCCGTTCAATGTTTCCCATTTGCATCCAATCGACGAAAAGAGTATAATGGAAAAGGGAACAAACATTCTTATTTTTTCATATGTAAAGATGATATCCGCCTCATGCGGGACCTTCTTTGCAACAATTTTGCAAGCAATATGATAATGCCAACAGACCTGTGCGAAGTTTTTTTTCGCGATGCTGTTCCTGATATGTTTATCGGGTGGAAAATGGGTAAAGTTTAGGGAAGGGGCAGGTTCTCAGAGCTGTGCCGAAGTTTTGAGTCGAGAGTCCTAGAATGTCCCAGAATAATGAAAATTTGTGCTTATATGCAGGAGTATATGCCTATAAGCAATGGCATGATAAGGAAGCTTTTTCTGCATTAATCGAATGTTCACTGTACAGGTCATGAGCACGGCTGCTTGATTTTGGCTTCGACTCTCGACTGATGCAGTTCATCATATGAAATATACATGATATTAAATAGAAAGCGGTGAAGTTGTGACGGACTTTGAAAGGGAAGAGAGGCCTTTTGAGCTAGTATCTGATTTTTCTCCTCAGGGGGATCAGCCTAAGGCGATTGAACAATTGGTTGAGGGCATTAATCAAGGGAAACGGTATCAGACGCTGCTTGGAGCGACCGGAACAGGGAAAACCTTTACGATTGCCCAAACAATAGCGCGTTTGAACCGTCCGACGCTTATTATTGCCCATAATAAGACACTGGCAGCACAGTTGTGCAGTGAGTTCAAGGAATTTTTCCCGAACAATGCCGTGTCTTATTTTGTCAGTTACTACGATTACTATCAGCCGGAAGCCTATATTCCTTCTTCCGATACGTACATCGAGAAGGATTCGAGTATTAATGAGGAGATTGATAAGCTGCGCCACTCGGCGACAAGTTCCTTGTTCGAACGCCGTGACGTGATTATCGTAGCGAGCGTGTCGTGCATATATGGCTTGGGTTCCCCGATGGAATACGGCAATCTAGTGTTGTCGCTGCGAGTAGGTATGGAAAAGCCGCGCAACACAATCCTTAGCAAGCTGGTAGACATCCAATATCAGCGCAATGATATGAACTTCACACGCGGTACGTTCCGCGTACGAGGCGATGTAGTTGAAATCTTTCCTGCCTCGAATGGCGAAAATGCAGTTCGCGTCGAACTGTTCGGCGATGAGATCGAGCGTATAACCGAAATCGACGTTTTGACAGGAGAGATTATCGGCGAGCGTGAGCATGTTGCGATCTTCCCGGCTTCTCACTTCGTAACGAGAGAAGAAACGATGAAGCTGGCTCTTGTCAATATTGAGCGGGAATTGGAAGAGCGGTTAGAAGAACTGCGAAGTATGGGCAAGCTGTTAGAAGCACAACGATTGGAGCAGCGTACTCGTTATGATATCGAGATGATGCAGGAGATGGGCTTTTGTTCGGGTATCGAGAACTACTCTGGCCCGCTTACATTCCGCGAGCGCGGCGCTACGCCTTATACGCTGCTCGATTATTTCCCTGACGACTTCCTTGTCGTGGTCGACGAGTCTCATGTTACGCTCCCGCAGGTTCGGGCGATGTACAATGGAGACAAAGCGCGTAAGGAAGTACTTGTTGAGCATGGTTTCCGCCTGCCGTCGGCATTGGACAATCGACCGCTCAAGTTTGAGGAGTTCGAACAAAAGGTAGGTCAAGCGGTGTTCGTATCGGCCACACCAGGACCATACGAGCTGGAGCATTGTCCGAAGATGGTCGAGCAAATTATCCGGCCGACAGGACTGCTGGATCCGATTATCGAGGTACGCCCAACGAAAGGACAGATTGACGATCTGATTGAAGAAATCCGCATACGCTTGGATAGGGAAGAGCGCGTCCTTGTCACGACATTGACGAAGAAGATGTCCGAGGATTTAACGGACTATTTGAAGGAGATCGGCATCAAGGTTCGCTATTTGCACTCTGATATTAAGACATTGGAGCGTATGATGCTGCTGCGTGATTTGCGGCTTGGTGTATATGATGTGTTAGTCGGCATTAACTTGCTGCGTGAAGGTCTAGACTTGCCGGAAGTATCGCTGGTAGCGATACTGGACGCAGATAAGGAAGGCTTCTTGCGTGCGGAACGCTCCCTCATTCAAACGATAGGGCGTGCGGCGCGGAATGCATCGGGACTTGTTATCATGTACGGGGATAAAATAACGGATTCGATGCATAAGGCTATTACCGAAACAGAGCGTCGTCGCCGCATTCAGATGGCGTTCAATGAAGAGCATGGCATTACGCCGCAGACGATTCGCAAGAAAGTGCGCGATGTGATCGAGGCAACGAAGACGGCGGAGACGAAGGAAGACTACAACATAAGCAAGTCTGTCGAGAAGATGTCGAAGAAGGATCGCCAGTCGGTCATTCAGCGCTTGGAAGCGGAAATGAAAGATGCAGCGAAAAACCTTCAATTCGAGCGCGCGGCCGAGCTGCGTGATGCTTTGCTGGAATTGAAGGCGATGGACTAACATAGAGCAGTGATTTTAGATGCCGTGCTTGGTTCGAGTGAACCTGAACGAGCAGGAGGGGTATTCCATTGGCTAGTGAACATATTGTAATCAAAGGGGCACGCGCCCACAATTTGAAAAATATCGATGTAACGATTCCGCGTGACAAGTTTGTTGTACTTACGGGCCTAAGCGGTTCGGGCAAATCGTCATTAGCCTTCGACACGATTTATGCCGAGGGACAGCGCCGCTATGTGGAATCCCTATCCGCTTACGCGCGTCAATTTTTAGGGCAGATGGAGAAGCCGGATGTCGACTCGATCGATGGGCTTTCTCCAGCTATCTCGATTGACCAGAAGACGACAAGCCGGAATCCGCGCTCAACGGTTGGTACAGTTACTGAAATTTATGACTACCTTCGCCTGTTGTTCGCGCGCATTGGTCATCCGCATTGTCCGGAACACGGGATTGAGATTACGTCGCAAACGGTAGAACAAATGGTAGACCGTATCATGACGTACCCTGAGCGTACTAAGCTTCAACTGCTTGCCCCTGTCATCTCTGGTCGTAAAGGGGAGCATAAGACTGTATTTGCTGATATCCAAAAGCAAGGCTTCGTGCGGGTACGTGTAGATGGGGAAATACGCGATGTGTCTGAGACGATTGAATTGGAGAAAAATCGGAAGCACACGATAGAAGTGGTTGTAGACCGAATCGTCGTGAAGGAAGATGTACAATCGCGTCTTGCCGATTCCATTGAGACCGCATTGAAGCTGTCAGGAGGCAAGCTGATTGTGGATATTATCGGCGAGGAGGAGCTTGTATTCAGTTCGAATTTGGCTTGTCCCGAGTGCGGATTCAGTATAGATGAGCTTGCTCCGCGTATGTTCTCCTTCAATAGTCCATTTGGTGCTTGTCCGGAATGTGATGGGCTCGGGATGAAGATGATTGTGGATCCGGAGCTGCTTGTGCCGGATCGTGAACGTACGATTGAAGATGGTGCTTTTGAGGCCTGGGCAGGCAGCACGTCGAACTACTACCCGCAGTTTCTTGCTGCGGTATGTGAACATTACGGAATTGCTACGGATGTGCCGGTGTCGCAGTTGGATAAGGAGCAGATGTCTAAGCTGATGAATGGTACGGGCGGGGAGAAGGTTCGTTTCCGCTATGAGAATGATTTCGGTCATAAGAAGGAAGCGTACGTGCCGTTCGAAGGAATCGTTCATAACTTGGAGCGTCGTTATCGCGAAACGGCATCAGAAGGCATTCGTGAGTATATTGAAGGCTTTATGAGTGCAAAGCCGTGCGGATCTTGTAAAGGTCATCGCCTGCGCAAGGAAAGCTTGGCGGTTACGGTTGGCAAGGAAAACATGGCCTATGTAACCTCCCTCTCAATTGGGGAAGCACAGCGCTTCTTCAGCGGCTTGGAGCTGACGGAGAAGGAACAATTGATTGCGCATCTTATTTTGAAGGAGATTAATTCTCGCCTAGGCTTTTTAGTGAATGTTGGGCTTGAATATTTAACTTTAAACCGCGCAGCGGGAACACTGTCTGGCGGTGAGGCACAGCGCATTCGCCTGGCGACCCAGATTGGCTCTAGCTTAATGGGTGTTCTATACATTTTGGACGAGCCTAGTATTGGCTTGCATCAACGGGACAATGACCGTTTGATTCAGACGCTGGAGCATATGCGTGATTTGGGGAATACATTGATTGTCGTTGAGCACGATGAGGATACGATGCTGGCAGCCGATTATATTATCGACATCGGTCCAGGCGCTGGAATCCATGGCGGTATGGTTGTGGCTGAGGGAACGCCGAACCAGATCATGAAGGACAAGAACTCGCTGACGGGTCAATATTTGAGCGGCCGCAAGTTCATTCCGGTACCTGAGGAACGCCGTCAGAATGATGGACGCTGGCTGGAAGTTCGCGGGGCGAAGGAGAACAATTTGCGGGGCGTTCATGTCAAGATTCCGCTTGGCGTCTTTACAGCCGTTACGGGTGTATCCGGTTCTGGTAAATCGACACTCGTTAACGAGATACTATATAAGACACTGGCACGCGACCTGAATAAAGCGAAGGTTCGCCCGGGTGAGCATAAGGAAATTCGCGGACTAGAGCATATCGATAAGGTCATTGATATTGACCAATCACCGATTGGACGGACTCCGCGCTCGAATCCGGCAACGTATACAGGCGTGTTCGACGATATCCGCGACCTGTTCGCGTCTACAAATGAAGCGAAAATTCGCGGCTACAAGAAGGGACGCTTCAGCTTCAACGTGAAGGGCGGCCGCTGTGAAGCATGTCGCGGCGACGGGATTATTAAGATTGAGATGCACTTCCTGCCTGACGTATATGTGCCTTGCGAGGTATGTAAGGGCAAACGCTATAACCGTGAAACACTGGAAGTGAAATATAAAGGGAAAAACATTGCAGACGTGCTGGAAATGACGGTGGAAGATGCCGTAGAGTTCTTCCAGAACGTTCCGCGCATTCATCGCAAGATTCAAACGATACTTGATGTCGGCCTTGGCTATATGAAGCTTGGACAGCCGGCGACAACGCTGTCTGGCGGTGAGGCACAGCGAGTCAAGCTGGCGGCTGAGCTTTATCGCCGCAGTACAGGCAAGACGATTTATATTTTGGATGAGCCGACTACAGGTCTCCATGTTGCGGATATTGATCGTTTGCTGCAGGTGCTCCACCGCCTTGTAGACTCCGGTGAGACGGTGCTTGTCATCGAACATAATTTGGATGTCATCAAGACAGCTGACTATATTATCGATTTGGGACCGGAAGGCGGCAGCGGCGGTGGCTCAATCGTTGCTCACGGTACCCCGGAACAGGTGGTAACTGTACCAGCTTCTTATACAGGCAAGTACTTGAAGCCGATTTTGGAGCGGGATGCGGAACGTACGAAGCAGTTAATGAAGAAGGAACGAGAAGCTCAGAACGTATAAATAAAGGCAGCAATTTGCTAGAGAAAAGAGCACGGTTCGGCTTATATGGTCAACTGTGTTCTTTTTTGTATGCTGATTCAAGCCGTGGAGGATCAACAATAGAGAACCAGGAAATGCCATGATGCCCTTTTATCCATTATCAAGTTTCTATTTTAGAATTTATAAAGTTGGAAAGGGGGCAGGCAGGAGACCATGCTTTGTCTGCCGAATTGGTAGGGCAACGATATTGTTCAAGCAGAGGATGGTGCAGATGGTACAGCTTCAAGTTGGTTCATGCAGCACGAAGGTACGAGGGATCTTATTCGATAAGGATGGAACATTACTGCAGTTCATTAGCTTATGGGGCTGGTGGGCAGAGAAGGTAATGAAGGACTTGGAAATGGAGCTGAAAAAAGAAGGAGGCTCTTTGCCGGAAGATCCAGGATATATATTAGGTGTCCATATTGATGCTGATGGATCAATTCGATCGCATGATCGGCAAGGGCCGCTTGCGATGGGGTCCCCGACGCAAATGATTTCGATTGCGACATACCTGCTCTATAAGGAAGGGGTTCCATGGAATCAGGCAGTGCAACGGATGACAGCCTTATTTGAAGAGGCAAACGAGCAATTGTTGGAGCACGCGAATATTGTTCCTGTTACCGGTGTCGTTCCGTTCCTAGAGCGCTGCCGTCAGCATGGACTTCGCATGGCGGTAGTTACGGCAGATGATAAAGGACCATCAGAGCAGCATTTGCAGAAGATGGGGATACGCCACTACTTTGATGCTGTAGTAGGTGATGATTGCGTATCCCAAGGGAAGCCTTATCCGGACATGGTGGAATTGGCATGCCGTGAGATTGGTTTGGAACCGCATGAAATCATCGTTATCGGGGATTCGGTCGGCGACATGGAGATGGGGCGTGCAGCCGGGTCAAGTCTACAGGTATTCATCGATGAGGCGAACCAGTTCGACACTGCACCTGAGTCCGCAGATGTAATGATTCGATCGTATGAGGAAATTGAGATGATATAGCTTGGCTGATGCAGCAATTCATGAGAATCAGCATAGTGACGAAGCGAAGAGACCAACCAAAGCATGATGCTGAGGCTGGTCTCTCGTTCATTGCGCAGGTGGAGGGAAAGCTTGCGAGGATGTATTCATTCACTATCGAGACTAGCAGATAGGAGCGGCCAATATTTCAGTTAGGCGCTGCTGGAACGCATCCGCTCCTACGCGAAGGAAGAAGCTGTGGAACGTCTCTTTAGACTTGCGTTCCTGCTTGTAAAAACGAAGAAGCTGCTCAAGAACGTAAGGGACATCGTCTCCCTTTACACGTCCTTTCAATGTGGTGTTGAAACGGGCATTCGGTCCAAGTATGCCGCCAACCGCGATATCGAAGGCGTCAACCATGCCCTGCTCAGTTTTCACAAGAGCTCCTTGCAGTCCAATATCAGCCACATGCTTTTGTCCGCATGCATTTGGGCATCCAATGAAATGAATACGGATACGTTCATCCAGATCGGTAACATGCTCATCCAAGTAATCAGCTACCCGACGAGCACGTTCTTTCGTTTCTACAATAGCCAGATTGCAAAATTCGTTGCCTGTACATGATACCGTCCGGCTCATGAATGGCTTTGGATGTGGAGTGATGCGCTGCAGCACGGGAAGAGCGAGAACCTCATCGACTAGATGCTCAGGTATTCCTGTCAGAATGATGTTCTGGGACATCGTTGTCCGCAACAATCCGTCTCCATATGTTTCGGCTGCGTCCGCAAGCTGGCGGAACTCTTGGGCATTTAGCCGACCGATCGGCACATTTAAACCAATATAGAATAGACCATCCTGCTTCTGCGGATGTACTCCGTCAAAATATGCCGCTTGCCAGCCAACGGTCTTGTCTTCTCCACGAGCAGGAAATTTGCCGATGAGCTCTTCCAATCGAGTTTGAAAGGCATCAACTCCCCATGCAGCTATCAGGAATTTCAACCGTGCATGATGGCGCTTTTCACGGAAACCATGATCTCGGAACAAGGTAGTAACACCGATGGCTACCTTGAGTACCTCTTCAGGGCGGATGAACATATTCAGCTTCTGAGCTAAATGCGGTTTGGCAGATAGGCCGCCTCCAACATGGGCATGGAAGCCAAGTACTTCTTCGCCATCTATGATTTTGACGGCAGGGGTGAAGGCTAAGTCATTAATTTCAGCATGCGCGTTGTTATAGATGTTAGCGGATATCGACATTTTGTATTTGCGCGGCAAGTTAGAAAAGTCACGGTTTAAGAGAAAGAAATCATTTACTTCATTAACAAGCTCGGTCGTGTCGATTAATTCATCAGGGTCGATACCGGCAAGCGGATTGCCGACAATTGTGCGCGGGCAGTCGCCGCAAGCCTCATAAGAATAGAGTCCAACCTGTTGCAGACGATTAAATATATCAGGGAGGTTCTCAACTCGCAGCCAGTGGTATTGAATTGCTTGGCGTGTTGTTACGTCCATTAATCCCCGACCGTACAGATCTGCAATCTCTGCGAGCGCACGAGCTTGAACGGCGGACATAATCCCGGAATTGATGCGGATGCGCATCATAAAATGTCCGTCCTTTGGCTTTTGCTCGTAGACGCCAGCCCATTTAAATCGGCCCTTGTCATCCTCTGGGATAGATTCATAGCCTTGGTGCGCGTATGTTTCGATAATATCGCGGATGACATCAAGACCGTCCTTCTCCATTTTCACAAATTCAAACTTATTCAGCTTTGCGGTTTCTTTCATCCAAATCGGATCATAAGCCATGGCAGTTTCCTCACTTCCTTAACTTGTTTATTCCGATATAAATAGTAAGAATTATTGGTGAGGATATCGTAACATATTTCCAGTAAGGCGATAATGCGTGTATAAGACAAAGAGCTATTACAATTTCTAATAAATGCATTCAATATCTCTTATGAATGACACCCGGTGAACATGGTGAGATATTCCAACGAATATGAAGTTGAATATCGATCATGATTGTAGGTTATGATCGAAATCAAAATTGGATGAGGGCATGTCCATCATTCTCTTACTCAATGACATCTATCATGCTCAATTTCGGAGACGAGGGATAAAACATGAAATATTGGTGACAATCTTGTTAAATATGAAAAATTTGCCTTGCATCTTTTGCTGGGTAAATATAACATAGATGCATATGAGTATAATGCACGTGTAGAGGGAGGTCACACCATGTTTTTGGCCGAAGCAGCACAACAGAGCGAAAGTACCTATCAGCATTTTGATCTATTTATGATTGCGTTTACTTTAATCTTGATCTGGGCAGTTCTTCGCCAAATCAAGCAGCGTCCTCGCAACCTATTTGCGCTCGGCTTCGCCGTTGTGAGCTTGCTTGTATTTTTATATGCGGATTGGATAATGGTGCAGGGTTGGTAATCGACATCCAGCTTTCTTACAATTGATCTTCACATAACACATAAGGCGATACATACATGTCTTGTACAAGCGGACTCCTTGGTGGATATCATCAAGGAGTCTTTTTTCTTGCATAAGTTCTGTAGTTGGTGGAGAATGAGAAGGTAGATTGGGATGTCCCGATGGATGTGGGGACAAGAGGAGGAACAACCGAATGGTTGAGCGAGGAAAGAGAAGTCACACACGAAGTACAGCATTTATGGAGTTTATTCGAAACACAATGAAAAGAAGGCTCCTCCTTTTTGCGGCATTCGTGCTGTTTGGAGCGTCCGTTGTACCAGCTTCAGCAGGGGCAGAGGCGTCTTTTCGGGCCGTAAAGGTGAAGGACAAGGTATATGTGGAGGCAGAGGCGCTAGAGCAGATTGCGGGCGGCAAAGGTACTTATGATAACAAGTCCAATACATATCGATTTAAGTCGAATGATATACCTGCAATTGTAGAAAAGTAAGTCCATCTGTCGTTTCTATCATTGGCAGGCAAGTGGATGCAGAAGATAATTCAGACAATTGGTTGTCTCATGGCACAGGTGTCGTGATTCGCAAGGATGGATGGATCGTTACCAATGCTCATGTGATTTTGGCGCTGAAGAAGCCGGTAGTTGTAACGCCGGAAGGGAAATCCTATGCCGTGTCCAAGTGGTTCGCAGATGAGGAGAGCGATATCGCCTTGATCAAAATTGCTGCTCAGAACATGAAGCCGGCCGTTTTTGTGCGTCCGAACTCGACGCTCAAGGTGGGGGAAGCGGTTGTAGCGCTTGGAACACCGGTCTCCTTTATGCTGCGCAATTCAGCGACTTCAGGCATTATTAGCGGTATCGACCGAGCTGTCGATTCCAGTTACAAGCTCATTCAGACGGATGCGGCGATTAACCCAGGCAATAGTGGGGGGCCGCTCGTGAATATGCGTGGCGAAGTAATAGGAATCAATTCGATGAAGTTCGCAGCTGTAGGGATTGAGAACATGGGATTCACAATTCCGGCAGATACAGTAACGATGGTAGTGCAGCACTTTTTCAAATATAGCAAGATGAAGCGGGCATCGATCGGCGTTGAGCTGGAAGAGAGCTGGGCTGCGTATGTAGGCTTGCCCACCGATGATCCGATCAGGGTGACGAATGTCGTGAGCCCACAAGCGAAAAAGGCAGGCATTGCAGAGGGCGATGTGCTGTATGCCATTAACGGCAAACCTGTGAAGACTTTGGTTGATGTGAATGAGGTTTTGAAGGTGTATTTGCCCGGACAACAGGTTAAGCTGACAATGCAAGCAAAAGGCAATCTTGTCACAAAGGTTGTTGCCTTGAGTGAGGCAACGAAGCCGGCAGTTAAAAAGGAATCTGAAGTTGATAAGAACATGGAGTAATGAATGATTGTTCCTAATTCAAATGTATAGAGTTGAAGATGCAAAGGGAGAGTGCCTCATATGGGAGAGACGACTCGATTTCCATTCTCTAGCCATTTTTGGCGGAAGAATATCGCGATTATGACGATGGCTGCAGTAGTAGCGGGGACAATAGGCTGGAGTGCATCCCCTACCTCGATCGCGGCAGCAAGCGCCGCGGTTCATCAAGAAGAATTGCTTCGATTGAAAGCGGGCAGTACAACTGCAATGTGGAATGGCGAGAAGCTGACAATTATTAAGCCATATGTTCGCCAAGGAGTAACGATGGTTCCGCTCAGCATTTTTACGAAAGTATTCGATGCGGATATGAAATGGGAGAAAAACGACGTTGTGATTTTGGACAGCGATGCTGCATCTATTCGTATGCGAATCGGTAAGAAGCAAGCAATGCTCAATGACAAGCTGGTCACACTGGCGGTGGCTCCTGAAATGACTGGCGGTACAGCGATGGTCCCGCTCAAGCCGCTTGCACAGGCTTTTGGAGCCTCATATTCGGTGGATAAGGATAACACGATTGTTCTACGCTGGAAGGAAGCAGGTACTCTCGCAGGTGCGGCTATAGATGTAAGTGCGAAGGCTGAGCGTGTCGGCGATTCTTACTATCAATGGAATATGGTATTGCCTAAAGGTTGGAGATATGAGAGTTTGATTCCTGATGAATCCAACATCATTTTTGCCAATCCGACGCGGCAAGTCTATATGACGATCGATGTACTGGATTGGAATTCGAAAGCACTGGAGCATTGGGCAGATATATTTAAGGGAAAACCAACAGAACAGCAATTAATGGAATACCTCCAAACGGAAGAGACGTATGGTATGTCCGGTGCTGAGTCTGAAATATCAGAATCACGTACAGGCAAGGTTGATGGTATTGCATATGCACAGGCTGTCATGGCTAATGAAGATGAAATGTATATTGCCCGCGTGCTCAGTACGAACGGTAAGCGTTATGTGGTGCGTATTTGGGATGATACTGCTCAGCAGACGAAGCAAATGCAGCAATATGTGCCGCTATTGAATACGTTCCGTCCAGACTATTCGGCAGTTGCAGGTACGTCCAATATTAGCTCGGTGAAGGATGGCTACCGCAATACGAAGTTATGGGGCAAGGGACTGACCATGGAGATCCCAGTAGAATGGGAAGCATCTGATACGTTTACTCAATCGTATGGGGCGAAAGATTGGGAGAAATATATCAATTATAATATCGCTTCCGCTGCACAAGGCACTACACTCGATCAAATGGTCAACAATCATGTCACCTTGCTCAAAAAGACAACCAAGCCTGAGCATTTGCAAATTGAGCCTGCACAGGACGTGAAGCTGGCGGATGGCAAAGCGGCAAAATCGATCTTGGTCAAGAGTCGGATTGACGAGAAAAACTGGAAGGTGACGATACAGCAGCTCGTTATCGATGAAGGTGTGCAGTATTTGATGATTTATCATTGCCCGGATAACCAGGAAGGTATCGCACTTGGCAAACGTATTCTTTCTTCAATGAAGGTGGACGGAAGCGTGAAGAAAGATCTCAACGAACCAGAAGACTTTCCGAAAGGCGACGATTGGTACAAGGATTGGGCTGCTTCCTCGCCTCGCAAAGCTGAGAATTACGGGTTTACGCTGCAAGTGCCGGATTGGTGGACAACCGGATTCTATGGTTGGGCAGACGAGTATTATGACAGTGAACAGGATTCAGGTGTGATTGCCTTATACACGCTGCCGAACAGCGGTTTCTCGATTCATGTGGATCCTGTGCGGACGGTAGAAGAGGCGTTTGCCATATGGGAAGATTATTACAAAGAAGAGGGAACTGCAAAGTTTGAAATTGTAAAGCAAGAGAAGACAACCGTTCAGGGACATAAGGCTTTGGTGGTAGAAATGAAAGGGATGAATGAACCAAGTCAAACGAGCTTTACGCAGAACATGCTGTTGATTGCCCGTGATGGCAAGGTATTCTCGCTTTTGTATTCCGTTGATAATTCCTCTTCAACACCGGAACTGCTTGACTCTTTGAAGCGTACGATGAAATCTTTTCAATTTACGGATCAAGTGACGAATAAGAAATCGTGATACAGGCAGCATCCTAGCCGTTCTGGCGGGATGCTGTTCTTTTCTTTTTTGCATGTGGAAATATCCGTGCACAACCTGCAACGAGCAAGCTCATGCAGAGATCTGTACAGTGATAAAGAGTAATAAAGAGTGATAAAGGAAGTTCTAGCCTATACTGGAGTTTCAGCGTAAAGATCGCTATACTAATTGAAGCATATTTAAATAAGTAGATAGAGATGACCGCATCATGCGGCAATGGATAAATTAGCTTGGAGGATGAGCATGTCAACAATGAAGCAAGGGATACAGCGTGGAGATATCGAGCTGCTGGCGCCGGCTGGCGATTGGGATTGCATGCGTGCTGCAGTGGCAAATGGCGCGGACGCGATCTTTTTCGGAGTAGAGAAATTCAATGCGCGTGCGCGTGCGAACAATTTTCGTATGGATGATTTGCCGGACATTATGGCGTTTTTGCATAGTTATGGGGTTAAAGGATTTTTGACATTTAATATATTGGTGTTCGAAAATGAGCTTGAGGATGCGAAGGAGCTCATCGAGACATGTATCGATGCAGGCGTGGACGCAGTTATCGTGCAAGACTTGGGCTTGGTGAAAATGATTCGTGAAATTTCGCCGGACTTCCCGATCCACGGATCTACACAAATGACGATTACGTCGCCAGAAGCGGCTGAGTTTACGAAGCCGTATGGGATGGAGCGGGTCGTGCTTGGCCGTGAAAACAACTTGAAGCAAATTCAGAAGATTGGCGAGAAGGCCAACGTACCGATGGAAGTATTCGTGCATGGCGCACTGTGTGTCTCCTACTCTGGACAATGCTTGACGTCTGAAATGTGGGGCGGCCGCTCGGCGAACCGCGGTGAATGCGCACAGGCTTGTCGTTTGCCGTATGACATGATGGTTGACGGCGAGCATCAGCCGATGGGCGATGTGACGTATTTGCTGTCGCCGAAGGATTTGGCGGCCATTGATATTGTGCCAGAGTTGATTGAAGCGGGTGTCACGTCTTTTAAAATCGAAGGCCGCATGAAGCAGCCAGAATATGTAGCGAATGTGGTGAGCAAGTATCGCAAAGCGATTGATGACTACTTCGATGGCAATTGGGCTGGCCCATCGAAGGAAGAAGTCCGTGAGCTTCAGCAAAGCTTTTCTCGCGGCTTCACGCACGGCTTCTTGAAGGGAACGAACAACAAGCAGCTTGTGGACGGAACGTTCCCGAAAAGCCGCGGTGTATACGTGGGTACCGTACAGCAGGTACTGCGCGACGGTGTCGTATGTAAGCTGGAAGCGCCTTTGAAGCGCGGCGACGGCATTGGCTTCGATGCCGGTGATCCGACGAAGAAGGAAGAGGGCGGGCGCATCTACGATTTGCGCCGTCAAGGCGTGAAACTGGAAGGCGAAGCGGAGGAAGGCTGGATCGTGGACATTGTGCCAGGACGCAATGACGTGGATCTGCGCCGTGTTCATGTTGGGGATCGCATCTGGAAGACGAGCGACCAGGCGCTCGATAAGCGCATGCGTGCTACGTTTGAGACGGACAAGCCATACCGTGTCTTCCCTGTGCATGTGCGCGTAGAAGGCCGTGCTGGCGAACCATTGCGTACTTGGTGGACGGATGTACAAAAAGAAACGGTTGTCCAAGTAGATTCGGAATTGCCGCTTGATGTTGCACAAAAACGTCCAATGGACGAAGCGCTTCTTCGCGAGCAGTTCGGTCGTCTTGGCGGCACGGTGTATCAGCTTGAGGCCTTGGAAGCGGCGCTAGAAGGCGACGTCATTGTTCCGATGCGCGAATTAAATGCGATTCGTCGTCGTGCTGTGGAAGAGCTTGCTGGCGAGCGTCCGAAGCCACCGGTATACGTGAAGCACGATATCGAGGCTATGGGGGATGCCGTTAAAGAGCAAACACCAGTGCCATTCGGCGGTGCGCAATTGACAGCGCTGTGCCGCAACTTGGAGCAGGTGCAGGCTGCCGTGAAGACGGATGTGGCATTGATCTATGCTGACTTCGAATTCATTAAGCAATTCCCGGCTGCCATTGAGGCATGCCGCGCTGCAGGCAAACCGATTGCGCTGGTCACGCCGCGCATCCATATGCCGAACGAGAACGGGTACCATCGCAACATATTGAACCTGAAGCCGGATGCTGTTCTTGTCCGCAATACGGGAGCATTGAATTACTATCAATTGGAGAAGGCGGAGTGGGCAAGTAAGATGGCGGCCTCTGCGCATCCAAGCGAGGAGATCATGGAGCAGGCGGAGAATGATCCGAAGCTGGCTATCTGCCCAGGTAAACCGCAGGAAGAACCATTCCCGCAGCTAATCGGCGATTTCTCCTTGAACGTAGCGAACCATAAGACGGTGCAGCTGTTCAAGGAAGCGGGATTGGATCGCATTACGCCATCGTATGACTTGAACATTCAGCAAATGGTCGATATGCTGCGTCATGCAGATACGTCGATGTTGGAAATCGTCATTCATCAGCATTTGCCGATGTTCCATACTGAGCACTGCGTGTACTGCACGTTCCTGAGCGAAGGAACGGACTACACGAACTGCGGTCGTCCGTGCGAAGAACATCGTGTATCGCTGCGTGACCGTATCGGCATGTCTCACCCAGTCCGTGTAGACGAAGGCTGCCGCAATACCGTATACAACGCGATCGAGCAGTCGGGCGCGGAGTATTTGGTCAACTTCCTGGAGCTAGGCGTTAGCACATACCGTGTCGAGTTCTTGGAGGAAACGCCAGAGCAAGTGCAGGAGGTTATCGACCTGTACGGCCGTGCGCTTCGTGGCGAAATCAGCGGCACAGAAGTATGGCGCAAGCTGAAGGCAACGAACCAACTCGGCGTAACACGTGGGCAGTTGGTGAAGTAATGAAGTTGTTTTTTTGACACGTAAACAGTGATTACCATAATGGACTCGACCCAGATGACATGTGTAGAAGGGCTGCATGGAAATCTGGAGTCGGGTTCTTTTCTTTGTTAGAGAAACATCTAAGCGTGTATATCTTGGGAAGTATATTTCTTGATAGCTTTTCATGTATACTAAAGATAGCATCAGGTTTGAACGGATGAAGATTGATGAACGATTCAGATTGGAGAGGAATGGGATGAAGATTAGAAAGGCAATTATTCCAGCCGCAGGGCTCGGAACGCGCTTTTTGCCTGCAACAAAAGCAATGCCCAAAGAGATGTTGCCAATCGTAGATAAGCCAACGATTCAGTACATTGTGGAAGAGGCTGTAGACTCCGGCATTGAGGATATTATCATTGTTACAGGTAAGGGAAAACGGGCCATCGAAGATCATTTTGATAATTATTATGAACTCGAACATAATCTGTTGGAAAAGGACAAATTAGCGCTGTTAGAAGAAGTACGGAAATCTTCAGAGATGGCCAATATCCATTACATTCGGCAAAGAGAGCCCCGTGGATTAGGACACGCGATATGGTGTGCTCGCAAGTTTATCGGAAATGAACCGTTTGCTGTCCTACTCGGTGACGATATCGTACAAGCCGAGGTGCCTTGCTTGAAACAAATGATCGACGTATATGAGCGTTACGAGGCTTCCATTGTCGGCGTGCAGCCAATTCCATGGGAAGATGTATCCCGTTATGGACTCGTAGCTGGTACGTCGCTTGAGGAACGAATCATACGTGCGGAACAACTTGTCGAGAAGCCAGACAGAGAGCATGCTCCTTCTAACTGGGCGATTATGGGGAGATACGTGCTTACTCCACGTATCTTTGAACTGTTAGAAGAACAAGAAGCAGGGGTTAACGGGGAAATTCAATTGACCGACGCGATTGCGCAATTAAGTAAGGAAGAAGCTGTTCTAGCTTATCATTTTGATGGGCAAAGGCATGATGTCGGAGAGAAGCTCGGATTCATTGAAACAATATTGCATTATGCGTTACAGCGGCAAGAGTTGCGTGAAGATTTGCTAAAGTATATGAGGAAAATGCTTGAGACCCATGAAATGTAAGGGAAGATCGTTGTTAACGAGATTTGATCTTACAATAAATATACTGTTTTAACGGTTGAAGCTGATTCATCGTAGTTTTTTACTACTAATGGATCAGCTTTTTACTATCCCTCAAACTTCCAGGAGATGGCGATATTCCACCATTCAATTTAATGTGTACATATTTGTTATAGTAAACAGAAACTTTTTCTGAAATGAATCGTTTAATAGATATAGGGTTAAATTTACATTAACCCCAGCATTAAACAAATTAAAAAGGAGGTGCCGAAGTGGATTCAGCGAACCTTATTGCTGCTAGTTATGAAGATGCATTTGACTTGGATTTGCAAGTTAATGTGCTGTCAGACTCTGAATCGCAAATGGGATGTACAAATAATGTTACTTGCAATGTTTCTGCTTGTCTTAATACTTATAAATCCTGTGACTGTTGTTAATCAAAATACCCCAGATATCACTCATTGTATCTGGGGTATTTTTGTATGGAAATTAAAAATTTGAAAAAGCGAAAGAACCAGTATTTTAGTTCAGGAGGCTAGTAATGGGCAATTCTGAATCAGCGCTACCGCTATTTGAAACTATGGATTTTTTCCAAGCAAGGATCCCCTTGCTCCCCATTCATTTTTATGAAGATCTGCTAGACAGGAACAGTTCCTGCGAGCAACTGAGAGACAAAGTGACTTACTTATTAAAAAATCCAATAATTCGAGAAGCTATTACTGTGGCTAATCCTCAATTTATGGGGTCTGTCGATTATGTTTTGAATCGCCCAGATCACAGAAAGTCGAATAAGGTATTGAGAAGTTTAATTCATTACCTGATCAGACTGTCCACGAGAGCTACTCCTTATGGAATTTTTGCTGGTGTTTCACTCGGTAAGTTTGAAGATAGTAGTTCATTAATAATAGGGAATATAGAGCGCCATCGAAAAATAGCTCGCCCTGACATGGAATGGATTATGAGTGTAGTTCAATATTTAGAAAAAGAACCGGTAGTTGTTGCACAGCTTACAGTTGTAACAAATCCATTACTATATATTGTGGGTTCTCGAGCGAAGCTTCCCTATTTGAACTATTCGAACTCGGAAAATAATGAAATTAAAAATAGCTCAATAAAAGCGACAACACTAGTGAAATATGTACTAGAACGTGCACAAAAACCAATAACTTTCGCCCAATTGGCAATAGAGATACAAGAGAAGCATCCTGAAACATCATATAATCGAATCGTTCAATTTATAACGACCTTGTTACATCAAGAATTTATAATAAGTAATTTAAGACCACCCATATCAATTCATAAAGCGGAGCTACCTTTTGATTACATAAGGAAACAAATAGAGCCTCTAAACGGCTTGGATGATATGAAACAAAGATTAAATACTGTTAATGAGCAAATCCATCAATATAATAAATCCATAATCGGCGAAGGAGAGGTGTTATATCACCGCCTCCACGAAAACTTAAATAGAATTCTGTCTACAAAGAATCCTCTACAGGTTGATATGGAAGTTGAGATTAAGAAAGTGTCTCTAAATCAAGATGTTGCAAAGCAGATAGCCAAGGCAGCAGAGATCATGTGGAGATTATCGCCAGAACCCTCGAATCCACATCTCGCTAGTTATCGCAACAATTTTATTGAAAAGTATGGATTTCATCAACAGGTTCCGTTATTGGAGTTATTGGATGAAGACGCAGGGTTGGGAGCTCCGCCTGACTATAAATACCCTGAAAGCAAGTATCGTACGGAACAAATTACTGTAAACATAGAACGAAATAAAGTGTTAGGGATCTGGGTAGCCGATGCGATAAAGCGGGGTCATAACGAAATTGAGTTGACAGAAGAAAGATTAATGAAAATGGAGACACCTGAATCGCATTTACAACCTCCCGCATCTTTGGAAATGTTTATCACGATAGCTACTGACAATAAACAAAGATCTAAAATAATTATTAATCCCAACTCTGGAAGTCCAGGCGCAGGCAGAACATTTGGCAGATTCAGCACTTTTTTAAATACGGATGAAGCTTTAGAATTCTCAAAAATGTACGCTAACCGGAACATAAGTGACGATGAACCCATAATGGCGGAGATTGTCTACCTTCCAGTAAATAGTAGACATGCTAATGTTGCGATTACAAATCAGATGTGTGCCTATCAAATTGTGCTCGGTACGAATATATCTGAGTCAAACTATACAAAAACGATTCCTCTATCTGATTTATATGTCGGTTGCACCAATCAGTACTTTTATCTCATATCACGTAACTTAAACAGAGAAGTAATCCCTATGATGACTAATATGCTTAATTATCAGCATTCTCCTAATGTGTACCGCTTTTTAAGGGAAGTGGCGAATGAAAGGCAAAGAAATATAATTCCGTTTTACTGGGGTCACTTATCCGAATTTCCGATGCTTCCACGAATAAGATATCAGAATATAATTCTTTCCTTAGCTAAGTGGTCATTAAATAAAAACGTTGAGGTTTTTCAACAGTGCAAAAATAGTGACGACTGGGTCAAGTGTTTTTGCGAGTGGAGGGCTCAATGGAATATTCCTAGATATGTGTATATTACAGTTGCTGATAATCGATTGTTGTTTGATCTTGATAATAACTATTTTGTATTCGAATTATATGATAAATACAAAAATTTAAACGGTTCAGAGTCGCTATGGTTGACCGAGTGCGGTTTTGAGATGAAAGAAGTATGGGGAAGAGGCGATAATGGACATTATATTGCAGAATATGTAGTTCCCTTAGTTAGTAAAAAAACGAACAAAAGAGCGTTTAACCAACGTAAAATAGTTTGTCCATTCTCATCGTCATTAGGAGTAACAAAACGATATTTTCCAGGTAGAGAATGGCTGTATGTAAAACTATATGGAATGTCTGAAAGAGAAGAGGAGTTTATAGGGAAACATCTTAAGGCTTTTTGCGAACATGCAGAAAGACAGCATCTTATAAAACGTTATTTTTCATTCGGTACACGGATCCTGAACCTCATATCAGGATAAGATTTAATAGTAATCCATCTGAGTTAATTCAGAAATTAATCCCTGCTATCCATACTTGGGCTGAGCAATTAGAAATTGAGGGATTATTGAATCGAATTACGTTTGACACCTATGAACCGGAAGTTAATAGGTATGGAGGGGGAGAAGTTATTAGTTTGGCAGAGGAGATTTTTTCAGCTGATTCCAAATTAGTGGCGGAACTTATATCTATTTGGTGTGACAAAAGAATTTCCGAAAACTTGGTGGAACTAGCCATGATAAGTGTGATGGATATTCTAAATCACTTTCTCCCCTCACTTGAAGAACAAGTGAAATGGTGTCAAGAAAAAGACTGGCATATGCATTATTCAATCGAGTTCCAAAAAAGACGGAGAGATTATATGGCTCTATGTGATGCCTCAAATGAAACTCCATATTTAGAACAAAACTCCATGGTAAAAAACTATATTCATTTACGCAAAGAGAAGATACTTTCATACAAATATGCTTTGGATCAAAACAATAAAAGAATGATGTTAACTGCTTCACAATCCTCCATTCTCGACAGTCTTGTTCATATGAATCTCAATCGGTTATTGGGCACGAACCGGAATCAAGAACGAAAGATTATGTCTCTTATCAGCCACTCACTTTATCACTTAAATAATAAGAGAAAACACACACAGCAAACTTTTGAGGGGATATTGTCTTATGATAACAACTGATAATGCAACCACTCAGTATGACAGAATTTTGCACATGATGCGATTAATCAGTGAGAAGCTGGCCGATCCGGATTTAGTAAAATCGATTTGTACTTCGGAGAAAAATCGCATAGAACATCAAAATGATTTTATTTGGGATGAAATAAGCCTTGCGAGTGGTTACCCTTCAGCGAGCATCCTATTCGGACGATTAAGCACTATTTTTCCCCACGATGAAAATCAATTTAATCGCGTTGCGCATCATTTTTTTCTAAAAACCCAGGAGGCTATGAGGAATACGGAAGGAGTATCGCTGTCTCTGTGGAGTGGTTTATCGGGTATAGGATTTGCTGCGTATTTATTATCTAATGATGGCAAGAAATACAGGAAACTCATCAATCAAATTAATGAAATACTTGTACGCTATGGTCATATCCATTTGCAAAAAGCCAAGGAGAACATAAGAACCGGCGTATATTTTCAAGATTATGATGTGATTTCAGGCTGGAGTGGAATTGGAAGATATCTACTTCTATTTTCTGATATACCTGATGTGAGGGGATTACTTAATGATGTACTAGAATACCTTATACTACTAAGCAATGACAAAATGGAAAAAGGATGTTCAATACCAGGGTGGTACATACCTGCAGAGCATTTGCCATCCCATCAGCAAGAAATATACGCGAAGGGATATTTTAATCTGGGGCTGGCACATGGCATTCCAGGGCCTCTTGCTCTCCTTGCCATCGCATACAATCAAAATATTAGAGTTTCCGGACAAAAAGAAGCAATTGAGCGATACAGTAAGTGGATACTGAACTGGAAGATAGAAAGTGATTTCGGAGTACGGTGGCCCTTAGTTGTCAGTTATGGAGAAGCAAATTTGCACGAAGATGACAATCAAAAGAATCGAGAGGCATGGTGTTACGGTTCTCCAGGAGTGGCTAGGAGCCTTTGGTTAGCAGGAAAAGCTCTTGGGGATATTTCTCTACAAACACTGGCAACGGATGCGTTTATTGCAATATTCAAAAAACCAATTGAAAATTGGAGTATTTATTCGCCTTCCATTTGTCACGGGTATGCGGGATTATTAAAACTTACACATCAAATGTATTTGGATACAGGAAATACAGAATTGTTTACATGTTATCGAAATTTGCTTGAGGATATCCTTGAAAAGTTTGATCCAAGCTCTGCGTTCGGATTTCAGGATGTGTATAGGGATTCGAAGACTACAAAATATTTAGATTACCTTGGGATTCTCGATGGTGTTACGGGGATAGCAATGACATTGCTGGATGCTATTGCTCCGCAGAAAACAATGGATTGGGGGATGTGTCTTCTTATAAAATAATTCATCATCCTTAACAATAAAGAGACCCGTTGAACCTATTTCAATGGGTCTCTTTATTATATAGAATTAATTTAATTACTCAGCTTTAAATCTCATTCCTGCGATTTGGTCAATCTGCTCTTTTTGGTCTGACCCTAATGCAACAAGTTTGTCATACCAATTTTGATCTACTTGCCCCTGTTGGATCGTTGCAGCTACGTACCATCGTGCGAGCTCACGGTTGTTCTCAGGGCTGTTCTCAGGGTCGTTCGAGTTAGTTAAGTCCTCTTGTAAGTATGGCTTCATCGCTTCAGCTGCCTTAGCAGGATCACCCTTCATTAAATATGCGCGCCCAGCATTCATAGCCATACTAGAAGTAACGTAAAATGGATTACCTTGAAGCTGTCCTTTCGGCAATGTCTTCAAGTGCTCCACGCTTGCCTTAACATGCTCAAACGCGGCGATGACCTCGTTCAAATACCCATCTTTTTTGTCTGGTGCTGTTGATATAGCTTTATACCCCTCAAGTGAAGCCTTATCCATATATTCAGCGTACCATTTCATGTCCCAAGGGAAGTTGGATGCGTTTTGAGAATATACGGTATAGACTTGTTCGTCCAGCCCTTTTATGTTATAGAGCTTGATTAGCTGCAATAGCAGCGACTTATTATGAGGGTTATCCCCCAGTGCATTTTTCAATACTTTTTCTGCTTCCGCGTAGAACTGCTCATCTTTTTGTTGTTGATATACTGACATGTATAGATTCGCCTCGAAAGCTGCGTATTCCGGATGAGTAGAGCGGATGCTCTTAGCCTTTCTTAACTGAACCATCGTTTTGGTAAAGTCTTGAGTTGTAAGGACAGTTTCTTTCGCGCTTGCAAACGAGCTTGATGCCTGAACAAAGAGTATGGAAGTGATAAACAAACCGATGCTAACAATACCAAAAATGCTTGCAAAGACAGTTCGCATTGCCTTTGACTTAACTTTATCTAATGGTTTTGAATCGATAGAAGCAGTCATTCCACCAAGACAAAGGAAGACAAGTATGCCTATATAAACAAAGCTCATATTAAAGTCCATCGCACTGTGAATCAGAATACTCGTTGCAAGAATGAAGAACAGGAAGTGATCATCCCGTTTTTCATCTGTGGTATTAATAAAAGTGCGAATGTAGTTCCAATAAATATAGATGAGAAATGCTATCAGAATAAGCATCCCGATAACCCCGGTTTCAACGAGATACTGCATATAAAAGCTATGTGCCTGTTGAACGTCGTAAGGGTTATTTTCATACTTCGCATAAAGTGCAGCCCAAGCGCCACCACCAGCCCCGATGAAAGGATAATCCGCTATGAGCTTCATTGAGTCTTTATAAAAAGTAATACGTTCGAGAACACTATGTTGTTGGAGGTTGATAGTTTCTAATCGTGTCGAAATGTTCTCAGGGAGCATATTTTTAATATTCGTTCCAATAAGGACAAACAAAAGAAGAGCTCCTAAAACTGCTCCCCCGACAGGAATTAGGAAAGTTCCCCATCGCTTATTAGAAATTGCAGTAGTTTTTTGTTCTAACCACGGTGAAACCCAACGTTCAAGTGCATACGAGATTGCTGCAGCGATTAAAGAACTGATAATGATATAGGCCCAGCCCTTAAAAGAATTAGATGCAGCAAACTCTTTTTGAACCTGCAATCCGATGTCGGTAACAGGGTTCAATATTAACACGGTAATGACCCCACTAACAGCCAAGTGCATAATCCACATCAATTGACGATATGGTTTTAAAAATACGAGCACTACTATAAATGCAACAGGGAGGAGGAGTAACCCCCCACGAGATAAAGTTAAAAAGATGGATAACATAATGGGTACAATCATAAATGCATGGCCCGATTTTCCCCACCATTTTTGGGACTTACTAATGAAGAATAATGCTCCTAATAGAAATGCCATAAGAAATCCAGCGTATGTATTCGCATATTGGAAGACAGATGCAAGTCGTTCACCATTAGAGTCACTCATAACTGCATTCAAGTAAGCACCAGACGGCGTTGTTGAAATCCCAAGCCACTTTATAAGCGTTGTAACACCGGGTCCATTCCCCAACCAGTGGAATAATCCAAAAAAGACAACAATATAAGAAATGATCATGATAGCTAGATTTAATGTTCGATTTACGACACTATCTTGCGCTATAATGGAAGAAGCGACAAAAAATATGCAGTACATCAGCATGATAATTAGCATGTTGACTGCCAAATAATTTGATGCTGCTGTTATCATAGATAACGCGAAGCTGGCAGGCAATAAGAATACGAAGAGAGACAATATGTCTTTGCGGCTAGACCAATTAAATTGCTTCCAACCAACAGCGATGGCTATCATAGCTATAATAGAGGAAAATAATGCAGCTACATATATTGGTTGATCGAAATCTGCCATTTGTCCGTTAAATAATGCAACTTTAAAGGTAGACCAAAGTAAAAATAAGATGATGACTCCAAGCAGCAGCCAAGGCGCTTTGGAGCCTTCGGCGTTTTTCTTGGCTTTGGAGCCAGTATATCCATATGTCGACAATTTTTACGCTCCTTTATTTTTAGGTTTATTTTCAATTTTAGCACAAAATACTATTAACGAGCTAATCTCATTTTTCGACGGATTATAACAGAGTATAAATATCTTTATGTAAAATATCATCAGAAATACTGGATCAACTGAAAACGACTAAATGATTTCCGAACTTGTGATGATTTTGGTCATTGTAAGTTAGACATTTGTAGAGAATAATGAATCTTTAACCTCCGTACTCGACCATTTGCTCAATCGTTATGACTCATGCAAAAGCGGTCAAAAAAAGCTGAAGTTGGTAAACGGCCTACAAATCATTTTTGAATGAACTTATTAAACTCTTGACTGACCTAACTGTCCATTACAAAAAAGAAAGTAGAGCCTACAGGCTCTACTTGTATGTAGAATTGTTTTTTATCTTTCATAGCCATTGGGATTTGCAGAATGCCACTTCCAGGCTGAATAAATAATTTCTTCGATGCTTGTCCATTTAGGTTCCCATTTTAGTATCTCTCTGGATTTTTGTGCGTTAGCCACCAAGACAGCAGGATCACCTGCTCGACGTTCTTCCATTTTCGCTGGAATCGGGTGTCCAGTCACTGCTCTAGCCGCATTAATCATTTCCAGCACTGAATATCCGTTACCATTTCCTAAATTGAATATGGCGCTTTCTCCACCGGATTTCAGGTAGTAAATTGATTTTATATGGGCATCGGCTAAATCCCTTACATGAATGTAATCGCGTATACAAGTACCATCAGCCGTATCATAATCATTTCCGAATACTGAAATGTAATCACGTTTCCCTAATGGAACTTGTAATATTAAAGGAATTAAGTGTGTTTCAGGTTGATGATCCTCGCCAATTATCCCATTTTCGTGAGCACCGGCAGCATTAAAATAACGAAGTGCTACATATTTTAATCCATGAGCAATGTCGAACCATTGCATCATAGATTCCATGGCTAATTTTGTTTCGCCGTATGCATTTGTCGGTTTTGTTGCTTCGCTTTCTGTAATCGGGATGATTTCTGGATTGCCGTATGTTGCAGCAGTGGAGGAAAATACGATTTTAGTAACCCCGTGTTGAACCATTATCTCTAGCAGGCATAACGTTCCATATAAGTTGTTATCGTAGTATTTTCCAGGGTTCTGCATGCTTTCTCCCACAAGTGAACTGGCAGCGAAATGAACAACGGCTTCAATGTTATATTTTCTAAATACTTGGCCGAGTGCTTCCTTGTCACGTATATCACACTGAACCAGTTCAACGTTCTTTACTGCATTTTGATGCCCGGTAGAAAGGTTATCAACGACTATGACTTGCTCCTCTTGTTCCAGCAGTGCTTGTACGGTATGAGAGCCAATGTAACCTGCTCCGCCAGTGACGAGTATGCTCATGTTATTCTCCTTTAAATTACTATAGTTTTATAAAAATCTCATGTATACTAGTATAGTATGATTATTAGGAAACGGTATAGAGGTATGATATTAATTGGAGGAACAAAATGAAAATTAGAAAAGCGATTATTCCAGCTGCAGGGTTGGGGACACGATTTATACCGGCAACAAAAGCAATGCCGAAAGAGATGCTTCCTATAGTAGATAAACCAACTATTCAATATATCGTTGAGGAAGCAGTAGACTCAGGTATTGAAGATATTATTATAGTAACAGGTAAGGGAAAGAGGGCAATTGAAGACCATTTTGATAACTATTTTGAACTTGAACATAATCTGTTAGAAAAAGATAAACTAGCATTGCTTGAAGAAGTTAGAAAATCTTCTGAAATGGCGAACATTCATTACATACGTCAAAGAGAACCGCGTGGCTTGGGGCATGCGATCTGGTGTGCCCGGAAATTTGTAGGAAATGAACCTTTTGCTGTTTTACTTGGCGATGATATTGTTCAAGCTGAAAAACCTTGCCTAAAACAGATGCTAGAGGTTTATGAGCAATATGAGTCCTCTGTGGTTGGTGTCCAGCCCGTTCCTTGGGAAGAGGTTTCTCGATATGGGGTTATCGCGGGTAACAAAATAAGTGAAAGAATCATGAAGGCAGAACGTCTTGTCGAAAAACCTGATAAAAAAGTGGCTCCTTCTAATTGGGCGATAATGGGTCGTTATATACTAACTCCTCGTATTTTCGATTTATTAGAACAGCAAGAAATCGGGGTAAATGGAGAAATTCAACTGACAGATGCTATTGCGAAATTAGGTACATTAGAAGCCATTATTGCATATCATTTCGAAGGACAACGGCATGATGTAGGGGAAAAGCTAGGTTTTATAGAAACAACACTAAATTATGCGCTTCAGCGCCCGGAATTGAAAGAAGATTTGTTGAAATTCATGAAAGAGGCCATAACAAAATATGAATAGTCGTACTCTTATATAAAAACTGACCCACATAAGGGTCGGTTTTTTTATATTTATCATATGTCGCATTCCTCACTGAAATTTTAGCAATTTGCTTTTTTCTGATCTGGGCCTATTGTAACATCTTGATTGCCGGGCATTGTAGAATCGTTTTGAGTACTTACTAGCGTGGACGCTCTTGGTTGTTCGAGTTAAAGTCTTTCGTTACATAAATAGTTTCTTTGGGATTCTAAAACGAACATGAGCCTGACAAAGAAAATGAAAGTCAGTAAGTAACTCAGCATATACTTGTATATTGGAACATTCATCATTAAAACAGCTCAGAAAGGCTTCATGTAAACGTTACTTTTGTGTAGTTAGCACTTTACTAACTAGTGTCGTAGCTACGCAACTATTTCCTTACCGATGGAATAACTAAAAAGACGACAATGAAAGAAATGATCATGATGGCTAGATTTAATGTTCGATTTAAGACACCGACTTGCGTTATAATAGATAAAGCGACAAAAAATCCCCATACATAAACGTGATAAGCAGCATGTTTTTGCTAAGTGCTGGGATGCAGTTATTACCATGGACAGCGCATTGATAATTGAGAGCGATGATGACATATATTGGTCACTCGAAGTTGGATGTTTTCCGCTAAACAGTGCAACTTTAAATGTGGAACAAAGTAAAAATAAGAGGATAAATCCAAGTGAAGTATCCAAGCCGCCTAGGAACTATCAGAATTTTTAGTGGTTTTGGAGCTGGTACATCGGCAACTTTTGCGCTTCTTTACTATAGTAATTCGTAAATATTATATCAAACATTTAACTAAATGTTCTTTAATCATCAAATTTGTTTTAGGAAGTGAAACTTCAAGTGAACTATATTTCATATGTATTTAAAAACTATAAATTAATACTGGAGTTATCTAAGAAAGATATAAAATCAAAATACCTAGGTTCTTTTATGGGAGTTCTTTGGGCATTTGTCCATCCACTAATTTCAATTCTCGTATATTGGACAGTTTTTCAAGTTGGTTTTAAGACAGTACCTGTAGACAATATTCCGTTTGTTCTTTGGCTATTGTCAGGAATGGTTCCCTGGTTATTTATTTCAGAAAGCTGGGCAAACGCTACAAACTCGATCACTGAGAACAGTTTTTTAGTTAAAAAATAGTGTTCCGAGTCAGTGTTCTGCCAGTAATAAAAATTATTTCGTCTTTATTTGTTCATCTGTTTTTTATATTAATTCTATTTCTAATGTTTGCTTTATATGGTTGGTACCCAAACATATATAATATCCAATTGTTTTATTATTTATTTTGTTCAATGGCACTTTCTTTAGCTCTTTCTTTGATTACTTCTACGCTTATTGTGTTTATTAAAGATGTTGGTCAAATAGTAGCTGTAATGCTGCAACTTTTATTTTGGTTGACTCCTATATTTTGGAATTTAAATATTGTCGAAAAAGAATACCAAATATTTTTTAAAGTTAATCCTATATTCTATATTGTTGAGGGCTATAGAGATACTTTTATAAATGACAAGTGGTTCTGGCATCATCCGTGGCAAACTTTGTATTTTTGGTCTTTTGTGACAATCAGTTCGCTTTTGGGGATCTTTTTATATAAAAAAATGCGTTCTCACTTTGCTGACGTGCTTTAAAGGAGAAGACAATGGGGAAATCAGTGCTAGAAGTCAAGAATGTAACTAAGATCTATAAAATTTATGATAATCCTTCACATCGTATTAAAGAGGCGTTTAATCTAACAAAAAAGAAGTATCATAAAGAATTTAGGGCTGTTGATAATGTCTCTTTCAGCGTCAATAAGGGACAGATAGTCGGGATATTGGGTAAAAATGGTTCTGGGAAATCTACTTTATTAAAGATGGTGACTGGAGTGATAACTCCTACAGAAGGAGAAATTATTCGAAATGGGAAAATCGCGGCTCTATTAGAACTAGGAGCAGGATTTAATCCGAATTTAACTGGTATAGAGAATATTTACTTGAATGGTACTTTGATGGGATATAATAAGGAAGAGATGGATAATAAGATTAACGACATCATTTCTTTCGCGGATATCGGGGAATTTATTCATCAGCCTGTCAAAATGTATTCAAGCGGTATGTTTGCTCGTTTAGCTTTTTCTGTAGCCATCAATGTGGAACCAGAGATTCTTATTGTGGATGAGGCGCTGTCGGTTGGGGACATCTATTTTCAGGCGAAATGCGTAACTAAAATGAAAGAATTATCTCAAACTTGTACAATACTATTCGTATCGCATTCGATGGACACAATAAAGAGCTTTTGTGATACGGCTATTTTGCTAAACGAGGGTAAGATGATTCATTATGGTCCCGTCAAAAAAGTGGTTCAGGTCTATGAAAATATGATGAATCAAGAAATTGCTGACATGAAGAGTGTACAATCACTCGATAAGTTTGTTAAGGGTGGCATTTCTGATCAAAATAACACTTCATTATTATATCAGGAAGACAATAATTTTACTAAAATGGCTAATGAGTTTCGTTCGGGAACTGGTGAAGCACGGTTCATTCGAGCTGATTTGCTTGTCAATGGAAAAAAAACAAACACATTATCTTTTGGGGATAAAGTAACTTTACGGTTAGTAGCGCAATACTATATGGATGTCGATACAGAAGGAACAATTGGATATATGATTCGTAATCACAATGGTGTCGATATATTTGGAATGAATATCTATAATAAGGCAAGACTGTTACCTCCCATGAGGAAAAATGAGATATTAGAAGTGAAATTTCAATTTGTTAATTTATTATCTGAGAGCGGCAAATATACAATATCCATTGGTTTGAAGCCCAAGCCTTTTGAGCCTCTATATTTTGACAGCATTAGTATTGCGGCTGTTTTTGAAGTGAGGAAAATTGAGAATAACTATGTTCCAGGATTAATCTTTGTAGATAATGAAATTGAAAGTCAAGTAATAAATATATAAGAGGGATATCATGTGCGGCATATTATTTGCAAAAAGTAATCGGATTACCAAAAACGAATTTATAAACTCGCTGAAAATTATTAAGTATAGGGGCCCTGATGCCCCCCTTTGCTTTTTTCAGCACAATGATTTCATGCTAGGTCACAATCGTTTGAGTATTATGGATCTGGATTCACGGGCGAACCAGCCCTTTTTCTCGGATGATCAAAGATATGTAATGATATATAATGGTGAAGTTTATAATTATAAGGAGTTAGCCAGTCAGTATATGATCGAAATGAAAACGAGTTCAGATACTGAGCTAATATTAAAATTATATTTAAAAATAGGTTCTTCAATGCTAAACAAGCTGAATGGCATGTTTAGTTTGATTATTTTGGATACTTTAACGAATGAATATTTTATTGCTAGAGATAGGTTGGGAATTAAGCCGTTATACTATGTGCAACAGAATAATGAATTAATTATCAGTTCAGAAGTTGCTCCTCTACTTAAATTTACTTCAGCAAATCTAGACGAAACAGCAATACGCCAATATAAAAAAATGAGAAATTTTTTTAATAACCGTACGATATATAAGAACATTCTTGAATTCCCACCTGCCCACTTCAGTTGCAACGGAAAAATATCTAAGTATTGGTCAAATAATTACAGCGAAAAGGCTCCTCCATCAGACGAGGAATTAAAATATTTAATTGAATCGGCAGTTAATTACCGAAAAATTTCAGATGTTAGTGTAGGAAGTTATTTAAGTGGAGGACTGGATAGCACCATAGTTACTGCATTGGCAAATGTAAATCATACATGGACTATCGGGTTTGCAAATGAAAATGAATTCAAATGGTCAAAGATCGCTGCAGATAAATTCGGAACAGAACATCATTGTATATCGATAAATAGGGAAGAATTTTTAGAAACTGCGAGGAAGTTGATTACTGAAAGAAAAGAACTTTTAACTGTACCTAATGAAGTACTTATATATTTCATGACACTCCAAGCAAAATCAGAGAATTCGGTAATATTAAGTGGAGAAGGTGCAGATGAGTTGTTCTTCGGATATGATCGAATTTTTAAGTGGGCAGCTGCAACCACTCATTGGGATATAAAAGGATTTAATGACTTTTATTCATATGGCTCTCATGATGATATTGAGATCATTGAGGATGCAATTAATCCATACTTAGAACATCAGAAACCGATATCCATAGTCGCATCATTTTTTCAAGAAGCTCATTTAAGAGGTTTACTTCGTAGATTGGATAATTCTACAATGATGTGTTCCGTTGAGGCAAGATCGCCATTTTTGGACTTTCGACTGGTAGAAAGACTTTCAGGTGTTTCTATTGAGTATAAAATGGAAAATCAAGTTGTAAAGGCTCCTTTAAAAAGAATATTCAAGGATTTACTGCCTGTAGAAGTAATAGAAAGGAAAAAATTGGTTTTCCAGTACCTCTTACCGATATATTTGCTGGACAAAAAGCACACAGTGTCTCGTACGACAGCTGGTTTGATTTCAATTTGGCTGTGTTGGAGGGAAACTTATGATTATTGGTTATACTTCTGGAGTATATGATCTTTTCCATATAGGTCATTTAAACCTGTTGAAAAATGCAAGCGCATTATGTGATAGATTGGTCGTTGGCGTATCAACAGACGATTTAGTGTCATACAAGCATAAAAAGTCTGTAATTCCTTTTAACGAGAGGATGGAAATAGTTAGAAGTATCAAATATGTTGATGCTGTAATACCGCAGGAAACATTAGATAAGATGGAAGTATGGAGAAAAATCAAGTTTGATGTGATATTTGTAGGTGATGATTGGTATGAAAATAACAGGTGGAAAGAATATGAACAACAATTTCAAGAGGTGGGCGTGAAAATAATATATTTTCCGTATACCAAAGGAACCTCGTCCACCTTATTAAACGAGACATTAATAAAATTAAGGAATGACTTGTAAATATTATTATAAAGAAGAGGGATAATTATCGTGCGAGCAATAAATAATGAGCCGATAGCCTTTGTCATTCATAATACAGTATTATATGAAACCATTAAGCCAGTTTTAAGAGAGCTTGAAAGATTGAATATTGGTTATGATCTATTTATTCCGGAAATATATGAAGACAAGTGGCGTGATATGGCTGCAGATACTTATGAATTTTTAAAAAGTATTCATCAAAAAGTCGAATTAATAAATGATAAACCGCAAAAAATTACACGATAGCTTTTTATCCATATCTGCCATATTATATTGAAGTTGACTCCGTATATACTATTCGATACCAGTATGGCATGGCTAAGCCAAATTGGAATTTCGGTGCTTGGAGTTTGCGGTTCGATTATATCTTATGTAACTCTACTTATGATTATTCAGTTCTTCGTACTTATGCAGCATGTGAAATAACTGGGCTATTGAAATTTGCGAACTTTCAGAAAATAAAAAGTGGTCGAGATAATGACAGACCTAATTTACTATACTTACCTACTTATGGTGTAGAGTCTTCTATTGAACAAGTAATTAGTGAATTAGAACAATTAAGAAACGAATTTAATATTACAATTAAGCTTCACCACGGAACAACCTATTTAGAGCAGGCTAGGGTTGAGCTTATAAAGGGGATATTCCCGGAAGTTCTCGACCATAGAGATTCGCTAGTAGATTTGATTGCGCGAACTGATGTGATTTTATCAGACGGTTCCGGAGCAATTTTTGATGCTTTATATACGGATACGCCTATTGTTATATTTCCGCAAATGGAATCTAATTCATTTGAAGGCTTGTTATCTCTAGAAGGTGAGATGGTAAGGGGGAATATTGTACCAGTTGTAAAAGAAAAAGAACAATTAAGAGAAAAATTACTCACCGCATTATTTGATGAGACAATCATCAAGAAAAGGAGAGAATTCGCAAACGACCTATTTCCTGTTAATGGGAAGGCGACAATTCACAAAATCATAAATATTATTCATGATTTATTGAATCATAATATAGATGAAAAGTATATAGCAGGACATAATCATTTAGTAAAAGATTTTTTAAACAAGGAGCGTAAAATATCTGAACTAAATCAGAAATTTGATGATCTTAATAATGATTATGAAAAAATCAAGGATGAAATTAACAGGCTGGGTAGTGAAAATACTGAATTAAAATCAATCAAGGATGAATTCCAAACTAGATATAATTCATTGTATTCTGAATTTCAAGATAAGGAAATAGAGTTGCTGACATCAAAACTTCAGCTATCGGAAACAGAAAAAAAGCTGATTGATGCTAACAAAAGGGAATTTGATTTAGAAAATCAATTAGAAGTTCAATTAAGAACTCAAGAAAATGAATTAAAAACTCTAGAAAATGAATTAAGAACTCTAGAAAATCAATTAAAAACCTCCGAAACAAATGAAGAGAATTTGAAAATATTGGTTAATGATAAAGATTTGAAAAATCAGATACTTAGGCAAGAATTGGAAAATATTTATTTATCTAAAAGATGGAGAGTGGCTAATCAATTGAAGGGTTTACTTTATAAGTCAAAGCTCATCTATATTCATAAAGGATACTCAACATGGAAACAGTATGGGTTTAAGGTGTTTTTCAAAAAATCAAAATTAAAAATTTCGAAATACTTAAAAAAATGAAGAATAATGAAAAGGTTAAGGATAGAAGCATTAAAACCCAAAATACTATACAGGAAGAAATAATGAACTGGTATGAATATAAGTTCTTTCGATTTAAAGAGAAGTTTAATGAAACGTACCAATTCAGTCTTAACGATATTAATTTTTCTTTTGAAAAAGATTTAGTTTCTGTTGTATTACCAGTTTATAACGGAGAAGACTACTTATCATCTGCTATTGAAAGTATATTACAACAAACATATAGACATTTTGAACTTATCATTATTAACGACGGTTCAACTGACAATACATCAAATATTTTAAATGAATATGAGCAAAGAGACAGTAGAATCACGGTAATTCACCAAGAAAATAGTAAAATACCTAAAACTCTTTCTAGAGGCTTTAGAATGGCTAAAGGTGAATTTTATACATGGACAAGTGCAGATAACATTTTGCATAAATCATTTTTGGAAGATATGGTAAACGAGATAAAGAAAGATGAAAATTTGGGTATGGTCTATGCCAATATGAATCTTATTGATTCGAATGGGAAGATTATAAGGGGGCACGGTTGGTATGAAATCCCGGAAGGGAGTGGGGTTGTGTCCTTACCTACTACTACTCTCGAACTTAATATTTACCCTAATAATACTATAGGCGCGGCGTTTATGTATAGAGCTAAAGCGGCGCATGTATTGGGTGACTACTCTAGTTTCAAACACACCCTAGAGGATTATGATTATTGGATGAGGATGAATTCCTTATTTAACTTGTGTCATACTTCGTTTCATGAACCGATTTATGATTACCGATGGCATGATAAATCGTTAACTGCGCAGGATTCTGAACTAGGAATTACTTCAAATCGGTATAAGCTAATGGTGCTTGACGATTATAGAAGAGATTATTACCTCTCACCTATAGTATGGATTATTGATGGGGACGGCGATTTAGAATTTATAAAAAAGAAATTTAGGGAGAAAGGGGACACATTACTCGAACTCGAGGATTTAGGTAAATTAACGAGTGACAATTTAGCTATTCCAATTTGCTATTTATATATATCTGAGAATGAAAACGTGACTCATAAATTTCCCGATCATTTGCCAAGTGAAGCTCATAGAGTGATTTGTGTTAATAAAAATGAACTATTAAAAAATACAGCATTAGATTGGGATTTATTCTGTTCGACAGACGAGAAAATTTATGATGGAGTATTTAATAGTAAAAAAGTGTTCCAGGTCACCAATTCTGAATCGTTATATAGCCTTATTAGTATAAAAGTGAAAAACGATCATTTATACCTTATTGAAGAAACGATTGAAACAAAGAGGGAATATTCAAAAAAGGTATCAGTTGTTATTTGTACCTATAAGAGATCAGAAAAGTTAGCAAACGCATTAGCTTCAGTAGTGAATCAAAGCTTTTTGAAAAATGACTATGAGATAATAATAGTCAATAATGATATATACAATAATGAAATATTACAATTGGTTCAAGAATATAAGGAGAAATTTAATCTAACGGAGGACTTTATTCGATATCATGTTGCTCCTTTAAAGGGCCTTTCATTCGCGCGCAATGTAGGGATGTTCTCTGCCAGAGGGGAAATTATTTTATACATTGATGATGATGCGCTTGCGGATGATAATCTTCTCGAAGAGACATACAATTGCTTTAGTTCCGATTCCAAGCTAGGTGTAGTTGGAGGTAACATCATTCTTAATTTGCCTGATCCTGTGCCGGGTATTGTAAGACCAGGTACAGAAGCATATTGGAGTCAGTTAATTATTAGTGATAATGAAATAAAATATTCAAATTATCAATGGGAGTTCCCATACGGAGCAAATTATGCTGTTAGGAAAGATTCATTGCTTCGGATAGGTGGTTTTAGAACGTCATATGGACGTAAAGGAAATGATTATGCTGGCGGAGAGGAAATTGTAGTCTCATTTATGATGAAAGAAATTGGATACAAAGTTGCATTAAATCCAAAAATGAAAGTAATTCACGATGTAGATCATTCAAGATACACAATTGAACATGTTCAAAAAACTATGTTAAGTAGTTTGATTACCAACTATCAGCTACAAGTAGATTTATATGCCCCTATGGAATCTAATCTTGATTATGATATTGAGCATTTAAATATTTTAAAAGAGGAATATTCTAAAACTAACAAGGATAAAATTACAGAAGAAAGTTCTATTGATTTGGTTTATAAAAAATCAAATATCGAGGCTTATGAAAAACTTATTGAAATTAAACGTAATGACTTAAAAAAACGTGAAAGATAATTTCAAAATTACAAAACACCTCCTTCAGGGGGGTGTTTTGTATGTATAATTTATTTAAAAGGAATTTTTAATCTATAAGGGAATCATTGAGTTACATAACAAGTAAAAGGAAACAGGGGGTAAAAATGCGCATTTTGAAGGGTAAAATCAAACTAGAAATGGTATTTATATCTATAACCTTAATTGTAATAACAATAATATTATTTAATGGGGAAATTGCAGGGATAGCTGACAATGGTGATTTTAATAGAGTTTTAAGACCTACTCATATGTGGTATGAGCAAGATAAAACTTATGATGATTTATATTTTAAATATGTAAACCATAAATATGATATTTTAAATCCTTTGCCGACTATTGATAACAATTACTTAAACACTCATGTTCTAACCGTACTTTTAGCTAAAACTATCAATGTTATTGTATATTCCAGTGATAAATTTGATATTCGATTCTTATCGTTTATCTATATAGTGTTACTTTTACTAGGTATGTTTATACTTATGAAAAACTTAAAAACCAAAAATGTTTGGATTAACATAATTATCTTTACACTTTTGACACTGATTATTGCTGATAGTTCAAATATTCTTTATTTTAATAGTTTATATGCCGAACCTAATGCATATGTTTTTTTATTTTATCTCTTTCATTTTTATCATCAATTTTAAAAAGGAAGGAACCGAAATTACTTGACGGAATTTTATTTTTTATCAGTACAACATTATTTTTAGGATCAAAAATTCAATATGCTCCTTTAGCTATTTTGTTTTTACCTCTATTTCTGTATCTTTTTAAATTCTATAATACAAAAAGAAGCCGCATCATATTAACTATTTGTTTTACTTTAATGATTGGTATAAATAGCATCCTGTTTTTTATACAACCCAAATATTTAAGTGAAGTTACTACATATAATTCTGTATTTGGCGGAATTTTGAAAAATGAAGAAACTGCTGGAGATTTTCTTCGTGAATTGGGCCTAGATCAAAAGTATAAAGCATTAGCTGGTACCAATGGCTTCCAAAGTGATTACCCAATTGATATAAACTCAGAAGAATTCAGAAGGGATTTTTATAATAAAATTGGAAAAAAGACATTGTATTATTTTATTTGAGGCATCCTGATTTGTTAATGACACGTATGTTTTCAACTGGAGAAGTCACGTTTATCAATAAGCCCGAACATTTAGGGAATCGGACGAAAACCTTTAGTCAAGACGCTGTCTCCGCAGAATTCTTTTCAGGGTACTATGCATTTAAAAAAATTATGATCCCCAAAAGATTTGTGTTTGTTTTAACTTTCTTTTTCCTTTATCTATTTGTAGCTACTTACAAATATTTCAAAAATAATCAAATACAAAATAGGATTGCTTGTTTGTATATTGCAACTTTAATTATTTTTTGTGGCATACAGTACGTACTTCCGACTATTGGAGATGGTGGACTGGATACTGCTAAGCAGCTCTATATGTTTAATGTCGTGTTTGACTTTTTAGTTTTTATTATTATGTATAGAGTTATTCTTTCAGGGGGTACCTTTAAAAATAAATAAAGTATATATTCCTATATCTTTATAATTACAAAATGTGGAGTGGAACAAATGTCTAATCGAATGGCATACTTAATGCATGTGGATTGGAACTGGATTAAGCAACGTCCGCATTTTATGGCCGAAGAATTGACTAGGTGCTTTGATGTAGATTTGTTTTATATTAAAAAGATAACTAGTAAAGACTTAGTTAATAATAGTTTATCTGCACAATTTAATAATATTGAAACAATTATAAAAATGCCCTTGTCTGCCCGGAGTAAGTTATTAAATAACATCGAGAAATTAATAAACTCTAATGTTGTAAGTGAAATATATAGAAGGGAATATGATGTGATATGGATTACATCCCCAATAATGCTTCAATTTATTGATTTAAATAAAATTCATTTTTCCCAAGTTATTGTATACGACTGTATGGATGATGTTATTTCATTCCCTCAGAATAAAGCTGTAATAAATTATGTGTATAATCTAGAAAAACAACTTCTTGCACGGGCAGACGTTGTATTTACGTCATCATTTAATTTGTCAAAAAAAATGGAGGAAAGGGGTGCTGAGCAAGATATTCATATTATAAATAACGCGATGGATTTAAAAACATTTTCAAATAAAATGTTAACAACTAAAGCTAATGATCCAGAAAGCTTTTTTACTATTGTTTATTTTGGGACAATTGGAAGTTGGATCGACTTCGATGTTGTTGTAAAAATAGGAAATTATTTTAGTGACATCGAGTTTTTATTTTACGGACCAAAGGAAGTTGAAGTACCTTTACATCCCAGAATCCAATATAAAGGAGTTGTTAAGCATGAGGACTTACTCAAAATAAGTTGTAAGGCTAACGCTTTTATAATGCCATTTGTTGTTGACGATCTTATTTTGTCAGTTGACCCGGTTAAAATTTATGAGTATATTGCCCTTGGAAAGCCTACAATTGTTGTAGAGTATCCTGAAACATTAAAGTTTAGTGATTTTGTATATTTATATTCAACTAGTGATGATTTGATTGACATTATTACGAAAATAAAGAACTGTTCGAATCCTAGAAAGTCAAAAGAAGAAATCGCACAATTTATCAGTAACAATAGTTGGGGAAAAAGAATATTAGAAGTACAGTCAATTCTAAATAACCATATAAAATGAACTATATAATGTTATTGCTGATTTTGTGAATAGGAGGAACTTTTAATGAAAGGTATTATTTTAGCGGGCGGGACGGGATCTCGCCTTTTTCCTTTAACTAAAGTCACCAATAAACACCTATTGCCTGTTGGTAAATATCCAATGATATATTATTCGATAAATAAGTTAAAAACAGCAGATATAACAGACATTCTTATTGTAACGGGTAGAGATCATATGGGGGAAGTAGTAAACCTCCTAGGAAGCGGAAGTGAGATGGGGGGTTTCCTTTACATACAAAGTACAAGACGAGGCAGGTGGAATTGCGCAAGCACTTGGATTGGCTGAACAATTCGTAGGTAATGACCAAATGGTAGTTATATTAGGTGATAATGTATTTGAAGATGACATTTCCATTTATGTGGAGAATTTTAGAGATCAAAAGCGAGGAGCAAAAATTCTTCTTCAAGAAGTACATGATCCAAATCGTTATGGCGTGGCAGAACTGCAAGGAGAACACATTGTTTCTATTGAGGAAAAACCACAAAAACCAAAAAGCAACTATGCAGTAACTGGTATCTATATGTTTGATCATACTGTGTTTGATATTATTAAGACTTTAAAGCCTTCCGGTCGTGGAGAACTTGAAATTACAGACGTAAATAATGTATATATAAAACAAAATGGGCTGACATTCGATGTCCTTCAAGGCTGGTGGACTGATGCAGGTACGCATGTATCGCTAGCAAGAGCGAATGAGCTTGCAAAAGACATTAGACTTGGCGAAGAGTTTGGTAAACTGAAGCTGTAAGGAGTGGAAATGTATGAACGTAAAAGCTTTGCCCCTTAAAGATGCATATATTATCGAACCGGTGATTCATGGAGATCACCGGGGTTTTTTTATGGAAAGCTATAGTAAAAAAATTAAACGAACTAGGGATATATTTCAATTTTATCCAAGACAATCAATCATTATCTTTAGAAACAGGTGTAATTCGAGGATTGCATTTCCAGCTTAATCCTAAGGCGCAAACGAAGTTAATTAGAGTGATATCTGGCGCCATATATGATGTCATAGTCGATATTCGAAAAAGCTCATCAACCTTTGGACAGTGGGTTGGAGTAATCCTTAGTGAACATAATCACCGGCAGCTATTGGTACCTAAAGGATTTGCACATGGATTTTGTACGCTTACCCCTAATACACAGGTGTTATATAAAGTAGATGAATATTATTCGCCAGATCATGATCGGGGAATTAGATGGGATGATCCATCCTTAGGCATTGATTGGCCAACATCAAAGCCGATATTGTCGGATAAGGATAGGTTACTTCCCGTTCTTAAAGAAGCAGAAATTAATGGTTTTGAATAGGAGATATGTCTTATGAGGTTACTCGTAACTGGCGGTGCAGGATTTATCGGAAGCAACTTCATCATCTACATGCTAAAAAAGTATCCTGATTATCAAATTGTAAACGTAGATGTATTAACATATGCCGGTAATCTTGAAAACTTAGCAGACATTCATAATAATCTGAACTATCGCTTTGTAAAAGCGGATATTGCAGATGTTCAATCAATGGAACATATATTTAAAGAAGGCTTTGATGTTGTCGTCAATTTTGCAGCAGAATCTCATGTGGACCGTAGTATTTTAGAGCCTGATATCTTTATAAAAACGAATGTGCTTGGTACGCAAATATTGCTCGATGCATCTAAAAAGTATGGCGTCACAAAATTTGTTCAAGTGTCAACAGATGAAGTATATGGTTCGCTAGGGGAAACGGGATTATTTGCAGAAACGACTCCACTTGCGCCCAATAGCCCTTATTCCGCTAGTAAGGCCGGAGGTGACTTGCTTGTTCGGGCATACCATGAAACATATGGCCTTGCTGTAAATATCACGCGTTGTTCGAATAACTATGGACCGTATCAATTTCCGGAAAAGCTTATTCCATTGATGATTGCTAATGCCTTGAATGGAAAAAACTTCCTGTTTATGGGGATGGTCAAAATATTAGAGATTGGTTGTACGTTGAGGATCATTGTAGTGCCATCGATTTAGTAATTCATGGAGGGCGAAGTGGAGAGATTTACAACATTGGCGGTAGCAATGAGCATTCGAACATTCATATAGTGAAGACGATATTAGAGCGACTTGGAAAGTCGGATTCATTAATCCAGTTCGTTGAAGATCGACTTGGACATGACCGTCGATATGGTATTGATGCTACCAAGATAATGAGTGAGCTCGGGTGGAAACCCAAACATATTTTCGAAACTGGAATTAACGAAACGATAGAGTGGTACTTAAATAACCGAATATGGTGGGAACGAATACAGTCTGGAGCGTATCAAGAATATTATGAGCAGCAATATGCAAAACGACTGGGGTACAAGATAAAATGAAAATACTTATAACAGGCGCTAATGGGCAATTGGGTATGGACGTATTACGTCTTTTTTCTAAAAAGGGACATGAGGTAGTCGGATTAAACAGAACCCAATTGGATATTACGGATGAGAAATTGTGCAGTGACACCATTACAGAATTGAAACCAGATACAATCTTACACTGTGCGGCATATACAGCAGTAGATAATGCAGAAAAAGATATAGATAGCGCTTATTTGGTTAACGCAATCGGAACCAGAAACATTGCTGCCGCTGCTGAACGGGTAAAGGCAAAAGTATGTTACATTAGTACGGACTACGTGTTTGACGGAACCAATACTAGTCCTTATTATGAATATGACAATACAAATCCATTAACCGTATACGGAAAATCAAAGCGGGCAGGGGAGCAATTAGTACAGTTTCTCTGTTCTCGTTGGTTCATCGTAAGAACTTCCTGGGTATATGGAGCAACAGGTACTAACTTCGTCAATACGATGGTCAAACTGGGAAAAGAGTGCGATTGCCTACAGGTTGTTAATGATCAGTGGGGATCACCAACGTATACGTGGGATCTTGCCTTATTTTTAGAAAAGCTTGTAGCATCTGAAAAGTATGGCATTTATCACGCCTCAAACACTGGAATATGTACATGGTATGAATTTGCTCAGGCGATATTCGAACTATCCAATATCCCTGTCATAGTCGAACCATGTACTACGGAGCAATTTCAACGTCCGGCGACAAGGCCACGATACTCAGCAATGGAGTCAATGGCTATTAGAGTAAATGGCTTCGATCCTTTGAGAAGTTGGCGGGAGGCACTGAAGGAATATATAAACAAAGATATCTTAAGAATTGGGGATGAATGAGCTATGGGGGAGCGGGGAGGAAAAGTCCAAGTTCTGCTTTCAACCTATAATGGGGAAAAATATTTAGCGGAACAACTTAATAGTCTATTGGAGCAAACCCATCCGCATCTTTTTATCACGATACGAGACGACGGCTCATCCGACAATACAGTAGCAATAATCCAAGAATATGTAGCTAAGTTCCCAGATAAAATCGAGGCGTTTTACGAAGAAAACATTGGAGTTATCGCGAGCTTTTTTAACCTGCTATCGCGTCATACTCATAGTGATGCAGAGTACGTATGTTTTTGTGATCAAGATGATGTCTGGATGGCGGAAAAGTTGGAAAGGGCCATATATTTGTTAAATGAGCGGGCCGGTCAGAATCCAATGATGTACGTATGCCCAACTCAAATGGTTACTGAAACGATGGAGCCGCTTAATATTTGGCCCCCTGCCCCACATCGAGGAACGTCATTCTTAAATGCTTTGGTAGAGAATATTGCAGTTGGAGCGACTACAGTGTTAAATTGCTTGGCTGTTAATATACTACAACAGAATCTACCGAACACGAAACGTATTGTAATGCATGACTGGTGGGCATATTTGGTCGTTTCTGCGTATGGAAAAGTGATTTATGATGATAAGCCGTATATCTATTATCGACAGCATCAAAACAATGTTATCGGTGGACAGCAAGGTTTCTATGATAAGTGGGTAAAAAATGGAGGAACTATAAAAAACATAGAGCTCAAAAAATATTGTGGAACCAAGCAAAAGAATTTGAACGGTGCTGGGGAAAGGAATTGCCTCTGGAATTCCAATCGGAACTAGAAGAATTTCTTCTTACGAATCGCGGAATAGTGAGGAGAGCGAGTTATGCATTCAACACACGGCTATACCGCCAATCCAGACTGGACAACTTTGTTTTTCGATTTATGATGATTAAGGGAGACATATTGAAATGATCGATTTATCTGTCATTATCGTTAATTATAACACGAAGCAACTAACCCTTAATTGCTTGTCATCGGTATATCAGTCAATTACTAACTATCAAATCGAGGTTATTTTGATCGACAATGGTTCGCATGATAACTCGGCTGAAGCTATTGCTGACAGGTATCCCCAAGTAAGATTAATTTCTAATACGAATAATCTCGGCTTTTCCAAAGCAAACAATCAAGGTATGCGAATTGCTGAGGGACGATATGTCCTTCTCTTAAATTCAGATACTGTGATTGAACCTGATACACTTGATGTCATGATTGGTTTTATGGACGACCATCCTAACGTAGGGGCGTCCGGCTGCAAAGTCGTGCTGCCAGATGGTTCTTTGGACAAAGCGTGTCGTCGGGGGTTTCCGACTCCTTCTGCTACGTTTTTTTACGTATCTCGATTATCTAAGCTGTTTCCAAAGAGTCCGCGTATAAATGCTTACCATAGAGAGGATTTAAATCCAGATGAAGAGTTTCCAATCGATTGCCTTATAGGTGCATTTATGATGGTAAGGCGTGGGGCTATTGAACAGGTTGGAATGTTAGACGAAAATTTCTTTATGTATGGTGAAGATGTTGACTGGTGCTACCGTATTAAGCAAGCAGGATGGGTAAATTATTACTATCCAAAGACGCAAATTATTCATTATAAACGAGCCAGTAGTCGTAATAAACCATTCAAGATTACGTATGAATTTCATAGAGCTTTCTTTGTTCTGTACAATAAGCATTTTTGTAAAAAGTACCCTTTCTGGGTAAATGGGCTTATGTATGCGGGAATGGGGTTAAAAATGTCTGTGGCACTTCTTCTTAACGCTTTAGCAAAAGGGATTACGGCAATTCGACAGAACACGAAAAGTAATTAACAATCGTACCCTTTCATCTTAACTTAAACGTTCATTTCTAGTATAATGGATGTGCCACTACATCCTTGGAAAAAGAGGTTTACACAATGATTCGCAAAAATCAAAGGTTTTTGTCGAAGATTTATATGATTTTTGACGTGATTACGATGATGTTGGCGTTTGGCATCGCGTGGATATTGAAATTTATGAGCAACTGGCTTGATAATGATACCCCGTTGCCATTCTCTACATATGTCGGTTGGGGGGCAGTCTATGCAGGAGTAGTTCTTGTCATAGGAGCCATGTCCTCTTTGTATCATTTTCATCGAAAAAAGAGATTCGCCGACCAGTTGATACGTATCATTCAGACACATATTATAAGCATGTTCATATTGCTGGGATTGTTGTTTTTCTTTAAACAGATCCATATTTCTCGGGAGTTTTTAGCGATATTTGTGTCGGCGTCAACTCTATGTACGATATTTTATCGATACTCGGTTAAAGTTATGCTACGTTCGATACGGCAAAAGGGTTATAATAAACAATTCATTCTTATCCTTGGTGCCGGTACACTTGGCAAACGTTTCTATGAAAACCTTCGAAATTATCCAGAACTAGGTTATGAAGTCATTGGATTTCTTGATGATAACGCTGAGTGGAAAACATTGGAATCGAAAAGTTTTAAACCGATTTTAGGTGCATTGAGTGATTTGGAACAAATATTAGGTGATCGTCTTATTGATGAGGTCATTCTGGCACTACCACTTGATGCACATCATAAGTTTCCTAATATTATAGATAGTTGTGAAAAAGCAGGTGTCCGTACACTCATCATTCCGGACTTTTTCGACTACTTGCCATCACGGCCTTATTTTGATAACTTTGCTGGAATGCCAATGATTAACGTGCGTGATATTCCACTCGATGTGCTGCGTAATCGGGTTTTCAAGAGGGCTTTCGATATTGCGTTTTCACTCATTGCAATAATATTAACATTTCCCGTTATGCTGTTTATTGTAATCGGCATAAAACTGACATCTCCTGGGTCAGTCATTTTTAAACAGGAGCGGGTAGGGCTCAACCGGCGAAACTTTATGATGTATAAGTTCCGCTCCATGAAGCTAAGTTCAGAAAAAACATCAGATACGGTATGGACAACCGAAAATGACCCACGTCGTACGAAATTTGGTAGCTTCCTTCGAAAGACGAGTTTGGATGAACTACCGCAATTTTTCAATGTGCTTTTCGGTCATATGAGTATTGTTGGTCCTAGACCGGAACGGCCGTTTTTCGTAGAACAGTTTAAGGAAGAGATTCCGAAGTACATGGTTAAACATCATGTGCGTCCTGGAATTACAGGCTGGGCACAAAGTAACGGTCTACGTGGTGATACATCTATAGAAGAACGGATTCGTTACGACATATTCTATATTGAAAATTGGTCTTTATTATTTGATATTAAAATTATATGGAAGACGATCTGGAATGGGTTTATAAATAAAAATGCATATTAAAACATGAATCTAGGGAGAGCCATGGAATTTAAACTTTCAATTGTAGTCCCAATGTACAATGAGGAAGAAAATATTGAGTATTTTTATTCCAAGATTACCAATGTACTTGAATCAAATAATTATCAATATGAAATAGTATGTGTAAATGATGGAAGTAAGGATCAAACTCTTTCTCGTATTTCAGAAATTGCAGAAAAAGATAAACGCATAAAAGTTATTGACCTGTCTAGAAATTTTGGGAAAGAAATCGCTATGACGGCGGGACTTAGATACTCAACAGGGGATGCTGTTATACCAATTGATGCTGATCTTCAGGATCCTCCGGAATTGATCCCCCAACTTATTGAGAAATGGCAAGAAGGTTATGATGTTGTATACGCAACCCGTGCTAGAAGGGAAGGTGAGACTTTTGTTAAAAAGGCTACTGCCCACCTTTTCTATCGATTTATTCAAAAAATAACACGAATAAATATTCCCGCAGACACAGGGGATTTCCGTTTGATGTCCCGGCAAGTTGTAGATGCACTTAATCAGTTACCGGAACAACATCGTTTTATGAAGGGGTTATTTAGCTGGGTTGGATTTAGACAAACAAGTATCATTTATCAACGAGAACCCAGATTTGCCGGAAAGACTAGCTTTAACTACTGGAAGTTATGGAATTTTGCAATTGAAGGTATAACATCATTTAGTTTTGCACCGTTACAGATTGCAATGTATTTAGGCTTCGCTATATCAATTCTGGCATTAATTTATGCAGGCTTTATGATCGTATCTACTTTAGTTGGAGGTAATCCAGTTCCAGGCTACCCCTCACTAATGGTAGCGATATTATTTTTTGGTGGAGTTCAGTTAATAACTCTTGGCGTTATTGGGGAATATATTGGTCGTATCTATAATGAAACCAAGAGGAGACCGCTCTATCTTGTACGCGAGGTCATTAATCTTAGTAATAAGAAAATAGATTTACATAGCGGTAACAGTGAGGTCGCAATTACTAGAGAAATAGAATAAAATAAGTATCCAGATTACAAAACGTATTTATAAAAATTTTTGAGTTTAAACTTAGACACAAACTCCCCACACTGTGAATATATTTCACATTTGGGGAGTTGTTTTTATGCCTCAGTTTCATGAAAAAGACGACGAGCAATTTGAAGTAGGTAGAGGTTGGATTATTTCTTTTATAACAGGAGCCATCCTCTGGTGTACCCTTTTGGGGGCTATATATTTATTGATGAAATGAACCTCAGTGTTTATATCCAGAGTACACATCATTTCACCCGTGACATTTCCTCCTCCATTCATTACAATAAGAACATACATTCTATTCGCTCTTATCTCTCAGCCTCATATATGGCACCCATTTCCCTCCACCCCTAGGCATATTTCTGGTACACTACAATATAGAACTTTAAAATTAAGGTCGCTCAACGTACCACTCACATGCATGAGCGGCAGACCTGGAGGAAACGCAACGTGAAGACGCCTTTACAACCAATAGATGACTGGCGGCACGTATTCAAGCTTGACCCGGACAAAGAAATTGGCGATGAGGCGCTGGATCGTGTATGTTTATCAGGAACAGATGCGATAATGGTCGGGGGATCAAGCGGGGTCACTTTCGAGAACACGGTAGACCTTATGTCCCGCATTCGGCGGTACGAGCTGCCTGCCGTCCTCGAAGTGTCCGAATTGGATGCGGTTGTGCCCGGTTTTGATGCCTATATGATTCCGATGGTATTGAACACGAAAAATGCGAATTGGCTCGTTGGTCAACATCGGGAAGCTATACAGCAATATGGTTATATGATCCCGTGGGATCTGTTAATCCCAGAAGGGTATATCATTTTGAATCCTGATGCAACAGCGGCAAAGATAACGGAAGCAGATACGCAGTTGTCTCCTGCAGCAGCAGCAGCATACGCACAAGCAGGGGACAGGCTGATGCGTCTTCCCGTCATCTATGCAGAGTACAGCGGCATGTTTGGCGATATGGAGCTTGTGAAGAAGGTAAAAAGCTCACTAAGCCATGCGCAACTGTTCTATGGCGGCGGCATTCGTACGATAGAACAAGCTCAAGCGGCTGCTGCCGCAGCTAACACAGTAGTTGTGGGCAATGTCGTTTATGACGACTTGGAAGCAGCCCTCGCAACTGTTCAAGCGGTAAAAGAAACAAATTTAAAGTTATAGTTTGTTGACCATTAAGTTAAAGTTTGCTGACATCTAAAAATAGACCATATACGACTTATTTCAGATAACTGCAGAAAGGAGACTGCACACATTATGTTTGATTTTTTACGACCGGATCCTAATGGTAGCACCAACTCAAACTCGAATTCGTATTCGAACACGTATGGAAACTTTGGGGCGTCCATCGACATTCAAGACGCTATCAAGCGCTTGAATCCTGAACAGCGGCGAGCTGTAGAAACCACTGAGGGGCCATTGCTCATTATGGCAGGAGCGGGCTCTGGCAAAACACGCGTACTAACGCACCGCATCGCGTACCTAATCGCTACGAGGAAGGCGCCGCCATGGAGTATTCTGGCCATTACGTTTACGAACAAAGCGGCACGAGAAATGCAGGAGCGTGTATCCAAGCTGGTTGGCCCGGATGGAAGAGACATTTGGGTATCCACGTTCCACTCGATGTGTGTGCGTATCCTGCGCAAGGATATTGATCGCATCGGCTTCACCTCGAACTTTACGATTCTTGACTCGGGGGATCAGCTGTCCGTTATTCGCGGATGCATGAAGGAATTGAATCTGGATACGAAAAAATTCGATCCACGTGCGGTACAAGCTGCAATTAGTACAGCGAAGAACGAATTGCTGACGCCAAGTCGCTTCGAGCAGAAGATTGGCGACCATTTTGATGGAATTGTAGCCAAGGTATATGCGATGTACCAGAAGCGTTTGAAGAGCAACAACTCGCTCGATTTCGACGATCTGATCATGTCGACGATTCAATTGTTCAAGGACGTGCCGGAAGTATTGGATTTCTATCAGAAAAAATTCAAATACATTCACGTCGATGAGTATCAAGATACGAACCGTGCGCAATATATGCTGTGCCGGATGCTGGCTGATCAGCATCAGAACATTTGCGTCGTCGGGGACAGTGACCAGTCGATTTATCGCTGGCGCGGCGCCGACATTACAAACATTTTGAACTTCGAGAGTGACTACCCGAAGGCTACGACGATTATGCTGGAGCAGAACTATCGCTCAACCTCCAATATCCTGAATGCCGCGAATGGCGTCATTAAGCTGAACGCTGGCCGCAAGCCGAAGAAGCTGTGGACAGAAGCTGGTGAGGGAGAGAAGATTAAGCTCTATCAGGCGGATACAGAGCATGATGAGGGTTACTTCGTAACTTCTGAGATTAAAAAGAACCATATGGCGAACAAGCATTACGCCGACCATGCGATATTGTATCGGACGAATGCGCAATCCCGTGTCATCGAGGAAATTCTGATTAAGTCGGATATTCCGTACCAGATCGTAGGCGGCGTTAAGTTCTATGATCGCAAAGAGATTAAGGACTTGCTTGCGTATTTGCGTCTCATTTCGAACATGGACGATGATATCAGCTTAGAGCGTGTTGTGAATGTGCCGAAGCGGGGCATTGGGGCCACAACGATGAATAAGCTGGCTGAAGCAGCGGCAACTCGCGGCACATCGATGATGAAAGTAATCGCCGACATGGACGATTTGGATATTTCGCCGAAAACCAAGGGCGCACTGCGCGAGTTCCGTGCGATTATCGATAATTTAAATCACATGGTGGAGTATTTATCCGTTACGGAATTAACGGAGAAAATGCTCGAACTATCCGAGTACAAGCTGGAGCTGCAGCGCGAGAATACGCTGGAATCGAAGGCGCGCCTTGAGAATATCGACGAGTTCTTGTCGGTTACGCAGGAATTCGAGCAGCGCAATGAGGACAAGTCCTTGATTTCGTTCCTGACCGATCTTGCACTGATCGCAGATATCGATTCCATGAACGACGAGGAAGGCAACGAGCAGGAAGATGCCGTTATCCTGATGACGATGCACAGTGCGAAGGGATTGGAATTCCCAGTCGTCTTCATCATAGGTATGGAAGAGGGCGTGTTCCCGCACAGCCGTGCTTTCAGCGACAATGAGGAGTTGGAGGAAGAACGTCGATTGGCGTACGTAGGTATAACTCGTGCAGAGAAGCAATTATTCCTTACCTGTGCACGCACACGTACCTTGTTTGGACGAACAAATGCCAACCCTCCTTCTCGCTTTCTTGAGGAAATTCCAGATGAAGTGAAAGAAGATGCTACGCCGGAGGGCACACGTTATGGCCGCTTCGATCGTTATGGCCGTAATGCTACTTCTGCATCATATGGAGGGCGAGGACTCGGTTATTCTGGTGGCGGTGGCACACAAGCGCCTGGCACGAAAGGCATAGGCAGTACCGCTCAGACTGGATGGCGTGCAGCCGGCGGAGCGGGAGCAGGAAAAACAACCGCAAGCAGCGGCTCAAGTGTGACTGTAACATCAGCAGCAGAAAAGGTGAAGCAAGCGGGTGCCCAAGCTGGAGACTATCAGCCAGGGGACAAAGTGTCCCATGCGAAATGGGGCGTAGGTGTGATCGTATCGGTAAAGGGAGAGGGAACAGATACAGAATTGCAAATTGCCTTCCCAGCGCCGGTGGGTGTAAAGCGACTGTTGGCTGCTTTTGCTCCGGTTAACAAAGTATAATGTATATTACCCAAATAGAATGATTTGATATGAGGAAGGAGCCACCTCTGTGACAAATGCGAATGCGCAAACCCGCATGGAACAACTCGTGGCGGAATTACAACGATATAATCACTATTACTATACACTGGATAATCCTGTCGTTTCGGATAAAGAATACGATAAGCTTTATGATGAGCTGGTAGCGCTTGAGAAGGAGACGGGCATTGTATTGCCCGATTCTCCAACCCAGCGGGTAGGGGGCGGACTACTCAAGGGATTTGAGCCGCATCGTCATCTCTCCCGTCTATGGAGCTTGGACAAAGCGCAGGATGAAGAGGATTTGTTCGCTTGGAATCAACGCGTGATGAAGCTGATCCAGGATTATAACGCCAAGCATCCTGACGAGGAGCCGCTGCCGGATCCATCTTATGTCGTGGAGCTGAAGTTTGATGGCTTGACGCTTAATTTGACTTATACGGATGGACTGCTGGTTCAGGCCTCCACACGTGGAAATGGTGTCATTGGTGAGGGGATTTTGCCACAGGTGAAGACGATCCGCTCTGTGCCTTTGTCTATTCCTTTCCAGGAAGGGACGATCGAAGTTCAAGGCGAAGGCATTATGAACCTGTCTGTGCTTGAGGCTTATAATGAAACGGCAGCAGAGCCGCTCAAAAATGCTCGCAACGCAGCGGCTGGAGCGCTTCGCAACTTGAATCCGCAGGTAACAGCACAGCGGAAGCTGAGTGCTTTTTTCTATAACGTGGGCTATGCCGATGGAGTTGCTTTCAACAACCATCAGGAAATGATGCAGTTTTTGAAGGATAATCATTTCAAGGTGAATCCATATGTCACGTACTTTGATACCATTGAGCAGGTGCGGGAGGAGCTCCATCAGATTCAGGAACAGCGCCAATCTCTTGATTACTTGATCGATGGAGCTGTCGTCAAGCTGACTGATATGCGGACGCGAGAGGTGCTTGGATACACGGATAAATTCCCGCGTTGGGCGGTGGCTTTCAAGTTTGAGGCGGAAGAAACGACAACCGTGCTCGAATCGGTAAGCTGGGAGGTTGGACGTACCGGCAAGATTACGCCAGTAGCCAGGGTTGAAGCCGTTGAGCTGGCTGGTGTAACGGTACAAAACTGTACGCTGAACAATATCGGTGATATCGAACGGAAAAACTTGAAGCATGCGCTTGGTGCACGCGTATTTATTCGTCGATCGAACGATGTTATTCCTGAAATTCTCGGTCGTGTTCCTGATGAGGAAGGCGGCGAAGAAATCGTTTATCCGACGGAATGCCCGTCCTGTGGCTACACACTTGAGATGCGGGGCGCGCACCTGTTTTGCAACAACAAGCTGAACTGTAAACCGCAAATCGTGGCCCGTTTGGCGCACTTTGCTTCGCGAGATGCAATGGACATCGAAACATTCAGCGTCATGACTGCCGAACAGCTGCATGATGAGCTAAATGTACATGAGCCATCCGACCTTTATGCGCTCACGCTTGAGCAGTTGATGGGCTTGAATCGCTTCGGTGAGAAAAAGGCGAGCAACCTGTTGGCAGCGCTCGAGAAGAGCAAAACACGTGATTTGCCGGCCTTTTTGTTCGCGCTCGGAATTCCGAATACGGGCAAAACGACGACGAAGGCATTGGCCGAGCATTTCGGCACGTTGGAAAACATCATGCAGGCTTCTGAAGAGGAGCTTGTGGCAATTCAGGATGTTGGTGCGATTGTGGCGGACAGTATCGTAACGTATTTTGCTGACCCAATTAACCGCGCGAGCATCGACCGCATGTTGGAACTGGGTGTGAAGCCGCAAACCGTAGAGCAGCCGGCTGAGGTAAATACAGACTCGATATTCTATGGCAAAACGGTCGTATTAACTGGCTCCTTGCAATTGCTAACGCGCGATGAGGCAACTGCCAAGCTGGAAGCATGCGGCGCGAAAGTAACGGGCAGCGTGTCGAAGAAAACCGATCTGGTTATCGCAGGAGAGAAGGCAGGCAGTAAACTTGCCAAAGCCGAGCAGCTTGGAATCCCTGTCATTACGGATGAAAATGAGCTGATCCGGTTGCTGAACGAGGCGCTTGGTGCAAGAAGTTCCGAAGAGTAATCGAGATAATTGGAGAAGCAACTGGATTAGAAACTGATGAGCAGCATAACAGAAACTACATCAGTAATGCGCCACTATACGTCTTACATTCGGACATTGCTTCATCAAGAACCGGATTCACCATCGCATTATTGAACAGTAAGAATATGTATGCTACAATTTGCGTATAATAAAAAGAAGATCGCAGCGGTAACTGCGACCTTCTTCCCACAATAACCGCTCAATGAGTGGTTGGCTTTAACGAAGTGAGCAATCTACTGGAGTAGACCGCATACCTTTGCGAGAGGGCGGTCTACTTTTCTTTAAGTAGGTGAGCAAAGCAAGAATGAACATCCCGAAAAGGAACATTAGACTCAATGCTTCAAATACGCTCACTGGCATCACCTCCTTTGAAGGAGACTAGCCAACCGCCCATAAGCCATTATTGTGTTGTTATGAATATATCATAATTTATTCCAAGCAACTAGATTTCTTGCGGGTTAAACTAGCAAATTGCGACTTCAAATCATAAATTAATTCTCCAGCTTCAAAATCCTCCAGCTCATGCCTTCAACCTCAACCTGCAACCCTGTGCTAGAACCTTGAACCCCATCACGGCTAGCTTCATCACTGATCAGCGCAACGTCCATCCAATATCCTTCGCAACCATCGAATGCTGCTACATGCACCGTACGCTTCTCTTCAGATGCATTCAACACGAAGAGCCAACGTCCGCTTTCATCAGTACGTTCATACGCGATTACACGATCACTGTCTACTGCATGGATAAAGCGGAAGCTTCCCGTACGAAGCGCAGCATTGGCATGGCGAAGCGCAATTGCGCCCTGATAGAAGCTCAGCAGATCTTGATCCTGCTTCGATACATCCCATTCCATGCATTTGCGACAGCCTGGATCATGACCGCCGTCCAAACCTACTTCATCACCGTAATAGATGCACGGTGTACCGAGGAACGTAAGCTGGAACAAGGCAGCAAGCTTCATTTTGCGCTTGTCGCCGCCGCACAGCGTAAGCAGGCGAGTCGTATCATGGCTGTCGAGCAGGTTGAACATCACTTCGTTTGCTTGCTGCGGATAGCTTGCCAACTGATGCTGAATCGCTTGTGAGAACTGCAAGCCGTCTACCTTTTCTTCAGCAAAGAAATCATGCATCGCATATGTGAACGGATAGTTCATGACGGCGTCAAATTGGTCGCCCTGCAGCCACATCATGCCTTCATGGAACATCTCGCCTAAAATATAGGCGTCTGGATTCACAGCTTTCACCGTTTGGCGGAATTCACGCCAGAACTGGTGATCTACTTCATTAGCTACGTCCAATCTCCAGCCATCGATGCCCACTTCTTCGATCCAGTAGCGTGCAACTTCTAGCAAATACTTCTTCACTTCCGGATTTTCCGTGTTCAGCTTCGGCATCATTGGCGTAAAGGCAAACGTATCGAATGTTGGTATGCCGTCAACGACCTCTAACGGGAACTGGCGAACATGGAACCAGTCTTTGTAACCGGACTGTTCCCCTTTTTCCAGCACATCCCGATAAGGTTCGAACGCATAACCGCTATGATTGAACACGGCATCAAGCAGCACGCGAATGCCGCGACCATGGCAGGCTTTAACCAACTCTTTCAGCTTTTCGTTTGAGCCAAAATGAGGATCGACCTGCATGTAATTTTTCGTATCATACTTGTGATTCGTAGTCGCCTCAAAGATCGGCGTAAAGTAAATCGCAGTAATTCCCAGCTTCTCCAAATGATCTAAGTGATCAATAACCCCTTGCAAGTCCCCGCCGAAGTAATTATCCGGCTTTGGTTCTCCGCCCCATGGCAGCACACCTTCGGGATCATTGCTCGTATCTCCGTTTGCAAAACGCTCAGGGAAGATTTGATAGAATACCGCATCCTTCACCCATGCTGGGGGAGTGAAGATATCTGCCGGATTCAAAAATGGATACTCGAACCATCGATGCGCAGGAACTGGATCCTCCTCTTGGAATCCGCGCTCTGTCATCCATACGTGCTCTGTACCGGATTCCAGCTTAATGGCGTGGAATGGAGGAACAACCTCTGCTTGCCAATAATCGAACAGCTCATCCTGATACAAGCATGTCATCGGAACGATATCCGCTCTACCAATACCGCCTTCGCAATCGAACTTGTCCACAAAATAAACGGCAGCACGCTCAACATCATTCTTTTTCGTACGGATACGCACATGGATTGTCTTACGGTCATACGCATAAGCCCAGTTTTGCTTCGGACGGTGATAAATAGCTTCGAGTAACATCTGAAGTCCTCCCTTAACTTGGTCATAGAGATTAGAGCATTTTTAACAAGTAACAATATGAATAAAATAAATGAATAGTTTTTCAGACTAACCTAGCTGAAACAGAAAGACATTCGTAGTCAACTGCCTCAATTTCACCAAATACCAGTAAACTTCCACAAGTCTATGGCGCTAGCACGATCGTACTGTACGGCGGAAGTGTACAAGCCCCATCCTTCAGGGCAGCACCATCCACACTAGAAAATGCCAATGTCTTTAGTTCAGCAGCCACGTCCTCGGACAACTGTATCTGTTGCTCTTTGCCAGACAAATTATGCAGCACAAGCCGTGCATCTTCCTTCGTAGCACGGTAATAGCCGGCTACTTCAGAGACGTTCGTCTTATACGATTGAATGCCGCCCTGCTGCAGCACCTTGTCTGAATTGCGATACACAATCAGCTTTTTATAGTGGCTCCACAGTGAGCTCGTATCCTTCATCTGCTGCTCTACAGGAGCCACCGTCTTATTTGAAGAAGCTGGCTCCCAACTTGTCATTCCAGCGCCATTTTCAACTGCCGTCCATTTCATTGGCTCACGCAGTCGTTCGTCAGGTTTCAAGCCAAGCATACCAATTTCTTCGCCATAGTAAATAAACGGATTGCCTGGCAGCGTCAGCAGCACAGAAGCAGCCATCTTCGCATGATTCACATTGCCCTGAAGCTCGCTCATGACCCGATTCTGATCATGATTCGTTAGGAATGGAGCATCGATGAACTTGCCATCTGATTGCTTGCTATAAAAGTTGTATATACGGCTCATCATCGAACCGATATCGGAATCCTTCTCATCCTGCACCATCGAAATCATCCGCTTTGCCATATCGAAGTTGAATGCGGAGTGCAGTCCGTCCTTCAGGAACGGCCCAATAACCGCTGGTGAATCCCATACCTCGCCAACGAGATATGCTTCAGGATTTACCTCTTGAACAGCTTGGCGGAATTCCTGCCACCATTTTTGATTGTTCTGTACGACTTCTGGATTCTGACTCGTATTGTAAAAGTCCTCATATACATGCTTGGCTGCGTCCAAGCGGAAGCCGTCTATACCGTGCTTCAGCCAGAACTGCGCAGCTTTCTTGATCTCAGCTCGTACCTCAGCATTGTCCATATGCAAATCGGGCATGCCATCCCAGAAGACACCGAGATAATGCTTTCCGTCTTTCTCATGCCAAGCCTGCTGACCCCAAGCGCCTCTTGTTGCTGGATCAAGCTTCAAATCTTCGGCCCACATATACCAATCACGCTTTGGATTGTCTTTGCCTTTCACCGATTCCTTGAACCACGGATGCTCGCTGCTCGTATGATTGACTACGAAATCCATCACAATCTTGATGTCTCGCTTATGGGCCTCTTCAAGCAGACGCTTAAAGTCGTCCATCGTTCCGTAATCTGGATTGATTCCGTAGTAGTCCGTTACATCATAGCCGTGATAAGAAGGGGAGGGATTGATAGGCATTAACCAGAGGTGCTTAACTCCAAGCTCCTGCAGATAATCCAGCTTCGCCGTAACTCCATTTAGGTCGCCGATGCCATCTCCGTTCGTGTCATAGAAAGAGCGGACAAAAATTTCATAGTAGACTCCACTGCTTGCCCCCATCGGTGTTAATGCATCTGCTAGCTTCAACTTGCTTGTGACCGTTCCCGAAACTGCTTCGGTCGATTTATTTTCCTGAACTGTCTTAGCCGTAGAAGGAGCAACTGAGGGAGACTGACAGCCGGCAACTACGAGTGAAATTGCAGATACGAGTAATGCTGTTCGTAAACCATTAATCCACTTGCTAGATATGGCCATGAGATCATTCTCCTTGGTGCAAGTCTTATTGATGTATGTCAAATCATAGAGCCGATCCAATTCACTCATCACTGAACCCCTCACAATTGCTCCACAAACTACTCAGATGTGGGTGCTTGCACAGAGTCTCTCCAAATAATTTGATGCGGAATAATAATCCGAGCCTGATCGAAGCCGTCGCCCTTAATGCGCTGTACAAGCGCTTGAACCGTAGATTGTCCCATCTGATGCGTACCGATATCTACACTAGATATTTGAGGCAAGCACATTTCAGCCAATAGCGTATTATTGAAGCCAACCACACTGCAGTCCTCAGGGACATTAAATCCATTATTCCAGAGTGTTCGGATAATACCGAATGCAACCACATCGTCGATGGCAATAATTGCAGTCGGACGCTGATCTAGCTGCAGGAGCTTTTCCGTAACCTGGCCAGCTGATTCTGGAGTGAATGCGCCTTCATATACATAATCGCAATTGAAGGGAATGCCAGCTTCAAGCAGTGCTTTGCTGTAGCCGTCCATGCGGTCTTTGGACACCGTAAGTTCGAATGGTCCGCTGACAAAGGCAATGCGTTTATGCCCGAGTTCAATTAAATGCTTGGTAATAGCTTGCGACGCTGCAATGTTATCGTTATCGACAGAAGTAACATCGACATAATGCTCACTGCGACCAACGAGCACAAATGGGAACTTCTTTTCACGCAAAAAGGTGATGCTCGGATCCTCCTTATGTGCGGTCAACAGGATGATCCCATCTACCTTGCGGCCATGGACGAGCCGTTCTACCGCTTTGATTTCCTCCTCTTCATTGGTTGCTGAAGTCATTAACACATCGTAATGGCACGCCGCTGCTTTGCTCACTATTCCACGAATGATTTCAGAGAAGAATTGGTTCTGGAATAATTCATCCGCAGGCCGGGGGAGGATAATGCCAATATTATTCGTAGTTTTCGTAACTAAACTTTTCGCCATCACGTTTGGATGATAGCCTAACTCATCCATGATTTTGCGAACTTTACGGCTTGTCTTCTGACTGATTCGGGAGTCATTGGAAATAACCCGCGATACCGTAGAAGGAGACACGCCAGCTTTTTCAGCCACATCTATAATGGTTACCGCCATATTCGAAACCTCGCTTAATAATGGAAAATATTCCGTTGATGTCCCAAAGTATAATGCAAAAAAAAGTTTTATGCAAACGCTTTACATACCTAGGCGCAGTGTGTATAATTCGATTTGTAGGTAACCGTTTACAACATTACATTTAGCAAGGAATCATTTTTTTACTCCATTGTGCAAAGGTTTGCATAAAACAGCGCAAAAGCTTTGAAATATAGCATCAGGCCTTCGCCTTTGCGCATTGTCCATGCAGATCCTGAACCAGAATTGAAAGGGGCTATTTCTAACATGAAGAAATGGGTAGCAATGTTGTTGTCAGTCATGATGGTCTTTACAATCACAGCATGTTCCACAGGCGGCAAAGATTCCTCCTCTGCGAACAACCAAACGACGAATGAGGATATAACGAATCAAGGCGCAGGCGACGAAGAGCTGAAGCCGGAAGAAGGCGCATCCCTTCTCGTATGGGAAAGTAAAGAATCACGTGCGTTTATGGAAGAAATCGCGAAGCAATTCAAAGAAAAGTACAATGTTGACGTGAAATACGAAGAAGTAGCAGCGCCTGACCAAGTGAACAAGCTGATGAACGACGGACCAGCTGGCATCGGTGCAGACGTAGTCGTATTCCCGCACGACAACTTGGGTAAGGCAGTAACAGCCGGTCTGATTTTGCCGAACGATTACTTTGAAGAGCAAACGCGTGCACAAAACTCTGAATTGGCTGTCAACGCAACAAGCTACGACGGAATGCTGTACGGCTATCCGCGTTCCGTAGAAACACTCATCATGTTCTATAACAAGGATCTCGTTCCAGAACCACCTAAGTCAATGGAAGAAGTTATTGAGCTTTCGAAGAAAATGAATGACTTGAAAAATAAAAATATACGTACATGTGGGAAATCGGAAACTTCTATTGATGGCGCAACTGCATGGCATAAGTTCAAGGCTATTACGATGCCGATGATTCTTTATTCAACAGCACCAATTTTGATTGGTCAGTTCGCAGGTAACATCAACAACTTTAACGTTATCTTCTTGCTGACGAACGGTAACCCGCCGAACGGTGAATACCAATACGCAGGAAGCACCGACTTGCTTGTTACTTGGTTGTATAAGCTGACACTCGATAACAATAAATATAATATCGCGGCAGCCATTGGTATTATCATCTTTATCATTGTTGCATCTCTGTCGATCTGGAGTTATCGCCGGACGAAATCATTTAAAGAGGAGGACATGATCCAATGAGTACAGGAGCTAAGAAAAAATCGCTTATTCGTCTGTCCTTCAGCTATTTGCTGCTTATTGCAATTGCAGTATGCGTACTGTATCCGACAATTTGGATTGTCATGTCATCTATTCGTCCGGGTACATCGATTTTCAGTGAATCACTCATTCCAAAAAATCCGACTTTCGAACATTATGTAAGCTTGTTTACATCACAGGAATATCAATACGGACAGTGGTATTTGAACACGTTGAAGATTGCTACCTGTAATATGATCTTTGGTGTCATTCTTGTCGTCATGACGGCATACGCATTATCGCGGTTCCGGTTCTATGGCCGCAAAAACCTTATGTCCGGGATGCTCGTACTAGGGATGTTCCCAGGCTTCATGAGTATGATTGCGATTTACATTTTGCTGATGCAATTGAACTTGCTTGATACGCATTTCGCGTTAATTCTCGTATATTCTGCGGGTGCACCGCTGGGGGCATTCGTGGTCAAAGGATTTTTCGATACGATTCCGAAGAGCTTGGAAGAATCCGCACGCATCGATGGTGCGACACACTGGATCGTATTCCGCAAAATCATGCTGCCGTTGTCGAAGCCGATGATTACGTACGTGGGACTAATGACATTTGCCGGTGCATGGGGCGACTTTATCTTTGCCCGTCTCGTCCTTCGCTCTAAAGAGAAATATACGCTTGCGATTGGACTTTGGGACATGGTCAACAATGCATCAACCAACTTTACGATGTTTGCGGCTGGTGCGGTATTGATCGCAGTTCCGATTGCGCTTCTGTACTTGTTCCTACAGCGCTTCCTCGTAGAAGGTTTGACAGCAGGTGCAAGCAAGGGTTGATGAGCCTGACGGTTTGTGCAGGCAAATGAAAGTATGAGATTAGGCAGAAAGTCCGCTTTTTCATCACGGAGAAGGTTGCATGAACCCAACAGTGATTGCAAGATTCGATGTTCGGTTGCATCCTGAATGATCTCGTGATCAAAAGCGGACGATACACAATTCTAGGGTAGAACAGCGGAGGGATTATCATGCAAGATACTAGTGCAGCTATACATCCGGACAACGCAAGTGAACAGACACATATACAGACAGGTGTACAGCTAGGAGCGATCTCTCGCATTGCTGAGCAAGATGGTTCGTTATGGCTAGTCGGTAAATACTTCAATCTCGCAATCACTTCAGTTGGTGCCGGAGTAATCCGCATCAAGACATATAGAGGACATCAGCCGGACTGGAAGACGTCCCCGGCAATTGTGAACAAGGACAGCCGTATTCCACAAGCAATGAAGTGGTCTACTACGGATGAACTTGTTTCTATTACAATCGGTCATACGATTCTCGAAGTGAATCGCCAATCCGGCGCGTTTCGTATTTGCAACGAGAACCAGCCGAATGTGGAATTGGTCAGCCTGCAGCGCAACCGTGAATCCGTTGGCGATTACACTGCGTTTGTTGCCTTGGATAAGGACGACCATATTTACGGACTTGGCGAGAAAACAGGCTTCCTCGACAAGCGAGGCGAGCGCTATACGATGTGGAACTCTGACGTATATGCACCGCATGTACCGGAAATGGAAGCTTTGTATCAATCTATTCCTTTCTTGACCGTACTGAATCAAGGCAGCAGCTACGGCTTGTTCTTGGATAACCCGGGCAAGACCGTATTCGATATGCGTACATTTGCTGATATGGCGATGATGCAAACGTGGACAGGCGAATTCGATTTGTACTGGATCGAAGGGCCATCGATGAAGGATGTCATTGTCCGTTACGGCGACTTGACTGGCTGTATGCCGCTGCCGCCGAAATGGGCACTTGGATATCACCAATCCCGTTACAGCTACATGGATGAGCAGGAAGTATTGAACCTGGCTCATACGTTCCGTGAGAAGGAAATCCCATGTGACGTTATTCATCTCGACATTCACTATATGAATGGATATCGTGTCTTCACATTCGATGAGAATCGTTTCCCGAATCCGAAGGAGATGATGGATGAGCTCAAGGAGCTTGGTTTCCACATCGTGCCGATCGTCGATCCAGGTGTGAAGAAGGATCCATTGTACGCGGTATATATGGAAGGTGTCGACAACGACTACTATTGTAAAACTGCGGAAGGTGAAATCTATACAGGACCAGTATGGCCAGGGGAGAGCGCATTCCCTGACTTCACTGAATCGCGCGTGCGTGACTGGTGGAAGGAGAACCAACGCTTCTATACCGATCTAGGTATCGATGGCATCTGGAACGATATGAACGAGCCAGCGATCTTCAACGAAACGAAGACGATGGACGTGAACGTCATTCATAAAAATGAAGGCGACCGCAAAACACATGGGGAAATTCACAATCTGTACGGCATGTTCATGTCTCAAGCAAGCTACGAAGGCTTGAAGGCGTTGCTTGAAGGCAAGCGACCATTCGTATTGACGCGTGCAGGCTACAGCGGCGTGCAGCGCTATGCAGCCGTATGGACAGGCGATAATCGCAGCTTCTGGGAGCACATGTCAATGGCAATGCCGATGGTGTTAAACCTTGGCGTATCCGGTGTACCATTTGCAGGCCCGGATATCGGTGGATTTGCTCACCATGCTAGCGGTGAACTGCTTGCACGCTGGACGCAAATGGGTGTGTTCTTCCCATATGTCCGGAACCACAGTGCGATCGACATGCTTCGTCAGGAGCCATGGTCGTTCGGCGAAGAAATCGAGAAGATCTGCCAACAGTACATTTCGATGCGTTATGAATGGATGCCTTACCTGTATCACTGGTTCTATGAAGCATCTACAACAGGTCTTCCGTTCATGCGCCCACTTGTACTGGAATACCCGACAGATCCTGAAGTATACAACTTGTGCGATCAGTTCATGGTGGGTGATTCGGTTATTATTGCACCGATTTACCGCCCAAATACGCAGTATCGTTCCGTTTATTTGCCAGAGGGCGAGTGGGTGGACTACTGGAGCGGGGAGCGTTTTGCGGGCAAGCAGCATATTCATGTGCACGCACCGCTTGAGAAGCTTCCGATATTCGTTCGCTCAGGCGCAATTCTGTTGCAAGGGCCGGTACGTCAGCATGCAGGAGAGAAGGCTGCAAAAGAGTATGTGGCAGCGGTCGCTTACTTGCAAGGCGCAGGCCATACTTCTCAATTGGAATGGTATGAAGATGACGGCCTGACGTTCGAATACGAGAACGGCAAATGGAACAAAATGCTGATCCAAGTTACAGAGTCTGAACATTCGATTCAACTGACAGCGGAATATACAACACGCGGCTATGAGTCTGAACGTGAGAGCATCTGCTTCCGCCTGATCGGCCTTGCCACTGCTCCGAAGAGCGTTGGCGATCTCGGCGAGCCTGTTTCTGCGGAGCAATTGGAAAAGAAAGCATCTGGCTGGAGCTATGATATAGCACGCCAAGAGCTTCGCGTGAAGCTGCCTGAGAGTGCAGCTCGTATCGATGTAAATGTAACACTGTAATTATAAAGTCATAGGAGTGAGGATTTATCCGCAAGCCGGATAGTTTCTCGCTCCTTTTTTTGCCGCCCAACCGCCTGTAACAATAGAAGTTGCAAAGCAGATTCCCCTTTGAAGTTAATCTGTAATGAGTCGTTCATATTCGGTTCATGAAGTCTATCTACTATAGAAAGTGTTTAAAGGAACGTCCAGTTGGAAAAGTGACAAAGTATAAGCAGAATATCGTTGCTGACGTGGTCGTCCCTTTTTAGAAATTGTATTTTGTGTAAAGTAGATAGGAGTGATTGAATAATGTTTTTGGCGATACGAGAATTGAAGCATGCCAAATCGAGATTTATGTTGATCGGGTTCATTATGGTGCTCGTCGCCTGCTTAACCTTTATCGTATCTGGACTTGCCAACGGATTGTCGGCTGCAACAACATCGGCAATTAAAGAAATGAATGCAGACTATCTAGTATTTCAATCAGATAGTGACAATAAGCTAAACCGCTCAACCCTGGATTGGAAGAAGCTTGATGAAATCAAGGCACAGGCGGGAGTGAAGGATGCAGCCCCGCTTATTCAAAGCCTTGTAACAGTGTCTCCTGAACAATCGGAGAAAAAAGCAGACGTGACTCTCTTTGCCATTGAGCATAACAGCATTCTCATGCCGAAGGTCACCGAAGGGAAATCGTTGTCAGGCAGTGGAGAGCATGAGGTCGTCGTGGATGCATCACTTAAGATGAAGGGAGTCAAATTGGGCGACTCACTTCATATCAAGGATACGACCGCCTCACTTAAAGTGGTAGGCTTTGCAGAGCATCAATCGATCAGCCACATGCCTGTAGTCTTCATTGACATGGAAGGCTTAAAGTCGTTGATGACATCTCTTGACCAGCGTATGCCCCGTCTGAATGCGGTGGCGATTACTGGGGATGAGACACTGCAGCAGTCGCTTAGCAACCAAGTAGCGGGAATTCAACTCGCAACGAAGCAAGAGGCACTGAAGGGGATTCCTGGGTACAAAGA
>NZ_AMBZ01000002.1:5000-80000 GCF_000293805.1 Paenibacillus alvei DSM 29 | reverse complement strand
ACTCGGCAAAATGACCCCGTAACTTCGGGAGAAGGGGTGCCTCGGTAGGGTGAATAGCCCGAGGGGGCCGCAGTGAAAAGGCCCAAGCGACTGTTTAGCAAAAACACAGGTCTGTGCGAAGCCGCAAGGCGAAGTATACGGGCTGACGCCTGCCCGGTGCTGGAAGGTTAAGGGGAGTGGTTAGCCGCAAGGCGAAGCTATGAACCGAAGCCCCAGTAAACGGCGGCCGTAACTATAACGGTCCTAAGGTAGCGAAATTCCTTGTCAGGTAAATTCTGACCCGCACGAATGGCGTAACGACTTGGGCGCTGTCTCAACGAGAGATCCGGTGAAATTTTAATACCTGTGAAGATGCAGGTTACCCGCGACAAGACGGAAAGACCCCATGGAGCTTTACTACAGCTTGATATTGGACTTTGGTACGGACTGTACAGGATAGGTGGGAGCCTGAGAAGCCTGAGCGCCAGCTTAGGTGGAGGCGCCGTTGGGATACCACCCTGTTCGTATCGGAGTTCTAACCTAGGACCGTAATCCGGTTCGGGGACAGTGTCAGGTGGGTAGTTTGACTGGGGCGGTCGCCTCCTAAAGAGTAACGGAGGCGCCCCAAGGTTCCCTCAGAATGGTTGGAAATCATTCGAAGAGTGCAAAGGCATAAGGGAGCTTGACTGCGAGACCTACAAGTCGAGCAGGGACGAAAGTCGGGCTTAGTGATCCGGTGGTTCCGCATGGAAGGGCCATCGCTCAACGGATAAAAGCTACCCTGGGGATAACAGGCTTATCTCCCCCAAGAGTCCACATCGACGGGGAGGTTTGGCACCTCGATGTCGGCTCATCGCATCCTGGGGCTGAAGTAGGTCCCAAGGGTTGGGCTGTTCGCCCATTAAAGCGGTACGCGAGCTGGGTTCAGAACGTCGTGAGACAGTTCGGTCCCTATCTGTCGCGGGCGTAGGAAATTTGAGAGGAGCTGTCCTTAGTACGAGAGGACCGGGATGGACGCACCGCTGGTGTACCAGTTGTTCCGCCAGGAGCATAGCTGGGTAGCTATGTGCGGAAGGGATAAGCGCTGAAAGCATCTAAGCGTGAAGCCCCCCTCAAGATGAGATTTCCCAATTAGTAAGACCCCTTGAAGACGACGAGGTAGATAGGTTGGAGGTGGAAGCACAGCAATGTGTGGAGCTGACCAATACTAATCGGTCGAGGGCTTATCCTATTTGATTCAACACGAACTTTCGCATTCAGTTTTCAAGGTATGACCTTGAACTTTATATTGGCACTAAGCCAATGCTGTTTGGTGGCGATGGCGGAGGGGTTCCACACGTACCCATCCCGAACACGACCGTTAAGCCCTCCAGCGCCGATGGTACTTGGACCGCAGGGTTCCGGGAGAGTAGGACGTCGCCAAGCACACAAAAACCACTGTTGAGATCACTCGATAGTGGTTTTTTCGTATGTTATAATCTGTTTTATAGGTTCAAAGATCGGGTTGACATGAATTAGAAGAAACCAGTATGCTTGTTGTTGTAAACGTTTACATAAGATGCTTGTTCTCATATATACATTACATATTGACCAAGGACAGTTTGAGATTTTTATTTGTTCATTTCCTTTGTCTAAAATGCAAACGTTTGCATAAATGATCTTTCACACATAGAGAGGAGAATTGTCATGAGGAAATGGAAGGCTTCAATCTCTTGTATGTTAGTTGGCGCCATATTATTGAGCGGTATGATGCCGGTTTTGGGAGGAGGGTCAGCTCAAGCCTTGCCTACAACCCTGCAATCTCAAATTCAACAGCAGCAAACACAGCGTAGAACAGTGGGGCAGACAACAGCAGAAAATGCGCTGAAGGCTGTTGATTGGAATATGGTGAAGCCGCTGGGAACGTCAACAACCGCAGGCTGGAATGGAGCTAAGCTTGATCAGATTAAACTTATGAGCGATGCAAATTATTTGTATTTTCGAGTTGATGCTGCGCATGCAGAATCTTGGCAGTACATTGATATTGCGTTGCAGATCAACGATATAGATTCAGGAGTGTCGTCCAATCCTTATCAACGACAATTCAACTATGAGAATACTAATCTAAAGCCAAATTACCATATCGTGATGGAAGCGAAGCAAGGCGGCGAGGCTGCTCTATATAAGAGTGCTTCATCTTCTCCATTGCTTCGATCAGGCGATTTACAAGGGGCATACTTCCATGTTGCAGACGAGGCTAAGGTGATAAGCGGAGCTATCCCTTTGAGTAAGCTTCATTTGAAACTGAACGATATTGTCAAAACGATAGTCGTTCTTAGTGGAGATCGAGCAGATGAGCATGGGGTATTCGATGTAATCCCAGAGACAACAGACAATGAAATTGCGAATGGTTGGAATATGAAGCAGCATCCGAACCGATTAGCGGCATATAGTGAGCCGTTCGCTGTTACCTTTGCTCCGACCATTGACGGGGTTAAAGATAGTTTGTGGGATGGGGTTGGAGCGCTTGGTCAATCCGTTACAGCGAGCACTTACGGAGAGACGCAGCTTGGTGAGATCAAGCTGATGAATGACAGCAATAAGCTGTATGTATGGGTAGACGCGCAAATGCCGAATTGGGGAGATAAGGGGCAGTTTATTGATATCGCCTTGAATGTGAATCAAGTGGACTCAGGCAATTCGGACAATCCATGGGGAGCACAATATAATTTCAGCGGGATGTCAGAAAAGCCGCAATATCATATTATGATGCGATTGAAGCAGGACAATGAGATTGAAGGCGCTGCTTTATATGACTCTTTGGATATAGGGAATCCCATACTATCAACATGGGGTGATCGTAAAGGAGCGGAGTTTGCAGTTTCCAGACAGTCGGGGTTTGAGGCGGCCATTCCGCTATACCAGCTCAAGCTAAAAAATCATGATCAACTGCGTCCAATTGTTGTTCTAAGCGGAAATGAGGACACGCATGGTGCATTCAATATAATACCGGAAGATCCGGGTAATACACGGGCAAACAGTTGGGATGAATCATCAAACCCCAATGTGCAGCGTGTATATGCCCACAATTATGAGATAAAGGGGATGAGTGACGCTCTGGAGCTAATTAGCACAGATCCGGCCAACAAGCAGCAGCATGCAGCAGTTGAAAAGCCGATTATCGTCACCTTTTCCGAACAAGTAGAAATGAATGGTCAAGGTATTACACTTGAAGAATCAAAAGGAACGACTCAATCGATAGATGTGGCGATAAAGGGACAGCAGCTGATCATTACACCGAGTCAGCCGCTTCGCTATGATACGGAGTATAAGGCGGTCATTCCAGCAGGGAGCGTTATAGGAAAGGATACCCACACACGGAATGCTGCATATACGTTCTCCTTTACGACAAAGGCTCAGCCTTCCATGCATGCTGCTATCATGGATCAGGATAATGAAGTTCGTGTCACGTTGAAGGATGTTGTTCCGAACTTGGATTACACCGCATTTGTCATTTATGATGGTACATCCAAATTGGAGGGGGTATCTGCTCAAGGTGAAGATGAGAAATCAGTAAAGATCCGTTTGTCCACACCGGTTGATGATGTGTCAAGGGCATTAACAGTACGGTATGAAGGAAATCCACGGAACATTTATAGAGATATGCCAATCAAGATGCGGGGCATTTTGGACAGTTATGTATACACAGGGAATGATTTGGGCGTTACGTATCGTTCTGCTTCAAGCAGCTTCAAAGTATGGGCGCCTACCGTTACACATGCTGCTGTGACTTTATACAATACGGCAGATACTGCAAAAGAAACGCCTAGTAGAGAAATTCCGATGCACAAGGATGCAGCTACAGGTGTATGGGCAGTTGACGTGGATGGCAACTTGAACGGAACCTATTACATGTACAAGCTACAATTCCCGGATGGAAGCATAACGTATGCACTTGATCCGTATGCGAGAACAGCATCGGTGAACAGTACAAAGTCGGCCATTGTTGAACTTGCATCAACAAATCCGGCAAACTGGGATGGCGATCGGAAACCTCCGTTCCTTGATCCAACAGACGCTATCATTTACGAATTGCATGTTCGTGATTTTTCAATTAACGAGAATTCGGGAATATCGCACGGCAACCGGGGAAAGTTTACCGCGTTTACGGAAACCGGAACGACTTTGCCAGGTAAGCCTGATATTAAGACAGGGATCGACCATTTGAAAGAGCTTGGTGTAACGCATGTTCACTTGCTTCCGACCTATGACTTCGGTTCGGTAAATGAGAAGTTGGTTGATGATACGAACTCGAAAGAGCGGAAGTTTAATTGGGGCTATGACCCGGTAAACTATAACATCCCTGAGGGATCCTATACGACCAACGCGGCGCAGGAAGACCCGGCGAAGCGAATTCGTGAGTTCAAGGCAATGGTGCAAGCGCTTCACGATCAAGGCATTCGGGTCGTGTTGGATGTCGTGTACAATCATACATTTGTAACTGGCTTGGAGTCCGATATGTCGGTATTTGATAAGATTGTACCGGGTTATTTCTATCGGAGCGATGAGCAAGGCAACTTAACAAATGGTTCCGGTGTAGGAAATGAAGTAGCAACAGAACGTCCTATGGTTAGCAAGTACGTACAGGATTCCGTAAGGTATTGGGCAGAGGAATACAATGTAGACGGTTTCCGCTTCGACTTGATGAAGCTGATCGATTTGCAGACGACACGCGCCATTGTTCATGATCTAAAAGAGATTGACCCGAGCATCATTATCTATGGCGAGCCATGGTCAGGGGGCAGCACACCGCTAGCTGCGGAATTGCAGATTGAGAAGGGTAAACAGCGGGGAGAAGGATTCGCAGTATTCAATGACAATATTCGTGGGGCCATTAAGGGTGGAAGTGACGATGCTTCCACAGGTTTCGCGACAGGGGCCGAAGGTAAAGAGGCGGATGTGGTGAAGGGGCTGCTCGGTGCAATTACAGACTTTACGGCTTCTCCGACGGAGACGATTAATTATGTAACTGCGCATGATAACTTGAATTTGTGGGATAAAGTGCTGAAGACACAAGGAAATGATGCGGACATTAAACGTAATCCATTCGCTACCTTGACAGAGCCGAATGTACTAGATAACGAGACAGTGAAACGCTCGCTGCTTGCAAATGGTATCGTTCTCACGGCGCAAGGAATTCCGTTCCTTCATGCAGGAGATGAGCTGCTACGAAGCAAGTTCGGAGATCATAACAGCTATGAGAGCCCAGATGCGATTAATCAAATCATATGGAAGCAGAAGGCGGAGTACAAACCAGTATTTGATTACTTGAAAGGTCTTATCGAGCTTCGGACAGCACATCCTGCTTTCCGCATGACAAAGAAGGATGAGGTCACTTCAAACTTACAAGTTTACCGTCAAGAAGGTCAGGTTATTGCATTCAAGTTGAATAACTTTGCGAATGGGGATAAGTGGCGCAATATCGTCGTCATTTATAACGGTTCGACTGCATCGCAAGAGGTTGCATTGCCAACTCCGGACGAATGGAACATTGTCGTGGATCATACGTCTGCCGGTGTGGAGACGATTCGTATGGTGGAGGGCGGCAAGGTAGAGGTAGCCGGATTGTCCATGATGGTGTTGTACGATCAGGAGAATGATTATACACCGACAGCGACAAAGCTTGAAGTAGCATCTTCTACACTTGGGTTAGAGCCTGGAACAAGCTCTCGCTTAACAGCAGTGGTGCGCGATCAGAAGGGACGTCCGATGTTCACTGAGAACGTAACATGGTCAACCTCCGATGCTGCGGTGGCAGTCATGAACAATGGAGGCAAAGTAACGGCAGTGAAGGAAGGAGCCGCAGTCCTTACCGCAACCTCAGGCAAATTGACGGCACAGGTAAATGTGAAAGTAGCGAAGCTTGTTCCTATGACGCTGTCCATTAACGGTTCAGATTCAATTTTTGAGGGGCGCACATTACCATTTACAGCTGCAGTCAAGGATCAATTCGGACAGATGATGTCCAGTGCAGCTGTAGAGTGGAGTTCGTCGGATGCAACAGTGGCCAGAATCGATCGCGCTGGGAAGGTAACAGGTGTGAGGGAAGGAACAGCTGTCATTACAGCTCGAGCTGGAGCAGTAGAGGCATCGAAGAATGTAGTGGTTAAGCCGTTCCTGAAGCGCTATGTTCAAATTAACTATGTTCGTCCAGACGCGAAATATGACAACTGGGGACTGTGGGTATGGCAGACTGGTGTAAAAGATGACGGTCATGAGTTCCAGCGTATTGATAAGGGAATGGCGACTGCCACGATTGAAATCGCACCAGAAGCTGAATCGATTGGATTTATTGTCAAAAAAGGAAACTGGGAAGCGAAAGATATCGATGCCAATCGGTTCATTAAGACGAATTTGGATGACTCCCTAACCAAGGTATATATATATAGCGGGCAGGAAGCTTTCAAGACGCTACCTTCGGTAGCTGGCCCGGTTCAAGAGAAAAGTCAGATTACGTTCTATTATCGGGATAAGTCGTTATTTGCCAGCGGTGAGCAGGATCACATCACCAAGGCTGATGTTGTGATCAACAACAAGTCTTACCCAATGACGTACGATGAGGAAAATGAACGGTTCGTCTACGTAATGGTGAACGCAGCGAATGGCGAATATTCGTACAAATTCTCCATAACAAAGGATGGGATAACAAACGAACTGAATGATCCGCACAATACCGTAAACGGGCGCTCGATTGTCGTTGTGAAAGACGCGGGAACAGACCCAGGTACAAAGCCGGATAAAGAATCGGGTACAGACACTGGAAGCAGCTCTGGAAATGAAAACGATAGCAAGGATCGCAACCGTGGCGGTGGTTCTGTCGGGGTACAAGAGCAATTCAAGGGAATGACTGTAACCACAGAAGGTGTCCGCTTTGAGCCTTCATCGATTAAGCGCGTAAATAATATGGATGGAACGAAGACATCTGAGCTGCAAATTAGCAATGAAGAGATTGATGCGATGACTCGATTCACTGATACTGCATCAGGCAAGCAGCTATGGATGATTTCAGCGCCGACGGAAGAAGATGATGTGCACATACGATTCCCAGTGAAAAAGCTAAGGAGTGCGATTGAAAGGCTTGCTCATTTGGAGATTGAGGTACAGACAGGGGCAGGACGCTATCAGCTTCCAATGAAGCAGCTTAGAGAATGGAACGGTGATTATGCACCACAACAATTGTCCTTGCGTATGAAGAAGCCATCCAATGATTTGATGAAGGAAATTGCGACTGCTGCTTCCACATTATCTGGCGCACGCTTGATGTCAGCTGTACAGTTCGAACTGAATTGGGAACAGGATGGGAAATCCGCATCAATTCCTGATCGAGCAGGCAGCTTTACGGCAGGTTCCATTCGAATACCGGGCAGCCAAAGCTTAGGGGAAATGACAGCTCTGAAGTACAATGCTATGATAAAATCATTTTCATTCGTACCGTCTTGGGTGGAGCGTTCTGAGAAGGATACCCAATCCACAATGAACATGAAGCACAGCTACAATGGCAACTTTGTTGTTATCCAATACGCTCCGAGCTTCGGAGATGTAAATGGACACTGGGCGAAGTCGATTGTGGAAATGCTTGCTTCCAAGCTAATAGTCCAAGGGCGTGATGGTGGACAATTCGCTCCGAATGCTGCCGTAACTCGAGCAGAATTTGTAACCATGCTTATGCGTGGATTAGGATATGGCGATGTTCAAGCTCGTACCTTATCTAAGGAAGCGTTCAAAGATGTTTCAGTATCAGCTTGGTATGCAGATGCGGTATTAATTGCAGCTCAACTGAAGCTCATACAGGGAGATGAAAATGGATTCTTCCATCCAAATGCCCCAGTCACTCGCGAGCAAATGGCACAAATGCTAGTCAATGCTGCACATATTGCAGGACATGATTTGCAAGCTGAGAAGGATCATGCTGTAGAGGCTATGGATTATTATAAGGATGTAGAACAAATCAAAGACTGGGCAAGAGTGGCTACGAGTAAAGCACTCACTTCCGGGTTACTCAACGGCTATCAAGACCGTACACTGCGTTCTAGCGAAAAGGCTACACGAGCAGAAGCGGGAGCTGCTTTGAAACGACTTCTTGCAATTCTTCATTATATTGCAGAATAATACGGATACTCCCGTGTCGTCCGCTGTGCGGCAGCGGGAGTATTTTTATATCGGTTTTCACTCGGTATCATGCAACTTCTGCTCTAAACTGAATTTGTTATTCACATGTGCATAAATGTTCTTCACTAGCTGTAATATGTACACCATAAATATTTTTGCCTGTGAACAATCTCTAGGACGGAGAATTTTCTATTTTTTATTCACACTGTACGCATCAATTATCCACTTATGTGGAGAATAGGCGTGATATCCACAACATTCATCGCATGAATGGGGCTTACCAATAATAGCGAATTTGAATATACTGCGTAATCGAGATGTACAGAGATAAATGAATTTCCTTGGAAGAAGGTTATCCACATAAAAGTGTAGAATAGCTGATGAAATTGATCTAAAACAGTTGCAAATTCATATAAGTGCGCTATAATAAATGTAAAGTCAAAGAAAGTCAAAGTCAGACTAATAGTCAAAAAAGTTCAAAATATTAAGCCAAAACAGAATAAGTGAGGCTTATATTTGGTTAAACCTAATATAGAGACTACTTTAAGCGGAAAGGGGGGAGACAATGCGCAACATTTCCGACCTGATCGAGCACTATCTGAAGCATATCCTACTTGAGAGTTCGGAAGGCGCCGTAGAGATTCAACGCAATGACTTAGCTGAACAATTCTCTTGCGTACCATCACAGATTAATTATGTAATCAGCACGCGCTTTACATTGGAGAAGGGATACGTCGTTGAGAGCAAGCGCGGCGGAGGAGGATACATTCGCATCCAGCGAATTGACTTGCCGGCGCATCAAGCGATTCATAATCATTTGTGCGAGTCCATTGGAGAGCGGATCGAACAAAGTGCCGCTGAGGGACTTATCTATCAACTGGAAGAAGCGAAATTCATCTCCCGCCGGGAAGCGAATCTGCTGCGGGCTGCAGTATCTCGAGATAACTTGACAGTGAAGCTTCCTTATCGCGACGAGTTGCGTGCTCGGTTGCTCCGATCCATGCTGTTGGCTTTATTGAGCAAATAAAGGCTGGATGTAAGCAAAACGGAAGCTATCTATAAAGGAGGAGAGACGGTTATGGTGTGTCAACAATGTGGTCAGAAACCGGCTACCCTGCATTTTACGAAAATTATTAATGGACAGAAGACGGAATTTCACATTTGTGAATCATGTGCTCGGGAAAAAGGCGAATGGATTCCAGGCACGGCGAACGGATTCTCCATCCATAATTTATTGTCGGGTTTGCTTGATTTCGATTTGACAGGCAGCAAGCAAGGAGCTAAGGAAGATGCGAAGCCGCAGCCAATGCGCTGTGAGAAGTGCGGACTTACCTATGCGCAATTTGGTAAGCTAGGGCGTTTTGGATGCGATGAGTGCTACACCTTTTTCGGCGATCGCTTGGATCCACTCTTGAAGCGGGTTCACGGCAATACCATACACGTAGGTAAAATTCCGAAGCGTGGAGGGGGACGGATTCAGCGCAGACGCGAGCTGGAAGAGCTGAAGAAGCAGCTACAGTACAGCATTTTGCGTGAAGAGTTCGAGGAGGCGGCTAACTTGCGTGACCGCATTCGCGAGCTGGAGAATCAACCGCCTAGCGATTCTGAGCGAAGCAGTTCCTAATAGCTCTCACAGGATATAAGTGATATCGAGGGAGTAAGATGACATTAAGCAGTGCGAATTGGAAGGAGATGACGAGATGACAGAGCGACGATTTATTGATGAAGCCCTAAGCGATTGGATGCGCGGCACGGGCCCTGATTCCGATATCGTCATTAGCAGCCGTATCCGTGTGGCGCGGAATATTAGCGGGCTGCCGTTCCCACTCTTGGCTACGAATCAGCAATCAGCTGAGGTGTTGAATCGTTTGTCAGCAGTCATGAAAGACCCGGAATTTGCGCAATTGAATCACTTTCATGAATTAGAGCTGGCAGAGCTTAGCGATACAGAGAAGCAAGTGCTTGTAGAGAAGCATTTAATATCCCCGAATTTAGCGAATGAGTCCCGCAACGGTGCAGTTATTGTAAGTGAGGATGAATCGACCAGCATTATGATTAATGAGGAAGATCATCTTCGTATTCAATGTCTGTATCCAGGACTGCAAATTCGTGAAGCGTGGGAGCAAGCGAGTCGGATCGATGATGTGTTCGAATCGCATATCGATTACGCTTTTGATGAGAAAAGAGGGTTTTTGACGAGTTGCCCGACGAATGTTGGTACAGGAATTCGAGCATCGGTGATGATGCATTTGCCGGCATTGGTTATGACGCAGCAAATCAACCTCATGCTTCAGGCCGTAACCCAGGTAGGTCTGGCAGTTAGGGGCATATATGGAGAAGGTAGCGAAGCGATCGGCAACCTGTTCCAAATTTCAAATCAGATTACGTTGGGTCAATCCGAATCTGAGATTATTGATAATTTGTACAGTGTTGTGAAGCAATTAATCGAGCATGAGAAGGCAGCACGTGAGCAGCTCCTGACGAGCAATCGCATTCGGTTAACGGATCGCATATGCCGTTCCTATGGAATTTTGAAGCATGCAGTAATTATGGACTCAAAAGAAGCCGCACAACGGTTGTCCGACATCAGGCTTGGTTCTGACCTTGGCATCTTGCAGCATATTCAGCCATCAGATCTGAATGAACTGTTGGTCATGACACAGCCAGGCTTCTTACAACATAAATACAACACGGCATTATCTGCAGAAGATCGAGATACACATCGTGCGAAGATGATTCGCGAGACGTTATCCAAATCTAAATCATAATGTAATATGGAGGTGCAACACATATGATGTTCGGTAGATTTACAGAACGTGCGCAGAAAGTATTAGCTTTGGCACAGGAAGAAGCTGTTCGACTGGGGCATAACAATATTGGTACGGAGCATATTTTGCTTGGACTTATTCGTGAAGGCGAAGGCATTGCGGCGAAAGCGCTCGTAGCGCTCGGTCTTGGCTTGGAAAAGATTCAGGACGAAGTCGAAACATTGATTGGGCGCGGTCAAGAGCAGCCGCTTAATATTGCGTATACGCCGCGTGCGAAGAAAGTTATTGAACTGTCCATGGACGAAGCTCGCAAGCTTGGCCACACCTATGTGGGAACAGAGCACATCCTGCTTGGCTTGATTCGTGAAGGGGAAGGCGTAGCGGCACGTGTGCTGAACAACCTCGGCATCAGCTTGAATAAAGCGCGCCAACAAGTGCTGCAACTGCTTGGCAGCAGTGAGGCTGTATCCAGCCATCACGGCCAGTCGCAAAATGTAAGCACACCGACACTGGACAGCTTGGCTCGCGACCTGACTGCGGTAGCGAAGGAAGGCAATCTGGATCCGGTTATCGGACGTTCGAAGGAGATTGAGCGAGTTATCCAAGTATTGAGCCGACGCACGAAGAACAATCCAGTGCTTATCGGTGAGCCTGGGGTTGGTAAGACGGCTGTAGCAGAAGGCTTGGCACAAAAGATTATTAACAATGAAATCCCAGAGACGTTGCGTGATAAGCGTGTAATGACGCTTGATATGGGTTCAGTTGTCGCTGGTACGAAATACCGCGGTGAATTTGAGGATCGTTTGAAAAAATTATGGATGAAATTCGCCAAGCGGGTAACGTTATCCTGTTCATTGATGAGTTGCATACGTTGATCGGCGCCGGTGGAGCTGAGGGGGCGATTGATGCTTCTAACATCTTGAAGCCGGCATTGGCTCGCGGTGAGCTGCAATGCATTGGGGCAACAACGCTTGATGAATATCGTAAATATATTGAGAAGGACGCAGCGCTCGAACGACGCTTCCAGCCGATTACGGTAGATCAACCGACACCGGAAGAAGCTATCCAAATTTTGACTGGGTTGCGCGATCGCTACGAGGCACACCATCGCGTGAAAATTACCGATGAAGCGATTGAGCAAGCAGTGAAGCTGTCAGATCGCTATATTACGGATCGCTTCCTGCCTGATAAAGCAATCGATCTGATCGATGAGGCGAGCTCCAAAGTACGTCTTCATACGTACACAGTACCGCCTAATTTGAAAGAGCTTGAAGCACGATTGGAGGATATTCGCAAGGAGAAGGATGCTTCCGTACAGAGCCAAGAATTCGAGAAGGCTGCTGCACTTCGCGATACAGAGCAGAAGATGCGCGAGGAACTGGAAACGGTTCGCAACCAGTGGAAAGAGAAACAAGGACGCGTAGACTCCGAGGTAACACCGGAAGATATCGCTCAAGTTGTAGCAAGCTGGACGGGAATTCCGGTATTGAAGCTGAAGGAAGAAGAGACGGAACGCTTGCTCAAGATGGAAGAGATTCTCCATCAGCGTGTGATTGGCCAGGATGAAGCAGTGAAGGCTGTGAGCCGGGCAATCCGCCGTGCGCGTGCAGGGTTGAAAGATCCGAAGCGCCCAATGGGCTCCTTCATCTTCCTTGGACCTACTGGGGTTGGTAAAACAGAACTTGCGCGTGCCTTGGCTGAATCTTTGTTTGGTGACGAGAATGCCGTAATCCGCATCGATATGTCTGAATATATGGAGAAGCATTCAACAGCTCGTCTCGTAGGAGCGCCTCCGGGATATGTCGGCTATGAGGAAGGCGGCCAATTGACGGAAAAGGTTCGCCGCAAGCCATACTCTGTCGTCCTGTTGGATGAAATCGAGAAGGCACATCCGGAAGTATTCAACATCTTACTTCAGGTGCTGGAGGACGGTCGTCTAACGGATTCGAAAGGACGCGTCGTTGATTTCCGCAATACGCTAATCATCTTGACCTCTAACGTTGGTGCGGAAGCGATCAAGCGGAATTCTACGCTGGGCTTCACAGCAATCGATGACGCTGGCAAGGATTACAACAACATGAAGGACAAAGTAATGGGCGAGTTAAAGAAGAGCTTCCGTCCTGAATTCTTGAACCGGATTGATGAAATTATCGTGTTCCACTCACTGGAACAACAGCATATCGCTGAGATTGTATCCCTTATGGCCGGAGAACTTCGCAAGCGCCTGAAGGAACAAGATGTCGATTTCCAATTGACAGATAATGCGAAGAATTTCCTCGCGAAGGAAGGCTTCGATCCAGCGTACGGCGCACGTCCGCTGCGCAGAGCGATTCAGAAGCATATCGAGGATCGTCTGTCAGAGGAACTGCTGAAGGGCAATGTAAGCAAAGGCGATTCCGTCGTTATCGACGAGAAGGACGGCGAGTTGGTTGTCCTGCATAATAAGGAAGCCAATACAGCTAATGTGTAAATAAGATATAGATTCACAAGAGAATCGTGCTCTCCCTTGCAAAAAGGGAGGGTAAGATTCTCTTTTTGTTTTTTATGTAAATAAGGAGGGAGATATAATGTATGGCTTACAGCTCGTTAAAGCAGAGACATTAATTTAGGGAGTCTAGCTATAGCGTTAGGCAAAAAGGTTTTTCACCGTTTTATTGTCATGGTGTGAGCCTGTTTATGCTTATGATATGCTAAAGCACTTTATCCGCCTTCTTAAAAATGGTAAACTATTGAGTAATGAGTAACGAGGTACCTGTTTGCGGACATGGTGACCGACGACTTGCAGCACATTGATTAGGAGTGTCGGCTTCATGGCCAAAGTTAAGACGAAATTTTATTGTTCGGAATGTGGATACGAATCACCGAAGTGGATGGGAAAATGTCCAGGCTGTAGTGAGTGGAATACGATGGTGGAAGAGCGGGAGACTGTTGTAAAGACTGCCGGTGTGCATTCTTCCTTGATCCAAACGAAAGAAAAACCGCAATCTATCATACACATAGAAAGTGGACGTGAACCCCGGCTCACCACGACACTTAGCGAACTGAATCGAGTTTTGGGCGGGGGGTTGTCCCAGGCTCGCTGATTCTAGTGGGGGGAGACCCTGGTATCGGGAAGTCCACACTCCTATTGCAAACCTCGAATGCACTTGCCGCCAGCGGCCTCAAGGTGCTGTACGTATCTGGGGAAGAATCGATGCGTCAGACCAAGCTTAGGGCAGATCGCCTCGGTGTATTGTCAGAGAATCTATTCGTTCTTAGTGAGACGAATTTGCAATATATCGAGGAAGCGCTGGAAGCAGCACAGCCTGATTTCCTTGTCATTGATTCCATACAGACTGTATTTCAACCATCGGTTGAGTCTGCTCCCGGCAGCGTTGCGCAAGTACGCGAATGCACAAGCACATTCATGCGCATCGCTAAAGGCAAGGGAATTGCTACTGTCCTCGTTGGACATGTGACGAAGGAAGGGGCAATCGCGGGTCCGCGTCTCCTTGAACATATGGTAGACTGTGTCCTTTATTTTGAAGGAGAGCGGCATCATTCTTACCGAATCTTGCGAGCTGTGAAGAATCGGTTCGGATCGACGAATGAGATTGGCATCTTCGAAATGACGGAGGGCGGACTTGTTGGAGTGAAGAACCCATCCGAAATGTTCCTACAGGAAAGACCGCTCGGTGTAGCAGGCTCTACGGTTGTTGCCAGCCTAGAAGGGACACGTCCTGTACTTGTTGAAATGCAGGCGCTCGTATCGGCGACGAATTTTCCTTCCCCGCGCCGAATGGCGACAGGCATTGATCATCATCGGCTGGCGCTTATTATTGCGGTCTTAGAGAAGCGAATGGGGATGTTCCTGCAGAATCAGGATGCCTATGTGAATGTAGCGGGTGGAATTAAGCTAGATGAGCCGGCCGTTGACTTAGCGATGGCGGTTGCGATTGCTTCCAGCTTCCGAGATATGCCGACTCAGCCGTTCGATGTTGTCTTTGGCGAAATAGGGCTCACTGGTGAGGTTCGCGGCGTCTCTCGTGCAGAGCAGCGTGTGAAGGAAGCAGAGAAACTTGGTTTTAAGCGCATTATATTACCAGAGAAGAGCTTGCGCGGTTGGAAACCGCCTGCCAATATTGAAATTGTTGGAGTAAATACGGTTGCTGAAGCATTAGCTGTGGCGTTAGGTTAGGGGGCATAGATATAGAATGAAGGAAAGCCAACTGGATATTATGAACGATCTGTTGCGGATGGTGGCACCCGGAACGCCTTTCCGCGACGGATTGGAGAACGTGCTGCGTGCGAAAACAGGCGCACTGATTGTTGTTGGATACAGTCCGGAAGTGATGGAGGTTGTGGACGGCGGATTCTCCATCAATTGCGACTTTTCGCCAAGTTATCTGTATGAACTGGCCAAGATGGACGGTGCCATTATCTTGAGCGAGGACATTAAGCGAATTCTTTATGCGAACACGCAGCTTATTCCTGATTCCTCCATTCCATCTACCGAGACAGGCATTCGGCACCGGACAGCGGAGCGGGTAGCGAAGCAGACCGGCAAGCTGGTAGTGTCCATTTCCCAGCGTCGAAATGTCATTACTTTGTATCAAGGCAGTCTCCGCTATGCGTTGAAGGAGATTGGCGTCATTCTCACAAAGGCGAATCAAGCGATTCAAACATTGGAAAAATATAAGGTTGTCCTCGTACAGGGCATGACGAATTTGACTGCATCCGAGTTTGAAGAATTGGTTACCTTATACGATGTCGTAAATGTTGTGCAACGCATTGAGATGGTGTTACGTATTAAGATGGAGATCAAGCGTTATATTAACGAGCTGGGTACAGAGGGACGCCTCATCAGCATGCAGCTCGAAGAGCTTGTAAGCAATACTGAGGAAGACGCTTGGTTGCTCTTGAAGGATTACGCCCGGGACGGAAGCGATGAGAAAGTTCGTGAGATTATTGCCCAACTTAAAAAATGCACGGCTGATGAACTGCTGGATACCCATCATTTAATAAGACTGCTCGGTTACCCGACGACGAGCACGATTCAGGAAGAATCCGTATCGCCGCGCGGATACCGCGTTCTTAGCAAGATCCCAAGACTTCCTAACGTCATTATTCAGAATCTGGTCGAAACATTCCAATTCCTCCCTCATGTGATGATGGCGACGATTGAAGAATTGGATGAAGTAGACGGAATTGGGGAAGTACGCGCACGCGCGATCAAAGAAGGTCTTAAGCGGATTCAGGAGCAGGTCTTCATTGACAGGCAAATTTGATTTTCCTACAATGAAAGGACGTACGTTGGGCATAGTAAAATTAGAGGTGAACCTATGATTACAAAGTCCATTCCGAGCTTGTTTACGATCGGTAACTTATCACTCGGAATTATTTCCATTATGCTTGCGTTTCACGGTGACTACAACTTAGCAGCTCTTATGATCATTATTGCCATGTTGCTCGACGGACTGGATGGGCGCGTTGCGCGTGCACTGAATGCACAGAGTGAGTTCGGTAAGGAACTGGACTCATTGTCCGATGTGATTTCCTTCGGTGTAGCGCCAGCTTTTATTATGTATGCCGTCGCCTTTACTGATATTAACCCGGTGCTGGCTTGCATCGTTACCGCACTCTTCCCAATCTGTGGTGCACTGCGCCTTGCGCGCTTTAACGTTAAGGATGGTATTCCAGGGTACTTCATTGGCTTGCCAATCCCAGCAGCTGGCGGTGTAGCTTGTACACTTGCTTTATTCCATGAGAGCATTCCGGAAGCTTATCTTATCATTGCGATGATATTGTTATCCTACTTAATGGTTAGTACGGTAAAATATCCGAACTTTAAGAAGGTAGGTATTCCGAAGAAAGCCATTTGGATTACACCGTTTGTCATTGCAGGGGCGGTAGCAATTGCGGTATGGCAGCCGGAACAAACACCAAAATTGATTTTTGTACCGCTGGTGCTGTATGCACTGCTCGGATTAAAAAAACGTTAGAATGCTGAATCGACGCCGCAAAAAGCAGCTTGAGGCAGAAGAGTGGTACCAATCGAAGCATTCCTAAGCTTACGGAATAAAAAAGAAAAGCACTTGCAGGCGAGCTATTTGCCAGCAGGTGCTTTTTTGTATGGTTTCCTATGATTTCCATTTACTCTTTTATCAGGATAAGTTGAATATCCCCAGAGTCTGGCATTTACTCGATTCTTGTTTAACAACATCCTCTAACTCAATATCAAGCAGGTTGCAGAGTGCAGACATATAGAAAAGATGCTTACCGAGTTCACTCTTCACCACATCCTTGCAGTTCTCGCATAAATGTCCTTGGACATGGGATTCGAGAATTCGCTTCGCTTGATCTACATCCATGTCGTCATGATAAGGCTGTCGTTTCGCGTGCAGCTCCAAGCATCCACATTCCGTAATCGCTTTTGTAATCGCGCGGTTTACCGAGGCATCGGACTGTCCGTATTTCGAAAGAATGTCCAGCAAGCTTCGGTGTCTTAACAATAAATCGCCGACTTGATCCTGCAAAGATTGCAAACTGGAAGTACTCATTTCTCATCCACCTCTATTCATGGAATCGTGGGTAGCCCGAGCCATACCACTCAAGAGACTCACGTTAATTTAGTGCTCCGCAAACAGTAATTACTCCCCTATTATACTTCTGGGAATTCCCACATTTCAACTTCGCCTCAAATTTAAAATTGTGCGAGTGGACGGTTAGGAGCGGAGGGGTTGGGCCATAATTGTAAAGATATCCAATTTAGACAAGGAGGTGGACTTCGTGTTCAGACGATTATTTTATGCGGTGGCAGGATTGATCGGAGCATGGAGTGGGATTGAGTTCCATCGATATTGGAATATGCAGTCGATGGAGTTTTCGTCATTATCCAACCCTGGAATAACTTCTAACGGATTGTTATGGGCGCTTGGCGGGGCATTTTGCTTTATTGTGATGGGTCGTGCACTTTTTACGCCATTGGCACGGGTATGGAGCATGGTAGAGGAACGTATGGTAAGTATGTCAGCAGGAATGCTGCTGTCAGGAGCTTCAGGGGCATTACTCGGATTGTCCTTCGGTGCCTTGCTTGCACCGGTGTTCGAGCCGTTCGGGATAGTAGGACGTATGATTTCAGTCTGTTTGGTTGTTTTATTGTCAGCAGCAGGCATGCAAGCGGCACTTATGAAGCGGGAAGAAATCGTGAAGTGGTTTTCTTCATTCCGGCTACCAGAGCGGGGAGAGGAGAAGACAAGGGGCATGGAAGAACATAAAATTTTAGACACAAGCGTCATCATTGATGGCCGCATTGCAGATATATGCAAGACGGGGTTCATTGAAGGAACCATTGTCATTCCAGAATTCGTTCTGGAGGAGCTTCAGCATATCGCGGATTCTTCGGATTTGCTCAAGCGCAATCGTGGACGCAGAGGTTTAGACATTTTGAATAAGATTCAAAAGGAACTGGAAGTAAAGGTGCTCATATATGAAGGGGATTTTGAAGAGATCTCCGAGGTAGACAGCAAGCTGGTCAAGCTTGCGAAGCTGCTGAAGGGCAAGGTTGTAACGAATGATTTCAACTTGAATAAGGTATGCGAACTGCAAGGCGTGTCTGTGCTCAATATTAATGATCTTGCAAATGCAGTGAAGCCAGTCGTCCTGCCGGGAGAAGAAATTGTTGTTCAAGTTATTAAGGATGGTAAAGAGCACGGACAAGGCGTAGCCTATTTGGATGACGGTACAATGATCGTCGTTGAAGGCGGCCGAGACTATATCGGTATGACAATGGAGGTTCTCGTGACAAGTGTGCTGCAGACCTCTGCTGGTCGAATGATATTTGCCAAGCCAAAACTGTTGGAAAAAGCCCAATAAACAGGTATGATGGGGATACTACCATCATGGGGGTTAGCAAGGATGGACAGAGGGTTTGGCGTGGTCATCGTCGCTGCCGGAAAAGGCACGCGCATGGGTACGGAAGAGAGTAAGCAGTATTTGCAATTAAAGGACAAGCCAGTAATCATCCATACAGTAGAGCGGTTCCAAGCCATGGAGGAATGCGAGTCAATCGCATGGGTAACTTCGGCACAGGATTCTACGCGGTGCGAAGCATGGGTGAAACAATACGGATTGCATAAGGTACAAGACATCGTCGCAGGGGGCAAGGAGAGACAGCATTCAGTATATGCTGGCCTCCAGGCTCTGAAATCGCGCGGCATTGAGTATGTATGTATCCATGATGGTGTACGGCCCTTTGTAGAGCCGGGCAAAGTAAGCGCATGTTATGATGCGGCCCGGCAGCACAGAGCGGCCGTATTGGCCGTTCCGGTCAAGGATACCATTAAGCAGGTGGACAATTCCGGTATCATTACGGCAACGCCTGATCGCAGCAGATTATGGGCCATTCAGACACCTCAGGCTTTCAGGCTGGAGGATGTAATGGCTGCACATGAGCTTGCTGAGCAGGATCAATTCGTTGGAACAGACGATGCAATGCTCGTTGAGCGGATGGGAATTGCTGTTCATGTGGTAGAGGGAAGCTATACGAACATTAAGCTGACGACGCCAGATGATCTGGAGTGGGCTGAATGGTGGCTGTCTCGCCATAAGGCTTCAAGAACTTGAATCTAGAGGCAGAAGGAGAGGGAGGCATTCGGATGATTAGAGTGGGTCAAGGATTCGATGTTCATCAGTTGGTAGAAGGACGCCCGTGTATTATCGGCGGTGTTCGTATTCCGTACGAGAAGGGATTGCTTGGGCATTCAGATGCTGATGTGCTTTTGCACACGGTCAGTGATGCTATTTTGGGTGCGCTTGGACTAGGGGATATAGGCAAGCATTTTCCAGATACGGATCCAGCATTCAAAGATGCAGACAGCATGAAGCTGTTAGAACATGTATGGGCACTGGCTGTTGAGCGGGGGTATCGTCTAGGCAACATTGACTGCACAATCATTGCACAGAAGCCGAAGATGCTGCCGCATATCCCGGCTATGGTAGCGAATATTGCTAGGGCGCTCGGAGCGGAAGAATCGCAGGTGAATGTAAAGGCTACAACAACAGAGCAGCTAGGCTTTGCAGGGCGTGGCGAAGGAATTGCCGCACAGGCTGTTGTCTGCTTATTTCACAATATGGTATGATGAAATGATTAATGGAAAGACAAAGTACGGGAGTGAAGCAATCATGAATAACGATATTCGAGTTCGTTACGCACCAAGCCCAACAGGACACTTACATATTGGCAATACGCGTACGGCATTGTTTAATTATTTGTTCGCACGCCACCATGGGGGGAAATTCATCGTTCGAATCGAGGATACGGACGTGAAGCGCAATGTGGAAGGCGGAGAAGAGAACCAATTTACGTATATGAAGTGGCTCGGCATGAATTGGGATGAAAGCGTTGATGTAGGCGGCGAATATGGGCCTTATCGCCAGACGGAGCGCTTGGATATCTACAATAAATATGTGAATGAGTTGCTTGAGCGTGGTCTTGCGTATCGCTGCTATTGTACGGAAGATGAGCTTGCAGCGGAGCGAGAGGCACAGGTTGAGCGCGGCGAAACGCCGAAGTATTCCGGCAAGTGCTGCAGCTTGTCTGCAGAAGACCATGCTCGTTTGGAAGCAGAAGGGCGTAAGCCGAGCATTCGCTTCCGTGTACCGCAAGGACGCTCGTATACATTTAACGACATGGTTAAAGGTGAAATTACGTTTGAATCGGATACAACAGGCGACTGGGTAATCGTGAAAAAGGATGGCATTCCGACTTACAATTTCGCAGTGGTTATCGATGACCATTTGATGCGGATGTCCCACATCCTGCGCGGGGAAGACCATGTTACCAATACCCTTCGCCAGCTTATGATTTTTGAAGCGTTCGGATGGGAAGCTCCTATCTTCGGTCATATGACGCTGATCGTTAACGAGAACCATAAGAAGCTGAGCAAGCGGGACGAATCCATTATTCAATTTATCGAGCAGTATGAGCAGCTCGGTTACTTGCCAGAAGCAATGGTCAACTTCATTGCGCTGCTTGGCTGGTCCCCTAAAGGTGAAGAAGAGATATTCTCTTTGGAAGAGCTGATCTCGATCTTCGACGAGACACGCTTGTCCAAGAGTCCTGCTGTATTTGATACGAATAAGCTGACGCATATTAATAATACGTATATGAAGAAAGCTGATCCCGACCGCATTGCGGCATTAGCGATTCCTCATCTTCAACGTGCAGGACGCTTGCCGGACCAGTTGAATGAAGAGCAGCAAGCATGGGCGGCTGCGCTTGTGAAGCTGTATCAGGAGCAAATGAACTGTGCTTCCGATATTGTGGAATTGTCAGAGATGTTCTTCCGTGAAGAGCTTGTCATCGATGAAGAAGCAAAGTCTGTACTGGCTGAAGAACAGGTTCCAACTGTATTGTCCGCACTTCGTTCGAAGCTGGAAGTTGCTGCGACTTGGGATGCGGATACGATCAAGGCATCGTTAAAGGAAGTACAGAAGGAAACGGGCGCTAAGGGCAAAGGCTTGTTTATGCCGGTTCGTGTTGCTGTATCTGGTCAAATGCACGGTCGAGATTTAAACGAAACGATCGTTCTGTTAGGCAAAGAGAAGGTTCTTGCTCGCTTGAACGCATAGAGATTCACTGGAAACGAGGATGCCATTGATGGTTCAGATTCGAAGTTGTGCAACTTTCAAGGTTTGGTTATTGTCATGCAGCACATGCTTCGAATATACTTACGATAGAATCCTTTTCATAAATTCGTTCTGAACAAAAGTCATGCAAAGAGCTGTATGAATGAGAATACGAACAATAGCGTTGAACGGGAGAGTATAAGCCTTACAAAAATGAACAGAGAGAACGATCGTGATAGGGGAATGGTGGAGTTGAAAGTCCATCTCGCCTAACAGGCTGCAAGTCGTTCCATTTTTAAGCTTATGCGATGCACCCGGAAGCTCCGTCCTTGAGCATGCATGTGATGCATGGGTAGGGGATGGCGAATCATCCGCGTTATGGATGCTCAAGAGAGATAACAGGTGTCTGCTATGTAATAAGCTTGTATCCGTTGGTGCGGAACGGCGATAGAGGCATGATGTTGTCTAAGCAGAGTGGAACCGCGCATCGCGTCTCTGCAGCATCATGCTGCAGAGACGTTTTTTATTGCCTTGAATTCATGCATCCGCATGGTGCACAAGAGAGAGAACCCTAACTCAATTCGCTAAGTTCCGGGGGGGATAGAGCATGTGGCGTATCATTCGCAGAATGAAATCCGATGTGCAAGCGGTGTTCGATAACGACCCGGCAGCACGTAGCCGATTTGAAGTTATCTTTACCTATTCAGGCCTGCATGCGATATGGGCGCATCTCATCGCACACCAGTTCTATCGCTGGCGCTGGTATACAACAGCGCGTATTATTTCTCAAATTAGCCGATTCATGACAGGGATCGAAATACATCCTGGTGCACGTATTGGTCAGAGACTGTTCATTGACCACGGCATGGGGGTTGTTATTGGAGAAACTTGTGAGATAGGCGATGATGTGGTTATTTACCAAGGTGTAACGTTAGGGGGGACTGGGAAGGAGAAAGGGAAGCGGCATCCGACGATTGGGAACAACGTCGTCATCGCTTCCGGGTCTAAGGTGCTAGGCTCCTTCACCATTGGAGATAATTCAAGCATTGGAGCCAATTCCGTTGTGCTTCGAGAGGTTCCGCCGAACTGTACCGTTGTAGGCATACCGGGACGGGTAGTGAAGCAGGATGGAGTACGGATTGATCGCTTGAACCATGCCCAACTTCCTGACCCTGTTATTGATATGCTACGCAACATGCAGCATGAGTTGGATGCAGTGAAGGCTGAGCTTCATCAATTGAAGCAGCGAACAGAATCGGAAAATGGATCGCTTGCCAGCCAAGCAAGTCAGCAGATAGATGAGTCTGCTGACGAAGAGTCTGCCGAATCACCAAAATCATCTGAATCACCAAAAAAAGAACTTGAGAAAGTGAATAAATAGAGGCTCGAACATCAAGGAGGAGTGACTTGAATGAATTTGCACATTTATAATACGCTGACACGCACGAAAGAGCCGTTTCAGCCGATAGATCCGGATCGCGTTACGATGTATGTATGCGGACCAACCGTGTATGATTATATTCACATTGGAAACGCGCGGCCCGCGATCTTTTTTGATGTAGTGCGCCGTTATTTAGAAACACTGGATTATGAAGTGAACTACATCGTGAACTTCACGGATGTAGATGACAAGTTGATCCGCAAAGCGGCTGAACTGGGATCGACAGTGCCGGAGGTTGCGGATCGCTTCATTCAGGCGTTCTATGAGGATAATGATGGTCTCGGCATTCGCCGTGCATCGAATAACCCTCGTGTAACGGATAATATGGAAGAAATCATCGCCTTTATTTCGGAACTCGTGGAGAGCGGCAAGGCTTATGAATCGGGTGGCGATGTGTATTTCCGTACGAGAGAATTCGCAAAGTACGGACAGATTTCTCGTCAAAATGTAGATGAGCTGCAATTGGGGATTCGCATCGAAGTAGATGAGCGCAAAGAGGACGCGGCTGACTTCGTATTGTGGAAGGCAGCCAAGCCGGGTGAAATATCGTGGGCCAGCCCATGGGGAGAAGGCCGTCCAGGTTGGCATATTGAATGCTCGGCTATGTCGCGCAAGTACTTGGGTGAAACGATCGACATCCATGGCGGAGGTCAGGATCTGCAGTTCCCGCATCATGAATGCGAAGCTGCGCAATCCGAATCGGTTACGGGCAAGCCGCTTGCCAACGTGTGGATGCATAACGGATATATTAATATTGATAATGAAAAAATGTCGAAGTCGCTTGGCAACGGGGTGACTGTTCAACAATTGCGCAAGCAATACAATCCAGGCGCATTGCGTTACTTCATGCTGTCGACCCATTATCGCAATCCGCTGAACTTCAGTGCTGAAGCGATGGAGCAAGCAGAGAAGAGCGTTAGCCGCATTGAGAATGCAGTTGCGAATGTGCGTCATGCGTTGGCATCATTGAAAGCAGATCGTTCCATGCAGGAGGATCCAAATGAAGCGATTCAAGCGAAGATTGTTTCCATTCTAGAGACCTTTGACGCCAAGATGCAGGATGACTTCAATACAGCGGATGCCATTACAGCTGTATTCGAATGGGCAAGTGAGGCGAACTCGTATTTGCAGCAATCTGATGCGTTAGCAGCAGGGGATCTGGAAGCACTGCTTGACGCTTTTGAAGCGATGAACGGTGTGCTTGGATTGGTGCTGGACAAGGACGAAGAATTGCTGGATGAGGAAATTGAACGACTCATCCAAGAGCGTAACGATGCTCGCAAAGCGAAAAACTGGGCGAGAGCTGACGAAATCCGCGATTTGTTGACCGAGCAGGGGATCGTTCTGGAAGATACGCCTCAGGGTGTACGCTGGCGTCGGAAATAGTGGCAGCGGCATTACGGTTGACGAAGGAGCTTGAGCATAATCAATGAATGATAATCAACAGGAACATCAATTAGCAATGAGGGATGGGAAGGAATTAGGGGCTGAGGGGACATGGCTGTTCCCTTTTGCCCCTACGAAGCAGCCAAAACAGTTGCATCCGATTGTGCTCGCCTATATCGGCGATGCCATCTTCGAAATTGCCATTAGACAATACCTTATATCACAGCCGAATCATCGACCGAATCATTTGCATAGAGAGGCGACTGGGTATGTATCTGCCAAAGCGCAGGCACGTGCCCTTGCACTGCTGGCACCGCATTTGACCGATGAAGAGGCAGATGTTGTTCGACAAGGACGCAATACGAAGTCCAGCGTGCCGAAGAGCGCGAATGTAAGTGAGTATAGACAAGCAACAGCGCTTGAATCGCTATTCGGTTATTTATACTTGAATGAAAACTTTGAACGGATGCAGCAATTCGTTAATATGATTGTTCAAGCACACGAGAAGGAACAGCAGCCAAAGTAAGAAGGAAACATAAGACGGGAGGCGCGCATACGCATGCAGGAAGAATACATTGCCGGGAAGCACTCGGTTACCGAGGCGCTAAAATCTGGAAGAACGATTAATAAAGTATGGATCGCGGAAAACGCACAAAAACATTTAACAGGCCCGATTATCGCAGAAGCCAAGAAAGCTGGCGTAGTCATCCAAACGGTCGATAAGCGAAAGCTTGATCAAATGGTTGAGGGTGTTCAGCATCAAGGAGTTGTAGCACAGGTTGCTGCATATCATTATGTAGAAGTAGATGATATCTTGGCTCAGGCTGAGGCAAAGGGCGAGATACCGTTCTTGATCCTGTTAGATGAAATTGAAGATCCACACAACTTGGGCTCTATTCTTCGTACCGCAGATTGCACAGGAGCACATGGGGTTGTTATTCCGAAACGCCGTTCAGCAGGGCTGACTGCTACGGTATCCAAAACATCAGCGGGAGCGGTTGAATATGTACCTGTAGCAAAGGTGACTAACTTGGTACAGACGATGCAGCAGTTGAAGGAACGCGGCGTATGGATTGTAGGTACAGATGTATCGGCAACTCAAGACATCTATGAAGCAGATGTATTCAATCTTCCTATCGCACTTGTCATCGGCAACGAGAATAAAGGAATGGGCAGACTTGTTCGGGAAAATTGCGATATGCTGTACAAGCTTCCAATGGCAGGGCAAATTAACTCGCTTAATGCGTCGGTAGCTGCAGGCATCTTCATGTATGAGGTCGTGCGCCGGCGTCGCGGCTGAGGCTGCTCGGTATGGAGCGTCAGGACTGGCGAGATGTGCTTCTCGTAGACGGCTACAACATGATTGGGGCGTGGCCGGAGCTAAGAGAGGTGAAAGATAAAGATTTAGATGAAGCAAGAGAACGGCTGCTGAATATGCTTGCGGACTATCAGGCATATTCAGGCCGGAGAGCAATTGTCGTATTCGATGCTTATCGTGTTCCAGGCTTAGGTGCCAAATATGCACAGGGCAAAGTAACGGTACAATTCACGAAGGAAAAGGAAACAGCGGATGAGTGTATTGAGCGTCTCGCAAGAGAACTCGGTCACCGTCGTCGGCAAATCTACGTTGCGACTTCTGACATGACGGAGCAGAATGTAGCTTTTGCACAGGGCGCGCTCCGTATTTCAGCTCGTGAACTTAGACTTATTATTATGCAAGCCCGGCGCGAGGTCGAAACGAAGATCCGTGAACAGGCGATACAGCCAATTAAACGCAATCCTATTGAAGGGAAGCTGAAGCTGGATCAACTGCTTAAGCTCGAACGGCTGCGCCGAGGAGAAGAGGATTGAGCAGAAGCTCACAAGAGCAATGAATGCCATATTCATCGTTATAAGTGGCGTATGCAGCCAAATGCATAGTATTATTTTGGAATAATGCTCAAATTCCGCACAGGATAAGGCTTCCTTTGGTTGACGTTGATAGATAGATTCATATATACTGAATCTATCATTTGTGATGTAACGGATGGATTGCGTTGCAGGCCGGAGGGATTGCTAGTGAGTGTTGACCTCAAAGTATTAAGCATCTCCTCATACGAACGTTCGTCGGATGAACAGTTAGTCGACGCGGTTCGGGAGGGAGATAGCGAAGCGCTCGAATACTTAATTAACAAGTACCGCAATTTCGTTCGAGCGAAAGCACGCTCATATTTTCTAATCGGCGCTGACCGTGAGGATATTGTTCAAGAAGGCATGATCGGATTATACAAGGCGATTCGTGATTTTAAGGGAGACAAGCTGGCCTCTTTCAAGGCGTTCGCTGAATTGTGCATTACGAGACAGATTATTACGGCAATCAAGACGGCAACTCGCCAGAAGCACATACCACTGAATTCTTATGTGTCCTTGGACAAGCCGATATATGATGAGGATTCGGATCGTACCTTGCTGGATGTGATCGGTGGATCTCGGGTATCTGATCCTGAAGAGCTAATCATCAATCAGGAAGAATTCGTCGGGCTTGAGGACAAGATGTCTGAAATATTGAGCGATTTGGAGCGGAAAGTGCTGATGCTTTACTTGGATGGGCGTTCCTATCAGGAAATTGCCGTCGATCTGGATCGCCACGTCAAATCGATAGACAATGCGCTACAGCGAGTCAAGCGCAAGTTGGAGCGATATTTGGAGTTACGGGATGGCGGGGATAGCGAATGTTAATAAGTCAAATACAGGTATGAGAGCTTATCAACCAAGTGTGGGGGATAAGCTCTTTTTTAGAAGATAGATGAATATGCGTTCAAGAGGGCAGATAAACAGTAGAAAATGAAAGGTTTTGTAACGAATAGGGTTTAGATTGTTGTTTATTCCACCATACTGATATCGAATAAGAGCATTAGTGATCTTTTCCTTTGTCAAGCGGCTGTCGAATATGGTAGAGTGAAAGGCATCGCCCCCCCACGGCGTCAACATCTTATCATTGACATCATTTGACCCTTGTGATAAAGTGTTTTAGGTAGCCCTAAATATGCGTACGTATTTACTGAATAAGAAATGATTGGTTATGAGACTGAGAGTGGATTATTCAGCGCACAAGAGACGACTTGTCCCCCTGTAGAAGGATGGTCAATCCGTTTCTGCTTGGGGAAATTCGACGCTTCTTATCATTAAGGTGTCTTCAGGAGGTGTACTACATGCGGGTAATCGTTACGATGGCTTGCACGAACTGCAAACAACGCAACTATACGACAACAAAGAACAAACGTAATCACCCAGACCGCATTGAGTTGAAGAAATTCTGCAAGTTCTGCAACGAGCATACTTCTCATCGCGAAACGAGATAAGTCTGATGGAGGTGTAGTCCGTGGCTTTCTTCGGGAAACTGAAACAAAGTTTCGGTTCGATGTTTTCCTTCTTTGCCGACAGCTGGGGTGAATTAAAAAAGGTTCGCTGGCCCAATCGTAAAGAACTGACAAGCTACACGATCGTCGTATTAGCCACGGTTATCTTTATGACGCTTTATTTCTGGGTCCTTGATATCGGTATTTCCGCGATAGTCGAAGCGATTATTTAATAAAGTCCCAAGGTGGCTTAGTTATGGAAAAAAGATGGTACGTTGTTCATACCTACTCAGGTTATGAGAACAAAGTAAAAGCCAATTTGGAAAAGCGCGTTGAATCCATGGGCATGGAAGACAAAATATTCCGCGTTCTTGTTCCGATGGAAGAAGAAATGGTAAACAAGGATGGCAAAAAGAAAGTTGTCATGCGTAAAGTTTACCCGGGGTATGTTTTGGTTGAAATGATTCAGACGGATGAGTCTTGGTATGTTGTTCGCAACACGCCAGGGGTTACCGGATTCGTCGGATCTACCGGCTCTGGTTCGAAGCCTATTCCACTGTTGCCAGAAGAGGTCGAACAGATCTTGAAGACAATGGGAATGGAAGATCCGAGACCAAAAGTCGAGTACGACTTGAAGGAATCGGTTCGCATCAAGGTAGGGCCTTTTGCAAACTTCGTCGGTACGGTCGAAGAGATCGTTACAGACAAGCAGAAGCTTAAGGTTCATGTCAACATGTTTGGAAGAGAAACCCCTCTTGAGTTGGATTACCACCAAGTGGAGAAGATTTAATACATCTTTCTAATGGTTTCTTTTGTGAGATAGGGCAACCTTACACTCACATAACTAGCGCAAGGAGGTGTTTGAAATGGCGAAAAAGGTCATTAAAGTCGTTAAATTGCAAATTCCAGCGGGTAAGGCGAATCCAGCGCCTCCGGTAGGTCCAGCATTGGGTCAAGCGGGTGTCAACATCATGGCGTTCTGTAAGGAATTCAATGCGAAAACAGCTGACCAAGCAGGTTTGATTATTCCTGTTGAGATCTCTGTATTCGAAGATCGTTCCTTTACGTTCATCACGAAGACTCCACCGGCTGCAGTATTGTTGAAAGTAGCGGCTAAGGTTGAAAAAGGTTCCGGTGAACCGAACAAGAAAAAAGTTGCAACAGTGAAACGCGACGTTGTACGTCAAATCGCTGAGCAAAAAATGCCTGACCTGAACGCAGCATCCGTTGAATCGGCTATGCGTATGGTTGAAGGTACAGCTCGCAGCATGGGCTTTGTCGTAGAAGACTAATACGTTCTTCTTGGCGCATGTGGGAGGTTAATCCGCTAAAACCACAAAGGAGGAAATTAAAATGGCAAAACGTGGCAAGAAATATATCGAAGCTGCGAAGCTCATCGATAGAGATGCAGCTTATGAGTCGATGGAAGCCATTGAATTGGTGAAAAAATCGGCTACAGCAAAATTCGACGAAACAGTTGAAGTGGCTGTTCGCTTGGGTGTAGACCCTCGTAAACAAGACCAAGCTGTTCGTGGGGTAGTTGTACTTCCACACGGTACAGGTAAAACAAAACGCGTTCTCGTCTTTGCAAAAGGCGAAAAAGCGAAAGAAGCAGAAGCAGCTGGTGCTGATTTTGTAGGCGATCAAGATATGATCAACAAAATTCAACAAGGCTGGTTCGACTTCGATGTCTGCGTAGCTACGCCAGACATGATGAGCGAAGTAGGTAAATTGGGACGTATCCTCGGTGGTAAAGGTCTCATGCCTAACCCTAAAGCCGGTACGGTTACATTCGACGTTACTAAAGCGATCCAAGAGATCAAAGCTGGTAAAATCGAATACCGTCTGGATAAAGCAGGTCAAATCCACGCTCCAATCGGTAAAGCTTCTTTCGATGCGGACAAGTTGCATGACAACTTCAAAGCGTTGATCGATGCATTGAACCGTGCGAAGCCAGCAGCGGCTAAAGGCGTGTACTTGAAAAACATCGCGGTTTCTTCCACGATGGGTCCTGCAGCACGTGTGAACACAGCATCTTTCCGCTAAGATTCATTCCTGTATGGAAAATCTAGCAGAATATTGGCAAGTTTTGTGGATGGTTGACATCGTTCGCCTATCCATGCTATGCTAATAGAGTTGCTAACACATGCAATTAACTTTTGAATAATCGTACCGTAGACAGTAGGTGCCGAAAGGCTTAATCTCCTACCGAGGTGTTCGAAATAGACTGAGTGCTTGGGGCGTGTCGTTGATACGTCTGCGCACCAAGTGCTATCGTGATGCCTCTGTAGTGAACTACAGAGGCTTTTCTTATGCTGAAGTAGGTAGAAGATATCGGACAGGATACGGTGTAAGTAGAACCTTGTAGGAGGTGGATCGAGTGGCAAACGCAAAAGTAATCGAAGCGAAACAGCAAGCCGTACAAGATATCGCTGAGAAATTGCGCGGCAGCGCTACAACGGTTGTTGCTGACTACCGTGGATTGTCAGTAGCACAAGTTACTGAACTTCGTAAGCAACTGCGTGAAGCAGGCATCGAATTCCAAGTATTGAAAAATACATTGGTACGCCGTGCGACAGCAGAAGCTGAGTTGTCTGAACTTGATGAAGTATTGTCTGGTCCGACGGCTATCGCGTTCAGTCGTGAAGACGCAGTAGCACCTGCGAAAATCTTGAACGATTTCGCGAAGAAAAACGAAGCCCTTGAAATTAAGGGTGGCGTCGTTGAAGGTCGCGTCGTTGACGTAGATCAAATCAAAGCTTTGGCAGCATTGCCTTCCCGCGAAGGTTTGTTGTCCATGTTGCTCAGCGTGCTCCAAGCACCAATGCGCAACTTCGCATTGGCTGTCAAAGCCGTTGCAGAGAAGAACGAAGCGGAAGCGTAAGCTTAATCGCGTAACATACATTTTATTAAATATGGAGGTTTAACAAATGAGCAAAGAGCAAATCTTGGAAGCCATCAAAGGCATGTCCGTATTGGAATTGAACGACCTTGTTAAAGCAATCGAAGAAGAATTCGGCGTAACTGCAGCAGCTCCTGTAGCTGTAGTAGGTGGCGCAGCTGGTGACGCTGGCGCAGCTGAACAATCTGAATTTGACGTAATCTTGACTGCACCAGGCGCAGGCAAAATCAACGTTATCAAAGTTGTTCGCGAAATCACTGGTCTTGGCTTGAAAGAAGCAAAAGACTTGGTAGACAACTGCCCGAAACCATTGAAAGAAAAAGTAAGCAAAGAAGAAGCAGAAGCAGTAAAAGCGAAGCTCGAAGAAGCTGGCGCATCTGTAGAAGTGAAGTAATCTCTGCTTGCGAAAGTGCGAACCCCTTGAACCTGTTTTCAAGGGGTTCGTTGTCTAAGATACGACTTACCGATTTAGCATGGATGTAATCGAATACGAAGTGTAAAAAGGGAACTCGACGCGCATCTTAGCCAATGAACGACAGCACTTTTTATTTTCACCATGACAGGAAGGGATCGAGATGACAGGCCATTATTACAGCAAGCGTCCAGAAGTAGAGCATGATCGAAAAAAATGGACTACAGCTTTGCGTGGTATGCAGCTAGCATTTGTATCGGATGCAGGTGTGTTTTCCAAGGGGGGTGTCGATTACGGCAGTCGTGTGCTGATTGATTGCATGGACATCCCTGAAGATGCTGCTGTTCTTGATGTGGGCTGTGGATATGGCCCAATTGGATTGACTGCGGCAAAGCTGGCTAAGCGTGGGCAAGTCACCATGGTAGATGTGAATGAACGGGCCTTGGATTTGGCGAGAGAGAATGCTCTTCTTAATGGAATCCATAACGTCACGATTCAAGAGAGTGATGGTCTTAATGCGCTTGGCAATGAACAGTATTCTGTAATTCTTACGAATCCACCAATTCGTGCAGGCAAAGAAGTTGTTCATCGGATATTCGAACAATCCTATCAGCATCTAGTGGATGGAGGAGCTCTCTGGATCGTGATTCAGAAGAAACAGGGGGCGCCATCAGCTGAAGCGAAGCTGCAGCAGTTGTTTGGAGAAGAAAACGTAGAATTAGTAGTGAAGGACAAAGGGTATCGGATCTATCAAGCGAAGAAATCATTTCCGAGTTGACTCCAAGTACCCAATATGGTATTATTATAAAATGTCAGTATTAGGATAGGCTTCATGTCTTTACATGACCAAATTGTCAAGCCTTTTTTTGAAAGGATGCATACATTTTTGTGAAATGACGTATAATGTTTACATTTTGGGCAAGTCTATCGGATATGAAGTTGTAATCGACAACAGGAAACGGCGACACGGGGGAAACGGCGTCCATCGCATTTGCGTTTTGCCGTGAACGTGCGTTTTTCTTTTTTCTGACATTTTGTACTATATTATTCGTTTTTAGAGTCTCTTTCGTGGACTTTATTATAAAGGATATCGAAAAGGATTCGCAATCCATTTTTGTGAGTAGACATGAGGGGTGAGTTAAAGTTGGCAGGACATCTTGTTCAATATGGACGACGCACTCGGCGCAGTTATGCGCGCATCAAAGAGGTACTCGAAGTTCCGAACTTGATTGAAATCCAACAGAAATCGTATCAATGGTTTTTGGACGAGGGATTGCGTGAAATGTTCCAAGATATTTCACCGATTCAGGATTTCACAGGTAATTTGGTTTTGGAATTTATCGATTACAGCTTGGGTGAACCCAAATATACAGTCGATGATTCGAAAGAACGCGATGTAACTTTTGCGGCGCCGCTCCGTGTAAAAGTGCGCCTTCTTAACAAAGAGACCGGAGAGGTCAAAGAGCAGGAAGTGTTTATGGGTGATTTCCCGCTCATGACGGAAACGGGCACGTTCGTTATTAATGGTGCTGAACGTGTAATTGTCAGCCAGTTAGTTCGCTCTCCGAGTGTCTATTTCAGTACTAAAGTTGACAAGAACGGGAAGAAAACTTACACGGCGACAGTTATTCCGAATCGTGGTGCATGGCTGGAACTTGAGATGGATGCGAAGGACATTATCTATGTTCGTATCGACCGTACTCGTAAAATTCCGGTTACGGTATTGCTGAGAGCACTCGGATTTGGTACAGATGAGCAAATCTTAGATTTGCTTGGCCATGATGAGTATATCCGTAATACGCTGGATAAAGATAATACGGATTCAACAGAGAAGGCTCTGATTGAAATCTATGAGCGTCTTCGTCCAGGCGAACCTCCTACATTGGAGAATGCAAGAAGCTTGCTGATCGCACGTTTCTTTGATCCGAAGCGCTATGATCTAGCGAATGTAGGTCGTTACAAGATTAATAAGAAGCTTCACATTAAGAATCGCTTGTTCAATCAACGTTTGGCAGAAACGCTTGTTGATACGGAAACAGGTGAAATTATTGCGGAAGCTGGTCAAGTCGTTGACCGTCGTCTCTTAGACGAAATTTTGCCTCGTCTTGAAAGCAATGTTGGCTTCAAGACCTATCATGTGGCAGGCGGAGTAATGGAATCTGAAGATATCCCAGTACAGGTTATCGACGTATTCTCTCCAATCGAAGACGGCAAAGTTATTAAAATTATTGCTAATCGTAACATTGATAAATCCGTGAAGAACATTACTCCAGCGGATATTATCTCATCGATTAACTACTTTATTAACTTGTTGCATGGAATTGGCAGCACAGATGATATCGACCACTTGGGCAACCGTCGTCTGCGCTCTGTAGGTGAATTGCTGCAGAACCAATTCCGCATCGGTTTGTCTCGTATGGAGCGTGTTGTGCGCGAACGCATGTCTATCCAAGACGCGAACGTGATTACACCGCAGGCGTTGATTAATATCAGACCTGTTATTGCATCCATTAAGGAGTTCTTCGGTAGCTCCCAGTTGTCTCAGTTCATGGATCAGACGAACCCACTTGCGGAACTTACGCACAAGCGTCGTCTGTCTGCACTCGGACCTGGTGGTTTGACGCGTGAGCGCGCGGGCTTTGAAGTTCGTGACGTCCATCCATCCCACTATGGCCGTATGTGTCCAATCGAGACTCCAGAGGGCCCGAACATCGGTTTGATCAACTCCTTGTCTACATTCGCTAGAGTGAACGAGTATGGCTTTATCGAAGCACCATACCGTTGGATCGATCCGAAGACAGGTAAAGTTACAGATCATATCGATTATATGACTGCTGACGAAGAAGATAACTACGTAGTCGCACAGGCGAATGCGCCGCTGAATGAAGATGGTACATTCCGTGACGAAACAGCTATCGTTCGTTACAATAAGCAATCTGATAACATTTTGACAATGCCTACGGATCGTATTGACTATATGGACGTATCGCCGAAGCAGGTTGTATCGGTTGCAACAGCGCTTATTCCGTTCTTGGAGAATGATGACTCCAACCGTGCGCTCATGGGATCAAACATGCAGCGGCAAGCGGTGCCTTTGCTCGTGCCAGAAGCTCCGTTTGTTGGTACAGGAATGGAATACAAGTCTGCGAAAGACTCCGGCGTATGTATCGTCTCCAAAGTAGACGGTGTCGTCGAGCGTGTTACAGCGAATGAAGTTCAAGTTCGCAAAATTGAAGTGATTGATGGTAAAGAGGTTAAAGGTGACCTCGTCAAATATAAATTGCAGAAGTTTATGCGTTCCAACCAAGGAACATGCATTAACCAGCGTCCACTTGCCAAGAAAGGCGATATCGTGAAAAAAGGCGACATCTTGGCGGACGGCCCTTCCACAGAGGTCGGCGAATTGGCCCTTGGACGCAACGTTGTTGTCGCGTTCATGACGTGGGAAGGTTACAACTACGAGGATGCGATTTTGCTATCCGAGAAAATGGTGAAAGAAGACGTTTATACGTCCATTCACATTGAAGAATACGAGTCCGAAGCTCGTGATACGAAGCTCGGACCAGAAGAAATTACCCGCGATATTCCGAACGTCGGTGAAGAAGCGCTCAAGAACTTGGATGAGCGCGGTATTATCCGCGTCGGTGCGGAAATTAAAGACGGTGACATTCTCGTTGGTAAAGTAACACCTAAAGGGGTTACTGAACTGACAGCAGAAGAACGCCTCTTGCATGCTATCTTCGGCGAGAAGGCACGCGAAGTTCGTGATACTTCCTTGCGCGTTCCTCACGGTACTGACGGTATCGTCGTTGATGTCAAAGTATTTACACGTGAGAAAGGGGATGAACTCCCTCCAGGTGTGAATCAACTCGTTCGTGTTTATATTGCCCAAAAACGTAAAATTTCCGAGGGTGATAAGATGGCGGGACGCCATGGTAACAAGGGTGTCATCGCACGTATCTTGCCTGAAGAAGATATGCCGTTCCTTCCAGACGGTACACCAGTTCAAGTCGTCTTGAACCCATTGGGGGTTCCATCGCGTATGAACATCGGTCAGGTACTCGAGGTTCACTTGGGTATGGCTGCTCGTTACCTTGGCATGCATATGGCAACGCCGGTATTCGACGGTGCTACCGAGTATGACGTATTTGATACAATGGAAGAAGCTGGCATGCAGCGCAACGGTAAAACGATCTTGTACGATGGTCGTACAGGTGAGCCGTTCGAGCGTGAAGTTACCGTTGGTGTCATGTACATGATCAAACTCGCACACATGGTTGACGATAAAATTCACGCACGTTCAACTGGACCATACTCGCTCGTTACGCAGCAGCCGCTCGGTGGTAAAGCACAGTTCGGCGGTCAGCGCTTCGGTGAGATGGAGGTATGGGCGCTCGAAGCTTACGGTGCAGCTTATACTCTACAAGAGATTCTTACCGTCAAGTCTGATGATGTTGTCGGCCGCGTGAAGACGTACGAATCGATTGTGAAGGGCGAAAATGTTCCTGAGCCAGGTGTTCCTGAGTCGTTCAAAGTCCTTATCAAAGAGCTGCAAAGCTTGGGTATGGATGTCAAAATCTTGACAGAGAACGAAGAAGAAATTGAAATGCGCGAATTCGATGAAGATGACGATATTCCGCAGGATAAGTTGAATCTCGGCATGGATGACGAGTACGTCATCGAGTAAGCTGCCGAAGTCGTATAACGTTGGATCGGACGGTGGCCGTTAGCATTTGCTATACGGCCACCGCCAACCCATATATGGTTCGAACACAGAATTCCGCTCCTGTGTACTAACAGAGCGGTACACTCAAGTACAGATTAAGGAGGGTCGCTCCTTGATGGACGTCAACAATTTTGAATTTATGAAAATCGGGCTTGCCTCTCCCGAAAAGATTCGTTCTTGGTCTCGTGGCGAAGTCAAGAAGCCGGAAACGATTAACTATCGTACGCTCAAACCGGAGAAAGAAGGTTTGTTCTGCGAGAAGATTTTCGGACCGACGAAAGACTGGGAGTGTCATTGCGGTAAATACAAGCGTGTACGCTACAAAGGCGTTGTCTGTGATCGATGCGGCGTTGAAGTAACACGTCAGAAGGTGCGCCGCGAACGGATGGGTCATATTGAATTGGCTGCTCCTGTGTCGCACATTTGGTATTTCAAGGGCATTCCAAGCCGCATGGGCTTGGCGCTGGACATGTCTCCGCGTTCCTTGGAAGAGATCATTTACTTCGCATCTTATGTTGTAACAGAGCCTGGCGATACGCCTCTTGAGAAGAAGCAATTGCTTTCTGAGAAGGAATATCGCAGCTACCGTGAGAAGTATGGTCACGCATTCCAAGCAGGAATGGGTGCAGAAGCGGTTAAGAAGCTTTTGCAAGACTTGGATGTTGAGAAAGAACTTGAAGTGCTGAAGGAAGAACTTCGTACGGCACAAGGCCAACGCCGCAACCGTGCGATCAAGCGTCTGGAAGTAATCGAAGCATTCCGTAACTCTGGCAACCAGCCAGATTGGATGATTCTCGATGTTCTTCCGGTTATTCCTCCAGAGCTTCGTCCAATGGTACAGCTCGATGGCGGTCGCTTCGCGACGTCTGACTTGAATGACCTGTATCGCCGTGTAATCAACCGGAACAACCGCTTGAAGCGTTTGCTTGACTTGGGTGCCCCGGACATTATCGTGCAGAACGAGAAGCGTATGCTGCAAGAAGCAGTAGACGCCTTGATTGATAACGGTCGCCGTGGTCGTCCAGTTACAGGCCCTGGTAACCGTCCATTGAAATCGCTCAGCCATATGCTCAAAGGTAAGCAAGGTCGTTTCCGTCAGAACTTGCTCGGTAAACGGGTTGACTACTCTGGTCGTTCCGTTATCGTCGTAGGTCCTTACTTGAAGATGTACCAATGTGGTTTGCCGAAGGAAATGGCGCTTGAGCTGTTCAAACCTTTTGTCATGAAAGAACTCGTGAATAAAGGTTTGGCACACAACATTAAGAGCGCGAAACGTAAAGTAGAGCGCATTAGCCCGGAAGTATGGGACGTTCTCGAAGAAGTGATTCGCGAGCATCCAGTATTGCTTAACCGTGCACCAACACTTCACCGTCTCGGTATCCAAGCATTTGAACCGATTTTGGTAGAAGGGAAAGCAATCCGTCTTCACCCACTCGTATGTACAGCCTATAACGCTGACTTCGACGGTGACCAAATGGCGGTTCACGTTCCGTTGTCTGCAGAAGCGCAAGCAGAAGCTCGTCTTCTTATGCTCGCTTCCGGCAACATCTTGAACCCGAAAGACGGTAAGCCAGTTGTAACCCCATCTCAGGATATGGTTCTTGGATCCTTCTACTTGACGATGGACAACAAGGAAGCTAAAGGAACAGGCATGATCTTTGGCTCCGTTAACGAGGCTGTATCTGCTTATCAACGCGGTTCGGCATCCTTGCACGCACGCGTTGCGATTCCAGTACGTGCATTGGGTAAATCTGACTTTACTGAAAAACAACAAGATGCGTTCCTCATTACAACGGTTGGACGTATCATTTTCAACGAAATCTTCCCGGCGGACTTCCCGTACATCAACGAGCCGACGAAGCGCAACTTGTTCGAGGGAACACCGGAACACTATTTCGTATATGAAAAAGGCGCGAATATTAGAGAGTTGATTGAAAATATTCCGCAAACAGGTGGGGTAGGTAAAGACTATCTTGGTCAAATTATCGCCCGCTGCTTTGATATTTTCCATACGACGAAGACTTCTGTTATCTTGGACCGTATCAAGCAAATCGGTTTCACGTATTCCACGAAGGCTGGTATCTCGATCGCGGTATCCGACGTTATCGTACCGCAAGAGAAAGTGGATATCTTGAAGGAATCCGAAGAGAAAGTACGCGTGATTACGAACCAATATCGTCGCGGTCTGATTACGAACGAAGAGCGTTATGACCGTGTCATCGAAATCTGGTCGAACACGAAAGATCGGATTACCGATATTTTGATGAAATCGATGGAACGCTATAACTCCATCATGCTCATGGTTGACTCCAAAGCACGGGGTAACAAATCGCAGATTACTCAGCTGGGTGGTATGCGTGGTCTCATGGCCAACCCGTCCGGTCGAATCATTGAGTTGCCAATTAAATCGAACTTCCGTGAGGGCCTGACGGTCCTGGAATACTTTATTTCCACTCACGGTGCGCGTAAAGGTCTCGCGGATACGGCTCTTCGTACGGCGGACTCGGGTTACTTGACTCGTCGTCTCGTTGACGTTGCACAAGACGTTATCGTTCGTGAAGAAGATTGCGGTACGGATAAAGGCTTCTTAGTAGCCAACATCTCCGACGGTAAAGAAGTTATCGAAGGCTTGTACGATCGTATCGAAGGTCGCTATTCCGGTGAAACCGTTCGCCATCCGGAGACAGGGGAAATCCTTGTTAACCGCAACGAACTGATCGATACGGATAAGGCAGAGTTGATCGTCAATGCTGGCGTACAGAAGATGATGATCCGTTCCGTGCTCAGCTGCCGTGCTCGTCACGGTGTATGTAAAATTTGTTATGGTCGCAACCTGGCGACTGGTAAGCACGTTGAAATTGGTGAATCTGTTGGTATCATCGCGGCGCAGTCCATCGGTGAACCAGGTACACAGCTCACCATGCGTACGTTCCATACCGGTGGTGTCGCGGGTGACGATATTACACAAGGTTTGCCGCGTATCCAAGAGTTGTTCGAGGCGCGCAATCCGAAAGGGCAAGCGATCATTTCCGAGATCGACGGTGTGGTTAAGGAAATTCGCGAAGCGAAAGATCGTCGTGAAATCGAAATCCAAGGTGAGGCAGAGTCCAAAGTGTACTCCGTCACATACGGTTCTCGTGTCCGCGTAAGCGAAGGCATGGCAATCGAAGCCGGCGATGAGATTACAGACGGTTCCATCGACCCTAAAGAAATGCTCCGCATTAAAGGTATCCGTGGCGTTCAGAACTACATCTTGCAAGAAGTTCAACGCGTATACCGGAACCAAGGGGTAGAAATTAACGATAAGCACGTCGAAGTTATGATCAAGCAAATGCTTCGCAAAATCCGTATCATCGATGCGGGTGAAACGACATTGCTTCCAGGATCATTCGTTGACATGCATGAATATGAAGCAGCGAACAAAGAGGCGATCCTCTCTGGCAAGGAACCTGCTGTTGCGAAACCGATCTTGCTCGGTATCACGAAGGCATCCTTGGAGACAGACTCCTTCTTGTCTGCAGCATCCTTCCAGGAGACAACTCGCGTTCTTACTGATGCAGCGATCAAAGGTAAAGTCGACCAATTGCTCGGCTTGAAAGAGAACGTTATTATCGGTAAGCTGATCCCTGCAGGTACAGGTATGAACCGTTATCGCAGCGTTAAAGTGATTAATCCGCTTGACGAGGAAGTAACGGAAGAATCCCTAGATGCAGCAAGTGTTGGCGCAGCTGAGTAAGCTCAAATAATGAGTTTCAAATGAGTTGGTTGGCGCTGTCTAGTACGGCGCCAACTTCCATTTTTGTAACAAATATATTGTTTTGAAAAAGAAGTTACGAAATTGCTTGACACTGGGTAAACGAAGTGATATTATGTCGTAGTGTGCCCAAGACAAAGACCTGTGCTTTTGGAGGAACATGCTTCATGTCTAATGAAAAAGGTTTACAGGATGCAACAATTCGTATTGGGACGAAGCAAACATTGAAGATGGTTGAGCTTGATAAGGCCATCGAGGTGTACATTGCCGAAGACGCTGATGAACGCGTTACATCGAAAGTCGTAAGCTTATGTGAGAAGAAGGGTATCAAATTGACATATGTCAGCACGATGCGCGATCTTGGCAAGGCATGCGGCATTGAAGTAGGTGCAGCCGTCGCAGCTGTCGTTGAAGAAGAATAAGGAAGCCGATTGTTTTTGTAACAGAAGAAATTCTGGGGCAAAGACATTTCATTTGTTCATTTATGAACCACCTGGATCTGTGGACTTAGATGAATGATTTGTGAAGGTGTCGATAATATGGGAAGGGGGTGCCAACATGCCAACAATTAACCAATTGGTACGTAAGGGCCGCAAAGATAAAGTTACTAAATCCAAATCCCCAGCTTTGCAAAAAGGTTTCAACGCGTTGAAACGTGAAGAAACGGATTTGAGCGCGCCTCAAAAACGCGGTGTCTGCACTCGTGTAGGTACAATGACTCCGAAGAAACCGAACTCCGCGCTTCGTAAATATGCTCGTGTTCGCTTGACGAACCGTGTAGAAGTTACAGCGTACATCGGTGGTATCGGCCATAACTTGCAAGAGCACAGTGTTGTTCTCGTTCGCGGTGGTCGTGTAAAAGACCTTCCGGGTGTTCGTTACCACATCGTTCGCGGTGCTTTGGATACTGCAGGTGTAAACAATCGTATGCAAGCTCGTTCCAAATACGGTACGAAGCGTCCTAAAGCAAAGAAATAAGAAGTTAATGCTACTCAGAAAGGGGGATTCACATGCCACGCAAAGGTCCAGTTCCTAAGCGCGACGTGTTGCCGGATCCGGTGTATAACAGCAAGCTTGTTACTCGCTTGATCAACCGCATCATGCTCGACGGTAAACGTGGTGTTGCTCAATCGATCTTGTACAATTCTTTCGAAATCATTCGTGAGCGTACAGGCAACGATCCTATGGAAGTATTTGAAGCAGCACTGAAAAACATCATGCCAGTCCTTGAAGTTAAGGCTCGCCGTGTAGGTGGTTCTAACTATCAAGTGCCTATCGAAGTTAAACCTGAGCGCCGCACATCCTTGGGATTGCGCTGGTTGGTTAACTACTCCCGCAACCGCGGTGAGAAAACGATGGAAGAGCGTTTGGCAGCAGAGATTATCGATGCTTCCAACAACACTGGTGCAGCAGTTAAGAAACGCGAAGATACGCACAAAATGGCTGAAGCGAACAAAGCGTTTGCTCACTACCGTTGGTAGGATAAAGCTGTTTTGGTCTCGATATTCGAGTAACCAAACCCAATTTGAAGGGAGACCATTCCATGGCAAGAGAGTTCTCCTTAGCAAATACGCGTAACATCGGAATCATGGCTCACATCGATGCCGGTAAAACAACAACTACGGAACGTATCTTGTTCTACACAGGCCGTACTCACAAAATCGGAGAGGTGCATGAAGGCGCCGCTACGATGGACTGGATGGAACAAGAGCAAGAGCGTGGTATTACGATCACTTCCGCTGCGACTACAGCGCAATGGAAGGGCCATCGTGTAAATATCATCGACACTCCGGGGCACGTTGACTTTACGGTAGAGGTTGAGCGTTCCCTTCGCGTATTGGATGGAGCAGTAGGCGTGTTCTCCGCTAAAGAAGGCGTAGAACCGCAATCTGAAACGGTATGGCGTCAAGCTGACAAGTACAGCGTACCTCGTATCGCATACGTTAACAAAATGGACATCATCGGCGCTGATTACCTCAACGTTATCGAGTCCATGAAGGATCGTTTGCAAGCGAATGCTGTTGCTATTCAGCTTCCTATCGGTGCAGAAAACGACTTTACAGGCATCATTGACTTGATGGAAGAGAAAGCTTACATCTTCAAAGATGACTTGGGTAAAGAAGTTGATGAAACAGAAGTTCCTGCTGAGTTCAAAGACAAAGTCGCTGAACTTCGTATGGAAATGATAGAGAAAATCGCAGAACTTGACGAAGATCTGATGATGAAATACCTTGAAGGCGAAGAAATTACAGTTCCTGAACTGAAAGCAGCTCTTCGCAAAGGGGTATGTAGCGTTCAAATCTTCCCAGTAGTATGTGGTTCTTCCTACCGCAACAAAGGCGTACAGCTCATGATTGATGCTGTCGTTGACTACTTGCCATCCCCACTTGATGTACCTGACATTAAAGGTCATCTTGAAGATGGTGAAGAAGAAGTTCGTCATTCTTCGGATGAAGAGCCGTTCTCGGCACTTGCGTTCAAGATCATGACTGACCCTTATGTTGGTAAGTTGACGTTCTTCCGCGTTTACTCTGGTGTATTGAACTCCGGTTCTTACGTCTTGAACGCGACAAAAGGCAAACGTGAACGTATTGGCCGTATCCTTCAAATGCATGCGAACAGCCGTGAGGAAATCGCTACAGTTTATGCTGGTGATATCGCTGCTGCCGTTGGTTTGAAAGATACAGGTACAGGCGACACACTCTGCGATGAAAAATCTCCGATCATCTTGGAATCCATGAACTTCCCAGATCCGGTTATCAGTATCGCAGTTGAGCCGAAGACTAAAGCAGACCAAGATAAAATGGGTACTGCTTTGGCGAAGTTGACAGAAGAAGACCCAACACTTCGTGCTTACACTGATGAAGAGACAGGTCAAACGATCTTGTCTGGTATGGGTGAGCTTCACCTTGATATCATCATCGACCGTATGCGTCGTGAGTTCAAGGTTGATACGAACGTAGGTAGCCCACAGGTTGCTTATCGTGAGACATTCCGTCAACCAGCTAAAGTTGAAGGTAAATTCGTACGTCAGTCCGGTGGTCGTGGTCAATACGGTCACGTATGGATCGACTTCGAACCTCTCGAGCCAGGAACAGGATTCCAGTTCGAGAACAAAATCGTTGGTGGCGTAGTCCCTCGTGAATACGTGCCTGCGGTTCAAGCTGGTATTGAAGAATCGATGAAGAACGGTGTCTTGGCAGGCTTCCCGCTTGTTGATATCAAGGCTACTATCTTCGACGGTTCCTACCATGATGTTGACTCCAGTGAAATGGCGTTTAAGATCGCTGGTTCCATGGCGCTTAAAGCTGCTAAGGACAAGTGTAAGCCAGTATTGCTTGAGCCAATCATGAAAGTAGAAGTTACAGTGCCAGAAGAGTACATGGGCGATGTTATGGGTATGTTGAACTCCCGTCGTGGTCGTATCGAAGGTATGGATGCTCGTGCTGGTGCACAAATTATCCGTGCTAAGGTACCTCTCTCCGAGATGTTTGGTTACTCCACAACTTTGCGTTCCGGTACTCAAGGACGCGGTGTGTTCTCCATGGAACTCTCTCACTATGAAGAAGTTCCTAAGAATATCTCCGAAGAGATTATCGCGAAGAACAAAGGCGAATAATTTCGCTTCTGATTCATTTGCAATCGGCTGAGCACATGACTTGTTGTGTGTCTCAGCTGCTTATAACATATATCTATTCCACTCATTGAAGGAGGACTAGTTCAAATGGCAAAGGCTAAGTTTGAACGTACGAAACCGCACGTTAATATCGGTACAATTGGTCACGTTGACCATGGTAAAACAACTTTGACAGCTGCTATCACAACAGTTCTGTCTAAAAAATATGGTAGCGGTGCAGCTGTAGCATTCGATCAAATCGATAAAGCTCCAGAAGAGCGCGAGCGCGGTATCACAATCTCCACGTCCCACGTAGAGTATGAGTCCGCTAACCGTCACTATGCACACGTTGACTGCCCAGGTCACGCCGACTATGTTAAAAATATGATCACTGGTGCTGCTCAAATGGATGGCGCGATTCTCGTAGTATCCGCAGCTGACGGCCCAATGCCACAAACACGTGAGCACATCTTGTTGTCTCGCCAAGTAGGCGTACCTTACATCGTCGTATTCATGAACAAATGCGACATGGTTGAAGACGAAGAGTTGTTGGAATTGGTTGAAATGGAAATTCGCGATTTGCTTAGCGAATACGAATTCCCTGGCGATGACACTCCAGTTATCCGCGGTTCCGCTCGTGAAGCTCTTCAAAACCCAGACGGAGAATGGGCTGACAAAATCGTTGAATTGTTCGCACAAATCGACGAGTACATCCCAACTCCAGAACGTGACACTGACAAGCCATTCTTGATGCCAGTCGAGGACGTATTCTCCATCACTGGTCGTGGTACAGTTGCTACTGGCCGCGTAGAGCGTGGTACTGTTAAAGTCGGCGACGAGATCGAAATCGTTGGTATCCAAGAAGAGACTCGTAAGTCCGTAGTAACAGGCGTTGAAATGTTCCGTAAACTTTTGGATTCCGCTCAAGCTGGTGACAACATCGGTGCGTTGCTTCGTGGTGTAGACCGCAACAACATCGAGCGTGGCCAAGTATTGGTTAAGCCAGGTTCGGTTAAACCACACACTGAGTTCACTGCTCAAGTTTACGTTTTGACTAAAGAAGAAGGTGGCCGTCATAAGCCATTCTTCACAGGCTACCGTCCACAGTTCTACTTCCGTACAACGGACGTAACTGGTATCATCAACTTGCCAGAAGGTACTGAAATGGTTATGCCTGGTGACAACATCACAGTTACTGTACAATTGATCGCTCCAATCGCGATTGAAGAAGGTACTCGCTTCGCGATCCGCGAAGGTGGCCGTACAGTAGGTGCTGGTGCGGTTGCAACTATCATCAAATAATGATAGTACCGACAATAGTCGGTAATAAAAACCCCTTATCCTTGGGGACTGACCCCATAACGTGAGACAAATCAAAACACCTTTAAGAGAAATATCCTTATATCGTAAGATAAGGGAGACAATCTTGGAGGTGTTTTTGCGTTGGCAACTAGAGTGAGTTACCCGGCGGAAGTGAAATTGAAAGCAATCGAAATGAGATTAGCTGGTATTCCTGTGAAAGAAGTAATGAACGAGCTAAACATCAAAAATGAGACTCAGTTAAAAGTCTGGATGAAATGGTATCGGGAAGGTGAACTCTATCGCCTGGAGCAGCCAGTAGGTAAGCAATACAGCTACGGCAAAGGCCCAGAATATCTATCAGAGCTTGAAAAAGTGAAAGCAGAGAATCATTTTCTTAAGCAGCAGTTAGAGGTTCTAAAAAAGTACAAGGATTTGGAAAGGAGGTGTCACCTGAAGTAGTTATCGCTTGGATGGAGTCCATTCGAGGAGAAATAAGTATTACTCAAGCCTGTGCATGGTTAGGGATTCCTCGATCTAATTATTATCGTTGGAAATCATCTTGCAGAGCTAAGCGTGTAGATAATGCCGTAGGGAAAATTCGAGAGCTCTGTACGGAACATAAATTCCGTTATGGGTACCGAAAGATCACGTCACTCCTTCGAATGGAACAACAAATTAATCACAAACGTGTACAGCGAATTATGCAACGTGAAGGACTACAATGCCGAGTTAAAGTGAAGAAACGCAAACCTACTGGACAGCCAGCACATGTCGCGGAACACCTGTTAAAGCGTCAATTTCAAGCAATTGCTCCGATGCAAAAACTCGTGACTGATATTACGTATTTGCCTTACGGCGGAAAAACACTATACTTATCAAGTATTTTAGACTTGTATAACGGAGAGATCGTGGCTTACAGTATAGCAGACAAGCAAGACACTTCTTTTGTTCTTGATACGCTGAATCAGCTTCCGCTACGTTCAGATATGATGCTTCACAGCGATCAAGGAAGTGTATATACGTCTCAGGTTTATCAAGAAGCAATAAAAGCAAAAGGCATTACCATGAGCATGTCCCGCAAGGGAACGCCCGCTGATAATGCCCCCATCGAATCGTTTCATTCCACACTAAAGTCTGAAACGTTCTATCTCGAAAAAATTACCTGTACAACGACCGCCATCGTTGAGCAGATCGTTCGAGATTACATTACTTACTATAACTCAATTCGCATTCAAACGAAACTAAATAACCAGTCGCCGATTAATTTTCGACGACTGGCTGCTTAAACTTGTAAGGTGTTTTGATCCCTGTCTCACAAACGGGGGTCAGTCCCTTGTGATAAGGGGTTTTTGCTTTATATAAAGAACAGGTAATGTTCATCATTCTTTCAAGAAGTGCTGACCAGAATGCTGTACACGAATATTTCGTTATAGCGCTATAATATGTAATAAAATTCAAAAGGTATAGGTACGTAGAGCTAGAGAAAATAGAATATTTGTGGAAGTAGTGAGACACAGGAGGGAAGCAATAAGAAGGAGCAACAAGCTGCTGGGAATGGGGTGCCAAGTAAATCAAGGAACGTACTGTGGATAACAAAGTTATAATATCTACAGAAAGCCAACCATTAGAACAAGCTATGATTCTTTTATCCACAACTCATCCCATACATCGATGTCATCGGTTTGACGTGGGACAAACTTACCTTGCTATGTCAGCTTAGGCTATATTTATTGCCACAGATGAAAGGTATGACAGAGAAGTTTTAACAAGTTAACAATCATAAGTATGGATCAATTAAAACAGCTGATTCTAAAACACTGTCCAATAGAATGTTTGCAACTGACATTGGAACAGCATATCGATGAAATGTCTTGAGCACCAGCTTGTACAAACATATGAAGAACGGGATCGACTAGAACGACCGAGCAGGTGAGCATGGCGCAAGTTGGCCATTGTAGCTAAAGAGGGAACAAGTTGGCCGCTAATAAGAAGGTGCATTTCAGCAAATCGTGGAGCATGTAAAGCATAGTACATCGCATTGGAGCTTATTCAAGGTGATGATTCACCTTTTAAGGATGATCAGCTATATACATGAGGTGAAAGTAGAGGTTGCATTTTCAGCTGAGCAATTGAATCCTAAATGAAGCATTTATAGTCACGTTGATTTCTTTGTCGATAGAAATCCAGCATACATGTGGAAGAGACTGGTTTAATGACTAGTCTTTTTCTATGTTATGGATGTTTTGCGTGTTATGCTTGCTTTCGTATTTACTTTATTTATAAACAGGGGGAAACAAATGAGGAAGTGTATGAGTCAGGCGGTTGTATTGATGCTTGTAAGTGTATTACTACTGACCTCGATGTCGGGTATAGCATCAGCAAAATCGAATTATTTACAAGAAAGTGCTGCTATAGGGAAGATCTCATCTGAGCAAATGAAAGGAAAAATTAACGGGATTTCGATATCAGGCTATACATTTCGTAATTCTTTCTGGATACCGGTTAAACAGCTAATCGAATACGGATTCGATGTAGCAGTTGGTGGAAAAACGGATCCTATACGTATTTCTCGTAACCTTAATAAGGAAATAAAAGGAGTAAAACAAGGAAATACAGCTCCTTCAAAAAAGGAAATTACGGTTCATTATACAGACAAAGAAATCTACGTGGGGAACCTTAAGCTGACAGCATATCAAATTGATAATACAAACGTAATTCGTTTAAGCGATCTAAAAATGTTTGGTGATATGACATGGGAAGCAAAAAGTAAAACGATACAATTGAAGCTCAATTCTTCAACCTATAACAATGAATTGAATATTTGGGTCACAGACGATAAAGTTTATAATCGCACTGGACAAACGATGAGTCAAATTCAAATTAAGCATTTCTACTTGCAAGATGGTCAAATACAAGAGAAGTTTGAAACCCTACGTAATGTTGAAACTGTCGCTGCAGTAAAAGGTAACAAGCAAGAGGATAATGCAAAACGAATAGTGATGGGATACTTAGGAACGGTTTTATTTAATGTGGTTACCGTCGAGGGGGAAAAAGTAGCAAACTTAAGAGCTATAGAGGAAATCGATTTTTACAAAAGTAAGACACGACTTGAAGACGCAAAGTACCAATTAGATCAGGAGTATAAGATATTCGAAAAAGAAGTCAAAGCGTATTTGAAGCAAGAGTTGAAGAGAAATAATAACCAACCACTAAAAGTGCTAGGTACAGAAGTAAGTTATGACTCTATAGGTACTCCTGAAGTAAATGTTGACATCATAAATTTATCGGAGAAGCGAGTAGTCGCATTCGAAGTTATTGTGACGGGATATGACAGTTACAATCGAGTCGTCCGAAATACCATAACAAAGGAATCATCATTAAAGGGAATTGCACAAAATCTTTCCGAGGTGATAGGAATGGGGAGTAGAGGAGTCTACACCTGGAAGATGCATTTCCATGACAATATGGTCAAGGCAAGTGTGAAGGTAACATCGGTTAAGTTCTCCGACGGTACCGTATGGAGAGCAAAGTAAATCGGACAGCTTACGGAGGCTGGAACAGCATCCAGAACCTTCATCTTTCAATATTTATATAAACTGTGATAGACTCTAACAAGTGCCTAATAGAATTGAGTTATGTTATGTCCTGGCTGCCCGCAAGCAATCGTCTGAAAAGAGTTACGAAAAAAACTTGCAATAGTCAGGACATTTATATATAATAGTGAATGTTGTTCGTCGACGTTGCGATGAAGTGAGAGGTTACCGACACACCCGGCCCCTTTGCCATGGCGATGTGTTAGGAAAATTTTCACGGAGTATGTCCGATGCAAAATTGGGCGATAAAAGGAGGGACTAAAATGGCAAAGCAAAAAATTCGTATTCGCTTGAAAGCATACGATCACAGAATTCTTGACCAATCCGCTGAGAAAATCGTTGAAACGGCAAAACGTTCCGGTGCTGGAGTATCCGGTCCAATCCCGTTGCCAACGGAGAAGCAAATCATTACGATTCTTCGTGCGGTGCACAAGTATAAGGATTCCCGCGAGCAGTTCGAAATGCGCACTCATAAGCGCCTTATCGACATCGTGAATCCAACGCCGCAAACGGTGGATGCGCTGATGCGCTTGGACTTGCCGTCCGGTGTAGATATCGAAATCAAATTGTAAGTTAGTTGAAACGGTTATCCACATGTGGATAGCAAAGCCGTTTCTACTTCACTATGAACGGACTAAGGAAAGAAAAGAGGTGTCAACATGAAAGGTATCTTAGGTAAAAAGCTCGGCATGACTCAAGTATTTACCGCTGAAGGTAATGTACTGCCGGTAACTGTTATCGAAGCTGGTCCTTGCGTCGTTCTGCAAAAGAAAGACGTTGAGAACGATGGCTACGAAGCAATCCAAATCGGCTACGCTGATAAGAAAGAAAAGCGTGCTACGAAACCAGAAATCGGTCACGCGAAAAAAGCTAACGCAACACCTAAGCGCTACGTTAAAGAACTTCGTGGTGTGGATCTTTCTCAATATGAAGTTGGCCAAGAATTGAAGGCTGATTTGTTCGCTGAGGGAGAATACGTTGACGTTACAGGTATTTCGAAAGGTAAAGGCTTTGCCGGCGTAATTAAGCGTTGGGGACAAAGCACGGGTCCTATGTCTCACGGTTCCCGTTACCATCGTGGTCCAGGTTCCATGGGTTCCATTCAAGCGAACCGCGTACCAAAAGGCAAACGCCTTCCAGGTCACATGGGTACTGACACAGTAACAATTCAAAACCTTGAAGTTGTTAAAGTGGATGCAGAACGCAATGTTATCCTCGTTAAAGGTTCTATTCCAGGCCCTAAAAACAGCTTCGTTAACATTAAATCTGCAATTAAAAAGTAATTGGTGAGGAAAGGAGGAGCACATAATGCCTAAAGTAGCAGTTTACAACATGAGCGGTGCGCAAGTTGGCGAGATCGAATTGTCCGACAGCGTATTCGGCATTGAACCAAACAAACATGTACTTCATGATGCAGTCGTGATGCAGCTTGCATCTATGCGTCAAGGTACTCACAAAGTTAAGAACCGTTCCGAAGTTAGCGGCGGCGGTCGTAAACCATGGAAACAAAAAGGCACAGGTCGTGCGCGTCAAGGTTCCATTCGTTCGCCACAATGGGTTGGCGGCGGTACAGTATTTGGACCGACACCACGTAGCTATGCTTACAAGCTTCCTAAGAAAGTTCGTCGTTTGGCGATTAAATCCGCATTGTCTTCGAAAGTGTTGGCAGAGCAAATTATCGTAATCGATAGCCTTGCTTTGAACACGCCAAAAACGAAGGAATTCGCGGCAGTATTGAACAACCTGAAAGTGGATCGCAAAGCGCTTGTCGTGCTTCCTGAGTACAACGACAACGTAGCACTTTCCGCTCGCAACATTCCTTCTGTAAAGCTTGTTGCAGCTGACGGTGTCAACGTATATGATGTTCTTCGCCATGAGAAGCTCATCATTACGAAGGATGCGGTTCAGAAGGTAGAGGAGGTGTTCGCATAATGAAAGACCCTCGCGATATCATTAAGCGTCCGGTTATTACTGAGCGTACAGCAGACATGATGAATGACTTGAAATACGTATTCGAAGTTGATATGCGTGCTAACAAGACTGAAATCAAATTGGCTGTAGAACAAATCTTCAAAGTGAAGGTTGCGAACGTGAACACGCTTCGTATGCCTGCTAAGCCAAAACGCTATGGCCGTCACTCCGGCTACACTTCCGAATGGAAAAAAGCGTTCGTCACTTTGGCAAAAGACAGCAAGCCACTCGAGTTCTTCGAGACGGTTTAATATAGATTTCTAAAGTAAGGAGGGAAAACAAGTGCCTATCAAAAAGTACAAACCGACATCCCCGGCTCGTCGTAATATGAGCGTGTCCACGTTCGAAGAAATTACAACGAATGTACCGGAGAAATCGTTGTTGGCTCCTTTGAGCAAAACTGCGGGCCGCAACAACCAAGGTAAAATTACGGTTCGTCACCACGGTGGTGGACACAAGCGTAAATACCGTATCATCGATTTCAAACGTAACAAGGATGGCATTCCAGGCCGCGTTGCTACAATCGAGTACGATCCAAACCGTACTTCCAATATCGCATTGATCAACTATGCTGATGGTGAAAAGCGTTATATCATCGCTCCTAAAGGGTTGAAAGTAGGCGACGTAATCGAATCCGGTTCCGGCGCAGACATCAAAATCGGTAACGCATTGCCATTGGAAAACATTCCAGTAGGTACAGTTATCCACAATATCGAATTGCAACCAGGTAAGGGTGGTCAGTTGGTTCGCGCCGCTGGTACGGAAGCTCAATTGCTTGGTAAAGAAGAAAAGTACGTAACAGTACGCTTGTCTTCTGGCGAAGTTCGTAAATTGTTGAAAGTGTGCCGTGCTACAATCGGTTCCGTAGGTAACGGAGACCATGAGCTTATCAAAATCGGTAAAGCAGGCCGTAACCGCTGGTTGGGCAAACGTCCAGTCGTTCGTGGTGTGGTAATGAACCCGGTTGATCACCCTCACGGTGGTGGTGAAGGTAAAGCTCCAATCGGTCGTAAGTCTCCTATGTCTCCATGGGGCAAACCGACACTTGGTTACAAAACGCGTAAAAAAGGCAAACATTCCGATAAATATATCGTTCGTCGTCGCACGAAATAATATGTTTCCGTTTCATTGCGCAGCAGCGTAATCGCAAGCGAATCAGTTCTGTCGAAGGGAGGATTCATACATGGGTCGCAGTTTGAAAAAGGACCATTTGTTGATGGTCACCTGATGAAGAAAGTTGAAGAATTGAACGATACAAGCAAAAAAGTTGTTATCAAGACTTGGTCCCGTCGTTCTACAATTTTCCCTCAATTCATCGGTCACACGTTCGGGGTATATGACGGACGTAAACATGTGCCAGTGTACGTAACGGAAGATATGGTCGGCCATAAGCTTGGCGAATTCGCGCCAACGCGTACGTACAAAGGTCATGACGATGACAGAAAAACAGGCAAACGCTAATTATTGATTAGAGAGCATTCGAGGGGAGGTACTTCCATGCAAGCAAAAGCACATGCGAATAACATTCGCATCGCCCCGCGCAAAGTTAAGCTCGTTATTGACTTGATCCGCGGCAAACAAGTGGGCGAAGCAATCGCAATTTTGCGCCACACGCCGAAGTCAGCTTCGCCAGTGGTTGAAAAATTGTTGAACTCTGCAATTGCCAATGCAGAACACAACCATCAAATGGACGTTAATAATCTCGTTATTTCGGAAGTCTTCGTGAACCAAGGTCCAACGATGAAACGTTTCCGTCCACGCGCTATGGGACGTGCGAGCCGAATTAACAAAAGAACAAGCCACATCACGCTTGTAGTATCTGAAAAATAAGGAGGGACAACGTGTGGGTCAAAAGGTAAATCCAGTCGGACTTCGAGTGGGCGTTATCCGCGATTGGGAATCCAAGTGGTATGCCGAGAAAGATTTCGGTACATTGCTCATCGAAGACGTGAAGATTCGTGAATTCCTTAAAAATAAATTGAAAGAATCCGCCGTATCCCGCATTGAGATTGAACGTGCAGCTAACCGCGTGAACGTTACAATCCACACTGCGAAACCGGGTATGGTAATCGGTAAAGGCGGTTCCGAAGTTGAAGCACTTCGTCGTGAAGTAACGAAAATTGCTAACGGCAAAAAAGTACACATCAACATCTCGGAAATCAAAACTCCAGATTTGGACGCAACTCTCGTTGCAGAGAGCATTGCACAACAACTGGAACGCCGCGTTTCTTTCCGCCGCGCTTTGAAACAATCAATTCAACGTTCCATGCGCGCTGGTGCGAAAGGGATCAAGACTGCAGTAAGCGGTCGTTTGGGCGGTGCTGAAATCGCTCGTACAGAAGGATACAGCGAAGGGACAGTGCCACTTCATACGCTTCGCGCCGACATCGACTACGGCACAGCTGAAGCTCATACAACTTACGGCCGTATCGGCGTAAAAGTATGGATCTATCGTGGAGAGGTACTTCCTACGGCTAAGAAAAAGGCTGTTGAGGAAGGAGGCAACTAATCATGTTGGTACCTAAACGTGTAAAGCACCGGAAGCAGCAAAAAGGACGCATGAAGGGTCAAGCTAAAGGTGGCACGACAGTTCACTTCGGTGAATACGGGTTGCAAGCATTGGAGCCTACATGGATTACGAACCGTCAAATCGAGGCTGCTCGTATTGCGATGACTCGTTACATCAAACGTGGCGGTAAAGTATGGATTAAAATTTTCCCAGACAAACCAATTACGGCTAAGCCGCTTGAGGTTCGTATGGGTAGCGGTAAAGGTAACGTTGAGAAGTGGGTTGCTGTAGTTAAGCCTGGTAAAGTAATGTTCGAACTTTCCGGTGTACCTGAAGAGGTAGCTCGCGAAGCTATGCGCCTTGCTGCTCACAAACTGCCTGTCAAGACTAAGTTTGTGAAACGTGAAGAAATGGGTGGTGAAGCAAATGAAAGCTAGTGAATTCCGCAACTTGACCACTGCTGAAATTGAACAAAAGATTGCCGGATTCAAGGAAGAACTTTTCAACCTCCGTTTCCAATTGGCTACCGGACAGCTTGACAACCCAACTCGCATTCGTGACGTGCGTAAAGCGATTGCTCGTGCACATACGATTCTGCGTGAAAGAGAACTTGGTATTACTAGCTAATTCACCAAGATGTCAGTTTCGGAAAAATAGACATCCTGTATCCAGGAAGGAGGCAGAACACTAATGAGTGAAGTACGTAACGCTCGTAAAGTGCAAATTGGTAAAGTTGTCAGCGACAAAATGGACAAAACAATCGTAGTAGCGGTTGAGACATACAAGAAGCATGATTTGTATCACAAACGCATCAAATACACGAAGAAGTTCAAAGCGCATGACGAAAATAACGAAGCCAAAATTGGCGATACTGTGAAAATCATGGAGACGCGTCCGTTGTCGAAAGACAAGCGCTGGAGACTCGTTGAAATCGTTGAGAAAGCAGTTATCGTTTAATGAACGGATAGTTTCACCGAAAGGAGGACATTCGAATGATTCAAGCATTTTCACGTTTAAATGTAGCAGACAACTCTGGTGCGAAAGAACTGATGTGTATTCGCGTGTTGGGCGGTACTGGCCGTAAATCAGCTCACATCGGTGACTTGATCGTATGCTCCGTCAAACAAGCAACACCAGGCGGCGTTGTCAAAAAGGGTGACGTAGTCAAAGCGGTTATCGTTCGTACGAAGCGTGCTGTTCGCCGTAAAGACGGTTCTTACATCGCATTTGACGAAAACGCAGCGGTTATCGTGAAAGAAGATAAGGGCCCACGTGGGACTCGTATTTTCGGACCTGTCGCTCGCGAACTTCGCGAAAAAGACTTCATGAAAATCGTTTCCCTGGCACCGGAAGTTATCTAATCAACTTGCCCGCCAGGCAAGACTCAGGAGGTGTGACACATGCCACGATTGAAAAAAATTCTCGAGTCGCATAACAACAAATTGCACGTGAAAAAAGATGACACTGTCATCGTGATCACGGGTAAAGATAAAGGCAAAAAAGGCCGTGTTATTGCAGCATTCCCTCGTGAAAACCGCGTTATTGTGGAAGGCGTAAACATGGTGAAGAAGCATCAGAAGCCTAACGCTAAGAACCCACAAGGCGGTATCGTTGAGCAAGAAGCAGCAATTCATGCATCTAACGTTATGCACGTGGATCCAAAGTCGGGTAAAGTAACGCGCATCGGTTACAAAGTGGAAAACGGTAAAAAAGTGCGCGTAGCTAAACGCTCCGGCGAAATTATCGACTAATCGCTTCGGAAAGGAGGTCCATTCTAGATGGCAGCTCGTTTGAAAGAACGTTATTTGAACGAAATTACTCCTGCGCTAGTGCAGAAGTTCAACTATACATCAGTTATGCAAGCTCCAAAAGTGGAGAAAGTCGTCATCAACATCGGTATGGGTGAGGCTGTTCAAAACTCCAAAGTTTTGGATACTGCAGTAGCTGAATTGCAACAAATCGCTGGTCAAAAGCCAGTAATCACTCGCGCGAAGAAGTCTATCGCAGGCTTTAAGCTTCGTGAGGGAATGCCGATTGGTGTGAAAGTTACATTGCGCGGCGAGCGCATGTATCACTTCTTGGACAAATTGTTCAATGTCACGCTTCCTCGTGTACGCGACTTCCGCGGTATCTCGAACAAAGCGTTTGACGGCCGCGGCAACTACACACTCGGTTTGAAGGAGCAAATCATCTTCCCTGAAATCGAGTACGATAAAGTTGACAAGGTTCGTGGTATGGATATCGTCATCGTTACGACGGCGAAGACGGACGAAGAGTCCCGCGAATTGTTGACGCAACTCGGCATGCCTTTCGCGAAGTAATTCGTAAAAAGGTCGGTTACGTTTGAGATACAAACTGAGCAATCAGTTTTGAATCCATCGACACAAATCTCTAGGAGGTGTCAACTCACGTGGCAAAAACTTCGATGAAAATCAAGCAACAACGCAAACCGAAGTTTGAAGTACGGGCATATACGCGCTGTGAGCGCTGCGGACGTCCGCATTCCGTATTACGTAAGTTCAAAATTTGCCGGATTTGTTTCCGCGAATTGGCATACAAAGGCCAGATTCCTGGCGTTAAAAAAGCAAGCTGGTAATCAACCCTGTTGCGGGAAGGAGGTTTACACTAATGGTTATGTCCGATCCGATTGCAGATATGCTTACACGCATTCGCAATGCTAATACAGTGCGTCATGAAACGGTGGAAATGCCTGCTTCTACTATGAAGAAGCAAATCGCAGAAATCTTGAAGCGTGAAGGCTTTATCCGTGACGCTGAATATATCGATGACAACAAACAAGGGATCATTCGCGTGTTCCTGAAGTACGGTGCAAACAACGAGCGTGTTATCACAGGCTTGAAGCGCATCAGTAAACCAGGACTGCGCGTGTACACGAAAGCTAATGAGGTTCCTCGTGTACTGGGCGGTCTCGGTATCGCAATCATCTCGACGTCCAAGGGCGTCATGACTGACAAAGAAGCTCGCCAGTCCAAATCCGGCGGCGAGGTAATCTGCTACGTTTGGTAAACCATTCGCATAAGATTGGAGGTGCAACAACATGTCCCGTATTGGTCGCAAACCAATTGAGGTACCAGGTGGCGTAACTGTCACTTTGGAAAACCACGTTATTACAGTAAAAGGACCGAAAGGAACTTTGACTCGTGAACTTCATAAAGACATGAAAGTGTCTGTAGAAGAGAACGTCATTTCCGTAGAACGTCCTTCTGAAAATAAACTTCATCGTTCGTTGCACGGTACAACACGCAGCGTAATCAACAACATGGTTAGCGGAGTAACTGAAGGTTTCTCCAAAACCCTTGAGTTGGTCGGTGTAGGTTACCGTGCTAACAAATCCGGCGACAAGCTTGTCTTGAACGTAGGATACTCCCATCCGGTTGAAATTACACCGGAAGCTGGTATTGAATTCGAAGTGCCTGCTCAAACGAAAATCATCGTTAAAGGCATTGATAAAGAGCGCGTTGGTGCATATGCAGCGAACATTCGTGCAGTACGCGAGCCAGAACCTTACAAAGGTAAAGGTATCAAGTACGAAGGCGAACGCATCATTCGTAAAGAAGGTAAAGCAGGCAAGAAGAAGTAAGATCTTGCCTAGCTCACTTACCTTAGCAGCTTAATGGTTAAACTGAAGGGAGTGAAACAATCCGATGATTACCAAAGGCGATAAGAACAAAGCTCGTTTGAAAAGACACCTGCGTGTCCGTAAAAAATCGAAGGTACAACGGAACGTCCTCGTTTGAACGTATTCCGTTCTTCCAAACATATTTACGCTCAACTTATCGATGACGTGAAAGGCGTAACAGTCGCTTCCGCTTCGACTATGGATAAAGAGCTTCGTGGAGATATCAAAAATGGTGGTAACGTAGAATCCGCTCGCAAAGTTGGCGAATTGATCGCAAAACGTGCGAAAGAGCAAGGATATGAGACAATCGTATTCGATCGCGGTGGTTACTTGTACCATGGACGTATTCAAGCTTTGGCTGACGCAGCACGCGAAGCTGGTCTTGAATTCTAATTTTTAATCGAAGGAGGTAAACGACTTGCGAGTTGATCCAAACACGTTAGAACTTTCTGAAAAAGTTGTTCAAATTAACCGCGTTGCTAAAGTTGTTAAAGGCGGACGTCGCTTTAGCTTTAGCGCTCTCGTGGTTGTCGGCGATGGCAAGGGCTGGGTTGGCGCTGGAATCGGTAAAGCATCCGAAGTACCAGACGCAATCCGCAAAGGTATCGAAGACGCTAAGAAAAACCTGATTCATGTTCCGTTTGTTAACACGACAATCCCTCACCAAGTAATTGGTCAGTTCGGCGCTGGTAAAGTTCTCTTGAAGCCAGCATCCGAAGGTACTGGGGTTATCGCAGGCGGTCCAGTACGTGCCGTTCTTGAGTTGGCTGGTGTAGGCGATATCTTGACGAAATCGCTTGGTTCCTCTAACTCCATGAACATGGTTAACGCTACATTGGAAGGCTTGTCTCGTTTGAAGACAGCTGAACAAGTAGCAAAATTGCGCGGTAAATCCGTTGAAGAACTGTTAGGTTAAGGAGGGGACGAAGATGGCGAAATTGCAAATTACCCTCGTTCGCAGTCTGATCGGTCGCCCGGAAACTCATCGCCAAACGGTGAACACTTTGGGTTTGCGCAAGTTGAATCAGACGGTTGTTCATAACGACAACGTTGCGATCCGCGGAATGGTAAACCAAGTTAAACACTTGGTTGAAGTCAAAGAGATCGAAGCGTAAGGGTAACACCATACGACTTCTGTAATCGGATATAGATTACATGGTACAATACAAAAGATTAGAGTCATAAATATTAAAGGAGGTGCGACGAACGATGAAGTTGAATGAACTTTCTCCGGCACCTGGTTCCCGCCAAACACGTAATCGTGTAGGCCGTGGTATCGCGACAGGAAACGGTAAAACATCTGGCCGTGGTCACAAGGGTCAAAATTCCCGTTCTGGCGGTGGTGTTCGTCCGGGCTTCGAAGGTGGACAAAACCCACTTTACCGTCGTCTGCCAAAACGCGGCTTTGTAAATCCTACTCGTAAAGAGTATGCGGTAGTTAACGTAACGGATTTGAACCGCTTTGAGGCTGGTACGGAAGTAACTCCGGAATTGTTGATGGAACAAGGCATCGTGAACAACCCAATGAGCGGAATCAAAGTATTGGGCAATGGCGAGCTGTCCGTTAAATTGACGGTCAAAGCTAATAAGTTCTCTCAATCTGCGGTAGAGAAGATCGAGGCTGCCGGCGGTAAATCCGAGGTGATCTAATGTTCAAGACCGTATCGAATATATGGCGAGTCGAGGACTTGAGACGTAAGATTTTGTTTACGCTCATGGTTCTGATCGTTTATCGCGTCGGGTCCTTTATTCCGGTTCCCGGCGTCGATACGTCGGTCTTTGCTACAGCAAACCAAAACACGGATTTGTTCAGCATGCTGAACACATTCTCTGGTGGTGCGCTGTTTAAATTCTCTATCTTTGCTCTAGGAATTATGCCGTACATTACGGCATCGATCATCGTACAGCTTCTGTCGATGGACGTCATTCCGAAGTTTACTCAATGGGCGAAAGAAGGAGAAGTCGGCAAACGTAAGCTTTCCCAAATCACGCGCTACGGTACCGTAATATTGGGATTGATTCAAGCTTTCGGTACGGCGATTGGGTTTAATCGCATGTACGGTGCGCAGCTGGTTCCAGGTGCGACATTTGCGGATTATGTCCTAATCGCGATTGTCTTGACTGCTGGTACGGCGTTCTTGATGTGGATCGGTGAGCAAATCACGGAAAAGGGTATCGGCAACGGTATCTCGATTCTGATTTTCGCAGGTATCGTCGCAGCTATCCCGATTCATATCGGGGAGATTTATCGTAGTCAATTTGCCGATGCAAGCGGACAAATGTTCCTCAACATCGTCAAAATGATCGTTATCGTATTGGTTATCGTGCTGATTGTGGTTGGTGTTATCTACATTCAGCAAGGGAACCGTAAAATCCCGGTACAATACGCTAAACGTGTTGTGGGTAACAAAATGTATGGTGGACAGAACACGCACATTCCGCTTAAAGTAAATGGTGCAGGCGTTATTCCGGTCATCTTTGCATCTTCGCTTTTGATGTTCCCGGCTACAATTGCTCAATTCTGGGCGGATAAGCCGTGGGCTCGTTGGATCATTGAACATATGGGATTGAACAAGCCGCTTGGCATGTTCTTATACGTTCTCTTGATTATCGGGTTTACGTTCTTCTACACATTTGTACAGTTGAATCCACAGCAAATGGCTGATCAAATGAAAAAGAATGGCGGTTATATTCCAGGAATTCGTCCGGGGAAAGCAACAGCTACGTACTTGACGCGTGTAATGTCTCGCATTACACTTGCTGGAGCTATCTTCCTTGCTGGCGTATCCATCTTGCCAGTGTTCTTCGGGGCACTAGCTGGATTGCCGCAATCTGTTCAAATTGGTGGTACTTCGATTCTCATCGTTGTCGGCGTTGCGCTTGACACAATGAAGCAGATCGAAAGCCAATTGATCAAACGCCATTACAAAGGTTTCATTAATAAATAGGCAATAGGTTCTGATGAGACCATTTAGGCTCATTGGCACCTATTGTGCTGTTCTTGTAGAGCAGAGGCTTAACGAATGGCATCGAAGCACCCCACTTCCGACGAAGTTAAGCCTGTGCTTACCATAAAGGGAGTGACATTCGATGAACATTCTATTCATGGGGCCTCCTGGGGCAGGAAAAGGAACACAGGCCGAGCGTATCGTTGAACAATTCGGCGTTCCTCATATCTCGACAGGAGACGCATTCCGCAAGGCAATTGGTGAAGGCACTCCTATCGGATTGAAGGCTAAAGAATACATTGATCAGGGTCTGCTCGTTCCGGATGACGTGACGGTAGGCATCGTGCGAGAGCGCCTTGCACAACCTGATTGCGAGAAAGGTTTCCTTCTCGATGGTTTCCCACGCACATTGGCGCAAGCTGAAGCGCTGGATAGCATCTTGGTGGAACTGAGTCGCAGTCTTGATCACGTCATCAACCTGAGCGTTGACCGCGATTTACTGCTGGCGCGTCTTACAGGACGACGCATTTGCAAGTCTTGCGGCGCGACGTACCATGTCATCTATAACCCGCCTAAACAAGAGGGCGTTTGTGATAAGTGCCAAGGCGAGCTGTACCAACGTTCGGATGATTCCGAAGAGAAAGTTGGCACACGTCTTGATGAGTACATCAACAAAACGGCACCTTTGCTCGCATACTATGAGGACAAAGGCTTGTTGCGTCAGGTTGACGGGGAGAAGGAAATTGATACGGTCACGTCAGAAATCGTATCTTTACTGCGGGGTTAAACCATGATCATTTGTAAGTCCGAAGTGGAATTAGGCTTCATGAGGGAAGCTGGGCGAATTGTTGCGGAAACGCATCGTCTTTTAGCGAAATCGATTGAGCCGGGGATTACCACTCTCGAGCTTGATTCGATCGCGGATTCGTTTATTCGCAGCCAAGAAGCAACACCTTCTTTCAAGGGCTACAACGGTTTTTCCGGCAGCATTTGCGCATCAGTGAACGAAGAACTGGTTCACGGCATTCCCGGAAAGCGCAAGTTAAACGAAGGCGACATCATCAGCATCGACATCGGTGCGGAATACCGCGGATATCATGGCGACTCTGCCTGGACATACGGTGTTGGTAAGATTACGGATGCAGCTCAGCAGTTGCTTGACGTAACGGAACAATCACTTTATGCTGGCTTAGCGCTGGTTAAGCCGGATGTTCGGTTGTACACGATATCGCACGCGATTCAACGCGTGATCGAGGATGCAGGTTTTTCCGTTGTACGGGAATATGTCGGACACGGAATCGGTGCGGAGCTTCATGAAGAGCCGCAAATTCCGAACTACGGCATTCCGGACCGCGGACCACGCTTAAAGCCGGGCATGGCGCTCGCGATTGAGCCGATGGTCATTGCCGGTGGGCGTCACGTCAAAACGCTCGCAGACAACTGGACGGTCGTGACGGTGGACAGTTCATGGTGTGCTCATTTCGAGCATACGGTAGCTGTAACGCCGGACGGATGCGAAATTTTGACGAAGCTGGTTGAGTAGGTGAGGGGCATGAATGAATATTCGACTCCGCGTCTCGGCCAATTCGTCAAGGTTCTTCAAGGTCGTGATGAAAGCAAATATGCGGTTATTGTCGGCATTGAAGAGTCGCGCTACGTCAAGATAGCGGACGGAGACAAACGAAAGTTTGATCAACCAAAGCGTAAAAACTTGCTTCATCTCGAATTGCAACCTGCAATTAGCCATGAAGTTGTCCATAGTTTACACGAAAGCGGACGGGTAACGAACAGCAAGCTACGTTATGTCATAGCGAAGCATGCTGAACAACAAGCCGCTGCACATGCTGATGAGAAAGGAGAATGACGTTGGCCAAAGAAGATGTAATTGAAGTTGAAGGTGTTGTAATTGAACCGTTGCCGAATGCAACGTTCCGTGTTGAGCTGGAGAATGGTCACCAAATTCTTGCCCACGTTTCCGGAAAGCTGCGGATGCATTTCATCCGTATCCTGACGGGGGACAAAGTGGTCGTTCAACTGTCGCCATACGATTTGAGTAAAGGTCGCATCACATATCGGAAGTAGTGCTCGGATCGTTCCGAGTCGCGCTTGCATGAACTTGCAGGCCGTTCACGCGTCAGGAAGACGGTTTGACGTGCTACTTGAGAAACTGGGAGGTATTCAGCATGAAGGTAAGACCTTCTGTTAAGCCCATTTGCGAGAAATGCAAAGTCATTCGTCGCAAAGGCAACGTTATGGTAATCTGTGAAAATCCGAAACACAAACAAAAACAAGGATAATAGAAGGGGGTGTAGCGTAAATGGCTCGTATAGCTGGTGTAGACTTGCCACGGGATAAACGCGTTGAGATCGCCTTGACATACATTTTTGGTATTGGTAAAACAACTTCTAAAAAGGTAATTGCTGAGGCTGGCGTTAACCCTGATACTCGCGTTCGCGATTTGACGGAAGATGAGGTAAACAAAATTCGTGAGCTGATTGACAAAACGGTTAAGGTTGAAGGTGACCTTCGTCGTGAGATTTCTCTGAACTTGAAGCGTTTGGTTGAAATCGGATGCTATCGTGGTATCCGTCATCGCCGTGGATTGCCTGTTCGTGGACAACGCACGAAAACAAATGCTCGTACACGTAAAGGCCCTCGTCGTACTGTAGCGAACAAGAAGAAGTAATAAGGGGGGATAAGTAGCAATGGCAAAACCAAAAAAGTCGTACGTACAAAACGTCGTGACCGTAAAAATATTGAGACTGGTGTGGCTCATATCCGTTCCACGTTCAACAACACGATCGTGACTATCACGGATCCACACGGCAACGCAATTTCTTGGGCTAGCTCCGGCGGTTTGGGCTATAAAGGCTCCCGTAAATCTACGCCATTCGCAGCTCAAATGGCTGCTGAATCCGCAGCTAAAGCTGCTATGGAACATGGCATGAAGACGGTAGAAGTTATGGTTAAAGGCCCAGGCGCAGGTCGTGAAGCTGCCATCCGTTCTCTGCAAGCTGCAGGTTTGGAAGTTAGCATGATCAAAGACGTAACGCCAATCCCGCACAACGGCTGCCGCCCACCAAAACGTCGTCGCGTATAATGACGGCAACACCGATGCGTGTAGTATTAAGCTAGCGCCTGTTGGGAAGAATGGTTGTTTAGGCATACTGCATGAATCGACCGACCGTAGGTGTTTGACGTTAATGAACGCCAGCGACGTTTTAAGGAGGGTTATATAGTGATTGAGATCGAAAAGCCGAAGATTGAAACCGTGGAAGTCAATGAGGAAGGCACATACGGCAAATTTGTCGTAGAACCATTAGAGCGTGGATACGGTACGACGCTGGGTAACTCCCTGCGCCGTATTCTCCTCTCCTCGTTGCCCGGTGCAGCAGTGACGTCCGTTCAAATCGACGGTGTCTTGCACGAGTTCTCGACAGTCCCAGGCGTCTATGAAGACGTTACTGAGATTATCTTGAACTTGAAGGCCCTATCGCTGAAAATTCACTCCGATGAAGAGAAAATTCTCGAAATCGATGCGGAAGGCGAAGGGGTAGTAACGGCTGGCGATATTCGAGCGGATAGTGATGTGGAAATTTTGAACCCGGATCTCCGCATTGCGACATTATCACAAGGTTCGAGACTCCATATGCGCATTTATGCGAATCGTGGACGTGGTTACGTACAAGCAGATCGCAACAAACGGGAAGATCAGCCAATCGGCGTCATTCCAGTTGATTCGATCTACACACCAATCTCGCGTGTGAACTACACAGTAGAGAACACTCGTGTTGGTCAAGTAACCAACTACGACAAGCTGATGCTTGAAGTATGGAGTGACGGAAGCATTCGACCAGAAGAAGCGGTTAGCCTCGGCGCGAAGATCCTCACAGAGCATCTGATGCTCTTCGTTGGTCTGACTGATGAAGCGAAAGACGCAGAAATCATGGTTGAAAAAGAGGAAGATAAGAAAGAGAAAGTTCTTGAGATGACTATCGAAGAGCTGGATCTCTCCGTTCGTTCCTATAACTGCTTGAAACGTGCCGGCATCAATACGGTTCAAGAGCTGATTACGAAAACGGAAGAAGATATGATGAAGGTTCGCAATTTGGGCCGCAAATCTTTGGAAGAAGTTCAAGAGAAGCTCGAAGAACTCGGATTGGGCTTACGCATGGAAGACTAAACGGGACTTGGCATAGAAGGAGGGGAAATAGCAATGGCATACCAAAAGTTGGGTCGTGACTCTAGCGCGCGTAAAGCTTTGTTCCGCGACTTGGTTACTGACTTGTTCTTATATGAGCGCATCCAAACAACTGAAGCGAAAGCGAAAGAAGTTCGTTCCATCGCTGAAAAGTTGATCACGTTGGCGAAGCGCGGTGACTTGCATGCTCGCCGTCAAGTGGCAGCATTCGTTCGTCGCGAAACGTTGAACGGTGAACAAGATGCAATCCAAAAGCTGTTCTCGGAGCTTGCACCACGTTACGCAGAGCGTCCAGGTGGCTACACACGTATCATGAAACTGGGACCACGCCGTGGCGACTCCGCGCCTATGGTTTATTTGGAACTGGTTGACCGCGCGTAATTGCGGTTAGAAAATACGTTCAATACGTCGTGTAACAGCGACGTGAAAGAAGGCTCCCATGAGGAGCTTTTCTTTTTAACTGTGTCGGATTGGAGCCAACTCCTGTTGGTCTCCAGTCATGACTCTTGCAATGATTCACTTATGAACCTTATATGCTATATCTCATGTGGTGAATGAATGCAAGAACTTACGCAATGCAGCGGCTATCTTTATGCAAATAGAGATGGCAGCGACTGCCCTGCCACGCAGAGCAGTGAATGAAAGGAGTCTTCATGCGTAACATAGGAATGCTTGTAAGCTACGATGGAACAGCTTACAGCGGTTTTCAGATACAGCCGAATGAAGACACGGTACAGGGTCGGATTGAGCAAGCTATTAAAATGCTGACGAATGAATCTATAAGCATTCATGCTTCAGGTCGGACAGATGCAGGAGTGCATGCTTACGGCCAAGTATTCAACTTCATGACCGAATCGGCGATTCCGATTGACCGGTGGACGATTGCGATCAATTCGCGTTTGCCAGATGACATTGTCATCCGTGAGACGTGGGAGGCGCCATTGTCATTCCATTCTCGTTACTCGTCGAAGCGGAAGACATACCGTTACTCCATCATTGCAGAGCGGAAACCGGATGTATTCCGGAGGTTGACCGAGTTCTTTTACCCGAAGCCTCTGAATGTCCGTGCAATGCAAGAAGCCATTACACATATAATAGGGGAGCATGACTTTACCTCGTTTACTTCTCCGAAGTCGACGAAGGTGAGCAATGTTCGCACCATTTATGATGCCCACATCGAATATGAACCAAGCGAAACGGGGGAAGAAGGCCGCGGGAGGATCCATATCGTCGTGACAGGCAATGGCTTCTTATACAATATGGTTCGCATCATTGCAGGTACGATGATACGGGTGGGACAAGGCAAGCTCGCACCTCATGATATCCCACGCATTCTTGAAGCGAAGAATCGCCAGGTGGCAGGTCCCTTGGCTGTTCCTCAAGGACTGATGCTGTGGAGCGTGGAATATGGCGGCGAAGAGCGTCTTGACCTCATAAACAACGTATCCGAGTGATTCGAAAGAATTCCTTGCATTATGCACTAATCTGTTGTAAAATAACTTTTGTGTTTCTTTAGGCTTTCCCACAGCCCCCCAAAGAAATCACACTGCAGATTGCAGTTCTTGAATGGAAATTAACGATTGAACGAATATACACAAGCTAGACAGGAACGAATGTTATTAAGGAGGATATTTCATGCGTACCACTTACATGGCGAAGCCAGCTGACGTTGAGCGCAAATGGTTCATTATCGACGCTGAAGGTAAGACACTTGGCCGCTTGGCGAGCGAAGCAGCTGCACTTATTCGCGGCAAACACAAACCAACTTTCACGCCACATGTTGACGGCGGTGATTTCGTTGTTATCATCAACGCTGAGAAAATCGTGTTGACAGGTAAGAAATTGACTGACAAGAAATACTATCGTCACTCCCACTATCCAGGCGGTTTGAAAGTGACATCGGCTCAAGAAATGTTGAACAACAAGCCAGAGCGTATGATCGAACTTGCTGTTCAAGGGATGTTGCCTAAGACTCGCATGGGTAACAAAATGAAGCTTCGCGTTAAAGCATATGCAGGCGCTGAGCATCCACATCAAGCACAACAACCTGAAGTTTACGAACTTCGCGGATAATAAATAAAGGGAGGACAGTTTCATGGCACAAGTACAATACTATGGGACAGGTCGTCGTAAGCATTCCGTAGCGCGTGTTCGCCTTGTACCAGGCGAAGGCCGCATCGTGATCAACAAACGTGACCTTAATGAATACTTTGGTTTGGAAACTTTGAAGCTTATCGTGAAGCAACCATTGAACCTTACAGAAACACTCGGCAAATACGATGTGTTGGTATTGGCTCATGGTGGCGGCATCTCCGGTCAAGCTGGCGCAATTCGTCACGGCATTTCCCGTGCATTGCTCAAGGCTGACCCTGAGCTTCGTCCAGCTTTGAAAAAAGCAGGATTCTTGACTCGCGACCCTCGTATGAAAGAACGTAAGAAATACGGTCTTAAAGCAGCTCGTCGCGCACCTCAGTTCTCCAAACGTTAAGATTGGATTACCGAACATACAGCCCTTTCTTGGTCTATGGCCAAGAAGGGCTTTTTTGTTTGTCCAATAATGTCATTCATTTCTCCTCAACGCAAAGCATCAATCTCTCCAACTTTACAATCACCTTAAACATCCGCCTGGAATAGGCTGTTATCGTACGTGTTTCTTTAATTTCTAATTTTCGAATTGACAAAGCGTGGAAACGATCTATAATTATTTATTATATAAAACATATCAAAATACTAGGAATAATAAGGCGAATATTTGGAGGATGCGAAAATGAATTTGTTGGAGAAAGAGGCCCTCATTCACGAGATGGCTGAGCAATTCGAGCACTCGAAGCCGGAAGAAGTCGTTGCCTGGGCGGTAGAGACCTTTCCGAATATTACATTTGCCTGCAGTTTTGGCGCCGAAGACGTTGTATTGGTAGATATGCTGCAGCGAATCAGTCCTTCAACCGATATATTTTACTTAGATACCGATTTCCATTTTAATGAGACTTATGACACGAGAGATCGAATTTCTGAACAATATGGTTTGGATTTTGTTCGTGTCACCCCACAACTCTCCCCTCAGAAGCAAGCTGAACAGTTCGGTGATGAACTATGGCTCCGAGATCCCAATCAATGCTGTAATTTGCGGAAGGTAGAACCACTCACACGTATTCTTAGTAAATATGATGCTTGGATAACAGGGATTCGCCGAGATCAAGCACCAACAAGAGCCAATGCACGAAAAGTTGAATACGATTCTAAATTTGGCCTTATTAAATTCAATCCATTAGCTGCATGGACATCAGAAGATGTATGGAATTATATCCGTGTTAATGGTGTCATTTATAACCCGCTTCACGATCATGGATATCCCAGTATAGGTTGCTCATATTGCACACGAACTGTTCAAGCTGGTGAAGACCCTCGTTCTGGTCGTTGGTCAGGCACAGAGAAAGTTGAATGCGGACTTCATAAGTAATTTTATAGCCATTAAAAGTTAAAAGGCATTGCACAAGTGTAAATGTGGAGCTCATAATCTAAACTTATCTTTCATCGAATAATAGGAGTATTGTTGCTGCGAGAGGAGAGGTGGAAACCACTATGCCAACAATAGAACCTCACGGGAGGATACTAGTCAATCGACTAGTACTGGAAGGTGATAAGGAACATAAACGCAATGAGGCGGCAGCTTTGCCGCATATCCAAATAGACGGTCGGACATTATCAGATTTAGAAATGATCGGGGTAGGGGCTTTTTCTCCACTAGAAGGCTTTATGAATGAGGACGATTATAAGAGTGTAGTAGCTCGGATGAGGCTGGCAAATGACATCATATGGAGCTTGCCTATTACGTTGGCAGTGACTGATGAAGTTGCAAAGGAACTCTCGATTGGAGAAACGGCAGCTTTAGTTGGGGAAGAGGATGGAAAACTGTATGGCACTATTGACATCGAAAGCATCTATCAGGCGGACTTACTGCATGAAGCAGAACAAGTCTACAGAACGATGGATACGGCGCATCCTGGGGTCGAGAAGCTTCTGAAGCGACCTTCTACATATGTAGGAGGCAAGGTGTCCGTATTGGAGCGAAAGCAGCCGGATCAGTTTACCCAATATTATTTTGATCCGGCGGAGACTCGTCGATTATTTGCGGACAAAGGCTGGAGAACGATTGTAGGCTTCCAAACGCGAAATCCGGTTCATCGTGCACACGAGTATATTCAAAAGAGTGCAATGGAAATTGTAGATGCATTATTTTTAAATCCGCTCGTTGGGGAAACCAAATCTGATGATGTCCCTGCTGATGTGCGCATGCGCAGTTATGAAGCATTACTAGCGAATTATTATCCAGAGAATCGAGTATTTCTTGGAGTATTCCCAGCTGCAATGCGTTATGCGGGGCCAAGAGAAGCCATATTCCATGCCATCGTACGGAAAAACTACGGCTGTACACATTTCATTGTTGGCCGCGATCATGCAGGAGTAGGCGATTATTACGGCACCTATGATGCTCAGCATATATTCAGCTCCTTCGAACCAGGAGAACTAGGAATACAGCCTTTGTTCTTTGAGCATAGCTTCTATTGCAGGACATGTGGCGGTATGGCCTCCAACAAAACCTGCCCTCACAGTGCGACCCATCATTTGACCTTGTCGGGGACGAAGGTACGTGCCTTATTGCGTGAGGGAACATGTCCTCCGCCAGAGTTCTCGAGACCGGAGGTAGCCCGTATCTTAATCGAAGGAATGGCACATTCCACAACTGCTCGTACGAATTGAATAGAGGAACCTTCGGCAGATAACGTATATTTGTCCACCTCGTCCCATATAGATGATTAGGAGTCTTTATGGAGCGGAGGTGGACTTTTTTGTGAAAAATGTGAGATGGGGACAAATGAAACAAAAACGAAGACAAACGTCAATCTTATGGATACCGTTGCGTAATGTCCGCCAATGGGTGATAAGCCTATGCCTGGTGCTTGCCGTCATCACGGTAATGACAATGGAGATGCCGGTATCGAAAACGTGGACGTATTGGTCGATTCCGTTATCAGGCAAAGTGATTGCAATCGATGCGGGGCATGGAGGCGTGGATGGGGGAGCTGTAGGTCGTGAAGGACTGCTCGAAAAGGATATCAATTTAACGATTGCGCTTTTGTTACGGGATTATTTGCAGCAAGCAGGTGCTATTGTTGTCATGACACGTGAAGGAGACTATGATTTGGCAGATAAGAATACGAAAGGTTATTCTCGAAGGAAAGCTGAGGACTTGAAGAAGCGTGTAAGCTATATCAAGGAAAAGAAAGTGGACGTCGTCATTAGTCTCCATATGAACAGTGTTCCTTCTTCGCGCTGGAGTGGGGCACAGGCCTTTTATACGAATCGCCATCCCGATAATGAGCGTTTAGCGAAGTGGATTCAAGCTGAAATTCGAACGAATTTGGGCAATACCGATCGGGAAGCCAAACCGACGGATCGAAAGCTTTACTTTATGGATCATATCTCAATCCCTTCTGTATTGGTGGAGTCTGGATTCCTCTCAAATCCGGAAGAATCGCGAATGTTGGCTAATGAAGAATATCAGCGTAAGTTAGCTGCATCCATTTACAAGGGAATTTTGCGATATATTGCAGGGGAAAAGACTGGGAAATGAGGACCTTATGCTATAATAGAAGCGGTTACATAGTGACCGATATGAACTTCATAGGAGACGAGGTGCCATCATGACGACGAAAGAAGAAGTGCTGCAAGCGCTGCAGGGCTTGCAAGAGCCGGTGTCCGGACAAGACATGACAAGCCTTCATTGGATTCGCGATATGATGATTAAGCAAGATGAAGTGAAGCTGACGGCTATCGTAGCGCCGCAGGCAGCAGATGCAGCCGCACGCGAATCGCTGGCCGAACAGATTAAGGAACGTTTGGCTAGAATTGGACAGCACAATGTATATGTGCGTACTCGGATTGCTTCTGAAGCTGAATGTAATGCTGCAGGGATAGCGATGCAAGGGCAATCTCCGGAGCAAGCGAATGCGAGCCGTAACGCTCAAGGAGGCACTGCTCCTCGCGGACATGGTACGGGATTAGAGCAGCATCCTATCTTGGATCCGGAATCTGGAGTCAAGTTCATTGCAATTGCGAGCGGCAAGGGCGGGGTTGGAAAATCAACGGTTACCGTGAATCTTGCGGTTGCGCTTGCTCGTCTCGGTAAGCGTGTTGGTCTTATAGATGCAGATATTTATGGGTTTAGTGTACCTGATATGATGGGAATAGAAGATCGCCCAGTAGTGGTGGACAACTATATCATTCCGCAAGAGCGCTTTGGAGTGAAGGTAATGTCCATGGGATTCTTTGTGGAAGACAATAGTCCAGTCGTATGGCGTGGTCCGATGCTTGGCAAGATGTTGCGTAATTTCTTCCAAGAAGTACAATGGGGAGATCTAGACTACATGCTTCTCGACTTGCCGCCGGGTACGGGGGATGTCGCTCTCGATATCCATCAGATGATTCCGCAAAGCCAAGAAATCATCGTTACAACACCGCATGCGACAGCTGCTTTTGTTGCAGCGCGCGCAGGAACGATGGCCGTTCATACGAAGCATGACATTATTGGGATCGTTGAAAATATGTCCTACTTGGAATGCGGCTCGTGTGGCGAGAAGCAGTATGTATTTGGACGCGGTGGCGGTGCGAAGCTTGCAGATGAGCTTCATGTTGATTTGCTTGCACAGCTCCCGCTTGGTGCTCCTGACAACCATCCTGCTGAGCCAGATTATGCACCTTCTATATATAAGGCTGATTCCCCAATTGGGAAGCTGTTCGATGAACTGGCCACGGCTGTTAATGCAAAGATACAAGCCGGTTCGATATAACAAGATCAAGATTGGAGAGGGCCCAAATCAGGAGCTCCTCTCCATTTTGATTTCAAAAGGGGATAGCGTAACTATTAGCCTTCGCTACTTCCGCCCTCTTCTTCAGATCCTCCACTCTCGCCACCGCCTTGCTTTTCTCCGCCTTTTTTCTGTCCTTCCTTACCTTTTTCCTTCGGCTGAAGCTCTTCCTTAACGACCTTTCCTAATAAGTCCATAACTTCAAGCTTAAATAAAGGGCTATTCATTGCGTCTTTCATTACCGTTTGAAGCTGTTTGCGATACTCCGGTGTTTTCACCATATCCAAATAGGATTTCATCATATCCGGTGATTTTACAATATCCCCAAAATCCTTCTGATATTCTGGATCCTTCATTAATGCTTTCAGGATCTGTTTATTTTCTTTGCTGACAGCCTTAGCGAATTCCCCGGCGAATTTCGGATCCTTCATCACCTTATCCAGCACTTTTTCATATTCAGGTGATACAAGTGTATCCTTAACAGCTGTACGTAATTGCTCCTGCTGCTGCATGGTAAGCGATTGGGCTTGCATACCGCCGCCGCCACCGCCTGATGGCCCTGATTGGATCGCCTTTTGAGCTTCCTCAGTCTTTAAAATATCGACAACCATCGTTTTGACTTCTTTATAATCGAGATTACTGCTTTGTGTGGGCTGCTCCATGCCGCAAGAGGTCAACAGCACGATTACGATAAGACTGACAATCGCAAGCTTGCCCAGTGGTGCCTTCATAACAGCTTCGCTCCCTTCTGTCCATGTCCTCACGCGTAGTATGTGGAGGAAATTATGAATTATGTTTGACAATGATAGTTTTTGCTGAGAACATTGGTAAAATAATGAACATTGCGGAGGTGGAGCACCATGAATTTGAAAAAATGGTCTTATTTATTTTGGACGACTACATGTATTGGTGGGGCGATTAGTCTCGTCATTGGCCTCGCATTACAAGTATTTCAAGGGGAAATGGGCAATTTTAGAGGGCCAGTGGACATTATGCTTAATGTGCTTCAACTGATTTTGAGCGGATGTATGATAAGCGTCTATTCTCAGATGGGCTTTTTCGCATACTTGACATTGAATTATATTGCCATAGGTCTATTTAAGAAAGGATGGCCGTATGTTCAGGTCGTATTGACTGTAATTGCTCTGCTGGATCTAATGTTTTTACGGATGTTGTTAGTTGACAGGCCAGAAGGTGCAGCAAGAGGAGGATATGAGGATATCTTATTAGGCGTAGTCGTCCTTGTATTCGCTATCGTTGTTTCCTATTGGAAAGTCAAAGCGACAAATGCAACAGCTCTCATTCCAACCTTATTCTTTATGATTGCCATCACCACAGTTGAAACATTGTCAGCACTTAATATTGGAAATATGGCTACTTGGTTCGTATACATACCGCTCGCAATCTGCAATGCATATCAAATTTTGATGCTGCATCGACTGCTGGGCACAGCAAAAAGCTGACGGAAATCCGTCAGCTTTCTTGTTATGGGCTTTAGCCCGTTGAGTGCGTGAACCGCACGAAACAAAAAACCACCCGCTATGGGGTGGAGGGATCGAGGGTTTGACCAACAAGACCATCCCGATAAAATTGAGATGTTCAGGCTCAATGAAAGGAATGGTCTTAGATGGCAAACAAGAACTATAGTCTAGCTCACACGAAGTGGATGTGCAAATACCACATTGTGTTCACCCCGAAGTATAGACGGAAAGAGATCTATAATCAAGTAAGGAGAGACTTTATTGGAATTTTCAAGCGTTTATGTAAATACAAGGGGGGTGGAAATCTTAGAAGGTCACATGATGCCAGATCATGTACATATGTTAGTAGCAATTCCTCCAAAAATCTCATTCATGGGATATCTAAAGGGAAAAAGCTCATTGATGATATTCGAGAAGCATGCAAGCCTGAAGTATAAATACGGAAATCGGAAAGAAATTTTGGGCTGAGGGATACTACGTCAGCACAGTAGGCTTAAATGAAGCAACCGTTGCAAAATATATACGTGAACAGGAAGCACATGACCAAGCAGTTGATAAACTGAGTGTATGAAGATCCATTCAACAGAAACAGTAGCAAGCAAAAGTAAACCAGTTTAACTGGTAAGTGAAAGTGACAAGTTACACTGAGCCTGAACAATTTATTTGTCAGGCTAGCGTCTTTAGGCGCAGTTTGGCAACAGGGGGTTATACCCCAAGTGCAAACCACCCGTTGGACGGGTGGTTTTGATTTATCTCCTTACATGCCAACTGCATTTTGCAAATGCTCCATCATGGTCGCTTGATCTTGAATTGCTTTGCTCTTCATTTCTGTTTGTTGTATTAGTTCCGAGACCGTGACGAACTCAAATCCCTTGGCAGACAGCTGATCCAGAATGGTCGGCAGAGCGAGGTGGGTTTGCTTGCATGAATCACTGGCGTGCATGAGAATAATGTCCCCAGGATGTGCTTTGCTAACAACACGGTTTACAATCGTATCGACCCCGGGATTTTTCCAATCCAATGAATCCGTATCCCATTGAATAACTTTATAATTTAGGCTATTCGCGATTTGGAGAACACGTTTGTCAAAATCCCCATTGGGCATGCGGATTAAATTCGGAGATTTCCCCGTAACTTCGGTCAAAATATGATGGGCTGCTTGTATTTGCTTGCGAATATCCTCATCACTCATACTGCTGTAATTGTCATGCTTGTGACCATGGCTTCCAATTTCATAGCCTGCGCTTACGATCTTTTTCACTAGATCACTGTGCGTTTTGCTCCAAGGAGAGGAGAGAAAAAACGTTGCTTTCTTGACACCCTTCTCCTGCAAAACCTGTAAAATAGGCTCGATGCGGCTATCGCCCCAACTGATATCGAACGTTAGTGCGAGCATTTTTTGTCAGTAGGAACACTGTAAATCGCAGAAGGACTGCTGCCTTCTGAAAATACAGTGATGTTGTCGCTCTCCACGTAAACGACACCAGCGGCGAATAACATCGCAATAGCGAGGAAGAATACGCGTTTTATTTTTTGCCGCTAAATACATAAAAGTAATTCATAGCAAGGCTGCTCCTCTCGTACCGTTGGAATGGGGCTTCTTAACAGGAAGTAATCCAATATATTGCTGCCCGTCGACAAGCTGCAGCTTGTCATGCTTGTTTACTACACTGTATGCTGAGTATATAGAATTATGTCTGCAGGTCAGTCTGAAAGGAGGGTTCATATGCTTCGATTTCCATCATGGTGGAATACGTTAAAGCAGATTCGCTTGTATCTCCTAGCCGCTGTCGTGCTTTTTGCTGGAGGTTACATACTGGGGAACCAGTGGAGCGGGTTTGAAGGGTTTATTATGGAGCAGCTCAAAGGGATTCAGAGCATTCGGGATCAGTTGATGCAATCCGAAAATCAAGAGTTGTCGTTCTTTGTGTTCATTTTCTATAACAATGCGATTAAAGCCGTTTTAATTATGTTTGCTGGGATCGTATTAGGAATTGTTCCAGCAGCCTTCCTTGTTATCAATGGCATGGTGATCGGGCTGCTGCTTCGGATGATGGAGTCACAAGGCATTGATTTAGCAAGTACAATCGTCAAGGGCTTACTGCCGCACGGGATACTTGAAATTCCGGCCATTCTTATCGCAGGAGCCTACGGTATGAGATTTGGAATGCTTATTTTGCAGCGATGCTTTAGCAAACGGAAACGAACCGAAGTGCCTACAATTATAGAATGGGTGAAGCATACCGGAGTAGGGGCTGTATGGATAACCGCAATGCTGCTAGTAGCTGCTATTATTGAGAGTACAGTCACATTTTGGCTCATGCATAGTTAACTAGATGAAGAATACGCACCTCCCTGTGATAAAACGTCTTAAAAATGAGCATAACAGTAAAGCGGCACCATTCTTTCTGTAAAATCACAGAAGCGGGTGTATGCTGTCAGCCTGAAGCTCACCTTATGGCTGTAATGCGCTTTATGGAAGCAAGACATTATGTTCAATGGGGTATTGTCTCAAGGGAGGATGCGGTCAGTTATGCTAGGATTTCTGTTCAATGAGAGAGAATGTAAAGAGTTAAGTTATATGCTTCGAAAAGAATTAGATGAGATGCTGTTCGACTTAAGCGATAAACGTTTAGAAGTAGAAATTCGGGATGCCATATCAAAGCGATATCGCACGGTATTCCGCATGTATGCACGGATAGCTTCACCTAAAGAACTGTCTAAGTATGCAAGGAATCATCGCAATGTTACTATGTAATAAAAAAGTTTTAAAAAAGTGTTGACGTGTTTTCGAATATATGATAAATTATTTTTCGTTCCCTTCTGAACGACTTCGACATGAAGCGAGTGGGAATAACATCATAAAGAACAGTTGAAAAAAACATTTGAAAAAAAGTGTTGACATCAACTGAATGAAATGATAAGATATGAAAGTCGCCGCTGACAAAGCGGTGAGAAAAAGAAAGTAACTAAGAGATTGGTTACTGACTGAGATTGTTCTTTGAAAACTGAACAACGAGCAACGTTTGTGAATGAGGTAGCAATACCTCGTCAAAAGATATGAGCAGTTCAAACTTAACTTTAACGGAGAGTTTGATCCTGGCTCAGGACGAACGCTGGCGGCGTGCCTAATACATGCAAGTCGAGCGGACTTGATGGAGTGCTTGCACTCCTGATGGTTAGCGGCGGACGGGTGAGTAACACGTAGGTAACCTGCCCATAAGACTGGGATAACCCACGGAAACGTGAGCTAATACCAGATAGGCATTTTCCTCGCATGAGGGAAATGAGAAAGGCGGAGCAATCTGTCACTTATGGATGGACCTGCGGCGCATTAGCTAGTTGGTGAGGTAACGGCTCACCAAGGCGACGATGCGTAGCCGACCTGAGAGGGTGATCGGCCACACT
>NZ_AMBZ01000002.1:0-2500 GCF_000293805.1 Paenibacillus alvei DSM 29 | reverse complement strand
CCCTGTCCAGGGTGAAGGTGCGGTAACACGCACTGGAGGCCCGAACCCACGCACGTTGAAAAGTGCGGGGATGAGGTGGGGGTAGCGGAGAAATTCCAATCGAACTCGGAGATAGCTGGTTCTCCCCGAAATAGCTTTAGGGCTAGCCTCGGAGTAAAGAGTCATGGAGGTAGAGCACTGATTGGATGCGGGGCCCGCCAAGGGTTACCAAGTTCAGTCAAACTCCGAATGCCATCGACTTATATCCGGGAGTCAGACAGTGGGTGCTAAGGTCCATTGTCAAGAGGGAAACAGCCCAGACCATCAGCTAAGGCCCCTAAATGTATGTTAAGTGGGAAAGGATGTGGAGTTGCCCAGACAACCAGGATGTTGGCTTAGAAGCAGCCATCATTTAAAGAGTGCGTAATAGCTCACTGGTCGAGTGACTCTGCGCCGAAAATGTAACGGGGCTAAACATACTGCCGAAGCTATGGATTGATACTTATGTATCAGTGGTAGGGGAGCGTTGTGTACCGGGTTGAAGGTAGACCGAGAGGACTGCTGGACTGTACACAAGTGAGAATGCCGGTATGAGTAACGAAAAGACATGTGAGAATCATGTCCGCCGAAAACCTAAGGGTTCCTGAGGAAGGCTCGTCCACTCAGGGTAAGTCGGGACCTAAGGCGAGGCCGAAAGGCGTAGTCGAAGGACAACAGGTTGAAATTCCTGTACCACCGTAACCGTTATGAGCAATGGGGGGACGCAGAAGGATAGGGACGCGAGCTGATGGATGCTCGTCCAAGCAGTGAGGCTGATGTGTAGGCAAATCCGCACATCGTAAGGCTAGGCTGTGATGGGGAGGGAAAATTATAGTACCGAAGGTCTTGATTTCATGCTGCCAAGAAAAGCCTCTAGCCAGGTGAAGGTGCCCGTACCGCAAACCGACACAGGTAGGTGAGAAGAGAATTCTAAGGCGCGCGGAAGAACTCTCGTTAAGGAACTCGGCAAAATGACCCCGTAACTTCGGGAGAAGGGGTGCCTCGGTAGGGTGAATAGCCCGAGGGGGCCGCAGTGAAAAGGCCCAAGCGACTGTTTAGCAAAAACACAGGTCTGTGCGAAGCCGCAAGGCGAAGTATACGGGCTGACGCCTGCCCGGTGCTGGAAGGTTAAGGGGAGTGGTTAGCCGCAAGGCGAAGCTATGAACCGAAGCCCCAGTAAACGGCGGCCGTAACTATAACGGTCCTAAGGTAGCGAAATTCCTTGTCAGGTAAATTCTGACCCGCACGAATGGCGTAACGACTTGGGCGCTGTCTCAACGAGAGATCCGGTGAAATTTTAATACCTGTGAAGATGCAGGTTACCCGCGACAAGACGGAAAGACCCCATGGAGCTTTACTACAGCTTGATATTGGACTTTGGTACGGACTGTACAGGATAGGTGGGAGCCTGAGAAGCCTGAGCGCCAGCTTAGGTGGAGGCGCCGTTGGGATACCACCCTGTTCGTATCGGAGTTCTAACCTAGGACCGTGATCCGGTTCGGGGACAGTGTCAGGTGGGTAGTTTGACTGGGGCGGTCGCCTCCTAAAGAGTAACGGAGGCGCCCCAAGGTTCCCTCAGAATGGTTGGAAATCATTCGAAGAGTGCAAAGGCATAAGGGAGCTTGACTGCGAGACCTACAAGTCGAGCAGGGACGAAAGTCGGGCTTAGTGATCCGGTGGTTCCGCATGGAAGGGCCATCGCTCAACGGATAAAAGCTACCCTGGGGATAACAGGCTTATCTCCCCCAAGAGTCCACATCGACGGGGAGGTTTGGCACCTCGATGTCGGCTCATCGCATCCTGGGGCTGAAGTAGGTCCCAAGGGTTGGGCTGTTCGCCCATTAAAGCGGTACGCGAGCTGGGTTCAGAACGTCGTGAGACAGTTCGGTCCCTATCTGTCGCGGGCGTAGGAAATTTGAGAGGAGCTGTCCTTAGTACGAGAGGACCGGGATGGACGCACCGCTGGTGTACCAGTTGTTCCGCCAGGAGCATAGCTGGGTAGCTATGTGCGGAAGGGATAAGCGCTGAAAGCATCTAAGCGTGAAGCCCCCCTCAAGATGAGATTTCCCAATTAGTAAGACCCCTTGAAGACGACGAGGTAGATAGGTTGGAGGTGGAAGCACAGCAATGTGTGGAGCTGACCAATACTAATCGGTCGAGGGCTTATCCTATTTGATTCAAAACACGAACTTTCGCATTCAGTTTTCAAGGTATGACCTTGAACTTCATATTGGCATTAAGCCAATGCTGTTTGGTGGCGATGGCGGAGGGGTTCCACGCGTACCCATCCCGAACACGACCGTTAAGCCCTCCAGCGCCGATGGTACTTGGACCGCAGGGTCCCGGGAGAGTAGGACGCCGCCAAGCTGTCCTTTGTAAGGACTACATGCAGGCATGTCCTGTGAGAGTCCGGTAATATTCCCTGATAGCTCAGTTGGTAGAGCACTCGACTGTTAATCGAGTTGTCACAGGTTCGAGTCCT
>NZ_AMBZ01000001.1:400000-1431183 GCF_000293805.1 Paenibacillus alvei DSM 29 | reverse complement strand
ATGACCTTGAACTTCATATTGGCATTAAGCCAATGCTGTTTGGTGGCGATGGCGGAGGGGTTCCACGCGTACCCATCCCGAACACGACCGTTAAGCCCTCCAGCGCCGATGGTACTTGGACCGCAGGGTCCCGGGAGAGTAGGACGCCGCCAAGCTGTCCTTTGTAAGGACTACATGCAGGCATGTCCTGTGAGAGTCCGGTAATATTCCCTGATAGCTCAGTTGGTAGAGCACTCGACTGTTAATCGAGTTGTCACAGGTTCGAGTCCTGTTCGGGGAGCCATTTGCTCTCATAGCTCAGTCGGTAGAGTGCATCCATGGTAAGGATGAGGTCACCGGTTCGATCCCGGTTGAGAGCTCCACAGAAGAGATCGATGTAATTAATATAGATAATTCTATTGTAAGGCCCGTTGGTCAAGGGGTTAAGACACCTCCCTTTCACGGAGGTAACAGGGGTTCGAATCCCCTACGGGTCACCATTATGGACGCTTAGCTCAGCTGGGAGAGCATCTGCCTTACAAGCAGAGGGTCGGCGGTTCGATCCCGTCAGCGTCCACCATAATACGCCGGTGTAGCTCAGTTGGTAGAGCGGCTGACTTGTAATCAGTAGGTCGAGGGTTCGACTCCTTTCGCCGGCACCATTTTTACCACGTTGGGGATTAGCCAAGCGGTAAGGCAACGGACTTTGACTCCGTCATGCATAGGTTCGAATCCTATATCCCCAGCCATTTGTAAGAGCCATTAGCTCAGTTGGTAGAGCACCTGACTTTTAATCAGGGTGTCGAAGGTTCGAGTCCTTCATGGCTCACCAGTTAAATATCGTGCGCGTATGGCGGAATTGGCAGACGCACTAGACTTAGGATCTAGCGCCTTTGGCGTGGGGGTTCAAGTCCCTCTACGCGCACCATATCATTAAACCCTTGTCGGACAAGGGTTTTTTGCTGTCTATAGGAAGTAAGGAGCATAAGGCTCCTTGTATTTGTTAACGGACTTGTTAACGGAAAACTAGTTATCCACAGATTCGGGGGCTTCTTTTGATGAATTTATTGCTTCTGAATATTTGGTCATGAGGCTCTTTTTCTTTTCATCTCTCATGTGTGTATAGATGTCTCCAGTGATGGCTACACTAGAATGACCTAATACCTCTTGTATGTCTTTAAGGTCAAAGCCAAGCTCCCATAAATTCGTGGCAAATGAATGCCGCAGGAATCGAATGTATGGCAGTCCACTCTTTTTGATTATCTTTTCATAATCATGTCGCAATTGAGATGGTCGTATTGGCTCTCCGTCTGAATGGCAATTTATTAAACCCCATTGTAGCTGATACGCTTTATTGTTTTGGGCGTTGATTTGATTCTGCTCGATCTTCTCTTTTAGCTTTTCTAGAATAAGCCTATCAATGATTGGAGTGCGTCTTTCGGATTTCTTTGTTTTTGGAGCTTGAATAATGAAACCAAATTCCTTATGGTATGTGAGTGACTGCGTAACGTCTATGTATTTCCCTTCATATGAGAAGTCACTCTCTTGGACACCTAGAACCTCACCGCGCCGCATTCCTGTGTTTATGGCCGTTAAATAGGCCGTATAGAAGCGGCTCTCAGATGCCGCCTTCAGAAACGTCTGGCACTGCTCTAGCGTCCACGTAAGACGTTCCTTCTTTGTTATCTGTGGCGCTTCAACCTTCTTCATAATATCTGTAGGGATGAGTTCCCATTTATAATGGGCCATTCTGATCGCTCTCCGGAGTACACGAAAAATGCCATGTACATAAGAACTCGAATAACCTTTTTTACTCAACTCTACAAGGAATTTTTCAATGTGATCTGCGGTTAGGTTGATGAGTTTGATATCACCTAGTACTGATATAATTCACTTGGTTATGAGTTCTCTATTAGTGATGTAAGTTGTATGTCGGTGTTTGATTTTGGAGTAATTATCTAACCAGAAATCTAGGTATTCTGCTACAGTCATTTTAGAATCTGGCTTGTATAAACCTTTTTTGATTTCAATGATCTTTTCGAGCTTGGCCAACTCTGCTTCTTCCTCTGTTTTAAATCCTCCCTTACCCTTTTGCCGTCTCTTTCCCGTTAGAGGATCAGGCGGAAGTTCAATCATAAATGACCAGGTGTTTCCGTCTCCTTTCTATAAACTCATTTGCAATAATTCTTCTACATCATCCATTAAGAGGATAATGAGCTCAGCGGCTGTACCATGCCGTTCAGCGATGGCTGGCAGGTTAATCCCTATTTGTCCACTACACGCTCCTAAGACTAAGTCTGAAAGCAGCACAGATACGCACAACATATCCCCAAAATCCTCAGGCTCCAGCCGTTCAAACGGCCCATCTACAGGTATGTATGTAGAGTGTCTTAGTCCAATCCAGTTCATCTGGATCCGGACGAACAATTAATTGTAATGGTCGTACTCTGTCCGTATTTTTTATGCCTAATCGATTGGTTATTAAAATTAAAACTTTTATTCCATCAGCAAGCATTAGTGATCCATTTGGCAATGTCTTTGAAGGTGATAACAGAGGATTTTCTTTCGACGGATCATATCGAACAGCACACTATATTAAAATCGATTTGAATAACCTTAGTATTATCGAAAATATGCCACTAACAGGAACGACTGTAAGATTGAATTCGGACGGAACTAAAGATTATGGTAAAGCAGGTACTGATAATATTTAAATTAATTGATATTAGTACAAAGTCGGATAAACTCTCTTTTAGAGCCATTGGTAGTGCAGGAAACCCTCTGGTTGATGGTGCACCAGCAATTGATTATGATATGAAATTCGAAGTTGATAAAAATGGACTGGTATGCACGTCCGGTCGACATGATGGGTTCCCGAATTATGAGATTTATAAACAAGTAGACGGTAATTATCCAGTTCCTCTTTTAACTTACGATCATGGTAGCAAAGATGCATTTAGTCTATTCCCGCCAATGGATGAAAGCTTCTCCCAACGTTGCTTCTAAAAATTATACGAAACAAATGTGGCTAGAAACATACGAGTTCTAGCCACATTTGTTTGTCTTAAACGTTAATAGAACTAAAGTGGATATAGAAAACGAGAGCAATGATAGGGCCTAAAGTTATAATGAACCATTGAGATACCTTTTCATTTTGAACAAGATAATAAACTACAGAACCTGTAATGGCCATCAAATATAATATTGAATGTGTAGGAATTACTGCGCTTAAAATAAAAACAAAAACTGCTCCTAAAATAGTGTACAATAAGATTCCCACCAGGAAATTATTAATGTCATATCTGAGCAGAATATTGCGTAAGCCCCAGCCGATAAGACATCCTAAATAATTCAACACGAAAATTACTGCGATTCCTTTATGGTACAAATTCATTCCGGAGTGTTCAGGTAAATTAATAATGAAATACACATAAATAATGATTGCGACAATAAGGGAGCTTCCGGCTCCCTTTAAATATGATAGCAAATGTCTCACCTCGATTTATGATATTGGGGTTAACTGTGAGTATTATATATGTGTTAAAAAAAGTAAATATGTCGGGGGGCTTATTTTTAGGGAATCATTGGATGAACCTCTCTGCATAAACAAACTAAGTCTTGAAACTGCGCAGTGTGGCAGCGGTAGAGAAGCCTGCAACAATCAATCCGAGTGGTGATACAGCAACAGTCGAACTAAACGGGAAAGTCATTGCCCCCGGGACTTTCGAGAACGGGCTTGTTACTGTCCCGGATCGGCAGCTCGCTACAGCTCTAGGCGTAGAAGTACGATGGAGTGGGAATTACGCCATTGTAAACGGTAAGTAAATGGCTTGTAGGCAATATTGCATACGCCCCAGTCAGAGAGGTAGTAGAGGCAGCGGGTTACCGCGTAACGGGATGGGATAGTAAGAAGCTAAGGGTGACTATTCAGAAAGTTTAATATGTTCTATCGTTAATCCTCGACATTTTGAATATCAGTTCCGTATATAAATCAAGTACAAATGCTAAAAAAAATTTTGTTGCTTCCTAATCGAAATTTAAATACCAAAAATTATACATTTATGTTAATATTGCATTGCAAGTCAAAAAATACTAACGAGGTGATGTAATTGAAAAAATCGATGTTGGTTTTTTGCTCTTTGCTCATGTTCCTTGCAGTTTTCGCACCAGGCGCTTTTGCTCTAAGCGAAGAAAAACCAGTTTCACCTGAGAGTGTAATCGAAATTGTTAAGCCTTATGTCGATGTAACAGAGGATGGGAAAATTCAATTCAAGGATGTACCTCAAGGGTTTTACGACAAGTACAATTTGACAGGCTTACAGAAACACTTTGATAAACTTAATGCACTGGCTCAGAAGGATTACATAGTTATTAACGATGATTTAAGCATCGTTAATAATGAAATTACTCCTTTCACGGTATATGGTCAGTGGACGTATTACTGGTGGGGTTACGATCGTTACTTTACTAATCAGCAAACTCTGGACGCAATTGATTATTATAATACTGTTGCTGCTGGAGGGGCTCTTATTACAGGTGCTACAGCTTGGCTTCCAGCTATTTCGGGTTTTACAGGGGCAACATCTGGATATTTTTACTTATTGGCTACACGATTTAGTGCCAACAATAATGGAAATGGCGTCTACGCTGCAGTGACTTGGTTGGCAATATTCGATATTAAACCTTTGTGATTGAATAAACTCAAGGAGATTGAACAACATGAATAGCACATTAGCTACGATATTGTCGATATGTATTATTCTAATAGCTATCGCATATCCATTTGTTTATTGGAAGAAGAAAAAAACAACACACATCTTCAGGTTGGGTATAAAATTGGTTTTGTCATCATCTTTATGCTGTTAGCTATTGCTGTATTCAACTATCTTTTATAACAAAAAGAAGTGAAGATCTCTCCCGTTATTCTCCTAGGTTAGACCTGCAAAACAAGAAGCCGTGGGATTATTCCCACGGCTTCTTGTTCATTTCTCTGTGCACTGTATCTAGTAAGATATCCGCGACCATCGCCCCGAAGGGCTAGGTTTCGTCACGTTCTGCTCGGGACTCGTCAGGCGGTTATTATTCCTTCAAATCAGGGAAAATCTTGTCACCAAATGGTAGAAGCGATCAGTTGTACTATGATCATTATCATGGCGGAGCTGATTCTAACCGAGTAACAGGTCATATTTTCTTTGGTCCATACGGTCGACCGGGTATTAAACCGTAATCTGTGATAAGGTATAGCTAATACTAAAAAAACCTCTAGTACCTACTCAAGTGAATTCATTTAAAAAGGGGACAGACAATTGCGGCCAGACATCTTAACTTTATATGAAAAATTCTTGTTATTAAGCATTCCTAACCCATTTACACTGAGTGACATTGATACACGGTTGAAGACAAAATATTTTGCTGAAGAAGTCGATTTAGATCAGTTTGAAGGATTAAAGAAAGATCCATATGCTCATTATGAGTCTATTGTTAAAGCTTATACATTTCGTGATGAAAGAGGATTTAATCAGCTTGAAAAGCTTAATCCTTCAGAATATTTGAGTTCAGAAGAAATCAACCTGCTTATTAATTCTGACGACAACATTTATATGTCAGGGGGAACTACGCAAGGAACATCGTTTTTACTGGCTCTTGAAACAAACATATTTGGTGGAATAAAAAAGGAAAGCATGGTCTTGGGGAATGAGGAATTTGAAGACTATTTAAAAGCTCTATATTTAACAGGATATATTGATCTTGAAGATGATTTCTTGTTGCAAAAGGCTCATGAGCGGTACAGAAAGGGGAATGTGTTAAAGTATTTCGGGTACACACAAGGAGAATCAACATTTTAAGATACACAAACAAGAGCAGTTGAGGAAAGAATCCCACTGCTCTTGTTTGTGGTTGCATTCAAAATTGAAATAACCGAAAAAGGAACCAATACTGAGATGGAGTGCCAAATGTACTAGCATCTATACTAATATACACAGTTGCTCCCGGAGGAAGTTGAAATCCATCTAGAGTTTTAGCTTTTTCTGGCCCATTGGATGGGTCGGCATAAAAAATAGATGTTTGTTTGCCTGAAGGATATTGAATAATCATTCCAATTCTAAGATAACTGTTTTCATCTTTTGGCTGTATAGCTGCGCGCAAAACCAAGTCCTTCCCGGTTATATTCGTCCATTTGAACCAATCCTGGTCACTAGCAGAGTCGATATACATGTTAACATCTTGCTGTCCTACTCCCCATCCGCTAGAAATCATTTCTGGGAACAGGGAAATTGCATTCTCCTTCGTATCTCCTACTCCTGTCATTGCAAATGCACTTTGCGAAAACACTCCCATAGCCAATACAAAAACAATGAATGTCGAAAGCATGTTTTTTAACTTCATTTATACCACCCTTTCTACCTGTTATTACCATATGCTACCATTATAGGTGCTATTTAGGGTATAGTCCTTATGAACTAATTTATGGGTTAGCAAAATATACACGGATTTGAAATAGATCCAGATCATTTTCATAGATTGAATAGTATGAAAAACATAGAGTCGTAAGTAATTATGAATGCCCCATTTAAAGTAGACGTATAAAATCACGCATGATAAGATATAAATAGAAAAGGAGCCGTGCGGGAACACGACTCCATGCAATAGCCGCTTTTAAGGGCGGCAGGCTTTTAAGGCAATATGGTTACACAGAGGTAGACCGCATTCCTTGGTCGGGGCGGTCTACTTTTTCTTTAAGTAGGTGAGCAAAGCAAGAATGAACATTCCAAAAAGGAACATCAGACTTAACGCTTCAAATGTGCTCATTGGCATCACCTCCCTTCCGGGAGACTTAGCCGACCGCCCATAAAGCCCTATTGCCTACTCATAATATCATAGTTTCATATATTGGAAACAGGGAAACTTAACGTTCCTCTTTTTTACTTCGAAATAAACTCCTTTGATTTATACAAAGTCTACCATAACAATATCCGCGACCATCGCCCCGAAGGGCTAGGTTTCGGCCATTCTCCCTCTGGCCATCGTCAGGCGGAGATTAATATTCGCATTCACGGTAAAACTTCGCTGCTTCCTCAACGGTTACCTCATCATGCATACGATGAATTTTCTCTGCAGTTGGAGCAATTACTCTAACCGGAGCTATGATCCAGCCATAACTAAAAAATGGCCGCATAGCCCGAAAGGCGGATTTGAATATCCATTTGAATCAGCAGCGAGAGCATACTAATTAATAAACAAGTGCCGTTGAGGAAAGATTCTCACGGCACTTTGTTGTTTATAATTTTTAAAAACCTATGTCTTCTACTTTATTCAACGAAAAACTGATAGTAGTTGGATCAAACGCAAACGTCAAATGTTTTTTATACCCACACTATTTACAACGAATTATGTAATCAACTTCGAAAGGCTGATCAGTAATATGAACATCCTCGACTTGCTTGTATCTTTCATGTGCATATCTTTTGCAGTTTGAGCACAATTACTTTGGCAATTCTTCATTTAGACAATTGTAAATTGAATCATTTACTTGCTTATTATATTCCCGATCCATAGAAACCTCCTTTATAACTACGGTACGTTTGCTCCTTCTTTGTTCTACACTCTGTTTTAATATCCTTCATTAGCGGACATTCGCGACCATACCATCGCCCCGAAGGGCTAGGGGCCTGTATCCATCAGGAAGTTAGTTTAAAACCTTGATTTTTCTTCTAATTGGTACATGCCGTTATCAAATCTTTTAATATAACATATTATGTAGAGCAATATGAAATCTATACAAATATTGCGAAGGAGATGAATATAAATGGCGTCATTTGAAGTTGGGGCAAGATGTCTTTTCAATTTTCGAAATGAACGCTTTTTTCTATTAGTTGAAGATGAAATTACAGTGCCTGATAAAGGTGTGGAGATTGATCCGGTTAATATCTATGAAATTGACCAGCAAACTTTCAATTTTATCAAAGGCGAAGGAGATACTAACGTTTGTGTACCAGTTGTTACACTTCCAACTGTACCACCTGGTTTTAAATTAGAACGAAAATGTATTTTTACAGTAGATAATTCATACTGGGTAATCTATGATTTAGAAAATGGAACTGATGAAAATGTTATACTAATCATCGATGCAGCTTTATTTAATTCATTAAAAAATGCCGGTGTTCGTGAATGTGTTCCTCAAAATTTCATTAATTAAATGGATTAGACTTCAGATAGAATACTATTCAGAAAATTTACCCCCGTAGTTTTTTTACAGGGGTAAATTTTTATGTATGAGCCCGTGATGTTGTAATAAGTTCTTCTATTGCATACAGAACGTACAACGCATATAATAAGAACAAACGTTCTTATGGAGATGATGAGCATGCATCTGGAACATTACATTGGGCGGGAAATTGAAATCATTTACTTAGATAGGCATGAGGAAATTACACAACGACATATAGTTGTGCGGAGCATTCGTGATGGCGTAATCAATGCCACCTGCATAAAGGCGAAGGCTTGGCGGCCGTTCCGGATCGAACGTATCTTATCCTGGCGACTTGTGAAGGGGAGGACAGCATGAAGGACTGGAGAGAGGAATTGTATTCGTCGCGGTCAATGCCTAAAAAAGATCATCAAAAACCACCACACCTGTGCCGCTGCATGGCTGCGATGCCCGGGCGGTGGATAGACGGCGTATATTTTTGTACCGAAAAGCCTGTCTATGACAATATGCGGCCGGCACCAAAGAAGTAAAGCCCCGGAAATTATTCCGAGGCTTTTTATATACACATTTACCTTCATATGTAATAATGTTATTATCCAACTAATTCCAAATAATGAGGTAATACTATGGAATTAACAGTAGAATCGATTGCAAATAAAATGAGGGAAATATCCCAAAACGATTTGTTTAATGTCATGGCTTACACTCTAGGGTTAATACATGGGGTGATTGAGGTAAATGAGGATGGAACGGAATCTCAAACAATAGATTTGATCAAGAATATATACGCCGCATACGAAATAGTTGTAAATGAATTCCCGCCTGTTTCGAAGAAAATTTTGAACTAAAAAGTTCCGAGACCTCTTGCTTGTGCCACAGCAGAACAACAATAAAGGAGATCCAGTATTTGTTTTGGATCACCTTTTTGTTTGACGAAAAACTTCTAACAAAACTTCTAACGTCTCACGGTACCAAAGGAAACCAACCTGAACGATAAATATCTATTAAACTTTCTAACTTATTATTCAAAATTTCCTCACGATAAAATATTTTTACCAAATAACTTTTTATATTAAATAACTTTTCATACCAAATATTTCTTGTAATTAGGAAAAATTTGTGATATAAATGGAATAGAAGGTATTAAATATGTAAAGGGGTTGTGGTCTTGGTAAAATCAGGGAAATTTTTGTGTTTGACCGTTTTCACCTTTTTGCTCACTTTTATGGTAGCTTCTCCTACCTTTGCTGCAAGTTCGGGTACAAGTTGGCATGATGGTTTAGGTCCTAATCAAAGTAAACAAGTTGGTCTGGCATTCCGTGTGGATGCTGGTTCTACTATTACACTTGGAGTGGACCAATACGTAATGGAGTCCAATGGCAATTGGGGTAAAAATGCTGATGTCACTTATACTATTCACAATGTTTCAACTCAAAGAGACTTAGAGTCGTTTCGTGTCGACCATAGTGTAGGTGGAGCAGCAGGCGCCCCGGCCTACAGTAGGCCTTATACAAATGTTAGAGCTGGAACATATGTTATTATAGCTCGGAATAATACTTCTTCAAATGTAGCTACTGGTGGAAATGTTTATGTCAGTAATTAACTATTGAGGTAGGAGAAGAAGTTTTGATCGAGGTATTCTTAGACAATTTCCTCTCCGAAACGTGATGATTTAGTTTCTGACCTGTTGGAGTATGTGTATGATAAGCGTAGGACGTGTAATGGTAACTTGGTCGCTGCGAGTGATCAATCCAGTCACGTCTTTCGTCTTTTTAAGGGCAGTTCTGAACATTTTGATGACGATCTTATTATGGCTTAGTTAATTTTAAGTAGTCTTCTAATCGCTCACATGCTATAGGGTGTCCGTGATATATACACCCGAAGTTAGCTCAGCGGATTAACCTCATAGATTCGGACGTATAAACACTTTATTTTCGTTCAGATCCGAACTATTCGAGGCTTTACTTGTAAACACTAATTAGGTACAATTCTTAAATACATATAATTAGGAAGAAACACAATTTAGCTGATGTAATGAGTTGCTAACCATGCTAACAGATTTGTTAACGGACTTGTTAACGAACAGGGTAAATCAGAGGAGAACAAAACCCTGTGGATAACCGAAAAAACCTTATGTATCAAGACTTAGGTGAAACGAGTGAAACACTTCCCCTAGACTTAGGATCTAGCGCCTTTGGCGTGGGGGTTCAAGTCCCTCTATGCGCACCATATCATTAAACCCTTGTCGGACAAGGTTTTTTTTGCTGTTTATAGATAGTAAGGAGCACAAGGCTCCTTGTATTTGCTAACGGGCTTGCTAACCCAATAAACAAGCCTGTTGCTCCACAACCTATAGTTAAGCCTATTAATAGGAGACGTCTGAGAGCTTTATTAAATAACATAAATATTGTTTCTAATAAAACTCCTCCAAACATCCACCACGATGATGACAACAGTCCGCTCACTACTGCTAGAAGAAAGATTTCACCGAATAAAAAATTTGCTCCACTTTCACTTTCTGAACTATGAACCGAGAGATGGACACTTAAAAAAAGTGCCTCTCTCGGGTTCTTTATGTTTATAATTCAATTTATTTATAGAGAACGGAGTATGAGCATGCGGTATAGCGAATTACAGATTAAAAAAACTTGAAGAAACTCCAAACGTAATTCGTGTATCAGAGATGAATATATCATTCACTCCAGCCTTTAAACTTGCTGCAGTTAAAGCCTATAAGCTGGAAAAACGCCAAATGAGTTATTCCTTGAGGATGGTTTTGATTTAGATATTCTTAGTTCACGTAAACCAAAAGAGAGTTTGAAGCGTTGGAGATCTTTTACGCCGCTTATGGCGAATCTTGAGGAACGGCGAGGCAAAGGAAGCTCTGGAAGGCCCTACAGTAAGGAGCTTTCAGTAAGACGAGTTGAAACCAAGATCAAACTTGTGGACATAGGAAATGAGTTTCTAAAAAAGCTGAAGGCACTAGAAAGGCAGGAGAAGCAAGACAAACATTAAGCATATCATTGCGCTTCGAGCTAATTAATCGACCATTCGTCAATATAATATGAAAGGTTTGACTCGTCATCTCTGCTCACTTGCTAAATGTATATCGTAGGCCTTGTATATGGGCGAGACTGAATCTGTGGCTAGTCGTGACGAATACATCATGCACTGCTTCTGAATTTAGGACGGCCATAAAATAGAAGATCGGTAGCGGCACACTCAGAGATGGCATTCCTTGATGGCTCGGGATCAACACAATAAGCAGACAGGAAATTGCGCGGTGATGGAAGGACAGTGTACTCAATCATAACTGTATAGTTCAAAAGGGAGCGGAGTAGATGCATAATAACTGGCATGTAAGATACAAATGGAAAAGGGGGATTTAAAGATGCATAAGGCAAGGCATGGTGAAAGGAGTTTCTTGGAGAGTAAATCAAAAAAAGCCCTGCTATTTGCGGGGCTTATTAATCTGTTTTTCCAACCAAAGTAAAGCCCCGGAATACTCCGAGGCTTTTTCTTATGCATAGATCGAGGTAAATCTCTACTATAAGGGGAACATATCAAAGAATCCCATGGCTCTTATTTATTTGCGAGTTAATGATAGACAACCAATCATTAATATTGCAGAAGATCTGATTTAGAAGGGAAAAGGATTTACTACATTTCATCAAAATCTAGTTCTATTTGTTTAGGATATAGCCAAGTCATATATAAAACGACTTCTACTATTATAAGTGTATACAAGTTAATAGAGTATCTATTGGGATGATGTTAGGTTAATGGCGTTAAAAAGGGGATGGTAATGGACAGATCATTAAACCATTTCTACAGTGTATTCAATTTTCATTGTGTAATGAGTACATCTTCTACTATGGGAGGAATGAAACTTAAATGAATATAAATCTCGTCTAGTAACCATAGTGGCAGGTTACTATTCATGGATTTATGCAGTGCCAAGAACATGGAACGCTTCATTTCTGTTAAAAAAATCCAGGAATACTTGCTGGCTTCAAACCTTTTTTTAGCGGTTATTCCCTGAGAGGTCGCTGCACAAAAAATATGTATACGACTTCACAGCCCAATTCCCTATTTTTGTACCAGCCACCACACCGCAAATACTTTATAGAAGACTTCAATGCTCCAGGAAAATAAACAACATGCCCGAGGCAATCATCTATACACTTTTATCATACCGATCATTTATTAATTATGTCTTATCAAATCGTCCGTTTCATAGATGTGGAATAATAAAGCGATGGGATGTGAAATGAATGGGCGAAAAGAAGTACCGTAAAGTAAAAGTACCAATTAAATCCTTCCTAAGAAAAGGGCTTGTTGTGAAGCGCCTTAATATTAGGAGAAAAACGAAAAAAAAGGGACTGGTCCCTTCAGTAGAGGAAAAACCCTTCATGTACTGAGGCGTGGTAGACCGCCTGTACTAACCGGAAACATTGTTCGACAAGTAATCCGGAATATCAAAACGCGCGGCAGGAGTTTAACCGCTACTTCAACAAATTCCCTCGAGTCATTGTTTTCGCTCAGGAAACTAAAGATGTCGTGAACGCTGTTCGCTGGGCTCGCTATTATAACGTACCGCTCCGTATACGTTCCGGACGTCACAGTTACGAGGGATTATCAGTCGTCACTGGGGGAATTGTGATTGATGTGACCAACTTGCATGAGGTGGATGTGAACCGAGAGAACAACACTGCCACTGTAGGAACCGGGATCCGTGGCGGTATGTTGAATCAGGCGCTTTGGGAGGAGAGACTTGTTGTTCCGGTCGGACTCTGCCGAACAACAGGCATCGGAGGGGTTACCTTAGGAGGCGGTCACAGTATTCTATCTCGACAATATGGTCTCACGCAGGATCACTTACTCGATGCTGAAATAGTCACTGCCGACGGCCGTGTGCTCCATGCTAACGTCAACAACCATGCTGACCTTTTTTGGGCGTTGCGTGGAGGTGGGGGAGGCAACTTCGGCATCTGTACCAAGTACCGTTTCCGTACTCACCACATCGAAAATGTCGCCTATGCCGAAATCACCTGGGACTTACGTGATATGGAACAAGTAATACGCACATGGCAACAGCTTACTGCTCCCGGCTCAGACCCGAGATTGGGTCCACTTCTCGCCATTAATAACGGACTACAAGGGCCCCCAGAGAAGCCTATATTCTTTCAATGTGTATTTCTCGGTTCAATCACCGAGCTGCAACAATTACTCCAGCCATTACTGCAGACTGGATCACCACGGAACGTATCCATTGAAGAGATAACATGGATCGATTCCGTAAATCGGATAGCGGATGCCAGGTATCACAACCTTATCCCTTTAAGGGTGTAGCTCCTTATGTCGAACACCTACCGGAAAATGGCATATGCACCATTAGGCGCTTTATTGAAAATCCACCTACCTCCTCGGCAGGTGCCTTTTTTCATGGCTTGTACGGGGCGGTGGCCAACGTGCCGAGTCGGGCTACAGCTTACTTTTGGCGTAGGGCTTGGTCAGACGTAACAATCCAGGCTACTTTAGGTACATCGGTAGAGAACAAGCAGGGAATCCGCTGGGTGGAGGACTTTCGCCGAGCGTTGCTTCCATTTACTCATGGAGTTTATGTCAATACACCAGACCTCTCCATCAAGAAATGGCCCCGGGCGTACTACGGCGCTAACTTTGAACGACTAACGCGTGTGAAAAGGAAATATGATCCAAAAAATTTCTTTCATTTCCCGCAGAGCATTCCGCCCGCTCGCTAGTATATTAGAGACACGGTGCAGTATAAGACTAAGGCTTAGAGATGCCTTTCTGCAAAAAGCTATTTGTCTGAGAGCTTCCGCTTTGGCTAAACTATGCTACCTGTTAGTCCAACAAAAAGACGCTCCGACTCCTTCGCTTGGGCTGCGTCCTTCTCATTATATTCCATTTCCAATTACTAATTAAAGAAACATACACGGGTAGCATGTAATGTTTAAAAAAGAGCCTTGTCTTATCTAAACACTAAGAAAATACTTTATTTTCTTTGAACATTTTTAATAGGACATTGGGGAATCAGAATGAGTGCTAGTAAAGGAAAATTCACTTAAAACTGGTTTTCTCTATATGTTTTGGAATAAGAAAGTATACCTGAATTCTGGTTTGAAAAAGATGAACCATCCATTAAAAAAAGCCCCGGAATACTCCGAGGCTTTTTTTTGATCATTTGTTTTTATATTGTCTTATCTTAAACTGGAAGTCCATGTTATGGCCGTCTTTAGAATTAATGGATACTTCCCACTTTTCATTAATAATGCCGCCATGAACCCCAACTGTCTTTATTTTTGTTGGCCTGAAGGTATCGGAATGTCTGTCGCATAAGTTCTTCCATCTTTCATTAACGTCATGTACACTGTTCCTGGGCCATCATTTTTTACATAAATATCCATAAATCTTCCAGCATGGATGTTTGCAGTAAATGATCTCTGGAAGGATTCGTACCCAACGTGATGAACATCTCCTTCTAAGTAGTCGGTTTCAATTGAAAGAGTTTCTGATTGAGTTGGTACGATTCTAGTTGAATCAGGCGCAGCAGAAGCGAAACCAGTAAATGTTGATAACATCAGTACTGTTGAAATGACAACTAATGACTTTTTCATAGTAACCTCCTTGGAAATGTAAGGTAATGGTATACATTCCCAATATACCATATATAACCATTGAATTGTGTTGTAGAAGAGTCCTATCTGTGACAAAGAATCGAACTATTCGAGGTTTTACTTGTTGGCATTAATTAGGTACAATTTTGAAAATACATTATAATAGGAAGAAACATGATTTAAACTGATGTAATGAGTTGCTAACCATGGTAACGGATTTGTTAACGGACTTATTAACAAACAGGGTAAATCAGAGGAGAATAAAACCCTGTGGATAACCGGCAAACCCTTATGTATCAAGAATTAGGCGAAACGAGTAAAACGCATCCCCTAGACTCTTAGGATCTAGTGCCTTTGGCGTGGGGGTTCAATTCCCTCTACGCGCACCATATCATTAAACCCTTGTCGGACAAGGGTTTTTGCTGTCTATAGGGAGTAAGGAGCATAGTGCAGTTTAAAGAATCCCATGGCTCTTTTCATTTACTTTGCTGTCCCAAATTTAGTTGTTTGACCGTCGCTTGTAGAAATGATAGTCCCTTGTTGCACGAAGCTGGAACTTCTCAGCTGTTCACAATAACGCCACCTGTGGCATGGATGAATTGTCCGGAAATATACGATGAGTCTTCCGATGCCAGAAATACATACGCGGGTGCGATCTCGCAAGGTTGCCCTGCACGTCCCATCGGATTTTTCTCTCCCCACTTCGCGACTTGAGCGGCAGGAAAAGATGCGGGAATAAGAGGCGTCCATATGCTTCCACTCGAATGCCTCTGCTGTGCAACGATTTCGAGAGCGACCGGGTAAAAGCAACGATGGCGCCCTTGGTGGCTGAATAATCGATGAGCTGTTCATTCCCCTCATAGGCAGTAAGAGAGGCGGCATTGATAATGCTGCTGCCCTTTTTCATGTTGGGAAGAGCGGCCTTCGTTAAATAAAATACCGAGAAAAAGTTGGTTCGAAACGTTCTTTCCATCTGTTCGGATGTTATGCTTTCGAAATTGTCCTGAATATGCTGCTCAGCCGCGTTATTCACGAGAATATCCAGCCTGCCGAATTGTGTAACGGTTTGTTCCACGATTTGTTTGCAAAAAGCTTCTTGGCCAAGATCCCCGGCAATACACAGACATTTGCGTCCTTTTTGCTCGACAACCTGTTTGGTTTCTTCAGCATCTGAATGTTCGTTCAGATAGACAATGACGACATCTGCGCCTTCTTTGGCGAAGGCCACGGCTATGGCTCGTCCTTGGCCGCTGTCTCCTCCGGTAATGATGGCCACTTTATTCTTCAGTTTGCCACCCGGTTTGTAGTTCGGGTCGTCATAAATAGGACGCGGGTTCATCACAGACTCAATACCAGGCTGCTTATCTTGGTGCTGAAGTGGATAAGGAGGTTTAGGCATGGATACGGATGCAGGATGTTTTTCGGCTGCCGTTGTCATAAAAACATGCTCCTTTATTTTTGAATTTGAAAATCTGGATGCGTTATTTTTGCTGTCTGGACATCGATCAGGTAAGGTTTGGAGGTTGATTTCGCTTCATCTAAGGCGATGCGAAGCTCATCATTTGTTTCTGCTCGTTTGGCCACCCATCCAGATGCTTCCGCAATTTGGACGAAATTCGGGTTTGAGATGTCCGTCCCAAATGGACGGAGATGTTTCATCATCATTTTGTCGTGTTCCATTTGCAGGGTTCCATTATTGAAAATGATGACCGTTATGGGAAGTCTGTAACGTGCGGCTGTAATCAAATCGGCCTGTACCATTCCTAATCCGCCGTCCCCCGTAACACAAACGACTTGCCTGTTCGGGAATGAACATTTTGCTGCCATTGCGGCCGGCAATCCAAACCCCATCGTTCTCCAACGCTCCGACAACACCAATTGATGGGCTGTTCCCCTGAAGTTTCTTAGAAACCATAAGGTGACATCACCTTCATCCAGCGCAATAATGGCGTCCTTATCAATGTTTTGTTCAACAATGCTGACGATCAGTGCGGGATGAAGGGGTGACGATGAGATGGCACGTTCGAGTTTATTTTGTTCATTCCAGGCTTGTTTACATTGGTTCACGAGTTGCAGCCAATCGGGATTTGGACGATAGTCTGCCATGCCTTCTGTAAGTGCTTGAAGTATCTCTCCGATATTGCCGATGATCCCGACTTGTGATGGAATGACCTTTCCGATAGCTGATATCCGTTCTTCGATATGGATCACTTGCGCATGTTCAGGGACATGATATTCCGGCCACCAGGAAGTACCGATGGCAAGGACGACATCCGATTGTTTGCATAAGTCGCTTGCAAAAGGATTTCCTCCTTCGCCCAAACCGCCGAGCAGGTAAGGGTGAGAATCCGCTATAATTCCCTTTGCTCCATAACTCATGACAATTCCGCATCCCCAGCGATCAGCCAATTTTCGGATCGCATTACAGGCAAGATTTGCTCGATTGCCAACAAGGATTACAGGGCGTTTCGCCTTAAGCATAAGATTCGCCGCTTGTCGGATTTGGCTCTGTCCAGCTAGTAGATTTGCGATTCGAATCGGTTCGCGCGGTTTTGCCCCGCAGGGAAGTGCCCATAGATTGGAAGGTATGGAAAGATGAACGGGAAGTGCCTGTTCCACTGCGGTAAACATGGCCTGTGCTAAGGCATCAATGACTGCATTGGGATGAATGACAATCCGGCTGAACCCGGTAATCGCCTGAACTAGTCCCTGCTGATCGATATACTGCTTATACGTCGTTCCGATCTTGCGGGTAGGCGCTTGACCTGATAGGGCCAATACGGGAACGCGATCTAAGTATGCGTCTCCTAGGCCAGTCATTAAATTGGTCAAGCCTGGTCCCATTTGCGCGGCGCAAACTCCGATTCGACCGGTTAATTTGGCTTCGGCAGACGCCATCATGGCAGCGACAGACTCATGTTTTACGCCAATCCATTCCAAATCATTCTGGCGAGAGAGACCCTCCATTAAGCCAAAAATGGCGTCCCCGATCACCCCGTAAATCCGCTTGACGCCCCACAATTGCAGTTGCTCGATGATCACATCCGCAACCTTTTGAATTTCGGTTCCTTCCTGTGATTGATTTTCTTGGGCAACTTCCGTAAATATACTCATTTTGTCGACAGCTCCTTGCCTTTTTCTTAGTATGGATGTGCAGCCTGTTTACTATGAAGAAGTTTGGATGAATTTTACGGACGCTTCGGTTTATCAATTATCTTTGTTCGATGAGGATAGGGAGAACAAGAGGAAAATCGAAAGTGTAATGGATAGTATCAATGACAAATTCGGAGAAGCATCAATCATTCGAGCAAGCACATTTACTGACCCGGACAGACAAGAGACAGAGCAGCGAAGATTGAAGGCCATTGCAAATGAGTAAGAAACTACAGGGGAAGGGGATTTGGGTAAGCCAGCCGAATGATGCTACCTGAACATAAGGAAACAATCATACAGTACCGACAAGATTATGGACGACGCCCACGACATACAGAGCAAACGCGTGAGGCCGCTACTCGATGGAGAAAAGCAATGGCCGTCTTTAGAATTAATGAATACTTCCCAATTTTCATTAATAATTCCGCCAAAGACCCCACCCCAAGGCTTAGAAACAGTGTTTTTTAAGGTTTTTATAATTTTTTTGAAATAGGGGTTGCATAACTAAATACCTTATGATATATTATTACTTGTCGCTTCTGACATTTCGTTTTACACCACAATTTGCGGACATAGCTCAGTGGTAGAGTATCGCCTTGCCAAGGCGAGGGTCGCGAGTTCGAATCTCGTTGTCCGCTCCATTATATATGCGCCCTTAGCTCAGCTGGATAGAGCGTTTGACTACGAATCAAAAGGTCGGGAGTTCGAATCTCTCAGGGCGCGCCATTTTAAATACAGTATCGGGACGTAGCTCAGCTTGGTAGAGCACCTGGTTTGGGACCAGGGGGTCGCATGTTCAAATCGTGTCGTCCCGACCATCTAAATATGCGGGTGTAGTTCAATGGTAGAACTCCAGCCTTCCAAGCTGGTAGCGTGGGTTCGATTCCCATCACCCGCTCCATTTAAAAAGTAACGCCGAAGGGCGTTTTTTTTTGTATGTATAGATGGGATGAGAAGCCCAGGGTTCGACCGTCCGTAAGACTTCGAGGAAATACTCAAGTTGTACGAGCGTCAACATGAACAATAACCGAATGGATCTGAGAGGCTCCATTTTTTCAGATCAGACATGTTGAATGCCGCGCTGCTACTTCTTGAAATACCGGTTCAGGTCGCGCGTCCGGGAGATAGCGTGAGGTGCCGACAATGGGGAGGCGCGATAGCGACCGGAGTATTTCCATCATTACTCATCATGAAATCAACGCCGAGAGGCGTTTTTTATTTTGATGAAATTCGGTAATGCTTTGCTCAGCTGACGATCATGTATCAATTGTGGGCGGTACACGAAATATAATGAGTAGGATTATTGCTATACATAAACCAAATTGTAAGACGAGGAGAGAGGGGGACGATATCCGAAAACAACAAATTGTAAACCCGAACCAATGTAAGGGGATACAATTCAAACGTGCGATTTTTTCAATGAAAAGTAAAGATTTTCGTCTCAATTTGTAGTATGATGTTAAGAAAGTCTTTATCAGAATGAACTGAATTGCAGAGATAGGGGGAGACGAATGACTGATCTAACGTTAACCGCAAACAAGGTGAATTCTAACAATATGTTGCGGCGGGACGTTCGTTTTCTGGGTAATATACTCGGCGAAGTGCTCGTCCATCAAGGTGGTAATGAATTGCTTAATATCGTGGAGAAGATCCGCGAACTCAGTAAATCATTGCGTGCCGTATTTTTACCCGAGTTGTATGAGGAGTTTAAGCAACTCATCAATACGTTGAACCCCGAAATCCGACATCAAGTGATTCGTGCATTCGCTATCTACTTCCAGTTAGTGAATATTGCAGAACAGAATCATCGGATCCGTCGTAAACGCGATTATGAACGCTCTGCCGGCGAAAGCATTCAACCAGGATCCATTGAAAGTGTGATCATGGAGTTGAAGGAGCGCAAAGTGTCCGAAGAACAATTGCAAGAAATAATTGAAAGCATTTCTTTGGAACTTGTCATAACGGCGCACCCGACTGAGGCGATGCGTCGGGCCATTCTCGATATTCACAAGCGTATTGCAGATGATGTTACGATGTTGGACAATCCAACGTTGACTCATCGTGAGCGCGAACAATTGCGAGATAAGCTGTTGAACGAAGTCATTACACTCTGGCAAACGGACGAGCTGCGTGATCGCAAGCCTACTGTACTCGATGAAGTGCGAAATGGTTTGTTCTATTTCAATGAAACGCTGTTCGATGTATTGCCTGATGTATATCATGAATTGGAGCGCTGCCTGGATAAGTATTATCCATCAGGGGGATGGCATGTGCCAACTTACCTTCGCTTTGGCTCCTGGATTGGTGGCGACCGTGACGGCAACCCTTCTGTTACCCATGATGTAACATGGGAAACGCTGAAAATGCAGCGTACACTTGCAATTCGCAAATACGAAGAACGCTTGAAATCGCTGTTCCGTACGCTAAGCTTCAGCACATCAATTGTATCGGTGTCCGAAGAATTGCTCTCCTCTATTGCTGAGGACAGCCGCAATGTAACATTGACGCATGCGGGGTTCTGGAACAACGAGAAGGAACCGTACCGTATTAAGCTGATCTACATGTTCGAGAAGTTGAATAATATACTGGATGAGTCGACGAAGGGGACAATGCAGCGTTATAATACGCCGCTTGAGTTCTTGGAAGATCTGAAAATAATCGACCGGAGCTTGCGACACCATTTCGCGGATTATGTATCAGACACGTATGTGAAGAAACTGATTCGTCAAGTAGAACTGTTCGGCTTCCACATGGCGACACTCGATATTCGTCAGCATAGCAAAGAGCATGAAAATGCGATGACGGAAATTTTGGCTAATATGAATATCGTGGACAACTACAGCAGTTTGAGTGAAGAAGAGAAGATTGAGCTTCTTAATCAATTGTTGAATGACCCGCGTCCATTGATATCGGAATATATTCAATACAGTGAGTCCACAACTGAAGTACTGAATGTGTATCGTATCGTCTATGATGCACAGAAGGAATTCGGTGAAAAATGTATTACCAGCTATCTGATCAGTATGGCTGAGGCAGCAAGCGACGTTCTTGAGGTAATGCTGCTTGCGAAGGAAGTCGGTTTGTTCCGCAAAGAGAAGGGCAAGGTTCAATGCACCTTGCAGGCTGTTCCGCTCTTTGAAACGGTTGATGACCTTCATGCTGCACCAGCGATCATGAAGACGCTGTTCGATTTGCCGATTTACCGCAGTGCTGTTGAGGCGATGAATGATTTGCAGGAGATCATGCTTGGTTACTCAGACAGCAACAAGGATGGCGGGGCATTTACGGCGAACTGGGAACTTCGCATGGCTCTGAAGGAACTGACTGCGACTGCGAAGAATTACGATGTAAAATTGAAGTTCTTCCATGGACGCGGCGGTGCACTCGGTCGTGGCGGTATGCCATTGAACCGCAGTATTTTGGCTCAGCCTCCTCATACGATTGGTGGCGGAATCAAGATTACGGAGCAGGGTGAAGTGCTGTCTTCCCGTTACTCTGTACAAGGCATTGCATATCGAAGTTTGGAGCAGGCTACTTCTGCGCTCATTCAAGCGGCAATGCTGGCTCGTACTCCGCATACGGATCTGTATGAATCCAAGTGGAAGGATCTGATGGAGAGCATCTCCCAAGCTTCTTTGAAGAAGTATCAGGACTTGATCTTCCGTGATCCGGATTTCATGACATTCTTTAAGGAGTCCACACCACTTCCGGAAATTGGAGAGCTGAACATCGGTTCACGTCCTTCCAAGCGGAAAAATAGCGACCGCTTTGAGGATTTGCGTGCGATTCCGTGGGTATTCGCATGGACACAGAGCCGATACCTGCTCCCTGCATGGTACGCAGCTGGAACAGGACTGCAAAGCTTCTATCAAGGCAAGGAAGAGAATATGGAAACGATGCGCCATATGTATCAACATTATTCTTTCTTCCAATCTATGATCGACAGCTTGCAGATGGCACTTGCGAAAGCGGATCTTGTCATTGCCAAGGAATATGCGGGCATGATTAAGGACGAGACGATTCGCGAGCGTATTTTTACTCAAATAGAGGAAGAATTCAAATTAACCTCTTCATTAATACTGCAAATTACCGGACAAGAGGATATTCTCGACAATGTTCCTGTCATCCAGGAATCGATTCGCTTGCGCAATCCATATGTGGATCCGCTAAGCTATATGCAGGTTGAACTGTTGGAAGAGCTGCGTGCGCTTCGCGAGAACGGTGAGGATGACACGGTATTGCTGCGTGAAGTATTGCTCACCATTAACGGTATTGCAGCTGGACTTCGGAATACAGGTTGATAATGTCGGAATGATCGATTCCGCAGGCTACGTCGATACGTAAACAGCACGAAGTAGCGACGATGCAGTCGAGTCTTGAGCGATCAAGGCTCGACTTTTCCTGTGTTTAAGCATCGGAAAGGGTGCGCTGGCGAGAAAGAGCAGCATTGCTCCTTCACGACACACCCATACCCTAGGGCAGCGGCAAGCAGGGAACAGAACTTCCCGGATGAGCCATTGAGCATTGCTAAAATATTGGTGATGTTCGTGAGCACAGTGAGTTACGTTGCTCCCAAGGTTCGCATTCCTGCTTACGATGTCCGGCATTGTCATTGAGCCCAATGATGGAGAAAGACATCGGCATAACGAGCAGTGAGGATGGAGGGAGACCGCTTGGATACGCTAGAACAACGGCTCGCGAGATTGGCTCGAAAAGGGGATACGCGAGCGTTTGCCGAGATTGTCGATTTATATAAGGATAAAATATTCCATCTTGCCTATCGCATGCTGAGCAATCGGCACGAAGCAGAAGATGTTGTTCAAGATACATTTCTGCGCGTATATCGCAACTTGGATCGATACGATGAAAATCAGAAATTTTCAACTTGGATTTATCGGATCGGAACGAATCTGTGCATTGATCGCTTGCGCAAACGGAAGCCAAATTATTCTCTTGATGCAGAGATGAATGATCAGGAGGGTATCGATGGGTATGCAATGATCCCTAGCGATGATCGCACGCCGGAGACGTACTTGCTGGTAAGTGAGACGCAGAAATTGGTTCATGAGGCAATAGAAAGTCTCCCTGCCAAGTATAAGACCGTGATGGTGCTTCGTTATTTAAAGGATATGTCGCTGCAGGAAATTAGCGATGTGCTGGATATGCCCGTAACCACAATCAAGACAAGGGTGCACCGGGGAAGGGAATTTCTCCGCAAGAAGCTGGAACGTAAAATCTGATAAAAAATAGCAGGCTAAAGAGTGAAACTATTTTGCATTCAGGTCGTATCGTATAACAAGCCGAATGAGCCTTGGCCAAAATGTGTACATTGCTGGAAAGGACTCATCGGCGCATGACGATATGTCACAGACAAGTTCATTCTTTATAGGATGAGCTGCCGTATCTGATTGGAGACTCCATGAAAGGGTTGGCTCAAATGGATTGCAAACAAGCCGTCTCATTAATGCATGATTTACTAGATGACGATTTGACACCGGAATATGCACTCGAATTGAAACAGCATATGCTTGCATGCCCGGATTGCCGCGAACGATTTCGTCAGTTAGAAGAGATGGATCGTCTGCTGTACAGCTTCAATCACCGTGTGCAGCCTGTATCGGATGATTTGACGGCACGGGTCATGAGCGTTATTCCGAAGCCGAAGCAGCAAAGTGCGTTTATGCTGTGGGTCAAACGTCACCCGGCCATTACAGTAGCAGCCGTCTTTGTGTTGGTCATGATGACAAGCGCGCTAAGTATGTGGAATGCGGATAAGCAGCTTATGGTCAAGGGCGCTGACCTGAATGGGGTTGTCGTAGAGAACAATAAGGTCATCGTACCTTCGGATAAAGTAATATCAGGTAACTTAACGATCCATAACGGAGTCGCGGAAGTGTACGGCAAGGTGAAGGGCGATGTTACTGTCATTGACGGTAAGTTGTATCAAGCATCTACGGCAAATATTTCGGGATCGGTTCACCAAATCGACGAAGCTCTAAGCTGGATGTGGTACCAGCTTACGAACTTGTTCGGCACAGGGCCGTCGCTGCCATAAGTCAGCATCCGTATCTGTTGTACCGAGGCTCTCCTGCAGCTATTGCAGGAGGGCTTTTTTGTAAGCATGGATAAGGCTGGAATATAAATTTTGCTTCATGATGACGAAAAGGTTATAGTTATACGTAGAGAGATGCTTCATCTTCTCATCAGGATCTTATCAGGGGAAACGAACGCCGGGGGTACCTGCATGAATTATTTTGCGGACATGTCGTGGAAGGACACGATCAAGAATATCATTGATATTTTAATCGTTAGTTATGTAATTTATAAGCTGCTCGTGCTCATCCGTGGGACGCGTGCTGTCCAACTTCTGAAGGGGATATTTATCCTCGTTGTTACTTGGGCGATTAGTACGTGGTTTGATTTGTATACGCTGAAGTGGCTAATGAATCAGATGTTTACGTTTGGGGTGTTAGCGATCGTGATCATTTTCCAGCCAGAGCTGCGGCGCGCCTTAGAGCAGCTAGGCCGGGGGAAAATGTTCGGCGGACGTGCAGTAGTACAAGAAGATGAAACAGCTCGTGTAATTAGTGAGCTAATTAAGGCGGTTAATTATATGTCGCGCCGGAAGATTGGTGCGCTCATCGTATTTGAGCGTGTAACTGGGCTGAATGAATATACCGAGTCAGGGATTGCCATGGACTCGCGTATCAGTTCCGAGCTGCTCATTAACCTATTCATACCGAATACACCACTGCACGATGGGGCAGTTATTATACAAGGCAGCCAAATTGCAGCGGCAGCTTGTTATTTGCCGTTGTCCGAGAATCCATTTATCAGTAAGGAATTAGGAACAAGACATCGGGCCGCAATTGGGATCAGTGAAGTATGCGATGCAATCTCCGTTGTCGTTTCAGAGGAAACAGGCCAAGTATCGCTCGCGATAAATGGACAAGTTGTGCGTGATATTAAGGAAGAGTCACTCATATCCAAGCTGTTCGATGAATTAAAGCCGAAGGCGAAGAAAGAACTGCGATTGTTCTGGAAACGAAAAGGTGAGCATCATGGATAAGTGGTTAATGAACAATAATACAGCGAAGATTATTGCTTTAGTATTGGGAGTACTGTTATTCGCTGTAGTACATAAGGATGATACGACACCAACTGCTCCACAGCCGCTCATGGAATCACGCTGGATAGATGATGTCCAAGTCCGAATTGTAGGATTGGATACGAAGCAGCAGGTGATTAAGTCCATACGGCCGGATAAGGTGCGGATCCAGGTTCGTGGGAAGCGAACAGCGATTGCATCTGCATTGCCGGAGGATTATAAAGTAACACTGGACTTAACCGGTTATGGGAAAGGAAAGCATGTGATACAGCTCCGTCATGATCTGCCGCAGGGGATCGATTTGCTGTCGATGCAGCCGAGCAGTGCTACGATTGAGCTAGAAGATGTGCAGACGAAGGAATTTGAGGTACAAGTACGTACAGAAGGAACCCCTGCCAATGGATATAAGGCTGGAACTCCAATCGTGCGCCCTTCGAACCGGGTCCATGTGACACTTCCTGCATCCCGTATGGCTGAAGTAAAATCGATAGTAGGTACGGTAAATGTGGATAAGGCGAATGAGTCTGTCATCTCGAAGCGGGTGAAACTGACTGCTTATAATGCAAGAGGCGAGGAAGTTGAAGGAGCTGTTCTGACACCGTCATTCGTGGAGGTCGAAGTGCCAATCACGAAGCCGTTCAAGACAGTGCCGCTGCAGGTGAATTTGACAGGCCAATTGGCAGAAGGACTAGCTGTGTCAGTCTTGTCACCAGATGTAAATCAGGTGACCCTATATGGCCCTCAGGAAGCGCTGGATAAAATCGAATACATTGACAATGTACATGTCGATTTACGCCAATTTGAAGCGCCAGGAACGTATAAATTAAAGGTACAATTGACGCCGCCACCGAACATTGAGAAAATAGAACCGAGTGAGATTGCTGTCGAGCTGCAAATCTCAGGTGTAAAGCAGCGGACGATTTTGAATGTGCCGATTACCCTTACGGGCGACAATGATCGTCTGGAGACGACGATTGCGGAACCGGCTTCCCGCAAGATGGACGTTGTTGTTGTCGGTGCTCCAAATTTGATTGACGCGCTCAAGGTAAGCGATATTCAGTTGATTGCCAACGTGAATGATTTACCGCCTGGTGAGCATACAGTGAACTTGCAGGTGAATTTGCCTCGGTTCGTTCGACGAGTGGATCCAGCTCCATTGACAATCAAGGTTGTGATTAAGGACACGGAAGCTCCTGTAACGACATTGCCTGATCCAAAGCCACCTACATCGATCCCAGAGGATGTAGGCAACGGCTCGTCATCAGGAACCCAGAATGAGACAGGGCATTCAGGTAATCCTTCGACTGGAACACATGATACAAATCCACCTTCCTCAAATGAATCGGAAGGATCACCAGTTGATGCGGTTACTGGCTCCGCAGATCACGCCGGCTAGCGAGCGTAACATCTAAGAATGAATAGCATAATGAAAGTTTAAATTTACGTGATAAAGATGCTGCAAACATGAAATTATCGTTTCAGGCGATAACCGCCAAGATCAATTTGGTGAATAGCAGCATGAAGGAGAAGCGAACGATGGGGAAATATTTTGGTACAGATGGTGTACGCGGTGTAGCAAATCAGGAATTGACTGCGGAGCTTGCTTATAAAATTGGACGCTGCGGAGGATATGTACTGACTAAGCAAGCATCGGGCAAGCCGAAGGTGGTTATCGGCATGGATACGCGAATATCTGGCCGTATGCTTGAGGCTTCCTTGACAGCTGGCTTGCTGTCCATTGGTGCGGATGTCATCCAGCTTGGCGTATTGTCTACGCCTGCTGTAGCGTATTTGACTCGTGTAATGGGGGCAGATGCAGGGGTCATGATTTCTGCATCCCATAACCCTGTTCAGGATAACGGGATTAAGTTCTTTGGCAGCGACGGCTATAAGCTGCTGGATGAGACAGAACTTGAGATTGAACAATTGATGGATGCCGCCGAAGACGAGCTTCCTCGTCCGATCGGCGAAGGTCTCGGTACGGTAGCGGTTGATACAGAAGCGAAATGGCGCTATATCGAGTACCTTGAATCTACAATTGACCAACGCTTCGATGGAATGCGCATTGTGCTTGATTGTGCGCATGGTGCCGCTTACGAGCTGGCGCCGCGCTTGTTCCGTGAACTAGGTGCAGAAGTAATTGCAATTGGAGCGGAGCCTACAGGCCTGAACATTAATGACCATTGCGGTTCGACGCACCCAGAAAAGCTGAAGGAAGAAGTGCTGCGTCATAAGGCGCATTTGGGCTTGGCCTTCGACGGCGATGCAGATCGCTTGATAGCGATCGATGAACATGGTGAGGAAGTAGACGGTGATTTCATCCTGCTCATTTGCGGAGATGCAATGAAGCGGGCTGGACGCTTGAATGGCGATACTATCGTAACGACTGTAATGAGCAACATTGGATTTTTCAAGGGTGCTGAGAAGCATGGCTTGAACACAGCGAAGACTGCAGTCGGTGACCGCTACGTAATGGAGGAAATGCGTCGCAGCGGATATAACTTGGGTGGCGAGCAATCCGGACACGTTATTTTCTTGGATTACAATACGACAGGAGATGGAATGCTGTCTGGCATCCAACTCGTTGCTACTTTGAAAGCGAATGGCCAATCGTTGAGTGAAGCTAAATCCTTAATGCGCAAGTATCCACAAGTGCTTGTGAATGTGCGTGTTGGCGATAAGTCGAAGTACCAGGGGAATGCAGCCATTGAAAAGGTGATTGCGGAAGTTGAGCAGGAGCTTGGCGATAATGGTCGTGTGCTTGTTCGTCCATCCGGGACAGAATCCTTGATTCGTGTTATGGCTGAAGGTCCTGAGGCGGATATTATAGAGGGCTATGTGAATCGTATCGTAGAGGTTGTACAGATAGAACTAGCTTAATAGGACTTGCTGAAAGCCGTTTACTTGACGATGTCAGGTAGATGGCTTTTTTCCTATTTTATGTACAATTGTTGCGAAAACTGTCTAAAGTGAATATAATAAAGAACACGGTTCTGCTAATGCAGAGTGGACGAGGCTAAGCCGATGCCTTGTTGCTCAACCAAGAAGCCGGTGTATGATGCAGGAACAGTGTATGCTGGGAGATGACGGTATCTTCCTTAGTTTTGAAGCTAAGAGTTAGGAAGTTCATTCATATATAGAAAGTGAGGATTGTGAGGTTGGCAATGTAACGGGCAACCGTTCAATAAGCGCCAGCGCTTGCTGCTGAATCGGCCATTGCAGCGAGTGGACGAGGTGGAGGTGTTCGAAATGTTCGGCGGGGACCTCCCGGTGTGTTACCGGCACCGTAATAGCATGTTCGGAATGCAGGAGAGGCGACTTTCCTGACAACGAGTGCTTACGAAGGTATGTGATATAGGGTATAGATACACTTGCAGAGGCAAGGTTTCTATGAGAGTCCTGTATTCAATTTGTCATGAAGCGAATTATTATCGCAATCAAGGATTAAAGTAATTAATAATAACTATGAATCGGGCTGTCTCATGGATGGACAGAGCGCACAGAGTCCAAGCCAGCTATGCGAGCTTGTTGGCTGCTTGGCGATCAGTGATTAGCGGGGCTATTCTATAGACCTGCTTTGTGATCCATGAGTATATTGAATTTATAAAATAATCCAATAATGCTATGCACTCACGCTTATGGGGCATGGACTTCTGTGTGCGACGTCGCCTACTGGAGAGGCCGCGAATAATCGGAGGTCTATATTATGTGTGGTATTGTCGGATATATTGGAGCTAGAAATTCTCAAACGGTGTTGTTGGAAGGACTCAGCAAGCTGGAGTATCGCGGTTATGACTCTGCTGGTATTGCTGTATTCACACCGGAAGGCTTGCAAGTGCGCAAGTCGGAGGGCAGACTTGCTGTGCTCGCTTCTCATTTGGAGGAGGAGCCGCTGCGAGGTACTGTAGGTATTGGTCATACTCGCTGGGCGACGCATGGCAAGCCGTCGAATGAGAATTCACATCCACATACAGATGCATCGATGAAGTTCTCTGTTGTGCATAACGGCATTATCGAGAACTATATGGAGCTGAAGGAAGAGCTAATCGCTTCCGGTGTCACATTCCTTTCTGAGACGGATACAGAGGTCATCTCTCATCTGATTGCTCGAGAGTATGACGGGGATATCGTTAAGGCCGTGCAAAAGGCTACAGCGCGTATGCGCGGTGCTTATGCACTGGCTGTCCTGACAGAATATGAGCCGGATAAGCTGGTTGCTGTTCGCTTCGCAAGCCCACTCGTTATCGGTATTGGGGAAGGCGAGAACTTTATTGGTTCGGATATTCCGGCAATTTTGCAATATACGCGTCGAGTGTATATTTTGAACGACAACGAAATGGCGGTACTGACTAAGGATGCTGTCGAATTGATGACACTAGAGGGGAATTTTATTTCTCGGGAAATGATTGTTGTCGATTGGGACGTGCTTACTGCGGAAAAAGGCGGTTACGACCATTTCATGCTCAAAGAAATCCATGAGCAGCCTAAGGCATATCGCGACACAATGCGCGGTAGAATGAAGGAAGATCGCAGTGGAATCAAGCTTCCTGAACTGAAGCATTTGACTGCGGAGAAATTAAAAGAGATTCGCAATGTGCATATTGTCGCTTGCGGTACTGCCTACCATGCAGGTCTTGTCGGACGGACGCTGATCGAGCAATGTGCAGGTGTTCCTGTAGAGACAGATGTCGCCTCAGAGTATCGTTACCGTTCGCCAATTATTACACCACAGACGCTTGTTATCGTGGTCAGCCAATCTGGCGAAACGGCGGATACACTTGCGGCTCTGCGTGAAGCGAAACGCTGTGGTGCAACTGTTCTGGCGATTACGAACGTCGTAGGCAGCTCGGTTGCCCGTGAGGCAGACGATACTATCGTGACATGGGCAGGGCCTGAGATTGCTGTTGCTTCCACAAAGGCATATACATCGCAGTTAATCGCGTTCATGATATTCAGCTTGTACTGGGCTGAGACTCTTGGCTTGCATGATCAAGCATGGATTAACGAACAGATTGCTGCGATGCAGGCACTGCCGGAGCAGGTGGAGCGTATTTTGGAGCAATCTGACGAGCTGAAGCGGGTGGCAGAAGACATTGCGAAGCATGACAATATGTTCTTTATCGGCCGCGGTCTGGACTTTGCGGTAGCATTGGAAGGATCGCTGAAGCTGAAGGAAATTTCGTACATTCATTCCGAGGCGTATGCAGCGGGTGAGTTGAAGCACGGCACACTTGCCTTGATTGAAGAAGGCATACCTGTCATTGCGTTGGCAACACAGTCTGCTCTTGTTGAGAAGACGGTAAGCAACATCAAGGAAGTGAAGGCGCGCGGCGGTGTCGTTTACGGGATTACCGACGAAGCGAATGCTGCCGCTGTAGAGAAGGCGGTTGACGGCATGTTCGTATTGCCGGCTACGCTGTCTCGCTTGTCTCCTGCCTTGTCTGTAGTGCCATTGCAGCTTGTTGCTTACTATGCAAGCTTGGCACGAGGCAATGATGTAGATAAGCCAAGAAACTTGGCGAAGAGTGTGACGGTGGAATAAGCAAGCTGTTTTGATAAGGGCACTTGTCAAGTGATAAAAAAGTGTGGAACCAGTAAAAAACTGTGGAACCACAATTGAAATGACTAGCGCATCTAGAGGGGAGCCTGAAGAAATTATTTCGGGCTCCCCACTTTTATTAGAGGGAAATAATTTTGCTTGAAATTTGATAAGTGGTGGTGAAATGTATGACCGAAATTGGATATAGAATAAAATGTATTAGAAAAGAGAATAATCTCAACCAATCTCAATTTGCAAAAAACATAGGAATTTCTCAAGGGAATCTGAGTGAAATTGAAATGGGAAATAGCAAGCCTTCAGCGGAAACATTAATATCAATTAGGAATCAATATAATGTTAATCTAAACTGGTTATTAACAGGTGTAGATTCGATAAATGGAACTACATATGAAGACTATAATGAAAAAAAGTTACTTGAGGCTTATAGAACCCTTAATGATTGTGATAAGAATGAAATTATAGAGATAGTACAATTGAAGATAAAATTAAGGTCAAATGTATGTATGTAGTTTGGTATCATGTTAAGTTATTGCAAAACGCAAGGATTCGGAGCGCCGGCAGAGAATGTATACAGATAGTAGGTAATATATCCCAAATCCCCCGCCCCCTGAATGTCAACACGCGTCCCTCGATTGATGGAAAACCATTCCCAGCGTTTCTTCTTTATTCGATCTTTTTAGGCAAAATATTCAAATTTAACTAAAGGTTTACTATACATTCTACGAAACTTTGATATAATTCTACATGGATCATCTTTCCTATTATGATAGAGCATAGAATTATAGGGTTTTTATACCTATTCAAGCTGTGCGCGAGAGACCAGTCCACTGGCTACCCAGAAAGCCGGCATGCGGGGACTTACAATTGTGGAAAATGACAGCCGAGAATATGTTGCTCCATGACGTCAGAAGGTTCAGTAAGGATGTAGCCAACCTTATCCCAATTCCGATGGAGGATGAAGCGCGTGAGCATTTTTGAAAAGCTGGAATCCAACGTAAGATCTTACTGCAGAAGCTTTCCGGTGGTATTCGACCGGGCCAAGGGGGACCTGTTGTATTCTGAGGACGGAAGAGCATATATTGATTTTTTTGCAGGTGCTGGGGCACTGAATTACGGTCATAACAACGATTATATCAAGGGCCGGGTTCTCGATTACTTGACCTCCGACCGGATTATGCACGGTCTGGATATGTATACAATGGCCAAGCGCGAATTCATCCAGAGCTTCTCGGAGCGGATCCTTGAGCCGAAGAAGCTGAATTACAAGCTTCAATTCTGCGGTCCGACGGGGACGAACGCGGTGGAAGCGGCCCTGAAGCTCGCACGCAAGGCGAAGAAGAGAACCGGGATATTCGCATTCATGGGCGGCTTCCACGGCATGTCGCTCGGCTATATCGAGAATATCCTGACTGATTCGCACTCCGGAATCGACAAGCCGGCCGCCATCCTGCTTGAAACGGTACAAGCCGAAGGCGGAATTCACGTCGCCGACGCGCAGTGGCTGCGAGGGCTGCAGCAGCTTTGCCGCAGGCACGATATCCTGCTCATTACCGACGAGATTCAAGTCGGCTGCGGCCGGACAGGCGAATTCTTCTCCTTCGAACGTGCAGGGATTGAGCCGGATCTCATTACCCTGTCGAAGTCGATCAGCGGGTACGGCCTGCCAATGTCCCTCCTGCTGCTGAAGCCTGAACTGGATCTCTGGACGCCGGGCGAGCACAACGGCACCTTCCGCGGCAACCAGCTCGCTTTTGTAGCCGCCAAGGCCGCTCTCGAGTTCCGGGACAGAGCCGCCCTCGACGCCGAGGTGAAGAAGAAGGAAGAGTTTGTGCGCTCGTTCCTTGACAAAGAAATCAAGCCTCTGCATCCGTCGATCGCGATCCGCGGACTCGGCCTGATCTGGGGCATTGACGTCTCGGGCTTCACGGATGAAGCCGGGGCGAAGCGGATGACGGAGATCAGCTTCAAGAACGGGCTCATCATTGAAAGAGCCGGCAGAGGAGACCACGTGCTGAAGATCATGCCTCCGCTGACCGTCTCGATGGAGCATCTTGCCGCCGGCTGCGATATTATCAAGTCCAGTATACAGCAGGTGATCTCTCAGGAGACTCAGGATTTGCTGGTAACGACCTAAGCTCGGCCAAGCCGATGACCGCCCCGGCAAGAGGCACGGAAGTGCCTTCCGGGGGCCGTGTGGCCCTGATGTTAAGATAACGTTTTTACCCCATTGGAAGATTTTCTCCCCATGCTGCCTGCGGTACCGTCAGTCAGCATGGAATTCACCGCTAATCCAAGGGCTGTCCCGTTCATGCCATACGGAGCAATTCTTTGAGCCTCATGCAGCGCATCGTCACATCTAATCGTTAGGAAAAGCTCACTACCCCGCAGCCGGATCTTTACTTATCCACACCAGGGCTGCGGGGGAATACATAAATCGTACATAGATTGTATCAATACCCCTTAAACATAGGCTTCGACAAAGGCAGTTCCGGTGCCGAATCCGGAGGTACGGCCGACTTCCTGCTGGCTGGCCGGAACCCTACAGCAAGCCTTACATCGACGGGAGGAACATCCCTTGTCCATCCACAAATCCAATTCCGAACCCAATATTAAACCAAAGCCCGTCTTCGGGCGGCTCGTCTGCAGCAAGCATATGAAGCAGAGGAGTCGGAAGTAGCCGCATCCCTTGCGTAGAACGATGCTCTTTGTTGTCTTTCACGCATGGGAGCCGAGTAGGACATCTGCTAGGCAGAGGATTGCCGCATGCGATCAACTGGATAAGCGAAGCGGTGACCTGGCGAAAGCCATTGATATTGTTGTCACATGTTTGAAAAGGCGGGGAGCAAGGCTGTAGCGTTGCTGCGGCATATGCTCCGCCGGATTGCTTTTACCGATGTAGAGAGGGGGACGATCCCGGTGGCTTTTGAAAAAGAAACGTTGTTTTGGAACGAAAAATTCGGTAGCGACGATTATACCTTGACGCGGCTGCCTTACAGCAAAGCTCCAAGCTCTCAGGCGCCCATTATGACAACCGTCGGCGGTTCGCTTTCGGAGAAAGCGGCGCAGCGCGTCCTTCAAATGAGCAAGGGCGCTCCGCTGGCCGCTTTTATGATTTTGCTCGCCGGTGTTCAGTCACTCTTGCATAAATATACAGGTGCTTCTGACATTCTGGTCGGCATGCCGGTTGTACGGAAACCGACGGAGACGCGTCGATCCGTTAATCATACGGTCATTTTGAAAAACTTGCTTTCGGCGGGTGCGACTTTTAAAACGCTTCTGAGCGAGCTGAGGACTTCCTTACCGGAAACGATTCAGCATCAACATATTCCGTTCTTGAAAATGACGGAGAAGCTGGACATGCAATATGCAGACGGGATACCCGTCATCCATACGCTAGTATCCCTTAAGGAGCTGCATCTGGACGAAATTGGGCAAAACGTGGTCACGGATTGTTCCTTTGAATTCAGCTTAACCGGCGGGACGATACAGCTAGCGCTGTCATATAACGAGCACTTATATGACTCCAAGTTCATGACTCGGGTCGTCGGCCATCTGAATCGCCTGCTGGCCGTGGGGCTTCACGAGTTGGAGCTGGACATCGTGCGGGTGGACATGCTGTCGGAGGACGAGAAATTACAATTGCTGCAAAGCTTTAACGATACCGAGAAGGACTATCCCCGTGATCGGACGATTCATCAGCTCGTGGAGGAGCAGGTGAAGCGGGTGCCCGAAGCAACGGCGGTTGTCTTTGAGGGTCGTCGGCTTTCGTACGCGGAGCTGAACGAACGGGCGAACCGGCTGGCGCGGACACTGCGATCGGTCGGCGTGCTGCCCAATCAGCTGGTAGGCTTGATGGCCAGGAGATCGATGGAGATGGTCGTTGGCATTCTGGCGGTTCTGAAAGCTGGCGGTGCCTACGTGCCGATCGACCCGGAATACCCGGAAGAACGTATCCGCTACATTCTGGAGAATTCGGACGCGCAGCTGCTGCTGACTCAAAGGGAGCTGCAGCAGCAGGTGCCATTCGAAGGGATCGTGTTGGCGCTGGATGACGAGCAGGCCTACAGCGACGATGGAACGAACCTGGAGCCGGTCAGCGGTCCGAATGATCTGGCTTATGTCATCTATACGTCAGGTACGACGGGCAAACCCAAAGGGGTCATGCTGGAGCATCGAGGTTTGGTTAGCTTGAAGCTGATGTTCGAGGACAGGCTGGGCATCACGGAGCATGACCGGATCGTTCAATTCGCCAGCCTGTCGTTCGACGCGTCCTGCTGGGAAGTGTTCAAAGCGCTCTATTTTGGCGCGGCTTTGTATATCCCGACGGCCGAGACGATTCTCGACAACCGCCTGTTCGAGAGTTATATGAACGAGCATGCGATTACGGCGGCGATTTTGCCTCCGACGTACAGCGCTTATTTGAACCCGGACCGCCTTCCCAGCTTAACGAAGCTCGTAACGGGAGGCTCGGCGGTATCAGCCGAATTCGTGCAGCAGTGGAAACCGAAGGTCCACTATTTCAATGCTTACGGCCCTACCGAAGCTTCGATTGTTACGACGCTTTGGGATGCGGATGAGGAGCAGCAGGAGCGCAGAGTCATTCCGATCGGGCGCCCGCTGGCCAATCACCGGATTTTTATTTTGGATGCCCACCTGCAGCTTGTGCCTCTGGGAGTGGACGGCGAGCTGTGCGTGGCAGGCGTGGGGCTTGCGAGAGGTTACCTGAACCATCCGGAGCTGACGGCAGAGAAGTTCGTGGAACATCCGTTTGCGCCGGGAGAACGCCTTTACCGGACGGGAGATCTCGCCCGCTGGCTGCCGGACGGAAATATTGAGTACTTGGGCCGGATCGACCATCAGGTGAAAATCCGTGGATTTCGGATCGAGATTGGCGAGATTGAAGAGCAGCTTCTGAAGATCGACTCCGTGCAGGAGACGATGGTAATCGCGCGGGAAGGCAAAAGCGGGCAAGAATTGTGCGCTTACCTGGTCGCGGGCCGCCCGCTTACGCTCGGCGAGCTGAGAAGCGCGCTGGCGCAAAAATTGCCGAATTACATGATCCCGGCGCATTTTGTTCAGCTTCCACGGATGCCGCTCACGCCGAACGACAAAATCGATCGCAAGGCTTTGCCAGCCCCAGAAGGAAATGCGCTGACCGGCGGCGCGTACGTAGCTCCCCGCAATGAAGCCGAGCGGACGCTTGCCGATGTGTGGCAGGCGGTATTGAACGCCGATCGCGTTGGGGTAACGGATCATTTCTTCGAGCTGGGCGGAGACTCGATCAAGTCCATTCAAGTATCTTCGCGGCTTCATCAAGCCGGGTACAAGCTAGAAATCCGGGATTTGTTCAAATATCCGACTATTTCACAGCTCAGCCTGCATGTGAAACCGATCGGACATACCATCGATCAAGGCGAAGTAACGGGTGAAACGGCGCTGACACCGATTCAGCATTGGTTTTTCGAGAGCTCCTTTGCGAACCCGCATCATTTCAACCAGTCGGTGATGCTGTCCCGGAAGGAACGCTTCGAAGAAGAGACGGTGCGTCAGGTGCTGCAAAAGCTGGCCGAGCATCATGACGCCTTGCGGATGGTGTTCCGCAAAACGGAACAAGGGTTTAGCCAGCGGAACCGCGCGATTCAGGAAGGCGGGCTGTTCACGCTGGACGTGTTCGACTTCAAGGGTACGGAGAATACTGCACAGGCTGTGGAAGCGAAGGCAACGGATATTCAAGCGGGCATCGATCTGGAGAAAGGGCCCCTCGTGAAGGCGGGACTGTTCCGGTGCGCGGACGGCGATCATTTACTGCTCGCGGTTCATCATGCCGTGGTGGACGGCGTGTCTTGGCGCATTTTGATGGAGGATTTCGCTCTGGGTTACGAGCAGGCCGGCAAAAGCGAGGAAATTCGTTTCCCGGCGAAAACGGATGCGTACCGCACTTGGTCCGAGCAGCTGGCCGCTTACGCGCAAAGCCCGGAGATGGCAAAGGAACGGGCTTATTGGCAGGCCGTGGAACAAATTGCGGTTCCGGCCTTGCCGAAGGATCTGGAGGCGGACGTTACGACGCAGCAGGACAGCGAATCGCTGTTCGTCCGTTTGACTCCCGAAGAAACGGAGCTGCTGCTGAAACGGGTTCACCGGGCCTACAACACCGAAATGAACGATATTTTGGTAACGGCGCTCGGCATAGCCGTTCGCAAGTGGACGGGACACGAACGGGTGCGGATCAATCTCGAAGGACACGGACGCGAATCGATCGGAACGGATATCGACATCACGCGCACAGTCGGCTGGTTTACGACCAAGTTTCCGGTCGTCTTAGAGCCGGAAACCAACCGGGATTTGGCCTATCAGATTAAACAGGTCAAGGAAAGCTTGCGCCGCATTCCGAACAAGGGGCTTGGGTACGGTGTATGCCGCTATCTCTCCAAATCGGAGGATGGCTTTGTTTGGGGCGCAGAGCCGGAAATTAATTTTAACTACCTCGGCCAGTTCGACGATGATGTCAATCAGGACGAGATCGGCATATCTTCTTATTCCAGCGGCAGCCCGACCAGCGACCGGCAGGCCCGCAGCTTTGTGCTGGATATCAACGGCATGGTGCTGGACGGCGCTCTATCGCTCGATCTTAGCTACAGCCGGAAGCAGTATCGCAAGGAAACGATGGAAGCCTTCGCTCAGCGGCTTGAGCAAAGTCTCCGAGAGCTCATTACCCACTGCGCAGGCAAAGAACACACCGAATTGACGCCGAGCGATGTGCAATTTAAAGGCTTGACCATCGCGGAATTGGAGCAAATCGGCCAGCGCTCGGGCCATGTCGGGGAAATCGAAAATATTTACTCGCTTACGCCGATGCAGAAGGGCATGTGGTTCCACAGCGCGCTTGACCGGCAAACGGCCGCTTACTTCGAGCAGACGCGGTTTACGATGCGGGGAGCGCTTGACGTCCAGCTTTTCGAGAGGAGCTGGATGGAGCTTGCGAAACGTCATCTGGTACTGCGGGCGAATTTTGTGAAAGGACCAGCGGGCGAGCCGCTGCAAATCATATACCGCGACAAGCCGGTCGGTTTTGAATATGAAGAGCTGCTTCACTTGCAGCCGGACGAGAAACAAGCGTATTTGGATAAAAAGGCCGAGGATGACAAGCTTCGCGGCTTCGACATGGAACATGACGCACTCGTTCGGGTTACGATCCTGCGCACCGAAGAGCAGAGCTATCATGTGCTGTGGAGTTTCCAGCATATTTTGATGGACGGCTGGTGCCTGCCGCAACTGACGCAGGAGCTGTTTGAGACGTATTCGGCCTTGGCATCCGGCAAGCAGCCAGTGGGAGATAAGGGATCGGATTATGGCGCTTATATCGAATGGTTAGAGAAACAGGACGATCAGGCGGCATCCGGCTATTGGACGGCGTTCCTGGCAGGTTACGAAGGGCAAACCGTACTCCCGGGGCAAAAGGAAGCGCAGCCGAACGGCAGATTTACGGCTGATCACGTCACCGCCGAGCTGGGCAAGGACTTGAGCGAGCGGATGGACCGGGTGGCGAAAGAGCGTCTGGTTACGGTCAATACGCTGCTGCAAGCCGCTTGGGGCGTGATGCTGCAAAAATATAACGGAACAAACGATGCCGTATTCGGCAGCGTCGTGGCCGGAAGACCGGCGGAAATCCCGGGCATTGAGTCCATGATCGGGCTGTTCATCAATACGGTGCCGGTCCGCGTCACGAGCGAAGGGGACACCGTGTTCGCCGACCTGATGGCGAAGCTCCAAGAGCGGGCGCTGGAGTCCGGGCGTTATGATCACTATCCGCTGTATGAAATTCAAGCCCGTAGCATGCAAAAGCAAAACCTGATCAACCATATCATCGCTTTTGAGAACTATCCGGTGGATGAGCAGATGGAGCAGGCGGGCGACCAGCAGCATGGCGACCTGACGATCACTGACGTTCAGATGGAGGAGCAGACGAACTATAACTTCAACGTGACCGTGGTGCCGGGAGCCGAGATCGAAATTCGGTTCGACTTTAACGCCGAAGTGTTCGATAAAGACAGCATCGAACGGCTCAAGGGGCATCTCGTCCATCTGCTGGAGCAGGTGACGGATAACCCGGAAATTACCGTGGGTGAGCTGGAACTTGTGACGGAGGCCGAAAAGGCCGACCTTCTCGGACGTTTTAACGACACCACTACGGAATTTCCGCGCCGGAAGACGCTCAATCAATTGTTCGAAGAGCAGGCGGAGCTTTACCCGGACAACGTGGCCGCCGTCATGAACGAGCGGCAGCTGACCTACCGCGAGCTGAACGAGCGATCCAACCGCCTTGCGCGGAAGCTGCGGGAGACGGGAGTAGAAGCGGACCAACTGGTAGCGATTCTGGCCGAACGCTCGCTCGATATGGTCGTCGGCATTCTGGCGATTCTTAAAGCGGGCGGAGCCTACGTGCCTGTCGATCCCGACTACCCGGAGGAGCGTATCCGCTTCATGATCGAGGATTCGGGCGCGCCGTTATTGCTGATTCAAAAGCATCTGCACGAGAAGACCGACTTCGCAGGAACGCGCCTCGAATTGGACGATTTCGTTTGGGGCGACAGAGGGGCGGACTCCGAAGGTGCGCTGGACGCTTCGAACCTGGAGCCGATTTCCGGGCCGGGCAACCTGGCTTATGTCATCTACACGTCGGGAACGACCGGCAGACCGAAAGGAACGCTGATCGAGCATAAGAACGTCGTGCGCCTCCTGTTCAACGACAAGAACCTGTTCGACTTCGGGCCGTCCGACACGTGGACGCTGTTCCACTCGTTCTGCTTCGATTTCTCCGTCTGGGAAATGTACGGAGCGCTGTTGTACGGAGGCAAGCTGGTCATCGTACCGCCGCTCACGGCGAAAAATCCGGCCGAGTTCCTAGCACTGCTGGGCCGCGAACAGGTCACGATTTTGAACCAGACGCCAACGTACTTCTACCAGCTGCTGCGTGAGGTCTTGGCGGACCATCCGTACGATCTGCGGATTCGCAACGTCATCTTCGGGGGCGAAGCGCTGAGTCCGCTGCTGCTCAAGGGCTTCAAGACGAAGTACCCGGAAACGAAGCTGATTAATATGTACGGCATTACCGAGACGACGGTACACGTGACGTATAAGGAAATAACGTGGGTCGAAATGGAGGCGGCGAAGAGCAATATCGGCAAGCCGATCCCGACGCTAAGCGTGTACGTCCTGGATGAAAACCGCCGCCCTGTGCCGATTGGTGTAACGGGTGAAATGTACGTGGCTGGGGAAGGCCTTGCGAGAGGATACCTGAACCGTCCGGATCTGACGGCGGAGAAGTTCGTCGATTCCCCGTTTGCGGAGGGAGAGAAACTGTACCGCTCGGGCGACTTGGCGGCTTGGCTGCCGGACGGCAACATCGAATACCTGGGCCGGATCGACGACCAGGTCAAAATCCGCGGGTACCGGATCGAGCTGGACGAAATCGAGACGCAGCTTCTGAACGTCGAGGGCGTGGAAGAAGCGGTGGTGCTCGCCCGTCAGGACGGCGGGGGCGAGAAGGCGCTTGTCGCCTACTTTGTGGCGAACCGAATGCTGACGGTCAGTGAAATGAGAACCTCGCTGGCCCAGGGAATGCCGGGGTACATGATCCCGTCGTACTTCGTGCAACTGGAGCGCATGCCGCTGACGACCAACGGCAAAGTGGACCGCAAAGCGCTGCCGGAGCCGCAAGGCGGCATACAAACGGGCGTCGAATATGTAGCGCCGCGTAACCGGACGGAGTCCCAGCTTGTGAAGATCTGGGAGGAAGTGCTGGGCTACTCCGGCATTGGAGTCCTGGACAATTTCTTCGAGCTCGGAGGCCACTCCTTGCGGGCGACGAACCTTGTCAGCAAGATTCAGAAGGAAATGAACGTCGAACTTCCGCTGCGCGACGTATTCCGCTACTCGACGATCGAAGAGATGGCTCTCGCCATCTCCCGGATCGGAGAGCAGTCGTTCTCGTCGATTCCGCTGGCAGGTGCAAGAGTATACTATCCGCTTTCCTCAGCTCAGAAGCGGCTGTTTATCCTGAATCAGCTGGAAGGGGCCGATCAGAGCTACAACATGCCGGGCGTGCTGCTGCTGGAAGGATCGATTGACCGGAGCCTGCTGGAGAAGGCTTTCCGTGGACTGATCGCACGGCACGAAACGCTGCGAACCGGCTTTGAGATCGTACAAGGCGAAGCAGTACAGCGCATTTACGAGAGCGTCGACTTTGCCGTCGAGTACCGTCATGCGAGCGAGGAAGAAGCGCCTGAAGTCGTGCAGGCCTTCATCCGGCCTTTCGACTTGGCGAAGCCTCCACTGCTGCGGGCGGAGCTCGTAGAGCTGGCAGCCGAACGTTATTTGCTGATGTTCGACATGCATCATATCGTCTCCGACGGGGTTTCGATGGACGTGTTAGTCGAGGAACTCGTTCGTCTGTACGGCGGCGAGTCATTAGAGCCTTTGCGCATTCAATACAAGGACTATGCGGTATGGCAGCAGTCGGACGAGCAAAAAGTGCAGTTGAAACGCGAGGAAGCTTACTGGCTGGATCGTTACCGGGGCGAGCTGCCGGTTCTGGAAATGCCGACGGACTATCCGCGTCCTGCCGTGCAGAGCTTTGAGGGACAAACGCTGACATCCTTCGTGGACGAGGCAACGAACGAAGGCTTAAAGCAACTGGCCGCTCAAAGAGGAACGACGCTGTATATGGTGCTGCTTGCGGCATATACCGTACTTTTGCATAAATACACAGGTCAGGACGATTTGATCGTCGGAACGTCGATTGCGGGCAGAACGCACGGAGACACGCAGCCTTTGATCGGAATGTTCGTCAATACGCTGGCGCTCCGCAATTATCCGGCTTCGGAGAAGACCTTCCTGTCGTATCTGGAAGAAGTGAAAGAAACGACCTTAGGCGCTTACGAGCATCAGAATTATCCGTTCGAAGAGCTCGTCGATAAAGTGCAGGTCAGCCGGGATTTGAGCCGCAACCCGCTGTTTGACACGATGTTCTCCCTGCAAAACTTGGAGGATAAAGAGTTTGAGCTGGAAGGGCTGAAATTGTCCCAGTACCCTAGCGAATACGGCACGGCCAAGTTCGACCTGAGTGTGGATGTTACGGAAGAAAACGGCGGCCTGGAGTGCAGCTTTGAATTCGCAACGGCTCTTTATAAAGAAAGTACGATCCGGCGGCTGTCGACTCATTTCGGACATTTGCTTGCAGCGATCGTAAGCCGTCCGGATGCGAAGATCGCCGAGCTGAACTTGTTGACGGCAGAGGAAAAAGAGCAAATTCTCGGCGCGTTTAACCCGGCGCAACCGGGAGCGGCTCCTGCGGCAGCGTTCCACCGGCTGTTCGAGGAACAGGCGGAGCGCACGCCGGAAGCGGAGGCCGTCGTGTACGAGAACGACCGGCTGGCGTATGCGGAGCTGAACGAGCGGGCGAACCGCTTGGCGGCCACGCTGCGCGCAAGCGGCATCGGCCGGGAGACGATCGTCGGCATTCTCGCCGAGCGTTCGGTGGATTTGCTGGTGGCTGTGCTGGCCGTCTGGAAAGCGGGCGGGGCGTATGTGCCGCTCGACCCGGATTATCCGGCAGACCGCTTGCGGTTCATGCTTGAAGACAGCGGAGCGAAGGTACTGCTGACGCAAACGGTGCTGCGAGAGCGTGCCGAAGCCTGGCTCGGCGAAGAGGAGCTGGCGCTGGCGGCGGTGCTGTACCTCGACGACGAAGCGTCGTACAGCGAGGAGCGGGCGAATGCGCCGATTGGCTCCGGCATGGTCTCCGGCAAGCTGACGGATGCTGTGGATGCCAGCGATGAGAGCCATCCGAATATTGACATGGGCAGCTTCCATGAAGCCCGTCCGGAGGATCTGGCGTACGTGATCTACACGTCGGGGACGACGGGCAAGCCGAAGGGCGTGATGATCGAGCACCGCAGCCTGGTGAACACGGCGGCGGGCTACCGGCGGGAATACCGGTTGGATCAGTTCCCGGTGCGACTGCTGCAGCTCGCAAGCTTTTCGTTTGACGTGTTCGTGGGAGATATCGCGCGGACGCTGTATAACGGAGGCACGATGGTGATTGTGCCGAAGGATGACCGGATCGATCCGTCTCGTCTGCACTACTGGATCAGCCAGCAGCAAGTGACGATCTTCGAATCGACGCCGGCGCTGATCGTGCCGTTCATGGAGTACGTGCACGAGCAGCGGCTGGATATGAGCGGGATGGAGCTGTTGATCACGAGCTCGGACAGCTGCAGCGTGGCGGATTACCGGACTTTGCAGGAACGCTTCGGCTCGTTGTTCCGGATCATCAATGCTTATGGCGTGACGGAAGCGGCGATCGACTCCAGCTTCTACGACGAGGAGCAGACGAAGCTGCCGCAGACAGGCCATGTGCCGATCGGCAAAGCGTGGCTGAATGCGAAATTCTACATCGTGGACGCGCATCTGAACCCGGTGCCGGTCGGGGTGCTGGGTGAACTGGTCATCGGCGGAGTCGGCGTGGCGCGAGGATACTTGAACCGTCCGGAACTGACGGAAGAGAAGTTCATAGACAGCCCGTTCGCCGCGGGCGAGCGGCTGTACCGCACGGGAGACTTGGCGCGGTGGATGGAGGACGGGAACGTGGACTTCATCGGCCGGATCGACAATCAGGCGAAAATCCGGGGCTACCGGATTGAGACGGGCGAGATCGAGTCGCAGCTGCTGCGGGTGGAAGGCGTGCGCGAAGCGGTGGTGCTGGTTCGAAGTGACGCAAACGGGCAGAAGGCGTTATGCGCGTATTACACGCCGGATACCGGAGCGGAGTTGGCAGTGAATGTTCTGCGCAGCGTGCTGGCGCAGGAGCTGCCAGGGTACATGATCCCGTCGTACTTCGTGGAGCTGGAGCGCCTGCCTCTGACGCCGAACGGAAAGATTGACCGGAAAGCGCTGCCAGCGCCGGAAGGAGAAGCGGGAAGCGGAACGGAGTACGTCGCACCGCGCAATGAGCTGGAAACGAAGCTGGCGGCGATTTGGCAGGAGGTGCTGGGGCTTGCGAAGGAGATTGGCGTTCACGACAACTTCTTCGACATCGGCGGCCACTCCCTGCGGGCGACGACGCTGGTCAGCAAGTTGCACAAGGAACTGAGCGTGGATCTGCCGCTGCGCGACGTGTTCCGCCATTCCACGATCGAGAGCATGGCGGCCGCCATTTCCCGGCTGGATGAGCAGACATTCGTTGCCATTCCGGTGGCGGATGACCGGGAGGTGTACCCGCAATCTTTTGCTCAAAAACGTCTCTTTATCCTGAATCAACTGGAAGACGCGGAGCTTAGCTACAACATGCCGGAGGCGATGCTGCTGGAGGGGGCTTTGGACCGGGCAAGGTTCGAAGAAGCGTTCCGTAAGCTCATGGCGCGGCATGAAATGCTGCGAACCGGATTCGAAATGGTGGATGGCGAAGCATCGCAGCGGGTTTACCAGGACTTGAATTTTGCCGTGGAGTTCTATCGAGTAGATGAGCAAGAGGCCGAAGAGACGGTTCGCCGTTTTGTCCGTCCGTTTGACTTGGCGAAGCCTCCGCTGCTGAGGGTAGGCCTTGTCGAGCTGGCTCCGGAACGCCATATTCTAATGTACGACATGCATCATATTATTTCCGACGGTGTCTCCATGGAAATCTTTGTTGAAGAATTCGTCCGCTTATACGGCGGCGAGCAATTGGAGCCTCTGCGCATTCAGTACAAAGACTACACCGTTTGGCAGCATTCGCAGGAGCAGAAAGAACGGCTTCAGCTTCAGGAGGCGTACTGGCTGAACATGTTCCAAGGCGAGCTTCCGGTGCTGGAAATGCCAACCGACTATCCGCGTCCGGCCGTACAGAGCTACGAAGGCCAAACGCTGGAGTTTTTCTTCGACGCTTCGAAAACTGACGGCCTAAGGCAACTGGCCTCGGAAACGGGCACGACGCTGTTTATGGTGCTGCTTGCGGCATATAACGTCCTTCTGCATAAATATTCAGGTCAGGAAGATGTGATCGTTGGTACGCCGATTGCCGGAAGGAATCATGGAGATGTGCAGCCGTTAATCGGGATGTTCTTAAACACGCTGGCAATCCGCAGTTATCCGGCTTCGGAGAAGACATTCCTGTCATACCTGAACGAAGTCAAAGAAACGACCCTCCACGCCTTCGAGCATCAAAACTATCCGTTCGAAGAATTGGTGGACAAGGTGCAAGTCACCCGTGATTTAAGCCGCAATCCGCTCTTCGACACGCTGTTTACGATGCAGAATACGGAGGACGAGGAATTTGAGCTGGAAGGGCTTCGCCTGATTCCTTATCCGAGCGCACTGGATACCGCAAAGTTTGATATCAGCTTGGATGTGGGCGAGGAGAACGGCGGCTTGGATTACAGCTTCGAATATGCGACGTCTCTTTACAAAAGGGAGACGATCGAACGGCTGGCGAAACATTACGAGCAGCTGCTCGTAGCGATCGTAAGCCGTCCGGATGCGAAGATTGCCGAGCTGAACTTGTTGACGGCAGAGGAAAAAGACCAAATTCTCGACGCGTTTCACCCGGCGCAGCCGGAAGCGGCTCCTGCGGCGGCGTTCCACCGGCTGTTCGAGGAACAGGCGGAGCGCACGCCGGAAGCGGAGGCCGTCGTGTACGAGAACGACCGGCTGACGTATGCGGAGCTGAACGAACGGGCGAACCGCTTGGCGGCCACGCTGCGCGCAAGCGGCATCGGCCGGGAGACGATCGTCGGCATTCTCGCCGAGCGTTCGGTGGACTTGCTGGTGGCCGTGCTGGCCGTCTGGAAAGCGGGCGGGGCGTATGTGCCGCTCGACCCGGATTATCCGGCGGACCGCGTGCGCTTCATGCTCGAAGACAGCGGAGCGAAGGTACTGTTGACGCAAACGGCGCTGCGAGAACGCGCCGAAGCCTGGCTCGGCGAAGAGGAGCTGGCGCTGGCGGCGGTGCTGTACCTCGACGACGAAGCGTCGTACAGCGAGGAGCGGGCGAATGCGCCGATTGGTTCCGGCATGGTCTCCGGCAAGCTGACGGATGCTGTGGATGACGGCGATGAGAGCCATGCGAATGTTGACATGGGCAGCTTCCATGATGCCCGTCCGGAGGATCTGGCGTATGTGATCTATACGTCGGGAACGACGGGCAAGCCGAAGGGCGTCATGATCGAGCACCGCAGCCTGGTGAACACGGCGGCGGGCTACCGGCGGGAATACCGGTTGGATCAGTTCCCGGTGCGCCTGCTGCAGCTCGCAAGCTTTTCGTTTGACGTGTTCGTGGGAGATATCGCGCGGACGCTGTATAACGGAGGCACGATGGTGATTGTGCCGAAGGACGACCGGATCGATCCGTCTCGTCTGCACCACTGGATGGAGCGGGAGCGGGTCACCATTTTCGAATCGACGCCGGCGCTGATCGTGCCGTTCATGGAGTATGTGCACGAGCAGGGGCTGGATATGAGCGGGATGGAGCTGTTGATCACGAGCTCGGACAGCTGCAGCGTGGCGGATTACCGGACCTTGCAGGAACGCTTCGGCTCGTTGTTCCGGATCATCAACGCCTACGGCGTGACGGAAGCGGCGATCGACTCCAGCTTCTACGACGAGCCGCTGGCGAAGCTGCCGCAGACAGGCCATGTGCCGATCGGAAAAGCGTGGCTGAATGCGAAATTCTACATCGTGGACGCGAATCTGACCCCGGTGCCGGTCGGGGTGCTGGGTGAGCTGGTCATCGGCGGAGTCGGCGTGGCGCGCGGGTACTTGAACCGTCCGGAGCTGACAGAAGAGAAGTTTGTAGACAGCCCGTTCGCCGCGGGCGAGCGGCTGTACCGCACGGGAGACTTGGCGCGGTGGATGGAGGACGGGAACGTGGACTTCATCGGCCGGATCGACAACCAGGCGAAAATCCGGGGCTATCGGATTGAGACGGGCGAAATCGAGTCGCAGCTGCTGCGGGTGGAAGGCGTGCGCGAAGCGGTGGTGCTGGTTCGAAGTGACGCAAACGGGCAGAAGGCGCTATGCGCGTATTACACGCCGGATACCGGAGCGGAGCTGGCGGTGAACGATTTGCGCAGCGCGCTGGCGCAGGAGCTGCCGGGCTACATGATCCCGTCGTACTTCGTGGAGCTGGAGCGCCTGCCTCTGACGCCGAACGGAAAGATTGACCGGAAGGCGCTGCCAGCGCCGGAAGGAGAAGCGGGAAGCGGAACGGAGTACGTCGCACCGCGCAATGAGCTGGAAACGAAGCTGGCGGCGATTTGGCAGGAGGTGCTGGGGCTTGCGAAGGAGATTGGCGTTCATGACAACTTCTTCGACATCGGCGGCCACTCCCTGCGGGCGACAACGCTGGCGGGCAAGGTATTTAAGGAATTAAACGTCAATCTGCCGCTGCGCGACGTATTCCGTCACTCGACGATTGCGGCAATGGCCAAGGCGATCGCCCGGATGGAACGGCAGGAGCACGAGGCCATTCCTCAAGCGGAGGAGAGAGAGTACTACCCTCTGTCCTCCGCGCAGAAACGGCTGTTCATTCAGCACACGCTGGATGGAGCGGATCAGCTTTACAACATGCCGGAACTGGTGCAGGTGGAAGGCGAGCTTGATTTAGACCGGTTGGAAGTCGCCTTGCGGAAATTGATAACACGGCATGAATCGCTGCGCACCGGTTTTGAAATCGTGAAGGGCAAAGCGGTTCAGCGGATTTACCCGCAGGTCGATTTTGCTGTCGAGCATCATCAAGCGGATAAAGAGGATGCGGCTCAAATCGAGCAGATCGTCCGCAGCTTCGTTCGTCCATTTGATCTCGGCAAGCCGCCGCTGCTGCGCGCCGGGGTCATCGAGCTGGAGCCGAACCTGTATATTCTCATTTTCGACATGCACCATATGGTGTCCGACGGCGTATCAATGGCGATTGTGATCGATGAGTTCTCGAGTTTCTACGCCGGGGAAGAGCTGCCGTCACTGCGCATTCAATACAAGGATTATGTCGTTTGGCAGCTGTCGAAGGCCCACCGAGAACGGATCGGGCGGCAGGAAGCGTACTGGCTGCAAACCTTCAAAGGCGAGCTGCCGACGGCGAACCTGCCGATGGACTACAAACGGTCTGCGGCTCGCAGCTACGAAGGTGCACATCTGGAGTTTGACGTCGAAGCTTCTCTCTCTACGCGGCTGCGTGAATTGGCGGCCGAGCGTGAAAGCACGCTGTTCATGGTGCTGCTTGCGGCTTATACCGTGCTGCTGTCCAAATACAGCGGGCAGGAGGACTTGGTCGTGGGCACCCCGGTGGCGGGAAGAACGAACGCCGATTTGGAACCGGTCATCGGAATGTTTGTCAATACACTGGCGCTCCGCAATCATCCGTCGGGCGACAAAACGTTTTTGTCCTACCTGGAAGAAGTGAAGGAAACGGCTTTGGGTGCTTTCGAGAACCAGGATTATCCATTCGAGGAGCTCGTGGAACGTTTGAATGTGAAGCGGGAGCCGGGCCGCTTCCCGCTGTTCGATGCCGTTTTCGACTTGCAAAATATCGAAGAACGAGACGTCGAGCTGGAAGGGATCAGCCTAAAGACTTACGAGCTTGACAATTTGGAAGAAGCGAAGTTCGATCTGACGCTGTTTATGTATGAAAACAACGGGGCGCTGAGCGGGGGCTTCTTCTACGCCACTAAGCTGTTCAAAGAAGCGACGATCCGTACCTTGACCGAGGATTACCTGCGGGTACTGTCACAAATTGTGGAAAATCCGCAACTCGAGCTAAGCCGGATTGAATATCAAAAACCGTCGGCAGGCGCAAAAAGTGCCGTCGATACGATCGAATTTGCCTTCTAATCCTATAAGTGCGTGTTCAAAAAGGTCGGTTTTCAGCACCGAAGCTTATGCTACCGATGTGCGTTTTTTCAAAACGCTTCAGTTGGATGAAGCTAGGGCCTGAGGAGCGGAGCGTACGTTTTGGATACATGAGCACCTGAGATGTTTCCGCAGGAAACATACTTCGTAAGCATCTGCTTAGGCCCGGCTGAATTCAAGATTCGATGCCGAGTCCACTTCATGATTTACTTCGTGATCAAAAGCGGACCTTTTTGAACAACCTCTATAAGCGCGCCTCCGCCGTCAAGAGAAAGCGGCGCGCATCCCAAGGAAGACGGCGAACAACATCCAAGCCCGTAAACGCGCAGGCCGAAAGCAAGCTTTTTCGGACCTGCGCCGGGGCAAGGGGTTACTTCATTTTTAGGGGAGGTACGGATGAAATCTTTATTTGAAAAGGAAGAACGGTACTGGAGCGGCAAGTTTGACGCTGATGACAGCCTGAGCTTCCTTCCCTACAGTCAATCCTCCAAATTATCCGCCGACGGGGAAGCTGCGGCCGAACCGGGCTTGCTTCACCGTACTCTGCCGAGCGAACTCTCGGAGAGAATCATTCGCCTCGCCAACGGTTCGGATTTGGCTTTGTACATGATTGTTTTGGCAGGAGTAAAAAGCCTGCTTTTCAAATATACCGGGCAGAACCAAGTGCTGGTCGGCATGCCTTCTTATAGCGCAGACCCCGACGGGACTCCGCCGCCGCATGACATCTTGGTGATCAAGACGTCCGTAAGCCATCAGACTACGCTGAAAACGCTGCTCGGGGGCATCAAAGCTTCCATCGGCGAGGCGCTGGAGCATCAGCATCTGCCTTTTCCAAAAATGGTGGAGCCGCTCCATCTGGACTATACGGTGGACGGCCTCTCGGTCGTCAACACCGTCGCATCTTTCGCCCCGATTCATCCGGTACCGCTGGGTAACCGGGTGGCGGCCGATACGGTTTTTCGCTTCGATCGCCAAAACCACTCCATCGAGCTGGAAATAAGCTTTGACGGGCAGCGGTACGAGCGGGCATTTGTGGAACAGGCGGCCGACCATCTTGTTCGGCTACTGTCCTTGCTTTTATTTCAGCCGGATCTGGAGCTTGGACAAGCCGATGTGCTGTCCCCAGACGAGAGGGAGAAGCTGCTGAAGCGATTTAATGACACCGAAACCGGGTTCGAGCGGGGGAAAACGATTCATGGCTTGTTCGAAGAGCAGGCGGAGCTTTACCCGGACAACGTGGCCGCCGTCATGAACGAGCGGCAGTTGACCTACCGTGAGCTGAACGAGCGATCCAACCGCCTTGCGCGGAAGCTGCGGGAGACGGGAGTAGAAGCGGATCAACTGGTAGCGATTCTGGCTGAACGCTCGCTCGATATGGTCATCGGCATTCTGGCGATTCTTAAAGCGGGCGGAGCCTACGTGCCTGTTGATCCCGACTACCCGGAGGAGCGCATCCGCTTCATGATTGAGGATTCGGGCGCGCCGTTATTGCTGATTCAAAAGCATCTGCACGAGAAGACCGACTTCGCAGGAACGCGCCTCGAATTGGATGATTTCGTTTGGGGCGACAGAGGTACGGACTCCGAAGGTGCGCTGGACGCTTCGAACCTGGAGCCGATTTCCGGGCCGAGCAACCTGGCTTATGTCATCTACACGTCGGGAACGACCGGCAGACCGAAAGGAACGCTGATCGAGCATAAGAACGTCGTGCGCCTTTTGTTCAACGACAAGAACCTGTTCAACTTCGGGCCGTCCGACACGTGGACGCTGTTCCACTCGTTCTGCTTCGATTTCTCCGTCTGGGAAATGTACGGAGCGCTGCTGTACGGAGGCACGCTGGTTATCGTACCGCCGCTCACGGCGAAAAATCCGGCTGATTTCCTGGCGCTGCTGGGCCGCGAACAGGTCACGATTTTGAACCAGACGCCAACGTACTTCTACCAGCTGCTGCGTAAGGTCTTGGCGGACCATCCGTACGATCTGCGGATTCGCAACGTCATCTTCGGGGGCGAAGCGCTGAGTCCGCTGCTGCTCAAGGGCTTCAAGACGAAGTACCCGGAGACGAAGCTGATCAATATGTACGGCATTACCGAGACGACGGTTCACGTGACGTATAAGGAAATTACGTGGGTCGAAATGGAGGCGGCGAAGAGCAATATCGGCAAGCCGATCCCGACGCTGAGGGTGTACGTCCTGGATGAAAACCGCCGCCCAGTGCCGATCGGCGTAGCAGGCGAAATGTACGTGGCCGGGGAAGGCCTTGCGAGAGGATACCTGAACCGTCCGGATCTGACGGCGGAGAAGTTCGTCGATTCCCCGTTTGCGGAGGGGGAGAAGCTGTACCGCTCGGGCGACTTGGCGGCTTGGCTGCCGGACGGCAACATTGAATACCTGGGCCGGATTGACCACCAAGTGAAAATCCGCGGGTACCGGATCGAACTGGACGAAATCGAGACGCAGCTGCTGAAGATCGCCGCCGTGCAAGAAGCCAAGGTGCTCGACCGTGACGACGCGAACGGTCAAAAGCAGCTTGTCGCTTACTACGTCGCGGAAACGAGGCTGGCGGCGTATGAACTCAAGGAGGAGCTCGCCAAGCAGCTTCCAGGGTATATGATTCCTTCGCACCTCGTGCAGCTTTCGCGGATGCCGCTGACCCCCAACGGGAAAATCGACCGCAAAGCGCTGCCCGCGCCGGAGGAAGCCGCGGGCAGAGGAGCGGAATATGTTGCGCCGAGAACGCTGCTCGAAATGAAGATCGCCCGCGTCTGGCAGGATACGCTTGGTGTTCCGCAGGTCGGCGTAAAGGATAACTTTTTTGAGTTGGGCGGCAATTCGTTAAGTCTGATGAGGCTCGTTCAAGCCGTTTACGATGAAACGGGCATTGAGATACCGCTGAACCGCCAATTCCATCATGTAACCGTTGAAGCCATGGCTTTCGGAGAGGGGGATCTGGGCCTGGATAAAGGGGGAGACTCCTTCATTAAGCTGAATAAAGCGGGAGATCTGAACGTGTTCTGCTTTCCTCCGGGCAGCGGCTTCGGCATCGGTTACCGGGAGCTCGCAAGCAGGCTCGACGGCCGATTCGTGCTTTACGGCATTGATTTTATCGACGATGCCGCTGATTACGAGACCATGCTGAACCGTTATGTGGACGAGATCGTCCGCATCCAGCCCGAAGGACCTTACGTGCTGCTCGGCTACTGCTTCGGGGGCAACCTGACTTTCGAGGTAGCCAAAACGATGGAGAAAAGAGGGTATTCCGTAACGGACGTACTCATGGTGGACTCGTGGATTAAGGACATGCTGACGCCATCCGAAACGTCAGAGAAAGAGCTTGAAGAAATGCTTGCCGATTTCGACGAAGAAGAGAAGGAATTAATGAGCAACCCGCTTGTGCGGGAGCGGGTTCATCAGAAGGTCAAAGCGACTTTGGCGTACGAAGCGCAGCTTATTAACTCCGGCACGATCCCGGCCCGGATTTACGAACTGATTGCGAAGGACAGCGAAGCGTTCCGCTTGGAGCACCAATTGCCATCCTGGCGGGGGGCAACGACGCAAGCTTACGCCGATTACCGGCTGGAGGGCGCGCACGAGGAATTGCTGGAACTCGCGCGCGTGGACGAAACGGCCGTTGTCATCCGGGATATCTTAGAGCAAGTCAAGCGGCAGATCGAAGCGGAGGCCGGGGTACTGCATGGAAGCTGACCGACAGCCGTTTGTTCAAGAACAAGGCACAGCGGCGCCTTCCAAGCGCCAAACCGCTTACGCCACCTGGAAAGCGTTCCGCTGGCTGATGTCCTATGTAAGCCGTCACAAAGGCTGGATGATCGTCGGTACCTTGTCCGCAATTGCCGCCGCCGTTATTGAGATATGGACGGGAAGTTTGATCGAGCAGCTGACCACCCAGGCCGAGAAGGGGGCAGGGCCACTCGTTCTGCAAATCGTATACACGGTCTTTGTGGTCATCTTGATCGGTGTACCGGCGAAGTTTTTCATGAGCTTCGGTGTGGAGCGAAGCAGCGCCTCTGCGGTGCAGGATATCCGCAACCACGTCATGCGTCATATCGGCAAACTCCCGGTCTCCTATTTGGAAAAGCAGCACTCGGGCGACGTGTTGTCGCGGATCAACAACGACCTGCAGCTTATCCAGCAGTTTATGATTCGGGACCTTGCCCAGTGGTTTTATCATCCGCTATTGTTCATCGGCTGTTTTGCTTATTTGATCTACCTCCAATGGGAGCTGATGCTGTCCAGCCTGCTGTTGTTTCCCGTGGCGCTGTTGGTTTCCCAATGGATTGGCAAGCAGTTGGAGCGGTTGACGGAGGAAGCCCAGGCAAACATGGGCCGAATGAACGTTAACCTCCAGGATACGCTTGGGGGTATGCCTATTGTGAAAAGCTACCTGCTATCCGGCATGTTATCTCGCTCCTACCAAGTGATGCTGCAATTGACGGCCCAAAAAAAGCTGGCTGTGAAAAAGCGGGAAGCCTGGGTCAACCCCCTGCTTTCCACGCTGATGATCAGCCCGATCATTTTTGCCGTCAGTTACGGAAGCTATTTGATCTACAACGGGCAGCTAGGCGCGGGAGCGCTGATCGCCTTCCTGTACTTGCTGAATCTGTGTCTGGAGCCTCTGGAGCATATACCCGAGCTCATCACGCGGACGTTCGAAATGGCCGGTGCCCTGAGAAGGGTCTCCGAAATCGTCGAGCAGCCGACCGAAACGGAAAATGGCCGTTCGCTGCCGAAAGCGAGCACCGCCCCCATCGAGTTTCAGAACGTAACCTTCGGGTATGAGGAGAGCTCCCCGATCCTTCGGAATGTTAGCTTCTCGGTGCCGGAAGGGAAGACGATCGCGCTTGTCGGAGCGAGCGGCGGAGGGAAGAGCACGGTGATTAAGCTTGTATGCGGATTTTATCCGCTTCCGGAGGATCAGGGTGAGATCCGCGTGTTCGGCAGCCGGATCGACGGCGCCGATCCGGAGCAGCTTCGGTCGCATTTTTCCGTGGTAACCCAGGATTCATATTTGTTTAGCGGCACGATCGCCGAAAATATCGGCTACGGGCGGGAAGAAGCGTCGATGGACGAGATTATCGAAGCCGCCAAAGCCGCTCAGGCGCATTCCTTCATTATGCAGCTTGAGGGCGGATACCAGACGTATGTCGGAGAGCGCGGAGGCTTTTTGTCCGGCGGGCAGCGCCAGCGCATTGCAATGGCCCGGGCTTTTCTGAAGGATGCTCCCGTTCTGCTGCTGGACGAGCCAACGTCGGCTCTTGATCCGGAGTCGGAAAGCGCGGTTCAGGAAGCGCTGGGCGTATTGATGAAGAATAGAACGACCATGGTTATTGCCCACCGGCTTTCTACAGTACAAAACGCCGACGAAATTTGGGTCATGGAACAAGGAAATATTGTGGAAAAGGGCACTCATGAACAATTGCTGGAGAGGAAGGGACTATACGCCCAGTCGTACTACCAGGAATTTACCGAGTCTGCCGAATGCAGGGAGGTGGCGTACACATGAAAAAGGGCGGATGGCTCTCGCAAGTGAAAGAACTCGGATACTTGCTGACCTTTATGAACCGCAAGCGCAAAACCCAGTACGCCATTGGCCTGGCCGTGACGGCGCTCTCCCAGACATTGTTCCTGATCGCCTTCAGTTTGGTCGTACATAACTTGGTTGATTTCGCCGTGTCCCGAGATACGTCCCTAATGGTGGAAGCCTTTATTATTTTGGGCGCGGTGCTGTTCCTGGAAAATGTGATTTCTCCCTGGTTCATTTACTTATACCAGCGCAGTGTCGAACTGACTGTGCTGAATATACGCAAACGTCTTTATGACAAGCTGTGCCGGGTGCGGCTGAGATTCCTGGAGCAGACGCACCATGGGGACTTGCTGTCGCGGGTGAACAACGACGTAACGACCGTTGAGTTTACATTCTCGCAGGTTTACTTCGTTTTGCTGCTTCAAGTTGTGTTTTGCATCGGCTCCATTGTCTCCATGGTGTTGATCGATTGGCGGTTTGCCGGCGTATCCTTCGTCATTCTGCTGCTGTCCTCCGTGGTCAGCCTGAAATTTGCGCGGGATATTCGCGCCTTGTCCGAACAAGGCTTGCAAACGCTCGGTAAAATGACCGAGAAATTCAAAGATTTTATGGGCGGTATTCAAATTGTGAAGCTGTTCCGCATCCGCACGATTTACGGCCAGTTCGAGGCGTTGAACGAACAAATGACGCAGACGCTTCGGCAAACCGCGCAGAAGAACGGCATGCAGGCTGCGGTGAACCATTTTATCAGCTACGTCACGTTCTGCGGCATCATCGTCATCGGCAGTCTTCTTTATGCCTACGGACTGATGGGAATGGGAAGCGTCGCCGCCCTTGCGGTTCTGCAAGTGAATCTGACGCACGCCTTGTTGAACTTAGGCGTGGTTCTGTCGATGACCCAAAATTCGCTCGCGGGCGCTCACCGGATTCAGGAGGTACTAAGAGAGGAAGAGGAACCGGAGCGTTTGGGATCTCCTCACAGCGAGCTTGTGTCGGAGGCTGCGGTGGAGTTTCGCGATGTGGAGTTTTCCTATCAGGCGGATAAAAAGGTGCTTGTCGACATGTCCATGCAGGTGTTTCCCGGCCAGGTCGCTGCTATCGTGGGGGCCAGCGGCAGCGGCAAAAGTACGCTGATCAAGCTGCTGCTCGGCTTTTATCCTGTGGACAGCGGAGAAATCCTGCTCCAAGGGAAACCGTTCGGCCATTACACGCTTGATGAAATCCGCAGGAAGATTGCATACGTTCCGCAGGAGCCGTTCTTGTTTACCGGCACGATTGAGGAAAATATCCGCTACGGCAACCCGGATGCAACGGATGAAGAAGTGATCGAAGCAGCCAAAGCGGCGTACGCTCACCGTTTCATTCAGGAACTTCCTGAACAGTATAAAACGCCAGTGGGAGAGCGAGGAGCGTCGTTGTCGGGCGGACAAAGGCAGCGAATTGCGATTGCCCGGGCGATTCTCAAAAACGCCCCGATTCTGCTGCTGGACGAAGCGACTTCCGCGCTGGATAACGAATCCCAGCATTGGGTACAGCAGGCCCTGAATGTATTGATGAAGGGGCGCACCACCATTCTGATCGCGCACCGTCTCAGCACCGTGGAACATGCGGATTTGATTACCGTCATGGACCAAGGGACGGTCGTCGAGCGGGGCTGCCATCAGGATCTGCTGGCGCTCGGGGGGTATTACGCCCGGCTGTACGGCGTGCGGATTCCTAGGTACAAATCCTATTTATAAGTGCGTGTTCAAAAAGTCAGATTTTCAGCACCGAAAAGGTTGTGAGAACCCGAAGAAGGAGTAGCGGAGTGTAGGCAAAACTACATGAGCAACGGACTTCGAGGGTGAACGCAAGATTCGATGTCGAATAAACTTCCTGTGACACTTCGTGATCAAAACATGACTTTTTTGAACAACCTCTTTAAAGAATCTCTAAAACGGGAGTGTGTCGATGTGAGAGAGAATACCAACGAGCAATACGGATTAACGCAAGCCCAGCGTCGAATATGGTTCATGGAAATTATGAATCCGGGAACGTCCATCACGATGCTTTCCGCGACCTACCAGATTACGGGCCAGATCGACACACAGCTTCTGGAGCAAGCTGCGGCGGAGATCGTCAAAACCTATGACGCTTTCCGAATCCGTATTAGCGGAGATTTGCAAAATCCAACGCAGTGGTTCGAAGAGCCGGAGAATGTCCAAGCTAGGATAAGCCGCCTCGAAATAGGCACAACCGAACAATTCTATGCTTGGGTGAAAGAAGTAAGCGAAAAACCGGCCAGCGTGTTCGACGAACACCTCCACCAATTTACGATTATCCATTTTGCGAACGGCCATGTATGGCTCAATTTGACGGTAAATCATATTATCGCCGACGGCTTGTCCGTCAATGCTTTGCTGCATGCGGTGATGGAAAAATACCTGGAACTGCGCAAAGGCATCTCCAGCAGTTATCAGGCCCCATCCTATCTGGATTATATTTCCGCGGAGTGTGAATATGAGCAATCGGAGCGTTATCAAAAAGGCAAGGAATACTGGCTGACGAAGTACAACACTTTGCCAGAAACGACCGGCATTAAATCGTATCCGCCATTCGCGATCGGCAGTGAATCCAATAAACGGGCCATCACTTTGGACGGTTCCCGGTATGAACGCATTCTGGCCTTCAGCGAACAATATCAGGTCAGCATATATACGTTATTTCTGTCCGCCATGTACACCTTATTGTACAAGCTGACCGATAGCACCGATATTCCGGTCGGCACGGTTTTCGCCAATCGCACCAGCAAGAAGGAAAAAGAAACGATCGGCATGTTCGTCAGTACCGTGGCCACGCGGATTCGTCTGAATCCAGACGGGCACGTGCTCTCCTTGATCCAAACGGTTTCCAAGGAAAATACGGCGGATTTGCGGTATCAGAAATACCCTTATAACCAATTGATCCAGGATTTACGCGAACAACACGGCCGCAACGATCTTTCGGGGCTGTTCCGTACGTCTCTGGAATATCTGCCTTTGAAAATCGTGGAGTACGAAGAAATCAAAGTACGCTTGGAGACTCACTTCGCTAGGCATGAGATGGACGATTTGCTGCTGCGCTTCGACCATATGCTAAATGAAGGTCATGTCATTCTCCATGCTTCCTATCGTACCGGCCTGTTCGAGACGGCCGAGATTGATCGGATTATGGAACAGTATATAACCGTTCTGGACCAGTTTCTTCAGACTCCCGAACTGCCGGTACGCGAGATTTCTCTGCTGAGCGATGAGGAGAGACACCGCATTCTGGGCGTTTTTAACCCGCCGATGACAGAGCTGAACGAGGGAGAAGCATTTCATCGGTATGTTGAAAAGTTTGCCCGGGAAATTCCGGATCATCCGGCAGTCGTCTACATGGACAAGCAGCTGACCTACGGCGAATTGAACGAACGCGCCGAGCGGCTGGCTTCTCTCCTTCGCGAACAGGGCGTGGGAAGGGAGACGATTACGGGGATCTGGGCGGAGCGTTCGGTGGACCTGCTGGTCGGGGTGCTCGCAGTTTGGAAAGCCGGCGGAGCCTATGTACCGCTGGATCCCGATTATCCGGCGGAGCGGATTGAATACATGCTCAGCGATAGCGGTGCATCGGTACTGCTTACGCAGCGTCATCTGTTGGAGCGGGCCGGAGGTTGGTTGGCCGATGACCGGCTGAAACTTCAAGCTGTCTATGCCATGGACGATGAACAGATTTATAACAGGGATGCCTTAGCCGTGGAATTTGAATCTGCCGATAGTGCCCCGCAAGACTTGGCTTATGTGATTTACACCTCGGGTACGACGGGACGCCCGAAAGGCGTCATGATCGAGCACGGTAGTCTCGTGAATACGGCGGATGCGTACCGTCGCGAGTACCGGTTGGATCAGTTCCCGGTGCGGCTGCTGCAGTTGGCCAGCTTTTCGTTTGACGTGTTTGTCGGAGACATCGCGCGGACGCTGTATAACGGAGGTACGATGGTGATTGTGCCGAAGGATGACCGGATTGACCCGAACCGCTTATACGGCTGGATTCGGGAGCAAAACATTACGGTATTCGAATCGACGCCTGCGCTCATCCTGCCATTCATGCAGCATATTTATGAAGAAGGGCTGGACGTTAGCTCCATGCAGTTGCTGATTACCAGCTCGGATGCTTGCAGTGTCAACGATTACCGATTGCTGCAGGAAAGATTCGGCGGACAATTCCGCATCATCAATAGCTATGGCGTTACCGAAGCGGCCATTGACAGCAGCTTTTACAGTGAGCCGCTGGATAAGCTGCCGCCGTCGGGTCATGTGCCGATCGGCAAAGCTTGGCTGAACGCCCGGTTTTACATTGTCGATGCCGCGTTAAATCCGGTTCCTGTAGGGGTTCCGGGCGAGCTTGTCATCGGCGGCGCCGGGGTGGCGCGCGGGTACTGGAACCGTCCGGACCTAACCGCCGAGAAATTTGCGGACAGCCCGTTTGTGCCGGGCGAACGTCTGTACCGGACAGGCGATTTGGCCCGCTGGCTGGAAGACGGCAACGTCGACTTCATCGGCCGGATCGACTATCAGGTGAAAATTCGCGGGTTCCGGATTGAACTCGGTGAAATTGAAACGGCCCTGCTGCGTTTCCCGGGCGTCAAGCAGGCTGTGGTGACCGACCGTACGGATGAGCAGGGGCAAAAGTATTTGTGCGGCTACGTGGCGGCGGATACTTCCTTGCAGCTGAGCGATCTGCTGTCCCAATTGAAGCAAGAGCTGCCGACCCATATGGTCCCGGCCCGGCTGGTGTCTCTTGATAAGCTTCCACTTACTCCGAACGGCAAAATTGATCGTAAAGCGCTGCCTGAACCGACCGGAGAGGTAGAAGCAGGCCGTGAGTATGTGGCTCCTCGCACAACGCTGGAAACAAGACTTGCTCTCATTTGGCAGCAGGTGCTGGGTATTGCGCGAGTTGGAGTCGAAGACGATTTCTTTGACCTGGGTGGTCATTCCTTGCGAGCCTCCACGCTGGTTTCCAAGATTCGGAAAGAGCTGCAAGTCGAGGTTCCGCTGCGGGACGTTTTCCGCTACACCACGATCAAACAGCTGGCCCAAAGAATCGGCGGTTTAAAGCAGCAGGAGACGTATGAAATTACAAAGGCGGCTGAGGCCGAGTACTATCCGGTTTCATCCGAGCAAAAGCGTCTGTACGTACTGCGCCAGCTTGACGGGGCAGAGCGCAGCTACAATATGTCGGCGGCGCTTGTTCTCGAAGGTAAGCTGGATCGCACGCGCGTAGAGCACGCATTCCGGGCGCTGATTCAGCGCCATGAGACGCTGCGTACCGGGATTGAGCAGGTTCAAGGCGAGCTTGTGCAGCGCATCTATGACGAGGTGGAGTTTTCTGTTGATTATTTCCAGGCGAGCGAGCGGGAAGTGGATCAAGTGGTGGAAGCTTACTATCGCCCGTTTGATCTGACCAAGCCGCCACTTTTCCGAATCGGTCTGATCGAAGTCGCCGAGGATCGCCACATTCTGCTGTTCGATATGCACCATATCGTCTCGGACGGCATATCGACAGCGCTGCTCTTCGACGAGTTCAGCCGCCTGTATCGGGGCGAGGAGCTGGCACCGCTGCGCATTCAATACAAAGATTATGCCGTTTGGCAGCATTCCGAAGCTTACGGGCAGATGCTCCAGCCGCAGAAGGAGTACTGGTTGGAACAGTTGTCAGGCGAGCTGCCGATCTTGGAGCTGCCGACGGACTTCCCGCGGCCAGCGGTGCAAAGCTTTGATGGGCGAACCGTGAAGTTTTATATCGGGAAAGAGCGGACGAAGAAGCTGAAGGAGCTGGCGGCACGGACGGGGACGACCCTGTACATGGTGCTGCTGTCGGCTTACTCCATCCTTATGCATAAATATTCGGGTCAGGAAGATCTGATCGTCGGAACGCCGATTGCCGGAAGAACGCAGGAAGAAGTGCAGCCGATCGTAGGAATGTTTATCAATACGCTGGCCATTCGCAGTCGTCCGGAGCGTTCCAAGCCATACCTTTCGTACCTGGAAGAAATCAAGGACATCACGCTCGGGGCTTTCGAACACCAAAATTATTTGTTCGAAGACTTGGTGGAAAGTCTTCACATTCCGCGCGCGACCGGGCGAAATCCGCTCTTTGATACGTTCTTCTCCCTGCAAAATACGGAGAACGAGCAAATTGTCATTGAGGGGCTGGAGCAATCATTTTATCCGCTGGAAAACCAAACATCCAAGTTCGAGCTGCTCTTGGATATTTCGGAGCTGGATGGTCAGCTCGAATGCCGGTTGGAGTACGCTACGGCTTTGTATAAACAGGAGACCGCGGAACGGTTCGCCAAACATTATGACAAGCTGTTAGAAACCATCGCAGCAGCGCCAGACGGGGATATTGCCTCGCTGGAAATGCTCACGGAGGAGGAAATCCGCGAACTGGTGTGCGGTTTCAACGATTCGGTGGCGGACTACCCGCGGCAGCAGACGATTCACGGCTTGTTCGAAGAGCAGGCGGAGCTTTACCCGGACAACGTGGCCGCCGTCATGAACGAGCGGCAGTTGACCTACCGCGAGCTGAACGAGCGATCCAACCGCCTTGCGCGGAAGCTGCGGGAGACGGGAGTAGAAGCGGACCAACTGGTAGCGATTCTGGCCGAACGCTCGCTCGATATGGTCGTCGGCATTCTGGCGATTCTCAAAGCGGGCGGAGCCTACGTGCCTGTCGATCCCGACTACCCGGAGGAGCGCATCCGCTTCATGGTCGAGGATTCGGGCGCGCCGTTATTGCTGATTCAAAAGCATCTGCACGAGAAGACCGACTTCGCAGGAACGCGTCTCGAATTGGATGATTTCGTTTGGGGCGACAGAGGGGCGGACTCCGAAGGTGCGCTGGGTGCTTCGAACCTGGAGCCGATTTCCGGGCCGGACAACCTGGCTTATGTCATCTACACGTCGGGAACGACCGGCAGACCGAAAGGAACGCTGATCGAGCATAAGAACGTCGTGCGCCTCCTGTTCAACGACAAGAACCTGTTCGACTTCGGGCCATCCGACACGTGGACGCTGTTCCACTCGTTCTGCTTCGATTTCTCCGTCTGGGAAATGTACGGAGCGCTGCTGTACGGAGGCAAGCTGGTCATCGTACCGCCGCTCACGGCGAAAAATCCGGCCGAGTTCCTGGCGCTGCTGGGCCGCGAAGAGGTCACGATTTTGAATCAGACGCCAACGTACTTCTACCAGCTGCTGCGTGAGGTCTTGGCGGACCATCCGTACGATCTGCGGATTCGCAACGTCATCTTCGGGGGCGAAGCGCTGAGTCCGCTGCTGCTCAAGGGCTTCAAGACGAAGTACCCGGAGACGAAGCTGATCAATATGTACGGTATTACCGAGACGACAGTTCACGTGACGTATAAGGAAATTACGTGGGTCGAGATTGAGGCGGCGAAGAGCAATATCGGCAAGCCGATCCCGACGCTGAGGGTGTATGTCTTGGATGAAAACCGCCGCCCTGTGCCGATCGGCGTAGCGGGCGAAATGTATGTGTCCGGGGAAGGCCTTGCGAGAGGATACCTGAACCGTCCGGATCTGACGGCGGAGAAGTTTGTCGATTCCCCGTTTGCGGAGGGGGACAAACTGTACCGCTCGGGCGACTTGGCGGCTTGGCTGCCGGACGGCAACATTGAATACCTGGGCCGGATCGACCACCAGGTCAAAATCCGCGGGTACCGGATCGAGATGGACGAAATCGAGACGCAGCTTCTGAACGTCGAGGGCGTGGAAGAAGCGGTGGTGCTCGCCCGTCAGGATGGCGGAGGCGAGAAGGCGCTTGTCGCCTACTTTGTGGCGGATCGGACGCTGACGGTCAGCGAAATGAGAACCTCGCTGGCCCAGGGAATGCCGGGGTACATGATCCCGTCGTACTTCGTGCAGCTGGAGCGAATGCCGCTGACGTCCAACGGCAAAGTGGATCGCAAAGCGCTGCCGGAGCCGCAAGGCGGCTTGCAAACGGGCGTCGAATATGTAGCGCCGCGTAACCGGACGGAGTCCCAGCTTGTGAAGATCTGGGAGGAAGTGCTGGGTTACTTCGGCATTGGAGTCCTGGACAATTTCTTCGAGCTTGGAGGCCACTCCTTGCGAGCAACGAACCTTGTCAGCAAGATTCGGAAGGATATGAACGTCGAACTTCCGCTGCGCGATGTGTTCCGCTATATGACGGTAGAGTCGATGGCCGGGGCTATTGCCAGCTTGGAGGAAACGCAGCACAGCTCGATTCCGAAAGCGGAAGAGAGAGCGTACTATCCCGTTTCCTCCGCTCAAAAAAGGTTGTACGTCCTGCACCAGTTGGATGGCTCGGAGCTGAATTACAACCTCCCAAGCGCATTGCAATTGGAAGGGGCTTTGAACGAGGCCAAAGTGGAAAAGGCGCTCACTGCTTTGGTAGCCCGGCACGATATGCTGCGCACCGGTTTTGAAATCGTGAATGGGGAGCCAGTACAGCGTATTCATCCGCTCGCAGCTTTCAAGGTCGAGAAGCTTCAAGCAAGTGAAGATCAGGTTAGGGCCATTCTTGAAGACTTTATTCAGCCTTTTGACTTAACCCAGCCGCCTTTGCTGCGCGCCCTGCTGATCGAACTGGAGAAAGAGAAATTCCTGCTTGCGCTGGATATTCATCATATTGGTTCCGACGGCCTTTCCATGGACGTGCTGCTGCGCGAATTCGTGGGGCTTTACAATGGCGAAGAATTGCCGGAGCTGCGGATTCAATACAAGGATTACGCCGTTTGGCAGCAATCCGAGGAACAGCGCCAGCGTATCAAACAGCAGGAGGAATACTGGCGCGGGGTATTCAGCTCCGAGCTTCCGGTTCTTGAGTTGCCTCTCGACTTCTCCCGCCCGGCCGTCCAGCAGTTTGACGGTCGAACGCTCACGTTTACGCTGGATGCAGAGAAAAGCGAAGCTCTCAAACGGCTTGCCGGCGATTCGGGAGTGACGCTTTACATGCTTTTGCTGGCTGCGTACTCCGTATTGCTTCATAAATACGCGGGACAGGAAGATATCGTGGTCGGCACTCCGATTGCCGCCCGTTCTCACGCCGACCTGCATCCGATTATCGGCATGTTCGTCAATACACTGGCCCTTCGCTTGAGTCCGGCGGCGGAACGGACGTTCCTGGATTACTTGCAGGAAGTGAAGGAAACGACGCTTGGAGCCTACGAGCACCAGGACTATCCGTTTGAGGAGCTGGTGGAAGCTCTTCAGGTGAGCCGGGATTTAAGCCGGAATCCGCTGTTTGACACCATGTTTTCTTTGCAAAAGCACGAAAGCTTGGATTTAACCCTGGAAGGCTTGCAATGGTCGCTGTTTGACATCGAGGAAAAGACGGCAAAGTTTGATCTTAGCTTAGATATCGTGGAAGCCGATAACGAACTGGTTTGCAAGATCGAGTACGCTACCTCGTTGTTTAGACAGGAAACGATGGTACGGCTGGCGGGTCATTACGAGCAGCTTTTAGCGTCGATCCTGGATCAGCCGGGTGCGCGGATTTCGGATTTGGACATATTGACGGACAGCGAAAAGCATGATTTGCTGGTCGGGTTTGACGTGTCGTCTTCGGCTCTTGCGAAGCAATCCGCCGCAGAGGGTACAGGTTTGGAAGCGGATGAGTCGTGGAGAGAGAGGACGTTCCACGAGCTGTTCGAGGAGCAGGCGGAGCGCACTCCTGGAGCGCTGGCGGTTGTCTACGAAGACAGCAAGCTGACGTATGCGGAGCTTAACGCCAAAGCGAATCGTCTGGCGTATGCACTGCGGGCGCGCGGAGTGAAGCCGGAGCAGGTGGTCGGCATTCTGGCCGGCCGTTCGGCGGAGCTGTTGATCGGGGTGCTCGCCGTATGGAAAGCGGGCGGCGCTTATGTGCCGCTTGATCCGGATTATCCGGCGGAGCGGATCGAGTATATGCTCACGGACAGCGGGGCGTCGGTTCTGCTCACGCAGACCCGCCTGCTGGAGCAGGCGGAAGTTTGGCGCAGCGACGGAGCTCTAGCGCTGCAAACGGTGCTTGCACTTGATGACGCTGCGACGTACAGCCTCGGAGCGGCGGAAGTGGCTGCAGGCGTACAAGCTTTGGGCGAAGAAGGCGCAGAGGCGGAGGCTTTGGCGCAAGCGGAAACGGCTTCTGCCGAAACGTCCGCCACGGCAGAAGCCGAGCAGAACGTACTGGCAGCGGATCTTGCATCGAATCCGGCGAATGTGAACAAGCCGCGCGATTTGGCTTACGTCATCTACACCTCCGGTACGACTGGTCGTCCGAAGGGCGTGGCGGTGGAACACCGCAGCCTGGTGAACACGGCGGCGGGCTACCGGCGGGACTACCGCCTGGATCAGTTCCCGATCCGGCTGCTGCAACTCGCCAGCTTCTCGTTCGACGTGTTCGTCGGCGACATTGCGCGGACGCTGTACAACGGCGGCACTATGGTCATCGTGCCGAAGGACGACCGGATTGATCCAACCCGCCTCTACGGCTGGATTCGCGACTACGCCGTGACGGTGTTCGAATCGACTCCGGCGCTGATCGTGCCGTTCATGGAGCATGTGTATGCCGAGGGTCTGGATCTCAGCTCGATGCAGTTGCTGGTCACAAGCTCGGATGCGTGCAGCGTAGCGGATTACCGCACCTTGCAGGAGCGCTTCGGCTCGCAGTTCCGTATTATTAACAGCTACGGCGTAACGGAAGCGGCGATTGACTCCAGCTTCTATGACGAGCCGCTGGAGAAGCTGCCTAAGACGGGCAGCGTGCCGATCGGGAAAGCATGGCTGAACGCCAAGTTCTACATCGTGGATGCGAGTCTGAAGCCGGTGCCGATCGGGGTGTTGGGCGAGCTGGTTATCGGCGGAGCGGGTGTGGCCCGCGGTTACTTGAACCGCCCGGATTTGACGGCGGAGAAATTCGTAGACAGCCCGTTCGCCGCTGGGGAGCGGCTGTACCGGACGGGCGACCTGGCGCGCTGGATGCCGGACGGCAACGTGGACTTCATCGGCCGGATCGACAACCAGGTAAAAATTCGCGGCTATCGGATCGAGCTTGGTGAAATTGAAGCGATCATGCAAAATTTTGCCGGCGTGCGTCAAGCGCTTGTTATTGCTCGGACGGACGAACGGGGGCAGAAATATTTGTGCGGGTATGTTGTAGCGGGTTCCAGCTTCGATCTGGAAGGGCTTGTGGCCCATCTGGACGCTGCACTGCCTTCCCATATGGTGCCTTCGCGTATCATGCGCCTGGATCAAATGCCGCTTACGCCGAACGGGAAGATCGACCGTAAAGGGCTGCCTGTGCCGGAAGGAAGCATTCGTGCCGAGGCTGCATACACGGCGCCTCGTACTCCTGCTGAGCAAGCACTTGCGTTGGTCTGGCAGTCAGTGCTGGGCGTGGATCAGGTCGGCACGATGGACAATTTCTTTGCGCTCGGCGGCGATTCGATCAAGGCCTTGCAGGTATCGTCCCGTCTTTTGCAAACGGGGTACAAGCTGGTCATGAAAGATTTGTTCCATTATCCGACGATTTCCGCCCTTAGTTTGCAGTTGCAAACGGCGGAGAGAACGGCAAGCCAGGCCGAAGTGACGGGAGAGGTCATCTTGACCCCGATTCAGCGCTGGTTCTTTGAACAAAATCCGGCCGACGTGCATCACAGCAACCAGGCATTCATGCAGTTCTCCAAGCAAGGCTTCGACGAAGAAGCTTTACGCCAAGCGGTGCGTCAACTTATCGTGCATCACGATGCTCTCCGTACGGTTTACCGCCAAACCGAGAGCGGCTATACCGCCTGGAACCGAGGCACCGGTGAGAACGAAGCGCTGTTCGATCTGGAAGTTGTAGATTTCAGGGGAGTCTGCGACGTGAAAGGCGCGGTAGAGGCTAAGGCGAATGATATTCAAGCGAGTATCGATCTGGAAAACGGCCCGCTGGTGAAGCTCGGCTTGTTCCGCTGCGACGACGGCGACCACCTGCTCATCGCGATCCATCACTTGGTCGTAGACGGCGTATCATGGCGGATTCTGCTTGAAGATTTTGCTGCCGGCTATGAGCAGGCGCTGCAAGGGCAGCCGATCCGTCTGCCGCTCAAAACGGATTCATTCCAAACGTGGGCGAAACAGCTCGCTGATTATGCGAACGGTTATGCGAACGATCCGGCGCTGGAAAGCGAGAGAGAGTATTGGCAGCATATCGAGCAATTGACCTATGAGCCGCTTCCGAAAGATTTTGAACAAGGCAGATCCAAGCTGAAGGACAGCGGGCTCGTGACCGTTCGCTGGACGGCGGAGGAAACCGAACAGCTGCTGAAGCAGGCACACCGTGCTTACCGTACAGAAATGAACGATTTGCTGCTTGCCGCGCTCGGCCTCGCGGTACAAGCTTGGAGCGGCCGGGAACGCGTGCTGGTGAATCTCGAAGGCCACGGCCGGGAAGATATTTTGCCGGATGTGGACATTACGCGCACGGTAGGCTGGTTTACAAGCCAATTCCCTATCGTTCTGGAGCCGGGTCACGCCCAGGCGTTCGGTCATCAGGTGAAACAGGTGAAAGAAAGCTTGCGCCGCATTCCGAACAAAGGAATCGGCTACGGCATCCTGCGTTATTTGTCGGCGCCGCGTGACGGCGAGCGCTTCGCTTTGGAGCCGGAGATCAGCTTTAACTATTTGGGTCAGTTCGACCAGGATTACGAAAGCAGCGGCTCGCAGCCGTCTCCGTTCAGCCCGGGCTCCGATTCAAGCCCGAATGCAGTGATAGATTTTGCCCTAGATATCAACGGTATGGTGTCGGAAGGAGTGCTGGAACTCACAATCCGTTATGGGGAAACCCAGTATAAACGGGAAACGGTAGAGCGCCTGGGCACCCTGCTTCATTCGAGCTTGCGTGAAGTCATCAGCCATTGCGTATCGAAAGAGCGGCCGGAGCTTACGCCTAGCGACGTTCTGCTTCAAGATGTGACGGTGGAGGAACTGGAGCGGTTGGCTGAACATACGGCGGCGCTCGGCGAACTGGAGAATGTTTACACCCTGACTCCGCTGCAAAAAGGGATGTTGTTCCACAGCCTGCTGGATGCCGATTCGGAAGCTTACTTCGAACAGGTGACCTTCGATCTGTATGGAAGCCTGAATGTCGAAGCCTTCACCCAAGGATTGGATACGCTGGTGCAGCGGAATGAGGCGCTGCGGACCAACTTTATTACCGGCTGGAGAGACGAGCCGATTCAAGTGGTATTCCGCGAGCGGAAGTGTGAAGTGTACTTCGAAGATATTCGCTCGGCAATCGATGAAGACCCGGAGAAGACGATAGCCGATTTCGTCAGCGCGGATAAAGCGAACAAGTTCGATTTGGCTCAAGGCTCTCTTATGCGCGTGACCGTTTTGCGCACGGGCGACGAGTCCTACCATGTGATCTGGAGTCACCATCACATTTTGATGGACGGCTGGTGCATGTCCTTCATGATCAAGGAAGTGTTCGACACCTACTTCGCGTTCCAAGAGAAGCGGACGCTGGAGCTTCCTCCGGTTACCTCGTACTCCCGGTATATCGAATGGCTGGAAGCTCAGGATGCCGCGAAAGCTTCGCGTTACTGGTCCGAGTATTTGGCGGGTTACGATCAGCAGACCAAGCTGCCTCAGGAGAAAACGCAGCTGAAGCAGGGCGCTTTTGAAGCGGCCGAAATCGATGTGGAACTTAGCAAGGAACTGACCGGGCAAATCGAGCGGGTGGCGCGCCAGCAGCAGGTGACGCTCAATACGTTCATGCAGACCGTATGGGGACTGGTTCTGCAGGTATACAACAACAGCGAGGATGTCGTATTCGGCTCCGTAGTATCCGGGCGTCCAGCGGAAATTCCGGGCATCGAAAGCATGATCGGCCTGTTTATCAATACGATTCCGGTTCGTATTCAAGGCAAAGCCGAGGAGACGGTAGCCGATATCTTGAGAAAAACCCAGGATCAAGCGCTGGCATCGGGAGCTTACGAAACGTTCCCGCTGTTCGAAATTCAGTCGCTGAGCGAACAAAAGCGCGACTTGATCAACCATATCATGGTCTTTGAAAATTATCCGATGGAAGAACAAATTGAGCAGGTTGTCGGCGGTGACAAAGAAGCGCTGAAAATCGCTAATATCCAGTCGCCGGAGCAAACGAACTACGACCTGGACATTACCGTCATTCCGGAAGAGCATATTTTGCTGCGGTTTACGTACAATGCGCTGACGTACAGAGAGGAAGACATCAGGCTGATCCACGGTCATTTTGCCCAGGCACTGGAGAAGGTTGCGGCTAACCCGAATATCCGCGTGAATCAGTTGGAGCTTTTGACGGCGGCGGAAAAAGACCAAATTCTCGGTGTGTTTAACCCGGCGCAGCCGGAAGCGGCTCCTGCGGCCGCGTTCCACCGGCTGTTCGAGGAACAGGCGGAGCGCACGCCGGAAGCGGAGGCCGTCGTGTACGAGGACGACCGGCTGACGTATGCGGAGCTGAACGAGCGGGCGAACCGCTTGGCGGCCACGCTGCGCGCAAGCGGCATCGGCCGGGAGACGATCGTCGGCATTCTCGCCGAGCGTTCGATGGATCTGCTGGTGTCCGTGCTGGCCGTCTGGAAAGCGGGCGGGGCGTATGTGCCGCTCGACCCGGATTATCCGGCGGACCGCGTGCGGTTCATGCTTGAAGACAGTGGAGCGAAGGTGCTGCTGACGCAAACGCCGCTGCGAGAACGCGCCGAAGCCTGGCTCGGCGAAGAGGAGCTGGCGCTGGCGGCGGTGCTGTACCTCGACGACGAAGCGTCGTACAGCGAGGAGCGGGGGAATGCGGCGATTGGTTTCGGCATGGTCTCCGGCAAGCTGACGGATGCTGTGGATGACGGCGATGAGAGCCATCCGAATATTGGCATTGGCAGCTTCCATGAAGCCCGTCCGGAGGATCTGGCGTACGTGATCTACACGTCGGGAACGACGGGCAAGCCGAAAGGCGTGATGATCGAGCACCGCAGCCTGGTGAACACGGCGGCGGGCTATCGGCGGGAATACCGGTTGGATCAGTTCCCGGTGCGGCTGCTGCAGCTCGCCAGCTTCTCGTTCGACGTGTTCGTGGGAGATATCGCGCGGACGCTGTACAACGGAGGCACGATGGTGATTGTGCCGAAGGATGACCGGATCGATCCGTCTCGTCTGCACTACTGGATCAGCCAGCAGCAAGTGACAATCTTCGAATCGACGCCGGCGCTGATCGTGCCGTTCATGGAGTACGTGCACGATCAGCGGCTGGATATGAGCGGGATGGAGCTGTTGATCACGAGCTCGGACAGCTGCAGCGTGGCGGATTACCGGACCTTGCAGGAACGCTTCGGCTCGTTGTTCCGGATCATCAACGCCTACGGCGTGACGGAAGCGGCGATCGACTCCAGCTTCTACGACGAGGAGTTGACGAAGCTGCCGCAGACAGGGCATGTGCCGATCGGCAAAGCGTGGCTGAATGCGAAATTCTACATCGTGGACGCGCATCTGAACCCGGTGCCGGTCGGGGTGCTGGGCGAGCTGGTCATTGGCGGAGTCGGCGTAGCACGCGGGTACTTGAACCGTCCGGAGCTGACGGAAGAGAAGTTCGTAGACAGTCCGTTCGCCGCGGGCGAGCGGCTGTACCGCACGGGAGACTTGGCGCGGTGGATGGAGGACGGCAATGTGGACTTCATCGGCCGGATCGACAACCAGGCGAAAATCCGGGGCTACCGGATTGAGACGGGCGAAGTCGAAGCGAAGATGCTGAGTGTAGGTGGCGTGAAGGAAGCGGTCGTTGTCGTCAGGGAAGATCAAGAAGGTCAGAAAGCTTTGTGCGCTTATTATACAGCGGAAGAAGGCTTGACAGCGGCTGACCTGAAGCGTGCGATTTCCAGCGAGTTGCCGGGGTACATGATCCCGTCGTACTTCGTGGAGCTGGAGCGTCTGCCTTTGACGCCGAACGGAAAGATCGACCGGAAGGCGCTGCCGGCGCCGGAAGGGGGAGCAGGCGGAGGCCGCGAATATGTGGCGCCGCGCACCGAACTGGAGGCGAAGCTGGCCGCCATTTGGCAGGAGGTGCTTGTTCGGGAGAAGGCGGTAGGCGTAACGGACAACTTCTTTGACCTCGGCGGACACTCCCTGCGGGCGACGACGCTGGTCAGCAAAATGCATAAGGAGCTAGGCATTGAATTCCCGCTTCGCGACGTATTCCGCTACTCGACGGTTGAGGAAATGGCCGCGGCTATGGAGCGGCTGGAGATCGGCTCGTTCACAGCTATTCCGGCTGCGGAACCTAGCGAGTATTATCCGCTATCTTCCGCTCAGAAACGTCTCTATATCTTGAACCAGTTGGAAGGAGGCGAGCTGAGCTACAACATACCGGGAGCTATGCTGCTCGAAGGGGAGCTCGACCGGCAGCGGTTTGCAGAAGCGTTCTGCGGGCTCGTAGCTCGTCATGAAACGCTGCGTACCGGCTTTGAGATGGTAAAAGGCGAAGCGGTTCAGCGGATTTACGAAGAAGCCGCCTTCCAGGTGGAATATGTGCAGATCAGCGGGGAGCAGGCGGAAGAAACGGTGCGCCAATTCGTTCGTCCGTTTGATCTGGCGAAGCCGCCGCTTCTGCGTGTAGGCCTTGCCGAACTGGCGCCGGACCGGCACATTCTGATGTTCGATACGCATCATATCGTATCTGACGGCGTTTCGATGGATGTACTGATCGAAGAGTTCGTCCGCTTGTACAGCGGGGAGCCGTTGGAGCCGCTCCGCATTCAGTACAAAGATTATGCGGTATGGCAGCAATCGGACGAGCAGAAAGCTCAGCTTGCCAAGCAGGAAGCCTACTGGCTCGACATGTTCCGCGGAGAACTGCCGGTTTTGGAATTGCCGACGGACTACCCGCGCCCGGCTATGCAGAGCTACGAGGGCCGCACACTGCAATTGTTTATGAATAAGGAGAAAAGCGAGGGTCTGAAACGGCTTGCAGCCGAGAACGGCGCAACGCTTTACATGGTTCTGCTTGCTGGTTATACAATATTATTGCATAAATATACAAGACAAGAAGACGTGGTGGTCGGTACGCCGATTGCGGGAAGAAATCACAGCGACGTTCAGCCGCTGATCGGAATGTTCGTCAATACTCTGGCCATCCGCAGTTATCCGGCTGCCGGTAAGACGTTCCTTGACTACTTGAAGGAAATCAAGGAGACGACGCTGGGCGCTTTTGAACATCAGAATTATCCGTTTGAGGAACTGGTCGATAAGGTAAACGTAGCTCGTGATTTAAGCCGCAATCCGCTGTTCGATACGATGTTTGCTTTGCAGAATACAGAGAATTTGGAAATCCAGCTTCCCGGACTCCATTTGTCGACGTATGCCAGCGAAGAAATTGTTTCTAAATTCGATCTCAGCTTGGACGTCACGGAGATCGAGGAAGGCTTGGAGTATCTGTTTGAATACGCCACTGCTCTTTATAAAACCGAAACGGTGGAGAAATTGGCCGCTCATTACTTGCAGCTGCTTGAATCCATTCTCCGCAACCCGTCGGCGACTATTGCCGAGCTGGGCATTTTGACACCGGCGGAAAAAGAGCAAATTCTTGGCGCGTTCAACCCGGCGCAGCCGGAAGCGGCTCCTGCGGCCGCGTTCCACCGGCTGTTCGAGGAACAGGCGGAGCGCACGCCGGAAGCGGAGGCCGTCGTGTACGAGAACGACCGGCTGACGTATGCGGAGCTGAACGAGCGGGCGAACCGCTTGGCGGCCACGCTGCGCGCAAGCGGCATCGGCCGGGAGACGATCGTCGGCATTCTCGCCGAGCGTTCGGTGGACTTGCTGGTGGCCGTACTGGCCGTCTGGAAAGCGGGCGGGGCGTATGTGCCGCTCGACCCGGATTATCCGGCGGACCGCCTGCGGTTCATGCTTGAAGACAGCGGAGCGAAGGTACTGTTGACGCAAATGCCGCTGCGAGAGCGCGCCGAAGCCTGGCTTGGCGAAGAGGAGCGGGCGCTGGCGGCGGTGCTGTACCTCGACGACGAAGCGTCGTACAGCGAGGAGCGGGCGAATGCGGCGATTGGCTCCGGCAAGCTGACGGATGCTGTGGATGACGGAGATGAGAGCCATCCGAATGTTGACATGGGCAGCTTCCATGATGCCCGTCCGGAGGATCTGGCGTACGTGATCTACACGTCGGGAACGACGGGCAAGCCGAAGGGCGTGATGATCGAGCACCGCAGCCTGGTGAACACGGCGGCGGGCTACCGGCGGGAATACCGGTTGGATCAGTTCCCGGTGCGGCTGCTGCAACTCGCAAGCTTTTCGTTTGACGTGTTCGTGGGCGATATCGCGCGGACGCTGTATAACGGAGGCACGATGGTGATTGTGCCGAAGGACGACCGGATCGATCCGTCTCGTCTGCACTACTGGATGGAGCGGGAGCGTGTCACCATCTTCGAATCGACGCCGGCGCTGATCGTGCCGTTCATGGAGTACGTGCACGAGCAGCGGCTGGATATGAGCGGGATGGAGCTGTTGATCACGAGCTCGGACAGCTGCAGCGTGGCGGATTACCGGACCTTGCAGGAACGCTTCGGCTCGTTGTTCCGGATCATCAACGCATACGGCGTGACGGAAGCGGCGATCGACTCCAGTTTCTACGACGAGCCGCTGACGAAGCTGCCGCAGACAGGCCATGTGCCGATCGGCAAAGCGTGGCTGAATGCGAAATTCTTCATCGTGGACGCGCATCTGAACCCGGTGCCGGTCGGGGTGCTGGGCGAGCTGGTCATTGGCGGAGTCGGGGTAGCACGCGGGTACTTGAACCGTCCGGACCTGACGGAAGAGAAGTTCGTAGACAGTCCGTTCTCCGCGGGCGAGCGGCTGTACCGCACGGGAGACTTGGCGCGGTGGATGGAGGACGGCAATGTGGACTTCATCGGCCGGATCGACAACCAGGCGAAAATCCGAGGCTACCGGATCGAGACGGGCGAGATCGAGTCGCAGCTGCTGCGGGTGGAAGGCGTGCGCGAAGCGGTGGTGCTGGTTCGAAGTGACGCGAACGGGCAGAAAGCGCTGTGCGCGTACTACACAACGGATGGCGAACTGACGGCGGCAGATCTGAAACGGGCGATCTCGAGCGAGCTGCCGGGTTACATGATCCCGTCGTACTTCGTGGAGCTGGAGCGCCTGCCTCTGACGCCGAACGGGAAAATTGACCGGAAGGCGCTGCCGACGCCGGAAGGGGGAGCAAGCGCAGGCCGCGAATACGTGGCGCCGCGCACCGAACTGGAGGCGAAACTGGTCGCTATCTGGCAGGACGTGCTCGGGCCGGTCACGATTGGCGTGACGGACAACTTCTTCGATCTCGGCGGGCACTCCCTGCGGGCGACGACGCTGGTCAGCAAGGTGCACAAGGAGCTGAGCGTGGACCTGCCGCTGCGCGATGTGTTCCGGCACTCGACCATCGAAGCGATGGCCGAAGCGATCAGCCAATTGGAGCGACAGGAACACCTCTCCATTCCGGTTCTGGAGAAGAGGGATTACTATCCGCTTTCCTCCGTGCAAAAACGGCTGTACATCCAGCAGCAGATGGAAGGCGCCGAGCTTAGCTACAACATGTCCGGCATGACGGTTCTCGTCGGGCGCTTGGAACGAAATCAATTCGAGGCGGCGCTCAAAGGATTGATCGCTCGTCACGAAATTTTGCGAACCGGCTTCGAAATGGTCGACGGCGTACCGGTACAACGGATTTATCCGGACTTGAAGTTTGCCGTCGAGTATACGAAAGTGACGGAAAGTGAAACGAAGAGCATCGTAGACGGCTTTGTACGTGTCTTTGATTTGGAGCGGCCGCCGCTGCTGCGTGTGGGCTTAGTCGAATGGGAAGCGGAACGGCATCTGCTTATGCTGGACATTCATCATATCGTCACGGATGGCATGTCGATGGGCATTTTCGTCGAAGAGCTGCTGCGCCTGTATAACGGCGAGACGCTGGAACCGCTTCGGATTCAATACAAGGAATTCGCCGCTTGGCAGCAGTCCGAACCTGTAAAAGAGCGGCTGAAACGTCAGGAAGCCTACTGGCTGGACGTGTTGGAAGGCGAACTGCCGACGCTTGAACTGCCTACGGACTTTGTCAGACCTGCCGCTCGCAGCTTTAAGGGAGATGTGGTGCCTTTCAGCATCGACAAGCAGATGACCGACAGCTTGCAGCGCATCGCCGATGAGAACGGTGCCACCCTTTATATGGTGTTATCGGCGGCATATTCAATCCTGCTCAGCAAGTACTCGGGACAAGAAGACTTCATTGTAGGCACGCCGGTTTCGGGCCGCACACATGCCGACCTGGAGCCGCTCATCGGAATGTTTGTCAACACTTTGGCGATTCGCCATTATCCGTCCGGGGAGAAGACGTTCCTCGCTTACTTGAACGAAGTCAAGGAAACGATGCTGGGGGCCTACGACCACCAGGATTATCCGTTCGAGGAGCTTGTGAAAAAGCTGCAGGTTCCGCGAGATCAAAGCCGCAATCCTGTATTCGATGTCGTGTTTGCTCTGGAAACCAAGGAAGATAACGTTCAAAACTTCGGGGATATCAAGATCGAATCTTATCCGGAAACGCATACGGTTTCCCAATTTGATCTTACCTTGGTCATTTCGTTGCTGGATGAGGGAATGAACGGGCAGTTTGAATATGCCACCAAGTTGTTCACACGCAATCTGATCGACAATTTCGCTCAGAACCTGCTCGTAATCATCACTCAAATTTGCGAACAGCCTTCGGTGCTGTTGAAGGATATTTCCCTGAACGGGCAATACGAACAGGAGCAAGATGTGCTAGAGGTCATTGATATTATTTTCTAATCCCTTACCCGGCTTGGGTGTATGCCGTATTTCTCTCGGTACGCATCCTGCCGGGTGTTTTTTTAGACGGAGTGTCAAGCTAAGTGCGACAGTTCATCCATGAAAGCTTCGTGAGCAGACATCCAACCGAGACATTTACGGGGACGATTATTAATGAGAGAGATAGCCTTGGCCAAATCTTCATCGGTGACCAAAGCAAAATCATGGCCCTTTGGAAAGAATTCTCGAAGAAGACCATTTCCGTTTTCATTTGAGCCTCGCTGCCAGGATGAATACGGATCTGCAAAGTAAACCTTGAGATTATGAAAGTTCTCAAGGTTGGCATAACAAGCAAACTCTTTCCCGCGATCTACGGTAGCGGTTTGAAAGGCGGCTTGAGGAAATTGGCTGGCAACCACACCAAAGTCAAACCTCCATCGAATAGGCGGTACGATCGGGTATTTTCAAGGCTAAGTAGTGCCGTGTCTTACGCTCAATAAAAGTGGCTACACAAGCCTTGCTTTTGCCACGGCTTGAGACAACGGTATCCAGTTCCCAGTGACCGAAGGTTTCACGCTTGCGAATCTCTTTGGGGCGCTTGCTAATCGGTGTACCTACCAAGAACCAACCTCGAGTTTCCACAGGCTTCTGACGCTTGCCTTTATGCCGTAATGCCTGTACATCACCGCTTGCCAACCGTCCTTCGTATATCCACCGATAGATGGTTTTGAAGCAGACGAAGGTCTTGCTCTCGAGCCGACGTTTCTCTGCTATCTGTTCCGGTGACCAAGTCTGAATGAGCTTCTCGGTCAGCTCGTTTGCAAGTTCAGGCGTATACTTGCCGACAGGTACAGATGAAGCCCTTCGCTCGTAATAGGCAACCTGAGCAGACTGGGCAAAGTAGCCTCGCACCTCGCTTCCACGCTTAAGCTCTCGTGCGATGGTGGGGGGATGGCAGCCTAATTCATGTCCAATCTTACGGATTGACCACCCTAGTCGGTGCAGGGCCTCTAGTTGTCCTCGTTCAATTATGCTAAGAAGGGAGTAGCTCATGTTAGATTTCTCCTGTAGAAAATGGTTTGTTGTGGTGACTTCCATTTTACACGAAACTAACATGGGCCTTTTTGTATTTTAGGTGTCACTTCATATTACAATCCGTCAAATAATAAATTGTTGTTCTAACGAATTTCTATACAATAAAGACTTGTTCTAAATGATGATTCCTTTAAAAAGTCCCGATAATAAATTTCTATCGGGACTTTTTATTACTCTTTAAGGAGAGGAATAAGATGCAAGCTTCTTTAGGTGATCGTTTCCGGATTTTGAATCATAACTTTTTGATAGCGATAACCGCTTCGTAATAAAAACGAAACGGAATCTCGGTAAGAAAAAAGTCAAGGATGTAATTACTAAGTTTTCTTTAGAGAACGTTTTATTGATGGAGTTATTTTGAAAAAACGATTAGCCAACACTAAATTAACAACAAAGGAATAATGCAACAATAGTATCATTCATTATATTAAGTCTCTTAACTTCATCAAAATTTGTTTTCTGGCACTATCTATAAATTTACGACTGATTGGTATTTCAACAGTTTGCTTATCATTTAAATTGGTAACAACACAATTATTTCCAATTTGTTTTACATATCTAACATTAACAATAAACGAGGTGTGGATTTGCACAAAATTATCATTAACTTTGGATAAAAGGGCTCTTGTTTGATGAAGCGTTTCATATATATCAGAGGGTGTGTGAATAAGTACGCTCCTTTTATTTTTTTCAAAGTAAATAATTTCACTAAAAGAAAGACTGTAAAAAACTTTATTAAATGTAAACATAAATTTTGAATCATCTAAATCTAAATATTTTATAGCGCGATTCAAGGTAGGATATAGTTTGTCTTTTGTTGCTGGTTTTAAAATGTAATCAAAAGTGTTAACCTTAAAAGCCTTTTCCATATATTCTTTGAAACTTGTAATAAAAATAATTGGACAAGTATAATTATTCTTTCTAATGATCTCGGCAATCTCTATTCCTGATACATTAGGAAACTCAATATCTAAAATAAACAAATCATATGTATTTCTTTTAAGTAATTCAATTAAACGAAATGGATTGTAATATATATCAATTTCAAATAACGAGGAGTTATATTCTAACATTAAATCTTCGATAGCTTTTGCAAAAACAGGAACATCATCACAAATAGCAACTTTTATTACCATCGTTTCACTCCTTTAATAATGGTAAGTGTAGCTATGATGCACCATCATGTCATAAACAACAATTTGAGCGAACAAAGTCAACGTTACAATAATAAATTTAAAGAAGAGACTGTGAAGTATGTACAGGCAAGTCGAAAAACACATTGATATTGCTGGGGAACTTAACATTCCTGTCGGTACTCTTCAAAAATGGGCAGGACAAGACCGGCAATTTAGAGATGGGGCTTTTGGTGGTGGCGGAGTGTATCACGGAGCGGATTTTACAAGTGGCTGAATTCGAAAGATTCGGAAAGATCTAAGCGACATAAAAGAATAAAACTTGTCGAATCCATTTCCATCATCAAGACACGCAAGGAAGTTATGGTGCGTAAGCTTACACATAAGCTGCATGCAGAAGGTATTCTACGACGGATAGAACCGTCAAACGTATCATGATAGAGAACCATCTACGCTCCTGTACCGTAAAAAAATTCAATGAACAAACTATCAACTCCAGCTCATTCAATCCGATATCACCCAACATACTGTCAACAAAAATTTAAAACAAATGCCTCAAATAAGGTATGGGTTAAGGATATAACGTACCCAAGTAAATCACGTTGGAAGACTTTTAATTCAAGGATTAGGTGAAGGAAAAACTAGGAATGAATTAGTGGCTGAATTAGAAAAGACTTTTGGTTTAGAGAGTGCTAATGCAGAGAATGATGTTAATGAATTTCTTTCCATGCTTAGAGAGGAGGGACTAGCATAATGGACATACCACTTTTTCCAGAGCGTCCAGAACAAGTATCAAATGGGGCAAAATGGCATGCCAGACTAGCTATACTTCTATCAGCACCTCTGAATTGGCTCCCTCCAAGTATGATAGAAAAGATATTATCTTGTTTAACGAGAAGATATCCATCGGCTTCGAAGGAACAAGTTCAGGTTATTCGTGATGCAGTATGTACAGTAAGTAAGAGATGTCGAAGTCAAGAGGGTTGTTTGAGACGTTCACTTGCGGTTGTAGTAGCAACGTGGTTAAAACGAAGATCTGTTAGTTGGTGTACTGGATACGCCCTAGAGCCATTTAGGGCACATGCATGGGTTGAATTAAAAGGTATTCCAGTTGGAGAGCCGGATGAAATAAGTTTATATTCTAAAGTTATAAGTGTACCTAGTTATGGTGAGGAAATTACAGAAAAAACGGAAAATAACAATCTAAAATCTAAAGAACTTAAGTAAGGTAGTGATATGAACCGGTGTTGTTTTTGAAGCACAAAGCAAACGTGCAAGAGTTAATCAACAACAATTGTTGCATAAGGATTAGCAAACAACAATCCTTATTGCAAGTCAGAAGCTGTCTGATGATAAAAAAGTCTGGACCAGTAAAAAACTGTGGAACCAGTAAAAAAGTCTGGAGCTCGTAAAAAAGTCCCGATGATGCTTTGTTTGGTCATCGGGACTTTTTTATGATGAAGGAGCTGTATTCAATGTTAGGGGTGAATTCGAGAAATTAGACAGATAAAAGTGAACCAAACTGAGTTTTCATTTTAGTTACATTTTGTTTCGCCGGATCATAGCGTTATACACTAAACGTGCCTTCTACGTAGTATCAGAAGTTTTCTAAAACAATCTTCCCAATGGATCGACCGGTTTCCAACTTCTCATGTGCTAAACGCAGATTTGCCGCATTAATGGGTTCTAGTCGTTCAGTTAGCGTCGTTTTTAATTTTCCGTCATCAATTAAATCCGCCAGGTTATTCAGTAATTTGTGTTGTTCAATCATGTCTTTCGTATGGAATAAGGATCGTGTAAACATGAACTCCCATACAAACGTTACACTTTTAGAAAAAAGCAAGTCCACGTTCAAGTTTCCTGCCCAGGAATCTTTATCTGCAGGAACAATACAGCAAATGATACCTTGGGGGGCTATGACCTCCGCCATATTCGCCATATGTTGTACAGTATCATTCAAGCAAAAGATATAATCTATGGTGTCTATACCCATAGCCTTGAGTTGAGGTTGAAAAGGATTGTTGTGATTTATAATAATATCCGCCCCCAGACTTTTGACCCATTGAGTCGACTCTGGACGCGAAGCAGTGCCGATGACGGTCAACCCTGCAAATTTAGCAAGTTGAACGGCCATCGAGCCCACTCCTCCGGCTGCTCCGATAATAAGTATGTTTTTGTTTTTATTTGCGTTTAGACTAATTCCTAGACGATCAAATAGGCCCTCCCATGCAGTTATTGAGGTAAGCGGTAATGCGGCTGCCTCTGAGAAATCCAAACTTTTAGGCATATTTCCTACAATTCGTTTATTTCTATGAAAGCTTGGGGGGAGTCTTATAAAGTGCGGCTTGAAAACAATAGAATAATAGAAGGAGAGGAGAGTTAAAGGAAAGTTGGTTGGGTAACAATTTGAAGCGATCTATCAACCATAATGCTAAAGGTTACAATAAGCTTAATTAATAACTATAAAGCGGCTGCCGGCATGGTTCGGCAGCCGCTTTGCTAACGGGCAGAATCCGTTGTTGGGATTGGAATTGCTGTATGGAAAAACTATGAATTACGGAGGGCGCATAAGAGTGTAAAAAATCATGTTGCTCAAATGGCACTTCGAGGAGCTTACTTTACATCCACAACTCAACAACTAATTAATTAGCGATAAAATCATTGGTTTTGGCTGTGCTACAATAATGTGATTGATGTTAATTGCATCCAAGGGATAGGAATAGGAACAAGCAGAAATTCCGCTGACTCATGATCTCGGCGAGGCGAGTGAACGAATGATGAGAGGGATGGGAAAATGACCGATACAAGGACAAAATTGATGCTGGATTTGCAAAGAATTGAGAAGGATGAGTATCAGTTACGCGAAGGTGAGCAGCATCAAGATTTCTTACCTTTGTTACTTCAATATATTGGCGATCCTCAGCCAGAATTACGGGATAACCTGATTTATCCGATGTTCTATATGTGGATTAAGGAAGAGAATAGGTTCAGTGGAGAGGAGTTGCGTAGCCTCTTAACTATTCTGACTGATGAGAACCATTTGTTCTATAATATTGGCAGCGAGGATGATCAGTCAGTTTTTACAAGAACGTTCTCTGCTTTGCCTATCGCTTTGATTGTGCAACGCCACAGACAGAATCCATTTTTTAATCAAGCTGAAATTGAGCAATTAATGCATACAATGCTCTGTTATTATAAAGAGGAGAAGGATCTGCGAGGTTACCTTTCGGTAGGAGGCTGGGCTCACAGCGCGTCTCACGGTGCGGATGTTTTTGTCGAGCTGGTGCAGTGCGAGGAGAGCAGCGTAGCAATGCTGCGTGAGGTTCTTGTCGCTATTTCTGGCAAGCTTCATAATGGTAAACACATCTTTAGCGATGAGGATGATGAGCGGTTGGTAAACATCGTGGATACGATGATTGATAAGGAGTTGCTTCCACATCAAGAAATCGCTGATTGGATTAGCGGTTTAGCGCAATGCTGCAATTTGCCGAGAAGCCGCAGTCAGGTGATTGCTCGTGTGAACAGCAAGAATTTTTTACGCAGTCTCTATTTCAGAAGGGGACAAGATAGCCGAGGGAATGAGCTTAACACTGTCATGCTTGGTACTGAGGCAAAATTGAACAGGTTTTCTATCCGTTAAAGGATTAGAGGGGCTGTCCCAAAAGCTATGGAAAAATTGGCAAAGGGATTGCCCCTTTTTATGTCAAGAAAACAAAAAGAAACTATTCTTTTGTGTGGAAGTACCACTCACCACGTACAAAAGGAGAGGAAAGTATTCCAGATTCACAAAAATTCCGGGCTGAAGGTTTGAACATCATTGATTACCAGACCGTAGAGATTGAACCAATTAAAAACAGCAAATTTACATACTTCTTACAAAAAATGCCACCAAAACTAGGCTTCGGATATATAATGATTTCTAACGTTGATGAACTATGGAGATTTACCTAATCTCCTACTATTTCGCAAGGTCGCACAGTTGGAGTCATCTCGCTTCTTGGTGTAATACTTGGATTCGTGATTTACATGATCGCAACCATGTTCGGTCTCTCAGCTCTTTTCATAACGGTTCCGTTCATTTACGAATCAGTCAAGTGGGCCGGGGCTGTTTACCTGCTCTGGCTCGCTTGGAATGCAGTCAAACCAGGCGCTGCTTCAATTCTCAAGCCTGATGGTCTTTCTATTGAACCGCCGAAAAAGTTATTTTTGACGGGATTGATAACAAATTTACTGAACCCCAAAATTGCTATTTGACAGGTCTTGCTGCGAGTCTTGCCTTTGATCGCAGATAGTGATACATGAACTAATTCCATAATACTGTCTGACTCTTTTTTCAGCCGTGAACTTTGTTAAACTAACGGGGGAGATAGTTCAATGAGGCAGTTTATAACTTTATTATTCAGTTTAGATCCATGCTTCATTCTGACGTTGAGTAGAAAACTAATTTTCAAATATCCAGGGAAGACCGGGACTTCTTGTACCATAAGAGGTTCCGGTCTAATCCTTTATTTTTTACTGAACAATTGGTTCAGCATCGTAGGAAATGATTATGATGATACTAAAAAATGCTATAAACAGCTTTTTTGCTACTGAATTCATCAGTAGTTTTTTTGCCTTTTGAAGTTTTACGTTTTCTTGTCCCCTATGCCATGGGTAAATCGAACTATTCTTTCAATGGAAAAGCAGCTCCTGAACGTGCCTGCTTTGATAGCGGACACGTTTGAATCATCTCGATAAACCCGCATGCTGCCATGGAAAGCGGCATGTTGCGCATAATCATAATCCCCACGTGAGAAGGCGGCAGCCGCACGTCCAATTGAATCTCGAAGAGGGTGCCCTCTTCCAGCTCTTTCGAAACAAATTCCCTCGTCACGTAAGAAATTCCGAGTCCTTTCCTAGCAAACTCGATGAGAAGATCCACGCTTCCGACCTCAATTTTAGGTGTGAGTTTATATCCGTAGCTTTGAAATAATTCCGTAATGGTCATTCGTGCCCTGCTATTGCGCGAGAACAGGATAATTGGGTACTGGAGCAGCATATCCAGCGTTAAAACCGCATCCTTGAGCTCGGCATAACGTGTCCCCGCTACAAAGCATTCCTGCAGCTGAAAAGTCTCCCTCACTTCAAGCTGGCTATCGACGATAGGCATACGGATGACGCCTAAATCAATTTTTCCTTCTTTTAAGAAGGAAATGATTTCCGGCGTTGTACCATGATTCAGGTGTAGTCTGATCCCGGGATGCTTCTCATGAAAGTCCTCCAAGTACGGGAGCAAATAATGCTTGAACAGCGAATCGCTTCCGCCGATCCGCAGCTCGCCGCTGTCCAGATTTTTAAGTGCCTCCATTTTTTCTTCGGCCAGAGATATTAAGATCTGTGACTGCTCAATATAGGAATACAGCATGGCGCCCTCTCTTGTCAGCCCAACGCCTTTGGAATTCCGGTAGAACAAAGAGATGCCGAAGCTGTTTTCGAGCTGTTTGATGGCGTGGCTGACGCTAGGTTGGGTTAGGTATAAGGCCTTGGCAGCCTGAGTCAAGCTGCCTGTCTTCGCAGCCCAATAAAAAACCTTGTACAATTCGTAATTTATACTCATAGATGTGGTCTATAGCTCCTGTGAAATATATTTATTACTTGTATAGATGATATTCGTATTATAGTGGAACTACGAAATAGAAACCAGAGCTTGTTTAATAGAGCGCTGCTTGAAGGAGAGAGAAACATGGAGCCGACCACTTTTGTTTTGTTTGGAGCGACTGGGGATTTAGCCAAAAGAAAAATATACCCTGCCCTCTACAACTTGTATATCGATCGGAAGCTGCCGCAATCATTCTCCTTATTTGGTCTTGGGAGAAGAGAACTGTCTGATGAATCGTTTCAGGCAAATGTCGAGCAGTCTATCCGTACTTTTTCCAGACGCGAAGCGAACAATTCTTCGTTAATCAAAGATTTTGTGAGCTTATTCCGTTACAGCGTTCTTCATATAGATCGCAAAGAAGATTATAGGAAGCTGCTTCAACTGATTGAACAGAGAGAAGAAGAGCTGAACATTCCGCCGAATCGCCTGTTTTATTTATCTGTCGGACCGGAGTTTTTTGAAACGATCACAGCGAGCATTAAGGAAAGCGGGCTCGGTTCCGCGAATGGCTGGAAGCGTCTCGTGATCGAGAAGCCTTTCGGCCATGATTTGAAATCTGCTCGCGATTTAAATCAGAAGCTGAGCCAAGCTTTTGCGGATCATGAAATTTACCGAATCGATCATTATCTCGGCAAGCCGCTGATTCAGAAGCTTGAGATTTTGCAGCAAAATCCGGTCCTTAATGCCTTATGGACGAATCGTTATATTGCCAACGTGCAAATTACAGCAAACGAGACTGTCGGCGTAGAAGAAAGAGCGGGTTATTACGATCACGTAGGCGCCGTAAGAGACATGTTCCAAAACCATATGCTGCAATTATTGATGATGCTGACGAGTCATCTTCCAATCAACAGCGACTCGGAAATGGTGCGCTTTAAGAAGAAAAAGGTAATGGAAGCCCTCGAGCCGCTGCATAAAGAGGAAGTGAGCGCGAGCATTATCCGTGGTCAATACAAAGCAGGAACCGTTCAAGGAAAGCCGGTAATCGGCTATATCTCCGAACCAGGGATCGCTTCTACTTCCATGAACGATACGTTTATTGCCGCTAAATTGCAGATCAATGATTTCTTTTGGCGCGGCGTACCTTTTTATATCCGAACAGGCAAACGAATGAAAGAGAAATCAACGCGGATTGTAATTGAGTTCAAGGAACAGTTAAAGATGTCCTCTCAGAAAAGTACTGAAAGAAAATCGCCTAACCTTCTGGTATTTGAAATTAGTCCTAATGAAGGCATTACGCTGCAATTAAATACAAGAGATCCTTTGCATAAAGGGGAGTTCAAGCCCCTTCAAATGAATTTTCATGAGAGCAAGGGCGATGTTCCCGAGGCTTACGAAAATTTGATTTACGACGCTATGCAAGGAGATCCTACGTTCTTCGCACATTGGGATGAGGTCGAATTGTCCTGGAAATGGGTTCAACCGATCCTGGAAGCATTCGAGGAGAATCTGGTTCCGCTTCATCGGTATGAAGCGGGCACTTACGGTCCTGCCGAGTCCGATGCGTTATTGGCGAAGGACGGCTACCATTGGTGGTTCGATGACAAACCAGAACAACATATTAAAACGGAAGAAGGAGAACAATATGCTTACCAAGGAAACCATTGATCAATTAGCTGTCGATACGATCCGAACATTGTCTATCGATACTATCAACCGCGCCAATTCCGGTCATCCGGGGCTGCCGATGGGAGCGGCGCCGATGGCATACGCTCTTTGGTCCAGACTATTAAATCACAATCCCGGACATGCCAAATGGTTTAACCGCGACCGCTTCGTTCTTTCTGCGGGTCACGGATCAGCCTTGCTCTACAGCCTGCTGCACTTGTCTGGATATCAGGTATCGCTTGATGATTTAAAACAGTTTCGCAAGCTGAACAGCAAAACGCCGGGGCATCCCGAATATGGGCACACGGATGGCGTAGAAGCGACAACTGGACCTCTGGGACAAGGGTTGGCGATGGCAGTCGGGATGGCGATGGCCGAAGCTCATTTGGCCTCGAAATTCAATCAAGACGGTTTCCCGGTAATCGATCATTATACGTATGCGCTTGTCGGAGACGGCTGCTTAATGGAAGGAATCTCTTACGAGGCGATGTCCATGGCAGGACATATGAAGCTTGGAAAATTAATCGTATTGTATGATTCCAACGACATCTCGTTGGATGGAGGGCTCAACCTTTCCTTCGGCGAAAATATGCAAAAAAGAGCGGAATCGGCCAATTGGGAATATATCCGGGTCGAGGACGGCAATGACATTTCCAAGATTACAGAAGCGATCGCCGCAGCCAAGCATAACGATGCCCAGCCGACGCTTATCGAAATTCGGACGATTATTGGTTACGGAAGCAAGGCAGCGGGAACGAACAAAGTACACGGCAATCCGCTCGGCAAGGAAGAAGCGAAGGCGACCAAGGAAATTTACGGCTGGAAGTATGAGGAAGAGTTCACCGTTCCGGAAGAAGTCAATGCGCATTTCGAGCAGCTGAAACGTAAGGGCGAGGCCAAAGAAGAAGAGTGGAACAAATTGGTCGCGGCCTATAAAGCGCAATATCCTATGCAGGGTAAGGAGCTTGAGCAAGTCATCGACGGTTCCGTATCGATTGAGGCAGCGGACATCCTAACGTTCGACGATTCCAAAACGATTTCTACCCGTGTAGCAAGCGGCGAAGCGATAAATCATTACGTAAAAACTGTACCTTCGATTTTTGGAGGAAGTGCCGATTTATCGCATTCGACGATGACGGACATCAAAGGAGAGCAAAAGTTTGCTGTGGAGTCCTACTCGGGACGCAATATTTACTTTGGCGTCCGTGAGCATGCTATGGGTGCAGCCGGCAATGGCATGGCCTTGCATGGAGGTGTAAAGCCATTCGTAAGCACCTTCTTCGTATTCAGCGACTATTTGCGCCCGTCTATTCGTTTGGCTGCGCTGCAAAAACTGCCTGTGACTTATGTATTTACCCATGATTCCATTGCTGTTGGGGAAGATGGACCTACCCATGAACCCGTTGAGCACTTGGCTGCGCTGCGCACCATTCCGGGACTTACGGTCATACGTCCGACCGATGCCAATGAAACGGCAAGCGCATGGGCGTATGCTCTGCAGCAAAATGAAGGCCCAGTAGCTCTGGTGCTTAGCAGACAAAATCTCCCTGTATATGAAGCCACTAAGGCCAATGTTGAAGGGGTAGCCAAAGGAGCTTATGTCTTGAGCGAAACAGGCGGCCAGCCGGATGTCATCCTTATTGGAACCGGATCAGAGGTTTCTATGGCCATGAATGCTAAGGAGGAGTTGGAGCGGGACAACATTTCCGTACGCGTCGTTGCTATGCCAAGCAGAGAGTTGTTCGATCGTCAACCCGAAGAGTACAAGCAGAGTGTCCTTCCTAATTCCGTTACGAAGCGGGTGGCCATTGAAGCTGGCATTTCGTTAGGCTGGGATCGTTATACGGGACAAGGCGGAAAAGTACTGTCGATCGATACATTTGGCGCCTCTGGCGCTGGTACGGAGGTTATGGAATACTTTGGATTCTCCGTAAATCAAGTGGTTCGCCTGACGAAGGAATTACTGAAGTAATAATAAATGTGTCCAATAAAATAATGGAGGTACTTACCTATGAAATTTTTTATCGATACGGCAAATGTAGAAGACATCAAAAAAGCGTATAAAATCGGTATCTTATCCGGTGTTACGACGAATCCGTCGTTGGTCGCCAAGGAAGGTGTGAAATTTGAAGATCGAATCGCCGAGATTTTGCGGGAAGTACCCGGAGTTGAATCGGTTTCTGCCGAAGTAACGCCTGATGCGGTGACAGCTGAAGACATGATCGCGCAAGCGAACGAACTAATTAAAATCAATAATAATGACAAAAACATCACGATCAAGCTTCCGATGACGCTCGCCGGACTTGAAGCTTGCCGCTATTTGAGCGACAAAGGCGTGAAAACGAACGTGACGCTGATTTTCACCGTGAACCAAGCTTTACTGGCCGCTCGTGCAGGCGCAACCTATGTCTCGCCGTTCCTTGGCCGCTTGGATGATATATCGGAAGACGGCGTCCAGCTCGTCACGAAAGTTGCTGAATTGTTCCGAGTGCATAACCTGGACACGCAAATTATCGCGGCATCCGTCCGCCATCCGGATCACGTGACGCGCGTAGCGATGGCAGGCGCGCATATTGCAACGATTCCATTTGCGGTGATCGAACAAATTTCCAAGCATCCCTTAACGGATCAAGGCATGGACAAATTCGCTGCCGATTGGAAAAAACAGCCGAGCTTTAAGTGATGAAGTGAACAAGAAGGCACGCGGCATGCTCCCGTTGATGGAGGCGTGCCTATAGATAGAAATGACTGGGAGGGAATTGCAATGAAGAAACAACAAATCGGCGTGGTAGGTTTGGCCGTCATGGGGAAAAATCTGGCCTTAAATATAGAAAGCAAAGGGTTCTCGGTTGCGGTATACAATCGTTCGCCAGAGAAAACGAATGAGCTTCTGGCGGAGGCGCAAGGCAAGAATTTCGTCGGCACGTATAGTATTGAAGAATTCGTCCAATCGCTCGAGACGCCGCGGAAAATTCTGATCATGGTCAAAGCGGGGCAACCGACGGACGATACCATCAATCAGCTTGTTCCTTACCTGAGTCAAGGGGATATTCTTATCGACGGCGGAAACGCCTATTTCCCTGATACGCAAAGAAGAAACAAAGAGCTGCAAGCCAAGGGATTCCGTTTTATTGGCGCGGGTGTCTCGGGCGGCGAAGAAGGGGCGCTGAACGGTCCCGCGATTATGCCAGGCGGGCAAAAAGAGGCTTATGAACTGGTCGAGCCAATTCTGACCGCTATTTCTGCCAAAGTGAACGGCGATCCCTGCTCAACTTATATCGGAGAAGATGGCGCCGGCCATTATGTCAAAATGGTGCACAACGGCATCGAATACGGTGACATGCAGCTCATCGGCGAAGCGTATCATCTGCTCAAAGATGTATTGAACGTAAATACCGAGCAGTTGCATGACATCTTCTCCGAATGGAACAAAGGCGAACTGGATAGTTATTTGATTGAAATTACAGCCGATATTTTCTCGAAGACCGATCCGGAAACCGGCAAGCCTATGGTGGATGTCATCCTCGATTCAGCAGGACAGAAAGGTACGGGGAAGTGGACGAGCCAAAGCGCATTGGATCTGGGAGTTCCATTGTCCATTATTACTGAATCCGTGTTTGCACGGTTTATCTCCGCAATGAAAGAAGAACGCGTGGCCGCAAGCAAGCAGTTGAAAGGCCCCGCAGCATCAAGCTACGACGGCGATCCCAAGGAATTTATCGAGGCCGTTCGCAAAGCTTTGTATGCCAGCAAAATCGCTTCGTATGCGCAAGGCTTTGCGCAAATGAGAGCTGCTTCCGACGCGTACAATTGGAATTTGAACTATGGAGGCATCGCCATGATCTTCCGCGGGGGATGTATTATCCGCGCAAGATTTTTTACAAAATATTAAGGATGCATACGACCGGAACCCGGAATTGAAAAACTTGTTGTTGGACGAATACTTCAGTGGGATTATTGCGAACTATCAAGAAGCCTGGAGAAAAGTCGTATCGATTGCCGTAGCTAGAGGAATTCCGGTTCCTTCATTCGCTTCCGCTCTAGCTTATTATGACAGCTATCGGACGGAAAGACTGCCGGCTAATTTGCTTCAGGCACAGAGGGATTACTTTGGGGCGCATACGTTCGAGCGGGTTGATCAAAAGGGGAGCTTCCACTTTCAATGGATGGAAAATAATGAAGAATAAATAATATTAATATTGTGGCGCAATCCTTCAAACCTTATTAAAAGTATAATTCAATAGAATAGGTTAAGAGCGTGTTTTGAACAATCTTTTTCAAAACACGCTCTTTTTTATGTATGGAATTGGAACGTGAAAACAGAGCAAACTTTGATAAAATAAACACAAAAACAGCTTGTGTTAACGGGAGGTAGTTTCCATAGACGGAGATTTCACGATGCTGCTTCAGCTCTTTGAGCGGGCTGCATTATTGCTCATTATTTTGTTTTCTTAACTCGTATTCCGAGCTTTAAGCAGATTCTGCAAAAGGAATCGCTGACCACGAAGGAGTTCGCCGTTGTTACGATTCTGTTCTGTACCTTTGCACTATTTGGCACCTACTCAGGCATTGATGTGGAAGGCTCGCTGGTCAACGTACGGATTATCGTGATTATGGCAGGAGGCATCTTATTCGGGCCTTGGGTCGGTCTAGTCGTGGGCGTGGTGTCCGGAATCCATCGTTATTTGATCGATATCGGCGGGGTGACCTCGATTCCATGTCTCATCACAAGTATTATTGCGGGGCTGGTATCTGGCTATATTCATCTTCGAACGCCGAAATCGAAGCGTTGGTTTATCGGGATTGTTGCCGGGATGGCTTGCGAGGCTTTAACGATGCTGTTGATCATATTCATGGCGCAGCCTACAACCTTAGGCAATGAAATTGTATCCAGAATAGCAACACCGATGATTCTAGGGCAATTGAATGTGGGATTGATCATTTTATTAATTCAGAATGTAGAAAGTGAGCGGGAAGGAATCGCTGCGCAGCAAGCGAAGTTAGCGTTGGACATTGCGAATAAGACATTGCCCTATTTCCGCTCTATCAATACCGAATCCTTGCACAAGATCTGTTCCATTATTAAAGAAGATATTCAAGCCGATGCAGTGGCGATTACGGATGCCTCGAGCGTGCTCGCTTACGTCGGTTTTGGGGAAGACCGCTATCAATTCCGGCATGAGATCATCAGTGATATGACCAAACAGACGATACGAAGCGGGGAATTCATGATAAGCAACCATGCGTTGGACGATGCGATGCCCGGCATTCAATCCTTGCTCATTATTCCACTGAAAGAGCGGGAAGAAGTGACGGGGACCTTGAAGATTTATTATCGGAAAGCCCATAAAATTACCTATCCGCTGCAGACTATGGCCGTCGGTTTATCCCAGATTATTTCGACATTAATGGAAGTTTCTCGTGTGGAAGAGATTAAGGAAATGGCGAATAAAGCGGAGCTCAAAGCGCTGCAGACAACCATTCAGCCTCATTTTTTGTTCAATGCATTGAACGCGATTGGATCCTCGATCCGAACCAGACCGGACCAAGCGAGGGAACTGATCGTCAATTTATCCGGATATTTGCGTTACAATTTGGAGTTAACGGATGATTTGATCGATATCCATAAGGAGTTGGAGCAGGTTCGGAATTATGTAGAAATTGAAAAGGCACGCTTTGGAAATCGGCTGCATGTCGTTTATGATGTGGATGAAGTCGCCGTGAAGATTCCGAGTCTCATCATTCAACCGTTAGTGGAGAATGCGATTGTCCACGGTATATTGAAGGTGAAAGGGCCTGGAACGGTCACCATCTATGTTAAAGATACAGACGATTACATTCGAATTGGTGTCCAGGATACTGGCGTGGGCATCCGTGAAGATATCATAAAACAGGTGATGGAGGAGCGTGTTCCGCCGAACCATATTGGTCTATTTAATGTGCATAAGCGTGTGAAGCTCATTTTCGGGCATGGTGTTACAGTGGAGCGACTAGATCAAGGAACGAATATCTTTTTTGACATACAGAAGGAGACACGATGAGAGCGATAATTGTGGAAGATGAAGTATTGGCCAGTGAAGAGCTGGAATATTTGATTACCAAACATAGCCGCATTGAAATCGTGGAGCGATTTGAGGATGGCCTTGATGTGCTTAAATTTCTGCAGGAGAAGGAAGTCGATGCGATTTTTCTCGATATCAACATTCCATCCCTGGACGGGATGCTGCTAGCGACGAATATTAGTAAGTTCGCGCATAAACCGTATGTTATTTTTACAACCGCTTATAAGGAGCATGCCGCTCAAGCTTTTGAACTGGAGGCTTTTGATTATATCTTGAAGCCCTACGACGAGAACCGGATTGCCGCGATGCTGCGTAAGCTGGAGACCGCCTTCGAACGGGATGTGCAGCAAGGTGGAAGTTCCAATCCTGCGGACAACAGGCCAAAATCTGAGGAGAAACGCATTAATCTGCTGAAAAATGATAAGTATATCGTTACGGATAGCGATGACATCTACTATGCGGAAGCACAAGAGAAGGTAACGAACGTATTCACGAAGAGTGGTACTTATACGATGCCGATGAGTATTTCGGACTTTCATGCTATGCTGCCTCAAGATCGATTCTATCGTTGTCATCGTTCCTATACCGTCAATTTGTCTCAAATCCATGAAATCGTTCCATGGTTCAACAATACTTACTTGCTGCGTCTGCGTGATATGGATGCCGAAGTGCCCGTCAGCAGAAGTAAAGTCAAAGAATTCAGGCAGTTGATGCATATATAAATGCAGTTCATTCCGCAATCCCGTCATTTCATGCCGCTTATGGCTTAAGAAAGCGTTTTATCTTGTAAGATAAGGGTGTAAAAGCAAAGCGTAAGAGCTTTCACTCCCTACTGATAAAACACAACTCTTGATCATAGCAGAATGGAAAGAGGGGATCTATTATGAGAACGCATCAAGCAACTGGGTCGCAGGTAAATCGCTGGCTGATCGTCCTTGGAACAATCATTGTACAAATGGGATTAGGAACCATATATACGTGGAGTTTATTCAATCAGCCGTTAGCCGACAAATTTGGATGGGAGCTCAGCTCCGTATCGATTACATTTTCCATCACCAGTTTTGCACTGGCTTTCTCGACATTGTTCGCCGGAAAAATTCAGGATCGCATCGGAATTCGGCGTATGACGATGATTGCAGGTGTTGTTCTCGGTGCAGGGCTTATCGCTAGCTCACAGGTTTCATCGTTGTGGATGTTGTACTTGCTTGCTGGTGTGGTTGTTGGTTTTGCGGATGGTACGGCCTACATCACATCGCTATCGAATTTAATGAAATGGTTTCCTGAACGCAAAGGATTAATATCGGGGATCTCGGTGGGAGCTTTTGGGACAGGCAGCTTGGTTTTCAAATATATTAATGTGAATTTCATCAATACGATGGGGGTCTCCTATGCATTTCTGGTCTGGGGATTGATTGTGATGGTCATGGTGATTGCCGGTTCGTTGTTAATCAAAGAAGCCGTAATTACGGAAACACCTGCAGACGCAACTGCGGAGTCGCAGAGTGGGCGGAATTATACAGTGAAAGAAATGCTGCGTACGAAAGAAGCGTATATGCTCTTCCTTATTCTATTCACAGCTTGTATGAGTGGATTGTACCTGATTGGTATCGTCAAAGACATCGGTGTGCAGCTAGCCGGTCTTGATATCAGCACAGCAGCGAATGCGGTAGCTATGGTGGCGATTTTCAATACAGCCGGTCGAATCATTCTCGGTGCATTGTCTGATAAAGTAGGACGTATGAAAGTTGTAGCGGGAGCGCTTTTTGCGACGGCATTGTCCGTCATGGCCTTGAACTTTGTACCTCTGAATCTGGGCATCTTCTTCACCTGTGTCGCGGTGATCGCATTCTGCTTTGGCGGTAATATCACGGTCTTCCCGGCGATTGTGGCAGACTATTTCGGCTTGAAGAACCAAAGCAAGAACTATGGAATCATTTATCAAGGATTCGGGTTAGGTGCCTTGGCTGGTTCGTTCCTTAGTGCTTTGTTCGGTGGTTTCCAAATTACCTTTACCGTCATTGCGGTCTTGTGTATGCTCTCTTTCTTGATTGCGATCTTTATCTCCGTACCTAGCCAACGTAATCAGTCGAAGAAGAACCAAGAAGCGAAACCAGAAGTGAACCAAGAAGTTGTGCTAAAACCACATTACAATGTGGGATAAACGCAGTGGAACCTCAGATTGATAGGAAAGGCTACTCAAAAGAGTGTTACCAAAAACAAACAGGTGTTCTTTGCACAGGTAAGCGGTGTAAAAGACGCCTGTTTTTTGTTGAATAAGAAAATTTATTGGAATGATGTTTACTATTCTAATGTCTGTAAAGGTGCAACCTTTTAAAAAGGAAATGAATCTAAAAAATGAAGTTACATTTTTCCATAATGAAGGAAGGGTTTATATGCGAAGAAGAATCGCTCTACTTACCGTTATGGCCGCCTTATTGACATGCAGCTTTTTTAATGGACCTGTACAGGCAGAAACGCACACAGAAGTTATTGAAAGTACGGCTAAATCACAGCTCGATTCAACTGTTTTAGAGAAGGTCAAAGCCGCTCTTGGGGATATTGCAAAAGGCAATGAGATGAAATCGGATCTCAAAGTAATGGCGAATAATAGTGACAATATTGATCTAGAAGGGGAGCTGTCCCAGCCTGCAGCAAGGTTTACTGTTGGTTACGACAAGAAAAAACAACGAGTGAATAATGCAACCGTCTATTATCAAATCAAAGATAAGGATCTTGCGTTGGAGTCAGCCGTTCTTAAGAAGGTGAATGCTTTCATCGCGAAGTTCGAGGATAAGAAATATCCATTAACGTTCAACGCATTATGGAGAGTAAAATCGCCATATCAAGATAATGAGCCGCGAAATTACTGGGTATTCTGGGGGACAGCATCGCTGGATATCGATCTCGACAAAGGGAACAAAATCATCGCCAGACAAAGCTATTCCTCAGCCCAAGTAGATAAAAAATTGTTGAATAAAGCTGTTAACGCAATTAATCAATTAAGGAAAGAAAAAGTAAATCTTGTTCGCGCGGAGCGGGTAAAGGATGAAGTCGCCGGCAGCTATTTTTGGCATTTTAGAGATCACTACGATCATCATAGCGTCAAGATTGACGCAATAACTAATCAAGTGTTGGAAGTCGATACGATTTATACGGATTGGACGAGCGACAAAGATTTTGCCAAATCCTTTGCCAAACCCAAATATACCCCAAAACAAGCGATTTCTGCAGCAAGCGGCAAAGTTAAATCAATATTCAATGTCAATTTGGCCGGATATAAAGTGACTGTTAAATTGAACGAATATACATTTAAGAAGGACAAACAACCTACAATCGTGGGCAAGATCAACAAGAAAGGAGAATTTTATTCCTTTTCTCTTACGCCTTAAGCTGGAGCGCTACTGTCAGCAGGAAATATAGCTCTAGATTGTCGTTGTTTCAACATAAAAAAGTGTAGAGAAAGAATAGCTCTTTCTCTACACGCTGAGAACTCGCAGCCCGAGTTTTTTATTAAAAATCAAAGTTATCTGGGTCTGGACCTACACGATGGTTTTGATTTAATCCATCAATGATTTCCATTTCTTCTTTTGTCAGTTCAAAGTCAAACACATTCGCATTTTCAACAATTCGATGCTCTTTTGTTGATTTTGGAATGGTAACCACTCCGTTCTGCAAGTCCCAACGCAAAATAACTTGGGCAACAGATTTATTATGCTTGTTCGCAATTTCCTGAATAACTTCGTTGTCAAGCAATTGACCTTGCATGAGTGGTGACCATGCTTCAAACTGAATACCGTTGTCTTGGCAAAATGCTTGCAGCTCTTTTTGAGTCAATCGTGGATGGTATTCTACTTGGTTGATCATCGGCTTAATTTCAGCGTCCTTCATCAAGTCTTGCAAATGATGGATTTGGAAATTACTTACGCCAATTGCTTTTACGCGGCCTTCTTTATAAAGAGTTTCCAACGCTCTCCAAGCATCTTTATATTTTCCTTCAACCGGCCAATGAATCAAATACAAATCCAAATATTCTAAGCCCAGTTTCTTCAAGCTTGTTTCATAAGCAGCAATCGTAGATTCATATCCCAAATCCGCGTTCCAAACCTTAGAAGTGACAAATAACTCTTCTCTTGAAATGCCCGCTTCCTTCAAGCCTTCTCGGATCCCTTGGCCAACACCTTCTTCATTCCCATAAATCGCTGCGGTATCCACGCTGCGGTATCCATGTTTAATCGCTGTTTTGACTGCATTCACCAATTCAGGGCCTTCTTCGACTTTGAAAACTCCAAGTCCAAACCAAGGCATTTTCACGCCATTATTCAAAGTTGTTGTATCTTGCAAATTTTTTGCCATCATAATTAAAACCTCCAAATTTTTTATTTTTTGCTTACTTGATCTTTTCGTTCCATAGCTCTGCTAAATCCAGTTAAGATTGTAGCGACTACTACCATAAGTGCTCCAATCCAAGTCGTATGGATTAGTCCTATCGAGTCAGTAACTAGACCGCCTACAAAGGAGCCTATCGCAATTCCGGCATTAAATGCAGCAATATTGATTGCCGATGCCACATCAACCGCACTAGGAACAAAGCGCTCAGCCAGTATCAAAACATATACTTGCAAGCCCGGCACATTCATAAATGCCAACAGCCCCATCAACAGGATGGTTATCAACCCAGCAACTTTAAATGGTGCTGTAAACATCAAAATAAATAAGACGATTGCTTGTACTATAAACATATAGAACAATGCACCAATTGGGTTTCGATTCGATAACTTACCTCCAATCATATTCCCAATCGCAATCGCGATACCGTAAGCTAACAGAATGACAGCTACCGTTCCTTCTTTAAACCCAGTGATGTCTTGAAGCAATGGTGATAAGTAGGTAAACACGACAAATGTTCCGCCATATCCTAATGCTGTAATGATGAATAATAGCAATAACCGACCATTTGTTACAAGTTTAAGCTGATCACGAAAAGTAGTTTTTACTCCTTTTCGCAATTGAGATGGAACAAGTATGCTATTTGCAAGTAATGCAATAACACCAATGATAACAATGGCAATAAAGGCGGTTCTCCATCCTAACTGCTGCCCAATAAAGGTTCCGAATGGAACACCCGTTACTGTAGCTACGGTAAGACCGGTAAACATAATGGAAATCGCACTAGCTCTGCGGTCTTCTGGAACTAAATCGGCTGCAATTGTCGATCCAATTGACATGAAGACCCCATGTGAGAATGCTGATATCACTCGTGCGACTAGCAATAACCCGATTGTCGTTGAGATTGCAGCAACAGTATTGCCAATAATAAAGACAATCATGATCCAAAGTAATAATTTCTTACGTGACATACTTGATGTCAAAGCTGTCAAAATCGGAGCTCCAAACGTTGCTCCTAATGCATATAGGGACACTGTTAATCCTGCCGTGGTAACTGGAATACCTAAATCATTTGCAATAAGAGGCAGCAATCCGACACTGATGAATTCAGTCGTTCCGATTGCAAAAGCACTTACTGCTAAGGCAAGCAATGCTAACATGCTTTGCTTTTTATTTAGTTCCATATTGTCTCCTCCTTTTCTGTTATATAAATGGGAACTTTCTTTTCAGCGAATAATAAAATTTGAAGGGTATCAACCTCAAAATGTTATTGTGAAATTGAAGAAAGTATAGTATTTCTCAACCGACAAATGTTATTATGAAATATATCGTTCTTAAATGAAAGTACGCACTTGAAAGTTATATAGGAACCAGAAAGTAATATAGGTACTTTTTAGTGCCTATAAGAAGGAGGAGAATCACGATGCAAAAGAAGAAATACAATATCTCTGTTGAAGCGACATTAGAAGTTATAGGTGGAAAGTGGAAGTGTGTGATTCTTTGCCATTTGACTCACGGAAAAAAACGGACAAGCGAATTAAAGCGGCTCATGCCAAGTATTACGCAAAAAATGCTTACCCAACAGCTGCGCGAGCTTGAAGAGGATGGGGTTATCAATCGAATCGTGTACAATCAAGTTCCACCAAGAGTAGAATACGAGCTTAGTGAATATGGACGAAGCTTAGAAGGGATTTTAAGTTCATTATGTACATGGGGGGAGAAACATTTAACGAAAGTATATGGGGATAAATTTTCTGTGTTAGAAGATAGTGTGTTGAATGAACAGCTTAAGTAGGGGATGTGTATACCTCATTCCCATTTCTTCCGGGACATGAATCGTAATACAGATAATACAGCCGATTTCCTTAGAGGTGAAATCGGCTGTTTTCTTTTCTTATTTCCAAAATTGTAATCTGAGAAAAAACAGGATTGGAGCGGGAATGGCATTCATTTATCGGGCAGGATTTTCAACGAAGGTTTAGAATTAAAGATATAAACTACGAATATGCTTTTTTCTTGAACCCTCTCATACGATGAGAGTACTTCTGTATTCGAGGAGATGATCTTGATGAACAAGAACATGAGGATTGCGGATATTTTAGTACGGTTCGACGAGATATCGAAGCATTATGTTCAGGAGCTGGACGAGTATTGTCTGACGGAACTGTGGCGCAAGCCAAGCGAGAACGAATGGTCGCTGGGACAAATGTATCTGCATCTGCCCCATTCCACGCTGAACTTGCAGCTCCGTCTTGCGGAGCAGTGTATGGCGCCTGGTGGCGGCAGCGAGGAGGCAGGCGGGAAAACGGAGGCTGGCCATGCCGTGTTTGAGCAAGGGAGCTTCCCGCCGGTTCGTATTCAGGTACCGGCCGACTTGCAGTATACGCCTCCTCAGCCGGAGAGCAAGGAGCAGCTTGTTGCCAAGCTGGAGGAAGCAAGGCGCCGCATGCATGAGATTGGGACGTTGCTGCAGAGCATAGATTCAGAGCGGCTGCAGCGGAAAGCGATTCATCCGGCTGTAGCCTTCGGCGCGTTAAACGCGGTCGAATGGTTCGCAATGGTGGAGATGCATTACCGCCACCATCTTCTTCAGAAGGAGCGGCTGGACGCTTTCTTACAAATGCAAAGTGGTTAGGCTGACGAACAGATTGACTTCGTATAGATAATCTGTTTCGAATTCAATCCATTTGAGTAATAAAATTGCATACCAAATAAACCCTATCGGGGTTCAAATTTTTAGATTACGCTACATGATTGTGAGAAATAGAAAAATTGTATACGATGCCTAAGATATCAAAGGCTGTTTTTTTCTCATACCTATGGGATTTTCGTCCGTTTTTCTGTAAGAAATTGAACAGACGAAACAATCACTTTGTTATCCTTGGATATCTTTTTGCAAAGATTGATAAATAAGTGGAAAGCCTACAACCTATTTTTACACATATCTCGATCGAACCCCTATGCATTTCATCAATCATTCCCTTGACTCTCCATTTGTAGTACTGTATAGTACTAATATGAAAAAAAATACACTTAGTAATAAAGATATTGCTCTGCAATCCGCTTTTACATTGTTTCTTACTAAAGGTTTTCTGGCAACAAGCATGGACGACATAGTCGCACGTAGCAAAGTTTCAAAAACGAACATTTATTATTATTTTAAGAGCAAGGAGGAGCTGCTGCTCGCTATTGTTAATCAGTTGATAGCACATTACGAGCAGCGAATTAATTATATTGTGTCTCAAACTGAGCTCACCGTTCAGGAGAAATTAGAAGCGGTACTCCACATTTTAAGCGATACTATTGAACAAAATAACTACCTTGGCGGTTGTCCTTTCCTGACTCTGTATACACAGACGCCTATTGACGCGGTTGAAATTAGAGATAGAATCAAGAGTTTTTTTGAAAAACAGCTGCATGGTGTTGAATTGATTTTAGCCCAAGGGATTGCACGACAAGAACTAAAGGAAGAGCTGCCTGTTAAACAAACAGCTATGTTGATTGTCTCCTCTATTGAGGGTGCTCTCTTCTTGGCTCAAGCTTCTAACAACCAAGATATGATCAAAAATTTATTTCCTGCTTTAGCTTCCATGCTAAAGTAATATTTTTAGATATATTAGTACTAGTTAGTACTATAAAATAATAAAGGAGTGTTTTTATTATGAATATCTTCATGACCGGCGGAACTGGTTATATTGGACGTCATTTAATCGCTGAGTTAGCTTCTCAGCATCAGATTTATGCACTTGTACGTCAAAAAAATCGTCTTCTTACCATCATCAATCAACTGTCACCCGATCAACAGAACAACATTGTTCCTGTTATCGGTGATCTAACGCAGCCTCGATTAGGTTTAAGTGATGACAGCTACAAGCAATTACTTGCAACTGATCTAATTATTCATGCAGGAGGTCCAATGAATATTGAGTTGAACCTCAGTGAAGCTGAGCAGTCTTTCCTCGCTCCTGCAAAATCCCTTGCTCGGCTAGCACAGGATATCCACGCTGCAAAAGAATTAAAGCATTTTATCCATGTCGTAGGCTTTATGAGTCCCTATCATGAACAAAATGCATTGTTGGATCTAGATCATTTGCTGGACAATCAACCGCCTTATGAAAAAATGAAGTTTTTAGCCGACTCTTATATACGAAAATCTCTTCATAACATGAGCATTCCCTTATCTACTGTTAATCCTAGTGTAATCGTCGGAGACTCCTTCTCAGGGAAAACAGAACAGATTGGAGGCCTTAGTATCTTAGTCGATGCCGTAAGGCGAAATCTTATGCCACTTGTTCCAGGCGGCGACGATTATTGGTTACCGATGGTTCATATTGATCATGTGGCTTCGTTTATTTCAAAACTTGCTAATACAGAAGGGTTATCAAGCAATACCTACTATCTTTTAGATTCTAAGCAAGAGAGTCCGTCGATCCGAACTGTCATCAAACTCATGGCACACGAATTGCAGACAACAAAGCCGTTAGGAACTATACCGCTTCCGTTATTGAAAACTGTGCTTAGAATGGGTGCTGGTAAGATGCTTGGTATTCCTAAAGAATCCATGAGTTTTCTTGTTAAGTCGGAATTCCCTGTTTACAGTAAATTAGAAATAGAACAAAGGAACGGCAGAAATTCATTCGTAGTTCCGTCCACGCTCCCTTTTATCATTAGTGATTTGGATTATCGGTTAAATCATTTAGGCCTGAATCAAAATGAGCAGAAAGATTTTAGTCAACGAAGAAGGGCTAACTTAGTTTCGCTAGAGAAAGATAGGAATGAAACGCCTATTATTTTTCTTCATGGGACGTTCAGCAATGCCGATGCCCTTTTGCCCCTCTCACAATTTTTAAGCAGTTTAAATACTTGGTTCGTAGATTTACCTGGATTTGGGCGTACCCCTTATCACCATAATCCTTCTGTGCTAGAAGGCTATGTAGAGAGCATTTCCACTATGATCACTGAGTTGAACAGACCCGTTATATTAGTGGGGCATTCATTTGGCGGATTGATTGCGGCTCAAGTGATGGAACGGCTGCCCTCACTGATCAAACAACTCATTTTATTGCAGCCAGTACTGCATCCTATCCAACCTAAATATAGATTTCGACGTATTACAAGTTTCGTTCTAAAATATATGGAGCCCGCCCGTTTGGAAAAAGAGCTACTTCAAGCCAATAGCTTCAGAACATCGAGTCAGTTATTGAGTAATTACGCTCATTCTGTGGTCCGTGATTTAAAATCCCCTCGTATTCGCAAAACTAACGCTACGGTCATGTCTTGCTTAACTATATCAAAATCCATTCAGTTAAATCCCGAGACATGGGATAAGAGGAAAATTAAGATACTATGGGGAGCTTTGGACAAAGATCATCATGTCCCAAAGCAGTTTGAACACTTGGATATTACACGTATTCAGTACGGTCATCAGTTTCCTGTTGAATTTCCTGAACTAACTGCTCAGTGGATTTCTCAAGCTGTAACAGTATAAAGGTTCTTTTGATAGTATTGATGGAGGTGTGGATTGTCAACACAAATTCAGACTGCTTTTTTAAGGACTCATTTTCTGAACTCAACTGGACTTAAATAACCTAAAGTTCCATGAACATGATGATGGTTAAACTGGTTCTGTTGCAAAGTTTGAAAAAAGCATAAACAGGTTGGTAAATGAAGAACAATGTTTAGGAAGTAGCTAGTAATTGTTGAAGTTCATTGTACGTTGAAAAGGCGGAGTCTCTTTGAAACATACATAAGTTTCCTGAAGATAAGGTTGATTATGGTGTTATTACGGTAAGTATCATTTATTATTTGTTTGGATTATTGCTGGTTTTCGCCGAGAAAGGGAAGAAACAATTTTAAGAAAAAGTGGTTTACTTTATGCTGAAATTTGCTTAGTATATATTTTGTTAAAATGTTGAGCGGTATCCCATGCCCATCAACCTAACAGAAACGAAAATTTCATCTTTTCATAGGTGTCCATGGGAATTTAGTTCACTTTTTTCGTTTTGGGGAACAATTAATTTCTTAAGTTGATGGGTATGGGGTGAACCCCTAATTTTGTGTTTTGAAGGAGAGGTCTTCTCATGATTATTAAATTCATTCGTCTACGTTAATTTGAAGCACAGTTCAACTACTCTCATCATTTTTTTGAAAAATGTATGGGTTTATTTGAGTGTGTTTTTATCATTAACAAATTCGAATGAAATGAGGAGTATCTCATGAGTGAAAAGATAAAAAAATCAATGGAATTGATATATGCACAGAGAGTTTCGGCAATCCAACTCATCCTCCTGTCCTGCTGATTATGGGAGCCATGTGTTCCATGGTTTATTGGGATGATGAATTTTGCCAAAGCTTGGCTGACTCGGGACGTTATGTGATTCGATTTGATAACCGAGATGTGGGACGTACAACGACCTATCCGCCTGGGAAGTCTCAATATTCTGTGGCGGACATGGCTGATGATGCAGTTGGGGTGCTTGATTCATATGGAATTAACCAAGCGCACCTCGTCGGATTATCATTGGGTGGCATGATTGCACAGATAATTGCAATTAAATATCCTCAAAGAGTTCTAAGCATGGCTTTGATTGCCTCATCTATTTTTGGATCTGATGAGAATGATAGAGGCTTGCCTCCGATGGATGAAAAGATACTTGCTTATCATGCGGATGGAGCAGCACTGGATTGGTCGGATGAAGAGGCGGTTGCAAAATACCTGGTCAAAGGCTCTAGCCTGCTTTGTGGTTCCAAGCATGACTTTGATGAGAATAGAGCGTATAAGCAAGTAATACGCGAGATAAAACGAGCTAATAATCTGCTTAGTATGTTTAATCACGCACTACTTACAGGTGATGACGCTTACGAATGAAAGTTAAAAGAAATCAATGTGCCTGCTTTGGTTATTCACGGTACAGATGATACGATTCTTCCATTAGAACATGGAGTTGCACTTGCTAATGAAATACCAAATGCATCCTTATTAACGCTTGATGGAATGGGGCACGAAATACACTTCGACGATTGGAATACGATTATTCAAGCAATTTCGAACCACACATCGTTGACGTAGTTGTAACTAAAGCAGTAACAAACAGGGTTACAAATAGTACTCTTTAGAGTGTCCTGATGTTTGATCAGGGCACTCTTTTTTTGGCGTGCTGTGGAACACCGCATGGGTATTTGCCATAAGTTATAGATATGATTGTAATTTATGATAAAGGGGTATGCAGCACATGAATAGGTTTATGTACAATAGCTATCCGCAAGCCATGTACCCAGCTCCGCAATATTATCGGAATGAAGATGTACAGAGCAAGGGAACCTTGATGTTTCCGCAACATGTCATGTACACGACATCTGTGGAACCCAAATTCATCGAGCATTTGATCCAACACAAAGGATTAGCGGTTGTTATCACGACAACTGTCGGCAAATTAGTAGGTACTCTGGATGATGTTTTCATCGATCACGTAGCTCTTGTAGTTCGCGGGAAAAAGCATCATATTCGATTATGTGAAATCGTTTATTTTGAGAAAGCAGATGAGAAATAAGCATGGATGAGAGTCGATATTTATCAAAGATAATGGTGTAGGGCTATCGATGGCTTGCATTATACTACGAATAGGGGACAGAAGCGTTAAAAAGAAACAGCGGCAGTTCTAAGACTTTATTTTTCAGTCTTAACGATTGCCGCTGATTTTATATAGAAGTCAATGGAACACTTTATTTCTCTTTTGACATCTGTTTCATCAGCCTGCCGGAGGCAACTCGGCCAGCATAGCCGCTAAGTCGAGGAAAAAATCATCCGTATTTTTCAGGCCCAATCCAACGACATCGAGATGATCCCAAGAATCCATGAGTCCTAAATAGTTCCATTTCCCAACCTGCGGCTTTCCTTGGTAAGTAACGATTTGATCGCTTGAGCCGTTTTTTGGGCCGTCCATGGAAATCGTGTTCACCAGCCCATCATTTGGCCACCAATCCTCATCGATGACTACATGTCCTGGGGAATCATACGCAAAGGAACCGACAAAATAGCTCGGCGGCAACAATAACGGATTCATGAGCAACTTTGGCGCATGCCATCCCGATAGCGGGATGCGATATGATTTGTTGGTGGCGACCGAGAAATAATAGACGCTTGGATTTGCCTGTACTTGCTCGTTGAACTGTTTGGCCCCGTTAGGGCTTAAATCCCATAATGAACTGTCTTGTGATATTCTCCAAAATTTACTATTTATTACTCGTTGGAAATAATCAAAAAAGGATTCATCGGGCATTCGTTTCAATCCCCATTGATCTAATTTGAAATCATATAGGGGGTGCTCGGCATTACCTGAGGCTGCGGCAATTAAGCCGATTAGTTGGTGGATAAAGGGAATGACTCCCTCTACAAAATGCGTGAAGCTGGTGCCGTTATGCGGCGCGGCTAGGGAAACGAGGCTGCTAACATACGGAAGCGGTTGATCACTGAACAACGGGGATAGATCAGATGCAGCGGTGACAGCACGTTCAGCAGCATCTCCTTTTTCCAGCAAATGAATCAGCATGCGTGCGGTTTGTCCTCCCATGCTGTGTCCAATCACATGAATTTGCTTCGGGCGCCCCGTATTCGGGTCAATCTCTCCCCAGGATGGATACAGCCCTTCATACGATCTCCCATATCGCTCGTGACCGTACAGTTCTGAGTGGGCTTTGCCGTAATCTACGGTTCCCCCTTTAATCTGTGCATACAGCTCGCAGGCTCGATCCCAATTGCTCGATACCGTTCCCACCGCAGCTGTATAAACGGAATGCCCGTGTTTCTGTAGTATTTCTTGAATATCGCCGAATCCACCCCAGTATTTAAACGAAAACATCTCGTCTCTTCCCCAGCCTCCAAATCCATGAACCAGTACGATCGGGAAGTCATTGTTGGCAATGGTATTGTTGGTAATGGCATTGTCGGCTTGCGCGTGGACAGACGGCAAGTTGATAGGAAGAATAGAGTAAAAAAGAATAAAGAAGAGCAAAATGAAGCTTGACAGTTTACGGATCATAAAATGCCTCCTATCTAGTTTTGTAATCGTTTTCAAAACAGATGCTCTCAAAATTCCGCTATTCTTTCTGTTCTAACATTGCTGGATTCATGAAGATACCAAAGGAGATTTTTGTGGATGTGTGTGAAGGGATGTGTTTTGAGGGAGGACAGTTAGCATGGTGTTATACATATACATTTACCATATAAACCTATTAATGACAACTATGTAAATTAAATATTTTCTAGTAAATAGATTTTTTGAAGGGTTAGTCGTCCAGGGATCGATTTGGAGCGTTGATAAGCGGGAAAGAATGGGCTGAATTTCTCATAATAGGGAAATGATATAATACGCTTGGAAATGACTGCTGAATGATAAATAGAGCCGTCTCTATGCCATTGTTCAATGACCTGTGAGACGGCTCCGTCCGTTTATGCCCCGGGGAGGTTGCAGTGAAACTGGAAGTTTTGCGCTTCCGTGGAGAGCTTGGCATTACGAGTGCTGCTTATAGCAGCGAAGGCGGGGTTGCAGAGCAGCGGGCAGCAAGGGGGAGTGATTGCAAACCGGGGCGTTATAGCTAATATGACTTTATGTCAACAACGGGTTAGAATCGGTTCCCCTTACGTGAACTGCTCTGCTTCTGTTGAGTCCGTGTAGGCGGTCGTGGATGAAATACCGCCCGAAATCGTTTGTGCCACCTCGTCGAAGTAGCCTGTGCCCACCTCGCGCTGATGCTTCACCGCTTCATAGCCGACCTGCTCTAGGGCGAATTCAGCTTGCTGCAGGTCGGAGTATGCGGCCATGCCGCGCTCCTTGTAGCCTTGCGCCAGCTCAAACATGCTGTAATTGAGCGCGTGGAAACCGGCTAGTGTCACGAACTGGAACTTGTATCCCATACGTCCAAGCTCGCGTTGGAAGCCCGCGATTGCCTTGTCGTCCAATTTCTTCTTCCAATTGAAAGAAGGAGAGCAATTATAAGCAAGCAACTTGCCTGGATATTTTGCATGGATCGCCTCGGCAAATTGCCGTGCTTCATCGATGTTCGGCTCGGACGTCTCGCACCAAACGAGATCTGCATAAGGAGCATAAGCGAGACCGCGCGCAATCGCTTGTTCAATACCGGCACGCGTATAATAGAAGCCCTCTGGAGAACGTTGCCCCGTCAGGAATGGCCGATCGTACGGATCGACATCGCTTGTCAGCAGTTGAGCCGCATTAGCGTCAGTACGCGCGATAATCAAGGTGTCTGTGCCCATAACGTCGGCAGCCAAGCGAGCTGCGATTAAATGGCGAATGGCTTGCTGCGTAGGCAGGAGTACCTTGCCGCCGAGATGTCCGCACTTTTTCTCCGAAGATAGTTGATCTTCGAAGTGTACGCCTGCTGCTCCTGCTTCAATCATCGCCTTCATGAGCTCGAATACATTGAGCGACCCTCCGAATCCTGCTTCGGCATCTGCCACGATAGGGGCAAAAAAGTAAGTTTCGTTTTTTCCTTCTGCATGTTGGATTTGATCGGCCCGCTGCAGTGCTTGATTAATCCGCTTTACGACTTGCGGCACACTGTTAGCCGGATATAAGCTCTGATCGGGATACATATGGCCCGATAGGTTGGCGTCCGCGGCTACCTGCCATCCGCTTAAGTAAATGGCCTGCAAGCCGGCTTTTACCTGCTGCACGGCTTGATTCCCCGTCAATGCCCCAAGCGCGGGCACGAACTCTTCGGTATGCAGCAGATGCCAGAGACGTTCGGCTCCCATCTGGGCTAACGTATGCTCCACCTGAACAGAACCGCGAAGCCGGAGCACTTCATCGGCAGAATAGGTACGTGTTACGCCTTTCCAGCGTTCTTCTTTCCATTTCGTCTCCAATTGTTGAATCGTATGTTTATCCGTCATGGCAACCATCTCCTCATATTCAATGATTTCATCCCAGCAATTCATAGCCCATCACCGTCAAAAACTCGCTGCAAGTTTCTTCGCTAATCAAATCCACGAACATCTGCTTCGCTTCTGTAAACCTGCGGTTCGCGAATTCATCTTGGCCGATCCGTTCTTCAATCTTTGACATTTCTTCTTCCGTCAGCTTTAAGACTAGTTCCAGCGTGATGTCGTTGCCATTCGTAAGCTGGCCTTCTGGATGGCGAATCCATTGCCATACCTGAGTGCGCGATATCTCGGCCGTTGCCGCATCCTCCATAAGATTGAATATCGGTACGGCGCCAAATCCCCGCAGCCATGCTTCGATATATTGCAAACCGACACTGATATTCGTCCGCAATCCCTGTTCGGTAATTGTTCCATCTGGTAAAGCGAGCAGGTCGTTTGCCGTGACATGGACATCTTCCCGTTTGTTATGGATCTGGTTCGGCTCTTTCATCTGTTCATTGAATACTTCCATTGCGATCGGAACGAGTCCAGGATGGGCAACCCAAGTTCCGTCATGGCCGTCATTTGCTTCGCGCAGCTTATCCGCGCGCACTTGCTCCATTGCCTTCGCGTTAGCCTCGGCATCATTCCGGATCGGGATTTGGGCTGCCATGCCGCCCATGGCATGCGCGCCGCGCTTGTGGCAGGTACGAATGACGTACTGCGTATATGCCCGCATGAACGGTACGGTCATCGTGACCTGCGATCGATCGGGGAGCAGCGCATGTCGATGGCGGTTCAGCCTCTTAATGAAGCTGAAAATATAGTCCCAGCGTCCGCAGTTCAAGCCGGCGCTATGCTCCCGCAGCTCGTATAAAATTTCATCTGCCTCAAATGTGGCCAGAATCGTCTCGATGAGCACAGTTGCTTTAATCGTTCCTTGAGGGATGCCCAGCTCCTGCTGGGCGAACACGAATACGTCGTTCCATAATTTTGCTTCTTGGTGGGACTCCAGCTTGGGAAGATAGAAATAAGGTCCGGAATGATTCTCGATGAGGGCACGAGCATTGTGGTAGAAATAGAGTCCGAAGTCGACAAGGCTGCCTGAGGCAATTTCTTCACCTATGCGAATGTGTTTCTCCTCTAAATGCCAGCCGCGAGGGCGAATTAACAGGTAAGCTGTTTGTTCGTTCAGGCGGTAGGCTTTGCCCTCTGGGCTCGTAAAGGTGATTGTACGGCGGATGGCATCACGCATATTGATTTGGCCGCGGATCGAATTGTCCCATGTTGGGGAATTGGCGTCTTCGAAGTCGGCCATGAATCCCTTGGCGCCGGAATTGAGCGCATTGATGACCATTTTGACATCCCCGGAAGGTCCGGTTATTTCCACCCGCCGGTCTTGGAGATCGGAAGGCACGGGAGCGACGCTCCACTCGCTGTCCCGAATGTGCTTCGTTTCCGGCAGGAAGTCGGGGAGCTCGCCGGCATCCAGTCGGCGCTGTCGCTCAGCGCGGTCAGATAGCAGATTTAATCTGCGGGCATTGAACCGTTCATGGAGCTTTCCGAGGAACTCGAGTGCCCCAGGCGTCAAAATCTCAGCGTACGGTTCAGGCATGTGTCCGAGAACAATAATTTCCTTGCAATTATTAACGGGCATCTTGGACATGACCAATTACCTCCCTCTGCTGAAAGCCGGACTCAAATAGGCGGCTTGCAAAATATTCGCGATCGAGTCTTGTTCATTGAATTCGTAATCCAGGCTGCCGCTTCCATTACAGCGCAAGCACGGCGTGATACCATGCCCCTTGCATGAGCCACATTGGTGGCCGCTCTCTTGTTTTCCGTGTCCTTCGCATTCCAAACATTCCATTTCTCCATTGCCATGGCAGTAGTAGCAGTCCATTCCTAACGCCTCCTGAGTCATAAAATTTATCTGTTATAATACAGATTTATCATTCGTTGATCTGTATTATAACAGAGCTTCCGAAAATGAAAAGCCCCTTTTTTAAGAAAATTTTCCAGAAGTATAGGTCAATCCCAATAGGGGTAAGGATTTTTGCTGCAAAAAAATTTTTTGATTTCACATTCTTGAGTCATGTTCGTCAGTAATGTTATGGGGAAAGCGTAGAAGTTCTGGAACCGGATTGGTTCCGATTTTTGGGGGAAGTGACTGCTAGGTTGCCTTCTCGTCCAAAAACTTTATTCTCAAAAAAAAGTCGCAGAGTATCGGCGGTTTTGCCGATGCTCTGCGACTTTTTGGTTTATTTTCATCTACTTGCCTTGCTCGTCGGCTGAGGGGCCATAAAAGCCTGGAAGCGGAATATCGAGTAGCCGCAAATAAACTCCGAGCTGTGCTCGGTGATGGATCATGTGGCTTATTCCGAAGGTGCGAAGCGCGATCGCCCGCGGCTGGCTCAAAATGATATGCTCGCCGTTTCGTAAAGTCCATTCCTCGCCAAGTGCGTTCTCGTCACATTCAGATAACAGCTTTTCAAGCTTGATGACGTTCGCATCGAACTCCTTCAGTACGTCTTCACTTTTTTCCAAAGCTTCTCGCCGATTCGGTACGGTTGAAAGATCGAATTCCGGGTAAAGAAAAATTGCGATTTGCCAATTCAGCAGGTTAATCAGGTGCGTGGCTAGCCCGCCTAACGACATTGATTTCACATGCGGCTTCCACGTCAAATGTTCCTCGGGTAAACGCTCTAGGATGCGGCGCGTTGTGGCTAGTTCGTGCAAGGCATCTCCGACGATTAATTGTTTTATCATGGATTTTTCCTCACCCCTCCTATGGCTAGAATACTATAAAACCAGTCGAGTGGAAAAGATTTCTTATGAGCTGATTTTCATACATTTGCACCATCAAACCTCGTTGGATATGATTATCTAGCAGGGTGTTTTTGTCTATTAGAACAATAATCCCTAACGTTAAAAGGACGCAACCTAACTGAAGGAATAGGAATGGGTGTACAGCGACAATAATGTTATGTGAAAATAAGTATTCATTTTAGGAGAGAACAACATGGATGTTTTTGCAGACTTTTTAGAGAAAATTGAGCACCCGCAGCATCGGGATCGAACAGAAGAGGTTTTGGCTTGGATCATTCAGAAATTTCCAAATTTAGTGCCTAAAATCGCGTGGAATCAGCCTATGTTTACCGATCATGGCACATTTATTATTGGCTTTAGCGTATCCAAAAATCATTTGGCTGTTGGCCCCGAAAGAGCAGGGATCGTTCATTTTTCTGATGAAATTGAGCAGGCTGGCTACGAACAGACGAAGCAGTTGTTTCGTATTCCGTGGAGCAGTCCGGTTCATTTCTCATTACTTGAGAAAATGATTGAGTTTAATATGTTGGATAAGGCAAACTGCTCAACCTTTTGGCGAAAGTAAAGCATTTTCTTACTGCTTAGAAGTTAAGTTGTGTTTGTAAGCAACATGCTATGTTACTCGCGTAAGACACGAGAGAAAAAAATGATATTCAAGAGAATGCTCTTATATCGTAAGTGGATATGAGGGACAACCTTGGAGGTGTTTTTGGTTGGCAACTAGAGGTTCTAAAAAAGGTACAAGGAGTCGGAAAGGAGGTGTACCTTATAGGTTACTTTTTAGTCCCTATGTCACTACAAAGTACGTACTTCTCTTTTTGGTCTACATGATCAATAATAAATCATGTCAGTAACCATTCTTACAGACTAACGAATTTTCAATTCGAGGCAGAACAAATCTTAGGAGGGTTTATTCAAATGAGAAATATACTGCAAGGTAAACTAGGTTTTGGTACTGCGCCGCTAGGTAATATGTACCGCAATATCCCAGAAGAGGAAGCATTAGCGACTGTAGATGCTGCATGGGAAAGTGGCATTCGTTACTTTGACACTGCCCCCCTTTATGGATCTGGCTTGGCGGAGATGCGTCTTGGTGAAGCTCTGTCAAAACGAAATCGTGATGATTACGTGTTAAGTACAAAAGTAGGTCGAATCATTTCGGATGAATTGGAAGACCCATCAGCTCGTGATTTAGGAGAAAAAGGCGGGCTTTTCGAATTCGGCCGTAAAAATAAAATCATTAATGACTATAGCGCGGATGCAACCCTTCGCTCGATCGAGGATAGTTTGAAACGTTTACAAACAGATCGTATAGATTTTGTATATATTCATGATGTGGCGCAAGACTTTTATGGTGATGAGTGGATCTCCCAATTTGAAACTGCCCAAACAGGGGCATTCCGTGCGCTAACACGTTTGCGTGAAGAAGGAGTCATTAAAGGTTGGGGACTCGGAGTAAACCGAGTAGAACCAGTTGAACTCTTGCTGGACTTGGAAGAAGTTAAACCAGATGTAACTTTGCTGGCTGGTCGTTACACATTATTAGACCATAAGCGTGCGCTGCAACGGTTAATGCCTGCGGCTGCAAAACACAATATGGACATTGTCGTTGGTGGTCCATATAGCTCTGGTGTTCTTGCTGGAGGAACACACTTTGAGTATCAAAAAGCATCACCTGAAATTATGGCTAAAGTTGAGAAAATCAAGAGCATTGCAGAACGTCACAACATCGGCATCAAAGCGGCTGCTTTGCAATTTTCACTGGCGAATCCGGCGGTTGCCGCTGTCATTCCTGGTGCTAGCCGCCCTGAGCGAATTGCAGAAGACAAAGCTGCCTTGAACACAGTGATTCCGGCAGCGTTCTGGGAAGAAATGCGCGAACAAAACCTTGTGGCACCTGATGCACCACTGCCAATCATTACGAAATAAAAACGAAATCATATACGAAGTAAAAAGGAGAGAAATCATTTAACTATATCCGAACCCATCTTTCCCCGCCCATTTTATCGACTGTACCCGCATTGTAATGAAGCACAATTAGGCAAGCCACGAACAACGATAACGAAAGGAGATGTGATATACTCAGGGGAACAATTTAGACAGTTTATAACTATATTGGAGGAGCAATCGATATGCTGTCGGAAAAAGTGATCAATTATTGCAAAAGCAAAAACTGGTGGTTTGAAGACATTACAGAGGAGTATGAACATGAATTAGTAAAGTTAGGCATTGATTTGGGTTCAGATTTTGCTGCGTTTTATTTGCATGCAGAGGATGGGCCGACTTTCTATAGTAGACGACGTGAAATCTATCAGATTTGTTGGTTTATGATCAATTCTTCGGATTATATGTTAGGTATGGAGAGAACTCATGACGTTTTAAACCTGCCTGAAGAATATATTCCGTTGGACAGCTTTGAAGGGGAGTTCGGCTTTTTTTATAATAAGAACACAGACGAAGTGTTGGGCTTAGGATTGGGCCGGCAGATGGAGGATTTTTTTGCTGGTAAATTGAATTCGCAATGGAAAAGCTTTAACTCCTTCCTAGAGTGGTATTTTGAACTGACAGATTCGAGTGTGACTCTATAGAAAAAGGCCGTCAGTATCGCTGCACTGAAGCTAACCTGATGATGGAATGCTCCAGAGGAGGCATGACGGCCTTTTATTTATATGAAACAAACGTTAAATCAAGGCCATGAACGCTCGCCTTTTATTACTTGTGCGCCCATTTCCAGATCACTTGTGTTCTTGAAGTTCGGGTAAGCCTTCTTCATCGCTGCAATCAGTTCAGCAGAATTTTTAGACTGTTTAGCCGCTTCTTCAAATTTTGCAATATAGTCACGAGTGAAGGTGACACTGGATGTATTCTCAGAGCTCTTGCCAAGGTAATGACCCGGGATAACCCGTTCTGGCTTCAGGTCAAGAATCTGATTCAGAATCTCCCGCCAGTGAACACGGCTCTCTGGGGTCTGGTTGTCTGCCATCCAGACATGCAGGTTTTCATAGATAGGTACGCCGCCCAAAATGGTTTTTTTAGACGGAACCCAAAGGACGGTATGAGACGGATCAGAACCATTGAGACCGACTACCTGTACGGTTTCACCATCGACTGTCAGCTTATCACCGTCTAGGACATCAGGCACAATCAGTTCTGTCGGAGCGTTTTCTTTCAGGATTGGACCCCAGAAATCATTCTTTAGCTTGATTGTCGCCTTAATCCCTTCCACAGTGGCGGGGGTAGCAACTATTTTTACATCAGGAAAGGCTTTGCGGATCGCTGACAAGCCGAAGTAGAAATCCGGATCTTGATGGCTGATATACACCGTAGACAACTTCTTACCCGTGTCACGGATCATTTTGACCAGTTTTTCGGCGTTGCTTTTTTCAAATTGAGCATCAACGAGCAATACCTCGTTCGGTCCTTCGATTAGGCTTGAGCTGACAGGGAAAAGACCATTTTCTCCAGGGTTGAACGGCGTGATTTTCAGTTCAGTCGTCGGTGCAGGCTTCTTAGCCTCTTCACTTGCATTGTTCGCCGTATTCGCCCTGCCGGCACATGCGCTTAGCAATAGCGTGAAACTAAGCAACAAAATAACTCCTATAGATGATTTCTTACTAAACATCACAAATCTCCCTCTTTCTTATGCTGATAATAATTGTTGAAACAGAAACGTTTCGTGACTTCCTAAAGTAGGTAAAGTATGCCCGTCACAGCTCATATGCATGCGGTTTTATCTTGTGTTTGCGTATTTAGCAACCGGCATATCAAGCGGGTCGTAGGCGACATTCTCCTTTCGAAGTATTTCGATATCTTTCGTTGTAACTATTATAGTTACAACAATTCCAAAAAAAGAGGTTCGCTTTTCATATTGAAAAATGAATCTGAACCGCAATGGAATTGTTATTGCTTATGTGCTTTAGAAGCACCCTCTTGATGTAACCATTATAGTTACAACAACTAAGGAGTGTCAAGACTGATTTTAAAAATACTATAAAATCCCAATTGTTATTCAACAGTACGTGGTTGGGAGAGGACTTTGAATTTCTTTATGATACTGATTTGAAATCGAAATGTACGGTTGCAGGTTGTGGCGATTTTCCCCTTTAGATAAGATTGTCTGAGACAGTTTTTATGTTAAAAAACGAATATCTACTGTGGGAACGTGTATTCAGGTTTGTAGCACAGAAAAGGGGAGTATCATGTACACCATTGGGCAAGTAGCAAAATATTTAGGGGTATCTCGAGATACGTTGAAGTTTTATGAAGAGAAGGAATTAGTAAAGCCGGAGCAAAATAGGGAGAATGGGTATAGAACATATAATCATTTTGATATCTATGATATTGCAACCGTTAATTTTTATAGAGAAATCGATTTTGAAATTAAAAAAATCCAGGAATTAAGAAAAGGGAAGAGTATAGAGGGGATACAGTCCTTATTAGAAGAGAAAGAGCGGGATGTATGGGAGGAAATCGAATATAAAAAGCTGTTGTTAAAAAAGCTCCAGCTTGTTAAGGAAGACTGCGGGAAAATTAAACAGTTCTTAGGGAAATACATACTCAAAGAAATGAAGCCTTTAGAAATAACGGGCGAAATCGAACATTTCACTGCGTACGAAGAATATGAAGCTTTAAAACAGAATACAGAAAACGTAAAAAAAGCAGTGACACTAACCTCTTTAAGAAGAGTTATACGATTCAATGAAGAAGGTATGATTGAAGATAAGTTTATCATTGTTAGAAGAGTAGAGGAACATAAGCGTGATATAGAAGGGGAAATCCTAGTTCATCCTAAATGTTTGTATACCGTTATTGAAAATGGAAGATGGGCAACGGGGGAAGAAAGCATTGATCATCAGGTAGAAGCTAGTTTGCGAAAAGCAGCAATGGAAAAGGAGTATGAGCTTTTGGGACTCGTTTACATCAATCTATTGCTTACTACTTATGAGGATGGACTCGAACGTGTGTTTTTGGAAATTTATGCACCTATAAAGTAAGACAGACGGGTATTGACCTGTGAGTTACCCCCAGGTTTAAGCTGAAGGTGTTCGTAAATGGAACGTGTTGCTATTTACGAAATACTTAGTTGAAGCGGGGATTATGCATGAGTAGAGAAAAGAAACTCAAAAAACCGGTAGCAAGTTTTATTTTCTTAACCAATATCATTTTCTGGCCATTTTTTTGCCTTGTCGGAGCAGTAAGCATGCTAGGGTTTCCTGCATGGGTCATTGACGTCCTGTTTTGTATCTCGGCTTGGTCATCGACCTTTGCTTTTGTTGTGCTATTTCGCAAAATCTATCCTGGTCAGCGTTTTATGCGATTTGTAAAAGATACATTCAAGAATAAGCTTAATTGGATCGTAATTCTTATTGCCGGTATGATTCAAGTCCTCTTATTTTTGCTGACTTTGTTTCTCGTATCTTATCACCGCGAAGCAGGCTCAATGTTTACAATCTCTTCGTATGGGATGCTGATCTACGTTTTCGTAAAAAATCTTTTTGCAGGGCCATTGGGAGAAGAGTTAGGCTGGAGGGCTTTCGCACAGATTGAGCTCCAAAAGAGGCACTCACCATTAAAGGCTTCGATTATCATCGGGTTTTGGTGGGGGATGTGGCATCTGCCTGTATGGTTTACTATAGGATACGCGGGCATGGATTTAATCAAATATATCGCATTCTTTATGATTGCACTCATCGCTACGAAGATTGTGATGACCGCATTTTATAACGTAAATCAGAATTTAACGATTCCAATCCTGATCCACCAATTGTTTAATTTCTTTATCGGCTTAATAAATGAAAGCTTAATGGAGTTAATTATGTATAGCGCAATTCTTTATTCGATAGTGGCTGTTATACTCGTCGTGATAAATCCCAAAAACGTATTGTATGGAAAGAGAGATGTTAAAGATTCCTTACACATAGGGGATACTGGTCTAATAGCACCAAAAATGCCGCCGGATCATCTGGAAAGATGACCCGATGGCATTTTTTATTTTGTCCGTTTAGGCGTGCTGCAGTTCTTTGTCTACGATCTGAGGAAGCGCGGCAATGCCGGCTGTATTCAAAAAGTTCCAAGGCTTGTTAAAGTGAGGCTGGAAGAAGAAGTCGACAAAAGCCAGTTCGTCGATTGTCATCCCGTTTTGAATGCATACCGACATTGTGTTCATCGCTTGGGTCAGATCGACTTTGGACATGATTTGTGCCCCCAGCAGACGGCGGCTTTCCTTTTCATATACAACCTTCAAGGTTAGCGTCTCTGCCGTAGGCATAAATTCCGGACGGTAGGCGTCTGTTATCATAACCGCTTCGGCCTCGATCTTCTCGTCGGCGCATGCGATTTCGGTAAGTCCGGTCGAGGCGAGATTGAAATCATATATTTTAAGGCCTGACGTCCCTTGCGTGCCTAAATATTTTGTTGTTGGCTGTATCAGATTGCGTGCTACCAGCATCCCCATCCGTACTGCATTTGTAGCCAACGGAATATAAGCGGCCTTGCCGGTTGGATTGTAATGTACAGCACAACTGTCGCCGGCAGCGAATACATCCTGCTTGCTAGTCTGCATATATGGGTCGACGATGATCGCTCCATTTGGCAGCATATCCACTTGGCCTTTCAGCAGTTGGGTATTCGGGCGGAATCCGATACAGAGAATGACCATATCCGTTTCAATTTTGCCCTTATCAGTAATGACAAGGTTTATTAGGCCGTCCTTGCCTTCAAAACCTTCTACAGTCTGTCCAAGCTCCAAATTTATGCCTTTGTCGCGGAATGCTTCTTCGATCTTGCAACTGAATTCAGCGTCCAAATAACGGTTCAAAATCCGGTCAGCGCTGTCAATCAGCGTTACCTGCTTGCCACTTTGCTGGAATGCCTCTACAAGCTCTACTCCGATATATCCAGCACCAACTACTGTAATATGATTTGCTTGTTTTGCTTTTTCAATAATGGAATTGGCATGTTCATAGTTTTTGCACAGTAGAATGTTGTCAAGCTCCATGCCAGGGAGCTGTGGAATGACCGGCCAAGATCCCGTCGTGACAATCAGCTTATCAAAACAATCCGTGAATTCTTCTCCGGTCAGCAGATTGCGCACTTGCATCGTTTTCGCATCCGTATCAACAGAAAGAACCTCATGACGCATGCGGGCAATGACCCCCAAATCGGCCAGTTGCTGTGGAGAGGAGTAAAAGAGCCCTTCCGGCTGCTTCACGACCCCGCCTACGTACAAAGCGATCCCGCAAGATAAAAACGATATGTTATCGTTGCGTTCATAAACGGTAATATGGGCATCGGGATAAAGTTTGGCAGCGTTGACTATCGCTGCTGTTCCGGCATGGGTACATCCAATTACTGCAATTTTCATCGTAATTCCTCCCTGAGCTGTAACATCTAGTGAAAAACCAAATGGTTGAATATCAATGTGACATATTTCACAATTACAGTGTACTGTGATTTATTTCACAAATCAATAGCCAAATTGTTCTTTTTTTCACAAAATGCATTGTATGCCGGTCGAGGCATAACTGAGATCCCCCTTGGAGACGAGAGGGGATTATGATCAAATATAGAATTAAACCCGAAGATTTGCCTTCGCCACTATTTAAACAACTGGAGGAACCAAATACTTAAGAAGAAATGCAAAGAGAGGCTGCCCGGCATTCTTCCGGGCGAGCCTCCTTATCATTCGTTAAAAAGACTATAGAGCGGATCGCCATTAAGTCTTACGCTTTGCCCTCGGTACGTGCCAGTTCCTTGCGTACGAGCGGCGCAACCTTGGTTCCGAGCAGTTCAATCGAACGCAGGATATCACGGTGAGGGATTGAACCGACGTCACAGTGTAAGAAGAAGCGCGTCACACCCAGGTTGCGGCGGAGCAGTACGATTTTTTCAGCGACGTGCTCTGGATCGCCAACATATAAGCAACCACGCAATTTGGAGTCTTCATCGAAGGTTGCGCGTGTGTACTGAGCTCCCCAGCCACGCTCACGTCCGATCTTGTTCATCATGGCTTGTGTTCCCGGGAACAGCAGCTCGGCTGCCTTCTCTGCAGAATCAGCTACAATCCCGTGCGAGTGAGTGGCAATTTGCAGCTTGTTTACATCGTGTCCAGCCTTAGCGGCAGATCTCTTATAGAGCTGGACAAGCGGCGCAAAGCGCTCCGGCATGCCTCCTATGATCGCATAAACAACCGGCAATCCAAGTGTACCGGCCCGGACAGATGATTCCGCGTTGCCGCCGGTGGCAATCCAGACGGGAAGAGGGTTCTGGACAGCTCGAGGGTACACACCAAGATTATCAATGGCTGCGCGATGGCGGCTTCCACGCCAGCTTATCTTCTCCGATTCCCGGATAGCGAGCAGAAGCTCCAGCTTCTCTTCATACAATTGTTCGTAATCATTCAGGCTGTACCCAAACAACGGGAAGGATTCGACAAATGAGCCGCGGCCTGCCATAATCTCAGCACGTCCATTCGAGATGGCGTCCAGTGTAGCATACTGCTGATAAACGCGTACCGGATCGTCTGAGGACAGGACAGTAACGGCGCTGGTCAGCCGAATATGCTTCGTCTGGGCTGCCGCTGCCGCCAGAATGACTGCAGGGGCCGAAGCAGCATACTCATACCGATGATGTTCGCCAATGCCATAGACATCTAGTCCAACTTGATCGGCGAGTACCATCTCTTCAACTGCTCGCTGTAGTCGCTCGGTATGACTGATGCGCTCACCGGTCACCGGATCCGTCGACGCTTCCAAAAAAGTGCTGATTCCAATTTCCAGATCAACAACCGGTTTATCGGTCATCGTGTTCGCCTCCTTTATTCATATGATACTATATAATATAAAGTAACATAACTTTTATTAGTTTCAAAGGAACAATAATTATCCTTCCCACTATCAAACGCTAAATTCATCTTGCCCGTCAGCCTGCGTTCCAATCCAATTATGAGAAAAAGGTGCAAAGCGGAGAACAATTAACTCCACGCAAATACGTTCGCAAAATGATGGATTGCAGGCTAAACTAAATTCGAACCTTTGCTCATGTCTGCAGCTAATTCGATGATTCAGGCATTGTATAAGTTGATATCGTTGGGGTTAAGCAGGGATAATGATACGGACAGATAATAGATCTGTCACATGATCGCACAGAATGACAGGATAGCAAGGGGCAGCCTTGATATTCTGTACTCAGAGAGGAGCTATTGCGAATGGAATGGCTAAATCGAATGATGTCGGCGCTTGACTTAATCGAAGCGAAAATGGAGGAGCCTTTGGATATGGCGGAACTTGCGAAGGCGGCGTATTCCTCTCCGTATCACTTTCAGCGAATGTTCTATATGCTGACAGGTATGACCGTGGCCGAGTACGTACGGAAAAGGCGCTTAACCTTGGCGGCTCAAGAGTTAGCCATGAGTGGTTCTAAAGTGATCGACGTCGCGATGAAGTATTGCTACGATTCGCCAGAATCGTTCTCTAAGGCGTTCCGCAAGCTGCACGGCATCTCGCCCTCTGAGGCTCGAAATTCGGGTGTTCAGCTGAAGGCCTTTCCTCGTATTTCCTTTCACCTATCACTGAAGGGAGACAAAGAAATGGAATATAGAATTGTACAGAGAAAGTCGTTCACCGTTGTAGGGAAATCGATCCAGACGACCACGAAAGAGGGAGAGAATTTGATCGAGATTCCGAAGTTTTGGCGCGATAGTCACGCGGATGGAACCGTCGCAAAAGTTGCTGCATTGGGCAAAAATCAAGATACTCTAGGCATGTGCTATGGCGCGCAGCAGGGTGGGGAGGTCTTTCACTATGCAATTGCAGTAGAGACCGATTGGACGGAATCAGACAGTGAGTTTGAATGTATTCAAGTTCCAGCTGCGACGTGGGCCGTATTTACCTCGATTGGTCCAATGCCTGGAGCCATTTCAAGAAGTATGGAATCGCATCTATCAGGAGTGGTTCCCTGCTACAGATTATGAGCAAGCCGAAATTCCAGATTTCGAACTGTATCCTCCAGGGGATCCATGGTCGGACGACTACCGCTGTGAGGTATGGATTCCGGTAGTGAAAAAATAAAAGTGATTCAATATCTACTAATCTCCTCGTCAAAAAATATGACGGCAAAGTGAAACTCGACTGGGTCGGCGAATAGATTCTTTTATCAAAAAGGCATCTCGTTCTAGAGATGTCTTTTTGTATTCCACTTTTGCAAGACGTTAGACCCTAAAATTCAAATTCAGAAGTCATTTTTCTTTCTTGTTGACTAAATTCATTTTATTTTATATAATTATCTCGAATTAGAGATACTTTAACCCAAGATAAAGTGTAGTCATCCAAGTAGCTGCTCTTCATATTTGTATAAATGTGAAACACGCAGGATACATTAATTGGGGATCGATGAAAAAGTATCGAAAATGATGTATTCAATTCAATTACAATGTTTTCACAAGATAATCGATATTGAAGGATATTCGAATTTAGGAGGAAAAAACGATGACAAAAGATTTCTACACTGCGCTTAAAGAAAGACGTACTTACTACGGAATCAATAAAGAGGTACAAGTATCAGATGAAAGAATTAAAGAAATCGTAGAATTTGCAGTGAAACACACTCCGTCAGCTTTCAATTCGCAATCTTCACGTTTGGTTGTATTGTCTGGTGAGGCACATAATAAATTATGGGACATTACGACGGCAGCATTGAGAAAAGTAGTTGGTGATGGAGACTTTTCAGGAACACAACAAAAAATGGATTCCTTCAAAGCAGGTTATGGTACCGTATTATTCTTTGAAGATGAGGCTGTAGTGAAATCACTTCAAGAACAATTTACTGCATATGCTGACAACTTCCCAATTTGGTCAAACCAAGCATCAGCTATGCACCAATTAGTAGTGTGGACAGGATTGGAAGCAGAGGGGTTAGGAGCATCTTTACAGCATTACAATCCACTAATTGATGATGAAGTGAAAAAAGAATGGAATATCCCTGACAATTGGAAGCTTATTGCACAAATGCCATTTGGTAATCCAACAGCCACACCAGGCGACAAAGAATTTAAACCGTTAGAAGATCGTGTAATGTTTCATAAGTAATTAACTACTATGTAAACGGAACGTTCATTAAAATAAGGAATCCATTTTGAATTTGTCTTTATTCAAAATGGGTTCTTTTTTTGTGCCAACAAGTAATTTTCATCAACTTTTTGACATGCTCAGGACTTCGGTATGTTCATTTTTTCTTACAAGTAGCCGTTATAAGTAATATAGTAAATAATTGGACGGGTAAACTTTTTTGAACCCATTATAGTCTAATCGTTAGCTATACATAAAGAAACGTTGAGAGAGAGGAGAAGTTATGAAGTCAGTATTTGAATTAAGAAAAGGACGCATCGGTATGGGGTGGCTCGTCGTTTGTTCGATGATTATCTCGGCATTATCATACCCAACAAGTATACAAGCTCTGAGCAATGCGGTGTCGGCAACATACGGCAATCAGACTGGTTCCGTTCAGGATTTTGCGAGATATGACGTGGATCCGTCCACATCAGTCACTTTAGGTGCGGGTTCCTCTAAGGCGATAAAGGTATACGGATACAACTCTAATGGGAAAAAAGTATCGCTCGGAACGAAGGTTCAATGGCGGTCAGGCAACGAGCAAGTTGTGAAAATGAGCGGGGCAACGATCAAGGGCGTTGCGGAAGGCAGCACGATCGTTACAGGCGTGTACGGTTCGCAAAGGTTCGATATTTCCGTACAGGTTACCGCTACGGTTAAAAAGCTAATCGTAACCCCAGCGAAGATGGCGCTGTCTCCCGGGAAGTCTGCGACTTTTTCCGTTCAAGCGGTCTTTGCAGGCGGGAGTACAAGAGATGTTACTTCACTGGTAACGGCGAAAGCATCAGGCCAAGGCATTGAGGTTCGCAACGGTGTCGTAACAGCGGTGGGACAGCCAAAAGGAAGCGCCAGTGTAAAGCTGTATTACGGGGGCAAAGGGACAACCCTTCCCGTTGCTCTGCAGGAGAACATGGTAAACATCGATGTTCAACCTTCGTCTATCGTAATGGGAGCGGGAACGACGAAGCCTATCAAAGTCATCGGCACTTTGTCGAGCGGCAAAAAAGTGTCGCTTTCAGGAAAGGTAGCGTGGAAATCCGGCAATGATCAAGTTGCAAAGGCGACGGTTTCGGGTGTAAAAGCAATTGCAGAAGGCACGACGAGAATCGTTGGTGTGTACGGTGATCGCACTTTTGAAATTCCGGTTCAAGTCACGCCTAAATTGAAGAAGCTGACGGTTGTGCCATCTGCGACGAAGCTTGCTCCGAATCACACGACAAGCTATCGAGTACAGGCGATCTACAGCAGCGGCAACACGTCTGATGTAACTTCACTTGCTCAGTCGAAGTCAAATGGCAAGGCAACCGCGAGTTATGGTACGATCACCGCAGTCAGCAAAGGGAAGTCCGTCATTACTTTTTCATACGGCGGCAAAAAGGTATCACTGCGCATCACGATAGAGTAGCATGAACAATTGATGCTAGGTGAAGAAAAGGTATTCGTTTTACTCTCCATTTCATTAATATTGAGAATATGATGTGAAGACCGAGGGCTGTCTATAGTAGTTCATCTACTATGGACAGTCCTTTTTGTGATCATTAGTTCCCGTGTTGAGGTATACCAATCCCTGAAACTATGTAAACTCGTTTGATTTTCATATTTTCAGTAACCAAAGGGACAACCTCTGAATATAGTAATCTCAGAAAGGCAAGAGGAGGTGATACTCATGGCAGTATTTCAAATCGCTTCTATCTTGGGAATTAATCTCGCAGAGGCCCAGAAGGTGCTGGAAGAGATCCTGAATGGCGTTGTGCCGCCAATTCTTGAGCCTGTCAAAGATCTGATTCTGTTTCTTGTAAACGCAGGCTTAAGCAACATTGCCGTTGTATTGTAAGGGCATTTTCAGGCTCTACGATATGAAGCGCATCCGTTATCGGGTGCGCTTCTTTTTGCTGGGACGACCGATTATATAGCTAGCTTAGCTGCAGTTTTATCTAACACGCATTCACGTATTTCTACATATGATGTACTTGGTTGGAACAATGGAAGAGGAAGGGGGGTTAAGTGCGAACATTCTGGAAGAAGATTTGGCAAGAAGAGAAGACGCTAATCCGAGCCTCGGCAATATGGTTCTCCGTAGGCATTGCACTCAGTCTATTCATTGGAAATCAGATTCATTTGGAAGCAAATCTGCTGACTGGTTTTCACTATGAATGGTACCAAATTGCGGCGAACAATATCGGTGCAGGGCTTCTCGTTGCAGCCAGCGGGATTCTATTATCCGTTCCTTCCGTTCTTCTTACGCTATTCAATGGTTTTATGTTAGGCTATCTTGTCATGCTGTCTGCCTCTCATTATTCTGCGGCGGCAATTATTGCGGCGTTGGCCCCTCACGGGATCTTCGAGCTTCCGGCGATCATATTAGCTTGTACCATAGGATTGAAGCCCTTTAACTGGCTCCTTCGATACGTAAGAACCAAGCAATCGGTTGATTGGAAGCAGGAAGGGTTGAGGATTGCGTGGCTGCTGGGCCTAATGATCTCATTGTTTATTGTTGCAAGCTTGATCGAGACGTATGTATCTCCCGTCACCATGAGTTGGCTGCAATAATGACGTACGAAATTGATCACAATTGCCTGCATTATAATAAGGAGTTCGTTCGAAAGTTCGCTTGGCGGTAATGAAAAAAGTGTAAATAGTGATAGCGGCATAACAAGGTTCATTGCTCCTTGTTATGCCGCTATTCGTTTGGGCGCTGGATTCTGTTTCTAATCCGTTATGAGAAAACCTATTTCTTTGAGCGCCTCGCACACTTCATCCAATCGCTCTTCGCTTGGTGAGGTCAATGTATGCAAGTGTACGCCGTTCGTCAGCTCAGAGATGAAGGCTGCTCCGCTGCTGCGAATATTTCGCATGAAGTCATATACCTCTTTGCGGGTGTTTACACGGATTTGTGCTGAAATTTGTCCGTATATAGGATGTTCTACAATAACATCCTGAACACTCACGCCATAATCGACAATGAGCAGCAATTCTTCTTCACTCTGCTGCGGCGTATGCTGAACCGCAATCACCCGCTCATACAACGCGGCGTTATCCTTTTTGTCATGATCCATATATACGTACCCTTGGCTGGTCGCGAGAATAGGCTCATTACGCGCTTTAAGCAAGGTCATATCCTGTACGATCACTTGGCGTGACACCTTGGCTCGTTGGGCCAGTTCGGTTCCCGTTAGCGGGGAGGAGGACTTCAGCCAATCCAGCAATTTGGCTCGTCGCTCGTCGCCTGTCAGCTTCGTGTTATTCGCCAATCGGCTTCGCTCCTTTCAAGGATGCAAGCAATGTCAGCATGCGATCCAAATGTTCGATCGTCGTGGATCTGCCGAAGGAAATGCGGATGAACCGGAGCGCGTCTTCCTTACTTAACCCAATAGCCGCAAGGGAAGGCGAATGCTCATGATGGCCTGCTGCACAGGCCGTTCCAGTAGAAATGCAGATTCCGATCCTGTTACATTCTAGCATAACATATTGGCCCTCCATTCCGTCAAAGAGACACCCGGCGATATGGGGGACAATGTCTACGTTCTTCTCACTCATTACACAGACCAACGGAATATGGAGATGCTCTGCCTGCGTGAACAGATAGCTGCGAAGCGAGCGGAAGTGTGCCGTCCGTTGCGCCAGTTCCTCCACGCAAAGTTCAGCCGCTGTAATAAAGGCGCCGATACCGGGAACATTGACTGTGCCCGCACGGAAGCCGCGTTCATGACGGGTTCCTGGAAGGATGGGCTGCCAAGGAACATGTGGATGAAGATAGGCTGCTCCCACACCTTTAGGGCCATGTACTTTATGACTGGATAGTGAGCAAGCATCCACCCCAAGCTTCCGGATATCAATCGGAAGCTTGCCGAAGGTTTGAACCATGTCGCTGTGCAGAAAGATGCCTCGGGTGCTGAGAAGAGGCGATAGCTCGGCCAGCGGCTGAACAATCCCCGTTTCGGAGTTGGCGTGCTGGATGGATACCAAGCCTGTGTCCGATTCCAAGGACGCTTCAAGAATTTCCTTCGTAATGATGCCTCTTTCATTTGGCTCAATGAGGGTCACACGGTACCCTAGCCGTTCTAGATATGGAATGGCGTTGCGAATAGAGGCATGCTCCATTGTCGTTGTGATCAGATGTTTCTTGCAATCTGGCAAGCCGTTCAGGATCGATTGAAGGGATAGTAGGTTCGATTCTGATCCTCCGCTTGTAAAATATACCCCCTCAGTAACACCGCCGATCATGTTCGCCAGCTTCTCACGGCAATATTCCAATATATATGCTGCATGGCCGCCAGCATCATGAAGACTAGAGCTGTTGCCGTACACTTCGCGGTTCAATTCGTTAAGCATGCGAATTGCACGTTCATCCATAGGCGCGGCAGCAGCGTAATCCAAGTAGATCAACGTATTGATTCCCCTTTTATATGCAAATCCTTGCTTGCAAACTGATTGAGCTTATTGTAAGGTGGTATCAGATTCACTGTCAATACAGGTGTAAAGACACATGTAAAAGTATGAACGTTATCATTGTAAATGTCCTTAGTACGTAATCCAATAAATAAAGAAGTGAAGAGCTATGAAAATCGTAGACCAATCTGTCATTGTAGTTGGATCAGGAGCAGCGGCATTGTCTCTCGCATCCTCGTTGCCTGCGCATATCAAGGTAACCGTATTAACAAAGGAAAAGGTGCTAGCCAGCAATTCATTCCTTGCGCAAGGGGGAATAGCGACTTCCTATCTGCCAGATGATTCGGAGCTCAGTCATATCACAGATACGCTTACGGCTGGAGCAGGGCATAACGACTTGGACATGGTGAAGACTGTCATTCAAGAAGGCAAGAAGATCATGATGGAGCTAGTGGACGAACAGTTCCCTTTTGACCGTGATCACCATGGCAAGCTGATGCTTGGGCGTGAAGGAGCTCATCGTGCAAATCGGATTTTCCATGCTGGCGGTGATGCTTCTGGCCGAAGGCTGGTGGAGTATTTGCTGCGGGAGCTGCCTAGTCATATTCAGTTCCGTGAATTTGTTACGGTTGTGGATGTGCTGGTGGAGAATGGACGTTGCCAAGGTGTTGTGCTCATAGACAAGGAGGGGCAGATCGCAACGCTGTATGCCGATCAAGTCGTGCTGGCAACAGGCGGCTGCGGCAGTCTCTATTGTCATCACAGCAATCATCAGGTTGTAACCGGGGATGGATTAATGCTGGCTTATCGTGCTGGAGCTGCCTTAACAGATCTCGAATTTATGCAGTTTCATCCGACGCTTCTCGTGAAGGATGGGCGCAGCTATGGGCTCGTGTCTGAAGCGGTGCGCGGCGAAGGGGGCGTGCTGATTGACGAACATGGACGCCGGATTATGAAGGGCCGACATGAACTAGAGGATCTGGCTCCGCGCGATGTGGTTGCTCGGGTAATTTATGAAAAAATGCAGCTTGGGCATCACGTATCTATTGATATTCAGGCATGCAATGATTTTCGAAGTCGGTTTCCTAGCATTACCCGTCTATGTGAAGAGGCAGGAATTGATCTAGAGGAACAGCGCATTCCAGTTGCGCCGGGCATGCACTTTCTAATGGGTGGCATTCAAGTTGATGCATGGGGAGAGAGCGCGGTTCGCGGACTGTTTGCAATTGGAGAAGCGGGATGCAACGGACTGCATGGGGCGAATCGTTTGGCAAGCAATTCGCTATTGGAAGCACTGGTTTCAGGCCGTAGAGCAGCACGAAGGATCAGTGAGATGGGGGGACAGGGATCAGAAGCAAGCGAAGCGGGAACTAGAACTGGAGCAACCGAGGTTGGTGCAGCTAGAGCAGATACAGCAGATGCAGCAGCCGAAGCAGATGGCGCAGCTACAACAACAGCAGTTGAAGCAGATAGCGCAGCTACAACAACAGCAGTTGAAGCAGATAGCGTAGCTACAACAACAGCAACCGAATTCGTCGAAACGGCTGGTGGCGAGGTGACATCTCAACTGATATCCATTCAGGTTCCGGAGATGACGCTTGCTGAGCTTCAACGCAGGATGACCGCAGCAGTAGCGATTGAACGGAATCAGGATCAATTGCGAAACATGAAGCAGTGGCTGGAAAATATGCCGTCACAGGCAATCAAAGTGCAAAAAATCACAAGGGATCAGCTGGAGTTAACAAACCTATGGCAGTTGGCTCGCCTTGTTACGAAATCAGCCCTGCTGCGGGAGGAAAGTCGTGGTGCTCATTTCCGAAGCGACTTCCCAGAACGGGATGATAGACGATGGGGCAGCAAGCAGATTGTGCATTCCCAATCAGGAACCCAAATCATTGTAAATGAAAGGATCATGCCATCATGGAACGTTTTCAGTTGAGAAGGCTGCTGGAGTCCTTCTATGCAGAGGATATCGGCAGCGGGGATCAGACTTCATCTTTCCTATTTGGCGGTGAACAGTGTGAAGCTGTCATTCGCAGCAAAGCAACAGGCTTGCTCGCAGGATCAGAAATCATTACGGAAGGCTTCCGATTGATGTCGGATGACATTCAAGTGTCCTTGAAGAAGCAGGATGGCGATTCGTTGTCTGACGGAGAAGCGATAGCAGTTATGAGAGGGCCCGCTGCCGCACTATTGACCGGAGAACGGGTTGTGTTGAACCTGCTTCAGCGGATGTCGGCTATTGCGACACAGACACATAAGGCGATCCAACTGCTTGATGACGAGCATACCCGAATCTGTGATACGCGCAAGACAATGCCGGGCCTGCGGATGCTGGATAAATATGCGGTTCGCATAGGCGGGGGCTACAATCATCGCTTCGGATTGTATGACGGCATTATGATCAAGGACAATCACATCGCGGCCTGCGGCTCGATCACGGAAGCAATCAAGCGGGCGCGTTCATGTGCGGGACATATGATTCGAATTGAAGTGGAAATTGAATCGGAAAAGCAACTGCTGGAGGCCGTTGCCGCAGAGGCGGACGTCATCATGTTCGACAATCGCTCACCGGAAGAGGTGAAGCATTTTGCATCATTAACGCCATCAAGCATCGTTACCGAGGCATCTGGCGGGATAACACTGCACACACTTCCGCAGTTCCGAGGAACCGGCGTGGATTATATTTCGCTCGGATTTTTAACACATTCTGTATCCAACTTGGACATCAGCATGAATGTTGAGCTTGGATAAGTAATCAGGAGGAGGAGAGAGACAATGTCTATTTTAGACGCACTACTTGTTGGATCTGCAATGATGCCAGAACGCTATAAGCAGTTGGGCGTGGAAGAAATGGAGCGTCGGGTGCGTGACATTAAGCTGAAATTCGGCTCCAGACTGTTAATTCCGGGTCATCATTATCAAAAGGATGAAGTCATTCAGTTTGCGGATATTACTGGCGATTCGCTGCAACTGGCTCAGCAGATAACCGATGCCGAGTACATCGTATTTTGCGGCGTACACTTTATGGCGGAAACGGCTGACATGCTGTCGGCCCCGAGCCAGACGGTTGTCCTGCCGGATATGCGTGCTGGATGCTCGATGGCTGATATGGCTAACATGCAGCAAACGGAAGCGGCATGGGAGCGTCTGCAAGCGATTTATGGAGATACCATTATTCCGTTGACTTATGTCAATTCCTCGGCTGAGATTAAGGCATTTGTCGGACGCCATGGCGGCGCGACAGTGACCTCGTCCAATGCCAAGGGAGTGCTGGAATGGGCCTTCAAGCAGAAGGAGCGCATTCTTTTTCTGCCCGATCAGCATCTTGGCCGCAATACGGCCTATGAGCTAGGCATTCCACTTCACGATATGGCGGTGTGGGATCCAGAGGGCAATGAACTGGTAACGGATCGTGAGGATGTCCAGGGCATTCAGGTCATTTTGTGGAAGGGGCATTGCTCGGTTCATGAGAAGTTCACGGTAGACAATATTCGCAGCATCCGGGAGCGGGACTCAGAGGTGCAGATTATTGTGCATCCCGAATGCTCACGCGAAGTCGTCGAGCTGTCCGATTATGCGGGATCGACAAAGTACATTATTGATACGATCAATGCAGCGGCATCCGGTACGAAGTGGGCTATTGGCACGGAAATGAATCTGGTGAACCGCATCATTCATACTCACTCTGATAAGCAGATTGAATCGCTCAATCCGCATATGTGTCCATGTTTGACGATGAACCGGATCGACCTGCCTCATTTGCTCTGGTCGCTGGAGCAAATTGAAACGGGCAAGCCGGTAGGCGTCATTACGGTGCCAGACTCAATTAAGGTCGATGCCATCAAGGCACTGGATCGAATGCTGCACATTCAGTAAGAACTTTCTTGACAGAACTGCATACAAATGTAATAGTTAAGGGAATGGATATATTTGCCTATCTATTTCGAATGAAAGGGCGATGCAGAGTGAGGCGCGTTCATCATTGTTACTGGGATAAGCAATTTCATAGGTCGCCCTTTTTGAACAAGAGGCTGTGTGGAAGATAAGAACTTCCGCACAGCCTCTTTCTTTTGGTAAAGCAAGAAAGGAGAGGGATGGTTTTGGCGGTTAAACATTTGCATCAAGAGGAGCATACAGGGCCTATTACGCTGGATGGAGGACAATTGACGCTTCGCCAACTGGTTGCGATTGCCTATGATTATGCACCAGTTGTGCTTGCTGCTGACGCGGTACAGCGTGTCGTGCGCTGCCGGGACATGGTCGAGGAATTCGTCGATGCGAATAAAGTGGTGTACGGAGTTACGACCGGGTTCGGCAAGTTCAGCGATGTCATGATCTCACCGGAGGACTCTGCCGAGCTGCAGGCTAACTTAATTCGCAGCCATGCCTGTGCGGTAGGCTCTTCTTTGCCAGAGTCGACGGTACGCGCGATTATGCTGCTGCGGGCAAATGCCTTGTCCAAAGGTTTTTCGGGCATTCGTCTGGAAACGCTTCAATTGCTTGTCGACTGCCTGAATCGGGGCGTGCATCCGGTTATTCCCGAACAAGGCTCGTTAGGCGCTAGCGGGGATTTGGCTCCGCTGTCACACTTGGCGCTTGTGCTCATGGGAGAAGGCGAGGCCGTCTATAACGGGACACGCCTGTCAGGCCATGAGGCATTGGCATCGGCAGGCTTGAAGCCGGTTCAGTTGCAAGCCAAGGAAGGATTGTCACTCATCAATGGGACACAGATTATGACGGCAATCGGAGCACTGACTTATGTGCAAGCACTGCGGCTTGCCAAGACGGCGGATGCCGTTGCTGCCCTTACGGTGGAATGCCTGCATGGAATTACGGATGCCTTCGCGGATGAACTTCAGCGAGTCCGGCCTTATCCGGAGCAGATTGGCGTTGCAGCTAATTTGCGAACATTGCTGGAAGGCAGCCAATTGACGACGAGGCAAGGTGATATTCGTGTGCAGGATGCCTATTCCGTGCGCTGCCTGCCTCAGGTTCATGGCGCATCGCGTCAGGTGCTTGCCTATGTGGAAGATAAGCTGAACGTCGAGATGAATGCGGCAACAGACAATCCGCTCTTATTTTTAGAAGAGGGAACGGTCATCTCCGGGGGCAATTTCCATGGGCAGCCGATGGCGTTTGCAATGGATTTCTTAAAAATCGGCATGAGCGAGTTGGCCAATATTGCGGAGCGTCGCACGGAGCGGCTTGTCAATCCAGCATTATCCGGCGGTCTTCCGGCATTTTTAAGCCATCAGCCGGGAATAGCGTCCGGCATGATGATTCCGCAGTACGTCAGCGCCTCGCTCGTCTCTGAGAACAAGGTGCTGGCTCATCCAGCGAGTGTGGACTCGATTCCGTCCTCTGCCAATCAGGAGGATCATGTATCCATGGGTACGACAGCCGCACGGCATGCAGCCCAAGTCGTAGAAAATGCAGCCAAGGTGCTGGCGATTGAACTGATTTGCGCGGCGGAAGCCGCTGAATTCAGAGGGGCTGATAAGCTGGCACCAGCGACGCGTTCACTATTCGACTTGGTGCGCAAAATCGTACCTCCGGTAATGATAGACCGCTCACTTGGCAAGGAAATTGAAGCAGTAGCATCCGCACTTAGCAAGGGTGATTTCCTGCATGCTGCAGAGAACATAACCGGACCATTATATTAATCTGCTTAATTATAAAAATGGTTTCATATGAAAAGGAGGCGTAACAAGATGAATCAAGTGAAGAGAAGCGTTTGTGCACCACGCGGCAAGGAGCTGACATGCAAAGGATGGGTTCAGGAAGCGGCCATGCGCATGCTGATGAACAATTTGGATCCAGAGGTAGCAGAACGGCCAGAGGATTTGGTTGTCTATGGCGGAATTGGCAAAGCGGCCCGCAATTGGCCTTCCTATGAAGCTATTGTCCGCGAACTGCAGCGGCTGGAGAGCGATGAAACACTGCTTATCCAATCCGGTAAGCCGGTAGGTGTATTTCGCACCCATGAGCGGGCACCGCGCGTGCTTTTGTCCAACTCAGTGCTTGTGCCGAACTGGGCGAATTGGGAACATTTCCGTGAGCTCGAACGCAAAGGGCTGATGATGTACGGCCAGATGACTGCTGGCAGCTGGATTTATATTGGGACGCAGGGCATTCTCCAAGGCACATATGAAACGTTTGCGGAAGCGGCCCGCCAGCATGCGGGGGGTTCGCTGAGCGGCACGCTGACATTAACGGCTGGCCTGGGCGGCATGGGCGGCGCTCAGCCTCTCGCTGTAACGATGAATGATGGTGTTGTCATCGCAGTCGAGGCAGATCGTTCTCGGATTGAGCGCCGCATTGTAACGCGCTACTGCGATGTGCTTGTTGAAAATGTAGATGAGGCGCTGGAGCTTGCTCGGCATGCAATTGATGAGAAAAGATCGTTATCGATTGGGCTGCTTGGCAATGCGGCTGAGATCTTTCCCGAATTCGTCCGCCGCGGCATCAAGCCTGACTTCGTAACTGACCAGACGTCTGCTCATGATCCATTGAACGGATATATTCCTGCTGGATACAGCTTGGAGGAAGCGGCAGCTTTGCGTACCCGCGATCCGAAGCATTATATCGAGCTGGCCAAGGCCAGCATGGCAGTTCACGTTCAGGCGATGCTTGATCTGCAGAAGCAGGGGGCTGTCGTGTTCGATTACGGCAATAACATACGGCAAGTTGCCTTCGACCAAGGCGTGCAAGATGCGTTTGCATTCCCGGGCTTTGTTCCCGCCTATATTCGTCCGCTGTTCTGCGAGGGCAAGGGGCCGTTCCGTTGGGCTGCCTTATCGGGCGATCCAGAGGACATCCGCAAGACAGACGAACTCGTATTGAAGCTATTCCCGGAAAATGATCATTTGCGCCGCTGGATTACGATGGCGCAGGAGAGAATAGCTTTTCAAGGTTTGCCGGCCCGCATTTGCTGGCTTGGCTATGGGGAACGCGCCAAGTTCGGCCTTGCGATCAATGAGATGGTCAAATCTGGCGAGTTGAGCGCTCCGATCGTGATTGGCCGCGATCATCTTGACTGCGGCTCAGTCGCATCTCCGAACCGCGAGACGGAAGGCATGAAGGACGGCTCCGATGCAGTAGGCGATTGGGCGATTTTGAATGCACTCATCAATACTTCGGCAGGGGCTTCTTGGGTATCTGTGCATCACGGCGGGGGCGTCGGCATGGGGTATTCCCTGCATGCCGGCATGGTTGTCGTTGCCGACGGGACGGAGGAAGCGGCGGAACGGCTGCGCTGCGTTTTGACAACCGATCCGGGCATGGGTGTCATTCGCCACGTAGATGCAGGGTATGATGAAGCGGTTGCGACTGCGGATCTGCACGGAATCAGCATTCCAATGCGCCAGCAGTCTTAATATACACATACATGTCAATGTCGAACATGCTGCACAACGAGGGAGGTTGCTTTCTTTGAAAAAACGGATTTGCTGCTAACGGGAATCGGATGCTTATACACGCCAGAAGGCAGGGTGCCGAAGTGCGGAGAAGAAATGGGCCGCGTTCGTCAAATACAAGATGCGGCTGTTGCCATTGACCAGGGACGAATCGTAATGGTTGGGCAGAAGGATGAAGTGATGGCAGCTTTAACAGCTGAAGAAGCAATGATTAAGGAAACGCTTGATGTGGGCGGCCGCATTATGACACCGGGGCTGGTCGATCCTCATACTCATCTCGTCCATGGAGGATCGCGCGAGCATGAGCTGGCGATGAAGCGCTCGGGCGTGCCGTATTTGGATATTTTGGCGCAAGGAGGCGGAATTTTAAGCACCGTCAAATCGACGCGGCAATGGAGCGAACAAGAACTGTACGACAAGGCGCATCGAAGCTTGGATGAAATGCTGCTTCAGGGCGTAACGACGATTGAGGCGAAGAGCGGCTATGGCTTATCTCTGGATGCGGAGCTGAAGCAACTGCGTGTAGCGCGTCGGCTGCAGGAGAACCATTCCGTAGACGTTGTATCCACCTTCATGGGAGCGCATGCCATTCCGGCAGAGTACAAGGGTCGAACAAATGATTTTGTAGACATAATTATTCGAGATATGCTTCCAACGGTCGCGTCAGAAGGACTGGCGGAATTTTGCGATATTTTCTGCGAAGAAGGCGTATTCGATGTGGAGCAGTCGCGTCGAGTTTTATTGGAAGGCAAGCGCTATGGACTTATTCCGAAAATTCATGCGGATGAAATTGTAGCATTAGGCGGTTCTGAGCTAGCCCAAGAGGTGGGAGCGATCTCAGCAGAGCATCTGGTAATGACAACCGATCAAGGATTATCCAGTCTGGCCGCAGGTAATGTGATTCCGGTCTTGCTTCCGGGAACGACCTTCAATCTTGGTCTGGACCAGCATGCCCGTGCCCGCGACATGATCGACAAGTTCCGGCTGCCTGTCGCTCTTTCAACCGATTACAATCCGGGCTCATGCCCGACGGAATCGATCCAACTCATCATCATGCTGGCATCCTTGAATTTGAAAATGCAGCCTGAAGAGATTCTGACGGCATGCACGTTGAATGCAGCCGCTGCGATCGGACGTGCAGCAGACATCGGCTCTATCGAAGTCGGCAAGCGGGCGGACTTGACCATTTTCGATGCGCCGAATCTAGCTTACTTGCCATATCACTTCGGCATTAACCACACGTTTGGTGTGATCAAGAACGGAACGCAGGTTGTATGGAACCGTACTTTGAAGACGAAAGCAGTGCAAGGTGAAGGTGTACGATAAACGATAACTTCTCTTATTTGCGCATAGATTACATCAAGGCCCGCCGTATCATTTATGCTGAGCTTTTTGAGCGGAATGGCGGAGCACACGCAACAAAAAATCCCCCTCATTGAGGGGGATTGTCATATTCAAATAAGAGGAGCCGGCTATCAACCTGCGGCCCATACATCCAATTCAATTTTTAATTCAGGAAGACCCAATCCAGCCACATAGGCGATCGTCATGGAAGGAGGGGTAGCGCCGAATACGTTATTCCACTCCGCATCGAAATGATTCCAGTCGATTTCTTCCGTCGCCCAAATATTCACTTTCACGACATGATCAGGCGTCAACTTCTGAGAAGCAAGGATGGCAACAATGTTGCTCATCGTGTTCGTGACTTGTTCGTTGAAGTCAGTGGGAATGTGATTGCTTGGATCGATTCCAATTTGACCAGAAAAAACATACAGTTCTGAATTTCTGCTAATTTTGGTTACATGGCTGTACTCTCCAACCGGCTTTGCAATCGATTCAGGATTATATCTGGAAACGATAGAATTGGTTTGTGTCATTAATCATATCTCCTTTTAAATGGTTTTCGTTCATTTCCTTCAAAATGGACAGACGTATCCCGTCCCCATGAATTCTAGAAGAAAACAGCAGTAGAATACCCGATACCGAAGGATAGGTTTTTCAAAGCTCTCTTTTTCATCAGGTATTCACTCCTTCCCATTTAAAAGTTAATCATTTGATGTAAAACACCTAAATTATAGCATTAAATTTCCTCCAATACTAGGGAATTTCACTTGGGGAAATAACAGACTTTTGAATTGATATCGAAGAAGAAAACAGTAGCATATATCGCTTCGATTATTTTTATGATGGTTACTATAGGGAGGGATTTGCATGAACCAATTTGCCAACATAAGCCTTGAGGAACGAGAAGCTTTGTTCACTTCGTTCACGGCCAGGTATGAAGCATTTAAGCAGCAAAAGCTTTCATTAGACATGTCGAGGGGCAAGCCTTGCTCTGAACAACTGGATTTATCGAATGAACTGTTTTTTCCATTGACGAAGGAAGCGTATTTTGATGGAAATACAGATCTGCGGAATTACGGCGGACTTGATGGGCTTCCGGATATGAAAAGGTGGTTTGCCGAGCTGCTGCAGGTTGCGACGAATGAGGTCATTGTCGGCGGCAATTCAAGCCTAAACATGATGTACGATACGATAAGCAGAGCCATGCTGTTCGGTGTATGCGGCAGTGATCGGCCATGGGGGAAGCTGCCTCGAATTGCGTTTATATGCCCGAGTCCTGGTTATGACCGGCATTTTGCGATATGTGAGACTCTCGGTATCGAAATGATTCCAGTCGATATAAATCAGGACGGTCCCGACATGGATCGAGTTGAGGAGCTTGTTAGACAAGACGATGCGATAAAAGGAATCTGGTGCGTTCCGAAATACAGCAACCCGGAAGGGATTACGTATTCAGATAAGGTTGTCCATAGACTGGCTACCATGACCACAAAGGCAAATGATTTCCGCATTTTCTGGGACAATGCCTATATCATTCATCATTTAACGGATACGCCCGATCAGCTTCAAGATATTCTGTCTGCCTGTAAGTCTAGCGGGAACCCTGATCGTGTCTTCATGTATTGCTCGACCTCCAAGATTACATTCCCAGGCGCCGGCGTGGCCGCAATGGCTGCGAGTCTCACGAATATCAATCATATGAAAAAGCAAATGGCCGCACAGACCATTGGTCCAGACAAAATCAATCAGCTCCGGCATCTTCAATTTCTGCAAAATACAGAAAAAACGATGCAGCTTATGCAGCGGCATGCGGCGATTCTAAGACCGAAGTTTGAAAAAACGCTAACCATTTTCGATGCTGAACTGGGCGGTTTGGATATTGCCACATGGAGCAAGCCCAACGGCGGTTACTTTATCAGCTTACATACGTTGGACGGCTGCGCTGATCGTGTTGTCGCTTTAGCTGCTGAAGCAGGCGTTATCTTAACGAAAGCGGGCGCCACATTCCCTTATGGGAAGGATCCGCGGGATCGTAATATTCGAATTGCGCCTTCATTCCCGACCATACAAGAGCTTGAACTGGCAATCACGATCGTATGCCTATGTATCAAGATAGCAACGATTGAGAAGTTGAACAATATGAATGCCAAGACCGCTAGACAATAGTGTATTGGTGGGTGCTGTTCATGCTTGCAGTGGTAAGCTTTAAGAAGAAAATGAAGGGATAAGTATAGGGGTTCAGCAGTATGCCCGCCTTCCTTTACCTATTCTAACTCAGCGAAGGGGTCGAAAAATCTCTCGCTAGAATGCATATTCGCCGTGTCCTACAAGGATTCGTGTCATAAGGTATAGGAGGGAGGGGAACAAGAATGGAAGCATATTATAATTGCTTGCACTGTATGAACAAGAAAGTTCGTATTCTGACGGTGGATCGCAAGGAATATCGAGGGACGATAGTCAAGGTAGATTATCAAAATGTCTATTTGCGTCCCGAAGCGAATTATGGAGGAGTGAGAACATCTGGCTTCTTTCCTTTCTTTAATAACGAAATTTTAACGCTGAGCTTGTTCACACTGCTTGCTATCGCATTGATATGACTGACGTTCACTAAGAAGATATTACAAAGGAGCTGCATTTTAGCAGCTCCTTGTATGTTATTTCGCAGTGTATTCATTTACATCAAACCAATAGCGTTGCATTAAATTTCAGACCTAATTACAAATTCTAAATTGTACTAAAAATGTTAAATTATCGACGTCCATTCAAAGAAAAAATCTCCATAATTAGGGGAGCAGGTAGTCCTGTCCAAATCCCTAATCATAGGAGATCGTACATGGACAAGGATACACTACTTTCATCATTTGGTAAATGGGTCGCACCACTAAATGCACAAATCATTTCAGATTGGACGGATAAAACCGGCGAAGATAAGTACGTTAAAAAGCTGCATTCACTGGCCTATCTCTTGATCTTTATGGATGCACAGCTGCAGCAGCGAGACTGTTTACGAACTATCGTTACTGAATTGCAGTGTAACGAAGCGTTCCAGAAAGAACTTGGAATTACGTCCATAAGCACCTCACAGCTATCAAGGAAAAACAACAAGCTTTCCAGTGAGGTTTTGCAAAGCATATTTGCGGATCTGGTCTTGAAAATCAGCGAGCACAGCCGTCCTGCTTCAGGGCGAATCGGCACAGTAAAATTGCTAGATTCCACGACGATGAGCCTATGTTTAAGTAAATACAAATGGGCAACGTACCGAAAAACAAAATCCGGTGTCAAACTTCATTTGCGAGTAACCTTTTGCGATCCGGACACGGTTTATCCAGAAAAGGCAGTGCTTACACCTGCGAAGCCTGCGGATCGTACTCAAATGGATGCTCTTATTGATGAAACCGGAGCCACCTATGTGTTCGATCGCGGCTATGTCGATTACAAGAAGTATGATCATTACTGCAGGGAAGGCATTTTTTTCGTAACTCGTTTGAAGAACAACGCGGTCGTGGAGACGCTCTCCGAATTTCCAGTAGCCGAAAACTCCTTGATCCATCGGGATCAAATGGTTCGAATCGGTAAAGGAAAGAAACAGATGGAAGAGGCATTGCGACTTGTAGAAACGACCGATTTAAAGGGTAAGCTGATCCGCATCATTAGCAATCGCTTTGATTTAACAGCAGAAGAGATCAGTGAGCTGTATCGCAATCGTTGGAAGATAGAAACATTCTTCCGTTGGGTTAAACAGCATCTGAAGCTGACGCGTTTCTATGGAGAGCAAGAGAACGCGGTATGGAATCAGATCCTCATTTGTTTGATCGCATATAGCCTTCAGCTCTTGATGAAAATGGAGCTTGGTACAACGAAGAGCTTATTAGATCTACATCGACTACTTATCTCAATGCTGTATCAGCCCTGGGAAACGTTCAGAGAAGCTGTTTTTCGGAAGCCTGCTCGCACTTCCAAAGGTCGGCAGAAAGTCGTAAAGACCTAAGATTCAGGAAAATAGTTCCTTGAAATGATAGATATTACCAAATGGGCGCGGCTACTTGCTTTCATAGAACCCTTAACTTTTTGGCTTATATGAAAGCAAGAAAACTGTAAATTATTTTATCTGCAACAATATCTTTCCTTTAATATTTGCAGTGGGATTCTTTTATGCAACGCTATTGATCTATGATAGAAAAACAGAAAGAAAGATCAAAAAAGAACTCGAAGGGAATAAAAATATAAAAACGATTTACGATATGATAATCCGGCCGGGAATGAATATTCAAATCAGTATCCCGGTAGTATGGGATGATTTCAATAATGATGATGGAAACTGGGACGGAGGTTCGTACGACCAAAGTAATGGTTTAAATAATGGAAGATGTTACAAGATAGATCCGAATAAAAGTGTGTCCTGCGATATGGGTGAAATTACCTTAGAAGCAAATTCTAAATATCTTATTATCATGGATGTCAAAGGAAACGGTACGGGTAAGGCCACTGTTGAATTTGGCGGAACAACACGTGAATTTGATATTTCTAACGGATACAAAAGGCAAAAGATGATGTTTGAAATATTCGAATTTCCAGATGATTTTGGAAGCCTCACGATTTCAACGAATAGTACGGTATATATTGATAATTTTTCAATTGTAAAGGTAGGAACTGCATGGGATAAATTGAAAGAGGAAAACAAAGAGTTCTCCAAAATCAATGATCAAAAGGATTTTTATTTTGCATCTACCGATTTAACACAATATATTACCAATTATAAGGATGAAGCATTTATAAAAAAATGGGATGTTAATTCCAAACAAGACTTTAAGCTGGTCTATCATGTGTATAGGGGAGCCTTTTACATTTATGACATACCGGCAAAGAAAGTTCTGACATGGGACAGAAGAAATCAGAAATTAATATTTATGAGTGATTTGGGTGTACGATATCAGCTTTGGTTTTTACAAAAATCAGGAAACAATGGGTATAACATTGTAAGCGCCGCAGATAGAAGTAAAGTATTGGCTTATGACATTTCAAAACCAGATTTAACACCACTACAAATTGCGACATTAGACGAAGCAAAAGCTAATCAATATTTTGTGTTATCGCCCGTAAAGTAATAGTCTTTAGCTTCAAATCGAAAGATCGAAGTTGGTTTTCATGGACAAACTTCTCCTTTATGGCGGGTTTGTCCTTCCATTATAGCCGATATCAGCTAACATGAATAAAATAAGATATGGTGGAATGACTCATGGAAAAAAAACCTCTGAATTTCAAGAAAGATGAACGTAAAGCCGAAGCATGGAGTAAGAAGCGTTATTCGGCTTGGATTAAGACACTACCACAAAATCGACAGGAAGCACTCGAGGCATTTAAAAGATCATCAAAAGAAATAAATAGAAAATTGAATGAAGTTCGCGGAAATATTGATGAAATAACCGATGAACAATTAAAAAAGCAAATAAAAGATATGAACATCATGATTAAACAACCCGTTAATCTATTAAAGGAAAGACAAATCATTTATACCCATTTTGATCCCAAAGATTTAGGTTATTCCAATGAATTGCAAATGTTGGTTGGAAGCCAGAGCAGACAGTTAGATCGCGGGAAAATTAAAACTGTCGTAAATGAGTATAAATATGGCAACTTGACCGATTTAAAAACAGGAAATTTAACACTTTCCGGGGGAGAATCAGGACAATACTATGTAGCGGAGTTAGAGCTGCCGAAAGGCACCTATGTAGGCCATTTTGAAGATGGACAAACGGTATTGCCAACGGATTATGCGATAGAAATCACGAATAACATGTTTAGTAGACCGAAGGTTATTAGAGAAAATGGAAAAGAACTTATTAAAGTAAACGCAAGATTAATCAAAAAAGAGAAAATTGAAAGCAAAATACGAGTTACGGAAACTACCTTGACTAAATTATTCAAGAATGGTTCTTTTGTTGTCAAATTAGATATTGGCGGGGGATTTGAATCCTATGCAATAGATCATGCGAAAGAAGCCATTTCTACTTTAATCAAACAATTACCATCAAAGTTATTAAATGATGCTATTGATTATTTAGATTCGATAACATTTACGGATGTGAAACTTAATAATAATGATGGAACATTAGGTTATCATGATTCGATGAATGTGTTTGTAAGAGTGAAACACGAAATATTGATTCAAAAATTAGATCCAATTGTTAATCAGTCTGCCGTGTTATTACACGAAATGGGCCATGTAGTGGATTCAATGTTATTGAATGATACTTCAAAAAATAGAAAATTTATTGATATTTATAATGAAGAAAAAGATAATCTGACGAGTTTAGTGACACACAACAATTATGGCAGGGAAGACTCGGTAGAATTTTTTGCGGAAATATTCAAGGCAATGTACTCCACAGATCCGAAGCAACAAGATGCTGTTAAAAAAGAAGCACCTAAAGCTATTGATTATATAAATACTAAAATAAAGGAATATATAGAGGATAATTAAGTAAAAGAACAAGCAAATTTGGGTTCGAACATGTTTCCTGCCAAAATGCTGTGTAGGGAGTAGGTGAGTCGCAATATGATAGATTTTCGTATTGACACAGTAAAAGCAAAAAAATGGGGAGAGAAAAAATATTCCCGCTGGAAATCCGCACTAACGGAGAATGAAAAAGGACAAATTACGGACTATACCAAAAACGCCAATCCTATAAACAGTTATCTTAGAGAAAATAACGGCAACTTAGGGGCCAATCCTAATATGGACGAGAAAATTGAATTATTGGACAAAGCATTAAATAAGTCAAAATTAAATGATACCATAACCGTATATCGCGGGACGGACGGCATCATTTTCGGAGAAGAATTCCAGACTACTTTAATGAAGGGGAATAAAGTTAATGAGGAGGTGGCCAGGAAGATCAAAGGACAATTCGAAGGCACTATGTTATTGGAGCGGGGTTACTTAAGCACATCAATCGTTCTTGGGAACAATTTTCTGGCAAGAAACGTTCTTATAGAACTAAAGGTTCCTAAAGGAGAGAGTGCCGGGTATGTAGATCCAATTAGCTATTTTCCTGGCCAACTTGAGATGTTACTGCCCAGGAATACTCAATATTATATTGATAATATAAGGACGATTGTTAATGGCGGATCACAAAGATTAAAAGTTGAAGCTAGAATCATAAAGTAAATCTTCACTCGCAGGAACTCGCAAAGACCTGAGTACATCTCGGGTCTTTGTATGTTTTTTAGCGTCCTGAAGGAGTAAGTGCTGCAGCCGCAAATGATAACTTCGCGATGGTGGAATTTACAGATGGCTTTGAGACATCGGAAGATAATAATGAAGCCGGCTGCATGCTGGATGCAGTCGGCTTGCGGCTCAACCCTATATTGTTATTTCCTTAAGGCGCTTTTCCCCGTGCTGTACAATCCGCAAGAGGTGAGGCCACAGATAATTCCATACATGACGCCCATTTTCAAATCGCCTGGAGCGAGATAGACAACGCCTGCCGCGATACCAAGGATAATCGACAGTACCGGAGCCAGGCGAATCGGCAGGCCGACACCTTTTGCTATTTCCACTAATCCGACAATGACGGCCACGATCATAACCTCAGTAATCTCCATATTCATCTAATCCTCCTCTCCGATTTACGCATCTCTCAATTCATAGTTCCATCCGTGTTCTTGGAACCATGTCTCCGCACGCGCCAAATTTTCGCCGCTTAACGCTCCTGTAACCGCATAAGACGTGCCATTATTTAAAAACTGAATCTGTGCCCAAAATCTCTTCTCCAGGAACATCTGAGAGAGCTCATGAATAGCGGCTGCACTCAATCCGCCTGTAACGATTTTCTTTTTGCCAGAGGCTTCAGGCGCTTCTCGGCCAATTACTGTCTTCACGATGGAAGAAATGACATTATGTTTATTGTTCAGAAGCTTCCGCATATCGTCAGGATTCGTGATAAAAGCCAGTTCTATTAATATGGCCGGAGCGTTCGTGGAATTAAGCACCCGAAGCTCTTTCCGTTCCTTAGCTCCTCTGTCCCTAATTCCAACCGCCTCAGAGATTGCCCGGCTGACGCTTGCGGACAAGGCTTGTTGATCGTAATAAAGAACTTCTACCCCTGTAGCCGTTGATGCGGCCGCGTTAAGATGCAAGGAAATGTCTAATCTTCCGTCTTTATCATAGCTGTTACAATTGCGGACGATGTTGGCCAGGTTCTCATTCTGCGTTTTCCCCATGTCATCCGTGGTGCAGGCAACAGCTTGACCCGCTTGCTTGAAGGCATCGATGAGCATGGCTGCAAATTCTCTGGCGACTTCATGCTCCTTGTAGCCGCATCCGGTAGCGCCCGGAACAAATGCGTTGTGCCCCGCATGGACTGTAATCATTTTATATCCCATGTTTCTCTCTCCCTTTGTAACAATGTGTGATCTTTTGATGTCCTTTCGCATTGCAAATCTTCCTTGCAGTTACACCTAAAATATACCTTTCGAGATTCCTGAAGGATGAAATATATTTTCACCCATTAATGAAAATGTCTATGCTTTTTTTTGGAAGGCGAGAGGTATGCTTGGGTTGTAAATGAAGGGGGACCTGTGCATGGGGAATGACCAAAAACGGTACGGATATCTTCTATTGTTTTGATACGGTCATTTTAACTGTGCGGGCCAATCATCATTCAGAACACAAGAGGAGGAGTTCATGGTGTCAACAACAGACAACACGGCCGGCGTATTTCGGCTCGGAACCGAACAATTAACAGAAGCGCTTCAGCAATCCGGTTATCGGACAGTCTTTGATATTGCATCTGAAAATCTTGCGGAATTTCAGAAAAGCAATCCGGAGATTCCCTCTTCCGACGCGAAGGAGATTCATCAATTAGCCGTCCAGAGGACAGAAAACTTATGCATGCTTTATAAGGCCTGGCAACTGCACAATGATCCGGTCGTCCAGAGCCTTCCCAAATTATCCGCGGATACCGGCCTGCGAGGCATGCGTGCCGCGTTGGAGCGGAGTCTTGGAGGCGGATCCGATTTTGGAGACTTGTTCCCGGAGCGATCGCCAGAGGGCTATGCGGAAGCCTCCTCTATACAGTCGCTTTTTTCGCCGGGACGTTACCTGACAATGCTGTATAAAATTGCGCGGGATCTCCACGACCCAAAAGACAAACTGCATATTGACAACCGCCGCCCTGATTTGAAGTCACTGATCCTCAACACGGATAACATGAACAGAGAGGTCTCTTCCCTGGATATCCTGCTGGATGTACTGCAGCCCGAAGGCTCCGGCACGCTGGCATCCTTGAAGGATACCTACTATCCGATGAACCTTCCGTATGATGACGACCTTGCGCAAATCAATGCCGTAGCAGAGGCGCGCTCGTCCAATTTGCTGGGGATTTGGGATACCCTGCTGGATACGCAGCGCACATCCATCCTGCAGGATTCCGCCGCTATCCGCCGGATAAGCAAGACGCGGCAATCGGCCTCATCAATTGCCAATACTACCCCGTCTCCGCGTACGAGGGAAGCCCTTTCCTTGACGCCAAACAGCTTCCGTCTGTTGGTCAACCCCGAGCCGACAGTGGAGGATATCGCCAACCACTATAACGTCACGACTACCCTAACTGCCGAGATGGCCGCCGTCTTAAATGTGGTCGATGACTTCTGCCTGAAAACCGGCTTGAGCTTTAATGAATTGCTGGACTTAACGATGCAGAAGGATGATGAATCAATCGACAGCGACTACAAAAGCCGATTTGTAAAATTTGGCGGCGAGGCCAATGTTTCGGTTTCAACCTATGGAGCAGCTTTTCTGACAGCAACGGAGGAAACTCCGTTGTGGGTAGGAAAAGGAGCTGTGATAAGCCCTGCAGCGGACGCCTATGTTCGAAATGGAACATATGCAAACACGAATTATGGATCAGACAATAGTCTTGTGGTGAAGCAGGATGGGTCTAGTGGATACAGTAGAGAAGCATACATCAGGTTTGATTTAAGAGGTCTTTCTGGAGCCGTGGAGGAAGCTAAAATTTCTCTAACAACTAGAGCGAAACAATTGTCTAACTTAAGACACCAAGCTCATTTGGTCAGTGAAAACAGTTGGGATGAATTGAAAATCACATGGAATAACAAGCCTGCGGGAGGAGCGATCATCGCAAGCTGGGGTGTTCCAGAAGTTGGCAGGAATGTAAAGGTTGATGTGACCCGGCAAGTGAATGATGCGCTCGCAAAAGGTCAAGATAAAGTATCATTTGTTATTCGTTCTAGTGCGAATTACGGCAGTCAGGGCGATGTCTCTTATGCCTCAAGAGAACACCATGAAAAAGCTTTACGGCCTTCTATGGAAATCAAGGCGAGTACGGGTGCTGGTTTAAACTTTAAGGCGGATAATGTTGTGGCTCTGGCAGGAAGGGCGGAAAAGCTTGTCCGGCTGGCGCGCAGCACGGGTCTTTCCTATGAGCAGTTGGATTGGCTGATTACCAATGCCAGCCGTGCCGTAATCGAACACGGTGGAGAACTGATTCTGGATAAGCCGGTATTGGAGGCTGTGGCCGAATTCACGAGGCTCAATAAACGTTATGGCGTCACATCGGATATGTTCGCCGCGTTTATCGGCGAAGTCAATACGTATGCAGAAGCGGGTAAAGACAGCTTTTATCAGACGATTTTCAGCACGGCCGACCATTCGGCTACCTTACCCTTGGGCGCTACTTTGCAATTTGAGGTGAGCAAGCAGGATCGATATGAATCGATTTGCTGCGGGGCCATGGGGGTGACCGCCGATGAGTTCTCCCGTATCGGAAAATACTGCTTTGGGGATAAAGCCCAGCAAATCACCGCCAATGAAACAACCGTTGCTCAGCTTTATCGTTTAGGCCGAATTCCTCACATGCTCGGATTGCGTTTTACCGAGGCGGAGCTGTTGTGGAAATTGATGGCTGGCGGCGAGGATACCTTGCTCCGTACGATCGGCGCTAACCCTCGCAGTCTAGAAGCGTTAGAGATCATTCGCCGTACGGAGGTCCTTTTGGACTGGATGGATGCCCATCAGCTGGATGTGGTCTCCCTGCAAGCCATGGTTACCAATCGGTACAGCGGCACAGCCACGCCGGAGCTGTACAACTTTTTGGCACAGGTGCATCAATCCGCAAGCAGCGCCGCGAACGTGACCCGAGCAGATGCTCAGGCTACCCTACCCGCAGACAAGCTGTTCCTATCCTTGGCGGCAGGCTTCAACCTGAAGGCGAACGTGATGGCACAGGTCATTGATTGGGTGGACAAGACCGACGGAACGTTTACGCTGCAGGATTTATGGGACAGGCTTCAAGTACATTTCAACGCCGATCATGAAGATGAACTAACGGCCTTGGAAGGAGAAGCCGACTTGCTGCAATGGTGTCAGCAGATCAGCCAGTATGCGCTGATTGTCCGCTGGTGCGGATTAAGCGAGCAGGATCTGGCGCTGCTGACCGGGCATCCCGAGCAGCTTCTGGATGGACAAGATACCGTGCCCGTACCCTCGCTGCACCTCCTGCTGGTGCTAACCCGCCTGAAGGAATGGCAGCAGCGCGTCCAGGTTTCCAGTGAGGAGGCCATGCGCTTTTTTGCCCAGGCCGATTCGCTAACCGTCTCACGCGATGCTGCGGTCAAGCGGCTTGCCCGTATCCATGGCTGGAATGAAGCGGATACCGCCTCGATGAATGACTACCTGCTGGGAGAGAACGAATATCCTAGGAACTTTGAGCAGATCTTTACCCTGGAAAGCTGGGTCAACCTGGGCCGTCAACTGAACGTGGGCAGCCGAACGCTGGGAGAGCTGGTTGACATGTCTGAAGAGGATGATACCGCGGAAAACATGGATTTGATTATCTCTGTCGCCCAAAGCCTGATGGCTGCGGCGCAAGCCTGAACGAACATGACCAAGGAAGGTGATAAGCATATGTCTACTTCAACCCTGTTGCAATCAATTAAGGAATCCCGCCGGGATGCGTTGGTCAACCATTATATCGCCAACAATGTCCCGAGAGAGCTTATGGATAAGATTACAGACGCAGACAGCCTGTATGAGTATTTGCTGCTGGATACCAAGATCAGTGAACTCGTAAAAACATCGCCGATAGCGGAGGCCATCAGCAGCGTGCAGTTATACATGAACCGTTGCGTCGAAGGCTATGAAGGCAAGTTGACTCCGGAAAGTAATAGCCATTTTGCGCCGGGAAAATTCCTGAATAATTGGGATACCTATAACAAGCGTTATTCCACCTGGGCAGGCAAGGAACGTCTGAAATACTATGCAGGCAGCTATATTGACCCGTCCTTGCGGTACAACAAAACCGATCCGTTCTTGAACCTGGAACAGAGCATCAGCCAGGGAAGAATCACCGATGATACCGTAAAGAACTCGCTGCAACACTATCTGACTGAATATGAAGTGTTGGCGGATCTGGAGTATATCAGCGTAAACAAAGGCGCCGATGAAAGTGACTTATTCTTTGTTGGGCGCACGAAGACAATGCCTTACGAATATTACTGGCGCCGCTTAACACTGAAAAAGGACAATAACAATAAACTGGTACCAGCCATCTGGTCGCAGTGGAAAAAAATCACGGCCAATATCGGCGAAGCGGTTGATAACTATGTAGTGCTTTTCTGGTATAAAAATCGCCTACATGTACAATGGTGTTCTACAGAAAAGACTCAAAATGAAGCTGGAGAAACCGTTGAGAAACAGTATCTGAATGACTGGTTAATGAATAGTTCCGGAGTCTGGTCTTCATTCCGAAAGTCTCTACCAATCAAAAATAGTTTTGAATCTCGTGGTAGTGCAATCATCGATGGCAAATATATCACTGTTATTCGGAATCAACTGTTCTGTGATGCACCAGGTGCCTTTAAGTTAACACTAACGGCAATGCCATATAGACGGGTACACATTAATTTTGAAAAAAATTACATTGATTCAGATTCTTATCTCACTTTAGGTGATATTAGACTTTTAGAGGGGCAACAAGTAGAAGTCGATGATTGGAGATATACGTATTTCACAGTGCAACTAAAGTCAGGGGTCCATCCTGAGCCTTACTTTGGGGTTGATTATTTTGGATATTATGAAGATACACTCCAAAACTCATACGGCACAATTGTCAATAATCAATTTACACCTCCATCAGGAAGCAATATTAAAGGTCCTATCGACCTTACCCTAAAAAATAACATTGACCTGTCGGCCTTGTTGGAAACAAGCCTTGACGCATTGTTCGACTATACCATTCAGGGCGATAACCAATTGGGCGGCTTAGCTGCCTTTAACGGGCCTTACGGACTTTATTTGTGGGAAATCTTTTTCCATGCTCCTTTTTTAATGGCGGTTCGCTTCCAAACCGAGCAGCGGTACGAATTGGCGGAACGATGGTTTAAATTCATTTTTAACAGCGCAGGATACCGTGATGACTACGGCAATCTGCTGACCGATGGCAAAGGAAACGTGCGCTATTGGAACGTGGTGCCGCTGCAGGAGGATACGGAGTGGAATAATACGTTGTCCCTGGCAACGACCGACCCGGACGAGATTGCGATGGCCGACCCGATGCAATACAAGCTGGCTCTATTTATTCACACCCTGGACTTCCTGATTAGCCGCGGCGACAGCTTGTACCGGATGCTGGAGCGGGATACTCTGACCGAAGCCAAGATGTATTACATTCAGGCCAGCCAACTGCTTGGGCCTCGTCCCGAGATTCGGATCAATCACAGTTGGCCTAATCCGACCCTGCAAAGCGAAGCGGACGCGGTAACCGCCGTACCGACGCGAAGCGGTTCGCGGGCAGCGCCAATCCTCGCTTTGCGAACGCTTCTGACAGCCGAAAACGGTCATTTCCTGCCGCCTTATAATGATGAACTGTTCGCTTTCTGGGATAAAATCGATCTGCGTTTATTCAATTTGCGCCACAATTTGAGTCTGGACGGTCAGCCGCTTCATCTGCCGCTCTTTGCCGAACCGGTGAATCCGCGTGAGCTGCAGGTGCAGCATGGTGCGGGCGATGGCTTGGGGGGAAGCGTCAATTCCGTCCAAAGCCGCCAGAGTGTCTATCGTTTCCCCCTTGTCATCGACAAGGCGCGCAATGCGGCCAACAGTGTGATCCAATTCGGCAATGCCCTGGAAAACGCATTGGCCAAGCAAGACAGCGAAGCCATGACCATGCTGTTGCAATCCCAGCAGCAGATCGTCCTGCAGCAAACCCGCGATATTCAGGAGAAGAACCTGGCCGCGCTGCAAGCAAGTCTGGAATCTGCGATGACAGCGAAAGCGGGTGCGGAATCCCGGAAGACCCATTTTGCCGGCCTGGCGGACAACTGGATGTCGGACAATGAAACCGCCTCACTCGCACTGCGCACCACTGCGGGAATTATCAATACAAGCTCGACCGTGCCAATCGCCATCGCCGGCGGCCTGGATATGGCTCCTAATGTGTTCGGCTTGGCGACCGGAGGTTCCCGCTGGGGAGCCGTGAGCGCTGCTGTAGCCCAAGGATTGCAGGTCAGCGCCTCTGTAATGGAGCAAACGGCCAATATCATCGATATTAGCGAAAGCTACCGCCGGCGCCGGGAGGATTGGCTGCTGCAGCGGGATATCGCAGAGAATGAAGCAGCCCAGCTGGATTCGCAGATTGCGGCCCTGCGGGAACAGATGGATATGGTGCGCAAGCAACTGGCGCTGGCCGAGACGGAACAGGCGCACGCGCAAGCGGTCTACGAGCTGCAAAGCGCCCGCTTTACGAACCAAGCTTTGTATAACTGGATGGCCGGGCGTCTGTCGTCTCTATACTATCAAATGTATGACGCCGCCTTGCCGCTGTGCTTGATGGCCAAACAGGCTTTAGAGAAAGAAATCGGCCCTGATAAAACGGTTGGACTTTTCACCCTCCCGGCCTGGAATGATCTGTACCAGGGATTACTGGCGGGCGAGGCGCTGCTGCTCGAGCTTCAGAAGCTGGAGAATCTGTGGCTGGAGGAAGACAAGCGCGGAATGGAAGCCGTAAGAACGGTATCTCTAGATACCCTTCTCCGCAAAGAAAATCCAGAGACCGGCTTTGCAGATTTCGTCAAGGAAGTTCTGAACGGAAAGACGCCTGACCCTGTGGGCGGAGTTAGCGCACAGCTGCAAAACAATATTTTCAGCGCAACCCTTGACCTGTCCACCCTTGGCCTGGATCGCTTTTACAACCAAGCGGAAAAGGCCCACAGGATCAAAAACCTGTCGGTTACCTTACCCGCGCTATTGGGACCTTATCAGGATATAGCGGCAACCTTATCGCTAGGCGGCGAGACCGTTGCGCTGTCCCATGGCGTGGATGACAGCGGCTTGTTCATCACGGATCTCAACGACAGCCGTTTCCTGCCTTTCGAGGGCATGAATCCGTTATCGGGCACACTCGTTCTGTCGATATTCCATGCCGGGCAAGACGGTGACCAGCGCCTCCTGCTGGAAAGCCTGAACGACGTCATCTTCCACATTCGATATGTCATGAAATAGAAGACAAACTCCCGCGAAATACTGCAACCGCGGGAGTTCTTTATTTCCATAATTATTGACATAAATATACTTCAATAGTATGTTGAAGGAAGAGTAGGAGGTTGTTATTGGTGAGAATAAAGAAAATGTTTCAAGTAGCGATGATGTTATCATTGGCGTGTTTGTTTTTTGTTACATCAGCTGCTTCAGCAAAAACAACTGATTTAACTTCTTCCCCGAAACTAATGAACTGTTTTGATGTAGCTGGTAACGTAACCTACAAAACCGCTCCGGATGGTTCAATTACTAAAATAATCGAAGTACAAAATGTTAGTGAATTCAGTGAACAAACCAATCTCAGGTTGGATCCGGATTCTAAAGTTACAATTTATATTCCTGACTCAAGTGACAATAACCAACCCAATTACTCCAGTAATAATTCCAATGAAAATAGCGAACAAAATTACCTCAGTACGAACCCCAACGTTGCACCATTTCTTGAACTTGCAAAGTATATTGCGAACGTAAGTGATCCATATGAAGCGTGCGGATCAAAATCGATTAGAGATTCTGATTATGATTCTCCCGGTGGAAAAATGATAATAAAACAAGGGATACAGGCTACACACTCAACGACGGTTTCTATCGATGCCAAAATCGTTTCAACTGCCTTAAACTATGATGTAACAGCGAGTTATGCCGTTGAAGAGGAGCAAAATATTAAAGTACCGGACAAGAAAAGAGGAAGAATTATTGCTTATCCAAAGTATGATGTCAATACCTTTGAAATATGGGAAGCTGGTCTAATATACAACAAAAAGATTGGAGACGGTATGGCTTTCTATCCTAAAGGAGTATGTTTTGTGACAATTATTAACTAACTGTCAAATAAGAGAAGCTGTTTCTTAAGAATAAAGAAGCAGCTTCTTTCATTTTTTATTATGGTATTACACTCTATCTTCTGTCAGATGCTCTTTCAAGCTCCCTCTCAACTTCCATTCCTGATCCCCTCTTCCTAAAAGGCCATAAAAAGTTCCACTTATCATTTCCGTCGTTGCTAATCTTCCTTGTAGTTTACGTAAAATCTACCTCCAGCAAGGGCCTGAAGAATGAAACATATTTTCACCCATCAATGAAAATATCTATGCTTTTTTTTGGAAGGTGAGAGGTATGCTTGGATTGTAAATGAAAGGGGGTACCTGTTCATGGGGAATAACCACAAACGGTAAGGATATTCTTCTATTGTTTTGATGTCTACGGTCATATTGACCGTGCGGAGTACTCATCATTCCGAACCCAAGAGGAGGAGTTCATGGTGTCAACAACAGACAACACGGCCGGCGTATTCCGGCTCGGAACCGAAGAATTAACAGAAGCGCTTAAACAGTCCGGTTATCGGACCGTCTTTGATATTGCATCTGAAAATCTTGCGGAATTTCAGAAAAGCAATCCGGAGATTCCCTCTTCCGACGCGAAGGAGATTCATCAATTAGCCGTCCAGAGGACAGAAAACTTATACATGCTTTATAGGGCCTGGCAACTGCACAATGATCCGGTCGTCCAGAGCCTTCCCAAATTATCTGCGGATACCGGCCTGCAAGGCATGCGTGCCGCGTTGGAGCGGAGTCTTGGAGGCGGAGCCGATTTTGGAGACTTGTTCCCGGAGCGATCGCCAGAGGGCTATGCGGAAGCCTCCTCTATACAGTCGCTTTTTTCGCCGGGACGTTACCTGACGGTACTGTATAAAATTGCGCGGGATCTCCACGACCCAAAAGACAAACTGCATATTGACAACCGCCGTCCAGATTTGAAGTCGCTGATCCTCAATAATGACAATATGAACCGGGAGGTGTCTTCTCTCGATATCCTGCTGGATGTACTGCAGCCCGAAGGCTCCGGCACGCTGGCATCCTTGAAGGATACCTACTATCCGATGAACCTTCCCTATGATGACGACCTTGCGCAAATCAATGCCGTGGCGGAGGCGCGCTCATCCAATTTGCTGGGGATATGGGATACCCTGCTGGACACGCAGCGGACTTCCATCCTGCAGGATTCCGCCGCTGCCCGCCGGATTAGCAAGACGCGGCACTCGGAATACGCCAATCAGAAAGCCTCCGATGATGAGCCGGTATTCATCACGGGAGAGGAATTCTACCTGGAGACCGGCGGCAAACGGCTTTTTCTGGCGCATAAACTCGAAATAGGCTCAACTATTAGCGCCAAAATCAACATTGGACCGCCGCAAGCGGCCGATATCGCGCCGGCAAGGTTGCAACTCGTTTATTACGGCAGAGGCGGCAGAGGGGACTACTTCCTGCGCGTGGCAGACGATGTGTCCCTCGGTGGAAAGCTGCTGACCAATTGTTATCTGACCAGCGACGATGGACAGAGCAACAATATTAGCGGGCCATACTGCCTAATGATCAATCGAGGCACCGGCAGTATGCCTAGCGGCACTCACCTTCCAGTTCAGATTGAAAGAGTGACCGATACATCCATCCGCATTTTTGTCCCGGATCACGGCTATTTGGGGCTAGGCAAAAGCCTTGCCAGCAACTGGAATGAGCCGTTGGCGCTGAATCTGGACTTGGATGAAGCGTTGACCTTTACCCTAAGGAAGAATGAGACGGGGAATGACACCATTTCTATCATCGACATGATGCCGCCTGTTGCCGACACGACCCCGTCTCCGCCGACGAGGGAAACGCTTTCCTTGACGCCAAACAGCTTCCGTCTGCTGGTCAACCCCGAGCCGACAGCAGAGGACATCGCCAAGCACTTCAACATCACGACGGCCATTACCCGAGCTCCTGCCGATCTGGCCGCCGTCTTAAATGTTGTCGATGATTTCTGCCTGAAGACCGGCTTGAGCTTTAATGAATTGCTGGATTTAACGATGCAGAAGGATTATCAGGCAAAAAGCAGTGAGTACGAAAGCCGGTTTGTAAAATTTGGCGGCGAGGCCAATGTTCCGGTTTCAACCTATGGAGCTGTGTTTTTGACCGGTACGGAAGAAACTCCGTTGTGGGTAAAACAGTATAACAGCGCGGGCGCTGCAACAGACACCCCTGTTTTGAACTTTACGCCGGATAATGTTGTGGCTTTGGCCGGAAGGGCGGAAAAGATTGTCCGGCTGGCGCGCAGCACGGGTCTTTCCTTTGAGCAGTTGGATTGGCTGATTACTAATGCCAGCCGTGCCGTAATCGAACACGGTGGAGAACTGATTCTGGATAGGTCCGTACTGGATGCTGTGGCCGAATTCACAAGGCTCCAGACGCGTTATGGCATCACATCGGATATGTTCGCCGCGTTTATCGGCGATGTCAATACGTATACGGAAGCAGGCAAGGACAGCTTTTATCAGACGATGTTCAGCACGGCCGACCATTCGGCTACCTTACCCTTGGGCGCTACTTTGCAATTCGAGGTGAGCAAGCAGGATCGATATGAATCGATTTGCTGCGGGGCCATGGGGGTGACCGCCGATGAGTTCTCCCGTATCGGCAAATACTGCTTTGGCGACAAAGCGCAGCAAATCACCGCCAATGAAACAACCGTTGCTCAGCTTTATCGTTTAGGCCGAATTCCTCACATGCTCGGATTGCGTTTTACCGAGGCGGAGCTGTTGTGGAAATTGATGGCTGGCGGCGAGGATACCTTGCTCCGCACGATTGGCACGAACCCTCGGAGTTTAGAAGCGTTAGAGATTATTCGTCGTACGGAGGTCCTTTTGGACTGGATGGACGCCCATCAGCTGGATGTTGTCTCCCTGCAAGCCATGGTTACCAACCGGTACAGCGATACGGCTACGCCTGAGCTGTACAACTTTTTGGCACAGGTGCATCAATCCGCAAGCAGTGCCGCGAACGTGGCCAGAGTGGATGCTCAGGATACGTTGCCTGCGGACAAACTGCTCCGGGCATTGGCGGCGGGCTTCAAACTGAAAGCCAACGTGATGGCGCGAGTAATCGACTGGATGGACAAAACCGACGGAACGTTTACGCTGCGGGCTTTCTGGGACAAGCTTCAAGCGTATTTCAGCGCCGATCATGAGGATGAACTGATGGCCCTGGAAGGTGAATCCGCCCTGCTGCAGTGGTGTCAGCAGATCAGCCAGTATGCGCTGATTGTCCGTTGGTGCGGGTTAAGCGAGCAGGATCTGGCGCTGCTGATCGGGCATCCCGAGCAGCTTCTGGACGGACAACACACAGTGCCCGTACCCTCGCTGCATCTCCTGCTGGTGCTGACCCGCCTGAAGGAATGGCAGCAGCGCGTCCAGGTTTCCAGCGAGGAGGCTATGCGATATTTTGCCCAGGCTCACTCGGCAACCATCACACGCGACACTGCGGTCAAGCTGCTGGCCCATATCCATGGCTGGAATGAAGCGGATACCGCCTCGATGAATGATTACCTGCTGGGAGAGAACGAATATCCCAAGAACTTTGATCAGATCTTTACTTTGGAAAGCTGGGTCAACCTGGGCCGTCAACTGAACGTGGGCAGCAGAACGCTGGGAGAGCTGGTTGACATGGCCGAAGAGGATAAAACCGCGGAAAACATGGATTTGATTACTTCGGTAGCCCACAGCCTGATGGCTGCGGCGCAAGCCTGAACCAACATGACCAAGGAAGGTGATAAACATATGTCTACTTCAACCCTGATGCAATCCATTAAAGAAGCCCGCCGGGATGCTTTGGTCAAGCATTATATCGCCAGTCAGGTTCCGACCGAGCTTACGGACAAGATTACGGATGCGGACAGTCTGTATGAGTACTTGCTGCTGGATACTAAGATCAGTGAACTGGTGAAAACATCGCCGATAGCGGAGGCCATCAGCAGCGTACAGTTATATATGAACCGCTGCGTCGAAGGCTATGAAGGGAAGTTGACTCCGGAAAGCAACAGCCATTTCGCGCCGGGAAAATTCCTGAATAATTGGGATACCTATAACAAGCGTTATTCCACCTGGGCAGGCAAAGAACGTCTGAAATATTATGCAGGCAGCTATATTGACCCGTCCTTGCGCTATAACAAAACCGATCCGTTCCTGAACCTGGAACAGAATATCAGCCAGGGAAGAATTACCGATGACACAGTTAAGAACGCACTGCAGCACTACCTGACTGAATATGAAGTGTTGGCGGATCTCGAGTATATCAGCGTAAATAAAGGTGGCGACGAAAGTGTTTTACTCTTTGTTGGACGCACGAAGACAATGCCTTACGAATATTACTGGCGCCGCTTAACACTGAAAAAGGACAATAACAATAAACTGGTACCAGCTATCTGGTCTGGGTGGAAAAAAATCACTGCCAATATCGGAGAAGCGCTTGATAACTATGTGCTCCCCTTCTGGGAGAACGGCCGTCTGCATATCAAGTGGATTACTATAGACAAAAAACAAGGGGGGGATGGGCAAGTCGACGATGCAGAGTACATCAATGATTGGTTTTTAAATAGTGCTGGGGTGTGGTGTTCATACAGTAAGGAGAAGGTATTTAATTCATTCGAATGGCTTGGCTATACCCTCCATGGCGAGACGTCCGATGAGGAATTAAACATAAAATTCTCTCTCAATAAGATGAGCATTAAGACTAGTTACCTCAATTTAACCTTTACAGCACTTTCAAATTCAAAAATAAATGTAAGGAATGATTCTCCTAGTTATTTTATTAATATGGTCAATATTGGTAACGAAGAGGTAAAACCGGGACAAAATAAGGACCTATCTGTTGCTTCTGATAAGAAATACCAAGTTTATGTTTCTGCTGATTCTTTGGGGAAGTTAACCTTTTACTTTAGCTATTTAGGAGAATTCGTCCAGCAATACGGATCAATTAACAATAGTCAATACACCCCTCCTTCTGGAAGCAATATCAAAGGTCCTATCGACCTTACCCTGAAAAATAACATCGACCTGTCGGCCTTGTTGGACAAGAGCCTTGACGCACTCTTCGACTACACCATTCAGGGGAATAACCAATTGGGCGGCTTAGCTGCCTTTAACGGGCCTTACGGACTTTACTTGTGGGAAATCTTCTTCCATGTTCCTTTTTTAATGGCGGTTCGCTTCCACACCGAGCAGCGGTATGAGTTGGCGGAACGTTGGTTTAAATTCATCTTCAACAGCGCAGGATACCGTGATGGCTTCGGCAATCTGCTGACGGATGGCAAAGGCAACGTGCGCTACTGGAACGTGATGCCGCTGCAGGAGGATACGGAGTGGGACGACACGTTGTCCCTGGCAACGACCGACCCGGACGAGATTGCGATGGCCGACCCGATGCAATACAAGCTGGCTATTTTTATTCACACCTTGGACTTCTTGATCAGCCGCGGCGACAGCTTGTACCGGATGCTGGAGCGGGATACCTTGACCGAAGCCAAGATGTATTATATCCAGGCCAGCCAACTGCTTGGTCCGCGCCCCGAGATCCGGATCAATCACAGTTGGCCTAATCCGACCCTGCAAAGCGAAGCAGACGCGGTAACCGCCGTACCGACGCGAAGCGATTCGCCGGCAGCGCCAATTTTGGCCATGCGAGCGCTTGTGACAGCCGAAAACGGTCATTTCCTGCCGCCTTATAATGATGAACTGTTCGCTTTCTGGGACAAAATCGATCTGCGTTTATACAATTTGCGCCACAATTTGAGTCTGGACGGTCAGCCGCTTCATTTGCCGCTCTTTGCCGAACCGGTCAATCCGCGTGAATTGCAGGTTCAGCATGGCCCGGGCGATGGCCTGGGGGGAAGCGCGGGTTCCGCCCAAAGCCGTCAGAGTGTCTATCGTTTCCCTCTGGTCATCGATAAGGCGCGCAATGCGGCCAACAGTGTCATCCAATTCGGCAATGCCCTGGAAAACGCACTGACAAAGCAGGACAGCGAAGCAATGACCATACTGTTGCAGTCCCAGCAGCAGATTGTCCTGCAGCAAACCCGCGATATTCAGGAGAAGAACCTGGCCGCGCTGCAAGCAAGTCTGGAAGCAACGATGACAGCGAAAGCGGGGGCGGAGTCCCGGAAGACCCATTTTGCCGGCTTGGCGGACAACTGGATGTCGGACAATGAAACCGCCTCACTCGCACTGCGTACCACCGCGGGAATCATCAATACCAGCTCAACCGTGCCGATCGCCATCACCGGCGGCTTGGATATGGCTCCGAACATTTTTGGTTTCGCAGTTGGAGGTTCCCGCTGGGGAGCAGCCAGCGCGGCTGTAGCCCAAGGATTGCAAATCGCTGCCGGTGTCATGGAGCAGACGGCCAATATTATCGACATCAGCGAAAGCTACCGCCGGCGCCGGGAGGATTGGCTGCTGCAGCGGGATATTGCCGAGAATGAAGCGGCGCAGTTGGATTCGCAGATTGCGGCCCTGCGGGAACAAATGGATATGGCGCGAAAACAACTTGCGCTGGCGGAGACGGAACAGGCGCACGCGCAAGCGGTCTACGAGCTGCAAAGCACCCGTTTTACGAATCAAGCTTTGTATAACTGGATGGCTGGACGTCTGTCGTCTCTATACTATCAAATGTATGACGCCGCATTGCCGCTCTGCTTGATGGCGAAGCAGGCTTTAGAGAAAGAAATCGGTTCGGATAAAACGGTCGGAGTCTTGTCCCTCCCGGCCTGGAATGATCTGTATCAGGGATTGCTGGCGGGCGAGGCGCTGCTGCTAGAGCTTCAGAAGCTGGAGAATCTGTGGCTGGAGGAAGACAAGCGCGGAATGGAAGCCGTGAAAACGGTATCTATAGACACCCTTCTCCGCAAAGAAACACCAGAGTCTAGCTTCGTAGAGCTAGTCAAGGAAGTTCTGGACGGAAAGACGCCTGACCCGGTGAGCGGAGTCGGCGTACAGCTGCAAAACAATATTTTCAGCGCAACCCTTGACCTCACCGTTCTTGGCTTGGATCGCTCCTACAACCAAGCGGAAAAGACCCGCAGGATCAAAAACCTGTCGGTTACCCTGCCGGCGTTATTGGGACCTTATCAGGATATAGAAGCAACCTTATCGCTAGGCGGCGAGACCGTTGCGCTGTCCCATGGCGTGGATGACAGCGGCTTGTTCACCACGGATCTCAACGACAGCCGGTTCCTGCCTTTCGAGGGCATGGATCCGTTATCCGGCACACTCGTCCTGTCGATATTCCATGCCGGGCAAGACGGCGACCAGCGCCTCCTGCTGGAAAGTCTCAATGACGTCATCTTCCACATTCGATATGTTATGAAATAGCTTTACAGTCAGATATATTCCGGGGCTTGTATTGACAAGCCCCTCCAAGGAGGAATTGGATTATGCCACAATCTAGCAATGCGGATATCAAGCTATTGTCGCCAACGCTGCCAAAGGGCGGCGGTTCGATGAAAGGAATAGAAGAAAACATCGCGGCTCCCGGCTCCGACGGCATGGCACGTTGTAACGTGCCGATGCCGGTAACCTCCGGCCGCTCTATTACTCCTGATATAAGCCTGTCCTATGCGAGCGGCAACGGCAACGGCGTTTGTGGAATGGGTTGGGCGATGGGAGTGATGCGCATTTGCCGCAGAACAAGCAACGGGATCCCCCATTATACAGCCGAAGATCAGTTCCTTGGTCCGGATGGGGAAGTGCTTGTTCCGGAATGCAACGAACAAGGGGAGGTCATTACCCGCCGCACCGATATTGCCCAGGGGATAACGTTAGGCGAGACGTTTACGGTTACCCGCTATTTTCCCCGGATCGAGAGCGCCTTTCATTTGCTGGAATACTGGGAAGCGCAAGCAGGAAGCGCAACAAGGCCGTTTTGGCTGCTTCATGCTGCCGACGGGGTGCTGCACTGTCTTGGCAAGACTGATCAAGCGCGGATTGCCGCCCCTGACGATTCCGCCAAGATCGCGGAATGGTTAGTGGAGGAGTCCGTCTCTCCCTTCGGAGAGCATATTTATTATCAATACAAAGAAGAAGACAATGAAGGCGTGAATCTGGAGCAAGACAATCATCAATATGGGGCGAACCGCTATCTTAAATCGATTCGCTATGGAAATAAGGTTGCCTCTCCTTCTCTCTATGTCTGGAAGGGGGAAATCCCTGCGGACGGCCAATGGCTGTATACCGCCATCCTGGATTATGGCGAGAACGATACGTCAGCGGATGTTCCTCCCCTATACGTGCCCCAAGGGGAGTGGCTGGCGCGCCAGGACCGTTTTTCCCGCTATGACTAAGGATTTGAGGTCCGGACTTGCCGCTTGTGCCGCCAGGTCTTGATGTTCCACGCCTTTAAGGAGCTTGGCGAGGAGCCGGCGCTGGTGTGGCGGATGCAGTTGGAATACGACGAGAACCCGGCGGCGTCCATGTTGAGCGCGGTCCGGCAATTGGCTTATGAAGCAGACGGGACCATCCGGAGCCTGCCGCCGCTGGAATTCGATTATACTTCATTTGACATCGAGGCAACGGCCGATTGGCAGTCTTTTCTGCCTGTGCCTGAATTGGCGGATAAAGAACATTATCAGTTGGTCGATTTGTACGGAGAAGGCATACCGGGCTTGTTATATCAGGATAATGACCACTGGCATTACCGTTCTCCCGCCCGGGGCGATTCACCGGATGGGATCGCCTATGACAGCTGGCGGCCGCTGCCTCATATTCCCGCGAACTCCCGGAACGGGATGCTGGTGGATCTGAATGGCGACGGGTATCTGGAATGGTTGCTTGCAGAACCCGGGGTTGCGGGGCAATATAGCATGAATCCGGATAAGAGCTGGTCCGGTTTTGTGCCGCTCCAGGCACTGCCAACGGAATTCTTCCATCCGCAGGCACAGCTTGCCGATGTAACGGGATCAGGATTAACCGATCTGGTTATGATCGGACCGAAGAGCGTCCGGTTTTATGCCGGAGAAGAAGCGGGCTTCAAGCGCGCATGTGAAGTGTGGCAGCAAGCGGGCATTACTTTGCCTGTGGAACGCGTAGATAAAAAGGAACTGGTAGCATTCAGCGATATGCTGGGATCGGGTCAGTCTCATTTGGTGCGCATCCGGCATGATGGCGTTACCTGCTGGCCTAATCTCGGGAACGGCGCGTTCGGGGCGCCGCTGGCCCTTCCCGGGTTCACGGCATCGGAGCGGGAATTCAACCCTGAGCGCGTATATCTTGCCGACCTTGATGGATCTGGCGCTTCCGATATGATTTATGCTTCTCGTGACGCTCTTCTCATTTACCGGAATCTTTCCGGCAACGGATTTGCTGATCCGCTGCGGGTTCCGCTGCCTGACGGCGTACGGTTTGATGATCTGTGCCGGCTGCTCCCCGCTGACATCCGCGGATTGGGGGCGGCCAGTCTGGTACTGCATGTGCCCTATATGGCCCCCCGCAGTTGGAAATTAGAGTTCTTTGCGGCGAAGCCGTATTTATTGCAAACCGTCAGCAACAATCTCGGCGCTTCCAGCTCGTTCCTGTACCGAAGCTCCGCCCAGTATTGGCTGGATGAGAAACAGGCTGCCTCATCGACTGTCTGCGGTGTGCCATTCCCGATCAACGTGGTATCGGACATGCACACGGTGGATGAAATCAGCGGCAGCGCCAGGATTCAGAAGTATACTTACCGCCATGGCGTGTATGACCGGACCGAAAAGGAATTTGCCGGGTTCGGCCGCATTGACACATGGGAAGAGGAGCGGGATTCCGAGGGAACCCTGAGCGTCAGCACTCCGCCCGTGCTGACGCGGACCTGGTATCATACCGGGCAACAGCAGGATGAGGAGCGTGCCGTGCAGCAATATTGGCAAGGCGACCCTGCCGCTTTTCAGGTTAAACCCGCCCGGCTTACTCGATTCGATGCGGCAGCGGCCCAGGATGTAGCGCTAGATTCCCCCAATGGGCGGCAAGAGTATTGGCTGTATCGCTCGTTGCGAGGAATGCCCCTGCGTTCTGAAATTTTTGCGGGAGATGTTGCGGGGCTGCCTCCTTATCAGGTGGAGAGCTTCCGTTATCAAGTGCGCTTGGTGCGGAACACAAATTCGGAATGTGTAACATTGCCCGTGCAGTTGGAGCAGCTTACGTACAACTATGAGCAAATCGCCTCTGATCCGCAGTGTTCACAGCAGATACAGCAACGGTTCGACGAATACGGCGTGGCGTCACAGAGTGTAACGATTCAATATCCGCGCCGGGCACAGCCGGAGGACAATCCGTACCCTCACACGCTGCCGGATACGAGCTGGAGCAGCAGTTATGATTCGCAGCAAATGCTGCTGCGCTTGACCAGGCAAAGGCAAAAAGCGTACCACCTTGCAGATCCTGAAGGCTGGCGCTTGAATATTCCCCATCAGACACGCTTGGATGCTTTCATTTATTCAGCTGACAGCATGCCTGCCGAAGGAATAAGCGCCGAGCTGCTGGAGATGGATGGCACGTTACGATCTCCGGCGCTGGAACAGGCTTATGGCGGCCAGTCCGAGATCATCTATGCGGGCGGGGGCGAACCGGATTTGCGAGCCCTGGTCCACTACACCAGAAGCGCGGTTCTTGATGAAGCCTGTTTACAAGCCTATGATGGCCTACTCAGCGATAGCCAATTGAATTCACTTCTTGCCTCTTCCGGCTATCAACGAAGCGCAAGAATATTAGGTTCCGGCGATGAAGCGGACATTTTTGTCGCGGAACAAGGATTTACCCGTTATGCGGATGAAGAGAGTTTTTTCCGTATTCTGGGACAACAAGCCTCTCTTTTGACCGGGGAACAAGTATTAACATGGGATGATCATTTCTGTGCGGTGACATCCATCGAAGACGCGCTTGGCAATCAAATTCAGATTGCATATGATTACCGCTTTGTGGAGGCTATCCAGATTACCGATGCGAATAACAATGTGAATCAGGTCTCCCTGGATGCTCTCGGCCGGGTCGTACACAGCCGGACCTGGGGCACGGAGGAAGGGATAGAGACGGGGTTCCGCCCGGAGGCAGACTTCTCGCCGCCGGAGACAGTGGAGCAGGCGCTTGCCTTGGCGTCTCCCCTGCCGGTTGCATCCTGCTGTGTTTATGATGCGCATAGCTGGATGGGAACGATAACTCTTGGGCAGCTGTCAGCGCTGGTTCCAGATAGTGAAAAGCAATGGTCGTTCTTGATAAACAATCGCTTGATTATGCCGGACGGCAGGATAAGAGCCCGCGGCCGGGAGCCATGGTCGCGTCAACGGCTATTGGAGCCTGTTGTGGCCAAGCTGCTAAGCGATGCGGACCGTAAGCCGCCTCATACGGTAATATTGGCAGCGGATCGTTACCCGGATGACCCATCCCAGCAAATTCAGGCCAGCATCGTGTTTAGCGATGGCTTTGGGCGAACGATACAAACTGCTAAAAGAGCAGATACCCGATGGACGGTTGCGGAACGGGTGGACTATGACGGAACCGGAGCCGTAATCCGAAGCTTTCAGCCTTTTTATCATGTTGACTGGCATTATGTGAGCGATGAGGCCGTCAGCAGCTCGATGTATGCAACGATCTATTACTATGATGCTCTGGCACGCCAAATAAGGATGGTCAACGCCAAAGGATATGAGAGAAGAAATAACTTTTATCCGTGGTTTACAGTGAATGAGGATGAAAATGATTTGTTCTGCCCAGCGCGGTGAGATGGAGGTTAACCTATGAAGAGAACGTCCATATATAGCGGGACGCCTACGATTTCGGTTGTGGATAACCGGAACCTGGAGATTCGCATTCTTCAGTATAACCGTATCGCGGCTGAAGATCTGTCAGATGAGTATATCCTGCGGAACACGTATACAGCGTCAGGCTATCTTGATAGCAGCATGGATCCCCGTCTTTTCGCGCAGTATCAGGAGGATAGCGGCACACCGCCGAATCTAAGAACTGCGGCTTCCCTGAGAGGCGAAGCGCTGCGCACGGAAAGCGCGGATGCCGGACGCAAGGCGGAGCTTTTTGATATCGAGGGGCGGCCAGTCTGGCTTATCGATGCCAACGGTACGCAGACGACTCTCGAATATGATGTCTTAGGCAGGCCGGCAGCCGTATTCGAGCAACAGGAAGGCACGGATTCTCCCCGGTGCCGGGAGCGGTTGATTTATGGCGAGAAGGAAGCGGATGCCCAGGCCAACAATTTGCGCGGGCAGTTGGTGCGCCACTACGATACCGCAGGCCGGATACAGACAGACAGCTTCTCGTTGGCCGGAATGCCGCTGCACCAAAGCCGTCAACTGCTGAAAAATTGGGATCATCCTGGTGACTGGAGTATGGAAGAGGAAAGTGCATGGGCCTCGTTGTTGGCTGGGGAAACCTATGATACGAGCTGGCGGTATGACGCGCAGGACAGGGTGCTCGCCCAAACCGACGCCAAAGGGAATCTCCAGCAACTGTCATATAATGACGCTGGCCAGCCGCAGGCGGTCGGCCTCACGCTGCAAGGCCAAGCGGAGCAACGGATCTGGAACCGGATCGAGTATAACGCGGCGGGTCAAGTGCAGCTCGCAGAAGCCGGGAATGGTGTCATAACGGAATATACTTACGAGGAGAGCACGCAGCGGCTAATCCGAAAAAAAGATTCCCGCCAGCTGTCCTCCGGGGAAAGAGAAGTCTTGCAGGATTATCGTTATGAGTATGATCCGGTGGGCAATATCCTGTCTATCTGCAATGAAGCGGAGTCGGTTCGTTATTTCCGCAATCAGGCCGTCGCTCCGAAAAGGCAATATGCCTACGATGCCCTATATCAGCTTGTATCCAGCTCGGGTCGGGAATCCGACGCGCTTCGTCAGCAGACGTCGCTTCCAGCCTTGATCACGCCTATCCCTTTGGACGATAGCCAATATGTCAATTACTCCGAGAAATACAGCTATGATCGGGCGGGCAATTTAATCAAGCTTAGTCATAACGGGGCGAGTCAATATATAACGAATGTGTATGTGGACAAAAGTTCAAACCGGGGGATTTGGCGGCAAGGGGAAGATATACCGGATATCGCGGCTTCCTTTGACAGAGCAGGCAATCAACAAGCTTTATTCCCGGGGAGACCGCTGGAATGGGATGCGCGCAATCAGTTAAGCCGAGTCCATATGGTCGTGCGCGAAGGCGGCGATAACGACTGGGAAGGATATCTCTATGACAGCTCAGGAATGCGCATCGTAAAACGGTCTACCCGCAAAACACAGACAACAACGCAAACGGATACGACCCTCTATTTGCCGGGCCTGGAGCTGCGCATCCGCCAGACCGGGGACCGGGTCACGGAAGTATTGCAGGTCATCACCGTGGATGAGGGGGCGGGACAAGCGAGGGTGCTGCACTGGGAGGATGGAACCGAGCCGGGCGGCATCGCCAATGATCAGTACCGGTACAGCCTGAACGATCATCTTAGCTCCTCTTTATTGGAAGTCGACGGGCAAGGTCAGATCATTAGTAAGGAAGAATTTTATCCCTATGGCGGCACAGCCCTGTGGACAGCCCGGTCAGAGGTGGAGGCAAGCTACAAGACCATGCGCTATTCAGGCAAAGAGTTGGATGCCACAGGCCTGTATTATTACGGATACCGCTACTATATGCCATGGCTGGGACGCTGGTTGAATCCGGACCCGGCCGGAACGGTAGATGGATTAAACCTGTACCGGATGGTCAGGAACAATCCTATAGGATTGATGGATCCGGATGGGAATGCGCCAATAAACAAGGCGGATTATAGAACCGAAAATGGCGATTTATTTTATGGACTAAGCGGGGAAAGGGGAAGATATATAAAGATATTCGATTCAAATTTTGCGAACCTACGTACAACCGAAGAAAAAACGCAGTATCCCGTGATTATAGATGCATATAACAATAAAGTAGTATCAAGTGTTCTGAAGAACTACCCTCTGAAAACGCTTGGAAATCTTATGAAGGAACCTAAAAAATATGCAAGTAAAATTAAGGTTCCAAAGAATTTAAAGCTGGATGCGGAGAAAGCGAACTTTCCTTTGTGGGCGGATTATTTCAAATTAGCAGAGGAAAATGCCAAATTTAATATCTCTGGTATCTTTAAAGATGTAGCGAAAAAATATGGAAGCGATCAATATCATGAGTGGGAGACAGGGAGTGCAATTGGCTTGGCACCAAAATTGCTGTGGAAACGAGGCAGCAAACTCGGCCTAGAAATCGCCGCTACAAATCAGAGAACAAAAATACATTTTGTGCTTGACAATCTAAATATCGAGCAGGTGGTTACGAAAGAGGGGAGCGGCGGCCAGTCAATCACAGCTTCTGAACTTCGCTATATTTACCGGAATCGCGACAGATTAGAAGGGCGTGTCATTTTCTATAGAAATAATGAAAGGCTAGATCAAGCTCCATGGCAAGAAAATCCTGGGCTATGGAGCCAGTATCAGCCAAGTCTTAGAGGAAGCAGCACGTCAGGAGCGAAAGAACGAGGGATCGGGAACTTTTTCCGCCGATTATCAATGAGGAGATAGTAGGATTCCAATGAAATTGCTCCCCATTGGTTCTATGGAAACTAATGGGGAGTGTGATTCACTCCGGTTCAACGTCATTCATGTTGAATTCTGTTGGGAGGCTAAACCAATGAAAACAAAATCTATATATAGCGGCACGCCTACGATTTCGGTAATAGATAACCGGAACCTGGAGATTCGCACTCTTCAGTATAACCGTATCGCGGCTGAAAATCTGGCAGATGAGTATATCCTGCGGAACACGTATACGGTGTTAGGCAATCTTGAGAGCAGCATGGATCCCCGCCTGTTCGCGCAGTATCAGGAGGATAGCGGCACCCCGCCGAATCTAAGAGCCATAGCTTCCCTGAGAGGCGAAGCGCTGCGTTCGGAAAGCGTGGATGCCGGCCGCAAGGCGGAGCTTTTTGATATCGAGGGGCGGCCAGTCTGGCTTATCGATGCCAACGGCACACAGACGACTCTCGAATATGATGGATTAGGCAGGCCAACTGCCGTATTCGAGCAGCAGGAAGGCAAGGAAGTTCCTCAGTGCCGGGATCGGTTTATTTATGGCGAGAATGAAACGGATGCCCAAGCCAACAATTTGCGCGGACAGTTGGTGCGTCACTACGATACCGCGGGCCGGATACAGACAGGCGGCTTCTCGTTGGCAGGAAGACCGCTGCAACAAAATCGTCAACTGTTAAAAAATATGGATCAACCTGGCGACTGGAGTATGGATAATGAAAGCGCTTGGGCCCATTTGCTTGCGGCTGAATCATATGAGACGAACTGGCGGTATGACGCCCAGGACAGGGTGCTCGCCCAAACCGACGCCAAAGGGAATATCCAGCAACTGACTTACAATGCCGCGGGCCAGCCACAGACTGTCAGCCTCACGCTGCAAGGCCAAGCGGAGCAACGCATTTGGAACCGGATCGAATACAATGCGGCGGGCCAAGTGCAAACCGCCGAAGCCGGGAATGGTATCATAACGGAATATACTTACGAGGACAGCACGCAGCGGTTAATCCGAAAAAAAGATTCCCGCGGGCTGTCCTCCGGGGGAAGAGAAGTCTTGCAGGATTATCGTTATGAATATGATCCGGTAGGCAATATCTTGTCTATTTGCAATGAAGCGGAGCCGGTTCGTTATTTTCGCAATCAGGTCGTTGCTCCGAAAAGGCAGTATGTCTACGATGCCTTGTATCAGCTTGTATCCAGTTCGGGACGGGAATCCGACGCGCTTCGTCAGCAGCCGTCCCTTCCACCCTTAATCACGCCTATTCCCCTGGACGATAGCCAATACGTCAATTACGCTGAAAAATACAGCTATGATCGGGCGGGCAATTTAATCAAGCTTAGCCATAACGGGGCAAGTCAATATACAACGAATGTGTATGTGGACAAAAGTTCAAACCGGGGGATTTGGCGGCAAGGGGAAGACAACCCAGATATCGCGGCTTCCTTTGACAGGGCAGGCAATCAAAGAGCTTTATTCCCGGGGAGACCATTGGAATGGGATACGCGCAATCAATTAAGCCGTGTCCATATGGTCGTACGTGAAGACGAAGATAACGACTGGGAAGGCTATCTCTATGATAGCTCAGGGATGCGCATCGTGAAACGGTCTACCCGCAAGACACAGACCACAACGCAAACGGATACGACCATCTATTTGCCGGGCCTGGAGCTGCGAATCCGCCAGACCGGGGACCTGGTCACGGAAGCAATGCAGGTCATTACCGTGGATGAGGGAGCGGGACAAGTGAGGGTGCTGCACTGGGAGGATGGAACCGAGCCGAGCGGCATCGCCAATGATCAGTACCGGTACAGCCTGAACGATCATCTTAGCTCCTCTTTATTGGAAGTCGACGGGCAAGGTCGGATCATTAGTAAGGAAGAATTTTATCCCTATGGCGGGACAGCCCTGTGGACAGCCCGGTCAGAGGTGGAGGCTAGCTACAAGACCATGCGCTATTCAGGCAAAGAGTTGGATGCCACAGGCCTGTATTATTACGGATACCGCTACTATATGCCATGGCTGGGTCGCTGGTTGAATCCGGACCCGGCCGGAACGGTAGATGGATTAAACATGTACCGCATGGTCAGGAATAATCCCGTTACATTCCTTGATAATAAGGGTTTAAAACCGGAAAAATCAAAAAAAGGCTTGAAACCGGAATTACCTTATACCTTCACTACAAGCTTGTCTGAACCTGTTGCTAGTGGGGAAGAAGACCTCCATCTTTCTTCAATGACACTTAATCGTTCTTCGATAAAAATGGACAATGACGGAACGGTATGGGAAAATATAAAAGAAAACTTTGAACCAATAGAAACTCGTCTGATCGAGACTGCGATAGAATTTGAAAAGAAGTATAAACCTATACTTTCAAGAAAGGAACTTGGCCCGGCAATTGCGGTTGTATATAATAAGAAAACGGAAAATCTTCATACCGCATTTAACCACCCGGAAGGAAAATTGCCGGAACAAATGCATCCTATAATAGAAGAACGAATTCGGAATATGCCGGAAGATGTTCGAAAGTCATATGAAGAAATGACGCGAGGAGCAGGTTCGCATGCGGAGGTATATGCTTCGAATCGTGCACTTCTGGATCATACGGAAACAGGAGCAGAAGATATCATTATTTATGTGAATAGAGTGAATGAGCCCAAAGCGAAACCCGCAGAAATCAGGCCGTTTATAACTTGTCCGCATTGTGAATATATACTGGAAGGCCTTAATGTTGTATCAAATAAATTTGGGAAATGGATGCCAAACCAAAGCAACAACACGAACAGCGAATGGCAAAGGGCCGCTTAATAGGAGAGGCAGCATACTCACTTCGTGATGACGAGTGGTATGTCTGCCTCTTGAATCGTTCGAAGTCTGAAGAGGATGAGAAAGGACAGATAGTATATGGATAACTATAACATTTTGCCAATCGAAAAGGTTTTGGAAGAAGGAATTGAATTTGCAGGAGATGTTTGTTTTTCCGGAGAATGGGGACAATATGTTTGTAGCGCCCCTATTGAAGAGGGGGGCCAACCTATTACTGGAATTGTGTATGAAAAATTTGAAAATGGAAATTTAGAATACTATACTTACTATAAAAATGGCATTATGAATGGTATCTCGGTACATTTTTATGAAAGCGGTAAAATAAAAAGCGTCTCAAATATGTATAGAGGAACAACACATGGAAAAACAGTTTGTTGGCATGAAAATGGAAATGTTATGTCCGTAGCAGACAGTAAATATGGTTTTGACTTAACCTATAAAGAATGGGATGAAAGTGGAAAGTTAATCAAAGAAAAAATGGAACTGTCTGATTTCGAAAAAGGAATGATAGAAAAATATGATGAAGATGAAAAAAGATGGACAAAATCCGAACTATTGTGAATATCTTGCCAATTTTGAAAAAGAACAAAATAAATTAAAAAAAGGGATAAAGCTTGAAAATGGTTTTGATAAGAATAAAATCAAGTTCATTTCAGGCATTGATTTAGCATATTGGGAAAACAATAATGAAACTTATGCCGTGTGCTGTATCGTAACCATTGATTATGAAAGTCACCAAATTGTCGAAACAAAATATTTATCAGGTGAAATAACGGTGCCCTATATTGCCGGGTATCTTTCTTTTAGAGAATTGCCTTTGATTCTTGAAACCTATAAATTACTAGAAATTGAACCAGACATAATAATGTTCGATGGCAATGGCTTTTTGCACTACAGAAATATGGGTATCGCCACACACGCTTCTTTTTATTTACATAAACCAACGATTGGCGTGGCCAAAAGCTACTTAAAGATCGAAAATGTTGAGTACCATATGCCTTTAGATGAGGATAGAGCTTTTACAGACATTATTATTCATAGTACAGTCTATGGCAGAACATTGAGACCACATAAAGGAGTAAAACCCATTTTCATTTCTTGCGGGAATTGGATAGACATAGATACGGCTACAGATATTGTGCTGAATTGTATTAACCAAGAGAGCAGACAACCGATACCAATAAGATTGGCAGATATTGAAACCAGGAAAATGAGAGAAGTCTTCATGAGAGAGCACAAAAGCTTATAGGGCCAAGCCTGCCGGGCGCATAAAATGTAAAAAGCATCAGAGCTGAATGAGTCGGCTGCTGATGCTTATTTATTGGACCGAACGAAATCTCTGCAAGTACGAATGGAGCACGGTATTGTTATTGTTGATACCCCCGTTTTTATAAGGATAGACTAAGCAGTTGTTTAATAGACTTTAAATCTTTCAGGATAAGTTTATCTGGAATCCAAATGACAGGAATTTGAGTTTTATTGATTTTGTAATTGGTTATAATGAAATCGAATTTGACCGTATTGCTTGGTTCGGTTTGAAGGTTTAGAACGTTTCCTAATTCATTATTTAATTTGTGATAGATGAATTTTTTCCAATTGGTTGGTCCGGATAACAGCAGTAAAACCTTTTTTTTATAATTTGACAGGAGAATAGATAAAATTTGAAACGTGATGTGGTAGCTCTCATCTTCAGATAATCTATTTTCATTTATTTCTTTATTCCACGTGATAATAAGAGGGTGAATGATGTTGTAGCCCTCTATTAATTCAAGAGGAATTGTCTTAAATTTACCCCAAAAGTATTCTAACGGTAAATTGAGATTTTTAAATATATAGATCTTGTGGAAAGAAAAATGGATGTTATGTCTTATTTCTTCTATTACTTTGGCATTCATATTTACTTCACTTGAAATCATGTCAATTAAAGCAAGGTGCTTATCGTAAAGTTGTTTACAGGATCCACGATAGTAATTCTTGATTTTACTTTTTTCATTATCATCCCCCTCGGAGATGAGGAAAAAAAATAGTGTAAAAAACTTAAGTTCATTTTGCTGGAAGCTGACCTTATAGAAATTTTCAATCGCAGAGACAATGGCATAGGTGCAATCTAACTTTTGAGAGCTAAATATGTAGTCCATATTAAAACTTTTGGAAATAAAATGTTTATATATATTTCGATTTACAGACACATTGATGAGTATGGTTAATAGATTATAATCGATCTCAATTTTATAAAAACGAATATAGTTCTCAATTTTTTGTTGCAAGTCTAGCTCCGGTTTAAAAATTTGTTTATACTTTTGCACGTTAAAAAAAGAACCATATAGAAGTATCTAATATTCAGTTCCTTTCCAATTATTTGAATCGTTGTTCTGAAATTAAAATCAAGATTAAAATGTCTAAGTATTTTTCTGAAATTATTTAATTTTTCTTCAATGTTAATTTATCTAAGTACAATATTTGAGACCATTTTTCCAGGCTATAATACTTCTGATTGAATATTCCCATTAAAATGTTGTAAAGCTCACTGTTTATTAGATAAGTAGCTATAATAGTGGAAAGATGATCTAAAGGATCTTTTTTTAGAACGTAACCTTTGGAATTAATGCTTATTATGTCCCAATTATTTGGAAGAGTTTGTTTTAATTGAGAAATGTCACTTATAATCGTTCTGCTTGTACATTGCAGCTTACGGGCTAAAGAACTTGAAGACACGATACCTTCGCTGTCTATTAAGGATTCTAATATTTGGATTTTTCGAATAATTGAATGATTTTGAATTAAGTGGGCGGTGAATTTATCCATTTAGTCTCCCCCTCGAAAAGCGATAAATGGTTAAAGTGCAAATCCTTTGTCTGGTGCTATGGATTTACGAATTTCCCCTAAACATATCTTTCTAATGTTTGTCTTCTTAATGAAAATCTTTATTATTTTTCTCCTTCTCACAATTTATATTCCAATTAGAAAGTAACGTAATTTTGTAATGAAAAACGATACATAATTTCATTAATAGATGAAAATATGTATGGTTTTTAAAATGTTTGTAAAGGTCGGCTTAATGCGGTTAATGGAAGGTTAAGAGATATTATTTTGCGAGGGGGAGCTAAGAAAGATATAAGATAGAGGTATCGAAAAGGAAGGAGATTAACGAAATTTGGGTTTATTTGTTGGATAGTGTTTACAATAATCAAATTTTATGGTAATCTATCGATAATCAAATATATGCAATCCCAAAGGAAGGTGAGGCTGTGAGTACCGTTGCTGCGAAGCCACAGAGGTTGGGGGAGCTAATACAGTACTATCGGCAGAAGAAGGAATTGAGTCTGTCTAAGCTGCAAGAAGCGGTCGGCATAGATAAAGGCAGCCTGTCGAGAATTGAAAACAGCGAGGTCAAGCGCCCTGATTTTCAATCTATCCTGTCGATCGCTGCGGTATTGGACATTCCCCATGACGCCATCGTAGAACAGTACATCGAGATCGGACATAAATCGGAAGTCATATACACTATTTTACAGAATGAATTGACAACACTCGAGCATCCTTCGCTCATACCGAAAATTGCCGCCAAGTTTCTTGAAGCGCCCAATGAAGACAGCCTGGATGCAGTAGAGAAGTTGTATCACACTGTAGACTCCATAGATCATGCCCCCACTCAATTATCATTGTTCAACCTCATTGTCAATTACTCACGCGCCCATGGAATCATGCCTTACATTGCCAAACAATAGCGTTGCATAAAAGAATCCCACTGCAAATATTAAAGGAAAGATATTGTTGCAGATAAAATAATTTACAGTTTTCTTGCTTTCATATAAGCCAAAAAGTTAAGGGTTCTATGAAAGCAAGTAGCCGCGCCCATTTGGTAATATCTATCATTTCAAGGAACTATTTTCCTGAATCTTAGGTCTTTACGACTTTCTGCCGACCTTTGGAAGTGCGAGCAGGCTTCCGAAAAACAGCTTCTCTGAACGTTTCCCAGGGCTGATACAGCATTGAGATAAGTAGTCGATGTAGATCTAATAAGCTCTTCGTTGTACCAAGCTCCATTTTCATCAAGAGCTGAAGGCTATATGCGATCAAACAAATGAGGATCTGATTCCATACCGCGTTCTCTTGCTCTCCATAGAAACGCGTCAGCTTCAGATGCTGTTTAACCCAACGGAAGAATGTTTCTATCTTCCAACGATTGCGATACAGCTCACTGATCTCTTCTGCTGTTAAATCAAAGCGATTGCTAATGATGCGGATCAGCTTACCCTTTAAATCGGTCGTTTCTACAAGTCGCAATGCCTCTTCCATCTGTTTCTTTCCTTTACCGATTCGAACCATTTGATCCCGATGGATCAAGGAGTTTTCGGCTACTGGAAATTCGGAGAGCGTCTCCACGACCGCGTTGTTCTTCAAACGAGTTACGAAAAAAATGCCTTCCCTGCAGTAATGATCATACTTCTTGTAATCGACATAGCCGCGATCGAACACATAGGTGGCTCCGGTTTCATCAATAAGAGCATCCATTTGAGTACGATCCGCAGGCTTCGCAGGTGTAAGCACTGCCTTTTCTGGATAAACCGTGTCCGGATCGCAAAAGGTTACTCGCAAATGAAGTTTGACACCGGATTTTGTTTTTCGGTACGTTGCCCATTTGTATTTACTTAAACATAGGCTCATCGTCGTGGAATCTAGCAATTTTACTGTGCCGATTCGCCCTGAAGCAGGACGGCTGTGCTCGCTGATTTTCAAGACCAGATCCGCAAATATGCTTTGCAAAACCTCACTGGAAAGCTTGTTGTTTTTCCTTGATAGCTGTGAGGTGCTTATGGACGTAATTCCAAGTTCTTTCTGGAACGCTTCGTTACACTGCAATTCAGTAACGATAGTTCGTAAACAGTCTCGCTGCTGCAGCTGTGCATCCATAAAGATCAAGAGATAGGCCAGTGAATGCAGCTTTTTAACGTACTTATCTTCGCCGGTTTTATCCGTCCAATCTGAAATGATTTGTGCATTTAGTGGTGCGACCCATTTACCAAATGATGAAAGTAGTGTATCCTTGTCCATGTACGATCTCCTATGATTAGGGATTTGGACAGGACTACCTGCTCCCCTAATTATGGAGATTTTCTCTTTGAATGGACGTCGATAATTTAACATTTTAGTACAATTTAGAATTTGTAATTAGGTCTGAAATTTAATGCAACGCTATTGACATCAAACGTTAAAATTTTATCGTAAATTACATAGTCTTTACGGCTGGTAAAAGGGCCTTTATTGTTGTTATGTTTATTGATGGCATAAGATGTTGTACCTACTCCCGCGTTTCTGTTTTCATACCACGAGATGAAGGAATTGACTTCTTCCATCGAAAGATCGAATTCTTTTTCCAGCCCTGTCGTCATTGTAACCGTGAGGATGGCACGATTACCTTTAGGTTGTTCTGGATTAGTCGGCTCTGTCGGTTCTGTCGGTTCTGTCGGTTCTGTCGGTTCTTCACTGGTACCAGGATAATAAACTTCAACTTTATTAATAGAAGTAGTCGTTTCGCCGGCTATTGCAAAAATCGCATTATTAAAGGATACTACACCTGCTCTTCTTGTAGTAGGCATATCTAATTTTTTTGTCCATTCATTTTTTGCCGGGTCAAATTCATAGACAGAGTTTATTTTTGTATTACCTTCAGGTTTGCCGCCTCCGATCCCATAGATCTTTCCGTTAAGCTCTGTCGTCCCAATATATATGGCGGTTTCCGGATAAGGAACTCCATTTTCCCAGGTATCTGTTTGTGGATCGTAGATTTCAACTTTACTTTGGGAGTTTGAATTAGCTGAATTTTCCCCACCGATTGCATAAATTTTTCCGTTTAATATAGTGAGGCCAATACCGGATCTAGAAGAAGGCATTTTCGCCTTCGTAGCCCAACTGTTGGTTTCCGGATTGTATTCATACACGGTGTTGGAGTTTGAACCTGATGGAGTATATCCACCTATTACATAAATTTTATTATTGATTGCAATCCCTGAAGTGTAACTTCTCGTTTCGGGCAAACTTTTTTTGTATGACCACTTGTCCTCTTTAGGGTCATACGCTTGAACTACTTCGGTGTACCCGTATGCATCTTTGCCCCCGATTACGTAAATGATATCATTCACGACAGCTATTGCTGCTCCGTATCTCGCTGTCGGCATGGGAGCTTTTTCGATCCATGAGTCATTAGTAGGATCATAGGCATATACATTTCTGGCAAAACCGGTATATCCAGAGGAAGAACCCCCGATTACATATATGGTCTGATTGGCTACAGCTACATGAGGATAGCTTCTGTTTACCGGGAAATCATTTTTTTGTTCCCATTTTTCCACGCCAGTGGAGGCGTATGCGCTTGGAATGAAACATAGCAGTAAAAGTAGCGACAATAGAGCCGATAAGATAGGTTTTTTCATGATCTTCTCCTTTAAATTCAGTCTGTATAACGATTATATGAAATTGGAATATGATTGTCTATATATATGTATATATGAAAATATGTAAATAAATGTTTGTTATATACTAAAAAAGTGGGAACCTTACTGATAAGGTGATTCATTCCATTGGAAGTGCCTTATGCGGACATCATGCTTAAACCTAGGTTCCAGTGAAAAATCAAAAAAGTAAAAATGTTCAGTGAATCATGTCATAATGCTGCCCTAGTTGGCTGCCTAATTGAATCATAAAATGATAGGTAGAACGACACCTCAGATTCCTTGCGCTTCATACTATTTTTGGAGGTTATTAATTTATGAAAAAACAGATCATAGCAGGTATTTTGGGGCTTACTATGGTAGCTGGCATGTCCACGCCAGCGTTTGCAGCGATCGATTTTTTTAATGAGATTGAAAATAACGATGCGTTTAAGCGTGCTAATGAATTCCCTCTAAAAACCCATACCATGATTAACGGTAAAGCATCCCGTGATGACGAGTACGACTATTTTAAGTTTAAGGCTCCCGAGACTGCATTCTTTACATTTGACTTTGGCGCTGCTAACATTGAGCTTCCTGTTGAGGGAGCAAAAGTAACCCTGTATGATGCCAATAGAAAGAAGATTACGAGCGGAGAAGTGGACTCGCGCAACGAATTGAAATTTAGTGAAAAGTTGACTAAAGACCATGAATATTTTATTCGTGTAGAGAACAATTCCAGTAGATTTTATGATTATATTTTAGAAGTCTACAAAAGAAACTAATTGCAACATCAAAAATATCGACTCGTTTGTCCCGATGAATGATTTATTCATCGGGACTTTTCTTTTGGTGTAAAAAAATCCTCGACATATTGGTTTTACCATGCAAGATGTATTTCGATCGGAGGCTGCTCTAATTTGATACTAATAGAACCGTTATAATCATATTCTTATAAAAGAAAATAATAAGAAGGAGGGTACAGTTATTTGGAAAAAGTTAAGGTTCGTTTACGCCCCATTGTAAGTAAGTTGAATATGCCCACTGTTTTGAAAACGGCTATACTTCCGGGTGACTCAATGGAAAGATTATTTATTGCAACCCAGGTAGGAGAGATTTTTTACATAGGAAACGGGGAGGTAAGGACTTTTTTAGATATTCGCTCACGAATCCTAAAATTAGGTGCCTCTAGTGGCGGGTATGATGAACGGGGGTTGATAGGGCTGGCATTTCATCCCGAATTTTATTACAATGGCCTGTTTTATCTCCATTATTCAGTAGCTGGAACCCAAGGTTCAGGTGCTCTTCCAGGTTCTTTTGAATCTTTTAAGCCGAACCCGTGTGATTCTAAAACCTTACACTTGAAGTGGCTTAATAGAGAAACTCAATATGATCATATAGATACAGTTGAAGAATGGATTCTACATTCGAATGATGAACCTCAAAGACGCCGGACATTACTGAATATAAGAAGACCCTTTTTAAATCATAACGGCGTCAATAGCTTAAACTTTTCCCCTGAAACAGGAAAACTTGTTCTGACAACCGGAGATGGCGGATCAGGCTATGATCCATTTCATTTAAGCCAAAATAATATGGAAATCGCGGGAAAAATCATTGAAATCGATGTCGCCAAACCTACATTTATCGATAATCCGCCCGTCGTTACACGTTTTAATGAGCTACCCGCATCTATTCAAGAAACGCTTACGGTAATGGCCAAAGGAGGCCGCAATATACCGGGCATTTCTTTTCAAAGGCTTTATCATAATCAGTATATCAAATACGTAGGAAATGTCGGACAGGATCTCGTAGAGTCGATTTTTTCATTCATTCACTATAAACCAATACCGGTTACTCAGCTTGTTCAAGCTTCTTTAGCGAATTCTGTACTTGATCAAGAAGGATTTATTAATTTTGGCTGGAGAGGGTGGGAAGGCGCTTTTCCTACTTCGCTTCTAACAGGCTGTTCTGCAGATCCGGCTTTGGATGAGAAAACAATTTCTTATTATGATGAAGCAATAACAACTTCAGTGCGGCGTCTTCCGCCTCTAATTAGTTATTTTCATAAGGATCCCCGAACCGATAAGTTTGGAGGAACTGCACTTACTGGAGTCCAGGCATATTTGGGAAATGAAATTCCCGGTTTAACGGGAAGCGTTGTGTTTACCGATCTTGCCAGGAATGAAGGATCTCCCCCTCCAATTAAAGGGGTTTTAGCTTATACCAGGGCTAGAACGGATTGCAAACTAAGTGATTTTCGTGTTATTGAAACCGATTATGATTTTGGGTCTCAATCCGCTTATTATGTAAGTTTAGGCACGAATCTGAGTCAATCCAGGTTATATCTAGGGGTTTATGGCTCTACAAAAGTAACCGACGTTAACCAAGGCACTGTTTTCGAAATTGTTCCATAGTTCAGTTTCTCCCTACTATTTTTTATGCGCCCTTCTCATTATACTTACATGTGACAAGAACTTTTGTATGGTTGATCAACATTGTTTAGGGGGAGCAGCATTGAAATCACCGCTTATGTCTTATGCGACATTATTTCTTGGCGTACTTGCTTTATCGACTTCTGCGATTTTTGTGAAGTTAGCCGATGCGCCTGCGGGTATTATAGCGTTTTATCGGATGTTTTTTGCAGCGATTATGCTGCTGCCGTTTCTTCTCGTGAACAAAGAGAATAGGAGAGAATTGCGTTCACTATCGAAGAAGCAATGGGGATTTGGAATGCTGTCGGGCTTATTTCTAGCCGCGCATTATGTGTTGTGGTTTGAGTCTTTGAATTACACGTCGGTCGCAAGCTCGACAGTTATCGTAACACTGCAGCCGCTGTTTTCTATGGCTGGAGGCTACTTTTTATTTAAGGAACGCTTTCGAACAGGGGCTATTCTTGGCTGTCTGGTGGCTATTGCGGGCAGCTTGGTCATCGGATGGCAGGACTTCCAAATTAGTGGACAAGCGCTATTCGGCGATATTCTTGCTTTTATTGCGGCGGGTGTAATTACGGCTTACTTTTTTATTGGGCAGCATGTTCGCAAACAGCTGTCACTCATCCCTTACTCCATCATTGGTTATGCAAGCAGTGCGCTTTTGTTAAGTTTCTTTTCCTTGAGTCAGCAAGCATCCTTCTTCGATTATTCCGCTCCAACATGGTGGTCCTTTTTTGGACTCGCCTTCATTGCAACGATATTAGGTCAAACGATATTCAACTGGCTGCTGAAATGGCTTAGTACGTCCGTCATTTCGATGAGCATTTTAGGAGAGACGGTCGGAACATGCATCCTTGCTTATTTTATATTGGATGAGGGCATCACACTCCAGCAAGGCATTGGGATTGCACTCATTTTGACTGGACTTGCGGTCTTCTTATTACAGCAGCGAAATTCAGTCGTGCCGCAAGTAGCTAGTGAGGAAATCAGGGCATAGATTCCTACGATTAGTATGTACCATAAGCGACATGACGCGACGGCGAACTGGGGAGACTAGGAACAGCACGATTATCATAAGCACTACGGATATTGCAAGCATAAGTGCCATGGTAGACATGACCTCATCCTTCACATCGCCTAACACGATGGGCATTCCACCTGTTTGAACGGTAATAGCAGCATCGAAGTTACTGCTGCTAATGATGTGGTTGATTCTCGAATGATTCAGGCGCAGGTGCCGATATTTGTGTTTTTTGATGTATTCAGTACGATGACAATATGTTCACCTTGTCCTGTATTCATAGGAGAGAGTTGAGATGGAACCTTCCTATTATCAGAAAAGACAAGCTGACGCAGCAAGTTGTCATTCATATCTTGCACGGCAAGCAAGTCTTTCAGGACTTGAGCAGCTATAGCTGTTTGTTGTTATTCCGTCAGCAAATTCTGTGTAAAGACTTTCTGTTGATGTAACTTCTTTAGGAAGTTGTTTTAATTGATTAAGAGCTTGTTCCAATTCCCCGACAGTAACAGTAACGGAATCATCTGAAAAAGCAACAGCATCAGCTTTTTTCAGATCTCTAGGATCTAATCATATTCAATAACTTGGTTTACATTCTCTTCAGTTACAATTGTGTCCGTTGATAATGCTCCACTTGCGCTCGCCTGTCCACCAAAAATTAGAGCGATAGAAAGACATAGAGCGATACATAAACTAATAGATTTTCTTACCATTGGACTATCATCCTCCTTTTTTCACTTCACCATACTATATACATATTTACCAGTATATTTTTCAATTAATTGAAATAAATTGTAAATAGACTTTTGGAAATGACTATATTCCTTTCGCTTCAAATGCGCCTTCAACACGATTCCATTTCAGCGATTTGTGTGTGTTAACTAGTCCAACAAGTATATAATCATAAAAGAAAAGGAGGTGCTGTATCTAAATGGAATTTATAGAAATAGGACTAAAACTATTTGTTTTTATAATAGGTATTTCACTATTCTTTGCTCTGGTAGGTTTTCTAGTCAAAAAATATCTAAGTAACTTCTTTGATAAAATATTTTCTTCAATTAAAAATATTTTCAAAAAAAGGACTGACCATATTGTACGAATTCAGACAATTTGTAAAGACTGTGCACATAATCCCGGATTTTGTGAAATAGTCTAGCCTCTCGAACGCCGTATTCGGGCAAATTCAGCCTTGAGCGGGGATTTTCTTCTTCGGTCGATGATACATAATCCATCTTCAAGCAAATCATGAGTGCTTCCCAACTCTATATTCTCCTTCGGTCACTCTATGTACTTCGTACCGATCATCCGTACCCGTTGCTACTCCGCCGAACGTCACGTTATCTCCTACATCCATCTGGCGGATTGTCTCTTTCTGCACATTGTTTAATATCATGTTCTCATCTTCTTACTTTTCAGGGTAATGATAAATTAGCCCATGATCGAACTTATCCGGATCTATTTGACTCGACTTCAGATCATGAAGCTGCAGCTTGATTTTGTTGCTGGACGATGTGACCGAGCGCGCGAATCATATCACTCAGTTCGTTCACCGTTTTTTGTAGGTCAGATAAAGCTTTCGCCAGATTTACTGTCACATGGCCACCATTATCATTTACATCGTTCACCGTTCTGATCGTAGGCGTTCTAGCTGCAGCCAACACATAACTCTTATGCCGCTTACGCAGCTGCAGGTGATGGTCGTGTTGCCGAATATGAGTTGGCTTTCTTTATTTTTCCTATTCAAGAGACTCGATTCATTTTGCCATCGCTGCTTGCTCTACGTTACCAAAATACGCAGCCGCCAGCTGATTGATCGATAGAGCATGGGTTCCTTCCGGAGTCGTGCTGCCTTCGCGTATGAAAGATGCATTTCCCCATAGGTCTAATGACGATTATTACAGCTACTCCCTTGTTTCTTTTGAACCCATTATTCGGCAATATGAGTGGATCAACAACACACTCACTCGAAACTTCCCAACAAGTAGCGACAGCAGCCTATACAAGCGAAATGCTCCTGAAACTGATATTGTTCGCTGCGATCAGTATTGCATGTGCGCGTATCGGCACCAAAATCAAATTGCCGACAGCTTATTTATTAGGCCCTGCAACCGGCATTGCCCTTGTTCAACGATTCGGAGTCGACGGAGTTCCTCTTCCTCCTTCTGTGATTCATATGGCTCAGCTTCTCATCGGCACTTATGTAGGGATGACGCTAAAACCAGGTTAGATGACGAACAAGTTGAGGAACGATTGGCCTTGCGATTGCCAGCGGACTCACGCTGGTGGTTGGTGCTCTCGCATTAAGTGTGTTGCTAGCGGCACTGCAATCTGTATCCGAGTCGACGGCGCTGCTTAGTCTCGCTCCCGGAGGCATGGAGCAGATGGGGATCATTGCACATGAGATTCAGGCTGACCTCTCGATGGTATCAGGCTATCAGATATTCCGTACTCTGTTTATTTCCTTTGCGGTTCCTCCTCTCTTACAATTCTTGTTCCGCATCATGCTAAGAAAGAGACAGGCAGACATCATCATTTGTAGCGTGGACACATTTTTTTTAATAGATAGAACCAATTCATTCCGTTATAATCATCTCAGATTGCTAGCACATCGGAGGTGCTCTACTTGCTAGAAGGAAACCGAGATTATTCTCATACCCTTCACCACATTCATTGGGACGACCTGCGCGCCGATTGCGAAAATTGCTTCGGGCTTTGCTGTGTTGCGCTCCCATTTGCTGCATCTGTTGATTTTGCCATGAACAAGGATGCGGGAGTGCCTTGCTCGAACTTACAGGCTAATTATCGCTGCGGCATTCACACGAATTTACGAGAACGAGGATGTAAAGGGTGCACCGTGTTTGAATGCTTCGGCGCAGGACAGAAGGTGTCGCAGATTACGTTTGAGGGAATCGATTGGCGGGAAGGCTCAGAGAGAGCGAAAACGATGTATAACGTCTTTCCGATTATGCATCAGCTCCACGAAATGCTATGGTATTTACATGAAGCGCTTATGCGGGAGGCAGTGCGTTCTATTCGTCAAGAGCTTAGCATGGCGCTGACAGAGACGATACGTCTGACAGAGCTCCGTGCAGATGAACTTCTGAAGCTGGATGTTCCTACACATCGCGCAAATGTAAATATGCTGTTAGTGCAAACTAGCGAACTGGTATGGCTGGAGGTACGCCACAATCTAAAGGGCAGTTCGAATGGAGAACGAAAGAATTATCGCGGCGCTGATCTTATGGGAGCCAAATTAACAGCAGCCGATCTCAAAGGGGCTAACTTTCGAGGCGCTTATCTGATCGCTGCTGATTTGAAGCATGCGGATTTGCGTGGAGCCGACTTCATCGGAGCGGATTTGCGAGATGCTGATCTTTGCGGTGCGGATTTGCGAGACAGTATTTTTCTGACTCAGGTGCAAATTAACGCTGCGAAAGGGGATGCGCATACTAAATTGCCTGGAGAGCTGTTCCGCCCGGCACATTGGACACCATAGCAGCAGTAGGCAAGCTGGCGTAGAAAATAATGCGTAATATATTAGACTTCCGTATATTGGTATAGTGCTTCTTTTGAGGATACGGAGGTTATTGGTTTGTTTTTACTTTATTATTGATATCGATCATTTATCTCAGACAAGTCCATGAGGAGATGATCGAATATGATATACAAGTACTCAGTCGATGGAATTACAGCTGAAATGTTAGAAGGCTTTTTTGTGAATTGGCCGAATCCGCCGAGTCCGGAAACTCACCTTCGGTTATTGAAGAACAGCAGCAAAGTGATTCTGGCGATGGATGAGCAGACGGGTCAAGTCGTAGGATTTATAACAGCGATAAGTGACGGTGTGTTGTCTGCATATATTCCACTGCTTGAAGTATTGCCTGCATATAAAGGCAAGGGAATTGGTAAGCAATTAGTCAGTCAGATGCTCAAAGAGTTGGATGACATCTATATAATTGATTTGTGCTGTGACGATGACCTGGTTCCTTATTATGAGCATTTCGGCATGATGAAGGCGAACGGGATGATGTTCCGGAATTACCGCATGCAGTCCGGAAGTCCTGACTAAATCAACGTGAAAAACGCTTGGACTTCTGTCCAAGCGTTTTTTTGCTGGCTGTAAGATCTACCAATTAGAGCCGCCTGAGGAATTTTTGTTGCTGCTGTCCCAACTGGAGCCGCCGGAGCTGTTCGAACTGCTTCCCCAACTGGAACCGCCGGAGCTGTTGGAGCTGGAAGAGTTGGAGCTGCCGCCCCAGCTGCCTGAGCTGCTCGAATTGGCTTGCTCGCGGCGTCTCTTCTCTTCCTCGATTCTGCGCTCCTCGGCGCGGCGGGCCTCCTCGCGTCTTCGTTCTTCCGCACGTCGAGCTTCTTCGCGGCGCCGTTCTTCTGCCAGTACGGCATCATAGGCTGCGTTCATGGCATTAATGATGCCCGCCAACATGGCAGCCTCCTGACTTGCGCGCTGGTAGTCTCCCCGCTGCATATAATCATTGGCATTAGAGATCACTTGCGAATATTGATAATCAAAATGGGACAATTTTATTTTTCTTCGTGTACGATTGTAAGTTGAACGATACCGTGCTTCCATATCGTTAATATTGCGTTCCGCATCGCGCTTCAAAATCGCGGTTCGCTCCACATCCTGGAGGTAGGCCTCTGCTTCCCGCACATATCGGGAGCTTAGCTCCGACATGAAGTCGATGTCATAAGGAGGCTGAGCAATCAACTGCTTCAGTCCAGAGTCAAGCTTCAATAGAGACGCTTCAGCAGGGCCCCATACTTGAACGAGTCGATTGCGGGCGATGACGTCCCGGCCTCGGGAAAATGCTTGTTCGCCGCTCTTTAGCTGCCTGTTGATCAGATCAACCGCCTGATCTAATTTCGTGACGAGTCCTTCATATTGCCTTTGATTGCGATCCTGATCCTGCAGAGCTTGCAAAATTCCGTCAAGTTCCTGACGAGCCAATTCGTATTCCTGCACCTCTTCGGAAGATAACGAACGAACATCGTTCAGCCTCGATCGCATTTGGGCAATTTCGGGAAGCCCGTTATGATACAGCTCCCAAGCATGCTCCCAGTAGGTAGATCGATATGTATGGGTGACTCGGTTATGAAGCTCATTCATCTGTCGTTCTTGATCCATAAAATTCGATAATCTCTTCGCAATAGCTTGGATGTCTTCGGCATTTTTTAACTTCAAATCAGCTATTCGCTGCGTCATTTGAACGGCCTCCGCCAGAAGCTGGCGTCTATGCTCTGCCAATTGGGCAACTTCTGAAATATTGCCGATTTGCAGATGCTCCAGCATCCGTTCATTCGTGTCCCTAGCTTGCTCTAGACAGCCGTAAGGATCGATTCGGATCAGCTTAAGCCTATGCTCCTGTACGATGCTTTCGAAGCGGGAACGGCTGCTGGCCATCTCGTTTGGGAACTGCTGGTATAGGTTCGCATAGTGCGAGATGGAAGAGATATCTTGCGACAACTGCTCGATTCCAGTCTTGCAAGTGTCCATGATGGCATTGGCGCCGATCGGATCGAATGTGTCCATATCGTCCACAGTTTGGATGCGATTCACAAGGTCATGGTGGCGCTGCTCGATCCCGTCCAGCGACCAGCCCCGCGCATTGGTTTCTGAACGATATTCATATTCGAGCTGTTGAAGGCGCGTACGCGCTTCGCGTATGCTGTCCACAAGCTGCCGTTCAATCGACTCGATTTGTTCAATCTGCCTCGATAGCTCCGCAACTTCGTTTTCTTTCGTTTGCCGCACGTTCTCAGCGGAATCGAGTTGTTTTTTTAACGTAGGCAGCATCGTGCGAACGAAGCTGATTTGTTGAAGCTCCTTCAAGCTAGAATCGAGCTCGATTATGGATGACGTTAACTGCCCTTCGATGGACGACGCCTCTTGCTGGGTCGTGCCCTGATATAACTCGGCGTAATGACGAACGCGTTCGAGCGCGTGGCTGACAGCAGCCATCACGACAGGAATTTGATTACGCAGCTTGCGTAGTCGTTGCAGGCGCCATGTCCATATGCATAATGGTATGCATAATGCGATAATGCCCGCTATGACTCCCACGGTCGGCCAAGGGATGCCATTCCAAAATCGTTCGAATGCTCCGGGTCCGGCAGGCTCCTGCGGCTTTATTGGAGCTCCGCTATCGCTATTCGATGTGTTTGGATGCTTGTCGGATGGAAGATTTCCAGCAGGTTCTTCCGGAATCGAAATAGCTGCGGGCTTTAATTGCTTAGTCGCTTCTATCAAGGTAATAGCGGCTCTGGCGAAATTGCCTTCCTTGGCTTTCGGAATAAAGTGCCTATCGACGAATTCACTTAGTTTGGATCGGGACTGGCCATCCCCGTTAAAATCATCGGGAAGCGCATCGATCTTCTCCTGCAGGGCAGGATTGTTGAAGTTCATTTCTACGCGCCGATCTTCCTTGGATAAAACGATAAGTATGTCATCCGCTGTCAGCTTCCATTTACGATACACTGCGGTTGCATACTCGGCTGCATCTTGTCCATTTAGACTATTGATGGTAAGGAGATAAAAGGTATACGGATTCCCTTTCGCGGCCCGTTCGATATATGGAATCGATTCTTTAGGGATCATTTTGGCCGTATCCTGAACAACGCCGGATTTTATCGGCATAGAAGCAGCTTGAACAATTCCTGGGTGAAGCAAAATCACAATCATCATGATGGCGGATAGCCATCGCATTGCATTCCTCACAGTGATCCTCCGTTTCCATTCGTGTTGTATGTGTTGTCACCTATCATGCTACTTCCAGTATAAGGGGCGATTGGGGGAGCGGGAAGGACTTTTCTTACAACTTATGCCGGCCCTCTATTCAGAACTGAACTGAAAATCCATGGAATTGGTGAATGCCTGTTCCGAAGCGGACAAGCTCCTTTTCTCGCAGTTCTGCTGCTGCATCTTTCACCGCACCTAATAATTCGGGCTCCAGCCCAAGCCGGTTATGGGAACCGAATATTTGCACAATGCCCTCGATCTCCGAGATTTTCTGCCATGAGGACACAAGATCTTCCGGACTCGTTGAAGGATAGAACGCATAGATCGGTGTCTCATCGTACAGCAGATCGCCAGCAAATAAGTATCCTCTGCTTGTATCGTGCACCACGATATGTCCGGGAGAATGACCTGGCGTATGATAAACGATGAGTTTGCGATCTCCTAAATCAATTGCATCTCCATCTCGCAGAAGGCCAGTCGGCTTGCCTTGATAGGGAGTGTAGGCAGCAGGATCGAAGGTAGCCGGTAAAGGTCTCGTAATATCACGCGATACATCTTTGCGAACCTGCTCAATTGGCAATCCTTTAATGCCGTTGACAAGCCAATCTTCATCCATCTCGTGGACGTAAATGCGCTCGAACTTGCCATGGCTGCCGATATGATCCCAGTGAACATGGGTGGTAAGCACTGTGATGGGCAGACTGGTTAGTTGATTAGTCATTCGCGTGATATCATCAATGCCGAGGCCCGTGTCAATTAGAGCGGCTCGTTCGCTGCCGATGAGCAGAAAAGAATGAACTCTCTCCCAATGGCCGTATTCGCTAATTGCGAACGTGCTATCGTCCAGCTTGGAGACGGTGAACCAAGCATCGTCTATGACGATTGGATATTTTGTTGCGCGCTGCTCACGCTTGGTTGAGTTAGCTAGCATGTGGTATCCCTCCAGAAAGTGAAAACGTAATCATGGAATGGCAATATCTTCGCTGTCATCTTGAAATGCAATTAAGGACAAATAGTAGCTTTTTTGTTCTTCTGTTTTCTCTGTCTGTAAAGCATGTTGTTTACGTTCATTTTTACTATGATTCTGCCCTTCATTCCCCGTATGCTGCATAAAATGCTTGTCCAGCAGTAGCTTGAATTCCTCGATGAAGGCGTGGAAATTTCCTTCCGTCGCCATCATTTGATAGGTGGAGGCGATGTTCTTCCGTTGCTCCAGGTTGCTGCTGTTCAGAGCGAAGGATGCAGCCGGCGCGCTCTCGATCTTTGTGCGGGTTGCCTCGACAGTTTCCATGAACACTTGACGCGATGTATCGATTAGATCCATGCTCGGCAGCAAATGATCCTCCGGAATAAAGCGGCTCGCAACTGCACGGTAATACTTTTGCACGATACCGTTCTTCTCTTCTTTCCGTACGACTTGAATTACCTGATGCTTCTCTAGCTCCTTCAGATGAAAATAAATATTATTTCGCGTTATACCAAGCATTTCGGCAAGCTGCTGCCCAGTATATTCTTGCTTGACCAGGTTCATAAGCATCTTTGTCCGGAGAGGATCAGCGATTGCTTTTAGCTGCTCATGAGTCTGGATTTTATAGACGCTAGTCACATTCATCCAATCACCTCACTACGATTTACCGGTAAATTAAAATTTACTGTTGATTGTTCATAATACTAACATGAATCGCCGCGATGGACAATCCTTCCATTCGATATCGGGGAGATAAACTGAGCTGGGATCCTGATGTAATATAATTCCGCCTCTACGCTGATTTTTGCTTTTTTGATACACTTGGGACATATGTCCTTCCCCGGAGGCATGGGTCTGATTTTAAATAATAATGAAATCGAAATCCAACTTAGGGGAGCGGGAAAAATGGCAGGAATCCTATTTGCATTGTTAGGCGGAGCGTTCATTACGCTGCAAGGTGTGGCAAACTCCCGAATCAGTCAAGATATTGGCACTTGGCAAGCGGCAACGATTACCCAGTTTACGGGATTCGTACTGGCCTTCATTCTTCTACTGCTTGTTCGCGACGGTAAATGGAGAAGAATCAAGCAGGTGAAGCCGCTCTATTTGACGAGTGGAGCCTTGGCGGCAATCATCATTTCCAGCAATATTACGTCTATTCATCACGTCGGCGTTACCTTGACAATTGCTGTGGTGTTGATTGCTCAGCTCAGCGTAACCTTTATCGTCGATAGCAAAGGTTGGTTCGGTGTAGCGAAGCAAAAAATGAAGCTGGCACAGTTCATCGGCATTGGGATGATGATCGCCGGAGTGATTATATTAAAGATGTAATTTTGCGGCAGGGGTGAAGGCGCGCTATGAAAGAAATTAAGGATCGTGAACAACTGGCTCACTATATGGAGATTCATCAGATATCCTCGATATTTAATGCGAATATAACGCCGCATTTGACATTGTACCGTTATGAGCAGGGGGAACTGATCTGTTCGCAGGGCGATCCTGCCGAGTATTTATGTGTGCTCGTGAAAGGAAAGGTCAAGGTGTATAACACCTCGGCGGAGGGCAAAGCGCTGATCGTGTCGTTCAAAACTGCACTTGAAGCAGTCGGAGACATTGAATATGTGCAAGGCATCGACTTCATGAACACGGTTGAGGCGGTGTCTCCGGTTTATATGATCGCCGTCCATTACCGTTGGCTGCATCAGTATGCGAAAGATGATGCAAATCTGCTTCAATTTCTGTTGAAAATCATAACAACGAAGTTTTGCATGAAATCGGATTTCTTAAGTTTTAATCTGATGTATCCGGTGGAAGCGCGCTTGGCAAGTTACCTCTTGTCCATCTCGTACGATGAATCGGATCCGCGATTTAATGGACAGCTTCGTGCCGTAAGTCTACGGGACGTGGCCAATTTCATCGGCACCAGCTATAGGCATCTGAATCGAGTTATTCATAAGCTTTGTGATGAAGGTTTGGTCGAGCGCAATCGAGGCTTCATTTCTGTAAAGAACAGGGAGCGATTGCGGGCATTGGCTGGCCATAATATATATGAAAAGTGAGAGGAGAACGTTTATGATTACAGGCTTGGTACTGGCGCTCATAGCCGGCTCGCTTGTGGGCATTCAAAATGTATTCAACAGCCGAGTAAACGAAGGCGTGGGAACGTGGACGACTACGACGATCGTGCTGGGCATGGGATTTCTGGCTTCATTCGCGATTGGCTTGGCCGTTGAAGGCAAGCAGCTATTCGATTTGCCGAATATGAAGACATGGTACTGGTTCAGCGGCATCATTGGGGTCGGCGTCGTTCTTAGTGTCGTACAGGGAGTGAAGCGGCTTGGCCCGACGTTTGCCGTCTCGATCGTGATGGCGTCCCAGATCAGCTTTGCTTTGTTATTCGACTCATTGGGGTTGCTTGGCTTAGACAAGGTTCCTTTTACGGGAAAACAAGCGATTGGAGTATTGATCATAGTTGGAGGTATTATCGTATTTAAGACAGGCGGCAAGCGCAGTGATGTACGCAAGGCGGTGCCGAGCCAGCCGGCTGCTTCGGAAGGCATATAAGACATGTGTGCGGTACACAAATTTGATTATTATATCGGTTTAAATGAAGTGAAGTTGAAGAGATCAGCGGAGAGGATAAGGGAATATCAATGTCAATGAGAACTTATCGAACCTTATTATTTGACGTGGATGATACATTGCTGGACTTTCAGGCAGCTGAAAGGATGGCGCTGCGCTTATTATTCGAGGAACAGCGGATCGAGCTTTCGGAAGAAATTGAAGCGTATTATAAGCAAATGAATCAAGGGCTATGGAAGGCTTTTGAGGAAGGACGCATTGATCGCGATGAAGTCGTGAATACGCGATTTTCTTTGTTATTGAAGGAGTATGGGCATGAAGTTGACGGCGTTTTGCTGGAGCAACAATATCGAAGTTATTTGGAACAGGGACACCAGCTTGTAGACGGGGCTCTGGAAATGATTACGGGACTGCACGGCGCATATGATCTGCACATTGTGACGAATGGTGTGTCTAAGACACAGGATCGGAGGCTTCGTGATTCTGGACTGCATCCGATGTTTACGAGCATTTTCGTATCAGAGGATACAGGGTACCAAAAGCCGATGAAGGAGTTCTTTGATTATGTGTTCGCACGCATTCCTAATTTTGACCCGCAGCAGGCATTGATTATCGGGGACTCATTAAGCTCGGATATGAAGGGCGGGCAGCTCGCAGGCCTGGATACCTGCTGGTTCAATCCAGAGTGGAAAGTGAATACGACGGATATTGTTCCTACCTATGAGATTTCTAGGCTCCAGGAGTTGAATCAAATATTGGGGCTAAAGTAAGCGTTCAGAGTCAATTGAAGCCTTTCATTCAATTGATTATGGAGTGTGCTGCTGATAGTCTGCAGGCGTATTTATTCGCCGTGGAATAATAGAAGCGGGGCTGTCTTGCGGTCATGTTAATCATGATGGAAAGACAGCCCCGTTTTGTGCTCTCATTCAATTGTACGGTGATGGCGTTACTTCCAATGTCCGCCTTCCACGATAATGTCGTCAGGGGTGACATCTGCACCGAGTTCGTCTTTTACATATGTATCATATAGTTGAAGCAGGAACTTTTCCTTTCCTAGCGACTCCAGTTCCTGATTCACCCAATCGCGAAGCGCGGTATTGCCCTTCTTGACGGCTGGTGCAATTGGGGATTCCTTCTCTAGTTTCTCTGGAATAAGGGAGAAGCCGGGATTTTTCCTTGCCCAAGCAAGCAGAATGAAATTATCCTGTGCGTACCCGACGCCGCGCCCATCCTTTAACGCTTGCAGCGATTCGGTGTTTTTCTCGAATTTAACCAGTTCAACATCAGGGTAGTTTTTCGTGAAGAAAATATCGGCTGTCGTTCCCTTTGTTACGATAATTTTCTTCCCTTTCAAATCATCTAACGTTTTAATGCCGCTTTTATCGTTTACGAGCACCTGTGTAGTGACCTTCAAATTTGGGTTCGTGAAATCAACGATTTCCTTGCGTTCATCCGTTACGGTCATATTGGCTACGATGAGATCCACCTTGTCGCTTTGCAAATACGGAATGCGGCTTGCCGGCTCTACAACAACAAACTCAATTTTGCTTTCATCTCCGAGCAGGTCCTTGGCGAAACGCTTTGCCAAATCATTGTCGAACCCAACCAGCTCGCCTTTTTCATTCGTGAAGCCGAATGGGGGCTTGTCGGAGAACACGCCGACGATAAGTTTGCCGCGTTCTTTAATTTTGCTTAGTATGCCAGCGTCTATGCCCGCTGATTTTCCGCTTTCCTGCTGATCGGCTATTGCAGGTTGATCTTTCGAGGCATTGCCTGCATTATTCCCATTGTTACTGCTCGTGCCGCATGCGGACAGCAATCCTAACGCTAGCAATACGACTAATAAGGTGAATCCCAGTTGCTTCTTCATCTTCTTCATCCCATTTCTCTCCTTTTCCAGGTTTCAATATCCATAAACTTATCCAAAAAACGCCGAGCTCGTTCGGTTTTCGGCTCTGTAAAAAAAGCGTCCGGCACACCTGTCTCGCCTATTCGACCTTCATCCATAAAGACAATCCGGTCGGCTACCGCCCGGGCGAACCCCATCTCATGAGTGACGATAACCATCGTCATGCCTTGATCCGCCAAAATGAGCATGACTTCCAGCACCTCGCGCACCATCTCGGGATCAAGTGCGGCCGTAACCTCGTCGAAGAGGATGACCTCGGGATTCATACACAATGCCCGCACGATCGCGATCCGCTGCTGCTGGCCGCCTGACAACTGCCGGGGATAGACATCCTTTTTGTCCAGCAGACCTACACGAGCAAGCAGCTTCTCCGCTTGGGAGACAACTTCCGCTCGGGGGCGGCGCTGGGCCTTTACAGGCCCGAGCACGATATTGTCCAATACGGTCAGATGGGGGAATAATTGATAGCTTTGAAATACCATTCCGATTTGCTGACGAATATGCTGCCAGCGCGTGGCAGAGTGGGTCAATTCTTGACCATGAAACTGAATGCTGCCGCTCTGCGTCGTTTCGAGTCCATTCAGGCATCTGAGCAGTGTGCTTTTGCCGCTGCCGCTTGGGCCGAGTATGACGGTCACTTCTCCTCGGGCAATCTGCAGGTTGATGTCCCGCAGCACCCAATGCTTGCCGAACGACTTTCCGACATTGGAGAGTTCAAGCAATGCGTCGGGCATGAATGCTTCCTCCTTTCTTAGTAACCAGTGGGGATTTTGAAAATTAAGACAGCAACTGGCGCTCCAGCTTCCGCGATAAAGCAGATAACGGGTAACAAAGGATGAAATAGAGCAGGAATAACGCTCCGTAAATCAGTACAGCCTCTCCTGTCCGCTCAATAATTTGCTGCCCTGTCTTAATCACCTCTGTTACGCCAATCAGAACGGTGAGCGAAGTCGTTTTTAGGATGCGTGTGTACACGTTAATCGTGGGCGGGATCATGCGCCGCAGCGCTAGCGGGAACAGAATGTATCGGAACAGTTGTACCGTGCTGAGTCCAATCGCTTTGCCCGCCTCCAATTGCCCCTTCGGCAGCGAGACGAGAGCCCCTCGCACGACCTCGCCAATCTCTGTAATTCCCCAAAGAGACAGCACAAGCACTGCACATACCGAACTTGGCATATCCAGATTGAAGAAGATTGGGAGACCGAAAAAGAAAAAACAGCCACACGAGAATCGGAATGGAGCGGAACAATTCCAAATAAACACGGGCAAAGATCCTCACTCCTACCTTTCGAGAAGTGCGCAGAGCGCCGAAAAGAAAGCCTCCAATCGTACTAAGCAGAATGCTGCAGATGGCGATAAGAAGCGTGTGGTATAAACCCTTGGCAAGCTGGGGAAGCGATACAGCAAGCAGATCAAGTCCCGAACTGTCCATGCTGGAACCTCCTTTCCAACCAAGAGAGGACAAAAGATAATGGCAGAAACAACAGCAAATAGAAGGCCGTCATCATAAGCAGCATTTCATAAGTTTTGTAGTACAGCGCAATGTAGTTCGTGGTTGTGTACAAAATTTCCGGAACCGCAACGGCAGACACAACTGTCGTTTCCTTCAACAGAAAAATGAAGTTGGCGAACAAGGACGGCGCGGCAATCCGCAGCGCTTGCGGCAGAACGATGTTGCAGAACAGCTGCCAACGGGACAAACCGAGTGCTAATCCCGATTCGAGCTGGCTCTTGGGAACGGCTTCGATCCCGGCACGGAATACCTCTGTCAAATATCCGCCGCCGAGAAACGTCATTGCCAGTAAGGCTGTGGTGTAGCTGGACATGCGAATTCCGATGCTTGGGAGTGCAAAGTACAAGAAGAACAATTGAATGAGCAAGGGTGTATTGCGAGCCAACTCGATATAAGCACGCACGATAGAAGTGAACACAGGCACTCGAAAATAGCACAAAATGGAGTTGAGCACGGCGACGAGCAGGGAAGCAGAGATGGCCGCTCCAGCAATCCCGATCGTTACTAGGGCTGCATGAATGAAGTCGGGCACATGCTTCAGCATGAAGGTTGTATCAAGTGTCATGTTAGCCAATTCCCTCCCACGGAGTGGGAGGTCTGCTGGTAGCATCTATTTTGCTGTTCAAGCGGTCTCCGGGCTTGATGACAGGAATGTTCGTCTGGATGACATGCGGATACTTAAGGCCTAGTCCGGTATTTATTACAACGACACTGTCACTATCCTGAATCCATCCGCTATCCCGTAAGCGGCGAGCGGCAACTAACGTAGACGCGCCTTCTGGGCAAATGAATGCTCCTTCTAGTTCCGCAATAAGGCGCTGTTCTTCTAGTATTGCGCGATCATCTATGGCAATCGCACAGCCCTCGGTTTGATAGAGGGCATCCAATACGAGGAAGTCCCCGAGTGCCTTCGGTACGTTGATGCCGAACGCAATGGTTGAGGCCTGGGGCCAAAATGTAGATTCAATTTGCCTGTTCTTCCAAGCTTCAACGATTGGAGCACAACCGGCAGATTGGACGGCGACGAATCGAGGAAGCTTGCCTTGAACCCAGCCAAGTGCCAGCAATTCCGTTAATGCCTTATAAATGCCGATGAGGCCAACGCCGCCCCCTGTTGGATAGACGATGACATCGGGCAGCTTCCAGCCGAATTGCTCAACAATTTCGAAGCCTATCGTCTTTTTGCCCTCGATCCGATACGGCTCCTTTAGTGTTGAAGCATCGTAAAGGCCGTCATCGTCGCTGATCGCTTGCGCGACAATTTTGCCTGCATCGCTAATTAAGCCCTTGACCAGATGCAGTCGTCGGGCTCCTGCAATCGTGCATTCGCTGCGGGTAATGGCCGGCGCATCCACAGGCATGACAACCGTGGAGCGTATGCCTGCACGTGCAGCATAGAGTGCCCAGGCTGCTCCCGCATTGCCGTTCGTGGGCAATGCCAGTTCGCGGACCCCCAGCTCCATGGCCTTCGATACGCCAACAGCCGCGCCGCGGGCCTTGAAGGAGCCGGTCGGCAGAAGCCCATCATCCTTTAAGTACAAGTGTGGAATGCTGATTCGTCGTCCAAGCCGAGGCAGGGGGAGGAGAGGGGTGAAGCCCTCCCCCAAGGAGATGATGTTTTGAGCTTGCTCCACAGGGAGCAGTTCATGATAACGCCATAGGCTTGGTTCTCTTGCAGCCAGTTCGGAGCGGCGGACGGATGCTTTCAACTCATCCAGCCGATAGGCTGCAAGTAATGGGGAACCGCAAGCACATAGATGTGCCTGCCTGTGCGGGGGATAACTTGCCTCGCATTTCGGGCAGTACAAGTGGGATATATAACTGAATGACACGGTATGCTCCCCTTTCTGCGGTTGCAGCGATTGTAATAGGGGCCTCCGTTCGTACGGTCAGCAAATTCATTATGCTTTACAAGGTTACATCCAAAGTAGGTAACAAGTTAACCTAATACTAAATGCTGGTAATCCGATTTGTCAACTATGAAATTAGTAATCCACTTCTTAATGGCTCTCGAACGGGTAGGATGATGATTCTGCGCAGGTCAAGCAGGAACAGGCTAGGGACAATATCGTTTTTCGGTCAACCTATCACCTGGATTAATATGGCAAGCGGTGGATGGATGAACAACCTCTGCAATGCGGTCGATTATTTGCCCAAGGAGGAATGGACGTCTTCGAGGCAGTGGTCACAGCTAGTTATCTCGATTCCAATTTGAAGCATAATGAAAAAAGCAGGGGGGCCTATATAAAAAACAAAAATAGATCCCCTGCTTCTCAATAAACTGTTGTATGTAACCGACATTTTCCTCTTTTCACTCAACTTCAATCTAAATTATTCAAATTGACTCAAATACAGGTCTTCTAGATTAGGTTTAACCAGCCTGGATTCGATATTCGTAGGTAGCTTGCCCGCCCCATCTATGAAGCGTACTTGTAAGCCTTCTGGTGTCGTCATAATGTTACTTACTTTATAGTTCGTCTGTATCTGATGGAGTTGATCGATCGAAATATAGTCCTCATATACGTTTCCTTCTAACGTTGTAACAATATGTTGCGGAGTATCTTTTGCGATAAGCTGACCGTTCTTTATCAAAAGGATCTCTTTGGCTATAGACTCAATATCAGAGACGACATGTGTAGCAATAAGTACAATCTTATTTATAGCAATCGTAGAAATAAAGTTTCGCAGTCGAATGCGTTCCTTCGGATCAAGCCCGGCGGTAGGTTCATCTAATATAAGGATTTCTGGGTCATTGAGCAGTGCTTGAGCAATGAGGATTCGCTGCTTCATCCCTCCAGAGTATGTACTTAACCGTCGATCTGCCTCACTAGCTAAGTTAACGGTGTCGAGCAAATGCTCTATCTGTTGTTTGGTTTGCTTGGCTGTTAGACCCTTAAGAGAAGCGATATACCATAAGAATCGTCTTGCTGTAAATTCTCCAAATATTCCTTGCTGCTGTGGCATATACCCGAGAACATTGCGATAGGTACGTCCAAGCTTCCGAATGTGCTGTTGATTGTAGGTTACGGTTCCTTCGTCAGGTCGAAGCTGATCGGTAATCAGATTCATCAGCGTTGACTTTCCCGCTCCATTCGGTCCTAATATGCCATAAATGCCCGGCTTTAGTGTAGCGCTAAAATTAGAGATAGCTGTTTTCTTACCTCGTTGATAATGTTTAGTCACATGCTGTAAAGATAGCTCCATATCGCTTACTCCTTTCGTGTAAACTGTCCATTATAATTTCTCCAACCTAGTACAACGGCCCCAGCGCTTATGACAAATATGCTGCTAAAATAGGCTACTGCCATCATTGTGGCGCTCTCATCGCGAAGGAACGAAGTCAATAGGAACAGTCCATTGAACGTAACAGAAGCAAGCTGTTTGAATCCGATATATGCAAGTGCAAGCGGACTGATGAATATCGCCGTTAGTAGCATTAAACTAAGCGACTGCTTGCGAACGTAAATTGAAAACAACTGGATAACAGGAATAATCAGCATACAACCGAGAGTTTGCAATATGTTTACAAGACATACATATTCGATGATCGACAAATTCCAAGGCAATGCCTCGAATAGCTTCACGCTCTGAATTGATGCCATCCAGTCGATAGCAGGGTAATGCTGAATTAGATTGATATAGATGGGACTGTATATCATCGCTAGCAGAACAAGGCTCGAACAGAGAGCGATTGCTATTTTATATGTGAATAGTCTGCCTCTACCGCTCGCAACAAGAAAATACTGTTATTGCGATAGTCTTGTGTGAAAAGGGGGCTTATCAATGCACATAACAAGGATAGATAGAAAACGCCCTGTACAATATCTCTTGAAGGGCGGTCAAAGAGTTGATCGCTTGTAATTTTATTAACAAAACTAGCAGTATGTCCGGTTTGCGCTTGCACGGCTAACAAATATTGATATTGCTCTTCTACAAGACGGAATGATTTCTCCTTGTCTGAAAATATCTTCCATTCCAATTCTTTGTCTCGATACGCTGATTGTGTAATTTCTCCGTTAGCAACCTTCTGTTTCCACTTTGCTTGCTCACTTCCTAATTGATTGAAGCGTTGTCTTTCCGCTTCCATAAAGGCCTTTTTTTCTGATGTCAGAGGGCCCTGCAAGTTCATCAGATATTGATTATAGATAGCTTCCTCCAGATTGTATGTTCGCGCCTCCGTTTGGATCATCTGCAGAGACATTAAGACTCCGAACCCTAATATGATCCATCCTCTTCCGGTGATCATCAATTTATACCATTCATGAAGGAATAGGCTGTTAGAACGACGAAACCGGAAAGTCCAAATGCGAATTCTTTGCCCCATATTCCCCCATGGAAGATGAATCATCAGGTTGCGCTGAAATGTATACAGCCATAGAGCACCTAATGTGCCGAGAACGATGAATGTTCCGCCCGCTATATAAGACAAGGTTGTTTTAGAAACGGGATAGCCAAACCAATAAATATTGCGGTAGTCGCTAATGAAGTGGAACACATCGAGAAAGGCAACGGGATTGAGATACTTCAAGCTATTCATATATGAATTTGGATGAATCTGCGTGTAACAAATAAAGCTAATTCCGATGAGAACGAACAAAGTCACGTACACCGGAGTCGGACGTTGAGACCCAATAAATAACAAGGTCATCACAATGGCGATAAGCAAGCAAGCGAGAGATTTCAAAATGAGATATTGAATAAGAAATTCGAACACGGTTAGGGGCTGTACCGCGCTTTGGAAAGATGTCATCGACTGAATGTATCGATCCCAATCTCCAAAACCGTATAAATAATAGGCAACGAACAGAATAGACCCATAGAATAATAGGCTTAATAGCAACGTCACAATCGTGAGTGTGCCAAGCTTGACAGCAGCAGTGTCTATTCTGCCACGCCGGGTAGACTGTAATAAAGGCAGAAGACCGGCTTCTCGTTCGCGATGAAAGATATATATGGTGACCAGAAATAGCAGCACTACTATAGTTAAATCCAATGGTATAAAGGATGTGGAAGATACAATCCCTTCTTCAAGGCCGATATAAAGCGGTAAGTGTTGTAGTGGTGCAAAGTCTTTCAACGTTTTGTGAATATTGCGAGATGATGCATTCTCTTGAAAAATAGAGACAGATAACATATCTGTAGCACGCTGCTGCATCTTTTGCATACGTGAACGGTAGTTGTTTATGGCTTCGTATTGTTTTGCGATTTTACTATGTAGTAAGAGGTCACGTTTTAGTATAGTGTTGTCATTCGCATATGGACTGGATAAATACGATGCAACAGCTTCGGGCTGCTGCCGTTTCTTTTCTTCAATTTCCTTCTTCCACTCGGGATTATGAGTTGCAATGACAGCTTCGGATGCAAGCAGCATATAGAATTCAAGTTCTTCTACCTTGCTGCTTGCAGTTTGATGTCCTTCTTGGAAGGGAAGGTGTTGATAGGTTAATTCAACAAGCTGGTAATGCTGCATGTTACGAATAAGTGGTGAATTCTGTTGCCATTCCGTATACGTATACAGGGAAATATTCATCAAGAGCAGGATAGGTACTAATCCAATGAACAATCTCTTTCTCCCTATTTTATACAGCTCGTAGTAGAGTAACCTCATGTTTGTCCCCCACATCGATGTAAGTTGGATTAAAAATGCAAAGGAGATTCAATAAACGGTTGAAAGGAGGCTTTTCCTGTCTCAATCTCGTTTTTATCCAGCAGGTACATTGTATAATTTTCATCTCCTCGATCAATGACAAACATATATCTATCATCACCTACAAAATGATAATGAGGCGAGGAGAACAGCGACATATCCACTTTATGAACCTCTTTTTTGTTCTTGTATATTTTCATTTCGTTAGAAATGTTCTTTGCATTCCTTGCTTGGAACCATACGGGTCGAACGTAGGTGTATCGATCATCAATAAAGTAAGTTGAAATAATAGGAGAAGACTTGATGTCTGTTTCCTGGATGTGTTCTCCCTTCAGATCAGAGCTGTAGATTTTTAATCCTCGTGGATCAGTAATGTCCGAATCATCCTTCTGATCTGCAGGGTAATAGTAATTGAAATACATTCTATTCTTATGAATGGGGCCAAGAGAAGCAAATCCACCGTCCGTCTTTTCCCATAGTGATGACAGTATAGATGTGGCGAGATCGTAACGCAATGCCCGATATCCCTTGTCTGTGAACTCATTCATATAAACTTGTGAACCATAAGGTACGATATCCGTTATGCTCCCTTGTTTGAATTTTCCGCTGTATAAGACTTCAGGTTCTTGGGATAAATTGTCTATCGGGAGGCGGAGCACTTGATACTGTTGTTGGCTATGGAGATCGAAGTCGATAGCTCCATAGTAGATATTGCCGCGATGAATCGCAGTTCCACGCAACATTGCGTTAGGAAATGTCTTTACTACTTTGCGATTGGTTCCATCGAGATTGAGCTGAACAAGTTGAAAGATTGAGGAACCTTCTTTATCTAGACGACTTTCTATCGTATACAAATGTCCTTTATAGTATTGCAATAATTTGGTTTGTAAAGGGTTGATGTTGGCAACATAAGCGTTACAATTTTCATCACTTTTCTCTTTACTGATTAAGCAGGAATGATCGGGGCGGTTATCTAATAGAACGGGTTTCATTGTTGGCTTATCGGCATAATAGATATAACTTCCGTCCAACATATAATATCCATTCTGAGTAGTGGTTACTAGTGCACCTATCCCTTGTGCATGAAACATATAGGGATAATCGGTTTCAGCGTTATATTCATCGTTGAGTGACTGCTCTGATGAGGAGCAACCAGAATTAAGGAATATAAGAATGAATAATATGGGGAGCAAGGTGAAAGACTTGTTCATCGTATCACTCCTAAAATAAGATCAGGACTCTGTTTATAGAGAATCGCTTCATCCATTGAACAGAGTCCTATATCATTAATGCAGCATTGAGATCATGATGGAGTATTAGTACGAAACGCTAGTGTTGTCAGACCAAGAGGCTTGTCCACTAGCTACAAAGTGTGAAGAATATGCTTTAAGTGACGTAGGATTGCGCTTCGTTGCTTTGGCATTTGCACTTACACTTGTTTTGTAGCCATTGTCGGATCCGTAAGCGTAATATACATCACTGATATCGCCCCAACCATATTCATATGTGAGACTAACCTTTTGGAATGCCTGATCCGAAGCTGATGTATATGCACTTGCAGAGTCCGAGCTGATAGTTGTTGATCCATATGTGGTCAAATCACCCACTTTACCACTAGTACTATCGCTTTTCCAAGCAAAAGCTCCAGTAGGCAGCACCAGCATTGCGGACAACACTAAAGCGCTTAGGGCAAAACGTTTCTTCGTTTTCTCTTTCATACAGAATCCTCCTAATCTCAAATATAGTGATTATGCGAGTCATTCTTGATGAAAGGAAGCGATGGTATGTTTTCAATATATGTAATATACTTCCAATGGTAATCTAACATGGTAACATTAATAATGCAATATATTTTTTATGTGAAAGTTTTTATTTTTATATTTTCCCAAAATTAAGTGTAATTTTATATAAAAACCATACAATTGATGAAAACGGTAAGGGTAAATGTAACGAATGTTGATAGTGTTTCTGTTGTGGATATTTTACCATTTTTTATTGACATTGTAACATTATCAGGTCATAAAGGAGCTCTCAAATTTGAAAACTTATTTAAGAGTAAAACAGTTCCTTTTTCCAAATCTCCATAATATTCGCCGAATGCATTGTTTGGTAATAAGGATAGAGCACCATTATTCGCAAGAGCTAATGTTGGTACTGTTTCTTGCCGATATTAGAACGAGATGCTAATGATTGGATGAAACCAATTACGGCAAAAGAAGCTGCTCAATTGTTTTATAACTATTATTCGGGCGACGCAGACACAAACAGATTTACTTCTTGATAACGAAACGTAAATGCTATGGGGTGCCTAGCTTATCACTAGCATGCTTCCAAAATAACGGATTTATCGGCACAAAAATTTATGCTTTCTACAAAGTCGTTCGTAACTATGTCATTTTATACATACTGAACATATGCTAGAATTTTTACGTTAGAGGCGTTATAACGTCGAATCTGGCATTTTTATTTAGTTCCAGTGTAAGTTTTGTAACGTTTACAATTCATAGGGGGTCGTCATCATGTTTAAAAAGTTACAGAACAAGATTATGTTCATTTTTGCATTATTGCTGGTTGCTTCTATGGTCATTCTGCAACTGGCAACTAACTTGCAGATGACTAACAGCTTTAAAGAAGAGCTGGACGAAGTAGGAAGCGCAGAAGCGGTGGCCTTATTGCAAGTTACGGATTTGCGTCTAAATAATTATGCAAAAGATATTTTGCATTTTAGTGAAAATTCTGAAATTAAAGACATTGTAAAAAACCGAGAAAAGCTAACTCCTAACATGATTGAAATGATGAAGGATTATACAAAAATCAATCCTGAAGTATCTGCTATTTATATGGGGAATTCATCGAAGCAGATGTTTGATCCCGAAGCTAATGTATACAAAAAAGATTATGATCCTCATACTCGGCCGTGGTATAAATTGGCTAACGATGACAAGGATAACGTGAAATTCAGCCCTCCGTATAAGGATAGTGTCAGTATGAAGATGAAAATAGCGATCTCTAAGGCCATTGTGGAAAACAACAAGGTTCTTGGGGTTATTTCGCTTGATGTGAACCTGGATCAATTGACAAAGCAAATCAGTGAAACGAATGTAGGATATAACGGATTTGGATTTATTTTGGATGCAGAAGGAAACTCGGTAGTGCTGCCGGATACAGAAGATGCACAAGGAAAAAATCAACGGGGAAGACCTTATGTTGACAAAATATACACTGCAAATGAAAGTGCAGGGAAGGTTAACTATACGGATAAAGGCGAATCGGAAGTTCTGTATTATACGACGTCTGGTCTTACAGGGTGGAAAATCGGTGCTGTCTATCAAGAAGACGAACTGTTAAAGCTCACGAACCATATTAAATACATAAACATAATCATAACCTTATGTGCTATTGTCGTTTCAAATGTTATTATCTACTTTGTCGCCCGCTTCTTTACGAAGCCAATCGTTCAATTGACGGATCAGGTGCAGCTAATGGCTAATGGAGACTTTACCGTGGAAGGGAAGGTAAGTTCGAAGGATGAGATTGGCCAATTAACAGGCCACTTTAATCATATGGTTCAAAGCGTGCGGGAAGTCTTATCCCGCGTGATCGTTTCCTCCGAACATCTCTCGGAGTCGGCTGAAAATCTGAGTGCCGTATCGGAAGAAACAAAAGCGGCAAGCGAAGAAATTGCTCACGCCATGTCGGATGTCGCACAAGGATCGGCAGAGAGCGCAGCAAACCTGGATCAGATGCAGCATGTCACAAGCCAATTGGCCTCGCAGTTTGTATTGGTGGAAAAAACGATGTCCTCCATGCAGGCGAAGTCAAACCAGACGCAGCAGGCAAGCATCGATGGAAAAGAAACGTTGGCAGTGCTGCAAGCGCGCTCCGATGAATCGTTCCGTGAAATTCAATCGATCGAACAAGTATTGAACCTGCTCGTGACCAAAATCAACGACATCCAGGCCGTGGCCGAAATGATCAAAGCTATTTCAGCTCAAACCAATCTGCTTGCTTTAAATGCGTCGATCGAAGCGGCAAGAGCGGGAGAGGCTGGCAAGGGATTTTCGGTCGTCGCCACAGAAGTGCGTAAACTTGCAGAACAATCCGCCAGTTCGACAGAGCAAATCAGCAGCACCATTCAGGGCATTATGGAAGAGGCTGCGAATGCCACTCGGGCGATGAGCCGGACCAAGGAAATCACCTCGGAACAAAATGAGGCTGTGCAGTCGACAGAGATCGCATTTGCAAGCATTCAAAGCTTGATGCAGCAAGTGATCGAGGCGATCAAGGAAATGTCGGGCGAAATACAGACGGCGTCTGAGCTGAAAGAAAACGTGGTTCAGTCCATTGTAAATCTATCCGCAATCTCGGAGGAATCCGCAGCCGCCGCGGAAGAAGTCAGCGCTTCGACACAGGATCAGTTGAAAGCAATCGATACGGTTTCGCAATCGGCGGAAGCTTTAAGTAATTCCAGCAGCGAATTGGAATTGTTAGTGAAGAAATTTAAAATATAGACAATCATTGTGATGTTATGCGGCGGTACGCCGGGATCTTCTATGGACTCGGCGTACCGCCGTTTTTTTATTAGGGGAGCCTTAAGTCTGTATGTTGGATAAATGGAGATGATTGGAGAAATACGGGGGAAGTACATGGTTGGCAGCGGATTGACAAATTCATTAATACCGGGGGATAGTAAATAAAAGGAATCATTCTCTAGCTGTTACATGTAGCTGCTATGCTGTTGAATGTCGATTATAAACTACAAAGTGGTGATTCAATGACTCATTTTCATTATGTAGCCCCTATCTATCGTAAAAGTAGAAAGAAATTCGCATTAATAGATGCTAACGGGAACCGAATAGGTGATATTCAAAGACACTATAATAGTACGCTTCATCATATTGTAGATAATATTTTTAGCGATTACTTAGTTAATGTTGAAGTCTTTGATACGGAAGGTAGGACAATGAGCAAGGCCATTGAAGTTTGGTTTCTTAAAACGATGATTAGGTCGGAGTGGAAAGTAGACTCTAATCGTTTGGGGAAATTTGTACTGAGAGATAAGACGATGATCAAAACAAATCCTTGCATGGAGTTCGCTATCGATAATAAGGTATACTCGTTAAAAAGGGACTTCATGGATCGTACCACTACGTTAAAAAATTCATCTGACAGAGTGACAGCATTGATTACATATGATAGGATCTTTCCTCCTCGGACGTTTACGATCGAGCTTTTCGATGATGAAATGGACATCTATACTTTGTCGTGTATCTTCTATTTATTCTCACTGAGAGATTAAATATACCTGAGCTTATTTATATAAACCAAAACCTTCTGGTGTAGGATTAACGAGAGCCCACCCCACACCATCGCATAGACTCACACACTGCTTTCCTCATACCTTGCCAGTGCCATGGCGGCCGTTTCGCGCATGCGCTTCTGCAGGTATGACCCCTCCTTCACGCGGACGCGCTTGCCGAGAAAACGTATCTTGGACAAGAGGAATTCATGCTCATTCCATGGCAGCCGGATTCGAATCTGGTAGCTGCGTTGTTCCTCATCGTACATTACCTCTGTTTCAAAGCAAGAGAAGGCATACAGGATGCGCGATAGTTCGGAATGATAATCACGGATGACCTCAATCACTGCCTCGGACTTGTGGCGATCGCGTAGACGGGCAAGTTTCGCCAGAATATATTCCGCTTCCGCTGGCGGGATTGATTCTGCTGCCAAAGACGTAATATTGCGCAGCTTGGTGCTCATGAGCCCGCGGTGCTGACGATGGTACCAGAGCAGGTACCATTCTCGCTTAATAATGGAATACTCTAATTTATATGGAAAGCCCTCATGTTCCTCGTTGACACGCCCGCCCTTGATCGCGTAACTGATGCGTATCCCTGTCCCGGAAGAGATGTACCTACGGAGCGGCTTTAGCATCGGATGATAGACATTCTTTTCCTTGCTTTTGGCCTTCTCAATGAGATTATGGGAGGTATCCATGAGTATCTCTGAGGACAGGATTTCATTTAATTTGGTTATCGTATCTTCCAAGAAGGCCTCGCTCGCTGCAGGATGTGCGAGCATCGTCTTCAACCATGCCCGTTCATGAGAGGTAACGACGAATGTTCCCGCTCCTTCGAGACGAGTCAAAATCTGATAGCCAAAGATTTTCTCAAATGGGTTCATAGTAATCAGCGATCTCCTTCCATTCCTCTATCAACTGGTGCCGCAGATATCTGGGCTCCAGCACCTCGCAGCTTGAACCGAAGCTGCGCAGCCAAGGCTTAATCTCTGTAATTCCATTTACCGTAATTTCATATATAAAGGAATGCTCATCTTCTTCGACGATTTCTCCCCACTGCCCTTGCAGCAGCACACGCTGCTTAATGAAGTCCGGGTCTCCCGGGCGAGGGCTGAAGAAGCGGGCACGCACCTTCACGGGACGGCCGGTATCGATGAGCCAACTGTATTGAATCTTCTCCATCAGCGCCGCTGTCTTCATCTGGAACACGTCCTCGGACACAGCATCCGCTTCTTCAATGTGGGTCATGCCCTCCATGCGGAACTTGCGGATACCTTCTCTATCGCTGCTCAGCATATACCATCTGCCATATTGATGATCGTACACGATTTTTAAGGGCAGAGCCTTATGCCAGCTTCCTTCGGCTTCCCGCTCGAAGCGCGGATTCGTCTGCTGTGCGGCATAGCTTTTCTCCGCCTTGGGCGTGAAGTATTGGAATTTCACTCTGCAGCGTTTCTGGATCGCGGCCAATAAGGTAAACAGATGGGCTTCATCCAAAATGCGTGAATGATAATGATATTTATATAAAAAGATGTCGGTAAGATGTTGGCCGTTATGGTCGAGCAGCAATTGCTTCTTCAAGCTGTCCCGCAGCAAATAGCCATGGACAGAAGGCACCTGCGTGTTTGCCATAACATCTACGAAATCGTATAAATCCAGCAGTTCCTCATCCGACAATTGCTGAATGAGCTCATCGTTCAAGCGGAAGCGATATGGGCGGGATGCATTCGCTTTGCGAATGACGCCGACCGATTCCAAATATTTCAGGTCGCTTCGAATTGTCTTCTCATCAGGCATCGGCAGCTCTTCCGGCGTTTTGCCGCAGCATTCATCCATAAGCTCCATAGCCGTCATGGATTGCTCCTGCAGCGCCTCCAAAATAGTCGATATCCGAACCGATTCGGATTCCTTCAGCGACTTGGCTCGAAACAAGAACAATAGGGCGGGATCGGATGAATCGTAATTGCGAGGATGAACAGCTTCCGCCAGTTCCAATTCCGACGCGTGCTTAGACTGTAAATCGGAGGCTGCGGCAACTTCCTTCAGGCGCCGTGCCGTTTTGTCCAAAGTATGTACGGAAATGCCCAGCCGATCTGCCAACTGCTGTCTGTTGAATGCACCTCTCATCAGCATGAGTGTGCGCAAATATTGAATCTCCTTATCGAAGCTCTCCTTCGCCACGTCTAATCTCCTTTCTCCCAAGCAGTTCTCTTTCATTGTATCAGGTAAACATGAGCGGAAGCACGAAATAATCTCGGTAAGTCGTAATACATTCGCCATGTTCACAGCACCGGAAATAAGGGATGATGAATACAGGAAATAACGGGCTCGAGCTTCATGAACAGAGATTTCTAATGTCGAAGCAAATCATGCGTAAAGGGTTATCCGAATGTCAGAAGGAGTGGTCACACATGGCGAATATACGTCAGCAAATTATAGATGCGTTACAAACGATCGAGAAAGAGGAACGAGTACGCATATTGTATGCTTGCGAATCGGGCAGCAGGGCATGGGGATTTCCATCGATGGACAGCGATTATGACGTCCGATTTATTTACGTAAGACCGATGGACAGCTATTTATCCTTATTCGAAAAGCGAGACGTGATTGAGCGGCCGATCAGCAATATGCTGGATATCAACGGATGGGATATGAAGAAAGCATTGTCTTTATTTCGCAAGTCGAATCCTCCTTTGCTTGAATGGCTGCAATCTCCGATTGTATATGCAGAAGCATCGGATGTGGTGGCGCAGATACGTGTCCTATCCTCCCATACCTTTTCGCCGAGATCCTGTATGTATCACTATTTGCATATGGCCAAAGGAAACTACAGGGAGTATTTGCAAAGGGATCAAGTGAAAATCAAAAAGTATTTTTACGTGCTGCGCCCGCTGCTGGCCTGCCAATGGATCGAGCGTTATAACGAGATGCCGCCTATCGAGTTTCCGGTGCTGGTAGATTGGCTCATTCCGACGAACGGTGAACTTCATGCCGCCATTCAACAATTGCTCGCACGAAAGATCGCGGGAGAAGAATTGGATCATGAGCCTAGAATTGAGGTCATCAATGCCTTTATTGAGGAGTCCATTGGGTACTATGAACAGATTGCCGCGCAGCAGCCTGTTGCAGCAGGCGGTTATGATGGACGGCTTGACGAATTATTCCGCTGGTCGATAACCGCATCAGACACAAGGAGAGAAATAGAGATGCGAGAAATACCAGAGAATAGAATAACATTGTAACTGATCTTTAATCATGCGCCGGTCAAGGTGGAGGCAATAGGTAAGAAGGACAGAGTACACTTTTTACCGCTAAAGCAGGCAGAGTTTTATGAAATTGTGCCATAAAGTCTATGGAAAATCATGCTACAGTAATGGTAGACTATGGTTCTCCAATAGATGGAGGAACTTTCAATTTGATAGAGAAGGGAAACGCAAAGATGAAAAGAATGGTACACGCGGGAAAATGGATGCTGGCGGTTGTGCTGAGCATAGGCTTGCTGGGAACCGTAAATCTGCCTGCGGCGTCAGCAGCGCCGCAATCGGACAACGCAATTCAAGAGTATGGATTGCATTCGTTGATCAAGAAAGACGGTACATATTGGGTGTGGGGAAACTTTCAAGCCGTACCGACTCAATTGCATGGAATAGGCCCTGTAAAACGGATCATCGGCTCCTATGTGGTAACGGATGATAAGAAAGTATGGTTCTTAGAGGATGACAACACATCGCCAGAAATCAAAATTCACCCTGTGTCCGGCATCAGCGACATGGTTTATTTCTACGGCGATTTAGCTCTCGATGCGGACGGAAAAGTATACGTCGCTGAGGACGAGGACAACGAAAGCTATAAACATGTTCTATCAGGCTATAAACATGTTCAATTCAAGGAGCTGCCCGGCATCGATCAGGTTGAAGAAATCGTTTTTTCTACTATCCCGGTGAAGCGAACCAAGAACGATGGTTCTTTCTGAAGAAGGACGGTACTATATGGGAAGGGGTAAATAAACGTACCTCTTTTAAAAAAGTTGCTTCTTTGCCTGAGTCGACTCCTACGAAAGTAGAAGGGGTGACGGGGATTCAATCAATTCATTCAAATGGAGAAACGAATCTGGCAATCGATGGTGCATCTCGCCTATGGTTCTGGGGTGCCACAGTGACGGGAATGTCCGATGGCACGAAAAGGCATGACCATCCAAAGCCGATTCAACTAAAGAATATCTCCGATGTGAAAGCAGCGTATATTGTAGAGCGTTCAATCATAGCGTACACAAATAGCGGCAAGGTATATCGTACGTCCATCGATACCGAATCGATGTCAGACAACGCCAAATTTGATCTTGTTGCATCCAATATCAGCTCTCTTAAAGCAGGCTGGCGGCATATAATTATGCAAAAAGCAGATGGCTCCCTATGGGGATGGGGCGTCAATAAGGATGCGGATTTAGGATATGGCGACTACGAGTTCATGCATGAGCAGGCGGTGCCGGTACAACGCGCCGTAGCGCTTGCCTTGAATGGAGAGGCCGTTAAGTTGAACAACGGCGTTGTCATTCGCAAAGATCAGGCCTTTGTCCCTATACGTTCGATCTTCGAGAAGCTTGGCGCCGCGATCAAGTATGATGAAGAAAGCAAGGTAGTCACGATCAGCCGCTCCAATGCTGGCACCGGCAGCGCGGAATTGACCATCGTTGTCAACTATAAGACGGGGACAACGACGCTGAACGGAAAGGAAGTTCAACTGGAAAATAAGCCTTTTGCAATTAAGGGAACCTCTTATTTGCCGCTCCGCTTCATTAGTGAGAAGCTGGGAGCGAAGGTAGACTGGAGTCAGAAGGAAGACAAAATTTCGATTACGATGAAATAGAGAGTATGAAGAGGGGCTTGCTCCGGTTATGGCAATTACCGGTCAAGGCTCTTTTTTATATAATTAGCGTGTTCTCAAGCTTCCTTCTAGAGTCCTTGATACTCTGTTAGATGCAGGTTATGTGCATCTTCTTGTCGAATACATTATTTTCCCTCGGTCGATTCCAGCCAAAACCAAATGTTTAATGAACTACTATTGTAAGGGAAGGCAGGGGAGTATGTGGACAATCTAAAAAACAAAAAATACTTATTGTGGACGATGAACCTGACATTCGGACCATGATCGATATGCTGCTGCGCAAAGAGGGCTATTATCGAATTTATACGGCATCCGACAGCAAATCAGCAATAGCTGTGTGCCGCAGAGACAAGCCTGACATCGCCATATTGGATGTGATGCTTCCAGATCAGGACGGCTTTGCGCTGCTGACAGCCATCCGCCAATTCTCCAGCATGCCGGCGCTGTTCTTGTCTGCGAGGGGCGAAGATGAGGACCGGCTGCTCGGATTAGGTCTTGGAGCCGATGATTATATGGTGAAGCCTTTTTTGCCAAGGGAGCTGATCCTTCGCCTGAACGGCATTTTGAAGCGAGTATATCAGACGCATCAGGAGGATAGCTTGCCGACCTTTCATTTGGAAGGATGCACGGTGGATTTAGAGAGCGCTGTGGTATATCGTAAGGCCGATGGTGCTGGAGAACGTGAGCAGCCGCTGACGGCCAAGGAGCATGCGATTCTTATGAAGCTCTATGAGAATAGAGGGCGTATCGTAACGACTGATGCATTGTTCCAGGCCGGTTGGGGCGATGAGGGCACTAGCTACGAGAATACGTTAATGGTGCATATACGGCGAATTCGGGAGAAGATCGAAGCGGATCCCTCTAATCCCAGCAGCCTGCTAACCGTGAGAGGGCTCGGATATAAGCTTATGGTGAAGGAGCCATAGGACAATGGAAGACATTATCCGCATTATTCGCCGGTTTACGGGCATTACATTTGCTATTTTTGCCGGGATCGTTGCCTTGAATTTGGCCATGCTCGGTGTTTTCGTGTTCAAGGAAATTAATGATGGACAATCTCCACAGCATGTCGTGGAGTATGTAGCGAACCATTTGCAACGGATGGGAAAGACATATGCATTAGATGCCTCCTCCCGCCAGATGCTGGAGGGTACTGAAGCATGGGCGATGCTGCTTGATAAGGGCGGCCGAGTCATATGGGATTACAAGCTGCCTGGGGAAGTCCCTCGTTCATATTCTCTAACCGAGGTTGCGAAATTCACCCGTCATTTTTTGCTTGAATATCCAGTGTTTGTGTGGGAGCATGCAGATGGACTGATCGTGCTTGGTTATCCGAAGAACAGCTATGCGAAGTATCATTTCTATTTTCTCGTGCCATGGATACGTTCTTTACCGCAGAGAGCCTTATTCCTGCTGCTAGGCAACATCGTACTGGGATGCGTGCTGGCTATTATAATTGGTACTCGGCTTGTCCGTTCATTGAAGCCGCTCACAGGCGTTGTTCACGCGCTTGGCAAGGAAGAGGCCGTTCGGGCAGAGGAGAAGGGGATATTCGGCAAGCTCGCGCGAAGCATCAATGATACCTCTGAAATGCTTCGAGAAAGGCAGGCGGCTCTTCGTACTCGCAATGAGGCGCGGTCGAATTGGATTGCAGGAATTTCCCACGACATTCGCACGCCTCTGTCCATGATTCTTGGCTATGCCAGTTCTCTGGAGGAACATGCGGAGGTGCCTGAGGAGCAGAGGCAGCAGGCGGCAATCATTCGCAAGCAGGGGGAGAAGCTGCGGTCTCTCGTCAGTGATTTGAATCTAGTCTCCAAGCTGGAGTATGAGATGCAGCCCTTGAACATGGAGCCGATACGATTGGCGGCTCTAGCCAGACAGGTTGCTGCAGACTTCCTGAATCAAGGGCTGGATGATCGGTATACGATTGACTTGCAGATCAAGAAAGAGCCTATTCAGGCTGAAGTCGATCGCAAGCTGATGCTTCGAGCCATCACGAATCTGGTACAGAATTGCATCGACCATAATCCAGATGGCTGCGTCATTTCGCTGCTTGTAAATCAATCAACTGATGGTTCGGCTTGTCAGTTTACGGTAATGGATAACGGAGTAGGGATTCAGCGTGATGCGTTGGAGGATCTGTTGAAACTGCCATACTCTGCGGAGAGACAACATTTGCGACAGAATGGACATGGTTTGGGGCTTCCTATGGTTGCTAGAATTGCCGAGGCACATCGCGGACATCTGTTGCTGGAGAGTGACACGGGGCAAGGCATGTGCGCTACAATTGAACTGTCAAGCTGTTCGGCCAAGGAAGCTAATCTAAGCTAACAACAGACGAACATAGACCGGATCAGTAGTTTTGCATGTAAGGGTATTTATGGAATGTCACTCTTGTCATCACGTTCTCACATTCATGATATAAAGAATATGTTTCTTAAATAAATAATGACGAAAAGGGCCGTTTTCTGATCAGCGTATGATCCAGAGAGCGGCCCTTTGTTGGGATTATACATCTATGGCTTATAGGTTCTTCTTATGTTCTCAGGAAGACTGTCATATCGGACTTCATGCCAATAGGTAACACCTCGGAGCCTTGTCGTATACAGCTCCAGATAAGCTCCCTTGCGTAATTGCTTGCTGGTGGTAAAGTCCAGCTGTTTTTGGTTTCCTTGGTTGTCAAAAGCAAGGAGGCTGTATTCATATCTGCCGTTCTTGTTTTTAATCGCTTCATTACTGTGGATTTGTGTATAATACAACGTCTTCCCATCAGGGTCATCCGGCGCTAGTCGTTCCGGAGCAAGTACGAAAATACCGAATGCGACGACGGCTGCGAGCAGCAGCGCGGCAATAAGGATTATTTTTTCATTGAAGATCTCCCTTTCAGAGTGAATTAGGCTTGAATAACATCATTCCTCTGCAAGCTGCGAATGGCATAACTAGTGAACAGTACAATATAAATGCCACTCATCACATAGAATTGGATATGCTCCGCTCCATTCAGACTCTCTTGGCTGAGTACACCCATGCCAATCGTCAGCATGGAATACGGCAGCAGCATGCCGAACTTCGCGACATACAGCCCCAAACCCAGAAAAACAGCACATAAGCAGATGCCGATCGGTGCGGCAAAGCTGCGGATTCGAAGCGAGAGCACAAGCTGTATGGCAGCTATTGAGAGAGAAGATATCCAACCTCGGAATATCCATCCTATCGCATCGGGAGGAAATTCCGAGGAGATATCAAGCAAGTATCCCATACATAGATACAGAGTAAAAAATATCAACTGGACAAAAACAAGAGTGCTCCAACGACAATCAGCTTAGCAATGACGACGCTGGCGATGGATACGGGAGCCGTCAATACAGCATTCCAGTTCCGGTTCATATGCTCTAGTCTGCATGCATAGGCACAACAGATCGCGATTAGCACAGGGAGGAAGAACATGCCGTAAAAAAGAGCAGCTTGCGTCCACAAGCTGTACCATTCCTGCTGCAGAACCTCTCGATTTAAATAATAATTTACCAGCCAATCACGAGACTAATAACGGGAAGAACAACAAGAATGATCCAAATTCGAGAATGCCGCAGCTTCAGGACTTCAGCGGAAACGCTTCGTAACATATCGATTAACCTCCTATACTTCCCTGCGAGAAACATGTATATTACCTGCCGCGTAACATGCGACTGCGATGAGTAGCACCACAACGGTCAGACCGAAGCTTGGTGGCTGCATCACGTAAGTTGCGGATTTCCCTGTATATAGATAGGTAACAGGAGACAGTCCGGAATAGTAAGACCATATGAATATTCGACGCACAAATGCAGGAAATAGATCTGCTGTCATGCCTATAAAGCCGCCTATCATTCCTAGACACAGGGCAAAGGACTGATTCTTCAAAATAAGGGAAATCCACTGCTGCAAGGCAATGATGGCTAAGCTTGTCAGAAGCGCTCCTCCAATATGCAGAATGAGAAGCCGCAATGGGAGCGAATCGAAACCGTTCATCACGCCGAACGTAAAAACTATGCCTGCCTGCAGGACAAGGTACAGGCAGATAATCGAGACAGCGCATATGAATTTGGCCGCATAGAGGCTGCTCCGATTCATATTTGTTGCCATTAACAACTTCCATGTGTTTCCTTTTTGTTCCATGTCGCACAAGCGCGATACGACGATAGCCGATATAATCGGGAGAAATAATCCGTTCATGGAGGCTGTAGTTGCAATTACCGTTTTCCAGTCCGCGCTGCTGGGATTTCGAGCGATCGACATCGTTGTCGATACCAACGCCCATAGCATTTCAGCACCCAGAAATAAGACCATCATAGCGAAGATGCGCTTACGGCGAAGTTTGAAATATTCTAGGGACAAAGCTCTTGTCATAAGCTTCTCTCCCTTCCGGTAAGCTCCAAGAAAATATCCTCCAGTGTTCTTTTGCGTTCTTCGATCCGTAGAACATCAATGCCACTCAGCACGAGCTCCTTATTCAGCCTTGCCACCTGTTGATCGCTCATATGCTTGATCTGCAAGCATTCGTCCCGTAGGCTGGCCATATAGCCCTGATTTTGCATCCATGCTGCTGCTGCAGTATTATTGCTCGTTCGAATTGCGAGGGACGACCTATTTCGCTCTTGCAGTGTCTCCATCTTTCCTTGGTATAGCAGATTGCCGTCACTAATAATGCCAACGGAGGTGGCGATCTGCTCAATTTCGGAGAGCAGGTGGCTGGAAAGAAGTACGGTAATTCCGTATTGCCGCGGCAGTGATTTGATCAGTTCGCGAATTTCACCGATGCCTGCGGGATCTAATCCGTTCGTCGGCTCATCCAATATGAGCAGCTTGGGGTAGGAGATAAGAGCCATGGCTATGCCCAGCCGCTGTTTCATACCGAGCGAGTAATGCTCTACTTGTTTGTTTTTCTGGTTTTCAAGTCGGACAATTCGCAGCGCCTCTTCCACATTTTTGCTCGGAACCCCGCGTAATTTCTGCATGACGCGCATATTTTCAAGTCCAGTCAAATGACCGTAATAAGAAGGAGATTCAATCAGGGAGCCGATCTGATTGAGAACAGTTCGCCGATGTTTGCCGAGCTCCTGACCGAATAGGGTAATGCGGCCATCGGTGGGCTTGGCTAGACCAAGCAGCATCTTCAAGGTTGTGGATTTCCCCGCCCCATTCGGGCCAAGGAAGCCGTATATTTCGCCTTCTAGAACCTCAAGGTTAATGTTGTTCACCCGGCATACATGGTTATAAAATTTTGAAAGTCCGCGAGTAGCAACGACGGGCTGGGCATTCATCAAGGATCATCCACTCCATTCACTATTTCCAATTATGATTTCATGCTTCAACTGTAAGTCCTGCACCTTTCATAAGGTTGAAGATTACCTTACGCCAACCTTAAATGATGGTGTTCACATCCCAATATGAGAAAAAGTTGAGACGAAGAGACAAGCCTTCTGGATTATAGTGAAAGACAACGAGACAGTGCCAGCAAATTGTCCAGTTGGATGATGAGGGGCGAAAATGGGGGAATAGTTATGGATCTAATCTCAAAGGAAAAAGTGGACGTTCGTGTAGAAGATATTATCGAGCAGCTAAGGTTACATGAGGAGGCTGTACGGCAGATATTGCACGGAGGGATTGAGATACATAAGAAGGGCCTGAAGGCTGAGATGTATTTGGAACCGTCAGCCAAGGCCCTGTTGAGCTGTCAATGAATTCCCTTGCACTTAATCATTTCGGTAACGTTTTGAATTGCTTTGTTCAAGTGGCGATAGTAAGTTGCGCGACTCATATTGCAAGCAAGCGCAGCCGCAATGTGATTGTTGGGGTACAGGTTATATGCCGTATTCAGGAGAAGCAGGTCTTGTTCTTGTAGAAAGAGTGTGTTTTTCTCAAGGATGGGCAGTAAGCGTGCTTGTAAATCGACCCCATTTGTAATCATGGGGAAAAAGCGGGTGTAGTAACTCAGCTTGCCCGGATCGTGCAAGAAGGACAGTATTTTGCGGACGTCTTGCATCGTAATCTCGTACTGATTGCTGCTGGATTGGCTTGCCTGCTGGGAGAAGAAGGACATAATCCAATTCCCAAACCGCTCCTGCCTAAGATCTAGTTCTAGTATGTCCGCTCTTGCATATGTAGTATCACAATCCCTTGTACGTGTGGGACGAAGCTGGAATCCGACTTGCTGGAGGAAGGTTTTTAAATTCGGATTGGTCGCTACCAGCACTGCGCGAGAGCCTTGTCCGAGCAAGGAGAGTCGATCTCGGGTGAGCAGACCGACCAGTTCTTCACGGGTGAATATGGGATGCTTGTCCGTAGCTGTGCACAAGACAGGAAAGTATGTGTCAGCTTGATCCGCTCTGCAAGCTAGTTCTTTAGATGTGAAGCATTCGCGCAGTTCGGAAGGGAAGTGCTTTTGCATGAGTCTGCTTGTGTCCTGATGTACAAGGAGCATGATGAACATGCCAATTGGCTTTCCGTCCGTTTCACGCAAAACAACAATGCTCTCCGGGAATTGGAACGCGAGATCATCCATAAATTGGTGGTAGGAATTTCGCTGCCATGGATCAATGCTGTAGTCGCACCATCGATCAAGAAGCTCATGAAGGGCGGGTAAATCGGTCTCGGTCATAACTTCGAGCGATGAATCCGGCGAGTCTACCGTCCAGTCTGCATACAATCGATCGGAGTGAAGGGTATCCTTGCACAAAAAGAGTAATTTTGCAGCAATCTCGCGTCGTCGATGAAGCTCTGCTTGGGAAAATTTCTGATATAGAAGCATGGCCGCCTTCGTTCTCAGCTCTTCTAATCGCTGGGGCTCCCTAGCACGGAAATCCCGGTACAGGTGCATGCGGGCAATATCATGAAGAGCAATGCCCTCAGGGCCTGTTCGCATAAATGACATGCTTTGCAGCAGCCGATATTGTTGAATCGTTACTGGGCGATTCAGGAACTTGGAGAGCATTTCTTGGTTGGCTTGCTGCAAGACAATTAAGGCATCAACGCACGGTTGAACCTCCTCAGTCGTAAGCTCACGCAGTAAGTGGGCACTAATTGTTTGAGATACAATATTGGTATCTATTCTCGACAACTCCCGCTTTTTTTGAACAGCTTCTACAGCAAGCGCTAGAGCGAGTGGGTGGCCGTCTGAGCTTCGCGCAATTTCCCCGCTGATTTCCTTCGAAAATGCCCCTGCATGTGAGATATAATCCATGGTTTCCGTATAAGAAAAATGAGCCAGTGGCAGTTCGGTAATATGCCTTCCCCTATGCGGATGTGTTCTCCATACAAGTGGAATAGGGGATCGAGAGGCGAATACAATGAGGACGCCCTGAGATGACAGCTTCGGCCAGAATGCATTCATCACCCACCCTTCCAGGAGTGAAATATTCTCGCAATTGTCAATAAAGATAGCGATGCGACAGGAGGCGTGAGCAGACATTAGCACTTCGAGTGGATTGGCAGGATTGTAATTATATAATTCGAATTGAATGGCGGATGTAATATACTCCAAAAACCCTACTGGCGTCATGATGCTTGAGCGTCCGTCCAGCCAGATGCTTGGCCATTTTCGCTGCTGAACCGCTAGCATCATCTCTGTCATTAGGGAGCTTTTGCCTATGCCCCCCATGCCGGATATGTATAGGATGTGGGAAGGGGCTTGAGGATTGTCGAGCCAATCGAGAACATGACTCATTTCTTTACTGCGCCCGACGAATGGCTTGGTTTGTTCCAACCAATGGAGCTGCACGATATCGGATGCGCCTCCTTGCGATTTATTTTATTTCCCATGTTAGCGATTCTCTTCTTATCTGGCAATATCGGATAGTAGAAGTTAGAATATGGGGCTAGTTATTACAGGGAAAAACGAAGAATGAATTGCTCGCCAATAAACCCCTTGTGTCTTCGGCCTGTGTCTATGAACCCGACCTTCATGTACAAACGCTGCGCCGGAATATTTTTGTGATTCACAGCCAGCGCAATCTCATTGCATGCGGGGAAATGCTGAGATACAAAGCTTTTGAGAAGCCCCAACCCAATTGCGGCGTATCCTTGTCCCTGCTGCGCATAATCGATGGATAAGGCTGTGAGCATGAATGCGTGGGGATTCGTGGTGTACTCATGAATATATGCATTCTCATGCAAGACAAAGAAGCCGACCGGCTTGCTGTTAGCTGTTATGACGATCGGGTGCTTGCCATCCGACGAATCCAGACGCTGAATTGGCAGTGCAGTATATTGTTCCTGCTCCTCCGGAAGCTGATAGGCTTGGAGGGCCTTCAAGTATTCGGGCTTGTAAAATTGCAGTTCTATTGAATGGGCCTTCATTTTTCTTTTCGCACCTCGATTTTTACGAGAATTAGAAAAATCCTTTTTATAGTGTAGCAGTACGTTTGTTTGTTCTCAATGAAATGTGAATCTTTGGATATCGGAAAGGGGAATATTCCCTCTTTGTTGAATTCATTGTTAATCGTTCATTCAAAGGAGAGGTACGCAAATGAAAATCATTGATTTGAGTGTATCCATTAGTCCTCGTATTCGTGAACTGCTTCCGGCCAAGAATGAATATTCCAGTCACAAGGAGGGTGCGAAGCAGGCAGCCGCCATACTTGGATTAAAGCCGGAAGATTTTCCGGAAAGCCAAGCTTGGGCTACCGAAACGGTAACCTTGAATACGCATGCCGGCACCCATATTGATGCGCCTTGGCATTACTGGCCAACCTCGGAAGGCAAGCCGTCAAGGACAATTGATGAGCTCCCGTTGGAATGGTTCTTCTCTGATGGCGTGCTGCTTGATTTCAGTCAGAAGTCTTCCGGCTATGAGATTACGACGGACGATGTAATCGCTGAGTTGGATCGAATCGGCTATAAGCTGAAGCCGCTGGACATCGTCTTAATCCGTACGGATGCGGACAAGCGCCTCTATGAGGAGCATTATGTGTCTTTGCATGCTGGGGTGTCAGCGGAAGCGACGCGCTGGCTGATTGATCAGGGCATTAAGGTTGTAGGCACAGATGGCTGGGGGTGGGATATACCATTGAACCTGCAAGCTGAGGCATATAAGCGCGAGCCGAAGGCGGGCGTTCTGTGGGCAGCTCATTTCGTTGGCCAAGACCATGAATATTGTCAAATTGAGAAGCTGGCGAATCTGGAACAGCTGCCGAAGCCATTCGGATTTAAGGTGTGCTGCTTCCCGGTAAAGGTAGAAAAGGCGAGCGCAGGCTGGTCGCGTCCAGTTGCTATTTTTGAATAAACCCCAAAAATGTACGATAGACAAAAGGAGATAATTTACTTCATGTCGATCATAATTCATGCCATATCATATGACATGTTGATGAATTAGCAGCCTTAATCGCACGATTGAATCGCGAGAAGCAGCATCATGTTGGATTTTGCGGAGATCAGGCAGGGGAAATTGCAAGCACACTAAGAGAGGATTTCTCAGATCTCGATTTGGAATCCTCCTTCGTTATTGCCTGTGAAAATGAACGAATAGTTGGTGCGCTTGGCTTTGATGTTGATCTTGAACGTGGCGTGGCAGAGGTGTGGGGGCCATTTATTGACCAGGATTCAAAATGGAATGAGATCGCTAACCAACTCTGGGAAACGGGAATGAATCAGCTTGGTGGCAAGGCGCCGACTTTCTATTGTTTCTATAATGAGGAGAACAAGCGAGCATTGCAGTTCACAGTTGCGGTGCAGGCGGAATTTTTACATACTCATTTGGTGTTGAAATGCTCTCGCATCGCATTCAGCTATGTTCCAGTCCAGACGACGCTGCAGGAGATCACGCCAGAATACGTTGAGGCCTTTATTGGGCTGCATGATGCCTCGTTCCCAAATACGTATTACAACGGACAAGAGATCATTAGCCGGCTACAGGACGACCATCGTATCTTTATTGCAGTGGATCGAAATGAGAGTCTGCTCGGTTACGTCTACGTGGAGGCGGATCCTGAAGCACAAGAAGGAAATATCGAATTCATTGCCGTATCGCCGCAGGCACAAGGCCAAGGGCTCGGCACTTCACTCATGCAAGAGGCGCTGCGCTTCCTGCTCATCGAGAAGGAGATTGATGAAATCTCATTATGTGTGCAGGAGGAGAATGAAAAGGCGATTTCTCTCTATCAAAAAGCAGGCTTTCAGCAAGAGCATCGGCTATTGTTATTTAAGGCAACTTAGCAAGGTGAAGGCCAAATGGCTAGATTACGGTGAGCCTGCCGCTACAGAAGCTATCGGGCTGTACTATGCAGCGTTTATGTTCATTGGCTTGGCACTTGGAATGATGAAGAATGCGCAGATCAGCTTGGGGCGAGATCAAATATAATAAGCTCCAGTTAATGTGGAGCCAGAGGAAACCGGAATGAATGGCCTTCATTCCGGTTTTTGTTATGAAGTGCACCTAGCCAAGCGAGGTGGAACAGACTAAACACGAATGCGTTCATTATTAGTTTGGTAAGAGGAGCATCGCTTACTGTCTAATATGGATTGCATCAATTCCATGATTATGGACATTTATCCTCATTCCAATGGCTGGTAAACTCACATCATAATCTTTCAATTCAATAGAGGTGAAGCCATGAATGGAGTGCGTTACAAAATAAGAGAAGTGTTGGACAAAAACAAGATTGAGACATTTTTGCAGCAAGCTCGAATTGGACATCTTGGAATGGTCGATGGTCATCTGCCGTATGTTGTTCCTCTCAATTTCGTTTGGACAAATGGAAAGCTTTATTTTCATGGAGCCACTGGTGGGAGAAGAAATCACGTTATGGATGCGAATCCGGAGGTCTGTTTTGCGATTTGTGAAGAATATGGAACGATTACTGATCCGGTGCCAGCCAAGACGGACACAGCGTATATGAGCGTAATGATTTTTGGCAAGGCACAGCCCGTCGTCGATTTGGATGAAGCTACACACATGTTGCAGGAAATGATGTATAAGTATGTGCCTGGTTACTATAATCGGCCGTTACCCAAGCAGCACGTAGACAAATACCGGTCAGCAGTATTCAGTGGGCCGGTTGAGGTGTACCGAATAGATCCACATCATATCACCGCGAAAGAAAATCCGATTGATGAGGGGAAAATGTTTGCTCCCGGAAAAACCGTGTAAGCTGTTTTTTATACATAAGAACCTGTAAAAGCTCTTCGAAATCATCGAATTATAAAATGAATGCTGCCGTTACTCATGCGGCAGCATTTGCATTATTAACTAGCGTTTTTTGATAGCTCGCTCAATCGTTGTTCTTGAGTTCGATGAGCCGGACCAGATGAAATGGAGGGAAAGTGAATGAAGAATGCTTTGGAAGTTTCGCGTTCAAAATCTGTATCCGCATATGAAGAAGCCAAGCGAGTCATCCCTGGAGGAGTCAATAGCCCTGTTCGCGCTTTTTCATCGGTGGACTTGACACCCGTTTTCGCGGCTAGCGGGCAAGGGTCACGAATAATGGATATTGACGGGAATGAATACGTTGACTATATCGGATCATGGGGGCCGCTAATATTGGGGCATGCACATCCTGAAGTGAATAAGGCAGCTGCAAGCGCAATAACTAGCGGAGCAAGCTTTGGCTTGCCCACAGAGATCGAAACCCGAATGGCCAATCTGATCAGTAAAATTGTCCCTTCGATAGAAAAGGTTCGCATGGTCAATTCGGGGACAGAAGCTACGATGAGCGCGCTGCGCTTGGCTAGGGGGTATACGAAGCGGAACAAAATACTTAAATTTCAAGGCGGTTACCATGGGCATGCGGATGCGCATCTCGTCAGGTCGGGATCGGCTATCGCGACACTTGGGCTGCCGGATAGTCCCGGCGTATCGAAGTCTGTAGTCGCGGATACGCTGGCGGTTCCTTATAACCATATAGAAAGCGTAGAGCGCATGTTTGAACAATTTGGGGAACAGATTGCAGCCGTCATCGTTGAACCTGTAGCGGGGAATATGGGAGTTGTTCCGCCGCAACCGGGATTTTTACATGCGCTGCGTGAACTGACTAGGCACTATGGAAGTCTTCTCATTTTTGATGAAGTGATGACCGGCTTTCGTGTCGCATATCAAGGCGCACAACACTTCTATGGGATTGATCCCGATCTCACTTGTTTAGGTAAGATTATTGGTGGTGGCTTTCCAGTTGGTGCTTATGGCGGGAAACAAGAAATCATGGACATGGTTGCGCCTGAAGGCCCCGTTTATCAAGCAGGGACATTATCAGGCAATCCTGTGGCGATGAATGCCGGCTATAAGACCTTACAATTACTTGGGCAGCCAGGCGTTTATGATGAATTGGAACGAAAATCGGCAAGACTGGCTGAAGGTTTTAAGGGAAACTCGGATAGGACGGGCATACCGTTGACGATCAACCGAGTAGGGTCTATGTTGTGCCCTTATTTTACAAATAGAGAAGTCATCGATTTCGAAACGGCTCAATCCGCCGATAATGATTTGTTTAAGGAATATTATCCATGGATGCTGGAACACGGAATCTTGTTAGCACCAACGCCGTATGAAGCGATGTTTGTGTCGCTTGCCCACTCGGATGAAGATATTGAAATGACAATCGAGGCTCATTACCAAGTCTTGAAGAAGCTAAGCAATAGCGGAAAGATAATAAAAACGTAAACGGGAGCAGTTAGAGGGGAGAAGACATGGAACATCTAGTAGAAGAGAATCTCAAAGCCGTTAGGCAGCAGATGGATTTGGCTTGTCAAACATCCGGGCGCAAGATAGAGGACGTGAAATTGTTGTTGGCGACCAAAACCGTACCGCTTGAAAAATTGCAAATGGCGATACAGATGGGAGAGACTCTATTTGGAGAAAACAAAGCGCAAGAACTTCGGGACAAATTTCCGCTTATGCGGCAATCTAATCAGGTAGAATGGCATTTTATTGGGCATTTGCAAACGAATAAAGTGAAGGACGTTGTCAAATATGTTACGCTCATTCATTCTGTAGACCGTTTGAAATTGGGGCAGGACCTGAATCATCAACTCGTCAAAGAGAACAAGACTATGGATATTCTGGTGCAAATCAACACCTCCTACGAGGAAAGTAAATTTGGCGCTTCTCCGGAAACGGCACTGGAGTTGGTGGAGCAATTGTCCCAGTTCGAAACGTTAAACGTGAAAGGCTTAATGACGATTGGAAAACTAAATGCTACAAACGATGAGACCCGGCATTGCTTCCGATTATTAAAATCGATTCAAACCCAAGTTAGGGAGAAAAAGTTCCCGCGTGTTGAAATGGATATCCTCTCGATGGGCATGTCCGGTGATTTCAAGGTGGCTATCGAAGAAGGGGCTACTATCATTCGCGTAGGGACAAGCGTATTCGGGCAGCGTTACTTGCCGGACAGCTATTACTGGAACGAAAACGCGCGCCAGGACGATTAGGAGAAAGGCCGGATAACGCTTATGAACCCAACTTTTCTGCATGGTTGTCGACATTTTAACGCGTTAGATTAAGATTGGCGAAACGCAGAAAGGCATTGTCATTATGGACGTGTTCAATGCCGAGCAAGCTAATGTCGTGACGGGGATGCTTGGCTTATAAAAGCATCCCCGCTAGACGATAAATCCCTTCTTCAATGGCTGCTTCATCTACTTTAGCAAACCCCAGTACCCAACCTTTTCGATCGCTTTCCAAACAATACGTGCTAAGCGGATAAACGCGGATTCCATTTTCGAGCGCTAACTTAGTCACGGCTTCCTCGTCAAACGATTTATCAGCCTCAAGAAGCATATGCAATCCCGTTTCTACGCCGCTGAGTGTGAAGTGTTCGCATAGACCAGTCGCGATAATCGACTTCGTCATGGCTTCGTGTCTGCGACGATATACATTTCGAACTCGTCTCATATGACGCATAAAATGGCCATGCTCGATAAAATGAGTTAGTGTTAATTGCTCCATAATCGGCAGATGGCGATAGGTTAATTCATGGACTTGGGCAATTTGACGAATGGCCTCTTTGGGACCGACAATTGCCGATAACCGAATGCCAGGAGCGACCATTTTGGAGTAACTCATCATATATAACGTGTTCTGAGGCCGTTGACTGAACAGCGTTGGGAGCGGGTCACCGCGATACCGAAATTCACTATCGTAATCATCCTCAATAATCCAGAAACGCTGCCCAGCAGCCATATGCAACAATTGCTGCCTGCGCGGCTCCGACATAATTGCTCCAACCGCACACTGGTGCGATGGTGTAACATATACAAGTTTGGACCCAGGATGAATGCGATCAATACATAGTCCGTGTTCGTCGACCGGAATGGACTCAACCTGCATGCGCCGATACTTCATTACCATCCAGGCAGCAGGGAAGCCGGGATCCTCAACCGAAACTGTTTCTCCTTCCTGTAACAGAGCCTGGGCAATCAAATCAATGCTATGTTGGGCGCCTGAGGTTAAGATGATCTGATCGACATCCACATGAACGCCCCGTTCAAGCGACAAATAACGTTGAATCTGCTCTCGCAGCGGCAGAAATCCATAGGCGTTTCCGTAAGCCCAATTGTCCAGGTCTGATTCTGAAGAGGCATGCAAAAAGGATTGTCTCCAATTTTTTCGAAAATGCTCGTCTATGTATGGCTCATGAGGACTGAAATCAATTTCTACTTCACGCTTATCTTTGTTTCCGAACCAACTGTGTAAATGGCCGATTCCTGTGTGCAATGATGGCAATTCAGGAGGGATCGGCCCTTGTGTGGCAGCATCTTCAGAAGGACGAGTCGCATATGTCCAATCGCTAACTCTTGTCCCGCCGCGACGAGAGGTTACGGTATACCCGCGGCTGAATAATTCCTCGTAAACAATCTGTATGGTTGAGCGGGAAACACCAATCAATGGAGCGAGTTCACGGGTAGGGAGCAGTAATTCGCCTGGCGGCCATTTTCCGGTTGTAATATTTTGAATCGCTTGATCCAGAAGCTGCTGCCAGATAGGCCGTTTGTCATTTCGATTTACTTGTAACATTCAGACAACTCCCGCGTTTTTGGCGTAATTATGGATTGTTATAATGCCTAATTATGGATATTAATCAACAATCCATTGATTGGTATACTAGCATGACAATTGTTGATTGTGCAATACAACAGAAATCTCTTCTTAGGGAGAAAATTTCAGAATTCAATAATGACGGCCAGCCTGTTAGTTGTCAAAAAATAAAGATATAGACTGAGAAAATAGAGTCGAAGACTGTGAGAAGCCAGTAAGCTAACGGGGACACGATAGCTTAATACAAAGCAGCCTAACCGATAGGGATTCAAATAAACAAGCTTATCATTTCTCAAATTAACGAGGCAAGATCATCAACTGTTTTATTTATTTTCTGGTTTTCCGATCAATATCCGAAGGAGAGATAGTCACGAAGCGTAAATCAAATAAGGAGCGCGTAATAAAAAGACCCCAACTTATTTTTCCTTATTATGAATCACGTTAAATGGTGTATGACAAGATGATTGACTGACACTAACTACTAAATATGTTGAGTGACAAAAAAGGTGTACCGATTAAAAACCGCGTAAAACGCGGTTTTTTTATTTTAGCGGTACATATGTCATGCCGCTGTAGAGTCAGTCATTAAGCTAACGGGGCAGTTTAGTGACAGTAAGAGAAGTTTTAGGTAATTCATACTGTTCTGATCGGCCTTATTTTCTGGTGATGAATTGACATCGGACAACTTGTCCGTTACAATCAATCCATAACGGACAAGTTGTCCGAATTTGTAATGTGAAGGGTGAAAACTGGATGTATGTCAAGAAGTTGTATTTTTTACCTGTAGGTGAATGTTTCCTAGATCAATCGGCTGTTAATCGAACCCTTGCCCCCGGGAAATTAGTCGGAATGCCTGTGTGGTCTTTTCTGTTGGAAACGACCAGCGGGCCGATACTCATCGATACGGGAATGCCCGACGCATTTATCAACAATCCCGATTACTACAAGGGGACTAGACGTGAAGGGCGCGTCGTCCCCAATATGTCGGACGGCGACTCGATCGTGAATGTGTTAAAACGTGTCGGTTATCGGCCTGACGATATTCAGATGGTCATTAGCTCCCATTTACACTTGGATCATTCTGGGGGAAACGGGCATTTCCGCAATACGCCGATCCTTATTCAAAGGGCAGAGTATGATGCGGCCATAGGCAACGAGGATTACTCTCCATTAGAGTGCAGGCTACCCGATTTACAATATCAAATCATTGAGGGTGACCATGAATTGATTCCGGGAGTTCAAATTTTCTCCACTCCGGGTCATTCCCCTGGGCATCAATCAGTCCTCGTTACGACGGAAAAGTCGGGTCCAGTGCTTCTGACGATTGATGTTGCTTATACGCGGGAGAACTTCGAGAGTAACATACCGTTCTTGACATTCGATCAAGAGATGGCTGCCAAATCGATTATACGTATGCAGGAGTTGATTCAGGATGTTCGGCCGTCCTATGTTTTCTTGGGACACGATAGAGATCAAGCGCAAAAATGCCGTACCTTTCCTGACTTCCTGTAATGGAGGAATAGGCTATGGATACTCAATCAATGGCTTTATCCGGCAATGAGCGGAAATTAATGGGGACACTTTGCTTGCTCATTATTTTCGGAAACATCAATATGACCATGTTTAACTTGGCTATACCGTCGATTTCCGCTAACTTTGCCCTGACCTCCTCACAGGTGAGCTGGGTCATGGTCGGTTACAGCATTTTGATGGCCATCGGCGCTGGTACTTACGGCAAGTTAACGGAGTCCTTTTCCTTCCGTCAGCTGTATGTCATTGGTTTAATCCTTTTTGCTTTCGGCTCTATGATCGGCTTCTTTGCAGCTTCATACTTGCAAGTCATCATTGGGAGACTGCTGCAAGCAGCAGGGGCCTCATCCATCTCTCCCCTGTCTTATGCGGCAGTAACCCTATATTTTAAGCCTTCCGTCAAGGGACGGGTACTGGGAACGTTATCGGCCACAATTGCCTTTGCTTCCGGCTTCGGGCCTGTGTTCGGCGGTTTCGTGGAGCAATACTTTGGCTGGCGTGCTTTGTTCATCGTGTCCAGTCTAAGCCTATTTGTTATCCCTTTGGTATTTAAATATGTTCCAAGCAAGAAACACGACCGAGGTTCATTCGATTTTCTTGGAGCTGTTTTGTTCTCCGCCGGACTGGCGTTTGTGTTGCTAGGGGTTACGAACTATTGGTTTATGCTCATTGCAGGAGCAGCATTTCTTCTATGGTTCGGTATTCATGTTCAGAAAAAGGAACATCCATTTATCGATGCATCTTTCATGGAAAACGCTCCTTACCGACGAATTCTAGGGATTGGATTTCTTACCTTCGTTTGCAACACGGGGTTAACCTTTACTCTGCCTGTCATGATGAAGAACGCTTTTCATTTACCGACTAGCGAAATCGGTCTGCTGATGCTTCCCGGTGCCGCCTGCGCAGCTTTGCTCGGATCCCGGATCGGAGGTTGGACGGATCGTTTCGGAAGCTCCCGCGTGCTTGTCATATCGCAAAGTCTCGTCATCGGCGGATTTATACTGCTGGGTGTATCCGTACATTTGCCGCCATGGATCGATGCTTTATTGATCATTATCCTTATGATTGGATTCAACGGTGTCCTCACCTCTAGCAGCAATTTAGTTTCGACGACACTCTGTTCGGCTGAGCTGGGTGTGGGGATGGGTATTTTCACACTGGCCTATCTGCTAGGCGGAGCATTCGGTCCTGCGCTGGTCGGACGACTGATTGATCTAAAGATGCCCTTTTCTGTTGTTTATTTTACCATTGTCCTGTTGGCAATCCTGACATACTTATTCGCAAGAAAAACAAATCCTAGCGAAAGCTATGGTAATTAGTTGGTAGACGGACGACTTGTCCGAAAGATAGGGAGGATAACGAGATGAGTCAATTAAATTCCCAACTGTCCTTTGCTGCTATTCATGAGCTGGCCGAAGGGATCCGAACAAGGGAAATATCCCCGGTAGAGATTACAGAACATGCGCTTCATCGCATCGAACGTTTGAATCCGAAACTGAACGTTTTCGTTACCCAAACGTCCGAGCTGGCGGTTGAACAAGCAAAGCAAACGGAACGTGATATTATGCATGGTCGGTACAAAGGGCCCCTTCACGGGATTCCCATCGTTCATAAGGATCTATATTACACGAAAGGGATCCGAACAACTGCCGGTTCGAAAATATTGAACAGCTTCGTCCCCGATTACGATTCGACGGTTGCAACTAAGCTACATGAGGCTGGAACAGTTCTGCTAGGCAAAGTTCAGACTCACGAGTTCGCTGCGGGATTGACAACAACTAGCCCGCACTTCGGTCCTTGCCTCAATCCGTGGAACACTGAACTTGTAACGGGAGGTTCAAGCGGCGGCTCTGCTTCTGCTTTAGCGGCTGGACTTGCTTATCTGGGCACAGGCTCGGATACCGGAGGCTCTATCCGCATACCCGCCGCCCTGTGCGGCGTCGTAGGGATGAAGCCGACGTACGGTCGGGTCAGTCGGTATGGTATCATTCCAATGGCCTGGTCATTGGATCACTCGGGTCCGTTGACCCGAAGCGTCATGGATGCGTCCCTGTGCTTGGATGTGATGTCAGGCTTCGATCCAAAGGATGAATCGACGGTCGATCTGCCTGCGCCAGGTATCAAAATGTATCCGAATGGTCTCAGGGGTGTACGTATCGGATTGCCGACTAGTTACTATTACGAGGATTTGATGCCGGAAGTGGAAGCTGCGATGAAGGCCGCTATCAATAAATTCCGAGAACTGGGAGCGGAAATCATCGAAGTCAGCCTGCCCATGATCAAACATGTTAAAAGCGCGACGATGGCCATTATGATGACGGAGATGTACTCGAACCACGAGAAGTGGCTTGAGACAGAATTGGAACAGTATGGTGCGGATGTCCGAATGTTTCTTGAAAGCAGCAGAGATATTCCGGCTTCCATTTACCTCCAGTCTCAGCGGGCCCGACAATTAATTGTCAATGATTTTTTGAATGCATTGTCCGGAATCGACATCCTATTGACGCCGGCAACACCGATCACCGCGCCGCGTGCAGATGATAATGCTAGTGTATTCAGATTGAACTCATTTACGGTTCCGACCAATTTGACCGGCTTGCCTAGCCTGAGCATGCCTTGCGGTTTCTCACCTTCCGGTCTGCCGATTAATATGCAATTGATTGGCCGCCCCTTCGAAGAAGCGACAGTACTAGGCATCGGCAATACTTATGAGATGAATACCGGCTGGCACAAGAGACATCCGGATTTGTAAGCCTGACTAAATTTGATGGAGGGTATCCTATGGAACAGAAGCAACTTAACTCTGAAGTTAACAGGAAAGCATTGACCGAAACCGGAACAGATACGACGAGCGACAACAAAAAAGCCTACGAGCAGTTTATTCCTACGATCGCAAGTTTGAAGGAACTGGACCTAACGGGCATTGAACCGCATTTGCCTCCAATTTACAAAAAGTATTATACCAAGAAATAAAAAAAGTTCATCGGTCACCCAAATGAAAGTATCTTTAATTTTTTTTACGAAATGTATTATAATATGAATTGACGGACAACATGTCCTATACACGAAAAACGGACCATTGTCCGTTTTTTCGTATTAAATAACAGTTAATTTAAGAAGAAGGGAGATGTTTATAGTGAATTCAGAATCGCAATCTGCCTCTACGAAAATTCCCAGAGAGGAGTTAAACCGAAGACGAATTTTGGCGTCAGCTAGAGAACTTTTTATCAAAAACGGTGTTGACAATGTCAATATGCATCAGATTGCGAAGACTGCTGGAGTAGGACAAGCAAGCCTATACCGCCGCTTCTCGGATAAGGGCGACATCTGTCAGGAGATCGCGTGTGAAGAATACCAACCCTTGTTTGATGAAGTTCAAATATTTCTTGATCAATCCCCAGAAACCGCGGCCTTGGACCGGCTTTACCATGTAATCGTAAGATATGTTTCTTTTTTAGAGGCGAAAGTTCCTTGGCTCTGTGAGGTCAGTCGGGCCTCAACCGGGCATCGTCCGTTACAATCTCCGTTATGTCAATGGATGCGCAATATAAGCAGAAATCTGCTAAATGAGGCCGTTGAACGGGGAGACGTATCCGGGGTGGACATTCCATATACCATTGAAGCCCTGCTGGCCGTGCTTCACAATATCGATTACCATCTCCAAGAAGAAGGCTTTACGAGCCAACGAGTTCTTGATGGATTACAACGCATATTTATTGAAGGTTTAAAAGCTCATAGACGTTAATTGAGGTGAGGGGCTGGGAAGCCAGCCCTATGTTCTACTCTACTAAATCGTCGTTTCGGATTTATGGTGTTTGTGCCGGAAGGTCTTATTTTTTGCTCGGTTGCCGCATGCCTTCATCGAACACCATCTCCCCGTTCCGGGTCTGGATCGATCCACGAATACCCACTGGCAATCCTTCGCTGTACATACACGTATGCGATGCCATATCTTTGTTCGTCTTAGTTCGTACACGATAATGAGTAATTGAGCTAATCCCTTAGCTGCATTTTCATGCAGAGGCACAAGCCGCTCTCCATTCTCATGGAACATGAGTCCGAACTGGAAACTCTTCGTAAGCTGCTCCAGCTTAACCTGTTCCCCAACTCCATCATGCTCATTGTTCACTATTGTTTTGCGCAGTTCATCTCGAAGCACACACGCCAATTGCAATTCTTCTGCTGAAGCAGCATCATCTGATTTTGCAATAAGTTGGTGCTGCAAGAGCCACTCGACTAAGCGGCTAGGCTCCGTTAAATGCTCGATCCCGGGATCTCCCTCGTACCGCGTTCGTCTATCATGTGTATTGAAGAAATCAGCAACCATCTCAAGCTGATCATATCCACTCGTCATCTGCTCAACCACTCCTATTGACACATCACAAGTTAACCATTAAGATTTATTTACCAGTTAGCTAACTGTTTAAATTATTTTACTGGTTATGTTTGTTGGTGATGTCTTATTCGTGCTTCATGACTTCAATATCAGTGTATCACTAGGTCGTTCTAAATTATAGATTTGATGAACTCGCGGCCTAGCTTCCCCAAGTCCTTTCTATTTATTCTCGCGTTTATTCTGCCAAGGAGCGAAGATAACGATGAACTTGAATCCTTTCACAGTGAGTATACCTGACGAAGAAATCGAACAATTGAAGCAAAGATTGCGAATGACAAGATGGCCGGATGAAATCCCAGGAGCAGAATGGGATTACGGGATTCCGATATCGTATATGAAGGATATGGTTCATTATTGGCTGTACGATTTCGACTGGCGCATGGTGGAACGGCATATCAATTCCTTCTCTCATTACAAAGCAATGATTGACGGGAAAGACATTCACTTTGTGTACGAAAAAGGGAAGGGAAGTCGCTCTATACCGATTCTCATTCCCCACGGCTGGCCGAGCACATTTTATGAGATGCTAGATTTGATTCCGTTTTTGATACAGCCGGATAACGATGGGGGCGATGAATCCATCTCATTTGATATTATCATTCCTTCGATTCCGGGGCATGGGTTCTCAAGTATACCGTTGGAGTCAGGATATGAGGATAGACAGGTTGCGAATGTGTTGGTCAAGTTGATGGAGGGGCTGGGCTATGAGCAGTTTGGGGCACATGGCTATGATTTGGGTGCAAGCGTGCTTGGCTTGTTATGCTTGGATCATCCGGAGCGGGTCATTGGGTATCATACGACATCACCGGGGAATCCGAGTCCTTGTATAGGCCAGGGCATGGAGATGTCCGAGGCGGAGCGTGCTTTTCTGACATGTGGCGATCAGTGGTATCGCGAAGAGGGGGGATATGCGCATCTATTGGGAACGAAGCCTCAGACTGCGGCATATGCGCTGCATGATTCACCAGTAGGTCTGGCAGCCTTTATTTTGGAAAAGTGGTATTACTGGACGGTATTTGAAAAAGGGGAATCGATGGAGCAGTTCAGAAAGGATGATTTGCTGGCGAATGTATCGATCTACTGGTTTACCCAGACGATCAACGCAGCGAACCGTTATTATTATGAAGGCAGGCATATCAAGTGGCCGGGGGAAGGGGACATCTGCACTGTGCCGCATGGCGTATCGCTGACGAAGACGCAGCCTCACGAGCGCCCGCCGAGGGAATATGTAGCACGACTGTTCCCGAACATCCTGCAATGGGATGAGCTGAATGCAGGAGGTCACTTTGTAGCGCTCGAGCAGCCGGAATTAGTTGCAAGCCAGATTCGGTCATTTTTTTCGAAAATAGATAAACAAAAATAAAAGAGGGAACAAGCGGAGGCACCTGAACTCAAGGTGTCTTTATTTGTATGAATTACATAAATCTATTAATATTGTTGAGAAATATTGTGTGGGGTTCAAATTTTATACTATAATTGGAGGACTTATATCACTACCGCCGTAGTTCTTTAGGAGGAATCATACAGCCTTTTCAATGGCGCGTGGAATGGATACAAGCGAAAGGGGGTTCTTGTTATGTTGCGCAGCGGTAAATTAATAAATAGATTTATGCTGATGATTTACATGCTAACCTTTCTTATGTTAGGCCTATTTTTTATACCTAAGTTGAGTCCGATTTCAATCAGTCCTGAGAAAGAATTGCAGAATGGGAAAGACATAGCCATTGTGATCAACAGTTTGAGTTTTCCGTTTCCGGCTGGTTTGGACGAAAATCATAATCCTTATTTGGATTATATAAAAAAAGTGTCGGATTCAATATCCATGTCGAACTGCCGCCTGTACCCAGTTATGAAAAAATGATCGACACCATCATTTCGAAGGAACAGAATCATCCCGATATGATCAACATCAATTCCCCGATCCAATTTGCCAAATTCGTAACGCAAAATAAGCTCCAGCCTCTCGATCATTGGATAGACGAATATGGAGCAGATTTGAAGCGTCTCATACCGGAAGAATTATGGAACCGCGTTCGGTATAACGGCTCGATTTACGCAATTCCGAGTGGCCAGTTGGTGAAGGGGAATGAAGTCATCTACATCCGCAAAGACTGGCTGGATAAACTGAACCTGCCGATACCCGTAACGCTGGAAGATTATAAGGAAGCAATGAAAGCATTTTCGGAAGGTGATCCCGACGGAAACGGAAAGAGAGATACATACGGCTTTACGATGATGAAGGATTTGTATCATTCTTCCCCGCTTTTTGGGGCGTTCGGAGTTCAATTGAACCAATGGACAGAACGTGGGGGAAAGCTCGTCTATGGCAACGTTTTGCCGGAAATGAAGGAAGCGCTCTCATTCTTTGCCGAGCTCTACCGGCAAGGATGGATTGATCCGGATTTCCCTATTTACCGCAGTAATGTTATGAACGAAAAAATAATAGAAGGAAAGGTCGGAATGTTTTCCGGAGCTTGGTATGATTCGCGCGGGGTTATTGCTCAAAGCCTGAAGAAAGATCCGCAAGCGAATTGGATAACCATTGACTATCCGATAGGCAAGAAAGGGAAGCAGGGAGTAGGTGCATTGAATCCAGTTTTCGGGTACCAAGTGGTTCCAAAAGGGAGCAGTCATGCTCGCGAAGTCATTCAATTTTTAAATTTCATTGCAGGTAAAGGCAGAACCTCAATAGTTCTGGGATTTCACAATCAAGTGTGGGATTGGAAAGACGGGAAAATTGTCAGCAAATTTAATGAACATGACAAGCACCTGTACAGAGGCATGTATTCTGCACTGGTGAATGTGGACAAACGGTGGCTGTTGCGGGCACGCAATGATTCCTATGGCAAAGAATTTCGTCTCAACGATAACATTGATAAAATAGAAAAAAATGTCGTGCAAGATGCATACGGCGGCCCGCCCCCTCTTACCATGGTAAGAAAATGGAATGAACTTTATTCATTGCAGGAAGTCTTCGTAAAAATCATTCTCGGCCTAGAATCCACGAATTCATTCGACGACTACGTGAAACGATGGTATGAGAGCGGAGGCACACAAGTTACGCAGGAAGTAAACGATTGGCATGAATCGCATAAAAAATAAGGATGTAGCCATGAAACGATACCAACGTGTGCATCATAAGTTTCTGCAAACCTCGCAACTACGGCTCAGCATCTATTTCTTCATCGTGCTTCTGCCGCTGGTTATCATTAGCTTGTACGTCAATAACAGAGCGAACCAAATTATTATTCAAAAAACGACAGAACAGACTCAAGAGAAGGTGGAGTCTGTTATGAATAACCTTGAATTGTCGTTGCACCATTTTGAGACGTTAACCAATCTAATTGCAACGAACCATAACATAAATGAGAAGCTGAAGGTAAATGGATCGGGGATGTCGCCTCGTACCATTGTTCAGTACTCTGAGCTGCTGCAAGAGCTGTGGAATATTTCGGCGGTGAGTCTGGTGGCTTCCCAGATCACGATTTATCAGATGGAAACCCATACGATGATATCTACGAAATATGGAGGAAAGAGAATTGAATCTGCGACCGAGCGAGAAAGTTTCGCCTCTTTAAATCGGCTTGCGGATCAAGTGGGTACGTTCTTGATGTCCCAACCCAAAGAGGGGAAAGAATCTGTAATCGCAGATTTAGTGGAGACCAATTCCATATCTCTAGTCAGAAGGCTGAATGCCTTCCCGGATAAGAACAAAGCAAGTTTACTAGTTGTAACTTTACATAAAAATGCTCTCCAGACACTCATAAGCCCGCTGTTGAGTGCCGAGCTGACCAGCTTGCAAATCACGAACAGAGAAGGAGAGTCCATTCTATCCGTTCCCAATGGCGATCCAGGCGAAAAACGCGATGGAGATATGCTTAAAGTCAGCGTGCAATCGTCTAGTTACCCAATCCGGTTGGAGGTTTTTCGGCCGATCGAAGAAATTTATAAAGAAACAAAAACGATGAGGCAATTTACCTATTTGATCATAGCGTGCAGCTTCGTGCTTTCCATGCTTATTTCTTGGGGAATTTATAACCGCATCGCTTCCCCTTTAGACCAATTAAAGAATGCAATGAAGGGCTTAATCGGTGGAGATTATGACATACGGCTGCATACAAGGCGGAAGGATGAATTTGGTTATTTGATGGATTCGTATAATCGAATGGCCGAGCATCAAAAGCATTTGATTCAAGATCACTATGAGCAGCAGCTTCGTATTGCCCGAACCGAGCTTACGTTTTTGCAATCTCAAATTAATCCGCATTTCTTATATAATACGCTCAACTCTATCTACTGGACGGCACAAAACTACGAGGCAGAGGAAATAAGCGAGATGGTGCTGAACCTGTCCCACTTTTTTCGGTTAAGTCTTCATAAAGGGAAGGATACATTCACGGTAGAAGAAACGATTACACATCTAGGCTACTACTTACGCATTCAACAGATCCGTTTTTTACATTGCTTTCAGGTCGTTTATGAGATACAAGAAGCAACGAAAACGATCCCCGTATTAAAGCTGCTTTTGCAGCCTTTGGTTGAAAATGCGGTAATTCATGGACTGGAGCAGATGAAGAGCGATGGTTTGTTAATCATTTCGAGCTTCTTGAAGCAGGGGAAATTGATGATTACCGTGCAAGATAACGGGAGTGGAATAAGTGAGCAGCGCCTACAATCCATTTATCAAGTTATTCAGGAAATCGAAGGAAAGACGGCTCCTTTTTCTTTTTTGGAATCCCCGGGAAAGGAGCTATACGGCTTGCGCAACGTTTGTTCCAGAATGAAGATGTTCTACGGCCATGATGCACACATCCGGTTCGAAAGCCAGTTAGGAGTGGGTACAACAGTAACTCTTGAGCTGCCTATTGCCGAATACGACAGATGAATACTTTTGATAGGGAGAGGATCACTTGAATCTTCTTATTGTGGAAGACGAGACTAGATTTTTGCAAAATCTACTTCACATGCCTTGGGAAGATCACGATATCGAAGTAGTAGGATCGGCGAATAACGGGGCTGAAGCTCTTGCTCAGATCCAAATAAAGCAGCCCGATATTATTTTAATGGATATACAAATGCCCGAAATGGACGGTCTTTCCTTGGCTTGCCAAGTGGCTCGAGATTATTCGAGTACGAAAATCATCATTTTAAGCGGTCATGATAAATTCTCCTATGCGCAGACAGCGGTGGAACTTGGTGTATACAAATATTTGCTCAAGCCTGCTGCTGAAATGGACATTCTCCAGACTGTGACGGATGCAGCCCGATGCATTAAGGCCGAGTTAATGGAGCGAACGCGTCAGCTAATGATGCAGGAGCAATGGACACAATACCTTCCCATCCTACATCAGCATACGCTTCGCAATTTAGCATATGGAAAATATCAAATAGAAGATCTAGAAGCGTCCTGTGCTTCATTAGGACTTCATATAGATATTCATTCTCGTTATGCAGTAATCGTTCTAGACGTGGATGAACAAACCGATTCTAGCAATGAAAACAGCATGACCATGGACAAGCTTGTGCATTTTATTCGAAATCATTTGCCGATTCCTGATTATTATGTGTGCACGGAAGAGGATAAGGCGATTATTGTAATTGGAAGGGCCGGAGCGCTGGAACAAAATCAGCAGCAGCTGTTCGGAATTCACATCATCATGGAGAAGCTTATTCGCAACATTAAGCAATGTCTAGGCATTGTCGTAAGTGCGGGAATTAGTGGAGGAACGGGAAAGATAGACGAACTGCTGCCCTTATATATTCAAGCTAAAAAGGCGCTGCAAAATCGGGTCGTTTATGGAACAGGTATCGCAATTCCATATGATGATCCGCTCCAAGTCGAGTTCACGAACCGACCAAATTATGAACATGAGGACAAGCAATTGGAGATGGCTTTGGAGGCGTTGGATCAAGAACTTGCCATGCGAATGATTTCGAACATGTGTGAGGCGGTGAAGAACAACTCAGCGTCGTACGAAATCATGATGGAACAATTAATGTACATCGTTGGCGTATTGACACTCTTTATTCGTAAACGCGGATGGTCCGTACAGGATGTGACGGGAGAGGATTTTGATTTTCTCTCGAATGTACAATCACTTACGACTCCCGAGCGTATGTACGATGTTTTGCATCGTGCCGTAAGAAGCATAATCTCTTATGCCGAGAGTCATGACAGAAAGGTTACTCATCCCACTGTTCAAGCCATTATCGAGCTGCTTGAGACGGAACAGGAGCAGGAATTTACGTTACATACGATTGCAGACCGTTTTTATGTGAACGCCTCGTATTTAAGTCGTTTATTCAAGCAGGAAACAGGAATGCCATTTACTTCTTATGTTCTCGAACACAAGATGGAACGGGCGAGGACGGCACTGATGAATGGTGCAAGAGTGTATGATGCAGCCGCCATGATTGGATATAGAGACGTCAGCTATTTCACCAAAATATTCCGAAAATATTGGGGCGTGACGCCAAGCAGTGTAAAAAATAAATGAATAGGTCTCTAGTGAATCGAAAACTATTAACTAAGGAGTCGATGTTATGAACACGAAGCTAGCAAAAACAAGAAAGGCATGGTTTACTGTAATGCTTACCTTCACGCTTACTTTAAGCTTGTTTGTCAACTTATTTTCAACGCCAGTGATTAAAGCGGCCAAGGACGCAGAAGGGAATGAAATGGATAGCACTGCGATGGCTCGAAGTGACCTGTCAACAAGCAATATGGTGTTTTTATACAGCGGTCATTTTGGAGACGGTCAACATTACATTCCCTATGAATCGACAGAGCTCGATCGGTTGGATACGGTGAGGCAATTTGTTATTGCGATAGATAATAAGACAAATAAAATTGATAATTATAGAGAAAGAAATTTGATTGATGATGTAAATGAAACGCTGCGGACAATCGTGGATACGAACAGCGAATATAGCGTGCTGGTTCCTCTTCCGGCACACGATGTATCGAGTAAGTTAGACGTTGATAAGTTATTCGATGAATATGTAAGCTATATAAAGGCATTAAAACAAAAATAGGTTCAAATTGGGACTCGGTAACGGGATTTTATTATCCTAACGAAGCCATATACTTCTATGGGACTCAAAATTACTGCTACTCGCAGCTTAAAAATCAATCGCAAGTTCAATTGTTGAAAAAACTTTCGGAGTATATAAAGAACAGTGACGATGTAGACAAAGCAACTTCTTTTGCATGGGCTCCTTATTATGGTTTTGGTCCTAACAGAGAAAAAATAGTGGAAACAATTGCATACATCGTGGACGAGACAACGGTCTTTGATTACGTGTATATTCAACCCCACTACTATTTTGACAATGACTACAAAATAAATTTGCAGCCGATTTACGATAGCGTGAAAGAAGGAAGAATATATGGGGATGGCGGTCGGTTGGTTGCAAAGAATCATTTAGATAAAACGAAAATCGGAATTCAAATGGAGATTGATTATAAGTATTTTACCGATACAGGGCACAGAGAAAGGTATGACCAGACAGTTGATAAATTCAAGGATCTTTTAGGCGAAAAAGGGCGATTCAGCTTTTACATAGGATCGAAAGGCTTGATAAATAAATATAGTAATCCATATTTCAGAGAAACACTAGATAAAGTGAACGAATTCTATACAAATTGAGTTTATATAAGCCGATTCTTTTATTGAAGGAATCGGCTTTTTTCATTTTTGAGGCAGAAGATAGCTGGGACTTCCAACATACTGTTAAGGGATGATGATGCTGGGTATGTTTTAGAGCGATTCATTTTCGATATTGAATGGTGAAAAAGGTATGCAAGAAGGAATGAATTGCTTACAATAGTAAGGTTGGGAAAGGAGTGTATGATGAGTTTTTTTAGCTTGATATTATTTGCCCTGTTTGTTTTTTATTTATAAGGGAAAAAGGCGTATTAGTCTTTCATTCCTATTCATAGCAGCTTTAGCGAATTTAGCGCTGAGTCTAGTGGCGTTCTCCAACCAGATTCCATGGGTGAACCTAATTGTGGCCGCGGCTATCCTCGCCTCTGTTCCTTTGAGCGTACTGTTTGTGACCATATATTTGCTGCTTAACGGACGAATCATGTTGAAGAAGGAAAGCAAGAAGCTCGCGAATATGCTGTCATTATTATTGAGTCTCCTGATATTTGCGATGATCGGGATGTTTTTCTACATTTTCTTTATTTCTTATAATGATAAATTTGCGATTTTTTATATCGGGACGCTGCTTATCTTCATGTATTTTTCCTTTGTGTTCGTCAGCTTCCTAGCGTATGCAATTTTTTATCACTACTGGAGAATATGGTACAAGCCTGATTTCATTATCGCGCTTGGCTCCGGCTTGATCGGAGGGGATCGTGTTCCCCCGCTGCTTGCGTCACGCTTGGACAAAAGTATCGAGCAATATCGGAAGTATGATGAAGAGCCTAAAATTATTGTGTCTGGCGGTCAAGGACCGGACGAACTGCTCAGTGAAGCGGAAGCCATGAAGAACTATATTGTGGGGAAAGGAGTACCCGAGCAGGATGTGCTGATCGAGGACAAATCACGCAACACGATGCAAAATATGCTGTTCTCGAAGGCGATTATGGACTCCATCAAACCAGATCATAAAAGTATATTTGTTACAAACAATTACCATGTCTTCCGGGCAAGCATTTTTGCGCGGCTCGCGGGATTGAAGAAGTGCGAGGGGGTAGGCGCGAAGACGGCAAGATATTATATGCCAAGTGCTTTCATCCGCGAGTATATTGGCATCATCATGATGTACAAATGGTGGCATCTCGCAGTGGTATCGCTGATCGTATTATTTACCGTCATGTTGCTGAGAGTGCTGTAAATGATGGGTGCGATATGAAAAAAGATCGAGCCGGGGAACTAATTCGCTTAGTACCCTGACTCGATCTTTTATGTTTCATAATCATGATTTTGAAGTGTACCGGCATAAATCGCTTCTGTAATGACGTATTATTGCGGCTTTACCATAATCTTCACTTGGTTTTTCTCTTTCAAGAGTGCCTCGAAGCCATGATCGACGACTTCATCCAGTTGAATGCGCTTCGTCACCAGCTTCTCTGCTGGGAAGTAGCCTTGCTCCATCAATTTGATAACCGCAGGAAATACATTGCGGTAACCGATGATGCCTTTCATCGTCCGTTCTTTCGTCACGATGGCATTTGGTTTAATGGCAGCTTCTCTTTCGAAAATGCTGACAATCATTACCTCGCCGCCAAGTTTTGCTGCGTCAATTGCATTGTTCAGCACTGCAGGAACTCCAGTTACTTCATAAGCGACATCTACACCGCCGCCTGTCCGTTCACGAAGCTCCTTTACGACATCGACTTGCGATGGATCAAGCACAATAGCTCCCAGCTCAGCTGCTTTCTGCTTCCGCTGTTCAGACAATTCAATCGCATAAATTTCCGATGCGCCGGCTGCTTTCAATGCCTCAATAACAAGCAACCCGATTGGGCCTGTGCCGAATACGGCTGCACGATCCCCGACCTGAAGATTACTTTGACGAACCGCATAGAGCGCTACAGCGGAAGGCTCAACAAGCGCGCCTTGCTCATACGATACACTGTCCGGAATCTTGTGCACCATGTGCTCGTCTGCTGCTACATATTCCGAGAATCCGCCACCGCCGCCTGCCAGACCAAGGAAGCCCATTTTATCGCACAGATTGTACTTGCCTTGCTTGCAGGCCTCGCATTTGCCGCACGCGAAAATCGGTTCTACAACAACCCGGTCGCCTGCTTGGAATTTGGTTACGCCTTCGCCGACCTCGACGACCTGTCCGGAAAATTCATGTCCCATAACGATAGGAGCTTGTTCTCCTGTTAAGGGATGGGGAGCGCTATTTGAAATGAAGATCGGTCCCGCTGTGTACTCATGCAGGTCACTGCCGCAGATGCCGCAGCATTCGACTTTGATTTTTACCTTGCCTTTGCCGGCTGCTGGTTCTGCAATGTTCTCCACGCGCAAATCTTTAACGCCATGCCATCTTAATGCCTTCATATGTTCATCTCCCCAGAAGTATATGGATAAAAGGTTGTTCAAAACGCACGTTTTGAACACGAATCGAATATATGAATTGGAAACGAGGAATTCTTTTCGGAAACGTTTCCGATATTAAATATGTCACACTATTATCGTGATGTCAATCACAGTAATTTTTTGTAAGGAGATCAGGTGAATAATGTGAATCCAGATGGTATGATACAGGCATAAGGTTGGTTGAGATGGTGGAAGCAATTCCAACAGTTACGGGAGGAAGAGACAGCAGTGGTTCAGAAAAAGGTCACGATTGAGGACGTTGCGCGGCGGGCAGGAGTTGGATTGGCAACCGTATCGCGTGCGATTAACGACGCGGAGGGCATAAGCCCGAAGACAAAGGCGAAGGTGATGCAGGCGATCGAAGAGCTCGGCTTTGTACCAAACTCTTTTGCACGAAGCCTTAAGGTGCGGCAGACAAAGCAAATTGCGCTAGCAGTTCCCGATATTCGGAATGCCTTCGTGCCGGAAATTGCCTATTCCGTAGAGCAGGCGGCTAAACATTATGACTACCGGGTTGTACAGATTAATACGCTGGGCAACGCGAGAGCGGAACTGGAGATATTAAGGGAAGTAAAAAAGCTTCATGTGGATGGCCTGATTGTGCTTCCGCTTGCTTATCCTGCCACACTGCCTGACTTGATTAACAAGTCGAGCCTTCCGATATCCGTAATTAACTACGGGAAGAAGCTCGGGGACGATGTGAAGGCGGATATTGTCAGTTTATCGACACAGGAAGGCAAGCTAGTGATGGAGCATTTTATGAATATTGGACGGACACGAATTGCATACGCTGGAGCACCGAAGCACATCATTGAGGAGCGTTTCTTTGCCTATGAAGATGCCCTTCCGCAAATAGACAGCTCCTTGATCTATTTCGGAGATGATTTTTCAATGCAAACCGGATTAAAAGCAGCAGATTATTTTGCAGGTCTAACGAAGATGCCGGATGCGATTTATGCGGGCAATGACATGATTGCAATGGGTCTGCTGAACCGGTTTAAAGAATTGAAAATTCGTGTGCCAGAGGACATTGCAATCGTAGGCATCGATAATATTTTATGGGGGACGATTACAACGCCTCGGCTCAGTTCAGTATCAATCATGGGGGCCGAAGTAGCTAGGGTAGCGACAGAGCTGCTGCTGAACCGAATCATTGAACAAAAACGCGGTGTATATGAACGTGTACAGTTTGAACCCCGTCTTATTGTAAGAGAGTCGAGTGTGGCGATGACGCGCAGCTCACAGCAATTGGATTGAGATTTGGATAAGGAAGATATGGTAAAGGCGGATGATGCGATGGGTATCATGCTGGCCAATTGCGGAAATACAGCGACTGGCGGACGGCTGTGCAGAGTGGATGAGTGATCCCGCGTAATATGCACGGTTGAGCAATTGTAATACACCGTTGGAACATGGGTTGTAATAACCATGTCTAGCGGTTTTTTTGTTTTTATGCTGTAAAAATCAGTATTCGAAACATTGACACAAATTTGTCACATTTCAGCGCGAAACCATAAAACATTTTCCTCTATTGGATCATCTAACATAAAGGCGGAAAATTCATACTTGGATATGATTTCAACTTAGGAGGGTGAAAATGTGAAAAAGCTAATATCAGGTTTTGTTGCGGCAGCACTTGGCTTTACGCTGGTCATGCCTGTACCGGCGCAAGCTGCGCCTGCAGCTTACACCGTATACGTGAATGGGAGCAGTATTAGTACAGGTCAATCGCCTGTTTACACGCAAGGCCGTGTGCTGCTTCCCATGGCGGCTATTTTCCAGGCGCTTGGCGCCAGTGTAAGTTACGATTACAAAACGAAGAAGGTGTCAGCTTACAAGGGAGGAACCTCGGTAATTTTGACCTTGGGCTCCAAAGCGGCAACGGTCAATGGAAGAACTGTCTATATGGATGTTCCAGCCAGAGCAATGGGTGGCAGAACGATGGTTCCGGTACGTTTCGTAAGTGAATCATTGGGTGCCACAATCACTTATGACAACAAAACGAGAGTCGTTCGCGTGACTTCTGGCAGTTCGCCGACATACCCGGATCGCCCGACGTACCCGGATCGTCCAACAACGCCTGACTATTCCGGTAATCTTCAAGGCGTAAACTATGTTACGGTTCAAACCTCCGGTCAGTCTGGAGATGCCAGCGATATTCGAGTGAGCTTCTCCAAGGAGAGAAATGAATATAATCTTGATCATTATCGCGTCATGATTGTTAAAGCTTCAAACTCCTTTAATTTGAACAAAGCACGCTCCGTATCTTCCAGCAATTATACCGTAGTGAACAAAAACGCTGACGATCCTGTAGTCAAATTGGATTCTCGCGCCCGTGACGTAGATGGAGACTATATTCGCACGAATGTGAAGTATGAAGCTTATGTATTGTCAGTGGGCAGATCGAGTAACGATCAGGTGCTTTCTAACGCATCTTCTACCTTTACGTTAGGCGATAATGCAGTTGCAGCGGCGACGAATGTGCAAGTGCGCAATGTGGCGAATTATAACGATGGCCGCGATATGCAGGTTAGCTTTACTCGTCCATCTAACGACAGTCAAATTCAAAATTATCGGATTATGGTCGTTAAAACGAAGGATGCATCTCGTTTCGATGCTTATGAAGCAGACCGCGTATCCAGCCAAAATTATACCACTGTATCGAAGTCCAGTAACTATACGTTGACGACAACATTGAGTTCGACGGCAAGAGATACATCAGGCGACTATATCCGTAAAGACGTGTCCTATACCGTATTTGTCGTATCTGTCAGCAATACGAGCTCGTATAGCAACAAGCTGTCCTCCAGCTCATCTTCGATCACGCTTGGACAATCAGCTGGTGTTCCAGTGATTACGAAAGTTAGCCAAGTGGGCAATTATGGAGATGGCCGCGATATTCAGATCAGCTTTAATCGCTCTTCCGATGAATCGCGCGTAAGCTACTACCGGATTTTTGCAGTGAAATATTCGGATGCTTATCGCTTTGATTTGACTGAAGCAAACCGAGTTTCATCCAGCAATTATTATGATGTCTCGAAGAATGGCTATAGCATTACTTCAACATTGCCATCTAATATGCGTGATGTGAATGGCTCATTAATCCGCAGAGGGGAAACGTACCGTCTGTTCGTCATGTCAGTTTCGAATAGCAACTCTGACTACAATGCATTGTCGGGCGCATCCGATTCCATCAATATTTCGAATAACTCAACGGTATACAATGCTTCCAATGTAAGAGTAAGCGATGTCGGAGATTATAATGACGGCCGCGACATGATGGTTACCTTTAATCGTGCATCGGATGAATCGAATATTAGCCAGTATCGCATCATGGTTGTGAAATCAAGCAGATCGTATCGCTTTGATGTATCTGAAGCGAACAACGTATCCAGCTATAACTACACGTCAGTGAACACGAATGGAAGAGACATCAGCCTCAAGTTGAGCTCTACTGCTAGAGACGTAGATGGCGATCTGATCCGCAATGGAATCAGCTACCAAGTATACGTGCTTTCGGTTGGACGCGGCAGCTATGTGAATTCCTTGTCCAGCTCTTCAGATTCGATTACATTGTCTAACAATTCGACGGTCTATCCAGCAACGAACGTATCGGCGAGCAGTATGGGCGGCAATTACAATGATGGACGGAACATGGGGGTAACATTCAACCGTGCTGCAGATGAATCGAATGTGAATCATTATCGTGTCATGGTTGTGAAGTCTTCCAATGCAAGCCGTTTTAATCTGACGGAAGCGAACAGAGTAAACAGTTGGAACTCGACGGTCGTGAATCGTAATGGCAGCAGTTTGTCAACAGTACTTGGTTCGGATGCAAGAGATGTGGATGGTGCGCCAATTCGCAACGGTATTAGCTACCGGGTCTTTGTGCTCTCTGTAAGCGCGAATAATCAAGCGAACAATGCGTTGTCTGCTCCATCTCCTGAGGTTACGCTCAGAAGCAATGCCTCAGTTGATGTTGTAACGAATGTAGAAGCGAAGATTATTGGCGGAAACGGCAATGCCAGCGATATTGAAGTGGGCTTTGCTGCATCATCCAACAATTCTTATGTAAATGAATACCGCATTATGGTCGTTCGTGCTGATCAGTCTTATGCCTTTGACACATATAGTGCGGGACTTGTGAGTTCATCAAGCTATATTCGGGTAGGAAGCCAAAGCGGCTATGTGAGACAATCGCTGACAAGCAGCTTGCGTGATGTTCAAGGGAATGTTATTCAAAAAGGTGTTGCTTACCGGGTCTTTGTGCTTACGGTAGCTGACAATAGAAGCGGCTCCTCGAATGCTTTGTCTTCGCCTTCTGGTGAATTTTCCTTGGTAGATCAATCCGTGCAGGCCCCTACGAATGTGTTTGTGGCGAGAGAAGGAGCGAATGAATTCAAGGCCTACTTCTCGAAGCCGAGCAGTGACAACGGAATTGCCTATTATGGAGTAATGGTCGTTCCTTCCGGATCGGCAGATTCATTCAACCTGGATCAGGCGAATCGTGTGGGAGGAAATAATTATAAATTGGTAAGCGTGTCGGGCGATGGATCGACCATGTTCTCGTTGTCCGATAATGATGTATACGGAAATCCAATTCGCACTGGTGTTGCCTATAAAGTATTTGTGGTGTCCGTAGCGGATGGACGATATGCAACGGTTAATGCTCTCTCAAATGCCTCCAATGAAATCATTGTTGGAAACTGATAGTAAATCAAACCAATGGCAAACAGACTGAATGGCATAGAATAATAGCATTTTATAAGAGCCTCGAATGCATTTCGAGGCTCTTATGCATTCATAAGGGAAAAATTTTAGGGATAATAGGGATTTTTATGCTGGTATTCAATGATAAGGAGTGATTTTAACATTAGGTCTTCAATCGACAATTTTGTCGAATAAAAAAGAAGAGGAAACGAATGGAAATGTTAGAAAAAACGCAGTTTAGGGGTGTTTTTGTCGGAAAAAAGTCGAAAAAACACTTAATTACAACTAAAAAATGACAGATAATGATTGCCTGTGTCGAAAATTTGAAAATTGATATGAAAAGGTATTAATCTTTTCATTTAAGCAGCCGATATAAAATATGGGTCTTGAGTTGGATAATTGTGAACAGGTATCCAGCATGCTGATATGTAATATGTACTTTAGACCTAATCACGCGATACATGTCACAAGAACTAGTGCGTAAACAATGTTATGACATTCTTGCCTGGTAATCGATTTGCAACAATCAATGGAGACATCAAGAAGAACAACATCAGGATTAAAAGGCAAACCCAGTCGAAAGTTGGGGACGCAAAGCCTCGGGCCTAACGTCTATTGGATTATGGCAGCCGGGCTGCCATTCGAGTTGCGGTAACCAAACAACGGTTATTTGGTGACAAGGCTATTCCCAATGGCCTTTTTTTGCGCACAAAGGTTGGGGTAAATGATGGAAATTGTGTTGCTGATGTGGGACGAATGTACTTCCTATAAAAACATAGCTTCGTTGATGGATCGATTTATCCCGTATGTTACGCCTGAAAAATACAAACGGTTAGACAGACTTCGAGAGCATAAAGACCGTTACCGCGTGGTTGCAGCTGATATATTGGCTCGCATCCTGCTCTCTCGAGCGCTGAACCGATCGAACGACGAGATTGTTATTCATACTCATTCATTCGGCAAGCCGTATATAGAGGGCGACCCGGTATTTTTCAACATCTCTCATGCCGGTGCATTCATTGCAGTGGCATTGGATAGAGCGCCAATCGGGATTGATATTGAGCAAGCAGGGGAATGGAGCATGGATGTGGCTAGGCTGATATGCTCGCCGCGTGAGCTGGAATTGCTTGCAAATACGGACGACTGCCGTGCGCGTCAGGAATTGTTTTTTACATATGGACGGCTAAGGAAAGTGTGTTGAAGGCAATTGGTGTAGGTCTCAGTCAGCTTCCAAGCACTTTCGAAATCGTGCAGGAGACAGCCGTACCTGTACAGCGTAATCAATTATGGAAAGTTGATCATTATTATGTAAAGCAATATGTCGTTCCTGAAACAGGCTATTGTATGACTGTGTGCGCACAGCATATGGATTTTGCCAAGCAAATAGAGTACATCACATGGGAGCAGTTGACTCATTGGTTTATGAAATGGGTTGGATCGTGATAAAGGAGAGGACGAAGATTGGCTTTCATGGAATTGACAGTAGAACGATTGACAGGCTATGACGCACATTCTATTGAGCTGCCTGAGGAGACGTTGCGTCTTCTGAAGGATCATTCGACCGAGCATTCGGTCAAGTTGGAATCCGTCATATGCGGAGCGTGGGCAACGCTGTTGTCTCGTTTCTACAACTCACAGCAAGTAACTCTTCATGCCGTTCAATCGAGTAATGGCAATGGCAATCATACCGTAGTCAGCCAGGATGACGTGACCATGCAAGGAATTATGAACATTCACAACCGTTTGTTGGCTTGCACAGAAGGGCGTAACCTGACTTGCTCTGAAATAGGAATAGACAGTGATGTAGCAACATACTGCTGGTACGGAGCAGATGCTCAACCGATGCTTCCGGAGGGGACACAGGAATGCGGTTTGCATTGCTGCATCCAATCTGTTGATGGAATTGGTTCGACACTGCTGTTTACCATGTACTATAAGGAAAATCATTTCCAATTATCGACGGTGGAGAAGCTGGCGGAGTATTTCCTGCAACTGCTGCAGGAAATGGTTAAGCATCCTCAGAAGCGCATTGGCGAACTGGAGATGTTAACGGAGCAGGACAAGCACCAGTTGATCGAAGGAATGAATCAGACTCGGGTAGATTACCCGCATACATTTACAGTTCCGGCACTGTTCGAGGAGCAGGCGCAGCTTCATCCTGACCGGGTGGCTGTAAAGGAAGATGGCCGTGACCTGACATATCGCGAGCTGAATGTGCGCGCGAACCAATTAGCGTGCAGATTGCAGAGTCGGGGCATTGGCCGCGAGCATTCCGTTGGGATTATGGCAGAACGAAGTGCGGAGATGGTTATAGGGATATTGGCTATCCTCAAGGCAGGGGGAGCTTATGTACCTATTGATCCGGATCATCCTCAAGATCGCATTCAGTACGTTTTGGAAGACAGCCGCACGAAGCATGTGCTGTTAAGCCGTTCATCACAGGCTGATTTGCCTGCTAACATGGAGCTTATCTATATTGATGACCCGACACTTGCTGATGAGTCAGGAGATAATTTGGCATCTAGCAATCAGCCGGAAGATCTTATTTATATTATTTATACATCTGGATCGACAGGACGGCCTAAGGGCGTTATGGTTACCCATCGCAATGTTGTTCGCCTAGTTAAGCGAACGAATTTTGTGAAGTTTAACGAAGGCGATCGAATTTTGCAAACGGGGTCATTGGTGTTTGACGCCTCAACATTTGAAATATGGGGCTCGCTGCTGAACGGCTTAGGTCTGGTTCTCATAGACAAGACAGTCATATTAGATGCAGAACAATTAGAGCAAGCACTCGTTCGCCACGGTGTAACGACCATGTTCTTAACAACAGCGCTTTTCATTCAATTGGTGGATCGCAATCCACGCATTTTTGCGCCTTTGCGTCAATTACTCGTAGGTGGAGAGCTGATGTCGCCGAAGCATTTCTATCGCGCAGCCAAGGAGTGTGCACCGATCGACATCTCGAATATCTATGGGCCTACGGAAAACACCACCTTCTCGACTTCCTATCTGATGAAGGAGGAAGGAGAGGGCACGATCCCAATCGGTACGCCGATCACGAACTCAACTGCCTATGTCGTAAATAATTATGGCATGCTGCAGCCGATTGGAGCTGTAGGAGAGCTGTGGGTTGGTGGTGAAGGTGTAGCACGCGGCTATCTGAACAAGGAAGAAATGACGCGCGATAAGTTCATCGATAGTCCATTTGTGACTGGTGAGCGCATCTACAAGACGGGTGACCTTGTTCGCATGTTGCCAGACGGAAACCTGGAGTTCGTGGGACGCAAGGATCATCAGGTGAAAATTCGTGGCTATCGCATGGAGCTTGGCGAGATTGAAGCGCAAATTCATACGCATGAACAGGTAACGGAAGCATTGGTTGTTGCCTTCGAGGAAGCGCCTGGTCAGAAGGCGCTATGTGCTTATATTGTCGCAGATGAAGATATGACAGCCGCTATAATGCGCGAGTATTTAGCCCAGCATTTGCCGGAATTCATGGTGCCGGCTTACTTCATGTTCTTGGAGCGGATGCCGCTGACGATCAACGGGAAGATCGATCGGGCCAAGCTGCCTCAGCCTGAGAAGCAGGAGCGCATGTCCGCTAACTATCAAGCGCCGACAACGGCGACTGAGAAGAAGCTGGCGAAGATTTGGGAGGAATTGCTCGGAATATCCCCAGTCGGTACGGAGGATCATTTCTTTGAAATAGGCGGACACTCCTTGAAGCTGGGGCAGCTGCAGGCGCGTATTTCGGCTGAATTCCATGTCTCGTTATCCTTTAAGGATTTGTTCTCTAATCCATTTGTCGGCAAGCTTGCTGCACAGATTGATGGAGGAGCGGAAGCTCAATTTGAGTCGATTGCGCCTGTTGAAATGAAGTCGCACTATTGTCTCGCTCCAGCACAGACGAGAATGTTCGCTCTTCAACAGCGTGGCGGTGTCGGCATGGCTTACAACATCCCGCTTGTGTATGAAGTGAACGGCCAGTTGGACACTGATCGGCTGAAGCAGGCATTGAATCAATTAGTCCAGCGGCATGAAGCGTTCCGGACTTCGTTCCACTGGGAGCAGGATAAGGTAGTGCAGAAAGTGCATGCAGCGATCGAACTGGATGTGCCGGTCATGGAAGCGGAAGGCCGTTCGGCCGGCGAACTGGCGCAAGCATTCGTTCGCCCATTTGAGCTGGATAAGGCACCGCTTTTGCGAGCTGCTATTGCGAAGCTCGCGCCTGAACTCTATGTGCTGATGCTGGATATCCATCATATCGTATTTGATGGGACATCACTCAGCGTCTTTGCAGAAGAATTGGCGGCGCTGTATGAGGGTGAGCAGCTTGCGCCAATAACGCTGCAATATAAGGATTACGCAGAGTGGCAGTCTGCACGTGTGCAAGATGAGCAAGAGCATGAGCCTTATTGGTTGAGCGTTCTAGAGGGTGATATACCACTGCTTGATCTCCCAACTGATTATCCGCGTCCTCAGGTGCAATCGTTTGAAGGGGACATGGTACGCATTGCGTTGTCCGCGGAGACGGTGGAAGGCTTGAAGCAGCTTGCTCTTCGTCAAGGCACTACGCTCTATATGGTGCTCTTATCGGTATACAATGTACTTCTGTCCAAATATGTGGACAAAGAAGACGTCATTGTAGGCTGTGCGGTTGCCGCGCGGACGCATACAGATGTTGAACGAATGATGGGCATGTTCGTCAACACCCTGCCAATTCGCAGTTATCCAGAGGGCGGCAAGGTCTTTGCACAATATTTGAACGAGATGAAGGATACGCTCCTGCTCGCCTATGAGCATCAGGATTATCCGCTCGACAGTCTAGTAGAACGGCTGCAGCTAAAGCGGGACTTGAGCCGCAACCCGCTGTTCGATACGGTATTTGTTATGCAGAATATGGGCAACATTTCGCTGCAAGCAGGCGATGCGAGCTTTACACAGCTTCCTTACCATAACGGCACGTCGAAGTTTGATTTGACGCTGGAAGCAATTGAGCAGGAAGAGGAGCTCGCATGTAACTTTGAGTACTGCACGAAGCTGTTTGCACGCACCACGATTGAGCGATTAGCGAGCCACTTCGAGCAGCTTGCGATGCAGGTTGCACAGCAACCGGACAGCATTATTGGCGAGCTTGATCTGCTTACTAAGCAGGAACGCGAGGAAATTGTTCATACGTTCAATGGCACGACATCGGACTATCCGCGTCATGCAACTGTGCACAGCTTGTTCGAGGAGCAGGTTCGTTTGACGCCTGATCGTATTGCACTTGTTGCCGGTGAACGAGAGTTTACGTATGCGGAGCTTAACACAGAAGCCAATCGATTAGCTCATTATTTGCGGGAGCAAGGGACAAAGGCAGAGCAGCCTGTAGGGCTATTCACGGAGCGTACCCCAGAAATGATTATTGGTGTGCTTGCGATCTTGAAGGCGGGCGGGGCTTACGTGCCGATCGATCCTGACTATCCGCAAGAACGCATTCAATATATGCTGGAGGACAGCCGTGTTGCCATTGTATTGACGAGCGACCACTTGGCAGAAAGATTGCCTGATGGACTAAGAAGCATTGGCTTCACAGATTCGGCACTGTCAGCTCAACCAAAGGACAATATCGAGATCGTTAATGAACCTGATCACCTCGTGTACTTAATGTATACATCCGGATCAACCGGCAAGCCAAAGGGGGTTATGGTAACCCATCGCAATGTCGTGCGTCTTGTGAAAAACACGAATTTCGTGTCGTTCCAAGAGAATGATCGTATTTTGCAGACCGGTTCTCTTGTATTCGATGCCTCGACATTCGAAATATGGGGAGCGCTGCTCAACGGCCTTCAGCTCGTGCTCGTGGACAAGCCAACGATTTTGGATGCAGATCAATTGGAACAGGCAATTGTACGGCATGGCATCACGATGATGTGGCTGACCTCACCATTGTTCACGCAGCTTGTGGAGAAGAATGAGCGTCTGTTCAAGCCTGTTCGTACGCTGCTTGTTGGCGGCGATGTATTGTCGCCGAAGCATATTTATCGTGTGCTCCATCATTGTGCGCCGATTCAAATCGTGAACGGCTATGGACCGACGGAGAATACAACCTTCTCCTGCTGCCATCAGATTACAGCTGAACAGAATGGTTCTATTCCAATCGGAGCACCGATTGCAAACTCGACGGCATACGTCGTGAACAACTATGGCAAGCTTCAGCCAATTGGCGTTGCCGGCGAATTGTGGGTAGGCGGCGACGGGGTAGCGCGCGGCTACTTGAATCGCGAGGACTTGACGATGGAGAAGTTCATCGACAGTCCATTCAAGGCGGACGAAAAGCTGTACAAGACCGGTGACCTTGTACGCTGGCTGCCAGACGGTACGGTTGAATTCCTAGGACGCAAAGACCACCAAGTTAAAATCCGCGGCTATCGCATGGAGCTTGGCGAGATTGAGGCGCAAATACGTACGCATGAGCTCGTGAAGGAAACGCTTGTGACCGATATCGAGGAATCACCAGGACAAAAGGCACTGTGTGCTTACATCGTAACTGAAGGTACAGTAACAGCAGCTGACATCCGACAGCATTTGCACACGCATTTGCCGGATTATATGATACCGACCTATTATGCATTTCTTGAGCAAATGCCGCTTACGACGAACGGCAAGATCGACCGCTCGAAGCTTCCTGCACCAGCGAAGCAGGAGTGGACTGGAGCAGGCTATGTGGCCCCAGAGAGCGAAATGGAGATGAAGCTCGCTGAGCTGTGGCAGGAGCTTTTGGGAATAGCAACTGTCGGCGTATGTGACAACTTCTTCGAGCTGGGCGGCCATTCCTTGAAGGCGATCACGCTTGTCGCACAGTTGAAGCAGGAGTATGAAGTCGATGTGAGTGACGTATTCGCTTATCCAACTATCCGGCAATTGGCACAGCGGATGAAGTATCGTCCGAACCATATGAAGGATAAGCTGGAGCGCATTCGCGCGATTTATTCTGATGCTGTAACCGCAACAGAAAATGAGACTCACACAGAAGCATGGGAGCAATACCGGAGCCGCAACGAAGCGTACAGTAAGCGGGATATTGCGAAGCAGTTGACATATGCCAAGGTTCTGCTTACAGGTGCTACAGGATATTTGGGTGCATATTTGCTTCGTGATTTACTGCAATATACATCCAGCACGGTTGTAGCGGTTGTGCGCGGCACATCTCCTGAACAAGCACGCGACAGACTGAATGAGAAGCTGGCTTATTACTTCGGCGCCGATCTGGCAGCAACGTACGGGCAGCGGATCGAGATCGTAAATGGCAACTTGAGTGATGAACATCTCGGACTTGCACCAGAACAGTATGCTAAGCTGGCAAATGAAGTCGAATGCATCATCCACGCTGCGGCTAATGTCAAGCATTATGGACACTATTCGGAGTTCGTTTTGAATAATGTCACTGCAACAGAGCGTTTGCTCGAATTGGCTGTGCAAGGGAAGAAGAAGGCATTCCATCATGTCTCCACGATGTCAGTCGGCATGGGAACGATTGAGGGCAGGGAAGATGTTCTCTTTACGGAGGATGACTTGAATATCGGTCAGGTGCATGACAATTATTATGTACAGACGAAATTCCAAGCAGAGCAGCTAGTTGAACAGGCGCGCCAGAAGGGGATAAGCACGAATATTTATCGAGTCGGAAACATTGTGTGCCATTCGGTTAGCGGCCAGTTCCAAGAAAATATTCAGGACAATGCGTTCTATAAAACGATCAAGTCCTTCATTCAATTGGGCGCTGTACCGGCTTCAGGCCAAGATACAGACCTGTCCTTCGTAAATCAGGTAAGCCGAGCCATTGTTACGCTGCATGACAAACCAGCACTGCATAATGACATATTCCATATCTACAACCCTCACCGAATCAGTATGTCTGACATGCTGTCTGCGCGGGAAGATGTTCAGGTAGAGAAGCTGCCAATGGCTGAGTTCCTCTCTTATTTGTTCGAACGATATGAAAAGGGCGAGGATCTTGAAGCCGTGGAAAATGTGATGCTCCATAACGGCTGGATGGATGAGGGATCTGCACTTACAGCGTTTGAGCATACCGCAGAGCGGACGACAGCCTTATTGGGAGCATTAGGCTTTGCTTGGACTATACCGGGTTCAGAGCAAGTGTCAAGCTTGCTGAGACACGGATTCGACGTTGGCTTCCTGACGCATTCCACGAAGTAGAGAATCGTTCTGGGGATATTCTGTGCAGGGGGGATGGACATCGAGCATAGCTGGAAGAGTCTGGTTGCGGATAGTCGGCAATCAGATAATTTGATTTTATGTAACAGGAAAAATAGCAATAAGCATTGGCATGAGGCGACATATTGAGTAATATTCAGTATGAGCAGTTGAGCAATGGTTTGAACAACATACTATGAATCATTTACATCTAGGAGGAGATTTACTATGTTCGAAACAAAATTTGATGCAGTTAAAAACCGTGTGTATGTGAAGCTTGAAGGCATGATGACAATTGAGGAAGCGAAAGAGTACGATATGGCTGTTCGCAAAGAAGTGGATAAAGCGAAAGAAGGCTATACGTTCTGCATCGACATGGCAAAGGCACAACCAGCACCAGCTGACGTTAATGACTATTTGTCAGGTTTGCGCGATTACATGGCTACCAAAAAACAAAGGATCTTCCATGATCGTAAGCTCTGCATTGACGAAGCTGCAATTGTCCCGCTTGGTTAAAGATCTTGGCGGCGCTTATGGCGTAGCACAAAGCTACGAAGAAGCAGATCGCTATTTGGATAGCTTGTAATATCGTCTTTATTCTTTATTCTTCATAAGCAAGGACAATAAAGGGATGACCTGCCCGTTTTCGGACGGGCAGGTCTTTTTGTAACGAGTAACTAGAGCAAGTGCAATGACCAACTACGCGTAGTATATAAGAATACCCTATTACATAAAAGGTGTGACAGGAATGAAATCTCAATCTATGAACGAACGAATACGTGCGTTATGGAATCGCTGTTTTCAATCACTGTTAGCGCGGATATTATTGCCTATCAGTCTTATTACTCTGCTTGTCATTGTGGCGACCAGCATGGTGAATGCAAGCTTTATTAAAAATGTCGTGAACGACATCATGGTCGAAGATACCCATACAGCCGTTCGGCAAATTGGAAAGCTCGTCATTCAGCAGGGCAAGGATGATCCGAAGGCGGTATTGAATTTGATCGCTTATAAGGAGAACAGCTCTTCCTTGCTTGTTAAGAATGGCAAGGTAATAGCCCGTTCCGGAAAGGGTCTGACTAAGGAAACAGAGGGCAGCCTGCAGCCGCTCATTACAGGCGAGCAGAATGAAGTCAAGCTAAGCGATGGACTCGGCGGATATGCATATGCGGCAAAAGCAGGGGACTATACGGTAGTCGCCGTTTCGAATTATGATGATTTTGACAATAGTCTTGCCTCTTATAATTGGCTCATGTTGGCGGTGATTATTAGTTCCTTGCTCGCCATCTGTGGCGTAACTTGGGTACTGGTGGATCGCCTGTTTATTAAGCCGATACATAAAGTATCACGTGCTGTTGAACATATAGGATCGGGTGACTTTTCGCATCAAGTAGGAATGACGGAACAACGCAAAGACATTTGGGGCAATGTAGCGCGCAGCTTTACAAGCATGAGAGTCAATCTGAAGGGATTGGTCGATCATGTTGTCGATACAAGTGAGAACATTAATACGACCTCGAATGACTTTGCAATCAGCTCGCAGGAAACGAGCAAATCATCGGAGCAGATTACAATTTCGCTGCAAGATATATCAATGGGCGTGGACGAGCAGGCCAAGAAGCTTGCTGAGGTCGGTCAAATGATCGAGGATGTGACGATGGCAATCGGCGAAGTGGATCAAACTGTGAAGACGATTACAGGCGAATTCACGAAAGCCAATGATAAGGTTGTGCATGGCAACGACATCGTCAATGAAACGATCAGCCATATGAAGCAGCTGTCTGATAATGTGGAAGCAAGCACGGGCATGATGAACAGCTTGCAGCAAAAATCCGATAAGGTCGGCGAAATTCTAACGATTATTACTGATATTGCGGGGCAAACAAATCTGCTTGCATTGAATGCTGCGATTGAAGCAGCCCGGGCAGGGGAGCATGGCAGAGGCTTTGCGGTTGTAGCGGATGAAGTTCGCAAGCTGGCTGATCAATCGAATCAGGCCGCTCTTGAAATTCAGCAGATTATTGGAGAAGTTCAGTCCGAAACGGGAAATGCAGCCGAGACAATGGATAAGAGCAATCATTTCGTCCAATCTGCCATTCAAAGTGTAAATGAGACGGGCGATGTCTTCCACGCCATTGTGGCGATGATGCAGGAAATATCCAATCTAGCCAGCATGGTCGAGGCAATCGTCCAGGAGGTCAATATTAGCTCTCAAGACATGCTTGAGCGTGTTCAGGGAGTTGTGGCCATTTCGGAGGAATCCGCTTCAAGTGTGCAATCGATTGCTGCTGCTACCGAAGAGCAGAATGCGGTTATGGAAGAGCTGGCAAGCTCGGCTGAGGAATTCAAGCGCATGGCAATGGGATTGCAGGAATCGTTGACGAAATTTAAATTTTAATCTATTTTGACAACTAGATTATACAGTGCTTGAACCGGTACCTATCTCAGGTATCGGTTTTTTATTGGCTGGCAATAATCGCATGATTTTGCTTCTAGCAGGGAATAATTTGTCTTACATCCAGCATGCTTGCCAATTTCATCAATGTGATTACAGGAGGGTAGATTCATGGCGGACTTCGATTTTGCAGCTTACCTACAGGAACAAGTATCGGCACAATTTCATCATCGCGTCAACCTTGTTGTAAGAAGTATTTTGCCTAGTGTTGCTCTATGCTATATGCCTGAGCATGTAGATTTGCAGCAGCTTCATACCTCCATTATTATTCCCTTGCAGCAGCTTGATGAGACGCCATCACGCGAGGAATTGAACAGTCTTCTTCCCGTTGGAGAGCTCATTGATATAACTTCCGTTCTGGATTGCATCCCTCTGATCGTGAAGGGGTGGGTCTATATCGCTACGCCGCAGGCTGGAATTGCGGCGAATGTGGCGAACCTGCCAAAACGCCCTCTTACTTCGCCAGAGAATGAAACGACCATCCTAGGTCCAATGCTTGCCTTTACAGAGTCAATTGGAACGAATACGGCTTTGCTGAGGAATTCCATCCCGGATAAGAATCTGTGCAGCGAAGAATATAAAATTGGCAACAAGCGAAATACGACGGTCAATCTTATGTTTATGGCGGATCGAGTTAGCCAGGATAGGGTTGAACTGGTGCGTCAACGTATTAAGCGGCTTCGCCTCAATGATGTGACGGGCAGCTCGGAGTTTTTGCACATGATCCAAGATAATGATTTGAGTGTATTCCCGCAATTGATGCTGACAGAACGTATTGATTTGGCGAGCCATTCTCTGCTTGAAGGCAAAATCATCATTCTGTTGGATGGGAGTCCGCTTGTGATCGTAGGTCCGAGCGAATTCATTGATTTCTTCTTGTCGATGGAAGATCGCTATTTAGGATGGGGAATTGGGACATTTATTCGTGCACTGCGAATGGTTGCATTAATTATTTCTGTATTTTTAACACCAGCCTATGTTGCTGCACTTACTTTTCATTATGAAATGATTCCCTCCTCCTTGCTCGTATCTTTGATTGAATCACGATCCAGAGTCCCGTTTCCTCCTTTATTTGAGACGTTGATCCTAGAAGTAACGATGGAGCTGCTGCGGGAAGCCGGCGCCCGGCTGCCGACTAAGGTTGGACAGACGATGGGTATTGTTGGCGGTATCGTCATTGGGCAAGCAGCGGTTCAAGCCGGATTTACAAGCAATATTCTAATTATGCTGGTAGCCCTTGCGGCACTTGGCTCTTTCGCAACACCAGATTACTTGATGAGCAGCAGCCTGCGGCTTGTCCGGTATCCGTTGGTTCTCTTTGCTGGCATCTGGGGCAGCATAGGTATTGTATTTGTAACAGCCTTGGTAGCGATGCACCTGATTCGCCAGACGAGCTTCGGCAGACCTTTTTTTTCACCAGTTCACCCTATTAAGCATTCCGACTTAGCCTATGATGAGGTACTGCTTCCTGAACCGGATAGCTTGACCCCAAACGGGCAAAAGCTTCGTAAATTTATCCGATCCATCTCCATCCGTTCGCTGTGGACGGGAAAAATCGATAATTAGTCATTTGTAGGTGATAAGATGAATATCGGGACACCCCACAAATATCAATTCAAGGCCTACATGCTGCTGTTCCTCGTATGCAACGTGCAGATTGGTGTAGGGATTTTCGGATTTCAACGGTATATATATAAGGAGGCGGGACATGATGCATGGATGTCTGTTCTGCTTGTAGGGATCGCCACCCACTTGATTATTTGGATTATGGTCAAAACCTTGGATATGCATCAAACACTCGACCTGTACGGCATCCAACAAGTGCTGTTCGGCAAGTGGGTTGGCGGAGTATTGAGTATTTGCATGATGCTCTATTTTCTTAACAATATGACAACAATTGTCAGGACGTATATTGAAGCCATTCAGTCGTGGATTTTCCCTGATTTTCCGACATGGCTGCTCTCGCTCATATTGGTTGTGCTTATGGTGTATGGCAGCTTGGGTGGGATTCAGGTCATTTTGCAGACCTGCTTTATCAGCTTTTTCTTAATTATCACTACCTCCCTCTTGTTCAATTATCCAATCCGATATGTGGAGTGGAGCCGGATACTGCCGATTTATGATACGACTGCTCAGCATATTGTCGTAGGGGCTATTAAGATGGGTTTTACGATTACTGGGTTCGAAGTTATTTTTATGCTGTACCGTCATGTGAAGGATAAAGACAAGGTGATGCGCTACGCCCAAGCGAGCGTGCTTTTCACCAACATTCTGTACTTGTTTATTATGATCGTGTCGATCGTCTACTTCAGTGAGAATCAGATGCTGCGCACGATCTGGGGTTCCATCAATCTATTGAAAATTATCAAATATCCTTTCTTGGAGCGGATTGAGTTCATCGCCATTCCCTTCTGGATGTTAGTTGTGCTGCCTGGTATTATGCAGCTGGCTTGGAATATACTGCGCGGCACTGTACAGCTGTTCGGCTGGAATGAGAAGCTGACGTTATATGGCTTGGCCGCCATTGTCATGGTAGTATCCAGCTTTCTGCATAATCGGGAGCAAGTAAATCGGCTGAATGATTTTATTGGCCTCTACTCTGTTATACTATCGTATTGTTATCCTCTCCTCTTGTACGTAATGACGTATGTAGTTCAGTGGCGAAAACGGGAAAAGGGGAGTGATGCTCAGTGAAGTTGTTGTACCAATGTATATTCAAGATGATTTGTGTGTTCTTGATGCTAGTGCTTCTTACAAGCTGTGTACAGACTAGCGTACTGGAGAAGCTGGGGCTAAGTGTGGCGATCGGGTATGATGCATTGCCTGAAGGCAAGCTGACAGTTACTTCAGTTCTTACAAATCCTGAGCCCGAGGCGAAGAAGAAGACCAAGATTGTGTCTTGTATTGCGAGCAGCAGCAAGGGAGCTCGAATCAACAATAATCGCCAATTGTCCCATACACTTGTAAACGGGCAGGTTCGTGTCGTTGTCTTTGATGACAAGCTGGGCAAGCAAGGAATAACAGATGTTGTCGAGAACTTGACTCGGGATCCATTCTTCGGAGATATGATTTTCCTGTCCATAAGTGAAGGACCGTCTCATGAACTGCTGAATCATAATTATGATCAAATTCCGAACATCGGAACGTTTTTGTATGAAATGCTGCAGCAGCATATTCAAGATGATTGGGTGCCTTCTTGCACGGTCCATGATTATCGGAGCGCCTTCTATAGCGCCGGCAGGGATCCGGTACTGCCGATATTGCGCAAGCTGTCAAATGGAGTTGAAATTTTAGGTTTGGCTTTGTTTCAAGATGATAGGGTCGTTGGAACGATCGGAGCGGGAGAAGGTTTTTTGCTTAAGCTATTTCTTGGGAGAACAGCAACTTTAAAAGAGATCAAAATTGACCGCGATGAGCTTCGACCTTATCTACATGAAAATCGAAAGGCGGATGGTCATGTGCGAGTAATCATATCTAACCTTGGAAGCAAGGAACATATCCGTCTCCTCTCGACTTCTCCACTGAAATTCCAAGCCAATCTACGCATCAATGTGGAGCTGCAGGAAATTACCGATGAATATGATTTAAGCCAACCGCAGTCCAGTAAGCTGCTTCAACAGAAAATAGGGGAGACATTAACAAAGGAAACAGACAGGCTCATTAAAAAGCTCCAGCGCATCGGATCGGATGCAATTGGCTTCGGCGAGGTATACCGCAGCTCAGTAAGGCACTCCGAACTGACATATGAAAAGTGGAAGAAGATGTTCCCAGAGGCGAGCATTCAACCTCAAGTCGAGGTGAACATTGTCCGAACAGGTACGATTGAATAATAGAGTTCGCGATTTTTGGTTACCTTTTTTCCGAGTTGAACGATTGACTCTCACGTAACGTGATGATGTAGCCTGATGGTATTCCGCCCTATCGGGAAGGAGTATACCATGAAGAGCTGCAGGTGAAACCTTATGAATATTCACGTTGAAGACACGTTAAGTCAGTATGAAGCATTGGCAGCGATGCCGCCAGAGAAGAGAGATGACTATTTCAGGCATGCGATGATGAAGCCATTTCAGTCGATGTGGGAGACCATTCATGTACCCATAACAGCGAAGCAGCCGAACGGCTATGATGTGATAATGGCCACTCAAATGCTGGGATTCCTTTCGCTTCAGCATCAGGAAGGGATCGAGAAGGCAAGGAAGTGTCTAGAGGAAATCCGCATTCTGGAGGTTGCGAAGGAGACCTTGTTGGAATGTATCCACCGCATAGACTCGGCGGGGCTGGCAGTAAGGGCAGAGGAAGTGAGACTCGGCGCGTACATTGCTGATCCTGACAAGCTTAGCAGCCAGCAGGGCTATACCGGATTTGGCGGAATTCCGGGATATGTTCTCATTATCCTGGATCCGAACAGCTACAATATTCCGCGACTGCCGGCGCTAATCGCTCACGAGTTCCATCATAACATCCGCTTCTCCTATTTCGATTGGAACCATGGAGATGTAACGGTGGGCGATTATATGATCATTGAAGGCTTGGCAGATTCCTTCGCAACTGTGATGTATGGAGAGGAACTGCTTGGTCCATGGGTCACAAATATACAGGGCGAGGAGTTGGATAATTGTTTTGAGGTTATCCGTGGAGCATTGGATACGAAGGGGTTTGCCGAGGTGAGCAGCTATATGTTCGGTGATGAAGCGGCTGAGCGTGAAGGTTATCCAACGGTCGGATTGCCTGCGGGTGCCGGATATGCGGTTGGCTATCACCTTGTTCAGTCCTTCTTGAAGAGGAACCATGTATCTATTTATGAAGCGACTTTGCTGCCCACGGAGGTCATCATCCAAGGGAGCGGACTGTTGTAAACTTTTATGGGATGGAAAGCTTGACCCCTTAGTTAGGTCATGTAAGACCCTAAGCAAAGGACTTCTGCCTAGGGTCTTTATCCTTTATTGTTCATCGACCTTGTTGGGTGTTGCTCTTGTGTCTATTGTATCTTGGTCGCTACTCATGCTGTAGTTCATCTTTTCTCATAAATCGGATCAGCTTTTCCTCGGTAGAGGAATGCTCAATCGGGGTAAATACGCTGCAGCGCAAGTCCATGTTCCCCTGCAAGAGCAGTGAAGTAAGGTTGAACAGCATCTTGCCAGCCTTCGCATGCCGGAATTCGATGGTAACATCAGGGGCGATGCTGACTGGGCTCGCTTCCCACAATGCATGGAATTCGGGATGAAGCTTGGACATTTGCTCCACGAAATTCGTATACCATTCGTCTCCTACATACTGACCGTAGTAAGCTCGGAACATAGCTAAGAAGCCTTTAACAAAGTGGTCCCAATTGACAGCTAACGAGCGCAGCTCTTTTCTGGTGAAGACGAGCCGGATTAAGTTGCGCTGCTCTAATGGAAGCTGTTCGAAATCGAGAAATACGTAGGCCGCGGCGGCATTCCAACCGACAATATGGAAGTGCCGATCCGTAATAATCGTTGGGCAATATGTCAGCTCGCTCAATATTTTCCCAAGCGACGGTGGTATCTTCGTGATGCTAAATTCTTGCTGCGGGGTGTTCATATGTTTCTCTAGTGCTAGATCATACAAATATTTGCGCTCATCCTGATTCAATTGTAGGGCGGCTGCTATAGCATCCAGTACAGATGGAGATACCGTAATATCTCGCCCTTGCTCCAGCCAGGTATACCAAGTCGTGCTGACTCCCGCCAATTGGGCTACCTCTTCTCTGCGCAGGCCGGGTGTTCGGCGCCTGGTTCCAGCCGGCAATCCAACAGATTGAGGTTGTATGATCGAGCGCTTGGATTTGAGGAAGGTAGACAGGGCTTCCAATCTAGTTTGATTTGACATGGCTATCCTCCTAATACAAGCTAGTAGTACATTTGTTTCGCTTATGTAGAATTATCGATTCTCTTAGCGTCGGGTTATGAAAGATGAACGCCTAGCAATGCTGCATCCTTGATTAACATTTACGCAGCGTAAATGATTGAAAATGCAATTTATCATCATCTACAGGAACAGTGTGGAAATCCTCGATTTGAAACCAGCGGGAAATCACCTGCTGAATGGATTCGTCTGTGTGAAAAGAAAAAATCGCTTCGGATCGCACCAATCTTTCTCCCACATTCCTTCTGAGTCATATCCGCCATATAAGCCAATAAAGAGTAAACCATTTGGAGCAAGCACTCGGTTTATTCCCTGTAAAATCTGTGCAAGATCTTTTTTCGGAGCATGCAGTAAGCAGTTCAATGCATAGATCGCTTCAAAGCTATGTTCTGGGATGGACATATGATAAAAATCCATCACTTTCGCATTTAATCCTCTTTCAACGCACTTTTTTACGGATTCATTCGACAGATCGATAGAGGTAACCTGTATTCCGTTTTGCTGAAAATAAGCACTATCGATACCGGTTCCTGCACCAATCTCTAACAGCGTCGATTTCCTCTCGTGTTTTACAAGATCACAAAATGCTGCCCGCTCATTTATTTTCCAAGAACGTAACGACTTGCTGGATCTTCGCTGAGCATCCTGATCATAAGCTTGGGCTAGAGCTGCTTTGAAGGTAGTCATGACATTAACCTCTCTGTCCATGAATTGCGAACGTTTGTTTCCTTTATTATAGAAATAGATTCCTAATGCTGTCAACGATAGATGCAATTGAGATACAGTGGATAGCGTTCTAATTCGCTCACTGCTAACGTCTTAACGCCGTAGTTGATTTAGGATACAGAGTAGATTCAGGTACTAATTATACTAGTATAACCAACAACTTGTAATAGGATAATACCTGTGTGACAATATCGTAAACCGTTGAGTGGCATGATCCATGAGATGGTTCTTGAAAATGTTGAGCAGATACACATTTACAAGAAGACAGTAGAGACATAGGCTTATACGATTACATTACTAAAGGAGGGATATAGATGGAGCCCGTAGTCATTACAGGATTAGGGGTAATCTCCCCAGTAGGAAATGATGTAGAAACGTTTTGGCAGAACTTAGTTGCCGGAAAGTCGGGGATTTCCACTATAGATACATTCGATGTAAGCGGCCATAAGACGAAAATTGCCGGTCTTGTTCGTGAGTTTGATGGAGATGAGCTTTTCGGGCGCAAAGAAGCAAGACGGTTGGATCGATTTACTCAATATGCACTTGCGGCTGCAGAACAGGCGTGGGCGGATTCTGGGCTGGTGTTGGATGAGATTGATCCAGAGCGCTTAGGCGTATATGTGGGATCAGGCATTGGCGGAATTGAATCCTTGATTGAAAATGTCGATGTGCTGCGCAGCAGAGGTCCCGGCAGAGTCAGTCCGACCTTGGTGCCAGCCATGATGGCGAATGCAGCCTCAGCGCAGATCAGCATTAAATGGGGAGCACTTGGACCAACGATGTCCCATGTGTCTGCTTGTGCGATCGGAAATACGGCGATTGGCGAGGCCTTCCGCCTCATTCGCTCTGGTGGGGCGGACATCGTATTTGCAGGCGGAACGGAAGCGGCGGTTACTGACTTGTCATTAGCCAGCTTCAGTAATGCAACGGCATTATCAACAAGGAATGATGATCCGACGAAGGCAAGCCGCCCTTTCGATATGGATCGGGATGGATTCGTCATGTCTGAGGGTGCGGGCGTGCTCATTTTGGAATCGTTGTCGCACGCTTTGCGAAGAGAAGCGCGAATCTATGCAGAGGTTCTCGGATACGGGGTAAGTTCCGATGCATACCATATTGTCGCTACACACCCTGAAGGACGCGGTGCTTATCTCGCAATGAGAACGGCATTGCATGATGCATCAATTTCTGCCGAGGATGTTGATGTCATTAGCGCACATGCAACGAGTACGGAGGTTGGCGATCTGGCCGAAACGATGGCTATCAAAAAAATGTTCGGCGAATATGCCAGTCGTATTCCGATTACAGCAAACAAGTCGATAATGGGCCATATGCTGGGGGCTGCTGGGGGAACGGAGGCGATTGCGCTCGTAAAAAGCTTACAGGATGGCGTCATTCCACCCACGATTAATTTGGAGAACCCAGACCCGCATTGTGATTTGGATTATGTCCCTCATGAAGCACGTAAAGCAAACTTGAAGGTGGGTCTATCTAATTCCTTCGGCTTCGGCGGACATAACGCGGTTATCGTGTTGAAAAAGGCTGAATAACTAAGTTGCATAACTGTATGAACATTAAACGTACAAAGCCCCTGAACTGCGTATATTTCGCATAGTCAGGGGCTTAAAGATTTCTGGGGTTTTACGATTCAAACTGCTTTTGCTGGAAACGGGCAATCGCCTCATATTCCTCATCGAGTTTGCGGAAGATGGAAATGTAAATCGGCAGCAGCTCATGATAAGTTGCAGCATGATCCGGATCTGGCTCGTGCTTGTGTGTGGAGCCTACCATGTCGGCTACGATTTGAAGCGAGTCGGTTCTTCCAGTAGCGTAGAGACCGAGCACGACTGCCCCGAGACAAGAGCTTTCAACACTTTCAGGCACAACGACCTCCTGGTCGAAGATGTCGGCCATCATTTGCCGCCAAAGCGGTGAGCGGGCGAAGCCGCCTGTCGCATGAATTTTGCTTGGTCGTCCCATCTGTTCTTCCATGGCAAGCAATACGGTGTACATATTAAAGATAACGCCCTCCAGTACGGCGCGGATCATATGCTCCTTCTTGTGGTGCATCGTTAAGCCAAAGAAGGAACCTCGCGCGTTCGCATTCCAGAGTGGAGCGCGCTCACCTGTCAAGTAAGGATGGAACAGAAGCCCATCCGCACCGGGCCGCACTTGTTCAGCGATTCTTGTAAGCAAATCATAGGCATCAATGCCAAGGCGCTTTGCAGCTTCGACCTCGGAAGCCGCGAGCTCATCGCGTACCCAGCGGAACAGCATACCGCCGTTGTTCACGGGGCCGCCAATGACCCAATGCTTGTCAGTCAGTGCATAGCAGAATATTCTGCCCTTTGGATCGGTAAGCGGTTGGTCGACAACCGTGCGGATCGCTCCGCTCGTTCCGATCGTTGCCGCCACGACGCCAGGTTCGATAGCATTTACTCCCAGATTGGATAGAACGCCGTCACTCGCACCTACGATTGCTGGTGTCTCTGGAAAGATACCCATCTCCTGTGCGTATCTCTCGTCCATCCCAGTTAGTTGGTGCGTGGTTGGAACGAGTGAAGAGAGCTTGTCTGCCGTTATGCCTGCGAGTTCAAGCGCTTCTTCATCCCAAGCCAGTTGCTGTAAGTTCATCATGCCCGTAGCAGAAGCAATCGAGTAATCAACAACATACGTATGGAATAGCTTGGACAGCACGTATTCCTTGATGGAAATGAACTTGGCAGCCTTGTTCAGCAGCTCAGGGGCTTCATCACGCATCCACATCAGCTTCGTCAGAGGGGACATTGGATGAATCGGAGTACCTGTACGCAGGTACAAGGCATGTCCCTTCGGATCCTGCTTTAGCCGAGCAGCATATTTGGTGCTTCGATTGTCTGCCCACGTAATGCATGGTGTCAGCGGATTACCGTTTGCATCGACAGCGATAAGGCTGTGCATCGCCGAACTGAAGGACAGGAAGAGCACGTCATCAGCTTGTACTTGTGCTGTGTTCATCGCTTGCTTCACCGAAGAGATTACGGCTTGGAAAATAAGCTCGGGATCCTGCTCGGCAATTGTAGCGTTTGGCGTATGCAGCGGATAACCTTGGCTGCCGGAGGAGACGATCTTGCCGTTTTCCTCGAACAGGACTGCCTTGGTGCTTGTTGTTCCCATATCAATTCCAATCATATATGCTGTATTACTCATAGGGTTAACCTTCTTTCCTTCATTGCCTTGTATATTACAATACTGTGCTTAACAGTAATATCAATGCTAATCCGACGACAGATAAGATCGTCTCCATGACAGTCCAGGACTTGAGCGTTTCAGGCACGGACATATTGAAAAATTCCTTCACCATCCAGAACCCGGCATCGTTCACATGGGACAGTACAATGGAGCCTGCGCCGGTTGCTAGCACTACCAATTCTACATGAACTCCCGGATTCATCGCCAGTACCGGGGCAACAATCCCGGCTGCTGTCGTCATGGCAACGGTTGCAGAACCAGTTGCGACACGAATCAATGCTGCAACGAACCAAGCGAACAGAATAACATTAATATTGGCTTGAGTAGCCAGTTCAGCGATTGCGCTGCCGACACCGCTATTGATAAGCACTTGCTTGAATGCGCCCCCGCCGCCGATGATCAGGATGATCGTTGCGGTTGGTGCCAGACATTCACTTGTGAAGCGGGATAGGTCTTCCTTCTTGAAGCCGCGTGTATAGCCGAGCGAGAAGAAGGAGAAAACGACTGCGATTAGAAGTGCGATAATTTCATGACCGATGAATTTGCAAAATACAGATAAGCTGCTTACGCCCTGAGGATCGACAATGTCTGCAACAGAACCAATCAGCATGAGAATAACAGGCAGTAAAATCGTGAACAATGTGATGCCAAAGCCAGGGAGCGGTCGATCGCTCTTTTGTGCAAATTGCTCAGCCAGCTTGGCTGGCGGCTGCACCTGAATACGCTTACCAATGAATTTGCCGAATATAGGACCAGCAATAATTGCTGTAGGAATCCCGATCAGCAAGGAATACAAAATTGTATGTCCAAGATCGGCTTGATAGGCGTCAATGGCGATCATTGGTGCCGGGTGCGGCGGTACGAGACCGTGCACAGTCGATAGACCTGCCAGAATCGGAATGCCGATTTGGAGCAGGGACTTGTTCGTCTTGCGCGCAACGGTAAAGACGATTGGAATAAGCAAAATAACTCCGACTTCAAAAAATACCGGAATGCCAACTATGAATCCCACTAGCAGCATTGCCCAGTGAACGCGAGACTCTCCGAACTTATCGATTAGCGTAGCAGCAATTTGTTCAGCACCGCCGGACTCAGCCATCATCTTGCCAAGCATCGTGCCGAGCGCGATGACGATTGCTATGGTGCCTAGTGTGCCGCCAAGACCTTGTGTAATCGATTGCACAACATCCTGCGGCTTCATGCCGGTCAGCAGCCCAAGCATAAGTGCGGATATGAGCAGGGTTACGAAAGGATTCCATTTTAGCTTGGCAATGAACACAATAAGAAATACGATCGTAATAAATGTCCATACTAGTAATGTTAGATTGTGACTCATTCCGAATAATGTGCTCATGATGTAGTAGCCTCCTTTGAAAAGTGCACGTTATGCGTTATATTCCAAATACAGCGCTTTCATTCAAACTTGAATACTTGTCGACAACTTGGTGATACAAAAACCTATATTTGTTGCAGCTTGCCGTCAGGATTGCGGCAAGCTGACATGCAAAGTGCGATTTGAATCGGCGAAGTATGCAGATACAACCTGCTGAATCGTAGAGGTATTCTTCGATTGAAGCCCTCTTACAATCGTGCGGTGCTTCTCAATTACGCTAAACAGCTTCGCTTCACCTTCAGAGAAAATTTCTTCCGTGGTCAGGAGCATGACGGTCATAACGATCTGCCGGATGCTCGTCCACAAATGAAGGATACGCTTATGTCCCGCTGCAGTGACAATCGCCTCATGGAAAGCCAAGTCCTGATAAGCAAATTCAACAGGATCATTGTACTTCATCGCCAGCTCCATCTTATCGATCATTTGCAAGAGCTTCTTGTTCAGCTCATCTATATTCATAATGGCGAGCCGCTGCTGAACAAAGCTCTCAATAAGATAACGAACGTCGTACAACTCCTCAACATCGGTAAGGCTTAATCCCAATACAACAGCTCCCATTCGTTCTAAGCGGATAAGGCCTTCGTTAGAGAGCGTTTTCAACGCTTCGCGGACAGGAGAGCGGCTGGTGCCGAAGTCGGTCGCCACTCGATTCTCCGATATAATTTCGCCTGGCTTAATCGTCCCATTAATGATTTGTAGTCGCAGCTCACAGGCGATGGATTCCCCAAGGGTTGCGCCTTGCAGCCACTGCTTTGGATAGTGTGCCATTTTTGAACTCTCCCCATGAATGGTTTTCTGAACCATATCTTGCATAAGATTTGGTTCTGATTGTATCACAGTGCTGCACGACGCGACCATCGGGTTAATCGTCATTCCATAAATGTTTAAATTAGTCCTTCGTAACGACTTGGTGTCCGCCGAACTCGTTGCGCAACGCAGCAACTACTTTGCCGTGGAAGGAATCCGATTCAAGCGAACGATATCTCATGAAGAGGGACATCGCGATAACAGGTGCGCTTGCTTGCAGCTCCAATGCAGTTTCCACTGTCCATTTGCCTTCGCCAGAGCTTTGCATTACTCCACGAATGCTGTCCAGCTTCGGATCTTTGGAGAAAGCGTTTTGCGTCAGATCCATCAGCCAGCTGCGTATAACCGATCCGTTCGACCATACGCGTGCAACTTGTTCGTAATCAAAATTGAAGTCGCTCTTGTCCAATACTTCGAACCCTTCTGCGATGGCTTGCATCATTCCATACTCAATTCCGTTGTGAACCATTTTCAGAAAATGTCCACTGCCGTTCTTGCCTGCATACAAATAGCCTTGATCTACTGCGATATCCTTGAACAAAGGCTCAAGTGTAGCGAACACTTTCTCGTCGCCGCCAATCATAAAGCAGCCGCCTTCAGCCGCGCCGGATACTCCGCCGGATGTGCCTACATCGAAATAATGAGCGCCCTGCGCTTGTAACTTCTCGCCTCGAGCGATCGATTGCTTGTAGTGGGAATTGCCGCCATCAATGACGATGTCCCCTGGAGAAAGAAGGGGGAGCAATGTTTCTACTACTTGATCGACGATTTCGCCGGCTGGAACCATCATCCAGATGATTTTAGGCGAATCCAGCTTGGATACGAGATCTTCGATCGTATCTGCAGGAGTTGCTCCGAGTGCCGCTGCTTTTTGACGCTGCTCTGCGTTTACATCGTAAGCGACTACCTGATGCTTATGCTGCAATATGTTATCTACGAGGTTGAAACCCATTTTGCCAAGGCCAATCATGCCTAATTTCATGCTGTATTCACTCCTGTGATCATGCTGTAAGTACAACAAGTATACTTGTATACAACTTAATGTGATCTTATCTTACTGTCTTCTGGCTGATCTGTAAAGTGGAAATTGTAAGCGCTGTATCAAAGTTGCATACTAGGATGCAGTCTTATTAGGGTGGTTCAAATGGGAGAAAGTTATGTATTCCTGCCCAAGTTGCATCCATATATATTACTTCAGCTTAAGGAAATCCATTGCGAAGAATAAAGAAATATTAGATGATATGAAAGTGTATGACTCGGTGTGAATTGCTCCTGTGCGATCACATTGCATGTATATATTCCCAGTGATATGATTAAGAATAAATAAGGAGTCGGCGCAACCGACCCCTACACAATAGCCGCTTTTAAGGGCGGAAGGCTTTTTGGAGCATAAATAGACCGCATCCTTTGACCTAGGGCGGTCTGTTTATGTTTATTGAGGTACATCAGCAGTGTAATAATCAATGTAATTAACGCTAGTATCCATAGACCGAATTGGAGCATGGCGGATAACGCTTCATATACGCTCACAGGCATCACCTCCCTTCCGGAGGATAGCCGACTGCCCTTGTAAGCCATTCTATTGTATGTTCCATATATATGCCTTCAAAGCTGAATGAAATGTAAGAGAGCAGATAAAGAATCACTTTGAAATTGAAATGAAAATATTGTTGACAACTCATATTTTCAGATGTAATATTTTCAACAACAAATGACAACTTCATACTACCTTATCAAGAGTGACTGAGGGACTAGGCCCTATGACGTCCGGCAACCTTACTAGTGAGTAAACGGTGCTAAATCCTACGGAATGATTCCATTCTGAGAGATAAGTGTGGCGATACTGCCAATTCAACCTCTTTCTCTTAGGGAAAGAGGTTTTTTAGTATTCATCCAGGGTTAAGCAACAGGAATGGCGGGGGGATCATATGATCGAAATTCGGAATTTGGTAAAGGAATATCGAAGCAAGTCATCGACCGTCATCGGCGTAAATAACGTATCCCTTACGATTCGCAAGGGAGAAATTTACGGGATTATCGGACGAAGCGGGGCGGGGAAGAGCTCGCTGCTGCGCTGCATCAACCTGTTGGAGGAGCCTACATCCGGCAGCATTTTTGTCGATGGAGTTGACTTGACGAAGCTGCGCGGGGATAGCTTAAGGCAGGCAAGATTAAAGATCGGCATGATCTTTCAGCACTTTCATCTTATCCGCTCCAAAACAGTATTCGAGAACATCGCCTTTGCCCTAAAGGCCAACAATAAGTCGAAGGCTGATCTTGAGCCGCGGGTAATCGAACTGCTTGAAATGGTTGGGTTGGCTGATAAACGCGATGTATATCCTGCCCAGCTCAGCGGTGGTCAGAAGCAGAGAGTAGGCATCGCCAGAGCGCTGGCGAATGAACCGCATGTGCTGCTGTGCGATGAAGCAACATCTGCGTTAGATCCGGAGACGACACAGTCGATTCTGGAGCTGCTGAAAAACATCAATCGCGAGTTGAACCTGACGATAGTGCTGATTACGCATGAGATGGAAGTCGTGAAGGACATTTGTGACCGGATGGCGGTTATGCAGAACGGGAAAGTGGTAGAAGAGGGGCCAGTCTACAACATTTTCTCTGATCCACAGCATCCGATGACGCGCTCGTTCATCAGCAGTTTGTTCCAGTTCAACCTTCCAGAACGGCTGATTCAGCATTGCAAGGGAACGATTGTGAAAATTCAATTTGTGGCACCACAAGCGGAGGAGGCGATTATTACCGATGTGATGGCGCACTTTAAAATTAGAACAAATATTCTGCATGGCAAAATTGAATATATCCATGACAAACCGCTTGGCATTCTCATGTTAGAACTGGACGGAGAAGTGTCAGACTTGCGGCAGGCACTCGACTACATCAAAGAACGAACCTATCGATTGGAGGTCCTTCATCATGCTGAGTGATTCGATCATCCAACTGCTGCCAGACTTGGGCAAGGCTTTTGTCCAGACGCTCTATATGGTTGGAATTTCACTGTTTGCTGCCATAATTCTGGGTCTTCCCATTGGAATTCTTTTATTTGTAACCGATAAGGGGCTGTTCCTTGAAAATGCGTTTACGAAAAATGTGCTGGGTTTTATCGTCAACATGATACGGTCGATTCCGTTCATCATTTTGCTGGTGACACTGCTGCCGCTGACGAAGCTCATTGTCGGCTCCACGATTGGTCCGACGGCTGCTTCGGTATCACTCTCGATTGCGGCAATTCCGTTCTTTGCCCGCTTGGTAGAAACGGCGCTGCGCGAGATTGACAAAGGCGTCATCGAGGCGGCAATTTCCATCGGTGCAACACCGTGGATGATCATTAAGGATGTTCTCCTTCCTGAAGCAAAGTCAGGCATCATTCAAGGCGTGAACATTACAGCAATCAGCCTCGTCGCTTATTCGGCAATGGCTGGAACAGTCGGTGGAGGCGGAATCGGCGATTTGGCGATTCGATTCGGTTACTATCGCTACGACAACACTGTCATGTTTGCCACGGTAATCATTCTGATCTGCTTGGTGCAGATCATTCAGTACGGCGGAGACTTTATAGCGAAGAAAGTAGACAAGCGATAATGCTATTTCAGCGATGCTTATTTCAGACTAACTGCTGAATCCAGCAAGGACTGCTGTTTGATTAGCAGTCTATACAAAAAATATCGTCAAACGGAGGTTATCATCATGAAGAAAACAGCTCTTATTCTTTCTCTTATTCTAGCAATTGGCTTGCTGGCCGGATGCGGCGGCAAAGATACATCAACAGCTTTAGGCGAAAATAGCAATGTGAGCACTGAAAGTAAGGTGCTGAAAATCGGGGCGACAGCAGGCCCTTACAGTGATATGGTAACGAAAGCGATCAAGCCGATTTTGGAGAAGAAGGGGTATCGTGTCGAGCTTGTTGAATTCGGAGATTATGTACAGCCGAACTTGGCGCTGTCCAACGGCGACTTGAGCGCGAACTTGTTCCAGCACAAGATCTATATGGAGAACTTCGCAAAGGAAAATAAAATTGGCTTATCGGAGCTCATTTCTGTGCCAACGGCCCCAATGGGAATCTATTCGACCAAGTTCAAATCATTGGACGAAATCACAGACGGGAGCACAGTAGCAATTGCGAACGATCCGACCAACCTGGCTCGTACATTGGGACTGCTGCAAGACGCAGGACTCATTACGGTGAACAAGGAAATCGACCCGCTGCGTGTATCAGAGAAGGACGTGAAGGACAATCCGAAGCAGCTTGTTCTGCAGCCAATTGAGGCTGCTCAGCTGCCGCGGGCAGTAGATAGCGCTGATCTGTCTCTTGTTCCCGGTAACTTCGCGCTTGCAGCGAAGATGAATCTGCTCGATGCATTAAAGCTCGAGAATATGCCGGATGATTATCGCAACCGCGTCGTGGTGAACACAACTGACTTGGATAAGCAGTTCGCCAAGGATTTGAGGGAAGCTGTTGAATCACCAGAATTTGAAAAAACGATGGATGAGCAGTTCAAGGGCTTTGGCAAGCCAGAATGGATGCTGAAAAGGAAGTGAAATCAATGCCGAAGGAAAAGGAAGGGCAATCTATCGTCGTTAGAGGCACACCAGTCGTGTATCATTGTGAGCCAGGTATATTGGGCAAGCTGGACGCGTTATTGGCACCATTTCAATACAAGCGAGTAATCGTCGTTCATGGCGATCGCTCCTTGGAAGCAGCACAGCCGTATTGGCCACAAGAATCGAACATAACGTTGTTATATCTGCGTTATCAAGGGGAATGCACATTGCAGGAAGCACATCGCATTGCTTGCTATGCATTGGCAGAACGAGCGGATGCCATTCTTGGTCTCGGCGGCGGCAAGGTGATGGACTTGGTTAAAGCGGCGGGCAATACGTCGGGGCTGGATACGATTCTTGTACCGACGCTCGCTTCGAATTGCGCAGCATGGACGCCACTTAGCGTGTTCTATAACGAAGTAGGACAATTCACCCACTATTCCGTATTTCCGAAAAGCACGCTTATGGTGCTGCTTGAACCACGCATTGCTTTGCATGCACCTGTTGATTATCTGCGCGCAGGGATAGCCGATACATTAGCAAAATGGTATGAGGCGGATGTGCTCATTCGCAATTTGCAGCACCGCTCAGCCGCAGTACAGGTAGCACATCTTACTGCTCGTCTATGCCATACTGCTCTTCTGGAACATGGACGTCAGAGCATTTTCGACGCGGAACAGAAGCAGCTATCCGATGCTTTCGTAGAGGTAGCGGAGACAATCATTATGACGGGCGGCCTGGTTGGCGGTTTCGGCGATCATCTTGGCCGAATTGCGGGGGCCCACTCGATCCATAATGGCCTGACCGCTGCGCCAGCTACGCATCATTTGCTGCATGGCGATAAGGTCGCGTATGGCATCCTCGTTCAGTTAGTATTGGAGGACAATGTAGAGGAAGTGAAGCAGCTTCTCCAATTTTACAAGGATTTAGGTTTGCCGTATCATCTTCGTGATTTAGGTTTGTCCGGTGAAGATCGGGCAACGCTGGAGAGCATTGCACGGCAAGCTGCTGCTCCACAGGAATCCATTCACCTGATGAGGCAAGAAGGCGTAACCGCGGCAGACGTATACGGGGCTATCGTAAAGCTGGAGCAAATGGTATAGCGATTAACGAGTGAAGCGCCATCTATTCGCATAATGCGGAGGACGGCGCTTCGTTGGATTTTATTACACGCTCTCTACAATCATGACGAGTTTACGTACGGGCTACGACGCCAATTGAGTATGCTCTTTCGGCTTGCGCTTCAGTAACTGTATGCCTCCCACTATAGCGACTGTCAGTAAGATAACAATTGCCAAGATGAGCAAGAGCGAATAGATTGAATTCGTTATGGCTGGACCGCCGTTCACCAAATTCATAATCCCATTGACCGCATAGGTGGCAGGAGAGTAATCACTTATCGTCCGATAGAAGGTCGGCAGCAGCTCGCGCGGCAGCATGGCTCCAGATGTAATCAATTGAATCGACAACAGGGCAATATTGACCCATGCGCCTGCATCACTAAAGATATAAAATGAAAGCTGCACGACATATAAAAATGTAATGACATAGACGAGCTGGAACAGCCACATCAAGGCAATACCTTGTTCAGAATGAACGCCCATAAGTGTAACCATGCCTGTGCCAACAGTTGTGATCACAATAGAGGCTGTAATAGTAAGCAATGAGCGGGCCGTTAGCAAAGTCCAGCGGCCGCATGTCTGCTTGATTGTTTTGGCGGCCTTATTCATTTCCATGGCGAGCAGCATACAGCCGACAAAAGAAGCAAGCAGCATCATCATAGGTACCATCGACCATGAAAAATTAGAGATGGGGTGAAGGCTGTTCATATCGGCTACGATGCGCGCAGCCATTGACTCTGAGAGACTACTCGCTTGTATATGTGGAATTTGTGCCTGCTCCAGTACATTAGTCATACCCGTACGAACCGCTTGTTCATTGAGCGAGGCAGTAAGTTGACTTGCGACCGATTGCATCACACTTTTCACCATGCTTGGATTGGATTCATTCACAGAGTAGGTGACGACTGCCTTCTGAGCTGGATCCATCAACTGCTTAGAGAAGTTTTCTGGGATGTGCACGACCATTTGCAGCTTGCGTTCGTTAAGATGTGTCATCGCTTGTTCCAGACTGGCTTCCTCCGTCATATGAAAAGGCAGCTTTTCTATCATCGCTTGCACGGCTTGCGTGCCGATCGCTTGATCCTCATTCACAACCGCTATGGCGAGCCGATTCACATTGTCCGTCAAATGGTCATATCCCGTCAGCCAGATTAGGCTGAACAACATTTGAAAAATAAGCGCAGTTATCATGCCGATTATGATTGTCGGCGACTTCAATAGGTGAAAATAAGCTGATTTTACAGACATCTTGTTCATGAATACATACACCTCATACCTTTATTTATTTATTTATCAGTCAATAAATATAACGCAAAAAAAGTGCGACCTCGCAGAGGCGCAGTGAAGCAGGTTCTTATACCGTTTATTGTTTTGGCCACGGTGATAAATTAGGCGCTTCTAGCACCTCTGACATCGTAATAATTAGACCGGAGCCGATGAACATGCTGGCAGCGAACTTGGCATTCGGAATTCCAGCTTGTTCAAAGCGTCGAATGACGGTCTGATGAATCAAGGTGAAATGGTCGCGCACCGCATCTCGCACCGCTGGCTCTGATGTCGTAAATGCCTGCATTGTCACAAGCATCTCGTCGCGATGCGTCTCGATAAGTTTGCCGAAGGCGCGTCCCATCGTCTCCACTAACTGTTCAGGGGGGGCATCCACACTGGAAAAGGCCTCTTCAATTTTCCCCTTAGCGCGTTCGAGAACAGCAATGAATAATTCTTCCTTGGATTTGAAAAAGTGAAACACATAGGGCTGCGTCACACCAGCCGCCTTGGCGACATTAGCGGTTGTAGTTTTGTAAAAACCGTGCTCGGCAAAGGATGCGACAGCGGCGTCAATAATTTGATCCTTGCGAGAGGGAGAGGCTTCTTTTGGCGACATGTCGGTTCAACACCTTACTTGAATTAGTTATTTATTAATCAATAAATTAATGCTTCTCGTACGAATTGTCAAGCGAATATAACAAAAAGGGATGGGTACTTTCAAGCCAAGATCATGGTCTGCCTTAGTCCAAGCAGAATGCCTTTTTAAGGCATGTATTCCCTTCTGTACGTAGTTCATGAAGCCGGAATGCTTCCTCTTTGTAAAATATGGACAATTTACCTGCGACGTTATGCTAGCACAGCCCTATATGCAGATCAATGGGGTTCCTTTGGAAGAGCGAGGAAATTTATCTTTTAAAAATTTATCTTGACTTTTCTTGCGAAATGTGGGTAACATTATCTCCATATTCATCAGGCGATGACCAAAGACATGATTTCCTGCACGAGCTGTCCAGAGAGAGAAGCGATTGGTGCAAGCTTCTTCAGCTACGGTTGTGAAATTACCCCTTTGCAGCCGTGGTGTTGAACTCAAGAGGCCGCAATTGCGATCCAAGCAGTTGCAAGCGGCGACTTGATAGTAAGCAGCACCGTCCCATCCTCGTTATCGGATGACCAATGAAGGATCTTGCAATTGCAGGGAATGGCGGCTTGGCCCGTTCCAACACACAATGCAGGATTGAATTAGGGTGGAACCACGAGACAGAACGCACTCGTCCCTTACGGGGAGAGATGCGTTTTTTTGCGTTCTCTCAGGGCGGCGTTCTCCATTCAATAACGACTATGAGGAAAGGGAGGCTGAAGCATGGAGATCAAGGTAACATTTCCAGACGAATCGAACAGGAGGTATTTGCAAGGCACGACCATCGAAGAAGTTGCAGCATCGATTAGCACAAGCTTGAAGAAGCAAGCACTTGCCGGAAAAATCGACGGTACGCTCATGGATGTTGACACTGCGATCGAGCATGACAGCCTCATTGAGATCGTCACAGCAGACAGCAAGGATGGTCTTGCCATCATTCGACACAGCACGGCACATATTTTGGCGCAAGCCATGAAACGCATATATGGAACGGATGCAGTTAAGCTCGGGATTGGACCGGTCATTGAGGATGGCTTTTATTACGATATTGATATTGAAAAGCCATTGTCGACCGAAGACCTTGCGGCCATTGAACAAGAGATGTCCCGCATCATTCAGGAAAACCTGCCGATTCAGCGCGAGGTAGTCAGCCGAGAAGAAGCCATTCGCCTGTTTACAGAATTGAAGGAGCCGTTGAAGCTGGAACTGATTCACGACCTGCCGGAGGATGCGGTCATTCGAATTTACAAGCAGGGGGAATTCCTTGACCTGTGCCGCGGACCCCATGTTCCATCGACTGGGCGCATTAAGGCATTCAAGCTGATGAAGGTGTCTGGCGCATATTGGCGGGGGGATTCGAACAACAAAATGCTGCAGCGCGTATACGGCACAGCTTTTGCAAAGAAGGATCAACTGGATGACTATTTGCATATGCTCAAAGAGGCCAAGAAGCGCGACCACCGCAAGCTTGGAACGGAGCTCGGACTGTTCATGTTCTCTGAAGAGGCGCCGGGCATGCCATTCTACTTGCCGAACGGCATGATCATTCGCACAGAGCTGGAAGATTTCGCGCGCGGGCTTCAGCGAAGACGCGGCTATGACGAAGTTCGCACGCCGCTTATGATGAACAACCGCTTGTGGGAGCAGTCCGGGCATTGGGATCATTACAAGGACAATATGTACTTCACTAAGGTTGACGATACAACATTCGCTCTGAAGCCAATGAACTGCCCGGGACATATGCTGATTTATAAAAATGAAATGCACTCGTATCGCGAGCTTCCGATTCGACTTGGCGAGTTCGGTCAAGTGCATCGTCATGTAATGTCCGGCGCTTTAAATGGCATGCTTCGCGTCCGCACGTTCTGTCAGGATGATGCGCATCTTTTTGTCCGCCCGGATCAGATCGAAGAAGAGATCGGCAAGGTTATGGCGCTGATTGATCATATTTATAACGTATTTGGCTTCGAATACAAAATTGAATTGTCCACGCGGCCAGAGGATTCAATGGGCTCCGAGGAATTATGGAACGAAGCGGAGCGCGCACTGCAAACCGTATTGGATAAGCGCGGTGTCGCATACCGGATCAATGAAGGGGACGGTGCCTTCTATGGGCCGAAAATCGACTTTCATATTTTGGACGCACTCAAGCGGAGCTGGCAATGCGGTACGATTCAGCTCGACTTCCAAATGCCGGAGAAATTCGACCTGTCCTATATTGGAGAGGATAGCCTGAAGCATCGGCCTGTTGTTATTCACCGCGCGGTGTATGGCTCGATTGATCGGTTCATTGGCATATTGACAGAGCATTATGCAGGAGCATTCCCGACATGGCTTGCGCCCGTTCAGGTGGCGGTACTGCCTGTGTCGGATCTTTTCGCCGATTATGCATATCAAGTGAAGGAGTCGCTGGAACAGTCGGGCATTCGTGTGCAAGTGGATGCGCGCAATGAGCGTTTAGGATTCAAAATACGCGAAGCGCAGAAAAGCAAAGTTCCTTACATGCTAATTGTAGGAGAGCAAGAGCAGGCTAGCAGAAGCGTGTCCGTCCGTAAGCGGGGCGAGGGCGATCTAGGAATGCAGCCAATTCAACAAATTGCTGAGTGGATTGAAAAGGAAATAATAGCCAAGGTGTAGAATAAAATCTCATGAATTCGCATTTTGAACGCGAAGGAGATGAGTAGAGATGAACTTCACAGGCTTGCGAACCTATACCCAAATGAATGATGAACAGCTTAAGGGACTGCGCCGTTTGGAAGGCATATGCAATGAGCATGATCAAATTTTTTTGAAGCTGAATTGGGATATGCTTACTGCACGTACGGATAATCTTGCTAATGACTATGTGTATACGGCTAATGGCGAGATCGTCGGATTCCTTGGGATATTTCAGTTCAGTCCGTCGGAAGTGGAGATTAGCGGGATGGTACATCCCAAGTACCGGCGTCAAGGCATATTCAGTCAGCTTGTCAAGGAAGCGAAGCAGGAGTGCAGGAAACGCCGAGTGGAGAAGCTTATTTTTATCTGTGCTCGTTCTGCCCAATCTGGGAAGGGATTTTTGGAGAGCATTGGGTCGAAGTACAGCTTCGCCGAATACTGGATGAAGCTTGACGGTGGGAAGGAGCTTAACAGCGATTTCGCTGCCTGCTCAGCGCCACTTCGTTTACGATCGGCGGAAGCGGATGACGTAGATATGCTGATTAAGGTGAACATGGATGGCTTTGATTTGAAGGAAGAAGAAGCAAGAGGGTACGTAGAAGGTACGTTGAGCTCTTCTGTTGATCGCATTCATGTTATCGAGATTCAGCAGGACAACGGGGAAGGGCTGCCAATCGGAAAAATTCATGTGATGCAGGAGGAAGGCAATGCATTTCTGTTCGGCTTCAGTATTCTGTCTGAGCATCGAGGCAAAGGATACGGCCGTTGGGTGCTGGAGAGCATGATTCGGCATATTCGGGAGCATCAGCCGTCCGCTATGATCGAATTAGAGGTTGCAGTCGAGAATGATAGGGCGCTTGGGTTATATACGTCTTGCGGCTTCCAAGTGCGCAATGTGAACGACTATCACGTATTAGAGCTGGCGTCCGAGCCGGCCGAACGGTCGTCAGATAGCTGCATGGTTTAGGAGTCTATTACATGTAAGAATAAATCGGATGATCCAAAGAGTATCCGTCCAGCTAATGAATACGGAAGAAAAAGCAGTGTGGCACAGAAATTGAAGTGCTGCACTGTTTTTTGTTGTCTAATGAGAAAAATTGGCAGGTATTATTCTTTGCTCGTGTTGTCTATTTAAGGAACTTGTAAGAATGGGGTAAGAAAAAGAGAATTCTGCCATGTACGATGTAATCAAGACAAAGAAATGAATTTTCTTATAGGAAGGATTTGATTGTGCATGATATCCGCCTTGGGCAACAAGATGCTGCAATCGCTGTGGATGACATGGGAGGCTGTATTCGAAATGATTACTCCTCTGCGGAGCGTATATCAGTCTCAGTACGGAATATGCAAAATTGTCGTTCGAACACATCGGGGCTCCTCTATTCGCTGTGAGGATGGAACCTGTATTCATAAAGGGGATTATGTCTGTGAGATCCATCTTGATAATCGGGAGGTGCTGGAGCTGTCACGTACGGTAGGTGCGGATCGTGCAGCACTTGTTACGGCGCGCAGGCTGCGCGATGCGCTGAAGCATATCGGCCATGCGGTTGACACGAAACCCGAATTAGCGAAGGTGAGGGCGCTGACGGGGATCACTCTGCTTCATCGCGGCATTATTCATGGGTTAGGCTTCGAGCTGCATCCATTGGAAACGAAGTGGATGAATCAAGTATCCACCATATATCTGCGCTTGCTGCTGCGCATGCTCAACCCGGATGGCGCCAAGCGGCTGAAGCAGCAGCGTTCCAAGCTTGTGCCGAAGATGCTTATGATGACAAGGGGAGCTCTTGTGAATCGATATGCGAGTGGGGGGAAGGTGTAACATGGATAATATCATAGCTGGGGTTCTATTATTAGTAATCATCATATATATGGGGCTTCCTTTTTTGCTGACTCGAATATGCGGCTGGGGCGTATTCCGCAAGGCGAGACGGAAGCGGGCACGTCGACATATTGCATTTACGTTCGATGATGGTCCTGATCCGGACTATACGCCAGAGCTGTTGGACTTGCTGCGCGAACGGGGCGTGAAAGCAACCTTTTTCGTTCTGGGCAGCAAGGCGGAAAAGTATCCGGAGCTCGTAAAACGCATGCACGAGGAAGGCCATCAGATAGGCATTCACAATTATACGCATATGCCAAACTGGATTATGAGTCCACGAAACATTCGGCGTGAGCATGTGGAGCGTTCTGCGGATATTATCGAACGCATTACAGGCGAGCGCCCAACCTTCTATCGCCCGCCGTGGGGGATATTGAATATCGGAGATTTGTTCCTGCTGCGCAAATCTTATCGAGTTGTGCTATGGTCGATTATTGCGCGGGATTGGAAGCTGGATACAGGGAAACGCAACTTGCGCAAGCTGCTTTCCGAACGCATCGAGCCAGGTGCGGTCATTGTGCTGCATGATAGCGGCGATACATTTGGCGCTGACAGGGAGGCACCCAAGCAAATGATCACGGTGCTGCGAGAAGTGTTATCCGAGACGAATCAACGTGGATTGAAATGTGTGCGCACGGATGAGTTACTGAAGCTTGAGCATGCAATGTAGAAGGGACGGGATTTAAAGGCAGTAAAGTCAAAAAGCAAAAAGAATCCGCCTACCAGCGGATTCTTTTGCTTTTATTCGTAGAAAATACTAAAAAATCGGTTCAATATCGATTCGTTTCATGGACTTACTGGAGATTAAAAATGGTTCGGCAAACTTTCTCGTAATCGAGTCAGCCAGTTGCCCTAGAAGCTAATATTTTGGCGGCTTGATATATATTTTCCGCATGGGTAATGGCAGAGATGACCGCGACCCCATCTGCACCTGCTTGTATTACATGTGGCGCACGGTCTGCCGTTATGCCGCCAATGGCTACGATCGGCATGGATGTTAGCTTTGTTAGCCGCTGAATGATTTCAGTGCCCTGCGGCTGCTGTGCATCTTCTTTGGAAGCAGTCGGATAAATCGGCCCTACGCCAAGATAATCGGCGCCCAGTTCTTCTGCCAGCCGAGCCTCGGCTGTAGAATGAACGGATACACCGAGGATTTTGTCGCCGATACGTTCCCTGACTTGGGCCGCAGGCTCGTCGTCCTGACCGATATGAACTCCGTCCGCATTCAAGGCAAGTGCCAGTTCCACATCATCGTTGACGATGAAGGGGACGCCGTGCCTTCTGCATATCGCCTGGATACGTCTTGCAAGATCTTCCTTTGCTGCAAGCCTCGCCGCCTTAGAGCCTTTTTCCCGGAACTGGATCATCGTTGCTCCTCCGCGTATGGCTTCCTCGACAACCGATGCCGGGTCTGTCTTGCAATTGGAGCTGCCGAGCACGAGGTACAGCCGCAAATAGGAACGCATGCGGCCTTCGTCAATACGGCTTTCTATACTTGTCATCTGACCACCCCATCCTTCTGCCGCTGCCGATATGCCCAGTGGTTTGTCGGGCCGTTGCCGCCGCCAAGACTAAGCGTCTCCTCTATTGCTGCCTGAATATAATGACGCGCAGTACGAACCGCTTCGTTGGGAGCAGCGCCTTTCGCGAGCTCTGCCGCAATAGCTGCCGAATAGGTGCATCCCGTGCCATGAGTATGCTTGGTCGTGATTCTCCGGTCTTCCAGCATTGTAAAGCAAGTCCCGTCAAAGAACAGGTCAACGGCAAGCTCGGTAGTCATGTCATGGCCGCCCTTGATGACGACCATTTTGGCGCCCCAATCGGCAATTTTCGTTGCGGCCTCGCACCGATCTTGCAGGGACACAATCTTCATTCCCGCAAGCGCTTCTGCCTCCGGGATGTTCGGGGTGACAATCAGCGCGAGCGGCAGCAGGCGGCTCTTCATGGCCTCAATGGCCTCTTTCTCGAGCAACTGCGCGCCTCCCTTGGCAATCATGACCGGGTCGACGACAACGTTGTTCCAGCCGAATGCTTCAAGACGATTCGCCACGGTCTCAATGATGTCTGCGCTGAACAGCATGCCTGTTTTGACAGCATCAACACCGATATCTTCTTCGACGGCGTTCATTTGTTCGGCAACGGCTTCAGGAGGCAGCGGGTACACACCATGAACGCCGAGCGTGTTCTGTACCGTCACGGCCGTAATCGCTGACATGCCGAATACCTTCAGCTCTTGGAATGTCTTGATGTCGGCTTGAATGCCTGCGCCTCCTCCGCTATCAGAGCCGGCAATCGTCAATGCTCGTGCAACCGTCATAGCCATACCTTCCTTCTTGCAGCAGCTTGGCGAGGGGTGATAGTCGAGGTTGCCGTATCGAACTGGCCGATTTCAGACAATGCATCAAGAAATGCGGTCTGGAAGCTGCCGGGCCCTCGGTGGCCAGCCGTTCGATAGGCTCTTGCGGCTGCGCACCCATAGTAAGACATCGCTGAGGCTCCTGCCAGCAATAAATCAGATTCTATCGCGGCAAATGCCCCGATTACAGATGTCAACAGACACCCGCTTCCCGTTATGCTCGTTAACATCGGATGACCGCCCGCAATGATGTAGCCCGTTGTACCGTCCGTAATGACGTCCTCTTTTCCCGAAATGGCAACGATTGTGCCAAACCGCTCGGCTGCCCGCGCAGCAAGATCGAACAACGCTTCCGGGGTGCGAGGGGATGCTTGGGACTCTACGCAATCAACGCCCTTGATTGCGCCGGCTTCACCCATTAGCTGGGCAATTTCCGCGGCGTTGCCGCGCACGATCGAGACGCGCAATTCTTTTAACATGTTCAGCGCTGCCTTCGTCCGATAAGGCGTTGCGCCTGCACCTACCGGATCGAGAAGAACCGGAATGCCGTGCACATTCGCCGATCGACCTGCGATAAGCATAGCTTCTATCATATCTGCATGGAGTGTACCAAGGTTCAGCACGAGCGCGTCTGCTGCCTTAGCCATGTCCGCGACCTCTTCCTTGGCCGAAGCCATCACAGGGGAGGCGCCAATGGCAAGCAAACCGTTGGCGGTAAAGTTGGCGACGACAATATTCGTAATATTATGGATGAGGGGGCGTCGTTCCTTAATGCGCAGGGGGAGGAGCTGCATGCCGTTCATCCTTACTTCACCTCTGCCTTCTCCGCCAAGCGTACCGGCCAGTCCTCTTCTTTATAAGCCATGTCCCAGAACATATATTCCAGTTGGCAACTGGTCAGAAAATGCTTTTTCAGCTGCTGCTTGCGTGCTGGTGAAAGCGGCATTACCCATTCATCCAGCATGCGGCGCATTTTGTCCGTAATCCCGCCGCCGAGGTCTCCATAGAAATGAATCCACTCATAGAACGGATGTGTCTCATCCGGATTTACTTCTTTTAGCAAGTGTTGTCCAATCTCCACATATGTCCAAGGGCACGGCAGCAAAGCTGCTATAATATCTTCCAATGTGCCCTCGTGAGCGACGGTCAGCATATGGGACACATAATGGCTTGCGGATGGAGCAAGCGGGTAGCCTTGGAGTTCTTCGAACGTCACGCCTGCTACGTCGCAAAAATTACGATGGGGGTGTGTCTCGCTTTTCAGCACAAACGAAATTTGCTCGTTGAAAAGAGCCATAGTATCACGGTTGTCGCATTTGGAAATCGCAATGCCATAAATACGAATAAAGGCGTTCAAATATTCAAAATCCTGCTTGACGTAGTGGATCAACTGCTCTTTCTTAACCGTACCCTCAGCAATTCCCCGAACGAACGGATGCTCCATGATTGCCCGGTATATCGGCTCCGCTTCGTTTCTCAGTTCCTCCGTAAATGTAAGCATGAACAGCACCTCCGCATGATTGGATAGTGGATGAATGCAAACTGAAATCTGGACAGGGAGCACTTCGCGGCAGCAAAAAAAGCCGCCCCGAAATGGAGCGGCTTCATCATGTCAGCATAAAAAAGCTATGAACCGGCCGTCTCCACTTCCCTCCGCCGGTATTACCCGGATCAGGTTCAAAGGGTCCAAAAATTCTTGTCTCAGCCGCCGATTGCGGCTCCCCTAGTGGATTTCATATTAAATTCATCTACTAGTTACTGTATCTTCCATTTTATATTTTGTCAAATGATGGGCTGTGTGAATGGTGCAAGTTCCCGTTAACTGCTAGTTATGGAGGAAGAGAGGGGTGCTGCTGCTATCCATTCAATATTCACGTTATCGCGTCTCCAATTGTTCGGCATGGGGTGATCGCAAATGACAGCCGTTGCTTGGTTCAAGTCGCAAATTCGGCATAACTGATTGACTCCCAGTTTCGTATGGTCGCCAAGCACGTATACATACTTGGATTGTTGAATCATTAGGGTCGAGCAAAACGACTCTTCCATGTCATAATCGCTAATTCCCGCAGGGGTAATGCCTGCGCAAGAGATGAATGCTTTATCAAAATGAAATCGTGTCAACAACTCGCAGGTCATAGCTCCGGCAATCGACTTCTGCTCGGGATGAGCGACACCCCCAAGCATGATGACCTTGCCTTCAAATAACTTGGCTTCCTGTCGCTCCATAAGCAGCTCCGCGGCAGGTATGGAGTTCGTCACGACGGTGACGCCGACGACTCCTCGAATTGCCCGCACAAGCTCGATCATCGTCGTGCCTACATCAATGACAATCGTATCTCCGTCTTGAATGAGTGCGGCGGCAGCTTCCCCGATAGCTCTTTTCGCCGCTTGCTCCATACTGCTCTTTTTACCGAATCGAGGCTCTATCTGCATATGGGAAAAGGCAATGGCCCCGCCGTATACTCGTTTGAGCATTTGCTTCGTTTCGAGCTCGTCAAGATCTCGTCGTATTGTTTCTGGCGTGACCTCCAAGCTGCTGGCCAAGGAAGCAACCTGTATTTTGCCATGCCGCTGTAGCTGCTGCAAAATATGCTGTCTACGTTCTTCAGGCAGTAGCGTCATGAAGCGGAATCACGTCCTTCGGATGCAGATACACCGTCGTTGTCGCACCTGCGCTGATCCAATCGGAATTCCGATGAATTTGATCGATGACGACATGCTCTCCATGCACGCATAATTCCATGCGCATAATATTGCCAAGCATCGTCACGTTGCGCACGATTCCCGTTACGGCCAACCCGCCAACGAGCGGCTGCCCGGAGAACGTCTCAGGTCGAATCGCATACAGCTTGCTGCCTGAAAGGCTGTACTCCGGTGCAATCTGTCCCAGCGTTTTGGCACTCCATACGTTGTAGCTGCCGATAAAGCGTGCTACGAACTCGCTGCTCGGTTGCGTATAGATCTCTTGCGGAGAACCGTGCTGCGCAATATTTCCTGCATTCATGATGTAAATATGATCGCTTACCGCCATCGCTTCTTCTTGGTCATGCGTAACGAGCACAGTCGTCATATTCAGCTCGCGCTGAATGGAACGAAGCTGTTGCTGCAGGTTTTTGCGAATTTGGGCGTCCAAGGCACTAAGCGGTTCATCCAGCAGAAGTAACTTAGGCTTGGTAACGAGTGAGCGGGCAAGTGCGACACGCTGCTGTTGTCCGCCAGAGAGCTCGCGCGGGAAAGACTTCTCTTTGCCTTGCAGTCCGGTCAGTTCAAGCATTTCGCCAACTGAACGGCGGATTTCATCAAGCGGCATTTTCTTCATCGTTAAGCCGAATGCGATATTATCAGATACCGTCATATTCGGGAACAGAGCGTAAGACTGGAACACCATGCCGATTTCCCGATCCTTTGGCTCGACAGCGGTGACATCCTTGCCGTCGATATGAATTGTTCCGCTATCCAATGGGGCTAGTCCGGACAGGATGCGCAGCAGTGTACTTTTACCGCAGCCGCTAGGGCCAAGCAGGGTAACCAATTCACCTTTTTGAATATGCAGGTTGATGCTGTTCAGCACCTTTTGTTTATTGAATGTCTTGGCAACTTGGTTCATCTGTACATAGCTCATTTTAGGAAGCCTCCTTGCTTATCATAGCTGGGGTAGTCGGAACGGGATTATTGAAGGTATCTTCAACTGGCTCTGCGAATGGCTTGGATGTCCGCCCGGTCAGCTTTACGATCCATGCGCTCAATATGGCCATCAGAATGAAATAGGTAACAGTAATGGCGCTTGCAATATGTCCGCTCTTGTTGAGCTGAGCATATAAATAGAGCTGCATCGTCTCAAAACGTCCGCCGACCAATATGTTAATGAGGACGAACTCTCCAAACAGAATGGAGAAGGAGAGGAGCGCGGATACGAGAATGCCTGGCATAATGTTCGGCACGATGACGCGCAGAAATGCCGTCATTCGACTTGCTCCCAGCAGCTCTGCTGCTTCCATCAACGATTCGGCCTGAACAGCGCGCAGGCTGTTGCGTGTTCCTTGGTACATGAACGGCAGCATGCCGACGACATAGGCTCCGAAGACGATGATGATCATGGAGAAGCCTTTGTCCGAGTAAGCGCGAATCAAGCCGACGGCCATAATGACACCGGGAACCGCATAGGTGAGCATGACAAGCGTCTGCACCCAACGCTCCAACTTCGGTGCATATAAGGAAATGGCGAACGTAGCCGGCACGATGACGATAACCGCTGTCAAGGTAGCTGCACTGCTTAGCATCAGGGATCGTCCGAACGCCTCCATAAAGCGGGTATCCTGGAACAGTTCGCCGAACCATTTCAGCGTTAACCCTTCCGGCAAAATCGTTTGATTCCATGTCGTCGCGAGCGAATACAGCATGGTGGCAATGACCGGAATGAACAGATAGAGCAATACTGCGGAAAAGGCGAGGGTTGGCAAAGAGCGAGTCAGTCGTTTCATGGCAAATCCCTCCGAACTTTGCGCGTCAGCCATTCATTGACGAGCATGGCGGCTAGCAGCGTCAAGCCTAGCAGCACGCCCAAAGCGCTCCCTAGCTCTGGACGGGCGAAAATATCTCCCGACACGAGAGCGCCGATACGAACAGGCACAAGGTTGTAGTTGCTGCCTGTCAGGGCATAGGCAGATGCATATGCACCCATCGCATTCGCGAACAAGATACTAAATGTGCCTGCGATCCCTGGCAGAAGTACTGGCAGACCAATGCGTTTCCAAAATTGAAACGGCGAAGCGCCCAGCAGTGAAGCAGCTTCCTTCCAGTTGTCTTGAATGGCATGGTACAACGGGTAGAGCAGCATAATGGCCAGCGGAAGCTGGAAATACACATAAATAATCGTCAATCCAGACCATGAATACAGGTTGAACGTAGCCGTCATATCAATGCCGAACTGGCGGAACAGCATCGTGAACAGACCACTGTTGCCAAGAAGCACGATGAAGGCGAAGGCAAGCGGGATGCCTGCGAAGTTCGATGTTAAGTTCGTAATGACGAGCAGTCGTTCCTGCACGCGCTGCGGAAAGCGAGTAAGGGCGTATGCGGCAAATATAGCCGCAATGATGCCGATGAAGCTGGACAGCAGGGAAATGAGAATACTGTTCTCAAATGCCTTCCAGTAATACGGATTCGTGAATAGTTCCTTGTATTGATTAAACGTAAATGCCCCGCCGCCGTCTTCCTGAAAGCTTCCAGAAATCATAGTAAAGAGTGGGACGAACATGAACAGCGCCACAAAGATGAATAACGGGATAATCGTGATGTACAGCATGCTGTTAATCCGTTTCATGTACGTGCTCCTTTCCTGTAACGTTATTTCCTAAGTCACACCGTGATAAAAAACTCCTATCGAGGTAACTCTTGGTGAGCGACCGCGTCTCTCAAGGTATGTTTTTTTCCATTCCAGAAAGGCGCCTCCTTATGGAGACGCCGGCCTGAACTCCAGCATAGACAGCGGCTGCATCGCTTCAGATGGAGCGATGCCGAGCAAGCGGCAGGCGAGCGGCGCCAGTTGCAATTGAGGTATTTCCTGTTCATAAATGCCAGGTGTAATCTTGCCGCTAATGACGAACAGTGGAACATGCCGCTCTGCATCTGTTGTGCCGCCATGATTCCCATCATTGTTCATGCCATGGTCAGCAGTGACGATGATCTGATAGCCTGCGCCCGTCCAAGCTGGCAGCACAGACGCCAGAATAATATCTGCCGCCAGTGCGCGAGTGCGGTATTGAGCAGAATCTCCTGTGAACTTATGCCCGTCATCGTCAATGTTCATCGAATGGACGTACAAGAAGTCTGGAGCGTACTGCGTGAGCAAAAAGTTCGCGTCCGCGAACAGATGCGAGTCTGGATAGTAATCCTCAAAATAGAAGATTCCGTGCTGAATCGGCTTGTCGGTATTCAATTGTATGCGATCCGCTGCCAGATGGAACGGAGCAGAGTTGTACAGCTCGCTTACCCAATAATAAGAGGCGGTCGCATTTGTCAGTCCATTTTCCCGGGTTAAATGGAACAAGCTGCGTTCGTGCGATAATCGCACGGTTTGATTCGTAGCAATGCCGTGGCGCCATACCGGAGTGCCGGTCATCAGAACCTCGTACAGCGGGCGGGACAGGCTCGGCAGCTCGGAGCGCACTTTATAGCGCGCCGCCTTGCCGTATTCCACCAAGTGTTGCATGTATCCCATTTGCGTGAGAGCTGTATCATAGCGTAAGCCATCCAGCATGATGAAGATGAGCTTGTTGTCATGCTGCACGTTGTTCATGCTGTTATTTGACATGGATGAGCACCTGCTCTTGCCATAACTGCGGCAGCTTCTTCGTTGTCTCTTCCCATGCCTTCAGATCTTTTACAGGCTTAGCGTTGTTGTACATTTCATCTGGAAGAAGCATTGCTTTCGCATCGTCTGCGAGTTTCGCATTGGAGCGGATTGGACGAGCATAGCCGCGAGCCAGATTGGATTGTCCTTCGTCAGACAAGATGTATTCACGCGCCAGCATTGCTGCATGCGGGTGTTTCGAATACTTGTTAATGACGGTCGCATAGCCGCTCGTTGCAGAGGCTTCTTGTGGAATGACAACCTCGAAGCGATTCTTGTCAATTTTGTCACGGTAGCCTAAGGCGTTGAAGTCCCACAGGAATCCGACTTCAACTTCCCCTTTTTCCAGGTTGGCAAGTCCTGCATCATTGGAAGCGAGGCGGCCTTGCTTCGCCAGCTCAGCGAAGAAGTCGATGCCTGGTTGAATGTTCGTTTCATCACCGCCGAATGCGTATGCAGCAGCGAGAACTGCGAATTGTGCCTGGTTCGCCTTCATGACATCCCCAACAGCGACCTTGAATGTTCCATTTTTTATGTCAGCCCAAGATTTCGGCGGATTTTTTACTTTGTTCTTATCTGTGATGATGGACAATGTTCCCGTGTAGCCGAGCAGCCAATGACCTTCATCATCCTTGGCCCAGTCCGGAATGTCGTTCCAGTAGGACGTTTTATAGGGCAGCGTGAGTCCCTTTTGCTTCGCAAGCGGTCCGAACGCGATGCCGACATCGCCAATATCAGCGGTTGCGTCCTCCTTCTCTGACTCGAACTTCGCCAACTCTTCAGCACTGGACATATCCGTATCGATATGTTTCAAGCTATATTTCCTTCCTAAATCGTTCCACGTTTGCACCCAGTTCGCCCAAGTGTCAGGCATGCCCACCGAGTTGACTTGCCCCTCTTGTTTTGCCTTCTCCACAATTTGATCCGAGGTCAACTTGGAAGCGTCGATTACTTCATTCGCAGCTTGTCCAGATGAGCAGCCCGTAAGTAAAAATGCGGAAGCAAGTACCGTTGCTGTCCATTTCATGAAACGATGAGTTCGCATGAGTTCATGACTCCTTTTTCAATTAGTTTTCATTTTGGTTTCCTTCCGTTTACGTCTCTAATCATAAACAAACAAAGTTAAACCAACATCAAGCGGTTGATAAGGTATTGTAAAGGGTTGCAGGAAAGTGCTTCCTTTTAACCATAAAACCGTACTATAGAATGAATGTTTCTATGAAGCTACCAGAACAGGAGAGAAGAATATTGTCTAGGCAAACGCTTGCGATTATTGGAGGAACAGGGACAGTAGGAAGGCATGTAGCTGCAACCGCAATTGAACATGGATTTTCAGTACGTATTTTGGCACGCCGTCCGGAGCGAGTCCAATTGAAATCAGCGAACGCGATTATAGTAGAAGGAAATGCATCAGATAAAGCTGCCATTCGTTCTCTTTTAGAGGGAACGGATGGGGTTATTAATGCATTTGGACAGCCGATGCGAGACAAGCCGATTTATAGTGAAGTGACCAAGCAAGTGGTAGAGATAATGAATGAATTAGGTATTCGTAGATATATTGGGGTTACAGGGGGATCGCTTGATATCGAAGGAGACCGCAAATCGTGGATGAATCGAATCGGTGCACGCTTGTTCCGTCTATTCTACGGCGATATGATTCGGGATAAGCAGCGGGAGCTGGACATTTTACGTGCATATGAGTTGGATTGGACGCTTGTACGGCTGCCATTCGTGCACGAAGGTGATGTCAATAAGCCGGTGAAGGTTAGTCCTTATGATATGCCGGGGATGAGAATCTCAAATCATCGCATTGCTCAATTTCTAGTGGATCAAATAAAAGACGCAGCATATCTGCGCCAAACCCCATTTATTTCGCAATGATATTCCTACTAATGGAATGGGATTTTACCAACATTTGCGGTATAATCTTGATTGAACAAGATGATCTACGTTATACTTTTCTCACTACAAATATCGTGTATAAAGGGAGTTAGCGAAATGGAAAAGGTACTTATTTTCGGACATAAAAATCCAGACACAGATACGATTTGCTCCGCAATTGCATATGCAGACTTGAAAACACAATTGGGCTTTAACGTTGAACCCGTCCGTCTTGGCAGCGTGAACGGAGAAACACAATTTGCATTGGATACATTCCAAGCAGAAGCGCCACGTTTGGTAGAAACAGTAGCAAATGAAGCAAAAGGCGTTATCCTCGTTGACCACAATGAGCGCCAGCAAAGCGCAAATGATATCGAGCAAGTGGAAGTGCTTGAGGTTATCGACCACCACCGCATTGCGAATTTTGAAACAAGCGGTCCTTTGTACTACCGTGCTGAGCCTGTTGGATGCACAGCGACAATCTTGAACAAGATGTACAAAGAAAACGGCAAAACAATCAGCAAGAACATTGCTGGTTTGATGTTGTCTGCAATTATTTCCGACTCCTTACTGTTCAAGTCCCCGACTTGCACGGATCAAGACGTAGCCGCTGCTCGCGAATTGGCTGAAATTGCAGGCGTGGATGCAGAGAAGTATGGCTTGGACATGCTGAAAGCAGGCGCGGACTTGAGCAAGAAAACAATTGCAGAGCTGATCTCCCTTGATGCGAAGGAGTTCTCCATGGGCAGCTCCAAGGTTGAAATTGCGCAAGTCAATGCGGTTGATGTGAACGACGTATTGTCCCGCCAAGCTGAATTGGAAGCAGCTTTGTCCGATATCATTGCAACAAAAGGGCTCGACCTGTTCGTATTCGTTGTAACCGATATCTTGAACAGTGATTCCGTAGCGCTTGCGCTTGGTTCCAAATCAGAGGCGGTTGAAAAAGCGTACAATGTTTCGTTGGAAAATAACACAGCTTTGCTGAAGGGCGTTGTTTCCCGTAAGAAACAAATCGTTCCGATACTGACAGATACACTTAGCAAATAATAATATTCGCAGCAGATGAGCTTCTCTGTGTCAGACGACTGTTTCCTTTTGTAAGGGGCAGTCGTCTTTTTATTTTGATTAGAAGGCAATAAGTCTGGGGAATACATATAGGAGCAATTATGTAGTAACTGTTGAATAGATTACGGAGTTATGGCATCGTATTCATCTTTAACTGTCTATCTGTCTATTTGAAGGAGGAAATGGATTTGGATCGTTCTATTTCGGAAACGATAATTCAGCGAAAAGGTGCATCGAAAGAGGCGAATATTCCGAGTGAAGTTCAGCAGCTCCTTTGCACTGGAGCGATTGAAAGTGTAAATTTAACAGAATGGCTGGCTGTGGATCACGTTATGCTGCTTGAACATGTGCTGCCGGAAATCGACTTAGAAGGCCATCTTCCTAAGCTGCTTATGGAAATAAAAGAAACGGACAGCAGACGCGGCATGAAGGCGATACGTTTGATAGGACAGCGCTTGTGCGATTATTGCGAAAATGAGAATACTCCTGTAGTAGAAACTGAACAATTTCATAGAGTAGCCAATCATCGCTCGGATTCTGTTAGATGCTGGGCTGCCTACATGGCAAGCGGTGATGCACAGTTATCCGTGGAAGAGGCGTTGTCCCGCATTCGTCGTTTCGCGGCGGATCCGCATTTTGGCGTTAGGGAAATTGCATGGATGGCAGTGCGCTCTCATATTGACTCGAATTTATCTGAAGCGATAGCGATTTTGATTGCTTGGGCAACCGATGACGATGCAAATGTACGCCGCTTCGCAACAGAAGCGACAAGACCGAGAGGGGTATGGACGAAGCATATTGAAGCATTGAAGCAAAGCCCATGGCTGGCGCTGCCGTTGCTTGAACCGCTCAAGTCAGATTCGGCTAAGTACGTACAGGATTCGGTCGGCAATTGGCTGAATGATGCGAGCAAGACGAACCCAGAGTGGGTTCAAGAGCTGTGCGATCGTTGGAGCGCAGAATCTAATACGAAGGCAACAGCGCGAATTGTAAGCAAGTCCCTGCGTACCTTGCTGAAGCAGGCCCAGTAAGCGCAAGGGAACTATATCTTATATTTGGCTGATCCGCTGATAACTCTATTAGCTAGATGCCAAATCACTAAAATCCCAGATTTTCTGCCCTATGCTTAGGTGCATGGTTAGGGAATCTCACAATAAATATTCAAAATGGATTGACAGGGATAGGTAAAACAATCTAATATTGTTATTACAATCCGTAAAAATAGTATGACCTTATGGGTCTTAAAGAGCGAAGCACGCTTTTTGCCAATCGGCAATTAGCGTGCTTTTTTGTTTTGTGGTGTGCTCTGCAAGTGAACTGCTGCTAGTGAAGGCAGATGAGTTAGCAAAAGTCAGAAGAGGTGGCCTTTGTGCAAAGGTGTGGGGGGAGGTATAGATCTACTTCTGATTGACTTCGAATAAAGGAGGAGGATAGAATTGGAATAAAATTACGAATTTTGTGTTGAAATCTTACATTTTTCCGATATATATGATATGTTCCATAATTTTCGCACCTTAGAGATTTATACAAGAGAGATAAGAGATGAAGTGGCTCATCCACATAATCAAGCCAAATTTCAGTATAGGAGAAGATACTTATGAAAAAGGTTATACTCTCGACATTGGCGGCAGCCACATTCTTGGCAGGTTATACCGCTGCGCCGGTTAAGGCTGAAGCAGGTGTGGATACCGTTAAAGTCAATTTGAAGGCTGTCTCTACGTTCAAGGATGTGAAGGGTCATTGGGCAGAAAATGTTATCGCTAGGGCACTAGAGTTGAAACTGATAACAGGCTACGAAGACGGAACATTTAAACCAAACGGTCAAATTACTAGAAGTGAATTCGCTTCTATTCTCAGCCGAGCTACAAAGCTTACTGCATCTGCTGGAGAAAATCCATTTACAGACATGAAGGGGCATTGGGCAGAAGCAGCAGTCACGCAGTTGACAGCTCAGGGTTTTATTAAACCTGGTGACTATCCGAATGGATTTAAGCCAAACAGCCAACTGACTCGGTATGAAATGATAAAGTGGATTGCAAACGGTCTTATTGCTTCCAACGAAACGTTTAAACAGGCCTTCGAAGATACCCAGAATACTTTAATCCCCGCACCAGAGGCAATTCGTGGGGAAATTAGCGCTGAAAAGATTCCTTACATTGCACTTGTTCGCGGCACCGGTATTGCTGGCGGCTTCGAGGACGGAACCATAAAACTCCAAAACACGACCACACGAGCTGAAGTAGCTGCGATTCTATTGCGTTATATGGACGTAGAGGGGAAAAGTGCGGATGCCTATCGTGATCTTAATGAGCTGAGAGAAGTCGGAACGACAGGTACGAATGTGATTACCCTTGCAGGTTACAAATACAATCAAGGTAGTTTTGCAGATATAGTTAACACTCCAATAACTCTGTCGAACAAATCAGCGAGACTTAAAGTTAAACATTATATTGTTGTTGATGCTAGAGCAGGTAATTTAAAAGGTGTTTATTCTTCTCTGTTCTATCCCAAAATTGAAAATTATCAAAAAGGACAATTCATAGCTTATGCGGAACTCGATTTTACATCTCTTATCGATAAACCGAGTGTTCTGACCTATAGTCAGGGATTAAAGACACTTCTGATTACTTTTTACAGAATCGCAGATAAAAATTATGTGGATTCAGTTGGTATTGAAACATTCCCACAAAGCACTGCAAACTACTTTAAGAAAAATGAAACGAAATCACTATGGACTACTGGTTTTTTAGACATTAAAGGGAAGTTCAGTATTCGAAATGATAACGGGGGAATTGCATCCTTTCAAAAAGATTAAAATAGATAGTTGGTGAGCATACATGCACAATAGAAAGCGAGGAGCATCCTTTTCCTTCTTTATGTCGCTGGTGATCTTATCTTGCAATGTTTTGGTCAGTAATATCAGTAACAGCATTGTGCAGGCTGCAGACACCTATCCGCCGAAATCTCATACAATTAATGAGACTATCCAAGCTGAACCTGTACCTGGAAACCCGGGAACCTACTGGTACCAATTGGACAACGGGGATTTCAAGGCCGACTATACTGGAGGTTCGGTAACGGTCTCGAATGCAGGTTCATGTAATAATCCTTTTCCTGCGGATGAAAAGGTAGTTCCAGATGATGTAGATCTATCGAAGTACCCGGCTACAGATTGGGGGAATTATCAGGGGTGGCGCATTTCTCCAGATGGAGTCACTGGTAAACATCTAAAGCAAGTTATATGGTCTCCAGCTCCGTCATATGAAGCAGTTGGAGATCCTACAATTACAAGCAGTAGCACAGCTATTCTCCAAACAAAAACTGGGGGATCTAAGCTCCCGACTGATGGACCTACGGAATTCATGAAGCGGCCAAATCGATGTCCAAAGGTAACCGTTATGTATTTAACCCCAGTTCGAATAATTTGGGAAGGGACAATTCATCAAACGAAAGAGATCGATGTAAATCCTGACTCTACAATCAAAATAGGGCAAAAAGTACAAATGGACGCAAGCGTTAAAACCAAAAACTGGGGACAAGATAGTTGGAGCAATGGGGTTTCCGTCGCTTCCAGAGCAGCAGAAACAAGGTGGTACAGTTCAGATTCAGCTATCGTGGAAATTAGCAGTACAGGGGAGATAACCGGCAAAGCACCGGGGAAAGCCAGAGTACGAGCCATTTGGGACAATGGGACATACCGGATCTCAGACACTGCTGAGATTACGGTCACCACCCAACCTGGACTTGTTGTCAATCTGCCAGACGCGTGTACATCTGATACGGCAATTCCAAAGCAAGCTGAAGCGGCTCTAACAAAACCCGATAAAAAAACATATCTATTGAAGAGTCACCCTAAATTAACATGGAGCAGCTCAAACGAAAGTATTGCAAAAATCACGCCGGATGGAAAAATAACGATCACGGGTGTGGAGGGAAACACCAACATAACCGCTCATTTTTATGATCCCACTCAAAATCTTGACGAAACGGATACCAAAACTTTTAAAGTCAAGGATTGCAGTACGAGCGGTGGCGGCAATGACGGGAATGATGGGGGGGGAGGCAGCTGCTCTCCGGTTATTAGCTCTCCTTCGAAAGGAATCGTAAATCACAAAATGGAAATGGAGCCTTCCTTCAGTGGTTTAGTGCATGCCGATGAGCGAGGCAGCGAGCATTTCAATGTTCTAAAAGGCATTCCAACATCAGAGTTCCTTTACGTAAATGTTTTTGGCAGGAACTATCTATTCCAAAACAAGTTTGCCAATATGACGGGCAAGGTTACGTACACGGTTCAGGTAAAAAAGACGTATATTCTCAAATGGACCATACCTGGTTCGCCTGGCGACCCTCCAACACCACCAGTCTCCAAGAGCGATACAGTGACCGTAACCAAAGACATTACAGTCGAAAGACCTTATTCTTATTGGCAAATCGACAATCTTGAAGCGTACAAGATTTCTAAGGCAACGGTTACGAATTATGCGCTTCCGAGTGGAAACGTAACCCTTAATCCAGCAGGATATACGGCGCCGAATCTTACATCTTCCAACAGTGTCCATGTTAACGATCATGTGCAGCCATCTCCTTGTCAATCTATAGATTTGGGAACAGAGACCAAGGATGGAGGTTCATCACGCCCTTCTGTTCCTGATGAAATGAGTGAATTCCGTTCTAGGGCTGAGTCTAGTGTCGGACAAAATAAAGTTCGAAATGATTATGTTGTCTTCAATGGCTCTACAATCATGAACAACGGATGGGTGGATCAATCCGCACCGGCTCCAGGTTCAATTCCTTCTTCTCCTGTAATTGAACGAGATGTATTGTACGGGAAAAACTACATGATCAGCAAAACACTTGTGAATAAGGCCAATACCCCAAGCTCAGGCACAATCTACTACAGTCTCATACCCGGCAATATCAATGGCGGCGGTGACAAGCAATTCCCAATCAACGGCATCAACACCGTAACCGTACATACGCCTGTCGTGAATTACTCGTCGATTACCGACGATCGAGAACATAATCAAAAGACAATACCAAACGATAATCGTGCGGCGTTAATTCTGGATCGGCCTTTTACGATCCGCATACCGACGAGCGGTCAGCATGTAAACGATCCGGGATACGGCAACCGCGACTATGCGAAATATTTCCGTACGAAGCAGGTATGGTTCCCATTCGATGTCTACACAGCAAATCGGGCCGCATTCATTCCGAAAGGTACATGGACAGATATTCCCGTTACCCAACTGGATACGACGTTCTTTCTGCCAGTCTGGGTGGATGAAGGAGATTACACAGTCTTATTTCGAAATGTTGCTGAAAATACACCGGATTCCTTCACGCATCAGCCAACAGCCAACACAGATTGGCAGCATCATGTGGCGACTCACGAAATCGCAGTGGAGGTCATTGGCAGGGTGTATGATTTTCATGTGACGGACATTATGGATTTCAATTGGGAAACCGTGTTCCGCAAGCAGAAAGGAAGCAGTGAGCCGACAGGGAATTCCTATTGGGTCGGAGCGAATGGCATCGATGGCGAAGCTCGAGGCCATGCATTTCCTTACGAGCTGCCTGTGCGCAAAGGCAGTCACCCGGATCCATCCTTCAAGAATGTAGCGGTGAAGACGGGATACGCCTTCAAGTTTGACCTAAAGACAAAGGGAAATATGTTCGGTTCAGGCGATGGCATTCATCTGAAGCCGACATTTTACTTTACGGACAGTAAGGGGCAGAAGCGTCAGGAAGTGGATGTGTACTATCATACAGAGGCAAAAAAATTCATTCGCATTGGTTCGGCAGACGATAAGTTAAAGCGGAGCATGGCGCTGAATGCGCGCCTCCGCAACATACCAGGGCAGCTTATCGCGGATGCCGCGGCTCGTTTTTACGAGCTGTTCGCAAGCAGTATGATGGTGAATCGTCAGGCATATATCGACGCATGGGTAAGAGCGGCGAAAGACCCTACAATGATTGGCAGCTACAGTGACCTGTTCCTGCCGTACAATGTCCGCACGTTACACGGGCCGACAAATGTGCCGTCAGGCGTCTCTGCGGCACGCGCCTATGCATCCATTCAGCAATGGTACGGCGAGTATAATTTGCCTGCCAAGTTGTATATCGTGCCTAAGGGCTTTGATTTATCGAAGCAGTTCAGCTTTAACGATAAGGCCCCGTTCTTCCTGCGCGATGGCTTTCTCATCGTGAACTTCGACATCGAGACCGTTCGTGATGGACAGAAGGGCAGGCCGCATTTGCAATACATCAAGGCTCCGCTAACGAATCAATGGAAGCACGAAGGCTCTCGCTCCCAGTTCACGGATCCGTACGGCGTCACCTTCCAACTGCGTGATGGAGATGTTATGTTCTATCAGGCAGATCAATCGTCTGTAGATGATTTTGGGGTGACCGGCACGCACTAAAGTGCTGCAGTTCGACTAAAATATTTACATCACAAATATACTTGCGGTTAAACAATAACCCGTCATAGAAACTCAGATAACTAGAGTTCATTGCGGGTTATTTGTATTGTAATGTGAAGATGTTTAAGTCTGTTACTCAATCTGGTAATGAGGAATCGGAGCAGTGTGACCAGCGCTGCTGCCAACGGCAGAGATTGTAGCCCCTATGCACCGTCAAGCAGAAGGCAGCCGAACCAAGCGCCCTATTACTTTCAAGCTAGAAGACGGCGATGTTTTGATAATGGCTTGCAGATTAGGGCTTGAACCTCTACTCGCGTCACCTTTTATGCTGTATTTGAGGAATTTAATAGGAAGGTGACAACAATGAATGAGCCAATGAGCAGGCCGACACGCAAAGAAATGGCAATCGTCCAACTGATGCTGGCCATCTCCTTAGTGCTTGGGGTTCTTCCCCCGCTTGTGATGTATTTCGTGACAAGGAAGTCAACATCGTATTATCGTGAAGCTAGCTGCAAAGCACTGAACTTTCACTTGACCATTTTCCCGCTCTTCGTAGCGAGCTATGCTTTGCCGTCGTTGTACAAATACATCCTGCTTATGATCGAGACAATAATTATTTTGTATGCAATGATACAGATTGCTAGAAATAAGGCATACCGTTATCCAGCCATTCCTTACATCAAAAAACAGACAGAATCGAGGCGAGCTTATCATGACTGGCATGCTGACAATCGGACAGTTGGCGGAACGAACAGGAATCACGATTCGAACGCTTAGATATTATGACATAACGCCTAGCGACTACAAGGAAGGCGGGCACAGGCTCTATAATGCGGACGCCCTCAGCCGATTGCAGCAAATTCAGGCTTTGAAGTTTATCGGGTTTTCACTCAAAGACATTGCCGATTTATTAGAGATGCAGCAAGCAGAGCAGCAGTATATTCGGAAGGTGATGGCGTTCAAAAAGAAAGAGCTTCTTGCAGAACAGGAACGAATTCAGCTCATGCTTGACCAATTGGATCATATGGATACAACCATTTGCCATCATCCAATCATTGATTTGCGTCTGTTTTGCTTTATCGTACACTCGATTCTATGGGAGGAAGAGCACATGGAGACGCATAACCTAGGAGGAAATCCAATTCACAATTTTCGCAATGAGGCACGGGCTGAACTGGATCGGAAGTATTTCGCATTGCTCACAGATATGAAACAACTGGTTGCGAGCCAAGCAAGTCCGGATTCGGAGGAAGCGCAGAGGTTCATGCAGCGATTTATGGAGCTGTATGAATATACCATAGCGAAAATCAGTTCCTCATCGGCGGCGAAGGCAGATCCACCAATGGATCACTCTAACATACTCGTTCCATTTACAGAAGAAGAACAGGAATTTCTAAAAGAAGCGTTCCAAGTGATGTCTTGTAACCAAGAGAGTTAGGCTATTTCCATTCCTATGGGGTTCCGGGATCGTCGCTTATTGGGCCTGTCATTGAAGCCGATCATATCAGAGCGCTGATATGTGTGCTTGCCAATGTGGACAAGAAGCGGCTTATGACTTGGCAAACGATTAGTGTTGCGGCTTGGGCAATGGCACAGGGGGGGATGCTCCTCGGCGTTGATTAGTACAATGGCAGCATCTAATGTACATACTTTCGCGGAAATGGGGCTGCTCCTGATGAGAATCCGATCCCTCGGTTCAGCCCCTGTGCAGTGCGCACATTCATAGCGTAACAACAAAAGGTTAGCCGCGCTCCCTATAGCAGCAGCTTGGCGGCAATCGGATAATGATCTGATGCAAGCGATTGAATGACTGTTCTATCATTGCTAAGCTCCAGACAATCATTGACGAAGATGTAATCAAGCATCTCGACTGCATCCCCTGCAGGGAAGGTGTAGGTCTCAAGCTCACCTGCGAAAGCGCTGCGGAATGCTGACGACATTTCGGCAACTTCGATAGAATCCGGATGTGCATTGAAATCTCCTGTCACGATGCACGGTTCTGATTTGCGGCTTGCGATGGAAAGTATTTCTCTCACTTGGGCGACCCGTTCAGGCTGTTCCAATCCCAGATGTGTGTTGTACATATGCAGAATTTCCCCGCCGACATCCAGAACAGCAGCAAGCAGGCTGCGTTGTTCGCTCTCGTCGCTGCTGAGCAGATGGTTTTGATGCGACAGAATCTTGTACTTGCTCAATATCGCTGTCCCATATTCTCTTTGCTGCGTTCGCCCTGGTTCAGGCGCTCGAACCACGTTTGCCCCGTAACACCAGTGCATCCCTAATTGTTCAGCAAGCATCGCGATGGTATCCTCGTAATTACTTCGAGCCGAAAAATAACGGTCGACCTCTTGCAAGCCGATGATGTCCGCCCCGGACGCACTAATCACTCCTGCGATGCGGCTCACATCATATACGTGATCCATTCCTTCACCATGCTGGATGTTATACGACATGACCGTCAACGAAATTTGCGATGTGGACATAGTCTCACCCCTTAATTGCGCCAATCATGACGCCTTTTTTTACAAAACACTTTGCAAAAATAGATATAATAGCAGAATCATCCCCCGCTAAAAACATTGCAAAGAAATCATCGTCGTGAACAACCGCCGTCCTGCTAAATCTGTTCGTGTGAGCGGGTAGGCGGCAGCAATCGTCATCGCTAGATTAATAACTGTTCCTATTATCGTATAAATAAGCGTAATTGCATATCCATTCCAGATTCGGCGCCGAAAAATGAGTTTTACCCATTTTCCATATAATTGTTTGACAGACGGATCAGTCATGTTATAATAACAACTGTCAGTCTAATTGATAATGAATATCATTATTGAAAATGTAAATTGATTCTATCCGCTTACATATCAACTTTCTCACATCGAGAAGAGGTAAGGATGGTCTATGAAAAAGAGATATTTAGCCATCGCGCTTGTCATATTATCAATCGTATCGCTTTTTATTGGTGTTACGGATATTAAGCCGCTTGATCTGCTGAACATGACCGATGAGAAAACGTTAATTTTGCTCAAGAGCAGAATTCCGCGTCTAATCAGTATCATTCTTGCAGGTGTCAGCATGAGTATATGCGGTCTCATCATGCAGCAGCTTAGCCGCAATAAGTTCGTATCGCCAACGACAGCCGGAACACTCGATTCCGCAAGACTTGGAATCCTGGTATCCTTAATGCTCTTCACGACATCGAGCCCGATTGTGAAGATGCTGGTCGCATTCGTTTTCGCATTGCTGGGAACGCTGCTGTTCATGAAGATTCTAGATCGAATCAAGTTTAAGGATACAATCTTCATTCCGCTTGTTGGATTGATGTTTGGGAATATTATCAGCTCGATTTCTACCTTTTTTGCATATAAGTATGATCTGATTCAGAACATGTCCTCCTGGCTGCAGGGTGACTTCTCCATGATTATTACAGGTCGCTACGAGCTGCTGTATATCAGCATTCCGCTCATCATCATTGCGTATCTGTATGCGAACAAATTCACGGTTGCAGGCATGGGTGAGGATTTTTCGAAAAACTTGGGACTGAACTACAAGCGCATCGTCAATATCGGATTAATTCTCGTTGCGCTTGTGACGTGCACGGTCGTACTGACCGTAGGAACGATACCGTTCCTCGGACTGATTATTCCAAATATCGTGTCGATGTACCGTGGTGATAACTTGAAGAACAGTCTGTCGCATACGGCGCTGCTCGGTGCTGTGTTCGTTCTGTTCTGCGATATTTTGGGGCGTATTATCATTTATCCATATGAATTATCGATCAGCTTAACGGTCGGGGTAATAGGAAGCGCCATATTCGTGTACATGTTGATGAGGAGAAGGGCACATGGGTTATAAAGCGAAAACGGGTATTCTGGCTCTCCTGGCACTTGCCTTAATCGGATTGTTTCTATTCTTGAAGCTGGGTGACAACTGGGATTATGTGCTTCCAAAGCGTACGCTGAAGGTGCTGGCGATTGTGCTCACTGGGGCGGCGATTGGATTCGCAACGACCGTATTTCAAACGATTACGAACAACCGGATTTTGACGCCTAGCATACTAGGACTGGATTCGCTATACATGCTCATCCAGACATTTGTTATCTTCATGTTCGGTTCGAAGACATTGATGATGATGAGCAGCAACATGGATTTCTTAATGTCAGTGGGCATCATGGTTATTTTCTCAGGACTCTTATTCCGGTTTATTTTTAAGGGCGAAGGTCAGAATGTATACTTCATGCTTCTCATCGGGATTATATTCGGTACTTTTTTCGGAAGTGTATCTACCTTCATGCAGGTGCTGATTGACCCGAGCGAATTCTTAATTGCCCAGGATAAAATGTTCGCCAGCTTCAATAACGTCAATACGAAGCTGCTGCTTATCGGTGGGATACTGACATTGCTCGTTACGCTCTATTTCCTTAGATTCGTTAAGTATTTAGATGTACTTGCACTCGGAAGAGAGCAGGCGATTAACTTAGGTGTTCCTTATGATTACGTCGTGAGAAGGCTGCTTTTTGTAGTAGCGGTTCTCATCTCCATCTCGACAGCGCTAGTCGGACCGATTACGTTCCTTGGCTTGCTCGTCGTGAACGTTACGTATCAATTTTTGAAGACGTACCGACACAGTTACTTAATTCTAGGTTCCGTGCTTATCAGCATTATTGCACTGGTGGGCGGTCAGCTTATCGTGGAGCGGGTATTTACGTTCTCCACCACGCTAAGCGTCATAATCAATTTCGTCGGTGGCGTCTACTTTATCTATCTTCTATTGAAGGAGAATAAATCATGGTAGAAGTAAGAGGCGTATCCAAACAATACGGTGGCAAAAATGTGGTTGAGAATGTATCAGTTACAATTGCCAAGGGTAAAATCACATCCTTCATCGGTCCAAATGGTGCAGGGAAGAGTACGCTGCTCTCTATCATAAGCAGGCTCATTACGAAGGATTCGGGAGAAGTCCATATCGATGGCAAAGAAGTCAGCGAATGGAACAGCAAGGATCTGGCCAAGAAGATATCCATTCTGAAGCAATCCAATCATGTCAATCTGCGCTTGACCATTCGGGAGCTTGTCTCCTTCGGGCGGTTTCCCTATTCGCAAGGGCGCTTGAATGATGAAGATTGGAAGTACGTAGATGAGGCAATTGAGTACATGGGCCTTTCCGGCATGCAGCACAAGTATCTGGATCAGCTGAGCGGCGGTCAGAAGCAGAGAGCTTACATTGCTATGGTTATCGCACAAAACACGGAGTACATTTTACTGGATGAGCCACTTAACAACCTGGATATGAAGCATTCCGTGCAAATTATGAAAATCCTTCGCAGACTGGTTAACGAAATGGGCAAGACCATCGTGATCGTAATTCATGATATTAACTTCGCATCCTGTTACTCGGACTATATCGTCGCATTAAAAGACGGCAAAGTAGTCAAGGAAGGCTCGACGCAGGATATCATCGATACTAAGGTGCTGCAAGACATTTATGATATGGATATGTGCATTGAATGCATTAACGACAATAAGATTTGTGTGTATTTTGCCTAAGCAAGGCGACATCGGTTACACCGTTCGGTAATGTTGCAATGCAGCATGCATCTGTGCAGCAACGCGATATTAACGGCGAAAATATATAAGGTTCAAAATATGTTGTAGAGGTGAAAAAAGTGAAAAAACAGTATTAATCCTACTCATTGCCATGATGGCAACGCTGGTTGCAGCATGTGGTTCCAATAAGTCAGACAGCAGCAATGGTTCGGCATCTACGGGAACAGAAGCGAATCAAGCAGCGGAAGAAATTCTTGTTAAGCATGAGCTTGGCGAAACGAAAGTGAAGAAAAACCCTTCCAAGGTCGTTGTATTCAGCTACGGCGTTGTGGATACTTTGGACAAATTGGGTGTTGAAATCGCAGCCTTGCCGAAGGCGAGCCTGCCTCCTTACTTGAAAAAATACGAAGATGCGAAATATGTGAATGCAGGCGGCTTGAAGGAGCCGGATTTCGAAGCGATTCATGGTATGAAGCCCGACCTGATTATCATTGCAGGACGTCAAGCAAAATCGTATGATCAGTTCTCTGAAATCGCACCAACGATTTATATGGACGTTGATACGAAACGCTACATGGATTCTTTCAAAGAAAACACACAAACATTGGGCAAAATATTCAACAAGGAATCTGAAGTTCAAGCAGAGCTGACCAAGATTGAAGAGTCCGTTAAGGCTTTGAACGAAAAAGCGAAAGCTGCGAACAAGAACGGACTTATAATTCTGGCGAATGACGGAAAAATTAGTGCTTACGGTGCAGGTTCCCGCTTTGGTATCATTCATGATGTATTCGGGGTTACGCCTGTAGATACGAACATTAAAGCATCTACGCATGGTGATCCAGTATCCTTTGAATATATTGTTGAAAAAATCCAGACTACTTGTTCGTTGTTGACCGCGGTGCAGTTGTCGGCGGTGAATCGTCTGCGAAGCAAGTCGTTGAAAATGATCTTGTGAGAAGTACGAAGGCATATAAAGAAGGCCATATTGTTTACTTGGATCCGAACTACTGGTACTTGTCCGGCGGCGGTCTCATTTCTGTAGAGGAAATGGTGAAGGAAGTAGACGGAGCAATGAAATAATTCAGTTCTGCTGCGAAACAAGAGCATGAATTGAACCAAAGTGCATGAGACGTGCGAATGTTGCGCATGTTCTCGTGCACTTTTTTTATTTCCCACAACAGCGAAGCGGACAGAAAGCTTTGGCAAGATTTTAATTGATGCTGGCCGGAAGGGAGATTTATAATGATTATTGGGTATATGTGGAAGTGATAATGAATTGGAGGGGAGATTACATGCATTTGGAGCAAATTGATCTGTTCGATTTGGCTTTTAATAATGCATCGATCGGGATGGCAATCGTGTCGCTGGAGGGGAAATTTATGAAAGCAAATCACTCCTTATGCGAAATGATTGGCTATGAAGAACGTGAACTGCTCTCTCTGGACTATATGCATATTACCCATCCAGACGATCTGGAAGAGAGTATTATACATATTCAACGACTGCTGGACAAGCAGATCCCATCTTTTCATATTGAGAAGCGCTACATAGGCAAGTCTGGAGAAGTCATATGGATGCTCTTAACCGTATCGCTTGTTCATGATCAGTGCGGCAAGCCGCTTTTCTTTTTTCTCAGTTTCAAAATATAACGTCGTGCAAATTGACAGAGAAGGTGCATCTCCAGACGAAAGCGATTTTGAAGGAGAAGGAAGCGACCTTTCAATCCTTATTAGAAGAATTGCCGCTTGCTGTCATTGTTACGTATAACGGCATCATTCGTTATATGAATCGCGCTTCCGTTGCCTTGATCTGTGCTACTGACCCAGCGGACATCCTTGGCATGCCGGTTATCGATATTGTCGAGCCTTCGAATCATAAGCTTGTGTATGAGCGGAGACGCAGATATCAGGAGGGAACACGCTTAGGGCCTGTTAAATATGATATTCGCTGCTTGAACGGTGAAATCAAATGCGTAGAAGGCTTTTCCCTGCCTACCACCTTTGTTGGGAAGAAGGCGACCATCGGTGTATATCAGGATATAAGCGATCGAAGCAAGGAAGAAGAGCGAATGCTGCAGTCTGAGAAGCTGTCCATCGTCGGGCAGTTGGCCGCAGGCATCGCACATGAAATTCGGAATCCATTGACTTCGATTAACGGCTTTCTCAAGTTGATGCGTACGACGAAGACGGATAAGGATCAATATTTTGATATCGTGGAATCGGAGTTGAAGAGCATTGAGGTAATTGCAAATGAACTGCTGATTCTAGCGAAGCCGAATGTGGTCAACAGCCGAAGAACCGATCTCGTTCAACTGATGGAGCAGATCATTGCATTCATGAGCGTACAATCGACATTGAAGAACAGCAATATGATAACCGAGCTGTCGGAAGAGGCGCTTTGGGTTGATTGCGAGCCAAATCAGATTAAGCAGGTGTTCATTAATTTGATAAAAAATGCGCTTGAAGCGATGTCAGGGGGAGGCAATATTTATGTACGCGCCAAGCTGGATGGCGATTATGCAGCCATATCCATTCAGGATGAAGGCTGTGGAATTCCAGCTGATAAGGTGAACAGTCTCGGGCAACCGTTCTATACAACGAAGGATACGGGAACAGGCTTAGGGCTGATGGTCAGCTATAATATTATTGAAAAGCATGGTGGTAAAATTGAGGTGGACAGTGTGCTTGGCGTAGGCACCACATTTATCATCCGCTTGCCGCTAAGGTCGGATATCCCTGCATTTCCTACATGAATCGGTACCAAGTCATCGTGAAATTGGAGCTGCTTAAAGATGCCCGCTTCATACTACACTGAATGAAGGCACGCCTACGATCAGGAGATGCGACTACCGTATATCCAGCGAATTTACATGTTGAAAAATACAGGGTTTGGGATGAAAAAAGGGGGGCATTATGAGTTATCAAAAAGCATTGGAACGCTATATGAAGGCAACGAATACACATGACTTCGAGAACGTGCAAGCTTGCTTGGATACAAGCGCCGTATATTGGTTCTCGGATCGTACATGCAAGACGCTTGAGGAGATTCGGGCATATTTTGAACATGCCTGGGAGGTTATTCAAGATGAAGTGTATTCAGCCTCCGATGTACAGTGGATTGCAGTGGACGAACAGACGGCTGTATGCTTGTATACCTATCATTGGAGCGGACTTTATCAAGGGAAACAGGCTGAGGGAAGCGGGAGAGCGACGAATGTGTTCAAGCTCATTGCAGGAGAATGGAAGCTGGTGCATGAGCATCTAAGTGCATTGAAATAAGAAAGCACCCATGAGAACAGAAGGGAAAAAGGGAGGTCGGCTGCCTTTTTCCCTTCTGCAGATCGACATCCCTCTAGATACAATCCTTATGCGTCTAAGTTCGCTAATTCATAAATGGCACGCGCATAAATGGCAGTTGCCTTTAGCAAATCATCGATCTCAATGTATTCGTCTACACGGTGAGCCATTTCTTCTCTTCCTGGGAACAAGGCGCCGAACGCGACTCCGTAGTCCATGAATGCAGCGTATGTACCGCCGCCCGTAGTCAGCAAGGTAGGCTCAAGCTGAGTTTCTTCCGCATACACCTTTTGCAGCACCTTGATCATCGGATGCTCTGCATCGACATGGTGCGGCTTTTTCAAGTCCGGTTCTTCTACGACGAAGCCGAATGCATCCATCTTCGTTGCCAATGTGTCCAAGATGGACTGTAAATCCTGCGTAACTGGGAAGCGGATATTTAGATGGAAGAACGATTGCTTGTCCGCACCGTATTCGAATATGCCCGCATTTACCGTCAATGGACCTGTAATGTCATCCTTATAAGCGATGCCCAGCTTGCTGCCCAAGTGATCATCCGTCAAATAAGCATCTACGCAGCGGATATAACGATCGGCATCTGCTTGGAACGTGTACGAACGCAAAAATCCGAACAGCTTTAGTGCAGCATTAATGCCTTGATGAGGCTCCATGCCATGCGCGGATTTACCTTTGAGGCTGAGTGTAATATGGCCGCCGTTTACTTCGGAAGAGCCTTTCAATTGCTGTTCAGTGTAATAATTTTCGAACTTGGCTGCCAATTCTGCAAGAACAGCAGTGTCGCCAGAGATGGTTGCAGTCGCTGATTCAGGCACCATATTCTCAACACCGCCGCCATGGAAGGACACCAATTCAAGCTGTCCCGCTTGACGATCGGAAGCAGAGCTGTTGTCCGGCTGCAGCAGGAAGCGGGTATTGATTTGTCCCTTTTCCGCATGTGTAATTGGGAAGTCGGCATCTGGCGCGAAGCCGTAAAGCGGCATTTTCTCACGCTTCGTATAGGTCTTCATGCATTCCATGCCGCTTTCTTCATCTGCACCGAAGATGATGCGTACATTGTGCTTTAAGGGCAGACCAAGCTCCTTCACGATTTTCAAACCGTAATAAGCAGCAAGCGTGGGCCCTTTATCATCAATGGCGCCACGTGCGAACAGCTTGCCCTCACGAATGTCTGGGGAGAAAGGAGGGGTTGTCCAATGTCCAGTTGCAGGGACTACGTCAACATGGCATAATGCTGCAACATATTCACCGCTCTTCGATTCGCCGTATTCCGCGTAGCCTACATAGCCGTCCAGGTTTGTCACACGGTATCCGTCACGACGAGACATGTCCAGTACATAATCAAGCGCACGCGCTACATTGTGACCCATTGGCTTGCCAGGCTCACTCGTGGTGGCATCCTTTACACTCTCGATGCTAAGCAATCCATTAAGATCTTGCAGTAGATCGTTCTTGCGCTTCAATACTTCTTCCATCCAATTCATCAAGCCGCACTCCTTTTGTATTGAAATTGAACATGTGTTAGTGGTTGATTAGTGTTGATTAGAAGCGACGTTTCATCCATGAACATATGATTGCCGCCTGAGCCTAATTATAGCAGGTGCAGACCAGTAACAACATAGAAGCAGTATTGAAATCCGGGATATTGTGCCTGTTGTTTATATTAGGATTAGATGTTTTATCAAACACGGTCACTCTATTTCAGATAAAGTCTATTCGAATAAAAAGCTTGTGCAGCAATGAATTGGCGAGACGGTAGCTGCATATTATCTATCAACCCATTCATTACATGATGTATAAGGGGGATACAATGAAATGAAATCGCTTACGAACAAAATGGGAATGAGCTTGCTGCTGGGGATATTGGCAGCAAGTGGCTTGAGTTCATTTGGATATGCGGCTGGAAATGGCGCCGACTCCATGGCAGTGAATGGTACGGTCATGTCGCCAGTAAATAAATTAAACGTCGGACAAGAGGAATGGAACACGTATGATGCAGCTCAGGTACAAGAAAGAGTGGACAAGGTCAAGGAGCTGTTGAAGGCTGCAGAACAACGATTGAAGGAAGTGAAAAGTCAGTTTCGTGATGTGCCGTATTCTAGCATAGATAGCAAGCTTATGATGGCGAGATCTGCCTTGGCAGCCGAGGAATGGGGGAATGAGCAGCGCAGTTTGAAGGAACGCGGCAAGAAGCTGAAGGAGCTTGAACGCTTTGCTCAGGAGGCATACAACTTGAGCGCAGAGTCGCGCAAGGTAGAATTACGCGGCATTTGGATTGAGCCCCAAGAGACGAATGTCGAACAAGTGCGCGAGCATATACAGCGAATTAAGTCCGCACATTTGAATGCAATATATATAGCAGCGGAATCAGCCGCTTACTCCCATAGGATCGCCCAATCTACGGATGTGAAGTCTTCAGCATTTGATCCGGTGCAGGTATATGGAGCGGAAGGAGCCAAGCTTGGTGTGGCAGTGTTTGCTGTAGACAACAGGGATAAGGGGCGGATTTTGTCCACTGGAGGAATTGGCACGCTGGGAGTAGCGATAACGGATCATCCCGTCTGGACGGTTGCTGTTGTGAAGCTTGGTGAGCATGAGGCGGCAGCTGAGAAGCTCCTTCAAGAGCAGCGCTCGCTTCATGGAGCAGGGCTCGTGATTATTGATGAGAAATCCTTCTTCAATGGAACTGTGGATTGGCAGTGGTGGATGGGGGTGTATCGCAGCCCGGCAGTACTTCCTGACTATCGCTCTGCTCAGCCTATAGGGCTGCTGCTTGAACAGATGTCACGCAAGATCGGTTCGATTTATGTCCCGCTCCATGGCATAAGAGAAGACGCTGCGACGCGTTATAAAGGTCAGTTGGATCAATTGTCATCGAGCATCTATGGGATGAAGAAGTGGGACAAAAATGGTGCGCAGTCGATACGCGGGATTCTAAATAACCTTAGAGAGGATATAAGCCGTGATCGTGGCATCGAGGAGGAAGTAAAGCTGCGGATGAGCTTCGATATCGAGGAGGGAATTGCACTTTGCGATGCTTATTTAACTCAATAAAGGAGATGGGCTGTGACTTTTAGCAATTTAGTATCAACAGGTTTTGCTATACGTTGAGGGAGCCGAATGACAGGCTGCTTTGTCTGCAATAGAGACGGGGTAGCCTATTTTTTGTTTCATTTTCCGAATGTTTGGCTTGAACGAAGGCGGTTCGATGAGAAAAGAAAATACCCCTGAAGAACATGTCATTCAGGGGGGCTGCTCTACGATTACGATTGCAAAGGCGGATTTTTATGGCACTTGCGGCATACCGGATAATAGGTATCATTGCCTCCGATTACAATCTGTTCTCCTGTATAGACAGGCCTGTTATTTGTGTCAACACGTAAATTCATCGTTGCTTTACGTTCGCAGAACCAGCAAATCGTTTTCATTTCTTCTATTTTATCTGCGTACAACAGCATGTAACGGCTGCCCTCGAACAGTTCATTGCGGAAATCATTTTTTAATCCAAAGCCCATAACCGGAATATCAAGCTCATCGACAATGCGGGTAAGCTGCATAATTTGAGCATGATCCAAAAATTGCACTTCATCAATAAGCACACAAGAGATAGGGCCTTCATGATGCTGTACAATCTCGAATAAATTGGTGTCTTCGTAGATCGAAATTGCCTTGCGGCGCAAACCGATTCGAGAAGATATATACCCGCTCTCGTCTCGATCATCTACAGCAGGGGTGAAAATCAGCACCGATTTATTCTGTTCCTCATAATTATGGGCGACCTTCAATATTTCAATAGATTTCCCACTGTTCATTGCGCCGTATCGAAAATATAACTGAGCCAACTTCGCCACTCCGTTCCATTCTATGTTGATGAGATTATAGAATAGCATAGGAAGCGTCTCAGGTACAGAAACAGAAGTGGTTTAGCTTATTAATCCAGAATAACAGCGTGATCAGGCTGGCCGTGTATCTGGAATAGTAAGCGAAGCTGCGCTTCCGTGTTGCGTTCTGCTGACAATGGCGGGAGCTCGTTCTCGGCGAAAAATCCCACCCCGCTTGTTTCTGTGCCGCTCATTGCTTCTCCTCCGATAATGTCGCACAGGATGAACAATTTATAAACATGGTTCGGTTCCGGCGGATGCTGGTGGAAGCGCTTGTCAAGCACGGCAAGCAACCGAATGGCCCGCGCTTGGAACCCGGACTCCTCTTGAATCTCCTTCACAACAACTTCAGATGAAGAAAAACCGATATCCGCCCAGCCGCCTGGCAGTGACCATGCTCCGTCTGCTTTCTCCTTCACGAGAAGGAGCTTTCCGTCGCGGAAGACGACGCCTCTCACATCAACCTTCGGCGTAGCATAACCAGTATCGCTGGCAAAAGATACGCGAACCTGCTCCTTATCAACATCTGAGCAGGATGTCATCATATCCACACTAATATCGCGCAGTTCCTCATAACGCTCGCGGTCGTAGGGATTGTCTGAATAGGTCAATCCGATTTGGGCAAGTGCTTGAATCCGCTTGGCCCAGTGGAGCTGGCGCCATTCAATGGCTGGATGCGCTAGCGATTGCTGCACAAGTTCCGTAAGCTCGGATGGCTGTGAGAAAATATCATGAGGTGCCTTCTCAAAGGTCGCAGACTGAACCGTGCCAAACCATTTGGCGCCTATTGTATGCACGTTAGCAGCTAAGCCAGCCTCAATATCCGCATTGCTGTCACCGATCCAGATCGCCTCGTCTGCACGAACATGAAGTGCGGCAAGTGCAGCATGAATGCCTTCAGGATCCGGCTTCGGCTTCGTTACCTCATCGCCAGTTATTGCAATATCCACATATGGAGACAAGCCGAGCGCTTCATTAGAAATTTGATAGGCACGGCGGCCCTTCCCTGTAATAATGCCGATTGCTATGCCTTGCTCTTTCAGGGCTTGCAGCATCTGAATGATAGCGGGTGAAGAATGAACAAGGCTGGCATGCCAATTGTGATACAGCTCAAAATATTCCTCGATAGCGGTCGGCAGGAGGCCTCTATATTTCATATTCGCAGTTAATATACCCTCTTCTGTTGGGCCGAACATGGCTATAATCTGTTCCTTGGACACCATCCGATTGTCATATCGTTTAAAAATGTCTTGGAACACGTGAAGAGTCAAGGGCAGCGTATCGGCTAATGTTCCATCAAAGTCAAACAGAACGGCTCTGATCATTGCATTCATCCTCCTTGGTAGATTAAGAGATTATGAGCACTTGCACATGATTGGCCTTCATTGCATGGTCTAATTCAGGTGAGAGCGGTTGGTTCGTAATGAGCATATCGATGTCTGTTAAAGACAAGCCTCGATAATAATGCGTGTGTCCAAGCTTCGTATGGTCGGCAAGGACGATAGTCTGTCTAGAGCGGCTAGCGACTTCTTTTTTCATATATATGTCTTCTTCATAGTGATAATAAATGCCTGCTTCCGAGATTCCCGCTGCACCTAAAAAGGCTTTATCGAATTGAAAATCGCGCAGCTTGTCTATCGTCGAATATCCAGAGAGATGCCTTGTCTTAGGTTGGACAATCCCTCCTAGCAGATGCGTCTGAACGGCTGCATGATTGGCCAGCAAGATGGCGTTATCAATGGAATGGGTAACGGCTGTTGCACGCGCAGCCTTCAAATAGGGAATCATGCTGTGCACGGTAGTCGATACATCCAAAAAACCATATCGTGATCATGGACAAGCTTCGCTGCTTGTCGCCCAATTCGTCCCTTGCCGTCAGTTTCATTGTTCAGCCTTGTCGCATATGCTTCGATCTTCTGCTCCAGCCGCGGAAGCGTGATCCCTCCATGGGTACGTGAAACGGCACCGCTCTCTGTCAGCTTCACGATGTCGCGCCGCGCCGTATCTCGAGATACACCGAACATGGCACATATTTCTCCGACCGTCATCGTGTCATGCTGCTCAAGATGCGTCAAGATGCGCAGCAAGCGCTCTTCTTGGTACATTTTTGCTATCACCTCATGACGTTAATCATAAGTATATATAAGTAATATTTCAAGTGTATATAAGTAAAATGCGCATATATAAGTCAATATTTGTTGTGACTGTTCTGTTTTTTCCGTTGTGCCACATAGGGAGATTAGAGTCTTTTATTTTGTGGAAATTTTGGCTGAGGTGGTGTTGATTGAATGAAACAGGGATGGTATTATTTAGTTAAACAATGTTTTAAACGATGTTTAATAATAGTGAGGGGGATTAGATGAAGCAAACTGATATATCGCTGGACACGAAGGGCAAAATTTTGAGCGCGGCTCTCGACATCCTGAAGCAGGAGGGATTCGAGCATATTACGATCCGGAAAATTGCAGCCCGCTCTAACGCCAATATCGCCTTAATCAATTATTATTTCGGATCGAAGGACATGCTCATCAACGAGGCGATTAAGGAGCTATTATCTGGCTTTCGCAGCGCCTTCGACGTCCTTGATGAGCGAAGCATATCACCTCTTGCCCGGCTGCGAACGTTTTTAATCCAATATGTACAGGTCATTCAGCAATATCCAGAGATTATCACGCGTACGATGACCGCTGGCGCTGCGATGTTCGCCTCCCAGCAGGAGTATGGTGAATTTCTGCAAGCTGTTGGATTCGTTAAAGTCAAACATACCCTTCAAGAGATTACGCAAGAGGGAAATTCCGAAACACTGACCATGATGATGATGCAACTGTTCGGCGCTGTATTTCTCCCTGTCATGATGAAGCCGCTGCTGGAATCAGGAACGGGAGTTGCGGTTGCATCTGTGGAAGCCCATATTGATTTGTTGTTTGAGCGTTATTTTAATACGGCTAACCGCTGAGTCGAGGATTGTTCGAATTGATGGATTACCGGTTACATGAAGCCAAGCATTCTTGTATGTAAAATGAAGACCATTACGCATGCAGTGGCGCTGCCACTGCGAACAGGAGGAAAGAGTTATGAATTTTCTCAGAAAGTATTGGCAGGATCTTGGGTTGGTTGTCGCTGCATTGGTCTGTGTGTACTTGTTTCTTAGGGGAACGGAAATTCCCGACATCAAGGTGATGCTCTGGTTGAGCTTCGTGGCCATACTTGTCCATCAAGTTGAAGAATATCGATGGCCGGGCTACTTCAGCGGTCTATTTAATGCTGTTCTCTTTAAGAGCAAAAGTCCGCGGCAATTTCCGCTCAATCCCCAATCCGCAATGATTATTAATCTGATTATCGCTTATGGGTTCTATTTATTTCCTCTCCTCTTCCCTGACGTGATATGGCTTGGCCTCGCTCCTATGCTGATGGGATTTTTCCAATTCATTTGGCATGGCATTTTCGCAAATATCAAGGCAAAAACGCTGTATAATCCAGGACTTTTCTCCGTATTGGTGTTGCATATTCCGGTTGGCGGTTGGTATGTTTTTCATATCGTATCGAATGGCCTTGTTCATACAACGGATTGGATACTCGGGACGATTTACTTTGCGGCAGCCGTATATGTGCTTATCGTGAAGGGGAATATGTGGCTCAAAAATCCAAATTCTCCATACTGCTTTACGGTGAAGCAATTAGGGCCTTATGCCAAACATATGTAAACGAGCGGGGAATTTGATATCATTTTGTCTGCGCACTTTCTCTTCATGTATGCAGACCGGTTGGATACGGAATTTCATCGTCGAACGATAGAGGAGCTTTTACGAGTGGCGAAGGAGGAAGTGAGAATTTTCCCGCTGATTGATTTGGAAGGCAAGCGGTCGTCTCAGGTGGACGAAGTGATTCATTTGGTGCAAAATAGGGGCTGCGACGTACAAGAAAAGGAAGTCCCTTATGAGTTTATGCGCGGCGGCCTTGATAGGATCAAGGCTGCTTTTTTTATTTGCGTAAATTGCAAAATTTACAAATCCAAAAAAATACGCACGATTCCCGTTAACATTCGTATGTGAAAATACTTCCAGAAGCCTATTGCAATACCTATTGCCATGAGAAAAGGGTGAAGACATGAATCGTAACATGTTAACGGTCATCGCAACGTCGCTAGCACTATCCACGATCATATCTACAGGTGCTGTCAGTGCAGCGGAAGTAAACAAAGGGCAAGTAAGCATCGCAGCAGTGACGAAGGAAGCAGCGAAAGCATCCAGTCAATCTATCGGGGTTGACGGTGCTAGCAGTAATATCCGCACGCTGAATGTAAAAGGGAAGGTATTGTACTCCGTTCGCGACATTGCCAATATATTTGGTGCGCACATCCAAGCTGAGAGCAAAAGCGTGATTACGCTGGTTGGAGGAAATCCAGCAAAAACGATTACGATCCAAGTAAACTCGAATGCTTATCAAGAAGACAGCGCAGCGAAGAGCTTCACAGTTGCGCCGCAAGAGCAAAAAGGTGTGATCTACGCTGAGCTTAACGTGCTTGTGGAAGCATTCGGTGGAGACGTAACGGGGTCTGGAAGCAAGCTGAATCTGATCAGGGTGAAGCCCCTCGAAGGCGACTTCAGCTCACCACGTGTAAACAGCAACGGTGAAGTGATAGCGGCTCGCGAATTCGATGGATCGGTTCAATTGTATAAATGGAATCCTACATACCGGGTATATGATGCATTGACTTTCAATGAAAACGCAGCGAACACAGCAGTTTCCCCTGATTTAAAGTGGGGGGTATTCACAGATGAGTCAAGCCAATTGTTTTTGATGAATATGAGTCTCGGAACGGCGCAAGCGATTGGAAAAGATACTTCCGTGAAAACAGATCTGACATGGTCGGCAGACGGCAAAAAAGTGTACTTTGTACAGGGGGACAAGCAGGAGAAAATTTCTTGCGTGAGCATAGACAGCGGCAAAATTACGACTGTATTGGCTGACAAAGTTGAGAATAAGTCGGATATCCGCTTGTCTGCAGACGATAAGACGCTTCTCTATGCGGTGAACATTACGGGGGTGGCGAAAAATGACAAGGATAGCACAGAAGATTCCTTGTCCATCGACTTCTCTGGAGCAGGCTCCCAATTGTTTACGCTGGATTTGACTGCAAAGGATGCGAAGGCAGTTCAGTTGACAACGACGCCAGACAACAAGCTGTATCCGAACCTGTTGGCAGATGGACGAGTTGTATACGTAAGTGGCGATACGGATGGAGCGGTTGAGAACAATGTTTTGAAGGTTATTCAGGCTAAGGAAAAGAAAGTGTCTGATTTCGCAGTTGATGTAGACGTGTCCTTGGCGGTTACTTCCGCTAAAGGTCAATTGATCATCGCAGTGACGGAAAAGGACGGAAAGTCAAGCATCTATGCGGTGAAAGCAGACGGCGCCAAGTCGAAGCTGTACACAACAGAAGGCACAATTACGGAACTGTTTCCATCCGCGGACGCTTCTCAAATTGCCGTGATTGAAAATGGTCAAGTGAAATGGGTTGCAAATAATCAAGCAGTTGCATTAACGAAATAACCATTACGAAGGGAGAACATCACAATGAAAAAATTGAAAATTGCATCTTTGGCTATTTTAGCCTCTTTATTCCTCGTATCATCCGCTTTCGGCGGAGCATCTACCGCTCTTGCTAAGGAGGACTTGAAAGGCAAAGTAACCATTAATGGATCTACAGCCTTGCTGCCAATGACACTGCAAGCAGCGAAGGAATTCCAAAAGCTGCATCCAAAAGTGAAAGTTGCAGCTTCCGGTAAAGGCTCCATCACTGGACCGCAAGCTGTTAAGAAAGGCATCGCTGAAATCGGCGCGTGCGATTGGGATGCAAGCGTAGACGTTCCAGGCTTCAAAGCATTCGAAGGTCAAGTTGCTCACAAAGTAGCGGTAATTCCTTTTGCAACCATCGTAAACAAAAATGTGAAGGTGGATAACCTGACAACGGAACAGTTGAAAGGGATCTACTCCGGTAAAATCACGAACTGGAAAGAGGTTGGCGGCGACAATGCAGACATCGTTGTCATCACTCGTTCCTTCGGTTCTGGCACGCGCGTTAACTATCAATTGAAAGCATTGGATGGCGGCGACATCACGAAGAAAAAGGACAACTACAAAGAAGTTGGTTCTAGCGGCGACATGAAAACAGCAGTTGCAACAACTCCGAACGCAATTGGCTACATTGACCTTGTATATGTGAACAGCGATGTAAAAGCTGTGAAATTCAACGGCGTAGAAGCTACTACTGACAATGTCATCAAAGGCAAGTATCCAGTATGGGCTTACGGTTACTATATGACAAAAGGTCAGCCTACAGGTGCTACAAAAGCATTCATCGAGTATATTCAAAGTGCGAAATTCCAACAAGGTTCGCTGAAAAAGCTGAAATTCATCCCGATTTCCGCAATGAAGTAAACGGAACGATTCGCTGTAAGAGATTTCATTCACGGCCAGCCCTCAGGAAGTCGGGGGCTGGTTGTTCTATGGGGGAACGAGAATGAGCACGCCTGTTCATGAACTAGCACCGCTTAGCGGAGCCAATATCCTTACTACAACGAAAAAAAGCAAGTTCGACCGATATGCTCGCGTACGATTTGCGAACCGCCTGTTCCATTACTTATTTCTGCTGTGCATTCTAGCCTTATGTGCTGTGCTCGGATTGGTCATCTTCTTCATCGGCAAGACGGGGATATTGACCTTCCGCGATATTTCTCTAGCAGACTTCTTTTTATCACTCGATTGGACGCCGGAAGATGGAAAATTCGGGGCCGGTGCATTTATTATCAACACCCTGCTGCTGACAGGACTTACCCTGCTGATTGCAGTTCCGATATCTGTTGGCATGGCAGTTCTGCTTGTAGAGATTTCTCCAATGTGGTTGAAACAGTTCGTTCGGCCAGTGCTTGATTTGTTGGTTGGTATTCCTTCTATAGTGTATGGCTATTTGGGGTTAACCGTATTGATCCCACTGATTCGTGAATGGACAGGGGAGAACTTGGGAGACGGCCTGCTTGCAGCCGCGCTCGTTCTGTCCCTTATGATATTGCCGACCATATGTCGGGTAAGTGATGAAGCTATCGCAGCCGTACCGAAGAAATATCGGGAAGCGGCCTATGCGCTGGGCTCTACCCGCTTGCAGGTCATTATGCGGGTTGTGCTTCCGGCAGCGAAGCGGGGCATTATTGCAGCGATTATTTTGGGGATGACTCGTGCGATTGGCGAAACGATGGCAGTTGTCATGGTTATCGGCAATACCGCTCAGCTTGCCGGCTCTTTATTTACGCCGACGGCGGTGCTGACGAGCAACATTGTCATGCAAATTTCAAACGTAGAGTTCGATTCAACCTGGAACTATGCGCTTCACATGATGGCGTTTCTGCTGCTGCTTATCTCCTTCCTGCTTATTGTTGTCATTCGTTTTATAGGCAAAAAAGGGGGCGCACGCGCATGAGTTCGTTTTCCTCAACAGGCCAAAACAATCGAGCCAAGCTGTACAATCAGACGGCTACGGTGCTGTTTTACGCACTTGGAGCAGCCGTTCTGCTGCTCATCTTCTGGCTGCTGTATACGATTTTGAGCAAAGGGTTGTCTGGCATCACGCTGGAGTTTCTAACGAGGGTTCCAGAAGAAATAGATGCGGGCGGTGGCATCGGGCCCGTATTGTTCAACTCGTTCTATATCTTAATCCTGTCCTTGCTTATTTCCGTGCCTATTGGAGTAGGGGCAGGCATTTATATGGCGGAATATGCGCCTGCGAACCGCTTTACAGAAGGTCTTCGCATGTGTGTCGAATCCTTATCATCCGTTCCTTCTATCGTGTTCGGGCTGCTTGGGCTCGCGATTTTCGCAGAATACTTCCAAATTGGACTCACAATATTGGGCGGGGCGGTAAGCTTGGCATTTTTGAATCTGCCCATGCTGTGCCGGGTTACGGAAGAGGCCATTCGAGATGTTCCGGTCGAGCTGCGCAATGCAGCTTATGCGCTCGGGACGACGAAGTTTCAGACGATTCGCACGGTCGTTCTCCCTGTAGCCTTGCAAGCGGTTATTACTGGAATATGCTTGGTGGCAGGCCGTGCGTTCGGTGAATCGGCGGTTATTATTTTGACTGCGGGGTTGAGCACCTCCGGAGAAATGTGGGACTTCAACCTATTCTCGCCGGGCGAGACACTCGCTGTTCATCTCTGGTATGTGCAATCCGAAGCGATTGTTGAGGACGCTAGTCAGATTGCTGACAAGGCGGCTGCAGTCCTTGTCTTTGTCGTTCTATTCATCAATTTGGTGTTCCGCATTCCGCTCTGGTTCAACAACCGCAAATTGAAAAAATAACGCAAGCATAAATAAAGCTTCCCAAGATGGCTAATCTGGGGAAGCTTTACTCTTCTGTATGAATTAGAAGGATTGGAAGGTGACGAATTCGTGAACGGGTTTGCGATAGCCGCGCGGACGCGGGCTTGATGTATCTTCCTTGCCAAGGGTAATCATAACGGGAACGTAATGGTCTGGAATATTGAGCGCTGTTCGAACCATTTCGGGATCATAGCCAATCATTGGGCAAGTGTCCCAGCCTCTGTCTTTGGCAATAAGCATGAACTGCATCGCAGATAGGCTGGCATTGCGAATGGCATCCTCACGGCGGAAGGACTCCCCGCGATTAATGTAGAAATCCTTCGTACTGCTTACAAAGTGATCATACTCCTGCTTGTTAATCACACCCAGATTCAACAAACCTTCATTCAAGGTGTCCACATGTGTATAGGCGTTCATATCGCCCAGCACCACGATCACGGCTGAAGCGGTCAAGACTTTGTATTGCTTGTAAGCAGCCTCATACAGCGCATTCATCTTGTCTTTATCCGTGATAGCAACATAATGTGTATGCTGCAGATTGTAGGCGGATGGAGCGAACTTCGAAAGTGAGAACATGTCACTCAGTTCTTTTTCCGAAATTTCGATATCCTTTATAAATTTATTGGCTGAGCGTCTTTGTTTGACGATGGTTTCGATATCATGCATAGGTGTCATCTCCTCTTACGTCTTATGATAGCATGTTCGGGTATTCATTGTTGTAAAAAGATCATACCATATCAACTATAAAAAAGTAAGTGGATTACGAAAAAATATTAAAAATAATTAGCCATGCGTTTACAAATGATTGCTCGTCCTTGTTATATCAGCAAAAAACCCGCAAACCGACCACCATGTGGTGCATTTGCGGGATAATCGCATGTCGATTTATTCCGTCCATAACTGTGGATGATCTGAGGATACAAGTTGTGCAGCTCGAGCATTGCTCTCGACCTGGGCTTCGTTTTTGCATCCAGGGATGACACATGTAACAGCAGGGTGGCGCAGACACCAAGCAAGTGCCCATTCCGCCATGCTGACACCCTCTGGCACTTCGGTCTGGCGAATGTGCTCGGCTTGCTGCAAACGCTCATCAATGAACTGCTGCTCATGACGATGACGCACATCATTGGCGGCGAAGGAAGCACCTGGCTTGTATTTGCCGCTCAAGAGGCCGCTAGCAAGCGGAACGCGTGCCAGAACGCCCAGATTCTGCTCGATACAGGATGGAAATACATCCTGCTCTGGGCCACGGTCAAGTCGATTGTACACGACTTGGATGACACTTGCGCCCACGTTTGCTGCATTTGCCGTCTGGTGCATGCTGTTGCTTTTATTTAGGGATAGACCGATATGGCGAATTTTCCCGGCTTGCTTCTGTTTATCCAGCATTGTCCAGAGCGCGTCATTATTGAAGGCATCGTCATCACCTGAGTGGAATTGATACAGGTCGATATACTCAGTCTTGAGCGCACGCAAGGAATCATCCAGCTGCTTCAATACCTCTGGAGCACCGTATTCATTTGTCCGATTCAGGTGGGAGTGGAAATGGTGGCCGAACTTCGTTGCGACTACCCAATCCTCACGATTGTCCCTGCTCAAATAATCCCCTATGAAGGATTCCGAAAGGTGATCGCCGTAGCATTCAGCTGTATCAATGAAATTAATGCCGAGCTCCTTCGCTTTGTGAAGGGTGGAATCGACCTCTGCTTGTGTATAGTCATGTCCCCATTCACCGCCGAATTGCCAAGTGCCTACACCAATTACAGACACTTTCATTCCTGTCTTGCCAAGCTTGCGATATTGCATGGAAGAACACACCTTTCTTATGTATTAAAAATTTGACTTCATAAAGTGGATGATGCTTATCGTAATCATAGCATAGGGAGCCAATTCAAGCCTAATCATGGAGCATATTGCGACCTGAGCTGAACGATATATGAAAAAATTTAATTTCATAATCCGCTATTATTCATGATAATATGAGTTATAGTTGCAATGTATGCCCTATCATTATTACGTTTTTTGTCTTTATAATGCATGATTACAGGAGGAAAGTATGTATTATTTTTTAGCTTTTCTGATCTCTTCATGTATCGTGATGTTTTTGATACCTCCGCTGCGCAAGCTTGCGTTCCGGATTGATTTTGTTGACAAGCCCATGCCGGACAATGAGCGTAAAATTCATCGGGAGCCGATCCCGCTTACGGCGAGCATCGCCATTTTTGTTGCATTCATCGTTTCTTATGTGATTTTTGTTCGAAATTCTGCGATCGAATCAATTGCCATCATATGTGGTGGGCTGCTGATTCTCGCTATCGGAACAATCGATGACTGGTACAAGACGCACGGCAAAGAGTTTCCGGCATTGCCGAAGCTTCTCGTGCAAATATGCGCTGCCGTAATCGTGTATTTATCCGGGATTACCTTCGAAGGCTTTACGAATCCATTCACGCATGAATTTGTAAGCCTGCCTGCATGGCTCCAATGCATCTTGACCGTCATGTGGATCTTCGGTGTCACTACCGTCATCAATTTCTCAGATGGGATGGATGGTTTGGCAGGAGGATTAACTGCGATATCGGGCGGAACCTTGTTCGCAGTCGCCCTGGCTCAAGGTCAGAGTGTATCTGCGATGATGGCGATTATTCTCGTCGGAGCTTCTATCGGCTATCTGCGATTCAACAAGCCACCGGCAAAAGTATTTATGGGCGACGCAGGCGCGACATTCCTTGGCTTTATTCTCGGCGTTATCGCTTTGGATGGCGCATTTAAGCAGGCCACTGTATTGTCCTTGTTCATTCCGATATTGGCCTTAGGCGTACCGATTCTGGATAACGTATTCGTTGTTATTCGCCGGATGCTGAATGGCCAGCCTGTATATAAGGCGGATGCGACACAAGCGCATTACCGGCTGCTGGCAGGAGGTCTGAATCAGAAGCAGGTTGTGGCAGTGCTCTGCTTGGTTAATCTGTGCTTCGGCTTAACGTCCATTATTCTGACGCTGCTGCAGGTTTAAGAGAATCGATGCATGACACAGAAAGCCTTTCCGTTCAGGAAAGGCTTTTTTTCGTGCTGTTCGGTTATACTTATCGGTTATACTTATCGGTTATACTTCGATATGCTTAATAATTCGTGCAGGATTTCCCGCTACGACTACGTTGTCTGGAACATCTTTGGTGACAACGGCGCCGGAAGCTACGACAACATTGCTGCCGATGGTAACACCCGGGTTGATGATCGCACGGCCGCCAATCCATATGCGATCCCCGATCGTAACCGGCTTGCCAAATTCAAGGCCGGAGATGCGCTCCATTGGATCCAAAGGGTGAGTGGCTGTGTAAATATGAACGCCTGGAGCAAGGAAGCAGTTGTCTCCAATATGAATCTCGCATACGTCCAGCATCACACAGTCGAAGTTGGCATAGACCCCTTTGCCAAGATAAATATTATAGCCATAATCGCAGCGGAAGGTTGGTTCAATGTACACGCCTTCGCCTACTGAGCCGAACAACTTCTGTAGTATTTCTGTCCGTTCGCTGTAATTCGTTTCTAACGTTTGGTTATACATGCGGGTAAGGCGCCTTGCAAATTCACGATCCTTAACGAGTTCTTCATCTGCGGCCATATACATCTCGCCTGCTATCATTTTCTCTTTCTCAGTGCGTAAGGTCATTGTGAATATCTCCTCTCCAATCCCATTGTCGAGTAGGGGGTAATACCGTTATTATCGATGGAGGCATCTGCATTTGCAAGGGAAGGGGACATCTCTATTTCTGTGGTAAATAGGGAAAACGATGCGATATCCGTCGAAATTTGAAACTTTTACAAGCAGGGAAATGTCTAAATAAATAGAATCCCTATGAAAGGACATGATTGTGAAAGGAGCGGGACGAATATGAAAAAGTGGCTGCTTATCATGATGAATATGTTGGTATGGGCGGGATTCTCGATGCCAGCACAGGCCGAACAAGCAGTGCCATCCGCTATGCAGCAGGCGAAGGTTTACTTTAATGGATACGATATTTCGGAGTGGAAGTGGGATCAGCAGCATATTGTCGTTCCGCTGTTTGCATTTGATGATTATAGCTATTTCAATCAAGATGGCAGTAAAGGCAAGCAGGACGTTACCTACAAATGGGATGCAGCTGCTAAAACGGTATGGGTATATTCTGCTGATAAATCACGTACGATTAAACTCATTGCAGAGCAGCCCAGCGCATGGGTAAATGGAAAAAAGGTAGCATTGGACGCGCCTGTTCGGATTATAGAGGGCCATACGTATGTGCCGCTGCGTTTTATTAGTGAAGCGCTAGGCGGCAAGGTCAAATGGGATGCGAAGAAGAAGGCTGCGATCATCCGCACGCCGGAACGGGTGAAGCGTGACGAGATCATACGGACGGGTGAATTAGAGGCAGCTCGACAGGAAGCGCTCCGTCTCCCGTTTGTCTATCCGAACCGAGAAATTAAGCCGCGGTCGGAAGGCTTCGAGGCGACCATCGTGTTCCCGGAAGGGGAGGCGCTTCGCTACCGCTATCATATTAAGGATGTTACCAGTGTTGTAGCGATCACAGAGGACGGATTGGCTGAGGTCGTATGGCAGGGAAGAACGGGAACAAGCGCGGACAAGCTGTTTGAAGAAATCGGCAGCAAACCTGACTTTGGCACATCTATGGTATACTTCCGTCATTCCTTCCCGGTGGAGAACTTCGTAACGTATGGTAAAATGGATGCGCAAGGTCGTACGACCGAGCTTGGCAAGTTCGACGTGATGCTGAAGCTGCGCTCGAATGCGGACGCAGTGATATCTATTCGAGGAGAGAAGCGGACGGATGCACGCCCACCTCAGGAGGATCGAAAGTAAGGAAGGAGCAATCATGAAGGTACGAAATAAACGGTTTGTGTGGTGGCTGCTCGCCACGCTGGCCTGGATGGCTTTTATCTTTTATAAGTCTTCACAGTCGTATGGAGAGCAGGATTTGCGACCTACGCTCGCTGCGTGGCTGCCGCTATCTATGCTTGAGCATTGGCTTCCGTCTATTGAATTTACGTATGATGGGGGCTTGGTGACTTGGAAGCAGCCCTATGATTTTGTAGAGTTTTTTATTCGCAAGGGAGCGCATGTAGCTGAATATGCGCTATTGACATTTCTGGTGATTCGTGCGCTGCTTGCCTTGAGATGGGAACGATGGATGGCCATTGCTGCCGGAGCTGTCATCTCTGTTGCCTATGCAGCATCGGATGAGTGGCATCAGAGCTTCGTGCCGAATCGAACTGGACACGCGATTGATGTCGCAGTAGACTCGATTGGAGTTGTGCTTGTTGTGCTGTTATTCCTCATTGTGGGAAGGTTCAGCCGCCGCAAGAATAAGGGAAGAGGGCTGCATTTCCCGTAATGTTATAGGCAAGGATACGTTAGTAAGGCCGCTGGAGATATGTTCTCCGGCGGCCTTATTGTTTATTTATTGCGGCTTAATGACTTCCATGCCGCGCATGTAAGGCTGCAGTGCCCGTGGAATACGGACAGTCCCATCCGGCTGTTGGTGATTCTCCAGCAGCGGGATGAGAATTCGCGGGCTGGCTACCGCTGTATTGTTAAGCGTATGGCAATATTGAAGCTGTCCCGCTTCATCACGGTAGCGAATATTGCAGCGGCGGGCTTGGAAGTCAAGCAAGTTTGACGCGGAATGCGTTTCACCGAATTGGTGGCGGGATGGCATCCACGTCTCGATATCGTACTGTTTATATGTCTTTTGCGACATGTCTCCCGTACATACTGCCATGACACGATAGGGAAGCTCCAGCGCTTGCAAAATTGCTTCCGAATAGCCCACCATTTCCTCCAAAAGCTGATTCGACAGTACGGCATCATTCGGGGCGATGATAACTTGCTCCACCTTGGCAAATTGATGGACACGGTACAAGCCGCGGACATCACGGCCTGCAGAGCCTACTTCGCGCCGGAAGCAGGCGGATACGCCAGCCATGCGGATCGGTTCGGTGACATCTACGATTTCATTGCTGCAGTACGAGACGAGGCTAACTTCTGAAGTGCCCACGAGCCACAGACCATCTTCCGGCATGGCATAGCATTGATCCTCGCCAAGCGGGAAGAAGCCGGTACCAATCAGCGCGTCCTGACGAACCATGAGCGGCACATCCATAATGGTGAAGCCGTGATCCATGAGCAGATCAAGTGCAAGCTGCTGTACCGCACGATGCAGCAGCAGCCCGGCATTTTTTAAATAATAGCCTCGGGATCCTGCTACCTTAACCCCACGACGTATATCCATGATGCCTAATCGTTCGCCAAGCTCGACATGATCAAGCAGGGGATAATCGAAGTTGGGCAGCTCGCCAATCTGCCGCACTTCCACATTATCCTCATCCGAAGTTCCGATCGGAGTATCTGGCGAAGTGATGTTTGGCACAAGAAGCTGCAGGCGGCTGTATTCTTGTTCGGTTTCTGCCAGCTTCGCTTCGTACTGCGCAAGTTTATCATTGCACTGGCGAACTTGTTCCTTCCATGCTTCCGCTTCACTTTGTCGTTCACCGTCCCGCATGGCAGCAGCTATGCGGGACGTAATTGTGTTGCGCTCCTGGCGCAGGGCTTCTGTCTCCTGCAGCAAATTTCGCCGAACCTGATCACAAGTGAGCAGTTCCTTTACTTCGAAGGGGATGCCTTTTTGCTGAGCTGCCAACTGCACCTCGTCTGGATAATTGCGAATCCATTTCATGTCTAGCATAGTCACCGTCTCCTTTACCGCGATTCCTGTTAGTAGAAAATACAAATAGCGCTCCTCATCCGATTGGGACGAGGAGCGCTAGCTCGCGGTGCCACCCAACTTGATCATCAGTGCTGCAAGTAAGCGGTAGCTTACAGGAAGCAGGTTGAAGATCCTCTTGGTTCCGCGGTAACGGGCGGTGCCGGTTCACTTAGGGCACATCGGGCAAGCCGACGCCTTGACGAGAACGCCTCCGAGTTGGATGCTCTTCATTGGCAAATTTCCGTATCTGAATTGTTGATATCATTATATAGCTTTTTCCCTGAAAGTCAATGCATCATTCGTTTGTTCTACTCCGTTGCTGCATCATGGAGTCGGCGCAAATGAGCGGTCAGCTCTTGAATGCTGCGCATCAGACTATCCACGGGAATATGTGCGGAAGAAGCTTTATTGACCAGCTCTGCTGGGATACAGCTAGCAGTTGACTTCAATTCGCGCCCTTTTGGCGTAAGGGTAATAAAAACTTGCCGCTCATCCTGTGCGCCGCGCTTACGCTCAATGAGTTGCTGCTGCTCCATTCGCTTCAGCATTGGTGTTAGCGTACCGGAATCGAGAGATAGTCGTTGACCGAGCTCTTTCACGGTGAGATTGTCCGTTTCCCATAGTGCAAGCAAGGTAATGTATTGGGGATAGGTCAGTTGCAGCTTCTCCAGCATAGGCCGATACAGCTTCGTAATTTCCTTGGATGCTGTATAGATGGCGAAGCAGAGCTGATTGTCCAGCTTGAGTAGGTCGTCTGGCTGTATCGTGTTGTCCTGCTTTGATGTCATGATGTTCTCATCTCCTGCTGCACCTTACAATAAGGCTTCGATATCTTCTTTCAGCTTGGAAGGGGAGGTTTGCGGAGCGTAACGCTTCACGACGGCCCCTGTGCGATCGATGAGGAACTTCGTGAAGTTCCACTTAATATCGGTGCTGCCAAGAAGGCCCTTCTTCTCGGTCACCAAATGCTGGAACAATGGCTCTGCATGATCGCCCTTCACATCAACCTTGGCGAACATCGGGAAGGAAACGCCATAGTTTACTTGGCAAAATTCCATTGTTTCCTTCATATCTCCAAACTCTTGATTGCCAAACTGGTCACATGGGAAGCCGAGAACGACCAAGCCCTGCTCCTTATATTGGTCATACAATTGCTGCAGCTCAGTAAATTGAGGGGTGAAGCCGCATTTGCTGGCTGTGTTAACGATTACGAGCACCTGTCCTTCGTAGCTCGACAGCGACGCTTCATCTCCGTTTGGTTTTTTGACGGAATAATCGTATACCGTGGTCATATTATTTCGCTCCTTTATTTATAAAAAATTGCAATATCGTAAAGCAATGAAACTGCATCTTCTGTTTCGGTTGTTTATCAAATATAGTGCTGTAATCGTTATATCATGGAATAATCATTTGTGCAATTATATTTTATAAAATTAAATTGTGCACAATTTAAATGAGGTGTTATGGCGTGGTATGACATCTATATTATCTCTATACAACAGAGGAAATCATGCGTATACTCTGAGAATCAATGCTATTTGCCTACCTCTGAAGCTCAGGGGTTCGGAAAAAGAAAAAGGGCCATCCCTTCTGCTGGTTGCACAACCATGGAAGAGACAGCACTGCGCCGCTCATTATCGAACTAGAACGCCAATGGTATATAGAATCCAAATATGTACCGGATAAAATACGTAGAACATATACTTGGACCACTTGGCATGATACCCGCGTTCTCCGTCATACAGCAGAATCGGGATTATGGCGAATATCATCATCCACTGATAGTTCAGGACAAATAAATTGTCATAGGAGAAGACTTCATCGGGCGGAATGCCGAGAGAGCCGAGACCTACGGCAATCAGCAGCATTACAATTACATATGCGATCGCCATTAGACTCCTACGTTCACGGAAAAGATAGAAAATCAGCGTCATCGCGACGCCGAGTATGGACGCCTCTGTAAATGTCCCGCCGATTACGGCGAGGATGATGTATAGAGTTCCAAGGGCGTAGTAGCGTGTTTTCTTCGTCCATTCGATTGCAGTTAAGAGCAATAGTCCCATTAATAGGGACAAAAAATATTATTCATGACGCTGACAGTCTCACTAGGCAATGCGAGCTGAAGCAATGTGCTGCCAAGCTTGGTAATAACTGCCCACTTGAATAGGCGAAGCATATATTTGACGCGGCTCCGGGTGTGGTAGAAGCCCTCTACGATAAAGTAGAAAAAGATCGGAGCGACGATCCGACCGAACCACCCGAACCATATGGGCATACCCGGCAGGAACTGGTTCATATGGTCAAGCACCATAAGCGTCATGCCGAGCAGCTTTAGTTGAAAACGATCCAAACGCACATTACATCCTCCAAATTCTGTTGGTTCTTATGTTGTTGGAAGGGTTAAAAACAAAACCGTCCTTCTATTCTCATGCCGTACTGCTTGCATACAATATCCAGATATGAAGCGGATAATACAGGTAGAAGCCGTATTTTCCCCATATGGATTGATACCCACGTTGTTGATTGTAGAAACTGATCGGAATAATAGCAAAAATCATCATCCACTGAGCGTTGATCCGCCAATCGTACGCTAAGCTCCACAATGCCGGTTCTCGGTAAGCGAACAAATCCATTCCGATAGTGAGTGCTAGGGAAGAGATGATAAAAGCGACAGCCATTGCGCGCCCTCGTCCCCGGAACAGGTAGAATACAAGTGCCATCGAAACGGACAGCCAGCTGAATTCTACTACAACTATCATTAAGGATGCTACAGCACAACACAGCACCCATCCTGCCACACCCGATTCAGTACGCAGTGCCCAATCATAGGTTGTCAGTAATAATAACGCCCCAAGCATGGATAGAAAGATATTGTTCGGGATCGATCCCCCAGGAAGCAAATAGAGGAGCAGCGTGCTTCCGGCAGCCATCACGGCAGCGCCTGCAGCCAGACGCAGCAAATAACATCTTCGATTACGAGTGAATGCATACCCTTCAATGAGTAGAAAGAAAAAGATTGGCGCGGACAGCCGCCCAAGCCAGTGAAAGGCGAGCGGGACGGAGTCTGGGAAGTATGCCTGTATATGATCCAGTGTCATGAGCGCGGCTGCCAGCAGCTTCAGTTGGAAGGCGTTGAACGACATGAGGCGCAGCTTCCCCTTTCCCTATAAATACCTTGCGATAGTCGGAATCCAATACGATTATACCCTTATCATATCAGAAGCCAAAAGGCGGTTGAAGGTCATGCTATAATAGGAGCAGCAGAATGAAGGGAAGGAATGGATGTATGAAATCACTCGTACTTGCGGAAAAGCCATCGGTTGGTCGCGAGATCGCCCGTGTACTTGGATGCCGCACGTCTCATAAACAATATTTTGAAGGGCCTGACTATGTCGTAACATGGGCATTAGGCCATTTGGTCGGATTGGCGGAGCCAGAAGACTATGACAAGAAGTATCAGACTTGGAATCTGGAAGACTTGCCAATGATTCCGCAGAAGATGAAGCTGAAGGTGCTGCGCGAGTCATCGCATCAATTCAAGGTCGTACAGCAGTTGTGCAAGCGTCAGGATATTAAGGATCTCATCGTTGCAACAGATGCGGCGCGTGAGGGAGAGCTGTTGGCACGCTGGGTCATGGAAATGGTGAAGTGGAACAAGCCGTTCCGCCGCCTATGGATATCGTCGCAGACGGATAAGGCAATCAAGGAAGGCTTCCGCCAACTGAAGCCAGGCAATCAATTCGATCGCCTGTATGAATCTGCGCGCTGTCGGGCAGAGGCGGATTGGCTTATCGGCTTGAATGTAACTCGCGCCTTAACCTGCAAGTTCGAAACTCCACTGTCTGCGGGACGTGTGCAGACGCCGACACTTGCGATGATGATGTCGCGGGAGCAGGAGATCAAGAACTTCCAATCCGAGGAGTACGACACGATACACGCGGATTGCGGCGGGTTCGAAGCAGTATGGCGTGGGGCCAACGGAGACGGACGCATTTTCAATGAACAAGCAGCCCAAGCCATCGCTGCCAAGCTGCAGAACGGTCGGCAAGCTATTGTGGCGGATTTGAAGAAGTCTACGAAGAATGAACCGCATCCGCTCGCATATGATCTTACTGAGCTGCAGCGGGATGCAAACCGCCGTTATGGATTCTCAGCCAAGCAAACATCGAATGTGTTGCAGCGTCTATATGAACAGCATAAGCTTGTCACTTATCCGCGCACAGACAGCCGCTACTTGTCCTCGGATATGGTCGGTACTCTTAAAGAGCGACTGAGCGCGATGGCTGTGGGGCCTTATGCAGCAGCTGCGAAGTTGCTCCTGCGCGGGAGCCGCAATCTGTCTGTTACGAAGCGCATCGTGGATGACAGCAAGGTTACAGATCACCATGCCATCATTCCAACCGATGAGCCGCTGCGACTGTCGGCGTTGTCTACAGATGAACGCAAGCTGTACGATTTGATTGCGCGGCGCTATATCGCCTTATTCCTGCCGCCAGCGAAGTATGAGCAGGTTGCGGTTACAATTGAGCTTGGCGGTGAGCGACTCTATGCGAAGGGACGCACGATGCTTGACATCGGCTGGCGTCAAGCCTATGAAGGGGACTGGGATGATACATCCTCAAATGAGGATCAGGAGGAGGATCATCAGTCGGCTTGGAATAAGGAACAACGCCTGCCGAGCTTAACGAATGGCGATAAGCTGGCAGTGAAGCGAGTAATAACGCGCAGAGATCGCACGAAGCCGCCGGCCCGCTACACAGAAGCTACGTTGCTGACGCAGATGGAGAAGCATGGACTCGGCACGCCAGCCACACGCGCGGATATTATTGAGAAACTTGTATCTTCTGATACCATTGAGCGCCAAGGCGCATCGCTTCAACCGACAGGCAAGGGGGAGCAGTTAATTCGCCTTACTTCGGATCAGTTGAGATCTCCAGAGCTTACCGCTCGCTGGGAGCGGGAATTGGAGCGTATCGCACGGGGCGAAGCGCGCACTTCAACGTTCATGAATCAGATACGGGAGATGACCGAGCAACTGGTAAAAGAAGTGAAGACGAGCAGCGCGGAATACAAGCCGCATAATTTGACGAATCGCCATTGTCCGGAATGTGGTTCACGCCTAATGGAGCGGAAGTCGAAGCGCGGTACGCGTCTTATTTGCTCCAGCAAGTCTTGTGAATACAAGCGTTCTGATGAGAAGCAGCTCTCAAATCGCCGCTGCCCGCAATGCCATAAGAAAATGGAATTTAAGATTGGCAAGGCAGGCAAGTATGTGCAGTGTCTCGCTTGCAACATAACCGAAAAGCTGGATGAGGGCGGAGGCAAGGCACGCAAGCATGAAACGCGAAATTTGCTCAAGAAATACGAGAAGCAGGAATCAATCGGCAACAGCTTGGGCGACTTGCTGAAGGCAGCGATGGAGAAGCAGGATAAACAGTAAAACGAACGAAAATACGCGTCAAAATGTACAGCAGAAAATGAAATGAACACGACAGCGATCATGTAACGTTCTTCGGTGATGACAAAATCATTACAAGTAGAACAAAGCTGGCTAACAGGGTCATATGACCTAGTGAGCATATGCTTTTTCTAGTTTCAATAGGCCCTCTGTACTGTGGAAAAGGTGGACAGAGGGCTTTTTTTGTCATATTTTTCATGTATTTGTAACCATTTTCTTGAGATGGTAACAACATTGTATCTATTTTTTGATAAAATCAATAGAGTTGTAATGTTTCTGTAATGCCCTAATGCTAGATTTATATTATAGTAGTTGTCGAAACAAGTCGCTAGAAGGAAGTGGATAAGGATAATGATGGATCGAGGTATGGTGTCGGCCGGCAACCGTCGCCGTAAGAAACGCAAAAAGTTAATTGGACGCACCGTATTGCTCATGCTTCTTGTCGTCATTGGCGTCGGAATATACGCTGGAGCTAAGAGCCTGCTCGGAACAGATACAGCATCTGGAAGCGAGTTGATTGTGACAGAAGTCGTTCCTTTTGGAACAGCAGCACAAGAGAAAGAATCACCGAAGGAGTACAACGGCTTAACTCGCAAGGTTGCCTATTTGACGTTCGATGATGGGCCGAGCAAATATTCCAATGATATGATGGACTTATTGAAGCAGCATAATATTAAAGCTACTTATTTTATGCTGGGCGATAACATGAGACAATACCCGGATGCGGTGAAGCGCATGGTGAAGGAAGGCCATTATCCAGGTCTGCACAGCATGACGCATGATTACGCTAAGCTGTATAAGAGTGGCGGCTCCAAAAACTTCATTGACGAGTTCAAGGAGGCGCAGGGCATTGTAGACGAGTTAACGGGCTACAAGCCAACATTGATCCGTGCTCCATACGGCAGCGCACCGCAAATTGGCGAGTCATTCCGTAAGGATATTGCAGATGCGGGCTTTAAAATGTGGGACTGGACACTCGACTCTTGGGATTGGAAATATATCGGACAACCGAATCGAGTGCTGGAGCAAGTTAAGGCGGGCTTGACAGAAGACGTAGAGGTTATTTTGCTGCATGATCGCCAGCAGACCTTGGATGCATTGCCAGCTATTATTGATTACATTCAAAGCAAGGGTTACGAGTTCGAAGTGTACGACCCGAATGCGCATTTCGTATGCAATTTCCATCACGACAAACGATTGTAGCACGGGGATAGGAGGTTAACACATTGGCAAGTTGGAAAAAGCTAACCGCCGTTGCCGCGCTGGCATCCGTTCTGCTTATTGGCTTGACTGGATGCGGTGCTGCACCGACGACACAAATATTTGAAGGTTTCGAGAAGGCATCTGCTGCAGAAGCGAACGTTGCGGAAGCAGTGAAGACGCTGAGCACACTGGAAGCGAAGGACAGCAAGCAATACGACAATATCTTGTCTCAAGGCAAGCAGGACAATCGCAATGTACAGACGCTGATCGACAATTCGAGCAAGGCGCTCGAAGAGCGTACGCAGGCAATGGAACAGCTGAAAAATACGCTTGATGACGCTCGCAAGAAAATGGGCGAGCTTGACGGCGCAATCAGCAACCTGAAGGAAGAGGGCTTGAAGAAGCAGGCAACAGAAGCGTACGACGCTTATGTGAAGCGCTACGAAACGTTCACTTCCATGTATGAAAAGTACGGCAAATGGATTCAGCAAGAGCAGGCGCTGTACAACGAGTTGAAGCAAAAGGATACAAAGCTGAAGACTATTACGAAAGCTGTCTCTGAACGCAACGAGGCCTATCGTGCAGTCGAACAGTTGAAAATTAAGTTTAACGAATATACGAATTCATTCAATGTGAAGAAGTCAGAGTTTTACAAGCAGGCGGGCATGCACGTAACTGGCACAGAGAAGACAGATGGTGAAGGTGCCAAGACAGAGTCGAATTCATAGGATTCATGAAAATCATAATTAGAAAAAAGACCGTTTCGAGGCAGATGAACTGCTTCAAAACGGTCTTTTTTATGCGAGATAGCAGGAGTCTTCGCATGTGGAATGAGTTCCTGCCTGCTAGCTCCATGTTCGATGTACGAAATCGGCCACAAGTAAAAAGATAACGTAAGAGATAATAGCGGATGCAATATACGTTATCCCTACCTTTATACGTTGCTGGAATAAACGCACTACGCCGAGACTAAGCAGTGGACAAACGATGAGCAGGAAAAATAAAATCGTAACGAATAATTGTGGCGAGATCGAACTAATATCTACATACGTCATGGATATACACCTCTTCATAAACGTTGACTCTAAACAGGACAGGTATCTTCTGGCTCTGAAATTATCCTTTTTCTTGGCGTGTGATACATATCACAGTATCTATTATAGCGTTTTCACGGCTGTTCGTCTGTTATTTCATTTCCAATATTAAGGCGAAATTAAGGCGAATTCATGACGGCTAAAAGAGTGCAGGCAATCATTGACAGGGTCAAAGCGAGGATTGTACGATGTGGGTACTGACAAACAGAAAGAATAGGAAGGCGAGGAGAGCGATCAATGATGCAGTATATGGTTGGGATTGATCTGGGCGGAACGAACATTGTATGTGGATTGGTCAATGAGCAGTATGAGCTGGTAACTAAGGTGAAGCGTCCAACTGAAGCAGACCTTGGTGTAGAGCATGTCCTGAGCAAAATGTCTGAGATGGTCGATGAATTGTTCGTTAAGGCTGGGGTAGATCGCAGTCTTCTCGTAGCGGTAGGAGCAGGAATTCCGGGCTTTATTGATCCAGAGCGAGGCGTAAGTATTTTTGCATCGAATTTGAAGTGGAACAATGTAGATGTTTCTGGTCGGCTTGGCGCAAAGGTAGGGGTGCCAGTCTTTATTGATAATGACGTCCGAATGTATATATTCGGAGAAGCGATGAGCGGTGCGGGGCGAGGTGCAGGGATTGTTCATGGTGTCACCATCGGTACAGGACTCGCTGCAGCGACGGTTGTTCATGGCGAACTGCACTATGGAAGCGGGTTCATGGCGGGTGAATTGGGACACGTGGCCATTGATGGCGAGACTACGCCGTGCGGCTGCGGCTTGACGGGATGTTTGGAGACCGTCGTATCTGCTACAGGTATTGCTCGTCAAGCGAAGGAAGCACTTGAGCAGGGTCGCGAGAGCTTGCTGCGCACTCCTTATGAGCGCGGTGAACTGACAGCAGCTCATGTCTCGCAAGCATACGATGAAGGCGACCAGCTCGCGATCGAGATTATGAATTATACCGGACAGGTGCTAGGAAAAGGATTAGCGTATTCCATTTCCCTGCTCAGTCCGGATGTAATCGTAATCGGAGGCGGAGGTGCACTTGCAGGCGAACGAATTTTGAAGCCGTTGCGGGATACGCTAAAACAGTATGTGTATCATGGATATTTAGAACGGTTGACGATTCGCCAGGGCGAACTGATTGATGACGGCGGTGTGATTGGCAGTGCGGCATTTGCTAAGAGTCGTGCAGAGAAGCTTGGTCACGTGTCGTTATAAATGTATGGTACCAATAAAAACGAGAAATAAGCAGAAGGAGGTAGATCAGATGACAGTACGGGATGTCCAAGATTTCTTCTCGGGTACGGATATTACTGAGCGGATGCTTCAAGAGCGTATTATCGCGATTTTTCGTGGGTTAACGGCTGAACAGGCTAATATGGCCGCAGAGGCACTTGTGGAAGGCGGCATTCGCTTTATGGAAGTAACGATGAATACAGCAGATGCTGCGGAAATCATTTCCCATTGGCGTGAACGATTTGCAGGGCGAGCTTATATCGGTGCAGGCACTGTTATTGATATTGCCTCTGCTCGTGAAGCCCTGACGTGCGGGGCACAGTTTCTGATCTCTCCGAACTTGGACGAGGAAGTAATCGCATATGCGGCGGAACGAGGCGTCGATGTATGGCCCGGGGTATTGACACCAACGGAGATCGTGCGCGCATGGAAGGCGGGTGCGAAGGCAGTCAAGTTGTTCCCGCTAGGATCACTTGGTCCAGAATATGTTCGGGAGGTTCGTGGTCCTCTCGGGCACATTCCGATGATTGCAACAGGCGGAATTGATTTGCATACGTTAGCTTCATATGGTGCCGCTGGTGCTTCTGCATTCGGATTGGGCTCCAAGCTTCTTCCGAAGGATGATATCTTGTCGGGCAATGACGAAGCGCTGGCTGTAAATGCAAGTCAATTTGTTGACATGGTGCGCAAGCTCCCCTGCTCTCATTTACCGTCAACCAGAGAGCGATAGAGAATGATCGGGTGTGAGATTATAGGATTACGTTAATGATATACATACAGCTTACATCCAGCCGGTTCTGTGGGTATGGTGTGTAAAGAGAGGTGAATCATGTATGACAATGCTGTGGACATATGGAGTAGGTTCACTTGTTCTTGCTGGAAGTGCGGCAAGCGGTGCCTGGATGCTCGCTGTGAAGAGCCAGTCCCCGCGCCCGATTCCCATTCAAAAGGAACCGGACCGTCCCTTTGATCGAGTAGTGTTCCAAGGGACTGCGACACTGCAAGGCTGGTTCATCTGGGGCAAAGGGAATACGCCTGCGAAGCGTGCTCCGGTTATCGTCATTTCTCGACGGGTGGGGATCGAATCGAGCGCGTGTCATGAGATACGCTGACCCGCTGGCAGATGCGGGTTTCAATGTATTGGTATATGATGTGACCAGCCATGGAGAGAGTGGATCTGTAAAGGCTCCTTCGGCGCTGTTGTTCCGTGATGATATGCTGGCTGCGGTTCGATACGTGCGCCAACGGCCAGATGCAGACCCAGATCGAATTGCAGTTCTCGGGCACTCTTTAGGGGGATTCGGTGCTGTTTTGGCACTGGAGGAAGGACTGAATGTACGGGCGATTGTAACGGATTCCATGCCATCCCGTCCATTATCCTTAGTGGAGGCTGAGCTTCGCCGGCGCAAGCTGCCGGCGTTCCCGCTTGCAGTGGTCATTCCGCGTATTTGGCTGTATCGTTCTCGCATTCCGGTTTCCGTATATGACAGATTGGATGTCGCACAACTATTAGCGGCACACTATGAGCGCACGCAAGGGGATACTCCTGTCTACATGATTCATTCACGGCAGGATGGATTCATTCCTCCAACGGAATTGGAGCAGCTTATTGAGCGCTTGCCCTATAAGCAGCCGCATCTGATTGTCGATACGAACGGACATAGCTGCTCGGAGACGGACCCACGTTTTTGGACGGAAGTAATCCCGTTCTTCAAGCGCCAATTGAAAATAAACGAATAGTTAGCAAGCTCATAAGCCCATCTTTGTCATCCAAGTTGCTTCTTGGCGCAGAGTGGGCTTCTTCGTTTTTCACTTTTAACAGATTCTATGTAACTTTTTAATTTTTTATAGGCAAATGCTCCATCTGTTCGCTACCACTCGTCATATTCCTCATGTCTTCATCGCTATGATTTTCCGCAATACGATGCAATTCCCGGCTCTTGCTGCCGCAGCTTGTCGAGCACAACAGAAAGGCAGCGAATTCTCACTCGCTACTAGAGTGCTATAACTAGACAGTATTTGCGATAGCACTATGTTACGCTACCTAGCACACAAAGGCGGATCTGTTCCGCTGATGCGAAGGTGGTGAAGGCATGTACATTGATTCAGAGGTTCCATCCCGCTTGGAGCGGCAAAGGCGGGGCCAAGTGAGGAAATGGATTCGATTCCCAAAGTTCTCTATCTTCCGGCTGCTTATGCTCGGAAGTGTTTTGCTAGGAATAGTGGTCGGCTTTGCCTTATGGCCCACGGTTGAGGCTCGCTCCTCGATGATTGCCTTACATAGTCAAGCAGAAATGAGCCGATGGCTAAGCGAGCAATTTACACGAAGAGAAACGGTAATCTCGTTCCGATATGAAGGTGACACGAAGTCGTTAACCGAAATGGCCGGTCAATCTTTATCGGCTGCCTTATATTCGGATCCGTTCATTCGGTACAATGTCAGCAGATACTCTTATCAATGGAAGGGGAGCACAGATTCCGCTGTAGTCAATGTGTATGTAGACTATCGCGAAACGTACGAGCAGTCACAATATGTAAGGCAGCAAGCGAAAGAAATTGTGAGCCGAATTACGAATGCGGGACAATCCCCACATGTAAAAGTAAAAGCGATTCATGATTATATTGTCAGTCACGTTGCCTATGATGAAAGTATGACGAAATTCACCGCCTATGAGGCGTTAACCGAGGGTACAACTGTATGTCAAGGATATGCACTGCTTATGCAGGCTATGCTTGAAGAGGCTAATATTCCTTCCAAGATCGTCGAAGGCAAGGCGGGCGGGCTGCTGCATGCGTGGAACCTGATTGAACTGGATGGGCAGTGGTATCATGTGGATGCAACATGGGATGACCCGCTCCCGGATCGCGGGAAGCTGGTGCGCTACACGTACTATATGCGTACAGATGCGGAAATGAGAACCGATCACGATTGGAACGAAAGTGCGGAGCTTCCGAAGGCTGATGTCCCATATGAGCGAGCGCTAGAGCAAATGCATCAAGGGACAGATCAAGGCATGCGTTCCTTTGTTAAAGAGCTGGAACGCGGCTGGAGTCCGGACGTGCTGCTTCCAGAACGGGAGGTCAAGAATGTAAGTGACCTTGTGGAACGCTATCAGTCTGCACAGAAGGTGAGGCGGGAGCAGTTCCAGGTTCGTTATACAGGCAGCGAGCTTCAGCTTCGCGCTGATCTGCATGATATGATGGACAAGCTAGGGTTGTCTACACCGTTCGAATATAGAGTATCTGTGTTGAATAACAGTGACGACCTTCTTGTTGATATTGAGCTCCAGAAATAAGAAGGGTGGAGTCGCAACCGAGGTAAAGATTTTGATGTAGAATAATAAAAGGCCCTGCTTCACACGTGACTAACGCGTGAGGCAGGGCCTTATTCTATGCAATGTAATTTATTTGTGATCAAACTTGCAGTCCTGAAGTGGGATCACCTTTGTACGATTCTTCCACTTATAGCCGAACCATACGATCAAGAAGAGCGGCAGACCAATGTAGGTCATTATCAGCCCTTTCCAATCGATTGCTTCCCCAAGGAAGGCTTGGTAGTTCTGACCCAGTACGACGAACATACACAGTACGAAGGCAAAGATCGGTCCGAACGGGAAGAAGCGGGCACGATAAGGCAGTTCCTTCAAATCATGGCCTTGCGTGTTGAAGGCCCGACGGAATCGATAATGACTGACCGCAATGCCGAGCCAAGCGATGAATCCACACATGCCAGATGCATTTAACAGCCATGTATAGACAATTCCATCTCCGAAGAAACTGGCTAGAAACGCCATCATACCGATAATACTCGTCATAATCAAGGCATTGACAGGTACACCGCGCTTATTCAGCTTGCCAAGGAACTTAGGCGCTTTGCCTTCCTTCGCAAGTACCCAGAGCACGCGCGTTGATGCATACATGCCAGAGTTGCCCGCAGACAGCACAGAGGACAAGATAACTGCATTCATAACCGAAGCGGCGAATGCGAAACCGGCCTTCTCGAATACGAGCGTAAATGGGCTCGCATTGATGTTGTTTACTTCACTGGACAGCAAGCTTGGATGAGTATATGGAATAATCATTGCGATAATAAAGATCGCCAGGATATAGAATAGCAAAATGCGCCAGAATACTTGGCGAATGGCACGGGGCACACTCTCGCTTGGGTTCTCACTTTCGCCTGCAGCAACACCGACAAGCTCGGTTCCTTGGAAGGAGTATCCGGCAGCCATAAATACGCCAAGAATCGTAAAGAATCCGCCATGGAACGGTGCGTCGCCGATATGGAAGTTCTCGAATCCGATGCGTTCTCCGCCGATGATGCCGAATATCATCAATACGCCTGTAATTAGGAAGATAACAACTGTCGTTATTTTAATAATGGCGAACCAATATTCAGACTCTCCGTATCCTTTAACAGAGATATAATTTAACAGAAAGATGATGCTTAGGAACAGGAAGCTCCATAGGAAGGAGTTGCTGTTCGGGAACCAATATTTAATGATCAATGTAGCTGCGACTAATTCAGAGGCGATTGTAATCGCCCAGTTGAACCAGAAGTTCCAGCCGAGCGCGAAGCCGAAGGCTGGGTCGACGAATCGTGAGGCGTATGTGCTGAATGAGCCGGAATCCGGCATGTATGTTGCAAGTTCGCCAAGGCTCGTCATTAAGAAATATACCATGATGCCGACTGCTGCATATGCGAGCAGCGCACCTCCGGGACCTGCTTGCGCTATAGCTCCGCCGCTGGCAAGAAATAAACCAGTACCGATTGAGCCGCCGAGCGCAATCATGGTGAGGTGGCGTGTTTTCAGGCTTCTGCGAAGCCCTTGCTCTTTCTGTTGCTGACTCAAGTCACTCACTCCTGTTCTAAATCTTAGTATTGCCGGAAAGGAGCGGAGAACATAAAAAAACCGCTGAAGCGTATACGTTCAAACGGTCTGACCGTCCCCATCATACCCTTCCTTAAAGATAGCGCATCATACGTAGACGGGTAATCTTCATATGACAGTGCCGTGCCTATTAGACAGCGACCCCAGCACGCGTACCGGAAGCGGATAACGCGAACTTCGGCGGTAGTTCCTTTTCATTCGAATCATCGGCTCTTCCTGCCTCCGCGAATGTACTCTTAACAACCGCAACCTCTACCTCATCGTGGAATAGGATGAGGATTTGTTGCACTATGAAGATGGCATAGCCATCATTGTTGCCTATATTCGCTAAGTATAAAGAAACTAGGTTGTAAGTTCAATGTTAAAAAGTAGAAATAGGCAGAAAGTATAAGTGCAAGTAGAGAGAGAGTTGTGTATGAAATCAAACATTTGAGCTGAAATATCCAAAAATATATTTAAAAAAGGAATTTTACTCCTTGCAAGCGGTTTCGCACATGGTATAAGATGGATGCAAAGAGAAAGCAAGTTGGGAAACTTCCGTATTAACCATCGACAGACACTGTAGGGAGGCATAGGAAATGAAGAAGGTTACTGTAGCATTGCTAGGGGCAGGTCAACGTGGTGAAATCTATACCGATTACGCAATTGGCCGCTCAACTGAAATGGTAGTTGTCGCTGTGGCGGATCCGAGTGCAGCTCGTCGTCAGCGCATTGCAGATAAGCACGGTATTCCGGCAGAACGCCAATTTTCTTCGTGGGAAGAGCTGTTCTCGCAGCCAAAGCTTGCTGACGCTGTATTTATTTGCACACAGGATAAGATGCATTATGAGCCTACTATGGCAGCATTGGGCGCAGGCTATCATGTTATGCTAGAAAAGCCAATGTCTCCTGAGCCAATAGAATGTATTAAGATGGGACAAGAAGCGAAGAAGAGAGGCCTCGTTTTCTCTATCTGTCACGTACTGCGTTATACGAACTTCTTCTCTACGCTAAAGCAGCTGCTGGAGGAAGGAAGAATCGGCCGCCTTATGTCCATTCAGCATAATGAAAATGTGGCGTACTGGCATCAGGCGCACAGTTTCGTCCGCGGGAATTGGAGCAATTCCGCAGAGTCCTCACCGATGATCCTGCAGAAGTCTTGTCATGATATGGACATCCTGCTGTGGCTGGCTGGTGCTGAATGTACCCATGTATCCTCCTTCGGTGCCTTGTCTCACTTTCGTTCGGAAGAGGCTCCAGAAGGCGCAACGAAACGCTGTCTGGATGGATGCGCTGTGGCTGATGAGTGCCCGTATTATGCGCCAAAGTGGTATTTGACAGATGATATCGGCTGGCCAACATCAGTAATTGCAGATGATATAAGTTATGAATCCCGCCTGCAAGCCTTAAAGGAAGGCCCGTACGGCCGCTGCGTCTACCATTGCAACAATGATGTGGTAGACCATCAAGTGGTGAATATGGAATTCGCGAATGAGGTAACCGCGGTATTCACGATGACGGCCTTCACGTATGACTCTGGCCGCACGTTGAAGTTGATGGGAACGACTGGTGAAATCCGCGCTCATATGGAAAAGAACGAAATTGAAATTATCCATTTTAAAAATGGTTTCAGAGAACTGCTCAGTCTGCAAGCGCCAGGCGGACATGTAGGCCACGGCGGCGGCGACCAAGGCCTTGTGAAGGACTTCCTAAAGCTGGTACAAGCAGGAGGTGCAATTCAGGGGCGCACATCGGCAGACATTTCGGTACAAAGCCATATGATGTCCTTCGCTGCGGAAAAGGCGCGCCTGGAGAAGCGTACCATTTCGATTGAAGAGTTCGTCCGCGAGCAATTGGCTGGCGAGGCGGAGCCTGCAATAAACTAATTCCATATACGAAAGTCAGAAGCTCTCCGTATTAATCGCGGAGAGCTTTTTCTATTTCAGGATTGTCTCGTATTTCGACCTTGACTAACCGATCGATTGCTTCATGAAGCGAGGGTAACGCGCCCAAGCGAGTGCGAGTGCGATAATTCCGATACCGAGCAGGATGATAGCATTCAGCCATACGTCCGGTACATGAGCACCATGCGAGATAATGCGCTTCAGTGCATCCTGCGCCCAATATTGAGGGAGCATGTGGCCGATCGTTTGCATGAACTTCGGCATCATCTCATGCGGGAACCAGAGTCCGCCGATCATGGCTCCGCCAAGCGCGATTAATTGTGTCATAGCAAGGCCTTGATTCTCTCCCTTTGCGATAAGGGAAATCAGAAGGCCGAGGCCAGTTACACAGATACCAAGCGCCGCAATGATAAGCCCAACTGCCAGCACATCGCCAAGCCGCATGCCGTATACAAAATGCCCGAACGACAGCAGCACCGCGCTTTGGAAGAGTACGACGATAATATAAGGAACCCACATGCCGACTAAATAAGTCAAAGGTTTCATGGGTGTACTGCACAAACGCGCCGTCATTCCGCTTTCTTTATCGCGTATGAAGCGGCGCACCATTGAGATAATAATGAAGAATACGAACATAACGGTATAACCAGGAACCACTTGACTAATCATATCTACGGGAACAACATTCTCCATTTGCTCCTTAACGGTCATTGGGGGAGTAAAGATTTGCTTCATTTCCTCGCCCGTAATTCCTTTGCCTGCAAGCTGCTCCGCAGCGCTCGCCTGACGCTGCTCATCGACGATTCGCCCAAGCAGAGCCTTAATAGGAGCTGTTGATGTGTTGTCATTCTCATCGCGATAAAGCGTCAATTCAGCTAGAGTCTTGCCCGATTTCATGCTTGCTTCGAAGCCTTGCGGAATTAGAAGCAGTGAAGATTGCTTACCGTCACGGATGCTTGCGATTTGCTGATCAATCGTGCGTTCTGTATCTTCCTTCAGTTGAAAACCTTGCACCTTGGCTAACGATGCTACAATCGCTTTCGAAGCGGGGGACTGATCCTGATCGACATAATTTAACGTGATGCTGGAATTCCCCATATTCCCGAAAACAGAAGCAAACACAACAATAAAGATAATCGGCATCAGAATCAGCCAGAAAAATGTCCCCTTTTCCTTAAACAGCAATTGAATCTCCTTGCGAGTAAAGCTGGTAATCATTCGGTTTCTCCTCCTTGAAAGTTACACTCCTATACATGTTTCTCGGTCTGAGCTTCTATTAAGCATCCCGAAGGGACGTTCCCGTCAAATTCAAGAACACGGTCTCCAATGAAGGTTGAACGATTTCGAGATGAGTAACCTTTACATGATTCTCTAGACAATGTGCAGACACGCTGTTCATCGTCTTGAGTGTATCGTCGGTATCAATAATCCAGCCCTTTTCTTGGGCAGTCACTGTACCGGGAATCGAGTCGAAGGAAATCGCAGCTTGTTTATCCATTTCGACATATACGGAATTAGTTCCATACTGCGCAAGCAACTCATGCAGACCGCCTTGGGCGATAACAGAACCGTGATCGATGATGGCGAGTTCCTCGCAGAGTGCTTCGACTTCTTCCATATAGTGAGTCGAGTATATGATGGATACCCCTTCTTGCTTCAGCTTGCGGATCATTTCGAATATATGATTGCGCGATTGTGGGTCAATGCCGACAGTAGGTTCATCAAGAACAAGCAGCTTCGGACGGTGGAGGAGTGCAGCAGCGATATTCACGCGGCGCATCATACCACCAGAGAAGGTGCCAACGGCGTCCTTGGCGCGATCCAGAAGCCCGACCTGTGTCAAAACGGTTGAGATGCGTTCCTTCAACGGGCTTCCTTTTAAGCCATACATTTCTCCAAAAAACTTCAAATTATCGTACGCGCTGAGCTTCTCATACAAGGTGATGCCTTGGGGGACATAACCGATTATGTTCCGTACCTTTGCGGCTTCTTTGACTGCATCTATCCCAAATACATGCAAAGCGCCACTATTCGGCTGGAGAATGCCAGAGATGATCTTCATCGTTGTCGATTTGCCGGCGCCGTTGGGGCCGAGTAGGCCGAAGCAAATTCCCGGACGGACTTGAAATGAAATATTGTTCAATGCAGTGTGGCTGCCATACTTTTTGTGCAAGTTCGATACTTCAATTGCCAATGACATACAGGTTCCTCCTTAATTCAAGCGAGTTCCAAATTCCGATAGTTGAAAATCCCAGATTATTGGGAAATGAGTTCTTTTTTCATTAATGCAGAAGAGGCACTAATAAACAGAATAGTCATTATTAAGAATGCTGCTGCGATTATACCGATTTGATCTGCTGATAACACGGATAGTATGTTGAAAGTGACATTATCCCCAGAAACTTGGGCACGATCCAGCCGAGTTAACCAGAAGATGGAGTTACCCGTCAATCCGTAAACGATCCATAGAATAGGCGTTAATGGCTTCAAGCTGGAACGGGATACGATACTCGTTAGAATGCCGAACGCGCTCATAACGGGAATGGTCAGCATGATGATGCCGTACCAAATCATAGATTCCTCCAGAAATACGCCATACATGGCTAAGCTCAAAGTCCCTTTTACGAGCAGTGCGTAGATAACGAACAACTGCATAGCGAGCCAAGCCATTACATAGAACATGAAAGACATGAATGAACTGACAAACCACTTGGATAGGATCAGTGTGCTTCTCGAATAAGGAAGCGTCAGCCACCAGCCGATGGTTCCGTTTTTCCATTCCCGCTTTACAAGCCCGTATCCCAGCACGAATGTCATATAAGGGAACCCGATGGTGATGATCAGAATGCTATTCGGTTCAAAATGCTTGGCGTTCATAGTGATAAACACGAATAAAAGGATGATTCCAATCGCCCAGTATACAAGAGCCCATTTATTATTGTTGGATTTTGCTTTATGACTGCGGCGCTTAAGCTCATCTTTGGCCAAGAAAAACATTGCACGTAAATCCATTTCTATTCTCCTTCCTTGTGACGATACAAATTGCGGTACAGCGATTCCATCGAGCCATGTTCGCTGCGCAGTGTTTCAACGTCGCCCTGAAGCAGTACTTGGCCGTTATCTATGAATACGACATAATCGAATATCCCTTCTGTCTCGTGAATCTCATGGGTACTAATAAGAACGGTCTGATCGCGTACGGTCAAATTGTCGATAATCGATGCAATGATCCGCTCGCGGGACAGTAGATCGATGCCGGAGAACGGTTCATCCAAGATGAGCAACGGAACATGGCGTGCCATGCAAATGGTTAGCATTAACCTTGCCTCTTGCCCGCGTGACATGCCCTGCGTTGGCATATCCTGATCCAGCTTCATGAAGGCGACAAGCGCATCGGCCCGCTCCCGTTCAAAATTCGGAAGAAGGTTCTCGGCCCAATCCAAAGCGCGCTTCACGGTATGCCCCTCGAACCAGCGGGCACGATCGGGCAAATAGGAGATATCACGGTTCGTCTGCCATCCAGGCGTACGTCCAAGAACTTCCAGTTTGCCTTGATCCGGCTGTATGAGTCCGGTAATCATGCGGAATAGAGTGGACTTGCCCGCTCCATTCGCTCCCAAAATACCGATAACCTTGCCTGCCGGTATTTCGAGCGAGAAATTGTGCAGGGCCAGCTTCTTTCCGTAGCGCTTCGTAATATGTTCGGCCCGTATTGCAATGGACTGACTCATCCTTCTTGTCCTCCCTTATGCGTTAATAGGTGCTGAATATCGTCCAATGTAAATCCAATGCTGTACATTTTCGATAAAAACTCTTGTATCGCTTCTTCAGCCAAAGAAGTGCGTATGCTTGCAACTGCCTCAGCATTCGACGTAATAAATGTCCCTTGTCCCCGGCGCGTCTCCGTCAATTGATCCCGTTCGAGTTCTTGGTAGGCGCGCATGACGGTGTTCGGTGTAATCTTCAGAGCTTGTGCAAGCTCTCGGACAGAAGGAATTTTCTCACCCAATGCGATTTCCCCTTTCGCGATGGAGCTTCGGATTTGATTAAGTACTTGTTCGTATAGTGGTTTGCTTAAGTCCAACGTGAATCGCATTCCGCCAACAATCACGTCATTCAATGAGCTCCCTCCTTCGGTGTATCACTTGTATGTAGTGTATTATATCACTTGATACACTTAATACAATAGGCAAATGAAAAAAGTGTTAAAAATCTTGCGTGAGGCTGGAAATTGGGGCATTTAAACAGTATGTTGATCAGGAATGTGCCGATAGGATTGAATAAATAAAAAAGAGCAGCTTTCCAGTGCTTGCACACGGATTGCTGCCCTATGGCCTTATCAATTATTTAGATGACTGATTGTCTAGTCCGCGCAGCCGAGCCATCTGCTGCCATACGGTGCCGACTGCCTCTTCGCCGGAGCGAATGCGCTCGATTGCCATGCGTGCTTGCAGGGCAACCTCGAACTCGTTATCCTGTGCGGCCTGCTCAAGTGCTGTCAGCGCACGCTCATCGCCGGCTTCATAGAGGAAGCGGGCTGCGCGCCAGCGGACGAGTTTATTTTTATCCTGCAAAGCTATAATCATCGGCTCGATTGCGATTGGATCGCCGATATCAGATAGCGTATCTCCAGCTGTGCGTCGAACGCTTACAGATGCATCCTGAAGCGCTTCGATAAGGAGCGGCATGCATTCTTCGGTTTTGATTTCTCCTAAGTATACTACAGCGAGACGACGGATCTGGCTTTGCTCGTCATGAAGAGCCTTCGCAATAAGTTCCAGTCTCTCCGGTGTCGGCTCCATCCGATCCAAGGCCGCATACCGCATGCGCCAATCTGGATTGTTCAGATGCTGCTTCAATTCTTCATCCGACCATTCTCGGCGTTCCTCAATGAATGGCTCATCCGTACGACCCTTCGCAATGGCTTGCTTTACAAGGGAGGCCACTCGTTCTTCGGTATAGGCGGCCTCAAGCTCCTGTTCAACTTCACGAGCGATATCGGCAAGCTCTCCGTAACGGATGCCGTAGTCGCTAAGCTTGCGTTCCTTAATGAGGGTAGCGCTCGCAACTTCGGTTACTGCTCGTACGAAGCGATCGGACAGACCTACGCGTTCTTCTTGTCCATTGGCTTGAACCCGAATTTGCATCGGAATGCTGCGGAAGTATTGAACGTATACTTGTGCTTCCCCGAAGGATGTCCAGGAAACCAGATCGTCCTCTTGCGTGCTATCCGCTTGGGATTGTCCGAACAGACCGCGCACCTCTTCAAGGATGCGAGCCCAGTCGGCATTCGGAAAACGGTCAAGTGCGATAAAATCGGCAGTATGGAATACGCTCTTTACGCCCTCGATATCAAGCAAGCTTGGCGATAATCGGAGGAGCGGAGCGTCGGTTATCTTCTGAATAGGTACGTCGAATGCCGGCAGGCAGTGTTTCGTCCAAGTGCAGCTTCATAGAATTCGGACTTGGAGTCGGTTCAATTGTGATTAAGTTCATTGACATGCACCTCCGTTGGCGTGTGGTTTGCTTCTATTGTATCGTATCGGAGTGTGAGGAACAATGAAGAGGGATAAGCTTGATAGTGTCAACATGCCAGTACTGGTGCAGCGAAAGCAAAATGACATTTTTCATAAATAGTGTTGGAGCTAATCATTTAGGGCAATACATAGTCTTCATCACTCGACCAACAGATAATAACGTGCATAGGATGGAAGGATGTCGTCAGGAAGTGAGCAGCTTAACATATCGGCATGAGAAGAAGGGCTTCTGCTGTAAATTTGGTGCTGTAGAAAGGTTCTGGTATGCTAAAGGGAGGATGCGGTTTGATCGACATTTGCTCCAATTGCAAGGGAACAGAATAGCCCTTGTCATTCGATCCGAACTATTCGCAAATGAGGTGGTGCTTATGAAGCGCTATTACGTCAACATGGACGATGTGACAACGGTTAAAGCATGGAATCAATTTCGGCGTTGGCAAGCTGAGCGCAAGGATAGATTAAAGACGAAGGATTATTCCTATGTCGTACCGAATGTAGAGCCGGACATAGCATTTTTGAACACCAATCAAACAGAGACAACGATTACGTGGATCGGTCATTCGACCTTCCTGCTGCAAATAGGCGGCTTGAATATTGTAACGGATCCAATCTGGGCCACAAGAATGGCGACGCAAGCCAGACTTGCTCCGCCGGGCATTCCGATTGAAAAAATGCCTCCTGTGGACATCGTTATTATTTCACACTCTCACTACGATCATCTGCATATAAAGTCATTACGGAAATTGACAGGGCCTCAAACCAAGGTAATTGTACCGGATGGTCTGCTTGGGAAGATGAAGCGCAAAGGCTTTTCCAATGTACATGAGCTGGCATGGTGGGAGCATCTGACAATCGCAGAACGGGTGAAAATTACGTTCGTGCCGGCACAGCACTGGACACGGCGGACATTGACGGATATGAATCGCTCTCATTGGGGCGGGTACGTTTTGGAGCATGTATCGAGGGATGCAAAGGCGACGAAACGAAGTACAACTAAAGGTGCTTCAGAACTTTCAGTTTCTTCATGCAGGAAATCGAGTGACGCCCTTCCGTATAAAGAGGAACAGGGTGCCGCATATGAAACAATATATTTTGCGGGCGATAGTGGATATTTTCGCGGGTTTGAGCTAATTGGCGAGCGCTTCCGCATTGATGTCGCTTTGTTGCCTATCGGAGCCTATGAGCCGGAATGGTTCATGTCGCAGCAGCATGTCTCGCCAGAAGAAGCGCTGCAAGCTTTCGAGGATGTAAAGGCGGCAAAGATGATCCCGATGCATTATGGGGCCTTTAAGTTGGCTGACGATACGCCGAAGGAGGCGCTGGATCGGCTGGAAGCAGAACGGGTAAAACGGGGGATTGCCCAAGAGCGAGTATGCGTATTAGCGCATGGCGAGATATGGAACTTCGCAGAAGCGTTCGGAAAATCCGTATCTGTTGTACCATCCTCGTCTTCACGCGTGCGATTGGAATCGCAGTAAGACCACGCTTCGCGGCAGTATGCCTCCTGCGTTAATTGGTACGAATTCGTTATAACTGCGCGCAGTATTTTAAACAGACCAATACGAGCAGTTATATAAATGAATAAACTAGAAAAGGGAAGTCTCTTTTGCAGAGGCTTCCCTTTTGTATTTGCGCTGACGCTTTTTATACTTGCAGTGATACCATTCTCATGTTCGATACTTGCTATCAACGGCGCTTGCTTACACGGCTGCTCCATTTTGACAGCTTTTTATTGTTCTGCACATATTGACGGGCAAGCTGGGCATTTTCTGAGCGGTGCATGTATGCGATTTCCCGCTGGAGCTTATGATAGCTGCGCAGCCTGTTTGCATCAAGCTCGCCGGTATCGATAGCCCCGCGTACGGCACAGCCGGGCTCGCGCTCATGCTTGCAATCGCTGAATTTGCATTGTGCAGTAAGGCTTTCGATATCCTCAAAGGTGTGCGACAAGCCCTCACTATCGATAGCCGTCATAGCTACTTCTCTCATGCCTGGCGTGTCAATGAGCCAGGCGCCGTTGTGCAAACGCAGAAGCTCACGATGCGTTGTGGTGTGGCGGCCGCGGTCATCGTCTGCACGCGCAGCTTGCGTCAGCATTTGCTCGGTGCCCGTCAACGCGTTGGCAAGTGTAGATTTGCCGACACCGGAGGAGCCAACCAGCACGACAGTCATGCCTGGGGCAATGCGTGCGCGAAGATCATCCATGCCCTCGCCAGTCATGGCAGAGACGCAGAACACATCGACGCCGGGAACGGCCTGCATCGCTTGTGCCTCGAAGAGCTCAGGGTCGTCCACCTCGTCCGCTTTCGTCAGCACGACAGCAGGCATGGCGCCACTGTCCCATGCTAGAGCGGCATAACGCTCCAAGCGCCGCGGCTCGAAGTCGCGAGACATGGAGGTAACGAGCAGGGCGAGGTCTGCGTTCGCCGCAACGATCTGCGTATCGCGTCTGCCCCCGGCTACCTTGCGTCCGAACATGCTGCGGCGAGGCAGTACGCCTACAATCGTTGCGCGTCCTTCTGCATGCCGAGGCGCCACAGCGACCCAATCGCCGACGGTCGGCCAATCGCTAAGTGTTGCCATTCCGGCACGTGCCTGTCCAGACAGCTCTGCAAGCCATTCTCCATCGGTGCCAATAACGCGATAGAGATGCTTATGCGCCAGCGCAACGCGTGCGGGCACGAGCTGTCCTGCAAAACGGCGTGCAGCAGACTCTGAAAGCTCATTCAGCCAAGACTCCCACGTGTTGTTCCAAGCTTCATCGAAACCAAGATCACGCAGATCCTTGATTGTGCTATGAAATCCATCTTCGATATCGAGTGTGCTGCTCTCTAGCAGAGGCTCTTGCTGTGAGCAAGTATCTACCATGAGTTGTGTATCCAGTGTGTTGTCATTAGGTTTTATTGTTTCCAATCTGAATTCTCCCTTGTATGCGGCATTTAGCCGCTTCATAGTGAACTTGGTTGTACCTGCGAATGAACGACATTGCGGCATGGTCAAGTTCGGGAGAGACAGACGTTTCAAGCGACTCTAGCGTCGTCATGTATTGGGCTCAATCCATTGCATCATGCGCTAGGCGCTGAAATGTTCCTCCCGAACGTTATATACAATGCTTTTTACCATCTAACATCCCTCGCTTTCTTTTTTAGAGGTAGTTCAAAAAGCCCGCTTTTAATCACGAAGCTGTACAGGAAGGATCTCTACGTCGAATCTTGCATTCACTCTCGAAGTCCAGTGCTCATGTAGTCTTGCCTACACTCCGCGCTTCCTTCTTCGAGTTCAAGCAACCTTCTTGGTGCTGAAAACCGATCTTTTTGAACATTCATTTGAAGAGGTAGTTCAAAAATCCCGCTTCTAACCACGAAGCCCTTCTCTTGATTGATCAAAACGGGCTTACATCTTTTGCTGGGCAGCAGCATCATCAAACTTAACTACCTTCATCACTTTATTTCCGTCTTTCGTCATGCCGTTAACCATGCCGGACTTCACTTCTATATTGATGCCAAGCTCTTGAAGCTGAGCTTTTACTTGTTCTTCGGTAAGCGTCCCCGCTTTCATTTGGTCAAGAATGGATTTCACTTTTTCCTTGGTTGCTTCATCAAGGGTATCCATCTTCGATTTATCCATCTTTACTTGGAAGTAATGACCCTTGCTGAAATCCACATCCATGTCGATGCCAAGCTCTTGCAGTTGGGATTTTACTTGTTCATTCGTAAGGGCTCCTGTTCTCATTTGCTCAAGAATTGCCTTCACCTTTTCTTTCGCAGCTTCGTCAAGGTTATCGAGTTTTGCTGCGCTTACCATTACGCCATGAGTTGCTTTGCTGAAATCCACATCCATGTCGATGCCGAGCTCTTGCAGTTGAGCTTTCACTTGTTCTTTCGTAAGGGAACCGGCTTGAGCTTGCTCAAGAATCGCTTTTACCTTTTCTTTGGTGGCGTCATCGAGATTAACAGAATTCACTTTGCCTAATTTAAACTTGATGCCGTCATGATCTCCTTTGATACCAAACTCCACATCGACGCCAAGCTCTTGCAGCTGAGCTTTCGCTTGCTCTTTCGTAAGCGTTCCCTTCTGCATTTGCTCGAAAATCGCTTTTACTTTTCTTTAGAAGTTTCATCAAGATTACTTGTTGCCTTTACCTTAATAGCAGTTGCTGCCAGTTGTCCGATAGATTGTGCTGGAACCTCAGCCGCGAATGCAGATCCCAAAGAGGCGAAGGTAAGTACAGCACCTAAAGCAGTTGTAGTTAATGTCTTTTTCATTGTCGTCAATCTCCTTTGCAGTCGTATTTTTGTTGACAGCCTCATTGTATGGCTTGTATCTGGAGTTATGATGAAGCTCGTGTAGAGTTTCAGTGGGGATTTCATGCACGTCTTCATATAAACTTCAGATTCCGCAGCTATACTGGTTTACGAGGTGAGATGGCAATGAATGATCGAATTCTAGTAATCGAGGATGATCAAGAGATTCGGGAACTCATCAAACAATTTTTGATGACTCAACAATATGGTGTTGAAGTTGCATGTGATGGAATAGAGGGCATGAAGCAATTTAATAAGCAAGCCTTCGATTTAATTTTATTGGATGTCATGATGCCCAATTTAAACGGATTTGAGGTAGCCACGATGATTCGAAGCGAGTCCAATGTTCCGATCATCTTGCTGACGGCATTAGAGGAAGAACAGGATCAATTGAAGGGGTTCGATCTCGGGATCGACGATTATATTACGAAGCCTTTTTCTTTTCACGTATTGATACGGAGAGTTGAGGCCGTGCTGAGAAGAAGCAAGGATCAAGGAACGAATAATGGCTTGGTTTTCAAGGAGGTTCGAGTAGATTGCGACGCCTATAAAGTGTTTGTGAATGAGGTAGATATCCCTTTAACGACCAAAGAATTTGAAATCGTGCAGCTGCTGGTTCAAAACGAGAAAAAAGTACTCACCCGAGAAAGCATTGTCGAGAAGGTATGGGGCTTTGATTATTACGGAGAGACGCGCGTTATCGATACGCATATTAAAAATATTAGAAAGAAATTAGACATACCCTACATTAAAACGGTAAAGGGGATCGGCTATAAAATTGATGAGTAAATGGTTGGACATGCTGAAGATGAAGCGCATCACTCATAAGCTTTTTGTGATTACCTCGCTCATTTTGTTATCCTTTGCCGTCCTGATTTATGTATCGTTGTACTTTTTTCTGCCAACCTTTTACGAGCAGTACAAGACGGATCAGCTAAAGACTGGGATTGAAGAAATCATAACGAAATCGAAGGAGCTTGATTTGCAGTATGGCGTGCTGCTTCTTGATACTTTTTCCAAAAAAAATAATGCAAACGTCTATCTTCAAAATAAAGAGGGAGCCATCATATACTCGCCATATTTTCCTTCGATTCATAAAGCTTATCCGCTATCGACGCTATCGGCGGAAATAAGAGCTGGAACGGCCAAGACGTCTATAAGTACAAATTCCTATAATGTCAACGTTCCTATTCAATATCGGGATATGGCTGCCACGCTTGTCGTATCAGCTACCTTTCAGCCGATTGATGAGGCTTCGCAGGTGCTGGCTCTTTTCCTCCCTTATATGAGTATTATCGTGATCGTGATTGGCATAGGGAGCGCTTATTTGTACTCCAGGTTTATTACCAAGCCGCTGCTTTACATTAATCAGGGCGCGCGGAAGATGGCGAAATTGGATTTTAGCGAACAAATCGAGGTTCGTTCCTCGGATGAATTGGGGGAGCTGTCCAATAGCTTAAATGAAATGTCCGTTAATTTGCAGCAATCGATGCTGGATTTGCAAACTGCGAATCGGCAGCTAAAAAGCGATATAGAAAAAGAAAGGGAGGCAGAAACGAAACGCAGAGAGTTTTTCGCGATTGCAGCACACGAGTTGAAGACACCGCTAACCGTGATGAAGGGGTATTTGGAAGGGATGATTTATCATATCGGCCCTTATCAGGATCGCGATCAATATTTGCGTAAAAATCACCAAATTATTGAGGAAATGGAGAAGCTGGTGCGCGAGATTTTAAGTATGTCGAGGCTGGAGCGACATACGTTCAAGCTGCAGCCGGAAGAAGTAAATGTTTCGCAGCTTGTGGATACCGTTACTGAAAACCTTGAATTTTTTGCCGGTCAACGGGATATTCAGCTTCTGAAGCAGATCGATTCAAATATCATGATCCATACTGATCGCATTCTGTTGGAAAAGGCGTGCAAAAATATTATTCATAACGCGATTATGTACTCGCCGCAGGGAGAAAAAGTATTCATTCGACTAACTCGGAATTTACAGCGGAGCTGCCTCCAATTTCAAGTCGTTAATACGGGAGTGAGCATAAAAGAGGAGGATCTGCAGCATATTTTCGAACCTTTCTTTCGCATCGAAAAATCACGAAACCGCAATACAGGAGGAAGCGGTCTAGGGTTATATATTGTAAAGCAGATTTTTGATGCTCTTGGCATCTCATTCTCTATGCACAATATCGGACAAGGGGTTCTATTTGAAGCTGTGATTCCGTTATCGGAACAAGGGATCACTAGTTAGAGACGGGAACGCAACCGTAGCTAAATGAATGCCATTTCATGACGAGCGTTGGGTCGATTGATGGTCAGACATGCCCATGATCGGCCTTTTTCTTATTATAAGGTCACAAAGTTTTCACGGCGCTAACGTTATAGCGGATGAATTGTCTGCAAAAGTAAGGTAATCTAGTAGAACAGCAATCATATGTAAGTTAGCTCTTATTCTGTACTCGACTGAATCTACTTCTACATCGATGGGAGCTGGAAAGATGGAATTCAGAGTAAAGGACTTATTTCAAATCGAAACATTAAAGCAAGCATTCGTGGTCAGCGGCAAGCAAGGATTGCACAACCCGATTCGGGGCGTTACCATCATTGAGGCGCCGGATATTGCGGAATGGATTAGCGGAGGAGAATTGCTGTTAAGCAGCCTGTACCCGCTGCAATCATATGATGACTGCGAACAGCAAGCCTTTATGACTCAATTGTCTGAAAAGAATGTAAGCGCTTTAGTAATCAAAACCGGTCGGTTCGTGCATGATATCCCGTCAGGCATCATCGAAGCGTCGGATAGATACCATATTCCCGTCATTCAAATTCCGAAGCAGGTTCCTTACCGCGAAATTATGTATCCGGTCATGGAATCACTGTTCAACAGTCAAGTGGTCAAGCTCAAATATTTCAAGGAGGTTCATGATCGCTTCATCGCGCTGACGCTGGCGAATAAAGGCTCGGACAATATGATTGCCTCCTTAACGAAGCTCATCGGGAATCCGGTTACGTTGTATGACCGGAACTTCGGGACGATAGCGGCGACCGATCCGCGGTTGGCGGCGTTTGTAGTGCTGGAACAGGAGGAGAACGACGATAACGTTCGAATCGATACCGAATTTTCTTGTTTCAGGCAGCGCGTGAATTATCCGGACTGGAATGGAAGCACCGCCCATCAACTCGTGATCCCGGTTGAGACAGTCAATCATATTAAAGTGCATCTGGTTATCCATGAGACATGCAAACAGGTGGAGGCGCTAGACTTCATCGCGATAGAGAATGCGGCCACCTCCTTGTCGCTTGAGCTTATTAAGCAATATGCGGTCGCCGAGGTGGAAATGAAATTCAAGGACGACTTAATCGACGATTTGCTGCACGCGAAGTTTGAATCGCTGCAGAGTGTATATCAACGGGCTAATGTAATCGGCTGGAATCTAAGCAAGACGCACATTGTCGTACTGTTTCGCCTACAGAGTCCGGATCATGGCCGTATAAATGATGCGGAACGATACGGTCTTCATAATCCGAATCAACGCATGCTGTACGAGCTCATTCAGCAGCGGCTGCCGGAAGGAATCATACGGAGCCGAAGCGATCAGCTAGTCGTACTGTGGAGCGCGGATAGTGAGCAGGGGGATAAAACAGCTTGTATCCGTTCGATAAAGGAAGCGGTTCGCGATATTCAACAGATCTTCTGTAAGCGCGTTCAGCAAATAGAGGTGCAGGTCGGAATCGGAAGCGCGGCGGCGGATCTTTTGGAGCTGCCGCGGAGCTACAAGGAGGCACAGGATGCATTGCACCTCGGCACGATGATGAACGGCAGGTCCGCCATTGCGGCTTTTTCGGATTTGGGAATTTATCGCTTGCTTTGTCAAATCGAAGATGCCGGAGAACTGGCGAAGTTCATTCCGCCATCGCTGCATAAATTGCTTGCTTACAAGCAGCCGAACCGCAACGATTTAATTAAAACGCTGCAAACGTTTTTGCAGCACCATCAAAACGCGGCCAAGACGGCCGAGGAATTGTTCTGTCATTATAAGACGGTGACGTATCGCATGGAGCGCATCAAGGAAATTACCGGCATGGACATGGACGATCCGGATGAGATGCTGTCCGTGCAGGTCGGGTTGAAGATTCTTGTGCTGTTGGAGGACAAACCGTTGGCGCCCCATATCGCAATCGGATAATCGGATAACAATCGAATTATGTTTTGAGCTCTCAGACTTAGTCTCATGAATGCAAAGTACGTTCATGAGACTAAGTCTGTTTTTTATAGGCTCCTCTTGTTCCTCGCTTATCCAAAATGGATAAAAAGACACCCCGTTTTTTATCGAGTTGCCTCGATGTTATTCATTTTTAAAGCGTTTACAATCAAGGTGAAAGCACAAACGGCCTTGGCAGCAAGTACATAAGGCCGCTGAAAGAACGCTCTTTATTGCACCGCGGATAGGCGGACGCGTGCGCCGTTTATCTCGCTTGGGTCATGCACACACATCTTGCAGAAAGGACAGATACGACTATGGATCATATCCAAACGGAAACCGTTCGTCTTGTCGAGTGGCTGAGCCAATTCGGCAACGACCCGAATGGAGGCGTTTCCCGCCTGCTGTATTCCAAGGAGTGGACGGCTGCGCAAAAAGCATTGGAGCAATGCATGAAAGAGGAAGGATTCATTACGTATTATGACGAGATCGGCAACTTGTACGGGCGGCTGGAAGGCAGCCTGTATCCGGAAGAAACGATAATGAGCGGATCTCATGTAGATACGGTGCGCAACGGTGGGAAATACGACGGGCAATATGGCATCATAGGGGCTTTGCTGGCTATGAAGACATTAAAGCAGAAGCACGGGCAACCGCTTCGCAACTTGGAAGTGGTCTCATTTGCGGAAGAGGAAGGCAGCCGTTTCCCCTTTACGTTCTGGGGAAGCAAAAATCTTGCGGGCACAGCAAACAAGGAGGATGTTCAGAATATAGCCGACTTCCAAGGCGTTCGCTTTGTTGAAGCGATGGAGCAGGCGGGTTTTCAATTCCCCGATAGCAAGACGGAAAAGCGCAGCGATATTCAGGCCTTCGTGGAGCTGCATATTGAACAAGGCAGCGTGCTGGAGCATGAAGGCTTGCCGGTCGGCGTCGTTCACAGCATCGTCGGCCAGCGGCGCTTCACGATTGAGCTCTCAGGGGAAGCCAATCATGCGGGAACTACGCCGATGGGATATCGCAAAGATGCCGTGCATGCGGCGGGACGCATGATTCAACAAATTCTGGATCTTGCCCAAGCCCACGGCGATCCGTTAGTGACGACGGTTGGCAAGATCGAAGTAAAGCCGAACGTGGTCAATGTCGTGCCGGGCAGCGCGCTGTTCACTTTGGATATCCGTCATACGGACAAGTCAGCATTGGTTCGATTCAGCGATGAGGTTACTGAATTGATGGAGCGCACCGCCAGAGCAATCGGAGTCGAGCTTAAGATCGAGATGTGGATGGATGAGGATCCCGTTCCGATGGATCCCCGAATTCTCGATGTACTGGAGCGGCAATGCGAGAAGCATGGCATCCCGTTCAAGCTGATGCACAGCGGGGCTGGACATGATTCCCAAATTATGGCGAAATTTGTGCCGACAGCGATGCTGTTCGTACCGAGCCGCAAAGGGATCAGTCACAATCCGGCCGAGTATACCAGCCCTGAGCATCTGGCAGCCGGCGTTCAAGCCTTGACCCATGCGCTGTATGAGCTGGCATACGAGGCATAAGAACATCGTGAGCCGGACAAGCAGGCAGACATACAACTAGGTACGCTGAGGAGAGTGAAATTGTGAGGGACACGGGCCAACAGGAAAAGTGGGAGTATTGGAAAAAGGTCATCGTGATGCTTTGTCTCGGATGGACGGTCATTTGGATATACCGCACCATCTTGAATCCAATTCTTCCCGAAATACAACGAGATTTGAATGTGACGTCAGATGCAAGCATGGGTCTCATCTTCAGTGTGTTTTTCTTCGCGTATACAATGATGCAAATTCCGTCGGGTTTGCTGGCGGATAAGTTCGGACGAAAGACGATAATTATTCCGGGGTTCATTCTATTCACGTTAGGCGCAATTCTCGTCGGGTTCTCCAGTTCACTCATGTTCATCTTAGTGGCGAGCTTCATTACGGGATTGGGGCAAGGAACCTACTACGGGCCAGCCTATTCGATATCTTCGGAGACGATCCCGAAGGAGAAGCGGGGTGTCTCCACCGCGATTATTAACAGCGGTTCTGCCATCGGCATGGCGATTGGCCTGATCGGCTCCAGCTTTCTCGTAAAGGATGCCGGATGGAATTGGCGGGTGCTTCTCTTCATTACGGCAGGATTGGCATTTCTATTAATGCTGGTATTTGTCAAGAACATTAAAAAAAGCACTGCACCATCCAATGCAGCGGCCAACGCGCAGGGCGATACGCAAGATAAGGCGACATTGAAACGTTTGCTTGCCAATCCGAAGATGATTGCTTCTTATGTGCTATATTTTGCAACCTGCTACGGCTATTACATGATCGTGACCTGGCTTCCCTCTTATTTGCAGGAGGAACGGGGCTTCCACGGAACTGCGATTGGCTTTGCGGCTGCCTTGGTCGCATTCAGCGCCGTGCCTGGTGCGCTGCTCTTCAGTCGGCTGTCCGACAAATTCATGCATAAGAAGATTACGTTCATTATTCTATTGGAGCTGCTGGCTGCGGTCATGCTGTACTTGACGGTTTCCGTAAGCACGAATACGCTGCTGATCGTTTGCCTCATTCTGTACGGTTTCTTCGGGAAGCTGGCGGTCGAGCCGCTCTTAATCTCGTATGTGGCGGATATTGCGCCGAAGCAGGGAGTCGGGGCAACATTCGGTTTCTTCAACTTCTTCGGTATGATGTCTTCGGTTGTGGCTCCGTTCGTTACGGGACTCATATCGGACGCAACGGGCAGTAAAGTATTGGGCTTCTATCTGGCCACGGTCATCATTGTCATCGGCTCGACGGTTATGGTGCTGGCGAATTTGAAGAAGGAGCCGCAAGCAACCAAGGGCGAGGAACATAAGCAGTCTGCATGATGTTAGGATACGTATTTATTGCTTTTCCCTCTGCAAGCGAATTCAATTTCTAAAGGAGCGTGTATACCATGGGTTACCCACAAGATTTGTTAGCGAGTCGTTCGATTATTAAACGAGGCAATTTTGCACTGATCCCGCCGGAAGGCTTGGTCAAAAATGTCGTGCCGGGCTTTGAACAGTGTGATCTTACGATACTGGCTTCACCACGATTGGGCGCCAAATTCGTCGATTATGTGGTGACGATGCATGAAGGCGGCAAAAACGTGCAGGGTTTCGGCGAAGCCGGCGTCGAAACGTTCGTGTACTGCATGGAAGGACGCGTAAAAGCTTCGGCGGATAAGCAGTCCTTCTCACTGCAAGAAGGCGGCTACCTGTACTGTCCTCCGGGAGTGAAGCTGTATTTGGAAAATGAACAGGTGCAAGATACGAAATTGTTCTTGTACAAGCAAAAATATGTCCCGCTCGATGGAAGCGAGCATGCTCCGTGGGTCGTATCCGGAAATGTGCATGAACTTGAAGCGATGGATTACGACAATATGACAAACGTCAAGCTGAAGGATTTGCTGCCGACAGATCTGGCATTTGACATGAACTTTCATATTTTATCGTTCGAACCGGGCGGCTGCCATCCGTTCGTCGAGACGCATTACCAGGAACACGGAGCCATTATGCTGTCCGGCGAAGGCGTCTACAATCTGGACAATGAATGGATTCCGATCAAAAAGGGCGATTACCTGTACATGGGGCCTTACGTCCCCCAAGCGACTTACGCAGTAGGCAGAGAGCCTTTCGCTTATTTGTATTCGAAAGACTGCAACCGTGACGCTTCCTTGTAAGTGGTCAGGCGCTTTTTGAACCATAAATGGTATGCAAGAGATAGAACAGAAATAGAACATACGGTTGAACGGCAATACGGATTAAGATAATGAACCGTCTTCCGCTGCTGGTGCAGCAATGCGTAAGCTGATTGATGGCAGCGGGAGGAAGGCGGAATAATTGCAGAGAGGTGCTGACATGAAAGTAACCAAGCAGAACCTGCATCAGCTTATATGTACGAAGTTGACCCGTGCCGGCCTGTCCGCAAGCCATGCGGACGTGGTGGCGGACGTGCTTGTTCATGCCGATGTTCGCGGCGTCCATTCCCATGGCGCGATGCGGGTCGAATACTATGCGGAACGCATTTCCAAAGGCGGTACGAATGTAAGTCCGAACTTTACGTTTGAAAAGACAGGCCCATGTTCTGCCGTATTAGACGGGGATAACGGGGCCGGGCATGTTGCAGCGAGGCAAGCAATGGAGCATGCGGTGAACATGGCCAAGGAGAACGGAGTCGCCGTGGTCGGCGTGAGACGAATTGGACATAGCGGCGCCTTGTCCTACTATGTGCAGCAAGCGGCTCGCGAGGGGCTTATCGGCATCTCAGTGTGCCAATCCGATCCGATGGTTGTTCCTTATGGCGGAGCTGAGGCTTATTACGGCACGAATCCGATTGCTTTTGCTGCTCCGGGCGAAGGAAATACGCTCATTACCTTTGATATGGCGACGACCGTACAGGCTTGGGGGAAAATTTTGCACGCTCGTTCGAAGCACGAGGCGATTCCCGATACATGGGCGGTCGATAATCAAGGCGTGAAGACGAACGATCCATTTCAAGTGCATGCGCTCCTGCCGATCGCAGGGCCAAAGGGATACGGCCTTATGATGATGGTAGATGTGCTGTCAGGCATTCTGCTCGGCCTGCCGTTCGGCAATCGCGTCAGCTCGATGTATCACGATTTGACCGAAGGCAGAAATCTGGGCCAACTCCATATCGTGCTTGATCCGTCCTTCTTTACCAATTTGGAGGAATTTCGCCGCAACATCACGCAGACGATGCGCGACCTGAACAGCATTCAGCCTGCACCGGGCTTCGAAAAGGTACTGTATCCGGGGCAAAATTACGATTTGATCGAGCAGGAGAACGAGGCGAACGGAATCGAGATTGTAGACGAAGTCTACGAGTATCTCGTATCGGACGTTATTCATTACAACAAGTATGATCATAAAGATCCGTTTGCCACGTAAACCAATCCGTTATTCAATGACGATTCTGATGAACATTCGAACTCGCTGAACTCGCTGAACTCGCATTAGTAACTGTAGCAACTGTACTTGCAATCGTGCCAACATTACGGACAACCAGGGGTGAATCAAGATGCTGCATACGATCATTAAGCCGAATTCATATCAAGATTCCGTCAATTTGATGCTCTTGACGAATCATATATCAGCATTAGAGGGCGTAGTCCAAGCCTCGATCATGATGGGGACGCCAGCCAACAAGGATATCATGGGCAATTCCGGACTCTATACGGATGAACTGGAGAAGGCGGGAGCCAACGATATGTGCATTGTCATTGATGCAGAGGCGAACGGGAATGTGGACGATATGCTCGCCGCCGTTGACCGCTTTTTAAGCGATCAATCTGTGAGCGGCAGCCAGTCTTCCACGTTGAGCGTTCGCTCATGGGAACGCGCTTTGAAGGAGAATCCGGGCGCCAATCTGGCGATGATCTCGGTACCGGGACAGTACGCGGCCGAAGAGGCGGACAAAGCGCTTGAACTTGGTCTGCATGCATTCATTTTCAGCGATAATGTGCCGATCGAAGCAGAATTGAATTTGAAGCGCAAGGCGCATGAAAAAGGCTTGCTCGTCATGGGGCCGGATTGCGGTACCGGGATTATATCCGGCGTTCCGCTCGCGTTCGCGAATCGCGTAAAGGGAGGCAATATCGGCATCGTCGGCGCATCGGGCACCGGCATTCAAGAAGTATCGACATTGATCGATCGCATGGGCGGCGGCATCAGCCACGCGATCGGCACAGGCGGGCGCGATCTCTCGGAGGGGATTGGCGCGATTACGATGCTGGATGGCATTCACGGATTGGAGCATAGCGACCAAACCGACGTCATTGTCGTCATCTCCAAGCCGCCGGCGAAGGAGGTGCGCGATCGGGTCGTTCACCAGCTGCAGGGGATCTCAAAGCCGGTAGTTGCCCTATTCCTGGGAGAAAAGCCTTCCGCGCATGAAGGTAATATGTATCAAGCATACACGTTGGAGGAAGCGGCGAGGATCGCGATTGATTTGGGGAAAGGCAACCCGGTGCTGCCTCTGTACAGTGTGCCGCTTGAAGTGCCGGAGACGGAATTGCAATCGGATCAAACCTCGATTCAAGGTTTATATGCCGGAGGCACTTTGGCTGCGGAGGCGGCCATGCTCATTGCGGATGCGCTTCAGTTGCAGGATGGACTTATCCACGAAGCGGGTTATGTGCTTCGCTCGAACGGCCATGCCATTGTCGATCTGGGGGATGACATGTACACCCAAGGCAAGCCGCATCCGATGATTGACCCGGCCACGCGAATTCAACATATCGAGAAGGCTGCGGCCGATCCCGCTACGGCCGTCATTTTATTCGATGTCGTGCTCGGCTACGGCGGTCATGACGACATGGCAGGAGTGCTGGCGCCAGCAGTCGAGAAAGCTTCGTCCAAGGCGAAGGCGGAAGGGCGCAACATTTATTTTGTAGCTGCATTATGTGGGACTTTGCAGGATCCGCAGTCATATGCGGAACAGAAGCGCAGATTCGAGCAGGCGGGCGTGCTCGTGAAAGAGAGCAACAATCAAGCAGTGCGCACGGTGCTAGCGATGATGAATCTTAGCCTTGAAGATGTACCGAAATCATATCGTCCGGCAGCTACGGTCTCTGCCGACAACCGTGAATCTTCCTCATTCGTTCAGCAACTGCTTAACGGAAAGCCATCCATTATTAACGTAGGACTGTCCAAGTTCGCGGAAGCCATTGCGGCGAGCGGCAGCGGCGCCACGGTGGTGCAGTACGACTGGCGTCCGGTTGCGGGCGGCAGCGCCAAGATGCAGCATATCTTGAAGCAATTGAATCAATACCGATTTAACGGGCGAATAAGATTGGTTCATGCATAAGCGATGACCAGTGAAATGCGCGAACTAGTGAATGGGAACTAACAAGCGGTCTGTATTGCAATTGCCAAGACCTTTATGGATCCTGCAGAACAAACAACTGGGAGGAAATTCGCATGAATTATAACACCATTGATGAAGCCAATCAGGCGGTTATTGATAAAATCTCCGGCGGTACGCCGTTCCTCGTCGATGTCGTGGCGGCCCATACCGTTATTCCAGAGCTGAAAGGCAAGACGCTGCTCCATGCGGGACCGCCGATCGTTTATGCGGACATGACAGGCCCCATGCAGGGCTCTTGCGTAGGCGCCGTGCTATTCGAAGGCTGGGCGAAGGAGGAAGCGGAGGCCCGTACGATGCTGGAGCAGGGCGAGATCCGCTTCATTCCGTGTCACCATGTGAAAGCCGTAGGTCCGATGGGCGGCATCACGTCGGGCAATATGCCGGTATTCGTCGTGCAGAACCGCACCGAAGGCAATGAGGCCTACTGTATTATGAATGAGGGAATCGGCAAGGTGCTTCGCTTCGGCGCTTATTCGGAGGAAGTGATTGCTCGCTTGACTTGGATGAAGGATGTGCTGGGTCCGACGCTGTCGCGTGCGCTTAAAGCAACCAAGGGCGGGCTGAATCTGAATGTCATGATCGCGAAGGCCATAACGATGGGTGACGAGTTCCACCAGCGCAATATCGCGGCTTCGCTTGTCTTCTTGAAGGAGATAAGCCCTTATATCGTCAATCTCGACATGGAAAAACGGGAGATACAGAGCGTCATCAAGTTTTTGGCGGACACCGACCAATTCTTCTTGAACATCATGATGGCAGCGGCCAAGGCAGTCATGGACGGCGCCCGCACAATTGAAGCAGGCACGGTCGTTACAGCGATGTGCCGGAACGGCAAAGAATTCGGCATTCGCATAAGCGGCATGGGCGATGAATGGTTTACTGCGCCCGTCAATACGCCGCAAGGGCTGTTCTTCACGGGATACTCGCAGGATGATGCCAACCCGGATATCGGCGACAGTGCAATTACGGAAACATTCGGCGTAGGCGGGATGGCGATGATTGCTGCACCGGGCGTTACGCGGTTCGTCGGCGCTGGTGGATTCCAGGATGCCTTGGCGACAAGCAATGAGATGATCGAGATCTCCATCGATCAGAACCCGAATTTTACCGTTCCGACATGGAACTTCCGCGGCATCTGTCTCGGCATTGACGCCCGAAAAGTCGTCGAAACCGGAATTACGCCAGTTATTAATACCGGCATCGCCCATAAGGAGCCGGGAGTCGGGCAGATCGGAGCAGGCACGGTTCGTCCGCCAGTCGAGTGCTTCGAGAAGGCGCTTGAAGCGTATGCGGCCAGACTTGGACTTCTATAGCGCGCCGTTGTATACGTCTTGCCTCAGGGGAGAGGAGATTCATGCGGAACTGCCGGCGCTCCTATCCCAGAGGCGGCTTGGCTTTGTCCACAGCGTTTTCGAAAACGGCATCAATTTGGCGATAGGAGAGGGTGAGGAACTCGTCTTTATCGGGACGACGAAGAACGGCAGATTACCATTCGGCATCCATATGGGAGTGGAACGCGTAAGAAGGCTGCGCTGCTCTGTTCGCTGTGGCGATCCCGTGATTGCCTCAACGCCGGATATGCTGCTATTCCGGCATCCATCTCGTCCACTCGTTCTAGACTTGTCTCAGGCAGAACCCTTTCAATATCATATCGAACAAGAACATTACCGCAGTTATCGTAATTTGATTCATATCGACACGATGCTGCATGCATGCCGGGCATGGGGCGTATCAACCGGGCTTGGCGTGGAGTGGGACCGATTTCTTGCGGAGGATTATTACCCAGATGAGCTGCAATCGATCACGTTACGGCATATGGAACAATTGATGATCAGCTTGGTATGCGGCGAAGTTCAGGCGATTGCAGAACATTTGCGCTTTTTCCTTGGCCGCGGACAAGGACTGACGCCAGCGGGAGACGATTGTCTGGTCGGCATACTGGCCGTTCAGGCATTGACGCAAGCTTTTCACCCTGCGTTATTGAGCATTTTGCATCATATTATAGAAAGAGAAGAGATTACGACGGATGTGAGCAAGGCTTATTTGCGACATGCGCTGCGCGGGCGCTTTAGTGACAAGGTGGTTAAGGTGCTGAACGCGATGATGATGGAGGATGCCCTTTATTTTCAAGCCAAGCTTGTACAATTGCTGCATTCCGGACATAGCTCCGGGATCGATACAGCATTCGGAATCGCTAATTCCATTATGGCACTAAGGAGGTATGAGCATGTCAGAACGAGTTGTGATCGCATTGGGAGGCAACGCCATTTTGCGGCCTCATCAAGAAGCGACCTATGAGAATCAACTTGAAAATGTGCGCAGAAGCAGCGAGATCATCGCCGATATCGTGCAGCAAGGCTACGAGGTGATCGTTACGCATGGCAACGGTCCGCAGGTCGGTTTGATTTTGCAACAGAATGAGGAGGCAAAGGATGTCGTTTCTCCCTTCCCATTGGACGTATGCAATGCAAAGTCTCAAGGGATGATCGGATACATGCTTGATCAATGCTTAAAAAATGAACTTCGCAAGCGCGGCTTAACGCAGCATGTTGTTAGCGTGCTGACGCAAACGCAAGTGTCTCCAGAAGATGAAGCGTTCCGGCAACCGACGAAGCCGATCGGCACCTTCTATAGTGAGGAGGAGGCCAAGCGCATGATGCGGGAGAAGGGCTGGAACATGATGGAGGATGCAGGTCGAGGGTGGCGGCGCGTCGTTCCCTCGCCGCAGCCGCAATCCATTATGGAAGCGGAGACGATCATGAAGCTGGCTGCAGACGGCAACATTGTCATTGCATCCGGCGGAGGCGGCATTCCGGTTGTGCAGGCAGCGGATGGAACGATTTCCGGCGTCGAGGCGGTCGTGGACAAGGATCGCAGCGGCCTCAAGCTTGCTCATGAAGCGAGTGCCGATATTTTCATGATGGTAACCGATGTGAATCATGTTTTTATCCATTACGGCATGCCGGAGCAGCGGGCACTAAATCATATCAGCACGGCGGAAGCGAAGCAATATGTCCGGGAGGGCCATTTTTCCGCAGGCAGCATGGGACCAAAGATGGAGGCAGCCGTCGCATTCGCCGACCAAGGGAAGCATGCTATCATTTGTTCCCTTCAGGAAGCGGCCTTGGCTCTCCAGGGAACGTCGGGAACGCATATTTCCTAATCCTAAGTTGGCGCTAAAGAGAGGATTGCATCAGACGGTTATCAATTCTGTTGCAGTTGCATTGAAGAAATAGCACCAGCATTTCTCTCGTTAGAGGGACGCTGGTGCTATTGTATGTAGGTATGTCATTCATATTATTCAACGAGCTCTTTACCTTTCGTTTCCGTACCGAGCCAAAGTACGGCAATCGCACCAATCAGAATGGTGACGAAGAACAACCAGAAGATCGCGCTGACGGCGACTTGGCGTGCAACCATCATGCCGACGAGGTAAGGGGCGACGATGCCTCCGACTCTGCCGAAGGATGCAGCAAGACCAACGCCGGTTGAACGCACCTTAGTTGGATACAGTTCAGGTGTATACGCGTACATGCCTCCCCATGCGCCGAGGTTGAAGAACGACAGGCAAATTCCGGCTGCGATCAACATTCCTTCCGTTGTCGCGCTGCCGAACCAGGCGGCGCTTGCCGCAGTTAATACTAAATAGACGACAAGGACGAACTTGCGCCCGAACTTTTCGATGAAGTAAGCCGCGGTAAAATATCCGGGCAACTGGGCAAGCGTCATGATGAGCACGTATTCGAAGCTTTTGACCAAGCTGAAGCCCTTCAGCACCATGACAGAGGGGAGCCACAGAAACATGCCGTAATAGGAAAAAACTACGGTAAACCATAATACCCATAGCATGATCGTGGAGCGGCGGTGCGAACCGGACCATACCGATACGAAGCGGTCGCGGAAGGACAGCTTTTGCTGCTTACTGCGATTGGCCTGTTCGGTGAAGCGCGGTGGATCTTGGATGGCTTTCCGCAAGTACAGTGCGTATAGTGCTGGGGCTGCGCAGATGAGAAATGCAGCTTGCCAGCCATAGGTAGGGATGACGAAATAAGCAATCAATGCAGAAGCGATCCAGCCAGCCGCCCAGAAGCTTTCCAGCAGAACGACGGCACGACCGCGCTCCTTCGCGGGAACGGATTCAGAGACGAGTGTGGAAGCGACAGGTAATTCACCGCCAAGGCCCGCTCCGGCGATGAAGCGTAATATGCACAGCATCGTGAAGCTCGTTGCAGCCGCGGATAGCCCGCTGGCAATTGAAAAGATGACCAGCGTCCAGAGCAGTACAGATTTTCGGCCATACTTGTCTGCCAATGACCCGGCCAGCAAGGCTCCTACTGCCATGCCGACCGAGTTCATGCTTGTAAATAGTCCCGTCTGCTGCGGGGTTAAGCTCCATTCGGCTGCCAGTGCAGCCGCGATAAAGGAAATGATGCCGATATCCATCGCGTCGAACATCCAGCTCAGTCCGGCACTCATCAGCAGCTTGCGCTGCTTCGGCTTATCCAACGTTTTCACCGTATTCATTTCATTATCTGCCTCCACTTGATATGAGTTTGGATATGAGTTTGTTCAAAAGATCACAAGCGAACTCTAGAACATCCTTTAATGAGGTGCCACTTTCTCTCTCGTGTGACACCATTCACAGTATGGACTTTATCATAACAAATAAAGCTAATTTTGGTCATAAAATTTATCGAAAACTAGGTAAGTTAGTCTGATAGCGAGCTTCAGCCTAATCAAAAAAGCGACGACCCCAATTTAATCGAAGGCCATCGCTTGTCATTTACTATTTAACTTGCTGATTAGTCGAAGTTTGGCGCGGCGTACCCGTAAGCCCGACAACTTCGTCGTACGCATCAAATATAGCTCGCGCGATTGGCGCTGCGCTATAAGCCCCGTAATTGCCCTCTGGAACAACGACTGCGACAGCTAAGGTCGGATTTTGCGCGGGAGCGTACGCAATGAACACTCCATTTTCTACTCTGATGCCTTTTGCGACTTCCTGTTCGGATGTTCCCGTTTTCCGATAATAGTCATAATTGAACCCTTCAAATCCCTGTACCTTCACTCGGCTCATGCCAAGCTCAATCAAGTCCCAATAGGCTTTATCGAACTTTGCTTCGTTTAGCATCTCCGGCTTAAACTCTTTTACTACCTTTCCGTCCGGATCCGTAATTTTGCTGACGAACTGCGGCTTCATTCGCTTGCCATGCGAAGCCAGCGTAGCCGCATACTGGGCGAGCTGAAGCGTTGTATACTTGCCCTGCTGGCCGAACGAAGCGTATGCAAGAGCGGATTGCGCGCTGGCGCGCTCGGCTTCGCTCATGTAGTCCTTTAGGCCGGCTATCTCTCCAGGCAGTCCGCTGCCGGTTTTTACACCAAGTCCGAACATTTCCATATATTTGTCCCATGTCTTCAGTCCGTTCACATCCGTTCGGGAATATAAACGTTTGCCGATCATATCGATCATAAAGGCATTGGAGGAGAATTCCAGCGCTTTTGCGGCATCGATGCGACCATGCGACTTGTTGTTCGCATTCCGGATTTTCCTTTTTTCGAGTCCGATTTCGGCATAGCCGATGTCAGGATAATCATCGTACACGCTGAACAGCTTTTCCTTCAAACCGATAAGGACGGACAACGGCTTGATTGTAGAGCCAAGATACACGATGGAGTTCGGGTGCTTGTTCATTTCTTTTTCCTCGTATGGGCCGTAGGCTGCTTTAATCGTGCCGTTGTTCATAAAGGATTTATTTTTTCGTAATCCTCAACGCTGATGGAGCCGTTCTTCCAGACATTGCTGTCATAATCCGGCATGCTGGCCATAGCGACGATATTGCCCGTCTTTACTTCCATGGCGACGGCATAGCCCGTACGTGCGTTAGGGGCTCGCTCCACGGAATTGGAGGAGTTGCGTATTTTCTGCAGCGTATTCGTAATCGCGTCTTCGGTCTTCATCTGAATGCTTTTGTGAATGGTTAGGTGAAGATTGTTGCCGCGCTCGGGCTTTGTCAATTCCATTGGGCCCATAATTCGTCCTGTTACGTTAACCGGGAACTTTTTGAGTCCGTTTTTGCCGCGGAGCTCTTCCTGGAACATGAACTCAAGCCCGTCGACGCCGACATCCTCATAATCAAGGTATTTGAGTTCCTCGAGCCGGGAATTTCTATTTTCGTATATCTCCTTATAATAATCGTAAGACTCTCGGACACCTCTGAACTTTTTCAGATAGCCGATCGTTTGCACCGCGACTGTATCCTGATCATAGTTTCTGACGCTGTCTTCCCTAATCTCAAGATCCTTATATTCGGACTTATGCTCCAAAAAGTAAGCAATATCCTTCGGAGATAGATCCGTTTTGATCAAGCGGGGGACATGTACGGGATTTACATTGGCATTCAAATCCATACGCTTTACGATATCCTCGACAGATTGTTTTTCCTCTCCCGTTTTGGTATTACTTTTAAATCTTTCGACGAGCTTTTCAGCGAGCTCCTTGGCTTCCGCTATATTTTCTTTCTTCTTGTAATTTTTGTTCACGTTAAAGTAAAGAGATTGTCTCGATGTGGAATAAGCGATCTTATGATTGCCAGCATCATAGATGGTGCCGCGAATCGGTGCGATAGCTGTAGTCCGGTAGCCCAATGAAGTTTCTTTTTGCTTGAGGGCGGGACCATCTACGAATTGCAGTAACGCCAAGCGTATAATAAGTATGGCAAATAAGGCGAATGTAAGAAAGAAAAATCCAGTCAGCCGGACAGAAAACTTGCGTTCATTTTCTGATTTCTGTTTGTTTGCGTGCGTTTCATTCGATAGATTCAAAACACTAATTTCCTTTCTGCATCTGCGTATCTTGTTCCGTTTACCTAGTTCGTCATTTATTTTGTCCAAGTGAACCTAATCCTTTGTTTGTTAATGATCATATATTCATATATACAACAAGAATATAATTATTGTCCAAATTAATATTCAATATGAGAAAAAGCAGACTTATACGTCTATTAGATGCAGCAGCGATTGCGATGGTTTCTTGTAATAATTTACAAATTGATGTAACTGTTCAGCGGCTTCGCTTAGTGTTCGACTTTTCATTTTGAATCGACTGGAGTAAGATAATCCTAACATCATCATGATACGGACAAGTTCCAATACGTTGCAGGAATGCGAAGGAGGAGCCATGCTTCAGAAATTCGGTTTTTCACAATATGAAAGCAAGGTATATGAGGCGCTGGTGGCAGGAGATGGCCCAATGGATGCTACAAGTGTAGTGAAATATTCGGGTGTGCCAAAGGCGAAAATATATGAGGTGCTGTCGCGCCTTATCGATAAAGGCTTAATTTCGGATTCCATATCAGAAAAGAAAAAGACATATTTAGCGCTGCCGCTTCAGGTTGTCATCGACAAGCTGTCCAAGGAATTTGAGCAGAGCATTGAGCAACTGAAGCTGATGAATGAACGCAAAATCGTCACGGACAATCAAGTGTGGAGCTTGAAGTCCGAAGCCTCGATTGCGGCGTACTGCCAGCATATCCTCGAAGAGGCGGCAGACACGATTATCGTCTCGATGTGGAGCGATGAATTCAGAAAATATGTGCCTCTGCTCGAACAGCGGGAGCGGGATGGTGTACGCGTAGAGGCTTTTGTAATGGGGAAGAACGTGCCGCAGGCACAAGTATCGAAGCTGCATACGTTATCGCCCACGGAAGAGCATCATACGCTGGAACGATACATGCTGGTCGCAGCCGACTCTTCGCAAATTATGTTCGCGGGGATGGAGCAGGGGGAATGGCAGGCCATGCGCACCGGGGCGCAGCCGTTCGTTAAATTCTTCATTGAGTTCTTTTACCATGATGTTGCATTGGCGAAAATTTCGCAAAAATATAATGCAGAGCTACTAGCGGACGAAGAAATGAAATCCTTGCTTATGCGGCTGCGCTATTAAAGAGGATTAAACTGTTGCATGAAGAGCCTCAAGTGAAAGGAAGTAAGAAGCAGGCCTCCGAAGAGGTCTGCTTTTTATTCATCCTATGGAACTGATATTACTTATTCAGATTAAATTGTGCCTAAGAGTTTCATCATACGATAGAGAATAGAAGCCACTTGCGCGCGAGTGGAGCTTTGATCGGGAGCGAAAGTGTTGTTAGACATGCCATTGATCAATCCTTTATTTACCGCATACGCTACCGCGGCTTGGGCATTCGCCGAAATCCGATCTTTATCCTTGAAGTTTAATTGCACTTTCTCGCCTTGCAGATCGACTTTCATGGCATTGACCATCAATACGACCATTTCTTGGCGGCCCAGGATATCATTTGCCCCTGCCATCGTGACGTAATGACTCCATTCTTTCTCTTGGCCAAGAATACGATCCAAGTGCGCCACGAATTCTGCGCGCGTTATCGTATCGTTCGGAACGAATTTGGATTCGCTTTTTCCGTTGGTTACGTGTTGAGCCGCGATAACTTCGATTTCATGTTTTGCCCAATGGGTTTGAATATCGTCGAACGAAATTTGAACCTCCATCAATTCGAAGGAACCGAACGTTGACGTCGTAAGTTGAATGTTCCCCGGCTGATGCGCGGCATTGTATCCTACATATCCCCATTTCCCGCTTCCGTCTTGCTGGTATACGCCTACTTTTTGCAAATCGATTACTTTGTTGGACGGCTTAAGGCCGATTTCAATCGGATGGCTCAATTTTCCTTTATCGTTGCCGATCGTTACGATCTTCGATACGATGGTTGTTTGATTTACCGACAGGATCTTCACTTCACCATTGTCAGGATCTTTTACCGATAAGATTAATTTAAAACCTTTTTCACCAATAAAATCAGCCAATGCATCCGCAGGGACTCTGATAGTGAATCCATTGCCGGTAAGGGTTAACCCTTTGCCGGATGCCAGTAGTTTGTCGGCCGTTGCTTTGTCGAAGATTGCATCTACACTGTTGTAGTCGTTGAAGCCAATATCGGTAAGGTCCAGCGTGACGTCGGCCGCTTTTGAATCTTTCAACTGGGCGATCAAGGCCTCAGTCGATACGCTTATCGTTGCGAAAGTCATACCCTTATCATTTTTCTTCATATAGAGCGTGCCCGCTTTTGCTTTCTTACCCGATGGTGCAGGAGTCGATGGTGAGCTTGGTGTGGAAGTCGATGGCGAGCTTGGAGAAGTCGGTGTTCCTGGATTCGTTGTGCTAGAATCCTTGGTTACGGTGACTGACACCTCGTAAGATTTGCCTTCATAAGATACAGTGATTGTCGTTTTCCCTGCTCCAACGGCTGTCACCTTGCCGGTATTGCTTACTGTAACAATGTTCGTACCAGGTACGCTATACTTTGCATCCTTTGTAACGTCTTTCTTACTTTTATCGCTATATGCCGCGGAGACTGTAAGTTGAGCATCCTTCCCAACTTTTAGAGCCACGCTGTCCGGCGATACCGAAATCGACGTTAATTTGACTGGGGTTGTCGTTTCTTCTGTGACAGTAACAGGTGCCTCGTAGGTTTTACCTTCGTAAGATACGGTTACTGTCGTTTCACCTTTTCCTATGGCTGCCACCTTTCCGGTGTCGCTTACCGTAGCAATGGCTGAATGAGCTACACTATAATCAGCATCGTTTGTAACGTCTTTCTTGCTTCCGTCGCTATACACCGCGTTAACCGTAAGCTGAGCATCCTTCCCAACTTTTAGAGCCACGCTGTTCGGCGATACCGAAATGGACGTTAATACAGGATCGACTGGAGTTGTAGTGACGGTAACGGGTACCGAAGCCGATTTCCCTCCATAAGATACCGTTATCGATGTGCTGCCTTCACCTACCGCCGTTACTTTACCATAGACAACGTCTATGACACTCAGATCGTAATCGGTATAGATGGCCCCATACGTAACGTCACTAACGCTTACCGGGAATGGCTTGCCGTCCGCATCAATATATTGAGCCGTTACTATAAGATCCGCAGTGGAACCGACGCCTAAGGTTAAAGCCTCTGGCTGTACTTTAATTCCGCTTAACACGGGATCTGCGCTAGTAATCGTAACGACTTTCTCCGCATGATTAGCCGCCGCATCATCTACGATCAATTTCAGCTTATTTATTCCGGTTGTTAAACCGTTTAACGTGATTCCGAAGTTTCCATTTTGATCAAGCGTTACCGGTTGCGAAGAAATCAAGTTGTCGTTACTGTCCGATAGTTCGTATTTCATGTGCAAGTTGTCGTTAATGTTGTAATCCAAGTTCAATTCTTTTTCAACGACGGGTCCGAATTTCACGTAAGAATCGTCGATCGAACCGGAGAACTGCAAATTCGAACCTGTGACATTCAGACTGTCGGACGAAACGATTTTAGGCGTGCTCGTCTTGATATATACCGGAAGAAATCCCCTTGCTACGACCGCCGTTTGGGTGGAGTTTAGCGTTGTAATCTGCATGGCATAGACGCTTTCCGGAGCCAACGCGCTCAGGGTTGATCCCGATTGTCCCCACGGATGATATTTACCGGTAAAGTTTAACGTTTTTGCTCCCGTTGTCGTGCTGCCGGTGTTCAAAATCCATCCGATAGAACCGTCTCCGTAAGGTCCGCCAGTTAGATCGTTTAGATCATAAAGTTCAATGTACGTAGCTGCTTGCCTATCGTAGAATTCATATCTCACAGTCGTGCTGTCCAGCTTGCCATCCCCGTTTGGAGAGATATGGTTGCTGTCGATCGTATAGGTCTTCAATCCCGTAGGTGGGGTGAAATTCGCCGCGAAGGGAAGAATTAGATTTGTCGTTCCGTTTGTAATCTTCACGTAACCCAGCATTTCGTTACCGGTTGTTCCAGTCCCTTTCGGAACGTTTAGCGTCACGGTTAAATTTTGTTCATCTGTTAACGTAAAGCTGGACTTGTCGACCGTTACGTTCGAACTCGCTAACGTGCCTGTTGCCGCTTTTGTCGTTTGGACGGATACCGTATAGTCGCTTGGGCTTCCCGTTACGTTTTTGACTAGAATAGACCGCGTTACCGTTGTTGGATTATTCGCATTCGGAAACACGTTGCCGAAGGTGATCGTGCCTTTGATATTGTCATAGGTCTTATTGGAAAAGGTGGTCGGTTCCGATTCATACGCGAGCGCTTCGGTCGTCGCTGCTTTAAGCGGCTGAATACGTCCCGGACCTTGAGCGAATACGTCGTTTTTGGTTACGTCCAGTTGCTTAGCCGTATTCGAAATCGCGACTTTGATATCGAACGGAGTCCAATCCGGATGCTGCGATTTAAGCAAAGCTGCAACCGCTGCTACGTGTGGAGCCGCCATACTCGTTCCTGTAAAACGGTCGTAGGATTCGGTATAGTCAGGCTGAGGCTGTCCTTGATCGGCATAATCTTTGCCATAGGCAGGAATCGATGACATGATGTTGGTTCCTGGAGCGGAGACGTCCGGTTTAATATCAAAGACCGGATTGGCAGGCCCGCGCGAACTGGAATTATTGATATCGTCGCCTAAAGTCGAACCGGTAGTGAATTCTCCGAAGGTAACGGTTCCTGTGTCGTTCGCAAGAGCCTTTCGCAGCGCGCTTCCGTCTGTGTAGGACATATCAAACGTTGGGATGGACGCGAAGGAATCTCCTACAAGAACCCCCGCTGGCCCTGGAGTATTCGTTCCGCTCGAAGAGTTGTGAACAATAACCGCTACGGCACCTGCGCTTTTTGCTGCTGCGATTTTATCCACGAAGGCAATATCTCCGCGGGCAACGAGAGCGACTTTGCCGTTCACATTCAGACCTGTGTAATCCGTCGTTTGGCCTACGCCAGGGATTGCAACGACATCATACGTTCCCGTCAAAATATTTTTCGGTTCTGTGCCGAATTTCCATGCCATCAAATTCATGATATATGGTGTGCTGGTTCCCGCTTTGTCTAGAGTTACGGAAGCCTTTCCAGCCATCGTTTTTTCCGGAACAGTAGAGTTGCCTACCGATATCGCAAAAGCTGCCGTGCCTGGACTGCCGATGGTCCCTCTGTTTGGACCTGAGTTACCCGTAGAAACGACTGCTACCGTGCCCGCTAGAACCGCATTGTTGATGGCGATTGCGTCAGAAGCAACTTGGCTATTGTTAGGTCCGCCCAAAGATAGATTAATAATGTCCATTTGCTCGGCTACGGCTTTATCGATACCCGCAATAACTCCTGAATTCGAGCCGCTCCCGTACGCGCCCAGCACGCGATAGGCATACAATTCAATCGAAGGGGCAAGCCCCTTTATACCAAAAGGGTTCTTGCCTTGAGCAGCAATAGTCCCGGCAACATGGGTTCCATGTTGGGTATTAAAAGGTTCTCCAGTAGTAGGGTGCACCCACGGTCTATTATCAGGGTGATCCAGCGGTGTTGTTTCATACGGATCGTCATCCGCTCTAGCGCGAGCGTATCCCGTCTCAGAACCATCTACTACTTGCGTAATAAAGTTATGTCCGCCTTTATAAACGTCTTTTAATTCCGGATGATAATAATCGATTCCGGTGTCAATAACGCCTACTTTAACTCCTTGGCCTGTATAGCCTAAGGCCCATACGGCTGGAACTTCAAGGAATGGATTACTTGTGTTCATCATTGGATGAACTTCACTATCCGGCAGCTTTGAGGACTCTATCCCTAGAGCGTGGACTTCCACGTCAGGCTCTACCATTTGTACACCGTTCAGCTTAAGCAACTGTTCCACTTGACTTGCTTTTGCCTTAAGAGAGACTCCATTAAATGCATACTTGTATGTAAAGCCTACGCTAGCTTTGATTTTGTTGCTGCTTAATTGGCTAACAAAGCTTTGTTGCTGTTTAGCGATTTTTTGTTTCGTGTTCTGTTCTGAGGCTGCAGTAAATGATTTGCCCTCAAGCATACTCATACCCTTCGCTAGAGCTACCGGGGCTTCGGATAATTGGACGATAACTGAAATTTCCTTGTCGTCGGTAAGGTTTTGTAAATCGGGATGCAGTACTGGCTCTTGACCTTCTGTAAATGTATTCTGATCAACAATCTGCTGCATTTTTGCGCGCACTTCAGGACTCAGTGCCTGCCCCGTCAATTCTGTGTATGAATCAAATGCGTATGCGGAAATCGGAAACAGGAGGGAAAATAGCGTCAATACGACTACTAGCAAATGGCTTACAAATAAACGTAGATTCTTCAACCGGCTTTACACTCCTCTTCTATAAATTATAGATAGCACTTACCAGGTTTTTTACACCTCCTTTCATATTCTGAAAATGATGGCGGTACAACTAAGAATATATGATATATATTGTATCGTGTCAACGCTTTCATGTTAACGAAATGTAACTAAAATTAAATTTCGTAAAATTAAAAGTAAAAACGACACTCTATACCAATTTTCGGAGTAGAGTGTCGTTTTTTGGGCTTATTTCCTGCATTGAATATAAATTCGCTTCCAATTAACCAGGTGGTTAACCAAATATAAACGCGTGGAATTTGCATCATATCGGCTGCCTTCGGCTTGCTTCATTTATTCAGCTGCAGCAGCTGTAGTTGCCTTAACTTGGGAAGAACGAGTCAGAGAGAACATGGCACTACCCAGCGCCAGCAGGACGAACAGACAGCCAACCCATGCATTATTGGCTACTGAGCTCTGTTCAATGACAAGACCGCCCACGACAGAACCGCTTGCAATACCAAGATGAAGTACTGATGAGTTCAGGCTAAGCTGAATGTCAGCCGTATCGGGAGCAGACTGCATGAGATAGCTTTGCTGCGCCGGGGATAATGCCCAACTGAGCGCACTCCAGATCACCATAGAGATCAAGAAGACGTAGAACGATACTTGTGCCGTTAGCGGCAGGACAAACATAATCACCGCGAAGCTCGATACAATAAGCAGAATGGAACGTTTTGTTCCCCACTTATCCGCCAGCAAGCCGCCAAGTCCTCCGCCAGATACGGCTGCCAAGCCGAACAAGAAGTACACGATGCTGGTCATGCCTGGGCTAAGCTGGAACGTCTTCTGTAAATAAGGAGTCAAGTATGCATAGAGAGTCAAATGTCCTGTCAGCATCAAGTACGAAATGAGATGGCCGCTAACTAGCTTCGCACTTTTCAGAGATGCAAGCTGGGTGCGCAATGTCGTAACCCCGGAAGGAGGTACCTTCGATAAGAAGGCGTAAATCCCGATGATCGCAATTGCCGTTAATCCCACAACAAGCAGGAACGGTGCTCGCCATCCGTACGCATTCCCAATAACCATGCCAATAGGAACCCCTAAGACAAGTGAACCGCTGATGCCCATGTAGATTACGCCAATGGCGCGTCCTTTATATTCCGGTTGGACGAGTTTCGAGGCAATTGTGATCGACAACACGACAAGCAGCGAGCCGCTGGATGCAGACAAGGCTCTGGCCGCGAGCAATGTTGCATAATTCGAGCTGAACGCTACGATAAGATTCGAGATCAGGAAAATGAACAAAAAGACAATATACAATTTTTTGCGCTCAAATTTGGCCGTGAGATTCATTAATATAGGCGCCGATACAGCAAAAGCAATCGAGAAGATTGTAATCAGCTGCCCGGCTGCACTGACGGAAATGTTCAAATCCGAGGCAATCTGATCGAGGATTCCTCCAATAATGAGTTCTACCGTACCGACCACGAATGCCGCTACTGCTAAAATATATACACGAAAATTCAAAAGAGACATTCCTTTCTGTTTTGAATAAAAAGTTACTACTATTATAGTAACCTTATTGATTGTATGCAACAGAAAAGTATTCCTGCGTGTCCAATCTGTTGTGCTCTATAAGACGCGAACAAGCCGGTCCAAGATGAAGCATCCTGGCCGGCTTGCTTATTTGCAGCATCGATTGCATTCATTACGATGTCCTGGTTGAACGAAAGGCGTACTGGAAGGCATTCAGCAGCTTGGCGAATGCGCGCTTGCGGATTTGTCCGTAGGTTACGGCGCTGATTGGGGGATCGAATCGGAAATTGTATACCTTCGTATCCGTCATGCGGGCTTCCTTCATATATCGCTCGCGGATAAGCAGTTGCTCGTCCGGCTCCAATTCGTGCACGATGGATTCAATCAATTCGCAAAACGCCAGACATTCGCTTGCTTTATCTGTATTATAGACCGCTACAGCGGCAGTTGGGTCGCCGAACCGGTTGGTCGCGCCATTTTCTCTCGCTTCATAATTCGTTGTAATGCGCGCTTCGCGAACTGTGAACCTCATCACTTTACACATTCTGTATTTGGCAAATACCTCATCAATTCGTGCTTTTGCTTGCTTCACATCCATCGCTTCATGCTCTGGCATGTCCAAGAACCCCATCATCATTAGGCAAGGCCTCCTTCGTTTCCATTCATACTCGAGGTTGTGTACTTCCTATTTATCTATTGGGTCCAGCATCGAAATGGAACACCGTGGGCAGGTATTCCCATTATACCACAAAAACAGGAACATGTGTTCTTATAAATAATTAAAAACAAATCAAAAAGAAACTATAAAACGAGTTTAAAGCAAACGCATGTTCGCCGTTTTATACTATTAACGTGGACATCGTGAGCAGAAAGGATGCTGCATTAATTGTTTTCAAGCAAGCAGTATGACGCTCAACTCAGATGTCCGACTAGCAAAATTAGCAATAAAAACTTTAGCAATTTTCCCAGTAGATGAAGGGAGGTGATGTGAATTGATTGTATATCGCGACATCGTAGAACGATGGCTCTTGCCCATGGGGAAGGCATTGAACATGCCGATTGTTCCCTTGGACGGCCTAAGGGCGGATCAGACGGAACCGCTTATCGCGTATGACGTGGCTGAGCCCTACATTGATTGCTCGCCGCATCATGCGGAGTCAGAGGGGATGATCGAGAAGGTCATCGAAATGGAGTGGCTTCTTCTCATTTGCTCCAAAGAACGCATGGATATGGCGGAACGCTGCCGAGATTTGCTCGGCTGGCAGTGGACGGAAGGGTTGGAGTGCTTGACGACAATCCCAGCCGTGCAGGTGCATATTGGGCCCGCGCAGTGGAAGACGGAGCCGACTGCCGGACTAGGTCTCCACATTAGGCTCCGAATGAAGGATCGCTTTGAGCGAACCATTACGTTCATTGAAAAAGTGGAATTACAACGAAACGAAAAGAAGGAGTGATTGTTCATGTCTATTCAAGATGTGCAAGTAACGATTGATTTACAAAAGCCTACAGGTCGGTTGTCCTTCGGAATGCCGCTTATTATCGGGAAAAAGACCGGAGGTTCTGCCTATAAAGAATATGGGGATCTAAAGGCAGTCAAGGATGATTTCGCGGATACGACGGTGGAATACAAAATGGCGGAGGCGCTCTTTGGACAAGGTGACCGCTCACCGGCTCGCATTGCGATTACAGCTTGTGATGAGAATGAAGAACCGGTAGTTCGCCTTCGTTCTGTATTCGATAACGGCTGGTACTATCTGCTCTCCTCCGATAACAGTGAAGCTGTAGTTGAGGCATTGGCCGCAGAAATAGAGAAGGAAGATTACCGTCTGTTCTTTACCCGTGCTGCTGATAAGACAAAGCTTCAAGCGCTGAAGTCCAAGGCCTATACGCGAACGGTCGTGTTCTATCACACGGATGCCGCGGTATACCCAGAAGCTGCGCTCGTAGGTTCGGTTGGTTCCGCTGAAGTTGGCTCTGTGACGTGGAAGTTCAAGAAGTGCACAGGAATCGAGGCGATGAAGGTAACGGCTGGCGAGTTGATGGAAATCCACGACAGCGGCGCGATTACGTACGTGAACAAGCAGGGTGAGGCCCGCACTTCGGAAGGCAAGACGCTGTCCGGTGAGTATATCGACGTCATTATGGCGCGTGATTATGTGCGTGCCCGCATGGAAATGCAAATTCAGAATTTGCTTAATCAATCGAGCAAAATTCCGTACACGGATGCAGGAATTGTCCAAATCGAGAGTGCGGTCATTAATGTGCTGTTGGAATCTTCCCGTATGGGCATCATCGCGACAGACGACAGCGGCGAGCCGTTGTTCGGTACGTCCTTCTTGCAGCGCAATGAGGTGAATCCAACCGATCGCGCGAATCGCGAATACCGCGGCGGCTCGTTCTGGTTCGAGATCGCGGGCGCGGTGCATCAGGTGAAGGTGAACGGTGTTATCCGCTTTTAGTGGATCACTTTCCATCACGAAGCATGACGCTTCGATTTCTTGCAACCTTCTTGGTGCTAAAAGTGATTTGTTTATCACAAAACATTTTCTATTAAAGGATGGTGCTTATCTATGAGTATCGGTATTTATGATGCAAAGCAAGTTTCTGTAACAATCAACAACGGTTACCTTACGGGATTCGGCGAAAATACATTCGTTTCCTGTGAAAAGGACGAGGAGCAGACGGTTGCGCATGTTGGTGCGCGCGGCGAGGTAGCGATTGCCCATAAGAACAATCCGCTCGGAACAATTAAGTTGACATTGATGTCGACGTCGCCTCAGCTTCCGCTCCTGTATCGTCTTGCACGCGAGAAGAAGTTGTTCCAAATTTGGGTGAAGTCCAACAATCAACCAAATGAAACGATCGGCGGTACGCAGGCTGTTGTGAAAAAGGTTCCGGCGGCTACGTACGGCTCGGAGCTTGAGGATCGTGAATTTGAAATCCAAGTGCTGGACGAAAAGAGAAAACCCTGTAATAAAGCGGATATTCCGTTTTCTGAGGAGTGGTTTACCCACACGTTACCCACAATGATCTAGGAATTCATGAGTCGTTCAAATTTATCAGGAACAAGCTTTTTCCGCGATTGGGTAACGTGCAGATAGACCTGAGTAGTAATCTTATCGTTTTTATGTCCTAATCTGTCTTGGATGACAGCTAGATCTTCACCCGCCTCAGCTAATAGTGTTACGTGTGTATGCCTCAGGCTGTGCGGTGTTAGGGACGTTGGAAGTCCTGCGAGCGTAAGCAATTTCTTGAAATGATACTCTACCATGTTTATATTGCCTGGGTATCCCGGAAACTTCGAACTCCAAAAGATAAACCCCACGTCGTGCTTAATCCCTACTTCCTTCCTTTTCCGTTCCTGCCAAGCTAACTGAGACTTGATAGCTTTAATTACCGTTTCACCGATACTTACCTTGCGGATGGACGATTTATTCTTAGGCGGTCCTAGCGTATATTTTCGGACACCACCGATATCGGTTAATGTTTTAGTGACGGAAATGAATCGTTCACTTTCGTTGAAATCATCTATCTTGAGTGCCAACAACTCCCCGATCCGTAGTCCTGTGTAGGCAAGGGCAGCGAACAGGTTGTAGTTCTGGGTAGAACCTCGAAACCTAGCGGTGTTCAGTAAATGTTTCAATTGTTCTTTTTCTAAATATTTTGGCAAGTCTGTTTCTCCAGACTCGATCTCCTCGAGTGTTTGTTTAAATACGGGGACTTTCGATCCTTCTGTGGGATCATTGGTAATTATTTTTTGTGAACGGCATTTCCAAACATCATACGTGCATTACTATGGTATTCCTTTAATGTCCCCTCCTCTCGCCCTTTCTTCTTCAAGTCGTTCAGCCACTGCTGATAATCATCGCCTGTTATTTCTTTGACTTTAGTGTCCTTACCTAGAAACCTCTTTAACGATGAGATTACAGTCTTTTTGTTGCTTATTGTGTTTCCCCTGGGGTCATTTTCTATAATGTAGTTCTCTAACCAACGTTCCAGCCACTTCTCTAATGTAATTTCCTTCTCATCAACCAACTTTCCCCGTAACTGATCGGCTCTTATTAATATCCCAGCCTCGTAAGCCTCCTGAGCTGTTGGATATGCTTCCGTTTCCTTTTGTTTCCGTTTCTTTTTTCCGTCTACGATGACAGGCACACTGTACCTATATGTGTAACGACCATCTCGTTCTCGGACTCCGGGCGGGAGTTTCTTCTTCTTTGGAGCTTTTTTTTCCATCTCATTTCCTCCGCATAGAATGTATGTTCGGTTAAATGCGTATAATAAACAGCCTTACGGCTGGAAAGCGCGAAGGCGTGGTGACTATGAAACGCCTTTGTAGTAAGAAACCATTTCATCTGGGATCTTAATACGGCAAAAATAATTAAAAACAGATTCACCATCGTAAATTGTATCGTTTGCCGTGAGCAACTGTACTGCGAAAATATTAGCCTGTCGTTCCTGCTTGGCGGACAAAAAGAATGTATGGCTATCAACAAAGAATCGGTTAACGCCAAAATGCAAGAGGTCATGTCCCAACTCGTGTGCACATACGACACGCTGCCATTCCTCGCTAATTTTGTTATTGATAACAATGTAGCGCTGCCGGAATTTTGTATAATACATTCCGAAAGTAGAATCCCCTAGATCCTCGAATCTCAATATTATTCCTCTTAGTTTTGCTATCTCGAAAGGGCAATTTGTCTTATATTTCTGCATCAATATCCTGATAGCCCGATTTATCATGTATACAAACACTCCTCAGACAGTTATTTTTTGTATCGTCTGATTTCTCTTTATAGCGCTTGTTTGTAAACTTTTCCTTGCTTCTATGCTTCGCATCCCAGAAGAGGGCTTCAAGAACTCGCATAACTTTCTCCCTGTCCTCCCCTTCGATTGGTACGCCGTCGAACATTAGACTCGCATCATCTTCGAGCATCTTTTTGAAGTCTCTTTTGTCTTTTTGATTGGCCCATTCAGGGTGGTCTTCTTGGTGTTTATTACCTGTGATTCGATCTAAGGGGACGCCAAAATAGTCTGCAATGACCTGGAGAGTGCTGATCTGAGGGTCTTTTGTTCTGCCTATCAAGATATTTGTTAACGTCGTGTAAGGTATGTCAGTATCTTTTGCTAGCTGATAACGGCTTATCTTTTTAGCTTTCATCAGCGCATCGATTCTTTCAACAATGCTCACCATTCCACACCTACCTAATTGAGTTATAACCCGATACGGTTATATTACATGGAGATAGTGCGATATGTCAAGAACAAAAGAGTAAGATGGAGAAAAAAGGGTGTTGTATTACTCATACGGGTTATTATCGGGATTGTATATAACCCGTATGAGTTATAAGATATGTTCAGGAGGTGAACGACAGATGGGAATGACAATCGCAGAAAACGTCCATAAGCTTCTTGAAGAAAAAAGATGGACTGTTTACCGTCTTGGAAAAGAGAGTGGGGTATCTCTAACTGTATTGTATGGTCTCGGTGCGAAAAAGCAAGGCCCTAACGCAGAAACGTTGGTGAAGTTAGCAAACGCTTTAGATGTAACAGTAGATGAACTTGTAAGGTAATTTTTTGCAAGGAAGGAGGTGGACATCCGATGAAGACACCGACAAACTACTTGCCCCTTGTTCTAACCATTAAGGATGCTGCAGAGTATTTTCAACGCTCCACCAAAACAATAAGACGGCGAATAAAGTCTGGCGAACTCCGCAGCTACAAGGAAGGTCAGGAACATCGCATTCGTCGAGAATGGCTACTTGAATACGAACATCGATTGATGGGGTAATCGTCATGATTGGTATCTACTCTGTAACGAGGTTAATTCACTATCGTTATGGTCGATAGCGGACTTGACTCTAAGCTAGTGGTCAAGCGTTCATGTGGTTAGATCTGAACTATTGAACATTCAATTGAATTATCAGAGGAGGAAAGAGTCAGTGAACAAAGATAAATTCAATTCATCCATGAATGATTGGATGAAGGCACAGCAAAACAAACCTGTTATTAATGGTACAACAAACATAGGTGGTATTGAGGTGCCAAACATCTCTGGAGGTTTTGGAGATGACAAAAAATCAATGCTTGTCAAGGACATTGCAGCGATTCATGGTAGACAGTTGTTTAAAGTCAATGAAGCTATCAACAACAATGAGAAGAGGTTTGTGTATCGAGTGGACATTATTGATGTAAAGCGTCCAGAGTATAAAGAATTCGCTATCCTTTTGGTGGATAGCGGAATAATGACTCAAAATGCAGTGAACGCAGCCAACAATATCTTTATCCTTTCGGAGCGCGGATATGCCAAACTTCTAAAAATCTTTGATGATGATCTTGCTTGGGACAAATACGAGGAGATCATTGATGGATATTTTCGAAAGAGAGGTACTACCCCAAACGTTGATGAACTTAGCCCAATTCTTCAACTCATGATTAAAAATGAACTTGAACAAAAAGCCTTGAAAAGAGATGTCGCAACTTTACAGAATGGGCTTGATACACTGACAGAAAATCTTACAGCAGTCCCGGATCCAGCGAAGGTCAAGGATCTGATAAACGAGTACCAACGATGGACAAGGCTTGAATATGACCAAATATATTGTTCAATCTATGAAATTATGCTAGACCAACACGGCTTGGATATACCACGGAGATTGAATAATGAGCGTGAACGTATTGATGTAGATTACTTCGAACGTACTGGTCGGCATTATGCCGAAAAGACACTGAAGCAAAAGGTAAGCGGAATCGACGTAATGGTTCGTATGGGTGTTCTGGACAAATTTCATTCAATTTTGGTTGGTATGTTAGCCAAAGCAAAGAGTGCAAACACCAGTATCCGACAACATTACTGATTTACTAAATAGAAAAGGAGTTTTTTATATGTCAACTATCCAATTGAAAGAATCAAAAGCTAGAGAAGTTATGCATTTATTCGAGGTGATGAAGAAGTACAATGCAAAATGCAGTTTGGAAATAAACATCGGTAAACACAATGATCCTTTTGTCGCAATTGCTCAAGAGCCTGTATCAACGGAATATTTCGTAGAAGAAGAAGGGGAAGTCTTAGTCGTAAGTCTTGGGGAAACCGATTTAACGTTTGATGTTGATTCTCATTCGTTCGCCAAGGAAGTTACTGACTGCCAGATCCTTATATGTATAGTGAATGAAGAATACGCAGCCTGGTTTAACAGTGATGCATTACCTCAAGAAGCTATTGAATTAGCTAATGGTTGCGATGATACAGAAGATGAAGTAATCAAGTTGAACGTATTATCAACAGATTTCGATGAATCACTAAACTACATGAATCAATTGTTAGTTGAAGGAAGAGTCATTAAGAACGCGAAAGTATTGGGCGGCGGCGAACAAATTTTAACTGTTGGATACATCAACGGTAAAGAGTCATGACTTTACCCGAACTTGCTCGCCTATGGTTCTACCGTAGTCCGCTGCAACATGCAATCATCGTTCGCAATATCTGCGAGAAGAAAGAAAAAAGACCCTTTGCAGAGGGTCAGCTTGAAAACAAAAGTTACGGCAATTGTATACAAAATTTTGCTCCTTTGCAATAGGAGGGAGAAATCACGTGTCAGAAATCAAGTGGATTAAGTTAAGTGTCGGGTTATTTGACAACAAGAAAATAGAGGTTATAGAAACCCTTCCAGAAGCAGATACGCTCATCGTTATTTGGCTAAAGCTCCTTACTATGGCTGGAAAGTCTAACGCTGGCGGTTCAATCATGCTTACCGACACCATTCCTTATACAGAAGACCAACTCATTTCATTGATGAACAGACCAATCACAACCGTAAGGGCTGCGTTCAATCTGTTCAAACAATACGGAATGATCGAGATTTGGGAAGATGGTCGGGTTTACTTATCTAGTTGGGAGAAACACCAAAATGTTGACGGTATGGAGCGCATTAGAGAGCTAGACCGGAATCGAAAGAGGAAGCAACGTGAAAAGCAACGCGCGCTACTTCTTCAAGAGAGTGGAAATAGTCACGTGACAGTCACGGGACAAGTCACAGAATCAGACGTGACAAATCGTGACAGTCACGCAACAGATATAGATATAGATATAGATATAGAAAAAGATAATACCTTATCTCATCAAAAATATGATGAGGGAAATGTCTACTTTCAAATGGCATTATATTTTCATCGGAAAGTGATGGAGCATGCAGAAGCAAACAAGGTTGCTCATTTGATAAGAAAACCCAATATGCAAAATTGGTCGGATGATTTCAGAAAGATAATCGAATTAGATAAACGTGATACCAAGGAGCTTCAAACCGTTATCGACTGGTGTACAACAAATTCATTTTGGAGTTCTGTTGTTCTAAGCCCCAAGAAGCTCAGGGAGAAATACACGGAACTTGGCTTGCAGATGAAGCGAAAGCCTAGTTCAAATACAGCGAACCGGACAGATGCCAACAAAGATTTATTACGGCGCAGAATGGAGGAGGTACAGAATGAGTCCGAAGGAGACACTTCAAATCCTTTCCTTGCTCTCAACGGCGTACCCGACGGTAACCCTAACGGATGAATATATCAAGCTTTGGGAAATGATGATGCGCAACGTTCGTTTTGATGTAGCTATCAATAACCTTACTAACCATATTCAAAATTCAAAATATCCGCCTACGATTGCCGAGGTTTCGGCTTCGTCAGGTAGTGTAAACGCAGAGCGAAAGAAGCAAGAGACAATCGAACGACTGGCAATGCTTGAGGGCTGGAATAGCGCCGCTTGCTTGCCAGCAGGAGGGAACCGGAATGATTAGTCAATTCGCGAGTATTGAAACGGAACAGTCGGCACTTGGTTGCATCCTTGTCCAACCGGAATTGATAGAAAGCAGCCGTTTGAAACCGGAAGACTATTATTACGCTGGACATCGATTCATCTTTGAATCTATGCAAGGGCTGAACGACGAAGGAAAGCCCATTGATGCAATTACACTCGCTGATAGGATGGGCAACGAATTGATGGGGATGGGTGGCGTGTCATATCTGACACAACTGAGCAACGCCGCTCCGTCCATCTCGAACTTTGATTTCTATGAAACTATCATATGGGAATCATCAATGCGCCGTAAGACGCTAGAAACCCTCAAGAAGAAGTTTGATGAGGGAAAAGGGGTAAATGATCCAGAAGAGTTCTTAGCGTCCATACAGGACGAAATAGAAGCCCTAGCGAAGCAAACCGAGCCGACCAAGTCATTCAAATCTATGGGTGATGTCCTAAACAATCACGAAGACATCATAATCGAGCGCCAGAAACAAAAGGGTCTTACAGGCGTGAAGACGGCGAGTTCTGCAATGGATAGGCTTACTGGTGGATACCAGAAACAAGACTTGGTTATTATCGCGGCTCGGCCTTCCATCGGAAAAACGGCGTATATGCTGAACGATGCAATTTCGGCGGCTCGTTCTAAGACGGTGGATGCGGTCGGCATAATTAGCCTTGAAATGCCAGACATGCCCGTAGCTGAACGAGTTGTATCGGCTGTGGGGCATATCGATGGCATGAAGATTAGAACCGGATTGCTGGCAGACGATGAATGGGGAAAATACACAATGTCGCGCCAGATAGTAGCTGACTTACCGCTATGGATTGACGATTCCCCGGGCGTAACGATCCAGCAGATTGCCGCCAAGGTGAAAGCGTTCCGCAAGCAGCATGGACGAGTAATCATCTTCATCGACTATCTACAGCTTATCGACGGCGGGAAACGTTTCGCGAATAAAAACGAGGAAGTGGGCTACATAAGCGGAAAATTGAAGCAGATAGCGCGGGAAAATGATTGTCCTATTGTCGTCATTAGCTCATTGAGTCGAAGCGTAGAGCAGCGGCAGGACAAGCGCCCGATGATGTCCGACCTTCGGGAATCTGGGAAGATCGAATTTGATGCCGACATGGTAATTTTCCTGTACCGCGATGACTATTACAACGCAGATACCGAGAAGAAAAACATTGTTGAAGTCATTGTTGCAAAGGGAAGAAACACCGGGACGGGTTTGATTGAGATGGTCTATTTCAAAAACTACAGTAAATTTGCTGATATCGAATATAGCGGTTCGTAAGGGAGGGCATGAAATGATAATACAGGGGGATTGCAGACTGGTAATGCAGAGTATGAATCCCGAACAATTTCATACTTGTGTCACTTCGCCCCCTTATTGGGCACTACGTGATTATGGTGTTCCTCCTAGTGATTGGCCAGAAGTGACTTACACACCTATGACGGGAATGCATTCTATAACTGTTCCATCTTGGACGGGCTGTCTAGGACTAGAACCAACCATAGAAATGTTTGTTGCGCACATGGTTCTGATATTCAGGGGAGTCTGGCGAGTCCTACGAAAAGATGGAACGCTATGGTTGAATTTCGGGGATTCGTTCGCAGGTAGTGGGAAAGGTGCTTGGAGAAACAAAGAACGTCAAAAGGAAACTTACATTGCCGATCCAGACAGCCCACAATGCAAGGTTCCTAAACTACCAAGCGGACTAAAATCTAAAGACCTAGTTGGAATTCCTTGGCGCGTTGCATTCGCTTTGCAAGCTGATGGTTGGTATCTGAGAATGGATAACATTTGGAACAAGCCGAATTGTATGCCGGAAAGCGTCAGGGACAGACCTACGAAAGCGCATGAATATGTTTTTCTATTCTCGAAATCAGATCGCTATTATTACGATGCAGAAGCGATAAAAGAGCCGCTAGCATCTTCAAGTATAAAACGACTATCGCAAGATATAGCTTCTCAGGCCGGATCCACAAGGGCGAATGGCGGAGCTAAAAAGAACGGCAATATGAAAGCCGTTGGAGGCTCGAAAGGGGCATTTGGACAGCCTCAATCTAGGAATAGAAGTGGTAACAAAGAAAGGAAATATGGTGATCAGCGAGATCGTCCCAATTCACATCTTGGCACGTCCGTTCCGTGGGAAGGTACGAAAAGGAATAAACGATCAGTCTGGACGGTAGCAACATCTAAGACAACAGATGCACATTTTGCAACATTTCCAGAAATGTTAATAGAACCATGTATTCTTGCAGGTTCGCCGGCAGGAGGAAAAGTGTTCGATCCATTCGGGGGATCCGGCACTACGGAGAAAGTATCAATCAAGCATCATAGAAAATGTACATCTATAGAGATAAATCCTGCTTACATCGAAATTGCTGAAAAGAGAAATGCGGTTGTTCAAACTGTACTGAATTTCTAACTCAAAACAAAAGGGAGAGTGTTTATAAATGGACTTGAACAAAATGGTGCAAGACGCATTGGCTGGTATCCAAAAGGAACAGGTTGTGGAGCAGTTAGTTCGTCAGAAGTTGGAAAAGACGTTGGCTAGTGTTGTTGACGACGTATTGAGCAGCTACAGCGATTTTGGCAAACAACTCAAGAAGGAAGTTGAATCTCAACTCGATATCAACCTTAAAAAGTTGGATATCCCAACTTACAATCAAATGGTCTTGAATGTTGTCAAGGAACAACTGGATAAAGCCGTTACAATCCAAGGTGTCGAAAAGATCAAGGCTCATATGGATGAGATTTTGTGCGGAGCAGAGAAAGAATATCGTCTTTCGGAAATTATTGAAGCCATGAAGAATGAGGCAACCGAGTATGGCGACGTTGATGATAATGAAGTTTCTCTTCATGTCAGAAAAGGAACTGTTTTATGGTTCATAGATTTCGATCCAGAAGAAGACAAGCTACCTTACGATTGTAAATACCAAATTTCAATTCTAGAGCCTAAGGGCGGGAAAGTTGGAAAAATCAACACGGTTAAAATCCATGACAAAGAACTTAATAACAACGCGATTATGGGTGGGCTGCATGGGCTAGAAGCAACTTTGTTCAAAATGTTTACAATTGGTGCTGATTTGGTTGTGGACGAGGACAATGTGGACATGTATTACCCACGCGAAGACTGGTAAGAGGGAAAACATTTGAATCAACTTTGGTACGACGAAAAAGAGAATTGAATTCGTTGAGGGCTTTTATAAGCCCTCTAGGGGAGGTACTGAAATGCTGCATGATCTTAAAATCCTGCCAGAGTATTTTTCCGAGGTAGTTGAAGGGAATAAAAAGTTCGAGGTTCGCAAAAATGATAGAGGTTATCGGACTGGTGATGTATTGGTATTGCGCGAATGGGATTCATTGAAAGAAGAGTACACAGGGGAAGTGTTCTGGTGCAAAGTCACTTACATCCTCAAAGACTCGCCGTATCTGCAAGATGGATTCGTAGTATTGGGTATTTCTCACTTGAACGATGTCGGGCAGCTAACCACGCTGCGCTTCGATTCCTGGTCTGAATTTATCAAAGCTTTCGGAACTACGATGATTAGAGAACAGAAGCTGTTCGATGCAGTTATGAACACGCTGGGAGCTACCAGCAAGGCGGCGGCGTATACAGAATCCGCAACCATTCACCACAGACTACGAACGGTCATTAAGGAAGCATATGGGGGTGATATCTTTGAAACTGAGCGCAAAGAAAAATGACCTGATAAAATCCATTCGGTGTATGACATTTCCTAAGTCAAAGCTGCTTATCGAGGCGGCAGGCGGCACCGTAAAGCTATCTAGCTCAGATGATACCGTTGTAATCAAGTCACAGGTGGACGCAGAGATTACCCAAGCTGGAACCTGCTGCGTGGCAACTCCGATTCTATTAGATATATTGATGAAAATCAGGGGCGACAAAATTGATCTTGAGGTAAAAGAAGGGAACTTGTGCATCAAGGGGAATCGCGCTCAGATTGTAGTGGCGTTGTTGGACGTTGAATCATTCCCATTTAATTTGTCCGAACCTGATACATGGAGCTTCACCATTGATTCAGATGTTCTAAAGAAAGCTATTAAAAAACGGCGCACGCTATCATCACCGAAAAAGTTCCGAATGCCCTTAAAGGGATGTGCATAAAAGCAGATGGTTCTATTCTTACATTCTCGGGATGCGATACAAAGCAATTCGCAATGTACACCGTAGAATTGCCGAGTCAAGAGAATTTCGTCGCCATCATTCCGAAGGAGCATTTGAAATTAATTGAAAACATTTTAACTGAGAAAGAGATTAGTTTCGTTGTTTCTAACAACTTTGGAGTGTTTGCTACAGAGACACATGTTTTATATACAAGGTTATTGAACGAGAATTACCCACCAGCGCCACCCGTTTTGAGTAAGGAGCCAAAGTGCCAGGTCGAGATAGAGTCCTCGGAGTTAATTAACTCAATCGAATTGGCAACTATTACGGCAGACAAGGCTTCCAAGGGAATTAGAGCCGTATCAATAAAAACTGTTGATGGTGGCATAGAAATAGCGGCTCGTAACGAACTGGGGAAAACAACAGATTTCATAAGCGCAGAAACACATGGCGAGGAAATGGTTTGTGCTTATGATTCGGGTTACCTAATCCATGCACTACGAGCGGCAGATATGGCAAAAGTAGCACTTGGATTCGTAGGAAAAAATGGCCCAGTAATAATAAATGGTGATTCCAGCAGCTTTTTAGTCGGTGCAGTTTTAACTAGGGAGGTGTCTTGATGGAAGAGCAAATCGAAATGGTGATTAAGGACGGCGTTCTCATTATCGAAGGTGGGGAGGACGAAGAGTATGGAAGACTTGATTCCCAAGTACAAGAAGACGATCAAAAAGTTAATGCTGGCGAAAGAGTCAGCGCATGACGAAGTCGAGAAAAAAATGATTGGCGAAATGATATCCAGTACGCAATTTTCGTTGGATTGGATTACAAAGGGGTTTCACCCCGAAAATAGAAGGGGTATTCATCGGAGATCAGTTGCACAAAGGACAATCCCAATAAATCCACTTTACATGCAATCGTTCGCTTCACCCGGATCGTGTGGGAGTTATACAACACTTTCAGACTATCAACGCTTTCAGATCGAGGACGCAATGTCTGAACTGACCGAACAAGAACGGCAAGTATTCACCCTTCATCGCGGGCTAGGGTTTTCCCTTAGACAAATTGCTCTCGAAATGGATTTGACGAAGAGTTCGGTTCAAACATGCTTAGAACGAGCAGAAGAAAAAATAACTAGGAAGAAGCAAAACAGCTTCTTCCTAACGGGATAATGAGGTAGTAAGTCGCTGAATTAATCAGCGGCTTTTTTCTTTCGGTTGCAAAAAAGACTCCTCATGAAGAGAAGTCTTTAATGCCGAGTTTTTCTTTCAAAGCATCCTGCAGCGTCTGAGAAAAATTGATACCTTCCTGCGAAGCTTCATCATTTAACCACTTAGGAAGGGTGACGGTCTTGTTTATAGCCTTATTACGGATGCGTTCGCGAACAAAGTCGGTATTCACTTGGATTAGAGACACAAATTCACCAGCTTCCAGTTGAACAGAGTCCGGCTTCGATGATTGCGGTATGTTGTCTTTATCCTCTTCCATAAGGTACAGGTGACCACCAAGGGCATCTTTAGCCATGTGGAGAGCTTCTTCGATTGTGTCGCCTTCTGTGATGCATCCAGGAAGATCAGGGAATGTGACAGTATAACCGCCTTCTTCCGGTTCGCCAGGGCTGAATACAGCAGGGTAAATGTACTTACTCATATATATTAACCTCCTTGGAAGGCGGGCTATATTAGCCCCGCCTGTTTGAAGATGCTTTCTCTTGTTTTCCGTCTAATGTCTTTCTTCGGGTGAGGGACGGAAACCTTACCCTTTTTGGTTGGATGCTTGAAGTGATAGTGGTCACCTTCTGTATTTTTATGTACCCAACCATCAGCTTTTAGGATTTTGATGATTTCACGTGATGAGTATGCTTTATCTAGGTTGACCATGTTGACCTCCTTTCTATATTCATTATAACACATGTAATAACACGTGTAAATAGAAATAACACATGTTTTTACACGTGTATATGTGGCGCGGGCGAATATATGCCTTTTTTGTCGTACGGTTGCCACCTATATGTGAAAGCCTAAAATCATTAACAACATAACCTTTTTATAAGCCGTCTCTTCGGGGGCGGCTCCTCTATTAGTCGCTTAATACGAGCGGCTTTTTATTTTTGTACAGAAAGGGTGTGAAACCATTGAATCTATTGGCGTGGTTGGTGAAAGTCACCGCTTTCCGTAATCGGGACATCCCGAGGAATCGGGGTGAACGTAGGCATGGCAAGAAAACGTAACACCATATTGCTATTTGCAGAAAAGCAAGACAAGAGAGAACAGCCCGAAGGCTGCAAAGGTTGTGAATGGGGTAGATGGGATGGCGTCGCACAATTTTGTCTAAGACCAATCCCATGTCCGCGCAAGGACGGTGTTCGCAAATGAACACAGTACAACCGATTCGCGACCATGAACTATTACAGGACATCCTTGATTACTTGGAGAGCACGAACTATCGAAACTTCATTATGTTCCTTATAGGTATCGACACCGGGCTTCGGATTAGTGATATATTGCGTTTGCGAGTCAGGGACGTTACAGGCTCACACATTTCTATTCGAGAAAAGAAGACAGGAAAGCAGAAAAGGATACTTATTACTACAGAGTTGAAACAAAAGCTCGCCCCATATATAGAAGGCAAGCCGCCGAACGAGTTTCTAATACGTAGTCGCGAAGGGCTTAACAGGCCAATCACGCGCGAAATGGCGTACAAGATCATCCGTGCTGTTGGCGACGAGTTTGGTTTGTCGGAGATCGGATGTCACACGCTTAGAAAAACATTCGGATATATCTTCTACAATGTCACGACGAAGAAGGACATCGCTCTGTTGATGAACTATTTTAATCATTCCTCTACACAGGAAACACTTCGTTATATCGGGATGACACAGGACACGATGGACATGGCTCTTAAACGGCACAGAAGGTGATCAGTTCCTCATATATGGAATAGGTTAAACTCGTTTAACTGAATAGTAATAAAACCGTGATACGCTTGACTTTTCTGTTATCTATTGAGTTTAACAAAACCCACAGTATGTGTAATTCAAACAGGGGAAAATGTTCACAATTAAGAGGTGCATTTTGGTGGGATTGTCACCCAAAAAACCATGCAAAAAACCGGGGTGCGGTGAACTTACGAGAGAGGGATTTTGTTCCGAACATGCCAAGTCAGCAAGGAAGTATGACTGCGTTCGCGAATCATCATCCAAGCGTGGGTATGGCCGCCGATGGCGAAAGTATAGGGAAGATTACCTTGCACGCCATCCGTTATGTGTATGTGATGAATGCAGAAGGAAAGTGGTTCCCTTGCCCGCCGATGTAGTAGACCATATCCAGCCTCACAAGGGAGATTACAAATTGTTCTGGAACCCAAAGAACCACCAGCCAATGAACAAGCGCTGTCACGACAAGAAGACAGCCAGAGAGGACGGAGGGTTTGGTAATGGATGAATTTAAGTTAGGGGCTAAACTGCATTACTTGGAACAGTTAGTCAAGCTTGTTAATGCAGATTTCTTAAATGGTATGGGGAGGGCTAGGCTCCTCGATAAAATTGACGTAGTATGCAATTCCATTGAAGAGGATCTATGTCTAATAGATATCAGTCAGTGAAGAATCTCGCGCATTGAATGGAATGGAGGAAGACGGAATGAAGATACACATTGGATCTATTGTGCTGGAAGGTACGCCGAATGAGCTTGTGGAGTTCCAACGGTTGAGTGACTTGCTAGATGCAGATGCAGGGCGCAAAACGACCGTAGTTAATACGCCTCAAGTTAAGGTTTCAAACGATTCGGTTCAAGCGCTCACAAGTGAGCTTATGGGCGTTCTCAAGTCATTAACCGGAAACAAAAAAGTTTCGGTCGAGGGTTAGGCAGCAGCCCCCCAGGGGTCGAAAAAGTGGAGGTGTCTCAGCGTAGACCGCGTGCCCCTCGCTCGTGAAAAAAAGTCCCCGTGAAGAAATTGGGAGAGTGGAGGTGTTAAGTTGGGCAATCCTGTTATTAATTTCAACCACATGAGAGTGGGAAAAAAAGGCGGCGGTAAGAACTGGACGAAAAAGGAAGTCGAGTCCTGGGAAGAAGCCGCTAAAAAATTCACGCGTAAGAAAAAACTCAAATTGCGCATACCTGATTGGCTGGATGATTCAGCAAGAAAGATATGGCGCAAGACAGTCAAAGACATGGAAGAGTTCAGTGTGCTTGATAAAGTGGATGAGGATGTGCTAGGCATTTATTGTGACGCAGTTTCAAAGGTGCAAGAAGCCAATCGCCTCATTGATCAATATGGGTATACGGAAATCAATAGATCAGGCGTAAAAGTACCTAATGCATACGTCCAAATGTCTCAACGTTACGCGAATATAGCGTTGCAGTATTCGAATAAGCTTGGACTTAATGCAGAATCACGCGCTCGACTGGCAAAACGTGAGGCGGACAGTGAGGCGGATGGAAATGCAGACCTCTTCGATTGATTGGGAGGACGTGCATCCAACCAACCGCTACGCAGTCGAAATAGTTCTAGGGATTCGAATGAGCTGCGAATTAGAACGCCTTTCCTGTCAGCGACATTTGGATGATTTGCAGCGTCAAGCAACGCCGGAGTTCCCTTATGTTTTCGACGAGAGTAGAGCGGATCGAATCTTTGAATGGTTCGAACGCTGCTGCCGTCATGTTAGGGGGCCATTTTCCGGGCAACTGATAGAACTTCTTCCATTCCAAAAGTTTGATCTAGGATGTCTATTTGGCTGGGTTCATAAAGATACTGGTCAACGCCGTTTTTCTCTCGCTTATAACGAGCGTGCCAGAGGGAACGTAAAATCTACTGAAATGTCGGGCGTAGCTTTGTACGGAATGTGCAGTGATTGTGTCTATCCACCCGGTGATCCGTCTTTTAAAAGATATGAGGATATGCCAGAAGTGGAATGCGCAGCGGTTGATAAGCAACAAGCTAAGCGGGTTTGGGGCGATGCACAGAAGATGGGTGAAGGTAGCCCTGATATAGCTAAGCGCTTGCGAATTAAACGAACGTATATTGAACATGCGACTCGGGGCGGCTGGTTGCGTCCACTATCGAAGGACACCAAAAACAAGGATTCTGGCGCACCATGCATTGTTATTATCGACGAATATCATGCTCACCCAACTAGTGAAATTGTAGATGTGTTGTTTTCTGGATTCGGGAAGCGGCTCCAATCACTCATGATTATCATCACTACAGCGGGAAAAAACGCTGAAAATAATCCTTGCAAAACAGAACGCGATTCATTGGAGAAGATGCTGCGTGGAACAATTCCTATGATTGAAACAACTTTTGTTATGATTCGGACATTGGACAAAGGCGATGATCCACATGATGAGGAAAAGTGGGTGAAAGCCAATCCGATATTGCAGGAAGACAACGAATATTCCCGAGTTCTGCGGAAGCAGATTAGAACTGAACATGATGCGGCTTTTAACTCCGGTGATTCTGCTAAAATACGTGAGTTTTTGACCAAGCGCGTGAATCTTTGGCAGTCAGATTCTGAGAATAAATATATGTCTGGAATTATGGACAAGTGGAAGGTGCTCGCAGTGTCGCGAGATGCCTTTTTTGAATTGGTTCGTGGTTATGAGACGTGGAGCGGTTTGGATTTATCTAAAACAACAGATTTAACCGCTGTAGGCTATGTGTTCCGATTACCAGAGGGGCGTTATGCTGTTACTGCTCATGGGTTTATGCCTGAGGAGCGAGCAAAACAGCATGAACATAGTGATAGAGTGCCATATCGTCAATGGGCGAAGGAAGACTGGTGTACACTTACGCCCGGTGAGGTTGTGGACTATAGTTTCATTCGCTCACACATGGAGAAGATGGAACAGGATCAGGATTGGTTTGTAAAGGAGATTTGCTACGATCCATATAACGCAACTCATTTCACGCAGCAGCTTGAGGCTGAGGGCTACGAACGGGTTGAAATCAGGCAGGGCGTTCAAACGTTATCAGAGCCAACGAAATTTTTCCGTGAGCTTGTGCTTAAAGGCTTGATTGTTCATGACGGCAGCCCATTGTTGACTTGGTGCTTATCAAATGCAGTTGAAATAATCGACAGTAACGGCAATATCAAACTGAGCAAGAAGCACAAAGATGATAGTCAGCGTATCGACCTGATAGCCGCAATCATCAATGCAATGGTGCGCGCAATGGTTGGAGATGGTCGGATCGACTTGAATGGGCATATCAAGGATGATGAATTTTCATTCTAGGGAGGGGGTGAAAGTTTGCGGATAAAAAAGTTTCGTATGGGATGGCTCCCTTCCTTGTTGAAACGTTCCGATACGTCAGATTTGAGGAATCTTAAGTCGTGGTTTTTGGATTTGTTTCGGGGGAGCGAGACAACTAGCGGGGAATGGGTAACTAGTGAATCATCTCTCATGAACAGTAACGTTTATACTTGTGCCAGCATCCTAGGTGGAGACATTGGTAAATTGCCGATCCAAGTATACCAGAAGACGAAAACAGGCCGAAAAAGAGTCCGAAATCACCCTGTAGCGCAAATACTTGGAGTTCGAGCTAATCCCTACATGTCGGCATATACATTCAAAGAATTGATGATGGTTCATATGGTGGCTTGGGGAAATGGCTATGCCAACATCGAATGGCATACAAGCGGTGTGCATAACGGAAAGCCCAAGGCATTATGGCCTCTCGATCCATCTAAAACGGATGTTCATGTCGATAATGTGACTGGCGAGGTATGGTATGTTACAACGTTGCCGAATGGCGAAACGCGAAAACTCAAGCATTGGGATGTCCTTCATTTTAAGTCCATTAGTAAATCTGGGCTTAAGGGGATTACTCCTATCCAAGTTATTCGCGAGGAAATTGGCGCCCAACAATCTCAAAAGAAATTTATTGGTAGTTTCTACGGCAACGGGACAACAACAGGCGGAATTCTGAAAACTCCGACTCCGCTAGACAAGTCAGCAAAGGATATAGTTCGGGATGAATGGCAGAAGGTAAACTCAGGTCTGACCAATGCACACCGCGTGGCTATTTTGGATGCTGGTTTTGACTATCAAAGTATCGGGATGCCGTTGGCAGATGCTCAGTTTATTGAAACCGCGAAATTTGGTATATCGGAAGTATCGAAGATATATAAGATACCGCCTTACAAACTTGGTCTTACTGACATGAAATATAGCAATATGGAAAACTTGTCGCTTGAGTATGTAAAAAGCACCTTACAACCAATCTTTACGAACTGGGAGCAAGAAATAGATTGGAAGTTGTTCGTTGAGTCAGAAAGGCGAACTTATTACGCGAAATTCAATGTTACAAGCGAATTGCGCGGCGATTCAAAGAGTCGAGCAGAATTCTATAAAAATATGATCCAAATGGGTCCTTATTCAATCAATAAAGTGCTTGAGCTGGAAGACGAGGACAGCATTGGTGAATTAGGGGACAAGCATTACATGAGCCTTAATTTCACAACGCTTGATATTTTAGAAAAGTACCAGCTCACGAAGGCAGGGATTAAGGATGCTGACATTGAGGAAGGGGGTGAAGATGCTGAGGACGATGGACAAGGAACGACGGCTGCTAACTAATAAGGTTGAATTTAGAACAGATAATGATGACTCATCGCCGCGAATTGTTGGATACGGGTTGCGGTTCAACGTCTGGTCACAGGATTTGGGCGGATTCATTGAAAGGATAGATCCCAAGGCTCTTAATGGCGCGGATATGTCCGATGTTCGTTGTCTGATTGATCACGAGAGTGGAAAAATAATCGGAAGAACAACGTCTGGAACACTCCAACTATCCGTAGATGAATTCGGTCTTAGATATGATGCAGATCCGCCAGATACAACATACGCTAATGACTTGATTACAGTTATGAAACGCGGGGATGTTAATCAATCGAGTTTCGCGTTTAGAATCGATTATGAAAACGGTGGTGACGAGTGGGATTACGATGAGGAAAAAGGAATCCACCTTCGAACAGTCCGCAAGATTAAACGAATATTTGATGTAAGTGTGGTCACGTACCCTGCTTATGCGCAAGCTGAATCGCTGGTATCCAACCGCAGTTTGGAATGTTATCAAAACGAGCTGCGCAGGAAACAAGAACAAGAAAAGTTACTTCTCGAAATCGACCTTTTAGGAATCTAGGAGGACGATTTTTTTATACCCAAAATTCGAAAGTGAGGAATTAATATGGATCAAAAGGAACGTGAACTACGCCAACAGCTGGCAACAAAATTGGATGAAGCGCGCAACCTTGCTGCAGAAGGGAAATTGAATGAAGCTCGAACTGCAAAGGATGAAGCTCAAGAGCTAAGAAAACAGATTGACTTTTTAACAGAATTGCGTGAGACAGACACGCCCGTAGCAACAGATCCTGTTGTTGAGCCGGAGGCTCGCACAGATGGAGACAAGAACAAGGCAACGCAGTATAGAATGGCGTTCCTTAAATCACTTCGGAATAAACCGCTAAATACAGAAGAACGTGCGCTGATTGAGGAAGGCATTGAGGAGATTCGTTCCGGAATGCAGGGCGGAGTTGATGAAGACGGTGGCTTAATAGTGCCGAAAGATATCGACACAATGATCCGCGAATTCAAACGTCAATTTGTACAATTGGAGAGCTTTGTTACAGTAGAGCCAGTTTCTACGCGTAGTGGTTCACGAGTAATCGAAAAAAATGCGGACATTACATCGTTCACGGAAATCAACGAATTGACAGATTTGGACGACATGGATAATCCGAAATTTTCGTCACTCGCATACCTCATTAAAGATCGTGGTGGCATCCTTCCAATCAGTAACAGTTTATTGCAGGATACTGATCAAAATTTGATGAGTTATATAGCAAAATGGATTGCGAAAAAATCTGTTGTAACGCGGAATGAGCTTATTCTATCTTTGCTCAACAAGAAAACAAAGGTTGCCATCACGGGGATTGATGACATTAAGCGCGTGTTGAATGTACAGCTAGATCCTGCTATTAGCAACAACGCTGTCATTTTAACCAATCAAGACGGGTTTCATTTCTTGGACATGCAAAAGGACAGTGAAGGGCGTGACCTGTTGCAAACAAACCCGACGAACCCTACTCAGAAAATGCTCAAAGGCAAGCCGATTATTGTCGTCTCGAACCGTTGGTTGAAGACGGTTGATAAAAAGGCTCCTATTATTATCGGTGACCTGAAAGAAGCGGTTGTTCTGTTCGACCGCCAACAATATTCCATTGCATCAACAAATGTAGGCGGTAAATCATTCGCTCGTAATTCTACGGATGTTCGCGCTATCCAACGCGAAGATGTTCGAGAATTTGATATGGAAGCCATTGTTTACGGCCAAATTACAGTTGCCTAGGAGTGATAGCATGTACACGACAAAGAACTACAAGGAACCCGGTGGCCGCCGTTGGGTAATCGAAGGCGAATTGGCCTTGGTAGGTGACGGGCGCATTACAAAAGATGGTGAAGAAGTCTTTTTTGGTGTAGGCCTTCCATCTGATAGAACTGCCGGGCAATCAGCATATGAAATTGCAGTGAAACATGGTTTTGAAGGCACCGAGGAAGAATGGCTCACTTCTCTGATTGGCTCGACTGGCGAAGCGGGAGTGCAAGGGGAAAAGGGAGAAACAGGCGCTAAGGGTTCAGCGGGGGCAAAAGGTGACCCCGGATTTCCTACTAAAGAAGAATGGGACAAATTAGTTGCCCGTGTAGAAGAGCTTGAAGGGGCAAATGGAAAGAGTAAGGCGGAGCAGACGTGATGCTCACCACCCTTGAAAAGTTCAGACGACATATGGGTGATATCGGGACAGATGATGAGCTAACACTATACCTAATGGTTGCTAGTCAAGGGATTGAGAATTATTGCAGACGGTCATTTCGAAAGCAAACATACACGGAGCAGCTTAACGGTTACGGCGAATCGCCTTATATCAATTTGAGGAACTACCCCGTTCACGATGTGGTATCAGTGAAATCTAGCAACTCGGTTGTGACTGGTTTTGAAAGTGTTGGTGAAGGCCGTCTCTATCGCTCTTGTGGATGGCCTAGCGGGAAGCATAACCTAACCATTACGTATGTTGGCGGGTATGTACTACCAGGAGAGGAAACCAAAGACGAACCTAGGACGCTCCCTGAATCATTGGAATTTGCTTGTATTATTTACGCTCAGTCATTATACGATAGTCAATTCATACCGACTGGTATCCAGACGGAGCGATTAGGGGAAATGTCAGTCACCTATGCCCAACATCAAACGGACAAGAGTAGTCAAATGCCGCCAACAGTTGTATCACTAATTAATCCTTATGTGGGGCGGTGGTACTGATGCGCATCAAGCTTAAGGTAAAAGAAGACAAGAAAGAGTTCCGTAAGCACAAGAAACAGGCTGAGAAGCTTTCACGCTCCCGTGCAGAAGTTGGATGGATAGGTGATAGGGAGCAGGTATTGAAAGCCGTCTTTAACGAATACGGCGCCAATATACCTGTGACCGACAAAATGAGAAAAAAGCTACTTACGATGGGTGTTCATCTTCGAGATGACACCCATTTCATTTCTATCCCGGAGCGTCCTTTCTTACGCGCCGGTTACGATGCATACGAGAGAGAGCTGAACAAGCTCATGCAATCACTGGTGGGACAGGCGCTTGACGGAACCATCACACCTGAGAAAGCATTGGAACGTGCGGCCAAGGAACTCAAGAAGCATATACAATCGCACATCGAGAAGGGTTCATTCGCACCCAATGCGGAGCTAACGCAAAAGCTCAAAGGTGGCAACCATCCATTGATTGACGAACAGAAATTGATGGACACATTGGAATATGAGGTGCATATGAAATGAATCCAAGGCAATTTGAAGGATTACTGCGCCGCTTTCGCAAGCCGTTTCAAGTGGTTGTAGAATCAGAAGGGCATTGGGATCAATCAACGGGTGATTGGATTGCTGGAGGCGAGACGGAAACAGTAACAGATTACGGGGCGATTGTCGCCCTGCCAGAACGGGTGGTATTTGCTTCTGGTGGTATGTACACCCAAGCGGATCGTCACTTGTATACGAAGCGCAAAATTCCATCGCAAACCGAGGTTACTTACGAAGGTGTGAAATACACCTCTCAAGACGATAACGATTACGCCGGGTACACGACTGTAAACCGATATGTGCTGAAGCGGGTGAGTGTGCATGATTGATCACCAGAAGATTAAAGAGGCGTTCGTCGGTCATTTGCATAAGCACCTTGGAATACCTGTTATCATGACGGATCAAGCAGCGCCACAGCCTCCATATCCTTTCATTGGCTTTACATTTGTAGCGCCATATATCGATAGGTCACCGTACGGCAACCATTCCATTACGAACGATCGTCACAGGATCGAGAAAATAGCAGCAACAACGATTTCGATCACTTGTTATGCAAAGTTGGCGCAAGATGCTTTTCGCATATCTGGACAGGCGAGAGACTGGTTTCAGGGGTATGGCCGTGTATCTCTCAAGGATCAAGGTATTGTAGTTGTGAAATTGGAAGAGACGACGGCGCGGGATACGCTGCTTACTTACGAATACGAGCGAAAAGTTGGCTTTGATGTTCAACTGCGAATGATGGATGTAATTGAGTACAAGGAAGACATGATCGCAAAAATCAAAACGAAAGGGTGAGTTATTTGGGTACACTCAAGGACGTTACAGTTACAATCGATCTTGTCCAACCAATCGGGAGATTGGGATTTGGTACACCATTGATTTATGGCTCTAAGGCAAAGGGGCATGACCTGAAATATTATTATGAACTGGAAGAAATCAAAAAGGACTTCACAGATAAAACGCCCGAGTATGAAGCGGCAAAAGCGATATTCGAACAAGGGGATAACCGCCCTGCAAAAATCGCGATTGCATGCCGTGATTCAGTGGTGAAAGATGGGCTTGTTACGGATGCGCTCGAAACACTACTCGATAAAGATTGGTATTTCCTGATTAGCACTAGTGCCGTAAAAGAAGATGTTTTGAAGATTTCAGAAATGATTGAGCTTGATGGTTCGAAGATGTTTTTTACGAGAACGGATAAAGTCGAGGATGCCGCAGAGATCAAGAAAGCGGGTAAGGAACGAACCGTTGTGGTCTACCACAAAGAAGTAAATAAGTACCCGGAAGCGGGCTTGATCGGTGCAGTCGCTGCGGCTCCCGTCGGCTCGGTTACTTGGAAGTTTAAAGAAATCAAAGGCTTATCACCTATGGAGCTTTCTACTGGTGAATTAACGGCCGTACATGAAGCTGGGGCAATCACTTATGTACAGAAGGCAGGGCGTGGTGGAACCAGTGAGGGGATAACATCAACTGGTGTGTACATCGACATCATTCACGCTAAAGATTACGTGAAGTTCAACATGGAATATAAGTTGCAGCAATTACTCAACAATACACCCAAGATCCCATATACAGATGCAGGGATCGCCCTTATCGAAGCGCAATGTACAAGCGTGCTGAAAGAAGCATTTAACAATGGGGTTATTGCAGCGGATGAAAATGGGCTTCCTCTGTATTCGGTGAACTTTAAGAAGCGCAGCGAGATTCCTGCTGATATTCGAGCGAAGCGGGAATACAACGAGGGTTCGTTCGAATTTGAGCTGGCTGGTGCTGTTCATGGCGTGAAAATCAAAGGGTCGATCAGATTCTAAGTGAGGTGAAATAGAACATGTCAACTAATTATGATGCAATGGACGTAACGGTGATGGTGGACGAGACGTTTATTACGGGCTTTGCTGACGGGAGCATGGTCGAAGGGGAGAAGGACGAGGAAAACTTTTCTGCTTCGGTCGGAGCTCAAGGGGATGTGGTTGTAAGTGAGGTAAACAACCCACTTGGAACGATTACGATCACGTTGCAGCAAACATCTCCATCCGTCTCCTTTTTGAATAAGCTTGCCAATACGAAAAAAGAAGTTCCGGTATGGGTCATTTATAACGGGACACCAAAGGAGAAGTTCGGTGGCAGCCGTGCGCGAATTAAGAAGCCGGCTACATCGAGTTACAGCAACGAGGCAGAGGATCGAGAATTTGAATTACAAGTATTCGACTATACGGTAGAGAACTAAGAGCCGCCATTACAGCGGTTCTTTTTAATCCAATTAGACAAAAGGAGAAGTGATTTACATGGCAAAGAAGCAAGCAACTGAAACAATTCAAGGTGTAGAGTATACATTCCAGCATCCAGGCGTGCGCGAGTCGGTGCGACTGCGTGACCGTTCCAAAAATAAAGCAGGGCAATTGGTAGAGGAAAAATACTACAACGAACTGATGACACACGTAATTGTGCAGCCGAAAGTAAGCTGGGATTACTTCGATGAGCATCCAGAAGCATTCGATGACGTGATGCTTGCGGCGGTTGAATTCTTGAATCCGCCCAGCGACAAGTAATTCAGAATATAAACAACGCGCCAAGGAGAATTGGATCTTCTGGCGCGTTGTTCTTTCCGACGGAGGGATCAGCTACGGCGATGCAGCCGAAATGGATTGGGATGAGCTGTATGAAGCAAACGCAGCAATTGACATCTTAGCCGAGCAGCAGAAACCAAAAGGCAAGAAGGGGGCGAGATAATGTCACTCCGCAAAATGACGGTAGACGTTGGATATAACATCAGCACAAGCCCTCTTGAAATGCTGGACAAAAGGCTAAACAAGCTATCTGGTGTAAACTCGAAAGTTTTTGACCGAATGGATACAAGTATGGGGAAGGCTGGCAAAGCCATGCAGGGCATGGCGGATAAGTCTTCCGGTATGACAACGGCGGTTTCTAAGTCGCAAGCGGCATCTGAGCAAGCGGCAAAGGCGGCACAGAAAGCAGCAGCGGCCAATGAAAAACTGACAAAAGCATCTGAACGCGTTAAAGCTGCTAACGAAGCAGCAGCCAAGGCGACCGAGAAGGCTAGAGCCGCGACTGCACGGGCTGCTGATATCGCGATGGTATCGACGAGCGCCCAAGAGAAAGTGGTCAAAGCTGTTCAGCGTGCGCAGTCAGCCAATGAAAAAGCTACTGCCGCAGCCGTTCGCGCACAGAAAGCAGAAGAAAAATTCCGGATTGCTCAAGAACAAGCGGCGGCTGCTGGCAATAGGGTTAAACAGTCAGCCGCAAGCGTTACGGCAGCTGTTGAGAAACAATCAAAAGCGGCTTCCCGCGCAGCTCAAGAAATGTCTAAGTTGCGTGACAAGTACGGTGACTTCTCAAGAGGCTCCTTAAAGGCGCTAGATCAACTCGATCAAGCATCGGGTAATGTTCGAGTAGCTGGTGTAGCAATGGGGGCTGCTGGCGGCATTCTGACCGCTGGGATCGGCTCGTCGATTAAATTGGCAGCAGATTTCGAATCGTCTATGTCACGTGTCGGTGCATTGTCAGGGGCATCCACCGAGGAAATGCAGCGCCTTACTGATACCGCAAAGCAACTCGGCGCCGCAACAGTATTCACGTCCAGCCAAGCAGCAGAAGGCATGCAGTACCTGGCTATGGCTGGATTTCAAACCAATGATACGATTGCAGCCATGCCAGGGCTGCTTGATACTGCCGCGGCGGGACAGATCGACCTCGGACGAGCGGCAGACATTACTTCCAACATCCTTACGGGCTTTGGTATTGCAGCAAAGGATACAACAAAGGTAGCAGATATCCTGACCGCCACATTCACCAACTCAAACACGGACTTGAACATGCTGGGCGATACCATGAAATATATTGCTCCTATCGCTAAAGCGTCCGGTCAGTCGCTTGAAGAGATGGCCGCAGCAACTGCGATGCTCGGTAATGCTGGTATTCAGGGTAGTGAAGCGGGTACAGCACTACGAGCAAGCATGATTAGATTGGCAAAGCCGTCGAAGGAAGCGGCAGACGTTCTGGATCAATTAGGCGTCAGTGTCGCGGATCAAGCGGGAAAGGTTCTGCCGCTTTCTAATGTGGTCGGGCAGTTTGTGGAGAAGACAAAAGGTCTGACAGACGCGCAAAGATTGGCCGCAGTATCTACAGTAGTCGGCACCGAGGCAGCAAGTGCCTTCCTTGCTCTGATGGATTCAGGACAACCAGCGTTGGAAGCGTTTCGCGGAAATCTTGAAAAGAGCGGCGGGGTTGCGAAGACAATCGCAGATAAACAGCTAGATAATCTCAATGGTGCAATGGAAAAGGTAAGCTCTGCTATGGAGGGCGCAAGGTTATCCATCGGGGAAACATTTATTCCAGTCCTTACAAAACTAGCCGAATACGTCAATGGCTTAGTTGATAAATTCAACGCATTGCCGGATGGCCTAAAACAAGGCATTGCTATTTTCGCTGCAATCGCTGGAGCAGTTCTGTTATTAGGTGGGGCTTTAACGATTCTAGTATCATTCATTCCCAATGTTGTCGCCGGGTTCAAAATGCTATCGGCAGTTCGACCAATCATCATGGGTTTATCGGGTCCGATGCTGGGAATCATTGCAGTGGTTGCTGCGGTCGCTGCAGCTGCTTATTTGATTATTAAGTATTGGAAGCCAATAACCGCGTTTTTCAAAAACCTTTGGACGTCTATTTCGCAATGGTTTACGGATTCTTGGAACTCAATCTTGGGCTTCCTTACAAATACATGGAATTCAATCAAAACCACTGCCATAACCTTATGGAATTCAATCGTCAGCATGGTTGTGGCGATAATTTCACCATTCATTGAAAATATCCGAGCTTCATTCGCCCGAGTCGTAAGTGGTGTCCGGATGATTTGGGAAGGGTTGAAGATATATTTTAGTGCGGCATGGGAAGTGATTAAAAACATCTTCCTCGGCGCAATCCTGTTGATAATGGATCTGTTCACGGGCAACTTTAGCGCCATGAAGGAACACGCCGTACAGATTTGGGAAAACATCAAGGGAGCAATTGGACGGGCGTGGGAAGGAATAAAACTCATCTTCTCCGGTACACTTGAGGCTATCAAAGGCGGCCTTGACGGAGCATGGGAAACCATTAAGACAGCAACAGAGACTGTGTGGAATGGAATAAAAACATTCTTCTCAAACACATGGAACGGCATAAAGGACACGAGCACTAGAATCTGGGATGCCATTGTAGAAGCTATACAAGGCGCTATTGATTGGGTTGCGGATTTGCCAAACAAGATGTGGGAAATGGGCAAGAATGCGATTCAAGGTTTTGTGGATGGTGTGAAGGGAACTGTCAGTGCTGTGGGTGATGCGGTATCAAATGTAGCGAACACCGTCAAGGACGGTATCACTGGCGCACTAGATATTCATTCGCCTTCCCGTGTGATGAAGAAGCTTGGACAATATACATCCGAGGGATTCCAGATAGGTATCCAAGATAAAATCCCGGAAATCACGCACGCGGTGAATGGTATGGCATCGGCTGCAACTTCACCGGAAGTATCACAGCCGGATACGCAGGGGCTGGCGCCAACATACAGTCATAGCTCAACGCAAAGCAAGAACGTTATTTCGCCAAAGATTGAAATTAAAATCGAAGGCGGGCAAGGCGCTGGTGCTGCAAAAGATGTGGCTCAAGAGGTAAAGAAAGAGTTGGAACAACTATTCAAGTCATTTGGTATAAAGAATCCGCAATATATCGAGGGGTGATAGATACATGGCGACTATCGACGGCATTAGCATCCATGTGACGAGCGAGAAGCCGTCATACTCGGTTAGGGTATCTACATACCCTATCGAGGGCGGGGCGGCAATTACGGATCACGTAGAACCGCAATTGATCACATTGAACATTACCGGGCTACTTATAAATGACGCGTCCAAAATACGAAATGAGTTGCTTGCAAAAATGAATGCAGGGGCTACAGTCAAGTATATTGGCCGTAACTCCTTTGTAAACTGTGTTATCGTCTCCTTCGAGAGCACGCACGAATATACAAATGCAGCCGGCATGGGATTTACAATGCAGTTGCAGGAGATCAAAAAAGTAAAACCGTTGTTTTCGAAGAAGCTCCCCACAAAGACGCAAACGATTGTAAAGGTTTTGAATAAGTCAGGCCGCAAGCAAACCAAGACAACAAAAAAGAGCAAGAACCAGAGCAAAGGAAAAGGGAAGTCGACTGGAGCCAAGGGGAAATCAAAAAATAAAGGACCAACAGGCAAGAAGCACACTGTAAGGGACAATCAAACATGGGAGGCGCTTGCTTATACGTACAAAGTTCCCTTGAAAACATTACGCTCATGGAATCCACAGATACCAAAAGGAACGAGACTTAAACCAGGTATGGTTGTCATAGTCGGATAGGAGGCGTTATGGAGTTCATCCCGATTGAAAAAGAGAACATACCTTATCAATTTGACATAGCGCTCGGCGTAGATCTCTTCTCATTCGAAGTTAACTACAACGAGCGTTTTGATTTTTTCACAATTGATCTTATCAAAGACGATGATGTTTTAGTTCAGGGTGCGAAGCTCGTATATGGTGTTCCTGTCTTCACTGGAATTGAAGATCATCGTTTCCCTGTCCCTTTGATCGTTCCGTTTGATGAAGCTGGCAAGGAAACGGCCGTGACATGGGACAACTTCGGAGAAACTGTGTTCCTTGCATATGGAGAAGGAGAGGGGGAAGAAGATGAGTGAATCATATGGCCGTGTTGTTGAGCTAATAGTAGGCGGGAAAACATTAAAGACACCAGATCTTGAAATTCATTTTGATGTTCCATTTTCAGACTCGCCAGATCCAAATGAGGCGCGGGTTGATATTTACAATCTGAGCGATAACACGATAAACAACATCGCCCATTACTCAAAAGTTGTGCTGAATGCAGGATATAAAGGGGATGTAGGAACAATCCTATCCGGGTTCATAGCGTTTTATGAAACGCGGTGGGATGGTCCCGATAAAGTAACTTCGTTCACTGTATTAGATTCAGAGCCTTTAGATGAACGGACAGTGCCCAGTATCTCCTATGCCAAAAACACAAAAGCATCCACCATTATCAAAGACTTGATGAAGCGAGGCAAGTTGTCTGCTGCAGCAATGAATTTAGTAAAGGATGTCACATACAGCGAGGGAATGACGGTTGAAGGTTCTGTTATTGAAGCTATCAAAAGGATAGCGGCGGACTGTCAAACGTCATTCTATATTTTGAAAGGTCGCTTGTATATTCGTCCACTATCACAAGGAGATGTGACAAATTTTGTTCTTTCTCCGAAAACAGGGCTGCTAGGCACTCCCACCTTCTTTTCAGATGATGGCGGGGCAGGATTCCAAGCTCGATGTCTGTTAAACCATCGGTTGACCACCGGAAGCTTGATTACAATAGAAAGCCGTGTTGTCGAGGCTTCAATGCGAGTCCGAAGCGGACGACACTCTTACACTGGAAGTGACTTCACAACAGAAGTGGAGGCGGTGTTCTAAATGGCGAAGCTAGATGAAAGCTTGAATGGGTGGCTTGAAAATGCACTACGGCAGCTCCACACGTCCACTATTGGGAAAGTGGAGGCATACGACAGGGTGCGGAGACGGGCAACTATTCAGCCGCTTATCATGCAAAAGATGATGGGAAAGCAGCCGTCACCACACGCGGTTCTGACTGATGTGCCAGTAATGTTCCAACGTTATGAAATAGATGGAGCCGAAAGGGAGTGCATACCTGTTTTAAAGCAAGGCGATGTGGTTCTACTCGTATGCGTGGAGCGAGCTATGGATCAGAGCTTATCCGGTAGCATAGCGTTTCCTGACTCGCGCCGGAGACATAGCTTAACGGATGCGGTCGTGGTCGGGGTGATATCGTGAACAACTTCAAGTTAGACGAAACAGGCGACATTGTGATCGTCAATGATGATATGCAAATGGTATCCGGGAAGGATGAAGTTGTTCAGCAAGTCCGTATCGTTTTGGGCACGAATCTGAATGAGTGGTTTTTAGATCCGGAAGCGGGTACGGATTATGATGTTCTGTTGCAGAAGCAACCGAACGAGGAGGCCATTCGCGCGGCTGTGTACGCCGCTCTTGAGCAGGTGGAACAAATACAGAAAGTCGATAACATCGAAATTAGATTTGACCGTGCAAACCGTATGCTCTATATATCCTTCTCTGCGACTGCGACAGATGGAGAAAAAATTGAAAGCGAGGTGATATTAGATGCTTGATGAAAAAGGTTTCAAACGCATGCGATATAGCGATCTATTGGAGCAGATGGAGGAACAGGCTAGGGCGAAATATGGGGAAACGGTGAATACATCGGCACTATCTCCGCTCGGGATGATCTTGCGAATTTTCGCCTTCTTCCTTTCCCACGTTTGGCAAGGGGCAGAACAAGTTTATTATAGCGGTTACCGTGACACCGCCACTGGCGTATCGCTTGATAGAATTGCTCCGTTAGTAGGAATCAAGAGATTTCAGGAGCAATTCGCATATGGCGAGGTATCGTTTTCTGGCACTCCTGGATATACGATCTATGAAGGAACAGTGCTCGGGACGACATCGGGCAAATATTTTAATCTCACTGATGATATCACGCTTGATGATACAGGACGGGGCGTTGGAGAAATCATGGCGCAAGAGCCGGGTAGTGGTTGGAACGTAGCGACCGGAACAGTGATCATGTTGCTGAACCCCGACACAAATATTAAGAGTATCACAAACGAGCGTCCAACCACTGGCGGGCGAGAGAGGGAAACGGATTCGGAGTTCCGCACACGATTCCAACTTTCTGTCGCTGGCGGAGGTGCTGCATCGGTCGATGCTTTGCGAGGAGCTTTGTTACGGCTCCCGAGCGTCCGGGCAGTCGCCGTCATTGAAAATAGCTCACTTACAACTGATGTAGCAGGTAGGCCGGGTAAGTCATTCCAGTGCTATGTGCTTGGCGGAGACGAACAGGAAATAGCGAACACCATCTTTGCAACAAAGGCAGGGGGAATAGAAGCGCACGGGGATATAATCCGTGATGTAACTGACGTTGCTGGCTACATTCATAAAGTGAAATTTAGCCGCGCAGAAGAAGTTCCTATGGATGTGAAAGTCAAGATTAAACGAACATTTGAATTTCCGGCAGATGGGATCGAGAGGGTGAAGAATGAAATAGTCCAATACATCGGCGGAGAGTTTGATGGCAAGTATTATAACGGCTTGTCAATGGGTGCGGATGTGGTCTATAACAAACTAATTAGTGCGTTATACAAAGTGCCAGGTGTTGATGATGTTGAGTTGTTATTGAATGGCAACGCAAAAAACGTTGATATAGCAGCTCATCAAGTAGCGAGAATCAAAGACAGCAATATAGAGGTGTCCCATGTTTAGTTTTAAGGACATGTTGAGAAGATTTACGGACGTGTACAACAAAGATCCCAACAGCAATCTAGGAAAGTTAGTTTCCATCCTGCATTATCAATTGCAAAACGTCGAACAAACTCTTGTAAAAGTGGATGAATGGCGTGATTTGGACAAGGCACAAGGTACAACATTAGATAAGATAGGGGAAAACATAGTGCAGCCTCGCGGGGCTTCTACCGATGAAATTTATCGGATCTTGCTGAAATCAAAGGTTGCCAGAAACCTATCAAAAACAGACATTAACACAATTATAGAAGTATTAGCACTAGCACTTGATTGCGACTATCAGGAAATACGGATCGAGGAAAAGTATACCGATCAAAACGAACCCGAACCAGCAGCTCTTTCCTTGCTACGTGTGCCGATAATGCGGCTAAATGAAGTTGGAATGTCTCCGTATCAGTTTGCGCAGGTAATCCAGAAGACAGTAGCCGCGGGAGTCCGAGTGTCGCAGATTGATTTATCCGGTACATTTTTATTATCTTCTAGGCGTTCAGAAGTTGAAAAGAGTAAATTCGGCCTCTCAGATATTGGAATGACAACTGGGGGCAAGCTTGGCACGGTATTTGTGCCGGGTAATGATTATGAGTTGCCGATTTAAGGAGGGACATCATGGGATTTGAAAAGCAACTTCCAGAATGGAAAGCGACAGGGATACAACCGCCAGAATCCAAGAGGGCGAAGGGATGGGAAGTAGAAGACAGACCACCCGCAGATTGGCTAAATTGGCAAATGAACACGACTTACGAGGCGCTGAAAGAACTTCAAGAGAATGCAGCTGAAAAAAAAGACTTAACAGCTGATAAAATTGGCGCGGTGAAGAAGGCAGATTTTGACGCGTCAGTGATCGAATCGAAACAGCGAGAAATCGAATTACAACCAGGTATCCAAATAGTAGATGCACCGGATACTGTACCGTTTCGCGTGGGTGAGATTCGCGGTCGCACGTTGATCAACCTACTCGGGAGCTCCGGTGGTAAGAAACGAAATTTAGAAACAACAGAAACTAGCACTACCGCATCGTTCAGCTTCGACCCAGTTAAGGTTACTGGGGGGAAGGCTTATCTCGTAGTAGGGAAACTCTATAATCGGGACTCGGCGTATATCAAAATAGAAGCGATAATGGGAACTACCGCTAAAGAAATCGGAAGCTTTACCGATCGTCAAAAAACGTTAACCATCTTTAAGGGGCTACTTTGCGACCAAAACGCCACGAGTATGACAATCAAGGTAACGATCACCGCGCCAAGTGGGAGTAAAAACATCTCAGGTGGCAACTTTGAGTTAGTACGCGTTTATGAAATCACCTCGTCAGATTTGGTAAAAGTAAACGCCATGTCAGCCGAACAAGTAGCAGCACGCTACCCATACGTAGACAGCATGACCAACGTCACGAATCCGTATGCTATCGCGACGGGTGGAAACCTATTGCCTCCGTTTACGGAAGCAACGCTGTATCACGGTATAGGTCAGTCGCCATCGAGTTCATATCAGGCGGTATTAAATGCAACAGCAGATAGTATGGGGTGGTCATTCCGCGTACCGTGCGTGCCAAACTCCCAATATACGCTGACGGTTGAACATGATGGTGCGGTTGCCTTACAGGACATGGACATCGACGGGAACCTGCTTCAGAACTCCGGGTATGTTGTCGATAAGGAGTTACACATTACCACGCAGAAAAATGCAAAATACGTAAATGTAATCATAGGTAACGGTCCGAAAGGAGCTGGATCCTATACGTTCAAAAACCCGATGCTCGTTCCCGGCGATAAACCGCATCCATTTACGCCGCAATCTCGAAGCATGTGGGCAGCCGAATGCCAGCTTGCTGCTAATCCGGTGGACGGGACGAATACAGACGTGCTTTACGTGGGTGACGATGGATTACCGTATGTGCTGGAAAAGTGGGCAAAGATAACGTTGGACGGATGGCTACCGTGGGAGCATGTTTCTTATGGAGATAATACTTTTAAAGTCGTATCTATAGCGAAAAATAAGACGTCGTATCCTGATAGTAATACTAACTGGTCTGGGGAACTCATTAAATACGACGGTACTAAATTAAATCTTTTTAATTCGACTAATAATGGTTGGGGAAAAGATGAATTTGCCGTTGATATTAACAGGATTCAGTTGACGGTATCCAACACTGACAGCGGATGGGGCGACAGCTACACGCCGACAGCCGACGAAATCAAGGCGTATTTTAACGGCTGGAAGATGTTTGAGTGGGGCAAGGATGTAAGCGGAACATTTAACGGAGGAACTGGAACAAAAGCATGGGTAATGAGGCAGGATGATGGGACGTATGGTAATGGCACGCATACAACTGTACCAACGACACAAGCGCCAATCAACAGTCAATGGCAGCCATACCGTCTCCAATATCTAAAAGCTAAGCCAACCGTAGAGGCCGTCAAGAATTACGAAACTGGTCTGACGTTCTTAAAAGGCTGGAATATGGTTGAAGTCGGCAGAGGCATTGTGATCCGTGAGAAGACGAATCCATATCCAAACGGTGACGGTACATATTCTATAAATACATTATCGAACCCGACAAAGTATCGAGTTGATTCTATGTCATCTGTGTTCCGAAACAACATGAGAGATGTTACGTATTCGCTTGAACGCAGGAATCCGAAATCAGAGTATGTTGGAACATTAGGGTATGGATTCGCGAAGACATCAGATTACGACCCAAACGCAGTCTACCACGTCACATACACGATGCTAGACTCAACGCTAACAGCACCAATCAGCGGTAGCATAGCGGTGAATCTACGCGGCACGGTAACGGATATGGTATCGTGGGCAAGTGATGCAGAGCGGCGGTTGAGCGTAGTTGAGACGAAGAAAGCGGAGAAGGACGCGCCTCAGTGGATTACCTCTACACTGCTAAACGACTGGAAAGGTTTTAGCGGAGGGAAGGTCGAGTATACAAAAGATCCAAATGGATTCGTACACATCCGAGGGATGGTTTCCTCTGGCGTAGTAGGCAAGGCAATTTTTAATCTGCCAAAAGGATACCGACCAAACGCGCCAGTATCGGAATCATCGTTGTCTTTTGACGGAGATGTTCAAGTTCCGTATCGTCTGGATATTAATCGTAATGGTGTTGTATCGATGGATGGTGGCGGGAACTTTTGGGTAATCGTTTCGACTATTTTCCAAGCAGAACAATAAGGAGGACGCAAAGTGAAAGAAGCAATCATAACTGACCTTAACGGTCGATACATCGAACCAACGCTCGTTGCGGACTCCGTGACGGGCGTTTTTGATAGGCTGGAACCAGTCAAAACGGAGGATGAAACGCCACAGGCTGCAGCTGAGTCTGACGAGCCGGAAACGGTGCTAATCGGATATACGGTGGCCGTTACGTTGCCTGACGGACTGTACGAGCCGATATTCGATGTCACCGGATATCGTAAGGCTATGAAGGCGTACGAGGCAGCATATGCGAAATACCTCAACGCAATGGCTTTGCACGATCCAGAAGGTGAGGATCAAACTCCGCAACCGCCTAAGAGTGTTGATGGCTCAAGCTTTTGGCGGAATGGATTGACTGGCGAGGAAATCGAAGCACTAAAGCCGAAACCGCAGCCTTCACAGACCGATGTACTCGGCCAAGAATTCACACAGATGAAGATTAAGAATATCCAGCAGCAGAGCATTATCGACGGGCTTGGCCGGGAGCTTACAAAGGCCAAACTCGAAATCATGCAGCTAAAAGGGGGACAAACAGCATGAGTTTTTGGAAGCTTGCTTTTGATTGTAAATGGATAGATGCAGATGGACTATGTGCAGCCGTAAAGACAGATGCGAATCAGTTCGGAGAAATTACACCAGAACAGTACAAAGAAATTACGGGGAAAGACTTTAAGAAATAAGGCGCTACCGCATAGGTGGCGCTTTTATTATGCCCTTGGGATTCCAAGGGCTACTTTAATCCGAGGAGGAAATGAAGTGGAAGTAAAAAGTTTGAATTGGTTTTCTGGTGTCGGCGCAATCGTCGTACCCTCGCTTCAATTTTTGTATGGGAGCGGCCAAATAGTAACAGGGGCAATGTTTGCCTTACTCTTCTTTATTGCATTGGACTGGCTCACTGGAATTAGTGCTGCACGTAAAGATGGTTCATATGCAAGCAATTATGGTTTAGCAGGTATTCCACGTACTTTTTTATCCTGTTGCTTCCTGCAGGCGGTCATTTGCTCGATGTTGCATTAGGCATTCCCGATATTGTCTTTGGTCTATTCGCATTCGGTGTACTGTACCACACAATTCAGTCAATGACGGCGAATGCGCTGCGGGCAGGCTGGGGCGGTTACTTCCCGGACTGGATCGTTACAAAGTTGATGGAATGGGCAAAGTCAGAACTCGAAAATAAGCTTGCTCGAGCAACGAGCAGAAAGGATGCTAAAAATGTTGGAAATTAGACAACGCCTACTTCCTGATGGAAGACAGAACAAGCCGAATAAGTTAATGGAACAGCCGCAATGGCTTACAATCCACAACACTGACAACTTACAGGGAACAGCGGAATCCCATGCTCGTTATATCTTGAATGGCAGCGGCGGTCGCCAAGCTTCATGGCACTATACCGTAGATGACAAGGGCATCTACCAGCATTTGCGTGATAATGAGCAGGGATGGCACGCGGGGGATAGTAACGGCCCCGGAAACCGGACAAGCATCGGCATTGAGGTGTGTATGTACCTAAAGATGAACACAGAGCAGTGCTGGCGTAATACAGCTTGGTTAGTTGCGAAGCTGCTGGATAAGTACAAACTCGATATCAGTCGAGTTGTGCCCCACAAGAAGTGGTCGGGCAAGCAATGCCCATCGCAGCTCCTTCCATACTGGGATCGTTTCCTGCAAATGGTACGCGACGAGCTGCGAAAGTTGCAACAACCTAACGCGGAAGCATTAGTTGTAATGAATGGCAAAACGATATGCGTAGGATCGTTTATGAATAGCCTTGTTACGGTTCCGGTGCGCAAATTGGCTGAAGTGCTTGGGGCGAAGGTGAGCTACAATGGCACATACGCCATTGTAAACGGACGGCCTATCATTGGCAGTCGATTGGTTCGTGATGTCACTTATGCGCCAGTTCGTGAAGTGGTAGAAGCTTGCGGAGCGAAAGTAACAGGATGGAATGGCAAGGAACGCAAGGTATCTATCCAGAAATCATAAAATGTTATATAATGACAAAGAGCCGTATGGGAAAGCATCCCTCGGCTCTTTTCGTTAAAATAACCTTTTGAGTAGCGCTTTATAAATCTTGTCATCCACTTCAAGTAATGATTTCTTCCCATCTTTGAACTCCAAAGCGATTATGTAAACACCTTTCTTTTTGGCAGAAAGTCCAGCCAACATCCCAACAGGCCCTAATAGTAATCCTCCGACAAGACCGCGACCAACTGCGCTTGTAGCACTCTTCCTAGATTCTTCGTCCATCACTTCATAATTTTCGACCGTGTTTTTATCAACTGATATAGCTGACCAGAAGCCAGTTGATATATTGACTATCCCTAATGCGGTCGACACCTGATTTCCTTCATAATCTCCCGCAATGACTTTGTTTTTCGCTCCCATGATCATCACCCTTTGGTTATTGTTACCTTTATTTTAGCAGAGGGTGACAGATTGTACCATGAAAAAAAGCCTTGTGTTTTTCACTATATGCTTTTTTCATCCTTCGGCATAACTTGAAGCAATCACGGGCAAATTAACAACGTAGATGAGCATATAGGGGTATGAGCATGGAGCTAAACGGGATAGATGCAAACATTGGAATAGTGGAAGTTGAAAAGTTCAACCTTCTTGAAGATGTATTATGGATCGCGGTTGATGGGAAGTTGCCTCGTTTCTACACAGCGGAAAAATCCTTCTATCAGGTAGTCACAATGGAGGAATTGAGGATTTGGCTTCACCCATTCGGTTTCAGATTGTTGGATAGGGTGAACTTGGTCAATACAAACAAGATAACCAAGTTAGATGATGAAAACAGAACTGTATGGTTCAATGGCAAGCATGTAACAGTTTCGAGAAGGAATTTAAAGAATATTCAAGAAGCTATAAAGAAGAGAAAACAATAATTATAACATATTTAAGCACGTTTTTATTGACCATTTAGGAGCGCAAATGGTATACCTGTTATAATTAAAACGGTGGTATAAATGAACATATATAACATCTTTAGAAGGAGATGAACATATATGTCATCCACTAAATGGGTAAACGAATATAAGCAAATGCGCGAAATTGAAATCGGGTTACAAGAAATGGAGCGTGAGAAATTCTTCATTTTATTCAATATTTTTTGTCATGAGGTAGAAAAAATTAATCCTTTATTGGCTGATGTCTGCCTAGAAATAGAAGAAATGATGAATGAAACATTTTACGGGTCACTGCAAGAGTATCGCAGTGGTTTTGTTGATGGGGCATTCATTGGATTGGGGTAACATGATTGGGCAAGGGGTAACAAAAGGGTAACGCAAGCGCGTGAAACCAAGTGTTTCAAAGTGTAAGATGTTACACTTATAATAGGAAGAAACACAGATTTTACGCGCTCACATGCACATATATTATAGATGTTACAGTTTTGTCTAAAATGGGCGGCATGATGTAATAGAATCATTTTCGAAGTTAAATCGAAGATGAACGACCGCGCTTTAGCGGAAGATTCTATTTCTGATTGAATGACTCACGCTCAATGGGGTAACTTTATCGCATCGGGTTACCATCCCACCTTACAAGAGGCAATCTAGGTAACATACCGGATGAAAGAGGCTTCTCATACGTTCTTTTAGAACGTCATGGGAAGTCTTTTTTGTAGCCTTCGTCCCGAGTTATTCATTTTCCGAACTCCTTCAATTTTTAAAATTACAAAAAAATGGTGTTGACAAACGGTTTTATAAGTTCTAAGATTGTCAGTAATCTAATATTGAATAACCCGATGAAAGAGCGAAGTAGCAATATTGTCCCTGTTCTCAGAAAGCCAGGGGTTGATGCGACCTGGTACACACAATGAATTGCGAATTACACTCTGGAGGTTCTTAGGTAACGCTAAGCGGATTGGCAATCGATATCATTGCCGAGAGTGGTATGAATAGTGGCTGCAGCACTGTTCATACAAGCTGGGTGGTAACACGGTTAATTAATCGTCCCTATGTCTACAATAGACAAGGAGACGATTTTTTGTTTTTCTAATCCATTTTTTATAACATATAAAATTACACCGAGGAGCTGAATCACAATGATGAACATTATCGATGAATTGGAATGGCGCGGCGCCATTAATCAACAAACGGATGCGGAAGGTTTGCGTAAATTAACAAGCGAGAAATCGATATCGTTATACTGCGGTGTTGACCCTACTGGCGACAGCATGCATATCGGACACTTGATTCCATTTATGATGCTGAAACGATTCCAGCTTGCGGGACACCGTCCAGTAATCTTGATTGGTGGAGCAACAGGCACAATCGGTGACCCAAGTGGCCGTACAACAGAACGTACCTTGCAGACGATGGATCAAGTACAGAATAACGTAGATGCGCTGACTGCACAAATGAAAAAGCTATTCCTGAACGAAGGCGAAACGGGTCTGCGCATGGTGAACAACTACGACTGGACTCATAACGTAACGATTCTTGATTTCCTTCGCGACTACGGGAAAAACTTCAGCGTCAACACGATGCTGGCAAAAGATATCGTAGCGAGCCGTCTCGACACAGGGATCTCCTTCACTGAATTTTCGTACCAAATTCTTCAGTCGATGGACTTCCATCACTTGTTCGTCAATGAAGACGTTCAATTGCAAATCGGCGGCGCGGATCAATGGGGTAACATTACAAGCGGTCTGGATCTGATTCGCAAAAAAGAAGGCCCAGAAGCCAAAGCATTCGGCTTGACGATTCCGCTCATGCTCAAAGCAGATGGTACGAAATTCGGTAAAACAGCAGGCGGTGCAATCTGGCTTGATCCGAACAAAACGACTCCATTCGAGTTCTACCAGTTCTGGGCAAACCAAGACGACCGCGATGTAATTAAATACCTGAAATTCTTCACTTTCTTGACGAAGGAACAAATCGACGAGTTGGAAGAAAAGGTGAAAACAGAGCCGCATAAGCGTGAAGCACAACGTGTGCTTGCTGAAGAAATGACGAAATTTGTGCACAGTGAAGAAGCATTGGTACAAGCTCAAAAAATTACAGCTGCTTTGTTCAGCGGAGATATCAAAGCGCTGACTGCAGATGAAATCGAGCAAGGCTTCAAAGACATGCCGACATTCCATGCTTCTAAAGAAGAGAAAAATATTGTAGACTGGCTCGTTGATCTTGGTATTGAACCTTCCAAGCGTCAAGCGCGTGAAGATATTACAAATGGCGCCATTTCCATGAACGGTGAGAAAGTAACAGATCTCGAGATGACAGTTACCGTAGACAATTCCTTCGACGGCCGTTTCATCATCATCCGTAAAGGGAAAAAGAGCTACAGCCTCGTAAAGTTGGGAGAATAGCTGCTACAGCTATTCTCTTTCCTTTATCTCCTTTATGTAGGGGGCGGGATAACCAAATGCCAGAATCATGGAAAAAAACGCTTCAAAGCGCTTATGTAAATCATCGCATTATAACAGCTGTTAATCGAGAAAAGCAGGTTAACTGGCTCATCGTCGAGCTTGGACTTGCTGATGTGGCTAGCGAACGGATAAATAAAGAGTTAGATCGGATGTTAATTGGATTCAATCGCTTGTGCAAGTACAAGAGTGTGAAGCAAGCATCGCTTGGTTACTTTCGTATGTTGGATATCGTGAGCGGGGAGAATGTATGCCATCCCACAATTCACATTTTGCTGCCAACGATTAAGAGTTACTTTCAAGGCAGATATTATATTAAGGCCGAGTCGTGGCTTGCCTTGTGGTGCAAGGCAATGGATATGGATTCTACGGATAATGTGACTGTGAACGTGAAGGTCGTAAGTGCGAAGGGAGAGCAACAGACGGTTATTCGTAAGATGGATCAAGGATTAAGCAGGCTGGTAGAGGATACAGGTCGACGAAGACAAATTCAGAACGAATCAAGTATCCATCTCGCATCGCGTCGGCTTATCGGGTATAGCAGAATGATGAAGGAATATATGGAAAGGCTGAATCCTGCTGTCGTGGTCGATATAAATCAGTATGATACAGAAGATACGATTGCGAATGCTGTATTTGAAATAATGCTCGATTGGTACCCAGGAATACGACATGAAAATGAGCGCATTCATCCATTCATAAACGGAATTTGAACGAGAATAGCAAAATGAGAAGAAGCAATTAGATAGAAGGATCGGATTTGAAATTTATCCGATTCTTTTTTTGTTCTATGGAGCATGTAACTGTTTAATAAAAACTGGATGTAGAGGGGGAACATTCAAATCAAGCTTTGCGCAACGAGCGTTTTTTTGAAAAAACAAAAGAAAGAGATAAACAATCGAAAAGTTAGCTATGATTTATTTCACAACTAAAATATGACGATTGTCATATCAAACAAAGATTAGAGTTTATTTTAACGCATAGATCAGTCTATTTTTCAATGAAGGATTACCAAATTAAACCTGTCCGTATGTCTTCCAAATGATTCAATTGTTTCAATGGAAATTGATAAATATTTGAAATGGAGAAGGGATTATCAATTTCTGAGAGATTCACCATTCTCTATCATCCATGTAAGCTTATCCTCCATGATGTATAAGTATTCCCTTTCGATTTTTCCTCAATCGCGATTTGCCATTCCAGATTTGTCCTCAATTGCGTTCAACCTTACGGAATAAGAACAAGTTCCGCAACGCATGATAGTGATATCGCATGGTAGGCAACCAGCCCCTAGGTGTGATCTCATTTCATCATGGAAAGGATGTGGGGCCAATCACAAAAGATAGATAGTAGAATTGATGAAAAAGGAATCATATAAAAATACCGCAAAACGCATTTATATTCATGAATTCACCCTGAAAATGCTTTTATCTATAGAAGCGCAAAACCTTTAAAGCCTTCATCGAATTGCTGGAAAAAGCTTTAAAGTATCTGTTAACAAGATTTTGGAAAATGACGAAAAAACCTTATGTGACAAGGTGTTGAATCGAATTGACAGAACAAAAAATGAGGCGTATACTGACGGTGCAAGTTAATCGATTAACAAAACTATATAAATAATTCCATATGATCAAGGGGTGAGCTCGAAGCGTTTCAATTGATTTCCTATAGTTTCAATTCATACCTTATTCATTGATTTGAATAATTTAGGAAGATTGAAAAGGTTAGACAACTGAGAGAAAGAAGGATAGATCTATGGCCAATTCAAAAAATTGACGCTGTTCGGGTTGATTGGTATCACGATGGCGTTCTTTGGTACTGTTCGTAGTGTGCCGACACTTGCCGCCACAGGCTGGACTCAAATCTTTTATATGTTGGTTGCAGCCGTATTATTCGCCTTGCCAATCGCGTTGATGTCAGCCGAGCTGTCAACAGGGTTCCCTGAAGAGGGCGGGCCGCAAGTATGGGTTAAAAATGCGTTAGGCGAGAAATGGGGCTTCGTTACCTCATGGCTCTTATGGGTACAAATGTTCTTCGGGATGGTAATGGTCGCATCCACAGTAGGTGTTCTATTCGGATACGTTATTAATGTTCCCGATTTATCATCAAACAATTACTTCATATTCGCAGTTATCCTAATTTCATATTGGGGCGTAACATTATTGAACTTAAAGTTCGATATGGTCAAAATTGCCGGTAACTGGGGCGCGATTATCGGGGTATATATCCCATTCGTTATCCTCGTTATCCTTGGCGTAGCGTATATGATGAAAAACGGCATTCGTCCTGAAGGATATTTGAGCAATTTCAAAGCAAGCGACTTGCTGCCGAATCTAAGTGATTTGGGAAGCTTGGCATTCTTGTCTGGTATCATCTTTATCTTCGCAGGTGTAGAGATTTCTTCTGTTCATGCGAATAACATTGAAAATCCGAAACGCAACTATCCGATCGCGGTAATCGCTTCCGTTATCCTGCTCGTTATTTTCAACCTGATTGCAGGTCTTACAGTAGCGAACGGTGTTCCAATGGGTAAAATGGAGCTTGCGAACATTACGCAGCCTTACCTGATCTTCTGTGAAGACTTAGGTATTCCATCCATCTTCGTTAATATTATTTCGGCCATGATTCTTATCGGTGTACTCGTTCAGTTGAGCGCATGGGTACTTGGACCAAGTAAATCGATGATCAAGGTTGCAGAGGATGGTAACTTGCCTCCATTCTTCCAAAAGAGAAATAGTAAAGGCATTCCGATTTCGTTCGTATTGATTCAAGCGATTGTCATCTCGTTAGTTTCCGTTCTTTATATTGTAGTACCAGATGTTAACAGTGCATTCTTGATTATCACGATTACAACAACAATTCTCTATTGTATCGTATACGCATTGATTGCAATGTCGGCAGTTCGTCTTCGTTACAAAATGCCGGAAGTCGAAAGACCTTTCCGACTTGGCAGCAAAGGCAATGGCTTGATGTGGTTCGTATCCTTGTTGGCCTTGCTTAGTGTAGGCATTACATTGGTTGTCAGCTTGATTCCGCCATCTGTCCTGGATCCAAGCCAAGCAACGGGTTACATCATTTATCAAGTTAGTGCAACTATCGTTATGGTGGGTATTGCCCTTATCATATATAAATTCAAGAAGCCAAGCTGGAAAAAAAGTGAATAATTTCACAGTTTGAACCTTCAGCAATCATTTTCAGTAATTCATTTATTCGATTTCATACACATCGGGAGGAATAGAACATGAACTATCAAATTCCGGAAGTTAACTTGAAAGCATTGTTCCTTGGCTCTAAAGGCGAGAACGTTAATCTTTTCAAAGAAGTATTGAATAAAATTGTGGACGAGCATGTTGGCTGGAGACAAAACTATCAACCGCAAGATTTGCCAGTCATCTCTCCTTTCGATAAAAGCTCTCAAAGCTTCCAAGATACTGCAGATCATATGCGCAGCGTATTCGACCAATTGTCTTCTAAGCTTCGTTCCGAATCGTTGCCATGGCATACAGCAGGTCGCTTCTGGGGTCATATGAACTCCGAAACATTGATGCCAGCGATTATCGCTTATACAGCAGCAATGCTGTGGAACGGTAACAACGTAGCCTATGAATCTTCTCCAGGTACATCCCAAATGGAAGAAGAAGTGGGACATCAATTGTGCAAAATGATGAGCTATCGCGAAGGACAAAGCTGGGGACACATCTGTGCTGACGGTTCCATCGCGAACTTGGAAGGTCTCTGGTATGCACGTAACATCAAATCTTTGCCGCTTGCTATTAAAGAAGTCGCACCTGAGCATGTAGAAGGCAAATCCGAATGGGAATTGCTCAACATGCCTACGCAAGAAATTATGGACATCTTGGACAAAGTTCAAGATAAATTGGACGATATCAAAGCAAAATCCGCACGCAGCGGCCGTTATTTGAACAAGCTTGGTAAATGGTTGATTCCACAAACAAAACACTATTCCTGGCTGAAAGCAGCCGACATTATCGGTATCGGCTTGGATGCAGTTGAAGCAATCGATGTAGACAGCACTTATCACATGGATATTGAGAAGCTGGAAACACGCATTCGTCAACTGGCAGCAGAAAATACGCCAGTCCTTGGGGTTGTTGGCGTAGTCGGAAGTACAGAAGAAGGTCAAATCGACCATATTCATAAAATGGTTGCTCTTCGCGAAAAATTGGCGAAAGAAGGCATCTACTTCTATATCCACGTTGATGCAGCTTACGGCGGATATGCACGTTCTATCTTCTTGGATGAAAATGATCAATTCATCGAATACAACAAAATCGATGAAGTATTCAAGAAACACAATGTCTTCACAGATATGAACTTGAAGAACGAATGGCTTACAGAAGACGTTTATGAAGCATTCAAGGCAATGAGCAAAGTTGAATCCATTACAATTGACCCGCACAAAATGGGCTATATCCCATATTCTGCAGGTGCAATCGTTATTCAAGATATCAGAATGCGCGACGCGATTTCTTACTTCGCAACCTATGTATTCGAGAAGGGTGCAGACATCCCAGCATTGCTTGGTGCGTACATTCTCGAAGGTTCCAAAGCTGGTGCTACAGCAGCGGCTGTATGGACAGCGCACAAAGTATTGCCGCTTAACGTAACAGGATTTGGTAAGTTGATGGGCGCAAGCATCGAAGGTGCTTACCGCTTCTACAACTTCTTGAAGGACAGAACATTCAACGTGAATGGCAAAGTGATTAAACTTCATCCGTTGACTAAACCAGACTTCAACATGGTTGACTATGTATTTAACGAAGAAGGCAACACAGATTTGGAGAAAATGAACAAATTGAACCATGACTTCTTCGACTATGCTTCCTATGTGAAGGGCGGATTGTACAGCAACGAATTCATCACTTCGCATACAGACTTCGCAATTCCTGACTATGGCAATAGCCCATTGGAATTCGTCAACAGTCTTGGATTCAGCAGAGAAGAATGGGATCGTGTTGAAAAAGTTACAATCCTTCGTGCTTGTGCCTTGTCTCCATATGCTCATGACAAAGACGTATTTGAAGAATATGCGCTTAAGATTGAGAAAGCGATTCAAGACAAGCTTGAAAAAATCTACATGTACGAAATGTAAGATTCAAATTTATAAAATGGGATGCGTAACAATCTTAGGTTGTTGCGCATTCCTCTTTATCCAAGGGGTGCCGGATATGACAAACATCAAAAAGGTATTAACGGTTGCAGGTTCGGACTCTAGCGGCGGCGCTGGATTACAAGCGGATCTTAAGACTTTTGAAGAATACGGAACATTTGGCTTCTCAGCTATTACATCCATTGTAACCATGGATCCAGATAAGAACTGGCATCACGCTGTATATCCCATCGATCCAGAACTGGTGCGCGACCAGATTAAAACCGTACTCTCTGGGGGCAAACTAGATGCGATGAAAACAGGCATGCTCGGCTCGATTCCCGTAATCGAGTTGCTTAGAGAAGTTATTGATCAACACGATATCGCGAATGTCGTCATTGACCCTGTTATGGTGTGCAAAGGCGAAAACGAAGTTGTGCAGCCGGAAAACGGCCAAGCCATTCGAGAGCTTTTACTACCTAGAGCAACGGTTGTGACGCCGAATTTGTTCGAAGCGGGACAATTGGCAGGCATGCGCAAGGTAAGTACCTTGGACGACATGAAGGAAGCCGCGCATAAGATCTTCGAACTTGGGGCAAAACACGTTGTAATTAAAGGCGGCAAGGCGTTAGAAGATCAGAAAGCAATTGATTTGCTGTTCGATGGTAAAGATTTCACGCTTTATGAGGCGGATAAACTGGCAGCAAACCATAATCATGGGGCAGGCTGTACGTTTGCAGCAGCGATAGCGGCTGGTTTAGCCAAAGGTATGCTGGTCAAGGACGCTGTAGCAGCAGCCAAGCAATTTGTTACAGAGGGGATTCGAGGCGGATTTGCCTTCAACCAGTATGTAGGCCCTGTATGGCATGGTGCGTACAATAAGGCTGAACAACGCATGAATCGCTAAGACAGCATGGTATATGTCCAATCTATAGACCCCATTTGCGAGCGCAGCATTGCAATAGATGGTCATGAAGGAGTTCGGCTTATATGAAAAAGGAAGAGGTTACACTGAAAGAAAGCTTATTTCTTTTAGTTGTTTTATTAGCCATTATAGGATTTTGCATTATCGGCTTAAGCATGGATCCACAAATTCCGATATTATTCTCCTTGGGAATTATTATCGTCTTCGCTAAAATAAAGGGCATATCTTGGGATCGCGTTCATAAAGGAATTTCGAACGGTATTACGCCCGGATTAATCCCTATTCTCATCTTTATGCTAATTGGAGCCTTAATCAGCGTGTGGATTGCAGCAGGAACAATTCCAACGATTATGGTTTATGGCTTTGGCATCTTGTCCGCTAAATATTTTTTGCCTTCTGTTTTTATCATTTGTGCAGTCGTTGGCATTACAGTAGGGAGCTCCTTCACTACGATCTCGACTGTAGGTATTGCCTTCTTCGGAATGGGGCAGATTATGGGATACCATCCCGCCATTACGACTGGGGCAATCATTTCAGGTGCATTCTTGGGAAACAACGTCTCGCCTTTATCAGATACAACGAACCTGTCCTCGGCTATTGGTGAGGTTGACTTGTTCGAACATATCCGTTATATGCTGCGGGTTGTCATTCCCGCCTTTCTGATTTCACTTTTATTCTTTGGAATTGTAGGTCACGCGAAGGTGCTGACGACAGGCGAACAAATTAATGAACTTGTTCAAACCTTAAATTCGTCATTTACTGTTTCTGCTTGGACCCTAATACCAGTGTTAGTACTTTTTCTATGTGCCTGGCGGAAAATTCCGGCCATTCCGACTTTGCTCCTAAGCATTGTCTTTACAATTGGAATTCTGTTCATTTATCATCCAGAGACAAGCTTGGCTAGTTTGTCTAAGCTTATGCAGGATGGTTATGTAGCGAACACAGGCGTTGAGAGTGTGGACAAGCTATTGTCTCGCGGCGGTATTCAAAGCATGATGTGGTCTGTTTCACTTATTCTGCTTGCCTTGTCTTTAGGTGGATTATTAGTGGAAATGAACATCATTAAAACAATTATTTCTCGTATTTCTTCCTTTGTCAGCACAAAAGGAAAGCTCATTCTAATGACAGCAGTTAGCTCCATGGGGATTAACCTGCTGCTTGGGGAGCAATATTTGTCCATTATTTTACCAGGTGAAGCGTTCAAGTCACAATATGATGCGATCAATGTCCAGCGCAAGGAAATGACAAGAATCCTCGCAAATGGAGGAGCGGCCTTTAATGCGCTTATTCCTTGGGGGGTTAGCGGAGTATTTATTACGGGGACGCTCGGCGTATCTACACTTGAATACTTACCATTTGCAATATTCTGTATTGCAGCACCACTGCTCAATATTCTTTATGGTTTCTTGAGAAAGTCTAAACAAGCGTCTAAAACGCTCTAATCGAAAAGTCGAAGAGAAAAAGTTGGTGTGCAGCCAGCTTTTTTTCTGCGATAGAGCACATCGCTTCTGTGAAATGCGTGGAATTAATTACTAATGAAAATCAATGCTATAATATGTTATACCTATTTCAGAATATCTGGAGAAAAAAATCACAAAACTGGATTCTGTCACATGAAAATGACCTTCTAATCCCACCTTCACACACGATGAGATTGGAATCAGCCATGACTCAAGGAGGTTAACATATGTTAATAGAAGAACTGCAAGGCAAATCATTAGATGAATTTTTCAAAGGAATTCTGTCTTTAGAGACAATTGAGGAATGCTATGCTTTCTTTGATGATTTGTGTACAGTGAATGAGATCAAGACGATGGTTCAACGCTTTCAGGTTGCCAAGATGCTGTACAACCATAACACTTACAGTGAGATTGAAGCAGAAGCAAACGCAAGCACAGCTACCATTTCCCGTGTTAAGCGTTCTTTGAATCACGGCAACCATAGCTATGAATTGATGTTCGCCCGGATGAAGGAACAAGCGGACAAAGGTTCAAAATAAGCTTACCAATCATCATTTCTTACGAATATATGTATCTTCGTACTAGGAAAACCTCTCCATACAGGCTTGCGCACCTTGAAGGTTCAACTTTCACATCAATTACTTTTAGTTACATGTAAAGCAACTTCCATGCCCAACAACCAATTAGGGGAGAAGGAGGGGGAGACTTAGCTTCGCTCAGTCATATGAGTAAGCGGATTGCTCTAGTCACCCCCAACCAATGCATGCTACTCCTCAACGAGCTCCTTGAATGACTTCACCTTGCCATGCGCATGCGGAGTTTGCTTGCGAATTTTATCGGCGTTTTCCCGGCGATGTTTCGGAATGGACATGAATGATAGCCTCCTCCTGAGATTAGCCAATCAGGCATCATAAGATCATGGCTAGATAGATACAAGCATCTGTCTAGCCAGCAGCATTCGATTTGAATGTGAACCGAATGTGTCATTAATATGAGCTGTATTGACAGCGGCTATCCCCGCCAATGTTAGGTGGTGAACGCATGTGGATTGTTTTGACAGAGGAATAAGTTGTATGATATTCTTTATTTAGATGTTTATCTAAATATCTAATGTTGAATGATCTGTATTCCAAGGGTCGGGGGATGATTCAGGTGAATAAATCAGCATGGAAATGGATGATGGCAGCATGCTTGCTGCTTGGAAGTGCCGTGCCTACTGCATTTGCAGAAGAGATGAAGCATGAAGCAGCAGTGTCTGAGAAGAAGGATGGGGCTATTATGGTTCCGCTTCGTCAAGCAGCGAATGCAATTGGTGCTATTTAAAATGGGATCAGGGTACAAAAGAAACAACGGTTGCCTTTTCAGATCGAGTATGGATAGTGCGCAGTGGAAGTGTTGAATCTACGGTGAACGGGCAATCTTGGAAGCTGTCAGCGGCACCTAAATTGGAGCAGGGAATGTTGCTTGTTCCTTTGGACAGTATGCGCGAAGCGCTGCAAATTCAAGCAGAATGGATGAATGGGGAGATGCAAGCAGACAAATCGGATTGGAAGACGCTTGCTTCCCAATTCGTTATGCAGTTTGCTGCAGCCGCGGATCATCCAGAAGCGGCAGAACAGATTCAATCACACCTTACTCCCGCGCTTCAACAGGCAGGACAGGTTCATCCAATTGGCATGTTCGCTAAACAAGTCACAACCATGCTCGGAAAGCCAACCCAAATGATTCAAGCCTTGCAAAGCGAAAATGAAGTGCATCGCAATGTTACTATCTCATTCAAGACTGATAAGGGTGCGGTATTATCCGTGGTGCTTCGTTATGCCAAGGATGGTTTGGTGGATGATATGTACTTCAACTTCACGCCGCAAGGTCAATATCAAGCCCCGTCCTACGAGGATAAGAACGCGTATCGGGAAGAGTCGATTGTAATTGGAGAAGGGCAATTCAAGCTGCCAGGCACATTAACCTTGCCTGTATCGGGTGAAGGCAGCTATCCAGTACTTGTGCTCGTTCATGGATCGGGTGCGAATGATCGCGATGAGTGGATCGGCGGAACCAAAATGTTCCGTGACTTGTCCGTTGGCCTTGCCAAACAAGGAATTGCAACGATTCGGTATGAGAAGCGGACACGCGAATACCCGTATCAGTCGAGTGCGATTCCGCGTTTTACAGTGAAGGAAGAGTCGACAGATGATGCCCTGCATGCGGTTGCATGGGCAGCCCAAGATAAGCGGCTAAACAAGCAGCAAATATTTGTGCTTGGCCATAGTCAAGGCGGGATGCTCGTACCTAGAATTCTTGCTCAGGATACGGCGAAGTCGATTCGAGGGGCTGTTATTGCAGCAGGCCCTTCAGGTCCGCTTGAAGATCTTATGTTGACACAATTCGAAGGACAAGTGGCTCGTGCGAAGGAAGCAAAGCTGCCTGAACAATCGATTGCCCAACTGGAAGCGCAAGTAGCGGCTTGGAAACAGTCGCTTCAAATCATTAAAAATAAAGAATACACAGTAGACAACTACCCGGCGAATTTGCCTCTGGGGACGCCTTCCTGGTGGTTTGATTTCCGTGACTATTACGGCGGGAAAATTGCAAAAAATCAACAGGTTCCAATGTTGCTTATTCAAGGGGACAATGATGTTCAAGTAGGCAAGGAGCATTTGGACGGCTGGAAGAAGGCGCTAGCGGCTCGCACCAATGTAGCGTATAAGCTATATCCAAAGCTGAACCATGTTTTTGTACCGTATGATAAGCCCTCTACGGGAGAAGAATATATGCTGCCGGGCAATGTGCCGCTTGAGGTTATCAATGACCTGTCGAAATGGATAAAATCTCAATCCTAATGTAATGTTCATTACACACGCATTTAGTATTGATTATTATGAACAAGAGTGCACTGTCTGATTCAAGGCGGTGCGCTCTTTGTACGTTGTACGTCATTCTGGATAAATGATGTACACAGAGGAGGATTTACAGCATGAGGCGTACGAAAAAACCACGAAAATTTATAATCAGTATTTTTATTACCTTCGTTCTCCTTATTTTTATTCCCTACATATTGGTGAACAGCACACCCTCATTAACCGCCCTATTCGTGAGAAAGTTATTTGAAACCCCAATTGCAACCCAGCCTGAAGGGTATGAATCGTTCAGCAGCCAAGTGCAGGCGCAGCGTGATTTGACTTATCCATCGAAGTATAAGGATAACCGATTCGATATATACTTGCCGAAAATGTCCGAAAGAACGAAATCATACCCGACCATTATCTGGGTGCATGGTGGCGCGTATGTGGGAGGGGATAAGAAGGATCTTGCGATTTTCTCCACTATGTTAGCAAGTCATGGCTATGCGGTATTGACGATGAATTATGAGCGAGCGCCAGAAGCCAAATATCCTACGCCTATTTTGCAGCTGGATGAATTTTATCAATATGTAAAGGCAAATCCGGAGCATTTCCCGATTGATGCCAATCGGCTGTTCTTTGCCGGAGATTCGGCAGGAGCACAGATTGCCAGCAATTATACAGCCATTCAGACACACTCAGATTTGGCACGTCAAATGGGAATGGAGCAAGCAGTACCGCGAGATACTATAAAAGGAGTACTGCTGTATTGCGGCCCCTTTGATTTAGAGAAGTTTCACAGTGCGGAATACGCATTGCCCATTCAATTTTTCCTGAATCAAATCGCTTGGAGCTATATTGGAGAGAAGAAATGGCACGAAGTCGAGAAGGTGAAATTAGCCTCAGTCGTCAACTTTGTGACCAAGGATTATCCACCAGCCTTTATTACAGACGGGAACAAAAACTCGTTCGAGGAGCACGGAAAAGAGTTGGCTGCGCGGCTCGAAGCTGTAAATGTTCCCGTTCATACCCTATTCTTTGCTAAGAATGAAGCCATTACTGAGCATGAATATCAATTCAAGCTGGATACGGAGCCTGGAATGATGGCGTTGGAACAGAGCTTATCCTTTTTGAAACAATACGCAAGCAAATAAAAAACAGGAGACAGTACGAACGAATAAGACAGTGCGCACTGTGCTCCTGGTGTTTATTTTTACTATTTCACAACTTGTGGAGTCCATAATTTATATAAATCAGCAAATGCAAATGAATCATATTGAATATGCTGCAGCATAGGATGGATAGGATGCTCGTGCTGCGGGTGGTGCATGAACCCGATGCAGGCTTCGTCAACTAAGTATTGAACGATACAATCAATCCTTTTTTCCCTATCTTCTGTATTTTCATGCTGGAACAAAAATAACTGGGATTCAATCCATTCCAGTTGTTCAACACTCAAATAACGACGGAAAGCCAATGCCTCACTGCGGAAAGCAGCCAGCACCGAAAGATGCGGATCAAGCGAAGAGACCTCACCGGACAGGATGATATCCATGTCTTGATCGTTTGTCGGATTATGGACATCGTCGAAAGAGTAGGGGTGAAGTTCGATATAAATCCCGATACAAAGCGCCCTTTGTTGAATCCATGCTGCTTCCTCCCATGCTTCTGGGACATCCAGCATATATAACCGCAGCTTTTCGCCGTTATAGGAGCTGTCGGTAAGCCAACTTTTTGCTCTAGCCAGACTTTTCCTGATCAGAGTACTTTTCCACGGGAAAAAATGAGAGGCAGGGAAAAGCTCAGTTCGATCTAGCTCCTTCCACATAGCCTCCATGTCCAGCAATTCGATCAATGCTAATCGCAACATTCGATCCCGCATGATAGGGGAGTGCTTCGCATTGAAAATAGCAAACCGATATCCGAGCTCCGCGGTACGATCATTTGCTGGATTGAACTGAACTGTTCCAGTGCTCGGAATGTCATATTGGATAAGATGAGCCCGTTCCGGCGGCATTTGCCAACAATGAATCTCGTCCATATAAGCGCGCTCGCGAAAATACGGATCAAATGCATGCAGCACAATTCGATTTTGCTGGCTGGATACGATTCGATAAGGTCCAGTGCCAATAAACAGCCTATCCGCAGTCGCACTATCCTCTGGGAGGATAATCATCGGCGTTGACGCTAGATAGCGTCCGAACAAAGGATTCGAGCGTTGAAGCACAATGCGAACCATAAGTGGCGAAGGACAATCTATGGATGCGATATCCTGGACTAGCCAGCGATTGGGACAGGCTAGATGCATGAGCCGTTCCATGCTAAACTTGACATCCCGACTTGTCAAAGCGCGATGGTGATGGAACCATACCTGCTTGCGCAAATAGATCGTCCATGTATGCCTTTGCTCATCAACCTCCCATCCAATAGCCAAATGAGGCACAAGCTCATTCTGATCTGCATCAAAACGGAGCAGCGTATCTCCGATTAACGAGGCAAGCATTGAATCATAGGTGATTGATACGAACGCAGGATCAAGATTTGTTACTGGATAGGTTGTAATGGCATGTAACACATCTTTGTCTGCCGTTGCAGGTCGCAGCCCTAACTGCTCTTGAATAGGCTTTTGCAAATCACCGATCCACTGCCTTGGAAAAGGAAGCTGGAGGACATGAAGTAGTTGTTCCATGTCTTGATGCTGAAGGCTGTGCTGGATGGAATCAAGCAAATCATCATAAAAATCCGTAACAAAGCATATCTCGGATTGATTTCCCCTGCCTCGTCCAGGAGTATAAGTACAGTAATGCTCAGAAACTAGCTTATGCAGCTTTCGCTTGGCATTTTTGCGGCTGCAATGCCATACATGTTCCAGTTCTTGCAACCGCAGCGCTGCGGTACGGTTACGTTCACGCTCGTAGAGATAAGCGCGTAATGACAAATAATCCAATTGAAGCAATTCGCTCACCTCACTCTAAAAGGGGACATGTAAGCAAGGATTATACCCTTTTTTCCTCTTTTTGCAAGACTGATAATAGGGATAAGGCAATTATCTACTAAGAGGAAATGGGAGGAGACGTTCCTATGTTCACAACGCAAAGAATCCGATTGCGCAAAATGACAGAGCAGGATGTACAGGTGTATCATAGCTGGAGAAACGATGCAAGGGTGATGGAGACCACAAATCCATGCATGGATTTATATACCCCTGAGGATACCGATGCATTCGTTCGCAGCGTTATCCTCGGATCAGCGAATTCGAAATCATACATCATTGCTGATGCAGACACTGAAAAGCCCATCGGAATTATGTCACTTATTTCAATCGACTGCAAAAATCGCAATGCAGAGCTCATTATCGATATCGGAGAACCGGATTATTGGGGGAAAGGATACGGACAGGAAGCATTGCAGATTTTACTGCAATATGCCTTCTACGAGTTGAATTTGCATCGGCTATCCTTACGAGTGTTCGGTTTTAACGAAAGAGCGATTAAGCTGTACACGAAAATAGGTTTCAAGCAAGAGGGGATCGGGAAAGAAGCCCTATTCCGCAATGGAGCTTGGCACGATGTTATTCATATGGGACTGCTGCAATCGGAATACACAGTAAAATTTACATAGAAAGTGAAAAATATAACTATTCATTTGGTGAAAGTGATAACTTTCACTTTTAAAAATCAAAGTATATGCTACCATTATCCATGTACGGTACATCTTTCGCATGCGCAGCGAACCAGTATACACAGACGAGGGGTATCACAACATGAAGAGCATTCGCAAGGCTGGAACCTGGCTGCTGATTTTATGTCTTATCGCAATGGTAGCAGCTTGTGGTAATGGGAATGGAAGCAAGGGAGCGCAAGGCTCGGATGCGGCATCTCAGCAAGAACAGCAGGGCAAGACCATTACATCTGTCGGGGAAGGTGATGGGAAGCACGGTGCGATTAAGGTAGAAGTAACTTTTGAAAATAATGAAATCAAAGATATTAAGGTACTCGAACAGAAAGAGAATGAAGTTCTGGCCGAACCTGTATATAAACAGCTTAAAGAAAATATGATCAGCACCAATACGGCTGAAGTAGATGCGATCAGCGGCTCCAGTATGACAAGCCATGGTTTCATTGATGCAGTTAAAGATGCCGTATCCAAGGCAGGACTTACGCTAATTGCGAAGAAAGCCGATTCCTCCAATAAATCCGAGGAGCCTGCTGAACAAACCTATGACATCGTCGTAGTTGGTGCAGGCGGAGCGGGATTCAGTGCGGCCATCGAAGCGAAGAAGGCTGGTGCTTCCGTCGTCCTGTTGGAAAAGATGCCTACAGTAGGCGGCAACACGCTAATTTCCGGCGGGGAAATGAATGCAGCGAACACATGGGTTCAACAGAAACTTGGCATTAAAGATGATGTCGAATTGTTCATTAAAGATACATTGAAAGGCGGCGACAACGTCGGCGATCCAGAGATGGTGCGCACGATGGCTGAGAATGCTACCCAAGCAGCCGAATGGCTGAAGGATGAGATCAAGGTTGAATTTTTGCCGGATCACCTCTTCCAATTTGGTGGGCACTCGGTAAAGCGAGCGCTTATACCACAGGGACATACAGGAGCAGAACTGATTACGAAGCTGAAGAAGCACTTAGACGGAGCAGGCATTCCGTTGAAAACGAATACAAAGGCAGATAAACTGTTGACCGATGCATCCGGCAAGGTGATTGGCGTCGAAGCAACGGGTGAGAACGGCAGCAAGCTGACGTTCCATGCGAACAAGGGCGTTATTATTGCATCCGGGGGCTTTGGCTCCAATGTAGAAATGCGTAAGCAGTACAATCCAGAGTATGATGAGAAATACATGACAACAGACGCCCCAGGTTCTACGGGTGACGGTATTGTAATGGCACAAGCTGCAGGGGCGGCACTGACCAATATGGCGAGCATTCAAACGTATCCAATTTGCAATCCGAAGACCGGTGTAATTTCACTGGTAGCGGACAGCCGTTTCGATGGCGCAATCCTTGTGAATCAAAGCGGCAAACGTTTTGTAGAAGAGCTTGAACGTCGCGACGTTATTTCCAAAGCAATTTTGGCGCAAGAGGGAAAATACGCTTACCAGTTGTGGAATGAAGATATTGCGAATATTAGCAAGACTCATGAGGTACACAAGGACGAGTATGATATGCTTGTAAAAGAAGGCGTATTGTATAAAGCAGATACATTGGAAGAAGCTGCGAAGTTCTTCAATATCGATCCGGCTGCATTGAAGGCGACGATTGAACGTGTCAATGGCTTCGCGAAGGCGGGCGATGACAAGGACTTCCATCATCGTGCAGGTTTGAAGGATATGAGTAAAGGCCCTTATTATATTGAAAAAGCAGTTCCATCCGTTCACCATACGATGGGCGGTGTTGTCATTAACAAGACGACCCAAGTATTGAATGAGAAGGGACAGCCGATTCCAGGCTTGTTCGCTGCTGGTGAAGTAACTGGCGTCATCCACGGCAAGAACCGTCTCGGCGGCAACGCAGTAGCGGATGCCATTACGTTCGGTCGTATTGCAGGACAACAGTCTGTGAAGTAGCTGTAATAGATGAACACAAAAAAGGAAGCACTTCTCATTTACCAAAATAGGTGGAGAGTCGTGCTTCCTTTTTTATGACTCTTTATAATTCTTTGCGGTAATGACGGTTTCAAATTCAAAGGTTTCCGGCAGATGGTCGGCGTAAGAGTACTCAAAGGTGCGTCCGTCAGTCAGGTAGGCTACCTGTTCGACTCGCATCAGGTAGTCCTGATCCGTTACGTCCAGAAACTGCTTTTCCCTATCATCTGGACGAATTCCCTTGACTCGTACAATCGATGTTCCCACTTGAAGACCAAGCTTATTTTGAATGTGCGAGTATATCGACTGCTCTAATACCGTAACATCAACACCAGGTATGACCGAAATGGGCATCCATGTATGCTCCATTATCGTCGGGATACCGTGAATAATACGGAGGCGGATGATTTTATAGATAAAATCGCCGGCTGCAATCCCCAATTTTCTGGCCATAGTTTCGTCCGCGCCGATAATCGCGAATTCGATGATCTTGCTTTCTACCTCACTGCCGTACACAGCTTTGGTACCGATTAAGGTCTGAATCATTCGCGCCTTTTCCTGCTGATGCCAGTCTTGAACCACCGTTCCGCTGCCGCGCCGGCGGATGATGTAGCCATCACGAACCAGCAGATCCAGTGCCTTTTTGATGGTAAGAGACGCAACGCCGAATTTTTCAGCAAGGATTGGGCTGCTTGGGATTTTTTCGTTGATTTTATACTCGCCGTCTAAAATCTGCTGTTTGATTTTTTGGTAAATGGCGAGATATTTTACTTGAGTTGACCCGCTTGCCATTTCCCTGCCTCCTTTGAGCTGGACTTCCTTTCTTAACTGCCCTCTAGTAGTTCACATGTAGAGCCTCAAGCTTGTAAACGGAAGGTGATGGTGCAGCAAATCCGTTTTCCAAGATTTCAATATTCGTTATCGCTTCTTCGTCTGTTACAAGTTTTGAAGCGCCATTTACGATAGTTTCATACGCTGCATCATAGAAACGGCCGTAATCGCCAAGTGGAGTTTTGATTTGTTTTTCAATCCAGTCACCGTTTGCGTTGCGGTATTTAGCAATACCATAGTACATCGGCGAATCTTCACCAAAGCCTGCACTTTCAGGCATAATGCCTGCTTTCAGATCATTTTCCTGCTGATCTTCACCGTATTTGATGAATGAGCCGTTTGTTCCGTGAACGATAAAGCGCGGATAATCTTTTGCTACAACATGGTTGGTTTTAAGTTTAATTTTTAATTGATATCCGTAATGAAGATCAACATCGAAATAGTTATCAACCGCACCTTCCACTTCATTATTGCGAATATCGTAGGTCACCGTATCCGGACGGCCAAATAGTGAAATCAAGCGATCCATCATATGAATCCCTAAACCGTAGAATGAACCTTCTTCTTTCGAACCTTCACGGCTGATTGAACCAGGACGGAAGTAATCAATATGCGATTCAACTTCAAGTATGTCACCAAGGAAACCTTGTTCAATAACCTGCTTCACAGCTAAGAAATCACCATCGAAGCGGCGGTTTTGGTAAGGCATAACGACCACACCTTTTTCGTGGCCTAAAGCTAGTAATTCTTTCGCATGTTCAACTGTATCGCAAAATGGTTTTTCAACGATAACTGATTTTCCAGCAAGTATCACTTTTTTCGCCAATTCGTAGTGCGTATGTGCAGGCGTACAGATCGTCACTAATTGGATTTCATTGTCGTTCAATAATTCGTCCAAATCAGTGGTGAAATTAACCCCCTTTTTCCGATATGGAGCAGCTAATGCTTCGTTCACGTGCCGAGCAAAAATTGTTTTTACCTTTATATGCTCACGCGTGTTCACGTAAGGTAAGTGATAACGGTTGGCTGATTTACCAAACCCGATAAAGCCCATTGTTAATGTCATGTTGTGTAACTTCCTTTTCGTAAATATTATTTATGTTTATTATATATATATATTTATAAAAGTATATAGTTTTGTTTTTGAAATTATATAAATAAGGTAAACCTAATTATTTTGGTTACTTAAAACGATATAAATGGTGAACAAGGCAATGGATGAAAAAGGCTACCTTTTTTGAAACCTTTACCTGTATAAATTTCGGAAATTTTACAATTGTGCGATGAAAGTCATTGCATTCTGGTTGGATGCAAGCTAGAATAAAATATAATACCAAAATGATAGATTTATTTTGAAATAAAATTTCCGAATAAGTAGGGATAGACATATGTCGATACATGATAATATTTTAATCAAAATCCGTGATATGAAGGATAGCCTTACACCAGTAGAACGAATCGTGGCTGAGTATGTACTCGCCAACCTAGAAGAAATACCGCATTTGTCGATCAAGAACTTGGCTCAGCTGACGAAGACGAGTGATGCTTCCGTGCTCCGTTTCTGCAAAACGATGGGGTACTCGGGCTACCGCAGCTTTATTGTCAGCATCTCCGCATCGATTGGATCGATGGATGATGAACAAAAGGATCAGTATACGGACATTCAACCAGGGGATGATTTAGATACGATCATCTCGAATATTTCGCGCAACAATAGTAAATCCATCGAGGATACGCTTTGCGTAATTGATCGGAAAGAAATCGCCCGTGCCGTGCAGGTGCTGCGCGAGAGCAATCGGGTTGTGTTCTTCGGTATTGGCGCATCAGGACTTGTCGCAATCGACGGCGAGCAGAAGTTTTCGCGCATCAACAAAATGTGCCATGCTTATACAGACGGGCACAGCCAATTAACAGCGGCTACACTGCTTGATAAGGGCGATGTTGCGATTTTTGTCTCGAATTCAGGCGATACGATCGAGATCTTGGATACCTTAGAGATTGCCAAGAAAAATGGCGCCTGCGTTATCGCAATAACCAAGTATACGAAGAGTGAGCTGGCAGAGAACGCCGATATCGTGTTGAGCATCTCAACACCCGAGGTAACGATTCGCAGCGGTGCGATGGGATCGCGGATCGCCATGCTGACGGTAATCGATATTCTCTTTGCGGGAGTAGCAAGTGCGGAATATAAGAATGTGAAGAAATATTTGACGAAAACACATAATATATTGGCCAGCAAACATCGTTGATGCAGCATCAGGATGTAATGACAGACATCGGAAGGGGATAACCGCCGGTGTCTTTTTTTGTTGAAAAACAAAAATAAAACACCAATAATTTATTTTATAATAAAATTTTATTTCAAAAACTGTTGACCATGATGAAAATTAGGTCTAAGATGGGTGTATAAGAAAGTTATACAAAACAGGATAGGAGGATGGCTATGGATGAGTATCTGGCGGGTCTAACGACAGAAGAAATCAATCCAGAGACATTGGTGATAGACGAGTGCACAACCGATCAGATGCTGCGCCTGATGAATGAGCAGGATTCGAAAGTTCCGCAAGCGGTTGCAGCAGAGATTCCGCAAATTGCGAAAGCGGTTGACACCCTGCACCATGCGCTCAAAAATGGCGGTAAAATGTTCTATGTCGGGGCTGGATCTTCCGGCAGAATCGGCGTCCTCGACGCTTCAGAATGTCCACCCACTTTCGGAACTGACCCTTCGTTAGTGCAAGGACATATCGCTGGGGGAGACACTGCACTGAGATGGGCCGTTGAAGGCTGCGAGGATGATGCAGAGGAGGGAATGGCGTTAATTGAGAGATGCGGCGTGACGGACAAGGATGTGGTTATTGGCATCACAGCGAGCGGAAGCGCACAATTCGTCATAGCGGCCCTAAGAAAGGCGCGCGAACTTGGAGCGGCGACAATTGGCGTTGTGAATAATAAGCAATCCAAGCTAGAGAGCGTCTGCGATGTATGCATCTCACCTGTTGTAGGACCGGAAGTCATTATGGGATCGACAAGATTGAAAGCGGGTACAGCCCAGAAGTTGGTGCTGAATATGCTGACAACTTGCACGATGGTTAAACTCGGTAAGACTTTTAATAACTTGATGGTGGATCTTAAAGCGAGTAATATCAAGTTGCGTGATCGTTCTGTTCGGATTATCCAAGCGGCTACAGGGGTTGATGCGAAGACAGCGACCAGCTATTTAGAAAGCGCTTCCATGAGCTGTAAGCTTGCCATCATGATGATTAAGACAGGACTTGACGCTGCTGAAGCGGAACGGGCATTAGAGCAAAGTGAAGGCAGCTTAAAAAAAGCAATTGGCACGTTTACAAAAGCGGTATAGAAATCATTCATTCGATATCCTTGAGGGGGGCTTTATCAATGAGAAAAAGAATGCGTGTATTGGCGTCCATCTGTGCTTTTACCTTGGCAATTTCCCTACTGTCGGCATGCGGAAGTTCCAATGATGCAAAATCGGGAGAACAGGCGAATGGAGGCAAGGGCGGCAAAGACACAATTACAGCTTTGCTTCCGCCAGTATCCGGTAAGTTCCAAGACAACTTCAAGCAAATGGAGAAGGAGTTTAGCGAGTTGTATCCTGATCTGACGCTGAAGATTGAGCCAGCAAGCTGGGAAGATGTGACGCAAAAGCTCGATACACAAGTCAATGCGGGCAGCCCGCCGGATATTGCATTCATCGGCTCTGCCGGTATTCCAAAATATATCCAGCAAGGAATGATGATGGATATTAAGGATGTAGCAACGCCTGAAATGATCGCGGATTATGATAAGGTTCCGCTTGAATACATGAAGAACGGAGACGGACTCTATGGCTTCCCGGCATATATGGAGGTTCACGCATTGGGCGGCAACAGAGAGTTCTTGGAGAAAGCCGGAATCGACTGGAAGAAAGTTCAGCAAGAGGGCTGGACGTTTGATGAATTCCGCGAAGCTGTGAAGAAAGGTGTCGTAAAAGAAGGCGACAAGACTTCCCGCTATGGCTTCGTATTCGCTACGGCTGGCGTAGCTTCAAAGGACTACTTGGGGATTCTGGTTAAGAATGCAGGCATGCCTGATCCGTTCGATAAAGATTTGAAGTATGCATACACAAGCAAGAACTTCTTGGAAGTACTGAAGGATATTCGCACGCTCATTGATGACGGCTCTATGCCGAAAGAGCTCAGCTCTGTAGACGCAGGTAAGCGCTGGAACATGTTCCTGACAGGGCAAACCATGATTACAGGTAAAGGTCTTGCAACTTTCGAAAATAACGCGAACGAAAACAACGAAAAATTGCAAAAAAGATGGCAGTGAAGTAAAAGGCAGTATTCCGGTTCAATATACCGTTCTGCCAGTTCCAACCTTCTTAGGGCAGAAGCAGCAATCTACTGTCGCGGTGGATGGTTATGTAACCTTCCGTGGAAAAAATGAGCCAACGCCTGAGCATAAAGCGAACGTAGTAAAAGCTGCATACTTCCTTGCAAGCGGTAAAGTTGCAGCGACAACGAATAATGATCTCTTTGCAGCGCACATTACACAATCGGCAAGAAAAGAAGCAGAAAAGATGCCAATCAAGAGAGACGAGTTCAATGAAAAGGCTGTACAAACATTGCTTAGCCATGCAGCGCCTGCACGTCCAGACATCCCAACAGACCTGGGTGCAAAAGCGATTAAAATGGAAACGGAAGTCATTGTGCCTAAGCTTCAAGCGTTGATTGCCAATGAAATTACACCTGAGCAAATGTATGATGCTGTGAAATCAGCAGCCATTTCAACATTTGGTGAAGACGGCATTGTGAAGGACTAAGAATGTAGTCAGCTTCGGATCGCTGCATGGATCAACATACGGCGATCCGAAAATGTTTATGACATTGCGTATTGAAAGGGGTTTCGCATTATGGCCCAATTAGCTAAGCCGTTGAAAAGACGGAAAATTAGAGGGGATTCCGGTTGGGGATATGCGTTTATCGCGGTAGCATTGGTTGTATTTGCAGTCTTTACCGCATATCCGGTCGTAAGTGCCTTTATCATCAGTTTTCAGGATTATAAACCGCTTGGATCTACATGGATAGGATTCGATAACTATATTTCTTCCTTTAAAGATCCGCTCTTTTGGAAGTCTATCAAGAATACGGTTGTATATACGATACTCACCGTTCCTGTTGCATTGATGATCTCGTTTGCGGTCGCCATTCTCATCTTGCCGCTTAGCAAGAAGCTGCAAACGACGTTCAAGGCCGTTTACTATTTGCCGGCAGTTGCATCAGGCGTTGCCATGTCCGTTGTATGGCTGTGGATCTTCGATCCGATGGAAACCGGTATTATGAACCAGCTCCTAGGCCTGTTCGGCATCAGCAATTTGAACTGGCTCGGCTCAAGCTCGACTTCGATGTTCTCTTTGGTTTTGATGTCCTGGCTGGCAAGCCACGGTACAAGCATCATTATTTATTTGGCAGCATTGCTCGGTATTGATGATAGCTATTATGAAGCAGCAGCGCTGGACGGGGCTTCCTTCCTGCAGAAGCTGTGGTACATTGTCATTCCTTGTTTGAAGCCAACAACCTTGTTCTTGTTGGTAACTGGCGTTATCGGCTCTTTCCAAGTATTCCAGAACGCTTATCTGATGACAGGCGGCGGCCCGGACAACTCGACAACAATGGTCGGATTGCTCATCTTTGACAACGCATTCAAATATTTTGAATTCGGTAAAGCTGCGGCACAATCTCTCGTGTTGGCTGCAATCATTGCTGTCATCTCATTCATGCAATTTAAATTTATGGGTAAAGACGTGGAGTATTAAGGAAAGGGGAGAAGCCAACGATGTCACTCTACAATCCGCATAATGGAAAACCGGCGGCTAAACATACGAGAAACGCTGCCATCATATTCATACTTTTGTTATTTGCTTTGGCCACGATCTTCCCTATTTATTTTATGATTATTTCTTCCTTCGGGGATCCCGTCGAAGCAGGGGCGATGAGCTACTCGCTCTTCCCATCTAAAATATCTTTTGAATCGTATAAGTTTTTCTTCGATTACAGTGAATACTCACTGCGCTGGTTATTGAACTCATTATTTGTAGCGGCTGTTGTTACAGTTTCGAACGTGTTCTTTGCAAGTATGGCCGGCTATGCCTTCTCTAAAATTAAGTTCAAGGGCAGAACCGCATTGTTTACATTGCTTCTCGTTGCGATGATGATTCCGTATCAGGTAACACAAGTGCCGTTGTACATCTTGATCGTTAATATTTTTCAAATCCAAAACACGTACAGCGCTTTGATTTTGCCTGGTCTCGTTACTGTATATAATATTTTCCTTTCGAAGCAGTTCATGAGCAGCATTCCGAATGAAGTATTGGAATGTGCGAAGATCGAAGGCTGCAATCAGTTTCAAGTGTACTTCAAAATTATTCTGCCGCTGTCTAAGACTGTACTCGCGGTAATGGCGATTCTTACATTTATGGATAGCTGGAATACGTTCTTCTGGCCATTCTTGGTTACGAATACAATGGATATGCAGACGATTCAGGTAGGCCTTAAAAACTTCAGATTTGCCAACACGACATACTTTGCGCCGATGATGGCAGGTGCTACAATCTCAGCGCTGCCTATGTTTATTCTCTTCTTCAGCTTGCAGAAGTACTTCCTGCAAGGGGTAACCGTAGGTGCGGTGAAAGGCTAATAAAGAGGAATTTCAAAAAGGTCGCCTTTGATCACGAGGGTGTATGGAAAGTAATTCGGCATCGAATCGTGCACTCACTCTCGAATAGTGTCTGCTTTCGAAGGATGTTTCCTTCGGAAACATCTTAGCTGCTCATGTAGTCTCGCCTACACTGCGCTGCTCCTTACAAGTTTTTCTTAGCAAAACTCACTTCGGAAGCATTAGCTTCGAGTTCCTGACAATCTTCTCGGTGCTGAAAACCGACCTTTTTGAACTGGATTATAGTCTCCTGCAATCTATTCCTGAACCTTCATCGCTGCGATGAAGGTTTAATGTTTAAATGGAGGTCCTGCGATCATGCTTGTCACATGGGATAACAAATATAGGGAAGACGTTATTGCATTATGGAATGAAGAGGCAGTTCGCGATGGATATAAAGAGCTTACTGTAGTGAGTTTCCAGGACATCTTTCGTTCTAACCCTTACTTCGATTCCGCGAACACATTCGTTCTACTTGATGATGAAGGCAGTATGCAAGGCTTTGCCTGCGGTTGTACTGGGGATGACTTGCCGCTTGGCGATACAGCCGGATATATCACATGCGTTGTATTGTCCCGCAAATGCAGTTCAGACGATCATTACAAGCAACTGCTGGACGCGGTAGAGCATCGTTTTCGTGAGCTTGGGAAGAAGCAGGCAGATATCCTGTTCTTCAACCCGATGAAGCTGCCTTGGTATATTCCAAATACGCTGCATCATGAGCATAACAATGCGCCGGGAGTACCCATCGGCAGTGAATTCCATCAATTTCTGCTGCGGCAAGGCTACATGGAACGAGCTGTTCAACAAGCGATGTATCTGCCTTTGGCTGAGTTCGAAATCCCTGAGCAAATCGTTACTAAGGAGCAAGCGGCAGTGGCAGATGGTTATACCGTCGGTTTGTATGATCGGGTACGTCATAATGGGATCGCAGCCATGCTGAATGAGCTGAACAACCCGCTGTGGCGCAAGGAGATTGGGCAAGCAACTGCGGATGGTGTTCCCGTAGTGATTGCAGCGCATCAAGGCCAAGCAGTTGGCTTCGCAGGTCCAGTCATTCGCCAGAAGAGCGGTCGGGGATATTTTGCTGGCATTGGCGTGAGTCCCCATCATAAAGGACATGGACTTGGCACCATTTTATTCTTCAAGCTTTGTGAAGCATTCCGCAGCATTGGGACGGAATACATGTCGTTATTCACAGGAAGCACCAACCCCGCGCTTCGCATTTACGAGAAGGCGGGATTCCAGACCGTCAAACAATTTTCAATCATGAGAAGGGAGTTGTAGGTATGAGCGAGCAGCAACGAACGATTTTAGCAATTGGTGGTCATGTGGGAGATATGGAGTTGACGGCGGGTGGTGTATTGGCAAGCCACGCACTCAAGGGCGACCGCATTGTAACCTTGGCTTTGACAGCAGGGGAACGAGGGGTTCCGGCCGGACAGAATATGGCGGAATATCGCGAGCAGAAGGTGAATGAGGCGAAGGCGTTCGCGGAAATGCTGGGCGGTGAAGCGATAGTATTCGATATTCCAGATGGCGAGCTGAAGGACAATGAAGAAATGCGTCTGAGAGTTTGCGACGTTATTCGTCAGATGTGTCCGAACATCATTATTACGCATTTTAAAAACAGCATGCACAAGGATCATATGACGACCCATCGCATCGTGAATGATGCGCGCTTCTTCGCTGGGCTGGCATCGTTCGAGCGGGAACTTCCCGCATTCTTCGCTTCTACACTCTATTATGCAGAAAATTGGGAAGATGCGGTTGATTATAAGCCATATGTATACGTCGATTTCTCGCAGGAGGCTTATGATCTGTGGATCAAGGCAGTTTCCCTGCATTGGTTCGTGACAGGCAGCAAATCATTCCCGTATCTGGAATACTACAAGCATTTGGCGCGGGTACGCGGTATTGAGGCTCGGAAGCAATATGCGGAGACGTTTATGGTTCCAGCAGAAACGATGTGCATACGGAAATCGGAATTGTAAATTGACTAGTAATCGCACATATAAGGAGGCACCTATGATCCGCAACGGTATTGATTGTATTGGAGAATATTCTGAAATATTCAAAGGCAAACGCGTCGGCCTTATTACCTCCCCAACAGGATTGAACAATCAATTTGAATCCACAATTCAAATTTTACATGACAACTTCAACCTAGTGGCGATGTTCTCGCCAGAGCATGGGGTTCGCGGTGATCTAGCGGCAGGGGCACAGGTTGAGACCTATACAGATCCATTTACAGGCGTGCCTGTATATAGCTTATATCGCAAAGATTCCAAGCGTCTCAGTCAGGAGATGCTGGACGAAGTCGACTTGGTCGTCTACGATATACAGGATGTTGGCGTACGCTATTATACGTTCATATACACGATGCTCTATGCGTTGGAAGACTGCGCGAAGGCAGGCAAAGAGTTCGTCGTATTGGATCGAATCAATCCGCTTGACGGTAATACAGTAGAAGGAAATATTCTGAAGGCGGGCTTTCAGTCGTTTGTTGGTAATTATCCATTGTGCGTTCGTTATGGCTTGACTGCAGGCGAGGTTGCCCTGATGGCGAACGAGCAGATGAACTGGAACGCCAAACTGCATGTCGTTCGCTGTGATGGCTGGGAGCGGTCGATGCAGTTCCCGAATACAGGAAGAACATGGGTTATGCCATCTTTAGGGCTGCCGCGCTATGATTCAGCACTTCTCTATCCAGGTACATGTGTATTTGAGGGGACGAACATATCGGAAGGCCGAGGTACAACAGCGCCATTTGAAATCATCGGGGCGCCGTTCATTGAGGCAGAAAAGCTGGCAGATGAAATGAACCGCCAGAAGCTGCCGGGCGTTATTTTCCGGCCTGTTTATTTCAAGCCGTCCTTTTCGAAGTTCGAAGGCGAGCAGTGCGGCGGGGTGCAAATTCATGTGCTCGACAATCGCGCGGTTCAGTCATTTGAAGCTGGCGTTAAACTAATGTTCACGATTAAGAACAACTATGAGCAGTTTGCCTTTTTGCCGCCAGTGAAGGAGAATTCCAGGCCTTTCATCGATTTGCTCTGCGGAGACAAGCTGTATCGAGAGGAATCTTTGGATGTACCAGCGATGCTCGAGCAATTCCGTGAGGAAAGTCGGGAATTTACGATGCTGAAGCAGCAGTATCATTTATATAAATAGAGAACAGTTTTTACAAGGAAGATGAAGGATGTGAGAGTACGTTGACATACGTAGCAGGCTTAGACGGCGGCGGTACGAAGACAGCAGTAATGATTGCGGATGATCGAGGAACGGCGGTGCATGCCTTTACATCTGGAGCTATTAATATTAATGGTCAGGATGAAGCGAGTGTACGTGCAAGTCTGCAAGAAATATTCGAGACGATCGCAAGCGTATGCGGCGGGCTTGGGAACTGTGCGCAGGTGTGCATCGGAGCAGCCGGAGTCAGCAATCCGACAGTCGTAACTCGGCTCGAAGCCATTGTCCGCGATTGCGGATATGAAGGCGGACTCATCATTACCGGCGACCAAGAGACGGCATTGTACGGCGCCCATAACCGTGAATATGGCATCATTCTCATTGCAGGCACGGGATCTATTTGCTATGGGAGAAATGAAGCGGGTCAGTCTCATCGCGCTGGCGGCTATGGCCATCTCATTGATGATGAGGGCAGCGGCTACAGCATCGGACGTGACTTGTTATCCATCGTTGTACGGGCGTACGACGGGCGCATACCTGCAACGCCGATTACAGATAGGGTAATGGAGCAGTTGGGGATTGAATCGATGCAGCAATTAATTCGATTCGTATACGACAAGCAGACAAATAAGAAGGATATTGCAGCTCTTGCTCCGATACTATCGCAGGCATGTGAGCTAGGCGATTCTGCAGCTCTAGAGATTGCTCGTAAGGCGGCAAGCTCTCTCTGTGAGCTTGTTATCCCGGTGGTAGAGAAGCTGTCTCTACAGTCAGGGACGGTCGCCATGGCAGGAAGCGTGCTGCTGAAGAACAGCAATGTGCGAGATGCTTTCGTAAACATACTAAAAGAACGTTATCCGAATATGGATTGCATTACACCGAAGAAGGATGCTGCGCATGGCGCAGTAATGATGGCATTATCCAAGCTTGCGGCCTGCTCCTAGGAGGGTGAGCTTATTAGAAATGCAACATATGCAATCGTATCAAAATCGCGGTGAATCGTGTCTTCTATTAATGAGAGGATGCAAGCAGCTGCGATTTTCTATTGTTGTATGTGGCAATGTGGACGCGGCGGGGAACCACCGTGCTGTTCGTTCAGCTAATTTCAAGAAAGATCCAAAATATTATATGTAAACAGAACGGTCAGGCAGCAATTTAATGAAAGAAAGGAGCTTTCCTGCATCGAGTTCTACTCATGCTTGGAAGCTCCTTTCTGATTGAAATAGATTACATGCTTCCTTTTCGTGTGCCGCGGAATAAGATGCTCATGGACCATCTGGCACACCATAACGATATAGCGGCAAACAGCAGTGCCCACACAATGGCTGGAATGTAGGTGACATGGCTGAGATTGGCGGCATCTCCTGCCCCATTCGGCATTCTTATGGACAAGAAGACCAGATATACGGAGCTGATGACCGATTCCACGAGACAGATGAACGCGATTAGCAAATAGTAGCCGCTTCTAAGCCATGGGGGAGCGAACTGCCAGATGAGGCCTGTCAGTGCAACGAAGCCTGCGCACCACATCATGCCATACCCATTGCGAACGAACAGAATTAGGCTGATTAGCGCTAAGGATGCAATTGCGATAAGCCCCGCGGCCTCCTGCTTACGAGCATGCAAATAGAACAGCAGTACAGCAAATAACGAAGCGCCGATGTAGCCGGCGAGCGATATCGGAATCGCCTTCAATGTTGACGTATATGCGGAATAGGTAACACCGCTTTGATTGCTGAATAAATGAATGTACATCACTTTACCAGAGAGTACAAGCGTAACGAGTGCATGAGACAGCTCATGAATTAACGTATCTACATTGCGAAAGAAGCTTGAGAACGGTATAAACCGGGTCAAGCAAGCGGTAGCAGCAATAAATAAGATGACTTTTGTCCAAGAACGTATGGCAATCCCTTCTCCCTGAATCTTCAATTGATCCTGCATGATTTTCTTCTCTTTATCCTCCTTCATGATATTCGACGCCTGATTCTGTATTCCTTGAACCGCAAACGGAAATTTCATGTAGATAACTTGTCACGCTTGTCATGCTAGTCTGCATAATCGGTCAAGTTCCCACATAGACATGTTATCAGTGATGAGGAGTACACCGAATCGAAGAATATTGATGTCAGAGGGGATGATCTCATGCGTCGGATCACATGGGTATTGGCCATCGTGATGAGCGTAGCGATCCTAGTAGCTGGTTGCGGCAAAAAGGATGCGTCTGCGGTGGTTCAAGATCTGGACAAGGTAATGAGCAAATTGGAAAGCTATGCAGGCATCGGCACGATGACGCTGCACTCAGGGCAGCAGCCGCTTGAATACCGGGTTGAGGTATGGTATCAAAACCCGTCGTACTACCGGATCGAGCTGAAAAATGAAAAGAAGGATATTACGCAAATTGTACTCCGCAACAAAGAGGGCGTCTTCGTTTTGACACCAAGCTTGAATAAAATTTTCCGCTTCCAAAGCGATTGGCCGGAAAATCAAGGCCAGGTATATCTGTATCAAACGTTAGTACGCAGCATCCTGTCCGATAACGCGCGTCAATTTACTGCAGATGGAGATAACTATGTATTCGAAGTGGCCGCCAATTACCAGACGGATTCTCTTGTTCGCCAGAAAATATGGCTGAGCAAGGACAGTTATGCACCGAAGCAAGTACAGGTGACGGATTCGGAAGCCAAGGTTGTCGTGGAAATGAAATTCAATCAATTCGACTTCAGCAAGAAGTTCGATCAGGATTCCTTTGATATGCAGCGCAATATGACGAGTATGAAAAATTCCTCGCTTCCAGACACGACTGTAGACGCAACAAAGATTCCGGATGGAAATACAAAGGAAACGACTGCGAAAGTGGATGATTCTAAACAGCAGCCTCAACAGCCTGGAGATGAGCCTTCATCTGGGACGACAGATGGAACAGGTTCGGAAACGACAGGTTCTGATGCAGGAGCGAGTGATCGCAGCAATGATGAGGCTGAGCTTGGTCCGTTCGGTATTATTGAGCCATCTTATTTACCGGAAGGGGTAACAAAGAAGGATGAACCTGCAATTCCGGACAGTAAGGAGCACGCTGTTGCCATTCGATATTCAGGAACTTACAACTTCACGATTATGGAATCCCGTCCGAAGGATATGGAAACCGGTATGCCAATTGGCGAAGGTCTCAACCTTGGCTTTACGGTTGGACAGCTGTCAGGCGAGGAGCAAAAGGCTCTCACATGGATGTATGACGGCGTCAAATACCGCATCGTAAGCAGCGATCTCCCGGCATCTGAAATGGTAAAAATAGCACAATCCATGGTTGACCAGCCAGGAAAATAGGCGAATGTATTGAGGTGCGCGGTCCGTATTCTAATTGATGGAATAGGGGCCGCGTTCATGCGTATCGGCCATTGCAGCAGAGGAATCGGATGATTCTGACTAGACAAGTGTTTATTTCCTTAGAAAAGGGTGGTAATCGCCGTCTGCATTGGTTGACAGTCTTCCGAACGGCAAGTAACATAGGATATTGACGATTGAACGGGAGAAACGAGAGACGGTGAGGGTGGTTGACTTGGAGACGTATTTTCGCCCGACGCGCGCAGAAATTTCATTAGACGCATTGCGCCGGAACTTGCAAGCATTCCGCAGCACAGTACCTGCTTCTACAAAGCTTAGCGTATGTGTGAAGGCAAATGCATATGGACATGGTGCGGTAGAAGTTTCTCGTGCCGCAGAACAATTTGGTGTTGATTATTTGAATGTGGCATTTATGGAGGAAGCGATTCAACTGCGCAAGGCAGGCATCCATACGCCGATATTGATACTTGGATATACGCCGCCCGAAGCAATCGAAGCGGCATTCAGGTATGGTATAAGCTTGAATATATTCTCCGAAGAATGTATCCAAATGCTGGAGCAGCATGCAGCAACATGGTCGGTGAAATATGATGACCGTAAATTGAAGGTTCACGTCAAGGTCGACTCCGGCATGGGTCGCTTAGGCATTCGCAATCCAGAGGATGTTGTCCAAGTGATAAATCGGCTGAGAGCGATTCATGGTGTCGAGGTAGAAGGGGTATTTACTCACTTCGCGACAGCGGATGAGGCAGATAAGTCGTATGCGCAAGTACAGCGCGATCGTTTTGCCTTGGTTATTAATTTATTGAAGGAACACGAAATTCCAGTTCCGATCATTCATTCTAGCAACAGTGCAGCCACCATTGATATGCCGAATTGGGGCGACAATATGGTGCGTGTAGGTATTAGTATGTACGGTCTGTACCCATCCGCTGAGGTGAATCAGAAGTATATTGCACTGGAGCCGGTGCTTAGCTTGAAAAGTGCTGTCAGCCACTGCAAAGAAGTCCCTGAGAAAGAGGGAATCAGCTATGGAGTGAATTACTGGACGAAGCAAGGGGAATGGATTGCAACGATGCCAGTCGGCTACGCGGATGGTTATTCACGCTTGCTGCAGCGCAAAGCCTTGATGCTGATTCGTGGGCAGCGAGTTCCTGTTGTGGGCAATATTTGCATGGATCAATGCATGCTGTCCTTGCTGTCTTTAGGTCAAGAGGCATCTACAATTGAAGCCGGCGAGGAAGTTGTGCTTATTGGCCGTCAGGGTGAAGGCTGTATATCAGCAGATGAGGTAGCGGAATGGTTTGGCACGATACACTATGAGGTGACATGCATGATTGCACATCGTGTACCGCGCGTATATATTGAAAATGGTCAGGTTGTGAAGGTGTCGAATCCGCTCCTTATCGGATAGATACAGCCGATTGCAGAGCTGTATATCCAATGATTCGGCATATGGAACCATTTACCGCGAAACTTTTTGCGGAACTTGAAGGATTTTGGTGTATCAAGGGCGAATGAAATGGAGAGGCTCTCTGTGGATGATTATAGAGATGAACATGTTGCAGGCTGCAACATACTTCGTCTGCATTGGGCATATATATTCTTTTGTATAAATTTTCTACGGAATCGACATAATGGTAACTAGGCAGGAAAGGTTTTGGGGGTGCGAGGACAGGTGGCTAATATTCAGAACACCAAACGGATCATGATCAGCTTGCCCGACCAATTATTACAAGAAGTGGACGGCATCGTCGCTATGGAGAAATCCAATCGGAGCGAGTTCATCCGACAAGCGATGAAATTATATTTAAACGAACGCAAGAAGCGGCACATTCGTGAATCGATGCAGCGCGGTTATATGGAAATGGCTAAAATCAATCTCACAATGGCATCGGAGGCTTTTTATGCGGAAGAAGATGCGGATGGCACTCTCGGCCGTTTGGTTAGCGGGGTGTAAACATTGATTGTGAAGCGCGGCGACGTTTTTTTGCGGATTTATCGCCCGTCGTTGGATCGGAACAGGGAGGAGTTCGACCTGTCCTCGTCATACAGAACGATATTGGCAACCGATTTAGTCCAACGGTGATCGTTGCGGCGATTACAGCCCAGATCCAGAAGGCGAAATTGCCGACCCATGTCGAGATTGATGCGGAAACCCACGGCTTTGATCGTGATTCGGTCATATTGCTGGAACAGATTCGTACGATCGATAAGCAGCGTTTGACAGATAAGATAACGCACTTAGATGAGGAAACGATGCGCAAGGTTGATGAAGGGTTGCAGATTAGTGTAGGCTTGATTGATTTCTAACATCTATAGTCGGAATGAGTGAAGGACGGGGATTACCTCGTTCTTTTTTGCTTTGCTTGGAAGATATCCTAATAAGAAGATATTCTAACTGGAGGATATGGTGAAAAGTGAACTTGTGCAGCGGAACGGGGGAATTGGCCGATGCAAGCTTTGCTCTGGAAAATAGGGCTCATTTTTGCGACAATAGAAGAAGCAGAATGAACAAACACACTCGAGAACAGGAATGTAGGACGAGTTCCATTCCGGCGATACATATATATCTGGATGTGTCTTGCAAGAGATTAAGGGCAGATTCAGATTGCAGAGAGGATGTAACGAATGACAGGACAAGATACCGTTATCGATATTACTGCATTGGAACCCTTGCTTGAACAGATGGCTGCGGAACAGCCGAAGCGGCTGCGCAAGCAATTGGTTCAAGAATTAGCGCTTAGCCCGAAACAGGTAGACGCTACGATTAGTTTGCTTGATGAAGGCAATACGATTCCGTTCATCGCCCGCTACCGTAAGGAAATGACAGGTGAACTGGATGAAAATCAGCTTCGCTCGCTCGAAGAGCGGCTTGGATATGTCCGTGGGCTGGAGGATCGCAAGCGTGAGGTGCTGCGGCTTATTGCAGAGCAGGGCAAGCTATCGGCTGACCTACAGCAAGCGGTTGTCAGTGCTTCTAAGCTGCAAGAGGTCGAAGACTTATACCGTCCATACCGCCAGAAGCGGAAGACGCGGGCGAGTGTAGCGAAGGAACGAGGATTGGAGCCACTAGCGAGCTGGATTATGACATTTCCGAAGCAGGGCAGTGCGTTAGCTGAAGCAGCAGCTTATGTGAATGAAGAAGCCGGTGTTCCGACACCGGAGGATGCAGTTCAAGGCGCACTTGATATCATTGCGGAAATGATTGGTGATGAACCCAATGTAAGAGTTTGGGTGCGCAAATTCACATTTGACCAAGGCGTGGTTCGTACGGAAGCGAAGGATAAGGATCAGGAATCGGTATACGAGATGTACTATGACTATACAGAGCCGGTTCGGAAGCTGCCTTCACATCGGATATTGGCCATTAATCGCGGTGAGCGCGAAGATATATTGAAAGTGTCATTAGATGTGCCTGTGGAGCAGGTATTGGCTTTTATGGAGCGGAAAGTCATACAGCGGGACTCTGTCGTGACCTCGTTGTTGAAGACGACAATTGAGGATGCATATAAGCGTCTTATTGCACCGTCAATTGAGCGTGATGTTCGTAATGAGTTGACTGATAAAGCGGAGGAGCAAGCAATTCAAGTGTTTGCACAGAACTTGCGAAGCCTGCTGCTGCAGCCTCCAGTGAAGGGAAAGACTGTTTTGGGTGTTGATCCCGCCTTCCGGACAGGATGCAAGCTGTGTGTCGTGGATGATACCGGCAAGCTACTGGAGGTGGCTGTGACTTATCCAACTGCCCCTCACCACAAGACAGCCGAAGCTGAACAGATATTCAGCCGACTTGCAGACAAATACGGGGTAGAGCTAGTCGTGATTGGAAACGGAACCGCGTCTCGTGAAACCGAGCAATTTGTCGCGAATTGGATGAAGTCTCGTCCAGGCGGAGGAGCGGGGATACAATATGTTATCGTCAATGAAGCTGGTGCGAGTGTGTACTCAGCCTCTAAGCTGGCTCAGGAAGAATTCCCGGCGCTGGATGTTGCGGAGCGAAGCGCTGTCTCCATTGCTCGCCGCATGCAGGATCCGCTTGCAGAACTCGTTAAGATTGAGCCTAAAGCGATTGGTGTAGGCCAATATCAACATGATGTAGCGCCTAAGCGGCTTGAAGAAAGCTTGGGGGCAGTCGTGGAATCGGCGGTTAACCATGTCGGTGTCGATGTAAATACAGCTTCACCGTCCCTGCTGTCTTATGTATCTGGCATTAATGCGACACTGGCTAAGAATATTGTGAAGTATCGGGAAGAGAACGGGAAGTTCACGGTTCGCAAGCAGTTGCAGAAAGTGCCGCGCTTGGGGCCGAAGGCATTTGAGCAATGTGTAGGATTTCTACGTATTCCGGATGGCGATCTTCCGCTTGATAGGACGCCGATTCACCCCGAGTCGTATGGTGTAGTCGATCGTCTGTTCGCGCTTACCGGGCTCCGAGCAGAAGACATTGGCACGCCTGCGCTTTCTCAAGCGCTAAGTGGGGCGAATGTAGAAGAACTGGCGGAGAAGCTGGAGGTTGGTATCCCTACCTTGAAAGATATTATTGACAGCTTATTGCGGCCAGGACGCGATCCGCGCGAGGAGCTGGCGCCTCCTATATTCCGCACAGACGTGCTGCAAATCGAGGATTTGAAGCCGGGGATGGAGTTGAAGGGAACGGTTCGCAATGTCATTGATTTTGGCGCGTTCGTCGATATCGGCATCAAAAATGATGGGCTTGTACATATTTCACAGCTTAGCGACCGCTATGTAAAGCATCCGCTGGATGTTGTGTCTGTTGGCGACAACGTTACAGTATGGGTACTTCAAGTGGACACGAAGAAGGGCCGTGTCGGTCTTACGATGAAGGGGCCGCAGCAATAAACAGACAGACATCACAGCATTGCAATGAAGTATATATTGGTAACAACATGATGATTAGCCCCCGATGAGAGAAATAGGACAGTATCAGCTTTTGCAAGCAGACGTCGTTTTGTACTCGATCGGGGGTTTTTGCATATAGGCGATGGTAGGTTTAGGGCTTGGCTTTCTGTTTCGGCAAGTTACGTAAAGAACGGAGCCATCTACATATGCGTACGCGGCTTCGAACGGTAAAAAAACCAACACTCATTCAACAGTTTAATTTGACGGCGATCCTTCTTATTGAAGGCGCGCATTAACTGGTTGCATAACCATTGCGGCATGAGTATCCCTCCTTCGACCGGGACGAGAGATTCGTCGTTGTAACGCTATCTTATGGGCGAAGGCCACGTTTGGTGCAGGTCCGCAATTTGCACCTAGGATGTCATGCTTCGGTCTTCTTGTTGTGGAGCACCTCCATTCTCGATACAATGTAGGCATACCCCGAAGCAAATTATAGATTTTAGCTAGCTTAGGAACGATACAGATGATCGGCAAGCTGAAAGGGAGAATGGAGATGACAGATGAGAAGCTGCAAGCATGGGTTGAACTCATATCGCTTCGTGATTTTGGGAAACCCTTTCGGCATAAGGCGCGTTACAATTCGCGCTTGAAATCAACAGGAGGCCGTTACTTGCTGCGTACGCACGATATTGAGATTAATCCAAAGCAGCTGGAGCAAAATGGCACAGATGAGGTAGAACGTATTATTAAGCATGAGTTGTGCCACTATCATTTGCATATTGAAGGGAAAGGGTACAAGCACCGGGATGCAGACTTTCGCCAACTGCTGCAAGCGGTAGGTGGCTCAAGATTTTGCAAATCGCTTCCGGATGTTGAACGCAGGCGTCAAGCCCCTTATCGATACCGACTGGAATGTGTGCAGTGTGGACAGGCTTATATGCGCAAGCGGAAGGTTGATATTCGCAAGTATGTATGTGGTCGATGTCATGGCAAGCTGAGGCTGCAGCCTCTCACGGAACAAGCGAAGAAGCGGTAATCGAGGTATATAGACCTATAATGCGATCGGAAGGTTGAATGACTTGTGGATTCATAATACAGATTCAGATTCTGAGGAGGTATTGCCGTGCCGAAATGTGAGGGAAAAGTAATTGCACTTACAGGACCACGCAAAGCGGAGGAAATGTCTTTGCTTGTTGTCAAGCAAGGAGGAACGCCGCTCGTTCGACCGACGCAGGGGACGATATTCGAACAGTTTGAGCATTTAGCTGCTGAAGTGGATAAGCTGCTGGAGTCTCCAATACAATGGGCAATCTGGACGACCGGCATGGGGCTTGATAAGCTGCTGGAGGCTGCGCGTGAAGCCAAGAAGGAAGAGGCATTTCTAGCTAAAATGAGGCAAATTCAGCATGCTGCCCGCGGTTATAAGACCGTTAATGCACTGAAGCGGCTTGGGATCGTGCCTGACGTGCGCGACGATGACGGATCTACGGTCGGGTTGGTACGAGCGATGACTGCACATGGAGTAGAGCAATGGCATGATTCATGCGTTGCACTGCAGCTTCATGGCGATCCTGCACCTCTGCTTAATGAATTTCTACATCATGCGGGCGCACAACCCATAGAATTGATGCCTTACCGTCATATTCCGCCGGATGAAGCGGTGTTGAAGCAGTTCGCCTCGGAGCTGCTGGAGGGTCGGATTGATGCAGTTGCTATCACGAGTGCTCCTCAAATTCGTTTCCTGTTCGCCTATGCGAAGGAAGCGGGGATCGCTGATAAGCTCCGCCAAGTGTTTCAAGAGCGGACCTTGCTGGCTATGGTGGGCAAAGTGACAGCAGCAGCGGCAGCAGATGAGGGGATAACACGTATGTTAGTTCCAGAGGAAGAGCGAATGGGCGCTTTAATCGTAGCCTTATCTCGCTGGTTTGATTCAAATGTACGGAGTGTAAATCCTTAATTTAAGATATAGATGCTATAATTTTTTATTATGTGTTGACAGGTTACTGAATTCATGATAAATTAATACATGTCATTCCCTGATAGCTCAGTTGGTAGAGCACTCGACTGTTAATCGAGTTGTCACAGGTTCGAGTCCTGTTCGGGGAGCCATTTCTGGAGAGGTACCCAAGAGGCCGAAGGGGGCGCTTTGCTAAAGCGTTAGGGTGTAACAGCCGCGAGGGTTCGAATCCCTCTCTCTCCGCCATAATGGTACAGACAAGATCCCGTAAGGGATTTTTTGTTTTATAATACCTAAATTGAATCGTTGAATTGATATGTATAAAGGCAAGGAATAAACGTGAATATTCACGTTTATTCCTTGCTTTTTTTCATACACTATTAAGGCTATGGGAGTGCGCAGATGAACCAATCATGTTTCGGTCGATGAGCGGAGCGTTTATTGTAGTTAATAGCGGATGAGGTGCATCCGATCGAATAACACCATATACGGCTTGAGGTTGTGGGGGGTGAGGTAATGGCAAACAAACGAATGGGTAACAAACGTAATAAACAAGCTTGGGATGAAAAGAAAAATATGAAGCCTGATTCGGGAAAAGAGAAGGATTCAGCATCGTATGATATTGATGAGATCATAGATGAAGCAGCACGCATTTTGCAAGGATCTGTTGATGAAGTGAAATATGCGCTGCGTTATTGGCACCCGTATGACTTGGCGGTTGTCTATCGCCATGTGGATTTGTCACAGCGCTCGCGGCTGCTTGAGGCACTTGATGTCGGCCAGCTAACCGAGATGATTCGTGAATTGACTCCGGAGCTTCAATTGGAAGCGTTCCAGATGCTCGGCCGTCAGCGTGCGGCAGATGTATTGAACCGGATGGACAATGACGACTTGGCGGACATGATGGCTGCGGTAAGTGTAGAAGAGCAGGAATTCCTGTTGTCGCTTATGGAGCGTGAGGAGAGCGACACTGTACGCCGTCTGATGACCTATGAGCCGGAAACAGCCGGCGGTTTGATGACGAACCGCTATGTTTGGTTCTATGAGCGTTATACAGTGCGTGAAGCGGTCGAAAAGGTAAAAGCGTTCTCGGAGATGACAAAGAACGTCCACTATCTATATGTGGTTAATGAGCAAAAACAGCTTGTCGGCACGCTGACCTATCGCGAGCTGGTACTGGCGCCTGAGACAGACACGATTCAATCGCTTATGAATGAGAAGGTTATCTCTGTCACCGTGGATACGGATCAGGAAGAAGTGGCGAGACTTTTCGAGCAATATGACTTCTTGTCGATGCCTGTTGTAGATCCGGATGATAAGTTGCTCGGGATTGTAACCGTTGATGACGTCATTGATGTTTTGCGTGAAGAAGCGCATGAAGATATTAATAAGTTGTCCGCGACCGATAAGACGATCGATTTCCGCACGAATCCACTCACTGCGGCCAGGCGTCGGCTTCCCTGGCTTATCATGCTACTGTTTCTGGGTCTTGTGTCAGGAAGCATTATTAGTTGGTTTGAAGGGACACTGCAGAAGGTTGTCGCATTGACTTTCTTTATGCCGATGATTGCGGGGATGACAGGGAATACGGGAACTCAATCGCTGGCGGTCGTAATTCGGGGACTTGCCTCCGAGCATTTAGATAAGGGGACAGTTACGAGGCTGTTGTGGCGTGAGCTGTTTGTTGGTCTTATTATTGGAACCGTCTGTGGTTCGGCTGTTGCGCTAGTAGCGGGGATATGGCAGGGAAGCTTATCGCTTGGACTTGTTGTGGGCTGCTCATTATTTCTGACGGTCATTATCGGTACAATGGCGGGAACCGTCATTCCTATCTTGTTGTACCGACTGAAGTTGGATCCAGCTGTGGCGTCAGGGCCGCTTATTACAACATTGAATGATATCTTTTCACTGACTGTATATTTCGGAACAGCTACCTTGTTTTTGTCATATTTACTTTAAAAAAATGGGAACAGTAAAAGGGTGACCAGCTTCCCTTTTGCTCTTAGAAATAAGCTGCAAAACCCAGCAAAAATCATACCTAAATGTGGTAATAAAATTTTTTGAAAAAAGGCTTGTCAACGGTCGTATCGTTTGATATACTCTTAATTGTCGCCGAGAGGTGATGAGAAAAAAGTAAGAAACAATAACGATATGGCCCGTTGGTCAAGGGGTTAAGACACCTCCCTTTCACGGAGGTAACAGGGGTTCGAATCCCCTACGGGTCACCACTTCAATCTTGTTGGAGTGACATGGCGAACAGCAATGTTCTTGCACCATGAGCCATTAGCTCAGTTGGTAGAGCACCTGACTTTTAATCAGGGTGTCGAAGGTTCGAGTCCTTCATGGCTCACCAGTTTTATTCCTCGGTTGAGATGTCGGTAGACATCCTTCCCAAAATACGTGCGGTAGTGGTGGAATGGCAGACACGCTATCTTGAGGGGGTAGTGGGCGTACGCCCGTGGAGGTTCGAGTCCTCTCTACCGCACCAAATTAACTAATAGCAATCCCTTACGTAGTAAGGGATTTTTTAGTATTCAATTACTTGTTGTACAATTATCTCTTACGGATTTGATTTACTGGTCACGAAATGGTCACCATTAGTTTTTCTAAATAAAGCATTCGCAAGTTCGTTAGCTGCTTCTTCTTGCATATTAGGCATAAGGTGAGAATACGTATCCAACGTCATCTGGATAGATGAATGTCCTAATCGCTCAGAAACGATTTTAGGATGAATATTTTGCATCAATAACAATGAAGCATGGGTATGCCTAAGGTCATGAAATGTAATACTACTAAGATTAGTTTTAAGCAAAATTCTACGAAAAGCCTTTACTAAATCTCTTGGAGTTAGTTGATTCCCTGTAGATGTACAGATAACCAAGTCTTTATCCGTATAAATTCCGTTAGCTTCAGCATGTTTTTTCTCGAGTTCGTTAATTGTTCGATGTTTAGCAAGCTCTTCGCATGTAACGGCATCTATTGTTATAGAACGTACACCAGCCCTTGTTTTAGCTCCTACGTTAAACTCCTTTCCATCGTGACTCAAAGTTTGACGAATATATACCTTACCATTATCAAGATCTACATCTTGCCACCTTAAACCAAGAATTTCTCCTTGGCGCATCCCAGTCATTATTGCCAGGTAAAATGCAATGTAATATCGACTTTGTTTCGCTGCTTCTAGAAATTGATTTACTTCGTTAATACTCCAAACACTTAGTTCTTTTCTTTTAACTTTAGGTTTATCAACCAGAGCAGCTACATTCTTTTGTATGAGTTGCATTTTTTCCGCTTTATTCAACGAAGTATTGGTTATATTGTAAATTCTTTTAACAGTTGATGAAGCAAGGCCTTTTTCTAACAATCTTCCTATCATGTTCTGGATGTCATGTGCAGTTAATTTAGATAACTGCACATGGCCAATTTCCGGAATAATATGATTGTTAATAAAGGATAAGTTTGCTTTTGCGGTTTCTCGTCCAATAGTATGTTTTTTGCATTCATCCATTCAATAAGATAGTCTTGCACTAGCATTGATGTAGGCTTTACAAATGTGCCTGTTAATATGGCATTCTGAGCTTCTATAAGAGCTTTCTGGGCTTCTTTCTTAGTAGGGAATCCTCTGCGCTTCTGCTGCTTCCTTTTGCCGTTCTCATAGCGTTCGAGGACGTAATACCATGTAGTTCCTTCTTTCCTTACTGATCCTGCCATTACTTTCTCCTTATTATTGATGTGAGAAATAGAATATATAAATGCGCTTAATTTATGTTGTACTGACTTCATTATCATTTTCGATACCAATTAGCCATCGGACAAAGACATCTTTGGCTATTTTAATACGTTTTCCAACACGAACAGTGTGGAATTCTCCTGAGTTTACTAACTCATAAGACTGTCTTCTTCCAATGCCAAGTATTCGTTGAATATCAACGACATCAAGTACTGGTGGGAATTTCTCTAAAGAGGTATCCATTGTATTCTCCTTTCATATTGAAATCGTTATTAGATTTGATTAATATTCATCACTTTGAAGGATATTAATTAGCTCAGCAGCTTCAGGATGTTCTTTTTGCTTGATCTCCTTGATGTACTCTTCAATAACACTCAGATATCTAAAGTCATCATCTTGCAATGTAAGCCATAGTTGAGCAAATTCAATACTTACACCTAAAGAATTTAAAATCGGAAGAATTATTTTTTCTGCACCATGTTGCTCTGTCGAAGCCTCATCAAAATCGATGCTTCGAAGTAGAAGCAAAACAGCATTTAAAATGATTTGATTTAAAGGTTGTTCATTGTTTTGTCCTTGAAGGAAAACGGTGACCAGACCTTCTCCGGTTTCGATATCATTTTCTTCCAATTTGAAATAATTAACTTTTCTTTCGAGTGAAATTTTCATGGATCATACCTCTTTCATAATTTATTTGTTCATGAATTCGTGTCGACGACGTTCTTTTTCAACTTCAAATGTTTTGTCCTTGCTAATAAGCTTTAATTCAAACCATGAATTTAATAATTCAGTTGTCTCTTCAATATTGTTGTGATCACTTACTGAAGCAATGGACATCATTAATCCGGCTGCTTGGTCTAGCAATCTCTGAATATTTCCTTCCTTTATTTTTTTCTGATAAGTGGAGAAGGCTGATAATCCATACCTGCTTGTTGAACTAATCGCCACTTTCTTTTAACTTTCATACGAGTTACATTTTGATCTGTTCGTGATCTTAATGACAGCCAATTTTCAGTTAAATAGCTCCACAACTCATTTTGTTTTTGAAGAAAGTCTTCACAAGATGTGATTCCAAGTTCTTTTAATGCGGGTCTTCTTATCTGGAATTCGACTCTCCATACTTCATTATTTTTATCCCAGTCATGTTCTAACCAAATTTGATGGAACCACACCTTTCCTGATTTATTTATCTCTAGAGACTTATTGTATATCCTAGCTAGAAGTGGGTTACCTCTGCCGACAGTTAAGCCACTAAAAACTCGTCCTTCTATGTATTCTTCATTTACAAAGTGTTCAGTTTTGCATTTTGCACGAGTGACTAAGTTTTTTACGTCATTCTGCACAAATCGTATTTCATCAGAATCAACGCAAGTGTCAATTCGAGACAATTTATTCTTGGTTACTCGAACCGAAAAACAACTAAACCAATCCATAAATTTTGATAAAGCGTCCTGTAAACCAAATGACCAGAGGTAACTAGATAAAAATCTAACATGTACTGGTGCATTATTCGGCATTTCTTTGTCCATAAACGCAATCAAGAAATCTTTACAAGTTAAGCGGTAAGCATAAAACTTTTGCCCAGTTGGATGAATAGCAAATTCTATATCACCAATTCGAATAGATTGTTCTTTCCTATTTATTTGAGCCTCTTCCTTAAGCTTCTTAAAAGTTTCTAAGAATGGTTCTATGGCTAACTCATAACGATCGATTTCTAAACCAAATTCTAGACTGTCAATTCCTCTTAACAACAAGGGGTGGGGACTCCTTTCGATGTAATTTGCACCCAGCATGTTATATAGATGCTGGGTGACGTCGGACTTAGTCCAACGCCTCAGCCTAGACATGGAGCCTCTGCAAGATATGCGGGACAGGCTTATCGGCCATGCCACGGAGTGGCCTGTCCGCTAAAACAGCCTTGCATATCTTGCCCCTCCATATCTAGGCCAAGCCGGGCGTCGCTATCGCTCCTTCCCGGTATCGGCTACGCTTTTCAAGCTACGCCGAAGCTCTGATATTTGTCGGAGTAGTCTTTTTTCTTGTTGAATTTGGATGGCTCTTGTTTTCGATAAATTGTTGAAATAATTTTCGAAATCATTGATACTTTGTAGTAGCTGCTTATGAGGAATAGAAAAACCTCCTTTATAACGGAATCCGTTAGTTATTGTTCAAAAAAAATGGTCACATCTACACCTAATATTTTTGAAATCGCAAGAATTCTATCTGCAGACATTCGAACACTTCCATTTTCGAGATGTCTATAACCTTGCAGTGAGAGACCTAGTTTTTTCGCCATGTACGTTTTGGATAGGTTTCTTTCTTCACGAATCTGTTTTAATTTTTCTAAAATAGATTCACCGCCCTTTAAATAATATAACGGAATCCGTTAGTTATATATTATCTTGCTTTCTTTTATATTACAAGAGTGAAATAGTAATTATTGTGTGAAATTTAATAATGAGGTGGTTAAATGATCCCACAAGTTGGTCTTGGTGTTGGTGCTAGAATAAAAAAGTATCGCAAAGAAAAAAACTTACTCAGAAACAGCTTGCTGAAATGATCAATGTGTCAACACAGGTTATTTCTAATTGGGAACGTGACTATAGCTCCCCGAATTCGAATGACATTTCTAATTTAAGTAAAGCACTTGGTTGTTCTTCGGATATGATTTTATTCGGATATGATTTAGTTGAACTATCAAAAAATATTATCGTTTTTTATGGAACTAGTATTAGCCTTGATAGTTTATTAAAAACCCAAGAGTATGATGTTGCATATAATGATCGGGTTCTTAGTGAAAAGGAAAAACAAAAATCTTAAAGGTGATAGATGAAATGTTGAGTAAAAACAATGAGTAATACGTATTTATCAAGTCATATTAATAAAAATTTTGATTAATAATACCTGCTCTAATAGGGTGGGTATTATTAAGTGAATGACGAAATTGTTAGAGGTTTCTGATTGAGTATATTTGGAATCCTAATTCAGTCATTTGAAAAATGTTTAAATCATAACTTTCACTTAATGAGGCTATCTTAGTACCAATAACCTTTTTTAAGAAACCAGGTAAAACACATATAGTTTGTCCAGATAATACCCAAGATAAGTGATAACAACCACTCCAATGAGGGATAACGACCACTCTATACATGGATTACACCTTGATTCACTAAAGTTGATTGCTGAAGAAGTTGCAATAATCCTCTTCTACAATCAATACAAAACCATATTTCACCTCTGCAATGTCCTTCTAAAACTAGCTCCCAGACATCATTTAAATCTTTATGACAAACACTGCAATAAGGCTCGTATTCTTCAAAATCCTCTAATGATTTTATGTACATGGCTGGACTCCTTTTATCATGTTATGGTCACGGTTTCGGTCACTTATTATAAATAATGCACGGAAACAAGAGGTAACGGGGAATGCGTATTTCCTTGTTTTACAGCACCTTAGAAAACACTAGGTAACATCAGGAACCTTCTGCACTTTCTTGAGGGGGTAGTGGGCGTACGCCCGTGGAGGTTCGAGTCCTCTCTACCGCACCATAATCTAAGAGCTACAAACCCTTGATACATATAAGGGTTTTTTTGTTTGTCTAAGAAGAAATGCGGCTAATCACATACCGCTACGATCTTATATTTTTTACGTTTCAGATTCGAGTGTCAGAAGAAAATAAAGATTTAGACTAGGAAAATAAAGTATTTGACTACGTGTCTTATTCCATGCGACTTTAGAATTGTATACCACCAGACTCCATAAAATAAGTTTTAGACTGACCTGAGAAATTGGAACAGCGACAGCTTAGGACGAGAAAATAAAGTCCTAGACTGTCGCTGTTGCATTGAACTAACGTGTCCCGTTGCTTAATTCCGAAATCCCTCGGGCAGGCCGAGGGGCGATAGCCCCAAGGCTTGAATATGGGTGTTATCTAATGGATACGGCATCTAGGAAACACTAACATTTCTTTTACTTAATTTCTTAAATACCGAGTATTCCTGATTGGACTTAATAAAACTTAATATCTTTTCGGCACATTCTATTGGATTCATCTCTTCAGTATTTACTTCGAGGTCATATTCATCTATGCAATATACTTTGCTGAACTGTGAAGCTGCTAGTCCAATTTTTTTATCTCCTCTTGTTTGCTCTCTTCTTATGAGCTCTTCTTTCGAGCATATTACACCTATAAATAATGTAGGCTGATCGAAAAATAGATCAAGACATTCATTAAACGACTTGTCATTGTCGATTACAGTATCTACTATTACATTCAATCCCATTTCTGAAAACAATTTAATTGTCGAATAGTACATTGAGGTTAAGGGATCAGACATTATTTGTGCGATAACTTGCTCATCTACTTCTCTTGTAGGTTCAATATCTGAAAATTTATTATTAAAAAAATCCCTGACAAAATCATCTATTGATAAATGATGAAAAAGAATCTCTTTCTGATTTAACAGTTCAATAGAAATACTAGTCTTTCCTGAACTAGAAGTTCCGTTCATCAACACAATAATTCCTTGCTTCAAACGAATCACCCTCACATATAAGATTTGCGTATCTTTCAGATAACGTTATATTAACAAAGTTCACAAAATTATCCAACCCAGAAAATATTAAAAAATGACTCCGTATAAATACGAAGCCACCCTATTAGATAAGACTTTCATCGGTCAAAATTTTCAAACTATAAAAACCTAAGAAATAAAAACTACTCCTAAGTAGATGCCGCAGGTTCTGTTTCACTTCACATTTCCTCTTCTGTAATTTGTTGTAGTGCTGTCTGCATTTCTTCCTGTTGCTCCAATACCGTCCCTATTGCAAAAAATAAAACTGCTGACGCAGCTCCACTAACCCACCATACCAAAGCTGGTATAAATTCGAACCTTCCACCGAGCTTTTCGAAAACACTCCCTGCTTCATACCCTATTAATATGCAACACAGAATAACGCCAATACCCAACATTCTTAATAACATAGCGATACACTGTTCACCCCTAGTTATGATATATGCATGTATTCGACATCATAATCCCTTATCCTTCCATAAAGGTTGATTCCAATTGGGCTTCAAAAGTAATCTGTCCCCATGGGGACAAAATGGGAACAGACTCAACGGAGTTATATAGAATAGAGGGAATTAGATGGCATGAGAAAAAGAATCATAATCTGAATCTTAGCTTCTTTTTTCGATAACAGGGCGAACATAGAAAAAATAAGTAATAACAAATGAGAGAGGGCACATATCGCTCTCTCTTCTTTATTTGGAGGATATAATGACAAAGCCAAAAAAAGTAGCAAAGATACCAATCGGTTCAGATAAAAGGTTTCCATTAAAAATATATAGTTTACAAATATAACCTCTCAATGTAATATATTGGTATAGAGGAAAATGCCTCTATACATACCAAGAAAGGAAAGTGATACTGTGAAAGCGAGAAAAATGTTTATTGCGTTTCTAGTGACAGCCTTGATGGTAGTAGCTTCTCCTTCAGTCTTTGCAAAACATGGTTTTGCAGATACTATCGCAGACGCAGATTTGCTGTGGAGGCCTGGTACGAGTGCCGCATCTGCAACACAACCGATCGAAAGTTTTAATGACAATGATTTTTATTTGGTGGACAATACTCACGGTGACTATTTAAGTTACGCCGTAATTTTGAAATCACCTCCCGGACTTAATTATGATTTACAGCTTATTATTCAAGATGGACGTGGACAGATTGTACAAGTAAAAAATGTGTACGATACAGGCACAGGGGGGACAGATGGTTTATCATCACATCTTGAGGCTGGGTATAAGATGTATATTAGAGTACAATCGCACGGATACAATGATTATAGTTCTTCACAATATTACAACTTGATTTTTGAAAAACATAACTAGGTTCATAAATAAGAGCCGTAGAGGAAAGAATCCTCACGGCTCTTGTTTTTTATATCGGTAAACTCATAGTCATATTTCTCGTGAAAACCCCCATCAGTCTAAATCTATTTGTTTAGGATATAGCCAAATCATTTTGAAAGAAGTTTCAATATTATGAGTATATGAACTAATAGAATATATTTTTACATGATGGTAAGTTGATGGCGTCTAAAAAAGGGGTTTGGTTATGAACAATAATTTAAACTCTCATTCTTTTTCTTCTTGGCTTGCAAAAATATCTGGCATCATTGTACCTGTATACCCAAAGGGGGGAACAGGTGCTACTGGAGTTACTGGAGCAACTGGGATCACTGGAACGACAGGCATGACAGGAGCTACGGGAGCGACAGGCCCAACTGGAGTAACTGGTGACACTGGAACCACTGGTTCTACCGGCGCTACAGGGGCTACCGGAATAACTGGAGTGACAGGTGCTACGGGCGATACTGGCATTACTGGGGCCACTGGAACGAGTATTACTGCGACATCCTCATATGCTGCAAATACAACCGGAGCAACCATTGCGGTCGTATTAACAGGTACACTCGTTCCACTTCCTAGCGCTCAAAACATCGGGTCAGGAATAACCGTAAACGGTTCAAACGATACCTTTACCGTATCAACAGCGGGAAGATACTATATCACATACCAGATCAATTTAACGGCGGGATTGTTGCTAGGCTCTCGATTGCTGATCAATGGCACAGCGAATGTAGCATCATCGATAGCTCCCGTTCTGACGTCATCTGCATTTAACAATGACGTTATTCTTACATTGGCGGCCAATACGACAATATCCCTACAATTGTACGGACTTTTGGGGTCAGCTACGCTTATTAACAATGCTGCTGGTGCGGCGTTAACCATTATTCGATTGAGTTAAAAGGCCATTTGTGTTTTCTGGACGCCTCCAAGAGCCGTTAAGGAAAAATTCCTACGGCTCTTGTTTCATTCCTGAACTCCGTCTTGGAACCACTTAAATTTAGTTCTGTCTTCTTCAGTGTTTGGCGTAGGGCATACGGCGCTTCAAACAAATGATCACCGATTGTGATTTTTCGCACCATCAGCCGTCCTTAGTTTGTACGATTTTTTAAGGGGATTATTTCCGATATGCTGGTTTATCCAACAGCTTGTCCAGCGTCACCATTTCGATGGCTTGACGATTCAGTTCCTCAATAATGCGCGGCAGTGCCTTGATGGTTCCGCTCAAGTCATGATCCTTGCCGCCAGCAGCATGCTGAAGCACGATAGCGCCTGGGGTAAGGTGGGACATAATATTTGCTTCAATCTGTTCAGCGGTAAGTCCTTTCCAATCCAAAGAATCGACATTCCAATTCACGATCAGCATGCCTTGAGAGGCTAGCCATTTGATTTGCTCCTCGTTTATATTGCCGTAAGGAGGTCGGATGAAGGTAACGGTATGACCAGTTGCGGCTCGCAGAATATCCTGTGTTCGATTTATCTCGTTGTGAAAGGCTTCATCTGACAGATTAGGCAGGTTGGCGTGATCATAGCAGTGGTTGCCGATAATGTGTCCTTCATCCAATATGCGTTTCAAGATGTCAGGATATTTCTCGGCACGATTGCCAACCACGAAGAACGTCGCCTTAACACCATACTGTCGCAGCACATCGAGAACCTGTGGGGTAAAGTGATTGTCCGGAACATCATCGAACGTCAGTGCAACCCTTCTTTGGTCAGATGGGCCTTGCATGATGAAATGGGAACGGTATTTTCGACGCAGCTCAGATAGAGTAAGCGGCTTAGGCTTGCGGACATCGCTTTCATTGCCATCAACGAAGGAAGGGGCTTCCTTCGTTGCGACGTGCACTTGTCGTTGTTGAATCGAATATCCTTCATGCGATTTTTTCGCTGTAGGGGGTTGAGGGGACGTGCTTGCCGTGCTGCAGCCCGATACGTATACGCTTAGCATGGTACATAATCCAAGCAGAACTAGACGTGTAATCATGATAGAACCTCCTGAACCAATATTCATCGAATTAAGTATGAATATAGGGTTCGGAGGAAGTGCGTAAATTATCCATCTGACACGACTTTTATTCGTACAACGCATCCTTTAATTTGGTGGACATATGGTTGTAGTTTCCGTTTTGCTTTCTAGCGGTATTTAGTGCTTTGCGCAATCGGTCATTTTCAGCGCGAAGTTCTTTCATCTCATCAAACAGCTCTTGCAGCAATTGGGAGCAACTATCAGGATTCCCTTCTATATGCGCGGTTACTTTATTCTGCAAGTCATGCCACTTCTGTTCATTCATCACCATACGTCTCCTATTCCATTGCGTTCATCTATTTGTACCCATTATAAAGCAAAAAAAAGAGCCGTCACTTGACGGCCCTTCAGGACATCATTACTTTTTGCCCCACATTTGTTCGATTTGCTTCATATTGAGGATGTGCATGCGATCCATCGCATAGCTTCCGGTCATCGCAATCCCGTCAGAGGCGGATTCATAGTTGATATAGAGTGAATCTTCAACGATTACCACCTCTTCAGCCATTGGCGGACCGTCAAGTTTCAGTTTGAGCTCTGCTTTATCAAGGAACCAAAGTGGGATTTCCTTGTTGTTAAGCGTGACTTTTGCGTGAGGTGCTTGCCTGCGAGGGTCATTAAAGAATAGCATCGTGCTGTTGGTGTTACGCCCATAAGAATCGCTTAATACCCAATGGCCATTCCAGAACGATACACCTTGAATTCGATTCGGAATCGAGAGGAGCTGCTCTGGAACCAGCTTATCGCCAGATTTCTTCAATTGTGCAGGAAGCCCTGTCTTCGTATCTACCGTAAATCCTTCGATCCAAGCGCGATATTCGTCGCCATCGCGGTTCGTTATATAGTGCGACGCATCGGTTGGATAACTTGTGCCATAAGCGAATTCGCCAACCCATAGCTTTCCATCCTCGAATGCGATGAAGGAAGCATTTGTGTTCACCTTAAATTGACCCTCGAAAATAAGCTGCCCGCCATCACCGGTCTGCTTGATTTTATCAATGGATACGTATCTTGCCTTGCTGCCAGAAGCAATAAATACATAGCCATTTGAAATGGCAACACCGCCAGCATGACCTGTATACGGATCTCCGACTGCGTCATACAGTTCGAGAGACTTCAGCAGTTGGCCAGTTTTTGAATCCATAATGGCAATGACGCTGACGCCTTTGTCGCGATATCCTGACATCACAAGCCATCCTTGTTCAGCAGAGTAGGCAAGCCCCTGCGGAATAACAAGCTCGTGCAAGCCTGGAATAATAGGGCCATCCTTTGCCATGCTGAGCAGCGGTTTGAACTCTTTTTTATCGATGCGCAGCTTCGGGTTCACCTCTTGTTGCGTCAGCTTGCCAGCAGCCTCTGCTGCACTCGGATTGGTGTTGGATATTTGCATGACGGGTGCAGCAGCAAGATTCGCGCCTGCCGGCTCTTCTTCACTATTGGCACAGGCAACGGCAGATGACAACAGAATCGAGGAAAGCAGCAGCGCTTGAACACCTTTTCGATAACGTGAAGAAGTAGAGTAAGATTTCATTACTTAGCCTCCTTGAAGTATATGAATATGGGAAAGCCTATAGGTTGGCTGTACACCTACTTGAACGATTATTTAAAGGTAGAATTCGCGAGAGCAGAGACAATGTGCTTCTGTGCAAAAGTAAATACAATAACGATCGGCAGGATGACCATTACGCTTGCGGCGCTGAGCATGTGGAACGTAAGGGCCTCGTCGCCTGCTACTGCATCGCGCATCATCGCAACCGCTACCGTCAATACGCGCATGCTGTCCGAGTTCGTCATAATAAGTGGCCAGAAGTACGAGTTCCAGCTTCCGATGAATGTTAAGACAATTAAGGTTGCAATCGTCGGCATCGCCATCGGAACGAGTATTCGATACAATTGATGGAATCGGCCGGCACCATCAACACGGGCAGCTTCCAGTACATCATTGTTTAGTGACTTAAATGCCTGACGAAGCAGGAAGATACCATAGGCGGAAGCTCCATGAGGCACAATTAAGGCCAGAAATGTATTCAGCCAGCCAATCTTGGACATCATCACATACACAGGCACGAATGTTACCTGTTCCGGAACGATCAGGGCAGCAAGGACAAGAATGAACCATTTGTCACGGCCCCAGAAGTTCCCTTTCGCGAAGGCAAAGGCAGCCCAGATTGCCACGTTGATTTGGAGGATCATAATGCCCAGTGTCTGAACGGCAGTATTGAAAAAGTAACGGCCAAATGGTGAAGCCTGAAATGCATCAATATAGTTCTGGAAGCGGAACGATTCAGGCCAGAAGGACGGAATCGCGAGCCGCAGTTCAAACGGTGTTTTCAATGAAGTGACAACTAGCCAATACGTTGGAAAGAACATCACAATCGTAATAAGGATGGCTGCTGCCAACCGGATGGTTGAGAATAATGTTTTAGACATCCGCTAAGCCTACCCTTCGTAATGAACTCTTTTTTTCGAAATCCATAACTGGATCACAGTTAAGGCGATAATAATGATGAAGAAAATAACGACGAGAGCCGAGGCGCGGCCTGTCCGGAACTCGGAGAATGCCATCTGATAAATCCAGAACACCATTGCCTTCGTTGCGTTCAACGGTCCGCCGTTCGTCATAATATTGATCGATTGGAAGACCTGCATCGATCCGATGAAGTTCGTAATAACTAGGAACAGTGTCATCGGTGACAGTAATGGAATCGTGATGTTGCGGAATTGGTTCCAACGAGAAGCACCGTCGATGCTGGATGCCTCATAGTACTCAACAGGAATGCTGCGTAAGCCAGCGATGAAGAGCAGCATTGCAAAGCCGACGCCTTTCCATAGGGACACCGTAATTAGTGCGCCAAGCGCTGTGTCCGGATTCGTCATCCAATTGATCTTATCGAATCCTGCCAATTCCAATAGGTAGTTGGCAAGGCCGTATTCACCGTTAAATATCCATAAGAAGATCATGGCTGCAACGACCATGGAAATGTAATAGGGCATAAAGATGATCGCGCGCATGAAATTGTAAATCTTCGATTTCGAGTTAAATAGAAGTGCCAGTAGAAGTCCGATGACAATCGTAAAGAATACGTCGAAAATCGTATACTTGAACGTAATCGTAAGAACCTTCCAAAAGTCTTCACTGGATAACAGCTTCGTATAGTTATCCGCCCCGATAAATTTCATCACTGGACGCGACATGTTCCAGTTCGTCGTACTGATATAGATCGAGAATACAAGTGGTACATAGGTAAAAATAAGCAGGAACAGCAGAGCCGGCAGCGCGAAGCTGAAATCCTTTAACTTCTCGGAAAAGCGGTACCATGACCAAGGCTTCTTGTACTTTACAGCTTCTGCCGGCGTATCAGTCGTAATTCCGGAGTTACTATTCATTTGTTAAATCGCCCTCTCCTTTGGAACCATGATAAAGAAAGGCCAAGTCAAAGCCGCATGCCCTGTTCCCATATGGCAGATAGGGGATACGACCTTGCTTGACCATAGATGTGCAATGTGCAACCCGCGCATTACGTTAGTTGCTATCTTCGAGTACTTTGTTGATTTGCTCAGCGGCTTCCTTCATCAGTTTCACAGGGTCTCCTTTTTCAAGAACCATTTTGCCCATTGCTTCGATGTAGAAGTTGCTGAACTCAGGGTACAACGGATGCTGCATGCGCGCTTGTACTTGGTCGAAGTTGTCAAGCACGGCTTTGTATTGCGGCCAACGCTGCATGTACGCTTTGCCTTCTTCTGTATCAATAACTGATTTGTGAGTAGGGAGATAGCCTACTTTTTCTGCCCACTTCAAGTTGTTTTCTTTGCCCGTCATGAATTGAATGAACTTCCAAGCTGCTTCTTTTTGGTTGTCCTTTGCGCCTTTCATCATGACGATACCGGCACCGCCGATGTTGGAGATGCGTGTTTTGTCGCCAGGCACAAAGGATACGCCCACTTCAAACTTCGCATTTTCTACATACGTCTTGATCATAGCGGAAGTGTGCTCAATCATACCGATTTTGCCCTCGAGGAACATTTGCCGCATTGTGCCGGAAGCACCTTTGCCGTAGCCGATGTGCATGTTGCCCTCATCTACCCAGCGCTTGAAGTTCTCGATGTAGCGCAAGCTCTCCGGTGTATCAATTGCAGCCTTGGACATGTCAGCGTTCAGAACGGAACCGCCGCCGTTAATCATCCAAGGATCGTAGTACCAGTTATCCCAGCCCGGAACGGAAAGCGCATAGCGAACTGTCTTTCCATCTTTCTTCTCTGTAACTTTCTTATTGTAGTCTTCGATCTCGGTCCATGTTTGCGGAGGCTGAGCACCGAGCTTATCTAGCAATGTTTGGTTATAGATCATAACACTCGTACTTACGATAAGCGGGAAGCCGAATTGACGGCCTTCATACGCATATGCCTTCAGCATGCCCTCCGAGAAGTCGGAAGTATCTACTTGGTCGCGCTCCACATATGGCGTCAAGTCTTCGAAAATACCATCGTGAGAGAAGATAGGCAAAGAAGATACCTCAACATTCGTTACCGCAGGAACATCGCCGGCAGCTACAGCTGCGAGGAGCTTCTTATGTAAGTCTTCATATCCGCCTTGATATACCGGTTCAACTGTAATGTATGGATATTTCTTTTGGAACTCTCCGATCATGTAGTTAAGACCTTCGGTTTGAGCCTCAGCGTGAGAATGCCAATAATGAATTTTGACAGGTGTCTTGTCCTCTTCTTTGGCAGCAGGAGCAGCAGCGCTTGACTCGTTAGCTTGGCCTTCGCCAGATGATGAACTGCTCGAACATCCAATAACGGATATAAATAGTAGAGAGATGATAGTAAGCAGGGCAAACCAACGTTTTGCTTTCATAGTTACACTCCTTAGTAGATTTAGATTTCAGTAGATCCCATTCATGATTCATCTTGTTAGCTAACCAACCCTTATTTTGTTGAAATTCGTCGAAACTGTGCACAAGCCCCATTGTAAATGGAAAGATTAAACATAGCGTTAAGTGAGTGATAAGGAATTGTAAATAACTTCAATGTTGATTTTTGGGACTTCGCGGGGATAACTTACATCATCTTATGTGAATCCGCTTTCAATAATTACAACAGTCAGCGGCCTATTTCAAATTTTCTATGAAAAGAAAAATCGCTTTAATTTTTAATAGAGTGAGTATAAAAAGGTATCTTGCATTACATAGTAGTGGGTGATACAATGTAGAAAATTACCACGAAAGGGAAAAGGGGAGGGTGGTGCAGATGGTATGAATGTACAATTTAAAAAGGGCGTATTGGAGCTGTGTGTGCTTGTACTTACCTATGAGCAGGATCGCTACGGTTATGAGCTTGTTCATCGCATCTCAGAGAAGTTTCAGGTTGCAGAGGGCACGATGTATCCGCTTCTTCGCAGATTAACGCAAGAGGGATATTTTGAGACATATTTGAAAGAGTCGCCGGAGGGCCCGCCGCGTAAGTATTATACACTTACCGAAACAGGAAAGACCTATATGCAAGAAATGCTTAAGGAATGGAGTCTGTTCTCCCAAGGGGTAAATGAGATGATTAAGGAGGTAATGTCACAATGAGCTTGCAAAAACTAGAGTTTCTTGTGAGATTGGAGCGGGAACTGGAGGAAATTCCGCCAACTGAGCGTAAGGAAATTATGAGTGACTTTGAGGCTCATTTCCAAGAGGCAATGGAGGCTGGTAAGTCCGAAGAAGAGATATTGAATTCATTAGGCAACGTACAGACCATCGCCAATGAAATTCTTGAGCAGCATCGTGAACATCCTACTCAGACCAGACAGAGTGAAGGAAATGTACAGGCTGGCGCTGAAAGAACACATAGTGACAATGGGATGTTGCATGTAGCAGCCTACGCTGCTGGACAATCATTCCGGTCATCTTCATCACCTTACAATCAGGAGAATGATGATACTTCATCGATACGTGTGTTGCGCATCCAGACAAGTGAGGTGGATGTTGCCATTGAGTCGTATGAAGGGGATCGGATTGGCTATCGCCTTGAATCGGATGAGCCGGAGAAGTTCGATATTCGTGATCATTTGGATGGCGATACCTACACGATTTCAGCTCGATTGAGATACAATGCCAAGCGCTTCTTCTCCTTTCTTACTATTCAGCAGCTCCGTTATAGTGAGCACAAGCTGTATGTGCGTGTGCCAAGCAGCTATCAAGGTCATCTTCAAATTACATCGGAATCAGGCGACATTGATATGCAGCAAGTTCGGTCGAGCCAGCTTGATATGGAATTGTCGTCTGGGGACGCAGATATTCGGCAGGGGATATTCCAATCTGTCCGGATAGCGAGCAAGTCGGGTGATATCCACTTGGATGGCTGCTCAGCAGAACAAATGAGTGTGGTAGCATCATCAGGGGATGTAGATGTCCGCCGCAGCAAGACTCAATCGATGGCGATTCAAACGTCGTCGGGGGATGTGGAAGTCGGGCAAATTAGTGCTGATGAGCTGCGTGCAGAGGTGATGTCCGGCGATCTTTCGATCCGCGAAGGAGTCGGTCTTAATTGGGCACTGTCTTCTTCCTCAGGAGATATGGAGCTAGAGTATATTCGTTCCAATCTAGAGATCATTAGCCGATCTGGCGAGGTGGAGATTGATGAACTGAACGGTTCGCTTATGCTCAAATCGAGCAGTGGTAATGTGGACTGCTCTTTCGGGCGTGATATTGGCCCTTCAGTGATTGAAAGTGCGTCAGGAGATATTGACGTCCGAATTTCTTCGTTAGTGGCAAATATCAATATTGAAGCGATCACCAGCAGTGGTGATTTATCCGTGAAGCTTCCGCATGTACAAACAGAGACGGAACATCGAGATCATTATCGGGGGAGCATTGGATATGATGGGCCAATAGTACGAATTGTTTCTGCAAGTGGAGATATTGAACTACGAGCGACAAGAGCATAAATTAAGCTGGGTTCTAGTGCGTACTTGAAATTTAGCAAGCCTAATTCCGAATTTCAACACAGCCCTTAATTTTGCTGCGATCGGTATTCACATTTTTCATTCATCAGATTATACTAAATATAGTAATGTTGCCTCAATTCAAAAAAAATGACCATAGTGAAAATTAATCTCATTATCAATGCATGCTGCTTCCCTCATCGGAAGCAGCATGATGCATTTTTAGGGGGTTAACAACGATAGTCATTTTCAATTGAAGAGAGGATGAATGAAAATGAATAATACGATCTCAATGACAGCATCATGGAAGAAATGGCTGGATACACATAATGAATCTTGTGCGGCAGCAGGCAGTCTGCTGTTCCTGCTGTTGGCTATGTTCGGCAGTTCAGTTTCGGATGATTGGGTGTTGGCGTGCTACGTGCTGTCTTATATTTGTGGAGGCTGGCTAAAGCTAAAGGATGGCGTTGTTACGCTAATACGTGATAAGGATTTGGATGTCAACCTGCTGATGATTGCAGCCGCACTTGGTGCAGCTTCAATCGGATACTGGTCAGAAGGTGCGATCCTTATTTTTATTTTTGCATTGAGCGGTGCACTGGAAACCTTTACGATGAATCGCAGCTCAAAAGATATTTCCGCACTCATGGATCTGAAGCCTGAAGAAGCACATGTCATTCGCAGCGGAGTGGAGTATGTACTGCCTGTAGAGGAGGTGCTGGTCGGGGATCTCGTTCTGGTAAAGCCAGGTGAACGTATACCGGCAGATGGAACGGTGCAGGATGGTCAATCTGCAGTGAATCAATCATCGATTACCGGCGAAAGCATTCCAGTCGATAAGAATAAGGGTGACGACGTGTATGCAGGAACAGTGAATGGGCAGGGGGCTTTATATATTATTGTATCGCAAACGAGTGAATCGTCTTTGTTTGCAAAGATTATCCGGCTTGTACAGGAAGCGCAAAGTGAAATGCCAAAGTCACAGCGAATGATTGAAAGATTCGAACATATTTACGCAAGGGTGATTCTACTCGCAACCTTGGCGCTTGCAGTTTTTCCGCCATTGCTGCTTCAAGAAACATGGACAGAGGCCTTTTACCGGGCAATGGTCTTTCTCGTTGTGGCATCCCCATGTGCTTTAGTTGCCTCGATTATGCCAGCTACGCTATCTGCGATTTCAAATAGTGCTCGTAAGGGTGTCTTGTTCAAGGGCGGTGCATACTTGGATCATATTTCACATGTGAAAGTGATTGCCTTTGACAAGACGGGAACGCTGACAAGCGGAAAGCTGGAAGTAACAGATGTTATTCCGTATGAATCGATGAATGAACAGGGGCTCCTGCTTGCTGCAGGGGCATTGGAGAAGCTGTCCACACACCCGATTGCTAAGGCAATTGTTGCTGAAGCGCAGCGAAGCGGTGATGGTGTGGTCGATTCTGAATTAGGGCCACGTCCTTCTCAATTTCAAGCACATGCTGGGCAAGGCATTGAGGCTGTATGGGCAGGAGAGTCGTGGAGAATCGGCAAGCCTGCTTATATCCAGTCAGAGCAGGAAATAGATGGGGACATCCGCGAACAGATTGATACGCTGCAATATCAAGGCAAGACGGTTATTGTGATAGAGAAGTCCCGGCGAGTGGTTGGAGTTATTGCACTGCAAGATCGCATTCGTCCGGAAGCGATTGAAATGGTGAAGCAATTGAAGCGCCAAGGAATACAGGTAGCGATGCTGACAGGCGATCAGAAGCAGACAGCTAACAGCATTGCGACAGAAGCAGGAATTGACTTGGTGTTCTCAGAGTTGTTGCCCGAAGATAAGCTGAGCATAGTTAAGGAACTGAAGACGCAGTACGGTCAGATAGCGATGGTAGGAGATGGCGTCAATGATGCGCCGGCACTTGCGAGTGCGTCGGTCGGAATTGCCATGGGGGCAGCAGGCAGTGATGCAGCCTTGGAAACAGCCGATGTTGTTCTGATGAATGACGACCTTACTAACATTGGCCGTGCGATCGTATTAAGCAGAAGAACGCAATCCATTGTGAAGCAGAACATTATTTTTGCTGCTGTGGTCATTATGGGGCTAATTGCAACGAACTTTATTTTCGGCATCCCACTCCCGCTTGGCGTTGTCGGACATGAGGGGAGCACGATTCTTGTTATCTTAAATGGGTTGCGATTATTGAAGTCCTAAAAGGGTTTCCTGAGCCAGCAGGAATTAATGATCGCTCTATTGAATTATGTACGAGGAAAAAAGCTCCTTATTCGGGGTATGTTCTGGAGATGGTTTCCATATTGTGTGGGGAGGTTATTGCATCATGCTGCAGCATGGGGATAAGGTCGTTGTCATTGGGGATTCCATTACGGATTGTGAACGGGCAAGGCCATATGGAGAGGGGCTTTTCGGAGCCAATGGAAAAGGATATGTATCCTTGTTCGATGCATTGGTTCAAACGGAGCATCCAGAAATGGAAATTCGCATTGTAAACATGGGTGTTAGCGGAAATACAGTTGTTGATTTAGAGAGCAGATGGGAGACAGATGTCGAAGAGCTGGAGCCCGATGTTCTCGTCATTTGCATCGGTATTAATGATGTGTGGCGCCAGTTCGACATGCCCTACATGTCCGAACAACATGTAGGGTCAGAGCGGTATTCCGATACTTACACTCATCTTATTGAACGCTCCAAGCCAAATGTGCGCGAGATTGTTCTTATGACGCCATTTTATATAGAACCGAACAAAGAAGATGCCATGCGTCAGACCATGGATGAATATGGCCGGATCGTGAAGGATTTGGCGAATGTTCATGGAGCAGTGCTTGTTGATACGCAACAGGTTATGGATAATCTGCTCAAGCATTTCTATCCAGCTGCACTAGCTTGGGATCGAGTCCATCCGAGCATTGTGGGGCATATGGCTCTGGCTAAGGCGCTTTATAAGGTCTGCTTTTCTAACTAATCCTCATACGGACAGGAAGTTATAGGTAAGTGGTAAGTGAACGAGCAAGGAGATGCTGCCATCTCTTCCTGTCAACTATTTCCTTATGGCTGCCGCATATTATTCGTATTCACTTTTTATCCATTGTTGTACGATCTTTGATCAAGGAATAAAGAACCGCACCAAATGCAAACGTTTACAACCGAACAAACTTTCCTTATTCGATTTTTTCAATGAATCAGAGGGAAGAAGATGTCCGTACACTACAGTCAAGCATGTGTTGAAAACGTATGGATTAACAGAAATGTTGAAGAGTTTACTGCACAAGGTGTTGTTTGTGCCGGGAAGAAGGGCAGACAATTATAAATGATACTTATGATCACGTCTTGAAGCCGACAGCATTGTTTTGCTGTCGGTCTTATTTTTCGCAGCCTGTTCATAAGTTTTCCTTATTTATTCGGTCGGAATACGTTATAATAAGAGTATTAGCAGTATACCCATGCAATCCTCCCATTGATTGCCCAAAATGATGCTGTTAGCGATTACACGACGGAAAGGGCTGATGCGAATTTGTGGACGACGGATATGATTATTTTCTTATTTGGTGGTTTGCTTCTGGCGGGAGTGGTTAGTGCCAAATTCTCGAATCGATTCAATGTGCCATCACTTGTATTGTTTATTATTGTAGGTATGGCATTGAATCCCCTTATTTATTACGATAATGCGAATCTGACGCAGTTATTCGGGATTTTGGCTCTAATCATTATTTTGTTCGATGGAGGTATGCAGACAAGCTGGCGTGACATCAAGCCCGTAATTGGCGGATCTGTGTCGCTTGCGACCATCGGCGTGTTAATTACCGCTACGATATTCGGAGTGTGCTCCGTATTTATTTTGGGCATTGACTGGAAGGAAGGCATGCTTATTGGTGCGATTGTCGGCTCAACGGATGCTGCGGCAGTCTTCGCGGTTCTCGGCAGTCAAAATGTAAAAAAGCGATTAACGTCTACCCTAGAAGCAGAATCAGGCACGAATGATCCAATGGCGGTCTTCTTGACGATATCATTCATCCAATGGATTCAAATTCCGGACTTATCGGTTTGGGAAATGCTGTTTTCATTTGTGTGGCAAATGGGGCTTGGACTTGGATTAGGGTTGCTCGCTGGCTGGATTGCTGTTCAAGTATTGAATCGGATTGCCCTCGATACATCGGGCTTATATCCTGTACTTTCGATTGGATTCGCTATTCTCATTTATAGTGGAGTCGGGCTGCTGAAGGGTAGCGGCTTCCTCGCCGTATACGTAATGGCGCTAGTTATAGGCAATTCCGATCTACAGTATCGCTATACAATCGTAAAATTCAATGAAGGCTTCTCGTGGTTGATGCAGATTATGATGTTCATTATGCTGGGATTGCTCGTATTCCCTTTTCAACTGCTGGAGATTACATGGCAAGGCTTGGTGCTGTCTCTACTCCTCATGTTCGTGGCGAGACCGATCGGCGTGTTTATCAGTCTGATGTACAGCAAGTTTACGGGCAAGGAGAAGACGCTTATCGCATGGGCTGGCTTGAAAGGCGCGGTTCCGATTGTCATGGCCACTTACCCGCTTATTGCAGGATTGGAGCATGGACAGCTATTCTTCAATATTGTTTTCTTTATTGTTCTGACATCTGCGCTTATCCAAGGCGCTACCATTTCTCCGCTTGCGAAGCGGTTTGGGCTGACAGGGGAGCCAGGCGGACAGCAAGTACATTCACTTGAACTGGTATCGGTCGGCAAGACGAATATGGATTTGGTCAAGAAAACGATTGAACCAGGGGCTTGCGTGGAGAATAGTTATCTTCATCAGCTCAAATTGCCGGAAGATACCTTGATCACTGCCGTTATTCGCGGTGAAGAAATGATAGCGCCTAAAGGAACCACGCAGCTGCTAGCTGGGGATGTGGCGTACGTGCTTGTTGCCAAAAATCAAAGGGATGAAGTTAGAAGATTGTTCACGGAGATTGCAGATGGGAGATGTACAGTAACCAGCAGCAATCATGCTGAGTCGCCGCTAGAGACAGCGGATGAAGCTATAGAAGTAGAAGAACAAGCGGGGGTGGCTCAGATTAAAAGTTCAGCTTTAGAAAAAAGAACGAAATGAACCTGTCTGCTAAAAAGGAACATGAACGGTTAAGGGCGAATAGATACGATTATAGTGACTTTCAAGGGGGAAGTAGAAATCGTATGTTAGGGATGGAGCAGCACACCTTCAGTATTCGCAAGCAGGCAGCGGAATGGAAACGGGACGACAATACACTGCGTGGACTAATTACGCTACCGGTTGCAAGCGCTCCTGTTGCAGCGGTCGTCATGTGTCATGGATTTACAGGACATATGTTGGAAGGAAGGGGATTTTTTCGTAGACTAAGCGAACAGCTTGCACAAGCGGGAGTGGCGGCCATTCGTTTCGATTTTGCTGGAAGTGGGGAGAGCGACGGAACGTTTGAAGAAATGACGCTGTCTTCTGAACTGGCTGATGCGTTAGCAGTATTCCGATCTGTTCGTAGTATGGATGGCATCGATCCGAATCGTGTCAGCTTATTGGGTTTCAGTATGGGTGGGGCGGTATCGCTTCTGGCGGGAGCACAGCTGGGAGATGAGCTGCATCGCTTGGTGGGGTTGTGTCCTGCTGCAAATATTTTTGATATTGTAGCTAGGGAAGCGTCTGGGCCTCGCTTTAAGCAGTTGATGGAGGAAGGCCGCATGGAGATGAACGGCTTCATCGTAGGTCAAGGGCTGCTGGAAGATACTGTTCAGCACGATATGTATGCTGCCGCATCTCGCATCCAGTGTCCGACTTTGTTCGTTCATGGAACCGCTGATGGCGCTGTGCCTCCTTATATTTCGCATCGCTTAGCTGCCGCAATGGAAGGGCGAGCCGGCATCACGTGGATAGATGGTTCGGATCATGTATTTTCCTTGTCTGAGCATGCGAAGCAGGTATGTAAGGCAGTCGTACATTTTTTAGCGGATTAGCTGGTTTACGATAGATTGATGTGATTTATCTCCTTTTATTGGTATGAAAGATGCTGCACAATAGATTCAGGTGTGGTGTATGCGATATGGAATACGTATATGTCATGCAAGGTGCCCGTCCTTCTGCCCCCCAACTCCAGGTAGGGCGGGACTCTTAAAGCGATTAACGCATCTGCTTGCGAGCAGGTGCGTTTTTGCTCTTTATGGTCGTCTTTGCGTCGCGGAGAAATGGAATACTGACAGATTGAGTAATAAAAAAATGAGGAAAATGTTTCATAATGCTATTGTGAAATAGGACTAATTAACCGATATTATATAGTAGTACGTGAAAGTACAGCAAGGTTAAGAGAAGAAAGGTGAAGGCAATAGATGATGAAGTACGAGAAGCTGAATGATGCGTTTAAACACGTTGGATACAGCCCATATCGCTATGTCCATATCGTGGATGTTACGACTGAGGCTGTTGATTTTGATCATAGGGACAGAGAACGCGTAGATCAATTGGTTATTGGGTCAGAAGAACCAATGACAGAAGAGCAGTTAAAAGTGGAGGCACGCACGAAGTTGATGGAAGAACATCCTGATTTTCAGTTTTTCCGCGAGGTGCAGGTAGCAAAGCTTGATGTCGTGCAGGCGTTCGATTTGGAACTGCAGTAGGTTGTAAAGCAGCAAGCATTTGTTATTACGGATGCTAAGTTCTCCCCTTAGGTGCGTTTTTGCAGCCGCATGTAAGGGGACGAGCTTTCGATAGCAGGAAAGGTACATATAGGGATAAGGAGATGAATCGGTTGTTCAAGGGGATTAAGAGAGCACAAGGGACGACACCGAGGAAGTGGAATTTGAATTGGAAATCATTCGTTTCCTCCGTATTTCAGAATCCATCGCGTTCCGTAGGAACGAAGCTATTTCTGGTGTTTGTCATCAGTATTATTGTGTTTGTATTTAGTGTAGGCATGATTTCATATTTCTTCTCCAAGAATGCAATTGAAGATCAAGCATCTAAATCCAATTACCAAACGATGGTTCAGGCCGCGCAAAAAATTGATCTTCAGCTGACCCAGTTCAACAATATGACGATGCAGATCATGTTCGATCCTAACTTAACAGCCTCGCTCAAAACGTTGAAGGACAATCAGATTAGCGCATATGAAAAGATTCAAACGATGGAAGCGATTACGAAAACGCTGCAAACCTACAGCGTAGGCAATCCGCTAATCGAAAATATTTATCTTATACCGATCGATCCGAAGCGCAACACAATGGCTGCACTTGGCCTGCGCGGCAATTTGGATAATTTGCGCAAACAGGCATGGTTCGAAGAAGCGACGAAGAGCAATGGACAATCTATTTGGGTAGATACTATGCCGAAAGGGGTGGATAAGGCGCCGGAAGCTACATTTGGAATTGCGCGTCCGATGCGGGATTTGAACTCTGGCATGGCCGAATACATTGTACTGATGGAAATTCGAATCGCTACTTTTTCGAAATCGCTGGAAGGAATTAATCTGGGTGACGGATCTACGGTTCAAGTGATGAACCGCAGTGGACATTATATTTATTTTGAAGATGATGATAAGCTGACCAAGGAAGCTCCAAAGTGGCTCATGCCTCATATTGAGGATACGGCGAGTGTCGTTAGCGGCAGCACGAAGGTGGCTTCTGATTCTGATGGTGACATGCTTCTTGTCTATGATCAGATGCCATCGAGCCGTTGGATGCTCGTTGGAGCGGTTCCTGTGGCTGAGCTAGTGAAAGAAGCGAAATCCATTCTGACTCTTACATTCATCTCCATGCTTGCTGCTGCTGTCATCGCGGTTGTGATCGGCTGGCTGGTTATCCAGTGGGTGGCTACTCCGCTCGTGAAGCTCCGCAATTTAATGAATGAAGGGGCACAGGGAAATCTGGCAGTTCGTGCGGTATCCAAGTCCAAGGATGAGATTGGCCAGCTTGCAAATGGATTTAATACGATGATGGAGCAAATTACGGATCTCGTGAAAAGCACAGATGCAAGTGCTCGCGCTGTTTTGGATACTGCTGCCTACTTATCGGAAGCATCTCGCAGCACGGCCATTTCCGCGAAGGAAATTGCGATTGCGACTGAAGAGATAGCTAAAGGTGCTACATCTCTGGCTGTTGAAGCAGAACGCGGTCATGATCTGACGCATAATATTGCTTCACAGATGACGACTGTTATTGATGCAAATGGACAGATGGATCTTTCTGTTCAGGCTGTTGCGGAATCGAGCACGCTTGGGGCGGCAAATATGACCTCCTTGATGAGCCGCACGACTTCAACAGGAGATATGATGCGATCTCTTGCAACGAAGGTCAATACACTTAGCGATAGTACACAATCGATTCGTAAATATTGGACGTACTTCATAACATGACGAAGCAAACGAACATCCTATCCTTGAATGCTACCATTGAGGCTGCGCGTGCAGGAACTGCGGGCAAAGGCTTCATGGTTGTTGCAGATGAGATACGCAACCTAGCTGACCAATCTCGTCAATCCATCGATGTCGTTGGACAAATTACAGAGAAAATTCAGCTGGAGATTACAGAGACGGTTACGGCGCTGTCGGAAGCGTTCCCGCTCTTCCAGAAGCAAGCAGAAGCTGTGCAGGAAACGGATGTAATCTTCTCGACTGTGCAGCAGCAAATGGATGGCATGATTCAACAGCTTGGAAATGTGACGGGCTCGATTGGACGATTGAACGAGGCTCAATCCATTCTAGTTGAAGCGATGAGCAATGTAAGTGCAGTTGCTGAAGAGGCATCTGCTACGTCCGAAGAGGTGGCATCATTAAGTACGGAACAGTTGAATGTCTCGAACCGCTTAGTTGAGTTGTCGCAACAGCTTGAGGAAGTATCCTCAAACCTCAAGGAAACCTTATCTCAATTCAAATATTAGAATCATTCGCGAAGGCCCGTATCTGTTAGAGATACGGGCTTTATTTTGTGCGGGGATTGGAGAAGGCGTTCATTTATCGTAGTTTTATGCCCAATTGAAGCAGCCTGCGATGTATTCATCTACACCTAGAGTGTAATGTTCAAGAAATGAAAAATATGTTGAATTATGGATGTTGTTGTGCTATTGTTGAACTAACTTCACACGGAAAATGTACGGAAGCACCGTCATTAAGCGAGGCATTAGCATTAATGCCCGTTTGATGGCGGTGTTTTTTGTTTTGTCCAGGTATGGTGTAGGGGCGTTCTAAACCGTGAAGTAGGAAGGGGAGAGATGTATTAGCAGATGGGATGTTGTGATTGCTCATCCGCAAAAGCGCATACTGGACGGTTATACGGATTATTGGAAGCAATCCATGTACTATGAGTCGATGAATTTACGCGTATTTACTCAGTCCGATACGCTAGGCCATTATTTGCGGCTGAAGCCAGGCCTACATGTGCTTGTCGCTGAACCAGATTTGCTTCGAACCTTGTCTAAGGAGGATGTTAAAGGCATCATCGTGGTTGCATTGTCTATTGAGCAATCTGCTCAAGCGCTAGCAATAGACTTCCCATGCCACTTACAAAATCCTTATCAGCCGATCCCTCAGCTGCTGCAGTCGATTATTGAATATTGTCAATCGGAGGATATCAATGAGGAACCATGGAGAGGTAATCGCACATGTCGCATAGTTGGCATTTCCTCAACGTCCGGAGGAATAGGAAAAACCACTATGGCGCTTCACTTGGCAGCAATTGCTGTTAAATCCGGATTAAGGCCTTTTCTACTTAACATTGACCCGATTCAGGAGTACAGCGTATTCCTTCAAGGTATGGTCGATCAGACTGAAGGGCGAATCCCCTTGGCTCAGCTTTTTTATTACTTAAAGAAGGCTGGGGAGGGGCATGTGTCCGAGTCGTTGTTCATAGAGTCATCTATGCTGACTATTCCTATGCTCGGTGCACGAATGCTTCATCCAGTTCAATTGGCTGAAGAGTGGAAGTGGCTGGATGCGAGCCTGCTGCGTTCATTGTTGACTGCGCTTCAAGACAGCGGACAATACGACCTGATTATTGTTGAAGGGGCCTATATTCATCCTGCTTTTGAAGCTGTATGGGACATGGCAGATCAGGTTGTATGGCTTCTACTTGATGATATGGCCTATCTACAGAAGACGAGGATATTGTTACAGCAGTGGGAAAGCGCTGAAGAGACTGTGCTTCGTCAGCGAATGAAGCGAATACGCGTGGTATTGAATCGATATATGGGTTCCATGCAAAATGCATGGCAGCATCGAGAAGCAGGCATATCAGGATATTTACCTTACATTCCAGCATGGAAGCAAATTTATCGATTCGATCAATGGCTCCAATCCAGTGTATTTCGTTCAACCTTGGAGGAATGGGCTGGAACAGAGTTGGGACTATTCAGCTTGGGCCGCTAAGGGGTGAATTTGTAATGATACGGGGAAAGGATAATCAGCCAGTCCAGACTAAAAGGCATTTGCAGATAGAAACGGATCGCATGTCGCTTGATGAATTGTATATCACGATACGGCAGAAGGTGCGTGAGAGTATGGAATGGGGAGATCCGCTATCTGATGAGGCTTTGATGGAGCGAATCGAGCAAGCTTTGTTCACTTTTTCGCAGGCTGCACACTTGGCATCGGCTGATCTTCGAACTGTGGTGCGCAGAGTCTTTTATTCCTTCCGTGGTCTTGACGCGCTTCAGCCGCTTGTAGAAGATCCCGAAATAACGGAAATTATGGTCAACAGCCATCGAGAATTATTCATAGAGCGCCAAGGTTATATGGAAAAACTGAATCTTTCTTTTGAAAGTGAGGAAAAGCTGGAGGATGTTATTCAGGCCATTGTCTCTCAAGTAAATCGTACGGTGAACGAATCTTCGCCAATTGTTGATGCTAGATTGCGGGATGGTTCGCGGGTTCATGTTGTCCTTCCGCCGATTGCACTGAAGGGGCCAGCAGTTACGATTCGAAAGTTTCCATCGAAGCCGCTTCACATGTTGGATCTTATCTGCTATGGCGCGCTGAGTGACGATGCGGCTCAATTTCTGCAAACCTTGATTAAGGGGAAATACAATTTGTTCATCAGCGGGGGTACGGGCTCGGGAAAGACGACATTTCTAAACGCACTGTCCCAGTTTATTCCAACTGATGAACGGGTGATTACAATCGAGGATGCGGCAGAGTTGCAAATTCATTCAGTTCCAAACTTGGTATCCCTCGAAACGCGAAATGCCAATTCCGAAGGCAAGGGAGCCGTTGCGATGCGAGACCTGATTCGCGCCTCGCTTCGAATGCGGCCGAACCGCATAATCGTGGGGGAAGTGCGTGGAGCTGAAGCATTGGATATGCTTCAGGCGATGAACACAGGCCATGATGGTTCACCTAGCAATACAAAGTGCACATCATTAATTGTATTTTACTTCGATCTCTGCATCGAAAAATTTGTTTTTGACCCCTTTGACATTCCGGCATTCTGTTTTTAGTGTTATTGTGTTAAAGATTGTTCTTAAGAGTTCCTGTTTTTCAGAATCGTCCGCAAAATTCCACGCGTCTCTAAGTCTTATTAAGCGAGGAGTGTCGATAATAAATCCAGAGTCGACATTTAGTGAATTGAGTTTCTTGCTTTCTATTTCAGTGTTTTCATCCTCTTCTTTAAGTCGTTCTCTCAGTTCTTCAAATGTTATTAAATCCTCAACGAACATATATTGCCATTTCTTTTTTCGTTTCGAAAATTCATCAAGCTTCCGTTTGATTTTTGCGATTTCTTTTGAATTTTTCTTGGCTTCCTCTTCAAAGTCATGATGCCCAGATTCCATTAATTCCTGGTCAAAAACTATTTTGTTGATATGTTCCATTATTAAATGTTCAACATGACTTTGTCTAAACATAGGCATGTCACATGAGTTATTGCTTTTTCTATTACTACACCAATAGTAAGGGTTTCTAACGATCGTTCCATCTTTGAGACTTCTTTTGGTAGTTAGTCTACCAAACATTGCAGCGCCACAGCGTCCGCAACGCAGTAACCCTGTGAACCAATAATCTAGTTTTCGTGAATAACCATTACTGGATCGGGATTTCATGCGTTCCGTATGCTCTTTAAACTCCTCAATTGTCCAAATAGCCTCATACTGACTATCACCGTAAACGCATTCTACCCGTTCTTCTACATTTCTTTGTGTATATTTTCCGTTGGGTAGTTTCGACCCGAAACGAATGATCCCTGCATAAAAAGGGTTTTCAAGTGTCAACTGAACTGTATAGGCAGTCCATGCATACCCACGACGATCAACACCCTCAATATATAATTGTTCAGCTATCTTTTTGTAGCTTAAGCGTTCCACCATGTACATATAACGCAAACGTTTTATTATCTTTACTTCCTCTACTACCTGTATTCCTTTTTTGTCGTAGCCATAAGGGAATTTTGCTCCTGGTCTTTTGCCTTCTCTTACTTTTTGTTCCATGCCAAAACGAACGCGTTCTGCTATAGTTTCGCGTTCCCATTGGGCAATATCAGCTATCAATCGTATAAATAGTCTTCCTGCTGCGGTTCTAGTTTCAAATGATTCGGTCGAAGACTGAAATTTCACGCTATGTTCTTCGAATAATTTAAGGAGTTTATCGCAATCAGAAGCAGAACGAGTCAATCTGTCTAACCTGTACACCAAAACAACATCGATCATGTTCTCAGAGATGCAGTGAAGTAGTCTTTTCATTTCAGGTCTTTCGAGATCTTTGGCGGAGTATCCATCATCGATAAAAATATCGAAAAGAGTCCAATCTTGAGATTCAATATACGCTAATAGTCTCCTCTTTTGAGCTTCAATTGAGTATCCTTCTTCCGCTTGTTCATCAGTCGATACACGTACATATATTGCGGTCTTCATAGTTACTCTCCTATGACAATTGGAATTTAACTTCTACAACTTTGCCTACTACTTCAACATCTTTAGCTGGCACCAAAATGGGTTCCATAGAAGGGTTAGAAGGTGACAATATACAAAAGTCGCCTTGTTTTTTACTCTTTTAAGAGTGGCCGCCCCTCGATCTATTCGAACAACAGCTATGTCAGATGGTAATACTTCGGGTTGCATAACAACTACAACGATGTCTCCATTATATATTCTGTCCCCAATCATGCTATCTCCCTTGACCCTTAACGCAAATCCATCGCGCCCTCTTAAAACAGCTGGATCAACACAAGTGTAGCCCTCATAATACTCTGCACAATCAATTGGTTGCCCAGCTGCAATCTGACCAATTAGAGGTATTCTTTTCATATTGTCCATGATGTAAGGGGTGATGTCGTCAGTGCCAGAGGAATAAGGGGTTTTTGATTCCTTGATAATAAATGAGTTGATATTCATTCCTTGTTGCGTTGCGTCTTCGGCAATTATTTTGAATAACTCAATCTTTTCATCTACATTAATAACTTCCAAAAGCTCTTTGAGGTTATCGTCGTTTATAGCATCTGCAAATTTACTTAAGTAAGAATCTAAATCGCTAATTTTTGAAAAATATCTTTTAGCCACTTCGGGCGCCTTCTCCATAAATGCGGCAAATATCAAAGCGTCTTCATCGCCCCCGGTGACTTTCGCAAGAGCCTTGTTAACTTCTTCAGAAGCTGGATATTTAGGATTGTTTCTCAATTTCGAAAGGTACGACCTATCGGTTTTGACTCCTAGTTCCCCCATACTCGCAGCAATTTCGCCTAAACTTAAATCGCTTTCTTCAATGTATTTTTTCACCAGTCTCCCATAGTCCACAGTGATCATCTCTCCTTTTCTTAAGTATAAGATTACCATATGCGTGACTATTTATTCAACACTTATTTTGAACATGTGATTAAATAGTCATTGACGAAAAATGCTATAAAAGCTATTATTGTGACAAGAAGTTCACTAGTGACTAAATAATCACAAACGGGAGGTGAATGATTTGAACTATGCAGAATTGATAAAACACCACATTGAGAATAGCGGAATGTCTTACCAAAACATTGCAGACATGATGAAGAAGAAGGGGGTTAAGTTAGATCGTTCTTATATATCTATGTTGAAAAACGGAACAAAAAATCCCGCATCTGACAAAGTAAACATTGCTCTTGCCGAGGTTCTGGGTATTGATCCACCAACATTAAGAATTGCTGCAGTGAGAGAAAAGATTAGTCCTGATCTTTATCAACTCATCAAAAAAATCGGCTAGAGGAGAGAGCGTAATGGAAAAACCAAACAATCCGGGGATGAGCGAAGAAGCGTGGAAGAAACTTCACAAGTATATCTCTAAGCTAAACATCAAATACGCATCAGAGCTTCAAAAGAAGCAAGAGAACAAACCTGCATGAACCGAATAATGGAAGAGGGCGTGGAAAGGATGTCAAGAAAGCAGGAGTTTGTAACTGGTCAATTGGTTGTAGAAGACGGCAAAGTATCGCTGCAGCGTGAAGACGGCAGCATGATCGAATTAAGCAAGAACGATCGTATTGAAGTATTTAGAGGCGGGAAATACGAGCCAGCACCGTATTCACAAATCATTGAAAAGGTTGATTCGGCAGGGTGGCCGCTATATGCCGGGCTGCATGCTTCGGCAGAAAAGATACACGGAGATAGGAATTCATTGAGGCCGAAAAAAGAGAAACTCAATAATTCGCTTCCGATCATAGAAGAAGTATCAGAATTCACCATGCCAAATGGCACAAAGGGGAAGCTTAAGCTATCTTATGAACTCATCGACTATACGCCAGATGACTTCGAAGAAGCCATGAATTTCATTTATGGAGTTAGCCATCGATTTTATATGTCAGTGGGCAAGAAAATCGGTTATGTGCATCAAGACAAACCGGAGAATCCAGAACTGGCAGAAATCGCGTGGGAACTTTTTTGCAAGGTTGAAAAAGGAAGAATAACGGAGGAGTTAGTTCAGATCGGAGCAGATTTCATTTGCTTCGCCGCCAACATAGAATGCGGAGTAAAGGACAATTCAGGCTATGAAAAAGTAGCTCCCGAAAGAGAGCTACATAGAATGGGAACATTCAACACCGCCCGACTTCTATATTACATGGTGAAAGATGGGCGGACGTGGGAAGAACTGCATGAAATCGGTAAATGGATCAAAAAACATACGTTCATTCAGGCTTTTTCAACCGAACAGCGGTTATGAAATCATCCATTCTGAAGATTTCAATCGCACCTTGTACTTCTAATTTCTCTAGGCACGTATCAAGCAATTCCTTTGGCAAATCGCTGTAATGCTTGTAGGTTTCAAGAATGTCTCCTCGTAAAATTACGGAACCATGATCCCTGTGATTTTTGTGGGGAAGAGTGCGTAGGATTTGGAGCAACATAGATTCGTTCAATGGTTTCACCTCCTTCCTTACTAGATTTGTAAGCTGGACACTTACATTCTACATATGGGGGAGAGTGATAGCCAGACAATTAAAGGTAAGGGGGCACAACATGCTTATTCCAGACAAACTCCTGGAGCATCTGGCAGATCGATTCGTTCGTGAATCTATCGATTCAGTGCGTTATCCATTTGTGAGCTGGGCAGCAGTCGAAGCCGAGAAGTTAGGATTTAAATTCTAGCAAGGAGGTAGAAGCGATGGAGCGAAAGCAACGTTTGCGTGTTTGCTTAAACTTGTTACAAATGGCCGATACCGCTCAAGCGCACAGCGCCCGTCAAATGTACCGGAGGCAATACGAACAACTGAAAGGGAGACTGCGGCGTGACAAACGATGAATTAAAAGCAGCCATGACCAACGGGGAGCCTGTGGAGCATCGGGGAATTACATACAGTCAAGTCACCGCAGTCATTTATAGGTATGTCGATAACAAACCGTACATCCAAGTGGAATTGTTGGATCGTAGCAAAAATTCAGTCGTCATAGCAAGTGCGAGCGAAGTTAAGAGAGTGAATGAGAAATGAATATAGAAATTAAATCGCCCCGATGGACGCTTTTGCAGAAGCGACCACGGGGCGAAGTCAAAGCGGAATGCTATTAATAAACTCCTATTAAGTATAGCAAACTTCGCGGCGACAAAGCAACGCGCTTGTAGCGTTTACGAGCTTGTAATGGGTATTATCATTCCAACGATGGGGTAGTACAACCCTATACACAGGAATAGATATACGGGCAAAACACAGCTGGGGGAATATAGCCGTGAAGAATGTCATGCGAGAGAAGAAGATATATTGTGGCGAGGAGTATATGGAGGTGGACATTTACAACCACACCATCCTCACTCCTTTAAAAAGAGGAAGGGCGAAGAAGAAGAAAGAGAGCCTTCCCAAGCAGAAGAACCTTAATGATAAAAACGCAAAGAGATATTGCAAACTGATAGTAAAAACGAACTTTGGGGAAGAGGATCTGCACGTAATCCTTACCTATGCCATAGAACCAGAGACATTGGAAGAGGCTATGAAGGAAGTGGCGAACTACTTACGGAGAGTAGCGCACAAAAGAAAGAAGGAAGGATTGCCCCCGTTAAAGTACGTTCTCATCACAGAGGGTGGAGATGAGACGAGGGGAAAGAAGAAGAGGTTCCATCATCACATCATCATGAATGGCGGGTTGGAACGGGATGTGGTGGAGAATCTGTGGAGAAGACCAAAGAAGAAAGGGCAGCAAAAGGGTGACTGGATTGGATACGCCAATACGAAAAGATTGCAGCCAAATGACAACGGATTAGAAGACTTGTCAGGATACCTCATGAAAGATCCAAAAGGCAAGAAGCGTTGGAGCTGCTCGCAGAATTTAGAGAAGCCAGAATATAGAACCAATGATCACAAATATTCAAGACGGCAAGTAGAACGGATTGTCAGAGATGAAATAGACAACCAACGCTACTGGAAAAAGATATACCCCAAATGGGATGTTACAGAGGCTAAAGCGGCTTACAACGACATCACAGGGTGGGCAATATACCTGAAATTCCGAAGGGCGAGGGAATGATCATATTTCAATGCCAACTATACACATTCGAAAAGAGGGTAAAGGCATGAAGATCGAAATTGAGGGCGAGTTGCCATCGCTAAACGAGATTATAGATGCTGCAAAATCGCATTGGTCGTCCTATAGGGAAATGAAAGAGACGAATACGAGTATTGTGGCGTGGACTGCGAAGCGACTGCCATGTATTGAGAGAACCAAAAAAATCGATGTGACAATCATTTGGTACTGCAAAGACAAGCGTAGGGACAAGGACAACATCATGGCGGGGCAAAAGTTCATATTCGATGGGTTGAAGGAAGCGGGGATTATTGAAAACGATGAATGGAAACAGATCGGGGATGTTACCCACCGTTTTCGGGTGGATCGGAAAAATCCGAGAATCGAAATTGAAATAGAAGAGGTGCTGACATGAAAACGATATCCATCATCAACCTTAAAGGCGGGGTGGCGAAGACGATCTCCTCAGTAAATATTGCCCACATCCTTGCAACAGTACATGGGAAGCGGGTACTGCTCGTGGACAATGACAAGCAAGGAAATGCATCAAAGATGTTCGGCCTTCACAATTATGCCGAGCCCAGCATTGCCGAAGTCATGACAGAGCGGAATTTGAACATCAATGAAATTATCATGTCCACTCCTTATGCGGGATTGGACGTTATCCCAGCAAACATGAATCTGCTTCGCGCCAATCTGCAAGTATTACTAGACACTACAAGACCGCAGCAGACAAGGCTTAGAAACGCCCTCAACCAAGTAGCGGATCGTTATGACTATTGCATCATAGATAACGCGCCTGACATCAACATATCTGTTATCAATGCACTAGTGGCATCTGATGACGTTCTGATTCCCGTTAAGATCGACAAATTCGCTTTCGACGGCTTGGCAGAGTTGAAAGAACAGATAGACAATACACGCGAAGATTTGAACCCAAGCATCAGCCTGAGAGGTTGTTTCGTCACTTGCTACCAAAAGAATGACGTAAACGAGCAGGGCGAAGAATGGCTGCATAACCAAAAGGATTTCCCTCTGTTCCAGACTCATATCCGCAAAACGGAAAAGGTGGACGAGAGCACGTTCGCCGCTATGCCGATAATCGAATATTCACGCCGCTGCGGGGCGGCAATGGATTATCTGAAACTCGTATCCGAATATCTGAACGTGTCCGATTCGGACACGAATGGGAGTTGAGCATAGTGGCAAAGTTCAACCTCAACCAATTGTTGAATGGTAGCGGGAAATCAGAGGAACAGCAGCCAGTAAGCAATTACAAAATATCGCACATATCCGTGTACGATCTAGAACCATCCGAAGATAACTTTTACTCGACGGAGCAGATCGAGGAACTGAAACTATCGATTGCCACATTTGGAATCAAGCAAAACCTGATCGTGAAGCCCGTCGGTGACAAATACAGAGTAATTGCAGGCCACCGTCGACGTCTCGCAGCCTTATCGCTGGCAGAAGAGGGGAAGCGGGAGTTTGAGAAAGTGCCCTGCATCATAGAAACCGAAGAGGATGAGCTACGCGAAAAGCTGCTGCTCATCACAACCAATTCAACAGCGAGACAACTATCCGACTGGGAAAAAATCAAGCAGGCAGAAGAGATGCGAACAATTCTGGAACAGATCAAGAAGCGGGACAAGATACCAGGAAGATTGAGGGATCTCATTGCAAGCACATTGGACGTATCACCAACACAGGTTGCGAGGATGGAAGCAATATCAAAGAACCTCGCTCCTGAGTTTAAGGCAGAGCTGCAAGAAGGCAATGTAAATATGTCTACCGCCTATGAACTATCCGGTCTACCAGCGGAGCAGCAACAGGAGGCATACAGTGTATATCGTTCCACGGGAAGTGTATCCATCAAGGATGCCAAGCAACGGAAGCGGGAAAAGCCATTGAATAACGGAACAAGCGAAGCGGGTACAAAGGATTGCCCTTTTTTGCGGAGACTCTCCAAAGGTGATAGAGGAATATGGCGGGTATAGAATCAGCTGCAAAACCTGTTTTGCTGCTACTGGACTAGCTATTGACATAAACGAAGCGTTCGAACGTTGGAACAGAAGACACCACGATTAGGAGGGTCGGAAATTGGCATTCGTCAAGAAGAAAAAGAAAGAGATTCAACCGTGGAGGAAACAGATCCTAGCTCATCATCAACACACGCCAACCCGCGCAGATCGGGCGGAGTTTCCGCATGATGTAGTTAAAGAGCTAATCGAGGAAGCGGACGGAATTTGTCAATGTGGCTGCGGAAGACCGGATGATGATACCCACCACGTCATGCCACGCGGGAGAGGCGGCAGAGGTGTGAAAACAAACGGGATGCGTGTCAATCGATTTTGCCACACGAGAATCCAAGATAACGAGGAAGAGCTACAGAAATGGATTCTGATATACAGAACTCGGCACGGGAACCATTTCTGGTTTGATGAACAAGATTGGGAAGAACACAACCGAAGACAAGCCGAATTGAAAAAGGCAGAGATAGAAGAACGACTGAAAATGAAGCGGGTGGAGCCGATTATGGAACTGCTATCAACGGCAGCAGGCCGAAGATTGAAAGCGCAGGAAAAGCGGTTCATAGAATCACTCTCGGAAAAGAACGCGATAACCTTCGGTGAGCTTATGAAGGATATAGTGAGCGCTTCGACACAAGAAAAACCGTTCGGTTACGGGTGGTTTGATGACTAGGGGGAGAGCATGAACCACATCATATTCTTTTCTGGCGGAAAGGCCAGTTTTGCAGCGGCCGATTGGGTTCAAACTCAGTACCCGGAAGACAATATCCTGTTGTACTTTACAGACACACTTTGGGAGCACGAAGACCTGTACCGCTTTATTGATGAGGCATCGGACAAGCTGCGTTTGCCAATGCTCACGCACAGCGCCGGATTGAATCCGTTGCAGCTCATGTTCGAGAAGAAGCTTGTATTCAATTCCCGGATCGGTGATTGCTCGAAACTCCTGAAAATGAAGGTAGCCCGTGATTTTCTCATGAAAGGAAGGCCGCCAGCCATCGAGAAATGGCGGAACCGCGAGTATCTGAGGCAAGAGGACTTTATCACTGGCGCCACGCTTTACTTCGGAATTGGTTTCGACGAGATGCACCGGCAGCCAGCAATAGTAAAGAACTGGGCACCGTTCCGGGTGGAAATGCCATTGATAGACCACAACATATGGACAGATAAAATTCTACTGAAGCACGGCATCCGGCAGCCGAAAATGTATGATTACGGCTTTTCGCATAACAACTGTAATGGGCGCTGCGTAAAGGCTGGACAAGGGCATTATAAGTTGCTTAAAAAGCGAATGCCAGCAGTCTTTAGGAGGATTATGGAGCAAGAACACTACCTTTGGAATTGCGTATCAGCTTACCGTTACATCAAGGCTGCGGAACTGCCGCCAGAATTAGAAGAGATGGAGTTGCAGCGTCTGGATGATGCATATCGTGATTACTTTTACGACCGAGCAGTTCGGCCGAAACTATACATTCATCCGACTGCTAGCAGTGTGTACATGGAAGTCCAAAGATATAGCTTTATGAAACGTGATGGTAAGCCTTTTACCATCAGGGATCTACATTATGAGATCGAAAATGATATGCAAATAGATTTATTTGACATCGGCGGCTGCGGTTGCTTCCTAGAATACTAACGCAAGGAAGGAGAGAGGGCATGAGCATACCAAGAATATTGCACTATCCGGGATCGAAGTGGAGCATGGCGGACTGGATCATATCAAACATGCCGGAGCATGAGACGTATTTAGAGCCGTTCTTTGGATCGGGTGCGGTTCTGTTCTCGAAGGAACGCAGCCGGCTGGAAACGGTAAATGACATAGATGGGGAAATAGTGAACTTGTTTCGAGTAATCCGCGAAAGACCGGACGAGCTGGCATATGTGGTTCAATGGACTCCACATAGCCGCGAGGAATACTATCACAGCTATGAAGCAATAGAGGATGAACTTGAAAGAGCGCGCAGGCTGCTAGTGAGGCTCTGGCAGGGTCGCGGCGGAAAAACATCACACCGCACAGGATGGCGCAGCATGATAGAAGCGAATGGACCTTTACCAGGCAAAGAGTGGATTCAATTCCCGGAAAAGATCGCAGTGGTGGCGGAACGTCTAATAGGTGTACAGATAGAAAATCAATCAACATTGAAGTTGCTTCCACGCTATCGGCGGCCGAATGTCCTTATATATGCCGATCCACCTTACATCATGGCAACGAGAACAACTTCGAGCTATCGCTTCGAGATGACGGAAAGCGACCATATAGAACTGCTGGACGAATTAGATAAGCATCCTGGACCCGTATTGCTGTCCGGATATGCCCATGAAATATATGACGATAGATTGAATCATTGGAAGCGGGAAACGAAGAAAGCGAAGGCGGAAAACGGAGCTAGTAGGGAAGAAGTGCTTTGGATCAATCCCGTTGCTGCAGCACAAGTTGGCCAGCTCGTTTTGAATCTATAAAAGGGAGAGTGTATTCAAATGAATTGGATTAAGTTGACTATGAATAACGGTGAGATGAATGGCGTTTTGGAGTTGGATAAGCTCAGCAATGAAAACAAAGCAGCTCTGATAAATGGGTTTTTCAAGGCATTTGGGATAGATGAAGTGAAGTCAAATGTATCAAATGTGAGCGCGACTGTGAAAGTTTCTCCCGTCAAGTCTGAGACATCTGATCGTGAAAGGATCATTCCACTGAAAGATATAGTTACAAACATGAATGAAGCATCGGCCAAACTCGTTGCATCTCTTTCCCCGATAGCACTGAAAGAAGTTATAAAACCGCCTCTCATCAACTCAGAACGAAATTTATCGGTGCAGGTTGGTGAGAAACTTGCTGCAGCTACGGAAACTGCCAAGGAAAAATCCGAGTGGTGGACGACAGGCATTAAGTATAAGGACGGCGTACCACATTACCGCTGCCGGTACTACTGCAAGAATCCAGAATGCCAGGACAAAAGAAATGTATATATCCATTCTGACGATTCAGAGGTTACATGTCACAAATGCGGCCAAAAGCTTGTTGTGAGGCTGGCAACTGGTGAATATGAAGACTTCGCCAAAATGATTCCAGAGCGTAACGAGTGGGGGAACTTCTTCATCGCTGATCGTCCAGTAACGGAATAGAATGAGGGCTTCGTGCCCTCCAAGGAGGAAGCGGGATATGAAAAGACGGCTGCAAAAGAAGTATTTCAAGCGGGTGGCAAACGGATTGCGGACAGGTTCTGCAATACCGGATTTTTATATAGACAAGGTACGGGCTGAACTCACAGCATTCTTTAATCGAGAGTACAATTTGGTATTCAGGTCGTGGTGGTACGATCACTTGGAAATGCAAGAAGAACTGAGCCTCTCGAAAGAACTAAAACGATTCGCCAATGGGATCAAGGATAGATTTGGTGGAATGACCGGGATTGATATGGACGTATTCGATAAAGTCAACAAGATGAGATTGGAACAGAAACGCCGCGTATATGGTCCCAAGAAATTGCGACGCTGTAAGGTCAAAGAGCAGCCCGTTAGGAAGTTTAAAAGGCCGGAACAGTTCAGCATCACTATCCGAGGCGGACGATCTCACATCGTAATCGGAGAGAGAGTATTCCAGCACAAGGGATTCCATTTCTTTATATATCGTCAGGCACATCCGTACACCCACTATGTCGTTACAGATGTACTTACCGGAATGGCTATTGCTCGCCATGACCGCTACAAGAAGGCCGTAGAGATAGCACGGAGCCAGATAGAAGAGAACTTTGACTTGTATTTGATGCAGATCAAGACCATCAAGCGTCAGCGGTTAGGGGGAAGCGGGAATGAGTGAGCGGCTAACAGAAGCTTTCAAGCAGCACCCCACACAGGATGCATATGACGCAGTGTGCAAGGCACTATGGAAGCATAGAGAGGACAATGGAAAGCTTCGGGAAGAAGTAGAACGGCTGAAAGGGCAACTCCATAGAAACATCCAAACAGATTTTGGTTGAGCAGCTTACCGACGAGGTCGCGTTGCATGCGCGAAGTTCCGCAAGGGTTGAATTGCTCCAATCACAACTCCAAGATGCTCACGATGCATTGCTTGAGTTGGAGAAGTGGTATAACGACGGTGTTTGTACATGGGAGCCGCATTGTCCTGCCGAACTTGCAACAATTTGGAGACGTGCAGCAAGCGTCCGACAACGCATACAGGAGGGGATCAGATGCGGCACGGACAATTAGATATTGCCGATGAAAAAGGATTGAAAGATGTACATGTATATCAACTGTGTGAATGTGATGCAGTAGCAGCGTATTCACTTGAGGAAGCGAAAGCTTGGTACTTGGAACTAACGGGTATAAGCGATGGCGGATTATACCCGGATTGGGAAATCGAGATTGTGCCGCAAGATGTCAAGGTTTATGAAAGTGAAGATTCATCAAAACGAATTACTCTTCGAGAAATCATAGAAACATATTTTAACGGTGAGCCATTTATCGTATTTTCGACACTCTAGGCTTAGGAGGGGAACAGTCATGAAGGTAAGTTGGCATAAACTTTTCTCCAGAGGGTATCAACCGAATTGGAAAAGAGAATGTCAGAAGAAGCGGGAACTGTACGATGATTTAAAGGAGCAATACTTTTCTACAATTGCAAGGAACGAAGAACTAGAAGAGCGGGAACAGAAGTTAAAAAACTTGCTTCATCAAATTTTGGAATACACAAGTAAATCCGAAGCATTTACGGATGCTGCATACATTCATTTCTGGACTAGATCGACGTTCAAGGAATTGTATGGGGAAGTTGAGATATGAGCAAAGCGATTGCACGAACTCACTGGGTTTGGACGGAGAAGGCGGCGAGCAATTGGGACAACCGTTACAACGGGCGGAAGCGGGTAGCAGGCCAGCCCATAAAGGACAAGGTAGAGGACTCACGCGAGGTTAATACAGCATGGTTGCTTCGCGGGTATGTCTGTGATGCTGAGAACTATATCCCAGCAGATGGACAAATGGACTTATTCGAATACCTGGAAGGGGGGGGAGCAGTCATGATATGTCCATTCTGTGGTGATGAAATGGAACATTGGAACCAAGGGATCTACGACTGTAAAGAATGTAATGTCATGATTCCAGATGATGAAGATGACGAGGAGGAATCAGTGTGAACCATGCAGAGGTTGCAGAAATCGCCGCACGTGTTGCTGTAGAGACTGTGCAGAAGGAGCAAGACAAACAACGGAAGAATCAACGAGATAGACGTTTGCGCAACACAAGGCTGCTGCTGAAAAACTATCGTCGTTTCGCAGTTCACGCTACTAATCTTAAAACCGAGTTGAGCGAAATTGATATGCTGGAACAGGCAGATATGTTGGATCAAGATCAGTCCATTGAATCAATCAAGCGTTCGAAGGAACGGACTATAGCAATCGTAAAATTCGTCGATGAAATGTTGAAGGTTTATAAAGTATTATGTGAATCAACTGGACGAGCAGAAGATATGAGACGTTATGAAACTGTGTACCAGATGTACATCGCAGAGGAGAAAAAGACGGCTGATCAAATAGCAGAATGCCACTCCTGCGACAGGAGTACAGTCTTTAGGGATTTGAAAGCAGCCACAAATGCATTAACGGCGCTGTTTTTTGGGGTTGACGGTGTTTGGCAGTCGTGCGACTAAATTGCCACTGTTTAACGATTCATAAGATGTTAGTATGGTAGTGTGAAATAATTTAAAATAGTGACTGCAATCCAATTATGTTATCTCTCATCCTCAATATAGCCGCTCCTTCGGGGGCGGCATTTTTATTCATATCATTAAGGGATGGTGGCGATAGGCGACTTTATGAATGTGCTCGTCGATCAATGCCCATAGTTAACATCAAGACTAGACAGGGTGATTAAATGGAAATTAAACATGGAAGCATTTTTAAATTGGGGCGACATCGATTAATGTGTGGAGACAGCACCCTTGCTCAGGATGTCGCGAAATTGATGGACGGGCAGCAAGCCGATATGTGTTTTACCGATCCGCCATATGCCGCTTTTGGCAGCAGCAACGGAATGATCAACGGAATTGTAGATACGAAAATGGTCGAACCATTTATGCGTGCGGTGTTAGGTGGGATAAAGTCGATCACGAAAGACTTTGCGCATATCTATGTATGTTGCGATTACCGGAGTTATCCGGCATGGCGAAAAAGTGCAGATGTGCTCTTCTTGCCTTTGAAAAACCTAATTGTATGGGTGAAAACGCGAGGTGGCGGGCTAGGATCGCATTACACGCATTGTCACGAATTTGTGATGTTCTTTCATCGGGAACCAGATATCAATAAAATCGCCATGAAAGACAAAAAGAGCGGCGCTCGTCGGGTAAACGGGCGGGGGAATGTGTGGTTTTACAATAAGGTCATTCGGAAGCTATCCGAGAAATTGCACAACGCAGAAAAGCCGCTGCAAATGGTGATTGACGCAATCGAAAATTCGAGCGACAAAGGCGATATGGTTGTCGATCTTTTTGGTGGTTCGGGAACAACACTTATAGCTTCGGAGCAAACGGAACGTGTATGTTACATGATGGAAGTGGAACCAGAGAATTGTCTGACAATCATTAAGCGCTGGGAGCAAGAAACAGGGGAGAAAGCGGAAGTGATGAGATGAGTCGTTGATTATTCGACGACTTTTTATTTTGTACAGAAAGGGTGAACGACAATGGGAACCGTTGAACTCAAAGATTTGAAACCAGGTTCGTATGTAGCTGTGAATGGAGAAATAACAACCAAGGAAAGAGTTGAGCAGCTTATTGAATCTGGATTCCGTCCGTCTTCTCTCTATACAGTGTCAGAAGCGTTTATAAAAGATGCTTTGGACGCACTTCATCGTGATCGGATGGCCGTAAGAGAACCAGAAGATTATTGCGCCCCTGATCAACATGCAAAACGAATTATCTATTAATAAGGAGGGTTGGACGTGGATCGAAGATATAAGAGTTGGCTCACACCAGAAGGGGCTAAGAGAATAGCGCAGGAACGAGATCACATATTGAAAGTCGCGCTGCCACAACTACGTGAATCAGGTGCAAACCCAAAGGAACGGATAGATTTGTTGAGACGTGTATTGTACTTGAATCAACTGTTGAACTATAACGGCAATCCAAAATGTAGTAGCTAGCTGTTCTTATATTTTTGTATAGAAAAATGGAGTTGATATCATGTCAGGTATTAGTGTTGATGACCTATTTAAACGCATCCAGAAAAACGTCGAGGAATTAAACAATCTGCTACCGACAGCGGAAGAAGCCGCCAAGTCAGCACATAAGCATTTGAAAATGGTTGAATACCATTTGGATAAAGCGAGGGGTGAAAGTCGTGAATAACACATGTAACAAATGCAAGCATGAATTTGATATCGATATTCAGACCCGTGTACTTTACGATGACGTAGAAGAGGTGTATTTCACTTGTCCTAACTGTTCCGAGCATTATCACAACACGTTTACAAATGCGAACATTCGAAAAAAGATAATGCAGATTCAGAAGGCCATTATAAACGGCCATGTAAAACGTAGGGATAAGCTCAAACGCCAAGTGAATGAGATGGTTGCAACTCTTAAAGAAGAGGTCAAGAACCGTGGAGCGGAGGTGATGCATTGAGGAAGTTAGGAGACATTGTTGAGCTGGTCAAGCATGGCGGGAAACCGGAGTACGATGAATTAAAGTTTGCACTACTTGCTTATGTTTCGATGATGAACATCGAGCACCTTCAGCTTAGAGAACAGCTACTGAGAGACAGTCCACAACCTAAGTTCATTAGGGAAGCGAAGGTAAAGAACTCTTTCGATATGTACAAAGGGGCGCTAGAGACATCACCGAAAGAATGGCTAGGGATGAAAGGATGACAGCAGAGTTTATACGGGCGGTAGGTTCTTTCCAGGGGGGTGGGGGCTATGCGGGTGCTCGCGACCCCGAAATCCGGCCGAGTATGAAATTTAAAAATCATTGTGCATGTGCATGTTAGGAGGTGTTTTGCGTTGGATATCGAGAAGTTATTCAAAGGTATAGATGGAAAAGTATGTATTTCCTCAAAGGGCGTTCAGACGGTGCTCGGTATCCACCGGAACACGCTAAACAACTATGTAAAACAAGGATTGGAGCGGGTGCAAACTGGTTGGTTCGAACTAACAGCTGTAATTGAATTCATGGCTGAAAAAAGGGTGCAGATTCGGAAGACGGCGAAGAGTCACTTGCACAAATGAAGCTCCGGTATGAAGCGCTTTTGAAGAAAGAACAAGCCGAGGCAGCTACATTGAGGAATGAGGTTGAGCGCGGCGAGTACATACGTCGCGATGAGGCCATAGGCGACTTGCAGCGATTCTTTGTAATACTGCGACGCAGCCTAACGGGTTTTAGCCGTAAAGTCGCTACTGAGATCGCTCCCTATGTCTCGCCAGAGCAAGCTAGGCAAATTGAACAAAACATTGCGGACGTTGTGCATGGTGTGCTCTTGCAAATGTCAGTGAGGGGCGTCTATGACGCGAAAAAAGAAGCAACAGATTGAAGAGGTTGCGCCGTGGATTGTAGAGGCTGCAGCAATTCTACGGCCGCCTGAAAAGCTTACCGTTTCTGAGTGGGCAGACAAGTTTCGTATCTTGGATTCGAAGAATTCTGAGCCAGGTCAATGGAATGCGGATCGTACTCCATATTTACGTGGAATCATGGACGCGATGAATGATTATCGCGTTGAAGAGATCGTATTCGTCAAGCCCACGCAGGTTGGCGGTACGGAATCGTTGAATAACATGCTGGGGTATATAATAGCTCAGGATCCGGATCCAGCACTAATTGTTTACCCGACATTGGAGCTTGCCGAGTATACCAGCAAAAACCGGATCACACCTATGATACAACTTAGTCCGGCAACTGCTGATAAACATCGGCCAGACGAAAGTAAACTGCTTGAGATCCAACTTGACGGCATGTATGTAGTATTATCAGGTGCCAACAGTCCGGCATCCCTTGCTTCCCGACCTATCCGGTATCTTTTTATGGACGAGGTAGACAAGTTTCCTAAAAATGCGGGAAAAGAAGCAGATCCAAGAGCGTTAGCACGGGAGCGTACTAGGACTTTCACATTCAATCGTAAGATAGTCCAGACTTCGACGCCTACGGTACGTTCAGGGCCGATATGGTCCGCTCATGAAGGGTGTTCAGTAAAACTTCAATACTTTGTACCTTGTCCACACTGTGGACATTATCAGACTTTCGTCTTTAAACGGCGTAAAACAGGCGGCGGAATCGTCTACGATTCAACGCTATCGCCAGACGAAATCAGAATGACCGCTTATTATGAATGTGAAAAATGCCTTGGAATCATCCGCGACATGCACAAGCCCGGAATGCTCCGAGCAGGTGAATGGAAAGATGAAGACGGTAAGCACCGCCTCGCTAGTAAGACATCGTTCCGGATTAATGCCATTTATAGTCCGTGGCTTCGTTTTGGTGATGTTGCCTATGAGTTTGTAACATCGAAAAACGATCCAGACTTGCTCATGAACTTTATTAATAGCTGGTTGGCTGAGCCTTGGGAACAAACGACAGTCAAGATGAATAGTTCTGAGTTGGCACAGCGATCAAGTGATTATGTAGATGGTGTTGTTCCTCCAGATGCGTTACTTCTTACAGGAGGCGTCGACGTCCAGAAAGATAGATTCTATTACACGATCCGTGCCTGGGGCGAGGGGATGACAAGTTGGAACGTTCGTCATGGCTTTTGCGAGACCTGGGACTTTATCGAAGAGGTTATGAACTTGCCGTACTATACACCAGATAGCATTGAACACTTTGTAGCGTTATGCGCTATTGATTCAGGCTATAACGCTGACGATACTTACACGTTTTGCAGCATGAACAGCGAGTGGGCTGTGGCAGTTAAAGGTGCATCAGGAGAACTGAAAACGAAATACACCCTTACAACATTAGACCGCATAGAACGCGGTCTTTTTGGTATTAGTTTGTTTATCCTTGATACCTCATACTACAAGGATTTCATTGCAAATCGTATAAATCGAGAAGTAGACAAACCTGGAGCGTGGTTAGTCTATGACGGATGCGACGAGGATTATACTTCGCAGGTAACTGCCGAACATAAGGTTAAAGAGAAAGTAGGCAATAAAACGATAGAAGTATGGCGCAAAAAAACTACATCTGCTGATAACCACTATCTCGATTGTGAGGTTTATGCCGCCTTTGCTGCTGATCACTTGGGTATTCGGTATCTAAAACGAGCGGCACTGCCTGCACCACCAGTTGCTAAACCGAATCTTGCGGTAAAACCCATACGGCCGGGACCGGTTGTCCATAGAAGTAGTTGGGTGAAAGGAGGAATCTGATGGATGACCAGCAAAAGGAACAGCTCAGAGAACGTTTGAAAAAGATAAACGAAGCGATTGATGCTGTTATGTTCGGTGGTCAGGAGTACACCATCGACAATAGGCGTTTGCGCCGGGCAGATTTGTCGACACTTCTTGCGGAGCGGGACCGGCTCGAAAGGCAGCTCGCGATCATAGATAATGACGGCATCTTCACGGCTGCCGTCTTCTGGAGGAGGTGACAAACGAAATGAACAAACTGGATAAGATGATTGCCGCCGTGTCCCCGCGCTGGGCATACAAGCGTGCAGCCTGGCGGCGGGGCATGTCCGTGTTTGACTCAGGCAGCGTTGACCGCCTCTCGCTCAACTGGAATCCGCAATCTGGCTGGAATGAGCAGCGCGTTAGGATGGAGCGCGAACTGATCCGGGCCCGTGCCCAGGACATGGAACGAAACGGCGACATCGGCAAGGCCATTCTTGCTGCTTTTCAGCGCGGCGTCATCGGAGAGGGCCTTGCTCTGCAGTCGAAAGCAGAAGGTGACACAGCCGAAAAGATTACAGAGCTTTGGAAGGATTGGACAAAAGCAGAAAACTGCGATGTCACAGCTGCTCAAGACTTTACGGAGATGCTGGAAACGATATTAACCCGCCGTATTGTTGACGGCGGGATTTTTATTTACAAGGCCTTCACCGACGACAAAAGGTTCCCGTTTAAGATTCAACTGCGGACCGTGGATGAGCTTGACACAACGTTATCCGTAACCAATATCGAGCCGACAAAGGGGAACGAGGTTATCGACGGCGTGGAGATCAACGCACACGGCAAGCATGTTGCCTATTATTTTAAAAAATACAAGGGAACATTGCAGGTGCAAGGTGAATTCGTCCGAATTCCGGCAGAAGACGTGATTTTTTGGCACCACAAGTCAGATCCGCGTCAAGTCCGGGAAATATCCGAATTGGCGACATCACTCAACCGGGTTAAAGACGTAAATGAATTTCTTGAAGCGGTGAATATCAAGGAACGAGTACTGGCTTGTCTCAGTGTCTTCATAAAGAAGGCTCTTCCAGCGGGACCGGCTGGCCGTCTGAACAATATGATCAAGCCAGTTGAGGGGCGATATGATGGCATGTCGCTTGAGCCTGGCATGATTGGCGAGCTCAACCCGGGGGACGAGGTTCAGACGGTCATACCGTCCGGACAGTCCTCGAATACCGCGCAGCACGTCATGACCATGCTGCGCCTGATCGGGGCCAGCGTAGGGCTGAGCTATGAAGCAATCAGCAGGGACCTGGGCAATGTGACATACTCCAGTGCCCGGCAAGGTGTCGTAGAGGATCGGAAGACGTACAAGCGCTATATTCGATCTTTGGTGAACCGGGTTCTAACGCCGATTTTTTACGAGTTTGTAGGGTCACAGATTCTTGTTGGAGCGCTGCCGGTACCGCCAAAGGCGGACATCACGGCGCTTGCCAAACATGCATGGATCCCATCGGGCTCCGCCTGGATTGACCCGACGCGGGAAGTCGCAGCCAACAAGGTAGCACTTGAGACCAGTCAGACCACATTAGCCCGCATCTGCGCAGAAAACGGGGAAGACTGGCGCGAAGTCATCGAGCAGCGCGTTGCCGAACGGCTGCTCGAACAAAAACTTATGGGAGGTGTAAAAGGTGACCAACATAGCAATTCCGGCGGTGCTGCATAGAAGCGGGCCGAAAACAGGCGAGCTGACGCGCGCCTGGAGCATCGACGGATCGACGATCAACGAAGAGGAACGCACCGTCGAACTGTCGTTCAGCTCAGAGGAGCCGTACCGCAGATGGTTTGGAAATGAAATATTGAGCCATGACAATGGAGCTGTTGATTTATCACGGTTGCAGGATGTTGGCGTTCTACTCTTTTCCCACGGTCGCGATGCCAAATATGGACGAATGCCTATCGGAACGGTAGAAAAGTCATGGGTGGATGCAAGCACCAGAAAAGCCCGCGCCCTTGTGCGCTTTGACGATGATGAGGATTCCGACAAGGTATTCCGAAAAGTCGTTAAAGGCGTAATCAAGGGCGTTTCTGTTGGTTACAGCGTAACCAATTGGGAGGAAGTGAAAGCAGGCAGCGTGTCCGCAAATGGACGCCATCAAGGACCGGCATATGTGGCTCTGAAGTGGCAGCCATTTGAAATTAGTATCGAGCCTACCCCGGCCGATCCAACGGTTGGGGTTGGTAGAAGCGCTGAGCCGATGCCAGCGCCACAAATAAATGAAGGAGATGACAAACATATGCCAGGATTGAAGCATATTGCCCTTGCAGCTCAGGGGCTTGTACACGCACCAGATGCAGGAGGAGTGCCAGGCGCAACGACTGGAACAGCAACAGAACCTAATGGAGAAGCAGCTAGAGCAGCAACTGATGCGGAGCTTGCTCGTACATTGGAGATTATGGACTTATGTCGGGAATTCTCCGTTGATCCTGCTGAGTATATCCGGAATAAATCAACAGTTGCTTCCGTAAAGGATGCTATTCTTGAGCAGATGCGCAGTACGAGACAACCGCATACACCTGCATTGGGTACAATTCAGGTAACTGCAGAAGAAACAGACAAGATCCGCGCAGCTGCTTCCGATGGCTTGTTGATGCGTTCCGGGGTTCATGTTGCGAGTCCGGCACCAGGAGCACATGAGTTCCGGGGAATGAGTCTTCGCGATATCGCCATCGACTGCTTGCAGCGGGAGGGAGTAACAAACGCGCACCGTATGGATGCTGAGCAACTAATGCGTACTGCACTTAAACGCGACGGAAACAATATGTCTCCTGACAGTACGTTCCAAGGCATTGTTTCAAACGCAGTAACGAAAACATTGTCAAACGCTTACCAGGAAGTGCCTACGACTTTCCAACAATGGACAAGTAGAGGGAGCAACCCGGATTTTAAGGCAGCCGAGCACTATCGCATTTCAGAGGCGGGAGAACTGGAGAAGACACCGCAAAATGGAGTAATCCCGTTTGATGATCCGATGAAGGACGAGAAGGTTACAAAGAGCGTGCTGACATATTCAAAACGCTGGGGTTTTACTCGTGAAGCTTTCATCAATGACGACTTATCCATGCTCAACCGCGTGCCACGGGCGTATGTTGCAGCGGCCAAACGCGGTTTAAACCGACTTGTATATAAGATGCTAGCAGCGAATCCGGTTATTTCAGACGGTAAGAATTTGTTTCATGCGGATCATAAGAATATTGCTAGCATCCTCGGGGTACCGAATGAGGCAACTATGGATGAAGCACGCACGGCAATGCGTCGACAAAAAGCGATCAGAGGCTTATCTACTCTTAACCTTCAGCCTAAGTTCATGCTAATCCCAGCTACATTAGAAACGGCTGCAAGTAAATTTATCGCTTCTCCGGCGGGCTTGGAGAGCAACAATAGCGGCATAGTTAACGTGTTCCGTAACGCTACACAACTTATTGTTGATGCTGAGTTGGATGAATATAGTACAACAGCGTGGTACTTAGCCACAGATCCAATGGCTGCAGATACGATTGAGGTTACTTACTTACAAGGTAAAGAAGAACCTACTCTCGAATCACATGTTGCTTTCGACCGTCTCGGTATGGAATTCCGTATCTACTTCGACTACGGCGTTACAGTCCTGGATAGCCGGGGCTTGTACATGAATGCCGGTAAATAAGGAGGATCCACATGACTAAAAAACTGATTGCGAAAACACCGATTGGCTATGCTGGTCACCTGCTTTCCCGAGGCGATAACGTTCGAGAGTACATTCATGATGAAGAGTTCATCAAGTTGCTTATCGAAGGTGGCCATGCCGAGGAAATAGAAGTGGACGAGCAGCTGGAAGTTGAACAGTCTGTTGCTGAGGAGCTAGAGCATCAGGAACCAGAAGCATCCGAGACACCAACACCGGTAGAAGAGGAGCCAGAACTAGAAGCTCAGGAGGCACCAGAGCCAGAAGAGCCAGCTACTGGTAAGAAGAAAAAATGAAGAGTTTCAATGATTTCTTAAATGATGACTTGCTCATCTTTGTTAATCCAGCCGAGATGGGCGAAAAGGCTATCGTCGACGGCAAGGAGTTGTGTGTGACTATCACGCACAACTCCATCGACGAGCGCAAGCGTCTTATCTCTAGGGGGTACGACATCGACCCACGAGGCGTATACAACGTCATGATGACGATGTATGTACGACTGTCTGATCTTGGCTTTGTGCCGGTTAAGGGGCAGCCCATGATTGTGAACGAGAAGGAATATATAGTCATCGGGGCTGGAGAGGAAAAAGGGCTTGTTACCGTAAGATTGGAGCGAAACGGTCATGATTACATCTGATGCTAAGTCCTTTAAAGAGGCAGCAGTAGCCGTGAAAAAGCTTGCCCAGAAAGCACCAAAAGCCGTTAACCGGGCTTTCAAACGAACCGGTCAGCGGCTCCAGACAGTGGCCGTACAGGAAGTCCGCAAGGAATACCTTATCCGAGCTGGCGACGTGAAAAAGTACGGTAACTTGAAATTGACTCAGACAAATGATGAGCTCGTGTTCAAATCGAAAGGTCAAAATATACGGCTCATCAAGTTCAAAACAACACCGACGAGGCCTGTTAAGCGACGACCAAAAGTCTTGAAGGCCGCCGTTAAGAGGGGCAACAAAAAGCCAATAAGCGGGGCTTTTGTTCAAAATATGCGAAACAGCAGCCTGGGCGTATATCGCCGTACAGGAAAGAGCAGGTTGCCAATCGAGCAGCTGTACGGTCCTGGTGTACCGATCATGCTCAACTCAGCAAAGATCCGGGACAAGCTACAGAATGAAATGACAAAGAAGCTTGAAGAACGTCTTACTCATGAGATGGATCGAGCTATGAAGGAGGCCGGATTTAATTGACTGTTTCACTGCTAGTACGTAACCTGGCTGACCACCTTCGGGAAGTGTTGGCGACATACCATACAGCCCAAGGCGCAAAAGCAGGTGAGCTGGATGGCGAATACAAGCCAGTTAATGTGTTTGAATGGTACGTTCCCCTGCCTGATCAAAAACGACGGGAATCGGATTATCCGTTTATCGAGGTGCGGCCATATCACGGTAAGCGTAATAAAGATGAACGGTACGTGTCCATAGAACTCACTTGTGGCGTATTTGGCCGTGCCGAAGAAGAACCGAATGGTACCAAGAACACGAGCCCCGGAGCGTACGCTCTAATTAATCTAATGGAGTATGTAGAGACTGAACTGCTCCGTCAGCCAGTCATTGGTGGACGGTTCCGGATACGTCCAGAATATGAATGGACAATTCCGGAGGAACAGCCGTATCCGTATTTCCTTGGCACAGCTATCACACAATGGGATCTACCCAATATAATCGACGAAAAAGGAGCGATAAAAGCATATGGCTGATTTTTTTCACGGCTCGCGAGTTCGCGAGAAGGATACACCAGTAACAGGCACGACAGTATCAACGTCGTTGCCTGTTTTTTTGGCACTGCGCCAAAAGGACCGGTGAATGAACCGGTTCGCTTATCGTCAAGAGCTGAGGCAAAGACCATTTTTGGTTACTCGATTGACTTCGATAGCTATACACTTCATGAGGCTATGGAATCGCATTTTACACTGTACAAGCAACGCGACGCTATTTTCGTGAATGTGATGGACATGACAAAGGCCAAGAAGAGCAACACAGCCACAATTGACCTATCTAAGCCGGAAACGGAGACGGCTATTCTGTATCCAATCCTTGAATCCGTTTCTCTCAAAGACCAAGCCGATCTAGCAAAGGGCAAAGATTACGAGGCATCACTGAACGAAGACGGTTACCTGGTTATCACAATTCCATCCGGATCCAGTGTAAAGTTACCTGTAACTGGATTGACACTCACTTGCGATATGCCAGATGTCAGCAAGGTCAAGAGTACAGACATTATAGGGGTAGCTACGGATGACACTCGGACAGGCCTGGAACTCCTAGATATCATGATGCCACTTTTGGGCGATGTCCCTAAGTTGGTTCTTGCGCCGAAATTTAGTACGGATCCGATAGTTGCCGATGCAATGGCATCAAAGGCACAGAACATCAACGGCATTTTCAAGGCAATAACACTGATTGACATCGATACGAATGCGGCCAAAACGATTACAGCTGCCATCGAAGGGAAAAAGGCAAACGATCCGGGCACATACGTGTGCTGGCCGAAAGTGGTGCGCAACGGCCTCCAGTACCACATGAGTACGCATGTCGCGGGCATCATCGGGCAGATGGACACCGCCAATGGGGGTATCCCAACAGCATCTCCATCAAACCGTCAAATGGTTGCAGACGGCTGCGTGCTTGCAGATGGAAAAACTGTGCTGCTAGGAATTGATCAGGCTAACAAGTTGAATGAGCAAGGTATCGCTACAGCAATGAGGTTTGTTAACGGGTTCGTATTGTGGGGCAATAGAACCAGTGCATTCCCTGCAAATAAGGACATGAAAGACAACATGCTCGCTTCAAAGCGAACTATGTATTGGATCAACAATTTTGTGATTACGGACACGTTCGAGGATGTCGATCGTCAAGTAAATCGCAATTTCATACAGATGATTGTCGACAAAATCGGTATTAAATTTAACGGTCTGGTATCTGCAGGCGCAATTCTCGGCGGCCGAATCGAATACGATCCGACTGAGAATCCGGAATCCGCCCTGTTGAATGGAATTATTCGATTTAAGATTTTCGTAGGATTAACACCAATTGCGGAGGATATCGAGTTCACGCTGCAATTCGATACTAATTACTTGAAGGCCTTGGCAGGCTAATTAAGGAGGGAACGATATGCGTAATCAGATTGACGAAAAATTGATAGAATACAGCGTCTTCAAGGACTCGGATCTTTATTTAGGAACAGCTACTGTGCAGCTTCCGAACTTACAAGGGATCACGACTCAGATTAAAGGTGCAGGTATCGGCGGTGAATTTGAAAGCATCACGCCGGGATATTTTAGCTCCATGACAATGAGTTTCAAATGGCGTACCGCTCCGGAACCAGCAGCTGTTATCCTCATGGAGCCGGTGGCGCATCTTATTACTTTTAGATCAGTCATCCAGCGTTTCGATAAGACAAAAATTAACTACTTCGACGTTGGTAAAAAAATCACTGTTAAGTGTTTCACCAAAAACTTTGATATGGGTCAGGCAGACAATTTGGCAACGATGGACGCTTCGACCGAGCTAGAGGTGTTATATATAAAATCGGAAGAAGACGACAAGGTTCTTTTCGAAGTTGATAAGTTGAACAATATCTACAAAGTCAACGGTCGAGACTGGAGCGAAAACCGGCGCCGGATGCTAGGACTGTAAGGGAGGAATTGACGATGGCACAAGTCTACAAGCTAAAAAAGCCTATCACGTTTGAAGGTAAGGAAGTTACAGAACTGACTCTCGATTTTGAGTCCTTGACAGGCCAGGATCTAATTACTGCAGAACGGCAATATGTTCGTTCTGTTCCTGGTAACGAAATGGCCAATTTGAAGGAGCTAATGAAAGAAATGCAAGCGTACATTGCAGCTCTAGCAGCCAAGTGTCCACCAGAGCTAATTCTATCCTTGGGGCTTAAGGATGCGGCGGAAGTAACACGCCTGGTACAAGTTTTTATTTTGGGGGACGAATAGAGGGAACTAGTTTAACACGGCTGCTCCGGGAACGGGCGGCCGTTCTTTCTGTTCACTTTCATTCCCCCATCTCGTACTGGCTATCGTTACCGCTGGATGAGCTCCAGGAGTGGGTAGGCATATCCGAGGATATAGGCGGTGAAAGCCGATGAAAACATATGAAATAGCGTACCGTTTGGGAGGCCAGTTGCAGGCCTCCTTTTTGCGTTCTATGGGAGGAGCTGGGGCAGAGATGCAAAAGCTCTACAACCAGACGCAAAAAGTAGATAAGGGCATGAGGAAGCAAGCCAATACGCTTGATGAGCTCAAGTCCAAAATGACCAGAACTGCTGCGGGTATTGGAGCTGGTGCTTTCGCAATGGCCAGTTTCAAAAAGGCAATCGACTTTGAACAGCAAATTTCAAGTATCCAAGCTGTCAGCGGTATCGCAAAGTCTCAGATGGGCGAGATCGAACAGCTAGCGCTGGACATGGGAGCAAAGACAAAGTATAGCGCATTAGAGTCTGCCCAAGGCATTGAAGAGCTCGTAAAAGCTGGCCTATCGATCGACAAGATCAAAGGCGGTGGCATTGAAGCGGCACTCAACCTTGCTGCTGCAGGTAACTTGGAGTTGGCTGACGCTGCAGAGATCATGTCCACGGCCATGAACGCATTCAGAAGCGACGCCATGGAAGCATCCCATGCAGCAGACATGCTCGCAGGTACGGCGAACGCCTCCGCGACAAACGTCATGGAGCTCAAAATGGCGCTTTCGCAGGCCTCAGCTGTTGCATCCGGTGTTGGTTTAGGCTTTGACGACACGAATGCCGCGCTTGGGCTCTTCGCTAACAACGGCTTAAAAGGATCGGATGCTGGTACGTCGCTGAAAACTATGCTCTTGAACCTTACGCCAGTTACAGCTGATGCTATAGGCGAGTTCGAACGACTTGGTTTGATGACCTTCGACGCAACCAAGGCCTTGCAGTTCTTGCAATCCCAAGGCGTAAAGCCTGCATCTACAGCGACGAAGGACATTGTTGATTCATTTATGAAATACTCGGCTAAAGTTGCAGGCGCTAAAGTAGGAAGCGACAAGGCCAATAAATCATTCCGAGAGATGGCCTTTAACGCTGGTGCAATGTCATCCGTGTTCTACGATTCAGCTGGAAATATGCAAAACCTTGAAATCATTTCTGGCGAGCTGAACAAAGCACTCAAAGGCTTAACGAATCAGCAGCGGCAAGTTGCTTTGAAAACGATGTTCGGAACGGATGCTGTTCGTGCCGCGAACATTCTCTATAAAGAGAGTGCACAAGGTGTCCGGGACTTCTACGCTGAGGCATCACGCGTCACAGCTCTGGACGTGGCCACAACACGCCTGGACAATGCGAAAGGTTCGGTCGAGTTGTTCCGAAGTGCTATGGAGACGCTGCAGATAACTGGTATGAAGGTACTGAGTCCGACGCTCAAGAAGTTGGCCGATCTAGGAACCGAAATCGCAAGTAAGCACGGTAAAGCCACTATGGTACTTGGCGGGATAGCGTTAGCGGCCTATCCAATTACAAAGGTAACGCGCGGCGTGATTGCTCTGACTCGTGCTGTAGGTGGATTCAGTGTTGCTGTTCGTCTCCTATCTGGTCCAGTGGGTTGGGCTATGGCGGCAACCGGAGCTATTGCCGGTGGCATTTACCTTATTTCCACACGTAGCCGACGAGCTAGGGAAGACCTTGTTCAGCTTGGAAAGAAGATGGAAACAGCCTTAGGGAACTACAAGCAAGCTGATGGACAACTCAAGAGGATGGAACAGCTCCTGGCTGAATACGATCGGTTGAAGCTTAAAATCGATCAAGCTAAAGCGCCAGCGAGTGAGTTAGCAGCTGCTCGTGAGAAGTTGAGAAAGGTTGAACGGCAGCTTATCGATATGAATCCGGAGATCCTGAAAGCCGAGGATGCAAAGAGTGGTAAACTGCGAGAGCAAGCTGGATTGGAGCGAGATAGGCTTTCCTTGAAGCAGCAATCTGCCAAGATTGACTTGCAGGCCGCTGTGAATGAGGCACAGGCAAAAATGCCCGAGCAGAAAGAGCGGTATCAGGAAGCAGTCGGGGATCAGAAGAAGTGGGAGCGGGAACGGATCACGAGTGTAAACAACGCTAAAACAATAACCGAGTTAAGAGATAGAGCGCAAAAAGTAAACGCCGATAGAGATTCTGGGAAAATCAGCAAAGAAGAAGAAGACAGGCTATTTAAGCAAATAAATGCAGAATTGAATGAAAAGACTGGGTTGTCTACGGGTGTTTCTACAAGTGCGGAAGCTCTTCAGGATACCCTCAAAAATGTAAATAAAAAACCGAAGAAGCTACTGAAAAAATGAAGGAAGCCGAGCAAATCGTGAAGGAGCTTTCCGATACGGCGGCAGCGGCTTTTACTAATTTCAAGGAATTAACTACGATTGAGGAAGGGCTAGACATGCCGCTTGAAGAGGCGGCTAAAAAATATAATCAGCTCACAACGGAACAGAAGGCTAAGACAGAAGCAGTCATTAAAAAAGTCAATGAGTTTGCTCAAAAACTTGACGGGCTGCCTAGTGAGAAGGCGGTAGAAATCACAACCTTGTTTAAGCAAATTGGACAAGTACCGCCAAACATTCAACCTCCATCCTCTCGCAACGTTCCGACAGCACCAGGAGGGATTCGGGCATATGCTGACGGTGGTATTGCCACAAGTCCCCACATGGGTATATTTGCTGAGAAAGGACCTGAAGCATTTATTCCATTGGCAGCTAACAAGCGAAATCAGGCGTTGTCCTTGTATGATAAGGTTGGCAAGGCATTAGGTGTTCGGGATTATGCTTCTGGCGGCCTGAAAGCAAAACTGCAGGGTTCTGGTGTGTCAGCTCCACAAACTAGCCCTGCTAATATTTCTATAGGTGATTTTGTTGTAAACGTACAGGGCAGTGTTGATGACTCAACGCTAGCAGAATTAGAGCGCAAGATGGAGCAATACAAGAGCAACATACTTGCTGCTGTGCAGGAAGCTACTCGCCAGAAAGGACGTGTCAGACTTGCGTAAATATGTAACCACCCAGGGAGACACTTGGGATATTATAGCGCTGCAGCAGATGGGCAGCGAGTTGCAAATGACGGTACTGATGCAGGCCAATTCCGGCCACATTGAGACCGTCGTTTTTGGTTCTGGCGTCGAGCTTCTGATCCCGGAGCCGCAGCCAGAAGTGGACGCCGATCTTCCGCCTTGGAGGGATGTTGAATGAGAAAGACAGTCGTCCATGTAACATACAATGGGAAACAAGTTACGAAGATATTCACAGGAAAGATCGTCTCAGCGACATACACCGACGGCACGAGCGGAGAGCTGGACGATCTTTCTCTTGTTATCGAGGATCGCGCCGGCCAGTGGATCGCTTCCTGGGCACCGAAAGAAGGGGACGCGATTGAGGTTGCTATCGAGACGACGGATCAACTCGGCTCAGGCGTTGTTAAGAAGTTCAAGCTAGGCAAGTTCTATCTGGACGAGCTGGAGGTTACGGGACCGCCCTCTCTCGTTACCATTCGAGCAACGTCGCATCCAGCTGCTGCGGAGATCAAGCAAACGAAGCGGACGAAGGTATGGGAAAAGGTCACGTTGAAGCGCATCGCGGAAGACGTGGCAAAGCGTGGCGGCCTAAAGTTAAAGTATGATGTCGGATTTAACCCGACTTACGACCGTATCGACCAAACGGAACAGACGGATACCGCATTTTTGTATGCACAGGCTGCGAAGGAAGGCGTCGCTATCAAGGTGGCAAATGGAATGCTCGTGTTGTTTGACGTAGCGACATACGAGAAGAAACCGCCTCTTCTCGACATAGACCTTTACGGTGGCCAGGTAGCGGATTACTCATTCCGCTGGGCAAGTAGCAATACCAGATATGTTGCTTGTCAGGTGGCGTACACGACGCCCAAGAAAAGAAAACCATATCCGCTACGTATCGAGCACCAGGAGCCCCACAGAATGGACCTATCTTAAAACTGAATCAGCAGGTTGATTCTGAAGCGGAAGGACTTAGGGTTGCACGCAATGCGCTTCGTGACAAGAACAAAGAGGCAGGCCGCGCACGATTGACGCTAGTAGGCGATCCGAGGTTGATGACGGCAACCACGATCAAGATCGTAAATTCCGGCCAGTTTTCTGGCATCTATATAATCGATTCGGCCACGCATCAAATTGATTCCGGTGGCTATACAACAAGCCTGGAAATCAGAAAGGCATTAAGGTGGTAATTATGAATCAGAGAACGATTAAAACAGGAACGGTTACGGCGGTATCATCGGATATAGGCGCGGTACGCGTGTCCTTTTTCGATGAGGATGACGCTGTATCCGCTCAGCTCCCTGTAATCATGCCGCCAGGCGTGACCATGATGCCGAAGGTAAAGGATAGCGTCGTTTGTGTGTTTCTTTCAACGGGAACGAATGACGGCTTTTGCCTGGGTGGTTGCTACTACATCCAGGGTGAGCAGCTGCCAGATGCAGCCCCTGCTGCTGTCCACGTCGCCAAGGTGAGCGGTACGGCCGCCAGTGTGCAATATCCGGATGGTTGGGAGTCGGAGGATACATTTATCATTGGGATGAAAGGCACAATTAACGGCCAACTGCAGCAGATATCCAACTACAAGGCTGTATACACCGGAAGCGGCATCAACATCGAAGCTCCGCCGGATAGCACTCTAACGGCGGTAATGTTGGGGAGGGCGGTTGTATGATCGGCAGTTTGGGACCAATCAACTTCCTAGTGACCAGTTCGAAGATCAGGACGTTCGACAATTTCACTCGATCAAGCGCATCCCGTTTTGCCGAGATCGATGTCCTTGGAAAAAGCCCTGTACTGCAGCACATTGGTCCAGGGCTCGACGATATCGGATTCACCATGAGATTTGATTATCTTTTTGGACTCAATGTTCGTTGGGAAGTCAGCCGATTGTCTACGTTGCAGCGTGAAGCAAAGCCGCATGCGCTAGTTATTGGCGGGCTACCCATTGGACGGTATCGCTGGGTAATCGAAAGCCATGAGCAAGTATGGGAGAAGATCGACGCCAAAGGTAATTTACTCACGGCTGACATCGATGTGCGATTAAAGGAGTACTTGAAATGAAGGCGAACTTTCATCCAGCCACACGAGCTGAAGAAATAGAGCAGAATGTAAAATGCATAATCGATACCGTTCTGGGTACTGTTCCTTTGTTCCGCAATTTTGGACTTGATACTCCGCAGGATGTGCCTGTGCCATTCTTGGAATCGCAGCTTGCGATCCGAGTGACCGAAGCTATTCAGGAATGTGAGCCACGAGTAGAGGTCACAAAGGTAATTGTAAAGACTGGAGAGAACGGAAAAGCATTTCCACTGGTGGATTACAACATAGTAGAGGAGGGGAAAGACGTTGGCACTGAATGACCTTCCTGATATACAGTTTGTTGATTCTGACGTCAACAAAACCGTGCAAAACATGATAACTACGTATGAGGCGATCACTAACCGCAAGCTGTACCCTGCGGATCCGGTGCGCCTCTTTCTTTTGAGCATCGCTCAGATCATTGTGCAACAGCGAGTGGTGATAAATCAGACCGCCAAGCAAAACCTTCTTCGCTACGCTCAGGGCGATTACCTGGATCACCTTGGCGCGATGGTCGAGACGGAGCGCCTTGCAGCTTCTCCGGCACTGACAACCGTTCGCTTTCATTTGTCCGTTCCGCTGGCAGAGGCGGTATTGATTCCTGCAGGTACGCGTGTGAGCCCAGGTAGTGAAATATTTTTTGCAACGAGCAATGTTGGTGAAATAAAACCGGGGGCTCTGCACATCGATCTTTCATGCCGCTGCCTGACTCCTGGACAGGGTGGCAATGGTTTTATCCCAGGTCAGATATCAACACTCGTTGATCCGCTACCTTGGATCGATCAAGTGAAGAACTTAACTACCAGCGCAGGCGGCACAGATCGAGAAGATGACGACCACTATCGTGAGCGCATATACACATCGCCAGAACGTTTCTCAGTTGCCGGTCCTACTGGAGCGTATCAATATTGGGCGAGATCAGCAAACAAGGACATCATGGATGTCTTGGTATGGTCGCCTGCTCCAGCAGAGGTAGAAATCCGCGTGCTTATGCGGGACGGTGAGCTGCCGTCATCGGACATCCTTCAGGCAGTGCACGCCACTTGTAACAGCGACCGGATCAGGCCGTTGACGGACAAGGTGACGGTGCTTGCGCCGGATGCTGTCAGCTATGACATCGACATGACGTACTGGATCGACAGCCTCAACGCTACGGACGCTGCGAGTATTCAGAACCGAGTACAACAGGCCGTCACGACATACATTCAATGGCAAAAAGCGCGCATAGGTCGCGATATTAATCCATCGGAACTTATCCGTTTAGCCATGAATGCCGGAGCTAGACGTGTAGCCGTCACCTCGCCAGCATATACAGTCATTGAAAAAACTCAGGTCGCCATTGCCACCGCGCCAAAAGTGACGTATGGAGGGATTGAGGATGATTAATATCGGGCAGATCCGGCTTATAGACTTGGTTCCTCCGAATCTACAGGAGGATGAAAATGTGCGTGCAGCAGCCGAAGCAATCGACGCAGAGTTGCAGCAAGTAACGCAGCTCATGCCATCCGTAGCGATACTCCACCATATAGACCAACTAAATGAGCAATGGGTGGACGAGCTCGCATACCAGTTTCATGTTGACTTCTACGATCCGGAACTTCCCATCGAACAAAAGCGGGAGCTCGTTAAAAATAGCTTAGCCTGGCATAAGCGAAAAGGCACGCCATCGGCGGTGAACGAACTTGTTACAACTATATTCGGCAGTGGTCGTGTAGAGGAATGGTATGAGTACGGAGGCAAGCCAGGTTACTTCAAAGTATCAACATCCGATCCAGCTGCGACAAATGAGAGGGCGCAGGAGCTTCTTGCAGCTATTAACTCGGTCAAGAATACGCGCAGCTGGCTTGAAAAAATCGAGTTGACCAGGAATGGGACAATGGATCTTAATTTTGGATTCGTATATCACTCAGGGAAACGACTATTTATTGAACAGGTGGTGTAAGCATTGGGTGCTTTTACATTTATGATCACCAACAAGGGGAAGGCACTTCAAGCCAAAGCGCAGACAGGTGCAGAGTTGCGCTATACTCGTTTCCGTGTTGGAGACGGTCAGCTTGGAGGGCGACCAATTTCAGACCTTACCGGATTGATTAATCCAGTTTTGACGCTACCCGTTTTAAAGCTACAAACTCGCCCAGGAGGGCGAGCGGTAGTTGGAACTGTATTGTCAAATCAAAACGTAACAAATGGCTTTTACCTCCGTGAGATCGGTATTTTCGCTCAAGATCCTGATGTCGGTGAAATCCTTTACTGCTACGGGAATGCTGGTGAGACGGCTGATTACATCCCCGCAAAAGGCGGATCAAACATCATCGAGGAGCCGATCGACATTAGTACGATCGTTGGTAATGCTTCCAATGTAACAGCTGGGATAGACGAATCCCTTGTGTGGGCATCACATGATGATTTAGATGCGGCGGAAGCAAGGGCAAAGGTATACACCGATCAGAAAGTCGCGGACATCGACTTGACCAAGATTACGCCGGATTCGATCGGAGCTGCTAAAAAAACAGACCTTAACGCGCACGTCCAAGACATGACGAAGCACATTACAGCAGCCGAACGGGATGATTGGAACAGTAAGGCTGCAGGATCACACAAACACGATGCAAGCGATATTACAACTGGTACTATGGCAGCCGATCGATTACCGGGTGCGTCTGTATCGGCTGCTGGAATTGTACAGCTATCCACAGCAACGAGCGGCACTCGGACGAATGTAGCTGCAACAGAAAGTGCTGTTAAGGCGGCAATGGACAAAGCGAATGAGGCTTTTCAATCTGGCGTTGAGTGGAGAGGTAGAATCGCGGGTGCAATCAACGCCAAGGGGGTTCCAGCATCCGCAGCCGATGAATGGGGGACATTAGAGTGGAAGATTGGACAGATTCGTACAAGCGCGATCATCATTCAATTAGCATCGTCCGACTACACGTATTTCTTGGTAGATAAAAATAGCGGCAGACCAGAATATTATGTAATAGTTACTGGCTTGGGTTTTCGCGCCAAATTCATCGCGATAGACTTTTGGTCTGGTGGCAACTACGCGCCGCAATTCAGAAGCGCATATGACGGGAATAGAAGTAGTTTTGTCTACACGGAAACATCTATCTACACCCCTTTAGAAGCGGTTCATGCAGATCATCTACCTCCTGTAAACGGCTCTACTATAAGCCCGACTATCACGGGTGACGGTTTCATAATGCCAGTTGGCCAAAGCTCTCATATTGCTGGGCAAGAGATGCACATAGTTGCAACGGCATAGGGGGAAGAGCGATGTAGTAGGGGCACGGGGTTTCTGTTTGTTACAATATGCATAAAGGAGGGATAACATGTACGTAGTGTACAAAGAAACATCCGAAGGATTGAGCGTCGAGACGTTATATTTTAATCCTACGCCCAAACAAATGGAAGCGCTGGGAATCGAAATTGAGGGAGAGATGCCGCAACCGATTAACATTTCTGGAATGGTTCCAGTTCTAAAGGTAGATGTTAAAAAGGCGCAGCTCTTTTATGACTATGAAAAGCCTGACACCATCGAAAACCGTGTTCAGGATCTCCAAAAAGAAAACGAAAATCTGAAAAAGGAAAATGCGGCGCTGCTGCTGCAGGTGGCAGGCATTGACTCGTCAAGCCAGCAGCTCACGCAAGACCACGCAACATTGCTATTACAATTAGCTGAAAAAGGAGTGATCTAAGATGGATTGGTTCGCAACGATTAAACGCTACTACGACATGGGGATTTACAAAAAGGATTTGAAAGATCCGCTGTATATCGGCAAGTTTTGCGAGTATGGCAAGATTACGCCAGAGCAATATCAGGACATCACTGGAGACGAATATTCGAAAAAATAAGGCGCTACCGCATAGGTGGTGCCATTTTTATGCCCTCACGGCAGCGTGGGGGCTATTTTATTACAAAGGATGTGAAGACATGCCCGATCCACAGCTTGAAACATTGCAGCGACTAACACGGGTTGAAACAAAAATCGACGGTATAGAGGAAAAATTGGATGACGCTATTAATGGCAGAGATATGGCGATTAAAGCGTTAAGTTCTGCTGATTCAGCTCATCACCGCCTGAACAAAATCGAAGACAATCAAAAGTGGTTGTGGCGTACCGTTACTGGGTCATTTATTGGCATTGTGGTAGCGGTAATCGTCGCAGCAATTAAATTAACTTAGGAGGTACTTAACTATGCCTATAGAATGGAACATGATTTTTGAACTGATTAATCCTGCATTAATCGTTGTTGTTGCTGCATGTTGGGTGATTGGATTTGCTTTGAAACATACGCCGTTGGTACCAGACTGGACAATTATCTTTTTCGTAACAGCGATTGCAATTGTATTTACTACATCGATCCTTGGGCTTAGTGCTGAATCTGTAATTCAGGGTATTTTGTGTGGTGCTGTTGCTGTATTTGGGCATCAAACAGTGAAGCAAGCAAAGAAGGGTGGTGCTAAGAATGACTGAGGTTGTTGTAGAATGGGATAGCGGCCACGGCGGTAAAGATCCAGGCGGCAGCGGAAATGGAGTCGTCGAAAAGGACGTTGCGCTACGCGTTGCCACAGAAGCGGCGCGGCGCTTGGAGCGTGATTATGAAGGTGTTAAATGCCTTCTTACTCGTTCTTCAGATGTTTACTTGTCCTTGAAAGAGCGGACAGACAAGGCCAATTCTGCTAGAGCTGATGTGCTTATCAGTGTCCACTGTAACGCCGGGGGCGGCGCAGGAGGCTTTGAGTCATACACATATTCCGGCACAAAGGATGCAGCCACGGCGGCGCTGCAAGATGCTATTCATTCAGAGATCATGAGCCGGCTACAGCAGTTCGGTGTTAAGGATCGAGGGCAGCGCAAAAAGGATCTGCACATGTGCCGCGAGTCGCGCATGCCGGCAGTCTTGACAGAAAACCTGTTTGTCGATGTCGCGGCAGATGCGGCGCGGCTCAAGCGTCCGGAAGTTATTGAGGCGATTATATCCGGCCACGTCGCGGGCGTGGCGCGTTACTTAAAGCTGCAGCCGAAAAAAGCGCAGCAGCCAGCAGCCAGAGGGACGAACATCTTAGGCGCGGCGTCTGCTACGGTCGAGCAGGCTAAGGCTTGGGCAAAAGCGAATAAAGCGCCTGATGAATTTGTAGAGCTGGCCGATCTATACTGGCAGCTTGCGCCACTTCGGGGCGGAATCGATCCAGCCATTGCCTATGTGCAGTTTGCACACGAAACTGGGTACCTCTATAAAAAGGGGGAAAGTGCAGCTGGTATAGACGCCAGCTATCACAACCCGTGTGGCCTGAAAATCACCGCTGGAGGTGGAGATTACCAGGCATCAGCTCATAAACGATTCAAAGATTGGAAAGAAGGGATTACCGCCCACCTTGACCATTTGGCCTTGTACGCTGGCGCAAGTGGATACCCGAAAAAGGATACACCAGATCCTAGACACTTCGCATATCTGCATGGTACGGCGAAGACATTGGAAGAATTGGGTGCGAAGTGGGCGCCCTCGTCGTCATATGGCACGAACTTGGTAAATAAGTTGGCGCAGTTGCGCGGTGTGGCAGCGGTGGAAAAGCCTGCAACCGCAAAACCTAGAGGAGAAACCGCAACGGTAGAATTGAATGGAAAAGTAATTGCCTCCGGGACTTTCGCGAACGGGCTTGTTACAGTGCCGATACGAGACATGGCCGAAGCAATAGGTGCTAAACTTGTATGGGACAACATCAAGAAAATAGCGACGGTAAACGGGAATAAGATTGTTGGGACACAGGTAGTAAATGAACGAGCCATTGCCCCTGTCAGAGAGGTAGTAGAGGCAGCGGGATACCGGGTTGCTAGTTGGGACAGAGTTCAACGTAAGGTTAGTATTTCAAAATGATATAGATTGATGTACAGTGGAACCGTGTTAGGCTGTGCCTACACAAAAACACGAGCTGTATGGGAGGGCATCCCTGCGGCTCGTGTTTGGTTACTCTGCTATCTCAAATTTAATTGTTTTGCCGTCGCTGATTACTGCAAGCATCTTTGTCTCCAATCCCCAACCAATTACCATCATCGTCACAATAAGTGCAGGATACAGGAGTAACAATCCCGCCTTGTTCCAGCTCATACGATTTAGTACCGTCACACACCTTACACTTATCAGCCGCCCAATGAAATGTAACTGTCAGATGTGATAAATTCATAGCCTCAATTCTATTCAGCAGATCATCATTGCCTATTTCTGATCTTACCAATTCACGTTTAGATCCATCGTCTGCCACCAACATAGCAACCAACTTGCTTCCAAAACGTTCCTCATAAACATCAATTTTCATTTCCTACACTCCTTCGCACTGATCTGTTTACAGTATATGTTACTACACTACAACACTCTTTCCATCACAAAATTATTCAGCGGATATCCGCGACCATCGCCCCGAAGGGCTGGGATTTTACCCAGCCCAAGTCATGAAATGCCTCCTTGCTTAAATGCTAAGTCTTGACGCTTCAATCAAGTTTTTGATGCGGTAAAATTTTTGATTGTCTTCAATGTTGCACAAAAGCAAGATTGATTCAATCCAAGCAAGCGTCAATACGTATACGACATCAATTTCTAATGAATTGCCGTCTTTTTTGTATTCTTGGAACAATTCAACAAAGTCTTGGATGCTTTCTCGGCTCGAAAATAACCTCATATCGTCGTCACCCTTTCAACTTCAATAATCAACATGATGATTTAAATGTTCAACTTGTTATACATAATATAGAACATATTAATCAACTAGTCAACAAAAATGTTCAACTTATTGATTATTTTGTTCACCATTGCTATTATGTTGGAAAGAGGTGAGCACATGATCGCAAACAAATTGAGTGAGGTTATGGGGCGAAAGCGATTGAAAATCTCAGATGTCGTTAATATGACAGGGCTTGCTCGCAACACTGTTACGGAACTGTATCATGGTCGAGCAAAACAGGTTCATTTCGAAACGCTAGACAAGCTTTGTATTGCACTTGATTGCAGGTTAGATGAAATACTGGATCATGTATCAGAAGAAAAAACAGAGCCAAAGGAATAACCTAGCGGCTCTGTTTCTTTTTATCATAAAACGTATTGACAGCAATACGATAATGGTATATTATACTAAATAGAGGGTGTGTTAAGCACTCCGGAAAGGAGAAGGTAAGAGATGGGGATTGCAATTATTCTCTTCCTGACGGCGGTTGTCAATCTTGCAACTGCTTGGGTCAATTACCAAGTAGCGCGAGATAAGCGCCGTCTAAAGTAAAAGCCCCTTACGCCGCGAACGTAAGAGGCCGAAGAACCAAGCAAGGCGGGGACGCAAGTCCCCTCCTGCTCCCTATCATCTTACGCTTATCATACCCTCTGCATACCTACTTTGTAAAGGAGGCCGTCCAATGGAAACCTTAACCCTCATCATCTCCGTTGTTGGACTAGCTGTGTCGCTGGTTGCCTTATTTACAGCGTTACAAAATAAAAAGAGGTGATCCGGTTGGCGAACAAACCTGCTGCATTTCGATTTAATGAAGACTTTATAACACGACTAAGAACAGCCGCCTTTGTGACGGGTAGAGATCAAAAAGATCTTTTAGAAGAGGCGTTTCTTGAATATATGGATAGTCGGCCTGAATTAAAGCAAAAGGTAGAAGAGATAATTGAAACAATTCAAAAATAAGTGAGGCTGATCCGAATGAGTGATAAGAAAGCTGTAGTGTATTGCCGTACAGCAACGACTGAACAAGATATTAACGCCCAACTAGAACTTTGTAAACAGTATGCTGATGAGCATGGATACAAGCCGGAATTAGTTTTTAAAGATCACGGGTTAAGCGCGAATGATGTACGGCCAGAACTTGGTAAAATGAAGGAATACATCAAAGCGAACCATGGGAAAACACTGATTGTGAAATCGTTCGATAGACTATATCGAGATTTGACGAAAATGAATGAGTTCGTTCAATTCGCTAAGAATGCAAATTATAACGTGGTATCGGCAAACGCCAATGATAGGAGCTTGAAGGAATTAGAATTTATCTGCGGTATTGATAAAATAAGAAAAGAACAAGAAGCCTCGGAGTAATCCGGGGTTTTTGTTATAGTAGCTATAATGCATCGTTAATACTAGTGTTTACCTAGTGCTATTTAACTAAAATTTTCATCTCAAAAGCAGGATAATGGCGAATTATGGAGAATAATCTAAGTGAGTTTACATAATCAAGGAGGCTTTAAAATGTTTGCAATGGGGTTAGTTGGAGGTATTTTTGGTATTATCGCATCATTAATTGCTATGTTTATTGGAGGGGTAGACGCCGCACTCTCTAGTACAGGAACATCCAGTGTTACTGGATTGGCGATATCCGCACTTTTGTTTAGTATCTTAGGGATTGTTGGAGCTGCCCTTTCAAAAAGCAAGCCTAAAGTAGCGGGATGGTTAATGCTTGTAAGTGGCATCGCCGGATTTATAAGCATCTCAATGTTCTACATTCTGTCTGGTGTGCTTTTCATTGTAGCGGGATTCATGGGAATATTCGCAAAAAATAAAGCTGCTGCAGCATAACATAATACAGCATACATAATCAACGTATGAAAGCCTCGGTGCTCACGCCCGGGGCTTTTTGTATTGATTATATTTTACTTTTTGCTTCTCTGTATACATCTAATGCCCCTTTAATAAAAGTGACCTCATCATTCGTCAATGCAGTCAATATGTATGGAGGCGAAACAGATACCCCAAGCAAGTAATCGGTAGTCACATTAAAATATTCTGCAATTTGCTTTAGCGTTTCAAAGTCCGGTTCACGTTGGCCGCTTTCGTAACCGCCATATGTAGAACGATTGATACCAAGTTCGTCGGCTACTTCCTGTTGGTTCTTGTTGGCTATCCCCCGAAGAGTTTTTAATCTTTCCCGAAACATATACTTCACCCTTTCAAACACCAGTATAGCTATGGCGAAAACAGGAAAGAATGGTTGTTGCGATAAGGGAAATATTAATAAAAATGATTCATTACGGGATGTTATATTTTGATTCTAGTAAGTCGAATATGGGCATACTAAAATAAACACTCTAATCGAGTAAAGAGGGGATTAATGATGTATATACATGCTGTAGCTTTTGGGCAAGTTGGCAAATTAGATTTAATACATGAGGTTGTGCTTATTGAATATAAGCCCAAAGGGAGAAAGTTTCTCTACCATACTATGAATGGTTTCAAAAGAAACATTACATCTTGGAATCATTTGAGCGAGGCCATGAGCATGGAGGGGTATCTTCGAAGCGATAATTTCTTGATTAATCCGAGGTGTGTAAAGAAGATCACAGGGAACTGGGCTAAGATGGTAAACGGAATGGATGTATACCTGACAAGGCAAGCAAAAAGGGATTTGAAGCGTCTGAAAAAGATGCATAACTATATATTATAACACCTAAACATATGAACATATACGACCGATTCTGTATACACAATCGGTCGTATCGCCCCGGCTTATTACGTGGTAAATTAAACTTACATCATAAGACTGGGAGTGTTGATACATATGAGTTCAAAATGGAAGGATGCATTTATTCAACAACGGATTCGTGAGATGATTGACAAATGTTGTAATGAACAAAATGAGTTTTATAAACTTTACTCAATCTTTTGTGATGAGGCTAATTACGTAAATCCAACGGTGGCAGAAATTTTGTTATATTTCGAAGAGAGAATGAACGAAAATTTATCGATCATAGAGAAGGTATATCTTTCGGGATTCGAGGATGGATTTGCGGTAGCGTGTCTGAAGAAACAGCCCTAAGTGTTTATAGGGCTGTTTTGTTTTAATTTTTGTAGCTGCTATGCAGGGTTTTTAAAAGTGTAAGTTCGCCTCCACCATCATTAAGCCGACCGCGTGAGGTCGGCTTTTTGCATTGGAGGCAAAGTTTCGGGATGAGAACCCCTGGGGTTCGCTCCGCGCACAGGAAGCGAAGAAGCAGCTTCGAAGAAAGACAACAGCGGACGAGCACGGCATCGATTTCAACCATTAAGGTAGTCATCGAAGGATAAGCATCGAAGCAAGTTCAATAAAGAAATTGATTACCCCCTCGCCTCCACCATCATTAAGCCGACCGCGTGAGGTCGGCTTTTTGCATTGGAGGCAAAGTTTCGGGATGAGAACCCCTGGGGTACGTTCCGCGCGCAGGAAGCGAAGGAATGGCTTCGAAGGAAAGGCTCCCCCGACCATTAAAAAAGAATAAGATTTGTGCAAAGTATTATTACACAAATCTTATTCGGGTTAGATTAACTACAACATTATAAATTTTCACCGTTTGATTCAATTACTTTTTATACCAATCAAAACTAGATTTTTATATCGCTTACCGCTACCTCTTCCATAATCATCCAAATCCACGTAAATAAAACCATAACGTTTACTCATTTCAGAAGAAGAGCAACTTACTAAATCAATGGGTCCCCAAGGGTAGAAGCCTATCACTTCAACTCCATCTCTGATTGCTTCTTTTACCTGTGTGATGTGTTCTTTGAAGAAATTTATTCGATAGTCATCGTAAATTGTTCCTTCTTCATTCAATTCTTCATAAAAGCCCATACCGTTTTCTGTAATCATAATTGGTAATTGATAGCGGTCATACCATTCGTTTAATGCAGTACGTAACCCTATAGGATCAATTGACCAGCCCCAATCATTTTGTTTCAAATAAGGATTCAGTGCTGTTGGGCTGTCCGTATGAATACGTTGAGAATCTGTAATTTGAGTGTAGTAATAAGAAAAAGAAACAAAATCAACTGTATTTTTGAAATCTTCTTCATCTTGTTCACCAAACTCAATATGAAGACCTTTCTCTTCAAAAAAGCGGTAAGCGTAATTTGGATACTTGCCACGAACCAAAATATCTGAATAGAAAAACTCCATTTGGTTATATTTTAAACTGGCTAAGACATCTTTTGGATCACATGTTGCAGGATAGACATTTCCATAATAAGACATCATACCAAGCTGAAATTCTGGATTAATTTCCTTAGCGATTTTAATCGCCCTTGCACATGCCACTAATTCATTGTGTACCCCTTGATACTTCGCCTCCGTAAGATTATCTACTCGATCTGAAGGAATACCTAAGTGATTAAAAGACTCATGAGTAATCAAATTCATTTGATTAACTAATATCCAATATTTTACTTTATTACGATATCGTTTAAACAATGTCTCAGCAAATGTAGTAAAGAAATCAATCATTTTGCGATTGTACCAACCATTATACTCCGTTGCTAGATGAATTGGCATTTCATAGTGAGAAATAGTAATAAGAGGTTCCATACCATTTTTAATAATTGCGTCGATTAATCGATCATAAAATGCTAATCCTTCTTCATTTGGCTCTATTTCATCCCCTTTAGGGAAAATACGCGCCCAACTAATAGAGGTTCGGAAAGAGTTCATTCCTGTTTCAGCTAATAAAGCTAGATCTTGTTCAAACGTATGATAAAAATCAATTCCTGTCCGTTTTGGATAAATACCGACTTTATCATTTAGTGCTTCTTCAATATCTGTTGTACTGACTTCTTTATTTCCTTTTTCTTAATGTTAATATCATCACGAAAACGATTGAGATCAGCGACACTCAGTCCCTTTCCACCTTCTAAATATGCCCCTTCTAACTGGTTAGCTGCTACAGCTCCTCCCCAAAAGAAATTTTTAGGAAATGTCTTTGGATTCTTTTTCATCTGCTTACTTCCTTTCAAATGATAAATTAATCTGTAGCAAAATATAATTTTTACCACCATGATTTAGCTTAAGCTTTAGCTTTATCATAAATGGAAACCAAGTGATTGACTATCTTTATCGTTTTCTAAAAATAGAAAACCTAAACCAACGTTAGGTAATTGGCAATAACTTTCAAAATAGTATGAATAACTTTTTGGGAGTAATAATTAGAATAAAAAGAAAATTAAATGCTTCCAAAGAAATAATCTCTTCAAAAATGTGAGCATGGAATGGTTCAGGTTGAGATGTCAGGAGAAACGTGGGCGTTTCGGATTGTTGTATTTCCATAAGAACATCGGGATTTTCTGTCAACCATTTACCGGTAAGAGAAAAGATGAAACAACGATCTACTTCGCGCAGCATTTGTTTTATAACAGAAATATCCGCCTTGCGATTAATTTCAAAAACTGTAATACCCTTAAGACTAAGTAATTCTCGTAAAATATTAGCAGAAGCAAAGTTAAATGTATTACATAAAACAGCAATTTCAGTTGTAGAAGCCAACTTTTGAGCAATTCTCTTGCACTGTTCTAGGTCTATTAATTCATAAATTTTCTCGTTTAGATTTTGTTCTTCTATTTTCATCGCTTCTATCATATTTTGTGGGGAGTTACTCCAATCGATCGTACTAAACGGATTTTTGTAAGAGTAGGGAGCTAAATCAGTCCTCATTTCCTTAAAAGAAGAATAACCTATTTTTTTGCAAAATTTAGTTACGCTTGCAGGTGTTGTATTTGCTACATAGGCAATTTCTTCAATATAAATATCTGGAAATTCATGAATTTTTTTAATTAATACTTTAACAATTGTATAATACACACTGGGTTTAGTGCACTTAAAAAAGAACTCAGTTAATCTTATATACACTGGACTAGAAGGAATTGAGTGATCTTGCAATTGAATGAACTCCTTTATAAAAAATGAATTTCAAAAGTACAGAATCCGGTAGCTTATGATAGTAAAAGGCAAGTTCGACTGCTCACCGAATAGAAGCACCAGAATTCCATTTATGGAAACGGATCAAACGAAAAAAGTGAAAATCTTTTGATTTTATTATAAACAGGAAACACCATAAACATACCATACTATTCTTGGGCTTTTTAACGAATGGAACCCATATATAGTGGCATTTTGTTTGTATTTCTAATATATAAGCAGCATCCCAATCCAAGTTATAATTATGATGTGGATTGGGGATAATTATAATGTGGAATAGGGAACGTGCAAGACCTAAATGCGAAAAAACGCGATGTTACGCGGATTCTATTTTCCGATTTTAGAAAATGAATCAAATTGTATAGCGTTTAATTTGCTGCTAGACTCAAATTATCAAAGCAGTAGAAGGAGTTGATATAGAAATGAGTTACGAGAAAATTGCTAAAAACTTGATTGATCAAGTTGGAGGAATGGAGAATATTAGCAATTTATCCCAATGTGCAACTAGATTACGGTTTCAATTAGTAGATCAAAATAAAGTAAATGATGAGAAAATAAAAGGAACTGACTTAGTTCTAGGAACGGTTGTTGCAGGAGGGCAATATCAAGTAATAATCGGCAGTAAAGTAGCTGATGTATACAAAGAAATTATGAAACTAAAAGATAAAAACACCTCGGAAGAAATAGCGAACAATGTACAAAATGAGACGGGAACTAAAAAAGGTGTTCAAGGGATATTTGACATTATTTCAGGAAGTTTTTTGCCCTTATTGGGGGTGTTAGCTGGTTCTGGAATGCTAAAGGCAATTTTGAATTTATTACTAGAATTCAATCTGATCAACACAAATAATAGTACGTATATAGTATTATCTTCCATTTCGAATGCTGTTTTCTACTTCTTACCGATTCTACTAGGTTTCTCATTATCTAAACGCTTAGGTGTAAACGTATACATTGGTGCAGCAATTGGAGCATCTTTGTTAGAGCCAGGATTTATGGGGTTAATTGGAAATGGAAATGTAGACTTCTTAGGAATTAAATTAATAGCGATTGATTACGCTTCTAGTGTATTTCCAGTTTTCATAGCCATTGCTTTTTATGCAAAATTCGAGAAATTATTAATCAAATTTATACCAAAAATGTTACAGATGTTCATGGTTCCAATGATATCTCTTGTTGTCATTGTACCGTTAACTATGCTGATTTTCGGTCCTTTTGGCACTTTGGTTGGTGAAGCCATTGCTAATTTTGTTGTAATGTTGAGTGGTGTCAGTGGAATGTTGACGGGTGCTATCCTAGGTGGTTTTTATACCTTCTTAATTGTTATGGGGCTTCACTGGGGACTCGTACCGATTGTATTAGCTAACTTAGGCGCTGGCGGTGATCCATTATATGCAATGGGAGGAATGTGTGCATTTGCCCAAATGGGAATTGCGTTAGGTTTCTTGCTACGTTCAAAAAATAAAAAGCTGCAAACTCTAGCAGGTTCTTCTTTGATACCAGCCGTACTAAGCGGTGTAACAGAACCCATTATCTATGGTTTAATTGTTCCATATCGCAAAACTTTCATTTACATTATGATTGCAGGAGCAATAGGTGGTGGAATTAATGGGTTTTTCCAAGTCAAAATGGTATCTTATGCATTTGCAAGTTTCTTAGGAATCCCGGCATATAGTCCAATGTTAGTGTACTTGGTTTCTGCAATTATTACACTAGTGACTGCAGCCTTTTTCATAATCGTATTTGGATATGAAGGAAAGAAAGTAAAGACTTCATAAACACAATCAAGGTATTTCAGCCACAACCCCGACATGAAAGTCGGGGTTTGTTTTTTATCGTCGGTTTAAAGGGAACAACAAGCGAAACACCTGACATTCCATGATAAATAGGTGTGCTAATTTTTAAAACGCTCCACTGCATCCATAAAACGCCCATCCATCAATCGAATGATGTGGTTTACGATCGCCTCACAAGGTGTTTTCATCCCATCCTCAATCCAATCCAGAAGCGTTCCTGCAAAGGCATGACTGTAAAATTGAACGATGAACGTCTTGTCCTTTTCCGAAATCGCACGGGAATCCGAAACTTCATTGATGACATTGCTTAGAAGTTCAAATAAAACCTGATTTAAAAACATCTCCAAATGCTCTTTTCCAAGAGAACGACATGTGTTCATACAAAGCGCCTTGTTGCTTTCCACATATTCTAAAATGATTAATAGCCCCTGCTGCCAAGTCGCATAGGATTTGTTATTCTGAATAGCGCCAAGTGCCTCCGTTATATATATCCATCCCAGCAGGTCGTAAATATCCTGAAAATGATAGTAAAAGGTTTGGCGATTCAACTTGCAGGCTTCCACTAAGTCTTTAACCGTTATTTTATCTAAAGTCTTGGTGCCCAACATATCCTTCAATGCATCAGCCAATGCATGCTTGGTGTATGGATGTATAGGAAACCTCTCCTTAGGGTGCAATGTTTCTTACTATTTTACCATAATCTATAGATTTTTTAGACATATAGCACTTGAAGTTTAAATTTTAGACACAGGGCTTTACCTGTCTATTTTTATTCCATTCATACTCCTATAAAGTGGAGGTGTCAGGACCACTAAAGGAGGTTGTAAGGATGTATTATAGCAATGGTAACTATGAAGCTTTTGCCCGTCCAAAGAAACCACTCGGTGTTGATCAAAAATCCGCCTATCTGATCGGCTCTGGTCTTGCATCACTGTCCGCAGCCGCATTTCTCATACGGGATGGTCAGATGAAGGGGGAAAACATTCATATTCTTGAAGAACTCGATATTGCCGGAGGTGGATTAGACGGCATCTATGATGATGGTCGGGGGTTCATTATCCGCGGTGGCCGGGAAATGGAGAACCACTTCGAATGCCTCTGGGATCTATTCCGCTCTATTCCTTCACTTGAAACGGAGGGTGCATCGGTATTAGATGAATTTTACTGGCTCAACAAGGAGGATCCAAACTTCTCCTTGCAGCGTGCTATCCTCAATCGTGGTGAGGATGCACATACCGATGGCAAATTCACACTTACTCAAACCGCTTCGATGGAAATTATCAAGTTGTTCTTTACTCCAGAAGAAGCGCTTGAAGATATGAAAATTACAGATGTCTTCTCGGAAGATTTCTTCAACTCGAATTTCTGGCTTTACTGGCAGACGATGTTTGCGTTTGAGCCTTGGCACAGCGCCATGGAAATGCGCAGATATATCGCTAGATTCATTCATCATATCGGGGGATTGCCAGATTTCTCAGCGTTGAAATTTACAAAATACAATCAATACGAGTCTCTTGCACTGCCGCTTATGAAGTATTTGAAAGGCCATGGAGTTACCTTCCAATATGCAACGACCGTGACGAATGTAGAATTTGATATTACGGAGAACAAGAAAGTTGCTAACAAGCTGGTCTATGTTCAAAACGGACAAGAAAAACACATTGACCTGACTGAAAATGATCTGGTGTTCATCACCAATGGCAGCAATACCGAAAGCTCCACTTTAGGCGACAACAACACTCCTGCCATCATGAACACCTCCCTCGGAGGAAGCTGGGAGCTTTGGAAGAAGATCGCGGAACAAGATCCTGCCTTTGGCCGTCCAGACAAATTCTGCGGCAACATTGCGGAAAGCAACTGGGAGTCTGCCACCATTACAACGCTAGATGGCCGGATTCCGCCTTATATCGAAAAAATCTGCAAGCGCGATCCATTCAGCGGAAGGGTCGTTACCGGCGGTATCGTGACGGTAAAAGATTCAAAATGGCTGATGAGCTTTACCTTGAACCGGCAGCCTCACTTCAAATCGCAGCCAAAAGATCAGCTCGTCGTATGGGTATACAGCTTGTATTGCGACGTGCCAGGTGACTACATCAAGAAACCGATGAAGGACTGCACGGGTATCGAGATCACGGAAGAATGGCTCTACCACATGGGCGTACCAGAAGCAGAGATTCATGATCTTGCCGTAAACTCCGCAAACTGTGTCCCTTGCATGATGCCTTATGTTACATCTTACTTCATGCCAAGAGCTGCGGGAGATCGCCCGAATGTTGTTCCTGATGATTGTGTCAACGCTGCCTTTATCGGTAACTTCGCCGAAACACCGCGAGACACGGTATTCACCACAGAGTATTCGGTGCGTACCGCCATGGAAGCTGTGTACACGCTTCTTGACATTGACCGCGGCGTGCCAGAAGTATTTGGATCCGCTTATGATGTCCGTGTGTTGTTGGATTCCACAGCGAAAATGATGGACGGCAAGAAACTAACCGATATGGAGCTGCCTCCAGCAATCCAATTAGCAGCAGTGACGGGTGTGCAAAAAGTTTCTCACACCAGAATCATGCAACTGCTTAAAGAGTATAAGTTGATCTAAACGAAAACGATTAGATGTATAGCTATGAGGTTGTTGCACAATGGTGAGAGAATCAAATCGCCGTGCTTCAGCCTCATTTTTAATTAACAGTTAGCCTTTGTTCTTGAAGAGGAGTTCTGCCACTGACAAGACTCCTCGTTTTTATGTCCTACGAACATAGCTTATAGTTAGATGAGCTCCCGATTTTTGTCGTTCTCCGTATAGATGGATATTAGAACGATGGCAGTGTCATCACCGATGTTTTTCACCAAATGGGGTGTACATGCGTTCCAACTGAAGGAATCGCCTTTTTCAAATTCGGCCGCGTCTTCTCCCTGCTCCGCGTAGATTCTTCCCTTAATGACAACATGAACCTCCTCACCTTCATGCGCATGTGGAGCAATCCCCGTCGAAGCCCCTGGAGGAAACTCAACGACCATCATCCTTACGTTCTTCGTAGAGCTTAAGTGCTGCACTGTTAACTTATCAGAACCGCTTGTCGTAATGCTTCGCTCATCTTTACGAACAATATTCATCCGATCTTCTTTCTTTAACAGCAAGTAAGCTAAAGGTACTTTTAGTGCTTTTGCGATGTTTTCTAGAGTTGATATGGAAGGGGAAGTCTTATTAGTTTCCACTTGACTCATGAATCCTTGAGATAGACCGGTTTCTTCGCAGATTTGAGCAATAGTAATATTTTTTCGTTTTCGGATAGCACGTATTGTGGAGCCGATATCCATAGGACTGCACCTCTTCAATATTAGTGATAACAAATATAATTATATATTAGCAATTTTTTTGTTGACACGCTACTTGCTTTTGATTAGTATTACTAATATGAATTTTATTTCTTTATAACTAATATTATTTTGGGGGTGATTAGTGTGACGAAGACAGCTGCAGTAACAATTATTATGCGTGTAGTGATGGGAATCATATTTATGTTCCATGGTATCGCGAAATTCCAAATGGGCATGACTAATGTTGAGGCGTGGTTCAGTTCTATTGGTATTCCTGGATTTGCGGCTTATATCGTGGCGCTGCTTGAGCTTGTGGGCGGTATTATGCTGATAGCGGGATTGTTCACCCGTTATGTATCGGCGTTATTCGTAGTAATGCTTATGGGTGCAATACTGACTGCAAAACTCTCCGCCGGACTTCTTGGCAATGCTCAAATGGCTGGCTATGAGTTGGATCTTGGATTTATGATGATTTCTTTATACCTTGCAGTGGCCGACCGGTCGCCATTCTCGCTTGACCGCATGATTATGGCAGGAAAAGCGTCTCAAAAAGGGTGGTTCAAATGACTTCGTTTTACCAATATGACGTTCACCTGCCTGTCAATGTAGTACCGAATAAGAAATACCCGGTTATTTTTACGCTGCACGGTAAAGGTTCTAATGAAAGAAATATGTTTGGCTTGGTTGAACCTATAAGTGATGATTTCATTGTCATTGGGATTCGCGGTAATCTTCCGCTTGGTACAGGATATCAGTATTACGAACTGAAAAGTCTGGGTAATCCCATTCGAGAGATGTTTGATGAGGCGGTAAAACAGCTCGAAGCTTTCATTCAATATGCGATGGAAAAGTATCCGATCGATCCGAACAAATGTTACTTGCTCGGCTTCAGTCAAGGCGCCATTTTATCCATGACGCTTGCACTCACAATGGGCGATCAGCTAAGGGGAATCGTTGCGTTGAATGGATACATTCCTGACTTTGTAAAGACGGGATATTCGCTCCGAAGTCTGAGTAATGTATCGGTATTTGTCTCGCACGGTGAGTATGATTCCGTATTCCCGGTCAGGATCGTGCATGAAACGGCGACATATTTAAGGGAACACACGCAACGAATCACATTAAAGATATACCCGACCGACCATGGCGTTTCGGAAGAAAATCAACGTGATGTTCTGGATTGGCTTAGGCAGGATGCTGGTTAAACCATTAACAGGGAATGAAAAGTTGTTTCGTTCACAATAAGACATAAACATTGGTTAAAAGAGGAGTTGTGTTAATGCCTTCTGTTAAGGAGTTTGATCCCAAAGTCATTTCTCTTCTGCAAGAGAGAATTAAAATGATCAACACGGAAAACGGTGCCATTTATCTAGTCGGACCAATCAATCTTCCGATTAATTTGCGGGGGGAGACCGTTCAGTTTAAATGGTATTGCTGGTTGAATTGCAGCGAGGTAACGGATGATTTTGAGCATATTGTTGCCAAATTATCGAATGTGAATTTAGCTGAATATCAACAATCGAGCGTGCTGGTGCACGGAGACTTCGAGAATGCAGAACATGCCTTAATCCGGTTTCATTCCATTTGCCACACCGGGGATATTTTCGGCAGCAAACGCTGTGATTGCGGATATCAGCTAGAACAGTCATTGATGCATATTGCCGAGCATGGAACTGGCGCGCTATTTTACCTTGCCAACCACGAAGGCAGAGGGATTGGGCTTTTCAGTAAAGCGCTGGCTTATATCCTTCAGCAAAATGGTTACGATACCGTAGATGCCAATCTTAAACTTGGATTTGTTGACGATGCCCGTGACTATAGTGATGCGATACAAGTATTAAATGTCCTTCGGACCAAACCGGTTACACTGATAACCAATAACCCTAAAAAGATTGATGCGCTTCGAAACGCAGGCATGGCAGTGGAAGATCGCGTACAGCTTTGGGGAGATATATCGGAATATAATGAAAAATATTTAAAAACCCAAAATCGAGCGGTCGGGACATATAAACGAAGGGAATGGCTCCTGCAACAATGATGAATAACCATGAATTCTATATGCGGCTGGCCATACAGAATGCAAAGGCCATGAAGGGGCAGACTGATCCAAACCCGCTTGTAGGGTCTGTGATTGTCAACGAAAACCGCATCGTGGGCATCGGGGTTCATATGAAGGCAGGCGAACCCCATGCTGAAATCCATGCGATCCGCATGGCTGGAGAGCTTACGCGGGGAGCGACCATCTATGTGACGCTTGAGCCTTGTTCCCATTATGGCAGAACAGGGCCATGCGCAGTTGCCATTGTTGAAGCAGGCATTAAAAAAGTGGTGATCGCAGCACTTGACCCTAACCCGCTCGTTTCGGGCAGAGGGGTAGATATACTCCGGGAAGCAGGAATCGAAGTCATCACGGGAGTATGTGAAGAAGAATCTTTCCAAATAAATGAGGTTTTCAATAAATTCATTGTCCAGCATATTCCGTTTGTAACTTTAAAAACAGCTATCACGATGGATGGGAAAATCAATAGCTACTCTTCCGATAGCAAATGGATTACTTCAGAAGCGGCTCGGGAAGATGTCCACGTTCTTCGCAATCAGAATGCCGCGATCCTAGTTGGTGTTAATACGGTGCTTACAGATGACCCCGAGCTTACAACAAGGTTGCCTAACGGTAGGAATCCGATACGCGTGGTTTTGGATTCCTCTTTACGGTTACCTTTGAATGCTAAGGTGGTTATAGATGGAGAAGCTCCCACTTGGGTGTTCACAACAACTTCTCACGATATCGAGAAGAGGGCGGCATTAGAAAAGGCAGGCGTTAAAGTTTTTGTTACGGAACAGACGGGCAGGGTCAATCCAATCGAAGTTATTCAGCTTTTGGGTAGGGAGATGATTTCTTCCGTTTTGATAGAAGGCGGGGGTGAAATCAATGCAGCCTTTTTTGAGAATAAACTCATCGACAAATTCATTGTTTACATGGCTCCGAAGCTGATAGGTGGTCGGAATGCATCGTCCTTTCTCGGTGGGGCAGGGGTCGAAAAGATGAGTGGCGCTGTAGAGCTTCACAATGTCAGTGTGCAGCCATTAGGCAAAGATTTTAAATTTGTAGGTTACCCGGTATACAGGGGGGAATAATATGAAGTTTGGTTTTCGATATTGATGACACCTGCTTCACATTTTCTGGATTATATCATGGCATAAGTTGAGGGATATTCTGGGTAAGCTCCAAACTTCATGATACGGCCATTTGGCTTCATGATATCAAAGTACTGTTGGACGTAGCTGGCCCGATACTGTCCAGAAGGTTGTATAACAAGCAACTCCTTCCCGCGATCTATGATAGCGGTTCGAGAGGCGGCTTGAGGATACTGGTTTGCAATTATACCAAAGGCAATCAACGATCGGGCATTTTCAAAGCTAAGTAGTGCCGTGGTTTACGCTCAATATAAGTGGCTACACAGGCAGCAAAAACCAGCACCGATAAGGTACTGGTACTGGGCCGTTATTTTCCCCTCTAAAAACATGTAAATGATACAATGCTTCTTAGATCGACTCCAGTATACACCCATCTTCGACCGGTCCATCTAAAACCTGCAACGGATGTGCGTCCTACAAAGGTTGGGAAGAACCAGAATGAGTTCCCATTTCTTAGCCACACAAATGTGTTGCGGAATAAACAACCGGAAATAGCTCCAGGGTCGATGGCAAACGCTGTAGCAGCGGGTTGCGGTGGTGTGAATTGTGGAGGAGGGGAGGAGGGTGCCTGTTGTGTTCCTTGTGGCCCTTGAGGCGGTGTAAATGCCATAAGATTTCACTCCTTAATTAGAGGATTAGGCTTGATCAGGCCTATAATAATGAAATGGCGAGTAAATTGAACAGTACTAGGGGTAAAACGAAATCATTGTGGAAACCAGGAACAAAGCCGCGATTAGTTCCATGGTTTAGAAGTCTTAAGTATAAAATTCCCCTTTCACAGTGGATAAGTAACCCTTCAAAAACATCGCCATCCACTGTCTCCACTAGAACAAGTTTGTTCATATGGTTGTTACATATATTCCCTATGTGATCTTGAATGGATCTTAAGTTATGCATAGTAGTTGGATCCATTCGATACAGTGTTTGTTCTTGTTGCCCCTGTTGCTGCAAGCTCATGGTCGTGGCCTCCATTTTAGATTCAATCATTTTCTCCATCGTATGCAGAAGCCTATATAGGAGTGACATTTAACTATGACTACACCAGCATAAGAAGATTGTATAAAAATGATGAAATGAACATAGAGAAATAGCAGGCGCAAGTGAGAGGCTTGATTATAGGGAGGGGGATAAGATTCCTTGAACGTGTATCCCAGCTTTTTAGGACGGATTCAGCATTAGCGCATCCCAACCCGGGTATTTTTCTCTATCCAGGCAATCTAAAATCAGTGTAGGGGCAACAGTTGCTGCTAAGCCCTTCCTTCTGTCTTTTTTAAATCTAAATCGCTGTAAAACGTTTTTGAATGCCAAAAGGGGATATACATGTCATTTCTAATCATGTATATCCCCTTTGCACGAAGAACCGCTCAACTTGTTATGTATCAAATTAGAACAGCTTCTTGATCGAATCAAAAATGCCGCTGGCTTTATCTACGGTCAATTTCGCTTTTACACCCTCGATTAATGCATTGATCTGATCATTCGGGAGGTCAATTCCAATAACAGATTCAATTGCCGAAACAGGATCACTCATAAATTTAGATGAGAAGTCTGGATCGTTCTTGACTTTAGCAACGACTTCTTCAATTTTTGCTTTGATATCCATGTGCAATCCCTCCTTAGGAGTTGTACTAATTACATTCTTCGCTATTATACTAAAACTTATTCTTTAAGTAAAAAACGGGGGATTGAAATGGAATCCCCAAGAGCTGTATAGATCATAATGATATGACCCGTTCCACTCTTTATCATAAAGACAACGTAAACCACCAGAAGAAACAATAACAATGATAACGTTTGACTGAATGCTCGTGCCTTTCCTTCACATACTGCCTAAAAATCAGTAGAGGAAAATGACCATTTTATGGTATCTTATTTTGTGGTGGATGTCATTTTATGGAGGATACATAAGGATGATTGGGAACGCGACGGAGAAAGAACGTACCATTTTTGATCATGTCGGAAGCACGATTAAGACAGAAGATCGAGAAATTCGTATCCTTGCCAAGTATGAGGAGCCTTTGATTGTCATATTAGGAAATGTCCTTAGTAATGAGGAATGCGACGAATTGATTGAGCACTCTAAGGAGCGATTGCAGCGTTCTAAAATTGGAGAAGAGCGTTCAGTCAATCAAATTAGAACGAGCAGTGGGGTATTCTGTGAGGAAAATGAGACGGTTGCAAAGATCGAGAAACGGATCTCTCAAATCATGAATATTCCGATCGAGCACGGTGATGGCTTGCAGGTGCTGTTGTATGCCCCTGGCCAGGAGTATAAGCCTCATTTTGATTTCTTCGCTGACACGAGTCGAGCAAGTGCGAACAATCGAATTAGTACGCTCGTTATGTATTTGAATGATGTGGAGGAAGGCGGAGAAACGACATTCCCCATGCTTAATTTATCCGTGTTCCCTAGCAAGGGCATGGCCGTCTACTTCGAATATTTTTACAGTAATCATGAATTAAACGAACGAACCCTGCATGCAGGCGCACCGGTGAGAAAAGGAGAAAAGTGGGTTGCAACGATGTGGATGAGAAGACAAACCTTTCGCGTCTCATAGTTGTTGACTGTTTACGTAACGAAGTCAGAGCTTTTTTATACCAACACAAGTTCAGAAAAACGCATGAAAAACCGACTGCATGAGGTCGGTTTTTTGCTTTTGCGAAAGTGGAAATTAAAGGTGATTCCTGTAAGCGGCTCAAGTGTTTTAACTATTAATCTTTTCTTTTATTATGACGATAGAATATATACAGAATATATTGTCCAAAAATGTCGATATCCTTGAAAATCATTGATCTTATTGTGATCCCAATTCACAAATATACTAATTAATTACAATGGAGAAATGGCTATCGTGTCCAAAAGGTTTTGAGACAAAAAAACTTGAACGGAATCGAAATACAAACTGCACTGAGCATTGGAGAGAAGTCATGAGATTAAATCAAAAGCGCCAGATTATGGATTTTATTGCTACGATCGAAGAAGGCATTGATTACGCAAGTCATACTAATGATGATAGAACGAGCGTTATATTGCAAGATAGCAACGATGGATTACAATTTTTGCTGAAGTTAATGAATGGGGAGGAAGAAGTTATCGGGCTTCTTCATCAAGCTATTCAAGCAGTCCAATCCTTAATGGCAGGAATGAAAGAAGAACACAAATATTCGTTACATATTAATAAATTGAAGCACTTAATGGTTGATGTGAAAACCTTAATTATAAATAACGTAAAGACAGACATAGAAATCGCGTTCATGCCGTACAAAGCTTCGATGTGGGATGCACTAGAAAGTATATATAGAGAGGCCAATCAAGATCCGAACTGCACATGTTACGTCGTTCCAATTCCGTATTATGAAAAAAATGCACAGGGAGAAATCATAAAGTTTTGTTATGAGGGAAATGACTTCCCGAAAGATGTAACTACCATACCGTTCGAACTGTATGATTTTGAGAATAGAAGACCGGATATTATTTACATTCATAACCCTTTCGATAACTATAATATACTTACAATGGTCAACAGTCGATTCTTTTCTGGTAATCTTGCGCAATATACGGAGATGTTAGTATATGTCCCTTATTACCTGGCCGGAAGTACGGCTACTCCTGAAATTAGCGTATTCCCATCTTATATGAATGCAGCAAAAATTATTGTTCAATCTAAAAACTCACTTCATTCTTTTATAGCTAATGGAATTGATGCTCACAAGTTATTAGATTTAGGATCCCCAAAACTCGATGCCATGTTTGAGGCGATAAAGGAACCTAAAGAAATACCGTTTTATTGGAAAAAATAATTGGCGATAAAAAGGCCTTTTTGTTAAACACGGGAATAGCCGATCTGTTATCCATTGATTCTTGGTTTGAGCAAGTTGAGCAAGTCCTAAATTATTTTATGGATCATGAGCAGTTTGCCGTTATTTGGCGCCCGCATCCACTTACAGAGATTACAATTAAAACAATGCGCCCGCAGCTATTAGAATCTTTTGAAATACTGGAAAACAAGCTGAAACAAGCTGCTAACGTTATTGTTGATAACAGCAGCGATATTTATCCGGCTGTGGCTGCTTCTGACGGTATCATTAGTGATTATAGTTCCGTTATGCTGCAATGCATTGTAACTGAAAAACCTATTTTGGGGTTATTGGACAGTGAAATGATAGCAACGGATCGGTATTATCATGCGGACTATTCAGGATGTTATTTTGTAAATCAAGATGTTACTGTGCCTCAGTTTGTTGAAATGGTAGAACGCGGGGAAGATTACAAGAGAGAGGAACGCGTTTCTAGATTTAAAAAGAGCGTAAGTAATGCGGATGGCACGTGCGGGCAAAAGATTCATCAGAGCATCAAAAACGAACTTATGCAGCAAGTCCTGAATATTTGATGCAGAAAGGTGATAATACATGTATTACGTAAATCCTAACATAAAGAATTTATATAGAACGTCATATAGCGAAAGCAGAAAAAATTACGTTCGTTTAGATATGAATGAAAATCCGGAGGGGTTGCCTGCCTCTTTTTTTGAACAAGTAATGAAAAGCATAACGCCGGATTATGTAGCAATGTATCCGGAAATGACCACAGTCGTTGGAAAATTGGCGGAATACCTGCATTGTCAACCGGAGAACATTTCTTTGACCAACGGTTCTGATGACGCTATCCGATTATTGTTTGAAGTATTCGGGGAGCCAGGCAAGAAAGTAGTCTCGGTAAGTCCCAGCTTTGAAATGTACGCGGTGTACATGAATATGTACGGGATGATCCATTCGCCGGTAACCTATGATGAAAATTTCAACGTAAGCGTGGAAAATACGTTAAATCAAATTGACAGCGATACAGGAATTGTAGTCTTGTTGAATCCGAATAGCCCTATCGGTACATCCTGGCTAGAACATGAAGTAAGAGCAATCATTGAAAAAGCGAGAGAAAATAATGCGCTGGTCGTTATCGATGAGGCCTACTATTATTTTTCGCCTACCACATTCATGCATTTCATAAACGAATACGATAATGTCATGATATTTCGGACCTTTTCAAAAATGCTTTCTATTGCCGGATGCCGGATAGGTTATATTATCGCGAATCATGAAATAATTACGGAAATCAAAAAGGCTTGCTCGACGTATCCTATCAATTGTTTTGCACTTCAATTTGCTGAAAAGATACTAGATAATCCTCAAATCATTGATGATTTAACAGAGAGAGAACGGCTGGGTAGAGAGTACCTATTGGATCAGCTCAAAAAACACAATTATGAATATCATTTTAATCATGGCAATTATGTGCTGATTAAAAGCAACAAGAAGCCTCAGCTAGTATTTTCAGCGCTAAAAGAAAAAATATACTAATTAAAACATACTCTGCCCCTATCTTGTCCAACTGGATTCGAGTAACGACGGGAAGTATTCAAGTAATGCGTTTATTTTGGGAGCATTTTGAAAAAATCGATGAATGTTGAGGGGAGAGGTGAAATATGAAAGCTATATTATTGGCAGCAGGTAGAGGAACTAGAATATCAAGAATGATAAAAGAAATCCCAAAATGCGTGCTGCCGGTTGATGGAGTACCATTAATCAGAAGAAGCGTCATGATGCTATTAGAAAAAATATTCAGCCAATTGTATGCGTGGGTTACTGTAAAGAAAAAATTTATGAAGCATTAGACGGGCTGAATGTCACCTATTACTATAACCCTTTCTATAATGTAACAAATAGTATTGCGTCATTATGGTTTGCTCGAGGGGAATTAACCGAAGATTCTATTATTATGAATGGCGACGTTTATATTGATGATGGAATTTTGAATCTCATAATAGAAACGAAGAAAGACTGTGCTTTAATGGTTGATACCGGAAGAACGGCTGAGGGAGATTATTTTTTGAAGCTAGAGAACGGCTTTATAAGAAAGTACGGGAAAGATTTGCCTTTAATTGATCGGACTTGCGAATATGTAGGCATTGGCAAAATAAAGGATAAGTTCTTGTCTGAGTTTCTAGAAAAGCTTGATCATTTGATAGGGAATCAGCAGCACCAATTGTGGTGGGAAAATATTTTGTATTCGTTAGTAGAAGAAAAGAACATTGATACGATTGATATAAAAGGAATGTTTTGGTCTGAAATAGATTATTTTGATGATTATCAAAGAATTTTGGCTTATACGTGTAAGGACAATGAGAGAGAAAACGTACTAAGCGGTGATATAAAATGATAGAGGGAATAGATTATATAAAACTAGATGATGAGGATTTGAAAAAGTTACATGAGGAGATGTTGCAACTCCTTATAGAATTGGATAAGATATGCCAAAAAATAACATACCGTATTTTCTCGCAGGAGGAACGTTACTAGGAGCAATTAGACATAAAGGATTTATTCCATGGGATGACGACATAGATATCCATATGTTTAGAAAAGACTACGAACGATTTTGCGAAGTATGCAAAAAAGAATTAGATGGTGAGAAATTCTTTTTACAAAATCAGCGCTCAGACAAACACTATAATTGGGTTTATGGGAAGTTGAGATTGAAAAACACATCATTTGTCCGTGCAGGGCAAGAACACATTAAACAAAAGGATGGTATATTTATTGATATCTGTCCAATTGATAATTTGTCGTCCAGACAGTATAAGCAAAAGATTTCTGTTTCCATATGTAAGATGTGTAGAAAAATATTATGGGCGCAGGTAGGGAAAAAATGTGCAGGGAATGCTTACAGTAGGTTATTATTTAAAGTATTATCATGGATCCCTCGTGCACTAACCATCTCTGTTTTTAATTATTTTTCTGGAATAGACAACAAAAAAGATACCCCATTTTTAGTGTGTAATAATGTGGCAGGCCATGTTTTTAAACGTGAATGGTATGACGAGGCGATAATGGCTGAGTTTGAAGGCTTTTTATTTCAAATACCTAAGGGTTATGATGATATATTATCCTCCATGTATGGGGAATATATGGAGTTGCCACCAAAAGAAAAGCAAAAAGGGCATATATATGCCTCATATATTAAATTTTTGGATGGATCAGAATTAAAATTGTAAATAATTCGTCCTCTGGAGGAGAAAACTAATTGAGCAGAGTATACAATGAACAAGTTCATATTGATCCTGAAAGTTTAAAAGACTTTTACCAGAAAAGAGCAAGAGAGAAAATATCCATTGATATAGATGCACCAGTAGTCCTATGTGGAGACAGGGACAAAAGCAAGATTGGGGCTTGGACTGCCTTTGAACTGGAGCACAGATTTCCACTTTTGAATATAGATAGCGATAGTGTTGTGCTTGAAGTTGGATGCGGCACAGGTCGTATATCCAAATACATTACTTCTGTGGTCAATACTTATGTCGGTGTAGACTATGTAAAGGAATTTATCGATATTATACAGCTACGTGAAGATATTAAGAAAAAGGAATCTACCTATTTTATTCATTCGTCGATTCAAGAGTTAACGAATGGTACTGTCCAGTTTCCGGTTAAAAAGAAATTTAACCGTTTTATTATATCGGGCGGAGTATTCATGTACATTAATGATGATGAAGTAAAAGAGGTTCTTGGCGAACTTATCGAAAGATTCGATGAAGAATGTATTATCTATATATCTGAGCCGATTGCATTGGAAGAAAGATTGACATTAAACAATTATTATTCTGAAGATTTAGCAAATGAATATAGTGCAATCTATAGAACCGAAGAAGAGTACCAGGAAATTTTTGATATATTCTATAGAGCAGGCTTTTCATCAAAAGTTAGTGAAGAGTTTTTTTACGATGACATTAAAGCCCAGAAAGAAACGAAACAATGGATGTTTATTTTACATAGGAATAAGTAGTTGATTATTAATTCTATCTATGAAACACAGTAATCCTATGCCCTTTTAAGCAGTTTTTTAATTATTTACGGGACTGGGGAGTTCCATGCGTTCAGATTAAAAAGAACAAATATCAACGAAGGATTGGACAATCCATGTTATTTGGAACTTGGGCAAATTGGTGATGATGTCATTTTTTATCATAAATGAGATGGTTTTTACTTTATAAAGGTTGAGCTAGGGATTACATTACCTCCTAAACTCGACCTTTTTGTTTCATCAGTGACTGAATCCTCTATTTTTACTAATATGTTAAAGGTTTGAATGATGAAGCTTGGCACCGGTATATCGGCGATAGAGGAATACGAACTGTTGAGGGTGCGCGTGATTATAATGTGAATGGTCCAATGGAAAGTTATCAGCGGCGTGGTTTTGGCTTGTTTTTGACGGTATTGAAAGGAGAAAAGGTTCCCATCGGCATTTGCGGCCTAATTAAGAGGGATTCCTTGCAGGATGTAGACATTGGTTTCGCCTTTCTCCCTGAGTTCCGCGGTCAAGGGTACGCCTATGAAGCGGCTGCCGCCACGTTGGAATATGGCCTGACAAAGCTCGATTTAGAACGCATTGTAGCAATTACCTCGTTAGATAACGAACGATCCGGCCATCTGCTTAAGAAAATCGGTATGAGGCTAGAAGGGGTAGTCCAGCTTCCTGGTGGCAACGAGGAAGTAAAGCTGTATTCAACTAGCTCATCACAATATATGTAATAAAAAATTGAGTAAGATTGTTATTAGGGGCTGCTCCTTACGGAGGAAGCCCCTTTTTATATAGTTGCGGCCATACTATTTTTTTGGCCTGTAAATGGGTGAAACATCTTAGAGAAGTACATTGCTTAAAAAAACAATATTTTTACTGATAGAGGAATAGATAATAACTGATAAGGGAAACTTCATTCGCTCTGACGAACAGGTAAACAAAAGTATACAAAAGTAATGATTAATCTATTTGATTCTAGCGATATGTCTCTTAAGGTTAGAAGTAAGCGTTATCAACAATTAATTCTAAGGTTCATGGGAAAAGAGAGGAGGAAATAACAACGGAATAACTTCAATCAAATCACAAATTCGTTGGTATTTGATGATCATTATATTCTTATAGATAGAAAGGGAGTTAGGATGATGAAGAAGAAGTGGCTATCTATCGTAATGTCTACAGTACTAGCTCTATCGATAATGGTTCCAATTGTACAGGCGGAGGAGGCGAAGTCATTGTTGCAGGCGGGAGAGCAGAACTCACCCCAGCAGGCAGCTGAACCTCAGCAAGGGGTACGCAATCTAGCACTGGGTCTTCCTTATGAATGGTCACAAGCACCAGAGGCAGGTTATGCTGACGACGGCTATAAGCTGACAGATGGCAAATATGGAAAAATGGACAAATCCGATCCAGCTTGGGTCGGTCATTTGAAGAAAAGAACGCGTGAAGTGGTATTTGATCTCGGTGAGAATAAATCAATCTCATCCGTTAAGGCTCATTTCATGCAGGATTGGCCGAACAATAATGTCCTTCTGCCGTTGACAGTATCCATTTACGTATCCGACGACAAGGATAATTGGGGCCTATTATCCCATAATGCGCTCCAAACGTTATGGATAGACGGACAGCATGAAGAGACGTTCGAATGGAAGGGCAACAAAGATGGAATCAAAGATCCGAACAAAGAAGGATTGGCTTACGGAGGCATCGCTTATGCACGGTATGTGAAGGTTAGCTTCATGATGCATCCTAGGGCCATGACGTTAGTCGATGAAATCGAAATTATGGGCGAAGACGGGAAGGTGCAAGGAGCAGACACCGTTCCTACGCAGACCCCAGCTTACCAAACTCCGGGAGAGGCAACAGCCGGAATTAGCGACCTTGGGCTGCTGTACAATGGACATTATGCGAATAACAAGGGAGATTGGACGAAGGAACGCATTATCCCGAATATTAGTTATGTAGATGAGACGGGCAATCCGAAGGATTGGTTGTTCGATGGAATTCTTTATCTCGGTCTGGATACGCCATCAGGTCGCAATTTGGGGCTGAATGGTAAGCTGGATGACTGGAAATGGTACTTGGAAAAGACATTTGCAGCGCAAGGCGATATGTATCAATTAAATGAAGCGACCAAAGAAGTTGGGGCGAAGCTGAATGATCCTAACCACAAAACGAAAGTTGTGTATATGATCCCGTTTCCAGTTGAAGGTACGACAGACTTCGGCGATATTGGCGACGGCAACTTAAGCTTCAGCGACTCGATTGGCGTGGAACAAGCTTTCGCTAACCGAGTGAAAGCCGTTCACTGGTGGCTGGATCAAGTGAAGCAGATGTGGGACGCTGCCAACTACTCTAATTTGGAGCTTGTCGGCATGTACTGGCTGGATGAGCAGATCAGCACGCATCGTAAAGGGCCAGACATGCTTCGTGAGACAAGCGCGAAAGTGCATGACATGGGCATGAAGTTGTTCTGGATTCCGTTCTTCTCAGGATACAAGACATTCATGTGGAAGGATGTTGGCATCGACAACGTAGCTTACCAGCCGAACTACTTCTTCGAGGAAGATATCGACCCTGAGCGCTTGCAGGATGCAGCGTATTTATCGAAGCGGCACGGCATGGGCAATGAGCTGGAGTTCGATGATCGGATGCTGACAGACAATCATTTCCGTGAAAAGTATATCGAGTACTTGAATAATGGCGCAGAGAATGGGTTTATGCAAAATGGCTACAATGCCTACTATCAAGGCAGTGACGCTGTATATCATTCAGCAGTAAGCAAGGATCCATCCAACCGAATTCTGTATGATTGGCTGTACCAATTCGTAAAGGGCACATATAGCGTGAATAGCGGTATTCCTTCTGATGCTGAAGTACAAATGAACGGGCAGCCGATTGAAAGCCATACAACGGTACCAGCAACGGAAACGGTTCAATTTACATGGAAGTTGAAGGATGACGATGGAAGCGGGGCTGCAAAGGTTACAGCTACGTTTGATGGCAAGCCCTACACATCGGGTACACCGATTAACCTGGCAGGCAAGCTTGGCAAGCATGAGCTGACTGTTACGGTGACCTCGGGCAAGTCGAAAAAGACAACTTATGTGATAGAGGCTAGCACAAATGTGGATCTGATCAAAACGTTTGTAGACCAATTCGAGAAAGAGAATCAGTTCAATAATGATGCGGCGGCTGGAGCTTTGCAGACACATTTGTACAATGCAAAACAAGCGGAAGGTAGTGCAGAAGAGTTCAAAAAGCACATTAAGATCTTCAATGCGATGCTGGAGTTCCAGAAGATCAAAGGTCAAATTGCAGATGGCGCCTATAACACGCTGAAGGATCATGCCTACTACCTTCTTGGCAATATGGCGGAAAATAAAACAGTAGAGGCATCTTCCGTAGAAGGAAATAATCCAAATTACATGCCGCAAAAAGCAGTAGATGGCCTCCCTGCGACGAGATGGGCAAGCAACTATGTAGATCTTTCTTGGTTCATGGTTGATCTTGGCGATGTAAAAGAATTCGATACGATCCGCATCGATTGGGAGTATGCTCGTGCCAAAACGTATAAAATTCTTGTCTCTCAAGATAAGAAAGAGTGGGTAAATGTAACGTCGAAGAATGACGGCGTCATTACGGCACAGGATGGAAGAGATACAATTCATTTCACGCCAACAGAAGCAAGATATGTGAAATTTGAAGGCATCCAAAGAAATACGGATTATGGCTATTCTTTCTATGAATTCGGTATATACAACATTTTTGGAGCCGATGGCATGAAGACGCTTGAAAATGTTGAATCTACGAAGTAGAGCGCAGAAAATAAGCCGATCGAATGGCAGACACAGGTCTGTCACTTGATCGGCTTTTTCTCATGAATTCCACTCGCTCGTCAAATACTTTTCTGTCAGCACAGACAGCATGTGAATGCCTACTTCGTTCTGACCGCCTTCAGGGATAATCAAGTCAGCGTACTTTTTAGAAGGTTCGATAAATGCTTCGTGCATAGGCTTGACCGAGGTCAAATATTGATTGTATACCGAATGAATCGTCCGACCGCGCTCTTCAATATCGCGAAGTACACGGCGCAGGATACGCACGTCAGGATCAGTATCTACGAATACCTTAATATCGAGCAAATGACGCAAATTTTCATCGAACAGCACATGGAGCCCTTCGATGATGATGATATTGTTCGGTTTCAGCTCTACCGTTTCATCCTTGGAACGGGCATGAATCGTAAAGTCGTATACCGGTGCATATGCAGTCTTGCCTTCCTTGAGCAAATTTACATGCTCAATCAGCAACTCGTTGTCGAACACGAGGGGGTGGTCGAAGTTGATCACTTCGCGTTCAGCCATGCTGAGGTGAGAATGATCTTTGTAGTAGTTGTCTTGGGAAATGAATGTAACCTTTTCTGAACCAAGACGGTCAATGACGGACTTGGCAACCGTTGTTTTGCCGGATCCGGTGCCTCCGGTGATACCGATAATGAGCATGGTGATTCACTAAACCTCCCTAACAAAATAGCGGGTGCAATTACAGTATTTTATCACAGCTTTCTGTTTTTTACACCTTTGTACGATTGGGCAAAGTGAAAGGGGCCTCTAGGTCCTCGAAATGTTCGAATTTTGACGTAAAATAAGCCCGTATAACTAGCTAAGAATTGAAAATCAAAAGTTTTCATATTTGCCCAAGTTCCCCTGAAAAGATATAATTATTAGGAGTATGCATACTTTATGCGGAAAGAGAGCGAGATACAGTATGGGGCGTAAATGGAACAATATTAAGGAGAAAAAAGCATCTAAGGACACGAATACGAGTCGTATATATGCGCGTTTCGGCAGAGAGATCTACGTTGCAGCGAAGTCAGGCGAGCCTGATCCTGAGCTGAACCAAACATTACGATTTGTTGTGGAACGTGCCAAAACATACAATGTACCAAAGGCGATCATTGATCGCGCAATTGAGAAAGCAAAAGGCGGCTCCGATGAGAACTATGACGAGCTTCGCTATGAGGGCTTTGGTCCAAGCGGCTCCATGATCATCGTGGATGCATTGACAAATAACGTGAATCGTACCGCTTCCGAGGTTCGTGCTGCATTTAACAAAAATGGCGGCAGCCTTGGAGTAAGCGGCTCCGTAACATACATGTTCAGTCCTACAGCCGTAATCGGTCTGGAAGGCAAGAGCGCGGACGATGTACTGGAGATCCTGATGAACGCAGATGTGGATGCGCGCGATATTTTGGAAGAGGACGAAGCCGTAATTATCTATGCTGAGCCTGATCAATTCCATGTTGTACAGCAGGCGCTGAAGAATGAAGGCATCAGCGAATTCAGTGTAGCTGAAATTACAATGCTGCCTCAGACTGAAGTCACGCTGGAAGAGGATCAAAAGGTACAATTCGAGAAACTGATTGACGCGCTTGAAGACCTTGATGATGTTCAGCAAGTGTACCATAACGTGGATTTGGAAGGATAATCAAGACACAATACGATGCAGCATCATGAAAAAAGACACCTGAATGGTGTCTTTTTTATTTCTTTAGCAAGAATACATTTATTAACGTGTAGGCACCAGCGGTCAATAAGTTATAACGCTTTTACTTTAGGTCGACATTATATACGAGGTTTATGGAATGCTCTTTGCTATGTCATTTGATTGGGCAGAATGCCGGTATTTTACTCGCTTGCACTGCTTGTGGCATTGGGAGAGGAACGGAAAAACCGCTGCGAGGCTGACCCATCCATATGTATAAGGTCATCATGCTGAATATCATAATGGAGAAATGAAGTACCACAAAGAAGCTGCGCAGCTTGGGAGGACGTCGAGTATGCAGGATAGAAAATATGTCGTTTCGTCCGACGATGAGGAAGATTAGCAGAATCGTATGCATGACCATATGGCCGACGATTTCAGTGAAGCCGAACACCGTTGTAGTAAGCAGAAATAATCCAGTCAGCAGCAGCGCCGTAAAGCGATTCATAATGCCGACAATGAAGGCCCAGGCTAATCCAAGCTCGATAAAGGCACTAATGAGTACGAAATCCTCCACAGTAAAGCCCAGTGACGGAATGCCGTACTCATGCATGAGCGAGCAGGCCAGCTTCGCAAGTGTTAGCTTCTCCATTGCGAGCCAAGCAAGGGATAATCCGGTCCATACATAGAGAATGGGTATACCAGTACGCTTCCATCTCGTGTTCGCCACAAGCAAATAATAGATGATGCCGAGATAGAACATGTAGTCTAGCACATGGAACATTCCGTAATCCGTCAGTGCTATCACATATAGGATACCAATCGCTAGGCCGCTTACTGCGAGGGTTGCTCGATGAAGCAGGCCAAGTATCGCGATAATAAGCAGCGCATGGATCCACCATGTCTCAATTTGAAAGGTAGGGGCCAAATAAGCCCCGGTAATAAGTTGAAGCAGCAGTGCAATTACGAGACCGACACGCATGATCGAAAGATGAAAACGTTTTAACTTATTGAGAAAAGAATGTACCTTCCGAACCGCCGAAATATGATCCAAGGCTGCGTTATACCGGGAAACAAGCAGCAATACGACAAGCGTGAAGCTGAACCAGAATAAGAAGGCGGGGGTAATTACCTTGCCTATTGGTTGCGGAGTCCACTCAAGATCGCCTGCGAACCATTTGACATGCAAATAGAATCTACTTCCATACTGCATTCCAAAATTCATCAATATTCCTCCTCCAATGATGGTACATATTCGTTTCGTAATCACACATTCTGTATATGCAGAAAGCAGCGACCCCTCCTTTCATATGAAGTGGGTAACGGTGTGGTGTATGCTAAACGGCGGTATCTTACACGCTCTTATACCGGAATAAGACAGTCGAGAAGATCCGTCGGGATAATTGAATAGAGCTTTTTCACTATAAGGGATTCGGATGTCGTGTGGTTGGAGTGATCTGGGAAAGTAGAAGAACAGAAATAGGGGTGAACACTGGTCAAGATATTAACCACTATTGTAGCCGATAAACGCTTTAATTTCCACATTGTAGAAGATGTTTCGCCTTCTATAATTTTTGTGAAAATGATTTATGTGCTGTCTCCATTCGACTTTCATTTCTGCATGAACGTGTGCGGAAGAGTATGCATAGAGTACAGTAGGTGAATGTCTTTTTTTGCAATCAGGGAGTCACAGATACGATGACAATCGGAGGCTGGAGGGTTAACTGTAGGGGCATCCAAAGTTAGTATTGAGCGGGCGCATCGTAAAATGTAATCACCATTCAGAAGAGGTAACAGGGATCATGTTACCTGTTGTTAAAAGGGAGCCACATGAAAAGTAAATTAAGAAACTACGAAAAAGCTTACCTTGGACGCAACGCTGCATGCTTACAAGCAATTAGTCAGAAGTATGATCCGCTTCATGGGTTCCCATTCCCGCAAAGCGTTCGATAATCAGTAGATCGTAGGGGGAGATAAGATGATCGAGATTGCAGGTGTTAATACGGGGCAACTTGCTGCATTGGGATTAACGGAGCTGGAGAGAAGTGTGCTTACAGCGAAGCAGAAGAGCCCTGTCGTGTACTCCTACAATTCTCTGGACGACTTGAAATTTGAGTTGAAGATGCGCTCCAATATTGTCAAAGCAGCGAAGGCGCTGCATAACAGTGGGGCTGACTTTGCTGGATTTGATGATTCCAGATGCAATAAAAGGTACTGGATACGTACGGACAGGGGAGGCTTTCAATTACGAAGCGGTGTCATGCCATCGACTGCAATCAACGATATTTTTCATAATGGAGATCAGTATGCTTTCGAATGTGCGACCGCGATTGTCATTGTGCTCTATAAGGCGGTAATTGATACGCTTGGAGAGGCAGTGTTTAATCGTTACTTTCAAGATTTATTGCTGTGGGATTGGAATTACGACCGCAACCTGCGCCTCGTTTCAAATCCCAATCTCGCAGATGCCTATGTAGGGGATATTCTCTATTTTAAGAATCCCGATTATAATCCGCGTACGCCGGAATGGCAAGGGGAAAATGTAGTGAAGCTAGGCAATGATCTCTATTACGGGCATGGCATCGGCATCACCTCATCGCAGGGCATGATTACTGCGTTAAATAAAGCGCGGAAGCCGGGCAGCAAGATTTCCGCCTATCTCTCTAATGAGGTTGTAAATCCGGATTTTGATGCTCTGCGGCAATTGCAGTATGGCAGAAGCAATTCAATCACAGCTGCTGTTACAGATCATGATGGATGGAGTATCTCTGCGAAAATCGGTACAAAGACATACATTTACCCGGGCAGAGGGGCATAGTTTCTGAAGGCAGGCGGCGGCAAAAAGTCAAGCTGGATTGGGAAGCTCTCCTGCCGTCGTTCGCCATTATGTCCGTTGTGCAATTCTGACTGTTGCTATAGAATGGTAGAGATTATGGACAAATATGGATGAATACCCATGTAGTGCGAGAATGTCAAGCAATCATGATCCAATAGAGTGGACATAGAATTCGTGTGTAAATAGGACAAGCCTATATTCCAATCGGAGGGAGCTAAGACTTCTGGTCATTCACTGCTACAAGTAAGCTGGCAGCACAATAGGAGACAGCCGCCACCTTCAAGGTGTATATCGACAGCAAGGAAGTTTTTGAGTTGTATACGTGCGCTCGTAATCGAATATCAAATGAAGATTAGCAGGTACGGTAGATAAAGCAAGGGTAATGTCCTTCGCCTTTATCATTGCAGAGATTGGCGAAAGATAGCAATTGAAGGGGGCAGGGAAGGGGCGCTTGCTGTCGACACCCCATATTATGATGAACAAAAACGAATTATCGTGAGTACGTTATTGTTCGTGCTTCTGCTTGCCGGTATCCACGTAACGTGGCTTATAACCTTGGAATCATCACAGCATGTCAGGGTAACTAAAGGGGTAGCTGATTTGCGCGGGATGAAGCTGGACAACAAGCATACTGTATATTTGGATGGGCAGTGGGAGTTTTATCCGGATGCATTGATATCTAATGAAGATGAGATTCGTCAATTCCAAGGCCAATCCAGCTATGTGCAGGTTCCAGGGGATTGGAGAGAGGGGTGGCGGCAGCATAAAAGCAATTCATATGGTTATGGGACGTACCGGCTTCGCGTATTGGTCGATCAGCCGGTAAATCAGCCCTACACTTTTTGGATCAGAGAAATTCAAGCCGCCACCGTCTTTCTGACCAATGGGCAGATCGAAGCGGAATTGGGGGTAGTATCCACCAATAAAGAGTTGTATCGACCCGAGCGGGCATCCTTTACCGTTTCCCACGAGATTAAGGCAGAGGGACAAGGCGCTATCGAGGTTCTTCTTCAGGTATCCAACTTTGATAATCCCTTTAAAGGGGGCATCGCCCGTTCTATACGATTCGGAACGCAGGCGGCGGTTGAATTTCAACGCTGGTATTCCATCGGGTTTCAATTAGTTACCTTTATTATTTTGATGCTGCACGGCCTATATGCCGTCATTTTGTTTTGCTTTAATCCGAGAGAGAAGACGTTTATTATATTCGGGTTATTAATGACAATGACAGGCATATTGGTCATAGCTGACAATGACTCTATCCTGCTGCTATGGCTTCCAATCAATTATACCTGGGCGCTTCGAATCAAGATTCTTGCTTATTTGTGGCATGCCTGCTTTATGATGATTATGGGAAGGAACTTTTCCGAATTTACACGGCGCGGAAAGCTGTTCTACGGATATATGGGCTTCTTAGTCTTGTTTACAATTTTTGTGCTTGTTGCCCCTGCACCGTATATTTTCTTCACGACGGCCTATAAGATTTTCAGCGTGCTTTATCTCTTCCCAATTATTTGGTTATCATCCCTGATTGTGCAGATGGTCTATCAAAATCGTAGGGAAGCCTATATTTTACTGCTTGCGGCTGTCAGTGTCATGTCAGGGATTACCTGGAGCATTTTTATTTATAATGGAACGAAAAATATGATTTACTATCCGATCAACATCATCGCATCGATCGTTGGATTTTCGGCGTATTGGTTCAAAAGATATTTTCGCAATGCTGAAGAGAATGCAAGATTATACGAGCAACTGAGGGAGGCTGATGAGAAGAAGGATCTATTTTTGGCAAACACGTCGCATGAATTGCGTACGCCGCTGCACGGCGTCATTAACATTGCGCAGTCCGTCGTCGCACGCGAAAAGCAGCGGATGGATGAGAAGAGCAGGGAAGATATGGAGCTGCTTATTACGATCAGCCGACGCATGTCGCATACAATCAATGATTTACTTGACTTGGCGCAGCTGCGGGAAGGCAAAGTCATTTTGCAGTGTGCTCCGCTTCGTGTGCAATCGGCGGTGTCTGGCGTGCTGGACATGCTCCGCTTCATGATGGAGGGCAAGCCGATCCAACTGGTTATGGCGATACCAGAGACATTTCCGCCTGTTATAGCGGACGAGAAGCGATTAGTTCAAGTGTTGTCCAATCTTGTGCATAATGCAATCAAGTTCACGGATGAAGGTTCAATAACGATTTCCGCAGAGGTTCGGGAGAGACTGGCCTATATCTCTGTTGCTGACACAGGCATTGGCATGACTAAGGAATTGCAGGAGCGGGCATTCCATGCTTATGAACAAGGAACTGCAGATACAACTGCAAGTGCCGGGGGAATCGGACTTGGACTTCGCATTTGTGAGCAAATGGTGCATCTGCATGGCGGAGTATTGGAGGTGGAATCGGAACTTGGGAAGGGATCCGTATTTTCCTTCACCCTGCAATTGGCCGAACCGGGCACAATTCCGCTTGTGCAGGAGGAGAACCCGGTCGAGGCTATTGTGTCTACTCAGGCTGTAAGAGATATGAACATGATCTCTGACGAGCTTCATGTGGTGCAACAGCAGACGGCCTCCACTCTGTATAAACCAATGATATTGATTGTCGATGATGATCGCGTGAATTTAAAAATACTCGGGGACATCTTGTCCGCCGATCAATATGAGGTTGTGAGGGCGGCGAGCGGCAAGGAGGCCTTAAGCAAGTTGGATACAGCCCAGTGGGATTTGATCATCTCCGACGTCATGATGCCGCATATGTCAGGGTATGAGCTGACGCGGCTTATTCGCGAGCGATTCTCCATTTTGGAGCTACCAATTTTGATTTTAACGGCTAGAAGCAATGCTGAGGACATACACTCGGGATTTATGGCCGGTGCGAATGACTATGTGACGAAGCCGGTTGATGCGATGGAATTACGATCGCGTGTGCACGCGCTGACAGAACTGAAGCGGGCGGTAAATGAACGCCTTCGTATGGAGGCGGCTTACTTGCAGGCACAGATTCAACCGCACTTCCTGTTCAATACATTGAACACGATTACGGCGCTCAGCGATTTTGATACGAACAAGATGAATGATCTCATCGAGGCATTCAGCTCTTATTTGCGAATCAGCTTTGATTTTTTAAACTCGTCCAAGCTTGTCCCAATCGAACATGAGCTTGATCTCGTTCGTTCCTACTTATTCATTGAGCACGCTCGTTTCGAAGATAGAATCCAAGTCGTATGGGAACTGAATTATAGCATTCAGGCTATGATTCCGCCACTGACCATTCAGCCTTTAGTCGAGAATGCGATTCGACACGGAGTGCTCAGCCGAGCTCGTGGAGGAACGGTATGGATTCGGATCGTACAGGATGGCCAGTGTGTCCAGGTGGAAATACGTGATGACGGTGTAGGCATGGATGCTCAGCGGGTAGACAGCCTGCTTGAATTCCACGGCATTGAGAAGCGGGGGATTGGGCTGCTCAACACGGATCGGCGATTGAAGCAGCTGTATGGTACAGGTCTCCTAATTCGAAGCAAGGTGAATGAAGGGACAAGTGTATCCTTTGTTATTGTGAAGTAATCTCTTGCAGATACAAGTGACTAGTAGTTGATAACTGGGCTGCCAGAGGGTCATCTTCATTGATCTGTAGGCAGCCCTTCTTAATTGGACGTTCTATGAAATGTACAGGTGCTATTTATAAGTTTTTCCCTGCATAAATACGCATGGATATTTTCATCGACACAATACCGATCACAAATGCAAGGATGCATGGAATCCATTGTTGAATTTCCTGCGGCAAAGGAAGTGTGAATGAAAGCGAAGCAGGTCGGGATTGGTACCATTTCATCACTACGGGAACGATAAATGGCGTTACAAAGACCACCATCATGGACACGAACTTCGTTCTCTCATAACCGTACTTATATTGCATCGGAATAAACACGCCGAAGTACAAGCTGATGAATAACAAGGCGGTTCCTATGCCCGACAGGCTCAAACGGCTCAAGACCTGCGGTACGACAAGAGACGCAATCGTATAAATAACGAAAGCAATCACAAATATGGTGCAGATAAGCAGATACTTTGCTTGCACTAAAGCGTTGCGCGTATAAGGAGTGGCGCACAGAAGCGAAGCTCCTTTATATTTCTCCTCTGAAACTGATACCGAATTGAATAAGATAAATTCCATAAAGAGTACAGTGACTAGAAAGCTGATGCTTCCACTGTCATGCAGCTGCATCCGATAGGATAGGAAGAGCGGCCCGATAGCGGCGAACAGCAGCATGAACAGCAAATACTTCTTCGCAAGAATGAGATCCTTTTTGACAAGATTAATGAGCATGTCGATGTCCTCCTATATAAGCCAGCATAATTGCCTCGATGGACGGCTTCTCCATATGCACATTGCCCATGAGCTGTCGAACCTCTTGAATGTTGCGGGTTATCCCTTCAAATCCATATGCAGTTACTTGCAGGGATAAGAAGAGCGGTTCCGTCTGTTCATTGAGCAGCTTTTTGTCTCCCTTCACAAGTGCATGCGAATCCAGGAGCTCATCCTTGCCCGCGTGAAATAGGATGTCCCCTTGATCAATCATCAGGAGTGTGTCAGCGATTTTCTCCAAGTCAGACGTAATATGTGTGGAAAAAAATACACTCTTTCCTTCCTCGTTCATGAATTCCAATAGAAGCTCCATCAGTTCGCTTCGGACGAGTGGATCGAGGCCGCTTGTAGGCTCATCCATAATGAGCAGATCTGCATGATGCGACATCGCGAGCGCTATGGCGTATTTCATGCGCATACCTTTGGATAAGGTAGATATTTTCTGATTAAGCTTCAGGTTAAAGCGCTGGATATAACGTTGGAACACGGACTCATCCCAGTTGGTGTAGGCTGGAGCTAGGATGCTCTTCATTTCCGACAGCGTCATTTCATCATAAAAATAGCCTTCATCAAATACGATGCCGATGCGATTTTTCAGCTCGCGCTCGTGCTTGTCCATTTCTTTGCCTAAAAACGATACGTTGCCGCCGTCCTTTTGAATGAGTCCTAAAATTGCTTTAATGGTTGTCGTTTTGCCAGAACCATTTGTGCCAATGAAGCCGGTAATACAGCCTTCTTGCAGGGCAAAGCTAATATTATTTAGACGAAAGTGTTCAAATTGGACATTTAGATTCTTAACTTCCAAATGGCTCATTGCTCTTCCTCCTCTACAAATAGCAGTTCCATCATTGCGTTTAGTTCTTCCTTAGGAATGCCTAGTGTTCGGGCCAGTTCCCATGCTTCAGCCAGCTTTGATTCCACAAGATGCCGTTTGGATTCTGCCAGCAGCTCTTGGCTCTCTGGCGCCACATACGAGCCCTTACCGGCTCTCGTCATGATAAACCCTTCTCCCTCCAATTCGGCGTATACTCGTTTTGTCGTCAGCACGCTGACATGCAAGTCGTTTGCAAGCGAGCGAATGGAGGGAAGCAGTTCGCCTTCTTTCAGGTCGCCGCGCAGGATCGCATCCTTAATTTGATCCTTGATCTGTTGATATAAGGGAACATCGGATACGTTCTTAATAATAATGTTCATGAAATACCCTCTTTGCTCGAAACTGTGCATACTGTGTATTTATTGAATACACAGTATGCACAGTTATTACTTTACTCGAAAATGGAGTAAATATCAACTCCTCTCTGTGTAGAATGAGATCATTCATCTCCGCGCCGTATTCAGTTAAGAAGTTATGAAATAATAGAAAGTGGTTGTTAAGGTGTGTTAGGGCCATGTTAGTCGAGGAAATAAAGAGGCCTGCTGATAAACTCAGCAGGCCTCTTGTCTCATTACTTGCTATTATGATTTCATCCATTTCTTACGAATGGCGAATAATACAGAGCCTAGCATCACAAGCGCCAGACCAGCAAGCTGCATTGGCAGCGGGCTGTCTTCACCTGTTTTCGGGAGAACCTTGCCGGGTTTATCCTGTTTCCGGTTTGGTTCGCGAGTGTTGATTTGATCGCTGACGCTCTTATCTTTTACTTTGTCAGATGTTTCTTTATCTTTTGACTTGTCTTTTGAGCCGTTGTTGCTGCTTGGATTATCACCTTTGGTACTGCCCGAATCGTTATCCGAATTGTTTCCTGGTTTTTTGCCGGAATCCTCATTATTGCCGGGTTTATCATCAGGTTGATTGCCTGTGTCCGTTTCCTTATTAGGCTTGTCGCCTGTTTCCTTGCCCGTTTCTTGGCCAGGTTCTTTATCGGAGCCGTCAATGATATGGCCTGGGATACTGTTATCTTCAGGCTTCTCTGGCTTACTTGGTTCCTCAGGTTTTATAGGTTTCTCATTTTCATTACTTGTCGGTTCCTTCGGCTTCTCCTCATCGACATGAGGCTTTGGATCAATTGGTTGTTCTTGATCGATCGGCTCGATTGGCTTTAGAGCATTCTCGATAGTAACAAGTGCTTCTTGTTCACTCGCAATGGTGAACATCGTCAACTTCTTATCAATAAGATAGCCATTAGGAGCCTTAATCTCTTCGATATAGTAAGTGCCTGCCTTCAGATTCGGAATGAGAATAAGTCCATTCTTATCAGTAGTCTGAATCGAGAAAGGCTTTCCGTCCTTATCGAGTAGCGGCTGTTGGTTCTCATCGAGCAGGCGGAATTGAGCGCCTTCGAGTCCTTTATCAGCCTTGCCAGTTTCAATCTTCAAGAGCTTCAAGGAACCTGGAATGGGTTCGCGTGAATTTTCGACAGTAACAAATGTTTCTTGTTCACTCGTAATGGTGAACATCGTCAATTTCTTATCAATGAGATAGCCAGTCGGAGCCTTAATCTCTTCGATATAGTAAGTGCCTGCCTTCAGATTCGGAATGAGAATAAGTCCATTCTTATCAGTAGTCTGAATCGAGAAAGGTTTTCCGTCCTTATCGAGTAGCGGCTGTTGGTTCTCATCGAGCAGGCGGAATTGAGCCCCTTTAAGTCTTTTATCAGTCTTACCGGTTTCAATCTTCAAGAGCTTTAAGGAACCTGGAAACTTTTCATTTTTGAATGTGAGTTCGATCTTGGTCGAATCTATAATATCAAATTTCAGTGGAGTCGCATTGAGCTTGTACCCCTTAGGTGCTGCCTTCTCCACAAATTGATAGCTTCCGATATCCAAATTGCCCGCGCTCACCTTACCGTCTATGCCGGTAATCAGTTTGTTGCGTACGACTTTACCCGTTTTCCTATCTTGAAGCTCGAACTCCGCTCCGGCAAGAGGAGAAGCAGGTTTGTTGTCATCAACCTTTGTCAGTTCAACAGAGCCTTTAATTCGGTTGTTTGTCACGGTACCCGTTTTTTGCACGATTTGATTTTCATCAATTGTAAATGGAATTTCCTTATCTTCCTGCTTATAGCCGGCAGGAGCTTGAACCTCCACCAGCTTATATTGACCTGGCGGAAGATCCGTAAGCTTTAGCTTACCGTTCTTTTTCGTAGGAAGGTTCGTATATCCAACAACATCTGCATATCCGACCCCATCAAAACGCTGAAGCTTGAACACAGCGCCTTCAAGGAGCTTGGATCTATTTTCAGCATCTACCTTCGTGAGCTCATAATCCCTTACGATTTTGGTGTTCTTAATTGTGACGACCTGACCATCCTTGCTCAGAGTGATGACCTGCTCCGGTTTTTGCGGCAGCAAGTAGCCTGGAGGAGGGGCCATCTCTTTAACTTTGTATTGTCTAAATCGCAAATCGGTAAATGTCGCGATTCCGTCCTTGTCTGTCTCAGCCTCTTGCAGCAGGATTGTTCCCGATTTATCGTACAGCCCGAATTTCGCGCCTTCCAGCAGCGCTGCTGTAGCAGTATCGACTTTTTGGACTTTCAACTTACCGCAGCTGGAGGTGCTTGCTCCGCCTCCGGCTCCCGCGAATTCAACTTTGATGCTTGATGATCCGTTGCCGTTCACCGTTCCGGAGGATTGGCCTTCAAAGGATACCTTATTGCTTACATTCTCGCCATTATCGGCATCGATAAAGGATTGATACTCTAATACGTAAGCTTTATCTAGCTCTGTCTTGAAGGTAAGAGTAAGTTTGTTGCCCTTGGTCTTCCATTCCGCGATTTGTTCCAAATCCATTGGAGTGGAAGCCTTAGTCAAGGTTCCATTCTGTGACACGGTCGTTTTGTACAGCTTAATCGACTCTGGCACAAGCTTTTGGCTGCTTGACAGCGTATCCGTTAGAACAGAACCGGCCTTGATATGCGATTGGCTGCGGTTAATGTTGACGGTCCAGAACGCGATGTCCGACTTTTCCCCTTTACCTTGGACACCCGTTTTGGATACATATTCATCGCCGTATTTCGGTGTCACGGAAGCCTTGCCGTCGAACACTTTTTTGGAAGTAGATTTATCCTCCAACGTAGCACCGTTGCTGTAGGTCTTGACGACAGATTGATTTTTAAGGCTTGTCTTATACGTAATCCGGTAAGCCTTGTTGATTGGGTTGTTGAACGTTAATTCGAAGCCCGATTTATTATTTTCAGTTTTCTTTTCGATTGTATAATCGTTTATGGTGCTGCCTTCTTGAACTCCATTCGCGCCGCCTGACAAGATCAATTCGCGTACAGTCAAGGAGCCGTCAACAAATGTCTGCTCGCCTGTATAGAAGTCGCGAAGCACAGCTTGCCCGATGTGATGAAGGTTGTAGTTGATATCAATCGTCCACGTAATTTCCTTTGAGCGGGCATCATATTTACCTGTTTTATTCCCATTGTTCTTCGTATAGCCATCCGGAGTTACGGTATCTTCTTTATAGATAGGCTTCATATCTTTATTGTTTTCTTTCCAATTCAGGGTTGCGCCATTTGTGTAGCTAGCGTTATTTAGAACTGGATCGAATGCAGTCTGATACCGAATGACTAGACTCGAAGTAATGTTCGTTTTAAATGTAATCGTAAATCCGCTATGATAGCGGGTATTTGTAGGATCTGCTACATAATTTATCGTATAATCTTTATCTTTGGTAAATCCAGCAGCCTTTAAGCTATCCTCGAGGCTCTGCTGGTTTATAGTTAAGCCGTTCGTCTTGAATGTATCTTCAATGGTGACATTTTCCATCACCTTGTTGTCTTGATTCAAGCTGAGATACCAATCGATTGTTTTCTTGGCATAGTCAATACGTTCATGCCCCTTGAAGAAGATGACAGGGTAAATGTCCCTTGACGCCTCCTTGGAGGTGTTGTCGTGAATCGTGACTTTGTTTTTAATTGTTCCATTCTCATAAACTCGGTTAATGGATTTCGTCGAATACTCGATGGAATAAGCTTTCATTACTTTATCTTTGAATTGAAGCTTAAATCCGTCGGTTGTTTTTACAACTGTATATTCATCTTTGCCTACTTTTCTGACAACAGTTGCGTATCCGTTATCGTCAATAGACATTTCGTTTACGACGAATGAATCCTCGTTTAATTCTTGAACGGACGTGTCAAAAACATCGGCAATCCAAGCATTCGCTTGTTCGATTTCACGCTCGTTGTAATTATATTCAATTTTCCAATTGATCGTTTGCGTAGATGACGCATAGCCAGTAGATTGTTTCTCTAGCGGCTTGCTGAATCTTACATCCACATTCGAAGAAATCGTTAGTGGCTTATGATTGTCTCCAGTGATCTGAACAGCATTGGTATAGCGCTTATCTTCTGTCTTGGTAATCTTGGTGTTGTATTTCACGCGATAGGCATTATGTATATTGCCCAGCTCGATTTTGAAGCCATTGGCTTCGCGGACTGGTAGGTAAGCAACTTTCTCGGCTTCCTTAACGGTTCCATTCAATTGAACGTCAAGCTTATGTACCGTAATAGAGCTCATATCGATTTCCAAGCCGTCTGGCAGCATATCGGTAAAGACAGCGTTGTTCATATTGCCTTCGCTCGTATTGAAGTCCACAACCCACTCAATTTCCGTAGGATTGATTGTGCGATTGGCCGTTCCGCGCTTCGTGATTTCTTTGCTGTTTGGGTTTTTGTTGAAATGAATAGGGATTTCGAAGCTGGAGTCCCCTTGAATATCAAAGATGATTTCTTGCTGGGTTCCGCCTTCAAACTTTTTCTCGTCAAAATATCTCCATACAAAGAAATCGCCGACTAGCTCCTGGCCATCCTCAATTTCATCATTGAATGTAAACGTTACTTGTCCATTCGGTGTAATATCAAAGGTACCGTATTCGATTCCGCCTTTATTCAAAGGTTGATTTGTAATCGGAGCGGACAACTGGAACTTGTCTGGAAGCTGAAATGTGAAGGTTGAGCCAGCGCCGTAATGGTGACCGGCTGGAAGCTTCCAAGTATAGTCTATCTTCACGTATTCATTTAGATTTGGACGAATAGACGAAATATTATTCCCCTTCGCATCTGTTATGGATACAGAAGCAAGGATATTGTCCGTAATTGCCCCGTAGGTGACCTTCGTCACGCTGCTAGGATCTTTTCCACTGTTAGGATCCTTGCCATAGGTAAGGTCGGTTACGCTTGCGACATTACGATCTCCGGTATTGAAGAATGTATTCGGCAACCCATCATACGCTTGAACAAGCGTGGGAGGCAGAACAAGATTCAACATAATAGCGACTATGAAAAGACCGTATAATGTCTTTCTAAGGTAGTTCATGCTTAGAATCTCCTATTTTTAAATTTTTGCAACTGAATTATTTTCTACTAAATGATTCAGTTTTGTCAAACTTCATGAAACTTTCAGAAAGTGTTTTCTGACATGTGAAATTACCCAGCAAAATGGGATGTTAAACAGATTTAATTTCACTTTTTTATGGAGAAAAGCAAAAAAGGAGGAGCTGGAGAAACATAAAAAGTCCCGATAAATCATCGGGACGATAAAGAAATCTATCAAATACTCGATCAAGCTTGCTAGATGGCGGATTCGTTAGACGTAAACGCTCCCCTTAGCCAATGCTTATACCAATCTACAATTTCCTTGCTGGGAGCTGCATCATACTCTTCTTCCAGCTTGCAAGTCAGGAGATTGAACTGCTTGCGTACTTCAGACGCATGATGCAATGACGCATAAATGTTCATCAGTGCGAAGTAGCCATGCTCCATGTAAGGGAATTTGTCTATTATTTGGCGATAGATCAGTATGGCTTCTGAGTGCTGACCTTGAGATACGTAATATTGAGCGATTGCTTCCGTATGATTCAGCCAAATGGTACGGATACGTTCCCATTCATACTCAGCCCATGCATAGCGGTGCTCTTCTAAATAATCACCAGCGTATGCATTCATAATGGCAAGATGCCGGGGCAAGTTATCCGCATCCAAGGGAGGTGCCTCACGTACAGAGCATTCCCATTCTTCTACATCAAGCTTTAGCGCACCCCAAGCCAGACGATATCCATCGTCCTTATACTTCACTTCTAAATCAAGCTCTGCGGACTTGATCATTTTCCGGATCTGATAAATAGCGGTATGCAGCTGCGTCGTGGCGCGTTCCGTATCATACTTCGGCCAGAGCAAATCCATTAGTATTTGCTTATTCACGGTCTTCTCTCGGTAATAGAGCAGGTATGCGAACAGTTCTTGAGCCTTCAGTGTTTTCCAGGGGAAGCGCTGTGCGGTTCCTGCTGCATTCACATAGTGGAGGCTTTGCAGGCAGCATAGTGTTGGTTTGGGAGTATTTACACTGGCAGCAGTACGTTCCCCAGCAGGGGGATTGGACAGCGTGAGCCGCTGTAATGTTAAGGCAAGCCGATTGTGATGCACGGGCTTTAATAAGTAATCAAGTGCATTGAGCTCAAATGCTTTGACCGCATACTCTTGATAGGCAGTAACAAATATAATATGAAGCTGGGGATGGATTTGCAGCAGACGTTCTGCTAGTTCGAATCCATTAATCTCAGGCATTTCTATATCTAAGAATGCGACGTGAAGCGACTCATGCTGAGCGATATCGATTGCATCACAGGGGTTGGAGCAGGTGATGATTCGCTCGATTTTATTTCGTCCGATTTGTTCGGTAAGCAGCTTTTCCATTTTCTTTAGAGCGAGTCGCTCATCATCAACAATTATGGCATGCAGTCCCATTGTCAAGATAGCCCCCATTCTATTTCTATACTGAACATGCAGAAGGAAGAATACTCGGAATATCTACGTAAGAATATGAAGAAGACTTCGCAAATAAAAAACGGCGGTTTAAAAGTTCAGGTGCTTATGTTCCAGCATATCCCGCATATTAATAGACTTCAAGCTGGGAAGAGATTCGACAAGTGTGCAGCTTTTCCAATCTTCCATCAGTATGTATCCGCGCCGCACTAATGCAAAGATCGTATTAGTGGTACAATGCCATTCGGGGATTGCTTTACTGCCAGAAGCCCCTTCGATTATAGCGGCACCTTGAAATGTCCAACATCCTCCACTCCAGCGAATGAGCCGTCCGCCATGCTTACGTGCTTGCTCAAGTGCTTCTTGTTGAATGATGGATAATAGCATGTTCGTATTCCTCCAGCAATCATAGTCTTACTCGATACTTCTATTAGAACATATGAGGCTGAACAAAATCTGAATTCGAAGGATCGAGATATCAAGAAATAGCGAGACGATGGCTAACTTGCTTGATCAACGAAGATACAAAAGAGCCGGCTCCCCAAGAACCGGCTCTATCTCTTGATATGCTGCTGGAAAATGGAATATGGGTTATATCCGGCGATGTTTGCAGTGGCGAATTAGTCGAGATTAACCCATACAGTCTTTACTTCGGTGTAATTGTCTAGGGCGTAGGAACCCATTTCGCGTCCGATGCCGGACTGCTTGTAGCCGCCGAATGGAGCGGCTGCATCGAATACGTTGTAACAGTTCACCCATACCGTGCCTGCTCTGAGCTTGCTTGCGATGTAATGGGCACTCTTCAAATCCTGTGTCCATACGCCGGCTGCCAGCCCATAGTCTGATTGATTGGCCTGTTCAATCAAGTCATCCAGTGTATCATAAGGCAGTGCGGCCACAACTGGACCGAAAATTTCTTCGCGGGCAATCGTCATTTTCGGATCGACCTGTGCAAAGACGGTAGGCTCGACGAAGTAACCTTGATTGTAAGGGACTGATCCGCCCGTCACTAATTCGGCGCCGGCTGCCCTGCCTGCTTCGATATAGCGCCGGACAACCTCATGCTGCTCAGAGGATACGAGCGGCCCCATTTCCGTCTCGAGATCCAAGCCGGCACCTACACGAATTCGTTTCGCTTCGGAAGCGAGATCGGCAACGACGTTGTCATAGAGCTTTTTCTGCACGAAGAGGCGCGAGCCGGCAGAGCATACTTGTCCCTGGTTGAAGGTAATGCCGCGAAGTGCTCCCGGCACGGCGCGCGACAAATCAGCGTCAGGCAAAATAATATTCGGCGATTTTCCTCCAAGCTCAAGTGTCACCTTTTTAAGGTGTTGGCAGATTCGCGCATTATGGATTTTCCTACAACGGTTGAGCCTGTGAAGGCGATCTTATCGACGAGGTTATGCTGGACAAGCGGTGCGCCGGCGGTTTCCCCAAAGCCTGGAATGACGTTCACGACGCCTGGCGGGAATCCAGCTTCTTGAATCAGCTGCGCGAGGTATAGAGCAGACAGCGGCGTTTGCTCAGCAGGCTTTAGAACGACGGTGCAGCCGGTAGCCAGAGCAGCGCCCAGCTTCCAAGCAGCCATCAGCAGCGGGAAATTCCACGGGATGATTTGGCCGACGACGCCGACAGGCTCATGTCTTGTATAGGTGAGGAAGTTGCCTGCGGTTGGAATCGTTTGTCCAACGATTTTAGTCGCCCATCCCGCGTAGTAACGGAAATGCTCAATCGTAAGCGGGAGATCGGCAGCAAGTGTTTCACGCAGCGGCTTGCCGTTGTCCAGCGTTTCTAGCTGCGCGAGTTCTTGCTTGTTCGCTTCAATTAAGTCTGCCAGCTTGTAAATGAGGCGGCTGCGATCTGCTCCGCTTAGACGCGACCATTGTCCATGATCGAAGGCGTCGCGGGCCGCTCGAACGGCTCTATCGACATCCTCTTCCCGCGCTTCAGCCACGACAGCAAGAACTTCTCCCGTTGCAGGATTAAGAGAGGAGAATACGTTATTTTGTGCGGCTTCCACCCATTCCCCGTTGATGAACAGCTTTTTCGTGCCTTGCAAGAATGCTTCTACCTTAGGACTGATCTGAATCTGTGACAAGACGCAATCACTCCTTCTACTTGGAATTGGTACATTGGTTAATAACTTGTACATTACATATGTATTCTCGTGCTGTGCGAATCATGCCCATTGCTGGTATGTACGTCAAGGAGGTAGATTTTACCTGATTGTGGCGTGTACATAAATATAGGAAAAACAGGCTTTCTATGAAAAAATGAGTTATTATTAAGGGAGATGAGAGAGTGATAGAGATAATCATTTTCGATCACCATCTTGTCATTTTGCAGGGAAAGAGGGAGCTTCATGAAAAAGAAATTACTTATCAGTTCGTTGATGTCTATGCTGGTAGCTTCTACACTGCTGTTCCCGCAGCAGTCAGAGGTTGCAGCAGCGGCGGCAGGAAATAGCCAGGCTTCGACGAAAACCAAAATTATGCTGGATGGTTATCCGCTTGAGTTTGCTGCTGAACCCGTCATTGTACAGGGAAGCACGATGGTTCCGTTCCGTGGCATTGCTGAGGCGCTTAATATTGAGGTATTGTGGAATGCCAAGAGTAAGACAGTAACAGCGAATCAAGCGACTGCTGAGGGGAAAAAGGTAGTAGTTCTTCAATTAAATCAGAAGAAAGCTAAGATCAGCGGAAAAGAGGTAGAATTGGCAGCGGCGCCATTTTCACGAGCAGGCACCACGTATATTCCCCTTAGCTTCTTTAGCAAGCAGTTCGGTGCACAAGTATCTTGGGATCAGAAGAGTCGGGTTGTTGCACTTCAATCCCCGCCGAAGAAGATGTACAGCTTGGCTTTCTATGCGCTGAAATCCTTCGGCGAGCGTCAGTACATTCCTCAATTTGACTCGGTTGCATTTGGCTGGGCACGGCTTCAGGACGATGGGACGATTACAACAAGCGGTTCCGAGTACAACTGGCCTCAAGCTGCAGGGGATATCACTCCTGAGAGTATATTGGATAAGGCCAAGCAGGATGGAACGAGTCCGTATTTGATGGTATTTTCGACTGACAGGAAAAATGAGCTGACGAAAATGCTTGAAGATGCGGCGCTGCGAGACAAGGCGATTGAAGACATTATGAAGCTTGTCGCAGACAAGGGATTTTCCGGTATTGTGCTCGACTTCGAAGGTTTGGGTCTGTCTGGCGATATCGAAAAAGCGAAGCGGGACTATAATGAGTTCGTTATCGGCTTGTCCAAACAGGCCAAAGCAGCGAACATCAAGCTGTCTCTGGCGCTTCATCCGTTGAATGGAGCTTATAAAGGATACGACTACAAGACACTTTCGACAGCGGCGGATGATCTCATTATTATGGCGTATGAATATACGAGAGGGAAAGTTCCGGAGCCGTTGGACAAGGTGAATGAGGCAATTAAGCTTGCTCTGAAGGAAGTGCCGAAGGAGAAGCTGATATTAGGCATTTCCACTTGGAGTGAGAATGAGAAGACGATTAGCAGCGTGATTGGACTAGCTAAACGCTATCAGTTGAAGGGAACGGCATTGTGGAGATTAGGGCTCATTGGGGAAGCATCCAAGGCGCAGATTGACAAAAATGTGATTCCGTTAAAATCCTAAATTCTAGTTACGAGAAAAAATAGCCATTATTTATGCTTATGATATAAATGTATTTACTTGAAGATAGCTGATTTATTCAAAATAGCCGGCCTTATGGCCGGTTATTTGCGTTGGCAGCGTTAGCAATACAGGTGCAAATAAAAGCCGTGTAATCTGTATCATCACGAAACCGGGAAGCAAAGTTGCCCTCCCGGTTTGCTTTCGTACGATTAATGACACGTTACTTCGGGGAACTCATTGTTGGCACCCTTTAGAAGGTGTCCCCCGATTCCTTTACGCTGCTGTTCCTTCATTTCAGCGAGTTTATCGGCCTTCAGGAACATGGCGGGCTTGCTGCTAAGTGGATTCATGTCCAGCTCATAGAGGGAGCCATCCATATTAACAGCTGCGCTTACGCGACCATTTATGTTCAGCACGTTGAAGGCAGTTGCGCCCCCGAAGGAATGTCCCATGACAGTCTTGTCCATGTCGATAGTTCCTGTTAGCGGGCTTGAAATATGACCGGCATTCAAGCTGTCAAACTGACGAATGACAAAGTTCAGCCTAAGTAATGAAGATTAAAAAGAAGCCGGCAGTTGGTGTAAGATTCGTTTAAAAGTCTGTGTTTCAGCAATTTCAATATTTGTTCAGAATCTAGAACAAAGACGGCTAATGTCACTTTTTTGACGAATCAAGGGATCTTTATGAATCAGATGTGTACAAGCCATTTAGTTGCATGTTACCATAGACATATAACTGTTACATTTGGATAATGGCAAACCCTAGCGAAAGCAGGGGACGCAAAGCCACGGGTCTAATGCATTTACACAATGCGATGACAGCCGGGTTGCCCTAATTGCAATATGAGCGTCTATTTAAGTGCGCCGCCATTAGGGTGGCGCTTTTTTGTACGTATGAAGAAGCGCCCCTGGTGTTCATCTCATTCGAGCGGACAACGTCAAAGAATGGGAGATGGTAAGGATGCGGACACGTTGTACAGCAACAAAAGACAACAACGCAACGATTCAACAACAAAATAAACCATGGCTAGCTTGCGGAAAGCGCCGAATAACGATGCTGGTTAGCGCATCAATGCTGTTCGGGATGTTCATTTCTCAGCCTGCCCTCTATGCAGCAGATAAGCTGAGCGGAAGCGGGACCCCTTCCTTGGAAAAAGTGAATGCGCCTCAGACAGCAGCAATCAATGTCCAAGGCGTTTCGATGGGCATGAGCGAGAAGCAACTCATTGAGCGATTGGGCCAACCTGCTCGCAAAGACCTTAGTGAATATGGCTTTCAGTGGTATATTTACAATCAGGATTATAAGCAGTATGTACAGGTAGGTGTACGCAATCATGAGGTTGTGGCCCTATACACAAATGCAAAGGGAAGCTATGGCGGCATTGGATTCGGTGCGACGAAGCAGGAAGTTGCAGCAGCCTTTGGGACGTCGCTTAGCAGTATTAAAAAAGGAAATACGATCTATCATTACAGGGACAACGGTGGGAAATACAGCCTGCACAAGGTTGGCAATGCGTATGCAACCGTGTTCTATGATTTGAATCAGCGCGGTACAGTAACGGCTGTCCAATTTATCTCTGAAGAGGTGGAGCTGTCATTCAAAGGCTATTTTGGTACGCCTAGCGAGCAATTGCGGACAAGCTTCGAACAGCAGGTTTTCGATCTTGCAAATGCGGTTCGCGTCCGCAATGGTGAGAAGCCGCTGCAGTGGAATGATAAAATTGCCGGAACAGCGCGCAAGCATAGTGGAGACATGGGACGGAGAAACTTTTTCGATCATAACAATCCAGATGGCAAGTCTCCATTCGATCGGATAAAGGCAGACGGAATCGTGTATAAGTCAGCAGGAGAGAATATAGCAGCCGGGCAGACTAGCGCGATTTTTGTCCATGAGAACTGGATGAATTCAAAGGGCCATCGAGCCAATATTTTGGGAGGCTTCTCTAGCATTGGTGTGGGGGTATATTTCGGAGGCCCATCGAAAGTTTACTATACGCAGAACTTCTTTACGCCGCAAAGCTAGTTAATAGAATCATGAATCATGAAAAGCGCCGCATTCATATACTGAAGGCGGCGCTTTTTTCTGCAAACTTATTACAGCGTGTTGTCCATAACAGCCTTGACGATCAGTCGATGGGTAGCCGTATCGATCGGTTCGCAAGTAATCAATGTCAATTCCCGTGCATCCGGATTCTGATCCAGAACGGACAGATCCTCCGGTACGACGACGGATTTCGACTGTACGGTGTAGGTATACGTTTGCTCGGCTGTTTCCAGCAGAATCTTATCCCCTGCTGTTAACTCATCCAGTCTATTGAAATGCCTGCCGAAGGTCAGGCTGCGGTGACTTGCCAATACGAAGTTGCCGAGCTCTCCCGGCATTCGTCCAGGCACCACAATTCCGCTTCCCACCTTAAGAGAAGCCGGAGTAGCCCCTTCCACCATAGGTTCGCGCAAATCAATTTTCGCTATAGAAATCGTGCCGTACACATGCAGACCATCTATGACTTTCGGTTGGAGCTTCTTCTTCCCGGCGGCCGGATCGCTCTCTGATGTTGAGGACACAGGAATGATATCCTGAGGGAGATTGTCCCATTCGGTAAGCAAGCGAAGCTCTCTTTGCTGTTCATTGTATTCGTTCCACTTGGGAAACAGGATAAGAGCTAATCCGGTCAGCAGTAACAATAGCGCTGCAGCGCCGATCAACCGTGATAGTATTAATCTCTTCTTTGAAATAAGAGGCACCCCCTTACTGTTGCATTCGTGCCTCTATTGTACCGTATGCGAAGACTTATTTTCCACGACTGACCATGAGGAAATACAGATTTATTTGTTCTTTCCTTCTCGTTTTTGCATGAGTGCTTTATGTATCCAGATCGCAGCTTGTGATCCCTCGCCCAATGCGATTGTAACCTGCTCGGAATGCACGCCTATATCTCCGGCCGCCCATACATTCGGTACATTGGTCATTTTTGTACGGGGATCTACGATGATATGCTTATTTTCGAGACGCTCTACGCCGATCTGTTCAGCCAGCGAGGAACGCACTTCATTGCCGCCAAAAGCAACGAACCCGCGCTCACCGTTTATCGTTCTGCCATCGGTGAGCTTCACGCCGCTGAAGATACCTTCTTCCTCGCATAAAATAGAATCGATACCTTCATTAACTAGCTCTATATGATGCTCAGCTAACAACTCCATGTGTTCCATGGATAAGGGCTTCTGCTCATGATTAATATAAATGAGGTCGGAAGTCCAATAAGATAGCGTTAGCGCCATATTCGCCCCAGTAGGGCCTGAACCCATTACGATGGTGCGGCGGCCAGCTACCTCATAGCCGTCGCAATCTGGGCATACATATACGGTAAGCCCAAGACAAGGCATGAGATGAGGCAAGGGCGGGAGTCTATCCATAATTCCGGTTGCCAGTAACAGTGTTGATGCTGCAAATTGACCATTCTCCAGTGTATTCACAAGGAAACCCTGTGAGTCATCGCGCGAAAGCTGTATCACGGTATCCTTCAAGAAGGATATGCCGAGAGATTTAGCATGCTGTTTCCCGAGAAGGCGAAGCTGTTCGCCAGATATTCCATCAGGCCATCCAAGAATGTTATGGTAGGAACGGCAGATCGTCGACCTGCCGTTCTCATTATCAATGAGCAGTACGCGATGCTGATATCTGCCTAACTGAATGGCAGCTTGAAGACCTGCAATGCCACCACCAATAATAATGCTTTCATAGCACATGTTGGGACACCTTTCTATAATTCAGCTTTTGAAGCGAATGGATGGTTTCTTTTATGCTCTGGCAGTTATTCATTGCTTCCATTCTGCTTCGTCAAATTTTCCTGTGCCAAGCGAATCATCTCTCTCACCATCGATCCACCAATTCTTCCTCCTACTCGACCCGCGTCTTCAGTAGACAGTTGCCCATTGTAGCCTTCCTGCAAAGGGACGCCTAGTTCCTTGGCCACCTCATATTTCACATCATTCGGCCGACTCGGATCGACGGCAAATCCCTCACGGCGCATGACTTCGGCTTTGAAGGCATTGACGCTTTGTTCCGCACCTGTAACCAGCAGCTTACGGCGGCTTCTTCGTGACATACAAATAACCTCCTGTTTAGAACTTGTAGATAAGTGCTCTTCGTAAGTTTCCCTCTAAACTAGAATTTATGTGGAAAGGAAAAGGAAAGCAGCATGGTGATGGATAAATCATCCATCACCATGCGTTTCATTGGGTGAACAAGCCATTTGAGAGGAGTTTGGGAATGAACGTTGACGATCAGGTTGTACAGGATGTTATGCCGGTAAAAAAGAAGAAATGCCAATTGAGCAGCAGAGGACAGATACGTCTGATGTGGTGTGGTATTCTCCACTCGAGGAGCCATTTATGATCTCAGGATTTCATTGGTTTGCCGCAGAGGGGAGATATCGCCGTCTCCCTGTATCACCGGAGTATTCAATTCCAGAGGCAGTGGACATATTGGCAAATCATACAGCAGGCGGACAGATTCGATTCGTGACGAATTCTTCCAAGCTTTTTCTCCGTGTTACATTGTCCGGAACAGGAGATATGTATCATATGGCAGCGACAGGACAGTGTGGATTTGATTGCTATGTCGAAGTAGATGGCGAGCTGCACTATCGAAGTACGACAGGATGGAGTCCAAGAGAATCCGAGTATGAGTCTGTTTTATTTTTCCGTGACGCACAAGAGAGGAGACTCGTTGTCTTGAACTTCCCGTTATATCAGGGGGTAAAGGAAATCCAAGTAGGCTTGAAAAAGGGCGCTCTAGTAGAGCCTCCACCGAGCTATGAGGATGCGAGGAAGATTATTGTATACGGAACCTCAATTACACAAGGAGCATGTGCGACCCGGCCCGGCATGTGCTATACGAACATACTAAGCCGTAAAATGAATCGGGAGTTTATTAATCTTGGCTTTTCGGGGAGCGGAAAGGGGGAGCCGGACCTGGCTCATATCATTGCTTCCATTTCTGATCCAGCCTGTCTTGTGCTGGACTATGAAGCAAACAGTGTTTCTCCTGAGCTATATGCCAAGACACTCCCGCAATTTATTCAAATCTATCGAGACAAGCATCCAATTGTCCCGATTCTGGTCCTTTCGAGACTTCCGTTTTCATACACAAGCTTCGATCCTGAGGATGTCAAGCTGCATCAAGCGCGCAAGCATATGCAGATGACATTAGTGGAATCCTTGCATCAAGCAGGGGATGGCAATATCCATTTCTATGACGGAGAAAAGCTGCTGCCATTGCATGCCCATGAATGCTATGTTGACGGTACTCATCCTACTGATCTAGGGTTTATACAGATAGCAAACGGATTGGAGCTTGTGCTGAGAGAAATACTGGCGAAGAATTCGTAACATTACACAAGCAAGGAAAAGAGTTGCATAGAAATGATTTAGAGGAGGCCCCCAGCAGGCGTCCTCTATTTGACGATTAGCGCCGTTTGAAATGTGGAGAACGACATTGCTGAAAGAAAAATAGGTTTGAACGGAGGAACGATTATGGGAGACTTCTATCATTCAAGATTCATATAGTAATAGAAAAAGAGGGGGGTTGACATGAGAATCCTAATTTCTCACTTCTACAATGAGGAATATTTGCTGCCATGGTGGTTAAAACATCATGCTCCACTATTTGATCATGGTATTTTGATTAATCGTGGCTCAACAGATCGATCCGTTGATATTTGCAAACAGTTGGTTCCCCATTGGGAGATTCGAAATTCACGTGTACCTGAGTTTGATGCAATACTGGTGGATCAAGAAGTAATGGAAATAGAGCAGCAATGTATGGGTTGGAAAATGACGCTCAATACAACGGAGTTTCTGTGTGTTTCTAATAAGGAGCATTTTTTCGCATCATTAGATATGCTTGGCAGTTCAATTTATTATGTACGCCACATCTATTTAATCGATGATCCTGCCTATTCATATGGAGAGCCCGATCCAGAACAACCACTCGTCAGACAGCGTCACCATGGATATATATTACCAGATCTAGGGCGATATATTCATCGCTACCCCCATGGAAACTATGCACCAGGAAGACATTGGTCCTCACATCCGTATGTCGATTATCCGTTCGTAGATAATCCCTTTCCTGCCTTTGTAATGAAGTTCATCTTCAGTCCATGGACGGAGAAAATGCGGCTGCGGAAACTGCAAATTGGATCAACCTTGTCGGCCAACAGCATAAGTCGGGGAATGGGGCATCAACACCATGTGAATCGCGAGGAGTTGGAGCAAATGTATGCCTATTTTATCAAGCTGACGTCAGACTTGCGAAATAACCCTGCTTATCAGCGATTGTGGGGTGAGAGTCAATGAAGGCGGTTATTCTTGCTGGCGGTTATGGTACGAGAATTGGAGAAGAAACGCAGGTGAAGCCGAAGCCGATGATCGAAATCGGTTTACAGCCGATACTGTGGCACATTATGAAGCTGTACAGCCATTATGGAATTCGTGATTTCGTCATCTGTTTGGGGTACAAAGGCTATGTTATTAAAGAGTATTTCTTCCAGTATTTCATGCGGCATACGGATTTCACCTTGGATATGGAGAGCCACACTGTTCATTATCATGGGGAAAATGCTGTTCCATGGAAGGTCACATTAATCGACACTGGCGAAGGGACAGATACGGGAGGACGGATTAAGCGAGTTCAGGAGTATGTTGGGGACTCTACCTTTTGTCTCACCTATGGGGATGGGGTTAGCAATGTGAACATTGCGGAATTGATTGCATATCACCAATCACATGGCAAATATGCAACAGTCACGGCGGTTCAACCGCCTGGAAGATTCGGTTCACTTGCCTTGGCTCAACAAGAGGTTATTGACTTTACAGAGAAGCCTGCAGGAGATGGCGGCTGGATAAATGGTGGTTTCTTTGTATTGGAGCCGGAGGTGTTCCCATACATTGTCGATGATGCTTCCGTGTGGGAGACGAACGTCCTAACTGAGCTTGCACGCCAGCGGCAGCTCATGGCTTACGAGCATCATGGCTTCTGGCATCCGATGGATACGATGCGCGATAAGAAAAGATTGGTGGAATTATGGGAACGGGGCCAAGCGCCGTGGAAGGTGTGGTAAGCATGGTCAATGAAGCTTTTTGGCAAGGGAAGAAGGTGCTCATTACTGGACATACGGGCTTCAAGGGCTCTTGGTTGACGATGTGGCTGTCCTTAATGGGCGCCGAAGTTCTCGGATACGCCTTGCCCCCGATTACGAAGCCGAACCTGTTCACTGCTGCGGATATTCAAGCTATGTGCAGGCAATACGTTATCGGAGATGTAAATGACTATTCAGCGCTGTTGAAGATGATGTTGGCATATGAGCCGGAGATTGTATTCCATTTGGCTGCGCAGCCGCTCGTACAAGCATCCTATGTACATCCCGTAAGCACCTTTCATATCAATGTAATGGGAACGGCACATCTGATGGAGGCGGTTCGCCATACATCAAGCGTTCACGTTGTTATCAATGTAACGAGCGACAAGTGCTATCGCAATACGGGGAAAGAGGCGCTTCCATTTTGCGAGGGAGATCCGCTTGGCGGACATGACCCCTATAGCGCAAGCAAGGCTTGTGCTGAAATCGTTGCAGAATGTTATCGACAGTCTTATTTTCATGCCGAGGAAGGGAAAGGGCCCAACATGGCTTCGGTTCGAGCAGGCAACGTCATTGGCGGCGGAGATTGGTCCGAATCGCGCTTAATGCCTGATATAATAAGGGCTTTTACGGCATCAGAATCGATTGTTGTTCGGAATCCTGGGGCGATTCGTCCATGGCAGCATGTTTTGGAGCCCTTGCATGGTTACCTGCTGCTTGCGGAGAAGCTGTGGGACAGTCCGCAATATGCAGATGCTTGGAACTTTGGTCCGCTTGAACAGTCAGACACAACAGTTCAGGATATCATTCGGATGGCAGCAGATCTATGGCAGGTGGATATGAAGGTGGTGCAGGAACAGATTGTGTCGCCATCCGAAGCACCTAGACTATCTCTGGATAGCAGTAAGGCGGCACAACTGCTGAACTGGCGTCCGAAGCTGTCTATAAGAGAGGCTGTGTCATGGACATTGTCCTGGCATCAACAGTATCGTTCAGGAGTAAACGCGAGAGCGGCATCAGAGCGGCAGATTGCTGCTTACATTCACGGAGAGGGAGGCAGCAAAGGATAATGAACTCACATTGTCGGATATGCGGTACCCTGCTTGCGCACACATTTGTTGATTTAGGGGAATCTCCGCTCGCGAATGCCTTCCTGGCACCACATGAACTGGAGCGCACGGAACCCTTTTATCCGCTTCATACGTATGTATGCGACACTTGCTGTCTCGTACAGCTTGATCAAATCACGAGCCCGGCGAGTATTTTCAAGCATTATTTATATTTAAGCTCCTATTCCACTAGCTGGTTGAGGCATGCTGAGCAATATACGGACATGGCAATTCAACGATTTCAGTTGAATGCCGAATCACAGGTCATTGAGATTGCGAGTAATGACGGTTATTTGCTGCAATATTTCCATCAGCGAGGCATTCGAACACTTGGAGTAGAACCAGCAAGCAATGTCGCTCAGCTCGCGAGGGATAAGGGAATTGCGACGAAGACAGAGTTTTTCGGGCAACGGCTCGCGGAAGATCTCGTTATGAGGGAAGGAATATACGGGGATCTAATCGTAGCGAACAATGTACTGGCCCATGTCCCGGACGTACATGATTTTGTCGCTGGCTTAAAGCGGCTGCTCCATCCGGAAGGCACCATTACGATTGAGTTTCCGCATGTACTCAATCTCATTCGATATAAGCAGTTCGATACGATATATCATGAACATTTCTCTTATTTCTCTTTGTTCTCCGTCCAGCATCTGCTCTCAATACATGGGCTTACAGTTGTTGATGTAGAACAATTAACCACACATGGAGGTTCACTGCGCTTGTATGTCATGCATGATGAAGCCAACCGCTCGGCTGCATCCGCCGTGCAGGAGATTCAGGAACGGGAACGGCTATTTGGCTTGCATGATTGGCGGACATATATCTCGTTTGCTCAGCAGGTAGAGAAAATGAAGGAGGATATTGTCCGGTTTATGACGGACGTCCATAATCAAGGCAAGTTAATAGTGGGCTACGGTGCACCAGCGAAGGGCAATACGCTGCTTAATTATTGTAGGGTGAATCCGGATTTGCTCCCCTTTACTGTAGATCAGAATCCGTATAAGCAAGGCATGTATTTGCCAGGTTCGCGAATTCCTATCCGGGCTCCTGAGGAACTGAAACGTGCCCGTCCAGACTATGTGCTTATCCTGCCTTGGAATCTGAAGGAGGAGATCATGGAGCAATGCGACTACATCCGAGAGTGGGGCGGCAAATTCGTCGTTCCAGTTCCAGAAATCGAAGTGGTGTAGGAGATATGGAGACAATACTAGTGACTGGCGGCAGTGGGTGGATTGGCGGATTCGTTGTTCAGTTGCTGCTCGAGAAGGGGTATAACGTTCATGCGCTTTATCACAGATCATCCCGAACGGATCTCTTATGTACGTGGCATCAAGCCGATTTATTCGATGAGAAAGAGGTGGAGGTGCTTATTGATCGAGTAAGACCTACACACCTTATGCATCTTGCCTGGGATGCAATTCCTCCACAATGTTATACTTCGCTTCGCAATTATAACTGGATGCAGTCAAGCAAAATGCTTATCGAGCGTTTCGTTCAATGTGGTGGACGAAGAGTAATTGTTGCAGGTTCTTGTGCCGAGTATGAATGGACGCAGGGACTATTATCAGAAAAAGCTTCTGCTTTATCGACAAAGACACTATATGCGATATGTAAAAATTCACTACGAGCTTGGCTGGAGTCTTATGCTTCACAATCGGGATTGAGCAGCGGCTGGGCACGAATTTTCCATCTTTATGGTCCTCAAGAGCAAGGGAATCGCCTGGTATCCTCGATCATTCGCTCGTTGCTGGATGGACGAGAGGCTGCTTGCTCACAAGGCAAGCAGTATCGTGACTTTTTGTATGTCAAGGACGTGGCAAATGCGCTGGTGTCCTTTCTCTTGAGCAAGGTGCAGGGGACGTTGAATATCGGATCAGGGATTCCGGTTCAGGTGAAACAGATTGCTACTATGGTCGCTAAGGAGTTGGGGCGTGAACCGTTGCTTCGATTAGGGGCGCTTCCTGATCCTGCAGACGAACCCTTGTATGTCGGTGCTCATGTTGGGCGCCTAAGGCAGGAATTGCACTGGAGGCCTCAGTATACCTTGGAGGCAGGAATACGCGAAACAATCGAATGGTATAGGAGCTTCAAGTAAGTTGCCAATTCCGATTTGGATCTCGGATTTTATTATCGATTTTATTCATTTGCGGCCGCCTCAATAAATTTTAAGCCAACACTCAGCTTTATTTCAGCTACTGATAGGATAATAGATGGTAATAGGGGACATAACGCAGTAGTGAGGGTGGTCACAGATGAATCGGAGTAAAGAAATTAAAATTCTCATCGTGGACGATGAGCCGAATATCGTACAATTTCTTGAGTTGGGCTTGGTGAATGAAGGGTTTGAAGTGCAGACCGCACATGACGGTGTTGCTGCCATTGCTCGTTATACCGAGTTTCGGCCTCATGTGGTTATATTAGACGTCATGATGCCAGGCATGGATGGATACGAAGTATGTCAAATGCTGAAAAGATCAGAAGATGTAGCTGTTATTATGCTAACAGCCAAGGATGAGATCGATGATCGAGTGAAGGGCTTGAATCTGGGAGCTGATGATTATATGGTCAAGCCATTCAGCTTCGCTGAGTTGTTAGCCCGCATTCATGCTCGCATACGCAACCAGTTCCCGACGATGTTCGGGGATGTGCAGATTGGTCCTTTCGTCATCGATGATAAGCGTAAGGAGATTTCGTATGGCAGCAGCGTGCTTGCTCTTTCCCCAACGGAATATGATTTGCTCAAGTTTCTTGTGCTGAATCGGGGTATGGTGCTAAGCAAGGCTGTTATTTTGGAACGGGTGTGGGGGTACGACTTTGGCGGGGAGGACAATATTGTTGAGGTGTATATCCGCTCCCTACGGGATAAGCTGAACGACAAGGAGCATCAGTTAATTCGCACACTGCGCGGGGCAGGTTATCGGGTAGATATTCCATGAGGAATCGATGGCGCATATGTTTTAATAGGCTGGTAAATCTATCTTCGCTGCGGGCGCAACTGCTGTACCGTTCCTTACTCGTTATCGCCGTGTTATTGGTCATCATCGGTATGCTGCAATATTTCTTCATGCGCGAGGTTGTATATCAAAATAAAGCAGCAAGTCTCCAAAGTCATGCGATGAGTATTCCAGGTTTCGTGTGGAAGCGGATGGGGCAGCATCGCAACCAACTTGGATCGATGGGGCAGCGTGGTTCCAAGTCAACCCTGCCGATGTTTCTTATCCCGGATACCCATGTTGCCTATATCAATTCGGAAGGGGAATATCAGCCAATGCCCAATGGGAAAGATGAGCTGGCTACCGTACGATTGGAGTCTTCGGAATATGAGAAGGTGAAGAGGACTCCCCCTGAGAGCAAGCCTGCTTACCATATAGCGAAGGATTCGAATGGAAAGGAACAGTTGGTTGTGCTGCATCCTGTTCTCGGGCCTGAACGGACATCCGGCATTGTGCAGATCAGTACCCCAACGGCTCCTCTTGACGACTTGCTATTTGGGCAAACGCTAACCTTTCTCATTGTTTCTGCGGTTGCGATGATACTCGGCATCATTGTTCTGCAGCCTGTAATACGGAAGACACTCCGTCCGCTGTCTACTATGGTGAAGACAGCTGGACAAATTGATGCGGGCAATCTGGCTCGGCGGTTCTCTACCGAGCAGGGGCAATCCGAAGTAGATCGCTTGGCCGATTCCTTCAATGGCATGCTGCAGCGATTAGAAACCTCATTCGAAGCGGAGCGGGAAATGAAGGAGCAGATGCGGCGATTCGTTGCTGATGCTTCTCATGAACTTCGCACACCGCTAACTTCAATTCATGGGTTTCTGGAGGTGCTGCTTCGCGAGCAGCACAGCATCCAGAACAGCTTCATAAGGCGTTAACCAGCATGCATAGCGAATCAGAGCGTTTGAATAAGCTTGTTCATGATTTACTTCTGCTTGCCAAGCTCGATCGGGATGGAGCACCATCCATTGAGTTGGTGAACATGCCTCTTGACGAGGTCATTCGCAGCATGGAGCCGCAGCTTATAATGCTGGCAGGGTATAGGAAGGTTACACTCACCATAGAACCGAAGCTCATATGCAGGCATGATCCAGATAAGATGAAGCAGGTCATACTGAACCTGGTGCATAACGCTGTTCAACATACGGATGAAGCATTGGGCTGCATTCATATAGAAGGAGTTCATCAAGAGAATGGCGTTCAATTGTCTGTCCGTGATAATGGGACAGGGATTGCTCCGGAACATATACCTTATCTATTCGATCGGTTCTATCGCAGTGAGTCCTCGCGCAATCGTAAAAAAGGAGGTTCTGGCCTAGGTCTGGCCATTACGAGGTCGATTGTAGAAGCGCATGGGGGGGCGATTCACGTCATTAGCCGAGTAGGAGAGGGGAGTACATTCCTGATCTGGTTGCCTCATTAACCCTTTGCTTTAAATAGCATTTCATAGAGTGACGGGCAGGAGAACTTGGGCTGGATAACTGCTGCTCTTATAAAATAGAAGAAAGAAGCAGAAATCCCGGAAATGATCGTGGGATTTCTGCTTCTTGTGTGTAAAAAACGTGGATTACAGCTCGTTCAATACGCGGAACAAAATGATAGCTGCTTGTGCACGAGTAGAAGTTCCAGCCGGATTGAATGTATTGTTGTCCGATCCTTTAATGAGTCCTTTGCTGACTGCATACGCAACGGCTGCCTTCGCATCTTGGGAGATGCGCGCTTCATCCTTGAACCCAAGCGATGCGTTCGATTGGGACAGGTCGGCCTTCAGGGCTTGTGCCAGCAAGACGACCATCTTCTCACGCGTGATCGGATTGCGTGCGCCAGGCTCAGCAATTCGCTGTTCCCATGTCTTTCCGCTGTTCGTCAAGCGATCAAGCAAGGAAGAGAACTCGGCTTGAGTAATAACATCGTTCGGCTTGAAGGTATCTAAGCTATCTTTGCCGCGCAGCAGCTCATGAGCGGCGATGACTTCGATTTCCTCCTTAGCCCAATGTGCAGCAATATCGCTAAATGTTCTTACATGCTCAGCAATTGTATAGGTACCAAATTGAGTCACTTCGAACGTAACAGACTTTTTATCGTCAGCCTTGGCTCCTGTCTGTACATAGCTCCAAGGAGGCGTCGTATCTTGCGTGCGAGCGTATATACCCGCTTTGCGGATATCTTTCGAAGCATCTGATAACTTCAGGGTGATTTCGAGCGTTACGCCCTTCGCGTCCTTAGGACCGCGGATTGTAATCATTGGTGTCGTGAAGGTCGCCTCGCCGCGCTCCTTGCTGAATCCTTTATCCTTATGATCGGATAGGGACACCACCAGCTCGAGTCCGTTCGTGCCGATAAGTTCAGTTAAGGACTTATTCGGAATGACAATGGCATAATCTGCTCCAGCCAGGTGCAGATCCTTGCCTGATTCTTGCAGCAGCTTAACTGTCGATTTATCTAGCGTGAACGCAACTTCGCCATATTCCTTCAAGCGAACATCGCTGATATCGAGTTGGACTTGCTTGGCATCTTTGTCCTTCAGCTGTTTTTGAACAGCGTCTGCCTGAATTTTGAACACGGCATTTACCGTACTATCCTTCTTCGTCTCCGTCAGCAACCCTGCTTTCAATTGCTTTCCTGATGGAGTCGGGGCAGTCAAGGCTGCGGAACCTCCTGATGAGGCAGGATAAGTCGGCGGCTCTGGCTTCGGATTTGGAACGGTTGGCTTGATGATTTCAATCTTAGGATACAAAATCGCACCTATTGGAACTGAATTACTGCTCTCATTAAGCAGCTTCACGGCCTCAAGCTTAAACTCATATGTTCCTTCTTGATTTCCAGTGAAGGTGAATGTTGCAAGATCACCTTCGCCTTCATAGGCGCCACCGCTTAGACTGATGCTATAGTTCAATGTCTTCAAGCCATCTTTTTCGGTTATTTCTTGATGAACAAGCAGTGGCGTATCTGGATAGTGTTTCTGTTGATAAGTGGCGAGCGTAACGCTTGGTTTCACATCCAGCAAAGTTAGCTTACTGTCATAAGTAAGACTGAATGAAGCGGAATAGACGGCTTCTGCAACAGAATAGTTGACCTTGACATCAAATGGACTTCCAGTGAATACTTTAGAACTGCTGCTGCCCGCATATACAATGTCCTTATTATCAAAAACAATATGTTCGGCAGGCTCAGTGAAACCATTTAAAGCAATGTCATATACGAATAAATAAAACTCGTTGTGACCTGGCTTCAAATTGACCGGTATCTCAAATGTTCCATCCTTGACGTTAATGGTACCGTCGAGTTGTTTTCTTGATTCATCAACTACAGCTGTGGCAATATACTGGTCGAAATCTCCAGGGTGTAGATCAATAAACAAATCCTTTGTAATTTTTCCTCGAATAATCCCCTTACCCGGATTCTCTCGATCAATGATAAGCGGAGGATCATTCAACGTGTATTCAGGTGCATGACGATCAATTACGAATTCTGCTGCCTGCTTGTCAAGCTTCTTGCCATTGACGAACGGCGCTAGCTCATAAGATCCATCTGGCAACGCAGCAACTTTTCCATCTTTCGTTACTGTTCCTCCCCATTTTCTTTCTCCATATATATCTGGAAGGTGAAGCTTGCCCTTGCTGTCATAGAAGTCCCCCATATATGTTCCGTATACAAGGTCTGTTACCGATAGTTTGAAGTCTTCCAGTGGTTGTGTTAAATCAAACGAAGCTAAAGCCGCTGCGGTTTCCTCAGCATTTCCGCCCGGTGATAAGTTTTTGGTTTGACTGTTAGATTCGTAATTGAAGCAATTTCATACTGACCTCCAACGTACAAACTTACAGGCAAATGCAGTTGATGATTCGTAGTTTGCTCGGTTAGAGTAATGGTTCCTTCATAGTTGCCTTTAGCAGCATCTGGCGGGATTACCACCTGAACAGTAAAGCTCTCTTTCCCATTTGCAGGCACGGTTACTGAACTAGAGCTGAATTGCAGATCAATGCCGTTGCTTGTTCCGTTCCATATACTGCTTATCGTATAGGTTTGATTCTTATTGGCGATATCCTTCACGGTAATGTCTCGAGTATAAGTGCCTGATGGAACCAGTCCAAAAGATACGCTCCCGGTTTCATAGGAGATAGTTTGTCGATCCTTTGTTGCATTTGTAGTAGCCTGAACGAGCGCAATGGCTGTGGCCTCAATAGACTTATTGAGGTCTGCTCGACCAGCTCCTTGCTCGGTTATAGTATAAGAGGTATGATTGCGATCTTCTATCGGCAAGGCATTATTCATAAGGAGCGCCTTCAGCTCATCCCTTGCAATCTTGTGGTTGTATTTCTCCAGCAGCAAGGCAGCCGCGCCTGCGATATGAGGGGCAGCCATGCTGGTGCCTTGTGAATCTTGATAAGCATTCGTATAGTTCCCATCCCATGCTGGAACAGAGGAGCGTATTGCGACGCCTGGGGCAGTGATGTCTGGTTTAACGGTATAGTCTGGATAGATTGGCCCGCGGGAACTGAAATCCGCTAATAGATCCTTTTCTAGTATCGTATCAAAGGTGATTTTGGTAATTCCCTGCTCCAAGTTCTTTTTGAGGGCTTGTCCAGCGGACCGGGAAATTGTATAGGTAGGCGCGTAGGTGCCGGCTTCCTCAAGTTTAGCCCTCAGTTCACTCGACTCATTGTTGAAGATGATAACTGCTGCCGCACCAGCTTCGGTTGCATTTTTTGCTTTGTCATGAAAGCTGAGGTTGCCGCGCGAAACGAGCACCAGTTTGCCGGAAACGTTAATGTTTTTGTAATCCTCAGATGTGCCGAAGTTGGCGTATACCACATCGAATTCTTTGCCTTTTTCAGAGATTTCCGGAGCGTATTCAGCCAGTTGAGCATACAATAATGGTTGAATACCGTTGGCCTTGAAAAAAGACGTAATCATCGGAGGCGTGGAAGCACCTACGGATATAGGAAGATGAGCGCCACCTGGAGTGCCAATCGTTCCAGGCATTGGGCCATCGTTGCCTGCCGCTAATACAACGGTCACGCCTGCCAGTACCGCATTGTTAACGGCCACCGAATCAGCTGTATACGCGTTATTGAATGTTCCTCCGAGCGAGAGGTTGATGACGTCCATCTTGTCTGTTACCGCTCGGTCGATAGCTGCAATAATATTCTCAGTCGATCCACCTCCGTATGGGCCGAGCACCCGGTATACATATAAATCAGCACCTGGAGCTACCCCTCTGACCCAGCCGTTTTTACCGTTCGGATTGTTCGGATCACCCCGGCCGACAATTGTACCGGATACATGTGTACCGTGAGTTGTATGATATTCCTTGCCGTCTGGTCTTTTCGGCTTCGTCGAATCAGGGAGAGTTTCCATTGGATCATTGTCATTATCGACGAAGTCCCATCCGCCTTTAAATGCATCTTTTAAGCTTGGATGGCGATAATCGACCCCTGTATCTAGTACCCCAACCTTAATGCCGTTCCCTTTGACACCAATATCCCATAATTGGTTTGCACCGATGTGTGGAGCACTCTCATCCATTAGAGGTTTGTATACATACCCGTTGTCGACAGGCAATGTGTTGTACTCCAGGTTCGGATAAACAGCTTTTACATTAGGAAGCTTCGCAAGTTGATCCACTTCATTTGCTGGAATGCGTACGGAATATCCGTTGAACACTTTCGTGTACTCGCGATTGAATACAACATTTAATTTTTTTGGCTTGTGATTTGAAGGCAGTATGCTCTAAGCGAATTTTCCGTTCCTGATTACTGGCTGATGGTGCCAGGCTTTGACCTTGCTGAGCGGAGTGCAGAGCTACGGGGTCTGACTTTAATTCGACGATCACCGTTATTGGATTGTTGTTGTCGGATTGAGGGACGAGATTCCCTGTTTGAGTAGGAGCTAAAGAGTTTTGGAATTGATCAGAGAGTTGGAGCTGTGACGACAAACTCGATTCGATCTTTGGTGTGACTTGTTCTTGCGATTGAACATCTTGTGCATAAATGTGTGATGAGGTGGGGAATAGCATGGCGGCTACTAAAGCGATGCTAAGGATTCCCGCTAATTTTTTACGTATCGTATGTAGATTCAAGCTGTAGCCTCCCTTTAAATGATTGATGATGTTTTTGTGAACCTCCGGAATCTCTTATTCTACTAACCTCCTTAATTCAGTATTTGATTCCATATCATTCCAATAGGTGATAGTGAATATTGTAGCGCACACTTTATTTGAAAACATGGGTATTTAGTCCTAAATCATATTTTAGAAAGGCTATTAAGTAGGCTTAGAGTGATAGGAAATGTTGAGAAAATCAGAGTTTCGTTGTTAAACAGATCGGATTTCTCATTTTCAGCATATATTCAGCTAGCCCTCATATTTCGTTCAGTTCCGCTTAAGCCTGTGCTCAGCTAGCCCGGGTATGATGGTTGCTATCAGATGTCTTCGGGAAACGCGGGGCATCTTCGGCAATCTTTTAGAAGGGGAATCACGTCCATGGGTTCTATAAAAAGAAAATGATTTTTTCAGGCTCAGATCCGATTCTTACTATAGAGAAGCTGAAGAAGTTAATTACTGATAAAGAAGTGAAATATTTCTTGATTCCTTCGGGCAGAGGCTTTGGCGGCCCAGACGGCAGAAGTAACGGGGTTATAGAGTGGATTCGAGAGAACGGGAAAGAGATAACGAATACAGAATGGAGTAACAGCCTGTAGCAGAATGGATCGGATCAATCAAGAGAAATGAGAGAGAGATTCCAATTCCTCTATGAAATTCAGGAAACACAAGACAATGAATAGAAGTCATATCAGGAGAGGAGAGAATGCCATGAGGGTCGATAAGCAAGCGGCGATTCAATTTATGCGCTACTGCCAAGTTGGATTTGCCAACACGATTGTAGATTTTTCCGTGTTCTATCTGCTTATCGCGGGGGAAGCATCGTATGTAATGGCGCAAGTTGCCTCCTCCGGTGCCGGAATGATCAATAGCTTTCTCCTCAATCGGAAATGGACGTTTCAAGTGTCGGATAAAATCAGGACACACGAAATCATGAAATTTGCGCTATTGAACGGAATCTCGATGCTGCTTTCCTCCGGTCTGTTGCTGATGCTGATTGACTGGAGCGGGCTTCCGCTATGGATCAACAAGCTGGTGGCTACGACAGGAGGGATGTTCGTGAATTATAGCGGCAGTCGATTTTGGGTATTTGCACATTATCAAGAGACAAGGAAGGAGGATAATGGCAATCAGGAAGGTTGTAATCCCCGCAGCCGGCATGGGAACCAGGTTCCTTCCAGCCACGAAGGCTCAGCCGAAAGAAATACTGCCGATTGTGGATAAGCCTGCTATTCAATATATTGTGAAAGAAGCCGTACAATCCGGCATTGAAAGCATTATTGTCGTAACCGGGTGGAATAAACGCTCGATTGAGGATTATTTCGATAACTCCTTCGGGTTGGAACAAACACTGTTAATTCAGGGAACGGGGAGACACGCGAGAAGAGCTGTCATAGCTGTTATCATATCTGCTGCATCTTACTGCAGAAGAAGAGATTAAGTTTTACTAGTTTGCATGAGGGACGAAGCGGGATCCAACCATCTCCTTGTCAGATCATTCTACTAGCCGTACTTTCTTATGTTACACTATTTAAGAGAGTATTAACGATTACTAGTTATGGCAAGGAGATATAGAACAATGAAGCTTATATCCTGGAATGTGAATGGCTTGCGGGCTTGTGTGAATAAAGGATTTTTGGACTATTTCCGAGAGATGGATGCGGATATCTTCTGTGTTCAAGAGACGAAGCTGCAGGAAGGACAGATTGACCTTGATCTCGGCGAGGAATATGAGCAGTATTGGAATTATGCGCTCAAGAAGGGGTATTCAGGCACAGCCGTATTTACGAAAAAGAAGCCCCTATCCGTACGCTATGGAATTGAGGAGAATGAGGAGCCGGAAGGCCGAATCCTTACACTTGAATTCGAATCTTTCTTCTTAGTCAATGTGTACACACCGAACTCGAAGCGTGATCTATCCCGTCTGGAAGAACGACTGGAGTGGGAAGAGCGATTCCGCTTCTATTTGCAGAAGCTGGATGCCTGCAAGCCAGTTATCGTGTGCGGAGACTTGAACGTTGCCCATCAAGTGATCGACTTGAAAAATTCGAAGTCGAACCATGGCAATTCCGGGTTCACCACCGAGGAGCGGGAGAAGATGACGATTTTGCAGGACGCGGGCTTCACGGATACATTCCGTCATTTCTATCCGGACCAAACGGATGCGTACACCTGGTGGTCATATATGCCGAAGGTACGCGAGCGGAATATCGGCTGGCGCATTGACTACTTCCTCGTATCTTCACGTTTGCGCGATTTTTTGGTGGATGCTCGTATTGACTCGAATATTTTAGGCAGTGACCATTGCCCAATTCACTTGATTATGAATGATTGTGATACGCCGCAGTCAGAGGATAAGGCGAAGGAATAGGATTGCATGACAAAGGCCGGGCTCCTTAGTAGATAAGGATATCCGGCCTTCCATATGTCTATCGCAGAATTCCCTTCATATATTCCTCAGGTGTAGCTCCAATAATAGCTTTGAAATCCTTAATGAAATGGGATTGATCGTAATAGCCAAGGTCTGCGGAGAGACCGAGTATATCCTCATAAATTCCATTGTCAATCAATTCTGCGGCATTTTGCAAGCGATAAAGTCGAATGACCCATTTGGGTGTTGCACCAACATACTGCTGGAACAGCCTTTGCAGCTTGCGCTTATTTACCTCGAATTGTTCACATATTTGATCGACCTTCGTAATTGAGCGATCTTCTTGAATGCGGCCAATAATCCGATTGAGATAAGCTACATTGCCATCTCTTGCGGGGAGATGTGCCTTGAAGAAAGTTTCGGCCACCGCGATCATGCCCTCATCCTCTTCTTCTGACAACACCACTTGTTCAAACTGCCTTATGTCGACTTGGAAGACTTCTTCAAATCGCATGGAGCGTCCTGTAATTTGCATGATGGGCTGTTTGACGAAGGGATAAAATCCTCCTGGCTTGAACTTGATACCGAGCACCTTCCCTTTCCCCTCAAGGCGTTGGGAATAGCGGTTCGGTGCAACACCGTAAATGGCCGTTTGATTGGGTTCGATGACAATATTAACGCATGGATTTGGGACGATTTCCTGTTCGAAGGGGGGCTGTCCGGTCAAATCCCAATGAATCACCCAGAAGTGTTTCATGACATCACATAAATCCCCAGAAGGACTATGGCGCGCAAGCGTGAATTTCTGTTCACCCTGCTTCATATTCAGAATGCCCATGCTGGGCTTAGAGGGAGCGGGTTGCATATGTACGATGGGAATCACTCCTGTGATCAAGATGGGTGGAGTCATTAAGTGAAACAGATGGAACCGCGCTTCCTTTTTTGACTAACATGATATAGCCATCGACAGATTGATGGTGAAAGTCTCAATATACTCTAGTGCCTTTGCTATACTCATAAAAAATCCCTCCAGCAGGAGGGGAAGGCAGGCCTAACCATTTTCATTTTCTAAAATAGAATACAACTAAAAAGGATATACGTATCATATATCTATGTGAATAAAAACCGCTGACCGGGCAAAGTCATGGCGTCTTTTTCGTTCTTAAAAAGAATTCTAGCACTGCCTGCGAATCTAGTAAATGTTTTCCTGTTGCTTATCCGTAGATTCGTCATCGTGCATACTACGAATAAAGGTTGTTACATACTTATTATTGCTGTCATAGATATACCTGTAGCCATCTATGCGCACTTGTATTGATCATTCGAAATGTCTTAGCTGTCTTCTCTTATCCCTTTGGTACTTTCATCTTTCAATCGTTGCTGCATTTTGTCTTGACCTTCTCAAAACCATAGCCTACCCTGGTTGCCTTATATGGGAGGATTTCTAGGAGCCTCGGCTCTTAAACTTCAGGACTTTGTAAGGTACTGGGAGGAAAAAATAGAACACAGAACGAATAGTTCCTTATATAAGCGGTAAATTGATTCCTACGAAAGCATTTGATTAAAGTCGGAAGTGTAGATAGACGAGTAGCCTATCTACATTACATGAAAATATCTTTGAAAATCGTAAAGCATAATAGATGAAAGGATTAGCGAATGAATACGTAGTGGCTTGGCGGAGTATATGTGGTAATAAACTTGAAATTAATGGGAGGAGAATATGGGGAATTTTTTTCAAAAACTACTTACAAGTAGTATCGCAAAGAAAACGATCACATAATATTGTAAATCTTGTCATCAATCTTGCCCTCATTATATTTTTTCTCTCATTTGGAATAACAAGAGGATATCTAAACAACGGATTCGTTTTAATATTTGTAATGTTTGTGTGCTCTGTGCTTCTTATGAAAATTTCGTTTGCACTTTACTGCCTAATAAAGAAAAAATCCCCTTAAGATACCTCCAAAGGGGATTTTTTATGATTAACTTAATTCAGCTAGTTCACGTCGCTGCTGTTCAGTCAAATAAACATCGCACGTAACTGAAATGTCGCGTTTTTACAATACAAGTATTAGGGCAATACCTATAATCATAGTAGCGGTAGGAGGAACTTACCGAATGTGCATGACGAGTATCATTTCAAAAGGGGGATATAACAAGTGGAGGTATCAGTATGTCGGCCCCGGCAATGATGGGGATGAGACGGTACATGTATATGGCCACATATTAGCTTATGAACCAAACAAAGTGTTGAGCTATACAGAGCATCCGGGTCCATCTTATCGAGAGAATCATGCGGAGTTGGAGACTAGAATTACCTTTTCCATTGATGAGGTAGGGGGCTGTACGAAATTGACGCTGGTCAATGACAATTGGACAGAAGGGCATCCTTCCTATGCGAGTACGAAGGAGCATTGGTGGATGATTCTGAGCAATATTAAGACACTGGCCGAAACAGGGAATACACTGGATTTTGGCTGGTAAAATCATATAGAGCAAGAGCGAGCCGACGTAATGTCGGCTCATTTCTTTTTGGGGCCTATGATACAGATTCATTTTCTTGGTACAGTTTCTCAATACAGTCCCAACATATTTTTTCTGGCTTCATATTGACCTCGATAATCCAAGGCTTCAGTCGCTGATCAAGTCCGATATCAATGCCTAGAAGCTTCACTCCCGGATATTTGCTTTCGATTTTTTCGCTTGCACGAACCCCGATACGATCTATTTGCTCTTTCACATTACGCAGACTTACCCAGTTCGTATGAGAGGACAGCAGCTTCTCAATCGATACAGGACTTCCACCGCTGCGGATGTTCGTAACGATTTTGTTCGATTGGGCTACACGTCCTAAGATGCCTTCATTTTTCCAGCTTTCGTCTTCTTGCTTCTTCACCATAATTCGCAGATCGAAGGGGCGATCCTCCCAGTGCAATAAGTCAATGCCCTGCTGCACGATATACTTTTTGCTTGTTTTCTTGGAGAGAATGAAGGAATACAATCGTTCTTTCGAGTGAAAGGTATGCTGCTTCGTTCCGCGATGAACATGGAACTGCTCCGTTTCAGATGAATCACTGGACTTAGTTACCTTCATGACTCCTTCGCCAAAGGCGCCTTGATTGGGTTTCACATAGACAGATGGATATAACGACAGCATAAAAAACAACGATTCCTTATCCAGCTTCATCGTCTCCGGCAAATGTCCGCGCAGTTCATTGTCCTTCATTAATTCCGTATGATGCTCCAATTTAGGGCCCTTAGGTTTTACGACAGAATGAGTGACAGATGCACTCTTTCTCTTTCTTCGGCTTTTCATGAAATCGTCTCCTTGCCATATGTTTACCTTATCCTATTCGTGTGGTAAAGAACTTGCTTTTCAAGTCTCTGCTTTTTTTACACATTGTTCGAATGCGGAATACACTATGGGCAAGGAGGATGAATGCTTTGGAAATGATTCGAATTGCGGCTGTAGGGGATCTTTTGATGAAAAGTGAGATTATTGGCTCTGTGAAGGAAGATGATGGCTATCGGTTCGAGCCTATTTTCGAACAGGTTGCGCCCTATTTTCAGGAGCATGATCTTACAATCGGCAATTTGGAAACGACATTTTTAGGAACCAACTGGCATGATGAGGGTATTTTAAAGCGGCCAGACAGCAATCGGTGGATAGAGAAAAGGCATCCGAAAACGAGATATCCTATATTCAGCTGCCCGGATGAGTTGGCGCCTGCACTGCAGCATTCGGGCTTCGACCTGCTCACGACAGCGAACAATCACTGTATGGATGGCGGAATTAAGGGGCTTGTACGGACACTCGACGTATTAGATAGGCATGGGCTGCAACATACCGGTACTTTTCGCACGCGCGGGGAAGCGAATAACAGGCTGATACTAACCGTAAAAGGGATTAAACTTGGAATTGCCGCGTATACGCAAGGAACCAATTCCATTCCCGTGCCGAATCCATGGCAGGTCAGTCGCCTGAATCGGAAGAAGCTGTTTGCAGATGTGCGCGAGTTGAGAAAGAGTGCGGATATCGTGATCGTTTGTTTGCATTTTGGACGGGAATACCGCACCTCTCCTACACCGAGCCAACGCAGGCTGATGTCTCTGCTATTTCGTCAGGGAGTGAACATCGTGCTGGGAGCGCATCCCCATGTGCTCCATCCTGTGACTTCGGCCAGAACGAAGGACATTTACGGACAAACAAGGCTGCGTGTGGCAGCTTCGTCTTTAGGCAATTTTTTGACAACACGGCTGAAGAAGGAGCCGAAGACGTTGCAAGGCATGATTCTGTCTCTCACGATAACGAGAGATAAAAGAGGAACAGCGGACATTACGAAAATCGACCGGATCAAGACTTCCGTGCAACGCTATGAGGAACAAGGACGAACAGTGTTCAAAGTCGTTCCGGAACGGCCATGGCGCCAAGAGCATTAATGGATTTGCAGAAATGGGAAGGGATAAGGATCGCGCACTTTCCCCTCCCTTCTATTCCTTCGTTCCTCTAAGTAGAGGCCTTAACTTAAATTCTCCAGTTTCCCCTTCAGTACGGCCTCTTCCCGATTGCTAACCTGTAGCTTGGAATAGAGAACCGAGCAATAATTCCGCACCGTGCCTTCGCTTAAAAACAATCTCTCCGCTATAGACTTGTAACGCAAGCCCAGCGATAGATGCTGCAAAATTTGCTGTTCACGCTGTGTAAGTCCGTATGGATCGTCCTGAATACGACTTGCGCCATTTTCCATTTTGCTCGACTTCAATTGCTTCATGCCTGCAAATACTTGCTCCGCAATGCCCTCTGCAATCCATGTCCCGCCATTATTTATTAATTTGATAGCCTCGGTCAGTTCTCTAGGATGGACAGACTTCAGCATATAGCCGTTGGCTCCGCGCTTAAGGGCCGTTATCGCTTGCTCGACGTCTGAAAAAGTGGTTAGGATCGCGACTTTCAAGTCTGGCCATGACTGCTTCATCGTTTGCAGTGCGCTAATCCCGTCTATTTCCGGCATTTTTACATCCATAAGCACGAGATCCGGGTTGAGCCGTTCGCATTGTTCAAGTGCAGCGCGGCCATTGGAGGCTGTTCCAACCACCTCGAATTCAGGGTGCTTGATCAATAAATCTTGCAAGCTATGCAAGATCAATTCCTGATCGTCTACGACAAGGATTCGGATTGCGGCATTGGAGGTTGGCATGTTAAGCGGTACCGAACACACGACAACCGTGCCTTCCTGAGGACGTGAATGAATAGATAAATTGCCGCCTAGTGCGAGCAAACGCTCTTTCATTCCCGACAGTCCATAGCCGTGTTGTACCTGCTCCATCCCTTGCCCATTGTCCTCAATATGTAAACGGAGCCATTCTTCATCGTAAAATAGCGAAATATCAATGGAGGTAGCCTGCCCGTGACGTGCAGCATTCGTCAAGGCTTCTTGCAAGCACCGATATAGGCAGTAACTAACGTGCTTCGTTACAGGAGACTCTGTTCCCAACATACGGAGCTTTACCTTGATGCCTGTTGATGTATAGAAGTCGTTCGACAGCTGGTTTATCGATTCGCTTAGGGTTCCATCCATCTGATCCGGAGACAGATCATGCAGATGTTTGCGAATATCATCGAGCCCTTTGCGAGCCCGCACTATAATTTCCCCATATTGATCGCTGTGTGGTTCAGGAATAGCGGGACGTATCGATTCCAATCCCATAATGATGGATGTTAACGTGTGCCCGATTGTATCATGGAGTTCGTGGGACAGTCTGCTCCGCTCCTCGATCAGAGTAAGCTGCTCTACTTGGGTTACATGATGTTCGAGGACGCGATTCTGCTCTTGAATGATTAGGCTTTGCTTATGAGTGAGCGCCAATAATTGGAAAGCGAAGCCTAGAAAGTATGCCAACCCGTTGTTCGGCAAGTACTGTAGCATAATCACATCCATTGCTGAATTCGTGACCATGCCGATACCGAAGGGAATACAGATCACGACCAGGGGAGCGGTCCACCACAGCCAATTTTGGCTGCTTAAGAAGCCGAATACAAAGGCAGCCATAAGGAACTGCCAAGAGGCTAAAGGCAAGTAGGCACTTATCCAAATGCTAGAAACCCCACAAAGCACGATTTCTGCAAGCATATACCATTGCCTTCCGAAGCGTTGCAGCAGCGGAAGAGGATAGACGAACAAGGCTAGCGCACAGAGCATCCACACCGCGTGAGGGAATTCTTCACGGAATGCTAGTATGATGACTGACGCGCTGAACAGCCAATAGATTCGAGTGACCAGAATCGCCCAATCGTACCACGCCCGCTGTTTCGTCCACGGTATTGCTATATTCAATGTCAGCACCTCATTTCATATCCAGATAAATTCTGCAATGTATTGATAACAGTTATGACGACGTTCAAGAGGCAACTACGTCATTCATTTGGTTAGATTTAATAGCGAATAGGACGCTTGGTGCATCATGACATTATGTCATATGAGACCGTGTCGTCCCCCATTAAGGTGTTGTTGTTAAAAAATTGGATCATAATGACATTTCATCACTACGAAATGTGACATTATTCAGATAGTTTGGAGTTAAGTCGCGGACATACAGCTTGCTAAATTCACCTGAGTGTACGGTACATGCCGTGATTTAGAAGAAAAGAATAGGAGCGGATTCTATGTTATTTCGAAAATGCTTGTTAGCGAGCTTTGCTATGTTGCTTGGAGGGGCCATGCTGCTGAATACTCCGGCAGCTCGTGCAAGTAATCAAGCGGCACAACAAAATCAAGCACCCCATGTGTTAAACGAGAAGTATACGGGCGTCAAAAAAGCGATGGACGAGCTTGTGGGGGGTAAGAAGGTTCCCGGAGTCCTTGCACAGGTTGTAAAGAATGGAGAGGTGTGGTCCTATGGAGCGGGCCAGGCAAGTATTTATAGTGATCGGAAGATGGATCCAGAGTTCCATTTCCGAATCGGCAGCATCACGAAGACGTTCGTCGCAACTGTAATGCTTCAATTGGCGGAGGAGAAGAAATTAAGTTTGGATGATTCTGTGGAGAAATGGCTTCCAGGCGTGGTTCAAGGCAATGGACACAACGGGAACAACATCACGATTCGGCAGCTGCTGAATCATACGAGCGGCATCGGAGAGTATACATCGCTAGACTTCGTAAATCGGGCGGTGGAGAATCCTTATCGTACGTATTCAGCAGATGAATTGATTCGGCTTGGCATGGAGCAGAAGCCGCAGTTCGAGCCCGGTAAGAAATGGAGCTACACCAATACGAACTATGTATTGGCAGGGGCCATTATCCAAAAGGTTACAGGTAAAACGTACAGCGACAATATCGAAGAACGAATTATTAACAAATTAGGCTTGAAGGGAACCTCCGTTGCAGGCGCGCAATCCTCTTTGCCGGATCCGCATGCACGGGGATATGTCGAATTGGAAGACAAGCAGTACATTGACATTACGGAACTGAATCCTTCCTTGACGAGCGCAGCGGGCGACATGATTTCGACTGCCAAGGATTTAAATGTATTTTTCAGTGCACTGCTAGGTGGAAAGCTGCTGTCACAAGAATCGCTAAAACAAATGCAGGATGGTGTAGAGACCCCCTTTTTGGACGGTATGGATTGGGGATTTACGAAATAACGAAGCGTGCGGATGGAGAGTCAGTGTGGGGCCATAGCGGTGGCATTCATGGATTCCGTTCACTAAGCGGGGGGACAGTTGGCGGAAAATTCGTCATGAGCGCCAACACCAATTTGCTGAAGATTGGAATATCCACTCCAGATCCATTCGCTGAAATCTTCCGTGCAGCGTTTCATGGTATCGACAAGCCGTAATTATTAAAAAATAATTAGGAGGGTTTCTATGTTGTTTCGAAAATGCTTGTTGGCGAGTTTTGCTATGCTGCTAGGAGGGGCCATGCTGCTGAATACTCCGGCAGCTCGTGCAAGTAATCAAGCGATACAACAAAACCAAGCACCCCATGTGTTAAATGAAATGCATGCAGGCATCAAAAAAGCGATAGACGAGCTCGTGAAGCGTAAGGAGGTTCCCGGTGTTCTTGCACAGGTTGTAAAGGAAGGCAAGGTGTGGTCCTATGGAGCGGGACAGGCAAGTATTCATAGTGATCGCAAGATGGATCCAGAGTTCCATTTCCGAATCGGCAGCATCACGAAGACGTTCGTCGCAACTGTAATGCTTCAATTGGCGGAGGAGAAGAAATTAAGTCTGGATGATTCTGTGGAGAAATGGCTTCCGGGCGTGGTTCAAGGCAATGGATACAACGGGAACAACATCACAATTCGGCAGCTGCTTAATCATACGAGCGGCATTGCCAGTTATACAACGGAAGATTTCGCAAAGCGGACAGTAGTAGAGAATCCTTATCGTACGTATTCAGCAGATGAATTGATTCGGCTTGGCCTGGAGCAGAAGCCGCTGTTCGAGCCCGGCAAGGGATGGAGCTATTCCAACACGGGTTATGTATTGGCGGGGGCCATTATCCAGAAGGTAACAGGTAAAACGTACAGCAACAATATCGAAGAACGAATTATTCACAAATTAGGCTTGAAAGGCACCTCCGTTGCAGGCGCGCAATCCTCTTTGCCGGATCCGCATGCACGGGGATATGTTGAATTGGAAGATAAGCAGTATATTGACATCACGGAGATGAATCCATCCTGGGCCAATGCAGCGGGCGACATGATTTCGACTGTCAAGGATTTGAATGTATTTTTAGTGCACTGCTAGGTGGAAAGCTGCTGTCACAGGAATCGCTGGCACAAATGCTGGATGGTGTGGAGACCCCTTTAGGGCGGCCGTACGGATTGGGGATTGTCGAATTAACGAAGCGCGCGGATGGTGAATCGGTGTGGGGCCATAGCGGTGGCATTCATGGATTCCATTCACAAAGCGGGGGGACAGTTGGCGGAAATTTCGTTCTGAGCGCTAACATCAATACGCTGGAGGTTGGAATATCCACTTCAAATCCTTATGTTGAAATCTTCCGTGCAGCCTTTAGTGGTATCGACAAGCCGTAGAGTATTTATTGCAATGTTCATCAATTGAAACGAAGTTCCATCACTACGAAATATGACATTATTCAGATAGTTTGGAGTTAGGTCGCGGACATACAGCTTGCTAAATTCACCTGAGTGTACGGTACATGCCGTGATTTAGAAGAAAAGAATAGGAGCGGATTCTATGTTATTTCGAAAATGCTTATTGGCGAGTTTTGCTGTACTGATAGGAGGATCTATGCTGCTGAATGCCCCGGCAGCTCAAGCACAAGGAGAAAGTAATCAAGCAGCCCAACAAACCCAAGCGCATATGTTAGACGAGAAGCATTCGGGCGTCAAAAAGGCGATGGACGAGCTTGTGGAGGGTAAGAAGGTTCCCGGTGTCCTTGCACAGGTTGTAAAGGATGGTAAGGTGTGGTCCTATGGAGCGGGCCAGGCAAGTATTTATAGTGATCGCAAGATGGAGCCTGAATTCCATTATCGAATCGGCAGCATCACGAAGACGTTCGTCGCAACTGTAATGCTTCAATTGGCGGAGGAGAAGAAATTAAGTCTGGATGATTCTGTTGAAAAATGGCTTCCGGGCGTGGTTCAAGGCAACGGATACAACGGGAACAACATCACAATTCGGCAGTTGCTGAATCATACGAGCGGCATTGCCTGTTATACAACGGAAGATTTCGCAAAGCGGATTGTGGAGACTCCTTATCGTATGTATTCAGTAGATGAATTGATTCGGCTTGGCCTGAAGCAGAAGCCGCTGTTCGAGCCCGGGAAGGGATGGAGCTACTCCAACACGGGTTATGTATTGGCAGGGGCCATTATCCAGAAGGTAACAGGTAAAACGTACAGCGACAATATCGAAGAACGAATTATTCACAAATTAGGCTTGAAAGAAACCTTCGTTGCAGGCACGCAATCCTCTTTGGCGGATCCGCATGCGCGGGGATACGTGGGATTGGAAGACAAGCAGTATATTGACATCACGGAGTTAAATCCATCCTGGGCGAACGCAGCGGGCGACATGATTTCGACTGCCAAGGATTTGAATACGTTTTTCAGTGCACTGCTAGGTGGAAAGCTAGTGTCACATGAATCGCTGACACAAATGCTGGATGGTGTGGAGGCCCCTGTAGGGCGGTATGGATTGGGGATTTACGAAATAACGAAGCGTGCGGATGGAGAGTCGGTGTGGGGCCATAGCGGTGGCATTCCTGGATTCGGTTCACAAAGCGGGGGGGACGCTTGACGGCAAGCACGTCATGAGTGCTAACGTCAATATACTTCAGTTTGCAGGATCGAAGACTAATCCCCATGATGAAATCTTTCGTGCCGAATTTAATGGTGCCGATAAGCCGTAAATAATCATTGTCATGTCCGACAAAGGGACAAAGAATACAGCCGTCTTAAAGACGGCTGTATTCTTTATGTTACGATCAGCATTGGCGGAAGGAGGTTAGAATGTCTGGCTATTTTTGACGTTGAATGATGGGTTGAAGTTTGGTGAGATTCTACTTAAGGGTTTTTCTTAATGACGATGGACAGCTTGTAATTCGCATATTGATTCAATTCCACGAGAAACGCATCTAGTTCCTCATTGGAGGGGAAGCGGCACTCCATCAGATAGCAGCATTCGCCGCTAATTTTATAATTATGCAGAACATAGGTCTGCTGTGTCTCGGCAAACGACAGGAATGGCCGATGATCCGGCTGTTTCGTATAAATTTGGATAAACGCTTGTACAGGATAACCGGCCTTGGCTTGATTCAGTTGAATCGTATACCGCTCAATAATGCCTTCGTCCTCAAGCTTTTGCACCCGATTCGCTGTTGCTTGGCCTGTCATATGAATTTTCTGACCGAGCTCCTTCATGGATATTCGAGCGTTGCGGGACAATTCCTCGATAATGTGTTGGTCAGTAGAATCAAGCATCGTAACAACCTCTTTCATAAATCAAGTAAATGGGGGATAACTCTTGATTCAGCATATGTCTAACTTTCTTCCTTCATATTATCCTATACGCAGGACGAGAAAAAGAGAATTGCTGCCATAGGAGGAATATAAAAATGAAAATTACCCAAATTCGCAACGCTACGCTGATTGTGGAATACGGAGGTCAAAGATTGCTGGTTGATCCGTTTTTAGCTCCTAAGGAGACCTATCCTGCATTTCCGAATACCCCACATGGAGAACTAAATAATCCGCTAGTTGATCTGCCGATGAATATAGAAGAAATCATTCAGGCGGATGCCGTCATTATAACGCATCTTCATCTTGATCATTTTGATGATACAGCCAAATCGACGCTGCCGAAGGAAATTCACATTATTGCTCAAAATGAGCAGGATGCTCAAGCGATTCGTGATGTAGGGTTCTATCATGTCGAGGCGATGAATGATCATACCTCCATAGGTGAAGTTCGTTTGCAGCGTACAGTTGGCCGGCATGGCACTGGAGAAATTGGAGAGCGGATGGGTACGGTATCCGGCTTCGTTCTGTCGCATTCGGAAGAGGAGACCTTGTATGTCGCGGGGGATACGATATGGTGCGATGAGGTGGACGCGGCGATCCAGCAGCATCGCCCTGAGGTCATTGTTGTTAACGGAGGTGCAGCACAGTTCCTGATAGGCGACCCAATCCTTATGACGAAGGAGGATATTTATCGGACGCATCAGGCAGCGCCAGAGTCTATCCTTATTTCATCTCATATGGAGGCAGTGAATCACTGTCTGCTGTCGAGACAGGAGCTGCGCAGCTTTGCTCAAGAGAAAGGGATTGCAGATCAAATTATCGTTCCCGATGATGGTCAGGTCATAAAGTTGTGATGTCTACGATGGTGTTATAGTGCGAGATTGAGAATTAATAGGGGAATTTCATGCTACAGAAGCTGCCGACTGGTTCGGCAGCCTTTTCGATTTCTATACGGAAAATGGCGGAGGTGGTATCATTTTTATTATCTATTTAGGCAAAAGGGAAATTTTGATGGCTTGTATAACTAACGGGAGGGATTGCATATATGTACCGCATCTTGATAGTAGAAGACGATGAGAAGATCGCCTCCGTCATACAAAGAAATTTAGAAAAATATCATTTTGAAGCATTGTGCGCTTCACATTTTCGAGATTTGATGTCCGAACTGACCGCTTTCGATCCTCATTTGGTACTGCTCGATATTAATTTGCCGTATTTTGACGGCTATTATTGGTGCAGGCAGATACGCGCCCGATCCAATCTGCCGATCATGTTCATTTCGGCGAGAGAAGGGGAGATGGATCAAGTAATGGCAATTGAGAATGGCGGCGATGACTATATTACAAAGCCAATCATGCTCGATTTGCTGGTTGCCAAGGTGCGCAGCGTGCTGCGCAGAGTATATGGGGATTATGCCTCCGTCTCCGAGCTTCCCCCGCCGCCGGAGGCGGACATAGTCGCGGAAGGACTAATATTAAGTCTTAGCCGCAACGAGCTTATATGGCAGCAGAGGAAAGTCGGGCTGACGAAGAACGAGCAGCTATTGGCCGAATGCCTGCTCGTACATTGTGGTATTGCCGTGACCCGAGATCAGCTGCTTGAAGCGCTCTGGGACGATACTCAATTCGTGGACGACAATACATTGACGGTAAATGTGAAGAGGCTGCGCAATAAGCTAGGAGAGCTTGGTTTGCCGGATGCAATTCGCACGGTTAGAGGGATAGGATATAAGCTGGTGCTCGGCGAGGAAAGCGAGGGATCGAAGGAGGAGCATAATCTTGATGAATAAATACCCCATAGTGTTTGTTCGTGACCGGCTGCTTTATCTGCTTGCAAGCGCTCTAATCATTGGACTTGGAACCAGCCTGATGCTGCTGAAGCAGGCGCGCTATCCGGAAGCGATGGATGACGGTACGATCGTCTACTTCATCGTGCTTTCACTATTATTTGTAGTCCTATGGCTAGTCGTAGATTACATTCGGCAGAAAAACTATTACAAGGAACTGATGCAAGCATGCACAGATTCCGGCGACGTGAATGCAGCCATACTCGTTCAATCCCCCATCACAAGGGAGCAGATGCTCGTTGCGGATGTGCTGGAGCGCCAACATCGTATCTATTTGAATGAGCTTGGAGCCTACCGCCGCCAGCAGGAGATGCATAATCATTTCGTGCTTCAATGGGTGCATCAGATGAAAACTCCGATATCTGCGGCGGACATGCTGTGCCAGGAGGCGATGCAGCAGATTCCGATATCCAAGGGGGGGCAGAGGCAGCTTGCCGCAAGCATTCAGGAGGAAACGGATCGCATGTCCCGCAGCTTGGAGCTGCTGTTGTATACAGCACGACTCGATAAGTTCGAAATGGATCTCCATATACGGAGAATACCTCTGCATGATCTTGTTCGTTCGGTGGTGAACGGACATAAGCGTCTCTGCATTCGCCATTCTACCTTTCCGCTTATCGAGGGTGAGGCTTGGGTGGAAACGGATGAAAAGTGGATGCGTGTCGTACTGAGTCAGTTCGTCAGCAATGCAATCAAATACAGTAAGAGCAAGCCGGGCGCGAAGCAGCTCCACTTCCGCATCATGAATGACGATAAAGGGGAGTGCCGCCTAAGTATAACGGATGAGGGAACCGGAATTCCGCCGCATGATCTTCCTCGCATATTCGATCCATTCTTCACGGGGGAGAATGGAAGGGCGCTTGGGGAATCGACGGGAATGGGACTATATGTAGCCAAGGAAGTTTGCGGCCGGTTAGGCCATAAATTGTCGGTATCTTCAGAGCTTCATGGAGGGACAACGATGACGGTGACGTTTCAAGCAAGGGGCATCCATTTACTTGAGCGGCGCTGATTGCCGTTCAACTCATTCTCGCAAGGTGACAATCTTGTAAGGTTGCCGAGCGCCGCAATGTCACCTAAATCGATGGGATGCATACGGTTAGCAGGGATATACTTGCGTTGTTGTGATACATCAAGAGATTGTGCATGGGAGGCCAGGAGTTATGAGTACGATCAAGCGGCGAGGGAATAGGGAAACCTCCAAGGGAAAGCGGTCATGACGATTCGATCCCTTGCTTTGCGCAACATTCGCGGGAATTGGCGCTCATGCTGTGCTTTTTTCCTGAGCAGCGCATTTTCTGTTATGGTCTTTTACATGTTTGCCGCGTTTCGATTCCATCCTGATGTGTTGAACGGCCATATATTAGGCGCTGACAAAGTTAGGCAGGGCATGATGTTTTGCCAGTATATCATCATCCAATAGCGTTGCATAAAAGAATCCCACTGCAAATATTAAAGGAAAGATATTGTTGCAGATAAAATAATTTACAGTTTTCTTGCTTTCATATAAGCCAAAAAGTTAAGGGTTCTATGAAAGCAAGTAGCCGCGCCCATTTGGTAATATCTATCATTTCAAGGAACTATTTTCCTGAATCTTAGGTCTTTACGACTTTCTGCCGACCTTTGGAAGTGCGAGCAGGCTTCCGAAAAACAGCTTCTCTGAACGTTTCCCAGGGCTGATACAGCATTGAGATAAGTAGTCGATGTAGATCTAATAAGCTCTTCGTTGTACCAAGCTCCATTTTCATCAAGAGCTGAAGGCTATATGCGATCAAACAAATGAGGATCTGATTCCATACCGCGTTCTCTTGCTCTCCATAGAAACGCGTCAGCTTCAGATGCTGTTTAACCCAACGGAAGAATGTTTCTATCTTCCAACGATTGCGATACAGCTCACTGATCTCTTCTGCTGTTAAATCAAAGCGATTGCTAATGATGCGGATCAGCTTACCCTTTAAATCGGTCGTTTCTACAAGTCGCAATGCCTCTTCCATCTGTTTCTTTCCTTTACCGATTCGAACCATTTGATCCCGATGGATCAAGGAGTTTTCGGCTACTGGAAATTCGGAGAGCGTCTCCACGACCGCGTTGTTCTTCAAACGAGTTACGAAAAAAATGCCTTCCCTGCAGTAATGATCATACTTCTTGTAATCGACATAGCCGCGATCGAACACATAGGTGGCTCCGGTTTCATCAATAAGAGCATCCATTTGAGTACGATCCGCAGGCTTCGCAGGTGTAAGCACTGCCTTTTCTGGATAAACCGTGTCCGGATCGCAAAAGGTTACTCGCAAATGAAGTTTGACACCGGATTTTGTTTTTCGGTACGTTGCCCATTTGTATTTACTTAAACATAGGCTCATCGTCGTGGAATCTAGCAATTTTACTGTGCCGATTCGCCCTGAAGCAGGACGGCTGTGCTCGCTGATTTTCAAGACCAGATCCGCAAATATGCTTTGCAAAACCTCACTGGAAAGCTTGTTGTTTTTCCTTGATAGCTGTGAGGTGCTTATGGACGTAATTCCAAGTTCTTTCTGGAACGCTTCGTTACACTGCAATTCAGTAACGATAGTTCGTAAACAGTCTCGCTGCTGCAGCTGTGCATCCATAAAGATCAAGAGATAGGCCAGTGAATGCAGCTTTTTAACGTACTTATCTTCGCCGGTTTTATCCGTCCAATCTGAAATGATTTGTGCATTTAGTGGTGCGACCCATTTACCAAATGATGAAAGTAGTGTATCCTTGTCCATGTACGATCTCCTATGATTAGGGATTTGGACAGGACTACCTGCTCCCCTAATTATGGAGATTTTTTCTTTGAATGGACGTCGATAATTTAACATTTTTAGTACAATTTAGAATTTGTAATTAGGTCTGAAATTTAATGCAACGCTATTGATCATCATCATATTCTCGGTACTGTTCGTACTGTATTCTAGTACGGCATTCATCAGGACGCGACGGCAGGAATTCGGCCTGCTCACTTTATTTGGAATGACACGAGGGCAACTGCGCAAATTGATTGTATACGAGCATGCAGGCATTGCCATGTTGGCCATTGGATTTGGTATTGGACTCGGCATCGCATTTAGCAAGCTGTTCTTCATGACGATGGAAGTGCTGCTAGATCGAGAGGTGACGATCCTATTTGCTGTGCCAATGGAAGCGCTAGGCTTGACCGTTGTCTGCTTTGCATTGTTGTTTGCGGTCATATCTGCATGGGCTGCCTGCAAGACAGGCCATGGCGAGATCGTTGATATGCTTGGGGCTTCAAGAGAACCGGCCGAACAAGCTGCCTTTTCTCATGGACTCGCAGCTCTGGCAGTCATCTGCTTAGGAACGGCTTATGGATTGGCACTTAGCATAAATATAAGGAATTTCCCGTTGTTGGCCTTGCCGGTTATGATTTCAGTAACGATTGGTACGTACTTATTCTTCACCCAGTTCAGCTTGTTAGTACTGCACTCCATTCAGCGAAGCCCAAGATTCTATTATCATCGAACCACGATGATTATCGTTGGCCAGCTTAGATCCAGACTGAAGAGTAATGCAATGATGCTGTTTCTCGTGTCAATGCTGAGTGCGGTCATGGTGACGGCGTCGGGTGCAATTTACATGATGAAGCGGGCCGTCCAGGTCGACGGCTATCGGACGCAGTACGAGAATGCGCAGAGCCTGATGGGGTTGACGATGTTCATTGGCCTATTCATTAGCTTGTTATTTTTTATGGCAGCGGGCAGCGTGATTTATTTCAAGCTATTTACCGAGCTTCGAGAGGATCAGGCGCATTGCAAGGCACTGTCTCGGATCGGCTTGACGGAAGGCGAAATTCGAGGCATTGTTATGGCCCAAATCGGTATTCTCTTCTTTGCTCCCTGTATTATCGGTACCATTCATGCCTTGATTGCTATGAAGGCATTGGACAATCTCCTGATGCTATCCAACTGGAGCTATTCGTTCGCCGTTATCGGCATCTACCTGGTCTTGCACACGATATATTTTTTAATCACTTGCCATGACTACATGAATAGCATACTGCGAGGTGCCTTTGGGCATAGAATGGGGAGAAAGTTATGAACATTTCACGTATCGTTTGCAAGAAAATAGCCGCAATTGTTGGTTGTATGATGATAGCCATATCTGTAATGGCAACCTGTGCCCTGCCCTATGCTGCAGCGGAACAAGCGGAGGCAGAACACACAGCCAGCACCAAAAAAATTGAGCAATTTATTGAAGAACAACGAGAGCGCAGTCAAATTCCGGGTATGTCCGTTGTTATTGTTGAGAAGGGAAAGACGGTGTTTGAAAAAGGATTTGGCTATGCCGATCTGGATTCAAAAAAACTGTGACAGAACATACGTTGTTCGAATTAGGGTCTACGACTAAGGCTTTTACGGGACTAGCCATTTTACAGCTTGAAAAGGCAGGATTGATTAACCGGACGGATGACGTCAGAAAGTACCTGCCATGGTTCACCATGAACAATGAAGGAAAGCCGGCTGCAATTACAATTGGCCAGCTGCTGTACCATACAAGCGGCATTTCGGCCCGGACGATAGCTTCAATTCCCGAAGACGATACGGATCGTGCGTTGGAAAAAACGATTCGGATGCTGCTGGGACAAGAATTGGATCGCAAGCCGGGCAGCTCACATGAGTATGCAACGATTAACTATGATGTACTGGGACTAGTTATCGAGCAGGTAACGAAGCAGTCTTATGAAACGTATATAAAGCAGCATGTTTTGGAGCCGCTTGGCATGACTGCTTCGTTTGTCGGCATCCAGCCGGTTCTGCCTAGCGAGATGGCGACTGGATACCGAGTGGGCTTTCTGAAGCCGAGATCGTATTTTCCGCCGATTTATCGCGGCAATAACCCAGCCGGATATCTGGTAAGCAACAGCATTGATATTGCGAAATGGATGAACGCACAGCTCGGATATGGATTGAATGAGCAGGTAAGCAAAGAATTAGTGCAAGAATCGCAGAAGCCCGATCTATCCGTGGATCCGATCGATGATACCTACTATGCAAGCGGGTGGAGCATCGGAGAGGATCAGAAGCTTATTATGCACGCAGGTGCGAACCCGACCTTCTCCTCTTATATCATTTTACAGCAGGATCGGCAGCTTGGGGTTGCTGTCATGGCCAATAGGATGAGCGATGCTACGGCTGCTATTGGCCAAAGCGTGCTGACGCTGTGGAAGGGAGAGAACCTCAGCGATACGGTACCGAATGATCGGATGCAGGCCCTGGATCAAGCAGCAGTGAGCGCAGTCGGGATTACAGGAGGGCTTGCCCTGCTGGGATGGCTGGCAGGTGGAAGGCTCGCCTGGAATATCGCGAAGCGGAAGCGTGTATTGGTTTCGCTTGGTGTTATGCGATTAATTGGATTTGTAGCCTTGCTGCTTGTGTGTGCAGGGGGGATTTGCTTGGTGCTTGCGCTTCCGAAGTTATTCCTTGGGGGCATGCCATGGTCGTTTATCGCCGTATGGTCTCCGCCGACGATTCTCCTTGCTGCATACTGCTTGGCAGCGATGTTTGCAGGATGGTTTGTATACGGTGCCTTGAAAATCGTTACGAAGAAAACGGAATAATGGATTACGTATTAAGAATGGGAAAGCTGTCGGATACCGATGGCTTTTTTATTAGGGATAATTTGCGGAGCACATTAGGAATATGATGCGGGCTCAATTATAATGAGAACAGGCTGAAAGTATCGATATGAATTAGGAGTGGAATGTTGGTGGAATACACGGCTCAACAGGTAGCGGAATGGATGGTCGATGAAATCAGAACAAAGGGCGTTGCTTATCAGAGCGATGTCATTGAATATGTGAAGGCCAACTTCGGAGAGCATTTTGTATATGTGAACGAGAATGGAAATGCTTCACTCGACAAGGAAGTCAAGAAGGCGTTCCGCAAGCTCCATCGCGGCAAAATTGCGTGGGACAGAGACGGATTTTGCTGGGGATGGACGTAAACGAACGTCAATGGATGTCAATGGACGTCAATGTGATGAGGGAACGCTGGATAATAAGGGGCATCATTTGCTTTTTGTGCATCTGGTGGATGGCAGGCGATTCGCCGTCAATAGAGAAGTAGAAGGTGAAGGAGCGGTATGATATATGGCGCAGCAAAAATACTATGTGGTATGGGAAGGCAGTAAGCCGGGAATTTATACGAGCTGGCCGCAATGTCAGGCACAGGTGAGCAATTATAAGGATGCAAAATATAAGTCCTATACATCCAAGGCAGAAGCGGAGAAGGCCTATCAGGAAGGCTGGAAGAAGCATTGGGGACAAGGTGCGGCAAAGAAAGGAGCGACCGGTAAATCGAAGGGAGCCTCAGCTCCTGTATCCAAATCGGAAATTGATTATAATAGCATTTCCGTAGATGTAGGGACGAGGGGGAATCCAGGCCCAATCGAGTATCAGGGCGTAGACACGAAAACGGGAGAGGTGCTCTTTGCAAAAGGCCCAATTCCAAATGGCACGAACAATCTAGGGGAGTTTCTTGCCATTGTACATTCCTTGGCTTATCTTAAGCAGCAGGGCAGTAATAAAACAATTTACAGCGATTCTCGGACAGCCATGAAGTGGGTTCGGGAGAAGAAGGTGGCGACCACACTGGTTCGCAATGAGTCAACGCAGGAAGTATGGAATCTGGTCGACCGGGCGCTTCACTGGCTGCAAACGAATACGTACAGCAACAAAATCTTGAAATGGGAAACGGAGCATTGGGGCGAGATTAAGGCTGATTACGGCAGAAAATAGAAGCTTTTCAACAACTCCTTTTGCTTAGATTTGTGCGGAATTGGAATGGAGAACCACTTTTCATACAGATTAATTTGGAAATATGGTATAATGGAACAATACTGATTCGGCTGTAGTCGCAATATCGTGCCCCGAACGTGACGTTTGGGGCTTTTATATTTACAGTCGGCGTATCAACATATCATGTGAGGAGAGATGGGGTTTGTACAGCTCGCGGAAGAAATCACAGGAGGATGTGCCGATGGAAATGACATCGGTGTGGATATGTTCGAACGAAGAATGTAATGGATGGATGAGAGACAATTTCTCGTTTTCCAATGAACCGACATGCCCGCAATGCAAGTCAGCTATGGTCAAGGGCGAGAAGAAGATAGCTGTTCTTGCTAACACAAGTCCAGTTCAATCCAAATAAGGGTTGAAGGAAAATGCTTTATAGTACTATTTAGCTTTTGGGGACACGGATAACGTGTTTCTTTTTTAGATGATGACAATACCTAGAGAAGAGGCAGTTCTAACAAGTCAGCAATTTTAAGTTGTTGACTAAGTTAGGACTGCCTTTTCTTACTTCAGACCAGTTTCAATTAGTCCAGTTAGTGATAAGGTGTTTTCTGCTGTCGGTTCATTAGATCCTCAACTGCGTCTGTAATGGCCTCCTGCAAGGTATATTGGGTATGGAAGCCCAGCATGCGGATCTTGTTATCGTTCCAGATGCGGTTGGTCGTTAATGTATCCCGTGCAAAAGGTGACATGTGATACGATTTCAACTGCTTCTCTGTTAGAGTTGCGGGAATATGGAGTTCAGCTGCTGACTTCCCTACAGCGTCATCAATGGCTTTCTTCAACTGCTTCCAGGATGTGTCGAACCCTTTTAACACATAGATACCGTTGTCTTGTGCGGGCTGATCGTAGGTTCCGAGCCATGCCATTGCGCGACCGATATCGCGGGTATCTACAAGCGATACCTTGGCTGCTCCACTCTCAACTATAGGATACTGATCGCTCTGATGAGTCTTGAACATTCGTGCAAAGAATGATGTCTTATCTCGAATGCCGATCGCACTGGCTGGCCGCAAAATGATGGACGTCATTCCGGTTCGGTCGCCAATTTCCCTCACAATCTGTTCCCTTGTCAGTCCTAATTGCTGAATAGGGTATATCGGCTGCGTATCATATTGTTCATCGATTGGTTCATTGCTGTGGAAGTCATAGACAACAATGGTGCTCAGTTGAATGAAACGAGCTACCCCTTGGGCAGCTGCAGTTTCTGCCAGTAATCTCGTCAATTGAATCTCTACAGGCGCTTCTGCACGTATCATCGTATGGAGCTTCGCATCTGCCGTACAGTTGTACACCACATCATGTCCCTTAATAACGTTGGCCACCTCTGCTGGATCCATCAATTGAAGTCGAGTTACATGAACGCCCATTTGCTCAAGCCATAAGGTGTTGCTTGTATGGCGCGCCACAGCAGTTACTTCGTGTCCAGCAAGCAGCAACTGTTCAACGACATGGCTTCCAATAAAGCCAGTGCTTCCGAATACAATTGCCTTCATAGATCTATTCCCCCTCTGTCTTACCCCAATAGCTCCTTCACATCCAAGGTGCGCCCTGTTGTGCTGTTATCATAATCGAACTGCTTTTCTAATAAAAGTACGGTTATTTTGTATAGTAACTATTCAATAAAATAGTAATAGAAGCTTTTCGTTGTGCGTGATAGAGACAGGGTTAGGCACAATACTGCCTTAGGTTGGGCAAAAGGAGCTAATTTTCTTGTAAGAAATTGCCGTTTCTTGCTTGACTTTCGATTCTAGCAGCATTAATCTGGTGATATAGAACTAATAGATTTATTTTCCAAATTGATAGAGTCTATATAGATAAAGGCAAACCCATCGAAAGATGGCGACGCAAAACTATAGGGGCTACGGCGAATTTCGCTAAGCCAGCCAGTTACCGGGTATAGAGGAATAGCGGCAGCGAAAATGCACGTTACGATCCCTTCTTATTTCGGTAAGTGGGGATCTTTTTTATTGCTTGTAAACTTCATATCGCACTCCGTATTTGTATAAAGGCAAAGCCATTGAAAAATGGTGACGCAAAGCTATAGGGGCTACAGCGTATCTTGCTAAGCCAGCCAGTTACCAATCATGAAGCAGGGCAGTGCTGAATCGATCATTCAGTTGTTTTCGCTTCGGGAGGAGAATGTATCGTGAAATGGGACAAGCGTGTTGTCGCACTTATTCTTGCAGTTATGATCGTATGTCCGTTATTTGCAGCTCCGGCTCATGCACAGGAGCAGTCCATTTTGGACAAGCTGGTTGTGTTGCCTAGCGGTGAATACAACCATAGTGAGGCGGCTGCAATGAAGCAGCGGCTGGAGAAGATTCCAACATCGATCTTGGACGCCTTGTACAGCAAAGGGGTTAAAATTAAGCTTACACAAGGCGCCATAACGAACGAGCCGGAGCTTGCTTATCTGAAAGGGGTAGTACCTAGAGGATGGGAAGGCACTGGGTTAACATGGGATGATGTTCCCGGAGTGAGTGAGCGAGTAGTTGCAGTTCGCATTGGATATAGCGAGAAAGGGAAGGGTCATAATTCGCTCAATCTGGAAATTCACGAAACACTGCATGCTGTTGATCGTCTTGTACTCAATGAAGTAAGCGGCACAGACGAATTCATAAATATTTTCAACAAAGAAGCAAGTGTGAAATACAAAGGCGATGGCTATGTATCGGCATACCCAACGGAATATTTCGCTGAAGCGGCAAGTTTGTACTTGTATAGCGATGCGACTCGGAGCGATTTGAAGGACAGCATGCCATTAACGTATGAGTTTATGGCTAAGCTGTTTGCCAACTGAGAGCCTTACATAGAAGAAGAAGCGCCTCCTCGACATGCGTCGAATAGGCGCTTTGCTGCATAATCGTGCTTTGTTGCGATTATGGATAGACAACATCGGCGTTGACTTTATCCCACGATTCGAAGTTATCCTTGATGCGGTGGTAGTCATGGTAGTTCGTGGCTTCCATCACATCGGAATAGTACCAGTTCGTTGGAGTAATGTCAGGCCATTTTTTCGCGTCCTTATGAATTTCATCATTGTGAACCTTGCGGTTCAGCACGCTGTTGATGAAGGCCATAGCTTCGGCGCGAGTAATGTATTGATTTGGCTTAAATGTGCCGTTTTTATAACCTTTAATCCAACCTTTGTTCGCAGCGGATACAATGTATTTCTCCGCCCAGTGACCGCTGATATCGGAGAACATCGTATTCGGCTGCTCGTTCAGCTTATCGAATCTCGAAGCAATCGCGGCGAACTCTGCTCTTGTAATTGGTCTTTCCGGCAGGAAGGAGCCATCAGGGTATCCCTTGATAATGCCCGCATTCTCCATGGTGGAGATGTGCCTGTTCGACCAACGTTTTTCGGCAATGTCCTTATAGGAGTTCGTGCCCTTCAAGAAGTTAGCCCGTGTGCTATTTTCCATTAGGCGATAGAAAATAACAGCTACTTCCTCGCGGCTAATTAGATTTTCCGGCTTGATTTTACCGTCCGGATATCCATTGATGTAATTGTAGTGATAGCTGGTTTCTAACTTTGGTACCGGCGGCAATGGTTGTACTGGTGGAACTGGTGGTAATGGCTTGGAGCTTGGATAATAGGAACTACTGCCGCCACTGCTGCTGCCTCCGCCACTTGAGTTTCGTGTGTAATAGAAGATGTATTCTTGCCCTTCCTTATCGGTGAAGGTGTAAGTGTCAGTGGATTTCACAGGTGTGTACCCTGATATGGACAGTGCTGTAAGCTCTACTTTTTCCCCGGCCTTGCCGTTCTTCGTCGTTGGATTCACCAACTGCTTGCCTGTTCCCTGCTCCACATACTTAATTGTCACATGTTGATCTGGATGAGTAATTGGATTCTTAATGTAGAGGATAGAGAAGGTCTGAGTCGCTTCTCCCGTGAAGACATAGTCATAAGCAGCGTGTTCCGGGTTGTAGACTGCATCTGTCACAGTAATCGGTGTAGGTTTCAGCGTAATGTGTTCCCCGGCTTTGCCTTTCAGTGAAGTTGGTTCTGCCAGCGGTGCAAGAGTTTCCTTATCCAGATGCAATACCGTCAGCAGCAATGGCTCTACTGGTTCGCCCTTCTTGTAGTAAATCGTATACAGTTGTTCTGGAGTCCCCTCAATTGTAATGTCATGGTTGAATTTTATTGGCTGGTACACGGCGTCAGCGACGGAAATTGGCTCAGCTGTTACATGAACGACTTCGCCAGACTTTCCACTGACCGTAGTAGGTTCATGCAGCACTGCGTCAGTGCCTTCTTCAAGATGATGAACAGTTACGAAATAGGTTGGCAGCTCTTTCTTGCTGTAGAAGAACGTATAGGATTGTTCAGTTTGCTCAGTGACTGCGTATTCATGCTGATAGGAAGCTGGCACGTAGATTACACCATCAACTGTAATATCTTCTGCTCTCAGTGTGATGGTTGCCCCAACCTTGCCGCTTGTTGAAGTGGACTCCTTCAGAACTGTGCCAGTAGCTGCATCCTTATAGTGGACGTGCACGGTGCGTTCTTGAGGAATAACGTCCTTCTTGGTGTAGATGAAGGTATAGGATTGCTCCTCTTTGTCAGTAATGGTGTATTCATGTTCATAAGCGTTAGGAACGTAGACAACACCATTAATCGTAATATCTTCCGCCTTCAGCGTAACCGTTTCTCCAACCTTACCGCTTGTCGAAGTAGATTCCTTCAGAACCGCACCAGTATCCGCCTCTTTATAGTGGACGTGAACAGTGCGTTCTACAGGAGCATTCTTGGTGTAGAAGAAGGTATGCTCTTGGTTAGCCTCAGCCGTGAATGTGTATTTGACTTCCGGATTCACTGAAGTGTAGCCTGTGATTTCAAGTGCAGTCAGTGTTACTGATTCTCCAGTTTTGCCGTCTTTCGAAGAGTCTTTTGCGATAGGTAGCTTGGTGTCTTGGTCAATGTAGTGGATGGTTATTTTTGTGGATTCGCGGTGTAGAAGAAGGTAACCACGTTGTCTGTAGCTTTGACGGTATAGGTTATTTCCGCCTTTTCAGGCGTGTAACCCGGAATATCCAGAGCTTTCAACGTAACGGCCTCGCCAACTTTGCCTGAATGAGAAGTGTCGTCGTCAGCAATGGACTTGCTCGTATCTTTATCGACGAACTTGATGGTGATAGGAAGATCCATCTTCTTGTAGAAGAAGGTGTATTCGTTGTCCTTGGCCTTGAACGTGTACTGAACCTCAGTCTTCTCAGGTGTGTAACCTGGAATGTCCAGAGCCTTCAACGTAATCGTCTGTCCGATTGTGCCGGAGAGAGAAGAGTCGTCGTTAGCGATGGATTTACCTGTTTCTCTATCTACGTACTTAATCGTTAACTTATGTGGAGCTAGCGCATATCCGAACCATATGGTTTTATTAGGCTCCTGAATCGTTAACGTTTCTTCTGTAGGATCAGTACCCTTTTTCAATACATAGTTATCAAGCTTCGGAGCAGGCACCTTGTATTTCGGCCCTATGTCCAGCGCGTCCTTGCCGTTGACGGTGAAGGATCCACTGTACAACTGCTCTGCAAGATCCACACGTTCAACAACCTTGCCGTCTGCGTTAATAGGCTCGCCTTGGTCATTTACCTTGTAGCCTTTCACAAGTATGGAGCCTTTGCCGAAGCTGACTTGCGGCACTTCAAACTCTTTTGATGTACGTTGTTGATTCACATCTGTGTATTCCATGGTAGTTCGCCCGTTTGTCGGGTAATTGACATCGGCGCTTGGATTTTTGGAAGAGTCCATTTTGATGGTATATGTCAAGGTTGCCGGACTTCCTTCTACGATGTTGCCAACGTCCCATACAAACGTTTCAGAAGCTGCATCCCATTTCACTGTCCCTTGAGATACTTTATAGTCTTGATTTTCAACAGGCGCATTACCCTTGAAAATAAGGTTAAACATTTCACCCATCGGATCCTTGACTACAGCATTTTCAGCCGCGTAAGAGATTTTCCCTGCCAGTTCAGAGAAAACCTTCTCCAGCTCCGCACTGTCAGATGGGTAATAGTTGTTTGCTGAAGCGCTGTTCTTTAATACATATACAGCGTTAGCATCATTGCCGACCTCAAGCCCGATCGAATAAATGTTGATTCCTGCATCCTTGGATGCCTTGGCTTGAGATATCGTAGGAATTCCATTGTCCTTAACCGTATAGTTGCCTATCGTGTATCGATCCCCGAACAAGCCAGAGGATAATTGATAGCTGTTGCCTGAACCGATAGTCTTGGTGTAGTCAAAATCTGATAATACAAAGTTGTACTTATTGTTGGGCCATGAATAAGAGGCAGCTTTTTTTGCAGGAGAACTGAACGTTGGCGCACCGTCGCTGAGCAGCACAATAAATTTATTTTTGGCTGAACTCTTGGTAGCTAATAAACGATGTGCTGTGTAGAGAGCGCTTTGTATGTTTGTCCCTCCGGAAGCCGAGATACCCTTAATATTGTTCAGGAGCTGCTGTTTATCATTCTGGCCAAGGAATCCGGATGATGTGTCCTCTGAGCTGGTGCTAAACGTGACAAGAGCAATTCTTGTTTTGACGTTGGAAAAAAGCAGCGTATTTACAAATTTCTCTGCTGCCTTTTTGGCATTGTCTAACCGTTTGTAGGATCTCATACTGTCTGACTTGTCTAAGACAAGTACGACATCGGTGTCACCGGCTTCAACGTTCTTCCCTTCGGCGGTTAGAGTAATCTGCCATTCTCCCGGCGTCCCGGTTGGCTTCGCTGTCTTGCTTAATTTCACAGCACCTGGTTCTGGCCAGATTGGATCTTGTGCGGCTGCATCTGCACTTTGCAGTGTGTGAGGAATAAACCCGAAGAACACGGCAAATACGCACAGCCATGTTACAGCTAACTTTACTCTACGTTTCATTCAATTCGCCACCTCATTTTTTCATTTTATTCCTCCCTTAACTACAGTGAGTCCATGCCTCCTCATTCTTATTTATATAGCTCAACGGAAAGTTAATTCCGTCGGAACCTCACATAAATAAAAAAAGTCCGGCTGCAATAACGCGATCGTTAGTTGCAGCCGGACTGTCATAGGTCATAAGACCGTTAGACTCCGAAGCTTTGCGGCCTAATCTTTCGATTAGTGTGCCCTATGAGATTTAATTAAGTGCTTCGTAAATGTAAGCGTAGATGACTGAGATCCTAGGCATAGGGAACTATCATGCTCAATATAGGTTAAGAGGAACAATTTGTCAATGATAAGAAAATACTAGTTGGTATACATACTACAAGTATTAACCTACTAGAGTTGAATCATACATCGGACAGAGTGTCGTATCTTACTCTATTACGAGAAATTGATATGCTAGTGAATTCAGATATAGAACATAAATATTCATTTGAATCGCCGCCATGTCCATATGATAATAATTAGAGTAGTTAAAAGACTGATTTGCAAATTCACATATGGTGTATACAGCCGGTAAAACAATCACCCCATAGGGCTTAAGATTTTTGTAAGGATTGAGTAAGGAATAAGAGAACACTGTCTTATACAATAACTATGAAGACATCGGGAAATTGGCAACTGAGTGAGAGGAGATACTGCCATGACGTATCTAGTACGTACACATCATCTGTCGAAGACGTTCCAAGGCAAAGAGGTCGTCTCGAATGTAAATATGAATATTCGCCAGGGAGAGATCTATGGATTTCTAGGGCCGAACGGGGCCGGCAAAACAACGATCATGAAGATGATCACGAACCTAATTAAGCCTACGATTGGTCAAATCGAATTGTTCGGAGAAACATTAGCTCCTGATTCCTATCATCTGCTATCCCGCATGGGGACAATTATCGAATACCCCGTATTTTATGACAAGCTGTCGGCGAGAGATAATCTGGAACTGCATTGTGCATATATGGGGTATCACAATATGCATTCCATTGATGAGGCACTGGAGCTTGTGAAGCTTCATCATGTTGGAAATAAATCGGTCAAGGACTTTTCATTAGGAATGAAGCAGCGCCTCGGTATCGCGAGAGCAATATCGACGAAGCCGGAGTTGCTTATGTTTGATGAGCCTATTAACGGACTGGATCCGATAGGGATTAAGGAGATCCGGGATTTGCTGCTTATGCTGAGCAAGCAATATGGCACGACAATTTTGATATCCAGTCATTTATTGGGTGAGATTGAGCTTGTCGCAGATACGATTGGCGTCATTAATCATGGCCGGTTAATTAAAGAGGTATCCATGGATGAGGTTCGAATGAAAAATTGTGAATATGTTGAGATTGTGACAAGCGACTGCACGCGAGCTTCATTCCTGCTAGAAGATAAGTTAGGCATACACAATCTGCGGGTTATGGATGAGCGGATGATCCGGGTATATGATCCGAATATCCAGCAAGGAGTGTTGACGAAGGAATTGGTCCTGAATGATATCCAAATTGAATCGATCCACAAGAAAAACAGTTCCTTGGAGCAGTACTTTTTATCGTTATTGGATGGAGGCGATCATGTTGCTTAATCTAGTAAAATTGGAGCTTCGAAAGTTTAAAATTGGCGGATACATACGTGGGGCGATCATAGCTAACGTCGTCATGATGGCGTTACTATTTTTAATGTTATATACCCGGACACCGTTAGATGATATTGCTTTTCCCGAATATAATGCCCTTTTTGCGGGCGTGGATTCAATCGTACGGCTGACGTTTATTACCTTTGCAGCTGTGCTATTATCACGATATATTATCGAGGAGTATAAATCTAAGACCATCAACATCTTGTTCATGTACCCGATAAGCCGGAAAAAGCTCTTGATCAGTAAGCTGTTCATTGTTTGTACATTTACATTCGTCAGCATTATTTTATCTGAAATCGTGCTCAGTGCGATTTTGCTGACGGCTAATGCCGTGAAACCCAGCATTCAAGAGACGCTGACCTTGTCGATTATCGGGGAAGGGGCATTCCAATTCGTGATGAACGCGCTGGCAGCGAGTTTGATGAGTCTCATTCCTTTATATTTTGGCATGAAGAAATATTCGACGCCGGTAACGATTACTTCTTCCTTGCTTATTTCGCTTATTGTATGCTCCAACAATGTAGGAGTTGGCGGTATATCGTTAAATTCCATCATTATCATTCCAATTAGCTTGGCACTAATTGGTGTATTCGTTATATATATGACGATTAAGAAGGTTGATCGAGTAGACGTTGTGAACTAGCGCAGCTGCTGTCGTGTCCAAGTTCGTTGAAGGTACGGCTTCGACAACGCGATTCAAAAACAAATTAAAAAACAGGAATTGCTATTTAGGTAATCCTGTGGTAAGATAACTATATTCAAATTTGACCTGATTCACATATTGCAGAGGGTTATTTTGAAACAGAATAACCTTGTCCAATATGTGAATTTTATTTATTAATGTAAATAAGAGGTCATGTAAATTTTAGGAGGTATTTGTTCATGCAAACAGGTACAGTTAAATGGTTCAACGCAGAAAAAGGTTTCGGTTTCATCGAAGTTGAAGGCGGCAACGATGTATTCGTACACTTCTCCGCAATCACTGGCGACGGATTCAAAACGTTGGACGAAGGCCAACGCGTTGAGTTCAACGTAGTTGAAGGCAACCGTGGACCACAAGCTGAGAACGTTGTAAAGCTGTAAGACACGTAAATACAATGCCCCAAACCTTAGGTTTGGGGCATTTATTATAGGTATTCAGAATAAGCTGTACAACAAGGAGCTGACCCTCAGGGTCGGCTTTTTTCATATGCATTGGTAATGATTATGTACGAAGTGAGCTTGGAATGTGCCATGTAATTGTCGATCTTTTTTTGTGCAGGAAAGCGTATGAGCTTCCTAAATTATGTTATGCTATTTGCAAGCAAGCTAACAATTTGCATGACTGCAAGGGGATAGAACCATTTTCAGACAGATTAATATAGAGGCTGGTGGATACGTACAACATGGAATTATCCGAGATTACCTCTTATTTTACAGAAGAACATTTGACGGCGCTGTTGGAGCAATTCCGTTCCTTCGGGCCGCTGCCCGGCATCTTGTTAACATTCATGAAATCCTTTATCCCTCCGCTGCCTACCATTGTCATTGTTGGTGTCAATGCTGCGGTATATGGGCTGTGGTGGGGGTTCCTTTATTCTTGGATCGGAATTGTGAGCGGCTGCATGTTGACGTTCCTCATCGTTCGCAAGATAGCAGGCCACCCTCTGCTGTCTCGTTGGGCAGAAAAGCCGAAGGTGAAGAAGAGCATGTTGTGGGTGCGTCATAACGCCTTCAGTTATGTTTTCCTGCTCAGTATTTTTCCTGTAGGGCCGTTCGTCCTCATAAATATGGTCGCGGCCGTGGCGCGTATGCGCATTCGTTCCTTCTTCATCGCCATTTCATTCGGGAAGGCGCTAATGGTGTTCACCGTATCTTATATTGGCCACGATATTCAACGGTTTATTGATCACCCATTGCAGCTTATTTTTGTTGTCTTATTTATCGGTCTGTCCTTGTATATTAGCAAAAAAATTGAAGCGCGCTTTACACGTTATGCTAATGAAGATGAACGCAGCGCTGCCATCATAGAACAACATAAGCAATCGGTATAAAGGTTCCCCGGATAAACTCCGGGGATTTTCATTTTTACAGAAGAAATCTGGCTCATTACATGACAACCATAATAAAAACCTAATGAACGTCAAGCAAACGCTGCTCTTGCTTTGTGCAGGATCTCGGTAATGCGTGCCTCATGCTGCTCCAGCTTCTTCTTGGACTGATCAATTTGACGAATAAGAGAGACAAGCGATGTTAGGGATTGGAGCGAGCTTTTTGCATCCCCCTTCTTGACGGCTCGATGGAGTGAGCTCCATAGAGGTGTAGCGCGTTTATGGAGTTCGCTGACCCTGCTCCGCTCAGATTTCATTTGCGCATTGACGGAAGGAATGCCCGCCAGAATCTCACGTACACGTTTGACGAATTTCGATCTGCTGTCTCGCGCTTTCTTCACAGCCCCTACCTTTGCTTTAATATCCATTCGGGCTAGCTGTACAGCGGCCTTCACAATATCGCGCTGCTTGCGCAGCATTTCCTTTCTCTCGTCTTTTTTGGAGACTATACGGGAAATTTGATCGTTCAGTAGCTGATAAGAAGCGAACAGGGGCTCATAGCGCTGTCTTGTCTGCTTTAGAGAGGCTTCCAGTTTGTTAATCTTATCAGTATCCCATTGCTGGAGCCTGCTGCGGATATTGGTTAAGGTCCCCTTGTTTTTTGCTTGCAGCTTTTTTAATGAACCATCACGCTGCAGGATTTGATTTTGCAGAGCAATCAATTCACTGTACATGGTGTTCATAGAGCTTGCTTGTACAGTCGCTGTCGATTCCGTCATTTTCGTCATTGCTGACTTGGCTGAGGGAGACAATTCTTTCCCGGCTGCATGGGATATAGCTAAGAATGGTGGATGCAGGAGCAATGCGATTAGCATGATAGCTATGATGTTCCCAATTCTTCTTTTCATTCTAAACCTCCTTAATCGTTCATTCATTTTCCAGGCAACAAAAAAACCCGCAAGAAGGGCGTTTCTGCCCATTCCTACGGGTGCTTCCGTCGCAAGAAATGTTGTTATTCAATCCTTATGTAAAATATAACCAATCGGTTGTGTCTTTGTCAAGACGATCACTGATCAGGCTGACGGGTTTCGTAGCGATGGATGTTGCGAAAATGTAAGTAAAAGATAGCAGATTGTCATGTAATTCGATGGGTTCAATGAATGACACCCTGTATACTGGAGATTATAGAAGACAGTGAATACTTCATCATCCCAACTTTGCCTTAGGAGGAAATAAGCTATGATCGTTACCACAACATCAATTATTCAAGGAAGAGAAATCGTAGAATATAAAGATATTGTTACAGGAGAGGCCATCATGGGCGCTAACGTTGTTCGAGATTTCCTTGCATCTGTGCGTGATGTGGTGGGCGGACGCGCTGGCGCTTATGAAAGCAAATTGAAGGAAGCGCGCGAAATTGCGATGGAAGAAATGAAGGATGGAGCAAGACGGCTCGGAGCCAACGCTGTTGTCGGCATTGATGTGGATTATGAAGTTGTGCGTGAAGGAATGCTGATGGTTGCCGTAAGCGGCACCGCAGTTGTTGTTCGTTAATTAAGAAGTGGAATAACTAAGAGGTCTGGACAGCTTATTGCGAGCAGGACAGACCCCTTTCGCTATAGAAAAAAATGCGGCCAGCCTCCAGTCCATGAACCGGTGAAGCCAGCCGCGGTCATCGAAGTTGAGCGTTCTACTTCGTGTGGGCGTAATTGGTGTTGTTCGTTAGTGTAGGGAGCATCCGCGTTGATTCAACCATGGCGGATTGGCAAATCGGGCAGGTTGGGGTTTCGTCGAATGTGAAGTTCTCCCGCATCCAGCAAGAGCAGCCGTCTTGACTGCATTGCCAAATGGATGTTTGCTCCTCGGGAACTGGCTCGGGTTGTTTTTTTGCATAGTACATGGTAGAACCCTCCTTTTATTTGTGCGCGCTGATGAGATGGGATAAATAAAAGCGCGGGCTGAATGAAAAGAACTGCCCATATGGACAGCCCCTCTATTCACGATTGACTCGGCAAGTTCCAAGTATGTTTGCGAGCGCAGTCGGCACGGTGATAACAAAAATCACATAGTCATGCCGTTTTGCATGTTGCCGCTCTTTTATTATGTGAGGCAACTTCGAAAAATATGCGAAATTTTCTAATTTCACATGATGCTGTAAATGAATGAAGGAGGTCAAATCCATGAATGCCATCCCAGATCATCTTGCTCCGCATTTGCGCATTTTGTTCGTTGGCTATAATCCCAGTCTGAGATCAGGGGCGACAGGGCATCATTATGCCAATCCACGCAATCGATTTTGGCAAATCATTTATCAGGCGGGGCTGACCCCGCGCTTATATCGGCCGGAGGAAGATGGGGATCTTATTGAACTGGGTTATGGATTTACGAATATTGTCGCTCGACCAACGCGAACAGCTGCGGAAATCACGGCAGAGGAATACGCCGAGGGCCGACAGTTGCTTCGACAAAAGATTGATACTTATAAGCCGCAAGCTGTATGCTTTGTGGGCAAGGGCGTATATGAGAAGTACAGCGGGCGCAAGGGTGTTGCTTGGGGAATACAACATACACCGGTTATTGAGGGAGTATGTGAATTTGTGGCTCCTTCCTCTAGCGGACTTGTGCGGATGAAGCTTGACGAGATGGTAAGCATTTATGCTCAATTAGCAAGTTATCTCTCCATCTAAGAGTAGGATAAGACTCCTCATTTAACATGGAGGACGATGAAAGAGCATTTGCGAGGATAACTGCAAACGAACGGTACTTTGCCATGTGGATGATCTTTCTTGCGGGCAAAAGCGGCAGGAGGAGCTGTCACCACATTTTTCTAACATGAGTCTACTCCGTATACTTAAATAGGCTAAAATTGTGCACGTACAACAAGCGAGGAGTGACTTCTGTTTGAGTTACGAACAAATGTTAGATCGACGAAATGAACTGTTGAAACGGAATATCCAGCAATATATTGCGCAGGACAATCAGCACGGATTGAATTCACAAGAACAATACTTGATGAATCATATGATTAAGGAGCTTCACCAGAATATGCATGATCTTCATGCCAGCCATAAATAAGGCAGTTCGGTGGATGAGGTTGAATATAAGAGGAATAAAGGCGTCTGCTTCAGCAGGCGCTTTTTTGTGTGCATTTAAGCACTTATGGATAGGGTGCTTGAATCGGATTCATGACTATGATAGACTACTGTCACAAAATAGGTAGTCGGCTAAATAAATGGGAGGGTGTTTGCAAGCGATGGATGATACATATTTGGATTCGCTAGAGGTGCTGCTCACGCAGGTTGTTCGGGCGTACAACAATGAAATGATGAAGAAGGTTCAGGACGTAGGCATTCATCCTGGTCAGCTGCCAATGCTATTTTTGCTCAGTGATCAGGATGGCCGCAGTCAGAAAGAGCTGGTAGCGAAGGCGAAAATTAAGCCAGCAACCGTAACAGTGATGCTGAACCGCTTGGAGAAAGCGGGACTCATTGAGCGGCGGTCAGATGAGGAAGATTTGCGCGTGTCGCGGGTGTATTTGCTGCCAAAGGGCAAGGAGGCAGTCGGACATGTGCAGGAGGCAGTGAAGGAAGTTGAACAGCAGTGCTTTCAGGGATTCCGAGAAGAGGAAAAAATACTGCTTCGCCGTTTTTTGCTGCATATGCATCATAATCTATCTCCTTATGATGAGGAGGAAACAGACGAATAAGTTCGACATTTATTATTAGTTGTCAAACTAATGTGAAAGGTGTGCGCTAATACCATGAAAAAGTTATTTGCTTATATACTGCCCTATCGCAAAGCGGCACTATGCGCCATGCTCCTCATGCTCGTTGAGGTCATGTGTGATTTAATGCAGCCGACACTTATGTCTCATATTGTTGATTATGGTGTAGCGAATCAGGATATGGGATATATCGCAAGAACAGGGCTCATGATGGTCGGGATCGCTTTGGTTGGAATCGCAGGTGGAATGGGCTGCGTCTATTTCGCCAGCACTGCTTCTCAGCACGTCGGTGCGGATATTCGCTTGGACATGTTCAAGAACATTCAAACTTTCTCCTTCGACAAATTGGATCAGTTCCATACCTCCTCTCTAATTACTCGATTAACGAACGACGTGGTTCAAGTCCAAAACGTGGTTCTTATGATGCTTCGCATGCTGACGCGTTTTCCGCTGTTGTTTATTGGCGGAATTGGCATGGCTTTTGCCCTAAACGCGCAGATGGCTCTTATTTTCCTCGTGACAGTGCCGCTGCTGCTTGGGGCATTAATCCTCATTTTTCGTAAAGGCATTCCCTTATTTAAACATGTACAAACAAGACTGGATAAATTGAATGGCATCATTCGTGAGAACCTTGCAGGAGTTCGCGTAATTAAAGCATTTGTTCGCTCTGATTATGAGAAAGAACGGTTTCAAGAGAAAAATGAAGACTTGGCAGAGATGACGGTAAGGGCAGCTCGAGTTATGGCGCTCATGATGCCTGTCATGATGCTGGTGATGAACTTTAGTATTGTAGCTGTTCTATGGTTTGGCGGCATGAAGGTCGACGGCGGTAGCATGCAGGTGGGCGAGGTCATTGCATTTACAAACTATATGATGCAGATCTTGTTCGCCCTCATGATGGTTGGAATGATGCTAATGACGTTGTCTCGTGCCAAGGTATCTGCTGATCGGATCGCAGAGGTGCTGAATACGAAGACTGATATTGCTGATAACATTGCTGACAACGTCGCTGATGCCTCGTACAGCAGTGCAGATAGCTGTGCAGATGGTGAAGCATGTAATCTGGAAGATAGGTCGTCAACACATTCGGCTTCGCGCGGTGAGCTCTCCTTCGATAATGTCTCTTTCGGCTATGCGGGGGGAGGGGGACAACTGGTACTGCAGCAAATTTCCTTCACGGCGCAACCGGGAGAACGAATTGCCATTCTGGGGTCGACCGGTGCGGGTAAGTCGACGCTTGTCAATTTAATCCCTCGCTTCTATGATGTGACCGAAGGTCGTATCCTGCTCGATGGGACAGATATTCGTCATATTCCCTTGCGCTATCTGCGGCAACAGGTTGGCATGGTGCTTCAGGAGTCTATTTTGTTCTCGGGGACGATTCGGGATAATATTCGCTGGGGGCAAGCGGATGCGGCGGAAGAAGAGGTGCAGGCCGCTGCTGAAGCCGCGCAAGCCACTGAGTTCATTCACAAGCTGCCCGATGGTTACGATACGATAATTGGCCAGCGGGGTGTCAATCTGTCAGGCGGGCAGAAGCAGCGCTTGTCCATTGCACGGGCGCTGCTGAAGCGGCCCGCCATCCTCATACTAGATGACAGCACGAGTGTGGTGGATACAGGTACGGAGGCGCGTATGCAGAAGGCGTTCCGTGAACAACTGAAGGGTACGACATGCTTCATTGTTGCCCAGCGAATTAGTTCCGTGCTGGATGCGGATCGAATCATTGTGCTGGATGACGGCTGTATTGTTGGCATAGGTACTCATGGGGATTTGATGGAGAACTGTGACGTGTATCAGGATATTTATCGTTCTCAAGTAGGAGAGGAGGCGGTATAGCATGTCAGAACATCATTCTCGTTCAAGGAGAGAGCAAGAGCAAGGTTCCGCCACTGAGCCCTCCATAAAAATGATGGGACATAAAGGGCCTGGTTCGGGCGGAAGCATGCATCTCATGGGTTCCCCCAAGAAGGCGAAGCAATCCAAGGCGACGGTGTTAAGGCTGTGGAGGTACTTGCGTGCAGAGCGTACGCCGCTGTTTCTTGTTTTTCTGCTCGTCGTCGCAAGCTCCATATGTGCACTCATTGGGCCCTACATGATTGGCAAGGCTATAGATAGTCTTGGAATTGGCCGCGGTACGGCGGACTTCGCGCTGCTCGGAACACTGGTATCGGGATTAATTATGATATACGCGCTCGGTGCATTCACGTCATGGACTCATACGTATATGATGGCCAGCATATCGCAGCGGACGGTCAAGGCGATTCGGAAGGATGTATTCGATAAGGTACAAACATTGCCGCTTCGTTTCTTCGATGAACGTCCTCGCGGTGACGTGATGAGCCGATTGACGAATGATGTGGAAAACATCAACAATTCTTTAACACAGAGCACCATTCAGATTTTCACTAGCGTTATCACAGTGACTGGGGCTATCACTATGATGATAGCACTGAGTCCTGTACTGGCATTAATCAGCCTTATTGTCGTTCCGCTTGGGCTGTTTGTTACACGGAGCATTGCCAAGCGTACACGCCGATTTTTTGCCGATCAACAGCGCGAGCTGGGAGACATGAACGGATATATTGAAGAAATGATCTCGGGTCAGCGAGTGATTAAGGCATTCTGTCGTGAGGAAGAGGCAATTGCTATCTTTGCAAAGAAGAACATGCAGTTGAAGAAGGTAGGCATTCAAGCGCAAGCATTCTCAGGCTTCATTCCCCCGCTTATGAATGCCATCAACAATATCAGCTTTGCCTTAGTGGCGGCAGTCGGCGGTTATATGACGGTTCAAGGCGTCATTACAATCGGCATTATTACGGCTTTCTTGAATTATTCCAAACAGTTCGCTCGTCCAATAAATGAGCTGGCCAATCAATACAATATGCTGCAAGCGGCGATTGCGGGTGCGGAGCGTATCTTTGAGATTATGGATGAACAGACGGAGTATGCGGATCAACAGATGAGTTTGCCTATGACGGGTATAAAGGGAGAGGTTGTCTTTCGCAATGTATCCTTCGGGTATAAGCCGGACGTGCCAGTGCTGAAGCATGTTGAACTGACGGCGAGTCCCGGACAAACAATAGCGCTTGTAGGCCCGACAGGGTCGGGGAAGACAACGGTTGTCAACTTGTTGATGCGCTTCTATGATGTCAATGATGGCTCTATTCTCATCGACGGCCAAGACATCAGGGATATGGATAAGGACGAGCTGCGCGCCTCTATCGGCATGGTACTGCAGGATACCTATTTGTTTGCTGGCACTGTGAGGGATAATATTCGGTACGGAAGACTGGACGCGACAGAGGAAGAGGTTGAGCAGGCGGCAAGGCTGGCTAACGCACATTCGTTTATCATGCGTCTATCTGGTGGCTATGATGCTGTTCTGACAGAGGACGGAAGCAATGTAAGCCAAGGCCAGCGTCAGTTGTTGACGATAGCGCGGGCTATTTTGGCCGATCCGGCCATCTTAATCTTGGATGAAGCGACGAGCAGCATTGATACGAGGACAGAGATGCATATTCAGAGGGCGCTTCAAATCCTGATGAAGGGACGTACGAGCTTTGTGATCGCGCATCGATTAAGCACTATCCGAGAAGCGGATCAAATCCTTGTTATTGAGAATGGATGCATAATAGAGCGTGGAACGCATAGTGAATTGCTGAAGATGGAAGGATTTTATTACCGATTGTGCATGAACCCTCTTGCCCAAGAAGTGTCCTAATGCAATCGGAGTTTTACAATTGGCATTTTAATCCAATGTCGGCTTGTTAGGAAGAGCTGCTTGTATCGAGGAGGCGGCTCTTCTTTGTGTCTGCTGCAAGCACTTTTTGCGGGGGCTGTCCATGGATGTAGGTTGATCAGGGACTTGAAGGATGTTACGATCATACTTCCGGATCCATGTGAGCATTAGCAAAATAGGTTCAAGTTAAAGAAGAGGTGAGGTAAGTAATGTTTACACACAGATTTGCACCCTATCAATATACTGGCTGGGGATCGGTAGCCCAGCTGTTGCCTGAAGTAGAGCGTCATGCGCCAAAACGGATATTATGCGTTACAAGCAAGTCGGTTTATCGCAACGGCACTGTGGAGCGTGTGCTTCAACCACTCAAGAAAGCAGGCTATGAGATTGACATTTATGCGGATACGATGCCCGAGCCGCCACTTGCGGCAGGCGAGGCGCTCGTCCAGTATACGCGTGAAGGGAAGTTCGACCTCGTCATTGGTTTGGGCGGGGGAAGCGCGATGGATCTTGCGAAGCTGGCGGCAGTTCTATCGCAGCATGAGGGAGCAGTAGCGGAGTATTTGAATCTAAGCGGGACTCGTCCATTGACTGTAAGGGGCCTGCCGAAAATTCTTATCCCCACGACATCAGGAACAGGCTCGGAAGTAACGGATATTTCCGTGCTGTCATTGGACACGACCAAGGATGTTGTGGCTCACGATTATTTGCTGGCTGATGCGGCGATTATTGATCCAGAACTGACTGTGAGTGTGCCGCCGCGGGTTACTGCGGCATCGGGAATGGATGCACTAACACATGCGATTGAGGCTTATGTATCGATCCACGCCAGCCCAACTACGGACGGGGTAGCGCTGCATGCGATTCGCTTGATTAGTCGTTCGCTCGTCCGGGCAGTGAAGGATGGTACGGACAAAGAAGCGCGGACTGACATGAGCTATGGCAGTTATCTAGCCGGCCTAGCCTTTTTCAACGCAGGAGTGGGCGGCGTTCATGCTCTTGCATACCCATTGGGCGGACAATTCCATTTGTCCCATGGTGAGTCGAATGCTGTGCTGCTGCCGTATGTGATGAATTATATCCGTGGCGCTTGTATGACTCGTCTTCGACATATTGCAGAGGCGATGGGCGCAGATACTCGGGAATTAACGGATGCAGAGGCATCTTGCTTAGCGGTCGAACGGATGAAGCAGTTGATTCAAGAGTCAGGAATTCCGCATACGTTGGATGCTTTTGAGATACCTCGTGATGCATTGGATTCGCTCGTGAAGGATGGCATACAGCAGCGGAGATTGCTCGCTCGCAGTCCGCTGCTGCTGACGGAAGACGATATTCGACGTGTGTATTCATCTGCTTTCGAAGGGGTGCCGACAGAGGCAGCTCCGATTCATCATGAGCCATGAACCATCAGCGGTAAGGGACTTAGAGCCAATAATTAGAAAACCATTTATATAGAGAAGGAAGGGTCTGCTTCTCATGCATCCATTTAGACGTGGAAGCTGGGAAAACAGGCTCTTTTTTCATTTGACACAATTGAGTTGTAAGGATCACATGTAAGTGGCGGAATAGGCGTGTATAATAGGGGTATTAGGTATTATAGGAACTTAGGAATGAATATCACATGTATTCCAGATTGAACACTACCGGATGCAGGGGGAGACGGCGTAACTATGAAGCGTATCGTAGATGTTGCAGCGCAATTAGGCATTCCACAGGAAGAGGTAGAACAGTACGGGAAGTACAAGGCCAAACTGGGGCAAGAGGTATGGGATCGCGTAGCTAATCAACCGAACGGGAAGCTCATTCTTGTCACCGCAATGAATCCGACGCCGGCAGGAGAAGGGAAGACATTGACGACAATTGGGCTGACGCAGGGTCTAAATCGTATTGGACGCAAGGCGGTAGCGGCTTTGCGGGAACCATCTCTTGGCCCATGCATGGGGATGAAGGGCGGTGCTACAGGCAGCGGAAGAGCGCAGCTTGTGCCTGCTGAAGATATTAACCTACACTTTACTGGTGACATTCATGCTGTGTCATCCGCGCATAGTGTGCTGGCTGCTATGCTGGATAACCATATTTATCATGGAAACGCGCTGCGTATTCATCCTTCGCGTATCGTATGGAAGCGGGCGGTCGATATGAATGACCGTGCGCTTAGAAGCATCGTAATTGGTCTAGGAGATGGCAATGGTGCAGTTCGCGAGGATGGGTTCATGATTACGACGGCCTCGGAGATTATGGCCGTATTGTGCTTGGCTGAGGATATGGACGATCTCCGCAGCCGCTTGGGACGCATTGTGGTAGCTTTTAATGAAGAAGATGAACCGGTTACTGCGGCGGATTTGAATGCAGTGGAAGCGATGTGTGCATTGCTGAAGGATGCCATCCACCCGAACCTAGTGCAGACTGGAGAGGGAGATCCGGTGCTGGTGCATGGCGGGCCTTTTGCGAATATCGCACATGGCTGCAGCAGTGTTCGGGCCACGCGACTTGCACTGAAGCTGGCTGATTATGTAGTAACGGAGGCGGGCTTTGGGGCCGATCTTGGAGCAGAGAAGTTCATGGATATTAAATGCCGTCAGACGGGATTGTTCCCATCGGCAGTTGTACTGGTTGCTACAGTAAAGGCATTGAAATATAACGGCGGTGTTCCCAAACAGGAGCTTGCTGTTGAAAATGTGGATTCGGTTCGGGCCGGATTCGTAAATGTGAAGCGCCATATTGAAAATATGAAGCAATTTGGGGTGCCGCTAGTTGTCGCAGTGAACCGATTCGCCACCGATTCGCCTGCCGAGCTTGAGGCTGTCATAGAATTATGCGGGGAATCGGGAGTACGGGCGATTTTGTCGGAGGCTTGGGAACAGGGCGGCGAAGGATGCCGAGAGCTGGCACATTATGCAGCAAACTTAGCTGATTCCTCCGAAACAGAAGCGAAATTCCAACTGTTGTATCCAGATGAATTCTCTATTGAGGAGAAGATTGAAGCAGTCGTTACACGCATTTATCGTGGTGCAGGCGTTCATTATCATCCTGCAGCGAAGCGTGCGCTGCGCAAGTTAGAGCAGCTTGGTGTGAGCCGATTGCCTGTATGTATGGCGAAAACTCCATATTCCTTCTCGGATCGTGCAGGTCAGCTTGGAGCACCTGAGCAGTTCACCGTTGAAGTGAAGGATGTCCGCTTGTCTGCTGGGGCTGGCTTCATTGTGGTGCATACAGGGCAAGTGATGACGATGCCGGGAATGCCGACGGAGCCCGCTGCTGAGCGCTTATCTGTTGACTCGCAGGGCCGAATTACGGGCCTGAGCTAGTTCAAGAAAGGATTGATCGTTGTGGCAATAGCAGAGATTACTGTAATTCCTGTGGGCACGGGCTCTACAAGCTTGAGCGGGTATGTGGCAGGGATGCAGAAGGCACTGGAGAGTGTCGAAGGTATTACCTATGAGCTCACCGCGATGGGAACGATTATAGAAGGGCCGCTGGATCGGCTGCTTGCAGCGGTGCAAGCTCTTCATGAGAGTCCATTTGAAGCGGGAGCGCAGCGAGTGTCTACTGTGCTAAAAATAGATGATCGAAGAGACAAGCCTTCTTCGGTAGCTCAAAAGCTTCAATCCGTACGAGAAAAGCTGAATAAGGACAACGAAGACGCCCAAATATAAATGACGACAAAAACACCCGGTATGATGGCCGCTAGCGCTGCATACCGGGTGTTCGTGCATGAAGGAGCGGCAGCTCCGTCATTTATTGTTCCAATTTCTCTTCTTGATGCAAGATTTGGATCGTATCGATTGCCTCGGCAGCGATATCTGTAATAATCCCATCTGCCCCTAGTGTGTAGAAGCGCTCAACACTATCCACATCATTTACGGTCCATACATAAATAGGCTTGCCGCTCATCTTCGCGGAGCGAATCAGCCTAGGTCGAGCGAATGACTCTTCTACGACGAAGAAGTCTGCCTCGAATCGATTGAGCGGAGCGAAGGTTGCAAAAATAACATATCCAACCGTTAAGTCTGGTGCAGCCTTCTTCACTTGCTGTACGAGCTCATAGTCGAGGCTTTGCACGATAATTTGTTTTTCGGCTTTATGTTTTCGTATCGTGTCGACAAAGATAGGAACAAGGTTTTTCTCATGCCCATGTGTTTTCAGCTCTACATTCAGCTTGATCTTTCCCTTTGTTCGCTCCAGTACATCGTCAAGGGATGGCACGTAGTCACTAAATTCTCCAACGCGCAGCGGAATTTGCTGTAACTGAGCGAGAGTGAGGTCGTACACATTCACATTTTTGCCGGACAGCCGCTTCAAGTTCTCATCATGGATGACGGCAAGCTTGCCATCCTTCGTTTGCAGAATGTCGAGCTCAATATAATCGGCCCTTGCTCGAATAGCTCCTTCGAAGGCCCCCATCGTATTTTCCACACCGGAGGTAACAGCGCCCCGATGAGCCATAATAATGAACTTATCATTGGCTTCTCCCCAATCAGTCAGTAAGGTGGTTGCACCCCAGCCGATAGCGATCAAAATGAGCAGCCCGAAAGTAGTCACTGCTGAACGGTACCGCCGTAGGAGTGAGCGCCGCATATCGCGGCCTTCCCATACAGATGCATCAACTCCATCGATATCGATGTTCACATTGTGAACACCTTGATAACGTACGTACAACAATGTAATAACGGTAATAAACAGCGGCGTCATGACAAGGGTAGCGATATACAAGCCTAGACTGAGCATTATACCGAATGTGATGAATAAGGTAGACTCGCCGCCTCCATCAGGAAGCATCATTCCAATGAAAATAAATAAACAGATAAGCAGAATGAACAGGATTAGGAAAATGAAGGCCCATTCTAATACTGCTCTAACTAAAGACCACTTGCTCCGCCAGAACAATCGGCCGCTTCTGCGAGCAGCGTTCCAAAATTGATTTTTCCCCTCTAATACCATAATCGGAAGGGCGTAAATGCAAAACAAATTCAGAACAAGGATAATCAGTGCAACAATGACCAGGGCGATCGTTCCAATACTTGTCTTCATCAGCTCTCCGGTAACGAAGTTTGGTATCGTTACATTAGGCAGCAGTGATCCGCCGATGCCAGCGTCAAGCAAAGGGAACAGCAGCAGCAAATAGAGAGCGAGACCGAATATCCCGATGCGCCATAAGCCTGGAAGGCGAGAAATCGCCTTGAGCAATACAGGCCGAATTCGTGCTCGCTTTTCCTGAATTCCATAATAGGCAATGTAGACGAGAACCGCGAGCTCGGTGTAGATGAGCATTATTGCGATCGGTGCCATGAGCAGGAGGCTGATTAGGCCATATCTGCTGAACACGAAGCGCAGCAGGTCATGGTTGGCGGCTGCATTGAAGCCCCCAACATCGAGTATTTTGTTGAACAGTATAGTGAGCAGCGGGATGAATACGCCTATCGTCAACAATTTATACACCAATTCAAATAGGAGGAAGGGACGATACGCATATTTCCACACCTTCACAATATCCCGTGTCATTCGAAAGGGGATGAAGCGGGAACGGTGCTTTTTGGTATGCTTCGCATTCATGATTTCGGTTTTCCTTTAGATACGGTATCGTTAATCTATAGTATTCATTATAGACGAAGCTTCGGTTGTTACCAACACTTGGGGATGAAAACGGCCAGTTTTAATTAGTAAAATATAGTTGATATTGTGCGTGGAATGAATAGACTCAATACATGTTGACGATAGAAAATATATTCTAGGAAACAAAGAAACAGCCCTCTCACTTCAAGCAGAAGGTAAGAGGGCTGTATATTCCGGGTTATCGTTCATTAGGCTGTCTGTGGCTAAATTGCTTATACCCAGCCTCTTGCGCGCATAGCTTCAGTAACGCGCTGAAGCGAAATCATATAAGCAGCCGTACGAAGATCTGTACCGTACTCTTTTGCCAAATCGCGAACAGCATTATACGATTTCACCATATTCACTTGAAGCTTCTCAAGAACTTCTTCCTCACTCCAGTAGTAGTTCATCAGGTTTTGTACCCATTCGAAGTACGATACGGTTACGCCGCCGGCATTCGCCAGGATGTCAGGGATAACAATCGTTCCATTTTTATTCAGGATTGCATCCGCTTCAGGTGTTGTTGGGCCATTTGCGGCTTCTGCAATGATGCGTGCCTTAACGCGCGGTGCGTTTTCCTGCGTAATGACATTTTCCAATGCAGCCGGAATTAAGATATCAACGTCCAGTTCAAGCAACTGCTCATTGCTGATATGGTAGCTTGCGCCGTAGTCCAGGATTGTTGCTTCGTCCTTCAACTGCTCTACTCGATCCAAATCAAGGCCATTTGCATCATAAACACCGCCGCGGGAATCGCTGACTGCGACAACAGTCGCGCCCAGATCTGTAAGCAAGCGAGCTGCAATACGTCCAGCGTTACCGAAGCCCTGAACGGCTACCTTTGCTTTTTCGATTGGCAGCTTAATATCTTCCAATGCGGATTGGATCGCGTATACGCAACCTTGTGCAGTTGCTGCGTTCCGACCTTGGGAGCCGCCAATAATAATTGGCTTGCCTGTAATGACTCCTGGGGAGTTGTGTCCGCGCAAGCGGCTGAATGTATCCATCATCCAGCCCATAATTTGTGGTGTTGTATATACGTCTGGAGCTGGAATATCGCGCTCTGGGCCTACGATGTCGGCAATTGCCTCCATGAATGCGCGGCTTAGACGCTCAAGCTCGCCTTTGCTCAATGTGCGTGGGTCAACAATAACGCCGCCCTTGCCGCCGCCGTATGGCAAGCCAACAACGCCGCACTTGAATGTCATCCACATGGAAAGTGCTTTTACCTCGTCAATTGTTACATCCGGATGGAAGCGAATGCCGCCCTTTGTTGGTCCTACTGCATCGTTATGCTGCGAGCGATAGCCTTCAAAGATACGAACGGAGCCATCATCCATTCGAACCGGAAAGCTGACCGACAGAACACGCTTTGGTCTTTTCAGCAGTTCTGTTACATGCTCCGGCAATTGCAATTTAGCAGCAGCAGTATCAATTTGCCTCTTAACGATTTCATATGGGTTAAGTACTTCTGTTTGTTCGCGTTGTATGGTTTCCATAGGACTTCCACCTAACCTCTCTGCAATATAGGAACACTTTTCACACATTATACTGACAATGTGCGCTTTTTGAAATACGAATTGTCGCAAATACGACCGTTTCCGTAAAAGAAGATTTTACACAGGGTGATAAAATTTATTACATTAATATAATCTTTTATGGTCATAAAACCTTTTTATAGAAAAAATTTAACAATTCCCCGTCATTTTTGTGTCCTTTATGAGTGTACATATACTGTGTATATTCATAAGTATTTTGCTCATAAACCCATGAATTATAAGGATGGTGAATAGAAAAATATATGTTGTTTTGTCTATTCCAAGAGTACAATCTGACCAAGTCTAAAAAGTTACACTGGTTAATTCAACCATGGGGGCAGAGGGGAGTTGTAGTTTTGGGGGATACGAATGAAGATAGTCCAAATTTGTAATTGTTCGTCTTTTGGTGAAATACGGCTTTTTTGTATGAAAAAAGAGGCGCCTGCTTGTCGGTAATTCGAATCCGACAGAAGCGGCGCCTCGTATATTCTTTTCGTTAGGATACGTATTCGGTAGCAGGAAAAGAACCGATATACTTGGCGTCAGGACGGTAGATGACATTATCCTTTGCCTGCTCAATCATATGGGCAGTCCAGCCAACCGTGCGGCTGGCCGAGAAGGTTGGTGTGAACAGTTCACTAGGCAAGCCGATAGCACGCATAATGGCTGCTGCATAAAATTCAACATTCGCATATAGTTTCCGGCCCGGCTTATATTCATCGAGCAATCGTACGGCAGTGTCCTCAACGGATTGGGCCAGATCCAGCCAGTGATCACTTTCCTCCATCTGTGCAATGCGCATCTTCAATGCCTCTGCTCGTGGATCGCGTGTCCGGTAAATTCGGTGTCCGAATCCCATCAACAGACGATGCTGCTCCAATTGTCCGCGCAGCCAGTCTTCCGCGCAATCAGCAGTTCCGATTTGCTCTAGCATTTCGGTTACACCGGATGGTGCTCCGCCATGAAGCGACCCCTTCATTGCGCCGAGCGCTCCTGTTAATGCGGAAACCATATCCGACTCCGTGGAGGTAATGACGCGTGCAGTGAAGGTAGAGGCATTCAGTCCATGCTCCATCGTAAGGATCATGTACGTTTCTAGAGCACTGGCATGAATATCGGATGGAACCTCACCGGTAAGTAAATATAAATAATGAGCCGCATGGCTCAAAGAACTGTTAGACGGAATCGACTCCCAGACGGGCAGTCCATTCTTCTTGCGATATAGATTCGCGATAATGGCAGGCATTACCGCTGTTAGCGCCATCGCTTGCTCGACGTGTGGAGCGCCTTCGTATACTGTCGTTCCTAGTACAGATACTGCGGTGCGCAGCTGGCTCATCAAGTTCATGTCTGAAGGAAGCTGATTCAAGCATTGGATGACAGGCTCAGGAAGCTGTCTGCAGCGTACCCAGGCTGCCTTGAAGGATTGCAATTCTGCTGAGTTCGGCAGAGAGCCGTACCAGAGCAAGTAAGCCACTTCCTCGAAGGAATGTCGAATAGCAAGCTCTTTTGCATCATAACCACGATATAGCAATATACCGGCATTTCCGTCAATGAAGCTCAATTCGGTTTCCGCAGCAACAACACCCTTTAATCCCTTGTCAACCATCATTTCCCTCCTCCTTTATTATGTATTATTATATACATGGCATTTGATTAAAAATATTGAAACGTTTTTATTGGTTTGATAGGGAATCCTAATCAATGGGAGCTGATTACAATGGATTTGAAGTGGATTCAAACGTTTGTGCATGCAGCTGCGCATGAAAATTTCCGCCGCACCTCAGAGGAATTATTCATCTCTCAGCCGACAGTCACGATCCAGATTAAGCAGCTCGAGCAATATTTGGGTTCGCGCTTGTTCAAGCGGGTTGGGCGTAGAGTAGAGCTGACAGAGGAGGGACGCCGATTTCTTCCGCATGCGAAGCATCTGTTGTCTGTACATGAGGAAGGATTGCAGGAACTGCATCGCCTCAAGCAGGGCTATTCCCGGAGATTGAATCTTGCGGTATCTCCGCTCGTAGCGGCTTATCTCATTCCCCATGTGCTGAATCGCTATGTAAGCGCCAATCCTGACGTGGAAGTTCAAGTTCAAGTGCTGGAATCGAAGCAGATTGCCGATGCAGTGCTGCAGGATCAGGTGGATCTTGGCCTGTCCCGCCTATGGGCAAGCGATGCACGGCTTACCTGCGATATATTGGGGGAAGATGAGGTGGTGCTGGTCGCACCTCACGATGGGTATGATGCGGAAAGTGCTGCCCCTCTTCATTTAGGCGATTTGCTGGCGACGCATATGCTGCTTACTTATAATCATCCGGAATATTGGGAACCGTTGATGCAGGAGCTTCAAACGAGGTATCGATATATTCGCACTATGCTGGTTACCCAAGTTCATGTGACGAAGCGGTTTATCGAAGAAGGGTTGGGCATTTCCTTCTTGCCTGAAATTACAATTCGCCGTGAACGAACGGAAGGCCGATTGCTTCAGGTGGATTGCCCGGAATTGGTGCTGCCAACAGCAAGAACATATGCCATTATGAAGCATGATGTAACGGAGGGTCGTCGCTTTTTAGAGTTTTTCCGGGGATTTATATAAGTGGGCATGAGCCTGACTTTACTAATATGGATTTGAACAGAGTCGTCATTAACGGTATGCTAGTGCCAAGAATAGTGGAGTGACAGGGAACGGGGAGGACACCGATTGTGACCAATATATTAATTGTGGATGACGATAAGGAGATCGCAGGCTTAATCGATATTTATTTAAAAAATGAAGGCTATCATACAATTAAGGCTTTCAATGGTTTGGAGGCACTGGAGGTGCTTGAGCAGGAATCGATTGATCTCGTCATCCTTGACGTCATGATGCCGAAGCTGGATGGTTTGGCTGTGTGTCGTAAAATTCGCGAGCAGAAAGCGACGCCGGTCATGATGCTCAGTGCGAAATCTGAGGATATGGATAAAATCATGGGCCTTATGACCGGGGCGGATGATTATATGACGAAACCGTTCAATCCGCTTGAAATGGTTGCGCGTGTGAAATCGCTTCTTCGCCGTGCTTATTTATTGAATTCACAGCTTCAATCCCAAGCGCAGCCATTGGATGTGATTCGCATTCAGGCGATGGACATTAACAAAGCGACGCATTCCGTGAAGGTGGATGGGCAGCCGATCCATCTAACAAGTGTGGAATTCGACATTCTCTATTTAATGGCGAGTCATCCGGGCAGGGTATTCAGTGCGGAAGAATTGTACGAACGAGTATGGAAGGAAGACTTTAATGGATCGCACAATACGGTGGCGGTTCATATTAGCAAGCTTAGGGACAAGCTGGAATCCAGCGGGGGCAAGCTTATTCAGACCGTATGGGGAGTAGGGTATAAGATTGAAGACACCATGGTATAGAAGTATTCGGTGGAAGATGCTGTTCACATTTATGTTTAGCATAATATTAGCATCTATAACTGCATACCTGTTACTAGGCTTTGCCCTATTTGTGTATAGTTACTTTCATATCGAGCTGCTTAACGATCTGTTTCGGTTCTTAGAAAGGCTGTTTGGGGTTGTTGGACCGCTGATCGTAGTCGGGCTTGCCCTGTTCGTCGGCATCTATTTCTTATTGAATCGCAGACTGATCAAAAGTATGGAGCAAATTACGGCAACCGTACAGCGTATGGCTGATGGCAATCTTGATGCCCGCTGCACCGTTGCCTCGGATGATGAAATTGGCAGGCTTGCTGATAACATTAATCGAATGGCCGAGCAGATTAAGCTGTCATTAGAAGAAGAGCGCCTTGCAGAGCGCACCAAAAATGAACTCGTTACCAGTGTGTCCCACGATCTTCGTACACCCTTAACCTCTATTATGGGGTATTTAGGCTTGGTTGAGCAGGATCGATACAGGGATGAAGTGGAGCTGCGGCATTATACAAATATTGCTTATGAGAAGGCTCAACGTTTACATGTTATGATCAATGACCTATTCGAATATACCCGCATGAACGGTGGAATGACGCTGCATACGAGACCGCTCAATATTGTAGAGATGGCAGGCCAGTTGTGTGTACACTATCGCTATCCGATGGAGCAGGAGGGTCTGACCATCTCCATGCATAGTGATGAGGATCAGTACTGGATCGAGGCGGATCCGGACAAGCTGGTGCGGGTGTTCGACAACCTGCTAACGAATGCAATGCGATATGCGCCGCGTGGATCCGAAGTGGGAATATTCCTTCGCAAGCGGGGGCAACGGATTATGATCTCTGTGCACAATAGCGGGGAGCCTATTCCTACTCATGATTTGCCGCACATCTTCGATCGCTTTTATCGCGTGGAGAAATCAAGATCGGAACATTCCGGCGGCTCTGGATTAGGTCTTGCCATCTCCAAGACGATCGTGGAGCTGCATGGAGGCACAATTGAAGCGATAAGCAATCAGGAAGGCACTTACTTTGTCGTGGAGCTGCCATGCTGTTCGACACCTCCAGAGAGACATGAAGGGGCCGTCTGATAGGATGATCCGATAAGACATGTTTTATGAAATGCACAATATACTGGCGAAAAATGTCTGGCTGGGACGAATACTGTACATGATGAAGAATGAATCTGCTGCATGTGCAGTGTTACGTCTCCTCCTAAGATTGTTTTGGATGAATTGGAGACTATTTCGAACTATATATCGATTACCCCAAAAAAATCAATCAACCTAAATTCATGAAATACGGGTTTCAGGAAGAGTATCCGATTTATTATCCAATCGTCTATAAGGAGCGTGTGCGGGTCGTTTGTAACATTGGTTCAACTTCCACCTAATTGAATGAGAGTTCTGTCATGCATATTGTTCTATTTGTTCCTTTTCGTATGTATAAATAATAGCCCCAGTGCCCTTTCTTGGTAGTCAGAAAAGAAAAAGGTCAAATAACCCCTGGTTAAATGCTGGAAGTTAGGATAGGGTTGGACCCTGGCAAAAAAGCTACACCGGTGTTTCATACCAGTAGAACCAAATTAGAACTTCATTTTTTTTATTGTTGAACCGTAACAAAATAATATAAATACTACACCTAAAGCGATTGCCTTAATGATGATATCTATTTTTAAATTTAACGACAGTATTGATATACATGCAAATGCTATAGCCATTTCTTTTACGTTTGTATCGAATGTTTTGTTTCTTATTCTGTAAATCATTGAACCTGCAATAAAAAGGCTATAAATAATAAAAGCGATTGATAAAACAACTGTCACAATCTCAGCTCCTCCCTAAAAATAATGAACCCCATATTAATGAGGTTCATTATATAATAATTATATTACATTTGGCTAACTAAGTTATAGGCTTTACTCAGGTCTGAGTTACAGTCTTTGTAAGCAGAATAAAGCTGTGCTGCTGATATTGCGATAGCGCCTCCATCTGCGATAGCACCTATAACGCTTGCCAAAGTGAACGGGAATGCCACTACCGCAGCACTAATCTGCACTTTTGCCCAAAGATATGATTGGTGATCTCCATAAAGAATATCCAAGGTATTTGCAGCTTGACTAAAGTATGAATTAGTCCGTGTTGTATATTTGGAGACATGACTACCATCTGCATCTCCGCCCATAGTCATGCCCGAATATGTAGCGAAATAATAGTTGGTAGTTCCATCAGAACTATAGTAATGACCTAGTTTAGGAACACCACCTGAATCGTTAGCATAAGCCATTCTTTTCTCAAAACCGTTGAATGATTGATTCAGTTCTGCGTCAGACAATTTTTCACCATCAACAAAGTATTCTTTTTCATCGGTCACCTCAATAGTCGTTGTACTTGAGGAATCATTGAAAAAATTGTTGTAAACTGGGTCATTTTGGAACCCTTCATTAAGTTCATAGTGCTTATTCGTAGTTATTGTTACCTCTACCGAGTCTCCCTTTTGCTCTCTCTCATATACTAGCGTAGTTGTCATTTTACCCAATGGAACATCGTTATCAGTATAAATGTCTACCGTAGTGGACTGTACTTGATTGTCAATTGGCTTAATATTTGTCTCATCAGGTGAAGCAAAAGCAGAAGTAGTCAATGTAAAAGTCATAGTGAGAGCGATTACAGAACTTAATATCTTTTTCAAAAAAACATCTCCTTCAATTTGCTAGAAGATAATTCTTGTACGATTGGAATAGTTGTGATTCTTATTTATGTATTAAGTGTTGGCGCCAATTATATACACTAATACCAAATAATCATCAATTCTATAAATTACCTTCAGCTTTATTTTGGAACATAGCTATTATAACTTTTAATTTAGTGGATTGAAAGACATATTTTGGGATTTAAGTTTAAAAGATGGTGGAATATAAATAAGACTAGGGGATATAAAATATGCGATAATCAATGGGAGCAAAAAAACAGCTATTAATTCTTCTATCTCAGTTGATTGCTGGGTCGCTCCAGTTGTAAAAGCTTCATCTTTATCTCTAATTAAAATTTAAAAAATTTTGCAAAAAAAATATGACCCAAAGGATAGGGTAATAAACTAATTAATATTTGTTGAATCAGCCTGTTCCACTTTGATGAAGCGCTCTAGGCAGATGAATTAAATTAGACATAGAGTTATTACCACCAATACAATGCTTCAATGCCGGTTAATAATACAGCAAATAAACCGGCAAGCAACGATATGATTGTAAGAAGCGCCAATACCGGAACGAGCCTCAGATTCACTTTAAAGGGCGGCTTAGGGTCGTTGTCATCACGGCTAACTATATAATTTATAAGATGTAAAAAACCAATAAAAATAATTATGACAAACAGCAAATAGCTAATAAACCGGTTCCACCGGTAGCGTCAAGAATTTTGTGTAAATGAAGATTTCCTTATCTTGTAGGTATAGCTGTTTTAGTCTCCTTGATTCCATTCCATTTTTCTATTTCTTTTTTGAAGAAATCGAACAAATCGAACTTGATTACATAATCAAAGAGAGAGGTAATTACGACAGCTCCAAGTGGAATCATTGAGTATACCCATAGTGGATGATTTGGAGCTTCACCAGGAGGGGCATCAATTAAAATCTCAAAAAGGACAAAACAGTAAATTACGGCCAATACAATACCTGTTACGTTCCTATCTTTTTTTACCATAGCTATTTTTCATCTCCCTTAACATGTAGTATCATCCAGAGATTAGGATACGCCGCCCTGCTATTATCTTTCAAACAGAGTCCCTTTTCGGGGTCTTTTTGCTTTTTGTAAGCAGCTAACACGTAATTAAACATTTCAAATAATTCATCTCTAATTTTAACATGTTCGTTATTTTCCGGATTTAACTCATGATAGTTGATGTTATTTTCATCCAGCTCAAACTTGCCATTTTCCATATTGATAACACTGTAATTCCCTTGTGTGTTTTTGCTGAGCACAACAAGATACTTCTTTCCCTTCTCCATTTCAGTGTAATCGTTAGATGTCAATTTTCTTTTCCCATCAATACTTTGGATGTAGGATATCGGCTCAATGACAGGAAGGGTGCTTTCATCCCAATTCCCTTTAAGGACTTGCTCAACTTTCATCTCAGTGATCGTATAAAAATCTTGAATTGCACTTGTATAAAAGTATGTAACTTTATGTTCTCTCTCATCGAATTCTTCAATTGGCGTACCAACAATAATTAAATCCGACATATCAACCAAATCACTCGCGTTATCTGCCCCTATATACAATGACTGTGCGTTTACTACTCCATGATATGAATTGAACATAAAGAAATAATAGGAAAGGCCAAACACTAAAACAATAGACAAGGTAATAAGAATTTTATTTTTGTGCTTAAACATCTTGTTTCCCAATATTTCACCCTCCATATCTTAACAATTAACAAAAATACGGTTCAATTTTTAAACAATCGTTTAATCAGAGAGGAATAATTCCGATGCAAGACATATGCGAAGATTGAAGTGAAAGCAATTAGCAGAATTGGAATAGATAATACACGAATGGAAAAGTAGTGGAGTACTATGTAGCAATAAAGTAAAGAAGCTTATTCCACAAGAATGTTTATAGTGCAAATTAAATTAAGACAACCGTCAGAGTAATCGAATAGAATAAGTTTGCGTTGCATTTAGTTTCTTATTCGCAATGCAATTTGCGGTATAGAGGAGTAAGTGGAATAGATACAACCGGATTAGCAAATGTCCTCGTTAATCGCCCTTCCTTTTCTTACTCATATATTTCTTAATCCAGTACTCAAACCCGATGCATATTTGACCAAGAATGGAGAGGAGAACGGAGATATAAAAAGCCGTATCCAACCCTGAAATGGATACATACGGGAAAATGTTAAAGACAAAGTAAATAATTAACGTATCTCCAATCACATTGACAATGAGACTCATCATTCGAGTAGGCTGTTTTTTAAAGAAGGCATATAATACCGCATATATAAACGGATGTATAAACGATTCCACGAGCAGAAACAAGAGGATGATGTACATCGATACCGTAAATGCGGCATAACGATTTGGAAATGAAAGTGTTTGGTTCAATGCTCCTATTCCGGTTAATAATACTGTGAATAATCCAGCCAACAATGAAACGATTGTGAGTAATAGAAGTGCCAATACCGGAACGAGCCACAGCTTTACTTTAAAAGGCGGCTTGGGGTCGTTGTCCTCGCGACTGACAACGTAATTTACAAGATGTAAGAAACCGATAAAGATAACTAGAACAAAAAGCAAATAGATCATTTCTGGTTCCACCTTCACCAAATAGTAAAAGGACACACTAGAGATATTTGTGTTAACTCTATTGTGGCCTTATTTTTTAACAAAACTGACCTTTTGCTAGCTGCCAAGCAAGCTATCCAGGAGTTCTCTAGCGTCCCATCTCAGGAATCGGATCTATACCGCCCAGATAAAACATGTAGGGATATTGCTTGGATTTACACCTATTTAAATGTCAATCGGTCATCATATATCTCTTGATTCGGGTATGTTTTTGAATAGTCTTCATACGATTGCAGCAACGTTTTAATCGTTTTTCAAATTATGTTCACTCCAAAGTGTAAAGACGCCTCCAAACCGACTATATTTTTGAGGATGGAAGCGTCTTTTTTTATAAATTTGACTATAATCTTTAATTATTTAAAGACTTAAACGTTAACTTGTCTTCATAATCCCATACCCAATATTCTTCACCTTGGCAGATAAACAGTCTGGTTAGCCACGTGGTAAAGTCGGTGTGTATTGGAATTGCCTCGTCAAGTTGATCTATGCTGCCTAGAAAAAACATGTATGGATACTGCCCCGAGCGACATCTTTCAGAATCAATGCATATATCCCCTGTTGTGAGGTCTGTCCTGGCAATAGGATACCAATGCTTGGGTAGTTTCTTGGAATCGTCGCTTATGCCTTGTATGTCCTCTAAAGTGTAAATATTTATTCCTCCACCGTAATATGGATGTTGGAACAAAACGCCTCCATTGTGAAGAAGGTAAAACTCCCTTAAGTCAGAAGGGAAGTACCATCCATTTTTTTTGATGAATTGATTCAGTTCATCTTCTGAAACGGAAGGATTCCATTTTATTAAACTCGGTTCGGTTCCGCCCTCTGTAAAGGTGTATAATTCCTGATTCGTAAATTTACTTGAATAATCTTCGAAAGATTGCAATAATGTTTTGATAGTTTTCAAGACGTTCAACCACTCCTGTATGTAATTTTGAGCAGTTCCTTTTCTAACGGTGCTGTCGATTCCAGAGAAGTATCGTAGCGGTTTGCTTACAACGAACTGCCAAGAATGTTAAACGAGGAATCGTTGCGAGTAATTGGATATAACGGATGATTTAGAATGGCATAAAGCGCATGCAAAGACCTCTTCTAAGGTCGTTGCATTTAGGATAGAACGAATTTTGCTTGCGAGAACTTACACACAATTATGGACTTGACCAGATAACTCGCACTTAGCTTTAAATCTATCCATGAAAAAACCTGCGTTAACCGCAGGAATATTTCCGTATTTTTGCTGACTGAAACCTACAATAAATTATTTAAGCTTTTGAACAAAGACCTGCTTGCCATGCACCTTTGCATCCAATATTACAAGCTGCCATAACTGGCGGCAATTCAACAAAAACAAGGCAAGCAGTCGGGCAAGCTAACGAGCCGGTTAATGAACAGGCTAATTTCTTCCAGTTAACATCAGCTGTAGACATTTCATCATCATTAATTAGTCCAAATTTGTTTGCCACTTCGATTTTAAGTGAGGTTAGTTCCTTTAATGAGATCTCCGAAGTTTTGTCTTGTAAATCAATAATACGAAACTTGATATTTTCGGAATCATCTATGTTTACGTCTTCAAGTTTGACATATTGCATCTCTTCTATTTTTCCTTGTTCATTTGTTTTACCGCTTATCTCTGTATTTTTGTTAGACGTTGGTATGCTGAATGTGTAGTTGATTAAACCTTTCTTCTCAGTTTGAATTACTTTAATCTCTTGTGTATTTTCAATATTGACATGTTGCTTTGAGGTAAAAGTTCTAAAGGTCTCATTGTTCTTAATATGTTTTTCAAAAAAAACAAGTGACTCGACAGGAGATAAAATTTGAATATGATTCAATTTTGTTGTTTGCTTTACGGCTTCTAACGAATCTTTGGAAAGTTTCGTGCTACACCCACATCCATTATTCGATGTCTGTAGAGCTGTTTCCTTATCAGCATATGCAGAAGGGAGAGTGCTCAGAAACAATGTGAAAATAATAACAATAGATGCGATTCTTTGTAACATAGTTTATCCCACCTTTATTTTAATTGTTGACAATCAACAAAAATACGGCTCATTTTTTAAACAATCGCTTGATTAGAGAGGAATAATTACGATGCAAAATATATGCAAATATTGAAGTAAAAGCAATTAGTAGAATTGGAATGGACAATGCAACAACAGAAAAACGATGTAATATCATGTGGCAGAAGAGCAAAGATGCTGGGAGATAAACCATAAAATTAATGATATATACTTCTCTACTAAACAACTGATCATAGCGATATTTGTAAAAAGATATAATAGTTCCTGCAAGCAGTAATATAAGAATGATGAAAAATAACCAGATAGAAGATTCGAACTTCCATACTGACATTTGCCTGTATAAATCATCGTTGAATGTCCAACTAACCGTTAAAATAAGGGGCATAAACCCGATTCCACGTTTCCATTTACCAAGAAAGGCGCCAGAAGGTTGTGCATTTTGTTTCTTTAATTCTTCATCTACAAGCTTCTTGGGATTTCCTAGATCCATTAGAAACAAACGGATATTATGCGGGGGACTGTCAGAATTAATTTTTTTCTCAATAACAGATTCAACATATCGATAAAGCGACTGCTTTCTATCCGAAGTCAAATCACTTATTCCGATGTAGTATTGCAAAGACTCCATGTAACGGCGGTATATAATTTGATCACACATTCAAGTAAACCTCCTAACTTATAGTAGGTGATTTCTGTAATGTAAACTTAATACTCCAACATTTAATTGCTAAAAAACGAATTAGAGTACAAGCAATGTTTAATCTCGCATTTTTTTCTTCTCACATTTGATTATAGATGGAGTTGGTATAATAGACTTATTTACAAATATTATGCAACGATTTGGGGTACAATAATATAAAAAAACGCCATGTCTGGCGTTTAATACGGTAAGTTATATATCTACTAAAATATACAGTTGTCCCAGATTACTTTGCGCGAAAGCCTGGAAGTTCTTGAATTGTAATACCGCTTGTTGACATAGTCATTGACATTGTCATCAACCAATCTGGTATTTCAATCCTAGCCCAGCTTAACGCAGCCACCATCTTACTGACAAGGTCGGGGTCTCTTGAAGCTTTCTTACATAATTGTTCATGCAACGAGTTAATTTTTTGGACAAGTTCGGATTTTGGAAGGGGATTATTATCTATTACGGATTGCTGAATATGCAACAAACTTACTAGTGCTTTATCGTGCACTCCAATATCCATATATTCACATGTGCTTTCAATAAAACAATTAAAAGCTTCCTCGCATCGTCGTGTATTAAACATCATAATTCCTTTAAGCAAATAAAAATAAGCTAATCTCGACCTTTTAAATGGAGTCGTATACTCATTATTTATGCTTTCCAACATTGAATCTTCATATTTTAAGAGATCTTCTGCTGAAACAAAGTCGTGTATAGAAAGGTAAAGATGAAACAACTCAGTTACTGCATGTATCAGGTTGTATGAGGACGGGTTCGTTAAGTATGCATTAAACTGTGAAATTGCTAATTCAATGTTCCCCGTTTTTCCATTAATATAGCCATTCATTAGACAAACATTATCAGCAACAAAAGGATAAGGATATTGACTATATTTTTCTAGGTATGACCGGCAAGCGACAAAATCCCCCAGATGGTAATAAGCATTGCAAACATTATGTGTTGCATTTGCTTGACTCTCCCCAGTCCCATTCTTAACAACATATTCCCCAAATCTTATAGCATCCTCATAATCTATTAGACTATATGCATGAACACTCAAACCATAATACAGCAATATTTTTTCTTTATCACTCAAAAAATTAACATAGTCCAACACATTTTTCCCTGATTGATACGTTTCTTTCAGTCTGCTGAAATCATTTCGTTCAATCATATATTTTCGATACAATCCCTTGGCAATATAGGGCATAATTCCGTGGGATCGTGAGTAATCGATGATGAGATGATACAAAGATAATTGAATGGCGGAATTTTCGATGGATTCGATGGTTCGATACAATTTCTCTACCAGATCGTAGCTGTCTTCGCTTGGCGATTCAAGAAACTTGGCAGCTATTTTGCATATGAGCAACGGATGCTCAAGTGTCGCCAATTCATGCTGGAAAATAGAGAAGATCACTTCGGATTTATGGCCAATCTCGATGTACAGTTCTACGATGTCATGATGGGGAATATCTAATGCAGCAGCAATGGATAATAGGATATGAAAATCCGGGCGTTTGACTTCTCCTCTTTCAATTCTCGACAAGCTGCCCTTATCCAGACCGACCGCTTCCTGCAGCTTTGATAAGCTTATGTTTTTGTTTAGCCGATGGTACTGTATGAGCTCCCCCAAGCTTTTTGGCTTCGCAGCAACGGTACTCACTTCTTCACCGTCCTTCAACAGTTCGTATCCTATATTTTACTATATCGTAAAAATCATGTAAACATTCTGCGGTATTGATATTACATAAATTATCATTTACCCCTCGCATATCCAATAAGATTGTTATCTACAATCCCTCTTAAAGAAATGATCAATTAGGGGACGACAAGGGATGTGGTATATAGGCAGCTTTACACAGCCTTGCTTTGTTTGCGCAATTTGCATTTCTGATATTCCAAAAGGTAGTAGTCCAACTCTTGACTCAGCCGTACAACAGCTTCGTCCGTAAAACTCTCTTTTTCGTTTGCAGCTTTTATCATTTTCTGTCGGGTCATCTCAATTTTTTAATTAAACAGGTCGATTTGTCGTAGACAAAATAAAAAGGCTCAAGAGCAGCGGCGCCCAAGTATCTTCGGATCATTTTCACACCTCATCCATAAATTTCATATTAAGCTTGATTATAGATGGAGTTGGTAAATTCGACTTATTTCTGGTTTATTTCGCAACAATTTCATACTTAAAAAAATTTAGCAGGTTCTCTCAAAAGGGAGAAAACCAATAGCCTATCATTTTGCCAGCGGATATCGGTTTGGCGAAATAGGAAGGGCTGTACCATAAGTGTAATGACTTGTGGTACAGCCCCTTCTTCAAAGACACCATATATATTACTGGCAATTGTCCGATTTATTAAATGCCCGCATATCCATATGCGAACCATCCATGGAACCCTGCATGTGTGCACGCTGCATATGCGGCATGCGAGAATCGTTCAAATCGTGCATGCCGCGATCCGGTACTGTGCGGGAATTCGATTCTCCTGCATCTGCAAGTCCCTCGTATACCGTATTGCCAAGCAAGAGGCTTCCTCCTAAGATGAGAACAGCGGCTAAGATGTTGCGTTTCACAAGGCATACCTCCTCATTAAGTTACATTTTTCACAACCATAACTCCATTATAAAGGTTCTGTTCGAATAATGCCCCCTACTAAAGTCTAGTCTGGATGTGCCAGCTTCAACTTCATATTTTCTTCATCTTTCATTCATGAATCTTCATCTCAACTTAGCACATTATTAAATCCATTCCTTTATCTTATAGCTATATCGCATAAAGAGATGTGAGTGCGTGACAACAAGATAAGGATGGATACATGTGAAATTAAATATGAAAAAATGGATGCTCGTTGGATGTATTGCAGCTGCAGGCATATGGTTCGCGATGCAGCCTTATTCTGGGCAAATCAAACATAGGATAAATAAGCTTGTGGCAGATGGTGTGCATACCGTGACTGGGCAGAACGTTCTGGCTTCAGGAACGCTTGATGCTCATGCTGCTGTCGTGATGAATCAAGATACGGGCGAAGTACTGTATGGAATGAATGATAATCAGCGACTGGAACCGGCAAGTACGACGAAAATAATGACTGCACTGCTGGCCATTGAGATGGCCGACATGAATGAGCAAGTAACGGTAGGGAAAGAAGTGCTGCTCGCAAATCCTGGGGAGAGTTCAGCAGGGCTGCGCCTTGGAGAGCTATTGTCATGGAGGGACTTGCTGGAGGCGATGATGCTGCCTTCTGGAAATGATGCGGCAAGAACAATTGCTGTTCAGTTAGGGCGTCAGCTTCAATCGAATCCCTCTTTACAGGAGGAGGAAGCTATCCGCGTGTTCGTTCAGCGTATGAATGAGCGGGCGGAGGAGCTTGATCTTCGCAACACGCATTTCATGAATCCGCATGGACTCCACCATGCAAATCACTACAGCTCAGCGCATGACTTGGCCGTAATTGCGAAGGAGGCTATGAAGAGCAAATTGTTCCGCAGCATTGTCGGTCAAACATCAGCAGATGTGAAGCTGGTCAACTCGGATATGGAAGAGTTGATGAAGTCGTATACGAATCGGAATCGACTTCTGCAGCAGGGTAGTGAATATTATTACGAAGGCTCGACAGGCATTAAGACAGGCTTTACTGACGAGGCTGGATATTGCTTGGTCTCTGCTGCTGAGCGAGAGGGGCACCGAATTATTACGGTTGTGCTGCATTCTGGCTCGAACAGTGTCTGGACGGATGCAAGAGAGCTTCTCGATTATGGATTTGCCCAATATGCAGGATGAAATGAATCTCGTTTATAGGAGTTGAATATAAGATGGCTATGGTAGAAGTAAAAAATCTTAGTAAGACATACGAAGGAAAGGTATCTTATCAGGCATTGTCCACGATCAATCTTGCGATTGAGGAGGGGGAATTTGTTGGGATTATGGGGCCCTCCGGGAGCGGAAAGACGACATTGATGAATATGATTGCAACGATTGATGCGCCGACATCGGGAGAGGTTTTGATTCAGGGCAATAATCCATTTCAATTATCACCGGAGAAGCTGGCGCTGTTCCGCCGACGTGAGCTGGGTTTTGTGTTCCAGTCTTTTAATCTATTAAATACGTTGACCGTGAAGGAAAACATTGTGCTCCCCTTGACCCTGGATGGCGTGGGCGTAGAACAATTGCACCGCAAGTCTCAAGCGTTGGCGGAAAGACTGGGAATCACCGCATTGCTGAATAAGCGCATCTACGAGATTTCTGGCGGCCAAGCTCAACGTGCAGCAATCGCCCGTGCAATTATTCACCAGCCGAAGCTGCTGCTTGCGGATGAGCCGACGGGGAATCTCGACTCGAAATCATCACGTGATGTGATGGATACGATGTATACGCTGAACAAGGAAGAGGGAACGACGATGCTGCTCGTGACGCATGACACGATGGCAGCAAGCTATTGTGATCGCGTTATCTTCATTAAGGATGGTCGTTTGCATCATGAAATAACTCGGAGAGGCAGTCGATCTATGTTCATGCGCAGCATTATGGATGTGCTGTCTGTGATTGGAGGTAACCCGAATGACATTCTCGCAACTAGCCTTTCATAATATCGCTCGCAACAAGCGGATGTACGCGGCACATTTTTGGAGCAGCTCCTTTTCTGTACTTATGTTCTTTACCTATTCTCTGCTCCTGTTCCATCCTGAATTGGACGGCAATATCCGCTCATCAAGTGAGACGCTAAGTATGCTTGGGATGATGGGGCTGCGTGTATCGCAGGTGCTGCTCGTCGTATTTTCGTTTTTCTTCATCTTATATTCGGTGGGTTCATTTTTAAAGACAAGGAACAAGGAATTCGGGATCCTGATCATACATGGAATGTCGCCAAATCAGTTCCGCAAGCTGGTTTTCATGGAAAATATGCTGATCGGCTGCGGTTCTATTATAGCGGGTGTTCTGCTCGGCGTTATTTTCTCAAAGCTGATCTTATCTGCAATTTCAGAACTGCTGGCGATAAATGAAGGCTTGGCGTTCTATATACCCTGGAAAGCGATTGTGATCACTGGTATTGCCTTCTTTGTTCTCTTCCTGATTATTTCCGTCGTGACAACTCGAATGGTTCGAATCAACCGGCTGATTGATTTGCTCAAAGGGTCGGACAAGCCGAAGCCGGAGCCTAAGGCATCGGTGTGGCTGTCGCTGCTTGGGATATTGCTGATTGGAGCAGGATATGCTGCGGTATTTTCCTTTGCGACAGGTGTCAGCTATTCCTTCCTGCAGCTTCTGTCGGGAGTGGTGCTGACCGTAACGGGAACCTATTTTTGTTCACGCAGCTTGCAGTATATGCACTGCGCATGCTGAAGCGCAGAGAGCGGCTCTATTTTCATAAGACGAATCTCTTGACGCTCTCTGAGCTTGGGTATCGGTTAAAGGATAACTCGCGGTTATTCTTCATTGTTGCTGTTATTTCTGCAGTGGCGTTTACTGCCATTGGAACGTGTACGGCGATTGGCAATCAGGGCTTAGCCGAAATGACAAACCCATATGCATTTACGTATTATTCGTACTCAGGGAATAAGCAGGAGAAGGAGCATATAGCGGCTATTCAACAGAAGCTTGATCATTCGAAGCTGTCATATCGTGTAGGGGCAGCAGCATTGAAAAATGCCAGTGATGTTGTAACGGTAATGAAGCTGTCGGATTATAACAAGCTTGCCTCCGCGCTTGGCTATGAGAAGGAGGAGTTGGCTGGCGACAATGAAGCGTTCCTTGTGCCTACTTCGGTCATGGGGGAACGAATCTACAATAAGGAAGAACTTCAAGAAGTCATACAGTTAAACGAGGGGCATGCTCGATTTGCTTTTCAAATTATGAAGGCTGTACCTTATCAAGTGCTGCCGCAGGATTATGGAATTATACAGCTCGCTGTAGTAACCGATGACGCCTATGAGCAGATTCCAGATCAGGATCAGTCGGGTCTAGGTTCTTATACAGTCTATGGATTTGCCATGGAGCATTGGAACAAGCTAGGCGATGCAACTGAACAATTAATGAAGCAGCTTCATGCTGGCCAAGAAGGACAGCATGGCGAGGAGCAGAAGTTTCAGTTCAGGGCGCTGTATCCGCAATGGGTAGCAGCCAAGCAGGCGAACGGATTGTTGCTGCTGGTGAGTGTGCTTATTGGCGTTGTGTTCTTTACATTTGCAGCAAGCTTCTTGTATTTCCGTCTGTATACGGATCGCAATAGAGATCAGCAGCAGACTGAGATGCTGTCCAAGATGGGATTGACTCGCAGGGAACTGAACCGCGTCGTTACTCGTCAATTGCTGGTCATGTTCTTTTTGCCTCTTATCATTGCAATTGTGCATAGCGGGGTGGCCTTTGCTGCGCTGCAGCAGCTAGTTGGTTTCTCGGTAGGGGAGAGCACGATGAAAGTGCTCATTTGCTTCTCTATCGTTCAAATCATATACTTCCTCGTCATTCGCTGGCGCTATGTGAAGCAACTGCGCGGAGCAATGGTGTGAGCAGATGTGCAAATAATGAGAAAATGAAGCAAAAAAATGAAGCAAAATCCCCTTGCACAATCGCTTAGCGCGATTGGATGCAAGGGGATTTTTATCATAGGTATTTGGGGTTGCAAAGAAAGGAAGAGCACTAGTAAAGTATGGCTGCCCTTCAGCAGTCTTCGCTAACAATATAACTTATTTTACACGAGAATTGTTCTTCACGAAGTCAACAATCTCATCGACATAACCGAAAGCAAGTGCAGTAACGGTATCAGCCGCGCCATAGTAAATTGCGATGCGCCCTGTTGCCGCATCCACAAGTGATGCGCAAGGGAATGCAACGTTAGGCACGTCGCCTACGCACTCGTACAATGTGGAAGGTTGCAGCAAGTAAGGTTCACTGCGGTATTTTACTTTCCAAGGCTCATCCAAGTCGAGAATAGCTGCACCGAATGCGTAAACGAATCCGTTGCAGGAGTTCAGTACGCCATGGTAAATCATGAGCCATCCTTCGCTTGTTTCGATTGGAATTGGGCCTGCGCCAACTTTCTTGCTTTGCCAGCCGCCCATTGGAGCCATTACGTGGCGGTGACGGCCCCAGAATTCCATATCTGGGCTTTCACTATAGAAGATGTCGCCGAACGGTGTGTGGCCTGTATCGGACGGACGGCTTACCATTGCATAGTTACCGTTAATTTTGCGCGGGAACATTACGCCGTTGCGGTTGTAAGGCAAGAATGCATTTTCAAGCTGATGGAATGTTTTGAAGTCATATGTGTATGCCACGCCGATTGTTGGGCCGTGGTAGATGTTGCACCAAGTTACATAGAAGCGGTCTTCGATCCAGCATACGCGTGGGTCGTAGCCTTCAATAAAGTTGCCGATTTCCGGATCGTCACATTCGAATGTGAGCGGCTCATGATTGATGTCCCAGTTGATGCCGTCTTTACTGAAACCTGCATGCAAGCGCATGTAGCGGTTGCGATCGTCGCAGCGGAATACGCCAGCGAATCCGCCTTCGAATGGAACGACAGCACTATTGAAGATACTGTTGGAGTTCGGCAGCAAATCGCGTGGAATTACTGGGTTCTGGCTGTAGCGCCACAATACGTCACGATGTCCTTCAGGGCGTTCTTCCCAAGGCATGTTCGGGATATCTGGACCGATGATCTTAATTTGGCTCATGATGCAAACCTCGCTTTACGTAATTAAGTATGGAACCTATGCTGTTCAGGTGCAGGAGACGGAAGTTGAGACCAAAAGAATAGGTGAGAGCCTTGTTCTTTATTGATGTCGTGTACAGTGTCAACTGACTGGTTTGATACAGCATGTATCATTGTTTCACAGAACGCGATGACAGCGTTTCCGAATACCTAAAGAGTAAAACACAAAGGTTACAATGTCAAGTGATTATTGTGCATTTTCCATGCAAACTGATGTGCAAAATGATGTCATTATTCTTTACATAGTGTGCAAATGTAAACTACGTCCAATTGCGCACTGAATCGCGCCATTCCAGGTTCACTCCAATGCGAATCAGTTCCTTCGGCCGGTGCGGGTGATTAATGCGCCATACAATCTGCTCTCCAGCGCGCATTCCCAGCTCTTCTTTAGGCACATGCACGGTCGTAATGGATGGATGAACAAGCATGGATTCTGCAATGTTGTCGAATCCGGTAATAGAGATATCTTCAGGTACACGCATGCCGCTGCCTTTTACGATCTGCATGAAATCGACGGCAATGTTGTCATTCACACATACAAATGCAGATGGCTTATGCTTCATTTGAGAATAAGCTGCTGTCAATTCTTCTTCATTAAAATAATGTCGCTTCATGGAATTGATAATGCACCAGGATTCGTTGAGGGCTATTCCTGCCTCATTCATTGCACGCTTGAAGCCTTCCCAGCGCTCTCGATAGCTGAGGCAAGAGCCGATATCGCCTACGAACCCAATCTCCTTATGTCCACGTGCAATGAGATCTCGGGTGAGGGCATATACACTGTATGCGTTGTCCACGAGCATAACATCGCTGCCCAGCATGCCGAAGTTAAAGTCAGCGTGCGTGTCGATGAATAGCGAAGCAATGTCGGAACGCTCAATAAGCTCATAATACTCGCGCAGGAAGGGCCCGATCATAATGACACCTGCAGGCTTTTGCTGTGCGAACAGGGAAGGCAGTTTTTGTTCACGTTCCTCTTCTATATCAATAATTGTCATCGCGAGTGAATAGCCAGCTTCTTTTAATGTTGTATTCAATCCTTTTATAAAGGTAGACCAATAATGGTTGCCCATATAATCCGAATGAGTAAGCAAGGATACGATGCGATTGGCCGAACGAATAGTATCCTCGTCTGCCTCGAGCTGATGGAATTTTGTATAGCCGAGCTCAACGGCCTTTTGCATAATACGGCGCTTCGTATCCTCGCGCATGCTGGGGTCGTTCTTCAGTGCCTTCGATACCGTATTGCGAGATAAATTCAGCGCGTCGGCAATATGTTGTTGAGTTACTTTGGATTGTGACATCTATGCATCGCTCCGATTACGATTGAATTGCGTCTAAGTTAACGTTGTTACAAGTATATAGGAGGTTTACATTTATGACAAATGTAAAGTTGCAAGTATGAAGATGAACAAATGAAAGTCAATACCAAATGAATTTAATTAAAATATGAGTAAATATTCATATAAAATTGGGACATTAGTACGAATTTTAAATAGAAGAGTTGGCATAAGGGACGAACGTTTTTACAATGGAAATTAGACGTATAGATTTCAGAAAATACCTTTCTGTTTTCAACGCTTATAATACTTTCAATTTAATTATGGATTTACCTGTGACCGATAACAAGAATACATAAATATTTACATACATACAAAGGAGTTACAGGGAGATGCACATTTCGGTGAAAAGCGAACAACAATTGCAGCTGTATCGATCCATTTGGACTACGGTCTGGAAAGAGAAGGGCTTCGAGCTGGAGTCATCAGCGCATCCGTTGGAGCAAGTCATTGTCTTTAACGAAGCAGGCATGGCTGTAGGCACATTCGAGCTGACGCTGTATAGAGAGAGGTCATGTAAGCTTGAAGAAGTTGCGCCGTTTGCCGAACAACCGGAGGTGATGAACGCCCCAGAACAGGTGGCGGAAGTGGACAAGGTAGCATTGTTGAAAGAGTATCGTGGTCATAATATTGACCGCCTGCTCTCTTCGATTGTCCATTATTCGCACAAGCATGGTATTGTGCATTGCGTATGTTTGCTGGAGCCGGTATTCGCCCGAGCATTGCGCGTATCCTTCCATGTTCCTATGCGAAAGATTGGAAAGAAGACATTTTATAAGGGAGATGACGTAGTTCCTACCCTTATTCACGTGGGGGAAATATGGCGAAATCCTGCAAAGTTTGACTGGTTCATTTCAGAACAGGAACAAGTAGGGGGAAGCTCAACTCCCGTCACTTGTTAACCGATATATTTAGTAGGCAGGGAAGTTAACGGAATCAGCCGGACAAGCCGTTAACTACGATCACTCGATACATAGAAAGTTGGTAGATGGCGTGAATGAACTAACGATTCTTGACAGGCGCAATCGGTTGTTTGTCAAGATCATATGGACAATGCTTGCAATCGGCATCATCGGAGACGTGGCTGCGGGCATTGTCGGTACGATGCTTTATGTGCTAATTGGTTTTGGTGCAGTTGCCTGCGGGTTAGCGACGTTTTTAACCTACAAGCGCATTGGTGTAAAGTATGTGATGTATCTGATTCCGGTATTTCTGTGTTCTCTCGTTCTACTATTGATGAAGTCGGATCCGAATCCGATATTAAGCACGTACTTGTTGTTCTATGTCGTCATCAGCTTAATGACCTTATATCAGAACTATCGTCCTATCGTATTCACTGGAGTTGTCAGCATGCTGATGACGGTGTATCTGTTCTATGATCCTTTCCTGCATGAGAAGCTGTTCACGCGGGAACCGCTTCTGTACCTGCTTATGTATCTGCTCTTCGTTACGATTGCGCTCAGCGCCTCTGCTGTGTTCAGTCAGAATTTGCAGCGCCAAGTCGTAGAGCGGGGAACGGAAGCATTGAAGTCGAAGGAGCAGGCCGTTGGACTGCTCGGCCAAATTCAGTCTTCTGTTACGATGCTTAATGAATTCAGTCATGAGCAGAAGCTGCGTGCGGAGTCGACAGGAGCAATCTCTCGCGAGGTTACGGAGACATTCGCGCAAATATCTGCTGGCATTGAGGAGCAGACGATTAGCTTGCAGCACATCGGCAGCTCTGTCGAATCTGTGGAGCGTTCAGTTAGCCACGTAGCAACTGGGACGAATCAATTGGAGCAGGTAGCAGCGATTACTCTGCAATTGGCGGAACAGGGCAGCGGTCAAATCGATACCCTTGTCGGAGAGATTGATCGGGTGAAGCGCACAGTGGAACAGACCGTACAGGTTATGGATGCTTTGAATGCACAGACTGAGCAGGTTGGTAACATCGTCAGCACAATCAGTGATATTTCTGCACAAACGAATTTACTGTCCCTGAATGCGGCGATTGAGGCGGCTCGCGCAGGCGAGCACGGCAAGGGCTTCGCAGTTGTGTCGGGAGAAGTACGCAAGCTGGCTGATCATGCGAAGAAGGCGACAGAGGATATTGCGTCGATACTGGAAGCGATACAAGCTCAGATTAGTGTCGCGGCAGAGCAAGTACAGCGCGGTCAATCTGCAGTGAAATCGAGTGTAGAGGCTACGGGGCAAGTGGAGCAGATTATGCGCACGATCACGGACAATACCGATCAGGTGAACCGTCAATCGGAAGCGATGCATGAGGCGGTTCGTGACCTCCAGACACAGTATTCCAATATGGCACAAGGTGTTGTTACGATTACGAACAGCACGGAGGAGCACATGGCCTCTGTCGAAGAGGTATTGGCGAATATGGAGCAGCAGCATATGGATATTCAGGTACTGGTCGAGGGGTATAACCGGTTGGACAAGCATGTGAGTGATTTGAAGCGTTTGTCTGAAGAAGAATAAACAAATGGAAAAAAAGGCCTATCAGAGAATACAATCTGATAGGCCTTTTCTGTATGATTAAGGGAAAGCGGCAAAGTACTAGCCTCAGCAGGCAGGTACTAAAAGCGGATTGTATAAAAAGGGGAGGTAAGAACCTATTGGACAATCAGCAGATGGGTGTTAGAAGAAAGATAAAAATAAACAATTTGTTGTATACGCTTACAAATAACTGGGCCGCAGTCGTTCAGCGAACGATGCTGCCCTACAGGGGTACCATCAGAATGACAGGAATTCTTGTTGCATGCCTGTTCGTACTGGTCGGGTGCAGTGGGGGGACTGCCCAGTCTGAATTTGCGGCACAGAGATCCCTGCTGCCTAAAGTGACAGTTGTCTTGAACAGCCTTGGCATAGGCTTTCCTGAACCGTTTACGGAGAATGACAATCCGTATTTATCCAAGATCGAAGCCAAGACGGGCCTGCGCGTAGAGATGATCATTCCCCCTTCGCATCGATATGAGGATCGTGTCGGAGTCATGATGATGTCGAATCATACGCCAGATCTGATTAGTATTGCAGATGCGAATTGGGTATCGTACTATGCCCGCAAGCAAATGCTGACGCCGCTTGACCAATTGATTACCCGATATGCGCCAAAGCTGAAGGAGCGCATACCGCCTGACATATGGGAGCAGGTGTCCTTTAACGGGCAAGTCTATGCTATCCCGAGTCTGCATGAGGGTCAAGGATTGGAAATGATGTATATTCGCAAGGATTGGCTGGATCGATTGGGGCTTACACCACCGACTACACTTGCGGAGATGATGAGTGTGATGCGCGCCTTCACTTTGCTTGATCCAGACGGCAATGGTTTACACGATACATTTGGTATCAGCTTTATCGAGGAGTTGGGGCGCACTTCTCCTTGGTTCGGCGCTTTTGGGGTACAGCTTGATCAATGGATGGAGCGTAATGGTCAATTGGTTTACTCTAATGTGCAGCCAGAGATGAAAGAAGCACTTGCCTTTATGCGAACGATGGTGCAGGAGGGACTCGCTGATCCGCTCTTCCCGATTCAAACGCAGCGTGGTATAGAGAAGCAGGTAATCGATGGAAAGCTGGGGCTGTTCACAGGGACGTGGTACGATACCCGCAGCGTATTGGAGAAGAGCAAGGCCCGAGATTCGCGGGCAGAATGGATTTCGATTCCCTTCCCCAAGGGGCCGGGTGGAAGCGGGACCTACGCCTTGCCGCCAGTCCGTAGCTATCAGGTTATACCTGCTTCCAGCTCGCACGCGGTAGAAGTGCTGCAACTGCTTAACTATATTGCCGGAGAGGGACGTGATACGCTCAAGCTGGGAATCGAAGGAGAGGTATGGAGGTGGGAAAATGGGAAGCGTGTAACCGATATGGAACGTCATACTCAGCATCATTATCGCGGACTTTATGCCAATTTGGCAGATATTCCAGATGAGGCTTATACCCAATCCCGGCTTGACTCACTAGGTGTTGGATACCGTCTGTACGATAATCTTCGCTTTGCTTCCATAAATGCACGAACAAGTGCTTTCCGTTCCTTGCCCACACCAGCTATGACTCGATATGCTCCGCTTTTGCTGAAAAAGAATGACATGCTCATCGACATCATACTTGGCAATCGACCGTTGGAAGACTTCGAGAGGTATGTATCGGAATGGATGGATGAAGGCGGACGAGAAATGACGAAAGAAGCCAATGACTGGTATCACTTTAGCTGGAATCAGATGAACAATCAGAGCCAGCCCTACAATGGGCATTCTGGGCGTAATCAAGAAGGCGGGAGGTAACTGCGACTATGCTGAAATATGTACGCAATCAAATTCGTCAGCGGATCCAGTGGCGCCTGACCATTTATTTCGTGCTAATTCTTATTCCCTTGCTGCTGACCGGATGGTTCTCCAACAAGCGTTCTCAGGAGCTGCTGTTATCCGAAACGACCGCTCGTACAGAAAGTGCGATGCATGCGCTAATGGACAACATTGAGCTCGTGCTGCAGAACGTGGAAGAGCTGTCCGCAATGTTATCAACCGATACGGAGATGAACGAGGCGCTTACGCACGCCAAGCGGGAGCTGAAGGGGAATGATATCATGGCTTTCGCGGACATGAAGCATAAGCTGTCCAACTTCTTGTCGATTCATCCAATGTTCTCACAAATTGCCGTATATCACGACCATTCCAATTCGGTGATTTCCACACTGCATGGTGTGCTGCCCGTTGATCGCGCAAATGACCGCATTTGGCTGCGCCAGTTGCTGAATGGAATGGGAACAGGCATCGTATTCATCCAACCGGATGAACGAATCGGAGCGGGAAAGCCGTTCGGGCAGGCATTCGGCGCAGATAGTCTGGCGGTTGTGCGGGCGATGGATATTTACAACCCGAACCGGGAACGGCATGCACTGATTATTAGCTTGAACATGGCGCGCTTACAGCAATATATACGTTCTGTTACACCCTCGCCGCAGGCCGAACTTCATCTGTATACGGCAGATGGGAAATGGGTAACAGGGACGGCTGAACGCCCCCAGTCGTATCAAGATTACATGAGCCGCGCGGAAGCAAGCGATCATGTGCTGATCCAAGCTGCCTCGCCTTACTACGGATGGACGCTTACACTGTCTCAGCCCAAAAAGAAGCTGTTCGCACAGTCCTATCAACTGGAATATTACGCCGTGTTCATGATCGTACTAAGCATTGTGCTGGCGCTGGTCATGGCTTACAGCATCTATACGAGCATTGCGGCTCCTATGCGGAAGCTTGCTCGCGGCATGAGAGCAATTACGATTGGCAAACTAGATGTCAGGCTGAACTCAAATCGGCAGGATGAATTCGGTCTCGTCACGGACTTATTCAATCACATGGCATCGCAGCAGCAACACCTCATTCATGATCACTACGAACAGAGCCTGCGGCTAGCCAATACAGAATTGAAGCTGCTTCAATCTCAAATTCATCCTCACTTTTTATATAACACACTAGATTCGATATATTGGATGGCTCAGCACGCAGAGGCGGAGGATATTTCCGAGATGGTGCTTCATTTGTCGCGGTTTTTCAGATTAAGCCTAAGCAAAGGCAGAGATGTACTCACTGTTAAGGAATGTCTGGAGCATTTGCATGCTTATATACGTATTCAGCAAATCCGTTTTATGGATCTATTCCGCATCGAGTATGAAGTCGAACCGCAAGCAGAAGGAATTCCCCTTGTGAAGCTGCTTGTGCAGCCGGTCGTGGAAAATGCAATCATCCATGGGTTGGAGAAATCATCACAAGCAGAGGAGATGCTGCTGCGGATTGCGGTGCGTGTCGAAGAAAAAGAAGGGGGACGATGCCTCATCATTGCCATTATCGATTCGGGAACCGGTATGACAGAGGACGTAAGCTTGCGTTTGCAAGCGGAGCTGTCTGCTGTATTGCGGGAGCCGACAGAGCAGGGGCTAAAGGTGAGCAATCAAGCAGGGTCTGGATACGGGCTCCGCAATGTTGCGGCACGAATGCGCCTAAATTACGGGCCTCGAGCGCATATCCATATTTCCAGCGTACCGGGGGAAGGAACAACCGTAACGCTCGTTCTCCCTTTGTCAGAGCCGTACAAGAGTAGAGCCGGAGTTTGGACAGAAGCAGCAGGTTAATCAGGCATTACGGCTAGGCTATGTTGAATTATCGAATTCACGATCAATTGATACTAGATAGATCACCATGTTTCGCACTCGGTATGGAAGGAGGAAGCAAGAGATGAATTTATTAATTGTAGAGGATGAACTGCGGCTTCGTCATAGCTTGACTGAACTGATATCTTGGGAGCGGGCAGGCATCACAGAAGTGACGGCAGCGGCTACGGCAGAGGAAGGGAAGCGCTGGATGCAGTTGAAGCGGCCGGACATTATGCTGGTGGACATCCAATTGCCGGACGGAGATGGCTTATCCTTGGTAAGGCAAGCGCTGGAATGGAATGCCGAGGTAAAAGCGGTGGTGCTCAGCGGCCATGATCATTTCCCATACGCTCAAGAAGCGCTATCTATGGGCGTGAAGCATTATTTGCTGAAGCCGGCGGGTCAGGATGCTATCCTGCAGGCGGTTGCGAGTGCTGTCTCTGAGCGGCGTCAGGATATTCAGCGCAAGCATGATTATGACATGCTGCGCCAGCAATGGAACAGCCACCTGCCGGTGTTGCGTCAGCGCATATTGCGGCAAGGGATGGAGGGGAGCTTGTCGACAGCGGCATTTATGGAACGCATGGCAGAGCTCGGCGTCGTTTTAAAGAACAATGAACGCTACGTCGTGATGGTGATCGATCCCGATCCCTATCCAGAGGAACGGGTACAAGCATTCGGCGGGGATCGCGGATTGATGCATTTTGCGGTTGGCCAAGTTGTGGAGGAGGCGATGACGGGAATAGAGTATGGTTCTATACATATTTGTCGTGAGGCAGGCAGGCCGCTGGCCCTCTTATTTCGTTACCCATCTGTATCTGGCCCTGAACCTGAGGACGGCGGCAGTAGCATTATGACAGAAGCTGCGCAATCGACGGCCAGCCTTGGCGGGATGTCAGACGGAGATATGATGATTGGGATTCATGCGCTGGCAGGCAAGATGCTGGAATATATTAAGACTTCCTTAAAGCTGACAGCCAGTGCCGGCATTAGTTCGGGGTGTGGAGGGCTCGTTGATGTACCGCGGCTATATAAGGAAGCGGAGTTTGCGCTTAGTCAGAGATTTGTTCATGGGGGCGATATTGTAATTCCGTACCGCAATCATAGAATTGCTGCTCAGGGAAAATCCTCATCCGTCGCGATCTGTAGCGAGCAATGGGAACGTGATTTAGACATCGCTTGGAACACGGCGGAAGAACAGCTTGCCATGGAGCAGGCAGAGGCTTGGATCACGGCGGTATGCGCCATTCCAGAGGCAGAGGCGTTCAAGGAACAGACGATGTATCTGCAATCGTGGATCATGATCTGGCTGCGCAAGCAGGGCTGGTCGATGTCGGAAGTTATGGGAGAGGATGCAAGATGGTTCCGTCATACAGCTGAACTGCGGACAAAGCAGGAATGGAGTGAGTGGATACGGCGTGTTATGCGGCGAATGAGTATGGAAGCCAGTATGGTGCGCAGGCGCAGCGGAAATCGCTTGGTCGCGGAGGTGAAGGAACTGATCGAAAGCGAGCTTCACACCGAGCTGACTTTGCAGGACGTGGCCGATCGGCTGTATATCAATGCTTCATATCTGAGCAGGCTGTTCAAGCAGGAGATGGATCAGCCCTTTTCTTCCTATTTGCTTACGCGCCGTATGGAGAGAGCGAAGGAGGCGCTATTTCAAGGGGAGAGGGTCTATCAAGCGGCGGAAGCGGCAGGTTTCCGCGATGTGAGCTACTTTACGAAGGTGTTCCGCAAATATTGGGGAGTTACGCCTAGTGATTGGAAACGGGGATAAAGGTGTGTAGTTAGCTGCTCTTGCCCTGCGCTTGGAAATCATTTTACCAGAAGAAGTCATGGCTCTCCCGTGTTCGAATGAGGATGGATACCGTAGGCTAGAAGCAGATACAGCAAAGAATGCATGCCAAGTGTTCATGCCACAGAAAGGATGGGAGCTATGGATAGGCTGGAATTGGACAATGCTCCTCGCTCGTCTTCGCGATCGTACAGGCGGAAGCTGTGGAGCGACATTCGAAAGGATTGGGACTTATACATTGCGCTTTTGCCTGGAATCGCCTTTCTTCTCCTGTTCAAGTACACACCAATGTATGGCGTCGTGATTGCTTTTCAGGATTTCAACATTTTTAGCGGGATTGAGGAGAGTCCTTGGGCAGGATTCGCGCATTTCGAACGGTTGTTTCAATCGCCGAAGTTTGCACAGGTGTTCTGGAATACGATCGTAATCTCGGTTCTGAAAATCGTACTTCTCTTTCCACTGCCGATTGTGCTTGCGATCCTGCTGAATGAGTTGACGAAAATGTGGTTCAAGCGCCCGGTACAAACGATTATATACATGCCGCACTTCCTGTCTTGGGTTATCGTGAGCGGGCTGTTCATGGATCTGCTGTCTATCAATGGGGGGCTTGTGAACCGGATGATCGAATGGCTGGGAGGAGAGCCGATCAAGTTCTTCCTCGACAACAGTGTCTTCCGCTGGCTGCTCGTCGGAACGGCAGGGTGGAAAGAAGCGGGCTGGGGCACCATCGTATATTTGGCTGCGTTAAGCTCTATTGATCCGCAACTGTATGAAGCAGCGAAGATCGATGGGGCGAACAAGTTCAAGCAGATTTTGCATATTACGCTGCCAGGGCTCGTTCCCGTCATTTTGCTGATGTTCATCCTGCGGCTAGGCAATATTTTGGAGGCCGGAACGGAGCAAATTCTCGTCATGTACAATCCTGTCGTTTACAACGTGTCGGATGTCATAGGCACCTATGTATATCGCACAGGCTTAGGCGAGCAGAATTACAGCTTCTCTGCCGCTGTGGGGCTGTTCGAATCTATCGTTGGCTTCGTATTGATCATTGGCGGGAATTATTTGAGCCGCCGCTTCCTGAATCGAGGAATCTGGTAAAGAAGAAGCTGGTTAGCATAGAAGCGGCTGCAGATGATCAAAAACTCCAAATTCTGTGGGGTTGAATGGTCGACTTATCACACTATTGAACATGAATGCATGAAGAAAGGAGGTTTGGCATAAAGTGAGACATTCATTGACTGCGGGAAGAAGAACGGGAAGCGCAATTCGTATGTCGGTCGGAGAACGAATCTTCCATGTGCTGAACTATCTCTTTTTTGCCCTTATCTCTTGGACGACATTGTTCCCGTTTCTTAATTTGCTTGCCAAGTCGCTCAGCAGTGAGGAGGCGGTCATGTCAGGGAGTGTATCCTTATTCCCGGTAGACATTCAGTTCGGTACGTACTTATATGTATTGAACGACTCTCAATTTATGAATGCCTTTCTCGTATCAGTCACGATTACGGTAGCGGGCACAGCTATGGGTCTGCTCATGACTGCATTAGCTGCTTACCCCTTGTCTAAGCCTCGCCTGCGCGGACGCAAGTTCTTCATTTTGATGTATGTCTTCACGATGCTGTTCAGCGGCGGCCTTATTCCCACGTATTTGCTGATGCAGCGGCTGAACTTGATTGATACGCTGTGGGTGCTCTTTTTGCCGAGCATGATTAGCGTGTTCAATATGCTTATTATTAAAAATTACTTTGAATCGCTGCCTGATGAACTTGAGGAATCCGCCAAAATGGATGGGGCCTCTAATCTGACGATTTTATTTCGCATTACCGTTCCATTATCATTGCCGGTATTCGCAACCATTGCGCTTTTTTTTGCAGTGGGTTTCTGGAATGATTATTTTGCCTCGATGATCTACATCAACACCGCAGAACTGAAGCCGCTGCAATTATACTTGAAGGAGCTGCTTGCACATTCCAATATTACGTATCAGGATGGCGGCCATGTGACCAACATTGATGCTGTCATGAATACGACGCCTCAGGCCATTCAGGCTGCTTCGATTCTTGTCGCTACTTTGCCTATCTTGCTTGTGTATCCGTTTCTGCAGAAGTATTTCGTGAAAGGGGTACTGATCGGTTCTGTAAAAGGGTGACGCCATGAAGAAATTGCGGGGGATATCAAAAAGAGTGGAGGTATGTTCATGCAACAGAAAAAGATTTGGTTCTCGATTATTTCAATCGTTATGGTATTATCGCTTCTTGGCTGTAACAGCGGGGGATCAGGGAAAGGTGCGGAAGAAGGGGAAGGAGGCAAGCAACTGCGACAGCTGATGCAGTTCGATCGCTTTGAGCCGAACGGTGATCCGGTCGCCCTATACTTGAAGGAGAAGACAGGATATACGGTCAAGTATGAGATGCTTCCGGCGGAGAATGCAGACGAGAAGCTGAACCTGCTCATGGCAAATAAGGAATCTTATGATGTAATGAAGCTGGCGTCAGCTCAATATTATCAGCTTGTATCGTCCGGTGCGCTAGAGCCGCTGGATGATCTGATCGAGAAGTACGGAATAAACATGAAGCAGGTGATCAGCAAGGAATCCTGGGACGGCGCCCGCTATGACGGCAAAATTTACGCAATTCCTGAAACGGGCGGAGGCGGAACCTCATCCAATGCCCTCGTAGTTCGTCAGGATTGGCTGGATGAGCTGGGCTTGAAGATGCCAACGAATTTAGATGAGCTGGTAACGGTGCTGCGCGCATTTAAGGAAAAAAGAATGTGATACCCCTGACAGGGGGCAAGGTTCCTGTACATCCTGACATCGCAAGTGTATTTGGCTTAACGACACCATGGCTGGAGCGGGATGGTAAAATCATTCATGCTGTAGAGACTCCGGAGATGAAGGAATACTTGAAGTTTATGAATACACTGTACAAAGAGGGACTTATTGACTCGGAGTGGGGCATTAATACGGCGGACAAATCGATAGAGAAGATGGCTAGCGGCAAGGCTGCGATGTACAGTCCGGGATGGTGGATTGCACCGAACCTGGAGAATGCCGTTGCAAAGAACTTCCCAAATGCGAAGCTTGCGATCGTGCCTGTATTGAAGGACAAATCAGGTAAGGCGCGCGTTGGAACGCCGGGCAATACAATTAATTACTACATTGCAATTCCGAAGTTCGCGAAGCATAAGGAAGATGCGATAAAGTGGCTCGACATGAAGTTCGACAAGGATATTTTTAAAGGCATTGCCATTGGTGAGGAAGGAGTGCACCACAAGTATGAGAACGGATCTTACTCGCCTGTTATGCCTAAGTTCTCGGATGAGCGCACAAATGCAAGCGCCTTCTTGACGGGAGTAGATGAGAAGAACTATCCGATTTATTGGCAGGCTAGATTGAAGAAGAACCCATTCGTAGAAAGCTATTTCAACACATTCCAAAAAATGCGGAGGGCTTGCTGGTCTCCGATCCGCTTGGCTCGGCACCTCCACTGCCGGATATTTCGAAAAACGTACAGCGCTTGAACAAATATCAAGAAGATACGTTCATTAATTATATTAGCGGAACGGAATCGCTCGACAATTATGACCAGTTCCTTGCGGAATGGCATGCACAGGGTGGCGCGGATATGGTGAAGGCAGCAAATGAGTGGTATGCGAAGCGTTAAACATGAAAACTGAGACCTGTGTACACAAGCAAAGGGGATGGCCCGAGATTCAAGGGCCATCCCCTTTTATGGTTGGGGAAGCTTATTACTGTGTCCTCACGATGTGAACGAGAATTCGATGGGGAAGGAAGTTCATCGACCGAAGAAGTGATTTCATTCATTGAAGGAAAATGGATTAATACATGAATCAAAGAAATACAAAGAAAACGAGAGATCGTAAATGTTGCGATTCGCCCGTTTTTTTGATGTTCCACGGAAGCGAAATCGCCGCCCAAGGCTGAATTTGGCCGAATACGGCGGCCTGGGGGCTGGGCTGTTGCACAAAATCCCAGCTTTGGTACATATAAGAACAAATATCGCCACTGAAAAAGATAGAAACTATTCCATTTTTTTGTTGGGCAGTGTTATACTTTATTTACAATACTTTGAATTTCTTAAGTGAATCCGAGGTGAAATACAGCTATGAAAAATAGAAATGTAACAGGTATTGTATTGGCCATAATTTATTGTATTGTCCTTTTTGTGATTTTAACTGATGCACCCCCTGGTGAAGCTCCAAATAATCCGCTATGGGTATACTCAATGATTCCACTTGGAGCTGTTGTAATTACCTTCCTCTTTGATTATGTCATCAAGTTCGATTTGTTCGATTTCTTCAGAAAAAGAAAGAATGAAAAAGAATGAATGGAGGAAAAAATGATAGAATCAAAAATTGCCAAAACATTTTTTGCAGGAGTTCTGCTCTCTACATCCATTTCAATTCCAGCCTTCGCTCAGGATCGGGAAAATTTACAATCTCCACTGCCAGTATCACAAATAGATCAAGCTAAAAGCCTCTTAGACTTAGTTGAAAGCACAACCAGTAATTCTGTCACTTTTACAGATGGTTCTACATTATTTCAATACGACAATTACTATATTGCAACAGATTCAAATGGAAAAGAAGAGTTGAAAATCACAAAAGTAGATGATAATAAAGTAAAGTATGAAAACCTGCAAACCGGACAAGTGAATTATGCAATTAAAGAAGTTGAACCCATTCAAGAAGAAAATGGTTTTTTTGCTGATGCACAGATAGCAGCAGATGGTTTTGAATATAAAGGAGCAGAAAAGAATTCGACTGAGATAGAATATGCCACTGCCTCTGCAATAGCAGGTGTACTTGCTTCTTTTATAGGCGGACCTGTAGGTGGAAAAATATTAGGAGTACTTGTAAGTGTTGGTGGTTATTATCTTTCTCTGGAGGCAAAGAGAGCCTATTGGATAACAAAAACATACACTAAAGAAGATAGGCCAAGTGATTATTATGCGATTTTAACCATTAGGAAAGACCACCACTATTATAAATATCATGATTATACTGAATTTATTGATACTGCTTCGACAATTCAGGTTTGCCAACCTTATCGTTGTGGTCCAGTCGAAGAATATAATTAATAAAGAGGTTGGCTGGCCTTCTGGGGACTCGGATGAAGATAATAAAAGATAAGACCACCATAAGTATCAAAAAGAAACTCTAGTCCATAACTGCCTCTTTTTCCCAATTTAAGCCAATAATATCAAAATTATTTAAATAAAAGAACCCTCCAAAACTTGAATTCTGGAGGGTTCTTTTATTTATGTCATTAGGTTGATTAAGTCCTGGTTCCTATGCTGCGGGAAGAACCGATGCGATTCTTCCTTGGCTGCTTATACAGGTCTTGTAGAAGGCCATTGCAGTACAATGCCGAGCTGCTTGAGCTGCTGCTGGTATGCGGCAAGGTGCTGCGCGTCACTTCTTACAGCACGCGGCAATATTCCTTGATTCAGCGCATATGCAGCCAAGGCGCCGGCAGCTTCCCCAATGTTCCATTCGACCGGATGCAAGCGATAGCAGCCGTTGGTAATATGAGTAGTGCCGATATTTTTGCAGGCTGGTATCAGATTGTTCATGCGAACCGGGAGCAAGCTGCCCAATGGTATTTGGAACGGTAAAGAAGAAATATCGATATAGTTGTCGCCTCCGGTTGAAGGATGGAGGTCAATTCGATAACAGCCAATGCCTACGGAATCAGCGAAAATTTCAGCGGTCTTATCGGGGCGGCAATCAGTAGCAACATGCTGCTCCAATACGGTGAACTCCGCCTGTATTCTTCGGGATTCCCGGACATAGGGATACATTGCAAATCCATCTGCCGTGCCGGCGATGTCGGGCCGCAATCGCAGCCCAGGATAGCCTGCGCCTCCGTCTGGGCGAGGCGCCTCTGTTTGCACCCAGTACAGTAATGACAGACTAAGCTGCTTTGCATCGAATAGATGGCGCTGCTTCTCTTCTTCGCTGACATCAATAATCGAGCCAAGCCAGTAATCATTTTGCGGCCAATTGATGACGGACACTGGCGTTGGAAGCACTCCTGAAGATACATCGAACAGGGAAGGATCCGTAGTTTGCCGATAGTGGAATAGCGGAAACTTCCCTTTTTCCCAAAAGAGGGAATAGGTGATCGGCTCCAGCGTTGTTGGCTTGACCGCAGTCCAGCTTAACAAGCGATCCGGCCAGAACGAAGGTCGATATTGGCTCCAGAAATCATAGCGTTCCGGTTTTGGAATTGTATAATCTTCATCCTTCATGTAATCAACAGCGAAGCAGTAGGTGAAGCCTTGCATATTTTGCGGCTGAGGATCCCCGGATACAGCATGCGGCTCATCCGTATCACGCTGGGATTCTGCACCCGTAACGTATTCTGTGCCTGAGAGAGCGAGCAGATCCCCACACTCGGTTGCATCAAGGAAGTAGGAACCTGTCAGGTGAATGGAGTTGCCTTCCGCATCTTGAACGGTTACTGCTGCGATGCGGTCGCCATCAACTTCTGCACTCGTAGCCTGGCATTGTGTAATCATCGTGAGCTGCCCATTGTGCACATAAGGGAACAGCATCGATTCCAATACGAACAGCGCGATACGCGGATCGTGGCAGAGACGGCTTACGAGGCCGCTCCCAGGATTCAGCTCCGGATTCAACCGCGCCTTCATAGATAGGGGTAGATACTCCCGATAGTAGCGACGTATTTCGTTGCGTAATTGTCTGTACGTCTGCGTGCAGCCGAACTGCTCTATCCACGGATGCTCGTCTGGCGGGACAAGCTGACTTGTCAATTGACCGCCGATACGGCTGGTTTCTTCCGTAAGAATGACTGTCTTGCCTAAACGGCAAGCAGAGAGCGCAGCTGCACAGCCTCCCATGCTTCCTCCAATGATAATGAGGTCGGCATGCTTCTCGTATTTCGGTGAGGGTGACATTCGATCAGCTCCTTCGAAATATTTTCCAATTATTATTTACACCATTTAGTATAGGGAAGAAACAATACCTATCCCATATAATTTGATTGCTATTGTTGGTAGTTTGAATACTTTTTGACACGATAGATGCTTAGGAATGGGATAGGAGCAAGATATGCATAAGAATGGATAAACCCTATATAGGTAAGGGAAAGAAGCACGGAGATTGATACTGGTCGATACAAGAAGACACGCTACGCGAGAAGAGGTGGGTGCTCGCAAGCGTGTCTATTTCGGGGGGATTTTGTCATGCCATATAGAATTCGTAATTATGCCATTACTGCTTAATGCGTTGCTCGGTTTTCGCTGTAATATCTTTCTTTTCTTTCAAGTATTGTTCTACGACTTCATATAGGGTAACGCCAGTGTCCAGTGACTTCTTATCTTTGAACATGGCATAACCGTCGCCTCCGGCGATTAAGAAGTCATTCGTAGCTACACGGTACGTTTTGTCAGCCTCTACTGCCTTGTTGCCAACCTTCACGTCTGATACGCGGCTTCCTTTTGGCTTTTTAATATCGAAGGAGAAGGACAAGCCAGCAACTTGCGGGAAGCGGCCAGAGCCGGCATCAATTTCACTAACGCCATTTTCCAAGGCTGCTACCAACTCACTGCCTTTCACTTCAATTACGGCCAACGTGTTCGGGAATGGCAACACATCATACAGGTTGCGCTTCGTAATGTCGCCCTTCCTAATCGTTGTGCGAATACCGCCTGAGTTCGTAATAGCGAGATCCGCCTCGAAACCAGGCATGGTACGTGTGCGAGAGAGCATCGCATCGGCAACCAGGTTGCCCATAATCGTTTCCTGCTTCCGTACTCTGGTGCGATCGCCGTCAAGGTCTACGCTTGCAGTAGCGATTTTTTCATTCAACAGGGTGTCGGTTTCTTTCTTCAATGATTCTACAATCGCGGCCACTTCTGAATCTGGCTTTGTAGCTTCATCGTACTTGATCAGTCCGCCTGAAAAATGAACCAGATCCTTGCCATGGTAGTAGAGATCGACTCGGCCAAGCGACTTGGCGTATTCCCAGTCTTGTACAATATACGTGCCGTTGACGAGTTCAGGCTGATCAACCGGTGTATGCGTATGTCCGCCTACGATGATATCGATGCCTGGAACCTGCTTGGCCATTTCGCGGTCATAAGACAGCCCGGTATGACAGAGGACGATGACATGGTCAGCTTCTTTGCGGAGTTTCGGCACCCATTCCTTCGCAACTTCAATCGGATCCTTGAACGTCAAGCCTTTGACGTTGTCTGGGTGAGTGACAATCGGCGTGTCCGCGGTTACTAGGCCAAGGATGGCGAATTTCTTATCTCCGAACTGCTTCATGACGTACGGCTGCAGCAGGTTCTTGCCTTGTGCGTCGAATACGTTCGCAGCAAGGACAGGGAATTTGAATATTTTGGTCAACCTTGCAAGCTGTTCGTAGCCGAAATCGTATTCATGGTTGCCGGAAGCCATGAAGTCATATCCAAGCGCATTTGCCAGCTTTGTCGCGGTTTCCCCTTTGGACAGGTTCACGTATATCGTACCTTGGATCATATCCCCAGCATCAAGCACCATGGAATTCGGGTTTTCCGCGCGCAGTTCCTTCATTAAGGTGGCCAGCTTGGCATAGCCCATTTCCTTGGCCTTGGCGTCTTCCAGCATATGTCCGTGCGTATCGTTCGTATGTCCAATCGTAATATGCGTGGTAATGGCATTACCGAGGGCTGTAAAGAACGCTTCGCGTGTTACGGTATCACCGGATACCTCCAAGTTCAGTCCCGCCTTCTTCGCTAAAGCTTGAAGAGCAGCGGCATTTGCCGGATGGTGAAGCTCCTTCCACAGCACTGCATCAACGACGTTTTGCTGCTTTGCCCAAGTGAGCGCTTTGGATGCCCAGCCCTTGATAGCGGGGTCAACTGTTTTGACTTCCCTTTCTTTGTCCTGTACACGTGCAATCATCGCGACTGCTTCAACGAGCGTAATGGGACGATCGAGTGCGAGACCGTCATTCGACCCGGTTATGTAGCTCTTCGACTGCATCCAATCCACATGATTAATCGGATTCAATGGTGCTGCGAATAATGATCCAGCAAATAGGGCGCTGATCAATGTGGTCAGAACTGCTGCTGTACCTAGCTTTTTCTTGTTCATAACGGACCTCCATGCTTGCTCCATATTTGAAATGTCTATGTAATAGATATGAGATATATAGGTATCGTAGGATATGGGGGTTGGGAGATTATTAACTGCAACATAAGAATTTGTAAATTTCAGCTGCTTGACTATGCGAGAGGCAGAAAATGAAAACCGCCTCCACCCTTGTGAAGGATGTGGCGGTTCTTGTAGGAGTCCGAAAAAATCAAGCCGTAGCTTAGAACGTAACTTATAGCTCGTCAAAACCGTTGTCGTCTCCCACCTTGCCATAAGTTCGGGACTTCGCTTCGAAGAAATCTGTCTTCGTCGCATTCAAGGCTTCATCTGAGAATGGCTTAATCCAAGGCATACAGTTCACGTCTACGCCTTCATACAGTTTCTCCATGCCAAGCAAGTTCAAGCGGCGGTTCGCGATATGCTTAATGTAATCCGACAGCTCCCGCAGATCAATGCCGCGAACCTGCTTAAGGGTGTAATGCGCCCAGTTCGTTTCCAATTGTACGGCACGGTCGATCGTATTGTATACGAATTGGCGGTTCGCATCGGTGTTCAGCTCTGGGAAGTCTGCAAGCAGTTGCTTGAATACCTCGCCGAAGAAGTAGCAGTGCTGGTTCTCATCACGCTGAATGTACGAAATCATTTGGCTTGTCGCCATCATCTTCTGATCTCGGGCCAAATTATAGAAGAAAGCGAACGTGCTATAGAAGAAAACTCCTTCCAGAATCAAATCCGCAACGAGCGCTTCAAAGAACGTCTGCGGTGTCGGATTATCCCGGAATGTTTGATAAATGTCGGCAATGAATCGGTTCCGTTCGAGTAGCACGCGGTCATGCTTCCAATATTCGAAAATGTCCTTCTGTTCTTGCTCCGACACAAGCGAGGACAGCACATAGGAATAGGATTGATTGTGTACGACCTCTTGCTGTGCAATGATAGCCGAGATGGCCTCAAGCGAGGAGTCCGTAAAATAGTTCTTCACATCACCAACGAACATGGTTTGCATGGAATCGAGCACAGCTAGAAGCGAGATATTAATTTTGAACGCATGCTTCTCTTGCTCATCCAGCAGCGGAAATTGCTGAGCATCCTTAGCCATTGGAATTTCATCTGCAATCCAATGATTTTGCAGAAGCACTTTGTACAATTTATACATATGCGGCATACGGATATCGTCCCAGTTCAATATACCGGAGCATTCCCCTAAAATAATACGAGTAGACTTGTTCGGTGCTTCTGTATTGAAGATGAGCTGACGACTCAGCTCGCGATCTAACAATGTCATGAGACTCTTCCTTTCTATACTCCCTATTTCCCATGCACTTTCTATGAAACTAAACCATTTATGGCGAATCTGTCAGGCAGTAAGCAGGCGCATGTTGCAATTGTACTTACTGCCTTTCCAGATCTTATGTTCTTATTTCGGTACCAGTGCCTAGCCATGGACAGGTAGGCGTTCTGATGATGAGTTATTCATTTAAGAGAGCTTAACCTCAACGTTTCTTATTATGAGCTGCAAGCCTCGCATTCTTCGACCGTCAATGCTTGGCTGCGTACGTAATACGTAGATTTCAGTCCTGCCTTCCACGCATGAAGATGCAGCGATAGAAATTCTACTGCGCGAATATCGGGACGCACATACAAGTTAAAGCTTTGCGCTTGATCGATATGCCGCTGGCGAGCAGCGGCCATTCGAATCGACCAGTTCTGGTCAAGTCGGAAAGCTGTCTTATAATACCAGATCGTTTTCTCCGATAGATCTGGAGCGGGGTTCGCGATTTTGTAGGTCGTCTTCTCTTCATAGCTGAGCAGATCATAGACCGGATCAATGCTGGCCGTAGAGCCGGCAATAATGGAAGTTGAGCCGTTCGGTGCTACCGCCATCAGCCACGCATTGCGCATGCCGTTCGCCTGTACCTGTGCAGCCAGCTCACGCCATTGCTCGGTCGTTACGAATTTGCCTTCTCGGGTGCCCGTCGTATATTCCCGTTCGGAGAAATAGCGGCCGTTCTCCCATTCTGATTGGGCAAAGAGCGGGTATGCTCCTTTTTCCTTTGCAAGCTTCATGCTGGCTTGAATTGCCAAGTAGTTGATCTTCTCATAGAGAGTGTCATTATACTGTACAGCCTCTTCGGATTCCCATGCGATGCCTTCTAAGGCCAACAGATGATGCAAGCCGAAGGTGCCAAGGCCAATGGCGCGATAGCGTCGATTCGTATGCTGCGCTTGCAGCACTTCGATTCGATTGATGTCGATGACATTGTCGAGCATGCGAACTTGTATCGGAATAAGCCGCTCTAGGACATCGGCGCGCACTGCGCGTGCCAGATGAATGGAATTCAAGTTGCAGACGACGAAATCGCCAGGAAGCTTGCTAATAATAATGCGGGACTGTCCATCCTGCGTGGTCAGCTCCTCTTGTTCGATCAGAGTAGGCGACATGTTTTGCATAATTTCCGTACACAGATTGGAGCTATAAATCATGCCATGCGCCTTGTTCGGATTGGCGCGGTTAGCCGCATCCTTGTAGAACATGTAAGGTGTGCCGGTCTCTAGCTGAGATTTGAGGATGCGCTTCATAATGTCAATCGCTGGCAGTGTAATGCGCGGCAGGCTTGGGTTCGCGACTGCTTCGGCATACTTATCGCGGAACTGTCCTTGACCACGCAGTTCATCATAGAAATCCTCTAAGCCGAGAGAGCGCCCCTTCTCGTCCTTCCAGCCCATGATTTTCTTCACTTCATGCGGGCAGAACAGATGCCAGTCATCCCGATTCTCAACTGCCTCCATGAACAGATCCGGCAAGCACACGCCATGGAAAATGTCATGGGCCCGCATGCGTTCGTCCCCGTTGTTCAGCTTCAAGTCGAGAAAGGAGAGAATGTCCTTGTGGAAGACGTCCAAGTATACTGCGATAGCGCCTTTGCGCGTACCTAATTGATCGACGCTGACGGCGGTATTGTTCAACTGGCGAATCCAAGGGATAACGCCTGAGCTCGTATTTTTATGTCCGCGAATATCGGAGCCGCGGGCGCGAATTTTCCCTAGATATACGCCGATGCCGCCACCCATCTTGCTCAGGCGGGCAACGTCGGTGTTCGATTCAAAAATCCCCTCGAGTGAGTCATCCACCGTGTCAATGAAGCAACTGGACAACTGGCCGGCAACCTTCTTCCCGGCATTCGCCATGGTCGGTGTAGCGGCGGTCATATAGAGATTGGCCATCGCCCAGTAGGCTTCCTTCGCCAGCTCTGCCCGGCGCTCTGCAGGCTCCTTATGCATCAGATACATGGCAATGATCATGTAGCGCTCCTGCGGCAATTCCATCGTACGGCCCTCGAAGTCAGTTGCGAGATATCGTTCTGCTAATGTCAGCAGGCCGATGTAGTCAAAGATTTGATCATATTCCGCTTGAATGGATTGACCAAGCTCTCGAATCTGTTCAGGCGTATATGCCTCAAGCAATTCCTGACGGTAGATGCCAAGATCGCATAGGCGAGTAATAAGCTTGTAGAAATCCCCATAGGGCTTATCTGGATAAGCCTTATAGTTGCGATGGAGGGCAGCTTCCTTATAGAGCTTCGTTAATAAGGAATGTGCAGCAACGAACTTCCAGTCTGGCTCCTCCTTCGTCACCAACTCTAATGCCGTCATGATGCTCGCTTGGATAATATCAGAAGCCTGTACGCTGCTGCTGCGCAGCTTGGATAATACGCCGCGGTGCCACCGATCCCGGTCAAGCTGGGGGTATGGTGCCATCATTCTCTCGCCATAGCGCATGATGCGGTTAGCATCGAATGCCAAGGAGCGGTTGTTAGGTTTATGAACAGTATGGACGATAGGTGTTGTCGTCTGCATTCGTAAATATTCCTCCTCGAATATCGATTTGGGATGGAGCCTCGCTATATGTGTCGGAATCGCGCAAAAGGGAAGCTTCTCGTCGAGTGCTAAGTATGTATCCAACATAAAGGGTGTTGGCAAAACGCCTGAAATGGAGCACTCTTCTGTTCGAGCGCATAAGAACAACGCGTGCGCCAGACAAGGACGCACACCTTCATCAATCTCGATCTTCCGACATGGCTTAGACAAGTTGCCATTTATCCAGCGATTCGTGAATCGGCTCTAAAAACGAACCTCGAATACAGCGCAAGGGTTGTCTTGTGTGGCTGTCTTCGAGGTTGTTTGCACTTTCCTGCTTATCATATCAATTTCTTAATAATCACAACATGTAGATATTCTTACGTAAATATACTACAACATATTGGGCAAGTAAATAGGCTTAAGGTGATAATTGTCACGGTTTGCGAGGTGCGAGAATGGCGGTTTTCCTTATTAGCAGGCTTGTCCAAGGGATGAAGGCGGGGGATAAAAAATTTTTTGAGGTACGAGATCATGCCGAAAAAAGAAGGATAAGATAGGCGGCTATTCTATGGAAGTTAGGGCGCTGAATGTCCTTGTACAGTGGACAATTCTTGATCGCGAACGATGTCGAATGCAGGAAGGATAGGGGGCAGCAGCCAGATATATTACATCGAATTTCGTATGTACTGGCTGCATGTACGCATGGGAAGGAAAGTGTGCCCAGCATTCCATGTTTCCATGTGCATTTCACATTTTGCCACTTATCCGATCACGAAGTAGAAGAGCACTCGATATAAAATACATATAGAAATTTCCTTAAATTTATTTTGCAGGATGTCGATTTGCAGGAAGTCTCCAGCTCTCGCATGCGGAGCCGAACCTCCTGAAAGTCGAACATGCGAGCGGCAAAATACTCGAAAGTAGGGTTGCCGTAATCGCTTAACCCGATAGAAGACAAGTTGGTAAGCGCTTGCAATGTCAAGCGTCGAATTCGCTGCTCTGTTGCACGGACATCCCGCTTGAGATGCTCTCCCGCAGCTTGGCCGCGCAATGTGATTTGTTCATAAATCGTTTTGAGCGGAGGCAAATCTTGAAGGATCTGTTGCTCCTGCTCTTGAGTTTTGAGCCAGCTCACAATCCGAATCATATCCGAAGCCCCTGCTTCGCCAACAACGCCAAGCTGCAGGAGTAGGGATCTCGCTCGCTGCTCGATAAGCTTCTCTTGATGTACAGGAGCGTACTCCTGCTGAGCATGCAGGGCTCCCGTTCCTAGTACCTCGAGGGAGCGAAGCGAATTTCGAATGGACTTCATGGATTTCTCGAGCAGCAAATGGTCGGATACCCGTCTAAGGACAGCCAGCACCTCTAAGCGGTTGATCGGCTTTTGAATAAAAGTATCAACCCCTTGCTGGTAAGCTTCTCCGATCATTTCCTTATTTTCAACCTGAGAAATCATGATGAATCGACCGTTGTAATCATTCTCCCGCAGCGACTTTACCGTTTCAATTCCATCGCGGCCTGGCATTAACAGGTCAATGATAACGATATCCGCATGGCTAATATCCGCCGGCGATACATAGGAACCATCGTCGGCTTCGCCGACTACTTCGCCAAGACCACTTTCACCAATGATGCGTATTAGCATTTTCCGAACGGCAGGGTCGTCTTCAACCAGATAAAATTTTAACAAAACGAACATCCTCCCTTCAAGTTAAACGCTCTACAGGAATTCGAATGTGAAAACAAGTGTACCCAGGTGCACTGGTCACGTCAATGTCGCCCTTGAACAGTTGGACGATGTCAGTGGCGTGTGATAGGCCGATGCCTGTAGAAGAGTTTCCCTCGGCATCGAACTTGGTCGTATATCCGGGATGGAAGATCAGCTCCAGATCGTCTGCTGAGATGCCCGGCCCATTATCGACGACAGCGAACAGGATGGAATCATCCTGAAGATCAACCTGTAGGTCGATTTTCCCATCATGCGGGATCGCCTCAACGGCATTGGATACGATGTTGTTCAGCACAGAGAGAAGCGGGTAGATCTCGGTGGTAGACAGATTGATGTTGCAACAGTGGCCCCATTGAATTTGCTTTCCGAGCAGCAGGCTGTAATTGGTATTGGCTCTTACGACCATGGCGCATAGCTCCGTGATCTGGATACGTTTGGAGAGCATGCGCTCCTGATGAATGATTTTAAATAGGCCAGACAGGATACGCTCGGAATCCTTTTTAAGCTCATGTACATGCTTGGCGATCTGCAGAGCTTGTGTTGCATCTGGATAAAGCCTCTGCTTGAGCGATTGATACAGTTGGTAGCTCTCACGCGTAATTTCTTCAATATGGGACATCGATTTGCGGAGATAGAACGCTTCTTCGAACAAATCCGAATTAATCATCATTAGGCGTTCCAGCTCCAACCGACGCTGCTCGGCCTGTGCCCGCACTTGCCGAATCGCAAGCATATTGCACATACCTACGGCAAAGAAGCTGCGCAGCAGCCCGACAAGAATAATAAGCAGACCTTCATGATAGCTCATGCTGGCTGGAGCGCCGGAGGCAATGCGAACGATCAGTTCTGCCACATTGGATGCCATATCTGCAAGCGCGCCGTACAAAGCAACCTTAACATGATACTCTACATTCGCCTTGATTTTGAGCAGCGAGATGATGGCTGCGAATGTGACATAGTAGAAAAATACGGGCATATGCTGTGTAAATCCGGTGAGGACAGGGGTGTCATACAGCAGTAATCCAAGTGAAATCCGGAATAATACAACGAATGCCCCTACTGAGATACCCGTGGCAAGCACGGGTACCGAAAACAACAGCAATCCGAAAAAATAAGCCATAATGCCGAGTGAAAATCGAAAATCATCGCCGAACGGGGTGATCTTCATTTCACCGAGCAGTCCCGTGGACAATAAAATGATGCTCCAAATAAGCAGCCTTTGGTCGCGCAAGCTGATAAGAACGGCTCCTTTCCGTTTTCGTCGACGAAAATAGGGTCAAGACATCTTCTCTTCTATCGTACCGGAAAAGGGAGTATTTTGTCTCCTAAATTATCCATTTTCAGGTGTGCTTATTTTCGAGTCTGCGTGAAGCAAGGGAAAGCAGGTAATTAACGACAAAATACAACAGGGCTGCAAATAGGAATGTCGGAATAACGTAATTAATATTGTGCCCGTTAATAATTTGGACGTGATTCATGAGCTCTGGCAGGGCAATAACGACAGCTAGTGAAGTGTCCTTCAAGAGTGAAATGAATTGGCTGACGATTGGCGGCACCATCCGTCGAAGTGCGATAGGGAGTACGATATGCCACAGCGTTTGCGTCTTCGTCAGTCCAGAGGAGCGTCCTGCTTCAATGAGCCCTTTTTCAACCGAGTTCAGTCCTCCGCGCACGATTTCGGAGATCATGGCCGATTCAAAAATAACGAGCGCGACTACGGCCGCGGTGAACTTATCGAGCTTGATTCCAATTTGCGGTAGCGCAAAATAAATAAAAAAGATAATCAGAAGCAGCGGCAGATTGCGGATGGTTTCTACCAGCACAGCGAATAATTTGCCGAGAAAGGGCACTTTGGCATAGCGAACAGTACCGACCAATACGCTGATAATAAAACTGATAGCGATGGACAGCAAAGCGACCTCGATGGTGATGAGGAATCCCTTCAGCAAAAATTGCAAATTGGCAGAGGATAGCGCCCCGATGAAATCCATTATGCCCGCACTCCTTTCACAGGTTGATACTTATGCTCAAGGTAACGAATGCCGAAGCTGAGCGGAACGGTAAGCAGCAAATAAAATAATCCGGCAAACATGTAGGTGCTGAATGTGTCGAATGTGTCAGAGTTAATAAGATCTGCCTGATACATTAAGTCCGATGCCGATAATACCGTAAGAATCGACGAATTTTTCACCAAATTCAAAAATTGGTTGCCCAGCGGGGGAATGACGACCTTGACGGCTTGAGGCAGGATGACATGCCACATTGCTTGAACATAGGTGAGTCCGGAAGAACGGGCTGCCTCCATTTGACCTTTAGGTATAGCCTGAATGCCTGCGCGAATGACCTCTGCGATAAAGGCGGAAGTATATACGGTCAGTGCTGTGAGCCCTGCCGCGAATGGTACGAGGACAGCCCCGGTTAGAAGAGGAAGGGCGATCAGCGTAAAAAATGCGATGAGCATAAGCGGGATATTGCGGAAAAATTCAACATAAATCGCGCTAATCCATTGCAGCGGCTTGAAGGGAGTGATGCGGAATACGGCAATAATTGCGCCGAGGATAAAGCTTGCCACGAGCGAAATCAGGCTGGCGGCCAGTGTGCCCCCTAGCCCGGCCAGGTAGCGATCCAAATGCTCGCTAAGAATCGAAAAGTTAATAACCATACATGTTCCTCCCTCGTTTATCGTCTTTTGGATTTTGGAATCAAAAAGAGGAGACGAGCAGCCCAGCGCTTATCCCCTCAACTCAGTCGTACGAACATGTCGCCTGTTAATTTGGCTTTTTGCCGATCCATTTTTCAACATTTTTTCGTATTCCCCGTTTTCCTTCAGCTCTTTCAAGGTATCGTTGACCGCTTTGATGAACTCTGTGTCGCCCTTGCGGATGCCGATGCCATAAGGCTCTTCTGTAAATGTCTCATCCAAGACGCGGAAGTTGTTGTCCTGCTTGGCCATGCCGTACAGGAGCGCATTGTCGGTCGTCAACGCGGAGCCTTGCTTCGCCTTCAGGGCTGTAAATGCTTCTGCATAGTTTTCAAATTCGAGGATTTGAGCGTCAGGTGCAGATTCGCGGATGTTTTTGGCGGATGTTGAGCCTTTGGCAGTGAGCACCTTGGAATCCTTGGTCAAATCCTTAATGGAGTTGATAGGGCTGTCAGCAGGGACAAGCAGGGATTGGCCGGCAGTGAAATATACATCGGAAAAATCAATCTCCTTTTTGCGCTCATCGGTAATGGTCATCGTGGCGATAATGAAGTCAATGTCTCCGTTTTTCAGCATCGGAATGCGAGTTTTGGATGTGACCTCCATGAACTCAATCGCATCTTCGTCGCCCAGCACCTTTTTCGCAATTTGCTTTGCGATGTCGATGTCCAAGCCTTGCACTTTGCCGGTAGCAGGGTCTTTCAGGCCGAAGAGATTTAGGTCGTACTTAACGCCGGCAATAACCTTCCCTCTACTTTTAATTTTGGCGAGTGTTCCTTCGCCTTCAGAGGCTTGATTGCCGCATGCGGATAAAGCGCTTACAACAAATGCGGCTACTATTGCCATGCTCATCAGTTTCATCCAACGTTTCATGTGACACGCTCCTTTTCATAGTTTAAAAAAGTCCAAAAGGTTCGAAGGGTCATCGGGTTTGACAGCGGAGAAATCATGTGCATGTGCAGTGTAGGGTGATAGTTCCCTATCGCTTAGTGGTTCAAAATCCGGCTGAGGAATGCCTGGGCACGCTCTTCACGCGGCTTGGTAAAAAAGGCGGTCGGCTCTGCTTCCTCGACAATTCGCCCTTGATCCATGAACACGACGCGATCGGCTACCTCTTTGGCGAAGCCCATCTCGTGAGTGACGACAACCATTGTCATGCCTTCCTTCGCAAGTGTCCGCATTACGTCAAGCACCTCGCCGATTGTCTCGGGATCCAATGCTGATGTAGGCTCATCGAACAGCATAATTTTAGGCTTCATTGCAAGGCCTCTTGCAATAGCAACACGCTGCTGCTGTCCGCCAGACAATTGGGCAGGGTAGGAATTGGCTTTATCGGCAATGCCTACTTTGGCCAAATAAAGTCTCGCCGCTTCCTCCGCTTCCTGCTTGGACATGCCGGCTACCTTCATAGGTGCAAGCGTAATGTTTTGCAGCACCGTTTTATGGGGATACAGGTTGAAATGCTGGAATACCATGCCGATATTTCGGCGCAGTCGATTAATGTCAGTGGATTTGTCATTTACGCGTATACCGTCGACGATCAGCTCGCCATCGGTAATGGTTTCGAGTCGATTAATGCAGCGAACCATCGTGCTTTTCCCCGAGCCGCTTGGTCCGATGACGACGACGACTTCGCCTTGATTGATCGTTAAATTAATGTCCTTGAGTACATGAAAGCTGCCGTAATGCTTGTTGATTTGATGAAAATGGATCATGGTTTTCCTCCTTTCGCCGCCTAGCGGAATCGGTATAGCAATCAGCTTAATAGAGAAATCACCGAAAATGACCGAATCCGACAAAATTGATGCAAAAAATTTTTGAAGTTAATTTATTTGTTCTGCATGAAAATGGGGGGAGGGGCGACGTTTTCCGCGATATAATCTATTTGCGTAGGGATGCCTAAATTTCCCTTTTTGCGTTTTGCGGTTGACAAACTAGAAGTGCCCGTAATACATTGTATGAGGAAAACCAAACCAAGCTTTGTTAGGTGAGGCTCCTATACGAACAGAGGCCACTGCCCAGAAATATCGAGAGATGCCCATGGGTAGAACAGGAATTGTCGGATTAAGGCTTTTCTTAAGGTGGCTAAGGGATGTAACCTTTACGTTGTATAGTGCTGAAGCTCGACGAGGAGGGCTAGAACGGTATAGGCAATATCCCAGTTCTTTATTTGCGCATGCGTAACCCTTCGGCGAGCCGAAGGGTTTTTTCGTATGATTTGCAAACAGAAATGAGAAGGCGGTGATTACGCATGGACGGAAGCCCGAGTCCGAAGACACAACTGCATAGCATTGTGAAACCTTGGAACGGGAGAACCTGGATTCTCCTTGCTTTCCTATGCGCTATTCACTTGCCGACACTAATAAATGGGGTGGCTTCTTTTTTCATGCGAATAGGTTGAAGTGCTGGAACGAGTGCTTTGATCAGCAGATGAAAAGTATCCACGGTACAGTAACGGGTGTTTACTTGTGGGCGAATGAGCCTCGAATGAGAATTCAAGGTCATTTCATGCTGGCATTGGAGGGATTCGTGTGTGCATATGCACGCTGTATTCCTGCCCCGGTTGAAGGAAGCATGCTCGCAGGCAAGTGTAACCACCCGTGAATTGAGGGATTCCCCCTTTTGGTGCGGAACAAGTATGCGTATGCAGTGACAGCAAGGAAATCACGGTTCGGGTCATGCAGACCTCCCTGTAGACAGGGAGGTCTTTTTGCGTATTTTGGTGCACAAGAAGGAGGAATTCACATGGAAATGAAGGTCAATCAAGGGAAACGCAAATGGAATGTCATGTCCCGCAAAGATGCGGATCTGACTAATGCGAAGCTGGAGCAGCGCTTAATCGAGACATCGGAGGCTCATGTTGATGATGTGCTGGAGGAACTGAAGACGAAGCCTTACGGCTTGGATGAGATGGAGGCTATGCGCCGCTTGGAGGAATTCGGCCACAATCAAGTTGCGTATGAGAAGCCGCCTGCTTGGTATATTCAACTGCTGAGATGTTTTAAGAACCCATTTATTTTGGTACTACTCGGTTTGGATGTTTTTTCTGCACTAACGGATGATACAGAGGCGGTCATTATTATTTCGACAATGGTAACGATCAGCATCATCATCACTTTTATACAGGAATTCCGCTCTATGCGCACGGCAGAGAAGCTGAAGGCGATGGTAAAGACGACTGCTGCTGTCATACGCGGCGGACAAAGCCGTGAAATAGACATGGAGCAGCTCGTTCCGGGCGATATGATCAGGCTTGCTGCAGGCGATCTGGTTCCAGCAGATGTCCGGCTCCTGTCGGCTAAGGATCTGCTTGTCATGGAATCGGCGCTGACAGGTGAAGCAATGCCAGTAGAAAAGCGCGATATTGGCGTCATGCCTGAACAGCGTCGGATGAAGAGTGTTAAGAAAACGAAGCAGGCGCTAGAGCTCGATAATATGGGGTACATGGGGACGACGGTGGTAAGCGGATCTGCGACAGCAGTCGTTATTGCGACTGGAGCGCGGACATATTTCGGCGCGATGGCGCACAGCCTGGTTGGGGCTCGGCCAATAACTAGCTTCGAGCGCGGCATCAACAGTGTCAGCTTTGTGCTTATTCGCTTTATGCTTGTCATGGTGCCAATTATCTTTTTCATTAATGGGTTCTCGAAAGGCGACTGGTGGGGTGCACTGTTTTTTGGATTATCTGTGGCTGTCGGGCTTACACCGGAAATGCTGCCTGTTATCGTGACGTCGAATCTCGCGAAGGGTGCGATGGCAATGTCGCGCCAGAAGGTGGTTGTGAAGCGGCTTAATGCGATACAGAACTTGGGCGCGATGAATGTCCTGTGCACAGATAAGACAGGGACTTTAACGCAGGATAGAATTATTTTGGAGAAGCATCTGAACATCCATGGAGAAGAAAGCGAACAGGTGCTGCGGTATGCTTACTTGAACAGCCGCTATCAGACAGGGCTGCGCAATCTGCTTGATCGTGCCGTCGTCGAGCGGGCGGAGGAGAACGACCTTGCAAGCATCGATCATGATTACAATAAGGTCGACGAAATTCCCTTTGACTTCAACCGTAGACGAATGTCAGTGGTGCTGTCCAGAAAACAAGGCGAGCATCTTCTCGTCTGCAAAGGGGCTATGGAAGAGATGCTGTCCATATGCGATTCCATGTTGGATGGAAAAAATGTCTTTGGCATGGGACAGGACATGAAGCAGGAACTGCTGCGCAAAGCAAATGAAATGAACGAGGAGGGCCTTCGTGTTATCGGCGTAGCCATTAAGCTGATGCGGGATGGAACATGCAAGGAATCCTACAGTGCTGCTGACGAACAAGGTCTCGTGTTCGCGGGATACATCGGATTTCTTGATCCGCCGAAGGGTAGTGCGGCGCCAGCAATTTCGGCCTTGCTTGAGCATGGCGTAGCGGTGAAAGTGCTGACAGGAGATAACGAAGCGGTAACGCGCAAGGTGTGCCGTGATGTTGGCATCGAAACAGGGCGTATCGTGCTCGGCAAGGAAATTGATGATTTGAATGATACGGCCCTTGCGGAACTGGCTGATCAGACAACTGTCTTCGCGAAGCTGAATCCGATGCAGAAGGCGCGTATCGTCCGTGCGCTTCAGGAGAAGGGGCATACTGTCGGATTTATGGGGGACGGAATTAATGATGCGATCTCTTTGAAGGAAGCAGATATCGGTATTTCGGTAGATACTGCGGTCGATATTGCGAAGGAATCAGCAGATATCATTTTGCTTGAAAAATCGCTTATGGTACTGGAGCAAGGGATTATTGAGGGGCGCCGCACGTTCGGCAACATGATTAAGTATATCAAGATGACGGCCAGCTCGAACTTTGGGAATGTGTTCAGTGTATTGGGAGCAAGCTTGTTCCTGCCGTTCCTGCCTATGCTGCCGCTGCACCTGCTCGTGCAGAACCTGTTCTATGATATGTCGCAGTTGTCGATTCCTTGGGACAACATGGACAAAGAATTTTTGAAAAAGCCGCGCACATGGGATGCGAAGTCGATTGGCCGCTTTATGCTATTCATCGGTCCGACAAGCTCGATCTTCGATTTTCTCACGTATGGATTGATGATGTTCGTCTTTGCCGCAAATACGCCAGCAGATCAGGCATTGTTCCATTCGGGCTGGTTCATTGAGGGGCTGCTGTCACAAACCTTGATCGTCCACATGATCCGTACGGAGAAAGTGCCGTTCATCCAGAGTCGGGCAAGCTTGCCTGTTATGCTGTTGACGGTGCTTATTATGCTGATGGGCATTATGATTCCGTTCTCCGAGTTCGGTGAGAGCATTGGTCTGGTACCGCTGCCAATGTCCTACTTCCCATGGCTTGCTGCGATTTTGCTGGGGTACTGTATTCTGACGCAGTCCGTCAAGAAATGGTACATTCGCCGCTTCAACGACTGGTTGTAAGAGCTGAGATGCAAGGGCCAACAATGCAAGGAATGATGTAAGGACTTAATGCGCGCAAAAATAGAAGGAGGTTGCACCATGAAGCGTACAGCCTCCTTATCTTATTTAACAGTATGAAATGAAAATGGGAACCTTAGGCTGCCTACTGCATGTTGCACACAGTCTTCAAAATATCCGAACCAGTGCCAAGCTTGTAGCCTTGGAGCTGGTAACGGATGCGGTGCTGCTGATCCATGACTACAACCAGCGGATATTCCTGACCGTTCCATTCTGGAAGGGAGGGAAGAAGTGCCTGCAAGGACAGTCCATCCTCATCTACGCTATACGTTGTATGCTCCGGCATACCCTCAAGCTTGAATTCGCTGCGATTGCGCTGGCTTTCAACCATAAGCGCAATACGGCCCCCCCACTGATCGAGCTCTATCTTCAACTCGCGCAGTTCACGCGCAAGATGCTTCGATGGCTCGCGTTCTGGATCAAGCCATGCAAGGACGAGCCCTTGCTCCGTAATGTCTAGGCTCACCTTATCGGTCATGCGGCTCCACTGTTCTGCCGATACTGTATTGAGGATCGGAACATGAATTTCCTCCTTGCGGAATACGACAGGTACGGTTGTTGTATCGCCGGCATGTACGGTGAAGAAGGATAGGCGCACGAGCACGGTTCCATCGCTAAGACGTGTTCCGGTCGTCATCCGATAGTTGCCGCTCAATACCTCGTAAGGCTTATTGTACATATCCTTCTCGCCATATGGGAACGTCAAGGTGCGATAAGTGCCGTTCTCAAAGCGAGCGATCGTGAAGTTCAAGTAATAGGAAGCTTCTTGCTCGCCTTCACTGCGTGCAAATACAATCGCACCGCTCGCGGCTTCCGCATTATTCGACGGTTCTGCCGGTCGAGATGCTGCAGGTTCTGTGGCATCACCATGGAACACTGCGTCCTGCCAGATGCCGTTCTGCCAAAATTGCGGACGAATATTCAGCGGTTCGAGGCGTGCAGGTATGCCGACGCTGCGTGCCATTGCTACGAAGCAGATGTCTCGGCTCAAGCGATCGGCTTTTTTAATTGAAACACGCCGACTGGTGTAATCATGCCGTTATAGCGGTCTATTCGGCTCTCAATCGTAATGTCATTCGCTAAACGATCGACCAGCCGCTGCGGATTGGCTGCATAGGCTGCCTTCTCTTCGGCAGTCAGATTCGTTTGGAAGTATGTACGATACGGCTTAATCATTTCATAATGAGCGCGCGGACAGAGCACATAAGCGGTGAACAGATCTTCATCCTTCACTTGTTCCAGATAAGAAAGAGCTCCCTCCAAGTGATCCGTCAGTGTCTCGTTCATTGTATCCTGCGTATCCTTCTCATGAAGCGCTTCGAGCAGACGAAGCGGCCATTCACCGTGCTTCGGTATGTTGGTCTCCAGGAAGGCAGCAATCTCATGGCTGTTCCCGCGCGCGTTGCGAATCACCGTCCATACCCGATCCGCCGCCAAGGACAGCTTACCGGCCAATGAGTTCGCTTCTGCTTCACTCATGAAGGTGGCTTCATAAGCTGCGCGCGTTGCCGTTCCGTGTTGAACACGGCGGTCGTTTGCCTGTCGTTCTTCATCTGTCATCCGATTCTCGCTCTTGTCTGGTATCTCAGGAGGCGGTGCCATGTCAAACTCCATCATGTCGTGAATTTGCAGCTCGGATTGGAGTGTTACGGTAAATGTATCTGCATCGCCAACGGTAATATGGCGGAAGCCATATCCCTGCGCATTGCGGACATGGATCAACAGGTCGCCGTATCCAGTTGTAAACGCCACTTGTCCATTGTCATCCGTCGGCAGTGTCGTTACAGAGTAGAATTCGGCGAAGTTGTACATTTGGAAGTGGACCTCTGCCGAAGTTGCCTCTCCCTGCTCGTTGACAACCCGGATCGTAATGGTTTTATGCGGAGCGTAGTTGCCAAGCAGGTTAATCTCCGTATACCACGGATGGCTGGAGCAGGTTTCTTCCGGGCCGTTGTAATCTGCGGGCACACGTGTATGAACAAGCATGGCACGGCGGGAAGGAGCCTTGAACCAACCTTCGTTCAAGCGTGCTTCTGGCTCACATGCGCCAAGGAAGTACCAGGTTCCATCTGCCCAAGCTTCTACCCAAGCATGGTTCGAATCACAGTGCGCCCAGCGCGGCGTGTAGCATTGGCGTGCCGGAATACCGACACTGCGCAGTGCAGCAACGGCCAGTGTCGATTGTTCGCCGCAGCGGCCGAGAGCGGTGCGCACCAGCGTTAATGGCGAGACAGTACGTTGATCGGTGCCAACGTAAGTTGCCTTTTCATGGCACCAATAGTTCGTTTCCAGAATCGCTTCCATCATCGGTTTATCCTTAACCCGATCGACTAGCTCATGGTAGATCACTTCGCGGTTGTCGTCAATATTCTCGTTATTGACGCGATAGGGGAGCACAAAGTTCATGAAGATGTAATCTGGAATCTGCTTGCCCCAAGGCATCTCTTGACGCGTAGCCAACGTACGGCGCACATGAGCTAGGAAGAATTCACCGCCATAATCCGCTAGATCGTGAATGGGCATGTAGGCATATAAATACTTCAGGAGCAGACGCTCCTCGTCGGTCAATTCTTGATTCAATACGCTGAACAGTTCCTCTTCCCGGTGCTTAGCCAGCTTTTTTTATATTGAAACTTCTCTTCGATTTGTTGAAGCAATGTATCATCTGCATAGCCAATTGTGCTCGTCATCTCATTCATCAGCTCCATGTGTTGTTAGTCTGCGATGCTATTCGCGCCATACCTTCCCGTCTTCCTGAATGCGAATCCATTGCTGTCCATCATGCGATTTGGCAGATAGTAAGAAGGAACCGCTTGTCGTTTCAATCACAGGCTCGATGCGCCATACCTCTTCGCGTGCCAACTCCGATAAGCTGGAAGCGTAACGGCCGTGGCTCGCAAAATGCTGGCGCTGACGGTAATAGATCTTGCGCAGTTCCCACTTGATCAGCTCGTCCTGCGGCAATTGGAAGGAAGGTGCTGGTTGTCCTTCGCCTGCAAAGACAACAAAACCCCACATCTCTGGATAATGCATATTGATAATGCCTTGCGGGCTCCATACCCAGTTATACTCTGGGTAAGGGGTGTTCGTATCCGGGTTGATCATCTTGACGTACTGCCCGTCCTTTACCTCAGTACGCCACTCAACACGGGAGAAGTTCACGCGCCAATATTCGCCATGTTGCGGCATACGTCCTTCGGGCGCGCATTCCTTCAATACGCTCCAAGGCATTGCGACTTCAATGCTCCAACCCTTATTGACTGCATTCGGATTGTTGACCTCGCCATCAATATGGACAGCGGTGCGAATGCCGCGAATGTCCCAACCATTGATAGGCGGACCGCCGTCACGGTATGGTTTGGGCAGCAGCAAGTCCCAGATCGTGTTGAAGGCATTCATTTCGAACTCATAGTAGTTATGGGTGTCGCCATCTGGATCAATGAATATCTCGAAATCATTATCATAGAAAATGACGGAATCGCGCTCCGTCAATGTTGCCCATATTTGCTCCTCTTCCATTTCGGCACCGAAATAGAAATATTCGTCATCCCATAGCATCTTGACCCGGGTCTGCTTAAATGGCAGCGGTTTCAAGTCTCCCTCGATGTCGACGAATTCGTCTGTCCAAGGGGCATGAACCCAAAAAGACTTGTCCAATCGTCCATCAAGCTGCAGTGGTTCTGTGGCTCGGTGGCAAATGTAATGCTTCGGGTCGAACACGATATTTGGTTCGGGAACACTGCTTCTGTCCATCGTTCCATCCTCCTCTAGATGAATGCATGTGGTAGGTGTTGGAGAACACACAAAATACGCAAATCTGGTAATGAAGATAAAACTTATCCTTATACTAGATGGATATAATGGGATATTCAATAGGAAAACACGATTTTCAGCGAAAAAAGTTATCGGTATCTCAAATTTGTAAAAGCTGCTCTTCGACCCGTTATTCAATAACGGAAAAAGAGAGCATCCGTTAAGGATACTCTCTCTTCGCAACTATATGTTCGATCTGGTGTTATAGACAAAGTATAAAGTAGTGCCCTATAAAATCTAATCGTGAAGAAGGCAGCCTACTAAGCGAGAAATGCCTCAACTATAAAGCCGGAGAAGCAATCTGTGAATCTGGCATCCTACCAAGCGCGTTCGTATGGCTTCGGCTTCGGCAGTTCAGAACGAAGCGCTCGTGCGGCGCGCAGCGGCCAGTATGGATCACGCAGCAGCTCGCGTCCAAGAAGAACGAGATCTGCCCGGTCGTTTCGGACAATCTCTTCTGCGAGAGCTGGCTCGGTAATAAGACCGACGGCTCCAGTAGCAATGCCTGCCGATTGTCGAATTGCATGAGCATAAGACACTTGATATCCAGGGAATACGTCTATCGGATGCGGTACAACTGCACCAGAGCTGCAATCAACGAGGTTGACACCTTGATCCTTCATGCGGCGCGCATAATCAATATAAGCCTCTAGTGTGTTGCCTCCATCTGCATACTCATTCGCGGAAATGCGCACGAATACCGGCCCATCCCATTGGAGACGAACAGCGTCAATGACATCGCTTAAGAAGCGATATCTGCCTTCGGTACTCCCGCCATAGCTATCCATCCGCTGATTCGTGAGCGGAGAGAGGAATTCATTGATCAGGTAGCCATGGGCACCATGAATCTCGACGATATCGAAGCCGGCCTCCTTTGCTCTGCGGGCAGCCTCGGCAAATGCCTTCACCGTCCGGCGAATTTGCTCCTGCGACATCTCTTCTGGTACTGCGTAGTCTTCACTGAACGCAATCGCCGATGGAGCAATTGCGCCGGGAACAGTAGCTTTGCGCCCTGCATGGGCAAGCTGAATGGCGATCTTGCTGCCGTGAGAATGCACTAGATCAGTGAGCCTGCGCAGCCCATCAATATGATCGTCGCTCCAAATTCCTAAATCACGAGCACTAATTCGACCCTCTGGTGTGACGGCAGTGGCTTCTACGATAATCAATCCGACTTGCCCAACTGCACGCGAGGCATAGTGGATCAGGTGCCAGTCTGTTACTTTGCCATCTTCTTCATCACATGCATACATGCACATCGGAGACATGGCAATCCGATTCGGGATTGTAACCCCTCCAATTGTTATCGGTTCAAACAAGCGTGACATATGTAAAATCTCCTTCCATCTCCATTGGACTAAATCATGACTCAAGTCTATTATACGCTGATCCAGATTGTGGGTACAAATGACAGACTAGCGAAACTTTAGGAGTCAGCCGAACTCAGGGTCTGACGTTGAAGCCATGCAAGGCAGTCCGCCGTAACCTCATCCCGGTTCGTTTCATTGAGCAGTTCATGGCGCGCACCTTCATACAGCTTGCATTCCACTTGCTCCAGACCAAGTTGCCGATATTGATCTGCCAGCTTGCGCACACCTTTGCCATAATTGCCTACCGGATCATCGTCGCCTGCAATGAGCAGTATAGGCAACTGTTTCGGAATACGGCTCATGACTTCAGGGCGATGAATATTGCGCAGCAGTTTGAAAAAGTCCCGATAAAATCCTACTGTGCTCAGAAATCCGCAGTATGGATCCTCCACATATTTGTCTACTTCCTTCGGATCTCGGCTTAACCAGTCTACCTGTGTGCGGGCAGGCTGGAACTTACGGTTGAAGCTGCCGAAAGCCAGCTTATCAATGAAGGCGCTGCGATGGCGGGAGCCTTTCATCGAGGCAATCAGCTTCGTGACACTGACGCCTGCGAGCAGTTCCGGGCCACGAGGGCCGTTGCTTCCGCATAGGATGAGGCCATCAATCAAGTCCGCGTGTTCTGTTATATATTGCTGTGCCAGAAAAGACCCCATGCTGTGCGCGAACAGAAACAGTGGGGGATTGCTATGTTGTTCGCGGATTATCTTAGTGAGCTGCGCCATATTGTGCACCATCCATATGAAGCCGTTCTCGCCGATATAGCCTAAGTCCTGCTCAGTAGCTGCTGTGCGGCCATGTCCGCGATGATCGTTGGCGTATACCACATACCCGGCGGCAGTAAGTTCCTCGGCAAAGCGCTCGTAACGAAGCGCGGTTTCAGTCATTCCGTGAGCAATTTGTACAACGCCTTGGATTTCAATGGCTTCATCGGGCAACCAGTGGTAGACGTGAATACGCACGTTTTCTTCATCTAGAAAGTGAAAGGTGTTCGTTCTCATGAGAAGCCTCCTTATCGGCTATTGTTCCGTTATCCTTTACTTACATTATATCGAGAGCTTTGAAACGAAAGCCACGTTATTTTCTGAACAGGGCGTTGCGCCGAAATCGCCTGACTATGGTATGATACATTACAAATACGAAAATAGGAGGCGGTCAGATGTTCACACAAACACTTTATACAGGCGAGCGGGATAAGGATTATCCGGTTATTATTGGGCAGCTGTCCGCATTAATTGCAGGAGAGCCGAATTTTATTGCCAATTTGTCCAATGCGTCCGCGCTATTATGGCAGGGGCTGAAGGACATTAACTGGGCTGGATTCTATCTGATGGATGATGAGCGAGGGGAGCTTGTGCTTGGGCCGTTTCAAGGGCTGCCGGCATGTGTTCGAATTCCACTTGGACGAGGAGTATGTGGGGCAGCAGCGAAGGAACAGCGCACAGTAATCGTTCCGGATGTCCATGCATTCCCCGGACATATTGCCTGTGATGCGGCTTCACGCTCTGAAATTGTCGTCCCTCTGATGAAGGAGGGCAAGTGCATCGGTGTGTTGGATATCGATAGCCCGATTACGGATCGCTTCAACGAACAGGATCAGGAAGCGTTGGAGCAACTGGTGAGCGCTATTTTAGCCGAAAGCAAACTATAGAAAATATGAGTGGATGCATAAAATAGGGTATGGTGCTGCATGAAGGAGCGGATTATCGTTCTAGAATACCTCTGCAGCACCATATAGTAAATATAGGTAATTTTATTTTAGGGTTGAAACAAATTTTCAACTTCTCTATAATATTTGGTGTTAACAAAATTTGCTGGTGTAGCTCAGGGGTAGAGCAACGCATTCGTAATGCGTGGGTCGGGGGTTCAATTCCCTTCTCCAGCACCATGTAATGTCGATAACGGCGCGGTTTCCGAGCAATCGGAGATCGCGCTTTTTCCCTTTTTAGGGCGTCTTCTAACATTTTTTCTAACCTTTAGTCTAGTAAAGTGAAGTTTTAGTTTTTAAGTACGGCTTCTTGAAGATTTGGTAGTACATGCGAGTATGTGTCCAAGGTAACATTAATCATTTTTGGATGTATTTCCGCCTTGAGTAATAGTGTGGCATGAGTATGCCGAAGATCATGGAATCGTATTTTAGGGAAGTCCGGATAATCTTTTTAGATTTCTTTTATGATTCGATAATAATTGCGCATCAGATTCCTTTGGTTAACGGGCGTACCTTCGATTTCGATATTTTCCTTATGCGTAGCTTCATTCTTGAGTTTTTGATGTTGAAGAAAAAAAGTATTAGACCGGGGTAATTTTAGTAACGTAAATAGAGGATGGTTAGTTCATTATATGAGCTAATCTCCTCTATTTTTTGTTTAAAAGAAATATTAACTAAAGCTTTAAAGCTTGGTATAGATTATTTAATATATTCAGAATTGGGAGTGAGGCTGTGAGATTTTTTATGGTTCAGTTCTACTGTTTTGGTGCTTACTAAAGCAGTAAGTAATCTTATTAGAAGAATGCAAATAGGGACGTGAACACAATGGGATATGCTCGAAAAAATAGTAATAAACATTTTTTTAGAATAGTTTTATTTTTATTAAGTTTATCTCTTGTTGGTTGTACTGCAAAATTAAACTCATTTAGTTATGAAAGCGGTAACATTTTGCCAGAACTATTAACTATAAATACAAAAGGAATTGTCGAGCAAATTGAGCGCAGTAAAATGTCGGATTTTGGGTATAGATTTGCGAATGCTGAATATTCTAATCAAATCAGTTCCTTTGCGACATATTATATTCGTGAAGCCCAAAAAAATTCGGGGTTAATTTCTATTGATGATTACATAACAATGACACCAGATTTTTTGAGGAAATTTGAAAATGAATCAGCGATGGATCTTACAGATATTTTTACCACAGTAATGCTAGTTAATGATTTAGAAGGTATATCTGATTTAGCAAAGGAGAATATCTCTAAGTATTTTGATTCTTTGTACGACGATAGAATTGGATGTTACCGTTTGCCTAATAGTAATAACAGTGAAATATATGCAGAAAATATGTATCCAACATTTTTAGTTGAGCAAGTAGCTGCATTGCTAAATTTAAAAACAAAATCTGTTGACAAATGGTTAAAAGAAGCATCAACAGAGTTGCTACAACCTAATACTATTACTAGAAAAAATTCTAGCGCTTATGTAATGATGATGAAATTGATGCAATCTCATCACATAGAGTTATCAAAAATATCATCTGATCTGGTAAAGACTATGTTTGAGAATGATTTAGACAATATAGCAGAATTAATTAAATGCAATGAAGTTTATTTACCTATATATTTAATGGATTATTTGGATTTTAGTTTATTATTGAATATCGATAGCTCAGATTATCACGATCTAATAATAGACAGTATCACTGATGAAAATGAAATTAAAGATGGAGTCATACAGGCCTATGATCCCTTAGGCTTATATGCTGCAATATACTCCTTAAAATTAGCAGGTTATGATTTTAAAACCAGTCCGAATTTCAGTGATGTATTCGATGTATATAATTCATTCTTGCTGGATGAATCAACATACATTACCCCAGGATATACTGAATCGAACTTTGTTGATACCTATTTTGTAGATGCAATAACCAATGTTTTAGAAATAGAATCTCCTAATAGTATTGATTTGTATCTCTATGAAAAAAGAGATGATATTTTTCAGAGCGATCCAATAGTCATAAATAACTTTTTGGAATTACTGCAGAAACATAATTTGTTGCACATCATAGACAATAAAAAGCAAGAACTAGTAGACGGATTATTTTCATCCATGGATGATATATTAGCTAAAGAAACTTTAACAGCAAAGAAGTTGCCATATGTCAATGCTATTATACGTGCTTTAGAAATTTTAGAACGAAATTGGTCATTTAGTAAAACACAAGTAGATGAAATGATTGATAGTTTTACTGAGATCGACAACGTGCCTCAAAATACTATGAACTTAATTGAACTCGCTACATTTATAAACTTAATTAATCCGGATCGGGATGAAATCAAACCTTTATGTAACGAGATAATTAGTAATATAGTACATCTTAATGACCTTGATTTGAGTAATAAATTGCATGTACAGAGTAAGGCATTAAATCTTTTGCAGGATTTGGATTATAAGATTCCAAATAATGTAACAAAAATTGTGGGAGACACACTGATTAATGCACAACATACATCTGGCCTATTTAAAGGAGGTGATGCCACTGAGGACGTAGTAAGTTTCCGAAGTACCTACGATGCGCTGTTTCTGCAAAAGGTTATCTATCAAAAATGAAAAGGAATGATTATTTTGAAGAAATTTTCTAAGACGTTATCAGCATTAGCTTTAGGTACCGTTTTGATGGTTCCGGGTTCAGTTTTTGCTAGCACTGACACTAATGAGACTCAGCTAATTTCAGAAGAAATGGTTCGGCTTACAGTCACGAATAAAGCAACAAATGAAACAACAAGAAGTTTAGCAACAACAAGCACTGAAAGCAAAGAATTCACGCTTAAACAATATAATGACAACGGTGTTACGGTATACGGTTTTGATGTGGAAGATCCTTCATACCGACAGGCGGCCATGTCGTATATAAATAAATTAACTGGCGATACAGGGGCAGTCTTTCAGCCGGTTGGTTTACTGCCGGGAGAATCGGAGTATCAAAATGATACTCAAACAGATGGTAATGCAATGTCATATGCATGGAAAATAAATACTGCCGGTAACTGGGATAACAATTTTGAAGGAGGTCAATCCTCGGCTTGGAACGGTAGCGGAAATGCGAGCTACATAGTATTAAATCAAAATATTTCCGTAAGTGGAATAGGTGTTACAGTATCATGGCCCCCAGGTGTATCGGGTAGTTCTACTTCAGGATCATGGCAATCTCAACCCATAAAAGATAATGTAGCTGGAGCATCTTTTGCAGGAATGAAAGTTAGTGGAACTTCCTGGGCTACTTCCTTTAGTGAAAACGGGGATGTTTACGTTAATAACAGAGTATACCGTCCTGTAACCTATATTAAATTCAGTGTTTTTTAGGAAAAGACTTATGGTAGGTATTGGTATAATTCTTTTTTCAATTTTGTTTAAGTTGTGCACATCAGGAATGGATTTAGTAGCTTTGATTTTTGGGTTTATCGGATTACTGATTGTTATTTTTGGAGGTGTTAGTAAATCCGGCAAATCGTGAAGGGGGAATTTTACTTTGTCAGTATCAAAAGACTCCCGGCAACTGGTGCACCCATAAAGCTTACGCTAACTGTATATAGTCGAAAGGGATGTTGCTTACATATTTGATTTTAAAGATAATAAGTTCTTAGACTTGTGCTTTATGATGGTTATGTGGCCAAATACTTCAAATGAATAACACACAGCTAAAGCCGCATAGAAGATCATCTGGGATTAACGAGGATTATCGGTAAACGATTCGTAATGCGTGGGTCGGGGGTTCAATTCCCTTCTCCAGCACCATGTAATGTCGATAACGGCGCGGTTTCCGAGCAATCGGAGATCGCGCTTTTTCCCTTTTTAGGAGCTTCATCTACCATTCATCTACCCTTTATTCAGATAAAGTGGGGTTTTCCACTTTGTAGGAAGGAGAAACGGCTCGCTCGCGATTGGAGCTAATTGAATAAAATTGAGCCATTCCATTTGCTTGTTAGCACACTTCATTTTTAGCGACCTGCATATTATGTATTAACTCTTCTTCGAAGGGGGGGATGCTGCATGGTACATCGTCATAAAAAGGTGATTGTTGTGATCCTCAGACCTGGACAAAAAGTAATAGTTAAGTGTAGAAAGCACAGAAGACACCGCTAAAAATAGTTTCTGGCAGTGAACCTCATTTAATAGACAAGGTTCACTGCCACGCTCGTTAACTTAACAATCATCAATTTCTTTTAAACAGGATAAGCAAATTAAGGGATATTGATCGGAAAGTGAACATGTATGGAAAGTACCTTGATACAAAGTTGAGTACCACATGACGGTATTCGCGTGATAGCATGAAACATAGAAAAAGGCGGGGATGCACACACGGCTGCATATAGGCAGCGCATGAACCGGGGTATACTCGCATGAAGAAAAGGGACAAACCTATATGGCTTGTCCCTTTTGCATTACTTCTTGTTCGTAGTATTCACAATTGCTGTTTTGTAGTTCAACCAGGCAACAAAACCGAAAAAACTGCAGAAATGATATTTGTACATAAAATTAATAAGAATGTATTGATGGTTCTCCCCTCTGGCCGGGGGATCTTAACTTGGGTGATGTGACAGAGAGGGAAGAGGGCAAGAACAGTAATAGGATCAAGGATCAAAAGTACCGAATACAATTGCGAGCTTGTTTGTATTTGTCCGGACAGACGTGCCTCGACAGCTTAGCGATTCGGACGTTATTCAGATTCAAACATTCCTGCGGGACTATGATTTCATGGATGTGGATGTCCATGCAGACTTGTAATAAGTCGGCATAAACAAAAAATTGAAGGCTGACGATCTCATGCGTGATCTCTTCATTTTTGCTTATTAGACTATTGTACTCGCTAACTCAATCGGATGGAGTGCTTATCCCATATTTTTTCAACAATGATCGTATGGACTATGGCCAAATCGTCGATTCCGCGCAAGCATTGCATAGATTTAATGTCCATCAAGTTCCATCATTTGTTGGGGTGACACCGGAGTTCCTGTGAGTGTGCTTTCAAACATTTCAATAATGACCAGAAATCTTTCTGCTTCGCGGAACACATGATCGGCGAGCAGTGGATGAATGATGCTTTTTATTCGACAAGCTTCAATTAATTCGCGAGCTGTTTTCTTGAAATCACGTAATGATTTAACGGAAACTCTATTTTGATCTAAAAATTGGTCGAGAAGTGGAGCCGTTTGAGATTGAGGCCGCATGGAATCCAAGTCTCTTGCTTGAAATAATAACTGATCGAATTCATGACTGAATTGTTGTGCTTGTTCAACAAGCTTACGTTCAGAAGGATCGAGCAGATGACCGATAAACTTGGCATGATCCGCCATTATTCTTAAGAAAAAAACATTTTCATTGATAATCGCATCTGGTAGGGGGTCTAAATTACCAGTATTGAGTTGTTCAAGGCGATTTCTAAAGTAAAAAGCCTCTCTGCTGACGTGATCTACAAGCAGAGGGAAATTGTTCTGTCCCGGCAACTGACAATGTAAAATTAAGCCGAGGACCTTTCGTTTGAATGCCCAAATATGGGAGACCGCTGAATGCACTTCCGCATTGAATCTTAGAATGATCTGGGGATCTGCTTCAGCATCAAAGGTGTGAGACCTGGCTTTAATTGATTCAAAAATAGCATAAAAATGATTCGCTTCTTGAATGAGCTGAGTATCTTCACACCTAAAGCCTAGTTTTAAAAAAAGTGAATGCTCTTTCATGATTCGAGACCAAAATCTGATTTCGTCTAATGAACGAATGACAAATCCGTTTGACAAAAGCACCCCTCCCAGGTAAAAAACGCCGTTTTGTTTATATATAATAATGACAAATCATTTTTATGATTTAGGCAGCGTATGAACCGGGGTGTACTTCTTCTCGCATGCAAGTAAAGGGACAAACCTATATGGCTTGTCCCTTTACTTTGTGCTGCTTGTCTTCACGACTTCTTTTTTGTAATCATAAACTCTTTGCTCGAATTATTTCTACGCGAATAGGACGCAGCCGAGTCATATATTTAACAACCCTAATATGATATGAATGTACTAGCGGAAGGAGGCTATTTCAATGGGTGAATTTGAACATCGCCGTCATCATCATCATTTTACTTCTACAGCCGTTATACTGGTTCTGTTTATTTTGTTGGTTATCGTAGCTTGTAGTTGCTTTATTTAATTGATTTGAAGGATCTGAATCAGCAATGCTCGTCATTGGCGCAGCCCATGAATATCAAATTTATATCTGAACGCTTAACACTGCCTAATTAATTTCAGTATAGGACATAGCTGAGTCAGAATGAAGGTAACTCCTATATTATGTATATGTGCTAACTAACGAAGGGAGGCTAACTCATATGGGTGAAGTTGTTGGAGGTTGTGGATTTCGAGGTTTCACCTCTCTTGGTGTAATCTTGGTCTTGTTCATCTTGTTGGTTATCGTTTCTCGTGCATTTGTTTTTTAGCATTTAATCGATTCATTTCATAGCCCTGTATCTTTACATTGCGTTTATGTTTGATCTACTAGTGTCGAATCGGAACGCCGGTAAGCAAAAAGGGCCGTTGAGGGGGGCGCCCCACGGCTCCGTGGACTGGAGATTCAAATCCCTCCAGCATTAATGTAATGTCTGATAACGGTGCGGTTTCCGAGCAATCGGAGATCGCGCTTTTTCTATAACATGACTCATTTTTTAAGAGGCGTAAATACACCGTTGTGATACGTTCCAATCTCGTAGTTGTTTACGGAGATCGTGTGCGTAAGATCATTCCAATCTGGTGCGACGGCCTCCATGCTGTACTTATCCAAACACCATGCATAGTGCTCCTCGGCTGCTTCCATGAATGTGGTTATAACAGTGCTTAATTCCTTGTTTGATATAGAGAATTTACCGGATCCTGAATATTTATTTGCAAAGTCAGGCTGATTACGAACATCTATGGTCGCACCGCTCGTTCCTTTTCGATAGGCTATATCATCAAAGTAGATTTTATCCAATATCAAATGCTCGGATGCAACAGACTCCTCCATGTCGTGCTGGATATTTGCATACAAGAGATTGTTCTGCAACTGATTGATTGTAAAGCCTTGTTTGCTGCTGGTTCTTTTTAGTTCCTCATAGTCTTCTTGCAACTTAGAGAGGGATTGCTGCAGTTTCTCTGCTGTATCATTCGCCTTCTTACTATGTGCCAAAGTAAAAATAGACAAGCCGATCGCACAGCATGCTGCAAAGATAGAGATGATGACGATGCCGGTAGAGAGTGACTTTCTTCCGGTATTAGGCGTTTCCTTACCTAGTATCCATTCATGATCCATATGTATCTCTCCTAAATAATAAATTCACATGAAGTAAACACCTTGAAAGCACGAAATCATTGTATCATTTTCCTTTTGGGCCGGAGCCTACTAAAAGTGAAATTTTAACCAAAACAAGCATTTCCCTCAGGCGATTGCCAGAGCCAAGATTCTAGCATTGTACATATTCTTTACTATAGAAGATTTTTGCGACGGCTCGTTGAACTAGGGGAATTGACGAACATGATATTCATAAACGGCAAAAATCCAAGCAGCGTTCAACGGATTTGAACGCTTTTTGGTGATAGATCAGCTTTCACAGCACGCTTGGCAGGTCTTCTATGTGTACACTATGCAGAAGCGAGCTGATGAACGATGAGCATCGTCATTCAACAAAGGTTGCTTCCAGACGGAAGCCCGAACAAGCCGAACAAGCCCATGGCTCCGCAATGGATTACGATCCACAACACGGACAACTTGAGCGGCACAGCCGAATCGCACGCGAGATATATACTAGATGGAAGCGGTGGGAGACAAGCATCTTGGCATTATACCGTGGATGATAAGGATATCTACCAGCATTTGCGTGAGAACGAACAGGGATGGCATGCGGGAGATGGAAATGGACCAGGCAACTTAACAAGCCTTGGCATTGAAGTATGTATGTATACGGGCATGAACAAAGACGTGGCATGGAATAACGCTGCGTGGCTCGTGGCAAGTTTGCTTTTGCGCGACAAGCTAACCATCGATCAGGTCGTGCCGCACAAGAAATGGTCAGGCAAGCAGTGCCCTTCTGAGATTTTGCCATACTGGGATCAATTTATAAACCAGATCAAGGGACAAGTACAGCAGCTTCAAGCTCAAAATGGAATCAAAATTATTGTAAATGGTCATGAAGCAACGAAGGGGATTATGAAGGACAATGTTGTCTACGTGCCAATTCGTGATATTGCTTCTGCCCTGGGTCTCCCTTTTCGATGGGATAATACGAGCAAGGTCGCATATCTCAATGAAATTCCTCAGACTGCGAATATGATTATAAACGGCAGCGCCTACGTACCTGTGCGGGCAATCGCTGAATCGATAGGTGCGAAAGTGACTTGGAATGGAAATGATAGAAGCGTCAGCATCCAAGTGTAAGAAATAAGGGCATTCGTTGAAGCGGCAGATAGAAGTTGTAAGCAACTCGTATACCAAAGGTTGATTTACTGGGGTAAAGTGGTAAAGAGGCGGATTTCGCCTCTTTTTTCTTTCTATATAGTCTAATTAAAAAAGTAATCAATAAAATGAAAAATATAATCGGTAATTATAAATATTTTCCATCATTTTACTACCTGCGCAATGATTCTGGTGATACAATGTGTAGGAAAATATATCCTTCACAAAAAAATCGAAAATGAGAGAGGGGAATTATGTGGCACAAAAGAAGTGGATTTCATTCATGCTGCTTTTGGTACTAATGGGATCGCTGTTATCAGCGTGCGGAGGTTCCGGCAATACGGCGAATCCGCCTAAAGAAGAACCGAAAACTGCCGAACCAGCGAAAACGGAAGGATCGAAGGACAACAATACGGCACTGACGCCGAAGGATGGAGGCACGATCACATTAGGTACTTTCTCCGATATCGTGTCATCCAACCCGTTATTCACTAGTGACACTTCTTCTGGAGACGCTATCAACTTGATCTTTTCCAGCCTGTACGATCTTGATCGGCAAGCGAACGTAGTCGTTGAACCGTGGTCTCTGGCTGCTGAACCTCCTCAAATCAGCGAAGATTCGAAGACCTATACAGTCAAATTGAAGCCGGAAGCGAAATGGAGCGATGGCAAACCTGTAACCGCTGATGATTTGATTTTTACTATTAATACAGTTCGCAACCCAGAAGCAGGCTCCCCAGGAATTAGCCAATTCGAACATGTTGACACCGTCACCAAGATCGATGACCACACGGTTCAGATCAAGTTAAAACAAGTATTTGCCCCATTCCTCTACTCTCTTAGACTTCAGCCAGTGCCCTATCACATCCTGAAAGATGTTCCGATTACAGAATTGAAAAAGCATCCATACGGTTCCAAACCAGAGAAAACCGTAACAAACGGTCCATGGAAATGGACAGAATGGAAGCAAAAGCAATTTTTAAGCTTCGATGCAGACCCGAACTACTGGGGAGCGAAAAAACCTCACATCCAGAAAGTCATCTACAAAATCTACGCAGATCAAAATACAGAAGTGCAAGCTCTCATCAAGGGAGATATCGATTCTGTATCAGCGATTCCAGTCACCCAACTCGCAGCTGTGCAAGCTCGCGATAACCTCAAAGTCATATTAGCTCCAGGACCACAATACGAATACATGGGCTTCAACTTTAACAAAATGAACTTTGACAATAAAGAAAGCTTCTTTGCCGGACAGAAAACAAGACAGGCGATTGCTCACGCGCTTAACCGCCAAGGCATGGTTGACAATATTCTTAAGGGAACGGGCAAGCTGTTGAACTCGCCATTCCTGCCTGGATCATGGGCTGATCCGGCTGAAACGGCTGTTGTATATAACTATGATGTAGAATTGGCGAAAAAGCTGTTGGCTGAAGATGGCTGGAAAGCTGGCACTGACGGCATCTTGGAGAAGAACGGCAGCAAGTTCTCCTTTGAACTTCAATACAATACAGGTAACAGTCGCCGTGAGCAGGTTGCGGCTGTTATTCAACAAAACCTGAAAGATGTGGGCATTGAAGTGAAACCGAGAGGCATTGACTTCGCTGCTTGGCAGGAACAGAACATTAATCCGGGTAAATACCAAGCGGTCTTGGCGGCATGGTCGTTAAATGATCCAGATCCGAACGCGGAGAGCATCTTCTCCTCGAAATTCTTCCCGCCGAACCAAAACGCGGGCTGGTATAAAAACGAGAAAATTGATCAATTGTGGGTAAAAGGCTACTCTGTCGCTGATCAGAACGAGCGCAAGAAGGTATACGCAGAGATCGGTAAAGAAATCACAACGGATCTTCCTTATGTATTCATGTATCAATATGGTACACCACAGGGCTTGAACCCTCGGGTGAAATATGCGGAAGAGGACCGACCTGAACCTGGACTCGCATATGGATACATGTTCCGCATGATTAACTGGTGGGTAGAATAAGGCACCGAGCATATTTGAATATGCAAGATGAGGGGAAGGGGTACTTGCCCCTTCTCTCTTTTATGTATGAGAGTGCTTATATATCACACGATGATTTAGGAGGATTCCCATGACGGAGTATCTGATCCGCCGTATATTGCAGTCACTCTTGGTGCTATTTCTTATATCCATCGTAACCTTTGGACTTATCCACGCGGCACCGGGTGGACCAACGCAAATTTTTCTTTCGCCGGGACTGTCTCAGGAAGCAGGCAAAATTCAAGCGAAGAACCTCGGCTTAGACAAGCCGATTTATATTCAATATATTCGTTGGGTGGGCGGGTTGCTGAAGGGTGATTTAGGACATACCTTCAAGAATAACCTGCCGGTAAGTGAAATACTCTGGCCTACGGTGAAGAATACCGTTGTTCTGATGGGGGTTGCATGGCTGCTGGCCTTAATCATTGCGATCCCGTGGGGAATATACAATAGTACGGCTGAGTATGGGCTATCTGATCAGACTGCTTCATTAATTTCTTATATTGGGTTTGCGATGCCGACATTCTGGTTCGGTATTCTCTTGCAAAGCTTTTTCTCCATTAAGTTGGACTGGTTGCCCTTATCCGACATGTATACGATGGGGAAGGAAGGCGATATTCAGGATTTATTCATGCATTTGATCCTGCCTGTCACCGTTCTTACACTAGGATTCCTGGCCTCCTATGTGAAATATTCCCGATCCAGCATGCTTGAGGTACTAGGACAGGACTACATTCGAACCGCGAGAGCGAAGGGAATGAAGGAGAGAAGAGTCATTACCCGTCATGCTCTGCGGAATGCGCTTATCCCAATCATTACTATACTTGGTCTGGATTTGCCGATACTCATAGCGGGAGCAGCCATTACAGAAAGTGTGTTTAACTGGCCGGGAATGGGGCGGCTGTTCGTCGATATGGCCGTGTCACGGGAATACTCGGTGCTTATGGCGATTACCTTAATTACAACGGTTATCGTTGTCCTTGGCAACTTGATTGCAGACATTTTGTACGCGATTGTTGATCCGCGTGTACAAATAGGCAAAGGGGGCGCATCAGCATGAGTGTAACGAGTTTGGAGGATGCTCAGCTCGAGCCTGGACGCGGCAAGACGAGAGAGATTGACCCTAAGTCGGAGAAGCCGACAAGTATGACCTTAATGGCATGGAAGAAATTTATGAGCAATCCATTTGCAGTGGCTGGAGCCATCGTTCTATTGTTCTTTGTCGCCATTGCTGTATTTGCCAAATATATTGCCCCATATGACCCAGCCGCGATCGATATGTTGAAGTCAAGTTTGCCAGCGGGCAGTCCTGGTCATCCACTTGGAACGGATGAATTGGGACGAGACATCTTGTCACGGCTTATTTACAGCAGCCAAGTATCGTTATCGGTGGGCTTCTCTGTTGCCTTTATCTCTGTTGTAATTGGAACCATTATCGGCTCGATTTCTGGATACTTTGGTAGCTGGATCGATACGATTTTTATGAGACTCGTTGACGTTATGAACTCTATTCCAACCTTGTTCCTGAATATTTTGGTACTGGCTATCTTTGGCGCAAAGTTCAGCTATATGATCATGATTTTAAGCTTTACGAGTTGGATGGGCTCGGCAAGGCTTGTGAGAGGGACATTCCTTCAGTTGCGGGAAATGCAATATGTAGAAGCTGCCAAGGCGATCGGTGTGTCCAGTTGGGGGATTATCGGCAGGCATTTGCTTCGCAATGCGACGGCTCCTATTATCGTAAACGCTACCTTAATGGTAGGCGGAGCGATACTTGCTGAATCAGGCTTATCTTACCTCGGTTTAGGGGTACAGCTTCCTGATACGAGCTGGGGCTTGATGCTGAGCAATGCGCAGCAATTTATGCTGGTTGATCCAACGCAAGCGCTTTATCCAGGAGCATGCATTTTTATCGTGGTGCTGGCGGTCAATTTTATTGGAGACGGAATCCGTGATGCGTTTGACCCACGCAAGAAAGAGAAAATTCCACGTAGGAGGATGCGGCAATGGCGCGAAAACTTCTTGAAGTCCGAAATCTGACGACAGGCTTTGTGACAGAGCAGGGCATTGCGAAGGCAACAGATCGAATATCCCTTAGCGTGGAAAAGGGCAAGACACTTTGTATCGTAGGTGAATCCGGAAGCGGTAAAAGTGTCGCCTCTCTTTCAATTATGCGATTAATTGATTACGCAGGAGGAACCATTTTCGAAGGCAGCATTCATTTTAATGGCGAAGATCTGTCAGCCAAATCGCAAAAGGAAATGATTAACGTTCGCGGGGAAAAGATTTCGATGATCTTTCAGGATCCGATGTCGGCGCTTAACCCGGTATTTACGATCGGAGATCAAATCGCGGAAAGCTTGCAGCTTCATCAGAAGATAGGCAAGAAGGAAGCTTGGGCGCGGGCGATTGACATGCTGCGTATGGTTGGAATCCCGGATCCAGATATGCGTTCCATGCAGTATCCGCACGAGATGTCAGGCGGTATGCGGCAGCGGGTTGTAATCGCGATGGCGCTCATATGCAAACCAGAGCTGCTCATTGCGGATGAGCCGACGACAGCGTTGGATGTAACGGTGCAGGCACAAATTTTGGATTTGCTGCAGCGCCTTCAACAGGAGCTCGGCATGGCGATCGTGCTCATTACCCATGACATGGGTGTTGCCGCGGAAATTGCTGACCGCATCGCGGTTATGTATGCCGGTAAAATTGTAGAGGAAGGAAGCGTAGAAGAAATATTTGACCATCCTTCTCATCCTTATACAATTGGTCTCTTGCAGTCGATTCCAGGCTTGGAAGGAGCAAGAGGCGAGGAATTATACACGATTCCAGGGACAATTCCGGGAATTAACAACCTGCCTTCGGGATGCCGCTTCAATCCACGCTGTTCGAAGGTGGAGGACAAATGCCGACAGCACGAACCTGCGTTAGGAGAAATCCGGAGCAATCATCAGGTGGCATGTTGGTTGTACCACAGCGATAATGACGGACAATCCGAGGTGAAGCGAGCATGATGGATCAATCATTAATTGAAGTTCGCAACCTGAAGAAGTATTTCCCGATCAAGACAGGTCTCTTCAACCGAGTAGTCGGCCACGTTAAGGCTGTAGATGATGTAACCTTCACTATTAACAAAGGGGAGACGTTTGGTCTTGTTGGGGAATCGGGTTGCGGCAAATCAACACTTGGCAGAGCCATTCTCCAATTGCAGAAGCCAACAAGCGGAGCTGTATTTTTTGACGGAAAGCAAATACAGAATATGAATACGAAGCAGCTGCGTCGGCTGCGGCAGGATATGCAAATTATATTTCAGGATCCTTTCGGATCCTTGAATCCACGCATTCATATCCAGAACATCATAGGAGAACCGCTGCGCGTACATCATAAGGCATCTTCTAAAGAGATTAATAGGCGTGTAGTCGAATTGATGGAACTGGTTGGATTGGATCCAGCTAGACGTAACCGCTATCCGCACGAGTTTTCTGGCGGTCAGCGTCAGCGGATAGGCATCGCCCGGGCGATTGCGCTTAATCCGAGCTTTATCGTAGCGGATGAAGCCGTATCTGCACTAGATGTGTCGGTTCAGTCTCAAGTGCTGAATTTGCTCATGAAGCTGCAAAAGGAGCTTGGCCTTACTTTCCTCTTTATTGCACATGGTCTGAATGTGGTACGGCATATTTCAGATCGAGTCGGCGTCATGTATTTAGGAAAATTGGTTGAGGTAGCCCGCACAGAGGAACTGTTTGCAAGCCCTAAGCATCCTTATACCGCAGCGCTGCTATCAGCGATTCCTAGACCGAACCCGCACCATAAGAAGGAAAGAATCGTACTTCAGGGGGATGTGCCTTCTCCGGCGTTCCCGCCTTCGGGCTGCCGCTTCCATCCGCGGTGTGCATTTGCGCAAGAGAAGTGCAAGCTTGTATCACCAGAGTTAGAGAATATTGGCTCTGATCGGCAAGTAGCCTGCCATTTTCCGTTGGAGGCAGATCCAACTTCTATTGCGGCTCAATAGAAAAACTCAGAACTTAATCGAGTTAAAGTATCGAATATTGAAATACGAGAAAGTGCTGATGGGGTTATTGTGAATAATGCTTCTTTCTTGCTGCGTTACGAGAACTTATTTCTCTGCAGCAGGAAAGGGGCATTATTTTATTAGGGAAGGTGCGGTTGTTAGGGAAAATACAGTTCACACAGTAGGCACTATGGTCGTATCGTGACCCGTGTATGAATAGGAACCAATGCAGCGAGTTGCAGAACATCTTCATTGTACATGCGTATGCAGCCGTGAGATACGAGATGGCCGATAGAAGCAGGATCATTCGTGCCATGAATGCCATAATGGGGTTTCGACAGCCCCATCCAGAAGGCGCCGAACGGCCCTCCAGGGTTCGGGGCTTTGTTAATGATGGTATATTCCCCTGTGGGGGTTTGTGTGAGCATTTTGCCGATACCAACAGGATATTCTCGGACAACGGTGTCGCCATCCAGCAAGTACAGCCTGCGTGCAGTCAGATCGACAATAATTCGATATTGCGGCATATCGCCCAACTCCTCTTGATCAGCATATGCAGATGCGGAGATAGGGGTTCATATTGTAAGTAAAGCTCTGAAGACGCAACGTGTATGTAGAAAGAATGATAATACAGTGATTCGTTTATAAAATCTTGATTAATAGGGAGTATAGTTAATGGAGATCATACTTATTAGTGATCATGATTTATATTGAATATGATTAATATCGATCTCTATTTAATATGGCTCCTATTTAATGAGGATCATAATTAACAGGAGTAATTTCTGAAGAGGAATAGAGATAACTCGTACAGAAATGCAATCTTGTACTGCAAGGAAGAGGGAGAGCAGAAGCATGGAACGGTCAGAAATCAATATATTGCTTGTAGATGATGAGGAAGAAATGACGGTGTTCGTGCGTGATTCACTGGAGGATGCCGGATACACGGTACGCACGGCACATCATGCCGAGCAAGCTCAGCAGCTTATTACGAAACAGATGCCGGATATGATTGTACTTGATGTGATGATGCCGGGTACGGATGGGGTGGAATGGTGCAGGCAGGTTAGAGATATTGTCACTTGTCCTATTCTATTTGTTAGTGCGAGAGTAAGTGAGGCGGATCGGATATACGGGTTGGCAGCAGGCGGCGATGATTATATGATCAAGCCATTCAGCATGCGTGAGTTGAAGGCTCGCATCGAAGCGCATCTGAGAAGGGAACGCCGTCATTTGCAGAGGCAGGATCATCATGAGGGGATACTTACATATGGTGTGTTTATAGTCGATGCAAAGGGTAGGGAGCTTCGCTGCGAAGGGAAGCGATTGCCGCTAACGAACCGTGAATTTGCAATTGTGGAGCTGCTTGCATTCCATCCGGGACAAGTATTTTCTCGCGAGCATATTTATGAGCAAATATGGGGCATAGAAGCTCTTGGAGACGATACAACTGTAACTGAGCATGTGAAAAACATTCGAGCGAAGATGGCAGCAGCCCATGCACAGTCCCGCTGGGTCGAAACCGTATGGGGCATCGGCTATAAATGGAAGGTGCAGGAATGAGGATGCACTCCTTTAAGCGTCAGTTTATTACTTACTTTGTATGGGTAATTGGAGCGAGTCTGGTATTTACAATTGTCGTGTGGGGAGGCTTCATATGGCTTCAATCCTATGATAGCGGCACATTCAGGCCGGCCAATTACTACGAAAAGAAAATTCCGTCCATACGTAAGTTAGTAGAAACAGAAGGAGATCGCTTACTGAATAAGGGGAATCAGGCGCGCCTCGAACAACTGATAGATGAGAAGGGCATGCGCTACGCGGTTGTTGATCGTAAAGGGAAGTATGTGTATGGGTCGCTGACCGACCCGAAAGTACGCGGTGGGCGGGAGCTGATTCAGCTTCTCAAGGCAAGTGGAATGACAGGTATGGGACATGCCCGCAACGTATTGCCGATCATAAATCAAGAGGAGGAATTGCAAGGTGCGGTCATCCTCAACTATATACTGTCTGCTGGTGTCACTGAGAAATCCAAGCTAAGACCCTATTTTGGATTCCTAGTTATAGGAGTTCTATTTGTGCCCTTTCTTTTTGTTATTTTATTTTCTTGGTTGTTCGGCAAAAGATTTGGCCGTGAGCTGAGCCGCCCGATTGAAGAGTTAATTGAAGGCACCAGGCGGGTACAGCAGCGGGATCTAGACTTTAGCTTCTCTTATGAAGGCACCTCTGAAATGGCACAACTTATGAAGGCTTTCGACGAGATGAGGCGTGAACTCTATTTGTCATTGCAGCGCGAGTGGAAGATGGAGCAGCGGCGGCGCGAGATGGTTGCTGCACTGGCTCATGATCTGCGTACTCCGCTTGCGATCGTGCAAGGTCATGTAGAAGGATTGCTGGATGGCGGGATGAATCGCCCTGATCGTCTGGAGCGATATTTGTCTACGATCGATAAGAATACGAAGCGGGCTGTCCGTCTCGTGCAGGAAATGAATCTGGTATCAGAAATGGAGTCTCCACAGTTCAGCTTGAATTGTAAGCCAATTGATATTAATCGCTTCATGGAGGAGACTGCACAGGATATGCACCGAATGTGCGCGGAGCAGCAGATTGAATTCTGCTGTCGTCCACCTGCAGATCGGCAGGCGGAGGGAACGCTGCTCCTCGACGGGGATCGATTGAGACAGCTTATGGACAACCTGCTTGCGAACAGCCTTCGCTTCACTCCAGCGGGAGGCGCAATTATCTGGGAGGCAGAATGGAGAGCACGTGAACTGCAGATGTCGATTACGGATACGGGAACGGGATTCCCGGCACATATGCTGGACTCCATATTTGACAAGTTCGTTCAAGGAGACGCCTCGCGCTCGCAATATCAAGGGCATTCAGGACTAGGGCTGTATATGGCCAAGCTGATTATGGTCAAGCATGGCGGGCGAATACGAGCAGAGCACGTGCCAGGCGGGGGAGCGCGTATTGTGTTTAGCTTCCCTACGAAATGACAGCTACAGAGAAGTAGCAGCAGAATGCAACAAGTTTGGCGAATAATCTATGTCATTTTGTGCAAATCTGCTTTATATATTATACTAGTCCATGATTTCAGAAATAGAGAGGAGCAACCTCATGTCATCCATTCGTATAGGTATTGTAGGTTACGGTAACTTAGGTAAGGGCGTAGAGAAGTCGATCCGCCAAAATTCAGATATGGAACTTGTAGGTATTTTCACTCGTCGCAGCCCAGAATCCATTCAAGCAGAGGTTCCTGTCATCTCGCTCAACGATGCGGAATCTTACAAAGATAGAGTAGATGTTATGATCTTGTGCGGAGGTTCTGCAACAGATCTTCCAGAGCAAGGTCCTGAACTTGCACGCATGTTCAACACCGTAGACAGCTTTGATACGCACGCGCGTATCCCAGAATATTTTGCATCTGTAGATGAAGCTGCACAAGCGAACGGACATGTAGCTGTCATTTCGACAGGCTGGGATCCAGGTGTATTCTCCTTGAACCGTCTGTTGTTCGAATCCGTGCTTCCAGAAGGCAATGAATATACATTTTGGGGACGTGGCGTGAGCCAAGGACACTCCGATGCGATCCGCCGTGTAGAGGGCGTTAAGAACGGTGTGCAGTACACAATTCCTTCCGAGGAAGCTGTAACGAGGGTACGCCAAGGGGAAAACCCTGAATTGTCCACTCGCGAGAAGCACCTTCGTGAATGCTTTGTTGTAGCAGAAGAAGGCGCTGATAAAGCTCGCATCGAGCAAGAAATCAAATCTATGCCGAACTACTTCGCAGATTACGATACAATCGTGAACTTCATCAGTGAAGAAGAGTTGAAGGCGAACCATTCTGCAATGCCGCATGGCGGTCTCGTATTCCGCAGCGGCGTAACAGGTGAAGGCACGTCACAAATTATGGAGTTCGGCTTGAATCTGGGCAGCAACCCTGAGTTCACAGCTAGCGTGCTCGTTGCTTATGCACGTGCCGTATCTCGTCTGGCAAAACGCGGTGAATCCGGTGCTCGCACTGTATTCGACATTCCATTCGGCTTGTTGTCTCCGAAGTCTCCAGAGCAGCTCCGCAAGGAATTGCTGTAATATATAGGATAGGAATCTACAAAAAACAGCAGTCCCAGCATGAACATGCGGACTGCTGTTTTTATATTCTTTCGTCTCTATGAAATTCAGTCGTCCTTGTCAATTCAAGACGTAATCACTATATTCTTGTAATTCAGACTCTGTCGTGTTGCCCATCAACGTATAATGGATCTTCTGCCCGAATAGAGAATGCGTCGCTTGGAACATCTCATACGAGCAAGTAATATGTTTCAACTTCGGCAGCGTCGCCAATATATCATAGCAGCCATCTTCCGCCTTTTCTAATTTCAACGACACGAGCTTCTTCATATTTGCTAAGAAATCAATGTTCCTGACCGTTCCCTCTATCTCCAACTGCTTCATATTTTTGAGGCGAGAGAGCACTTCATACGCAGACTCAGGGATATGGGAGAGGGACAATTCCTGCAATTTTTTGCACTGAGAGAGTGGTTCCAGCGAATCCAGCTGCAAGCCTTCCAGCCCTATCTTCTTAAGAACTGGGAACTGGGACAGTGATTGAATATCCGATACGCCAGACTTATACAAGCTGAGCTCCTGCAATGCAGGAAGCGATGCCAATGGCGAAATGTCCGTAATCGACGGCATTTGCGCTAGACTAAGCTTTTTTAAATCTACCAAAGTCATAATCGGGCTGATGTCTTGGATCGATTGGCGAAGCAGGCACAATTCTCTGATGTTTTTGAATGTAGAGAGGGGCGACAGGTCAGTAATTTCCTCGTCGCATACAAAAAAGAAACGTACAGCCTTGATTTGTGTGAAGGAGCTTGGTTCTTTGCCGAGGACGCGCATGATTTCCTGTTTCCATTGTGCATCCAAGTGACTCCACCAGTTAGTAAAATCTGCTTCATTCGTACCGTCAGAGGGAAGTAGAAGCTCCTTCAATTCATCGAACAAATGGCCTGTTTTCCATAGAACGTGCTGATTCTCTTGATCGTAACCGCAGCGCCCTGCCTGGAACTGCTCAAGGATAAAGGAATAAAAGGATTCCAGCGAATCGGCAATGACGACCATTTCTTGTTCATCACGGCCACAGCTAATAATCTGTCCCTTTGTGCCTTTTGGGCCAGGTGCAAGATCAAGCTCGATGAAATTGCCAGAACCATCGGCAGCAAACGGAATCCAGCCGGGATTCCAAGTGACCTCTTGGATATGATCCTTCTGGTACGAGATCGTGTCAAACTCATAATCGGCGGCAATCTCTAGTTGAAGACGGATTTCATATTCAATATTTTGCAGGGTCAACCAGTAGAACCCTAGCATCAACAGATGCTCGCCAGGCCGTTCGCCGTTATGCATGCTATATAATTGCTTGAAATTATCGGGCAGCACGTATCCTGTAATGCTTTCAATAGGCTTGAAATCTTCTGCTCCCGCGCCATCGGCCATTGTTTGGCGTGGTACCAATTGGGTAAAGTCCCGCACAAATTGTTCCGTATCGATCGCTCGTTCCTCCGTTTCATTACATATCGAACCAACATGATTTCAATTCTAGAACACGCTTATTTATCCGTTGCTATCCAATATTGAGAAATGAATTCGTCGCGTCCTGATTTGGCGCGATCTTCCTTATAATGCTCCGGATCCTTGCGATAGTAGTCTTGATGATAGTCTTCTGCAGGATAGAAGGGGGCAGCATCACGTATTGGCGTCACGATAGGCTTGTCGAAGCGCCCGCTTTCCGCAAGAGCCAACTTGGATGCTTCAGCTAGTTGGCGCTGCTCCTCACTATGCACAAAGATAGCTGTTGTATACGATTCACCGCGATCCTGGAATTGGCCGCCCTCATCGGTTGGATCGATTTGTGCCCAGTACAGCTCCAGCATTGTATGATAGGAGATGATGTCCGGATCGTATGTGATTTGTACCGCCTCCAGATGCCCGCTCGTTTGTGATTTGACCTGCTCATACGTCGGATTCGGAATATGTCCTCCTGTATAGCCAGATATGACGCGATGTACGCCATCCCACTGGTCAAATGGCTTCACCATACACCAGAAGCATCCACCAGCGAAGGTGGCAATTTCCGTCCTATTATTTTGTGCTTTCGACTCCCCGAATGTAGATTGATCAGCAGGCGTTGTCATCATAGTTGCCCTCCCGGTTCTAGTTATTAGATTATGTGATTGTCTTTTTGAAGTCTGCTATAAGAAGAAAAATGAATATGGAGCATTGGATGATTTGAAATCATAGACCGATGCGTGTAGAGCATAACCACGCGAACGCCGTTATGTTTCAGTATATATCGATGGAACACTAGCTTTATGTTTCAGTGTACCGCGAGACGATTCACCTGCCAAGGAGGAACGAGCACATGAATATTTATTTAGCTGAATGTGGAGATATGGCAGTTGAATGAAGAGGGGATTCGAATATACAGCATATCAGAATGTGAATGGGCATATGAACATTCCCATATACTATGCATAGCCAGTCTGGGAGAGGAGTGGAATAGGAGATCAGTACGAACTATTTCTCAGGGCTGGACGAGCTTCATTATGCGAAATGAACTATATAGCTTGGGCTGGAATGAGGCCATACAACAAAGAGCGCAGCTGCTGTTCAGGGAACAGGGCTGCGCTCTCGTTGCATCGACTTATGTACAACCTCGTTTACATCCAGCCGATTTGGTTTAAGAAATAGCGTTACGAACGTTCCACGATCGTGTTGTATGTTGTACGGTCTGTATGCTTCACCAATTGAACAAGAAGTTCCTTGGCTGCATCAATATCGTCAGTATGAACGATGGATGCTGGTGTATGGATATAGCGTCCGCATACGCCAATTACGGTAGAAGGCACGCCTTTATTGCTTAAATGCACTTGGCCTGCATCTGTTCCGCCTGGGGAGACAAAATATTGATAAGGGATGCGATACGTATCCGCAATATCTTGGATAAACTCTACTAGGCCGCGATGCGTAATCATCGTTGGATCGAGAATGCGAAGCAATGCGCCCTTGCCGAGATGGCCGAAGGAATTCACATCTCCAGTCATATCATTCGCAGCACTGCAGTCCAGCGCGTAGAAGATATCCGGCTGAATCAAGTTGGCAGATGTGCGCGCACCGCGAAGACCAACCTCCTCCTGAACAGTTGCACCGCAGAACAAGGTGTTCGGCAGCTTGAATTGCTCACGATGAAGCTCCTTCATTAATTCAATAGCAAGGCCGACGCCATAACGGTTGTCCCATGCTTTAGCCATAATTTTTTAGGATTAAGCAGTGGAGTGAACTTGCAAACCGGAACGATTTGCTGACCTGGGCGAACGCCTGCCTGTTCAGCCTCTTCGCGGCTGTCTGCACCGATGTCGATGTACATATGCTTCACATCTACAGGCTTGTTCGCTGTAGCTTCATCAAGCAGATGCTTCGGAATAGAGCCTACAACGCCTGGAAGCGGGCCGTTAGGAGTAATAACCTCAACCTGCTGGGCTAGGACGACTTGTCCCCACCATCCGCCGAGCGGTTGAAACTTCAACATACCGTTCGGTGTAATTTGCGTAATCATGAAGCCGACTTCATCCAAATGTCCGGCTACCATGACGCGAGGGCCTTGCTCGTCGCCGCGCATAACGCCAAAGACACTGCCTAGCGCATCGTGCACGAATTCATCTGTATATTTGGATAATTCGGTTTTTACCAAGGCACGCAGTTCCCGTTCGAAGCCGGGAGCGGAAGGGAATTCCGTCAGCGTGCGGAATAGTTCTAACGTTTCCTGTTGCATGGGGTTGCTCCTTTCATCAGTAAAGCATGTTCATCATTTAAGTATGAACCGATTTGATCCAGGATGCAAGCGTGCAACAAGAGGTCATAGCTCATATTGATCTATGAAATGGAAAGCAAAAATGTACATTTTCAATCATTGTTTCATGATGTTGCACTAGGGGACGCATGAAGCTTTAGAGTAAGGAGGAACTGGATTGGATCATCATTCGTTAACATCATTAGTTATTGTCCTAGTTGTTGCCTTCCTGACGCCAATCGTCCTGCATCGGCTTAGACTGGCGATTATTCCTGTCGTCGTCGCGGAAATTGTTGTCGGGCTTATTATCGGGAAGAGCGGTCTTGACATCATTCAGCCGGATCAATGGCTGTCTATGCTATCCACACTCGGGCTTATTTTTCTAATGTTCTTGAGCGGCTTAGAGATCGATTTCGCAGCATTTGTAGGGAACAAAAAGCGTGAGGTGCTTGAGAGCGGAAAAACAGCGCCGCATCCGCTAGGGACATCGTTCATCATATTTGCGCTGCTGTTCGTATTGTCATTGGGACTGTCCTATTTATTCGTGTCAGCCGGATTCATTGATAATGCCTTCTTGATGACGTTGATTATTTCGACTATATCCCTTGGCGTCGTCGTGCCAACCTTGAAGGATGTTCATATTATGAAGACCAATATTGGGCAAATAATTCTCCTTGTTGCCGTTATTGCCGACTTGGTCACGATGGTTTTGCTCGCGGTTTTTGCAGCGATTTACGGAGAGGAAGGAACGAATTCCTGGCTGCTTCTTTTGTTGTTTGCGGTGGGCGTGCTGTTCTTCTTTGTCGGCAAACGGTTCAAAAACCGCTCGTTCCTTGCAGCGTTGTCTACAGGAACAGTGCAGATTGGCATTCGTGCCGTCTTCACCTTAATGATGGTGCTTGTAGCATTGTCGGAAACACTTGGCGCTGAAAATATTTTAGGAGCTTTCCTAGCAGGGGTACTAGTTTCCCTGTTGTCGCCGAACCATGATTTGGTGCAAAAGCTGGATTCCTTTGGTTATGGCTTCTTTATTCCGATCTTCTTCGTTATGGTTGGAGCGGAAATGGATCTTCTCGGCTTGTTCGGCGATACGTCGATCTACATTTTAATTCCGCTGCTGTTCTTGGCGCTGTTGTTGTCCAAGGTATTGCCATCGCTCGTCCTGAAACGCTGGTATGATATGCGAACAACTCTTGCAGCCGGGTTCCTGCTGACATCCACGCTGTCGCTTGTTATTGCAGCGGCGAAGATCGGCGAGCGGCTTGAAATCATCGATGCTCGCATGTCGGGAGCGCTTATCCTTGTCGCAGTAATTGCGAGTATCATCTCACCCATTGGCTTCAAGAAGATCTTCCCGGGCGTAAAGCAGGTGGAGACACGGAAGAAGATTGCTTTTGTCGGAGCCAACCAGATGACGATGCTGGCCATGCGGGATCTGAACGAGAACCTGTATGAAGCAGCCATGTATCGCACGGCAGAGGATACCGATGAAGAAATGAATGGTCATTCGTCTTCCTTGCAGGCTGTTGCAAATATTCCGGATTATTCTCCGCATACGCTGGAGAGATCCGGAGTTTTGGATGCGGATCTTATCGTCTTTGCGACCGGCGAGGAGCGTCGCAATGCCGAGCTGGCGGTATGGGCACAGGCTGCAGGAGTTGAACGTGTTATCGCGGCAGTAGCATCACCGCAATTGGAACAGTCGCTGCGCAATCGCGATATCGACGTATTTTCTGCATTGTTCTCCGCGAAGACGCTGCTTCAGGCATTAATTGAATCGCCAAGTGTCATTCGGATCCTGACGAATCAGGAGACATCACTGTATCAGATCAATTTGAACAACCGCAAGTATAACGGCATGCGGATTCGTTCGTTCCCATTCACGGGAGATGTTATTTTTGTTCGCTTATTCCGGGAGCAGGATTCGATCGTTCCGCACGGGGATACAGCGCTTCGACTTGGAGATCGCTTGATTGTCACGGGCTCAGTCGAGTATGTGGAAGAATTGAAGAGGGAATTGGAGCTTAGTATGTAGCGAAAGCAGCCGCTATGAATAACAGCAGTTCCAGGAAGTGATAGCCGGCTTCTGGAACTGCTGTTTGTTTATTCCCCATCCCTATAAACAACGCCGTCCCAAGAAAAAATCATGGGGACGGCGTGACAGATGTCTGTAGCCATAATTTATGGATGATGATTACGATTGTGCTTCAATAAATGCGTCTATGCGTGACATGACGTCCTCGGATACACGCTGCAAGCGATCCGCAGCATCTGTGCTGGACGAGCCCTTTACTGCAAAGTACATCTTAATCTTCGGCTCTGTTCCGGATGGACGGAGACAGAACCAGCTACCGTCTTCTAAGTGGAACTTGAGTACATTTTCCTTCGGCAGGTCGTACAGACCTTGTGCGAAGTCTTCAGTCAGCGTAATGCTGGCACCGCCGGCAGTAGTAGGCGTTTCTTCGCGCCAATTGTTCATAATGCCTTGAATGATGGCCACACCTTCCACTCCCTTTAAGGTGCGTGTTTGTAAGCCTTCCAGATAGTAGCCGTGCTGGGCATACAGCTCTTGAAGCACTCCGTAGAGTGTTTTTCCCTGTGCTTTGTAATAAGCGCCAGCTTCACAGATGAGCATAGCGGCAATGACTGCATCTTTATCGCGCGCATAATTGCCTGCCAGGTAACCGTAGCTTTCTTCGTAGCCGAAGATGAAGGCATGCTCGCCTGTGCGGTCGAATTCGGTCATTTTCTCGCCAATGTATTTGAATCCCGTAAGCGTGTTGAACACTGTCATGCCGAAGGACTTAGCGATAGCTGCGCCAAGCTCGCTGGTGACGATCGTTTTAATAACCGCTCCGTTTGCTGGCAAGGTGCCCTTGGATTTCATCGCATCCAGCAAATAATGTACCATAATGGCACCAGACTGGTTGCCTGTCAGTACAACATATTCGCCTGCCGCATCCTTCACGACTGCGCCCATGCGATCTGCATCTGGATCCGTACCCATAATAATGTCAGCATCCCAAGCTTTTGCTTGTTCGATTGCGATGCTGAAGGCTTCGCGCTCTTCTGGGTTCGGCGATTTCACCGTAGGGAAGCTGCCGTCTGGAAGCTCCTGCTCTGCCACGACGCGAACCTGCTGGAATCCAATGCGATCCAGAACGGCGCGTACCGGCTTGTTACCTGTACCGTGCAGCGGTGTATACAGCACACGGAATGAATCGCTGGATGCCCGAATGATGTCTTCATTCTGGCTGACGGAAGCTACAGCGCTTATGTATGCTTCATCCATCTCTTGGCCGAGCCATACGAGCAAACCTTGTGCTTCGGCTTCCTCGCGGCTAAGCTTCTGAATATTGGCGAATGATTCGATGCCGCGAATTTCAGCAATGACGCGTGAAGCTGTATGCGGAGTGATTTGACCGCCATCATTGCCGTACACTTTATATCCGTTATATTCCGGAGGGTTGTGGCTTGCTGTGACTACGATGCCGGCGCTTGCCTTCAAATTCCGCACGGCAAAGGACAGCTCAGGGGTAGGGCGTAGACTCTCAAATACATACGCCTTAACGCCATTGCCGGCCAGAACCAATGCTGCCTCAAGCGCAAATTCCGGAGAAAAATGGCGCGAGTCGTAGGCAATTGCCACGGAAGGAGCGTCTTCCTCTGCCTTCAAAAATTGCGCAAGACCTTGAGTCGCCTTGCCTACTGTATATACGTTCATGCGGTTGCTTCCTGCGCCGATGACGCCGCGCAAGCCGCCTGTACCAAACTCCAAGTCTTTATAGAAACGGTCAGTAATTTCTCGTTCGTTGCCAGCAATCTGCTGCAATTCCGCTTTTGTCGCCTCATCGATGTGCGCATCGTTCAACCACACATCGTAAGCCTGCTGTGCACGCAGTGCAGTGTCCATTCGTTACATCCTCCTCTAACTCATTTACCTGATGGTTACTTACCCTATTGTACTGGATAATGAAGCCTCCTGCATGTGTAAAAATCATATATTCCTGTTCCTTCCTGTATGTGTATGATCAGTTGAACAATGGAACCAATATATGATTTACCAAGCGACTTGATGCTTTTGTATCGGCACCTAAGCCTTGCGGCAGATGACAACCATCGATGAGGAAGAGGATTGAAGCGGCTCCGCAGACCAGCTTCCGTGCACATGAAGCAGTTCAAATCCGTTAAGCTCGAGCAATCTCGACAACTCCTGCGGATAAGTGTATCGAAGATCGATGGTTGTTGTGCGTTCCCGCACGAGACGATCCTGCTCCCGAAAACGGCGAATCGTTGTATAGTGCTGTATTTGCGCCAATGGATCGTAAGCAGCGATCGTATATACATCGCAATGAAGCTGTGAATCCAACTGTATGGTGCGCCAATATTCTTCCACTTGCGGCTGAAGCAGTTCGTCCGCAGTAGGGAAGCGCATGTCAAATATGAAGATTCCGGTATCTGCAAGTTGGTTGTGAACCGATTGAAGCAAACGATTTTGAAGCTCGTTCGTTAAGAAGTGTTGAAATGAATTGCCTACCATATAGGCAAGTGGTGCTTTGCATTGCAGATTTAATGTCGTCAGATTCTGATGAATCCATTGAATATCAAATGCTGGCGAAACTTTCGCACGAGCTTGTTCAAGCATCCCTTCGTGAAGATCTACACCGATCACTGAGTATCCTGCTTCAGCGACAGGCAGCGTCAGTCTTCCTGTTCCACAGGCTAGATCAAGAACTGCACCGGATTCTTGTTTTTGAAGCCATGAGAGAAGCAGGGGGAGTTCTGGACAGCCCTGATTTTCCCTATCATATAATGAAGGATTTTCATATTCAGATAAATCCCATTCCGTGAAGCTCATAATATCCTCCTTAATATACAAAATATAATTATAAATATGGTTGGATTGTAAATCGCTGTTAGCAGGTGTGTCAAATGAATGTGGAGCTGTTCGCATAAACACGATTGCTGCGAGTGGCGGCACCTATAGGAGCAGATATGATGCAGCGTACGATACTTGTCGTAGAGAATGAGTCGCTATTGCGGAAATTATTGAAGAATCATTTCGAGAATGAGGGACATCGTGTGTGGGAATCATCAGACGGGAAAGAAGGTCTGGAGCTGTTCCAAGCACATGCCATTGATTTAGTCGTAATCGATGTGAAGCTGCCTGGGCTGAACGGCTGGGATTTATGCAGACATATTCGAAAAATATCTGATGTACCCATCATTTTGCTGATTGCTCGGGAGGACGAACAGGACGCGCTGCTTGGATTTGAGTTAGGGGCTGATGATTATGTTACGAAGCCATACAGCCCTCCGCTATTGATGGCTAGAGCGAAACGGCTGCTGAACAGCAGGCCACGGCAAATGGTATCACCAGTTCAGGAGCAAACGGCGCAAGGATCGGAAGATGTAATATCCTGTTGCGGCATTTATGTTCATCTCCCTTCACGAATGGTCATGGTGGATGGGGAACGTGTTTATTTAACCTATACAGAATTCGAGATCTTACTGCACTTAATGCAGAATCAAGGAATCGTCGTCACAAGAGAACAGTTAATTGTGAAAATATGGGGATATGAGTATGTGGGCCACGATCGGACGATAAATACGCATATGGGCAATATTCGCCAAAAGCTAGGCGATAAGGGCAAGCTAATTACGACTGTTGTACGAATTGGATATAAATTCGAATGTCCGACTTCGAGTTGAACAAGAGGAAGCAATAACAAGGAAAGCGCAAAATCAGCCATTTTCTCCAAGAAAGTGGCTCTTTGCATTGGCTTCGCCTTTATCTCATCTTGATATGAAGCTAGTAAACTAGCTTCATTACTAGATTGAATGAAGGGAAGAGGAATGCAATAGATGAAAAAATAGCCACAATAGGTTTATCGGTGCTCCTGTCTGTGGGGCTCTCCGTTTATGTGTATATGCAGTATGACTATGGGGCAACTGAGGTGCATGCCATGATGAAGGCGCCAGAAGGCCCAAAAAATTTGAAGGGAAAAACGATTGTAATTGATCCGGGGCATGGTGGAATAGATTCGGGTTCCTTGGGAAGCCAAGGCACGCTGGAGAAGAAGATGACCCTGCAGACGGCCAAGGCGATACAACAGGAGCTCCAGCGTCGGACAAAAGCACAAGTTGTGCTAACGCGTGAACAGGATGACACGGTATCTTTGCAGGAACGAGTTGCCATAGCTGAACGGAAATCAGCAGATCTCTATGTGAGTATCCATTATGATGCATTCGATACGGCTGAGGCTGAAGGAATGACGACCTATTATTATCAAGATAATAATCAGAAGCTTGCCAATACGATACATGCTAATCTTGAGCAGCAGAACATGGAAATGAGAGATAGAGGCGTCCAATTTGGGGATTATTATGTGCTGCGGAGAAATCCGAGACCGTCTGTATTGCTTGAGCTCGGGTACATTTCCAATCCTAATGACGAACAGCGAATGAAGTCGCAGGACTTCCAGAAGCAAGCAGCCGAAGCGGTCGTCAATGGTATCATTGATTATTTGGAAACATGAAAGAAGTAATTAGCTTCCACAAAAAAGAGATGCGCGATTATCGCGCATCTCTTTTTTTTATATATAGGAAGGGGGTGCAAGAAAGAGAAAATATTCAGGGATAAAATGTTATTAAGGCAAATCAATAACCATGACATGTGTCCCAGGCTTGAATTGGAGCGTTAGAGAACCAGCATTTTCAATACGGGCTGCATCACGGCGGTTCAGCATTTCACCATCCTCAAAGCCGACTTCACCTTCCATTACGAATATATAGAGGGAGCGGTTTGGGCGTTGTTCAATCGTCACTTCCTCACCGTCTTGGAAGTGACCCAAGTACATCGTCATATCTTGATGAATATGGGCTGTGCCAAGCTCCTTCGCATGATTGGATGCGACTGGAAGCAGGCGGTTCTGGATGGATTCCAATCCATACGTATGCGTTTCATATGATGGTGTGATGCCAAGACGTTCCGGCATGAACCACAATTGCAGCAGCTCAAGCGGCTCAGAGCTGGACGCATTAGCTTCGCCGTGGTAAATACCTGTTCCAGCGCTCATGCGCTGAATTTGGCCTGGGACGATAATCTCGCGATTGCCAGTGCTGTCCTGATGTTCCAACTCACCCTTCAATACGACCGTAACAATCTCCATGTTTTTATGGGGGTGAAGGTCAAATCCAGTTCCAGGTGCAATATGGTCGTCATTCAACACACGCAGTGAGCTGAAGTGCATATTGTCTGGATCATAGTAATCAGCGAAGGAGAAACTGAAGGATGTCTTCAGCCAGCCATGATCATTGTGATAACGATCGCCAGCGCGTTGAATGGAACGTTTCATTGTTGAATTCATTGTATAGTCCTCCTGTTATGATTCGTATGTTATGATCGTCGTGCCATTGCATTTCGTAAGTGTATACGTCGTTAATAAGTTCGAATGATCGAATTCTTGAAAAAAGGGTTACATCAATGCATCTAGAGAAAAAGCTCCTGCACCAATTAAAGCTACTCCAATTGCGGCAGCAATCAGCATTACGTTGTATTCAATACCATTCGAGGTTACCCAGTATCCGTTCGCGCCATGCACCTTCACAATGGCGACAAGCATCGTACCGACAATGAAAGCTGCGCCTAGCCAAGTCAGGAATCCGAGACCGAACAACAAGCCTCCAGCAAGCTCAGTCAATCCAGCCATAAGTGCCATAAGTGGCCCAGGCCGCATACCGATAGACTCGAACCATCCTCCTGTCCCTTTAATACCGTAACCGCCAAACCAACCGAACAGCTTCTGTGCTCCGTGTCCCATCATCGTCAATCCAATAACGAGACGAATTAATAATAATCCGTAATCTGCCAACATGTAATATTCCTCCTAATAGGTATGAAGTAAACTACTTTTAAAATAAAATGCGTAATATGAGAGTCTTGAATTCGAGATATATGGCCAAAGGGATACCCTTCTCTACTGAAAAGGGCTACTTTAAAGGGCTACTTTGGTGAAGGGATGTTCTGTCCCAGCTTTTTCAACAAGCCAATGAGTTGTTCCTTGTCTTCCAAAGGCATTCCGTTAACCGCTTCGTGAAGAGCCTTCGCATGTCGAGGGAAGATGTCGCCAATAACAGCTTCTCCCTCAGGCGTCAGCTCTGCATAGATGACGCGACGATCCTTCTCGCAAGGTCTTCGCTGCAGGAATCCCTTCTTTACAAGTTTGTCGATTACATAGGTCATCGTGCCGCTGGCAAGCAATATTTTACCGCCGATCTGCTGGATAGGGGTAGCCCCCTTATGGTAGAGCAGTTCCATGACCGCGAATTCGGACGGATTAAGCTCATAATGCTTCATGTCCTGCTGGGCATAGTCCATAAGGGCCTTAGAGGCGCGGGACAATACAATGAATAGCTTTAGCGACTGCTGAATCTCGGGATCAAATGCATCCGTACGAGGGTTGGTCATCTGTCATTCACCACCTTTACGATAAGGAACTTAATGTCTCGAAAAATAATATCTTTAATTCGAGATAACTATATCATGATGATTTTCAACTGTCAACTCATAATTTTCAGTTGTACATGCAAACCTATATTGGGAGAAGACGGAGACTCGTTACAGAGTCGATGTTCGGTGCGGGGAACTTCGAAGGAGGTAGGAGTATATGCCTACAACAGAAGAACAACATAACGGAACTGCACAAGCAGGCATGCCGCAAAATGCAGTATGGTCTTCCAATGGAAGGAGCAATGTTGCCTTCTTAAAAGATTGCTTTCAACAGTGTGAAGATGTGATTTTTTACACCTTCGAATTACAGGGAGGCAAGAAGGCTACCTTATGCTATCTAGACGGGCTGACGGACTCGGCGATGCTGGACGAACATATTATTGAACCGCTGAAGCAGCGTTATCCGGACAAGCCTGACTCCGCTAATGTACTGGTAGAGGATATCCTGCGAACCGTTACAGCTGTGAAGGTGACGCCGACTCACTCGATGGAGGCGGCAATGGAAGCAATATTAGCAGGCTTAACCCTGCTTATTCCTCACCGTTCATCTGCCGGATTTACGATTGATGCGATCAAGTTCGACAAGCGTGGCGTATCAGAGCCATCTGCGGAATCGGTGGTACGCGGCCCAAGGGATGGATTCGTAGAAACGCTGCAAACAAACGCAGCCTTGCTTCGTCGGCGTGTTCGAACACCGCGGTTGAAGATGGAGTCGCTGAAGCGTGGCGAATTGACTCTTACAGAAATCCGGTATGCCTATATAGAAGGCATTGTAGCTCCCCAATTGCTGGCTGAAGTACGGAAGCGTCTGGAAGGCATGTCGTTGCAAAGCGTGCTAGATAGCGGTTATGTGGAAGAATGTTTGGAGGATATGCCAGCATCTCCATTTCCCCAGCTACTTACTACAGAGCGTCCAGATGTAGCTGCCTCCCATTTGCTTGAGGGACGTATCGTCATTCTAGTTGATGGGTCGCCAGTTGCCCTCATTGCGCCAGGATTGTGGGCATCGTTCTTGCAATCTCCTGAGGATTACTATGAGCGCCATCACTTCGGCACCATCATCCGCTGGCTGCGCTACATTTGCCTCGTGATTTCACTAATTGGGCCATCTCTTTATGTTGCAATTATCACCTACCATCAGGAGATGATCCCAACTGCTCTCATATTAACGATGGCTAAAGCCCGCAGCCAAGTTCCATTTCCGGCGCTTGTAGAGGCGCTCTTAATGGAGATTATGTTCGAGGCGCTTCGTGAAGCGGGCGCGCGGCTGCCACAGCAGGTTGGTTCTGCAATCAGCATCGTCGGCGCTCTCGTTATTGGTCAGGCCGCAATAACTGCAGGGCTCGTCTCTGCTCCGATGGTTATGGTTGTCGCGATTACAGGGGTATCCTCATTCTTAGTTCCGCATTACAATTTGGGAATCGCTGTGCGGCTGCTGCGCTTTCCTATGATGATCCTCTCGGGCATGCTGGGCATGTTGGGATTAATGATGGGGATCATATTGCTGATGACACACCTGTTTACATTGCGATCGTTCGGTATCCCTTATATGTCAGGAATTGCACCAATGCGCAAAGAAGAGCTTAAGGATATTTTTCTTCGTGTCCCCGTATGGACGGAGGACACCCAAATGGAGCGTGGTGTATCTGCGCGAATGGAAGTCGGGGATAGCAGAGGCAGAGGGGGTGCCAGTACCTAGAAGGTAGCTTGATAGGCAGAGAATAAGAAGCGGGATACTGCCGTGTAGGTAATCCTATAGGGTTGATCATTCTCATGGAGAATAGAGGTGGAGTATGCGTTTGACTCGAATGATTCGATATATAGCCAGCACAATTCTTCTCTGTCTGCTGGTGCCCCTGCTTGCAAGCTGCTGGGATCGGACTGAAATTGAGCAGCTCTCCATTATTCTTGCTGCCGGATTGGATCAGGACGGGGATGGGGGAATAAAGACGACATTGCAGGTATACGTCCCTAAAGAAGGAGGAGCTTCTTCTTCTTCCAGCGGGGGCAAGGAGGGTGGAAAAGGTGGCTCAACAACTGTATTTTCGGCGAATGGCAAAACACTTGGCGAGGCCGTATTTGAGCTGCAAAATAAGATGCCACGATATATATTTTGGGGACAAACCGAAGTATACGTGATTAGCAAAAAGCTTGCAGAAGAGGGGCTTCTCAAACATTTCGACTTCTTCCTGCGATATCAGAATCCGCGTGAGCATGCCCTTATATTTATTACAGATGGGGAAGCAAGCGATTTCCTTAAGTCAATGCCTCAACTCCATCAGAACGTCGCAGAGATGTTCAAGGATCTTGGCAAGTCGCGTTCTATATGGGATGTTACGCTGCTCGATTATATGAAGATGATGGCCGGAGATTCATCGATGGGGTTTGCTCCGTTTGTGGAATGGAAGACGAGCGAGCTTGGTGTCCGTGTCCCTTCGATAGATAAGCTGTCCGTCTTCAAAAAGGATCATTATGTTGGCGAAATAGGCGGTAAAGATGTGATTGGCGTGATGTGGCTGCGGGGGGAGAAGAAGCGTTTAACGGTCTCTTTATGCAAGGAAGGGGATGGAAAGGACTGTTTGTCGCTTCGGGTTCGCCACAATACGTTGACGTTCGATCCGTATTGGGATGGGAAGCAGTTGACAATGCGGATGAAGCTGGTTGCCTTCATGGATATGACACAAAATAGCACCAAGCTGGACGTATCCGATTCGGATCAAGCACGTCAAGCAGAAACCAAGATAGAAGCGAACATCGAACAGATCATTAAGCAATCCATTTCAATGTCACAAAAGAAGCTGTCCACCGATGTGTTCGATTTCGCAGCGCGCGTACACCGAAAGTACCCATCACAATGGAAAGAGCAGATAGGGCCGAATTGGGATCATATTTATGCCAATATGAAAATTGAAATTCGCGTACATGCTCTGATTGAGCGGCCAGGCAGCATCACAAGCACCATTGAGCAGAAGGCGGGTGTGCATTAATGGGGAACCATTTTCTAGCGGGAATGAGCCTGCTGTTGATTATCAATTTGATCTGGGAATGGAAGATCGGTACTTTTTCCAAGCGGAGTGACAGAGAAAAAAGGCGTTTTTTGTGTTGTGGGGGCTCGCCTGGATCGTTGTCATCTCTATAAGCCAGTTCCCTCCATGGACGTCGCCCCGACAATGGATTGATTTCGTATACAAGCCGCTGTTGTTATGGTTGAAGCATCCAGCATGATCCTGTTAAAAGAAGGAGTTGGAAAGGGTATGGAACGAGGACGAATAACTTGGCCGCAGCTGTGCATGCTGACCTATTTGATGGTGTGCGCCACAGCCGTGCTCGTGATTCCAACGGTAGCTTCCCAAATCGCGGGCCGAGATGCGTGGATGACATCGATCATCGGCTCAGTGGCGGGATTTATCACATTGTTTATTGCTATGTGTCTAAATCGGTACTACCCCGAAATGACGATGGTCGAATACGCACCCCAGCTCATTGGACGCTGGGCCGGTATGATAGTGAACGGAGTATTTCTATTTTTTCTGCTGCATAATGTAGGGCTCATTGTAAGGGAATATGGAGAATTTATCGTTGGATCCCTGCTCATTCGCACCCCTGAGACGGTTATTAATACTGCCCTTATATTTGTATGCGCCGTAGCAATCCGTGGAGGAATCGAAGTCATCGGCAAATTTGCCCTGCTCATTGCTCCGTTGTTTATGATTTTGTTGCTCTCGATCCCGCTATTTCTTCTTCCCGAATTAAGTGCGACTGAGATGTTTCCGATTTTGAACAATGGATGGAGGCTTGTTCTGGAAGGTTCGATTACACCAGCAACTTGGTTTTTGGGATTTTTGCTAATCGGATTTTTCCTTCCTTATGCAATCGGTAACCGCAGCCGTATAAAATGGAGCTTATCACCGCTAATCCTTACGCTGCTTACCATGGTACTTACCAATTTAGTTTGCTTGTTCTTATTTGGCCCGCTGACATCGATGTTTACCTTCCCTGTATTTGTGGCATCTCGCTATATCAGCCTTGCAGGGTTCTTTGAGCATGTGGAAGCGATAGTAGTCGTTCTGTGGGTAATGGGCGGCTTCGTGCAAATTGCCGCCTGGTATTACGTGCTTGTGCTTGGAACCGCTCAGTGGCTGAGGCTAAAGGATTATCGGCCAATCATTTTTCCGATCGGCGTTCTCATCATCGCGATGAGTTTCTGGATTTCCGATAATTTACAGGACATGGTGGATTTGTTTATGACCACAGAACCGTTATTTTCTGCAACTATGCTGCTGCTGTATCCGCTGTTGCTTCTGATCATCGCATGGTGGAAGAGGAGACGAGCCCAACATTGGAAAAGAAGAGATTCAAGCCGCAATTTCGATGAAAAAAGCGATTGAAGTTACATACTTCTAATCATGCCGCTGCAATGTAGAAATAATGTCGCAGCGGATCTACGGCATTGATTCTCTGTACCTCCTTCATAACATTAGACATAAGAAAGGGCGTCCCAATGAGCAATCTGTACAGCCTGCCCATAAGGACGCCCTTGTTGTCGTGTTTTTTCACTACTGCATATTCGTTTGCCGCTTGCGATACATGTTCGGTGACATGCCTTGTGTCTTTTTGAACACTTTACTGAAGTATTTCTCATCCTGGTACCCTACCATTTCGGCTACTTGGGCAATACGAAGGTGAGGGTTGAGCAGAAGGCGAAGCGCCTTGTTCATGCGAATATTCGTCATGTAATCGGACAGGTTGATGCCAAACTGCTGCTTGAATTTGCGGGAAATGTATTCGCGGCTGACATAAAAGCGCTGAGCGATATCCTGCAGCGATACCTCCTCATGATAGTGCTGCTCCACATACTTGGCGATATCATAGATGATATGCTGTGCTTCCTTCTTCTGCTGCAGCAGGAGGCAAGCCAACTGCTTCATCGCTGACAGCCACGATTGCTCCCAGTCCTGCCATGCGAAATGATCCAAGCATTCTGGGCAATGATATGGAATGAACAACTGGTCTTGTGAGTCAACCAGAAGTTTATCGGCTGCGTCAGCATCGGGAGCAGCGGCTTGAGTCATACGTACACGCAGGGCTTCCCATTCCTTTATCCAGCCGACGAGCATATCGGGTGTCAACTGAGGCAGCAGTTTCTGCGCCTGAATGAAGGCGTGGACAGCCTGCCGCAGCTGCTCTTCATGCCCGCTTAACAGGGCGAGCCTCCACTCTTCCTCGAAGGAGGCGAGCCGTATCTGCTTGCCTGTTCCTCCATGTAAGGTAGGAGGGGCATTTCGAGTCAACTCCTCCGCACCAGCGCTATTCTGTACAGTATGGATATGAACTCCGTGTATGAGCAGATTGCGCTGCATCAGCGCGCTCTTGGCCTCAGAATACCCGTCTGTTATTCCTAAGGGCAGGGAGAACGTTTTCGATATCCCGAAGTGCAGTCGATGCTTGTAGGTCTGTTCCAATCCTGCATTCAATTGCTCCAAGAACGATTCCAGTCGTTGCGGGGAGTCCCACATAATGATGACAAGCTCATCGGAAGCGGCTCCATAGCGGAAGGCGGTTCCGCTTGCAGAAGCATACTGCCGCGGTTCATTCGATGCGCAGGCGTGACCGTTCAGCAGCTCATCGGCGATATTGACGAGCGAATAGAATAGAAGCTGTCTGTTGTCGCCGAACCTTCCGCGCAGGCTGGCATGTGTCGCGTTGATCCGCGCAACTGCAAGCCGAGCGCTCGTAATGGCGGCAGGCAGGTGGAGCTCTTGCTGCAGCCTACGTACATTTCCCTCATATACACAAGGATCGTCCAGCAATCCAGACCACAGCTTCTCAGCCAGCATAGGCTTGAATTCATTAGCTTGCATACGCTGCCGCTGGCTTGACTGGCGGTTCTCCTCCTCGCGCTTCCATGCGATTACCGCTTTATGGATGGCAGCATTCACTGTATCTGGGTCGATCGGCTTCAATATATAGTCCATGCCGCCATGCTGCATTGCATGGCGAACGAGTGCGAAATCATCATGTCCGCTGATGGCAATGATTTTGCTCGAAGGAGCATGACGGCTCATCCACTCCATAAGAGCTGTTCCGCTCATGGCGGGCATCATCATATCGGTCATGACTACTTGGGGCTTGTGCTGCTTAATCAATTGGACTGCCTGCTCGCCGTCTGCAGCTTCCATAATCGTATCAATTCCATGCGTATCCCAAGCGACAAGCAACCGGATTGCATCCCGCACATGCTTCTCATCATCTACGATCAGTGCCTTCATGTTCATTCTCACGCTCCAATCCCATCTCTATGACAATGCGAGTACCATGAGGTACCTTTTCCTCCACCTTCATTGTTGAACGGCCATCCGTGAATAGCTGTAGTCGGGCAAGCACATTGACGAGTCCAATACTGGACGAGGAGCCAGCAGCGTTGTCCGATAAGAACTCATCTCGTGATATGGCATGGCTTGTCCGTGTACCCAACAGCTCGGGATGCACCTCTTGAAGCTTTTCGTTCAGCTCAATCCGGCGCATCAAGGTCATGCCTCGCCCGTTATCTTCTACCACAAGCTGCAAATATTGAACCTCTGCTTCGTCTTGCTGTTGTTCCGTTCGCTGCATGCAACTGCAACGGATCGTAAGCTGTCCGCTCGGTACAGAACGGTCTATTCCATGCTTGAAATAATTCTCTACGAGAGGCTGAAGCGTCATCTTCGGCAGATGAATGTCCAGTGTTCGCTCGTCAATGTCGAATACAGCTTGGAACGTATTTTCAAATCGCTGTGCCTGCAACTGCAGATAGGCTTTCACATGATCAATCTCTTCTTGGACAGTTGCCGTACTCTGATCCGTGTACATGCTGTAGCGCATCATTTTGCCCAGTGCGGTAACAAGTTTATAAATATGTGGCGCATTATGCTGCAGCGCCTGTGTGCCAATCGATTGCAGCGCATTATTCATGAAATGCGGGTTAATCTGCGCTTGCAGCGCCTTAAGCTGGTTCGACTTGTTCGCGAGCTCAAGCTGATATTCCCGCAAAATAAGGTTGTTAATCATGTCCATCATATTGCGGAACCGCTTTAAGACGACGCCAATCTCATCATTGCTGACGGGTTGAATATCTACACGCAAGTTCCCGGTCTGTACTTGGTTAATGTAGCGAACGAGCTGACGTACCGGCCTCGTAATGCGGAAAGATACGATAATCGTGGCAATGATAATGACGATAAGGGACAAGGCAATGAGCATTATATTAATGATTGCCGCTTGGTTCGCCCCCTGAAGCAAATACGACTTCGGTATCTTTTTCACGATCGTCCAATTTGTCAGCGGTGTTGAGACGCGCTCATGAATGAAGATGGCCCCATCCTGCTCGAAATGGCCGCTTTCCTGTTTGTTGAATTGATCTCGATCATACCAGCTGTCCTGCAGCTGTTGTCCAATGAGCTGCCGGTCGTCCGCATAAAACACGTGCCCCAAATCATCAAGCAAATAGATGCTTTCCTGCTCCTTGACGTACAACTGATCCACAATTTGAGCAAGTGAATCAAGTTTCACATCAACGGACAGCATTCCTAAGCGTTCATTGGAAGGAATGCGGTAGATCGGCCGATGTAAGGTGAACACCTGGACACTCGGGAAGAAGAACGGTGATGAAGAAAATCCATACGTATGGCTCAAATGCGTAGGCTGCATCTGAATGCCGTCCTTCGTATAGCGGGCTGTATCCTCATGTACCTTTGCATCGTAAATGCGCCGCGGAATGCTTTGAATGACCAGCGATGCTCGCTTCGTTTCGGTACGGTAGAAGTATACCTGCCAGATACCATTCATAGATGATGCGATATTTTGCAGGGTGATATAGGTGTAGGAATCAAACGTATAGTCGTCATATCCTCTGTCCAGTTGGCGATAAAATTCAAAATCGGTATAAATGGTCAAGGAGGCGCGGTTCAAATTATCAATGAAATTGGCTAAGTTCGTTTTCCCTTGGAACATGAGCTGATGGTTCTGCTCAATGGCGCGCTTCTTCAGTGAATCGGTCGTGTAGCTGTACAAAATGATCATTGTAGCGACAGTCGGGACTATGGTCGCAATGAGCATAAATAAGATAAGTTTGGTGCGAATACTGTTCCATTTCATACAATCGCCTCCTCAGATCCACAGTGTAACGCTTACATAAGGAGAGGGTCAATATATTCCACCTTTTCGTTCAAGACCATCTGTGGTAACCGTTTACATTCGCGTGCATACTGAAAGCAACAAGATTTCATAATCTCTATAACTTCTGTTGAAAAGGAGAGATTCGGATGTCGCGCAAACGAGCATCTCAAGCCCTGCAGCAAGTCTTCTTCATCGGACCTGCGGCATTCTTTTTCACCCTTATTATCATCATTCCATTCCTGCTCGGCATGTTCTACTCATTCACGGATTGGAATGGAGTTTCCGGAACTGTGAAATGGGTAGGGCTCGATAATTTCATTCAAATATTTGCGAAGGACTCAGATTTCTTCCCGGCCTTCTGGTTTACAACACGCTTTACAATCGTCGGCATTGTGTTGACGAACCTGTTCGGCTTTGGTCTTGCTTATATTTTGACAAGACAACTGAAGCTGCGCAATATGCTGCGAACCGTATTCTTTATGCCGAATGTAATCGGGGGATTGCTGCTCGGATTCATCTGGCAGTTTATTTTCATTAAGGGATTTGCAGCAGTAGGAGATTTGACGGGAATTGAATTTTTCAACCTGCCTTGGCTTGGTGACGAGACAACAGCATTCTGGGGCATTATTATCGTATTTGTCTGGCAAACTGCCGGATACTTGATGGTTATCTATATTGCAGCGATGATGAATGTGCCCCAAGACGTGCTGGAAGCCGCAGAAATAGATGGGGCAACCCGTGGACAAGTGCTGCGCAACATTATTGTGCCGCTGATTATGCCGGCTGTAACGGTATGTTTATTTTTAGCTATCTCCTGGTCATTCAAGATGTTCGATTTGAACCTGTCCCTGACGAAGGGCGGTCCGTTCAAATCAACCGAATCGGTTGCCCTTAATATTTACTTGGAGGCATTCCAGAATAATCGATACGGTCTCGGTACAGCCAAGGCGCTCGTATTCTTCTTGATTGTCTCCGCCATTACGCTCATCCAAGTGCGCATCACGAAGAGCAAGGAGGTTGAAATGTAATGGGAGCGACTAAATCATATCATGTTCGAACATTGATATTAGAATTTGTGATGGTCATTGTAGGTCTTATCTTTCTTGTCCCGTTCTATTTTTTGCTAGTGAACTCTGTGAAGTCCTTCGGGGATTTGCTGTCTAACGCGGCAAGCTGGCCCGCATCGTTCGAATGGGGGAACTATCAGAAAGCGTGGGAAATAACGAAATTCCCACAGGCGTTTACCAATTCACTGCTCATTACAGTGGTGAGTGTTCTGCTGGTGGGGTTGACCAGCGCGATGGCGGCATATCGGATGGTGCGTCATAATACGCGGTTCAATCGGACCTTGTTCATGCTGTTCGTGGCGGCGATGGTCATCCCATTCCAATCTATTATGATCCCGCTTGTTAAGGTTACAGGCACATTGAATCTGATGGACAGTATGACGGGACTGGTTATATGTTACTTAGGTTTTGGAGCTCCGCTGTCGGTCTTTTTGTTCCATGGATTTATGAAATCAGTTCCGCTTGAAATTGAGGAAGCGGCGGTCGTTGACGGCTGTACGCCCTACGGCGTGTTCTGGAAGGTCGTATTCCCGCTGCTGAAGCCGATGTTCGTAACGGTGGCGATTTTGAACAGTTTATGGATATGGAATGACTATTTGCTTCCTTCGCTGATGTTGCAAAGTGCAAGTCTGCGGACGATTCCGTTGGCGACCTATGCCTTCTTTGGCCAGTTCACAAAACAATGGGACTTGGCGCTTCCTGCGCTAGTGCTCGGCATTACGCCAATCATCATCTTCTTTCTTTCTATGCAGAAATATATTATCGAAGGAATCACAGCAGGCTCGGTAAAGGGATAATCGAATCAAATAGAACTGATCAACGAATTCCACCTGATTGGTCAATACTCTCTCTGTAACCGCTTGCAAGAAAGGGGTTATAATCGAGGTGCAAACAGCAATATGGTGGATGAATGGCTAGTTCCACTAGGTAGCAGTGAGTCAGTTCCATCGTATGATTTGCGAAAAATGTGGAAATGGTACACGAAGAAGATAGGATCAGGGATCGAACAGAATGAAGAGCGTACACAGACAAAGGGAGGTCTTTGCAATGAAGCGAGTCGCGAAATGGTCTTTGTTAATGCTGTTGGCGGTATCTGTTATGCTGGCGGGCTGTGGTTCAAAGAGCAATGAAGGTGCATCTGGCTCCGGTAACGATAAAGGAACCGGCAGTCAAGAAGTAAAGACCGTTAAAATTTTTCAGTTCAAAGTCGAAATTGCTGAAGCGCTAAACCGATTGAAGGGCGAGTTCGAGAAGACTTATCCGAATATTAAGCTGGATATCCAGACAGTCGGCGGCGGTGCTGATTATGGCGCTGCATTGAAGGCGAAGTTCGCTGGCAACGATGCGCCGGACATTTTCAATAATGGCGGCTATCAAGAAATGATCACATGGGCGGATCATTTGGAAGACTTGTCTGGCGAGCCATGGGTGAAGGATGTAATCCCTCTTGCCAAGGAGCCAATGACGAAGGATGGCAAGCTGTACGGCATGCCGATGAACTTGGAAGGCTATGGCTTCATTTACAATAAGGATTTGTTTCAGAAGGCAGGCATTACCGAAATACCAAAAACGCTGACCCAGCTTGAGGATGCAGCGAAGAAGCTTCAGGCAGCAGGCATTACTCCATTCGCTGACGGTTATCAGGAATGGTGGATCCTCGGTATTCACAACTTGAACGTGGCGTTTGCACAGCAAGCGGATCCAAATGCATTCATTAAGGCACTCACTGATGGCAGCGCGAAGTTCCAAGGAAATTCGGAATTCGAGAAATGGGTGAAGATGCTCGATCTGACGGTGAAATACGGCAATAAGAACCCACTGACAACGGACTATAATACTCAAGTAACTCTGTTTGCCAAGGGCGAGGCTGCTATGATGCAACAAGGCAACTGGACACAGGTGCAAATTGACAGTATTGATCCGAAATTGAATCTTGGCGTGCTTCCGATGCCAATAGATGATGATGCGGTGAAAAATGATAAGCTTCTCGTTGGCGTGCCGAACAACTGGGTTGTGAACAAGAACTCCAAGGTGAAGGAAGAAGCGAAGACATTCCTGAACTGGATGGTATCCTCCGATATCGGCAAGGAATACATTGCGAAGCAGTTCAAGTTCATCCCGGCGATGACAACGATTCAAGCGACAGCGGAAGATCTTGGCGACATTGCTGCAGAAGTAGTGAAGTACAGCCAAGACAATAAAGTGCTAAGCTGGAACTGGTTCAAGTACCCAGATGGCGCAACGCAAGAATTCGGCAATGCGATTCAAGCCTACATGGCTGGCAAGTCGGATAAGGATAAAATGTTCGCTGACTTCCAGAAGGCATGGGATAATTTGAAAAAGTAAGTTGCATGGGCGGTCTCTACGAAGGTAGAGGCCGCTTTGTTGTCGTTTTAGGAACCAGCTTTGCGGAGAATATCTATAAGGACTTTTACATCATTGGAATTGCAGTATAGCTCATTGTACCTCGCAATGATTATAAATTATAGCACTGGGGAGAGTCGCTTATGAATATTTATCCGCTCGAGCCACTTATTGATGCCTTCCGTTTATATGCTGCTCAATATTTATGGGAGCTGGAGGAGTGGAAGTTCGCTTATCTAGCAATGGGGCTGTTGGACGGTGGAGTTAAGTTTTTGAATTTGTCACATATACATAGAATTGAGCAATTTATCATAATACGTTCTTGGTGGGATACGGTGGATGGGCTGGCGACCTGTACAGTAGGAGGGCTGATGAAGCGATACCCTGAGGCTTGGGAGGAATATGCGAATCGGTGGATCCATGCGGATCAGATGTGGCTGAACCGTACGGGGATTCTTTGAATTTTGAAGACATATCTTACACCCATAGCATCCTTCTTATAAAAAAGTATTGACGAGTTCCGTCCCCATTTTTATAATACCAATAAAACAAGTTGGAATTATGAGAATAAATAGACGAAGGGGTTGTCATGATGAAAGAACAGAACTGGATCACTCTGCAGGACTGGAATGTCTATGCGAGCTGGGGGGCTGCACTGCTGCTTGTGATCTTGCTATGGTGGTTGGCGAAGAAGAAGGTTGGTTTCGGACTTCGCGTACTGCTCGCTATGGCGCTTGGTTTAACTCTTGGTGCCGTATTTGGCAAGGCTGCTGCAGATGTCAGTATTCTCGGATCGATCTATGTCAGCTTGATTAAGATGGTTGTCATGCCGCTCGTCTTTGCAGCAATTATATCGAGTATTACTTCCGTGAAGGATCCAAATGTTTTGAAGAAGCTTGGAACGAAGACGATCGCGCTGTTCTTGATTACGACTGCGATTGCGGCTGTTATCGGCCTGGGAACTGCTGTGGTCATTGATCCTGGCTCCGGTATCGCCCAGAGCTCAGAAGCGGCGCAGGGCTTCGAGCAGCGTGAAATTCCAACCTTCAAGCAAGTGCTGCTTGATCTTGTGCCTTCTAATCCGATCAATGAGATGGCACAGGGCAAGGTTGTGCCGGTGATTATATTTGCAGCTTTTATTGCAGTGGCGATTACACTGGAGGGATTGCGCAATCCAGAGAAGGTGCAGCCGATTCGCGCCTTCTTCCAGTCCTTCTCTCATGTGATGTTCCGTGTAACGAAGCTGGTTATTAAGTTAACGCCGTACGGTGTGTTTGGATTAATGACGTCGATGGCAGCCAAGTACGGGCTGTCTACACTGAAGGAGCTTGCTTGGTTCATTATTGCCGTCTATGCAGCGTGCTTGATTCATATGATTGTAACCTTTGGCTCGCTTGTCGCCTTCGGTGCGCGTGTGAATCCGATTCGTTTCTTCAAGAAGGCATATCCAACGATTGCGGTTGCCTTTACGACACGAAGCAGCTATGCAACACTGCCCGTGAATTTGGAAGTGATCACGAAGCGGATGAAGGTATCGGATCGAATTGCAAGCTTTGTTGCCCCGCTGGGCGCAACGATTAATATGAATGGATGCGGCGGAATTTATCCAGCGATTGTCGCTGTCTTCATTGCAAGAGTGTATGGCATTGATCTCAATATTGCTGATTATTTGCTCATCGTTGGAGCGGCAACACTAGCATCTGTTGGTGTGGCGGGTGTTCCAGGGCCGGCGTCCATTTCAACGACAGTCGTCCTCGTTCAGGCAGGTTTGCCTATCGAAGGATTTGGACTTGTTCTTGGGATCGATGCAATCGTGGATATGGCGCGTACAGCAGTCAATGCCACAGGAACGACTGTTGCCTCCCTGCTTATCGGTAAAAGTGAAGGCGAGTTCGATCGAGAAGCCTTCAATCGGGATGAAGATGCTGATATTGAAGTAGGGCAAGAAGTGAAGCATAAGTCCAGTACCGTAACCGTATAGGAATTAAGGATTCGGGCGTCAGCAAGCATACAGCTAGCAGGCGCCCGTTGCCTATCGTGGGTTAGACGGGGGTTGCTCTGGTACGGTCTCTACTATTCGCAATAGGCAATCTATTGCGATATAATAGACTCTCAATCTACTAGTCATAGATTGGGAGAGGGGAAATACCAATGAGTCAACACAACATGGCTGCAAAGTGTCTCGTATTTGCACTTGGGACAGCGATTCTGCTCAGTGGATGCCAGAGCGCAGACCCGAAGAGCGGAGACGAGACAGCAGTAACATCTGGACAAGAACAAGTCGACCCGGCATTAACATCGCCGCCGGATAATAATAAGCAGGGAGAAGCAAATGGTGAGGGCCAAGGTGAAGCAGGCTCTGCCAGCACAGATGACGCAGCATCAGTTGCAGCCAAGCTGAAATCGGAATATAGACTTAGTTCTACGATTGAACAGCAGGGCGACAAGGCTGTTGTTACCAATCCAGAGTCTATTCTGGTTGTAGTCAATAAGGAGCGCTACTTGCCTGATGGCTATGAGCCGCCGGATCTTGTAGAGCCGAATGTGAAGTTCTCCTTCGAGGAAGCGCATGAGAAGCGTCATTTGCGCAAGGAGGCAGCAGAGGCGCTTGAGGAGATGTTTAAGCAGGCCAAGGATGAAGGCATTACACTGCATGCGGTATCGGGCTATCGTTCCTTCAAGCGTCAGCAATCCTTGTTCAATCACTATGTGGATACGCAAGGCAAGGAATATGCCGCTCGCGTGAGTGCAGTTCCTGGAACGAGTGAGCATCAGACGGGACTTACGATGGACTTGTCGAGTCCAAGTGTAGGCGATGTACTGGAAGAGGTATTTGGTGATTCGAAAGAAGGCAAGTGGGTAGCTGAGCACGCTCATGAATCCGGATTTATTATTCGATATCCGAAGGATGGAGAGAGCATTACCGGTTATGTGTACGAGCCATGGCATGTCCGCTATGTCGGCAAAGAAGCAGCCAAAGCCATCTATGACGGCAAGCTAACGTTGGAGCAACTATTGCAATAATTTAAAATCATAACCATTTTATAAAGAGAGGCGGAGCTTGATTCAAGCTCCGCCTCTTTTTGCGATCCATCTGTCAACGATTGGCTTACTACGAGGAAGCGTTCGATTGCTCGTCGCGCTTCTCAGCGGCAAACCCTTCGATGCTGTGGCGACGGCGTTCATTCTTGGCTTGCAAAGCATGACGCTCATTCGCGCTAATCTCTTCAGCATGCTCTGTCAAATACTGCTCGGTTTTATGCAGCTTGCTTGATGTGTTGTCAATGGCATTCTGCAGACGAGCTGCATTGTTAGAGCGATCATCGGGCTTGGCCATGTTCGTGGTCCTCCTTCGTCATGACAGTTATCGTATGGACGCCGATGAATATGGCAGGCCACGTTCTCCGGCGTCATCGTTACGATGCGCAAATAGAGCCGGTTTTATCCAAGCTCCATTTTGACCTACAGTGAACTGACATGATGAGCCGCTGAGAGTTTACTATTGGGCATCCTCCCAAGGCAAGCCCCGCTGAATCGTGTTCGCCCAATCCTCATGATTGTACGATAATATTTCTTTGCGCAGCTCCAGCATTTTTCGATCCAGCTCATCGACTGCTCTTGCAGCTTCGGTTAACTCTTCCGTTACATGAGCCGGAACCTGCTGTTCGAATTTGTAGTAAATAATGTGTTCAAGACTTGCCCAGAAGTCCATGGCGAGCGTACGAAGCTGAATTTCAACGTAGATCCAGCGTGTATCCTCGAATAATACAAGCGGCACTTGAACGATGACATGGAGACTCTGGTATCCGTTGCTCTTCGGATTTTTAATATAATCCTTAATCTCCACGATGCGAATATCGTCACGCGTCTTCAGATGCTCGAGAATGAGATAAATATCCTTAACGAAGGCACAGACGATACGCATGCCTGCTACGTCATATATTTTATCCACGATGGAGTCCAATGTAAGCGGGTATCCTTTGCGCTGCAGCTTGCTGAAGATGCTGTTCGGCTCCTTCAGACGTGTCTTAATATGTTCGATTGGCGGATAGCCATTGCGTATTTTCCATTCGGCTTGAATAACCTTAATCTTGGTCTCCAATTCTTCCAATGCGAGCTGATATAAGGTAGGCAGCTGCTTTACCTGTTCATATTGCTTCATAATCATATCGGTTTTGGACATGAAATATCCCCTCAATATAGCACGGTATCGTAATCTGCTATTCGTAGATTTTTTTAATGCAATTCATAATTAAAAACATTTCAACTCAATAGCGTTGCATTAAATTTCAGACCTAATTACAAATTCTAAATTGTACTAAAAATGTTAAATTATCGACGTCCATTCAAAGAAAAAATCTCCATAATTAGGGGAGCAGGTAGTCCTGTCCAAATCCCTAATCATAGGAGATCGTACATGGACAAGGATACACTACTTTCATCATTTGGTAAATGGGTCGCACCACTAAATGCACAAATCATTTCAGATTGGACGGATAAAACCGGCGAAGATAAGTACGTTAAAAAGCTGCATTCACTGGCCTATCTCTTGATCTTTATGGATGCACAGCTGCAGCAGCGAGACTGTTTACGAACTATCGTTACTGAATTGCAGTGTAACGAAGCGTTCCAGAAAGAACTTGGAATTACGTCCATAAGCACCTCACAGCTATCAAGGAAAAACAACAAGCTTTCCAGTGAGGTTTTGCAAAGCATATTTGCGGATCTGGTCTTGAAAATCAGCGAGCACAGCCGTCCTGCTTCAGGGCGAATCGGCACAGTAAAATTGCTAGATTCCACGACGATGAGCCTATGTTTAAGTAAATACAAATGGGCAACGTACCGAAAAACAAAATCCGGTGTCAAACTTCATTTGCGAGTAACCTTTTGCGATCCGGACACGGTTTATCCAGAAAAGGCAGTGCTTACACCTGCGAAGCCTGCGGATCGTACTCAAATGGATGCTCTTATTGATGAAACCGGAGCCACCTATGTGTTCGATCGCGGCTATGTCGATTACAAGAAGTATGATCATTACTGCAGGGAAGGCATTTTTTTCGTAACTCGTTTGAAGAACAACGCGGTCGTGGAGACGCTCTCCGAATTTCCAGTAGCCGAAAACTCCTTGATCCATCGGGATCAAATGGTTCGAATCGGTAAAGGAAAGAAACAGATGGAAGAGGCATTGCGACTTGTAGAAACGACCGATTTAAAGGGTAAGCTGATCCGCATCATTAGCAATCGCTTTGATTTAACAGCAGAAGAGATCAGTGAGCTGTATCGCAATCGTTGGAAGATAGAAACATTCTTCCGTTGGGTTAAACAGCATCTGAAGCTGACGCGTTTCTATGGAGAGCAAGAGAACGCGGTATGGAATCAGATCCTCATTTGTTTGATCGCATATAGCCTTCAGCTCTTGATGAAAATGGAGCTTGGTACAACGAAGAGCTTATTAGATCTACATCGACTACTTATCTCAATGCTGTATCAGCCCTGGGAAACGTTCAGAGAAGCTGTTTTTCGGAAGCCTGCTCGCACTTCCAAAGGTCGGCAGAAAGTCGTAAAGACCTAAGATTCAGGAAAATAGTTCCTTGAAATGATAGATATTACCAAATGGGCGCGGCTACTTGCTTTCATAGAACCCTTAACTTTTTGGCTTATATGAAAGCAAGAAAACTGTAAATTATTTTATCTGCAACAATATCTTTCCTTTAATATTTGCAGTGGGATTCTTTTATGCAACGCTATTGATTTCAACTGATCTTATTGTACCGGAAAAAGGGGGATGATTTCAAAACACACCCTATGGTATTTGTACCGAACTTTATATTTTCCAAGCGTCGCGCAGCAACTGGCTCACTTCGGCTTTCTGTCCGTGAATAAGTGCTGGAGAACTGATATACAACTGCTCACGCGCTCTTGTCACGGCAACATAAGCAAGTCTGCGCTCCTCTTCCAGCAATGCATCATTCATTTTGAGGTCATATGCCTGTTGAGGGGGAGAGGAATGTGCATCTTCCGTATTTGCACCTGTTCGCAGTGCAGCCGCACGATCTGGCGGAGCTCCCTTGCGAAGGGCAGTGCGATGAGGGAGGATTCCGTCGGCTGCACCGATTAGAAAAACTTCAGGAAATTCCAGACCCTTAGCGCGATGGATCGTCATGCAGGTGACAGAATCATCCACATCGTTCTCTTCTGCTTGCCGTATAGCGGCTGGTGACCGCCTTCCTGTTTGTCTCGCCGGATGCGCGGAAGCCAAGTCTGTGCCATTTTGGTGCTGTGCTGCATATTCAGGATGCATGGCAACATATTTTTCCTTCAATTCGTCAATATGTTTTAGGAACACCTCGACAGTATCGAAGCGCTTCGCTGACGATTCCAGCTCCTCGAGTGTATCCGCAGCCCCTTCCTGATGGGCGGTTGCACGATCACCAGAGGCGGCTGCCGTGAACTTGTCATAAAATTCACGCCTCATCTCCCGAATGGCGAGGTAAGGCTTCATGGCAGCCAGCTTCTTGATCAGCTTAATGCGCGGCTTTATTGCCTCGCGTTGGAAGGAGGGCAGCTTGTCCCAGCTTTGCAAATGAATAAGCGGGTATTTCTTAGCCTTGCTGCGCTCTGCCTCCAGCAGGTAGCGCAAACCCGTCTCCCGCGGGATATATAATGCTGCCACAGCACTGCCCAGCGCATCGAACTCTCGTGGCGCAAGAGACAGACGAAGATGATCGATGAGCGGCCGAACAAGATTATGGTCATAGAAAAACGGCTCTGCACCGAACTGACGAAACGGAATACCGCTCATGGTGAAGTATTCAACTAATGCGCGGCTCGTATTTGCAGTGCGGTACAATATGGCGAAGTCGCGCCATGAATGTGTACCGGAGCTCACGGCTGCATGAATACGATCTGCAATGACCTGTGCTTCTTCTTCCGCGTCACGAGGGCGAAGATACTGCGGTACGCTCGGTGTATTAACAGTTCTCGATATGTTTTGTGCCTCAGACGGGGTTCGCATCCGCTTTGGCAGCCGCTCCTCGTTATGGGAAATAACCGCATTGCCGAGTCCGACGATGGCGGGGGTGGAACGGAAATTGAAATCGAGCGTAATCTGTTTAGCTGTAGGGTATTGCGTTTTGAATTCAGTAATGTAGCGATGACATGCTCCATTGAAAGTAAATATGGTCTGGTCATCATCCCCGAATACGGCTAAATTATGGTGCTTATCGGTAATCTGTTGAAGTAATTCATATTGAACTGGCGTCGTATCTTGGAATTCATCAACCAGGACATATTGGAAACGGCGGCGAAGACGCTCGAGCAAATTGGAGTCCTCCTCCAGCAGTTGCAGCAGATCGATAAGCAGATCATCGAAGTCCTTGCAGCCCTGCTGGACTTTCTGTTCCTCGAAGCGAAGCAAGGCACGTCTCATATCCAATTCACTTGCATTCGTGGTTCTCCAGTCAGCAGGCATAAGTCGGCGCGACTTGAGCGAGGACAATGCGGCCAGTGCCGTTTCGGCTTGCAGGGTGTCGTGCAGTCCCAATTCTCTTAGTACGCGCTTCATCATACCGTGGCGTCTGCGTTCCTCAGCCAGCAGTTGGAAAGGAGGCGCATACGCTTGCAGCAGCCTCAGGGCAAACGAATGAAAGGTGCGCGCTTGCACCCGGCGCGCCATGTCGCGTGTCACGCCTGGCAGATTGGCAAGCCGTATACGCATCTCCTGCGCGGCCTTATTGGTAAAGGTGACCAGCCACAAAGACTCCGGCGACACGCCGCCAACGGTCATTAAGTAGGCCGCTCGCGCGGTCAGCACGGATGTTTTGCCTGATCCGGCTCCTGCTAAGCACAGAAGTGGGCCATCGATGTGGCATACTGCATCCTTCTGTGCGTTGTGCAGCCGTATGCCTTGGCGCTCCAGCGCTGCAAAGAAGTCTGCTGATGCAGTTGAGTCATAATCGCCACCGGAACGATGGTGAGAATGATTGTGATTAGAGCCTACGAACGGATCTGCCGAATCTGCTGTGGGAACAGGCTGCTCCCTCTTTATACCTAATGGGCGGGAACGCCACTGGGCTTTGACCGCTTCTGATGAAGAAGGAGTGGTCATGATGGTGTATCTCCTTTATGATAGAAATAAGCGATAATTGCTATTATACATGTTCCTGCACGGAAGCGGACAGGAATACATGTTTTGCCTGAGCCATGCATACGTTGTTGTTGAAGGCATCCTTCATGACAAGCATATAAAGAACAGGGCATATGGCTATCGAGAGACGTTTCACTATCGCTTAGTCTGTGTTAATAAGTGTAACAGAGAAGTTCTGCCCTACTGGCAGTTGAAAGGAGACTTGGGAATGAACCGCTTTATACAAAAAATAAAAGATAGTGCTTCCAAGGCATCGGAAAAAGCGCATAACCTAATGGAAATGAACCGGGTTCAAGCCCAAATTGCCGCAAAGCGCAAGGAATGGAAGCAAAATGTCTATGATATTGGCGAACTCGTATATGATGCTTATAAAAAGAACGACTTAACACTGGCTGAGGAAGGCTTGAAGGAAATTGCCAAGCTGAATATGCTCGTTGAAGAGGATATAAAGATGCTCGATTGGAAGGTAAGCGAGCTTCGCAGGCAGAAACGCTGCGAATGTGGCGAGATTGCTCCATTCACGGCTAATTATTGTTCAGTATGTGGACGCAAGCTGCCAGAACCGCCGCAAATTGAGGAAGAAGAGATTGATGAACTTGGGATGGCCTTCCTGCAGGCGAAGCGGGAAGAGCAGGAGGAGGCGGCAGCTGCGAAGGAGCAGTTGCGTTATACGGTTCATCCCACTTTCGAACATGACTATGAATATGATGAGGAAGAAGAGATCGTATTGAAGTCGACTGCTGAAGCCTCTAAGAATAGCACGGCTTCCGAACAAAGCGAAAATAAGCAAGGCGGGACAGTCAATCTGGATCGAGAGGACTTAAATGTAACGGTCGGCGGACGCAGAATTACGATTATGAAAGAAGAAGAGTTGTCCCAGCGCCGCTGCTCGAACTGCAACAGTGTGGCAGATGACGAAGCAAAATGGTGTGAACGATGTGGGACACCATTCGTATAAGAACGAACAGACGTACATGCTCGAAGTGATTGGCGGCAGCCTGTTGACAGGCAGCAGCTCACGGACAAGAAGTGTCGGGTTGTGTATCGTCATATATGAACAGAGCTATAAAAGAGGCCTGTCCGTAATGGAATACGGCGGCCTCTTTTGTTTGTATCGCAGATTCGTTAAGAGGTTCTTTTCTTCGTGATATGGCCTTGAACTACAGGAGAAGAAGACACCTAGAGCAGGAGGAGTACGATGGAAGGTCAAGGTCTTATTTCACATTTACGTTCATTGGGATTTACTGAAATGGAAGGCAAGATCATTGTTAGCTTGTCCGAGCAAGGCGCGATGACGGGATATGAGGTTGCCAAGAAATTGGGGGTGTCGCGTTCCAATGTATATGCTGCACTTCAGCGGCTGGTGGATCAGGGGGTTATTTTGCATCGGAATGGCGACCCCTCGCAATATACCGCATTACAGCCGGAAGAGTTAACACGAATATTAGCATCGCGCTTGGATGCCTCGCTTCACTATGTTCGGGAGCATATGCCGGTCACAGAGGCCGATGAATCATCGTTCTTTAGTATCGAAGGCGAGCGTGCCGTAGTTGAAACGATGAAGCGGGTATTGCAGGAGGCCAAGCTGGAGATTATTGCAGATGTATGGCCAGAGGATGCTGCGCTCATACGGGAGCACTTGGCATTAGCGGAGTCGCGAGGAGTCAAGGTTCTCTGGTCCATAGCGGGCACAGATGACAATGCAAGCGTTCGGATGCCGTCCTTGTTCAATTGCGGGGATTCACGCCGAACGCGGCCATTTGCCTTTATTATAGACCGGAAGGAAGCTTTTGTCGGTTCCATGGGGGAAGGTGCAGCAACGAAGGCGCTGTTGACCGAGCACGCGGCCATCACCCGGCTTGTATTGGACAAATTCGTGCAGGATCTGGTGTTATACGAGTGGAAAAGTGAAATGGGCACAGAAGATGTTGAGTCCTTCAATAAGCGGATGCAATCGGTGATTTCATCCTATTTCGATTAGTATTAATTTTGTCTAAATTGCGACAACTTGCTAAAAATGACCGAAATGTGAAACCGGTCAATGCACCTTATCGTAAAGTAGTATATCTACATGCGTAAATACCGGCAAGGAGAATCGGTAATTAGATGAATTACACATGTATGTTGAAGAACCCTCATATGCATGGTATGCGCCGATCTTCTTTCGGAGAAGATACGAGGGAAGACAGCTGCGCCCAGAGACAGCAAGAGGAGGACATCGTATGGAGTGCATTGTACATTTTGAAGTCGTTCATCGCGGAACTGATGATATCGCAAAGCTTCGTGGCTTGGTTATGACACCGGATAAAGAAAAGCCCACTGTGGATGATATGCAGGATATGCTGCGTATGATGGGATATGAGGTTCATATCGCGGATGAGGATGCGCTTCGATTCGAGCCGGATCGCGCAGGTACCGATGTGGAGGAAATTCGGATCAAGAAAATAGACACGGGCGAAGAAGTATATACACCTGATATGCAGCTCCGTGCGATTGCAGAACAGTTAATGAGTAAGCCGAACCGCTCAATCTAAGTCGGCTCTATTCTGTTCGAATGAAAAAGGAAAAGGCCCTCTTCCTGCAGACATCATCATTAGGATGGTGTGGTGCAGCAAGAAGGCCTTTTATCGTTGTTCTCTAACAGGAACAGCGTATGTTGTTCGTTACGCTTTCGCTTCGGATTCGCTCAGTACAGAAGTACAGTGTCCGCAGCGAGTTGCCGCCTTAGGAATTTCCGATAGGCAGTATGGGCAAGACTTTGTTGTTTCTTCTGCCGGTTCTTCTGGGTTCTTGCGATGGAATGCATTGATGCCTTTAATAAGCAAGAAGATAGAGAAGGCAACAAGGATGAAGTCGATAATGATGCTGATGAATTGGCCGTATGCGATAACAGGAAGTCCTGCGGCTTGTGCTTGTGCCAATGACGTTACGTCTTGATCGCTCAGATTGATGAACAGATCCTTGAAGTTTACTCCACCCATTAATAATCCAAGCGGCGGCATAATGAGATCGTTGACAACAGAAGTGACGATCTTATTGAAGGCGCCGCCGAGAATAACACCGACTGCAAGATCGATAACGTTGCCTCGCATTGCAAATTGCTTAAATTCTGCGAAAAATGATTTGACTTTAGATTCTCCCACGAATGGTTCCCCTTTCTCATGTAGGCATTACCATGTAATACTTACCCTTATACGTAATACAGAAACAGCTTGTTTACACAATCTTCGATTCATGATGATAGCTTGTTGTTGACTGAATCAAGAATAGCTTATGTCTCCTGATTGTAGCCCGGAGCGGAGTAGTGCCTGTCCGTTCCCCATCACCGTATGCAACGCGATTAATGGATGATGTAATATGAACATCATATCCACGCAGCATTGAAACATATGGCAGGTTTACATGATTGCCGGAAAATACAGTTGAGAATAGTCTCATTAAGGTCCAACGACTGCAGCCGTGTACGATGCACACATCCACTTCGCCATCGCCAGGGTCAGCTTGTGGGCAGATTCGGATTCCCCCTCCATAGGAGGTCGAATTGGCAATAGCCGTTAACCAGACATTATCATATTGATGTATAGTACCGTTGATTGTTATCGTTGCTCTCGAAGGCTTGAATTTGAACATTGTGATCAGCGCGCCAATCACATAGGCAGCGGAGCCGATACCGAGTCGATTACACCAGCGCTTGTAGCGGCTCTCGTTGACGGCTTCTGCCACTTCCGCATCAAAGCCTGTCGCGAGCGCGGTTAATGTCCACTTATTGTTGGCCTGTATCAGATCGACAGCAGTTCGCTGCCCATGAAGAATGGTATTCAGTGCTTGCAATGGTTCAATAGGTATATGGAAACCCCGGGCGGTATCATTGCCTGAACCGGCGGGAATGACTCCTAATGCAGCTTGGGTTTCTAAAAGAATAGGCAGTAGACGATGGATGGTTCCATCTCCGCCGAGTACTGCAATCGTAGAATGGGGATATTGTGTTAGATGTGCACGAACGTGCTTCTCTGCTTCTTCTGGCGTTGCTGTAACACAGGCGATATATTTCGTACCAAGCTGCTTTAGACGCGATTCTACCAAGTGCCATGTAAGCAGCCCTTTTCCATTGCCTGCATATTGATTGATTACAAAGAGCATCAAGATTCCATCTCTCCCATGTTTGCCGAATCAAAGACGTTCATACAGGTATAAATAGAGATTGCAACTTACCATTATGCTGTTTTCTGCTATTCCATAATAGCAGAACGTCTACAGTTTGGGGGGATTTTTGAGCAGGAAGTTTATATCAATTGTAAATGTTTGAGAGAATAACGAGAAACATCGCTTTATTCTAGTTTTTCTTCCGCTGACGGAAAAGGGAAAAGAGGAAGGCTGTCGAATGGGTATATGAAACATTTTCCATTTACATCTCATGTACATGCAAATAGTTCAGGGGAGGGTCAATGTGATGTCCATGTTCAATCGTTTCCTTGGAAGCATCGGTCTCGGCACAGCTCAGATCGATACGCTGCTGGAACGTGGAAGATATGCGCCGGGCGAGGAAGCGCGTGGAATTGTGAAACTGCGGGGAGGTCATGTTCCACACTATGTCGAGTGCCTTGAGCTTGTATTAATGACAAATTATGCACGTCAGTTAGATGGACGGAGTGAACGGAGCTATTGTGAACTCGAGCGCTACATTGTCTATGAATCCTTCTCATTGGGTACGAATGAGACGAAGGACGTGCCGTTCTCCATTGTACTTCCGAATCGGGTTCCATTAACGATCGATAACACCCCTGTATGGCTGATGATAGATATGGGCATAGAACGCACCTGTGCTATAGAGCCAAATGACCACGATCGAATCGAAATTATCCCTACTGTTGAGCAAAGCATTGTCATCGACGGAGTGAACCGTCTTGGCTTCCGTCTACGGGCTGCGGATTGTATTCATGCCCCGAGAATTGGCGGGAGATTCCCATTTGTACAACAATTTGAATTCGTCCCAACCTCCTACTTCCGTGGGGAAATTGAAGAGATGGAGCTTATTTTTCTAGCAGCAGAGCATCAGACAGAGCTTCTTGTCTTTTTAAATGGTCGTGCCCGTAATGTGCGGGGGATGCTGGTAGATGCTTCCACTACAGTTGATCATTTTCTTCGCTTTCCGTTAACGAACAATGAATGGCGCAAGATGGGTGCTGAAGGGTTTGCTGGTGAATTAGCAGAAATGATCCGGCAGCACTTGTAAGCGATTGCTGTAACGCTGCATTGTAACATGACGAAGGGAGAGGTTCAAAGCTGGATTCAGCCCAAAATCTCTCCCTATAGAGATCATACACGTATGAATATGCGCTGCTTTATTTGTCACCACGATCCGTATGCTTGCGCGGACTTGTTTGCTTGGATTGCTGTTCGGCATCATCGGATTTGGCTATGAGCCGCTGATCGGTTCCTCCAGTATGATGATTATCGAACAGATATTGTTGAAGCTCCCATTCTGAAGCGCCTAGCTGAGGATCGGAAGGGAAGGTTTGGCCCCGATGCAATACTTCTTCACGTCCCCATTCATTAGCGTAAATGCCATCTACTTCAACACGTTCTCTTGATATCGGATTCATCTTATGTTCATTTTCTGTCATGGGTCATGAGCTCCTTTCACGTTTGCTGCGTGCAAAGCGATAAGCTTTAAGTGATGGATATCCACCTCATCAAAAGCTCTTATTAAGGTGCCCCGCCAACTTAAAAATATCCTTGTATGAATACGTACAGGAGAGACGTATTAGAAGTGCGGCATCATGTTCGTTCATAGTTGGTAATGTGCCTCAAGCTTCTTCCCGCCAAGCCATAACAGGAATAGAGCAGCAGCCGCAATGAGAATGCGCCAAGGATGATGGATAAATCCCTGCCAGTCATGACCGATGAAGGCCATAATGAAGATAACGACCGACTTGCCGGCAAATACGGCGCACACGAAGGTGCGAAATGGGATTGTACTAATTCCAGCAGCGATATTAATAAGCGCTGACGGCGTAAATGGGAAACAATATAAGATGAACAGCGGAGTAAACCCTTTTGTTTCTAACCATGTAAAGAAGCGCTTGGACGAGGGCAGGTTTTTCTGTAGGTAGGTACTGAACCGCCCTCCGAACTTGCGTGCCACCCAAAAAACCAAGCATGCCCCGAGGCTTGCACCGATCCATGAATAAAGGAAACCAAGCCACAGGCCGTAAGCTGCTGCGTTAGCCATAACAAATACGATGAGTGGTAAAAATGGTAGAACAGCCTCTACGAGCGGGAGCATGATTCCAGGTAACGGTCCTAGATTCGAATACTGCTGCATCCAATGCTCGACTTGATTAAGATCCAAATGTTTAAGCCAGTTAATGGTGTTATGTATCCACTCCCACAAAATAAGTTCCTCCCCGTTGATGATAGCTACTATATATCTGCTCAGTATCCTAGTACATGTAACGTATTAGCGGCCTATTGGTTTCGGCAGCTTTAGACGTACTGCTTCATGCGGTTAAGAATCACGCAGTTCCCACATGATGAATATAGACCCAATCGCTGCAAATATCAGTGCAAGCTATTGCTCTGCAAACCATCGTGACGGGAATAGTAAATAGACAATAGAAACGATACCGAATAAAGCAGCGCTGATCCATACTACTGTACTGGCAGAAAAGGCACTCGCGATAACCCCGCCAAGTACGGGACCAATTAAAACGCCGATGCCTTCAACTGTGGATAGTAGGCTCCATCCTAATCCTTTCTGGCCTGATGGAACATATAAGGCGAGAAGCGCATTCCAAGCAGGCAGCACAGCAGAATAAGAGAGACCAAGCAGCACCGCGAGTCCATAAGCAACCCATTTTGAAGGGTGCAGTGACAATGACGCAAGCGTCAAGGCAAAGATACCGAATCCAACAACGAGGAATGGCTTGCGACTGCTTTTATCCGACCATTTGCCCATCGGAACAAGTCCTAGCACTGTACAGCCCCCGCCAAGCAATAAAAGAAGCGAATATTCACGGTGCTCGGTAAAGGAAAGCGCCTCTGCTGCGAATGTAGGCAGAATCGGTACGAGCATACTTGCTCCTAGTGTCTGTAGGATCATACCCGGCAGCAGCGGCTTGATAGCCTTTAGCTTCTCTCGCAATGCTTGCCACTGCTCACGCAAAGGAACAGAGATGCGTTCCGACTGCTTGTCGCCAGAGATGAAAAAGCTCAGCAGCCAAGCGGAGGTAGACAAGATTACCAGCAGCCAATAAGAGAGGTTTGGCTGAAAGTCTAAAATGAAGTTTAACACGACAGGACCGGCTCCCATTCCGACTAGCCATATCATATAGAGGAAGCCCATTTGCGCTGCGCGCTGATCTTCCTTTACCTTGGTTAGACATACGATCCATACAGGGGATATTCCTACACCATATAGGGCGGCGGCGAAGATGAAAACCCATGGGATACTTCCGTAATGAAATAGACCAACACCTGCCAGTGAAATGAGCAGGCCAATATTGATAATCAGTCTAGGCGAGAAGCGATCGAGCAAATATCCAATGGCTGTTTTGAGTACAGTATCGGTCAAGTAGTGTGCAGTAATCGCTGTTCCGATAATCGCCAGACTGATATGCAGCGTGTGTTCGCCGTAAATGGGGATGAATGATACGAGCGCTGCTCCACGCACAAACTCCACGAAGAACAAAATGACAGCGAGCAGCCAAATATCTTTCCCCATGCTTAATGCACGAATTCCTTTCACATACAACGCTCCTTTCCTGATTATACCATTATATCGTGCGGAAGTAGCTGTCGCCAGCGGCGACAGTTCGGATTGCATATTAAGAATATGTAGCTGACAGCAACGTGTCCTCCATCCATCGCCTTGGATGTCTCCAGCGGCATACCCGGGGGCAGCCGGCGAACACAACAGTCATGGAGCGTGATGGTATGACATAGATGACTTGTCCGCCATGTCCAACGGCACAGGCTGCATCTTCATTGCCAAGGCGATGAAGCCACCATTGGTATCCGTAAGCACCGTAAGCGGGCAATCCGGACGAATAGGGACAATGGGATTCGATTATCCATTCTGCTGGTACGACGCGATCAATCCCTTTTGATCCTTCATGGTTGGATGGTTTATGAATTCTATTATCCAGAATAAGCTGGCCGAATCGGAGCATATCACGTCCTGATAGATAGAGTCCGATATGGCCAGCAGCATGTCCGTCAGGCGATATGTCCCAGCGATAATGTTCAATTCCGATCGGTGCGAACAAATGTTGTTTTGCATAGTCATCTGCTCGTATTCCTGTACAGGAGGTAAGCAGAACAGATAATAAATGCGAATCAATACTCCGATATTGAAAATGTCCAATTCGTTCTGGATGAACGGGAAGCCGAAGGGCGTATTTAAGCCAACTGCTGCTATGATGAAAACGACGAATCCAGCGCTCACCGAGCCGATTACCTGTCTCCCAGAGCAGGCCAGAAGTCATTGTAAGCAGGTGCTTGAAGGTAATTCGCCGCCAATCTGGATCCTGTTTGCGCCGTTGACCGATGCTTTGCGGCAAATAATCAACAATCGGTTCATGGAGAGGAGGCATCTCTCCACGATGAACAGCAATGCCCACAAGAACAGAAATGAAGCTCTTTGTAGCGGAGCGAAGGTCATATAGCTGACCCGGAACTGTACCTTCTGTATTTACTTCGGCGATTAGTTGCCCTTGGTTCGCACAAGCAAAATAATACATGCGTGGAAACAGTCTTATAAGTTCATCCAAAGCCTGCTGCAATCGATATGGATCAATACCGGCTCGTTCGGCTGCGTCAATATGAATCGAAAATAGGGAATGCTGATTCATTGAAATCGCTCCTGTTTATTGTAGTAATAATGGAATGCCAGCCTTACGACAGCTAGATAATGCGTTGTATGTTGTTACTAGCATGCCCAATGGAGAAATGATTAAGATATGTTGGTGTGATTTTGCAGTTCGGCTGAATATGATATACTAGGACTAAAAGGTTGCGAATTCCAGTAAGTGAAGCGATAGTCCAATTGATTCTCCGTTGCGGAGCACGATCTACAACGCTTTGGGAGGGAATTTTCATGGCAACAAAAGGTCACAACGAAGTGAAAGAAAGCTTGTTGGAGATGACACGTATTTTCCGTCCGAAAAATCCTCGGAAATTCGTGAAAGAGTACATCCGGAAGTATCGGATTATGGGCGGCTATGAAGATGAATTAACTCAGCTTGTAGAATTGGAAATGTGCAAAATGGATACCAGTGCGTCGTAACTGTTTATCTTGGATGTTACAAAGTACTGAATGCAATCCTGCAAATGTAAGGAATAACTGACAATACGTACAGAATAGGCGCTCCGGTAGACGGGGCGCCTTGTTTGCATGTTTACAAGAATGACATCATGAGCATGATGTCTTAATGGTTAGTTCCACGCATATACTTGTCATTGGACACGTAGTGCAGGAAGGAGGCGGATCATGGCGATTACGAAAACTGCTGCACAACTGGAGCTTATGTAGAAGGCAGGGCATTTAGCGACCTGCTGTCATAGGGAAGTAGCGGCAAGGCTTGCGCCAGGCGTTACAACCTTAGAAATTGATCGATTTGTAGAAAACGCTCAACGAACGACTAGGCAATAATGTTCAAATATTTATCATATATATTAAGGAAGAAACTTGGGGAGGAATGCAGTCCGCATTTCTCCCCTACGAGACAGCAGCGTTCGCACAGCATTAGGTTGGTCTTTTTCTAAGCAAGCAGATCTTTAGCTGGATCAACGCATCGTGCGATGAATGAGCTTCATAATGTCTCCCTCAGCGAACTGTAGTGAATCTCCTGGGTAAGCATGCATGACGTACGGGGTCAGACCGTTGAATAATTCCATATTGGCGCTAATTCTGACATGCTTAATCCCCGTAGCTTTACTTCGAACTGTCTTGTCAATGGTGTGCAAAAGCTCGTCTGATAATTTATTGCTTTCTTTGACAGTGCGGACTGGACTGTCGGAAGTAATGAACCTTGGCGGCCAGCGATTCGCTTCATGCTCCATATATCGAGCCGTATCCGGTGCGCCGATTTGCGATTGCTCATGCTTGCCACCGCTGCCAATCGTGCCGAGACCTGCACCGTCAAGCGTGAGCGCCACATAGGCTGTATCTTTGCGCTGCAGGACATAGGCTACACTAACCCCATCCAGATGTCCGACGGCATCGCTGACGGATTGGTTAATGAACAGGGAAGGGTGATCTGCTTTCGTGATCTGCTTTGAAGAATAGTTCCCTGATTGCTGCTGCTGGCTTTGTCCCTCACTGTGCATCTGCGGCAATGGATTGGGGGAGGGGGTGGACTGCTCCCTTATCTTCCGATCAGCGTAGTTGGCCTTCGTGTTGCCGCTTGGCGATTTCGACTTCTCAGCCTCCATGCCAGCGCAAGCGGATGTAAGAAACAGGGCAGCAATGATACTGATTGTGACAATCCGGTGAACGCAGTGCTTATTGTTGTGAACATCATTTGACAACTCCATTCAACCTCCTTGTTTACTTCCCTTAGTGTTCAAAATTCAACATTCGAGTATGCAGTTTATAGATTTTTGTGTTCATAACAGGCAACTAACTGCCAGAAATTGAGTGGTTTCGACACAGTCAAGGAGACTCATCTCACTTGTTGAAACCGTTTACAAATACTGATATAAAGCCGTTTTTCGCAGTCTTTGAACACTTTGTGAACTGACCGGGAAACATTGACAAATAAATATATGGAAATTATATTTAGGTAAGTGATTGTAGTAATTGACAGGATTACGACATCCGTGTTCAAAACCGGGTTTTGCCTAAAGGCCTTCGTTTTGAAGAATGGCTTCTGATGGAGAAATATTACCGGTTCGAATCGAATATGCATGCGCCTTCATTGCGTAATGGGCGAGTTGCGCGATGATCGAATGGTTAATATTGGCTCAATTGGATGAACGGCAGCTTGAATCACTTCTGGGCCAAAGGCACACCTGCATATTAGATTTCGACACAGCATGTGATGGGGTAATCAGCGAAAACGTACAAAGTGGGGTTGATCAATGATGAATCGGTGGCACGCAGTGAAGCGACTACTTCCACTGTTTGCCGGACTCGTCTTGCTCCTGAGTGCTTGCGGTCGTGCTGATATATCGGCTCTTAATCCGCAGGGGCCCATTGCAGACAAGCAGTTCGGATTAATGCAGTTGGCGATTACGATTATGACGCTAGTTGTTATTGTCGTATTCGGTATTTCCATTTATGTCGTCCTTCGCTATCGCAGACGACCGGGACAGAACGAAATTCCGAAGCAAGTCGAAGGGAACCACAAGCTTGAAGTGATTTGGACGGTCATTCCGATCATCCTCCTCATTATTTTGGCAGTTCCGACAGTGAAGTATGTATTTGCTTTCGCTGAGGATTACAGCCAAGACAAGGATGCAATTAAGGTTAAGGTAATAGGGCACCAGTACTGGTGGGAATTCGAATATCCTGAGTACGAAATTACAACAGCTCAGGACATGATTGTTCCGAATGGAAAGAAAATTGCGCTAGAGCTGAAGACAGCTGATGTTCTTCACTCCTTCTGGCTTCCATCCATTGCGGGCAAGATGGATACGAACCCTACCGGTAACGTCAACAAGATGTACATAGAGACGTACGTAGAGGGCGTGTATCGCGGGAAGTGTGCCGAATTATGCGGATACTCCCACGCATTTATGGAATTTAAAGTGAAGGCGGTCAGCGAAGACACGTTCACGGCTTGGGTTAATGAAATGAAGGCTGAACCAAAACCGTTCGAAGGTGACGCACAAGTTGCAGAAAGCTTCAAGCAAAATTGCTTGTCCTGCCATGCTATCGATAATAAGCCGTCCATGGGACCGAACTTGAAGGGGTTTGGTAGCCGTGAAGCAGTTGCTGGTATCATGCTGAACCGGGAAACTGCTGATGAGACACTGGATCAGAAGAAGGTTGAAGAGCATCTTCGCCAATGGATTCAGGATCCTGAGAAAGTGAAGCCAGGCAATAAGATGCCAGCATTCAAAGATAAGTTGTCCGAGCAAGAGCTCAATGGCATCGTGAAATACTTGGCAGAATACAAGCTTGATTCCTTGAAAGCAATCAATAAGCAGTAGATTTTAGCATCTTCTAGGGGAGGTAACGACCTTGGCTCACACGGTGAAGCGACATCGCGGCCTGATGGATTGGCTGACGACGGTCGACCATAAGAAGATCGGCATTCTGTACCTTCTTGCCGGAGCGCTTTTTTTCGGTATTGGCGGTATTGAAGCCATCTTGATCCGGATACAATTAATTAAGCCAATGAATGATTTTGTCAGTGCAAAAGCATTCAACGAATTGATTACGATGCACGGTACTACGATGATTTTCCTTGGTGTTATGCCGATTATTTTTGCTTTAATGAATGCAATTATTCCTTTACAAATTGGGGCTCGCGACGTTGCGTTTCCATTCTTGAACGCATTAGGCTTCTGGACATTCTTTTTCGGCGGCCTGCTGCTGAACCTGAGCTGGCTGATGGGCGGCGTTCCTGATGCAGGCTGGACATCTTATGTACCGTTATCTAATACAGATTACAGTCCAACGCATGGCGTCGATTTCTACACGATTGGCTTGCAGATATCAGGTCTCGGTACACTCATCGGGGGGATTAACTTCTTGGCGACGATTATTAATATGCGCGCGCCGGGAATGTCCTTCATGCGCATGCCGATGTTTACGTGGGCGTCTTTCATTACGTCCGCACTGATTCTGTTTGCATTCCCTGCTGTAACGGTAGGTTTGATTTTGCTGATGTTCGACCGCTTGTTCGGCGGGAACTTTTTCTATGTACCGAATGGGGGAAGCGTGGTGCTCTGGCAGCACATCTTCTGGATTTTCGGTCACCCTGAAGTTTACATTTTGATTTTGCCGGCATTTGGTATTATTTCCGATGTTATTAGTACGTTCTCTCGTAAGCGGCTATTCGGATACAGCTCCATGGTATTCGCTACGATCTTGATCGGATTCTTGGGCTTCATGGTATGGGCGCACCATATGTTTGCAGTTGGCCTTGGGCCAGTAGCGAATGCGCTGTTCTCGATTGCAACGATGCTTATCGCCGTACCAACCGGTATTAAAATATTCAACTGGCTGTTCACGATGTGGGGCGGTTCGATTAAATTCACCGCAGCCAATCTGTATGCAGTAGGCTTCATCCCAACATTCGTTATGGGTGGGGTTACGGGCGTCATGCTGGCCTCCGCGCCTGCTGACTTCCAGTTCCATGATACGTACTTCGTTGTAGCGCATTTCCACTACGTTATCGTAGGCGGCTTGGTGCTTGGCTTGTTCGCTGGTCTCCATTTTTGGTGGCCAAAGATGTTCGGGCGCATGCTGCATGAAGGATTGGGCAAGGCTACGTTCTGGATGTTCTGGGTTGGTTTCCAGTTAACATTCTTCGTACAGCATTTCCTCGGTTTGATTGGCATGCAGCGTCGGGTGTTTACGTATTTGCCGAATCAGGGGTTCGATCTAATGAACCTGGTAAGTACAATAGGTGCAATTATGATGGGTATCGGCGTTCTTATGTTCTTGTACAACATCGCAATTACGTCAAGAAAGCCAAAAAATCTGGGCAACGATCCTTGGGAAGATGGACGTACGCTTGAATGGACAATTCCTTCTCCACCTCCAGAGTACAACTTCAAGCAAACTCCGCTTGTTCGCGGTTACGATGCTTGGTGGAAAGAAAAGATGGAAGGCAACACGGAGATGCAAGCTGCAGAACCGATCGGTTCTATCCACATGCCTTCGCCATCCATTCTTCCATTCATGATGTCAGTAGGCTTATTCGTTGCAGGTTTTGGTTTCATGTTCGCGAAGGATGAGTTTAACAACGCATTGTTGAACGGTCTGTTCCATAATCATATCGTTGCAGGCTTCGGCTTGCTGATTACATTCGGTTGCATGTTCCTGCGTTCGATCAAGGACGATCACGGTTACCATATCGAACCTGAGGAGCTGGAGCAGAAGGGGGTTAAAGCATGAGTGCACCAGCACATCACGCAGAAGGGCAATGGCCTCATGAGCCGGAGAAGGCAACCCTAGAAGGCCGCAACAAGGTCGTTGGCTTCTGGTTGTTCCTCGGTGGAGAGGCTGTATTGTTCGGTACACTGTTCGCCACATTCCTTGCACTGCGCAATCAAATTGGTGATGGCCCTGCCGCTTCCGAGCTGTTCAAGCTTCCGATGATAGCAGCTGCTACACTGATCTTGTTGACGAGTTCCCTAACAAGCGTATTCGCGATTCAAGCGATGCATCGCAAAGAAATAAAATCAATGCTCAGCTGGCTCGCTGTTACTGTCGCGTTGGGATTGGGATTCTTATGCTTGGAGATTTACGAGTTCGTTGAATATGTTCATGAAGGGCATACGTTTACAACGAGTGCCTTCAGTTCATCCTTCTATACACTCGTCGGATTCCACGGCGCGCACGTTGCCTTTGGTGTCGTATGGATTACACTCGTTATTTTGCAAACGATGAAAAAAGGCTTAAATCTGGTGACAGCACCGAAGATTTACGTTTCCGCGCTGTACTGGCACTTTATCGACGTTGTATGGGTATTCATCTTCACGGTTGTATACCTCATGGGAAAGGTGGGTTAACCAAGTGACAACACACCAAGTAACATCAGACAACTCGAAGCGTCGGCATAAGCACGAAGGCAAGCAGAAGCATATTATTGCCTTCATCTTCTCTATTGTGCTCACCCTGATTGCTTTTGCTACTGTAGGTGCAGCGGGTGAAGTGAACCCAACGTTCACAGTTATCCTCCTTCTTGTTATGGCGGTCTTGCAGGTCGTCATTCAGATGGGATATTGGATGCACATGAAAGATAAAGGACATATGATTCCGATCATGTTTATGATACTCGGAGCCATCATAGCCTTTACAGCCATTGTTATGGCCGTATATTGGGTATGGTGGTAAGTCGGATAGGAGAGAAGAGGGGACGCGAAGGAGCGTCGCCTCTTTTTCCGTAATAGGGATAAATGTGGCGAAATAGTGGCGTCTCAGGGGATTGCAGGAAGAGGAGGGCTGAACATAGATGTTTGGATTGACAGAATACTTCAGTTTCTATGATGTTTGGAGTCCGTTGTTCCTAACAGCGACGGTACTAATCAATGTGTTGTACTTCGGACTGACGGGGCCATTTCGGGATCGGTTCCCTTCATCTGAACCGGTGCCAGCTTCGAAGAAGCTGATGTTCGTGATTGGGACAGGCTTACTCTATATGGCCCAAGGCGGGCCTATTAACATGATGAGTCATATGATGTTCACCTTCCATATGGCGATGATGGCATTGTCGTATATTATTGTGCCGCCGCTTCTGTTATTAGCTGTTCCGTCCTGGTTATGGCGTTATGTATTGGATCGCAAGCCGCTGAGGCGCTTGAAGCTATTTACGAATCCTATTCTCAGCGCTGTCTTATTCAATACCTTGTTCTCTTTCTATCATGTGCCAGCTGTACATGATTACGTCATGACTCATTACACGGAGCATATCCTTTACTATATTGTATTGTTTATTGCTTCGATGCTTATGTGGTGGCCGATCGTTGTTCCGGTACCGGAGTGGAACTCATTATCAGATGTGAAAAAGATGGGCTATGTCTTTTTGAATGGTGTTTTAATTACCCCTGCGTGTGCGTTAATCATATTTGCGAGCGAGCCTCTTTATGCCACCTATGTGGACAAGGAAGCCTGGGTACAAGCGATGGGGTATTGTATATCCGGTGATCCGGTAAAAATGCTTGCCGCATTTGATGGCCCCGACTTTTTTAATTGGTTCAAGCCAATTGAGGATCAACAGCTCGGCGGGATCTTAATGAAGCTGATTCAAGAAACGATGTACGGCTGCATCCTCTTCTATGTGTTCGTTCATTGGTTCAGACGTGAGAGCAGAGATGATGACGATTTTGTGGACACCGCAGTAGAAGGGCAGTTGAATTCGTAAAAATGCTCTATAATGGGTAGCGTAAGCAGAAGCAGATCAAATTGGACTGCTTCATTGCCGATGCAAATGAGGAGGGCGTTTCATTCGTGGATCTGTACTTTATTATGCCAACTATCAGTACGACTTTCATCGTCGTCAGTGCTATTCTTGTCGCTATCGGTTGGGCTCAAATTATTAAGGGCAAGCGGGAACAGCACAAGAAAACGATGTTCGCGGCAGCTGTAGCTGCGTTAATCTTTTTCATTATCTATATGTCCCGCACGATTTTTGTAGGCAATACCGCATGGGGCGGCCCGGATGATCTCAAGGTATATTACCTAGTCTTCCTGTTGTTCCATATCGTGCTCGCGGCTGTAGCGGCTGTGTTCGGCTTGACGACATTGTATACGGGCTATAAAGGGCGTTATGCGAAGCATCGCAAGCTGGGCAAGTTCACCTCTGTAATTTGGTTCATTACCGCTATTACAGGGGCTACTGTATATATCTTACTGTATATCTTGTACCCAGGCGGCCATACGAAGCCGGTACTAGACGCAATTTTTGGTCTGTAATCGATCTGAATCCGATCCATGAAGGGAGCCAAGCTGCTTTTCATGGATCATTTACTTTACATAGGCTCTAGGCTGTTGTGTGATAAAAGCTCGTTCTATGTGCACCTTGTGCTCGTGAACGGGCTTTTTTTACGTGATAAAAGACATCAAAGGAGAACAGATCGTGAACGGTATAATTTGAAGGCGACGAGGAGGAGTGTTGAGATTTCCCTAATGATGGATTGACAAATGGAGGAATTACTCACTATACTGTGTATAAAGATATACACAGTAAGCACAGTGATCATTAGATAAGCACATCTCCTGTTTAAAGTGGGGAAGGGCTGTAAATAGAGCTCGAGGGGGGATATTGGGATGCGTGGGCATTATCGAGATGCGTGGAAAATTGTAAGGAACGATCTGATCCGATTCAAGTGGGGAATATTCATGACGATCGTGTTCAGTGCTTATATGGCCGTAATGAGCGGTCTGATGCTGAAAGCGCTTCTGAATGGCGTTGAGCCTGCATCGAAAGCGCTTAAAGGGATGACGGATTTTGTGTTTCTTGTAACGATCCCGAATTTTGGCTTCTTTTTCACCCGAAGATCGATGCGTTATATGAAGGATGACTCGTATACGAAGTGGATACGGAAGCTGCGCATACTCCCAATCGATGTGAAGACCGTAGTGCTTTCACGTACAATGCAGATGCTCGTGGCTTTGTTCATCAATATGAGCGTCATGTTAGTGGGGCAATACATGCTTAGTGAGAAAATCAGAAGCCTGGGCTGGATCAGCAGCATCTCCTATGTACTTATGCTGATAGCGTTCGCTATAACTATTAGCTGGGTGTATATCTCGCTTGAGGTGAGCCTGAGCGGGCGATTATATATGAGATACTCATTTATTCTACTAGGTATTATAACGGTTGTGTCCGTTCTGGCAGGGGCAGCCAATGAAAGCATCTTGCAGAGTGCAGTAGGCGTAGCAGAATCGCATCCTTGGATCAGTATCGTATTGTCTATAGTCGTCATTGTCAATTCGAATGTAATCGGAATGAACCGATTGCGCAAAATCGTTTTGAAGCGAGATTGGATATAAAGGAGAACAGCAATAAATCAGGAGGTGATGAGGAGCGGTGTTTATCCCTATTCAAATTAATGAGAACAGCTCTGAGCCGCTGTATGCCCAGATTAAGCACCAGCTTCGCGCACTTATCCTGAGCGGGCAGGTAGAAGAGGGAATGCTGCTTCCGTCCATACGCGAGTTTGCCAATCAGCTCCAATGCAGTGTTATTACAGTAAGAAGGGTATATCAAGACTTGGAGAATGAAGGGCTGCTGCGAACGAAGCAGGGCACAGGGACATTTGTAACACCGGTTCAAGCGGCAGAGCGTGACAGGTATCGGAAGGAAGCGATTGAGCGTGCGCTTGAACAGGCTGTCGAGGCTGCGATGCATGTGGATGTATCGACAGAGGAACTGATGATGATGCTCCGTGAAATCATCGAGCGCAAGCGTAGCGGAAGCTAATGGGACAAGGAGGGAGAAGCGTTGGACAACCAAGATGTGATACAGATGAGGCAGGTAGTTAAGAAGCGCGATAACTTCCATATCGGCCCACTAAATCTAAGCATTCCGCAGGGCTGTGTCACTGCTATTGTCGGCACGAATGGATCTGGCAAGACGACGATACTCGGAATGAGCATGGGGCTTGTTCAACCTGATGAAGGAACGGTAGATGTCATGCAGCAGAAAACAGTGCCGGAGCTAAGCCCAATTGTGAAGGCGCGTATTGGCTATGTAGGTGAAAGTTCCGATTCAGAGTACGATGATTTAACACCGGAGCAGCTTGTATCCTTTATCTCGCAATGGTATCCGCTATGGGATTGGCAGCTTTATCACCAGCTAATGGCGAAGTATGAGCTGTCACCGAAGCAGAGGCTGGGCAAGATGTCGAAGGGCATGCGGCGCAAGCTGGACTTGATCGTCGCCATGTGTCCACAGCCGGAGCTGCTATTGCTTGATGAACCGTCTTCTGGGTTCGATCCACTGTCTTGGCGCATGATGATCGACGATTTGCATAAGTTTTTGCAGGATGGGAAGCGCACTATTCTTATCGCCACGCACATCGTAGATGAGGTGAAGCGATTAGCGGATTATATTCTGATCGTGCATAAGGGCAAGATCCTTCAATTTATAGAGAAAGATGCCTTATTCGATGCCTGGAAGTTGTTCGTTGTAAACGGTGAGGCAGCAGATTACGAGGGTGCGCCAGGGTTGATGAAGGCTGTATCAGAGCGCTTTGGAGCAAGGCTAATTGCATATGATGCAACTCACTTAGAACGATTTTTGCAGGATGAGGGAATTGAGGTCGTTCAGACGCATGCCTTGGAGCTGGATGACATTTTAGCTTATATGATTGAGATGCATATTGAGGGGAGCGTATACGCGCAATGAATCCATTACAGTTGCAGCAAGTTGTGAAGCAGTACGGTGACAAGACAGCCGTGAACGGTCTTAGCTTGAAGGTAGAAGAAGGAGAAATCTACGGATTGCTTGGCGCGAATGGCGCCGGGAAAACGACGACGATGCGGATGGTGCTTGGTCTTATTTATCCGGATGGCGGTTCTATTACGTATCATGGCAAGCCGTATCATGAAGGGTTGACTCGCATCCTCGGATATTTGCCAGAGGAACGTGGAATGTACCCGAAGGTGAAGATCAGCGAGCAAGTAACGTACTTAGCACAACTGCGCGGGATGAAGCGTGCGGAAGCGGATAAAAATCTGAAATATTGGCTGGAACGCTTCAATGTACCGGAGAATTACAATAAGAAGATCGAGGAGCTTTCTAAGGGGAATCAGCAGAAGATAGGCTTTATTGCCGCCATTGTGCATAAGCCGAAGCTGCTTATTTTGGATGAAGCATTCAGCGGGTTGGATCCCGTTAACGTGGAACTGTTGAAGGAGACGGTTAAGGAGCTGCGCGATCAAGGAACGAGCATTTTGTTCTCTACGCACCGGATGGAGCATGTAGAGGAGCTGTGCCAGAACCTTACTATTTTGCAAAAGGGGAATGCAGTGGTTCAAGGCTCGCTGCGCGATTTGAAATCTCAATATCCGCGTGAACATGTCATTTTGCGTACGAGTGGAGATGTGGATGGTTTAGATCGCATTGCAGGTGTTCAATCCGTATCCAAAATCGGAGACGGCTATAAGCTGCGCATTTCCAATGAAGCCGCCGCGCAGGATATCCTGCAGCTGGCCATGGCGCAAGCGACGGTGCAGCAGTTCGAGCTGAAAGAGCCGACTTTGAACGAGATCTTCATTAAAGCAGTTGGAGGCGAATCTAATGCATAACTTGGGGACGGTCATCAGATTCACGTTGAAGACGAAAATGATGACGAAGTCGTTCGTCATTACGACAATTATATTAGCACTCATTATGACAGTTGGGGTTAACATACCATTTTTGATCTCTCAATTTTCGAGCAATGAGCCAACATCGATTGGTCTTGTACAGGGCGGTGATTATGCGGAAATTGCGAAGTCATTCGAGGAGCAACTGACGAAGCACGGCAGCAGCGACTTGAAGCTTGTTCCGTCTGCTTCTGAGGAGGAACTGCGCAAGAAGGTGGACTCCGGTGATTTGGAAGGCTATCTGAAGTTCGATCCGAAGAAGGATGCAGCGGGCAATATAGAGAAGCAAGCGTTTCCGCAGGTTGTGTTCCACGGCAAGGATGAGCTTGGACATGGCGATGAAGCGACAGTTACCGGCGCTTTAAGCGCGGTGAAGACAGAGTGGCTCGTTAAGGATTCACTTACCGAACAGCAGAAGGCAGAACTGAGCAAGCCAGTTACGATTGATACACAGAAGATCGTGAAGGAAGGCGAGAAAGCGACGGAAGAGAATCCGATGCAAAAAGGAATTTCCATTATTGTCGTGATGGTGTTAATTGTGCTGTTCTTCATGACAAATACGATGACAGGCAACATGATCGCATCCGAGGTTACACAAGAGAAGAGTTCGCGTATTATGGAAATACTCATTACGAGCGTCTCTCCGCTGGCGCAAATGTTCGGGAAAATTATCGGGATGTTCCTACTCGGACTGATGCAAATTATTGTGTTCTTCGCAGTGGTTGTTATTAACCTCCTGCTGCCTCACAATGCGGCTCCATTGAAGGATCTCAACTTTGATATTTCGATGATTGACTGGACGGTAGTAGGCGGCGGATTGCTGCTCTATGTACTTGGCTATTTCCTGTATGCAACACTATTCGCGGCAGTAGGCTCGATCGTAAGCCGGACGGAAGATTTGGCACAGGCGGCTATGCCGATTTCACTGCTCACGATGGCGGCATTCTATATTGCAATCTTTAGCGTCTCGACACCGAATACATTACTGGTGAAGGTAAGTTCCTATATCCCGTTCTTCACACCGACCTCGATGCTGCTGCGCATCGGGACAGACAGTGCAGCATGGTGGGAATTCTGGGTGAGCATTGCGATTTTGATTGTATCCATTCTGTTCTTTGGCTGGCTCGCTGCGAAGATTTACCGCACAGGCGTCCTTATGTATGGCAAGCGTCCATCGTGGAAAGAAATCCGCAAGGCGATGAAAGCGTACAAGATTTAGAGATACATGATTACTGTGATGCGAGTAACAGTTATAATTGGGACTGATTACAACAATAAAAGAGACAAATGATGGTATATGTTTGAGACAATGTATATTTACCTGATAAGCCAAAACCTTTGGTCTATCAGGTTTTTTCTATTTATCCACCTTTATTTATGTATATCATGTTTGGGGGCAAGTGATTGAGAAAGCAGGTTATAAAAGCATGTTTTCTTTTTTTTTTGAGGGTTTGCAACAATTTCGTTTCGTCATTTGTATACATAATAGAATGTCGAAAAAACAGAAGGAATGCTGATATATTTGCAATGGTAAATGAGGCTCTTTCTGTACCCTTTCATTTTAAAATAAAAATTATGGGAGGAAAGTGCAATGAAAATTACGAAATCTATGATCACGGTTGCAAGCCTAGCGGCTTGTTTGTCTGTTGGCAGCATGAGTATTCAGGGTAATGCTTATGCCAGCATTACCTCCGTGAAGTCGGCAGGCGGCAACAAGGCCACGGATGCAATCAAGCCTGCGAAAAAGGAGAACGATCATCTAAAAGAAATTAATGTTGCAGCGGGTAAAACGTTCGATATCACGCTAGAGGAAAATGTGACGACCGGATACTCCTGGAGCTATGTAACCGATCAAAACGGAATTAAACTTGTGGCAGAGAAGAGCCGAAAGCCTAATCAGGGCGAAGCTTTCGCATTAGGTGCGGGGAACGAAAAAACATGGACGTTTAAGGCCACCAAGCCGGGTACGTATACGTTGACATTTACCTACTCCCGGCCATGGGAAAAGGAGCAGAAGGCTGCGGATACGAAAGTGTACATGATTAAAGTGACCGAACAGGATAAAATAGCTGAAAAACAGCAGTCTCCGGCTGTGTTGGGAGTGGATAAGGTAAACAGCGTGAAAACGGGGCAATGTTTCAGCGTAAACATGGAAGAGAACACATCGACTGGATACTCCTGGAGCTATGTAACCGATCAAAACGGAATTAAACTTGTGGCAGAGAAGAGCCGAAAGCCTAATCAGGGCGAACCTTTCGCATTAGGTGCGGGGGATGAAAAAACATGGGCGTTTAAAGCCACCAAGCCAGGTACGTATACGTTGACATTCACCTACTCCCGGCCATGGGAAAAGGAGCAGAAGCCTGCAAAAATGTTAACTTATACGGTAAAAGTAAACTAATGCTCCGTTGCTTCACAACATGGGTTCCGCAAAAAATAAAAGGAGATCGTCCCTGTTCTTAGGAATGGGGACGATTTCGTCTAATCATCGAATCAGGAGGAAGGCTTGGTAGGAGGTCAACATTGGATATCATTGAACAAGTATACAGCAATCCGAAGTATCGCTATATGCGATATATTTTATCTTTAAGCAGTACGCTGCTGACACAGATTCGGAAATTGACCTCAAGATGGAATTGTGGATATGCACATGCCGTGGCCAAGGATTCAACCGAGGAACAGGAAGGTATCCAGTACAAAACAGAAAGGCTATTTGAGGAACACGGAACGGCCATCTTGCGTTTGTCGTATTCGTATTTGCACAATCTTACCGATGCCGAAGATGTACTGCAGGATACATTGTTACAATACATGCGGTCTGTCCCTCGTTTCGAAAATGCTGCACATGAAAAAGCGTGGCTACTGCGGGTGGCAATCAACATCAGCAAAAATAAAATCAAGTCTAAAGAGAAGCTCGACGACGCTGAACTGGACGAAGGGCTACTTTCAGACGATGAGCAGGATTTGAAGTTCGTATGGGAGGCAGTAAGCAGCCTGACGGTCATCTATCGCGAAGTGCTGCATCTGTTTTACCAGGAAGGGTATTCGACCGCGCAGATTGCACGGATATTAGACAAAAAGAAACGACGATCCGTTCGCTTTTGCACCGAGCCAGAGAGAAGCTCAAAATCGTTTTGAAGGAGGATTATGACTTTGCCGAATAAATATAACGAGATCATGAACAGGGTAACAGTCACTCCTGATATGCACGAGCGGATCGTGCGAAACATTCGCAGCGCGGACTTAACCCCTCAAGAAAAACGATTTCTGAGATTGTTTCATCATACCAAAAGAGTCACTTGCGTGGCTGTTTGCTGCCTGGTTCTCCTCACCGGTACCCTAGTGACTACGTATTATTATCATCAGGATGATACAGTCCCCAACGTCCAGGGCCCTGGCCCTGTGTTAGTATCGCCTGGCATTAAGGAGTATTCGTCGCTGCAGGAACTTGTGGCTGGTATCGGGTTTGAAGTAACTGATATTGGGGGAATTCCGTTTGAAGTGGAGGACACGAGCTACTTTTCAATAGGGGTAGAGACGGCTCAAATTCGTTATAGCGGTGCCAATAACAGCCTGACGTTTAGGATTTCGCCCGGCACGAACGATAATAGCGGCAACTATGAAGAGTATGGTGACGCGAACATCATTCAAATCGGAAATGAACAGGCGACCATCAAAGGCAATCAAGGCAAATATGAACTGGCAATATGGAACTCGCAAGGATTTTCGTATTCCTTGAGCCTGAAGAAAGGCGTCAGTGAAGAAGAATTGTTGTCCATGATCAAGTCAGTGAGGTAATACCTTCAAACTTATTGAAAAATAGATCATTTCGTTCCCCGTGATAGAGCGATTGGGCTGAACTATTTTTTGAAATGCAGAGCTGCGTTCATTTTGGGTCATAATAAACGCATCCGTATGTAAGTGTGCCCGAGAGGCGGAGATGGCCTTCAAAATGGATGGTACGTAAAGCGTGTGAATCGATTATGGGCCAAACGAAAAGTGAATAATTGGCTATACCGCGTTTAACCGCGGTATAGCCTTTTTTGCGCATTCGGTAATGAAATGGGGTGACTTCCTTCGTTAGCAGTGACGAGATGAAGCAAAAGTAGTCAAACAAATTTCATGATGGTGGTTAGTCTGAAGGGTCTACCCTATTCCTGTATAGGCGACCAAAGTGCAGTTACATTAGAAGGCTCCCAGCCGTCCAAGGAAGTATGCGGTTGCATACATGCATAGATTACACCGCTATATGAGACAAGATCGCCTACCTTGTATGGTTTGCCTATCTGCCATGGCTCTGTATTCCCCTCCGGTTTTGGAAGTTTAGCTGTTACCGATTGACTGTCGGGGGAGACATTGCCTTGTCCGTCGATGATCCTGACTGTAAAGGTATACGTATTGCCGGGACTAAGATCTTTTACCGTGTAATTGGTTTGACTGCTGGTTCCGATTTTTTGCTGCTGTTGATAGATTTCGTATGTAAGGCCTTGAATTCCTGTGTTCGGATCGCTCCAGCTCAGGTTCACCGAATTATACGTGACTGCCGTTACAGCCAACTGCTCAGGCGCCTTCAGTACAATCGGTTCTGGGTTTTCAGGGGCTTGACCAAGAATAGAGGAACGATTGCCTGATACAACTAATGCAAATGACTGTGGGCCTTGCGGAACATTGTGTCCTTTGATGGTTACGGTATATTCACCCGTAGTTGGAGTTGAAAGATATACATTTTCCACGTTGTTGATATCATCGTTGTTGGTACAACTTGTGCTAGCCGTATTTTGTACGAAGCAGTTGCCTTTGTAGAGTTCGCCAGTCGGTGCTTTTACTTCAAGATCGAGATCATTAACTAATTGCTTGCCAGCTTGAACGGCACCTTGGTAATCGCTCCAGACAAGAGATATCTTGAGAGGCTTGTCAGCTTCAGCCTTGACACGGTAGGAGATAGAATCGTTTGTTTTTAAACCTGTAGTATTGTCGATGAAGTCATTGGTTCTTCCCTCAGTGGGGGTAAGTGAGTTCACGAGGTTAACCTGTCCCCATCCTGTCTCTCTGCTCATCCATCCATATCCTACATCTTCAGCTCCATTAATGAGCGTAGCCTTGATAAGCGCGGAGGAAGGGGTTATGTGTTTGTTTTCTGTATAGAACTCGCGAACGATGGCTGCCGATCCCGCGACTGCCGGAGTTGCCATAGAGGTGCCTGACATGGTGGTGTAATATTGATTCGGGTTAGCAGGAGTGGATGAAGCCGATGAACGAACGGATATAATGTTGGAGCCTGTGACGACAACATCAGGCTTGACCCGCCCGTCCAAGGTGTAGCCTTTACTTGAGCCCACCGCAATTTGATTCGGATTTGACTTTTGAAGATTGCCGACAGTGATGGTATTCTTGGCGTTACCGGGTGCATTGACGGTTTTGTAGCCGCCCCGGCCGTCGTTGCCGGCGGCGAATAATACAGTGAAGTTCTTGTCATTGAACGTAAATTCGTCAACGCGTGAAGAATTGGCGCTATAGGTGTAGTTGAAGCGGGAACCCCAGGAGTTGGTGTGGATGGCTGAACCCTGCTGCTTTGCGGCGCTGAACAGATTGCGTACATCGCCTGTGCAAATGGAGTCGCCGCCGCAGCCGAGCGCTTGGAAGAATAGCTTGGCGCCATAGGCAACGCCTTTATATTTCCCATTGGACATTGCTCCTGTACCGAGCACGGTGCCCGCTACATGCGTGCCATGTCCGTTCGTATCTGCCCATGTTCCGCTTGCGATAGGAACCGGCGCTGTGTGAAGCTGACCTTCGAAATCCTTATGGAGTGTGCTTAGATTACCGGAATCCAAGCCGCTGTCGGCCACGGTAACCACTTGACCTTTTCCGGTCAATCCATTGCTCCATACGCCATTCGACGTGGCGGCCCCAACTTGATTAGTAACGAAGTCGTTGAAGATCTCATCGGCAGGCTTAGATTCGACGAAGGTGACATCGGGTTGATGAAGAACAAGCGGGAGTGATTCATTGCTTACTACAGCTTCAATATAGCCTTCTTGTACATCGGTAACGGGGATGGCTTGCTGCTGAAGTGAGCGGGCAACTTCTGCCTCACTGCCCCTGAATACCGAGATGACATAGTTGCTTGTTGGAATGTCTTCTGATGTGGAGAGATTGCCGTTCTTCCACTCTGGCTGAAAGAGGGTAATTCTGTAAATCTGATCGTTTGTGGCGAGGATGGCGGCTTGTTGCGAGTTCATGCGTACGAGATAAGCATAGTCAGGGAGATAATCTCCGAGTTCCGCTCCTGCCTGTTGCAAGAGCTGTTTGGAGGAATCTGTGATGACGTCGTTGAATTGAACAACGTACAATTGGCGTTGCGTGCTTTCTTCATCAAATTGCAGTCCGTATTGTTCATTTTCATTTTGGAGATTGATGGTACCCGATCGCAAGTGGAGCAGCTTCTCGGTTGAGTTGTTTGCGGATCCTTCATAGGCGGACACCGCTGGTGACATCAGGCTGATTGCCATTGCAATCGACATGATCAGAGAAAGCACTTTTTTGTTGTTTTTGTTCGCCAAATATTATTCCCCCTAGGTATAAAAAGTATAGTCTAGTCTGACAATGCTAGCATTTTTAACGAATAAGCTCACCTCCAAAATGATAGATTTACATGTTTCCCCCAATTTGTAAAATCAATCATAATAACTGGGCAAAAATGTAATGAACCCATTTTATAATAGTTTTACTGTGATTACCAGATAATATTTTTTGTGATTATGGCGTGTTGGATTAACAATTACGAGTTATGAGTAATCGTTATAGCGGAGATAGATTTGGTTGCTAACTGATATATTTTTTGTGAATTTTTGATATATTATAGGGCCAGTAGAAGCAAAATTTCTTGTTTCTACTGTTTTTTCATTATATTATATAGGTAAAAAATACCACCAAGTTGTTGCTTGAATATTCAGACAGTGATTGTGAAATTTAGGTCTTTCTTTCATTTTTTTTGATTGATTAATCAATCGGATTGAATCAGAAGGAAGGTGTACACCAAGGGATTGACTCATTCTCTTCAGTGCGAAACCGGTTTCGAAAATCGAAGGAGGCACATACGATGCAATTGTTACCCCGTGAGATCGATAAACTTCTCATCGTTGTTGCGGCGGATCTCGCCAAGCGCAGACGGGAAAGGGGGCTTAAATTAAACCATCCTGAATCTGTTGCGCTGATTACTTATGAAGTTATTGAAGGGGCACGGGACGGGAAAACAGTTGCGGAGCTTATGGAATATGGGGCCGCGATTTTGTCCCGCGACGATGTGATGGACGGGATTCCCGAAATGATCGACGATATCCAGGTTGAAGCCACCTTTCCAGACGGCACGAAATTGGTAACTGTACACCATCCGATACGATAAATGAACTGCGACGGGAGAGAGTCTAATGATACCTGGACAAATCTTTTTGCAGAAGGAAGAAATTATATGCAACGCCGGCAAAACCGTCTTGAGATGTACTGTTAAAAATACCGGCGACCGTCCTGTACAGGTCGGGTCGCATTTTCATTTCTATGAAGTTAATGAAGCTCTCATTTTTGATCGTAATAGTGGGTTTGGGAAGCGTCTGAATATTCCTGCAGGCGCCGCGGTACGTTTTGAGCCCGGGGATGAAAAAGAAGTAGAACTGATTGATTACTCAGGGGAGCGCCGCGTGTATGGATTTAATAACAAGACGGATGGATCTGTGGGAGGCGGAAGCCAATCATGAGTTTTATAATGTCCAGAAATCAATATTCACAAATGTACGGACCGACAACGGGAGACTCGATTCGCTTGGCGGACACGGATATCTTTATCCAGATTGAAAAGGACTTTGCCTCCTATGGCGATGAGGTTGTTTTTGGCGGAGGAAAAGTAATCCGTGACGGTATGGGTCAGCATCCGCTTGCGACTCGCGGCGACGATATTCCGGATGTCGTGATTACGAATGCAATCATTTTGGATTATACCGGCATATATAAGGCGGATATTGGAATCCGTGACGGCAGGATAGCTGGGATCGGCAAAGCGGGCAACCCTTTGATCATGGATCATGTGGATATCGTCATTGGCGCGGCGACGGAAATTATTGCAGGGGAGGGCAGGATCGTCACCGCCGGCGGCATTGATACGCATGTGCATTTTATTAATCCAGGCCAGGTCGAGACGGCGCTATCTTCAGGTCTGACCACATTAATTGGCGGCGGAACAGGTCCGGCTGCGGGCTCTAAGGCAACCACAGTAACTCCTGGGGAATGGAATATACACCGCATGTTGCAGGCGGCGGAGGGGCTGCCGATTAACGTCGGGTTTACTGGGAAAGGACAAGCTGCGGCAGAAGAACCGCTTGCCGAGCAGGTACGGGCCGGAGCGATTGGGCTGAAGGTGCATGAGGACTGGGGAGCGACCGCCTCGGCGCTGGATCATGCGTTACGCGTAGCCGACAAGTTCGACGTGCAGGTTGCGGTTCATGCCGACACTTTGAATGAAGGCGGCTTCATGGAGAATACCATGGCGGCGATCAAAGGCAGGGTGATCCATATGTATCATACGGAAGGGGCAGGAGGAGGACATGCTCCTGACCTGATTAAGTCCGCCAGTTATATGAATGTGCTGCCTTCGTCCACGAATCCGACGCTGCCGTATACCATTAATACGATCGACGAGCATTTGGATATGTTGATGGTGTGCCACCACCTGAATCCGTCGATACCAGAGGATCTTGCTTTTGCGGATTCTCGCATCCGACGCGAAACGATTGCTGCCGAAGACATTCTCCAGGATATGGGCGTTTTTAGTATGATCAGTTCAGACGCGCAGGCGATGGGCCGCATCGGTGAAGTTATTTTACGAACATGGCAGACTGCCGACAAAATGAAAAAACAGCGGGGCTCGCTTCCGGGTGACCGTGAGCTTTCAGATAATAACCGCGCTAAACGATATGTAGCTAAATATACGATCAACCCGGCCATTACGCACGGGATTTCTGAGTATGTCGGGTCGGTTGAAGTTGGGAAAGTCGCCGACCTTGTCATTTGGTCTCCAGCATTTTTCGGTGTGAAGCCTGAAATGATCATCAAAAACGGGATGGTAGCCCATAGCTTGATGGGGGATGCGAACGCATCCATTCCAACGCCGCAGCCGGTCATTTACCGTCCAATGTACGGGCAATACGGAAAAGCGCGTTCCCAAAGCTCCATCACTTTCATTTCGCAGTCCGCTTTTGACAACAAAGTCCACGAACAGTTAGGGCTCGAAAAAATCGTTTTGCCTGTGCATGGTATCCGGACATTAACGAAAAAAGATATGAAGTTGAATTTTGAAACACCTGAGATCACGGTTGATCCGCAAACGTATGAGGTTCGGGTCAATGGAGAACTCATGACCTGCGAACCGGTAGATAAAGTGCCGATGGGACAGCGTTATTTCTTATTTTGAGGTGAAGCCGATGATTATCGAAAAGGTAATTGCAAATATCGAACAAATGGACAAGGAAGAAATCGGGAACCGACATATTGAGAAAGTATATTTGGAAAGCAGCGATCTCGTCAAACGGATTCAGCGCGCAACAACCGACCATGGGAATGAAATCGGGATTCGTCTTTCAGAGCAGCGCGATTTGGTGGCCGGCGACGTGTTATACATGGACGACAAGAACATGATTATTGTGGATGTCCACTCCGATGATTTACTTGCAATTCGTCCGCGCAGCCTGCAAGAAATGGGCTATATCGCGCATCAATTAGGCAACCGGCATTTGCCTGCTCAATTCGAAGGAGACGAAATGCTTGTTCAATACGACTATCTTGTAGAAGAATTACTGGTACAGTTGCATATTCCCTATGTAAGGGAAAACCGGAAAGTGAAGCAGGCGTTTCGTCATATTGGCCACAGTCATGGATAAGCAAGCTCTGGCTCTATTTCAGCTTTGCGATTCCAACTTTCCTACCGGAGCTTTCAGCCATTCTTACGGACTAGAAACGTATATTCAGGAAGATCGGGTTAGGGATCAGGACACATTTGCCGAATGGCTCGATACCTATATTCATGAACAGCTTGTTTACTCGGACGGGCTTGCGTCCCGCCTTGTCTTTAACGCGCTGCAGTCTGGGGATATGGACACCATATGGAAACTGGATCGGATGCTGTTTGTGCAAAATCTGCCCCGCGAGACAAGGGAAGGTACGCAAAAGATGGGAGACCGGATGTTAAACCTCGTGCAATCTTTGTATGAGTCGTCTGTCTTCTCCATCTATAGGGAGCGCATCCGTGTTAAGCTGAGTTTGGACATCCGGCCATCGTGTTTACGATGGTCGGGCACCATCTCGGCGTTTCCGGAACGGCCACCCTTTTATATTATCTATATTCAGTCGTCGCCAGCTTGGTCCAAAACGCGGTGCGCGCAATTCCGTTAGGTCAAACGGCAGGACAGAAGGTACTGCAGCAATGTCAGGATGGATTGATTCAAGCGGTAGAACAAATCGTCCGATTGGATGAGGAGGATTTTGGCGTCGTATCACCCGGTCTGGAATTATCGCAAATGAAACATGAGCGCGTCAATATTCGGATTTTCATGTCTTAGTGAAAATTTCATAACAGAAGGAAGCGTGTGAATTATGGGGCCTATTAAAATCGGAATCGGTGGGCCGGTCGGAGCAGGCAAAACACTGCTCGTTGAAAAATTAACCCGTCATCTCGAAGGGGAAATCAGCATGGCTGTCATTACAAATGATATTTATACAAAAGAAGACGCCAAATTTTTAATGGAAAACGGCGTTCTGCCCGCGGATCGGATTATCGGCGTCGAAACCGGGGGATGCCCGCACACAGCCATCCGCGAAGACGCTTCGATGAATTTTGCGGCCATCGACGAGCTGATTGGGCGCCATCCGGATGTCGAGCTTATTTTTGTGGAAAGCGGCGGAGATAATCTCGCGGCCACTTTCAGTCCTGAACTGGTTGACTTTTCGATTTATATCATCGACGTAGCGCAAGGGGAGAAAATTCCGCGCAAGGGCGGACAAGGCATGATTAAATCGGATCTGTTCATTATCAACAAAACCGATCTGGCGCCTTATGTCGGGGCAAGCCTGGAAGTGATGGAATCGGATACGAAGGTTTTCCGTGGGAATAAACCGTTTGTGTTCACCAATTTGAAGGATAACAAAGGATTGGATCAAGTCATCCACTGGATCAAAAGAAATGTGTTCTTGAAGGATCTAGAATAAATGGAGGAGTGGACGGGGGTTCTTCGGCTAAATGCTGAGGAGAGAAACGGTAAAACCGTCGCCAGAGACGTGTATTTCCACGGCGCGTTTAAAGTGATGCGGCCAATTTATCACGATGATTCGGGGCAGGCGTGTTACTATATATTGAATCCGGGCGGAGGTTATCTGGACGGGGATCGTTATCTGATGCAGGTTTCATTGGAGGAAGGTGCCCGGCTCACTTTGACGACGCAAGCGGCGACCAAAATCTATAAAACGCCGAAGAAACCCGCCTATCAAGAAGTTGAAATCAGGTTGAAGAAGGGCAGCTATCTCGAATATATTACCGATCCGATCATCGGGTATGAACATGCGCGGTATAAGCAAAAAACGGTCATTTGGATGGAAAAGGGAGCTAATCTGCTATATTCCGAAATCGTCACCTCCGGATGGTCCCCCGATGGGCGGCAATTCAGTTATGACCTGCTGCAATTCATGAACGAAATTTATTTGGATGGCGTATTAGCGATTCATGACCATATCAAATTGGATCCTGCGGCGCATCGTATGACTTCCCTTGGATTTATGGAAGGGTATTCGCATCTCGGGTCGATGATGATGATCTCGGAACAGGTTGATCAGGATTTCTTGGATCGGCTTTATCTTGAGATCGATGGGAAATATGAGGATTGCCGAATCGGCTTATCCTTGCTTCCGGTGTCCGGGCTGATGGCGCGTGTACTAGCAAACTCGACTCAAACGATAGAGGCAATTTTTGCGTGTTGCCACCGGTTTATAAATCAGTCAATTTTCAATACGACCCCAAGCTTCCTCAGAAAATACTAAATTAAATCCCCATTTTAAGATGGCATATATATGAGACAATCAATTACCTGATAAGCCAAGAACCTTGGTTTATCAGGTTTTTTTCTACAAAAAACAACTGACTCTATCAGATAGTGCGTTGATTGTATAGATATCTTAAAGGATAGGCCGTAAGAAATCTGTTCTTTTTCTATATGTCATTGTAAATAAATGAAGCAATCTTCATGGGGCAATCTCCTTCCCATCCAAAATTAACCTGTTTAATTCTAGAAAATTAAGTGTATAATTTCATTTGCTATAAAAAATTGTAAATAGAAAAGTGGGTTTGCTTAAAAAGAAAGGAAGTTAACATTTCTAGTTAACTAGATGAATACGGGCAGTTCCTTTTTCTGTGGAGGATACATGAAAATCTTAAAAAAACTCCTGTTCACAGCTTCTCTGATTTTAAACGTAGTTTTAGGTGGACTCTATTTTCAGAATATAAAAATAGACAGGGAAGTAACCCTAGCATATGAAAGAGCTCGGGATGGTATTCAAGTTATATATGAGAATAACGTAGATAAGGTAGCAAATTGGAATGAACATGAGAGAACAGAATGGAAGGATCCCAATCTTAAGTATATTCTGAATCGATTATATGATACGCAAATTCAATTATCATTAATTAAGCGTGATTTAGAGAAGCGTGATATTAATATAGAGCCAGTACTTAACTCGAATGCGGATATAATATTGGAGTTTAATAAAATGCACGGTTCTAATACAGTTGATAAGAATATGATTAATATCATTAAAAAGAAACTTCAAAATATATTAGATCATTTGCCTAAACAATTTAGTCTATCTGAGTTAAAGGTAGGATTAGAAGGGCTGTCAAGCTATTAGGCTGTATTACTTATGCAGCTTGAAAATATCCGTGCCATAAAGGAAACGTGATATCTGAGATAGATTTGGCTTATTGCAAAGACGCTGCACGGGCAGTGTCTTTTTGTTGGTTTAGCGGTACCTGTGCGGAGGTGGCGTCCTTCTTTTCAACTGCTGCGGCAATCGTGATATGATATAGGCAAGCAATGGAGGATAGGCACGGAAGCATTATTGGGGGTTAGCTATTAATTATGAACACAAGTAAGCTGTACATGACCATTTATGAAGATATTAAGGGCAAGATTGCTTCGGGTGAATATGCATCGGGGACAAAGCTTCCTTCGGAGCATGAATTTTGCGTCATCTATGACACGAGCCGGGGAACAATTCGTAATGCGCTCGATCTGCTTGTCGAGGAAGGGCTTGTCAATCGCCAGCCTGGCAAGGGCGTATATGTGCTTGACAATAATGCCATCACGTTCTCGTTCGGCGGTTTGGTCAGCTTCAAGGAAGCAAGCGAAAGCAGCGGGCAGAAATTCTTGACGACCGTACCTTATTTTGAGGAAATAACGATTACGAACAAGCTGCATGAGCGGACTAAGCTGCCATTGGGCGAAACGGCATATTGTCTGCATCGGGTGCGCGAGCTCGGCGGAGAGCGCATTATTTTGGATATCAATTATTTTTTGAAGGAAAAGGTGGAGGGCCTTACGAAGGAAATCGCCGAGCGCTCCATATACGACTATATCGAGCAGCAATTAGGGCACAAAATAGGATTTGCCCAGCGCGTGATTCAGGTGGAGCCTGCAACGGCAAAGGATCGGGAACACTTGATTATGAAATCATATGGCTTCGTCGTCGTGGTAAAAAACTATGTTTATATGCACGACGGTTCGTTGTTTGAGTATACCGAATCACGTCATCATCCTGAACGATTCGTATTTACTGACTTTGCGCGGAGACGCTAACAAGGTTCTAAGCGAGATCGAACTCCGATACAAATGATAAAACGGATAGATTTTAAGAATTTTAAATTAGACGTAACCTAACTATAAGAAACAGCGGCAGTCTTGGATGAGAAAAAGAAGTCCTAGATCGACCGCTGTTTTTTACCACTAATTACAAGCCAACTTGTCTATACAAGTGTTTACAAACCTGTCTATACAAGTTATAATGGTCTCAACAAACAACATGGAAGCGATTCCATTAGGGAGGTACATCGATATGGCAGTTGATCAACGTTCGGTTGAGCAGATTTTAGAGGCCATTGGTGGGAAAGATAATACGCATTGCGTAACGCGACTCCGCTTTGCATTGAACGACGAGAGTATTGTTGATCAGCAAGCATTGGAGAAGAATGAGCTTGTCAAAGGATCATTTGCGACGAACGGGCAGTTCCAAGTCATTATCGGCCCAGGACTCGTACAGAAGGTATACGAGAAGTTGCTTCAAATTAGCGGCGGGGAACGGGCTTCCACACAGGACATTAAAAATGTGGCCGCTAAAAAACTAAATCCACTGCAGCGTGCTGTGAAGGCGCTTGCAGATATCTTCATTCCGATTTTGCCGGCCATTATTACAGCAGGTCTATTGATGGGGATCAACAATATATTGACCGGCAAGGGCATTTTCTTCGCGGATCAAGCCTTCATTGACGTATATGCCCAGTGGAAGGGCTTCGCGGAGATGATCAACCTGATCGCCAATACCGCCTTCGTCTTCCTGCCGGGGCTGATCGGCTGGTCGGCTGTTAAGAAGTTCGGCGGCAGTGAGCTGCTTGGGATTGTGCTTGGCTTGATGCTTATTCACCCAGATTTGCTGAATGCTTGGGCATATGGAGATGCAATCGCGAAGGGTACGGTTCCGCACTGGAACTTGTTCGGTTTTGAATTCGAAAAAATTGGTTATCAAGGGCAAGTGCTTCCAGTACTTGTATCCGCTTTCTGCTTGGCAAAGATCGAGGGCTTTCTAAACAAGCGCGTTCCGGATGGCTTCAAGCTGTTGTTGGTCGCTCCGACTACGCTGCTTCTTACAGGGTTTTTGTCCTTCATCGTGATCGGGCCGTTGACCTTCACAATCGGCAATGCCATCACATCGGCCTTCGTTGGAATTTTTGAGCACGCGGCTGTGTTGGGTGGACTTATTTACGGCGGCTTGTATGCGCTGCTTGTCGTAACGGGTATGCATCATACATTTCTGGCTGTCGACCTGCAGCTCATTGCAAGCACGGGCAGCACGTTCCTGTGGCCGATTCTCGCCTTGTCCAACATTGCGCAGGGCTCGGCGGCGCTTGCGATGGTGTTCGTCTCCAAGGATGAGAAGCTAAAAGGAATGTCCGTGACCTCAGCAATATCTGCTTACTTAGGCATTACCGAGCCGGCGATGTTCGGGGTGAATCTGCGGCTGCGGTATCCATTCATTTCAGCGATGATCGGTTCCGCTTTGGGAGCAGTCGTCATCACAGCATTTAAGGTAAAGGCAGTGTCCATCGGCGTCGGTGGATTGCCGGGCTTCCTGTCGATCTTCCCACAGCAGTGGGTTCCATTCTTCCTCGGCATGGCAGTGGCGTTAATTGTGCCGTTCGTCATTACGCTTATTATCGGGAAGACGAAGCGTCAGGCATAATTGGGGCATTAATAACAATACACAGAGCGATTCTATATCGTACAAAAAATAAGAATTACATGGTGGTGCAAGACAATGATACAACAATTGGAGCAGGAGTGGTGGAAAAAATCCGTCATCTATCAGATTTATCCGAAGAGCTTCAACGACACGAATGGTGACGGAATCGGGGATTTGCAGGGCATTATCGACAAGCTGGACTACTTGAAGGAGCTCGGAATTGATGTCATTTGGTTAACGCCGATTTACGAGTCTCCTCAGAAGGACAATGGGTATGATATTAGCGATTACTATAGCATCCAGCCGGAATATGGCACGATGGATACGTTCGAGAAACTGCTGCACGAAGCGCACAATAAAGATATCCGCATCATTATGGACATCGTCGTTAACCACACCTCGACGGAGCATGCCTGGTTCAAGGAGGCTGCAAGCAGCACGGACAGTCCGATCCGCAACTACTATATTTGGAAGGACGGCGTGAACGGGGGGAACCGAACAACTGGCAATCCAAATTTGGCGGCAGCGCCTGGGCGTATGACGAGACAACGGAGCAGTATTATTTGCACTTATATGACGTTTCCCAGGCTGATTTGAATTGGGAGAATCCGGAGCTGCGGGATAAAGTGTACGACATGATGCACTATTGGCTGAACAAGGGCGTCGACGGATTCCGATTGGACGTCATTAATGTGATATCCAAGGATCAGGGCTTTCCGAATGATACGCTGGCAACAGCAACGGCCGATGGACGTAAATATTACACTGACGGTCCGCGCATTCATGAGTTCCTGAAGGAAATAAATGCTCGCGTTTTCTCGCAATATCCGCATATGCTGACGGTTGGCGAAATGTCGTCGACGACGATGGATAACTGCATTAAGTATACGCGCCCAGATGAGCATGAGCTGAGTATGGTGTTCAATTTCCACCATCTGAAGGTCGATTATCCGAATGGGGAGAAATGGGTCAAGGCTGAATTCGACTTCCTTCAGCTTAAGCGGATCATGAGCGAATGGCAGGTCGGCATGAATAAAGGCGGCGGCTGGAACGCCTTGTTCTGGTGCAACCACGATCAGCCGCGGGTAGTATCTCGCTTCGGTGATGATGGCGCCTATCGCGTACAATCGGCAAAAATGCTCGCCACGACGCTGCACTTGATGCAGGGCACACCGTACGTGTACCAAGGGGAAGAGTTGGGCATGACGAATCCTCATTTTTCACGTATTAGCGAGTATCGGGACATCGAATCAATCAATGCACATTGCCTGCTACAGAAGCAGGGCGTTCCTGAAGCGGACATAATGGCCGCACTGCAACAGAAGTCGCGCGACAATTCGCGCACGCCAATGCAGTGGGATGCTTCGGAGCATGGGGGCTTCACGACGGGCATCCCTTGGATCGGCTCGGCTCCGAATTATCGAGACATTAATGCCGAAGCAGCGCTGTGCGATTCGGATTCCGTCTTCCATCATTATCGCGAATTGATTGCACTGCGCAAGCAGCACGACATTATTGTACATGGCGACTACCGCCTGCTGCTGGAGGACGATCCGCGCATATTTGCTTACATGCGCACATACAGATCAGAGCGATTGCTCGTTATCAGCAACTTCTACAGCGAAGAGGCGGAGTTTGCGCTTCCAAGAGAAGCGACTACAAGCGGCGAAGCACACATCCTTATCAGCAATTATAAAGATACACCGAGCATGTTCCAACAGCTTACGCTCCGCCCTTATGAATCTGTAGCCTTTCTTATCGAAACCCATAACTAGATAAAATAACTGCAATGCTTGGCGTATATTTCTGCCGAGCATTGTTTTTTTGGAGTTCGAAAGTAGAAAAAAGAAGACAGCTTCATCTGACGTCTTCTAGTTAAGACATAATCTTGTCAGTCGGCTGTCTACTTTCCTGGTTAAATTAAGTTGTTAACGTCTAGTTAATTAATAGCCTCTATATCCCGATTGAGGAGTAGTATTTACATTGGAGACGGACTGTTGCATAGCGCCTACCTGTGGATACGTATGAGTCACATACCCTGTTGCATAACTGGTTGGTGCCGTATGTGTCTGATGAGCAAGGTTGATAATTTGCTGCAATTGTTGTACAGCTGTTTGATGGCCTTGAAGCGCAGTTTGAATCACATGAGCCGCATGCTGTTCAATTTTAGAAAGCTCCTGTAAGCGCGCAGCGTTTTGTTGCTCTTGTTGCAGTAGCTGTTGGTATTTTTGCGTTGCCGCATTTGTTTGCTGAATCAATTGTTGCGCAAGCTGTTCGATTTGCATCGTCGTATTTGTATTTGTCATGGGGACTTGCTCCTTTTCATCCATAGTTTAGAATGTTCCATCCTCCTTATGTTGTCTAGCCTTTATGTTATTTATGCGCAATGAATTAAAATGCGGGGATATCTCTAAGTTATTAATTTTAAGCCTCCTTCATAAACCTTTGTAAGAACGACAAAGGAGGTCATACCGTTGAATCAATCAGCGCTGTTTGAGCATCGTTTCTGGCTGCAAATTTTAGGCGATCATGCGAGATTCATCTTCAATGCGCTTTCACCGAAAGAAACGTCAGATATACAGACTGCACAACAATTTATTCAAGCATTCGATCAGCTTCTTCAACAAGCTCGAGGACTGCAATCGGATACAGAGATCGGAACACTGAATCAACAAGCCTACACGCTAACAATCAACCTGCGGCAATTTAAGCTGAGCATACTTGAACGCCTAATCCTTGGTCGGGTTACAATTGCGTTCACTCCAACCTTCATCAATCACATGGTGAATGAACTTGAGGAATACTTGCGTATTTTAACCAACTTATTGGAAGGGAAGCCGGTTCCCCAATTTGATGCACTGCACCACGATTTCCTGTGGCTGCCTGACGCAGCGGGTCATGCTGCATCCATTTCCAGTGATTTGGATTTTGTAGAAAAGCGGTTGATTCAGAAAAGTAAAGATTTTGAGGATCATTTTCAACAGTTTTATTTGAAGAGCATCGAAATGGCGGGATACATGCGGACACAACTTCGGGATTTCCCCGCCTTTCGCAGATTTCACACTGACATTGATATGGAGATGAATTTGTTTAGGGCTTTCTTGAAGGAACTGGAGGATTTAGAACTGTCGGCCGAGGTGCTTGATCGCATTTCCCCGCTCATACCAGATCATATGATGAGGGAAGAGTGTTATTATTTAATGAAGCTAGCTCAAATAGGCTTAGTACCCGATCCGGAATGCAATCCAGATCATCCGCGAATAGAAGAGAAGGTTTAATATGCCGCTGCAAAGCGGCTTTTACTTATTGGTGCCAAGTTTCAAATTTCATTAAGGTTAACGCAGTGATGACTTTCTTCAATTATCTTTGAGAGCGTCGTAAAAAAGACTCTCAATTACGAAACCATTTAGATTATCGACACGTCTAACTAAGAGACAAGACAATGAGGAGATGATTATATGAAAAAATGCATAGCCTTACTGATGGCTGTTACGTTAGCTTTTGGTGTTGGATCGAATGTATTAGCCAAGGAGTCTGCTCCTCCAGCCGACACAGAACAAGGAACTCTGGATGCGGCCAAGATGTATCGTGTTTCCCATGAGCTTATTGTTGATTTGAATAACGGACAGGCCGTACTTGACGGGAAGTCCTTGTCTCTTGATAAGCCGATCATGAAAAACGGGCGTGTCTTTGTACCTCTTCGCACATTGCGTGCGACAGAAGCCGTTAAAGTATTGAAGTTCGACGCGTCTTCACAGCAAGTCCAGGTCGTCATGAATAGTGAGCTTAAGCCACCATTTGAGCAGCTATTCTTTCGGATAGGCTCTGATAAGGTTTATATGGAGAATGGCTCTGCGCTGCCGGACGTAACCATTGCACAGCCATTCGTTGCCAAGGGTGTCACGTACATACCGATTCAAGCTTTGACCTACCTGGGCATTACCCCGGCTACAGCGAACCAGAAGGTATCGCTGAAGTGGAGCAATAAAATCATCGAACTTCTAAAGCCGAAGTGGGAAACAGATAAGGACAGCACAACCTTTACGATGCTTTATCAAAAGGATATGAACACGCCATCGATCGCGACCGCCTTGAGTGGAGGAGGCTGGTTAGGGGGCAATGATCATGCTAAGGTCTTGAAAAAAGACATTTTGCTTGATGGTCAAAAGTATAACCGAATCGAGTTTACCCTACCTCTTCGTCCCGGACCAAATGCGCTGAAAATTACAGCCGTTTCGGGTGGAGAACAGCTTATTTCGGTAATGCGGAAAGTTTCGAAGGAAGGCGCCACCCCTGTCCGTCTGTCTGATGAGGGGAAAAAATACATCGCGTTCGATCAGTCTGCGTCCGGTTATCTCCGTATCCCGCAAGGAGGCTCAATCGATATTGCCGGTCGGGTTCTTGCTGGAAATGAGAAGCTTGGAGCGCTTAATTTTACCGTGCAGCAATATGATGACAAGCAAGCTATAAAATCTGATCCTTATAAGGATATCAAGGAAGGAAAAATGCCTATCCAAGAACAAGCCTTTAAAGGATCGGTGAAGCTTCAAAATAAAGGATACTATTTGATTACACTCTATAGCGCCGACAATGTTCCGGCATTTGATCGTGGTGCTTGGGCGGAAATCGTTGTTGAAGTGTATAAATGACAATAGAAAAACCCCTTGAATCCGTTTATAAAACCGATTCAAGGGGTTTCTGCTTATTATGCTTTTTCTTTTACGCCGATCCATATTTCACTGTACACCCGCTCGGGGTCGGACAAATTCCCACTAAAACAAATTTCGGGAACCTCGATCAATTCATAGGAGGATGAAGGCAGCCATTCGGAAGCGATTCTTGCCCATGTTTCTTGCAATGTATGGGGGTAGGGGCCTACCGAGTTAAAAATCACCCATGTACAGGCAGGCACCTCCACAACCTCAAAGCCTTCAAAATCAGCATCAAGCGTCGTAATCGATCCGATGAGATGATCCAGCTCCCCCTTTTCCTCATATCGATCCTCGCTAAAATGATAAGAAGCATTGACCACAGTGGTGACATCGGTATTTCGATAGCTTTGCAGTCTTCTTCGCTGCTCCTCGGTTATCGATTGCGCCAGTTCCACAATTGCAGAATTTTCGCCCTCGAATACGATGGCCACACGACGCTTAATACCGACAAGCTTGAAGGCGTCTTTCTGTTCGATCCGGTAATTCATGTCGATTCCTCCTCGAATGGTGAGTTGGAAAGTCATGCGCGGGAATACTTTCAGATCTTGAACGCTTTTTACTTCCGAAGGAGCGATCCCAAGCCAATCTTTGAACGCTCTCGTGAATCCGTCTACTGAATGGTAACCGTACTTGATTGCGATATCTATCACTTTCATGTTATTTATGTGCAATTCCTGACAAGCTTGGGACAGTCTTCGGTTGCGGACATACGTGTTCAAAGAAATACCGGCTAGGTAGGAAAAGAGTCTTCGGAAGTGATACTCCGAGGTTCCTGCAAGCTGAGCCACCTTGGCGTAATCGATGTCCTGATCCAAATGCTCTTCAATATAGGCCAAAGCTTGATTCATATCCTTCAGCATATCCATGTCATGACCTCCTTTCCCTTTCATTGTATCGAGGTTGAATGATTGACATCCGACATTTCGCGTATGGAAACGGTCGGAATGGTAGTGAAGCAATTACATCTTCTACACTGACTGACGCAGATGTCTTGCTGCGAATGTTCATTGAAGATGGCTTGCTCCATAGCAGCAAGTACAGGCCGAATACAACCCTTGAATGCCGAATTTTATTATATAAATATTTAATTCTAAAATATAGCTGTCTACTTTAAATTAGACTTCCTTAACATTTGATGCTGCAAACAACATGGTTTGCGCTTCTTTACGTTAATAGGTTTAATAAAGCCGCAAAAGGTCGAAATATCTGCTTTGCCCCAATCGTCATCATCGTCTTCCATGAAATGCATAGTCAAAAATGGGCGGGGCATATTACGGATAGGTGATGAAAAATGTGGCAGGCGATTACGCCTTATATACCAAGTTGGCAAGCGTTCGCACAAGCGGCGATTGCAGGCATTGTGCCGTATATATTATCGAAGATTATGTCCGTCACGATGAAGGCGGAATCCGATCAGAGTCAACAGAAGCCTGAATCGGCTTATGAAGGCTTCATCGGCAATTTTGATGAGGATCTTGATATGCTCAAGGCAGATCTCGGACAGCTGGAAGATCTCAATGTACGTATGTTCCAGCTTGGCTATACAACGCAACGTGCTGCGCTTGTGTTCGTAGGAGGCATAAGCGACCGAGACTTCATTGATACCCATTTGCTGGAATCCTTAATGGGGAAATTACAGCCTCCTTCTCAAGGAGGAGCGGTTGCATCCCCGGATTATAAGTATACGAAGGAGTACTTGGTTGAGCATACTCTCCCTGTAGGCTCGATGAAGGAAAATCGTATTGTGAATGATTGCACGTACGACATATTAAAAGGGGATACAGCTCTGTTCATTGAAGGGCATCTCGGCGCAATCATGTTCAATACGCGGAAAGTGAAAGTTCGCGGCGTGGATGAGCCGCCATCCGAGGTACTCGTAAGGGGGCCAAGGCTAGGATTTAATGAATGTCTCGTTGACAATATGACGCTGCTTAGGCAGCAGGGTGGAAATAAAAAATTGACTTTCATTCATCGCCGAGTAGGGAAAAGGGTACAGCGAGAGATGGTTCTTGCTTACATCGAGGATATAGCGGAAAAGCAGCTTGTGACCGAGGTTTTGGATCGCATTAGCAAAATCGATATTGATGATCTACCTGATTCCAGCTATATTGAACAGCTTATTGAAGACAATTATTTGTCTCCCTTTCCGCAACTGCAAAGTACGGAACGGCTGTATCGCCCTGTGTGCCTTGTTAGAGGGCAGGGTTGCGATATTTCTTGAAGGCAGCCCCTTTGCATCTATTGCCCCTGCGACGTTCACGATGCTGCTCCAATCGCCAGAGGACTATTATGAGCGCTGGATTGCAGGGACACTAGTTCGCTGTCTACGGTATTTTGCTGCTTTTGTATCGACTTTCGGCCCCTCCTTGTATATTTCCTTAATCTCGTTTCATCAAGGGCTGATTCCTACGAAGCTGGCATTGTCAATTGCGGGTACCCGAGTAGGTGTTCCGTTCCCCTCGATTATTGAGGTGCTCATTATGGAAGTGTCTCTAGAGATTTTGCGTGAAGCGGGGCTGCGCCTGCCGAAGCCGATTGGCCAAACGGTCGGTATTGTGGGCGGTCTTGTCATCGGGGATGCGGCAGTCAGGGCGGGCATTGTCAGCCCATTCATGGTCATCGTAGTTGCTGTAACCGCGATATCCTCTTTTGCCATTCCCCAATACAGTGCAGGCATTTCCTTGCGTATTTTGCGTTTTTTAGCGATATTTGCCGCATCCATACTCGGCTTGTATGGTGTCGTGTTGTTTTTCTTATTACTATGCAGTCACCTAGTTAAATTGAAGAGCTTCGGTGTACCATATATGAGTCCTGCTGTACCTTATCGGTTGTCAGATTGGAAGGATTTCATTTTGCGCGCACCGCTAAGGTTGATGAAGAAGCGTCCTAAGATGCTGGGGACACGTAATCCAACCCGGGAAGATTAAGCTGATAGAAGGAGCTGTGGAGTATCTTGAGTCAAATTGGGTCGAATGAGAAAATAACGACACAGCAGGCGGCTGTATTTGTGGCTAATTATATTTTAGGAGTTGGCATTTTAACGCTTCCCCGGGCAGCGGCGGAGAAGGTTAAAACGCCCGATATCTGGTTGACCGTCATTCTCGGCGGTCTTATAGCTATGGTGGCCGGCATTATTGTAGCGAAGCTTAGCCAGCAATACCCAGGCAAAACTTTTTATGAATACAGTCAGCTTATTGTTGGAAAATGGCTAGGGATCGTGCTGAATGCGTCGATTATTATCTATTTCATAGCTACATCTGGCAATATGGTGCGGGCTATGTCGGAAGTGATGAACCTGTACTTGCTTGAAGGAACCCCGCGCTGGGTTGTGATCATGTCTTTTCTGTGGGTGGGGATGTACATCATAGTCGGTGGGGTTTCCGCGATTGCCCGCTTTTTCGAAATTGTGTTTCCGCTGACGATATTGACCATTCTGTTCTTGGCGCTATTGAGCTTTAAAATATTTGATGTTAACAATTTAAGGCCAGTACTTGGACAAGGGATTGGCCCTGTATTGAACGGGGTAAAGACAACTGGGCTTTCCTTCTCCGGCTTTGAAATACTGCTTGTTCTGCAGGCGTACATGTCTACACCGAAAAAGGCTGTCCGTGCGGTTGTAATCGGGATACTCATTCCGATGCTCTTCTACGTTGTGACAGTAGTAATGGTAGTTGGAGCCTTATCGATTAGCGGTGTAGTCAGCCAAACCTGGCCGACGATAACATTGTTCCGCAGCTTCGAATACCCAGGGATTCTATTTGAACGCTATGAATCCTTGCTGCTGGTTATTTGGGTAATTCAAATCTTTACAACGTATGCGATCACCCATTATGCGGCTGCACTTGGCATTGCGCGAATGGTGAACAAGGATATTCGTCCGATGCTGTACGCGCTTATTCCGGTCATCTATCTTGCCTCAATGTCGCCAAGAAATATTAATGATCTGTTCTCTATGGGAGATCGGATTAGTGATGTCGCCATGATCATGTTTGGGATTTTGCCAGCTATTTTACTCATCATTGTGAAGTGGAGAAGGAGAATTGGCGCGCAATGAGCAGGAACAATGGAAATAAGGCACAAGCGAATTGCCAGTGCATTGCTGTTCCGGCTGTGAATGGTGCAGATAAACGACTAACCGATCAAATCCACCAGAATGGAAGTTGGCTGCGCACAGCAAGGAGAATTATGGCTATCTCCTGCAGTCTTCTGCTTCTGAGCGGCTGTTGGAGCAGACGGGAAATTGAGGACTTGAACTTCACAGTAGCAGCGGCGATTGATCTCGGTCATGCCGTGAAGCAGGAACAGGAATTTGAAAAAAAAGATGCGGATTACCCTCGTGAACGAAGACTTGTGTTAACTTATCAAATGGCGAAGCCGGAGCAGTCATCAGGTCAAGAAGCGTCAGGAAACAAGAAAAAGTATCGAAATGTTTCGTTGTCAGGAGACTCGATCTATCAGATATCAAGAGAAATATCGCTCAAGGAATCGAAGCCGATTTTCGGGCAGCATTATAAAGCATTGGTGATTGGCTCTGAGTTGGCGAAACAAATGAATTTTCGCGAAGTGCTGGACTTTTTCATGCGGGAACAAGAGTTTCGCCCAAGCTGCTTAGTGTATGTCAGTAAAGGAACGGGACAAGAAATATTGGACACCAACACCTCTGGGGAGATTCCTGCACTCCGTTTGTTAGGAATATCAGATAATCACTATCGGACTAACCGTTTGCTGAAGCCGATGTCCCTCACCAATTTGCAAGATAAGCTGAATTCGATGACCAGCTTTCTGTTGCAAAATGTAGTCACGGCTAATGAAGAGCTGAAATTGTCGGGAGCTTCCGTCATATCTGGCAAAACAGGCAAGCAGTTAGGTTACCTTAATGAGGAGGATATGGAGGCTGTGAACTGGGTGCTGGGCGGTGCCAAGGGGGGGATAGTGAAAAGCAAGGATAACGCCACAGGCCAAATATCTGCATACGAAATCACAAACGTGAAGAGCCATATTACTCCTCATGTCGAAAATGGACGAATATCATACGATGTGCGGGTGGAGTCGGATGGCCGTCTTGGGGAACAAATGAGTGGAGGAAATGACTTTGATAACAAGTTCTTAAAGCGTTTGGAAGCAGATACGGAGAAACGAATTAAAGAACTCGTAACGAAGCTGCTTAATAAGCTGCAAAAGGAGTATCGTGCCGATGTATTAAGATTCGGAGATAAGCTGCGCATCGCCTATCCTCGACTGTGGGAGCAAGAAAAGGAAAATTGGGATGAAACTTTCAGTACAGCAGTGATCCGATATGATGTCAAAGTGACGATTCGAGAGTACGGCACATCCAATATGCGGGAACGACAATCGGAGGCACAAAGTTAAGTATATAATGTAATCATAGTCTGGGATGGGTATTATATACAGTGCAACCTTACTCTTCAATTGCTACAATGAGTGCACATATAGTCTTACGGATTTCGAAACCTACATGATTTGCTTGCAGTACATGCATTGGGGGAGAGAAGATGCAAATCATTCAAGGAATAGCATTGCTGCTGCTTGTACTATCTTTATTTAGTTTATTTAGCTTCAAGGCGCCTAACGGGATGAAGGCGATGGGAGCCTTGGCGAATGCTGCCGTGGCCAGCTTTTTGGTTGAAGCGTTCCACCGTTATGTCGGGGGAGACATGCTGAAGCTGGATTTCTTAGGGGAAGTAGGAATAACGGCAGGGGGGCTCGGCGGTGTTGCCGCAGCATCGCTCGTATCCCTGGCTATGGGAGTATCGCCAGTGTATGCGCTAATGCTCGGTGTCGCTTGCGGGGGGCAAGGGCTTCTGCCGGGCTTTATAGCTGGCTACATCGTCTCGTTTCTCGTAAAGATGTTCGAGAAAAAGGTGCCGGCAGGACTTGATCTAATCGCATGTATTGTAGTAGCTGCGCCCTTGGTACGCTGCTTGGCCAAGCTTATAAGCCCAGTTGTTGACGCAACATTGCTCAACATTGGCAGCATCATCTCGGCTACGGCTACCAATAATCCGATTATTATGGGCATTATATTGGGCGGCGTGATCACTGTAGTGGCGACAGCACCGCTCAGTTCGATGGCGCTAACGGCCATGCTCGGCTTAACCGGTTTGCCTATGGCGATTGGAGCCTTGTCAGTTATGGGCTCTTCATTCATGAACTTCGTCTTTTTCCATCGTATGAAGTTTGGTGACCGCAGAACAACGCTTGCGGTCGCCATAGAGCCGCTGACCCAGGCGGATCTAATATCGGCCAATCCGATTCCGGTCTATGTGACGAATTTTATCGGAGGGGCGGCTGCAGGCGTGATTGTGGCACTCTTTGGTCTCATCAACAATGCGACAGGTACGGCAACGCCGATAGCAGGTCTTATGGTGATGTACGGCTTCAATGATCCTGTAATCGTTACGATTGCAGCTGTGCTATGTGCATTAGCAGGCGCTGGTGCGGGGCTTCTCGGCTCGATTGTATTCCGCCGCTATCCGATTCGAACGGTAGCGGAGGTTCGCGGATCGAACAGCCAAGAACCCGAAGGGACGTTGGAGTCTACTGTATGAGCAGGAAGGAGCATTCTTCATAACTTTGAGGGTTCCTTTCTACAAGACGTTTTAATGAACTGAATTAGGCGAGGAATGAACCCGCACAAGAGGATGTAAAGAGTGTTTCCATATTGGAGACGCTCTTTTTCTTCTATATTCCGGTTTTTTTGTGTAAACTGAAAGGATACAGAATTTTGCGGCTGCTTGCGATCGGACAGGTCTGGAGAAGTATAGCCGTAGTAATGGAGGGTAATCACGTTGCTGCAACCGGACGTCACTGTGGACGACATCAACCGGCTCGCCGGTCAAATGAAGGAGCACTTTACGTACGCGACGCTGGAGCAAGGCTGGCGATATTATCGCAAGCATGCAGTGTCCCGTGTGCGCAAGGCTGAGGGACGGACTCGGATCATTCAGGCTGATGTACATGAGACAGAGCACTATCATGTAAGGTTTCATATGAAGCGGGTCGAGGAGAGTACGTGTACGTGTCAGGCTGGAAGTGGGTGCAAGCATAAGGCGGCCGTGTTTTTCCAATTATGCGAAGCGGCGGGTAAAAAGCCGGAGCTGTATTTATCTGATTTCCGTCATGCCTACATCGAGCTCGAGAGACAACGCACTGCTGCACGCAAGCGCGAAGCACAGAAGGCAGAGCGGGAACGCCGTATCCGCGCCAGCCAGATGACACTCTCACAGGATGCTTCTGCAAAGGAGTGGCATCTCTTTTTTCATAGAAAATATGCAAAGCCCTTCACCGATTTTCAATCATCCGTAACGGAAATTACGAAATGGGTACAAGAGCAGCTGTATCGCGATAGCGAGGCGATGCCTAAATCGATACAAACGCTGCTGCGGATGCATGTACAGTTGTTCTTGATTCAGCAGATGGCAGAGCGCTATGCGCAGGCTGCACGCGGATACCATTCCCGGGATATTTCGGCGGATGATGCCGTACATCCTTGCATGGAGGAGTTAAAGGAACTGTGTAAGAAATTTGAACGTTCAGAGCTTCCAACAAATTATAGGGAGCATGTCCGATATTTGGGCATAGTAGCGGAGCAGATTGCCCTATCTGAAGAGGAGTCGCCTGTGGATAGGCTTGCAGTCTTTGCGCTCGTGTGGTCGGAAATATTGAACCATCCAGATGAATTGCGCCTTGCGCGAACGCGTCTGCAGGAACGATTGAAGCCTTTGTCCGAACTTCGGCCTCGCCTTCGTGACGCCATACGGGTTGCGCTCATCCATATCGAGTCCTTGTTAGGCTATGATGAACGGGCAATTGGCCATCTGCATGCACTTACTTTCTATAATGATCCGGAGCGATTTTTGCAGTATGCCGATGAGCGGATGGACAGTGGCGATCATGAGAAGCTGCTGATGTGGTTGAAGGCGTTGGCCCCAATGGTCAGTCAAGCGCGTCATCGTGAACTTTTAGAGCGATATTGGGGATTGTGGAAGCGGTCATACGATGCCCATGCCGATATGCATCAAGAGCTTGATGATTTGCTGCTTGTATTGCTGCCCGGCATATATCCGTATTTGTCCACATTCCTATTAGAACAGGGCAGGTACCGGGATTGGGCGGATATTCAAATGGTACGCCGCATATCGCCAGCGGAAGCGGATGTGGCGGAATGGAGACGAGTTGCAGATGCTGCGCCAAGTTTGCTGCTGCCGTTATACCATCAAGCCATTGAGCGGCATATTGAAGAGCGCAATCGAGATCATTATCGGATTGCCGTCACTTTGCTGCATGAGCTGCGCTCTATGTATGAGCGCAGTGGTTCACTTCATACGTGGGAACGATACATGGATTGCTTACATGAACGGTATTCCCGTCTAAGAGCATTTCAAGAAGAGTTGAGGGGAGGGGCACTGCTGACATGATCGAACAATCGCCTTGGATTGTAGAATGCATGAAGCGAGGTGACGGGACATTCCTGTTGTTCCATAGTGGAATACGGCGAGACGTACGTGCTCTGAAGCATTTGCTGTTCGGTTGGCATGCTCCTTCCTTCTATGGCACGATGCTTCCCATAGAGAATGAGGGACGGATCGAAGGAATTGTGGTTACTGCGGCTGAAATGCTGGAGGCGGTCGCGATGGCGCCAGGCGTGCGCTGGACGGAGCTGAAGCAGGGAGATAGCTTCCGTATTGCTTGTACTATGGCGAAGCTGTATATGGAGGTGCTGCGCGAAGGCCGATTCGAGCCGTCCTTCGAGAAATGGAAGGCGGGATCATTTGGCTGGGAGCTGCTGCTGAGCGAGTCTGAGCAGAAGACGATAGACAAATTGCTTTATCAAGCTGAACAAATAGAGCATCCGGAGTTAGTCGATTGGTTCGATGACCTGATGGCCGAATTGTTGACTGACAATCAGGATCGGAATTTGTTGCGCTCGGAAGTGTTGCGAGTGCGTCCGGAGCTGGAAGAGATGCGGATACCTTCACAGCGGTCACAGTGGACAAGCGAGCAGGATTGGCTGGAAATGATAGGATGGTCGATTGACGAGACTCCTTTTCGTGTTGTGCTTCGCATTGATGAGCCGGAGCAGGAACGTATGCCGTGGGCATTGCGCATATTGCTGCAGGAAAAAGGAGATCCCGATGTTCAAGTGGCATGCGTATGGAGCAAAGGCATGGATGAGAGTGACACGTCCTGTCAAGTGAAGGCAGCAGCAGGAGACTTCCCGGAGGCATGGAAGCCGTTTCTGCAAGAACGACTGTCTCGGGATATTCGTAAGGTGCTGCGGATCGTCCCGTGGCTTGAAGAGACATCGAACAGCCAATTGAAGGATTCCGATAATGAACCACTTATCAAAATTCAAGAAACTAGCGGAATTGGCCAGATAGATACGGTAGAAAAAACGGCTAATGCTACTTGGTGCCGATTGAAGGAGAGGCTTGGGGAAGAAGAAGCATGGCGCTTCTTAGCTGAGGGAAGCTTGTTGCTTGCAGAGGCAGGATTTCGAGTGATCGTCCCCGCTTGGTGGCAGCGAGTACGTCAAATGAGAACACGGCTTAAAGCGCGTGTTCCATCCTCTGCAGGATCCTTCTCTGCTTCGACGATGGGTATTAATCAGATGATTCAGTTTGATTGGAGACTTGCAATCGGGGATGTAGACGTAAGTGAAGCAGAATTCCGCCAACTGATTGAAGAGGATCGGAGGCTTGTCCGGCTGAATGGCCAATGGATTCAATTGAATCCTGACGACGTAAAGGAAATCCGTCGCCTAATGAATCAGGTGGATGGCGGCGGAATGACATTCGGCGAGGTGCTCGAACATCATATGGCTATGGAGCGTCAGCGGCTGGAGGAAGGCTTGCTGGAGGAGGACATGGAGCGGGACAATCGTCTTCGGCTTGAATTAGAGCTGAATGAGCAGTTGCAGCACTGGCTTGCCATGCTCCAGCATCATGAATCGATTCCGCCAAGCGCTATGCCGGCAGGATTGCTCGGAACACTGCGGAAATATCAGGCTGACGGGTACTCTTGGTTGATGTTCCTTCGCCGTTTCGGGCTTGGCGCTTGTCTAGCAGATGATATGGGACTAGGAAAAACCATACAATGGATTGCTTACGTGTTAAGAGTGAGGGAAGTTGAACCGGATTCCGGGCCTTCCCTGTTAATCTGCCCGACCTCGCTAATCGGCAACTGGCAGAAGGAATTGGAGCGATTCGCTCCAGATCTTCAGGTATATTTGCATTATGGGGCTGATCGGCTTCGGGATGAAAGGTTTGCAAAGGAGATTCAAAGTGCCGATGTAGTAATTACAACCTATACGCTGGCATTAATGGATCGCGAGCTGCTATGGCCGGTTATGTGGAATTCGGTATGTTTGGATGAGGCACAGAATATTAAGAATCCCTATGCGAAGCAGTCGGCAGCAATTCGGAAGCTGCGTGCTAGGCACCGAATAGCGCTGACGGGTACGCCAATGGAAAACCATTTGACTGAGCTGTGGTCCATCTTTGACTTCGTCAACCCAGGGTACTTGGGTACACTGGCCCAGTTCCGGAAAACCTACGTCAATCCGATTGAGCGCAGTCGAGATGCGGAGTGGACGAAGCTCGTCCAGCGGCTTGTGCAGCCGTTTCTGTTGCGCAGGCTAAAGCGGGATCCGGAGATTCAGCTTGATTTGCCGGATAAAAATGAATCGAAGGTCTATGTGCCGTTAACAGCTGAGCAGGCTTCGGTGTATGAGCAGACGCTGCACGCGTTGTTCGAGGATCTGGATCAGCTTGATCCAATGGAACGAAGGGGCAGAGTGTTGGCTGCAATAACGAAGCTGAAGCAGGTATGCAATCATCCGTCCCTTGTGCTGCGAGATCGGGCAACGGGACGGGATTCCACTCGTTCGGGCAAGCTGACGCGCTTGTTGGAAATGCTGGAGGAACTGCGTTCGACAGGGGAACGAAGTCTCATATTTACACAATATGCCGAGACGGGAAAGTTGCTGCAAGAAGTACTTGAGCGAAACACGAAGGAATCAGTTCCATTTCTGCATGGTAGTGTACCGAAGGCTGAACGTGATCGCATGGTTCAGCGATTTCAGGATGAATCGCTGCCGGAGGAAGAACGGCCTCGCATTTTCATCTTATCGCTTAAGGCTGGCGGCACAGGGCTGAATCTGACAGCTGCTAACCATGTGTTCCATTACGATCGCTGGTGGAACCCAGCGGTGGAGAATCAGGCGTCTGACCGGGCGTATCGAATCGGACAGACACGCAATGTGCAAGTATACAAGCTGATTGCCCTTGGAACCCTTGAAGAGCGGATTGATGATATGATTGAGCAGAAGCAAACCTTGAATGAACAAGTAATTGGCGGCGGAGAGAAGTGGATTACAGAGCTGTCTCCAACCGAATTGCGGGAGCTGTTTGCATTGCGGAGACATGTAATGGAGTAGGCGGAGTCAAGCTCGATCCTTCCAGATGGAATTGTCTGCATAAATATCCTCATTCTACAGACAATATTGTCCATGAGGAGGATGATGGGCATGTGCAGGAAATATGCAATTTCCGCAGATCTATCTGAGATTGAACGGGTATTTGAGATCGAGCAAGTGCTCTATCCCTATCAACGGCGCTATAATATTAGCCCGACACAAGCGGTGCCGGCAATTTTAGAGCTTAAGGGCAGGCGTGTACTGGATAAATTCAGGTGGGGAATGGTGCCCTTTTGGGGCAAGGATTCATTGAATGCCGATATTTATTCGGTTCATAGCAATTCGGCTTATTGGAAGCTAACGGAGCGTCAACGGTGCGTTATTCCGTGCAGCGGCTTCTACTACTGGAGGCAACAAGGGAAAAAAAGCCTTCCTGTTCATATGGTGCTGCGTTCGCGGGGCGTCTTCGGGGTAGCAGGACTGTATGAGGTATGGCGCGATGCACAAGGAAGAGTGCAGCAGACATGCACGTTATTAATGTCGCGGTCAAATGAGCTTGTTGCTGAATTCGAGACACGCATGTCGGCTATATTGGATCCTGTGGAAGTGGATGCTTGGCTTCGACCGGTATCTACTGAGATCGAGTCGCTTGCTCGATTGCTGCGTCCATATGCAGCGGAACGAATGATGTTCTACCCAGTTACACCGCGTATCGAGGATGAACAATATGACCATTCGGACTGTGTTCAGGAATTGGATATGAGACTTGGCTGGGTTAAGCCATGAATTAACGAGCACGTTACAGTGGGGATACAACATCATCACATCATTAGGGAATCGTTGAATGATCAGATGCGGTGGTTCAGATAGAAAGATATTATGTACAGCCTTGGCTCAATGATTACGGGTCAAGGCTGTTCCTGTTGTTCTGCATTATTCAGCATGTATTGTCTTTCTTGGTTACCGAGAACATTTATTCACTGAGGTACGTTTCTTTTCCCTACTCGTGAACATGCTATAATAGCTTAATTAAACCGTTGTTCGGTGAAAGATTTGGCGAAGGGGGAGATTTCTTTGCAGCGAAAGCTTTACCCGGAATGGTCATGGTCACCCTCGCGGCATGTGCTGTTCGAAGAGTGTAGACGCAAATATTATTATCATTATTATGCCTCGCATAATGGCTGGTTTCGAGATGCGCCGCCATTGGCAAGACAAGCTTATCAGTTGAAACAGATGACCAACTTGCATCTTGTGTTCGGGGAAGCGATGCATAAGATGGCAGAAGCGACATTGATGCAGATGCATCAATCCGGTCGAATGATGGATGCGGAGGATATCGTGCGTCGCGTGCGTAATCTACTTAATCAGGCATATACGGATTCCCTTGATGTAGAAGCATGGAAGGAGCTGCCGAAGCAGCGTACGATGCTTCATGAAATGTACTATGGCGGGCAGTTGCCAGCTCGGACGATTGAAATGATTAAAACTCGCATTCCCATTTTGGCAGACCGGTTCCTAAACAGCCGCAGTGTGCAGCAATATCGGGAAGATTCGGATGTACGGCTTATGGAGTTAGAGCGATTGAACACGATAGAGGTGGCCAGCACGAACGTATTTGTTAAGCTGGACGTTATGTTCCGTCATCATGACCATTATATCATTGTAGATTGGAAGACCGGTCAGGAAGATGAGCGCAATAAGACACAGCTTCGCTTGTATGGATTGTATGTGCATCGTGTGTATGGGGTGCCTTATGAAAAGCTTGATATCCGGACGGAATATTTGCTTAGCGGGAGCTGTGTAGAGGATGCTGTGTATGAGGAAGAGATGGAGGAATTGGAACGTCATGTCGTCGACAGTATGCTGCTTATGCGAGATTATTTGGAAGAGCCACTGCGCAATCAGCCAATGTCCATCGATGCGTTCGAACCGACAGAAGAGGTGAAGCGCTGCCGTCGTTGTCCGTATTTGGACATATGTGAGTATGGACGGCGTGAGGAAGCAGTATCGTAGATGAGAAAGCATTTTCGCTCACGATTGCAGCAATAAGGAGATTAGTTATAGTAGGGAGAAGCCCATTTTTTATGAACATTAAAATAATCGTTTGAATTTATGAATGGGATAAGATATACTACAACTACAGATAACATTCAAACATTCTTTTGAATATTGTAATGATTACGATTAAGCAAAGGATGATTCAACTTTCAAGCGAATGTGATTAATGCGCTTAATCTTCAATGAAATTAACAACAATATAGTTAAGAGGTGAACAAAATGGTAGCACAGCGATCAACGAATGATTTGGAGAACATCCAATCGCATACACACAATAAAGAAGATGTATGTGAAATTGTATGTTATGACGCCGTAAAAATTAATGCCTTGAAAGGCCGCGTTGAGGACACTGAGGTACAAGGGATGGCTCAGATGTTCAAGGCCTTATCGGATCCGACCCGGATGAAGATGGCATGCTTGCTGGATGAGGGGGAAGAGCTGTGTGTATGCGATATGGCTATATTAACAGGTCAATCCATTGCGACTACCTCGCATCACTTGCGAGTCATGAAGAATCTAGGAATCGCGAAATCACGCAAGGATGGCAAGAATGTCTTTTATACCTTGAATGACCATCATATTCGGATGCTCGTTCGAATGACACTAGAACATTTGAGAGAGGAGCATTGCCATGACGACGCGGGGCATAGAGAAGGCTGACGAACGAATTGCATATCGAGTGCAAGGATTGTCGTGCGGGAACTGTGCACGGGAGATGGAAGGCGAGATTCGCCGGTTGAAGCATGGTGAGGATGCGACATTAAGCTATAATAGTGGAACATTGAAGCTGAATAAGAATATCGACTTGACTGCCGTGAAGCGGATCTTGCGAACAGACGGCGCGAAGCTGGTGGAATCAGGCGGGGCTGCTTCAAGCTCGGCGCATGCATCAGCCAATGCGCACGCAGAGTGTGCTTGCGATGGTCATGATCATGGGCATTCCCACGAGGGACATGGTCACGAAGGACATTCTCACAGTCACTCGCATAGCCATTCAAGCGGTAAGGCACATCAGCATGATCATGGACATGATCACGACCATGATGCAGAAGGCCATGGACATGATCACAGCCACGGGGATATGAATCGGATGAAGTGGCTGCTGGGCACTTCCGGCTTGTTGTATGTTGCTACATTCGTACTCGACAATGCTGCACCTTACGGCGTATTGATTGGCATGTATCTGCTCGCCATGCTGCTTAGTGGATATGGCACCTTCATGAAAGGGCTTCGGAACCTGCTGCGGCTGCGCTTCAATATGGATACGCTGATGACAGTGGCGCTCACTGGTGCGGTTGTTATCGGAGAGTGGAAAGAAGCGACGCTCGTCGCCATCTTATTCGGGCTGAATGAAATGTTGGAAGGCTACGGCATGGAGCGGGCTCGTCAATCGATGGAAGCCTTGCTTGCAGTAGCTCCGAAGCAGGCTACCGTGCTTCGCAATGGGCAAAGTGTAACAATTGCGATTGAACAATTGGTAGTCGGCGATGTTGTACTGGTGCGTCCCGGGGAAAAGATTCCCTCCGATGGGACGGTCGTTGAAGGAAACAGCGCCGTCAATGAGGCGGCTATTACAGGAGAATCTTTGCCGGTATCCAAAGCGGCTGATGATGTGGTATACGGAGGCAGTGTGAACACCGACGGCATCCTGAAGGTACGTATTGATAAAGCGTATGAAGATTCGTCACTGGCGAAAATTTTGCATCTTGTGCAGGAAGCACAGGATACGAAAACACCGACAGAACTGTTCATTGATCGGTTTGCCCGTGTGTATACACCAATCATTATGGTAATTGCAGCACTTGTAATGCTCGTACCGCCGCTATTCATGGGTGGAGAGTGGTATAAATGGTTCTATCAAGGGCTTGCCGTTCTGATTGTCGGCTGTCCATGTGCACTTATTCTATCATCGCCAATTGCTATTGTCAGCGGGATTACACGCAACGCTCGCAACGGAATTCTGATCAAGGGCGGCGTCCATCTGGAGCAGCTTGGCAAGATTGAGGCACTGGCCTTTGACAAGACAGGTACCTTGACGAAGGGGGAGCCTGCGGTACAAGATGAGGCGATATATGATGAAGATCGCTTCTACCAGATCGCTGGTTCCATTGAGCAGGCTTCCTTACATCCGCTTGCCAAGGCCATTATGAGGCATCTGGAGGCGAAGGGAAGCACTTCCTTCGAAGAACCAGCACACAGTGAGACCGTGGCGGGAGAAGGAATTCGGGCTGAAATTCAGGGTGCCGTCTACTGGGTAGGCAGTGAGCGCGTACTGGATAAGCTGCAGGGTGGTTCGGCTGAAAGAGTGCGTCAGGCACGTAAAGCTGCGGAGCAAATGAAGTCGCGTGGGCTTACTTTAGTGGTTGTTGTATCTGAACAAGACGGTAAGCCGTTAGGGGTATTTGGATTAGCCGATGAGATTCGTGAGGAAAGCAAGCGGACGATTGCGGCTCTCCACGCTGCTGGTGTGAAGCATACGGTCATGCTGACAGGCGACCATGCTCAATCTGCGGAACAAGTAGCTAAGAGTGTGGGTGTAACCGACTGGTATGCACAGTTGCTGCCGCAGCAGAAAGTCGATAAAATTAAGGAACTTGGTCAGAAATACCCTGTCGCTATGGTTGGCGACGGCATTAACGATGCGCCTGCATTAGCTTCTGCACAGTTGGGAATCGCAATGGGCAAAGGAACAGACAGTGCCGTTGAAACGGCGGATATCGTCCTCATGCAGGATCATCTCGGGAAGCTGCCTAGCGCAATTCGGATTTCGCATAAGGTGAACCGCATCGTGCGCTGGAACATCGGGCTCGCGCTTGGCTTGAAAATTATTGCCTTGCTGCTTACGATCCCGGGATGGCTGACACTTTGGATTGCAATTTTGTCCGATATGGGGGCGACCATCGTAGTTACTTTGCTTGGTATGACTGTGCTTCTCGGACGAGATCATGAAGAATAACGTAAAATCATCATAGCTGCATCCGAAAATAGAAACCGCCTGTATTCTCGGGACTGACCCCCGTTTGTGAGACAGGGATCAAAACACCTTACAAGTTTAAGCAGCCAGTCGTCGAAAATTAATCGGCGACTGGTTATTTAGTTTCGTTTGAATGCGAATTGAGTTATAGTAAGTAATGTAATCTCGAACGATCTGCTCAACGATGGCGGTCGTTGTACAGGTAATTTTTTCGAGATAGAACGTTTCAGACTTTAGTGTGGAATGAAACGATTCGATGGGGGCATTATCAGCGGGCGTTCCCTTGCGGGACATGCTCATGGTAATGCCTTTTGCTTTTATTGCTTCTTGATAAACCTGAGACGTATATACACTTCCTTGATCGCTGTGAAGCATCATATCTGAACGTAGCGGAAGCTGATTCAGCGTATCAAGAACAAAAGAAGTGTCTTGCTTGTCTGCTATACTGTAAGCCACGATCTCTCCGTTATACAAGTCTAAAATACTTGATAAGTATAGTGTTTTTCCGCCGTAAGGCAAATACGTAATATCAGTCACGAGTTTTTGCATCGGAGCAATTGCTTGAAATTGACGCTTTAACAGGTGTTCCGCGACATGTGCTGGCTGTCCAGTAGGTTTGCGTTTCTTCACTTTAACTCGGCATTGTAGTCCTTCACGTTGCATAATTCGCTGTACACGTTTGTGATTAATTTGTTGTTCCATTCGAAGGAGTGACGTGATCTTTCGGTACCCATAACGGAATTTATGTTCCGTACAGAGCTCTCGAATTTTCCCTACGGCATTATCTACACGCTTAGCTCTGCAAGATGATTTCCAACGATAATAATTAGATCGAGGAATCCCTAACCATGCACAGGCTTGAGTAATACTTATTTCTCCTCGAATGGACTCCATCCAAGCGATAACTACTTCAGGTGACACCTCCTTTCCAAATCCTTGTACTTTTTTAGAACCTCTAACTGCTGCTTAAGAAAATGATTCTCTGCTTTCACTTTTTCAAGCTCTGATAGATATTCTGGGCCTTTGCCGTAGCTGTATTGCTTACCTACTGGCTGCTCCAGGCGATAGAGTTCACCTTCCCGATACCATTTCATCCAGACTTTTAACTGAGTCTCATTTTTGATGTTTAGCTCGTTCATTACTTCTTTCACAGGAATACCAGCTAATCTCATTTCGATTGCTTTCAATTTCACTTCCGCCGGGTAACTCACTCTAGTTGCCAACGCAAAAACACCTCCAAGATTGTCTCCCTTATCTTACGATATAAGGATATTTCTCTTAAAGGTGTTTTGATTTGTCTCACGTTATGGGGTCAGTCCCCTCCATCTGTGGAGGAGGCAGGCGGTTTTTTGTCGGCTTGCTTTTTAGGATTGATTGACCGGGGGGAATAACGCAAGATTCTTCTCAAATAGTAGATATCCATTGTCTGTACGACCTTGGTACGCAAAGCCCGCTCCACGATAGAACGACTCCAGTGCTGGAATACCGGACATGCAATCAAGACGAATGCTGCGCTTATTCGGAAACGCGATGCCGCTTGCTGTCCATGCTAGAATTCCACTTCCGACATGCTGACCTGCATAATTACGGTTGATGGCGAGACGGTGCACATATACGGATTCCTCTACGGAATCATTTCCCCACAACAAGCGATCCCATGGACTTGGCGTTGTTAGCAATATGACCATGCCGGCAATCTGCCCCTCCTGCTTAAATAAGAAGACATCGCCGTTCAGAATCGCGTCCGCTGTATTGTGGGTGTCTTGTCCTTGAAGCAATGCATTCCATTGGGTAGAGCCTCGTTCTTGTAGCCACTTGGCGGTGTTGTGCAGCAGTGCCATTACATGTTCAGTATCAGTTGAAAGCGCACGAACAGCAATAAGTCCGTTAGGCAACGTTTTCTGTTGAATTATTCCCTCATTCACAGCAATATCCCACCCTTTTTCACGCCTAGTATTAGTAGTTCAAATCTCGTTTGTTGTAAGGCGAATTTCATTTTGCTGCTATTGTATCGCATTGACGTATTTCTTTGCACGTACCAAAGTTGCTCGTTCCTATCAATAAACAAATCAAGAGTAAGAACCGGATCTGTCGGGCATCTTACAAGATATGGATGGATTGACGGGAGGTATATGTTCATGAATGAGTCATGGATATCAAGACATCAGACGAGTAACAGGGACGATAGAAAATGGGATCAGACCACAGGGATGTGTCCATGGCAATTGGGGGCAAGATCGCGCTTAATGCGCGCGTCTTCCTGGGGAGTGCTGTTGTTATGCATAGTGCTGGCAGGGTGCGGATCAACGATGACTGTCGCCTCCGACGAAGCAGCGTTCTATGCCGGAGAGCCTCTAGTGAACGAGCAGGCGACACATGCACCTTGGATTGCTACGAAAAATATGACGCGTATTAATACAGATGATCACGTGAAGGCGGCAGTCACTGTATCTCGAACAGTATGGCCCGGGTATATTGACGAACAGCGGCCTAATGGGGTTGTACTTGTACCGGATGAACAGTGGTCGGTTGCAATGGCGGCTGCCGATCTTATTCATTTCCCCAATAATGGCCCGCTGCTCTATATTAAGTCCGACCGCATTCCGGAGGAAACTAGAATAGAATTGCAGCGTCTCAAGCCTAAAGGCTCGCCTGACAATAAAGGAGTGCAAGCGATCGTTGTAGGCAAGGTGGATGCGACAGTGGTAGACGAGGTGAAGAAGTTGGGACTAAAAGTAGATGTAATTGCTGGCGATAATCCGGCAGCCGTTGCAGCTGCTATCGACGATTATTACGCAAGAGTAAGCAAAGATCGGCCGATGTCAGTCATTATTGCTTCTTCCGATGATCCGTCCTATGCCCTGCCTGCGGTTAATTGGATTGCACATATGCCAGAGCCCGTACTGTACGTGAACAAGCAGGGGATTCCGCAGTCAACAGCTGACGTGCTCGCGAAGCGTCGTAAGAAGGCGGTCATGTATGTACTTGGCTCAGAGAACACCATTCCACAGGAAGTCACCGATGAATTGCAGGTGTTCGGACGAGTTGAGCGCATTCCTGCAGCATCTCCGATAGAACAAGCTATTGCCTTTGCTCGATACAAAGATAAGAAGACTGGGTTCGGTTGGGGAATTACGTCGCCAGGACATAATTTCTCCTTTGTGAAGCAAGGGAGTGAGCGGCTGGCAATTGCTCAAGCTCCATTTGCTCATTTGGGCAAGCATGCTCCGCTGTTGTGGGTGCAAGGCGATCAGGTGCCGATGGCCGTGTATGATTATGTGCAGTCAATACGGCCTCATTATGAGCATACGCCAGCAGAAGGGCCTTATAATGCTGCCTGGTTAACTGGAGCTGAAGTGTCCGTTGCCCCTCGAATACAGAGTGAGTTAGATGCCCTGCTTGAGATTCAGTCCAAGAGAGACACAGCGCATGGAGCCGCCCATCACCATAGCTCATAATTTACAGTGAATCGGTAATTTTCAAGCTTCCTTCCCCTTACGTGATCACTAGAGGAAGGAAGCTGCTGTTTTATGGCCGGAAAATCAGAGGTTAGGATGCTCCATCCTCGTTAGCAAGTGGAGTAGGGCGTTCGAAGTGAATGGCGGTGTCAAAGTATGACAGAAGTACTTATATAGGTCTAATATATAACATCTATATTCTTTATAGGTTTTAATTATCGATTATGCAGGGTGTTTAGAAACTTGTGGAAATTTTTTGATAAATAGTCGTTTATTTTGCACAAAAGAAATGGAAAAATGGGCAGCTTTCCATTACATTTAAGGAAGGTGAAAAAAGTTAGAAGAGGTGAATGAATTGGGAAAAACTTCAAAATCAAAACGTAACAAGCAGCCTGGGCAGGTTAGGCCGTCAACTTCAGCATCTACTGAGGGACAAGCCCGGACAGTGCCAACTTCACGCAGCAATAAGAAACGGAATGACCGCATCTTCTTATTCATGATTCCTGTAGCCATAGTTGTGCTTCTTGGGCTCATATTTGTATTGAACAAGCAAGGGGAGAAGATCAAGCAGGATGAGATGGTGAGCAGACCTGCCGTACAGTTCGATCTGACAGGCCAGCCAACGCTAGGTTCTTCAGAGGCGAAGGTATCGATTGTAGAATTTGGGGATTACAAATGCCCTGCTTGTAAGGATTGGGAAACAACCGTGTTTCCGCAGCTGAAAAAGGACTTTATCGATACGGGTAAGGCAAAGTTTTCCTTTATTAATTATCCATTTATTGGGAACTCCTACATGGCATCGAATGCCGCAGAGGAAGTATTCCTTCAGAAGCCAGAAGCCTTCTGGCCCTATCATGAGGCAATTTATCATGCGCAAGGCAATGAACAAGACAACTGGATAACAACCCCATTGCTCTTAGACCTTGCGAAGCAGGTGTCGCCGGATATTGATCTTGGGAAATTAGAAAAAGCAATTGACGAGCAAACACATAAAGATGCAATTAGCCAAGATTTGAAGCTGAAGGATCTTGCCAAAGTATCAGGAACTCCATCTGTATATGTGAATGGCAAGGAGTTCACAGGGCAGTGGGACAGCTACAGTGAATTGAAAGCGTTCATCGAACAAGCATTGAATGAAGCGAAATAGCATATACAACGAGTATACAAGCTGTACGTAATTCATGATGTATTGAGAGTAATATTTAAATCAGGAGGAACGATATATGTCCGCAATCCGGCGTTACGCATTGTATTTTGCTTGGATCATCTCCTTGATTGCAACCAGTGGAAGCTTGTATATGAGTGAAGTGTTGTTATGGGAACCATGCAAGCTATGTTGGATTCAACGGATATTCATGTATCCGCTTGTTCTCTTGCTTGGCATAGCTGCATACCGCAATGATCGGAGCATCGTAAGATACACGCTTCCGCTTACGATCATTGGCGGATCTGTATCTATTTATCATTACTTGCTGCAAAAGGTACCGGGAATGGCAAGCTTAACTCCTTGTCGATCAGGAGTTCCGTGCAACTATGATTACATGGAAGGTTGGATTACAATTCCGTCGCTAGCGTTTATCGCATTTCTACTCATCACGATTCTACTGATTATCGGACGCAAGAACGAACCAGAGGAATAAGGCATAGTGTTGTCAACGAGATGGGAGAGAATGAAATGATGAAATTGGGACTGCAAATGAAAATGGTTGTCGGCATGCTGGTGGTATCTGGCGTTACCTATGCGACAAGCGGGTTATTTATCTTCGTGCTGAAGCCCTATCTAGCACCTAGCATGAATCAACTGCTGTATGACGGCATCATCTTTATGCTTGGCGTATTCTGGACGTGCCTGCTGGGCTGGCTTGCGGCACGACTGGTCGTAAAGCCGATTATTCAATTAACGAAGGCGGCGGATGAGGCGGCGCAAGGTAAACTGAACGTGGTACTGCCAACATACCGCTTCCATGATGAGGTCAATGTCCTGATTACCTCGTTCGGCCAGATGGTACGCAATTTGCAGCATATGATAACAGAGATTAAAAGCAGTGTAGATATTACGACGCAAAATACATCGACATTAAGTGGGGCAATGACGCAAGCTGCTCACCAGATTGAACAAATCTCCTGTGCGGCAGATGAGATGAATCGCGGGGCTGAGCAGCAAGCGATGTGGACTGCAGAAGCTGCTAAGTCAGTTGAACAGATACATGCCTCTGCCGGTGCTGTACAAGCACGAGCGGAAGAGACTGAGCGAATGACCAAAGATATGTTGGAAACTCTTGCAGCGAGCGAAGGGATGTTGAAATCGATCATCGACGGTATGTTAATGGCGGCTGAATCGGGGCAGGCTTCGATCAATACCGTCCAGCGGCTTAGTGAGCAGGCAGAGCAAATTGGCGATATATCGACCGCGGTTCGGGATATTGCGGATCAAACCCATTTGCTCGCCTTGAATGCTTCTATTGAAGCTGCCAGAGCTGGCGAGCATGGAGCGGGATTTGCCGTTATCGCCTCACAGGTACGAAAGCTGGCGGAGCAAAGTGCTTCTGCTGTAAGCAATATTAACGACCGTATCGTGCTTATGCAGTCTCAGGTCGTGCAGGCTGTGCAATTGATTACGAAGCAAGTCAATATCGTAAGCGTGGAGGCTGCAAAGAAGGACAAAGCTGCGAATGCCCTCAGCGCCATCGCTCATGTGACGAAGCAAGCATCGAAGGCTGTTCATGATATTGCAAATGAAGTCGAGGAGCAGACGGAGCGCTTCGCTTCCACGTTAGAGCAAACGCGCAAAATGGCTTCCATCGTCAATGAAATGGCAGAAGGAACTCGTCAAGTAGCAAGTGCAACCCAAGAGCAGACAGCCGTAATGGAAGAAATGGCTGCATCATCTGACGTGCTGCGTGACCAAGCGCAGCGCTTACAGGTACAGACAGCTGCATTTAAAAGCTAGTTTATAGATTATCGGATTGAGACTTGCATCAATAATTGATGCAAGTCTTTTTTTTGTGACATTTATTCATAAACAGGTCTGTTAAATGTATGTTCATTTGGAGAGAAGTCGGTATGATGGAGGTAAGTATGCTTAATTGTTTGGTTCTTAATTCACGGTAAAAGGCAGGAGGAGAACGTTTCATGACAGCGCTTTCGTACGAGGATCAGCATTTTATGCTTGAAGGAAAGCCTATCCAGCTTATATCTGGTGCCGTTCATTATTTCCGCATTGTGCCCGAATATTGGGAAGACCGACTCCGAAAGGTGAAGGCGATGGGCTGTAACTGTGTAGAGACATATATTGCTTGGAACGTGCATGAGCCGCGCGATGGGCAGTTCAACTTTGATGGAATCGCGGATGTTGTTGAATTTATCCGGATTGCACAGCGGGTTGATTTACTTGTCATTGTTCGTCCAAGCCCTTATATATGTGCAGAATGGGAATTCGGTGGCATGCCGGCATGGCTGCTAAAGGAAGACATAAGGCTGCGCTGCAGTGATCCCAGATTCCTTGAGAAGGTATCCGCGTACTATGATGCGCTTATACCGCAGTTGAAGCCGCTGCTTTCGACTTCTGGAGGGCCTATTATTGCGGTGCAGATTGAGAATGAATATGGCAGCTACGGTAACGATCAGGCTTACTTGCAAGCCTTGCGCAATATGCTCGTAGAGCGTGGCATTGATGTCCTGCTGTTCACTTCAGATGGCCCTGCTGATGATATGCTGCAGGGAGGTATGACAGAGGGCGTGCTGGCAACCGTCAACTTCGGTTCCAGACCGAAGGAAGCCTTTGGCAAGCTAGAGGAATACCAGCCGAATGCACCGCTTATGTGTATGGAGTATTGGAACGGGTGGTTTGATCATTGGTTCGAGGAACATCATACCCGCAGTGCGGAAGATGCGGCGCAGGTGCTGGATGAAATGCTTAGTATGGGGGCGTCTGTGAATTTCTATATGCTGCATGGCGGAACGAACTTCGGATTTAGCAGCGGCGCTAACCATGGCGGACGATACAAGCCAACTGTAACCAGCTATGACTATGATAGCGCGATTAGCGAAGCAGGTGATATTACGCCTAAATATCAACTTTTCCGAAAAGTGATTGGGAAATATGTGTCTCTTTCGGAAGATGATATGCCGCAAAATACGCCGAAGGCAGCTTATGGAGAGGTGAAGGTGAACCGCTCTGTGAAGCTGTTCGATACGCTTTCTTCGATGACTGATGTGAAGACGAGTGTCTGCCCAGAGCCAATGGAGAAGTATGGGCAAAATCAGGGATTCATTCTTTATTCCACACGGGTTTCAGGTCCTCGTTCAGAATGCTTCTTAACGATTCAGGATGTCCGTGATCGTGCCCATGTATTCCTTAATCGGAAGCTGGTCGGGGTTGTTGAGCGTTGGGATCCGCAGCAGCTATCGATTATGATACCGGAAGGCGGAGCACAGCTGGATATTCTTGTAGAGAATATGGGGCGAATCAACTATGGATCGGAGCTGCTTGATCGGAAAGGGATTACACATGGTGTCTGTTTGAACGGTCAATTTCTTTTCCATTGGGAAGTACGTAATCTTGAACTGGATACATTAGATGGCTTGCACTTCGAGGCAACTAATACCGGCTTAGAGGGTGAGCAGCCTGTCTTTTGTGAGGCAGCATTGTTGATACAGGATGGGCCGCAAGATACCTTCCTTCGCCTTGATGGATGGAAGAAGGGCGTTGTGTTCGTTAATGGTTTTAACCTAGGGCGTTATTGGGAGGTAGGGCCGCAGCAGACTCTATATGTGCCAGCCCCTATTCTTCGTCAGGGTGAAAATCACATTGTCGTGTTGGAACTGCATTGTCCAGGTGACAAGATTAGCTTTGTGGCAGAACCGTCTTTATAAGTTAATTTTCATTCAATCGCGATGGTAAGCGAGAGCAGCCTTCTAACAAGTGAAAGGCTGCTCTCTTTTGTTTTACGTTACAGGAATCATCCCCTCGGACTCTGCAGGAACTAGATCAGGAATAAGATCAACTCCGAGCTCTGGCTGTGGGTCGGGCTCCTCGATGACGTCGACTGTCTCATACACTTCATGGAATGGCTGCGTCAATTCCTCAGGAGATGGCGACCCGATTATTGCTTGAACAAAGCTCGTCACTCCTTGCCAGTAACGTTCTCTATTCGTAGCATAAGCAGTACCATGACCAGCGCCTTCAATGAGAATCAGGGAGGAAGTAGCGCGCTTCGCTTCATGCAGTTGCTCACTCATCCATGTAGGCACGAAGCGATCCTCCTTACCATGAATGAATAAGACGGGCAAGTTGCATGTTCTCATAATGCGAATTGGGCTGACTTGCTCCATACGGAATCCTGCCTTCCGCTGAAGTAATCGATTGATAAGAGCCATGGTTGGCCAAGCAGGCATTTGATTCAGTATCTTTACTTGATAATGAATGAGCTGCGTCAGATCGGAATAAGGACAGTCTGCGACAATGAATTGTATTTGTGGCCTGCGGATGGCCGCATATTCAAGCACAGTGCCTCCACCAAGCGATTGACCATGCAATCCAATGATGCAATCTTTCCCCTTCCGGGAAATGAGCCAATCCACCCACATTTGTAAATCGTATTTTTCCTTGTAGCCAAAAGTGGTATATTTTCCTTCACTCTGACCATGCCTCCGCTGATCGACGAGCAAAATATTGAATCCTTGCTCGATGAACATATCCATGAATTGCGCCGACCAAGGAAGGGCTCCTGTGTAGCCGTGAACAATTAAAGCAATTCGACGTGAATGTGGATATTTTTCCACATACCAACCATACAGCATAATGCCATCATGGCTTCGAATGCTGACTTCTTCCTTGTTGCAGGCTTCGAATTGTTGACGGGTAAGTACGCCTTGCTGCTCAAGCATCTCCAGACATCGCTCATAGGTGGAACATTTGGAACGCGTCATATAATGAACGGCATAATGCGGAATGAGCCAGGCAGATAGTGCTAAAAAGATGATAATTCCAGATACAATCGGCGTCAGCATTGCTGGCAGACCTCCAATCACGTATCATTGGGTTCAAGCAGGTTGTCCGCGGATACATCTAGGATGTGCATTATGGATTTTTATTAACCGAATCTGGAGCAATCATTACGAAGGAATGTAGGATGTGCATAGAGGGTGTAGGATAAAATTGACGGCTCAGGTTGTCGAAAATATCATTTGAATGGTGAGGGTCAGATTCAGATACAGATTCGAGCTGTATTAAATGGGTATTGTCTACTGTTCTTTATTTGTACTTGAGTCCATTGTCCGTTACAATGGAACGTGGTAATTAGTAACGAATGCAAATGTCGTGGTTAACTTGAAATTGTATACATATGAAAGCCGGTAGCTGCTCCAAGCGGTTATATCGTATCCTCATAAGTATCGAACATAGAAATGCGTCGAATTGACTGTAAGCCTGTGTCGCATTTCGTCAAAAACGTTTATAATGATTGCATGGACAAGCCCCGCCTTTTGCGGGGTATTGCCTTGTTCTGAGCGGGAACTTGAGACGTTTCACGCCATATGCAACGAGCGAAAGGATTTGGAACAATTATGTGTGGCATTGCTGGAATATATCATTTTCATGATCAACAACCTTCTGAACAAGTAGTCCGCTCGATGATGGACTTGATTCACCATCGCGGGCCGAATGACGCGAAGCTATGGATTGGCGATCGTGTTGGACTAGGCTTCCGCCGTTTGTCCATTATCGACGTCGCTGTTGGGGCGCAACCGCTCAGCAATGAGGATGATTCGGTATGGATTATTTTCAACGGAGAAATTTACAACTATCAAGAGCTGCGCGAGGATCTCATTCATCGCGGACATCAATTCAAAACACATACGGATACGGAAGTTATTCTTCATTTGTATGAAGAGCATGGCTCGAAGTGCGTTCATCATCTGCGGGGGATGTTCGGCTTCGCCATTTGGGATCGCAACAAGCAGGAGCTGTTTATTGCGCGCGACCATTTTGGAATTAAGCCTGTATACTATTATCAAAATGACGAGATGTTCGTCTTTGGTTCGGAAATAAAGAGCTTGCTCGCGGTTCCTGGTGTTCAGCGCCAAGTGAACATGAACAGCTTCTATAATTATTTGACGTTCCAGTACGTGCCGGATCCGAACACGATGTATCAAGGAATCCATAAGCTGCCGCCTGCACACTGCATTACGATTCCTTTTGGCGGACAACCGGTTATCGAGAAGTACTGGGATCCAATGTTCGAGCCTGTGGATCGTCCATTGACACAAATAATCGAGGAAATTCGCGATGTTATGCGTGATTCCGTAGAGCACCACCTTCATAGTGAAGTGGAACGCGGCTGCTTCCTGTCCAGTGGAATTGACTCGACGATTACGTCGACTTTGATGCGTTCGATGGAACCGATCAAGACATTCAGTGTCGGCTTTGAGGGCGCGAACAATGAGACGATTATTGCGCGTGATACGGCAAAACAACTGGACACGGATCACTATGACCGCATCATTACACAGGAGATGTACTTCGACGCTGTGCCGCGTGCTATTTGGCACTTGGATGAGCCGGTAGCGGATCCGTCAGCAATCGCGTTGTATGAGGTTGCGCGTTTGGCGAAAGAGCATGTCACGGTCGTATTGTCCGGTGAAGGTGCGGATGAATTGTTCGGCGGATACCGCATTTACCGCGAGCCGCATTCGCTTCGTTACTTGTCTTGGATGCCTGAAGGCATGCAGCGCGCCGTACACAAGATGGTGCAGGCAGTTCCGTTCAGCTTCTACGGTAAAAACTACTTGCTCCGTGGAACGACGCCGCTTGAAGAGCGATTCCTTGGCAACGCGAATATTATGACAGACGATGCGAAGGTAGAGCTTCTGCGCGCAACGCAATCGGAGATTGCCGGGTTTACGAAGCCGTTCGATATCGCACGTACTTATTATGACCGTACACGCCACCTGGATCCGGTATCACGGATGCAGTATATCGATATGAACCTGTGGATGCCTGGTGATATCTTGATGAAGGCGGATAAGCTGACGATGGCGCATTCGCTTGAGCTGCGCGTTCCATTCTTGGATCGCAAAGTATTCGACGTTGCCCGCAGCATTCCCGCACATTATCGTATCGCGGAAGGCACGACAAAATATGCGCTTCGCAAAGCGATGCAGGGCATTATCCCAGATTCGGTATTGAACCGTCCGAAGCTCGGCTTCCCGGTTCCAATGCGCGACTGGCTGCGCACGGATCGTGCGAATATTTTGTGGGAAGAGCTGTCCGCTAGCGGCATTGACCACCTCGTCAATTTGACAGCGGTAGAGGATATGTTCCGCCGCCATAAGAATGGACAAGGCGATTATTCCCGTAAAATATGGACATTGCACGTATTCGCTTTATGGTACCGCACTTACATGAAGCAGCAATAAATCAGTCAATTATCGAGGGCAGTTCCCAATTAAAAGGGGCTGTCCTTTTTATGCTGTGTATTACCAAGAAATATTTACAATGTCACCCTCTGTATAACTAATGGCGCTCTATTTAGCCACAAGCAAAAAAGCAGCAAGCCAGATCCCTGACGGGAAAGGCTTGCTGCTTTTTTATTTGCATCTTATGATTAATTCGAAGAAGCTTGTGGCTGTGCGCTTAATGTGTCATCCGATCCTTCGCCAGTGGAGCCTGGTTTGCGCTTCTGCATCGCCTCACGGGAAATGCGTCCGTTGCCGATAAGCAGTGCAACAAAGATACCGAACACGATGAAGCCAAGGCCTGTCAGGAACACCGTGGAGAAGGAAGAAGACCAAGCATCCTTGATCGTATTCAACACATTCAACTTCAAGTCTTCAGGCAGTTTCAGCATATCGCTGTTAATGAGCATTTGATACAGTGTATTCGAATCTGTACCGGTTTTGCTCAAAACTGCTTGCGTTCCTGGATCAGCCTTCGCTGTTGCATCCGCAATATTTGTGGCAATAACACTATTCATGATAACGTTAAATAATGTCGCCCCGATTGTTGATCCGATAGAACGGAAGAACGTCGTAGCGGAAGTTACTGTACCAAGCTGCTCGCGTGGAAATGCATTTTGCACGTGTAATGATTGGCATAACCATTCCGATACCGAAGCCAAGTACGACCATGAACGAATATGCCATCCAAGTTGAAGTGCTGACCCCCATCGTGCTCATGAGATAGAAGCCAACGGCACTAATAACCATACCAGTCGCCATTACCACACGGTAACGCATGCGTAGAACCAGCTGTCCTGCCAAGATGCTGGCGATAATCAAAGCGATCATCATTGGCGTCATCGTAGATCCTGCTTGCGTTGGAGTTACACCAAGCACTCCTTGCATGAACATTGGCACGAACATAATAGCACCGAACATGCCGAGGCCTACGAGGAAGCCGAGTGCGACAGATACGTTGAAAATACGGCTCTTGAATAACGACATATCGATAATTGGCTCTGCTGCGCGACGTTCAATGAATACGAACAGAACGAACAGAAGCAGTGCACCTGCAAAGACTAGAATGCTCGTAGGAGAATCCCAAGCGTATTTGTCATGGTCGAGCGAAAGCCCGAGCAACAGTAAGACAATACCGGGGATAAGAGTGAAAATGCCGAGCCAGTCGATCGAGATCTTTTTGCTCTTATCTCGCGGCTCATCAAGTGACTTCATACCGATAAAGATTAAGACTGTTGACAACAAGCCGAACGGGACATTAATCAAGAAGATCCAGTGCCAGCTAATATGATCAACAATAAATCCGCCGAAGAATGGACCGATAACGGAACTAAGACCAAATATAGCACCGAATACTCCTTGCCACTTGGCGCGTTCCTGCGGGCTGAACATCATTCCGATAATCGTCTGGGACATTGGCATCAGCATACCGCCGCCAATACCTTGAATGGCCCGATAAATAATTAATTGTTCCATATTTACGGCAGTTGCACACAAGCCTGAACCGACGACGAAAATAAGCCATCCGGTCAAGTAAATGAACCGGCTGCCGAATAAGTCCGCTAATTTCCCGGCTAACGGAATGACTGCAGTTGAACAGATCATGTAGGCGGTCGTTACCCAAGCGAAGATAGCGAATCCGTTGAGATCCTTAATGATCGTTGGCATGGCCGTGCCGACGATCGTCTGCTCTAGGGAGCTGAAGAACATCCCCATGATCAGACCGAATAACACCATATTGCGGCGAGATGCCGCATGGTCTTTCACTGTGGCCATTTATTATCACCTTTCTTTCATGCCCTTTTATTATTTTTTGAGTGACTGACCTTCGGGTCAAAAAATAGCATGTTGATACTATAAATCGGTTTGACCGCGAAGTCAATTGTTTTGGAACTAAAATATTTTTCATAATATAATGTTTGTGGTATGGTAGGAATAACGTATCACACGATGCTGACTAGACGGTCAAAAAAGATTGAACCGAAAGTCATGACATACGGAGGACGGAACATGGAAGAGAAAAAACGACTCATTATGGAAACAGCGCTCTCGCTGTTCGCCGAAAAAGGGTACCATGAAACATCAATCCAAGAAATTGCTGAGCGAATCGGCATTGCCAAAGGATCGGTCTACTCCTTCTTTCGTTCAAAGGAAGAAATTTTGTTCACGATATTTGACCATTATCATCAGATGATGTACGAACTTGCACGCGACACGCTGGCAGATAATTTGCCGGCTCGTCAAAAACTCAGCAAGCTTATCCATATTTCACTTGAACAGTTCGGCAGATTCAAGCTGTTCGTTACACTGCAGCGCAAGGAGGCGCATTTGTACAAGAAGCGTGAAATTCGGGATATGGTGTTCGATTTTCGTGCTAAACGCTTCTTTACCTTCCGCCAAGTAGTAGCTGAAGTATACGGCCAGGAAGCAGAACCGTATTGGATGGACCTAGCAACAATTATTAGTGGTATGACCATCGAGTTCATGAGTTATGCGACATTTGATCGGAAAAATGTGGACTTTGATCGAGTATGCACATTTATTGTGAATATTCTGGATGCGACTGCCGAAGCACTTGTCCACAAACAGTCCGAACCCGTACTCACGATGGCGCTCATGAATGATTTTATGCGTTCTGGGCATGTAAGCATGTCCACCTCCCAGCAGCAATTATTGGATCAGGTATGGGTGCTGAAGGAAGTGGTGATGAGCGCACCTTTCAATTTGAAGCAGCGCGAAGAAGCCGAGCAGGCGTATACGGCTTTGGAGTCGGAAATATTAAGAGGAGGCAGCAAAACGGTAAATGCTCGAGCGATGGCATTGTTCCTGTGTTCGATGCCGGATGCCCGCATTGAGCAGGCCGCACGGGAAATTCTCGTTTTGTTGGAGCGCACCTGCAGTACAGAGGGTGAGGAACGGACATGCAAGCGTGGTTGAACAGAATTGACCCGATTACGAAGGGAATATGGCTTTTCGGGACAGGCCTTGCAGTGATGGTGAGTATGAAGCTGGCTTGGCAATGTGGCTGGTTTTCATCATTGCTAATTATCGGTCTGACAGGATCTGGTTGGACAATCTCTCGCTGGAGAATGGTAATAACTTTGCTGATTGGCTTCGCACTACCGCTGTTCATCTTCCAATGTCTTGTTTTGCCGGGGGAGAGTATTAAGTTGGAGATTTTCGGTATGACGTTAACCGAGGAAGCGTACCGTAATTCCCTGACGCTCACACTGCGTGCAATGACATTGTTCTTGTCATCGCTGCTGTTCGCTTCAACAACTGCACCACGCGATGTTGTTACTGCGCTTTCGCACCATATGCGCCTGCCGGATCGTTTCGCATTTTCCGTCGCGATTGCTCTACGATTTGTGCCCCTGCTGGCTGAAGAGGCGCGCAGCATCCGCGAGGCGCAGCGTCTACGTCAGCTTGCTGCACCTCAGGGAATCGGTGAACGCTTGCGCCTAACGAATCGATATGCAGCGGCTGTCATCTCTGGAGCGATGCGTCGTGTGCAAAATGTAGCAACGGCAATGGAGGCGAAGCAATTCGGATCGAAATATGCACGAACGTCATGGCGAACCTTGCGTTTTACTGGGCTTGGCATTTGTTTTGCAGCATTATCAGTTGCTGCAATGACTGTGACTATCTTAATAGGATAACTCCAAAAATATCATTCACGGAGTTGAGAGATTTGACTTGCATTTCCGGGCTATCCCTTGTAACGTTAATGATGATTCATGTGTTATGGGTTAACATATGATTAACAATAGCATTACATAAGTTGAAGAAAGAATTGGGGATGAGTCATCTATGAAGATGGAAAATGGAACAACCGCAGTGAATGATAGCTTCTCGCTGCGGTCTCTTACATTGGCGGACTGGGTGCTTATGGCACTTCTCGCAGCAGTGAATGGTGTTATGACGGGCGGATTATCCTGGGTTAATAAGCTGCTTCACTCCGTTGGAGGACCAATGCTGACTTCTACGATTGTAGGGCTGTACATGATATATGGCCTTCTTGCTATATATGTTATCCGCAAGCCAGGGGCAGCATTGGTAACATATGCACTTGGAGCGTGTGTTCAAATACTGATTGGTTCGGCATATGGGGCATGGTCTTGTATTGCCGCCGCAGCCTGTTATGCAGTTATTATTGAGCCATTGTTTTATTTATTCCGATATCGTCAGTACAATTGGTTATCCATGCTATTCGTAGGTACGGCCGCGGTGCCGCTGTGGTTCGTCGTGTCGGCTTTTATGTTCGGTTATATCCACTATGAGACGTGGGTACTTATTGCTACCCTTATAATCCGTTGTATTAGTGGTATGCTGCTGTGCGGCGCCCTGACCAAAATCATTGGTGACCGATTAGCCTCGACGAGAGCTTTGCGTCCATTTGCGCTAGGAAGAGCGTATCGTGGGCAGTAGTGTAGAGGAGGCCAGTTGTAATGGGAATTCAACAGTTTAATGAGGTCATGCGCGCTGAGCGTGTGGCCTTTACTTATTTTGGCGAGTCTAAGCTTACACTTCATTCATGCAGTTTTTGTATTCAGTCGGGTTCAGTTGTGTTGGTGGCAGGAGGAAATGGAAGCGGCAAAACAACGCTTCTCAAGCTGCTGGCAGGTACAATGCAGTCTCATGAGGGCCAACTGCAGGGTGAAATCACTTATGGCATGCATCAAGATGGGACGGCGCCTATGATGGGCTTCATATTGCAAGAGGCCAAGGAGCAGTTTGTCATTGGGATCGTTGAGGATGAGCTTGCTTTTGCTCCTGAAAATCTTGGCTTGCCGCGCACAGTCATTGTAAATAGAGTGGAGGAGCAGCTTGAAAGGGCTGATTTACGTGATCTCCGCTTGCGTCAGGTACAGCAGCTATCCGGAGGTGAGCAGCAAAGGACAGCCGTAGCGTCTGTTCTGACAATGGAGCCAGATGTGCTTCTTATTGATGATGCATGGAGCCAGATGGATAAGGAATCCCGTAATCGTCTGTCGGAGCAGCTTCAAGCTTGGCATGGCCAAGGCAGAACAATTATATTAGCCGTGTCGCGTTTGGATGAGCTTGCTGCGGAATGGCAGCATGGTTGGATTCGGGAGGCACATCTGCTACTGTTGCACAATGGGAGAATGGTGTATGATGGAAAGATGCCTGCGTATCCAACAGGAACTGGCTTGAATGATCAACCACGTATGAAGGATGATTTGCGCATCCTGAAACTTTGCCGTGAGGCAGGAATTGTTCCCCCCCAGTGGGGACGGAGCGCAACTACATTGGATATAACGATACAGGCGCCATGTGGTATACAGAAAGATGAAGGCGAACATTTTTGCCATGATCGTAAGATAGAAACACATCATCGCGCTGCATGCGAGGACAAAGTGGTACTGTCCGTATCCAACTTGAACTATTGCTATCATCGAAATGCGGACCAGAATAGGAAAGATTCCGGAACGAACGCGCTCCATAAGGTTTCCTTCCAACTAAAGGCAGGGCAGTGCATGCTGCTGACCGGAGTGAATGGATCGGGGAAGTCGACGTTATTCCGCATCCTTACAGGCAGCTTGTTGAAACGCTCGGGAAGGATAGAGGGAAAAATTCAAATAGTAGGGAAAGCTGTATCGAAGCTTCGTACCTATGAATTGGCGCGGCTTATAGGATTTGCCGCACAGCAGCCGGAATCCGGATTTTTTGCAGCATCTGTACAGGAGGAGCTGCGAGATGCACTCCTTACAGCGAATCAGTGCGGGCAATTGCAGATTGAGGAAGAGATGATGGAAGGGCAAGCCGTATATGCATATGAACAGGTTGAGCGGGAAGTGGGGTACCGGTTGAGGCAATATCATTTATGGGATGTGAAGCATGTGCATCCGCATGATATGCCTGCTGGATTGAAGCGGCTGCTGAGTCTGGCGATCGCATCTGCGCACGAACCGGGGATTATTATGCTGGACGAGCCAACAGCTTCACTGGATGCAGCGCATGCAGCCTTCGTTCGCGACTGGTGTCTGAGTCAAGCCGAGCGGGGGCGAGCGCTGCTTGTTGCAACACATGATGGCATTTGGCAAGACGTAAATCACCCTCGGTTGGTGCATGCTAAGATGGATCGGGGTTCGCTCCATATTGACGTATAAAGGGAACTTTATTTATTCGGAAAAGCAGTACGATTTAGAACACGAAGGATGGGTATTCATGGGGAACGAGGCTTCTATGCAAGCGGGACGAAGTCGTAAGCTCGTCACGCTCGCGCTTTTATTGTCGACCTTTTTGGCGGCAATTGAGGTAACCGTAGTAAGTACAGCAATGCCGAAGATTGTTGCTGATTTAGGTGGACTTTCCTTGATTAGCTGGGTATATGCAGCGTATTTGCTCACGACTGCGATTTCAACGCCGCTGTTCGGCAAGCTGGCTGATTTGTATGGCCGCAAGAACATATTTATCATTGGCTCCGCATTGTTTGTGGGCGGATCGATGCTGTGTGGATTGTCGGGCAATATGACGCAAATGATCATATTCCGTGCTCTTCAAGGAATAGGGGCGGGGGCTGTGCTTCCTGTTACCTTTACGATGGTAGCAGACATTTACACCTATGAGGAGCGGGCCAAAATCCAAGGCCTATTCAGCTCGATATGGGGGATTGCGGGGCTGGTCGGTCCGTTAGTTGGCGGATTTTTCGTCGATTCCTTATCCTGGCACTGGATCTTTTTCTTCAATGTTCCGTTCGGCATCGTGTCGGTGTGGATGATCATCGTATGCTTCCACGAGAAGGTGGAACGCAAGGACAAGCCAATTGACTATGCGGGTGCAGCGACATTTTCCATTGGAATGACGGCGTTTTTGTTTGCGATTATTACAGGAGGTCAGGGGATTGCGTGGAATTCTCCTTGGATGTTCGTGCTCCTTGGCGTAGCGGCAGTGTTCCTTATTCTCTTCTTCCGAATTGAAGTCAAGGCGAAGGAGCCGATGGTTCCGCTTAAGCTGTTTCGCATTCGCGACATTGCAGTGTCGAATCTCGTCAGCTTCCTTGTAAGTGCCGTGCTGATTGGAATTAGCTCCTACATGCCGCTGTGGACACAGGGCGTACTTGGGCAAAATGCCTCCAGCTCGGGATTATCGTTGACCCCTATGTCGATTGGCTGGTTGATTGGCTCTATTGTAGGCGGCCGTATGCTGATCCAAATTGGCGCACGTGTGACCTCGACGCTCGGAATGATTCTGATCGTAATGGCTTCGATATGGCTTGCAACGATTACAGGAGAGACATCGATCTTCATCATTGTCGTAATCATGTCATTGGCGGGTCTGGGCTTTGGTTTGTCGTTCACGGTGTTCACGATTATCGTTCAGTCATCTGTGGACTGGAGTATGAGAGGAGCTTCTACTGCGTTGAACACGTTCGTGCGGGCATTGGGGCAGACACTCGGCATTGCTGCTTTTGGTACATTCTTGAACGCGAGTATTGCGTCAATGGTATCGGGTGCAGGTTCAGACATATCCTCGCGTGTCTCAAGTGATGATTTGAGCAAACTGTTGAATCCAGAAAGCGCACACTCGCTGTCCTCTGATTTAATGAGTACGCTGCGATCTTTCTTAGAAACGGGTCTAGGTCAAGTATTTCTCTTAATGGCAGTCATTGCCGTGATCTGCCTCGTGTGCATGCTGTTCATGCCAAAGCCAGCTGCATCGGAGAAGTCATCCAAGCATAACCAACCTTCTGCACCGTCTCACTAGAGTGAATGCGTTGATACTAAATTCAATGGGTCTGATCTCCCAGGCATTTTAGTCAAAAACGGTAATAAGTCCGTTCTTCCTGCAGCTTGAACTGTATGGGAGGGCGGATTTTTTTATTTAAGATTTGTTATTTAAAGGATCATACGCGGTTATTGATCGCGGCGGTAGTCAAGAATAATGTGCTTGTTGTACGTTGCAAATAAATCATTCTACATTATTCTCCATAAAAGTAGGAAATTTTGGATTTGTGTCGAAGTATTTTCGGAATAGGAGAAATGAACTGCTTCCAACTGTAAAGGAGTCACTCTGCCATGTCACGTACGTTACACCCGTTGGCTTCGCTGCGCACAAGTATGCTGTTCGTGATACTGACCGTTCTCACTGCAGTGTTCTCTGTCATTGGACTCGAATTTTCATACGGTGCAGAATTCATGCTGTGCGGAGCCACTCTGCTCATTATGCTTGTTCTGTACGGTTCGCATTGGGCGGCAATTATGGCGCTTATTGTTGGACTAGGCTTCTATTTTTCTGGTAATGGCTCATTTATATTGCTGCTTATTGGATTGGAAATGATTTTGGTTGGATATATGTATGAACGGAAGAGAGGACTTCTTCTCCTTTGGGACAGTCTGTTTTGGTTTGGAATCGGTGCTCCGCTTGCAGTGATGTTATTTTACTTGCAGACGAACGAATTCAATGCAGAGGCATTGCTTCAATATTTTATGTTCGCGATGAGCGGACTATTGAATGCTTTAATCGCAGATGTGGTCGTTACTTACATGCCATGGAAGCGGCTGATGCCTGACTTGCGAACGAAGTCAGTGTATCTCAATCAACTGTTGATGCATCTCTCCGTCGCAATTGTATTTATTCCATTCCTGCTGAATATGTTAATCGATAGCCGTGATATGCAGCGAGATATCGAGCGGGATTCCATCACAAGAATCGAATTGCAGACCGCTCAAATTACGGATACTTTATTGGGGATGGGGAAGAAGGAGCGCCAAGGCATTAACCTCGGATCGATTATGGAGACGGGAAAGCTTCGCGATAACCTAAAGCTCCATTCCCAGAACGGATTGTTGAAGCTGGCTGCTTATAATAAAAGGGGTCAGTTAGTCGCATCTAGTGATGAGGTATGGTTCGAACGAAATGGTGGGTATGTGGGTGAAAATGTCCCTAACAAGTCTCCTGTCCGCGTGCCTGCCAATCATTCGCAGATGAGAACAGATGCTTATGGAGTGAGATCTTCCTTTTCCCGCATACTGCCTCCGGATCGAAATTATGATTATGGAACAAGGAGGTGGAATGACGGTTATTATGTACTGGAGGATAGGCTGACAGATCATCCGATCGCCAAGGTGGTTGGCTTTATTCCAATCTCCTATTTTTTGCAAACGACGATAGATGTGTATTTGCGCAAATTTCTTATGCTGTTCATGGTCTGCCTGCTTGCTACCGGGGTATCTCTTGCTGTAAGCCGCTTCATTGTCCGTTCACTCGGTGATCTGGAAAAAGCGACAGCGGGCATGCACCATCGATTGCTGAAAGATATTTCTGTTAAGTGGCCGTGTATTCGAATCGGGGAAATTCGCTCCTTGGCACTCAACTTCCGCGCGATGGGTGATCGCTTAACTGAAGTGTTCAAGGAATTGCTGCGCATGAATGAGAAGCTGCTGGATCAAACAAAGATGCTGGAACTATCGGAAGAGAGGCTGCAGCATATCGCATATTATGATACATTGACCCAGCTTCCCAATCGTCATTTCTTTACGATGAATGTGGAGAGAGCTTTGGACGCTGCAGAGAACAAGGCGAGCTCCCTGGCACTGATGTTCATCGATATTGATCGATTCAAGCATATTAATGATTCGCTTGGCCACAATGTGGGGGATATGCTGCTCGTACAAGTTGCGCAGCGCTTGTCTGATTGTCTGTCCAAGCTGTCCGGACGTCATTTATCTTCGAGATATGGAGGGGATGAGTTCATCATTATGCTGGAGGACAGCTCCAGGGAGGAGATCAGCGCAGTAGCAAATCGGATCCTGCACCGGCTTCGGGAAAGCTTCCACGTACAGAGTCATGAGCTGTTCGTCTCCGCCAGCATCGGTGTTTCCTTATACCCGGATAATGGACACGCCTATACGGATCTGCTGAAGCAGGCTGATACAGCCATGTATGCGGCCAAAGACGGAGGAGGCCATTCAGTAGTGTTCTATGATGAACTGCAGCCGCAATTGCATCCTGAGCGCATGTTTATGGAAACTCGATTGTATAAGGCCTTGCAGCGTCGAGAAATGCTGCTTCACTATCAACCGATTGTTGATGTATCTGGAGAAGTCACGGGAGCAGAGGTGCTCCTTCGCTGGTTACCTGAAGAGGGCGGCTTCATCTCGCCGGCACAATTCATTCCGGTCGCAGAAGAAACAGGTCTCATTGTGCCGATTGGCGAATGGGTGCTGCGGACTGCTTGCATGCAGTATCGAATGTGGATGGATGCGGGCATGCCCAGCTTTCAATTATCGATTAACGTTTCATTAAGGCAGTTGCTCGCACAGGACTTTGTAAGTACCATTGATCGAATTATTAGAGACTATGAACTTTATCCGAGTGATTTGATTTTAGAAATAACCGAAGGATATATGAGTAAATCAATTGAACAGGTCAATGAGGTATTAAGCAATTTGAAGAGGCGAGGCGTACAGATTGGAATTGATGATTTCGGTACCGGTTATTCCTCGCTGCATCGTCTAAGAACATTGCCAGTGCATGTTCTGAAAATTGATCGTTCCTTCGTAAGGCATCTATTCGCCGATAAAGTGAACGCCTCGATAGTACAGGCGATCATTCAAATGGGAGACAGCATGAATCTGAAAGTAACCGCTGAAGGAATTGAAACCTCCCAAGAGCTCGATCAGTTGATAGCGCTAGGCTGCAAGCAATTTCAAGGCTATTATATTAGCCCTCCTCTTGCGGCCGATGAGTTCGCTGCCAGATTCCCTGACTTTTCTAGCCAGCTAAGAAGTCGCCCAGACTCAATTGCAGCATATGGGGGTTGATTCGTGAAAAGAAAGGGCTTATCATTTCATAAAATTAAGATGTTATCATTTTTGATCCTATTTCTATTTACGGCTTCCGGGTGTGATGAACAACCTTCGATTATGCATCAGGTGCAGGCTGATGATGAGCACATCGCGGAGGCTAAGCCGCCTTTATCGATTACGGTATGGTGCTTCGAAGAACAGTACGCCGACTATGCCAAGAAATTTGAAGCCGCGCATCCAGGGGTAACCGTAAATGTGAAGCGGTTCTCATATAAGGATCATGCTGAAGCCTACTTGGACGCCTTGGAGCAGGGATATGCACCGGATGTGATGGAGGTAGGCCATGAATTTCTGGGGGAATTCAATGGGATACAGGGCTTGGTTGACTTAAACGCCCCCCCTTTTCAAGCGAGCGAATTGAAGCCTGATATATCTCCAGACTTATGGGACACGGGATTATCCTATGATAACAAGCATCTCATTGCCCTTCCGATTACAACTTCGCCGCTCGTCACCTTTTATCGCAAGGATATTATGGAGCGTTACGGGTTCCCTTCAGAGCCAGAAAAGCTAGCTCTTTACATGGAGGATCCAGATCGATGGCTTGCAATGGCGAAGCGGCTGAAGGAGCATGGAATTTACCTGCTGCAATGGGATCGTGAGCCGCTGCAGTGGTATGAGTCGATGTTCCCGCTATTAAACAGCCGCCTTCAATTTAATCGAAACAATGCAATGATTGCCCAAGGGTTGCTTTTGTCACAGCGTGTAAATGTGCAAGGGCTGGATGCCAATGTAGGGGTGTGGACAGAAGCGGGAACCGAAGCGCTTGGGAAAGGGAAACTGGCCATGGTGTACTTAGGATCTTGGGGGGAGCGGCAATTGGAGGAGTGGGCTCCGCATACGAAAGGATTGTGGAGAGCGACACGACTGCCAATGAAACTGTATGGCTATTACACAGGCTCGTCGCTCATTATGCCTGAACAGGCTAGAAATAAGGAGCTGGCATGGTCGTTCATGAAGAGTGTATTTTACGGAGTGACAGATGATTCGACAGTGGCTGCTTATTTGCCTTCTCGCAAGGTATTGCTGGATCAAGAACGCCATAGTCAGTTTCTAGGTGGGCAGCAGGCAGACCGATTATATATGGAGCTGGCTTCGAAGATGAAAGAGTTCCGACCAACCCCTCTCGATAAGCAGGCAGCCGAATGGTACCGCAGTGTAAAGCAGAGAGGAATTGAGAATAATACATTGCCGGATGTGATTCTTAATCAGATTGAGAAATTGATTGAACAGGGACTGCAGCAAGAGAGGCGTGTCATATTACAATATTCACGTGCGTTGTTCAAAACAATGGACATTACGTCATAAATGGCAAAGGCGGAAGAGTATAATCTCTTCCGCCTTTGCCTGTTGTTGTAGCCCATTATTGCAATGGGTGATTATGACCCCTTCTTTGTGACCAGACTCAGCCGTTCAGCTTGTATCCCAAGCTTTTTGAGCAGTTGAATAGCATCGTTCTTTTCTTCAAGTGTCAGACCGCTCATGGCACGCTTCAGCAGTATGGAATGCTTCGGGAATACCCCTCGCATTTCCTCACGTCCTTTATCTGTCAGCTCGGCAAAAATGACACGTCGATCAGTCGAACAAGGATGGCGGCGAAGCAAGCCGTTGCGTTCCAGCTTATCAATGACATACGTAACGTTGCCGCTCTGAAGCAGGAGCTTAGAACCGATTTGTTGAATGGGCTGAGGCCCTTTATGATAAAGCATTTCAAGTACAGCAAAATCAGTTGGGTTGTATCCTTCGACTTTGCACCCGGCGGCTGAGTGATCCGTAACGCTTTTGAATGCTTTGGAGAAGACACGGAATAGGTGCAAGGCAGCTTCGGTCTCGTGATCGATTCGTTCAGACATACGAATCCCCCTCATTACTTGGTTTACCCTATCATCGTATATCGAAGGTGACGGGAGATTAAATGTCATTTGTCACACTTGTGAAAGACTGAACAAAAAAATTTTGAATTGTTCAAATTTAGGGTGGGCGTTTTTCCTTGCTCAGGTATGCTCAGACTTCAAAATGGTTGTTGAGGGCCATTTTGAATGAATTTTTATGGCATTTCATCGAGATATGGATATGTGCAAGATTCTCGTTGATAGAGTAAACTGATGGCTAGGAGTAAGATATGATGGGGAACAGGGCTAGATCTAAGAATAAGGGGGAGATCCCATGGTTGTTCTTGATGCAAGGATACGATCTGCAGGATATGAAAAGGGCGAATCCAAAATAAATAACATTGCATTTCAAGTAGAAGCGGGACAATTAGTTGGTCTTATTGGACCTAATGGAGCGGGGAAAAGCACCACTATCAAGTCTGTGCTAGGCATTATGCGGGATGTCGAAGGGATTGTACGGATAGGGGATGGCAATGGCACGTATGCATACGTGCCGGAACAACCCGTACTTTATGATTCTATGACATTATGGGAGCATATAGAGCTTGCTGCTTCTGCACATGATCTGCCGCGTGAACAGTTTGAGAAGCAGGCTGAGTATTTGCTGAAAGAATTTCAGATGACAGAGGTGAAGCATCACTTTCCGACGAGCTTCTCGAAGGGAATGCAGCAGAAGTTGATGCTGATAATCGCCTTCATGCTGAAACCCTCTTTGTACATCGTAGACGAGCCTTTCATTGGCTTGGATCCGCGTGCAACAAGGAAATTTCTACGTATGCTGGAGGAGGAGCGCAAGCGTGGAGCGGGTGTGCTTATGAGTACGCATGTACTCGACACCGCAGAACGTGTGTGTGACAGCTTCATTCTGCTGCATCAAGGCAGTGTTGTGGCACGGGGAACATTTGAAGAAGTGCGGCAAATGAGCGGCCTGCCGGATGGGACATTATTCGATTGTTTTGAGGTGTTGACATAATGGACAATGAGGAAAGGATTCTTCCAACTCGCCCATTGTCTACGATGAAGGTAACATCACCACGAACGCTTGCCTTCCGTCGATTTTGCGCGAATACAGTGTATCAGTGGAGAGCGCTGCGAATCGCATTGGATTGGACAGTATGGCTATATATTGTTGTTCCGATACTGCTGCTTGGGATGAAATTCTATTGGGGCTGGTGGGTTGAACCACTGGACGCCGCGTGGTTGAAGCTGTCTATTGTAGTCTGGCTGCTGCCACTTGTGCTGCCCATCTTAAGCGGGACACTTCGTACATGGGTTGAGGGTGGAGATATTTTATTTCTGCGACAGCGTCCTCATTGGTGGTACCCGCTTGTTCGCTTTGGGCTATGTCAATATCTGTTGCGAAGTGCAATCATAACCGCAGCTATCCTATTGCTGCTTGCACCTTGGCTCATTCGCGGTTATGCTTTCCTCCCTATAGACTTAATCGTGATAGGCTTTACGGTCTGCTGTTTGTCCTTCTTAGCTGGACTTATACGCAACTATAATAATGCCGTCTATTCAGGATGGAAGCGATTGTTGATCGATTTGATTATAGCCTTAGTTGCTATCGTATTGTTTGGAATCATCTTGTACTCGCTGGAATTTAATATCAGTGTCGTGTTCGTTTATGGTGTGGTGCTTTTGTTCATCAGCGTTCCGTTAGTTCGCTGGCGTATCCATGTCCAGCATACATTCGAACAAGATGTCGAGCGGGAAGGGGAGGCCAAGATGCGCCTGACTGCCTTGCTGCTATCGCGAAGTGTGGAGAAGCCGCAGCGGCGCAAGCGGACACGACCATTGCTGTTTCCGAAATCAGGCTACATCATGAGCACCAACGATTCAGGGCGCCTCATTGGGGCAATTGCCGTCAAATCTCTTCTTCGAAGCGGAACAAAGCGCAAGTTTTATTTGCAGTTGCTGTTGGTTGGAGTAACGGCATCCTTCATCACATCGCTTCATGGACTGTTCATACTGATTGGACCAGTATTGTGCGTCATCCTTGGATACTGGCTAAGTCTTTACTGGAAGGAGTTCATAGAAGGTGACGTTGCGTCGATGTTCCGTTTTCGCTCGGAGAGTCTGCAGCAGGCATCGGCACATATGGCACGTGTATTATGCGCGGTGCCGGGTGCGCTGTGGGGGCTTGCGGCAGGTCTTGCCGCCTCACCGATTATGCTGCCTTTATATATTGCGGGCGGTGGTCTAATGGCTGCCTATATCGGCTCCGTAATTGTAATGATGCGTGGCTGGAAGGAGAAGAAAAAGCTGGCGGAGGAGAAAGAAACGGAAGGAAATGTATTTTCTAAGGAATAGACGCCATTTACCTCCATTTCTGAGTTCAGCCAATTGCAGCCAAATTATGTGCATGTTCCTTCTGGCGGACGGGTATATTAAAGGAAGTATATTCGAATAGGAGGAACGAGGATGCAAGATACGACTGCAATTCGGTTCCGATTCTCGGATCCAGCAGGTGCAAGACTGGCGTTTGATACGCTGGAGGAGCTGGGTTACACACCTGCTTACGACAGTGCCAGCGGCACAGTACTGCATATTCATGTCGATAAACAGGATTTGACCTCTGCGCTCGAAATAGCAGAGGCGCATGGCGGTCAGCTTGTAGATGAAGCGAATATGACGGAGATGTCTGTGATGGATCAAGCCTATGGTATGAATTACATTCCAATCCCCGCTCATATGGTCAATGAGGATTGGGCGGATGATGATCGATATGCTTCCGTTAGACGCAACCCGAGTCATGATGACTTGTCGCATCGTGATGAGGAAGCTTATGGAATGTTTGATGATGAGCCCACGAATCATTTTCCGGGCGGCATCCATATCTGATAGAAGATGAACAGCCTGCTCCCTTGAGCAGGCTGTTCGCATGATTAGAACTGATGCATGTTTTGAACGGCAGCGTGCATACCGGCTGTATATCCGGTTGCAAAGGCTGCTGTTATGTTATAGCCGCCCGTATAACCATGCACGTCTAGTATTTCTCCACAGAAGTATAGTCCTTGCATTATTTTTGATTGCATTGTCTTCGGATCGATTTCCTTAAGATGCACACCGCCTCCAGTTACGAAGGCCTCCTCTATAGATAGCGTCCCGTTTATCTTCACAGGGAAAGCCTTTATCAATCGACACATATCCTGCCATGGCTGCTTCGGAATGTGGTCATAGGTTGTTCCCTCATCGATACCGGTTTGTTCAAGCAGCAGTGGAATCATGCGTTCAGGGAGTATATGCTTAAGCACATTCTTGATTGCTTTCTTCGGCTCTTGGGCACAGATGTGAAGCGAATCACGGACAAGCTCGTCCAACGACAGCTCTGGTTTTATATCGATAGTGACTTGGACTGTCTGAAGTCCGGAGCGCTTCAATTCCTTCACTACGAATTGGCTGCAGCGAAGGGCAGCGGGGCCGGATATACCGAAGTGGGTAAAGAGGAGGTCGCCCTCATGCTCGATCAATTTCTTCCCTTTGCTGTTCCATACCGCAATGCGAATATTGCGCAAGGATAGGCCTTGCAGCAGCTTCTCGCGAATAAAATACGTGTTGGAGGTCAACGGTACTTCTGTCGGATACAACTCTGTAATTGTATGACCGGCAGCTTCTGCCCACGCGTAGCCGTCTCCTGTAGAGCCTGTATGTGGAACAGACTTGCCTCCGGTAGCCAATACAACTGCGTTCGCATATAGTGTTGTTCCATCCTTGAAGAAAACCCCCTGGACGGCGCCATCCTCGAATAACAAATTGGCTACAGGCTGATTAACGCGAATCGATACACCTAATCGGCGTACTTCGCCTAGCAGCGACTCAACGACCGTTTTGGCTTTATCTGACACAGGGAACATGCGGCCGTTATCCTCTTCCTTTAAAGCAATCCCGAGCTTTTCAAAAAACGCAATGATATCCTTATTATTGAAATGATTGAACGCGCTGTGCAAAAACCTCCCGTTTCCAGGGATATGCTGAATCAGCTCGTCCAGTGGTTTATTGTTCGTCACATTACAGCGTCCTCCGCCGGATATGGCCAGCTTGCGCCCAAGTCGATCTCCCTTATCCACGAGAACCACCTTGGCTCCACTGCGCGTAGCGGAGATGGAAGCCATAAGACCAGAGGGGCCGCCGCCCACGACGATAACATCGGTTCTTTCCATTTCATACTCCTTTGACAGGTCTAAAATACGCTCTGCGTATTCGGGTACTGAAGCCTATTGTATCGCAAAAACTAAAACTTCGCTAAAACGTTCAACAGCTCCATTGAAAAGACAAATATTTTATGCTTTAATCAAGCCAATCCTACCATCTCTATCATATCAAGAGGAGAACTGTATGTACGTAGCACTTAAGGAAATCTTATTGCAAAGCCTTATTGCTTGCATACCCGCGATTGCTTATCAAGTATGCTCCATGAAGCCGGAGCGAGTGCCACGCGCTCCTCTCGTCATTGGATTGTCTTCTGCCGTGTCCATGCTGCTTTGTATCGTATTTTCCTTTTATACGGAAACACCTCAGCCGTTTGATTTTCGATTTTTACCCTTTATGCTTGGTGTAATGTATGGCGGGCACCGAATTGGACTGCTCATGATCGGGCTCTATTTGAGCATGCTTGGATTTTTTTATCAAGATGGACATCCTCAGAAGTTATGGAGCGATGCGCTCATTTATATGATCCCTCTAATGTTTGCTTTTATTAATTCTTTCCGTCATTCCGGCTTCCGTCAACGCGTCGTTATTATTTTGTCTTTTTCCTTTGCAGGAATCATTCTATATTCAGTGGTTTATGGTGTTCTGCTATGGAGTCATGAAAGAGTGATAAATGGAAGCGTGCTTCTGTTGATGATTATGCTGGGAGCGGCTTTTATTCTTACTGCTTACTTAGTCGTGTATTATATGGAGGAAACGAGGGAGAAGCTGTTCCTTGAACAAGGGTATGAAATCGTCTCCGCGAAATACCGCGAGGAAGCAGAGAAGATGAATCAACTGATTAATACAACACCGCTCGGTGTCATTGCGGTTGATGCACAAACGAATATTACAGCAGTTAATGATATGATGCTGCGCAGCATGCGGAATACCGCGCCTTACGTGACGAAGGGGGATATTCTTGGTCGTCCGTTCCGCTGTCTAGTCACGCAGGTGGGAGACTTTCCATCCTTATATGAAGGCATGTATCGTGCGCTCGGCGGTGAGAAGGTAGAAGGTATCGTGGTTAGGTTCGATGAAAGGGAATACGTAGTGAGCGCCGGCGCAATTCGTAGTCAAGCAACTGGAGCGATTACCGGTGCTGTCGGAATGATGCATGATATAACAGAACTGTCGAAGCTGCGTGCAGAGCTGGGCAGAATGGAACGATTGAGTCTGGTCGGGCAGATGGCAGCAAGCATCACTCATGAGATTCGCAATCCAATGGCGGTAATTCGTGGATTCATGCAGCTGCTGCAAGAGAAAAGTCCAGACCATCTTAGAGAATACTATCGAATCGTTATGGAGGAGATCGATAGAGCGAACAGCATTATTAATGACTTTCTTGCATTAGCACAGAACCGAATTGTAGAGAAAGAGCATGTTCATCTTCATGATATTATCCGTCAGTTATCGCCGCTGCTATGGGCGGATGCCAATATGAGGGGGCAAGAAGTAGCATTGAAGCTTTCAGAGGATGTGCCGATTTTCCCAGTAAATGTAAAGGAGATGAAGCAGCTTATCCTCAATTTGTCCCGCAATGCGATGGAAGCTATGGAGGAAATGATGTCCGGAGGCGTGCTTACGCTCGAAACGCGGCTAGACGGAGACCACGTACAGCTTCGTATCAAGGATACAGGGCCGGGTATTCCAGCCGATATCGTCGGACGTCTGTTCGAGCCATTCTATACAACGAAATCGAAAGGAACTGGTCTCGGTCTGCCGTTGTGCCTGAGCATCGTCGAGCAGCATGATGGAACGATTAAGGTGAATACGGGAGAGGGTGGAACAGTTTTTGAGGTGAATTTTAGCCTCGCAGAGAAGGCTCGCTCATTCCTTCATACTCCTGCAACAGAACAGACCGCTAACAGGAGTCAACAGGTGCAGATGAATCATTTACAGCAGCCGGATAAAGAAGAGGCATTGAACCCCGTATAGACTTTCGTTAATATGAAGCTTGGAGGTGGATCAGGTGAGCGTCATGCAGCTTGGCAATATTACGATTCATTGGGGACTGCTCGTCAGCCTGCTGGCTTTGCTTCTGGCAGCTGGGGCTATGACGCTTCGGGCTCGGGCGGAAGGCGGCATCTCTCGACGCTATGGAGACTGGACAATGACAGTTATCCTCGTCATCATCCTCAATGAGAAATTCGGATTTTTGTGGGATACGCCTTCAATCTTGTGGCAGCAGCCACGTTCGCTGCTGTACATAACAGGCACTTCCACAGAGGGGAATATTCTGCTTATCCTCGGCATCATCGTGTGGACGACCTTATACATACGCAAACATCAGCTGTCTTATACTGTTCTGATCGATCTGCTAGCGCATAGTATGTTGACTTATGTTGCAGCTTATGGCTGGATCTATACGATCAATGGCGGGCATGCTCCCGGATTTACACCGCTTCTGCAAATTAGCGGCTTCGAAGTGGGGGGAATACCGCCGGCAGAGACACTCGGCTGCATTGTACTCCTTGCCTTGCTATGGGCCCGTCAGCGAAAGTTAGGCTTGTTAATTGACGCGCAAATCACCTTAGTGGTGTGTGGAGTGGTAGGAATGCTTGGAAGTTATGCATACGGGGAGGGAACGCCATGGCTTTTCCTGACTGTGGATCAATGGATTTTCAGTGCGATGCTAGTGGCAGGATACTTCGTAACTCGCTATAGGGAACGAGAAATACAGCATCAGGATGTGCAGGATGAAGCCTCTAAGATGGCAGAAATGAGAGAGCCCCCAGCTTCACAAGGATAGGTCGATTCCAGCTTGCGCATAATAGAACCGACTTTGTGAAAAGGAGGCCTATGCGATGAGCCAAGATTCAAAGGAACAGCGCAAGCAAGACAAGCAAAACAGCGCTGCAAATGATACCTGCGGAGTCGATAAGAAGTTGAACGGCCCGAACCGTCCTTCTACGTAGAAAGGATATGTCCAAGGGCTTCAAGCTTCCTCAGCAATGAGGGCCTAACTGGCAGAAGTCAGCGAGCCGGAACCGATATCGGTTTCGGCTTTCCCTTGCTTTACTTCCCTACAAGTGGTTACAATAGTAGCGACAGTGTCCGATGGTACTCATCCACTGGCAACGGAATTATTTATAGAGTTAGGAGTGAAGTAAGGATGTCCATGTCTTTTGAGCAATATATGCGTGATATGGTTCAACCTATGCGTGACGAGTTAACTTCCATCGGCTGCATTGAGCTGCGTACACCAGAGGAAGTGGAAGAGAAGCTTGCTACAGCGAAGGGAACAGCTCTTGTTGTTGTCAATTCAGTATGCGGTTGTGCCGCTGGACTGTGCCGCCCAGGTGTGCGCAAGTCGCTAGAGCACGATGCTGTACCGGATCACTTGTTTACGGTATTTGCAGGGCAAGACAAGGAAGCGACGGCTAAGGCTCGCGAATACTTTGCGCCGTATCCGCCTTCTTCTCCATCGATTGCGTTGATGAAGGACGGCGAATTGGTGCATTTTATTGAGCGTCATAATGTGGAGAATCGTTCTGCTGAAGAGATCGCTGCTGATCTGACAGCTGCGTACGATAAGTTCTGCCGCTAAGTTCACAATGCCCCGCATCTAGCTGATGCGGGGATTTCTATAGAATTGTAGGCCAAGCACCGATGCTTGTAGGAAGGGGACGGAATCATGAGTTTGCAGCAAGAGATTATTAAGCGTTTCAATGTACAGCCACAGATCGATCCAGATGCCGAGGTGCGCAAGCGGGTCGACTTCTTGAAGCAGTATGTGTTGAATACAGGGACGAATGGGCTTCTAATCGCGATTAGCGGCGGGATTGACAGTGCGGTAGCAACTGGACTGTGCAAGCAGGCGACAGATGAATTGACTGCGGAGACGGGCAAGGAATATATGACGCTTGGCGTGTTCCAGCCATATGGCACGCAGGCGGATATTTCCGACAGTTACGCTACTGCGAAAGCATTCAATTTGCAGCACACGGTAGAAACGAATATTGCGAAAGCGGTAGATGAAGCCGCTCAAGAGGTAGAAGCAGCGCTTAAGCAGCTGCCGAATGCACGCACACTGGGTGTTCCAAATAAAGGGAACATGAAGGCTCGTACGCGAATGGTGGTTCAATACGCACTTGCATTTGATATGAACTTGCTCGTAGTAGGTACGGATCATGCATCTGAAGCGTTGACTGGCTTCTATACGAAGTGGGGAGATGGCGCAGTGGATATTACGCCATTGTCATCCTTGAACAAGCGTCAGGTTCGCTTGCTTGCCAAGCATATCGGTGTCCCAGCAAGTGTGATCGACAAGGCGCCAACAGCAGGTTTGTGGGAAGGTCAAACTGATGAGAAAGAGCTTGGCATTACGTACGAGCATAATAGCGATTATCTCGAAGGCAAAGCAATTCCAGATGACGTACGTGAAAAAATCGAGCGCCAATACCGGAAGACAGAGCACAAGCGCTCTCCGATTCCGGGCATCTAACGGAATAACAGGCAAACCGCTGATAAGCAGTTACCTACGTATAGAAGGCAAGCATCGCTCTGGATGCTTGCCTTCTTGTATTTATTGGGCTTTCCGGACTTTACGATATACGGCATGCCAACTTTATTGCGCTTTCACTTCCGGTTATATCGCGCGAGGATGTACATCTTGGGATACACCCCGCCAGAATACTCCTTTTAAGCGAGGACGCGCGGCCTGCGTCAGTGCTGCGCATTGTTCCGCAAGCAAGCTGCCTAGCTTCAGGCAAGCTTTAGACAATGCAGATTCTGAGCCTGCGGCTACGAGCAATCCGCGGGATTCCAGATAGGCGATGACGATCTCATCTTCTTGAAGCTTGCGCTTCAGACGAAATGGGGATTCTGGATGAAGAAGCTGCTGTTCTGTATATATAAAAATCGAATTTTCAGGATAAAGCGTATGCTCGATGAATGGGAGATGACATGAAATGACTTCTTGATGAGTGAGTGACACCAGAAGATTCTGAAGTGTGGAAATAGATTGTTTGACATTAGCGTTCGCGCGTGTGTCCGAATATAGAGTAGTCATAGGTATCCTCCTTGCTGACTGTGTCTGCATACAGCGTTTGTGCGCTGTTGCGATGAAGAGCGTTATCTGAGAATTACCCGTATTCTATCAGATTGAACCGAAAAAACAAGTGAACAGGATGTGTCGGTGTGGCAGCACAGTGAATAAATCAATAGCCCATTTATTCCATAATATGTATAATATAAGTGACTGGCTTTGGCATTTTCCTGTTGTTTATTCAATATCGAGGCATTTCATTTATTGAATGGAAAGAGGCGATGGAATGGGGAAGCGTTTTTTGCTAACGAATGGTTATCGCGTGTTTTCGGTATGGGTAGCGGTTATGCTGGTAGTTTCCAGCATGGGCTCTGCTTACGCACAGGAAGAATTGAATGCGTCCGCAAGTGCAGAGATTGCGGCCAAATGGGAATTTGCGAACATAAAGAACGATCCGGGCACCTTCTATGCATCGTCCGGTTTATTCAAAGGCTCCGCTACGCTTTCCCAAGAGGTTGGCGGGAGCTCCAGAAAAGGATTTACATTTGATGAGAGCGAAAAGAGCATCCGTTATCAAGGATGGGACAAGGGCAAAGGCAAGAAGGCTTGGTTAGCCTCCTTGTCGACGAAAGGACTGGAGCAAATTACGGTATCTTCGCAACAGAAGTCCTCCAGTACTGGGCCTAAGGACTTCAAGCTTCAAATCAGCACGGATTTGGCCAAATGGACAGACGTTGAAAAAGGAGCGCTTGTACTTAGCACGGAATACAGTTCTGCCGGATCGTTAAACGGTATTGCGCTGCCAAGCGGAGCAGCCGATCAGGAGCAATTATATATTCGTTGGGTTGTAAACTCCGATTCCAGAGTAGCAGGCAGCGGCTCGATCGGCGACACCGGTTCAAGCCGGATCAAGGATATCGTTGTTTATGGGGTACCCAAAACGAACAGCTCTTTCAAGGCGCCGCAGTTATTAAGCATGACTTTTAACGGAGATACCAAGACAAGCTTGGCGTTTGCTTGGTATACGCCGAAGGAGATAACCGGCACAAAGCTGCAGGTGGTCGAAGCCTCCGAAATGGTGAACGGCGCATTTCCGGAAGCAAAGGCGATTACTTATACCGGGAGTTCCGACATTATCGAGACATTCATGGTAAAAGGCGATCGATCCTCCAATAAAAAACGAAATTCGCAAGCCATAAGGTCATTGCCAATAATCTAAAGCCGGGAACGTTATATCATTATCGGGCAGGCAACGGAGATGCGGATGGATGGGGGGCTCTCGGATCATTTACGACGGATCAAGCGGATAATCGGGAATTTCATTTTATCGTAGGATCGGATTCGCAAGCCTCCAGCAAATCGACATTCGAGCTCTGGCAGGATACATTCCGCAGAGCGATCGAGCATATTGGGGATCCGAAGTTCTTTCTATTAACTGGGGATTTAGTCGACAATGGTGATTTGGAATCGCAGTGGCAGTGGTTTCTGGGTCTCCCTCAACAGGAATTTGCTCGAGTGCCGTTCGTGCCTGTGCTTGGCGGCCATGAGGTGAAAGACTACGATGGAGACGAAACTACGGACAATAACAACTTCTACAACCATTTTCATTTGCCGAAGGATGTTGTAAAAGGTACTCATGACGGTTCTGTATACGCGTTCGAATACGGGGACGCGCTCTTCATGCAATTTAACTCTCAATTTGAGGGAGGATTGAATAAAAAAGGAGAATTGGAATGGGTAGATCCCGAATTCAACGCCCAATTGGATTGGATGAGAAATCAGGTTGCGAGAACCGATAAGAAATGGAAATTCGTTTCGCTCCACAAAGGTCCTTACTCGGCAGGTGACAATGCGGGACAGTGGGAAGACGGCCGTATCCGATTCTACAAAAAATACTTGATCCCCGTTTTGGATGAGATGGGAATTGATATTGTGTTCGAAGCCCATGACCATATGTATATGCGATCCTACCAAATGCTCAATGATAAGCCGATCAAAAACGTGGTGAAGGACAAAGAGGGAAATGTTGTCGATCCAAAAGGCACCGTATACCTCATGACAAACTCAGTAGGGGGAAAATTTTACGAAAAACATCCGGGGTATGACGATTATTTTGCAGTCATTGACGCACAACCGTTCAAAAAGATGTTCACTGATGTTTCGATATCGAATGATGTTCTGAAATTCACGTCCTATACGGCGGCAAAGAACGAGGGAATTAAGAAGTACGATGAGTACAGCATCAAGAGAACGGACGTCAAGCCTGCCAAAGTAGAGAAAGCGAGCCTAAAGTTCGAAAGCGGAAATGCAATTCTGTCGTGGAGTCTTCCTGCTGTTACGTCGGATGTAAGAGGTTTTCGAATTTATGAGCAGGATGATAAGGTGGGGAAAAATTGGAGTCTGTATGTCCCTGCCCTTCCAAGTCAAGCCGATTATAGTTATGTGCTTAAGAAGGTGGATTCTAAACAAAGCTACCGCTTTGTTATTAAGGCGGTCGGAGCAAGAAATAATTCGGATCCCGTTCAGGTTACTCATGGCAAGCAATAAGCTTGGCGAACATTGGGAAGCTTTGGAATTGCGGCTTGAAAGACAAGAGAGCGTGAACATCGGCTGCAGGCAAGCTTAGTCACATATTCGATATCACACTGTATTGAACTGATAAAAGCAGAAATAAATAAACCGGTTCCTACTGGCATAGTAGAACCGGTTTATTTGTATTGTTGTCGCTTTTTAGACAATTCTCTTCGCCATGATCTTACAATAGAGTCACGGTTGTAATCCTTGCACCGTTGAAGCAGGTGCGGACGTCAGCTTGCGTGGACGTTTGTGCCGAATCATCCATGACACGAGCAGAGTCCAAATTGGAGTAACCCAAAGGAAGACTGCAAACGGTGCATAAGCATGGACAGGAATGCCCAATATTGTACCGCACAGTACTGCAAGCAAGTTCCAAGGAATAATTGCGGCAAAGACGAGCGCGCTGTCCGCGATCACTCTTGCCAGTTGTTCTTTGGGAAAACGCTCCGACCACAGCGGCATCACGCTCCGTCCTGCCATCATAATCGGCAGTGTCTGCGTGCAAGATACAAGGGTTAATGACAATCCAAATAAGCCGACCCGGACGGTTGCTCCTGGCAGGGAGCTGTTCCGGCCGATAAAGGCGGCGATATATGGCTCTAATGAACGAGTAGCTTCTAAAACGCCATTGAATGCGCCAGCGATCATAATAAATAGGACAAGCTCTATCATTTGCAGCACGCCCTTCGTATGAAGAGAAGGGAGCTCGGCATTTTCATATCCGAACAAGAATCCATTCAGCCACTCTGCAGGCGTCGCGCCTTGCAGCCATGTACCGATCACGAGCGCGACAATAATGGACATGGTAAAGGCGATGCGGGCTTGCAGTCGGAATACGATCGCAATAATTAAGACAGCAGCAGGTGCGAACAACCACGGACTAAAGGTGAAGTGGCTGTGGAATGATTCCATGCGCAGAGCTTGTTCGGGTACAGTCCACTTGCCCTGGGTATCGAACCACATGAAGAATACGGTAGCTGAAGCCAACGCAAGCAGCGTAGTAGGCACGAGAGCTGAATATTGCCGACCGACACTTGTTCCTGTTGAATCCGCAACAAGACGGTGCGTGCTGGAGAATGGCGAAGTCCGGTCTCCGACAAATGCACCTGAAATGAGTGCCCCTGCCATAAGCGGTAAGGGAACGCCAGCAATAGCAGCCACACCCATCATAGGAATGCCCACGGCACTAAGTGTTCCAGTTGATGTCCCGAGCAGCATGGAGAAGATCGTGGAGAACCAGAACGTAAGTGTTGTCATGTAAGCAGGCTCAATCCAAGACAATCCTTGTTCAATGAGATAAGGAATTGTTCCGCTTATGGTCCATGCCGGGATCATGAGACCAACCATAATAAGAATCCAGGCTACTCCCAGTGTGTGCTTGGCGCCATCTCTCATATAACGAAGCAGGGATGTCCATGCGTTGCCTTGCCGGCGAGATAAGTATGTAAGAACGATGAAGCCGAGTGCAAATCCAATAAGGAGTGGAATATGAAGCAAGTAAGCTGCAGTCAGTCCTGCAATAGTAGTCATAATGACCGTAATCAGCTGTTGTTTGGATAACATGGCTATTAGGCAACTCCTGTCTTATCACTCTAATGCTGCATCAATGATGCAACCAAATCATACATCACAATGATTTTTAGCAGATTACGTTCAAGTTGTACTGTCGTTCCTTGCCGGCTGGCCGGATACACAGTGGTGAAGCCATTCCACAGTGGCTTCGATTGCAGCTTCAAGCGCTGGGGTCGTGCCTTGGAAGGGATGGACGGTGTTGAAGGTATGCCCGGCGCCGTCTATGGTTATCCATTTTGCCCCGGTATAGTTCTGAACAAGCTTCGCCGATCCTTCACGGAATCCAGGCAGATCATCGGAACCTTGGACAAGAATAAGCGGAAAATCAGCATCCTTGATACGTTCTATCAGTGCGTATCTTTCCACGTTGGACTCCAAATCCTCCAGCATAGCTCGATCTAATGGCAAAGCCTCTTTAGTGCGGGCATTAATTACGGCAGAACGTCCAGATTGCCTCATTTCCTGCTTCTGCTGTTCCGTGAACAGATCCATATTCGTAACTCCGTTCCACGAAATCACGCCGCTAACTGCATGGGGATGATCAAGTGCATAGAGCAGGCAGGTGGCGCCGCCACGACTGTGGCCGAGCAGGTAAATAGGTGTATTTGGCAATACATCATATTCAATCCCCTCAGATATTATCCACTGGCCAAATTTTTCTGAACGAATCCAGTTGAAAAGAACGTCTATATCTTCTTGCTCTCGCTGATAGGTGTTCACAGCAAACCGCCCAGGCTCATCGAATCGATCGAGTGAGGGGCCCACACCGTTATATGTAAAATTAATGGTTAGGGTCAGAAGTCCGCTGCGTTCAGCCAATTGCTTGCCGACGTAAGGGAACATGCCCCAATCCTTGAATCCCTTGTAGCCATGGGCTACAAGAAGTACACCTGCTTTTGACTTCTCCTTCGGAACGAAGGTGCTGCCAGGAACGAAGGCATCGCCGCGCAATATGCGATCCTGCCCTTCCCATGTGAGCGTAAATGAATGTCTCATTAATCCGACCCCCTTGGTCTGACTATATCCAGCCATATTGTAACACAAAATTAGAAGAATGGAGCATGTCATTCCAATATATGTCTTGACATTTTTAGGCTGAAGAGTGTACTATGTGTACTAGTTTCAGTAGTACACTCTAAAATTTAATCAGGATCGATTGAATATATGAAAGGAGGCCGCCATGTTTCGATTACAAGAACACAGCGCTACCCCTATTTATGAGCAGATCGTCGAACAGATGAAAGCTCTGGTTGCACAGGGAGCGCTGCAAAGTGGAGACAAGGTGCCGTCCGTAAGGGAGTTGTCAACAATGCTGTTAGTGAATCCAAATACAGTAAGCAAGTCCTATCAAGAATTGGAGCGCCAAGGAGTCATCATAACGGTTCGGGGCAAGGGCACTTTCATTGCGGATACACCTGCTCCTCGCATGGCTCATGAACGAATGGCGAAGCTGAAGGATGAGTTGAACCGCATTGCCGTTGAAGCAAAGCATTTGGGGCTTGCTCGGAAAGAATTTATAGAGATGGTGGAGCAAGCTTCTGTGGAATGGTGGAGGGATGAATCATGATGCAAGTGACAGATGTCCATAAAGCGATTGATGGGAAACCGATCCTTCGCGGGGCAAGCTTTACGATAGAACCGGGAAAGATCACTGGATTAGTAGGACGCAATGGTGCTGGAAAAACTACGCTGCTGCGTACCTTGGTCGGGATTTACGATCCGGATCATGGCAGTGTCTTGTTTCATGGCACGGATATTCATAAACACGCAGCATGCAAGCAGGAGGTGGTATTCGTACCCGATGCCCCCACTGCGCTCGAAATGTATACGATACGTGAATGTGCTGCGTGGTATGGAATGATCTATCCGAACTTCGATCTGTTCTTTTTCACGTCGGCAATGGAACGATTCAAGCTGCCGATGAATAAGCGGGTTCGCACCTTGTCCAAAGGGATGAAAATGCTGTTCAGCACGGCGCTTGGACTGGCGACCAAGGCGAAATTAATCTTATTTGATGAGCCGACCAATGGTGTGGATGCTGTGGCTAAAAAGCAGCTGCTAAGCTTAATTGTGAACTCGCTTGATGAACATAACTCCATTGTGATTTCCTCACACATGCTTGGTGAGCTCGACCGGATGGCGGATACTGTAGTGCTGCTGCAGGAGGGAAGAACGGATGATGTATGGGAGCTGGAGCGACTGCGTGAGCGGATGAAAAAGATGCAGGTCGTATTCAATGGAGATAAGCCTCCAATGTGGCTGCATCGAGCGGATGTGTTCGTCTTACAGCAGGTTGGTCGGGTAAATACGGTCATCTTGGAAACCGATGAGGCGATGGCCGCATTGCAGGAATTGAATCCGCTTCTCGTCGATGAACTCCCATTGACATTAGAGGATTGGTTTATCGGAAAGGCGGGAGGTAACGACGATGAAGCATAGGCTGTTCGTAAAGGCGCTCTGGTGGAAGGAGTATCGCCATACGCGGGTATTGCTGTGGCTCATGCTGCTGGCAAGCTTTATGTCAATTGTATATCCACACATGCGGATGCTGTGGTTCTCTACACCTAAGGAAAAGGATGCATTTGTAAGATTTATAAAAAGGTATCCTGATGACGTTGCTTGGGACCTATTGAGAGATTATGGTGGTACCATGTTGTTGTTCTTAGTATTTGGAGGATTTTTATTGTCAATTTGGCAATTAGGCTATGAACGACGCAATTATGCCAGTGAACAGGTTTTTGCGCTTCCTTATCCAAGATGGTTGCAGTATATAACGAAATGGATGGTTGGCTGCACATATATTGTATTTGTTGTCGCGATTATCCTTGCACTCGATATTGCCATAATCAAGCTGTCGGAAATAGGGGAGTATGTGAACGTTGGAAGTTTCATTATACGCGGATTTCATATGGTTTTTGTTGCAGTGTCTACGTTTACGTTTTCAATGTTTATTGGTTCGTTTACAGGTTCATGGACGATGCAGGCTTCACTTTCAATTATTAGCTTGTTCCTATTTGAATTCTTCAAAATGATGCTGCAGCAACTCCTTTTTATTTTCATGATTACTCCGTCGTATACCACTTTAAAGACTCGAGGTACGGTGTGGGAGAATTTCAATATATCAAACTGGGTTTTACATGAAAATGGTAAGATTTTATTTGAAAATGGTAACTACCCTTACACAGTAGTGGCGGCTATCAGTATCGTCCTTTTTATCATAGGGACGTTGTTTTATTCGCGTAATCGACTTGAAAATAACGGAAAACTCATTATTTTCCCGTTTATTGAGAAAGCATTCATTTTATGCTTTGTCCTGTGTGCTTTACTGCTTGGCGGTAGTATCGGATATGATGCGCTGTCGCCAGGGAGAACCGGTTATATAGTTGGAGCAGCACTTGGTGGTGCTATTGGTTACCTGATCATTCGTACCCTTACTCATATGCGAGTTAGACTCTAGGTTGGAGGGAATGAGATGGTAAGTTGTTACACTTCCATCTCGCGGCAGAATTCCATAAAAGAGATTCACTGACAGGAGGTTCGTATCGTATGAGCACAGAAGCAGTCCTTCAGCTCCGCAATGTTACCAAACGAATTGGCAAGCGCACGATTGTAGATCAGATGTCCTTTGATGTCCCGGCAGGAGAGGTATTTGGATTTCTCGGGCCCAACGGTGCTGGCAAGACCACAACAATTCGTATGATTGTAGGCTTAATCTCAATGACATCTGGCGAAATCTATGTGAAAGGAATTCCTGTACATAAGCAATTCGAGCAGGCGATGACCCATATTGGCGCAATTGTGGAAAATCCAGAAATGTACAAGTTTTTAACAGGGTATCAAAATCTTGTGTATTACGGCAGACGGCACTCTGGCGTAACAACCGAACGGATTCATGAAGTAGTGAAGCTCGTAGGGTTGGAAAATCGCATTCATGAAAAAGTTAAGCGCTATTCACTCGGCATGCGTCAGCGGCTTGGGGTTGCTCAAGCGCTGCTGCACAAGCCCTCCATTCTAATTCTTGACGAGCCGACAAATGGCCTGGATCCTGCGGGAATCCGCGAACTGCGTGATTATTTGCGCAACTTGGCGCATAAGGAAGGCATCAGTATCGTCGTATCCTCTCATTTATTGTCTGAGATGGAACTGATGTGCGATCGAGTTGCAATAATTCAGACGGGCAAGTTAATTGATGTTCGATCTATTAAGCAATTAAAGGAGCAGGCGAACAATCAACATATCGTGATTGATGTCGACAATCCGAAGGAAGCCAGAGCGCTGCTGTCGATGATGATGGCCGATCTAAGTATGCAGATCGATGGCGGGCAGCTTCACGTTTCAGCGGGGCGCAAGCAAGTTCCAGAGCTGACAAGGGCGCTTGTGCATGCAGGCATCGATGTCTATGGCATTCATGCGGCGAATCAGTCACTGGAAGATCAATTCTTGGAGCTGACAGGAGGAGAGCATATTGTCTAGCTACTACAGCCTCATTCAGAACGAGAATATGAAAATCTATCGCCGTCCGCGTACGTGGGTCATGATTGGGCTATTAATGGCAGCCATTGTGCTGCTGACGTCCATTATGGAAATTGACCAAGATCCGCGCAGGGGAGAGGGCTGGCAGCAAAATTTGATTCAAACAAATGAACATTTGAAGCAGAAGCTGGCGGATAATAGTGGAGAGATAGATCCAGAAGCGAAGATGGAGATTGCGAATCAGATTCGCCTTAATGAATACCATTTGGAGCATCAGAGCAATCCGTATGCGTTGAACATATGGAGCATCGTGAATCTCTCTTCGAAGCTGATGTTTGTTGTCATTTTATTCACTGTTGTAGTCGCGGCAGACATGTTTGCCGCAGAGTATTCGTGGGGGACAATCAAGCTGCTGCTAGTCGGGCCCGCCTCGCGCACTCGCATATTATGTAGTAAGTATGCAGCGACTCTCCTATTCGCAGTAATGCTTACTATCGTTAACATTGCGTTTTCCTTCTTGGTAGGCGGCGTTATTGAGGGATTCGGCGAATTCTCTCAACCTCTCATCAGCATCGGACAAGAGGGTGCGATTGTGGAAAACCCAAGGCTGCTTGCCTTGGTGCAAGATTATGGCTTCGGTATCATTGAGCTAGTGATGTTCACGACATTGGCATTTATGATATCTGCCGCATTCCGCAGCTCGTCCATGGCTATCGCCTTTTCTTTGTGCTTCTTGATCGTTGGAGGCAATATGGCGGCATTGTTCGCCCATTACAATTGGGGGAAATATATATTGTTCGCAAACATCAATTTACGACCGTATTTCGAGGGGACGCCGCTGCGCCCGGATATGACGCTCGGATTTTCAATAGCCGTACTGCTTGTTTACTTTGTTGTTTTCCATGTCGTTTCATGGCTCACCTTTACCAAGAGAGATGTAGCAGGATAATAAAGCAACTGCAATTATCAAGTCCGCCTATATGATAGGCGGTTTTTTTATAGGTGCATATTTTGGTTGCTTCAACTTGCTGCCCCTTGGTTTTGTGTGATACCAGCAGTAATTGTTGTAGCCATTCGCCCATGTCCGTGCATATGCTGAAGCAGAGGCATCCCGCAAAGCTCCATTTCATAAGACTAGGGACATAAATACAGGTTCGGACAAGGGGTGACTTTTGCCATCTTAATTGTCTTCGAAAATTTGTTATACTGGAGTGTATGCAAGGATAAGTATAGATTATTAATGGCAAAGAGCTTGGCATCAATGAACGCTCTAGTGATGTTACTGGCTATAATGGAAGTAAAGTAAATGAATGAAATATGAACGCTGTATGAAAAAGATAGGTAAGGATGGAATCGCATGAATAACCTCATAGAACGGTATCATGAATTACGGAAATGGATTGCGGAAGATTCGATCAAACAAGGTGAATGGCTGAAGGAACATACTTATACCCGAATGGGTGGCAAGGCTGATTTGTATGTAACACCAGATAATTATGAGTCACTGCAGGTTGTCATTGACTATGCGCGACAGCACGATCTGCCGTTGACGATTCTTGGGTTTGGCTCCAATCTAATCGTCAAAGATGGAGGAATTCGAGGCATTGTCGTCAATTTGAACAAGTTAAACAAGATTGAGCGCAGTGGAGATCAGATCATTGCGCAAAGTGGTGCGGCGATTATCGACGTGTCGCGTGCGGCACGAGAGCATCATCTGTCTGGATTGGAATTCGCTTGTGGCATTCCGGGTTCCGTAGGTGGAGCATTGTACATGAATGCAGGAGCCTATGGCGGTGAGATTGCAGATGTATTGGAAAGTACATTAGTGCTTACTCCTGAAGGTGAACTGGTTCGACTCACGAAGGAGCAGCTCGAACTGGGTTACCGTCGCAGCAACATCGGCTCGAATGGATATATGGTTCTGGAAGCGACATTCTCGCTTACGCCAGGGGATTATGATGCAATTAAGGCAAAAATGGATGAACTGACATTTTTGCGCGAGTCTAAGCAGCCGCTTGAGTACCCGTCCTGCGGTAGTGTATTCAAGCGTCCTCCAGGGCATTATGCCGGTCAGCTCATTCAAGAATCCGGTTTGCAGGGGACGCGCATTGGCGGTGCGGAAGTATCAACTAAGCATGCTGGATTCATCGTCAATGTAGACAACGCGACTGCAAGTGAGTATATCTCGCTCATTCGCCACGTGCAGAAAACAGTCAACGAACGGTTCGGCGTCGAACTCGAAACCGAAGTGCGCATTATCGGCGAAGACGAATAGATCGATCAGTCGATAAATTGTGTGTAAACAGTATCTCGCCCCTTTTCTGTTGCAAGATGTTACAAGGTGTTGCAAAGAGTTGCAAAGACCCAAAAGCCAAAACAGCCAAAACAGCAGAAGAGGTACGGCATCGCGAACTGAATACTTAAATGGATGGAGCCCTATGGGACACCAGAGTGCAATTTCAGCTTGAATGGAATATCTCTGGCACACCTATAGGGCTCTTCATGTGTAATGAAGTTTGTTCTCCGTTCGTTGTCCTCATTTGATGGAAAAAGTGGCGGAATGTCCATTGTAAAGTGGACACACTTTTAGAAAAGAGATAAACTTCTCCTTACAGTTTGACTTCTATATATAGTGTTTTTGTTTTAATTATGCGCAATATATAGAAAAATTCCTTACTCAAATAACATATGCTACAATGTCCACCTTTGTATGGACATTTTTGTGGTTTGTCCTCCCTATAGATACATAGCACAAACAAAATGAATACCTACATATCTTGATATAACTAGATATGTTCGCATAGTTAATAAATGCTCAATTGCTTCGACGGTAATCTTGTGTCTAACCACGTAACTGTCTGCATACCTATTCGGATGACTATCGGCATGTTCGTCTATAGAGTATATGGTGCTCTTCTGCATACTAACGGTGTAATTGTCGATGGCATCTATTTTGTACATTAATCGCGTAACCGTCTATGGTTTCTAATCGATGTCTATTTACGTTCATTTTAAGGCGATTTTCCGCTATGTCTGCTCGTGAAACTATCCGATGTAGCTATTTATCCGACGTAGCTATGCATCCTAGAAGGAAGCAGGCTGCAGTACGCGGTGGAGCACACGGATCGTTCGTGCGACAATGTCGCGGACATCGTCTGGCGTGGCGCATAGCGGCAGCCAGAAGTAGAGGGTGTCCCCGAGCGGGCGGAGGATGAGTCCCTCCTCGAAGCCCGCCTCGTACATGCGCGCCCCGATGCGCAGCTCGCGCGGGAATGGTTTGCGGCGTTCGGCATCTTCGTACAGGTCGAACGCCGCAACGAGGCCGATCTGCCGCACATTTGCCACGTGGGGCAGATCGGCAATGCCGCGCATAGCCTCGCTGAGCGCGGCTATGGCGCCCTGCGCCTGTTCGAGCGTACGCTCCTCCTCGAACAGGCGCAGGGAGGCAAGGGCCACGGCGCACGCCACCGGATTGCCGGTGAAGCTGTGGCCGTGGAAAAATGTTTTCTGCGCCGCGTAATCATCATAGAACGCGGCGTAGATGCTGTCGCGGCACAGCGTAGCCGCGAGCGGCATGATGCCTGCGGTCAGCCCCTTGCTGAGGCACATAATATCGGGGCTGACCCCGGCGTGCTCACAGGCGAACATCCTGCCTGTTCGCCCGAACCCTGTTGCGACCTCGTCCGCAATGAGATGGACATCGTACGCCGAACACAACTCGCGCAAGCCCTGCATATAAGCTGCAGGCGTCATGATCATGCCGCCTGCACCCATCAGCATCGGCTCAACGAGAATACCCGCGATCGTATCTCCTTCGCGCTCGAACAGCTCGCGCACCGGCGCGAGTGCCGCTTCTGCGACCTCCTGTTCGCCAGCAGGCCCGGACATGCGCGCGGCGCGCATATCCGGCGCAGGCACACGGTGGGCATGGAACAGAAGCGGCTTGAACAGCGAATGATAGAGCGGTACGCCGCCTACACTTACCGCACCCAATGTATCTCCATGGTAACTGCCTTCCAAATAGACGAACTTCGTCTTCGACGAGCGTCCGATCTGCTGCCAATATTGGAAGGACATCTTAATGGCCACCTCCACGGCAGTCGAGCCATTATCCGAATAGAACACTTTATTGAGTCCTTCCGGGCTGATTTGCACCAGCTTTTCCGCAAGCTCAATGCCAGGGGCATGCGTTAATCCGCTGAACATGATGTGGTCAAATTGCTCCAACTGCTCAGCAATAGCTGCCTTGATGCGGGGATGCCCGTGTCCGTGCAAATTGCACCACCATGAAGACACGGTATCGTAGTAACGCCTCCCCTCCGCATCATACAGGTACATGCCTTCAGCTCGCTCAATCAGCACATGATCGCGTTCGGCATACTCCTTCATTTGGGTGAATGGATGCCAGACATAGATTCGATCCTTGTGCAGAAGCGCTCTCCTTCTTTCATTTTCCATTTTCTTACCAGCTCCTTAGCAACGAATGTTCATGCAGCGCCCATAATTGTTAACCTATTATATAAATTAAAGGTTAACAAAAGTAACCCCTCATAGCAATGCCCTTGAGGAAGAAAGATCAATTCAGACTAGACTACATCTACAGACGGAGCAGCTTATTCACCTGGAGAACGAATGAAAGATCATTCGGGGGGCGCTTGTTGTCGTAGAGATGATTAGGTATTATTTGACATATGAGGAGGGATGAATCGTGAACCCTGTTATTTACGAACTCGACCATGTGAGTCAAATGTATAAACGCGGCAAGGTAAAAGCAAATATAGATATTTCTTTGCAAGTACAGGACGGAGAAATTTTGGGCGTGCTGGGTCCGAATGGAGCAGGTAAATCGACGTTGATTAAGCAAATGATCGGGCACCTGAAGCCAACGGAAGGAAGGGTGCTATTCAAGGGTATGGATGTATCGCGCCATACGAAGCATGTGGCACAGCAGGTTGCCTATTTTTCGCAGGATCCGCATGTTTTGTCTGCGCTAAAAGCACAAGAAGCGCTGGAGTTTACTGGACGTCTGCGGGGAATGACAAAATCGGAAGCCCTAAGACAGTCAGCGGAGCTGCTGGAGATGATGGGATTGTTTGACTCTCGCCATAAGCAGCTAAAGCATTTGTCTGGCGGGCAACGGCGTATGATTGGCATCGGAACTGCATTGATCGGCCGCCTGCCAATCCTTATTTTCGACGAGCCGACGAATGAATTGGATCCCACGAACCGCCGCCTCGTATGGAATCTAATTAAGGAGCGCAATCGTGAAGGAGCAACCATTATCCTCGTTACACACAACGTGCTTGAGGCAGAGCAGGTAGTGGATCGAGTTGCAGTGGTCAATCATGGACGCTTGCTAGTAATTGATGCGGTTGCGAAGCTGAAGCAGAAGGTCGATCAGCGGCTCAAATTCGAGCTGACCACGGAATTCGGCTGCCGTGAGGCTGCTGAGCAGGCTTTGAGACAATGGGGGCAGCTTCATGTTGATGGCGAGAACCGGCTTCGTTTGCTCGTAGACAAATCAGAAGCGAGCCTTGTGCTTGATTATATTGTTCGTTCTCCTCACTTACCGATCGAAGAGTACGCGGTAAAGCCGCCAAGCTTGGAGGATGTATATTTCCATATAGATCGTCAAGCAGAGCAGGAGGTGCAGAAAGTATGAAATCAGAAGTAGCAAGCAGACCTGATATCGTCAGCCAGTCTGCGGTCAAAGCGGCAGTCCCGTTGGAAGGCACAAGAGGAATTGGTCGGCAATTGACAGAGTTCATGATCCTTACCCGAATTCAATACGCCAACATTCGCGATTCGTGGGCGTGGGTCCTTTTGATGGCAACGGTATTCCCATTTACGACCATGCTTTTCATGATTTCTTTTACAGACAATCCGAGTCATGAAGCGTTGGTTCGAATCGTTGCCGGAAACCTCATCTTCGGTATTATCGTCACGGGGATGAACTCCATGGGGCAGGAGATATCGTGGCAGAAGCATCAAGGTCATTTTACGTACTATTCTTCATTGCCGATATCCAAGCTGAACTTCGTAATCGCCAATATGCTGAAAGGCTTAATGAGTACCCTTCCTTCCTTTGTATTGCTTGCAGCAGTTGGAAAATGGGGGTACGGCATTGATTTTCAAATTACATGGGCGCTGCCGATTGTTGTGTTATTGTCCTTGACCAGTGTTGTCGGCGTAGGCGTAGGTATCGGCTTTTGGTCGCCGAATCATCAACTGACCAATATGCTTGTGCAGGTACTTATGATGTTCGTTACATTTCTGTCGCCTGTCATGGTCGAAATGCATCAGCTTCCATCAATGTTGCAGTGGGCGTCCTATATTTTCCCGACAACCTATGCGGCAGAGGCGATGCGGGGCGTGCTTTTGACAGGCTGGACGACAGATGTCATGCAGAACAGCATCGTATTGCTGGGGTACAGCATTGCATCGATTCTTGCCATCCATTATTTAGTGAAATGGCGTGTCGGAGAATAGGATTCACATGTTGTTCCGCAAGAGGCGCTGACGACCGTTATAGGTTGGGCAGCGCCTCTTGCATGTGATACAATTACCGCATAGATGATGTTGTGTATAGATTTGGAAGTTCATGTTTTGCGATGAATATTAAATCTAGAAGCTGCATGGAAGGAGAGGTTCAGGATGATACATGGATTGGGGCATGACATTATCGAAATCGAGCGTGTAAACAAGCTGCTGCATGATCATATAGGTATACGATTTATTGCTCGCATACTAACAGAGCGGGAACAGGCAGTTTATGCGGCTAAGGGTGGACGTCAGGTTGAATTTGCCGCTGGTCGTTTTGCTGCGAAGGAAGCGATCGTCAAGGCTTTTGGCACAGGTATCGGGGAAGTGATCTCCTTTCAGGATATCGAAATTTTGCCGAATCAGCTTGGCAAGCCGATAGCCCGTCTCAGTAAGGCTGCATGGCAGCGGCTTGGCTTGTCCAGCAGCGAATATCGAATTCACCTCAGCATCTCGCATCAGCCGAGCATTGCGTCGGCACAGGCTATAGTAGAATGGCGTACGTCTGATACATAGTGAAAATGGGGGGGCAAGATGATGATACAGGAAGAAGTGCTTCTGGAGGTATGCGACTACATTGGATGTGACAGATCGGAGCTGCGTCAAATTGGAGGATATTTTCATAACGTCTTTGAGGCCGCTATAGTGGGGAGTAGTCCCGTTATTGTGAAGGTGTATGAGTATGGCACTCATCATGCAGAGCGAATTCAGTCTGAAGTCGAATGGGTGCAATATCTCCATGAACGCGGCATTTCTGTTGCTCCACCGGTGCTGCTGCGAGGCCAGCTTGTTCATTCTTTGCCGACTCATTTTTTTACTATATATGAAAAAGCCTTAGGCCAGCCTATCCAACACCAGAACGAACAATTGTGGAACGAACGCTTTTTCAAAGATTGGGGAGCAGCTCTAGCGCAGTTGCATACGGCTGCAGAAGCCTATGAAGGGCCTTCTCTTGTACGCCCGCATTGGCATGAGCATGAACTGTACAAGAAGGAGGATCTGCAAGTCGATCCCATTGTACTGGCAAAATGGAAGGAATGCTGCAGATGGATGTCTGAGCAGCCTGTTACCTCAGCCGAATATGGATTAATTCACGGGGATCTTCATCAGAATAATCTTCTCGTCGAACGGAACTCCCCGGTAATCATAGACTTCGGAGACAGCGAGTATCATTGGTACGCCTATGATGTGGCAATTGCCATCTATCATGCAGTCTCCACTGTGCAAGCTCCAGAAGAGAGGCGAAACTTCGCCGAACAGTTCTATCACGCATTGATGGAAGGCTATTCACGATTTCGCTCCACAAACCTAATTACACCACGATTGAATGACTTCATTGATTTTCGACATGTATATTCCTATATATACCATTGTACCTATGCAGATTTCAGCAAGCTAACTGACAAGCAGACCCACTTTTTGAACGATATGAGACAATCCATTGGCGAGCACAAGAGCTACCTAGGATTTATACTTGTATGATTGGAAAAGCGTAGAACTCAAGCATACCAAGCATGCATGATCAGGAACAGAACGTGATGCAGTGCACCAAAGCAATTGTATAACAATGCATAGCAATTATAAAGAATAAATGAAATCGAATTCATTGTGAGCATGATAAGTATCTCGTTTATGGTATTGGCAGGGAGGATGCCGCAGCAGCAGCTAGATTTGCGATGAGCTCTAAACAGGTAGAGGCTGGCCATTCTGATCAATCAGGGCAACAATTGAGAATCAATAGATAAGGGAGCCTCCTTAGGAGCCTCCCTTACTTTATTTTAATTTCATCATGTTATGTATACAAGTAATGCTCTATGCTTTATCATTTCGCTTCAAGATTGTCTACATACTGCTTCGCTTCAACGAGTGACATGCCGAGCACTTCTCTCGCTTTTTTGATGGCGGATACTTTCTTGCCTTCGCGAATAAGCTGTATCACCTCATCGTGAGCGGGGTGGGGAGGCAGGCCTTCTTGGCCTCTTTACTATTATAGTTGAAAATAAAGGCCAATCAAAGCAAAAGACGGCTTTCCGCCGTCTTGTTACATTGCCAAGATATTTCTAGTGCAGAAGTATGAACTACTTTTTGCTGGTGAGCCAATCGGCAATTTTGTCGATCTCTTCCTTTTCCAGACGTCCGCCTTGTGCAGGCATGAGCTTTCCGCCATTTTCAATCGTATTTGCAATTTCATCCTTCGTCAGCTTGCTGCCGATCTTTTGTAGGTTTGACTCTGGCCCCATCATCCCCTGCATCTCAGTGCCGTGACACTGCATGCAATTGTTTTTATATAGCGTGACAACTTCTTCCGGCCCTTCAAGCGCCGCTGATTCTTTGGCATTTCCTGAGCTGCTCTCATTGCCGCCGCTTGCTCCACCGCCGCATCCGGCAAGCAGTCCAAGCAGGGCAATACCAGCGATGATTGGCATGAAGCGTGTGTACATTCGACGTTTTGGCACGAACGATGCCCTCCATTTCTATTGGGACATTTCTTTACTATAAGTATAGAAATTCCAGTACCCCTCCTGCAAGCTCTGATGTGGATTGTTGGCAGAACGTTCACAACTGGCTCCCTTCATGTATAATGGGCAGGGAGACTACGAATATACCATATAGACCTGCTAGAAATTGTATAGAAAAGAGATAAGAGACAGGAGGCCGTCATGGACGAGCAAAAGAGATATTTCAGCCGCGAGCTTCTGCTCTGGTATCGGGCGAATAAGAGGGATCTGCCTTGGCGGCGTCAATCGAATCCCTATTACACATGGGTATCTGAAATTATGCTGCAGCAGACGCGTGTAGAGACAGTAAAGCCGTATTTCGAACGTTTTATCGGGAAATTCCCTACCGTCGAGGCATTGGCGGATGCGCCTGAAGAGGAAGTGCTGAAGGCATGGGAAGGGCTCGGATACTATTCCCGGGCGCGTAATTTACAGGCTGCGGCACGGGAAGTGAAGGAAAAATACAGCGGACAAGTCCCCGATGACAAAGCAAAGGTGTCCGCGTTAAAAGGCATTGGGCCTTATACATCCGGTGCGATTATGAGCATCGCCTTCAATCGGCCGGAGCCGGCCGTGGATGGCAATGTGATGCGGGTGCTGTCGCGTTATTTCCGTCTGCATGACGATATTGCGAAGCCATCTACGCGCGTGCATATGGAGCATTTAGCGCAGGAGCTTATTCCGGAAGGCTGCGCATCGGACTTTAACCAGGCATTGATGGAGCTTGGCGCGTTAGTATGTACGCCGAAATCCCCTTCATGTCTGCTCTGCCCGGTTATGGAGCATTGCGAAGGCCGCATGGCTGGAGAAGAACTCATTCTGCCGATCAAGACAAAAGCCAAGCCGCCGAAACCGGAGCTGCGATATGCAGTATTGATCGAGGGTACAGGGGAGCATGAGGGCAAGGTGCTCGTGCGTCAGCGGCCGGATACCGGTTTGCTGGCGAAAATGTGGGAGCTGCCTCATATTCTTGTGCCGAAGCAGGTGGGCATTGTCGGGATGAGCGACACAGAGTCGTTCGCGATTCTGCATCATTCTTTGTTGGCAGAAGGGTTAGACGTTGTGCCGATTGAGCATTGGATGGACGCAGAGCATACGTTCAGCCACATCCATTGGCAGATGCGCGTATATCGCTGTACTCTGCGTAGCTTGAAGCCGAAGGACAATACAGTATATACATGGGCGGGCCCGGAAGAGATGGAGGAACTTGCTTTTCCGAATGTATTCGTCCGATTGTTAAAAAATCGCTTTCAGTAATCCATTTAGTTACTTTCGTGGCATATATTCTGGTGTAAATATTAAAGATTTACTAGACAAATTAAAGGGTGCTTGCCGTTTAGGCGGAAGTTCCCTTTTTTCTATTTCGTAAACGTTTACAATGGTCACGACAACATTGTGGAAGCGTTACCAAAGTTAGGAGATACTTCGGATACGCTCGTTGAGACATTGGATTTGTCGACATCAAGAGAAAGATCGTCACTTTGGAGGGGATTCTAAATGAAACGATTGAAACCGACTATACTTTCCCGAGGTCAGATAAAACGCAAATTTGCCTTGATGCTCAGCACGGCGATGATCGCCGGGTCGCTTGTAGGCTTTGCAGGTCAGGCGGAGGCTGCGCAGCCGCTTTCCTCATACTGGTATCCGAATACGCTCTTGTCGTGGTCGGCACAGACTGACAAGGATGCGGCATTCAACCGCAGCTCTGTAAAGCTGGACACTTCCCGTGTGCAGGGAGCGAAGGTGAACCCGAATGCGAAGACAGACGCGAAAGTTATGGCGCTTGCTTCGATGTACAAAAATACGAGCGGTGCGCCATCGCAAGGCAATGACAACTTCCATGGCTATGCGTTCAGCTACTGGCAGTATGTAGACAAGCTGATTATGTGGGGCGGCTCTGCCGGGGAAGGCTTGATCGTTCCTCCGAGTGCGGACGTAATTGATGCAGCGCACAAGAATGGTGTACCGGTATATGGCACTGTATTTCTTCCACAAAAGGAGCACGGCGGAAAAATCGAATGGATGCGTGATCTGATCCAGCAGCGTGAGGACGGAACATTCCCGGTTGCAGATAAGCTGATTGAAGTTGCAAAATATTATGGCTTCGATGGCTGGTTCATTAACCAGGAGACACAGGGCGGCACACCGGAAGATGCGCAGAACATGCAGAAGTTTTTGAAATATTTGCAGAAAATTAAGCCTTCTAATATGGAAATTATCTGGTATGACTCCATGGTGAAGGATGGTCCTGTGAAGTGGCAAGGTGGACTGACGGACAATAATAAAATGTTCTTCCAAGACGGGGAAGAGCGCGTAGCGGACAATATGTTCATCGATTTCCGTTGGCAGTTCAAGAAGGAAGGCAAGTATGATTTCATAACGCCATTCCAGAACTCGCCGAAGATAGCTGAGCAATTGAAGCGGGATCGCCATGAATTGTTTGCGGGCATGGACTTGGAAGGCGGCGGCGGATATCAAGGCGAGTACAACTTCCCGGTATTGTTCCCGGAAGGACAGGATGCGGTGACATCGCTTGGTTTGTATCGCCCGGACTGGGCGTTCAATACGACAAAGACGAATGATGAATTCATGCAAAAGGAGCAGCGTCTATGGGTAGGCGACAGCCTCGATCCTTCCAAGACGAAGGCCAATGATTGGGCTTGGCGCGGCATTGCGCATGATATCGTAGATAAGACGGTCATTACGAAATCGGATTTCGTGACGCATTTCAATACGGGTAACGGAACGCAGTTCAGCGTGTTCGGCAAGAAGGTTCGCGACCGTGAATGGTTTAACCGCAGTTTGCAGGACATTTTACCGACTTGGCGCTGGATGGTGGATGAATCAGGTCAGAAGATTGCACCTAGTTTCGACTTCACGGATTCCTTCTATGGCGGCAGTTCCTTGAAGCTTCAAGGCAAGGTTGCAGAAGGCGCATCCTCCAATGTGAAGCTGTACAAGACGGATGTAAAGGCAACTTCTACTTTGCAAATGTCGCTTACATATCGGTCAAACGATCCGAAATCTGCTAATTTGAACATTGGCGTTGCGTTTGAGGGAGCACCGGATACGTATACATTCGTGAAGCCTTCTACAACGAAGGCTGCTGGCGCGAAGGGCGACTGGACTCAGGCTACCTATGACTTGAGCCCATATGCTGGCAAAAAAATCGTTGGCGTATCCATTCAAGTAGAGGGCAAGGTCAATGACAATCTATACGAAGCGAATGTAGGAGAGCTTACAATTCGTGATCAGAATGACAAGGCGCCTGCTCTCGGTCAAGTATCAGATGTTCGTGTGATCGAAAATGACGTTCGCGACGGCATTTATGCAGATGCTCGCTTGACATGGACAGCGCTTGGCGATGATGTGCAGTACTATCAAGTGTATCGCGTGAAGCCGGACGGCTCCCGTGAGTTCATGGGCGCAACAGGCAACAATTATTACTATGTGTCTGAAATGAAGCGCAACGGTATGGAGGAGACGACACAACTGGCAGTTGTTCCTGTGAACCGTCACTATGAAGAAGGACGAATGGCAATGACTTCGTTCGATTGGCCTGAATACCCGTCCCCTAAGGCAGACTTCGAGGCCGATAAGACGTTCGTGGCGCCAGGGGAAGAAGTTCAGTTGACGGATAAATCCTCTGAAGTGACAACAGAATGGGAATGGAGCTTCCCGGGAGGAACACCTGAAACGAGCAAGGAACGCAATCCGAAGGTAAGCTTCGCGAAAGAAGGCACGTACGAAGTGAAGTTGATCGCGAAAAACGCGGTCGGTGAAGATGTGATGACGAAGTCGCAGCTTATTACAATATCGAAGGATGCAGCTTTCCGTGCTGAGGACTTGGCCAAGGGTGCAAAAACGGAAGCATCCAGCTTCGTTAATGATAGTGAGGCGCCCCAGTTCGCCGTTGATGGCGAAATGCATACAAAATGGTGTGCTGTCGGCGATGAAAAGCATTGGCTGAAGGTTGATTTGGGCAAGGAGTACGATGTAACGCAATTTATCGTGCACCATGCGGAAGCAGGCGGTGAATCCGCTTCCTTCAACACACGCGCATTTACGATCCAACTCAGCACAGACGGCGAGAATTGGACGGATGCTGTGAAGGTAACGGACAACGAGAAGGGTACATCCAAGCATGCGATTGCCAAAACAAAAGCACGCTATGCACGCCTTAACGTAGAGAAAGCAACACAAGGCGGAGATACAGCAGCTCGTATTTACGGCTTCGAGGTGCAAGGCATTAAGAATGTGTCTGCCCAATAATAGGTGTCAAAGATTTAATCGAGTCTTCCGACTCCCGCCGACTTTGGTCGGTGGGAAGTTGGGAGGCTTTTTTTATGCCATGTTTGTTTGATTTATCAAGGCACTGGGCAGGAATGTAATTGGGTTAAAATATAATAACGTTTCATTTATGTTATATTGATTATATTCTGATTATCATGTACTTTGATGAACAGCGTAAAATGAAGCGAGAAGCATCACATAAATAAGAATTGAAAGAGCAACTAATCGAAAATGGATCGCAGCACAACGAGGTGTGCAGGCGATGCACTCTATCGAATCGATTAGCTTGATTAATGAAATGACAGAGGATAAAGGGGCGACATGAAATGGCTGAGCGTATTATTCTTCCTTTCGGAGATCCGATATTGCGCAAAAAGTGCAAGCCGGTAACGGAGCTGAATGCACGCACGATATCGCTGCTGAATGATATGAAGGATACTTTATATGCGAAGAAGGGGAGAGCGGAACTCGCTGCACCCCAGATCGGGATTTTGCGTCGTGTCATCGTCATGGACGTTGGAGATGGCTTGATCGAACTGATTAACCCTGAGGTGGTAGAGACGGCCGGCGAGCAAGAAGGGATGGAAGCCTGCTTGTCCTATCCTGGATACTACGGCAGAGTAAAGCGATACCAGTATATTAGAATAACAACGATGAACCGAGACGGTGAGACCGTTACTTTAGAAGGCGAAGATTTCCTCGCACGCTGCATCCAGCATGAAATGGATCATTTGGACGGCGTGCTGTTCATTGATCGGGTCGAGGATGACTATCTTGTTCATGGAGCGAATCATCAGCATTTGCCGCTGCTCCATGCATTAAAGCTGGCATCACCCGAACAGCATGCCTAAGGGGATCGTTCATGCATTTCAAATATCGGCAAGCAACTCATCGATTAAACTCATTGCCGAAGTATGCACGTTGGATAACGATAGTACTATGTAAGGTGTCTTTCATTATTGAAGCGGCGGGGTTATATATAAAGAAGCACGGAAGGGTTGAGGTGAGGATGGTGCGGGAGCACTGTCCTTTTTTCGTCCATACGGGGATTTCCGACCGTAACCCATTATTCAATCCGTTCCTAAACATGGGAAATTTGAAGCTGGGATAGAAGTTGGCAGCAGCCCCACTATGGAAGCGGAACATCGCTCTTGTATCGTTCTTGCAAGTTGCTAGCGATAGAGCAAGGCTTGCTGCTCCGTTCAAGTGAATGGTGAAATGAACCTTTGCAAGAGCAGCAAGGATGAATTAACTATTTAGTCCGCATCAGCTTTGGGAGAGTATCTTATATACCTGCTGCAAGTCTTCTTATGCAGTAATTTTATCGAGTATCATCAAGGCCGCACCGATGGCCAGCGCCTCATCGCCATAGCTGCCCTTGCTGAATACGACCTGATACTGCGGATAATGATAGGTTTTGCGAATCGCAGTTTGCGTTGCAGTATAGAAAAATAAATCATTCGCGCTCATGAGCGGCCCGCCTAATACCACCTTCTCCGGATGGAGTATATTGAGCAGGTTCGCAAGCCCGATGCCGAAATAAGTAGCCGCCTGCGTAACGATCTCTGTGGCAAGCGGATCACGCCGCTGCAAAGCCTCCATAATATGTGCATAGGTGACAGTGTTCCCTGAACCGGCTATTTGCTCAAGCAGACTGCGGCGGCCCATACGGATGAGCGCATTCGCTTCCCGTTCGATGGCATATATAGTGGCATAGGACTCCAGACAGCCGTAGTTGCCGTCTCCAGTACGAGGGGGAATGCCATCAGCCTGAATGATCATTTGTCCAAGCGAGCCTTCCATATCGACAGCACCGTAAATAAGCTTCCCTTCAGACATCATTGCAGAGCGCAGTCCAATGCCAACATGCACATACAGCATATGCTGTACATCTCTGGAACGATTGGCCCATGCTTCTGCCTTTATCGCTGTATTTGCTCCATTATCGAGCATAATGGGGATGTTCAATTGACGTTCCAGTTCACTGACAATAGAGACATTCTCCCAGCCTGAAGACGGGAAGAAGCTTGGCTGCAGAATCGTTCCTGCAAATCGATCCAGCGGACCGACAGCGCCAATGCCAAAACCGATAATTTTGTCCGTGCTGAGCTTATGCGTACTCATCCATTGCTTAATCTGCTTCGTTACTTCCACTATTACATATTCCGGCGTCATATGGGCAGTCATAGGCCATTCCGCCGTGTCGATTTTGTTTCCTGCTGCATTGAGCATGACAAGACGGGAAGAGGTGCGGGAAATATCCAGACCGAAGGCATATCCGTAGTCAGGAACGACACGGTACAGAATGGGTCTGCGCCCGCCGGTAGAAGCACCGAAGCCGCACTCCGCGATTAACCCGAGCGCAGTCAGTTCCTCCAGTACACGCGTCAGCGTACTAACGGTAAGCCCACTGTACTGGAGCAAATCCAGCTTTGATATTTCATCTGTGCGTCGGATGAATTGAAATACTTCCTTCGCTTTGGAGGAAGCGATATGTTGTTCCAAAGATTTATCCATAAATAACAATCCCCGCTATTCCTGACAATAGAATGACGGCTATTGGATGGAGCTTCAACTTCATCAGCGCAAGCAGCGCACAAGCGAAAATTGCGACTGGAAGAAGTGAAGACAATGTCCACGTTGCTGCAAGCCCGGAAGGCATCGCCATATTGACCGCTGCGTAAGCGATCAAGGCAATTACGGCTGGCTTCATGCCGTCAAGTGCAGACTGCACCCAATGATTATCATACACGCGGTAGAAAATAGTGGCAATAAGCAGCATGATGATGGCCGAAGGCAAGACTACGCCAAGCGATGCGACGATGCTGCCGATCCAGCCTGATGCAGTATACCCCACGTATACAGCACTGTTCATGGCAATGGGTCCGGGAGCCATGCCGGCAAGCGAGATAGCCTCGGTATATTGTTCGGCTGTCATCCATTGATGGGACAATGCCTCATGCTCAATGACGGGCAGCATCGCATAACCGCCGCCGAAGGAGACGAATCCGAGTTTAAAAAAGTCCAAAATAATTCCCATAGCATGGTGCATCCTTCCTTCTCGTTCGAATATGGGAGGCTGATACAGCGTCTTATACCGCTCGATTGCTGCGTTGCTTAGTCTGGCGGGAGCGAGATGCACTGCTGCCTGAACGTGGGGGCTTGGAGTGGTCATGCGGATGATTTCGCAGAAAGCTGCCGCGGTTCACCCATTCAAGTACAATACCGGCGAATGCGCCAAGGACTAAGACAAGAATGGGATGGATCGATGTCCAAAACAGCAGCGCAAGTGAGGTGAGAGTGATTCCCCAAGCGAAGCCATGGTGCAAAGTGCGTGAGCCAAGTCGAATCGCTGCATACACGATGAGTGCAACGACAGCAGGCTTAATACCGGTCAACGCAGCCTGAACATACGGTTGGTCGCGAAATCCAGCTGCTCCTATGCATAAAAGCAGAATAATTGCGATGGTAGGCAAAGAGATGCCGATAACTGCAGCAGCTAAGCCAGATAACCCAGCAATTCGGTAGCCGACAAGAGCGGCGACATTAACGCCTATCCCGCCAGGGGCCGCCCCTGCAAGAGCTGTAATCTCTCCCATATCGTCTTCTTGTAGCCATTGACGCTTCTCCGCAATTTCTCGCTCAATGACGGGCAATATCGCATAACCGCCACCGAAGGTAGTCGGCCCAATTTTGCTAAAGGTCAAGAATAGCTGAAGGAGAAGAGAGCGCTTGTTCACGTGCAGCGCGGGACGGTGATCGTGTTGGTTCATGGAGTTCCTCATCCCTTCGTTTCAATCGTATTATAGCGTTAGTATATCGTACTTAATTTCATTTTGGAATAAACTTTTCGAAAATGTATAATTGACTGTATGTGATGAGTGCGATAAATTGAGGGGAATGGTTTCTTAAAAGGAGTTTATTCTATTTTGAAATTATGATGACGGGCTTGCGATTAGGGGATGGGAAATGTGGAGATGCGGGTGTAATTCTCGTTCATGTTAAAAAATGAAGGTTTTTGCTGCATTCTGATGTAACCGCCTTCATTGTTTACGTATATAAGGAAGGCTGTAGAAAGTTCAGTAAACTTGTGGCAGGGGGCTTCTATATATTAATATGGAATTATTAACGTAAGAAAGCAGGCAGCGTGTGCAACCGGAAGCGGGAGCCGATGCCAGAGGGGGTACATTGGATAAACGAATATCTCTCGGGCTGTATGTTCTCGCTGCTGTAATCATCTTGATGTACCATGAGAAGCTGCTTGCTATGCTTCGCCATTTGGAGCCTGGTACAGGTACGCTCGTCATTTTGTTTTTGACTGCTGTCGCCATATCCTTAGTTCCTGTGATTCCTTTCGGTGTTGTGGCAGGAATTATTGGCGCCGCTTATGGTTTCTGGATCGGGGGCTGGATCAATGTGGCGGCCTCGACATTAGGTGCTGCATTCATGTTCCTGGCTGTGCGATGCGGAATGTCTAAGCAGGGAAGACAAGCTATGGAACGAATTCACTTGTTGCGAAGCTTTAATCAATTAATGGAACACAACGCGTTCGCAGCTGTGCTTATCGGACGGATGATTCCCATTATCCCGGCTGTGGCAATTAATGCGTATGCGGCGATGCTAGCTATCCCGCTGCGAACCTTCATGGTGGCAACGGTACTGGGGAAGCTGCCCGTTATGTTCTTGTTTGCCTATGTCGGGGAGCAATTGCTTCAAGACTGGACAAGGATTCCGGTCGTTTTGCTTCTATATGCCGTGTATGTAGCTGGCATTTATGGAATACATCGAGTCGTAGAGAGAAGCCGGACAAGGCGTAGTCGCACGTAGCGGCATAAGAATCGCGATTATATTGTTATGGAGGAAAAGTGGAACATGTCCAACATCGTATCAAACATTACACAGCTCATTGGCAATACACCCTTAATGGAGCTAAACAATTATAACCGCAAGCATGACCTTGGGGCGAGAATTGTCGCGAAGCTGGAAGCATTCAATCCAGGCGGAAGCGTGAAGGATCGGATTGGCTATGCGATGATCAAGGCTGCCGAAGAGCAGGGGATTATCGACCGCAGCTCGGTTATTATCGAACCGACGAGCGGCAACACGGGCATTGCATTGGCGAGTGCCGCGGCTGCACTTGGATATCGAATTATTATAACGCTGCCGGATACGTACAGTGTAGAGCGCATTAAGATGATGAAGGCGCTAGGGGCGGAGTTAGTGCTTACACCTGGGTCAGAAGGCATGCAGGGTGCTATTCGGAAGGCGGAGGAACTTGCGGAAAGCATCCCGAATTCGTTCATTCCGCAACAATTTGATAATAAGGCGAATCCAGAAGTGCACCAGAAGACAACAGCACAGGAAATATGGCGCGATACAGATGGAGAAGTGGATATTTTCGTTGCTGGGGTCGGCACTGGCGGTACGATCAGCGGTGTGGGCCGTGTTTTGAAGGAAAACAAGCCATCGGTACGAATTACAGCGGTTGAGCCTGCTGATTCACCGGTTCTATCAGGTGGGAATCGGGGGCCGCATATGATACAAGGGATTGGCGCGGGCTTCGTTCCAAATACATTCGACCGCAATATTGTTGATGAAATTATTCGCGTGACGAATGAAGAAGCATTCGCTGCAGCGCGTGAGTTGGCGAAGCAGGAGGGCTTCTTAGTTGGGATTTCCTCCGGCGCTGCTTTGGCAGCAGCAACACAGTTGGCAAAGCGACCGTCGAATGCAGGCAAGATGATCGTGGTGCTTCTTCCGGATACGGGGGAGCGATATCTGTCAACGCCGCTGTTCGAGAACTAAGAGTTGAGTCGGCTTCCTATAGACAACAAAACAGCCGTCCTGAGGCAAAAGACTGCCAGGGGACGGCTGTTTTTTATTCCCGATTACTTGTTCAAAGCATCTTCGTAACGTTTTTCAACTGCTGGCCAGTTCACAACGTTCCAGAATGCAGCGATGTAGTCAGGGCGTTTGTTTTGGTATTTCAAGTAGTATGCATGCTCCCATACATCCAAGCCAAGGATAGGCGTTTTGCCTTCCATAACCGGGCTGTCTTGGTTAGGCAAGCTGTATACGGACAATTTGCCGTCAGCATCTACTGCAAGCCATGCCCAGCCGCTGCCGAAGCGTGTAGCTGCAGCCTTTGCAAAATCTTCTTTGAATTTGTCCAAGCCGCCAAGCTCATTGTTGATGGCATCAGCCAATTTGCCGGAAGGCTGGCCGCCGCCGTTAGGGCCGATGATTTCCCAGAACAAGGAGTGGTTCGCATGGCCGCCGCCATTGTTGCGTACCGCTGTACGGATGTTCTCAGGAACAGCATCCAAGTTAGCGATCAGTTCGTTTACAGATTTATCTTGCAATTCTGGAGCAGATTCCAAAGCTGAGTTCAAGTTCGTCACATAGGTGTTGTGGTGACGATCGTGGTGAATCATCATTGTTGTTTCGTCGAAATGTGGTTCCAAAGCATTGTTGGCATAAGGAAGAGCTGGTAATTGATGTGCCATTGTGTCATACCTCCTAATTAATTATGTAGCATCTTATCTACTTCTAACCTAATTAAACATGAACCGGAAGAATAAATCAACATAAATGTTGCAAAAGTAGGCGTTGAAAAAAAGGCCTTCGATAGCGAACAGTTGTTGTTTGACCGCCACCGCTATCATATTACCCGAAAATGGGTGGTTTCAAACAAATGTTCTGTTGGGGAAGGGTTGATTATGACTTGAAATGAATGCGAATTCTTTACAATTTCTATAATGTTTTCATTCTTTATGTAATGTAAACGCTTTAAATAAAGCGTTTACAAGAGAATTCGGGAGATTTTTCGATCTTTTTTATGGAAGTTGCATGATAAAGAAGGATTTTCGCGATTTTTGTCGTATTTGTAAAGGTATTGCACAATCTATTGTAGATAACCCACAAGATACAGATTTAATGTAAAGGCGTAGAAAGGTGTTAGACAGAGAGACAACCGATCACGAAACCAAGCTCAGGATGAGGGAGAGTAAGTCATGAATGTTCGATCCTTTCGTTTGTCGGATTATCTTCCGGCAACCCAGTTGTTGAAGGAATCGCTGTCAGATGAATGTTGTGAGAAGACGCTGGAAGCATTCGCGCGTCAGTTATCGTTGGACGGAGAGCTTGTGCTCATCGCAGAACATGAAGAAGCTAGCGGAGAGCAAGCCATTGTCGGACTTGTCATCGGAACCGTTGATCGTAACAACGGCTACTATTACCGCCTTGCCGTACATCCGGATTATCGCAATCGGGGAGTAGGCAAAGCATTGGTAGCGGGATTGGAGCAGAAATTCCAACAACGCCGCGTCAAAAACATTATGATTGCTGTGGACGAGCATACAGAAGTCGTATTGCCATGGTTTGAGGCTTTGGGATACGGAGCAAAGGATATGCTGCGCTCCCTTTCACAGTTGCGTATTGTTGCAGGCTAACGCTGCGCAATTCTACTTGCAGATGAATTGCGAGGTTGCAATTGGCCTCACTCGGAACAGAGTGGCGATACACGATTGATTATAGCCAAACATTGTACAAGGAAGCATATCTTCTCAACCGTTGCATTCGGGTGAAAGATATGCTTTTCTATTAATAAAGCGAAATGAACGCAAAGCCGAGGAATTAGCATGAATCGTTATGAGGAAGCTCTTGTGAAAAGTTTCAAGCACGACGGTCACCTGCATCGGGTATGGCTCGAAAATTGGCTTGTGCCTGCAACGATGCGGCATCCTGATCATGTGAAGGAAGACATGTATGTCCTCATCAACAGTCAGACGCCGATTCGGGAGTCGGATGGGAAGCAGTGGGTTAGCAAGATTCCTGCTGTTACATTTTTTATCCCGAAGCAGTGGTTCAACGTAGTTGCTCTAATTGAGGAATGCGGTGTTCGGTATTATTGCAATATAGCATCGCCTCCGTATCGGTGTGGCAATATTTTCACTTATATTGACTATGATTTGGATGTCATTCGCATGACGGATGGGCAGGTTCAGGTAGTAGATCAGGATGAGTATGAGCACAATCGCTTAGCCTATCATTACCCAGAGCTTGTCGAGCAGAAGGTGAAGGCTGGCCTGGATCGGGTATTGGAGTACATTAAGGAGAGTCGTACTCCTTTCCATGATGACACGGTACGTTGGTATTACGAAGAATGGAAGCAGTTGTTAGACGAAGCTCGTGAATAATAGCGGGTATCACGCTCGGTGAACGGCGCCTGTTCCAAGAATTCGTTTTCTGGAATGCAAGGTGCCGTTTCCGATGTTAGCGGCTGGTGTAAGCAGGCTATTGCAGTGCAAGTAATGGATGTTAAGAATGTATGGAGCATGTGACGACAAGGAGGTGAATGGGATGCATGAAAAATTAGCTCATACCCAGGACCGATGGCGCAAGTTGAAGCAGGACATTATTGAAGCAGCCCCGTCTTTGGGGATCGATCAGGTGGGCTTTACGACGGCAGACCCATTCATTGAATTGAAGGCGCGGCTGCAGCATTCCATCGATCAAGGCTATGCCTCGGGCTTTGAAGAGCCTGATTTGGACAAGCGTACCCGCCCTGAATTGCTGCTGGAGGATGCACGCTCGATAATTGCAATCGCTGTTGCCTATCCTTCCAAGCTGGAGGAATCGCCGAAGTCGAAGGCGGGCTCCTATCGGGGAATGTTCGCGCGAACGGCTTGGGGGCTCGATTACCATCTTGTGCTGCGGGATCGGCTTGCGAAGCTGGAAGCGTTCCTTCGTGAGCGTGTGCCGGATCAAGAGCTGAAGGTTCGCAGTATGGTAGATACCGGCGAGCTGAGCGACCGGGCAGTTGCAGAACGTGCAGGAATTGGATTCAGCGGCAAGAACTGTTCCATTATTTCACCGCAGTGGGGATCATGGATTTACTTGGGCGAAATGATAACGAATATCCCATTTCCGTCAGACGATCCTGTCACAGAAGACTGTGGAGAATGCACGCGCTGTCTCGATGCTTGTCCAACGAGCGCACTCGTAGGCCCAGGACAGCTGAACGCAAAGTTGTGCATTTCATTTCAGACCCAATCTAAGGATCTCTTGAGTCATGAAATGATGACCAAGATGGGGAATCGGCTGTACGGCTGTGATACATGTCAGATCGTATGTCCGAAAAATAAAGGCATGAACTGGACGCACCACCCTGAGATGCAGCCCGATCCTGAGAAGGCAAAGCCTCTTCTTGTTCCGATGCTGCAATTATCAAATCGTGAGTTCAAGGAGCAGTTTGGCTCGTTATCTGCGGCCTGGAGAGGCAAGAAGCCGATTCAGCGCAATGCGATCGTTGCGCTCGGCAACTTCCGTGACCGAAGCGCGGTAGGCGAGCTGAGATCGCTGCTTCGGGAGGATACACGTTACGATATTCGTGCGACAGCCGCTTGGGCACTTGGCCAGATAGGCGGCCTCGAAGCGAAGCAGGCGCTGCTGTCAGGCTTGAATCGTGAAAAGGAGGATGCGGTTGTGCAAGCGATAGAAGCTGCATTGCAGCAATTCGACAATCATGTGGAGCCTATCTATGTTCAGGAGATGGAATCGCCGCTGGGGATGCTAACCATTGCCTCTTCCGCAACGGGACTTTGTTCCATTGAGTTTGGAAGTGTGCTTGATACATCGGCGCGCTTAAACGCATGGGCACAGCGCACATATGGACGCGCAGCTTTACAACGCCACCCGGAACGGCTGCAGGAGGCGATTCACCAATTGGAGGAATATTTCAGAGGAGAGCGGAAATCGTTTGATTTGGCGCTTGATTTCCAAGGGACGGCATTTCAGCGTGATGTATGGCGCGCTCTTATGGATATTCCGTACGGGGAGACAAGATCGTATAAGCAGATCGCAGAGGCAATTGGACGCCCTCAGGCGGTACGTGCAGTCGGTGGGGCGAACAATCGCAACCCGATTCCGATTATTGCTCCATGCCATCGCGTAATCGGTGCGGACGGTCGCTTAGTCGGGTACGGCGGCGGAATGGACAAGAAGGTTACGCTGCTCAAGCTGGAGGGCATGCAGGCGAATGAAGAGCGGTTGCTGATTGCTCCATAATTGGAACAGGGGATATTTGTCACGATTGATGGTACGTGCTATCATAGTGGCGGTACGGTAAATTTGAAGTGGAACGGCACATCGATACCTTTTTATTTTTCTAGATGAGGATTTCGGTGGATCATTCAATGAATCTGTACCTATTGAAATATAGAAGCAATGAGCAAAACTTGACGATGTTGGGGTGACCATGGGAAGATGTGGACAGTAATTACGGCGATCGTAACACTAATTGTAGGCATTATCATCGGCTTTGCTGGCGGCGTATATTATCTGCGTAACCAAATGACGAAGATGCAGTCCGACCCTCAAATGCTGCAGAAAATGGCGAAGCAAATGGGCTACAATCTGAATTCGAAGCAGATGCAGCAAGCACAGCAAATGATGAAGAACAAGAATTTCAAGAAATCCCGCTAAGTTAACGAGATATGCTCACAAGCGCGGCGGAAGGAGGAACGTTCGTGGCTGGTTTGAAGGACTATGTGAATACACAGGTTGATGCGAATCGCGAGCAGATTGAGCATCATATTAAGGAAATTTTGAGGCTCGTCGGAGAAGATGTTGAGCGCGAAGGATTGCTGGACACGCCAGCACGCGTAACTCGCATGTATGAGGAGATCTTCGCCGGTTATGAGGTAGATCCTCGTGATGCGCTCGGGGTTGCATTCGATGAAAATCACGAAGAGCTTGTCATAGTAAAGGATATTACGTATTATAGCCAATGTGAGCATCATATGGCGCCCTTCTTCGGGAAGGTGCATATCGGATATATTCCAAGCGGCAAGATTGCTGGACTTAGCAAGTTCGCTCGCTTGGTGGAAGCAATCTCCCGTCGCTTGCAGGTGCAAGAGCGGATCACTAGCGAGATTGCTGACATTATGGATGAGGTGCTCAAGCCGCACGGTGTCATGGTTGTCGTGGAAGGCGAGCATTTGTGCATGTGCGCCCGTGGCGTAAAGAAGCCAGGAAGCAAGACGGTAACAATGGCAACACGCGGAAGCTTCCGAACGGATGCAGCGCAGCGCGCGGAATTTTTGTCACTGATTAAGCAGTAATGTGATGCATGTGGGTGAACTGAGAACTGATGAACCCCGTTCCGGGCATGGGACGGGGTTTTTTTCGGAAAGAACAGGAAATTGAACAGGAGGAGTTACAAGTCACATGACAGAAGCAAAGAAGAAGCCGGAACAAAAGAATGCAGAACAAGAAGTGGAATTGACTGCGGAACAGATGCTGTGGGCTAGATTATATGAAGCAGCCTCTGCGTTCAAGAAGCAGGCGAGCTGGGAGTGGATGCCGGAGAACGTGATTTTTGGCGTGAGCAACCCGGAGGATGGAGAAGTAGGCTATTGCACGATTATGAATGGGACAGACTACTTATTCGGCTTGTCGTTGTTCCGCGGCGGCGAAGGGCTGGAGAGCCTGAACAGCATGATGCTGGATAATCATGAGCAGAATGCATGGCTGCACCGCCAAAAATGCATTATGGTTACTTTTGAAGACCGTACGGATTTGGAAAAGCACGATTTAGCGCAGATCAAGGAGCTCGGGTTCCGCTTCCGCGGTCGCAATGCTTGGCCAATGTTCCGCGCGTATGACCCGGGGTTTGTTCCATGGACGCTTGATGAGAAGCAGGTCAGTTTCTTGGCGATCGCCTTAGAACAAGCGATGGATCTGGCAGCGCGTGTGAAGAAGGATAATGAATTGATGGCTGCGCCGCAATCCGGCCAAGTATTGGTTCGTGTACTGGAAAATGGGGAATGGACTGATCGTTGGATGGATCCTGATTTCGTATTGGAGCGTCCTGTGAAAGTCGAAATCGAAGATCGAGACCGCCTGAATGATGTTATGAACCGTTTCCCGAATAAGAAGGGCCAGTGGGAAACGGAATACTTCTATGCTCCTGTTGCCGTTAAGGGTGAAGGAGAGCGTCCGTACTATCCGCGCCTCTGCTTGTGGGTAGACCGTACTACACGTGCGGCCGTTGGTTTCCATGTCGCCTATGATGACAATTTTGAACAGGAATTCCTAAATCACTTCCTGCAGCTCATTGAAGAGCAGGGCGTGCGTCCGCAAAAGCTTATTATTCGCACGAATGAATGCGTTGATTTATTCGAGAAAACGGCACAACGCCTGAAAATTCGTATCGAGCGCGAGCCGCATCTTGCGTATTTGGAAGAAGCGCGTGGAGATTTGTTCGATTATTTCTCCAAGCAAGAAGGATAGGAATTCATTTATTAACGTTATACATGTTATATGTCCTAAAGGAATCGAGAATCGAGAGAAGGCATTTCTTCGTTGTAAGGCGGAGGATGTCTTCTTTTTTGTTAATTTAAGCTAGTTAAGTTAGGTTGGGGGATTTGCCAGGTCAGCAAGGTTGGGTGTCCTAACATTATCGCTGCATGTATAATGAGAGGGACAGGCGTTCAAGTTATTCTTTTATGACAAAGGAGTTATGCTATGAAAATTTCGATGCATATTACGAAGGAAGACTACTGGAGATTCAATAAATTCGTCATGTACAGCATGCCGAAATATCGGAAGATCATGCTCTTAAATCGAATTGGATTGCCTATTTTTTGCAGCATTATTTTTAAAGTTATCGGCAAAACATGGGCCTACTCGATTCTCGTAGGGGTAGCGCTGGGTGCACTCTTGAACGTATTTATGTATTTTTCGATTAAAAGAAAAGTGATGCGATGGGCTGATTCCAAAGAAAATGCGGCCTGGCTTGGAGATCATACGATGGAGATTACGGAGCAGGGGATTGATGAGACGACTCCAGTTGGCAACGCTCATTACAACTGGGATGCGATACCGGAGATTCGGATGACCAAAGACTACTTGTATATCTTCATCAGCTCGATGCAGGCGCATATTATCCCTCTAGCCTGCTTATCCACCCCAACAGAGCAAACGCAGCTCATACAGCTTCTTGAGAAGTATGCGAAGAAAAAGATTATCGTACATGGATAGCATTCAGACAATTGTATCGTTCAAATAAAATCGTCCTCTGCAGACAAAAGTTGACAAGGCAATTGCCAAACCAACGTCTTGTAAGCAGAGGACGGTTATGTTATGATCAAATATGCGATATGGGTATATGTAATTAAAATATTTTATCCCAAATATATAATATCATATCGAATCGCATGCTGTCAACTTAAATTTATTATATTTCTAAGAAGCGGGTGGTTGCATGAGTACGAAGGAAGAACAATGGCGTCTGGAAGAGGAACGAGCGGTTCAAGTGATGGAGGCTATTGAGCAGCACATTGAACCCCTGCAGCAGGACATCGGCACTATCAAGCATGAGGTAGTCGAATTCCGCAAGACATTTTGGGACGATGTCAAAATCAACATGGATGATGTCAATGAGGCTATCGAAACCTTTGCCAGCATGAAGCAGCAAGCAGAGGTGCTGACAGAACGCGAGCATCGACATCGGCATGCCGCTCGTCAATTGGATGTGCTGACTCGCATGTCGAAGTCGCCTTACTTCGCCCGGATTGATTTTAATGAAACGGGAGAATCAAGAAGCGAACAGATTTATCTAGGTATCGGATCCTTCCGCAATTCAGAAGGTGAATTTCTCGTTTACGACTGGCGTGCGCCGGTATCCAGCTTGTATTATGACTACCCTCCAGGACCTGCTCATTATTCGACTCCGGTAGGGGAAATCGATGGAATGATGGAGCTGAAGCGGCAATTTCTCATCTCGGAGGGACGATTCCGAGGGATGTTCGATACAGGGGTCACCATTGGCGATGAGCTGCTGCGGCAAATGCTGAGCCAGCCTTCTGCCGAGCATATGAAGAGTATCGTCGCGACCATCCAGCAGGAACAGAATCGAATTATTCGAAATGAACGAAGCGGCATACTCATTGTGACGGGACCTGCGGGAAGCGGCAAGACGTCGACTGCGCTGCAGCGTATCGCATATTTGCTCTACCGTTATCGGGATACTCTACAAGCAGAGCAGATCGTCCTGTTCTCTCCGAACCCTTTGTTTAACCGTTATGTATCGACCGTATTGCCGGAGCTTGGGGAACGGAACATGCAGCAGACGACATTCCAGGATTATTTAGAGCATCGCTTAAGTAACAGCTTCAAGCTGGAGCATCCATTCGAGCAAATGGAATATTCGTTAACAGCTGCAGGAGATCCGGGTTATTCGGCACGTATGGTATCGATTCGCTTTAAGGCGGGTCGAGGCTATGTGGAGATGATCCATGCATATGTGAAGTGGCTAGGGACAGAAGGGCTGCAGTTCCATGATATTCGCTTCCGCGATGCGGTGTTGATCACGTCTGAGCAAATATGCGACCAGCTCTACCGTTATGATGCATCGCTTCCGCTGCCGAATCGCTTGCGCTTGCTGGCGGAATGGCTGCGTGGGGAACTGCATCGAGCAGCCAAAGAAGAACGTTCGAAGCCGTGGGTGGATGAGGAAGTAGAGATGCTCGATGATGATGCATACCATGAGGCTTACACGCAGCTACAGCGCAAGAAGAAGTTCTCGGAGGAGACATTCGATGACTTCCAACGCGAGCGCAATTGGCTTGCTGCTGCCATTGTGAATGAGCAATTCAAGTCGCTGTACGCGATGGTGAAGAAGCTTGAATTCATTGATATGGCAGGCACATATCGGCAGCTGTTTGCAGAACGAGAAGTATCGCAGCGCTGTGCGCCTGCTGGAATCTTGCCTGCGGAGTGGAATGAGATATGTGATGCCACGGAAGCGCGGCTTCGTTCAGGAGAGATGCCGTTTGAGGATGCAACGCCATATTTGTATTTGAATGAATGCATTAAGGGGGTTCGTGTTAATACCTCAATCCGGCAGTTGTTCATTGATGAGGCACAAGATTATTCACCGTTCCAATTCGCTCTGCTGAGACGGATGTTTCCGCGCTGCGGCATAACACTGCTTGGAGATTGGGAGCAAGCGATATATCCGCATACCGGGGAAGGGGATATGAACAGCAGTTGGAGAGCATCGGACATAGGAGGATCCTCGCCAACGGAAACCTTCCACTTGACGCGCAGCTATCGAACAACGCGTCCGATTATGGAATTTGCCCGCTATCTTGCGCTTGATGGTCAGCATATTGAACCGTTCGATCGTGCTGGAAGCAAGCCTACCGTAACTGTAGCGAAGGATGGTGCAGCGCGTAATCGAATGACAGCGGATCGTGTACGTCAACTGCTGCAGAATGGACATCGCAATGTGGCTGTTATTTGCAAGACGGCGCAGGAGAGCAGAGAGGCGTATGAGGCACTGCGGAACGAGCTTCCTATTTATCTTGTGGAACAAGATACGGTTTCGTTCGAAGAAGGAGCGCTTGTCATTCCATCGTATTTGGCCAAGGGTGTAGAATTTGATGCCGTCGTCATTTATGATGCTTCAGAAGCGGTTTATGGGCGAGCAAATGAGCAAAAGCTGCTGTATGTGGCCTGCACGCGGGCGATGCATGAGCTGCATGTGTACAGTGTAGGCCAGCCAAGTCCATGGATAGCAGAGGTTCCGCAGGAGACATACATCTTTCAAAAAGGATGAGATCAGGTGATTCCGAGCCTGATCCATTCGATAAGCGCAGCAAGAGACGACGCTGTGAATCGAAAAAGCATTAGCATGGAATAGGTTCAACAATAGAAATGAAATAGAACAGAAATAGAACAGTTTCGGGCCTTCCCAATCGTAAGCTATGGTATCTTAGCTAGGGAGGTATGGATATGAAGGTATACATCGTAGATGCATTTACAGATGCGCCATTCCGCGGCAATCCCGCTGCGGTATGTCTCGTCGAGCAGGAATGGAATGAGACGTTGATGCAGCATATTGCATCCGAAATGAATTTATCAGAAACGGCATTTGTTCGTATTGCGCCTGAGGGGGATAGACACATCCTCGGACTGCGCTGGTTCACGCCAGAGGTCGAAGTTGACTTGTGCGGACATGCAACGCTTGCAACGGCTCATGTGCTGCGGCAATGCGGAATTGCTCGTGGCAAGAGCATCTCCTTCGATACCCTAAGCGGGATACTTCATGCAGAATATAAGGAGGACGGGGACAAATGTGAAATTACGCTGGATTTCTCTGCTTCTACGCTAACGCCTGTTGACGACGAAGCATTGTGCATACGTCTGGAAGAGGCGCTAGGCTGCTCCGTTCATGAGGTGTTCAGAAGCCGGAATGAACTGGTGGCTGCCGTCGATTCGGAGCAGACCGTACGATCATTACAGCCCAATTGGGAGCAGCTGAAGGCATGCGGTCATGAAGAGATAGGCGTGCTTGTTACAGCACTAGCAGATGAATCGGCCCATGAGGGGATTGATTTTGTATCACGCTGCTTCTTCCCAAGACTTGGTGTGAATGAAGATCCGGTTACGGGGTCTGCACATTGTACAACGGGGCCGTATTGGGGCGCCAAGCTTGGCAAATCATCGCTTGTCGGTCGTCAATGCTCTGCTAGAGAAGGCATTGTGAAGCTGAAACTGCAAGAGAAGCGCGTACAATTAACAGGAACGGCCGTATCCATTATGGAAGGTCAGTTCACTTTTTCATCGTTATCAATATGAGTTCAGGAGGGAGCTGAATGGGAATTATGTTAGAACTGCTCATTCTTATCTTGCTCTGCTGCAATCTTTTGCTCCTTCTGCGCATTGACAGTAAGCTTCCTAGGCGGGATCGCGCCCAGGAAGCTTACGAACGCGCGAAGAAAAAGTACGAGATGGATTGATGCCGGCATGATGCTGGGACGTGCACATCAAGTAGACCTATATCCAGATCACGTTATTCACTTCAGTAGTTCATAATAATGACCTCATTAATTACACCACGCCCGTCGCCCTTGGAATTAATGCTTCGCCTCGCTTTTACCGTATGTATCCGATATCCCTTGTACAACTCTTGAATATAGTCTGTTGCATGATTGGACAGCATGACATACACGCCGCGCTCACTTAATTCTTTGAATACATTGGCTAACCGCTGCTGTTCGGGGCGGCCGAATCCACCTTTGGCATAAGAAGTAAAGGCAGCAGTTGGAGTCAAGGTGTCATAGGGCGGATCGAAATAGACAAAATCACCTGCTCGTGCCTCCTGCACAGCGTCAGCGAAATCTCCATCCATCATTCGAATATTAGCGCGATTCAAATAAGCGGACATGCTGCGAATGGCGGTTTCTCGTATAATATTTGGCCGCTTGTACTTCCCGAATGGAACATTGAATTGTCCGCCTGCATTGACTCGGTACAATCCGTTATAGCATGTCCGATTCAAATAGATCAGTCTTGCAGCACGTTTAATAGGGGACATGGAGGTATATGCTTCTGAGTTCCGATCCCAGGCCCGTATTTCATAATAATAGTCCTCGTCGTTGCGGTGCTTGCGCAGTTCTTCAATAAGTCGGTCTGGCTGCTGCTTTATCATTTGGTACACGTTGATGAGCTCTTGGTTGACGTCGTTAATGGCCCCGTTGTCTGGCGTTAATGCTAGCAATAACGCCGCTCCGCCGATGAACGGCTCGAAGTAGGCTGCTCGCGTCCAGTCTGCCGGAGGAAGCAAGGGACGGATGCAGGGAAGTAATTGGCGTTTGCCGCCAGCCCATTTCACAATAGGTCTGAGCAATTCGCCTCACCCCTTTCGATGTCGATAACCCATAGTTCTGGTACAAAAGGAAAGCACGGCGCAGAACCGCACATGACCCAATTATTTTCCAGTTATTATTGTATAGAACGAAAAGGGCGCGGCGCAACGGCGAATAAGCTCGAAAAATAGGAAGTATGCTCCTCATTCATCGAATAGTGTTGCAAACTTAAAATGGAGTCCACTTTAAGGTGCGAGCTTGCTCAAATCGATCAGAAACTACAGGCCAATTCACAACATTCCACCAATCAGCGATATATTTCGGCCGTTCATTTTGATGCTTCAAATAATAGGCGTGCTCCCACACATCGATTGGCAGCAGTGGGATGATATCCCACTGGGATAGGTTCTGATGCTTCTCTGCCTGCAATATTTCCAATCTGCGGCTGCGCGGACTCCAGACAAGTATCGTCCAGCCGCCTCCCTCTACCTTCTCAGCAGCGTTCGTGAATTGCTTCCGAAAGGCTTCATATCTGCCGAAGTCGTGCTCGATCTGGCGGAGCAGCGGGCCTGTTGGTCTGCCGCCTCCCTGTGGGCTCATTACATCCCAAAATATAGTGTGCAGGTAGTGTCCTGCTCCGTTGAAGGCTAGCTCATTCTCCCAATATTTCACGAGTTCGAACTTATTCGTGCGTCTAGCCTCTGCCAGTGCCGTTTCAGCCTTATTCAAGCCATCGACATAGCTCTTGTGGTGCTTGTCGTGATGAATACGCATTGTCATTTCATCAATATATGGCTCTAGTGCATTATACGGATAGGGCAGCGGTGGAAGCTTGTGTCCGCCAATAGGAACGAAGGACTCATCATCTGACTCTTCACTGTGTTCAAACTGTGAACTGCGAGAATTGCCTATAAATGCGTGAATGCCCTGCATGGAATACTGCTGGTGCTGGTGCTGTGGATATTGTTGATGCTGATGAGGTGGATATGGAGGCCAATTGGAAGAAGGCTCGTTCACATCGGTAGAGTGAATACGAGCGGGTGGTTCAGTGTTATGGCTTGAGCGAACAGGACTGCTGCTCCCTTGTTCTTGTGCTGGGTAAAATACAGGCTTGATTGCTTGGAGGAAATATTGAGACCGTTCTGCAATGTGATCCAAGACGACAGGGGCGTGCTCGGTGAGCTGCACAGCTTGGCTGCTGTGCTTGATGGCTTCTAGATGCTGGACAAATTGCTCGGACTGATAGACAGAGGCGCGCAGCAATTCCTGAAGCTGTTGAAGCTGTTCGGGCTGAAGGGCGTCTGGCCGCTGTAATGCGGTACGCAATTGGGCCTTGGCCGCCGCCTCCGTTTGCGACAGCACCTGCTCCCATTGGGCGAGCAGCTGCACATATTCGGGTTCCAGCTGCGGCACAGCAGCCCGGATAACTTCTGTATTTCTCTTCTCCTGCTGTTTCCAGTACGTGCTCTCTTCTAACACACGAACAGGCATAAGCGGCCCGTAAATGAGCTGCAATGTTCTCCCTCCTTCTGATTAAGGTGGTTCTTTTTATTGTATTATCCTCATAGGTTGACCTATGTAAAAGGGTATAAAAAACCGCAAGCTGGCTGCTTGCGGTTCATATTTCATTTTTATAATCAGCTTCGATTTTGGCTAAACAGGATAAACCTTAACCTGGTACCGAACGAGTTAGCTGAAAGTTTAGTTCTGAGCAATATAGAAGCCAGGATCAGAATGATAGGCCGCATTCAAAAATGCGGATGTTTTCGACAGATACTCCTTGCGTTGGGTACGATAGATAAGCTCATGCTGCGCATTAGGAACGATCCATGCCTCTGACAGCTTGTTGGACTGGTGAGCAGCTATACCCTCTGCGATTTCGAATGGCGCCTTAGAATCGGCTGTACCATGAATGAAGAAAATCGGTATCGAATAGTTCGTTGATTTCACTTCATTGTATGGAATCTGCTGTAGGCTCGTGCCGTTTACCGCTGGGAAGAACGTACGCAGCAAGTCAAGCGATGGATGCTTCGGCAGCGAAGTGTACTGCTGTAAATTATGATATAACGTATCCGGTTCCAGCAAGAAGGTGCTGTCCAGAATCATAGCATTAATATCATGCGTGAGCAGGGCCGCTTGAAGCGCAGTTCCGGCTCCCATGGAGAAGCCCCAAACGACGACATGTTCTGCGCCGCGCTCCTTCGCCAGCTTCACTGCGCCAAGTAGCTGTTCCTTCTCCAAACGGCCGCCTGTAGCTTTGGTAGGGTGCTGTTCGGACGCAAAGCCGTAGTCGAACATGATCACATTGTAGTCAAGTCTATGGGCGAACTTGGCAAGATCGTACATCGGAACCCAGTATTCTTCGCGATTGGCTCCGTAACCATGACTGAATATCAAGGTGCGCTTGGAAGGCTTTTCGGATGGAATGTACCAGCCATCGATTAGCGTATGACCGTCACGAGCGGGAAATGATACTGTTTCATACTTCATGCCCTTGGCCTCCATCGGATTCGAAAACAGAGGAGGCACCTGCGGATTGGCGAACATCCAGGCAATGAATCCATGCAGGGCGAGAAAAATGACTATTGCAGCGAAGAAGGTCGATAAGGACAGCGCAATCGCTACATGCTTCACTCGAAGTCTGCGGGCCGCGGCAGGAGCGGCCCCGGAAGGGCCAAGCCATTCAGGCTGAAGCGCGGGAGATGTAATGACAGGTGTGCTCATGGGGGTGACCTCCTTCGATGATGGAATAACAATGAAGAACAATGTCGAGCAAAAGAAATTTATATAGAACAAAAGTCCCGATAGGAGCTTATTCGTGTAATCGGTATCTTCATATCATCATCGTATGCGGGAATCCGCATAGGGTCAACGAATTTGCGTGATTTGTAAGGTGTTTGTAATCGTACCGTAACATTGCAATCTCCCTGTAAAATCATGTCGAAATAAAGGACGTTCGTAGGAGATAAGTGCAGGGCATGAGATTCTTTACGAAAACGAGGAAGAGAGTTATACTAGTTGTAACGCCGTTCCATACTATGGAACTAAAGAGGGAGATACATGGTGGAAGAACGAGGAAAGCTAACTGTACGCGCTGTGGAGCGCGCACTCGATATATTAATGTGCTTTGCCAATGAGCGGGACATGAGTCTGACGGAGCTCGCCACTCGTGTTGGCTTGAATAAAAGCACGGTTCATCGGCTGATGACAACCCTGGAGGATCGGGGATTCGTACTTAAAAATGGCGATAAATACCGCCTTGGCTATCGGATATGGGAGCTGGCAGCGAATTTGACGCAGGTAGATGATCCAGCCCAACTGCTGCAGCCGGAAATGGAGCATCTGCGTGATCAACTCGATGAGACTGTTAGCTTATATGTGAGAGATGGCAATGATCGGATACGGATTCAGGCTGTTCAGAGCAATCAGGCAATTCGTCGAGTAGCGCCGGTAGGCGTACGATTGCCGTTATTCGTGGGAGCTTCCAGCAAGGTGCTGCTTGCCTTTGCTGAAATGCATGAGATTGAAGCCGCATTGCGTGATCCGCGCTGGCCATCGTCCATTGATAAGGACAGCTATATGAAGCAGCTTGAGGAAGTACGACGCTTGGGCTATGCAGTGAGCTTGGAAGAACGCGAGCCTGGGGCGGCGGCTGTATCTGTTCCGATCATGGATCGGAACCAGCGGCTTGTGGCGGCCTTATCGGTATCGGGGCCAGTTAGCCGAATGTCGGCAGAGACACTTGTTTCCTTTGCTCCGCAGATGATGGAGACAGCTCGGCGTATGGGGACAATGCTGCTTACGATGCAGTAATGTTCCGGTAATCGAACTTGGGCAGCGTACACGAAAGTAAATAGGCCCCTCTTCTGATTGACGCGGAAGAGGGGCCTATTCATTTATTGAACCTGAAGGAGATTCCATTTATCGGAATGATCAGGCCGATGGGCTTGAATGACAGCGAATGATTCGGTCTTCCTTAGCGAAATGCTTCTAAGGGATTGTATGATTAAGCATGCACTGTGAATGATACAAACCTTACGCCAGTTAAAGCAAGTACCGACATCGTTCTACTACAAGAGAAGAAGCACGAATTACGAACTAGTGGCTACGCGCTGGCACGTATCATAAAATACGGCTTCCAAGGAACGATGTCCATTCTCTGTACGGCAAAGCCTAGCAACTGAATCGCAGGCGACCATGACTCCTTCGTTCATGAAAGCGACAGTATCGGCCGTGTCCTCCACGACAGACAAAATATGAGTCGAATACAGGATTGTTGTTCCCTTCCTGCGTTCTGCATGGAGCAGCTCCTTGAACGTATGTACCCAATAAGGATCAAGTCCGTTAGTTGGCTCATCCAGAATGATAATCGGTGCTTCAGGCAGCAGCGCTTGTGCGAGAGCGAGCCGCTGCTGCATTCCCTTGGAATAGTGGCTTACCTTTTTATGTTTATCCCGTTCCAATCCAACGAGGCGGAGCAGTTCATCGATGCGATTCCGCGGCACCTGCAAAAGCTTGGAGAAAAAGTGCAGCACCTCGTATCCCGTTAAGGAACGGGGAAATACCATATTGTCCGGCATATAGGCGAATGTGGATTTATAGGCGTTGTCCTTCGACGATACCATGCGCCCGTTCAAGTAAATGCTGCCTGACGTCGGCTTTACGATTCCAATCATCATCTGAATGATCGTGCTCTTCCCAGCGCCATTGCCTCCACATAAGGCGAAGCATTCGCCTTGACCAACTGAGAAGTGGATATTGCGCACCTGATTCTGCTTGGAATAAATTTTGGATACGTTATCGAATTGAATCATCGCATTCGTGGTCATTCGCGGATGCGCACCCCCTGCTTCACAATGATGATGGATAAGACAAGCGGGACAATGATCCACGCTGCAGCCGCCAGACAGAGGGCAATTTGTCCGTCGCTTCCTTCAGCCCATATCGTAAAGTCATAAAGCGTCGGCCCGAATATCATGCCACTCTTCATTTGAACGATGCTCCACACCCGTATCAGCTCGACTGGATTGAACAGGATGGACGTGGTTAAGAGCGTAATGATCCAATTATAAGGGACAACACTGGAGATACCCATCACGATATATTCGTACAGGAGCACGCAGAGCGCCCATGTCAGAATGCTGATGCCGAGCGCTTGGAAGCGCGTACCGGCGTATACGCCGATGACCGAAGCTATTGCCAGAAAGACGGCTGCAAGCAGTAGGGTCAGGGCGATGAAGAGAAAAAACAAGGAAGCGGCAAATATGCCAGTGCGGTTCGTGATCCATAGCACAGTTCCGACAATGCCGTAGCCGATTAGGATAACGGCTCCTATGGCTGCCAGCATGCCTATATATTTGCCGAGTACAATAGAGGTAGACGATACCGGATAGGTGAGCAGGAGCTGGTAGCCCCCGTCCTCCTTATCTCCCGCGAGCATTGTGCTGCCCATTAACAGGGTGAGCAGCGGAACGAGAAACAGGGACAAATTCAAAAGTCCGGCTGTCATTCTCGTAAACCCTTCATACCCGGATTGATAACCGGCGCTGCCGAAGAATACGATGAATAGCGCCAGTAATGTAAATAATAATGAGAAGCTTGCCAGCCAGCGGCTGCGGATAATCAGCTTCATTTCCTGCTTCGCAATTGAACCTATGTGCTTCATTGGTGACCGTCCCATTTATGCTGCTTCAGGTCAGGGAATGACAACACATTGCCTTTGCCTTCCTGTGCCACGTAGTGCTCTGCTTCTTCCTTGCTTGGAAAGGCCAGCACGCCATTCGCCATTGGTGTCCAGAAGTCTTGATGGTAGGCGAACCAAGCCTGCTCCAGCTCCACCCAATTGCTTGCGGCGTATACATAGGATTTAGCAATTGGATTATCTGCATTATGATACGTTTGGATATAATCCATCATGCAGCCGATGTCATCGAAGGTCATAATCTTGCCGTCTGTTAATACAACCTCTGTTGCGTAGCTTTCGTTCGCTACGCTCATATTGCATACGATGCATACATCGATATCAGGGTTAATCGGTCGCGGTTCATAGCTTGGCTTACCGCATGAAGTGACGAGCATAAGGCCGATTGCCACTACGATTGTCCCGAATCTCCAAGTCATTTCCGAATCCTCCCTTGTGCAAGAATAAATATGCCGCCAATTAGGAACAAGCATCCCGCGATGCCGATAAGTTGGCGATTGTCTGCAGGAAGCTCCCCTTCCAGGCCTGCTTGTGCTGTACCGTCTGCAATCGGTTGAGGGACGGGCCGCTGTGTAAGCGGAAATCGATCTGCTCCACTCGCAGTGCTAGTGGCAGGCAGCATGCGATTGACAGCGTTCCACAGCTGTATGGCAGGACTCTCGAAGTAGAATTGCAACTGCGGCTGCTTCGGCAGAAGCTTGTCATAGATGGAGCTTGCATAGTAAGGAAGCTCCCCGATGCCATCACCGGTAAGATCGAAGGAGGAATAGTCGTCCCAGTAATTTCCTAATGTGCCGTCATCAATGGCTTGCTTGTCGTCCAAGCTTCGTGCTTGTACGACATTGCCGATGAACTGGTTGCCTGATAGGGTAGTTCCGGTATTGCCCTTCAGCAGACTAAGGCCAAGATGATTGCCTGCAATGACATTGTCTGCAATCATACTGTCTCTTGCATCCTCCAGCCCGAGACCGTTGCTGTTGTCCATTATGCGGTTGCCCCGCATAGTGATGTGATCGGTGTTATAGAGGAGCGCTCCATAACCACGATAATCAAGCTGCTTCTGCATGATGTTCTGCTCAATTCGAAAGGAGGAGGAGCTCATGACCATCATTCCATTAATGTTGTACGTGAATTGATTGCCCGATACGAGACCGCCTTTGCCGAACATGAGATGAATAGCGTAGCGCGAATCGGATATCGTGTTGTTGCTTAGCGTGCTGTCGGCCGCGAAGTCAATGTAAATGCCATCCTGCACATTATAAATATCATTGCCTCGCACGACATTGCCACTTCCGTAGAACAGGTGAATGCCGTTGCCTCGCTTAGAGATACGGTTGTTATTGCTCGTTATCGTGTTGTTCTTAATCTGATTGCCGTGTCCTTTGTTGACATAGATGCCATTTTGGACGCGAGACAGCGTATTGGACACGATCAAATTGTCCGAGGAGGCGATATAAATACCAGCATCCTGCTTTTTATTTCCGCTCTGGTTAATCTGAAATCCGCTCAGGGAAACGCCGGAGGCGGTAATCGTGATGACATGACCTTGATGATTGCCGCTCAGCATAACTTTGGCATTGTTGGCAGCTTGCAGCTTCAACGGCTTATTAATGACAAGCTGTTCATGATAGCTGCCTTCCTGTACGGTAATGGTTGCGTCTCGTTCAGCTTCATTAATGGCCTTTTGGATCGAATCTCCGGCACGAACGATTAGCATTTTCCCGTTAGCGTTAGCGGCATACAGCTTGCTTGTGCCTGGGAAGCAGGTGAGGAGAAACAATAGCAATGCTAGAGCGGCTAGCAGCGTCTTTCTGTTCATTTGCCTGCAATTAGTCACAATTGGCCACCATCCTGTTCCCATCTTCATTCCTTTGGCTCCTACATTACGACACAATTGTGTGAAAAGATGAAAGAATGTGTGAACGGAGCATGACAACCCGCAAGTCTTCATGTCTCTCTGTATCGCGGCAGTGCAATCGTCGCGGTCGTGCCCTCATGCTCGATGCTGTGCAAAGCCAGCGTGCCGCCATGCATAGCGACAATATTAGACACGATGGCAAGCCCCAGACCAGTACCGCCGTCCTTGCGGGTTCGCGCCTTATTGGCTCGATAGAACGGCTCGCTTATGTGAGGCAGATGTTCAGGGGCAATGCCAATGCCGGTATCGCTAATGCTCAGCTCACAATGGGTGTTCGAGGTTGCACGCAATCCGATGCTGATTGTCCCGTGCTTAGGCGTATACCTTATGGCATTGTCCAGCAGGTTATGGAGAACCTGTTCAATTCGATTTTGGTCGGCCTCAATGATAAGCTCCGGATCAAGCTCAGTTGCCAGTGTAATTTGCTGCTGGGACAGGTAGGGCCTGTATGTCATCAGCACGTCCTCAATAAGTTGTGCATACACAAGATGGGTGATGGCAAGCGGATAGGCATTGTTCTCCAGCTTGGCCAGCTCTAGCAGATCATGAACCAGCCGCTGCATGCGGCCAGCTTCACGATGGATCAGTCCAAGATAGCTGCGCTGGTCTTGCACGGATTCTACAACCCCATCGAGAATCGCTTCGCTGTAACCCTTCACATAGCTGATCGGCGTTCGCAGCTCATGGGATACGTTTGCGAGAAACTCTTTCTTTCGATTATCCTCCTGGGCAACAGCGCACGCCATCTGATTGAAGGCTTGTCCCACCTTGCCGATTTCGTCATGTGTCGTAATTGGAACGCGCTGCTCATAATTGCCGAGAGCCATCTCATGGGCGGCAGCCTCCAAGCGGCGAAGAGGCTGCGTGATGCGATTGATTAATGTTCTGCCCAGCACAAGAGACAGGAGCACGAAGCAGACGGTGATCGGAATGAAAATACTGGTCAGTTCCTTATTCATCTCTGTAATGGTTGCAAGCGGGATGTACAGGAACAAAATGCCCTGTAGGCGATTCTCGTCCAGAAGCGGGATGCTGACAGATAAAATCGTACGGCCGAATCGTTCCTCGAACCCCGATTTGGTAACGGGTTTTCCCTGAAGGAGCTGCTGGCGATCCTGCTCGCTGATGAGAGAGTCGTATTCAATTTCAAAAGGAAGGCAGGCGCTTAACTCACGAGGATTCGTGACAAGAAACACCTCCGAGTCTGACATCTTGTTGTACCAATCAATCTGATCGCGCAGCTTGGCGGTTACTTCTCCGCCGCTATAGTTGCTTGCAAGGCGCAGCCCTTCCAGCCGCAGTCCCTCGTCTACCTTTTCGACATAGTATTTTTCATAGAAATAGTGAGTGAGCGCATACGAAAAAGACACGGTTCCGATAATCGCCGCGCACACAATAAGCCACATTTTCTGTGCTAAGGTAAGCTGCTTCATGCGTTTACACCTCAAGTTTATATCCGATGCCCCACATCGTTTGAATGAATTCCCCCACATTGCCGAGCTTAATGCGCAGTGTTTTGATATGCGTATCTACAGTTCTAACACTGCCCTCGTAATCGATGCCCCACACGTGCTCCAGAAGCTGCTCACGGCTGAGTGCCTGTCCACGGTGGCGGCATAAGAAGAGCAGCAGCTCAAATTCTTTCAAGGTAAGAGATAAGGGTTCGCCGCATACCTTCACTGTTCTTCCTCGTTCATTAATTTCGATCTGGCCGTACTGTTGAACCGTTTTGTCTTCTGCGGATTCCCGGTGCACTCTGCGCAGAACCGCGTCGATACGTGCTATCAGTTCGCTTGGACTGAACGGCTTTACGATATAATCGTCGGCGCCGATCTTTAGGCCATAGACGCGATCCCATTCTTCTCCTCTTGCGGTCAAGAAGACGATCGGGACGTTAGAGGACTGGCGTATGTTCAGACAGAGCGTAAAGCCATCGAGTACCGGCATCATGACATCGGCAACAATTAGATCGATGGGCATGGCAGACAGGACTTCCAGTGCTTCCTCGCCGTTCGCGGCCTGATGCACCTCAAATCCGGAGTTCTTTAAGTACATTTGCACGAGTGCTCTCATATCATCTTCATCATCAATGATGAGCAATCGAGTTTGGTTCATGCTTGCTCCTCCTTGTGCTTATGAGTTGGACAGGATCTGGAATGGCCCCTGACCCACGGGAATGATTGAGCTGACGGTGAGTGACTCGGGATCGATAATATAGATTTCGTTGCTGTCATAGCTAGCGACGTATAAGTAGCTGCCAATGGCCTTCATTTCAAAAGGATTGGCGCCAATTTTGAGCGTGCCAAGCTCAGCGCCGGCGCTCCGATCGAACTTGCGGAGCGTATTGGAACCGTGGCTCAATGCAAATATGCCTGTATTCGTCTGAGCGAAGCTTACGGGCATATAAGGAGCTGGGATGCGTCGAATCAGCAACCCAGTATCCATGTTGTACACATGGATGTCCGACTCGACCTCTGCTCCGGTTCCGTGGCCGCCAACCCACAGCTCACGTCGATCGTCCAAGAGCAGTCCGCCAGCTGAAGATTCATTAATGCCGAAAGTTTGTACAACCTTGTGTGATTTTGTGTCGATAATGGACATTGTCGTATCATCAAAATTGATGACGTACAGCCTGCTTCCGTCCTTCGCTTCATACATATGCAGGGGCTGCTTGCCGACAGGCACCTCGTACTCAAGCGTGCCGTCCAGGCGGAAAGCACGAATGGATTTATGGTGCTGATCGACAACATAGACAAGCTGCTTCGAATGGGACAGCAGCGCATTAGCCACACCTTTGCCTACGTTCCACGTCTTGATCTGCTTTCCTGTAGACAATTGATAAATAAGGGCCTTGTCCGCTTGCTTGCCGTAGACAAGTAACTGATCTTGTCCGAGGAATAGGGCGCCGCTTAGCGGAAAATCAAGCTGCCAGGTTGCAGACACTTTATTACGGGAAGGATCAAGGAAGGTGAGACTGTGATCCTTCACATTGGCGCTGGCGATAATAGGCTGCTGCTCTACGGGCTGGAAATGCTCCTTGCCGCACCCGGCAAGAACAAAAGCAAGAGCGAGCGGCACAAGCATAGGCAGCAGCTTGAGTATGAGAGATGCAGGGCGCATAAGGCGCTTCCTCCTGTTATTCAAAAAATGGAATATAGCAACATTATAGCGGCTTTAGACATAAAATCTGATCAAATCTATGAAGTTTTGTACTTCTTTTTGGAAAATTGCAACATAAAGTTCAACAATTCATTTCACTTCCTTCACAATCTCCTCACAATTGCTTGCTAGCATTTGTTTTGTCAATGAATTCCATCGTGGAGGGTGTTATATGAAAAAGGGGTTAACTATTTTTATTTGTTCGATCATAATGCTGAGTATGCTGGCTGGATGCGGCGGTGCAGACCATGCGGGAGAGAAGGGCGGACAAGCTGCGGCACCAGTTGAAGGAGCAGCGATTTCGAATACGGGGAAGGAACTCGCTAGCCAATCAACTGAAAATAAGACACAATCCAAGCAAGAGCTGGCTGCACCACATACGGAGGAGCCAACTCATGAGGACTTATGCGCCTTTTGCCAAATGAAAATCTATTTGAGAGAAGAAGATATGGGGATGTTTACAGCGCAAATGCAGACAGCAGATGGCCAGCATCTCTATTTTGACGATGTCGGCTGCTTATTGAATTATGAGCGAGATATGAAAGAGAAGCCGGCCGCATCCTGGGTAAGAGATTATAGTACCTTGGAATGGGTGTCAGCGAAGGATTCAACTCCGGTAAAGGCGGAAATTAAGACACCGATGAAATATGGCTATGCGTTGTTCGCTACACAGGACGCGGCAAAGAAGTTCGTGTCGGACAATCAAGCGCTAAAGGGCAAGGAAGCAACGTGGAAGGAAATTGATGAAATATCCCACCAACGCTATTTGAAGCGAAAAGAGAGAATGAAAAATGGCGGCATGCATAATGGCAGTATGAACAAGTCAATGGATCATGGAAGTAATGGGGATGGCAAACACAAAAGCGAGGATAAGCACAATAAATGATGATGAACAGTAAACTGGGAATCTGTCAGGCATAATTGAAATGAATACGCTGAAAAGAGTCTAGATAATGCTGGATTAGACATATATATAGTCCCGCCTGTCGTTGCTGTAAAGTGGTGGCAGGCGGGACTTGTTGTTATAAGAAAAGCAGCAGCATCGCAACAAATGTCGTCACGGTTAAACCGATGATAACCGGAACGAGGTTCCGGCGCGCCAGCTCGAATGGGCTGACTCCGCATATAGCTGCAGCGGGAATGAGCGCCCAAGGGATGAGTGTTCCGCCTCCGACCCAGATTGCAGCTACTTGGCCAAGAGCAGTCAGGGTGTCGGTTCCGCCGCCAATGGCGGTACCGAATAGAGCTGCGATGGAGCCAGCGAGCGAGATGCCTGAAAATCCCGAGCCATCCAGTCCTGTAATTGCGCCAACGATGGTGAGCGTAATTGCGCCGGCAGCCGGATGGAGAGGAACACTGTGCGCAAGCGCAATCCCTAAATCGTTCACAATGCCGTGTGAAGCGGAGGGCAGGGTTTTACCGAAGATTTCGAAGAAGGCAGAGTCGCCTAAATAGAAGAAGGCTGCAATCGGAATGACGGGGCCAAACACCTTGAAGCCGAACTGAAAGCCATCGACCAAATAGCTGGTCGTCTGCTCTAATGCCTGCAAGCGATGCGTAAGTAGAGTAACCGTGATGAGGATAATTGCAGCCGTCCCGCCGACAAGCGCAGTTGCTTCCCCGCCCTGAAGATTTAGCTGGAACAACATGATGAGGTCGATAACGAAGAGGAGGGGAATAAGAATGGCTAAAATCATTTTTGCGACAGGGGATAAGGGGATACGGGTCACTTCGAAGCTGCTGCGGTCGTTGTTTTTAGCGATTCCCGTGCTCATAGTCAGACGTCCGAGTCCCATATCGCGGCGCATCATCCAGAAAGCAACGAATGTTGTTGCAATTCCCATTACGAGCACGAGCGGGACACTTGCTTCAAGGATGCTTTTCACCGGCAATGCGGCAGCATCGGCGGTAAGCTTCGGAGCTCCCTGAATAATGAAGTCACCGGATAACGCGATTCCGTGACCGAATAGGTTCATAGCCATTGCTACAGCTAGCGGCGGCAGCCCTACGCGAATCGCGGCAGGCAGCAGGACAGCGCCAATAAGGGCAACGCCGGGAGAGGGCCAGAAGAAGGTGCTGATGACAACCATAACGATCCCGACCGTCCAGTAGGCAAGCGCGGGTCCGCGCATAAGCTTGGTGAACGGTGAAACCATTGTTTCATTAATGCCGGATGCGAGAAGCACGCGGCTCATCGCAACAATAATAGAAATGATAAGAATGGTGCCAAGTAATTCTCTAATGGCATAAATGAAGCTGGTGAAAATGCCGCTGACCGCTGAGCTGACTGAGGCAGTCGCAAGCAAGCCCAGCAGGAAAATCCCCGCCATACATACGATTGTTGTATCCCTCCGCATGATGAGAAAGCCAATAATAAGCCCAATGAACAAGAGATACAACCAGTGTATCCCGACAAGCGTGACATCCAATGGAATCGCCCCCCAAAAAATATTGCAAGCGTTAACATAGATTTCGGAAGCGTGAAGCCACTTCGAATTATGTGTTTTATCCTATGCGAATACCTATCATATGGTCATGATAATGGTTGAAATTTTAACGATCATATTAACATTTTCAATCTACTTTCCAATAACAAGTAAGGCAAAAAGGGGTAGATCTAAAGAACCTCTTCCTGTACGGAGTGAGAAGGTCTAAATACTTATTCATAAATGTTAAAAAAGAATGAAATGAGTATTTGGAACTAATATAGCAGCTTAGATATACGTTAGGGGATGAAAGAATTGAAAGACAATTGGAGAACATGGTTGTCCAGCTTGCTAGTCAGCAGCTTGCTCTTCACCAATGGCTGCACCGGCACATGCGGCAATGAATGACTCGAAGGATAGTAGGATGGGGGGGCATTCAGGAGGACAATGACAATTCGAAGGTATTGTACACGGATTTGTCAGGCCATTGGGCGCAGCAGACGGCACTAAAATGGAGCAAGCGCGGTGTTGTGCAAGGCAATGAGGCGCAATCCTTTGTCCCAAATCGAATGGTGACGCGAGCGGAGTGGGCAGCGCTGCTAGGACGCATGTTCCAGCCACAGCCAGGCAAGCAGCCGGGCTTTATCGATGTGGCAGAGAAGAAATGGTACACCCAAGATATAGCGGCAGTTGTCAACGCAGGCTATATGAAAGGGCATGGCACTAAGCAATTCAAACCGCAAGAGACATTAACGCGCCTAGAGGCGGCAGTGTCCTTGCAAACGATAATGAAGCTCGCATCCTCTGAGCGCAACTTGCCTTGGAAGGACAGTAAGCGGATCGCGACATGGGCGCAAGCGGCGGTTGCCGCGGTAACCGAACAAGGGCTGATGAAGGGATATGCAGATAGCTCCTTCCGCCCGAATCAAGGAATCACGCGATTCTGAAGCAATTACACTGCTCGATCGTGTCTTCGATGCTTATGGCACATGGATTGGTGCGGAAGGTGTACACGGTCCCACAACGGGAGAGCAGCAATTGAAAGGCACGGTTTTCATCAATGCGGCAGGAGTAACACTGCAAAACACCGTTATTGACGGGGACCTGATTATCGGCAAACAAGTTGGTGAAGGCGATGTTCATTTGAACAACGTGAAGGTCAAAGGAAATACATACGTATATGGCGGCGGGGATCATAACCCAGGGCTTGGCTTCAGGGCAATATCGCTTGGATCCGTTTGGCGGTAATGTTGTCGTGGTAGAAATTACGGATTAATAGCATTACGTTTTTTCCGTTCCCATTCTTTAATGAGTGATTCAGGATCGGAAACGGAAAGGTGCCGATTAGAGGAGAAAGCATTGCTTCATTCCACACAGTGGGTATAAAGCAATGCTTTCTTTTTTGTAATCGATAAGGATGTTGCGTTTATTGATCTTGTCCTGTGCTGGCCCCTAATCCTCACTGGGATCTTGGCCCACCATATGGCAGGCATGCCTTAAATACTAAAATACTTAGATACTTAAATGCCTGCCATATGAAGCACGTGCTTTAGCTTGTCGATGTTGACGATCAGATTATCAAAGCCAGCGAGCGGTTTTGGCGGCTGCTCGATATCACATAGAACCTCATAGTAATTCATCCCTGCATGATTGCTTATCTTCCAAAAGTATCCATCCATAACCGTTATCGGCGTCAGTTCGATCAATGTAGAGCCTGGATTACAAAACACGGTATTAATGCTTCCGCTTCCGAACGGCGAGACGATAACTTGCGCGGATGAATAGATTGCAATCTTCTCCGCCGTGGACAGCGGTGTAAGCACAATGCGGACAAAGCCCTTCTCGGCCAAAACCTGCATGACTTCCTCTTCATTGATGACGTGACGAGCGAATGCATCTTGGCGGCTGACATAGATTCGTTCATAGCCAGGACGGGGAGCGATGGAAGTATCTTTCAAACGGGTGAGAATAAATTGATTGGCCCAGCGTGGACACCCGCCAATAAGGAACGGGATGGCCGGCACGACCAGCTTGTTTGCGACCAAATGGAAATCGTTGCGGTCAACTTGAATTAATTTTTCCATCGGAAAGCCGATCATTTGCAGCGACTCATATTGGAAAGAATGCGTCAGTTGGCCAACCAAATACTTGTCGATAGCGATTCCGCTCTGCTCCAGCAAATGAATGCGAGGCAAATAATCAAAAAACCAATGCCCAAAAATAGCTTGGTGATATGCATAGCCGGGAATATTCCAGCCCCACATTAATGTGGCTACAGTTTCTGGCGTATATTGCGGCTCAGGAAGCTCATTGAACGGGTAAGGATAAGGGGGAAGTTCAACGTCTTGAAGCCGGAAATGGTCGGGGGTTACGACGTGACCGCTCCCTGTCATGACCCTTCCTCCCGGTATTACTGCCACGAATGCCTCATCAAAGTGACAGGTAGATCCCCATCGAGGCGTGTCCACTCCTTTGGGCGGGGCAGCATAATCGTTTCACTAGGATAAATCACACGATATCGTTCTTGAAATTGTTGAAGGTTAAGAGCGGTTCCGGCAGCCCAGTCTCGGGTTCGTTTATAAGTCTGATTCGGAAATATATTCATCACTCCAGCCCTCCTTTTGCAGATTGTTTCAGTTGCAATATGCCGTGAATAGACTCTATGAATAGAGTATGCAAAAGAACAAGGGGCAGCGAGGGCAGTTCCAAAGGGGAAGATGCACAATTTTCACATACATGTTCAACTTGGAATGATAAATACGCTGACAGGAAAAAGGATCTTACTTTTCCGGTACGGCGGCTTTTTTTGCTGATTTATGTTTCTGCTCGGTATGTCTTACCCAGCTCAGCACTCAATCCGAAGTAATGGCGGAAGTTATAAATCAGAGGACTCCATTTCCGAGGATCGATATGATTATCGTCGATGAGGATATGCTGGTGGGCATGCACATGAACAGCTTCCGTCTCGACAATGAAGTATGCTCGGGGATACGGATATGTCTCACCCGTGCTTCAATTTGAATCGGGCATTCCACAATGCGTGTAGGCTGTACGGCAAATGACTCAATCGGCGTCAGTTCACCTGCCTCGTATTTATCCTTATAATAAGAAAACCCTACCGGCAGCTTCCATTCAGGAACCTGCTGCTTTCCTGTATAAGGCGCCAGCTTTTCGACATTTCCCCACAAATCAGGACTTGGCACATTGATGACGCATTCTTGATGACGCTGTAGATTTTCAATTGCTTTGCTTTCTAGCCCGATTCCGAGCACAACGCATTTCCCTAACGCCCAAGAGGAGGACAGGGGGCTAATATTGACAGTTCCATCTTCATTTAAGGTGCTTAATAAAATAACGGGTGTTCCATAATAGAGGATTTTCGGTTGAATGTGTTTTATTGCGATTTTTTGTTTGCTCGTTTCCATAGGTTGATGCGGAAAGAATACTGGAGCTGGGCTGGATAAAGAGGCTGCCGGATACGAGGGCCATTCATATAACGGAGTCGGGGGCGGCAGGCTTGAAAGAAACGCTCGGAATCGACCTAACGATTCCTACAGAGTAATCTCAGGTTGACGTTTATATAGAAACGAGAAGGCGTAGGTTGATTCCTTTCGGATTCGGTCGGCGTTTAGATGTGTGTGACTCTCAAAGAAAACAGATGGAGTTGAGACGTGAACAGCTCTCCATACAGAGAAAACTTGCAGAAGAGGGAGATAGCTGAAGCTGCCATTGCTGAGCTTTTCATTACCATCATTACAGCCGTAAATTGTTGAGTTATACTTCTCTTTTTTCTTTGAACTAAAAAGCACCCCTTACACTTTATTGGATGAACACATAAGGTGCCCTGCCAATATTGCTGTAAGGGGTGCTCTTTCATTTACAATGTTGGGCCGATCTTATTTATGGTTATGCGTGCGAGCGTTCTTGCGCAATCATTTGGCGGAGCACCGTTTGCAGGATACCACCGTTATGATAGTAGTCTACATCAACCATGCTGTCGAGACGAACGGTAACCGGGAATTCGAATTGCGTTCCGTCTTCGCGTGTCGCCTGCACTTGCAGGGTTTGTCCCGGCTCTACGCTGTTGGACAAGCCAACGATGCTGAAGGTTTCTGTTCCCGTCAAGCCAAGTGTTTTCCAGCTGTTTCCGTCTTGGAATTGCAGCGGGAGCACGCCCATACCGACAAGGTTGGAACGGTGGATGCGTTCGAAGCTTTCCGCGATAACAGCTTTTGCGCCGAGCAAATAAGTGCCCTTAGCAGCCCAGTCACGGGAGCTTCCTGTACCATATTCCTTACCTGCAATAACGATCAGGTTCGTCCCTTCCGCTTGATACTTCATGGAAGCATCATAGATGGACATGACTTCATCCGTAGGCAAGTACTTCGTTACGCCGCCCTCTGTGCCTGGAGCAATCTGGTTGCGGATGCGGATATTCGCGAATGTACCGCGCATCATGACCTCGTGGTTGCCGCGGCGGGAACCGTACGAGTTGAAGTCTTGACGAGCAACACCGTTATCGATCAAGTATGTTCCTGCTGGGCTGTCTGCCTTAATATTGCCGGCTGGAGAAATATGGTCAGTTGTTACGGAATCGCCGAGCAGCGCCAATACCTTCGCGTCGCGGATATCTGCAATATCGTTCAATTCAGAACCGAGGTTCGAGAAGAACGGGGGATTCTGAATGTACGTGGACTTTTCATCCCACTCATACAATTCGCCTTCTGGAACTGGAATGGAGTTCCAGCGTTCGTTTTGCGTAAATACATTTTCGTATTTGGCACGGAACATATCTGGCGAAATCGCTTGGGCAACAGCTTCTTTAATTTCTTCAGATGTAGGCCAAATATCCTTTAAGAATACAGGCTCATTGTTGTTGTCGTAGCCGAGTGGCTCGCTCGCAAGGTCGATGTTGACTGTACCTGCGAGTGCATATGCCACAACGAGCGGAGGAGAAGCAAGGTAGTTCGCCTTTACCTGTGCATGGACACGGCCCTCGAAGTTGCGGTTACCGGACAAGACAGCTGCAACGGTCATATCTTCATCTGCGATCGCCTTGCTTACCTCGTCAGGAAGCGGACCAGAGTTACCGATACATGTAGCGCAACCGTAGCCAGCAACGTGGAAGCCAAGCGCTTCGAGCGGCTCGATCAAGCCGGATTTGTTCAAATATTCTGTAACGACCAGCGAACCAGGAGTCAAGCTGCTCTTCACGTAAGCTGGCTTCTTCAAGCCGCGCTCTACCGCCTTCTTCGCAACAAGTCCTGCGCCGATCATTACGCTAGGGTTGGAAGTATTCGTACAGCTGGTGATCGCCGCGATCACAACAGCACCTGTCTTCAGTTGTGTTGTCTCACCGTTCGGATGAGCAACAGTAACTTGCTGTTCGATTTTCTCGTCGCTGAGTCCATATCCGCCCTTATCAATCGGCGTACGCACGATATCAAGGAAGGATTGCTTCATGTTCGTCAGTTCCACACGATCCTGCGGGCGCTTTGGACCTGCTAAGCTTGGTACGATCGAGCCGAGATCCAATTCAATGACATCCGTGAACACCGGATCTTCTGTAGCCTCCGTGCGGAATAATCCTTGAGCTGTATAATACGCCTTAACGAGCTCGATTTGCTCTTCGGAGCGGCCAGTCAATCTCATGTAATTCAATGTCTCTTGGTCAACTGGGAAGAAGCCGATCGTTGCTCCGTATTCTGGAGCCATGTTCGCTACAGTTGCGCGGTCGGCCAAACTGATGTTTCCAAGGCCTGGGCCGAAGAATTCAACAAACTTGCCGACTACGCCCTTCTTGCGCAGCATTTGGGTAACCGTCAGCGCAAGGTCAGTCGCCGTAGCGCCTTCCGCCAAGCTGCCTGTCAGCTTGAAGCCGATTACCTCTGGCGTAACGAAGTAGAGCGGCTGTCCGAGCATGCCAGCTTCTGCCTCAATACCGCCGACACCCCAGCCTACAACGCCAAGACCGTTGATCATCGTCGTATGCGAGTCTGTGCCAACGAGCGAGTCAGGATATACTTCGGTAACGCCATCGACCTGCTTCGTAGCAGCTACGGAAGCCAAGTATTCTAAGTTAACTTGGTGAACGATACCTGTTGCAGGCGGTACTGCACGGAAGTTGTCGAACGCGGTTTGCGCCCAGCGAAGGAAGCGGTAGCGCTCTTCATTGCGCTCAAATTCCACGTTCATGTTATATTCGAGAGCATCCTTTGAGCCGAATGCATCAACCATGACAGAGTGGTCGATTACGAGATCAACCGGAACAAGCGGGTTAATTTGCTTCGGATCTCCACCGGCTTTTTTCACTGTATCCCGCATCGCTGCAAGATCGACAACGACTGGTACGCCCGTGAAGTCCTGAAGCACGATACGTGCTGGAATGAATGGAATCTCTTTATTCTCATCACGGCCATTTGCCCAATTGGCGATTTGGTTCACGTGATCCTTCGTAATGGCGCGGCCATCGAATTGGCGCAGGGCTGCTTCAAGCAGCACCTTGATCGAAAATGGAAGGCGGGAAATATCGTGGCCTTGCGCCTCGAACGCCTCCAAGCTGTAATAACGGTAGGAATGATTGCCGACGGTTAGCTCGCGTGCTGTAGAAAAAGCATCTGTTCTTGCCATAGAGAAACCTCCTTCTTGGTTCTGTGTTCTCTTGCTTGGTGATGCTGAATCAAAGTATGTTGGTAGGTATTACAGGTAGTTGTTTTCTTTCTGTTTCACCAGATGAAACATAATTTCATAATTGCTTCACATCTCCAGTATAGCGTGTTCCCGTATGAGCGTAAAGAGGTTTTTCTGCATAAAAATGCCTAAATGTACGTGCTCTTTGCTTCAAATATCCTCACGACATGAGCGATGTGATAGATGCATATAATGGTAGCAATATACCGCGGCTTTCAAGGACGGTTGTCCGCCGGAGGCGCGCCCGTACAAGGAGGCAGTAGCATGCGGCAAGATTGGAAGAATACGCTGTACCTATATGTAGATCAACATAATCGATCTGAAGTGGATGATCGGAATTACGCAGTTCAGGCTCCTATTGAAGATATGGATTATGTCATGAAGGCAAGCGAGCGGGCTAGAAGATTGAAATTGTGGTATCGCGAACGCGGAACGACACCGCTGAAAAGTGAGACGAAGGCGAAGATTGTGCGCAAGCATGAAGGCGACGGAGAGGTAGCTGTTGATTTAGAGTTTCATGTCCAGCGCGAATATGACCAGCAGGGCGTGACCTTATTCGATGAGCGAATCGATATCGAGCGGTTAATTTTGAACCGTGACGGTGACAGGTGGATTATTACTCGTATAGAAACACCGGCCTATGAGCGTCATGGCAATCAAGTAGAAGGCGAACTAGTAGAGACGAGAAGTTACGCCGAAAAGCAGAGCCGCTCTGTACCTTTATTAAATCGTGATGTGTTAGGTAATATGCGGCCTCAGAAATCAGTTCCGTATCGCCGGGAGAAGGCTGTACAATATGCAGAGCAGTGGTGGAATGAGCCCAATCCCCGTTTTCTGTCGTTTGAGGTCGATTGCACCAATTATGTCTCCCAATGTCTCTTTGCAGGGGGAGTGCCTATGAACTATACTGGTAGAAGAGAAGCGGGCTGGTGGTATAAAGGGATGGTCAACGGTCAAGAAGGTTGGAGCTATAGCTGGGCAGTTGCAAACAGCCTGGAGCGTTTGCTTGCGAATAGTGGAACTGGTTTGCGGGCGGAACTGGTTGAACAGCCAACAGAGCTGCAGCTCGGCGATATTATCGCATATGACTGGGATGGCAACGGCCATTACCAACATACAACGATCGTTACCGCATTTGATGTGAACGGCATGCCGCTCATCAATGCACATACGACAAATAGCCGCCACCGTTATTGGGACTATCAGGATTCTTACGCGTGGACAGAGGCGACGCAATATCGCTTCCTTCATATTGTCGATGCCTTATAAAAGGACAATGAAGACAGCGTAGGGGGACAACAGGCGCTTGATGCGCTGACGGAGGGAATTATGGGACAACAGCAGAAGATGCGCGTCGGCTTGGTGTACGGCGGCAAATCAGGAGAACACGAAGTATCATTATCGACGGCATTTGCCGTTATGGGAGCAATGGATTACGAGAAATATGAAATTATTCCTTTCTATATTACGAAGGTAGGGGAATGGCGCATAGGAGAAGTGCGCCATCAACCGTTTAGCGATAAATCGGAACTTACATTAGAAGAGGCTGCTGGGCACACGAAGGATGCAATGGAAATGCTGTTCGCTCGAGTGGATCGCAATGGGATAGCGGAGCAGCGAATCGACGTCATGTTCCCGCTGATTCACGGAACGAATGGAGAGGATGGCACGATCCAAGGTTTGTTTGAAATGGCAAACGTACCTTATGTCGGCGCAGGCGTACTGGCATCATCTGTTGGTATGGATAAGGCCGTGATGAAGCAGGTATTTGCGCATGCGGGCTTGCCTCAGTGCAAATATGTCCATTTCATTCGCAGTGAATGGAAGAATCATCAGACTGATGTTATGGCTAATATTGAAGCAGAGCTTGGCTTCCCATGCTTCATTAAGCCAGCTAACCTGGGCTCGTCGGTAGGCATTTCGAAGGCGCGCAATGATGTGGAGCTGCAACAAGCGATTGAGGTTGCGCTCCGTTATGACCGCAAGGTTATTGTAGAGGAGTTCGTAGATGCTCGCGAAGTAGAAGTAAGCGTGCTTGGCAATGACGAAGCAGACGCATCCGTGCCAGGGGAAATTGTGTCCTCGGGTGAGTTCTACGATTACAAGGCAAAGTATCTCGACGGCAAATCTCAAATTGTCATTCCTGCGCCGCTGGACGAAGAGCTGTTGGATCGCCTTCGCGAGATGGCAGTTACCGCATTCCGTGCGATAGATGGCTCCGGCTTGTCTCGCGTAGACTTCTTTGTACGCCGTTCAGATATGCAGGTGTTCATCAATGAAGTAAATACAATGCCAGGCTTTACGCCGTTCAGCATGTATCCGCTCATGTGGAAGGAAACAGGGCTTGCGTACGGTGCGCTGCTGGATCGCTTGATTCAACTGGCGCTTGAACGCTATGAGGTAAAGCAGCAGCTTTATTTTGAGAACGTGTAAGCATACGGCACTTATGTAACATATTTATAGGAAGATACGAATGGGCTGTCTTGTAAGTAGAGAATCTACTTGCTGGGCGGGCCCATTTTTTATGATAGGAAGTATGGATATCTTATGGTTGGAAATGGAAATCAGAGAATTACAGAAATAGGAACCGAAAGTTGGATCTGCTATATCTATTATTTTGCTCGAAAGTAAAAGAGATCGCAGGTATTTATGTCAGCATCTAATTCGGACCGCTTATAAAGAAAGTATAAAATCCGAAAGAATGCGCACAGAGACAACTATAATGTAGACAAGGAGCGAGGGACACATGAAAGCGAACATATTACTTGTCGAAGATGATAGAGAAATCGCGAGAATTGTTGGAGATCATTTGCGCCGGGAAGGGTTCAAAGTTACTTGGTCTTCCACAGGACTGGAGGGCTGGGAGGACTTTCGCAGCGGTGCGTATGACATGGCTATCGTTGACTTGATGTTGCCGGAGATGGATGGGTTCACATTATGTAAAAATATCCGGCTGTCGAGCGACGCTCCGCTTCTTATATTAAGTGCCCGGCTTGAGGATGAGGTAAAGGTGCAGGGCTTGAAGCTCGGAGCAGATGATTACGTAACAAAACCGTTCAGCCTGTCCGAACTTACGGCTAGAATTGATTCGCACCTGCGAAGATTCAAACGGTACGCGGATGGGTCTGAGGTCTCAACGAACAGATTGTCCTTCGAAGGCGGACTCGCCATTGATGAAGAGCAGCAACTCGCTAGCGTGGGAGGTCAGCCCATCGCCTTAACAGTCAAGGAATGGGCGCTTCTAGTACTTCTTGCTCATCATCCACAGCGCGCCTTTACGAAGAAGGAATTGTATGAACATGTATGGAAGCAGGCAGATGCGGAAGGCAACAATACCGTGTCCGTTCATATTAAGAGCCTGCGCACGAAGCTCGGGGATGACGTGCGCAATCCCACATATATACAGACGGTATGGGGAACGGGCTATCGATTCATTGGTGAGCGGTGCACATGAAAATTACTCATTGGCTGATGATCACCTGTCTTGTCGTTATGATTTTGCCCCTTGTGGCATTCGCTGCTTTATTTGGGCTGCTGCAGTCCTATGATGAGACGAAGGGACTAGCCGAATATATGGATGTGATGAAGCGCCTAAGTGAAGTAGAGCAGGTGATAGAATCACCTTCGCTGTATCACATCCAGCCGCAGGATAAGTTCCTAACGGTCAGTAGAGCCGCAAGCCACTCGCTTAAGATCACGCTGTATCGAGCAGATGGTGTTCAAGTATTCACTTCAATGGAGAACAGGCTGCTTCCTTCTATATACCGTGTTAATCCGGAGCAGTTGTACGAGAACCTGTACAAGCTGGAGCAAAGCCATGATACGTATATGGTGAAAAAGCCGGTGTTCGAGAAAGGAACCCTCATTGGGTTCTATGAAATCACGATGGTGCGCGAACAGTGGCTTAATGCCTTCCAGTACCGCACGTATACCGTCATCGGCTGTGCCGTGCTGTTCTTTATTGCCCTGTATGGCGGTGCGCTCGTGGTTATTCAGCGAAAGCTGAATCAGCCGATGAAGCAACTGATGCGGCAAATGACAGCCTTTGCCCGCAATGAACCGGTTCCCGATATGGGCCGCACTACAAAGGACGAAATGGGGGCCTTGATCGCACATTTTCACGGCATGAAGGAGCAGATTGAGCAGGCCAGAGGGCAAATTGCTGCGGAACAGCGGGAGCGGGACTATATGATCGCATCGTTGTCCCATGACTTGAAGACGCCGCTTACCTCGATTCGAGCGTATGCAGAATCGTTGCAGCAGGACAAGCAGGTAACGGAGGAAGAGAAGCGGGAATACTTCGACATTATGTTCGACAAAATCGGCTACATGCAACAGATGCTGGACGATTTGGCAACCTACACAGCGCTTCGTACTTCAGAGAGAGGAAATGAGCAGGAGCGTGTTTTCGTCGATGGAGAAGAACTGTTCGATATGCTGTTTTCGGGTTATGATGCGATATGCGCGCAGCGCAGCATTCATCTTGAAGTGAGCAATGAGGTGTCGGGTGTCTACCCGTTCCATGCGAAGCAGATGGTGCGGCTGACAGATAACCTGATGGGCAATGCCATACGTTATACACCGTGCGAACAGAGGATTTGGCTGGGGGCCTTTTCAGAGAATCAGGCATTGCCGGAATGGTTGTTCCCGGAATTTGCAGACAGTGTACAAGCTTGGCGAGGAAATTCATTAGTGCTGCTCGTTCAGAATGAAGGGGAGCCGATCGCGCCGCAGGATTTGGAGAAGCTGTTCCAGCCATTTTACCAGGCTGACAGGGCAAGGACAAAATCTCATACTGGGGGATCATCGGGGCTCGGACTTAGTATCGCAAGCATGATTGCAGAGCGGCATGGCGGGTGCATTGGCGTTTGGTCGGCCGCACCGCATGGCACGTTGTTAGCATGTCGATTTTCGTCCGAACGGGAATCAGAAATAGAGGAAGGATGAAGCAGATGTTCCGAATAACAGGAAGCTTATTGCTGGCAAGCAGCTTGATCTTTACCGGATGTGCCGATAGTGCGAAATGGAGCGGAGAGCAGCTCGTTAGCCAGGCGCTGGAAGCAGGAAAAAGAGAACTATCGTACTATGCGGAAGGGGTCATGGTCACGTACGAGAACGGGAAGGAAACAGAGCGTTATGCGATTAAGGAGTGGTCGGATGCAGAGACGAAGAAAAACGAGAAGAAGTAATCAAGGATAACGAACGGGCTGTATCTGTGAGTGACGGCAAGCTGATTACGGTATGGGATGAGCACAATCAGCAGGCGTTCAAAATGGAAGTAGGCGACGGGATGCGGCCGATGTCACAGCGGGAGCAGTTGAAAAGTATGCTGGAGCATTTAAACAAATCATATCATATTGAATCGATGGGGAAAGAGAAAGTCGGCGAGCATCAAACGGTTCATATTAAGGCTGCATCCAAGAAGAAGGATGCCCTGCTGAAGCAAATGGAGTTATGGGTCGATCAGTCTTCTTGGATGGTGATAAAGAGCAAAATCGATAGCGGTGCGGTCAAATCCATGTTCGAATATACGAAGCTGGATATGGCGCCGAAGTTTACGGCAGGTACGTTCCAGTTGAGCATACCGAAAGACATTCCGGTACGTGATATTAATGAGCTGAATCCGGTGAAGCTGGTATCCTTGGAAGAAGCGAAGCAAGCGGCAGGAGCCCCATTTCTACAAATAAAAGATAAGGAATTTTCATTAAAGAAGACGGAGTTGACGCAGTTGGAGGGAGAAATGAAGCGCACGGAAATCTCCTTGGAGTATGACAAAAACAATGTGTCTTATATAAATGAAAGTCTGTTCAAAACGCCTGCCGACTCCAAAAGGGATCGAGGGACGGCAGTTGAGGTACGCGGTACGACGGGATGGTATTGGGATGAAATACACTCGCTAACTTGGGATGAAGGCGGCTTCCGATATACATTAATTCCTACAAATCCGGATGTGGGACAAGAAGAGTTGATCAAGATTGCAGAGGGTATGAGCAAATAAGTTTCCTGCTGGTGAAGGGGATGGATATGGATATGGATATGGACATCAAGCTACGGCACAGGCTGCATCCTGATTATAAGAAAGCATCTCGAATTGCAGGTGTAATTGCCCACGTCATACTGGCTGCGATTATTGCTGCATATGCCATAATTGCTTCTATACAGGGCTGGATATTGTATCCTGCATGGATTGCAGCAGGCTTATGGGGATTATCATTCGTTTGGTTCGTATGGATTGAGCCGTCATTAACCTATCGTTATTTTGCATTTGAAGTGTTTGAGGAAGAATTGCATATTCAGTCAGGGGTCATTTATTTGAAACATACGATTGTACCTATGAATCGGGTACAGCATGTGGAGACAGAACGCGGCCCACTACTCCGCAAGTTTGGACTGTCGCAGGTATCTGTTGTGACGGCAGCCACTACGCATCATATTCTTGCAGTGCAGGAGGAGGAGGCCCAGTGGTTGAAAGCAAGAATCGCACAGTTGGCGAAGGTGGATGACCATGAAGAATAAGGAGATGCGCCTTCATCCGCTGCACATGGGATTTTCGATTCTACAGGTAGCCAAGGCCATATGGCCTTTCCTCATTCTCTACGCATGGAAGGCTAAGGATCATTTGTGGATACAGATGCTTTTTGCTGCCATTGTTGTCTATGCGCTCATAGATGCGGTGCTGGATTGGAGAAGGTTTACCTTCCGCTTTGAGGAAGATAAGCTCGTCATCAATAAAGGAATTTTTGTTCGGGAAGAAAAAACGATTTTTTATCGGCGCATTCACTCGGTACGCTTGGAGCAGTCCTTCCTGCAGCGCTTAAGCCGTACGGCTCAACTAAAGATCGAAACGCCTGGCGGAGAGGCGGATGGAGACGGCGTGCTGCCTACATTGTCGCTTGCACATGCTGAGGAGCTGCGTACAGTCTTGATGCTGCGCAAGCAAGGAACCGAGCATATCGGCCTGGAACGCGGCGATGTACCTACAACTATGACGATAGCGGAAGCCGTTGATTCGCGGTCTAGTAACAATGTCCGTGCGACAGCGGGCGTGGATCAGATGGATCAGGACAGGCAGACGAAGGGCACGGGCTTCTCGGCACGGGACATAAGGCTGGGGATAGGAACGTTATTCCTCTCTTCGGCGACAACGATCCATCTGGGCATGCTGCTTGCCTTCTATGTGGCGATTACGAATTTCGCAGATGATTTGTTGAAGTTGATTTTGCCCGAAGGACTTCTCAAAAAAATTATGGATCAGGTCATGTCCTTGCTTCCAAGTCACCTGACTTACATTGTGCTCGGAGTTGGGGGCTTTATCCTTGCCTGGTTCATCTCAACACTGCTTTTCGTTGCGAAATACTACCGCTTTACGGCAGTTGTACAGGGAGAGGAAATCGTCATTTCCTATGGGCTGTTCGAAAAAAAGGTGAACGCCTTTAAACCAGGACGTGTACAAGAGATTATCGTGAAAGAGGGCATGCTTCGGCAACTGCTCGGTTATGCGCAGGTGGAGGTAGGAGTTCTGTCGGCGGACAAGAAGGAATCGCTGTTGCTTCATCCGCTTGTGCGAGTTCGGGATATCCCGGACTTAGTAGCTCATTTTGTACCCCAAGTCAATATGGATCAGAATACAGTGCAGCATCGGCCTCCTGGACGGTCTTGGTGGTACTATGTTCGCATGGAACTGCTGCTCTTCTTCATTGCTTATGGCCTGCTCTATTGGTGGCAGGGGACGATGGCCCATTGGCTGTGGCTCCTGATGCCGATATTGCTTGGAATGGGGACACTGCGACTAAAGGACGCGGGAATGGGGATTCAGGACAAGCAGCTCATGATTCGTACTCGCGCGATCGCGAGAAAGTCGCATTACATGCTGAGACCGCATATCGTATCTATCTCGGCGAAGGACAATTATTTTCAGCGGCAGCGGTGCATCCGCTCTCTGCGGGTTACGATTATGAGCGGGCATTCCTATACCGCGAATTGTTTTTCAGAACAGGACGTTGCGCGCGTATGGCTGTGGTACAGCCGGAAAAAGGGTGAATAAAACAGGAGGATCTGTCCTCCTGTTTTTTTGTGTGCACCAAATGGCTGTGGTACAGATGGACGGATCTTTACGAAAAGGGGTGACCAAAGTCCGAGAGAAATACATATTATTGGTAAAATGGTTACAAAAACGAAACTTTTTTGCTTTTGCAGCGTCTAATGATGACAAATGAAGTCGATTTACAAATTCTCCAAACGATCCATTTATCATATCGAGAAAGGAGGGGATAAATCGCTTTACAATAGGCTTTTTCACTACTTCAACGCTGCAATTAATCATGGAAAATCAGGGTCCTAGTTTTCAAAACGCGACTAAATAACCATGTTATTCCAGAAAAAACTTGGTTAGATAGTAGATAAGGTTGCGGACAACACTCGCAGAGAGGGTGAACAGGCGAATATTCATGAACCGTAGACAAAAACGAAATCTAATAATAGGCATACTGATGCCGATTGTGATCATACTTGCAGGCGGATTGTATTGGATGCCGGAATTGCTGTCTTCCAAGCCTGTTGCCTATGCTGGTGAGGATGGCATCAAGCTGAAATTCAAGACGGAAGGCGACCGCATTCTGGAATACAAAGAAGGCGGCTTTGAGCCGATCTTTGCCAAGGGAGTCAACTTAGGCGCAACATTGCCAGGTTACTTCCCCGGGGAATTCCCGATTCAAGAGGAGGATTATCTGCGCTGGTTCCAACAAATACATGATATGGGCGCGAATGTGATTCGGGTATACACGGTGCATAATCCGGTATTCTACGAAGCGCTTGTAAAGTTTAACCGCGATAAGGCGGAGCGCCCGCTCTATTTTATTCAAGGCATATGGTCACCTGAAGAAGAGCTTATCGAATCTCAGGATGCTTATTTGCCGAACATCAAGGATAAGTTCAAGCGTGAAATCGAAAAGGTCGTTCGCGCCGTATACGGAGATGTCACGCTCCCCGACAATGCCGGGACAGCGAAGGGCAAGTACCGAACAAATGCAGGAGACTACTTGATGGCTTGGCATATCGGCACAGAGTGGGATCCTGTGATGGTTGATCAGACGAATAAGAAGCATAACAAAGTGGAGGCCTATACCGGCGCTCATTTTAGCGCCACAAGGCAAGCGAGTCCATTCGAGAGTTGGCTCGCCGAAATGCTTGATTACACTGCCGCGGTGGAGAACGAATATGGTTGGCATCATCCGATGACATTCACGAATTGGGTGACGACGGATGTGCTAAAGCATCCGGGAGAGCCCTTGTTTCAGGAAGATATGGTAAGTGTCGATGCAAGACATATTCAGCCGAAGGCTTGGAATGCGGGATATTTTGCTGCCTATCACGTCTATCCGTATTACCCGGACTTCTTCCACTTGGATGCTTCATTGCAGACGATACGCGATAAGCAGGGACAGTTCAATACGTATAAGGCTTATTTGCGCAAGCTGAAGGCGGAGTTCAAGGACTTGCCAGTCATGATAACGGAATATGGCGTACCGTCTTCGATTGGAATCTCCCATTTAGGCATGGGTGGGCGCAATCAAGGCGGCCATGATGAGCGGGAACAAGGGCGTATCGATGCTTCGCTCACGCAGGATATTTATGATGAGCATTATGCGGGAGCCATATTGTTCATGTGGCAGGACGAGTGGTTTAAGAAGACATGGAATACGATGAAAATCGAAGTTCCAGCTGATCGCAGGCCATACTGGCTCAACGTATTGACGAATGAGAAAATGTTCGGGCTACTAGGAATGTATCCGAGCAAGGAAGACGCCATTGTTATTGATGGCGACGCGAAGGATTGGGATGCAATTCCTGACGAAGAGAAGATGCTGCTGAAGCCAGATTTGCCGGGTGTCCAGGAGATGTGGGCGACCCATGACGAAGGCTATGTATATACGATGCTTAAGTTGGATAAGCCGTTCGATCCAGAGAAGCAGACCTTGTACATCGGAGCGCATACGCAGACTGGCGGCAATCGCTCGATGAAGGAGCTTCCTGGCTTGAAGCTGGATGAAGGGCTGGAAACGCTGACCGTTATCGGTAAAAATAGCGAGGTGCGCATCGCTTCAAATTATGACTTTAACAACCGTTTATATGGCCCTTCCGGCTATTGGATGGTTGAACCGAAGCCGGAGGAAATGAAGGATAACTCAGGACTGTTCAATCCATGGAAGCTGGCCGTCAGTTTGAAAATGGAGCCGCCGGATACGAGATCTGCCCATCCATTCCAGGATATCGTCGTAGGCAAGCTGATAAGAGGGACGAACGATCCGAACAGTAAGTCATACAATTCGTTAGCAACTTGGAATGCGAAGGATAACATCGTCGAAATTCGAATCCCGTGGATGCTGCTTGGCTTCGCCGACCCAAGTACGAAACAAGTGATTTCTTACGGGAAAGTAGAGCGTAAGCGCGATCTGTCAACGATACAGACAGAAGGCATTCGATTTTTGCCTTGGGTAGTCGACAAAGAAACGAAATCCATGGCTGGGGCACAGACACGTGCACTGAAGAACTATTCCTTACACAATATCCAAGTTTACACATGGAAACAGTGGGATAAAGTTGGTTACACTGAACGCTTGAAGCAAAGTTATTACGACATGAAGGAAATATTTCATCGTCTTCCATGACATAAGCGGCCATATGTAGGCTGCACACGATTTCCTAATGATGTTCTGAGTTCCATGCAGCTTGCAAGGCCAACAGGGAGCTTTAGGACTGTCATTTTCGTGAAACAAAGGAGGCACACGTTACATGTATACCAAGTTGGACTTTGCTGTATCTTTCATCTACGTTTGCCTTGGCCTTATTAGTGTCGGCGTATTCATACTGCTCATCATGAAAGCTAGGAATATACGTCTAATGCAGCAACAGGACGCGATTATGAAGAAATTCAAACCCTATTTCATTTATTTGCAGCGCCATATTGGGGACGAAGGCTCCTTCCAGCCGCCGAAGGGGGCGGTAACTCAATTGGAGGCTAGGGTCATCCAGGACAAACTGATGGAATGGATAGAGAGATTCCGTGGAAAGCAGCGGGAAAAGCTGACGAGGCTGTGTGAGGATATGGGGCTCGTTCAAGCAGATTTGAAGAAACTGAACAGTATGTTCTACGCGAAGCAAATGCAAGCAGCCTTCCGCTTGGGAGGCATGAGATCGCCCCAAGCGGTACCACAGCTGCTGGAACTGCTAAGACAAGAGAAGGCGGCTGAACTGGTGCGTGTCATTGCCCGGGCGATAGCCAAATGTGCGGACGATGCAACTTCCTTGGAAGTGATGCTGCGTGAGCTTGCGGGTCGCGAGCAGCATAATGAGCTGTTTGCCGCTGAAATATTAGAGGAATCATCTATAGATGTTACTCCGCTTCTTGTCAAATGCTTAGGTGATAACAATAATTGTTTGGTCAAAACGGTTCTGCTTGCATTGCGCGGGCATGCGGGACCGGAGCTTTCACCGGCGCTGCTCAAGCTTGCGGACAACAAAGATAAGGATATTCGTTCCTTGGCAATTAAACTGCTCGTTCGCACTGGCAGCGTACTGACGAAAGATAGATTATGCAGTTGGTTCAAGGATCCGGAATGGGAGGTTCGGGCGGCGGTTGCGGAGTCGCTCGGTACATACCACCATGTTGTTAGTATTGTCATTTTGAAGGAAGCGTTGACCGACACCAACTGGTGGGTTCGTTACTACAGTTCGAAGAGCTTAGCTACGATGGGGGATGAGGGCTTCCGGGCATTGTGTGAGGCGGCGCTCGAAAAAGACGACCCTTACAAATCGGATATGGCCAAAGACCGCATCCACGAGGAGCTGCTGCGCGAGCACTATTTTGCCAAGCGACGCAAGCAGAAGGCGAGCCAAGCGACAAAGCGGATGCTGTATGAACAGTATTTCGGCAAGGCAGCGGCCGCACCGATATTCCGAAGTGTAGGAGGCGATTATTCTGCTTAGAGATTTGCTTCTGATATATGGTCTGTTCGCCATGTATTATGTCATCGTCGTTAATAGTATTTATTTCGGCATTATGCTGTTCTCTTTTAAAAATATATTCTCGATCGTTCGCAGGAAGCGCTACGCACTAAGCGGAACGATAGCGGGATCGGAGCATGTTCCTCCTGTTTCGCTGCTCGTGCCTGCCTATAATGAAGAGCTGACTATTATTGAAAATGTGAAGTCATTAATGACACTTAATTATCCGACATACGAGGTCATTGTCATTAATGACGGCTCCAATGATGAGACCTTGAACGTGCTGATTGAAGAGTTTGGCTTATATCGGATGGATAACCTGTCTATTCGGTACGCCGTGAACTGCACGAAGATTAACGCGGTTTATCATAATCCGGAATATCCGTTCCTGTACGTCATTGATAAGGCGAATGGGGGCAAAGCGGATTCCTTGAATGCAGGGATTAACTTCTCGCATTATCCGCTTATTTCTTCAATTGATGCGGATTCGCTGTTGGAGAAAGATTCTTTGATTCAAATGACGACCATGTATATGTCCGATCCGGAACAATATGTAGCGATTGGGGGCAATGTGCGCATTGCCAACGGATGCACGATCGAAAATGGAACGGTGAAGGAAGTTCGTTTGCCGAAGAAATGGTGGCCAATGTTTCAAACGCTGGAGTATTTGAAGGCGTTCCTTGGGGGGCGGATCGGCTGGAGTGCGCTCAATGGACTCATTATTGTATCGGGGGCATTCGGGCTGTTCCGCAAGGATTACGTAATCAAGGTTGGCGGGTACCGAGATGGGTATCCCGGCGAGGACATGAACATCATTATCAAGCTTCACCGCTATATGCTGGAAAATAAATTGCCTTATAAAATTGCCTTCTGTCCGGAGGCAGTCTGCTGGACCCAAGCGCCCGATACGTATCATATCCTATCAAACCAGCGGAAGCGTTGGGGTCGAGGCAATTTGAAGAACATGATCGAAAACTATGATATGACGTTTAGGCCGAAATATAAGGTATTTGGACTTCTGTCGATGCCATACACGATTATTTTTGAAGCGCTCAATCCTTATTTTAAAGTGACGGGATTGATGTCCCTGATCGGTTATGCGCTGTATGACATGACCCATTGGGAAATTGTCTTGATATTTATGCTAATAAACTTCTTATCAGGTTTACTGTTAGCTGTAGGCTCACTTCTGTTGGAGGAGATTGCGTTCAAGCGATATCCGCGCATCAGTGATCTCGTGCGTATGCTTGTGTTCAGCGTGCTGATGTTCTTCGGATACCGGCAGCTCGGCAGCCTGTGGCGCATTCAAGGACATATTCAATTTTTCCAGAAGAACAATTCTTGGGGCGCCATGACGCGCCAAAGCTGGAAGGAAGAAGGAGAACAAAAGAAAACCGCCTAACAGGCGATGGGAAAGGTGGAAACGGCACATGCTGCAATTGGTGGAACGAAATGCGGAATTTGGATTTGTACCGACATTTAAGCAAACCGTAAATCATCTGGTGATGAGCTATCCCGGACATGACGTAGGCATTATTTTCATCCATGCGAATCCGCTCGGCAAGACGTGGGAGAAGGAGCTCCGCTCTGCGCTGGAGAGAGAGCAGATCCCATTCGAGCTAATGATTGCCGATGCCCAGCAAGTCATTGCTGTAATGCTGCCGCGCGCGACGCTGGATCAGACCCACTACTATGCGCTTGTACTGAAGAGCATGGTAGAAGAGCAATTGGCAGGAACGCCAATTGTATGTGCGGTTGCAGCAGTGGCGGATTCTCAGGAGGCAGACCTCATTATTCTTGGTCGCTGGAATGAGTGGCCGGCTACAGACTCCTCCCATATTCGGATTCTCCATGATCAACTTGAACTCGAAGCTGCGAAGCGGATTCTGGTCGTGGATCATGATGCTAGTGTAAGAGAGTTTTTGAATATATGGCTGACGATGCAGGGCTACGAGGTGCACGAGGCAGAGGATGCTTTGACGGCGTTGAATCTCATTGATGGAGGGCAATTCGATTTAATCTTAACGGAGTTGAATTTATATGGAATAAACGGTCTGCCGTTCATTTCGCACATTCAGAAGATGAATTTGGAGAAGCAGCCGAAGATCGTGATTTTGTCCGAACAGCGGGTAGGGAAGACGATTGATTATTGCTTCGAGCAGGGCGTCAGCGATTATATTACAAAACCATTTTCGCCGGTAGAACTTGATGAACGGCTTAGCCGCTGTTTGTCATAACTATATACAATTAACTAGTGGATGGAAGGGTGAACAACTGTGAACATGTATGCTGCAAATTTACAACACGCAATTGAACACAAAACTTCTGTAGTCGGAGTCATCGGGTTAGGCTATGTCGGCCTGCCACTTGCCATTGAAATGTGCAAGCAGGGCTTCCAGGTTGTCGGAATTGACGTTGATTCACGCAAGATTGAGAGTATCCATAACGGACATTCCTATATTAAGGATATAAGCGATGACACGTTGACACAGTGCATGAACACAGGTCGATTGTTCGTTACGAGCGACTTCAGTCATATTCAGTTGCTGAATGCAGTCAGTATTTGTGTGCCGACACCGCTTAGTGAGAATCAAGATCCGGACACCTCCTATATTACACGCGTTGTGGAACAAATTAAGAAATATATGCGGAAGGGCCTGCTGATCACACTGGAAAGTACAACGTATCCAGGCACGACAGAGGAGCTGATTCAACATGAAATCGAAGCCTCTTTAGGATACCGGACAGGAGAGGACTTCTTCCTCTGCTTCTCTCCGGAGCGTGTGGATCCGTCCAACCCGAAATTTAATACGTTTAACACGCCGAAGGTAATTGGCGGAACAACGCCAGTATGCCTCAAGCTGGGAACTGCACTGTATGGAAATATTGTGGAAAGTGTTGTACCCGTATCCTCAACGAAGGTGGCGGAAATGTCAAAGCTGTTGGAAAATACATTCCGCAGCGTAAATATTGCCTTCATTAACGAGATGGCGATGATGTGCGATCGGATGTGCATCGACATTTGGGAGGTGATCGACGCTGCAGCAACGAAGCCGTTCGGCTTTATGCCGTTCTATCCAGGACCGGGTATTGGAGGCCACTGCATTCCGCTTGATCCGATGTATTTATCCTGGAAGGCGAAGGGGTATCGTTTCTACAGCAAGTTTATCGATATCGCTCAGGCAACCAATGCCAATATGCCGTACCATGTGATGGAGAAAACATCGCGTATTTTGAATCAAAGCTCGAAGTCGATTAAAAATTCGAAAATTTTAATTTTGGGCATGGCCTATAAGCCGAATATTGACGATTTGCGCGAATCCCCGGGGCTTGAAATCTATGAGCTGTTTAAGGCGAGCGGCGCCAAGGTCGATTATTATGATCCGCATGCGACACACTTCAAGGACAAGGCCGGCAAGACGGTGAATACGATCGATTATGATTTGCCGACGTTCCAAACATATGACTGCATGGTGCTGATTACGAACCATCAATCGTTCGATTACAAACAGCTCGCGGATTTGAATATTCCGATTCTGGATACGCGCAATGCGTTCAAAGGTATTCAACGCCCGAACATTCATAAGCTTGGGCATACAGAGCAGGAGATTGTAAGAGAGCAGGAGATTGTTAGAGAAGTAGAAGAGGCAGCGGCTTTTGTCTAAAACAGACAAAAAATCGTTTCGCGCACAAGCAGAACGTAAGCTGAGTATTCCGCGCCAAGCGTTCCGTTCACGGAGGATGCTGATCGCACTGCTGCTATGCTGTTGTGTGGGAATACTAATCCTTTTAACGTTTCGATCCTCTGAAGCGGGGAAAACGAAGGCAACATGGCTTTGGGACACAGAGTGGATACGTGATTCAGGGGAGGAAATCGTCTCATTCTGCCGCTCGAATCATGTGAATCTGATCTATTTGCAAACTAGTTCCACTGTAGGCTCGGATACGTATCGTTCGTTCATTCGCAAGGCGCATGAAGCCGGAATTGACGTTCATGCATTGAACGGTGCGCCGGAATGGGCGAAGGAACGGCATGAAGAAGAAGGGGAATCTTTCATTCAGTGGGTAAATGATTACAACCGGCAGGTTGCGGCAGAGGAGCGTTTTGCCGGCATTCACCTGGACGTAGAGCCGTATTTGCTGCCAGAGTGGAAGCAAGATGAAGCACGCATCGTCCGAAGCTGGATCGACAACATGGAGACGTGGCTGCAGGAGGGGAGAAGGGCTGGTCTGTACATGGCCGCTGATGTACCTTTCTGGCTGCCTCGTGTGGACATGCCGACTGGGAACGGCAAGGTAAGCAGTTGGATGCTGGACCAGTTCGACTCCTTGACGATTATGGCGTACCGGGACAACTCCGATTCAATCTATGATTCGGCCAAAAAGCTGCTCTCACAGGCGGACGAGCTTGGCAAGCCGATTATTATTGGTCTTGAACTGGGCAAGACCAATGAAGGAGGCTACTTGTCCTTCCACGGCAAGCCGCTGGACTATTTCGAGGAGCAACTGCGCGATGTGAAGGAACTGGGCGCAAGCCACTCCTCCTTCGCAGGAGCAGCGGTTCATCATTTGCGCGTGTGGTATGACCGAGTGAAGTAAAGAGCTGCTCGCGATTCAATAAACGGCAGTAAAACCTTCATATTATCGAAAACGTAACGAGCCTGTGGATCTGCATCCACAGGCTCGTACCGTCTCGTTACTGTGTAAGGTAAAAAGGTTGTAACGTCTACTTCACCATCGTCTCCATCGAACCGTGTATCGCGTGCTCCCCACCCACCAGATACACTGCGTTTTTGTCAGCATCCAATGCAGCTCTCAGCTTCGTTGCAACTACCTTTCCGTCCTTTTTGTCCGTATAGTCATTGTGGAAGCGGTACTCTTTCAGTCTGTTATCCCACTCCACTTCACATCCGCTAATATCGACACCCAGCACCTTTTGGGCCAGTGGAGCAATCACTTCTTTTGCAACTTTTGCCGTAATCTCCTTGTCGGTCGTTACCTTTTCCTTTAGACGCGATTTGTGAATGACTTCTATCGCCTTTCCTGACTTTGTGTCTATTTCAACGTAAATACCGTCACCTTGCAATACCCACTTCGGTATGGCCAGCACTTTTTATAGTCATAATTACCATGTCTGAGTGTTGCCTCCGTCACTTCTTTCAATTCATGATTGAAGGCTGTTTTCACGATTTCTGCTGCTGCTTTTGTCCATTTTGGATCAAGTTTTTTGGCATCAACTGTAATCGAGTACCCATTGAGTTGATCATTTGCTTTAGATCCAGCACCTGGTTTATAGAGCGAGATATAAAAGTCTTCCTCTGTGAAAACATATCTCGTATCTACAAATTTAGCCTGCTTGTCATCATATCGTCGTTGCATTTCCACTTCATTACTCAACACATAGGTTTTGTTTGGATACAGCTCTTTTAATCTTTGAAGGACTTTATTCCGATCCTCCTTACTGACTTCATCGATCGAGATTTTTGCAAAACCCCACCATATTCCACCTGTTTTCGGATTAAAGTCAATTGAATATTTGTCATCCACAGATCGGATTGTTGCACTCCCACCCGAACCGGAGTAGCTCTCGCCAACATCCTGCATCTTGACCTCTTTGCCTGCCAATTCCTTCATTGCTTTTTTCAGCTTGTCGGCCATCTTCTTGTCGATTTGAACTTTCACCTTCTCCGGTTGCTTCCGTTCCTGTGCAGCCGCGGCTTCGACAGGAATCGATCCTCCCAATGCGGCTAGCATGCCGGATACGACCAATGTTGCGATGATAGCTTTTTTCATAAACATGATCATCCTCCTATGCATCTGTTTGTGTTTTTAATTCCCTGCGGCCGCTCTGCTCCCGGACTTTATATACACGACGTTTTTCTCGGCATCCAATGCCGCTCTCACCGCCGTAACATCATTTTTTTCGATGAAGCGGTAATCTTTAAATAAGCTGTCCCATTTCACTTCATATCCCGTAATGTCGATATTGAATAATTTCTTCGCGAGCGGGGCGACCGCTTCTTTGGCTTCTTTTTCTGTCATCTCTTTGTTCGTCGTGACCTGATTGCCTTGTTTATTGATCAGGCTGATTGCTTTCCCCTTCTCCATGTAAACCGTCACTTTGTCGTCCTCAAGCACCCACGTACGTTGCTCAATCTGCGCCTTCGTCACGTCGAATTGATGATCGAACGCCGTTTTGATCGCTTCCGTTGCCGATTTCAGCAAATTCAGATCAAGTTCTTTTTTGTCAATATCGATTCTCGCAACGGGGATGACATAACCTTCTGAAATATTAGCATTTACTGAAACAGTAAAATCCTTCCCGGAAAACTCATAAAACATATAATCTCCAAATTTGCCCTTGCTATTATCGTAGGATCGTGACTGTGTAACGTCTTTGTTAAATACGTATTTCTTCTTTGCATAGGCGTTCTTTAACTCTTTTAAAGCTTCGTCTTGAAATTTTTTGTCGACTTTGTCGATTGTCGTCTTGTTGGAAACAAACCATATATTTCCTCTTTTGGGATCAAAGCCAACACCGTAATTTCCATCTGCAGATTGAACCGTGACCAAACTCTCATTGTTATTGATATGTTCACCGGTATCCTTAAGCTTAACCTCTTTCCCCGCATATTGATTTACCGCTTTTTGCAGCTTGGGAGCCAACTTCTTATCGATGGGAACCTTCTTATTATCGGATTGCTGCTCTTGCTGATTCTCTTGCGCTGCCTTCGCTCCGGCAGGAATTGGGCCGGCCAATGTGGCCAACATACTAGATACGATCAGGGATGCTAGAATGACTTTCTTTAAATTCATACTAAATCCTCCTATGTTTCATATTCTCATTGTGTACCACTGGTGTATCACCTACTATCGCCTACAATATATAACAATATCAATCCGCTCATTTGTGACATCATCACTATTATTTAGTCTTAGAAGGTGTTGTGCTGCGGACTGTTCCGATATTCTAGTTCTAACTTTTGTCTTGCCTCATCAGCAGTCTAAATATATCCTTTTTGGAGGGGGCTTTCGAAATAATAAACCCCCGGAATTAAGACTGACTTTATCTCCGTCTTCTCTGGGGGATGTAGTGCATATTAGGTTGTGCAATCACTTTTATTTTCAAACTTTACAGGCAAAGGAGCGGATAACATGGGATTTCAAACAGAGTTCAATTCGGTATGCAAATTTAAGACAGAGCAGGAGCTAAATGAGCTGCTGGAGTACGGGCGAGGCAAAATGACGAAGCAGGGCTTTCGAGTGTTTCCGACAGGACAGAAGGTCATTGCGTACACGCCGGATAATGTGGCCGTAGCTATCGTGAAGATTGTTGCTTCGATCGCGGAAATCAATTTCCAAGGGGATGAAGTGACCGAGGTTGAAATGGAGTTAGTCCGCAAGCTGAACGAGGAAGAATCACGCGTTCAGACAGCGTTGGCAGATGAAATGTTCTTCGGAAATCCGGACCGCAAATAAATAAGTCAGTAGAAGCCCTGATTACCATGAGGTATTGGGGCTTTTTGCATCTTCGCTGCATGCGGTGATGGACGTTTATATACACATTTATATAGGTAGTTAAAGTTGAAGGAACTGAATAAATTCTATGGAGATGGAGCTTGGGGGATGGTTAATCAGGCATTTTGCGTAAAAAAGAGCACTCCGATCGTCTTAAGCAATCGGAATGCCCTGCTTACAGCTTTTATGTTAAGCTTGCAGCGCCTGCTTGAATTGCTCGGTTAGAAGCGGCACGATTTCGAACAGGTCGCCTACGATGCCGTAATCGGCAATCTGGAAAATAGGCGCCTCCGGATCCTTGTTGATCGCGATAATGACGCGTGATTGGCTCATTCCCGCCAAATGCTGAATGGCACCGCTAATGCCGCAGGCGATGTACAGCTCTGGCGTGACGACTTTGCCCGTCTGTCCGATTTGCAAGGCGTAGTCGCAATAACCTGCATCGCATGCTCCGCGGGAAGCTCCAACAGCACCGCCCAGTAGAGAGGCCAGCTCCTCAAGCGGCTTGAAGCCATCGGCGCTGCGAACGCCCCGTCCGCCGGAAATAATGATTTTCGCTTCGCTCAAATCCATTTTCCCGACCGTATTTTGCACGACCTCGCGAACAATGGCCGTAAGCGGCGGTTCCGGGTAAGCAATAGCTGTTACAGGCACGGTGCGGCCAGCTTCTGCTGCTGGAGGCTGAATGTTGTTTGGTCGAATGGTAACTATCCACGGTGCGGCTAGGAACTTCTTCTTTTCCATGGCTTTGCCTGCATAGATCGGACGCGTAAATAATACGTTGCCGCTGCTGTCTGCTTCGATTGCGATTACATCGGAAATCTGCCCGCCATGCAGGGAAGCTGCCAACTGCGGTGCCAGATCCTTGCCCCATGCGGTGTGGCCGAAAAACACGCCGTCCGGGTTCGCAGCCTGCACAACAGCCTGCAGCGCAGCAAAATAAGCTTCCGGATGATAATGAATGAGTGCGGTATGCTCAACAGTATAAATATGATCAACGCCGTAGGCTGCCAAGTCGTTGGAATAGCGGGCTGCATCTGCGCCGATGATCACAGCGGCTACAGAGCCCCCATCGCCTGCAGCTATACGAGCCGCCCCAATCGCTTCGTAGGACACTTGGCGAAGATTGCCGCCCTTCGCTTCGGCTACGACAAGAATCGTTCTGGACATATCAATACGCCTCCTTGGAATATGAACTTACCGGATTCGTTGCATTCGATGCAGAACTATATGACCTTAGCTTCCGTTCGAAGCAGTCGGAACAGCTCCTGGACTTGATCCGCCGGCTCTCCGGAAATCAGCTTGCCTGCTTGACGCTGCGGAGGAAGGAATAGCTCTGTTTGGGCTGTGCGAGCTTCGACTTTTACGCCGAAGTCATCGAGCGTGAGCTCACGGAAAGGCTTCTTCTTCGCCTTCATAATGCCCTGAAGCGAAGGATAGCGCGGATCATTCAGCCCTTGTTGAGCGGTGAACAGCGCCGGGAGCGGCACCTCTACCACCTCTGCATCCCCTTCAGCGTCCCGAGTGCAGACAGCACGGCCATCTGCGATCTCCAGATTCGTAATCGACGATACATGCGGAATGCCGAGCAGCTTCGCAAGTCTGACGGCCACTTGGCCGGAACCGTTGTCCACGGAAAAGTTGCCGCCAAGAACGAGATCGTAGGATTCCGTTCCGACAAATGCGTGCAGAGCTTGCGCTACGGCATGCTCATCGCTGCCGATTCGCTCGTCGTTGATCAGTATGGCTTCGTCAGCGCCCATGGCGAGTGCCGTGCGCAGCGCCTCGGAAGCACGCTCCGGGCCTACAGAGGCGACAATAACCTTGCCTCCAAGGTCATCGCGAATGCGGATCGCTTGCTCGACCGCATATTCATCATAGGGATTGAGGACGAATTTGACTCCGTCTTCTGCGATCTTGCCTTCTTCGATGATGATTTTTTCCTCCGTATCGAATGTCTGCTTGACTAATACGATGATATTCATCGTTCATTGCCCCTTTCGCTTTATTTGGCTTGTAATCTAAAGCGGACTTGTTGAACAAGTGGACTGCCATGCAGGAAATTTGGAAGAACTGCAGCTCTAAGAAGGGGAATTGACAACATCGATGTCCATTTCCTTTATGGCGATCAAACGATAAGGAATCCAAGACGAGGCTTGGCAGAACAAAAGTCTAACCTAAGACAGGCTGCGCAATCGGAAAATCAAGGGGAGAGAGCTAAGGCTCAAGCCCCTTTAGAAAAAATGTTATTGTGCCATCAAGCTGCCCGACCAGGGAATACTTCTGTCCAGAAATGAGCCATGACGTCACAACTTCATCCATGGAACCGAAAATAAGCAGGCGGGTAAGCTTGACGTCAAGATCGTCGCGAAACACTTTTTCTTCAATGCCCTGCTTTATAATACGCTCAATAAGTACAATATAGGGCTTAATAATTTTTCCGATTTCCTTCCGCAGCTCAAGAGAACTTTGTCTCAGCTCGATTTGCGTGACGAACGCTAAATCTGGATTGTTTTCCAGCACGGTAAAATGGATTTGGCATACATTGCGCAGCGCATCCTTGGCTCCGGTCGTGGTTTCGAGGCTTGCGTGAAATTTGGCGATCATCTCTCCAAGCTTCTCGCGAAACAACGAAATCAGAATATCCTCCTTTCGTTTGAAATACAGGTAGATCGTACCATCAGCGACCCCAGCTGTTTTCGCAATTTTAGAAACTTGTGATCGGTGAAACCCGTGTTCTGCAAATACTTTGACCGCTGCCTCGAGGATTTGGGAATATTTTTCTTTTTCTGACTTGTCATGGAATCACCTCGGTGCTAGAATATGGAATACAAATGAATGAATGCTCATTCAGTTTCTGCTGCTATCATAAAATAGAACTGAGATCATTGTCAATCATTGGATATCGATCTGGGTTTAGGCAGTAGATAAGCACATGATAAGCTCATGATGCTAATGGGATGTAAACGCTTCCTATGGGTAGTTCATTCATTTTCAATACTGAGAAAGGGGATGGTTCCGATGCCGGGAGCGATCGTGCAGCTCGTCCTGTTTTTGGCCGTCACGGGACTCGGCGTGTATTGGTTTGCCAAAGCGGTCTATCACCGATTCATGTATGTCAAGCTTGGGCAGCCGGTGAATTGGAGCGGACGTGTGAAGCACAATTTGCATGCATTTGCCGCTCAAGTGTTCGGGCAAACGAAGCTGCTGAAGGATAAGAAAAGCGGTCTGATGCATATTATCATCTTCTATGGATTTATCATTTTGCAAGTCGGCGCGCTGGATATTATTTATAAAGGACTGTCGGGCAAGCCGCTGCCTATTCCCGGGTATGAGGCATTCGAGCTTCTGCAAGAAGCAACCGTGACCTTGGTGCTCATCGCCATGGGCTATGCCGCCTATCGCAGATACGGCGAGAAGCTGGGGAGGCTGAAGCGTGGATGGAAGCCGTCTATTGTCGTCTTCTTCATTTACTCTCTAATGCTGTCTGTCTTATTGACGATGGGATTCCATCGATTAGCCGAAGGAGAAGGCGCATCGGGATACGCGCCAATTTCTTCTCTTATTGCAGGGGCATTTACCGGCATCTCTCACGGAGTGGCCGAGGCGCTCTATATGACATTCTGGTGGGCGCACTTGGTGATTCTGCTTGCATTTCTTGTTTACGTACCGCAGAGCAAGCATTTCCATCTGCTGTCGGCGCCGGTCAATCTACTGCTTCGGCGCACAGAGCCGGTCGGACGTTTGAGCAAGCTTGACTTGGAAAATGAGGAAGCGGAATCGTTCGGTGTGGGCAAAGTGGAGGAGTTCACTCAGAAGCAGCTGATGGATCTGTACGCATGCGTAGAGTGCGGCCGCTGCACGAATGTATGTCCGGCTGCCGGCACAGGGAAATGGCTGTCGCCCATGCACATGATCGTCAAGCTGCGCGATCACCTGACAGAGAAAGGGGCGGCCGTTACATCACGATCGCCGTGGGCCCCTGCTTTTGCATTCAAGTCATCGGGCACGCACAGAATGAATCCTGAGGGAGCGGAACTTGGGAAGTGGCAGGGACAGGGAATGACCGACATTGCATCGACAATGCAGGCACAGGCTGCCACTTGGCAAATCGCACAGCATCCGCCGGAAGAATTAGAGCTTATTGGCGACGTCATGTCCGAAGCTGAAATATGGGCATGCACGACTTGCCGCAACTGTGAGGATCAATGTCCGGTCGGCAATGAGCATGTCGACAAGATCGTAGATATGCGCCGTTATCTGGTGCTAACGCAAGGCAGCATGCCGCATGACGGACAGCGGGCGCTGCAGAACATTGAGCGTCAAAGCAATCCGTGGGGCATCAGCCGCAGTGATCGGGTGAAATGGGTAAAGGAAGTCGATCCTGAGGGAGTGCTGCATGTACCGACAGTGAAGGAGAATCCAGAGTTCGATATTCTGCTGTTCGTCGGTTCCATGGGCTCTTATGATAATCGCAGCCGGAAGGTGACGAGGGCGCTTGTGCGCCTAATGAATGAAGCTGGCGTGAACTTTGCCATACTCGGCAATGAGGAAAAGAATTCGGGCGATACTCCGCGGCGCATGGGCAATGAGTTTTTGTTCCAGCAGCTATGCGAGGAAAACATCGCCACATTCCAAAAATATAAGGTACGCAGAATTGTTACGGCCTGTCCTCATACGTACAACACGTTAAAAAATGAGTATCCCGAGTTCGGGCTGGAAGCCGAAGTTCTCCACCACAGTGAGTTGCTTGACGAGTTGATACGTTCGGGAAGTCTTGTGCCGCAGCACGAAGTGGACGAACGAATTACGTATCACGACTCCTGCTATCTTGGGCGCTATAACGGCGTTTACGAGCAGCCGCGCAATATACTGCGGGCGATCCGAGGCGTTACCCTGCTTGAGATAGAGCGAAGCCGCGAGAACGGCATGTGCTGTGGAGCCGGCGGCGGCATGATGTGGATGGAAGAGACCGCAGGTAAGCGCGTCAATCTAGCGCGCACCGAACAGGCACTGGCCACGAAGCCGACCGTTATATCATCGGCATGCCCGTATTGTCTCACGATGATGGAGGATGGCACCAAGCTGCTTGAGGCCGATGAATCCGTTCAGACGCGCGACATCGCTGAAATCCTTGAACTAGCCGTATTCGGTTCGGTTAAGACGGATGACAGACAGCCGATATCAGTATAATCAGACAACCTGTAATAAAGACATCAAAGTAGCAGCTTCACATTTTTTGAACAGGGGTCAAAATATCATTAATTTCACCATCAATGAACTACTCCATAAACCTTTCTTCTATGAATCTGCAACCACAACGACAAGCAAAGTTCAGATAAGTGCCTGTCTTAGAGCAGTGACCTGAACTGAAGCATTGCACATCTCAGAAGTACACCATTCAAGCAGTACACACCTCACGAAGTACACACACTTACAAGCCCTGAAGCAGGGAACATCTTACGAAGTGCACCCAACATTCCTGAAGCAGGGAACACCTCAGAGTAGCGTCATCAGCCAACAATTTCATATCGATATGGTTCTTGTTGTTCTCATCATGTGACACAGACCATTTCAAATTGGGAGGGAACTCGCATATGGTTCAACCGATTCAAAACGCCGCCGTTATCGGCTCTGGCGTAATGGGTGCGGCTATTGCCGCTCACTTGGCGGGCGCAGGCATTCGCTGCCTTTTGCTCGACCTCGTTCCGAAACAGCTTACAGAAGCTGAATCCAAAAAAGGGCTCACAATGGAGCATCCTGCTGTGCGCAATCGCTTAGCTACGGATGCCATCGCACGCCTGAAGAAGACGAAGCCGGCACCGCTTTATAGTGAAGAGTTCGCAGGCAGAATTACACCGGGCAATCTGGAAGATGATCTGTCGAAGCTTGCAGACGTGGACTGGATTATTGAAGTCGTCGTCGAGAGACTGGACGTTAAGCGCGACTTGCTGAAGCGAATCGAGGGAGTATGGAAGCCGGGAACGATCGTAACATCGAATACGTCAGGCATATCCATCAACGAAATGGTTTCTTTGTGTGGAGAGTCATTTAAAAAGCACTTTTTAGGAACTCATTTTTTCAATCCTCCACGCTATATGAAGCTGCTAGAAATCATTCCAGGTGAGACGACTGATCCGGAAATCGTGTCCTACATGCACGAGTTCTGCGAGCGTCGCCTCGGCAAAGGCGTCGTTGTAGCCAAGGACACGCCGAACTTTATCGCCAACCGAATCGGCACATTTGGGCTGCTGATTACATTGCGGAATATGATGGAGCTTGGATACACGGTAGAGGAAGTGGATGCTGTCACTGGACCTGCACTTGGCCGTCCAAAGAGCGCAACCTTCCGCACACTCGATCTGGTCGGGCTCGACACGTTCGTGCATGTTGCGGCGAATGTGCATGATCAAACGGCAGCGACAGTAGAGAAGGATGTATTCAGTGCGCCGGACGTTCTTAACCGGATGGTTGATCTGGGCTGGATCGGCGAAAAGCAGGGCCAAGGCTTCTATAAGAAAGTGAAAACCGATTCTGGGAAGGTCATACAGGCACTGCGCTTCGATACGATGGAATATGAACCGGTACGTAAAATCTCATCCGCCTCCCTGGAAGCATCGAAGTCTGCCAAGGGTGCAGCGAATAAAATCAAGGCGCTGCTCGGAACAAAGGATCGTTATTCCGAGCTGGCATGGAACACGCTAAAGCCGGTGCTGCTCTATTCGGCGCACAAACTGGGCGAAATCGCCGATTCGATTGTCGATATCGACAATGCGATGAAGTGGGGCTTCAATTGGGAGCTCGGGCCTTTCGAAGTGTGGGACGCGATCGGCCTGGTGCCGGCAGCCAAACGCATGGAGGCTGAGGGCGACGTGCTGCCGGATTGGGTAAGTGCCTGGATTGCTGAGGGACATACTCACTTCTATGAGAAGCGTGAGGCACAACAATTTTACGTTCATGGCGGGGCGTGGACTGAGCTGGAGCCGGCAGCGGAGCATATTTCCCTCAAGCAGCTTAAGCAGCAGAACAAGGTCGTGCTGTCTAATCCGGGTGCTAGCTTGATCGACATCGGAGACGGCGTAGCTTGTCTGGAGTTCCATTCGCCGAACAATGCTATCGGCGCGGACATTTTGACGATGATTCTGAAAAGCGTGGAGGAAGTTCGCCGCAATTATCGCGGACTCGTTGTTGCAAATGAAGGGCGCCACTTCTGCGTGGGCGCAAATGTCATGCTACTTCTAATGGAGGCTCAGGAAGAGGAATGGGATGAAATTGATCTCATCATCAGCCAGTTCCAGAATGCGATGCTGACGCTGAAGAGACTGGAGAAGCCTGTCGTAGCTGCGCCGCATCAAATGACGCTTGGAGGCGGGGTAGAAGCGTGCCTGCCGGCAGATAAAATCATTTTCTCCGCAGAAACATACTTCGGATTAGTTGAAACGGGCGTTGGCTTGATTCCAGGGGGCGGCGGCTGCAAAGAGATGGCCTTGCGCTCAAGCCAGATCGTCGGCAAGACGAATCCAGACCTGCAATCATACGTGAACAGCTATTTCGAAACCATTGCCATGGCGAAGGTGTCGACGAGCGGACATGACACGAAGCGGCTCGGCTATATGGGACCTAACGATTCCGTCGTTATCAACCCGGATCGCCGTATCCATGAGGCGAAGATGGCTGTACTGGAAATGGATCGGGCCGGATATGCGCCGAGAGAAGAGGAGCGCATCCGTGTCGTTGGTGAACCAGGCAAATCTGTGCTGCAACTGGCAGCCTATACGATGCAGCTCGGCGGCTATATCTCGGATCATGACCGGCTGATTGCCAATAAGCTGGCGCATGTGCTTGCGGGCGGCAACGTACCGGCGAACAGCTTGGTGAGCGAGCAATACATGCTCGATCTGGAACGTGAAGCTTTCTTAAGCCTGTGCGGCGAACCGAAGACGCAGGCGCGCATGCAGCACATGCTCTCCAAGGGCAAGCCGCTGCGCAATTAATATCCTTCCAAATTATGAATGAGGGGAGATCGCAATGAAAGAAGCAGTCATTGTATCTATAGCGCGTACGCCGGTTGGCCGGGCGAAGAAAGGGAGCCTCGCGCAGACGAGAGCCGAGGATCTGGGGAGAACTGTACTGGAGGAAGTTGTTCGACGCGCACCAGGCTTGAACAAATCGGACATTGAGGACGTCATACTCGGCTGTGCAATGCCGGAAGGCGAGCAAGGCTTGAACATGGCACGCATTGTGTCGCTGTATGCAGGTTATCCGCAGGAGGTGCCTGCGGTTACGGTTAATCGGTTTTGTGCTTCTGGCCTGCAGTCGATTGCGTTCGCTGCAGAACGGATTATGGCCGGCGCTGCGGACACGATTGTTGCCGGCGGAGTAGAGAGCATGAGCGCGGTGCCGATGACCGGCTTCAAGCTTGCGCCGCATCCGAAGCTGGTCTCAGATATGCCGGAAGTATATATGGGCATGGGATACACAGCGGAAAATGTGGCGAAGCGATTCGGCATTAGCCGTGAGGAACAGGATCGATTCGCTGCTGACAGTCATCGCAAGGCTGCGGCAGCTATCGCTGAAGGCAAATTCCGTGACGAGATCGTGCCTGTCTCAACGGTACAAAGAGGAGTCGACAGTAACGGCCGTCCTTGGGAAAAGGAACTGACCTTCGATATGGATGAATGCGTTCGTCCGGACACGACGGAGGAGGTGCTTGCGAAGCTGAAGCCTTCGTTCTCCTTGGGCGGCAGCGTAACGGCGGGCAACAGCTCACCGATGAATGACGGGGCTGCAGCCTGTGTGATGATGAGCGCCGACAGAGCGAAGGAGCTTGGATTGAAGCCGCTTGCGGCCTTCCGCAGCTTCGCGTTGGCTGGCGTCGCGCCTGACATTATGGGCGTCGGGCCTGTAGAAGCGATTCCGAAGGCGCTGCGCAAGGCAGGCATTACGCAGGATCAGGTCGATCTATTTGAATTGAATGAAGCCTTCGCCTCGCAATGTTTGCATATCATTCGCCACTTGGGGCTGGATGAGAGCAAGGTGAATGTGAACGGCGGCGCGATTGCGCTCGGCCATCCGCTTGGGTGCACAGGTTCGAAGCTGACGGCAACACTCTTGCATGAGCTTCGCCGCCGCGGCGGCGGCTATGGTGTCGTGTCCATGTGCATCGGTGGTGGAATGGGAGCCGCCGGAGTGTTCGAGGTGTTTGCTTAAACTTTTTGCATCGTATTGTTCAAATTGTTCAGAGTCACTTATCCATTCTTAATCCACTTCGAAAGGAAGAAGATTACCATGACCATGTTGGAACAGAAAATCAAAGGCGGAAGCTTTGTCATTGATGACATCACTCCGGATGCGATCATTACTCCGGAGGATTTCACCGAAGAACAGCGCATGATGGTGGATACAACTCGTGATTTCGTAGAAGGAGAAGTGCTGCCGCACGACGAAGAATTGGAAAAATTGAATTACGATTTGACGGTTAAGCTGATGCGCAAGGCCGGGGAAATCGGGCTGCTCGGCGCGGACATTCCAGAAGAATATGGCGGTCTTGGGCTCGACAAGGTCAGCTCTACGCTGATCGGCGAAACGCTGACCAAAGCATCTGGCTTCGCGCTCTCCGTTGGCGCGCATGTGGGTATCGGGACGCTTCCGATCGTATTCTTTGGCACGCCAGAGCAGAAGGCCAAATATTTGCCTGACCTTGCGACAGGCGCTAAAATCGCTGCTTATTGCCTTACGGAGCCGTCATCTGGATCAGATGCGCTTAGCGCGAAGTCGACAGCGAAGCTGTCTGAGGATGGCAGTCATTACGTGCTGAATGGCTCTAAAATTTTTATTACAAATGCGGGCTTCGCCGATATTTTTGTCGTATATGCGAAGGTAGACGGCAAGGACTTCACGGCATTCATTGTTGAGAAGGGAATGGAAGGCTTCACGGTTGGACCGGAAGAGAAGAAGATGGGAATTAAGAGTTCTTCCACTTGTCCGCTCTTCTTCGAGGACGTCAAGGTTCCAGTGGAGAATGTACTCGGAGAGGTAGGCCGCGGGCACGTTATTGCGTTCAATATTTTGAACATCGGCCGCTTCAAGCTGGGGGCTGGATGTCTCGGAGCAGCGAAGGAAGCGATCGAGTTGAGCGTGAAATATGCTGGCGAACGCAAACAGTTCGGCAAGGCGCTTACAGAATTCTCTCTTGTCGGCAATAAGCTGGCAGATATGAACATCCGTACTTATGTAACGGAGTCGATGGTGTATCGGACTTCTGGCTTGGTGGACAATGTGCTGAAAGACATCGATTACAAGCAGCCGGATTCAGGTCAGTTAATGGCCAAGGCGATTACCGAATACGCGCTTGAATGCTCCATTAATAAAGTGTTCGCTTCAGAGGTGCTTGATTTCGTAGCCGATGAAGGCGTTCAAATTCATGGCGGCTACGGCTTTACGCAGGAGTATAAAATCGAGCGCATCTACCGCGACTCCCGCATTAACCGCATTTTCGAAGGAACAAATGAAATTAACAGATTGCTTATCCCAGGCACGCTGCTTAAGAGAGCTGCCAAGGGAGAACTGCCGCTCCTGCAAAAGGCGAAGGCGCTCCAAGCCGATCTGATGTCGATCGTATCCATGCCGGAATCAGGTGGAGCAATGGAGCAGGAAGAACATATCGTTAAGATGGCGAAAAAGATATTCCTTATGCTTGGTGGATTAGCAGCTCAAAAATACGGAACATCGCTTGAGCAGCACCAGGAAATTTTGAGCAACCTTGCTGATTTAATGATTGCCGTATACGCAATGGAAAGCGCGCTGCTGCGCACTCGCAAGCTGATGGCGAAGGAGGGCGAGGCAAAGGCGAAACTTGCGATGCAAATGACAACTGTATACATGCATGAGGCATTCGCTGATATTGAACGTACAGCCAAGGAAACGCTGGCGGTAATGGAGTCAGGCGACGTATTGCGCACACAACTGTCGATTCTGAAGAAGCTGGCGAAGAGCTCGCCAATTGACGGCGTAGGCATAAAGCGTGAGATAGCGGCACGCGTGATTCAAGCGGAAAAATACGTGGTCTCGTAATACGCGGGAGAACCCCGCGAGGAAGGGATGGTTAGGTATGCCATTGGAAAAGCCATGGCTCCGTCATTACCCGCAGGAAATTGACCCGACGTATGACTACCCGCGACATAATGTCGCCCAATTCCTCATCGATGCGGCACGGGAATACCCGAAACGGCCCGCGCTTGAATTCATGGGGAAGCGTTTGAGCTATGAGCAATTGCTTGAAGAGTGCTGCCGATTCGCAAATGCACTTGTGCGGCTTGGAATTGGCAGCAAGGAGCGAGTGGCAATCATGCTGCCCAACTGTCCACAGACCGTCATTGCGTATTATGGTACGCTGATGGCCGGATGTATAGCTGTACTTACAAACCCGCTCTATAAGGAACGTGAACTGGCGATCCAGCTATCCGATTCCGGAGCAGCCGCGATCGTAACCCTTGATGTATTATATCCGCGTGTGCGTGCCGTTCAGGCACGCACACAGCTTCGGCACGCGATCGTAACCTCTATTAAGGATTACTTGCCCTTTCCGAAAAACGTGCTGTTTTCCTTAAAGATGAAGAAAAACGTTCAGGCGGCCGGGGTAAAGTATGATGATCACGTTCATGCCTTTGCGCCATTGCTCAAAAGCGTTCCGCCAAAATTTATCTGTGCGGAAGTCGACGGAGAAAACGATCTGGCACTGCTGCAGTACACCGGAGGGACGACAAGCACACCTAAAGGGGTGATGTTGACCCATAGAAACTTGGTCGCCAATACGATGCAATCGGCGGCATGGTTCTATAAGGTGAAGCGCGGAGAAGAAGTCTTCTTGGGAGCGCTTCCATTTTTCCATGTATTCGGGATGACTATTTTGATGAATCTGTGCACGCTGTGTCGGGGGATGAACGTGCTTGTGCCGAAGTTCGAGGCCTCCGAAATGCTGCAGATTATTCATAAGCTGCGTCCGACCGTGTTCCCAGGGGCGCCGACGATGTACATTTCGCTGATTAATCATCCGGATACGAACCGTTATGACCTGTCTTCCATTCACACATGCATCAGCGGCGCATCTTCGCTGCCGCTGGAGGTGCAGGAGAAGTTCGAAGCGTTGACGGGCTGCGTGCTTATCGAAGGGTATGGCTTGACGGAAGCATCGCCGATTACGCATGCGAACCTGTTGTGGGGCAAACGCAAAAATGGTTCTATTGGCATTCCGTTCCCCGATACGGAGGCGAAGATCGTTGATTCCTACACGGGAGAAGAGTTGCCGCAGGGCGAGGTAGGAGAACTGATTGTCCGCGGCCCACAGGTGATGAAGGGGTATTGGAACAAGCCGGAGGAGACCGTAACGGCGCTTCGGGATGGATGGCTGTATACAGGGGACCTGGGAAGGCAGGATGAGGAAGGATTTTTCTCCATCATTGATCGAAAAAAAGATTTGATCATTGCCGGCGGGTTCAATATTTATCCGCGGGAAGTGGAGGAAGTGCTGTACGAGCATCCAAGTGTAAAGGAAGCCGTCGTTGTGGGTGTGCCCGACGCTTACCGAGGAGAGACGGTCAAAGCATATATTGTGACTCGCGCTGGAGCCCAAGTAACCGAAGATGAGTTAAATGTCTGGTGCCGCGAGCGGATGGCCTCCTTCAAGGTGCCGCGCCAATATGAATTCCGCAGTGAGCTGCCGAAGACCATTGCGGGCAAGGTACTGCGCCGCATGCTGCTGGAAGAGGATGAATTGGTGAAAAAGTAGTAAGGCTGTATTTGTTGCTGGCATGAAGTTGAATAAAGAAGTGCTTGGAGGTGGGAATTTCTATGGAGGAGCTGGCAGCAACCCCTGTATCCATCGTAAGCGAGCGACTCGACCAATTGTATGCGCAAGCGAAGGGAACCTTCTGGGATTACCTTGGCTGCGAAACGTTGACGGCAGAGCCGGGGCATGTCGTTCTAAAACTTGATGCTGGACGGCATCATTTGAATGCCATAGGCATCGTTCATGGCGGGGTACTGTCCTCTCTATTAGATAACGCGATGGGATTGGCTACGATGTTGGCTAGACCCGATGAAAATACGGTTACATCCAATTTGAACGTAAACTTTGTTGCGCCGCTGCAGGCCGGAGAACTTCGAGTTACGGCGGAAATCGTGCATGAAACGCGCCGCTCAATCACTTGCACAGGACGGGTAATTGATGCGGAAGGCAAGCTTGGTTCCCTTGCGCTGGCGACGTTCCGGGTGATATGACTGTGTTCAGGCATACTTAACTTAATAGAGCAAGCCCCTGCACCAAATAGGTCAGGGGTTTTTGCATTGCCAAAATCGGTTAATCTGTATAAGTCATATCTATTTCTTGCAGCCGATAGTGAAGCAATCTTTAAAGGATTTAGATAGTTTTAGGTTTAGATAGAGTATTCGACAAAGTACAGTAAGGAAGCGCGTTATGTCCACAATGGCGAACATCTCCTAGTTTAGTCGATTAAGCGCACGCTAGTAAGGTAATGCTAGAAGGAGAAAACGCTTGTCAGATTGGGCAGAAGTATTTGCCGGCATGACAATAGCAGTCGGGAGGAATCCGAAGTATGCTGGTTCGATTCGGATATGTAGCGATGTCGGTCACGGTGGCGAATGCCTCGCCCTCGCGTACGATGACATACGCATCATTTCGCAAACTGGAGGATCGTGCTGCGGCTTTGCGCAAGGCGGAACGCATAGCGGAAGAAAATCTGCACAATACGCTGCGGCTCCTAAAGCATAATCGTGCACACGACATTCAGTTGTACCGCTTCTCCTCGAAGTTAATTCCGCTGGCTACGCATCCGGAGCTGAATGATTGGGATCCATTTCCCGCTTTGCAGAAGGGTTTTCAAGCGATTGGGCAGTATGTGAACGAGCATCACATGCGCGTGTCCTTCCACCCTGATCACTTTACCGTACTGAGCACGCCGCGCGAGGATGTGCTTGTCAAGTCCGTGAAGGATTTAGAGCATCATGTGCGCATGCTGCAGGCAATGGGAGTGGATGCCCGGGCGAAGAACAACATTCATGTCGGCGGTGCTTATGGCAACAAGGAGATTGCGGGCGAACGATTTATCGAGAACTTCAAGGCACTGCCTGAAGCTATACAGAAGCGCATGACATTAGAGAACGATGACAAAACATTCAATGCAGTGGAGACACTGCAAATTAGTGAACGGCTCGGCGTCCCTATGGTTCTCGATATTCATCATCAATGGGTGAATAATGAAGGGGAATCATGGGATGAGCTGTGGCCGCGCATATTGAAGACATGGCTTACGCCTTACGGACAGGCAGATGCGACAAACGAAAATCCGCTTCCGCCGAAGATTCATGTGTCCAGCCCTAAAAGCTCCTCCGATATAAGAGGACACGCTGACTACGTGGAAGTGAAGCCTTTGCTCGCCTTCCTCAGAGCGATTGCCTCTTATACAGAGCGCATTGATGTTATGCTGGAGGCAAAGCAGAAGGACGGAGCCTTATTCCAGCTTATGAAAGATCTTGTACCCTATACGGGAGAAGGGGTAACGATTCTTAATCAAGCGAGTGTGAAGATTGATCCGTAGTGTCTAGTCGCAGATTGCTAGTTGCTACTTGAAAATCAAGCAAAAATAGGATACGTTGAAAAAAGAGCTTTTCCGCAACAGTCAAAAAGGGACATGCATAGTTCGTGAAACCAAATTGATGATGCGAAATGGCGAGAGGAGGAAATTTAGTAATGTCTCAATTGTTAGCAGGTAAAAATATCGTGGTTATGGGTGTCGCGAACGATCGCAGCATCGCGTGGGCAATCGCGCAATCACTCGCCGCACAAGGCGCAAGATTGGCATTTACATACGAAAGCGACCGTGTGGAAGCACGTGTGCGCAAACTAGCTGAAACGATTCCGAATGCAGTCATTCTTCCATGCAACGTTACGGTAGATGAAGAGATTGATCAATTGGCAGATAAACTTCGTGAAGAATTCGGTACATTGCATGGTTTGGTGCATAGTATCGCATTTGCGAAGACAGAAGAATTAACAGGACTGTATGCAGATACATCCCGTGCAGGCTTCGCGCTAGCGCAAGACATCAGTGCATACTCTCTGGTAGCTGTAGCTCAGCGCCTGCATCCGCTCATGACAGAAGGCGGAAGCATTATGACAATGACTTACCTCGGCGCAGAGCGCGCAATGAAGAACTACAATGTCATGGGTGTCGCGAAAGCTGCGCTTGAAGCTTCTGTTCGCTACTTGGCGGCAGATCTGGGACAGTTCAACATACGCGTCAATGCAATTTCTGCAGGTCCGATCCGTACGCTTGCTGCCAAGGGCATCAGCGATTTCAACTCGATCTTGAAGCAGGTTGAGGAGAAGGCACCACTGCGCCGCACAACAGACACGGCGGAAGTTGGCGATACTGCAATGTTCCTGATGAGCCACTTCTCACGCGGTATTACGGGTGAAGTGATCTACGTGGACAGCGGTTATCACATTGTCGGCGTGTAACACTCGACTTCTATATCCGCCTTGTTTGGCAAACTGCTTGAATCGGCAGCTGCCTGCGGGCGGATTTTTATTTATTCGTATGGGCGACAGTTTATATATCGTTCAGAAATAGGGACTTACTATTGCGAGGAAAGTAGGAGCATTTGATGGCAACCATTCTGTTTCTTGTTCTTATCGGACTAATCGCAGCAACGTTCGGCAGCCTTGTAGGACTAGGCGGCGGAATCATTATTGTGCCAGGGCTCATTTTCTTCGGCCCGCACCTGCTGGGAGAAGCCGTTACCTCACAGACAGCAGTAGGGACATCGCTGGCGGTGCTTATTTTTACAGCTCTTTCGTCTACAATTGCCTATATGAAGGTGAAGCGTGTCGATTGGCGAAGCGGGGCGATCTATTTCATTACAAGCGGGCCTGCTTCCATGCTGGGCGCGGCACTTACAGAGTATTTCAAGGACAATGTATTCAATCTAGTGTTCGGCTTCTTCATGCTCGGGATGGCGATCCTGATGGTCGTCAAGGAACGGTTGAAGCCAGTGAACATCGCATGGCGAAGTACTCGCACATATGTAGATCCGTCTGGACAAGCTACCGAATACGGGTACAGCGTGGTGCCGATGTTGTTTATCGGGTTTGCGGTCGGCTTCATTTCAGGGCTGTTTGGCATAGGCGGCGGTTCATTATTCGTTCCGCTCATAGTACTGTTATTTCGCTACCCACCGCATGTTGCTTCGGCGACATCCATGTTCGTTATCTTCCTGTCCTCCATTCTGGGAACAACCGTGCATGCATGGAATGGTTCCGTCGATTGGATGCTGGTTGCAATATTGGCGCCGAGCGCCTGGATTGGCGGAAGGCTAGGTGCAGCAATCGCGAATCGAATGTCGGGCAAAGGGCTGCTGCTGGTGCTGCGAATTACCTTGTTGATACTTGCGATTCGCATGATTGTGAGCGGATTTGCAGGCTCATGAACATTTTGCATAGCTTGGATATTCGAACGAAACTTCTAAGGGATTACTACGTATATTGGAAGAAAAGGAAGCAATTTTTAATAGAAAGTAGCGTGAAGCCTTGAATACTTCAGACAAGACTCCTCATGTGGTCACCAGTAAAAGTTATACAGCGGTAGCAGTCAACTGTGCGGCTAAGACGGGTGAATGGATTAAGAGTAAATTAGGGCAGTACATATCGCTGAATATAAAATCTTCTATGCACGATCTTGTTACCGAAATTGACAAAGGAGCCGAGCAGATGATCCGCCGTTTGCTGCTGACCCATTTCCCGCAGCATACTATTCTCGGCGAGGAATCGGTGGATCCTGGAAAGGATGCGGCCAAGCGGGCATTGGAGAAGGCGCTGCAGGAGGAATATGTGTGGATTATTGATCCGCTCGATGGAACGACAAATTATGTTCACGGGTTCCCATTCTACTCCGTATCGATCGCATTGGCGCATAAGGGAGAAGTGATTGTCGGCATTGTGTACGATCCGACGAGAGATGAACTGTTCGTGGCGGAAAAAGGAAAGGGTGCCTATGTGCACGGACGCCGAATGCAGGTGGCACCAGAGCAGCAGCTCGGGGCGAGCTTGATTGCAAGCGGATTCCCTACGGAGCGAGAACATGCGTTGCCCGCGAATTTGGCGGGGATTACCGCGCTTGCGCCGCAGGTTCGCAACATCCGTACCGCAGGCTCGGCCGCTCTCCACATGGCTTATGTGGCTGCAGGCCGCTTGACAGGGTTCTGGGAATTGAACCTGAATGCTTGGGATTTGGCCGCGGGCAGCTTGCTCATCTCGGAATCCGGCGGCAAGGTAACAGATACGTACGGCAGACCATATCATCTAGGCGTGCGGGACGTCGTTGCCTCGAACGGACATATTCACGGCTCCTTCATTGAAGCGTTAAGAGAAGCAAAAGCTCAAGGCTAGAGAGTGTCATTCAAGCTCATACTAGAGGGAGAATGTGCTTGAGGGAGGTGTTCCTGTGACTGAACGGGACAAGGGAAGACAAGAGCAGCTGGAGGCAGAGCTGCACGAGCGGCTGACGGCAGGAGAGATGGATACAGAGAAGCCGGACGAGGCTGTTAGACGTCGAATAGCGCCGCGAACCGAAATCCGTATTCAGACGACGCTGGATCCAATCGTAGAAGAAACGAATCGGTATCGCTCTATCGCTGAGGAAGTAGACGACCGTTATGACCAATATATGAAACGCGCTAAGCGCGATGGAGAGTCCCGGAATTAGTCCGGGATTTTTTTTGCACCAAAACAATTGACCGAAGTGAGGCATCTTACTATTGAAATTGACATCAAAAGTAGGAGGAACGATAATCATGAACTCGTATGAAACTGTTAAAGGAGCGTCAACGTAAAATAATATTTTAGTTTCCAAAACTATTTAGGGCCTCCATGCATCATAGTGGTGACCGAAGGGGGAGGAACTATGGATCAGAAGATGCTGATTGTCCGCGCGCAGCAGGGCGATACACACAGCTTTGCACTAGCGGTACAGCAAATTCAAGACCGATCGTACCGAATCGCATATAGTTATTTACACGATGAGGCCGCCAGTATGGACGCAGTATGCGATGCTGTGGAGAAGGCCCTTATTCATATACAGAAATTGAAAGACCCCGAAAAATTCAACACTTGGTTCACTCGGATTGTCATCAATCAGTGCAAAACCTATTTGCGTAAAAATAAATCGATAGTCTACATAGAGGACGAAGAGGTTATGGGAGTCGCAAAGCGTCCGCCGACGGACGAAATGCTGGATTTTCAGGCTCTTATGGAGCAGCAGCCGCCAATGACGCGGATGCTCATCCAATTGAAGTATGTTCAAGGATATACGCTAGAAGAAATTGCAGAGATGACAGATATGCCGCTGGGCACGGTTAAAACGAAAATATATAACACAATTAAGTTGTTTAAAAAGCAAATGATGCCAGAAATGAAGGAGGCTAGATGCTGATGGAATTTAGGGATGAGGAGATCGAAGCAATGTTCGCAAAATTGCCCGAAGTGCCTATTCCACCTAATCTGTCTCAACGGATTGCGGAGCGGATCGAGAATATGGATCGCCGCCGCCATCGGACGAAGATTGTACAGCGCAGCATAGGAACGGTTGCGGCCGGCGTTTTGCTGTTCTCTGGCTCGATCATGTTTGTGCCTTCCTTTGCCGCGTATGCGAAGCAAATCCCCGGACTGGAGGCCGCAGTCAAGTGGCTGGAAGGGGCAGGCAGCTTTATGGGCATCCGCAATGCCAAGGAGCATGGCTACATTCCGGTACAAACCTACCGTACGAAGTGGGGAGAGCGGGAAGTAAGCGTCGATAATTTGTATTTGGAAGATGATCGTCTGTTCGTCACGGTTACAATCAAGGGCGAGGATATTGCCGAGGCGCAGCGTTCCCGCCGATTGTATGACGAGTTCGAGGATTATACGGCTACGCTCCCTGAATTTGACGAACACCGATTCTCGGATGGAAGCAATCATACGACTTCCTATCATATTGAATCCGATGATGAGTCGCGTAAACAGGCTAAAGCAAAAGCGGATGGTATTGTTACTTGGAAACATGACATTCCTTTGCCGCCAGAATACGTCGAGCAGTTGAAACGAGAAGATAAGGATCGGAAAATTACGATCCGGCTGACAAAAATTAAGCGCAATGACGAATATAAAAATATTTACTCCGAATCAGAGGATATTCAGGTTCCGCTCGGTATCAATAATATAAAACCAACTCGCGTGGTCAATCTGGAGCGGACGGCAGAGCAGGCAGACTCGATTGTGCAGCAGTTTGCTCTTAAGGATATTACGATCTCTCCTACCCGTATGCTGCTTGAGACTCGAACTCGAATTCAAGATGAAGGAAAGGCAGAGCTGCATCCAGGTTACGATTGGGATGAGATTGTCCGAGAAAATCTTATACTGAAAGACGAGACCGGTAAAGTGTATCCGATTCGACAGTCTTCAGGATTCAGAGATTTGGTGAATGGGGTCAGCCGCAACCAGTGGGAGTTTATCCCGTCTGTCTATTTCGAGAACAAGCCGAAGCACATGACTCTGGGATTAAAGAGATTGTATGTGACTCAAGCCCGGCCAAATCGTACGTTCCGTCTTCGCACGGAAGATAAATATCCAAAGAAGATCCAATATCAGGGCAGGGATATAACGATATTAGGCACAGAGTATGACAATAAGGGAATCCTCCATCTCAAGGTTCAGCCAGATCAAGCGGGGAATAATCCGTTTCAGGGTACATTCTTGACGTATGAGCCTTACTACTTGAAGCTTCAGGGATCAGGATCGAACGAGATTTGGAAGCAATATGACTTGAATCTGGATACACCGGAGACGAGAGCTATCCCAATGACAGGCAAGCAATTAAACGAAAAATATGAAAGAAATATTACGTTCAGTTGGGTATTGGGAACGATTTTTGAAGATAAGGATAAATGGGGGCAGGAGAAGCAGAAGCAAGATGTTTATGATATTGCGATTATGGCTCCGAAATTGGACGAATATGAAATATCGCTACGGAGATACAATGAACCGATTGAGGTTAATCAGAAGATTGAGTTTACCATCCCGCCGCTCGCAGGAGAACACGATCAAGTAGGCAGCTTGACGGAGCCGAAGCATGGCAAGACGGTGAAGGATTTGGATTCTTCCATAGTGGAGCGTATGAAGCAAGCAGTACGAGAAGTTGCTGGTCGTGACATTGAGCTATATGGAGTCGAGGAATACCGTGGATCGTCTTATCATGATGTTACCGTTTATAGCAAGGATAACAAGAGCTATGCCGCTCTTGATGTGAAACGTGGAACTTATGATGTTCACATCTCCATGAATTACGCTGAGCTGCCAGATAAGATTAAGCGGATTGTTGAAGGGCAAACAGGACTGGATGAAAAACAGCTGGCTGCCCGTATTCAGGACATTACTCGGGCAAAGACAAGGGTCGATCGGGATGTGCATACCTGGATTACAGGAAAAGATATCGACATCGAGATGGAGGGAGAACGAGTCCTTAGCATGTCTTATGACATTCCGATGGATCAAGTAAGTGCTAAGGCGCTTGAGTCGGCTAAGAAAGCTTCCCTCACCGTTAGAGGGAAAGAAACCCCGATGGCGCTTGCAAGCCGTACGTATCGCTATGACAGCCGTATCGGAATTGCGAAGGATTATTACGATTTAGAGGATCAGGAGCGTGATTTGTCCATTCAGGTTGGCTATAACACTGGACGCATACTGTCCGTTTATGATTCCGACATTTTAGAAACGGGAACGAATGCAACCGAGGCCCTCTTCGACAAATTCTCGAATAAGCAGGTGCTCGACGTAGCGGCGCCTGACGTGAAAAGGCTGTTCAGCATTGATCTGAACGGGTATTCGGTTGAGCGATATAACGGTCAAAACTGGTATATTTTCAAAAGAGAAGGCAGTCTGACGATTGAAGGGCAAATGAATCGTTATTCGAAGTTCTACCGCCTGGATATTGATACTAATAACGACATAAATCTAAATTAGACAAGAGAAAAAAGGTTAGAAAAGCTGACCCGCGAAGCAGAAATCGCTTTGTGGGTCAGCTTTCTGTGTTCATAGGGGAAGCCAGGCATGATGAAAAAGAAATCCTAATTGCAGCGATTCCTGCGTACATATCAAATGTAGTTTATAGATGCTGCAGCATAAACAATTACGACCAGGTTTCTTAATTGAAACGGGGGGATGCGGGTTGATTGGCTTTCTGATATGGGTGTTAAGCTGGGTGTGTCTGTTCTGGATATGGGGCGAGGCATCAGCGCGCAAGGGGAAGCAGATTGGCTGTTTATGGGCGCTCGTAGTATTCCTGCTTGGTCCGGTAGGGATCATCCTCTACCTCATTTTACGCAATTATGATTAGGGAGAGTTTATCTAAGAATCATTGGGGCAAAGTTTGAATACGCCAGAAAAAAGGAACTGACTCTCTGCATAATTGGATGCAGTGAGGACAGTTCCTTTTGTATTGCCGGTGCGCTTATGTTGCTTGTGCAGTTGGCGCTGCCTTCGTATAGGTGATCGCTTGGCTGCCCATTTGCTCCCATCCGCGCTTGAAGGCGGCGCGGGAGATGCGATCGCGGCGACCAAGCGGATCATGTACGTATACATATTGCTCGTCATAGCCGATCACGAGCAAGGAGTGCTCATAGTAGGTCACTTGGATTGGCCCATCTGCTGTATTCCACGTTATCCAAGCTCCTGCTGGGACGAAATCGTACAGTGTCGTATGGATAACCCATACTGGCGTTCCTTGCCCGACCGTCCACAGCAGATGCCCGAACGATGTCCCGGTCATATCAATGATTCGTCCCGGCAAATACTTCTCCGCGACCTCTGCTATCGGCTCGTGATATACCCCGAGACCAGGATTGGCGAACGTGTACATATCGCCTACGAATCCGCGATGCGGATTGCCGAAATAGATGCCGCCATTCTTTTTCTCATACGGCGTTGTATCTTTGCGGATATTTTTAGCCAGCTCCATCTTGTCTACTTTCTGACCTGCGGATTGCAAGAGCATGGCTAGGGCAGTCACTTCACAGCCGCGCGGCAACTCAGGGAGCTGCAAAATAAGCGGAGCTCCATTCAAGCGAATCGACTTCGGCGCAGGCTTCTTCGGATCCCACATCACATGCTGACCGCGGTAGGTTACTCTGCGGCCAGGTATCTGCTTCGCATAATTGACGGCGTCTTCCCAGCGGTGGAACAGTGCGGTATAGCTTGTTCCCATCTTGACTGCATACGAACCAAACGCATCGTAGGCCAGATAGGAGGACAATTCCTCTCTCCATTCGTTCCACTTCTCTTGTTTAGGCGCTTTTGGAGTCGTGGTCAGTGCGATTACGCCGCCACTGCTATAAATATGCCGCCCGAGCGCTTCACTAGCCGGCCGAAGCGGGACGTAGGTAACTCCGTCCTTCTGAACAGGCAGTGCATTTACAGAGGCTGCGGATTTGCTGCCGGATGGAGTCGCGATGCTGACCTTGCCTTTTTCGAGCGAATACGTAATTCTTGCTTCATCTCTTGACAACGTAAGGGTGCGGCCACCCTTATCGACAGCCAGATCTGCATCAAGCTTGTCCGCCAGGAAGCGGACAGGTACGAGTGTCTCCCCCTTCTCCTGATAAGGAGCAGCCTTCGGCTCGGATTCTGCAAGTGGAACCAGATAGCGTCCTACCCGTGCGGTATTGCTGTACAGCATCAGTACAATGTCGTCCGAGGGCAGCCCGAAGGAGAAGGGTAAGGAGCCATCCTTGAGCTTAGAGAGAATAAAGTTTTGAAAAGGAAATGCACATAAAGCTAGCAATATAAGAAACAGCAGCCATCGATTCAGCTGCCTGACGATTCGCGGCAAAGTTCAAACCCTCCTCAGACATACTCCCTTCTTATATCGGCAATTTGCCGAGATTTCATTAGGTGCTAAATTTTTTACCCCATTTATCCAATAAATGAACCTTTTATAGAAGATAGTTGTTAATCTAGTAGTGCATGTTCAAGGGGAGCAGCAACTAGCGATGTGTAGGAAAGGTGGAGAACCTGTTGACGGACAGGGAATTTTTCGAAAAATACAACAGAGATGTGTACAGGACCTGCTACTATATGCTGCGCAATGCCTCGGATGCGGAAGACGTGTGCCAAGAGGTGTTCATGAAGGCGCTCACGTCGGGATGGGACAAGGTGGAGTTTCTCAAGACGTGGCTCATGCGAATTACGGTCAACCATTGCTTAAATCACTTGCGCAAGAATAAGTCGAGATGGATGAAGGAGAAGATGCTGCTCTTGTTCCAACGGGAGCAGGTGGAACCTTCTATCCTAACGGTAGTCGAACAAAAGGAGTCAGAGGACGAGTGGAAGCGGCGCCTCGCGAAGCTGCCGGACAAAATCCGCATCGTCATCACCCTGCGGTATACAAATGATCTGCCGCTTGCCGACATCGCGGATATTCTGGATATTCCGGTGGGAACCGTGAAATCCCGGTTGAACCGAGGATTGAAGATGATGAGGGTCATATTGGACGAGTTGGACGATGATTTAAAGCTGCCGGATGAGCAATCAGTCAAGCGGAACAGTAGCTTGGGAAGAAAGGAAGGTGAGGAACTTGGAGAAAAAACAAACGAAGCAACAAATCTTTCACAGCAGCTGGGCGATGAAGGCAGCCATTCCTACCCGGACTTCGAGGCGATGTGGATGCGGATTGAGGCGGCCAGAAGTGAGCAGGACGAACAAGGAACGTCGGCCACACCGTTACAGACGAAGCCGTTGTTCCGCGGGCGCAGGTTGGCTGTGCTGTCATTGGCTGCGTTTGTGCTGTTGGCTACTCCAGTTCTCGCCTATATTACCATGAAGTGGGATTTTAAAAATCTGAAAGGTGTGGAATCAGCGATCCAGCATGGATTTGGGCAACCGATCAATAAGAAGGTTACGAATAGCGGCGTCACATTCGCTATCGATACGGCGGTGTCCGACGATAATGGAACCACGCTGTTATACAGCTTGAATACAGGGGATAAGCAGGAGCGGAAATGGATATTCGACCAATTTGATTTCAAAGACGAGAAAGGAAATTCCATTGAAAGCCTGGATTATGTGAAGAGAGTGAATTTGAACTACCACTGGAGGGATGGATATTATTGGGATAAATGGGATGAAGAAAGCCGAACCTACAATGGCTTCTTCGAGACGTCCTGGACGGTTCCCGGCAATGAAGCGAATGTGCAATTGTCTGCGCGTGGGCTGCAAGCGTATGACTACGTTCGTGTACCAATCGATTTGGATCCGCACAAGGCGGAGGTACAGACTTTTCCGGTTCATGATGGTGGGATTGAGGAATTGAAGGTGCAGTTTGTAAAAGGCGGACAAGGGCAAGCACTCCTCAAATATTCTGTGTCCTACACGGATAATTCGAATTTCAACATCGTTGGGCCTCAAATTGTGGTGAAAAAGGAAGGGAAAGTGGTAAATCGATCAGGCGATAAGTCGACTAGAACGATCGAGATTGATGGGCATCCAGAATGGGGTGTACAAGAAGGCTATAGCTCGGACGAACTACTGCAGGGCGGCAATTCATTCGAATTTGTGTACGGCGTGAAGGGAAGTCATATCGAGGGAGAATGGAATATCGGCATGTTCACCTTGAACAAGGAGAAGGCGATGAAGGCGTCAGTGACCCGGGAATTAAACATTCCGCTCCACACGTCGCAAGGGGACTCGATCCTCCGCAAGCTGATTATCAGGCCGACAGCGATAAAATTGGAGGTGGAGAATAAGAAAGTATTCCACGGAATTCCATACCGATCAGTTTCATTGCTGGTGAACGGACGTAAGCTTGAAGGGTGGGAGTTGACATTGGAATACTTCGATACTCCGCTCTATGGATATCGGCAAGTGTTCGAGTTTCCGGTAAGGCCCGATCTGCGGTTGACCGCGGATATGCCGGTAGAATTGTTGTTGGAACGTGAGATTGAGAAGATAAATGACTATAAGAAGCCAATCAAGTTGACAGCTATTACAGATGAAAAGAAAGAAACGCTTGTGAACGTAGAGGGTTATCCGGTCAAAGTAACCTACTATACCAAAAACGGTGATCTGTATGTCGAGAACGAGAGCGAGAATTTAAAGTTCAGCGGCGTTTCTCAGACGTATATGAAACAGGGAGACGAGAGAATATTTGGGAAAGTCCTGTTTTTCCAATGGGAGGAGAACTGGCTAGATTGGGAGAATTCCAACAAGTACGTAAACGTGTATCGTGGATTTAAGGGAAACGAAACAGAGATTTACTTATTTGAGTTCTACATTCGACATTGGGATCGGAATTTGAAAATAAAGTTGCAATAGGATGAACGATGCTGTCCTCGTCAGGATATGACGTAAGGGCAGCATTTTTTTGCATTCCTTCCAAATTAGTGAACCTAAATGAGGGCGGCTGTGTTAATTAGGATAGAGGCTTGCGCCTAAGGGATCCCATAAACGCTATCGTGCGGCCTGACTAACAACCAATATCGTTTGAACTAGAGAGGAGAATAACCTATGAAAAATACGATGAAAGTAACAATCGCTACACTTTGCAGCATTCTGCTGCTAGGTTCCATGAGTGCTGCTGTACAGGCAGCGTCGTCGCAATCATTCAACGGTATCACGCTCAAGACGGCAGCAGCCAAAGCTCCAACTGATGCAGAGAAAAAGAAAATGTTCGAAGCGGAGAAGAAAAAGATATTTCAAATCAAAAAAATCCGGGGGATTTCTATGTTCTATATGTCAGTGATAAAAAACTGAATGGCGGAAGTGAGTTTTTATATTCTTCGGAGTTTCCAAAATTCACAAAATATGAAGACTACAAGAACTGGACAGCTAAATTGAAGGGAGCAGTTATTCAGGAGCCAGAAGGGATGCCGGAAGGATATAAATTCGTAAATGGAGTAATCCAAAATCCGTTTAAACAGTTCGATGCGCACGTGAAGGCTGAAGCCAAAGGCAAAGTGGTGTATTCCAAAAAGATAGAATGGGATGAAGCGGGAATGATCAGGCTGGAATATGCCAATGGCAAAAACAAATTGGTGCTGAGTCTGAGAAAGATAGAAAACGGAGAGGAAAAGAAATCTAAAGAAGGATTCCAGTTTAAGTCTGCCGACGAGAAGGCCGAAGAAAATGCTAAACAGCCAAAGAATGAAATCCTTCCAGACATCAATAATTCACTGTCATGGACAGAAAAAGGAGTAAGATGCACGATTTCCACAAATCCCGAGAATCCTTTGACGAAGGAAGAGATGATCAAGCTTGCGAAAACGATGATTAAAAAATAGTTCTGGAGAGGAGCATTACCCATGAAAAACACAAAGAAAGTAACCATCGCTACACTTTGCAGCATTCTCCTGTTAGGTTCCATGAGTGCTGCTGTACAGGCAGCATCGTCGCAATCAATCAATAGCATTACGCTCAAAACGGCGGCAGCCAAGGCTCCAACTGATGCAGAGAAAAAGAAACTGATCGAAGCGGAGAAGGCAAGGATAGTAAAGCTCAAAAAAAATCCTGGTGATGTTTATCTCGTGTATGTCAGCGATAAGAAGCTGAATGGCGATAGTGAGTTTTTGTATTATGTGGAGTTCCCGACATTTAAAAAATACGAAGACTACGAGAAATGGACTTCTAAATTGAAGGGAGCAATCGTACAGGAGCCAGAGGGGATGCCAGAAGGATATTCCTTTGTTAAAGGAGTAATCCAAAATTCGTTCAGTAAACAGTTCGAGGCACAAGTGAAGGCTGAAGCCAAAGGCAAAGTGGTATATTCCAAAAAGATGGAATGGACGGAAGCGGGAGAGATCAAACTGGAGTACAAAAAAGGAAAAGATAATATCATTCTCCACATGCAAACGGATTATAGCGAAGAGAAGGAGGCTAAAGAATACACATACGAATCCGCCGCAGATAGCTTACATACTGATCGAAATCAAGTTACCTGGTCGGAGAACGGAAAAATATTTTTCCTCTCTGTGAATCCCGAGAATCCATTGACGGAGGAAGATTTAATGAAGCTTGCGACAACGATGATTAAAAAATAGTTCTGGAGAGGAGCATTACCCATGAAAAACACAAAGAAAGTAACAATCGCTACACTTTGCAGCATCCTGCTGCTAGGTTCCATGAGCGCTGCTGTACAGGCAGCGTCGTCGCAATCAAGCAACAGCATCGCGCTCAAGACGGCAGCAGCCAAAGCGCCGACTGATGCAGAGAAAAAGCAAATGATCGAAGCGGAGAAGGCAAGGATAGTAAAGCTCAAAAAAATCCTGGTGATGTTTATCTCGTGTATGTCAGCGATAAGAAGCTGAATGGCGGAAGTGAGTTTCTATACTATACAAATTTCCCGACATTCTCCAAGTATGAAGACTACGAAAAATATAGTTCTAAATTAAAAGGGCCTATCATACAGGAGCCAGAGGGCATGCCGGAGGGATATGCCTTTGTCAAAGGAGAAATCGAGAATTCAATCGATCGTAAGAAATTTGAGGCACAAGTGAAAGCGGAAGCTAAAGGCAAAGTGGTGTATTCCAAAAAGATAGAATCGCCAGAGGTGGGAGAGATCAAGCTGGAGTACGCCAAAGGAAATGATAAGTTGTTCATGGAACTCTTCACGCTAGAGCTAGGAAAGGATGCCAAAGACGAAGGGTTCAATTACAAATCTGCTGACGAATATGATGCAGAAACAAAGAAGAAGTATCCTCAATTCGTTAGAAATTCGGTGTCATGGACGGAGAAAGGGATAAGATTTACCATTGCCACGAATCCCGGTAATCCATTGACGAAGGAAGAGCTGATCGAGCTCGCGAAAACGATGATTAAAAAATGATAGGGATTAAGGCCGGCAGAAGCTGCAGGACGGGTTGCCTGCGGCTTTGGATTCGGAAGTAAAGGAGAATGATAGGCGAGATGCGATGGGGTTCGTGGTTGAAGCAAGGTACGATTCTAGTAAGCATTATGGCTCTGGTGAGCGGATGCTTCGGACCGAAGCCTGTGCTGGAGGAGCTCGGAAAAGATGGCCATGGCAAATTAAAGGTGCTTTACTCTGATGAGGGTGATTTCTTTCGAGAATACGGAAATGTATTTACGCTCAAATTTCCGAATATCGACATCGAAGTGGTCGAGACCAAGGGATTATACCAGCAGATGCAAATCCAAAAAGGTGTTGATTATGGGACGCTATTAACGAAGCTGATTGATGAACAGCAGCCAGATGTGTTGACTCTATCAGCTCCAAGTTATGAAGAGTACGCATTGGACGGCAAATTATACAATCTAGAGTCGATCATCAAGCAGGAGCAATTCGATCTCGAAGGGTTCATGCCAGGCTTGATTGATATGGTGAGAGAGCAGGGAGGAGGCGCACTATTTGGCCTGCCGCCGTTTTTCTTTACGGAAGTGCTCTACTATAATGCCGATTTATTCAAAGCGAATGCAATAGATCTGCCCAAAGGCGGCATGACCTGGAAGGATCTGTTCGATCTGGCTGTGCGTTTCGAAGATACGGGAATGCCTGGGCTATATGCTGGCGATGAGGACGCAATTGGGATGCTGAATCGCATAGCGGACACATGGGGCCTACAGGAATTCGATGCCAAGGGGGAGAATATCCTGCTCGAATCAGAGAGTTGGAAGCAGGCCTATCAAATGGTGGCGGATGCAATACGCACTCGCGCACTGCAGGTTAAGAAACCGGGAGATTCGAGTTTTCTCCTAGCGGCCGACAATCTCTTCCTGCAAGGCAACGCGGCCATGACCTTCGGCAGTTCAGGCTTTATTCGCGAGTTTAGCGATCCGCAAAACAAGAAGGCAAGCAAGATGGATTGGGGCATGGTTCAGTTTCCTATTGATCCCTCCCACCCAAATGAAACGACAAGTGCAAGGCCCTATGAGTATTTTGCCATTAACGAGCATTCGAGCAATAAGCGGGCCGCCTGGGAATTTGTAAAGTACGTCAACGGACCGGAGATGGCGAAGGCAAGCTCTGCCATCTACTATAAGCTGCCGACGCGAACCGGATTCGTCAAGTCGATTCAGGGCAAGAGTACAGAAGCTTTCTATGCCTTGCAAATAAAAAATAAGAAATACGAGTGGGCGATAAAGCGAGTTCCAAGTGACTTTAACACTGCATACTCTCCTTTGCGGGAGGAAGCATTGAAGGCCATCATTGACAAAGAGAAAACCGTGGATGAGGCCTTGGCAGAACTACAGCAGAAGGCACAGGCAGCGCTTCAGAAGGTGCGCCAAGACAAATTGAAATAAAAGAGATCGATGAATAGGCATGTAAAGGGGAAGTGAAGTGGAGAAATGAGGCGAACCGGAAAACGAAAGGCAGCTATACTGCTTCTGCTCAGCATCGTCCTGGTCATAAGCGGATGCTTCGGGAGTAAGTCCGTACCAGATGGGCTTGGCGGTGAAGGCAACGGGAAGCTGAAGGTGTATTATCCCTATGTGGAGGACTTCCATAACAAGTACGGCCAGTTATTTAAAAGCCAGTACCCGGACATTGAAATTGAGATCATCCAGTCGGGGAATGAAGGAGAAGACGCATCGGACAAATTAAGCCCGCAGGAAAAGTTGCAGCGCATGATGGAGCGCCAGAAGCCGGACGTCCTTGTTCTCAATTTGGATGAGTACGAGCATTTATCCAGCATGGGCAAGCTGTATGATTTGGAATCGGTGATCAAGCAGGAGCAATTCGATTTGGATGGTTATATGCCCGGTTTGATCGACATGCTGCGCGAGAAGGGAAACGGTTCTCTATTTGGGCTTGCTCCCACGCTCAGGGCTCGGTACTTATACTATAATGCGGATATGTTCCAGGAGAAACGTATTGATCTGCCGGTCAATAAAATGCAGTGGAAGGATCTCTTTGAATTGTCTGCAAGATTCCATAACGGCAGGACGGATGAAGATGCTTCCTATGGATTGATTGATAATCAAGCTTCTGATGTATTGCAGGAAGTCGCAGCTACGAGGGATTTGCAGCTATTCGACGCGGAAGGCAAGAAGGTGCTGCTGCAGTCCGAAGGCTGGAAGCAAGCGTTTCAGTTAACGGTCGATGCGATCAAGAAAAAGGCGGTATCCGTTCGCCCGCCAGAGCAGAGCGGCGATCCGGGATCGCGTTATATATTGGCCATGAACAAATTCGTTAACGGGGAATCCCCGATGATTCTCAATGATTCGTCCTTTGCAGCACACATTGGCGGGTCTTCTTCCAAGATAAATTGGGGCATGGTGACCGCCCCAATCAATCCGGCGCACGCAGATGAGTCCAACAGAATCTCTGCCACGCAAATATTCGCCATTGCTGCCGATTCGGCAAATAAACATGATGCTTGGGAGCTCGTCAAGTTCATGAACGGCACAGGGATGGCGAAGATCATATCCCGTTCAGGAAGAAGTGATTTACCAGCGCGGACGGGATATATCCCGAGAAGTTTGGAAAGAGGCGCTGAATCCATTTATATGCTGAAGCCATCGAAGCATCATACGAACGAGCAGTGGAAGAAGAACATTCCGGACAGCTTCTATCAGGCGTATGAGCAGCTGTTGAATGAAGCGCTGCATGCTGTAGCCGGAGATAAGATGACATTGGATCAGGCGATTGCGGATCTGGAGCAGCAGGCGCAAGCGAAGCTGGATCTTGCCCGCAAGAACAAATAAAGCAGAAACAGCCATAGCCGTAGAGAACGGACTATGGCTGTTTGTTTGCGTAGGATAGGTATCCTACCTTAGTCTTACTTATTCAGCATATGGAATACTTGCTCGACGTCTTTATCCCCGCGACCGGAGATGTTGACGATGATGATCTGCTCTTCTCTAAGCGTTGGCGCGAGCTTTAATGTATGAGCAACTGCGTGTGCGCTCTCGAGTGCAGGAATAATGCCCTCTGTCTTTGACAGCACTTGGAAGGCTTCAAGCACTTCTTCATTCGTTACCGTCACATATTCCGCGCGGCCGGACTCATTCAAGTGGCTATGCTCGGGTCCGATACCCGGGTAGTCCAAGCCTGCTGCGATGGAGTAAGTTGGAGCAGGATTGCCTTCCTCGTCTAACAAGACAAGACATTTGAAGCCATGCAGTACACCAGGCACACCCTTTGTTAAGGTTGGCGCTTGATCTGGCTCGACTCCAATTAGACGTACTGATGGCTCCTCAATATAATGGGCGAAAGCGCCGATTGCATTGCTGCCGCCGCCAACACAGGCGATAACGGCATCTGGGAGACGACCTTCTTTCTCCACGATTTGACGCTTCGATTCTTCACTAATAATCGATTGGAAATGCTTCACGATAGACGGGAACGGGTGCGGCCCGACAGCAGAACCTAACAGATAGAACGTAGATGCGTAGTTTTCCACCAGATCATCCAGTGCTACATCCACCGCATCCTTCAATCGTCCTTGCCCCTTTGAGACCGACATGACCTTGGCTCCAAGCAATTCCATACGGAATACATTCAGTGCCTGACGGCGAATGTCTTCTGCTCCCATGTAAATGATGCACTCCATGCCGAACATGGCACATACCGTTGCTGTCGCAACACCGTGCTGGCCTGCTCCTGTTTCCGCGATGATGCGGTGTGCGCCCATGCGCTTAGCGAGCAGAATCTGCCCAAGCACGTTGTTGATTTTATGGGAACCGGTGTGATTCAAATCCTCGCGCTTCAAATAAATCTTGGCACCGCCGAGCTTCTCTGTCAGATGCTTCGCATAGGTGAGCGGATTGTCACGACCTACGTATTCGCGTGCGTACATATTGTATTCTTGGATAAATTCCGGGTCGTCCTTGTACTTGAAAAAGGCTTCTGCGAGACGCTCCAATACCCCTTGCAATTGGGGCGGTACATAGCTTCCTCCGAACTGCCCGAACCTGCCTTGTTCTGTTGATACGGTCATGTGAATTACCCCCTCGGTTCCAATGATTAGCAATAATTTGTTCATATTTTATCGCACTATCGTGTTAAAGTCTAATGTTATTTCTGATGCATCAGCTCTTTACAGAGACGAAAAAGGGTATAAAGCTCAGGATGTGTGTCCGAATCTTAGATGATGTGCGACATATGATTGGAACATGAATGACCTAATGATATAATCAATATGATGAAAACGTTGTCTTGCGATTTGCGTTTTCGATTTTCGTAAGCGCGATCATAAGCTGGCATATGAGGGATCTCCTCTGAACGAGACAGATAAAGTCAGGCTTGAGAAGGTGAGGGAGAAAACATGAAATTGTTAGGCGCTATTGAGGGCGGAGGCACGAAGTTTGTCGTTGGTGTCGGTACCGAAGATGGACAAATTCAACAAATCGAATCGTTCCCGACGACGACACCGGAAGAGACGATGGATCGTACGGTTGCGTTCTTTAAAGATAAAGGAGTTAGCAGCATTGGCTTTGGTTCCTTCGGGCCAGTAGATCTGAATCCGAACAGTCCTACATATGGACATATCGCAAAAACACCTAAGCCGCATTGGAGCGGATACGATGTTGTTGGGCATTTGAAGCGCCATTTCGATGTGCCGATTGGCTTTGATACAGACGTGAACGGAGCGGCATTGGGCGAAGCGACATTCGGAGCGGCCAAAGGCTTGAACAGCTGCTTGTACATCACAGTAGGTACAGGCATTGGCGCAGGTGCTGTCGTGGAGGGCAAGCTGGTTCATGGGCTGCTTCATCCAGAGATGGGTCATATTATGGTGAAGCGTCATCCAGAAGATACGTATGAGGGCAAATGCCCGTACCATAAAGATTGCTTGGAAGGCCTTGCTGCAGGTCCGGCAATCGAAGCGCGCTGGGGCGTGAAGGCGTATCAATTGGGCGAGGATCATAAGGCTTGGGAGCTTCAAACCTTCTATTTGGCGCAAGCGCTGATGAACTATATTTTGACGATTTCTCCGGAAAAAATCATTCTCGGCGGCGGCGTCTCCAAGCAGCTTCATCTGTTCCCGCGCATTCGCGAGCAGGTGAAGACACTGTTGAACGGATACGTTCAGCATCCTGCTATTTTGGAAGTGAACGAGGATTACATCGTGCCTCCAGCATTGCAGGATCGTGCAGGAATTACAGGTGCGCTAGCACTTGCAGTACAAGCATTGAAATAGGATGTGATGGATTCATCCATACATGCCGCATCATAGAAGTGAGATGGCAAAGCTGTCGGACAACCGTGTCCGGCGGCTTTTTTTGTAGATGAGGTTGATTGTATGAGCATGAGATTGTCCCCTCATTGGCAATGGCTGCATACATTTCGCTTCCTTGGGAAAAGGTGAGATGTACTTACATACCTTGTCCAATGAGGGGATGAATTCTATGTTTAAATCAGAATTCGGCGTGTTGCAGAAGGTCGGCAAGGCGCTTATGTTGCCTGTCGCCATCTTGCCTGCGGCAGGTATTCTGCTTGGCATCGGGAACGCGCTGTGCAATCCGGATATGATTGCGAGACTTCCTTGGCTCAGAAATAGTGCAGTCAGTGTCATTACGAATGTCATGGAGCAAGCGGGGGGGCATTGTATTTGACAACTTGTCCCTGCTGTTTGCAGTTGGCGTTGCCATTGGTCTTGCTGGCGGTGACGGGGTAGCCGGCTTGGCGGCTATCGTCGGCTATTTCGTTATGAACGTGACACCCGACATTGTGGCAAGCAATTCGGCCTATGCTACGATTCAGGACATCCCGACCCTCCAAACGGGCGTGTTCGGCGGGATCATAATCGGGATCGTCGCAGCCGTACTGTACCCACGATTTTTTATGATAGAGCTGCCCTCCTATTTGGGTTTCTTTGCGGGCAAGCACTTCGTTCCGATTATTACGGCTGTTACCTCACTCATTATCAGTATGATCATGGTGTTCATCTGGCCGCCTGTCCAGAACGGCTTGAATACCTTCTCGCTTCTATTAGACCCTTTTGGTATTAGAGATAAAAGTTTCATACTCTCCGCCCATTTTAAATGCGCTTCTGTCTGATTTGTACTTTTTGCATTCTTAATTTGAATGAAAAAAGATTTATCGGGATAAATTTCCGTTTAAGGAGATTATTGAGAAACCTCTAATTGCAAGAAGCCCAAGGATGAAAAATCCCTGGGCTTCTTTGCGCTGCAGTACAGGCATAACCACAAACACCACAACATAATCCCAAATTCTGGTTCTAATCTTCATAAAAAGCCTCCTTTGACTTTTAAATTATTTTAAGTGCTATTGATCATATTCTAATATTAACTAGTAATGATAGCTTAGTTATACTCTCATTACTATGAGATTTGTATAAATTATACATATGGAAGAGGTGTTTGTTTTGAAGAAATTATTAAGCGTTTCCATGGCACTTGACATCGGATTGCATACTTTTTCCTGCACTAGGGAAAGGTAAGGCGTACTTAGTGTACTTACATACCTTGATTAGATGAGGGGATGAAATCTATGTTCAAATCAGCGTTCGGCGTGTTGCAGAAGGTCGGCAAGGCGCTTATGCTGCCTGTTGCCATCCTGCCAGCGGCAGGTATTCTGCTTGGCATCGGCAATGCGCTGCGCAATCCGGATATGATTGCGAGACTGCCTTGGCTTGGAAATAGTGTAGTCAGTGTCATCACGAACGTCATGGAGCAAGCGGGAGGCATCGTATTCGATAACTTGTCTCTCTTGTTCGCGGTTGGCGTTGCCATCGGTCTTGCCGGCGGAGACGGGGTAGCGGGGTTGGCGGCTATCGTTGGTTACTTTGTTATGAACGTAACGATGAAGGTCATGATGAACGTTACACCTGACGTTGTGGCTGGCAATTCGGCCTATGCTACGATTCAAGGTATTCCGACTCTGCAAACGGGCGTGTTCGGCGGGATCATAATCGGGATCGTCGCCGCCGTACTGTACCAGCGATTTTTCAAGATCGAGCTGCCTTCTTATTTAGGCTTCTTTGCGGGCAAGCGCTTCGTTCCGATTATAACGGCTGTTACCTCGCTCATTATCGGCATTATCATGGTATTCATCTGGCCGCCTGTCCAGCACGGCTTGAATACCTTCTCGCATTCGCTTCTTGATTCGAACCGGGCGCTGGCCGCGTTCATATTTGGTATTTGTGAGCGGGCACTGATCCCGTTTGGGCTGCATCATATTTTCTATGCCCCATTTTGGTTCGAGTTCGGGGAATACATGGACAAGGCGGGACAGCTCATTCGCGGCGACCAGAAAATATTTTTCGCCCAGTTGAAAGATGGAGTGCCCTTAACAGCTGGTACCTTCATGGCAGGTAAATTCCCGTTCATGATGTTTGGACTTCCGGCCGCTGCATTGGCGATTTATCATGAGGCGCGCAAGGAGAACAAAGCCATAGTAGCAGGTTTGATGGGCTCGGCAGCGCTAACCTCCTTTTTGACAGGAATTACAGAGCCGCTCGAGTTCGCCTTCCTATTCGTAGCTCCTCTCTTATTTGCAGTACATGTGTTGTTTGCGGGCATTTCGTTCCTGACGATGCACTTGCTTGGCGTGAAAATTGGTATGACGTTCTCGGGCGGAGTCATTGACTACCTGCTGTTTGGCGTCTTGCAAAATCGGACGCCTTACTGGCTCGTTATTCCGGTCGGGCTTGTACTTGCCGTAATCTATTACTTTGGTTTCCGCTTTGCGATTCGCAAGTTCAATTTGCGAACACCCGGACGTGAAGCTACTGCTCCAGCAGCAGCCGCTGCACCGGGAGCCACCGCCTCCAATGAACTGCCGCGAGGCATTCTGAATGCGCTTGGCGGCAAGGAGAACATCGCTTCCCTCGATGCATGCATTACGCGGCTTCGTGTACAGGTGAAGGATTCCGGCGATGTGAACAAGGATCGACTGAAGGAGCTTGGAGCTTCAGGGGTTCTTGAGGTCGGCAACAGCGTACAGGCGATATTCGGCACGCGCTCTGAAACCATTAAGCATCAGATTAATGAGCTCATTACGCAGGAATCGATGGAGCTTAAGCCTGACGATGTCGGTGCAGCAAATCGACGTGATATGGAAATCGGACGCGAGGATAAAGAGGGTGAGCCAACCTCGGAAAAGGATACAGAAAAAGAGGTTAGTATTTACGAAGAGGGATACAGAAGAAAGACGGTAGAATCAACGGAGAAGGATACAGAAGGAAAACAGTAGAATCAACGGAGAAGGATACGGATAAAGACGGTAGTGTCTACAGAAAAGGATACGGAAGAAATCAGCACGGAAAAGGATATTGGAAGACTAACGGTTGCATCCTCTCAAAGATTGCGGCTATATTTATCCACTGCAATCGGATCGCAGGCATGTTCCTGTGCTGTTCAACAGTGTTTATACCCTCACAACATGGTTGTGGGGGTATTTATGTTGCGCAAGAGTTGAACAGCCTTTCTCATCGTTTCAGTATGTAAATCCTTTGCGGCCGGCGCTATCCCCTTCACTCAGGGGAGGAAATCATCAAAAGAGCAAACTGGGCAACTGAGCAAGCGGGATAGTGAAACAAGGTTAATCCATAGAGGAATGGGGGTGAATGGGGGGATCGAAATATAACGATAACGTTAACTATGTTAATTTATTCAATAGTTAACAAATGATTGTCCTTCAACAAATGATCATGTAAAATGTATTTTTGAAATGTTAACTTAATAATTTATAATATGGTTTACACAAGAGAGGTTCTACCTATGAGCTCGCATTCGCATACAGACGGGAAACAACATACCGCAAGAGGATTATTTGTATCTTCCACAGGAACTGGAATAGGGAAGACCATCGTGACCGCAGGAATCGGAGCGTACTATCATGAAATCTGCCGGCGCCGAATTCGGATCTGGAAGCCCGTACAGAGCGGCGTGACCTTAGGGGATCCGGAAGCAGACAGCTATCGCCTGCGATTGGGGAGTGGACTGTTACATATTCCAGAAGAAGAGGTAGCGACTTGGACATTGCAAGACCCGCTGGCACCATGGATGGCGTTTGAGCGGGCAGGAATTGAATTTTCCTTCGGCTGTTTGCTGGAGGAAGGGCGCAGACGGCAGAAGGATGATTCCTTTTTGCTAGTCGAAGGGGCTGGCGGGATTGCTGTACCGTTCAATGCGGCGCATACGATGGCTGATGCTGCTCGTGAACTAGGTCTCCCCGTGCTGCTCGTGGCTTCATCGGGCTTAGGCACAGTAAGTCATACGGTAACAGCGGTGCAGTATGCACGGGAAAGAGGAATTACAGATCTGGCAGTCGTATTCAGCGGCCCACCGACATTGGCGGATGACCGTGAGCTTGCGGAAAATGCAAGAATGATTGAGGCAATGGCTGAAGTACCTGTGTGCGGGATTGTTCCTTGGCTGGTACAGCCTAGCCATGCACGTGCCATGGAAACGGCAGCCTGGACGGCGTGGAGGCAGCGTTGGCTTGCATCCTTTGTCCACATGAAGAAGATGACAGCTTGGCTTCAGGAACGGGCATAAACAATGGGATTTTTACGGGAATGAAGCGACGAATGTAAGGATAAATCCATATCGGGATAATGATCTGTAAGGGAGAGATGGTTATGAAGGAGCAGTTGGTGAAGGTGAAGGACATAAATTGGCGCGGGCTGGCAGATCAAGCTATCGAAGGAAAGGCATTGACGCGTGAGGAGGCGCTCGCTGTGCTCCGTGCGGATGATAATGAGCTGCTAGCCATTATGGATGCGGCGTATCAGGTGCGGCGCCACTTTTTTGGCAACAAAGTGAAATTGAACCTGATTATTAACGCAAAAAGCGGACATTGCCCGGAGGATTGCGGGTATTGCTCGCAGTCGATTCGATCCGATGCGCCTATCGAGAAGTACACCATGCTGGAAAAGGATACGCTCATAGATGGTGCGCGCAAAGCGATGGAGATGAAGGTGGGAACCTACTGCATCGTAGCCAGTGGGCGTGGGCCGACGAAGCGGGAATTGGATCAGGTCGTAGCGGCTGTCGAGGAAATTAAATCGACGATGCCGATGAAAATATGCGCGTGCCTAGGGATCCTCTCACCCGAACAAGCAGCTCGGCTGAAGCAGGCCGGTGTTGATCGCTACAATCACAATTTGAATACAAGCTCTGATCATTATTCTCATATCACATCCACACATACGTATGAGGATCGGGTACATACGGTGAGTACAGCCAAGGCGGCAGGCATGTCGCCATGCTCCGGGGTCATTATGGGAATGGGGGAGACAGACGAGCAGTTGGTTGATGTCGCTTTCTCCTTGCGTGAGCTGGATGCGGATTCGATACCAGTTAATTTTTTGAATGCTATTCCAGGTACGCCACTAGCTCATTTGCATGATTTGGATCCGCGCCGTTGCTTGAAGGCGCTCGCCATGTTCCGCTTTGTCTGTCCTTCGAAGGAGATTCGTGCTTCCGGCGGTCGTGAAGTAAACCTTGGTTCTTTGCAGCCACTGGCTCTATATGCAGCCAACTCCATCTTCGTTGGGGATTACTTGACGACAGAAGGACAAGAAGCAACGGATGATCATCGGATGATCGAGGATCTGGGCTTCGAAATTGAACGATGCGCCCTATGACCGTCAGCTCTGATCGCTGGTCATGGATGCGGGATCAATTATCGGAACGGGAACAGGCAGGACGACTTCGTTGGTTATCACAGACCGTATGGCTGGAAGACGGCTGGATGATGCGTGAAGGGAAGAGGATGCTTAATCTAGCCTCCAACTATTACTTAGGACTGTACCCATGGATATCCGATGCTCTGTGGAACTCGTTGAACGAGGAAGCAAGGTTGCTAGGGGAGCCCGGTTTGCGGATCGGTTCCGGAGCCTCGCGCCTCATTACAGGCCATGATCCCCATCATGCAGCACTAGAGCGTGAAATGTCGGAGTTCAAGGGAACGGAGGCCTGTCTCGTATTATCGAGCGGCTATATGGCGAATGCAGGAATTATCCCTGCGCTCGTCGGTCGCCATGACGCGGTGTTCAGTGATCGGCTTAACCATGCCAGCATTGTAGATGGGATTGTGCTCAGTCGTGCAGAACATATTCGATATCCCCATCGTGATTTGAATCGGCTGGAGGATCAGCTGAAGAAATGGACAGTTGGCGCGCTAGGGGCAGGCAGGGCGGCGCGCAAGCTTATTGTGACGGATGCTGTATTCAGCATGGATGGAACGCTTGCTCCGCTGGCAGAGCTGGCAACGTTGAAGGAACGCTATGGTGCCATGCTTATGGTGGATGAGGCGCATAGCGGCGGCGTATATGGGATTGAAGGAAGAGGGCTCTGTCATGCACTTGGTATCCATGAGCGTGTAGATATTATGATGGGAACGTTTGGCAAGGCCTTCGGTGCGGTCGGTGCCTATGCTGCCGCTGAAGATATTGTCATTCGTTATTTGGTGAATCAGGCGAGAACCTTTATTTATAATACGGGTTTGCCGCCTCTCGTTGCAGCGCTAGTACGTGCGCGGCTGCAAGAGGTGCGGGCCGCAGAAGAGGCGCGCTCGGCGTTAATGCGCAAGGCATCGCTTTTCCGTGCGCGATTGCAGGCAGGAGGTCTGGATACAGGGGAAGGTGACAGTCATATTGTGCCGGTGATGCTGGGCTCTGATCGAAGGGCGGTAGCGGTAAGTGAAGGCTTGGCTGAAGCGGGCGTTGCGGGCTTGGCCATTCGACCGCCTACTGTGCCAGAAGGCACGGCGCGCATACGATTTGCACCGTCTCCGCTGCATACGGATGAGGACTTGGCAACAGCGGCAGAAGCAGTCGTGCGTATTGCGGATGAGCTGTAGGATGGTTAGCTTGCGTTGGACTATTGGGGAAAAATTGAATTCGTTATATTTTACGAAGCAAGATAGAGAGGGTTGGGCATGATGGACAGACAAGAGCCGGCGAATGAGAGGAGAGATGCACAGCTTGCACCGTCGCCAAGACCTAAGCTTTTGTGGGTGCATGGCTGGGGGATGTCATCTTCTGTATGGTCGAGGCTCGCTAAGCTGCTTCCGGAATTTGAACATCGCTATGTATCATATGCGGGTTCCAGTTCGATTTCGTCGCTGCTTGATGCGGTTTACCGCCCTCTTTTGGAAGAACCTGACGGAGAGTGGCATGCAGTCGGCTGGTCAATGGGCGGGATGCTGCTGCTGGAGGCGCTGGCAGTTTGGCAAGCGGAAGCGGATGCTGGACAGGAGCGGATGCGGAAGGAACAAGGGGCAGGAATCAGCAGGCACATTGCTGCTGATTCCTGCCCGCCGGCTGTACGCAGCGTCATTCTGACGGGAACGACGCTGCGCTTTATTGACGACACCGGTCGGGCTGGCTGGCCAGACCGTGTCGTGCGGCGCATGCGCCGCCGATTGGCGCAAGCTGCGCCAGCGGATACACTCTGCGCATTCGCGGAGTGTATCCCATCTGCGGCGGAGCGCGCGAGCGCCGATAGCTGTCGCTGGCTGGCGCAGCACACGGCAGCTATCGGCAAGGACTTCACGCCCGCGGGGCTTGATGCGGGTTTGGCCTACTTGCAGCAGGCCGACCTGGAGCGGGCTTGGGCGCGTCTCACCGACGCGCCGGATGGTCCGCGCCTTCTCTGGCTGCATGGCGCGGACGACAGCGTATGCCCGCTTGCTGCACAGCAGCGGGCGCAAGCGGCAAGCGGCAGCCGGAACGCTGCGCGTTGCGTGGTGCTGCCGCTTGCCGGACACGCGCCGTTCGCTACGCAGACGGCGCAATGGATACAATCGGTGCGTACGTGGTGCAGCGCACCGTCTACAGATATCCCCCATTACCACCACATCAATGGGGAAGGAGGGCAGGAATGAACGGGAAGCAACAACAGGTTGAACATACCGAGCGATTTCAGGGAGCAAACGTAGACAAAAAGCTCGTACAACGGCGATTTGACAAACATGCCAAGGAGTATGACAGCTATGCCGAAGTGCAGCGTGTGATGGCGGATGAGCTTGTAGAGCAGATTCGCCGCACCGTGGAGCTCGCACCTTTGCGGGGGGCGTGTCAAGGAGCTGTGCTGTCTGCCCATAAGTCTGCTTCAAAATATGTCCCTAAATCCGCTTCAAAGTCCGTTCCAAAGTACGCTCCAAATCCTACTTATCCATCCCTTCATCCTTATCCCCAAGGCAGCCATGCGGCTGAATCGATACAGAGCGGCGGCGAAATACCTCGCACCATGCGCATCCTTGATGTAGGATGCGGGACAGGGATGCTGTCAGAGCAATTAGTGCAGGTATTCCCCAACGTAGAACTTACATTGATTGACCTCTCGCCGCGGATGCTGGAGCATGCCTGTACGAAGCTGGAACGAGCGGGAGTATCACTTGACAGGGTGTATCCCATAGCGGCAGATGTCGAGGCATGGCTCGATGAGATGCAATCACAGATGAAGAAGCCAACCTTCGATTTGATTGCATCGAGTGCCGCCTTTCAGTGGTTCAATCATCCAGCTATTACCGTCCAGCACATGCTTCGATTGCTTGCGCCTGACGGAATGCTGGCGTTTTCGACCTTTTTGCCGGGGACGGTGAAGGAACTGCATAAGTCCTTCCGTCAAGCTGAAGCTGCGCTAGGGATCCCATTTGTTCCGCGAGGCCAGTGTTATCCGAATCAGGATGATTGGGTGTCATGGCTTATGAATAGCAAAGAGTGCAACAAGGATCAAACAATCAAATGGGAGAGCAAAAGCTATTGCTGCACGTTTCCAGACGTGCATGCAGCGCTTGCGCAGGTGAGACGGGTTGGTGCTGGAAATGCGGTTCATAGCGAGCAAGGGAATGGAGCGGAGAGTGGGGACAGAAAAAAAGGAACGAGCCATCGAACATTGATGCAAGCCATGAAGCGAGCATATACCGATACCTTTCAACAGGAGAATGGCCTTATTCCGCTTACCTATGAGGTCGCTTATTGCCTTGTTCAAAAAGGCAAGGTGCTTGCGCCAATCCTGTAGGGGAGATTAAGATAACTTTTGCTGATTCCGCAAATAAAAAGTCGTGCAGCTTTGGCCGTTAAAACGGAGCGCACGACTTTTTTACTTAATGATACAAGCGTTAAAGGAATGAAGATAATGGTGTAACCTGTATCTCGCGAAGCAGCGACTCTACGTCAGCCATCCTTACCATACCTGCTGAGGGCATAAGCGCATTGGCTGTGCCGCAAGCTGCGCCAAGCTTTAACTTTTCTTCAGGAGATAAACCGCGACGATCCGCCACAACGAGACCAGCCACCATGGAATCGCCGCTGCCGACTGCATTCACGGCTTCCACACGAGGAATGGACACGCCATATAACTGTTCTTCGCAGCCAGCGAGCGCACCTCGTTCCCCTAGGGAGACAATGACATTGTCGACTCCGTTTTGCATGAGCTGCTGTACAGCACGCACAATCTCATCCTCACTGTCAGCTAGTCCGCCTGTTAGCTTCGTAACTTCATGTTCGTTCGGCTTAATCAAGTAAGGCCGACTTTGAATCCCTGCGATTAACGCATCGCCGCTTGTATCGAGAACAGGAATTGCACCCTGACCGCGAGCGATGTCGATGAGTTCTGCGTATAGGTTCGTGCCACAGCCCTTCGGCAGACTCCCCGAGAAGACAACATGTGAAGATTTTGCCGCAAGCTCCTCAATCTTGGCCTTCATCGCGTCTATTGATTCCGGGGTGATCGATGGGCCAGCCTCTAGCAGTTCCGTCTGTGTGCCTCCCGTTGGATCGATGATGTTCAGGCAGAGACGCGACTCTCCGGGAACGGAGATGAAGTCTGTTCCAATGCCTTCCTCTCGAAGCATATCCGTGATTGCCATCCCATTGTAGCCAGCTACGAAGCCTGTAGCCGTTACCATTTCTCCTAGGGCATGGATAACACGAGCGACATTGATGCCTTTGCCTCCCGCTGTTGCGAGCGTCTGGTCGACCCGATACAGCGCATTGCTGTTGAAGCCGGGAATGTAATAGGTCTTATCAATCGCTGCATTTAGGGTAACCGTTGTAATCATTTTTGTTCCTCCAATTGCCATTAGCGAACGGCGTTTGCCTTGCCGATGCATCCTGCCATTTCCATTTTGCGAATCGCCAATTCCTTTACGGCGTGTTTCGCTGGCACCATATATTTACGTGGGTCATTCTCATTTGGATTCGCTGTGAATACATCTTTGATTGCATTCGAGAAGGCGATGCGCAGCTCAGTTGCAACATTCATCTTCGCCATGCCCTGCTTCACGCAGCGCTTCACCTGCTCCTCAGGGATGCCGGAGCCGCCATGCAGAACGAGCGGTACGCCGACTTGCTTATATATTTGTTCCAACCGATCGAAGGCAATTTTCGGCTCGCCTTTGTATATACCGTGTGCAGTTCCAATGGCAGGGGCCAATGTAGGAACACCTGTAACTTCTACGAATGCAGCGCACTCCTCTGGAACAGCCAAACGCGCATCTTCTTCCTCGACGACGATGTCGTCCTCCACGCCGCCAACTTTGCCCAGTTCCGCCTCTATATTGACGCCTGCAGCGAGCGCTACTTTCACAACCTCCTGCGTGCGGCGAACATTCTCTTCATAAGGATACATCGAAGCATCGATCATGACGGACGTATAGCCTGCGCGGATGCATTGAACGAGAAGCTCATAATCCGTACAGTGATCCAAATGCAGTGCGATCGGGACAGAGGCTTGCTTCGCTGCTGTCTGAGCAGCGGCAACGATATATTCCGGTCCTAAATGCTTAACCGTTCCTACCGTCGTTTGCAAGATGAGCGGTGTATTCGTGTCCTCGGCTGCTTCTACGACCGCTTGCAGCATTTCTAGTGTATGTACATTAAATGCAGTAATTCCGAAGTCTTGTTCACGTGCAGCTTGAAGCATGGATGTAGAGCTGATAAGATGTCCCATTTCCGTAACCTCCTGCATATAAATGATTGAAACGATCATAATTATGATTTATAATTTCATTAAGTTGATTATAAGGGAGGAAATTGTGAGATGTCAAACCAACTTGATACACATACGTACCGGGAAATCAGCGAGCAAGCGGCGGCGCTCCAGGCGGCTTGGGATCAGCTGCACAATCAGAAGGATTGGGTAGATCAATATATAGGAAACGATCAATTTGAAGAGGTTATATTCATTGGTTCCGGCTCTTCCTGGTACCAGGCAATGACAATGGCGGCTACATATCGCAAGTGGACAGGGAGAAGTGCGGCTGCGCATCCATCCTCTGATCTGTTCTTGTTCCGTGAGCAGACCGTAACGCCATCGAAGAAAACTTTGCTCGTCGGGGTGTCTCGTTCTGGTGAATCCCATGAGGTTATTCTGGCGCTGGATTCAGCCAAGGACTTGACGCATTGGACAACATGCGGCATTACATGTCATCCGAACAGCAAGATGGCGCAAATGACGCCATGCCTCGTATCTCCACTAGGTGCAGAGAAGAGTACGGTTATGACGAAATCGCTCAGCAGCATGACATTTATGATGCAGGCGGCTATTGCACTTGGTGCGGGGCGCGAGAAGGAATTGGCCGAGCTGCAGGCAGTGTTGCAATCCAGCAGTGCGTTCGTTACAATGGCGGATGAAACGACATCTGCGTGGGTGAACAATCATCAATTTGAGAAAACGATATATTTGGGCATGGGGGCGCTGTATGGATTGGCTCTTGAAGCTTGTTTGAAGCTGAAGGAAATGACCTATATGTGGACAGAGGCATATGGAACTCTGGAATTCCGACACGGCCCGAAGTCGATTGTGGAGCCGGGAGCGCAGGTCGTATTGCTCTTGTCGGAATGTGCTCGTGCTTATGAGCTCAAGGTAGCGGAAGAGATGAAGCAGTACGGAGCGACGATTGTGATTGTAACGGCAAAAGCGGGAGCCGACACGGCATTCGCAGATAAGGTCATTGAGCTTGGCCATGTGGATGCGTGCGATGAAGCGCGTGCGGTGTTGTACCTGCCTTTTGTTCAATATAACGGATATTATACAGCGATCAAGCGGGGCTTGAATCCGGACGATCCGCGGAACCTGACGCAGTTTGTATCTATTTAATGTAGGCGAGTTGTTCTGGTCTGGAATTTGAGAGCCAAGGACTATAAGCAGCTGGCGCCTTTCGTTAGGATCGCGTTTCATCAAAAGAAGCAAACCCCGACACAGGTATGAATATGGAACGGATGGAGTGTAACGCATGAGTGAATCGTTATCCAAGGGTGAATTGCGGCGCCAGCAAATTTTGCAAGTGATGAAGCAGAATGGACGCATTACGATAGCAGAGATTATTGAGCAGTTCGAATGCTCAGAAGCTACAGCGCGACGGGATTTGGATTTAATGGAGCGCAAGGGGGAGCTGATTCGTACGATTGGCGGAGCATTGCTTGAGGGGCCGGGCACAGTGAGAGAGGTTTCCTTCGATGAGAAGAGACAATTGCTGTGGCTGGAGAAGGAAGCAATCGCTAGACGAGCCTTGGACTTCATTGAAGAAGGCGACAGTATTTGCTTGACCGGGGGAACAACTACATTCCTGCTTGCCCGGTTATTGAAGCAGCGTCAAGGCATTACCGTCGTGACGAACGCTGTAAATATTGCGATGGAGCTGTCAGACTGTGAAGGAATACAGGTTGTCGTGATTGGCGGCGTTATGCGCAGCAACAGTTTCGAGCTGTGCGGGCCCTTAGCGGAACGAACAATTGAGCATTTGAATATTGAAAAATTATTTATGGGCATCGATGGCTTCTCCATAACCAAGGGCATTACAACGTACTCGGAGCTGGAAGCGCAAACGGCCCGCATGCTGATGCGCCAAGCACAGCAAACCTTTGCCGTATTTGACCATACGAAGGTAGGCAAGGCCTCCTTATTTACGGTTACTTCTGTTGAAGGATTGACAGGATGCATCACTGACAGTCCGCTGCCGGACGATATGATCAGCAAATTGCTGAAAGTAGGCGTTTCTTGCTACTACGCAGAACAAAGCGAATAAGCAATGATGTCCCGTAATGAATCTCGGATTGTACATAGTAGGAGAAAAGTTGTGCATATGCAGTTTGAAACGTTATGGCGAGAACTGCGTATGAATAAAATAAGATCATAATCGACCATAAATCATGTGGTGCATTTGCGGCATTTGTGGATATAGTGGGTATATATGTAATGTAGTCATAATGAGGTGCGGACGGTATGAATTGTATCCAGAACGCACATCTTATGGATACCGCATAACTCAGCAGCCATTTGAGGAAGGTGCGAATCGACTAGATTTCACCAATAGCCCGCTCGCTTGCATCCCGCGCAGCCACCATGATACAATGGGTGTGAATTTTACACAGGAAGTTAGCGTGTTACTAGTACGACTAGGCATGAGCTAAGCGGCCGTTCACGGGGGTGAACTGCATGCTTTAGCGCATGCCTTTTTATTTTCTCATAAGAGAAATTGGCATTTTTTCAAACGTCATAACGACAAATACAATGACGGACGAAAGTTCACATGGTTAATTACAAGGAGGAACTCAATATGTTTGGTTTTGGTAAAAGAAAAGAAAATTTCCATTACAGCACCGATTACAGGTCAAGCAGTACCATTGGAGCAAGTACCGGATCCAGCATTTTCACAAAAAATTATTGGTGACGGTATTGCTATTGAGCCAACAGAGGGCGTATTCGTCTCTCCATTCGACGGTCATGTCGTGCATTTGATCGACTCTCACCATTCCTTGGTTCTTGCGCATGAGTCCGGCTTGGAATTGCTTGTTCACATCGGCGTGAACACAGTATCCTTGCAAGGTAAGCCATTTAAGCCGCATGTGAAGTCCGGTGACAAAGTGAAAAAAGGCCAAACGCTTATCGAGTTCGATATTGCACAAATTAAAGAAGCAGGTCTTCCAGTTATTACTCCGATTATTGTCGCGAACGGCGACATTGTCGCTGAGTTGAAAGCGAACACAGGCAATGTAAAAGCAGACTCCGATGAGCTGTTGGAAATTGTATTGAAATAGATTGTTTTTTAAAGAAGAAAAACGCATTCTACTACACATGAGAAGAGAGGGCATAATAATGGAAAAACAATTTACAATTAAAAACCCACAAGGTATCCATGCTCGTCCAGCGGGCGCAATCATGAAGAAAGCTGCCGAATTCGCAGGCGAGCAAATTACAATCGAATTCAACGGCCGCAAAGTAAGCGCAAAAAGCATCACGGGCGTATTGACGCTTGGTATGAAAGCTGGCGACACCGTAACCGTATCTGCGGAAGGCGAAAAGGCTGCTGAAGCAGTTGAAGCGGTAGGCGCAGTAATCGAATCCGTATTGGACTAATAGATTCAGTAAATCATTAACGCGGAAAAGGAGTGGAGGAACCGATGCTACTTCAAGGTATCCCAGCTGCATCCGGTTACGCCATCGGTCAAGCTTTCATCCTTGAACACGATACGTCCGAGGTAGAGCGCAAGCAGATTGACGATGTGCAGGCAGAAGCAACTCGTTTGCAAACAGCTGTACAGTTGGCGATGAACGAACTGGAACAGATTAAAGAAGATACTGCAAAAAAATTAGGCGAGCATCAGGCTGAAATTTTTGCTACACATATCCTTGTGTTGCAGGATGAAGAGTTTATTGGACAGGCAATTGAAAAGATTCGCAGTGAGAAAGTCAATGCAGAGTTTGCTCTATCGGAAGTGACTCAGCAGCTGGTTGACATCTTCAGCAGCATGGACAGCGAATATATGCGTGAGCGTGCGGCGGATTTCCGCGATGTAAGCAAGCGTGTATTGGGTCTGTTGTCCGGCAAGAAATCTGCTTCTCTGAATGATTTCGAAGAGGCAGTTGTGCTGTTCGCGCATGATTTGACTCCTTCCGATACAGCCCAGCTGGATCGCAGCAAGGTAGCAGGCTTCGCGACGAACATTGGCGGACGTACTTCCCACTCTGCGATTATGGCTCGTTCGATGGAGATTCCTGCAGTAGTGGGCTTGCAGGATGCTACATCTACCGTTAAGAACGGCGACATGATCATTCTCGATGGTTCTAGCGGCATTATCCTCATCAATCCAGATGCGGATACGGTTGCGACTTACCAAGAGAAGAAAATGAAGTTCGAGAAGCGTCAGGAAGAAATGAAGCTGTACAAGGACAAACCTTCAATCACAGCGGATGGTCACGAGGTTGAGCTCGTGTCGAACATCGGTAACCCGCAAGATGCGCTTGGTGCGCGCAATAACGGTGCTGAGGGTGTTGGCTTGTATCGGACGGAATTCCTCTACATGGGTCGCGACAACTTCCCATCTGAAGAGGAGCAATACAACTCTTATGTTGCCGTATGTGAAACGCTTGGTGCAGAAAAGCCTGTCGTTATCCGCACATTGGACATTGGCGGGGACAAGGAGCTGCCTTACTTGCCGCTTCCGAAGGAAATGAACCCATTCCTCGGCTACCGTGCGATTCGCTTGTGCCTGGATCGTAAAGATCTATTCAAGACACAGCTTCGTGCAATTCTTCGCGCGAGTGCGAAAGGCAATATTAAGCTGATGTATCCGATGATTTCGGCGATAAGCGAGCTCCGCGAAGCGAACGCAATCTTGGCGGAAACCCAAGCAGAGCTGGATGCAGAAGGCATTGCTTACAATAAAGAGATGGAAGTCGGCATGATGATCGAGGTTCCGGCTGCGGCAATTATTGCAGATCAGCTGGCAAAAGAAGTTGACTTCTTCTCCATCGGCACGAACGATCTCGTTCAGTACACGATGGCTGCTGACCGAATGAACGAGCAAGTATCTCACTTGACTCAGCCATTCAATCCAGCCGTTCTGCGCTTGATCAAGATGGTTATTGATGCTGCGCATAAGGAAGGTAAATGGGCCGGCATGTGCGGCGAAATGGCCGGCAACTTGAAGGCTGTTCCAATTCTGCTAGGCCTTGGCCTGGATGAGTTCAGCATGAGCGCAAGCTCTGTGCTTCCGGTACGTGTGCTGCTCAGCCGCTTGAACCGTGAAGAAATGCGCAAGCTTGCGGAAGAAGCACTGATGCTGGAGACGGCTGAAGAGATTCAAGTTCTGGTCGTTGACCGCGTATCTGCAGTTCAAGAAATGTCTATTTAAAATATAATGGATGATGCAATTGGGGGAGGATCAGATTCTCTCTTGGCTGCATCATCCTTTCCATATGTGTCTATAAAATGACAAAGAATTATTATTCTGCAATTTTCGTACATATTCGACAAAATTAGATTTATTTCGTTGACAAGGATTGTAGATTCACCTAGAATAAATGATACAGTTGACGCAGAATCGAAAACGTTTTCAAAACGCGATCTTCGATGTGCACTCTCAGGGGAAAGGAGCCTTACTTTGTCAGAACAACGTCGCTTTGAAATCGTACGGGCATTAAGCAACAATGTCGTATTGGCAAACGATGTGTTGGCGAACAAAGAAACCATTCTTATGGGTAAGGGGCTCGGCTTCGGCGCAAAGCCCGGAGGTTCGCTGGAGATGGGTGATACACGAATCGAGAAGACTTTTGCGATTGAAGATAAGCAGCATTTATCGCAATATCAAATGCTGCTCGAACAAATTGATGCAGAAGTCATTGTCGTATCGGAGAAGATTATTTCGATGGTGTCGGAGCAGTTAACGCCGGATTTAAACGAGCATATTCATCTCGCATTGCCGAGCCATATTGAATATGCGCTTTATCGTCTTCGCAACGATATTGCGATTGAGAATCCGTTTCTATGGGAAATTCGCACATTGAACCCGAAGGAATTCAAACTTGCTTCCCAAGCCGCTGAGCTGATCGGGAAGACGTTCGATGTTGTAGTACCGGAAGATGAAATTGGATTTTTGACAATCCATATCCAATCTGCCGTTGCTCATGTCCCTGTCGGGAGCTTTGTACAATACAATCATCTGTTGAAGGATTTGGTTGCTCTTATCGAACGTGAACGGAGCAGGGCCATTCCGAAGGACAGTATTGATTACTTACGGTTGATAACGCATTTGCGCTTTGCGATGGAACGCATTCGCCAAGGGGAGGCGACGAAGAACCCATTCCGAGAAAATTTGAAGGATATGGCGCCCTATGAATTCAGCGTAGCACAGAAATGTGCAGACTTAATGTCGAAGAAGCTGGAGATTGAAGTCCCCGAAGATGAAACGGCATACATCGCAATGCATTTATATCGCTTGTTCCATAAAGATTCAGAATAAAGCCATACAAGCGTGTTACTAGTTCGACTAGGCATGAGCTTGCTGAGAGACAACATCCAAGGCAATTTGGGATGTCGGCTCGTCGCAAGCTCATGCTTTTTTTATTTTCTCTAATGCGCTTTCATTTGGGCGATGGAGATGACAGGTCGAAGCATAAATCTTTGACCTTTTATCCATACTTTACTTATTCACCACAAGGAGGAACGACACATGCTAGCCTTTTTGCAAAAAATTGGTCGTGCATTGATGCTTCCGGTAGCAACTCTTCCGGCGGCGGCAATTTTACTTCGATTCGGCGCTATTGACTACGTGAAAGATTTTCACATGGGCGCTGCAGGCGAGTTTTTGAACCATTATGTAGCTCCATTTTTACTTGCAGGTGGGGATACCATCTTTAAACAATTACCGCTCATATTTGCAGTAGCCATTGCAATAGGATTAGCGGGAGATGCAGTTGCTGCATTAGCAGCTGTGCTTGCTCATATCATTCTTATGAAAATATTGGAGATCACTCCTGGTATTTTCAGTTTCATCCCAGATGACTTGAAATTGGATATGGGTGTATTAGGCGGTATATTAGCAGGATGTTTGGCTGCCTTTATGTACAACAGGTATCATAATATCAAGCTGCCTGATTGGCTAGGATTCTTTGGCGGAAAACGATTTGTTCCGATGGTAACATCCGTTTCGATTATTATTATCGGTCTTGCTTTTGCGATTGTTTGGGGTCCGGTACAACAAGCTATCGATTCATTTGGTAACTGGGTTGTTGGTTTAGGTGCAATCGGTTCTGGCGGCTTTATGCTGGCTAATCGCTTGCTTATTCCAACAGGCTTGCATCATATCCTTAACAACATTGCTTGGTTCCAACTCGGTACATTTACAGATGCCGCTGGCGAGGTCGTGAAGGGTGATATTACTCGTTTCTTCGCAGGAGACAAGTCGGCTGGTATGTTTATGACAGGTTTCTTCCCGATTATGATGTTTGCTTTGCCTGGTGCAGCACTTGCCATTATTCACACTGCACGTCCTGAAAAACGCAAAGCTGTAGCATCGATCTTTATGGGAGTTGCATTTGCTTCTTTCTTAACAGGTGTTACAGAACCGATTGAGTTTGCGTTCATGTTTGCAGCTCCAGTATTGTTCGTAGTGCATGCTGTGTTGTCCGGTATCTCCGGCGTAATTACAGCATTGTGGGGAATCAAGCACGGCTTTGGTTTCTCGGCAGGGTTTATCGACTATGCGCTGAACTTCCCGCTTGCGACTAAGCCACTGTTGCTCATTCCAATCGGTATTGCATACTTCGTTGTTTATTACTTCTTATTCCGATTCCTTATCGTGAAGCTGAACCTGAAGACACCTGGACGCGAAGTAGAGACAGAGGAGTCTAATGCGGCAACAGCCAGTGCAGCTAATAGCACGATCAAAGAAAAGGCTGTTAAGGTATTGGAAAATATAGGTGGAAAAGATAACATCATTACAAACGAAGCTTGTATTACTCGTCTTCGTCTGACGCTGAAAGATGACAGCTTGGTTAACGAGTCTGGTTTGAAAGCGTTGGGGGCAGCAGGCATTATGAGATTGGGCAAAGGCAACGTACAAGTTGTATTCGGTACCCAGTCTGAGCTCTTGAAGGAAGAAATTAAAAAGCTGTAAGTACCCTCTTGGTTGGTACATTCAAATAAGCCAGATGGCAAGGCAGAAAGCCAGCGGATTCGTTCCGCTGGCTTTTTCGTATTTCGATGAAGCAGGCAATAAAGCTGGGTGTATATCTGTTTGAGGAAACAAAGTTGATCTAAGGAAAAATATTTTCTATACTATACGTGAATCGAGCGTAAATCAAACCGCTGTTCCAGACCGAAGATAAGGAGATGGTGGAATTGGGACAAAGGAAAAGAATAGACCCGCATCGCCTGCAAGTTAGGGAGGCTGTAAGATGACGATTACGCAGCAAGCCAATATGATTAATCATTCAGCCCGTCGTAATATTTTATTGTTTTTAAAGCAGCAGGGAACAGTCGGGGTGCCCGCTATCGCGAAGCACCTTCAACTATCGGCTATAGCCGTTCGCAGGCATTTATATGCGCTGCAAAAGGGCGGGTATGTACACGCTCATTTGATTCGTCAGCAGCTAGGAAGACCTACCTATGAGTATAGTTTGACCGATAAAGCAAGCATGCTGTTCGTCAGTGCATATGATGCGCTGATCATCGATATTCTTGAGCAACTGCAGGAACAGTCCGGTGAAGATACGGTGGAGCAGCTTTTCCATTATCGCAGGCAGAAGCAAGAGAAACGGTATGCTCCGTTATTAAATCAAGCCACCTTAGAGGAACGTATCTGTGCATTGGCAGCACTACAGGACAAGGAAGGCTATATGGTTAGATGGGGCAGATGTGAGGACGGAAGCTATTGGCTGGAAGAAGCCAATTGCCCGATTTCGCAAGTTGCGGCTCAGTTCGGTTCTCCTTGCAGATGCGAGCAGTCGATGTTTGCCACGGTGCTTCATGCGGATGTCGATCGGACGGAATGCATCGTGGAAGGTGGTACGAAATGCATGTTCCGTATCGTTGAGCCAGTTCCAGGAGGACTGCTTGAGAGACCTGAACCGGATGTGTAAGGATACAGGCACCCAAGCATGAATCAATTTAGTGTAGGGTTGAAGCTTGCTGGGGAAAGGAGCATGATGATGAAGCGGAAGGGTGAACAGAAGGATGCCGGAGTTGAGACAACAGTCGGGATCAAGAGTAATGAAAGCAATAAAGATACAGAAGGTAATAAAGCTATAGAAGTTACGGATCCTTATCTGATTTCCATTGTAAATGCATTAGAGCAGTTGACAGAGTCTTGGTCTGTTAAGCTGAAGAATGGCGGCATCAAGCTTCAGCTTGCCGTTCAAATCGGCTCCAGCCTGAACGTAAGCCAACAGGAGTGGCTAATGGAGTTTCTTCAGGACTTTCATGTTCGGGATCAGGAAATGCCGAAGGTGCTGCATGCCTTTGCTGCCGAGATACCGGAATGGGCGACCCGGCAAATTCTTCAGCTTTTCCGCAAAGCAGAGCGTGTGAAGGCTGTACTAATTACTCGAAATGATGTTATGGAGCAGCTTGAACAGCGAATGAGGCAAATGGAGTATGACTTCTGGCAGGGCATGCTGCCTACAGATGAAAATGAGCTGGAGCGCGTGCTTTCAACATGGCTGCGGGAACTGGCTGCATGGGAGGAAGAGGCATCTCGTGAGAGGAATACATACAACCGAACCTATGGAGACAGCTCGCGTTCAACAGGGATCGCACCATCCGCCGGTAAGGATTTGTCCTTTCATACGCTAATTGGTGTCCCTGAAGAAGCGGATGCGAAGCAGGTGAGGAAGCAGTCCCGCAAGCTGCTGCGGGTGCTGCATCCCGATCACGGCGGGAGCGCGTATTTGTTCACATGGGTAAAGGAAGCATACGACATGTATCAAGCAAGCCGGCTTCGTCGAGAAAGTCACACTGTACGATGATAAAGAAGAAGCGCCCCGACCTGTGATTATTGCATTGGTTGGGGCGCTGTGCTATAACGGATCTGTTTTAGATGATAGAGATAGCTCTTTGTTTATTCGTCTCTTCGCCGAACTAGCCTCTCATGCGGCGGAATGCTTCGTGCGCGGCTTCAATCGTACGCTCGATGTCTTCCGGGGTATGCTCGGTAGTCAGGAACCATGCTTCGTACTTCGAAGGTGCAAGGCAGATGCCTTGGTCAAGCATATGACGGAAGAATGCGCCGAATGCTTCACCGTCCGTTTCCTGTGCTTCTGCATAATTCGTGACCGGATGATCGCAGAAGTGCGTTGAGAATGCGCCGCGAATACGGTTGATTGTAAGCGGTACGCCATAACGGTCAGCACCTTCTTGAATGCCGTTCGTCAGACGGATCGCCAATTCCTCCATTTGCTCGTATACGCCCTCTGCTTGTAGAACCTCCAGACATGCAATGCCGGCAGAGATCGAAGCAGGGTTGCCTGCCATTGTACCTGCTTGGTATGCAGGGCCGAGCGGAGCTACTTGCTCCATGATGTGCTTGCGTCCGCCATAGGCGCCGATCGGCAGGCCGCCGCCAATGATTTTGCCCATTGCCGTCAGATCCGGCTCAATTGCCGCGAAGTCAGGGAAGGCGCGGTATGTTTGGGCAGATCCGTAATGGAAGCGGAATGCACTGATAACCTCATCATAAATAACAAGCGCCCCATATTCGCGAGCGAGCTTGCACAAGCCTTCAAGGAAGCCCTCTGCAGGCATAACCATGCCGAAGTTGCCGACGATAGGCTCGGCCATAACGGCAGCCACATCGTCTCCCCAATGCTCCAATGCTTCCTTCAAGCTGCCGAGATCGTTGAATGGAACTGTAATGACTTCGTTAGCAATCGTGGTTGGAATCCCCGCACTGTCTGGAATACCAAGTGTAGAAGGGCCAGAGCCTGCTGCAACGAGCACGAGATCCGAATGTCCGTGGTAGCATCCAGCGAACTTAATAATCTTCGTTCGCTTTGTATAAGCGCGGGCTACGCGGATTGTTGTCATAACCGCCTCGGTGCCCGAGTTGACGAAGCGGACTTTATCCATGGACGGAACGGCTTCCTTCAGCATCCGAGCAAGCTTGATTTCAAGCTCGGTTGGTGTGCCGTACAGGGTGCCGTTCTGTGCTGCCCGAACGATAGCCTTCGTTACATGCGGATGGGCATGGCCTGTAATGATAGGGCCATAGGCAGCTAGATAGTCAATGTAGCGATTGCCGTCAACATCCCAGAAATACGCGCCTTGTGCGCGTTCCATGAAGACCGGAGCGCCGCCTCCGACCGCCTTGAATGAACGGGAAGGGCTGTTGACCCCGCCTACGATATGTTGGAGCGCTTCTTCGTACAATTGTCCCGAACGGTTCCGATTCGTTGTCATGTTGATGAATCCCCTTTATTGTGAAATAGTTTCAGATACGGAGGGCTTGTCTGTGACCTCCAAAGCTTCTTGAATGTATAGCTTGAGCTTATTGTCGTCGATGACCTTGAGCACGGCTGCATTGTTGATCCGCGCATCGGCAACATTGTCCATTGGCGGAAGCTGATGACTCGCTCCAATCGTGCTGTCATAGCCCAGTGCAGCCAGCTTCACGATGTCATCTGCCGATAGGTTCGTTTCCACATAGGGCGACACTTCCTTAATGAGAGAGGGGAGCTGGAGCAGGTTCCAAGTCGATTTAAGCTTATCAGCCACTGCCCCGAGCAGCTCGCGCTGCCGTTGGGTACGGGCATAGTCGGACATGGCATCATAGCGGAAGCGGGCATACATGAGTGCTGTTTCCCCGTTCAGCAGTTGCTTTCCTTTTTTCAAATCAATATCGTATTGGTGCTTATCTGCCTTGCTCGTATATTTCATATCCTTCTCAACTTCAAATTCCACGCCGCCGAGAGCGTCAATGAGCTTGATAAATCCAACGAAGTCTGTATACACATAATATTGAATGTCTAGTCCCGTTAAGGTGCTTGCCGTCTTCATTGCTAGTTCCGGCCCGCCGTAGGAGAGGGCGGCATTGAGACGATCCTTGCCGAAGCCAGGAATGTCAACGTATGTATCCCGCAGAAGGGAGAACAGGTTGGCGCGCTTCGTCTTCGGATCGAAGGAGGCGAGCAGAATCGAGTCTGAACGGGGCACTTCATTGGCTTCCAAGCCACGAGAGTCTCCGCCCAGCAGCAAAATATTGACTCGCTCCTCTCCCTGCCATTTGGGAGGCTCGATATTAACCTTCTCCGGCACACGGTGCACAACAGGAGTGAAGCGGGATGCTTCGGGCGGCTTTTGCAAAGTGCTCAAGCTGCTGTACATGGACCAGATATAATAACCGGCGCCTGCCAGAAGGAATACACAAACAGAGATAAGGGCATGCTTCCAATACTTTTTCAACATATGTATCGTCCTTTCCGCATCCGGCGGCAAAGCGGCGAGAATCATGATGTCGAATCCGGTGCATTCAGCATTCTTTCAAGTCGTCCTACGTGCTATAGTAAAGGTTATGGGCAAATGCTCCGCATCTTGTCTAACCAATTATAGAATTTTTACAGAATCGAATCAATTGAATGAGTTGTACTCGCGTATCGGGTCAATGATCAGGGAAAGGGTGACTGAATCATATATGAACGCCATTGATGTGCAGGATTTGCGCAAAACGTTCCAAGTACAAAAAAACCGCGATGGATTGAAGGGGGCCTTGCTTGATCTATTTAAGCGGGAATACAACGAGGTCATGGCAGTGAAGGATATTTCCTTTACGATTCCGCAAGGGGAAATATGCGGATATATCGGGGAGAACGGAGCTGGCAAGTCGACAACGATTAAGATGCTGACTGGTATCTTAGTACCTACGGCTGGGGATATTCATGTAAATGGCTTCATCCCGCATAAGGAAAGGGAGAAGTTCGTTCGCGGCATCGGCGTTGTATTCGGGCAGCGAAGCCAGCTATGGTGGGATATTGGGGTCATCGAATCTTTTCGGCTGCTGCGCAAGGTATACCGCGTTCCAGAGAAGGAATTTAAGCAGCGGCTGGATGAGCTGGTCGAGCGTCTTTCCTTGCAAGAGCTGCTGAACCGGCCTGTACGGAAGCTGAGCCTTGGTCAGCGCATGCGCTGTGAATTGGTGGCATCCCTGTTGCACCGGCCTTCCGTGCTGTTTTTGGATGAACCGACGATTGGCCTCGATATCGTTGTGAAAACGGAAATTCGGGAGTTTTTGAAGCAACTGAACGCAGAGCATGGCACGACGATTTTGCTGACTACCCACGATTTGCAGGATATCGAAGCTCTATGTACGCGTGTCATTATGCTCGATGATGGGCGCATTATTTATGACGGCGGATTGGACACGCTCAAGTCTACGTGGGGCAAGGGACGAGAGGTTCGTTTCCAATTTGCGAAGCCTATGCGAGCGGGTGATGTTGAGGCGCTTACTTCCGGCCTTGACGTGGAATGGACAGTTGAATCTCCTTATGAAGCGGGGATTCTTGTGCCATTTGCCACGAATGTATCGGAAGTCATAGGACGAGTGGTTGGCGGTGCGTCGATATCGGATTTGAGCATTATTGAGACGAATACCGATGATATCGTTCGTGAGATTTACAAGGCGGGCACGGCTGAGAAGCCAGAAGGGCTAAGCCCTCTCTTGTCCATACAATCGAAGGAGCCGGAGACAGACGACGCTGAGCGCAAGGAAGAGAACGACAAGGAGAAGGAAGCGGTGACTCATGGCTAGCGCATATCTTGAATTTATCCGCATTCGCTTCCTGTTGATGCTGGCTTACCGAGTTAATTACTATTCCGGTATTCTCATCTATACGCTCAACATCGGCGTGTATTATTTCACCTGGCAGGCGATTTACGGCGGACAAGGAACACTTGCAGGCTTTACGGCTGACCAGATGACGACTTACATCGCGGTTTCTTGGATGGCGCGCGCCTTTTACTTCAACAACATGGATCGTGATATTGCCATGGAAATTCGAGATGGCAGCGTAGCGATCCAATTTATTCGGCCTTACAATTACCTATTCGTCAAGCTGATGCAGGCGTTCGGCGAAGGCTTGTTCCGATTGCTGCTCTTCATGGGGCCGGGTATGGTCATCGCATGCATTCTTTTCCCAGTGAAGCTTCCACAGGATCCGAAGCAGTGGGCGGTATTCGGTGTCATGCTGTTTATGAGCTTCCTGATTAATTCACAGTTGAATATGCTGACGGGATTGACGGCCTTTTTCATCGAAAATAATGAGGGCATGATTCGTATGAAGCGGGTTGTCGTCGATTTGTTCTCCGGTGTTATTGTACCGATCAGCTTCTTCCCAGGCTGGCTGCTCGCGTTGAATGAATGGCTGCCATTCCAAGCGATCACGTATTTGCCGAGCTCTGTATTTACAGGCAGAGTGGCAGGAGATCAAGTGTGGGCAGCGCTCGGCATCCAATTGCTGTGGGCGGTAGTGCTCGTTATTCCAATTGTGCTGCTGTGGCGTTCCGCGCGCAGACGCTTGTTCGTGCAGGGAGGTTGATCACGATGTATTACTTCGGACTTGTTAGTGAGTATTTGAAAAACTATATCAAAACACGCCTTACCTATCGTGCAGACTTCTGGATAGAGATCGCATCGGATCTGCTATTTCAGGTCACGAATTTAATCTTCATCTTCATCGTCTTCATGCATACGCCGACATTGGCTGGCTGGACGCGTGATGAGATGGTGTTCGTCTATGGCTATTTCATGATTCCATATGGCATATTTAGCTGCTTCTTCAATTTGTGGGGGTTCAGTGAGCGATATATCGTAAAGGGGGAAATGGATCGGATATTGACGCGTCCAGCGCATAATCTATTTCAGATTCTCCTTGAAAATGTAGATCCCCCCTCCATTATCGGTTCTATCGTTGGTGCAATCATGATGGGCATATGCTGGAACAGGCTAGGTCTCGACTTCGGCATCATGGAGCTGCTCATGCTGTTCGTGATGCTGATCGGATCGGTGATGCTGTACTTCGGCATTTATTCTGCACTAACATCGATTTCATTCTATTCGGATGCGCCGACAGGCATTCTACCGCTCGTGTGGAACATTCAGAGCTATGGCCGTTATCCGTTAACGATCTACAATCGGTTCATTCAAGTGCTGCTCACATGGATTCTGCCATTCGCATTCGTGGGCATCATTCCGGCCTCCTACTTCATGAAGGACAAGGGACTGCAGCAGATGGCGCTCCTGACTCCGGTTGTGGGGGTTATCTTCTTCGCCCTTGGGTTAACGCTGTGGAACATCGGTGTTAAGCGATACCGCGGGGCGGGATCTTAATCGAATAGGTTATCGCCTTCCAATTCAGCAATGGGTTTGGAGGGCGATTTTTTTGTTTTCGCCGAGATATGAGGGCAGGATAAAGGTCGCGTTTGCACAGGAGTCGAATTAAGAAATAGAAGAAGTAGAGGGAGGCAAGGGCATGTACCGAGAAGTAGTTAGATTGAAGCCAATCATACATCAAGTGATTCATTTTAGTGCATCGATTCGAGCATGGGAGATAGCGAATGATACGCGTATAGAAATGGGGCAGTATGTATCAGAAGAGAATGGCAGTCATGCAATCCGAGACCACCAGTACGAGTGCAATAATCTGCTTGAGCCGTATATGAAGCTGTTGATTAGTCTGACGAGAGAGGAGCTGGCGCTGATTCTAACCGTATTCCGCATTGGCTCCTCTGAACGAGGGTATCATTATGAATCTCCCGAAACTGGTCCAGCGTTGATTATGGTTAACAGATATGATATTCCGATTCATGCAACGTCAGAAGAATTGCTGCTTCGCTACAGTAAATATTTCAGATACCATACGAGGGAGCGGATGATTGAATTTCTTTCGAGGCATGGTGAAGTTTCTGAACAATTATCAGAGGGATTACTGGTGTTGGATCAACATGCAGATCCGCAAGGAGAAGACTCTGTTTTAGTTGAAATCATAGTAGCGCGCCACATTATTACTTATATCGATGTTCCCAAGTGTGTAGGGGAGAACATCAAGGCTTTGTCAGGTGAATTTTTAGATTTTTTGCAAAATATTACGGGGAATCATCCATTTAGGCAGCATAATGAGTGTATCGAATTTGGGGAGCTCTCATATAAGGGGTATATCAATGTGTATGGGGCAGAGGACTTTATCGACTGGCTCAATGTGGATCGATACGGCAGTGAAGTAGCCAAAATTGTTGAAGTGACAGAGGAAACGCCGCTATTTACGATCTATTTTTAGTCAATGGAGGAGTATGCTGTTTCCTATTGGTAATGATATAGAGAGGTATTTTCTTAGTGGGATAGCTTGATCATTTTTGAAAAAAAGAGTGGGGGATGATAAGCTTAAAGCAATAGAACGGCAGTCTTGGCTGCCGGGAAGGAGCCTCATACGAATGACACAATCCACTCAAGTTGAACTTGGACAAGTGACCCCTGAATTTACGCTGCCGGCATCTACCGGACAGGAAGTGAAGCTGAGCGACTATCGGGGAAAGAAAGTCGTGATTTATTTCTATCCGAAGGATATGACGCCAGGCTGTACACAGGAGTCATGTGATTTCCGTGATTATCATGGAGATTTTGAGAAATATGGCGCCGTCGTACTGGGCATTAGCCCAGATCCGATCAAGTCGCATACCAAATTTATTGAGAAGCACAGCCTGCCATTTACGCTGCTGTCTGATACGGAGCATGAAGTAGCGGATCTGTTCGGAGTATGGCAGCTTAAGAAGATGTACGGCCGCGAATACTACGGCATTGTTCGCTCGACCTTCCTCATTGATGAAGAAGGCAAGCTCATCAAGGAATGGCGGAGCGTGAAAGTGAAAGGACATACGGATCAAGTGCTGGAAGCGGTGCGCGAGCTCGTATAACGTCGCTTCATCTATATAGGAAGGGCTGCCCCCATCAGGGGAGCTACAAATGAATATGTCCGGCAAGTAAGGAAAAGACGCTTCCAAAACCATGGAGCTCTTCTCCATGGTTTCAGTTAATTTATTTTTTCTTGCTTTGTTTTTCATACTTGGGGATCATTATAAGCAACGTAAATAACCCGAGAGGGGCACTCTTAAGTGTCCATCTCTCGGGTCACAGTTCACCAATAGCCTATTGGAGTTATCTTCATTGTTTTTTCTTGAATTTTCTTAAAATCCTTCCTATAACTTGTGGGACAACTGAAAACATGATCAGATACAACATTTCATACCAATCAATTGACATTAAATCTTTTCCACTTATTAAATGGTAACTAGTAAAACCAATAGATACTAGGAAAATGCTTAACATAATTTGATAAATCATTAATTAATTTTTCTTATACCCATCCAACCAAAATTCAGAAGTAATAGGGCTTCCTTTCATAAGATTATCTCTATTGGAGTCAGAATAAAAATAATGAACTGTTTTTTCAGCTACTTTCATTCTAAACATTTTCGGGTCTGGTGGAAGCAAAGTTTTATAGTATACAAAATCAGTATACCAAATATCCTCGATTTGATCGTCCACGATATAAGCAATTAACCCAGTGGTAGAACTAATTGTTGCAGCAGCCCCAGCTCCCATTGTACTTGCACCTACAATTCCTGAGATTACTGCAGTCACAGCAGCGACGGTATATTTTTTGATTTTTGTGGAATAATTAAAGGTTCCATAATGAGTCCAACTTGAAATTGGATAATCACCACGATCACCAAGAGTGTTTAGTTCCGGTGAAAAGGTATTAGCATCAGTTGGTTCAGGCTTAATAAAGGTATCAACAAATTTGGGCTCTCCATTGGATGGGGTAATTGTGGTTTCAACGACAGCCCCATTTACCTCGACCATTAGATTAGCAATGAGTTCAAACTCTCCAGTCGTTGTTTCTTCATAGATTTCACTATCAACATGTGTGAGATCAGGGGAAGTTTTCTCAATTGCCTTATATTTCTTTGAATTACTAGTATACGTATATTCCATATCACTCAGATCGTCAAAGCCACCCTTAATGAAGGTGATATCCTTCTTTGGCATTGCTAAGATGTTTTGTATTGAATGTTCTGTAACTTGAATTGATTCCTTAGCAAATACTTGTCCAGAAATACTACCGATTAAAGAAATAATGAGAACTGAGATTACTAATTTTTTAAACATTCGCCACCTCCGAAATTTGTTTTAGTGTAAGACCATATACTTGATGTCTTATACTCTAGGGTGGAAATATAGCTTCTACCTATGAACTATAAATGAACAAATTTAAATCAATATATTTCCAACATAAAGTCAGGCAAGCAACCTATTCATCTTTTGTTGTTTTTTCTATTGTGTCTCTGTAATTTAATAGACTTAAAACCTAACAATACAAAGTGATGTTATCTACTATGCTCCCCTAATCGCAGACAGCAATAAAGAATTCAAGCTATTTTGAATTCAATACTGTAGACGTAGGGGATTTTTTTATGCGTATTCGGATGAGCGACTAAATCCCCAGCGAAAATCTAGTATTAAAATCTTTATAAAACTATTTCTAATAACTCAACTTTCGCAGCTATAAAAGCGAGGTAAACCCTTACTAACTAGGGATTGCTGAATAATGCATAAACGCGGAAAATCATGAGATACTCAAAGAAAACTATGGGTTTCGAAATTTGATCAGGTGCAAGTTTTTTGCGAGCTTTCTTATAAAAACTTGCACCTTTAAATAATAGCGATATCTTACTTGAAGCTAGGTACAGAATTTCAAGGTAGATCCTTTGACATGCTCATCAGCCATACCACGATTGTATTCGCACGATATTTAGTCAAGGAATGGGAACGACGCTGTGAACAAGATAGTCGTTTCTTAGTCGGGCTGTTCTTTGTGATTTCTGATGAAGCCATATGCCTAGTACACACGGTGGATAACATCCTCGAAATCCGGTTCTTCCATGTGAACGTCTTCCACTTCACCGAATTGCCCCAGGATACGGAGTGCATCCATGGCACTCAATTCCTCGCGATTGCATTCCACGGTTAAAGTCTGGCCGTTCAACTCACGGAAGCGAAGCGGACTGGGTATATTCTTAGATTGGTCAGAGATTTGGCAGCTGCTTCGATAGGTAACCGAGATGACAGTCGGCAAGCCGATGCGCTTGCGCAGGTCGTCGATTGTGCCGTCGAAGCCGAGCTTGCCATGATTAATGACGATGACGCGATTGCACAACTGCTCGATATCGTCCATGTCATGCGTTGTCAGCAGAATCGTCTTGCCGAGCTCCTAATTAATCGTCTTCAGGAACTGGCGAATATTCCGCTTGGCGATGACGTCAAGGCCAATCGTTGGCTCATCGAGGAACAGAATGTCTGGATCATGCAGCAGCGCGGCCGCAATATCGGCGCGCATTCGCTGTCCGAGTGAGAGCTGGCGTACAGGTGTATTCATGAATTCATCCATCTCCAGCAGTTCCGTCAACTGTTGAATTCGCTTGTGCTTATCTGCGGCATCAAGACCATACATGGCTGACAAGATATCGTAGGAATCTCGTGTCGGGAGATCCCACCACAGCTGCGTGCGCTGTCCGAACAGCACGCCAAGTCGCCGGGTTACTTGGCGCCGTGCCTTGTACGGACTTAATCCGAAGATGCGCACATCTCCGGATGTCGGGTGCAGAATGCCGGACAGCATTTTAATTGTCGTTGACTTGCCTGCACCATTCGGGCCGATGTACCCGACAAATTCGCCGCTGTTGATGGTAAAGCTGATGCCTTGGACAGCCTCTTTGACGAGCTTGTCGCGCGAGAGAAGAGTACGGATGCCCTTGAAGGCCCCCTCCTTCGGTGCGGGACGGACGAATCGTTTATGTAAATCAGTTACGGTAATCACGAAAATCCCCCTTTATTCCGATCGTTACGTGTGATGCAGCTTCTTATTCCGGTTGGTTATTGGCGTTATTGTAGTTAGCTCTGTGCCTAGCTTCATATCAAGTTGCATTCGAATTTCATATCGAGTTCCATATGGGCTCCATATCGGCTCGATATGGACGTCAGCTTAGCTTCCTGTGCTCTGATAGCGGGAAATCCCAAGCTTCCATACGCGCAGGGCAATCAGAAATACGGCAGCCGTAATTGCGATAGACAGCCCAACTAGCCATATTCCAGATTGCTGACGCAGGATGTACAACGAAGGAATATAGTTCGCGAACCCGACCGGAATGATGCTGAGCAGGACGCCTTGCATCCATTTCGGATAAATGGTCATTGGATACTGCGCTGCTGTGCGGGCAGCATCCTCCGTAATGTTCTGCAATTCCTCGATCCGGGTTACCCAGAAGCCCGCAGAAGCGGTGAGCAGCCCAATGGCAAATAACAGTACGGCACCTGATAGGATGACGATGATTGTCAAAGGAACGGCTGTCCATCCGATCTGTCCGTTCTGCATCATAGTGCTCATGCTAATGGTCAATATGGTTGTCCCTTGCACGAACTCTCCAAGCCTTATGGAGAAATTCTGGGACATGAGCGCAAGCAGAACAGGAATAGGGCGCAGCAGAAGTCCGTCTAGTGCTCCATTTACGAGATAATGCTCCAAATGGTGTACGTCAGAAGCAACCATGCGGTACATCGCCTTAGACAAGGACAAAATGGCATACAAATACCCGGCTTCCGCTAAGCTCCAGCCTTGGATATGGCCAAATTTCAACAGGATGACCGCAAGCATAAGAAATTCGACGACACTGATAACGGTCGCCATTAGCGTAGAGAACCAGAAATTAAACTTGTATTGCATACGACTGCGAATGCTTGCGCGAACGAGAAGCACATACATACGAATCCACTTCATCCGCCCTGCACCTCCACCTTGCGTCGCATAATCCCGGTAACGGCGAGACATGCAGCAGTGAATACAATGCACCACACCAGCGAACCTAACAGCGCGGACGGAGATTCCATGCCGAGATAGATCCGGGTAGGGACATAATGCAAAAACGGATAAAAAGAAGCACGGCTAATATCGCCAAGCCAAGTTGGCAGCCATTCGATCGGGATAAGAAAGCCCGACAGCAGCATGCTGAACGCATAATTGACCCAGTACAGCCAGACAGATTCTGTCGTCCAGAGCGCAGCGGCTCCGATCAGATAGTTCAGGCATATCGAAATGTACGCGGCCAGCGTCAAAGCTACAGCGGTCCACACGTAAGTGATAATCGTAGAGGGGACGTGAAGCGGCATTACGAAGAAATATAAAATGTAGATCGGTAAAAACTTGTAAACAAACTGGTAGGCGATTTGCCCCCATTCCTTGCTCATCAGCTGATAGAACAAATGAACGGGACGAACAAGATCAAGGGCGATCTGCCCAGTCCGAACGGACTGCTGGATGCCAAGTCCATTTGTAAGAAAGGCGGCGACCCACAAGCTTGCCTGATTGAAGGCGACGTAGCTTACGATGCCGTTCAAGCCGTACTCGCCAAGCGGCCTTCCTTCGCCAATTCCTGTCCAGATCGAAATGTAGATAAATCCGAACATGAAGCTGGCGATGTTGTGCACCATATGTGCACTTCGGTACTGCAAATTACTGAGATATTTTTTGCGAGCCAAAGTAAAAAAGAGCATTCTCCACCTCCGTCATCTTCTCGTATTGCGGCGTGCCATACTAGTGATGCTGGGTGAAATAAAAAAAGAGAGCGAGGAACATAATACCAGATGGGATGATGGAAAGGCAAGCATTATTTAGCAAACATAAGAGATTCGATGGAACGGCTTAAAGCCATTGCTCATATTCCTATACTTGCCAATACCTAGATTTACGATATATAGTATATCTAGGTATTACATAGATGTGGGAGGGATGATCGATATCATGCAGCCAAAGGTGAGCAAGGAACTGTTAAAAGGCAGTACGGCGATGCTCATATTGTCCATGCTGGAAAAGGAAGAAATGTACGGCTACGAGCTGTCCAAGCGGTTGGAAGCTGCGTCGTCGGGATTGTTTGCGCTGAAGGAAGGAACTTTGTATCCGATTCTTCATGCGCTCGAGAGCAAAGGCGAGGTAGAAGCCTATTGGAATGAGGCAAATGGCAGAGCCCGCAAATATTACCGGATTACCGATCAAGGACGTAGGCTTCTGCAGGAGAAGACGGAGGAATGGCGCTTATTCCGTCGTTCGCTCGATCAGGTGCTTGGGGAGGTATAGGGATGCCATGTGATCAGAAATCTAGAGATACGCAGCACAGCTCGATCCTTGAACAATTCGTGGGCGACGTCCTTGCTCACGTGAAGGCCAAGCAGATGCACAGTGAGATTCGAGTTGAACTGCTGGATCATTTGCTGAATGAGACGGAATCAGGGATGGATTATGGTATGGATGAAGCAGTGTCTGCGCAGCAGGCGGTGCGCAACATGGGAGAGCCTTCCGTTGTAGCAGCGCAGTTCAATCAGGTGCATCGTCCTAAGGCCCCTTGGAAGCTGTGGATTTCCATATTGGTGTGGATTACTATTTGTGTAGTTAGCTTGTTCGCCGTGCAAGCTGGAAATCCTCAAGATCTTTATCGCTTATCTGCCGAAGGTTATGCATGGCGTCTAGTACCGGGGGTGGTGGCTTTTCTGTTTGCATTATGGGTAGGTTATCAGAAATTGCAACAAGAAGCAGCATGGATATATGGCATTACGTTGTGTCTTAGTGTGTATACTGTTATATTTCCCGTTTACACCATAAATGGGTACCCTCAATTTGGACTAAAGGCAATCCCAATCCTTGGTGACATTCCCATCGATATCTTTTATATGAGTCCGTATCTATACCTCTTTTCTTTGTATTCGATGTGGAGCAGAAAACCAGAGAACATGCATCGTGCAATTTTCCTGAAAATCGTTCTTTTTATACTGCCGATCATTGTATTTCTTGTAAATTGTAATCTGCTGCAAGTGTCCACTTATCTTGTCGGAGGTATAATCGTATTCAAGCTGGCAGGAGTGAAGGGAAAGAATATGGCAATTGCGGCTGGTGTGACACTCATAGCAGGCGGACTCTGCTATTGGCTTATAGAGAGTCTTCGCTTTATGGTCAATCACAGATTAGTAGTATGGTTTCATAGCTTTTGGAGAGACGGGGGTTACACTCAAAAAGTGGTACAGCAGTTATTTCGCGAAGCAGGATGGTTCGGGAACGGAGTTAATAATATTCGCAGACTTCTTCCTTACCTAGATAGCGAAAATTTGACTGTGACGATCGTGCATATGTTTGGGTGGGCAGGAGGCTTGGTATTAATAATCTGCCTTGGCGTTATTATCGTTACGATGTACAATTCAGCGCTGCTATTTCGTGATCCGTTTGCTAGAGGAATTGGTCTTTTGGTGAGCGGGATGATGGGGATTCAGAGCTTGCTGTATATCGGGGGAATTATCGGGGTCGTTCCCATGAACGGTGGTGCAGGACTTCCTCTGCTCGGATCCGACTGGAGTGAGATTGTACTGTGGATGCTGTTGCTGGGGTTGTATTCCAGTTCACATTGGAACAAAGACATGGTATCGGTTCTAAATCGATGAGCTGAGTTGTGAGAGTAAGTGGGCTATTGCGTTTAAGAGAGTTTGAGTTGAAGAATTACATATGCTCGTAGTAGCAGCAATGAGGAAAAGGTGACATTCAATCGATGTCCCCTTTTTTGAATAGGAAAATGTTGTTATTCGACTGGTGAAATCGTATGATCAAGTAGTAGCCGCAAACTAGAAAAAAGGTGGCGCCATTCGGTGTCATCTTTTTTATTTCCGCCATATAATCTAGCAATAGGTAATAGAAACAGGGACAAGTTCACGCTTGAATGCATTACGAAAGGGAAGAAGGAGACGATGATAATGATGAATGGCAAGTTAAGAACGTTAATGATTACGGCGCTGAGCGCCTTGCTTGTTCTGGTTGGATGCTTAGCCTCCGTTGATGGACGTTCGTCAACGGAACATGTTGCATATGCTTCATCGGGGCATGTTCAGGATAGCAATCTATCATCCAGCTCTCATACATTGGAATCTTCCAGTGACCCAACTCCTGAATTGTCTGCAACTGATTCCTTACATTTCGCGGGTCAGCGAGTTGGCGTTGAAGCGGCGGCTGCGCCAGTTCTAGTAAGCAGCAAGGGCAAATCCGAGGTGCCTGCCAATAAGCCGGACAAGGTTGTGTATTTGACATTCGATGATGGCCCTAGCATACATACGAAGGATGTACTCGATATTTTGCAGAAAGAGAAGGTGAAGGGGACATTCTTCGTGTTGGGACAGCAGGCAGAACGGAATCCGAAGCTGGTGGAGCGTATTGTGCAGGAAGGCCATGCGCTTGGCAATCATAGCTACAATCATGAGTATTCAGAGCTGTATGGCGATTTCCGGAATTTCTGGAGTCAGATTAAGCGGACTGGGCAAATTATTGAGAAAATCGTTGGTTTTGAGCCCGAATTAGTTCGTGCGCCTGGCGGTACTTTTTTGAACTTTGATAAGCAATATTTCGACTTGATGAATCAAGCGGGGTATCTCGTATACGACTGGCATGTAGACAGTGGCGATTCTAAGCGGCGCGGCGTTCCTGCCAAGGAAATTGTGCAAGGGGTGAAGGACGGGGGATTGCTCCCGTCAACTGTTGTGCTTATGCATGATGGAATAGGGCATGGGGAGACTGTAAAGGCACTTCCAGAAATCATTCGTTATTATAAAACAAAGGGATATACATTCGATGTGCTTTCTTCCTATGTAAAGCCCGTGCAGTTCAAGCTAGCTGCCAAAAAACGCTGGTCTAGATCACCTGTAAGCACTGCATGGATTGAGGCAAATGTGAAACCGATGGAGACGGCGAATCATGATAAGCAGCCAAAGCCAGAGCAGAAGCCGAAACCAAAACCAGATACGAAAGCAGACGGTACAACGGATCCGAAGGTGAATCCAAAACCAGCAGAGCCCGTAAAGTTGGATAGGCTGCTGAAGATAACGACGGATCAAGGGGAGATCGAGTTCACTCCAGATCAATTTATGAGCTATCAGGATCTTACCTATGTTCCATTGCGCATGCTGGTAGAGCGCCTAAATGGTTCGGTAGAATGGAACACGGAATGGGAACGAGTAAATATCAAGTGGAATAACACCACAGTTGGCATAAATGTACGGGCGGGCAAGCTGGAATTGATAGGACAATCAGGCGAGGATGGGGAAGTGAAGGTGCAGCCTCTCCAAGTCGTGACACAGAAGTATGTTTCATGGGTTCCTTTGCGGCAAGTGCTGGATGCATTCGGTGTGAAGCTGACAAGCTATACGCTTTCCCCGATCGAATTAACAGATAAAAATAAGCAGGAATAGAGCTCTCCATTAGAATTAGGTTCATTTTGAAGCAGATCCAATTGAAAGAATGAAAGATTCAAGATGATGTAAGAGATTGCGGACATGATAGGTTTGAAAACTAGCAGCTTGGGCGACACTGATATATAGAACGGCCCGGGACGATGACAGACGTGCAGCTGCACGCGGGAATCGTTCCGGGCTTTTTGTCGTGTTGTTGTCTATGAATGTGCAGAAGAATAAGAATCATATAAGCAAGTCAGGGTTGATAGTGGTTGATAGGGAGGGAATCATATGACGAATGAATGGATTGCAGGAAGCGGGCAGCGTCCGCAGGCGGATAACGATGTATGGATGACGGAGTTCGCGCAGCGGGGTTGGGTTTCTTATCTTGAGCGCATGGAACAAGTCATTATCGGCAAACGAGAGGTCGTGAAAATGGCAGGGATCGCGATGCTGTCAGGCGGACATATATTGCTTGAGGATGTGCCAGGCGTAGGGAAGACAGTGCTTGCACGTGCGCTTGCGCGGATTACGGGCGGAACCTTCCGCCGCATTCAGATGACACCGGATATGATGCCGGCAGATATTACAGGCAGTATGGTATGGGAGCCAAGCACGGGTGAGCTGCGCTATAGTGAAGGCGCCCTTCAGGCAAATGTTGTGCTGGCTGATGAATTGAACCGTGCCCCTGCCCGGACACAGTCTGCTCTGCTTGAGGCAATGGAGGAGCGCATGGTTACAGTGGACGGCACAACACGTCCGCTGCCGGATCCTTTTATGTTGATTGGAACTCAAAATCCGCATCATTTTGAAGGAACTTATCGCATGCCGGAAGCGGAAGCTGATCGGTTCATGATGCGCTTGTCTATCGGGTATCCGCATGCTGAGCAGGAAGCGGATATGCTGCTGCGTCATCAGGATGAGCAACCGCTGCTGCGCCTGAAGCCGCTTTGGACTCCAGAGGAATGGCGCTTGCTTGTACGGCGTGTTCAATCCGTACATGTGGATGAGGTGCTGTGCCGCTATATGGCGGAGCTGGCGCTCGCAACTCGCGTCCATGAAGCAACAACGCTTGGTGTCAGTCCACGAGGGACGCTCGCCTTAATGCGAGCCTCACAGGCGCATGCATGGATTGAAGGCAGAACCTATGCGGTGCCGGATGATGTACAAGCGGTGGCCGTTCATGTGATGTCTCACCGTCTGCTGCTTCAGCCGCAGGCCGTTCGAAGTGGCGTGCTGGCCGAGGAAATTGTGCTTGAGGTGCTTCAGCATACTGCTGTTCCTGGCTTCCCCACTGGTTCTGTGAGCAGAAGAGCTGGGGGAGGGGGCTCCAACGCTTCGGCGGCCAAGGCGGGACGATCAAGGCAAGGAACTGCCTATCGCGCTTCGGATTCCAGAGGGATGTCTATTCCTCCTGTTTATGGAGCTGAGTCGACTCCTCGCCAAGCTGACAATCGAATATGGTTCGGAGGATTATTTCGATGAAGCAGGCGCTGCGATACCTATTTACAGTTGGCGGATGCATTGCGTTAGTATGGATGGGAGTTGTACGCGCAAGCGCTGCGGGATTTTTTCTTGCAGCCATACTAGCCGTCATGCTGATAAGCAGCATTCGTTTTTATTGGATAGGGCAGAGACTGCGCTCCATTCGGGCTGAGCATCAGCCATTAAGCGCCAAGCAGGGAAATGGAGAAGATATGATCTTTCACGTCACCCTTAAGCTGGATCGGCCTTTTCCCGTATTATGGCTGCGTGTAACGGAGTTTTGGACGCGAACCGGAGGCGAGGGTGGGACATGGATGTGTCGGAGGTTACTGTTCCCCCGCCGCCGCCGGACATTAGCATTCACCTCGTCGTTTGTCGGTGCTCCTCGAGGTGTGTATGAACTGGAACGTATTGAGTTCCAGCACGGGGATTTGTTCGGCTGGTTCAAGCATCACGTCATCATTCGCCCGGTAGCGGATACGGCTCCTATCTGTATTATGCCGCCAGCGATGACCCAGTCGAATATATTCGTAAGCGAGCAGGCGTGGCAGTCCAGCCAGGGAAGTACTGGTCAAGAGGCGGACGACTGCGGCGAAGGACTGTATGATCAGGCATCCAATCCGATGATTTTGCCAGAGAGCGGCCATATCGCAGGAAGCATTCCCAACGCACAAATTGCTAGCGGCTATCGAAGCGCGGAGCTGCGGGCATTCCGCGCTGGCGATCCTTTGAGATCGATTGATTGGAGAGTGTATGCGAAACGGCGAACGCTATCGGTTCGTGTTCCTGAATCAGGCCAGCGCGAACAATGGGATATTGCTATTGATGATTCCTTATGGCGGTTGGAATGGAATCTGAACACGAATGACAAGAACAAGAATGGCGAGAACAGCAAGAATGCTATGGATGATAGGGGTGAAAAGAAAAACGAGCATAGAAAGCTTGTACAGAAGATGGAGGAGACGCTTGCTGTTGCAGCATCCGTTATTCAGCGTGAAACAGAAGCCGGACGTACTGTTCGATTAATATGGATCAGCGACGGTAGGATTGTACAGGGAGCTCGAAATGCCATGATCGCATTGGCGGCTGAACAGTTGGGCACACGGAAGGAGCTGCGGTGGCTGTATGACGAGACACTTCCCAGCTCGCTTCACTCGGATACATCGGTTCATAGGCGGCTGGCAGTTGTGAGCGCGCAGCGGTTTTCCCAAATGCGGGGGGCTGTTACGTCTTTTGCAGGTTTAGGTCAAGTCGATCAATGGTTGCATGTGGATGACTGGCAGATGGAGAAGGTGGGAATCGGTGCTCCTCGATCCGTTAGAAGTACCGTGAAACGTACGGAAGTGACATCCGCCGAGGCGATGAACAGAGAGGCCCGGATGTCTGATGGGCAAATGAACGATAGTGGAAACCGAGGTGAGTATCATGTATATTCCGATAACTGGACGTCAGCGCAAGGATAACGGACGCTCACTGACTCCAGAAGCCGCTGTGAGCGTCCGGGGGACCTGGTTGCTGCGCTGGAAGGCAGCTGGCTTCACGGTGCTGCTGTACGCTTTGTTCGCAGAATGGTTCTATCCGCTGCAGGAGGTAGGACGAAATATTGATTTGAATGATGTACGTCCTTTTCTTGTTGCGGTAGCCATCTATTTGCTTATCGGCCTGATCATTCGCAGCTCGGTGCTGTCTACCCTGCTGTATGGCATGGTTGCTCTCGGGACAACGGCTTGGATGTTTGGATCGATTCGCGTTCTCCCTCATACTTCCGATTCTTGGTTGGCCGGAGAGGGATTTGTTCGTTCTCTGCTAGTAGGACTAGCGCGAATCGCGTCAGCGCTTCGTTCTGACATAAATGGCTGGGTGGATGGGAAATGGCTGCATACAAGCGGGGAGTTTCGGACTTTGCTGCTGCTGATTGGGTGGGCGATGTTAGCTTCCTCGATTCAATCCCTCATGCTCAGCCGCAGAACCGTTCTCTTTTTTGCGATATCGACGATCGTGTACTTGTTTGGCTTTGAATGGGGATTCGGACTTGATGTGACAGGTTCGATCGCACGTACAGTCGGCTGGGGACTTCTGCTATCCGCTTCGCTCTACTTGGATGAGCAGCTTGGATCGGATACAGAACATTCACGAATAGGGCAATGGCCGCTCAGATGGCTGGTATGCGCTCTGCTCCTGTCCCTAGCTGTTGTGGGCTTGGCAGAAGGAATGAAACAAGTGTATCCCTGGCCGAAGCCGTCTCCTTTCGCTTCATTTGCAGCGTTGACGCAGTCCCTGTCTCCCGAACAATCGAGGGCCCGAGCAGGCGGGGGGAGCCGTGCACAACGTGATGCCATCGGTCAGCTAGCGGAGCATAACCGCTCGATCGATAAAATAACAGGCTACAGTATGGATGATTCGGAGCTCGGGGGCTCGCTTCAAGACAATGATACAGAATGGTTCACCGCAATATCCCCTGAGCCAACGTATTGGCGGGGAGAAAGCAAGTCGATCTACACAGGCCGGGGCTGGGAGTCGTCACAATCGGCAATAGAGCGTCTTGATGTATCGGGGGCATTGCAGCCGGAACATGCGGACACGGCTCAAGGATGGTCAGCGCCTTTCCAGCAGACAGTCATATGGAAGTCGTTCCGTCCTGCCTATCCATTGTTGTTCGGCGGAATTCCCGAACGAATAACTTCTTGGTCACCGCAAGCTGGTGCGGGGGGAGCGTTATCTGATTCACAATCTTTTATACGCTTTGATTCTGCATCTGGGAGATATAGCACGGATACAAGCATGGCAGAAGGACAATCAGAAGCGATTCCCTTAACTTATCAATACGATACGCGAGTATTTCGGTTCAATGCAAGTCTGCTGCGGTCATCTGCCGAAGGAAATTGGCCGGAAATGGTGGGCAGAGATGGATTACAGTTGCCAAGCACCTTGCCGGATCGGGTGCGCGAGCTTGGCAAGCGGCTTGCTGAAGGGGCGGACAGTCAATATGACAAGGTTCGCAACGTGCAGCAGTTCTTACAGCAGGAATATACCTATACTAAGGTGAACACGGCTGTGCCCCCGTCAGGGCGAGATTTCGTCGATTATTTTCTTTTTGACGCTCGGCAAGGATATTGCAATCACTTCTCGACGGCCATGGCTGTACTGCTTCGCACACAAGGGATACCCACCCGCTGGGTGAAGGGATTTGCGCCGGGAGAGGCTACCTCGCCAGGTCAATACTCGATAAAGGGTGTAGATGCGCACGCTTGGGTGGAAGTGTATTTCGATGCAATAGGCTGGGTGCCGTTCGAAGCGACGCCGCCCGTTGGAGTGCCAGGAGGGGATGCAGCATCCAATCCGGATGTTGTAGCGGCATCGGCAATCCAAGCGGGAAGTGAATCCGGAGAAGCCATATCCGGGAGCGAACAGAAGCTATCCCAATACCGTATAACACCTGAGGTAGCTGCTCTGCTGAACAATCCTCCTGAAGCGGATACAGGAAGAAGTTGGGACGCTGTTCGATCCATAAGCTGCACAATAGCGCGTTGGTGGAATATCGGTATGCAGAGTATCAACACCTATTTGGCAAATGAATGGCTCGCACTTCGGCATCTCTCAGCGGATTGGAAGGCGATCGTGGAGCGGGAGGGTACGGGGACGGCCATAATGGTGGTTAGTTACCACGTAGTTACTCGTATGCCGCTGCTTCTATGCAGCGGTGCTGCCGGGGGTCTATTGCTTCTGTTCGCGATACGCTATATTTCGAGACGCCATGCACTACAGCGCAGGCTGCGGAGGCTTGTTCAAGCTCAGCAGAATCAGTTTCGCATGAGCCGGGTACAGGAGATGGGGAGTATCGCTTGGATGCTAGTTGAGCGGAAGTATGGCGCGAAGCCTTGTGGAATGACATGGACGGAATATGTCAGCCAGACAAAAATGTCTAATCGTACAGGACAAGAACATCGCGAGGTTACCATAACGGAACGTGTTGACGCGGGACAGTCGCGTGAAGCTATCAGCCAATTTGTGTCCGCTTGCAACGTCCTGTTCTTCGCAGGCAGACCTACTGATCAGGCGGTTCAGCAGCAGTTTATTGACGGTTGCAACGGTGTGCTTCGAGACTGTGCAAGAGAAAAGAAAAGATGCGGATGCCAATAAACCGACCATCACCGGCAATAAACCGGCTAAATCTAATGCAGACCGAATAGAAACCCACCTCAAAACAATGAATGAATGATGAATCTTCCCATATCGGGGAGGTTCTTTTTTTATAGGAAGACACCTGAGCGAAGGGGGTAATCGTGAAAGGGGAGCAACAGATGATGATTCACCCGCATAAAAACAGAGTATGACACGCTTGCCAGCCGCATTCATTGTCCCTGCCCAGAAGACATCAGCAGGTGGCGAGAGACCAAACGCGGGCTTGGTCTCTCATGATTTGCCCACAGTTGGATAATGGAGCAGTGTAATATAGCGGATGGCAACATTGGTGTTGTTCGTATACGTGTGGTTCTCATTCGCGGTGAAACGAAGCGCCATGTTCGGCTCAAGGGTATAGGTTGCGCCGCCAATGCTGACTTGAAGCTGCCCGTTCATGACACAGATAAATTCCTCAACCCCCTCGTAATGCGGTTCTGAGGTATAGCTGCTGCCAGGTTCAATGACGACACTGTACACTTCAAATCCTTTGTCCTGCTCGAACGGGAAAATCGGATATGCCCGATATGCGCCTTCTTCCTCTACCAGGGGAGTTGTCTCTTCCATGTGGACAACAGTAACATTTGGCGTGGATTCCTCCATTAGGGTGGCAAATGAGATACGAAGGCCATTCACAATTTTCCATAGTACGGAAATGGTTGGGTTCGATTCTCCGCGCTCGATTTGCCCCAACATCCCCTTGCTGACTCCGCTCATCTCGGACACTTGATCAAGGCTTAAGCCGCGTGATTTCCTTATTTCTTGCAGATTCTTGCCGATTTTCTTATGTATCGGTTCTTGCATTGGATACTCCTCTCTGGTTGTCTATACGATCCATTCCAAAATCATACAAATCACCATATACAATATAACGCACATTCGTATAATATATTATACAGGAAAAAGTTAGAAATATTTGCTGCTTCTATTGTAAAAAAAATCGAGGAAGGGGCAATCGGTTTATGACCCAAACGATGATCGGATTAGTAAAGGCAGAGCGCAAGCCTGGGGCAATTCTAAAAGAGGTGCCTATACCTACTTATGGACCCCATGATGTGCTTGTTCGAGTAAAAGCTTCATCGATATGCGGGACAGACGTCCATATTTATAAGTGGGATGATTGGGCGGCCCGTACGGTCGTTACACCTAATGTATTTGGACATGAATTTGCGGGAATCGTCACTGCTGTCGGCAGTGAAGTGACGAATGTGAAGCCAGGGGATTACGTGTCTGGCGAGGGGCATGTGGTCTGTGGAATGTGCAAGGCATGTCGAACAGGCAATGCGCACGTGTGCGCGAATACGCGCAGCTTCGGCATTACGATCCCGGGCTGCTTTGCAGAATATGCGGTCGTACGGGACAGCAACGTTATCCATAATGATCCAAACCTGCCTCCGCATCTTGCTTGTCTGCAGGATCCGCTTGGCAATGCGGTACAGGCCGCACTATCCGGGGACATTGTCGGTAAGAGTGTTGCAGTTATCGGCGTTGGTCCGATTGGAATGATGGCGATTGCGGTGGCGAAGGCGTGCGGCAGTGGAACGGTATTTGCCGTTGACATTAATCCGTATCGGTTGGAAATGGCAAAGGCAATGGGAGCCGATGTTGTCATTAATAGCGCGGAAGAGCCGATGGTCGAGAGCTTGATGCAGCATACAGGCGGCGAAGGCGTCGAGGTCGTGCTTGAAATGTCAGGTCATCCTGGAGCGATTCGCGATGCTTTGAAAGCGGCTGCACAGGCAGCGCGCGTATCACTGCTAGGCATACCTACACAGGAAGTGCCATTCGACCTGGCACGGGATATCATTTTCAAAGGCCTGCATATTGAAGGCATTACAGGACGGCGCATGTTCGATACCTGGTATCAAATTAAGGGACTGTTGAGTCGTGGTCGCTTGAATTTAGAGCCGCTCGTGACTCATCATTTTCGGCTTGATCAATATGAAGAGGCTTTCGAACTGATGGCTTCCGGCAAATGCGGAAAAATTGTGTTTTCCCATGACAGGGATCAAGCGATATAGCTGGCGCAAATGCAATGTATGTAATATCAAATTTAGGAGGTTGGCAAAATGGCAGGGTTTGAAGTGATTGAAGGACTGTTGAACAGCCTGAAGGAGGAAGGTCGCTATCGCCCGCTCTCTGTATGGGAGGGAGGCTCGGATTCCTGGATGACCTTGCAGAATGGCCGACGCGTTCTGCAAATGTCCTCGAACAATTATTTAGGTTTGACGAAGCACCCAGCGCTCAAGCAAGCCGCTATAGAGGCTATAGAGGCTTATGGGGTTGGGGCAGGTTCCGTTCGAACTATTACAGGAACACTCGACATCCACGACAGGCTGGAGCGGCGCTTGGCAGAATTCAAGGGTACAGAAGCAACGCTTGTATTCCAATCCGGATTCACAACAAACCAAGGAGTGCTATCTTCAATTCTGGGTCCAGATGATGTGGTCATTAGTGATGAGCTGAATCATGCTAGTATTATCGATGGCATCAGACTGACAAAAACAAATAAGAAAATATACGCCCATAAAGATATGAATCAGCTTGAAGAGGCATTGAAGGCATCTGGTTCATTCCGCCAGCGAATTGTTGTGACGGACGGCGTATTCAGTATGGATGGCGATATAGCTCCGCTGCCTAGCATTGTAGAACTCGCAGAACGTTATGATGCGCTCGTCTATGTCGATGATGCACATGCAAGCGGCGTGCTTGGCAAATGCGGCAAAGGCTCCACGGATCACTTTGGATTGCACGGGCGCGTGCATATTCAGGTAGGAACCTTATCGAAGGCAATCGGCGCAGTTGGAGGCTATGTGGCAAGCTCTCAAGTGCTGAAGGATTACTTGACTCACACGGCGCGTTCTTTCTTATTCAGCACCTCTCTACCGCCATCAGTCGCCGCAACTTGCCTTGCTGCGATTGATGTTCTTCAGAATGAACCAGAGCTAACTGAGCGGTTGTGGAGTAATGCGAATTCATTCCGAACGTCTTTGCAGCAGGCAGGCTTCGATACGGGTGAGAGCCAGACACCGATTATTCCGATTATCGTTGGCGATCCTGCTCGTACAATGGCATTTTCACAGCGATTATTGGAAGAGGGGATATGTGCGCAAGGCATTGTATATCCCACAGTCGCACTGGAACGTGGGCGTGTTCGCTTGATTGTGACGGCTCAGCATACAGCGGAGGACTTGGTTTTTGCGCTTGAAGCGCTGAAGAGAGTGGGCAGTGAATTTGGCATGATCTAATTTCAAAACACCATTTATGAAGCCAGTCGTCGAAATTCAATTGGCGACTGGTTATTTCATTTTTTGAATGTGATGAATGCAATTTCGAAAGGTCAGCTCAGCGATAAGCTCACTCTTGTTGTAAATGCAAAAACACCTCCAAGGTTGTCTCTATATCTTCCGATATTGAGCATTTTCTTGAAGGTGTTTTGATTCATTCCACTCTATGGGGTCAGTCCAATGTTATTTTTTCACCACTGCTTTCAAAATATCAGTCATTTGCTCTTTTGTCATATCCGAATGGGTAGTAATACTGTAATAGTATTTGCCGGTACCATACCAAAAAACATATCTGTTAACAGGTTGACCTGTAGTAGGCGGCGTTTCGTAACTGAAACCTTTCAGCTTGGAAAATTCCTCGTCGGCCGTATACTGATTGAAGATTAGCGTGTCTTTGCCATTCGTATACTCAAGACGGATGCGTCCCGGCTCTTTCCAATCAAGCTTTTTCGTGTAAACGGGTTTTCCGCTCTTTTTACCTTCGGCTCTCAGATCATCAAAGAATTTTTTCTCGATTTCGCTTTTTATGTTCGCAATTGGATTTTCAATGACCGCTTTAGAAAACGTATATCCCTCCGGCAAGTTGGAAGGTTGCTGCAAGATGGAGCCGTTCAAAGTAGAAGCCTTTTTAACGTAATCCTCATAGGTTGAGAATTCCAGTTTCTTGCCAAAAGGTTCAAATTCCAGTCCGTTGTTCAGGTTCTTGTATTTGAAATACATGATGTAAAGATCACCCGGTTCCTTGGGCAGTTCTCTCACTCTCTTTCTCTCACTTGCGATAAACTCTCTTTCATCCGCAGGTATAGCTTTGGCTGCATCTTCCGCTTTTTTTATAGCCTTCTCCATTTCTTTCTTGTAAAGCTCTCGATCCTCGCGATCGATAACCCCCGCGGGATAGATAATATCTGGCTCATGATTCACAGCAGTGTTTGAACCCAGTTCCGATTGTACGGAAGCCGCTTGTGGTACGCTCTCTGCCTTGCTTTCCTTTGCATTAACCAACGTCACGCTACCAAGTGTGAGAATCGTCGCCAACCCTAGAATGGATAGGTGATATGATTTTTTGTTAAATTGTTTGATCATTGTAAGTCTCCTTTTCATTTGTTTGTGCGTGGCTGACAAGCCGGCAAGTCCCGGTTGAGGACGGTATCCTGAAAAATGCTCTAGCACATGGATAATCGTCTGCCCATATGCATTGTTTTGCTGCGGACTCATCCGATCCAGCACACATGCATCACAGGCCATCTCCTGATCCTCTCTCGCTTTATGTACGGCAAGCCACAATAATGGGTTAAACCAATGGAGGATCAGGATGATGAACATAACCCAGTTCACCGCCACGTCCCGCCGCCGGATATGGGCGAATTCATGCGCCAGAATATACTGAAGTTGATCCTCTTTTAACGTGATGAGCAGACTTGGAGAAATGACGATCGCAGGCTTAATAAAACCGACCACGGCAGGTCCAAAAATCCTTTCTGAAGCCACGAATTGCACTTTACGCGTCACACCCAACAACTGCTTGGTCTCGTGAAAAGATGCCGATAAATAAGGTGTTTCGATAGGGTGCCCTGCTCGCAGAGCTTGTTTCAATCGAAGCTGATCGAATACCGTTTTGGCGGCAAAAAGCAGAACACCTGCAAGCCAGATGAGCATCAAGACATCGGCAAAGTTCATTTGCTTGATCCTATTCCACCCCAAGCGGCTCTCTTGTACGGTTCCAGATTCATAAGGTGGATTCGATACGATAGTCTCCCGTATAGGGCTATTTTTCTCCGAGTTGAAAGACCGCTTTCCATGAACTTCTGCTTCGTTTTTCTCCCAGCATCTATCCAATATTCGCGCCAAGCTGATGGATCTTGAGTCTGCTGATGAATACCGGGTACTATGGCTTCCAAAGATACAATATTGTACAAGCTAAGTGAAGATTCCGGTGCCCAAGGGAGCAGTAAACGAATCGCCACAGGAATCCAAAGTAAATATTTCCACCGGGCTTCAAGCTTGTTTTTCAGTAGAAATTGCAGGATGAGTACAAGTACGACCAGAATGCTGGCCATGAATGATCCGCGAATCACCCAGCCAAAAACCGACAACAAAGTTGGATGTATGCAAGGACTCATCAGGGCTCTCTCTTTTCTTCACCGTCGCTGCGGTTTTCGTCAAATAAAGCCTTCAGATCTTCGATTTCCTGCGCATTCAGCTTTTTATCCTCCAAAAAATTAGCTAGCATCGGCTTTAATGCCCCGCCATACAGTTTTTTTATAAAAGATTTGGTTTCGGATTGCAGATATTCCTGTTCGCTGACAACAGGAAAAAAGAGTCGGGTACGCTTTGCTCTCCTTTCAAGCTTGGCACCTGCCGCTCCCTTCTGCACCAGCCGACTGAGAAGCGTCCGGGTCGTATTCGGGCTCCACCCCATGTGATCCGTCATTTGTTTTACGACTTCACTGGAAGGGCAATCTGGAATCGTCCACAACACACGCATAATTTCCAGCTCTGCATCCGTAATGGGTGGGATTTGGTTCATGCATGAAACCTCCAAAGTCAATTCAATCAGACTATAAATGTTATTTTTTCACAACTGCTTTCAATATTTCAGTCATCTGCTCTTTTGTCATATCCGAATGGGTAGTAATACTGTAATAGTATTTGCCGGTACCATACCAAAAAACATATCTGTTAACATGTTGACCAGTAGTAGGCGGCGTTTCGTAACTGAAACCTTTCAGCTTGGAAAATTCCTCGTCGGCCGTATACTGATTGAAGATTAGTGTGTCTTTGCCATTCGTATACTCAAGACGTATGCCTCCCGGCTCTTTCCAATCAAGCCTTTTCGTGTAAACGGGTTTACCGCTCTTTTTACCTTCGGCTCTCAGATCATCAAAGAATTTTTTCTCGATTTCACTTTTAACATTCGCCCTTGGATTTTCAATGACCGCTTTAGAAAACGTATATCCCTCCGGCAAGTTGGAAGGTTGCTGCAAGATGGGACCGTTCAAAGTGGAAGCCTTTTTAACGTAATCCTCATAGGTTGAGAATGCAAATTTCTTGCCAAAAGGTTCAAATTCCAGTCCGTTGTTCAGGTTCTTGTATTTGTAATACATGATGTAAAGATCACCCGGTTCCTTGGGCAGTTCTCTTACTCTTTTTCTCTCACTTTCAACGAACTTTTTTCTTCGGTATTTGGAGCCTTGCTGGTAGTTTCCTTTGCTGCAGTTTGTTTGGTCAGATGGGAGGATGCCGCCTCCGCCGCGAGGTTTACCGAAGAACCCAGTAATAAAATACTGCCTAGTGCTGTGATTGCTACCTTTGATGCTGCCTTCACATTGTCACGCCTCTCTAATGTTTGTTTATAAAAACTACATCCGTAGTTAACTAATATACTACAACTGTAGTTTAATGGTGTCAACATGCTTTATTGCAAAATTTTTTGCGAAGAAAACATGGAACTTAACTTCCTTACAGCCTGTTAGGTAAGCGTTGTATATTCAAACATGCTTCTGTGTAGTGAATTCAAAATAATTATAGACTCATGTATAAAAATAACTATTATTCTGTGGAATCGTGCAGTATAATACGTAGAAATACATACATATACATCATGATAGGACTGCATTATGGAGGAAATAAAGGAACGGGGAATGTACACAATCCGTGGAATTACACCGCTTAATGACTTCTCATTACGGACAGACGTGAACGAAGTTATCGATACCTCATAAATGCATAATTATGTATCACTCGACGGGAAACGAATGAACCCTTTCAACGCAGAATCGGCCCTCACCCAATGACCAATCCATTCTAACATCATCGACCCAGCATAAACGATTTTGGCAGCAAGCCCCTTTTCTTCACAAAGAAAGACAGTAAGCAAAAAAAGAGATAATCGGATGTGTGGTGGAGTTTTCCTTGGTTTTTATAGGTAATTCCCAGAAAATCAGAACTTTTAATTGAAAATTGACGCATTTTTACTGTGTACATAAATTTACCACTGGCTTATAATAAGGCCTATAAAATTCCTACTGAGCTTATAGGAATAGTTGATAATAAACTTGTTCATTTCAGGAGGGTCAACATGAAGAAAACATTGCTTCTTCTTTTATCTTTAACGATGACTAGCAGCTTGCTATTGGCAGCATGCTCGAATGACAGTGCGACAACTGCAGATAAAGGACAAAGTCAGGTGTCATCCAACAATTCTAGCTCAGGAGAAACACAGACACCTCCTGTGGAAGTGTTGACAGAGCCTGTTAGCGCTTCAGATATGTCGAGGCTTCCAGAACAAGCAAAGAAACGTACAGATACGATTATTGTTGGTCTGACAGACCCGAGCGGCGCATTTACTCCTTACTTCCAGCAAAGCGGATATGACGGCAACGTTTCCTCCATTTTGTATACACCTCTCGTGACGAATGATGAGAAAGGCATGCCGATTCCGGGCTTGGCTGAAAAGTGGGAAATTACAGAGGATGGAAGAACCTTTACGTTCCATCTGCGCAAAGGCTTGAAGTTCAGTGACGGCACACCGATTACGGCAGATGATGTTGCTTTCACGTGGACGCTTGTAAATGACAAGGGATACACAGGTGAAGAAGATTTGTCCCTTATCGGCATCGTTGGGGCAAAAGAATATAAAGAAGGCAAGGCGACTTCGATTGCAGGCATCAAGGTGATTGATCCAAATACGATCTCTGTCACTTTGGAAAAAGGAAATTCTCAGGCGCTCTCGATCCTTGGCGGTGACGTGCTGTCCAAGGCTTATTACGGCAAGGATTATAAGCAGGGACAGTCTCTGGACTATATTAAGAACCTGCATGCGAATCCGGTGGGAACAGGGCCATACAAGCTGGAGAAGTTTATTCCAGGCCAAGAGGTACGCTTTGTTGCGAACGAAAACTATTTCAAAGGCAAGGCGAAGACCGAGCACTTTATCTATAAAACAACAGAAGGCGACACGTGGCAGTTCATTGAAACAGGCGAGCAGGACTATGGTGCATTTACTGCAACGCAAGAAAATATTGATAAGCTGAAGGCTCTGGGCTTCTTGAATCTTGTGCCAGCTACAGCAAGCAACTATGGATTCCTGTCATTTAACCATGAGCACGATACTTTCAAAGATAAACGCGTTCGTCAGGCACTGACTTACGGACTTGACCGTCAATCGATTTTTGTGGATGCGAACCAGGGTGCAGGACAAGTGGCAAACATTCCATGCCCGCCGACATCTTGGGCCTATACAGAAGAAGGCATTAACACCTACAGCTATGATGCAGAAAAAGCAAAAGCGCTGCTTGATGAAGCAGGCTGGAAGGTTGGCAGCGACGGAATTCGCGAGAAGGACGGTAAAAAGCTGAAGCTTCACTTTATTGGCTCGAAGAGCAAGGGGAATGATCTGTTCGTCACGATTGCGAAGGAAAACTATGCAGCGATCGGGGTTCAATTCGAGCCAGAGCTGTTCGCAGACTTTAATGCGCTAGGTGCGAAAGCCGACAGCGGCGATTATGATCTTGCTTCCTTCTCAACGCCGGTTCTGGTAGATCCAGCGGATGGCGTTCGTCGCTTCGTGAACGGCGAAGTGAAGGGCTATGACAATCCAAAAGTGAAAGAGCTGTACGACAAAGGCTTGGCAGCAACAGACATTGAAGAACGCAAGAAGATTTATAAGGAGCTTTTCCAAGTTCTGAATGATGATATGCCTTACATCTTCACAAGCTATCGCAAGTCGGTATATGCCTACAATGGACGTATTCAAGGGATGAAGATCTCTCCATTGACTGGTGTAGCTGGAAGCGTGTTCGATTGGGAATTGAAATCATGAGCATAGGAGCCCCTGGCCTGCATATTCAATTGCAGCCAGGGGCGAATGACTTCCAAAAGGAGTGCGAACATGAGTAACTTTTTGCTGCGAAGATTTTTGTACATGATCCTCATTTTGTCTGCGGCATCCTTATTTATTTTTGTACTGTTTGCAATGATGCCTGGCGATTTTCTAGCGGGCAATACGAAGCTGTCACCGGAACGGAAGGAAGAGCTTCGAGCTATATATGGCCTTAACCAGCCTGTATTGGAGCGGTATTGGAATTGGTTGACTAATGCCTTCCTTGGTAACTTCGGATACTCGCTAGCACAGCAAAAGCCTATCATAACGCTGTTCAATGATTATGTGTGGAATTCATTTTTGCTGGCGATTGTTTCAACCTTTTTTACATGGTTGTTGGCAGTTATTATTGGTGTCGTTTCAGCGTACAAGCAGTATTCATTCTTTGACACCGCCGTGATGGTCTTTTTATTTGCTGCGATGTCCATTCCATCGTTCTTCATCGGATTGTATCTGATCAAGATGCTGGCGGTTGATTTGAAGATACTGCCTCCTGGAGGAATGATTACGACAGGGAGCAACTCCACGGGCATGGCGCATGTGTGGGAAGTCATCGATCATATGATTATGCCGGTAGCGGTAATGGTCTTGCTTGGAGTCGGTTCGTTGACACGATATTTCCGCAGCAATATGATTGACGTCATTCGGCAGGACTATGTACGGACAGCAAGGGCGAAGGGGATGAAGGAACGAGTCGTTCTATATCGCCACGCGCTTCGCAATGCGATGCTGCCGGCGATTACCTTGGTTGGTTTTGAACTGCCGGGCTTGTTCAGCGGCTCGATGATCATTGAGAAGATATTTAACTGGCCGGGGATCGGCCAATTGTATCTCCAGTCTTTCGGTACGCGAGATTATCCGCTGCTCATGGGCTTTACGATGTTCATCGCCATTTTGACGATTATCGGGACGCTTATTTCCGATATTTTGTACAATGTCGCCGATCCGCGCGTCAGATTGCATTAAGGGGGAACCAACATGTCATCCATTACCGGCGGAGTAACCAAGGTTCAGCGGACGGCGCCGGCAGCGGCTCGAACGTCGCTATGGCGTCAGGCATTTCAGAAGTTATTAAAAAACAAGCTGGCCGTATCCGGTTTAATATTTTTCATTTTTATGTTCTTGGCTTGCTTCATCGGGCCTTTATTCTCGCCATATGCGGACGGGAAGAGCAATCTTGCCATGATGAATAAGGCTCCATCGTTGAAGCATTGGCTTGGTACAGACGGGCTTGGACGAGATGTGCTGACACGGTTGCTGCAAGCCGGTCGCATATCCTTGACTGTAGGTTTTGCATCTATGGTGATCTCAGTATGTATCGGCTCGATTCTCGGCGCGGTCGCGGCTTATTATCGCGGCATTGTGGATCAAATTATTATGCGGCTTGCCGACTTGCTGTTAACGATTCCAGGCATGCCGATCTTGTTTATATTAGGGGCGATGCTGTCCGAGTGGAAAGTGCCGACGGAATATCGGATGTATCTTGTGATGTTCATGCTCAGCTTTATTGGCTGGCCTGGGTTGGCACGGCTCGTGCGCAGTCAGATGCTCAGTATTCGCGAGCGGGAATTTATGCAGGCGGCGATTGTACTCGGTCTTGATGACAAGCGCAAGCTTTTCAATCATATGATTCCGAATATCGCGCCACTTATTATCGTTGTTGCTACTTTGAGCACTGGCGGAGCGATATTGAGTGAATCTGCGCTCAGCTTCTTCGGTCTTGGCGTTATGCCTCCTACCCCTACATGGGGGAATATGATTGAGGCGGCGAACAGCTTGATGGATTTCGAGAAGCGTCCATGGCTATGGATTCCGCCGGGCGTTGCGATATTTTCTACAGTAATCGCGATTAATGTGTTTGGAGACGGTTTGCGGGACGTTCTTGATCCTAAACAGAAGAAGTAAGGGAATGACAGTTGATGAAAAATGTAATCGAAATTGATCATCTCAGTACTTATTTTTATACCGAGGCGGGAGCCGTTAAGGCGGTTAATGATGTTAGTCTGCGCATTCGCGAAGGGGAAACGGTCTGCATTGTCGGGGAATCGGGATGCGGAAAAAGTGTCACAGCCATGTCTATTATGGGACTTGTCGAGGGGCCGGCTGGCAAAGTGGTGAACGGCAATATCCAATTCGGCGGCAAGGATTTGCTCCATATTTCGCGGGAAGAGCTGCGTCAAATTCGCGGCAACGATATTGCGATGATTTTTCAGGAGCCGATGTCTTCGTTGAATCCAGTGCTTACGATCGGCAAGCAGATCATGGAGCCTTTAATGGTGCATTTGAAGCTGTCAAAGAGGGATGCGCGCGAGCGGGCGCGTGAACTGGTCGAGCTAGTTGGGATATCCCGGGCAGAGCAGATCCTAGACAGCTATCCGCATCAATTGAGCGGCGGGATGCTGCAGCGGATCATGATTGCGATCGCAATGTCCTGCAATCCGAAACTGCTCATTGCGGATGAGCCGACCACGGCACTCGACGTGACGATTCAGGCGCAAATTTTGGATATGCTGCGTCAGATCAAAGAAGACTCCAATATGTCCATTTTGCTTATAACTCATGATCTTGGTGTCGTTGCGGAGATTGCAGACTATGTTATCGTCATGTACTCCGGCAAGATCGTGGAGGAAGGTGAGGTCGTCGAGCTGTTCGAGAACCCGAAGCATCCTTACACACAAGGTCTTCTGCGTTCTAAGCCAGTTCTCGGTCAGCGTCAGGATGACTTGTATTCGATCCCAGGACAGGTGCCGAATCCATTGTCTTTAACGGAATCCTGCTATTTCCATGATCGCTGTGACCGCTGCATGTCTCTGTGCACAACGAAGCAGCCACTGCTGAAGGATATGGCTGATCGACACAAGGTAGCATGCTGGCTGTATGAGGAGGGAGTTCAACATGGCTGAAACATTGCTGGAAGTGAAGAATTTGAAGAAGTACTTCCCGATTACCTCAGGCCTGTTCAATCGCACCGTCGGCCATGTAAAGGCAGTTGATGATATCAGCTTCACAATTAAGCGCGGAGAAACGTTCGGTTTAGTAGGGGAGTCTGGCAGCGGCAAGAGTACGGTCGGCCGCACGATCATTCGCTTGTTGGAGAAAACGGAAGGCGAAGTGAAGTTCCAAGGCATTGACCTCTACAGCATGCCAGAGAAGGAACTGCGCAAGATAAGACCGAAGATGCAGCTTATTTTCCAGGATCCGTACAGCTCACTGAATCCTCGCGTTCGCGTAGGCGATGCAATCGGCGAGGCGCTGCTGAATCATGGAATGACGACGAAAGAGGAAGTTCGCGATCGAGTGCTGGAGGTCATGGAAGCATGCGGCTTGTCAGCGTATCAATATGATCGCTTCCCGCATGAATTCTCTGGCGGTCAGCGTCAGCGCATCGGAATTGCGAGAGCGCTCATTCTCGACCCGGATCTGATCATTGCGGATGAACCGGTATCTGCGCTCGATGTGTCCATCCAGGCACAAATTATTAATCTGTTCCGCAAGCTGCAAAAGACCCGCGGCTTAACTTATTTGTTCATTTCCCACGATCTGAGTGTGGTAGAGCATTTGTGCAATCGGATTGGGGTTATGTATTTGGGGACAATGATGGAAACGGCGTCGCGAGATGAGCTGTTCCGCAATCCATTGCACCCTTACACGAAGGCGTTGCTATCGGCAGTGCCGATTCCCATTCCGAAGCTGAAGCGCGAACGAATTGTGCTGCAAGGCGATATTCCAAATCCGGCGAAACCGCCGTCTGGCTGCAAGTTCCACACGCGCTGCCCATTCGCAACCGATATTTGCCGCGAGCAGATCCCGGTATTCCGGGATGTTGGCAATGATCATCAAGTCGCCTGCCACCTCGTCTGAACATATAACCATAAATGCCCCGGCTGTCGGATTGCGACTTCGGGGCTTTTCTCATTTTGGTTAAAAGGATCCAATAACAACTTGAATACTTTCCTAATTGAAGAAAAATAATAACACTTTACCAAATATTTTTTATAAAATGGACGATGTACTCAATCTTAATCAGATTGCACATTGACTCTGGTTTTTCGATTTCGTTATAATAATGAACAATATGTATAGGGAGGCACGGCAATGACAAAGCAACATCATGAAATGATCGTTGTCCTCGATTTTGGCGGACAATACAACCAGCTCATCGCACGTCGTATTCGCGATATGGGCGTGTACAGTGAACTGGTTCCATACAACACTTCCATTGAACGTATTCAGGAGTTGAATCCGAAGGGGATCGTTTTCTCTGGCGGACCAGCGAGTGTATACGAAGAAAATTCACCATTGGTCGATCCGCGCATTTATGAATTGGGTCTTCCAATCATGGGAATTTGCTACGGCATGCAAATGATGTCGCACCAATTGAAGGGTAAGGTAGAACGTGCGGGCAAGCGTGAGTACGGTAAAGCTGATGTTGTATTCCAGCCGGACAGCGAATTGGCTCATGGCTTGGAAGCGAACCAAACCGTATGGATGAGCCATACAGACTTGGTTGTTGAACTTCCAGAAGGCTTCCGCGTTGATGCGGGTACGGAGCATGCGCCGATTGCGGCGATGAGCCATCCGGAAAAGCGCTTCTATGCGGTTCAATTCCACCCGGAAGTACGTCATTCCGTATACGGAAATGAAATGATCCGCAACTTCTTGTTCCGTGTCTGCGGATGCAAGGGCGATTGGACGATGGAAACATTCATTGAGGACAAGGTTCGCGAAATCCGCGAAACAGTCGGCGATCGTAAAGTATTGTGCGCACTTAGCGGCGGTGTGGATTCCTCCGTTGTAGCAGCGCTCATTCATAAAGCGATTGGTGATCAATTGACATGTATGTTCATCGATCACAACCTGCTGCGCAAAGGCGAAGCAGAAGGCGTAATGGAAACGTTCGTAGGCAAATTCGATATGCACGTGGTTAAAATCGATGCACGCGAGCGCTTCATGAGCAAGCTTGCAGGCGTATCCGATCCAGAGAAAAAGCGTAAAATCATCGGCAATGAGTTCATCTACTGCTTCGATGAGGAGTCCGCAAAGCTGGGCGATTTCGACTTCTTGGCACAAGGCACGTTGTATACCGATATCGTAGAGAGCGGAACAGATACGGCTCAAACGATCAAGTCCCACCACAATGTTGGCGGCTTGCCGGAAGACATGAAGTTCAAGCTGATTGAACCACTTAACACGTTGTTCAAGGACGAAGTTCGCAAAGTCGGCGAAGAGCTCGGCTTGCCGCGTGAAATCGTATGGCGCCAGCCGTTCCCAGGGCCAGGTCTTGCGATCCGCGTATTGGGCGAAGTTACAGAGGACAAGCTGACGATAGTTCGTGAATCCGATGCGATTTTGCGTGAGGAAATCGCGAAGGCTGGCTTGGACAATGAAATTTGGCAGTACTTCACGGCATTGCCGGACATGAAGAGTGTCGGCGTAATGGGCGACGCTCGTACGTATTCCTACACAGTAGGTATCCGTGCGGTAACATCCATCGACGGCATGACGGCTGACTGGGCACGTATTCCGTGGGATATTCTTGAGAAGATCTCCGTACGTATCGTCAACGAGGTTGAGAACGTGAACCGTATTGTGTACGATGTAACCTCGAAGCCACCGGCAACAATCGAGTGGGAGTAGATTGGGGAATTTAGTTGTTAAACGCCCTTGAACCCTTGATGCAAGGAGCTTCAACGATAGAGGCGTCGGAGTTCAAATAGGCATACAACAATAGAGTGCATATAAATACTCTCTTTTATTTGCGTTGTTAGCAAATAAAAGAGAGTATTTTTTATGACTAAAATTAAAGAACGGACAATGATTTTCAAGTTAACCCCCCAAATTTTGAACAGGTAAAGGCGAATTATTACCGATATAGCTAGAAAACAAGAATATTCTCGTCCTTTTCATGTTAGTTTCACCCCATAGTATTCATATATTTACACGCTATTCATAAAATGGTAAAATATAGATAGATTAATCAATGCGGTTTGAAGGGGGATTTGGATGAAGTGGTTAACAAAATAATCGGAGAACTTATGAAAGGCACTAGATGTACTTTAGATATAAGAAACAAGCTAGAGAATTGATGGAGAAAATAATCCCTATTGCTATTGTAAGTCTAATGTTGTTATTTGCAGTGATTACATCAATCACTTTATTCTTTTTTTCAATGTCGGCATTTTTGAACTCTTAGGAATCGAATATGATTCATGGAAGTCAATACTCTTGTTTTATGGATTGTCACTGATTGCAGATGCTGTTGTTACAATTGTTCTCATGTATATTAAGATGAATTGCTCTAAAGTAGAGTGCAATTTTCGGAGACTGCATGAATTTATACTACGAATTGTGCTTAACTTTACTGCTGTTTACACGATAGATGAATGTATGTCTTCGGTTCGGATCTCTTTTATTGCCGAGGTAGTTTTCGCAATTATTATCTCTACAATTGATATCTCAATGACTGTAAACAAGAGGGATTCCGGTAATCCTAGAAGTGGATAAAAATTCGGACATTTTGATCCAATCTTCTCTTTGCAATTGTTTTCGTTGTGGTCATTAGGCAGCAACTGATTTCTAGGAAAAAGATAAATAGGCAAGCAGCTATAAGGGGAGTATCTTCATGTGCTCCTCTTAAACTTGTGTTTCTTTAAGTGAGGTAAGCTTAAGCATAAATGTCGGCGGCTCGTGCCTTTAAAGTATGGGCTTTCTATGTATTACTTTAGTTTTACTGGAGTGAAGCTGTGCATAACTCATATTTTGGATGGTGGATGCACATTTTGGATATGGTTGTAAACTGTACAATTATGTCAAAAAAACAACATTTAGTATTGCATTACAAAGAATTAACACATTTCGACATGATTCTTAATAATTCCTTTATATAATTACAAAAGGTACCATCATTCGCCACGATTCGGCTGACAAGGTGCCAGCAAATTACAAGGGAAGGAAGTGATGCCTTCTATCGTGAAAATAGCGTCATTGATTATGAATTCAATAACTGTACTGTACGGATGTGAGGAAACAGAGTATGGAACACGTATAAAATCATATTCGGAAAGGGATGGTTTACTTGTCAAGTAAAACGTTTATCAAAACAATTCCGTTGTCAAAGGGACAAATCCCGTTTTTATCACATGAGTCGATGTATCCAAACAACACTTGCTACAATGAATCGTTTGCATGGCATATTTATTCAAAGCTGGATGCAGCAACTGTACAAAATGCTTTTATTGAAATCGTAAAACGTCATGAATGTTACCGAACTGTCTTTATAATGGAAGAAGAGCCTGTGCAAAAAGTGTACAGCGAACCAGTTCTCGATTTCAAGTCGATCGCAGTAGGGGACTGGGGAGAGTCGGAAGTTAACCAGTACCTGTTGGCAGAGTCTCAGGAGAGTTTTGACCTGAGCAACGGGCCATTGTTTAAAGTCAGATTGCTGTGTTTGAGCGAGGAACATTATGTGCTGTACATCGTGCTCCATCATATTGTTTTTGATGGCTGGTCTTTATCTCTGACATTAGATGAGTTTGGTTTATTGTATAAACGTTTATATAACGGAGATCTGGAAGAGAATACCCAACTGCAATGCGTGGAGTACTCGTATTCGGATTTTGTCAGTTGGCAGGAAAGGCTGTTACAGAGCGAAGCAGGGCAAACATCAGCACAGTTCTGGAAAGATAAACTATCAGGAGAACTTCCTGTGCTGGAACTGCCCGCTGATAAGAAGCGTCCGCCTGTTCCTGCTTTTGCCGGAGGACTGGCGCCTTTTGCCTTGCAGGTGAAAACGAGCGAGAAGCTGTCTGCATTTTGCAACAAAGAAGACATGTCTTTGAATCGCGTGTTATTAGCGCTCTACTTTGCTTTTTTACATCGGTTATCGGGGCAAACCGAAATTATCGTTGGAACGCCCAGATACGGAAGAAAGAATCGAGATTTCCATCATTCTTGCGGTTACTTTGTGAATTTACTTCCGATTCGGATGCGTTTTAGTGATAATTGCTCTTTTAAACAATTGCTTCTGCAAGTACAGGAAGAAATAACGGATTGCACCAAACATCAGGATTATCCTTTCTCGCTTATGGTTAAAGAACACGGTCTTCAGCGTGATATGAGTATTCCAGCGGTTTTCCAAGCAGGGTTTGTATTGCAAAAAGCTTGCAAGCAAGATGCGGCTATTTTTCTGGGCAATGCTACAAATGTTTTTGATTTGCACGGGTTAAAGCTCGCTCCGTTTCCTTTGGAAAAGAAGGTTTCCAAATTCGATCTGACTTTATTTGTCGAACAAGAAAGTAATGGATCAATTGTGGCGAATTTTGAATATAATAATGATATTTTCCATGAAGATTCAATTCAAAGATGGATTCGTCATTTTGATCATTTTATTCATACGGTTCTGGATAATGTTGAAGAAAGCTTGGCTAACATTCGACTTTTATCTCAGGATGAAGAGCAGCAGCAACTGGTGGAATGGAACCGGACGGAGACGGCGTATCCACGAAATCAGGTGATTCAGGAGCTGTTTGAGGAGCAGGTGGCGGCACGGCCGGAGGCGGTGGCGGTCGTTGACGAAGACCGCCAGCTGACGTATGGGGAACTGAATACGCAAGCGAATCGATTGGCGCACTGTTTGAAAAAGAAAGGCGTGAAGCCGGAGACGCTGGTTGGAATCTGCATGGATCGTTCGGCGGACCTGATCGTCGGGATCATGGGGATATTGAAAGCCGGGGGCGCGTATGTGCCGATGGATCCGTTATATCCGCAGCAGCGCTTGACTTACATGGCCCACGATGCGGGGATTGAGTTGATGGTGACCCTGAATGAGGGAAGCGGATGGGTGCCGGAGACTATTACGCGCATCTGTTTGGACAGCGCTGCCGATCAGGAGATGCTATCGCAGGAGAGCGATTGGAATCCGCCGGTCATGACGACACCACAAAACGCAGCTTACGTCATGTATACGTCAGGATCTACCGGAAACCCGAAAGGCGTGGTTGTGGAGCAGCGCAACGTGGTTCGTCTAGTGAAACAAGCGGGCTACATCCCTTTCAGCGCCGAAGATAGAATGGCTCAAACCGGTGCGATCGGGTTCGATGCCAGCACGTTTGAAGTGTTCGGCGCGCTGCTAAACGGAGGATCGCTGTATCCTATACCAAGGGAAACGTTGCTGGATGCGCCTGCGCTGGCAGCATTTGTACATCGTCATCAGTTGACGACGATGTGGTTGACTTCTCCATTGTTCAACCAACTCGTTCAAAAGGACGCTGCCATGTTCGCGGGTCTTCAGCATCTCATCATCGGCGGGGATGCGTTGTCGCCGGTTCATGTCAATCAGGTGCTGCGTTCTTCTCCAGAATTGTCGCTATGGAACGGGTACGGTCCGACCGAGAATACGACGTTCTCAACGTGTTTCTTGATTGACCGTGCGTATGAGGAACACATACCTATCGGTAAACCGATAGGCAACTCGACGGCGTATGTGGTCAATAAGCAAAATCACTTAAATCCTGTCGGCGTGCCGGGGGAGCTTTGTCTGGGCGGAGACGGCGTGGCGCGCGGGTATTTGAACCAGCCTGACATGACAGCAGACAAATTTGTGTCCAATCCGTTCGTTGCGGGAGAACGCATGTACCGGACAGGGGATTGGGTAAAGTGGATGCCCGATGGGAATCTGGTTTATTTAGGGCGGATGGACAAACAGGTGAAAATCAGAGGATTCCGGATCGAAGTCGGCGAGATTGAGGCGATGCTCAGCCAGCATCCGACTCTGCGACAGGCGTCCGTCGTCGTGCGGGAAGACAAGCCCGGGGAAAAGCAACTGGCGGCGTATCTGGTCGGAGAAGGCAGCGCGCAGGAATGGCGGGCATACCTGAGCGCGCGATTGCCAAGCTATATGGTTCCGACGTATTTTGTGCAGATGGACAGTTTACCGCTAACGCCGAACGGGAAAATCGATACGAGGGCACTGCCGATTCCGACAGTGTCGTCGCAAGAGGGCTATGCGGCGCCGCAAACGCCGGCGGAGGAACTTGTTGCGGCGGTATGGAGCCAACTGCTTGGCGTGGAGCGGATCGGCATCTATGATTCCTTCTTTGACTTGGGAGGCCACTCGCTGCTGGCAACACAAGCGGTATCGCGTCTGCGCGAGGTGTTCGGCATGGAGGTGGCGGTGCGCGACCTGTTCCAATACCCGACGATCGAAAGCTTATCCCGCCGATTAACGCTGTTAGCTCAAGGGGGAGAAGGGGAGAAACGTCCGCCGATTCAAGCGGTGGAACGAGGCGTGCATATGCTGACATCGTATGCCCAGCAGCGGCTCTGGTTCCTCGATCAACTGGAACCGAACAGTCCGCTGTACAATATTCCATGCGCATGGCGGTTGCAGGGAGCCTGGAAGCTGGACGCGTTGGAACAGGCCTACGATGCGCTGATCCAGCGTCATGAAGCGCTGCGCACCGTCATTGGCGAGGCGAACGGCGAGCCGGTGCAGATCATTCGCGAACACCAGCCTGAGCGTCTGCCTGTGACGGATCTTCGCCATCTGGCAAGCGAGGACAGGGAGCGCGAGATGAAGTCGCTCATGCAAGCGGAGGCAGACAAGCCGTTCCAACTGGCCGAGGGACCGTTGATCCGGTCGCAGGTCATCGCGATGGGAGAGAACGATTGGGTGCTGATGTGCACGCTGCACCATATCATCTTTGATGGATGGTCGCTGGACATTTTCGTCCGGGAATGGCTTGCGCTGTATGAGGCGTTTGCGGGAGGGCAACCAGCGGCATTGGCGCCGCTATCCTTGCAATATGCCGACTACGCGCATTGGCAGCGGAACTGGATGAGCGAAGACGTGATGAACCGTCAGTTGGCGTATTGGGAGGAAGAACTGGGCGGGGAACTGCCTGTGCTGCAACTGCCGACAGATCGTCCGCGTCCGGCGCAGCAAAGCTACCGGGGAGAGCGGTATGAAGTGGAGCTTCCGGCCGCTTTGCTCGTCAAGCTCAAAGCACTCAGTCGTCAAGAGGGAGCGACATTATTCATGACGCTGCTTGCCGCCTACCAAGGTTTCCTCTCCCGCTATACGGGACAGACGGATATCGCCGTCGGCAGTCCGATTGCGAACCGGCATTACGAGGAAACCGAGGGGATGATCGGATTTTTTGTCAACACCCTTGTGTACCGTGCGGATGTGTCGGCCAATCCGAGCTTCCGGGAGTTGGTGTCGCAAGTGCGCGGGAAAGCATGGAAAGCGCAGGAGCATCAGGACATCCCGTTTGAGAAGATCGTGGCGGCGCTGCAGCCGGAGCGGTCGGCGAGCTATGCGCCATTGTTTCAGACGATGTTTACGCTGCAAAGCCGTCCGAGCGAGCTGCCGATGGACTCGGAACGCCGGATGGACACGATAAGCAGCTTTATGTCGGTCGCGAAGTTCGACTTGACGGTAGGCATGCAAGAAGCCGAAGAGGGAATGCGCGTCAGCTTCGAATACAGCACGGACTTGTTCGACGCGTCAACAATCGAGCGGATGGCGGCACACTTCGAGCGATGGCTGCATGAAGTGGCGGAGCATCCGGAACGATCAATAGGCCAGATGCCGTTGATTAGTGAAGCAGAAACGAAGCAGCAACTGGAGATATGGAACCGGACGGAGACGGCGTATCCACGGGATCAGGTGATTCAGGAGCTGTTCGAGGAGCAGGCGGCGGCACGGCCGGAAGCGGTGGCAGTCGTTGACGAAGACCGCCAGCTGACGTACGGGGAACTGAATGCGCGGGCAAACCAACTGGCGCACTGCTTGCGAAAGAAAGGCGTGAAGCCGGAGACGCTGGTTGGAATCTGCATGGATCGTTCGGCGGATCTGATTGTCGGGATCATGGGAATATTGAAAGCCGGTGGCGCGTATGTGCCGATGGATCCGACGTATCCGCAGCAGCGCCTGACTTACATGATCCATGATGCGGGAATTGAGCTTCTGGTGACTCAGAGCGAGGCAAGCGGATGGGTGCCGGAGTCTGTCACGCGCATCTGTCTGGACAGCGCTGCCGATCAGGAAATGCTGTCGCAGGAGAGCGATCAGAATCCGCCAATCGCCACGACGCCGCACAACATGGCCTATCTGATTTACACATCAGGAACGACTGGAAATCCGAAAGGGGTCATGGTCGAACATCACACACTGATCAATATGGTGTTCTGGCACCAGCAATTTTTCCAAGTTACGGAGCAAGATCGTGCAAGTCAAATAGCAAGCATCGCATTTGATGCCGCAGTGGCAGAAATATGGCCTTATTTGAGCAGAGGCGCCAGTCTGCATGTGTGCAAGGAAAGCGTAAGAACGGATCCTGTAGCGTTGCAGGATTGGGTCGTTGACCAGCAAATTACGATCGGTTTTATGCCAACGCCGATGGCCGAAATCATGATTCATCTGCACTGGCCGCCGCATACATCGTTGCGCTGTTTGCTGACGGCGGGGGATTTGCTGCGGCAGTCTCCGCCAGCTTCATTGCCTTTTGCACTCATCAACAACTACGGTCCTACAGAGTGTACAGTCGTGGCTACCGCAGCAGAGGTCAGTCCCTTGCAGGAGGGCTTACCGCCGATTGGAGGGCCCATAGCGAATACGAAGTTATACGTGTTGGATCGCCATCAACAACCTGTACCAATCGGTGTCGCCGGGGAACTGTACATTGGCGGGGCAGGGGTCACCCGTGGATACTTGAATCGTCCAGAGCTGACAGAGGAGCGATTCCTTCCGGATCCTTTCAGCGGTGAGTCTGGAGCGAGAATGTACAGAACGGGAGATGCTGTAAAGTATATGCCGGACGGCAACCTGATCTATGTAAGCAGGATCGACGATCAGGTGAAAATCAGAGGATTCCGAATTGAGCTCGGAGAGATTGAAACGGTGCTAAGTCAGTTGCCGGCAATCAAGCAAGCTGTCGTTATCGTGCGGGAAGACAGGCCGGGGGAAAAGCAACTGGCGGCGTATCTGGTCGGAGAAGGCAGCGCGCAGGAATGGCGGACATACTTGAGCGAGCGATTGCCAAGCTATATGGTGCCGACGTATTTTGTGCAACTGGACAGTTTGCCGTTAACGCCGAACGGGAAAATCGATACGAAATCTCTCCCGAAAATGGACAGTGTACTACAAACTCCTGCAAGTTATATCGCGCCTCGTCATGAAACAGAGAGAAAACTTGTACAGATTTGGTCAAGCGTGTTAGGGATGAAGGAAACTTCAATTGGCATCCACGATTCCTTCTTTGACTTAGGCGGGCACTCCATGAAGATTATGGAGGCATTGGCAAAAGGGCTGACAGAAGGATGGCATGTAACGGTTAAGGATTACTACGATCTGCAAACCATACAAAAAATCGCGCAAAAGATTAACCATGGTTCCAAAGATTACTTGCATTCCGATACATCCAGGCTGCAATTTCTCAAGCCTCCGAAGAAAGACATCGCTCATGCAAATTACGACCCTATCGGTGATGTATTGCTTACAGGGGTCACGGGTTACCTGGGTATACATCTACTAGCGGAGCTGCTGGATGGAACCAATAGCAGGGTATACTGTTTGATTCGGGGAAGTGACCCACGGAATCGGTTGTTGGAACAGCTTGCCTTTTACTTTCATGACAAGTTTGAGAAGTATAAAGTTATGCTAAGCAGCCGGGTTGTTATCGTAAAGGGAGATTTGTCCGAGAAACAATTCGGCCTAAGCGATGCTGAATATGCTCAACTTGACAGTACGATCAGTAGTGTCATCCATTCTGCCGCGTTGACCAAACACTTCGGTAATTACGCTGATTTTGAAAAAGCGAATGTGACAACGCTGGAAGAGCTTATATCGTTCGTAGGGCGTAATAAAAGACTGCACTATATGTCCACGATGAGCGTGTCGGGTCATGTTTCATTTGGGAAGGAGCAGCATGTATTTACCGAAAACGATTTTTACGTACAACAAAATTATGAGGATAATGTGTATGTGAAAAGTAAATTTTGGGCGGAACATGCACTATTCCAAGCGATCTCGAATGGGGTGGACGCTGCCATTTACCGGGTGGGCAATCTGACCAACAGGCACAGTGATGGGCAACATCAACATAATATCGCGGACAATGCATTTATGAGCCGCTTCAAATTTATGTTGCAATATGGGGTTGCCTCAAACCAATTCATATCAAATGAAATAGAGTTTACTCCTGTTGATGCGTGCAGCAGAGCCATCGTTGCCTTAATAAAGGCAGATGCAAGCGCTGGGGAAAACTACGTCTTCCATTTGTACAATCATCATAAAGTTGGACTCGGCGAGGTCGTGCAATTGCTACGCAAGTCGGGTCATGCGATTGCTATGTTGGATGATGCGGCGTTCCAGGATCTTATGCTTCGATTATCCAAGGATGATAAGTACATTCATGACATTCAAATGTTAATGGCAGCAGGAGAACAGCTTGAAGGCGATTATACCACTGTCAAGCATGATTCGTTACAAACACAGATGGTCTTAAGCAAGGCCGGCTTTTATTGGCCGCAAATTGATGCACTGTATGTACAAAAAATCGTGAACTACTTGCAAAATTCCGGATACTTACCAGTGAATGAGATGAGAAGCTTGATCCAGCACGTGTAGAGCTATGGCCGTCAGACAGCAATTGATTTACAGGAAAAAGATGAAAAAAGTTAATTAGAATCGACTGAGGAGAAGATAGTAAAGGCTATACCGCGTTTAACCGCGGTATAGCCTTTTTGCGTTACGGTATTGAAATTGGGTAACCTTCTCGTTAGTGGTGAACGAGATGTAGGAAGAAGTAGTTAAACGAATATCATTATGGTGGTTAGTCCGAAGGGGCTACCTATTGCTGTACAGGTGACCAGAGTGCTGGTACGTTCGAAGGTTCCCAGCCGTTCAAAGCTGTATGCGGTTGCACACACTTATAGATTGCACCATTATACGAGACAAGATCGCCTATCTTGTACGGTTTGCCTACCTGCCATGGCTCTTTATCCCCCTCAGGTTTTGGGAGATTAACCGTTGCGGATTGACTATGAGGCGAGGCGTTGCCTTTTCCGTCGATGATCTTGACTGTAAAGGTATACGTTTTGCCTGGACTAAGATCTTTTACCGTATAATTGGTTTGACTGCTGGTTCCGATTTTTTGCTGTTGTTGATAGATTTCGTACGTAAGACCTTGAATTCCTGTGTTCGGATCGATCCAATTCAGGTTCGCTGAATCATACGTGACTGCTGTTACAGCGAGCTGCTCAGGTGCCTTCAGTACAATTGGTTCTGGTTGTTCAGGGCCTTGGCCAAGAATAGTAGAACGATTGCCCGATACTACTAATGCAAATGGCTGAGGGCCTTGCGGCACATTGTATCCTTTGACGGTAACTGTATATTCGCCTGTAGTTGGAGTTGAAAGATATACATTTTCCACGTTGTTAATGTGGTCGTAATTGGCACAGCTTGTGCTACCTGTATTTTGTACGAAGCAGTTGCCTTTGTAGAGTTCGCCAGTTGGGGCTTTTACTTCAAGATCGAGGTCATTAACCAATTGCTTGCCAGCTTGAACGGCGCCTTGGTAATCGCTCCAGACAAGAGATATCTTAAGAGGTTTGCCGGCTTCGGCCTTGACGCGGTAGGAGATAGAATCGTTTGTTTTGATACCTGCGGTGTTGTCGATGAAGCTATTGGTTCTTCCGTCAGTAGGGGTGAGTGAATTCACGAGGTTAACGCGTCCCCATCCTGTCTCTCTGCTCATCCACCCATATCCTACATCTTCAGCTCCGTTAATGAGCGTAGCTTTGATGAGCGCAGAGGAAGGCGTTACATGCTTGTTCTCGGTATAAAATTGACGAACGATGGCTGCCGACCCTGCAACAGCTGGTGTGGCCATGGAGGTGCCGGTCATGTTGGTGTAGTACTGATTTGGATTTGCAGGTCTAGTTGAAGCTGAGGAACGAACGGAAATAATTGAGGTACCTGTAACAACGAGGTCAGGCTTGACTCTTCCATCTACTGCATATCCTCTGCTGGAGCTTGGGGCAATTTGATTCGGATTTGTTTTTTGAAGATTACCAACCGTGATGGTGTTTTTGGCATTGCCAGGTGAAGAAATGGTGTTGTTCCCGCTGCCATCGTTCCCTGCGGCGAACAATACGGTGAAGTCTTTATTCTTGAATGTATATTCATCAGCACGAGCAGAGTTGGAATTGTAGGAGTAGTTGAAGCGTGCGCCCCAGGAGTTTGTATGGATGAACGTGCCTTGCTGCTTCGCAGAGCCGAACAAGTCGCGCAGGTCGCCTGGGCAGATAGAAGTACCGCCGCAGCCGATTGTTTGGAAGAACAGTTTGGCGCCATAGGCAACGCCTTTATATTTCCCATTGGACATTGCTCCTGTGCCGAGCACGGTACCGGCTACATGAGTGCCATGACCAATTGTATCCTCCCATGTTCCTTCGGGGTTAGGAACAGGTGTCTTATGCAGCTGACCTTCAAAATCCTTATGGAGTGTGTTTAGATTACCGGAATCCAAGCCGCTGTCGGCTACGGTAACCACTTGACCTTTTCCAGTCAATCCCTTGCTCCATACGCCATTCGACGTAGCAGCCCCAACTTGATTAGTAACGAAGTCGTTGAAAATCTCATCGACGGGCTTAGATTCGACGAAGGTGACATCCGGCTGATTAAGAACAAGCGGGAGTGTTTCACTGCTTATTACAGCTTCGATATAGCCTTCTTGCACATCGGTAACAGGGATGGCTTGCTGCTGAAGTGATTGGGCAACATCTGCCTCACTGCCCTTGAATACCGAGATGACATAGTTGCTTGGTGCAGTGTTTTCTGATGTGGAGAGGTTGCCGTTCTTCCATTCCGGCTGAAAGAGGGTGACTCTGTAAATCTGATCATTTGCGGCGAGGGTGCCGGCTTGTTGCGGGTTCATGCGTACGAGATAAGCATAGTCAGGGAGATAATCTCCGAGTTCCGCTCCAGCCTGTTGCAGGAGCTGTTTGGAGGAATCTGTGATGACGTCGTTGAATTGAACAACGTACAATTGGCGTTGTGTGCTTTCTTCATCAAGCTGCAGTCCGTAGTTTTCATTTTCATTCTGGAGATTGACGGTGCCTGTTCGCAAGTAGAGAAGCTTCTCGGTTGAGTTGTTCGCGGGGGCCTCATAGGCTGACACCGCTGGTGACATCAGGCTGATTGCCATGGCAATCGACATGATCATTGAAAGCACTTTTTTGTTGTTTTTGTTCGCCAAATGCTATTCCTCCTCGGTATAAAAGGTATAGTCTAGTCTGACAAAGCTGGTTTTTAACGAATAACCTCACCTCCAAAATGCTAGATGTACACTTTACCCAATTACCATTTGTATAAAGCAATCATAATAGTTTCAGAACTGGGTAAAAATGTATGAACCCATTTTATAAAAATTAATGAATTAATTCAATAGTTTTACTGTGATTTCCAGAAATTTTTTTTGGATTCTAGTATGTTTGGAATCATACAATTTCAATTTCAATATAGGGGGAAAATGATTCATTTATATCTAAAAACACGAACGAGTATTGATAAATATTATTAAATGTTCGGAAATAGAGTTGACAGTGAGGCAGGGTGACGATACAATGTGAGTAGATAATCTAATAACGCAATACTTTTTCGTATAATCTCGGGAATTGGCCTGAGAGTCTCTACGAGATCACCGTAAATGATCTGGCTACGAAGAGGAATGGCTTTCCGGATGAATCGATATCAGATTTGTCTTGTACGCTTTGCTGCCCATAATCTGTGTGCAATGACAGGATGGGAACTTGCTATGCATCCATATAGCGGGCAGTGCGAGTAGGAAATGCCTTACTTTTCGACGCCAGAACTCGGGAGCACAACCTGAGTTCTTTTTTTGTGCTCATACAGGTTGCTAGGGGAAACAGAAGCAGCAGTAAACACACATTCATGGAATGTCATGGGGAGGATGTTACACACATGGAGCGCTTCTTCAAAGTTAAGGAGAACGGTTCGACAATCAGTACGGAGATTATGGCAGGGATTACGACCTTTATGGCGATGGCGTACATTTTGGCCGTTAACCCGAACATTCTAACGGCTTTCGGCAAGACCGGCATGGAATGGTATCCCGTATTTCTTGCAACAGCTATTGCAGGCGGTATTTTCACCATTGCGATGGGGATCTTCGTTAACTTCCCGGTTGCCTTGGCACCAGGGATGGGGCTGAATGCTTACTTTGCAACTGTAGTCGTATCGACTGCCGGCTCGGAACATCCGATCACATGGCAAATGGCTTTGACGGCTGTATTTATTTCCGGGATTATCTTCTTCCTGCTTACGATTACACATGTACGTCAAATGCTGCTTGAAGCAGTTCCTGATGCACTGAAGCATGCGATTACTGTCGGCATCGGGTTGTTCATTACGATTGTCGGCTTGAAAAATAGCGGGCTGTTGTCCGTGTCCGTTGAGACCGTGAATGATATTCCTAAGGGTACATTCACACCGCTTCTAGGATTTGAAACAGTATTCGGCTTAGGCAGCTTCTCCAATCCTGATGTGCTGCTTACGATTATCGGTTTGGCACTTATTTCAGTTCTAATGATTTTGAACGTACGCGGCGCGATTTTGTTCGGCATCTTGGGAACAACAGTCGTTGCTATCTTGATGGGGCGCGTTGATTTCAACTCGCTGAATGGTGCAAGATGGGTTCCTGATTTGACTCAATTGAGCTTCTTCGAGTTCGATTTCGCTGGCATCATGGGCGTGGGTATCGTATCTATCATCCTGACGTTCACATTCGTTGAACTGTTCGATACATTTGGAACATTGGTTGGTACAGCCAACCGTGCTGGATTCATGAAAAATCGTGAAGAAGGCAACAAGCGTGTAGGGAAAGCGATGTTCGTCGACTCTGTTGCGGTAGCGGGCGGAGCGGCACTTGGCACAAGCACAGTGACTGCATTCGTAGAAAGCTCCGCGGGTGTAGCCGAAGGCGGACGCACAGGACTTACGTCAGTAACGACAGGGATTTGCTTCTTGTTGTCCTTGTTCTTGGCTCCGGCAGTTGCTTTGATTCCAGGCCCTGCAACAGCAGCAGCCCTTATCGTCGTTGGTGTATTGATGATGCAAGCCGTTACGGAAATCAATTTCAAAGACTTGGTGATTGGGATTCCGGCATTTATGACGATTGCGTTCATGCCGTTCACGTACAGCATTGCGAACGGTATTTCCTTCGGCATTCTTGGTTATGTTCTGCTGGCGTTCGTAGCGAACGTATTCGGCAAAGGTGAGAAATATAAGATTCACTGGCTTATGTGGGTTCTGTTCGTACTGGTTATTGTCCGCTATGTAGCAATGGGCGGGCACTAGGGTTCGCTTTTGATCACGAAGTGGAACTGAGGGTAACTCGGCATCGAATCTTGCATTCACCCTTCGAACAGCATATGCTTTCGACGTATGTTTCCTTACGGAAACATTGTAGCTGCTCATGTAGTTTCAGCTACATTCCGCTGCTCCTTACAAGTTTTGCATCGCAAAACTCGCTTCGGAAGCATCGGCTTCGGGTTCAAGCAACCTTCTCGGTGCTGAAAAGCGAACTTTTGATGACGAAGTGGAACTGATTGTAACTGTGCTGAAAAGCGAACTTTTGATCACTTACAACACGAAATACTCAACTTAGAATGGCATCAGGGGGATGGGACTTCATGAAAAAACTAGCGTTAACACTTGCATTCGTACTTTCGATGGGCACGCTACTGGCAGCCTGCGGCGGAGACAAAGCGGCTGAAGGCGGCAAGGAAGCGCCGACGGAATTGGTCATCTCGACATGGGGATTTGCCGAGGATGCGATGAAGAAGAACGTGTACGAACCGTTCGAGAAAGAGTATAACGTTAAGATCGTGACGGAAATCGGGAACAACACGGATCGCTTGAACAAAATTCGCCAAGGCAGCTCGAAGGTGGACCTGATCTACTTGTCTGATTACTATGCGCTGCAAGGTGCGGAGGAAGGCTTGTTCGAGAAAATCGATCGGAAAAACATTCCGAACATCGAGCAGCTATATGGTATCGCCAAAGCGCCGATCGGTGAGGACTATGGCCCAGCGCATACGGTAGCGCAGCTTGGGCTTGCTGTAAACAGCGATGAAGCAAAAACGCCGATTGAATCATGGAGCGACCTGTGGAAGCCTGAATTAAAAATAAAATTGCCCTGCCAAACATTACGATTACGACAGGGCCTATGATGATGGATTTTGCGTCGAAGGTAGCGGGCAGCAAAGACATGGATACGGAAGCGGCTTTCAAAGCGATGAAAGAAATTAATCCTGGCGTCGTGAAGTATTACTCCAAGTCCGCGGATTTGGTAAATATGTTCGCACAAGGTGAAGTTGTAGCTGCGCCAATGCAGGATACATTCTTGGGCAGCCTGACGGAAGCTCTGCCATCCGCCAAGTACGTAACGCCAAAAGAAGGCGCGTATGCGCTGTTGAACACGGTCAACATTGTAAAAGGCTCGAAACATAAAGAGCTGGCAGAAAAGTTCATTAACTGGCACTTGAGCAAGCAAGTACAAGAAGCGAATGCCAAGGCTCGCGTCGATTCGCCAACGAACAAAGAAGTGAAGCTGACAGCTGACGAGGCAAAAGGCTTAACATATGGCCCAGATGTCGTTGAGAACCTAAAGACGCTTGACCTTCGTAAAGTGAACAAAGAAATGAGCGGTTGGATTGACCGCTGGAACCGTGAAATCGAGTAAAGTCCAAAATAGCGAATGTTCAAAAACGTATACGTTGCAGCAGGGAAGACGACTTCATGGCGACAAGGTACTTTTTTGAACTTCCTCAGAAAGAGGAGGGCTGCCGTTTATCGCACCCTCCTTTTTTATTCCCAACAGCAGTCAGGAGGCTGGTATTATGCTGCAGAAGAATACCGCTAACTCGAAGCAGATTCCCGTCATTATGGATGTAGATACGGGCGTAGATGATGCACTCGCATTAGCGTTAATTTGGAAAAGCAAGCAAGTAGATCTTGTTGGCGTGACGACAGTGAACGGTAATGTCTCGCTCTCACAAGCAACGTTAAATACACGGAAAGTTATGCATATGCTGCAACAATTGGACGTTCAAAATGAACGGTCGAATGCAGGAGAGGGCAATGGAATAGCCGATCTCTCCATCCGCAATGTTCCAATCATTCCGGGGGCCAACGAGCCATTGATGCGCTCCACATTTTTCGAGCACGCCGTACACGGCAATGATGGCTTGGGAGGAGCGCTATCCGATACGAGTCCACCGGAGCTGGAGGAAGGGCTGCTGCATGCAGCACAGTTCATCATTGAAGAAGCGAAGAAGCGTCCGGGTGAGCTGACACTTCTGATGACAGCGCCGCTCACCAATCTGGCAATTGCCTTGCGGGCATGCCCTGAATTGCCGCAGCTCGTTAAGCGGGTTGTCGTGATGGGGGGCGCGGTGCAAACGTTCGGCAACGTTACGCCGGTGGCGGAATACAACATCTACGTTGACCCGGAAGCGGCCAAAATGGTGCTGCACGCGGGCTTCGACCTGACCCTCGTCGGTCTGGATGTGACGCGTCAGGCGCTGCTGCGGCCAGAGCATTTGGAGAAGCTCGATTCCACACCGCTTGGAGGTTTTGTCCGTACATGTACGGCACAGTACATGGAGCGTTACCGAATGCGCAACGGTGTAGAGGCGTGCGCGATGCACGATCCGCTCGCTGCCTATATCGTGATCGACACCAGTGTCGTCAAGATGCGCCGCTATTATGTGGACGTTGAGACACGAAGCGACCTGTGCGACGGGCAAACTGTGTGCGACGTTCAGAATCGCCTTGGCCGGGAGCCAAACGCAAATGTATGTGTAGAGGTAGATGGAGAAACGTTCATGGATCGTTTTATCTCCGTATTGCAAGCTTAGACATCAAGAGAAACAGGAGACGAACTGATGAAAAAACCATTCGTATGGCTGCTGCTTCCGGGACTCGTATTCTTGACCTTGTTCATGATCATCCCGATTTTTATGACGATTGGCTCAACCTTCTTCCGTGAAGGACAATTTACAATTGACGGTTATGTAAAGCTGCTCGGTGATCCATACATGCTGAAAATATTGGGCACTACGCTGCAGGTCAGTGTCGTCACAACATTTGCCTGCATTTTGATTGGATTCCCTGCTGCTTACTATATTTCAAGACAGAGGGCTCGCATCAAAGGAATCCTGCTGGCGCTCGCAATCTTCCCACTCATGACCAGTGCGATTGTGCGCTCCTTCAGCTGGATGGTCATTCTCGGTAAGAACGGCTTGGTGAATCAGCTGTTGACCAGCATTGGATTGATTGATGAGCCGTTAAAAATCATGTATACGCCAACCGCAATGATGATCGGTCTCATTCATCTGTTTTTACCGCTTATGATTATTTCCCTCGTTGGTGTTATGGAGAACATTGACGGCGACCTGTTGAATGCTTCATCAAGTCTTGGCGCATCACGCATGAAGGGCTTTATGACCGTCATCGTGCCGCTGTGCGTGCCGGGTCTTATCGTCGGCAGCATTCTCGTATTCGTTGGCAGTCTAACGGCGTATACGACGCCGCAACTGCTCGGCGGCAAGCAGCGAGTCGTCGCCACGTTCCTGTATCAGAATGCAATGACGCTCAACGATTGGGATATGGCTTCGATTATTGCGACCGTCATGATTGTCGTTACTTTCATCATTATCGGTCTTATGAATCAGCTCGCTCGCAAATTGAATCCGAAGGGATAACGGGGGTTAACTTCTTATGAAAGAACAACATCGCGGACTCGCCGTATTTACGGGATTGGTGTTTCTCTTTTTGCTCGGGCCGCTCATCATTATTATGGCAACGTCTTTTGGAGAGGGTTCGGTACTGAAGTTCCCGCCAGAAGGCTTCTCGTTGAAATGGTATCGCAATATTTTTGATGTCGAAATGTTTTTGTCCACGTTCAAAGTTACGATCATCGTCGCGCTGGTCGGCAACCTGATTGCGCTTTTGCTCGGCGTTCCTGCTGCTTATGCGCTAAGCCGCTATCAGTTCAAGGGCAAGGGACTGCTCAATGCAATCTTTATTTCGCCGATTTTGATTCCTGGGGTCGTGCTCGGCTTCACGATGCTGAAGTATTTAGTTGTGAAATTCGAATTGCCCGTCTATACAAGCTTGCTGATCGGGCACATCGTGCTCATGCTGCCATTTATCATTCGCGTCATTGCATCGAGCTTGGCGAACTTCGACTATTCCGTTGAAGAAGCGTCCATGAGCTTAGGTGCGAGCCGGTTGCAAACATTCTTTACGGTTGTACTGCCTAACATTCGTTCCGGTCTTATCGCGGGTGTTCTGCTCGCGTTCCTGGAATCGTTCAACAACGTAGATATTTCCGTGTTCATGACAGGACCAGGGGTCAGCACGTTGCCAATTCAAATGCTGACATACGTCGAAAATTACTTTGACCCGACGATTGCTGCGATTTCGGTGCTGCTAATGGTCATTACAGCATTGCTTATGTTCTCCATTGAACGCTTAATGGGACTCTCCTACTTCACGAAAAATAACTAGCATACATCGGAGGCCAACGATCATGGAATTGCTATCTCTTCAAAATATATCTGTTGCATACGAGAAAAACCTGATCTTGAAAGACTTCAACTTGAGCCTGAATGAAGGCGAGCTGATTTCTTTGCTCGGTCCATCGGGCTGTGGCAAGACGACAACATTGCGGCTGATTGCTGGCTTCCTGGAAGCAAAGGACGGGAAGTTCCTGTTCCAAGGTAAAGATTATACAAGGGTACCGGTAAATAAGCGCAACTTCGGTTTCGTATTCCAGAGTTATGCGCTGTTCCCGCACATGAGCGTATTTGACAATGTCGCATACGGCTTAAAGCTACGCAAGGTGGACAAGTCGTCCATCGCGAAGCGCGTGCATGAGATGCTGGAGGTTGTAGACCTGAAAGGCTTCGAAAAGCGATTCCCCGGGGAACTATCCGGTGGGCAGCGCCAACGCGTCGCGATCGCCCGCGCGCTCGTCATTCAGCCGGATCTGCTCCTGTTCGACGAACCGCTCAGTAACCTGGACGCGAACCTGCGCGTCAATATGCGCGTAGAAATTCGCCGCATTCAGAAGCAGCTCGGGATTACAAGCGTGTATGTATCTCACGACCAAGAGGAGTGCTTCTCCATCTCAGATAAAGTTGCCATCATGAACAAAGGCGTCATTGAGCAACTGGATGCGCCAGCAAACATTTATAAATACCCGGCTACGGAATTCGTTGCCCAGTTCATCGGCTTCAACAACTTCATTGACATTGGCGAAATGCATGATGATGGGAGAGCCATTATGATACATGGCGCAGAAGGGACGAGAATGCAGGTCATCCATCGCTCGGGCCATCCATTGTCCAGCTCGATGAAGGGCGCTATTCGTCCGGATGATCTCCTGGTAGTTACGGATAGCGAATGTACGGCCGGGATTGGCGGCTTAACGGCTGAGGATGTGGAAGCGGGACGGAACTTGATTGCCGGTCAAGTTAAAATCAGCACCTTCCTCGGTCGCAGCTATCAATACATCGTCGAAACGCCGCTCGGCGAATTCACGGTAAATCGCGAAATGGAGACGCCATTCGAACGCGGTACAGCCGTGAAGCTTGTATTGCCGAAGGAAAAGGTCGTATTGGTGAGAAGTTCAAATTAATAGTACATGTTCAAAAAAGACGCTTTTCAGCACCAAGAAGGTTGCAAGAACTCGAAGAAGGAGCAGCGGAGTGTAGGCTAGACTACATGAGCAGCGGACTTCGAGAGTGAATGCAAGATTCGACGCGGGGCTACTTCCCGTATCACTTCGTGATCAAAAGTGTTTTTTTGAACTACCTCTATACCAACGAAGGACAGCGAGGAGTGGAAACGTGAAGATAGATTTGTTGGTAACGAACGTCAGTGTGTACAACGTGTATTTGAAACGATTCATACAAGGCAATGCCGCCATTAAGGATGGGCGATTCCTCTACATTGGCGCTCGCGGAATGGATACATTCGAGGTGGCTCAGATCGTGGACGGAACGGGTAAGTATATGATTCCAGGCCTCGTCGATATCCATCTTCATATTGAGAGCACGATGGTTACGCCCCAGACGTTCTCGCATGGCCTTATTCAAAACGGAGTCACGACGATTGTATCCGAGCCGCATGAGATGGCGAACGTGTTCGGCGTTGAAGGCGTGAAGGAAATGATCAATGCAAGCAAGGGCTGCACGGCGGACATCTTATATGCAATTCCGAGCTCGGTGCCTGCAACGCCGCTGGAGACTACAGGCGGGGAAATTGACATTGCGGATATTGATGAGCTGCTGAAGGATGAGCGGGTTGTATGCTTGGGAGAGATTATGAACTCGGTCGATGTTCTGCGCGATCCGGACTGCAAAACGAACCGCATTCTGCACCATATCCGTACCAATTATCCGAACCTCGTTATCGAAGGGCATACGCCGAAGAAGCTGGTTGATCTGGAATTGGCACGCTTCATGTTTGCGGGAGTAGACTCCGATCATACCGAGCAGGCCGTTGACAGCATGCGCGATCGGATGGCGAACGGCATGTTCCTGGAGATTCAGGAGAAGTCGATGACACCGGACATTATGGATGTACTCATTCATGAGGATGTTGCAGAGCTGTTCTGCTTCGTAACGGATGACGTCATGGCGGATACCTTCGTTCAGGACGGTCATTTAAATCATCTAGTCAAAAAGGCGATGGCAATGGGCATGAAGCCAGAACGCGCGATTTATGCGGCGACGTATACGCCAGCCAGACGGATGCGCTTGTACGATCGCGGCGCAATTGCACCGAATAAAGTGGCGGACTTCGTGCTGCTCAGCGACGTTGAGCAATTCCGCATTGCATCGGTATATAAGCACGGCTGTTTGGCTTATGAGGCAGATACAGACTATGTGCAAGAGCGCGAAGAGCGCCAATTTCCGCCTCATTTCTATGAGAGCGTGAAGCTGCAGAAGCTTACGACAGAAGATTTCCGGGTAGCTGCAGAGGCTGCTGATGGCGAGTATCTCTGCCGCGTTATGCAGGTGTTGAACGGAACGACGAATACAAAGGAACTGCATGAACCGGTACGTGTAGCTGATGGGGAATTGAAGTGGCAGGAAAGTCCGTATGGGTTAATTGCTACCTTCGAACGTTATGGCAAGAACGGCAACCGTGCTTATGGATTCATTACGGGCAACACGATTAAGCGCGGAGCGATTGCGACGACGTATTCCCATGACAATCACAACCTGCTTGTCGTAGGTCATTCACAGGCAGACATGGCGCTTGCGGCCAATACAGTCATTGCGGATCAGGGCGGCTTCTGTGTCGTTGATGATGGCAAGGTGATTGCACATATTCCGCTGCCTGTAGGCGGCATTTTGTCAGAGGAGCCATTCGAAGAGTTCGGACAAGCCGTGAAGCGGCTGCGCGAGGCGATGGAATCACTCGGCTACGAGCATTACAACCCGATTATGTCGCTGTGTACGCATTCCTTGCCGGTAAGTCCGGCGCTGAAGCTAACGGATTTGGGATTGATTGATGTTCATGCTGGACGGGTTGTTCCTCTGATCGTGGAAAAAGCCTGAATCGTATCGGCTGCTAGGGAGTCTTTTATAGGTGAAGAGTCGTAGGGGTTGTTGAATCCTTACGACTCTTTTCGTGTCTAAGCTAAACTATCGACTATGAAATTTGCTTGTAGGATCATTCCTGTCAGTTTAACGCAATTGTGTAGAATCTCCCGAGACCAATTGTGGCTGGAATACGATCTTTTGCTTTGGCATGTCCGGAGTGTCTGCTTGACGGAGCAGCAATTGAATCGTTTCCTTGGCCATATCGGGAATTGGCTGTGCAATCGTCGTGAGACGCGGCACAACGATTTGAGATAGGATTGTATCGTCGAATCCGATGATGGACAAGTCGTTAGGAACCTGCAAGCCGATCTGGTGAGCAGACTGCATAGCTCCAACGGCTAGCAAATCGTTGCAGGTGAATATCGCAGTCGGACGGGAAGGCTGCTGCAGTATTTGATTTGCGCCAGAACATCCTTCTGCGACAGACGAGTGGACGACTGTGATCCATTGTTCGTTCGGCTCGATTCCTGCATCCTTCATCGCTTGCTTGGCGCCGCGAACCCGATGCTCTCCGCTTGGGCTGTCCTCTGTAATGATGCCGATATCGGCATGTCCTAACTGGAGCAAGTGGCGAATCGCTTCGTAGCCGCCTTTAAAGTCATCCACGGTCACGGTGTGCATGGTCAGGGATGTGATGTCTTTGGAGAATAGCACGATGGGGAGACTTTCGGTAATATAGTCTTCAAGATGCGACCATTTCGTAAATTGGCAGGCAATGATAAGTCCGTCAATTTGCTTGCGCTGCAGAAGGGAAATATAATTCATTCCTTTATCATCCTTATTGTCTGTGCTGCACATGACAATACTGTATCCGGCGGCTTGTGCTTGATCCTCGAGATTGCGGGCAACCTCAGCGAAGAAGGGGTTGGCCAGATCGGAGATAAGCAGGCCGAAGGTGGACGTTTTCTTCCCGGTTAACGCGGAAGCAACTACACTTGGCTGGTATTGCAGTTCTTTCATAATATGAAGGACGCGCTCACGCGTTTTGACACTGATATTGCCTGTTTGATTGACGACCTTCGATACGGTGGCAATGGATACGCCAGCCGCCTTGGCTACGTCGTAAATAGTTGATTTCATAGATAACTCCTCATCGTTCTTCGCACTTCTTGCGTATGTCTTCTCTTTATTTCTCATTATACAACAAAAGGAGAATGGACTACGCCATTCTCCTGTAAGAGACTGCTCGAAATAAGCGGCAGCATCACTTTTTTTCAAATAGCCATTCGTGTTCGGGATCATTGTGGAACTTCCATGTACGCACAGGGCCCGCCATTACGTTTAAATAATAGGAATCGTATCCTGGAGGCGCGGATACCGGGTGGTATCCCTCAGGAACTAGGACAACGTGGCGATGCGGCACGGCTATCGTCTCATTCAGCGAACGGTCGTCATTGTATACGCTCTGCATAATGAACCCTTGCTCAGGATTGACTTCATGGTAATAGGTTTCTTCCAAATAAGATTCATGCGGCAAATTTTCCTGATCGTGCTTATGCGGCGGATAGCTGGACCAATGGCCGCCTGGCGTGAACACCTCTACGACGAGCAGGCTGTCCGCCTCTTTTTGTTCCGGCAAAATATTATGGATATGCCGCTCAATGCTGCCGGAGCCGCGTGTTTCTACACCGACATCATCAGGTGCGATGACGCGAGCGGGATATGTTCCTTTGCCGGGGGCCGCACAGACAGCCAGCTCCAAGGCCGTCTCGGCCTGAACGGTATATCGATCATGGTTCGGCACATAAACCGAATACGGAGGAATGCGTTCAAATACACTCATGCGCTGTCCAAGCATACCGAATGATTTTTTCGAAGTGCTGACCTCAGCCTTCCCGCTCAGCAGGACAAGGCATACTTCCTGCTCATTTGTATCGTTTTGCAGTGTTTCGCCCGGCTGCAGCGAATACAGCTCGAATCCTACGTACTTCCAGCCTGCGCTTTGCGGCGTAACGGAAATGACCCTGCCTTGCTCATCTCTTGGTTGTGGCGATACGAGTAATTTAGACATAAAGGCTGCCTCCTTGCCTAAGTTGAGAATAGTTTTTGTAAATACAAATCCTATATTTTAATGGGCTAACTTAACAGGCAGCCCACTGCGCAGCGACTCTTTGGCCGCTAGTGCGATGCGTTCCGCCTGCAATCCGTCGTTGGCATCACAGACGACTGGGCCATCGTGCATAATAGCATGGACGAAGTCCTGAATCTCCTGGATATAGGCCTGCGTGTAGCGTTCGATAAAGAAGTGCAGCGGCTTGTCCATATGAACGCCACCAGCCGTCGCAACAACCGCTGTAGAAGGACGGTCATTCTGTGTTGAGACACAGCCGTCAGAGCCGAATGCCTCCAGACGCTGATCATACCCGTACACGGCCTTGCGGCTGTTCTCGATAATGCCGAGCGCACCGTTGGCAAAGCGCAGACTAACAATGGCTGTGTCGATATCATTCAATTCCCCGATTTTCGGATCGACCAGATTCGCGCCTTGCGCATATACCTCAACGACCTCGCTTTGCATGACATAGCGAGCCATGTCGAAGTCGTGAATGGTCATATCAATGAACAACCCGCCGGACTTGGCGATATACTCTGCCGATGGCGGCTCTGGATCGCGCGACGTAATGCGCAGCAGGTGCGGGGCTCCGATGCCTCCGGATTGTACGACGTCACGCGCTTTTTTGAAATTATGGTCAAAGCGGCGGTTAAAGCCGACCTGCATTTTTACGCCAGACTTCTTAACCGCGGCTAATGCTTTCTCTGTCGTTTCGATCGAGAAGCTGACAGGCTTCTCACAGAAAATATGCTTGCCGGCTTCGGCAGCCTCGCGAATGATGTCTGCATGCGTGTTAGTCGGTGAGCAGATAAATACCGCTTGAATATCCGGGTCATGCAGAATGTCATGATAATCATTCGTGACAACGGGGATTCCATGTGCGGAAGCCCATTCGTTCAACCCTTCCGTATAGACGTCTGATATTGCACGAACGCGGATATTGCTCATTTGTTGAATATGGCTGGCATGCAGCTTTCCAATTCGTCCGGCACCGATGATTCCTACTTGCAGCATAATAATCCCTGCTTTCTCTGAGTGTGATCGAAATTGTTCTGTATATGGAACAGTAAAACGACTTACTAGGCAAAGTAGGGAAAGCGCTTAACTCATATTTTAACTATAGGCTATGTTCCAGAGGTTGGCAAGGTAAAAAATCAATAATTGAGTTTGATTTCGCTGTGTAACAGGGAAAATGGCAAGTTATTTTAAATAGGAAAAGAAGATGTGCAAGTGAAAAAAAGAACTTAATAAATCATTAAAAAAGCGTTTACATTACCAAATTGGTGTGCATATAATTAGCTACAAGGTAAGCGCTTAACTCGACTCGCAACAGAAAGAGACTGCATCATAGCGGCCTCAGTCCTGCAGAAAGAGGGCATGAGGCAGAGAACATGGAGGTGCTGACTGGATATGAGTACACTATCATTCCCTAAGGATCGGCCATTCGACTTGATTGCTATCGGAAGACTGTGCATCGATCTAAATGCGAACGAAATCAATCGGCCAATGGAGGAGACAAGAACGTTCACGAAGTACGTGGGCGGATCTCCAGCCAACATTGCAATTGGGGCGGCACGCCTCGGCATGAAAAGCGGATTCATCGGCAAGCTGTCCGATGATCAGATGGGCCGTTACATACGACAATATTTGAACGATCAATCGATAGATACGTCACAGCTTGCTGTAGATGATACGGGAGCGATGACAGGATTAGCCTTTACTGAAATTAAAAGTCCTACGGATTGCAGCATTCTGATGTACCGTGATCATGTAGCGGATCTCCTCCTGAAGCCGGAAGAGGTATCTGAGGAATATATCAAGCAGACGAAGGCGCTGCTCATATCAGGAACGGCGCTCGCTGCGAGCCCGTCACGCGAGGCGGTATTCATTGCCTTGGAATATGCGCGCAAGCATGGGGTATTCGTATTCTTCGATCTAGACTATCGCCCGTACACCTGGAAAAATGTTGCGGAAACCTCGATTTATTATCAGCTTGCGGCGGAAAAATGCGACTTTATCATTGGGACGCGCGAAGAGTTCGATATGATGGAGAAGTTCTCTGGTCAGCAAGCGGACGATCGATTGACTGCAGCGAAATGGTTCGGGCATCACGCGCAGGTTGTGCTCATTAAGCACGGATCGGAAGGCTCGATTGCCTATACAAAGGACGGAGAAGCGCATAGAGGGGGCATTTTCAAAACGAAGGTGCTCAAGACGTTCGGAGCGGGCGATTCCTATGCATCTGCCATGATTTATGCGTTGATGCAGGGTTGGGATTTGCCGCGCGCGATGGAATACGGCAGCGCTTCGGCAGCCATCGTTATCTCGCGCCATAGCTGCTCAGACGCGATGCCAACGACCGCAGAATTGGATGAATTCATTAGAAGCGCGGAGCGCGGGGAATAGAACTGATTACAGAATATAAGTCATATCAATATGGAGGAACGGTTCATGCTCGTTACACTAACGGAAATGATGCAGGGCTTGCCGGAACGCAATGCGGCCGTGCCAGCATTTAACGTATTTGGTTATGAGGATGCGTCGGCGGTCATTGCCGCAGCCGAGGAAGTTGGAGCGCCGGTCATATTGGCAACGAATAAGGTGGCGCTTCGCTATATGCCTCTTCAAGTATCAGGAGCTCTGTACAGAAGCTTGGCTGAGCGCGCAAAGGTACCGGTATGCATCCATTTGGATCACGGCGATGGATTCGAGTCGGCAGCCGAAGCAATTATGAGCGGGTATACATCCATTATGTATGATGGCTCACAACTGCCGCTAGCAGACAATATCCGCAACACGCGGGAAATCGTGAAGCTGGCGCATGCCTGCGGCATTCCTGTCGAAGCGGAAATTGGCGCTGTTGGATATACGGATCCGTCCATGAATGTGGAGGCTAGGCTGACAGCGCCCGGCGAAGCGAAGGTCTTTGCTGAAGAGACTGGCGTCGATGCGCTGGCAGTGGCGATCGGTACGCTGCACCGGATGGAAGAGCAATCCGCGCCGATCGACTACGAACGGCTTGCGGAGATTGAGCGCGTCGTATCGGTACCGCTTGTACTGCATGGATCGACAGGTGTGAAGGACGATGATTTGCGCAGGCTTGCAGCCACACGTATCAGCAAGGTCAATATCGGAACGGCGCTTCGCATGGCATTCGGCAAGACACTGCGCAGCGAAATGCAGGAAAAGCCGAATGAGTTCGATCGCGTTGCCTTATTCGCCCGCCCGATGGAGGCGGTGAAGGAAGCCGCCAAGCAGAAGATGCTGCTGTTGAATGCCCATCAAGCTTTGAACGTATAAAAGGAACGGTTTGTTAGGTTCACATCCGGATTTCAGATGTTCTTACTATATATGAAATGACGAGAGGAGAATGGAACATGACAGAAGCAATCACCATTCGCAACTATGTCGGGGGACAATGGAAGGAATCAACATCAGGCAGAACGGAACCGGTATACAATCCGGCTACAGGCGACATTATCGGACAAGTTCCGTTGTCCAGCATGGAAGAACTGAACGAAGCGGTAGCTGTGGCTGCGGAAGCGTTCCGCACATGGTCGCGAACTGCCGTGCCGCGCCGGGCGCGCATCATGTTCAAGTATCAGCAGCTTCTCGTTGAGCATTGGGATGAACTGGCCAAGCTGATTACGCTTGAGAACGGAAAAAATTTCAAAGAAGCATACGGCGAAGTGCAGCGAGGCATCGAATGCGTGGAATTCGCAGCCGGTGCGCCAACGCTCATGATGGGCAAGCAGTTGCCGGACATTGCAACCAACATTGAATCTGGCATGTACCGTTATCCAATCGGTGTCGTCGGCGGCATTACCCCGTTCAACTTCCCGATGATGGTGCCGTGCTGGATGTTCCCGCTAGCGATAGCTTGCGGCAACACGTTCGTGTTGAAGCCTTCCGAGCGCACCCCTCTTCTGGCTTGCCGTTTGGCGGAGCTCATGGAAGAAGCGGGCTTGCCGAAGGGGGTACTCAATATCGTCCATGGTGCGCATGATGTCGTGAATGGATTGCTTGATCATAAGCAGGTGAAGGCGATCTCCTTCGTTGGCTCCCAGCCAGTCGGCGAGTATGTGTACAAGCGCGGCACTGCCAACTTGAAGCGTGTGCAAGCCTTAACTGGAGCTAAGAACCACTCGATCGTAATGGAAGATGCGAATCTGGAGAACGCTACGACGCAAATTATCAATGCTGCATTCGGTTCGGCTGGAGAACGCTGCATGGCCTGCTCGGTCGTACTTGTGCAGGAATCGGTTGCGGACGAGCTTGTTGCACAGCTTGTGAAGGCTTCCGATGAGCTTATCATCGGCAATGGCGAACGTGATGATGTGTTCCTTGGACCAGTCATTCGCGAAGGTCATAAGGAGAGAGCGATCGGTTACATTGATGCGGGCGTGCAGGAGGGGGCCAAGCTTGTGCGCGACGGCCGCCAGGACGCAGAAACCAATGGCGAGGGCTTCTTCATGGGGCCGACGATTTTCGATGAAGTGACACAGCAAATGAAAATTTGGCAGGATGAGATTTTTGCGCCGGTATTGTCGATCGTGCGTGTGAAGGATATTGATGAGGCAATCGCTTGGGCGAATGAATCGCGCTTTGCGAACGGTGCCTGCATCTTCACGACGAGCGGCGCATATATGAGACAATTCCGTGAGCATATCGATGCAGGGATGCTTGGCGTGAATGTTGGTGTTCCTGCGCCGATGGCCTTCTTCCCGTTCTCTGGATACAAGGATTCCTTCTATGGGGATTTGCATGCGAACGGCACGGATGGAGTAGAGTTCTATACCCGCAAAAAAATGGTCACTACGCGCTGGTAAGGGATGGTGTTCGGGATGGAAACGATCCGTTTAACAATGGCGCAGGCACTCGTCAAGTTCCTCGATCAGCAGTATGTGGAGTTTGACGGTGTGGAGCAGCGCTTCATTAAAGGCGTATTTACGATATTTGGTCACGGCAATGTGCTTGGATTAGGCCAAGCGCTCGAAGAGGACTGCGGCGGCTTGGAAGTGTACCAAGGGCGCAATGAACAGGGGATGGCCCAAGCTGCCGTCGCATTTGCCAAGCAGACGCGGCGCAAGCAAATTTGCGCCTGCACCTCCTCGGTCGGGCCAGGCGCAGCCAATATGGTGACCGCTGCGGCAACGGCGACGGCGAATCAAATTCCAGTGCTGCTGCTTCCGGGAGACACGTTCGCCTCCCGCCAGCCTGATCCGGTGCTGCAGCAAATAGAGCAGCAGCATGATTTTACGATATCGACGAATGATGCTTTTCGTCCGGTAAGCAAGTATTGGGATCGAATCGTGCGTCCGGAGCAGCTAATGACGGCACTGATTCAAGCAATGCGGGTGCTGACCAACCCAGCCGACACCGGTGCCGTTACGCTGGCATTGCCGCAGGACGTACAGGGGGAGGCGTATGATTATCCCGTCTCCTTCTTCGAAAAACGGGTACATCGAATCGATCGGCGGCCTGCATCAGCAGCGCAGCTTGAGGATGCGGTTCGCCTGATCGCTCGCAAGCGCAAGCCGCTGCTTATCTGCGGCGGCGGCGTTCGCTATTCCGAAGCGGGAGAAGCTCTGGCGGCATTCGCGGAAGCCTTCCATATTCCTTTCGCTGAGACGCAGGCGGGCAAGAGCGCGGTCGCAAGCTCCCATCCGCTCAATTTGGGCGGCATAGGAGTGACAGGCAATTCGGCTGCGAATGCGATTGCCAAGGATGCTGATCTCATTATTGGGGTTGGCACACGCTTTACCGATTTTACGACAGGATCTAAGGAACTTTTCGGCAATCCCGATATGGATGTCGTGACGGTGAACGTCTCCGAATTCCAAGCGATTAAGCTCGATGCGACTCCGATTGTGGCTGACGCAAAAGTGGGATTGGAGGAGCTTCATCAGCGGCTTCAATCCCTAGGATACCGTTCAGCATATATAGGGGAGATTCAAGAAGCGCGCGACGCTTGGGATAAGGAATGGCAGCGGTTGGCCGGGATTCATTACGTAGAGGGAACAGGCGCATTTACCCCTGAAATTGAGGGGCATTTGGATGAGGCACTGCCAGAATACGCGGAAGCGCTTGGCAGCTGCCTGACGCAGACACAGGTTGTGGCCGCCTTGAATCAACTGCTCGACGACAATGCGATCGTTGTGGGCGCAGCCGGCAGCCTTCCGGGGGATTTGCAGCGGATGTGGCGAGCGGAGACAACGCATTCGTACCATATGGAATATGGCTACTCATGTATGGGATACGAAATTGCAGGTGCGCTTGGTGTGAAAATGGCGGAACCGGAGCGAGAGGTATACGCTTTTACCGGTGACGGCAGTTACTTAATGCTTCACTCTGAACTACTGACGAGCATTCAAGAGGGACGGAAAATTAACGTTCTGCTATTCGACAATAATGGTTTCGGCTGCATTAACAATTTGCAGATGGGCAACGGCATGGGCAGCTTCGGCACGGAGTTCCGTTCGCGTAACCCGCATACGGGCAAGCTGGATGGGCCTCTTGTCAGCATCGATTTTGCGCTTAGTGCATCGGGGTACGGAGCCGTTACGTATTCGGTTCGCACCATGAAGGAGCTTGAACAGGCCGTGATGGCGGCTAAGCGCCAGAAGGAATCGACGTTGATCGATATTAAGGTGCTCCCGAAGACGATGACCCATGGCTATGATGCATGGTGGAACGTCGGTGTAGCGGAGGTGTCGGGCAAGAAAGCGATTGCGCAGGCCTACGATGAGCGGCGCCAATTCTTGAGCCAGGCACGACCATATTAGCCAATCCACTCGTATATTCGATGGCAAGTTCGACGGCAATAACTTTTATTAACATGTCACAGAGCAGGAAACAGCAGTAATGGAGCAGGCGGTAGATAGTCGGGCACAGCATTCCGTTAGGCGGATATCGGAATGTTCGATGTTCGGGTCGCTTGACGGACAGCAGAGGATAATAATCGGCAGACGATTTTTTCGAACATGACTTTGCGAGGTTATCGAGCTGCCCTTCCAAGCTTTGCCGCCTGACTCCATGAATCTTGATTATGACTTCTGGGGAGGTATGGGCATGTTTGCAACAGACAGTGTGAAGATTGGGATCGCTCCTATTGGCTGGACGAACGATGATATGCCTGAATTAGGCGGAGAAAATACATTTGAGCAGTGTGTGAGCGAGATGGCGCTTGCCGGGTTTACGGGGACGGAAATCGGCAATAAGTATCCACGTGATGTAGAAGTGCTGCAGAAGGCGCTGCACTTGCGAAACTTGGAGGTAGCGAGTGCCTGGTTCAGCGCGTACCTGACTGTAAAGCCGCTTGAAGAAACGGTAGAGGCATTTATTCAGCATCGCGACTTTTTGCATGCGATGGGCTCGAAGGTCATCGTTGTATCCGAGCAGGGGCACAGCATTCAGGGAGAAATGGATACTCCGCTTTTTGATAATAAGCCGATATTCAACGACGAAGATTGGAAGCGCTTAACTGAGGGGCTTCATCGATTGGGAGAGCTTGCTCGGGCCAAGGATATGCATCTTGTGTACCATCATCATATGGGAACTGGCGTTCAGACAACGGTGGAAATCGAGCGCCTGATGGCTAGCACAGATCCGGAACTGGTGTCCTTACTGTATGATACAGGCCACCTTGTATTTTCCGGTGAGGATCCCCTTTACATATTGAATCGTTTTATGGATCGAATCAAGCATGTTCACTTGAAGGATGTGCGCAAGGATGTAGCACGCCGCGTAATTGAAGACCAACTGAGCTTCCTGCAAGCGGTGAAGGAAGGGGTATTTACGGTACCCGGAGATGGATGCATTTCCTTCGAACCGGTGTTCCAATCGCTTGCGGCGGCTGGATACCGTGGTTGGATGTTGGTGGAAGCAGAGCAGGATCCTGCTCGGGCAAATCCGCTCGAATACGCAATGAAGGCCAGACAATACATTTTGCAGCAAGCAGGCGTATAACGGAGGGACGTATAGATGAAACAGGACAAGCAGATATCGGTAGGACTCGTTGGCTTAGGGAGATTAGGACGGCAGCATGCGGACAATTTGGCGCATCGCATCCCGAACTGCAAACTGATGGCTGTATGCAGCGTGAAGCCGGAAGAGGTGGAAGAGGCTCAGCAAGAGCTCAAAGTTCCTTACGGATACACAAATTATGAGGATATGCTGCGCAATCCAGAACTAGATGCGATATTTATCGCTTCTCCATCTGCGTATCATTGTGAACAGATTGAACAAGCGCTGGAAGCCGGGTTTCACGTATTTAGTGAAAAGCCGCTTGGGCTGTACATGGAGGAAGCGCTGCGCGTGCAGAAGGCTGTGCGCAAGCACCCGAATCAGGTGTTCATGCTTGGCTTTATGCGCAGATATGACCGCTCTTATGCGTATGCAAAGAAGCAAATTGAAGCGGGTGCTATTGGCGAACCCGTGCTGATTCGCTGCTATGGAATCGATCCGGCACAAGCGATGCCGGGCTTCATGCAATTTGCCAAGAGCAACTATAGCGGGGGCTTGTTCCTTGATATGGCGATTCATGATTTAGATTTGGCTCGTTGGTATTTGGGCGTAGAAGCGGAACGCGTGTGGGCGATCGGCGGTTCTCATCGATATACCGAGCTTGCGGAGCTGAACGATGCGGAAACCGGAGCGGCACTTGTTCAATTTGCAGGTAATAAGATGGGGATATTTGTCGCGGGGCGCAATTGTGCTCACGGCTATCACATCGAGACAGAAATTATAGGTACGCAAGGATCGCTGCGCATCGGAACTGTACCAGAGAAAAATCAAGTCATGATTCTCGATGATCGGGGTGTTGTGCGAGAGTGTGCAAATGGATTCCTTGAACGCTTTGAACAGGCTTATATGGATGAAGCAATTGAATTTGTACAGGCAATCCTCGAAGGAAGACAGCCAGAAGTAACGGTAGAGGATGGGGTGCTGTCGACCGTGCTTGGCTATGCATGCAAGGAGTCGTTTGAAAGCGGCCAACTGGTAAACGTTCAAATGCCTGCTGCCGTGACTGCCATCAAGTAAGAACGGGGGTTCTTACTCCTTCTCGGTGCAGCAGTCCCTTTTACTTGAACTAGCAAAGATAAGCACAAGATTTCTCTATGCATAGAGGAGGGCTTTCATGACTTACATCACGGTCATCACCTTTTTACTGTATACTGGAATTGTTGCCTGGTACTCTTGGTACAAGACGCGCAGTGTGGATTTGAACAGCTCGGATGGATATTTTCTGGGCGGGCGCAGCTTGTCAGGTGTTGTAATCGCTTTCTCACTGCTGCTGACGAACTTATCGACGGAGCAAATGGTTGGATTGAATGGGCAAAGCTATGCAACATCTATGGTTGTAATGGCTTGGGAGGTAACGTCGCCGATCGCGCTCATTTTCATGGCATTTATCTTCTTGCCGCGTTATTTGAAGTCAGGGATTACGACAATCCCGGATTTTCTGGAACAGCGCTATGATTTGCGTACGCGCCAAATAATTTCAATTTTGTTCTTGC
>NZ_AMBZ01000001.1:0-395000 GCF_000293805.1 Paenibacillus alvei DSM 29 | reverse complement strand
GTACCGAAGGTCTTGATTTCATGCTGCCAAGAAAAGCCTCTAGCCAGGTGAAGGTGCCCGTACCGCAAACCGACACAGGTAGGTGAGAAGAGAATTCTAAGGCGCGCGGAAGAACTCTCGTTAAGGAACTCGGCAAAATGACCCCGTAACTTCGGGAGAAGGGGTGCCTCGGTAGGGTGAATAGCCCGAGGGGGCCGCAGTGAAAAGGCCCAAGCGACTGTTTAGCAAAAACACAGGTCTGTGCGAAGCCGCAAGGCGAAGTATACGGGCTGACGCCTGCCCGGTGCTGGAAGGTTAAGGGGAGTGGTTAGCCGCAAGGCGAAGCTATGAACCGAAGCCCCAGTAAACGGCGGCCGTAACTATAACGGTCCTAAGGTAGCGAAATTCCTTGTCAGGTAAATTCTGACCCGCACGAATGGCGTAACGACTTGGGCGCTGTCTCAACGAGAGATCCGGTGAAATTTTAATACCTGTGAAGATGCAGGTTACCCGCGACAAGACGGAAAGACCCCATGGAGCTTTACTACAGCTTGATATTGGACTTTGGTACGGACTGTACAGGATAGGTGGGAGCCTGAGAAGCCTGAGCGCCAGCTTAGGTGGAGGCGCCGTTGGGATACCACCCTGTTCGTATCGGAGTTCTAACCTAGGACCGTGATCCGGTTCGGGGACAGTGTCAGGTGGGTAGTTTGACTGGGGCGGTCGCCTCCTAAAGAGTAACGGAGGCGCCCCAAGGTTCCCTCAGAATGGTTGGAAATCATTCGAAGAGTGCAAAGGCATAAGGGAGCTTGACTGCGAGACCTACAAGTCGAGCAGGGACGAAAGTCGGGCTTAGTGATCCGGTGGTTCCGCATGGAAGGGCCATCGCTCAACGGATAAAAGCTACCCTGGGGATAACAGGCTTATCTCCCCCAAGAGTCCACATCGACGGGGAGGTTTGGCACCTCGATGTCGGCTCATCGCATCCTGGGGCTGAAGTAGGTCCCAAGGGTTGGGCTGTTCGCCCATTAAAGCGGTACGCGAGCTGGGTTCAGAACGTCGTGAGACAGTTCGGTCCCTATCTGTCGCGGGCGTAGGAAATTTGAGAGGAGCTGTCCTTAGTACGAGAGGACCGGGATGGACGCACCGCTGGTGTACCAGTTGTTCCGCCAGGAGCATAGCTGGGTAGCTATGTGCGGAAGGGATAAGCGCTGAAAGCATCTAAGCGTGAAGCCCCCCTCAAGATGAGATTTCCCAATTTAGTAAGACCCCTTGAAGACGACGAGGTAGATAGGTTGGAGGTGGAAGCACAGCAATGTGTGGAGCTGACCAATACTAATCGGTCGAGGGCTTATCCTAAAAGATATACCCCAAAAAGTGACGTGAAGTTTTGCAGCAACACCGATTACTTTTCGGGGAGCCCCGGATGAAAATCTTAACACGAACTTTCGCATTCAGTTTTCAAGGTATGACCTTGAACTTTATATTGGCACTAAGCCAATGCTGTTTGGTGGCGATGGCGGAGGGGTTCCACACGTACCCATCCCGAACACGACCGTTAAGCCCTCCAGCGCCGATGGTACTTGGACCGCAGGGTCCCGGGAGAGTAGGACGTCGCCAAGCAATAAGAATAACCCACTAACTATTTTAGTTGGTGGGTTATTTGTTGTCCACAGCTTATCCACAACAATGAATAGGTATAATGTTGCAGAGATATGCACAGAGGGATAACTTTTTAAAGTGTATAATTTCTTATAAATAAGCCCTTCCATCCACATTTTCTGTTGAAAACGTGTTCATAACATAGGATAAGTCTGAGATATAATTTGATAATTCGCAAAATAACGAAGTTATTCACAGTGCAGCAAGGATTTACTTATCCACAGCGTTGATAAGTAGCAAAGATAATTGAATCGTATAGCATTTATTCATTGAGATTCAGTGCCTCATACAATATAGGCAAGCTAAAAACCATCTACAACTTATACACTCCAAGTCATAATTCTGTTCCTCACTTGTTCATATTCATCCATTAAAAGTTATGAAATCCTAATATTGATGTTTATATTTGCTTATGGAAATGAAGTTGTTTGTAAGCGTATTCCCTTACACATATTTCGATTACAAATGAAGCACTCGCTTTTGCAGAAGGAATTCCAAGAGAAATTGAATGCAGAACGGATGAGGGAAAATACTTAAACATTCATAGTTATGGATGAAATAAAAAGAGTTATCGAATTGCGTTATACAATTCGATAACTTTTTTTGTGTGCGGGTAGAGAAGGAATATATAACAACAAATATCAGTTCCCAACTTGCATTCTGGCATAACTGAGTTGGTCGTTCGCATTTCATTTCTGATTTTATTCTTAAATTATATTCAGATCATGTTAAGTTGAATCTTATTTATTCAATGTTAGCATAAATATAGAACCCAAATATTCATACATAGGAGGAAATAAAATGAACATGAAAAAAGCAATTCTAGCGTCTATGATCGTATCCAGTGTGTTAGTTGCCGTGGCAGGCCCGATTCCTGCAGGAGCCGAAGCTGCGCAAGAGCAGAAGCAAACGGACAATAAGAAGGTTCAAATCGACCAGAAGCTGGCCGCCAAGCTGCAAAAAGCAATCAAAGTATATACAGGGGAAGAGATCAAGCTGAAGAAAGTCGGCGAGAAGATAGAATTATCTCCGAGTGCAAAGGTTGAATCCGTAGACGGAAAATACGCTATCCGTTTTAACATTGAAGGCGGTAAAATATGGGGGATTGATGAAAAGGTTACAATCGAAAAAATCAGTAAAGAGGATCAGGGGGGAATCTTGAAAGTGTTAAAAAAAGCATATGAAAATAAATCATATGCCTTTAATAAAGAAGTGATCATGCATCGAGGATATGATGGTGAAAAAGAAAAATTAGGTGTGAATTTATCGTATACGTTGACAGGGAAAGACTTTGATGTTTCCTTTTTAAAGGAAAATTCCACTAAAGAGCTAACAGGTACTGTTGGTGGTTTTAAGATACAGTTTACCAAGGAAGAGCTTGATCCGAAACTCCTGGAAACGGCAGCAAAAGCGACAAAAACGGCATTCAATCATGATTTTGAAGTTACAGACGCTAAACTAATAAATGGTTTTAGATGGATACTTGAGGATAAGGATGCATTGATTGAAATTGAGAGGGGAGAGCTCACAAACGTATTTCATAAAACGCGCAAAGCGGTAACGACTAACAAAAAAATGACGGAAAAAGAGGCTAAAGACGTGGTTGCTCCGCTTGCCAAGGAATTATTCAATATGGACATTACCGGATTAGAAGTGAAGTGGGGCAGCTCATTTGAAAATTACTACTTCATTAAAGACAAAAAACCGGTTCTGAGGGCAGCACTGGACGCCGATAAGAACGTAGTGTCCATAATAGCAGGTGTCGGAGCATTATACGGATTCTGAATAAGACAGGTTTGAATATAATAGAGTTATTAAATTCATGACGAAATTGGATAACTCTTTACTTTTGGATATTGGCATTTCGTTTTTGATTTTATTATTAAATGAATACATAGGAGAAAATAAAATGAATATGAAAAAAGCAATTCTAGCAACTATGATCGTATCCAGTGTGTTAGTTGCCGTGGCAGGCCCAATTCCTGCAGGAGCTGAGGCTGCGCAAGAGCAGAAGCAAACGGATAATAAGAAGATTCTGATCGATAAAACGATGGCCGCCAAGCTGCAAAAAGCGGTAAAGCAATTTGCGGGGAAAGAGGTAAAGTTGCAGGACGCTGCCGAGTCTACATTTAATACAGAGGCACAGGTTAAATCGCTTGATGGAAAGTATGTCGTTCGCTTCGATTATAAAAAAGGTGCAGTATCGGGGGTAAACGGAACGATTCCACTCGATAAAATCAGTAAAGCGGCTCAGGAGAAGATCCTGAAAGCGCTGAAAGGAGCATACGCGAAGAAAACATACGTTCTTGATAAAGAAGTAGTTCTGCGTCGCCTTTACGATGGTAAAAATGAAAAACTAAAAGATGATTATTTTTCGTACCAGTTGACAGGGAAGGACTTTGAAGCAAATTGGGAAGTATGGGGTAAGGCGGAATTTGTGAGTAGAGTTGTAATAAAGCTTGCCAAGGAGGATATTGATTCGAAATCGTTGGAAATGGCAGCAAAAGCGATAAAAACGGCATTTGATCATGATTTTGAAATAACAGATGCCCAACTTCATTCTATTGGGGACAAGGTTCAAATGTTATTACTTAAGGATAACGATGTATCGCTTGAGATAGACAAAAAAACGGAAAGATCCTGAATGTGTATCATAATACAAGGAAAAAGGTAACGACCGACCAAGAGGTTACGGAAAAAGATGCAAAGGAAGTGATCGGTCCGCTTGCCAAGGAATTATTTAATATCGATATTTCGGGATATGAAGTGAAGTGGGACAACCTGTTTAAAGATTATTACTTTGTTAAAGATAAAAAACGATATTGAAAGCAGCGTTGGATGTTGATAAGAAACCAGTGTACATCATATCGAGCGGCTCAAGGTTAATAGTTGGAAATTAGACGTTATTAGACTAAAAACATGTGCTCCAATGAAAGCCGCTGCTGGAAGAACTGCGAGCCGTTATCGATAACTAGAAGTCAGTGAACGAAGCGGTAGCCGCGCAGGAGATACAGGGGCAAGAGGTACTCATAAAAGCTTACGGAGATCTGAGAAAAAGCCATAAAAGATGCTTCGTAAGCTTTTTATCCTTGAGTTTTCAACTAAAAGAATTACAGGGGTCATTGCAAACTGAGCTTGAACAAAGAGGGAGCTAGAAATATGCATAACAGATGGAAAATTGTGATTTTGCTGCTAATGATCGTTTCCTTAATGAGCGGCTGCTTTGGCAAGAAGGAAGTGCTGGAGCCTTTGCAGCCAAGCAAAATCAAGGTGATCTATCAGGATGAGGAAGCCTTTTACCACGACTACGGAAAGTATTTCCATATGAAATATCCGCAGATTGAGGTCGAGGTTATCCCCGAGAGTCAGGTGCTTCTAAATCTCGGGAAAACGATTCGTGCAGAGGATTGGGATGCGGAAATAAAGAAGCTGTTGGAGAACTCCGGCGCGGACGTAATAAAGCTGGGTGATGCGAGAACGTTTCAATCATTTGCTGAAGCTGGCAGATTATACGAGTTGGAAGAAATGATCCGGCAGGACGACTATGATATGAAGGGCTATTTGCCAGGGCTGATCGACAGAATCAAAAGCTTAGGCAACGGCAAGCTATATGGGCTTGCTCCTTATGTGGATAGGGAAGTTTTGTACTATAACGCAGCGTTGTTCAAGGAGCATCAAATCGAACCGCCGAAGAACAATATGACCTGGCAGGAAATGTTTGATTTGTCAGCGAGATTTGCCAATATCGGAAGCGGAGACAATAAGGTGTACGGGTTCTATGAATGGTATGGGAATATAGGAGCCATTTTGTACAAAATTGCCGATTCCTCCGGATTGAAGCTGCTCGACCCGAAGGGAGAGAAGGTGCTTCTGAACTCAGATGGCTGGAAAAAAGCAATCAAGCAGGTAACGGATGCTGTACGCAGCAAATCTGTATTTTTGCATCCTGAAGGCCAAATTTACTCTCAAAAACTTAGAGATCAAACTGCTATGACGATAGGTAGCGCTTACAAAACTCGGGAGCTTGTATTAACCAAGCAAGATTGGGATGTAGTTACGGCTCCGGTAGATCCTGCGATGGATTCTTCATCCATTAGTTTTGCTCCCATCTATGCAATTGCGGCCGACTCAGCCAACAAGCGGGCAGCCTGGGAATTCGTCAAATTCGTGAATGGCGCGGAGATGGCGCAGGCCCGTTCGCGAACACTGGAAGGCAAGCTTCCTTCACGTAACGGTTATATGAAGGATATCAAGGGCAGAAGTACGGATGCATTTTATATGCCGAAGATCAGGCAGGAGAGCAGCCTTTATGAAAGTCTTCCATTCGAGTTCTTCAGGTTATTTTATAAACCGCTTCGTGAGGAGCTGTTAGCCGTCGTCGCGAACGAGAAATCAGTTGATGAAGCAACTGCCGCGTTGGAGGTAAAAGCGCAGGAACTGCTCTTGAAAGCGCGAGAATCTGCAAACAAGGATGAGGGAAAATAGGGAGAGTGTAGTACGTGTTGAAGAATGGGAAGACCGTCATTATGCTGCTGACGATCATGTCTCTCTTAAGCGGCTGCTTCGGAGAACGGTCAGAGCTTGCGCCATTAAAGGATGGCAAGGGGAAGATCAGGGTCGTCTATCAAGATGAAGATCGATTTTATAGTGACTACGGGAACTTCTTTAAGATGATGAATCCCGACATCGATATTGAGGTTATCAGTGAAGCAGAATTGTTCGACGAAGCCGAAAAAACGAGGCATTCAATTTGATTGATGAAAAGAAAAAGCTGCTCGATAAAGTTAAGCCGGATGTGCTGTTTTTGAATGAAAGCATGTTCGAAGCCTTTGCTCAAGAAGGAAGGTTGTATGACATAGAGCCGGCCATCAACCAGGATCAATACAAGTTGGACGGATTTATGCCTGGTCTTATCGACAGGCTGCGGGCAAAAGGGAATGGGAAGCTGTACGAGCTTACTCCTTCCTTCGAAACGAATGTCATCTATTATAATAGCAACTTGTTCAAGAAGCATCAAATCGAGCCGCCAAACGGGAAAATGACATGGAAGGAGCTCCTTGATTTAGCAGAGAGATTTTCGAGCGTCGATTCGGGAAAAAAGCAAGTGTACGGATTGTATCAGACGAGAGGGGCAGCAAGTTTGATGTACGATATCGCCGCAGCATCGGCACTTAAACTGGTTGATGCGAAATCAGGCAAGCTGTTGATAGATTCAGATGGTTGGAAGGAAGCAATAAAGATGGCGACGAATTCCGTCCGCAATAAAGCGGCCTATGCTCCTCCCCCGTTGGAGGAGGGCGAGCAACTCGAAGGATACGAATATACCGGAGATTTGAAACAGTATAGCCGATCGAACGAATTGTTCTACATGGGCCAAGCGGCAATGACGATTCAGGCGCCGTGGTTTGCTTTCTTCTTGCGGGATATTACATATTACTCGAAGACACCGGAGATCGACTGGGGCATCGCAGCCGCACCGGTTAATCCTGCAAAGCCTGATGAATCGGCTTACGTGAAATTGTCGGAGATCTATGCCATATCTGCGGATTCTCCGAACAAGCGGGCAGCTTGGGAATTCGTCAAATTCGTGAATGGACCGGAAATGGCGCAGGTTGCTGGGAAGGCAGTATACGCTAAGCTGCCTACGCGATCAGACAACTTCAAGGATTTTAGAGGGCGGGAAACGGATGCTTTTTACCTCCTGAAGCCAATGCAAGCTAGCAGTGTGTCAGATAAAAAGCATTCCACCGGGTTTCCAAGCTGAATTCGATTCGTTATTGTCGAATGCGCTGAAATCATTAATTGATAAAGAGAAAACGCTGGACGATGCAGTTGCCGAGCTTCAGATCAAGGGGCAAGAAATGTTAGAGCGATTGCGGGAAACCAAGTAGGGGCAATAAGCGAATTAAGTTGAATCTAATTGTCAATGTAAGCATGAAGAGAGTACTCATATATTAATAAGTGGGAGGATATAAAATGAATCTAAAAAAAGCATTTCTAGCGTCTATGATCGTATCCAGTATGTTGGTTGCCGTGGCAGGCCCGATTCCAGCAGGGGCTGAGGCTGCGCAAGAACAGAAGCAAACGGATAACAAGAAGGTTCAAATCGATCAGAAGCTGGCCGCCAAGCTGCAAAAAGCTATCAAAGTATATGCGGGGAAAGAGATCAAGCTGAAAAATTTCGGCGAGAAGATAGAATTATCTATGAGTGCAAAGGTTGAATCCGTAGACGGAAAATATGCTGTTCGCTTTAATGTTGAAAGTGGTGGTATATGGCAGGTTGATGAAAAGGTCACAATCGATACAATCAGTAAAGAGGATCAGGAGAAGATCTTGAAAGTGTTAAAAAAAGCATATGCAAATAAAAATTATGTTTTCAATAAAGAAGTGATCATGATGCGAGACTATGATGGTAAAAAAGAAAAGCTAGGTGTGCCTTTGTCGTATCAGTTGACAGGGAAAGACTTCGAGGTATATTTCTTCAAAGAGAATACTCCTAAAATGCCAAAAAATGAAGTTAGTGCATTTACAATAAAGTTCACCAAGGAAGAGCTCGATCCGAAGTTGTTGGAAACGGCAATCGGATCAATAAAAACGGTATTCAATCATGATTTGGAAGTTACATCCGCTAATCTAAGACGCTTTACATGGACACTTGAAGATAAGGACGTATCGCTTGAAATGGAGGAGGGAAAGGTCACTAACGTATTTCATAAAACACGTAAAGCGGTAACGACTAACAAGGGTATTACGGAAAAGGATGCAAAAGAATCGGTTGCTCCGCTTGCCAAGGAATTATTCAATATGGACATTTCGGATTTAGAAGTAAAGTGGGACAGCACCTTTAAAAATTACTACTTCATTAAAGACAAACAACCCGTATTGAGAGTAGCACTTGACGCTAATAAGAACATAGTGTTCTTAACATCAGGTGTCAGAGCATTAAGTGGGTTCTGAATAGGGCAGGTTTGAATATGAAAGAGTTGTTGAATTGCATAGCGCAATTTGATAACTCTTTTAAATTTGGATATTCGCATTTAGTTTTTGATTTTTTTCTTAAATTATATTCATAGAAAGTTAAGTAAAATATTGGGATTTACGTGTTAGTATAGAAGGAAATATCCATACAATCATACATAGGAGGAAATAAAATGAATATAAAAAAGCAATTCTAGCATCTATGATCGTATCCAGTATGTTCGTTACACTTGCGGGTCCGGCCTTTGCAGGAGCCGAAGCAGCAGGAGGAAAGAAGCAAGAACAAGCATCAAGCAACAGTGTTCAAATTGATAAAAAGGTTGCTGCCAATCTGCAAAAGGCCGTGAATCAATTTGCAGGGAAAGAAATAAAGTTGAAGTTCGAGAATGCCTTTAAACATCTATTTGATCTGGCGACGGTTCCTTCGGCAGACGAATTATACGAAGTAAATTTTAAACCAGGTACAGGGGAACTGATCAATATTAAGGGGATTCAATCTCTTGATAAAGTGAGCAAGGATGATCAAAAGGAATTGCTGAACAAGTTGAAAGGGATGTACGCCAAGAAAGCCTATGCATTTCATAAAGAGGTTCAAATCACTCAGAGCTATGACAAGGGGAAGGTTTACAGTACCCTTTATTTGCTAGAGGGAAAAGACTTCGTGATTTCTTGGATAAAATATCCACAGGAGCAATCAAAGAATAAAAATTATATTGGTGCAGCCGTTATCCAGGTAGACAAGAACGAGCTAGAACCGAAATTACTTAAAACGGCAGCGGATGCAGTGAAAACAGCTTTAGATCAGGAATTTGAGGTAAAGAAAGCCGAGCTTGGTTATTATGGTGGCATCAAAGTCACCAAAAGTGATACGTGGAAGCTCAAAGGTGATCATATTACTCTGGCTGTTGAAGCAAAAACAGGAAAGATAGAGTATGTATATGACGTTGCGCGAAAACAAGCAGACAAGGCAGTAACAGAAAAAGAAGTGAAAGAAATAGCTGCGCCGATTGCCAAAAAATTGTTCCATATGGACATTCAGGGACTTGAAGTGAAATGGGATAAATCAGCACGTGATTTCCGTTTCGTTCAAAATAAAGAGACAAAAATGTCAGTTGCATTGGATGACGATAAAAACGTAGTGTACATGTTTTCCGGGTTGAGAATGCTAATAGAAAAATGAAGTGAATGTGTATAAAAAAGAGTTATCAAATCGCTTAACGCAATTTGATAACTCTTTTTTGTCGTATACCGATGGCCGGACTCGAACCGGCAAGCCTCTCGGCACCGCATTTTGAGTGCGGCGTGTCTGCCAATTCCACCACATCGGCAAATGATATGGGGCGATCGAAGGGAATCGAACCCTCGAGTGTCGGAGCCACAATCCGATGCGTTAACCACTTCGCCACGACCGCCATATTATTTGCTCAACAGAACCTTAATTTAGCATACATTCATATCATTTTGCAACAAGAAAAATATACCAACAACATTTCTCGTAACTCGTTCGTCTTCTATTTCATAGATAAGGCGTTTTCTGTTTTACTTTCACTCTTTTCTTTCATCATTGTAAGCTGGCTGCAAGTCAATTCGATGTCATGGCATGCGGTCAACGTATACACTATACGTAAGGGTTGTGTTTCAAATCTGAAAATAGCTCTTACATATAAGAAGGGGAGGCGGTTACGAATGAAAAAACAAAGAAAAGGACATCTGGTTCACGCATCGGTATTTATGCCTCTTCCTGTTCAGGAGACAACTGCACATCGCAAGATACCGAATGTGATGCAAGATAAGCCTCGTATTCATTTTCCTAATAAGAAAGAATCCACTATGCTGCATGAACAATCTGAGACAATCGCACAACCTGCCCATACGCCACAGGGAATGAAGTGGAAGCGTTGGGTCATATATAGCTTGCTCGTTGCAATTCTTACTCCGATTATCGGATGGGTTGGAATGGCGGCAACAGGCACAGTATGGATCGATCAAGGCAAGCTCACCACGTTCCGTGAGCAAATTGCATTGGAAGCAACAACGGCCAATGGACAGCGCATGGTTCAGCTCGACCATATGGCCCCCTTTATTCCACAAGAGCTAATGGCCATTGAGGATCATCGCTTCAAGCTGCATCCTGGCATCGATCCGATCGGACTGGCACGGTCGGTCTGGATTAATGTGACGAAGCAGCAGAAGGCACAGGGAGGCAGCACGATTTCGATGCAGTTGGCGCGCAACCTGTTCTTAACGCATGATAAGACATTTTCCCGCAAAATGAAGGAGATGACGATAGCAGCCAATCTGGAGTTGAATTATAGCAAGCAAGAGATTCTAGAAATGTACTTGAATAAAGTATATTTCGGACATGGACAATACGGGATCGAGAATGCAGCACGTTATTATTTCGGCAAAACAACCCGAGTGAATGGTGACCTCCCTACGATTAACAAGGCAGAAGCAGCCATTCTCGTTGGATTACTCAAGGCACCGGAGCGCTATTCCCCAGCGAAGAATATGAAGCTGGCTCTCCAGCGGCAGTATGTTGTATTGAAGCGCATGACGGATCTCGGCTGGATGACAGAGGCAGAGCGTCAAGCAGCGCTGAAGTCTCCAATTGGAATCGTAGATCACACGAATAAGAAATAACCGAACATAAGAAAGAGACACACAGGATCAAGCTTAGTAGGGTTGCGGTCGGTGTGTCTTTTTTGCTGCACGAAAAATATAGGATGAAATGAAATATTGATCGGTAAAGGCATATATATATTAATCGGATTGCATGAAAATGATTTGCAGCTTAGAAAGTGAATTGCTTTCTAAATCAGATGCGGGAGGATTGGAAATGAAAAAGAGATTTGCAAAGGCAGCTTTTTCTTTAACCCTCATTTTTGCATTTGCTGGAACTGTACATGCAGCAACGCCGGAAAACCCATGGAAGTTTAATTCAAATCATATTCAGTATTACAACGATGGATCGAATTCTTTTTACGAGGGGATCTGGAACACGGGCGCCAGTCGATGGAATGGGACGGGAAGCGTATCGATGGGAAAAGGAACGAAATTTGATTTTCGGACAGGGAATAAAAAGGTTTCGCCAACGAAAGACAATGATTGGGACGGCATTTGCTATACGACATACGCCAATGGAATTGCCACAAAAACGCGCGCTTGGGTGAATGAGTATTACACGAGCCAAACTCGATACACGTCATCGATCGTTGAGGGGATTGCGACGCATGAATTAGGTCATGCATTAGGGCTGGCACATAATGATAATGAGTCCTCTGTAATGAGATCCAATACCTTCTGGTCTGACGGTTCGCTTGCGAGAACGAATACATCGCCGACCTCTGCCGATAAAGAAACGATTAAAAAGAAGTATGGGGAGATGAAAGCATTGTCCCAAGCCAATCCTTTCATTCCTGTTGTTCATTTCGACGTGAGCTGGGCCTATGGGTATAAAAGTTACGAAGCATTAGCCAGCGATGCGGATCTGATTGTCGAGGGGCAAATTGTTCAAGCGAATGACGTGAAGAAAGCTGCAAATAGCGCACCAGAAACGTATCGAACGGTATCAGTCGTTCAAGTATCGAATGTATTAAAAGGGGACGCCGCTATCAAAAACACGTTCATTCATGTAACCCAAATGGGCGGAAGCGACGGGGAAGCCATTGTTGTTTCCGATGATACAACTCCTTTGCAATACGGTGATGAGTCGATCCTATTTTTGAAAATAAATACGGATGGAACGTATCGTGTTGTAAATGAGAATACTTCTATTTTCCTGAAAGTTTCAGTGCAGAATTTGCAGGAGGGCAACGAAAACGTGCCTGCTGTCTATCAAAATCAAAAAAGCAAGGTACTCATCAGTAAGGATGAACTGTTGAAAAAAATGAACTAAGGCGCTGGAGATGCGGCCATTGTCCGAATGGCTATATTTTTTACGGTAGGCCTTCTTGAATTCATCTTTTTCGGTTTCTACTGCAATGGCTTCATTCTCGCTCGTGCCTTTCATTTTGTACAGCTTGGTACCTACTGGGTAGTAATTCGAGAAGCTATTTCCTTTCACTGCCTCCTCTTTATCCGAGGAATGTTCGATTTCTCCAAGCAATTCATCCACCTTGTCGACTTTCTCGTCGCTGCCTACATAAATGAGATGATTGAAAAAAATCATACGGCTGTACGGCCAACTCATAGAAGAGGCTTCCATTGGAGTGTCAGGAGGCATTTTGGATGTATGCTGCTGCACAGTCTGACAGGCGGTAACGAAAAAGATACTGCAGGCAATTGTAAATAGAATGATGCATTTGCGCATACGGCTGACTCACTCCTTTCGTACATACAGACGAAGTGCCTATTTGATATGTTGCGTCATACAGATGATTGGCAGCGGACTTTTGGATTGCCCCCATTGTATAATAGGGACAGGAGGGAGGCAGTAACATAGGATGAAGGACTGGACTTGGATCGTATTCATTTACTTGCTTATTATAAATGTGATCGGATATCAAATGATGGTTGTGGATAAGCAGCGGGCACAGAAGCATCGACGCCGCATTCCAGAGCGCAAGCTGTTCCTAGCGGCTTGGCTCGGCGGTGCGTTAGGGGTGTTGACCGCCATGTACAACAAGCGCCATAAGACGCAGCATGTTACCTTTACGGCAGGCGTACCGTTTATTTTGCTGGTAAATATTTTTGTTTTCGGTTTTATTTTGGTTCGATTTGGTTAAATAATAAGCACAGCATTAGTACATTATGGGGAAGCGTGGTGGGATTTATGAAATTTCAACGCATTCTTGTTGCATATGATGGATCGGAGCCGGCTCGCAAGGCATTGCAGCACGCGATTGGGCTTGCAGAGGCGAATGAGGAGTCTCAAGTACGTGTCGTGCATGTATTTCAGTTCCCGCAATACTTTGTGGGTTCGGCCTATGCAACGGCTTCAGCAGAAACGAATGAAGAACTGTACGAATATGCGGAGCGATTGCAGAAGGAAGCAGAGGGCAAGGTTGCGTCGCTTGGCGACCGAGCCGGGGTTATTCTGCAGCAAGGCCCTCCAGGCCAAGCGATCATCGACGAGGCGGATGAGTTCAATGCGGATCTCGTCATTATCGGCAGCCGCGGTCTTAGCGGGTTGAAGGAGTTTGTGCTTGGCAGCGTGAGCCATCATGTCGTGCAGCACGCCAAGGTGCCTGTACTGGTAATTAAATAATAATGGATAGTTATAATGCGATGCTGATCGTTATGGTTGACCGTAATCGTTGCGATAGAGAAGAAATTGTGGCTTACGATAAGCAAATCATTATGAGAACGTAAAGGGATAAGCCAACAGCAGGGATGGCCTGTTGTTGGCTTATTTGTATGTGAGGGGAAAGAGGGCGAAATGTTCGCCAAATCCGAATATTTAACGTGGTTAACAATAAAACCTTCGTCTAAATACGAACGTTTTTTAAATAATATATTAAAATATTCGCATTTAATTGTTGACACGCCATGTTAAGCCTTGTTAAACTGGAGGCACAAGAAGGATAAACCGAATATTGTTGCTCGTATAATTCCGGGAATATGGCCGGAAGTTTCTACCCAAGAACCGTAAATTTTTGGACTACGAGAATGACGAACAGGCAGAAGACTGTTCTCGCTGCCGCACGCCACCGGAAGGTGACGGTTGTGGTGGTGAACATTCGATTCCTGCCGAAGCGGGAGTGATCCGCTTGTTTGCTCATTTCTCATAGCATGTCGATGATGCGTTCGGGGGAGAAGCCTGAACGTTTTTTTATGTTCATGCCGCTATAGCGGCGCATCAAGACAGATTGGTTGGACATTGTCGAAAGCGGGTGATTGCGATGGCGAACGCAGTGAGCCAGGGGCAGGGCTGTGTGCCGGTAGTAGGCGTCATTATGGGAAGCAAGTCCGATTGGGATACGATGAAGAAGGCGTGCGAGATATTGGAGGAGATGGGCGTTGCCTATGAGAAAAAGGTGGTGTCCGCGCATCGCACGCCAGACGAGATGTTCCGCTATGCTGAGACGGCAGAGGCGAGAGGAGTCCGCGTCATCATTGCCGGAGCGGGAGGCGCGGCGCACCTGCCGGGCATGGTAGCGGCGAAGACGGTGCTGCCGGTTATCGGTGTGCCGGTGAAGTCGTCGCATCTGAATGGGATGGACTCGCTTTTGTCCATCGTACAGATGCCGGCGGGCGTACCCGTGGCGACCGTCGCCATTGGACCGGCGGGTGCGTCGAACGCCGGGCTGCTGGCCGTGCAGATGCTTGGCATGCACGATGAGGCATTGCGCGCGCGCGTTGCGGCGCGCAGGGAAGCGATTCGGCAGCAGGTGCAGGACACGGGGGCGCTCGAATGAGCGCGCCTGTGAACGGCCGCACGCTGCCGCAGGAGCGCCCGAGCCGTGCGGACGCACCGGTGCTTGTCCCCGGTGCGACGATCGGCGTGCTGGGCGGCGGCCAATTGGGCCGTATGCTGGCGCTTGAGGGCGTGCGCCTAGGCTACCGCTTCACAGCGCTTGATCCGGCGCAGGACGCGCCGTGCGGAGCCGCCGCCGATATGATAACGGCTGCTTACGACGATGCGGCTGCCGCGCATGAGCTAGGCAAGCGTTCGGATGTCATTACGTACGAGTTCGAAAATGTATCGGCTGAAATTGTGGAACGCTTGGAGCGGGAAGCGTATGTGCCGCAGGGCAGTCATTTGCTGCGGATTACACAGCACCGCTTGCGGGAGAAAGAAGCGCTCGCGGCAGCGAATGTGCCGGTGGCGCCGTATGCAGCCATCGGATCGGCAGCCGAAATTCAGGAGAGGCTGGAAGCGTTCGGCGGCGCAGGCGTGCTGAAGACCGCGACCGGCGGTTATGACGGCAAGGGTCAGCGCATCATTCGTCACCCGGATGAGGCGAAGGAGGCGTATCAAGCGCTGTCCGCACTTACGCCAGAGCTCGTTCTGGAGGAGTTCATCCCGTTCGAGCTGGAGCTGTCCGTCATCGCGGCGCGCAGCCCGCGCGGCGAGATCGCCGTCTTCCCGGTAGCGGAGAACATTCATCGGCATCACATTTTGCACATGTCCATCGTACCGGCTCGCATTCCGCAGCACGTACAGGAAGAGGCAGAGCGGCTTGCACGCCGCATTGCGGAATCGATCGATGTCGTCGGGCTTATCGCTGTGGAGATGTTCCTGACCGCCGACGGGCGTTTGCTCGTCAATGAGCTTGCTCCGCGACCACACAATTCGGGCCACTATACGATGGATGCCTGCCGCACTTCGCAGTTCGAGCAGCATCTTCGGGCCATATGCAATCTGCCCCTTGGCAGCACAGAGCTCCACACCCCTGTTATTATGGTCAACTTGCTCGGCGAAGACGCTGTGGACATGATACAATGGTTCCGTGCCGACGATCCGGCAGCCAGCCGCCTTGGCGTGACGCCGAAGCTGCACTGGTACGGCAAGTCGGAAGCGAAGGCGAAGCGCAAGATGGGGCATATTAACATACTAGGGCCGGACATCGCTGCTGCGCTCGAATGGATGAATTTAACGGACTTGTGGAGGAATGCGAACGATGATTGAACGGTATTCGCGCCCGGAGATGCGGGCGATTTGGACGGAAGAGAATAAATTTAAGGCTTGGCTTGAGGTGGAACTGTGCGCGTGTGAGGCATGGGCTGATCTTGGTGTCATCCCGCACGAAGACGTAAAGAAGCTCCGCGAGCATGCAAGCTTCGATATCGAACGGATTTATGAAATTGAAGCAGAAACGCGCCATGACGTTATTGCCTTTACTCGCGCGGTATCTGAAACGCTCGGCGAGGAACGCAAATGGGTTCACTACGGCTTAACGTCGACAGATGTCGTGGATACCGCGCTCGGGTATTTGATGAAGCAGGCGAATGAGATTATTGAACGCGACTTGCTGAATTTCATTGAGATTTTGAAAAATAAAGCACTTGAATATAAAGATACGCCAATGATGGGACGTACGCACGGCGTGCATGCCGAGCCGACAACGTTCGGCCTGAAGATGGCCCTCTGGTATGCGGAAATGCTCCGCAACCTGGAGCGGTTCCGTCACGCGGCGGACGGCGTTGAGTTCGGCAAAATGTCCGGTGCGGTTGGAACGTATGCGAATATCGATCCATCCGTAGAGAAATTCGTATGCGCGAAGCTCGGTACGAAGCCAGCGCCGATTTCGACGCAAACGCTGCAGCGTGACCGTCATGCCGAGTACATGGCATCGCTTGCGCTTATCGCGACATCGCTTGATAAGTTTGCTACCGAAATTCGCGCCCTGCAAAAGAGTGAGTTCCGCGAGGTTGAGGAAGCCTTCGCAAAAGGCCAAAAGGGCTCGTCGGCGATGCCGCATAAGCGCAATCCGATCGGCTGCGAAAATATTTCCGGCTTGTCCCGCGTAATGCGCGGGTACATGCTGACCGCTTATGAGGATGTGCCGCTCTGGCATGAGCGCGATATTTCACACAGCTCGGTAGAACGCATCATTTTACCGGATGCGACGATGCTGATGAACTATATGCTGAACCGCTTCATGAACATTGTGAAAAATTTGACGGTGTTCCCAGAGAATATGAAGCGCAATATGCAGCGCACCTTCGACGTTCCGTTCTCCGGCCGCGTGATGACGAAGCTGATCGACAAGGGCTGGGCGCGTGAACAGGCTTATGACACGGTGCAGCCTCGTGCGATGCAGGCATGGGAAGAGCAGCGCAGCTTCCGCGACATTATCGAGAACACGCCGGAAATTACGGCCGTACTGAGTGCAGAGGAGATCGCGGATGCGTTCAACCCTGCATGGCATTTGAAAAATGTGGATACGATTTTCCGCCAAGTCGGCTTGCTTGATTAAGGTTATTGCATAACCCTATGCATCCCCCTGAGATGATGCATAGGATGCTCCCGTAGGCTGTCCCTCTGACAGCCGCATGCGGGCGGTCTCTTCCTTCCCTCCACCCACGATCGGAAGAGACCGCTGCAGCGGGTGCGAAAATATGGGAGGGTTCCTTTAGAGGTTGTTCAATGTATCTGCTGTTTAAGGCGAGCGGATTGATTTGGACACGCGCTTTTGACTACATGGGCGTTATGCCGAAAGGAGCACAGGAGATGTCTTCAAACATTCAATATGCGACTGCAGCAGACATCGTTCCGCTGCCACTTCTCCATCGTGGAAAAGTGCGCGAACTGTATGAGCTGGACCCAGACCATTTGCTGATTGTTGTATCGGATCGGATTTCTGCATTCGATGCCGTGTTGAAGCCGGAGGTGCCCGGCAAAGGAAAGGTACTGAACAAGCTGAGCCAATTTTGGTTCGAGCAGACGAAGCACCTGATCGCGAATCATGTTGTATCGCTTGATGAGTTAGGTTTGCAGTCTGTTCAGGCGAAGCATTTGGAGCAGTGCCAATCCGGAGCGCTTTATCCCGATGTTGTGCACAGTGGCACTGAATCGCTACAGGCTATGCACCAGAGCTCACACCAAGACCCACACCCGGATTTACATTGCGAACATGCGCTGCGCCAAGGCGAAGTTCAGGATTTGGCAGAAGAGCGGCAAGCTTGCTGCGATAGCCGAGATATGTATCTCGAACCTCAGGATTTATCCGCAATTTTACGTTCCCTACAAGATCGAATGACCATTGCTCGCCGAGCAAAGCGCATTGACTTTGAATGCGTCGTTAGAGGCTATATTACCGGCGGCGGCTGGCGGCAGTATACTGCCCATCAAGCTGTCAACGGAATTGAGCTGCCTGCAGGCCTTCGCATGAATGAGAAGCTGCCGGAGCCGATATTTACACCGTCCCGCAAGCATGATGAGGGACACGACGAAGATGTGCCGTTCGCGGTCATGTGCGAGGATCTCGGCACAGATCTCGCGCAGAAGCTGCGCCGGATCAGCATCGAGCTGTACATGTATGCGGCAGAACTGTGCGCATCCAAGGGCATTTTGCTCGCCGATTGCAAATTTGAATTCGGAATGATCGACGGAGAGCTCGTAATTATAGATGAGCTGTTCACGCCAGACTCCTCACGGTTCTGGTCAGCGGATCAGTACGTGCTGGATCGCGATATCGACAGTTTGGACAAAGAACCCGTACGCCGTTATTTGGCTGCGAGCGGGTGGGATAAATGCGGAACGCCGCCAGTGCTTCCGTCAGAGGTTGTGGAGGCGACGCGCAGCCGCTATGTCGAACTGTTTGAGCGCATTACGGAGCAACAATGGATCGAAGCATAAACATTTGATTCTGATTACAGACCAGTATGGACGAATGAGGGGGAAATAGGGATGAAGGTGAAGGTATTCGTAACGACTAAGGCAGGCGTGTTGGATCCGCAGGGAGCTGCTGTGGAGCAAGCGGTGCACACGATGGGGTACAGCAGTGTGGAGCAGGTGCGCATAGGCAAATATATGGAGTTCAACATTATCGCGGATAATCGTGAGCAGGCTGCGGCGCAAGTGGAGCAAATGTGCGAGAAGCTGCTGGCGAATCCAGTCGTTGAAGACTATCGGTACGAGTTGGAGGAATAGGCGATGAAGGCAGCGGTGCTCGTATTTCCCGGATCGAATTGTGACTTAGACTGTGTCCATGCCGTGCAAGATACGCTGAATGTGGTTGTAGAGCGGGTATGGCATACGGAGTCGGACTTGAACGGATATGATCTTATTGTTATTCCAGGCGGCTTCTCGTATGGCGACTATTTGCGCAGTGGAGCAATCGCAAGATTCGCCCCTGTCATGAATGCTGTTGCGAAGGCGGCTGAGGCAGGCGCTTATGTGCTTGGCATTTGCAATGGATTTCAAATTTTGACGGAAGCGGGCTTGCTTCCAGGGACGCTGCGGAGGAACGAAGGATTGAAGTTCCGCTGTCATGCAGCGCCTATTCGTGTAACGCGTGCAGATACGCCGTTCACGATGGACTATAACGAGGGCGATATTTTGAATATTCCAATCGCACATGGCGAGGGCAATTATTACTGTGATGAAGAGACGCTGGCGAAGCTGAAGCAGCAGAACCAAATCATTTTTACGTATGAGCAGAATCCGAACGGTTCGCTTGAGAATATTGCAGGCATTTGCAATGAAGCGGGCAATGTGCTCGGCATGATGCCGCATCCAGAACGCGCGGTTAGCGAGCTGCTTGGTTCAGCAGATGGCATTCGCTTGTTTACATCCATTTTACATGCTTGGAGGGAGCAACATGCAGTCAACGCTCACTAATACGACGGCACAAGAACAGGCGGCAGCGCGCCTTGCTCGACAGAAGGAAGAATCCATAGCGGAGGGCTTGCGCCATATGGGCCAGGAACCGACTGCTGAGCAGATAGAAGAGCAGAAGCTGTACCGGACAATGGGTGTGACGGAAGACGAGTATGCGCATATATGCGAGCTGCTCGGCCGGAAGCCGAACTATACCGAAATTGGCGTATTCAGTGTGATGTGGTCTGAGCACTGTGCTTATAAAAATTCAAAGCCGCTGCTAAAGCGATTCCCGACGACTGGCGAACGCGTATTGGTTGGTCCGGGAGAAGGCGCAGGCATCGTGGACATCGGCGATGAGCAAGCGGTCGTTTTTAAAATTGAGAGCCATAACCATCCTTCTGCAATCGAGCCGTTCCAAGGTGCGGCAACAGGAGTAGGCGGGATTATCCGTGATATTTTCTCGATGGGAGCGCGTCCGGTTGCCCTGTTGAATTCGCTGCGCTTTGGCAGCTTGCAGGATGAGCGGGTGAAATATTTGTTTGAACATGTCGTTGCAGGCATTGCCGGCTATGGCAACTGTATCGGCATTCCAACGGTAGGCGGCGAGGTCGTTTTCGATGACAGCTATGCAGGAAATCCGCTCGTCAACGCGATGTGCGTCGGGCTGATTGACCACAAGGATATTCAGAAGGGCGTAGCAAGCGGTATCGGCAATCCGGTGTATTATGTGGGGCCGCCGACAGGCCGCGATGGCATTCATGGCGCGACATTCGCGTCGGAGGAGCTGACAGAGCAGTCGGAAGCGAAACGTCCGGCGGTACAGGTGGGCGACCCGTTCATGGAAAAGCTGGTCATGGAGTCCTGTCTGGAGCTGATAGCTTCCGGCATCGTGATCGGGATTCAGGATATGGGCGCAGCCGGTCTGACTTGCTCGAGCGCGGAAATGGCGAGCAAGGCGGGCAATGGGCTTGAGCTGAATTTGAACGAGGTGCCGCAGTGTGAGTTTGGCATGACACCTTATGAAATGATGCTGTCCGAATCGCAGGAGCGGATGCTGTTCGTCATTGAAGAGCATAATGAGCCTATTGCGATGGAAATCTTCGAGCGCTGGGGCGTTATTTGCCGCAAAGTTGGCCGCGTTACGGATGATGGGCGCCTGCGCCTGCTGTATGGCGGCGAGGTTGTTGGCGATATGCCAGTAAACGGACTTGTGGATGAATGTCCGATATACCATAAGCCTTCTCAAGTGCCTGCTTATTATGAGGCCAATGCTTCTGTGGACACAACGGCTTACCCGGAAGTAAGCGGTGTTGACGCGTTGAACGAAGCGCTGTTGAAGGTGCTTGGCTCGCCATCCGTGGCAAGCAAGGAATGGGTATATCGTCAGTACGATACGATGGTTCGCACAAGTACAGCAGTAGCGCCGGGCTCGGATGCGGCAGTCGTGCTCGTTCGCGGAACGAACAAGGCACTTGCGATGACGACGGATTGCAATGGCCGCTACGTGATGCTTGATCCATACATGGGCGGCCGAATTGCAGTCTGCGAGGCAGCGCGCAACATTGTATGCTCAGGCGGTGAGCCGCTTGCGATCACGGATAATTTGAACTTCGGCAATCCAGAGAAACCAGAGAACTTCTGGCAGATGGAACAGGCGGTCGACGGTATGGCTGAGGCCTGCCGCGTGTTGAATACGCCGGTAATCGGCGGAAACGTCAGTTTATATAACGAAAATGCAAAGGGAGCTATCTATCCGACGCCGGTCGTTGGTATGGTCGGGCTCGTTCATGATACGCAGCATATTACGACGCAAGCATTCAAGCGGGAGGGAGATGCAGTTCTGCTTCTTGGCCGCACGAAGGCGGAGCTCGGCGGCAGTGAATTCCAAGCCGTCCTGCATGGCAAGGTTGAAGGCCGTCCGCCTCAGTTGGATTTGGATGCGGAATCGCGCTTGCTGGCAACGGTTTTGCAGCTTATTCAAGCAGGGCTTGTGCAATCCGCTCATGATGTATCGGATGGCGGCATTGCGGCTGCTCTTGCGGAATGCTGTATTGGCGGCCAAGTTGGCGCAGCGCTTGAGTTGAATACTGTGGAGCTAAGAACAGACATCGCATTGTTTAGTGAAAGCCAATCTCGCATTTTGCTGTCAGTGAGCGCGGAGCAGCTTGAGGAGGTAAAGGCCCGCTGCGAGGCAGCCGGTGTTCCGGTTGAGGGCATTGGTACGGTCGGGGGTGAACGAATCCAAGTTCGGGTAAATGGAATGGATGCTTTGGATATGCCTTGGAAGCAAGCAGAACAGGGATGGAAGGATGCGATTCCATGTCTCATGAAGTGACAGGAGCCTACTATAACGAAGGCAGCGGCAAAGACGGACCGTTCGACCGCTTGAAGGAAGAATGCGGCGTATTCGGGGTATTTGGCTATGAAGAGGCCGCCTCAATGGTGTACTACGGCTTGCATACGCTCCAGCATCGCGGCGAAGAGAGTGCGGGCATGTGCACGTCCGACGGCCAGTCGTTCCACTACCATCGCGAAATGGGACTTGTGAAGGAAGTGTTCGACGCGAATCGCCTGCAGGAGATGCGCGGCGACCGGGCGATTGGCCATGTGCGTTACTCGACCTCGGGCGACAGCCGGCTTGCGAATGCGCAGCCGCTTGTGTTCAAGACGCGAGATGGAGATCTGGCGGTCGCAACGAACGGGAATATCGTCAATGCGCCTAAGATTCGGCATGAGCTGGAGAAGAAGGGCTCCATTTTCCAAACGACCAGCGATACGGAAGTAATTGCTCATCTTATTGCCCGTTCAGAGCACGATCTCGTTCGCGCGGCGAAGGAAGCGCTGAGCGAGCTGGTAGGCGGCTTCGCGTTTCTCATTATGACGAACGACAAGCTGCTTGCAGCATCCGACCCGAACGGCTTGCGGCCGCTTGTCCTCGGCAGACTAGGTGACAGCTATGTGTTCGCCTCTGAGTCGTGTGCGCTTGAAGCGGTCGGAGCGGAAATGGTTCGCGCCTTGGAGCCAGGGGAATTGCTTATTGTCGATGCGCTCGGCCATCGTTCCGAACGCTTCACACCGCTGCAGCGGCGCGCGCTGTGCGCGATGGAGTTCATTTACTTTTCCAGACCGGACAGCCAGCTTCATGATGTCAATTTGCATACAGCACGCAAGCGGATGGGCATGCAGCTTGCAAGGGAGGCGTTTGTAGAAGCTGATATTGTGAGCGGTGTGCCGGATTCCAGTATATCGGCAGCCATCGGCTATGCGGAGCTAACAGGTATTCCATATGAGATGGGCTTGATTAAGAGCAAATATACAGGCCGGACATTCATTCAGCCAAGCCAAGCGCTGCGTGAGCAGGGCGTGAAGATGAAGCTAAGCGCTGTGCGCAGTGTCGTAGAGGGCAAGCGAGTCGTTCTGATTGACGACTCGGTTGTCCGCGGCACGACATCGCGCCGGATTGTGCGTATGCTGCGCGAAGCGGGGGCGCTGGAGGTTCACCTGCGCATCGCTTCGCCGCCGTTCAAGCATCCGTGCTTCTACGGGATCGATACACCGCGCAGCGAGGATTTGATTGCGTCATCGCACACGGTTGAAGAGATGTGCGAGCTGGTCGGGGCAGACTCACTCGCTTTTTTAAGCCAAGACGGCATGATTGAGGCTATCGGGGGTGCGTTCGCGGAGGAGTCCAAGGGCGGACTTTGCCTAGCTTGCTTCGATCAGGAGTATCCGACGAATTTATATACAGATGCTGCAGCCGGAGCAGGCAACGAGCGAACAGGCTGTGGCTGCTAATAGCACTTGCTTTTTAATAATTGGTGAATTCACATTAGCGATGATGGACGGGGATGCAAGCTGCATTCCTGTCCTGCTTACAGGGAGAGAGGAGACGCACGATTATGTCAGAAGCCTACAAACAAGCGGGTGTCGATATCGCAGCAGGTAATGAAGCAGTCGAACGAATGAAGAAACATGTTCGCCGCACGTTTACGCCAGGAGTGCTTACCGATTTGGGTGGGTTTGGAGCCATGTTCCAGCTCGACATTCAGCGTTACAAGGAGCCGATTCTCGTATCTGGTACGGATGGAGTGGGTACGAAGCTGAAGCTTGCGTTCGCGCTTGATAAGCACGATACGATCGGCATTGACGCAGTAGCCATGTGTGTAAATGATATTGTCGTTCAAGGCGCAAAGCCGCTCTTCTTCCTTGATTATTTGGCTTGCGGCAAGGTTGTGCCAGAGCGTATCGAGGCGATCGTAAGCGGCATTGCCGAAGGTTGCGCACAGTCAGGCTGTGCTCTGATTGGCGGAGAAACAGCCGAGATGCCGGGTATGTATGCACTGGAGGAGTATGACATCGCCGGATTCAGCGTTGGCGTGGTAGATAAGAGTCGGGTAATTACGGGCGAATCGATCTGTCCTGGCGATGTTGTGTTGGGGCTTGCTTCTAGCGGCTTGCACAGCAACGGCTTCTCCCTTGTGCGCAAGCTGCTGCTGGAGCAAGGCGGGCTGGGCTTGACTGACGTTGCGCCAGATGGCAGCGGTGCGCTTGGCGAGGTGTTGCTGACTCCAACGCGAATTTATGTGCGATCCATGCTCGAACTGATGAAGCAAGTAAATGTAAAGGGTGCCGCTCATATTACTGGCGGAGGCTTTTTAGAAAATATTCCTCGCGTGCTCCCAGAAGGTACGGCTGTTGAGATCGATTATGGCTCATGGCCGATTCATCCTGTTTTCACCTGGTGCAGTGAAATTGGCAAGCTTACCGCTTCAGAGCTGTTCACTACGTTCAATATGGGAATTGGCATGGTCATTGTCGTTGGGGAAGAGGAGGCGGAAACGGCGATCCGCAGCCTTGAGGAACAGGGAGAGGCTGTATATCGCATTGGCAAGGTAACGGAAGGCAGTCGCCAAGTTCGCATCCCGGGGGTAGGCCTGTAATGCGGGAATCCGGAAGGCAAGAAGATATGGCGGAAGGTGTATTAGAAGATATAGCTGAAAACGTAGCAGAAGGCGTAACAGAAGACGTAGCAGAAGGCGTAACAGAAGACGTAGCAGAAGACGTAGCAGAAGGCGTAACAGAAGATATAACAGAAGACGTAATAGAAGACGTAATAGAAGACGTAATAGAAGACGTAACAGAAGACGTAACAGAAGACGTAACAGAAGATGTAACAGAAGGCGTAGCAGAGGAAATGACAGAAGGCATGGCAGGGAAAATGACAAAAAGTATGGCAGAAGACATGGTAGTAAATACGGGTGAAGTTACACCGGGATACATGGCAGGAGACATGAAGACAGCGGAATCTCATGGGCAACGAGTACCTCGAATCGCTGTATTTGCTTCTGGTTCCGGCTCCAACTTTCAAGCGCTGATTGATGCAGCCAGAGAGCAGCTGCTGGGTGGAGACATCGCCTTGCTAGTATGCGATAAGCTGCAGGCGCGTGTCATTGAGCGGGCGAAGCTGGCGGGGGTGAAAGCAGCCTTATTCGAACCGAAAAAGTATGCTTCTCGTGAGGAATACGAGCAGGATGTACTTCGACTGCTGCGCAAGCATCAAATCGATTTCGTTGTACTGGCAGGATATATGCGCCTTGTTACGCCGGTATTGCTGCGTGCCTATGAAGGGCGAATGGTCAACATTCACCCCTCGCTTTTGCCGTCATTTCCGGGCATGCATGCAGTACGCCAAGCGCTGCAGTACGGCGTGAAGGTAACGGGGGTTACGGTGCATCTTGTTGATGAAGGTATGGATACGGGGCCGATCCTGGCTCAGCAGGTTGTTGCCGTTATGCCTGATGATACGGAAGACACCTTGTCTGCGCGTATCCAACAAGCTGAGCATGCACTGTACCCGCAAGTGGTGCAGCAAATGATAGCTCGGAGCCTTGTGAAATCTGCCAGCGTATAGCCGTTGTGGCGGGATCATAAATACACCCATGGAAGTATTCAGCGAAAAACGAATAGCGTCACGAAACATTTACCGTCAATGTGAGCAGCATTACAAATGCACTCGTCAATGTCCAGTGGAAGAATAGCGATACTAAATACTCTCGTCAATGTCCAGTGGAAGAATAGCGATACTAAATACTCTCGTCAATATCCAGTATGATAGCGTTACTAAATACTCTCTTCAATATCCAGTGGATAGCGATTCAAAGTGCTCTCGTCATTATCCAGCGAGTAGCGTTACTAGATACTCTGTTTTTGTAGTCCTCTTGAGGACAAACGATGAAAATGTCCACACAAAGGTAGACAAACAGGGATATCTTGCTTTAAATGAACAAATGTCTAAATATAGATGTTTTACAACTTGATTAACTATATGCTGTGTTGTTTTAGATGTAAAGAAATTATCGTCTTTGCAAAATTGTGTCCACTATTTGAAAGACAAATCATCAGTTTTTCCACTGGTGAAGGACGTTGATGGGATTATTGGATTGGATACGAGCTGATGTTGATGTGATATTTATGTGATATGTGTGATGTTCTGCAATGTGGTGCGATATTTATGCGATTTATATGCTGAAACGTATGTCATGAGATGCTGTATGATGCGATGTTTGTGATGTGGTGTTCTACGATGTGAAGTGGTGTGAAGACATGCTGATAGGGAGTCATGATATAGACTTCTATCCGGTAACGCATTTCAATGATTTTTAACTAAAATGCCAAAGTTTAGCAGGGGAGAGGACAACATGGCGATTCGAAGAGCGCTTATCAGTGTATCCGATAAAACGGGCGTTGTAGCATTTGCGCGCAGCCTGGCTGAAGCGGGTGTGCAGATTATTTCGACAGGCGGTACGAAATCATTGCTTGAGCAGGAGCAAGTTCCGGTGACTGGGATTTCTGATGTTACAGGGTTTCCAGAAATTTTGGACGGTCGGGTTAAGACGCTTCATCCAGCTGTACACAGCGGTCTGCTGGCGATGCGCAGCAATCCGGCTCATATGCAGCAGTTGGACGAGCTCGGCTTGTCTACGATTGATCTGGTCGTAGTTAACCTGTATCCATTCCAGCAGACGATTGCGAAATCAGGCGTATCCTATGAGGATGCAATTGAAAATATAGATATCGGCGGACCGACGATGCTGCGTTCTGCTGCCAAAAATCATGCTGATGTCACGGTTGTCGTTGACGCTGCGGATTATGGCACTATACTCGAGGAAGTTCGTGCAAACGGAGATACCACAATCGAAACGCGCCGCCGTCTTGCGGCCAAGGTATTCCGCCATACGTCCGCATATGATTCCCTTATTGCTGAATATTTGACGGCTCAGGTCGGAGAACAATGGCCAGAGCGGTTGACTGTAACTTATGAGCTGGAGCAGCCGCTTCGCTATGGGGAGAATCCGCACCAAAATGCAGCTTTCTATCGTCGCCCATTGGCTGGCGCGGGCAGCATTACGACTGCGGAGCAACTGCACGGCAAGGAGTTGTCCTACAATAATATTAATGATGCTAACGCCGCGCTTGCGATTGTCAGTGAGTTTCGAGCTCCAGCGGTAGTGGCTGTGAAGCATATGAATCCGTGCGGTGTAGGGATTGGCGATACGGTGTTGGAGGCGTACCAAAAGGCGTATGAGTCCGATCCGACGTCCATATTCGGCGGAATCGTTGCTTCCAATCGGGAGATTGACGGAGAAACAGCACGCCTTTTGCATGAAATTTTCCTTGAAATCGTAATTGCGCCTAGCTACACGGAGGAAGCGCTTGAGGTGCTTACGCAGAAAAAGAACATTCGTCTGTTGAAAATCGGAGCGGTCCCGTCCCCTGAGCAGCGTGTTCCATCCCGTCAATTGACGACTGTTGACGGCGGCGTCCTTGTACAGGACATCGACTTGCATTCCTTGAATGCAGACAGTGTTCAGGTCGCAACTGAGCGCGAGCCGTCTCCGGAAGAATTAGAGCAGCTCTTGTTCGGCTGGAACGTTGTGAAGCATGTAAAATCGAATGCGATTGTACTTGTAAAGGATGGCATGACAGTAGGTGTAGGTGCGGGACAAATGAACCGTGTAGGTGCAGCTCGCATCGCAATCGAACAAGCGGGCGAGAAGGCGCGCGGTGCGGTGCTTGCGTCCGATGCATTCTTCCCAATGGGAGATACGTTGGCCTTGGCTGCTGAAGCTGGGATTACAGCTGTTATCCAGCCGGGGGGATCTGTTCGTGACAATGATTCCATCCAAGTAGCAAATGAGCATGGCATCGCCATGGTAATGACAGGCGTACGTCACTTTAAGCATTAAGGAGGCGTTCATGTACATGGAGCACATTGGGAAAAAAGTGTTGGTCGTCGGCAGCGGCGGTCGTGAGCATGCGCTTGTATGGGCGCTTTGCAACAGTCCGCAGGTGGGACAGGTGCTGTGCGCGCCGGGCAACGCAGGCATTGCTGAACTGGCCGAATGCGTACCATTGGCTGTGAACGATTACGAAGGCATCGCCAAATATGCCGCTGAACAGGCGATTGATCTCGTTGTCATCGGTCCTGACGATCCATTAGCAGGCGGTATTGTCGACGTATTGAAGGCTCATGGCTTGCGGGTATTCGGTCCCGACCGGAAGGCGGCAGAGATTGAGGGGAGTAAGGTGTTCATGAAGCACCTGCTCTGCAAGTACGGCATTCCGACTGCGGCATACGCTGCGTTTGATGATTTCAATGAAGCGCTGGCGTATATTGAGAAGCATACATTGCCGGTTGTGATTAAGGCTGACGGGCTTGCAGCAGGCAAGGGTGTGGTCATTGCTCAGACCCATGAGGAAGCAGCTCACGTGCTGCAGGAGGTCATGGTAGATAGCAAATTCGGCGCTTCCGGCAGCAAGGTTGTCATTGAGGAGTTCATGCAGGGCGAGGAAATGTCGATCCTTGCCTTCGTCGACGGTGAAACGGTGCGACTATGTGAGCCTGCACAGGATCATAAGCCGATTTTCGATGGCGATTGCGGACCGAACACTGGCGGTATGGGCACTTACAGCCCATTGCCGCAATTCTCGTCATCTGTTATCGAGAAGGTACGCAGGACAATTATTGAACCGACAGCAAAGGCAATGGTGTCGGAAGGACGTTCCTTCCATGGCTTGTTGTTTGCAGGCTTGATGATTACACCGGAGGGGGAGCCGAAGGTGATTGAGTTCAATGCGCGTTTTGGCGATCCGGAGACGCAGTCGGTGCTGCCAAGAATGAAGACTGATCTGTTCGAGGTGCTATGGGCAGTCTCGGAAGGTAAGCTGCACGACATCGCGCTGGAATGGCATGACCATGCTGCTGTATGCGTGATCGTAGCAGCAGCCGGCTACCCTGGTGAGGTGAGCAAGGGGGATGTCATTACGGGATTGGATGCAGCATCCGTTAATGCGCTGCTGTTCCACGCAGGTACATCGCGTGATGAGGATGGTACTTGGCGAACGGCTGGAGGCCGTGTGCTGGGCGTTGTCGGCATAGGCGATCATGTAGCGGCAGCTAAAGCGAAGGCATATGAGGCTGTCCGCCTCATCCAATTTAATGGCATGCAATATCGGAATGATATCAGTGCGAAGTCAGAACGGTTGGTTGAACATTCAAAATAGGACAGATGGGGAAGAGGAGCGATGCTCCTCTTTTTTTATGCAGTGCGTATAAAAATCAACCAAAATGAAATGATGAGCAGGAAAGAGCTTTTGAGTGAAAGGGATATACTTTTTATTAGTATTGAGTATAAAACAACATTGTAAATTTCGCCATGAACGGAATATGATGTACTAACAAACGGTTTAAAGTATAGATTGGGGGGTGTCGCATGAACGTGATCAAGCTGAGCAATCTAACGAAAAGGTACGGAGTACAGCGCGGTATCGATGATGTCAATCTGGAAGTGAAGCAGGGAGAAATTTTCGGATTTATTGGACCAAATGGAGCAGGAAAGTCTACTACGCTTCGAACGATGATGCAGTTGCTTCGTCCAACGACCGGTACGGTGGAGTTGTTCGGAGAAGTCATGCGTAGGGAGCGTCCTGATGTGCGGAGAAAAATTGGGTATCTGCCATCGGAGGTGCATTACAACGAAGATGTAACGGGCAAGGAAGTGCTCGATTTTGCTGCTCGCATGAATGGCTTGTCACTGCAGGATACCCATGCGATGAACTTAGCTGAACGGCTAAAGCTGGATGTCAGCAAGCGTGTAAAATCGTATTCGCTCGGCAATCGCAAGAAGCTTGGGATCGTGCAGTGCCTGCTTCATCAACCTGATTTAATCGTTCTGGATGAACCGACATCAGGACTTGATCCGCTCATGCAGCACACCTTTTTCCAGATTCTAAAGGAATATCATGATCGTGGAGCTACGATCTTCTTCTCCACACATATCTTGAGCGAGGTAGAGAAGCTGTGCAGCCGTGTCGCCTTCATTCGTGAAGGGAAATTGCTGCGGGTATGCGAGGTGGACGCTATACCAGGCAAGGATCAACGGATTGCCCATGTTCAATTCAAGCGGCAAGGCGACTGCATCGAGGCTTACCAGCTACGGGATATTGATCCGGATGCTGTATACGATGGAATCGAGCACCGTTTGCTATTGCAGGGCGATCTTCATCTGGCTTTGCAGCGAATTGCCGCATATGAATTGAAGGATGTACGAATCGAGCAGCCTTCCTTGGAGGAGCTGTTCATGGCAGAGTACGATGTGAGAGGGAATGGAGGAATTCCTGCGCAAGGTCAAGTGAAGCAGCTATCGCAGGCGAAGCATTCCTCGGAGCGTACGGAAGAGCAGCTATCGCAGGCAAAGCATCAACAGGAGGAAACAGAAGAGCAATCACCGCAAATTGGGCATTCACGTGAGCGTTCTGATGAGCGCAAAGGGGGAGAGGCGTAATGTGGCAGGTGTTCTGCTATGAATGGAGGACGAATCGACGCAGCTTTTTTATATGGGCAAGTATTATTCTTGTGTTCCAAATGATGTTCGCTGGTCTGGGCGATGTCTACATGACCAATACCTCTTTACTTGAGGCGTTGAAGCAGTTTCCGCCAGCCTTGCTGGAGGGATTCGGCATGCATGTAGAGATGTTCGGCAGCTTTGAGGGCTGGATGGCAGGGGAACCGTTGGTGTTCTACATGATGCTGCTGGGCATTTTCGCTGCGATGTGGGCTTCGTCCACCGTAGCTCGGGAAAGGGATCGGGGCACGGTTGATTTTATGTTCACATTGCCTGTATCACGCGGCAAGCTGTTTCTAGGCAAGGCCAGCGCGCATCTTGTTGCTTTTCTCCTGATTGCGGCTGTCAGCTATGGGGTGACATTATGGTTGGGCAATATGTTCAGTACGGTAGCAGATGCAGGTTTGCTGCTCGTGTTTACGGCTGCGGGCTTGCTGGCGGCACTAGCTTTTGCTGGAATCGGGTATGTGATGACCGTATTTGTAACTTCCGAGCGAGCAGGCATGTCACTAAGTATTGGAATCGTCATCTTATCATTCCTCTTCCATCTCCTGTCGGGTATGCAGCAATCGCTTGCCTGGCTGTCTGATGTCAGCTTGTTCACGGTGTTCAATGGCAAGGATTTATTCGACTCAGGCAGCTTGCCTTGGCAGGGCATATTTATTACGATAGGGATATATGCAGGCGGACTGTTCTTCGGTTGGCTTGTGCTGTCGAAGCGGGATCTGTAAAGGGAAGGTGATGTCCCTGCTAACGGCATAGCCCCCGAGTTATGTCCGTACGGAAAGGGGACGATTCGCCAGTTGAACAGTAAAGCGATCGCGATTATGGATGCAGGACAGCGGCTGTTTTTCGAACGGGGGATTCAGGATACGAGCATGGAGCAGATCGCGGAGGCGGTTCCTGTTGCGAAAATGACGATATATAAATATTTTCAGAGCAAAGAAGGGCTGCTTGAGGCGATTACAGACCGAATGGCTCATGAAAGCCATCAATATTTGCTGCGGGTCATGGAAGAGGCGGGGAACATATACGAACTATTCGATCTTCTACTGAAGTATCAGCCCTTCGATCGTATATCCCTGACGTTTATTAACGATTTAACACAGTACTATCCAAATCTGTTTGCGAAAATGATGGCCTATCAGGAGGCGCATGTCATTCCTGAGTTCGAAGCGGCGATATTTCGAGGACAGCAACGGGGAGATATTCGCAAGGAGCTGTCCCCGCATTTGGTTGTTCGTTACATTGTGTCGATGAAGCAGTTCTTTCTCCAGCCAGGCAATTTGGATAAGCGGATGAACGTTCGCACACTGTCTGACCAAATTACGACAATGCTGTGCTATGGGATCATGTCTGATCGTCCATCGGATCGCGAATAAAATTAACCTTGCGCCCCATAATAATGTCGTATGCTCCAATCATTACATACGGCAGGAGGGTGACAAGGATGGAAGAGAATCGCGGATCGGAACAAGGACTTACGAAGCTTTATTTGAATCAAGAACAATCGCGAGGTCCTGAGGAAGCATCTGCAATTAAACAAGCATATACCGCTAATCGCGCATCCTCGCCGGATGAATCCGAAGACACAGACGATTATGGTCTTGCCGCAGGACACATGCATGCGGGGATGACAGAAGGAACGCTTGAAACGCATCAGATGATGCAGCGTTTGTACGGCCTGTATGATTGATGCGGAGAAAATGACTGGGATGAGCTTTTCCAGTTCTGGAACGGATTGCAGGTAAGCTTACATGCTGTTAATTGGATGAAGAAGTGGGCAGCTCCTTGGAAATGGATAATAAGGAGCGCTTGCAGTTGAAAACCGTAATGCCGGAACATCGGTATTGCGGTTTTTTCTTGTCTTATTCTCTTGACAGAGTGGGAACAGAGGGAGTACACTTTGATAAAACACAGTATATTAATCGGAATTATATGAAATAAATGAATCCAGGTGCGTTGCCCGTACCTGAGAGCGGCGGAAGGCAGGGGATTATTGATGGAGCGACATATCGATATACGATGGCAAGAAGAGCGGTTAGCCGCGACGATTCATTATCCTGAGGAGCGGGCACCATATGAGCGCGGTGTGAAGCGGCGCGCTCCTGTGACAATCATTTGTCATGGCTTCGTGGGCAGCCGGATTGGGGTTGACCGGTTATTCGTCAATGCGGCGCGCAGGCTTGCAGGCGAAGGTCATATCGTCGTGCGCTTCGACTTCGCGGGCTGTGGAGAGAGCACGGGCGATTACGGACACACTGGATTGGATGACATGATCAGCCAAACGCAATCTATTCTGGACTATGCGCTTGGATGCGGAGATGTTGATCCACAGCGGGTAACGCTCATTGGTCACAGCTTAGGCGGGGCTGTGGCGATATTGACGGCGGTGCGCGATCAGCGCATTAAGCGGCTTGTCCTCTGGTCGCCTGTTGCTTACCCATTCAACGATATTGTGCGTATCGTAGGACGTGAGCAATATGACATAGCAATGACGCAAGGCTCGGCGGATTATTTGGGGTATTCCTTTGCACCTGCCTATTTTAATGCGCTTGGCGTCCATCAACCGCTCCAAGAAGCACGCAAGTTCAACGGCGATGTGCTGCTCGTGCACGGTACGAGTGATGACGTGATTCCGGCCGATTACAGCTTCCTGTACCAGAAGGTATTCTGGCTGCGCAGTGACGGACAATGCGATAAGGAAATTGTGTTTCAAGCCGACCATACGTACTCGGATGGCAAGCATCGGGAAAAGCTGTTCACCTGCACGCTCCAGTGGCTGAAGCGCTGGGAGAAGCGTCAGGAAGAATGGGCGAATTGGAGCATATAAGTGAGCGGCGGATTAAAACGGAACGTAAAGGAACTGAGACGAAAGCAGCAGCCGGAAGGCTATATCGCTTCGTCTTTTTATTTTTAGACAGGGAGAATTGCATGTGGTTTTTATGTATGTCTTTTCAAAAAAAGGCGGAAACTATACCGTATGTCAGGTATAGCATGTTGTTTCATTCCTGTCTATGCCATATCTAACATTCCTTTATGGGAAAAATTGAATAGTGAGCGAAAAACGGCGTGAGAACGGTATTTTGCCGTACTTTTTATGAAAAACGACGAAAATTGTCGAATAAGAGAGAAATTCTGGCGATGAATAGGGCTAAAGTTTCGACATTTGCTCACGTTTGGTTTACGATTTCTTTACAAAACCACGGTATCCTATGATAAGATATGTAAGGTTTAGAAGATTACATCACATGCAATTTTTGTTGCAAAGGAGATCTCGGGAATGTTCAAGAAAAAGGACGTGTTTTTCGAAACGCTGCAAAACATGGCGGATACGCTCGTTCAAGCGGCAGAAACGTTCGCACAAGGTGTAGAAGATTTGACGGATGTCTTGGCGTTTACGAAAGAAATGAAGGATCTGGAAAGTAAATGTGACGTCTATGTACATACGATCTTGACAGAGCTCAATAAAACATTTATTACGCCGATTGAGCGCGAGGACATTATGGCGCTTACGACAGCGCTTGACGATGTTCTTGATGGGATGGAGGCCAGTGCTTCGCGTTTCGACATGTACCAAATGATTGAACGTGATGAAATTGTCGTACTGTTCGCTGATGTCATCAAGCGCAGTACTTATGAAATACAGAAGGCAATTCGTTTGTTGTCGCAGAAGAAATTGCTTGCTATCCGCGAGCATAACGTGCGCGTCAATGAATTGGAGAACTCCGCGGACGATATTTACCGCCGTGGTGTCCGTGCCTTGTTCGCTGATGTAAAGGATCCAATCGAATTGATCAAACGCAAGGACGTATACGAGCGTCTTGAGGAAACGACGGACAGCTGTGAAGATGTTGCGAAGCAGCTTGAATCGATCGTTATGCGGAATTCCTAGTAACTGTCGTATCACGTATAATAAGCTAGCTTTAGTGTACGAAGGAGGTAGGGATTGCGCGGACGGACGATGGGTAGTGCTGTGCAATCACATAGATAATGAATATGGATATTACGATGATTATCGTGGGCGTCGTTATTTTCTTGGCGCTTGCCTTTGACTTTATTAACGGCTTCCACGATACGGCGAATGCGATCGCCACGTCGGTGTCAACGAGGGCGCTTCCGCCGCGTGTTGCCATTTTGATGGCCGCTGTGATGAACTTTGCCGGGGCGCTGACCTTTACAGGGGTTGCCAAGACGATAGGCGGCAGCATTGCCGATCCAGCAAAGCTGGAGAATGGACTTGAAATCGTTATGGCGACGCTTATTTCAGCCATAATATGGAACTTGGTTACTTGGTGGTTCGGTATTCCGTCATCTTCCTCGCATGCGCTTATTGGCGCATTGGCAGGGGCAGTGTTCATCGGTGCCGGCTCCGACTATTTGAACTTGGGCGGATTTAAAAATATCGTCCTCGGTCTTATTATTTCGCCAATTATTGCGTTCGCTGTCGGTTATATTGTTATGACGCTGCTAAAGTGGATTTTCGGCAATCACAGTCCACATACCGTAAATAAAGGGTTCCGAACCTGTCAAATTATTACGGCAGCTCTGCAATCATTCACACATGGTACGAATGACGCGCAGAAGGCAATGGGGATTATTACGTTCGCGCTTGTCACTGCACAATTACAGACCGAAATGGAAGTGCAGCTCTGGGTTAAGCTTGCCGCTGCAACTGCAATGGCTCTCGGTACTTCGATAGGCGGCTGGAAGATCATTAAGACAATGGGAACGAAGATTTTCAAAATCGAACCGATTAACGGTTTTGCCGCAGACTTGTCTGCAGCCTCGGTTATTATGTCGGCAACGCTGACGCATTTGCCTATTAGCACTACGCATGCTATTACCTCCGCGATCTTGGGGGTAGGCTCCGCCAAGCGTTTCTCGGCGGTGAAGTGGGGCGTTGCAGGACGAATTGTAGTGACTTGGTTCATTACGATTCCGATATGTGCGGCACTTGCGATGATTGTATTCAAAATAGTCGATTTGTTCTTTTAATATTGAGGCACAAAGAGCCGGCTCAATGGAGAGCCGGCTCTTTGCTTTGGTTCGATTATCGACGGCGTGGTGGCCTGTTGGTGCGTTGGCGCTGCTTACCGAAGGATGGTGTTCGGTTATTGCCTGTCGTCCGTCTGCGGCGGCGCCTGCGCTTGGGCGTATATTCAATTTCTTCCTCTTCTTCTTCGTCCTTCTTTTTGCCTGGGAGGAGTGTGCCCATTAGCAGCTTCGCGACAGGAGCAATCTGAGATACACTGTTCATGACTTTTTGTACCTTGCCCATCGTTTCTACGATGCCATCGATTCCGCCCATTCGATCAATGACCTGCTTGATGTCACCAATGGAGAAGCCGCTTTTTTTGGCCTCTGCAGCCTCGGTTACGACTGTGGTAATTGGAGATTCTGCTGCCTGACTAAATGGAACGATGGCGGTAGTCTCTATAGGAGATGGCGGTGCGAATGAAGGGGAGTATGAAGTCGGATCGGGGCTAAAGCTACGAATATGTGCCTTGTCTCCTTGCCGCGTCGGCAGTGTCGGCACGTTCATCAACTGCGATGGTAAGGGAGCCCTCTCGTGGTGGCGAGGGTTATTCATATCATCACGACCTTTTTCTTATAAGTATGGCAGGTGTGCTTATTCATAGACATGCTTCAATCAATATTGTTTAGTGCTTTCTGCATTCATATGGGATAATATAATGTATGTGATAGGCGAACAACTCGATTGGACGATCGCCCGTAGGCGGACGCCCAATCTTTTATGGAAGCGCTATATTTTTACAGTAATTCACTAACGCAGGACAACTGTAACGCTTGAAAAGGTCTGACAAAGGAAGTACAATGATGGTAACAAGCATTGATGTAGGGGTGGATAAGGTTGCAATTGAAAAAATTGAACGATAAGTCGATCGACCAGCTGTTTGAGGCGGTTATGACGCTGAAATCAGTGGAAGAGTGTTATATTTTCTTTGATGATCTGTGCACGGTAAATGAAATTCAATCCTTATCCCAGCGGTTGGAAGTTGCTCGCATGTTGGGCAAAGGCTGTACGTACAATCAGATTGAAGCGGAGACCGGAGCAAGTACAGCTACAATATCGCGTGTGAAGCGCTGTTTGAATTACGGCAATGATGGTTATAAAATGGCATTGGAACGCTTAGGTAAATAATCTGATGAAGCCGGGACTGCTTATTATCAGCCACGGTTCAAGAGATGAATCCTGGGTTACACTGGTGGAAGAAGCAATCGCACAGGCACAATGGCCTCAAGGGGTTGCCGTCGCATCTTCCTACTTGGAATGTGTGCCAGGACGAGATATACAATATGGCATTGATACATTGGAAGCGCAAGGGGTGAACCACATTGGGGTCATCCCCTTGTTCGTGTCTGCGGGTAGTACGCATGCGGATGAGATAGCATATGCATTAGGCGTGAAGCCTGCTCCGCTCTGTGAGACAGATTTGGAGCCTTTCCAAGTTCAGGCTTGCGTCTATTATGGCCGTCCGCTTGACGGTGGGGATGTTGTTCCGTTGGCAGAGGCCTCGATTGATCGTATAAATAGTGGCGTTGTTTGTGTGGATTGTGCGGAACCATCGAGAGAAGTAACAGCTAGTTCCCCATATCGTAAAATGAATGAAGAGCAGTTGAGTGACGATAGCGGCTTGTTTGTACGATCGGAAGGTCAGGAGGAACTCCTTCTAGACATGATTGAGGCACGGCTGCGCGGGCTTGGCGTACGTCCCCATGCAGATGCAGTATTGCTAGTGGCGCACGGCAGCCGATATGAACCTTTTACTTCACGCTGGCATTCCAGTTTGAGGCGGCTGGCGCGCCGTCTTGTACAGCGGGGGGCTTGTGCAGGTGCTTCGCATGCGCTGCTCTGCTGTGAGGATATTGCAGATGCGGTACAGCGCTTATCGCATGTATTGACGAGCAGCCAAAATGAAATGGGATGGGGCGGCAGAGCCGAGCAGCTTGCCGTTCCGCTGGATTTCGTTGGTGGCAGGGATACTCTTCGTATTGGGGCGGATGCGCTCGAGGAACGGATCATGGAGCGCCGTGTAGCAGTCGTTCCGGTATTTCTCAGTCGGGGCTATTTCACCTCTCACGTTATTCCAGAGCGGTTTAAAGATGTATCGGTTCTGTACGATGGGGAGGCGCTGCTGCCTCATCCGGCCTTAAGCAAGTGGCTGCAGCAGGAGGCTGTTCGTCTACTGAGACTGATGGAAGCACGTACATCTTAGCAGCATTTTAATTGTGAGTTGGTCGTGCTATGGAAGTAATAGAACTGGATATGGTAGTATGAATCTTAATATTAGGTTGCTTGGATATAGGTATGCTGAACGGAAAGAAACGGATCGAATGACGGCCGGCGGGTTGCACTTGAGCCTTTGGTGGCAGGTTGTGAAATCGATTGAACGTGAATAGATTGTAAATGGGTGAAGTATTCATGGTAAAGAGAGCAAGACTTATTTATAATCCGACATCTGGCCGAGAGGAAGGCCGAAAGCGGTTGGCGGATATATTGCAGATGCTGGATGCAGCGGGCATCGAGACAACGACGCATGCGACGGAAGGCGAAGGGGACGCAACAGCAAGTGCGGCAGAGGCGATCGATAACGGGTACGATATGATTATCGCAGCGGGCGGGGATGGTACGCTCAATGAGGTTATCAACGGAATGGCGGACAAGCCGGAGCGGCCGCCGCTTGGCATTATTCCGCTCGGAACGACGAATGATTTCGCGCGTGCGCTCGGCATTCCGCGCAATTGGGAGTATGCCTGCTCAATTATTACACGTCAGGCGACTCGCGTAATAGACCTTGGGCAATCGAACGAGAAGTATTTCATCAATATTGCGGGCGGGGGCTCCTTGACGGAGCTGACGTACGAAGTGCCCAGCAAGCTGAAGACGGTTATCGGACAGCTTGCCTACTATATGAAAGGGCTGGAGAAGATGACCCGTCTGCGCCCGACTGAGCTGCGCATAGAGCTGGAGGGTCACGGCGTCTATCATGAGGAGTTTATGCTGTTCTTGATTACGAATACGAACTCGGTTGGCGGCTTCGAGAAGCTGGCGCCCGAGGCGAAGATTGATGATGGTCTTTTCGATGTCATTATGCTGAAGCGCTGCAATCTTGTGGAGTTCGTTCGTGTAGCTAGTATGGCTCTTCGGGGAGAGCATATTCATGATCCGCTTGTCATTCACAAGCAAACGAATCGGGTTACGGTTACATCGCCGGATGCAGTGCAGCTCAATTTGGACGGTGAATTCGGCGGATTGCTGCCAGCGACGTTCAAGGTGCTGCCAGGGCATTTGCGCATTTTTGCAGATAACCCAGATGCAACTTATGCGTAGGAGTTCGTAAGCATGGAAGTGAAGTGATTGTGTCATAAGGCATAAGGTACGTTCGGTAAATAACGGTTACTTTCATGTACCTGTGCTTAGGGATAAAGGTGTTGGTTTGAGAATGTCATTTCTCTATCGCATGGAATGTTCGGCTTGACTTGCTGCCGTAAGGGGCACGGGTCAAGCCGTTTTGTTGTTGAAGCAAGAGGCGATGGCAATTGTGCGGGGAGAGCGCGCTTTGCGGTTATCTTTTTTGGTGTGGAAACGGATGATGCAGCCAGGACAATGCTGGAGCACTTCTTGTTGGCGGGTGGATTATGGTATGATGGTGCCATGATCTATATACGGAGCAAGCAGGGTACAATATGACTGGCATTATCGAGGCTGTGTAGGGAGCGGATTTGCTCGTTCTGATTCGTTTTGAACTGCTTTCGTTCGTTGTGGAAGATGTAGTTAGGTTGTGATTTACCGACAGAAGAAAGAGCATGAACATATGATGACAGCAAGCAATGCGAATAGCATTCAAAATAGATGGGTTTTGTGAGCACATAACAGGAGGGCAACTAGGGTGAAAGGAAACAAGCAAGGCAAGCGGCCAATGCGCCGAAATGGAGGACAGTCTGCATCTGCGACGCGTTCACAGGAAGCGGTGGGTGGACGCGCGGCACATGCACGCGTGCACAGTGCTCCGGTACAGAAAAACGATGAGGTTATACTGGATATTATCGGATTGACGCATGACGGTGACGGAGTGGGCCGTGCTGACGGCTTCACGCTGTTCGTACAAGGGGCATTGCCGGGTGAACAGGTGCGTGCGCTTGTGCTGAAGGTGAAAAAGCAGTACGGATATGCGAAGGTGCTGGAGCGCCTTGTAGACAGCCCACATCGTGTGGAGTTGGAGCATCCGGCGAATGTATATGGCGGCTGTCAGTTGCAGCATATGGCGTACAGTGAGCAACTGGTCTGGAAGCGGCAGCATGTCGTCGACGTGCTGGAGCGCATTGGGAAGTTTCAAGTGGAGCAGATAGGCACAGGTGAGACCGGAGATGAAATTGGTGTCGCTTCTGGTGATGCCTCCCACGCTTCTGAGCCTGATATTGAACAAGGGAATGCGGTGGCGGCGGATAAGGCTAGCGAAGAACAGAGCCTGAGCGGCCTAAGTGTCACAGCTGTGGTTCAAGAACAGCCGATCAAGGTATGGCCGACGATTGGAATGGAGCAGCCTTGGCGCTATCGGAATAAGAGCCAAATGCCGATCGGTAAAAATGAACGTACAGGCGAACTGATCGGCGGTTACTTCGCGAAGGCGAGCCATCGGATCATCGATACGGATACGAGCCTGATCCAGCATGAAATGAATGACGACGCGATGCGCGCGGTGAAGCAAGTTGTACGGAAGTATGGCATTGAGCCGTACAATGAGGAGCAGCATACAGGCCTACTTCGTCATGTGATGATGCGTGTCGGGTTCCGCACGAATGAGCTGATGATCACCTTCGTGACGAATGGGGACAAGCTGCCGCATCAGGAGAAGATCGTAGCCGAGCTTGCTGAGGCCTTGCCGCAGTTGAAGAGCGTTTGCCAGAGCATTAATACAAAGCGCACGAATGTTATTATGGGAGATAAAACCCGTGTATTATGGGGCTCAGAATATATTACGGATTATATCGGAGATATTGCGTTCAAAATCTCTGCTCGCTCCTTCTACCAAGTAAATCCGGTCCAAACGGAAGTGCTGTATGAGAAGGCTGTCGAGTATGCGGGTCTGACAGGGAACGAGACCGTTATTGATGCGTACTGTGGCATCGGGACAATCTCGTTGTTCCTTGCGCAGCGCGCGAAGCGCGTACTCGGTGTTGAGATCGTCGAGGAAGCGATCGCCGATGCACGCCGCAATGCCGAGTTGAATGGGGTGACGAATGCGGAATTCGCCGTCGGCGCAGCAGAAGACGTTATCCCGCGCTGGAAGGAGCAGGGCGTAACGCCTGACGTCATCGTCGTCGACCCGCCGCGCAAGGGCTGCGATCCTGCGCTGCTCGAAACAATGCTTGCCATGTGCCCTGAGCGCATCGTGTATGTGTCCTGCAATCCGTCGACGCTTGCTCGCGATTTGCAAGTATTGGCGGGCGGTGGCTACCGCATCGTTGAGGTACAGCCGGTGGACATGTTCCCGCAGACGACACATGTGGAATCGGTAGCTTTGTTGGTGAGGGATTGAACAGCGCAGTGAATCCCTTATGTTTATTTGATTTCTTGACGTGAAACAGTAATTAAATATCAGTAATAGAGAAATCGAAGACCCTAATTGATGTAAATTTGATGCAAAAATTGATCGGGGTTTAGCCCAAGTAATCAGAAGACGCTAGGAAAATCCCAGGCGTCTTCTTTAATGTTCTTGTACTGAATTAGATGTAAACAACGACTCAAATACAGAAATTTATCCGTAAATGCTTTATCGGCAGATCGGAGAGCGTGTCCATAGAGATTCATTGTTGTTGTAATGCAGCCATGACCAAGACGCTCCACTCCGAGATAATTTTGGCGTGCACTCCCTGGTTAATCAGAATTGTAGCAGATGTATGCCTTAAGTCATGAAACCGGATATATCTAAACCCATTTTTTAATGAACTGTCTAAACCAAAGGTAAGGTCGTTCGTGGTGAAAAGGCTGCCCATTGCGGGTCTGTTTTAACTCTCAAATTTTCGAGGATAGGCCGGATCATTTCATCAGGCTCTACCCCTTCCTCGAAGAGGCACTCAGGAGATTCACCCTTGTTCAGATTAGAACGTAACGTGCATCTCCAATGATGCTGCCAGCATACATGTTCGCGGCTTCAGGTGGGCACGCGCGAAGAAACCATCAAGCCTTTCAGCAAAAAGGACAATCAACAGCCTTTGTTCCGGTATTATATCGATTTGGCGCTAATGCCATTATTCGTTAAAGAAGATATGGCACATTTACATAATTGGGGTTATTATGAAATTAAAAAGAAGTATCGACTTTCTTATGATGTATCGTTCTAACAATGTCGGTTGTATACAGGTATCAATCTCGAACATGGGCAATCAATTATGCAGTTAGATACGATTCATGGGATAGGGCTTATGTCGCAAGCAGGATAGAGAAACACGAACTTATACATTCGGCCCTCGAACCGGCAGGAGTTATTTCGAAGAAGCGGAATCAGCAGACAACCCTGCACTAGCCAACTGAACAGCGCAGCCAGCAACTATCTCGCTTTAAAACGAGGTAAAACCAGCATATATTTGTCATTAAACTAACGGAGAACGATAGCTTAATCACTAATAATAACTAATACCTTTTACAACTTCACAATGTAATTGTAAATGAACAAAGAAATGGATAGAAACTCAGATGTATTCTGAAGTCTCTGCCCATTCTTACTTTCACCAATAAAATGTCTAACATCTCTTCTCTTTGGATTGTAGTGTGGTAGCTCAATCTAGAAAAAAAGGTCTTCCTTTTTGCTATATATCTATTTACACAAGATATTTTACGCTCTTTATAAGATACATGGAGATATTTAATGATAGAATAAAAAGCGCCTATAATACCATAAAAAATAAAACTTCCCAAGAATATACATTCATGATATATTAAATTTGAACAAAAATCCCAGAAAATAGGTGGTGTCGTTTTTGAGAATTTCGAAATCTATCATGAGAACTTTAGTAGCTAGTATTCTTGCAACAGTTATGTTTTTATGTTTCTCAGTCCAACCCCAAGTATACGCAGAAAGCCATCAAACAGATTCTTTCGCTTCGAATTATCAAGTGATTTCAGACAATGATCAGGAACTGGTAATTGAAACTAGTCTCCGTGAACCAGTGAATAGTTCTTACAGCTCGTATTTTAATGAAAACGAAAAAGTTACTGGAAATATGAAAGTTGATAAGAAAACAGGTAAAATCGTTTTAACGACCAATGAAAAATCTGAACTAACGAATGAAACAGGAAGAACTTATAGCGTTGTTATTAATGACATTAAAGAAGACGGCGAAATTAATGCCACATTTATTGATGTAGAGACAAATAAAACATATGATATTAATCAGGATAAATTTGTACCTACTTTGGTGTGGTTTGTTCCAATCGGTGTTATCATCGGCGAATGGCTTTTAGGTCAATTGCTTGCTGCTGGAACGGCAATGTTGATTGCAGGAGTAACTTATGTTGCTCTTAATGAAGCAGGTGTTTTATCCAAATTACGAGAAGATAAAACTGCTAATCATTTCATGGCAAAAATAATAGGGGGGAAAGTTTGGGTTGGTGATGGTATGTCTTTGGAGGCAGCGGCATTTAGATTGGTAAATCCTATGCTTGTTAAAGCCGAGCAGAATGTGTGGTCTAAATCATCCGCTTATGCAGATTTAGTTGCTCGAACAGCTGGAGGAGGTAAAGAATCGAAAGGTCCTGAGCTAACTTGCGACCAACTTCCTGGATTCTTCTATTATGCACACTATCATACGCATGATAGAACAGGTGGACATTCATTCTTTTAAATTAAGGAGCTTGTATGCTAAACGAACTTGATCATAAATTTAAAGAGTCTAATTTACCAACATCATACAGTATATCCGCAGTTCAAGAAATATTGATGACGAATTATAAAGCAGTTGAGATGGATGATAAAACATTCTTTGACGACTTGAAGAAGGACCATTGTGTTAACTTTGATCAAATTGTTAAATATTTTGTAATAAACGATGTCGATTTTTTATCCACTCTATATACTCAATATGAAAAAGAAATTCACATAGAAATGTCGCATGTAAATTCTACTTATGTTCATCCGGAAGGATTATCTCGTACAAAATCAGAGGAAATTTGGAAAGAAATCAAAGAAGGAAAGCGGATTCATATCATACTGGAGAGCGCCGACCAAAAAACTATTTCAGGGTTTACCATGCAGGGTATATGTGAAAAAATATTATGGGAACTCATTATTCTTAAAGGTATTCGCCCTGAGGATTGTGCTTTAGGTAACGATTATTATGAGCATTATTTAAATGTACTACATTCCTTAGGTAAGATTTAATAATGTGTAAGGAAAAGAATGCAAATCCTCATACCATGTACACGTCAACGATTTTTTAAGAAGCGTAAAATAAAAAAAGCACGATGTATCCAGCATCGTGACTCTTAACAAAAGCCTGTGAAGCGACTACGGCGTTTTAATCAAATGATCGAAAAACCATCGGATTGCAAGGCGACCAACCTAATCCCGGTGGTTTTCCTTGTTTCGCGCTGCTTTCCACGCACTGCGTAAGGCTATTAACCCCACCGCAATACTAACTAGCTTATCGCTAAAACTCGACTTATTTTCATAATCCTGGATACCGGTAGTGAAAAAATTTAGATCCCTTTGACATATGCACCAAACCCTAGAATTTTGTGAAACAGTTTAGCCCCTCGATCGCTGTATTCGGGCAAATTAAGCCTTGAGCGGTGATTTTTCTTCCGTGGAACATCACAAAAAAACAGATAAATTCCTACTTTTTCAGTCTTCCGTTTTCTTTGAATTGCTCCGAATTACTATACAAGGAGAAGCCGACTGTACTAGAAACCATCGGCACGTAAGTTTTTTCTTCTACCCCAATAGCATGTTCCCGAGACGACGCATGTGGAGTCGGTGGTAGTGATGGTGCGAAAGGACAATTAAACAAGTATGTATTGGTACAAATAGTAAAGAGGGGCGATGACCCCTCTTTTTCATGATTATCTGATTCAAGACATAAGCATGCAGTTTCCATGACCCATCTTTCTCCTGATGGTAAATAAGCCAGTTAGTTCAGTGCACGGGTAGTATGTTTTTATCCGTCCGCAAGCCTGTTAATCTGCAAGGATTAGTTCCGTTCGTATTGACTTAAATTGCGGCGGGTAACGGGGATCGATATTCGCATCGGTAATAATGGCGTTCACGTTATCTAGTGGTGTAATGGCAATCTTAACGTCTTTCCCGAATTTGGTGCTGTCTGCCGCGATATACACTTCTTTGGACAGTTCGATCATCTTCTTGCGTGTAATCGCTTCCTCCAAATTGTAATCCGAGATTCCTCGTTCCACCGTAATGCCGCTGCAGCAGATAAACGCTTTTCGAATATTTAATTCATGAAAATTAAAAATATAATCGTACGCGACTACGGAATGTTCTTCTTTGCGGATTTTTCCTCCGATAATAATCAGTTCAACATCGGTATTCATGAGTTCATTGATTACGGGGATGGAGTTGGTGACCACCGTGAGATTGTGCTTGCCTTTAATAAACTTGGCGATGTGATAGGTGGTGGAGCCGCTGTCAATATAGATGCAATCCCCATCGTCGATCATCTCGCTGCATATTTTACCGATGTTTTCTTTTGCCTCAAATAAGCTAACCATCCGCTCATCCATGGAGGATTCTCCATACTTCGACTCCACGATTTTAATACCGCCATATATCTTTTCGATCTTCCCTTGCTTGGTCAATAGATTCAGATCTCGTCGCAGTGTATCCACGGAGATCGCTAATTCGGCTGCCAGCTCTGGCAGTTTAAGCACCTTTTTGATGGCAAGCAATTCTATAATTCTTTGTTGTCTTTCAAGTGGCAGCATAAGTTCACCTATTATCGATTGATATTGTACCTACAGTGTACCGACTGCACCGTTCACATTCAATAAATGGACTATATATTTAACTGAACATTAAACATGGCGCACAATATATGCAAAAGATATGAAATATATATGCATCATTTACGCAACATTTACATAAAACTGCATTTGCTTTGATCATTGATTTATATAATGGGGGTGTGACTAAGGGAGGTGAGCCGATTGCTTAAGCTGCAACATATCAGCAAACAATTTGACGGCAAAATGGTGCTCCAAGATATCAGCTTAGAGATAGGATCTGGCGAGATTGTATCGCTTCTCGGCCCAAGCGGGAGCGGGAAAACGACACTGCTTAATATTATTCTTGGCCTAACGAAGCTGGATCATGGCAGCATTATGTATAACGGCTTGGACATGACACATGTATCCATGAAAAAGCGTGGCTTTAATATCGTATTTCAGGATTATGCGTTATTTCCGAATCTGAATGCTTATGAGAATATCATCTATGGCTTGCGCAATAAGAAAGGAAGCGTGAGCGAGCGGGAGGTTCAAGACTATATTGATTTTTTGGAACTGAAGCCGCATCTAAGCAAGCGAATCAGTGAATTATCAGGCGGGCAGAAGCAGAGAGTGGCTTTAGCTAGAACTTTGGTTACGAAGCCGAAGATCCTGCTGCTAGACGAACCGCTCAGCGCGTTGGATGGAGTCATTAAAGAATCGATCAAACAACGGATCCAATCGATTGCCAGGGAGTTCAAGCTCACGACGATCATTGTTACCCATGACCCTGAGGAAGCATTAACCCTCTCCGATAAAATTTTGATTATCAATCAAGGCACAATCTCGCAATATGGTACGCCGAGAGAGATTATTGGGCAGCCGAGTAATGAGTTTGTAAAACAGTTTATTATCAAGCAGCTGCAGATTAAGCGGCAGAATATATTCAATCTGTTTGGTGAGCGATATGCATAAAGTAAAGCCGGAAATGCGGATTCTACTCATCGCCATATTCTTTTTGTTCGCCGTTATTTTGTTCTTGCCGCTGCTTGTCCTATTGATTCGATCCTTCGAGACAGAGCAAGGCTTTTCATTTGCCAATTACAGCTCGATTTGGATGAATGATGAGATGATGATAGCTGTCTTGAACAGTATAAAGATATCAACGGTGACTGCAATCCTAACAACGATATTGGCATTCATCCCGGCGTACACGATTCACTGTACACGTGCTCATCGGACCTTCAAAGGCATGCTGAAGACGACAATCGTTCTTCCCATGCTGCTTCCGACAATTACGTATGGATTTGCCATGATGTATTCACTTGGCAATCAGGGATTGCTGACCAAGCTTGCAGGACAAAATTTGTTCGATATCTATGGCTTTAATGGATTGCTGATCGGTTACGTCATTTATACACTTCCGCCAGCCTTTTTATTGATTCATAACGCATTTAAATACATGGATAAAAAGTTTATTATTGTGTCTCATCTGATGGGCGACAGACCGTTAAGAAGCTTTGCGAATACGATTGTTCGGCCGTTGGCAGGGGCATTGGGTGGGGCATTTGTGCTTTCCTTTATCCTAAGCTTTACGGACTTTGGGATACCGGCGTCGGTGGGAGGAACCTATTCGGTGGTGGCTAGCCAGTTATATCAAGTCATGCTGGGCTCCATTCCTGATCTGAATCAGGGGGCTGTCATCGCGGTGCTCATGCTTGTGCCAGCAATATTCGCAATATGGCTGCTGCAGTCTTTAGAGAAGCTCAACTTTCACTATGATCAACTTGGAGAAATCGAGCTGCCCACACATCGACTGCGCGATATTAGCTTCGTGACCGTGTCTTCTGTCATCGTCTTTATGATGCTGTCGATATTCGCCATCATGTTTATCGCGCCGTGGTTGAGCCGATATCCTTATGATCTTACTTTTACATCAAAACATGTCCTAAGTGTGCTTCAATCCAATGATTTAACGAAGGTATATCGGAACTCGATCTGGATTGCGGTATTAACTTCTGTATTGGGTACATTGGTTGCTTATTGTGCTGCACTTCTCAATGTACGGACTTCATTACGGGCAAGATCACTCACCGATACGGCTTCCATGATCACGAATACGGTACCTGGCATGGTTCTTGGTATCTCTTACTTGCTCTTGTTTAATGGAAGCAGCTTGAAAGGGACCGTGACGATCATCGTGCTGTGTAATATCGTGCATTTCTTTACAACACCGTATTTGATGGCGAAGAATTCGCTCTCCAAGATGAATCCTTCCTGGGAAACGACGGGAGAACTGCTCGGAGATAGCTGGTTCAAGACGGTCTATCGGGTAGTCTTGCCTAATTCGGCTGCGACGGTGATCGAGATGCTGGGTTATTATTTTCTCAATGCGATGGTTACGATCAGCGGCATTATATTTCTCGTATCCACCCAAACCGCTGTCGTTGCTAGTAAAATCAAGGAGCTTCAGCATTTTGCCAAATTCAATGAAATTTTCGTATTGTCGATGCTGATCTTCTTCACCAATCTGATTGTGAAACTGCTATGTGATTATGGGCAAAAGAAATTTTCGATTCATCGTTAAACAGGCTTAATGCTTATCTATGATAGCCTAAATAATAGTAAAAGCGAGGGATTACGATGGTTGGAATGTCAAAAAGGTTCAAGATGGTTCTCTTATCATTACTGGCAATAAGCATGGTGGTGGTAATGGCAGGCTGTGGTGCTGGCAGTGCAAAGGAATCGAAGCAAGTGATCATCAACACCAACGCAGATGAAGAAGCAGTAGCAGCAATGGAGGCTGCACTGAAAGCCGCAGGCTATGAAGGGCAGTATCAACTCCAATCGATGGGGACGTCAGAACTAGGCGGCAAGCTGATGGCTGAGGGGGATAAGATTGAGGCTGATCTTGTGACGATGAGCTCGTATTTCCTAGACAGTTCACAGAGCCAATACAAGATGTATAAAGACTTAGCATTTGAAACAGGAGCTATGGATTCGTATCCATCCTACTACACGCCGATTTTAGCAAATACAGGATCTATATTTGTAAATACAGAAGTATTGAAGCAAAAAGGGCTGCAGGCTCCCCAATCGATCAAAGATTTGACGAAGCCTGAATATAAGAATTTGGTGTCGATTCCAAATGTATTCGATTCCTCTACAGCTTGGCTGCTTATACAGGCTATCATCAGTGCTTATGGACCAGAGGAAGGGAAGATTGTACTCCATGATCTCATTGCCAATGCAGGCCAGCATATAGAAAAATCTGGTTCAGGCCCGATTAAGAAAGTGGAAGCGGGAGAAGTAGCTGCTGGATTTGGACTTCGTCATCAGGTGGTGCGTGCACACGAAAAAGGAGCTCCGATTGATTATATTGATCCTATCGAAGGGAATTATTCGTTGACAGAGTCCATTGCAGTAATCAATAAGAACAACGAAGTGACGGATCTTGCAATGAAAATGGCCGAGACGATTAGTAAGGATGCGAGAAAAGATTTGATTACGAACTATCCTGTTGCCTTGTACAAAGGGGAATCCACAGACGCGGTCAATAAGCCAGCGAAACCGATGAAGTTCGATCAGCCATTAACCGTGGAGTTATTGAAGGAACATCAGCAGTTTTTTAAAGATGCTAAATAATTCATAACAACGGGGAGTGAGATATGATGAATAACTACAAATTATTGACCCCAGGGCCGTTAACAACGACCCGATCCGTTAAGCATGAAATGTTGCTTGATCGCTGCACGTGGGATGATGATTATAAATCGATTACGCAGAAAATAAGATCCCAGTTATTGATGATTGCAGGAGTGGATTCGGAACAGTATACAGTTGTATTGATGCAGGGCAGCGGAACCTTTGCCGTGGAATCGGTGTTGACATCCGTGATTGCCCCAGAACATAAGGTTCTAATCATCTCCAACGGCGCTTATGGGGAACGCATGATACAGATGGCACAAGTGATAGGGCTGTCGTATGTCGAGCATAAGGCAGACTATGATAAGTATCCGGATATGACGGAACTGGGGGTCATGCTTGAAGCTGATCCAGAGATTACGCATATTGCAATGGTTCACTGCGAGACAACTACAGGGATCCTGAATCCGATTGATAGGGTCTCGAAGCTGGCAAAAGCTTATGGAAAAACGTTCATTGTGGATGCGATGAGCAGCTTTGGCGGTATTGAGATCGATGTTGCTGGTCTTCATATTGATTATGTAATCAGCAGTGCGAACAAATGCATTCAAGGTGTTCCTGGCTTTGGTTTTGTTATTGCTAAGCTTGATCAATTGCAGCAATGTCAAGGGATTGCGCGCAGCTTGGCTCTTGATTTGTATGATCAATGGAATTGTATGGACAAGGACGGAAAATGGCGTTTTACCTCGCCGACCCATGTCGTTGCTGCATTCTCCAAGGCGTTGGATGAACTGCAAGAAGAAGGTGGAGTCGCAGCAAGACAAGCTCGCTATCAGCATAATAACCTGCTGCTCAGGGAGAGACTTGCGAAGGTTGGCATGACAGCTTACATTAGAGCGGACTTCCAGTCGCCAATTATTACGACCTTTCTGTTTCCAAACGAACAATTTCAATTCGCCGAATTCTATCAATATGTGAAAGCAAGAGGCTATGTTATTTATCCAGGGAAGTTGACGAATTTGGATACGTTCCGTATTGGGAACATCGGGGAAATCTATGAGGAAGACATTGATCAGTTATGCCGTATTATTGAGCAATATATGAAGGAGCATTGCAACCATGAATAAAGTAGAAGGAATCATATTGGATTGGGCGGGTACGACCATCGATTTCGGATGTTTTGCACCTGTGAATGTATTCATCGATATCTTCAAGCAGGCAGGTATCGAGGTAAAAATGGATGAGGCTAGAGCACCTATGGGGATGCTGAAAATCGATCATATCCGGGCGATGCTGTCGATGCCCAGAGTTTCAGCATTATGGGAAGACCAGTATGGCAAGCCATTTACAGAACAGGATGTAGAGCAGCTCTATGCGGCATTTGAGCCTGCGTTAATGTCCTCGCTAGCTGAATACACAGATCCGATTCCAGGTGTAGTGGATACCGTAGAAACCTTACGAGCGCAAGGATTGAAGTTTGGATCTTCAACGGGCTATACCCGCACCATGATGGATGTGATCGTACCTATCGCGAAGGAAAAGGGGTACAGTCCCGATCATCTGGTCACACCTAGTGAAACGGATTCTTATGGCAGACCATACCCTTACATGATCCATCGCAATATGGAGGAGCTTAAGCTCTCCGCATGCTGGAAAGTGGTCAAAGTGGGCGACACGGCATCGGATGTGAAAGAGGGAGTCGATGCTGGAGTGTGGTCGGTTGGTGTTGCTGTCGGCAGCTCCGAGATGGGACTCAACCAAGCGCAATTCGAAGGCCTATCCGAGGCGGAAAAAGCCGAGATGATCTCGAAGACAAAGCAAAACTTTATGCAATATGGTGCAGATTTTGCAATTGATACGATGCGTGAGCTTCCGCAATTAATCGAAGCGATCAATCAGTTGATCTCGGATGGAAAGAGACCGGGGTGTTTGAAATAAAGGAATATGGAATGGGTTGAGTACGGGTTGTAATAGAACGAGCTGCCTCTCCGATAAGGGAGGCGGCTTTTTGGCGTCCAGCCTTTTCTGACATTCGCAATATACACGTACTAAAAATCGAATAAAGATGTGATAATATGGGGGAAGGAATTCTAGTAGAATATAGGGGGATTACATGTCCTGGAGCAAATTGAAGCAACAACTGGAGAGCTTTCTCTGTCCTGCGTTACATGGAAGGGTTGAATACCGAGCAACAGGTTACCGTTATTCACCTGATAAAGCAGGTATTTGTTATATTTCGGTAGATAAAAAGAATGTATTCAATATGAGTGATAAAACGAGCTTAATCAAATGGTATCAAACGGAGCAGGAAATTAAGAATGATTCAGATATCCAAATTCCGATCAGCAATGAAGAAATTGAAGCGGTCAGAAAGGATACCAAGGGCGCTCCCGAGGATCGTCTAATCGTAATTGCTAGAAGTAGAAAAATGTCCGGATATGCAAAAGAGCTTTTGTCAGCACAGTCATCATTAAGTAAATCAAATTTTGTCGTTACAGCAAGTAAGTTTTTATCCATTTCTATAGAGGAAAGCATAGAGAGCGATGATATCTTATTGAATATTCTGGCTTTGGTGGATAGACGAGTTGGAAAAAAGCGGATTTTAAACATGGCTGAGAAGATGAAGGTAAAGCATCCCATTGTGCAATATTTTTATGAACTACGGCGAAGTACGTTATAATAATAAATATGTGGTGTCAGGGTTGCTCTCACTGAACATTCGACGCATGTGGAGTCGATTGCTTGAAACAGAAATTAAATATTAGAAGTAGTACAGAAATCGAGGAACATAATTGATGTAAATTTGATGTGAAAATTGATCGGAGATCAGCCCAAGTAATCAGAAGACGCCAGGAATATCCTAGGCGTCTTCTTTAATGTCCTTGTACTAAATTAGATGTAAACAACGATTCAAATTTTATCAGCAGATCGGAGAGCGTGGCCATTTCATGGTGAAAAGGCTGCCCATTGGGATGTGAGAATACGAAAGATATCCACAGCCTGAACATCTTTCTTTCTAAAGTGTCCAGTCAATGGGTACCAGTTTATTTTCGCACTCCTTTTAAGTTATTTTCACCTCATAATATCATTCTCAATTTACATGTCCTTCACAATACGGTAAAATATAGGTGGTGTATTTTTAGAAGGAGGGATGGTATTGGACGCATCGATCATTACAACAATCGGTGAACTAATCCAAGATACAAGGCGCTCATTAAATATGACGATCACTCAATTGTCAGAATTATCAGGCGTTCCTAGAGGGACGATATCAAGAATCGAAAATGACGAAGTAAAGCGCCCAGAGTTTTCGTGTGTACATTCGTTGACTTCTGCATTGAATATCCCCTTTGAAACATTGGTTGATTATTATGCTGTGATTGAGAAAAGGGCTGAGATGTTACTGAGTATGCTCCAAACAGCGATTGCAGAAGGAAGTAGTGCTGAACTTGTTAAGAAGGTAGCAACAAAATACCTCGAAGCGCCAAATGAAGATAGCTTAGATTTAACCGAAAAGCTATATCAACACATCGGCTCCATTGAAGACACCTCCATCAAACTATCACTGTATAACCTCATCATCGACTACTCACGTTCACATGGAATCATGCCCTATATTGCAAAAGGTTTGTACCAACTGTATCTTATTGAACGAAACGATTTCAGCAAATTAAAGGAAACTTACTACAGTGGAAAATATATTCTTCACTACATTGAGTTCTTACCAAAAAATGATCGGATTGAGCTATACTATAAGCTAGGTATCCATGCCTTTAATCTGAGAATTTACACGGAGAGCATTGACCACTGTAAAAAAGTACTCGGGGAGGAGGATGGGCTAAGTCCATACAAAATATATGCACTTGGAATACTTAGAGACGCGAACTTTTGTATAGAGGATTATAAAGAGGCTGAGATGTACGCTATACAGTATAAACAATTCAATTATCTAAATTATCCGCACACTAAAGAGCATGTTGTCCTTATGGATGCACAATTTGCCGTCAAGAAAGGCGACGCTGAAAAAGCAATAGAGATACTTTTGCCCTTCCTTGAGACTTGCAGCGATACCCACATAGTTTCTGCATACAGGCAACTTCTTCAATTGTACTTACAACAAAACAACCAAACAGGAATAAAGGATACGTTGGACAAATGCAAAGAGATCGTCCCTATTGCTAATTCTAATAATCCTTTTATCTGTTCAATGTACGGAGACTTACTGAAAATCAAAGGGGAGTGCTATTTAACACTAGGTGATTATGCACAATGCATAGAACTGATGGTGGAAAGTGCCTCATGGTATTCCAAAGTCAACGACACTAAGAAAGAGAAAGAATGCCTTAATGTGATTATGCGAATCAATTTAGAGCACCGCGTCTCCCCACAAACTACATTTGAAAAGTTGAGTAAATATTTTATTCAAAGCGCTAAAGAAATGGAGGGTTAAGCATGAAAAACTTAATCAAAAGCCTGTATTCCAAGTCCCTTCTTTACACAGTGGTCTTTGTGACAACAGTAGCGGCACTCTCTGGTGAATCAGGGAGCGTATTCCCGTGGTAAATGGTGTTAGGAGCATCCTTTGATGCTCCTTTTCATTTTTCGACAATGTGATGAAGTGGTATTTTTTATCATTTCTTACTGGAACGTGCATTATACTCAAGAGAGATAATGTGCGTGAGGTGAGCCGTCATTGATTCTTTAGAAAATAGAATTGTTGAACTAAGGAGTAAGTTAATCGAGATTGTTGAGAACAAGGGAGGATTTGCAGACGAAGAAGTGGTTCAAATTAGTCAAGAACTAGATAGATTAATACTAGAAATGCAGAAGAAGAGACGATCAAGAAATTAACACTTGTAACTAGCAATTTCCGAACAAACATCTTCATAGAACCTCCCAATATTCACTTTAATTACGAACGTTAGAGCATTGCTGGCACAGAAAACATATGTGTATTTAAGTTAGCAAAAGGGTAACTTTGTCTCACAAAAAATAACACAAAGTTACCCTTTTAATAAAAAAACCTTATTCAGAATAAGGGAAATAAATTTGGATTTTCCATCCTTATGCCCGTCAACTATTTTAAGATGAACATTTAGAATTTACCTAAATGTTCCTTTACTTTGTAGACAAAATGGTATATTATGTAGACAAGAATATTTTGGAGGAAATCACATGCAGGATAAACGCGCAACGACGAAAATGCATCGGCATGTAAAAGAACAACTCGTATTCGTAAAAAAAGAACTCAAATTATCAAACGAATCAGAGGCAATCGATTATCTGTATCATTTCTATCGTGCTAACCGAGGGAATTTAAGTTTAGTAGAGCATGAAAAGCTGATTAGAAATGTACACCAAAGGCATAATGGCTAAAGAGTACATTTTTATGAAGGAGGATTATGTAGTGTTTATTAATCCGTATAAGAACCGGAACAAACTTTATCTTTCTTTGGAATTAATCGTAACTTTAGGTGCGATTGTATTTACTGTCGTCTCTGTTACAGGAAATAATAGCCTACAATTCTCTTGGTTTTTCCTTTTAATCTCACTCATTTTCTTCGTCAGATTACTTGATCTTAAAAACAGAAATAATGCCATCAACTTCGCTACATTCTTAATTTTGTCTGTTATCTTTTCCTTATAGCCCACATTATCCCAGTATGCCTCATCATATAAGTCACAAAAGAAGCGAAATATCGTCAACCAGACGGATGTTCCGCTTCTTTTCTCTATGCAATTAAATTACAAATCTGTCCATGCAGGCTCGGAAATAGAAAGAACTTTAGAATATGTGGAGTTGGAGTAAATTCTTATAACTGAAAACGTACCATAACCCCAAACACGGTAATCCGCTTTGGTATAGTATACATCACTAGCATTGAATCCGGCAGCAGCACTAAAGGCTGCTAGAATTGTTGAATATGGAACCTTCAACAGAGTGGATAAAGCGGCGGCGGCTATTGCAGCAGTTGCCATATCCTCTTTGTAATTTCCTTTTTTGAATTTAACCAGTTCGCCATTGACACCAGTCGGAGCTTTAGCGGTTTCTGACGGACAAACATTAGGTGCAGGTGGTCCCATAAATGGTGGCAATTCATTCAAGCAAACCTGCAATGCACTACTAGCAAAAGCTGATTTTGGAAAACCGACAACCGAAAACACTGCTGTGATAGACAAAATTCCGACCATAAACAAGATTGTTGCTCTTTTTTTGATCATCTCAGATGCAATAGATACTTTTTTCATCTTCTAATTCCTCCTATAATTTGATACATTTAGGAAAATCCTAAATGTTGATCTTAATTTACCATATGCCCAAATGCCTGTCTGTCGAATATTGATGGTATTTAAAATATTTTTTAGGATTTAATAATCAAAATGTCGATTATTGACATTAAACTATTTTTAGGAGGTTCCGTATTTGCTTATCAAGAGAATTTTTCTAAGCATCTATTTGATTGTAATTACAATTTTAGGTGTATTAAAAGTTCCAGTGACAGTAGTTTGGGGCAGAGAAATGAAGTATGAATTCAAGGAGTATGTTCCTCTGTGGGAGTTGCAAAGCGAACAAAAAGTCGGTGAATTCTTTGAAGCTTACGAATTGAACTATTTGAGGTTGCTGTTTGAATTGGGTATCGCTACACTTATTGTTTATGTGCTGTATGTAATTTTTAAACCTGATACAGAATAAAAGGATGCCCTATTATTCTTTCCCTTATATTAAAGACAACATTGATTTGATGAATGGATGTTTACGTGCAAAAACAGGAAATATCGATTTTGGCATTTTACAACTTGAAAATTACTTGCAAAATCACTCCGAATATAATCTCATCTATTCATTGACTATGCTTATATATCTTTTCAAACAAAATAACACCGCAGCGGAAAAATTGATTACCTATGAAAACGAAATGACAAGATCCATTGAAGATTATCGTACTACTCCTGACAAACGTTCAAAACTTGCTCATTACTATAAGCTTAAAGGGGATTTGCTACAAAAAGAAAACATTGAAGAAGCTTTCGACAGCTATATTCAAAGCGCATTAGAATATAAGAAAATTTCATTAGATAGGAAAGCTTATGAGGTATTAGGGTTGATGACAGATGCTGCTAATGGTGATGTTGAAACAACTAATGTAGTGATTCAAAAGTTAAGAACAGCCCTGAATATGTTGAGCAAATAATTCAGAAAAGGAGATAGACAACATGAAAAAAATTATTTTTTATAAGGCTGCTCGTATTATTGTTTCACTGGCTATCACAGGTGTTACTGTAGCACAATTTGGAGGCGGCGCGCCGTGGATTATCGGCTCGTAATCACTTAAAAGGGAGTTTTCCCTTGGTGATATAGTATAAGCATAGCGTAAGCACCCAAAAAGCTGCTTACTTTTACTTTTTGTTTCTCAAGTCACTAAAATATGGAATATATGCAACATATTATATACTCGCTACGTGAGGGTACTCTTTAAATCACCTTAGAAATAGATGATGTATCATTACATACAGTTGCGTATGTAGTTTATCGTGATACAGAGTCCTTCCATGTATAGAGAGTAATCAGAATCAAAACGGCAAGCGGGGTCACAAAATCAAGGTCACATGATCGAAATTGGCGAAGACAAGTTTAGCATGATGGGCACTACTGTGAAAGATGCTGATGTACGTGATATCGTTCCGGCTGAGTATTTGGAATCAGCTCAAATAGCATCTGACCTAAAATTCATTTTTGAAGAGGCATCTGTGAAAAAAGACGGCAAGTATGTATTGAATGAGGGGGAAATTGCTCAGAAGTTCGGATCTGATAATGTTGCAACCATCTCGGCATTTGTTAAGCTTGCAAACGGTGAGCAACTAACAGCAAATAACCTAAAGGGAGTGCCTCATCCAGAAGATGGGGGATTTTCCACGGCTTCATGGGGATCTTGTGTTGCCAACCAAATTATTGACTTTACAGGAATCGGTCTTTTAACTGGCGCAATGACAGAAATGATCGAAAAGAAATTGTGGGATAAGTTAGCCGTTGAAATCATCAAAATCATCGAAAAAAATGCAATTAAAGGCGGAGTTGTAGGACTTGCTGCTAGTTTGGCTTGGTTTAGTGTCCGTTGCATAGGACAGTAAAGTTACTCATCGAAGGGAATGGTGTTGCATGAATAGCATTAGATACATATCACTTTTTGTGATATCTTTGATTTTACAGATTATTATGTTCTTTGTCATAAAAAGTGACTCGGGTGTAACTATACTAGACATGTTGATTATGTCCCTTTTGTTCTGTGTATTTATGTTCATTATAGATAAGATCATCGGCAAAAAAAAGAAGATTTAATGTGGTAAGAGAGTTTGGAAGACAAAAATTATAAAAGGCTAGTCACTGCCATAGCTATCCTTCTCCCCATATTGTTTATTGTCACTTTCTTTGTTTTGCTTAAAATGAACTACTTGGTCACAGATATTATTGCATACATTTTAGCTATAGTTTGGATTGTGGCTACAATAAGAGGCATGAAGCACCGGAAGTGAATAAGAATCAAATCTAATGATAAGAACACCTTCGGGTGTTCTTAAATTCATTTTCATACAAATGTTGTTATGGTGTATTTATACAGATTTTACTGAAACGTACATTATAATCGATTGAGATAGTGTACGTGAGGTGATCTGTTATGGATTCTTTAGAAGAGAAAATTAATGAGTTTAGAAAGAAACTCAAGGAGATTGTTCAGATTAAAGGTAGCTTCGCAGACGAAGAAGTGATACAAATCAGCCAACAACTTGATACATACATTGTAGAAATGCAATCGCGGCAGAAAAAAGAATCAGCAATTCAATAACCCTGACATGAATTATCCCCTTTGTTAAGGGCACTTTGAAAAATTTATGAAGCTGAAAAAGATGATTCCTATACTGTACGAGGCCACTGAAAAACTCGTAGTTTTACGGTGCAGTTAAAAAACATGAAGCAAAAGGCGACATCTATTTTCCAGTAATAGGGGATAAGGGTCGCTTTTTTGTTATATATTCAGGTCTTTATGTCTTGTTTCTTACTTCATTAGCTTCAATATTTTCTTCAAGTTTACAGTAAAGATCGCCATCGCTCCTTGTAATTGCATGCCAGCAAGACCCGAAGATGACGCTACGTCATACCCGTGCCCTGTGTTTGAGTTCACTGTTCTTCGCTTCAATCCTGTAGTGTTCTCTAGACTTCGCTTTGAAGTACTCGCTTTCTTGGAACGACATTTGTTCCGCGTGTTCGCCAGATTTAATACTCATCGAGTAGGACTTCGGTGTAGCATCCTTCTTTAAACGGACACTTTTTCATACTTCTACATCGAAGTAGTAGGTATTCTTTTGGTTATTGTTTGTTAACTCCCTTTTTCCCAGTCCGCTTTCTGAATCGCTATATGGTCGCCCTACACACCTACATGCCTGCATATTTCCTGGTCTTCAGAAATCTGTAATTGTTAAAGATCGTCGGCAACCATTTCTTTCAAGAGATTTAATGATTCTTTAATTTTTAGCAATTCGCAAATACCGTCTTTAGCTTCAAGCACAGCAATGAGTTTTTAACAGTAGCCGATCTATTCCTCAAGAATATTACTCTTGGAAGGTCAGGGAGTAATAAATAGTTCATGAAATTGTTTAGATAAATACTAGATATTGATAACTATCCCCTTCTACGGTAAGATCAACGAACTTTTACTTTGGGAGGGGACTTTATGTTGCCACTACAGCTTTTTTCAGAATGGATCAAACCAATGTTTGATTGTTGTGAAGGAGCCTGTAATCGAACCACTCAGATTGAGGCAACTTGATCCGGATTATCAGTTGAAAGTGAAACTAGAACCTCGATTGTTTCAACTTATTTTCGAATCGGAGGACACTTTAAACTATCGTCATACTCTCGAAAAAGAGTCGATGTATAACCTCTTTACTCAATTACTCAATTACTCTATTGCACTGATTGTGGGGTGGGAATGCATTGTGTTAAACGTTCTTACGGAAAAAAGTATTACATGTGTGGTAAGTATAAGTTGAGGGGTAAAAAATATATTCCGCCACTCAATCTATGAGCAAAGTCTTGTAGATCTCATCTTAAGTGAAGTTAGATCTTCGATAGGTGACCATGTAGATAATGATGCAATAACCAAGGAAATGCGAAAGGGAGGAGCTGAGGTTAAGAAGAAAGCTGCCTTAAAGGAAATTGCATCTTTGAGGAAAGACATTGAGAGATTTGAGACACGTAAAAAAGCGAACTGGCTTGATTCTCATAAGCCCCTATCTAACAAAGATGCTGCACTAGTAGCACGGGCATTTGCTTCCGTACAAGGTGATCGTATTAATCCAACCTCCCTCCAGTGCCAAATCAATGAAAAAAACTTTCCCAATCCCTACTACACCCTATTTTGCCCGTAATAAATTTTCTGGAATTATCGCTGCCTCAATGGTGAAGAGTTTAATGTGATAACTTTAGGGCTATACTCCATTTAGGTGATGAGTTTGGCTGATAAGGTATCCCGAGAAACCAGAAGCAAAATGATGAAAGCAGTAAAATCCTCAGAAACAAAAATCGAGTTAAAAGTAAGGAAGTTGCTTTGGAAAAAAGGAATCAGGTATAGGAAGAACGTAAAGTCGCTACTTGGGAAGCCTGATATAGCAATTAAAAAAGCCAAGCTTGTCGTTTTTATTGATTCATGTTTTTGGCACTTTTGCCCTATTCATGGTCATATGCCGAAAAGCAATCTTGAATATTGGACAAAAAAACTAAATCGTAATACTGAACGCGACAAAAAAATAAATCACCACTACAAAGAACTCGGTTGGACGGTATTACGGTTTTGGGAACATGAAGTAAATGATGATGTTCATTCTGTAGTAAATCAAATTATCGAAAGTCTTAACCTTTCAAAACGAAAACAGCCATTCCGGTAACATTACGGGAATGGCTGTTTATATTACCAAGGTTCAAAATGTCGATAAAGGGTAGGCGGAACGCCTTGTAGTTGAATATCGAACTTTAAGCTTGGCTCGACAGCAGTGCTTGCACTATGAATCCGTGCAGATATGTTCCAACCTTCGTCGCAAACTATAAAAATCGTTGTATTTGAATTTGGCTTAAAATCTATGTCATAGAATCTTGACGGTAATCGTAACCTCGGTAAACGGATTTGAGGGCTAACGTTACCGGATGGTCTATTCAAAGTACCATACATTGAATAACCCTGTATTTCGGTTGTTCGGTTTCCATCATGTGCAATAACTTTATAAAAATCATTACGTCCAAGAAGATAACTTAGCAAGCGAGAAGGAATGTCGGTATTAGCTTGGTTAAGCCGTTGCAACTCTCGCATAAATGCATTCAAAACTGGAACATAGAATCGGTCTGCCTTATCATCAAGGTGTCTCCATAGAACACCCCTGCTCCGCAAATCTTCAAGTTCATTAAATATAGGTCTAATTTCATTAAAGTATGTTGCGGATGAAGGGATATTAAGCCACTCTTTACCGAAATCTATTGTTTGTGAAAGCCTTGAATGTTTCACTGCGGAATGGTTATGTTTAGCTGATAGACCTATTTCCCATTGATTTTGTCTACGAATAGCCAGTACATCTCTGACATCACCTTGCTGCCCTCTAGCATCTTGTTGAATTGAAAGTATTAGAGGTTGATTATTTTGATGATTTTCTAACTGAGGTTCAAGCCGCCTTAACACTCTTATTGCGGCATCCGCGGCAAGATTAAATTTTTGTTGTACCAAAGGTTCTGAACTTTGAAACGATAACTGAGCGCTTAGGTAAGTCGGGGTTGTCAGTATATCGATTTGCTGAATATCGGAAAGCTGATTTTGCATAGACTGCAAACATGCATATTCAAATCCTTTTCCGTTTAATACTTGTGCCACTTATTATGCACCTGCTTTCAGCTAGTAAGTATTATGTCTTTTTTCTAATTCATTAGTAAGGCATTGGCGCAACGCAACTGCAATTACTTCTGCAAGTTTGACAGGAACAGCATTTCCGATTTGCTTATATTTAGAGATTAAATCCCCTGCAAATTCCATTCCCTGCGGAAAAGTTTGTATTGCAGCGGCTTCTTGCCATGAAAAACGTCTTGTTTTGCCCTCTCCAAAACTCCATAAATCCTTATGAATCTTTATCATCATAGGGGAAGAGGGGTGAAGTGGAACTTGTTTAGCCATAGCAGGAATTGTATAGGAGACATCTTCCCAATCGCGTCTACGGTTTCTACTCATGAATCTTGAAGAGAATGGAGCATCGCAAATATCTTCATCTTTAGGAGCTGGAAGATGTTCTAGTGCTTCCCGTAGAGTTACCTTTTTATTAAAAGGGCTAGGCAATACAAAACTGTGATTTAAATCTTTTCTTATCCCAATAAAAATAACACGATCTCGATCTTGAGGGACGCCATAGTCAGAAGCATTTACCGTGTATGGCACAACATTGTAACCCTTTTCCGAGAAGTCTGCTATGATTGCTTCTAAAATCAACCCCTCTCCAAGTGTTAGGATTCCTTTTACATTCTCTGCAACGAAGGCTAGTGGTTGTTTTTCTCCAACTAGTTTTGCAAAGAAGCTGTATAATGAATTTCGCTTATCATCAATTTTCCTTGGACCTGCAAGGCTAAAACCTTGGCAGGGAAATCCACCAAGAATTACCTCGACACTTGGTACATCACTAAAACTAATGTCTTTTATATCTTTGCTTATTACCTCGGCATCAGACCATTGTTTATGAGTCTCGCAAGCATCTTTATTAATATCATTAGCCCATATTGTTTTAAAGCCTGCGACTTCAAAACCTAAATCTAATCCGCCTGCCCCACAGAACAAAGATGCAACGGTAAATTTATTATCTAGCATGAATTCAAACTCCTTTCAGGAACCTTATTATTATTCGACACTTTACGCAAAAATACTAGGAAACATATGTTCTATTTTATCGATATGTATCCAGAGTCGTCAACTTGATTAATTCGGAAGAATCTTAAAAATCAATAATATTATAGCGAATACTGCTACATCGGAAGCTGTTTATTTTGCGCAACCTCACATGATGTGGAGTGCGTGGTAGGAATATGTCGAATCAATACGTAGAAGTGTTGAATATTAGTGAAGTATATATTATTTTCTAGTGCAGAAAAATACATTAGAAACAAAATATTGAATGATAAAAATGATTAAATGCATGATTTTTAAATGAAAATTAGAATGTTTAAGAGAGTGTTTAGTGGGGCGTTCTCTTTTCCATATTGAGTCTTTTCATCAAAGCCGATTTCTCGAACTTGATATGCCGGTCGCCGTAAGAATCATACAGAAGCATCCTCCATATATATCAAAAATATTAAGCCCCCATATGTTTTTCATATTTTTATTGAAGATAGCCACATGCTAACATATACAAATGCAGATAGAGAGGGACTGGTATTCAGTCCCGACTCGTAATTTTTATCAACTCAATATAGGTGGTCATCAATGTTAACGAAGTCAGCGTTTCCACTACTGCTGTTGAACATGTTTCTCGCTAATCTAAGTATGGGTCTTGTCATTCCGATTGTGCCGGAACTTCTTGAGGAGTTTTCGGCAAGTGGACAGGCCGCAGGATATTTGGTCTCCTGCTTCGGCCTGACCCAGTTTCTATTCTCACCCATTGCAGGCAATTTGTCAGATCGATACGGCCGTAAACCAATGATTCTCATAGGTTTGGTCTTGTTCGCACTCTCCAACCTGCTTGCAGCATTTGCAAGTGACCTAACTTTATTATTCGCATCGCGATTGATTGGCGGAATAGGCTCAGCTGCCTTAATCCCGTCCATTATTGCTTATATTGCTGACATTACAGCAGATGATCAGCGCAGCAAGGCGATGTCATGGTTGGGCGCGTCGATGACATCTGGGTTTATTATCGGACCGGGTGTCGGTGGATTGCTTGCGGAATGGGGAATCAAGATGCCGTTCTATGTATCCGCATGTGTAGGAGTGCTGGCAATGGTTTGCAGCCTCTGGGGATTGCCTGAATCGGTGTCGGCGAACATTCGCCAGATGCATCGTCAAGTGGAGGAAAAGAGGGACAATGTGTTCCGTCAAATCGTGCTTTCGGTTCGGTCTCGCTATTTTGTCATGCTACTCATTGTTTTCACGATGACCTTCGGTCTGACGCATTTTGAAGCGATTTTCCCGCTCTTTGTCGTACAGGTGTACGGATTCACGACGCGTCAAATCGCTATTCTACTAACCGTATGTTCGCTCATCGGTACGTTGAATCAACTGTTGTTGACCGACCGGATTACACGACGTTTTGGGGAAAAGCAGGTTATTGTTGCCATGTTGCTATTATCAGCGGTATCCCTTGTATTCTTATTATTCTCTGGTCATTTCTTCTATGTCATGGCATTCACGATGTTATTCTTTACGTTCAATAATATTTTGCGCCCTACGATCAATACGCTGCTGTCGAGAGTGGCTTGGAATGAGCAAGGGTTTGTGGCCGGGATGAATAATGCGTATACGAGTCTCGGTACGATATTTGGACCGATGTTGGCAGGTATTTTGTTTGAAGTCCACTTCAAATTGCCCTATCTGTTTGGCGGACTCGTACTGCTCGTGAGCAGTATCTTCACGGGGAGTCGATTGAGAAATATAAAGTCTTCTCAACACGGCTGATGTGCTCCTTTCCTCCACAATCGCAATAAAAGAGAAAAGCTGTCTACGATCCATTGCTATATAAACTCCTTTATCCTATATGGAAAACATATAGAAAACTAATTAATAATATATTTTCCATTTGGTTTTCTTGGTGATAGCATATTGATCAAGAAAGGTAAAGGAGGAAAAAATTATGAATAAATATTCTACAAAGCTGGCTTCTCTGATGCTGGCGGCGTCGTTGGGAGTAACAGCTCTTCCATTTGGCGTGTTGCAAGCAGATGCTGCTTCTGTGAAACTCTCTACAGAAGAAATCCAACAGGCTATGATCGAACTTTCCAATCTTCGTGTCATGCAAGGTTATGAAGGCGGCAAAGCAAAGCGTGGTGAAGTCGCATATCTGTTGAACAAAGCGCATAAAGCAGTTCTCGCACCAAACGCCAAGCTTACCAAAGGTCAGGAAATGGCTGACATTCTGAGCGGCACGGACTGGCAGGGTACAAGAGTATATGATAAAGATCATCATGACCTGACTAAGGAAAATGCCAACTTCATTGGCCTGGCCAAATATGAAGCAAAAACCGGAAGATATGAATTCTTCGATGCAAAAACCGGTGCAAGCCGCGGTGATAGAGGAACCTTCTTCCTTACTAACGATGGAGAGAAGAGAATCCTGATCTCGGAATCGATGAATTATCAAGCAGTTGTCGATATGACAGAACTGAATAAGAATGTCTTCACATATAAAAGAATGGGTAAAGATGCTCAAGGTAACGACGTAGAAGTATTCGTCGAGCATGTTCCGTATAAAGGAAAAAAACTTGCTTTCACAGAGCCGGACAAATCATGGAATACAACGACTGGCGATATTGTTAAAAACGTTGATGGAGATCAAATTTTGGGCAGCACACTTTGGCATGGAACAAAGGTTCTGGACGAAGAGGGAAATGAGATCACAGAATACAACTCCAACTTTATCAGCCTAGCTAAATTTGACGATAAGACGAATAAATATGAGTTCTTTAATGTGAATACGGGTGAAAGTCGTGGCGATTATGGCTACTTTGATATTTTGCATGACAATAAAGTCAGAGCCCATGTTTCTATTGGAAAGAACAAGTATGGTATCGCTGTTGAAATTACCGAGCTTAACAATAATAAATTTACGTATAAAAGAACAGGTAAAGACAAAGACGGCAAAGATATAACCGTATTCGTTGAACATGAGCCATATAAAGGAGATTTTAACCCTGCATTTACTTTTTAAATGATGCAGTACGATTTGCCTCAATGAAGTGAATTCATTCGTTTGAAAATGATCAAAAAGATCCCGGATCGTTAGGGGACTGACCCCCGTTTGTGAGACAGGGATCAAAACACCTTACAAGTTTAAGCAGCCAGTCGTCGAAAATTAATCGGCGACTGGTTATTTAGTTTCGTTTGAATGCGAATTGAGTTATAGTAAGTAATGTAATCTCGAACGATCTGCTCAACGATGGCGGTCGTTGTACAGGTAATTTTTTCGAGATAGAACGTTTCAGACTTTAGTGTGGAATGAAACGATTCGATGGGGGCATTATCAGCGGGCGTTCCCTTGCGGGACATGCTCATGGTAATGCCTTTTGCTTTTATTGCTTCTTGATAAACCTGAGACGTATATACACTTCCTTGATCGCTGTGAAGCATCATATCTGAACGTAGCGGAAGCTGATTCAGCGTATCAAGAACAAAAGAAGTGTCTTGCTTGTCTGCTATACTGTAAGCCACGATCTCTCCGTTATACAAGTCTAAAATACTTGATAAGTATAGTGTTTTTCCGCCGTAAGGCAAATACGTAATATCAGTCACGAGTTTTTGCATCGGAGCAATTGCTTGAAATTGACGCTTTAACAGGTGTTCCGCGACATGTGCTGGCTGTCCAGTAGGTTTGCGTTTCTTCACTTTAACTCGGCATTGTAGTCCTTCACGTTGCATAATTCGCTGTACACGTTTGTGATTAATTTGTTGTTCCATTCGAAGGAGTGACGTGATCTTTCGGTACCCATAACGGAATTTATGTTCCGTACAGAGCTCTCGAATTTTCCCTACGGCATTATCTACACGCTTAGCTCTGCAAGATGATTTCCAACGATAATAATTAGATCGAGGAATCCCTAACCATGCACAGGCTTGAGTAATACTTATTTCTCCTCGAATGGACTCCATCCAAGCGATAACTACTTCAGGTGACACCTCCTTTCCAAATCCTTGTACTTTTTTAGAACCTCTAACTGCTGCTTAAGAAAATGATTCTCTGCTTTCACTTTTTCAAGCTCTGATAGATATTCTGGGCCTTTGCCGTAGCTGTATTGCTTACCTACTGGCTGCTCCAGGCGATAGAGTTCACCTTCCCGATACCATTTCATCCAGACTTTTAACTGAGTCTCATTTTTGATGTTTAGCTCGTTCATTACTTCTTTCACAGGAATACCAGCTAATCTCATTTCGATTGCTTTCAATTTCACTTCCGCCGGGTAACTCACTCTAGTTGCCAACGCAAAAACACCTCCAAGATTGTCTCCCTTATCTTACGATATAAGGATATTTCTCTTAAAGGTGTTTTGATTTGTCTCACGTTATGGGGTCAGTCCCTTAGGATCCGAGGGTCTTTTTTTTGATTTCCGCATTCCACAAAAAATTGGACTCCATAATAGGGCTTGAATCAATCAATCCATTTCCTTATGCGCATGATGCTGCAGATACCTTCCTTCTTTTTTGAATAAATCGATAAAATTCCGGGCCGTGTTGGATAAGCGGTGATTTTTCAGCCATATTAACCCAAGCGGAGAAGACATCCCAACGGTAGAAGAAATTTTGTGCGCATGAATCGGAACCCCTTTATGCCGATGAAGCAATGTTTCCGGAACGATCGACGAACAAAAGTCAGTGGAAACCAACTCCATCAAAAGCGCTATGTCGGAACATTCGCCGACAACGGGGGGATGCATATTAAGCCTTGAGTATGCCTCCAAAATTAAATAGTGTACACCTAATCCCTGTGTGCTTGGCAATAGGAGCCGCTCGTTAGTTATGTCCGCGAGCGTTACTTCATGTTCAAACCGTTTCTGTTTCTGGGATGTAATCAAATAAAACGGTTCGGTATACAGATGAAGAACTGAGAAATCGTCCAATTCAAGCGGCAATCGTATGAATGCCAATTCGATAGCCCGATCTCGGACTAACTGACAAAGATGAGCGGACTCATTTTGTTGGATTTTGTACGTTACCTTTGGATAGTGCTTTTGAAATTGATGTAGGATTTCAGGCAAATCAGCAACCGAAAACGTATTTACACCCATCGTCAATTTGCCGTTTACCCCATTTTCGACCTCAGTCACTTCCATTTTAGCCTCTTGCATTAATTGATCCATTTGCAAGGCATAGGAATATAAGGTTCTTCCTGCATCCGTTACTTCCATGTATTTCCCGTTTCTTTCCAACAATATCGCGCCAAGCTCCTCTTCCATTGCCCTCAATTGTTGGCTTAAAGGCGGTTGAGAAATATGGAGTCTTCTCGCTGCGGCTGATATGCTTCTTTCCTCCACAATCGCAATAAAATAGCGAAGCTGTCTGATATCCATCGTTGCAAAGACTCCTTTCTCATATATGAAAAACATATATATAACTTATTTATTATATATTTTTCGTTTGATCCCCTTCATGTTAGCATATTGGCAAAGAACGATAAAGGAGGCCGAACGATGTCCCGTCTCTTGCTGATTGTAATGGTTGTCTTACTGGCTGGGTGTCAAACCGATTTCGGCCCTTCAAAGCGTTTATCAAAGGAATCAAATTCTGATGAAAAGAAGGTGGAATGGATGAACCAGAAATTGATTTTTTCAGCAGAGGAAGGGGATACCGATAACGTTCTGAAGCTACTTCAAGACGGAGCAGACATCAATGCAACGGATGGACGCGGAAGAACGGCTGTCGTGGCAGCAACTTATAACAATAAAGCAGATACGGTAAAGGCGCTTATTCAAAAGGGTGCGGACATTAACATTCGCGACGCCAACTTAAATAATGTCCTCCTATATGCTGGAGCAGAAGGACTTCTCGAAATCGTCAAACTCGCGCTTGATGCCGGTGCCGATCCGAAACTTACGAACCGGTTCGGGGGAACAGCACTGATTCCTGCTTCGGAACGCGGACATGTCGAGGTTGTTCAAGAACTGCTTAGTCGTTCAGGCATCGACGTCAACCACATCAATAACTTGCACTGGACGGCATTGTTGGAAGCGGTCATTCTAGGCGACGGCGGAGAGAAGCATCGAAAAATCGTACAACTGTTAGTTAACCATGGCGCCGATGTGAATATTGGGGATGGAAATGGGATCACCCCCTTAATGCATGCACAGCAAAAAGGATTCCAAGAAATTGCTGACCTATTAATCGAAGCGGGGGCGTAACCCTCTTATGCTTTATCGTGCTTAAAGAGGGTTTGGAAATGAACGATAAAACATGAGGTGATTATCATGGATTTTGTAAAACGTACCATACAATTGGCTCTTACAAATGTTGAAGAAGGCGGCAGACCCTTTGCTACTGTGATCGTTAGAGATGGAGAAATCATTGCGGAGAGTCCGAATCTAGTGGCGCAAACCAATGATCCGACAGCTCATGCAGAGGTGCTTGCCATCAGAGAAGCATGTAGAAAACTGCAAACCGAGCATTTGACTGATTGTGAAATTTATATTCTTGCGAGTCCGTGTCCAATGTGTTTGGGGGCTGTTTATTATTGCAGTCCTAAAAAAGTGGTTTATATTACAACACGAGAAGATTATGCTCCATTTTATAAAGATAATCGCAAGTATTTTGAATTGGAAACGTTCTATGATGAATACTCCAAACCGATGGAGCAACGCAGGCTGCCTATGGTTCAGCATAAAGACGAAGATGCGATTAAGGTATATGAGCGCTGGAGCGAATTAAACCATAAATAAGCGTGAACAGTTGCAGCGAAGGAGGAGAATGAAGTGGCGGACAATGCTTACTGGTTAACGAATGTTCGGTTGGAGACCGGCTATCAGGTTGAGAATGGTACCGTAACGGGGACAGAAACCATGCTTTTTCATGTACAGATTTCAGATGGGGAAATCAGTGAAATCGTTCCCGCAGATCAACCTTTAGAAACGAATATGCCGAAACGGGATGCAAATCGATATCTCATGCTACCCTCTTTCCGCGATATGCATATCCATCTTGATAAGACATACTACAGTGGCCCATGGAAGGCGCCAACGATTCCACGTAAAGAACTTTTGACTAGGCTGGAGGAAGAACAGGAATTACTCCCGCGTTTGTTGCCTGTAGCCAAGGAAAGAGCAGAAAACTTGCTGGGATTGCTGACCCATGCCGGTTCGACCCATATTCGGACCCATTGTAACGTCGATCCATATATAGGACTGCGGAATTTGGAAGCTACGCTTCAAGCCGTAGAAGCTTACAAAGGAAAAGCTTCGGTTGAAATTGTGGCGTTCCCGCAGCATGGATTATTGCGCAGTGAATCTGTTTCTCTCGTAAGAGAAGCATTGAGAAGCGGTGCTGCTCTCGTTGGCGGCGTTGACCCTGCAACCATCGACGGCAATATTGAGAAGTCGCTGCAAACGGTAATAGAGCTTGCGGTGGAAGCGGATGCGGATATTGATCTTCATATCCATGATCCAGGCCATCTCGGCATTTTTACCTTTCAACGATTGGCCGCGTTAACAGCGGAAGCCGGGTGGCAAGGAAGAGTCAACATCAGCCATGCTCTGGCATTGGCTGACATTTCTCTAGAAGAGGCAAGTCAAGTGGCAGACTTGTTAGCTGAGCAGCGGATTACGATTACATCCACCGTTCCGCTTGGAAGGACACTTCCGATACCGCTCTTAAGCGAAAAGGGTGTGCAAATCTCCCTCGGTGATGACAGCATCACGGATCACTGGTCTCCTTTTGGCAAAGGAGATAGTCTTGAAAAAGCAGGTACATTAGCGGAACGATTCGGCCTGAAGGACGAACGTTCCCTTGGACAAACACTGGGGTATATTACAGGCGGCGTAACACCTCTAAATGTGGATGGACAACGCATCTGGCCTAATGTCGGAGATGCTGCCGACCTCGTTCTCGTTGATGCAAGTTGTTCAGCCGAAGCGGTTGCACGAAGAGCAAGAAGGGTCGCAGTTGTTTTCCAGGGGAATCTGGCAGCAGGAGAACTTTAATCATAGAACGTTGAAAGGATGAGCTTCATTGAATACTGCTTATTGGTTAACCAATGTCCTGTTGGAAACGGGATTTCAGGAAGATAACGGTGTGATTACGGGTACCAAAACGGAATGCTATCATCTCTTAATTGAGGACGGGAAAGTGGCGAAGATCGTCCCAGCGGTTGAGCCCGTTCAGGATGAACTCCCTAAGAAAGATGCAAAGCGGCGTCTGGTGCTGCCTTCATTTACCGAAAAACATTGTCATTTGGATAAAACATTGCTTGGTGATCGATGGCGTGCGGTAACACCTGCAAGCAATATTTTTGAACGGTTTGACATCGAGAAGCAAGTACTTCCTTCTTTGCAAACAACGACGCAAGAACGTGCGGAACAACTGCTTGATATGTATGTGAAGTCTGGTGTAACGCATGTGCGCACGCATGTCGATGTTTATCCTGAGGTTGGATTGGAGAATTTGGAACAAGTTAAGCGAGCATTGCAAACATTTGATGGGAAGCTGACCTACGAAATCGTTGCTTTTCCACAGCACGGTTTATTGCGTTCCAAGTCGAAACAGTTGGTCAGGGAAGCCCTTCGCCAAGGAGCAAGCTTCGTCGGCGGGGTCGATCCAGCCACGGTGGATGGGGATCTCGAAGCTTCCTTGCAGGAGATGGTGGAGCTAGCCGTAGAAGGAAATGCGGGCATTGACCTGCACTTGCATGACGCCGATCATCTTGGCGTTTTTACAATGAAACGATTGGCCCAGCTAACGAAAGAAGCAGGATTGCAAGGCAAGGTTGCCGTAAGCCATGCCTTTGGGCTGGGGGACATTTCCCAAGCTCAAGTGGAAGTCATGGGAGAGCTTCTGGCCGATGCAGGGATCTCCATCATTACCAGTGTACCGATAAACCGCAAGTTTCCGCCAGTCGGTTTATTACACCGGAAAGGTGTCACGGTTGCCGTCGGATGCGATAATATTTTTGACGTGTGGTCGCCTTTTGGAGATGGGGATATTTTGAAACGCGCCGGTCGTTTGGCGGAAATGTACGGATGGTCCGATGAGCAGTCATTGGCTCGGACGCTGCAATTTATTACTGACGGCAAGACACCATTACATGATAATGGCGAAAGAGTGTGGCCCGAAGTTGGAGACGATGCAAATATGGTGCTAGTCGAAGCTTCTTGTTCGGCGGAAGCTATCGCAAGAAGTTCGGACCGTGTCGCTACGATGTTCAGAGGCAATATCGTATCAGGTTCAGTTTAATGGGAATTGACGTTTCAAATTAGATTGAAAGAGTAGCCGCAATAATCCCTTATAAGTAAAAGCTCAGGCGCCGGGCTTCCCAGACCGACGCTTGAGCTTATTTTCTTCTATAGAACTTTTCCCAACCCTTTATAACTTCTGCTTGAGTCAATTGTCGTTCCCTCAGACATTGGGATGTCTCCCATTCATGTATCGCTTGTTGCTTTGTTTTGTAAAAGCGGTAGTCGCAAATATTCCAGGAACAGAACAGCTTTCTGTACCATTTTCCGTTTTGAACATCCCCTGTAAAGCGGCGTACAGCTTTGCTTGCCTGCCGTTTGCTCCAGCAGGTACCGGGTGTTTGGTGGTCTGTCCATACGGGTGATTTTTTCATACTATTGCTCATTTGGCTCTAATTCCCCTCCTTGTGGGAAGCTAGAGGCCGTCTAATTTCTTCATAATTTCACCTCTTCCAAGTTCGTATCGTTCTGTATATATAGACGTTATCGATAATCATATGTTTCTTAAATGCTTGATATTTGAGAAGCCATTTTGTTTTCTCTCGTAGTTGAAGGTATTTGGTGCATGTATCATTCAGGTTCGCAGAACTCCTTTTTTTCATGACTATTATGAACTCTGTTTTGGTAGGGTTTAACTCGATAAATGTCGAAGTATGGTGAGAAGATGAGCAGGACGGTGTTACTCGCAATGTAAATAGAGAAGGGAGAAAACAATGAAAGATTTAAAAATTCTTAAAGAACGAAAAGAGTGTGTGCTTTTTCAAACGAGTGAAAAGGATAGCCGTAATGGATGGATCGGAGGGAACGCACCGGCTTATTTTGATGAACGAGAAGGCATGGTAAATAAGGATATGGAGAGGTATTTTTATTTGTCTATCGTTAACCCTTTTGATGAAACTGAGATGATCTCCATTTTTGCTCCTAAACATTTTGAAGATCGTATTTCTAAAAATAGATATCCAAATTGTTCTTTATTAACAATGAAACATCCTAAGACAGAAGAGAGTAAATTTGATACTTTTACCGATCCTGATTTAGTAAAGCACTTTATTTCGGAAGCCAATATGGTAAGTGATAAAGCGTCATTAGAAGAACGTTTTCTTATCAAATTCGGGGGAACTCCAAGGCATATTCAGGGAGAAGAGTATTACTATAAGGAGTTGCATGATGACGGTTTTGATTTTCTATTTCAGATCGATGAGGATGGGTATCCAGATACACTCATAAAGCCGAGGAAAAGCTATCCCTTTGCGTTCGGTGCTATCTATTTATATGCACAAATGGTAGAAGGTTCGATTGAGAACCCCATACAAAGTTATTGGCAATATTCCTAAAAGTAATTATTACATGCATGTCCTAAAAAGTGTAGCGAGGTTGATTTTAAATGAACGAAGACATTACAAAAATGATTGATTGCCTAAAAGGAGCTTTAAAAGAAGATCCTTCAACGATTGTTTTTGGAAAATTAAATGACGGGATCACGGGGATTCATGAAGAAGCTGATTCTCTAAAGCTAGGAAAATATTACGAACTTATTAAAAGTAACAAATGGAGCGCGGTGCGGTGACATTGATTTATGGAGTTACAGTGAATTAGAGCGTAATCAATATGTTCTTTCAGATATGCAAGACGACAAAGAATCATGGTTATCAATAGGCCAGATTCTTTATGAACCCTTAATCATGAACAGATTTGATGGGATTGTTTATAGATTGGATGAAGACGGAACGACGATGAATGATTTTGGAGAATTGGATTTCTTTTTGAAAAATGTTGTGTTTGGATCTGGTTATTGCAAGGTGATTATGGATATGGATGGTATACGCAAGATGTCATGGGAAAAAAAGCAGTTGGGCATCCAGAAGGATACCAAGTGGTTTCCGTCATTATGTTACACGGCTAATTGACGAGGAATTAACAGTGATCGTTCTTAGCAATGAGATGACGGTGAATTCCAAAAGAATCAACCGTAATCTTACATCCATCGTTCTTCAGCAGCCGATTTGGATATGGGAGGAGCGACTTTAATTATAAAAGCCTTTTCTCAAGTTTGATACAAGATAAATTCAGCAACCTCAATCCCTTCTCACTAGAGAGGGTTAAAGCGGCTTAATTAGTCCCTATTGAGCAAATAGTGAAAAGCCCTAAGAGTCTCCATCAATAGATTTCAGTTTTGACGGAAAGCTCCCAATAAAAGCAAAATCATTATAAAAAATCTGCCAATGAAGAACACTGTAAGCAAACCAAGAAGAACCACTCCAAAAGTTTTGAAAATCTTCTTCATGTGCAAAATTCACCCTATCGCTGGGATAATGCCTTTATAATATTGAAAATAGAAGTTTTTGTTAATATGTACCATATAAATATTAATTCACTCTTATAGCATGAAATGGATGTTGACAGTATCTGCTCTATTTTGCTAGTATGTATCACGAAATAAATTTCCTTTAATGCAGTCCAGAGAGGCTGAAAAGGGCGACGTGATATTGTAAGGCTAATAATATCTATGTTTTCGCATGCCCTTTTTGCCCTTTGTGCAGAAGGGCATTTTTAGTACCTCTTTTAAAGGGAGTCCTGTGAGGCTTCAAAAGAGAATGGAAAAGTCTTGTGTAATCCATTCCCTCAAACACGCAGAAAGATCAACAAGAAACTGGAGGATCGTTAGAATGGATTATCGTAAGAAAACAGTGGCAGCTTCAGTAGCTGGATTAACGTTGGAAGGAATGGACATTATGTTTATTTCCTTTGCGATGACAATGATTATTTCGGAATTTAACATTGATTTCGCAACGGGTGGACTGATTTCTTCTATAACGAATATTGGCATGCTGCTAGGCGGCATTATTTTTGGGGTTTTAGCTGATAAGTATGGGCGGGTAAAAGTATTTACGAATACCGTCTTGTTGTTTGCAATTGGGACGGCTTTAACTGGACTAGCAACGAATATTGAAGAAGTTTATGTGTTCAGATTTATCGCAGGTCTTGGCGCAGGTGGAGAATATGGAATTGGCATGGCTCTCGTTGCCGAGGCTTGGCCGAAGAACAAACAAGGAAGGGCATCCTCATATGTGAGTGTGGGTGCACAGTACGGCGTTATTTTAGCAGCGTTACTAAGTGCTGTTATTCTTCCGCTTTTCGGATGGAGAGCTTTATTCTTTGTTGGCGTGTTACCTGTCATTTTCGCCTTTATTGTGCGAAAAAACCTTGAGGAATCTCCAGAATGGCTGGCTGCCCAGAAGAATAAAGAAATTAACAAGCAACGTGAAAAAGGCAAGCTGGCTCAACTATTTGAAACGCCTAGAACAACGATGACGACAATTTCCTTGATTATTATGGCCACGGTGCAAATTGCCGGCTACAATGGCTTAATGATTTGGCTGCCATCAATGCTGCAGAAATCGCAAGGCTTATCCGTTTCAAGCTCTGCTCTTTGGACGATTAGTACAGCGGTTGGCATGATTGTTGGGATGCTAACGTTCGGCCTGTTTATGGATCGGTTTGGCGCAAAGCGTGCTTTCGGCATCTTCTTGCTTGCCTCTTCATGTGCTGTGTTTTTATACTCCTATGCTGCTGGAAGTGTCGCTATTTTAATCGGTGGCGCGATTGTCGGCTTCTTCTCGAATGGCATGTTTGCCGGGTATGGAGCTTTAATTAGCAGCTTCTATCCTGTGCAGATTCGAAGCACAGCGACAAACACAATTTTTAACTTCGGTAGAGCAATTGGAGGATTTTCACCAATCTTTGTCGGCTATATTCTTCAAAGTTATGATATGACGGTCGCAATGATCTACTTAGCTGCCTTATACTGCATTTCCCTTATCGTCATGTTGACTCTAAAGAAAGAGCCAAGTGAGACTTTGCAACCCGTTGACGTTAAATAAATTCAAGCATGAAAGAACGAATTCCACACTATAGGGATTCGTTCTTTTTTTATGTGCACCTGGTATGGTATGAACTATAATAAAGACGTAGTTATAGGAAGCGATCTCCGCATATAAAGAAATCAGCTTTCAGGATTTGCAAACATCTCGCTTTTGGAATGTAAATTAAATAGAAAAGTAGGATGTGGAACTTACATGAACAACCATTCTAAAGGGAACAATAATAGATTTCTGAATTCATATTCCGTTAAACGAAGATGAAGAGGATTCTTATTACACAATGTCCATTGAAAGAGCGAAAGATAGAAGGGCAGATTATTCTGAGGATTTTGAGAATTTCATTCTATTTCATATCCCTTTTGCCGACAATCATGCGGATAATGATTTTTGGATTGATATCCAAACCGGGGAAATTAAATATATGGATTACGAAGAAAGCTACAACCCCGATGATGCAGTAGTTGTTGCACCTTCATTTTTAGAATTTTGCAAGCGTATTCATGAAAATCTTAGGCAATAGATCACTTTTTCGTATTATGAAAGCAATACAAATCTTTCTACATGCGTATGTTTCGCAAAATGATTCAGATACATATGGCAGACAAGTACGGACGAAAATAGCAAAGAGGGGCCGGTGCCCCTCTTTCATCTATCTACACTAAATTTTCTTCCATCTCTCTAATCGACTCGGCGACCTTGGCCATCATGGAGCATTCGATCCGTTTGCGGAACACGTCACAACTAAACTCGTAGGTTCCGTTGATGGAGCCTGTCGCATGCAAGGCATTGGCGGGACAGCCGCCGCTGCAGTAGAGCTTAGCCCAGCAATCCTGGCATTCCGGCTTCGTATAGCAGTTGCTCTCTTTGAATTGGCATTGCAGCTCAGGCCGCGTGATGCCTTCCCAGATGTTGCCCATGCTATACGCTTCATCCCCGACAAACTGGTGGCAAGGGAACAGTTCGCCCCATGGCGTGACAGCAAGATATTCGGTGCCTGATCCACAGCCCGTGATTCTTTTCTGGATGCAAGGGCCTTCTGAGAGATCGAGCATGTAATGATAGAATGTAAATCCTTTGCCTTGTTCGCTGCGCTTAATCATTTCCTTGGCGAGAATTTCGTACTGATTGTAGATCTCCGGGAGATCCTTCTCGGTAAGGGCATAGGGTTCCCTTGGATCACAGATGACAGGCTCCATCGAGATTTTATCAAAGCCAAGATCTGCGATATGGAAGATGTCATTGGTGAAATCGACATTGTTTCGCGTATACGTTCCTCGTACATAGTATTCCTGGTCTCCGCGCTTTTGGACGAATTCCTGGAACTTCGGCACGATAGAATCATAGCTGCCTTTGCCCGTAACGGTTGTGCGCAGCCGATCATGAACCTCTTTTCGTCCATCCAGACTTAAGACGACATTGTACATTTCCTGATTTAAAAACTCGGTGACCTCATCGTTTAACAGCATCCCGTTCGTTGTAAAGGTAAAGCGGAATTTTTTCTTCCATTCCTTCTCTTTGCTTCGGGCGTACTTTACAATCTCTTTGACGACTTTCCAAGCCATAAGCGGTTCCCCGCCGAAGAAGTCGATGTCAAGGTTTCGGTGATGGCCCGAATTTTCGAGTAAGTAATCAATAGCTCTTTGTCCAACCTCCACGCTCATAATTGCGCGATCGCCATTGTATTTCCCTTGGCTGGCGAAGCAATACTCGCATGACAGATTGCAAGTATGCGCGACATTGAGACAGAGCGCCTTCACATACGTTTTTCGTGCTTTTAAATGAATAGACAGTTCCTCATAAGCATCCTCTGTAAAAAGCTGCTCATTCTTTATAAGTTCCTCGACCTCTGAGATTGTCCCTCGAATGCTTTCTTCTGTATATTGTTTTTCCTTCATTAATGCCAGGATTCGTTCGGGTGTTTCCTGTTCATAAAGCGCAATGATCTCATACGCCAGGTCATCAACAACATGCACTGAGCCACTATAGGTGTCGATCACGATGTTGTATCCGTTCAGTTGATATTGATGAATCATACTGCGAATCAAGCTCCTTTTGTCTACAAATTGCAGGTGGTATCCATAGAAACAACTTCGCCGTCCTTGGTAGGACGGCGGTAAGTTTCATTGCCTATTTGTTATTTGTTCATTGCGTTCTCACAACGCTGATTGGCAACGCCGCAGGAAGTTTTGCAAGCAGACTGGCAAGATGTCTGGCATGCGCCGCATCCGCCATGTTTTGCAGTGTCCATCAGTTTGCGTGTGCTCAGTGTGACAATTCTTTTCATCATGAGTAACTCCTCTACCATTTCATTGGCTATTATTTACCGCTACGTTGAACTATGGTAGCAACAATTCGGAATTCACAGCAATCAAAAAGGTCACACCATTTGAAATGTTTTGTCTGTAATTATCCTTCAGAGACGTGGTTTGGTGAGGGTGGAATTCGAATGAGTAATGATTCAAACAGGATCTGCTAACCTTTATATAGGCATCTGCATAGTCTATACGGTGGTGAATAATATCTGTGCGAGGAGAATGAATATGTATCCGTACTATTACCAACCATGGCATTATCCCGTTCATTATCCCCCGAGCGGCGTGAATCGGTGCTATAGTTGGAATCCATATGATTACAGCTGGTATAATCCCGAGGGGCTTTTTTCAAGGAGAAATCATATTGCATTGAAGGATTATGGGGGCCAGCCGTTTGTTGTCAATATTGAGCAGGCAGCCGAGCAAAACCAAATGTACCGTACGGCCTTATGGACTGGAGATCATTTGCAAGTGACGCTGATGAGCATTCCGGTTGGAAGTGATATTGGCTTGGAGGTGCATCCAACAACCGATCAGTTCATACGCATTGAAGAAGGGCATGGGCTTGTAAGGATGGGAGAGAGTAAGGATAAATTAGATATCGAGCAGCGGGTCGATGATAATTATGCGATTATGATCCCGGCGGGTACATGGCACAATGTAATCAACACAGGATATAAACCGCTTAAGCTGTATACGATCTATGGCCCTCCCAAGCATCCATTTGGCACCGTTCATCAAACCAAAGAAATTGCCATGGCCGCTGAAGGCAGCCATCAATGAAATCGTCTGACAGGTTGATCCAATTACATGATGAAGGCCAAATTGTGCTAGAAAGACGCTTAGATCCAAGGATCTAGGCGTCTTTTCATGAATGGACTACGATATCAATAGTATGATCCAGTTCACAAAATAAACGTTACTGGCGTAACTGATACGGCTTCGTTCTTTTGATATAGTTAGGCTGTTAGCTGACGAGGAATCTACCATTTCCGAAGTGCAGGAACCTCTTCCGTTCTTTCGCACATCTGTTCCAGTTTCTTTAAATTTAGGATATAGATATATTTCTGACGAATATCAATCAGCCCTTCACTCTGAAAGTCACTAAGGGTTTTGGAAATGGATTCGCGTGTAATGCCAACCATATTGCCGAGCAGGGCATGATTGATTTTCATATCAACTTTGTAAGCGGTTCCATGTTCTTGACCAAAATTATAATAGAGATCCATAATTTGATTTGCGACCTTCGCTCGCACATCACAGAACGTCATATAACGAATCATGCGGTTTAAAACACGAACTCTTTGGAACATTATACCGTATGCTTTGTGGAGAACAGATGGGTACTCTTCAATGATTTGCAAAAAATCTTGCTTACTGATCTGCCATGCGATAAGCGATTCCAGTGCCTCAATGGTACAAATCCGATGGTTGTCGCCAGAAATGGCCTCAGCTTCGCCGAAAATTTCACCTGGGAGTTGAATGCTGAGCACAACTTCTTTCCCATCTTGAATACGATATATTTTGACTTTTCCTGTCCGAAGAATGAAAATCTCATCGCTTTGGTCATTTTCGAACATAAATACATGATTTTTTTATAATGACGTTCTTTAAGCATCGGCGCGACGCGGCTAGCTAAATCACCTGCTGGAATCTCAGAGAAAAGTGGGATTTGAGTAATATCTATCATACTTCCATATCCTTTCATAGTGAGATCAGCACTATTGTACCATGGTTTTGCTGCGAGTAATAATGAGGAATAATTGGATGGAGGCAAAGGGATTGAATGAACGAGTAAAGGATTTGTTTCAGATTCGAGACAACGAGACTACAATACGTACGGAAATGCTGGCAGGTCTGACCTCATTTATTACGATCGCCTATATTATTGCTGTCAACGGAGCTATTCTCAGCATTGCGGGCATGCCGTATGAAGCCGCAACGATTGCAACCGTACTCTCTTCGATAGTCGGATGCATGCTGATGGCATTCTGGGCGAAATCACCGCTCATTCTGGCGCCCGGCATGGGGGATAACGCGTTTTTTGTATTTACGTTGGTGGCTTCCTTCGGTCTTACGTGGCAGCAGGCATTGGCAGCCGCATGTATCGCAGGAGTTATGTTCTTCTGCATTTCGTTGACGAAGGGCGTTACCTATTTGTCGCAGACGATACCTGTATCGATGATACGAGCCCTGACGGCAGGAATCGGGTTGTTTATTGGATTTTTAGGGTTGAAAAATGGCGGTGTGATCGTACCGAGCGAGAGTACATTCGTCCAATTAGCGAGCTTGCGTGATCCGCATGCGTTAACGACCATTTTGACACTTGCCATTGTCGTGCCGCTGTTCTTGCGCAGGGTGAAGGGGAACTTCCTGATTGGAATCATTGCAGGAACGCTCATTGGGGGATGTCTTGGAATCGTCGATTTCTCAAATATGGACAACTTTACGTTCTCCATGGCAGGGTATGACAGCCTGCTGTTTGCTTTTGATTTTAGCCAATTTAGCAGCTTTCATTTCTGGATCGCGGTGTTTTCCTTATTGATGGTCATTCTCTTTTCCAATATGGGGGCACAGTTAGGCATGCTGCCGGACAATTCGAAGTTCCGGCGTTCGTTTCAAGCTAACGCGCTATCCATTGTAGCGGCATCTATGCTGGGGTGCAGTCCGACGACAACGGTTGCTGAGTCCGCAACAGGCATCGCGGCAGGGGGAAGATCCGGCTTAACGCCATTTATTGCAGGACTATTGTTTATTCCGGCATTATTCGTTGTTCCGATTTTGAAAATGATCCCGAATGCTGCGATTGCGCCTGTGCTGATCATCGTGGGCTGTTTCATGATACAAGGTGTTAAAGATATTCAGTGGGATGACTTGACGGAGGCTTTTCCAGCATTTCTGATGATGCTTATGATGCCGTTATCTTTCAGCATCGTGAATGGAATTGCATTCGGCTTCATTGCTTACCCGATTGTCAAAATCGTCACAGGACGACGTTCTGAAATTACGGCCGCAATGTATGGGATCGCGGTATTGTTCTTGATCTATTTTCTATTGGGACAGTAAAAGAAATTGTGTAATATTTTGTCTAAATATGGTAAACTGAGTAGAAAGGACGATTGGAGAGGGTGAATCGTTGTGGGGTTTATTGTCGAAACCCGAATATGACGCATGGCGTATATTTCTGCCGAGCGCCTATATTCGGGCTTGTTACTGTTACTATGAACAATACTTATCCCTGACGGATTGCTGTCTCCAATGCCACTTCAATCATATCGTTGAACGTCAATTGGCGTTCTTCCGCTGTTGTAGCTTCACCTGTCAGGATATGATCACTTACCGTGAACATGGCTAGTCCGTTGATTTGATGCTTCGCAGCCAGCGTATACAAGGCGGCAGTCTCCATTTCTACAGCCAGCACGCCGTATGCGCCGAGCCTCATCATCGTTTCCTTGCTATTGTCTTCTGTATAGAAGATGTCCGAGCACAAAATGTTTCCTACACGCAGGTTCAAATTCTTTTCCATGCCGATATCATAAGCTGTTTTGATCAAATCGAAGTTTCCGATCGGCGCGAATGAATAACCAGGGAAACGGTTCGTATTAATGGAAGAATCCGTACATACTGCTTGCGCGATAAGAACATCACGAAGCTTCACCTCATGCTGAATGGCGCCGCATGTTCCGATTCGAATTATCGTTTTAACATCATAATCCTGAATCAATTCTGTCGCGTAAATCGCGAAAGAAGGAACACCCATCCCGGAACCCTGTACAGAAACAGGCTTGCCTTTGTATGTTCCTGTGAATCCAAGCATCCCGCGAACTTGGTTGTGGCATTTCGCATTTTCCAAGAATGTCTCAGCAATATATTTCGCACGCAGCGGATCTCCAGGCATTAAGGATACTGGTGCGATTTCACCTTTTTTAGCTTCTAAATGTACACTCAATGGAACGTACCCCCTTGGTTAATTTTCAAGCGCTTGACTTATGAAAACGTTTTACTCTATTACCCTATCATACGTATACGCATAAATTCAGTAATGCAAGCTATCGCTTTTCTGTGAAGTAGATTACAAAAAAACAGTGCAGCGCTTAACTGAAGTTCTTCTAAGCTCCAACTATAATCGAGATGTCCCCAGCTTTCGAACACCGCTAGTGTTGGTTCGGGGGATTTAATGTAAGCGGATTCACCATCCGCTTTCCGTCCGAGGCTGCAGTACAAGTCATATATGTGATTTACCGTCTTAAGACGTGAATCTAAGGAAGAAAATTAGTTTACAAAATATATCGGAGGGTCTTACAGATGAAGAAAAAGATGAATCTTTTGCTTGTATTCGTATTGATGGTTTCCATGGTGTTAACCGCATGCGGCGGGAAAAATGAATCCAAAAACGGGGCTGGAGCAGCAGGAGAATCTGGCGACAAAAAATTGAAAATCGGTATGGTTACCGACTTGGGCAGCGTAAATGACAAATCCTTTAACCAGAATGCTTGGGAAGGTCTACAAAAGCTGAAAGCTGATTTTGGCTATGATGTAAAATACGCGGAACCAAAACAAGACTCTGATGTCATTCCTAGCTTGAACCAATTCGTAAAAGGCGGTTATGACCTCACATGGGCGACAGCTTATACATTGGATAGTGCCATCACACAAATTGCCAAAGAAAACCCGGAAGCAAAGCTTGGCATCATTGATTCCTCCATTGTTGTGCCGAACGTTGCGGCTGTATCCTTCAAAGAGCAAGAAGGGGCCTACTTAGTTGGGGTAATCGCTGGATTGATGACCAAATCGAATAAAATCGGTTTTGTCGGCGGGATGGAAATTCCTCCAATTCAACGCTTTGCAGCCGGTTTCCGTGAAGGGATCAAGGCTGTAAATCCAAAAGCACAATTGATTGTGAACTATACAGGGCAATTTACGCGCGTTGATATGGGTAAATCCGCAGCTGCGACCATGTACAATGACGGGGCAGATATCATTTTCCATGCTTCTGGATTGACAGGCAACGGTGTATTCAACGAGGCCAAAGAGCGCGTTTCCAAAGGGCAAAAAGTATGGGTTATCGGGGTTGATAAAGATCAATCCTTAACGTTCGGCGATGAAGTAACATTGACGTCCATGATCAAAAAAGTTGATATCGCTGTCTATGAAATTACGAAGCAATTGGCAGAAGGCAATTTCCCTGGCGGTAAAGTAACGAACATGGGTCTAAAAGAAAACGGTGTAGACATTGCGTCAACATCCTCCAAAAAATGTCCCTGCAGATGTATTGGCGAAAGTAGAAGAGTACCGCAAAAAAATTGTTGACGGTGAAATCGTCGTACCAGAAAAGTAGAGAACTAGAACCAATTAGAACCGATTGGAACCAAAAAGCTCCCCTCGCTTAATCAGCGGGGGGTTGTTTCTGGAGGAGGAAGGAGAGACGTTTCATGGTGGATACTGAAACGGTATTGGAGCTAAAGGGAATCACAAAGCGTTTTGGTGAAGTCGTCGCGAATGAAGAGATTAGCTTTGCTTTGAAAAAGGGCGAAATTCATGCATTACTTGGTGAGAATGGTGCCGGAAAATCGACATTAATGAATATCGTATTCGGATTGTATCAACCAACAGAAGGTTCTATCTGGGTCAATGGACAAGAAGTGATCATGGATACCCCGAACCGGGCGATTGAGCTGGGGATCGGGATGGTGCATCAACATTTTAAGCTCGTACAGCCTTTTACCGTAACCGAAAATATTATTCTCGGCATGGAACCGAAATCCGGTCTGAGAACCGATTTGAAAAGTGCTTCAGCTAAAATACGGCAATTATCGGAGCAGTATGGCCTCAATGTGGATCCTTCTGCAAAGATTGAGAATATTTCAGTAGGAATGCAGCAGCGGGTGGAAATCTTGAAAACGCTGTACCGTGGCGCGGATATCGTTATCCTGGACGAGCCTACAGCTGTGCTGACACCTCAAGAGATTACGGATTTGCTTGCCATTATGAAACGCCTTGCGAGTGAAGGAAAGTCCATTATTATTATTACGCACAAGCTGAAGGAGATCATGGAGGTTGCGGATACTTGCACCATTATTCGCCGGGGCCGCGTGATCGACTCTGTCGTTGTCAAGGATTCCAGTCCTCAGGAACTGGCTGAGAAGATGGTGGGCCGTGAAGTGCGGTTCAAGACGGAGAAGGCGGAAGCCAATCCGATGCAGCCAGTTCTGAACGTAAATAACCTAAAGGTTCGAGGGGATAATGGGCAGCTTGCGGTGGACAGTCTCTCCTTCCAGGTTCGCGCGGGTGAAATTGTCGGCATCGCGGGAGTTGACGGGAATGGCCAAACCGAGTTAATCGAAGCGTTAACAGGAATGCGGCGTGTTGAGTCGGGCGAGATTCATTTGGATGGTGTCGATGTCTTGAACAAGACACCGCGCGAGGTTGGCCAAGCTGGAATGTCGCATATTCCGCAGGATCGCCATAAGCATGGTCTGGTGTTGGACTTTACGGTGCCGGAAAATGCAATCTTGCAGACCTACTATAAGCCTGAATTGAAGAAAGGCGGTCTAATGGATCATAAGGCAGCTTTAACGCTCGCCGAGAAATACGTGAAATCATTCGATATTCGCATTCCCGGATATGATGTGCCGGTACGCGCGATGTCCGGAGGAAATCAACAGAAATTGATTATTGCGCGCGAAATCGATCGGCATCCTAAGCTGCTGATTGCTGCACAACCGACACGCGGGTTGGATGTCGGGGCGATTGAGTTTGTGCATAAGGAGCTCATTGCAGAACGAGACAATGGCAAAGGCATACTTCTCGTATCCTTCGAATTGGAAGAAATCATGAATGTGGCTGATCGGATTATCGTGCTCTTCAATGGTCAAATCGTAGGTGAAGCTTATCCGGAAGAGACGAATGATCAAGAGCTTGGATTGATGATGGCAGGCAGACGACAAGGAGGCGACTCGAATTGAACACGGTGAAAAAGCTTCTGCGTCAAGAATCGATTTGGATTCCGGTCATCTCGATTGTCATCGGGATTGTCATCGGCGCGATTGTCATGTTGGTTGGCGGATATGATCCATTGCTTGCTTACTCTTCGTTGATCGATAAAATTTTCGGAAGTGTCTATGATATCGGTGAGACCCTGCGTTCCATTGTACCATTGATTCTATCAGGTCTCGCGGTTGCGATTGCCTTCCGTGGCGGAATGTTCAATATCGGCGTTGAAGGGCAGATCGTGATGGGCGCTCTCGGGGCCCTGATGGTCGGAAATCTGCTGGAATTGCCGCCAATCATCCATGGGATCGTAGCGATACTCGTTGGAACCTTGTTCGGCGGGGTATGGGGGTCATTAGTTGCCATATTCAAAGTAAAACGAGGATTGAATGAGGTAATCTCGTGCATCATGCTGAACTGGATTGCCTTGTATCTTAGTCATATTACGATCAAATCGTACATGGCTGAAGCAGGCACGTCCCGCTCGCAAATGATTCATGAATCTGCGGACATCCAGATTCAGTGGTTATCGGATCTGCTCAGCGGCGCTCGCATTCACTGGGGATTCTTCATCGTCATCTTCATTCTTATCGGTTATTACTACTATATGAATCGCACACAGCAGGGCTATGAGCTTCGTGCAGTAGGACACAATAAGCATGCTGCGGAGTATGCAGGGATGAAAGTGTCAAGAATTGCGATTCGCACATTCTTTATTTCCGGCGCGCTTGGCGGTTTGATTGGTACTTTCGAAGTACTCGGTGTATTCAAATACATGGCGATTGCACCGAATACGTCAGGGATCGGGTTCGATGGGATCGCGGTAGCCCTGCTCGGCATGAACACAGCAGTCGGGGTAACCTTATCTGCCGCCTTAATCGGCGGATTGTATTACGGTGCTCAAGGGATGAGCTTCGGTGCTGATGTGCCTCCAGAAGTTATTAAGATGGTTATCAGTATCATCATCTTCTTCGCGGCAGCTCCGGGAGCCATCCGCATGTTCATCAAGATGTTCAAACGCAAATCGAAGCGGGAGGAGGGGTAAACCATGGATATTCTAGCGAATTTATTGAATGGAACATTCGTGTTTGCCACGGCATTGATCTTTGCCGCACTCGGCGGGGTGATCGTCGAACGAACCGGTGTCATTAACCTGGGACTAGAAGGGTTTATGGTATCGGGAGCCTTTGCTGCTGCGATTACGACGCATTATGCGGAGAATGCGGGGCTTGGCGGTGCATCGCCTTGGTTAGGCCTCCTCGGTGCAATGATTTTCACTTTGATTTTCTCTGGCATTCATGCAATCGCTTCGATTAAATTTAAAGCAAATCAAGTAATCAGCGGTATTGTCGTCAACTTGCTGGCGGCAAGCTCCACATTCTTCATGGTAAAGCTCTTGTTCGAAGGATCTGCGGAGACGCCGATTATCGATCACGTGTTTTTTAAATGGTCGATTCCATTTTTGAGTGACATTCCATTCCTCGGAAATGCATTCTTTACGGCATATCCTACGACCTATATCGCTTATATTTGCGTATTTGTAGTATGGTTCGTCATGTATAAGACGCCGCTTGGTTTGCGGATGCGTGCGGTTGGAGAACACCCAGGGGCTGCTGATACGGCAGGCGTGAAGGTTAATCGCCTTCGTACGCTGTCCATTCTGGTTGGGGGATCGATCGCTTCCTTAGGTGGCGCTACGGTGGCTTTAACAGCGAACAGCAGCTTCGCGCAAAACACGATTTCCGGTCAAGGCTTTATTGCCCTTGCTGCGGTAATCTTCGGGAAATGGAACCCGGTAGGTGCGTTTGGCGCGGCGATTTTCTTCGGATTTGCGCAAGCGCTCAAGGATCAGGTTGTTATTTATGATTGGGCTAAAAGTATCCCGACCGAAGTCTTTTACATGCTTCCATATCTGTTAACCCTGCTGGTGCTGCTTTTTGCAGTTGGACGTACAAGCGGGCCAAGCGCACTTGGGGAAACATACGATCCTGGGAAAAGGTAAGACTTAGAGACCTTACTACAATATGAATGAAATCAGTTGCGTTTGAGCTGGACGAAACCGACTCCTTTTTAATAAAAGGAGCCGGTTTTTTCATTTGCGCTGTTGTTTGCATCTCTTACACTAGAGATCGTATTAACCAATCAGCGCAAAACGTTTACCGATTATCGGCATTTGATGATTACGGAGGCTGCGGAGGTATGTATTCTGAATGTCATTAAAGGGCGGTTATATCCCGATAAGAAGACGGCGAATCCATCATACGAGCCATATTCTACGAAGCAGGAAGCTATCGATCGGATGAAGGAGTTGGCCGATGAACTGACTAATAAAGGTTACATGGAAGCCGCCCCTAGAGATGTCCTGTTTCAAATTCCAGAGAAAGAAATCTACATATTCGATAAAGCCAAATGGCATTATGAAGGCGAGTTTCCGCAGAAACTAAGTACCGCTCAAGCCTACGTCCCGACGGGCATGTTCGTTGCGTGGCTGATCAAGAATGATCTGGTGAGCAGGCACAGTCGCAAAGAGGATGCTCGGGATATTGAGCTTGTCAAACGAGATGAAATGACAGGCGCTGAATTCTACCGCCAAAACTGGGGCGGCGTATTGAGCTCGAAAGAGTTGTCAGATGAAGCGGACGCATTTGCCCGCGAATACCTCAACATTCAAAACGATATCAAGATAAAGGCAATTTTGATGTCATTAAATTTTGGTTGAAATTACAGGGCGGCATTGTTACAGTATTGGTATCTAACAGGAACGGAGGGTTATGTGTGATAGATTGTTCCCGATAAGCCAACTATGCCATTTGCATTCATTGGTTCTTTGTTTCTCTGCCTGTCAGCAGAGTAATCGGGATAAGTCTGTCCATATGCCGTCTAGTTCATGTCTTGGAAAGTGTCGTAAGGATCTGCTTACGTTATTTGATCGAGGGCTTCTTTGGCGCTGTTCTGTTCGAACATGGACTCATACAGGGATATTCCTATCCGATTATGGTTGGCACAGGCAGAGCATTTGTCTGTGTTTTTTATTTTGGATAGGAGGGTTTCCTATGACAACGCAAGAGCTGTTTAAGTCTGGAGAACGAAATATGAAGAAGAGACGCGTGTGGTTGATTACGGGCGCCAGCAAGGGGCTTGGATATGCATTTGCCAATGCCGCGCTAGAGGCAGGGGATCAGGTTGTAGCCGTCGCCAGAACCGTCGGGAAGTTAGAAACACTGAAAGAACAATACCAAGATACGCTGTTATTTTTACGGCTTGATATCCGGGAGCGGGAATCTGTATTTGCAACCGTAAAGGCGGCGATTGAGCATTTCGGGCGTCTTGATATTGTCGTGAATAACGCAGGCACAATGACGTTAGGCATGGTCGAGGAACTGAGCGAGGACGACGCAAGAGATCTCATGGAAACGAATTTTTTCGGGGCTCTATGGGTTTCTCAGGCGGTATTCCCTTACTTGCGTGAGCAGCGGGCAGGACATTTGATTCAAATCTCCAGCATAGGAGGAGTAATCTCAGGGCCGATGACAGGCATGTATAGTGCAAGCAAATTCGCGTTAGAAGGGTTAAGCGAAGCGTTAGCACAAGAAGCAGCCCATTTTGGAGTGAAGCTGACACTCGTAGAGCCGGGCGGGTACTGGACGGATTTGTATGCAACTATGCGCTATAGCCAGCCATTAGAGGCCTACGATTCCTTGCGCGAGGAACTGGCCAAGCAGTATGCGGAAGGTTCGATAGATAGCGATCCTGCATTGGCCGCCGAAGCGCTTATGAAGCTGGTGGATAGCGAGAACCCGCCTTTGCGGCTTATTTTGGGCAGCGCAATTTTTGATATAGCCAGAAACACTTATAAGGAGCGCATTGCGACTTGGGAGGCGTGGGAATCGGTGAGCAGAGCGGCTGAACAGGGGATTCCGGCACCGCCGAGGTATGGGACTTCGGAGGAGTAAGAAGTAAGCGTACAAGATGCCAAAAGTAGGCGACCGTTTCTCGCTATTTTGCCGGGAAACGGCTGCTTCTTTTATCCGAAGTCTTCTACTTGATAGAGGTAACAAATAGCACTCTGCTTCCGCCTCTTCCGTCATAGTTCGTATGTACGGGAATCCCATTTACCTCGCTGTCGCCTTCTTCGATCCGGAAGCCTATTCGGCTATGGAAAGCGATCGAAGTCGCATTAACCGGCGAAGTCACACAGCGGACGGTGTCGCAATCGTATTGCCGTACGGTTTCGAAGAACGTTTTGTACAGCCTTTTCGCGATCCCGGACTTTCGATAATTCGGGTGAACACCGATAAAATGGATATACGCCTCGTTCGGATTGGTTTGCGACACGAACCCAATTAAGAAGGCGATCATTTCCCCGTCTTGTTCTGCAATAAAGCTCGTTTGTTGAAAATGGACAAAAAACAATTTCGGCAGCATATCAGACATATTTCTGCCGCCCCACCAATCGTTAAGAACAGAAATCACGCTGGTATAATCGGACGCTCTCACAGCACGAATGTTCATGCCTAGTCACCTCACTTACGCGATAATAGATAAATTTTACCACGAATTGAGAAAGAGAACTTTGTAAACATTGCGTTGGTCGCAGGTTTGGATCGTATAAAAAACAGGAGTATAGATGTTTCGTAATACTTTTACCATGTTCATTGTATTGAAAATAAGCGAGGATAGAGGCAGAAGAAAGTATCGGGGAAGGGGAGCAGCACGATGATTATTTCTTTTGACCAAGCGGCGCCTTGGAAGGGGAGAACTTCCATTTATGCATACATACGAGATCAAGGAGAATTAATAGACGGCTCTTTGCCGGATGATGAAGAATTCTGGGCCGACAGTAAGATCCGGTGGGTAGCAGGCGGCCTAGACGGAGTATGCAGTCACCATGGTGCGGGCAGTGATCGAAAGGGAGAGGTGGATGAGATCGTCCAGCTCTTGGGGCAGCAATCGAGGAAGCCGAAGCATGCCACGCGGAAGGCGTTGTACATGAAGCTCGTTACGGCTGAAATAAGCAGCATGATTGATAATATATTGGAGCAGGTACGCATTTATCCCGGCATACGACCGGAACCTGTATTTCAGGAAGCGGTATGGTTTGCGGAGCATGGGGCACATCGCAATGTCGTCAAGTTCGGTATCGCGCTGCTTGGCCTGTTCCATAATGAACATGTTAAGGAACTGCTTCTAACCCTTGGCAAACATGATGAGTTCACACTGTACACGGCAGTTGCGATTCAGAATGGGATGGAAAACAGCAATGAGGTGCTGTTTACATTAGCCAAGCAGGTTCATGGTTGGGGGAAGATCCATCTTGTGGAGAGATTGGAGCCATGGACTCAGGAGATTCGAGATTGGCTGCTGCGGCATGGTTGTCAGAACCATGTTATGAATGAATATTTGGCTTGCATCTGTGCGAGAAATGGAGGCTTGCAGGAGGCGCTTTCTGCTGGGCAGGTAGATCGCGAACTGCTTGATGGAGCGACCGATATAATCGAGGCCTTGTTAAATGGAGGCCCGGCAGAAGATATTGATGATTATGAGCATGCGCCGCAAGTGCTGTCCAATTACATAAGAGCGGCACACGAGATGTGCTTCACGGTCAAGCACCTGTCAGTCATGTTCAAGCTGCAAGATTTTTTGACCCAGGATGAGGAAAGATGGAGTGAGCGGATGGCCGCAGGGTGGACGGAGCAGCTTCGGATCAATACGTTGGTAGCAGTTCAAGCGGTTATCGCTCAGCCGAGATGGAATCGTATCGTAATGGATGTGATTGAATCCGGTGATACAACGAATCACTATTATGGCATTGCATGTGCAGAGAAGATTGGGATAGATATATGGGAAATTCTTTATCAGCAGCTTGCGGAGGATCCGCTTCAGAATTCCAATTATCTGCAGCTCATGAAATCAGAAGACTCGAGCAGAATTCAGAAGCTAGTTCAGTTTGCGGAGGAGCACCTGCCGCTGCAGCATATCGCGACGGGCCCTGGTGATGAGATGGGGCTTGGGAAAGCGTATATTGCACATCAATGTCTGGATAGCATTTTGCAAAGTTTAGATCGATTTAATGGAATCGGAGAAAGACTCGTTATTGTCGGCTTGAACAGCCCTGTCGTTTGCAATCGGAATATGGCGCTGTGGGCATTGGAGGGCTGGGACGCTGCTTTGTGGAGCGAGCAGCTCATTGGGGCGGTCATTCATTTGTCGGAAATAGAGACTGAAGAAGCGGTAAAGGAACGAATTCTGGCGCTGCGAGAAGCAAAAGGCATTTGAATATTCGAATAGAAATTATACGTTACTGGAGTTGAAGAAGGACATGGCTTATCAACAAATAGACGGCGTACGAGTCTGGGGCAGCCCGGAGGAGAGTGCTGTCGCGCAAGCGAAAATGTGCGCTAAGACTGGCAATGTAGTTCAGGCCCTGTTGATGGCGGATCATCATAAGGGGTACAGTCAGCCGATTGGCGGGGTTGTGGTCTATGACGGGCAAATCTCGCCTTCCGGCGTCGGGTATGACATTGCCTGCGGGAATAAAGCAGTTCGTACTCATTTGTCAGCAGATGATATCAAGCCCAGATTATCGAAAATCATGGACGAAATTGCTCGCAAAATCTCCTTCGGGATGGGGAGAGTCAATAATGAGAAAGTGGATCACGATCTCTTTGATGATCCGGATTGGAGCGTCTATCAAGCGATTGGCAAGCAGGAGCATGACAAGCTGAAAGCACTGGCTCGCAATCAGCTAGGTACTGTCGGAAGCGGCAACCATTTTGTAGACTTGTTCGAGGAGGTAGGGACAGGACGTCTGTGGGTCGCGAATCATTTTGGGAGCAGGGGATTTGGGCATAAGACGGCGAGCGGATTCATGAATCTGGCTGTCGGGCGGGAGTTCCTAGCCAGTGCTCCAGGAGAGAAGATGGATCAGCCGCCCATCCTTCTTGATCTGAGCAGCGAGATTGGAGATATGTATTATCGTGCCATGAAGCTGGCCGGGCGGTATGCCTATGCGGGACGTGATTACGTCATTGAGCAAGTGCTGGCGATTCTGGGTACTGACGCTGATCTTGAGGTGCACAATCACCATAACTACGCTTGGAAAGAAACGCATAACGGCAAGGAAGTCGTAGTTGTCCGCAAAGGGGCGACTCCTTCCGCACCGGGGCAGGTCGGATTTATCGGCGGCAGTATGGGCGACATATCGGTAATTGTAAAAGGCAAGGATAGTGCAGAGAATCGGGAAGCCTATTACAGCACCGTTCATGGGGCGGGACGGATCATGAGCCGAACGCAAGCGGCAGGCAAAATGAATTGGAAAACCCGTACTCGAAGCGGCGGCAAGATTACGACAGAGCAAATGATGGAGGCCGTGCGCACATTCGGCGTTGAGCTGCGCGGAGCGGGTACGGACGAGAGTCCGTTTGTGTATCGGAAGCTGCAGGAGGTATTGGATGCACATGCAGAAACGATCGAGGTGATGCACACATTAAAGCCGATCGGAGTATGTATGGCCGGAGCGGACGAGTTCGATCCGTATAAGGATTGATAGAATAGACATCAACATAGAAAAGGAAAAAGAGCGCTCGGATATAGGTATCTGGGCGTTCTTTTTATATCCAATACTTTACAATTTAATTAAATTCTATGATAATGAAGAAATATGTCATATTTTGTGGAGGTGCTTTATGAATCACGTCTATATTACGAGTATAGGTAAGTTTCTTCCTGGCTCTCCGGTTAGTAATGATGAAATTGAAGATTATCTTGGTAAAATTAGTGGGAAGACTTCAAAGACCAAGCGGATCATCCTTGAAAAGAATCAGATAAAATATCGCTACTATGCAATGAATAAAGAGCAAAAGAGCTTATATACGAACGCAGAAATGGCTGCGCTAGCTATACGAAATGCATTAGAACGTAATGGAAATATAGAAGAGAAGGATATTGGCTTCCTGGCGACAGGGTCGACGAGAGCCGATTTGCTTCTTCCTGGCTTTGCGAGCATGGTGCATGCTGAGGCGGGCTTGCCAGTAATGGAGATATCCTCGCACAACGGCTTATGTGCAAGCGGAATGCAGGCGTTTAAGTACGCCTATTTGCAAATTAAATCGGGGGAGCATGAGGCGGCAATTGCTTGTGCTAGTGAGTTCCTGAGCCGTGAGTTTAAGCATACGAAGTTTGAGGCGCAGTCTGTACATAGCAATGGACGTGTGCCGTTCGACACGGACTTTTTGCGGTTTATGCTGTCGGATGGCGCAGGCGCGGCGATAATGCAGGACAAACCCTCCGCAAAGGGGTTATCGCTGCGCATTGAATGGGTCGATAACAAGTCATATGCAAATGAGTATGACGTGTGCATGTATTCGGGCATGGACAAGGAGAGTGGAATTTCTTCGTGGCTGGATTATGCATCTATTCATGAAGCGGCGGATCAAGGTGCGCTGAATCTAAAGCAGGATGTCAGACTGGTTAACGAAATCACGAAGGTAGGCGTTCGTCGATTTTTGGAGCTGGTGCAGGAAGGCCGGATTGAACCGGAGACCATCGATTGGATGGTTTGCCACTACTCATCGCATTTTTTCAGAGATGAGATATTCCGGTTGTTGGAGCAGGGCGGGGTCATCATTCCAGAGGAAAAGTGGTTCACGAACTTATACACAAAGGGAAATACAGCCTCGGCTTCGATTTTCATTATGCTGGAGGAACTCATGTATGAAGGGCATCTCGCCGAAGGGCAGCAGGTGCTGTGCATCGTTCCCGAAAGCGGTCGATTCCAAACTTCGATTATGCTGTTAACAGTTGTAGGTTCTTGAGGCATCGCACAGGAAGACATGCAAATGGTCTCATATCATTTGAAAATAACTTTGAAAATAACGTATAAAACGCAGGCAGAGAGGTAGTCATGAATCTCTCTGCCTTTTTACATTTGTAGACCAGACACTCAAATCTGTATGGAAAGCTTCATCATCACCCATACAATCAAGATCACCAGGCAGATCCCTAGGGGGATGGAAGAGAGCGTCATGCCCACGACTGCTATGCCGCTGCCTCGCGAAGATCGTTTGCCGCTGATTCCTAATATAAATCCGATTAGGTTCAAAATAAAAGAAGTTATCATAACCTGCTTCTGTTCGGAAGAGAACAACGTATTAAACTTGAGTGCTGTGCTCAAATTACTCAATATGTATAGAAAAGTCAGAATACCAAGTGAGCCAAATAGAAGGGAAGCGACAGCTTGTCCCTGTCTATTTACGGCAGTCTTCGGAGCAGGAGGCGTTTGACTAGCGACAGGCTTGCTAGCCGATGTCTCCTTCGGTCGTGTATTTTTCACTTGACTACCTGCTGTCCGTTGATTTGAAGCAGGAGCAGGGCGGTTTGGCTTGGGCTGTTCCCGACGATTGCGAGGGGATACAGCTGAGTTGTTCGTTGAATGCACCCTTGTTCTTGGGGTTGTGCGCTGCTGCACGATAGGTTCTCCTTTCTAACAAAGAGAAATGAATATAAAATAAGTATATACTACTTATTCGGCATAATAAGGAAGAAACTTTGGCAAGACCACGCGATTAACCATTTCTAATATGTATTTCTCTCTCATAATTCATTTCAAATCAAATAATTTTTATTCAAACTATATATTTTTTAGCGAAAATTTAGTATGATCGATAACGGAATCCGAATAATGAGTTTAAAATGTATTTATTTGTTCGGTTTTACAGCACTTTGTATAAACACAACACAGAATACATTTCCTTCATAAGAAGTGTTGATGTATGGAATGGAGACAAGATGAAGAAAAAGATTTATTTTAACCACGATGGCGGCGTTGATGATTTGATTTCTTTGTTTTTGTTATTGCAAATGGACAACGTTGAGTTGACAGGTGTATCGGTCATTCCAGCGGATTGTTATTTAGAACCGGCTATGTTCGCAAGCCGCAAAATCATTGATCGCTTCGGTACAGGCGGGCTGGATGTAGCTGCATCCAATTCGCGCGGGAAAAATCCTTTCCCGAAAGACTGGCGCATGCATGCATTCTATGTGGATGCACTGCCGCTCTTGAATGAATCTGGCAAGGTCGTAACTCCAGTTGCGGACAAGCCGGCACATGAACATATTATAGATACGCTGCGTGCAACGGAAGGCAAGACGACCCTGTTGTTCACGGGTCCGCTTACTGACCTTGCTCGCGCTTTAGATATGGATCCAACAATTGAAGAAAAAGTAGAACGCCTCGTATGGATGGGCGGTACATTCCGCGAAGCGGGCAACGTGCATGAGCCTGAGCATGACGGAACGGCAGAATGGAACGTATTCTGGGATCCGGATGCTGCTGCTCGCGTATGGGAGAGCGGAATCGAGATTGACTTGGTTGCACTCGAAAGCACGAACCAAGTGCCGCTTACGCTGGACGTTCGTGAACGCTGGGCTGCTGAGCGCAAGCATATCGGGGTTGATTTCCTCGGCCAATGCTACGCTATGGTGCCGCCGCTCGTTCATTTTTCCACGAACTCGACGTACTATCTGTGGGATGTATTAACGACTGCATTCGTTGGCAAGAGCGAGCTTGTGAAGGTGCAAACGGTGAACAGCAAAGTCATTACCGAAGGCGCCAGCCAAGGACGTACGGTAGAAACGGCTGACGGTCGTCCGGTACAGGTCGTATACGACGTAGACCGCGATGCATTCTTCGATTACATGACAGACCTGGCGAAAAAGGCAACAGAGAAGAGGGAATCATAATGTCAGAGAAAAAGCGCGTCATTATTGATACCGATACAGCCGGAGACGATACAATCGCCATATTGACAGCCCTTCATTATTTTCAAGTGGAAGGCGTTATGATTACAGGCGGTAATGTTCAGTTCGATCAGCAGGTGGAAAACGCACTTTATACGATCCAAGTCGCAGGACATAGCGGCAAGGTTCCGGTATACAAAGGGTATGAAGGTCCGATTATGGGACTTGGCCACAAGGAGCATCGTACTGTAGAGGATGTGCACGGCAAGGATGGAATGGGCGATTCCTTTTTCGAAAAGGCGATCCAATTTCCCGAAACCGGACATGCGGTTGATTTCCTAATCGAAACGGTACACCAAAATCCAGGAGAAATTCATCTGCTGGCGATTGCACCGCTGACGAATATTGCGATGGCCATCAAGAAGGATCCGACGATTGTACCGTTAATTCCGCATTTGTACATTATGGGCGGCACGAACAATGCACTCGGCAACATAACACCGACGGCAGAGTACAACTTCTACGTTGACCCGGAAGCCGCTAAGATTGTGCTTCACTCTGGCATTCCAATTACGATGGTTGGCTGGGAAATGTGCACGCAATATTCCATCATGGACGACAGCGACCATGCGGAAATCGAGCAGCTTGGATCGAAGGGCGCAGAGTTCTTCAAGGATGTCAACAAGGTTGTAATGCGCTTCAACAAAAGGGTTCACCGTCTAAATGGCACCACGCATCCAGACACCCTGCTGGCAGCAGTTGCAGCGGATGAGTCGATTATGACGAAGTCTCATCTGTATCATGTTGATGTAGAAACCGTTGGCGAGCTGACAAGAGGCTATAGCTTGGTCGATATCAACAATCGCTTGGAACGCACGCGCAATGTTCGCGTCTGTGAAGCGATCAATCGTGATGCATTTAAGGGAATGCTAGTAGATGTATTAAAATCCATTAACTAACATAATATAATCTAATTCACGGCCAATGAAATTGAAGTGGTCTATCTGACCCTTTCGCTATGACAATCTTGGTCACAGACTCGATGAAGAAAGGATCTGTATATGCAATACATTTGGGGGCTTCTAGGAATTTTAGGTATTTTCGTTATAGCACTGGCGTTATCTAAAAATCGCAAGTCGATTAATCCAAGAACGGTCATTGGCGCATTCGCGATTCAATTCATTTTTGCCTTAATCGTTCTGAAGTGGGAATTCGGCAAGACGATGCTGAACTACTTGTCCAAAGTTGTTCAGAGCATCATTGATTCTACGAATGCAGGGATTCAATTCTTGTTCGGCGGGATACTGGGTGCAGAGAAAGCTGGCTTTACGTTCGCGCTGCAAGTGCTGCCAATCATTATTTTCTTCTGTTCGTTAATCGCGGTTCTGTATTACCTCGGCATTATGCAGTGGGCAACGAAAATTATCGGCGGATTTCTGGCAAAGGTGCTCAAAACGAGCGAAACAGAATCGATGTCGGCGGCAGCGAATATTTTCCTTGGCCCAACCGAAGCGCCGCTTGTTGTTAAGCCTTATATCGAGAAAATGACCAAGTCAGAGCTGTTCGCAATAATGGTCGGCGGACTGGCGTGCGTCTCCGGCTCCGTACTGGGCGGATATGCGATGCTTGGCGTGCCGATCGAGTACTTGCTTGCAGCAGCATTCATGGGCGCACCGGGCGGCTTGCTGATGGCCAAAATCATGATGCCGGAAACCGATCATCATCTTCGAGTGGAACGGGTTCAGATCGTGAAGGATACAGAGTCCCGTAACGTTATCGACGCAGCGGCTCGCGGGGCCGCGGACGGTCTTAAGATCGCTGCCGGCGTAGGAGCCATGCTGCTGGCGTTCATCTCGCTTATTTTCTTAGTAAACATGATCATCGGCTGGGTTGGCGGCGTGTTCGGGATTGAAGCGCTGACGCTGGAGCAAATTCTTGGCTACCTGTTCGCACCGGTTGCCTTCTTGATCGGCGTTCCATGGAGCGAGGCGCTGCAAGCGGGTTCCTTCATCGGGCAAAAGTTCGTTTTGAACGAATTCGTCGCGTACACTTCGTTCGCGCCTGAAATTGTAAATCTGTCTCCGAAGAGCGTAGTCATCATCAGCTTTGCACTGTGCGGCTTTGCCAATCTGGCAGCTATTGCGCTGCTCATAGGGGGACTGGGCGGCATTGCCCCTTCCCGCAGACAGGATCTCGCTGAGCTGGGCTTCCGCGCGATTATTGCTGCAACACTGGCGAATCTGATGAGTGCCGCGATTGCGGGGATGCTCGTATAGATTGAGAATAGGTTAGAAAAATAGGTAATGATATTCAAGGTAATAAGAATAATAAAGAGGCGGTCGTTTCCCAAGAGCGAAAAGGGGGAGGTCGCCTCTTTCCTTTTAAAAGTAGGGGAAAGCCTGTCTAGCACTTGATCTTTTCAGAAAAAGGTATAAAATAATTGAAAGTTGATGTAGTGAAACTTTGTTGTGCATGGAAAAAAGGTGGGTTGATTATGGGATCAGGAAAATTCTTGCACAAAACTCAAAATGGTTCAAGTTTAGAGGAGATTAATAACACAGTACCTATACCGAGCAACGCGGGTTTCTGGCGAAAGCTGTGGGCATATTCAGGGCCAGGGGCGCTTGTTGCAGTTGGATACATGGATCCTGGCAACTGGGTTACCTCCATTGCAGGCGGATCGCAGTTTGGTTATTTGCTATTGTCGGTTATTCTTATTTCTAGTCTAATTGCGATGCTGCTGCAGAGCATGTCTGCGAAACTAGGGATTGTGACCGGAATGGATCTGGCGCAAGTGACCCGATTGAAAACGGGGAAAAAATGGGGCTTTGCCCTATGGATTATTACCGAATTTGCCATAATGGCTACAGATATAGCTGAGGTTATCGGCAGTGCGGTTGCGCTTAATTTATTGTTTAATATTCCTCTACTCGTCGGAGTATTCATTACCGTACTTGATGTATTTTTACTATTGATTTTGGCGCGGTTTGGATTTCGGAAAATTGAAGCCATCGTCGTTACGTTGATTGCAACGATTCTTGTTGTTTTCCTATATGAAGTGATTATTGCGCAACCTAATGTGGCTCACATGCTTGGCGGGTTTATTCCAAGGTCGGAGATTGTATTTAATGAAGGAGCTTTGTTCATCGCTCTAGGAATTGTCGGCGCTACGGTAATGCCGCACAACTTATATTTGCATTCATCGATTGTGCAGGCGCGCCAATATGATCGTGGAAATCGCAAATCGCTTAAAGAAGCGATCAAATTTGCAACTATCGATTCCAATATTCAGTTAACCGTTGCGTTTGTGGTAAATTGCTTACTGCTTATTTTGGGTGCTTCCTTGTTCTTTGGCTACAGTGGTTCTTTGGAGACACTTGGGCAATTATACCGCGCACTGAATGACAGCTCGATTGTAGGTGCGATTGCCAGTCCGGTATTGAGTGTATTATTTGCAGTTGCCTTGCTTGCATCGGGCCAAAATTCAACGATAACTGGAACGCTATCCGGGCAAATCATCATGGAAGGCTTTATCCGCATGAAAATGCCGATGTGGGCTAGACGGATGATTACTCGCGGAGTGGCTATTATTCCGGTCATTGTATGCATCCTGGTGTTCGGGAGTACGGAATCTGTCGTCGAGAAATTATTGATTTATTCACAAGTGTTTTTAAGTGTTGCGTTGCCATTTTCCATCATTCCTCTGACGATCTTTACGAGTGATGAGAAATTAATGGGTGAATTTAAAAACAAATTATGGGTTGTGATTCTAGCCTGGATTACTTCCATTGTCTTAACTGTTCTGAATATCTGGCTCATTATTACGACGTTCCAATAGTATTTCAGAAAAGGATAGCTGCAAGCCTCTGAACCCGAGTGGTGGACACGTTAAAAGGTGCCTCACTCGGGTTCGCTGCATTTTCTCCTTGGATATAATCTTTAAATGTCTATCATGGAAAATATTTGATGGAAAGAATACGGTCTTTTGTTTAAAGTTAAAAATATCCACGACATAGGAGTATAGGAGCAGTGTACAGATTTAGATTTCTTCTAAGTATGTATACGACTTTATTCCTACATCGTTATAGGTTCGAGAGGAGTTAATAGCGTGCAGCCAACTACTAGAACGATAACAAGCAATAGAGCGAGAAAGCCTGTCGCTACGACACAATCGAGGTCTTCCAGCAGCCAGATGAGAACGGGTAATCAGACAGGCAAGATAATAGGTTCTAGCAGCAACACGAATAACCTGATAAATGAGCATCATGATGCAGTCAGGTGTGAGAAATGTGGTTCAGTACAAATTGTAGGCGGGCAAAGAGGATTTAGTGCGGGGCTTGCCTTTTTAGGCGGTGTTTTTTTACGTTGCTAGGTACATTGCTTGGTCAAGCGATTGGCGGCCCTACAATTACAATGTTTTTTATGCTATTTGGTTTGATATTGGGGTTTTCAGGAAATGGCGAGCTGATTAATTCATGTATGAGATGTGGTCATAAGTGGAGACCAAGATTGCGGAAAAAGAAGAAATAAGTATGGAAAGTAACAACGAAGGGAGTGTTTGCTATATTCATTTCATTAGGTCAATTTGAAGTTACCACTGGGAAACTGGTTGTATCCGATCCATGCTACGACTTAAATGAAAATACAATCATTATGGGCGTGCTGGACAATGCGTTGAATGGGACATGGGACGCCTATGTAAGCAAGACGGAGGTTCAAGATTGGGGAGAAGCCTGCGCCAAGCTTATTGCCTGCCATAGCTCGGTTGCCGATAAGTTGGAAGCTATAGAATGGGTGAAAGGGAATTTCATTGTAGGCGTGGATAGCGGACAGGCTGGAATCTTTGATGTGAGCAAGTTTCGAATTCCGGATGCCGATGCAGAAGGTAATGAGTCCGACAATGCGGACAGTGACTGGTATTTCGCCTGCTGCGACATTACAGAAAGCAATGAAGATGCTGGTGTGCTGGATGGCGGCGTCGTTTCTCGTACCGGATTTGGAGATGGAGCCTATGCAGCGTACTATGCCGTCAACGGGCAAAATCAGATCATGGGAGTTAAGATTATTTTCATTAAGGACACAGAGTTATAAAAACGGAACGAGAGCAACTGCTTAAAAGGATTCCGTAAATGTCTGCTGAAAAAGTGTAAAGGCAGCTAACAAAGAGCAAGTGCAATGACATTCCGAGGATGTGGAGCGTCATTATGCTTGCTCTTTTGTCATATCTTCATCTAGTAACCATGCTGTTCAATGGGAGGAAATGAAGATGACGAATGTGATGAAGGCACGTCCGAAGCTGTATGTGATGGACAATGGCCGCATGTGCATGGATAAGAACTGGCTGATTGCCATGCATAATCCGGCAACGGTTCTGAATCCGAATGCAGCGACCGAATTTGTGGAATTTCCCGTCTATACGGTGTTGATTGATCATCCAGAAGGCAAGATTTTGTTCGATACGGCCTGTAACCCGAACGGAATGGGAAAGGAGGGACGATGGTCCGAAACGGTACAGCTTCTTTTTCCATGGGCAGCGGGTGAGGAATGCTATCTGCATAATCGACTGGAGCAGTTGAACGTATCTCCGAAGGATATCAAGTATGTCGTGGCCTCTCATTTGCACTTGGATCATGCGGGATGTCTGGAACTGTTCACGAACGCAACCATTATCGTTCACGAGGACGAACTGAACGGCGCTTTGCAATCTTATGCCCGCAACGAAAAAGAAGGAGGCTACATTTGGGCAGACATTGATGCCTGGATCAAAAATAACTTGCAGTGGAAAACGATAAAGCGGACAGAGGATCAATTGGAGCTGGCTGAAGGCATTACGCTGCTGAACTTCGGAAGCGGGCATGCTTGGGGCATGCTGGGATTGCATGTCGTTATGCCAGAAACGGGCGGAATTATTCTCGCTTCTGATACCATTTATACGGCTGATAGCTTCGGTCCGCCGGTGAGACCGCCAGGCAATCTGTATGACTCGCTTGGCTACCGGAATACGGTCGAGCGAATCCGTACGCTTGCGGAGCGAACGAAGTCTCAGGTATGGTTTGGGCATGATGCCAATCAGTTTAAGGGGTTTCGCAAGTCAACAGAAGGATATTACGAATAAGACGGTACTCCATTCTGATGACAACGGACACGATCCTCTCCGGTATAGGAACAAGGAGTTCATCCAATGATGAACTCCTTGCTTCTTGTGAAATGACAGCCTTGCTCCTCGTTCGTCAAACACGGAATCGGGGTTCCAAGCAACCTCCCAATAGTTGTTCTCCGGGTCAGCAGAGTAATTCGTTCTTCCGCCTTAGAAGGCATCGCTGGGCTCGCGGAGAATTCGCGCACCTGCTAGTCTGATTTGCTCAACGGACCCCTAGCAAGGTAATGGATGCTGCCCTCATTGTATCTCAAGCACAAATTCAACTTCAATCCTAGGACTTAAGGTGATGTGTCTCCCATAGAAATGGGTCTTGTTACCAAATATCTCACACTTTATAATCTCTTTGTATGTATGAACAAAAAAGGGAAATCCGAGGTAGCGCGATATGAAAAGATTGCTTTGGTGCATGTTAGCTATATGTATAAGTGTTGGCTGCTATATTCCTAACGTCTATGCTTCCCAGGTACAAGTCGAGGTGGATGGGAGGGGAGTGACCTTCCCGGACGAGCTGCCATATGTGGACGCTGCTACCAACCTTACGATGGTTCCTGCCAAATTTGTGTCCGAAAAGCTTGGCGCAACTGTAAAGTGGAACAGAGCGTTGAACCAGATCGTATTTTCCTATAAGAAGGATACGATTGCATTGGGGATTGGGGATAATCATGCCATAGTAAATGGGAAGAATGTAACATTCGGTGGAGGCGCTCTAGTTAAAAATGGGCGAACGATGGTTCCCCTGCGCTTCATTAGCGAGGCCTTTCGTGCTCAAGTGGAATGGCAGCCGAAGCAGAGTCAGGTCAGCATCATGACTGCTGTCAGCAATGTTCCGAAGGGAACCTGGATATGGGATAGCCAAATGATTGTAAAGGAAGCCGATCAGGTCTTCAGCTTTGCCAAAGAACACAATGTGACGGCGCTTTACTTGCAAATCGATACCGATATGGCTCCGGCGAAATATGAAAGCTTTATACGCAGCGCTAAGGCTCATGGCATTCAAGTCGAGGCATTAGGCGGACGGCCTGAATGGGCGTATAAAGAGAAGCGGAATGAAATTGCAAAGTTTATTACATGGGTTACAACCTACAATTCCTCTGTTGGCGAGGAAGCAAGCTTTGCAGGACTTCATTTTGATATCGAACCCTATCGGCTGAGCGGATGGAAGACGAACAATAGAGCAATAGTGACAAGCTGGATGGATAACTTGAGATGGATCGAAAAAGAAACTAAAGGAAGCGGGATCAACATTACGCTGGACGTTCCATATTGGCTGAATACGATCAAGGTACCGGGAACGGATTACAGTATGAGCGCATGGCTGCTGGAGAAGTTCGATCGCCTCGTTATCATGGATTACCGCAATTATGCGTTAGGGAAAAGCGGAATTATAGAAAACGCACAGGCCATAATGAGAGAAGCCTCTACACTGAAGAAGCAAGTCGTTGTGGCTGTAGAGACGGCAGAAAGTTCGGAAGGCCCGCACACATCCTTCTATTCCATGGGCAATGAAGCAATGGAAAAGGAACTTCAAGCCGCTCATAACAAATTGACGCGCTATATGAGCTATGCCAGCTTTGCCATTCACGATTACGACAGTTGGCAGGAAATGAAATAACATTTGGATTTTTACCGTAACTTCACATCTCGTTTCCCTAGCTTGACTTCATTGTATTGAAGTAAGGGAGTTACTGTCCAAGCTCATTCAAAATTCCCCTTTCCTAGCTAAACAGGTTATGATCTTGTACGCTTTCCAGATATTATGGAGAGGGTAGGCCTTTGATTCTAGTGCTTAGCTTTGATATAGTAAGCTCTTAGCCGCAGATTAAGGATGTTGCGGATTGAATCCAACCAAGGATCGGGAACTCTATATACAAACAATCATGGAGTGATTATATGAGCAAAGCTAAAGGCAAAGGCGGAACAGGCAGAGGAACGGACAAAAAAGGTTGGAATAGATGGCAAGCTAGTGCAAAGAGAGCGAAAAGCAAACCTTATACAAGCAAAGGTACTAAAAAAGCGAATAACGTAAAGTCGGATGGCGCAAAGAGCAACAGCAATCATAAAGGATAAAGGCGTGAAATCCGAAATATAAGTTGGCCAGAAGGATACGTAACATTTTCCAAAGTAGGATCACAGTATAAAATAAAGAAACGAAAAAACACCTCCTTTGCCTATAACGGTTCGTGGAATCCGAGTTGGCTGGAAGAGGTGTTTTTGAACATTTTTGCAACGGTAATGCTAGGCATTCTTGTCCGCGAAATATTCTTGATATTGGCTGGGCGTGACATGGGCGTACTTTTTGAAAATGCTGATGAAGTACTTGTAGTCGCTGAAGCCGATATCGTGAGCAATGTTGTAGACTTTGTTGTCGCCTGATTTCAGCAGGTCGATCGACTTTTGGATGCGATAGCGATTCAGGAACTCGTTGAACGTATAGCTCGTCTCGGCTTTGAATTTTTGGTTCAAGTAATAGGCGCTCAAGTCGAGCTGATCTACGAGATCGTGGATGCTAATTTTCTTTGCGTAATTTTCCTGCACATAGGTGATCATTTGCGATACATACTTCGAAGTTTTCGTTTCTTTCTCCATAAATTTACTGTTCAAAATCTCTTCGGTCTCTTGCGGATGATTCGAAATGACCTCATATTTGCGCTGTAAATCGACATTCTTCTTGGCAGATTCCAGAGCAGCAATCAATTGATCATCCTCCAGCGGCTTCACGAGGAACTCGGTTACACCCAATTGCAGCGCCTGCTTAGCAAGATGGAACTCATTATAGCCGGAAATGATAATGCTGCTGAACGTATGCTGCTGCAGTCCCTCGCGAATCATGGAGATACCGTCCATAATGGGCATATTGATATCCGTAATGACAATATCCGGCTTAAGCTCGCAAATTTTCTCATAGCCGTCCTGTCCGTTCAGCCCTTCTTCCACGACGATGCAATCATATTGCAGCCAATCAATGCTGAAGCGTATGCCTCTGCGAATCATATCTTCGTCCTCAACCAGCAGAACCTTGAACATCGTTATCACTCCATTCGTAAGGAATTGTTAGTGTCACACAGGTGCCTTTTCCTTGATTACTGTCGATATGGATGCCGGAGTCCTCGCCGTAGAGCAGCACCAAACGGCGATGAACGTTGTACAGCCCGATATGCTGCGTGGTGTTATTTTGGCTTTGCAGGATTTGGTTTACCTTCTGCAGCGTTTCTGCATTCATGCCTTGTCCGTTGTCACAAACCTCCAGCATTAACTTCCCGTCAGAAGGGTAGATCCGGATTTCGATGAGTACATTGGATTGATTTAAATAGCCATACTTGATAGCGTTTTCAATTAGCGGCTGCAGCAACAGCTTTGGAACATACACATGATTGGTCTCCTCCACGACGGTAATGCGGTACTCCAGCCGCTCATTGAATCGGATTTGCTGCAGCTTCAAATAATCCCGCACGTAATTCATGTCATCTTTCAGTTGGACGCTCCGATCGTTGCCGATGCTGTAACGCAGCAGTCGCGACAGCAGTATGACGATTTGCTGCGCTTGATTGGCGTCCATCTTAATGGCGTAACGCAGCGTTTCCAATACGTTGAAAATGAAATGCGGATGGAATTGCGATTGCAGCTGCTTGACCTCGATAATGGTGCGGAGCTCGGACAGCTCTTTATTTTTCGCCATCAATTCCTTTAACCGATCCAGCATCGCATTGTATTCAGCGCCGAGAATTTCGAACTCGTCATTCGTCTGAATATCCACATAGCCATTGAAGTTTCCTTCACGCAGTTGGGCTAGGGCCAGAATTAATTTATCAATCGATTCGGAATTGCGGGCAGACATTTTATTCGATAGGAAATGAATGATGACCCACAGCAGCAGGCTGGCAGCGAGAATAAAGATAGACACCGTATAGTAGGTGTACTGCTCTGACATATAGGAATTGAGCGTGATTACTTGAATGGGTGTGCCTGGTATGCGCTTGGTATACATGTAGTAGGTGCCGTCGTTCAACTGAACATGTCCTTGCTTATCCAGCTTGGGGCTGAATTTATTCAGTACGCCCTTGGTCACATTGCTGGTGGTGGCAATGATCGAGTTATGTTCGTCCGTGATCATCGCGATTTCATTGTTTTGTTCAAAAATAAGCTTTTGCATGTCGGATTCGTAGAGCTGGTAGACGATATAGCCGATCGTCTGCTTGTCCTTGACGATTGCTTTGCCGAACGTATAGCTTGTGTCGCGATCATGGGAATAGCGGAAGCTGTTCATTTCGGTAAGCATTCCGCCAGATTTGTGCTCGATTCGGTTGATGAGATTGCCGAAGGCAAAGTTGTTATACAGTGCATCCGGCGAATCGGAGCTGGCTCGGAAGATGCCGTCTTTATCGACGATATGGAAGATGCTCTTCACCTTTTGCCGATTGTTGAAATCATAAAATTCGGAGTACACTTTATCGCTGCCTAAGCGTGTAGTCACATAATTCAATACGGCAGGTGAGACAGCCATGCGATTGATTTCGTCGTGGTACTGTTGAAAAACCTCCATCATAGACTTGCTGATAGACTCGGCAGCCTCCGTCGTTTTTTGAGTTAAATTCATCCTTCCATTAATGATCGTAAAGATGAAAAACAGCACGATCATAATCGAAAACGGAATCACTGCATACAGCCGAAATAAGTGACGGGTTGACTCCTTGAAATTGCGAATCTTTTTCTGTTCCATGTCTCCCTCCACCAATGATAGGCCTTTCATTCCTTATTATACTGGTCGGAACCCAAGAGCAGATCATCCAAATAAAACCAAGTCGGCCCTCTGCGAGGTACCGACTTGGTGTGGATGATGAACTCAAATATGTTGTTCAAAAATTTCGGTTTTCAGCACCGAGAAGGTTGCGGGAACTCGAAGCTTATACTTTCGTAGCGAATTTTGCGTCGCAAAACTTGTAAGGAGCAGCGGAATGTAGATGAGGCTGCATGAGCAGCTACAATGTTTCCGCAGGAAACATGCTTCGAAAGCAAACGCTGTTCGAGAGTGAACCCAAGATTCGATGCCGAGTTCCTTCCTGTGTTACTTCGTGATCAAAGACGGACTTTTTGAACTTTCTCTCTTATAGGGAGACTTCTTTTTGTCCAGATAGCTTCAGGAAGACGAGCAGCGAGATGACTGTAATGACCGTCAGAATCGTAGATAGTGCTGCCGCCACGCCATAGTTGCCGCGAATAACCTCGGTATAAATGGCAACCGTAACGGTTTTCGTTTTGCCTGTATACAAGATGATCGAGGTACTTAATTCAGTAATGATTGTAATCCAGCTTAGAATTGCACCGGAGACGACGCCCGTGAGCATCATCGGCAGCGTAATTTTGAAGAATGTCTTCATCTGGGAAGCGCCCAAGCTGATTGCGGCTTCTTCAATACCGCCGTTAATTTGATGCAAAATGGCTGCACTGGAGCGAATCGTATAAGGCAAACGCCGGATGACGAACGAGATAATCATAATGAATGCGGTTCCGCTTAGTGCCAGCGGCTTGTCGTTGAACGTAATCAGCAAAGCGATACCTAAGATGGAGCCTGGAACGATGTATGGGAACATCGTGAAAATATCGAGCGTGTTCGTTAATGCATTCTTTCTGCGAACCGTTACGTAAGCAATCAGAATCGCAAGCAGGATAATAACGACGAGCGACACGATAGCTAGGATGAACGTGTTCGTAATGACACTGCCGATATTGTTGAAGGCATTCTGATAGCTTTGCAGCGAGAAGCCGTCAACGAAGACGCGGCCGTTCGATTTCAGGAATGACGTATAGATAACGTACAATTGCGGCAGCAGCGCGATTAACGTATACAGATAGATGACAGCATGTGCCGCGATATTGCCAATGCCTTTTTTCTGCTTCGCTTCAATTGGGTGCAAAGCACTCATCGTAAAGGACTTGCGATTGGCGATGAACTTTTGCAAAAGGAAGACTGCCGTTGCGAACAATACAACGATTACACTGATTGCGGCAGCAAAGCCGTCGTCGCCGCCGACCTCACTGATGAACTCGGTAAAGATCAGGACAGGAACGGTCTTGAAGCCTTCACCGATCAGCATCGGCGTACCGAAGTCGGCCAGTGCGCGCATGAATACGAGCAGCCCGCCTGCGAGCAATGTAGGTGTGATAAGCGGGAGCAGTACCTTGCGCATCTTGTTGATGCCCTTATAGCCCATGCTCTCTGCCGCTTCCATAAGCGATTGGTCAACATTTTTGAGTGCCCCGGACACGTACATGAAGATGAGAGGCACCATTTGCAGGGTCAAAACAACTAAAATGCCGGTAAATCCATATATGTCAGGCATTTGGAAGCCAAATGTATTGCTGACGAATTTGGTAATGACGCCGTTTCTTCCGAGTAGAAGAATCCAAGAGTAAGCACCGATGAACGGGGCCGACATGGACGAAAGCAGGATCAAAATCCGAATAGTCGAGTTCCCTTTAATTTTCACGGTAGCCATAATATAAGCTAGTGGTGTTGCGATGAGCGCCGCAAGGGCGGTTACGCAGACAGTAACTTTAATACTGTTGAATAGTGCATTGGTGTAATACGGCTTGCTGAAAAACTTTACGAAGTAGGCGAGTGAGAAGTCGCCTGTTGTACCGTTGAAAAAGCTTTTGAACAGCATCGTAAACAAAGGCAATGCCAGAAACAGCATGTAGAAAGCAAATATCAGGAACGAAATGTTAGTCCAGACGTCAAATCGTTTGCGCGTCCCCCTCATAGCTGACCGCCCCTTGTATAGTTCAATTCACCTGCAGCATCGTACACGTTGATTTTGTCCTTTTTCACCTTCAAATGAATGACTTGGCCAGGATCGAGAATCTGTGTTGTCTTTGATTCCTGCGTAATTTCCACGCGCTGACCGGATTCCAAATCGACGAAGTAATGCGTGTTCTGTCCCAAAAAGACGCTGTGCACGATGGTCGCCTTCATGCCAGTTTGATCCTCAGTCATGACGAATTCCTCTGGGCGAACCGAGATTTTGACGTTCAGCTCATTTTGCTGTGTTGAAGCTGGAAGCTGAATGTTAGGAAGCTCCTCTGCATAGCCGGAACCGAAATTCACTTTATAGCTGCCGCCTTGACGCGTTAAGCTGCCTTCGATAATGTTCGTGCGTCCGATGAACGTAGCAACGAACACGTTGGCTGGGCGTTGATAGATTTCCTGCGGCGTTCCCAAATGCTGAATGACGCCTGATTTCATAACCGCGATGCGATCGGATACGGCCATGGCCTCTTCCTGATCGTGTGTTACATACACCGTTGTAATGCCGACTTCGCGTTGAATGTCCTTAATTGCGTTCCGCATATCGACGCGCAGCTTCGCATCGAGGTTGGACAGTGGTTCGTCCATGAGCAGAACATCCGGACGGATGACGATTGCCCGGGCAAGTGCGACACGCTGCTGCTGGCCGCCGGACAGGTTCTTCGGCATGCGATCTTTATATTGCTCAATTTGCACGACCTTGAGGATTTCTTCGACTTTGTCGTTGATTTCGGTTTTGGACAGCTTCCGGTTCTCCAGCCCGAACGCGATATTTCCTTTAACAGTAAGGTGAGGGAAGATCGCATAGCTTTGGAACACCATCCCGATGTTTCGCTTGCCTGGTTCAACCTGATTAATAACGCGCTCATTGAAGTTGATTGTTCCGCCTTCAATGCTGTTGAAGCCGGCAATCATGCGCAGAAGTGTCGTTTTGCCGCACCCGGAAGGTCCAAGAAGAGTAAAAAATTCACCTTTCTTGATCTCCAGGGACAACTCTGGAATGACGGTTGTGTCGCCGTATTTTTGACTAGGTCTTTGATTTTTATTGTCACGCTCATTGTTGTTGTCACCTAACCTTTTTATAGGTAGTCAAAAAGTCCGATTAATCAAAAGTGGTGCTGAAAACCGGACTTTTTGACACGCATATTTTGATTTTGAAAACCGATTATTTGCTTGTGAATACAGAGATGTAGCGCTCTACGATTTCGGATTTATGCGCACTTACGTAGTCTGTATCTTCGTCGATCATGTTGATCTTGTCGAGTGGCGTCATGTAATCGCCGAGCTGCGTATCCTTGCGAAGCGGACGGTTCGTCAATTGTGTGCCGAATGCGTCTTGTGCTTCCTTGGACAGGATGAAGTCGATGAATTTCTTCGCATTTTCCATATGCGGTGCGTCTTTAATAATGGCGGATGCCGCATCCAAGAATACTGCGCCTTCCTTCGGATACACGACTTCTACTGGTGCACCGTTTCTCACATACGTGCTAGAAGGATCTTCGTAGGTTAAGCCAACAATATACTCGCCGTCCGCGACACTCTTATGAACTGCACCGGAACCGCTTGCAATTTTGCCGTCGAGGTTCTCAATCAGCTTGCCGACATAATCCCAGCCCTTTTGATTTTCATAGTCGCCGCCCATTGCTTTCAGCATGTTCGTAAGCTGAGCAAAGGCGGAGCTGGAGCTTGCCGGGTCAGCGGATGCGATTTTGCCCTTCAGCTTCGGATTGAGCAAATCTTCATAGCCCTCAATTTTGATATCGCCGATCAAGTTCTTGTTCACGAGCAGCACGCTGCCGTCAGAAACAAACGGAGTTGCGAAGCCTGTCTTATTGCGATGGCCTTCAATCAGGTTCGCATCTTCTGGAGATACGTAAGGCTCATACAGGTCGGCATGCTCGCGGTAGCCCGCCATGGAGCCGCCGAACATAACGTCTGCGTACGGATTTTTCTTTTCAGACTGTAAGCGCTTAACGATTTCGCCTGTGCCAGCCGTTACAAGCTCAACGGTAATGCCTGTTTTCTTTTCGAACATGGGAATGATCGTCTTGATGATTTCTTCGCTGTTCGGACTGTAAATGACCAATTTATTGGATGAACCCGAATCCGATTCGCTACCTCCACAACCGCTAAGCACTCCGACAAACAGCATGCAAGCCGCTAGCATCAAAGAAAGCCTTTTCATTTGTTTATTCCCCCTTAAGCAATGTTCATTGCGTTGTGTCTCCATTGTAGCAAGTATGGTATCGTTTTCAGAATCCCATAATCCGCAAACATCGTCTAAAATTCGCAAGTGAATTTTGGACGATGTTTGCGATAGAGTTTCTGGGGTTGTAAGGATGGCAGAGTAGAACAAGTCATGCATTTAAAAAATCTAAAAAAGCAATTCATACTTAAAATTCCTATAGTGGAGGTGTACTTGTGAAAAAAGTGTTCAATTTTGGCGATTTGCCTCTTGAAAGTACTCCCTCTACCTATCTTGATGGAATACTGGCTTGTATTAATATGAGGGTTGCAAATAATTGTGGGTCTAGGGTTTACGGTACTGTAGAGCCAACACAAATAGTTAAATATGAGCATCCTAATAAAATAAAAGATCCTCTTAATGTTTAGATTCTAATTAGATTTTTATAGAAATAGAGAACTCTATTAAGAGAAGGATGAAAAAAAGCGACCCTTGAACTCAAGAGTCGCTTTCCTGTATTGCCTTGAATCTATACACCTTTACTATACTTCTACATCGCTGCTTGATGGGCTCCATCCCGTACCGATGTTGCTCACTTGCCACCCTGTGCCAATATTGCTCTTCGGTGACCAGCCTGTTCCGATATTGCTCAACAGATAGTCGGCTTCCGCATCATTGCTTGTTTTGGACCACCCCGTGCCAATGTTGCTGATCTGCCAACCTGAGTCGGCATTATCCGAACTCGTTGCCAAAGACGGAACGGTAGAACCGAACAAGAAAAGAGCCATAGACATCGTGATTAATACTTTTTTCATTTGAATCCACCTCATTTAATAGGATGTTGGTAAATCGATCCCTCTGCTCCATTGATGCATCCTTCTCATGCTCTTGAAAGGTGAGTACAGCCATCCCGACATACGACATATTTTTGAGTCTAAGGGCTAATTCCAATGTTAGGGCATTGTAGTCAAACCCGAATTCGTGCTGCGATGTTTTGAAATAGTATTGTGCCAGCACTTGTGAAAGGCGTAATTTGTGCTTCACGTGGAAAGGGTCTTTTCTGGATAATAAATCGTCGACGTGATTGTTGTATTTCTCGAGGAATCGGGCTGCGTCTTGGAACAGGCTGTTACTGACATAGCTTTCTAGTGCAACAGGCAAAACAATCAGAAACTGGTGATCCTTTAAGAGGCTCATGAGCTCTTCAATTGGCTCGGTTTGCTTCATTTCAATGTATATATAACGCTCATTCAGCTTGGAGAGCCACGCGTAATGATCACCATAAACGGCATATTGCTGAGTGACTTGCAGTGCGCCTTCAAAGTTTTTCATTCCCATTAATGCGACAGACTCGTACAACCAGCTCTCGGCAATGTAATCATCTTGTCCTTCCTCAAACGCAATCGCACGCAGTTCCTTGGCATACTGGAGCAGCTTTGCCCAATTTTCCATGACATTGTAGTAAGTAAGAATGCGATAATAGGCATCGAGCCTCAGGGAATCAGGCAGAATAGGCAAGTATTCAATCAGTTGGCATAAGGCTTCGTTGCCTGCTCCGCTCGGATCCAAGTCTCTCAAAATGAGAAATCTTCTGTAGTAGGAGATGGCTATTTACTCGCTGCGGCTGTATCCATTGCGGACGATGATGTCGTAGAAAGGGAGTGAGTAGTTGCGTTTGGGTGACTGGAAAATGCGTTCGGCGATTTTGAAGGCGACGTCGATCAGTTTGGAACGATTGGTTTCTTCATAGAGGAGTTGTACCAGTTGTTTGACTAGGTCATACTTTTCAACTTCAATACAATGGAGGATAAAATCGCTTGTCTTATCTGGCCGCAATCGGCCCAGTTCGTTGCAGCATTCTCCTATGAATTCTTCATAGTAGGCATGTGCCGGTAAACCAAATGCTTGATTGATGGCATGGAGCTGAGGCAGCATAAGAGACTGCTTGTTGTTGAAAATATAACTGATGGTTGAGCTGTCTATGCCGGATGCCTCTGCTAACTCCTTCTGTTTCCACCCCCTTATGTTCAATTCATCTTGTAACCTGTGGCGGAGTTCCATCGGAGCTACATGAAGATTATTTGTCATGTCGTGTCCTCCTTATATAGTAATTCAGCACAACAATCCGAAATCCTTCCTGAATTGACAGAAAATTTACATTTCTTGTTGTTTTTAGTATAGGCGAAGATGAGGAAAATAGCGAATTGACATCCGGTTGAATTAAGATACTTTTTTGTCGAATTTTGAAAAAGTTGCGACATGTAAGAGGAGTCGTTGGAGTCATAGAAATTAGGCGTTATAATTCAATCTAAGATAAAATTCTTCTTCATTCTCAGGGGACAATCAAGTTAGCCTTCTATATGATTTACCGGTAAAAAATCTACTGAAAATAGATGTCCTATTAGTAAGCAAAACTACTTTTTAGATAAAGGAACCCATTCCCATGCACAATGACTATCAAACTAGAATCGAGAACGTCATTTCCTACATCCAAGAAAACAGCCACCAGAAGCTCAGTCTCGATCAGCTTGCTGGGGTTGCGAGCTTTTCCAAATATCATTTTGCGAGAATCTTTGCGGCACATGTCGGCATAACGCCTATGGCATTTGTGAATCAGGAGCGCTTGCGTAAGGCGGCACACTTATTGGCTGAAACAGATCACACGGTACTGGACATATCTAACCTGTGCGGCTTCGAGTCGATATCCACCTTCAATGCTGTCTTCAAAAAGTACTATGGAAGCGCGCCGAGCGCGGTTAGGAGCCAACTGCGAGATACGCTTCAGCAACCAATCCGGGAAAATCGCAATTTATCGGCAGAACATAGCAAGAAGCGTGAAGAGTTATCTACTACCTTTGACTACAATAGAAAGCGCAGACATCCATTACTGCGGAAAGCGTGGGATAACATGATTGCGATCAAGGAGCTCCCAGACGTTGAAGTGGCGTATGTACGGCATGTCGGGAGTTATGTGGATACTCGCGGTGCATGGGACAAGCTAGGCAGTTGGGTACAAGAACAGGGGCTTGTCGCAAGCGAATTCTCGTCCATTGGTGTATCGTTAGACGATGGAAATGAAGTCGAGGAGTACGCCTGCCGTTATGATGCATGCGTGACGCTGCCACTGGGATTCGCCAAGCAGGAACATAAAGACATCTTATATGGGGCCCTGCCTGGAGGCATGTATGCAGTCTATCCGTACTACGATACCGTTGCTAATTTCGTTCTCGCTTACGAAACGATGTTCCGACTCTGGCTGCCAAGCAGCGGTTATGAGGCCGATGACCGGCCTTGTCTTGAATTTTGCTTGAACGATCCTAAGCAGGATGAGGAAGGCAAGTGTAGAGTAGATTTGCATATCCCGATTCGAAAAAGGGAAGAGGCGGCATATGCGGAAGGAGCGGTATGATGAAAAACAAGCTATACGAGCACGATATTACAGCAATAGCGTGGCAGGACAAGCATGAGCTTCTTGAACGCATTTTGCAACAGGCGGGTACGATTGCGATAACTCCCTTGATGCAAGGCATGGAAGCAGAGGCTGTTAAAGTTGCAACCGATGCAGACCGCTATGTGTTGAAAATATGGAGCAGAGATTCCAAACCGGATATACGATTGCAGTATCAGGTGATGAACATGCTTCATGAACGAGGTATCTCCGTATCGAAGCCGATTGGATGGGGGATCAACGCAAGTGGCCACAGTGTGCTCTTGACTACCTTTGACGGCGATCCGCTGCGAGATGGCAACGCTCATACCATGAGGGAGATTGCGAATTTATTAGACCACATACATCGCATTTCTCCAGAAGAAATAGATAGGCATACACGGCTTCCACGATACAATTTTCGCGATTATTTTTTCCCAGGTATGCATGAGTACCCAGACCTGTATCCTCTACTAGAGCAATTGGTAGAGCTGGCCTCGCCTACGCATAAAAGGATCATCCACGGTGATTTTCATCTTGGAAATATCGTAGAGCAGCAGGGTCGATTAACGGTCATTGACTGGACCAATGTGCAGCTAGGGGATCCGAGATATGATTTCGCATGGTCGCTCACGCTGCAGCAGTTCTATATTCCAGAGCATTTTGCAGAAGTGTTCCGTGATACTTATGTAGCAATGAATGAAATTCAACGAGAAGAACTTGAGGTATTTCAAGCGCTGGCTTGCCTAAGATGGATGCTGCTGTATCGCAATGGGGGCGTTCCAATGGGGGCTGATACCCTAGAGAGGGTGCGGCGGTTGCTGACAAGCAATCCACATCTGCATGGGGTAACAATCTAAAAGGCTGAAAAGATTGGAACAGGGCGGTCAAAGCAGCGATGTTGCGATCATGCGGCTAATACGCTTAAGCTGAGAATATGGAGCGGTGATACGATGAACCTGGACACAGTGTTTGGGCAATTTCCGATGCTGAAGTCAGATATGCTTATCTTGAAGAAGATTGAAGAGAATCATCTGGATGGGGTCTATGAGATTTACAGCAATGATACCGTCTTTGCATATTGCGGCATTATCCCGAAGCATAACCGAGCGACCGTCAAAAGCATGATCGGGCACTTTGAGAGAGACTTCAAGAAGAGGTCGCGAATCAAATGGGGGATTTTCCCCAATGAGGACAGCGAACGATTGGTAGGCATCATGGAAGCGTTCGATTTCAATCAGAAGGTGAATATGGTGACGATCGGGTACTTTTTAGCGGAATCGGAGTGGGGACAAGGCATTGCTGCGGAAGCGACGCGCATCGTTGTGAAATTCTTGCTCGTAGAAGTGGGTGTAAACCGAATTCAAGCCGAGGTCATGCCTGCAAATGAACGTTCGAAGCGGGTGCTGCTTAAAAATGGGTTCATCAAGGAAGGGACGCTGCGGCAAGCATCGCTCTGGTCGGGAAAAGGAATAGTAGATTTAGAGATATACGGTTTGTTAAAAGAAGAGTGAACACCAATAATTTACAATTTTATTGAAAATAAGTAATTTACAAAGTTTTAGGTTTGATCTATGATTTCATTAGAAATGGATAAAACTAACATAAGAGAGCTTGATAAACTCCATTTTGTTTTCATGAAAAACATTCATGTAATGGAGGGATTGGGTATGAAAAAGAAAATGTTCACGGTATTTCTCGCGTTTTTGGTGTTCGCCGCTGTTCCGTTTACGGCATTCGCATCAGGTGCGATGGTGGAGAGAATTACGAACAGTGCCGGCTATAAAGCCGCACAAACGTGGTTTAAGATGCCAGATTCCATGTATGTTGCACCAGATACCTACCCGTCGGTATTTTGGACATTCGATACGGTCGCACCGAATGGCACTTATTATAACTTGGATTTCGGATTGCAATATGCGAACGGAGGATGGAGATTTCAATACTTCGGGGGAGCTTCCCAAGGCGGCGTAGCACGATCTGGCACAGCCTTCAATACTTGGTCAAGCTCATATGGCTCGAATTCTTGCCCGATCGGCAGTCCTTGCGCTAGCACTACATACGGTCATAGTCCGACTGTGCTAAGCTATCAGCCTGGCCAAACGATCCGCTTGGACGTCAATTTCGTGACACTGTATGGCGCTAATGCAGGAGCGGGCGTGCAGGTTGATATCTATAATGCCTCGAACAGCTTGTTGGCCCAGGCCGTCATCCCGATCGAGCAGGGATTTAAAGACGGAGCCGAAACCAAGGGAGCAAGATTCAATCGGCAATTCAATATGGTAACGACTGCTCATCACCCCGATCAATACAAGAACAATGGCTCGTATGCATATAACGCAAAATTTTTGGACGCTTCCCTTGTGACGACGTCCGGAAGCTGGGTGAGCATGACTCAATATAATAGTTCTGCGATTGTGAAATTTGAAGGCTTCGACTCCATGAGCACGGATGGGAAAATATTTCATTGGTCAGAGCTTGTGAGTGGCTATGTCCACGATAATATTGGATACAGCTTCAGGTAATGTTCTTCGTACAATTGAATATCGTTACTAAACAAAAGGGTTCGAGTCTCAGCACTCGAACCCTTAAAATATTTGTGGTTACCAGAAACATGCCGTGTGATGTAAGGGGGTTTCCTTCTGTTCTTCCTTCAAATATTCACCCACTCAGCCTACGGCATATTTTGTTGTTGCGAGACATTGTGTAGGGGGCTCCACAAAATCCCCGCCCATTCCAAAATACTATATAGGTCTTAAGAACTAAATGAAATTATATCACAATGTAATAGGTATCAAAGGTAATGAATGCATAAAAATTGATAATATTGGATATTGATTAACAAGTTTGTTCTGCTAGGGAATACATGAAGGCTTGGTTTCCTCTCCTGCAGTACAAAATCGAATCGTTGTTTTTCAAGGAAGATTTATTGGCTAAGTTAGCAAAAATTACCTATACCTTGGTGTTCGATAGACGTGTTAAAATCGTTCTTAACCTAAACAAAGATAGCATAGAAATTGGTATGGGATGTAAATGTTATCAATTGCGGGCTGATTGCGTTTGCTTTTGCGTACCAAAGCATAGGGGGAATAATATTGAATAAGCTTTTCCGAAAGAAGTCATTGAGCCTCATGCTTGCGCAGAGCGAGAAAAAAGAGTTGGCACGGGCGATGTCTTTGATCGATTTGATTTTTCTTGGCGTAGGCTGCGTGATTGGGACGGGGATTTTCGTCGTTACGGGCGTCGTAGCGGCAGAATCTTCGGGACCGGCGATCATGCTGTCATTTGTTATCGCAGGTATTGCTTGCGCGCTTGCAGCATTTTGCTATGCGGAGTTCTCCTCGGCAGTGCCAGTCTCGGGAAGCGTATATACATTTACGTATGCAACATTGGGAGAATTGCTAGCTTTCCTTATTGGTTGGGATCTCATGCTCGAATATGTAATTGCGGTTTCCGCAGTCGCTACGGGATGGTCTGCATACTTTCAATCTCTGCTTGCGGGCTTTAACCTGCCGATTCCAGACATTATATCCTCTGCTCCGAGTATGGGAAAAGGAGGCCTTATTGATTTGCCGGCGGTTCTCATCATTTTGGCGATCACGGCGCTTGTCAGTAAAGGCGTTAAGGAAAGCATTAAGTTCAACACGGTCATGGTGTTCGTGAAATTAGCTATTATTTTGCTGTTTATCTTTGTCGGGATATGGTATGTAAAGCCTGATAACTGGACGCCGTTCATGCCTTTTGGATTTAGTGGTGTGATGACGGGGGCGGCTACCGTGTTTTTCGCCTATATTGGGTTCGATATCATTGCTACGGCATCGGAAGAAGTGAAAAACCCAAAAGAGCGTTGCCAATCGGGATCATCGCATCTCTGCTCATTTGTACGATTTTATATATTACGGTATCCGGGGTGTTGACCGGGATGATTCCATTTACCAAGCTTAATGTCGGTGCGCCGGTTGCATTAGCATTGGAATCCGTAGGGCAGAACTCGATAGCGGGGATTATATCAATCGGGGCGGTATTTGGCATTACGACCGTAATCCTCGCCATGATTTATGCACAAGTCCGCTTATCGTACGCCATGAGCCGTGACGGCTTGTTGCCGAAAATGTTCTCGCAAGTGAATGCCAAGACCAAAACTCCAATCGGCAACACATGGTTAACCGGATTTGTTGCCGCAGGCATTGCAGGCTTTATTGATCTAACCACGCTCGCACATTTAGTGAATATGGGGACATTGGCTGCGTTTACGTTAATCTCCGTCGCAATCATCGTCTTGCGCAAGAAGTTTCCTGAATTACAGGCTTCATTCCGCGTTCCGTTTGTGCCCGTGCTTCCAGTCATTAGTGCGATGCTTTGCCTTTACCTTGCAGTCAGCTTGCCGTACATGACATGGATCTCCTTTGCGATATGGATTGGCTTCGGCACAATCGTATACTTTATGTATTCACGCAAACGCAGTAACCTGAATCAATAAAATGAGCTTTTTCATATTTGAAAACAAGGGGGTGTCCCAAGTCTTTTTAGACTTTTGGGACATCCCCTACTTCATTACCGATATCCATGTAGAATAGCTGCTGAACCCTCCGGACGAGAGGGCTCGCGCTCCTCATCCTGCATCAGCGTACTGACGTAAGGCAGACGGCGACCCGTTTAACAGATGGTGGCATTTCGATGTCACCGTCGCGGTTCAGGATGGACAACATATGTCAGCGGGACGGAGCACCGATCTTGACTGGTCGAAGGCGCGCAGTGAAATGCCGCAATATCGGCGGTTCGTATGTAAATTCTAGCCCTGTCAGTGTTCTTGCCCGATCCTTGATTGCAATCAAGGCATCCGCAATGACATCCATATGGTTATTCGTATAGACACGGCGCGGAATCGTCAAGCGCAGCAATTCAAGCTTGCTCTCCAACTGCTCACCGGTCGCAGCGTCACGTCCCAGCAGAAAAGAACCGATCTCGACCCCCCGTATTCCTGCTTCAAGGTATAGCTCATTCGCCAGCACCTGGGCCGGGAATTGCGCCGCAGGAATATGCGGCAGCATCTTCTTCGCATCTACGAAGACGGCATGGCCACCCGTTGGCGTCTGGTACGGGATTCCGCCTTCCTCAAGACGACTGCCGAGATATTCGATTTGGCCGATGCGATAAGCAAGATACTGCTCGTCTATGCCTTCGCGCAGCCCGCGGGCAAGAGCTTCCATATCACGGCCTGTCAAGCCGCCGTAGGTCGGAAAGCCCTCCATCGGCACCGCCATCGAACGCGCTTGCGTAAATAACGTCTCATCCTCTTTAAAGGCCAGCAAGCCGCCGATATTGACAAGCCCATCCTTCTTAGCGCTCATCGTGAACCCTTCGCCATAAGAGAACATTTCACGGACGATATCAATAATATCTTTATCTTCATAGCCTTGCTCGCGCTTCTTGATAAAGTATGCATTTTCGGCATAGCGCGCGGCATCAAAAAAACGCGAATCCCGTTCTGCTTTGCAATGGCGGATACCTCACGGATATTTTCCATGGATACGGGCTGGCCGCCGGCACTGTTGTTCGTCACGGTAATAAGAATAAATGCAATATTTTCTGTTCCTTTTTCGACGAGCGTATGGCGCAGCTTATCCACATCGAAGTTTCCTTTGAACGGGTAAGGCGTTGTCGTATCATAGGCTTGTTCGGTAACAAGATCAACTGCAATCCCCCCGGCCAGATCGACATGCGCACGCGTTGTATCGAAATGCCAATTGCTCAGGACATACTGCCCTTTTTGAATAAGCAGAGGAAACAGCACCTTCTCGGCGCCCCGCCCCTGATGCATGGGAATGACATGCTGATAGCCTGTAATCTGTTGCACTGCATCGCACAGATGATAATAGTTGCGGCTGCCCGCGTACGACTCGTCGCCCAGCATCAGGCCCGCCCATTGGTTGTCGCTCATCGCGCTTGTACCGCTGTCGGTCAACAGATCGATGTACACTTCATCCCCGCGCAGCAGAAATGGATTATAACCCGCCCGTTCAAGCGCCTTTTCCCGTTCTTCCCGTGAGATCATGCTCAACGGCTCCACCATTTTGATTTTAAAAGGCTCTGCGAATCGCGCCATTCCAACACCCCCGTTATTCATTGAAAAATTTTCATTCAAAGGTACAGCTTGAAAGCCTTCACATATATCCAATATTTTGAAATCAATTTCATTATACTGGGAAAATTTAACGGTTTCAATCAAAAGGATACGGCACGATTCGGGCGGAGTGTTCGCTGATTATATGCTGTTTAACTCCATAATCTCACCATTTGCAGCATTCACAGCGTAAGCACAGTCTAATTTTCCGCATAATATATATTTCTTCTGTTCAGGATGATACACATATACCGGCGTTAATTCGATGAGGCTCTTTTCCTTCAGCATTTCATAGACCTCATCTCGACTGATGATGACCTTACCAGCCCCCTGGAACTCGTCGAACATGTGGAGAAAAGGCAGATTGTCCACTGCATTTACAACTACATAACGCTGCGCATCAATGAACAGAACCAGCTTGCGCTGGAACACGCACTTATTCGGTTTCTTAACCCGCAATACCGCTTGAATATATCCCCTGTGGCGATGCAGCGTCTTAAGCACCCATTGGCCGGAGTCGTTCGGGTATAATTGGCTCATTCCTGCAATAACCGCCGCGATCGATTTCTCTTGTTCATCTTCCGTAATTGGAAAAGAATCGGGATGCGGTTCACGCGCAATCGCTTGTTCAAGAGTGACCGTCTCCTGCCACTCGATGTCCGCTTTTTCATAATGATGCGTGCTTGTTTGTTCCCACTCGATAACCTTATCCATATTCAGCTTCGAACCCGGATGGATAATGAATTCAAACGGAATGATAGTGGCTCCGTCGTTCGTCATATAGATCTCTTCGATCCCGTAGAGCGGAATAAGCCGCTGTTCTTCATACACTGGATATTCGAGCAGCTTCAGTTGCTGTTTGGCTAGGGGATCGACTTGTTCGAGGGATAATGTGAAAGCCTCTTTCTGAATGGTTGACTTGGAGGCGTATAGTCCGTACCTCGAATACTGCACGAGCCTTCCGTCTTCATCAAAGTGAATCTCGATTTGCCCGGAGGGGGATACCGGAACCCCGTTCACGCACTCGTGAAATCGATATTGGTTATTCTGTTCCTGAGTGAGCCGGAACTGCTTGTCGTACACAAGTCCGGTATCCCGTTCGATCCACTTAATGACCTCGTCCAAGCCGATGTTCGGGTAAGTCGGGCTGTTCGCATAGGATTTCCCTTGTACGAAGATGACGCTCGTATACTGCCGGGAAGCAAGGTCGTATTGAATGACGGCCGTACCCTCGGGATTCAATCCTTCTTCTACGGACTCCCTCATCTGTAGCGGCGGATACCATTCCATGCTGAGGCTGTAAACCGTCTCATAGAATAGATTGACTTCCCGATAAAACTCGTGAGTATGTAATTGGTAATCCTCTAATCCGAAGGTGTGCTGCGTTGCATCTATGATCTCCTGAATATTAATCTCATCCATATGGTTAGTTCCTCCATGAAGAGTTCTTCATTGCTTTTATCGTATCATTTCCAGCATGGCAGATCGAGTATTCGTTAGGGGGATAGCGCTATAGGCGTGCAATAGTATCAAGATTCGACATAGGATTGGTTCGCTGTACCTATTGAGCGCGGGAGATGCAATTTCCTATACTAGAATCGTTACCAGTAACTGAATAGGAGGCGTATAATGAATCGCAACTTTCCGTTCTCGCACAAGCTTTTGCTTAAAAGTTTAAGCGTTGTTCTTGGTGCAGCCATTGTTGCGTCTGTGCCAATGGGTACCTTGTCTACAGTTCATGCGGCAAACAACACGAATTCCTCTCAGGCACAAGCATGGCAGACCAACAAGGCCTACTCTGCCAGAGATATTGTATCTTATCAGGGCAAGATTTATGAAGCAAAGTGGTGGTCCTACAATAACAGACCTGATGCGAAAGCGACGAATGAATGGGATACGCCATGGAAATTATTCAAAGACAACACCGAAGATACTACACCTCCAACTGCTCCAACGAATCTCGAATCAACTGAGCAATCCTCCACCTTTATTACAATTACTTGGACAGCTTCAACTGACAATGCAGGCATTTCCCATTATGATGTTCTCCGCAATGGCGTTAAAGTTGGCAGCACAATCGCTAAAATATTTTCAGACTATGAATTGGAAGCGGATACAGGCTATCAATACGTCATACGCGTCGTGGATACATCGGGCAACTATACAGACAGTTCTGCGATAAGCGCAGCAACGAAGGGCGGCCCAGCCATTGATATTGGTGTAGGAGAAAGTCGAGTGCTGACCGATGCCCAGATCAATCAGTTGTGGAATGGCATAATTCCGTCCTTTCTGCCGGATGCGGCTGCAGCTTCAGTTCAAGCAGCACTTCCTAAGGCGGAGTATGAGTCCACGTTCCCGCTGCGCTACGGTACGCCGGAATGGGATGCCAAAGCAAAAGGAAACCACTACTATAAGCCAAATCAAACCGACTATTATTCCTATGATAATCTCCTATCCGCTGTACGCGAGATTGCCAATATCAAATACAAGGAAGTCATGCGCGAGGGCTATCCGAATGTGAAGCAAATTTATCGCTTGGACAAGCAGGCCAAGACGGAAACGCTGCTCTTTCAAGCTCCTGATTTCAATGATACAAGCCATGCCAGCTTACCGAAGCTGACGCGGATCGTTGATTTCGGCAGTTTCCTGAATGAAGGAAGCGACAATAATCGCAAGCGTGAGCTTGCCGGGTTCTTAGCGAATATTGCTCATGAGACAGGCGGAGGATGGGCTACGGCACCGGGCGGCGAGCTGCGCTGGGCACTGTTTTTCAATGAAGAGCTGGGCTTCGTGAATACGGATAAGATCGGCTATGTAGATGAGAACAATCTGTTCTGGAAGCCGGTTCCGGGCAAATCCTATCATGGACGCGGCCCGATTCAGCTCAGTTGGAACTATAACTATGGATTAATTAGTAGCATCGTATACCGTGATCCTAGTGTTCTATTGAACGATCCGGACAAAATTACGGCTGACGGGAAGCTGGGCTTTATCACAGCACTGCTCTTCTGGATGACACCACAGGATCCGAAGCCTTCCAATCATGACATTATGACGGGGCAGTGGACGCCTACGGCAGAACAGCTGGCGAAGGGTCTCGTTCCGGGCTTTGGTGCGACCATTATGGTGATCAACGGCGGTCAAGAAGCGAATTTGCCGGAAACGGCCGACCCGGTACGCCGCCGTGTAGCGCATTACCGTGACTTGACGACACGCATGGGAGCGAATATTGATGGCGAGAAGCTGGATACAGCGGGCATGCAGCCGTTTTAACCTTGCGTAATAGAAAGCCTTGCTTACGAGAATTTTGTCCAACGGGTTCGATTCGAAAGAGGTTTCTAGCAGGTCTCCACATTATAATAAGGAATCTGCAGAAGAGGTTGGAGTTGTGTAGAGCGGTTCTTGTCGAGGGATTCGAGGGCATACGTGAAATAAAAAATGCGAAATTGAATAATTAGAAATGACAGTATGGCTGTATCAAGTTCACGGCTCAAGCGTATGCTTGGGCTATTTTTGTCGTTACGATGGCTTGTATTTCAGATAAATCCCAAATAATACAAATAAAAAATCCGCTTGTATGCTATATTGTTGTTATTGTGTTTTCCTTATATAACCAGATAAAGAGTGGGTGCGGACAAGCAACTGCATATAATGAATAACTCGTTAATAGACGAATGCAAGGGGAACGATATCAAATGAAAATTCGATTAGTAGGGTTTCTGTTATTTATTTTCATTATCGGGATTGTCATTGTTACGGCACTAACGTGGAATGATAGAGTTACTGAAAAAGCGATTAGTAAGAAGCAACTTCACGAATCTGCGGTTCTAACGAAGGAACAGCAAACAGCGATAAAAGATATCGAATTTTTGTATAACAAAATTGCGGACACCCATCCTGCCGCCGTGAATGGAGTATCTGAGGAACTGAAGGCCCAGTACGAACAAGTATTGAAGGAAATTAAAGAAAAGAAAGATCAGATATATCGCAGAGATATTTACTTCTGGGGGCAATCCGTTATTGCTCATCTGCATGATGCAAATTCAGGTCTTGCAGTCAGTTCAAGCTTTCGAAAGCGAAAGATTCCCATTTTATATAAATGGTATGAGAATGGGGTGTATATATACTATAGTAATGAGGGAGATTTGAAGGCTGGAGATGAGATTATTGCTATTGGCAACAGGACAATCGAAGAGTTGGCTCAAGACCTTAGCAAATATATCTCTAGTGATAATAAGATGTTTTTGCTCGCTAAGCTGGAGATGTCAAGCATATTGGCTGAAGAAGTGTATTTGGAGAAGTTAGGTTTAATTGAAAATAAAGATTATGTTGTATATACCATTGTGAGAGATGGGGAAAAGCTGCAGCAGACGGTTAAGTTACAGGTGAAGCCTATATCAGTGGGATATCCCTCAAATTATTCCCAACACATAGATAAGGACAAAAACATAGCTCTATTTAAAATGAATGTGTTGAAGTCAGATGATGTGTATGACGCTGAATTAAAAAAGTTCTTCTCTTCGGCTAAGCACAATCAAATTGACAATGTCGTGCTAGACCTCCGTTATAATTTCGGTGGTGAGAATGTGAGTGCTATCGTCGAGAAACTGCTCCAATATATGAATGTGCGGCACTATCAATCCTTTGCAGAAACGCGTAACTCGAAAGAGGCGGTCAGTAGAGGGGAAAAAGAAGGAATGGCAGAAAGAATACGTTCAACAACAAAGAACAATAATGCTCATAATGAGCTAGTATTTGAAGGGAAACTATATGTACTTACTTCTAAATATACAAATGGCGGAGCATCATTGATGACGGCGATTTTGCAAGACAATAAGATTGGACAAGTGATTGGAGAAATGCCTGGAGGAAATGCGAATGCATACGTTGCTTCCGTAAAATTCGATCTGCCAAACAGTAAATATTCAATGTACTTGTCAAGTAAACAACTCGAGAGACCGGATTCTTCCAAAGGAGCAGCACTTATCCCTGATTATGTGGTACCTTCAACCTTCAACAAAACAAAACATGTGGATGAGCAGCTCGCCTTTGTCGAACAACTCGTGAACAAGAAATAATGCGTATACCTGTCCCCAGCGCTTCAGCCGTCTGGGGATTTTGATTAGGCGGCAACGGTCGCAGAGAGTCAAGAAGTAAATAACCGTTACTAGGAGATTCGTGCTTCCGCCTATTGATCCTGTCAGGTACAATAAGTGAATTATGGAATTAGCAGCGTTTACCATCTAAGGGGGAGGATTGATCATGAATATACGTCCAGCCGTGGTGCAGGAAGTACATCAACTAAGCGAGCTAGCCTATGAATCAAAGGCATATTGGGGCTATAGCGAAGCGTTCATGGAAGCTTGTCGAGAAGATTTGACGATTACAGAGGAGCAGCTTGCTTCCGCTCATTTTTTCGTCATTGAGGAAGCGGGGCATATTCAAGGATTCATTGGCTTGGAACAGAATGCGCTTCAACAGGACAAGGGCTTGGTAACCGACTTGTTCATTCATCCGAATGCAATAGGCCAAGGGTATGGACAAGCACTGTGGCACCACATGATCGCTGCGGCACAGAAGCTTGGGATACAGACGCTGCTTGTACATAGCGATCCGAATGCGGAGCTTTTTTATATGCGGATGGGGGCAAGAAGAATTGGCGAAATCGCGTCTACAGTATTCCCGGGCCGACAACTGCCCTTATTGGAAATCAGACTGGAGAGCCCTGCGCAGGAAATGTAAGCACAGCACTAACAGCACGTGACCATGGGGATTCACCACAACAGGTGTATATAGAAGTAAAGACCAGTATATAGAATGCCTTTTGAACGATATCTACAATTAGAAATGGGTCTTTATTACACATATTAGGAGGGTCAGACGTGAAAAGAGTGCGGAATATGTTATTGGTACTTACGCTCATCTTGAGTCTCGTCGCAACGGCTTGCACAAGCAAGCCCGCAGAAACACCACAACCTACATCAGATAAGCCAGCAGAGAACACAACAGCAGAGAAATCAGCGGAATCACCAGAACATACAGTTATTGAAGCATCCACTGTTCGTGCAAAGGATCCCTATTTGAAGTTTGACGCAGGGGAAACGTACGATAAGAATGCTGTATACGATGCATATGAGAAAGATGTTGGCGTTAAAATTACGAATAAATGGGTTGTTGACGGAGTCGTAAGCGGCCCGCAGTTCCAAGAGAAGCTCAAGATGGCGATTGCGACTGACGATCTGCCTGACTTCTTCCCAGCTACACCAGCCCAACTGCAGCAACTCATAGAGGCAGATATGATTCAAGATTTGACTGAAGTGTATGATAAATACGCAACAGATGAAACAAAAGAATTTTTGATGCGCGATGGCGGTCTTCAGATGAAGTCCGGAACATTCGATGGCAAGCTGATGGGGATTCCAGAGTCGGGAAGTGCTTTTGTTCCGCAATTCGTATGGGTGCGTGCGGACTGGCTGAAGAAGCTGAACCTGCCTGAGCCGAAAACGATGCAAGACCTGATTAAAATTATGGAAACGTTTGCAGAAAAGGATCCCGGCGGTACCGGCAAATCCTATGGCCTTGCATTAAATAAGAAATTTGATGATGGCGCTCTTGGTCTCATCGGCTTCCTGAATGGATACCATGCCTACTTGAAGCAATGGATTGATGACGGCAAAGGCGGTTTAATGTACAGTGATATCCAGCCGGAAATGAAGGAAGCACTTCGCTCACTGCAGGATATGTTCAAGAAGGGTCTGATCGATCCAGAATTTGCAGTTAAGGATATGATGAAGGCTTCTGAAATGATCTTCAATAACCAAATTGGCGTACTCTATGGTGCAGAATGGACTCCGGCTCATTTGGCTCAAGGTGCGATCAAGGACGGCAAGATTGTTCAGGACTGGAAAGTATATCGTCTTCCTTCCATTGACGGTACAGAAGCGTCCACGCAAATTGAGCTGGGTACAGAAAAATATAACGTTGTCTCGAAGAAAGCGAAGCATCCGGAGGCAATGATTAAGCTGTTGAACCAATGGATCGCAGTTGATAACCATCCAACGGAAGAGCAGAAGGTATATGAATACGGCAAGAGCATGAAAGAGAGCGGCAATAACTATTGGCAGCTCAGCCCGGTTATGGCCTTCAATCAAGCGAACGACAACGGCTCTGTATTGCCTAAAGCAATTGAGACGAAGGATGAGAGTCTGCTGAAGACAAAAGATCAAAAAACGCGCTATGCCCGCGCAATGAAATATGTGAAAGGCGAAGATATTTCGATGTGGTGGGAAATGCTGATTTCCGGTCCAAATGGAGCAGTATCTAACGTGCCATATTTAAAAGAGCATAACTTGTTCCATCGGAACAAATTCTACGGCGCTCCAACGCCTACGATGGTCGAAAGGCAAGAGCTCTTGCTGCGCAAGCGTGACGAAGTCTTTATGAAGATCATTATGAACCAAGCACCTATCGACGAATTCGACAAATTTGTGGAAGATTGGAAGAAGCTTGGCGGAGATGATATGACGAAGGAAGTAAACGAGTGGTACGCAGCGAATAAATGATGATCAGGGGATCGGGACTTGTTCCGGTCTCCTTTTTTTCGTTAATCCGCAAAGGAAAGAGATTCGAAGCTCAACAGTTGTATATAGAAGTAAAGACCAGTATATGGAATGGTGTTAGATCTATATCTACAATGAAAGTAGTTCTTTATTCATATATAGGGCATGCCCTTCTTTTTAAATTTACTACAAGTAGGTGGAGCAGAAATGAATCGATTGTCTCGGATGTGGAAGCGCGAATGGCCGCTGCATGTAATGCTCGTTCCCGCACTGATTTTCATTATTGTATTCAGCTATATTCCGATGGTAGGCATCCTAATGGCGTTCCAGAAGTATATCCCGACGAAGGGACTGCTGGGATCTCCGTTCGTGGGCTGGAAGAACTTTAAGTTCCTGCTGGATTACCCGGATATCGGCCGTATCTTCTTCAATACGGTTTACATCGCGGTCATGAAGATTCTTGCCGGATTGGTCGTGCCGATTACGATTGCGATTCTATTGAACGAATTGCGAAAAGAGTGGGTAAAGCGTACATTCCAAACGTTGGTTTACTTGCCGCACTTTTTATCTTGGGTTCTGCTCAGCGGCATCGTTATTGATGTGCTCTCTCCTTCAACAGGAATTGTGAATCATTTTCTCGGCTTATTCGGGGTGAAGCCTATCTTCTTCCTCGGAGACAACAGTTGGTTCCCATATGTCATGGTCGCTACGGACGTATGGAAGGAATTCGGCTTCGGCACAATCATTTATTTGGCGGCGCTTACAGGCATTAATCCAGTGCTGTATGAAGCTGCGGAAATTGACGGGGCCGGACGCTGGAAGCAAACTCTGAATGTAACCTTGCCGGGCATGCTGCCGATTATCTTGCTGATGCTTACGCTCAGCATCGGGAACGTGCTGAATGCCGGATTCGATCAGATCTTCAACCTGTACAACCCGCAAGTATACGAGAGCGGAGATATTATTGATACATTCGTATATCGAATGGGTGTCGTAGAGTCGCAATATGGCTTCGCTACAGCCGTTGGACTGCTGAAGTCAGCCGTATCCTTCATCTTAATATCTGTATCGTATGTGATGGCCTATCGCTTTGCCAATTACCGCATATTCTAGTCAAGGAGGACGAATTGTTATGAAAAAGTCGTTAGGCCGACGAATCTTCTTAGGCTGCAACTATGTATTTCTAACTTTCATTTCGGTATTATGTCTGCTGCCGCTTGTTCATATATTAGCCGTGTCCTTCAGTTCAGGGTCAGCGGCTTCTGCAGGCAAGGTCATGCTCTGGCCGGTGGAATTCACGACTGCAGCGTATCAGAACGTATTCGGCAAGCCAGAATACTTGCGCGCCTTCTGGGTTACAATTGAGCGCTCCGTACTGGGTACAGCCTTCAGCATGTTTTTGACGATCATGACCGCATACCCGTTATCGAAAGAGACATCGCAGTTCCGTATGCGAACCGTATATGTATGGATATTCGTATTCACGATTCTATTCAATGGCGGCTTGATTCCATGGTACATGACTGTGAAAGCGGTCGGGATTGTGGACACGATTTGGGCCTTGATACTGCCGAATGCAGTTCAAGTATTCAATATTATTTTGCTGCTTAACTTCTATCGCAACTTGCCGAAGGAATTGGAGGAATCTTCGAAGATTGACGGAGCGGGACATTTCACAACCTTGTGGAAAATATATGCGCCCTTATCTATTCCGGCACTGGCAACGACAGGACTCTTTACGGTTGTCTGGCATTGGAATAGCTGGTTCGACGGCATGCTGCTAATGAGCCATCCCGAGAAATATCCGCTGCAAACGTTCTTGCAGTCCATCATCATTAAGATGGATTTGCGTTACCTGAAGCCAGAGGAAATTGAACTTATGCAGAAGCTGTCGGACCGCACGAGTAAGGCTGCGCAAATCTTTGTTGCAGCATTCCCAATCTTAATTATATATCCATTTTTACAGCGATTCTTCATTAAAGGAATTGTGATGGGGAGTGTCAAAGAATAGATAGTAGCCGAATCCTCCAAATGTAGGGAGAACATACGATGAGACTATTATTCCGCTTAAAAGACTCTTCCATCTTCATGAAGATCATGGCTGTATTTCTAATCGTGCTGCTCCCCCTCATGATGATTACGTTATTCATCAATGAGCGGGGAGCTAATAGCATTCAGCGGGAAATATCGCGTTCCACCTTGAATACGACCAGCTTCTATTTAGATTCACTCGATAAGGAAGTGGAACGAATCAATCGGTATTTGCCCAACTATGTAACAGACAATGATTTGTTAGAATTGGCTGCGCTGGGAACCGACTTAACCGATTATGAACGGGCTAACAACATAACGATGATTCAAAAGCGTCTTGAACTGATGAAAAATACAAGTTCCTTCATTCGTGAAGCAAGGGCATATGTACCGAAAATTGATCGTACGCTGTTAAGCCAGCAATTCAATACATTCCTGAATCGAGAGGAATTTGCTGCGATGCAGCATGGCAGTCCTTTTTACAGCAAGCCGTTCATATACTGGAACAATCGCTTGTTCATAACGCTGCAATATCCTACAAATACATTCAAAGACCCTGTCTATATGGTAGGTGTGGAGCTGTCTACGAGCAAGATTAAGGAATCGCTCGATCAGATCGCAGGCTCCTTGAATGGAGAAACGATGCTGCTGAATGTGGAGTATGGATGGGATATTCGAAGCAATGAGCAGTCGACGCTGCAAGAGTCAATGAAAGCGTTTATTCAGGAGAAGTGGAAGAAAGAACAATATGAAGGCTATGATATTGTGCAGTATGATGGCGAGCGATATTTGACGGTGTACAAATATTCTCCTGTATGGAGCTCATACTCTGTAACTTGCATACCGGAATCAACCGTTCTGGGGCCGATCCAGAAGTATCGGCAGTGGTTCTGGTGGGCATGCGGGTTGGCCGTAGCGGCGGCGTTATTTTTCTCCTATTCTTTAATGAAGCTGATGTATCGTCCGCTAATGAAGCTGATTCAAGCCTTCAGAAGAGTGAAGCAACTGAATCTGGCTCCTGTCCCAATTGATCGCGGTCATGACGAGTTCGGCTATTTATACCAAGCTTTTAATGATACCGTGCAGTCGCTTAAAACGCTTATTGAGCAAAATTATGAGCAGCAAATTCGTACACAGCGCTCAGAGTTGAAACGGCTTCAATCGCAAATTAATCCGCATTTCCTATACAATTGCTTTTTCGTGCTGTGCCGGCTAATTAAGTCGGAAGACAAAGAGAAGGCATACCAATTCTGCTTGTATATCGGCGAGTATTTTCATTTCATTACCCGGAACGATGATGATGAAATTCCGCTAGAGATGGAAGTGAAGCATTCCTCGACCTATGTAGACATGCAATCTATTTGCTATGGGGATCGCATTCATGTATACCTTGACATTGAGAGTTTGCCTATTCGAGTACCACGTCTTGTACTGCAGCCGATTATCGAAAATGCATATAAGTATGCCTTCGGCAACATGCGCGGAGAAGGAGAACTATGGGTGCACAGCGAACAGGTTGATGGTGGCGTTATCATCAGTGTAGAAGACAATGGCGATAGCTTGGACGATGGGAAGCTGAGTGAGCTTTGCAGCCGCCTTGTCTATTGTGCTAATCATATTGATGAGACAACTGGCTTAATAAATGTGCACAGGCGTATTCAGCTCCGTTATGGAGAGGCATATGGATTGGAATTGTCGCGTTCTGAACTTGGAGGACTGAAGGTACGTATACATCTTGGGCTTGAATAAAGGAGGAGAGCGACATGCGACGAATGCTTATCGTGGACGATCTACCCATTATTGTAGATGGATTGCTGGAATTGTTCCAGGGCATGGAGCACCTAGAACTCGAAATCTTGAAAGCGTATTCCGGTGAAGAAGCACTCGAAATGATGCACGGATCTGCCTTTCCGATCGATATTGTAATCTCTGATATCAAGATGCCAGGCTTAGAAGGGATCGAATTGTTGCAGAATATTAAGTCCCATTGGCCGAACTGTAAAGTGATCTTCTTAACGGGATATAATGACTTCCAATATGTACAGAGTGCTATGGTTCTTGGAGGGTTCGATTATATTTTGAAAATTGAGAGCGATGATAAAATTATTGCCGCCGTGGAACGGGCTATTGCTCAGCTTGCCAAGGAAAGCGAGCAGATGCGCAGGCTGGAACAAGCGCATTATCGAATGCGGCAGGCACTGCCGCTGCTGCAGAAGGAGTACGTATGGGAGCTTCTTGAGGGAAAGCAGGAGATGATAGGCGGGCTGGAACGGAATTTTCAAGAATATGATATTCCTCTGCGTGCGGATCAGCCTGTAATCCTTCTTGTTGGCAAGGTGGATTCGTGGAAAAACTCCTTCAGTTCACTTGATAAATCACTTCTGTTATACGGTGTTCAGAATATTGTCGAGGAGTATGTCACTCCCTATATGGAATGCTTCTCCTGTACGTTCGAGCATTCCAAGCTAGTATGGCTGCTTCAACCGCGCATGACGCAAAATGGGCATCATATACACCCCTATCCCGAGTACGATTCTTATGAAAAATCGCTTACGGAATCGGAAGTATGGAGGTCGTCACAGGCACGCTTGGGCGGAGTCATAGGTATGATTCAGCAAACCTGCCAGCGTCTTCTGCAAGTAACGGTATCTTTTGCGCTAAGCAGCACATGGGCGGATTGGCCGAATGTGGCGGAACGCTTCCAAATGCTGAAGTATTGCTTCGTATCTGGTTATCAACTTCCGAATGAGGTCATTCTTACGGATTCCGATATTTTACGTATGCAAGAGTGCGACGATGGAACCGATACACAGGACTACTTCCAGCATAATCGTATTCAACTGCTGCAGAAATGTATGGAGAACAATCATCGGAAAGAATTTTATGAATTGTTCCTGCATATTACGAAGGATTGGAACAGTGAAGACGAGAATAGCTATGCGCGCAAGATGGCATTGTACCATTCCTTGTCGGCCTTGTTCTTGTCCTACTTAGGGAATAGTCACAAGTTGAAGCAGGAGGCCGGCGCGAAATTCGACCTCGGTTTCTTGTACCAGAAGCGGGAAACGCTCTCTTGGCTTGAGATGAAGAAGCATTTCTGGGAACTGGCTGAATATTTGTTCGAGCGGCAAGAAGGGCGAGACGAACAGGTTCCAGGAGAACTGATCAAGAGAGTACACCGGTATATTGCAAATAATCTTACGCGGGATATATCGCTGATCGCCATAGCGAACGAGGTGGGATTGAATCCCTCGTATTTATCCCGATTATATAAGCAGATGACCGGTATTGGCATCTCAGATTACATTAACGATTATCGCAACTTACAGGCCAAGGAATGGCTGCTCAATGGCTCGAAGAAGGTCAATGAGATCGCATCTGCACTTGGATATAATTCTGCGCTTGCCTTCATTCGCTTCTTTAAGAAGCAGAATCAGATGACACCGCTGGAGTATCGAATGAAGCTGCAGACCAATGATGCAAGAGAGGAACTATCGCAATGAATAGAGGGCCGCATAGCGGCTTCCTGGCTCGAATCATTTGAACGACGATTGTTAGAAAGACCTGTGCCGTTGAGGGTTGGCGCAGGTCTATTTTTGCATGGTGTTGAATGTTGAACACTCATTTTCCCCTATTAAGGTTGGTTTCTTCTCTGATTGTTATTTATAATAAGATTCACACGCTGAAAGATATAATATCTCTGTTGTCTGCACACCACGGGGATTTTTATTTTAACCGGATGACTTTGAAAGGGAAAATAAAAAGCCCAGAAATAATTCCTGGGCTCTGGGCTCACTTAATTACGGCTTAGCTACTGTATTAGATCCGTTGAAGTGCTTTCTATAGTAATCTGAACCACTTTTTGTTTCACTAGATGACCAACCTACCTGTACCCTTTCATAAAGGGATAAACCAAGTTCCATTGACTTACTTGTAGTTGTGTCAACCTTTGCTTCTGCATATCCACTATAAGATAATTGAAGACTACCTGACGCTTGTATTGATCCTTTGGCAAAGTTTTCAACAACAGTAAAACTTCCAGAATAAGGAGCTATATACCCTGTATCGTCATATACCTTTTTAAAACGATGACCATAGGAATTCCCAAACCTAAACTGCTCTACTTGAACAAGTACTCCAACTTTAACCTTAACCCCTGCACCAATATCAACATTTGATGAATATTCTGCATCAAATGTCTCGTACGGGTCACCTGCGAATAATTTAGGAGTGTTTTGCTCAGATTTGGAAAACTCCGCTCTCACTTGATTAATACTTTTTTCAGTAAGTTCAGCGTAACGAGCATAAAATTCATCTCGACTCAGTCTAGCAATTTGTGAGCTTTCTACATCGACATTACTTGATTGCCTAACCAATGGTGAGAATGTTGTTGAGTTTGTACTAGAGAGATTAGCGGCTGCAGCAGGAGCAACATTACTAAATATAAAGGAAGCGCTTATGCAGTCAAAAGAAGCAAAGATGTTTTTCTCAATTGTCACGCATCCTTTCATGGCATTATATTCCACTTCGCGTTATATGTATTATAGCGCACGAAAATTTCCTTTTTTATTTCATTATCCTAGGCCATTCTTATCGTGCATGATTTTAGCCGTGGATCCATCGGGATTGGGATTAACTCTGGTAATGAATTGGTCGCCTTCCTGGCGATAATAATACGGGCCCATTGGCACATAAGAATTGGAATAAAGATTGGTATGTAAAGATGAATACATAAGGATTGACACTTAAAGGTTGGTAGATAAAGATTGATAGATAGAGATTGATAGATAGAGATTGGGGGAGTTGAGAGATGAGGGCACGGTTCGGCTCTATTTTAAGCTTTTTTGGCGGCCTATTCTTGTTTGCCTTTGGAATTGGAATGATTGGAATCATGTTGGAAAGGTCTATGTTCAGAGTGGATTTTATTGGAGTATGTTTCTTTGTATTTCTTATTCCTGGTCTTATCCTGTTCAGATTTGGGGGTAAGATTAAGAAAAAAGCAAAGGAGCGCGAATATTTTCGGCAGCTAGGGCTTAATCCGCCAAGCATGGTTCTCTATTCATTCATGCGGTTTATTGGGGGATGTTTAATCCTTTTATACGCAGTCGTATGCTTTAGTATGATCGTGAACTGGACGACTCAAAAAGACAAGCTCATATTAGCAATTCTCTTTGCCCTCCTTTTCTTTACGCCTGGGGTACTGCTATGGTGGGCGGCATCCGCATTGGAAAAAAAGTCGCAGGAACGCTTTCGAATGAAGTATCCCGAATATTTTGAACAGGAACCATTGCCTCGTGATATGCCGTTGAATATTGAGACTGTTGAGAGAGTGGAAATGGTACCCGAACAGCCGATTCGATATGCTGTAGCTGAAGCCGAAGTGGCAACATCCGTCAGTTCTATTCCACCACAGCTTCCGAAAATGATTACCTGTTCCAGCTGCGGCGCAAAAAATAGTGTCTCTCCAAATTCTGCAACCAAATGTGAATATTGCGGCTCTACCGTAACCTATATGTAAATGATGCTATGTCATGAACAACAGGCTGCACCATGTCAGAACGTCTGCTGACAGGTACAGCCTGTTTTATTTTTTGCGCAATCTAATGCTTTCTAGCAAGGATAGCAAAACGTTCTTCATTCGTTCGAATGCCTTTGTTCGTCATATTGTCGGCAACGAATTGATTGAAGCTGCGCATATCATGTTCGTATTGTCCAAAGTCCGGTATTGTCGGCGTGTGCGTAAGAATAAACAGCAGATCATCTGAAGTCTGATAGTATTGGGTTAGTTGAACCAGCACAGATTGAATATGGGTAAATCCAGCTTCACGCAGTTCAGCTATATATTGACGTAGCAGGGTGCCAGATTCAACGCCATAAGCTTGGCCTCTGCCGAATGCTTGCTTCAGGTTAAGCTTGTTTCCCTCACTGATTTGTTGGGTGAGGAACACGCCATCGTCCGTCAACACCCGGGCTACTTCCGCGGCACTGAATTCGGAATGTCGGCAAGTGATGATGTCGAAGTGACGATCAGGGAACTTGAGCAGCTCTGCGTTCATTTGTATAAAGCGCACATTGGGCTTCTGAGCTGCTTCCAGATTCGCTCGTGCCGTACGGATCATGCTTGCAGAAGCATCGATACCGATGAGCTGCAAGACGTTATCGGCAATAGGGAGAACAGATTCACCGCCGCCAGTGCCGATGTCGAGCAGCATGTCAGATTTAGTGCACAGCCCGCGAACCTCCGTGAATAACTCCCAATTCAATCCTTCTGTAATAGATTTCACTTGGCTGAAATCCCAACCGTTCTGCTTGCCAACCCGATCGTAAAATTGTTTGTAATCAAAAGCTTTCATCTTGTATATCCACCTTCCCAAGTATATGAAATGTGAGCATCTATCTCCATTACGCTGCGTGGCTCCTAGGTTCCGTTGGACTCAAAAGGGCAGACTATCCCCTTGATAGCTGGTACGCGTTTTGATCCAGCCCGGAACCTACATACCTCGAACGTTGCGGAAAGTCATCCATTTCACCTCATTGGAAAGAATGGCAAGATTATATCATGGAAAAAGATTGAAGGTCAAAGCATGATCTCTTCTGATCGTTGTCTCATCGCATGTTGATATCATAAAAATCCTGAATAGAAAATATTGGGTTGCGTGTTACAATAATAGATAGTACGCGTCTGATGCCGGACATTGCATTTTCCTCGTCCCCGTTCAGGCCAGATCCTCTGGAGGAGACCGTGAAACCGGATTATGCTGATATTTGTTTGAAACGAAATTTTGTGCTTCATCAATCCTATAAAGTAAAGAAAGTAATCGCTTGCAGCGAGCTGGACATTGTATATGCGGGACAGAAACTAGAAGATGAAACAGCGGTCATCGTGAAAGAGTTCTACCCGAGGCAGGTAGCTCTTCGCGACCTCGACAAGCGAACTTTCCTGTGCAGCGGGCCCTCCGTTCAACGGCAATCTGATGGGCTGCAGGAAGCTTTCCTGACGGAAACACAGATACTTCAGAAATTGAGCCATCCGAATATCGTTAGCCTTGTGGATCATTTCCAGGAAAACGGAACGCATTATATGATAATGGAGTATTGCAAGGGTATTTCGCTTGAACGCTTCATTGAAGAAGGAAGGCTTGTTTCCGTGGCCGATTTTCTGCGTGACACGATACTGCCGCTCGCATCTGCACTTGAATATGTTCACGGGCGTGGCATCATTCATCGTGATATCAAGCCGGCGAACATTATCATTGGAGAGGATGGCCAGCCGAAGCTGCTCGATTTCGGTTCTGCCGTATACTATGAGAAGACGGGACATCGAATTTTTACGAGCACGGGATATTCGCCGCTTGAATTTTACTCCGAAAAATCACGGCAGGGAGTCACGTCTGACATATACAGCTTTGCAGCTACGATGTATTTTTGCCTGAGCGGACGCACGCCAAATGATGTGACGAGGCGCTTGTTTCAAGGCGCTATTCCGATGATAGGAGCAGTAGCTGGAGCAGTAATAGGAGTAGCAATGGGAGCAGCATTAGGCGGATTTGTCGGAGCGGCTGTGAGTACGAGTCTACTGGCAAGTGCTGCTGTCGCAGTACAGGGACGAGTCATGCTGGAGGTGGAGGCGCAAAAGGTGGGCTGCATCCGCTAAAATATCTGGCCGGTTTGTTCATGCAAGGACTCATCAGTCAATACGAGCACGAGAAAGCCAAGGATGCCTATTTATAGAAAGTGGCTGCTGGGTAAGGTGTATACAAGTGCGCGTCATATAGCAAGTTCTGGCGGTCTACAAGAGCTGGTTGGCATACCGTAGGTAATGAGATTCGGTGTCCTACGGAGACATAAATAGGATTTATATGATCCTGGGTTCTTAATACGACATCAATTTTGTCAGATTGATCAAATAGAGTTGCATATTCCCCACTCTTTTGACTAGGTTCTTCGGAATCTCCAATTAACTTGTTTTACCGCATCCTATTGCTGGAATGTTAAACAATACTCCCAAATGACTTGCTAATCCGAATCGTCTCGGATGAGCGACCCCTTGTCCATCACAGACTATTGTAATAGATATTTTACTGCACGCCTGTTGATTAACCAGATAAGCTCGATCTGCCAGCGGTTTTTATAAATCTCAGCGACTTGTTCTGCAGGAGAAGACATTTCTATGTACGGAATCCACCCATTCGCCATTGATGAACAGCTTCTTTGTGCTCTGCAGGAACCCTTCTACCTTCGGACTGATCTGAATCTGTGACAAGATGCAATCCTTCTATTTGGAAGTAGTACTGTGGTCGATAACTCGTACATCACATATGAATTCGAGCAAGCAGAACAATCCCATTGCGAGGTCTTTTCGTGCATAGATATTGCTGGTAGCCTGAATAAGAGAGTAGTAGATCGATCACTTTCATGATCTTTTTTTAAATGGGGCAGCTTCATGGAAGAAGTGCATGACGAACATAAATATCGTACTGGGTTGATAGAACGGGGACTCGATGAATTTTACGTACCTATAGGCACAATTGTATACAAGCTGTTCATTTACATGTTACTATAGATGACATATAACCTGTGTAACATTTGGATAATGGCAAACCCTAGCGAAAGCAGGGGACGCAAAGCCACGGGTCTAATGCATTTCACGATGCGATGACAGCCGGGTTGCCCTAATTGCGACATTACGTGTGTCTTTTTTAGTGCTGCGCTGCCATTAGGGCGGCGCTTTTTTTGTGCTATTGTAAAGCGTCCCTGGTGTCCATCTAATTTGATCACAGAATGTAAAAGAATAGGAGATGTAATGATGCGGACACGTTGTACAGAAACCAACAACGCAATATACCAAGAACAGCATAAACACATTAAAGCAGGCAGAATGCGGCGCATGACGATTACAGCTAGCGCTGCGCTGTTGGCCGGGATGCTTATCCATCAGCCGACCCTTTATGCAGCGGACAAGCTGGTCGGTAGCAAGATTGCTGTCACGAAAACGAACAATGCTCCGCAGGCAGGGGCAGACCAACTGCAAGGCATCACCATAGGAATGAGCGAGGCTCAACTATTCCAAAAAATCGGACAGCCGGTTCGCAAGGATCTAAGTGAATATGGCTTCGAGTGGTATATTTACAATCAGGATTATAAACATTACTTACAAGTTGGTGTTCAGGACCACAAGGTCGTTGCACTCTATACGAATGCGAAGGATTCTTATGGCAGCATTGGATTCGGTTCAACCAAGCAGGAGGTAGAGGCAGCCTTCGGATCTTCCCTCAGTCAAATTAGGAAAGGCAATACGATTTACAATATGGACAACAGCGGACAATATAGCCTGTACAAGGTCGGCGACATGTATGCAACCGTGTTCTATGATCTCCATCAACGGAATACGGTGACGGCTGTCCAGTTTATTGCCCAGGATGTTGAACTGGCGTTCAAGGGGTACTTTGGCACGCCTAGCAAACGATTGCAGACAAGCTTTGAGCAACAAATCCTCGATTTGGCTAATGCTGTGCGTGTCCGCGAGGGCATGAAGCCATTGAAGTGGAATGAAAAGGCTGCGGGAACTGCTCGCAAGCATAGCGACGATATGGGGCTGAGAAGCTTCTTCGATCATAACAATCCGGACGGCAAATCCCCGTTCGATCGACTGAAGGCGGACGGAATCGTATACCAAAAGGCAGGGGAAAACATTGCTGCTGGACAGTCGAGTGCCATCTTCGTTCACGAGAACTGGATGAACTCGAAAGGACATCGTTCGAATATTTTTGGGGACTTTTCTCATCTAGGGGTTGGTGTGTACTTCGGGGGGAAATCAAATGTATATTACACACAGAACTTCGTCACGCCGAACTTCGTCGACGATAAAAAGTCCGATGTTGTATCTCCTAGCCTCAGCAAACCTAAGGTTTTGACAGGAGATCCATTAGATGTAAAGGTCGAATATTCCGTGTCGGAGGCAGTATATTCAGCTTCATTCAGTCTTACTTACGACAGCCGCTTAACTCTTTTAGATATAAAGCCAAGCGTTACGATGGCAACCTATCAAGAGTTGAACTATCCGGGTGTCCCACTTATCACGACAAAGAACATAACCGATTTACCTGATGGCCAGAAGCAATTGAATTACTCCGTAAATCTCAACGGAGGCGCCTATGAAGGAGACGGCGACATAGCAACCATCACTTTCTTGAGCGACCAAGAAGGAAAATATACCTTCAATCTTACAAATACGAATCTATTCAATGCAAATAATGACCGGATCCGAATCGGTTACATTCACTCGTCTACCGTAGAAGTCATCAAGCCGTCTGTTCCGAATCCGAAGCCAGAGCTGCCAATTTCGTCTTCCTCATCTGGAGGCTCCAGAGGATCCAGTAGTTCTTCATCTTCGACTTCTGTAGAAGCAATTCCAGCCGGTAAGACGATGAAGGCAGGATTACTGGCAGAGACGAAGAAGGATCATGCAGTGAATGCGGAGTTCAAGATAAATGCGAATACCGTGAAAGAACAGTTGCAGGACAAAAATGCCAAGCAGGTTCAATCCGATATTAGCGATGTAAGCATGAAGGATTACAATAAAGTCTCCTTTACGCTGGACAAATCGGTCGCCAAGCTGCTGCAGGAATCAGGCAAAGATTTGCTTCTGTCTGCAGCCGAATTCGATATTACCATTCCGAATAAATCTATTGTGGAACTTATCGGAACGAGCGCACTCGAGCTTGTGGTGTCTCTTGCAGAGCATAAGGACAAAGGATTTAGCAATCATCATGGCGAGACGACCTTTACGTCTCCGATGATCACGATCCGTGGGCCGCAAGAAGCAAAGAATATCCTGTTGGAAATCTCCTTGAAGCTGATGGGAGCTACAAAAGATATTCTTAAGGCAGGCGTGTACACACAAACTCAAGGCGTAACAACAAATGCCTGGAGCTATAAACTGGCCGGAATGAAGGCATCTGATAAGAAGCATATTTCCTTCCAGGTCACGCAGTTCGGCACCTACACGATTGCAGAGCATGCAATATCCTTCAATGATCTTACTGCACATTGGGCAAAGGATGAAATTGAAGTCATTGCAGCTCACGGACTGCTGCGCGGCAAAGACAGCATACACACATTCAAGCCGAACGACGCTATTACCCAAGCGGAGTTCGCTACCTTGCTTGATCGCTTGACGAATAACGGCAAGACTTGGGAACAGCGGATTGCAGAGCCTGGGGCACGTAAACCGATTACTCGCGAAAAAATGGTCGTGATGCTTACGCGGGCATTGAAAGCTGATCTGTCCCATTCAAGCGCATCGCTTGGATTTAAGGATGAAGCACTCATCTCACAGGATGCAAAGACAGCCGTTGTGTACGCGGTGAGCAAAGGACTTATCAAAGGAACCACCGATAACAAATTTGATCCGGCGGGAACACTCACTCGAGCGCAGGCGGCAATCGTTTTGTACCGCGTGATAAACGAGCAATAAGATATTCATCATGGCACAAAAAGCAGAGATCCTAGATTATTACATAGGATCTCTGCTTCTTTTTTCCTTTTACGGGGTGTACCGCGTGATAGCGGTAATGCCGTCGGATAAGGGTTACGATTGTTGTTTCCTCAAAAAGCAGAGATTCTGCTTTCGGGAAGCTCTAATTTGAATTGCGTGAAACTTCTTACCTTTTACATCCTCATCGCTAAAGTATCATCTTGATCGGATTAATGCGGCAAGTCATTGGATACAACGGATTGCAGGGTGCGGTTTCTGTCCGCGTTTAATTCCCAGAACATCGCGCCGCGTAATCCTTTGTTTTTGATAAACTCATTTTTCAAATGAATGGACTGCTCGTCATCATACGAAATAAAGATTTTCGTAGACGGATTGTAGAGGAACGGAGTTTGCGTCGCACTGTTCCAGTAGCGGGTATAACCTTGGCCGGCAACTGTATATTTACCTGTGGAATCAGCAGACAGCAGGCCTGTGTTTTGCATGTGGGCAAAGTCATACGTCGAGCCGCTCGAACCGCCAGCAGCTTCTCCGGTACAGCTTTGATACAATCCGTTGTTATTTGGACCTGCGTTACATCCTTTCCAACCATATCCATAGAATGGTTCGCCTATGGTTATTTTATTGGCAGGAATGCCTTTATTCAAATAGTTGGTTACGGTGGAGTTGATGTTGAATTGACTGCTGCCGTTTGTGTTGGCTGGGTCGTTATACAATGGCGATACGATGCCGCTTGTGGCATCCCATGGAGCGTAGTAGTCGTAGGTCATGATGTTGATCCAGTCCAAATACTGAGCTGCGTTGGACAACCAGTTGCTGGTGCCGCCTGCATCGGCAAGAAAGCTGGAGTTTGCGCTGGAAGCGATCGTAATGTAGTAGTGCTTGCCGTCTTGTTGTCCGGCTTTATCAAGGGCTTGGCGAAGTGTTTGCAGAAGCAGGATGTAGTTTGCTTTGTCGGCTGTACGCTGACAGGTTTGGCCTGATGCGCAAGGTACGCCAATGCTGTTCGGATATTCCCAATCGATGTCGATACCATCGAATTGATATTGACGCAAGAAATTGACGGCGGAAGTGGCGAAGTTGCCTCTTGTTACAGGGTCATTCGCGGTGTTGGAGAACTGGTTGGACCACGTCCATCCTCCGACAGAGGCGAATAATTTAAGATTCGGATTGGTGTTCTTAAGCTGTCTGATCGTAACCAATTGGTTGTATCCGCCATCGGCTGTACCGTCGGTAAATGAATCTCCAATCACGATAGAGCCGTTCGGTGCTTGATTTGGAGTGCCATCGCCGTTTTGACAGGTCCATGTGTTTGGATTGGGATTATCGGGGCTCTTGGAAGGATTGCCATGTTTGCCGTTCCAGCAAATATCAAGGAATGCATAGTTGATGACCGTTACTTTTTTCGGGTCAATATTGGCAGGGGTAAAGGACGGTGTATCGTATGCAGCCCAGCTTGGGAAGTAGCCAATAATTTCGTATTGTGATGAAGGTTGGGGATTTGTAGTAACGGTGATTGCATTACTAGCGGCTGACACATTGCCCGCTGCATCTTTTGCTTTCGCCGTAAACGTGTAAGCGGTGTTCGCAGTTAAGCCTGTAACGGTGTAGGAAGTTGTATTCGAAGAACCGGCAAGTGTGGAACCATTGTATACATCATAACCTGTAACACCCACATTATCTGTTGAAGCGGTCCAAGTTAATGTAACGGAGCTGCTGGTCACGTTGGCAGTGGTTACATTAGCAGGTGCTGTAGGAGGTTGGGTATCTGGAATAACGGCCAATGTTGTTGCGCTTACAGGCGAGCTGGCTGGGGAAAGGTTGCCAGCAGCGTCTTTTGCTTTAACGGTGAAGGTATAGGTTGTATTTGGCGTTAAGCCTGAAACGGCGAACGTAGTCGTCGCAGTCGAACCCGCGAGTGTCGTTCCATTATAGACGTCATAGCCTGTAACACTGGCATTGTCGGTAGATGCCGTCCAACCAAGGGTTACGGATTCAGTTGTTATATTGCTGGCTGTAACATTTGTTGGGACAGATGGCGGCTCCGTATCGGGAGAAGCTGTTTGTTTGATCCACAGTGCCGGAACGTTTGGCGGTTCCCATCCAACAATAGAGGTATGTCCTTGTACACATTGGTAGGTATCGGTTCCATAGGTGACGAGATCACCTGCTTGATAGGCAGTATTAGGTGCCCAAGGTGAAGCGCCGAAGGCAGAAGTCAAGGGTACGGCTGTGAATACCATAATAAAGACAAAAAGCAAGATTGTACAAACTTTTTTGGCCCTTTTCAATTTCAATCACACTCCGCTTCATATTGGATTAGTTCATCGAACCTGAGGAATAGGGAAACATCTCCTTTCACTAACAAATCTATGTAACCGCATTCATACCTCTGAGAATGATAGATGGACACAATGTGGCGCAGAATGCGAAATTACAAGCTAGGCAGGGTTGTAAAGCTCAAATAGGCTATATATTGAAGAAACACTAGGTACGGCATAGTAGTTTTGTGTGTGGTGAAGCATGTGAACGAAGAAGGCGTTGTATCCTATGAATCCATGTATGAATGAGATGAGGAGAGAGGCAGAATAAAAGCGAATCGCTTTAACAAATTTGCAATTATCGTTTAATGCTGTGCTTGAAATATGGTAATCAATACTGGGTTGAGTTGAGGGAAATTGAAATGATCGATCAGCAAGATAAACGTTTTAACACTAAACATTTTAACACGAAAATAAATATATGCACAATGAGAAAGGTGTATGAACTTTATAATTTCGACAAGCATGAATCAGGGGAAGGTCCTTTTGGATTTCCATCATTAGGATGGTGTCCCACGCGGCTGGCTTATATAATAGAAACGGGAGCAGATAGAAGAAAGATTAGGAATGGGGACTTCATTAACGATACATTATGCGAGCTTTTTCGTACTCGTAATGTAGCGCTTATTTCATAGTTTATGGATAGAGGGGCGTATAAGCTCCATTATTAAAGGCAGTGGCAGAATTCCATACTTGATATACGGAGGTACTACAACGGGATGGCAATTATTGATGTTATTAAATATGACGGTTCACCGGATGTATTTGCATGGAAATTTCCAAATCAGGAGCTTGCGACATGGTCGCAGCTAATTGTAAATGAATCGCAGGAAGCGATCCTGTTTAAAGGCGGTCAGGTACTAGACAGCTTCACAGCAGGCAGATATACGCTTAGTACCGCAAATATTCCGATCTTGAATCATATTGTAAACTTACCGTTCGGTGGAGATTCTCCCTTCACGGCAGAAGTCTGGTATGTGAATAAGGTGCATTCTCTCAATGTGAAATGGGGAACAAGAACGCCGCTTCAGCTGCAGGATCCGAAATACCAGCTGTTCGTGAAGGTGCGCTCCTTCGGTCAGTTCGGCATTCAAATCGAAGATGCGCGCAAGTTTGTGGGCAAGCTTGTCGGCACGCTGCCGGTGTTCAATCAAGAGACGTTATCCGAATATTTCCGCGGCGTATTGATGATGAATATCCATCAGTTGATCTCTTCCTATTTTGTTCATCGCAAGATTAGTATTTTAGAAATTAATGCTTACATATCGGATATTTCCAAGCATATTCAAGAGTTGGTTGCACCGGTGTTCGAGGAATACGGCATTCGACTGCTTAATTTCTATGTGGACTCCGTCAATACACCGGAGGATGATCCAGCAACGCTGCGGCTGCGCGAAGCACTTGCGAAGCGCGCTGAAATGAACATTATCGGCTTCACCTATCAGCAGGAGCGCACCTTCGATACGCTTGGACAAGTGGCGAAGAATGATAGCAGCGTCAAGTCGGATCTGATGGGGGCTGGAATGGGGCTTGGCATGGGATATGGCGTCGGCGGAGCTGTGGGTGGCGTTATGACTCAACTGGCAGGCGAGCTTCGAGTTGATGGGCAGGACATGGTATGCCCGAAATGTCATCGGAGCAATCAGCATGATGCATCCTTCTGCACAGGCTGCGGTACATCGCTTGCTGCATCAGGCGGAGCAGAGAAGCCAATCCTGGTGAAGTGCTCGGCGTGCGGGGAGCAGATGCCGCGTACGACCAAGTTCTGCCCGAACTGCGGGGATCCGTATCATCCCTGCCCAGAATGCGGTGCAGACAATCCGCCGGATCAAGGTGCTTGTATCGAATGCGGACAAGCGCTGCCTGTTCCTTGTCGCCATTGCGGCAAGCCTGTGACGAGCAAGGTCAAGTTCTGTCCGCACTGTGGCGAGGAGACAGCACTTACTTGCAAGGAGTGCGGATCTGAGGTTAGGCCTGGCCAAAAATTTTGCGTAGAATGCGGCAATAAGCTGGTGCAGGAGGGATCATCATGAAGCGGGTATTACAATTGAAGTGGATAACGACTGCGATCTTTTTCATCCTAGCAGCAGTTACAGCCGGCCTGTTTTTTGGACTTAGCGAGGCGGATTCCCGAGGCTTCTCATGGTGGCTATCTCTTGGTTCACTGATGCTGGCGGGTTTGATCAGCTACTTATTTTGCATGAATGTATTATTCCATCTCTCGAAGCATAAGGATGAGGTTCCGCTGAATTTATCCATAATGGCAATTGCTTTCATGTATAATATCGCTGTTCTGATTCATATCGTACTCTTTTGGCTTGTGATGGACGTGCCGGAGAAGATGTATATGTGGATCCATATTATTACCTTTGCAGCGGCGTTTATTTTAGCCCTTTTAATTGGCCTTACCCGAGTATCTGTCGGACGCTTGCAGAGGGAGGAAAGCTATCGGGTGCAGGCAATGAAGCGGCTACTTCTTGTCGTGCAAGGAGCACGCCTGGAGCTGGAAGGCTGGAAAGATGCTGAGCGCGATGGGCTTGTAGAGTTGATGCGCAAGTTGGAGGAGCAGGTAAAGTATAGCGACCCGATGTCTGTTCCCGCTATGGTGTTAGAGGAAGGGCAGCTCATGGAACAGGCGGATCGTCTGGAAGCTGGCGTACAGTCAGTCGTACGTGAACGCAATACGGTATATTCTGCAGATGAGCTGCGTGACATGATTCGCAAGTTGTCGAATGGAATTAAGCTTCGCAATGAACAATTGGCAAATTTGAAATAGAGTGTCGTATTACTACTTGTTGTAGGACTCGCTCGAATTGCGATGCCCAGAGTAAAGTATCTCCTTATTTAACGGCAACCTGCGAATATTGAGGGTCTACGACTCCATATATATAAATAAAATAGGACATAGCTGCGCAATGGAAGCATACGTTTCTTAAGGTGCAGCTTTGTTATGTATAGGGTGACTGTCCACGGCACTGGTTGTGGTGGTTGTCACATTATGGATGGTCTATCATTTTGAAAAAATGATGGTACAATGGATTTTGTCAATTTGAATGAAACAGGTGGGATATCCTTGGAGATGTCGTTACGTAAAGCGCGGATTTGCAAGAAACCGTTGCTTTTTATTTTGCTTTCTTTTTTGTGCATCATTCTCTTTTTTATGATTGGCATCTTCATGGGATACAGTCCCGATATGCTTATTCAGGTACCGTTTATCATGGCAGGCTACACATGTTTTGTATTTATGCTCGCCTATTTTGCCTATCGGCATTTGCAAGAGGAACAGGCATTTGTCTTCTTTATCGCATGTATAGCATTCGGTATACGGTTTATGTGGGTGTTACTAGTTGATACGAATCCGGTGTCGGACTTTCATATTATGTATGATGCGGCGGTGAAAATGTCGGTGGGGGATTTCTCTTATAACGACAGCGATTATTTTCAGGCATGGACATATCAATTGGGCTTCACCATGTATCAGGCGCTTATGATTAAATTATTCGGCACAAGCTTGCTGCCATTGAAAATCCTAAACGTACTTTGGTGCACGGGCATCACGGTGCTTGTATATAAAATCGGGCGAATGATCTTCAATGAATTCGCGGCTAAATTCGCCAGTATTACGTACTGCTTCTTCGTGCCAAGCATTGTGATGAGCTCGGTGCTCACCAATCAACATTTGGCCACTTTTCTGTTTTATCTTGCGTTTTACTATTTGCTCAAAAATCTTACTCCGGGCTGGAAGGTGAGTATTTGTACGGCGGTACTCGTCTCACTCGGCAATCTGATAAGACCGCTGGGCGCAGTACTTCTTTTAAGAATCCTACTGTATGTCGTGATCTATTTGATCGTCCTGAAGAAGCAATCCATCAAAAAAGGGATCGGGTTCGTCGTTATTTTCTTCACCACCTATTTTGCGGTATTCTATTTCGTCAGCCTTCTGGCGGTTAGCACGGGCATCTCTCATGCTCCATTAGTGAATCATGATCCGATGTGGAAATTCGTATTGGGCTTCAATCATGATACAGAGGGAGCCTTCTCGGAGGAAGACTTTAAGAAGGTTACCCAATATCCGCTTGGGGAAGAACGAACCCGAATTGAAAAGGAAATGGTGCAGGAGCGTCTATCCGATCTTGGAAAATTATCAGGTCTATTTCTAAGTAAGATCAGGCTCATGTGGAGCGAAGTCGATGCGCTGTATTGGAGCTTAAATACGGCCAGTGTTAGCCATCTGTTCAGTATGATTCATACGTATTCATACATCGCATATTTTGTAATCATGTTGATCCTATTCATCTCAGTCGATCTTCTTATCATCTCCCGTCAGGATATGGATCAGAAATATTTGTTCTTTATAATATTGATATTGGGTTATATGGGAGTTCATTTGCTGATTGAGGTTCAGCAGCGATATCGGTATTTTATTATGCCGTCTATGATTCTGATTGAAGGCTATGGAGCCTATATGCTGGCTACCGTGATGTCCAGTTGGAAAAAACGCTATCCAATCCATAGGCTGCTGCGGATGCGAACGAAGGAAGCACGAGCAAATATGGCGGAGGAAGCGTAACATTTCTTCCTTTAAACAAGAATTAAACGAGATCCATCCATGAATTTAACCTTCCCGAGATATGCTGTCCATGTGAGAACAACTAGACCTAACCGGAAGGTGGAGCGAATGATAGGATGGAAGCGAGTGTTCGCAATCGGAGCAGCTTGCATAATTGCTGGCGCCTCTATAAGCAGCAATGCAGCAGCCAGCAGTGCGGACACGGAAGAAGCAGGAAAGGCAAGTGCAATCGTAATCGCACAATGGAAGCAGTGGGTGAAGGAACATGTGAAGCCGATTGCAGGGGGCGTTGTAAACTTTGATAAAGATCGGAAGGCTGCTGAACGATTCAAGGATTTACAATTTCTGAAGCCGCTATTGCAGCATAAACGCCTGATCAGCTTAGGAGAAGCATCGCATGGTGCAGCGGAATATAATTCGGTGAAGGTTCGGCTGGTTCAATTTTTGCATGAGCAGCTTGGGTACGATGTCCTCGCTTTTGAATCGAATCTGGGCGAGGCGACTGCCGCATTTGTACAAGCCCGCAATCATACACCTGCTGAAATGATGAAGAACTCCATTTTTGGCGTATGGCAGGTCGAGGAGAACTTGCCGCTCTTTGAATATATCGTAGAGCAAAGCAAGACAACACGACCGCTCATATTGACGGGGATTGATGTGCAAGGTACTACAGAGCCGTTTATTACCTTCATGGAGAAATGGTTCGCGCATGCAGACAAGAGTAAAGCGGTATCGTTTGTGCAAACGGAACGTTGGTATTTGAAAGTACATACTTATAACGACATGGATCGCTTCAATCGAGAACAACCTCAACTGATTGCGAAGTATCGCCTGTTTCAGATGTTTCTAAGGGAAAACAAAGTGAAGCTGCAGGCTGTGTATCCAGAGCATCCGGAGCTGGTGACAGTCACGGAACGTGTGTTGCAGAACCGGATCGATATGCTGGAAACGTACTGTGGACGAATGGTGAAACTGTTCGCCGGTATTGAACCTGAGCGCCAAATGAAAGAAGCAAGTTATATACGGGATCAGCAGATGGCGAGCAATGCGGCATGGCTTGCGGAGCAACTGTATCCAGATAAGAAGATCATCGTATGGGGACACAATTATCATGTACGGAAGCATAACTCGACGATGGTGACTGAGCATAATGGCTTCGGCTTCGACAATAATCCTTATCCAACGATGGGAGAGATGCTGCCGTTCTCGCTGCGGAAGGACAATTATGTGATCGGTCTGTATGCTTATCAGGGAAGCTCCAGCAAGAACAGCAAGGAAACCGAGCGAATTTCACAACCTCACAATGAAGGAAGTATAGAAGAGCTGCTGAAGGCGGGAGGTCATGCCTATCAGTTCCTTGATCTCATGCAAGTTAAGCTTGACCCGCGTACATCATGGATGTTCACCCCTCGTATTGCCAAGGCGTGGGGCATGCTTGAAGAAACGATGATCGTTCGTGAGCAATATGACGGTATATTATTCGTTGATACGATTCACCCGTCACAGCGAATAGCGAAATAAGGCTGGAAATGAGGGGCTGCATAGGGGATGCAGCTCCTTTTTTTGCATATCTGAGAAAGGGGATTTTCCTGCTATTTCCCCTCGCATTCCACTTACGTTATCTCCTGTTCAGCCAATCATGATATGATAGGAGAGTATTCTTTTCCAGTCTGACTTGGATGGGAAGGACATGAAGCAGAGGCTGAGGAAGGAGGGGGAACCGATGATGCTCGAGCGTCGTGAGTTGATGCAGAAGCCCATGCCACAGAAAGTCCAATTTTATCGTGCTGAGAGCGAGATCGGAACACCGCTGCCTTTTAAAATTTATCGATGGAACCAAGCTGGCGGCAGCATACGTGATCATACGCATGACTATTTTCAAATTTGGTATGTGGTGAAGGGCGAGTTCATGCATACGATTAATAATCGTACGTACCGAATGGTGAAGGGCAATATTTTTGTTATTCCTCCTTATGCTGTTCATCGTGTGACATTGGTGCCTGGTCAGGGAATTGATATTATCGGTCTTGAGTTCCTCCCGCATTTCATTGATGAGCAGTACCAGCCGCACAATGGCAGCAGGGGCAAGTTCGACTACTCCTATCTGGAGCAGTTCATGCTGGATGAGGAGCATGTGACCCCGAAGGTGGCGCTGTCTGGCGCAACCGATATGGAAGTATCGAAGATTTTACATGATATGCTGGACGAGTATCAACAGGGCAACCGTTATTATGAACTGGTGCTCAAGGCGGACTTGCTGAAGCTGATGACACTGCTAGTACGAGAGATGGATCGACAGCGCCATTCCGATGATGCAGATGACCGGTTGGGCAAATTTAAGGAATTAATGACGGCAGCGATTCATTATATTCATGAGCATTATAATGAGGAGCTTCGCTTGGAACTGATATGCCGCAGATTTAATATTTCGAAGACGTACTTCTGTGATTTATTTAAGCGCTTCACTGGCAAAACATATAATGATTATTTGGTCGATTTTCGGATTCACAAGGCGGCCGCCATGCTGCTCGATACCGATATGTCGGTAACGGATATATGTTTCCAAGTGGGTTTTAATGACGTTCCGTATTTTTCCCGAGTTTTTAAGCGCAAGACAGGAGTCACACCGAGTCATTTCAAAAAGAACGCTTTGTCTGTGTGGCAGCATACGTAGATGAACTCAGACCCAGAGTGTGTATGATGCCATGTGAAATGATAGAAAAAATTGTGAACCCTTGCCCTCAGTAGATAGATGGGATGAGCAGCAAATAGGGAGGGATAGCTCCTAGTAAGTAGTGAGCAGCTATAGCTGCATCGTATGGAGAGATATGGATAGTGAAAATAAGAAAGATCGGGTTCAGCGCATCAGAGACATCTGACTGCTGAAACCCGATCTTTTTTACATTATTGATGGCAAATACGTCCAGGTGATACGAATCAAGGTTTCAGATGTGTATTCAAAAACTTCACCATGGCATTGTAGAATTCGATGCGATTTTCCTCATTGTTGAAGCCGTGGCCTTCGTTGTCCTTCACCATATATTCAACGTCTACGCCTCTCTTCTTGAGGGCCTCGACGATTTGATCGGACTCTGCTTTGTTCACGCGCGGATCATTGGCGCCCTGCGCAACAAAGAGCGGTGTCACGATTTTGTCCGCATGGAATACAGGAGATGCGGCCTTCAGCATGTCTTTGTCCTTCTCCGGATGACCGATGCGCTCATAGAACATGTTGCGGTTCGCTTCCCAATAAGGCGGCAATGTATCAAGCAGGGTGAAGATGTTGGATACCCCGACATAATCGACGGCGGCTGCATACATGTCTGGCGTAAACGTGATGCCGGCTAATGTCGCATATCCGCCGAATGATGCACCGTAAATGCCGACGCGCTTCGGATCGGCGATGCCTTGCTTGATTGCCCATTGTACGCCATCCGTGATGTCATTTTGAATGTTGCGGCCCCACTGCTTGTTGCCGGCGTCGATGAATGCTTTTCCGTAACCCGTAGAGGAGCGGAAATTGACTTGCAGAACGGCATATCCGCGATTAGCCAGCAGCTGAGCCTCCGTATTGAAGCCCCACATGTCGCGGGTCCATGGACCGCCATGCGGATTCACGATCAGAGGGAGATTCTCCGGCGTCTTATTCTTCGGCAATGTTAAGTAGCCATGAATCGTCAAGCCGTCTCTGCTCTTATAGGAGATCGGGTGCATGTCCGCCATCTGTTCTGGATTGAGCCAGTCACTCAGGTTGGCGAGCAGCGTCAATTGATCCGTTGTAGAATCATAGTAATAGTATTTGCCCTGCACCTTATCATTGGATAGGCTGACGATGAGCTTTGTTTTGTCTTCATTGTAGTCGTTGATGCCGATTTCGCTTTCTGTTGCTTGCAGCTTGTGCTGCAGCTTTTTATGCAAAGCCTCGAATGATTCATCAAAGAATTTCGCATGTACTTTATCCGTTATATAGGCAGTCATGAGCAGTTTATCCTGCTTATGGTCATACACCGCTCCTGCCAAATCGACGTCCGGATGGGAATAGATCAACTGCTCGTTGCCCTGAAGATCGTACTTGACGAGCGCGGATTTGTCGCGTCCTTTATTCGAAACGGCATAGATCGTTTTGTCGTCCTTGGTGAAGCCGAGCGGGCTAACGGTGTCGCCGCCTGATGTCGTAATGAATGGCTTGAATTCTTCTTCCTCTGTAGCCCGGTACAATACGACACCTTCGATGCCGTCTGAAGCAACGGCAAGACGAATTTTGCCGTCATGGTCGGCAATCCATTCTTGAATGTCGCCCGGATTTTTCGCGACAAGCTTCGTTTCGCCTGTCTTGATGTTCAGGTTGTACACGTCAAATGCCTTGGCGTTTTCCTTGTTCATAGAGACGAGAATCTCGTCCTTAACGCCGGACAGTGTGCTGACTACGCCGACACGAACTTTATCGAATGGCGTTAAATCCTTTTCTTCATTGCCGTTGAACGCCGCCGAGTACAGGTGGAAGTTCTCGTCTCCGCCCTTATCCTTCAAGTAGAGGATATGATCGCCTTTCCAGAAGAAGCCGGAAATATCGCGATCCTTGGAGCTCGTTACGCGTACCGTTTCACTGGAACCGTCCATCTTCTGTACGAAGACATTCGCGCGATTTTCCCACGCCGCTGCATAGGAAATATAATTGCCGTCCGGAGAAAGCTGATAGGAAAAGCTTCCAGGGTTGCGCATGAAATCCTCGACGGAAATTTGCGGCACCCCCTTATTGTCGATACCGGATCGGCTCAGCTTTACAACGTTCTCAAGTGCGGATGCAGCCTCGCGCAGCGTTGCAGCGTTATTCTCATGCAGTTTCCCATCAGGGAATCCCTTGAGTAAGCCCAGCGTCTTGGCGCGTTCCGCGTAATCGGTCAAGCTCTTCTCGTCTTGCTCCTTGCCAAGCGCACGAACGAGAATGCGGGCAATCTCGCCGCGCTTAATCGGCGCATCAAGAGATGTGAAATCCCCGTCAGCTACCAAACCTGCATTTTTAGCAGCCTTCATCGGCTCGATGCCGTGTTGGTACGTGAGCGTCAAGACGGCAAGGCGGACAAATTCGTCTACGGAGACCGTAGACGTCAGCTTTGCATGTTCATCCAAAATTCCTTTGGACGTAAGCGCATGAATCCCATTTTGGTACCAAATTGTAGCTTCGGTTGGCTTCTGCGCCATGACAGACGCCGGCAGTGATGCAGCAAGCACAGCTGCAAGTGAGGCAGCAATCCATTTCTTTTTCAATGACCTGAACCCCTTTGTATATGTTCATAATTTAAACTACTCCAAATATATACGTAAATATTGGGATTGCAGGATTCATGTAAAATATAACAGTTAGAAAGGAGATATTGTTTTTATTCATCGTCATTTATTCATAAAAAGGCCCTTTCTTATGGGAAAGAGCCCTTTTATGAATGGGGACTATTTTTTAAATGGGTATCCAAGAACTTGATCATGGCATTGTAAAAGTCGATGCGGTTCTCTTCATTCTGGAAGCCGTGGCCTTCATTGTCTTTCACCATGTACTGCACATCGATGCCTCTTTTCTTGAGTGCGTCTACAATCTGATCGGATTCAGCTTTATTCACGCGCGGATCATTTGCTCCTTGTGCGACGAAGAGCGGTGTAATGATCTTATCTGCATGGAATACAGGAGATGCAGCCTTAAGCAGCTCCTTATCCTTTTCAGGATGCCCGATCCGTGCATAGAACATATTGCGGTTCGCTTCCCAATAAGGGGGCAGCGTATTCAGTAGAGTGAAGATGTTGGACACCCCCACATAATCGACGGCTGCTGCATAGAGGTTAGGCGTGAAGGTAATGCCGGCAAGTGTAGCGTATCCGCCGAATGACGCGCCGTAAATGCCGACGCGGTTTGGATCTGCAATGCCTTGCTTGATTGCCCATTTGACGCCGTCTGTAATGTCATTTTGAATATCGCGTCCCCATTGCTTATCACCTGCGTCGATAAATGCTTTCCCGTAGCCGGTGGACGAACGGAAATTCATCTGAAGCACGGCATAGCCCCGGTTCGCGAGCAGTTGGACTTCCGGATTGAAGCCCCACTTGTCACGTGCCCAAGGCCCTCCGTGTGGATTGACGATCAGCGGCAGATTCTCAGGGCGTTTATTTTTAGGCAATGTCAAATAGCCATGAATGGTTAAGCCATCTCTGCTCTTATAGGAGATTGGGTACATGTCGGCCAGATTTTTAGGCTTCAGCCAGTCGCTTAATGTCGTAAGCAAGGTCAGTTGATCGGTTGTCGAATTGTAGTAATAGTATTTGCCTTGAACCTTGTCAGTGGATACAGCGACGATAAATTTCGTTCTGTCCTCGTTGTAATCCGTAATATGAACTTCGCTTTCCGATGCATGTAATTTGGTTTGGAGCTTGTGGTGCAGAGCTTCGAAACCGGCATCGAAGAAGTTAAGATGCGTCTTGTCTGTCACATAAGAAGCCATGAGCAGCTTATCCTGCTTGTCGTCATACACCGCACGATCCAGATCAACCTCAGGATGGGAATAGATAAGCTGTTCCTTGCCTTGCAGGTCGTATTGGACGAGCGCAGTTTTATCGCGCCCCTTATTCGTAATCGCATAAATGTGTTTATTGTCTTTCGTGAAGCCAAGCGGATTGACCGTATCCCCTGAATCGATTTTGATAAACGGTTTAAATTCAGCATCCTCAGAATCGCGATACAGTATGGCTCCTTCAAGTCCGTCAGAAGCTACCGCCATACGGATGGCGCCATTATGATCGGCAATCCAGGCTTGAATGTTGCCAGGGTTTTTCGCTACAAGCTTGGTTGCCCCTGTCTTCACGTTCAGCTTATATACATCGAATGCTTTCGCATTATCCTTGTTCATCGTAATCAGAATTTCGTCCTTCACATTGGAAAGTATGTTGACTATGCCGACTCGAACCTTATTGAATGGTGTCAGATCCTTTTCCGCATTGCCATTGAAGGCTGCCGAATATAAATGGTAGTTCTCATCTCCGCCCTTATCCTTCAAATAAAGAATGTGATCGCCCTTCCAGAAGAAGCCGGCAATATCGCGGTCTTTGGAGCTTGTGACACGAGTAGGCTCGCTGGAGCCATCCATCTTCTTCACAAATACATTCATCCGGCTCTCCCATGGCGCTGCGTAGGAGATATGGTTGCCGTCTGTGGACAACTGATACGAGAAATTGCCTGGGTTGCGCATGAAATCCTCAACAGAAATGAGCGGCACACCCTTGTTGTCGATTTGAGCTAGCCGGAGCTTACGCAGATTGCTTAGTGCTGAGGCGGCCTCGCCAATCGTTGCATTTTTATTTTCGTGCAGGCTGCCATCCGGATACCCGATAAGCAAGCCTAGAGCTTTCGCACGCTGCGTATACTCGGCCAATGTTTTTTCGCTGTGTTCCCGTTCCTCGGAATCATAGGCGCGCACGAGGATACGGGCGAGCTCTCCGCGTGTAATCGGAGCATCGGGGGATGTGAACTCATCAGCTGTGATCCAGCCTTCATTCTCAGCTGCCTTCAGCGGATCAATTCCATGCTGGTAGGTGAACGATAGTGCAGCGTAGCGTATGAAATCCTTAACCGGGACGGTGGATGTTGGCTTTGCCTGATCGGAAAGGATGTCTTTGGAGATGAGGGATTGGATCCCTTCTGTGTACCATGTTGCAGCAGCGGTTTTCTCTTGTGCGATAACGGTGAGCGGGAATGATGCAGCGAGCAGTGCAGCAAGCGTGGCGGATAGGATTTGCTTTCTCATTGCTTGAATAACCTCCTTATATGTACAGACCCATATATGTATATGTTAGAGTTACCTGTTTAGTATTGGATCATTTGCATATAAGAGGTAGCTTACTTGGAATCGTGTGAAATATACATTAACACCCCGGATCGACGAAAGTGTCGGTTCCGAGGTGCTGCAATTGGTGGAAATATTATCGAATGGTATAAGGAAGCTTGAACGTCCACAGCTCCGTACCATTATCGGCTGTTGGGCTGTCTACACCGAAGTCATTGTCGTTGACGATGACCAGCGTATTTCCATTGACAAGGGACACGCCTTCTATTTTTTCATAAGGGTACCTATGTTCAACAGCATCCAGCACGGTACGCTTGGCCAGCGGTAAAATATTGCTTAACTTCAAATCGGCAAGAGACATTTGCTCCAGCGTTTCGCCAGCCTTCTCGTCGTCATACTTGCCCAGAATGTTTGTAGCCGTAGTGAGATCGACGGCATAGATGCGCTTCAATTGAGCTTTATCGCCTGCATTTTTGTCACGCTCATCAATCAACAGTGTATTCTCGTTGACAGCTACCAAGTCGGAGATTACAATGTCCGCTTGCTCTAGGCCAGTGAACTGCTTGGCATCCTCCGTCATGTATACATACTCAGCAACAGGCTGTAACGTAGCTAGGTCTAGCTTGATGATGCGCAGTTGACGCGAGTTGTCTGCAGACTTGTCTGGATTGCGAAGCGGGCTCTGCATCGACATGAACATATATTTGCCGTCTGGCGTGATGCCAACACCTTCAGCACCGCGATTTTGACGAAGCTTATTGTACACAGCAGGCAGCACTTCTCTAGCTGGAACGAGCGGCGCAGATACTTGAGCCGCCCATCCCTTCGGGACAATGCGCTCAATAATCGTACCGTCACGCTTTACATGCACGATCGATGGACCGTATTCATCTGAAATCCAGAACGTGTCATCCTTGGCATTATAGGCGAGTCCCTCGATATCGAGTCCGTAAGGATCATAAGCGAGGCCTTTTTCCCCTTTTGCATCGAATGGGGCTTCATCACGACCTTTAATATTGGGGAGTCCTGTAACATGCGCATTTCCGGTCGTCGGATTTTTGCCATTCACCTTGAGCGGGATTTGCCCCAAAATTTTAATTTCACTTTGATCGATTTGAATCTTGTATAAGCTCGGCGTATAGCTTGCTAACGGGAACGTCCGGCGAGTTTTGCCGCCTGCTTCGACTTGACCGTTCGGTCCACGGTCGGCAGTGGAGTAGAACACATTGTCAGGATCGCCGGGCACATGCGTCAAGGAAGAGCCAATGCCCATCTTAATGCCTTCAGCCAAGTTCGCTGCATTGAGCTTATATTTTCCAGTCAGTTCAGGCTTGTCCGTCAAGGCAACACTGCCTCTGAATTCATCCCAATCTACATATTTTCCAGTGACTTCACCAAGTGCACGTAGAGGCATATATAAGCGAGAGTCGACTTCGACGGCAGGCGAGGCAGGAGTTACAATCTTGCCGTTGTTCGTGTATGTAATATGATTGGCCGGCATTACACTGTCAGCTGCATGGACAGAGGAAATTCCTGTGCTAGTGGTCAATATGAGCGCTGCTGCAGCTAGCGCAATTATTGCTTTGTTTTTCATTTGTATGTCCCTCCATAAGGCGAATCTATAATATGTGCGTTCCTATCATATTCACCTGGATTATAGCAACCGCTTGTTAAGGATATGTAATGGAAGAGTTAAGGACATGTAAGAAAAAAGTTGAGAGTTTGTAAATGAAATAGATAGGTATTGAAAGTTGAAATCAGAATTTCCCAATTATGTTCGTAATATAGTTGACAGCAAAAAATAGACTAGGTACACTAAATATATTGTTAGCACTCTATGTGGTGGAGTGCTAATTCATAACCTACTATGACAAATGCCTAATATGCAAAGAAATGAAAATACGAGAGGAGATTTTTATTCATGGCTAAGAAGCAATTCAAAGCAGAATCCAAGCGTTTGTTGGAAATGATGATTAACTCGATCTACACGCAGCGCGAAATCTTCCTTAGAGAGCTTATCTCCAACGCAAGCGACGCGATCGACAAAATGTACTATAAGGCCTTGTCCGATGACAGTGTGGTATTCAATAAAGAAGATTACTTCATCAAAGTATCGGTAGATAAAGAGAGTCGTACGTTGACAATAGCCGATACAGGGATCGGGATGACGAAGGAAGAGCTGGAGAACAACCTTGGTATCATCGCGAAGAGCGGTTCCCTTGCCTTTAAGACGGAGAACGAAGCGAAGGACGGCCATAACATTATCGGTCAATTCGGTGTAGGCTTCTATTCCGCATTCATGGTTGCTGATGTCGTAACCGTTATTAGTAAGGCGTTCGGCAGCGATGAGGCGTTTAAATGGGAATCGAAGGGCGTGGACGGATACACGATTACGCCGAGCGAAAAGGATGAGCCGGGTACCGTCATCATTTTGAAAATCAAGCCTAACACGGAGGAAGATCAGTACGACGAATATTTGGAAGAATATCGTCTGAGATCGATCATTAAGAAATATTCGGACTTCATCCGTTATCCGATTAAGATGGACGTGAAGAAGCATCGTCCGAAGGAAGACGATGACAAGGAGCTTGAGGAGTATCAGGAAGAAGAAACGATCAACAGCATGGTTCCAATCTGGCGCAAAAACAAGAACGAACTGACGACAGAGGACTATGAGAATTTTTATAATGAGAAACGCTACGGCTTCGACAAGCCGCTCAAGCACATTCATATCAGCGCAGACGGCGCCGTTGTATATAACGCGATCTTGTACATTCCAGAAAATACACCATTCGACTATTACACGAAGGAGTATGAAAAAGGGCTGGAGCTATACTCAAACGGTGTCTTGATTATGAACAAATGTGCGGAGCTGCTTCCTGACTATTTCAGCTTCGTGAAAGGGATGGTCGACTCCGAAGATTTGTCCTTGAACATCTCGCGCGAAATGCTCCAGCATGATCGTCAATTGAGCTTGATCGCGAAGAACATCAAGAACAAGATCAAGAGCCAGTTGCAATCCTTGATGAAGGACGAAAGAGAGAAGTATGAACAGTTCTTCCAATCGTTCGGCAGACAGTTAAAGTATGGTGTGTACAGCGAGTATGGCATGAACAAGGATGTGCTGCAAGACCTGATCATGTTCTACTCCTCCAAGGAGAAGAAGCTGGTATCGCTTGATGAGTACGTAGCAAGAATGCCAGAAGATCAGAAATACATTTACTACGCAGTTGGCGAATCAATCGAACGCATCGAGAAGCTGCCGCAAACTGAGCTTGTGTTGGATAAGGGCTATGAGATTCTGTACTTCACAGACGACATTGATGAGTTCGCAATTAAGATGCTCATGAAGTACAAGGAGAAAGAATTCAAGAACGTATCGAGCGGCGATCTCGGTATCGAGTCCGATGGCGATGACAAGTCTGCTGACGAACAAGACGAGAACAAGGAACTGTTCGAGGCGATGAAGGACATCTTGAAGGACAAGGTGAAGAGCGTTAAAGCTTCCAAGCGCTTGAAGTCCCATCCAGTATGCCTGTCTGCGGAAGGGGAAGTCTCCATCGAGATGGAAAAAGTGTTGAACGCAATGCCGAACAACCAAGCGGTGAAAGCCGACAAGGTGCTCGAAATCAACGTCAACCATGAGGTATTCCAATCCCTGAAGAACGCTCATGCATCCGATCAAGAGAAGCTGAGTCTGTATACGAACCTGCTGTACAGCCAAGCGCTCTTGATTGAAGGCTTGCCGCTGCAGGATCCGGTAGAATTCACGAACGATATGTGCAAAATTATGGTGTAACGAAGAGGTCTTCTTCGATAACAATGAAACATGATGGATGATAACCCGCTGTCGGCCTTAACGCTGGCAGCGGGTTTTTGCGTTTGTTATTTGCATCTCAGAAGGACGTCGATGGCTTTGAACATGATGCGAACTGCCTTGGCGGTGGATCGCAGTTGATTTAAGCTGCCAATCAGATAGGCATCAAGAGCAGGGTGGTAGAACATAAAGGTTCCGGAATAGCCCCATGCGCCCCACACATTATACTTTGCAGGGAGAAAGAGTGGGACAGTCCGAAAACGGACAATGCCGTAGCCATAGTCCACACCCGGTCTGAACTTCGTCCATACTTGCATCCGCTGGAAGCTGTCCGCGGATATCAGTTTTCCGCCCGTAAGGGCCTTCATAAATGTCAGCAAATTATCGGAGGTCGAAATCAAGGCACCGCCTGCGTACTCCATACTGATGCTTTTGTAATCGGTGATAACGGTCTGATCGGCGTATAAGTCGGCTATGGGGTAAGGATCTTCTTCAGCCGGCATTGAATAAAAAGCCATATGCGTATGATGGAGCTGCAGCGGTTCAAAGAGGTAATGCCGAAACGCCTCATGGAGCGGAGTGGATGTAATGCTTTCAATGAGTAGGCCTAATAAGTGGTATCCGGTGTCCGAATAATGAATTCCCTGACCGGGAGGGAAATGCGACTTTAAATGCTCCTTGGACCATTGGATGACCTCTTGCGGCGTCCATTGGCGCGAAGGCTCCGAGGTGAACAGATCGAGCATTCGTGGGCCTTGCTTAGGTCGATCCTCGAAGTAATCATGTAATCCGGAGGTATGACTGAGCAGATGCTTGATTTGGATTTGATTGGAGTAATCAGTTCCCTTGTAAATATGCAGCTTGTGCATCAGATCAGGGGGAAGGTAACGATGGATAGGGTCTTCGTAGGAGAGCTTGCCTTCTTCTGCGAGCATCGCGATAAGTACTGAGGTAAACAGCTTGCTTATGCTGGCAATATAATAGCGTTGCTGTGGAAGGGCTGACTGGTCTCGTGTCTTGCCTTCCGCAATGTTCAAATGAATGCCCAAGGGCTCGCAATGCACGAGGAAATAGGCATTGTGAAGCTTGCGATTGCGTTGTATAACGCCTCTAAACTGCCGCTCAATTTGTTTCATTGCTTCCTGACGATTCATTTTCGTTCCCCTTTCTGCCGCATGCGGGCGGCAGCGATGATATCGGCGGATGTACTGTCCATGACCTCAATGTCGTTGAAGCCTTCCGGCAGCAGGCCATTTGCGGTCATGACGGACAGACCTAACGTGAATATTCGCATTTTAAGCAGGATAGGTATAAGCTCTTCATCTGTGAAATCGGTAAGCTCCGGATCGGTTTTCATTCTGTCGATAAATCCATTCATTTCGTTAGGCTCATGCTGCAAATAGGGGTTCGGTCTCATGACCATATCGCGGAACAGCAGCGGGTATTCGCGAGCGAAGCGGAGAGTGGCAACACCAATGTCGTGGAAAGGCTGTCCCGTATCCTGACTGAGAAGATATTCGTCGCTGAAAGCAAAAATACGCTTTACGACCTCTTGAATGAGCTCTCCGACATCTGTGAAGTTGACATAAATAGGCGCAATTGAGCTTCCCAGATATTCCGCGACCTTGCGGATTGTAATGCTGTAAATTCCTTCTCGCATGGCAATGTTGAAGGCGGCATCAATGATCGTATCCCGCGAAAATTTAGTCTTAGGCGGCATAGCTCGTTCCTCCCCAGTGGGTATCCAATGAAATATCGTCTGATACATATCAATTGATATTTATATATTCAGTATATATGTGGCAGGTGAATTTTCCATTACTCAGAAAAATATGAGATTCCAAAATTAAATATCGTGTAGATGGAACCAACTTCCTTCATAGCCAATCTAACGAAATAGAATAAGCTTATTCAAATCTAGAGGAGGATTATAAATGTGCTAACGGTAGACGAAGTAAGGCTGGCACAGCAGGGAGATTGCGAAGCATTTATTCGGCTTATTACTGGGATGGAGCGCAGTTTATATCGGGTAGCACGTTCCATCTTGAAGCGGGATGAGGATTGCGCCGACGTGATTCAAGAGGCGATATTCAAGGCGTTTCGCGCGATACATACCTTGCGAGAGCCTGCTTACTTCCAGACATGGATGTTTCGTATTTTGATGAATGAATGTCACCAATTAGTCAACAAGCAGAAGCGGGTTGTCGTTATGGCTGATCTTCCAATGAAGTCGGCAACTGCTGCGGATGATGAGCATATCGAGTATTTAGATCTGATCGCGGAGATTGATCGGTTGGAGGATAATCATCGTATCGTTATTTCGCTGCATTATTTTGAGGACATGTCTGTGAAAGATATAGCGGAGCTGCTTGATACGTCGGAAGGAACGATTAAGTCGCGCTTGCATCGGGCCCGTGCAGCGTTGGCGAAGGTGATGGACAATCCTTTTGAAAGGAAGGGCGACTATGAAACATGTTGATATGGAGCATGTGCTCAAGCAGGCGGCTGCCAATAAGCCTCGCGAGGTTCCAGGTGTGGTGCGGCAGCAATACGACGCTACCTATGCGAAGCTTCGAGAGCTTGCAGCTAAGAAGGACGCTGTGCCTGATGTTGTAAAGCAGAGTGTAGAGCAGTCCGTTCAAGCACTGCGATCGAATGCGGCAAGCCGAAAAAAGAGACGCATGCGCCAAGTCGCCATCATTACGGCAGCGGTGTCTTTTATCGGCATGGGCATTATCGGCTCTGGGTTCGTGTCGCCGGTGATGGCGCAGACCTTGAAGAAGATTCCACTTCTGAATACCGTGTTCACGATTGCTGGAGATTTAGGATTGCAGGCAGCGGATGAAAAGGGGCTCGTCGAAGATGTCAATCAAAGCATGACGCTTAACGGAGAAACGCTGAAAGTATCCAAGGTCATCTACGATGGGACGAGATTATCCGTGGGCTTTGTTCAGCCGGCGCCAGGGCGAAAAATTGAACAAGTAAAGCTGGTGATTGACGGAGAACTCGATCATTTTGCGAACAGTTTACGGGATCGCATCCTGTCGGAAGACGGCAAGACGGTAAACAGTGTCATTAATTTTAGGCCTAACTGGAACCTGCCCGATGAGTTTGAATTGAAGCTGTTTGTGTTCTTGGAGGGAATGGAGCAGGAGCGATTTGAATTCAGCTTTCCTGTGAAAAAAGTCCCTTCGCGAACCATCACATCTGACATGGTTAGAAAGTACGGAGAGACGACGATGAAAGTAGACAAAATCGTGATGTCGGAAGCTTCAACTCAAGTGATATTGAAATATACATATCCACAACACTTCATGAAGGAGGAGTCGTTGATGTACATCGAGTCTCACGTTGCCATTATAGATGATCGTGGAATTGAGCTTGAACTTGTTAATGGAGGCGGAGGGACGGGGACGCTGATTAATGAGGTTATGCACAGCACGTTGGATTTCAATTTCGCACCGTTTCAACATCCACCGAAATCAATTACGGTAAAGCCATATTTCATAAGAATCTCCAAGAATCCATTGTCTCAGAATAAAACTACGGTTACCGAGATGCCAAGCGAAGATAAGCCACTGATTCTCAGCCAAGGAGCGGCCGGAAGTTTGGAAGTGACGCGCATGAAATGGAAGGGCGACAGATTATTTGTCTATTACAACAAGGTTGGCGACAATCCGTTTGGTAACGGTCGTTATTTACATGTGGAAGACGAGCAAGGGCATTTGCTCAACAAAAAGCAAATTCGGGTGGTCGATCCCGAGAATTATGGCTTTGTCGCGGAATTTGACCAAGTATCGCCCGATCAGAAGCTGACATTCGTGACGGAGGATATTCCACTCGTGGATTATATCAAGGACTTGGAAATGACAATCCCTGTAACGGAATAGGTACACAAAATAGCTGAACGCAAACAGACAATGCGAAGGGAGCAATTTCAAATGAAATCATGGAATAAAGTATGGATGTGCATGGCGGCAGCAGCGCTTGTGCTGACAGCCTTACCGGAAACGGAATCCTATGCGACGAAGAAGGTCACACAGGCAAGTGAGCAAAAAACGATAAAGCTAAAAGATTTGGATAAGGAAATCCAAGAGAAAATTAAAAAAGAGGTTCGTGATTTGTTAGGCTTGTCTATCGCTGAGGCCGATGTGATCATGGAAGGATCGAACTTGACGATTACTTTCAAAGACAATTTAGGGAATATGATGATGAGCAAGAACACGAAGGAAATTATATTTTTGAACCTGCGCCTCACCTTCGCTCAATTAGATAAGACCAAGCAAAACAAGATGTTGGGCTTGCTTAATGAATTGAATCATAAACGGAAGTATGCACCGAAACAGGTAGATATACATAAGTCCTCGGGTCAAACCCGTATTTCGATGCTGGGTGAGGATTTTGCCGCGTCCATGACGGATCAGGATCATACCGCTTATATTGACTACGCCTATAAGAACATAGATGCTTCGATACGGAAAAATGCAGAAGCAGCCTTGAAGAAGTTTTCGAATGGCGGAAATCCAGTATTAACGAAAGCTCAACTGCACAAGTTCGTGAACAAAGATCCGTAAATGAAAGAGAATTCCTACGTATGGCGAATTGACGGCGGCAATGAAGAGCAGTGGGTAGGTCTGGAGATCGGTGCTGTTACGGGCAAAATCTATGATGTTCTCTTAAAGAAAATAGATGTTCCTGACAAAGACAAAGCATATGCGGATTTAGACATCAAGAAGGTGAAAGCTGCGGTAGAAGCCAAATCAAAGTCTTTATTCAATATAAGCTTGAGTGGGTACGGGGTGAAGCAGGAGTCGAAATACGGAAATAAATTTTCCTTTACGAAAAAAGGCAGTCCTGCGATAGAAGCAAGAGTGGACTTGAAAGGGAATTGCTTCAGCATCAGTCTGTTACCTGAGAATGGCAAGAGGAACTAATGGAAGCCGGAAAAGCTCCGGATATAGGCTCAAGGTAAAGCGCCGAATAAAATTTTGGGTGAAACTAATTTAGGAAGTTGATATAGGAGGATTTATTCATGAAACGATGGAACGTATTTCTTTTATCCGTAACCGCGGCGGCGCTGTTTATGGCCTCTATTCCGGCACCGACATCCGCTGCGGCAGCAGCGGCCAACTCCAAACAACAAGGCGAGCCGGGATTCACACAGACCGTTAAGGATTTGGACAAGGAGTTGGTGGAGAAGGCGAAGGAAGCTTTGAAGCCGTTCGTAAATGGAGAAATCGATTTTGAGGGCGTTCGGTATTCGTATAAAATCGATGGGAAAAAAGAGCCTACTCTTTATTCGAAAGCCTATCGAACCGTAACGTATCCCGTAAAGGGAGAGGAGAAAATATTTGCTGCCGAGGTTACGATCAAAGCACAAACCGGCGAAATCTATCAAATCAGACTCGATCCTCAACTCTCTTCCTTGGACGAGGGCATCCGGACAAAGATCAAGGCAGCCATCACAGAAACAGAGAAGAGTCTCTCGTATGACGATATTACAAAATTGAACATTCATGGAGCAAGCGGCGAAATCAGTACGTTAGGTCCTTACCATCTTGCCATCGACGCGAAAAGCGGCAAAGTGCAGATGGCAATTTATAATGTGCCGAAGTCTAAGGTTGATCAGAGGGCTGTCCAAGCTGCTCAACAGGCAGCAGGAGCATTAACCGGCGGAAAGAAGATAGCGTTCGATTCCGTCCAACGCTTTGTAGGGGAAGGGGCTGACCTTTATTTATTCACTCAAAATAACGAGCAGTCAATAAACGTAAGGGTTGAGGCGGCAACGAGTAAGGTACAGAATATTTCTTTGGGGGCAGAAAGACCAGTTTATAGCTCCAGGGAAGAGTTGAAGAAGAAGTTCGCCAAGCCAAAGTATACTGCTGCGGAAGCCATAAAAACAATGAATCCGATGATTAAGAAAATATTCGGCATCGACGTGACAGGATACCAAGTAAAGGTAGAGGATAACAACTATACGTTTTTGAAAGAGGGCAGTCCAAGCATTTTGGCAGCTATAAATGAAAAAGGAAAGGTCTTCGTACTAAACAGAGAAATCGTTGCGAAATAAGAGGCCTTAGGCGCTCTTTCAGCAGAATAAATCAGAGAGCTGGTTGCTCTCTGATTTTTTTACATCTGATCAGAGTCACTTCCGACGAGATTATGCGAACCCTACACCAGTTGCAGCTCCTTGCTGTGAATATCCACGTACCGCGCAATATATTCCTGGAAGGAGAATTTCTCGTCTCCCAGCGAATAGATACGGGCACCCGGCTGCAGAAATTTTAGGTTCAAATGCTTGATGACGCTTGGATAAATAGGATGAATCAAATCAATAAAATCGACATCATAAAAGGCGTTCGCAATTTCGAGCGGGGAAATTCCGATTCTCTGCAAAATGTTCATCGCTAAGTAACGGATAATATGGTATCGAGGATGGCAGACCGTGCAAAACAGATGCTCCTTCTGATAATGCTGCTCGATGAAATTCGCAAGCGGAATATCGATGCCGATCTCCCGTTGGCGGAGGTTGTTCATGAAGTCAGTATGGATTATGTGCAATTGCTGGGCTGAATAAAATTGCTCATCAGACAGCAGCGCGACGATTCGTTCTTTGCTTTCCCCTTTCTTTAACAATCGGATAACATTCTGATCCTCGTATCCGTAAAGGGTATCCTTGTTATCGAAAGTAAATTGCGGGTAATAGGTCTTAAAGTAGGCATTGCCTATGCTGATTTTTACGCATCGCTCTGGGAGCTTGCTTAACAAATACTCGCTGGACAAATACGGACCATAAGCGTCGCTCGTTCTCATGTAAATGAACAGATCGCATTCGCCCAGAAGATGATCGCCTACGCCAATTTCTTGATTGCAACCTTGAATAGGAAGTATCTCAAGCAGTTTATAACTATAACGGAATGTGTGTGAAGACATCAAATACCTGCGTATCGGAAACACGTGGCAATTCCCGAATACAATACATTTTTTCATCGACTGAACCCCCTTTGTCTTGCCTATGCAGGCAGAATGTCAATCCATGCTTGCGGTTCGTATTCGGGATCAAGCTACAGGAGATAGTGATCTACGGGATTAAGAGGAAAATGATTGAAAGGAAGTTGGTATGTCTCTTGCCCCAATGAACCGCCCCATTTGATTTCGTAGTATCGCTGATATAAGGGATAGGTAACTTGATGGAGGTGGGATAGGAGCGGATCAGACTTCACCGTTGACGCCCCGGTATTATGATGAGTCACTTGAAGCCCAGTATGAATGATTGGGTAGCCTGACAATACTACTCTCCGATACCAATCTTGATCGGAAAAGTACATCGGCAGCAGCGTATCCCACGGGCCGGCAGTCTTTATCGCCTCCATCTGAAAAGCAGCGAGTGTATCCAGATTCGTGAAGGCAATTCCCCATTTGTAACCTACTTGCTGCCAAGCTGCAATTGTCGATAATAATGCTTCTGGAACCCCTTTAAGTGCTTCTGCATCAGAATGCATATACAGCACGGCATCGCAGTTCCTCTCTGCGCCCCATTTCTGCAGCATATTTTGGGATTGGCTATGTGAAAAAGGGATAGGAGGCTCATAAATAGACACGATGGAAGAAAGGGAGGTTTCCCGGCGGAGATCGCGGCTGCTGGAGTTGTCGATAACGACTGTATGCGGCCAACAAGGCTGAATGCTCGCAAGTGCCTGAACTAATAAATCGAGCCGGTTGACATAAAAAATGCCAAGAATATAATTCATCTGAAAGTCCCTCCACAAAGCTCCGACACATAGCGGATTGGATGATCTTATGTTTGTATATATAATGCAGAACAATTGCCGTTGGTCAGGGACAAAATGTCCCTACTTGCAAAAAATATACAGTACAAAGACGGATTATTCAGATGGAGAGCAGCACAATAATATGCTTACTTCATGCTTTCAAGTGTATGATCCCTGTGGTATGCTGTGATTTACAACAAGGCTGCTTACATGATGTCGAGAAGATAATGTCATACTGCCAGGGAGGAAGCATGGTCAGACTGAAAGATATTGCAGAGAAGGTCGGCGTATCGATATCGACCGTATCACGAGTCATCAATCACGATGACAGCAGGAGAATCAGTGAAGAGACGAAGCAGAAAATATGGCAAGCCGCCAAATCACTCAATTATCATGCGACATCCACAGCCAATTCCAAAGCGCGTACCCGCACGCGGAACCACTCAACTCCAGTGTCCACTCATGCGATTGGCTGCATCCTTTCACTTCCCGACAACAAGTACAATCATCCTTACTTTTCTCCAATCATACAAGGAATAGAGGCTAAGCTGCTCGAGGCAGGAGCTTCACTTGCATTTTTGCATACCCAGGCCGAACTAAAAAGCCCCGTACTATTTGAATCTTTACTCCAGTCTTATCAGCTTAGCGGAATCATTTGTGTGGAAGGAATGAAACCTGCGCTATATAAGTGGCTAAAGGAAAGAGTGCCCAATATTGTAGGTATCGACGTAGCGGATCCTACCGTACCGGTCATTTCCTATGACCGAATGAATGCGGCGAGAGTTGCGGTTGGTCACCTTATTCAGAATGGCCACCGTAAAATAGGATTTATTGGCGGAAAGGGACTTCTCGGTCAACTGGAGCGGGAGAAGAGGTATCGTGGGTATCGAATTGCTCTGGAGGAAGCAGGCTGTGAGCTGAATCCAAATTGGGTCGTCGATGCAGAATGGGATGCGGATCGCAGCTATGATGGAATGAAGCAACTGGTCAAGCTTGAGGATCGCCCCACAGCAATGTTCTGTGCGAGTGATATGATGGCGATTGCAGCGATGCGCGCAGTGGCGGAGGAAGGCATGTCTATTCCTAGCGACATCGCATTTATCGGCGTAGATGATATCGAATTTGCAAAATATAGCTCCCCGCCGTTGTCGTCCATTCATATTCCGAAGTATGAAATGGGGTACGCAGCAGCGAAGGCGCTGTTGGATGGGCTTACCGCTCCTTATCCAACACCGTTTCGCATGCTGCTTCCCTTTGAACTGGTTGTGCGCGAGTCAACGAATAGTCAAGGAGCATCCTAGCTTGAAATGCTCCTTACCGTTGTGGAGAGGTTTCGCTTGCTTTCTCAACCTCACTCATTTGAATGGATGATTTGTTCAAGAAGCTTAGGGTACCAATCGTGAATCGAGTCAAATTTGAATCCGTGCTTGGCTGCCTTGCTTGTGTCCATTCCCCAATCGTCTGGTATACCGAAGGGAGAACGGTGGGCATCATCAAGGGCTGCATCCTGCTCGGAATCAGAGGTATCCACGATAACTGCCTGCTTGGCGACTTTTTCTTCAATGAGCCTGATGATCTCGCTAATGGACAAGGCACCGTCCGAGCAGGCATTGACCGGCCCCTCGAAATGCTGGTTCTTTAGCCAGAATAGGAAGCGGGCAGCTTCGTCTGAGGTGATGAAGCTTATGCTGGCCTGCGGATTCGGAAGTCCAATCGGCTGACCTCGCTGAATATGCTCGATATGGAAATGGAGCCGCTTCGTATAGTCATCCATACCGAGCACAATGGGAAATCGAACGGCGCATACGGGGAAGGAGGCGTTCTGGAACAGAACAGCCTCGGCAAGTCTTTTGCCTTCTCCATATGCAATGTCTTTAGGTACATTCGCTGGAATTGCGTATGTATAAGGGGAAAATGCTCCTTCTGTATATTTTTCAGTTTGGCCGAAGGGATAGACGGATAAGGTAGACGTAAAAATATATCTCTTGACCTTGCCTACGAATATCTCGCAAGCTTGGAATGCCTCCTGCGGATGATAGCAGATATTATCGTATACGACATCCCACTCGGTATCGGCAACGGCTGCACGCAATTGCTCCGGATCGGTTCGGTCAAGCTGAAGCCGCTTCACTTGGTCGCCAAATGAATCGACCGTATGTCCTCGTGTAGCTACGGTCACATCAGCTCCTTCTTGAATAAGCAAGTGAACAAGCTTTTTTCCGAAGAAGCGAGTTCCGCCTAAAATCAACACTTTACTCATGCCAAACTCCTCCCTTATTGTTTCATAAGGTGACAGGGGGGCTCGAAGTCTAGAATGACTTGGAGTATTCCCTCTTTTGTCATATAGAAAAGAAACCGTTCTTTAGTAAAAGGAAGTGCGACCCACCAAATACGAAAAGATCAGTTTCTTTGTACATTCAATATAACATGTATTTACTTTATATTCCAACGGACTTGGAAGCAGACATTTGCAGCACAATGAAGAAAAAAGGTCGAGTTCGGGTTCAAATATAACCCCCCTAACTCCACCTTTACTGAAGGTAACGTTTGTTTCACAGGTAGTACAATTTAGTAAAACTACATAGGTGATCTACTATTTTACTTTGAGAAAGAAAACTGACAATGGTTGGAGGAGTTATTCGTCCTCAACTGTAACCTTTACACTTGCAAATTTTTTCGCCTTAGGCAGCCATACACTAATCCTCGTTGTGCCTGGCCCGACCGCTCTATATTCCAGTACAGAGCCATCGATACTTACATCATCAACAACGGAGGTGTCGTACTCATGATCGATTTCTCCATTCTCCCGCTCCAAATTAATCTGATCGTCAGGATGGCGGCTATTGCCGCAATAGAAGATGGTTGAACCCCAGTCGTCCACCTTCAGTCTGCGAGGTTCAGTATCCTTGCCGAAGTTAGATGCTTTGCATTCTTTTGCCGGGATGGCCCCAACCGTTGGCGTGTTGAAAGTTAGTACGAATGATGTGCTTAGCATGGCAATCACAGAGAAAGCTAGTAATGTCTTCTTCAAATCGTTTTCCCTCCTCGAAATTGTGTGCTTCGTATTCTCAAACAAATCTTATAGTATTTACCATCTTTGTGTTAGTGGAGAGTTATGACTGTTTCAGGTGGTAATTTTACTTATAGTGTAAACAGCAGCGAGAAAGATCCTAAACAATCGCGCGTTAACGCGCATGGTTGAGCAACGTTGAATTTGCCCCAAATTTATTTAAATTTGGCTTTTCGAAATTTTATCCAAAATCTTGTTGACGGTATAAAGTTGCGCATAATATAATGACGACAAGTCTATAAGTGTAATAATTACCAATTGGGATATAGTTTTGATTCCTATCCAAACTTCAAATTTCACCCCAAATATCTTTGTTATTTGTGCAAAGTGATCAACCACCCAAATTCCAATACACCTTGGGCAAACCTCATTACTATTTCCGCAAGCCCAAGAATCCACAACAGGTTAAAAAATAAGCAAGAGAGCATCCGCCCATCAATTATTGCTGTATGACATGAATAGCGTCTTACAAATTCACCTCATTCATAATCAAGCCGACAGAAAGCATAACGATTCGATTCGTGCTTTATTTGCTTGTATTTCGTTTCCCTTATATGAGTCTATGTTAGCAGTGAAGAAAGAGTTTCGTTTCGGCATCGCGCATTGTAAGCGCTTTATTATAGAAGGCGATGTGCTGCTGCAAGCGGCCGCTTATGGACAAAGCTTGCAAGCGTAATCGAGAGGAGAATGAGGAAATGAAGACAGAGAAGCAAGTTCGAATTGGCATGATTGGTGCACGAGGGAGAGGGACTATCGCAAAATATTGGCATCAGCCGGACGGGAGATCTATTGTAGTGGGGGCAGCTGATATTTATCCAGAGCGCCTTCAGGAATTCAAGGATGATGTTAACCCGGAAGCGTTCGTCACGACAGACTATCGGGAACTCCTTGCACGCGAAGATATCGATGCGATCGCGGTGACCTCGCCTGATTTCTGTCATGAGGAGCATGCGGTAGCTGCGCTGAGGGCTGGCAAGCATGTATTTTGTGAGAAGCCGCTGGCGATTACGGTGGAAGGCTGCGACAACATTTTGAACGCATGGAAGGAATCCGGCAAGCATCTGATGGTCGGCTTCAATATGCGCTACATGAATATGTACCGCACGATGAAGGAAACTGTGGATTCTGGTGTAATTGGCGAGATCAAGGCCGTATGGGTAAGACATTTTGTAGGCTGGGGCGGGTATTTCTATTTCCACGATTGGCATGCGAACTCCAAAAACAGTACTGGATTGCTGCTCCAGAAGGGATCGCATGATATCGATATCATTCATTGGATTACAGGGAGCTATGCGACGAAAGTGAGCGCATTTGGCAGCTTGGACTTTTATGGCGGGGATAAGCCGAATGATTTAACCTGTCCAACCTGTGACGAGCGGACTACGTGTACGGAAGCGAGTCCAGGGAGACTGATCGAATGCGCATACCGTGAAGAGGTGAATGTAGAGGACAATAACATGGTCATTATGGAGCTGGAAGGCGGGATTAAGGCCTCCTACTTACAATGCCACTTCACACCTGATTATCAGCGGAACTATACCTTTATCGGCACGGAAGGCCGGATGGAAAATAACGAGATGGAAGACAAAGTATACGTATGGACGCGCAAATCCAATACAGAGCGCGAGCTTGCAGACCGCGTGTATCAGATTAAGGAGGCGAAGGGATCGCATGGCGGAGCGGATCCAAATATTTGCAAGGACTTCGTCGATATGATTCTGGATGGCAAGGAGCCGATAGCAACTCCTCTTTCGGGCCGCATGAGCGTGGCTGTAGGTTGTGCGGCAACCCAATCCATTCGCCAAGGCGGCGGTGTTGTCTCTGTCTCGCCAGTACCGAATTTGGACGCTGCCGCCATACTATCGGAGGGCTAATCCATGAAGCAGCCGGATAGCTTGAACTTGGACGATGCACCGAGGAGGAAGAGGCGATGAAGGCAACAAATCTTGCAATGCAGCGTTCCGGTGAGCTTGCACCTGGACGCAACAGCAGAATGGAGCGAATCCGCAAGGGAATGGTGAAAAATTGGCAGTTGTATCTGCTCCTGCTTCCGGTCGTGCTGTACTATATCATCTTTCACTACTTGCCGATGTATGGCATTCAGATTGCCTTCAAGGACTTCATGGCGAATAAGGGGATATGGGACAGCCCGTGGGTAGGCATCAAGCATTTCGAACGCTTCTTCAACAGCTTCTACTTCGAACGTCTGCTGACGAACACGGTGCTCATCAGTCTGTATTCCTTAGCGCTAAGCTTCCCAATTCCGATCCTGCTTGCGCTGATGCTGAACGAAGTGAAGGCCGAGCGGTTCAAGAAAATCGTACAGACCATCACATACGCCCCACACTTCTTGTCGGTTGTCGTCGTTGTGGGTATGCTGTTTATTTTTCTGAATCCGAGCACAGGCATTATCAATCATCTGATTGTGGCGATGGGCGGCGAGCCGATCACCTTTATGACCTCACCGGGCTGGTTCAAAACGCTGTATGTGCTGTCCGATGTATGGCAGACGATGGGGTGGAGCTCCATTATCTACTTGGCTGCGCTTTCCGGTGTCGATCACCAGCTGCATGAAGCAGCTACCATTGATGGTGCAACGCGTATACAGCGCATCTGGCATATTAATCTGCCTACGATAGCGCCGACAATTATCATTCTGCTCATTTTGAATCTGGGCAGCATCATGTCAGTCGGCTTCGAGAAAATATTCCTCATGCAAAATTCACTCAATATGAGCAGCTCAGATATCATCTCCACCTATGTGTATCGCACCGGTATTCTGGACGCGCAGTACAGCTTCTCTGCTGCCGTTGGATTGTTCAATTCCGTTGTCAATTTTGCGCTCTTGATTCTTGTGAACTACATTGCGCGGCGTGTCAACGAGACGAGCCTATGGTAAAGGGGGACAGATGATGATTGACCGTTCGTTTGGCGACCGCCTATTTAACCTAATCAATTACACGCTGCTTACTTTGCTTACTCTCATCGTTCTATACCCGCTCGTATTCGTATTGAGTGCTTCTATCAGCAATCCGGAACACGTGCTGCGCGGAGATATGTGGCTCATTCCGAAGGGCTTCAACCTTGATGCCTATGCGAAAATTTTTCAAAACAAGGATATTCTGCTCGGCTACAGCAACACCGTTCTGTATACGGTTATCGGAACGGCGCTTAATGTCGTGATGACCATATGTGCCGCATATCCATTATCTCGCCGTGATCTGGCGGGGCGGGGACTGGTAACCGGGCTTATCGTATTCACGATGTTCTTTGGGGGCGGATTGATTCCTACTTATTTATTGATTAAAAACTTGAACATGCTCGATACGCTGTGGGTCATGATTATCCCGAATGCCGTATCCGTGTGGAATATCATCATTATGCGCACGTTCTTCCAGCAGTCGATTCCCGGTGAACTTCAGGAATCCGCGATGATTGATGGATGCACCCACATTCAAACGCTGCTTCGTATCGTACTGCCGCTGTCCATGCCGATTATTGCTGTTATGGTGCTTTTCTATGCAGTAGGTCATTGGAACTCGTACTTCAATGCCTTGATTTATCTGACGACGAAGGAGAAATTCCCCTTGCAGCTTATCCTGCGTGAAATTTTGATTCAAAGCGATTCCGGCGAGTTCGTGAAGCTGACTTCTGAATCAGCGGTACGGATGAAGATGAGCGTGGAAGGGTTAAAATACGCTGTGCTCGTCGTAGCGAATTTGCCAATGTTGATGTTGTATCCGTTCTTGCAGCGATACTTCGTAAAGGGCATCATGATTGGCGCATTGAAGGGGTAGCTCGGCACTGGCGCTGCCATCGATATTCTAATATTGAATAATCAAGGGGGACATGTGATGCGTTCAAGAAAATGGTTCACATTGACGCTTAGTGTGGTGCTAAGCTTTTCATTGCTCGTAACGGCGTGCGGCGGAGGCGGCGGTGGTGCAGCGAACGAAGGCAATCGCGATGAGCGTGTGGCGCTGATGAACAAGGAAGGCATGCCGATCGCGAAGGACAAAATGACGATGACGGCCTTTGCCGGAAAGTTCTTCGCTTCTGCCGACTGGAGCAAGCTGATGCTCTGGCAGGAATACGAGAAAATGAGCAACATCCATATCGAGTGGGAGACAGTGCAGGTCGACAGTCTGAAGGAGAAGCGTAACATTAAGCTGGCGGGCGGCGATTATCCGGAGATGTTTTTCGCCTCTGCACTGCCGAAGACGGATTTAATCAAATACGGTAGCCAAGGAACATTTCTAAGACTGAACGACCTCATTGATCAATATGCGCCGAACTTCAAGAGGATAATGGAGCAGTACCCGATTGTGAAAAAGGGGATTACAATGCCGGATGGCAGCATTTACGGCTTCCCAACGATATTCGATCCGGAGTTCAAATCGCTGTTTTATGGCACCCCGTGGGTGAAACAAGAATGGCTCGATAACGTAGGGATGAAGGCGCCAACGAATCTGGATGAATTGGTTCAGGTGTTGAAAGCGTTTAAGGAAAAGGATCCGAACAAGAACGGCAAGCAGGATGAGATTCCGTGGGGATCTCGGGGCGTCAGCATTATGATCAACGTTTTGCGCGGTCCCTTCGGCTTGAGCAAGAATGGGATAGCCAACCCGAATGTGGATCTCGATCCGGCGACGGGCAAGCTTCGCTTTGTTCAGTCGACTGATGAATATAAGCAATTGATGCAATATGTCGCTAAGCTGTACAAGGATGGACTGCTGGATAAGGAAACCTTCACGATGAAGGATACGGACATTACGTCGAAAGCGAGCGCCGGCTTATATGGATTCTTGGACGGTGTTGATCCGAAGGCCGTGTACAATCAGGACGGCTATGTGGGGATGCCGGTCATTCAAGGGGTGAACGGGGAGAAGCTGCTGACGAATATCGGTTCGCCGCTCGGCAACCTCGGCATGTTCGTCTTGACGGACAAAGCGAAGAATCCAGAAGCCGCAATACGCTGGATTGATCATTTCTATGGCGATGAAGGCGCGAAGATGTTCTTCATGGGCTTTGAAGGCGTTACTTACCAGGCGAACGACAAGGGTGACTATGAATATTTAGATGCGATTAAGAACAACAAGGATGGTTTGAATCTGGATCAAGCCATCAGCCAATACCTAACGTGGCCGGGCGGCTACTATCCGGGCATCGTGAAGCGGAAGTTCTTCAAGGGTGCAGAGGGCTATCCTTCTTCTATAAAAAATGCGCAGGATGCAGAGCCATTCTCGGTGAAAATGGAGGATGTGTGGCCATCCTTCAACTTCACGCCAGAGGAGCAGGAAGAATTGACGACGATCCAGACGGACATTCAGACATATATCGACGAGATGCGCGACAAGTTCGCCTCTGGAGCAGCAGGCTTCGATCAGTGGGATGCGTACGTGAAGCAGTTGGAGCAAATGAACGTGAAGCGTTACTTGGAAATTTATGAAGCTGCTTATGAGCGTTATAAGGGCGGAAAATAACTATAATCGATAATGTGGCTCGCAGTGTACACTTGGAAAAGTGCTGCATTGCGGGTCACTTTTTTATGCGTGAAAGGGCTTAGAAAAAATATTGACACCGTTTTCATAAGCCATTACTATGAAATTTCGGATAATGGGGTCACTCGATTTCGGATGAAACGCATGAAAGGTAATGAGCAATGACGATCTAGCAAGTGTCTCAGCCACACCATATTCCAGGGACGTTCGCCATTTTGCAATACGAAAAACCCGCTGGATTAAGATGGCGGGCTTTTCGTATTTTGATGTTTTGGCCGTGATTATCGGTTGCTGTGCTTAGGAACGCTTATTTCCTTTCGAGCTGTGTGCATCTATCGTGTTGAGGAAATCCTTCGTAGTCCGAACCACATACTTAACCTCATCAATTGATCTTTCCATGAGCGTAATTCTATGTAGATCAAGAAGCATTCGTTTATCCTCGATGCCGTCCGCGACGTTGAGCTTCTGAAAGTTAAACAGTTCACTAGGTACAATATCCAGCGCGTGCATAAGGGATTCCAATGTCTTCAGAGTTACATTGACTTTACCGGATTCAATATCGGATATGCGTGACTTGCCCATGCCTTCTTTCCCGGTTCTTTCGGCAACTTGCTCCTGACTTAATCCCTTTGCGATTCGAATCATCCTTAGCTGTTCGCCAACAAGCTTAAGCAAATCTGACATGATGGTCACCTCAGTTAGAGGTTAGTGAATCACAGAAGAAAATGAGATATCACTATAACATAACAATAAAATAAATGTTATACTATAATGGAACTAGTATATGGAAATTTAGATGGATAGTGGATAATTGCAGTTAGTTTAGTAATCGAGGTGGAGGAAGAATCATGTCGGATTGGGTAACGGATACCTTACATCAACGATTGGAACTTCTAAGAACACAAGTCGATAGACTGCCGGATATTATACAGCTGCAGAATAAGCTAGATGAATTGGAAAGCGCGATACAGCGCAAGCTGGAACGCAATGGCCGAAGATTGCTCAAGGAGTGGATAGAGGTGCAGAACGAGATTGCTTCCATGCAAATGGGATGGATTTATGCAAAGGGCGTACAGGATGGCCTAAAGATGCTCATCTTTTTGCACAAGTCAGAAGAGGAGTTGACCAAGAGCGATAGCTAGAACACGAACTAGCATAAAGATTGCCATGAGGCCCAACGGTTTTAACTGTTGGGCCTATTTAATTTGCAGGCATGCAAAGCAAATATTGACGATGAGAATCATTATCATTATGATGGTTAGAAGAGCTGTGCAAGCTCACCGATTTCTTCTATATAAATAGGAGGCAGCATGAAAACGATTAAGCAAGTAAATCAGGCTGGCAGCCGTATCACCTGGAGTGAAGCAACATACAGGCTTCGCGGGGCTGAATATTACAAGCAGATCCAGGGCTATCAATCTGCCCAGCAATGGACAAGCACGCATCTGCTTTTCATTACGACTCAGGGGCATGGAACCCTGCAGCTCGATAACCGGGAGTATTCCTTGTCCCGCGATTGTGCGTATTGGTTCGTTCCCGAGCATACATTTGGCCTGCGGTCTGACGCAGAAGATGGAATAGAGGCCTATCTCTTTTATTTTGATATGTATAAAGAAGTAGAGGGGGAAGCGCAGCTTCAGCCCCTTCGACGTGAGGAGGAGCTGGAGCAGCACGAGAGTATTGCAGTATCCTCCGTAGGGGAGCTTGCCCTGCATTGTGATGCGGTCGTTCGCATGCATGGCAGTGTGCATGCGCAGGAGCGATTCCGCGCCCAATTCGCCTTTCAGGAGCTTCTGTATACGCTATTGAACCATACGCCGCTGGCGATGAGCGAGCAAAGCAGCCCAGCAATTGAACGCGCGAAGGCTTACATGGATCTTCATTACAACGATAGCCTGTCGATCGAGCATCTCGGTTCTATTGCAGGTGTAAGTCCCAAATACTTTGTCGATCTGTTCAAAAAGACGTATGGCATGAGCTCCCATGATTATTTGACAGAGCTGCGGATGAACAAGGCGAAGGAATTTCTCAACCGATCCGGCGTGAAGCTGCGCGATATTGCGCATCAGGTCGGCTATCAGGATGAATTCTATTTCAGCCGCAAGTTCAAGCAAGTGGTTGGAGTCTCGCCTTCGGTATATATGAGAAGCCGCAAAAGGAAAATTGCAGCGTACGGAACGGGCGTTGCAGGCTATCTCCTTGCACTCAATATCATTCCGTATGCCGCACCGCTGCACCCGAAATGGACGAAATACTATTATGATCGATATCGCTATGACATTCCGGTTCATCTCAGTGCATACCGTGTGAACGAACATTGGGCTGCCAACATTGAAAAGCTTCAAGAAGTGTCGCCGGATATCATCGTGACAATGGACGATCTGATTAGGGAAGAGCAGGAGCAGCTCGAGCAGATGGGCAACATTTGCTCGATTCCTAGCGCAATGAATTGGCGCGATCAATTGAAGCATACGGCGAAGCTGCTGGGGGAGGACAGTGATGCTGAAAATTGGTTGAAACGGTACGACCGCAGAGTGAATTGGATAAGGGAACAGCTTCCGTTGCGTGTGAGGAATGAGTCGCTTCTCTTCGTCAGAATTCTGAGGCAGCAAATTTTCGCATATTGCAATCGCGGAATTGCCGAGATCATGTTCGGCAGCTTGCAGTTGAAGCCCGCATTCCAATGGAAGGAGCCTATATATAACGTAGAAATGTCATTGGAGCAGCTCGCCCAAATCAATCCGGATCGCCTGCTCGTCAATGTCTGCCAAGAGAGTGAAACATTGGCCTCGTGGCAGCAGCTTCAAGAGAGCTGGCGATGGCAGCAGCTGGAGGCTGTGCGCCATCAGCGCATGCACATGATACATACGGATCCATGGGTAGAGTATTCACCTATTGCAATGGAACGTATGATGGAAACCATGCTCGAGCTTTTATCCGGAAAATGTCCATAACAATTCAGGAAATTATCCATTGGAGATTTGAGACAAACGTTCTATCATTTAATAGTGATAATCATTATCAATTGATAGAATTCGAAGGGAGTTCAGAAATAAATGAACAAATGGATGGCTAAGGGGTTATTATTGCTTTCACTTTCACTAGCTTTGACAGCGTGCGGTGCTGGTGGCGGCAAAACGCAAGAGGGAGCTGACACAAAGAGCGGCTCTGCTGCGGAAACGACTGCACCAGCGTCTAACACGGAAAATAAAGATAAAGAGGCTGCACCGTCCGGAGAAACAAGAACGATTACATATTTGGATCAGACATATACAGTTCCTGCTAAAAAGGATTTGCGCATTGTGATTTCAGGTTCTATGGAATCCATGGAAGATGCAGTTGTGCTTGACGCGAAGCCAGTTGGCGCAATCAGTGTGAGCGGTCAGTTCCCAGACTTGTTCAAGAAAGCGACAACGGAAGCGGTATCGGTTGGAGAGAAGATGGAGCCAGACTACGAAGGCATCTTAAAGCTGAAGCCTGACATTATCCTTGCTTCTACGAAATTCAAACCAGAGGCTATCGAGAAGTTCAAAAAATTACGACTACAGTTCCGGTATCCCACGTTTCGACGAATTGGGAAGCTAATTTAAAGCTTTTGGCGGAATTGACAGGCAAGGAAAAGAAGCGGAAGAAGCTTTGAACAAGTATAAAGCCGATCTGGATGCGGCTAAGGCGAAGCTCGGCGATAAACTGAAGGATAAGAAGGTTTTGGCCGTTCGCGTACGTAAGGGAGATCTTGCGATTTACCCTGAGGGCGTATTCTTTAATGCTTCCCTTTATAAAGATTTGGGCTTTACCGCTCCAGCAGAAGTGAAAGCAGCGAAAGCGCAAGAATTGATTTCGCTTGAGAAATTCTCGGAAATCAATCCTGACTATCTGTTCGTTCAGTTTTCTCCAGATGAGAATAAGGACACACCGAAAGCACTGGAAGAATTGGAGAACAATCCGATCTGGAAGAGCATTAATGCGGTTAAGAATGGGAAAGTGTTCGTCAATGTTGTAGATCCGCTTGCGCAAGGCGGTACGGCGCTTAGCAAATTCTTGTTCCTTGAAGCAGCAGTAGATAAGCTGTCCCAATAATTCGGCTGTTCAAATAATAAACAACAGGTTGGTACGATATGCATAATAAGAAGGCATTGGCGATTGCAATTATGATCTTGTCACCAATTGCCATGGTGGCGGTCATCGTATTATCCGTGCTATATGGAGCTAAGAACATTGATGCGAATACCGTATGGAATGCCGTATTCCATTTCAATCCGGACAATGTAGATCATCAAATTATTATGCACTCGCGCATGCCGAGGGTAATAGGAGCGCTCTTGATCGGAGCGTTTCTAGCCATATCAGGGGCCATGATGCAGGGGATGACAAGAAACTATCTTGCATCCCCTTCTATTATGGGGGTATCTGATGGTTCGGCCTTCGTCATTACGTTGTGCACGATTTTGGTTCCTTCTGCATCATCCATTGAAATGATTTTCTTTTCGTTATTAGGTTCATTGTTTGGCGTCGCCGTCGTGTGGGGGTTGGCCTCCACGATTCCAGGAGGGTTGTCACCGGTGAAGATGGCGATTGTCGGAACGGTTATTGGAACGCTGCTCAGCAGCATTTCATCTGCGATTGCAGTTTATTTTCAAATTTCACAAAACATCAGCTTCTGGTATAATGCAAGGCTTCATCAATTGGATCCCCAATTAATTAAGCTTGTTATTCCATTTGCCATTGTTGGATTTATTTTAGCGATGTCCGTCACCAGATCAATTACGACACTTTCGCTCGGCGAGGATGTTGCGGCTGGCTTAGGGCAGAAGACATTTTTCGTGAAGCTGCTTGCAACCGCTTCAGTCGTCATTTTGACCGGTATTTCGGTAGCGCTGGCAGGTAAAATTGGCTTTGTTGGCTTAATTGTTCCCCATATTGCACGCATGCTGGTTGGACTCGATTACCGATGGACGGTACCTTGTGCAGGCTTGCTGGGGGCATTGTTCCTTGGCCTCGCTGATGTGCTCAGCAGATTCATCAACTATCCATTCGAAACTCCGGTTGGTGTAGTGACAGCCTTAATCGGTGTTCCATTCTTCCTCTATCTCATTCGCAAAAAAGGAGGGGGAGAACGTGCATAGAGATTCATTGCTTCGTTGGTGGATTGTATTTGGCGTAGGAATTGCTATGTTCTTAACCGCTGTCTATGTTAGCACGACGAACGGTGTCTTTGACATGACTGTGAAAGAGGTCGTCGATACGCTACTGCGTATTAACCCGCAGCCGGATCATGATCTTGTCATTTTCGAGTTCAGATTGCCGCGCATTGTGCTGTCTGCTATAGTGGGCCTCGGCTTGGGCACAGCAGGCGCTGTCATACAAGGCATTACGCGAAACGGCCTTGCTGATCCAGGCATTTTGGGCATAAACTCCGGTGCCGGTGCAGCAGTCGTACTATTTATGTTTTTCTTCCAAGGGAAAATCGTCGGCACAGATTGGTTTGCTGTGATGGCGATGCCTTTGTTCGGACTTATCGGTGGACTGCTGGCAGCCATCTTTATTTTTGCATTTTCATGGCATCGAGGCAGATTGGATCCGCAGCGCTTGATTCTTGTCGGTATTGCGGTAGCATCAGGTCTCGGCGCCTTGTCCATGTACATTTCGTTGAAGATGAACCCGCAGGACTTTGAGATGGCAACGGTGTGGATGTCAGGAAGTGTGTGGAATGCAAACTGGCATTACGTTGTAGCCGCATTGCCATGGCTTATCATTTGCGTCCCTTTCATCTGGTTTAAGTCAAGGAAGTTAGACTTGCTGCAATTCGAGCGCGACAGTGCGATGAGTCTTGGCGTGGCGGTCAATCGGGAGACGAATGTGCTGTTGATAGCCAGCATTGGTCTTGTCAGTGCTTGTGTATCCGTATCCGGCAGCATTGGCTTTGTCGGCTTGATTGCACCGCATATAGCGCGGAAGCTGGTCGGTGTGAGCCATCATCGTATGCTGCCCGTTTGCGGGATTATCGGGATGGTTATCGTTGTGGTTTCGGACTATATCGGCAGAACGATTTTTGCGCCGATTTCACTGCCGGCAGGTATCGTTGTTGCGCTGCTCGGCGTTCCGTATTTTATTTATTTGCTGTATCGAGCTCCGAAATAGCTCAATGCTAGAAAGGCATAATATTGGCCTCGACAGAGTCATCGGAATTCATTCCGCATCAATAGGGGAGGAACCAGCATGAAAATAGCAGAACAACCGATTACGCTGCCGCGTTCTACGGTATATAATATGGTGTCTACGCATACGAACCGAGACTACCGAATTAGTGTCAGTGTTCCCGAGGGCGAAGCTCCTTCGGAGGGATACCCGGTTCTGTATGTGCTCGATGGCAACGCGTTATTTCCTCTTTGCGCGGAGTCGGCACGCGTGTTGAAGGGACGAGGCATTCGCGGCTTCGGTCCGCTGCTTGTTGTGGGGATTGGTTATTTGACGGAAGGGGACTTTCCTGCGGATCGCTTCTATGAACTAACGCCTCCAACGGATCGCGCATCCTTGCCGCCAAGACCGGGCGGGGAGGAATGGCCGCCTACAGGCGGCGGCGACAACTTCCTTCGCTATATAGAGGAGGAACTGAAGCCGAAAATAGAAGAGGCTTATCCGATAGATCGATCCAAGCAAGCGCTATTCGGTCATTCGCTTGGGGGCTTGTTCACGCTGAATACGATGTTCACGAAGCCTGACCTGTTCCAGACTTATATTGCGGGCAGCCCCTCCATCTGGTGGAGCAATCGCTGCGTGTTGGAGGCGGAGAAGACCTTTACGTCGATCCGTGCTGTGGAGTCTGATCCATCCCCTGTGCGGCTGCTCATGACCGTCGGGGAAGAGGAGGCCTCGCATCCGAACCGGATGTTACATAATGCGGAAGAGATGCACCAGCGCTTGAAGAAGCTGGAGGAGAACGGCTTATCCGTTGATTTTCACGTTTTTCCCGGTGAAGGACATTTATCGGTATTACCCGGCTTGATTGGTAGAGCGGTTCGATTTGCGCTTCATAAATAAGATTGATCTAGCAGTCTGCTCATAGAGCAGGCTGTTTTGTTCTAACATTGGCTTTGGAAAACAGTAGTATTTGGACTAACTGCGACACACTGTCCTATATGACATTTATCATGTCCTCCAACTGACGTTTGTGACTACTGCGTGCTTGTCGGATTCTTTATACTTAAGGTTATTAAGTTAAGGAATTACGCGATATCACCTATGTTCGTTAACAATTTAGGGGGAACTGACACGATGGCCGATTCGAAGCTTACTAGCTTGAAGAAGGAAGTTGCGCCGTATGAACAGATCGATATGCGATCGAGCATTCGACAAATATGCAATACGATTTTGCCGCTTTTGGCTCTATGGTATGCCGCCTATGCAAGCCTTGCGGTATCTTACTGGTTATCGCTCGTGTTCGTCGTAATTGCGTCCGGCTTTGTCATTCGGACATTCATTATATTTCATGACTGCTGTCATCAATCATTTTTTAAGAGCCGGAAGGCAAACGATATACTTGGGACGATTACAGGGGTGATCACCCTTGTTCCGTACCAGCAATGGAAGCACAGTCACTCTATCCATCATGCCACAAGTAGCAACCTAGATAAACGGGGAATTGGCGACATGTGGGTGCTGACGGTTGAGGAGTACGAGGAGGCTTCCTGGTGGACGCGTTTTGTGTATCGTGTATACCGCAATCCGCTGGTTATGCTCTGCATCGGGCCGATTGCCATCTTTCTTATTGCGTATCGCTTCAATAGTAAAGGTGCGAAGCGTAAGGAACGAGTGAATACGTACATTACGAATATTGCAATTGTAGTGTTATATACATTGCTGTGTTGGGCCATTGGTTGGCAGGCATTTCTAATGATCCAAGGGCCAATCTTCTTCTTGTCGGGCATGCTCGGTATCTGGCTGTTCTATGTGCAGCACCAGTTCGAGGAGACGTACTTCGAGCATGAGGATGAATGGAGCTATGTGAAGGCGGCCGTAGAAGGAAGCTCCTATTACAAGCTGCCGAAGCTGCTTCAATGGATAACCGGCAACATCGGCTTCCACCATGTGCATCATCTGAGCCCGAAGGTGCCGAACTACAATTTGGAGAAGGCGCATGATGCGTCCATCCCGCTGCAGAAGGCAACGACGATCACCTTGCGTACGAGCCTGAAATCGCTCCGATTCCGACTATGGGATGAAGAGAGAAAGGTATTCGTTAGCTTCAAGGAACACAAGCAGTTGCTGCTGCAGAAATCAGGCCGCATTAGAAGTTCTATCAAGCCGGCTCCAAGAGCAGGCATGCAAGGGGAATAATAAGCACTGCCTGGCATCATTTATGGTAAGATACAATTAAATATGGCGTAAGGGAAGGAGGGGACAACCATGCAGAAATGGTACCATATATTTCACAGGAGTACGGGATTGAGCCCGTATGTATGGGTGGTCTTTTATATCCTTCCTTTTTATTTTATTTTTCGGGCCTCTTCACCGTATGAAGTTGTTATCGGAATCGTTATGATCCTAGCGTTCTTCGGCTGTTATGTGTTGTCGTTTGTATCAAAAGGCTGGTGGGTTTACTTTTGGACTGCCTTCCAAGTGATCATTTCGATTACAATGACCGTGCTGTTTGGGTATGTTTATTTTTCACTGTTCTTAGCGTTTTTTATTGGGAACATTCAACATAAGATCGGGTTTATTACGCTGTATACGATTCACCTTATAAGTACCATTGTGACAATTAATTATGGGTTTGTAACGAAGAACCCTGTGCTCATTACGCAGCTCCCGTTTGTCCTAGTCAGTATGATCGGAGTCATCCTCCTGCCTGTAACAACCTATAACCGCAATAAGCGGGATAAGCTGCAGGGGGAGCTGGAGGATGCCAACAAGCGGATTGCCGAGCTCGTTAAGCTGCAGGAGCGTCATCGCATTGCTCGTGATTTGCATGATACACTCGGTCAGAAGCTGTCATTAATCGGGCTGAAGAGCGACCTTGCAGGCAAGCTTATTCATAAACATCCCGGGCGAGCACAAGCGGAAATCAATGATGTGCGGCAGACCGCGAGAACGGCATTGAAGGAAGTGCGGGAACTGGTGACGCAAATGCGGGGGACGCGTCTGGAGGATGAACTGTTCCGCATCCAGCAAATTTTGAAGGCAGCTCAAATTGAGTTCAGGCTGGAAGGCGATAAGTTTACGAATATCTCTCTCTTGCATGAAAATGTACTCAGTATGTGCTTGAAGGAAGCCGTAACGAACATCGTGAAGCATAGCAATGCAACGGTCTGCTCGATTCAGCTTGAGACCTCTCCGACTGAGCATACTGTTAAGGTAAAGGATAATGGGATCGGAATAGACAGCAGCATTCAATCAACAGGGAATGGCTTGCTGGGAATGAAGGAAAGGCTTGAGTTTATTAACGCAAGTATGGACATTGTATGTGATCAAGGGACGACCATTATTATTCGAGTGCCGATCATAACGAAACAACCGCTTAAGGAGGTGGGGACGTGATACGAATTGTTATTGCGGAAGATCAGCGGATGCTGCTTGGAGCGCTAGCGTCTCTGCTGGATTTGGAAGAGGATATGAGTGTTGTCGGACGAGCAAGTAATGGAGATGAGGCTGTGAAGCTCGTTCATCAGCACAATCCGGATATTTGCCTGATGGATATTGAGATGCCGGGAAAAAGTGGGCTTGATGCGGCCGAGGAATTGAAGGGCTCCGATTGCAAGGTCGTCATTCTGACAACCTTTGCCCGTCCGGGGTATTTTGAGAGAGCTGTAAAAGCTGGCGCGAATGGATATTTGCTCAAGGACAGCCCGAGCGAGGAACTGGCAGACTCGATCCGCAATATTATGGCGGGCAGACGCATCTATGCTTCGGAATTGGTTGATGAGGCTTATGCAGAGGAAAATCCGCTGACGGAACGAGAGAAGGAAGTGCTCAGCCTGATTGCAGACGGCAAGAACACGAAGGAAATTGCCTCTGAGCTGTATATCACGACAGGAACCGTGCGCAACTATATTTCTGTTATTCTCGACAAGCTGAATGTGGGTAATCGTATTGAGGCGATTACGCGCTTTAAGGAGAAGGGCTGGTTCAAGTAAGCCGGATATCTATATCAATAGAGGAGTGCGCTCAATGTGCAACTCCTTTTTTTATGAAACCATAGCAGAATCTGAACAGTCTAATGAGTGAATATTCGATACGAGGTGATTGATAATGACGATTTCAAATCAGATAACAGCAATTCCGAAATTAGGTGTAGGAGCGGTAATTCGCAATCACCAAGGCGAAATTCTGCTGGTCAAGCGCAATCGGAATCCGGAAAAAGGGACATGGAGCATTCCTGGAGGCAAGTTGGATATGTACGAATCGTTAGAGGCATGCGTTATCCGTGAGGTGAAAGAGGAAGTTAACCTCGACATTACCGTAACCCAATTGCTTTGCACAGCGGAAACGATCCGTCCCGAAAATGAAGAGCACTGGGTGTCACTTATCTTCGATACGACGGTACAGGGAGGCGAAGCGCGCAATAATGAGGCAGACGGAGCAATCGGGGATATGCGATGGTTCTCCCTGAACGAGCTGCCCGATCAATTGGCATGCTTCACGAAGCCGGCAATAGATAGATTACTAGGAAAAGCATAAGACTTGAATCTAGTTTCGTTTAAGTGGAACAAGTGATAATATGTTGGGGCGCAACATTTTCCGGGAAATAATGTGGTGGAGCGACAAAACAGAACAAAACTGCTAACAGCAACAGAATTCTTGTATCCTGTTGCTGTTGTTATTTATCGAGGAATAATTGTTACGCTAACGAGCAGAAAAATTTTAAATACTGCAGAGCGCAAATACCGATCAAACTGTTGAAAAAGCTGAACTCTTCTCATGTAGAACAAAACCCATGAAAATACACAGCTCTTATTTATACAGCGTCAATCGGTTGTTTGCATGCAACACCGCAAAAAAGGTCATTGACACTCAGGATAGATAAGGATAATATTAACATATTAAATGTTAGTGAGCACTAACTATCTATTGTATCGTTCGAAGAGTACCAGGAAGGTGATCATGTGAAAGACAAGCAGACCTTGGACAGCAAAAGCAGGCTGATGCTCGCTGCCATCGACTTAATGGCTGAGAAAGGCTACAAGGGTGTATCGACCAAGGAAATCGCATCAGCAGCGGGCGTCAGTGAGATGACCTTGTTCCGCAATTTCGGGAGCAAACTCAATTTGCTGGAGAATGCGGTTGACCGTTATCATTATTCGGTTGAAATGACCCGGATCTTTAACGAGACAGTGACTTGGGATCTGGGGAAGGATCTGCTTGGGATTAGCCAGATGTATCATGAGATCATGGACCGTAATCGCAAATTGTTCCTCATCGTCTTAAGGGACGACGAATTGATCGAAATCCGTGAGAAGGCTCAGAAGCATCCGCGCAAATTGCTGGAACTGCTGACGCAATATTTTACCGACATGCAGAGTAGAAATCGTATGATTCAGATAGACGCAGAAACGCAGGCAATCACGTTTATGTGGATGAATTACGGAGCATTTATGACACAGCTATTTGGGGCGACGACGATTACGAAAGTATCCTATCAGGCATTTATAGAGTCGAGCATTGAGTTGTTCGTTAGGGGGGTGAGTCCCTGATAGTTTTGTGCGTTGTAAGTACGGACAATAAAAATGAGAGAAGGGATACGATGATAAGTAAAAGATCCACATCGAACAAGATTGTCGGTCTAACGGCTTCGATGGGCTATCAGGTAGGGGTTCGAAGAACGCAGTTGATCTCGCCAGAACGAGCATGGGCGTACCTAACCTCTGCCGAAGGCTTGAAGCTATGGATTGGAACCGTATCGCCCCTGTCCTTTAGCGTGGGGGAGACCTTTCGATCCGCAGAAGGCATTTCCGGCCAATTCCGGGTCGTCAAACCGTACCAGCAGCTCCGTTTACGATGGTCGAAGAAGGAGTGGGTGGAGCCGTCCACGCTGCAAATTCGGCTGCTGTCCAATCAACCAGACAAAACAACGATCAGTTTCCACCAGGAAAATTTGGATCACCCGGTTACGCGTGAGCAGATGAAGCTGCACTGGGAAGACGTATTGGCTGCAATTCGGGAGCAAACTTCCCAATCCTAATATGCCGATCAGTCCGACCTAATACGCGGTTTATTTCAAAGACCCTTGCGGCAACAAGTACGAGATGCTGGATCGGTTGAACTAATTTGCGCAAGCAGAAGAACCCGCCCGTCAATCGCATAAGCAGGTTCTTTTTTCAGGATCTTTCATTCCGTATATTCCTCATTCGAAGAACATATTGCTTCTTTCCTCATCGGCGATAGCCTGAATCTCTTCTGCTCCGATACTGATATAGATATAGCCTTCTTCCTCCTGCTTCTTCAAGGCACGCTCCTTCGTGAACTTCGGACTTGCCTCCCCAGCATCCTCATCATAGACGAGCAGAATGCCATCTGATTTGCGAAAGAGCAAGTCATCCCTTGCAATGAACTGCCACTTGCCGCTATAGGGCGCATTGCTTACCGTTCCATAATAATCAATGCCGCGCATAATTTCTTCAAAATAGGCCTGCTTCTCCTCGCTCCACTGTGCTTCTGGGTTGGCATACGCCGTTATGATTGAGCACTTCAATTGAGGATACTGACTCTTCAGCGAAATGGCAGTCTCGCAAGCCCATAAGTCGACTCCGTATTGTCCAGGAGTAATGACCCATTCCAGCCCTTCCTCCAGAAGGGGGATTAGCCGAGATTCAATAGCCTTGCGTATATAAGGAATGCCTTGATGCTTGTTGCTATAAATACCAAGCTCATGTGCTCGGTAGCCGGTGACAAGTAGATTTTTCAATGCATGAATCCTCCGAAGAACGTATATGTCTGTATAGGATGATTATAGACTGTACAGCCAGAAATGAATAAATTTTACGTTAACTAGGTCTAAATATCTAGTTTCCTCTACGGTTTTGACACATGTTTTAGTTCTAAAATCCCTGTTGCAGAGACGTATGCATTGGTTAATATGAGTAAGTGTACTAACATTTAGGGGGTAAAAATTTTGAAAAAATGGGTTGCACTATTATTGGGGGCAATATTAGTAGTAAGCATGACGGCTTGTGGAGATAAAAAAGACGCTGCCGGAACAAACAGCTCTTCTACAGCACAGACGACAACTGATACGGAGAAAAAAGAAGCTTCGCTTCCATCTGTCGATGAACTTATTCAAAAATCAATTGATGCAAGCAAATCGCTCAAGAATTTCGCTATGGAAGCCCAAATTAAGACGGATCTTACGATTAGCCAAGGGGAGCAGAAGCAAGAGCAAAATACAGAAATGAAGCTGAAAAGCGACATAACGAAAGAGCCGTTCAACCTGTATCAAGAAATGACAATGACCGTAACGGGACAAGGCGAGCAAAAGATTGTTCAGTATATTTCGAAGGATGGCGTTTATTCGCAAATGAACGGGCAATGGACGAAGATGCCGGATGATATGAAGGCGCAAGTACTGGAAGGTGCCGAAAAAGGGGCAAGCCCGGAGCAGTCCTTGGAACAATTCAAATCGATTGCGAAAGATACGAAAGTATCCGAAGCAGGAAATGACTATATCTTGACTGCAGATTTGTCCGGTGACGGGATGAAGGAACTGGCGAAGTCGTTAATGAGCCAATCTGGTTCGAATAGCAACCCGCAAATGGCAGCGATGTTGGATCAAATGAATATTAAAAGCATTAAAATGACATATGGTGTGAACAAGGATACGCATCTCCCTACGAAATCTGATGTTGATATGACGATGGACGTAGAGGAGCAAGGCCAAAAAGTTGAAATTCATATGGTTATGAACAGCACGTTCTCCAAGCATAATGAGATTGGCGAAATTAAGGTGCCGAAAGAAGTATTGGACAGCGTAAAATAATTGCAAGTGCATATCCAAAACCGTCGAATCTATGGATTCGGCGGTTTTTTATTTGATGAATAGTCCTATCCTACTAGTTACTGTATCGGATTAGGGCTATGCTCACTTTGTCTGCTGTCATAGATTCGTTAAGATGAGAAAGGATTCTATTTTGGGAGGCAGACGATTTTGAAAAAGTGGAAGGCAGTACTAGTTGGGATCGTGGTAGTTCTAGGATTAACCGCTTGCGGCAAATCAACGCCTACGGCGGAAGAGTTGATTCAAAAGGCAACTGAGGCAGATAAGACATTGAAAAGCTATTCATTGGATGTTCATGTCGAGCAAGTAAATGCAGTTCAAGGCGATAGCAGTCAGGAACAAAAATCGGATATCAAAATCAAAACCGACTTCACAAAGGAGCCGCTTGGCTTCTATCAAGATACGTCTATTGTGTCTGACCAAACAAACCAAACGATTAAACAATATTTCGCCAAAGAAGGGGTATACTCTCAGGTTAATGGCGAATGGGCCAAGGTTCCAGATGAGTTGAAGAGCCAATGGGAAGCGAACATCAAAAGCCAAACAAGCTTGACGCAAAATTTGGACAAATTCAAGTCACTGGAGAAGGAAGCGAAAATCACTCTTGAAGGCAATGAGTATATGATGACTACGGATGTGTCCGGCGATAAGGGCAAGGAGCTGGCGAAGACGTTGTTGTCCGAGTCATCTGGCGCAGAAGCAGCAGAGGCGCTAGGCAAGATGAACGTCAAGACGCTTACGATGGCATATGGTGTGAACAAGGATAATTTCTTCCCTACGAAGAGTGACTTTACACTCGTGCTCGAAGGGGAAGAGAACGGACAGAAGATTTCAATCAGTATGAAAATGACAAGCACCATTTCTAAGCACAATGAAGTGGCCGAAATTAAGGTGCCGAAGGAAGTAGTAGATAACGCGGCTTAATCATCGTACGAATACATACCGCTGGATCCATCGGATTCAGCGGTTTTTTGCATATTCTTGACAGGACTAGCATAGATCATGTATCATTTTCCTCGTAATACCATTTTATGAGGATAAGGATTAGAAAGGGGATGGCGGTATTGTCAACTGTTCTTCAACGGAAATTGGCTTAAGACGGGAGAAGTCTGCCCATTTTTAGCTTAACGCCAAATCGAAGAACAGTAGATAAAGAACCGATTCCTTTTTCATATACAAGTATGTCTCTATGAAGCTTAGGCGCACGATCACTATGCAGAACAGCTGCAGTGCGGCGTAACCTGAAGCTTTTTGGATGAATCTATATAGGGATATTTGTATAGGGCAAGGCGTTTGTTCGCCTTGCCCTATTTTGCATACCGATTTGAATAACTCTTTATTAGGCTGTTCTCTCGCTTGGCGTTGAGCATGATTATGCACACGTTAAAGGAGAGAATGAAATGAGTATGTTATCCGTAGAACAAGTAACCCATTACCATGGGGATAAGCGAATTTTTCTCGATATTAGTTTCCGCCTGCTACCAGGCGAGCATGCTGGAGTTGTTGGCAGCAATGGAGCTGGAAAATCAACCTTGCTGCGGATCCTATCTGGGGAGCTATTGCCCGATAAGGGCACTGTCGAATGGCTTCCTCATGTAAAGGTAGGCTATCTGCAGCAGCATATTGACCTACAGCCCGGCACGACAGTGTTAGATTATTTGCGCGGGGCATTTGGGCACCTCTATGCCATGGAACAGAACCTGATGGAGCTGGCACACAGGATGTCCGAAGATGCTGACAATCTGGAGGTGTGGCTTGCCAAGTATGGAGAGCTTCAGCATCGACTGGAGCATTCGGGATTTTATGAGATTGAAGTGAAGCTGGAACAGATCGCAGCAGGCTTAGGGCTGCTTGATATCGGTCTGGATCGAGGCGTCGAGAAGCTGAGCGGAGGTCAGCGCACAAAGCTGCTTCTAGGGAGATTGCTGCTGGAAGAGCCGCATGTTCTCCTGCTGGATGAACCGACGAACTATTTGGATGATGTGCACATTGATTGGCTGAAGGGCTATTTGAAGGGGTATAAGCAAGCCTTCTTAGTTATCTCTCATGATAATTCCTTCTTGAATGAGATTGCCACATCGATCTTCCATGTCGAACACCAGAACATTAAGCGTTATGTCGGCAACTATGAGGCATTCCGCAGCGTATACGAGCTTAATAAACTCCAGCAGCACGAAGCGTACAGTAGACAACAGAAGGAAATCGCCAGACTCGAAGATTTTGTCCAGAAAAATAAGATTCGCAAGGCGAAGCAGGCTAAGAGCCGGGAGAAGATGCTGGAGCGTATGGAACGGATTGACCGCCCGATATCAGGCTTGAAGCCGCGATTTGAATTCCAAGTTAATATGGAGCCAGAGGGGACAATTATCAAGGCAGAACGATTGCAGGTTGGTTATGCCAAGCCGTTGTGCAGGCCTTTGAATCTGTCCATGAAGCGAGGGGAGAAGATCGCGATTATCGGTCATAATGGCGTCGGCAAGACGACTTTGCTCAAAACCTTGCTTGGAGAATTATCACCATTACACGGTACCGTGCACCAAGGGGAACGAGTAAAGGTTGCCTATTTTGCTCAAGAAGTGTTCGTATCCGATGATACAGCCCTCGATCAACTATGTGCGTTCCGTACTGATCTGACGCAGCAGCAAATTCGCAAGCTGCTTGCGATGACTGGGCTAACGGAGGAGCATATTCGGCAGCCGCTCAGCTCGCTAAGCGGCGGGGAACAGGCTAAGGTGCGGTTATGTGAATTGATGCTCACGGACAGCAATGTGCTCGTGTTGGATGAACCTACGAATCACTTGGATGTGCGGGCGAAGGAGGCGCTCATTGAGGCGCTTCGCAGCTACAACGGTTCAGTGCTGCTGGTATCTCATGAGCCTGACTTTTATGCAGATTGGGTTACACAGGTGTGGTCGTTGAAATAAGGGCTGCCGGTTTACAGCTCGATCAACAGGGGGGAGATTGCAGAATGCTGCAGTCTCCTTTTCTTCCTTTCATCGCGTTATGCAAAATTATACTATTCATATTTTATAACCGTGATATAATATTGGTTAAAATTAGGAAGGCGAGGTCGTGTGAATGCCACTTGAGACATTTACTGCTACTGCACATTTGCAAAAGGGTATGGTTGTAAAGGCCAGATCGAGAAATTTCGAGATAACGATTGATGAGCCCAAATCTTTAGGCGGTACGGACACGGCAATGAACCCGGTAGAAGTAGTGCTGTGTGCATTAGGCGCTTGCCAGTCCATTGTGGCGAGAGCATACGCCCGCAAGTTCAATATTGATTTGGAGCAATTTTTTGTTGAGCTCGAGGGGGATTTGGATACGGACGGCTTTATGAACAAGTCGGACGTCCGCCGAGGCTACTCCGAAATTCGCTACAACATTCATGTCAAGACCAGTGCTTCCTATGAGCAAGTCGAACAATTCGTGCAGTTCATTGAGCGCACCTGTCCGGTAGGAGATACGATCAGCGCGCCTGTTCGTCTTGTATTGAATGACATTATTTTGGAGCAGGATACTCCACAGGTCACTTCATAAATTATGGTTTCCCTTAACCTTGGGCTTTGCTCTGTACAATGCGGCTGATTCCTCCTATGATGAAGAGAGACTACGACATGGAGGCAATTCAGATGAGCAATTCAATTCGGCTGAATGAAGATTTCAGCAATGGGCAATTGAACAACAGTTTGAAGTGGTACTCGCCGCCCCGGGATTGGGAAATCAATAAAGAAACAGCAAGACTCATTGTTCGTACTGCCAAAGAAACCGACTACTGGCAAAAGACGCATTATGGCTTTCAGGTCGATAATGGACATTTTCTATATAGGGAGCTGGAAGGGAACTTCAGATTGACGACGAAGGTCTGCTCGTATCCTGTACACCGTTATGACCAGGCAGGATTAATGGTTCGCTATTCGCCAGACACTTGGCTCAAAACATCTGTAGAGTATATCCCGGATGCCAGCAACAAGCTCGGCGCGGTTGTGACTAACCACGGCTATTCGGATTGGTCGACCCAAGAAGTCGATAACGGCGAGGCTCCGCTTTATTTCCGTATTTCACGAATCAGCAATGATTTTTATGTCGATTACTCGCTTGACGGTTCTGCCTGGAAGCAGCTCCGCATGACACATTTGTTCGAGCAGGAGTCCAAACCAATTCAAGTGGGCATCTATGCCTGCAGTCCGCAGGGCGAAGGATATGAGGCGCATTTTGATTACATAACGATTGAAGAACTTTCTGATGATCGCACGCAAGTATATGCGTAACTTGTTCTTGCACGAGACTGTTTTTCACGTTTATAAGCGAAATGGTATCCAGAGAGACCCTTCCTGATAAGGGTCTTTTTTCTGTACAGGAAAAGGAAAAGGAAAAGAATGTGATGTTCGAATCTAATGACGGTATCCCCTCTGATTTTCCAGTCGTGGATTTCCAGTAGACTGCATTATGCTCTTTCGTGTTAGTGCCTGAATGTTCCGCTTGGAATAAGTTGAATGCAGGGGCGTTTTCGTGCATAGTAGAGGATGAGGAAAGTTCGGAACTACTACAATAGAATGGGGAACAATCTTGAAAACGTTCAAAAAAGTATATATAGAGCTGACCAGCGTATGCAACCTGGCTTGTACATTCTGCCCGCCGACGGAGCGCAAGGCGAACTTCATGAAGCTGGATGCATTCCATCATATTCTAGATGAGATTAAGCCGCATACGAAGCACATTTATTTGCATGTCAAAGGGGAGCCCCTGCTCCATCCGAAGATTGATGAAATATTGGACGCAGCCCATGAGAAGGGATTTAAGGTCAATATTACGACAAACGGGACGCTCATACGCAAGAACAAGCATAAGCTGCTTGGCAAGCCAGCGCTGCGCCAGATGAACTTCTCGCTCCACAGCTTCGATGGCCATATTGGCTCGGAGAACCGTGACAAATATCTTGCCGATATTTTGGAGTTCGTGCGTGAGGCTGAAGAGCATAAGGTCATTTTCTCGTTCCGGCTGTGGAATTTGACGCAAGATAATAAAACAAACATGGAGCGGAATCGCAACCGCGAGACGCTTGAAATTATCGAAAAAGAATTCAATTTGGACTTCCGAATTGAAGAGAAGATCGTTCCGGGCAGCGGTGTCAAAATTGCGGATCGTGTCTATTTGAATCAAGACCATGAATTTGAATGGCCGAGCTTGAATGCTCCTGAAGATGAAGGCAAAGGCTTCTGTCATGCGCTTCGCACACAAGCTGCGATATTGGTCGATGGTACAGTCGTGCCTTGCTGCCTGGATGGGGAAGGTGTCATTAACCTCGGTAACGTGAATCAGGACTCGTTCTCAGAGATCGTCGAAAGTGAGCGAGCCAACAACCTGTTCTATGGATTCTCTCGCAGAGAAGCTGTGGAAGAGCTGTGCCGCAAATGCGGATATCGCAAACGCTTCGGCACATAGGACGATGGATTGGCGATCGAAACGAATAGAGGATCGAGGAGAGGAAAGTTCTTTTTGGTTCGAGCATTACAAATATTGCAAGAAGTAAAGCCCTTACCAACCGTACAAGGTGGATAAGGGCTTCTTTGGCTTTGGCTGCTTGTTTAAGGATTGCTTATTTTTTTATTCGCTGCTTGATTGAGGGGAACTGTAGGAGGCAGACATTTCAAGGGTTTATCAAAATGTTTCCAAGTTGTAAAATGTTGATATACGAACAACAGGAGAGAGATTTATCATGGGAAACAATGAATGGATGTTGATCGCGGTTGTTGTAATCGCAATTTTGCTTGGGATCTCGATCATGGCTGCGCTTCAAGGTAAGAAGTCACCGAAGAAGAACGGGAGAGCGTCCCAAAATCGGACAAAGAGAGGGACTATAAATAGAGCCTCAACACGTTGTCGAGAAGATGAAGCAATTTTATCAAGTAAGTTAGAGGATTTGACTGGGGTTGAGTTTGAGCGTCTGTTGGCCCTTTATTTCCGAGATCAAGGCTATGGGGTCACAGAGGTCGGGGTCGGCGGAAGCGACGGAGGCGTGGACCTTGTGATTACGGATCGACGAGGAGAGAAGACTGCTGTTCAAGCGAAATGCTATGCAAGTCACCATAAGGTTCCTGTGCAGACAGTTCGTGAACTCGTTGGAGCTAAGCGAAATCATGATTGTATTCTGTCCTTATTGGTTACGACTTCAGATTTGACTGGGCCAGCTAAGAAAGAAGCTGAGCAATTCAAAGTGGATTATTGGCATGGTGCACTAATTGAACAAAAGCTTCGTTCATGGGGGAAGTGGAATCCCGGCAAAAGAACTTCGAAGAAAAGCCGTCAGGAAATAGAAACTGCAAAAGCAGAGTGGAAGAAAGGTAGTAAGGAAAGTGCAGCAACTGCGTCAAAGACTTGTACTTGCGGCTCCCCAATGGTGAGAAGAAAAAGTAAGCAAGGACAAGCATTTTGGGGATGCTCAACCTATCCGAAATGCAGACATACGCAATCTATATGATGATACGCTAGGAAGCTTCAGGAACAGAATACATTTCTAACTTACTGATTGCCCGGATCAACTCGATGCGGGCCGATTTTTTATATCCTCTATACGTTTTTTAGAATTACCGTGTTACTATTAAGCATAGATATGGAAGTTGTCCATTCCATTCAGAAATCTTTACGAACTCATTTATTACTTCTTCAGAACAATTCCCCTATGATCCCAAGACATGTTGGATATGATAAGAACATCCAGGAAGAAGTACGAAGGGGAGAAGTCATATGAGTACGAACACCATTCAGGAAAAGTTTTTATTTTTGAAAACATTCATTCGATCACCTCGACAGATTGGGAGCATTATACCTAGCTCTAAGTTCCTTGCACAGCGCATGTTGGGCTCTGTAGCATGGCAAGAGATACAACATGTAGCTGAATTAGGTGCGGGCACAGGAGCAATTACCACATTCATTGATGCGGTGAAGCCGGATGCGGCAAAAGTTCTTTTATTTGAAAAAGATCCAATACTGCTTGCCCGATTGACGAACAGTTTTCCAGACTACGCTTGTTATCCCGATGCTGGCGAGCTTGACAAAGTATTGGATCGAGAAAACATAAAGCAGCTGGATTGCGTGCTGAGTGGCCTTCCCTTCTACAACTTCCCACAGCAGCTAAGAGAACACCTCATTGGGCAAATTCATGCTTCACTTAAGCCAGGGGGATTATTCATCGCCTTTCAATATTCCCAGCAGATGAAGCCGCAGTTATCCCGTTATTTCGATATTCAAAACATCCACTTTGTACTCTTGAATGTCCCCCCAGCCTTTGTATATGTATGTCAGAAGGGCGATGCAGATTCGTAGATTCGGTAATCCGGGAGCATAGAAAAAGAAAATCGCGACGGCTGTGCATTTTCAATTTGGATTGGGAATGGACGGCTTTTTTGCGTAGGGGGACGAATAACTATCCACCTTATGGATTAAATATCCAAATCAGTATTTCATAGTCTTCACAATGCAGGAATGATATGGTATCACTATCATAAGGATCTGGAGAGGGTGCGCAGGAGGAAATTATGAATCTAGTACTGCATATGTTGAAATCACTATGCCTAAGCATTTTTGCATTACTTGTAGTTGTGCTTATCGTGTTATTTCCACGCAAGCTCGATATTGGCCTGCAAGGTTATAAGATGTCGGCAAGCTATCATTTCAGTTGGTCGCAGTATGCCGACAACATTACAGGCTTCCTGCACGGTGTCTTTGTAGATCATACCTTAGGAGTAACGCGTTATGAGGAGCCCATAGGTGCTGTAGTACAGACAGCGATCGGGAAAAGCTTGACGATTATCGTGATCGGCTTTTTACTAAGCTCGATACTTGGTGTCATGAAGGGGCTTGCAGACTATAAGCTATCCAAATCAAAATGGAATGCGATTGGGAACGGAACGACGTGGCTGTTTCAGTCCGTGCCTGACTTTATGGTTGTACTGCTTATTCAATGGTTTGTAATTCGGTATATGCCGTTTATTCATTTTTTTGAGCAAAAAGAGTGGTATGCTTTTCTTATTCCATCTGTACTTGTTTCCATATATCCGGCTATGTATATTGCTAGAATTACGAGTGCCGCCATTGCAGGACAAGAAGGCCAGATGTATATTCAGGTCGCGAAAGCGAAGGGCGTGGCGGAGCGAATGATTTTGTACAAGCATGTGGGCCGCAACAGCTTGGGGACGATATTGTCCCACTTGCCTTCCTTGTTCGGATACTTGCTGTCTAATTTACTAATGGTCGAATATTTAATGAGTTATCCGGGTGCAGCCTACCGTTTGTTCCAAGCGATTGATTATGATACAAGCTTTGGATCTGGTGAGAATTATGAGCCGGGCGTTATCATTGGAATCGCCTGCTGCTTCATGATTATGATTGTGCTCGTCCAGTGGATTTCCTTCATTGCGAAGCGTTCCGTTACACCGAGATCGAGATAAAGGAGTGTCCTCATTGAAAAACTATACCCTATGGATCGGTGGGGCGATGCTGGCCGTCATCCTCTTTGTCATGTTCCTCGGTCCGGAATTGCCGTTCATAGACAAGTCGCTGTCGCCTGAAAAACATAGATGGTCAGAGCAGGGCAAGCTCATGCTGCCTCCGTTCCAACCTTCGGATTTGAATTGGCTCGGCTCCGATAAGAATGGAGTCGACAACTTGAGCAAGCTTGTCGTGGGGACGAAGGAAACGATTTATATTGTATTTTGCATCGCTCTGCTGCGCTATATGATAGCAGTGCCTTTAGGTCTGTTTGCCTATAAGCAGAAGGGGATTGCCCATTGGATACTGACAAGTTTCAATCAAATCTTTACGTTTTTGCCTGTTATTTTCTCGGCTATTTTATTGCTTAGTATGCCTTTCATTCAATACTCGAGCAATCGCATCATGTGGGTTATTCCGATCTTGGCTCTGCTTGAAGTTGGACGGGTAGCATATATCGTGCAGCAGCAAGCGAACCATATCTCGCATGAACTGTTCGTGGAGGCAGGGGAGTCGCTGGGATTAAGCAGATGGCGCATGGTTCGCAATTATTATATGCCGTCGCTCGTTCCGGAAATCATCATAAACTTCTGTATTGATGTAGGCAAGGTTATGCTGCTTATTGGACAATTAGGCGTATTGAGTATTTTCTTGACGCATAACTGGGTGGAGGTTAATTACTTCACTATGAAGTTCCTGAATACGAGCATGAACTGGGTGTCTTTGCTGGCAGAGACACGCAGAGATATTTATGTAAGCAAATTTACCTTTGTCTTTTACCCAGCGCTCGCGATCCTGCTGACGGTGCTTACCTTCAATCTATTGGGAGAGGGCCTAAGACGTCATTTTAACCGCAGAATGGGATCGTATTTATAAAAGTGACCCGGGTAAGTAGTCTTGTGTAAACGAACCAGATTAAGACGAACAAAAAGATGTTCCCTTCATTGAGGGAGCATCTTTTTTAATGAAATGGAGATGACAAATCACAATTATGTTTGCGGACGGATATGAAATGAACATTGTGAACGCTGATGAAGTAAGCGTATGTAGGCGATAGGCGGACAATATTATCGACCTATTGGAGAAATTAAGAACCAACTCGGTAAGGAGAATCTCAACCTTCTATTGGGGAATGGAAAAGGGGCTCATCACTCGCAACCCATGTTGCAGTGACGATAGCCCCTTATGATTACTATGAAAATTTTGCAGTGATTAGTGCTTTATAACATTATCCCTTTTTGTTGATACCAGAAGCACTTACGGGTACGGGAGCGGTGCGCTGCGTCCAGAAGGCCAGACCCATCGTAGCGAGCAGCAGTATACCGGTGACCCAGAATACCATATGAATCGAGAAGATACCGCTAATTGCTCCCCCGACGAGCGGGCCGAGCATTCCGCCAAATTGATTCGCGGTCTGGTTCAAACTAAAAGCGCGTCCGCGGAAATCACTATCTGTTGTCCGCACTACGAGTCCATTTAATGCTGGGAACACAGCACAGAAGAAGATGCCATATGTAAAGCGAATAATCGAGAACCACCATATATTTTGGAACGGAATTTGAGCGAGTGTACCGATACCACCCGCAAGCAGGCCGATCAGAAGAACCTTCTGGAAGCCGATACGGTCGGCAAGCTTCCCCCATCTTGCTGCGAATAGAATACTTGCAATACCAACAAGCGAGAACACAAATCCTGCAACTAGGGAGGCGTCCTTCGCCGAATGTCCGATCTCTACAATATAGAGAGGCAGAACGGGTTCAATCGTCATGACCGAGAATTGAGTCAACAGAGACAGCAGAAGTACAATCATAAATGGACGATTGACAGATGCGATCCGAATGGTATTGACGATCGAGCCGCTATCCTTGGTAGGAACGAAGTTCTCCTCTTTCACCCAGAAAATTACGAGCAGTGTTGCGATCAAGCACAAGACACCTGCACATGCGAATGTCAGTCGGCTGTCGAATAGCTTCGATAGGATGCCGCCAAGGAGCGGGCCCATAATGGTCCCGGTCGCGGTGGCGGTCGCCATCATCGATAAGGCATAACCGACCTTCTTTTCCGGCGTACTCGTACCGACGAGCGCAATTGATCCCGGGATAAAGCCTGTCAGTAGACCTTGCAAGATGCGAATCACCAGCAGCTGGTGCTGATTTGTAACAAAGGCCAGCATGATGTACGTCACAAATAGCACAATTCCGGCTCGGATGATCATCGGCTTGCGACCGTATTTATCACCAATTGCCCCCCAGAACGGAGAGGAGATGGCACCAGCTAGAAATACGCTGCTGAATAAGATACCCGACCACAGCTCAATATGATCCTTTACACCAATCTGAATCAAAAAGAGCGGCAGGAACGGGACAACCATGGAAAAGCTTGATGAAACAATGAATGTACCAAACCATAGAATCCATAAATTTTTCTTCCATGTTTCCATTGGACTTTCACTCCTGTAGTTGTTTTCAGCAAGAGAGCGAATCCTTCGGAGTGTTTTCCTAGAATCTCGTTTCTATTTGCCTACTTCCTTTAGCACGAAACTATTATACACGACCCATCTATGAAAAGCTTACGTCGGCAGCATTTGCATCTTATTTCTCGTTGTAGCGTATGCTGGGAAATGTCGAATGGACTGCAACTTAGTAAGAATGGGCGATCCCAATAGAGACAGTGCATATGACTCTCTATAGCAGTTATCACTCATTTTGTGTGCTGCAACCCAATTCGAGAGTCGGCTCTGGCATCACTATGACGATAGCTAGACTGCGAAAAAATAGAGCGCCCTCGTTCCTCGCGGGCGCTCTATTTTTGGTACACCTCTAGCGTTCGCGAATCATACGGCAGACTACAAGCGAAGTGCTGCAAGATCGAAGGCAGGAACAAGACCTTCCTTCGCCGCGCGGCCAAGCAAAGCCTCGACCGCGGCATAGCCGTCTTCTCCTAAATCTCTCGTAAATTCATTGACGTACAGGTTAATATGGGCATCTGTTACTTCTGGGGACATCTCCTGTGCATGAGCCAACACGTATTCACGCGATGCTTCCGGATGTGCCCATGCATATTCGACGGATGCGCGAGCCCAGCCAGCAAGTGCATCCACATCAAGTGTGCGGCGGGCGATTATGGCGCCGAGCGGAATCGGCAATCCTGTATCAGCCTCCCACCAGTTGCCTAGGTCGGCGAGCATGGTAAGACCGTAGGATGGATAAGTGAACCGAGCTTCATGAATAACGAGTCCGGCATCAATGTGGCCATCGCGAACGGCAGGCATGATCTGATGGAACGGCATCACGACAATTTCCCCAACACCGCCAGGCACGTTCTGCGCTGCCCATAGACGGAACAACAAGTAGGCTGTGGAGCGTTCACTTGGAACTGCTACACGGCGGCCGGACAAGCTGGATGGGCTGGCTTGGGACGAAGTCCCTTCCTTCGTTAGGACAAGCGGCCCGCAGCCGCGGCCAAGCGCACCGCCACAAGGCAGAAGCGCATATTCGGACAGCACCCATGGCAGCGCAGCATACGATATTTTGAGTACATCCAATCCATTGCCGCTAGCAGCGAGATGGTTCGTGATGTCGATATCTGCATACGTGACTTCTAATTCCGGGGCACCCGGTATAAGACCATGCGCCCAGGCATGGAATACAAATGTATCATTTGGACAAGGGGAATAGGCAATCTTCATGTTTACAGCACCTCCGTTAATACAGCGCTGGCAGCTTCCAGTGATTCCAGCGCTTCTTGAATACGCCAAGCAGCACGATCGCGCGGGCCGACGGCGTTCGATATGGAACGAAGCTCCAGCACCGGCAAGCCAAATTCATGTGCTGCGGTAGCTACGCCATAGCCTTCCATCGCTTCAACGGCAGCACCGGGAATACGTACTGCCATGTGTGCCGCTGTTGCTGCCGAGCCTGTGACGGTTGCAACTGTTAGCACAGGGCCGGAGCGTGCTGGCAGATTCGCTGCTTGCAGTGCTGCCGTTGCGCGAGCAACAAGCTCAGCATCGACAGGGATGCGTGCGGAGCCGAATCCAAGCTCGTCCAGACTGATGAAGCCCTCCGGCGTCTCTGCGCCAAGATCGGCAGCAATGATGTCGCTTGCGACGACTAATGAGCCAATTTCAGCTTGCTCTGGAAATCCTCCGCCGATACCTGCGCATATGACGAGCCGATAATGCGATGAATTCGCGAGCGTCAGTGCCCGTGCCGTCCGAGCAGCGGCAGATGCGACACCTACTCCGCCGATGATAACGTCAAATTGCGGATGCTGTTGAAGACCACGCAATATAGCATCCCGTTCGGGCGCTACTGAGGTCACAATAAGTACGCGTCCGCCCGCATCTTGTGCAACCGCCTCATCGGTACATGTTGAGGCAGCTTTCATTTCCTTCATCATGTGTTTACTCCTTACCCATGCAAGACAAACGCTTCGTTCGCCGTTTATTGCATCCATGATTATTTAAAATTGATATACTTCATTCAAAGTATCTTGTTCATGAATTTCTGTAAAGAGCGGAATTACTTGCTGAATTCGTACAAGCTCAGCTTGATTTTTAGCTTGATTCATACATTATGTTTATACTAACATATTATACGGAGATTGATGAAGAGATGAAATGTCGGTAAAAATAACAGGTTTGGTCAGATGAATAACGCCATTCGAAGTGATTATCGGTTATGATAAACAAGGAATAAAACGATAGGCGAGTCAGATGTAGACGGCCGTTGGTTCGGAAGGAGTGGGGGGTACAAGTGGACACTCGGCGTTGGAGTGAGCAGCATGAAGTATCATCCGATAACTGTGATTATAAGCGGGATTGCCGCTTATCGACCTTGATGGAATGGATGCAGCGGGCAGGGGATTCCCACCTCGCAGCACATCAAGTATCGATGGATGAGTTGGTGAGCAGCGGTATGGCATGGATGTTGCTGACAGTTGACCTTGAACTGATGCGCACGCCGAAGTACGGTGATGTGCTTCAATTGGATACATGGCATAAGGGGGCCAAGGGTGTACAATGGCTGCGTGATTATGTTGCGTATGATGCAGAGCGGCAGTTAGTGGCACAGTCCCGCACCACATGGGCGCTTGTCGACCTGAACAAGCGGCGCATCTTGCGAGCCTCAGCGTTTCCTTATGACGTTCCGGTGAATGATAAGGATTCTGTAGGAGACATGCCGGAGAAAGTCGTGATACCGGATGAGACTCATCTTGAATTGTCGTACACGCTATACGTTAGACAGAGCAGCATTGATATGAACGGCCATTTGAACAATGCCAGATTTGCTGATATATGCTTGGATGCGATGACGCAAGAGGAATTGGAGCGAGGTGTGTCGCGCTTTCGAATTACGTACCATAAGGAAATCATTCTCGGGGATCAGGTAGATATATATCGATCTACTGCTGAAACGCTGCATGCAGAAGATAGCCGCTGCTTTATTCGTGGACAAGCTTCAGATGGCAGTACGCTGTTCGATGCGGAAGTTATTTATCGAGAAGGTTAGTTACTGGATAAGATGGTGCCGGATATTGGGGAGCGCTGACGTTGCGCTCCTCTTCTCATTGACCACGACATCAATCGTCAGATTCCTCAGATCACGTCGGCAAATTGATATTGTTGTCGAAAAAAGACACCGTCATCAAAATGATGATATGATACTATATTCCTGAATTTGGATTTACACCTTGGGGAGAGTGCCAAAATTGAAAAAATAATCACAGCAGTTCTAGGGCTAGCCTTAACTTTTACAGTTGTTATACCGCAGGGGCAAGCTAATGCAGATGCGAGTTCATATGGGCTTATGGATACGAAGGCGTACCGCACTTACGTTCCAATACGCTATTTGAGCGATAAACTTCATTATCAAGTGACATGGGAGCCTGTGAGCAAGCGCATAGAGGTGGTAAGCGACGATAATTATCTGGAGATGACATTAGGTACGACGCAGGCATATGTCAATGGGGTTGATACGGAGCTGGATGCAGCCCCCTTCCGATCAGGGGGGACGACTTATGTTCCGGTACGAATCGTCAGCGAAGCGATGAGTCTGAACATGGAATGGGACAAGAACGGATCGGTTGTCCATTTTTGGAGTGGAGACAGTCATGTTCGCCTGCCTGTCGTTTCGAAGCAGCGGAGCAGCCAAGCATCATCGATTGAGAAGAGTAAGCGAGCATTCAAGGTTGGAAGCAAGCGGGTGTATGCCTCGATGCTGACCATAAATCTGCTGCATCCTCGTATTCGTCTCGGCGTAGGAGTTGGTTACGGAGGAGAGGGCTCGGTCGATAACCTCAAGCATATGGCACAGCGTAATTATGCCGTAGCTGCGATAAATGGGGGCTATTTTGATGCCTACTCCAAGACTAAGGTGAGAGTCCCGTATGGCTATGTAGTTAGAAATGGAAGAATGATACATAATGGCTCTGGTGATAAACGGAGTGTGCTTGTGTTTACGAAGGGGAATCAGGTAGAGATGATCCCGGGAGAATCGTTCTTGGAGCGATTTAATGAAGGAGATGTGCAAGGAGCGCTGCAGGTAGGGCCGCGTCTTCTTACAGATGGCAAGATCACCGTCAATCTGAAAGGCGAGGGATTTAAAGACCCTAAAATATTGAAGCACAGCAGTATACGCAGTGCGGTTGGTCTAACGAAGGATTACAAGCTAATTATCTTGACTACATCTAGTGCTACGATTCCAGAGCTTGCTAGAGTGATGAAGCAGGCTGGCGCTTATCAGGCTATGAATTTGGATGGCGGGGCATCCAGTGGCCTTTATTACAATGGAAGATATATGACATACCCTGGGCGCAGCATTAGCAATGCGCTGCTTATTTTCAAATAAAAAGCATGATGAATGACAGCCGCAATTTGCTATATTAGCAGATTACGGCTGTTACTATATACTAATCTACCTTGGCTCCATATGCCTTAGCAAATGCAACGGCTTGGAACATATCAATTCGGACTTTAGCAAGATCCAGCGCTTTGAAATTCACTCCGCTCATATCAGCCCCTCGCAGATCTGCACCTGTAAGCTTAGTTTTGGTAAGATTTGTGCGGGTTAAGTCGGCATCCCGCAGGTCAGCTTTCTCCAGCTTGCTTTCTGTTAGATCCGCTTCCATGAAACGAACACTGCGCAAATCCTGCCTCGTAAAATTCGCATGGCGCAAATTTGTATACGACCAATCTCCTCCGTTGATCGTAATGCCGTCCCATAATACATTGGTGAAATCAGTCCCTACCATTTTACATTCTTCAAATTTTGCTGCGAATAAATTAACTCCTGTAAATCGGCAATTCGTAAACGCGCTTCGCGTATGGATAGAGCCATTAAGTATAGCTCCAGTGAAGTCACAGTCAATAAATTGGCAGCCTGTTGTCAATGCTCCGGCCAGTTGAGCGCCTCGAAAACGGCAGGAGGTAAACGTGCAGTTGCGAAGCTCAGACTCGCTCCAATTCACATAGCTGAAATCGTTGCCGTTATAATGTTCTTCTATATAAGTTGTCATAGGGTTACTCCTTTGTAGATTACATTACGTACGATGTATATCATCTATTTATGTATTCATCGTAACAAGGAAATCTGCCTGCTTGCAATGCATCTGTTAGGAACGAACCCAACAAAGGATACGATTATGAAAAAATCCATTCGACATTCTTTTTTCGACAGTCATCTCGCAATTGTTTCGTATATACTATCACTATGTCTTCTCCCTCACATTGATCGACACATAAGTGGCATGAGCGGGCATTTTCAACAAGATCCCTGTACTTTATTATATTTTTTGGAGACGCGTATCAGAATTGGTTCGATTTCCAGATTATAAGAAGGATTTTACATATTTTTGTTGAAGTATTGCCCTTATCGGATATGGAATGATCCTTGAATACATGCAGAGGTGTGAAATGGGATTTAGAAACTGGATCACGCGAGGTATTTTCATTGGCCTCATTCTATTGGTTATTGGAGCAATAACATTCCCTTCTCTATTATCCACACAACCAGAACCCTCAAAAATCACGCTTACCCAATGGGATGTAATATGGGAGCAGCGGCAAAGCGCATGGAAGGACATTAAAAGCAGAGCAGAGGGATGGAAGCCTGTTGATATTCAAACTAACATTCCGTTGAAGCCCCAAGGAAACCAATCTGCTTGGTATCGAATATCAATTCCCTCTGTCCATTGGGAGCAACCCGGATTATACATAAGTATGTTATACGGATTTAGTGTAGATGTATATTCGGAGGAAGGAAGAAGACTATACCATTCTGCACGCGATTATGGATCTGATGTTTTTCAGGTCTTAGTACCGATAAAACCCTCTTCAAGCGGGCAGCACATCTACATTCACGCATTTTCAACAGTTGAACGAATAGGGATTCAAAAACCAGTTATTATTGGCGATTATCAAGACATTATACAAGATTATGCGAGCCAAGGGCTTATTGATATCCTACTAGGAAGCTCCTTGATATTTGTCGCCCTCGTGATGTTCATCTGTGTCCTATGTCTTCGCAACATTGACTTACCGAGCTGGTTGTCTCTGAATATTGTTATATTGTGTGCGGGTATTATTATGATCACGCATTCAAAATTTATTTATATTTTTTTCGGAGAATATGGAAGGTATACTGTTCGCTTATTCGATATAGCCATGCAATTTCTCTTTCCTGCGTTAACCTATTATTTTGAACAAATTACCGGTCCTGGACCGTATTCTCTAACCTCTAAAATCCGAAAGTTTCAAATAGGATATGGAATCCTTATGCTTTTGGGCGTGATTTTCATATCCCCTATGAACAATCAATTTTACGGCGTCTTTTATTTTCTTACAGTTACTGTGTATGCCATTATTATTGTCCTGCAGTTGTGTTTGCTAGTTGGTCTATCGATTGTATATGCTGTTCGAAAAAATGTGGATGCAATATTGTTTGCGATTGGCTTTATTGTTTTTGCTGTAGTGACATTAGGAGAATTAGTTTGGTTTTTGGTTCGATCTGGTCAATATGAACTTACCATTTGGAAATGGGGCGTTGTGGCTTTTGTTATTGCCTTTATTATGATTATGGGCAGACGAATTGTTGCCAACCATGAACAAGTAATTGAGTATTCCAAAGAGCTAGAAATGTACAACGGTAAGCTGCAGCACTCCGAAAAGATGCACATCATCAGTGAACTTGCGGCTTCTGTAGCCCATGAAGTACGTAATCCGCTCCAAGTGACCCGAGGATTCCTTCAACTTCTGCGAAATCATTCCGATGACAAGGAAAAGGAATATGTGAAGCTAGCCTTAACTGAGCTTGATCGGGCTTCAGGAATAATAACTGATTTTCTAACTTTCGCGAAGCCGGAGCTGGAGGATGTTGTGATTCTGGATGTTGGGGATGAGCTCAGGCAAATAGAAGGGATACTGACTCCGCTTGCAAATATGCAGGGTGGAGTCATAGATCTGGACGTAGAACTAGATCTGTTTATTTACGGAAACTCTTCTAAGTTCAAGCAAGTCTTTATCAATCTGATCAAGAATAGCATCGAAGCACTGCAGGATGGAGGAGCGATTCGAATTGAGGGGTATGCAGCAGAGGGGAATATTATCATTTGCGTCAAGGACACTGGCATTGGTATGGATAATCAGGAGATTGCCAGATTAGGTGAACCTTACTTCTCAAACAAGACAAAGGGGACAGGGTTAGGTCTAATGGTTACCTTCCGAATTATAGAAGTTATGAAAGGAAGTATTCATTTTTATAGCGAAAAATGGAAGGGGACGGAAGCAGTTGTGCGCTTCCCCGCAGCATTTGAGGAGCCGCCTCTATCGTTACATAGTGGGGCATAAAATAGATTAATTAGAGAGAAAGGGCATCCCACAAGTCATGAGAATGATAGGGAAGCCCATTTTCGAGGAAGGAAAAATGGATTACCAGAAAAACGCCGAACATTGTCGGTAGGAAGTATTTCTGCCGGGTTTGGAGGAATGACGAGGATGAAGTGATCTTTTGTTTCTTCCTGAGTCGTCAATTCAACATGGTCAGGAATTGAAATGCCCAGTAGTTCTTTAATAGCTGCTTTCGGATTAGACAGCAATCGTTCCTTAAATGAGGGATCTTCCCAAGCTTTGTGAATGATTTGGTTTTTAAGTAGTTGATCCGCAGAAACCATGTGTACCCCTCCTTTAGAATGGGATATCTTGCGCTTCCAATGTATCATTCTGCGTATTCCGCAAACTACTACTTTGTTACCGAATTCGACAACCAATATGACAATCCGCCCATCATCAGAGCTTCCCGATGTTGTCGAATCCGGTCGGCTTCTTCAAACAGATTTTCTACTAATGAGCGGCTGAATTCAATGATATGAGGGGCTGATTCCGGCATGGCATCCAGCTTGGCTTGCAGTGTCAACGCTTCTTGACCAAAGGAATAAAGGACATCCGATACGGTAATGGCATGTCGAACGAACTGCTCAGTAAGTGGTTCATTTGTCGGAATTTGATTTATAGAACGAATCCAGGCCAGCAGGCAATTATAGCTTCCATCTTGCAGATCTGTCTGCCAATCTGCCCAATCGTCATTCATTTGCAAACAGATAAGCGCAGTATTAATGGCCTCGGATACTTGCGGGAGCCTGTCCTCCATGTCTGTTAAGTATAGAGCTCCGCTGCTTGCCAGCTTGACAGGTGCAGCCTTATAAGCGACCTTAAGGCGATTCGTCATGAATACATCCTGAATACGCTCGCTTGTGACGCCATGGACCCATTCTAATGTGTACTGCCTGAAGCTGTCCCAGAATGGGGACTGGGGAGGGAATAGCTGTCTATAGATGTCAAGCAGCTCGATGTAGCATAGATTTCCTAAGGCAAGCTGCTCGGTTGGATTACCGCAATCGTTGTCCATGACATCATCCTGAATGAAGTAATAGAGCATGACGAATATTCCTGCCAGAGCCAAGCGGCGGCAATGCGTTGTCGTGAGTCCAGTCATGTCCTGCATCCAATAAGGCAGACAATAACATATATAATTGTCCGTGCTTCGATCATTGCCAGGGTTGAACTTCTCCAAATAACGTAATCCTGCCGCATTCAAAGGGGCTGGGAATGCTCCGATGATACATTCGGCCTCATGAAAGACTTGTTCAATCTCAGACTGGAACGGTTCATACCAATGCATAGTTATCCCTTCTTTCTATGGAACGAACATGAAGACATCAATGAAGATAGATAAAAGATTAAGTTGCAGGAACATAAATATATGAAAATATAAAAATTTATTTAATTACCACCAAGTATAGAGGAAGATTGGACAAAACGACAAGAAAATTGCTGACCCTTCGGTATGAATCTCTTCCAACTTTTCGCTGGCATCTATATCCCTGCTGTGTTTCCGATTGTATTGGCGAACTGCAGAGCATTTGGGAGAAAAGGAGACGCAACCTACATGAAGTCATTCCGTATGGTATAGAAATAATTGTTTATTCTAATGCGGGGACGGAGAGATAAAGAACGATGGGAGAATCGAGACTTGAACTTGAACAGATGCTGCAAGCGATTGAAGTATGGGAACGCGAGCAGAAGGATTTATCCATTTTTGAAAAAGTAGGACGGCTGCCGTTCACGCTGCTGGATCGCTTTACTCCCAAAGGGATACAAAACAAAATGGCTGAATTGCTGGATGAGCTGGGGGGCTATCTCCATACAGGCGGAAGCTATTTAGTCCAGAAAAAAAGCATATTGCAGAAGCTCTGCAACAAGTGGAAAGAAGAAGAGCCTGACTCGTTCGCGGCCTTCACTGCACAGGGGAGTCCTCTGGATTTGTCAGGTGTGAGGCAGATGCCGCTGGCCCTGAGCAATGCTGTTGCGGATTCGGTAAAGGAATCCAATAAAACAGTAGCATTTGCGCAAGGAGCGACGACCGGATTTGGCGGCATATTTACGTTGGCGGTTGATATCCCCGCGGTTCTAGGGATTGCTTTGAAAGTGCTTCAGGAGACGGCGATATGCTACGGCTTTGATCCGGATGATCCAAGAGAGAGGCTCTTTATTGTAAAGTGCATGCAGCTTACGATGTCGGACATTGTAGGCAAGCAGGCAGTGCTGCAGGACATTGGCGACTATGACAACCCGAATAGGCTTCGTGACTCCCTGTCTGAAGTACAGGGCTGGCGGGAAACGATGGTGTCCTTTACTGATAATTTTGGCTGGAAGAAGCTGTTCCAATCCGTGCCGGTCATCGGAATGGTGTTCGGTTCGTTCATGAACCGCTCCATGATTCATGACATGGCGGAGACGGCGCAGATGCTGTATCGCAAGCGGGCGGTACTGGAACGCATGAAGGTGCCGGATGCAAGTTGCTAAGCGTTAGTTGCAGACAGTGCTTATTGCTTCAAGCCGCTCCCTTGAATGAAAAGGAAAGCGGCTTGCAAGCAGCAGTTGGGCTGATTGTGCGGCCTACGGTACATTTCGCGTAAGAAAGACGGTACCGGTGAGCCAGTGTTGGAGAACAGAGTTATCTAGGACATGATGCGCTTTTGTCCCTCTAATGCTCGTATCTCGCTTACATTTTGCGTAAATTCCAATGTCCCCATATATTGCCCCGATTCATCCCGAACCGCGAAATAGCGTATATATACAAACTTATCCTTGAATGGTATCCAAAAATCTTCGACATCTTTCTTGCCTGCCTTAAAGTCCGCCAACAGCTCATTCACGACATGGACGCTCTGTGGCGGATGGCAGTTCTGAACCGTCCGTCCGATTACGGCTTTCGTGCGCGCGAAGATTCGATCCTTGCCATGAGAGAAGAACCGAACCACGTCATCTTGATCGATGAAGGTAAGATCGACGGGAAGATGGTTCATGATCATTTCCAGTTGCTTGACGGACAAGATTCCAGTCTCAAAGCGAACGTAACCGTCAAGTGATTCCTCATCAGTCGAATCATTCTGTTCGGGGAAGTCTTTAATGTGATGGCGCGCTGGGCTCCACGTTCCAGCAGGCTCTACCAAGCAATAGCCGATCGTTTCGCTCTCATGCGCGATTTTGAACCATTCGTCTTCCGTTAAGGCGTTCAATGCCATCGGGAACAAAATATTCTCTTCCTTCGATATCATGGCAGTCACTTCATGTATGACGATCTGAAGCAGATTCAGGATTTTCTGCTGATTAGGTGTGTGCTCCATTAATTGACGCTTCGCCTCTTTAATGGAAGCCCGAATCTGATCATTAACGCCCCACATTACCTTTGTTGGACCGAAAATTCCATATTTCTCAAGATAAGGGAATAGCAGATTTTCTTTACGGCTGTAATGTTTATCGACGTCTAACAACAAGTTCAGGTCATTTAAGAGCTTGTATCGATTCTGCTCTGTATCATTTTTGGCATATTGTTCGCTATGAAGTTTCATTTTGAAATTGACGAGCTGATCGATCGCTTTATTTTCCAGCTTGAACGTATGAACGGGATGTCCTGGTTGATCTTCGGCGCGATCCGAACGATGGATATCCTCAATCGATCCTTCGAAGACGGAAGCGTGCACAGAGCAAAGACGCTGCACCTCTTGAACAGGAATGCCATCCTCCCTCATCAAGGCTTCTTCCAACTGCGATATTTCTTGTACGGTAACATTGCCGATCGCTTGCTTGAATCGTTCGCGCACAGCATCTTCTGATTGTCCGTTATGAAGATCCTTTATGATTTGTTTAAGAAGCTGTTGACGTTCTGTATGATGTAAGGTACGGTTCTCGCGATTATTAATAAGTTCACTCATTTTAAGCTCTCCTTTGCAATTGAGATTCATTATCAATGCATGGTTATGATAGCAAAGAAAGACTCTGGATGATTTGATTGAGATCACATTTTGCATCAAGTTTTTACGATATAGTTAAATCCGATTATATGCTAATAAAGGCTTAACAGAGGAGATCTTTCACATGACGTTCTATCGCGCTTTAACTCCGTATTATGATGTTCTCTTTCCGGCAAATGAAAAGCAGCTGCGATATATTTCATCCTATTATGCAGAAGGAAGCTCCCTGCTTGATATGGGAGCGGGCACAGGCAATATTGCTTACGCGCTTGCGGAAGCGGGCTACAACGTTACTGCGGCCGAACCTGAGGTGGCGATGTGTGCTCGCATCCGAGCGAAAGCGAAGCAATGCGGGCGGCTTACGGCCATCTCAACCTCTATGCTGGAGTTGGAGCAGCTCACCGATCACTATGATGGCATATACTGTGTGGGCAATACGCTTGCACACCTTCAGGACAGGAAGGAGATTCATCAATTTCTGCAGCAGTCGTACGGGAGTTTGCGGGCACACGGAACACTGCTCATTCAAGTTGTGAACTATGATAACGTACTTGCCGGAAGCAATTTTACGTTCCCGGTCATTCGCAATGAGCATGTTGCTTTTGAAAGAAGCTACGAGCTTGTTGATGATAAGGTGCTGTTTACGACGACGTTGACGGCTAATGGTCAGTCGGTGAGCAGCTCCATCCCCTTGATCCCGGTTACGTACAATCAGCTAGTGCAGATGCTTGAACAATGCGGATTTGATCATATCGAAGCTTACAGTAATTTTGAAAAGGCGCCTTATGCATCAGATGCCTCGGCATTGATTTTAGCTGCCCATAATTAGCTTGTAGCTTGTTTCCGAACAATTTCATAAGTCGCACGTAGATGACGTTATTTGCAGTTTCAAGCCGCTGCCTCAGATCGAGGCAAGCGGCTTTTCTGTTTCCCTGTGCAATAACGTTGTCCGCATTATCTCTAACGCAATACTTTTGCCGACTTCATTTCTTCTATACCTACTCATGAACCGTACGGCCTATTTGGATGGGGTGAACACCTTATATTTAAGAAGGAAGGGATGAATATTTTGTAAAGTAAAGTATGGCTGCTTGTATGTCTGTATGTAAAAATATGGTTTGTGTGTGGTGGACATTTCCATTACTATTTATGTACAGATATACACAGTGCGATAAAGAAAATGCAGTGACAAAATAACTTTCAAAAAATGCAATGAACACGCTGCACCCGCATGCGGCTGATAACGAGTCAGCCGATGCTGTATGGTGAAGCAGCGGCTATAACAAAAGAATAAGAGACAGGATGTGGTGCTATCCATGAAGGGAAAGACGCTGCTGCTTAGTCATGTCCGGGCTCATCTGCCGCTGTATGTGATAGCTGTGGGCTGCATGGCATTATCCAATATCATTTATTCTCTATTCCCGACCTTGCTAGGGCGGTTCACAGATGATTTGCAGATGAAGGGGCTGACGAAGGAAGCGGTGATTCATTACAGCTTATGGCTGCTGGGAGTGGCAATAGGCTACGGTCTCTTGTTCGGTATCGGACAATACGTGAATCACCGCCTTGGACGCGAGTTCGAATTCAATACGAGGCAGAAGCTGTTCGTCCAATTCACCAAGCTGAGCGAGCACTATTATTCGAATCATGGTGTAGGCAAGCTGTTAAGCTACTTCATGAATGACGTGACCTCAGTCCGAGAAACGATCGCCAACGGTGTGAACCAGACAACGAATGCTACGATCCTGCTCTTGTCTGTCATCATCATGATGGGCATAAGCGGTATTCCGTTGTACTTGGTATTCGTATGTGTGCTTCCACTGCTAACGATACCGCTGATCGTCATCTATTTCGGGCCGCGCATTCGAACTCGCTCGCGAGCGGTGCAGGAATCACTGGCGGCAATGACCGAATCTGCAGAAGAGCAATTCGGAGGCATGAAGGTGACGAAGACGTTCGCAGTGGAGCATGTGGCAGAGGAACGCTTTGGAGCTACAGTCGATGAAATTCGTGACAATCAATTGGGGCTTGTTCGTATGACTTCTTTGTTTCAGGCGCTCATTCCGTTCGCAGGCGCACTTTCGCTCGTTATTGCGATCACGTACGGAGGCATTCTGTCCATTCAGGGACAGTTGTCTCTTGGCGGCTTCGTTACATTGACCCTATATTTGCGCATGATTATGACGCCCCTCCAGCAAATCGGCAACGTAATTAATGTGATGCTGCGCTCCAGAGCCTCGCTTGACCGCTTGAACCGACTGCTAACTGAAGAACCGGACATCCGCGAACTGGATGATGCGATGCCTATTTCGGCAGAGAAAGCGGCAATTGAAATCAAACATTTATCATTTACTTATCCTGAGGGTACCGGCGCATCCTTATCTGACGTGAGTATTCATGTTCCGACCGGGAAGACGCTGGGGATTGTCGGCAAGACGGGAAGCGGCAAGTCGACACTGGTGAAGCTTCTGCTACGCGTGTACGATCCACCGGAAGGGACGATATGGATTGGGGGCAAGGACATTTGCCAAGGAACGCTGGAGAGCTTACGGACGCAAATTGCCTATGTACCGCAGGATGGATTCCTGTTCAGTACCACGATTCGCGATAATATTGCTTTCTACGACCGGAATGCAGCAGACGAAGCCGTTGAGGATGCAGCAAAGCATGCGGATGTATGGGACAATATTATGGGATTCCCGGATCAATTCCGTACGAAGCTTGGTGAACGCGGTCTTACCTTGTCCGGGGGCCAGCGCCAGCGCACAAGCCTAGCGCGGGGGATTATTAAGAATGCCCCCATTCTCATATTGGACGATAGTGTAAGTGCAGTCGATGTTGTGACAGAGACGACGATATTGAACAACTTGCGAGCAGTAAGGAAGGGCAAGACCAATATCATTATTGCGCATCGCATTAGTGCTGTTCGTCACGCCGATGAAATAGTTGTGCTTGAAAATGGATGCATTGCGGAACGCGGAACGCACGAAGAGCTTGTCCGGACAGGCGGCTACTATGCCTCGCTCTATATGATTCAAGAGGAGGGGATGAGAAATGCCTGAGCCGACAATGAATGAGAACAGTAGGAATAACCCTCGGATCCAGCCTAAGAATTCCGGCCCACGCCTTGCAGATAGATCTCCAGACGATCGCAGGCAATCGTTTCGCGCCATGCTTGCGTATGCAAAGCCGTACCGCCTTACGTTTCTCGCGATTTTTTTATGTACCTTTTTCGCAATTGGTGCGGATCTGCTGCAGCCTTACCTTGTAAAGATAGCAATTGACGATCATGTACTAGCTGGCAAGCATGGAGTGGAGACGCTGTTTATGCTTGGCGGCGGTTATTTGCTGCTGGCGCTGCTCAGCTTATTGTTTACGTACATCCAGGCCAATCTGCTGCAGAAGGTAGGGCAAGGGATTGTCGGACAGCTTCGGAAAGACTTGTTCGAGCATATTACGAAGCAATCAATGTCGTTCTTCGATCGCCATTCGATGGGCAGTCTTGTGACGAACGTGTCGAGCGACACCGAAACGATTAATCGGTTCTTTACCCAGGTGTTACTAAGTGCAGTAAGGGATGGATTGTCGCTTATATTGGTTGTGGCCTTTATGTTCTCGCTTGACGCGAAGCTTGCGTTGTACAGCTTAATTTTATTTCCGATTATTTTTGCGATTGCGGTCGCCTTTCGCAAGGCCTTGCGATCTGCCTATCAACGCGCGCGCGGAGAACTATCCAGACTCATAGGTTTCTTGGCGGAGAATCTGTCAGGCATGAGTCTGATTCAGACATTTCATCAGGAACAGGAGCAGACGGAACGCTTTACTGAGCAGAATCGAAAGTATTTGCGTGAAAACCTGCGCGAGGTGCGAACAAGCATCATGTTCAACCGCTCCTTCGATATATTGGGCAACGTATCCATTGCATTCATCGTGTGGCTTGGCGGTTATGCGGTATTGGATACTTCTTTGGCATTCGGTGTTTTATATGCTTTTATCAACTACATTCGGCAATTTTTCCAGCCGATCAACCATATTACTCAGCAGTGGAATACGCTTCAGTCGACGAGCGTATCTATGGATCGCTTATGGCGCATTTTCCGCGTGCAGCCGGAAGTGACCGATCCAAAACCGGAAGATACCCATAAAGTGGCAGCCTCTGATGTCCAAGGGAAGATTGACTTCAACCATATTCGCTTCGCCTATGTCGATGACCGAGACGTGCTGCACGATCTGGATCTGCATATTAGACCAGGCGAATTTATAGGCATCGTGGGTACTACAGGGGCAGGCAAGAGTTCACTTGTGAACCTTCTAGCCCGATTTTATGATGTCAAGCGGGGAAGCGTGGAAATTGACGGGGTCGATATCCGCAAGCTGCCGCAACATACGCTGCATCAAATTGTAGGACTTGTACAGCAGGATCCGTTTCTCTATTCCGGCTCAATCCTCGATAATGTCCGATTATTTCAAAATACGATAACTCGTGAAGAAGTGGTCTGGGCATGCAAGGCTGTCGGCGCGCACGGTCTTATCAAACGCTTGAAGAAGGGTTATGATACAAGGCTGTCAGAACGCGGAAGTGGTTTGTCGGCAGGGGAGAGACAGCTTATCTCCTTCGCGCGCATTCTTGTGTTTCAGCCTCGCATTCTTATTTTGGATGAGGCGACGGCGCACCTGGATTCTCATACAGAGCAGCTTATTCAACAAGCACTGCAAGTTGTATCCGAGGGACGGACAACGCTCGTTATTGCTCATCGCTTATCTACAATTCAGCATGCGGATCGTATTATCGTGATGCGGCATGGCCGCGTGACAGAGCAGGGGACACATGAATCGCTGTTAGCACAGGACGGATACTATGCCGAACTGATTCATCATTCTCGTTCCAATCAACGAAGAGCCTAACACCATCTGCATATATCACTCAATACCAGAAGCTCCTTATCTCCTGTAATCTGATAGTTGATTTGCGCAGGGAATAAGGGGCTTTTCCTCTCTACATTTCTGAGCCCTATAATTCGAATTCCCTATGATGGGTTGACTCATAATGGATACAGGATTGGTCTGATGTTTTAACTAAAAATAAATATTAAATTATAATTATTATTGATAATAACTCCGCAGTGTGCTAAATTAATAACACGCTTAATAATAATAATTATCATGTAAAAGATAAAATAAATACTGTGGAGGCGATAGTATTGAGCAAGCCGACGAGACTGACAACGAACCAAGGCGCCCCCGTAGCCAATAATCAAAATTCGAAAACAGCAGGGCAAAACGGTCCAGTGCTGCTGGAGGACTACCATCTGATTGAAAAGCTGGCGCATTTCGATAGAGAACGTATTCCTGAACGAGTCGTACATGCGCGCGGTGCAGGCGCATTTGGTATGTTTCGTCCTTATCAAAGTATGGCTAAATATACGAAGGCAGCCTTTTTGCAGGATCCTTCTGTGGAAACGAAGGTATTCGTACGCTTCTCCACAGTTATTCACGGAGGAACGTCTCCTGAGACGCTTCGCGACCCGCGAGGATTTGCCGTAAAGTTCTATACGACAGAAGGCAATTATGACCTGGTAGGCAACAACCTCCCTATATTCTTTATCCGCGATGCGTTTAAGTTCCCGGATATGGTGCACGCTTTGAAGCCAGCGCCGCACACCAATATCCAAACTCCAGATCATTATTGGGATTTCATGTCGCTGTCACCTGAATCAACGAACATGTTGACATGGCTGTTCTCCGATTTGGGTATCCCAGCGAATTATCGTGAAATGGACGGATTCAGCGTGCACGCCTTCAAATGGGTGAACGCCGATGGCAAATTTATCTATGTAAAATATACATGGAAGTCGCTTCAAGGCGTGCGCAGCTTGACTGCAGAAGAGGCCGAGCAAATTCAAGCGAAGGACTTCAACCATGCTACCCGTGATTTGTATGAATCGATTGAGGCAGGCGAATTTCCTGAGTGGGATTTACATGTACAAATGATCGATCCAGCACAAAGCGATGATTTTGATTTCGATCCGCTTGATCCTACGAAGGTATGGCCAGAAGAACTTGTGCCGATGATAAAGATAGGTCGAATGACCTTGAATGAGAATCCGGCGAACTTCTTCGCCAGCGTTGAGCAGTCTGCATTTTCTCCTAGTGTATTGGTGCCGGGCATCGAGCCATCCGAAGATAAGCTGCTGCAAGGACGCTTGTTCTCTTATCCGGATACACAGCGCTATCGTCTGGGCGCGAACTACTTGCAAATTCCGGTGAACTGTCCATTTGCTCAGGTTCGCAATCACCAGCGCGACGGTGCAATGAATGTGAATCAGGATCCGTCGCCGATTAACTATGAACCGAACAGCCATCCAGGTGCATATGTTGAAGCTGGGGCACAATACGCAGAAAGTGAAATGCTGCTTGACGGTACGACGATGAGACGGACGATTAGCAAGACAAATGATTTCGGGCAAGCAGGCGATAAGTACCGCAGCCTGACGCCAGAGGAGCAAACACGATTGATTGCGAATTTGGTCAGTGATCTAAAGCAGGTGAGACCGGAGGTTCAAATGCGCGCATTGTGCAACTTCTTCCGGGCAGACGCAGGCTATGGTGCTCGGGTTGCAGCAGGTTTAGGAATTGATGTAAGTGCACATATGCAGCATATGAACCAATAACAAGCATTTCACATTACAAAAACAACGATAAGAAGGGAAGGGACCCATATGAATCGCCATTCGATGAACTCATTCGTACAACCTGACAATAAGCGAGAATCCGTACATTTGACACAGCAGAGAGAAGCGGTCTTATCGTTCGTGAACCAAGCGGAATCCCCCGCTACCGCGATTGAAATTTATATCGGGATGCGTGCCAATACAAGACGTATTTCGCTCTCTACGGTGTATTGCAGCTTAAAATATTTTGTGAAGAACGGTATCGTGCGCGAATTGAATGAAGACCATACTTCGAAACGCTATGAATGTATTGCGAAGTAAATAAAATGATGAATGATAAGAGCACTTCTCCGAGAGGGAGAGGTGTTCTTTTTTATAAATGAGCAGGCGATGATTGCAGCTGATATGGGATGATTATGGTATATTAAGGGAGTAGTGAACGCTACGAATCGGTTATACATGTTGTAACGAGGGTTAGGAGAAATGTCTATTGAAGCCGAATCCAGAACAGCTTCAATCGCTGTGTGAGCAGATTGAACTTGTCCTGCTGCCTGAAGCAGATATTCGGAGCTTGAATGGAGATAATCCCGTTCAAGTGTCCAACATCCCGGCCGGCTGGGATGTGATTGGTGCAGGAAATTATGCTGTCGTATTTAGCCACAAGCAATATGCCAATCTAGCCGTAAAAGTATATGCGACAGGTCGAAAAGGGCTGGAGGACGAAGCTGAAGTATATCGGCGGCTTGGCAAGCACCCTGCCTATTCTGAATGCTACTGCGTGGGAAGAGGCTATTTGGTAATGAAACGTCTTCCTGGGGTGACGCTGTATCATTGCTTTCGGCAAGGAATTTCAATACCGCAGTCTGTATTAGACGATATTGATGAGGCGCTGATGTATGCATCCATGAGGGGGTTGACACCAAGGGACATTCATGGGAAAAATGTCATGTACGATGGCAGCAGAGGCTATGTTGTGGACGTGTCTGACTTTCTTATCCCGCAGCCGGATCGAATGTGGAAAGATTTCAAGCGTGCCTACAAGCTACTGTATAAGCCGCTTGGTCTGAAGTGGGGAGTTCCAGTTCCAGAGTGGCTGCTAGAGCTGCTGCGCAAAGGCTATCAGATCTATCGCAGACGAGCGGCTGTATCTACAAATCCAAGGGATTAAAGGCGGAAATGAGAGCATGAGATAAACCTCAACGATTATACACCGGCATAGGATAGATGGAGGTTGCAGGCCACAGTTCGTGTATGATAAATGAAGTGATTACTGCTGTGAAAGGAACGATAGGATTATGTCAACCGAGAAACAAAGCCCGGCTTCAGACAAGAAGTGGGACAAGCAAACATTAGTCGTGCATGATTGCCACGACGAACGGCATTTTGGCGCAGTTACGATGCCCATGTATCAGAATAGTTTGTTTACATTTTCTTGTCATAAGGAATTCTATGAGGCGTTGGATTCCCCACTTGAGCACCATCTGTATTCGCGAGGCAACAATCCTAGCGTGAATGAATTGGAGCGGCGGTTGGCTATGCTGGAAGGCGGAGAGGCCGCTCGCTGCTTTGCTTCTGGAATGGCGGCTATTTCCGCAGCAATCATGTCGGCCGTTAAGAGCGGCGATCACGTCATATGTGTGGAGCATGTATACGGGCCAACTCGTGAGATGCTTGGGAATTACCTGCATCGCTTCGGGATCGAGACGACATTCGTAGATGGGCAATCAATAGAGTGTATAGAAGCTGCGGTTCGGCCAAATACATCGCTGTTGTACCTGGAAAGCCCGACAAGCATGACGATCAGATTGCAGGATCTGCGCGCCTGCGCTGAACTGGCCAAGCGGATTGGAGCCACAACGATTATTGATAATACATGGGCAACTCCGATATTTCAAAATCCGCTTGCTTTGGGTATCGACCTGGTTGTCCACTCCTTAACCAAATATGTAGGTGGACACAGCGACATTATGGCAGGAGCGATTATCGGCTCACAAGAGCGACTAAAAGAAATCGGCCGCCAAGAATTCCTATTGTATGGGGGAATTATGACGCCGCAAACGGCATGTATGGCCATGCGCGGGCTGCGGACACTTCCGCTGCGTATGGAACGACTGCAGCAGAATGGTCTGGCCATTGCTGCTTATTTGGACGAGCATCCATATATTACTCGAGTCAATCATCCGGGACTTGCTTCTTATCCGCAGCATGAACTGGCAAAGCAGCAAATGAGCGGGTATGGCAGCTTGTTCTCATTCGAAACGGATCTGCCGCTTGAGCAGGTGCTGGATTGGGCGGATCGACTGCAAATGTTCCGTATCGGCGTAAGCTGGGGTGGTTATGAAAGCCTAGTACAGGTCGTTCGTCCCCAAGCGGGTTCAAAGAACGAAAGTCTTGTGCTTGTACGGCTGTATGCTGGGCTTGAGGATCCTAATTTGCTCATTGAGGATATGCATCGTTCCTTCGAGCAGTTGGGGCTGTCGTAGAACCATCATATTTGGCTTGAATGGCAAAGGGCTGCACAAATCAAATTTGTGCAGCCCTTTTGGTTTGGATTACAGCTCATTATTTTTCAATACATAGCGAGATTTTGAAATCGCTTTCTTCATCTTCAATATAGGCCGCAATTTTACGAAGCAAGGCAGCAGTCTGTGATCCTGAAGCAGTTAATTCATATTTGAATTTCATCTCGTCCTGGGATAGAACGATTTGTTGAGATGACTGTGGAAAGCTGCCCATTTCATCTCGAAGTGCATAACTTGAGCCTGCATGCATCATGTCACTGGATGGACGCGGCACAACTGGATTAAAGACACTCTTTTTCCCGCACAGGTCCTCATAGATTTGCAGTTTTTTCAACCAATTGTAATACATCGAAGAGCTTTTGAACCCGAAGCCCTCTGCCATCTCATGAATACGATTTGTAAGACGAAGCTTCTTAATGGTTTCAATTTGTTCGTCTCTCTCAAGGGACTCAATGTCCTGAAGAGAAGGGAAGTTCATACAATCAGCTCCTTAGTGGAATGAAATCTCTGGATTGATTTGGATAGATTATAATCTGTCAGATAAAGAAATACAATGTGTCAATTTTGTTACGAGGGCCAGTTCGCGTAATTTGAAAATGAAAGGAAGTAAAAGTCGTGCTGCCATCATTCTTTAAAATAAGCTTCCATTTTCCTTTTAAGCTATCAAATAGAAAATAATAATTATTTAATTATATCATAAATTGAAATAATATTTCAGAAGGGTATAATAAAAAATAGAATGTGAGAAGGACATACTGTCGTAAGAAAGATACCTGCATCCTTGCTGTATTTGAATGCGTTTACATGAAAGGCATGAAAGATAGATATCACAAAGGTTCTAAGGAGGAAACATATTGCGCACACGATCATTAGCTGTGAAATCGGAGCATATTATCATCGGCCTAATGTCAGGTACATCGCTAGATGGAGTAGATGCGGCAATCGTTCATATTGAGGGAGCTGGCCTATCGTCTAAGGCGAATATGCTTGCTTTCCATTGCAAGGAATATGACGATGAACTTCGAGAGCGGCTGAAGAAACTGTGTACAAGAGGAGGAACGAGCACAGAAGGAATATGCATCATGAATGCATATATGGGAGAAGTGTTCGCATTGGCGGCACAGGAGGCGGCAAGCAGTGCTGGAGTTGCTATGGAGGATATCGATTTTATCAGCTCCCATGGCCAGACGATATGGCACCAGCCTGTGGTGGATTTGGCAGATCGCTGTGCAGTTCCTTCTACTTTGCAAATTGGGGATATATCGGTCATTGCCAAGCATACGGGAATTCCCGTCATCGGAGATTATCGACCGGCGGATATGGCGATTGGCGGACAAGGAGCACCATTAACTCCTTACGCGGACTATTTATTGCTGCGGGATTCGAAGGTGGGCAGAATTGCACAGAACATTGGCGGCATAGGCAATTGTACGATTCTTCCGGCTGGTGGAGATCGGGACTCGGTGTCTGCTTTTGATACAGGCCCAGGCAATATGTTAATAGATCAAGCGATTTATCAATTGTCCGGCGGTGCTCTGACCTATGATCGCAATGGAGAATGGGCATCACGCGGCCAATTGAACCATGAACTGCTGGATGAACTGTTTACTCATCCTTACTATGATCAACCTCCTATGAAAACGACTGGACGTGAAATGTTCGGCGAGGACTATGCTCTGGAATGGCTGGAAAAAGGGAGAGCGCGTGGGCTAGAAGCAGAGGACATTGTAGCTACGTTCACCGCTTTGACAGTACGCACGATCGCAGATGCATATCGACAGTTCGTATTCCCTCATCATTCCGTCCGCGATGTCATTGTAAGCGGAGGGGGAGCGCGAAATGCTACGCTGATGCGGTGGCTGGCAGAGGAGCTGCCAGAGCAGATGGTTGTGGCATCCGATGAAATGGGCTTGCCTGGAGATGCGAAAGAAGCAATCGCATTTGCTTTGTTAGCAAATGATTTTATACATGGGCTGCCGAATAATTTGCCTCGTGTTACGGGAGCCGCACGGCCGACGGTTATGGGCAAGCTGGCCATGCCGTAAAATGCAATCATGATGGCTGTCAACTCAAATGGAAGCGGAGGCTTATTTCTAGATACATGCTTTTCGTTTGCACTCTATGATCTTTGATTCATCACTGTAATGTGGAGGGAATTGGACGATGTTGGAGAAGCATGTCGAGATGGACAGTATACGATTGCATAACGCGTTCGCTCTTATTGATAATGCGATTACGAACGAACTTATTCCTGGAGCAGTAGTGCATATTCGGTGTGGTGGCCGTTCGTTCGAGTATGCCAGTGGAAATGCAATTGTGACAGATACCGATATGCTCCCCGTTACGATCGATACTTTATACGATTGCGCATCCTTGACGAAGGTCGTAGCTACGCTTCCGCTAACACTGATGTTGGTAGAATCTGGGGATCTTAGGTTGGATGATCTTGTAGCTTCACATATCCCTGAATTCCATGACTATGGAAAGGAAATGATTACAATTCGCCATTTGCTTGCGCACACGTCAGGACTCCCTGCACATCGAGACTTGTATTCACAGGGGTGGTCACAAGATAAAATCGCGCAAGCACTTAATCGAATGAAATTGGAGTATCGACCGGGTGAAGGGTGTCAATACAGCTGTCTCGGTTATATTGTCCTTGGGCGAATCATTGAGCATGTATGCGGCCAGTCGCTCGCTCATGCAGTGGAACAAATGCTGTTAAAGCCGCTCGGCATGACAGATAGCTGCTATAATCCGCCGCAAGAGAAGCGGTTGCGGATTGCAGCAACCGAATATGATGCGAGGCTGGGGGCGTATTGCTGGGGACGGGTTCACGATGAGAACGCGGCTGCATTAGGCGGAATCGCGGGAAATGCGGGGTTGTTCACCACAGCGCGTGACCTTGCACGCTATGCGAGTCTCTGGCTAAGAAGAGCGGAGCATAGATACGGGGCACAATTGCTGTCAGACAGCATCATGCAAGATGCACTTGGCTGTCAGACAACTGCCATTCCGGGTGCGAAGCGGGGGCTTGGCTGGGTGCTGCGCGGCGATATTGCTGATTTTGCAGGGAAGGGCTGGTCGTTACGCGGCTTTGGTCATACGGGTTTCACAGGTACAAGTATATGGATTGATCCCGAATGGGATACAAGCATTGTCTTGTTGACAAACCGTGTACACTTTGGCCGAGAGAAGAGTGTAGTAGAGCTTCGCCAACAATTTCACGAAGCGGTTTTTGAAGCAATAGACAGAAAAAGCTGATTTTACAGCTTTATATTGAGGTATAGTGACTTCTTTTTCATGATTTCCATCCATTTACGCTTGTTATTCGCCATGAGTGAACAGCAGGCGTTTTTGTCTTTCGGTATAATAGATGAGCCGAATTGTTATTTTTGGTTATGCATATTTGCATGTAATAGGATATAATGGAAATCATCTGTGTTGTGGAAACATGTCGCATTTTCATTATTAAAGGAGCATTTTGATGACATTACCAATTCTTTATATGGTCATTCCTTGCTATAACGAGGAGGAGGCCTTGCCGATTACGACACCGGTGCTGGTAGAGCTGCTTGAAGGACTTGAACGGGACAAGCTGGTATCCGCCGACAGTCGAATTGTGCTTGTTGATGACGGAAGCCGCGACGGCACGTGGCAGCAGATCGAGAAGGCTCGCGCCGCTCATCCTGCCATCTGCGGATTGAAGCTTGCTCGCAATGCAGGTCATCAAAAGGCGCTGCTTGCTGGGTTGATGTATGCGAAGGAGCATGCAGACTGCATCGTGTCGCTTGATGCTGATCTTCAAGATGATACAGGGGCGATTCGAGAGTTTGTTCTCAAGTTCCATGAAGGCTATGAAGTGGTGTATGGCGTTCGCAACAGCCGAGCGACAGACACCTGGTTCAAGCGCTGGAGTGCTGAATCTTTCTATAAGCTGATGCGTAAGATGGGGATTCCTTTGGTCTATAACCATGCGGACTATCGATTGATGAGCCGACGTGCGGTTGAGCATTTAGGTGAATTCCAGGAAGTGAACTTGTTCTTGCGGGGGATAGTTCCCTTGATTGGATTTCGTTCCACCACGGTGTCCTATGACCGCATGGAGCGCGTTGCCGGCGAATCCAAATACCCGCTTCGCAAGATGCTGTCATTTGCCTGGGATGGCATTACGTCGTTCAGCATTAAGCCGATGCGGCTAGTTACGACACTCGGTTTCATCAGCTTAGGAGCGAGTATTGCTGCAGGAGGATACACACTTGTGTCGAAACTGACGGGTCATACCGTATCTGGCTGGGCTTCGTTGATGTTCTCGGTCTGGTTCATCGGCAGCATTCAATTGCTGGCGTTGGGCGTTATCGGTGAATATATTGGGAAGATATATAATGAAGTAAAACGCAGACCGCCATATATTGTGGAGACTGTATTGTCGGACAAAAACGTGTCGAAAGACGAAGTCAAGCCGTCTTGGCCAGGCGCCAAATCAGATGCACAGGGGTGGTCCCATTGAGCCAGAAGCAAGCAGGCTGGCTTGGACTGTTCAGCCGTTACGCCATTGTAGGCGTGATCAATACGTGCATCGGTTTGGGATTAATCTACGCATTGATGCATCTAGCAGGATGGGCTCACTTCGAAGCGACATTTGTCGGGAATACCATTGGGGTGCTGTGCAGTTACATCCTGAATCGGCGCTTTACGTTTCAGTATGAGGGGGCGCAGTTGCGCAGCTTCATACGCTTCCTTGTGATTTCCCTTTTGTGCTATGCAGCAGCATACGTGCTGCTCCATCCTGCATTTTCAGCGTTGGTTACGTCATTATTTGGTTCATTGCCGCTGTCATGGCAGCAATCGCTGATTGTGCTAGGTGAAGCGGGAGCATATACAGTGACTTCGTTCGTTCTTCATCGTCTAATTACCTTCGCTGCATCATCATCTGTATCAGACAATACTGCCCGTTCGAGGCAAGCGAATGATGAACACCTCAGAGAAGACTATGACAATTACCGTAGAGCAGAACGCCAATAATGGGATGATGCACTTCCTCTTTGGGGAAGTGCCGTTTTTCTTATGAGGAGAGTGATTTTTGCATGAGACGAAAAGATTGGGTAGCTTGGGGATCCGTATTCATTGGAGCTATCATTTTAATCAGCATCCTGTTTACATCGCCATATATCGGAGTCGCGGATAACGGGGACTTTGACCGGATTGTACGCAGTGGGGGAATATCGCCTCTGCCCGATACATTTACTTATGATGACAAATATTTCGGATATAGCCATTCCAAATATGAGTATGGTCCATTTGCGATCAATTATGCCTCCTCGCAAGTGCTGTTTGTCTTCATTGCAGGTCTGCTTGGGAGAGTGCTGAATTCATCTTATTTCCCGATGCAGGCAATGGGCATCGTATATTCGTTGCTGCTGCTAAGTACATTATTCGTCATTATTCGTTACGCATGCGCTGGCAAGCGGTGGCTGCAGATAACTGCAGCACTGTGTGTACTGCTCGTCTTTTTCGATATTGGCTATGTTGCCTATTTTCATTCTTTTTTCGGAGAATCAGTCTCACTCCTGTTTTTACTGCTATCCACAGCAATTTCCGTCATTCTAGCAAGGCAGCAGCAACCTTCGATTACCTGGCTCGTACTGTTGTTTGTTTGTGCGTTTATACTGGCGGCTTCCAAAATTCAGAATGCACCGGTAGGATTGGTATTCGCTTTGTACGGGCTTCGATTGTATAGAAAGCGGTCAGACCGATCTTGGAAACGGGTAATTGCCGGTGGGGTCGCCTTCATGATCGCGACGACGGGGCTCATCTATGTTTTCGCACCGAAGGAATTGAAGCAGATTAATTTGTACCAGACGATATTTTTCGGCATTTTAAAAGATTCTCCTCACGTCTCAGAGGACTTGGATGCGCTGGGCATCCCTCAGAAATATGCCGTACTTGCTGGAACAAATTATTTTCAGACCGATGTGCCGATTAAGCAGGATGCGCCTGAACTGACGGAGCATGTATACTCTAGGCTTGGACATATGGACATTGTCGGTTACTATTTGCGCCATCCTAGTCGAATCATCGACAAGCTTGAGGCTGCATCTGCACAGGCAACATTCATTCGTCCTTATTACTTAGGGAGCTATGAGAAGGAACTGGGTCAGCCTCGCGGTGCAATAGCGTACACCTACAGCACTTGGAGTGAGGGCAAAAAGAATTTGATTCCTAAGAACTTCATCTTCTTCTTTATCTTCTTTTTACTTTACTTTGGCGTTATATTAAAGGAATATATCCGCAATAAATATAAGCGGCATGTACTTGATGTTACGATCATTGTAGCGTTGGTTGCTATCATTTCTGTCGCGGTGCCGCTAGTCGGCGATGGAGAAGCGGATTTGGGCAAGCATTTGTTTTTGTTCAATGTGAGCTTTGATATTATGATCGTATTCACGGTCATTTGGCTAGTATTTCAGGTACGCCGCATATTTGATCGTTCACCGGAATTGTAACAGATGGCAGAACAGGTGGGATGGTTGTACCTGTGTCCGTCGTCTGTTTTGGAAGATTCATGACAAAGAGGCCGCCACATAGGGACGGCCTCTTTCTTATAAATCCTTCACATTGTCGTGCATGACGGCTAAGATTCTGCGGAATGTTTCTACTTCTTCCTCCGTCAATCCTTCGATTGTTTTCCGATAAGCCTCGATTGATGGGGCTAGTATTTCCTCTTTGATCTCTCGGCCTTTGACGGTTAAGAATACACGAAGTGATCGTCGATCCGATTCATGCGTTACCCGATAAATGAAGCCCTTCTTTTCTAGCTTGAACAGCATGCGGGCTACATTCGTCTGGTCTTTATGAAGTCGCTCTGCAAGTTCCTTCTGTGTAATTCCTTCCTGCTCCCACAACACCACTAGGATTTCCCATTGGTCTACGGTGATGTCGAAAGGGTTTACGACCTTCTGATAATAATTATTAAGCTTCAGATCCGCCCGATGAACAATGACTCCGATATACTTTTCTAATTCCAAATGTGGACCCCCAGGTTCATTCACATCGTTATTATATTGCTCAAAGCGCTTGCTTTGAACAACCCCTATAGTTGTTATGACCATTATAGGTAAGGACAAATAACGTGTCAATGAAGCTGGTTGGTGGTCGGCTGCAATGCAAATCGGGTTACTTCTGTGTCGACAGGGGCTGTGAAGCCGTTTTGCCGACAACCTTCATAACCATCTCGGCGGCACGTTCATACCCTCCTGCTTCGCGCAGAGATTTGCCGATGGAGCGGGCATTCTCCTTGTAGATAGGGTGATTTAATACTTCCAATAGCGCATTTCGCAGCACTTCCGGCGTAAGACTTTGATGATCGACGATAACACCAGCGCCTCGCTTCTGAACTTGCTGAGCGACCATAGGCTGATCGGATGTTAATGGAATCATAACGAGCGGAACATTGTAATATAGGGCTTTAAAAGTTGGTGCATCCATGCGAGGTACGATGGATGAGCCAGTGAACACATAGCTGTCATCCAGTTGCTCTGCGTCCGGCTGCAAATCACGGCTGAGATGCACGACCTTTAGCTCCCCATAAGCCTTAAAGATATCTGAAATTTCAGGGACAGACAATTGATAACGGTCAGCTAATTGCTTGGCGATTTCCATCGAGGAATCATAAATCGCCTGCATCTCTTGCTCCTCCTGCGCGGTCATTTTTTGTTCCGAGCCAAGTGGTTTCGTGAATACGAATGAAGTGATGGAGCATACTGCTGGAATGCCAAGCCGTTCGGCAATCATTTGCCCGCCCCAGCCCAATAAATAATCGTAAATCAAATAGTCATATGTGTCCTGCTCAGTCAGTGCAAGAACCTCTGGGATGATCGGCTTGATCATGCCGCGCAGGATGAACTGGATAAATTGATAAGGATGTTTGTAAATAATAGGCTTCAATACAGGATCCTCGGCAAAGGATCCCATGTCATACGTATAAGTCAACACTTTCGCACCTGTTGCCTCAATCCGCTCGCGGTATTCTTCCGTACATACATAAGTGACTTCCTCGCCTTGTTTCACAAGCTGCTGCACCAAGCCTAATGATGGGTTAACATGCCCCTCAGCAGGGGTAATAACAACTAATGCTCGTGCCAAATCGTCCACCTCCGATAATGAATATGAATAAGATTGTTTCCTCATGTCATTTCTCTATTGCGTACAGGTTGGAAAAGGTCAGCATAGCACAGGAGTAGCAAGTTTTGGGCACAGAGCCGACCTTTCGGTTTTATTTCAAATGAGGTTCCGATAAAATCCAAATAACAAGCCTTAAGGCGTGATTGATGACTGAGCGATGCGGACTGACTTCTTCGCAATGCGGACTGACTTCTTCGCAATGCGGGAAGAGGCAATCAGACTCAATAAGACAAAGCAAATCTGCAAAGATAATGCAATCATGACACCTGCGTAAATTCCCCAGTGAAAACTTTCGCTTAAGGCTACAATTGCCCCACAAATGCCAATGTTTACGGCTATGCTGAATGAATCAACGAATTGGAGCGTGGCCGACACTTCGCCTTCCTTGCCTTCTTCTGCCTGCTGCAGGGCTATGGCACCGATCGTTGGAGTAGCCAGCCCAACACCGAAACCGGTAATGATTTGCGACAACAGTGTCATCGCGATGTTGCTGCCTGGTAACAGCATGGATGTAATGACGAGCCCAATTCCCACGATCATAATACATAAACCGAGCGTGATTCTCCTTTTTCGGCCAGTGCCTTGGTCGCGCCTGTCCAGTCTTGCTTGCAGCCATGCAGCGGTTGACCAGCTCAATGCTCCTGCCGCTACGAGTAGCCCTGCATTCTCTTCAGATATGCCTTTTACCTTTGTCAGTCCGAGAACCACATAGCTTTCAGTCGCGAAATAACAGGAAATATACAGGGCTCTTGATACGATAATTGCAGGTAAGCCGCGTTCTACAGTAAACGTTCCATGCGGGAGCAACTTTTGGAGCGGTAATACCATGACGACTAATCCAATTACAGTAAGTGCAATGCCCAACCAATCGTCGATTCGGCCTAATCCTGTCAGTAGAAGCCCTGTTCCGACAGCGAGCAATACGGCATACGCTTCCTTGTGTCTATCTTGTGCACGAGAGCTACCTGACTTCGTTATGCTCCGGAAGGAAGGCAGCGTCATGATAAGTGCGATCGCAATAAAGGGGAGCACAAGCCAAAACACGAATCGCCACGATACATAAACGGCAATTAGGCCTGCAATGTAGGGTCCAATTAGTGCGGGAAGCACATAGGCGGCAGAAAAGGCAGCCAATATGGCGGTGCGCAATGAGTCAGGATAACGGACAGTTACAATGTAGTACACACAAGTGACAAGCGCACCGGCGCCGAACCCTTGCAGGGCCCTTCCTGCTATAAGCATATACATATGAAAGGAAAGTGCGGCAATAACGATGCCAGCTACAAAGATAGAGAACGAAATTAGTATGGATGCAATTAAACCATGTTTGTCAATTTGTTGTCCTACAACCATTGAGCCGATAATTTGAAACAATAAAAATGTGCTGAATATCCAACCGTATAAATGGATGCCTTCCAGGCTTTGTGCAAGTGCGGGAGCAATTGTCGTAATGGCGAGGCCTTCGAAGGCGACGGTTGTTAAAATAAGTATGATGCCAATCGTTAATGCACGGTACGGGACTTGAAAGATTCCAGTGTTAGTGGGGGGGATACCAACACACCTCCTTTCAAAAAAAGATTGCTTTGACGATATTGGTCGTAGCAACTATTTAGTGATAAGAGAGGCATAACCGACGTGTATGGATCCTATACAATGGTTATGCCTCTTCGTTATCAATATTAGTTGCTATGACTATTATATGCACGGCAATTATTTATGTCAATACCTGTAAATCAATCCTTTTCACTTGAAAAGGGTATTACCATTTCATCCACATATTGCCCTTCCAGGTCGGAATGTTGGCCCATCGCTGTCCTTTTTTATCATATTTAACTGCATGTACAGTGACCGTCTGAGGTTTTAATTCGCCTGCCTTTTTGCCGTTAAGGGATTGGTATATTGCTGTCGCTTTGGTCAGCTTCACAAGCTGGCTTTGCTCTGGATTCCTTACCCATGTTTTTCCTTTATAACTATTAATCTGATACCAAATCAATCCGGAATTATCGATTTGCTCATTGATGATTGGGGCGATTTGTGCGCTAAGATTGCCGACTTGTTTGCCGTTTGGACTGTTATATATCGGTGTATTGGAGCTTAGTGTAAGCTTGTTGTAAGCATTCGGATCCTTCATCCACACTGTGCCTATCCATGTAAATACCCGGTACCAGGTAATATTGTTTTCATCCTTCGATGCTGCCTCCACATAAATCACTTGGGGGCCTAGGAGTCCTACTTTTTTGCCGCCAACTGAATCATAGAGCGTAGTGTTTTGTTCCAGGTCTACGAATACAGTTTCTTTCGTCACGGCACCAGTTGTATTCGCTGCTTGCTCAGCAAATGCGCCTGTTGCAGCAACCGTACTGAACGCCAAAGACAAAGCCATCACTGCCACTAATTTCTTCATTATTGAATTCTCCTCTCTCATGGTTATACAATGGTATGGTTTACTACTAAGATAAACATTCCAATTGCTGGGCTTGCTGAATAAGTCAGCATGGTATAGCCTTTTCTTAGGTGTATAATTTCGTGATGAGGTCATGAAGGTCGAATTATAGGAGTGATATGAGGAATGTTCCCTGCCTTGTTCAGTATGTAACCCGTTTACATGGTAGTGAAACAATAATTTGGAAAGGATGATGAGGGTGAAGACATTGTGGAAGTGGCTGCGCCGTGGATTGTTAACGGTCATCATATTGTTTATTTTGCTTGCTGGAGCGGCGTATTTTTACATTCAGCCTTCTACTGCGATAGGCTGGCCTCCTCAAGTTGAAGTGTCCTTGGCTGATCGTTTGGAGCAAATGGTACACAATCGTTCACTTACGATACAAATTAGCGAGGAAGAAATTAATGGATGGGGCTCTCAGCATATGCAGGAAACTGAGCCTTATCGTTCGTTGAAGGAAAAGTGGAACATTACTGGGATGAAGACAAGGCTTGCAAATCGAGAAATGGAAGCGACCATTCAAATGGAGCCCATCTCCCATGTGCAGGCTGAAGTAAAGATTAAATATGAATTGGAATGGAGCGACAGCGGTCAATCCATTCGTGCAGTGCCCGTTGATGCCCGCGTGAAGAACATTTCACTTCCGCTCTCGTGGTTCTCGCTAAAACCGATGGAATTCTCGTTATCATCACAGCTCCCTGAATGGGTCAAGGTCAAGGAAGTGAAATTCCTAGAAGATGGGTGGAAGCTTCGCTTCGGATTGAAGCTGTAACTTTGCTCCGTACGTTTTTCGTACGCAGTAATGAGTTTACGGGTCTTGCTGGACAGGAGTATATAAGTGACGTACGCGTCAAGGACTTGTACCTTGAAGAATACGGATGATAGAAGAGGATGTGACGGTTTGCCTAATCGTGAACAGCTGCTCCAACTTCAGATGAACTTCCGCTCAATGCTGCGTGGGATGCGCACGCAATGGGAGCGGCATTTGGAGCTGCAGAATTTGAATGTAAATATGACTCAATTTGCCGTACTGGACTTACTATTCCGGAATGGCTCGATGAAAGTAACCGATGTTGCAAAGGAGCTTCGTTTGACACCTGGCGCAGTAACGGGCATTACCGATAAACTTACTCAAATGGATTATGTTGCACGCAATCGCGATAAACTTGACCGCCGCATCAATTATTTGGAGCTTACGGAAGCAGGGCGGCAGAAGGTCAAGGCAGTGGAAATACAGCGTGAGTTTGTATTCGCCCGCTACTTTGAAGGGATACCGGATGAAGATTTACTGCATTTTCTGCACATTTGCCAGCAAGTGAACCTCAATCTGGATGAAATCTCAGAAGTTGGGGAGTAATAAAAGCATCACATGATGCTGGATGGAATCATGGACATCAGAATGTCCGCGCCTCCTGCGACCAAGGAGTGAAATGGCCGTGAGTAACGGTTGGTGGTTGATGGTTCATGCTGTTGTAATAATCGGACTTCTTTACTTGCTTTATAGGATGCAGAAGAAACATGTATCCTTTACAAAGCGGGTATTTGCCGGACTCGGTATAGGCATTGTGTATGGAGCGCTACTTCAGCAGCTATACGGGGTTGAGCATGACACCGTGCACGTGCTCAATGATTGGATCTACATTGTGGGTGGCGGCTATGTGAGTCTGCTGCATATGGTCGTCATTCCACTTATTATCGTATCGATCATATCCGCGATTTTGCATGTGACGACGAAGACCGGTGTAGGCAAGATGAGTGTAGTGATTATTAGCATTCTCATTGCGACAACTGCTGTGGCAGCTGCTGTGGGCATCGGATCTGCGCTGGCTTTTGACTTGTCGGCCGTGAACATGGAGGCAGGGCAGCAAGAGACCGAACGCGGACGGGATTTGAATGAGAAGGTCGGTGAAGTGCGCGACATGACCATTCCGCAGCAGGTACTGGAATTTATACCAACGAATCCCTTCCTTGATATGACGGAGGCAAGAAGAACGTCTACGATTGCAGTTGTCATTTTCTCCGCTTTTGTCGGTATTGCGGCCTTAGGTGTTGCGAGGAAAAAGCCAGAGCATGGGCGCATGTTCACCTCCATTATTGATGCGCTTCATGCCGTCGTCATGCGGATGGTGACTTTGGTATTGAGATTGACGCCCTATGGGGTGCTGGCACTTATGATCCGCGTCGTGTCTACGACAGCACCAGCGGAGATATGGAAGCTAGGTCGGTTCGTGATAGCCTCCTATGTCGCGCTCATTGTCATGTTCCTGATTCATCTTATGCTGCTTGGATTGTCGGGCATCTCGCCTGCCCGTTATTTGAAGATGGCAACGCCTGCGTTAGTTTTCGCATTTACATCGCGCACAAGCGCTGGTTCGATCCCGATCAATGTGGACACGCAGCGGGATAAGCTGGGGGTACCGGAGAGCTTTGCAAATTTTAGCGCCTCGTTTGGCGCTTCAATGGGCCAGAATGGATGTGCCGGCATTTACCCCGCCATGCTTGCCGTTATGATTGCACCTACCGTAGGGATTAACCCGTTAAGCGCGGGATTCATTCTTCAGCTCATTGCTGTTGTTGCAATCAGTTCCTTTGGTGTAGCTGGCGTTGGCGGAGGTGCTACATTTGCAGCGCTTATTGTGTTGTCCTCGATGAACCTGCCCGTCGGTCTGGCGGGACTGCTCATTTCTGTAGAGCCGCTCATTGATATGGGGCGCACGGCATTAAATGTGAATGGTTCAATGCTCGCAGGGGTGTTGTCTTCGCGCTGGCTTGGACAGTGGGATAAAGAATCTTTCATGCGCGGAAATAAACATCCAACCGAGGATGGGTCTTAGAAAATGCCATACTCAAATGAATTGCAGCCAAAAAGGCCCGTCATGCAGACGAGCCTTTTTTCTTTCTTTTCAGTTGGTTGCATGTAACGTATATAACAGTTAGGATGTACGCTTTCCTGTCACTAGAGAGATAACGAAGAGAACAAGGAATACAAAGAACAGCGCTTTGGCTATAGAAGCCGCCGCTGTGACGATACCAAAAAAACCAAACACACCTGCGATGATAGCAATAAGCAAAAATACGGCTGACCATTTAAGCATAAGGTGTTCCTCCTTCATTGTGATTTATTTTGATTTCGAAATAATGACTTCAGATGCCTAATTTTCGTGTTTGCATGTTGATTAACCACAGCTTAGGATTACCAAACAATTGGCTAATTCTGTTTCAAAGCCCCTTCTTCAGGGTATTAATTCATAATTGCTATGCGGAAAATGTGTTATGCTTGGGAACACGGAGAAAGGCGGTATTCACCTATGATATTGGAGATTAGTGCATTACTTGCTGCAATAGCGTTCGCAGTGCTGGTGTTCTATTTGATTCAAACGTTGTTGTCAGCTAAGCGCTCCCTAGAGCGGGCTGCAGATACGCTTGAACAAGTGCAGCAAACCGTGAGCTTATTGAGCGGAGACTTGCAGGGTGTCGCCAAAAATGCAAATGAGCTCTCTCAGGATCTATCTGAGCAATTGAAGAAAATGGAGCCGGTTATGGATTCCGTTCAACATGCAGGTGAAGCATTGAACGAAATCTCAATCGCTGCGAAGCAAGTTTCGGTCGGATTAGTTAAGGGAGTACGCCGAGCAGCAGGCCGATTTGAACGCAAGCCAGATATAGACAAACGGGAACCTAAGATGAACCGGGCAACATCTGTATCAGCGCCAGCTCCGGCAGCGCCGCAGAGGCAGCCAGAGGTTGCTGCAGCAACGCAGGAGGTACCTTGTACAATTGAGGATAATCATTTGCGGGAACAACTGCCACAGGGACAGGGTCAAGCTCATGCATCAGCTGCCCATCAGCAGGATTGGAAGGAATGGATTGATATCGGAACGAAGCTGTGGCAATTATGGAGACAGCGCGGTTAGCGCAGCCAAGCCGGTTAACAGTATAGTTAGCCGGCTTTCACTTTTTTTCACAAGCAAGTAACAAAAAAGATGATCTTATTTGGCTTTTTCCGGTATAGTGGTAGTTGGGAATTATGGGGGACTATGTCGAATAGAAACGAACTATATCATAATCGATGAGGGGAGGAGAGTATGATGAACGTTCTCGTCGTTGATGACAATCCGACGAATGTCATGCTCATTCGGGAAATCCTTCGTAAAGCCGGCTATGACGGAGTGCAGACGGCTTCGTCAGCCCATGAAATGTACGAAGTGCTTGGAATGGATGGACCGCTTGGACCGATGTATGTACCCGATATTGATCTTATTTTATTGGATATGATGATGCCGGAGATTGATGGCTTGGAAGCCTGTCGCACGATCCAGCAATACTCCGAGCTTCGAGATATTCCGATCATTATCGTAACAGCGATTGGGGATTCTAATATGCTCGCTGAAGCGCTGGATGCGGGTGCAGTTGATTATGTAACGAAGCCGATCAACCGGGTAGAGTTGTTGGCTCGCATTCGGCTGGCGCTTCGACTGAAGCGGGAGAAGGATTGGCATAAGGAGCGGGATCGCCATATTCGCGATGAGTTAAGCTTAGCAGCGAAGGTGCAGAACTCTGTACTGACAGAGCCTTATCAGGATGAGCATATTGCGATCAATGCACTGTATCAGCCTTCTGAGGAGCTTGCCGGAGATCTATATGCCTGGTTCCCATTAGGGAAGGGAAGATACGGAATTATTATTATCGATGTCATGGGGCATGGAGTATCCTCTGCCCTGCTTTGCATGTTCATTGCATCTGTCCTTCGGGATGCCGTAATGCAGATTGAACAGCCGGATCTTGTATTGAAGAGGTTGAATACGAAGTTTCATCAGCTTCATATGAACGGGAATTTAATGCTCTATTATATGACTGCATTATACGTTGTTGTAGATACGGACAAGGGCTGCATTCAGTATGCGAATGCAGGGCATCCGCCAGGCGTTGTATTGATGGAGGACGGTAAACTTGTATCTTTGGAATCTACCGGATATCCGGTAGGCATGTTCCCGGATCTAGAGGTAGAAACCAAAGAGGTACAATGCCATTCGCGTGCTCGAATTGCGATGTATACCGATGGTCTGATGGAGTCAGCAGGGGGCAGCGTGGAGGAAGCGATGGAGCGCATCGCCAATATTCTCCGTCAAGAGGAGACGCTGGATAGAAGCGCGTGGGATGAGTTGTTTGCCCATGGATCTGAAGAGGACAGCGAAGATGACAAGTGTCTGATTTGGGTGGACGTTCATTGATATAGAAGGAGGAGCAGACAGTGAAGTTACGCACGAAATTGATTGCTGGCTTCGTTCTGTTCATGCTTATCATATCCGGACTTGGCTGGGTGTCTTATGATCGCATGAGCAGCTTGCAGCAGGATCTGGATGAAATCTATTCGAAAAGCTTCCGCAAAGTAGAATTGTCCTTTATGATCCGTGACAATATGAATAACATTTCGCGTGAGCTAGTAACAGAAATGCTAAACCCGACAGTTGGTGTGAACAGCGGTCATGAGCTAATGAAAAAGGGGAAGATGTATCATGAGAACATCATTACCGCATTTCAAGAGCTTACAGAAGACTATTCGACGGCTCAAGAGCAAAGGCTTATCGATCAAGCGAAGCGCGATTGGGTGAAGTACGATAATTACGTTCAGAAGACAGTGGGATTAGCTGATAAGAATAATTATGAGGAAGCCAACAAGCTGCGCAACAGCGAAGGCTTGGACTATCAACAAAATTTGCTGAACAGTATGAATGACCTCGCGAATTATCATGAAATGAGCATTGACAATCAAGTGCTGGATGCGAGAAAGCATTATGACCAATCGATTACTTGGACTGCAGGAATTATGGCTACTGGTCTTGTTCTTTCATTTGCAATTATGATGTGGGTTATTCCTAGCGTTACACGCAACTTGAACACAATGTCGATCATGATGCGCAGCCTAGCGCGTGGCCGGCTTCGTATTGTACGCAAGCTTGAACCGCATACGAACGACGAGATCGGGGAAGTCATTCAAGTATTCAAGCGCATGGCTGAAGATTTGGAAGCGCGCAAGAAGAATGAAGAATTATATCGCAAGGTACAAGAGGAGCAAGCATGGATTGACGGCAACGCTGCGCGCGTTACGGAGTTGCTCAACGGAGCTGCCACTCTGAATCAAGTAGGGCAGATGTTCATCAGTGAGTTTGTGCCTACTCTTGGTGCGCAGTATGGAGCTTTGTACATTCGAAATGATGCAAACCATCCGGATGAGTTTGAATTGTTCGGCACGTATGCGGCGACAGAAGAGCTGAAGGCCCAGAACAAAATGGTTGTTGGCCAAGGCTTGCTTGGGCAATGCGTGGCCGATGAGAAGCCAATCATAATAAGCGACATGAAGGATTGCTCCATTCGCATTGAATCAGGCGTATGCCAATCTCAGCCGATTGAGCTGATCTTGTTCCCAATTACATTCGAACAACGAGTAATTGCTGTGCTGGAGATGGCATCGCTGACCAAGATGTCTCCTGTTCAGCATCAACTGCTCGAGCAGCTCGCGCAGAAGCTTGGCGTAATCGTGCATACCATCTCAGGACGCCTGCGTGTAGAAGAATTGCTGCGTGAATCACAGGCGCTTACTGAGGAACTGCAGGCCCAGTCTGAAGAGCTGTTGACACAGCAAGAAGAATTGAAGCGTTCGAATGAACATTTGGAATCTCATACCGAGGCCCTGAAGCGCTCAGAGGAAATGCTTCAGCGTCAGCAGGAGGAGCTGGAGCATTTTAATACCGAACTGATCGCCAAGACGCGTGCGCTGGAAGAGCAGATGTTGGCAACTCAAGAGAAGAATGAAGAGCTTGAGGGTGCACGGACGATATTGGAGCGCCAGACGCTGCAATTGGCCTTGGCGTCGAAGTATAAATCGGAGTTTTTGGCTAATATGTCCCATGAGCTGCGCACTCCACTGAACAGTCTGCTCGTACTGTCCCAACTGCTAGCGGAAAATAAGGAAGGCAACTTGGAACAGAAGCAGGTCGAATATGCGCGAACCATTAATATGTCTGGCTCTGATTTGCTGAAGATGATCGATGAAATTCTGGATTTGTCCAAGATAGATGCAGGAAAGATGCAATTGAATTTTGAAAAGATCTACTTGAGTGAACTGGCATCCTTTATGCGCGACAGCTTTGAGACGATTGCGGCACAAAAAGGCTTAAAGTTCCATGTAGAAATGGAACCCGATTTGCCAGATTCCCTTGTCACAGATGGACATCGGGTTAAGCAGGTCGTTCGCAATTTGCTTGGCAATGCGTTCAAGTTCACAACGAAAGGCTCTGTCACCCTGCAAATCACGAAGGCGAAACAGGATCAACTTCCTTCTTCGCTTCAGGAAAGTCAAGAATCTTATTTGGCTATACATGTGATAGATACAGGAATTGGCATTCCGCGAAATAAGCAGGAATTGATCTTTGAAGCGTTCCAGCAGCTGGATGGGACAACAAGCCGCAACTATGGCGGTGCAGGACTCGGACTGTCTATCAGCCGCGAGCTGGCAAGGCTGCTTGGCGGCAAGCTGCAATTAGTGAGCCGAGAGAATGAAGGAAGCACCTTTACATTCTTCCTTCCTATGAAGGCAATTGAGCCGTCTTCTATTCCGGTCAATTCCTCGGTTGCCCTGTATGAAAGGGCAATTGCTGAAGCTCAGGCCTCTCTATCTGGAGAGAAGGAGCATGAGCATGCAGAACTGGAGAATAGTAAGCTTGGCAAGCCGCATATGCCATTAACATCTATGACTAATGAGGCAATTGCACTTACAGAATGGGAAGAAACGTTGCTTAAAGAAGTTGCTGCTGGTGAAGAAGAGGAAGGACATGGGTGGCCGTTTGGACAGAGGAAGCTGCTCATCGTCGAAGATGACGGGCCGCAGCGCCAATCCTTGATTGCTTTGATCGAAGGAGCAGATGTAGCAGTTACGGCTGTTTCGACGGGAACCGAAGCACTCAAGGTACTAGGGGAAGAAAAGTTCGACGGTATGGTTCTCGATCTGCTGCTTCCTGACATGACGGGATTCGAATTAATGGACAAGATTAGCAATCATTCTCGTCTACGCCGCATTCCAATTATCGTCTATACAGGCAAGCTGTTGGACGCAAAGGAAGAGACGGAGCTAAAGAAGCGGGCGCAGAGTATCATTATAAAAGATGTGAAATCTCCTGAACGTCTGCTGCAGGAAACGATGATTCTTTTGAAGCGCTCGGAGGAATCTCAGTCAGGCGCTGAAGAGGATAGCCGAGGGCCAAGTGATTTGCTGCTGTCAGGCAAGCGCGTGCTGCTTGTAGATGATGATGTCCGCAATGTATTTGCACTATCCAGTGTGCTTGAACAATATGACATGAACATCGTGTACGCCGAAAATGGTCGTGAAGCGCTAGAAGCATTGGATAAGGAAACGAATTTCGATCTTATTCTTATGGATATGATGATGCCGGAGATGGATGGCTACGAAGCGATGCGGCGCATTCGCGAGCAGCCGCGGTTTGAGAAGCTGCCGATCATTGCGCTGACGGCAAAGGCTATGAAGGAAGATCGCAATAAGTGCATTGAAGCAGGAGCGTCTGATTATGTAAGCAAGCCGTTCCAAACAGAGCAGCTGCTTTCATTGATGCGAGTATGGTTATATAAATAACAGAGAATCAATGTTGATACGATGAATGAAGGAGCAAGGATGAGACATGAACGGAAACGGACTCGGTTTACATGATGAGAGAAGAAGACCCCAGGATGCGGACCGAGAACGCATTGAAATAGAATTGCTGCTTGAAGGTGTTTTTCGAGTTTACGGCTACGATTTCCGGGACTATGCATATCCTTCGCTCAAACGGCGCATCTGGCATCAGGTACATGCCGAGAATGTGGCAACAATATCGGAGCTGCAGAGCCGAGTGCTCTATAACCGAGATTGCTTGCAGCGGTTTGTCCGCAGCTTGTCGATCCCCGTTACAGAGATGTTCCGCGATCCGTCGATGTTCTTGGCCTTTCGTACTCAGGTTGTCCCTATGCTGCGTACTTATCCATATATTCGGATATGGCATGCAGGCTGCTCAACTGGAGAGGAAGTCTACTCCATGGCGATTTTGCTGCACGAGGAAGGGCTGTATGAGAAGACGAGGCTGTATGCAACCGATATGAATCCGCAATCGCTGCAGAAAGCCAAAGAAGGCGTCTGCCCGATGGACAAGATGCGTACGTATACGAAAAATTATTTGGATGCGGGTGGAACGAGCTCCTTCTCCGAATATTATACGGCTTCTGGAGAGGGAGTCGTCATTCATCCGTACTTACGTAAAAATGTCATTTTTGCGGAGCATAACTTGGCAACGGATCGTTCCTTTAATGAATTTAACGTCATCTTATGCCGAAATGTCATGATTTATTTTAATGAGCCGCTGCGCAACCGGGTTCATGATCTTTTCTATGAGAGCTTGGCGCCACTAGGTGTGCTTATTGTCGGAGGCAAGGAGTCCTTGCATTTTACAGGAAGAGAATCTCAATACGAGGAGATTGATCGTAACGAGAAGATTTATCGTAAAATACGATAGGAGGCACGATTGTGAACACCTTGGAACCAATCAATATTTTGCTCGTTGATGACAGGCACGAGAACTTACTTGCGCTTGAAGCCGTATTGTCCGAGGAAAGCTATCGCTTGGTCAAGGCTACTTCTGGAGAGGAAGCTTTGCGCCACTTGATGAAAGAAGAATTTGCCGTTATTGTGCTTGATGTGCAAATGCCGGGCATGGATGGGATTGAGACGGCAAAATGGATTAAGGCGCGAGAAAAGACTAAAAATATCCCGATTATATTCGTGTCTGCTAATTATAAAGAAACCGAGCATTTATTCGCTGGTTATTCAGCCGGCGGGGTTGATTATATGGTGAAGCCGTTCGTTCCTCATATTTTGAAATCAAAGATTCACAGCTTTGTAGGCATATTTCAGGCACAGAAACGGCTGCAAGCGCAGAAAATGCTTCTTCATCAGAAGACGAAAGAACTGGAGCGGATGAATAGCGAGCTGGCCGCAGCCAAGGAAGCTGCAGAACGTGCTGCGCTGGCCAGAACGCAATTTTTAGCGATGATGAGCCATGAGATTCGCACGCCGATGAATGGAGTGCTCGGCATGGTTGATCTGTTGCTCGATACAGAGCTGAACAGCGATCAATTGAACTATGCGGAACTGATCCGTAAGAGCGCTGATACGCTCATCCGCACCATTAACAATATTCTCGATTTCACCAAGATGGAATCGGGGAAGCTGGAGCTGGAAGAATTCCCGTTTGATACGAACTCGCTCATTACAGAAGTGTACGAGCTGTTCATGGTCGAGGCGAATAAAAGAGATTTGACCTTATCCTATTCGATGGATGAGAATGTGCCTGCATTATTGTATGGAGATATGCTGCGTGTAAGACAAATTCTCATTAATCTCGTAGGGAATGCAGTTAAATTTACAAATAACGGAAATATTGGTATCCATGTGTCTATTATCGACACGAAGCAGACTGAACAAGGGAAGCAGTTCCACGTTCAATTCGATGTGCGAGATACGGGCATCGGTATTCCGGTAGATAAAATGGAAGGGCTGTTCCAGCCATTTGCACAGCTGGATTCGTCTATGAACCGCAAATATGGCGGAAGTGGATTGGGGCTTGCGATATGCAAGTCGCTCGTGCAACTGATGAATGGAGATATTCGTGCTACTCCGGTTCCGGAGGGAGCATTATTTACATTTGACGTATGGCTTAAGGAATGTGGCGAGTAATTGCCACATTCTTTTCCCATTTGTTTCGATTCAGTGAATGAAGGTTATTTACCAATTAAAGTACACTTTACTAGTTTACCTGTGTTAGGAGAAAAAAGTTATGAGCGGAAAGAAGTTTGCAGTGAAGACAATCCAGCAAGAGGGGCAAGTAATTGTTCAACCTTGTGGAGATTTGGACTTGGCAGCAGCCAAGGAGTTCCGTTCCACGATGGAACCGATTGTGAACGATGCGAAGACAGAGCTTACATTAGATTTGAATGAATTGACGTATATAGATAGTACAGGGATTGGAATTTTGATCTCGATATTGAAGATGCGTCATGAGCAGAAGTCTGCTTTCCGTATTACGAATGTACCGACACATGTCCAAAAACTATTTGATATGACTGGCATTTCGAAATTTCTGACCCCGCAAGCCTAAACAAATGAACGATGAAAGGGAATGAATCAGAATTATGGAACACGCAAGAGAGCTGAAGCGCGTTAAATTATCATTGCCGGCACAGGCCGAATATGTGGAGTTGGCACGATTAACGTTGTACGGTATCGCAAGCCGTATCGGATTTTCCTATGAAGATATTGAGGATATGAAGGTAGCGATTTCGGAGGCTTGTAACAATGCGGTGCTGTATGCGTATGATTCGCATGGTGGAGTCGTTGAAGTATTGTTTGAGGTTGCTGAGGATGAGATTGAGATCATCGTGCAGGATGAGGGAGCGAGCTTTGACGCAGCAAGCAAGACCAATGGGTTGGAGGCTTTGCACGATAAGCAGCTCGAAGATATTCAGGCCGGTGGACTTGGATTCTATTTAATGCAGGCGTTGATGGATGAGGTCGAAGTGAAAAGTGTCGATGGTCATGGCACCGTAGTAAAGATGAAGAAGCGGCTGCAACAAAGCGGGGAACTTCTATGAGTGCTGCCCCTCAACATCATTCATCCGATAAAGCAATCCGGCTTATCCACGAATACCAAGCAACAAATGATAATGAGATCGCTACTATCCTCATTCAGAAGTATGATCCAATGGTAAAAATGGCTGCTGGCAAGATATCGCGCAACCGACCAGATTTGTATGAAGACTTGATGCAAGTTGGCAATATGGCATTAATACGCTTATTGAAGCAGTTTGACAGTTCATTAGGCGTTCCTTTCGAAGCTTATGCAATGAAAAGTATGATCGGCCATATGAAGAATTTTTTGCGTGACAAATCATGGTATATCCAAGTGCCACGCCGCATTAAGGAAAAAGGCGCGCTCGTTCAGCAAACCATTGACGAACTGACGATGAAGCTCGAACGATCGCCGAATGTAAATGAGATTTCGGAGAAGCTGGAATTGTCCGTCGAGGAAACTGTCGAGGTGTTGGCAGGACGCGAATGCTATCATTATGTCTCCCTAGATACGCCTCTATCTCAGGATGAGAGTGCTGCTACATTAGGGGAGCTGATTCGCTCTGAGGCCGATGATTTCGAGTCAGTGGAACGCAAGATGGATCTTATGGAAGCCATAAAAGAGCTCAAACCGGAAGAACAAAATGTGTTGGCACTTATTTATAATGAAGGATTATCACAACGCACCGCAGCGGATCGCCTTGGCATTTCTCAGATGAGCGTATCTCGCATTCAGCGTCGTGCAACGGAAAAGCTTAAAAAATATTGACTGCGAATGACGCTTCGTAGAATAGAAGAAGATGCTTGTCTGTATAGACAGCATCTTCATTTTGTGTGATATTCAATTTCTTGAACTCCATTTAATGAAGGATTTCCTTCTATTCTTCCTTCTTCAGTTCTTCTGCAACTTCCTCAGCTACATCTGCTGTTGCTTCTTTCAATTGATCCGCAGTGCCTGCTGTTGCTTCCTTAACTGTTGCAGCGAATTCCTTGGATGCTTCTTTTACGCTGCTCACGACGGCTCCTGCTTTTGAACCGACGTTTTTTACCGTTTCGGCTGTGCGGGATCCAAGATCTGTTGCCAGTTCTTTTGTTTTACCCCCTACTTGCTGCGCCTTATCTCCAATATCCGCGCGTAGCTCACGTCCAGATTTCGGTGCTAGAAGCAGAGCGGCAGCAGCACCTATAGCGCTCCCGATTAGAAGCCCCTTTACGAATGTACTGCAATTTGTTTGTGCGTTGTTGCATTCTGTATTTTGGCTCATGATAACCTCTCCTTTACGCGTAGTCCATTGTCTTACTAGTGGATTACACATATTTGGGAAGTTTGAAACAGAGGTGCCGCTTATCGTATTCCTTATTTGCGATCCCTCAACCATTGCATCGCCATGATCGTGAATAGAAGCCAGATAGCACCAGCCGTGAAGCCGCCCAGCACATCTGTGACATAATGAACGCCTAGATAAATGCGGCTAAGCCCGATGCATATAATAAGTAGAGCGGTAAGCACAAGAACATATCCGGCAGGCTTTCCTTGTTCTTTCAGATGCACCCATATCAAATATCCAATCATGCCGAAAAAGGCGGTACTGACCATGGAGTGTCCGCTTGGGAAGCTGTACCCATGCTCAACAACCCAATGCTCCCAGTCTGGTCTTGCCCGCCGGAAGCAGAGCTTCAGTCCTTCATTGACTAAAGCGCCTCCGAGCGAGGCAGTCAGCAGGCTCATGGCATCCCATCTGCGCTTGAACACAAAGGCAAGGAGTATAATGAGTATGCCAGCCAATGGCACAACGACACGGCTGGAGCCTATATGGGTAATCCAGGTGACGATAGAAGTTAATGTCGGGGAGGCTGCTTGGCGAACCGTTTCGGTTACGTAACGGTCGAAATCAGTCGTTTGATTCAGAAGCACACTTCTAGTTATAAAAAGAAAACGATAGCCAAGATAAGCGTCGCGGCTGCTCCCCCAAGAAGATTTAGCGCAAACTTGCGCTTTGCTTCTGGCGTAATGCCTCGATATTGTTGATTCACAGTTGTCAACACTTCTCCTTTGGGTGTATGTTTACATTACAAGATGTCCGATAATCTTTCTTAATGTACGAAATAGGGACAAAAGGTAAATATGTAATATCAATAACATATTTCCATGCTTTGTTGCAACTGGAAGAATGAAAGGAAGACGACCATGAATGAACGTTTAGTGGAGGAAACACGTAACGGCTGGTTGGAGTGTGAGCATCGCGGAGCAATTTGTGGTGTTGATCGCCAAATGCAGCCTCAATATGCGCTTGGGGATATACATACACCGATGTTCCTGCGTTCAGCAGGAAAGCCGTTGCAGGCTATCCCTGTTGTGCGAAGCGGAACACTCGAGCATTATGGTTTGGCATCTCGGGATTTGGCACTCATGACGGCTTCTCATCGGGGAGAATCCATTCATATTGATACGATGGAGCACATTATGCAATGTGCAGGGCTTGAAGAGAAGCATCTGATTTGCTCCCCCTCTTATCCACTGAACGAAGAAGTGAAAGAGCAGTATTTGCGCAATGGCGGAGAGCGCCGAAGAGCGTACCATAATTGTGCCGGGAAGCATTTTGGCGTACTTGCATGGAGCCATATGATGGGCTGGGATCTGAATACGTATGCGGAGCCAAGCCATCCGGCACAGCTGGAAATTACGCGTACAATTAGTGAGATGGCTGGCATTGCTCCTGAACAGATGCATGCAGGTACCGATGGCTGCGGCTTCCCCGTATATGCACTTCCACTTCAAGGGTTGGCAACCGCATATATGAAGATGGCCTGTCCTGAACTCATTGCGGATAAAGCGACTCGTACGGCTGCTGAGCGGATTCGAAACGCGATGCAGGAGCATCCATTATTAGTTGGCGGTACGAATCGAATTGACTCGCTGCTTATGGAGGACAAGAATATCGTTGCCAAAGGCGGCTTCAAAGGAATATTCGCTTTCGGGCTGCGCAATGAAGGATTAGGATTCGCGTTCAAGGTATCGGATGGATCAGATGAGGAATGGTCACTTATTGTCAGTTCCATACTTGAGCAGATCGGGTATCAAGAAAAGTCAACGATAGAGCGTATCCGTCAAGTGTTCCCAGGTACAATTCTGAACGACAACGGTCGCATAGTCGGTGAGCAGAAGGCGGTATTCCAGCTCCAAGCATTAAAGTGATCGAGATGACGCACAATCGGTTGCAGCATGACATTGCAGAAGAGGTGAGCTTATGAATTCCATACTGTTAGAGGTTATCGGAACAACTGTGCAAGAAGTGAAGGAAGCAGCACTGCATGGAGCGGATCGCATTGAGCTGATAACTGCATTTTCAGAAGGGGGATTGACCCCCAGTCTTGGGCTTATTGAAGAGGCGGTCGCCTCTGTCAGCATTCCGGTTAATGTGATGGTGCGACCGCACAGCCGCTCATTCGTATATGATAAGGATGATCAAGCAACGATTTTGCGTGATATTCGCTTAATACGAGAGACGGGAGCGAATGCCATCGTGTTTGGCGCATTGACACCAGAGGGCAAAGTAGACGCTGAACTGCTAGAACGGGTATTGGATGCAGCCGGCGAGATACCGCTGACCTTCCATCGTGCGATCGACCAATCCAGCGACCTGCTTCAAGCCTTGGATGTGCTGCTGGCTTATCCGCAGGTAACAACCGTGCTGACCTCCGGTGGCGAGCCAAGTGCGCTGCAAGGACTTGCATGTATCCAGGCAATGGTCCAAGCAGCCGGTTCATCGCTTGAAATATTGGCCGGAAGCGGCCTTACAGCAGAGTCGGTAGTTGATTTTGTAAGAAAGGCTGGAGTGAAGCAGGTTCACTTCGGCTCGAATGTACGCATTGGCGGTCATGCCTTAGCGCCAATCGATCCTGAGCGCTTGCGTGCATTGCGAGCGTCTCTTAATACGATAACGGTGTAAAATAAGAAATAGCTCCCAATCCGCTCTGCTAAGCAGTCCGTGCTGGGAGCTGTTTTTTACATTCATCCGATAATCGGTGGTGCGATCAGGTTAGTGGATTAAGAGCGGCGCAATTTGCCAAGCTCGGACACAATCGCCTCAACTTCGCTTATGCTGAAGGCAGGCTTGCTCATAATGATATCGTAAATGTCCTTAATGTCATCATATTGCTCTACGGAGAACGCAGAGGACTGCATAGCTGCTGCTGTAGCCATCTTTAATTTATCCTTGATCACATCAATCATCATCTCTACATTGGCTTGCGTTCTTTCATTGGTAATCATGGTTCTCCTCCTTAGACGCTATGCTCGATAACGTCCTATTCAACATGTCCGTATTGTATCACGAAAGAAGAGGAAACAAAATGCATGTTCTTGCTTATTTCAATGCGGCTTCTCTTGATGCGCTTGCTTTTTTCTTGTGTTCGCACACCGCTTGGCATCAGTGGGGATGTACAGTAGAATGAATCATTAAGTACAATGATTAGAAGGAGCCTTTGCCCATGCAAGTCAATGGAAAGATGAATAAGGTATATGAACAGAGCGGGCAAAAAATTCGCTGCACCATTGAACGGCTTCGTGAATGGCTGCGCCAGGTTGCCAGCGAGCATCAAGGAGAGGAAGTTGTGTTCATCTGTATCGGTACAGATCGGTCTACAGGTGATGCGCTCGGACCCTTGGTTGGATCGCGCCTTGCACAAAGCGGCTTGAAGGTGATTGGAACCATGGAGGAGCCATGCGATGCCACAAATCTGGAATTCCGTATTTCTTCTTTGCGTAAGGAGGAAGTGACGATTGCAATCGACGCTTGTCTAGGGCATCCGGGCTCTGTTGGACAATATCTAGTTAGTTATTCCTCCTTACAGCCAGCAGAATCGGTAGGTGCGGATATGCCGGCAGTAGGGCAGTACAGCATAGCCTGTGTCGTGAATGTGAACGGACCGAAGCCATACTGGACCCTACAGACCACATCCTTGCATCACGTTATGAAGATGGCAGACGATGTAGCGGGGGCGATCATCGAATCATTTCTTCCACAGCCAAGCATAAATCCGAATCATCTTCCATACAAATGATGTCGTGGGCAAAAAAAGATGGAGCCGGATCACCCGCCGCCTCCATCATGTGGTTCATATGCATGTATGTTTAGATGCTGTACCGATCCGTTCTAGGGGAACGGATCATTTTTTGGTTTCCCGGTCCGTCAGCTTAATAATGAGCTGAACTAACCCGAGAATAAATGCACTCGTGGCGAAGAAAATTTCGAACCCTTGCATATCGTTCACCCCCCATCTGTATGAAGTCGCAGATTACTGGTATGAGCGATGCTTTGAACTGGCTGCTGATTCGGGTATATATGGGTAGTGTAATATACTATATATGTATGGATGTTTTTGGAATGAAAGAATGCTTTGGACAAGCTTTTTTGAAAATTTTATGTAATGGTAATAAAAGGCGCATAATTCGGTGTGTTCTGCGTAAAATGAAAATTTGCGTTTTTAGTGAGTGCGCCTATATGAAAGAGGGATGAGACATGGCAAGAATTCAGGTAGATCCTAATTTTACGATGAATGTGGAGCAGCAAGGAGAAGGGCCTGCTGTAATTTTGCTTCACGGCTATTGCGGAAGCTCGCAATACTGGGAAGAACTTATGCCGATGCTGGCGACGAGCTATCGCGTCATTGCACCTGATTTGCGGGGGCATGGCAAGTCAGATTCACCAGTAGGCGCATATACGATTGAGCAAATGGCAGATGATGTGCTTGCACTTGCCGATAAGCTTGAGCTTACAGAATTTGTGCTGCTTGGTCATTCCCTTGGCGGATATATTGCGCTGTCATTCGCTCAGCGCTTTAGCAGCCGATTAAAGGGATCTGGGCTCGTTCATTCCACCAGCTTGCCTGATACCGAAGAAGGAAAGAAGAACCGCTTGTCTGTTGTTGAGACATTGCGATCACAAGGCATTGTTCCTGTTGTAGATGGGCTGGTTCCGAAGCTGTTCGCACCGCAGCATTTCGATGAGTATGCGATACAAGTGAACAAGGCGAAGGAAATTGGTTACGGCACTCCACCGCAAGGGGCTGCTGGGGCAGCACTGGCGATGAAAGAACGCCCTGACCGGACTGCAGTACTGGAGGCTTCCCGTATTCCTGTACTATTATTAGCAGGGGAGAATGATCAAGTTGTAACGCAAGAGAAAGCATTTACGGCCAGCGGTGAACATATTTCTCAAGTCACACTGGAGAAGGCGGGCCATATGAGCATGATGGAGACACCAATGGCGCTAGCGGATGCGCTGCATGCGTATTTGACGAAGGTATTTCGTTAAACGATCGGAAAATGTACCGGTAGATGCAGAATAAATGGGCGATAAGGCGTTAAGGGCATCTTCACTTGAGGAAGATGCCCTTTTTCGCTATACTTGACTTACTTTTTGGATGTTGCATTCACGAAAATATTGACATGAAGCGAGGCTTTGGCATGAATGAGGCGTTTAAAGCACTTGCGGATCCGACGAGGCGGAAGATTATTACCCTGCTGAAGGATAAGGACATGACGGCAGGCGATATCGCTGAACACTTCAGTATGACGAAGCCAAGCGTGTCTCATCATTTGAATGGGCTGAAGCAGGCTAAACTCATTATCGATGAGCGGCGGGGCCAGCATATATGGTACTCGCTCAACACAACCGTATTGCAGGAGGCTCTTGGCTGGTTTCTTGATATTATTTCATATCAGGATAAAAGAGGGAGTGATGACCAATGAAGCTGCCTAATCAAAATCCGGAGAGAAAGGCATTCCTTGTATTGTTAGTGTACAATGTGATCGTAACTGGATTGATGTGGTTGGCATATCCAAAGCTTCCGGACAGGGTCGTATCCCATTTTAACTTCCATGGCGAGCCTGACGGCACAACGGAGAAGACGATAGCGTTTACGATCTTCTCTGCCATCTTAATTCTTGTCCCCGTACTTATGCCGCTACTTCGACGAGCAGATCCGCAGCAGCACAATTACAAGAAATTCGAATCGACATACATATGGTTCGGGTGGGCATTGTCTGTATTTCTGCAGGCCATATTTGGCATCATGATCGGCTATTATTTCGTTAGCGATATTCCAGTCCAATCCCTGATTTTGACTGCGCTTGGATTGCTGTGGATGTTCCTTGGCAATATGCTTGGGCGCGTTCGCTTCAACTATTTTATTGGTATCCGTACACCGTGGACGCTTGCCAACGAGCAGGTATGGCGCAGTACGCATCGGCTGGCAGGAAAGGTCTGGTTTTTATCAGGCTTACTTGCATGTACAGGGGCCTGGCTGATGCCTGTTCGTTGGGACGGATATATTGGTTTACTAGCAGTAGCGACATCGGTTTTCGTCCCGACGATTTATTCCTATATTGTCTTTCGATCTAATTCACAACCGAGGTGACTGTCATGCACCAAAGGGATTATTTGCTCCGATTAATTGAAGAGATGACTCGCATGATTGGCCAAGCGCTTGGACTTAGGGAGAAGAAAAAGCGTGAACAACTGATTGTCGAGTGGGATGAATTGCTGCAGCGCCGTTTCCGTATGAGCGGAGAACTTGCTGATAAGCTCCAGGCAGAGGACATTATGCGGCTGTTCCGGACAGGAGAACGCCTGCATGCGGATGAGATACAAGCCTTGGCAATCGTGCTGTATGAGCGGGCTAAGCTGGAGTGGGAACGCAGCAGAAATAATGAAGCAGCATTGCCGTATGGGGCTACCGAAGTGCCGCGGTATGGAGAAAGTACGTTGGAAGCTGGGACGGAAGAGACGTTATATATAAGAAGATTGATGAAGTCTTACGAGCTGCTGATAGAGGCAACTGCACATGGCAGTGATCGAAGGCTGCTTCCCGTACAGGAGGCGATGGATTCGATTTATCAGGCAATCAAGGGCTATCATATCGATGATCGTCTGCGAGAAAAGATGTGGCGCTGGTTCGAACGGGAAGGGCGTTTGGCTGACGCGGAGGACTCTCTGTTCATATGGCTGCGTCGTGCAGAGATGCATCAACCAGAACAGGTAGTAAATCGCTGTGCACAAGCCTTGCAATTTTACGAACGGCTGGATGCAATGTCAGATGAATTGCTGCTAGAGGGCGGTTTAAGCCGGGAGGAGATTCATACTGGCATAGAGGATATTAGCAAGATTACAGCATTGCATATGGAACGGTAGGGGTTAACAAAATGGAACAATTAACAAAGCTAGTCGAACGAGTGGTACAGGAACAAATATTGAGCAGTGCGGTGCTCAGCCAGCTGCGGCGCAAGCCGGAAGAAGGTTACACCAAGGTGTTGGTCAAACCAGTGCGGCTGCGCGGGCAAATTCAGATTCAATTCGAATACCATTATGCTAACAAGGTAACGCACGATAATGTACCATTAACAGAAGCGGCTGTAAAGATGATGTCTTTGTTTGAGACCACATTCAAGCAGGGGCTGCTGCGGACAACAGAGGGCGACTACCAGGTATTGATCAGCAAGAAATTCAAGGTTACGATTCGCAAGCAAGCTGCAGTTGTGCGCAAGGTAGATGTGTCGCATAACCGGAAGAAGCAATATGTACTGAATGAGGGTGTTCCGGTTCCCTTCTTGGTGGAACTGGGCATTATGGGCAAGGAAGGCAATGTTATCGCAGCGAAATACGATAAGTTCCGGCAGATTAACCGCTTCTTAGAAATGGTGGCAGATGTGTTGCCGCATCTTCCGCGTAACCGCACAGTGCGCATTATTGATTTTGGCTGTGGTAAATCATATTTGACATTTGCGTTGTATCATTTTTTGCATGTAGAATCCAAGCTTCCCGTTCACATTGTCGGATTGGATCTGAAGCGGGACGTTATTGAACGGTGCGAGGCGCTTGCAAGACGTCTAGGCTATGAAGGACTATCCTTCCTGATGGGTGATATTGCCCAATATGAAGGAACCGATGAGGTCGATATGGTGGTTACACTGCATGCATGCGACACGGCAACAGATGCAGCGTTGAACAAGGCCGTCCGCTGGGGAGCGCGGGTGATTCTATCCGTGCCTTGCTGTCAGCATGAACTGAACCGTCAGGTTGAGCAGAGTGTATTGGAGCCTTTGTTAAGACACGGTATTTTAAAGGAGCGGTTCAGTGCACTCGCGACAGATGGGCTGCGGGCTAAGTTGCTTGATTGTATTGGCTACCGGACGCAACTGCTCGAGTTCATAGACATGGAGCATACACCAAAAAATATTCTTATTCGTGCTGTTCGTACAGAAGAATCTGATGGGCAAGAGTCAAAGACCGATCCACAGATGTGGCGTGAATATGAGACGTTCAGACAGTTTTTAAAGGCAGATCCTTATTTAGAGCATGCGCTGGAAGATCTGCTCGCAGTACGAGGCTGTCAGCGAACGATGTAAATATCGATCATTCAAATCCAAAGAACCTTCTAGTCTTCTAGAGGGTTCTTTTTCATTTCCATTTTACATGGAGCGGGCAGTGGTGTAAGGGAAAGGAAGACAGGTTCACACTTGCGTACTTAAGGCGTCTCCTGGGACAACTAACAACATGTTTCTCTTCAAATTCCATTGAAATCGGACGATATAGAGGAATAGGAGAATTGGATTAGGCAACATAACATGTCAATGCCCGTCATAGGGAAATACATCGGTAATCGATCAGGGCAGATTACGTTGTCGCAATAGAATATGCAGGACGCCTATGTCCGCTCGATCCGAACAGCATGAGCAGGATGGACGAACAGAGCGGGGACAAAGCGGAACAATAGGCTGTACTGCAAACGAAAAACCTAGGAGGTTGACAGTCAATGACGGGAGCTTATGTCACAGATACTCCGGAGTACTTGCTAATGTCGCTTTTGCACAGTCGTACAGTGCTTGAGGGAGATAATTGTATTGCTACGGGAGTATTGTCTTATTTAGAAGGTGATGTCATGGAGGTAGAACTGCCTGAGTTCGAGCGGTTTGAACTTGGAGAATCACTGAAGGTGACCATTTATTCAGCGGTGGGCATCTTCAATTTTCATACCCAGGCGGTAGCGCGGCATGAAGGCTCTTTGCTGCTTATTCATCCGCCGCATCAGCAGCGTAAATTTACAGATCAACGCCTGTATCCGCGGATTGAGGTACGGAAGCATGGATATGTATTGCCGCCACGACCGACAGAGGGGATAGCAATTACGCCGACGCCGATACCGATTCAAATTGAAGATATTAGCCTGAATGGCGTCGGATTTTATATGACAGGAGCATTTCCATTAGAGGAGGGGAGCGAAGCAGAAGCTGAATTGCAGCTTGGCTTTGCTGTGCCTTGCCGATTGAAAATTATTCGCACGATGATGCGCGAAGAGGATACTTTCTATGGCGCTAAGTTGCAGGTGACCAGTGATTCTGCGTTCCGTTCGCTGCGTGCATTTATTATGCGGGAACAGATCAAGCTTCATATTGATCGTAAATCAAATAATTCAAAAATAGCTCGCCCATAACGTGCCAGAATAGTGTATACTTTCTCAGGTACATAGATATGAAATGGTAGGAGAGAAAGGAGATGGAGATGCTTGAAGCTTGCTTCTCGTCATTTACGAATTATATTAGCCTGGTGTATCGGCATCGCGCTCCTAGTAAGCGCCTTTCCATCAGTAACTTCTGCGGCGAGGGTAAATAATCGTTTTCCGGATAAAGTGATTCAAAAAATTCCGTACCAGCCATTGGTGAAGGATAAAGAGGATAGAAGGGACATTCCGGCAACTGTTGTAGGAGTTACGTATCAGCAAGTTACGAATATTGATCCCGGGATTGCGCTTGTTGATGTTGATTTGCCGCAGCAGCAGTATGTCATTCATCCTCACAAGGCAGGTACAACCACAGTCGAATACAAATGGACTCAGCCCAATGGGAAAGATATCTATCATAAATTTACGGTAACGGTAACGGATCCGGCAATACCGATCCAGATTCCAACGGTCAAATTTATTAATGAATATGACTATAAAGATAGCTATAAGCAGCTTTATTCTGCTGAGATCATTAGTTTTAGAGATTTATTTGATGCTGATTGGAGCCAAACCAACGATCGACAGATTCAATACGCGTCTAACAACGGTGTCTTCAGTCCAGTAAGTGAAGATACAAGTAAACCGGGCAGTCCATTTTCAGCTATAGCTATGAAGGCTGGGGATGAGAGATGGGTATTCAAGTTGACGACAAAGGTCGGTACTGAGTCCGTAACAGCGACCTATTATAAAGATTTTAAAGTGAACCAAGAACCTGCATTTACGCCGGATCCCAAGGCTCCATTGCAGCTTTTGCAAGGTGTAGAGACAAATATTTCAATAGAGCATCTATTTACTGATCCGGATAATGATGAGCTATTCTATTCTATACGGTCTAAGAATGGCAAGGTGCAAGTTAGTCTGCTGGGCGGTGATCAGATCTTGATTAGCCCAATGCTTTCCGCAGAGGGAGAAGACGAACTTATCATAGATGCTGATGATAAACGGGGAGGCACCGTTCATGGCAAACTTGCACTACATATCAGCAAGCCGCTTGCTGTAGGGATTGCCGGTACATATCCTGAAGTGGATAACCAAGTTGAAATGATGCTAGCTAATAACGGGGAATATTATATGGCGCCATTCACGACATATCTCCCTACGCAAGCAGAGCTTGAACAGCAAGTGACTGTGGGGGACGCACGGAAGGCGGAGCTTACAAATGCGGGCAGCCTAAAGTTCGTTATTGATCAACAAGGTGGTCAATCTAAGGAGCTTAAAGCGGGCAAATACGGTCTCTATCAATATGATGGATCCACGGTAAAGCTGGAACATGCCATTGAACTGACAGGAAAAGAAAAGGTCATTCGGGAACTGAAGGAGCTGGCTGCTGCTAGAGGGGAATCGAACTATAATATAGTGGACGCTCAGCAATGGCTGTTCACGAAGGGTGATAATAATTTCGTCCGTGCCAAGATTGTAATGGCACTGCTGACGAATTAGAAGTGTTATAGACAGAAGGTCAACTATAGGGTTGGCCTTCTTTTTGATTGTCCATCATAATAGATATAGAATTGGTAGAATCGAGAAAGGAGGGAGGGTGTTGATGAAGGCGGGCTTTCAACGAGACGGAGACAGCAATTTAGTTATCTTGTATATAGGAATCGGAATCCTATTTGCTGTACTGCTTGTTGCGTTGTGGCGGCAGGGCTTGTTCTATGATCGCGATGTGCTTGTGTTGTCGCTCCTTCTATGTGCGGTATCGGCAGGCATGCTTGTCAAATGGAAATCGAATTGGGAAGCGGCACTTCCACTTCCGCTCATGTATCCGCTTCTCCTCATGATTGGATATTCCGTAAACTGGGCCCTAGGGCCTGCGACCGTATATGGCACGCAGATGCAATTTATTCGAAACGCCATGTTGTTGGCATGGATTGTGCTGCTGGCCATTGTACTGAACAGAGGGGGGAATCAGGCCAAAAGGAATATTACAGGTATATTGCTGTTTGTCGGATTTCTGATCAGTATCAGCGCGCTTAGCATGCTGTACGGATGGGTGCCGAATGAATCCGGTGTGATGGTGAGTGGAAATTCGGAATTATCGGCGTTGGGATTTCGTTTAGGCGGGATCGTCCAATATCCGAATACACTTGGCGTGCTTGCGGGGGCATTTGCACTATATCATCTGAACGAAACGGCATACATAGCGCTTCAAGCTCGAGCATCGGTGAACGGGCTGACACGTCGTTCTTTCAAGCAATGGCTGATCATAGCTGTCCCGCTTGTTCCTCATCTAGCCGTCCTTGGTCTTAGTGAATCGAGAGGATCTTGGATCGTGTTCAGTATAGTATGGGCAGTCGGAATATGGAGGGCGCAAGGGCATCGCATTGCCTATGTGCTGACATTTCTCTGGTTTGGGGCATGGTCATTCGCGGCTGCCTCCTGGAGTGCTTCCATATGGCAAAGCGGAAAAGGCTGGCTGCCGCTTCCTCTATTGGTTGCTTGGATTGCCTCGATTATGTTGTTTGGAGGGGTGTTGCTGTATCGGAGTCGGATTCGCTGGCTGCAAAGCGGATTATTTGCAGCGATCATGCTGCTGTTGCTCCTATGCAGTAGCTACTTGCTGCCTACAGGGGCAAGCAGCCGGATTACGGATCATTATGCCACTGCTGGTGCACGCACGATGTTCTACAAAGATGCGCTAGTGCTGTGGAGGGAACATCCATGGTTCGGGTCAGGGGGGGATGCATGGCGGCAGCAGTTCAGCCGCATACAGAGCCAGCCATATGTGGGGAAGGAAGTGCATAGCAGCCTCCTGGATATGCTGCTTGATGTCGGGCTGGTATGGACTCTGGCTGTCGTCAGTCTATTGATTGCAGCATGGATTATGGTATGGCGTCGGCATGCTGGGTGGGGAATGGCAGCAGCAATGGTGCTGGCACATAGTCTGCTTGATTTTGACATGGCTTATGGGCTTGTCGGACTGCTGCTCGCTGCATTTCTAACGCTTGGCATGTATGACGACGCAGCGAACATGAACAGCAAAGCGGTAAGACTATGCTTTATGGCTCGGCATACGGACACGAATCGCAGCAAGCAGTTCGTTGCACTGCTGCTCGCCGTGCCATTGGCAGCCGCAGTTGTGCTCGCCTCGTGCCACCTTGTGGCACAACAGCTCGCCGCGGCAGCCAGCGCTGCTGCCGACAGGGCCACCGGCGCTGCCGGCCTAGCCCGTGCGCATGCGCAGCAAGAGGCCGCGCTGCGCTGGGCGCCTGCGAACACGGCGCTTCGCATCGCCGTGAGCCGCACCTTGCCTCCGCGGGAAGCGCTTGCCCTTCTGGAGGAAGGGCTGCGCTATGAACGCGACGGCAAGGGGCTCTATCGTGCGCTCGCCCTGGCAAGCATACGCCTGGGCCGCGCTAATGACGCCGCCGCTTGGTGGGAGGCGGCAGTAAGCAGCGACCGCTTCGATCGCACGCTGCAGACCGAAGCGGTTGAGAAGCTGGCTCTCGCGGCGCATCTCGATGCGAATCGCGAACAAGCAGCTTTATATGCGACCGCGGCGAGCAGACTGTATCGCCGCTACGAATCGGAAGTGCTGCTGGTTCAGCGAATGCACAAGCCTGCCAACGATAAACGCTTTGCGCTGACAGAGGAAGCGAAGCGTGCATATGGCTCCATTGCTTCATACAGGATGATTCAGTAGTTTATAGGCGGCTGACATACATGCCCACACGCACACCTCTCTGCGAACATACGTTACTAGGGAAGTAACTCATGGACGAAAGAGGAGACGATGATGAAGAAGCTACCGTGAATCCAACCGCCGCAGAAGGATCCAAAACGCTCGACAACACGCTTGTCTAGGCGCGTAAAGTATGTCAACAGGACGCGAATACTTGGGCCGATTTTACATTGTTTCACGGTATTGTAGGTTCAGTCTCATGGAGTTCCTTTCAGAACGAATGGATTTTTTGCCCGTGTCTTTGTGAACGGCAGGGTGCTCGAAACAAGTCCCTTCGACAGATTTGGAGTCGTTCGCTTTTAACAAAATGTAAACCTTAACGAATGCAGGCTTCGGATACAAATCTTCGACTATGAGGAATATTGTTCCGAATGCGCAGCGTACCGGCAGGTGTCGAAGCATTTCCCGTTATCGGCTAATCTCCCTAACATAGCCCAAAGACCGATCCTTGAGCCATTACCGCTTTTGGATCGGTCTTTGTTCGTGAGAAGCTTGATTTCACTTATTCTTAGTATTCCTTATCGTAATCGACAATACTGCGGGCAGGCTGTCCATGTTCAACATAGGCCTTCAAATTTTCAAGGAACAGCCTTACAGCACGTTCCTTCAGTTGATCGGTATTGCCCCCGATATGAGGGGTGATGATAACATTATCCATGGACCATAATGGATGATCCTCCGGCAGCGGTTCGATGTCGAACACATCAAGGCCTGCACCTGCAAGATGGCCATTTTTCAAAGCGTCGGTAAGTGCGCTTGTCTTCACGGATGCCCCGCGGCCAACGTTAATGAACAGCGCTCCTTGCTTCATGGCGGCAAACGCAGCTTCATCATACAAGTTCACCGTCTGTGAGGTTTTCGGCAATATATTTACAACTACGTCGCAATCAGGCAGGACTTCATTCAACTGCTCAATTGTATACAGGCTATCTACATGATCAGTCGACCGAATAGAGCGGCGGACACCTAGGACACGCATACCGAAAGCTTGGGCGATTCGTGCAACCTCTGTACCGATTTGACCGACACCGATAATCCCCATCGTCTTGCCGTGCAGCTCCGTAAACTTTCCTTTCGTGTCCCAGTTATGGCGAGCTTGATTGCGAATCGCTTGCGGAAGATTACGTGTAAAGCCAAGCAGCATAGCGAATACCGTCTCCATCATCGGAATCGGGTGCACGCCTCCAGCAGTTGTGAGTGTGATATCGTGTTTGCGAAGCGCGTCCATCGGTACATAATCCGCCCCGGCAGTCCATAGCTGAATCCAGCGAAGCGGGGAATCATCATAGAAACATTCTTCCTTGACGGCGGGTGACCATCCGAATATGACCTCAGCTTGGCGGAACACGTCACGATCCAGTTCTTTAGCTCGTCCAGCAATGATATTGAAGCCTGGTGCAGTGATCCGAACGTGCTCCAGAAGTTCAGGCGGCAAATCTAGTGCACATACGATATTTCTCAAGATGAAGTCCTCCTTAGCGTCTATTTCTTATCATCATATACTGAATCCAATTGGCACGTCTACGAGAGCTCCGGTGGAACAAAGACAATAGAAATAGGCTGCACGGAGGGCAGCCGACAGTTTGGGTAAATTAGAAAAAGCTAGCCTCCGAATGATTTCCGGAAGCTTGCGGATAATTTGGCCTGATCCACATTCCACAGCGCAGCTAACTCGGCGGATACATTCTCGTCCCACCAATCGGACAGCTTCTTGCGGTTGGCTCCATTCTCATGAATCCAGATCAAATTCTCGATTACCTTGCGGTAATATAATTGTTCTCCTTGCTGGACAAGATCCTCGGGAATCCAGACGTTCATTCGCTTAATGGTTCGATACAATTCATTATTGCAGGCACGGCGGATTCTTCTGGCGGTAGGAAGAGGCCTTGCATGGCGCTCCTTCGGGGCTTTCAATCGATGACGACTCCTTTCCTGCATATTTATGTTCATCATATGCAGGTCTCCGACCTAGGTGCCTTGTTACACGCTATTTGGAATCTACTACGATATAGCCTACCATCGGGCCCTCATGCTTCATATCCGGATGGGTTAGGCAGACGATGCGATGGACGCCTTCCTTTGCAGTGAAGGTGATTACGGTTTCCTTGTCCTTCTCGATGCTTCCTTTTAGATTCATGCTTTCGATTTCGAAATCATGTTTTATGCCGTTACCCCCTCGTATGCGCAGTTCTACACGCTCACCGGCTTTAGCATGAACCGTTCCGGGTATGAATTGATACATTTCGATTTCACTGCCATTTTCCAGCTTGGATTTCACTTCTCCGGTCACCATGTAAACAATTCGGGTCGATTGGGGATCGGCTTCTACGGCCTGCTCCGAACGAACGGATTCATATCGCCAGAACGCTGCGGCGACCAGTATGGCAGAGAATACAATTGCACCAATTCGCAATTGCTTGCGAGAAACGATCCAAAAGCGTGTCAATTTTTGAAACCTCCTTTTAACTAAATGAGTATCACATATTAGTGCTTGCTCGGGCAGTTATATTGGGGGAGCATTCATGACTATTGAAAATGATTGAGAGTACAAGCTTAAGCTTAGTCTATGTGTATGCATGATTAGATTGGCGCATGACTTGGTTTGTTCCGGGTAAAAGGAACACCAAGATCGAAAAAGCCAAAGTCGACGATTGGAGTCATGATGAACCGTATGATAGAATAAGCTGGGAATTAAAAAGGAGAGAGACGAGCTATGGCATGGATACATGATGTGGTAAGTTCGCTGCTTCACTGGGTGCAGCAGCTAGGGGAATGGGGAATAATGCTGGGGCTCATGATTGAAGTCATACCGAGCGAAATCGTGTTAGCCTACGGTGGGTATCTAGTTTCGATTGGTAAGGTGAGCTTCATTGGCGCTGTCATTTTCGGTACAATTGGCGGGGTACTGGCGCAGCTGATTGTATATGCGATCGGCAGATATGGCGGACGTCCTTTTTTGGAGAAGTTCGGGAAGTACATCCTGATCCGCAAGCATCATATCGAGAAGTCAGAAGAGTGGTTCGAAAAGTACGGAACAGGCGTTATCTTTTCTGCACGCTTCGTACCGGTTGTTCGTCACGCGATTTCCATACCAGCAGGGATATCCAAGATGCCGGTAGGAAGATTTACGTTCCTGACAACACTGGCTGTAATCCCGTGGACTATCCTTTTCGTATACTTGGGATACGCGCTTGGAGACCAGTGGGAACATATTAATGAGAAGGCGGCACCTTATGTACAGCCATTTATTTTGATTGCACTTGCCGGTCTCACGATATATTTTGTTATAAAATACTTTAAGAAGTCGAAATAGCATTGATAGAGCGGGTTTTATGAGATGTGTGTGGGTAATTTACCCACACATTACCCACAACTAGGAATTCATGACCCGCTCGAACTTATCTGGGACAAGCTTTTTCCGCGATTGGGTAACGTGAAGATAGACCTGAGTAGTGATCTTATCATTCTTATGTCCTAACCTGTCTTGTATGACGGCTAAATCCACTCCTGCCTCAGCGAGCAATGTTACATGCGTATGCCTTAAACTGTGCGGGGCGAAAGTGTTAGAAAGCTCAGCGAGTTTTAGTAAACGCTTAAAACGATAATCAACTAAAGTTTCACTACTTGGATAGCCTAGGTACTTCACACTCCAAAAGATAAAGCCTGCGTCGTGAATAACTTCTCCGGCTTTCTCCTTGCACCATGCCAATTGGGATTTTAAAGCCTTTATAACAGTGTCTCCTATACTTACCTTGCGGATCGATGACTTGTTTTTTGGTGGCCCGATTTTATAATCTCGAACACTGCCGACAATGGTTAGTGTTTTGGTGACTGAAATGTAACGTTCCTTTTCGTTAAAGTCATCTACCTTAAGTGCCAATAACTCTCCAATTCGTAGCCCTGTGTAAGCAAGAGCAACGAAGAAGTTGTAGTCTTGCGGCATTCCCCGAAAACGGGCGATACTTAGAAAATGTTTCAACTGTTTTTTTCTAAGTATTTCGGTAGATCATTCCCTCCGTTCTCAATTTCTTCAAGCGTCTGTCTAAATGCCGGGACTCTTGCCTCTTCTGTTGGGTCAACAACGATTATTTTTTTCGGAAAGCATCGCGGAATATCATACGTGCAATAGCATGATACTCTTTTAACGTTCCTTCTTTCCTCTTTTTTATCGTTCCATCTTTGCTCTTTTTTTGTTTGAGGGAGTTTTAACCATTGTTGGTAATCATCGTTGGTTATATCTTTCATCTTCGTATTCTCACCAAGGCCTTTTTTTAACGCTTGTATAACATTCTCCTTGCTCCGAATTGTGTGAATAGCCGGCTCTTTTTCGATGGTATAATTTCCTAACCATTGTTTCCCCCAACTCCCAAGAGTTATATCCTTTTGGTCGACAAACTTACCGCGCAGTTGATCCGCTTTTATTAATATCCCAGCCTCATACGCTTCTTGGGCTGTTGGATATGCTTCCGTTTCTTTTTGCTTCCGTTTCTTTTTCCCATCCACAATAACAGGGACGCTGTATCGATAAGTATATCGACCGTCCCGTTCTCGGACACCAGGCGGGAGCTTCTTTTTTTTGGCGCCTTTTTTTCCATCTCATTCCCTCCATAAAGAACGTACGTTCTGTTTAATGTGTATAATAAACAGCCTTACGGCTGGCAAGCGCATAAGTGTCAATCAACTGCCCTAAAGCAGTATGTGATATCGAGGGGATCAAAGTGTAAAAAATGATCCCCTAAGTCAACGTATAGTCCATAGCGCTGGTGGTAGCGCTCTATAGAAGCCATCAAATATTCCTCAGTAATCCCTAAGAATTCAGCTAATTCATACCTAGTTCTTACGCCTGCTTGATGCGCCTTTATAAAGGAATCTAACGGGATTAAGTATTCATATCCCCATTGCCTAGCCAGCAGTTCTTGTTTTTGGTTCATAACTGAGTCCTGCAGATTCAAAATGTCACCAAAGGATGTGTAATCGTGTCCGTTTTCTTCAGCAAGCACACATACTTTTTCAGCTCTTGTTTCAATGTGTTTGTTAATCCAAATGTTTCCGTCCGAATAAAGTCCTTTTATAGTGAGTGGCATGTCCACTTCATAAACTTTTGCTTTAGTTTCACTGAGAAGTTTGTCATATAACATGCATGCAATCACTCCTGCGATTTACGTTGGGATTTTACGAATTCTTTAAATTTTCTGATTGTCTCCAATTCTACCTCAGTCCATCCTTCCCCATCATGGTGGGCGGCGATGGTCTCAGGTTCATACTTCAACTCAAATTCCTTTATCAAATCACTGAGCAAAAACTCACCGTTTTCATGAAATTCTGCAACGGACATATTGGCTATCTCTCCGTAGACATTATGGCTGATTAGAACTGTTTTGAAAAAAGGACCATCATCGATATCTACACGCAACCCATACCTTGCGAATTCACTTTCAAGTTGACTTACTGGTTTTAAAAACTTTGGTAATTTCTTTATTGATTCTGCTGCTAAGATGTAGTCTACTGTCACACCAAAATAATCAGCTACTTTTTTCAACTTATCTACAGCGGGTGAACTCTTCTCCCATTTGTAAATTGTTCCATTCCCAAATCCCAATTCTTTTTCAAGTTTAAAGATGGAAATATCCCTGTCTTTACATAGATTCTGAATTACTTCTAACAAGGTAGATACCCCTCCTATATAAAATCATTAGAAAATAATCAGAATAAGCATTGACACTCTGAAAATAATCAGATAAACTACAGTCAACAGCTTAATTCTTGGCAAAAAAGGCAACAAAAAAACAGAGGGTATATGACCCATTTAAAAAAATCGTTCCCCAACGACCTTTATTTGATTATGCCTTCTTTACTGATATTAGAATATTTTCAGACGATTGTCAACAATTAAGCTGTTGTTTTTACAGTCTTTAGGAGGAGGAAATGGAAAAATGTCTCATTACACTGAGTTTGGAGCAGAAGCCAGAAAGATCATGCTCCAAAAAAACATTAAGATGGTTCACATTGCAAGGGAGTTAGGCGTCTCCGTTACCTATGTCTCAGAAATCTTCAAAGGTACCAGAAAGGGGGAAAAACAAAAACCAGCAATTTCTAAAATGCTTGGGATGGAAAGTGAGGTATAGAAATGAATGAGCTTCAAATTATCACACTACCACCAGTTCTTACCATTAAAGACGCAGCGGAATATTTCCAACGATCAACAAAGACAATTAGACGCCGGATTAAATCTGGAGAGATTCGCAGCTATAAGGAGGGTCAAGAACATCGTATTCGTCGAGAATGGCTACTCGAATACGAGCAACGATTGATGGAGGAATCGTCATGATAGGTATCTACTCTGTAACGCGGTTAATCCGCCATCCTTTTGATGGATAGTGATACAAGAAACCGCAGTCGACCATACCGACAGCGGATTACGAGGGAGGGAGGAAATCATGAACGATATCGTACTATCAACGGATATAACGGTTATTACAGCAGAGATAAACACTTTCAAGCAAACAGCAGGACAAGCGATGTTTGAAATTGGAAGGCGATTGAAACATGTTAAAGAAAATAACTTGGTGCACGGTCAGTTTCTTGATTGGCTTAAATCTATAGAAATAGAGCCGAGAACAGCACAACGAATGATCGCAGCCTATACACAGTTTGGAAATACGACAACGTCTGCGCATTTACCAACAGGTAAGATCTTCGAAATGCTTTCATTGCCTGAATCAATCGACCGATCGGAGTTCATTATTCAAAAACATATCGTACCTTCATCTGGTGAGACAAAGACTGTTGACGAAATGACAGTTCGAGAGCTTAGGGAAGTAAAAGCAGCTCTCAAAGCAGCCGAAGACACCAAGCGTAAGCTTGAAAGGGAACTACAAGCGGAGCGCAGCAAGCCACCGAAGGTCATTGAAAAGACGGTAGAAACCGTTCCAGATGAGATTCAACAGAAATTACACAATCAGGAAGAACAGATTCGGCTACTGAGCCAATGTCATAAGGAAGCAAAGGAAGAACTTCGAAGATACATTGCTCGTGACACTGTTGAATTCGACGAAGAAGAGGCAAAGCGTCAGCGTCAGAAGCTGCAACACGAGGCCGATTACAACGTTTTGGAACTTCGCGTACACATCACACGCTTGCTTGAAAAGGCAGCTATAACAGGGTATATGCAAGGGGCGTTAGCCAAGGCAGAACCTACAGTAAAAGAAATGATGTTCGAAAGCATTGAGATGCTGGAGAATTTCACAACTCAAATAAAGGCGGCGCTGAACGGCCGGATAATGGGAGGTAATTTGCATGAATAATGCTTTGGTACAAAGTAACAATGATGTCTATTCGTTTTTGGAAAGCTCGCTTGCACGGCAACAAGAACAAGGAACCGCAATGCAAATGATGTTGTCTCAGATGAAAAAGGTTGAGGCAAATGTTTTGGAGACAGCGGCGAAAGTTGAAGTTTTGGCAAAGGAAATCCGTGACGAGAACAGACTGCTTCCGTCTGAGATCGATGAATTATTTCAGGCAACTGTTAGTCGTTCCATTGAACTTACCAAGATGACTCCTGGCGTCGAAGAATCACAATTCACGCAATATGTAGGTAAGTACCGGAAATTGATATGGCGAAAAATGAACAAACATTTCGGTGTGAGTAAGTATATCCATATCAAGAGGATTGACTTTGAAAATGCTATTGAGTTCGCAAAGTCGTTCGATCCTAAGGACTATATTTAACAAAAAAAGAAGGAGGCTTTCATATGTCAACTATCCAATTGGAAGAATCAAATGCCAGCGAAATTATGCACTTGTTTGAGGTAATGAAACAGCACAATGCAAAGTGCAGTCTGGAATTAAATATGGACAACTTTTGTCAACCTTTAATCGGAATTGCGCAGGAATCTGTAACTACAGAATACATCCAAGGTGGAGATGAAGGGGATACGGTAGTCATTCATCTGGGCGGATGTGAATTTGCATTTGACCTTGCTTCACACTCATTCGCAAAAAAAGTAACCGACTGTCAGATTTTAATTGCTATTATGAGCGACAAATATGCTGCATGGTTCAACAGCACAGAATTGCCCCAAGAAGGCGTTGAGTTGGCGAAAGATTACGATGGTACCTGCGGTGAATTTGAAGACAAAGTAATCAAATTGAATGTAATATCGCCAAATTTTTATGAAGAACTAGACTACATGAAGCAACTGATTGAGGAAGGTAGAGTTATCAAGAATGCTAAAGTATTGGGCGGCGGCGAACAGATTTTAACTGTTGGATACATCAACGGTAAAGAGTCATGACTTTACCCGAACTTGCTCGCCTATGGTTCTACCGTAGTCCGCTGCAACATGCAATCATCGTTCGCAATATCTGCGAGAAGAAAGAAAAAAGACCCTTTGCAGAGGGTCAGCTTGAAAACAAAAGTTACGGCAATTGTATACAAAATTTTGCTCCTTTGCAATAGGAGGGAGAAATCACGTGTCAGAAATCAAGTGGATTAAGTTAAGTGTCGGGTTATTTGACAACAAGAAAATAGAGGTTATAGAAACCCTTCCAGAAGCAGATACGCTCATCGTTATTTGGCTAAAGCTCCTTACTATGGCTGGAAAGTCTAACGCTGGCGGTTCAATCATGCTTACCGACACCATTCCTTATACAGAAGACCAACTCATTTCATTGATGAACAGACCAATCACAACCGTAAGGGCTGCGTTCAATCTGTTCAAACAATACGGAATGATCGAGATTTGGGAAGATGGTCGGGTTTACTTATCTAGTTGGGAGAAACACCAAAATGTTGACGGTATGGAGCGCATTAGAGAGCTAGACCGGAATCGAAAGAGGAAGCAACGTGAAAAGCAACGCGCGCTACTTCTTCAAGAGAGTGGAAATAGTCACGTGACAGTCACGGGACAAGTCACAGAATCAGACGTGACAAATCGTGACAGTCACGCAACAGATATAGATATAGATATAGATATAGAAAAAGATAATACCTTATCTCATCAAAAATATGATGAGGGAAATGTCTACTTTCAAATGGCATTATATTTTCATCGGAAAGTGATGGAGCATGCAGAAGCAAACAAGGTTGCTCATTTGATAAGAAAACCCAATATGCAAAATTGGTCGGATGATTTCAGAAAGATAATCGAATTAGATAAACGTGATACCAAGGAGCTTCAAACCGTTATCGACTGGTGTACAACAAATTCATTTTGGAGTTCTGTTGTTCTAAGCCCCAAGAAGCTCAGGGAGAAATACACGGAACTTGGCTTGCAGATGAAGCGAAAGCCTAGTTCAAATACAGCGAACCGGACAGATGCCAACAAAGATTTATTACGGCGCAGAATGGAGGAGGTACAGAATGAGTCCGAAGGAGACACTTCAAATCCTTTCCTTGCTCTCAACGGCGTACCCGACGGTAACCCTAACGGATGAATATATCAAGCTTTGGGAAATGATGATGCGCAACGTTCGTTTTGATGTAGCTATCAATAACCTTACTAACCATATTCAAAATTCAAAATATCCGCCTACGATTGCCGAGGTTTCGGCTTCGTCAGGTAGTGTAAACGCAGAGCGAAAGAAGCAAGAGACAATCGAACGACTGGCAATGCTTGAGGGCTGGAATAGCGCCGCTTGCTTGCCAGCAGGAGGGAACCGGAATGATTAGTCAATTCGCGAGTATTGAAACGGAACAGTCGGCGCATTCGAAAAGAGGCATTCTTGGAGTGGATCGAATCACTTGAAAGGAATGGAGAGAAATCGTGGGAAGGAGATAAACCAGCATGAACATTCGTGTAGAGAACTGGAACGGTTGTGATATCCGGTTTATCGAAAAGGAACCTAATGACTGGTGGGCAGTGGCTGCCGATGTGACAAAAGCTTTAGGGCTTAAGCAAGTAACAAGAGCTCTTAGCGGACTTAAGGACGGGGTTACTACAAGTAAGGTAGGGGTAAAGACTGGCGAGAAGCGTGACGGTTCGCCTGCGATGCAAGAAATTGACATGAATATCATCAACGAAAAGTCGATTTACAAGCTCGTGTTCAAAAGCAAGAAGAAGGAAGCTGAAGCTTTTCAGGATTGGGTATTCGACATCATTAAAGCGCTCCGCCAATCCACTGGTTTGGAAGGGTTCCAAATCTTCCGCATGTTGGACAAGGATCACCAGCGAGAAGCAATGCGTAATCTAAGTGGTTCTTTGCGGCAACCGGTTAGACGAGACTTTATCAAAGCCAACACCATAGCAGACAAGGCAGTATCGTCTAAGTTTGGTCATCCGAAGATGCTGAAAAAGAACCAGATGACTCCTGACATGTTGGTAGCTCGGCAGCCGATCCTAGAGGATACGGTGAGTCTAATGTCCATGGTGGATCACTTCAAACTTGATCTATCAGTAAGTAAGACAATTTATGAGAAGCATGCTTAATAGAAAGGGGAAGCGAAGCGGCATGAACAGAGATCGAATGAACTCAGCAATGCAAGGTTGGATGGCGTCTCAGAAAAAGCAGGAGGTCATAACTGGCCAATTGGTTGTTGAGGAAGGAAAGGTATCGCTGCAGCGAGAAGACGGCAGCCTGGTTGAATTAAGCAAGTCGGATCGCATCGAGGTCATGAACGGCAATAGATTCGAGCCAGCGCCGTATTCACGGATTATCGAAAAGGTGGATTCGGCAGGGTGGCCAATCTATGCTGGGCTATACGCATCGGTAGAACGGCCTGTTAAAAAGGTGGATATAAGGACGGCCTTATGGAATGAGATAAGCGACACCTGTGAAGAAATCTATGAAGGCATAATTGGCGATGTAGACGGCGCTATAAAGATTCAGGATGCTGTCGAGGGATATTTAAACGCTTGTTGTATAGAACGAGTTCAGATTCATGCTAATTCACAAGCTGCCCTTGCTGAATCTCAATGTCGTGTACAAAACTTGTCACATCCCAGGAATGAGGATATGAACATGAAGCAATGCGGAAATGAACAGGTTCACCTGGAACCTGGGGCAGTTGTTTTTATTGATGATAGGGAAAAGGCCGCCAAGAATGAGCGACCAGTGTTGCTAGGTAGTAATTGTTCTATTCGTCTTGATAGCCAAATCAAAAAGGGAGGTACCACTATGTTTTCATTCTTTAAGAATAAACGAGTATCGGAATTAGAAAAACGAGTAAGCGCTCTGGAGTCTGAAAGAGACCGACTGGTGAATAAGGCTGACTCCATTATTGAAATGCTTCAAGATGAGTTCAATGAGAAGTTCAAAAAGTTAGAAGAAAAATAATAAGCCGCTGTGGTGGCAGCGACTTATAAGGACTTATTTGAGAAGTTCTTTGATGCTCTTCTCGATTGCAGCGTTATTTTCATCGATCACCTTAGAAATGGCTTTTGTGAGTATATCGACGTCTTTTTCAGGGATACTCAAGCCACTCAGATGCAAGTCAATCGTACGCTTGATATTGCTTTCAATTTGCAACTTGTTTAAACCAAAACCCATAGTTTCCACCTCCTCCCCTTCAATGGGACAACTCTATTGTAATAGGGATGAGTAATAGATTACAGCCATAAAAAGGAAAGGGGAATCCGCATGGATACAAAGGAAGTCATTGACCACTGCCCCGTATGTCAGGAAGAAATCTTCTTCGGGCAGGTAGCGTGGAAAGTAGGCCCTGAACTGTGCTGCTCGGTAGATCACATGCTCAAGCAGGCAAAGGTGGTTATTGTAATTGCAGGACAGGAAGTGGGGCCGTCTCATGCCTATTAATGATAGTCTCCTGGACCATCTGGCAGATCGTTACGTTCGTGAATGCATTGATCCAGCGCGCTATCCATTTGCTAGATGGGCTGCAGTAGAGGCTGAGAAGTTAGGCTTTAGATTCTAACAAGGAGGTGATATGTGTTGTCGCGAGAGAAACGACTGCTGGTATGTATCAACTTGTTGTTGCTCGCCATTGAATCAGAATCTTATCGGACGCGTGATGTGTACCTGCGGCAGTTTCGAATGGTTGCAAGCAGGCTGAAAAAGAAACAGCTCCAAGCGGGGTAGGAGCCGCAAGGAGCTAATCAATCCAAGAATTCTACAGCCAGTGTATCACTGGCAGAAGGAGAAATCAATGAAATCAACTGGTATTGTACGTAATCTTGATAATCTTGGCCGTCTTGTCATTCCGGTGGAGCTGCGTAAAACATTGCAAATCGGACAGAAGGATGCAATCGAAATATTTACCGATGGAGAGCGAATCGTTCTCCAGAAACACGGGGCAGGTTGCAGCCTTTGTGGATCGAAGGAAAAGAGCCTGAAAAAATACGCGGCGCAAGGCCGACTCTGTGTCGATTGCATCAATCTAATTGCTGATCGCCGACAGCAGATCCTTGAGCAACCGAACGTTGGAGAGGAGGTCTAGATATGGGTTGCGATATCCATTTGTTTGTAGAGCGTAAAGGCGACGACGGGCTTTGGCGTGCAGTTATGGGTGTAAACGAACCAAAAATCGAGGAACTTCGCTCATATATCCAAAAAGACAAAGAACGAGGAGTAACAACAGTTTATTGGGAAACTCGTTTGCAAGAGGAAGAGGCGGGTACGTTCAACTTCTTACATGACGGTCGCAATTATAATCTCTTTTCAATTTTGGCAGGTGTACGTAACAACCATAGAATTAGTGCAATTTCTGAGCCGAGAGGCTTGCCTGATGATGTTACAGAAAAGGTTGAATCTATTTCAGATGAATGGGGCAGTGACGGCCACAGCCACTCATATTTATCTGCGACCGAGCTAGTACAATTCGATTGGAATCAATTCATTAAGTTGGAAGGCTGGGTTGACGCTAACAACTACAAAGAGTTTAAGGAAAAAGGTTCACCTTTTATGTGGAGCCGTTCAGTTGGTGGCGGAAGTGCGGATCACGTTACGCACTATGACATGGAAAGCTTCATTGCAAAAGATGATAATTATTTTTCGTTTGGAAGTACACCGTACACACTTGTTCAATGGGAGAAGTCATACAGAGATTGTGTAGGTTCCTTTTATACATGGTCTATCCCAAAAATTAAAGAATTAGCTGGTAATGATCTTGAGAGTGTCCGAATTGTATTCTGGTTTGACAACTAATGATCGTTTTAAAAGGCGATGAAGTCAAACTCAAGTCCGGAGAAACTGCGGTAGTTATAGATGTTTGGGGAGTCGCTCGTCTTTGGTGCAAATTGAAGACGAATGACGGGAAAGTCATTTTCGTAATGGCTGCTGAATCTATAGATTCTATCATTCGGCGATACTTCGAAAAAAGAAAGGGATGGGGAACAAAGTGATCAAGATTAACAAGCTTGAGATTGAGAATGTCAAACGGGTTAAAGCCGTCAAGATAGAGCCGACTGCTTCGGGACTCACCATTGTTGGCGGTAAGAATAAACAAGGTAAAACGAGTGTACTGGATGCGATTGCGTGGGGATTGGGCGGCAATAAATATCGGCCGTCACAGGCAACAAGAGAAGGCAGCGTTATCCCGCCTAACTTGCACATTGTGATGTCTAACGGATTGATTGTTGAGCGGAAAGGCAAAAACTCCGATTTGAAGGTCATTGATCCGAATGGCCAGAAAGGCGGGCAGCAGCTGCTTGATAGTTTCGTAGAAGAGTTGGCCATTGACTTGCCTAAATTCATGAATTCTTCCAATAAGGAGAAAGCCAACATCCTGCTGCGCATCATTGGAGTTGGAAGCCAACTGCACGAGTTGGAGCAGCAGGAACAGGAGATTTATAACCGACGCCACGCCATTGGACAGATTGCCGATCAAAAGGAGAAGTTCGCCAAGGAACAACCGTATTTTACGGATGCCCCGAAGGAGCCTATTTCAGCATCGGAGCTGATTCGGCAGCAACAGGAGATTTTGGCCAAGAATGGAGAGAATCAACGCAAGCGGCAGCGTGTGGTACAGATACAAGCGGAGTTCGAGAGCCAAGGCCGCGAACTTAACCGTTTAACAGCAATGCTGAATGAAGCTCAAGCCAAATACACGCAGCTGCAGGAGGATTTAGCAATCGCTCAAAGGGATGCCTTGGATCTACACGACGAATCAACAGAGGCGCTTGAGAACAACATCCGGCAAATTGATGAAATCAACCGGAAAGTTCGGGCGAACTTGGACAAAGACAAGGCAGAGACGGACGCCAGTGACTATCGCGTCCAATACGACAAGCTGACTGCTGAGATCAATGCGATCCGCCAGCAAAAAACAGACTTGCTTACCAATGCTAATCTGCCGCTTCCTGGTCTGTCTGTAGAGGATGGGGAGCTCATCTATAACGGCCAGAAGTGGGATAACATGAGTGGCGCGGATCAGTTGCAGGTTTCCACAGCAATTGTTCGCAAGCTGAAACCAGACTGCGGATTTATCCTATTAGACAAATTGGAACAAATGGATTTAGACACGCTTCAAGAGTTTGGCCAATGGTTGGAGCAAGAAGGACTGCAAGCCATTGCGACTCGAGTCAGTACCGGCAACGAATGTTCCATCATTATCGAGGATGGTTATGTTGTCGGCCAGGAACAGCCGAACATTGTGCAGCCTCCTGTACATCAAGAAACAAAGACTACTTGGAAAGCAGGTGAATTCTAATGGAAGTGATCAGCGGAAAAGTAAAGAAGGCAAAGAAGGTTGTTCTTTACGGTCCGGAGGGGATCGGGAAATCTTGCTTAGCGGCACAGTTTCCCAATCCGATCTTTATTGATACAGAAGGATCCACCACAGAGATGGACGTTCAACGTGTTAAGAAGCCTTCAAGTTGGGAAATGATCAATCAACAAGTCGGCTGGGTGAAGCAGCAGGCTGGCAGGTTCGGGACGTTGGTTATCGATACGATTGACTGGGCTGAAATGATGTGCGTGGAAAGTATCTGCGCCCAGCACGGGAAAAAGGGCGTCGAAGATTTTGGATACGGAAAGGGATATGTTTATGTATCCGAAGAATTCGGCCGTTTCCTGAATCTGCTCAGCGATGTTGTTGAAGCAGGTATCAATGTCGTTCTCGTTGCGCATGCCCAAATCGTGAAATTTGAGCAGCCGGACGAGATGGGGTCGTATGACCGCTATCAGCTCAAACTTGGACAAAAGACCAGCTCCCGAACGGCGCCGCTGGTTAAGGAATGGGCGGATATGGTGCTGTTTATCAATTACAAGACATTCAGCGTTGCCGCAGATGACAAAGGTCGCAAGCACAAGGCGCAGGGAGGTGCCCGCACGGTCTACGCTACTCATCACCCTGCATGGGATGCGAAAAATCGTCACGGACTACCGGATGAGTTCCCATTGGACTATGCACATATTGCACATATTTTCACCGGTTCTGTACAGGCAGCAGCGTCTGCAGTACCGGTGACACCGCCGCCTGTAGTAAATACGCCGACACAGCCTGTGCAGCAACCCTCTATCCAGACGGAAGTGCAGCAGCCGCAACAGGCACAACAGCCAGTTGCCGAAGGATACGAGTTGAATCCTAATATACCACCGTCTCTACGGGATCTGATGATTCAACACCAGGTGAAAGAGTATGAGATTCAGATTGTTGTGAGTCAAAAAGGATACTATCCAGTTGATACGCCTATTGCCAACTATGACTCAGGTTTTATTGAGGGCGTACTGGTAGGGGCATGGCCTCAAGTATTCGGGATGATTCAGGAAGCTAGAAATCAGATTCCATTTAATTAATAACAACGGGAGGAATTATACATGAGCCAAAATATTGAACGTGAACTTGGATGGGATGACGAAATTGTCAAGGACGGCGGGGATTTTGTTCTCTTGCCAGAAGGGGATTATAACTTCACAGTCACAAAGTTTGAACGTGGTCGTTTTACGGGTAGCGACAAGATGCCAGCCTGCAACCAGGCTAAGTTGGAATTGAAGATACATTGCCCGCAAAATGGTGATGTAACAATCTTCCACAACCTCTTCCTTCACACCAAAACAGAAGGGCTGTTGTCCGCATTCTTTAGCGCGATTGGGCAGAAGAAGAAGGGCGAGCCATTGCGCATGAACTGGAATGCTGTGATTGGTGCAAAAGGTCGTTGCCAAATCGAACATCACAAGTACAAGAAGGATGGCCGAGAACTTGTAAACAATCAAGTCAAACGATTTTATCCATACGATGAATACTTGAAGCAAGTGCAAGGAAACGCTATCCAGCCACAGCAAACGCAACAGAGCTATCAGCAACAACCACAGCAACAATATAACCAACCTCCTCAACAGCAGGCGCAATATCAAGCCCCATTCCCAACGAACCAGCAGGGTGGAGGCTTCACGCCTGGCCAGTTTTAGGAGGGCGTCATGGAACTTAGAAACTATCAGCAGGAGGCGCGTCAGTCGATTCAAAGCGAGTGGGAAAAGGGTGTTCAACGAACGTTACTTGTCCTTCCGACAGGATGTCATGCAGAAGATGAGCAGCTATTACTAGCAAATGGTGAGAGCATTAAAGTCCAAGATATTCGACTAGGGGATCATTTGCTAGGGGCAGACGGAGGTCTTAGAAATGTTCTTCATATTCAAAAAGGTCACTCTGATTTATATCGAGTGACCCCTGTTAAGGGAAAAGCTTTCGTCGTAACTGCTGATCATAAACTGACCCTGATCCATACAACGACTGGTGAATTATGTGATGTAACAGTTGAAGAATGGCAACTATGGAGCAACAATAAGAAACATTTGCATAAATTGATTCGCAGTTCGGCTATTAAAAGCTTCCCAGAAGCTGAAAAGAATAAGTTACCTCTATCACCTTATATTCTTGGGGTCATGCTTGGTGATGGTGGACTAAAACATTCAATAAATGTAACAACGCCTCATGAAGAAATTGCAGAAGAGTTAGAGCGTGAAGCCCAGCACTGGGGAATGTGGTTAGAAAAAAAACCAGCGGGCAAAGCATCAACGTATGTCTTTAAAGGTGGTAGTGTCGGCTGCAAAGGAGGAAAGCTACATCAGGTCTTATCTGATTTAGGGTTACGAAGATGTGGATCAGGTGATAAGTTTGTTCCTCAAAAATATAAAACCTTACCTATAGATTATCGCTTAGAAGTTATTGCGGGGCTTTTGGACACAGACGGTCATTATACAGTAGGCGGATATGATTTTGTTTCAAAATCACATGAATTAGCTTCTGATTTGGTTTTTATGTGTCGGTCAGTTGGTTTGGCGGCCTATCTTACAGAAACAACAAAACGGTGTCAGGATGGTTTTTCCGGAATTTATTATCGAGTTTCAATCAGTGGTGACTGTTCATTCATCCCATGTCGAGTGAAAAAGAAACAATCAGCAACGAGAAAACAGAAAAAAGATGTCCTTCGTACAGGGTTTCAAATTGAAAAAGTGGATGCAGGAAACTATGTTGGGATAACTGTCGATGGTGACAATCGATACTTACTGGATGACTTTACAATTACTCATAATTGCGGGAAGACGATTGTATTTTCAAAGGTGATAGAGGATCGGGTAAGGCTGGGCGAGCGTGTGCTCGTCCTTGCCCACCGGAGTGAGCTGCTTGACCAGGCTTCTGACAAGTTGGAGAAATCAACTGGATTAAAGACAGCAACTGAGAAAGCTGAACAGACATCGATCGGCAGCTGGTACCGTGTTGTTGTTGGCAGCGTGCAGACGATGATGCGAGAAAAACGGCTGCAGCAATTCAATAAGGACTTTTTTGACACGATCATCATAGACGAAGCGCACCATTGTATATCTGACAGTTATCAACGTGTCTTGCAATACTTCGAGGGAGCCAATGTGCTGGGCGTGACGGCTACGCCGGATCGCGGCGACATGCGCAACCTGGGCGCTTACTTCGAAAGTTTGGCTTATGAGTATACGCTGCCCAAGGCTATCAAGGAAGGGTATCTTAGCCCAATCAAGGCCATGACTATTCCTCTCAAGCTGGATCTATCTGCTGTTGGCCAGCAGGCGGGTGACTTCAAAAGTAGCGACTTGGGCACAGCATTGGATCCGTATCTTGATTCAATTGCTGCTGAAATGTGGAAAGTGGCCAAGGATAGGAAAATCGTCGTGTTCCTTCCGCTCGTCAAGACTTCACAGAAGTTTACACGGATCCTGAACGAGATTGGATTCAAGGCAGCTGAAGTAAATGGTGAATCGCAGGATAGGGCGGAAGTGCTGGCCGACTTTGACAGCGGGAAGTATAACGTCCTGTGCAATTCCATGCTGCTCACAGAAGGCTGGGACTGCCCTAGTGTGGATTGTGTTGTGGTCTTGCGGCCAACAAAGGTTCGCAGCTTATATAGCCAGATGATTGGGCGTGGTACCCGACTGTTCCCTAGCAAAACTGAATTACTATTACTAGATTTCTTGTGGCACACCGAGCGTCACGAGCTCTGCCATCCGGCTCATTTGATTGCTGAGAACGAAGAGATTGCCAAGGCCATGACCAAGCAGATCGAAGAGGCAGGCATTCCGCTGGATCTTGAGACGGTGGAGAAACAGGCTGCCGAAGATGTCATTGCTCAGCGCGAGGAAGCATTGGCCAAGCAACTAGAAGAGATGAAACGCCGCAAGCGTAAGCTCGTGGATCCGCTGCAGTTCGAAATGAGCATTCAAGCCGAGGATCTGGCAAGCTATGTTCCATCGTTCGGTTGGGAAATGGCACCACCTAGTGATGCACAAATAAAGACGCTTGAGAAGCTGGGTATTATGCCTGACGACATTCATAACGCTGGTAAAGCTACGAAGCTGCTCGAACGATTGGATAAACGTCGTGAAGAAGGTCTGACCACTCCGAAGCAAATCCGTTTCTTGGAGCAACGTGGATTTGAACACGTTGGAACCTGGGCCTTTGATTCGGCCAAGCGCTTGATTGATCGCATTGCTGGCAATGGATGGCGCGTTCCAGATGGAATCAATCCTAAAGAGTACCGTGGGGAATAAATGGAGCTAAAGATTCAGTTTTATAAAGGGATACGACTCGGACTGATCAATCGCAATTATAAAGGGTGTGCCGCCAGACGTTTTACGCTTGGCGGTACAAACCAAAACGTCTGGATTCCTTGCAAGCATCTTGAAAATGACGGAACCATTAGATCAGGCGAGAACATTGATTATGTTTTCCGCAAGGCGCAGCGCCAGCTTGAGCTTGCTGGATATTACGATCCGATACCAGGAATCAAGCGTAAATCATCGGACAAAAAAGTCTAGGAGGAAGCAAAATTGGACATTCGAGAATCAAGCGCATTAATGAAAAAATATAACAATTGCCCTGAATGCGGAAATGACAAAATCGGCGGAACACCATCCGAAGGATCCTTAATTATTGAGGATGAGGTTTTTACTCGCAGCTGCAAGTGTGGCTGGAAAGTGGTCGTTGATCGCAGAATCAAATGCTGTGCATACGCAACTTATAAGTCGAAAGGTAAGACAACAGGTATTTATGAAGTGTCTATTCATGGTCAAGGACATAAAATGCTGCCTCTGAATGAACTTAAGGAGCTATCTGGAGTAAAACGTGTTAATCATTCGGCGAAATTTGAAGAGTGGTTAAACACCACAGAAGGCCGCGACTGGGCATTGAAGGTTACTCCTGCTAGATTGCCGCGATAGTCAAAACAAATTAACCGGAGGTTGAACATGCGAAACACTTTGGGTGATCTGAACAACCATTTATTCGCTCAACTTGAACGCTTGAGTGATGAAGAAATGACCGGAGAAAAGTTGGCTGACGAAATTAATAGAGCAAAGGCTGTAACCAGTGTCGCCTCTCAAATTATCGCAAACGGGACTCTTGTGTTAGAAGCTAAGAAGCTCGTTGATGACAGAATGAATGCAGATACAACTATTCCTAGAATGCTGGAGGGTTAATAGATGTTCCGGTACTCTCCAGAACAAAAAGAGTTTATTCGCGATAATGTTAATGGTCGTTTGGTTCCCGAATTAACCACATTATTCAATACGAGGTTCGGTGTAGAACTTAAACATTCACAAATTCGCGCTTTCATTAAAAACAATGGGTTCAAGAGCGGTATTGACGCGAGATTCAAACAAGGCAGTGTTCCTTTCAACAAAGGAAAAAGGGATTATGTCAAGGTGGGGTAGATACGCAATTCAAAAAAGGTCATAAGCCTCACAACTATGTGCCTGTCGGCTCGGAAAGGGTCAATGGTGACGAGTATGTTGACATTAAGATTGCGGATCCTAATCGATGGCGTGGTAAGCACTTAATAATTTGGGAAAAGCATAATGGCCGTACTGTACCAAAAGGGCATGTTGTTATCTTTGGAGATGGGAACCGACGCAATTTTGAACCGGATAATTTGATTTTGGTATCCCGAGCTCAACTCGCTGTAATGAATAAAAATGGTTTGGTACGAGAGAACGCCGAGCTCACTCGAACTGGAATTATTATAGCGGACATTTACCGCAAAGTCGGCGAACGAAAGCGGAGTAAGCGCGGAAAGGCACAGAAATAAGTACATTAATTGCAGGTGGAAAATATGGAACATAAATTGGATCTGATTGCCCTGCTGACCTACATTGATCCGGCCTTTCTAAGTTATCAAGAATGGATCAACGTCGGCATGGCGCTAAAATATGAAGGCTATACAGCCAGTGATTGGGACGACTGGAGTAAACGGGACGGCGGCAGGTATCATCCTGGAGAATGCTTCAAGAAATGGACGACGTTTGAGGGATCCGGCTTGCCGGTGACAGGCGCCACGATTACTCAGTTGGCCAAGGACAACGGATGGATGCCTCGCAGGGCTAGAGACGATCATGAACTGGATTGGAACGATGAGATTGCTGGCAACGATGAGTATGTTGTCGTTGATAAAAATTGGATTGAGGGCAAGGAGATTCATGAACCAGTAGATTGGAACCCTGTCCAGCAGCTCACTACCTATCTGGCAACATTATTTGAGGCGTCCGAGAATGTCGGCTATGTCGTTGATACCTGGCAGAATGACGATGGAAAATATCTGCCCACCAAGGGTGCATGGGATCGGACAGCCGGTGAGCTGATCCAGGCTCTGAATGAATGTAATGGCGATGTTGGAGCTGTCCTAGGTGACTACAATTCGGCAGCAGGTGCATGGATCCGATTTAATCCTCTTGATGGTAAGGGCGTCAAAAACGAGAACGTCAGCGATTTCCGCTATGCGTTGGTTGAGTCAGACACAATGGACATCGAAAAGCAGAACGCCATTATGCGCGAGCTGGATCTACCAATTGCCGTAATGGTATACAGCGGCGGCAAGAGTATCCACGCAATTGTTCGCATCGATGCGGCCAACTATGACGAATACCGGAAGCGCGTTGACTACCTATACAACGTTTGTAAAAAGAACGGCTTAAACATTGATAATCAGAACCGGAATCCATCCAGGCTGTCCCGTATGCCAGGCGTTGAACGTAAAGAGAAAAAGCAATTTATCATCGATACTAATATCGGTAAGAGCAGCTGGGATGAATGGCAGAACTGGATCGAAGATGTGAACGACGATCTGCCGGATCCAGAAGGACTGACAGATTATTGGAACGACATGCCGAAACTGGCTCCGCCGCTTATCGATGGCGTACTACGGCAGGGACATAAAATGCTAATCGCAGGGCCGTCAAAAGCTGGGAAGTCTTTCAGCTTGATTGAGCTCACTATAGCCATAGCGGAAGGCATCAAGTGGCTGATTTGGCAATGCTCACAGGGTAGGGTGCTATACGTCAATTTGGAACTCGACCGGCCTAGTTGCTTGCATCGATTCAAAGACGTGTACAAGGCTCTGGGGATACCGCCTAGGTATATTGGCAATATCGATATCTGGAATTTGCGGGGTAAGTCGGTGCCGATGGACAAACTGGCACCGAAGCTAATCCGGCGAGCGGCCAAGAAAGGCTACATTGCTATCATAATTGACCCGATCTATAAGGTGCTTACCGGCGACGAGAACAGCGCAGATCAAATGGCTCATTTCACGAACCAATTTGACAAGATAGCGACCGAGCTCGGCGCAAGCGTCATCTATTGCCATCACCATTCTAAGGGTTCTCAGGGCGGCAAGAAATCGATGGATAGAGCCAGTGGCTCCGGTGTATTTGCTCGGGATCCAGACGCACTGATTGACTTGGTAGAGCTAGATTTAACCGAGGCTCTGCTAAAACAGGAAGAGAACAAGGCCATCTGTGCCATTTATAAAAGGTTCTTTGAAAAGCACAACCCTACCTATTTGCAGGATCATGTCTCCCAGGATGACGAATTGAGCGCCAAGGCGATGGAGGAGCATGCCAAGCGCGCAATCTACAACACAGAGCAAGAGGCAGCGCAGGTGGAGATTAAACGCGCTTTGGAGGCTGTCCGTAATCGATCCGCTTGGCGCGTCGAGGGGACGCTGCGGGAATACGCCAAGTTTCCGCCCGTAAACATGTGGTTCCAGTATCCTATTCACCGTGTGGACGACGTCGGCAGCCTGAAAGACATCGAGCCGGAGGGTGAATCGAAACCACCATGGCAGAAAGCGACCGGAAAACGAAAAGAAAAGGCAAAGGAAGAGCGTCGCAGCAAGGCTGAGGAGTTTGCAGACGCTGTAGCAAACTGCAACATGGGAGAGCCACCGACGGTCAAAGATTTGCAGGACTGGTTCTCATCAACCGGCAAAGAAGTCCCTGATCGCACTATTCGGAGCTGGATCACAAAATACGGTTTCAAAATCGATCGAAACAACGGCAATGTTGTCATCAAGTCGGATGAAGATAACGGCAACGACCATGATTGATGCCGAATACAAAACTTGCCGATGATCGGCAATGATCATAATTTTTATGGTTGTTGCCGAGCGGTAACGATCATGGTCGATGTACATTATGCCGAACGGCAATGATCATAATTTCATGGTGCTTGCCGCATCCCTTATATATACACGCGATTATATGTATAGACATAATGACTAATCTATTAAGGTAACCGTAAGGGAGAGAGAAGGTTGCCGCTACTGATTTTGCGGCACCCCCTTCCCTCCCACGTCCTTAACGGTTGCGCGAGAGAAAAAGAGAGAAGAGAAAAGAGGATGATAAAAGTGGGCAAAAAATATTGGGAAGTAGAAACGCCAGAAACAATCGAATTCGGAAATAACTTCATGCGCTGTTATGACAAGGCTGGAAAGCTTCAATTCGGAATTAAATTAAACGGGAACTATATCGTCAAATATGTCATTGATCGAAAAGAGTTGTTCTCCAACGATAATGCAGCAAGTTATTTACGGCAGTTGATAAATGACTGGGAAGAGATGATCGAGGAGCAGAGCGATGACGACTGAATTTTTTATGCCGATGATTCCGCCTACCGCTACGCACCAGGAGAAACAGGTATCCGTGAAGAATGGCAAACCGGTTTTCTATGAACCTGACGATCTTAAAGCGGCTCGAGCAAAATTAACGGCTCATCTTGGGCAGTATGTGCCGAAGCAAAAATACACCGGGGCCCTGCGAGTGATCGTGAAATGGCTATTCCCGATTCCAGAAGGCAGCAAGCATTATGACGGAGAGTGGAAGACGACGAAGCCGGATACACACAACATGAACAAGCTTCCATTCGACATCATGACAGATTTGGGATATTGGACGGATGATGCTATTGTGGCCAGCGAGATTATCGAAAAGTTTTGGGCTAAGCTGCCAGGGATCTATATCAAAATCGAGGAGCTATAACCATGAACTACAGGGCTTTCTACGATGAAGTGGTGAACTGGATCAGCATGGCTAACCAGGTTGCAGCTCAGTATGGAATGACAAGCGAACAGTTTTGGGCATGGGTGGCCGACTCAAGCGCTGCCCTCTGCGATAAATATCAAGAGAATCCATTAGTTGTTAAACAAATGATGATGCTAGCAAATTGGCTTGAGGAAGTTTACGAAAAGCAGAAGGGGTGATCCCTTGGAAGCATATAATCCTCATCTTGGATACGAGGGAGAAGTGATCCAAAACAACATGAGGATGGTTCATGCCGTAGCCAAGAAGTATACCGTAGTCATCGGAAATGGTTTGGACTACGAAGACCTTGTATCGATTGGAACATTTGGACTCATTGAGGCTTTTCGGAATTATGATCCATCTCGATTCAACGGGAGGGTGACAGCTTTTTCAACGTATGCATTCCCAATGATCCGGTGGAGCATTCAAAAGTATTTGAGGAGCAATCGCTATACTGTGCGGGTTCCAAGGTTGATCTTAGATCGCCTATCATTCATTCGCAAACAGGGATGGGCTGATGATTCGGCTGAGGAAATCGTCTTGAAAACTGGATGGAAGCTTGCGGACGTTCAAGATCTTCTGAAACATCTCGAAGGATGGTCGGTGTCGTCACTGGATCAAGTGATTTTTCAGGATGATAAAGAGCTTACGATGTTGGACGTGCTGCCAAGTTTAGCGGATTATTCAGGGATCCATGTCCAGGAGTTCCTTGACGTATTAGCATTGACAGAACGAACCATCCTCACATTACGGATGGAAGGCTTGACGCAAGGCCAAATAGCTAAGCATGTTCATAAATCTCAAGTCTATGTTAGTCGGGTACTCAATCGAATCAAAGACAAGTATTCACGTTTTCAATCTGGAGAATTGACTAGGGAGGAATTTGTCATGAGTAACAAGATTCGTGAAAGTCAGATGTCGTCCATTGAATGGTTTATCGATGAAAAGCTCACTTCCAATCCAACGATTGGACTAAACAAACACGGAATTCATTTTAACCGTCGGGCAACAGACATGATGAAATGTGCAGCTGGCCAGTGCTTGCGTGTTGGCTTCGATTCCACAACAAATCGCCTGGTCATCCAACGTGGGGAGAATGGTCTGAAGTTACGGAAGTGGGATAAGAGCGGCGGGCTTCAGCTGGTCAATAAACAATTGGTTGGTTGGCTGCAGCAGAAAACGGTCGAGCAGAAACGCTATAAGCTCTATGAAAATCAGGGCATGTATTACATTGAGCTCGAAAGCCATGCATGACCCAATCTTTGATGATGTACCTTGGGAGTTTGTCACTGACGAGAACGGCAATGAAATAGGCGCGGTGTACTTGCTTCCGCACGATCCGCCACCACGGCGTCGGCAGAAGCAAAGACGGGAAATTGCTGCGCCTTTGAACCGAACATACATTCTTAATTTGGAGGGGTATTCCAATGAATTGGATTAAGTTGAGTATCAATAACGGTGAAATGAATGGCGTTTTGGAATTGGATAAACTCAGCAATGAAAACAAGGCAGCTTTGATAAATGGGTTTTTCAAGGCATTTGGGGTTGATGAAGTGAAGTCAAATGTTTCAAAAGCGGATGCGACCGTGAACGTTTCTCCCGCCAAGTTTGAGACATCTGATCGTGAAAGAATCATTCCCATGAAAGATATAGTTACACACATGAATGAAGCATCGGCCAAACTCGTTGCATCTCTTTCCCCGATAGCACAACGAATGAAAGAAGTTATGAAACCACCACTCATCAACTCAGAACGAAATTTATCGGTGCAGGTTGGTGAGAAACTTGCTGCAGCTGCGGAAACTGCCAAGGAAAAACCCGAGTGGTGGACGACAGGCATTAAGTATAAGGACGGCGTAGCTCGCCACCGCTGCCGGTACTACTGCCAGAATCCAGGATGCCAGGACAAAAGAAATGTATATATCCGTTTGGATGAATCAGAGGTTAAATGTCACAGCTGTGGCCAAAAGCTTGCTGTACGTCTAGCTACTGGTGAATATGAGGACTTTGACAAAATGATTCCTGAGCGTGACAAGTTCGGCAACTTCTTCATTGCTGATCATCCAGCGATGGAATAGCGAAGCGATAGGGAGGGTTATACCACCCTCCTTGTCAAAATCAACGTAAATTATTCCGGAGATATTCCAAGGAGAGGATGGTGAACAGAATGAATAATCGTGACCTTCAAGCTGATCTTGAGAACTTTGAAAAGATAAACAAGTTAATCCCTGAACCTACAGGTGACTTTATTCGTGATGTAGTCGCACCACACGCTTTAAAAAGGGCCATTGCAGCGGAGGAAGAAGTAGAACGGCTGAAAGAAGAGAAAGAAAGAATCCTCATGCAAATGGAGCATCTCGCGAATAAACCAATTGCCGTATTTGGTGAAGGTTTCGGATACGAAGAACATTACCGTTGGCTAAAGGACGATTTAAAGTCGTTGGTAGCCTCCATACAACGCATACAGGAGGGGAAGAAGTCTGGATGTTTATCCTAATCGAAATTGATCGGAAATGGACAGTAGGTATCGACTGGTATAAGCATACGAAGGGAATAAGACTGGGGTTCATCGCTTTCCATGTCTGTACCGTTAAACACAGCTATTTCGTGAATACCATTGCACGTCATTACGCCAAAAACATGAATCAGGAGGGGAAGCAGTCATGAAAGTAGATGAACATGGAATGGTTTGTGAAAATGAGGAAGAAGCGTTGTTGGATCTAAGATTTTGTTTCCGGATAAGTCCAGAAGCTGAAATGGCTCATGATGAAGACGGGAATCCAGCAGAATGCTATTCACAGATTAAGCTGAAATGCAAGAATACACCGAATGACTATGACGCATTGCATAAGAGAATGGCGGCTGCATTGGCCAAGCAGATTGAAATAAAAGTGGAATGTGTAACGCCGATTAGCGAAAAAGAATACGACGCTGAAACAGAGGATGATGAAATGGATGTGTGACCAAGACAAATGCCCTACATGTGGTACTTGGTGGGAACAGTGCCCGTGTTGTGGTACTAACTTTTGCCCAGATTGCAAGATGCTTGAGTGTGACGCAGTATACGACGAGGAGGGGGATGACGAATGATTTGTCCATTTTGCGGAGATGAAATGAAACACTGGCATATGGGGATTTTTGAATGTAAGGATTGCGATCTCATGATCCCTGATGAAGAGGACGATGAAGACGAGTGAATAGGGAGGCGGGGGGCTGATGGTAAAGACAGTAGAGCAAAAGGTAATTGATCAGCTGACGGGATATCGTGACATCATTGGCCGTCTCCGTGTCTTGGAAACGTACAGCGTAGGCAACGGCATTACAGTGAGTCGGCTTAACGAGGACGATCACCTGCAGGAGTTGCATGCAAAACTCCGACGTATGCCGAGCTACATGTACCTTTCACAGAAGGAGCAGCGTTTGGAGGCGGCAGCTCATGCTTATCTTGAACGGTATCCGACTGGCACCAAGGCGCAACTGAGAGCCGTCCAGGACTGCGAACCAGCGGACGATGAGGACGGGGCGATGCTTGAGGAACTGCAACGAAAGATCGTGAAGGTTATCGAGGCGCGTACTGGTACACCGGTAGGCTTCGAGGCGATTCTGGCGCAGCTTGCTGAATATCAAGATTTGCTGGCTGAGAAGCAGCGGATTGATGACATACTGCAAATTATTAAAGAGAAAAAGCCGGAATACGAGGAACTGCTTCGCTTGAGCTTCATCGAAAGTTTACCTTGGGGTGAAGTGTTGCAGAGAATGCATCTAGCAAGAAGTGTGTACTACAGAATGAGGCGTTCTGCCTTAGCCCAATACGCAATCTTAGCAGGGTGGGAAAAAGTCGGGAAAAACGAGGGAAAAATACGGGAACATATGTGCTGAATTCCGTGTTAATATGATAGTGTCGGAAGAGTTAGAGATGTGGTCGTTTGTTACTCTGCAAACAAGCGGTCACATCTCTTTTTACACCAGTGTAGCTCAGTGGTAGAAGCACAGAGAAGACGTCGATAACATGGCTCTGGATGTCCTAGGTTCGATTCCTAGCGCTGGTACTTAATAAACGGATGGGGCAGTGGTAGCACGAGCATGAGGTCACAGGTTCGAATCCTGTCATTCGCATTATTTTTTCCTTCTCTTAAAGCCGTCTCTTTGCGAGGCGGTTTTTAATTTGTATTTGAAGTACGCAATCGGCGGGAGGCATAGAGCCATAGAAAATTATTTACGGGTAGGAAAGGATTACTAAAACTCTTGTCGAATAATGGAATGACAAAGTAAAGAAAGAGGGGTAAACCATGTATCTACTCGCAATTCTTCTTCCTCCTGTCGCGGTTCTGTTTTGTGGCAAACCAATCCAAGCATTAGTTAATTTCGTATTATGCTTATGCTTATTTGTACCAGGAGTAATTCACGCTATCATGGTTGTGAACGAAAGCAAGGCAAACAAGCGCATGAGACAACAAGCGGAAATCATAAGGGGCGCAATGAAATAGGAGAGAAAGCTGCTGATTACTCAGTGGCTTTTTTATTTCTAGAAGGGAGTGAGCTATGAGTTATGTCCTCGTAGTACTGCCGGAATCATTCACACAACTGCTAAGCATATGCGTGTTAACATTGCTAATCATCACAGTCGCATGTGACTATCGATATCGCAAGAAGCAACGCAGCATGCACAAAGAAATAGAGAACATGTACAAGGCATTGATGAACTTACCTATTGGTGAAGTAAGGAGAAGTATCAAGGGAAACGAACGTGATTAGGAAGCACGTCGCTACACTTGCTCACAGGCTCGTAGAAGCGTGAAACATTGTGATGGTATGATAACATTGCCTAGCCTGATTGGATGGCTTACAGTGGGCACAGGGATCTCCGTAGGTACTTCCAGAAGATAATGAACCCTGCGGGTGCTAACGACCCCAAATTCTAGCTAGTTACGAAAAATAAAAATTTGAGCATTTCGTTACGGAAGGGGTGGAAGAGGTGAGCGAAGGGGTAGATTTGAAAGGCACTCAATACATCGCTAAAGCGTTTGGGTTGACGACAAGACGCATCGAGCAATTGACGGCGGAAGGCGTTATCACACCCGTTCAAAAAAGGCCACGCAAGTATGACCTTCTGCCCACCATTCAGGATTATATTAAGTATCTATCTGATAAGGCTAACGGTCGAGAAAAGAAAGAGACAGATTCTGATCTTGAAACGCAAAAACTAGAAGCCGAAACGAAGATAAAGCTGGCTAAAGCGAGAATGTCTGAACTGGAACTTGCTGAATTAGAAGGCAATATGCATCTGGCTGATGATGTCGAGGCGGTACTTACTGATCATGTGATGTCAGTTCGATCCTTGTTGATGGCTATGCCAGGTAAACTTGCTATTGATTTAGCAAAGACGAAGACGGCAGCCGAAGCATCTGAACGAGTGAAGCAAGAAGTATATCGCATTATTGATCATCTCTCCGGTTATCAATATGAGCCTGATGACTTTAAGAAGCGTGTAAGGGAACGGCGTGGTTGGAGTGAAAGGCATGGAGATAATGAAGGAGAATGACAATCGTTTTAGGGATCTAAATCGAACAATCTCACGAGCATTTCAAAACTACACGCCGCCGGAAGATTTAACTGTATCAGAATGGGCAGGGAAACACCGGATTCTGTCACGCGAGAATAGCGCAGAGGCTGGACCATGGAATAACGATAGAACGCCTTATCTTGTTGAAGTGATGGATGCTTTTACGGATTATAGAATTGAGAAAATCACACTCGTTGCTTCAAGCCAGGTCGGTAAATCAGAACTTGAATTGAACATAATCGGATACATCATAGATCAGGATCCTGGCAGCGTACTTTATGTGCAACCTACCGAGGGAGATGCAAAGAAATTTAGCCGTTTGCGGATTGCTCCCATGATTAGAGACAGTAATCAACTCCGTAAAAAAGTTTCAGATGTGAAGAACAGAGATAGCGGAAATACGATTTTGCAGAAGTCTTTTCCTGGTGGGATGTTGACGATCGTTGGTTCAAATAGTGCGAGCGGACTTGCATCCACTCCTGCGCGTTATGTGCTAGGTGATGAAAGGGATCGCTGGGCGTTGTCTGCAGGTACTGAGGGAGATCCTTGGGCACTCGCGGAAGCCAGGACGACAACATTCTATAACAGCAAAATGGTAGATGTATCAACACCTACGATAAAAGGTGCGAGTCAAATTGAAAAATCGTTTAATGCCGGTACACGAGAGCGATGGTGTAATCAATGTCCAGAGTGTGGGGATTGGCACAACATCGTTTTTAAAAATATAAATTTTGATTTTGATACGATTGTAGTAGGTAAGAAAAAAGATTATGTTATTAATTCAATTGAATGGTGTTGTCCATCGTGTGGTTGCCTTTCGAGTGAGGAAGCCATGCGCCGGCAGCCGGCTAAATGGATAGCTGAGAATCCAAATGCGATTGACAAAGGACATCGTTCCTTTTGGCTCAACGCATTTGCTTCCCCATGGCAGCCATGGCATAAAGTTGTATATGCATTCCTAGCAGCAAAGGATGATCCCGCAAGGCTCAAGGTTGTATATAACACAATGTTAGGTGAGCTGTGGGAGGATCGGGGCGAAATCGCCGACGAAGATACGATGTTAGCGCGGCGAGAAGATTATGGCCACCGTTCGGATGGTTCACCTATTGAGCTGCCGGAAGGCGTGCTTGTGCTTACCTGTGGAGTAGATACCCAAAATGATCGGTTGGAATATGAAGTTGTTGGCCATGGACATTTTGGAGAGACATGGGGAATTAAAAAGGGTATTATCATGGGTGATCCGCATGAATCGGATGTGTGGGAGCGGCTAGACGAAGTAGTTAATCATGTGTATAAATTCGAGAATCCATCAAGAGGATTGACGATATCACAGACGTTTGTCGATTCAGGCGGCCATAAAACACAAGATGTATACCGTGAATGTCGTGAGCGCATGAATAAGCGAGTCTTTGCAATCAAAGGTGTGGGTGGTGATGGCGTTCCATATACCAGACCGCCAGGAAAGGCTAAGATCGTCGTTAACGGTCGTGTCATCGGCCAAACATGGCTCTATTCTATCGGTGTTGATGCAGGTAAATCAGATATCATGAATAACATAAAGGTACAGGAACCAGGTGCGAAGTACTGCCATTTCCCTTTAGGGGAAAATCAGGGGTACGACGGCACCTTTTTTAATGGGCTCCTATCTGAAAAACTAGTGCAGCGCACCGTAAAAGGGCGTACCCGATGGGCTTGGGAAAAGCTTGCCGGACATGAGCGAAATGAGGCATTGGACTGTCGAAACTATGCTCTTGCAGCCTTCCGGTCACTGGATCCTGATTTAGAAGCTGTTGAAAGACGATTGCGGGGATTGACCGAGCAACAACAACAGCGGCAGCCTCCAAAAAAGAAGAGGCAAAAGGTCAAAAAATACAGCTGTTAATTCTGAATGGTAAGGAGGGAGCCGATTGATGTCAAAGAGTGAAATTCAAGAGCGCTTGGAATTCAGAAAGCTTGCTCTTACACAAGCTAGGAATGCGTATTTAACCTTGCTAAAAGGCGGGGTAAAGTCGTATGCATTCGGAGGTAAGAACCTTACTAAGCTTGATTTGCCACAGTTAGAGAATACGATTGCTAATTTAGAAAAGGAAATATCGTCTTTAGAGGGGCAACTATCGGGAAGTGGCCGACGTAAGGCGATTGGAATTGTGCCGCGTGACTGGTAATTTATCATGCCGGAAGGGGGGTGAATGAAATTAAGGCGAGTCAGAACAACTCAGTATTACAACCTGCTCTTACTGCAGCGTTACAGGGTACCCAGTATAACGATAAGCAATGGAATTTGATTACTGGTGGCTGTGTTCAAAATAAAGGATATAGCGACGCGGGCGCGAGTTACAGCAAAAAGGCATTAAAGGGAATGGTGCCTAACAGCGGCAGCCCGCGGGAAGACATTGACGCCAATAATTTCACCTTACGTCAGCGCTCCCGAATGCTCTACATGGCAGCTCCCATAGCGACATCTGCAATCCGAACGAACCGGACTAACGTTGTCGGTAACGGGTTACGACTTAAAAGTACAATAAACCGGCAGACATTAGGACTTACACAAGAAGCTGCTGAAGAGTGGCAAAAGAAAACAGAGGCGGAATTCGAGCTATGGGCCAGTCGGAAACAAGCGTGTGATGCAACGGGGATAAACGATTTTTACAGTATGCAACAGCTTGCAGTTGTTTCGTGGCTAGGTTCTGGTGATGTATTCGCTTTAACTAAACAGTTTTCCAGAACACAGCTGCTGCCGTATGGGTTGCGCCTACATCTTATCGAAGCTGATCGCGTTCGAACTCCGAGTGATAAAACTGGTATTTCGGTATACCAAACGACTGGTAAGGCCGATAACGGAAATATGATATATGACGGCGTTGAAGTGGATAGTAACGGTGCTATTGTTGCCTACCATATTGCTAATACTCACCCTTTTGAGCTGTCAAGTAATTCAACTAATTTCTCTCGCGTTTCTGCGTATGGTGAAAAAACAGGGTTACCAAATGTCTTGCATGTCATGGAGAGTGAGCGACCGGAGCAGTATCGTGGTGTGCCATATCTTGCGCAGGTGATTGAACCACTTTTGCAGATGAGGCGGTACACTGAAGCCGAAATAATGGCAGCTCTTGTGCAAAGCTTTTATACGGCATTCGTAACAACTAAATCTGACAGCTCTGAATTTCCATTCAACGAAGTGGGGAACGAACAGCCGGATGTTAGCGACGATCCCAATGAATACGAATTGGGCCCCGGTACGGTTAATATCATGGAACCAGGCGAAGATGTTAAATTCGCAAGTCCTACGCATCCACAAACTGGTTTCGACACATTTATGCGTGCTTTAGCGGAACAGGTTGGAGCAGCACTTGAAGTGCCTGCCGATTTGTTACTTAAAGCTTTCAATTCATCCTACTCTGCCAGCCGCGCAGCTCTTTTGGAAGCCTGGAAAGCATTTCGTATGCGGCGCGTGTGGCTAACGAATGATTTCTGTCGGCCAACTTATGAAATATGGTTAACGGAAGCCGTTGCGCTTGGCCGTATATCTGCGCCTGGCTTTTTGACTGATCCTATTATTAGACAAGCTTACCTTGGTAGTGAATGGATTGGGCCGTCACAAGGCCAGCTGGATCCAGTGAAGGAAATCGCTGCAGCTGTAATGGCCATCGATAATGGACTAAGCACGAGAGAGCAAGAAACTATTAAACTTAATGGCAGCCAATTTTCGTCTAATGTAGATCAGTTGGCTGTAGAAAATGAAAAGTTACGTCATGCAAACGGCGAGGGAAATCAGCAACAGCAGATTACAAACAGCATCACTAGTGTGGTGATGAATGCAATAAAGGAGGCATTAAAAGAGAATGAGCAGAGCGCTTTTCAGAGGAATGAATCTAACTAAGGCTTATAATATATCGGCTGTTGGGGATGATGCCGCTGAGATAACAATGTATGGGGAGGTCGTTGCTACTCGGCCAGTGGACTGGTGGACTGGGGAGCCGATTCCAGGTAACTTCATTGTCGTCGATGAATTCTTGGCGGATCTTGAATCCATTAAGGACAAATCAGACATCACCGTCCATATCAATTCAGTGGGTGGTGATTTGTACGGTGGTTTATCTATATACAACCGTTTAAAAGGGTTGAAAGGCCATGTAACGACTATCGTAGATGGGTTGGCTGCCAGTGCTGCTAGTCTGATTTTCCAAGCTGGAAATACTCGTAAAGTGAACTCAGGTAGTAATGTAATGATTCACGGGGCTAGCAGTTTTTTATATGGCTTTTATAATGTTCAGGATCTCATGAGTGGAAAGAAAACACTTGAAGCGCACAACAAAGCTGCTATCAATGCTTACGTTGAATCCACTGGGCGAAGCGCTGACGAGATAAAATCGTTAATGGAGAAGACAACCTGGTTTGCAGGACAGGAGGCCGTTGACGCTAGTTTTGCAGATGAAGTGATTTCAACCGGAGATCCAGTAGTAATGTCTATGTCGCCAGATAGAGCGTATTTGATGGTGAATGGCGTGGCTATGTCTGCGCGCAGTTTAGGGAACATCCCTCAAGGAATACCGGTTAGTAACACCCTAGCAAGCGCAGCAACGCCGCAGGTTGCCTTAAATAAAAATAATGGAGGTAGCAAGATGGAAATCAAAAATGTTGATGAGCTGCGTACAGCGTATCCAGAATTTGTAGCACAAATTGAAGCGTCTGTAAAAGCAGTTGCACATGCAGAAGGTGCAGCGTCCGAACGCGCACGAATTCAAGGAATTGAAGAAATTCAAAATGCAATCGGAAATACGGATTTGATTAGAGATGCAAAATTTGGTGAACAGGTCATGACAGCCGAACAATTGGCATTTAAGGCAATGCAGGCACAAGCGTCTATTGGTGCATCTGTTCTAAATAGTTTGTCTGAAGATGCAAAAACATCAGGAGCTAACAATGTTTCTGCAGCACCTAACTCCGGAATTGAAAGCGGTGCTGATGATAAGGCGGAAGAAGCTGCAGCAATTAATATGATTGTGGGCAACCGCAAGAAGGAGGGTAACTAAGATGCCATTATACAATGAGAACCTTGGATCAATGAAAAACGACAATTTGATCAATAGTTCCGCTGTAACGCTTATCACTGCCATGCGAACGATTGCTGCAGGACAAGGTAAATTGAAAAGAGGCACAGCCTTAGCACTAAGTGGAGGCACTGGCGGCACAGGAACTCTGAAAATTCTCGGTAGTACAGCGGGAACAGATGAAACACTGGCAGCTAATTGCATCCTTTGTGATGATGTGGATGCAACAAACGAAGTGAAAGCAGAAGTTTATTTGTCAGGTCATTTTAATAAGAATGCGTTGATTGCTAAAGACGGCTACACCATTAAAAATACAGATGTTGAGGATTTCCGCAAGGGCGGTATTTTCCTTGACAACATGATGAAATAAGGGGGATTTACACTATGGCAATTAATATTTATTCGACTTATACAATGCTGGCAGCTATTAAGCAGATGCTACCGCACCGAACGTTCTTGCGTGATCGTTATTTCCCAACGGACGAAAGCAAGGATATTTTTCCGACTGAAGAAGTGTTGGTTGAATATAAAGACGGCAATAAAAAAATGGCTCCAGTGGTGATGCCTCGCAAAGGCGGTATCACCATTGAACGTGCTGGATACTCAACAGGACGATATACGCCGCCATTGGTTGCTCCGCAGCGCCCATTGACCATTGACGACTTGAACAAAAAGGGATTTGGAGAAAATCTGTTCAGTAATAAAACGCCTGCACAGCGTCAAGCAGAAATTCTAGGTGATGATTTGTCTGACTTTGACGTTATGCATTCAACCCGTGAAGAATATATTGCTGCTCAATGTATGATTCATAACGGATACTTGCTGAAACAGTATGCAGACGAATACGGTAGCGGCAATTACGAAGAATATGAAATTCGTTTCTACAATGAACAAAACAATCCATCGGTATACACGCCTGCAGCAGATTGGGACGCTTCGAACGCAAACATCATCGGAGACTTAACAACAATGATTCGGATGCTAACCGGTAAGGGACTGCCTGCAACTGACTTGATTGTTAATCCTGATATCGCTGATATTATGGTGAACAATCCAGCCATTCAAAAACTGCTTGATAATCAAAGAATCAATATCGGGAGCATCGCGCCGACTATTTTGCCTGAAGGTGCTGCCTCGATTGGCAAAATCAATGTACAAGGTCGCGTCATCGAAATCATTAGCTATGATGAGCAGTACGAAGATGAGGATGGTCAACTTCAATATTTCATTCCAAATGGACAGGTCATTCTTACGGCTCCAGCAGCTGGGCGCGCGTTGTATGGCGCAGTTACACAATTGGAGCAAACAGACGGCCAATTCCATACTTACATGGGTACGCGTGTTCCAAAATATATTGCTGACTCTAAAAATGAAGTACGCGAATTGAAGGTTTCGAGCCGGCCGTTGTTTATTCCGCGTAACCGCAATCCATGGGTTACTGCAAAAGTTAAATAAGGAAAGGGGAAAAGTTGAATGATTAAAATCATTTCGGGAGTATACGGATACCGAGAAGGTGCATCAATAAAGCCAAAAACGGCTAACGATGCACCTTTTTCATTGCCACCGCAAGAGGAAGAACGCCTGGTCAAACGAGGGATTGCCGAATACGTGGACGGGGAACCAAGCATGGAGCCTGAAGACTGGATCGGCGTACCAGAATACAATATTGACATGAAGGTAGAGGAATTACGCGCAATTGCTAAGAAGCTAGGCCTTTCGTTTAAGGGTGGAACTAGCAAGGAAGACATGGTTGAAGCGATCGATAAATATTTGGAAGAGCATAACGATCACGTTGAACCTGTTGACGAAGACGAACAGCCACCTAGCTATGATCCGTCTGAGGCGGTGCAATAATGAGTGGTTTCCACGAGATGGTCGAGCGTGATATTGATGCCGTCTTTTTTAACCTGGATGAGTTTGCTGAGAAGAAAATAATCGATGGTAAAGAGATGGACATTGTGATTGATGAAGATGAGCTTCAGCGGCGTAAATCAAGCGCTTCTAACCCGACGGACGGAGTGTATAATGCGCAGCTATTGTTCTATGTCAAGAAATCATGCTTCGATAGCCGGCCAATTCCAGGGCAACCCATGCGAGTGGAGAAGCGTATTTATCGAATTGCAGATGTTCAAGAGGATTCGATTTGCTACACCATTACGCTGGAACGGAATGCGTCATGATTACTGTAGATGCCAATACCTTAAAAGATGTTGAGCGGCGCTTAGGAGAATATCCGAAAAAGGCGCCGCTTGTTATTTCCCGCGCCTTGAATCGAGCTGCAGCGAATGTAAAGACGAACGCCGTTAAGAGGGTTCGTGAATCATACGTCGTTAAAGCTAAAGATGTAAGTACCACGATGTCAGTGAAAAAGGCGAGTAGAAACAATTTATCAGCAAACGTGACATCTGAAGGGACGTCGATCGGACTCGATAAGTTTCGGGTTCGACCGGCGGAACCGCGACATTCCAAACCTCCTAAGGCGCTAAAGGTTCAAGTTAAAAAAGCAGGCGGAGCAAAGCAAATAGTCGGGGCATTTGTGGCCAGCGTGAACGGCAATAAGGTTTTCAGCCGTGAAGCAAACAGTCGCCACCTAAAGGGTAAGTCAGGGAGATGGACAGAGTTGCCGGTTAAAAGATTGTTTGGCCCACCGATTCCTGAGATGGTCGGCAACAAATCCATTAGGGAGTTTGTTGAACGCGAGGCTGCGACAGTATTCGATCAAAGGCTTGAGCATGAAATTAACCGTACATTGGAGGGCAATTAAATGGCTACTCCATATCTGTTGCAAGATGCAATCGTTCGTGAACTACAGGAGCTATTCAAGGACTTCGAGTTGAAGGGGCTCGATGGCGATCAAGCCAAACTGAACATTTATCCTCAGTTCCTGCCAGCCAAATCATCGGAGGACGATCTTGAACATTTCCCTTACATCATAGTTCGCATCCTAGATGGCGGAACATTGTCAGAAGAAGATGCTGCGACATGTACCATTGGGTTATATATTGGTATTTTCGATGAGGACACAAATCACCAGGGATATAAAGATGTGCTTAATATCCTGAGTCGTATGGAACAACATTTTTTAGCCAAGCGAATTATTGATGATAGATATGTTATTTCGCTACCGTTCGATTGGTCAGTGTACGACGAGGATATTTATCCTTACTATTTTGGCGGAGCTCAAACGAAATGGTCATTACCAGCGATTAAACAGGAGGTGGTACTTTGAGTGCAGTTAAAAAGCAGGTGAACGAGAAAAAGCTAGAAAGTCAGAGTCTAATTTACATCGGCCCTACGCTGCCGAACTTTGTGCAATATTCGACATTTACAAACGGTATACCAAAATACATTGAATCCAAGTTCGAACGTTGCCCAGAGCTGCGTTCTTTATTTTTGCCTGTTGAGGATTTCGCTGCGAGACAAAGTGAATTGTCTCAAGTTGGATCCGAACTAAACATGGCTTATGAAACAGTGCTTCAGATGAAAGGAGTATAAGAGGATGGCTGAAAATCATGGTGTTTATGTAAATGAGAAAGCATATACTCCACCGACAAGTGAACGAGATAATATAACGGTTCCTGTCGTGGTTGGAACTGCACCAGTCAATCTTTCTAAACTAGCAGATATTCCGGTAAATGTCCCGATTTTAGTGACAAGCTGGGACAATGGAGTGAATGCGATCGGTTATTCAGATGATTGGAAATCGTTCACTTTGAGTGAATTCATGTTCTCTCATTTTCAACTTTACAAGCAATCACCGGTTGTTTTTATTAATGTCTTGGATCCAGAAAAGCATAAGACAAAAATTGATCCGAAAGACGTAGCGGTTTTAAAAAATATTGCAATCATCAATGAAGACGGAGTAATTCAGAAGTCTGTGGTAGTTAAATCTAACGATGGTACTACCACCTATGAGTTAAATAAGGATTACTCGCTCGCTTACGATGAATCAGGCCGTGTGATTGTGGCTATCAAACAAAGTGGAGCTGCAGCAAAGGAAACGTCATTAAAAATAGGGTACGACAAACTCGATCCTGATGCCGTAAAAGCGGTTGATATTATAGGCGGTATAGATGCAAACACAGGCAAATTATCAGGGCTGGAGCTTATCAAACAGGTTTTCCCACGGTTCCAACTGATAACCGGTCTGATATTGGCTCCTGGCTTCTCACACGACCCAGTTGTGGGTGCAGTAATGAATGCAAAGGCTTCGCTAATTAACGGGAACTTCAAGGCGACTGCGATTACAGATATTCCAGCATCATTGAAATATGCCGAGCTGGAAGAGTGGAAGCAGAAGAACAATTACACTTCTCCTCAGCAGATCAATACATGGCCAAAAGTGACTAAGAGAGGGAAGGTGTATCATCTTTCTACTCACCTGGCTGGTGTTGTCTGCAAACAGGATGCAGAAAGCGGCGGTATTCCTTATCGTTCTCCATCTAACAAGCAGTTAGAAATTGATGGAGCAGTCCAGGAGGATGGAACGATCGTTGCCATCGGGCCGGATGAAGGTAAGTATATCAATAGTCTCGGTATTGTTACGGCGTTGAACTTTATTGGTGGATGGAAGACTTGGGGAAATCGAACTGGAGCATATCCAGATGCTACGGATCCGCAGTCCGCGTTCATCCCAGTTCGACGCATGTTTAATTGGTGGAATAACACTATCATTCTAACTCAGTGGTCTAAGGTGGATGACCCTGCTAATAAGCGATTGGTTGAAGCTGTAGTTGATGATCTTGGAATTCGTCTAAATGGCTTGCAATCCTCTGAGTACATTCTTGGTGGATGGATTAAGTTCGCGAAAGAAGACAATCCAGATACAGCAACCATGGACGGAAAATTAGTATTCAGAACTGCTCTTACCCCGCCGTCTCCAGGGCAAGAACTTTCATTTACAGTCGAGTATGACGCTCAGATGTTGAGCGCAATCGGCGGATAAGGAGGAAAGCGAGAATGCCAAAACAAATACCATCCGTTTTAACGAACTTCTCAGCATATCGAAACGGAAATGAATACCTTGGTGCTGGCGATGTGGACTTGCCTGATTTGGAACTTGCGACGGAAACAATTAGCGGCGCGGGGATTGCCGGTGAACTTGATATGCCAATCTTTGGGCAGTACGGGGCAATGTCTGTAACCATTAATTGGCGCGTGCTTGAAAGTTCGGTGTTTAAACTTTCGCGACAAGAATCACATCAAATTGATTTCCGTGGATCCATTCAGTCCTATGATGTTGGTTCAGGGAAAACAACAAATGTCCCTGTTAAGGTTTCTATACGAAGCCTGCCTAAAACCACGTCACTTGGTAGTTTGGCACCACAATCGGCCATGGATAGCTCAAATGAAATGGAAATTCATTATCTGAAGGTTATTTATGATAATCAAACGGTTGTTGAAATTGATAAATTCAACTATATCTGTATCATCGATGGCGTGGATTATTCTGCGAAAATTCGCGCTAATCTTGGAATGTAAGAGAGGGGTATATATATGACAAAAGAACAGCATACAGAGCAAACAATGGCCGACGAGTTCGTTTATAAACTCATTCGGCCTATTTCTTTTGATGGAGAAGAGGTAAAGGAACTTGTTCTTGATTTTGATGAATTGACTGGTCAGGATTTGTTGGCCTGCGCCAGACAAGCACAGGTGATGGCACCGAATGAGGTTAATCTTGTTCGAGCATTATCCTTGACGTATCAAGTTGTTGTCGCGGCAAAGGCAGCTGGCGTGGCGGCGGAATTAATTCAGTCGCTTAAAGCGAAGGATTTTACACAGGTAACTCAACGGGCTCAGAATTTTTTAACCACACAGGAATAGGCGAAGACATAGGAAAGGGTATTCGTGAATCGGCGATTATCCTTTCCTCGTCCATTCCTGGCTCTTCATTAAAATATTGGCTTGCGATGCCTTTATATGAGTTTAGACATTGGATTGATGCAAATGAGTCCGTCCAAAAACGTAGAAAGAAAGCGCAGGAGAGCACAAGCCATAAAAGGGGGAGAAGACGTAAATGAGTAGGACATATAAAACGGTCTTCGAACTTGGCGGCCAATTGGACTCGACATTCAATAAGGCTTTTAAGCAAGCAAGAACAGATGTATCAAAAACAACTAACGAGATGCAAAGATCAGTAGATGCCGCAAACAAAATGTCTAGCACTATAAAAAAGGCAGGCGGTATTATTGCAGGTGCTTTTGCGGTTTCGTCAGTTATTTCATTTGGAAAGGATATTGCTCAAACCTTCGCCGATTTTGAACAAGGAATGGCAAATGTAAGAGCGATATCAGGAGCCAATGATGAGCAGTTTAAGAAGCTAACTGAAACTGCACGGATGCTCGGTGAAACGACGTCGTTCTCAGCTAAAGAAGCTGCCGACGGAATGCAATACTTGGCTCTTGCTGGTTTTGATACGGATGCAATTATTGGTGCGATGCCTGGTATGTTGAATTTAGCTGCAGCCGCTAATATGGATCTCGCTAAATCTGCAGACATTGTTTCAGACACTATGCAAGCATTCAGAATGGATGCTACTGATGCATCTAAAGCTGCTGACATTTTTGCGAGAACGCAAGCAAGATCAAATACTGACGTTTTGATGTTAGGCGAGGCTATGAAATACGCCGCTTCATCAGCAAACGCCGCAAAAATGGATTTGGTACAAACAAACGCCGTTCTTGGTGTCTTAGCTGACTCAGGAATAAAGGGATCAATGGCGGGCACTACATTCAATGCAATGCTTCGGGATTTGAAAAAGAATTCTGATAACGGTAGATTTTCGGTTGGTAAAACTACTATTTCACTTTATGACCAACACGGGGCGATGCGTGATTTGGGATCCGTTATGGCTGAAGTGGAAAAAGCTACTCAAGGCATGACGACTCAGCAAAGAGATGCAGCTATGGCTTCTGTGTTTGGAGAAGAGGCTATTCGTGGTGCTAATATCATGCTTTCGACAGGAACAAAAAGGTATTACGAACTCGAAAATGCTATTCGGAATTCGGAAGGTGCAGCCAAAGAAATGGCAGATGTCCAACTTAATACTGTATCAGGGTCGTTGAAATTATTAGATTCTGCGATCGAAAGCGCAAAAATAAATCTAGGCGAAAAAATGGCACCAGCGATCCGCTTTGTGGCTGATACAATATCAAAATACTTACCAGCAGCTATGAACATGATGGAGAAAGGTTTTCAGTACATCGGTACTTTTATGCAGCCGGTTATGTCAGGGTTGAATCAATTAAAGCAACTGATAGCGCCAATGGTAGAAGAACTGGCAGGCAGTTTTACGAGTCTCAAGGATGATTACTTTAATGCACTAAAGCCGTTGCTGCCACATATGTTGAGTATTTTCAATTCGATTGGGAAAACGATTAAACAAATTGTCCCAATATTCTTAAGGGTATCTGCAGCTGTCTCTCAAGCTGCATTAAAAATATATCAAGCATTTATTCCGATTGCATCTTATCTGGCAGGGAAACTATATCCGGTTTTTTCCAAGGTGTTTGGTTTCATTGCTAATGATATAGTGCCTGCCATAAGTCGTGCATTTTCTTCTATGCTCCCAGTCTTCATGAGTGTTGCAGGTAAAATTGGACAGACAATGTCCGCAGTTTTCAATTTCATAAAGCCGATCATTGATGGCTTGGTTGATGCTTTTAATTTTGCTTTCCCTGTCATAAGGGCGGTTGTAGTAGGCGCGATCGATGCCGTTTCTGGCGTATTTAACGGATTAATGACGGCACTTGGTGGTGTACTCGACTTTATTACTGGCGTATTTACTGGGAACTGGACACAGGCGTGGCAGGGAGTCAAGGATATCTTTGGGGGTATTTTCGACAGTCTGGCTTCCCTGATTAAGGCCCCAATTAACGCAGTGATTGGACTGATTAACCAGGCAATCAGTAGCATTAATACAGTAAGCGTAGATATTCCTGATTGGGTGCCTGAATGGGCTGGCGGAGGCAAAACGCTTGGCTTCTCAATCCCGGACATCCCTATGTTAGCTAAGGGCGGCATAGCAACGGGGCCGACTCTCGCGATGATAGGGGAAGGTAAGGAAGACGAGGCAATTCTGCCGTTATCAAAACTAGAGGGGATATTAGGATCACCATCATATAACAACTCGAGCAGCAGTAATGCAAATTATTACGAGCACACAACCAACATCTATTTAAGTGGAGCTGCAACACAACAAGATGCTGAGCGAGTGGCAAAGGCCTCAAATGATGATTTTGAAAATCGCATGCGAGCTTGGAAAAAACAACAGCAAAGGGTGAGTTTTGCATGACGTATTTTACTCTGCAAGGAGATACTTGGAATAGTATCTCCTTCAAACTTTTTGAGACTGAAAAGTATATGAGTACCATAATGATGGCAAATCCAAAACACACACAGGTTACAGTATTTTCGGGCGGTATTGAACTTTATATACCAGAGTTAGCCCCTGAAATATCTGATACACTGCCGCCCTGGAAGCGTGGTGAATCATGAAGCAGGTATATGATAGCAGACGTGCCGAGCTAATTTTGAATTACAACGGTTATGATCTTTCTATTGATATCGCGGATTCGCTCTTGGATTTCACCTATAACGATGCAGCTCCAGGCAGCTTGGATGATATTCAAATAAGCTTACAGGATCGTGGTCGAAACTGGCAGAGTCCTGATTGGATCCCAATGCAAGGGGATAAAGTGAAAGCAGAAATCCGAACTTACAATTGGTTAAAGGATGGGGAGATAAAAAAGCTTGTACTTGGTGATTTTGAAGTAGACACACTTGAATACTCTGGCCCACCTGATGTGGTATCCATCAAAGCCATTAGCTTACCAATCAGTTCTACAGGGCGTCAGGAGAAACGGACAAAGGCATGGGAAAAGGTATCATTGCGCACTATTGCGGCAGATGTAGCGAAGCGCTCCGGTCTGAAGCTTGTATATCTGGCGCCAGATAATCCTTCATATGATCGTTTAGATCAAACGGAAATTTCAGATTTACAATTTCTGAATGATACAGCTGCTGGGGAAGGTATTGCCGTTAAGATTGCTTCGAAGCAGCTTGTGCTTTTCGACGAGTTTGATTTCGAGAAAAAATCGCCTGCTCTTACTCTAACTCGCGGGAAAGACAATTTAACATCTTATAAGTTCTCATGGTCTACCTCGTATGCCTCTTACATAGCGTGCGAGGTAAGTTATACCCAACCGAAACAGAAGAAGACGTTAAAAGCTGTTTATCGGCCGCCGAAAGCACCGAAGATAGGGCCTGTTTTGAAAGTGAAAGAACAAGTCAATTCAGAAGCTGAAGCCCTTCGAAAAGCAAAAAAGATGCTAAGGGAAAAGAATAAAGAAACCGGAAAGGCAAGTTTCTCTCTAATGGGAGATACACGGCTTGCAGCCGGTACCACCATAATGATTGAGGGGTTTGGGTGGTTTGACGGTAAGTATTTAATTGAGCAGGCATCTCACAAAATAGGCAGCAGTGGTTACACAACAGACATAGAAATCAGACAAGTATTGGGGTGGTGATCATGCGTAACGCGATTAGGATTGGTGTTGTATCGAGCGTGAATGAACAGAAAGCATCTGCCCGTGTTGCGTTCTTTGACCAGGATGATATGGTGTCGGATGAGCTCCCAATTTTGTATCTGCCTACGGGCGAACAGACATATGCCGTGCCGAAAGTTGGCGATTCGGTTGTTTGTGCTTTTTCGGGAAATGACGGTTTTGTGGTTGGGACATACTACGGCGAATCAGATGCTGTTCCGTCGTCAAGTAATCAGCTAGGGGTATGGCATGAGGATGGGAGTTATGTTTATTTTGATAGGTCTACCGGCACGTTGAATGTAAAGGCTGCAGGCGGTGTTAAAATTGAAGGAGATTTACTGGTTACTGGTTCGATCACGAGAGCAGGTGAGAAGTTATGAATAAGATAGGCAGCCTCGGGCCAGTTGTATTTGTGGTGTCTCCTGAAGCTATACGGACTTTCAATGAATTCACACGAAGCAGTGCAGGCAGATGGGCAAAACATGAGGTGTTAGGGAAAAAGCCTCTTTCCCAATGGATAGGTCCGGGACTTGATACAATATCTTTTACCATGTGGTTCGACGTGCAACGCCGATTGAATCCGCGAAAGGAATTGGATAGGCTCGTAGAATTGGATAGGAAGGGGAAGGCGATGCCGCTTATCGTAGGGGGGAAAGCGGTAGGAGTTGGACTCTGGACAATCACGTCATTGGAACAATCATGGAAGACGATTGATGGTAAGGGGAATATCCTATTTGCAACAGCCAATATTTCATTGGAGGAATATGTGAAATGATATATTCCGTTGACATGAGACAACAATTCGCAATCGATTTTGCTCCTGCTGATCTAATTGCTGAGGTGTCCCAGAATATAAGAACTATCCTATCCACATATGCAGGTTCGGCACCTTTAGCACGAAGCATCGGACTTAATCAAGATATAATGGATGAGCCTGGCCCAATATTAAAGGCGAGATTAACCGGTGAAATAATGGCAGCTGTCCTGGAGCAAGAACCGAGAGCGATAGTAACAGAAGTGGAGATTTTTGAAGACCCTGCTTCCGGTCGAATGGAGCCGCTTGTAAAGTTTGTTTTGGCTGAGGAGGTGCAAATTTGAGTACTCTTAAATTTGTAGAAGATGATGTTACTTCTGTATCAAATGACATCATAACAGTTTATGAAGGCTTGACTGGACGCGCATTATACCCTGCGGATCCGATCAGGCTTTTTTTAATGTCTCTTGCATCTATCATTGTGCAGCAGCGAGTTTTAATTAATCAGACGGCTTCAAGCAATCTCTTACGTTATGCCCAGGGCGAACAATTGGATGCAATGGGGGAGTTCACTGAAACAAGTCGTTTGCAAGCTGCAGCAGCGATGACAACCGTAGAATTCCGGTTATCGATGCCGCTTGTATCAGCCACAATTATTCCTGCGGGAACACGAATTGGGCCGCAAGGAGGAGATGGCCAACTATACTTTTCAACGACAGAAGTTTTCGAGATACCTGCAGGAGTACAGTCAGGTAGTGTAGTTTGTAAATGTTCTATCGCTGGTATAGTTGGCAATGGTTTTTTGCCTGGTCAATTAAACGTCTTGATTGATCCGCTACCGTTCATTCAGTCCGTTAAAAATACGACGACAAGCACCGGTGGTGCAGCCGAAGAGGTAGACAATTCGTATAGAGAGAGAATACGCACTGCACCGGAACAGTTTAGCACAGCAGGGCCATACGGAGCCTATCAGTATTGGGCCAAGGCCGCGAGCTCATCTATCATTGATGTGGCTGTTCATTCTCCAGCTGAGGGGGAGGTTGTGGTTGTACCCTTAATGCAGGGTGGCGAGCTGCCGTCATCTGACATACTTGAATCTGTAAATGAGTCAGTGAACGATCGGAAGCGCAGGCCGCTAACCGATAAAGTCACAGTTGCTAAACCTACTCAGGTTTCCTATGACATCAATATTAAGTACTGGATTAACAGAGATAGAGCAGCAGAATCAACTACTATTCAAGCTGCAGTAATCGAGGCAGTGAATCAGTATAGAACATGGCAAAAGTCGAAGTTAGGCAGAGCTATAAACCAATCGGAGCTTGTCTGGCGCGTGATGGCCGCCGGAGCATTGCGCGTCGATGTAGCCACGCCCGTATACCTTGAGGTAGGAACAACACAGGTAGCTAAGGATGGTACGGTTAACATCACGTTCGGAGGGTTTGAAGATGATTAACATTCAACAAGTCAACTTACTTGATATCTTGCCTTCTAATTTGAGATCAGATCCAAATATCGCGGCAGCTGCGCAGGCAATTAATTCGGAATTGCGCGCAGTGACAGAAGATATTCGTAAACTATCTATCTATGATCGTTTCAATGAATGGACTAATGAGGAAACGGACGAGTTAGCATGGCAGTATCATGTAGATTTCTATGACCCAGCCTTGCCACTTGAGCAGCGGCGGGAGCTGGTGAAAAACTCAATTGCTTGGCATAGACGGAAGGGAACGCCGAGCGCAATAGAAGAGTTGATTACGACTCTATTTGGTGATGGCCAAGTGGAAGAATGGTGGGAGTACGACGGGCAGCCATATAGGTTCCAGGTTAAGACAAGCAATCCAGAAGTGACACAAAAGAGAGCGCAGGAATTTATTAGAGCGGTTGAATCAGTAAAAAGACTGTCTGCCAAGCTTGAAAAAGTCATACTTGGGCAAATAGAGGACATGCCGCTCTACTACGCTGGAGTACTGCATATGGGCGAAAAAATGACAGTAGAGATGGTGATATAGATGGGAGCGTTCGGAGGGATCGTCCTCACAAATAAAGGCCGTAATTTGCAGGCCAAAGCTCAAACGGGTATCGAACTAAAGTATACCCGGATCGGCATTGGTGATGGACAATTAGTAGGACAGAGCATTCCAACATTGACAAAGCTAATAAATGAGAAAAAATCATTGCCGCTCACGAAGTTGAAGCTTCAAGGGCAGGGTAAAGCAGTTTTAGGAGCTGTTCTATCTAACCAAGAGGTAACGACGGGTTTCTATTTTCGGGAAGTGGGGGTGTTCGCCCAGGATCCTGACGAGGGCGAAATATTATACGGCTATGGGAATAGCGGGGCAAATGCTGAATATATTCCACCTGCAGGCGGTGCCGATATAATCGAAAAGTCTATAGATGCCATTATCATAGTTGGCCAAGCCCAAAATGTTTCGGCGATTATCGATAGCTCTCTTATTTTTGCATCACAAGATGATGTAGATGCAGCGGAAGCAAGGGCAAAGGCATACACCGATCAGAAGGTAAAGGACATCGACTTGTCCAAGATAACGCCGGAATCAATCGGAGCTGCCAAACAGACGGATTTTACTGCACACCTTCAGGATAATACGAAGCACATTACTGTATCCGAACGAAACGATTGGAACAGTAAGGCTGCAGGATCACATAAACACGATGCAAGCGATATTACAACGGGCACAATGGCGGCCGCTAGATTACCAGGTGCGACTACTTCTGCCGCTGGAATTGTACAGCTATCCACAGCAACAAATGGCACGCGTGCTAATGTGGCTGCAACAGAAAGTGCGGTAAAAGCCGCATATGACAGAGCAAACGAGGCTTTTCAATCAGCCAGTGACGGGAAAAATCAAGTCGCTGCCGCTATCACTGGCAAAGGAATACCAGCATCGGGCAGTGACACTTATCCGGTATTGGCGCAGAAAATTAGCCAGATTACTACGGGCGTGCCAATGGCAAGGATTACGACGTCCGTATCTGAGTGGCCTAAGAATTTCCTTATCTCAGAAGGTGACACAACTACGTGGGGACTTTATTACATTGTAGTCACCGGACTGAGTTTCCAAGCAAAAGGCATTGTCGTTTTCTCCAAATACTATAGTCAACTAGCAGCTTTTGATCTGTATACCAACCCAGCTATATCAGTGAACGGAGCATCGTATAATCATCAAGTAGTTTTCCGGGATACACTACCTGAACTAAATGGATCTGTATTGGCTACAATAACACCTACCAGTTTTGTAGTACCCGTATCGCGTTATGAAGATGACAGCAATAAACCAGCAAGCGTAATAGTCTATGGTTAGGAGGGATACGGTTGAAAATCGGTCGTAGAATCTTTTATGACATAGTAACAGGCGAAAAACTGGTTGATACTGGTGAGCGTTCGGGGGATGTGTTCGTGACAACCATCGAACACGACATTAAAGTGTATACAGCCCTGTCTGAACGCAATCGAGAGTTTTTTGATTACATTGAACTGGAATATAAACAGTACGCCAAAGACTTTGCGGTGAGTAATGGCTACCGAGTCAATCCAATCACAAAAGAAATTGAATTTTCGTATCCTGATCCGAATCAGCCAGAGCCAGAGAAACCAACCTATCAAAAGCCTTTGAGCGAAGAAGTGGACGAGCTTAAACAGTCGGTTGCAGAGTTGACTATCATGATTGCACCACCGCAATAAGAAGGGGTGATTTGAATGAATTTTACGAAAGATAGTGGGCTTGTGAAGGTATGGGTTGGACTGGTCATGGTTGGAGTTTACAAAATGGAGCAAGTTCCGAAACTATACAATCTCAGAGACGCCGTTAACGAAGTAATCAACGGCACAGCACAATAAGGCGCTACCGCATAGGTGGCGCTTTTATTATGCCCTCGGCTAATGTCGGGGGCTATTTATATTTCACCTAAAGGGGGATAAGTATGGATCGCTTTAAAGAGTTAGGACTTACAGTATGGACTGCCGCTGCAGGAGCTAATGCAAAAGAGGCTTCCTTGGGGGCAGGCGCTGCATTTATCGGAACACTCGGATCTTTGTTAGGTGGTTGGGATAAGCCTCTGATTTTTTTACTTGCACTTATGGCCGCTGATTACGTTACCGGTGTTCTTGGCGCTATTAAAACAAAAACATTGAACAGCGAGGTTATGTTCTGGGGTGGTATTCGAAAAATTACGATTCTGTTCGTGATTGGTCTGGCCGCTCTCATCGATTCTTGGATCCAACCTGGTTCACTCCTATTCCGAACCATCGCGATATTCTTTTATGCCGGACGTGAGGGGCTATCTGTCGTTGAAAACTTGGGAGTTTACGGCGTGGACTTACCACCGAAGTTAGTTGCATTTCTTGAACAATTGAACGAGAAGGGAAAGGAAGTAGATAATCATGACAATCGAAATTAAACAACGGCTTCTTCCGGACGGACGTCCGAACAAGCCAGACAAACCTATGGAAAATCCGCAATATATCACGATACACAACACCGATAACACGAAGCCGGATGCAACCGCTGAATCACATTCTCGTTATGTATTGAACGGAAGCGGCGGAAGACAAGCTTCATGGCACTACACAGTGGATGATAATGAGGTTTACCAGCATTTGCGCGACAACGAGCAGGGTTGGCATTGCACAGATGGCAATGGGCCTGGTAACTCGACGAGCATCGGCATTGAAATATGTATGTACGATGAAATGAACGAAGAGGTTGCTTGGAAGAACGCCGCTTGGCTTGTGGCGAAGCTATTGAAACGACATGGCCTGACGCTTCAACGGGTAGTGCCTCACGGCCACTGGACGAAAAAGAACTGTCCGAGCCGAATCCTTCCTCACTGGTCGAAGTTTTTGAACATGATTGATCGTGAAATGATCAGTCAGAACAATCCGCAACCTGCACCAAAGCCGGATACACAACCGGGCAATGTAACGATCGAATTAGAAGGAGAACAAGTGAAAGACGGCATCCTTATCAATGGCGTTACCTATGCTCCTGTTCGTTCCATTGCCGAAGCTTGCGGTCTCCATGTGGGATGGGATCAGGTACATAAGATAGTGTCCCTCACTAAGGGGGCGAGGGATTGAGCAAAGCAACATACTCAAAATGCACTGCGTCAAACGGCGTAGTGCTGCACACTCTCAAAACTTCGCCCAATGATATACAGTTACGGCCATGCCGGACAAATGTATATAGTCAGCCATTAGCCGCCGTAAATGGCGGTTTTTTCGATTTTGATAGTGGGGCAGTGCTTTCGATAACAGTCCAAAACGATGTTCCTGTTAAGGGTAGCCGAGGCGGTTACGGCAGCGGGTGGTTCAATGCAAAGTATGCCCGAGGTACATTGGTATGGGACGCTGCTGCACGCCGTTATAGCATCCAGGTGGTTCGTTCTGCTGCCGAGCTGCAGGTGTCTGACCGTAGCCAATATTGGGCGCAGGGCGGCATATCCATGTCGTTGCAGGACGATGCGCGTTGGCAGCAGATTGCCCGCCAGCAGAACATGCCGACTATGAGTGGGAAGGTGTTTCGGACGGCACTCGTATATGGATCCAGCTTGAGCCTTTGGATGGTCGTCACGAATTCACCCTGTACGGTAGAATCTTTTAGGACGGCCATCAAGCAGAAGATCGGCAGTGGCGCGCTCACAGATGGCATCTTCCTGGATGGAAGTGGGTCATCACAACTCCGCTACGACTCAGTTAGTCTCCGAGGTGATGGTCGAACGGTTCATTCCATTATCTCAATTATGTGATATACTGGAAATGTGTTGGGCTTGCCCACACAAAAACACGAGCTGTATGGGAGGGCATCCCTGCGGCTCGTGTTTGTATATCAATCCTCTATTCTTATCAAACGTCCTTGATCCGCCATATCCTTCAATTCACCAAGCGACCGACTCATTCGATTCGCTTGACGATTCAAGATCGTAAAATGATTAAGAATCTGCCTAGCTTCATCAAGCGGAATTTCTACAGTTTCAGACCCTTTGCTTTTGGAGACTTCAATTAATGCTTTTAATTTCTCGATAGATCCATCAGGATTAAACATTATGTTCCCCTCCTTTTTATAAATTAAGATTAGTATACAATGTTGTTCGTATATAAACCAATAGAGGGGCAAAAGCCCCTCATGTCACTTGCTGAGAAGTACCAGGAGAATGACCACACTAAGCAGTGTATCTACGAACTGATAAATAACTTTGATATCACTTACTTCCTTCTTGTCCACGGTAAAACCTCCTTCAGGATATTTACCTACGGTTACGTTGGGCCCTAATCAGCCCGGCGATACTAAGAACCAATGCCCCAATGATGAGTACCCAGACGATGAAATTCATAGCTTGTCCATCCTCCTGCACATATTGATCTGAGGTGAGGGTAGTGATAAGATTTGGAGAGAGGCCATCATGCCGACTGACCTCTCTGGTACTTACTTTGCGTGGGGCGCAACGATAAGTACCTTTTTACTTTTTACGGCTTGAACGAAAAATCAAGAAAGCGGTATAGCATTGAATGATCGCCGTAAGCAGTTGAACCAAATCCTTCACTCCCCTTCACCTCCCACGATAAACATAATTCGTTAAACGTTTATCGTTAATACCAGTATATAACGAATTTCGTTAATAGTCAATGGGTTTATCTTGATTCGTTAAACTTTATTTGTTAATGTTGTTATAGAGGTGGCGAACATGATAAGACTAATAATTGATAAAAAGTTAAAAGAATTAGGGTGGTCTAATTATAAACTTCATCAGCTTACAGGTATTAGACCCAATACAATAAACGATCTTGTGGATAATAAAGCGAAAGCTTGGTCACCCGAAAACCTTACAAAGATATACAAGGCATTAAATTTGGAATCTATAGATGATTTATTGGAATACGTTGAAGAAGAGCCAAAGGAATAGTTCCTTGGCTCTTTATTGTTTTGATCCGGAACATATGATCAATTGAAACATAGGTAAAAGCCCCGGCAATTACGCTAGGGCTTTTTTCTTTTCCCGCATTACCCACACTCTACCCACAAAAATGATGTCAAACATAGGATCACGTTGTCCAACTCTGACCAAACAGAAACCCAGTAAAGCCGCGTCTTTACAGCATTTTGGGTAACCTTGTCCATCGATGTACAATACCTGAGAATTTGAAATCCAAGTGCTCGACTATACGCATCGAACAGAATAGTGAATTTTAATTTTCAATAAAAAAGGATTCGGAAAGGGTGGCTACTTGTGAGCAAGCAAAAGACAGTAACGATCGAAACTGAGGAATATGTGCTGCAGCATCCGGGCGCGCGGGCGCTCATGCGATTGTATGATGCAGCATTGAAGGCAGACGGGGGGTGGAAGCTGGAAGCGTCGATGGACTTTTTCCTCCAACATGTCATCGTGTCTCCGCGCCTAAGCTGGGAAGGTCTTGAAGAGAAGACCGATCTGATGACGCCGCTCTGGCTCGAGTGTGCGCGCTTCTTGGGCATGGTCGATACACCCTTGGAATCCGAATCATCCGACGTATAAGCAATCCATCTCCCGCAATCCGCTCCGGCAATTGTTCTGGCGTGTCGTCCTGAACAGCCGGGGCGGCATTACGTATGCAGAAGCGAGCGGCATGAGCATTGAGGAATTGTGCGAAGCCGCCGCCGCTGTGGAATGGATGTACGGGAAAGGAGGGAGTTAACCCAATGGATGATCGGATCTCCAAAAATATTCACCGCGAACTGCGCACAATGAACGGGAAGCTCGATGAGATGGGCGTTGTCTCCCGCATATTGACGGACAGCATTAAGGAACAAACTGCGGAGATGAAGCGAAAAGCAAGACAGAAGACGCCGAAGATAGGGGGGCTCGCTGTAGCTTCGGCCTCTTCCTCTGCTTCCGCTTCTGCAGAAAGCAATTTTTCTGCCAAAATGAGCACGATGATCACTGCCTTGCAAAGACAAGTGATGTCTTTAAGTGTAACGAATTCACCTACCGTTTCGGTAACGACGAATGTGGATGCATCACTTTCCGGCGAGGTTAAGATTGAGAACACGAATGAGCTTGCTGTGTCCATCGCTCAGCAGTTGTCCTCTTCGCTGTCGCAGCAGCTGTCGGCAACCCTTGCTTCCGTGCAGTCCCAAAGCATATCTGCCTTGGTGCAGGTCAGCACCACGGTAAATGGCAAGTCGGGGAAGAAAGAAGAGAACAAATCGAAGTCCTTGCTGGATTGGGTGCAGTCTGGTTTCAATTTTGTGTACCAATTGAATGATGAGGTCACGAAGATTAGGGATGCGAAAGAGAATACGAAGCTTGTAAAAGAATTCCTCCAGAAAGAAAAAATGAGAAGAGTGGAGATTCTTCGAAGTGCTGCTGTACTGGAGATTCTGGCGGTACCGGCAGTGGGGAAGGAAGCGACGTTTCAGCTGCGGACGAAACTTCCGAGAAGAAGAAGGATAAACGGAAAAAGAAAAGAGGAACAAACAGAAGATTAAGTCAAGCGAAGTATGGCAAAAGACGTGCGAATAAAACGATAAGCAGATCAAAAAGTAAGAACTTTGAAAGACCGACATATAAGAAGAAAAATGATTTCAGAGAACTGGGGAGGGCATCTCAAGGCCAGAATAGAGCCGTTGGAAATTCCCCGCATAAGAATCTTGGACAAGCCGCGAATGCAGGAAATGGAGGAAAAGGATCTCCCGCTGCGGGATCATCTGCAGGACAGAAGCTGTCAGCGTCCCCGGCACTTAACCCTCAACAGGATCTTGGCAAGGCTGTCTCAGGAACAGGTACGCAAGGGCAAGGTACTCCACAGAACAATCCGCAAACAAGCGGCAGTAAATCCGGATCAGCACCTGGGAAGAACGCTGGCGGCGGATTGTTGGGTAAAGCAAAAAAGTATCGTAAATGGGGGATACTTGGGGCGGCAGTCGGGAGTGTATCGATGAGATTGTTCGGAGGGGGAGAGAAAGCGGAGGAAGAGGGGAACTCAGATTCCACTACTGTCCAGACATCGGCTGTTATTCAATCAACGGCTGAAACCGTTCAAACCGTTCAATCTATATCCGAAGCAGCTAAGGCAGCCTCCTCTGCTTCCAACGCGAGTAAGGTAGCCTCTGCAACGAAAAAGGTTGGCTGGCTAGGAAAGTTGTTAAAAGGCGCTCGTACAGTAAGCAAGGCAACAAGATTTTTGAGATGGAATCCTGTTGGATTTCTGGGCGGACTAGCAGTAGATGCTGGCCTATGGGCAGCAGAGAAGTTTTTACTCCCCAAGGACGAAGAGAACCAAGACAACGAGAACATTGAGGATGACAAGAAGAAAACTTCTGCCATGGTGAGATCCAACATATTTGCAAAGAACCGTGTGCTAGCTGCTTCTACATCTTCAACTTCACATCCGTTTTCTGGATCACGTGGAAGTTTCGGGCCGGCACCAGATTCAGACCCATCCGGAACAATGACATTGACTTCCTCTGCATCAAATGACCAAACGCTAAATATGCCTGGGACTAGCCCAGCAGCAAGCGGCAGTATGGAAGTCAGCGCGAACAGCAATGTCACGATGAACTTGAATGTGAACGGCTACATTGATAACCGCATGATAGAAGAGATTAAACGGATCGCGCGCGAGCAATACGATGCTTCTTTCCGAGCGTTCCAGCGGAGCATTGAAGACAAGCTGCCGAAACCGAAGCCATTCCCGAGGCCGCAGGTGGCGGAAGGAGGAATGATGTCCTATTAATACGCGAAAAAGCAAATTAGGCGGAGTAGAACTGTTCGTCATCTCGGAGGAACCGGAATATTCGGTGCAGGTGAGCAGTCACAATGTGGAGAAGGGCGGCACCATTACGGATCACATCCAGAGGGATACAGCAAGTCTGCATCTGGAAGGGTTGCTGATCGGGCCGCAGGCAGCCAATTTCAAGCAGCGTTTGGTGAAGGCAATGAATGAGGGCAAGCTGCTGCAATATACAGGCCGCAATATGATGCTGAACTGTGTTATCACCAGCTTGCGCACCTCCCATGACAGCTCGATTGCCAATGGCATGTCCTTCACGATGTCATTGAAGCAGGTCAACATCGTCAAACCAGCGTATAGTAAGCTGCCACCAAAGAAAAAGGCGGCCGTGAAGCCGAAGAGTCGTTCCGGCAAGCGGAATACATCCTATCGTCCGAAGCCGGAATCGCATACAGTACGCAACGGGCAATCCGTAAAAGATATTGCAACTTATTATAGTGTTAGTGAAACGATCATTCGGGCAGTCAACCAGCTTGTCATTCCAGGGGTGCCATTGATGCCAGGAATGTCTATTATGCTTAGTGCTGCCCAGAAGACGAAGAAAAAGACCTTTGCATCAGGCGGTGGCGGCAGGCAATATATACAGGATCGGTAAGGCTAGGAAGCTTCAGAAAGGAGGAGAAGGATGGCGATCATCGGGATCGACAAAGATCTTGTTCCTTACTCATTTGATATGGATTTGGGCGATCGAACCTATACGTTCGAAGTGCGCTACAACTCCACCCATGATTATTTTACGGTGGATTTATCGGAAGGGGATACTCCGTTGGCGCTTGGCGTAAAGCTGGTCTGGGGAGTGCCGCTGTTCGTCAGTATGGAGACGCGGGAGTTCCCGCTCGAGCTCATCGTCCCTTATGGGGATAATCCGGAAGAACAGATTACGTGGGATACGCTTGGAAGGTCTGTTCATCTGCACTTGGGGGATGACGATGGAATACTTATTTAATCGCGGGTGTGAAATTTTAATTGGCGGCTATCGATTCAACTACGGTGATCTGACGATGAACGTTCACGTGGATTTTGATGATAACCATGAACCAAATGAATCCACCGTGGAGCTGTATAACTTGTCCAAGCATACGCTGGCGAACATTCGCACGGGGATGCGAGTCATTGTAAATGCGGGGTACGGCAAGGATCTAGGCACTGTGCTTCAGGGCAACATTGTTGAGGTGCGAACGAAACGGGAGCAGATGGATCGGGTGACGACGATTCAAGTGAAGGATGATTTGACGGTGTCCGTATACGAGATGGCACATACGTATCGGCCGGGCACGAAGGCTAGTGAGATCATTCATGATTTGCTAAGTCGGGTGCAAATTCCGCATGGAGCTGTGCAGCTCGGTTCTAATCATTCTTATATGAAGGGATTCGTTGTGAAAGGCGATCCAGTTGCGTCGATACGCCGGGCAGCTCGTGACTGCAACACAGAGGTATTTACACGGCAAGGCAAGCTGTATTTCAAACCGCTTGCAGGTGCCGGATTAGAGGTAACTGGTATTGTTCTCTTATCCGCAGACAGCGGGTTAATTGACAGCCCGCAATCATATGAAGAGGACAAGGTTAAAGGTGTTCGCGTGACGTCACTCTTGAATTATCGGTTGTATGCAGATGCGCAGCTTCGATTAGTTAGTGAGGATTTTGACGGCGTGTATCGAGTGAAGCGGGGCAAGCATATCATTTCGATGGATCAATTCGTGACGGAAGTGGATTTAGTCAAAATTTAGTTTCGAGGTTCCAGTTGATATAGGACTAGCGAATAAAAAGCGACGAGGAGGTGACGCTATGGGCGCGAATCGAGCAGTTAGTGCGTTGGAAGCCTGGATGGATCATAAAATGTCGGGAACGGCAGGGGCACAGCTAGGCACGATTGTAAGCATGGGAACGGGGACGGCTGATGTGGAGCTGGAAGGCGAGACCGGCCTTATTCGTTATCAATTGCCGATTTTAGAGCAGGCAGCAGACATCGTAATCGAAAGCGGAAGCCGCGTACTGGTTGTATTTACAGAGGCTAATAAGGGGGGCGGCGTCATTGTCGGAAAGGTGGCTGGAGGATGAGGACTTGGGCGCTTCATGATGGAGATCTTCAACTATCAGATGGACAAATTGCTTGGATCGATGGGCGTGAGGAACTGGCGCAAGCGGTTCGCATCCGATTAGGTACTCGCTTGGGCGAGTATTTTTTTGCGCCGGATATGGGGCTGGATCAGGAGCGAATGGTAGGCAAGCAGGCAGATGAGGATACCATTCGCGAGGCAATTATGCGCAGCCTTATGGATGAACCCCGCATTCAATCGGTTGAGGATGTTGAAGTGACGTTAGATAAGCATTCGCGTACGGCTCAAGTACGCCTAGTCATGACAAGCTCTGAAGGAGAGGAGGTTGAGCTTATCTATGCTGACGGCAGCGGGATTGAAGCGTAAAACCTATCACGAAATTTATGAGGAAATGGTGGAGGATCTGGGCAAGCAGCTCGGACAGGACATCAATACATCGGAAACATCGCCGCTTGGCATGATGATGCAGCTCTTTGCATGGCATTTGTCTGTGCTGTGGGAGGATGTCGAGCAGGTATACCACGAGTCGTACATTCAATATGCAACAGGAGTTCAGTTGGATGCCCTGGCCGTATTTTATGGGCTGCGCCGCAAGCTGGAACAGGCGGCCTACGGGGAAATCAAGCTGACAGGCATTCCGAAGTATACCGTTCCAGCAGGACTACAGGTTGGTACCAAATCAGGCGTGTGGTTCATGACGGCGGATGATTGCGTACTGGACGATTCAGGCAATGGAGAAGTTGCTGTTGTAGCAATTGTGCCGGGCATTATCGGCAATGTGCCTGCTGGCTCCATTACGGAAATGCTCACTTCCGTGAAGGAGATTACGAGTATTACAAATCCGGCCAGTATGGCAGAGGGACGTGAGCGGGAAAATGACGTCGAATTCCGCGACCGATTGCGCGCCGCGCGTGATGGCAGCCATGCTGCAACCGTGGACGCAATTGTATCCGCTCTGCTGCAAATTCCAGACGTGAAATCAGCGGCTGTACGCGTGAATGATACGATGCAGACGAACGACGAAGGCATTCCAGCGAAGTCGATTCGTACGTATGTGTATGGGGGTCAGGATGAGCGGATCGCGCAGACGATTTTTGAGAAAAAAGCAGCGGGTATTGGAACAGACGGAACGAAAACCGTAAAGGTGCGCGATGTCAGCGGTGGTGAGCACGATGTGCGCTTCAGCCGCATGAAGCTGCTCGATGCTCATATTGAGGCCGAAGTAAAGGCAACATCGAGTTTTTCTTCTCGTGGGAAGGAGGACATCGTCACGGCGATTGCACAGTATATTGGCGGCGTTGGCGCGGATCAGCAGGATTATACGGGGCTTCCGCAAGGCTCACGCATCGTGTACAGTCGTTTGCTGGCAGCCATTCAGAATGTGGCTGGCGTCGAGGAAGTTATTGAGCTGAAGGTGAAGCTCGGCGATGGCGAATTCGTCAGCGGAAACGTGAGCATTCCACTGTATGAAGTGGCAAGAGTGGCGCCTGAACGGATAAAGGTGGCGGTGAGCTATGTTTAAGCTGCCAGAGGTAATGGAGCTGCTGCCGGATGTCATTGCGAAGGAAGGCAGCCGCTTCGCTCAGCTTGTAAATGTATGGCTGAAGCAAATGAATGAGCTAAGCAGTACGATCCAGCGAATATCGGAATGGAGAAGCATCGAACAGGCAGAAGGTGCCGCGCTGGATGAAATCGGCGGCAATTTGGGACAAGCGCGCGGTCAAGCGACCGACGAGGTGTATCGTTTGCTCCTGCGCTCTAAGCTCGCTCGCATGAATTCAAGCGGCAGCTTGGATTCTGTCATCGAGGTGCTCGCCCTAGCTCTTCAAGCAGCACCGGACGAGTTCCGCATCGCGGAGCAGTACGATGACCCGATTCAACCGGAGCCCGCAGCGATTCAGGTTACGGAAGTGCCTTATGAGAAGTTGAATGGGGTCGGACTAAGTCCATCGCAATTCGTTTCACTCGTTGAGAGTCTCGTCGCGGCTGGTGTCCGCGTGACGCAGGTCGGCCTGACCGGTTCGTTCGAGCTGGCCTCTGCCTACGATGCGCTTGAACAATCCGAGTACGGCCTTGCTGATGAGACAATGACCGTAGGTGGCACGCTGGGTGATTTTTATGTGCCGGGGAATGACTATACGTTGCCCGTGTAGAGTGATAGTTCAATAGAGTAGTTGAAATTTTTTCGCTAACAACATATCAATATTTATTCAAAGTCATCCATATTAAAATAAATGACTTTGTTATTGAAAAATTCTATTTACTAAGGAAACTATCTCAACAACTAGGATTAGCATGTTCATGCTCTTAATTTACTAGGAACCATTACGAATGAAAAATGAGGTGACGATTCATGGCGTTTGAAAAAGAGCTTCCACAATGGAAGGAAAAAGGGGTCAAGCCCCCGCAAAGCAAGCTGGACGAAGGCTGGAAAGTACAGGACAAGCCTCCCGCAGCGTGGCTGAACTGGCAAATGAATAAGACGTACGAAGCTTTAAAAGAAGTGCAGGAGAAGGCAGCGGAGAAGACTGAGGTAGCTTCAGCAATCGAGGATACGAAGAAGTACACGGATCAAAAAGTAGGGGAATTAGGTACACATGCGGGTGATGCTACAAAGCATATCACTGCAGCCGAACGTAATGCATGGAATGCAAAAGAGACGCCAGAAGGTGCTCAAGCTAAGGCTAATCAGGCTGAGTCGAATGCAAAAGTATATACAGACAGCAAACCTTGGCAAAAACATCAAGTTACCGAAGGGGTTAATGCTAAGGTTGTAGCAGACTTAAATACAGACTTACTTACTGGGTGGTATATGGGTGCCGACATGGTTGGTGCGCCAACTAATGAATGGCACTATGTTGAACATATTCGCCACAATGAACTTTGGTGCGTGCAAAATGCATATTGTTTTAATAGAAATAGTTATTATACGAGAGCTAAGAGAAACGGCTCATGGGGAGCTTGGTCACAAGATCTTTTTCAATCTGGCGTTGACGCGAAAAATCGCATAGCGGGTGCAATCAACGCCAAGGGAGTACCAGCATCCGCATCGGATGATTTTGCTACGCTAGCTGCAAAAATCGGACATATAAAAACAGAGTTGAAGCATGAAGGTAGAAATAGTGAAACATGGGATAAAATAGATGTTGAAAATTTGGCTTTTGAACCATCTATAGTTATTGCCAAGGCGACTTTTTATCTACGTGATCCAGGGTTCTGGATTAAAAGTTACGTTGAACTTGTTTTCATAAAGGGACAAAACAATAGTGCTGGTACAACTACAGATTGCTATGTCAACTCTGAAAAGTACGCAAATTTTAGCGCAGACATTGAGTGGGCGCCAAATGGATTTATGATTACTGGAAGAAGAGGATATGGACATTTTGATCAACAGGTTTTAAATTTCCAAAGTTGGGAGGCTTTTGGATATTGATTAGGTCCTCGCGTTATCGCGAGGGCTCTTTTAATTTCAAAGGGGGATTTACATGGAAAGATGGGACGTACTGCTAAAATCAAGTATTGCGGCCAGCGGAGGTGTCACTGCGCTGCTATTTGGCGGCTGGCCGATGCTGCTGCAAGTGCTGCTTATCATGACCGTAGCGGACTACATCACCGGCATTATGGCAGCCGGAACTGAAGGCAAACTGCGCAGCAGCGTGGGGCTTATCGGCATTGCGCGCAAGGTGTTCATTTTTGTCATCGTATCGATCGCGCATCAGGTGGATGTTGTGCTTGGAGGGCAGCATCTATTAAGGGATGCGACGGTCTTTTTTTATATGGCGAACGAATTGCTGTCGATCATTGAAAATGGCGGGCGCCTAGGCGTGCCGCTGCCGCCGGTTATTAAGCAGGCGGTGGAAGTGCTGAAGGGAAAAGGGGGAATTCATGATGAGCATCGACATTAAGCAGCGCTTACTTCCAGATGGAAGAGGGAATAAGCCGAACCTTGCCATGAAGCCGATGTATCTTACCGTGCACAATACGGACAATACGGATGCCGGAGCAACAGCAGAAGCGCATTCGAGATATTTGCTGAATGGCAGCGGAGGTGCGAAGAAGAGCTGGCATTACACGGTGGACGATAAGGGTGTTTATCAACATTTGCGAGATAATGAGCAGGGATGGCATGCAGGGGATGGGACAGGCCCTGGGAATGCCTTGTCCATTGGAGTAGAGGTGTGCATGTACGCAGGAATCGACGAGCAGGTTGCATGGCGCAATGCAGCTGAACTGCTGGCCACGCTGTCAATCCGGCACAGCATTGCGCCTGAGCGCATCGTGCCGCATCGCCATTGGAGCGGGAAGGCTTGTCCATCCCGACTGCTGCCGCATTGGCAGCAATTTATAGAGATGGTGGCGCAGGCAAAAGAAGCAATGTCAGGTGCCCCCAGTGAAACGAAGCCGCCAACGAATTCGGCTTCAGATCCGAATTCTGAACAGCAACTGCGTGCTGAGCGGGTAAAGGTCATTTGGGAAGGCGCAATGGGAGAGAACTCGCAAGGCTTCTTGATTGACAACAAGGTCTATGTCCCGGTACGCGAGGTTGCGAAACACAGCGGACTGCGCGTGCAATGGGAAGCGGCGAAGAGGCAGGTTGTCGTTCACGCAAACGCAAGCAGCAAATAGAATGAGGCGACTGGCATGAGCTTAGCCTCTAATGTCGGACCAGCCCAGATTAGAGAAGATCCTGCCTCGTGATCCTGTTTTGTATCCGGTCCATCCACCATATTTTCGGTTAAAGCTATTGCTATAAAAGCCTGTCCATGCTCTAGCCTGCCAGAAAAGAATACTTTTCCATCTGACTGCACATTCTAACATAATGTGACATTGTTGCTCGTGAACAACTTTCCTTAATGAGTACAACTTTTCTTACCGGTTCCAACAGGTTGTTGCCGGTTCAATTGTTGTAAAAAGAGGCAACACTGTTTCTATAGACCCACACGGGATCGTTGAGGTAAGATAGGATTCCGGGTTGGAACGGCATATTCCAAAATATGCCTCGGAATAAGGAGTCAGGGAGGGGTCAGCGTGAGCGCGGACATATATGCAGATATGAAACAAGGGGAAAAAGGTGCATGGATTAGCATTGCTGCCTATATCGCCTTATCCGCATTCAAGCTAGCTATTGGCTTATTCTACCAATCGAAGGCGCTGCAAGCAGATGGATGGAACAACTTAACGGATATCGTCGCCTCGCTTGCCGTTCTTATCGGACTGCGCATTTCGCAGAAGCCGCCGGATCGCGACCATCCCTATGGTCACCTGCGGGCGGAGACAATCGCTGCCTTAATTGCATCTTTTATTATGGCGACTGTCGGGATTCAAGTGATCCTATCCACAGTACAATCCTTGTTCAATGGCGAATCCACAACGCCGAACCCACTCACGGGATGGGTGGCGCTAAGCTGCGCGATCGTCATGTACGTAGTGTATTTATATAACAAGCGGCTGGCCGAGCGCATTCGCAATCAAGCGCTTATGGCGGCAGCACAGGACAACCGTTCCGATGCGTTTGTAAGTATTGGCGCAGCCGTTGGTATTTTTGGCGCTCAGCTAGGTCTTAGCTGGCTCGATCCGCTTGCCGCATTAACGGTTGGCTTCATTATATGCAAGACAGCATGGGGCATCTTCCGGGATGCAACCCATACATTGACGGATGGGTTTGATGAGGCGCAGTTGGAACGTCTGCGCAAGACGGTGGAAAGCACGGAAGGCGTACGCATGATTAAGGAAGTGAAGGCCCGCCTCCACGGGAGCTTAGTGCTTGTTGATGTTGTTGTACAGGTTGATCCGAAGCTAAGTCTGATTGAGGGGCACCATATTTGTGATGACATAGAGCATCGAATGAAGCGAAAGCATAATATTACCCATGTACATGTGCATGTGGAGCCTATGGATGCTGAATCGAGTAGCGCAGCACAGCAGCAATTGGTGTAAAACATATGATAGAAAACAAAAACGTGTCCAAGAGTGGCGATATGGTCGTCCTCAAGGGCACGTTTTTTTGTGTTTTCTTTATATAAACAAGAGAGAAGGGGAGCGGGCTTCAAGCATTGGTGATGCAGAACTAGTATAAGGGTTATCTAAATATTGTAAAAAGTTTTGCTATTACTGGAAAGTGTTAGGCAAATAGTCCTATTAAAAGGTTACAAATTTGTCTTTTTTAAGAGAATAGACCGATAGTAACCGGCAAAGAAGACTCTATATAATTATGGCGTAGGGGAAATGGGATGTCATTACAAATATAGAATTTAAAATTAAAAATAGAAAAAATTGACATCTTGTTCATATGAACATCGACTCAACATTCGGTTCGCGATTACAGTAATGACCAACAACTTAGAGGAGGATTTTCCTATGAAGAAGAAATTACTGTTAGGCGTAATGATGTTCACAATGGCAGGTCAAATGATAGTGCCGTCACTGCAAGCTGCGCCTGCAAGCAATGCGGTGCAGGCCGCATCTACAGCAAGCTCTAATCAGAATAAAGGAGAGATTGTGCAATCTGTTAATTTGAGAACGAAGCCGAGCACTTCATCCTCAATCATACGATTGGTGAAGACAGGCGAATCCGTTACGATTTTGGACAAGCCCAACAGCAGTTGGTACAAGGTGAAGGATACCAAAGGCAACACGGGGTATATAAGCTCTCAGAGCAAATATATACGAGTAGGAAATGCTTCATCCGGCTCGAATAGCCCGGGAAATTCGAACAGCAGCAATGATTCCTCATCGACCTCCCCCAGCAAGTCTGAAAAGATGGACAAAGTGGAAAGCGTAGCGAAGAAATACATGGGCACTCCTTATGAATTCGGTTCCGATCGGAACTCTACCAAAACATTCGATTGCTCCGATTTTGTACGTCATGTTTATAAGGAAGCGCTAGGCATCGTACTGCCTGCAGATTCTCGCAAGCAGGGCGCTTATATTCAGGATCAAGGCGGCGTGAAAAAGAGCATAAGCCAGTTGGAGCGCGGGGATTTGCTGTTCTTTATGACTTATAAGGGATCGAGCGCGTCCAGTTATAAAAATGTAGATAAATCAAAAGAGCGAATTACGCATGTCGGCATGTACTTGGGCAATGGCAAAATCATTCATACGTACTCGAAAGATTCCGGTGGCGTTCGAGTTGATGATATTCGCAATACGAGCTGGGAATATCGCTTCCTGTTTGGTGGAAGTGTAGTGAAATAGAGAGTACCCATTGCTGAAAATAGGTGCTGAAAGCTACGAAAAGGGCTATCCATCATGCAGCGAGGCTGCTGAGAGATAGCCCTTTCTTTTTTGCATAGGAATGAGAATGCAATAAACATACTCACGCATGGTCACCGTACTCATCCATATGTTGTGGAACATGTAAGTTCCTCATTATTGATATTTGGGAGGCCCTTGCTGCTCATCGATCTTCGGCCTTGTACGATACCTCTTCGTCTTCGCCATAGCAACTGCGATCCATGAGCTAAGCAAGCTTAATGGAAGCAGCAGGGCAGTTGTAGTGTAGCGTACGGTATTATCCTGATACAGCACGTAAGCAATGACAAGCACCATAAGCGGCGCATAATCTACATATCGAACCATTCGATGTCTGATGCCTAGGCGATTCTCAACGATACCGAAGCAGAAAAACCCGGCAACAATAATGGCAGCGAACAGGAATGTGCCGCTAATCCAGCCGAGAGCTCTCATGAGAAGAGCAAGCGTGATTAGGGCGTATCCGACGAAGCCTACTCCAGTAAACAACATGTTGCACTCAACTCCTTGGCTAAGATCCTAATCGTAGATGATTACGTCAGCAATTGCAACACGGTACGGGCACAGGCCTCTGGATCCGTCATTGCAAGAGCGCCAAGCTGCCGCTTCTCGCGCAGCCTGTCATAGTGATGCTTCAATTCGTTGAACCAACGTGTAATGGTCTCGGGCGATTCAATTTTTTCACCCATGCCATGCTCTGTGAAATATTCGCAGTTCTCTTCTTCTTGTCCAGGTATCGGATCATAGAAGAGCATCGGGATGCCCTTCATCATTCCTTCTGTACAAGTCATTCCCCCAGGTTTCGTTACCAATAAATCGGAAGCATCCATTAGACGCGACACTTCTTGCGTATAGCCGAATATATGTATGTTCGGATGCTGGAACAGTGGATCCTGTTCCATGCGTGCGATCGCCTTCTGATTGCTCCCCATGCAGAACAGAAGCTGAATGTGATCGCGCCAGGTCGTCATGTATTGGAGCAGCTCCTCATTCAGTGACAATCCCCAGCCGCCGCCCATTACCATCACAGTCGGGAGTGGACGCAATCCGAGCTCATGCTGCGCTTCCGATTGCGGACAGCGCTCCCAGAACTTCGGGTGAACGGGAATGCCAGTAACGACGATGCGGCTATCATCAATTCCGCGTTCCAGCAGCTTGCCACGTACTTCTGGAGCGGAAACGAGGTATTTCGTAACTTCTGGGTTAATCCATGTGCCGTGCGCATCGTAGTCCGTAATCAATGTATATAAAGGAAGATGAAGTCCGGAACGCTTCAAGCGCGATACGATGATATTCGGAAACGGATGGGTACACACAATCGCATCAGGGCGCAATTGTTCGAGCACGTGAGAAGCTTGTGTGTAGAAAATGCGATGCAGTGCGAGCTGCGTGACACGGTTCAGCGATTTTTTGTACTTTTTTCGATACAAGAGTCCAACTAGCTTTGGCTGCGTGCTTACCGTCTTGCGATAAGCAGCGAAGATCAGCGGGCCGACCGTCGGATTCAGGAATTTACCCAGCTCAAGGACGCGGGTTTGCACATCGGGCTCCAATTGCCGCATTCCATCCGACAAGGCATAGGCCGCTTGCGTATGGCCTGTACCGAATCCTTCCGAGAGAAGGATAATTCTCTTTTTTCGCATGTTCTCACCCACAATCATTATAACCGGAATCGTGAAAGGAAGCATCAGCCAAATACGACGAAACTAGGCGGTCATTTTCCTTCAGTTTAGTTGAATTTCAAGGGCAGGTATGATATGGTTCAAATAACGGCATATGACTATAATCTTTAATTGGTCATTCAGTCAAATGTGTGCCAGGAGAAAGGAGGCGGGGGAATGACCATTGACCGCCGAAAACAAATCGTAGAAGCGGCAGCGCAATCCTTTGCTTTGTTCGGGTACAAAGCGACAACGATGGATCAAGTAGCGAAGATTGCCAAGGTAGGCAAGGGGACGATTTACACGTTCTTTACGAATAAAGAAGAGCTGTTCGATGAGATTTTACAGCAGCTCATTCATGAGATGAAGGAGATCGCGGATCGGGAAATTGCCGAGGACAGACCGTTTATTGATAAACTGTACCGCGTACTGGATCGCGTACTTGATTATCGAAGCCGCCACGAGCTGGCAATGAAGCTGTCTCAAGAACTGCGCGACTTCGGTACCCCAATGGCGAAGGAAGCGCTCGCCAAGATGGAGCAAGAATTGCTTGAATACATAGAGCGTGAAGTTCGCGTCGCTATGGAGCGTGGTGAGGTGAAGCAAGGCGACCCGAAGGTAGTCAGCTTTGTTATGCTGCAATTGTATAAGGCTCTTACGACCGAATGGAACAAGCTGAATGAGCCGCTCGATAAGGAAGCCATCAAATCTTATTTTCGTCTTCACTTTATGGAAGGCTTAACGATACGGGAGACTTAGTAAGCGAGGACGATACAGATAGAGCAACACCCTTCTGGCAGACTGAAATGAAGCAGACTGCGGAAGGGTGTATCTTCATATTTGTGATTTATTTTTTAATTACGACCATCTGAGCCTTTTCTAGGATTTCAGATAAAGCCGCTATGTTATGCTTCGGATCCTTGCTGAAATGAGCAACCGTCAAGCCAAGCTTGTCTGCCTTCAGCTTCTCCCACGCTGCATCATCCAACAGTACAATCGTTTTGGCAAATCCGCGCGATTCTCCAATCACAATATCACCGCCGTATTGCCCAGCTAACTTCACGCTCTTCAGCTCTGCCACTGTTTTACTCGTCTTCGCAAAAATAACTGCTTGATCACCTGTCACTTCAGGTAATTTGGAAATGATTTCGGTTGTATCTTTATCCTTCACTTGCTGAAGCAGTCCATCATTGAACAAGCCCTGCGCGGTTGTCTTGCTGATGGCAATGACGCGGTCATCCGCCTGTTTTGCATCGTACTTCAACACAAAATCCTCTGTCTTCGTGACATCATTCTTTGTGTTTTCAAGCGCTTTCTTGATTTGCTCCTCCGAGCCATACATAATCAGTCCGTTTGCCTTCGTTCCAAATAGACTGCATCCTGTTGCCATAACAAGTACAAGCATCATTGTTGCCAATATTCCAAGTTTCTTTTTCATTCGATGCACCTCAATTGCCAGTAGTAATGATTACATCGTTAACGATACAGGAGGGCAGATATCGTTGCCATTGGTTTAGATGACAGCACTCTTTCAATCTCGTAAGAAATAGGACTATAGTATCAAAATGGCTTCCTCTGACAAGAAGTTATCCGCATAAGATAATAATTTTTCTCCATTTTACCGTTATAGTAGATATGTACTTTTTTGTTCCTATGGGAACTCATACGAGCAGAACGGGAAGGGAGAAGATAAGGTGTACCCATCAAGAAGAAAATCGACATGGCTCAGCCTAACGCTTGTATTGGCGCTGCTCATTGGCATGCTGCCGCTGCAAGGCATCGCAAATGCGGAAGATACGATTACAGGTATTGCTTTTGAATCAAATGTATCCCCTGTATACGTCACGGTAGAGGGATCCTCCGTGCAGCTGAAGGTGCTGGGCACAGTCAGCGGCAAGACTGACAAGAAGGATGTTACAAGCTTGGCTACATGGACCACATCGAATCCAAGTGCGGTTAAGGTGGATGCAGGTTGGGTGAGTGGTGTAGGCAAGGGCACTTCAGAAATTACAGTTAAGTACCAAGGATATACGTTGAAGAAAACGGTTGTATCTGAATATTTATTTGATCAATTGGTTGTTAAAGTAGGAGACACTTCTCAAGAAGTTGGGAATGAAGTGTCAGCTAAGCTTGGAGATAAGCTCACTTGGAAGGTATTCGCCCTCGACCAGTCGACGAGTACGAATAATGATGTCACGTCGGAGGCTTCCTGGACTTCCTCCAGTACGGATGTTGCTGACGTGAATAAAGGTGTAATCACACTGAAGTCTAAAGGGAAGACGGACATTACCATCAAGCATAAAGGCTTGAGCAAAAAAATCGAGCTGAAGGTCGAACAGCCTTATGACAAGCTGGAACTGTCGCCGGAGAAGCTGATTGAATTTGAATATGGCGCGGCGTCCCAAACGGTAACAGCTAAGGCGAAGACAACAGATGGAAAGCTTGAAGATGTAACTGATAAGGCGGATTGGACAACGAGCGATGCGAATATCGCTGAAGTGAAAAACGGGGTCGTCAAGCCAATTAATGTGGGAACAGCAACCGTAACCGCTAGCTACTTGGGCTCCTCGCAGTCCATTACAGTAGTCGTGCGCGCTTCTTACCAAGCAATGCGCATTACACCGGATCAGAAGCAGCATGTTATGCTTGGGGATGGAACGCTTCAAGTGCAGACCTTCGTGCTTAACTCTGCGGACAATCAGCAGGAAGTGACAGACCTTGCGGAATGGACTTCCAGCAACCTGATGGCTGCAACTGTAGATCACGGCAAGGTGTATGCGAAGAGTGAGGGCACAGCAACGATAACTGCTTCTTACAAAGGCTTGACTAAATCCGTTGAAATTACGGTATATCCAACGATCGAGAAGCTAAAGTGGACAGAAGAAGATAAGGATGCGAAGCCAGGCGATAATCGCAAGCAGAACTTGATCTTGGAAGATGTGAAGCCTATGCCTAAAATCAGCGGTGTTGCTCTGAGCGGCAATACGCTGGATGTATCGGAATTGGTGCACTGGACGTCCTCGAATGAAAGTGTTGTCTCCATTAAGGACGGCAAAATGAAGGCAGTAGCAGCGGGAACGGCAACTCTGACTGCGAATGTTCGCAATCAATCACTTCTATTAGAAGTAACCGTTCAGCGCAAGGCGCTCCTATTGCAGGCAAACAACACGGATGTTAGCGTCGTGACCGGCCGCGAGCAGCCATTGCCTGAAGTGAATGTCATTTATGCAGATGGAACAGAAGAGAATGTAACGACTCAAGTAAAATGGGAGTCAAGTTCTCCAAATCTGCTCGTTCGCGACGGGAAGATGAAGGGGCTTATTGCTGGGCGTGTAACGCTGACAGGTACGTTCTCGAATGTGAAACTGTCAATTAAGGTGACAGTTGAAGAGGAAATCGTGAAGTACGCTATCGTACCTTCCGAGGTTCGCACGAACGTGAATAAGTCCCAATCTGTTAAGGTGACAGGGACATATAGAAATGGCAAGACAATTGCTCTTGGTTCACGCATTAAGTGGACGGTTGAGAATGAAAAGGTAGCGACCGTGCGCGGCGCTACAGTGAAGGGTGTAGCGATCGGCAGCACGAAGCTGGTCGGAGAGTATCAAGGCAGAAAGCTCGAAGTGGTCGTACATGTCAAGCCTCGCTTGCTGAAGCTTGAGTCGAATCCGACGAGTGTAAAGCTGGGCATCGGTCAGTCTGCTTCGTGGAAGGTGCAAGCGATTTATGATACGGGTGAAGTTGTAGATGTGACTTCTTCCGTGACATTCGTTCCTTCCAACTTGAAGATCAAAGCAGCAAGAGGTACGGTACAGGCCGCTGCCAAGGGCAGTGCAACCCTGAAGTTTACCTTCGATGGAAAGAGTACTTCGATGCGTGTAAGTGCGAAATAATCAACTTTCGTGGAATATGGTGAACGACAGCCTGTAAAAAGGGACTGCTGGGGCAGTCCCTTTTTTTGATATCAATGTTCAGATAATTCGCAATAGGGTTACACGCTAGGCACTTGCACCTTCTGGGGCAGCAGCACTGAATAGCTTCATTTTGATTGTAATCGTGGCAAATGCGAGCAGAGAGAATCCGATTCCGCACCAGATAAGCTGATGCATGCCGAGCTGGGAAATCATGAAGCCTGCAACTGCAGTACCAATGGTAATCCCCAAGTTAGAGAAGGATACGAATAGACTGTTGCCGAATTCAGGTGCTTCCTTGGCTTCTGACGTCAACCAGGTTTGGCTGACAATCAGCCCTCCAGAATGCACGGTTCCCCAAATGAATATCATCCCAATCATAAGAAACAGACAGGTTCCTGCATAATAGACAAGCAAATACACGAACGAATACAGAAGAGGGAACAGCAAAATCGTTTTTGTTGTATTCTTTTGCAGTAAGGTTCCGAACAGAAAATTCCCGATTATCATGACAAGTCCGAATACCATAAGCATAATACTGATGAGTGAGCCGTTCATCCGAGTAATCTGGCTCGTATATTCGGCAAAATAACTATACACGGAGAACATAGCTGCGAAGATAAAGATAACGGCTGCAATGTTAAGCCAAAGTCCTGGCTTGCGCAAAATGCCAAGCTGCTTGCCGTAAGACATTTTCTCCTTGACTGGCATCGATGGCAGCCAAATGAGCAAACCAATCAATGCGATAGCATTCACCACTGCTCCAAATAAGAAAGAGGCCGATAACGAAATGCGCTCCGCTAAATAGGATGTAATTGGCACTCCGAATGCAAATCCTACAGTGATCCCAGCAAATACGCGTACGACTGCCTTGCCGCTTTGTTCCGGGGGAACCAGGCTTGCAGCAGCTACGAGCGCAATGGAGAAGAATACAGGATGGAACAAAGCAGGCAATATCCGAAAGAGCAGCATAATCTCAAAATGCGAGGTGAAAGCATAGACGATATTAGACAGCACGAACATGGAAATTGCCGTGAGCAGAACGCTCTTACGATTAAATCGGGAAGCAATCAAGGTTAGGAACGGGCCGCTGATGGCTACAATCAGTGCAAATAAACTTACGAGCCATCCAGCTTCAGAAGCGGTGATCTGAAATTTCTGTGAAATTTGAGGCAGCACGCCTACAATACCCATTTCCGTCGTAATAATGCCAAATACTCCAAGTGACAGGATAAGAAGCAGTAAAGGGTTTGTTTTACTCATTTTCAAGGTGACTCCATTTCATCTCATAATGATTCAAGCATGTTCAATCTAATCCTAATAAATAAATATCTATATATGTAGATTTGAAGATACAAAAAAAGAAGAACTTCCTCCTTTCCTATAAATGATGGGTAACATACTCGGCGTATTCTCGTATTGTTTGTTCATTACGGCGATAGTACGTCCATTTGCCGACTCGTTCAGACTCCAATAATCCAGCCTGCTGCATGGAGAGCAGATAGCTTGAGATGACCGATTGCGCAAGCCCTGTTTTTTTCTGAATATCGCCAACGCATACGCCTGTAGCAAAAGAAATTCCATACTGAATATATTTCTCTTCGTCGAAATGCTCCTCTGGGTGCTTTAACCACTGTAAAATATTGAGGCGTGTATCATTGGATAATGCTTTGCAAATGAGTAAAGGATCCATACGCTTTATTATATCTATATTTATAGATTTGTAAATATGACAAATGACTGTGCGGTACTGTCCATATGAATGTTCCATAAATTATATGAATATGCGATACAATGAATATAAATACATATAAACTCGTTCAACCTATACTTTTTTTAAGAAGAAATTGGATTATGTGTGTCGAAAAATGCAAAAAAGAACAAGAATTTATAAACATTTATAATGATTTATGCACGGGGTGGGAATAGGTTCTATTGGCTCTATACAAAGAAATTACCGACTATTATATCTTATCAAGGGCATAAAAATATTAAATTGCCATCAAGTTGGCACGATGTTAAAATAATGAATCAATACAAATGAATAATTATGAATTCATCATGTGGACGTGTGAAATGTTGTCGAATCTATGTAGCGTATGTCGATCACTTTATTATAGAAAGGTTGCTTCGTATGAAACTGAACGGATTACCTCCCAAGCAAGGATTATATGATCCAAGGTATGAAAAAGATGCGTGCGGTATGGGCTTTATCGCTCATATTAAAGGGGAAAAGTCTCACGATATTGTACGTCAGGCGCTGCAGATGCTGGTAAATATGGAGCATCGCGGCGGTCAGGGAAGCGAGCCGAATACAGGGGATGGAGCAGGGATCATGCTGCAAATCCCGCATCGTTTCTTTGTCAGAGAGATGGAACAGCAAGGAATTGCACTTCCTGATGCAGGTCTATATGGCGTAGGCATGCTGTTCCTGACACAAAATGAGCGCGTGCGTGAAGCGCATGAAGCTCGTCTTCGCCGCATTGTTGAGGAGGAGGGGCAGACCTTGCTCGGGTTCCGCACCGTTCCGACGAATGGAGAGGGCCTTGGTCAATCAGCGAAAGCCGTCCAGCCTTATGTACGCCAGATGTTCATTGCACGGAGCGAAAATATCGAGAATGAGCTTGCCTTTGAGCGTAAACTGTATATGATTCGCAAGCGGGCAGAGCAGGAAATTCGGTATACTGGCGAAGAAGAAGCGGGTACGTTCTATATTTCGAGCATGTCGTGCCGGAAAGTCGTATACAAAGGAATGCTGACGACCGAGCAAGTCGGTCAATTTTATCTCGATTTGCAGCATGACTCGCTCGAATCAGCAATAGCTCTTATACATTCGCGCTTCAGCACAAATACATTTCCGAGCTGGGAGCGTGCACATCCGTATCGTTATATGATCCACAACGGTGAGATCAACACGCTGCGCGGCAACGTGAACTGGATGCATGCCCGCCAGACACTGTTCGCATCTGATGTTTTCGGCGCTGATTTGGAGAAGGTGAAACCGGTCATCAATGATGATGGCTCGGATACAGGCATGTTCGACAACACCTTTGAATTTCTGTATTTAGCGGGCCGCCCGTTGTCGCATGTTGCTATGATGATGGTGCCGGAGCCATGGAACAACCATGACAGCATGGATCCTGCGAAGAGAGCTTTTTATGAATACCACAGCTGTCTCATGGAGCCTTGGGATGGTCCTGCCGCCATGGCGTTCACGGACGGCGTGCAAATTGTCGCCACCTTGGATCGGAACGGATTGCGCCCATCCCGTTATTATGTGACGAAGGACAATATGATCGTGCTCAGTTCAGAAGCGGGCGTGCTAGATATTCCACCTGAGCAGATCGCATATAAGGATCGGCTGCGCCCGGGACGGATGCTTGTCGTTGATACGGAGAAGGGCTGCATCATTTCGGATGAGGAAGTGAAGGCGCAGATTGCGGAAGAGAACCCGTATCAGTCCTGGCTCGATGAGCATTTAGTAGGGCTTGAAGATTTGCCGGATGCACCGGAAGTACCGGAGCCGAAGCATGAAAATGTGCAGCAACGCCAGCAGGCGTTCGGCTATACGTACGAGGAGCTGCGCAAAATTATCGAGCCTATGGCGGCTACAGGTGTAGAGCCGCTGGGATCAATGGGGTACGATGCGCCGCTGGCTGTTCTATCCGAACGCCCGCAGCGGCTGTACAACTATTTCAAGCAATTATTCGCCCAAGTTACGAATCCGCCTATCGACGCCATTCGGGAAGAAATCGTGACCGCGACGAGCACGACGATTGGACCTGAACGAAATCTTCTACTTCCCGAGCCGGAGAGCTGCCGACAAATTAAGTTGGATTCGCCGGTGCTTTCAAATGAGGATTTCGCTAAGCTGCGCCACATTCGCCGGCCGGGATTCAAATCGATTACGATACCGATTCTATTCACGGCATCTGAGGGAGCGGCAGGTCTTGAAGCTGCCTTAAAGACGATGTGTGAGGCTGCTGATCGGGTCATCGGCAAGGGACATAACTTGATTATCTTATCTGACCGCGGCGTAGAGGAGGAACAGGCTGCAATCCCGGCGCTGCTCGCGGTATCATGCCTTCACCATCATCTAATTCGTCAAGGCACGCGTACGAAGGTAAGTCTGCTGCTGGAATCGGGCGAGCCGCGCGAGGTTCATCATTATGCGCTGCTGCTCGGCTATGGCGTCAGTGTGGTGAACCCGTACGTTGTATTCGAAACGCTCGATGATATGATTCGCCAAGGCATATTGCATGGCATTACCCATGAGAAGGCTGTTAAGAACTATATGAAGGCGGCGACCAAGGGCGTCGTGAAAATACTATCAAAAATGGGTATATCCACAGTACAGTCGTACCGTGGCGCTCAAATATTTGAAGCCATCGGATTGAAGCAGGACTTTGTCGATCAATACTTTACATGGACGCCGTCTCGAATTGGCGGCATTGGATTGGAGGAAGTCGCGCAGGAGGCGTTGTCTCATCATTATCGTGGCTTTTCCGCACAGCCGGGAAGAGACGCAGAGCTTGATTCCGGGGGCGAATATCAATGGCGCAATGACGGGGAAGAACATCTGTTCAATCCGCAAACGATTCATACGCTCCAGCATGCGGTGCGCACGAACGATTATCGACTGTTCAAGAAGTATTCCAAGCTCGTGCAGGGCGAATACAATAGCAGCCGCACGCTTCGCTCCTTATTCGTCTTAAAACCCATAGGGCCAGCGGTTCCGCTTGAAGAAGTAGAATCCGTGGACTCGATTGTAAAGCGATTCAAGACGGGAGCAATGTCGTTCGGCTCGATTTCGAAAGAAGCGCATGAGAGCTTGGCAATAGCGATGAACCGCATCGGCGGCAAGTCGAATTCCGGTGAAGGCGGAGAGAACCCGGCTCGCTATGTGAAGGATGCGAACGGCGATTCTAGACGGAGCGCAATTAAGCAGGTTGCTTCCGGTCGCTTCGGTGTAACATCAGACTATCTAATCAATGCGGATGAGATCCAAATTAAGATGGCGCAGGGAGCGAAGCCGGGAGAAGGCGGACAGTTGCCTGGGCGCAAGGTATATCCGTGGGTCGCTGAAGTGCGCGGCTCAACACCTGGGGTGGGACTGATTTCGCCGCCACCGCACCATGATATTTACTCAATCGAGGATTTGGCAGAACTGATCTATGATTTGAAGAATGCGAATCCACGTGCGCGCATCAACGTGAAGCTCGTCTCGGAAGTCGGTGTCGGAACCATTGCCGCCGGTGTTGCCAAGGGACGTGCAGATGTAATCCTCGTCAGTGGTTATGATGGAGGCACGGGGGCTTCTCCGCAAGGCTCGATCCGCCATGCAGGTCTGCCGTGGGAGCTTGGATTGGCGGAGACGCATCAGACGCTGATCCTGAACAATTTGCGTGACCGCATTGTCTTAGAGACGGACGGGAAGATGATGACAGGACGCGATCTAGCCATCGCCACCCTGCTCGGTGCAGAGGAATATGGTTTCTCCACAGCGCCGCTTGTAGCCGTCGGCTGTATCATGATGCGGGTGTGCCAGCTTGATACATGTCCTGTCGGTGTGGCAACACAGAATCCAGAACTGCGCAAAAACTTCACAGGCGATCCACAGCATGTTGTAAATTTAATGCGGTTCATTGCGGAAGAGCTTCGCGAATGGATGGCGGAGCTAGGGTTCCGCACGCTGAATGACATGATCGGACGTACAGAATGCTTGGATATGAAGAATGCGATTGAACACTGGAAGGCGAAGCATCTCGATCTGTCTTCGTTGCTGCATCAGCCGGAGATGCCGGAAGGCTCCTCGCGTATTCAAGTTCGCGAACAGAATCATGGCCTAGAAGAGACGCTGGACATGAAGACTCTCGTTCCTGCAGCTCGAGCAGCGCTGGAAGCGGGAACGCCTGTTGAGGGAACCTACCCGATAAGCAACGTAAACCGTGCAACGGGGACGATTTTGGGCAGTGAAGTAACGAGACGATATGGAGCGGCAGGATTGCCGGAGGATACGATTCGCTATACGTTTATTGGGTCAGCTGGACAGAGCTTCGGCGCATTTGTTCCACGCGGCATCACGTTAACGGTTGAAGGCGACAGCAATGATTATGTTGGGAAAGGGCTCTCAGGCGGCAAAATTATCGTGAAGCCGTCTGCAATTGCAACCTTCGCGGCAGAAAAGAATGTCATTATCGGCAACACGGCATTCTATGGAGCTACTGGCGGTGAGGCTTACATCCGGGGCATAGCAGGCGAGCGCTTCGCCGTCCGCAATTCAGGCGTACATGTGGTCGTTGAAGGCGTAGGCGATCACGGCTGTGAATACATGACCGGAGGCCGTGTAGTCGTACTCGGCAAGACAGGCCGCAACTTCGCAGCAGGGATGTCGGGAGGCATTGCTTACGTATGGGATGAGGATCAGACATTCGTGAACCGCTGCAACTTGGAAATGGTGCTGTTGGAACCGCTCGAAGGAGCAGAGGCGCATCAGGTTCATGAGATGATTGAACGTCATGTGCAAGCGACAGGCAGCGCAATTGGCGGCCGCATCTTGCAGCAATGGGATAATGGAGCGCGCGGGCGCTTCGTCCGTGTTATTCCGAAGGACTATAAACGAATGATGCAGCAAATTGCAAAGGTCGAGGCACAAGGCATGACCGGAGAAGCGGCGCTGCTTGCGGCATTTGAAGCGAACATGCGTGATTTGTCACGTGCTAGCGGAAACTAAATTATGGTATGATAGCTATGGTCTGCAGCTTGGAATATCCGGGCTCAGGCCATGGCTTTTTTGCTTTGTACAACTTCTACTGAAATTGTTGGTGATACAATGAAGCTTTCGCCTAAAGGAGCGTTCCGGAATTATACGCGGGAGATGAATGTTTTTATTTGGGCTAGCATGATTAACTCAACAGGCGGCGCATTGATGTGGCCGCTCACGACGCTATTTGTTCACACGCAGTTAAATCGTTCCTTGGCTGATGCAGGGTTCGTCATTCTCATGCAAATGCTTGGTGGAGTATTTGGACAGTTCCTTGGCGGCGGATTGTACTATCGGGTTGGGGTTCGGCGCTTGCTTGTATGGGCGCTTGCGATTACCTCTGTTTTGCAGTGCTCGCTTGTATTCACGGCATATGCGAGCTGGTGGGGCTATGTTATTACAATGGGAGTCATTGGGCTTACGAATTCCGTATCGATGCCTGCGATCCAATCGTTCATTGGCTTCCGCTGGTCTGACCGGCGGGATGAATTGTTCAATGTCATCTATGTCGCGAACAACATCGGAGTTGCACTGGGGACTGCACTCAGCGGTGTACTGGCTGATATCTCATTTAATTTGACCTTCCTGCTGAACGGGGTCACGTCAGCTGGCTTTGCGTTCTTCTTCTACCGTTTCTTGCAGGGAATGAAGGAAGAAAGGGATGTAACTGCGGACGAGAAGACAAGCGGTGTGCCGGATCAGTTGGATATAATTTCAGCGGTAGATGCAAGCAGCAGACCACAGCCGGCAGCAGGGGTTCTTCCGGAGCAGACGATATGGAATAAACTCGCTGCTTACCGCATATATTTGTTCATGTCCTTGGGGGCTATGTTCATTTGGCTGGCGAACTCATTGTGGGGAAGCGGCATTGCACCGCATATAGCTGATCAAGGTATGGGATTCTCCATGTACAGCTTGCTGTGGACGCTGAATGGCGTACTCATTTTTGCGGCACAGCCGATTACAACATGGATGAAGCGCACAGTGGCGAAGCGGATTACGGATCAGCTGACTTGGAGCGGCATCTTCTATGGCGCAGCTTACATTATCATCTGGATTGTACCGAATTATGCCGGCTTCGTGCTCGGCATGGCGCTCGCAACCCTCGGAGAAATGCTTGTATCTCCTGCTGTTCCAGCATTCCTGTCAGCCAGGGCTGGGCGTGAAGCGCCATTTTATATGGGGGTTGCAGGCGGAATCAGCTCCATTGGAAGAATGATAGGGCCATACTTGCTAGGCGTTACCTACGATCAGAGCGGACTTATTGGCGTAGCCATCATTTCCATGGTCATTGCTATTTTATCGGTCATTAGTTTCATCATCCATGCATGGCTTCAGAAGCAGGATACCAAGCAAACAGGGAGCAAAATGTACTCGTCGACAGAGTCAATATCGTAAACCCTTATATCGACAAAAATAGAACCAGCATATTTAAACTAACGCTCCAATATCCGACAGCATCCCTTAGCAATCTGGACTATAATGATCCATAATATGCGAAGACATGCCAGCTTGCATCATAATAGAAGTGAGGGACCGTGAATGATGGAGAAGGTGGAGAAAGAGAAGCTGGACTGTATAAAGAGATGTGAGGATGCTCCAGCCACGGCAGTTGATAAGATGGTGCTTGATGTGATTGACGTGTTGAAGCAACTGGGTATTAACGAGACTGTCTGGTTTCAAGAGGTGAGGAGGCTGCAGTCTTGATCTCTTCATATAGAATCGAACAAGCAATGCAAAATGCAAACATGGAAGAATAGAAATATAGAAATGAAAAACATCCTCCTGGAACCCTGAGCGTTCTAGGGGGATGTTTTGGTTGTATGACAGCTAGCCTGCGCTAGGAATGTTCGATTGTAATAGGATGGTCTGAACTCGCTATCTCATCGCCCTCTCGGCGCGGACAAAGGCAATGAACCGACGCGCTTCATCATCTGTAAGTTCTCTTCCATCGATCGTAAGCCGGAATTTTTGGAGCAGCGCATCATCCGATAATTCCAAGGAATCTGCAAATTCCCGTACACGAGGTGTCAGGTCAGGAACAGCTATGCGACCAACCAAAAAATCTATAGACACTTCGAACAAATCAGCTAATGTAGTCAAGGTTTCAAAATCAGGCTTTCTGCGATTTTTTTCATAATGAGAGAGCGCGGCCCGAGTAATCCCCAGCTTTTCTGCTAATTCCTCCTGCGTCCATCCCTTCTGCTCGCGTAAATCCGATATTCGATTTCCCGTATTCATGCTAATGGAGCCCCCTTCTAATTCCGCGATGCTAACTTGGATGAAATAAAATGTCACATAGACACAAAAATAATCCGAATTATGAGTTGACATGATACGAAATGTATCGTAAGTTTAAAATGGAGTTTTGATACAAAATGTATCTTTTTCCGTAGGGAGTTATGACAAAGTGTATCAATCATGCAATTTGTAGTCAATTCCTTATATTTCAACTTACATACTGATTAGAACAAAAAATCTGAAAATGGAAGCATTGTTTCCTCGAAACAAAACGAAGCGATCAGACTTTAAAAATAATCACCAAATCGTCACAATGACATCCGTTCTCATATTTTACTATATCTCGGAGTATTGCGCACTTATGAAATTAGTCCTAGATCCGAATCGGAGGAATAATTTTTTGATTGATATATACTGCCATTTGCTGCCCCGAGTAGACGATGGATCAAGACATGATGCAGAGGCGCTCGACTTGACCACTATGTAGCAGGCATCGGATGCGCACATGTACATCGCAGAGGCTTTGAATGGAAGCAGGATTATGAGCTGCTATAGAAATCGTATGGTTCATCATTTGTTCAAGAGATGCAAGAAAATGCGGTGCGCCTCATTCATGATGAACCGATAACCCCAGTGCCAACGGTGTAGCCCTGTAAAGCGATGAACAGCAGACTACGAGGAGGATGGAACAATGGAGCTGGATATGAAGCATATACTTCGTACATTGTGGAAGAGAAAGATATTCATTATGGCGGTTGCGCTTATTGCGATTCTTGCATCAGCCTATTACAGCTATGCCATTCTCGTTCCGCATTACGAAGCGTCGACCAAATTGATCGTGAACAAGACACGCATCGTTGAAGGGGAGAGCAACCTCAACATTAACGATCTGAATGCGAATATACAGCTCATCCAAACCTATAAAGAATTGATACGTACAGACTGGATTACACAGGATGTGCTGAAACTTCACCCAGAATTTAAGCTAACCCCTCATGAACTGCTTGCCAAAATCAAGGTTTCCTCCATGAACAACACGCAAGTGATGACGATTTCCGTAACCGATCCTTCCTACAGTCAGGCAGCTGATTTGGTGAATGCCATCACGAACATATTTGTTAAGAAAATCCCGAACTTATATCAAATTGATAATGTAACCCTGCTTACGGCAGCAGATCGCAATTTGCATCCCGCACCCGTTGAGCCGAATCGGCTCTTGAACTTGATCATTGCCGGAGTGGCAGCCTTAGTAGTGAGCATCGGAGGGGCATTTGTTCTCCAGCATTTTGATGACAGGATTCTAGAAGAAGAAGATGTCGAAATTGCCGTTGGTGCACATGTGCTCGCAATCATCCCGTACATTCGCAGACAAGACGTAAGACGGCGTTCCTCTAAAGCATCACCGAAAAATGAAGTTTCACCTTCGAAGGGAGGAGAAGTATATGCGGCGACTCAGCGATAGCTATGCAATGATCACAGCCCGCAACGCTTTATCTCCGGTTACCGAATCCTTCCGGGCATTATGCACCAACTTGCAATTTATACAGGGCGACAGTGGTGTATGGACGCCTCATGTCATTGCAGTCACCTCAGCTTATCCAGGGGAAGGAAAGACAATAACGGCAGTAAATCTGGCAGTCGCTTATGCTCAGGAAGGGAAGCGTGTGCTGTTGATCGAGGGCGATATACGCAAGCAGAGCTTTAAGGGCATATTCGGTCATGAAGGCGGAAGCGGTCTCGTGCAGGCTATTCATGCTGATGAAGCTCCCGTCGATGCAGCCTATGCATCTGCCATTGAAAATCTTTTTGTCATCCCTGCAGGTTATATGCCAGGAATCCCGAGTGCGGATTTGTTTGCCTCCAAGCGGTTTGAAGGTTTTGTTCAACTGGCAAGAGAGCAATATGACATCGTCATTATGGATACACCGCCTGTGCTGGTTGTGAATGATGCGAAGCAGATTGCACTGCGATGCGATGGGGTGCTGCTTGTAGCCCAGTCTGGACGAACAAGGCGGAAATGGCTGCAGCAGGCACAATTTCAACTGGAGCGAGTCAATGCGAACTTATTAGGTACAGTGCTGAATCGCTATAAAGGCAGACAAGAAGCGGGCTTGCAGGCTTATTCCGGTATGAAGCGCTAATCGTGTTTATGCTTGTTGCTTATGTAAGCCTTAAGTTAGGCGCATGAGCACAGATAATGATTTGATAGGTGATGTCTCCTATACCTCTATCATCGGAGATACTCGGCCATGCTGTGGGCTAGGCAGCCTTAGACGTTCATCGTCAAGGGTGTGGCGTGAGGAAGGGTTAGATGCCCTATCTAGTTATGTATTTAAAAGTATTAGAGTTATACCGTGCCATGGTGCCGTCTACTTGCGAATGAAGCGCATGTTGGGCACGGTATAGCTGTTACTTTTAAGAGTGTAGGAAAGGAAGAAGGCCAATTGGACAATAACATCAGAAAAATGTCAGCATTGATGAGCATGGATATTTTGCTGACGGGTGTGAGTGTACTGTGGGGGTTTGCGTTACATTGCGGATTTGTATGGACGAACGAGTTGGTCAGGCAATGCCTGAGTTTTGCCCTGCTCGCAATGGCTGTATCGATTATAAGTTTGCATTCTTTTAAGCTTTACCGAAGGGTATGGGTATATGCGAGCATCCAGGAACTGGTCAGCATATTAAAAGCAGTAAGCTGCACGACCATCGTTTCTGTTCTGCTCTGGAACTTGGTATGGGCTCCTGTCCTGTCGCTTTCCTTTGTTATTACTATATTTGAGACGATGCTGCTGACAGTAGGAGGGACAAGATTTGCCCTGCGCATGCTGCGCAAATACCCTTTTGCGGTTGGGCGACGCAGTTCAGTTGCAGTTACGCAGCGTGCGCTTATTGTTGGTGCGGGAAGCTGCGGAAGTGTAATCGCTAGCGAAATGCTGAACCGCCCCGATGAGCACATCGTGCCTGTGGCATTTGTAGATGACGACGCAGCCAAGCACCGTTATAAAGTGCACGGTGTATCGATAATCGGGAATCGTCACGCCATTCCTGAGCTGGTACGTTCCCTCAGCGTGGACAGCATTATCATTGCAGCTCCCTCTGCGCCAAGACGAGATATTAAGGACATTATCGATATTTGCAAGCAGACAAAGGCTAGATTGCGAACGGTCCCAAGCATCCATGATCTGATACAGGGCAAGGTTACATTGAATGAAATTCGAGATGTGGGGGTAGAGGATTTACTTGGCAGAGAGCCTGTCCGGAAAAATTTAGATGAAATTGCATCCTATCTGCATAATCGAACGGTGCTGATTACAGGTGCAGGAGGGTCGATTGGTGCGGAACTGTGCCGCCAGGCTGCATCGCTCGCACCGAATCGTCTTATTCTGCTCGGTCATGGAGAGAACAGCATCTATCAAATTGAAATGGAGCTGCGCCATAATTATCCGACACTTCTTATTGAGACGATTATTGCGGATATCCAAGACAGAGACAAGATTGAATCGGTATTTGCGTATTACCGTCCTAATGTTGTTTTTCATGCGGCTGCCCACAAGCATGTTCCGCTAATGGAGCGGAATCCTGCCGAGGCAGTAAAAACAATGTATTTGGCACCAAAAATGTTGCCGAATGCGCAGATTGCTATGATGTTGACTATTTCATGCTGATCTCGACTGACAAGGCTGTCAATCCGACAAGCGTGATGGGAGCGACGAAGCGGGTTGCAGAAATGATTGTGCAGAGCATGAGCGTAACGAGCAAAACGGTATTTACTTCAGTTCGGTTAGGAAATGTGCTTGGCAGCAGGGGGAGTGTCATCCCTCGTTTTAAACAGCAAATTATGGCGGGAGGGCCGGTAACGGTCACGCATCCGGAAATGATCCGATATTTCATGACGATACCCGAAGCCGTTCAATTGGTGATCCAAGCGGGTTCCTTAGCAAAAGGCGGGGAAGTGTTCATTCTGGACATGGGGAAGCCGACGAAAATCGCGGAGCTGGCTAAGGATTTGATTCGTCTTTCCGGGCTCGAGCCGGATGTGGATATTTCAATCGAATACACCGGAATCCGTCCCGGTGAGAAGCTGTATGAAGAGCTTCTTACGGCTGAAGAAGGACTGACCTCTACGAAGCATGATCGCATCTTTATTGGCCGTCCAGCCATCCATTCAAGAGTGATGCTGGAAGCGAACCTGTCAAGGCTGTCTCTTGTACTGACAGATGAAGCAGACCATATCCGCTCTGTGCTGAAGCAGCTTGTTCCCTCTTATGTGCAGTGCATTCCCATCGAGTCTGCGGCTCATCCATCCAATCCATCAGATGAGGAAAAATACGAAGAGATTCCATGGTCGGAAGGGCAGCTTACGCTTGTTTAGCGATGAGCTTGCCGCATGCTGCCGGCTGTAAGCAGGATTAGAAGCAAAACTAAGGAGCTTAAAATCATGGCAGACGGTCATTCTGTGGCTTGGCCACGCAGCAAGGAACAGCAGCATACAGGGCAACGACCAGAGCACTGCATAGAGCAGCAAATCGATCAACCAACAAAGTGGCGCACTGATCACTGCACAGAACAACGAGCAGATCAAGCGGATCACCGTACGGATCACTGCACAGAACAACGAGCAGATCATGCGGATCACCGTATAGATCACTGCATAGTGCAGCAAACAGAGTCACGTGCCGGTGCATCTCTGGCCCGCTTATTTTCTTGGACGCTAATCGGCAATGTCGTGTATGCAGCATGTCAATGGGCGATGCTTGTTGTGCTGGCGAAGTTCGGGAGTCCAGAGGATGTCGGCATATTTTCGCTTGCTTTAGCTTTGACTGCACCTGTATATTTACTGACAAATTTCCAGCTTCGCGGTATTCTAGCGACTCGAACCAAACCCAATAAGCGTGAGACGGATCCCGGGTCAAGAAGGAAGCTGGAGGAACTAGGTACGGGAACATACGTAGGTTTCCGAATCGTATCCTCTTGTACTGCATTATTGATATCTTTGCTTCTTGCAGTCTGCGGCGGGTACAGCGGGCAAGTATGTAAGGCAATCGTACTCGTTACCTGCGCGAAAACAATCGAAGCCATATGCGATATCGTCTATGGCTGGTGGCAGCAGCACGAGAAGATGCGATGGAGCGCAACATCCTTGCTTTTGCGCGGCGTTTTCTCATTCGTGGTATTTGGCGCGATATACGTATGGATAGGACAGTTAATCCCAGCACTTGTTGGTTACGCCGTTGTCTGGCTGCTCGTTCTGCTGCTGCACGATCTGCCAAGAGCGAAACGCATTGAAGGATTCGGTATCAGCTGGAAAACAGCGGAATGGGGCAGTCTGCTGCGCTATTGTTGGCCAATGGGGGCTGTTATGATGATCGTATCGTTGCAGTCGAACGTACCTCGTTACTTCATTTCACATGTATACGGCAATGAAGAATTGGGCTATTTCTCGGCATTAATGTACGTGATGGTAGCGGGAACGACGATAATTAGCGCCATTGGACAGAGCGCCAGCCCCCGTATAGCTCAGTTGTATGCTTCTGGAGACAAGAAGGGGCTCATTTACCTGCTTCAGCGCATGATTTGGCTGATAGGGGGTGGATCATTCCTGCTGCTGCTGGCCGTTATCCTTGCAGGCAAACCTCTTTTGACGCTCCTGTATAACGCTTCATATGCAGCCTATCAAGACATGTTCGTGTGGATTACCGTTGCCTCAAGCATCGGCTATGCAGCTTCCTTATACGGCTTTGCCTTAACGGCTGCGCGCAAGTTCTGGAGCCAGTTCATGGTAAGCCTAGTTGTGTTGGGCGTACTGCTTGCCTATACGTGGCTCTCGATAATCTTTGAGGGCGGGACAATCCATGCTGCGTACGCACTGGTATGTGCCAACATTGTACAGTTTATAGGAAGTGCATGGCTGCTGCGCAAATCGATTCGCGAGTGCGAATTCATGAAGCAGCTAGGGGTATGATGGTTATGAGTGTGCGAAAAATGTTTGTTGCTGTCCTTATCGGATGCTGTTTAGCGGCCTTGGCTGCTGGAGCGCTCCTGATCGTGGGCTTTAAGCAGGAGCCTGTGCTTTGTCACATTGTCTTCATGGTCGCATTGAATCTTCTATTTGGCATCATGTACGTACATAAGGCCCGTATACGTTCGCCCTTCACGGATATTGTCATTGTCATGCTGCTGTTTTTCACACTATATGCGGTCGCGTATCCGCTCGATGATTTGCTCGGTTCGATACAGGATATCTCGGAAGAACAATTGCTGGATAACCTGCAAATCTTCTCTTTAGCAAACTTATGCCTCGTTGCGGGGATGTTTATTGCCGGATGCTTTATGAAATCACCGCGTCGCAATAATGAAACAATCCAACCAGAGAACGCTTTATCTCTTGAGGCAGGTCTAACTTATCCATTTTTGTTTTGGCCGGCGCTGATTGTGTTGTTCATCGGAGCTTGTATCATGATATATGATTTCAGCCGTTTAGGGGGATGGAGCGTAATCGGCATCTCGAATCGGATGAATAACTTTCAAGCGCAGCGTCAGTTGGAAGGCTTGTCACTTCCTTGGAAATCAATCATGTCAAGCGCGATGCTTATGCTTGCTCTTAGTATTCGGGGAAAATGGCAGTTCCGCTTTTTTCTAATCCTGATGTTTTCGTTTTCGCTGTTTTATTTTATGGGATTGGGTAGCCGAAGCATCATCTTGTCGACCTTCCTGCCAAGTTTAGGTGTGCTGATCGCGAAGGGTTTTATCCCGTTAAACCGCCGCTTGAACCTGCTGTTTTTTATTACGCTGCTTCTCTTGCTCTCTCCTCTTTTCTCTGCCGTTCGTTTAAGTCTGATGGAGGATATCCCGCTAAGTGCATTGCCCGCTAAATATTGGTCTTTTTCTGCAGGGGAAACGGGCTCCTCCTTTCAAGTAACGATGGATATTACGGCAACGAACACATATCCAGAAGCCGATGCAACCTATACGACCGCCGTCGCCTATGTGCTTCCAGCTGCGGTCTATAAGGCTGCATTTGGGCATGCCAAGCCTAAAAATTTGGGCGACTGGTATGTTTGGTATTTCTATCCTTACATCTATGGCGAAGGGGGAGGACGGGGATTTTCCCCAGTTGCGCAAGCATGGATGAATGGACAGTATTCAGGAGTGATGATTGTATTTTTTATCATTGGATTTTTGACGATGAGAATGACGAGGGGCCGCTTGCTGCAATACGTTTGCTTGCCGCTCGTTATTTTGTTTCAGCGCAGTTCATTCCATGCGGTCATGTCTGAGCTGTTATTCAACTTAGCCTTCATCGGCTGCATTATGCTGCTGGCCGCCATCATGCGGAGTCAGCACATTCGCAGGCAGCCAGCACACAGTCGGATGCCGAAAATCATGGTTTAGCTATGACATAGCTTCTTCAGTGTCAGCCGTTCTGTCGTCTAATTCCAAATATGAAAAGCAGTGTCAAATGCTCGAACAAGGGGAATTCATTTATGAATCCATCATCGAATCAACAAGCACGCAAACGGGACTCTGCTTGTAAGCCTCGAGTGATGTATTTCATTACTTCGATGGCAGGAGGCGGTGCTGAGAAGGCCGTCGCTTCCTTATTGCAATGCCATAATTCTGAACAATTCGAGCTTCATTTGCTCGTCAACCGCTTCGAAGGTCCGTACAGTGAACGAATTCCAGCGCATGTGAAGGTGACAGAGCTGGGGGTGCGGAGACTCAGGCATGCTCTTCCTGCTCTCATTCGCTGCCTGTGCGAAATTCGTCCTGATGTTGTTGTATCTCACATGTGGGAGAACAATGTACTGACGATGGCGGCGAATCGCTTCTTGCGCAATTCGTTTGCCGCGATATTGTGTGAGCATAGCGCGATTAGCCGCAAGCGGCGAATCGGGGCGAATCTGCTACGCCGCTGGGCGTACAGCAGGGCTGATGCGGTAATTGGCTGTTCGCAGCATATGGGCGATGAGATTGTTACACTGCTGCAGGTGCCTGTCCATCGGGTGCATGTCATTCCGAATGCAGTGATTGATGAATCTTTTTATAAAAGATTACAGGAACCGAATCCCCACTTATGGATGCACACGCGGGAAGAGGGAGAGCGAGTTCCCGTTGTAGTAGGGGCTGGGAGATTGGTGCCGGAAAAGCGGTTCGATCTGCTTCTGCATGCTATCGCTCGAATAAATGAACGGCAAGCAATTCGCGCCGTCATTATTGGGGAAGGCCATCTGCGCAATGAATTGGAATCTCTTCGTTCTGCGCTTGGACTCGATCATGCGGTCGACTTCCCTGGCTTTACAAAAAATCCTCTGCCGTATATGGCACATGCGGATGTATTCGTACAGACTTCAGATGTGGAGGGGCTTCCGACTGCATTAATCGAGGCGGTGGCTTGCGGCACGCCGGTTGTCGCTACGAATACAGTTGCAGGAACAGCAGAGGTGTTGGATGGAATCGAAGCGGCAGCCCTCATCCCTTGCGGCGATGTAGAGGCGCTTGTGCAGGCTATTGTTATGCAGCTTCAAGCTCAAGCAATCGATAATCACACAAAGGGGAAGAGACGGCATGCGGCGTCGGAGTGTCCGGTTGCAATGAAGCGATATGTATCGGATCAAGTCACGGAGCAATATTCGAAGCTAATAATGGATATATTGGCGCAGCGGGGCAGGCTGGATTGCATTCAATCTCGCACAGCGCCAGATGGAAGGGAGAACAAGCGTGAAATTAGTGTTCGCATATGATGTTGTGGTTGAGCAGGATATTCATGCCAATCGAGTGTATCATAATTATTTTGATTATACGGTCTGGCAGCGTTACTTGAATGTATTCGATGAGGTGACGGTCGCGACACGCGTGAAGCAGCTTGGAGATAAGGAGAAGCCAGCGAATACGAAGCTGTCCAGCGGGGAGCGAGTGATGTTCCAAGCCGTTCCTAACTTAAGTAATCCCATCGCTCAGTTTCAAAATCGAGCACTTGCCAGACACGCCCTCAAGGAGTGTCTGCTGGCGTCAGATGCGCTGATTGCCCGATTGCCTAGTGAGACGGGAGCCGTAGCGATTCAACTGGCAAAGCGTCTGGGCAAGCCGTGGGCAGTCGAAGTGGTGGGCCATGCATGGGATGCATTATGGAACTATGGAACATGGCAGGGCAAAGTGTATGCACCAATTATGACGTGGCGAACGAAGCAACTGGTGAAGCGTGCTCCGTTCGCCCTTTATGTTACGGAACATTTTCTGCAATCCCATTATCCATGCAGGGGGCGCACTACCCATTGCTCGAATGTGGAGATTCCGATTCCGGCTGTCGAGCAGGTTGCGAAGCAATTCACGGCAGGCTCTAAGGATGTCGTTCGTATTGGGCTGGTAGGCTCCATGGCGACGAGGTACAAAGGAATTCATACGGCGCTCCATGCGCTTGCCTCGCTTAAGGATGAGCTGCGCTTTGAATTCCGCATCTTGGGAGAGGGCGACCCAGTGCCTTGGAAGGCGTTGTGTGAACAGTTGGGCATCATCGACCGCGTTCACTTTTATTCGCCGCTGCCTAGCGGAACGGCCGTATTTGAATGGTTGGATGCGCTTGATATGTATATGCAGCCAAGCTTGCAGGAAGGGCTGCCTAGAGCCTTAATCGAGGCAATGAGCCGTGGGCTTCCCGCCATCGGATCGACCGCGGGTGGGATTCCGGAGCTGCTGCCGGAAAAGTGGATCTTTCCAGCGGGGGATATGAGCGCACTCGCTAGTCGTTTGCGTCGAATGATACGCGAGACTGGAGAGCGTTCTGAAGCAGCAAGAGTAAATTATGAGACTGCGCAGCGATATGCGAAGGAAGCATTGGATCAAAGACGCAGCGACTTTTGGCAGGAGTTTCGAGATTATGCCTTGTCTGGGGTCGATCATTCCGTTATAAGGTTGGTGTCAAGATGACGGTAATTATAACGGGAGCAGCTGGATTTATTGGTTCGCATGTTGCTCGCCGCTGTATGGAGCAAGGGATTCGAGTCGTCGGTGTCGATCAAGTGAATGATTACTATGATCCCGCACTGAAGGAAGCGAGAATCGCCTTATGCGAGCAGGCTGGCGGCGAATTTGAACTGCATCGGTTCGGAATCGAGGAGGAAGGCAGGCTTCGCGCGTTGATGGAAGAGGTTCGTCCTGGTGTCGTCGTCCACTTGGCTGCCCAAGCGGGTGTACGGTATAGTCTGCTCAATCCTCGCGCCTATGTTGATTCGAATCTCGTAGGATTCGTAAATGTATTGGAAGCTTGCAGGCATGTATCTGTGCAGCATTTGCTGTATGCATCCTCCAGTTCGGTATACGGTGCAAATAAGAAAATTCCGTTTGATGTGGCCGACCAGACTGATGAGCCGGTCAGCTTGTATGCCGCTACCAAGAAATCGAATGAGCTCATGGCCTATGCGTATAGCCATCTATTCAACATTCCAAGCACGGGGCTGCGATTTTTTACCGTATACGGTCCTTGGGGCAGGCCGGATATGGCATACTACTCCTTTGCGGAACGCATCTCGCAGGGATTGCCGATTCAAGTGTTCAACTATGGCGAGATGCAGCGGGACTTTACGTACATTGACGACATCGTTGGAGGAATCATGAAGCTGTTGAATCGTGCGCCAGCTCGAGAAGGTGAGACGCCTCCGCATCGGGTATACAACATTGGCAATAATCAGCCGGTCTCGCTCATGCGCTTCATCGAGGTGCTGGAACAGTATTTAGGAAAGAAGGCGGTCATTGAGATGCTCCCGATGCAGCCGGGTGATGTTCCTGCCACATACGCGGATATTTCGGCATTGGAGCGAGAGATTGGATATCGCCCTCATACACCGATTGAGGTCGGCTTGAAGCACTTTGTGGATTGGTATGTATCCTATCATCGGAAGGAAGACGCCATATGCTGATAACAGCCAAGTCCGATGTAAGGGGACGCCAATCCAACACAAGAAAGCCAAGAATTTTACTATCGGTTACGATTGCAGCGAGTGTCAGCTTTTTCGAGGGGCATATTCATGCGTTGATTCATCAAGGCTATGATGTTGCAGTTATATGTGATGATCGGCCTAGTGACGCCCTGCTTGAAGGAGCGGAATATATTCGCGTGCCAATGAAGCGGGAAATCTCGTTACTGTCCGATCTTGCCAGCCTGTTCCATGCAGTCCGGGCAATTCGGCGCTGGAAGCCTGACCTCATCAATACCGGCACGCCGAAGGCCGGACTGATTATGGGGCTGGCTGCTTGGATATGCAGAGTGCCCCATCGCATCTATACATGCCATGGCTTGCGGCTGGAGACGCTTCAAGGTTGGAAGAGAATTATGCTGACCTGGTCGGAGCGGATTTCTGGAAGAGCAGCGCACCAAGTGATTTCGGTTAGCGGCAGCTTGCGCCAGCGATTAATTGCGCTTGGCCTTGCTTCTGCCGATAAGGTGAAGGTGCTGCATCACGGCAGCTGCAAGGGGGTAGACGCCTCAAAGTTCGAGCCTTCGGAAGAGCTGCAAGCTGAAGCAGCGGTTATTCGTCAGCAGTTGAACATCCCTGTAGAGGCCGAGATTATCGGATTTGTGGGCAGACAAACCAGGGATAAAGGCTTGGATCTGTTAGTCGAGGCGTTCTTGCGTGTTCAAGCGCAGTTTCCTCATTTGTATTTATTAATTCTTGGAAATGAAGAAGAAGGCGATCCGATTATGGATCATACAAAGCGTGCAATCGCTCGAGAACCTCGCATTATTTCAGGAGGGTATCAGGAGCGGCTTGCACCTTTTTTTTCGCTGATGACGATGCTCGTTCTCCCTTCTTATCGCGAGGGCTTTGGGAACGTTGTGCTGGAGGCAGGTGCGGCAGGGATTCCGGTCATTGCTTCTGATGTTACGGGTTTGAAAGACGCTGTTGTAAATGGGGTAACCGGCAGTCTCGTACCGGCTGGCGATGTAGAACGAATTGCGGATCAGATACGAGAATTTATACTTTTTCCGCTGATAAGACAGTACATGGGTTCTGTGGCAAGGAAGCGTGTGAAGGAGCATTACAATCCTGCAGATATTATTGCGGCACACGAGGCGTTCTATAGAAGCATGCTTCAATCTACTGCAAGGGGAATCAGGCAGAGGGAACTTCCTGCGGAGAGGAAAGGGGAGACGTTGGGATGAAGACGCTGGTAACAGGCGGTGCAGGATTTATCGGGTCACATGTTGTGGAGCGTCTGCTTCAAGCTGGCCATCAGGTCGTCGTTGTTGATAACGGAACGAGCGGGTACTTCGAGAGTATTTCTAGTCATGTACGCTGTTATGAGCTGAATATTGCTTCTGATGAGATGCGAATTTTGTTTGAACGGGAGCGCCCGGAGGCGGTATTCCATTTGGCTGCCCAGAGTGATGTTCAATGCTCGATTCATCAGCCAATTGCAGATGCCAATACGAACATTATCGGCTCAATCAGGCTGATGGAGATGTGCGGCCAATATGGTGTGCGAAAATTCATTTATTCCTCCTCAGCAGCGATATATGGAGAGCCGCAGCATTTGCCCATTCAGGAGCAGCATCCGATTATGCCGCTGTCGCCATACGGATTATCAAAGTATGTCCCGGAACAGTATTTGCGGGTATTGGCAGAACAGTACGGCTATCAATATGTGATTCTGCGTTATGCGAATGTATACGGCGCAAGGCAAATGTCCAAGGGCGAGGGCGGTGTCATATCGATTTTTACCGATCGAGCTGCACGGAATCAAGCGGTCACAATCTATGGAGATGGCAGTCAAACTCGTGATTTTATTCATGTGGACGACGTTGCTGGCGCCAACATTGCTGCACTGGAGACGGATGACAATCTGATCCTCAATATTAGCACCTCACAGCCGACCTCTATTCATGAGCTGTATCGATTGATTCAGCGGATGTGCAACGGTCAAGAGCCGAGGTTCGCTCCTAAAAGAAGCGGGGATATCGATCATAGCTACTTATGTAATACAGAAGCTATGCAGCGGTTGAATTGGCGGCCGCAAGTAAGCTTGTTGGCTGGATTGGAGCGTACGCTTCAATATACGCAAGAAAAACTGGGCGTGGGCAGTTTGCAAAGCGGATCAGATATACCTATGGGCGGGATATTCCCAACTGCATCAGCCATTACTGTATAGCAACGGAGGAGTAAGCAATGCGAATTCGAAAGGCGATAATTCCCGCAGCAGGTCTTGGAACACGGTTCTTGCCCGCCACCAAGGCGCAGCCTAAAGAGATGATGCCTATTGTAGATAAGCCGACGATTCAATATATCGTTGAAGAGGCTACAGCGGCTGGAATCGAAGACATCTTAATTATTAGCGGACGCGGCAAACGCGCCATCGAGGATCACTTCGATAAGACATACGAGCTTGAAGATAATTTAGCTTCCAAGGGAAAGCTGCGAGCACTGGAACAGATCCAAGCGATATCGGAATTAGCTCATATCCACTATATTCGCCAAAAAGAACCACGGGGGCTTGGACATGCGATCTATTGCGCCCGATCCTTCATTGGCAATGAACCATTTGCAGTATTGCTGGGCGATGATATTGTGCAGTCGAGCATTCCGTGTACGAAGCAGTTAATCGAGGTGTATGACCAATTCCAATCGCCTGTTGTTGGCGTTCAATGGGTCGCGGATGCAGATGTCCATAAGTACGGAATTGTTGAGCCGTCGGGGGCATTATTAGGGCCGCATGTCTTGCAGGCGAAGTCCTTCATTGAAAAGCCTGCGCTGCAGGATTCTCCATCTAATTTTGCGATGATGGGGCGTTATATTTTGACCCCGGAAATCTTCGATATTCTCGCTACACAGTCTCCTGGGGCAGGCGGAGAAATTCAGCTGACGGATGCAATTCGGCGCTTGCATGATTCACAGACCGTGCTCGCTTATGAATTTGAAGGCATTCGCTATGATATTGGAGATAAATTGGGCTTCTTGCAAGCGACGATTGATTTTGCTTTGCAGCGTCCAGACTTGCAAGCGAGCATATACGCTTATTTGCATCACATCGTCGAGCGTTATGAATGGCTGAAGGAAGTTGGCTCGGAGAAGGGTAAGGAGGTTGTCACGGGATGAATGGACGTTCTATTGCCGTTGTGGGTACGGGGTATGTTGGGCTTGTGTCGGGGGTGTGCTTCGCTCATGTCGGTCATCGTGTCGTGTGCTGCGATATTGATGAGCAGAAGATTGCCATGCTGCAGCGAGGGGAAATTCCTATTTATGAGCCGGGTCTCGATGGGCTCGTCAGGGAGACCGTCGAGGCGGGGAGATTGAGCTTTACATTCAATACTCAGGAAGCGATCCTACAGGCGGATGTCATCTTTATCGCTGTAGGCACCCCGATGAGCGACAGTGGAGAAGCTGACTTAACCTATGTCCGAGATGCTGCTGCCATGATTGCCCGTTATAGCCGCGGCTACAAAATCATCGTCACCAAAAGCACAGTCCCTGTTGGCACGGGGCGAATGTTAGCCGATCTCATTCGACATCAGGCCGCTGCTGATTTTACATTCGATGTTGTTTCGAACCCCGAATTTTTGCGAGAAGGCTCGGCGGTTCATGATTGCTTGAACATGGAAAGGGCGATTATTGGCTCGGACAGCGATTACGCTTCCCGCATGATCGAGAGCCTGCATGAGCCTTTCGGGACCGTTGTGCTGCGCACGTCACTGGAAAGTGCAGAGATGATCAAGTATGCTTCCAACGCCTTTTTGGCGATGAAGATCTCTTATATTAATTCAATCGCGAACTTATGCGAGAAGATGGGCGCCGATGTTCAAGAAGTAGCGCATGGAATGGGATTAGATAGTCGAATCGGCGGTAAATTCCTACAGGCCGGAATCGGATATGGAGGCTCCTGCTTCCCGAAGGATACCTATGCGCTGCGGTATATGGCGAAGCATGCAGAATGCGAATTCCCGATTCTTCATGCGGTAATTGAAACCAATGAGAAGCAGCGTTTGCGAGTGGTGGAGCGGCTGAAGCATGAACTGGGAATGCTGAGAGGCAAACATATCTGTGTGCTCGGATTAGCATTCAAGCCGAATACAAATGACATGCGTGAAGCTCCGTCCTTAACCATTATTCCACTCCTGGAGCGGCAGGGAGCGATTGTTCATACATACGACCCGATTGCCGAGCAGGAGGCGAGGCTGCATCTTGGCGATTCACCGCACTATCATCGCGATGTGTACGCGGCTGTCACGAACTGTGACGCAGCAATCATAGTGACAGAATGGGATGAAATTAAACAAGCCGATCTGGAAATGATACGTGCGCTCATGAAATATCCGCTTGTCGTCGATGGCCGCAATTGTATGAATCCATTAAAGATGGAGGAGCATGGGTTTCAGTACTTTGCAATCGGCAGACCCGCTGTTAGCTGGGGAGAAATGATCAGGCACGAAGTCGTCATTTAATCAAGCAGCAATCGGTAAAATTCAAAAAGGAAGGTGATTATGATATGGGGATGCCTATTTACCTTTCTTCCCCCTCTTTAAGCGGTTACGAAATGCAGTGGATCGGCCAAATGATGCACAGCCAAGGTATCCTTCCCTTTAGTGAAACTGTCCGCCTGTTCGAGCAGGAAATTGCGCATCTTACCGGGACACGAGCTGGTGTCGCTGTGAATTCGGGCACGGCAGCCATTCATCTCGCGCTAAGATTAATCGGAGTTACGCCTGGGGATGAGGTGTTCTGCTCGTCGCTTACGTTCGTAGCCAGTGCGAATCCGATCACATACTTAGGGGCTACCCCTGTGTTCATTGATTCAGAGCCTGCGACGTGGAATATGTCTCCGATCGCGCTTGAGCGCGCCTTGCTAGAGGCAGAAGCTGAAGGGCGGCTGCCGAAAGCTGTCATTGTTGTCAACTTGTATGGACAGAGTGCGGATTATGAACCAATCGTCAAGCTGTGCTTACAGTATGGGGTTCCCATCATTGAAGATGCGGCGGAATCGCTAGGAGCCACTTATTTAAATGCTCCGAGCGGGTCATTCGGCCAATTTGCCGCCTTGTCATTCAACTGCAACAAAATGATTACGACAGCTGGCGGCGGTATGCTCGTATCAGATGACATCGAGGCACTGCAAAAGGCAAGATTCTATGCATCGCAAGCCAAGGATCGTGCGCCCCACTATCAGCATAGTGAGATGGGCTACAACTACCAGATGAGCAGCCTTGCCGCCGCTATGGGCCGATCTCAGGTTCCGTTCTTGCAGCAATTCATTCAGAAGCGGCGGGCGATTTATCACCGTTATCAGCAAGCATTTGACTCCGCAGCAGGGATCTCAATGATGCCGGAGCATGCAAAGGGTTGGTCAACGCATTGGCTAACAGCGCTTACCATTGATGCAAATACAGGGATCACAGCTGCTGATGTCGTGAAGCAATTATCTGAGCAACAGATTGAATCACGGGTCGTATGGAAGCCGCTCCATCTGCAGCCGTTGTTCGCGGATTGCCGCTATTATCCCCATCAAGAAGATGAATCTGTGTCCGAACGTCTATTCGTAGAGGGGGTTTGTCTGCCTTCCGGAGCAGACTTGCTTGAAGCTGATCAGCAGCGTGTAATTGAGGCTGTCGTTCACATTCTGCAGGGTAATTATGCTGAACTCAAATCCTAGCGAAGAAACCATTCGCACCGTACAGAGGAGAAGAAATATTCATGAAGCGATTACTGGATATTGTGGCTTCACTGATTCTTATTACCTTACTATGCCCTGTCATGCTCATCGTTGCTATGTTGGTAAAGACGAAGCTGGGCTCGCCCGTACTATTTAAGCAGCAGCGGCCAGGGCTGAATATGCAGCCCTTTCATTTATGGAAGTTCCGCACGATGACAGATGCTAGAGACAGCAATGGAGAGCTGCTTCCAGACGCTCAGCGATTGACGCCTTTCGGATTGTGGCTGCGCAAGACAAGTCTTGATGAGCTTCCGCAATTATGTAATGTGCTGCGTGGGGAGATGAGCCTGATTGGTCCCCGTCCATTGCTTATGAAATACAATCCGTATTACGCGGATTGGGAGAAAAAGAGATTTCTCGTTCGTCCAGGGATAACGGGACTTGCTCAGGTGTCTGGGCGAAACTATTTGCCGTTCCAAGAAAGGTTCCAATTGGATGTGCAGTATGTAGAGCACTGGAGCATCTGGCTGGATATCATTATTCTGTTGAAGACAATCCGAATTGTGCTGTTGAGAAAGGATGTCGCGGTTTGCACGAGCTCGGCAGAGCCGGATCTGGATGTGGAACGCAAAATAAGCGGATAGTCGCTGAAAGGGGGATTCGCATTGGAAGATAGATTGAAAAAGAGGCTTATTATTTTTGGAAGCATTGGGGTATCAGTTCAATGCTTGCGCTGGCTGATGGCAAGGGAGGATGTACATATTATAGGTGTTGTGTGCAGCCGTGCCCCGATGTCCGCATGGCGCGCAGCCATCGGAGACGAGGATATGCAGCAAGTGGCGCCGACACTTGGCATTCCACTGCTGACATTGGACGATATACTGCGTCTCGAAGCCGATATCGGTCTTAGTGTTCGATTTCATGAGCTGCTGCGCAGCGAGCATATTGCAAGATTCCGATATGGCGTCGTGAACTTACACGGAGCTCCCCTTCCCGAAATGCGCGGAGCTATGTGTAACATCATGGCTATTCTAGAGAATCGGCAGCAGTTCGGTACGAGCTTACATTGGATGGACGATGGCATTGACTCTGGCAACATTATTGATGTGCGGAGGTTTCCGATCGAGCCGCACCATACGGCATATGATTTGTTTTGCCGAGCCAATGAATTGGGTCTGGAGCTGATCAGGCAATGGCTGCCCTCAATTGTGGAGGGGACAGCTCCTTCTTGTCCTCAGACCGAAGTAGCGAAGGAACTGGGGATCAGTGTCAAGACATATTACAAGAATCAGATTCAGAACTATAAAGAAATTAAGCAGGGGGCAAATCCGAACGAGCTATGGAACACGGTTCGTGCTTTCCATTTCCCAGGCCATACCCCTGCCTACATAAAAACACCATATGGCGATGTCACCTTGCAGGTTGCGAGCGGGAGCGACAACTAATTTTGGAAATGGCGTAGCTTCTTCGAATTTTTGAATCGGCTTATTGCATGATAACGAAGGGAATGAACGGTCATGAATGTACGTTGCTATGATCTCTCTCAAGCAGACGAATGGAATCAAATCATACGTCAGATGCCTTGTGCAGATGTGTATTATTTAGCGGACTATCTGAGAATCTATGAATATAATGGCGATGGGAAGGCGATTCTATTCGTCTATGAAGACGATGATGGAATGATATGCTATCCGTATCTCATGAGGACCATTACAGAATTGCCGTGGCTGCAGGCGCAAGGATGGGATAACCCACTCTACGATATTTCGACAGCTTATGGTTATGGAGGTCCACTATGCAATGCCACAGAGCCCCAGAAGCGAGCACGATTATTTCAAGCCTTTGATCAAGAGTTCGAGAGATGCTGCCGAGAACAGCATATTATTACGGAATTCGTTCGATTCCATCCGCTGCTGGAAGGGTGGAACGATTATACATCCGTATCCCCGCAGTGGATTCGCAATACGATATGCATGGATCTAACACAACCGGAAGAGGAGCGTATTGCAGCTTATACGAAGGGAAATCGCAATCGCATCAGACATGCGCTCAGAAAGGGATTTACCGTCACAACAGCAGGAGAGGAAGGTCTGGAAAAATTCATAAGTCTGTACAAGGCTACAATGGATAAGAAGCAAGCCCTGTCCTACTATTATTTCAATGATGATTTTTTCTATAATACCGTACGTTATTTGCAAGGAAACTATACCTTGATGGAAGTTCGCGATGAAGAGGGCGTTGTTGCGTCGAGTCTATTTTTATACAAGGGAGACTATGCCCACTATCATCTCATGGGATCTGATCGCGACAAGCTGCGGGACTCGCCAGTCAATCTGCTCATTCATGAAGCTGCTGCATGGGCGGCTGCCCAAGGCTGCAAGAAGCTTCATTTAGGCGGCGGTTATACGGGCAATGACGGGCTGTTTCGATTTAAGCAAAATTTTAACGCGCGAAGCAGTACCGATTTTTATATTGGTCGAAGAATTATAAACCACGAAATCTATGATGCATTACTTCGCATGCTCCCCAGTTCAGTCCCCGAGGATTATTTTCCTGCATACCGACATCCTTCACTGAAGAGCATGCTTCCTTCGTACAGCATACGGAGCATTGGGTAACTACTTGTGAAAGGCTAATCAACTAATTCCATTTGGCTTACTCGTGCATACGATAGAGGAAGCATAAACTCTATTTCAAATTAATAGAGAATCCAGATGCTTAGAAGAAGGGGTGTGCAATGCAGAGGACATCAACGCGCATTTGGAAGTGGAGGTTTGCGCTCATAGCATGCATGCTAGTATTCTCGTCATTCTTTGTGGTGGGCAGCGCCCAGACGACGAGTGTATTGGCAGCTGCTAATCCAACGCCGCAAACACCAAAGGCGCAAGGCGTTAGTGTGAAGAAGTTCGGTGCAGTCGGTGACGGAGTAAAGGATGATACAGAGGCATTAGTTAATGCGAGTAAGCTGACAGGGTCGATTTACTTCCCGACGGGCACGTATGTGTTGAAGAGCAGCTTAAGCTTCGGTGAGAATACAACCCTTGTATTTGGTGAAAATGCCCGCATACTGACCAGCACAGGAGTTATTCTTCGCGTAGATGGCTCGCTCAAAGCAGGCTTATACCAAATATTCAGCGGTACAGGAACCGCAGTCGGCCAGGCTAAAAATGTGAAACATGTATATCCAGAGTGGTTTGGGGCAAAAGGCGATGCTGTTGCTGACGACCGTCCTTCCATTCAAGCGGCAGTTAATTTCGCCGGCCAGTTGTCAAAGGGAGGGACCGTGATCTTTTCGGAAGGACGTTACTACATCCTCGGAACGATGACGACCCCCAAGAAGAATTTTGTATGGTTGAATGGAAACGTATCCTTGTCCGGGAAAGGCATCGTTAAGGTTGCTAATCAAATCGGGACGTATAAGAGTATTTTTGAATATACGGCTCCGGTCAGCAATATTTCCGTAACGAGTCTCACGATTGATTCGAATAGTGCGAACAATCCGCGAACCGGTACTCCTGATTATGCGACGGATGCACGAATCGAAGTTCAGATGACAACAGGGAAAACGGTAAAAATTGACTCTATCACGATAAAAAACAGCCTTGCTGTCCAATCATTAATGTTGAATGCGGTATCCAATGTAACGGTTACGAATAGTTCCTTCTTGCAGATGGGGGCGAATACCAATCTGTTCTTTGATACTTCCGCGATTTATATTGTCGGAGACAATTCTACGGTTGCGAATAACCAGTTTGAAGCAACTGGGTCTGGGGCGAACACGGCGATCGAAGTTCATGGTACTACGAAGACGGTAAAGGGCAATGTAATAAAGAAGTATCGAACGGGAATATTGTATGCAACAGAAACGAATCCCAATGAAGAGAATCGAGATTCATTGCTTACAAACAATCAAATGCTGGATACGATATTCGGCATGAGCTTATGGGCAGTGAACGGCAATATTTCGAACTTAACAATTGAGAACAACTATATCCGCGTGCACGCCGCAGGCGGAGGAAACTACGTCCCGGATGAACAGGCATCAGGCGTTCAGTTTTATAATCCGAGCACATATAAATGGAGTAACATCGTCATACGAAGCAATACAATTGATTTCGTAAATCCCGGCAACGGTTACATGACAACGAATCAGCATGCTGCGGGCATTGACTTAGCCTTGTACGGAAGCGGGACGAATGTAGATGGTCTCCTCATCGCAAATAACTTTATTCGCAACGCTTATGCGAACGGCATATCATGGAGCATACTCGGGCCTCAATCTGGTGTGATTGTGGAGCGCAATACAATTGTGAATCCTGGTTCCTTATATAATGGCAATTCTGGCTATAGTTCTGGCATTGCATTGTATGGCAATCGTTCCTTCATTTCCTGCTATGTACGCAACAACTCCATTTCAGATGATCGAATACCGGCGAAAATGTATACCGGATTGCTGTTATACAGTCCAGGAACGTACGACAATGCGGCAACACAGCTGTATTGGCAAAATAACTCGATTGTTTCCAACTCTCCTCTTCTTAGCGGCAAAACGATGGTCGCGCAGGGCAATACACCGATCATACAGACTACGCCGTTCTAATTCCAATGTTCACAGCTCCATTCTTCATGATCAGATCGCAGGCCCGCCATAATATGCAAGGAGCCGCTTCAGTGGCTCCTTATTGCTCTGGAATGGGGTGTGTTCATGAAAGTCAGTCAGACAGCTTTATCTGAAGTGCTTTTAATAGAACCGACAGTGTTTGAAGACGAACGAGGCTTCTTTATGGAAAGCTACCATGCCGATAAGTGGAGGCAGCTAGGCGTAGATTATTCGTTTGTGCAGGATAACCACTCCTTGTCCGTAAGAGCGGGCACACTTCGCGGCTTGCACTATCAATTGGAGCCGTATGCGCAAACGAAGCTGGTGCGAGTCGTTGCGGGGGCTATCTATGATGTCGCAGTGGATATTCGCCAAGGCTCACCAACTTTCGGACAGTGGGTTGGCGTCATCTTAAGTGCGTCCAATCATCGTCAGCTCCTTATACCTCAAGGCTTCGCACACGGATTCTGTACCCTTGTTCCGAACACCGAAGTGCTGTACAAGGTGGACGCTCCTTATCATGCGGCATCCGACCGAGGCATAGCATGGAATGATCCTGCAATCCATATTGCCTGGCCTGTAAATGAGCCCATCTTGTCTGAGAAGGATGGCAAGCATCCGTTATTGAACGACGCTAAGCTCCCTAGCGGGTTATCAGCCTTGCATGCTCGCGATAAAGGTGGTGCTGCCGAATGAACAAGGAAGATATGAAGGTGCTGGTTACAGGAGCGGGCGGACAGTTCGGGATGGAAATGTTGATCGTGCTGCATCGCCAAGGCATTCCAGCAGTCGGTTATGGACACGGTGACATGGATGTAACGGATGAAGAACAAGTGATGAAGGTGATGGAAACAGTTCGCCCGACTCATGTTATTCACGCCGGTGCATATACGAAGGTGGATATGGCCGAGTCCGATCCCGATCAGGCATATCGCGTGAATGCCTTTGGTACGCGCAATGTGGCTGTAGCGGCCAGCCGTATCGGGGCCGCACTAGTATATATCAGTACAGACTACGTGTTCGATGGAAAAAGTGATAGCCCGTACAACGAATTCCATCCTGTTCGACCAATCAATGTATATGGGCGTTCGAAGTGGGAAGGCGAGCGATTCGTACGGAATCACCATTCAGCCGCTTTTATTATACGCACCTCTTGGGTATTCGGCATTTACGGAGACAACTTTGTCAAGGCGATTATAAGGAAGGCAAGTACGGAACAGGTGCTGCAAGTTGTCCATGACCAGGTGGGGGCGCCAACATATGCGCTTGATTTGGCGGAGAAGATTGTTGAACTGCTCTTCACTAGCAAATATGGAACCTATCACATTACGAACAGTGGAAGCTGCTCATGGCATGAATTTGCCGCTGCGATTATTAAGGAGGCAGGGCTGAATGCTGTCGTGCGTGCGGTGCCAACCTCCGAGTTCCCGCGACCTGCCCGCAGACCAAAATATTCGGTGCTGGAGCCGCTAGCATTGAGACTGAATGGATTTTCTCCTCTTAGGCATTGGAATGAGGGGTTACGGCATTTTTTGCAGAAGGATACCCAACCTGAGCAGTAAGTAAAGTATGGAATTGCCCAAGGGGACACATTGAAGATAGCTGGAAAGATGGTTGGAAGGGGCTAGGCTGATGCAGATAAATAAACGGCTGCGAAGATGGCACAAGGTAGTTCTTATCTTGCTTGGAATATTGATTTTAGTTGCTGCAGCATTCCTTCTTATCATATGGCATATGTTGAAGGGAGCGGCCGATGCCATGTATGAGCCGCTTCCAAACAAGATGGAAGGGAACCTGCCGAAGCAGCAGTCCTTCTCTTTCATCACACCTATTGTAGAGAAGAAGAATCAGGCAGTGACGGCGCCGACAGATCATCGTCAGCCGAATTTAGCGGAACAGCCCCCCTTTACACTGCTTCTGATTGGTACGGATGAGCGGCCAGGAGACAAGGGAAGATCAGACTCACTGGCTCTCGTTCTCGTTCAGCCGCGCAGCGGGACGCTGTCTTTGCTTAGTATTCCTCGTGATACAAGGACGGAAATTGTAGGCCATCATACCGTTGATAAAATCAATCACGCTTACGCATTTGGCGGGGTGCCCATGACAGTGGCAACGGTGGAACAGCTCATGAAGGTGCCTGTGCATTATTATGTAAAGACAAATATGAACGGCTTTGCATCGATGATTGATTTGCTGGGCGGCATCGAAGTGGAGAACAGTCACCCTTTTATAGAAGATGGAATATCTATCCCACAGGGGAAGGTAACATTGAAAGGGAAGGAAGCGCTGGTCTATGTTCGGATGCGCAAGCAGGATCCAAATGGCGATTTTGGCCGTATGCAACGGCAGCGGCAGGTGCTGCAAGCGCTGCTTAGCAAATCCGCTCAACTCGGATCGGCTTCCCGGTGGATGGATTTGCTCGAACAGTTGAAGGATAATTTTCGTACGAATTTGCAATTTGACGATTGGCAGGAGTTGATGGTGCATTACAGGCCGCAATTGCAGCAAGTTGAACAGCACGTGCTGCAGGGGGAAGGCAGGATGATAAACGGAATTTACTTTTTTATCCCTAAGGAGGCTCAATTGAAGAAATTGGCTGAATCGTTACGCAATCAATTGGGGATTGAGCATATGATTACATAAGGCAATACTGCAGATGCTACACTGAACATACATCGATTCCAGCGTGTAGCTTCCATTTATCCCCCTGTTTCTATGGGTGAATTCATTAGCAGTAACCGGCCCTTCAGGGGCTGGATTTTGCCTCCGTTAACTCCTTCTCCTCTATATATTGAAGAGAAGCAAGCGGTTATCCCGCTTGCTTCTCGCCTTCTTTATGTTCAGATACTTTGGCCGCTTCCTGTTGACTTCCTTTACTGTCCTTCTTATTGGCACCACCTCCGGAAGAACGTTCCATAAGGCTTGTTCCGTTTAACATCCCGCCTTCCTCGATTAATAACACTTCGGATAGACAATTGCCGCATACTTGCCCAGTCGAGGCAATTACCAACTTACCGTTGGCGTGGATATCGCCAACTACGCTGCCTGCAACGACAATGTGACTAGCGGTAAGCGTAGAGTGCGCCTCTCCATGCTCTCCAATCGTTATTGTTCCGCTGCAGGTTACTTCTCCCGTGAACTTGCCGTCGATTCGGATGTTCGCCTCGCAGCGAATCACACCTTCCAATTGAGTCCCATGCGCAATAAATGTGTCACTGTGCTTCGGTTGTGTTGAGCGACGGAGCATGCTCATGCTTGCATAACCTCCTTGATTTAAATCAAAATGAGAAGCTAGGTTTGATGCATCGGATATGTTTCGGCACGAGTGCTGAGAGACGTTAATGGTTCCGTTGAACGTCGGGTGCGAATAAGTGGAGAGGGGAGTAATTTTTTCGAATTTGCATTCTCATTCAGAGCGTTGCGTACGTAGGGGAAGGGATCGATTGGCTCACCGCGCTGAACGATTTGAAAATGTAGATGTGGCCCTGTGCTCCGCCCGGTATTCCCGAGCTTGGCAATCGCATCTCCTTTGGCCACTGTGTCGTTCACATCAACCAAAATAGACTGCAGATGCATATACCAGGTGTCCAGTTGATTAACATGGCGGATAATGATGTAGTTACCGCGTGCCGGCTGGAATCCAGCTTCGATGACTTTGCCGTCAGCTGCGGCATAGACGGGGTCGCCCAGCTCGCCGCCGATGTCGAGTCCCGCATGGAATGCGGCTCGGCCATGCATAGGATCTTGGCGGTAGCCGAAATTTGAAGTAATGCGGCGTGACTTCGTCGGCCAGATGGACGGCGTCCCCGCGATTGTCGTCTGCCTGTTCTTCGCTTGCATGAGGGTAGTCGGAACAGAGCGCTGCATCGTATTCAGCATTTCACTAATCTGCTGCAAGTCGATGCGCGAACGGTTCGCCAGTTGTAAAATCTGATCGGTGTTGGCTTCGATGTCTTCGCCGCCAACCTGATTGCGTTCATTCCACGCAGGAGCCTGGGCAGGGGCGGACAACATGGCCGAGTTCCTCTGTTCGCCAGGAGGTGCAATATAGCCTTCAACGAACTGCTGCAGTTGCTTCTCCAGGGCACTCATTTGTTCAAGCTGATCTTTGACGGATTCGGCTTGAGTGGACAAGCGAATGACTTCATTTTTCAGAAGACGAATGGCCTCATCCTTATCCTTAACCGTGACATCCAAGGCCATAGTCTGCGTCGTTACTTGCCCCTGAAGCTCTTGAATTTGTGCAGTAGATTTCCATTGCATAGCCATAAAGAGTCCAGTTATCGACATGATTGCTGCAATCGGGACGGAGACAACAAGCATCTTCGATACATTGACCTGCTTCACTGCCTGATCTGCATCACGAATGACAAGCAGTGTCATCGATCCATTCCACCAATGCCGTTTCATCCTATCACCTCGACTTAAGTTGCGTCTTCAAAGCACATACCCCGAAATGGGAACCCATAGATTGTTCACCATTCATAGGTTTGGTAAGAAAGTTGTCTATTGAACTCTATTCAATGATTCCTCAAAACATACCTTTTTTCGTGGGTGTGGCACTCATTCTCTTCCTTCGTTTGAAGCCGAATTTAAAGAGGAAGTAGACCCTTGCTGTTGATTGCGATAGCTTCCAGACTGCAGATAGAGTGTGACAGAACGTTGTCCGCCAGCGGTATTTTCTACTTGCTTGGCAACATAACCTTCCCCAATAATGGTGGTTTTGCGATCAAGCAGTTGGCAGATTGTCAGCGCATCGCGCAGAGACTGTCCGGTTAGTGAAGGGAGAGGAATATCTTTCTCCTGGCTAGTCAGCAAATAGACAGGCTGCTGTTCATACCGTTCTTCGCCTTGCTGAGGGAATTGTTCAAGCACCTTTGTTCCTTTCCCAAGAATAACGGGCTGCAGACGCTTATCCTTTATTGCCTCTGCTGATTCTTTTACTGGCTTCAAAACATAATTGCCTACGATAGCCGTATTCTTCGCATCTACTTTGCTGCTGTTCTTTACTGAAGTTTTTGAAGCTCCTGCGTTCGAAGCGAGCAAATTTGGATCGGGCTTAATTCCCATATATTGAAGCGTACTGAGCATGATAGAACGGAAGGCTGGCATAGCTACCTGACCGCCTAATGTGAAATCGCCTCCAAGATCCGGCTCATCTACGACAATGGCTACAACAGCCTTCGGATTATCGGCAGGCGCGTAGCCAACGAATGAAATCAGCCAATTCCCTTTTTTGTAACCGCGTTTGGCTGGTTTTTGTGCAGTACCGGTTTTGCCGGCTACCCGATAACCGTCAATAATGGCTGGCTTACCCGTACCTTTCAGAATAACCTGCTCTAAGCGTTCTGTGACTTCCTTCGCTGTTGCAGGGGTAACGACTTGGTGCTCTGAAGTTTTGGGAGAAGTGGGGGCTTCCTTCACAATACGCGTTTGCAACCATTTCCCGCCATTTGCAATGCTTGCATAAGCAGCAGCGAGCTGAATTGTATTTACGCGTACACCGCCTTGCCCGAATGTCGCGGTTGCCACCTCGGAGGGACGTTCGAAACGGATAAGCGGCGCTGCCTCTCCATTTAGCTCAATGCCTGTTGGATGTGTGAATCCGAAGCGGTCGATATAGTTGAACAGCTTCTCCTTACCGAGCTTCTCTAGTCCGAGCTTGACGAAGGCGACGTTACTTGATTTCTCCAATCCCTGCTGATAGCTGATCGTTCCCCAGCCATCGCGCTTTACATCATGAATGATGTTGCCGGGAACCTTAATGAAGCCAGAGACAAACGTATCCTCTGGCCGGAATACACCTTCTTCAATTGCTGCGGCTAGCGTAACGATTTTGAATGTCGAACCAGGCTCGTATCCGAAATGCAAGGTGTTGTTCGTCAGCGCGCCAATATTGGGTATATTCCAGTACCGATTCGGATTGAAATCGGGCTTTGAGGACATAGCTAGCACTTCCATCGTGTGCGGATCCATGACGACAGCCATTGCCCTAGCAGGCTGCCATTGCTTCATGACGCGATTCATGGCCTCGTCAACGAAGCGCTGGATTTCAATATCGATCGTAAGGGTAACCGATTGCCCGTCAATAGGCGGGGTAATTGAACTGCTTGACAGTGCAATGGGGTTGCCGCGATTATCTCTAAGAAATGCGGCCTGACCGTTAACGCCTTGCAACTGGTTATCGAATTTGCCTTCTATGCCGGATACAGCTTGTCCTTCTTTATTAATATAACCAAGTACATGGGCTGCGAGTTGATTATAGGGGTAGTATCGTTTAGAGGATTTCAATAATCCAATCCCATAATCAGGAAAATGAAGCCAATCGCCGTAATCCAGCTCTTTCCCGAAAAGATTACGAAATTCATCGAGCTTCGAATAGTCCATGAGCCAGCCTTCCGTACGTACTTCGACCTGACGCTGCTTCGTTCGACTGATCAAATCATTAAGCTCCGGGACAGGCTTTCCTATTAATTGATGCAGTCCGTCAGCTACACGAACCTGCTGCTTCAATTTTTCGATTTCCTGTGGAAATACGACTAAGTTATAGGCAGAAGCTTCAAGGGCAAGCGGCTTGTGATTCCGATCATAAATCGTGCCTCGCTTGGCCAGAAGCACTTCGCTGCGTGCCCATGTCTTTACATTGTGCTCCATATAGAAATCATAGTTGATAACTTGAATCCAGAACGTGCGTATGATTAAGACGAGAAAGACAAATACCATGATCATACCTAGTGCAAGCACGCGCAATCGAATTCTGCGGTTCATGATCGAATGATCCTCCGTAGCTAGTGTTGGGGTGGTAATATTTACTGTACATGGAGCGCGGTATTTGTACAAGAGTGAACGGAGGAAAAGCGCGGTGCAGTCTACGTCAACAACCTAACAATGGGTATTGCAATGAATTATGATATAAATAGAAGAGGTCACATTATGGAGGTTACACGCATTCATGATATGGATCGTCGTTATATTGCTTGTTTATTTATTCCAAATTGTGACGATTGTGCTCTCAGAATACAAGCATCCGTCTAAGGCGCTTGCCTGGCTCTTAATACTGTTTTGTTTCCCTTTAATTGGCTTCGTAATGTATTACTTCCTTGCACAGGAATATACAGCTCGAAGACGTGTGCGCAAGCATGAAACGTGGGGGGAATACGTCAATAGAAGCGAACTGCCTGAGATTAGCGTGATCCATCATGTTCAAGAATTGAACAATCCCGAAATGCTTCAGCATGAGCGCTTGTTTTCACTAATATCATCCCTGTCGGCAAGTCCGATAACAGGCTGCAATACGGCGGAGGTGCTAACGAATGGACAGGCTGCTTTCGAGTCTATGCTGGCAGCAATTCGTGGGGCAAAGCGTCATATACATATGGAATTTTATATTATACGGGATGACGCCATCGGCACGAAGTTCCAAGAGGCACTCATTGCCAAGGCGAAAGAAGGCGTCAAGGTTCGCATCATTGCGGACGGGGTGGGGAGCATCGAGCTGCGCCGCAAATATGTTCGCAAGCTTCAGCAAGCAGGCGTAGAATTCCATTGGTTCCTTCCTGTATGGGTATCCTTTTTCCGGCGCAGGCTCAATTATCGGAATCATCGTAAAATTGTCGTGATTGACGGGGCGATTGGTTTCGTTGGCGGAATTAATATCGGTGACGATTACTTGGGACTGAACCACAAGCTGGGATTTTGGCGAGATACGCATTTGTGTGTGGAAGGGGACGGAGTCTATGCGCTGCAGGCCGTATTTTTGCACGATTGGTCCTTTGTAAAGGAGCCTCCTTCTGATCGGAAGGATCTGTTTCCAGAGCATGTCTGCCAAGGCCGTGAGCAGGTGAAAATGATTTCGAGCGGGCCAGATGCAAGCTGGGATGCGATTCAAGAGTTGTTCTTCGGGGCAGTAAGCTCTGCAAGGGAACGGATATGGATCATTACCCCTTATTTTATCCCTGATACAAGCATACGACTTGCGCTCAAGACCGCAGCAGTGAGCGGCATCGATGTACGCATTATTATTCCTGGAAAATCGGATTCCCGCATCGTTGATTGGGGTTCATTATCCTACGTGGAGGAGCTTATGCAATCTGGGGTTCGGTTCTATCAATATCAGAAAGGCTTTGCCCATGCGAAGGCATTCATTATGGATAGAGCATTAGCTTCGGTTGGAACCGCTAATCTGGATATGCGCAGTTTCTTTAGTAACTTTGAGTTAAATGCGGTACTGTTCGACAAGCAGGCAATTGATCGCTTGGAACAGGATTTTTACCGTGACTTTGACGATAGCGTTGAAATTGATTATTCCAAATTTGTCCATCGATCTCGCGGGCAGCGGGCAGCCGAGGCATTGGCCCGGCTGCTATCTCCGCTTTTGTAGAGCAGCAATTTGATTCGATAGGGCAGCAAGGACGGGTTCAATGCGTTGTTTGGGCTCAAGCTGAATAAGATCGCCTGTTGTGTTCAGGCGATCAACGGCATTTAGCAAGTGGAAATCGCGCGGCTTCGGATCGAGCCTTACCTCCTCCCATGTCAGCGGCATGGAAACTGAGGCGTACCGTGTTGCGCGCGGGGTGTATGGCGCTGCGATTGTCCGTCCCTTGTCGTGCTGCATGTAATCAATATAGATGTTGGTGCCGCGATGTTTTTTGAACCGCTCAATTGTGAAGAGTCCTGGATTCCGTTCGCATAAATAAGCAGCTACCACATGTCCAAGCTCTTTCAATTGGGTGAAGGTTGGTCCGTGTTCAATTGGAATCACAATTTGCACCCCAGTTGCGCCGGAAGTCTTGGGTACAGAGCGAAGTCCTAGCTGCGCCAGCATTTCGCCTACAAGCACAGCAGCCTCCATAATGCGGGGCTCTTCCTCAACGGAAGGATCGAGATCAATAATCCATTCCGATGGCAACGGATCATCTACCTTGTGCAAGGAGGGATGATATTCGATGCAAGCGAGATTTCCCAGCCAGAGCAGTGTGGCAATATCATTCAGCACTACATAGGAAATGCCCTCGGATAGAGCAGTGCGAACAAAGGGCGGAGTCGGTTCAGGTGCATTTTTTTGATAAAAGAACTTGCCGTTTACACCGTCCGGATAACGAATTGTAGTCAAAAACCTTCCTGAACAAGCAGGGAGCAAATAAGGGCTTAGCCGAATGAGTTCCTGCATAAAGCGCCCCTTCGTTATTCCCATTTCAGGGAACAGTATTTTATCTGGATTCGTGATGTTAACTTGATGTCCGCCGATATCCAATGTTGCAGAGGATGTATGTGCCCTACCGGTGTTCCCCCTCGATTTTCCCAATTTGTTCAGCCTCCTGATGATCGCGATAATGATAAGCTCCCCTTAGCTTCATTCACCGATTTAAGAATAGGCAACACCTTTTAATGGCACGAAAGCAGGGGACATTGCTTTTTTATCGATTTACATGATTTGAGACAACAATCTGCCGTGGTTTGAACAATGCTCAGGATTCAAGCAATGGCAGTGTTAAAATGCGCGGGTGGCGCAGTAAGCCTGTATCCGTATATTCGAGCGCACCGATGAGACAGGGAATCGGATGGTGGTACCAGATAATGTGCTCCTTATATAGGGTAGAAGGGAGTCCTTGTGCGATAGGCTGGACGGCTGGATGCTTGTTGGCCCAAGCTGCGAGAAGCTGTCTGCGAACCTCGTCCAATCCAATTGAGGCTCTCCCCATATATTGTCCCTTTGCATCTGCCAAAATGATACTTGAGGGGCGATTATCTTTGCGTATATAGCCGATAGTCAGGGCTTCCAACTGGATATCCTTTTTTCTTTTCGTCCAATCCCGATGCTGTTTTCCCTCTATATATGGAGAGGCCAGTCGCTTGCTGACTACTCCCTCCCATTCATGCTCGTTTATCCATTTCCATAAAGCCTCTCCATCATGGAAGCAATCGGTTACGAAACAACGTTCTGCAGGAGGCTTAGGCAGATTGGCAAGCAACTGATAACGTTCAGAGTAGGGCAGTGCTCGAATGTTTTCGCCATTTAGCGCGAGTAAATCAAAGAGAACATAAATAGCTTGCAGTAATTGGCCGTTTCCCGCTGTTCTTGTTCGTTCCCGCTGAAGCGCAAGCGGAAAGGACGGACGCAGTGACTTCGGATCCAGAACAACGACTTCTCCATCCAATAGAACGGAAAGTTGATTCTTAATTGACCATTGAGTAAGCATCTCCGTAATTTCCGGATAGATGCTCGTTTTGTTCAGCAGCCGCTTCGAGTAAAGCTCCACCTTGCCTGCTGAACAAAATGCCAAAATGCGCACACCGTCCCATTTAAGCTGATGCGTCCAGTCACTTCCTGTAGGAATATAGGATGACAGCAGTGGAGACATAGGAGGTGAGGGTAGACGATAGACCTCAGAACGAAACTCTGCAGTGACATCGTACGAACTCTGCTTCTTCACTATGATTTCTCACCGTCAGCAGACTTCTTTGTACTTTTGCGCCGCTTTGTTGTTGGCTCCGTCCCCTCGCCGCTAGCTGCCTGCTTTGTAGGAACACGTGCTGCGGTGCTGCGTGCCTTGCGTCTACCGCGAGGAGCGTCATCAACAGTTGCAGTCTCTTCTGCTGCTGCAAGTCCACCGGATTGAACTGCTGTTTCTTCTGGAGCCGCGGCTGGCTTCCGTTTTGTTCTCCGCTTACGGGGCGCCGCTTCTTCCGCAGCTGTCTGGATATGACCTGTATCGGTGCTGATCGGTGCAGGAGATTTCATGGCGTCAATGCTTGCCTGCAGGGCGGCCATTAAATCAACGACATTGGCTGTAGGCTGGGCCGCTGGGGCGGTGCGAACTTCCTCTCCTGCAATTTTTTGCCCGATGCGCTCCAGTAAACGCTCCCGATATTCATCGGTATATTTTTCAGGCTCGAAAGCGGTTGAAAGCTGGCTAATGAGGAGCTTGGCCATTTCGAGCTCCTTCGGATTAACCTTTACCTGCTCAGGGACATTCGGAACTTGGGAAGAAGACCGAATTTCATCGGGATAGAACATGGTTTCCATAACGAGGCAATTGTTTAGTACTCGGATCGCTGCAAGACTGCTTTTGGCTCGAAGGGTCACCTTGGCGATTCCGATTTTCCCCGTCTCATTAAGCGCTTCTCTAAGGAGCTGGTATGCATTCGCCCCTGCTTGATCAGGGGAGAGGTAGTAGGTTTTTTGATAATACACAGGGTCAATTTCCTGCAAGTCCACGAAATCAATAATGGATATCGCACGATTGGCTTCTTCTTGAAGCTGTTCCAACTCCTCTTTGTCGAACAGCACATATCTTCCTTTCTCATACTCGTATCCCTTGATGATTTCGTCCCAGGCTACTTCTTTGTCGCAGACCGGACACGTTCGGACGTAGGATAACGGACTACCGCATTCCTTATGAATCATCCGCATGGATATATCCTTATCCTCGGTAGCTGTATGCATTTTGACCGGGACGTGTACAAGCCCGAAGCTTATGGCGCCTTTCCATACCGTATGCATGCTCTGCCTCCTTTGCATCGTGTTCCATGATGTTCGATTGTAGGTATGACATATGGATGATGAATTTCTGATCTCAGTATGTGACAGATGCATAAGCGTTACCCATTGTGTGTCATGCATGAAATAGGAAGAATTGAGCCATCTTAACAGAAGGCAGCTGTTTGGCTAGTGTGCCGCCTGCGGCATGGAATGTGAAGGAGGATGGAGCATGATGATGGATGCCAACCGTGCAAAGCAAATATTGGAGATGAAGGATACAGTGCCCGTTCGTTTGGATGGGGAGCAATCTGTATGGATTGAAAGCGTGGATGTGGCCAACAGTATGGCTACGGTGCAGGTCGGTACGAATCCCTTGAATACACAAACCGTATCCGTAGATCGTTTAGTTGAGGAAAAGAAACACTAGCGTTCTTTGAATACAATAAATGGACAATCGTTCGAGGATGATGGAGGCGCCTGCGGCAGCAGGTGTCTTTTTCTATATAACAGCATAACAGCGTGAATGATTGATGCCTTCGATCCAACTGCAATGAGCGTGCACGATAATCGCATAGGCTGCCAAAAGGCGGTTCGCGGTTGGAGATAAGAAATTTATGATATAATGATAACTTAGTTACTACATGTATCGTGATGGAGGCTCTATATGAATCAAATTGCGGAATTCGCCTTCCGTTCAAGCAGTGAAGCAGATACGGAACGGCTTGCTTCCCGGCTGGCTGAACGGTTCACTGCGGGGACTGTTATCGCACTTGATGGGGACTTGGGTGCAGGCAAGACGAGGTTCTCACAGGCTGTAGCGAAGGCACTGGGCATTACGGAAGTCGTCAACAGCCCGACCTTTACAATTATTAAGGAATACGAAGGCGGAAAATTGCCTCTATATCATATGGATGTGTATCGGATATCAATGGCGGAGGCAGATGAGCTTGGCCTAGATGAATATTTCTATGGCGAGGGTGTATCATTGGTGGAATGGTCAAGCATAATTACCCCGATTTTACCGCCGCAGCATTTGCACTTGTTCATTCAGTCAGAAGGGGAGCAAGAGCGTATCATTCGATTGACCGCGTACGGTGAACCGTATGTATCATGGGTGAATGAATTGAAACGGATGGGAGTATAAATCATGGCAGTACAACATGAGCAGGACAAGGTGTTAGCGTTAGACACATCTACTTCATCTATGGCTCTAGCGCTTCTTCATGGTCAACAAACAGCAGCTCACATGGAGTCTCAAGCGGAGCGGAATCACTCTTTGAAACTGGTGCCGGCAATCCAATCCATGCTGCAAGAGCGAGGCTGGAACAATTGCGATGTGTCTCTACTTGCTGTTGGGATCGGTCCAGGTTCTTATACAGGGGTGCGGATTTCCGTTACAGCGGCTAAGACGATCGCTTGGGCGTGGGGCAAGCCTGTTGTAGGCGTATCAAGCTTACATGCGCTAGCGCTTAGCGGATTGGAGACGGCACGTGAACATTTTTCTTCGAGGAGTACATTGAATATCGGTCAAGACTGGGTGTACCCGTTAATAGATGCTCGGAGAGGGCAAGTATATACGGCTCGTTTTGGAACAGGAACAACGACAGGCGCTGTCGAAGTAGAACCAGGAGCAGGAGCTTTTGGACAAGCTTCGAAGAAGGATGCGCAGCTCGGCAATCGCGTGCATGAGGATGGCATTCGATTATTTAGCCAAGTTGCAGAAGAGGTAACTCATGCACTTGGATCAGAAAATGCCGAAACGGCTGATATTCCCGAACGCGTATGGTTTGTTGGAGAAATTGAGCCTCATATGGAACGTATTGCTGCGCTGCAGCAACAATTCGGAGATCGCATCCAGGCGTTGTCTTGCACAATGAAGGCGCATTGGATTGGCCGAATCGGGTTGGAGGCATTTCATCAAGGGCAATTCGGTGATACACACCGATTGGAGCCGAACTACACGCAATTGACGGAGGCGGAAGCGAAGCTGCTTGCGAAAGAGCAGGCGGCAGCCAAGGCTATACAACAATTGTAAAGGAGCGTACTTCGAATGGGACAAGCTGAGGAACAGAAGGAAGGATCCTTTTCGTCGACACAACACGCTGGTCAGAAGGAGTCTGGTCATGTTCACATGACTCAGCCAGAACAAGCTCAAGATGTTCAATTTCGCCGGATGACGCTTGATGATATTTCAGGTGTGCTTGCTGTTGAGCATGCTTCATTTACGCTGCCATGGACGCAGGATGCCTTTCGTAATGAGATGACGAATAATTTATTTGCCAAATACATTGTGATGACCACAGGCGAGCGCATCATTGGCTACGCAGGTATGTGGACGGTATTAGATGAAGCACATATTACAAATATTGCAGTGCATCCGGATTATCGCGGACAGCGGCTTGGCGAGCGTTTGCTTCAAGAGCTCGTCCAACTGGCGCATTCGCTTGGCATGCTGCGTATGACGCTTGAGGTTCGCGTCTCGAACCATGTCGCCCAGCGATTGTACGCTAAATTCGGCTTTACTTCGCAAGGCGTGCGCAAAGGCTATTATTCCGATAACCAAGAAGACGCTCTTATTATGTGGTCAGACTTGGATCCTACAGCGCCTTATGCAAAATACTAAGGCGCTAACTGATTAAAGCAGGTGAAATCATTGACGATAAAATCTAATAAAGAATCTTGCATGATTATGTCTATCGAAACGAGTTGCGACGAAACGTCGGTTGCTATCGTTCGCGATGGTCGAGAAGTGCTGTCCAATATGGTATCCAGTCAAATTGACGTTCATCGCCGCTTCGGTGGGGTCGTCCCCGAGATTGCTTCCCGTAAGCATGTCGAGACGATAACTGTCATGCTGGAGCAGGCTGTTCAGGAAGCAGGCATTACCATGGAGGATGTGGACGCTATAGCTGTAACACAAGGTCCAGGTTTAGTCGGTTCACTGCTTGTAGGCGTTGTTGCCGCTAAGTCGCTGTCGATGGCGCTGGATATTCCTCTTATTGGCACTCACCATATTGCGGGGCATATTTATGCGAATCGGCTGGCAGAAGAGCTTGAATACCCGTGTATGGCTCTCGTTGTATCCGGTGGTCATACTGAACTTGTGCTTTTGCAGGAAGAGGGCAAGTTCCAGGTGATCGGACGTACTAGAGATGATGCAGTAGGCGAGGCTTATGACAAGGTAGCGCGGGCCGTCGGGTTCCCTTACCCGGGAGGCCCGCATATCGACCGCTTGGCTGTCGAATCAACGGAAGAGGTGGAAATGCCGCGTGCATGGCTGGATCCTGAATCATATGATTTCAGCTTCAGCGGGTTGAAATCTGCGGTATTGAATGCAGTCAATCAGGCCAAGATGAAGGGTGATCAACCGAATTATGCTGGAATTGCTCGAGGGTTCCAGCTATCTGTCATCGATGTACTGATTGAAAAAGCCATGCGAGCCGTAAAGCAATACGGTGCGAAGCAGCTTCTGCTGTGCGGCGGGTGGCCGCCAATCGCGGCTTGCGGGCTGCATTGACAGAGCGCTGCGCTGATGAAGGGATTCCATTGCTGATCCCGCCTTTCGAATATTGTACGGACAATGCGGCAATGATTGGAGCTGCTGCATATTTGAAGTGGAAGAATGGTCAATCGACGCCGCTTGATTTTAAGGCAGAGCCATCGTTCTCATTAGAAGCATGGTCTGTGTAAAGGGGATGTCCCGTATCCATGTGTGAAGATAATTTAGGTATTGACGATTTGAAGCGAGGGCAATATAATAGTCAATAAACCTAAATCCTTCCATGGAATGGGAAATACGGTAAAACGCTAAGATCAGGAGCAGTAAGGAATATGCTGGCCTATAGAGAGCTGCGGGAATGGTGCGACGCGGCGGCAGCAAGCCTGAACTCGCCTGTGAGCGGATCGGCGGAATGGAGTACGCGGATACGGCTGCCCCCGTCATAGGGCGTGCGTGGCGATAGGATTGAGACGTTATGTTCTGATTCTGAATCGTCATGTGCATGAAGCGGATGAAGCTTCATCTTTCGCGAGGATGAAGTTCATCAACTAGAGTGGTACCACGGCAGATCACCTGTCGTCTCTAATGAGACGGCAGGTTTTTTATTTTCACAGTGATAATGAATAAAGAATGCTACAACAAGATATTAATGATTTACACACGACGAACAGGAGTAGTAGGACTCGAACGGTCTCACAGCAAGCTGCGGGGAGATGCGACGCAGTGGCGGTAAGGTCTGAACTCGCCTGGGAGTGGAACAGCTGAACGAACATGATGGCATGAAGGGCTATAGAACGTCTTCATTTCATGTATCGATAGGCTGTTACGGTGCCTGCCGTTATTAGGATTTGAGAGGAAGGGCTTCATAAGGCAGGCGATTAATCGCTTCATGCACTTATGTCCTTCAATCGGAGTGGTACCGCGGCATATAACCTGTCGTCTCCAAGTAACGGAGATGGCAGGTTTTTTGTGTTCTAAAAGCCGTTTCAGGCTTGTTCTTTGCAGCACAGGTCGAGAAAAGAAATATACGCTCAGAAAACTGATTTCAAAGCTTCAACAAAATAAGGAGGAATTATCTATGTCCATGAACAACGAGAAGATGATCCGAATTTTTGATACTACCCTGCGGGATGGAGAACAGGCGCCGGGTGCAGCCTTAACGTTGGAGCAGAAGCTTGAGCTTGCAGGACGACTGGCTGCATTGGGAGTGGATGTCATAGAACCTGGATTTCCCATCTCCAGTCCAGGTGAATTTGAGGCAGTGCAACGTATTTCTAGAATGTTCCCTGAGGTTGAAATCTGTGGATTTGCACGTGCAGTCGAGGGGGATATCGATGCTGCTGTTCATGCAACAGAAGATGCGGCGAAGAGACGCATCCATCTCTTCCTTTCTGCTTCAGATATTCATTTACAGTATCAACTGCGCAAGTCCCGTGCAGAAGTGAAGCAAATGGCCCGGGAAATGGTGGCCTATACCAAGCAATTTGTAGATCGGGTAGAATTCACGGCTATGGATGCGACACGTGCCGATTCCGATTATGTAATTGAGCTAGTAGAAACAGCTATTGAGGAAGGGGCTACGATTATTAATTTGCCGGATACGGTCGGCTATGCGCTGCCCGAGGAGTATGGAGCATTGTTCCGCAAAGTAAGACAGGGGGCGCGTGGAGCAGACGGGGTTCAATTCAGCGCCCATTGCCACAATGACCTTGGTCTGGCGGTTGCGAATAGTATTGCCGCTATACAAGCTGGAGCAACCCAAATCGAGGTGACGGTTAACGGGGTTGGAGAGCGAACTGGAAATTGCGCGCTGGAAGAGCTTGTAATGGCGCTGAATACGCGAAATGATGCGCTGCGAGTGGGCACACAAATTCGACCAGAGCATTTGTACGAGACGTCCCGTATGGTCAGCCGGATGATGCATTACCCAATTGCCTTCAATAAGCCAATTGTGGGCCGCAATGCCTTCCAGCATGAGTCCGGCATCCATCAGGATGGTTTGCTTAAGAACCGCAGCACTTACGAGATCATGGATCCCGTTCAACTGGGAATTCCGCATCATATGATAATTCTCGGTAAGCATTCAGGGCGCCATGCACTTAAGCATAAAGCTGCTCAATACGGAGTCACACTTGATGCAAGTCAATTAGATGATGTATATGCCAGCTTTAAGCGGATGGCGGATCAGCAAAAGGTTGTAACCGATGAACAACTGCTGCACTGTATCGGAGAAACGTTGAATGAACAGCTTGAGGCTGTTGAACTGCTTGATGTTCAAGTTATTGCAGGAAGCTCGCGCAGCCGTGTAGCATCTGTTGTCATCAAGGAGCAGGAGACTGGATTGGAACGCACTTATGCTGGTGTCGGAAGCGGACCTATTGAAGCGGTAATACGTGCAATTGCACAGTCCTTCTCCGAGCTTATTGAATTTGAGGACTTGGAGCTTCATTCTTTGTCTTCAGGGGAAAATGCTGCTGGTGAGGCAATCGTGACGGTATCTTGCAACGATTTTCGCTATCAGGGAAGTGCGATGCATCAAGATATCGTAATGGCAGCGGCTCAGGCCTATGTGGCTGCGTGCAACCAAGCTGTTCGAGGTCAGCTCTACGAGCAAAATTCTGCTGTTAAGGCGGGGGCTGTTGGGGTTTCGTAATCTGAGTGTGGACAAAGTTATCCACATATTCCGTTGAAAATGTGGATAAAACGTTTTCTTCCTTACAGGACTAAGGATCTAATTTTGGTGAAAAAAAGGATAACTTCCCTGATGGAATACACTGGAATTGTGGATAATGTGGATAAAACAGTGGATAATGTTGGTTTACAAAATAAAAACATTGATATACCAACGAAAATTGAGCAGAATATGAAAAAGTGATTGTTGTTTCATAAAAATATTGTTGTGTATAAACTGTGGTTTAATAACGAATGCTGATGCTGCTTTATATACTCATGAAAATAATGTTGAGCTAGATGAACCTGTACGAAAATGCTAATAATGGACAGAGGAAAAATATGTCTGTTGTTATTCGTGGTTCGGTGCTGAGGAGGTACTCATCGCCGAACCTATTCGTTTTATAAATATGAGTAGAGAAATTGGATGAATTGTTTTTTTGCTGTAGGAGGGATTGGTATGAGTAAGCTCAAAGGGAGTGCGCAATCCGTACAGGACAAGCTTTCTGCAATGGGGCTGCCTAATCTGGTTATAGAGCTGCCTGACAGTACACGAACCGCAGAAGAAGCCGCGAATACAATCGGTTGCGAATTATCACAGATTGCAAAGTCGATAATTTTTCGGAGAAAAGAAGCAAATCTTCCCTTGCTCGTCGTGGCAAGCGGAGTAAATCGCGTAAATGAAAAGAGGATCGGCCATTTGTTAAACGAAAAGCTTGGCAAAGCTGATGCGGATTTCGTCCGAGAACATACAGGATTTGTTATTGGAGGTGTGCCGCCAATTACTCATAAAGATCCCATTGTTACAATAATTGATGAGGATTTAATGCAAGTTGAGGTGATATGGGCCGCGGCAGGCCATCCCCAAGCTGTGTTCCAGTTAACACCCATGGAGCTAGTGGAAATGACAAATGGGACGGTAGCTCGGATCACTTAATTCGTATAACTACGTTGTACGGGCCTTTTGGTGATGGATGAAAAAAGGGATTCCCGGTTGGGAACCCCTCCATCCTGCTGTATGACGGTCATGGGCTCATGCTTCCATAAGAAGCTCCCATTCCGCGTATACTTCATCAAGAGCCGCCTTGGTTGCATCTAACTGCTCCTGAATGGACTGGACACGTACGTAATCATTAAATACATCGGGCTCAGTTAGCTCCAGTTCACGGGCAGCTATCTCTGCTTCCAACTCTGCAATTTGCTTCTCGATTTGCTCCAACTTCCGTTGGCGCGCACGTTCTTCACGCTTCGACTGCTTGTCTGCTTCATAAGCGGCTGATCCCGTAGGAGCTGTTTCTAGCTTGCTATCTACAGTGCCGCTTTGGAATGAGGCAGGCCTGCTTGGCTGTACAGATTTTGAGGAGAGCAGTTCTTTATCTTCTTCCAACTGTTGCTTCTTCTCTACATAGTCGTCATAATTTCCTAGGAAATGACACGTTCCTTCTGCACTCATTTCGACGATCCGCTCAGCCATTTTGTTCAAGAAATAGCGGTCATGGGATATGAAGAGCAGCGTCCCTTCATAGTCAATGAGTGCAGATTCGAGAACCTCTTTGCTGAATAAATCCAAGTGGTTGGTCGGCTCATCGAGAATAAGGACATTTGCTTGCAGGAGCATTAGCTTGGCAAGTGCAACTCTAGCCTTTTCTCCTCCGCTTAGAGATGCGACTTTCTTCTGTACATCATCTCCGCTAAATAAGAAGCTTCCGAGAACCGTTCGAATGCGAACTTCCTCCATATGCGGATAAGCAGACCATACTTCTTCTAGCACTGTCATATTCGGGTTCAAATTCGTCTGTTCCTGATCATAGTAACCAATTGAAACATTTGTACCCCAGTTGATTTGTCCTGCTAAAAGATCATGTTTGCCGGTCAAAGCTTTCAGCAGTGTGGACTTGCCAATTCCGTTAGGTCCTATAAGTGCAACCATTTCCCCGCGCTTCAATTCGAAGCCGACATTACGGAATAATGGCGGGTTATTTCCATAGGATGCGGCAGCTCCATCCACTTTAAGTACATCTTTGCCGCTCTGTCGCACGATCTCGAAGCTAAAGCTTGCACGCTTCAAATCACCTAGCGGTTTATCGATCCGTTCCATCTTCTCAAGTGTTTTGCGGCGGCTTTGAGCGCGCTTTGTTGTGGAGGCGCGAACGATATTGCGTTGAACAAAGTCCTCGAGCTTGGCGATTTCAACCTGCTGCTTTTCGTATAGCTTTATTTGTTGCTCATACTCAGATGCCTTCAACTCAATATACTTCGTATAATTACCTGTATAACGCTTTGCCTGATGGCGTTCGATCTCGATTATCGTTGTTACCATCGCGTCCAGGAAGTAGCGGTCATGAGATACAACAAGGACAGCGCCAGGATAGGAACGCAGATAAGCCTCGAGCCATGTAAGGGTGTGAATATCCAAATGGTTCGTCGGCTCGTCCAACAGAAGCAAATCAGGCTGCTGGAGCAGGATACGAGCAAGTGCAAGTCTGGTCTTCTGTCCGCCGCTTAAAGTATGAACGTGGACGGCGTGAGGATCCATTTGGCCGAATCCCATTCCATGTAGCACACTGCGTACACGCGTTTCCATTTCATAGCCGCCATGCTGACGGAACCAGTCTTGCCGTTCCGCATAACGACGCAAGGTTTCTTCATATCGAGATTCATCCTCGGCTATCGCTGGATCTGCGATTAGATGCTCCAACTCCCGCAGTTCCTGCTCAGCCCCGGTAAGGTGAGCGAATACGGACATCATTTCTTCCCAAATCGATCGTTCCGAATGGAGACCGGTATGTTGGGCAAGATAGCCGATGCGAGTCTCCTTCGATTTGTATATGATGCCGTCGTCGGGTGTCAATTCTCCAGCAATCAGTTGTAGAAGCGTGGACTTGCCGGCACCATTTACTCCAACCAAGCCTATCCGCTCGCGTTCTAAAATTTGGAATGTAATGTTCGATAACACGGGGGTAATCCCGTAACTTTTACATATGCCGTTCGCTTGAAGCAGCATCGGTATCTCCTCCGTTTTGGGCAAACTAACATGTCTAAAGAGGTAGTTCAATCAATGAATAATGTGGCATCCCAGACTGAACATATCCCTTTAAGTTTACATGAAAATGCGAAAAAGTGCGAAATCTTTACGTTTCCCAATATCTAATATAGAGTGGTGCGACAGTTAGTGCGAATGATTGTGTATAGCTGGCGGAAATGAAGCAAGGATGGTAAACTAAGGTTGAAAATGGTGAAAACAAGTGAAAATGCGAGTAAATGAGCATACATAGGTGATATACAGCGAAGAGACTTTGCATTGTCCGAGGAGGGAGTTCAATTGGAGTCCACGGCAGATAAAGGCATACTTCGAGAACGATTCAAACAACGCCGTAAGGCGGTAATGGAGAAAGAATATTTTATATCCAGTACAGGTGCATGTCAGCTTGCTTCTGCTTATTTCATGCAGCTTCGAGCACAATTGAAGCGTCCACTTCGCATTTTTGGCTATTGGCCGTTTGGCAGGGAGTTGGACATAAAGCCATTGCTGACAGAATGCTTGCATGCCGGAGACAACATTTACTTGCCGCGCACGGTTCCATCTACTAGAACCATGACACTGCATCGTTGGGATAGCGAGACGAGGCTAATAGAAAGCAACTTTGGCCTTCATGAACCAGAACCCCAGTCAGGCTTGCTGCTAGTTGAAGAATGGGGAAGCCTTGACGTTATCATTGTTCCCGGAATTGCTTTTGACCGCACAGGGGGCAGACTCGGACTAGGGGCAGGCTATTACGATCGATTTTGGCAGACTTTTATGGAACAGGGTATGCATAATCAAAAAGACGAGGAGAATTTTTCTGTTGTACGGATAAGCTGCATCTATTCTTGGCAGATTACGGATGAAGTGCCAATGGAGCCACACGATATTGGTGTCGATCTGCTCATCTCCGAACAAGGCATTATTTTTTGTGAGCAAAGAAGGATTCTGGGGGAAGAACTCGAATTTGGATTGCAGCAGCAACCTGTTTACCATATAGAGAGGAAAGACGAACCCCTTTGAATAATGAAGAAATAGAGGGATATATCCAGTATATTGGTGAATAAAAGATGATTCCATAAACTTGGCGTGGCGATGGCGGAAGGAGGAGTGAACATGCTTTGGAAAGTGGCGATTTTAACAGCAAGTGATAAAGGTTCACGCGGCGAGCGAGAGGATACCAGCGCACAGGTTATCCGTGAACTGGTGGAAGAAGAGCTGCATGGTGAGGTTGTAGAGTACCGAATTGTGCCTGATGAGATTAACGATATTTCTGCATCATTAATTGAAATGGCAGACTATTTCCAAGCAGACTTAATTATTACAACGGGAGGCAATGGATTGGCTCCGCGAGATGTAACTCCTGAGGCGACAATGAAGGTCGTCGATAAAGAGGTACCCGGTTTGGCAGAAGCTATGCGATATGCAGCGATGCAGCGAACCCGCAAAGCAATGCTGTCTCGTGCCGTATGCGGGATTAGAGGAAAATCACTTATTATCAACTTGCCAGGAAGCCCTAAGGGTGTTCATGATCATTTGCTGGCGATTATTGATCAGCTGCCGCATGCTTTATATGCAGTAAGCGGGAATCTGAGCAGCGCGGATGAATTCGAGTGATATGCCGAAACTGGAACGATTTTCATAAATTTGTTACAGTTCATTGGTATTTTCTACATATCTAGTATGTTATGATGAATATCATAGCATTTTATTTTATAGGGGCGATGAAAGGTGGAGTTACAAGGTGTTTAACGGAATCGGCGTTTCAGGTGTTCTGTTGCTGTTGATTATTGCCTTGTTATTGTTCGGACCGAATAAACTTCCTGAGCTGGGGCGCGCATTTGGCCGTACATTACGTGAGTTCAAAGCAGGTGCACGCGATATTATGGGGGATGACGAAGAGTCTAAGCCTGTGCGTAAGGAAGTGCAGCATGTAGAAGTAGAAAAGTCTGGACAGCCTTCGCCAATGGCTTCGACGACTAATTCCGAGTCTCAGCGGCGCTTGCCGGAGTAATGCTTCGTTCGTGTCACACCAATTGCTGTGACGCCTAATGAAGATTGCAACAATGAGATGAACAGGCTGGTGTAGGAATGTCGATTGAAAAGGAAGACCAAATGACGATAGTCGAGCACATTGTCGAACTGCGCAAGCGGATTGTTCTGATTCTAGTGGCTCTTGTTGTCGGACTCGTAGGCGGGCTTATCCTTGCCGATCCGATATATAACTATTTGCGAAGTGTCGAGCCAGCCAAAAATATGCCGCTGCATGGCTTCTCTCTATGGGATGGAATCAGCATTTATATGAAGTTTGCCTTTATTGTTGCTTTGGCAATTACGCTGCCGATTACGCTGTATCAGTTATGGGCTTTTGTCAGTCCAGGCCTGAAAGCAGCAGAGCGGCGCGCGGCACTTCGTTATGTGCCCTTCGTATTTTTGCTGTTTTTATTAGGGCTGTCATTTGCCTATTTTGTAGTCTTTCCGATGGCTTTTGAATTTACCTCATCGATTAATAAGCATATGGAGCTGCAAGCAACGTACGGAATTACGCAATATTTTTCGTTTATGTTTAATATTCTGCTTCCGATTTCGTTGTTATTTGAGTTGCCGGTAGTCATTATGTTTTTGACGCGAATTCGATTGTTGAATCCGCTGCGTTTGCGCAAGATGCGCCGCATTGCTTATTTTGTGTTGATCGTATTAGGTACGATGCTGTCTCCGCCGGATATTATCTCAGACATTTTGGTGTCGATCCCTCTTCTCGTACTGTATGAGTTAAGCGTGTTCTTGTCTTCGATCGTTTATCGTAAGCAATTGGCAGAACAGCAAGCATGGGAAAAGGAATTCGATGAATCAGCAGACGCTACAATCGCCTAAGTCATAAATGCAGGCTAGAGAGAGTGTGATCAGAATTGCACTCTGTCTACCTGCATTTTTTGTTGGTAAAGACAGGACTTCATGCACTAGGAGAGTAGGTTGCATATAAAAAGTTAAAAATTTTTAAGCGAATACCCCCTTGCATTCGAAAGTTAAAATCAGTATCATAAGAATTGTTATTAGCACTAACCACTATCGAGTGCTAACACATTACAATATTTGATGTGAAGCCATTGTCTGTACATAACGGGCGACGGATTCTTCACTTTATAACTCTTGTTTAAAAAGGAGGCTATTTTTCATGATCAGACCTTTAGGTGAACGCGTATTGATCGAGGCAATTGCGAAGGAGGAAACTACAGCTTTCGGAATCGTATTGCCGGACACTGCCAAAGAAAAGCCGCAAGAAGGCAAAGTTGTGGCAGTAGGTAACGGAGTGTGGAAAGACGGCCAACGTGTGGCTTTGGAAGTAAAAGAAGGCGACCGCGTGCTGTTCTCCAAATACGCTGGAACTGAAATCAAATTTGAAGGCAAAGAATATTTGATTATGAAAGAAAGCGACATCCACGCAGTAATCGGCTAATAGAGCCGTAGAGCGTATGCGCTCATTTTGCAATCACATGATCAGGTTCCTGAGTGGGAACCGCTGAATCACATACATGAAAATGAACGAATGAACATATTGATACGAATTGAGGAGGGTTTCACTAATGGCTAAGGATATTTTGTTCTCTGAAGAAGCACGTCGTGCGATGCTTCGCGGTGTAGATGCTTTGGCAAATGCGGTTAAAGTGACGCTTGGACCAAAAGGTCGCAACGTTGTATTGGAGAAGAAATTCGGTTCTCCGCTTATCACGAACGACGGTGTAACGATCGCGAAAGAAATCGAGTTGGAAGATGCATTCGAAAACATGGGTGCACAACTCGTTAAAGAAGTAGCTACAAAAACAAACGACGTTGCTGGTGACGGTACAACTACAGCGACTGTTCTGGCTCAAGCAATGATCCGCGAAGGCTTGAAGAACGTTACAGCTGGTGCGAACCCAATGGTTGTTCGCAAAGGTATCGAGAAGGCTGTGAAAGCAGCGGTTGAAGAATTGCACAGCATTGCGAAGCCAATCGAAGGCAAGCAAAATATTGCTCAAGTTGCGGCAATTTCTGCAGCTGACGAAGAAGTTGGTACGTTGATCGCTGAAGCGATGGAGAAAGTCGGCAAGGATGGCGTAATCACTGTCGAAGAATCCAAAGGTTTCAATACAGAGCTTGAAGTGGTTGAAGGTATGCAATTCGACCGTGGATACATCTCTCCATACATGATCACAGACACTGACAAGATGGAAGCTGTTCTGGACAACGCTTATATCTTGATCACAGATAAGAAAATTACGAACATCCAAGAAATCTTGCCTGTACTTGAGAAAGTCGTTCAACAAGGCAAGCAATTGGTTATCATCGCTGAAGATGTTGAAGGCGAAGCGCTTGCTACATTGGTAGTGAACAAATTGCGCGGTACATTCACTTGCGTAGCTGTTAAAGCTCCTGGCTTCGGTGACCGTCGTAAAGCAATGCTGCAAGATATCGCTGCATTGACAGGCGGCCAAGTGATTACAGAAGAGCTCGGCCTTGAATTGAAATCGACTACGATCGATCAATTGGGTACTGCTCGTCAAGTACGCGTAACAAAAGAGAACACAATTGTTGTTGATGGCGCTGGCAACAAAGCAGACATCGACGCACGTGTAAACCAAATCCGCACGCAATTGGAAGAAACAACTTCCGAGTTCGACAAAGAGAAGCTGCAAGAGCGTCTTGCTAAATTGGCTGGCGGCGTAGCAGTTATCAAAGTTGGTGCGGCTACTGAAACAGAATTGAAAGAGCGCAAATTGCGCATTGAGGACGCTTTGAACGCGACTCGTGCAGCAGTTGAAGAAGGTATCGTTGCTGGTGGCGGTACTGCGCTTCTGAACGTATATAATGCAGTTGCAGCTGTAAAAGCATCTGACGACGAGCAAACAGGCGTGAACATCGTCTTGAAAGCTCTTGAGTCCCCAGTTCGCACAATCGCTGACAACGCTGGCCAAGAAGGCTCCGTTATCGTTGAGCGTTTGAAAAACGAAAAAGTTGGCGTAGGCTATAACGCTGCTACAGGCGAGTGGGTTGACATGATCGCTCAAGGTATCGTTGACCCTGCGAAAGTAACGCGTTCCGCGTTGCAAAACGCAGCTTCCGTTGCAGCTATGTTCTTGACAACTGAAGCGGTTATCGCTGACAAGCCAGAAAAAGAAAAAGCCGGCATGCCTGATATGGGCGGCATGGGTGGCATGGGCGGAATGGGCGGCATGATGTAATAAGGCCGTGAACCCTTGTTGCATCAAGGGTTCGACAGCCGGTAATGCCTACTTGTTAACAATCTGTTAACTCAGAATCCGTTTTTTTAGAGGCTCTCATTAGTTCTCCGAACTTTTGAGAAGCCTCTTTTCTTTTTGGCTTGGTTATATGCAGATATATTCTTCGTGTTAGATCGTCGTTAGCATGCCCCAGTCTCTGCATTATCTGTTCAAGGCTGACACCAGCTTCAGCAAGCAACGAAGTATGGGTGTGTCTTAATGAATGGGGCGTAAGCTCTTCATTTAGTCCGGCCAATCTTAAAAGACGTTTCATTCTAAGTTGAATCATCTTAATTACTTCTGGATAGCCGGCATATTGACCGATCTTTGCAAAAACAAAACCTTTATCGTGGTAGCTTTTTGGTCTTTTAGTTTTTCTATTTGTTGAATTGTTAGAAGATTTTTTATGCCCTCGATTATTTCAGGTTCCACATCAATTTCTCGAATGGATGATGTGGTCTTGGGTGTATTCAGAATGTATTTGCTGTAGTTGTTATTTGGATTGTACAAGGTCTTTGTTATCCGAATCTTATGTTCTTCAAAATCAACGTCTGTGTCTTTGAGTGCACAGAGTTCTCCTACGCGAATCCCGGTGAATGAAAGTGTGGAAAATATCTCATAGTCCCTGTCAAGACCATGAATTTGGGCGGTGTTGAGGAAATGAATAAGTTCATCTTTTTCTAAATAATTCGGAAGCTCATTATTCCTTTCAAGTTCCTCAACAGTTTTTATCGTTTTAGGTACATAAGCGTACTCGGTTGGATCATTTTTAACAGCACCAATTTTCACGCCATATTTAAAAATCATTCTAGCTGTTGAATGAACACCAGAGAGTGTGTTTTCAGAATATCCTTTCTTATTCTCTTCAGTTCCTTCCTTTAGTTCATTTAATCCTTTTTGATAGTCGTCAGGCATAATATCACAAGCAACCAGCTTAGCAAATCGTGTTAACAAGACATCTCTTTCGTGGCTTCTAACTCTTATTGTCCCATCCTTTTTCGGTTTTCCATGTTTGCTGTAGTTATCTAACCATCGTTTTGACAATTCCTCGAAAGTTACTTTTTCCTCTCGGACATATGTTCCGCGATTTGCCTCGGCAAGTATTTCGGCAGCTGCAGCTTGAGCATCCTTTTTCGTTTTAAATCCGCCTTTGCCGAGTTGTCTTCTCTCTCCTGTTTGAGGGTCTTTTCCAACGTCAATCATGAAAGACCAAGTCTTTCCTCGCTTATAAAAACTACCTTTCAAAATCAAACACTCCTTACAAAAATGGTCTAAAGTGCCCTGCATATACACCGCAAATTATCAATTCATTTGGGCTCACCTCCACGGACTGATAAGCTTCATTTTCTGGGGATAGAGTAAATCTAGGAGTGCCTTCAGACCAACTAATTCTCTTTAAACTGCCTTCCTCTCCGTTTATGATTACAGCCACGATTTGACCATTAAATTCTGCCCACGAAGCTTTTCTTAAAAACACGATGTCTCCATCTTCAATTCCAGCATTCTTCATCGAATCACCTTTGACTTTCAAAGCATAGTCTATTTGTTGATCGTTCAAGAATGGGAAGTTGATAAATTCTTCTATCTCCTCTTTAGCTATAAGCCCATTACCAGCACAAATCGAGCCGACAAGTGGAATCGGTTTAACTTTTTTGCAATGTTTAAAGTATTCTTTTAATTTTGGGGAATACCCCATGATGATTTTGTTCAGCTCTTCTACAATGTTTTTCTTTGAATCAATGTCATAATCATTTCTTCTATACAAATCAATCAATTCATCCAATTTTGCATTTTCATATAGATCCAGAACATCGTTTGAAACAAACATCGAAATCAATTTTTTATGTATGTCTTTATCCATGTTGGTGTACATGAAGCACGTCTCCAGCATGTCGATAATTTTTTCATCCAATTCCTCGTTTTCGTTCATGAAATCGACCAAATACACTTCATGTTCTTCCTTCAAACCATCGAAATAGTTGGCAACTTTCATTAACTCTCCATATGTAACACTTTTTAAATGTTTGGAAAGTTTCAATAAAGTGTCCGGAGTAGGAGTTTGGGTATTATTTTCGATTCTGGTCAATGTAGCCGGTGAAACGCCAGTAACTAACGAGAATTCCTTCTTCGTGTTATAACCGCTCGCAAGCCGTGCATCTTTAATAAAATCACCGATCTTAATTTCTTTCATTGAGATTCAAAAATCTCCCTTCATCTAATGGTTGGAAATATCATAACACAAACATTGCGCGCACGCAATTATTATCTATCAATCTATTGCGCGGTCGAAATCAGTGTAATATAATCAAATTGCGAGGACGAAATCAAAGTAAAAAATAATTGCGACGGCGCAATTAAGAAAGGGGAACAAATGAAAAAATATGTAGTTCGGCTAAGAGTCAAAGAGTTAATGAAGGCGCAAATAGATAAAGACATCACTACTGATAAAGACTTGGCTGACTTGTTAAATGTAAATGTCACACAGGTATGGAGAACTAAGCTTCCAATAACTCATGAAAAATATAATACGCCTGGAAATCAATTTATTGCAGGTGTAATGGAGGTATTCGGAGGTAGGTTTGATGACTTTTTCTATATCGAAGAAGTCGACGATCCTCGAAAAACAAAACAACGAGCAACTGCTTAGAAAGGTTGATGAGTAATGTCAAGGGAGAAAGTAATCCACTGGGACAAGATGCCGGATGAAATGTCAGCCCAAAACATTGCGGATATTTTCGGCATTGATAGACGTCGAGTTTATGACCTCTTTGACTTACCGCTTGAGAAGGGCGGCATACCCAATTACAGTATTGGGACTTCAAGAAGAGCTGATAAGGAAGATGTTATGAAGTGGAGAGATAAATTGAAGAAGAAGGGAGATAAAACAGCATGAACAAAAATCAGTTTAATTCAGCAATGCAAGGATGGATGGATACACAACGTAATAAAGAAATTTTATTCGTAGATAATGGACGAGTTGTAACAGACAGTTTGACAGTAGCGGAGGTGTTCGAGAAAGCACACGATAAAGTGCTTCGAGACATTCGGGGGCTTGGGTGCAGTGATGATTTCCGACTCTCCAATTTTGGCGAGTCAACATACATCAATGGACAGGGTCGCGAAATGCCTAAGTATCTAATTACTGAACAAGGTTTCACGCTGTTGGCAATGGGATATACCGGGCAACGGGCAATGGAATTCAAGGAACGTTACATTTCGGAGTTCGACCGCATGCGGCAGCAGCTGCAAAGTGGTGTGCCGAGCCTTTCACCTAATCAAGCCATGGCAATAGCTCTCCAGCAAACAGCTGAGATGATGACAAAGGTACCGGTGTTGGAAAGCCGTATAGATCAGGTAGAACAGAAAGTGGACGAGCAGATCACGCTTGCAAGTGGAGAACAACGGAGGCTGCAGAAGGCAATCAATTCGAAGGTATACAGCCTTACACAAGACAAAGAAGAGCGAAGCGAGTATTTCCGACAGCTCCACCGAGAAATTAAGAACCGCTGCCAAGTGACCAGCTACAAAGATGTACTGCGTACCGATTTGCAAAGGGTATTGAAATACGTAGAAGGTTGGGTACCAATGCCAACTAATTAAGAAAGGGGATATGAACATGGATGCTTTAGGGAAACCTACCCGCCGAATGTTTTATGTAGTAATTGCTGGTCTGACATTGTCCATAACTTTCAATGTTTGGGTCAATATCGAAAAAAACAAGCTCAACCAGCAATATGCACAACTGATTGAGCAACGAGAGAAATTGAATCAAAAGTATGAAGAATTGAACAAGCAATACGAATACCAAATCAAACAAGGTAATCACATAAACGAAGAAACTGAAATAAACATCAAGCGAGCACGAGATCTTTTAAGTAGCCTCACTGATCTTCGGAATTACTTGTATTTTCAGAAGGTAAAAAGAACGTAACTCAGTGAATATCGAAGAAATAAGGTCTTCGAGTACATTATCTGATTCCTTATTGGGTGAAGATTTTGCGCCATTAGCCTGCGTCACTTCACGATGATGACGTTCTGCCTGCTCCATACGTTCGATATGATGTCTCTCTGCTTGTTCAATTTGAATCTGGTGTAATTTTTGAGCTTCTATGCTGCTTTCATCGGCGATTCGCTGATTGTGTAACATGCTAAGAACAGTGAGGATAATGCCAATAACACTTAAAAATTGCCCGATATCCATTTTCTTATTAGATGATGGTGAGTTGATGTCGAATGCAGTTGTTTGGATAATTTCTTCTTTAATATCTGGTAGTTCTACTTCCACTGATTGAATTAAGTCTTTCAGTTTTGAAGATAAGGAATCAGTTATGGAAAAATGACTATAATCTTGTTCCCGAATGAAGTCGGCAACAGCTTCCCATTCCTTTGCTACAGGAAGAAGAGCATCGGAGACTTTAGATAATGCCAAATAATTTGCTTCCATAGCAGTAGCCAAAGCTGAAGTAGCAGGTCTAAGAGCCTCTCTTAATCTGTTTTGTTGTTCTAATAATCTTGTCAAAGAAGGCGTTAAGTCGTGATTTAATCTTTCAATCGTATTAATCATTTCAAAAATATCATGTTTCAAATAAACTACCATCCCTTCAATGGTGTCTGGACAACTCTATTGTATAGGGAAGAGAAACTATATTAAAGCCAAATATAGGAAAGGTGGATGACAAATGAGTAAACGAAGTGTGAGCAAAAAGACAGTCGTAAGCTTGCTTGGTGTAACTGTAGCGACTCTCGTAAGCCATTCGGAGTATTGGGTCAACTTGAAAGATTCGGTCACGGATCAGTGGAAAAAGGCATTGGTAAGATTGGACAAGCTGCTGGCAGTAGGACATAGAAAACGCGGAGATGTGGGGGTGCAAGCATGATTATCAAGGTTAAATCTTGGCGTTCATTGACTAGTGGAGAGAAAATGTCAGCGTTGGAATATATGGTGTACCTGACAGAGAAAATGTGGGAGGCGAGAGCGTGACCATACAACAACGGGCACAAATTGAACGAGCTTTTGATGAATACATGCCATTATACAATCGCTTTATTGAAGAACCGAGTCCTGAAATAAGACAGCAATTGAGTGCCCAAATGGATGAGATCGGACGAAAGTATGGATTTGATGGTGGTGTAGGAAGATGAGGCCGAAATGTGGATGCGGGCGTACGGCAGAGTATTTGGTGTATGAGGACGAGCAACCGCATTGCGAGGCATGTATGAAAGAAGCTATCGAATGTTCGGTCTATATCATGGTTCGTAAACCAATGGATTGGGGGCGAGAGCTTGGAAGAAATCAGGAAAGCAATCGACAAATTGGAGCAGTTACAAAATGATACGACAAACGTTTCGATTCCTGCAGCACTCATAGATATTGCCGTGTTTCTACGCCACGATTTAGCGGAAGTAATCATGTTGTTGCAGCAGGCAGAAAACGAAATGGCCGCGGTGGGGGCCGCGACCAATTCAACAGATCAACAAAATTAGTTACGGACACAATAACACACTTTTTGGGAGGTTGTAAAGTTGGCCGCTGAGAAGCTGAATATTTATCAGAAATTACTGGAGGTAAGGAAGTCTGTTTCTTATCTAAAAAAGAAGAGTCATCACTGCAATACAAATATACCGGAAGTGCTCAAGTATTAGCGTCTGTAAGGGACAAAATCAATGAAATGGGTTTGATTTTGGTTCCAAAAATTCTGGACAAGTCACTCCATACCGAAACGGTAGAATTTATCGAAAAAGAAAAGCCAAAAAAGACAACAACATATTTCACCGAATTAACGCTATCAATGACATGGGTTAATGCTGATAATCCATCCGAGACAGTTGAATGTCCATGGTATTCACAAGGAGTGGACATTGCTGGAGAAAAGGGAGTAGGGAAGGCGTTAACCTATGGCGAGAAATATTTCATTTTAAAATTCTTCAATATACCGACTGATAAAGACGATCCGGATACATTCCAGAAGAAATTCGAGCAAAAGGCATCCAAAGAAATACAGGTCAAAATAAGAGAAACATGGATGAAACTCGGGCTGAAAATCAATTTACTAGAACATCAATGCAAAACCATTTATGGCTCTGGTTTGGCTCAGTTGAGCGAAGAAGCAGCAGAAGAATTCCTGACGATGCTAGAAGCGAAAATGGGTGATCCTGATGGAGTTAACTAAGGAGAACTATTACAGCCTTGAAGCCAACCTACAGTACATGTCAGTAAGCCAATTTAAGAGCTTCCTTCCCTCGTATGGGGGCTGTGAAGCTCAAGCAATGGCTAAGATCAAGGGCGAGTTTGTCGAGTCTAAAAAAGAGGCTTTTGACGAGGGGCACTATGTACATGCGTGGAATGAGGGGACTTTAGAGGAATTCAAAGCCGATAACCCTCATTTATACAGCAGCCAAGGCCCCACAAAAGGACAACTCAAGGCTAACTATAAATACTGTAACAGGATGATCGAAGTTCTGGAGAACGACCCTCTTGTTATGGAGAAACTAGCAGGAAAAAAGAAGTCATTATGACTGCTGAACTGTTCGGCATACCTTGGAAAGTGATGTTAGACAGCTACAATCCGGACATTGGGATTTTCACGGATTTAAAAGCCATCAAAGAAATGGACGGGAAATGGTGGAACAAGGATGTTCAAGCTTATGAGAATTTCTTAGAGCACTATGGGTACACGATTCAAATGGCTGTTTACGCTGAGATAGAAAAACGGGCGACAGGCAATGATATTTGGTTGCTGCCACACATGGTAGTAGTAACTAAACAAGATCCACCAGACCATGAAATTATCTATTTCGATTATGAAGTTATAGCAGCCAGTCTGCAGATTGTGCAAAACAACATTGAACGAGTAAAGGCTGTTAAGTCAGGACGAGTAGAACCCAATCGTTGTGAGAAATGCGAGTATTGCCGAGCAACGAAGGTGATAAAGCAAATCAAGCATTTTTCGGAGCTAAGTCTTTACTGATAAGGAGGCGGAATGATCTTGACGTTACCGTTTCGGCCTTATTCAAAAGAAGCGCAACTAAAGAGCAAGCGTATAAAGGAGACGCAAAAGCAGAAGGGCGATATAAGCCCGTCTGTGGATGCGGAATTGAAAGATAGATCGCAGGGCATCTGTGAGTTGTGCGGCAAGAAAAGGGCAATAGAACGAGCGCATCTCACGGGCCGCAAGCATTTGGAATGGAAGACAAAAGTTACGGACTTGCTCCACCTTTGCACAGATTGTCATGACTGGATGGACGAGAAGCCCGAGGGCATACGCTTCCGACGAATGGTTGCAAGAGTGATAAACACAGCATTAAAAAGCAAGTAGGTGGGTGGTATGGACGGGTGGATTAAACTCCATCGAGAGATTATAGATCATTGGATTTACAAGGACGCCGAGTACCTAAAAGTCTGGGTCGAAATGCTGGTTAGGGCTAGGTATTGGGACGAATCATCCATGGAATTAGTAGGCGACCAACTTATTGAGGTTGGCCGAGGAGAATTCATCTTCGGCCGACCTAAATGGAGCAAAAGGTTAGGCATTAGTGAGCAACGCTTAAAGACACTTATTCAAAAGATGATTAAAGATGGCATGATCGAGCTTGTTCAAAAATATCCACGATTTACGCTTTATCGAATTAAAAACTATGAAAAATTCAACCAGCAGGATAACCAAGAGATTAACCAGCAAGGCAACCAACAAGAATCAGCGCCACTACAAGCAAAAGTGGGGTTGGTCAACCAGCAGAACAACCATGACAGCAACCAACAACATAACCAACGAGCAACCAGCAGCCAACCAGCAGCTAACCAGCAGCCAACCAATAACAAAGAAAGTAAAGAAAGAAGTAAGAAAGACAAGAAAGAAAAGAAAGAATATAAGACCGCATTTGAGGGTTACACCTCAAATCCTAGATTGTTAGAATCATTGGAATCATTCATCGAGTTCCGTAAGAAGATCAAAAAACCAATGACTGACAAAGCGGTTGTGTTGCTTTTAAACAAGTTGGATAAGCTTGCATCAAACGATGAAGATAAAATAGCAATCTTGGAGCAGTCAATTTTGCACGGTTGGCAAAGTGTATACGAATTAAAGGACAAAGGAGGTAGAAAGAGTGCAGCCACTGGGGAACGTATTAAAGACACTTATGCCGGGATTGACTTCGGTTTCTGAGGTTGAACGATATATTTGTTCCGGTTGTGGTAATGAGGTTGTCGTGATCGAAGCCCCAATTATCGGCGGACCAAACAAAGGAAAGATCACAAGGGGAAAACGAGGTTGCAAGTGTTGGGAATATGAACAGGCCCGAGAAGCGAAGTTGAGACATCAGGAATTACAGATCGAATACATGATTAATCGATACAGTACGGTTAATCCCGAGTTAGAAAATGCATGCTTTGAAAATTATGAACGCCTGAGTCCTAATTTAGAACATGCCTATAGCACCGCGTATAAATACGTTCAAGAGTTTTCACTCGACAAACCTATAAACCTTCTTTTTTCCGGCATGTATGGGCTTGGCAAGTCTCACCTGGCGTATTCGGTCTGTAAGGAGCTGCGAGAAAAAGGATTGGTAGCCGTGTTTATCTCAGTGCCCAAACTACTAACGATCATCAAAAGCACATATCACGATGATTCGGATTACACGGAAGCTGAATTGCTAGATGTGTTATCGAAAGTTGACTTTCTAGCTCTGGATGATATAGGCGCCGAGAAAGTGCGCAGGGAAGAAGAAGGCGATAGTTGGGCAACAGAAAAGCTGTTCGAGATTATCGACGGCAGGAGTGGGCGGCATACCTTGTACACTACTAACCTCACATCTGAGGACTTGCGGCGTAAAGTTGGGCCGCGAAACTTTTCTCGCATGATGGCGAATACAAAACCTTTGAAATTCGAGGGTGAAGACTATCGGATAAAAAACAAGAGGTTTTGAGGGAGACGTAATCCATGAAATGCGAAGTTTGCGAAGGAACGAAAGTAATGTATCAGTTGGTTAAAGGCTATTTAAAAATAGGGCCGTGCCCATGCTGCAGTCAGGAGGCGGCAGAGGACGACCATCCGGGGGCGAGATAGATGATGGATAGCGGTTATAAAAGCAGTGGAGTAAGAGCGGTACCACGGCGCGATATAGCAGCAGAAGATGCAGCTCGAAAGCCTAGTGAAGTCACAAAGCGACAGATGACCGATGAAGAACGGGCAAGGATGGAAAAGATCGGGCCATACAAAACGTACAACGGGAAGCACTCAAAAATCATTGTGCCGGGGGTGCATTCAAAATGATTAACTTTGCAGAAGCCACAACATTGCAATTATGCATGGTGATACAAGACCAGCAGGCAACTGAAGAAGACAAGCAGCAAGCTTCCAAGGAAATATGGAACCGCATCAGAAAGGATGGGGAATACGATGATATGCCGAGTACCGGATTGTAAGAAGATAGCGACTAAGACATGGGCACTCGTCCCCGTTTGCAGCGACCATCGAAAGGAGATACGGACAGAGTTTGTACGCTACTACGCCCAGCGAATCACATCGGCGGAGCGTGTGACATATGAATCCATCCGTCACCTAACGCCATGGGAAAAGAAACAACGCTAGAAGAAATATGGGAGAGCTGGGACTATCATCTCGAAGAAGCATTGAAAAGAGCTGATGACATAACGAGAAGGATGTTCAAAGAGGCAACACAGTTTAATGTCCCGAAAAGCAAACAGGAAGAGTACTTCCGTCAACGTTTCGATGAGCTAATGACAAAAATAGCGCGTCAGGCGAACGGAACATAGGCAAATTCCGATTCTAAGGAAAGATTAATACATTCGATCATCCGAACAATAAACGATCTCAGAAACGAAAATAGGAGGCGTTAGCAACGTGATTGAATTTACGATATACGGTGACCCAGTCGCGCAAGGACGACCTAAGTTTTCAACGGCAGGCGGATTTCCAAGGGCATATGACCCAAAGAAGTCCCGAGACTTCAAGGATTATGTGAAGTTGGCAGCGAGTGAGCATGCACCGGATGAGTTAATAACAGAACCATTGCGGCTGGAAGTGACATTTTACAGACAGATGCCCAAGAGCTTCAGCAAAAAGAAGGCCGTAGAAGCCGAGGAAGGTCGTTTGCTTCCGGTCACCAAGCCAGACATAGACAACTATCTGAAAGCCGTGAAAGACGCGCTAAACGGCGTTATATGGCGTGACGATAGTTGCGTGACGGATGTCTCAATGAAAAAGCGATACAGCAGCAAGCCGCGCATTGAAATATCGATCAATAAAGCTGTTTAGGAGGTCAATATGAAGCGTTTCGATTCCCAGAAGGACAAGAACCTAACGACGGAAGAACGCACAAGACTCCATAGATACAGCATTCACGAAGACGGTAGAGAATACGGAGTGGTCTATGTAACAGACCCAGATAACATTGTCGCAAAGAGCAGATCAAGAAAAGGTCTGCAATGCAAACGAGCATAAGCAACTGAAACCAGTATATGCACTACTGGAGCGACACTTTACATGACCTAAACCGAACATATGTACGTGAAAAGGTGGTTTTATGACCAATAAAGAGGTCAAAGCAGCAATCGAACATGTCTTTATCAGATACCGAAAATTCAACATTTTAAACAAACTCAATCTACCAGAGGTTCCAGTAGAAGCACATATATGCAGAACAATTGATGACATCGTTACAGGCTTAGATCCGGACGAGCAGCTACTTATCCGTGAAAGGTACATGAAGCGCGATAGAGTAACGGATATGCAAGTCTATTCATTTGAATTTGACCCACCAACAAGCGCGGTGACATACGCAAAGATCAGGAGTTCGGCATTTTCAAAACTACTTCTAGCATTTAAGGAGCTAGGAATCTATGAGGGGGAACGGACATGTCAGTAAATACAAAGAAGTTATGTCAGCAGATCAAGCGAGATGCTAAACAAACGTTGTTATGGACAAGAGATGAGCAGGGGCATCACATAACCAACAAACATTACTTGGCTAGTTTTAAAGACTTACCACTCGATGTGCTGTCAACGTTACTAGGCGTGTATCTTCGTGAGCCAGAAATGGGCCAGACTCTCAAAATCATATACGGAGAGTATCAAAATGACTATACCTATATCGACCATAGCAGCATACCAAAATCGGATACGGCTGAGACTGAGGGAAAAATCACAGCGTATATGCGGAAATACGAAGACAGGTTGGAAAGAGTAGTTATGGTTGGTGATAGATTCACATTAATCCAGGAAGGCTATGCAGCACTGGCGGATGGCGGAAAAGTTCAAGGGTTCCACGCAGAAAACAGTCCAGTATTCCTAGCAAACGGGATGATTGTAGTGCTACCGATACGCGTAGAACAAGAGCTATTACAGGGCGAATTGCTGAAAATAACAAATCATTTTGAATACAGCATCCAGTAGGAGGCTC
>NZ_AMBZ01000022.1 GCF_000293805.1 Paenibacillus alvei DSM 29 | reverse complement strand
CCAACCCCTTAGTCATCTCCAAGAAGATAGCTGTAGTCCCTATTCTCTTGTTGTGTCTTCTTGAATGACACTTCCCTGTTGTCCTTCATGTCTTCTATGTGGACAACCTCCATTGCTTCGTTCATCTTCGATTGTTGCTCTCGCGTTTTCATCTTACGGAAAGCATCATTCACCTTGCCTTGCATAATCATCAATCCATAACGCATTTCCTGTTCCAAAGACTTAAAGTTCTTTGCCATTCTTGCCCATTCAATGTCTGCAACACTCAGAATGAATGCTTCTCTGATAACGTTGAATGGCACGCCCTGCTTATACCTCTTCTTCCAGAATTTCTGGTATCTGTTCGTTCCTTCTCGTAAATCAGCAATCATCTCCCACCAACTCTTCGATGGTGAGAAGTTGATTTTATATATCTTTTTAACAGTCTCGAACATTTCATCTTTCTGCTTTTGCTCGTTCAATAAGAACTCACGTTTCTCTAATTCTTTTGGATAACATTCGTGATGCCAGTATTGATTTACAGACTTCCCTTTACTAGATACCTTGACCTCATGAGCCAAGGTATCTCTTTCTTTAAAGGGAACTGTCTGTCCACAGTACTGACACTTGACATATCGTTCAGCCACGAACAGACCTCCTTGCCTTATTTACGTTTCATGATTTGGCAAACAGCTTCAATCGTATCCATGAGATTTTCATTGATGACAGTGTACTGACAAATATCTTCTACTCCTGCAAAATCAACTCTGTCTGTATGAATACGTCTGATTACCTCATCAACATCGTCTCCGCGCTCCAACTGACGAATGATGCGTTCTCGTTCTTCTACTTTGATGTGAATGCCAATTACATTCTCCTGCCCTGCTACATGAACAAGTTCGTTGTATCCATCAATCGTCACGACGACGATGTAATCCTTGTTCGTGTAGTCGATTTCATTCAGAGACAATCCATAGTGCCAATCACGATACTGCGCTCGTTCTGCGAAGAATCCTTGCTCGTCCAATGTCTTAAAACGAGGGTAATCAATAAAGTGATAATCAACCCCTTGTTTCTCCTTTTCGCGCATTGGACGAGTGGTGTACGAGATAATTCTTGGATAACCAAATCCGATGTATCCTAAGTTCCTCTCTACAGTTGACTTTCCACTTGCAGACTGACCAATCAGACAAAAAATCATTTGAACATCTCCCTTTAATGATTGCTGTGACTACGATCTTCTCGTATCACGCATTCATGTTTAGGAAGGCTATTCTTCACAGCTTGATGTTATGTACTTTCTTAGGCATCGGTGTTATCTTTTTCAAATGCCTTGCGGACAGTAATGATATCAGTATCTTTCAGCCAATTGCCATCTTGTCCCTTCATCCACTTAAACACTTTATTGTGCAATGGAGTGTATAGACTCCCACCCTTTACAGTGTGTTCGCGGCGTTTAGCAAACTTGTCTTTAATGCTTCGAAATTGCTTCCAGAAGCTATAGTAAGGCAACTTGATTTTAGTCATGAAGCCTACAGAATCCTCAATTACAAAACCTTCGTCTTTGATAGAAAAATCAGCAGTAACATCACGATACCAGAAGTAGAACTCAGTCCAGTTCTCAAATGTGTGCATCAGCTTCTTGTACTCTAATCCATAATGGCTTGCAAATCTCACAACATCACTGTATGGAAGTTTGCTGTACTGGACAGTGCGATTTACTAAGTCAAGCAGTACAAGTCTGTCTTCTTCGTATTCGATAATGTGAGGGTCTTCCTTCACTTTGACGACCTCGAACACAAGATTGACATTCATGTCCTTTAAGTCCTGCTTAATAGATTCCACTCCAAAATATCCAACTTGCTTAATGAATAGGTCTTTCAGCCATCCAGCATGGTCGCCCTTATTCGTTGATTTTGATGTAAATACCAGAGAATCGGACTCAGAATCATATCCTACTGTGCCAAGATACCCATTCGGTTTGTCGTAGACTTGAACAGGGAAAACAAGATTGTCGGCAAGTGCATTCAACTTCGTAAATGAACGTTCGTTCACATTAAAGAACTTATTATATGAACGCGATACGATTTCTTTCGTGTTCTTATTAATGAACAGACCTCGCGCTTTGATGTTGATATCATCCCAAATCTTGTCGTTGAATGCTTTTCGCGTGAAGTTATAAGAGTAGATATTTCCACCCAAATCCTTCTCTTCGATTTCATTATGATTGGACAAATATTCGATGAATTGCTCCATGCTAATATCCTCATCAACTGTCTTAGGTGCATTACCCTTGCGAATCTTAAAGATATGATTCTTCACCTCATGTGTCTCAAACCCTTCATTAGTCAATGTGACAGCACGAAGATGACCGCCAAATTCAACCTGACCTTCGAGGTTGAAACTGCATTCCCCTGCCTGTACTGGTAGACGGAAGATATTGCGGTGTCCATGGATTTGATATAATGGTACTTTCTTTAGCATCAGTGGTACTTTATCAAAATGGTAGTCCTTATCGTAGAACACAAGATCATAATCCTCTACAACAACTTCAAGATTCTCATCCCAATGATTGTCAATATCAACCTCGTAGTCACCAACACCATTAATGAATTGGTGTGTCGAAATATACATCAGGTTTTCTGGCATCTTTGACAGACCGCCATGAGTAACGATCACTTCTTTACCGTTATATGTGTAATATACAAGTTGGCGAAGCCGCCGATAAAGCTGACGAACTTCTTTCTTCAACTCTATAATTTCTTCCTTGCCAAGACCTTCTTCGAGTTGCGGTTGTGTGAAATTAATAAATTCCTTCGCACGAACCTCTTCATCATTTGCCCAATTCCATAAGTGAATCTCATGATTACCTTCGATGATAGCAACGTTCTTTCGCTCACTGATATGTAAGAAGAACTTCAATACTTCTGCATTCTGAATACCTCTGTCAAGCATATCACCAACGAAGATATATAGTTCATCGTCATTCAGAACAGGATACAAACCATTACCGAAGTCATGGAATGTATGACCGCCAACCTGATCGAAGTAATCCATCAAAGCATCAAAACAACCTTGCACATCTCCAATGTGATGAATGCGCTTGTAGTGGTCATAATCTGAGCTTGTAAAACGCATTATATCGTGATACTCATCAGTCTTAACAAGATTAACCCATTTGGGAACATGCTCAGTTTTCATACGCTCATGAGCATTCATGATTACATGTTCTGGCACATGCTTATGTTCATCGCGCATTTTATTTTGCTCTAACAAAGTATCCAGAGGAACGTCAGAGAAGTCCAGCACATGAACACGATAGCGATAGCGTTGAGCTAGATTCTTGTATTGTGAAATCATTTCTTGCTTGGAGTGTGTAGCGTCAATGATTGTGAACTCACCGCGCTTCATTCGTTCTTCCAGAAGTTCCATCAACAGCTTCCACACTCTGCCATCATTCTTTGCACTAATAGCTGTTTTCCCTGTTTCAGTCATTACAGGTGTTTGGAACAACAGACGAATTTCATCTGCACTCAGTACATATTGTTGCAGATTATTTTCCTTTACCCATGTAGATTTGCCAGCACCCATGGCTCCCCTTAACAGAACTAGTTGGCGAATAATAATCATCTCCTAATGTTTGTGTTTTAAACTCTTTTATAAAATAATAAAAGGCTAACATCTATTTATTATTATAGACGCTAACCTTATTAAAGTCAATACTTTCTTTGGCATCAGTCAGGAATTACTTTTGCCAACCCTTTCTCTAGGAACGGGTCTGTATCTACCTCTAACGTTCTGGATTGATAGTATTCGTTAAGCTTTCTTGCGATAATTCTTGCATGTGCTTTGTCAAAAACCATAGCTACAATAACCTTAATACCATACTCATCGTCGTTCAAGTATACTGTCGAGTTATTTCCGCTTTCTTCTACTGTATATTTAATCATATGACACGCCCCTAGTTGAGATTACATAACTCAGGGTACAGTCATCAGACTATACCCCATTTATATTTGTGACTTATGTGATTAGGCTTTACGCAACAACTTATCGATCTCCTTGCGATACGCCTTCAACATTGCTACGTTAACGCCTGTCTCCACATCGAATGTGTCGCCAACAGATTTGTTGACCTTTGCAACGACTTTCTTTGTTTCGCTCCAATGTGAAAATGTACCAGTAATATAGTCATGAATAGCTGTTTTATAGAACATAATGGTTGCAGGATCATTGACGATTACCTTTTCGACATAGATTTCAAGCTTTGCAGTCTGGTCGATTTCGATAACCTGTGACGGAACAGGTGGAATCACTTCTTCGAGCATTTCATCAGTGAATGTCCAAGAATTTTCATTTACGTAGTATCGACCAATATCGTTAACAGCCTTAATCGTGACTTCTTTACCACAATACTCTCTCATTAATGGGTGGAAGTAAAGATCGCCATAACAATTATCGCCTTCAAGACCTTCACGAACCTTAACTACTTGACCAACTGTGAATTTACTCATATACAAACATCTCCCTTGTAATTTATGATGAATGATTAGTAAGAACCAACGTTCTCAATGATTTCGTTCTCTCTTGCTGTAAAGCCAATATCACGAAGTTTCCGCAACATCTTGCTCATTTCTGCGTTTGTAATTGTCATTCCACGCTCACAGAACTTATGGACTCGTATGATCGTTCCAGATATGTCTCTAGCCCTTTGCTCGTTATAAGCTAGTGAATTACTGTCTAAGTACTCCCAATCGCTTAGAGTGTTGATTCTGTCGTTTTGGTGGTAAAACATGTTGTGTTTGAAGTCGAACTCTGTCACAACTTCCTTTGGAGCACCAAAGAACTTGGTGATGATCTGATATTTTTTGCCAATGGAGATCGCATTCTTTGTGATAACAACACGCTGTCCTTTGTAGTGAACGATGAAGATGTTTTTCTCTTTCTTATGTTTGTCATCAGAAGTATCTTGGACAACAAGACTCATATAAAACTCTCGAAGTCTATCAGCCAGTGATTGAGTGCGAACAAAGAAATCGTAATCTTTCGGCTCTTTTCCGTTGTACAGGCTATAAATACAACCACCAGAAATGAATCCTTCTTTGGCGAAATCATCCTGCAAGTGCGCTGGTAAATCAGCAATGAGATTTTTCTTCTCTTGGTTAAGTCTTTGACTTACCTCATTAAGTTTTGATTCTCTCAATTTATCACTCTACTTTCTTTAGCAACATTGTATGTTTATTAAATGAATGCTTGTAAAATGAAGCCCATCAACAAAACAAAAGCGAATAGGAATGTGCAGAAGATTACACCCTTCAATCGATCTTCTGTAGTTTCTTCTTTCTTGCCGATATTGATGTTTCGGAAGAAAATAGCTACAAGTAACAACCCCATCGAACCAGCTAAACCAATTGTCGGTGCGCCAAACAATTCAACAGGGAACCAGTTCCACACCTTCATGAATACAAATCCCTGTAAGAACAAGTTGCCAACCGCCCACAATAATATTAGAGCTTCCATTACTCAGCACTCTCCTTTTTTGCTTTTTCCCTTTGATTTCTCTTTTTTATTTCTTTGATGCAAATGATGATATCAGTAACTTCAACGATAAGACCCAAGATGCCGATAGTAAGTGCGAAATACTCATATGGGTTTTCGAGATCATGTGACCATCTAATAATGTCAAGACTGATAAACAAGAACATCAAGTCCCATAAAATGTTCCAGATAAGATACTTCTTCAAGTTTCTTCCTCCCTTAGTCAATCAAATCCGCTTGAAGTGTGTCGAAGTCATTTGCAAATGCATAGCCAATAATCTTAACTTTCGCAAACTTATGATGCAGATTTTCGTCATATGTTTGCAAGTAGTACTCCAACTTATCTTGGAAGTTTTCCTGCTCATTAATGATTACTTCTGGTTTCGGAAAACCTTCCATTTCAACAAGGATTCCAAAGAATCGGTAGTTGTTGAAGTCTGCTGTATGGATTGCTTGTTCAAACTTGTTCATTGTCAATGTGTCGTCAAAAATATCGAACCAATCGGCAAACGATTTTCCTTCATCGTCTTCATCCTTCGTGAAGAGATGTTCTGTATCAGATTCATCAATGATTCGATAGCATTCATCAGATTCACCGATTATTGGATACTTATTACCTTTTACAACGAACTCTCCTTGTGTCACCTTGCCAACCAAATACTTCATCCTATCATTCCTCCGTACTTTCTTCATCATCTGGAACGTTCAGAGAAACATCCCAATGTTCACCATTCACATCAATGTGCTTGATAGTCATCTTTTTCAGCGAGTGGCAATATCCATCCCAACCATTGCGTGGAATTGACAAGTCTTCTTCGTTGGGGTAATCGGAAAGTTGATGCCTTCCACTGTAATTCGCCAGCAAGTCAATCAGAGCATCGGCAACATATTCATCAAACTCAGCTTTACTGAATATATCTTCCGTTGTAACATAATCTGCATCATTCGAATCAGCTACGATTGTCACGATAAAGATATTTCTTTTTCCTGTCTTGCTCAGAGTGTACTTTTCCATAAGCCCTCCTAGTTTTCTTTAATCAGAGCGTCAATCGCCTGATTAACATTGATAATGATAATCTCGTTCATGTCTGTTTTAGGTAGTTTCCTGAATAAGTCATTAAGTTCTTGCGCCTTCTCCATAATTTCCTTTGCCACTCGGCTAGGTTTCCTTACTCGCGCCATTAGTTACATCTCCTTCGTGAATATATCGTCGCCCCAACGCTTCTTCATATAAACTCTTGCTCTCCATATCCAATATGCAGAACTCACAACTGAGCCTAGCAGTAAACCAAACGCCATCTCCAAGTCACAACACTGCCCTTCACTCTAAATGGAACATTCATTTTATTCAGTCTTAGCCCAATTTCTCGATAAGAAAATCCCTGAGTTTAATTGCATTTTCTGTAGTGATATTAACGTTTGCTTCCAAAACTCCGTGGTGTGTAATCTCAACCAAGAGTAATTCTCCACCATGATGATAAATATCTAATGAATCACTGGATACGCTGTAACAAGGCAAAGATAAGCAGTTATTTTCTTCATTCATTCGTCTTTTCCCCATTCTCGATAGAAGATTTATTTTATTGAGCCTTAATGTCAACAAACTCATGAGTCACATCTACTAATTCATCAACAGATTTTACAACTTTCACGACTCTGGTAAATCTCATATTGCGTATATACTCAACTCTTGCTCTTGCTTCTTCTTCTGAAAGCCATTTTGTACTATAAAGCTCATTATAATTTCTGCGAATTACTTCATAATCTACTCTATACATTTAGCCCAATCCTCCACTATAAATGAAAAACTCAGGTATTAACTGCAAATAATTCAGGCTTTTCCTTACGAATCCGTTTGAGATACGAGTATGACTGATTTATCAAGCTATTCATTGCGAACCAAGCATTTTCTTCGATGATTGCGTAGAAACCGCCTAAGTACCATTCAGCCGCATGAACTTCGTTATCGAAGAATCCTGCAACTTCCTTTTGCTTGCCTACGTGCATGTTCTTAACAATTCCCTGCTCTTGCAGTAAATCCAATACATTATCAACTGTATTCGGACTACCGTTATCAACAGCTTGAACAACTTCCTGCAATAACTCGAATCTATTTCTCATATCAATCCAACCTTCACTGATTATTGTTTAGTAGGAACTGCAAATCACTAATCATTTCCTCATAACAATCCTTTGTATAGCTTGAAATATTATTATTTACGATGCATTCATCGATCCATTTAATTCGTTTCTCATACTTCTCAATTAATTTCAGCAGAGTCTCAGCCATACCATCTATTCCTCCGTTCGGTATGCCTTCCAGTACACTACTTTCTTGGTTTCATCAATCGCGCATTCAATATCATATTTAGCTACAACGCGACCAAAAGAGCTTCGTGTAAATAAAAGACTTTCTGTGAAGGGTATTTCAACATCAACAACATCAAACTCTTTTGCATACTTGAATCCAAGGAAACTTCTATATGATCTTAGAGACGAAGTTGTGCCGATATTTACTCTGTTGAGATGGTTACTCACCCTTTTTGGCGAGTAACCAGCAAACCACTTTTCCATTTCTTCTTGAATCACTTCATTCATGTAACCGCTCATGTTTGTTAGCTCCCTTTATGTTTGATGGACTTTATTATTAACTACACGATTTACGATTAAATGATAGCCTTCAAAGATTTGATTACATCTCTCATCTTCTGTTCTTCTGCCAATATTTTTTCTAGCTTACTTTCCAACAAATCGATTGCTTGTTGGATTTCATCCGATGCCGATGCACAAACTAATACTATTTGATCTTCGTTAAGCCAAGAACATGTTTCTTTCAGCCATACTCTACATCCTTCGACGCGTTCAACTGTAACTGTCATCTTGCCGTTAGAGAACGTATCACCATTAGTTCGTTTTACTTTGTCTCCTGCTTTAAACATCGCTATCACTCCCATTATTTTGTTGTGGTCATAGACTATTTGCTAATCTATGACCACACAGAAAATCATTATTAGTCCCAACGATCAATCTTGATTAGGCGAGTGGAGTTGCCTGTCGTAACTTTCACAATCAAATTCCACTCACTATCTTTGCTGTAACCTACACCGCAAGCAGATGCTTCTTCCGCGCCTTCAATTGGCGTATTAGCAGTATAAGCTTCAAGCGTCTTGCGCACTTCGCGCAATTCAGGTTGCAGTGTTTCTGTGAAGAACCCACGACCCTTACCTTCTGATGTGTCTTTGCATCCTTCCAGAAGGAAGAAGATGTGATGTCCTGCATTTGTAGCCTTATTGTCGCCCCACAGGTTAGGAGATTCAGTGATTCCTTTTACCTTCGTAAAGCCATTCACTGGAATACTCCATGCATCAGCAGAAGTGTAGCTTGTGCCAGTGATCGTCGGCGTTTGACCTTTGATGTAGTGGAAATCGAATGCTACAACCTTTTGTTTATTACTCAACGAACCACTGAATGTGAAAATCTTTCCGTTCACTTCAAGTTCTACCTTGAATGGTGTAATGCCATTACCACGTTCAGCGAAGTTGTGTACAAAGAACTGATAGCGTCCTTCACGCGCTTTCCCATTGCTCCAACGGATATTCTCTACAGGAGTCATTGAATTACGTCCTCCTGCGTTCATATCGATATCGAGATTACCGCCACAACTTGCAACTTTATTAGCAAAGTGAATGTGTCTGCCCATTGGAGTTATCGCATGAAGATCAAGGTCTGTGTAGTTCTCCCAAATCAATGAGCAACGAATCTCATTGTTCTCATACTTACCACCAGCACTCTCAACGCGCCGCTTGATTTCTCCGTCGATACCACCATGGTAGTACCAAGAGAATGTGTTATCCCATTGCAGGATGTTTGGTGCATATTTATCTGCGGCTGTGACCAATGCCATCAAACGATTTGGGTTGTCAACCATTACTTCTATGCTATCCGCTGTTGGCATTACTGTGCGCTGGAACTTATCGAAAGTCATTACAGTCTGTGGCAGTTCAACATTGCTACCTAATATACTTTCTTTGGCAACTGAACGCGGTTTAATGTTTCCGAATACACCACCCATTTTAGCGGCTGTATTCTTAATAACCTCTTTGCCCTTCCAAATAAATTGTGGAATCTCTTCAAGAGTAGCATAACGGCGTTGCAATGAGTTTGCGATACCAAGCTTCTCAACAATCTTCTCTGCTTGCTGGATGTTACCAGCAGTAGGAGCAGTTTGCGAACGTTGGAATGTAGCTGGATTCATTTTATCCGCAAAGCGTCGAACAATCGAATCAGTGTCATAACCAGAAACGATATCATCAAGCAATGTACCAATCATGCTAGATTTAATATGGCAGAAGCCATTTGGAGCAGTTGCTACAGCTAACCATGTGATGTTATCACGAACTCGACTGTTCTTAGCTCCCTCACGCTTCTCATGCAAATCCTTAACCCATTGTGCAATTCCTACATAGCGGTCACCGCGATACAGGGACTCAGATTGAAGCAATGCCAATGCTGTATCAACAGCTTCTACAGGATATGCCAGCAGTCCAGCGATAAGAATGCGGAACTCTTCTTTCTTCTCAGCCATTTCCTGTCCAGCAGTCTTCAAGCGACTGTTGAATACACGCGCTCTTGGAAGCTCTACAGACATATGACTCCAACCGCCAGATGATGGTGTACCAAGAACTCGATCACTCGAAATGAACATTCCAGTTACACGCGCTTTAAGTATTGCTTTCTTCATTTCCTTAACAGACTTAGCGAACAACTTTGGCGTTTCTTTCTCGTCCCACAGTACAGAAACGATTTCACCATTTTCACCGATATGTACCAGACTACCAAAGCGGTTTAAGAAGTGGCGGCAACAGCGGCAATTGTAATGTTGGCGCGCATGTTCTGGAAGGTTATCAAGGAAAATATCGGACAGTCCTTCAACATCAGTTGTGAATAGCGGTTTATTGCTGAATGATGCAAAGCGTTCTTTGATTGCATCAGAGAAATGTGGGTAGTTATCGTTATTGCTATCCATTGTTGTGTAGGTTATTGTCATTATAATTGCTCCCTTGTATGTTTTTTTGGTATGAATTGATTACATTTTGCAACAGAAACTTTCCACTACATCGTCCACCTTGAAAGTATGCAACTCTCTTACCAAAGGAAAACATTCGTAGAATTTCCTTCTGATAATCGTATAGTTTTAAACCCAAGACATCTTCTGCATATGCAACAGGGGCTTCCTTGTATTTATCGAATAAAGTCTGCAAGCTTTTCTTTAACCTTGTTGTTCATGTTAATTTCATTGGTTGCATGAACTATGTTCTCAGTACGATTCTTGATTTCGCGCTGATGACGCTCATTCTCTTCGTCGATTTTACGTTGTTCCGAACGAACAATCATATCAAGTTCAAGGTTGATTGTATGCAATTCGTCATGTGCCTTCTTCATGTGATCGAACAGACCCATTGCCTTCTCGCTAAGTTCTTTAACCTTCTCTTCATTAGACAGGATTACAATATGTGGTTTGCGGAATTTACCTACAATTTTCTTCAACATATTAATCACTTCTCCTTAACCAATTGTTTGATGTTTTTCATAATAGACACATGTTTTGCATTTGCCTTCTTGTTGTTTTCTTTATGCGTAGTTGTAGCATCATATTCAGCCTTTAACTCTTCTTGGATTGTAAATGGATCAGTTTCTCTATCACGCCATACTGTAAGAACAAGGCTCTTATTGCTTACTAAGATATTCATATCATGGTAGCGAATAATGTAGTCTTTAGTCTCATATACATGTGCCACATTACCCATTACAATGGCACGATTTATCTTGTAAACAGTCCGTCTAATACCTTCCTTTTTTTACAAATTCGATTCCATTGACCTAGTGCTACACCACTAACCTTCATGTTCTTTCCTCCAAATTTTATTATTGTACCGTTGGAGAGCCGAAGCTCTCCGTAGTACTTTCTTTGGCATCTATGCAATTATTTTTTGGGCGATGTTAAATGCCCGTTCAAGTTGTTCAAGCTCTGTGTATTTTTTGTAGTTGATAGAACCGTTAGCTTCCTTAAACTGCTTTTTCAAGTCAGCTTGCTGTCCTTCGTCCATCTTAGCGATCATAGCAGAAATCTCTTCCATGTACTGTTCAGGAGTCTTTTCCGCACCTTCTACTTCTTCGTTCACGTATTCTTCAACACGTTCTTCGAGTTGCTTTTCCTGTTCGACCTTTGCCTTCTTAACGGCTTTAGCATCGTTATTATAGGACGAAAGTACTGCTTGCTCAAACGTCTCCAAGAAGAGATCAACATCATATTCGATTCGGTTAGGCACGTTCTCAAAGCGACTTCCTGCTTCAATATCGCCATCAGAGCGGAAGTAGATGTGGCGAGTTTCTTTAACATTTCCGCTCACAACTTCTTTATCGATGCTGATGTACAGGATGAAGTCTGACATATTTACGAACAAATTCTTTGCTCGTTCTGGAAGTGTTACAGTTGTCTTATCATAGGACTGACCACTCTTTGTCTCGATCTTCTTTTCCTTATCGTGAGTAATCATGAAGATTCCATAGCCAGCATTGACAAGACGTTTGATTTGCTTATCAACCTCTTCTTCGACCATTGCATGTCCTTGTCCCCAAGGAATGTCGTTGATTTGCTTGATTTTAGCATCCTTACGAGCTATACGTTCACGCTTGATGATATATTCAGTAGCGTACTTGTACATATAATCAAGTGTATCGAACGCCAACATTCGGTATGATACCACTTTTCGATGTTCTACCAACTGTGATACAAGGTCTTGGAATTGAACCCAAGTATCACGCTTATCGTCTGGGTCTTCGTTAGGAATGGCAACAGCATGAATACCATGCAATGCTTTGAAACCCTTCTCGAAGCCAATCAGTAGTGCTTTATCCAGACCGCCGATGTAATCAGTTTGTGCTAGTTTGTAGAACAAACTGGACTTACCAGCCTTACCTACTCCATACACAAGGAAGATATATTCGTAAATCAAAGCTTTCGGTTGGTTAGGTTGGATATTGAGTACATTAATCATTTAGACATTACCCCTTTGGTTTTGGTATTGGTATTGAGTACCAAAGGGGAAGAACTATTCGGTTTCGACTCTTCCCCCTCGGTACTTTCATTGGCACTTTAACTATGTGTCAACTAAAGTTTACGCGAAAGGAAGATCATCCAAGCCATCTCCATCTTCGTCTTCATCGGAGAAATCATCTCCACCTGTTGCGTCGCCTTTTACGTCACCATTGAACGCATCTTCGTCTTCGCTAATCAGGTCTTCTTCTTTGTACTTCTTCGGCTCATAAGTCGAGGAATCTACAGAGATGATTTGCAGTTCTTGAATGTAGTCTTTCATGTAGTTATTCTCAAAGTCCTTTTGGATTTCTTCGTCGCCGCCCCAATCGTCATCGTCAGATAGAGAAGCGTCTTCGAGACTTTCTTCTGCTTCTTTCAGAACAACGGAGTTGATAACGAGTCCATAGACTTTGATGAAGTCACCGAAACCAAATCGCTTGGACATATTGCCAGCAAGCTTTGGATACTTTTCAGTATCTACAGTAAATGATGTATCTACAATATCGCCGCCATACTTAATTACCTTTGCATTTACGTGGAGACGCTTGCTCTCGTCATCCAGCATTACGTCAGAAACGACGATTTCATGCTCGAATTTCGATTCTTCTTTGAACTCAGGAGAGTTAAAGTCAAGCGCTCCATCAATCTTTGTGATGGACTTGATAATGAATTTCTTAGAAGAAACTCTCTTGCCTTGCTTGTTTTCGTACTCTTGGAAGTCGATTTCGCCATTCACTCGAACGATGTCGCCATCTTTCAGATTGGCTTTGATGTAATCTACTGCATCAAATTCGGGCAAAACTTGACGCAATTTCTTGCTAGAATCGGATGGGTCAACTTCAAGGTAGCATCCAGTTCCCAAGACCTTGTAATCACCTAAGTCATTCTTACGGTTTTTCCAAGGAACTTTCTTCGATTGCTTCGCCTTGCTGGAATAAGCGACTACTTCATCGCGTTCCATACCGAACAATTCTACTCGAACTTGGTTTACCGCCGATGTCTCCAAGAAGAATTGAAGTGACTTGAACTGCTTGTCTGACTTCGTGAAACCTTCTTTTTTGGAGTTATCGTTGTTGATACCCTTAACACGACCTACCAATTTGATTTTGCCTTTTGTTTGCTCCAAGTTTGTTTTACCCATTCTCAAACATCTCCCCTGAATTGTGATTACATAAAGCGATCTTCTCGCTTCATGTTCTCATGTTCAGAGGGGTACAACTTGTTCTTCACAGGTTTTACGTTTTTATTGCCCCTCACTACTCATGTTGCAAATCATGTTGTATATCTTACAAATGGTTCTATTTGATAATATCACCATCCTTACTCATTGTCAATCACGTACCGTACTTTCTTTGGCATCTCCCTTGTTTAAAAAACGTCTATGGGAAGGCTTCCCTCTCGACATTTACTAGTATAAGTGATTTCACGGCGATAGTCAACCCCTTTCAGTACTTTTTTTCGCAACTGTAAAACACAATAGTCGGGACTGTCTTCCGACCTATTATCATGTGCTGTCAATGCTCATCACATACCCCTCCTTTTAGTCATATTTACCCACACACTAGATGGGCAATGATTCTAACAGAGTGAAAATCTCATTCGGATTGTGCATCTTTCGCCATTTCACAATCAGTTGATACATTTTCAAAACATCTTCGGTAGAGCTAACTTCTAAAACACTGACTACTTTTTTCAGCATTGATTGACTTGCGCTTTGTGCAAACAGTTTTTCAACAACCTTTTCTTTTTCTTCTTCTGTATCAGCAGTTTGCAACGCTGAAACAAATTCTTCGCAATTCTCATATGATTTCTTGTCTTGCATATACTCATTAAATTTATGTACAAGTAGTACCTTCGTCATTTTCTCCCCTTCACTCTCTAGGATGAAGTTATAGAATGTGTGAAGCGTATCATTATCAATAATGACTTGAAGTAAATTGTGTAATAGTGCGCCTTTAAAACCCATTTCCAATAATTCTTCTTTCATACTTTTACTCATTGACTCATCCTCCAATTTCGTGGTGTTCGTATAAATAGGAACATCTGTTTGCTTTTTTCCGCCTAAGTTGATTATATCTTAAACCAGAGGTATAATCAATGTTCGTAGTGGAAAAGATAATTTGTTGACAGTCACCACGTTTTATGATTATCGAATTTCTTGTTTCGCTATATCAAAGGAATATGCATCGTATAAAAAAATACGAAACGGGTAAATTAAACCATAGGTTTAACATGCTACACCATCATAGCCCCTAATATAATAATGTGCAATCCATAAAATCTTCCAGTCAAATCTATTTTCGCAATAAAGCTTAATAAATGACAGTTGTATTCAGTTGTTACAATTTTGACACAATATTGCATAGGGGGTGTCCAGTTGCAAAATGATAACAGAATCATTTTTGGCGAACTTATAAATAAACGACGCAAAGAATTGAAATTAACTTTGAAGTCTATATCGTCATTTTGCGGCGTGTCTGTTAATTTTATTAGCTTAGTTGAGCGTGGTCAAAAGTCGCCCAGAGATGAAGTGATATTGAAACTAGCTCAGATTCTGAAATTAGATGAAGATTTGCTCTTTAAGACATTGGACAAAATACACCCTTCGGTACAAAGTAATGTCAAAAATGTCATCAATGAACATGATGGTTTCAAGGAACTTCTTGGAGAATTGTACAAGAAGGTTAAAGACGAAAAAATGAGGGAAGAACTATATGAAGAAGTGTACAGTGTATATACAGATTTTCTTAAAAGAAACAACCTTGAATGAAAGGATAAAGTTAAAATGGAGATATTCAGTGTAGAAAAAAAATTCATTGACATGCTTGCAAACATATGGGGCTTTAAAGCCGCTGTTAGAATAGAAGATTTTCTCATGATAGTTTGCACTCTCCTTTTAGGGTACTTTCTTGGTCAACTTCGAATAGCATACCTTGTAAAGTGGAATTATATATTTTCTGATAAACTCAAATGTCTCGTATTCCAGAAAAATGAATATAAAGGAATAGTTCAATATGATTTCAAATATCCAAGAACATTTTTAGAGAGAATCGAATTAATATATGCACTACACTTAGCTAGTCGAAAAAAGGCAAAGCTTTCCCTTACCAGAGCCAAATGGTATTCACGAACAGTGATATTAGTAATTACTTTATTAGTCATTATTATGGTATTTATTATTTCATTCATGTTTAACGTTGTTGATTATCCTGAAATTTAAGAAAATCGCAATGGAGGAAATTACTCATCCATTGCGATTTTCTGTATTTGTATTCTTTTCATTTCGGACGGATACAATTCGTTAAGTGTGTCTAAGTTCAAGAAGTCACGCAATGACCATTTATACTTCATATTGAATTTTACACAAATCTCATCGATTTGTGATCTACCTAATTCTCCATCTCGCTCATATAAACGCAACGCCATATATATCATGCCACTACGCACGATGTACTTGGTCGTTAATGCATCTGTATATTCTTCCATTTCTTCTAACTGTCTTACCATTTCTAAACGGTTATAAACCGTATAATGACTTATTTTTTCACCTCCGTCCATGCTAACTTTGCGGCTCATATTTGCACTTTTTAGTACATATCTTGAAGAACCCAGTTCAATGTATTCTTTAATATTTGGAGCGTAATCCACGCTTCCATTCATTTTATAATATTGTCGTTCCTTGTTAGCTAGTATTGCCATTTCTATTACATTGCTTTCATTATCTACTTTTAATACTCTAGTTATTTCACCTTTGTCGTTACGTAGCTTAATTTCGTTGTTTACTGCATCAATATCATCTATTCTTAAATTCACTAACTCACAAACCTTAGAACCTTGTATCCCATTCCACAAACCTTCAATTATAAAACTATCTTGTTTATTCATTAGTGTGCTTATAATCGCCTTTTTCTCTTCGAAAGAAAAATACATCTTTGTAGCACTTTGTACAAATTCATAAAAGTACTCTTGTCTTCTTTTTATAGGATTTATTAGCTGGTGAGAGTACTTATTATCTATTGCCCACTGTACATATGCCGCTAGAACGTTACAATATGTACGCGCACTTTCTTTAGTGCGTGGTTTCAGTGTATTTACAAAGAAATTCTCAAACTCCTCATCGTTGAAATCGTAAATATCTTTTTGCATACTTTCTTCTGTTTCAAAGGACTTTCTAAACAATCTAGCATAAACATCCTTTGTATCTTGATTTTCAAACTTTTCAAGATATAGAGCTTTTATTTTCATATTGTATGTGTTGAACATCATGACAGATTACACTCCCTAGTTTTTTTGGCATTTACCTTTGCCTTTTCTTTTTGGCATCTCCTGCTCAACAATTTACTGTTCCGAGTATGAGACTATTATAATCTATGTATGTATAAAAGGCAAAGGGTATTGAGACCATTTCCCTCAATACCCAAAAAAAATCTAAGATGTTATGAGTACTTATGCGCTTTTATTTGCCTTTTGTTTTATATTTATGTGATTTTAATACTATTTACTCAATATCATCAGTATCCATTTGTCGTTCAATTCCATTAATATCTGCAAGATGTTTATCGAAAGCTTTTACCCCTTCTTCCATAGTCGCGGCTTCTTTAACCATCTTCAAGAAGGATTCTAGTGATGCAGACATTTCATCAAGACGCGTCAAAACATTTTCTTTCTTGGAAGAACCAGATTGACACGACTTACCATACTTGCTTTCCACGCTGTAATTGGAAATCAAGAAACTACGAATGAAGTCACCGAAAAGTTTAGGTTGAAGATTCTCTTTTATAGCAGTCTCAGCTACATAGAAGATTATTGGAACATGAATCTTCTTCAATGCCTTTTTGATGTCATCCATCTCATATTCCTCAAATGCAAGCGTGAGATATGTTGCATCATCTTCAAAACGTTGCATTAATTCATCTGAGATTGTCTTCTCAGCTTCTTTTAAGCGAAGTACATACTCTTGAATATGTCCTGCACCAAAACCTTTGATCTTTTCTTTTCCTTCTTCGAACAACATCGCAATTTGCAGAATAATTTCTTGGTCTACAAAGCGATCACGCGCTTTCTTCGACAACTCAACATCATCCTTGAAGAATGGAATCTTAGACAATTGGTTGATAGACGAAATAAGTTCGCTATGCATGGCGCGAGTAAGTTCGATCCGAGTGAGTGGCGAACCCGAATTTTGCTTAACGAACATTTCATCGCGCTCTGGTTCTGTCATGTTCTTCATGCGAACCAAAGTTATCGTTCTATCCAAAATCTCATCCTGCATTTCCTCAGTCAAGTCTTTAAACTTCATTGTAGCGATCTTATGTCCATAGACTGTCTTTGTCTTCTTGCTCAAAGCCCATTCTCCATTAATATAAGTCATCAACGTTGTGATACGCTGTTTACCATCTAGGAACCACTTCTTGCCATCGTTCGAATCTTGTACTAACACAGGGAACACATAGTACCCATATAGAATGGTATGAATTAGGTCGCTTTTCTGGTAGTCAGACCAAGCTTCGTTACGCTGAATAGCAAGGTCGAAGCGAAGTGTTGTTTCGTCTTCCCACTCAGGAATAGGTTTCCCATCTTTTATCGCTTGCTCAACTTCTTGCTCGCGATTAGCTTTGATTAACTGGTCTTTCTTCCACTCCTTGAATAGCGACTTGATGCTTACATTGCTTGAAGAATATTCAAGCTTAGTCTTGCGAGAGAAAGGAACAATTTCTTCTTTCTTCTCTATATCTTTCAACATTGGATTAGAGCCTTCCTTCTTTTCTTCCTCTGCAATATCACCATCATCTTTTAATTTAAGCTGTACACCTTCATTTTCATCTTCGTTTTCTTCTATGAAACCATCGCGCTTTCCTTTGTCCCATTCTTCGTCAGAAATTTCAGAACCAGCATCTTTTCTATCTGTTTCACCTTTGTTTTCGTCACTGTCAGAAGGATTTTGCGGCTCTTGATTTTCAACATTAACGTTATCTTCGACAAGCTGTTCGTTGTTAGTTCCAGCTTCTACAGGATTTTCATTTTCGCCTTCACCTTGAACAATAACTTGTTGTGGATCTTGTACTGCAACTGCACCATCTTTCTCTTTCTCTTTCGCTTTCGCTTTTGTCTTTCCAGCAACTTGTGGTTTCCGAATACCAGTTGTTTTTTGGGTAGCCATGATTTATTTTCTCCCTTCGATTTACGATTTCGTCTATAGTTGTACAGCTTATCTGCAAATTCACACGATCTTCTAAAACTTTCTTAGGTTTCTACTTTCCACCAGTAATTAATGCGACAAATATTCCGATCATAAAGAGCCAAACATATGCAACAAAAACATTCTTATTTAGCGGATACCCTAATATCTTATGATGGGTATCGCATATTCTATTTAAGAAGTTCTCTATACGTTCTAATACTTTTTGCAAGCTACAACCCCCTTGCAATTACTACAAACATTATAGCACAGAAAATTGCCCTGTATACATTGTTTAAAGAAACTTTTAGTTATTTTCAAAAGAAAAATCTGATGTGTCATATCACACACCAGACCCTTCTTCTTCAAAAAATCTCTTAATATCAAGCTTTTCAATCACTTCATTCCAAACACTTTGACCCATAACATGTTTAGTATAGCTTATATCGCTTTGGAAGTATCGCAAATATGACTCATCGATATAGCCATGCGTCAATGCTTGATATGCGACAATCTTTGGAGTCAAGTCCATACCACAACCTAAAAGGAACAAGTATTCATCGCCAGATTCATTCATTGCAAGATGACCAAGACCAATCTTGTTAGCGACTTCTCTATCTAAGTGATTGTTAAACCGCCATACAGTGTTCCAGTAAATTTCATGGTATTCCATTTCAAGGTCTTCAAATTCAGGCTGCTCCTCAATCCAATCTTGCTTCAATCGTTCAATCGTTTCCTTTGCTTCGCCTTCAAGGTATTCCCAATCAACCTCTTCGCCTTCGTCATCATAAATTGCGTGAATCGTGCTATGGTCATCTTCTTCATCATCATTTGGCTGTTCTTTGATTTCATATTTTCCGAACTTCTCATCAGCTTTTGTTTTAATATGAGCAATATATTCAACTTCCGTATCAAACTCGTCATCTTCATATTTACGAGTACCAGAGTTAATTTCGTAATCCTCAATCCAATTATAGTTGCTGATATCAAGCTTATCACAATCAACTTGACCAACAGGAATGAAGGCGATTACATTATTCTTGTTCTCTTCTACAACCTTCGCATATAACTCTTGAAACTGCTCTTTAAGAGCCTTGTCATTGATATAGTGATCAAATCCCCACATTACTCTTTCCAATTGTCCTGCCATATTATCTGCCCCTCTCGAATATGTTCTCATTTATAGTTGTACAAATCATTTTATAATTCCCATGCATATTAAAAAGAACTTGAACCCAATTGAAGATATGAATATCTGTTCATATACTTAATTGTAGCACAAGTTCTTCGGGATGAAACTACATCTTATATGTCTTAGGTTCAATATTCTTACCGCTACCCTTAATTTGTTCAGCAATCCATACAGACTTGCCACTCTTTTTATAAAAGCGCCAGAATCCTTTCTGATGCCAAGATTCTGTTTTCCTTTCATATCCTCTTTTTTCGCCAGTATTTTCTTTGGCAAAATTAAATCTGTACTCCACACTCGATAGTTTAACGACTCGATTCTTGCCACCGCTTTTATGCTTGGCTTTCTTAGTCGTAGACGTTCTCACTGTCTTTGATTCAACTACATGCTTATGATGGTTCATGTACTGGAATGTTGACATAACCAAGTGTGCTTGGTTTTTAAAAATCCTTCTCCAACATTTCCTCTGTCACTCCTTGTTGATATACAACAACGTTAGAAAATTTCCCTGTTTCAGCCATGCTCACGTCCATCTTATATGATGCAAGCTGTTTCCTAGACTCCCAATCAAGAATGGAAAAAGAAACCCCATCAGATTCAATCTTGAAGTACACACCTGTCGTAAGATTCATATTGAACATTTCAACATATCCAGACACCAGCAATACCCCTTCTGACAGGGGAAATTCAATAGAAGAGAACCGTTTGTGATTATCTCTATCCCATTCGACAATCTTCACTGCATCGTCATTAGAAAGCATAATCTTGTTTATTTTGTTGTAGTTCATCACCGTCACCTCATATATAATTGTACAAGAGCGTGAGAGAACCCCACGCTCACCCTTCATATACTACAAATTTTTCACGAAACTCTTTGCTAACGCCATTTGTCGAAACGACCATAGGCTCACCAATATCATTATGAACTATTGTGATTGTATCTCCATCCTTCTTTACACCATAACCTCTACCCTTTGTTAGAAGAACTCTATCAGTTCCTTCCTCCAAAACATTTTTCGTTGTGCCGATAATCATACCAACTCACGCCCTTAAAATAATTTCAGATAACTTAGCAATCAATGCAAGCTTTTCAGTTGTGTTTAGTCTTGCCGACATTCTATGTATCTTTTCAAATTCTTCATCGAGTGGTGCTTCTTTGTTTGCCTTCGTGTTCATGGACTTCGTTGCCGCTTGCTGTCTTGCGGCTTCGTCTCGAATAGCCCACTCTCTAACCTTCTCCTTGTTGTCGAGTCTTCCGAACCATGCAGGCATATTTACGCCACTAGTCCTTACGGAAAGCGCACCCTCACCTTTATGCTTCACATACACATAGTACATATTCCCTACAGATGATGTTACGAGATTTTTGTCGAACCAGTGGATTTCTTCCAGATCGTTTACATTCACCCAACCGTAAGACTTCTTACCTTTACTGCCAACGTGCATTCCAGCGTATACCCATTCCTCTCGAACATATCCTTCTTCGTCGCTCAACATTTACACCTCCCATAAATAATTGTACAGGAGTGTGTATGAATCACACACCAGCAAAAATTTCTTTTAAGCGGTTGATATGTTTCTGTGCGTTCGATGTCATGTTCACTAATATCATTTTATGAAACTTGGAGAATGATGCCGCAAGCTTCTGGTCAACTTCATTTGGATTCATAAGCTGGAAATATACTTTTAGCATAATCATTTCCATAATTGCATCCATCTGATCATCATCGCTAGTTGGAGAATACAGATAATATTCACCTTGATATCGAACAACACCCAATCCGACATCAGTCGCTAAGTCGATGTCAATATTACCTTTTACGCGATAAAACGGAACGCCTTTGTTATATGGTGTTTCCATTAACCCTGTAACACCACTAACTATTTTTTTTGCAACTTGAATATATCCGCTTTCGACTCCTTGAAACAATTCATTACTACTTTTTCCGATATATTCACCTAGCGAATGAGCTTCAAAATTATCATCTACTAGAAATATTGATGCAATATGAAAATCGACGCCTTTTTGTAGCTTGGAAGCGTCGATACCAGAATCCATATATCTTGCAATTCCTTCATCTTGCTTGTTCAAGTATAGTAATTTACCCATAACGTACCTCCAATAATATGTATTCAAGTTGTGTCAACATCAATAGATGACGACACGCTTTCAAAACATATTACTCATTTAATTCTTTAAAAACCTTTGTACTATCAACCAACGCTTGCAAAGAATCATCTAGTTCAACCTTCTTATTCAAGCCGAACAGTTTACCATCGCGAATTTCAATTGCTCCTTGCTCAACGCCAAGAATTTCCCAAAAGCGAAGCTTGTACATCTCTTCGAGAGTATCCTCAACGCCTTGTCTGTCACCATTTTTAGCTTGATTTAAAACGGATTCAGTCAAAGCTTTACGAACATTTTCATAGTTCCCTAAGAATGTTAATTGATTTAGTGTACCAACTTCAAGTTCTATATTTAGACTGATAATATTTTCTTCATTAATTTTTGCGACTACTTTCATGTCACAACCTCCTTATTATACTTATAGTTGTACAGAAACACCAGAGAATCACACGCTACTCATTAGTCACCTCAATATAAAGCAAGGAGCCTATTTCTAGGCTCCAACAGCTAATTCATTAAATGATTTTTCCATCTCTTCGATAGACTTCTCTATTTGTTCGATTTTTTGCAATGTCTTCCCATTGATGTATTGCTCGCCACATTGCATACATTTCGATCCATTGACTGGTACTGTATCACTTTTCATGTGAGTTGATTTGACCTTTAGTGGTATGTGCAAAACTTCTTCTCTAACATCTTCACACCCACATATTACACATTTTGCAATAGCCAAGAGACATCACGCTCCTTTCACCCATTATATAACAATCATCAACATTAATCAATTACTGTGACGATGAACATGTTATTCGGAAAATCTATTGATATGACAACAGACCACTCAAATTTTCCCTTGACTCTATAATTATATTTCCCTGTGAACATTTGGTCTTCTGATTCTCGCTCGTCATCTACCTCTGTAGGGTTCCTGAGAATATCATAGACATCAGATGTTTCAATGTTTCGTTCTCTCATTCGCTTGATTGCGTGATAAGTAAACTCATCTTTATTCGCATCCAACATCTGGGCAATCATTTGGAAGATAACTCTTTCGTCCAAGTGTTTCACCTCCTCTCATATATATAATTGTACAAGAGTGGCGAAAATCCTCACGCTTTTATAAAAACTTTTCAATATAATTTCTATCCTGTGTAAACACAGGGATTTCCATGTCAACATCCCACTTGGTACGCTGTGCAATTCCTTGTTCAGTCTCTTTGTTGTACTGAATTTTTGTAATACATACACCGCGTTTCTGCCACGTTTCAAGATCGTTCCAGTTGATTCCTTTTTCGCTGAACAACTTTTCCTGCAATTGACTTCCATTCAACCCTTGAAGCGACTTGTGTGAGAAGTTCGCTTGTGCAACCATCGAAATACTGTTCTTGCTTGCATCTTGTTGTCGCCAAATGAAATAGTTGTTTACTTCTTCTTTAGGTAGGACAAACGCTCGACAGTCGAATAGTGCTGGCTTGTCGATAATGCCGCGAGTCAGTTCGTTGAATTTGTATGTGAACAATGAAGCCGCAACAGAAACCATCTTTTGTAGATTGTTGTCGAACCATGATTCGGTTGTCAATTTGTGATAGTTTGTCAATAGGAAAGAAACTTCATCGCTTTGGTGATATGCTACTTTCACACCCATCATTTCTTTAGCAACATACTTCGAAGTTTCCCAAAAGCAATTAGCCAGGAAAGAACTAAATGGTTTTTCTAATCCTTTTGTATAGCTATGAAATGCTTTGCCATCAATTCGTAGGATTATAGGCATTCTTTTCATTAGGTAATATCGAGATACATCCTCGTATCCCTTCATGCGGTTCCCAAGATTATCTTTTGTCATTTTCATCTTCTCCTTGTTGTCGTCAGTATTATTTGTACAGAAGTAATCCGAAATCACACATTATAAAAAAATTCTGCTACGTCGACATGTAAATATGTTGACAGTAGCAGTAATGTAAATGGTTCTGGCTTTACTGTGTATCCACTTTTTTTGTATAAGAATAAACAGTTTGAATGTTGACGCTTAGCGCTTCGGCAATTTCAGAATACTTTATCCTTTTAGACTTTACGATACGCCTTATATTTGCACTGATAATATCGCGATCAGTATTATTACAAGACTCTTTTAATTCGATCAAGTCCATATACCCTATTTCCATCCCATACACTTCCTAAATTCTAAATTGAACTCACATTTTATTTAACGAAGTATACTACATATAGTATCTCAAACATATATTTTATCATTTGAGTCACTATATGTAGTACCATCTCACTAATTATTGTACAAAAGTGAGATGGAGTCACACGCTAGATTGAATTTTTATTTGCAGAAATATCTTCTTTAATCCAATAAATTTTATCACGATCATCATGGCGAACAACGGCTTTCAGGGCATTCTTTCTTGCTTCTTCTTCATTGCGTCCCGATACAGTTTCGCAATAATCTTCCCTGTTAAAGCTTTTAAATTTAACTGTCCAGACTTTCATGATGTCCTCCTTATTTTTCTGTTTTTGTGAAATTGTAATCTCCAAATCAAGAGCATTCAGCACTCTTAAAAAATTTTCTATGGTATAATTCTTATTGCCGCTAGTTATACCATGAATTTGTGGGCTATGAACATTCGTTGAGCTTTCAAGCTTTCTAAGACTAGATCCTATTTCATCTATTCTCGATTTGATAATAGAACCTAACTCTTCCTTTTGTTCTTGTATTTCCTTATTGTCAAGGCGTTCAAAAGCTATGCCTTCACCTCTCTTTGTTCCAGCCTTGTACGTTTTATTGTTTGATATTATTGTTTGGGCAATCTTCTTTCCTTCTTCAACTGTATAGATCACAGTCCAAGACTCGCACTTTTTCACTTCTATATTCTCGCCTTTCACTCGCAAGGGAAAACCAAAATCCAACTTTAAAGCATTTCTTTCAGCACCAGTAAGTTTCATTCCAACCTGTCCATTCACATTAATTTGTACAAAAGTATGAGTGAATCACACAATTGAGTAAAAATTTATTCAGATAATATGTACATTGATTTCATCAGAAGCTGATTCAACAAACAATAACGAATCACACAAATTGCAATTAATAGCCTTATCCCAAGTGATTCCCTTTTCATGTGCTATAGCCAATTCCAAATCATATCTGCACTTAGGACACTCGAATTTATATATATTCCCTGTTTGTTTGCAACAACCGCTGAACCCTAATAGATAATCAGGATCAGGGTAAAGCTTTTCTGGTGAAACATTACGAATCGTCATCAATAATCTGTGTTGTATTGGATGATATGGTGGATGTCCTGTAAGCCGTACCATACCGTCATGTTTTGTATAGATTGCTATATCACGAAAACCAGAAGGATATTTTTCATCTATATTATAAACTAATTTTGTAGCATGTGGTGCATCTTCTATTTTTATTCTGTTAGAATAAAATCCAGTCATACCGTTAATAAATGTTTCAATAACTTTATCATTATTAGTTTTCATTACTGCACCAACTTTCATTTATATGTTTTATTGCTTACATCTATAGTTGTACAGATGTAAGTTAAAAACACACAACTGAATCCAGTTTTATTTAGGCATTACACAAATAGTGTATCCATCAACCTCAACCAATGTTGCAACTATATCGTTTTTGCTCAATCCACTTCCACGAAACTTATTGATAATTGCATCCTCGGCTCCTGATTCACTACTTGCAACAACAAACTCTTGTAGGTAGCCGCTACTGTCGTCTGAGGTTTCATAGGTAACGTAGTATAAATTCATTTTAATCTCTCCTATCCAATTTAAAAGGAGGGCTGTATCTCTGTAGCCCGTAATAATTGATTTTCATCAATATTAATTGATATGCGTAAACCATCTTTTATCTTCTTTCCATGCTCTTATTACTTCATCTTCGGTAGGTTTTGTTGCCCAATTAATATAATAGCGTTTCCCTTCTTTTGTTTCTACATAAGCATCGTACCCACTTATAACACTTTCAATTATTGAAACTACTTTAATCATTAACTTTACCTCCATAAATTCAAGGTTTTATTGAGTCCGATTTCGCTTTGATTTGTTGAACTGACTTCTAAATTGCTCCAACACCCATTCCCTTTCGTAATGGTTTTCATCTGCAACATCATCGCAAGTCTGCAAAACTTCATCCACAAGTTCAGCAATTCGCTTCATTGCCTGTTTGTACAGGTCATCTTCTTTTGACAAGTCATCACCTTCTTATGCAAGTCAATAAAAGTAAACTTCTATTCACAATATAGTTATACAGATACAAGGTAAAAACACACGCTTGTATCAAGGTTTTATTCACTCAAACATTCTTCACAAGCGTTACAAGAAAAACAATATGAGCATCCACATTCATTTCCGCCACAATCGCAACAATCATAATGTTCGTGACATTTGCACGCCTTTGCGACAATAGGGTTTGGAACACTGAAAGCATCAAGTTCTTTCAGGTGTTGTATAGCTCTTTCATTGATTGTCATTATTTCACTCCCTAATATGAGTCTATAAAGTCTTTCGCTTCCTGCATGGTTCCAGCTTCCCATTCGACGACACGAACCGCCGCTGGCATAGCCCATTCGTCTTTCGTGAAGACATGGAACTCATCGCCAACCTCTTTAATTTTGAAACCTTTATAGGAAACGACTTTCGGTTTTGTTTTTATCGCGGTCATATTCAATTCCTTTCGTGAATATTTGATAAAAAGTCCCTTCATATTCGTATTGATCTATTCTTAACCATCCAGCCGCTATCATAAATATATCATGTTGACTAGCTTCTTCTTTTGTTTCATAAGAATAAGTTTCGCGTTCAGAAATCGTGATTTTAATTTCTCTATCTATTTGCTTCGCCAATCTATCACCTCATCTATATCATCTATATTTGTACAAAACAATCATGTTTTCACACACTTGCATCAAATTAATTCACAACAATTTTATGGATTAATTTCATACAAAAGCCCACAACCATTATATCATAGTCATGGGCTTTTGGTGTAAATATATGCCTATTCTTCGTAGTTTTCCAACTTGTCCAGCACCTTGCAAACTGCCCACTCATAGCCGAACCAAGCGAACCAATCGAACGAATTAATATTGTCGTTAATTGGTGGACAGCCACCAAACTCTTCTTTATATTCAAAGAATGCTTCGCCAATTTCAACGGCGTATTCCTTGAAAAACTTTTTTGTATCATCATGATAAATCAGACCAGACACCGAACCACTTTGGCATCCATATTGACGAACATCTTCAAGCCATAATTGCGCGTCTTCGTTATTTTCAAGTGCATCCTCAATGACACACTTAATCAGTTCGTTATCGATTTTTGATTTGATATTTTCCAATTTCCCTACGATTGTTTGTTTCATGTTCAATCATCCTCCAAATTTGTTTGTCGATATTAATTGTACAAATTTATCACAAAATCACACACATCGTAAAAATTATTCATAGTGCGGTCTGCATGTCGAGCGTGACGCGCCGCGACTACCTTCGATACATATATCAATCTCGTAACCACCAAGGACGCTTGAAATGTTTCCTTCGCCTTCTCCGTACTTTTCACGCATAGATGCTTCAATATTTTCAGCATCTTCATATTTACAAAGCTGTGAGTCTGATAACTTTCTCCAATCATAATACCAACCGCCTTCTTCTGCACCGCCATATTCGCGTGTAATTGTGTAAACATTAACCCATACCATTATTTCGCCGCCATTAAGAAATTTAATACGCTCTTTGACGGAATTGATAATCGAATTGTATTCGACTTCTCGCGCCTTCCCATCGTGCATTATCGAAAGCATTTCACCGAATATCAGGAACAAGTCTTTCGTGTATGCTGGCTCACCATAATGGTATGCGCTAATCATTTTGTCGTGCATCGAATCATGAAGCATGACATAAGCGTCTTGCCATTCAATTTGTTCAGCGTCTTCGATCTTCGCGCTTTCGATTGCATCAACAACCAGCTCGTAGGTTTCTGATACTGCATGAATATTAAGATAATTCATATGTTAATCCCTCCTGATAATAGTTGTACAAATATGAAGCGAAATCCCACAGCTTCAAAAATTAATGCTCAATAAGGAGGAAAAGGTTTTGAGGGACAACCTTATCAAGCATTAATTTTCAGAGCCATGTGTAGTGAATCGAGCGCACAAGGTAGGAAAAGGTTTGAGGGAACCACTTATGCGTTCGATTCACTAGCCAACCGTAGTTGGCTAGACTTGTGTACTATTCGTTGAATGACAGAATGTTTTCAATCTTGCCTTCCTTTACTTCAATTCCTTTTTGCGTAAATGTCATAGCTGTAAATTCTGCCGATACTTTGACTGCTCCGCAATTGCGTTCGCATGGGCATTCTTCCACTTCTATAGAACCCATGACCATATCGCCCATTTGTTGAAGTTCTTCGTTCATCTTTTCTTTTGCTTGCTCTATCGCCATCGCCATTGCGAATTTCTTTTCCATGTCGCCAAGAAGTCCATTCAAAATCTCTTCAAAAGTTTTACCTGCGTTATTTGTCTTAGTTGTGTTCATTTGTCATATCCCCTTGTCGGTTTTAATTTGTTTGTCGATAATAGTTGTACAAAAGGGGCGTGCTTCCACACGCCCCAAGAAAAATTATGCCGCTTGATTCTTTTGGATTCTGCCACTTGTCCATGCGCCGCCATATATTCCTAACTCGTCGAACTGATTAAACAGGCATTTCTTCATGCCTTCAAGGTATTTTTTATATAAACCTTTTTGAAGATTTTTAAAGTTACCCCTGCTATAATAATCCTGTTCCTTTTGAATCAGTTTTATAGCCATGCTCCATTCATTATCTTCGACAACAATATAGAAAAGTGTGCTTTCCATAACTGCTCTTTCTCCATTGCTCACCCATTCGTCACATTCGGAAAAGCTTTTATATTTCTGTGTGAAGTCTCTGACGAATGTTTTTAGCGAAGTTCTCCACTCTTCGTATTGAAGTTCATAATCAACATATTCCCCTTCTTCGTCTTCAAATGTGGATTGGAAGTTGTCCCAATCTACATAGTAAAGCCCCTCATATTCACCATGAACACATGCATTACCGCGTCCCATATTCACCATTCCCTTTCTTGTTTTGTCCCTCAATAGTAGTTGTACAAAAGGAGTGTGGTTTCCCACACTCCCGAAAAATTTATTATTTAATTTCTTTCGCCTTTGCAATCAGCGCATAAATGTTTTTGTTGTATACATTTGTATCTTTTTCTTGACCGCCACCCATTGCATATACTCTATGTTCATCGAGGTTATCGCCATGGAATGCACTATCTATACATACCTCATTACCGCCTGTTTGCATTACGCAAAGTGTCAGTGCATTTCCGAATGGAAGCTTCACGACAATTGTATTCATCCAATCCTCATGCCCATCTTCATGACGCCCTCTCAAATGTGACATATCAATTTCATAATGATTGCATCCATTGAATACTGGAAGCCCTTTGGCTTCTGCTTCCTTACGAGTATGTTTTGTGAATGTTAATTCTTTTTGCATGTTTATCTTCTCCTTTTCGTGTGTCCCTCACACTATGTATTGTACAAAAGCGTTAGTAAATCCCACACTAAACGCCAAAAAGATATACAAATTTCTTTGTATGCCTTTTTCGTGCTTAGTAAAAAGAGACTACCAACACCGCGCGTTGTGCTGGTAGTCTTGTGATGTATTTCTATTCGACAATCATATATATCATCCCTCCTTAATATCGTTCTTGTCCCTTTCGTCTCTAGGTTAATTAGCACATATCGCATTCCCCTTTCTAGGTTCGCACCTGCGAGAGCCTTGTGATCCTCAATGTGAGTCGCTATGTAAACCCGAAAATCTCAACCATCCTTTCACCGCCTTTCAATGTTATTTGTACAAAAATTGAATCGAATCACACAACTAACACAAATTTTCCTTTGTACTATGAACACGAATTGAACCATCGTTGACAACTTTCATGACTTCGAAGTCACAATTAAGATTTTCGTTTACAAATTTCAAAATAGCTTCTTGCGTGTATTCGAAACTGCCATAACTTCCATATTGGAATCTGCGGAACTCACTTTCGTTGTCCTTGCCTTCTTCATGACAATGGTTAACGTAAGCATTGAAAACGAAGAACTTGGAATACTTCGATTTCTTTTCTTTGTGCCGCTCATTTCCAGATAGATGGAAACTCCATCTATATTTTTGATTCGTGTGCGGATTCGGCAATTCCCAACGCCATTATGTTCTGCAACATCCCATCCTGCACCTTCAAAGATTAAAATTTTTGCCATTTTAATTTCCCCTTTCGTTTTCCCCTCATATGTATTTGTACAGAACTTTTATAGAATCACACGATATTCCAAAACTTTCTCCAATATAGAATATTCGACGCTTCGACTTGTTCTTTTGTATGTTCAATTCGACATACGCAATCGCGCCAAACTTCCGTTGACGCGTTTCTATGGATACCACAAGTGCATTTCCATCCATTGCCTACATTTGTAATCCCTTTGTTGCTCATGAAAAAATCCCTCCAATCGTTCCAACAATCATCGAAAACGCCATAGTTCCAATTGCGCCATAATATAAGAATTGACCTTCAATATTTCCATCTAAGTCAAAGTAAACGTCAACTTTATGTTTAAAGTTTCGCATGATTATCACCTCATATTTATTTGTACAATTCAAAAACAAAAACCCACACCGAAACAAAAATATTTCGATGGATGTTTTCACGCTTGAAATTAAAAAGTGGGTAGGCATTCGCCCACCCACTTCACACCGCGCCTATGGAGCTAAACGCGCATAAATTCGCCTATGTCAAAGCGCATTTTCCCAACTTGGAAAACAATTTTTTCAGTCAAATATTTAAGTGTGACGAAAAAGAATTGTTTAGTTTCGCCCATCGTAATGTATCCGAAAACCTTATCATTGATACCATGTTCAACATGACACACTGCCACACCGCTTGTGTTCGTGATATGTGTAACCCCGATAGGCTTAATTTCACCTTTGTTGTACTTCTCAATCAATGTCTTTTTGTCCATGTCTAATCATCCTTTTCCGTTTGTTTTTGTCCCTCATATATAATTGTACAGGCGCATGGCGAAACCACACGCCTATATGAAATTAATTTGCTTCGCGGTATCCAATCCCTACAAAATGTTTGCGGTATGCGTTACATGCACGAGTTGTGGACTGTGTGCCATAACTTGAATCAATCACAAAAGTTCCTTTTGTGTCGTCAACCTTGCAAATTGCAGTAGCATAGTAATAAAAATCTCTTTTCCCTTGTGAAATGGAAACTCTATGATTGCCTGCCTTAGTGTCTTTCTTTACGTTTACCAATGTTTGAACTGTTTTCATGTTTATCATCCTTTTCCGTTTATATTGTCTCTCGATTATATTTGTACAAAAGTTTTTCGGAATCCCACGCACTGAAAAAATTAATATTCGCGTATGATATAATGACTATCATCTATAATTGTCGCGCCTTTGTCCTCCATCCAGTCTTCAAAGTTGCGGAAAATTCCACCGCTTTCATGGAATGCTTTCGCGTCTTGTCTCCCATCGAAACAATCCCAACATAAAGGATTTTCTTCCTTGTTCGCGTCTTCTGTACTTGCATAATTCGCGTTCGTTGCTTGTTCGAATTTACCGCATGAACATCTAAAAAATAACTCCATCGTTTTCACCTTTTCTATATGATTTGTCCCTCATATGTATTTGTACAGTTTGAGACAAAAACCACACGCAAAATAAAAATATTTTTGCATGACGTTTTCAAGCCAAACAAAAAGAAGGGCTTTCGCCCCTCTCTCATTTGTGGATGTTCCATCCTAGATATTCATAATCACCTGTATATTGAACATCTACAAGCTTTCCTGTATATTGCTTTTTCAGCTTGTCTAGTTTTGCCGCGCTTTTTGGTTCTTTCCCAATTTCTAAAACCCATGTACCGCCTTCGTCATCAGCGTATGTCTCCAAGTAGTACCAACCTTTTTCATAGAAAACGCTCTTTACTTTTTCAGTAGTCATAACAATTTCGGCATGATGAATAGGCTTTTGAAGTTGTATTTCACAAGTGTTTAAATCGGTTGCATTCGCGTTCGTCACCCCTGCCCCTACGAAAAAGATGATTGCAATAATGATGGATGTAATAAGTTTTTTCATGTTTTAGCCCTCCGATAATGGTTTATTTTTTGCGTTTCCTATGCTATTCCTTCCGCTGAATCCAGTAAGTCCATTTCATATAGTTCTTGTGGCGTATATTCGCGGCGTTCTGGTGCTGTATGCTGGTGTTTGAAAAATTGCGCGATATATGCGAATAATTTTTGTTTCATGCCTTTTCCCTCCTTCATATGTATTAGTATAAAAGTCTATGAGAACCACACACTAGGAAATTTTTATTTCTGAGGAAGGACGCTTTTTGCGCCCTCCTCTATTTAATCCGCTTATACAGCGGCGTTGTATGCTTTTTCGATGCGCTTGAAATCGCGGTCAGTACGTTTGCCCACTTGCTTATCAATTTCAACCTTTTTGAACCCTTCAAGGCGTAGGCGAATAATTTCCATTTCTGCATCACTGAAAATTCCCATTTCCTTAGCCATTTGTAACGCTTCTTCTTCTGTAGAGCGTGAAACTCCTTCCTCCTGCACATACATTTGTTGCTCTGTGACAACTAGTGTTTGATTGCGGAGTTTACGAAGTTGAACTCTCATAACGTTTTTAAGTCTCATAAAACATACTTTAACCGCATCATCTGCACTATCGAACATTGTTTCGCTAAAAGTTAGGCGCATAGAATCGAATACAAATTCGTCCATGATGTCGTCAATGTCAAACGCTACAATATTCCCGCGATTGCTTGAAGCCATCATATAGCTTTGTTTCGCTTCAATGCTTGCCATTGCTTGTACTTGTTCTAATTGCTTGAAATTCAAGCCCATATCTAAGAAACGCTTTACAGTCATTTTTACATAGTCGCGTAGGAAGTAAGTAACCATTGCTGTTTGCAGTTGCATGAAAGGCGTATAATCATACTCCACTTCGTCGCCTTTTGCGTTTGTGTAGGACATTGGGAACGTTGCACCCTTGATATTTTTGAGTGCTTCGATTCCGTCATTATAGCGGAAACGCGCCATGTCCATGTGTTCCCCTTCTAGCTCATTCGCGCCATTGTTACGTTTGCCTGTTCTCTTGTCCATCTTGCCATATACATAGTTCGTGATAATTTCATCGATTGCCGCGCACTGTTGAGCGGTGAACACTGTTGCAAGGTTTTCAGGAATTGCGGTATGTACGATTTTTTGCGCTGGTTCTTCGATTGGTTGAACCTTCTTAGATTTTTTGTGTTTTTGATTTTATACGTACTTTCTTAGGCATCTGGTCAGCTTTTTTAGCTGTCGCGTATGGGTATTCAGATACATACATTTTAGGCGTGAGCGTTTCAACGTCGAGCAGTTCTGATACTTCATGCAAGCGGTCTGCCTTAATAATCTGCCAAGCGTATGCCATACGTGCGGAATAGTCGCCCTTCAAAACTTTTGCGATAGCGTGAGCCAATTTGAATTTATTCATGATATTATTTCTCCTTTTCCGTTTGGTTTTTCGCATTCCCTCAAATGCGTTTGTTTCGTTCCGTTCGTGTTCGTTACGATTGTACAAAAGTGGACTAGAGAATCCCACACGTTGATTACATTACATAAACATTCTTATTGTAAAGCTTGGACTTTTCTCCTTTGTCAAGGATAACGTTGTGCATGATGATGCGTTTTTTGTTGTTCGCCTTTTCTGCTTGCTTGCGTTGCGCGTAGATCATTTCAAATTGTTGTTGTAGTGACATTGGTAGTTCCTCCCATTCAGTGGTTAGTATTTTGTGTTCCCTTCCGATGTATTAAATATACCATACATGCCTAAGAAAGTACAGCATTATTTTAGAAAATAACACGCTTTTTGCAAAATAATTTTGTTTTTTTGAATTTTGATTGTAAGGCGTTTTTGGGCAATAGGTGGACAATAGGACTTACACAAGGAAAACACGCTGAAAAGGGCGTTTTGTTGCGTCTGGTAGCGCGTTGCGTTGGTTGTTGGTGGGTTTTTGGTGGTGTCGTGGTTTGGTTTTTGATGGGAAGTAGTAAGCAAGCCTCACGCCTACACTAATTATAATACGAGTCGAAAAAGTTTTTCTTCATCCAAATAGTTTTGCATCTGGGAAACTATTTGATAGGAAGGAAAAAGAATTTTGCGATAGAAATATTAAAATAGATAATAATTATTTTGAAACAGGGTAACTAAGTTGCAATAAGGAAACATTTTAGAACACGGCAAAAATACTTTTTTCGATTCAAATAATTTTCTTCTTGATAACTTTTTACCGTCCGTTTCCCCATAACTAAAAATATGTGAAAAGGATAGACAGAAGGGCGGGGGATGGTTTACAGATGAAAGCAAATCATTTCCATTTCACAATGAGTGTACACACCCACCCACACTTCCGACTTCAATTTACGACCCACGGACGCTCTCGTAGCCACGATAAGGCTCTCTCGTAAATCTAGCACAAATATACGATATAACTCCCTAACGGCTCACAGGGTATTCCTAGTCTCTCTGGCGATAATATTACGATCCAGCATCGCTTATCGTGTAGCAAAACCACATCATCTCCGATAAAGCTATCCAAACGTCCTTCCAGAGCAATCTATTACCGAATGTATACTATCAATTTCTGTTGGATATACTAGATAATAGCATTAGCTGTTGCGCGACAGGCTCATACATAATGCCACGAACAGAGGTGTATACCCTCGTTATTTGCTCTGGTTTCATCCCATGGGGAGCCGATAATTGGCTGGAAATCGACGGATTTCTGGCTATTCGTGTTGCTTTTAAAATTAATTAAAAAAATATTACTAGGATTAGTATAAAAGCAATCATTGTTGTAAATAATTGATATTACCAAAGGAGGTGTAAATATGAATAGATCAGGAATCAAGCTTACAAGCAAAGAAATATTCATCGGAACTGTATCTGTAGCTATGCGAGAATCAGGATATAATATCTCTCAAATCAATGAAATTTGCTCTAATATTATTGGTATTCTCGAATTTAGCAATACTGTTGAAGTAATGCGTAAAGCGAATAACATCCTGCATGAATGCTTATTGTTAAGCAATGACATCAAAACAAGTTAAGATGTGCATCATGAACATAAAGCTAATCTACTCGCAATAGGTATCGTTGTGTATCTATCATAATTATCCAAAATTCTGTTCATTGCTTCTGGACTCATCATACTGAATCCCCATTCCAGAGATGCAGATACATAATCTTTGACAGATTCGTAGTCGTATTCAGGATAAACATTTAAGCAAATCTCTTCGTATTTAGGAATAGTGCGTACAGCTTCACCCATAATTGCAACTTCTTCTGCATCATAGACTTCCAGATGCTCGTCTGCAAGAATACCATAAACCATATCTCTTGTTGCTTTGTAAGCGAACGCGCACATCTCATCGATAGTCATATCGGAGTTATTGTGCGTTTTTTCTTTCCAAATCTGATAAATGCGCTTAATAATCTTCGTACCAATCTCAATCTGGAACTCTCGGTCAAGAGTATCGTTCTTGATCGTCTTCCATGCTTGCGTAATCTTGACCCAAATAAATCTTAGTCTAAAGTCGAAGAGTTTCGCATATAATTCATTAATCTCTTTTGGAACACACTTAACGATAGATGTATTCGATGACGATGATGGAACATTAGTATGTAAATCTTTTCTTTAAGGTCGTAAGAAGGTAAAGACAAGGTAGGAGTCTCCAAATCGCTCGGAACGCTTGTCTCACAAGGGATTTCAGGGATATTAGCTTTCCAGTCAGCTTTCTCTTTAGCTTTCCAATCAAGGTTTAAATAACCATTAATATGAGCAAAATAAGGATGGATGGTGAAAAAGTGTACAGCACATCCCAATCCGTTTTGTTTACGGGAGCATCTGTTTGCTTTGAACAGGATATCTTCCTCACGCAACAATTTTAACGCTTCATATACAGTAGATTTGCCAATACCAAAGCGAGTAGCAATATGGTCAGGGCTTGCATAAACGAAACCACGCTCAATAGACAGGAAGCAGATGTAATCTATCGCCTGTCTGGTTGCTTCTTTTAAATTGAACCATTTGTCGCCAAAAACAGCTTCAATGCTGTTAAGCATGGTATATTTGAGCGCTTTATAGCTGTCTTTATCTGTTTCTGGTATATATGGCTTCATATTAGCCAAATAATCGAACTCTAGGCTTGAAATCTTGCGATTTTTACTCATATTGATGTAATTAGGCGTATAATTACCAAATACAAACAGGAAATCGGTCGTTTTGGGCTGTTTTTTGTAAATTTTGACCCAATTCGAGCGATTTTTAGCCATTTTTTAGCGATTTTTAGTCGCTTTTAAGGGGTTTAAAAGGTTTTTATAACGCGATTATGAACCCGTAATTTAATAGAGTTTAAAGTCATTTTAAAATGTTTAAAAGGTTTGATAAAAATATTTGAAAAATATGACTTTAAAATGTTTAAAAGGGGTTGCATTTTCATCATGTTCTGCTATAATAAGAAATAGCTAAACAAGACTACAGTTATGGCTTTGACGAGCCTTTCAGTAGCTTTGTGTGATGAATCGCAATTATGGGTTGGACGACCCTTATAGGCTTTACCTTATTTGTTGCTCTTATCGTACTGGTAATACGATAGGGGCTATTTTTTTGCCTAATGTTCTCCTTTCTTCATTTGAATTAGTTCTGGCACTGTTAGAGCTTGTGCTATAAAGCATCCATGATCGTCGTCGATCAATTCGAATGTCTCTATTATTCTTATGTAAAACCCATCTACTTTGTATATCTTTCCGATAGTAATATCTTTTCTATTAACCACTTCTCTGTCCATCAGGCGGTTCTTTTCTTCTATTATATCGCCATTAATGGACTGATATCTAAGTGTAAACCTGTAATGCTTGTACCAATCGTATAGAAAGTATCTCCCCTGAATTTCTTCTGCGAGCTTGTTGTAATCCTTTTCAAGAAGCGTTGCAGATAGGACGCTATGTTCTTTATACCACTCGATAGCTACAGGCAGACTCAAATAATCGTGCGATTCATAATCGCTCCAATTATTTCTATTGTGCGTTGAACGTAATTTTCTTATGATATCGCTTATGCCATTATACAAAGCTGTCGATACTTCGTGTGGAACAAAATCCATCCCATCACCCCTATTTAAAACAATTTAAAAAAGTTTTATAATCTTTTAAAGGTTGTATGTTCTGTTGATGAATGCCAAAGTTCTGATTCTCAATTCATTCTCAATTAGAATCCATCACAGAGACGGTGATAGGCATAGTGCCAAAATGATATAATATTTGCTCTCAAATCTACTTTTAACTGTACCACAGTCTCAAAAATGTGTAAATATCTAACGAAAAATACTTTTTCTTTTATATAATTATAAAACTATATAAACATGTTTGAAACGTTTAATGGTAATTAAAATCATATAAAACACTTTTAAAGGTTTAAAAGGTAATGTTTAAAAAAAATCCCTCCGCTAGTTAGCAGAGGGGTCTGATGGCAACTTGGCATTTGGATTGGGTGCTAATAATCCACCACCAGCAGGACGACTAGGTGTTACTCGCTTGCGACCTCCCTGACCTTCCTGCTTTTTCTGCTGTGGTTGTCTAGGTGCTTGCGGTTTGTTATTCTCTTGTTTCACAACAGGTATAGCTTGTTTCTCTGTAGCAACCTGTTCCTGTTGCTGTTGTTGAGCAATAGGTGCAGACTCATGCTGTTGAATCTCGCGTGTATGACTAAATGGCATTGGAACAAAGTTTGGGTTTACCATCATTTGTTGCGCCTGTTGACCAGAAAAATATTGAGTCAGCAAATGCTTCACAAGACCACTAAACGTACTATGTTGCAATAGGGCTTGTTTGAGAAGTCCTATCTGGTAGGAGTCATCCTTATTAAAGGAGACTCCTTGCGTGATGTACTGACCTTTTGTGTCTTCTATCAGGTCAGTTAAATATTCGTCGATATTAGATGGATTAAGAGATTGGTTTCTCCATTTCTCTTTTCTGCTAATTTTCTTCGTCATATTCTTCTTCACTTCCATATACTTCTGGTGTCAGTGCATACGCCATCATACCACGAACTTGGAGAGTAAGAGGGTCTTCATCAGGTAAAAGGTTAGGATAACGGAATTGCAACTCTTCAACCAGTTCTGGAACCAATGCTCCACCACCAAAAGCAGTAATGTTATCATTATCTTCCCAAATAGGGGAAAGGTAATTGTAAATATTCTCAACGTACTCAGACAAGAACTCGCGTAATTCGTCTCCTTCTTTGTCTTCTAGTACTTTTCTTATATCTAATCCTTCTTTCTCAATTGTGCCGCATGAGTCACCACCAACAGACTCAAAGAAATCACCATGAACCTGAGTGGAAGCATATCCAACTGTTCTACTTCCTAAGTCAAGCCATCTATGAATGCCTTGTTTTTTCACAGCATAGGAAGCAATGAGCGCTTCTGGCGCGACAACGGATTCTGCAATCGTGAATTTGTATTCTTTATTGTTGATTTCAAGTTCATGATCGCCACGAAGTCTCGAATTGATAAGCTCTTGTTCTTCTTCACTGTATCTGAGGTATGGTGTAGAAGTCATAATATAGTTAATATCGTATCCATACAAAGCACAAGCTTGAAGCACAGAAAGAATGAAATAATCAGTTGACTTTGTAGCAGTGTAACCACTTAACTGATTTCTCGAACGAAGGGCTAGTAATCCAAAGAAATAGTACTTCCCCTTCCATTTAATCTTGTATGTACCCTCTGGATAGTTACTCGAACTTCCAAAGTTATTGTAATTATTGTGACCAAAAGCCTTCTTGCTGTCGATCACAACAGGGTACTCCATGTCTTGTGAAAAAATCTTAGTGTTGAATCCTCCATTATCAATGCAAATGATACCTACTGTTGGTTCAGTTTCCTCTACCACAACAGCGGAGGATTGTGCTTGTCCTGCTCTTTTAACTTGATTTGCCACTTTGTCTCATCCTTTCATCTATTTAGCTTTGTGTGATTGTCTATCTGTATAGTAATATAACATAGAGAAACACAACTTGGCAATACCTTTAAAACATCTTTAAATAGATTCAAAGTTCGACAGCAATCGCCATCATATTAAACACTATGAAAAAATTTTAAACCTTTTAAACGGTTAAAAGATAATAAAAGAAACTCAAAGGTTTAAAAAGATTTATATAGTTAAAAGTCTTTAAAAGTATGATACCAGAAAAATGTGATACTTTTAGACTTGACTATTAACGCCGAAGAAAGTACTATTATACCGTATGAAGAATGGAGGTATCGGCGTGGACAAAGCTAGTTTAGAATCGTGGCTCAACTCGAATGATTGCATAAATGTCCAAATGCCAAATGAAATATTCGAAGACTTAGACAAAGCTGTGTTCAAAAGCTTTAATCATAAGTGCTTTGCGTATGCGTACTATTATCTAATAAGTCACCTGTACAGAAACACGCTATATGGTGGCAATACTGAATCTTACAGTCAACAGAATATCATCAAGTTGTTTGCTGGTAACAAGACTCTAGTTTCATACATAACGAAGAATGGTGGATTGCTTGACCAGATAGGGTACACAAAAACAACTACTGACTATCCTGTTGGATGTTATATGGACAATGGCATATTGGAATTTGGATTAATTAAAGAATTACGTAAGAGGATGCCTAACTTGGAATTGAATCATAGTCCGAGGTTCTCCATCAAGGAACCAATTAAAGGCATGAAGAGATTTAACAATGAAGACTACACTGGAACATTCTATTCTTTTCAGAATACACATAGCATCGACATTAAGCGATTCATTGATATTATTTCCGACGAAAAGCTTGGACATGTTGGTTTTTTATTTATGGATACATTAGCATGATGTGTGACAAGTATTCTAATGCTTATCAAATTACGTATGTCGAGCTAGGGAAGATAGTAGGATGTAGCGATAGAACGATAAAGACTTACATTCTTCGACTTGAAGAGATGGGCTTTCTTGAAAGCACAAGGAGAATCTTCGACAATAAGCTTCTTCAAAAGATCTATTCTGTTAAGCGATAGTTCATGGCACAGATCATGGCTATCGCTTTTTGGTTCTCAGACAGCCAGTAATGGGTCAAGGTGATGTCGCAGACATTAATCCGACTGGTTGTTCGTCTGAGGATAAAAGTCGCTCAAAAGCGCCTTTAAATGCATTAAAATAGTATGACGGTACTTTCTTTGACATTTACATTCATTTTCCTAAAAGTATCATATTTTTCCCCTCTTATATAAATAGAATATATAATATATATAATATATATTAAAAGAGTATTATATAATACTTTACTAATTATATCTGATGGGAAAAAAGTGATACTTTTAGGAAAAACTAAATTGAAAGGGTAGCCACGAGCTACCCTTTATTAATAATTCTCAACAATTCAAACTGTGCGCTGTCGCTCAATTGTGCTATCGCATTCAACAGTTCGTCACTAGATAGGTGTTTAATCTCATCTACGACATTGATATCTTGATCGAGTGTATAGGATGGCTTCAACGTTAAATCATCTTTAAGTGCCACATAACTGTTCTGTGTCGTGATGATAGATTTATGTTTCCCCTGTATTTGTGCCTTCGTTAGATCTCCTGTCTTTTCAAGAACTCTATTTACCCCACATTTCTTAAAGCTATGAAAACGAATATTTCTATTAGGGTCGATCTCGAAATATTCACGAATCTGCTTTAAGAATAAGCCGACCTTATGTTTATACAAGTTAGGGAATAGCTTTCCACTAGTACCTAACATAAGTCTTAATTCGTTATAAAACTTGTCTGAAATAGGAGTCTGGTGTCTAGTCTTCTTATCAACCTTATCTATGTAATTAACCAGAACACCTTTTTCCATTTTAGTTCTAAAGTCATCTTCCCAAGTCAATGTAAGAAGTGCTTCAAGACGAATAGATGTAATGGAAGCAAGCTTTAGAAGCATAGCCATCTGATTACCTTCCATCTGTTCGATGTAAGCATATTCGATAAAAAGAAAAGCTTCATCCCATTCGAGATTTCCATAACCTTTACGATCAAGGTCTACGCTATCCAGCTTAACATTATCAAAAATATATTCGTTAATAGCAGGGTAATCTACTTTCAATGATTTTATAAACTCTCTGGCAGATGAAATTTTTCTCTTAATGGATGCATTCTTTAATTTCTTTGATTTGAGGTGGTTGTGATAAGCCATTGCATCAACGCTTGTCAACTGCTCAATATCGGAAATCCTAACGAATTGTGGTTCTCTATTAAAAGTAAACTTAAAAAATTGAGTTAAGTCAGTTCTGTATGCATCTGCCGTATTTTCAGCACGTTGACTCTTGATAAATTGCTCATAGAATGATACAAATTTCTGGTCATATGTATACGCCACGTTATTTACTGTTGCCAATGAAAGGTTACTCATAATTAATTCCTCCGTTTCACATATCGGTTATGTGAACAATATATCATTGGAAAGAGTTGGAGTCAACAAAAACATTTAAAAGAATTTAAAACCTTTAAAAGCTTTCATATGTTACAAAAGAAAAAACAAATAAATAACACTTGATGCAAGCCAAAGAAAGTACTATACTATTACAGTATACAATTATGTTTGGAGGGAAACTATGTCTGATGAACAGTTTGAGATAGTGGTAATTCCACAGAGAAGGCTATTTCCGAAGCCGTTTGCGGATTACAATGATTTTGGTATATTCGGTGTTAATGTAGTAGATTCGGAGAATTGGGATTTGGTAGAACTTAATCCTTATGGAAACATAACGATTAAGGGTGGGATGCCTGATCTACAAATAGGTAAGACATATACGGCTATGGTATGTCGCAAGAAAGATCCGAAATTCGGATTAGGTTACGAAGTGGTTAATGGGCAGATTTATATGAAGATGTTCACCACTCGCGAAGAACAGCTTACATTCTTATCTTCGATATTGAGTGAGTTCCAGACGAGCGCTCTTACAGCCGCTTATCCTCATGAGAATCTTGTAGATTTAATCAAGAATGATAAGCTTGATCTGTCTCTTGTGAAGGGGATAGGCGAAGCTACACTAGCTAAGATCAAGGATAAGATACTGGCTAATGAGAAGTACCAGAGAGCGATCATAACGCTGACAGGGGAATATGGAATACCATACGGCTCAGTCAAAAAGCTTTCTGATAAGTACGGTTCACCAGATATGCTCATTGATAAGATCAACGAAAATCCGTACATCCTAACAGAACTGGATGGATTTGGATTTAAGAAGGTTGATGAAATGGCATTAAAGATGGGTGTGGCGAAAGATTCTAAGCATCGAATAGTTTCATGTGCTGAATATGTACTTAGTGAAGAGTCTGGTAATGGTCATTGCTGGATGAAGCTAACGAGGTTGATTAATGAATCTATTAAACTTCTAGAGTTAAGTATTAGCAGTATTAAGGATGCATTGATTACAGAAGCAAAAACGAGAAAGTACGTTATAGACGAGGAAGAAAACATTATTTATCTCAGAGAATACCATAAGTACGAATTGCAAATTAAGGAGAATGTTTTCCGTCTACTGAATGCCAAATTTGAGCATGAGGTTGAGAATTTGGATGAGATCATTGCTCATGTTGAAGAAAAGCAAGGGTTCCCTTTCACTGATGAACAAAAGAAAGCGATTGTTTATGCTATTGAGCATAATATTCTGATCGTTAATGGTAAAGCTGGTACAGGTAAAACGTCAGTAATTAAAGGTATCGTCGAAGTTCTCAGAACTATTAAAGGACTTGAATATGCTACGTGCGCTCTATCAGGCAAGGCAAGCCAGCGTATTCAGGAATCAACAGGACTTGACGCTTACACGATTCACAGACTATATGGATATAATCCTCAAATGGGATGGATATACGACGAATATAATCACTTGGAGAAAGACATCATCATCCTTGATGAAGCATCTATGGTTAATTCTGAATTGTTCTATTATGTGATGAGAGCGATCAAGGATGGAGCCAAGTTGATTATAACTGGCGATACAGCACAGCTTGAACCGATTGGGGTAGGGAACGTGCTTGTAGATTTACTAGAAAGCAATAAGGTTCCGAAGGTTGAGTTGACGATTGTTCACAGACAAGCCCAAAAGTCTGGTATCTTATCTTGTGCAAATCTAGTTCGTGAAGGTAAAAAGTTCGTAACTAATAAAGACTTTGGGTATCAGAGACTTGGCGAATTACAGGATTTATATCTTTACTCTTATGAAGATGGAGACAAGGTATTTAATCAGGTTATGGGTATCGCAAAGAAATTTGGAACTGGTAACATTCTCGACTTCCAAATCATAGTTCCGATGAAGACTAGAGGTAAGAATTGTGCTAAGAGCATTAATGAAGCATGTCAAAAGTTATTTAACCAAGACCCTGAGAATGTAGACCCAATATACAAAATAGAAAAGAAGAACGTTACCTTCATCGAAGGCGATAAGATTATCCTCAATGGTAACAACTACGACAAAGGTGTCTTCAATGGAACGATTGGTATTATCAAGTATATCAACTCTGCCTATATCAATAAGGATGGAGAAGCCACAGGAGAAATCGTAATTGATTTCGAAGGTGTTGGTGACATCAGATTCGCCAAATCTGAAATGAACAGGGTTGACTTGGCTTATGCAATTACAGTACATAAGAGTCAAGGTAGCCAGTGGAATTACGTTGTATTTGCAATGGATTACTCATCATATGTGCTTCTGAATCGACAGTTGACATACACAGCTATGACAAGGGCTAGTAAGGCGTTGTTTATGCCAGTAGAGTTGAAAGCTTTACAATTCTCTATCGAAACAAACAAGTCCACTAAGCGACAAACATTCCTGCCAGAGATGCTTAAAAGCGCATAATTTCTAAAGAAAGTAGCCGCTAGAAATAGCGGTTATTTGGCATATAAAAAATAAAATAGGTAGTTTGCGGGTACTAAAGAAAGTACTATAATTATAAATGTAGAGAACAAATAATACACCAAGGGGTGCTGAATATATGAATAAACTATCGGATTCACTAAACTACTCGCTCGTTACAATAGAAGAAAGAATGGAACTCGTTGATAAAATTGTTAAAGATAACGATGAAGAACTTGTTGATTACTATGATAATCACTACAATCCTCATATCAATCAAACAGGATTATTGAGCGAGAATACAAGAGTTGCGAAAGACCTAGAAACTCTGGCATCTTACCTTTTATATGCAAAAGACAGTGATGCTAGTGAAGATACGATTACAGACTATCGTCAGAAGAGAAACAACAACAGGGAAGCTTCTATTGAAAAGCTAATGAAAGTACGAGAGGTTCGCAAAGAAACGAATCGTTCCATCATCAAGACTCCAAAAATCAAAGTGTGTGACAAAGACAGAGTGAATTATCAAGAACTTGAAGAGACAGGCGTTGCGATTAAACGCATTACACATCACATTAACAGTGGAGTTGACTCCAAAGGGCGAAAGCTCTCAATTTCAGAAATAAAGAAGTTGAAGTGGATTCGGACAGACATTCAGAAAGATGAGATTGCTGTTAAGAATGAGTTGAAAGGATATATCAGGTTCCAGAATATAACGAAATCTGATCCTGACTTCCACCAATTAGAGTTTATACGTTTTGATGATGTAGAAACAATGAGAGTCCTGTTGGAAGACTATGCAGAACTTAAAGAATACTCTTATGATGATACATTTGGATACTTGAAGATTATTATGTTCGCATTCGAGGAACTGATCGATAAGACTGAAATTAAGGACTATATGAAAGACATTTTAGTATGGAAGGTAGAAGGTCAGTCATACGATGAGATGATAGAAGCACTCAAAGATAAGTATAACATCAAGATGACAAAACCTCGTCTCAGTAAGATTACGCGAGAAACACTTCCTACGATGATCGCAGAAACGTATAAGCAACAACGAGAAGATTGGGTTTATACATATGCCATTCGAGGCGAGTACAAGACTTGCAACTGCTGTAAAAATAACTACCTTGCTACTAAAAAGTATTTCAGCCCTAATAAGAGATCGAAGTCAGGGCTACGACCTATCTGCAAAAACTGTAGGAAAGATAAGTACCAAAACGATAGTGTTGCCAAAAATGTATAAAAAGTATGTAGCTAAACTCTATTAGTAATGTAGGAGTGTAAGAAAGCCGAAGAAAGTACAGGAGATTCTTAAACTCGAATAATAATATCTATGAGATAAAAGGGGTAGAGACAGCAAAACGCGAAAATCGTACGCTAACAATTGTGTTGCATCGTGATCCAGCCGAGAACGTCTAAATTGTGTTGCGTTAGAGGGAACGGTTCCGCATGAATACCCGGACTAATACAACACAATTGACTTTGTGCTGCATTCCTTAGCGTACGGAAAATCAGCGATGTTACTGGATTTTTCCCCTTAGCGTACGTTTTCCGCGTTTTGTTGGCGGTACCCCTAAAAGGAGATGTTTCGAAATGACTAAAGATCAATTCATTCGTTCGTATGCAGAAAAACAAGGTATTTCTATTAAGGCGGCTCGTGAGCAAGTAAATGGTGTATTTGACCATGTGCTAGAAGTAGTTCCTACGCTTCAAGATGGTGAGAAGCTTGATATTACTGGTATCGTATCCTTTAAGGTTAAGGATGTATCGGCTCGTACAGTACGCAATCCAAAGACAGGCGAAGAAGTTCAAAAGGGCAAGACTCGCAAAGTCAATGCAAGCGTGAAAGCTACACTCAAAAATGCTGTGAAGGCTTAATTTCAATAAACGATGGGGCAAGTCACTTTGAGTGGCTTGCCCTTTTTGTTGTATGTACTTTCAAATCTCATGGAGGTGACTTCTTATGAAGGAAAACAAGAATAAGAGGGAGCGCAAAAAGCCGAAGTATATTCGCGATGCAGAGAAGGCGCGTGAAGCAATTGTATACAATGAAGGGTTTCAGCATGGATATCGCATGGGTTTGGAGAAAGGCAAAAGTTTAAAATAGTATAAAACAATATTAAAATCTTTTAAAAATAATTATACGAGTATAAAAGGAGATGTTTTCGATGGCAAAAGAACCGAAATCTACACGCACATTGAGTCACGCAGTAAAGGGCTATCTTAATCTGGAAGATATGAAGGTTGTTGAAGTTCTTGATGCAGAAACAGGAGAAGAAGTAGTTCATGATTTAGCGGCAATTCTTTCTGAATACGATGAAAAAGAAATGTCTATCACAGTCAGCATGAAAGACAAGCTGGAAGGTGAATAATAATGCGCTCCTATACTAATAAGGAAGGAGAAGTTATTTTTGTTTCGCAAGAACACTTGGACGTAGCAGTCCAGATCAAACGCGAACTTCAAATGGCTTCTCCTAGCCATCGAACCAATTGGGTTACTCATCAGAAATTGATGGAAGCAGAAGGATTCTTTGATAGTGAATCCAGCGAAAACTATCGTCAGATGATTAAGTCGTATCAAGTATCTACAGGAACTATTGAGAGTCGTGAAAAGCAAGCTGATCTAGTAGCTGATTCCAAGCTTAATTCAATTAAAGAGGCTGTTGGTGATTTGTACTATACAAAACGTGAAGTACAAATGGAGAACCTAAAACTTGGAAGATTGAAGCGAGAAATCACTTTACTCGGTGTAATCGCTGAACAGGTTCGAGAAGCTTTGCTGGTAGAATTGAATGAAATCATTCCTACATATGTCTATCAAAAACGACTGGAATCAAGTGCAGGACGCATGGTTGTCCTATTGTCTGATTGGCATATCGGAGCAACTATTGATAATGTAAAAGGCAATTCTTATAACTATAAGATCGCCAAGAAGCGCATTAAGAAGTATCTTGATCGAATCAAGAAGATTGCTCATGACGAATGTATTACTGATATTGATGTTGTATGTATGGGTGACATGACAGAACACGTAAGTATGCGTAAAGTTAATCAGGCACATGAAGCTGAATTTCCACTCGCTGTGCAAATTGTCAAAGCTTACGAGTTGATTCGTGATTTTATTGTCAATTTATCAGATGAATTTAATGTAACATATCGCGGAATCGGCGGTAATCATGATCGCATGAATGGTGATAAAGGTGACAATATAGACGGAGATTCTACAATCTTCGTAATCAACTTCATGGTTAAAGAATTTGTCGAGAATGCTGGATCAGAACGAATTTCTTATGTTGAAGTTGATGATATCAACTACAGTACTTCGTTTGAAGTAGCAGGATACAAAATGAAGTTTGTTCATGGTGACAACGAAAAGGGTAGCAAGAAGCTTGCAAGCCATGCTGACATTGACAACACAAGTTACAATGTTCTAGCAATGGGGCATTTGCATCACCACTCTGTAAAAGAGGTTGGGCAGAACAAATATGAAGTATATGTAGGCTCATTGCAAGGTGCAAACAATTACGCAATGAAAGGCAAGTTCTTATCAAATGCTTCACAAGGCGTAATCGTTGTAAATTCATATGGAGATATCGAAATTAAACGAATTGAATTACAAAATGTTTAAAATGCCTAAGAAAGTAGTGATAATAATGGATGATTTCCGAGAGTTTATTGCTGACAAATTAAAGTTGTGGCTGAGTGATTATATTATCGAGAGTGCAGTAAAGAGAAAACATATTCACATTGATAACAACCTTCGTGGCATAGGAAAAACGACTGCAATAGCTAAATTTGCTAATATGGCGAAAGTTGCTTTAGTTGTTCCTAACGAATACCAAGTGAGGTGTATTAAGTATAATTTCGATATGTGTGTTCCAGTTGTATCTCAACATAATATTGATACGCTTAGAGATACAAAATGGATGCTTGTTTTTGACGAAGGCGTTAATCCTGACAATTTAGATGGATTCAAAGTTGTAACTGGATTTGTGAATTACTGATATTAAATGACTGTCAACAAATATGTTGGCAGTCATTTTTTATTTGAAAGAGGTGATTAAATGGCAACAAGAAAAGTGTGTAAAGGCGAATGTGGTAAAAGCAAGTTGTTAAGCGATTTCTATACATCAACTAGCATCATGTTCGATGGTCATGTACCACTATGTAAAAAATGCTTGAAAGATATGATTGATGAAAACGATATCGAATCCGTAAAGACGACATTGCAACGTATCGACAAGCCATTTATTGCGAAGGTATGGAAATCAGCAGAAGAAAATGAGAGCGACACAGTAGGCACATACTTCCGAATGATTAATTCTTTACAGCAATATAAAAATTCGAGTTGGGCTGACAGTGATTTCGAAGGAGAAAATCAGACAGATATCTACAAGCATAAATTCGATGATATCGAAGATATGGACGAAATCATGACAGATGAAGGCGTAATTAAGCTGTCGAAAGATATCGCTATGAAGTTTGGTTCTGGCTATACGAACCGCGAATACTTGACGATGGAGAAGTTTTATCAGGACATGTCCTACAGTCATGACATTAACACTCCACAGTTGAAAAAGCAATTGATATATCTATGCAAGCTTCAAGTTTGGCAAGATAGGTCATTTGAAGATAGTACAGCATTTAAAAATTATAATGACCGCTACGAGAAGATTCTGCAATCGTCTGGTTTCCGACCTATTGATAGAAAGAGTGCAAGCGAAGCAAGTGGCTTGCGTTCCTTCGGTGTTGTATTTGAAGAAGTTGAGAAACAAGGCTATGTGGAACCAAAGCCAATCGAAGAACGAATGGACTTGGTTGATATGGCTGTCTTGGTTCACATCAATTATATCAGACAGTTACTTGGTCACGAAAAATTAACCCAAATCCCTGACGAGTTGCACGACCAACTCGAAGAAGCAAATGGAACGTTGGCTTCTGACAGGGGTGATTACGAATGATTAAAGACCAAAGAGCTAAATCATTCGAGCAAATGTCAACGGATTGGGCGAAGTATTTAGCTTTGTTTAGGTCTTATCCAGACCTATTCATTGACTTCATACTTCCCAAAGATTCAAAGTTTAAGTTGTTATTCTACCAACGAATGATGCTTCGAGTAATGTTCCGATATCGTAAAACCTTCCTTACGTATACACGCGGTAGTGCAAAGTCGTTCACTCAGGTGCTTGGAAAGTATATCGAATGTATCGTTTACCCGAACAGCAAAATCATGATTACAGCACCACAGAAACAGATGGCTTCTCAAATCGCTCAACAAAATATCGAGTCGATTTGGAGTTTTATGCCGATTTTAAAAAATGAATTGCGAGATATTCGATTTGAGAAGGATTACACGAAATTAATATTTCATAATGGCTCAGTTCTTGACGTTGTAGCTAACTCTGAATCTTCGCGGGGTTTACGTAGAACTGGTCTATCAGTGGAGGAGATTATTCATGAGCGATTTGATGAGGAAAATTTCAATACAGTTATACTTCCGATTATGGCGAATACAAGATTCAGTCCTTTTGGGGGCGAAGACCCTTATGAACTCCATAAGAAAATCACAATAGTAACAACAGCAGGGACAAAGCAATCATTCGCTTTTAATCTATTAAAAGAGTATTTGTACGACATGGTTTCTACAGACCCTAAGAAATCTGCTTATGTAATGGGTGCAGGATATGAGTTAGCAACAGGTTTCGGACTTCTGTCTCTGGACTACATTAATGACTTAAAAGAGTCTCCGAACTTCAATCCAATCTCATTCCAGAGAGAGTATGGTAGCGTTTGGTCTGGAAGCTCAGAGAACTCTTTGGTTGACCTTGAAACGTTCCGTAAAGCAAGAGTGTTGAATCATGCAGAAGAAAAAGCTGTTTCTGACAAGACAGTTGAATATGTACTTGCATATGACGTTGCACGTTCAGAGGGTAATGCAAACGCTCAGTCAGCATTGGTTGTCATTAAGCTCATTCCGAAGGGGAATGGCGAATATTCCAAACATGTAGTTAATATCTACACGTTTGAAGGCAGTCACTTTAGAGAACAAGCATTGTTCTTAAAGCAGAAAGTAAATGATTTCCGAGCAAGAATACTTGTAGTCGATGCCAATGGTTTGGGTCAGGGCTTGATTGACCAATTAATACTTGAAATTGACTCTAATCCTCCTTACGAAGTCGTGAATGACGAAAGATACGCCAAGTTTAAGACTTCTAATAGTGTACCGATGATATTCGCGATTAAGTCGCAGACAAAGGATACTAACGCGAGTGATATCCATAACTTGTTTATACAATGGATGGCTAACAATCAAGTTAAGTTCCTAGAATCGGAATCCCAAGCTAAAGCGAAGATGAAGAACAAAGATGTCGATAGGCTTGCAGAACTGTTGCGTCCTCATATGATGACGGACTTCCTACAAGAAGAAATTATGAACTTGGAGTACAAGCAGTCTGGTCACAGAACGGAAGTAAAGCAAGTTTCTCGATCTATCCAGAAAGATAGATTCTCTGCTTTAGAGTATGGGCTATTTTGGGTCTACCTCGAAGAACAACGCAATAAGACGTTGCGAGAAGAGGATATTGGCGATATCTCAGCCTTCTTTATGGGAAGGGGTGTTAAAAAACCATCACGATGAAAGGGGAATTTTCCATGAGCGAAAATCCGCAAAATATGTTTGTTCGTGACAGCGTTGTATTGGATTATGCTAAGTTGACTGAACTGGTAATCAAAGACCTTAGCAAAAATACTTCGTCAACTACGAAAACATATAGTAAGAATAATGTTTCTACATGGCTAGGAAATCCGAAGCGATACTCCAAAGAACTACAGGGGATGAGTGCGTTTTTGTATGATGTAAGTCCTCATTATCGAAGACTTGTAAACTACTACGCTAAGATGCCAACGCTTGATTACTACGTAGAATTGTATGGCTTAGATACATCCAAGTCAGTCAATGAAAAGACTCTACGTAGTAACTACCTAAAAGCTCTTGATTTTGTTGAACTTATGAACGTTCGTCATGAATTTGGCAAGGCTCTTGTATCAGCGTGGAAGCTTGGAACTTTCTATGGTTTTGAGTTGTATACGAAGGACTCGTACTTTATTAAAGAACTACCATTTGAGTTCTGCCAAATTAGTGGAATTGCCGATGGCGTATACACTTTTAATTTTGATTGCTCCTTCTTCGACAAAAATCCAGTCGAGTTGGATTTATATCCACCAGAGTTTAAAAAGATGTTTAACTCTTATAAAGCTGGAAAACCGAAGTGGCAAGAAGTAGACCCTGCAAGGTCTATTTGTATTAAGGTAAATGAGGAAACATATTATGATATGCCACCGTTTGCTGGATTGTTTGGAGATATTTTCGATATCGAAGATTATAAGGCTTTGCGTATGGCAAGCGCAGTAATTGGAAACTACAAATTCATCATTGAGAAGATTCCACTTAGGGATTCTTCCGACAAAAATAATGACTTTATGGTTGATTTGAAAACGGTTTCAATGTTTCATAACAAAACTGCAAGCCTTCTTCCAGACGAAATAGGTATCTTTAGTACTCCATTCGAGATCGATACCGTTGAGTTTAGCAAAGATAAGTCTGAGGTTGATAATGTTTCAAATTCCGAAAATGCTTTCTATACAGCGGCAGGAACAGCAAAACAATTATTTAACCCTGACAGTAATTCTTCTGCTACCCTAGCAAAATCTATCAATGTTGATGAGTCGGAAGTATTCGGTGTTCTCAGACAGCTTGAACGAATTGGGACTGGAAAACTCAAAAATGAGATAAGTGGCTCCTTTAAGTTTAGGCTCAAAATACTAGATAACACAATATTCAATAAGAAAGAAAATGCTGAAACGCTATTAAAGAATGCTCAGTATGGTCTTCCTGTAAAGTTGATGCTTTGTGCTTGTCTTGGTGTTTCCCCTAGTGCTGTTATATCAATGAATTTCCTCGAAGAACAAGTCTTAGGGCTTACGAGTAACTTCATTCCATTATCTTCTTCGCACACTCAGTCAGGCGGTCAAGACGATCAGGGTGGAAGACCACCAATGAAAGATGACCAATTGACTGCAAAAGGCGAAGCACAAAGAGATGGAAGTCATAATGATAATGCCAACGCTTAAAGGGGGTGAGAAAGATGAAGAATGTACTCAAATCTATTCCTGTACTGTTTGAGAGTGTTGACCAAATTGATACACGTTTCCAGAAGGTAAAGATTTGGCTTATGCACTTAGGGCAGAACTACAATAACAGTATCTTCACAAAGGAAGCTGTTGAAGAAGCAATGAGCACTCTAAAGAACACACCAATTTTAGGATATATTGAAGAGTCCAGATTGGGCGATAAAGACTTTAGAGGACATGAAGTTGAGCTTGTTGTTGAAGGTGGAGAACTTAAATCCAAGTATATTGGACAAGCATTTGGAGTAATTCCTGAAAACTGCAATCCTCGATTCGAGACGAAGAAAGGTGACTTCGATAATGAATTGGAGTACCTAGTAGTTGATGGATTGATGTGGACGAAATTTGACGATGGAGTCAACATCTTAAACACTCATGGTGAAGTATCTCAGTCTATGGAACTTCACGATGACTATGATGGCTACTTTAATGAAGATGGCGTATTCGTGTTTACGAAATTCGCTTTCTATGGTGCTTGTTTGCTTGGACAAGATGTTCTTCCTGCAATGCAGAATGCAAGTGTCGAGGTATCGTTCTCGGCAAATGTTAATGTTTACCAAGAAGAGATTGCTAGAAAGCTTGCAGAATTTCAGCTTGCTTTCAGCAAAAAGCAAGACAAGGAGGTGGAACAAAAAATGACGCTTGATGAATTACTGGCTAAGTACTCCACTACAATTGACACATTAGTGGAAAAAGGTGTGGACGTAAACACTTATGATATTGAGGGCTTGGATGCAAAGCTTGCAGAAGTATTTGCAGATCAAGGAGAAGTAGAAGATGAGCAACCTGAAACGCAAATGGAAGCAGAATCAGAAAATGGCGATAAAGGTTCCGATGGCGAAGAAAGTTCCGATGAGAAAGACGAAGGTGACGAAAGCGGTGAAGTAGAGCAGTTCTCGCAAGAGGATGGCACTGGCGGCGAGTCTACACCTGAGAAGTTCGCTCTGAATTTCGAGTTGTCTCACGACGACATTCGCAGTCAAATGTGGAATCAAATTGATTCCCATATGGCTTCTAATGGACATACAGATGAATGGTTTTACATCTTGACTGTCTATGATTCGCACGTAATCGTTGAGAACGATTGGGGCAATAAATTCTACAAAGTTGGTTATGGGAAAGAGAATGACGTAATTTCCTTCAATGATGTAGTAGAAGTTCATCCAATGTTCTTGACAGCAGATGAAAAGGGTGCGCTGGAATTGATGCGTAACAGCTTCGAGCAGTATGAGAAGGAGAACACTGAACTGAAAGAGTTCCAAGCGAACGTTCTTAAAGAACAGCATGAAGCTTTGGCAGAAGGTGTTATCTCTCAATTCGATAAGCTTTCAGATGCCGATGTTGCTGAGATTCGAGAGAATATTCACAACTTCACTCTGGAACAAATCGAATCGAAGTGCTTCGAGTTGGTTGGTCGTAAGACTACAAAATTCTCTGCACCAAAAACCACATACAGCGTGAAAATTGGTGTTAATGCAAACCAAGACTCTCCTGATCCAAGTGGTTATGCTCATCTCTTTAAAAAGCATGGGCTTTCCTAATACAAATTAATTTTTATTTTCTAAAGGAGGAAATAACAATGGCAGTTATTCGTTTGGATAAAATCTCTGGTGGACACCTTGAATCTATCCGTCACACCGAAGTAATGAAGAATGGTTATTTTGTTCAACTCGGCGCTCTTGTGAGTGGTGAGACTGAACTGTACGAAGTTGCGCTGGCACAGACAGCAGAAGACTTGAAGAAGGAGTTTATCCTTCACGCTACACCAGAAGTTATGCCTGACCCTCGTCAAGCTGGACTGAAACACTTCCAAGTTGACAAAGGCGACCAAGGTCGTGGTTATCACTTGGTAAAAGGTGATGTTATCACACTGACAGCAGACCTGATTGATGGTACACCTGTCGAAAATCAATTCGCTGTACCTCAACTTAACTCTATGAAGCTTGAAGCATCTCCTGACGGTCTTCAAGGTACTGATGAGACGAGTCTGGTATTTAAAGTAGTTCGCAAGACTACACTTGGTTTTGACAATGATGATGCATACCAGCTTCGTGTAGTAAAGGCTTAATGCCAAAGAAAGTACCATAAAAAATAATAACCCTAACTCGCACATTGGTTCGACTTAGGGTTATTTCTCATGGCTTGAATGCCGCACAAAAAATAATTTGATTTATTTAAGGAGGAAATAAAGATGCGCGAAATCGCTAAATTGGCAATTGACGTATATAAGAATCAGGGCGAAGCAACTAAGTTCTCTCGCACAGACGCAATGGAAGTTCTTCGGAAGGAACTTGTGGAAGCAAACGGTGGTTCTGAAAAATTGACACCTAAATCGTTCCGTAACAACCCTCAGTTGTTCGCAATCTTGGAAGAAGCACTCGACATTCTAGTAGAAGAAGGGCTGAAAGGTCAATTCGATACATTTGTTGAGACTGTAGTAATTGAACATGGTGACGCTAAAGTATTCACCATCGAAGAAAATCGTTTGTTTGACGTAGCTATCATTTCTGATGGTAATGGCGACCTTCGTCGTGACCGTTTGGATGTTGGTGAACTGACAGTTAAGACATACATCATGGGTGTAGCTGTCTATGAAGAGTTGTCTCGCTTGCTGGCTGGTCGTCAAGACTTCGCTAAATTGGTTGAGAATGTAGCTCGTTCTTACGAGAACAAAATTCAGGATCTCATCTACAACGCTGTGTATGACAGCTACAATCAATTGGGTTCCACTTACGCTATCTCTGGTACGTTCAGCGAATCTAAATTGGATGAATTGATTGCTCACGTTGAAGCCGCTACTGGTATGGAGGCTATGATTATTGGTACGAAGTCGGCGTTGGCTAAGATCACGTTTGGTTCTGAGTCTGAAAAGAACAAAGAACGTCGGAATGACTTCGGTTTCTATGGTAACTTCCATGGAACCGAAATGATGATGATTAAGCAAGCGCATAAAGTTGGTTCCAACGAGTTTGCGATTGACAATGGTTTCATCATGGTAGTTCCTAAGTCTCCTGACAAATTCGTGAAATTGGTCATCGAAGGCGACTCGATGATTATCGAGGGAGATGGCACGAACCGCAAAGACATGCAACGTGAGTACACCTTCATCAAGAAGGCTGGTATCGCGGTGTTGTCGGCGGCTAAGTACGGTATCTACCGTATCTCCTAATCTTAGGAGTTTGGGTCTAAGCACCCCATGCGATTGAGCGTTGATTTTTCATTATGGAGGGGAAACTTCGGTTTCCCCTTTTTATTTATTAAATGTGAGTCAAAGGAGATGTTTGTCAATGAAAACAAAGGCACAGTTGATCGAAGAGATTTTGAGCATCAAGGCAGTTGATTCGAAATCGAACCTCATGAAGTTGTCTCTAGCCAAGCTTGAAGCCCTATTAGCGGAGTTGGAGGATGATCTGGTCAATTCCACACCAGAAGCACCAACAACGCCACAGACAGCCACACAGGTGGACATGCAAGCCCTTATGGAGCAGATGAAGCGAGAGTTGATGCCAACTCTATTGGAGCAAGCGCGTAAAGAAGTTGAAGCAGAGCAGAAAGAAAAACATGTCGCAAAGTCAGAAGAAAGTACAGTTCAAAAACGCGTAATTAATCGCGAAGAGATTGACCGATTTGAGCAAATTCCAGTTATGAATGTCACTAATGGCACATTAGTTTATGCATCTCGCAAAACTGGTGCAGAGTGGATTTTTACTGATTATGGTGATATCGAGTACATGGAGTTTCAAGAACTTCTTACAATGCGTAGTTCTCAACGTCGATTCTTTGATGAGCCTTTCCTTCTGGTTATGGATGATAGAGCAGTTGAACATCTTGGACTCACTAAGATGTATCAAAATATCAGTAATCCAGAGCAGATTGACGTTATTTTCCGAATGAACCAAAGTGAGTTTGAAGAAATCGTTGAGAAGTCACCAAAAGGAATTAAACATCTCATTGTTTCCAGAGCAAAGAAACTTTACGACAGTGGAGAATTGGATTCGGTTAAGAAGATTAACTACATCAATAGTCGATTCCAGACAGATATCGGTCAAAGGGGGTAATTCAAATGGCTACTCCCTTAATAGAAGTCTATGACTTCTTCTTAACGAAAGTTACTGACTATACATTTATCAGTCTTAATGAGACTGGTGATTTGGAGTCTGTATTGTACAAGCATCTAAGAAGTGCAATTGTCAGATTCACAAGTTCAGTTAAAGACCTGACAGTTGATACAAGAGAGCAACAGTTTGTGTCAACTCTCGATGATTTCGAGAAAGAAATACTCGCTACTTTAATGACCATTAGCTACACTACTAGCAAAATAACGCACATTAGAAATATGGAACAAATACTCTCCGACAAAGAATACAAAATCTATTCCACACGTTCGTTTTTAGGACAACTGATTAACCTGAAAAAAGAATTGAACCTTGAAGCTTCTAATCTAATGGTTAGCTATTCTTATCGGAATGGCTTAGACGCTTTAGAGTGAAGACACAATACGGAACAATCAGCGGAAATCAGCTAGATGCTTACATGTCGAAGTTAATTGGAAGAGTCTTTAAGATTATTCCAATGAATGAGGAACAGGTAAGCACACTAGAAGCGTATGTGGACTCTCTTTTGAGAGAAATTGTTGGAAATTCGAAAGTATTCCTTGGAGAAGAGTTGCTTTCGGTGTGCGGAACACTAAATGGTCTTGATTACAATGACCATAGGTTGTTAAAGAGTGATGTATTTAAGGCAATAGAGCTTATAGACAAAGCAAGAGAGCGAGTGAAGTAAATGGACTTGACTCTATATCAAAAGATGATTGGTACAAATAACTCTAATATCACACAGGCGTATATCAACGACACCATCACTCATGTAAATGAGATGTTTAGCAAGTCTCCCTCTTACAGACAAGCAAAGATTGATGGTATCGATTCTGATTGTATTATTAGTCGAAAAAAATCAAAGCAGATGGATTTGCTTTTAAGACCAAGTACCATCGTAAGCGAAGGTTCATATGTCGATTTCAAAGAAGATACATTTATCGTTCTGGATTTCGTTGATAACGAAATCTATCCAAAGGCAAGTATTTCTTTATGTAATAGAATTTTAAAGTGGAAGTTATCCAATGGAGACATAAAAGAATACAAGTGCTTCGTCAAAGGGGCAACATACGAAGAAGATAAGATGAAAACTGTATACACATCAAATGGTGAGTTGATTGTTTACGTTCAGTATAACGATGATACAAAGACAATCAAACCACAGACGAGGTTCATATTCGACGAGAGTGTATATGAAGTTGCTTCAATCGACAATGTTTCAAACGTTTACAATGGCAAAGGTGTTCTAAAACTTGGAATGACGTTTACGAACACGACTAGTACTGATGATAAAGATAATCAAATTGCTGACTCTAGCGGCAATTCAGGATGGGGTGGATGGTAATGAACTTTGATAGATTATCGTCGAACATCATCGCAATTATCGGAGAAGTTCTTAAAAACCAGACACTAGTTAATTATTTGGGTTGGAATGGAGATGATCCTTCTACTCAAAAAATTAATCCTGCATTAGTTGCCCCCAAGGGTTCAACTGAGAGAATCTTTCCGTATCCATTTGACACTACATTTAAAGATGATGTTCGTACTCAGTTGCACATTTATTATCCGCAACTGAGATTCGAGAATAATGGCAATGCAGGAAAGGCGGCTATTCTTTTTGACATTGTGGTTCATAAGGACATTTGGTTGCTCACAGATAATGGAGAAAAAGTAATTCGTCCATATCAAATTATGAAATTAATTCTTAATGCATTCAAAGATAAGCAAGTTGATGGTTTAGGAGAAATTCATTTTGTTAGTGGAGAGCATACAGTCGTCAATGAGCAGTTTGAAGGATTTCGTCTTGTTGCCACTACAACAGAGTTTTAAGGAGTGATTATCAATGCAGGAAATTGATTTGAAACTCAAACTATTCTCTGGTAGAGCAATGACAGCGGAAGGCTATGGTGATATAGAACCACTTACAATACGAGAGATAGTTGATGTTGGCTATTCTGAATATATGAAGTGTTTAAATATCATGACTTTGACTACAAAAGACTTCTTGGATGAGGAGCCTGATGACATCAGCATCCTTGACCTACTTCTCGTATATGGTGGAGAAGAGATTGAGCATGTTTTCGAACAGGCTTTATCTCTATTTTTAAAAGGAGAGATAGTTGTTGACAAGGAGGATATGCGCGTCTTTGTGAAGGTAAGCAATGAAGAAATCTACATTGTAAACAAAGAGAACTATCGCGAAATCCAAGAGGTTATTAAGTGGCAGAACTATATCAATAACTTTGATGAGAAGAAGCTTGACAGTAACTTTGATCCTGCTGACGAGGAAACTCGGAAGCTAAAAGAGCAAATGGATGCTGTCGCGAAGCGAAGAGATGAATTAAAGAGAAAGCAGAATCAATCTGATTCAGACAAGGATGAGGACGATATTGATTTCTACGATATTCTATCAGCTATATCATCAAAATCGTATGGAATCAATGAATTAAATGTTCTTGACTTGACGGTGTACCAAGTATATCGGAAATTCAAACGCATGGAGATTATTGACCAATATGATATCAGCATCAAATCAATTTTGGCAGGAGCAAAGGATATAAAAATTAAGCACTGGTCTAGCAAGGATTAGTTTCTGTATCCAAAAATGACAAAGTTTCAATGCGCTAACCACTATTAATATTGAGCGCACTAAATATTATTTCTCAAAAGGAGAGGATTGCACATGGCACGTTTTGGTGTTAAAGAAGTAGCAGATGTAATGTTGATAAATCTGTTGACCAACAAAGTTGACCTATTCTTGGATACATTGAAGTTGTCCAATCTAGAAAATGCGGCTGAAACAGTATACGCGAATGGTGGTAAGGGCGCACCTCGTCTAGTATCATGGGACTTCGGTCGTACAGCTACATTTAATATTCAGGATGCATTGCTTAACCCGAAATCAATCGCAATGCAAGCTGGTACAGAATTGGAGAAGAAGGTAGAGACGATTTACGAGCGCGTTGTCCTTATGACAACTGACGATGGTTCTGGTAACTCTAAGTTCACTCTGGAACATACACCTGATGCTGGTTCTGTAGAAATCTACGAGACAACTGATGGTTATGGTCAGGATAAAGAAGTAGACAAGCAAACTATTACTGTAACGGGTAGTGATGTTACTGTCCCTTCCGCGTCTCTTGCTGTAGGCACACAAGTAATTGTTTACTTCACTTATCAGTCTACATCTGATTCGGAAGTTATCACTCTCAAATCCGATAAGTTCGGTGGATTCTACAAAGTAGTAGGTAAAACGTTCTGGCGTTCGGAAGCTACAGGTAAGGATGAGAAAGTTCAAATCGTCATTCCTAAAGCTAAAATTTCCAGTGCATTTACCTTGACAATGCAACCTGATGGTGACCCATCAGTATTTGACCTAAATCTGGATGTTTTTAAAGATCCATCCAGTACTGATATGGTCAAAATCGTCCGTTACTAATAGCACTAAAATGCTAAAGAAAGTATCGACAAAACACTTTAATGGTGAGAGGGGTTTATAGTCCCTTTCACCATTATTTTTTTGTCTTCTAAATAAAACAAAAATTTCATCTTTTTAGATTAAAGGAGGAAAAATCAATGACAGAGCAATTGCAGACACTTGATTTTCAGACAATCGAAAGAGCAAGTGAAAAATACGAAAACTTGCGCGAGGTAGTTGTCAAAATGGAAGTGGATGGCAAGATCGAGAGTTTTATAGTTGAGATTTACAAGCATTTCAGTCCAGTTCAAATAAAGATGTGTGTACAGGAATTGGTCGAGAAGCTTGACCATGTTCGGGCACACAATAAAGGAGAGGTAAATTCTATTATCGTTCCTTATATGATCTTCCTTATCATCAAACACTTTACTACGCTCACATTACCAAACAGCTTCCCACAGCAATTGAAAGCAATCGAACACATGACAAACACAGGGACTATGTTCCAGATTTTTATGAATATGGACGAAGAACAAATCACATTGATTCAAGAAGAAGTATCGTTCGTCGTTGATAACTTCAATAATAACGTAGATCAAGTGGAAGAGTTCAAGAAAATCATTCGCGAACAACTTGTAGATAAAAGCCTTTTGGAGTGATGAATAATGTCACATAAGAATTTTGATTCGTTAAGAAAGGCTATTCTAGCCAAAACGAAAAAGGGAATGAAGGAAGAAGTCCTACCGAATTATATCGAAGATTTAATGTGGAAGGCGACAAAAGAAGAAGTTTATGACGTTTGGAATCCAACCAAATATAAGCGAAGAGAAGAAAATGGCGGTCTTTTAGATAGGGATAATATTCGTGGCAAAGTTCTCAAAAGCAAAAGTAATGGATTCACATTTAAGGTTGAGAACATAGCACGAACAAATTTTGAAAGTGCAATATCTCCAAGAATATATCTTGCTCCACTTGTCATAATGGGCAAAAAAATATAGATAAATCAAATGTTCCTGCTAGATACAACTATTGGCAAGGAGCAGAAATATATTCTTACGGAGAAGATAGAGACTTCATTGGCGAGACGAAGAATAATCTTGACAAGAGTAAAATTGCTCAAAAGCTTGATAACTACATGAGAAAGACTTAGCGATTGGAAGTGATTATATGAGTGCAAAGAGAAAGTACGTTCGATACGTAACGAAAGAAAAGCTAGAAAAAGTATCGGACGAAAATAAGATGCATATTCAGAAGTACTTCAACTACAAGAATATGAACCTTAGTGATTCATCTAAGGCTAGTTATGAATCCGACTTCAATCAGTGGCTAGTCTTCATTAACGATAAGTATAGCAAGGGAAGCCTTGTTACGGAAGATATTCTTAAAATGCTTAAAGATGAAGATGGAATTGAGGATATGGTTGATTTGATTGAGGACTATGTTGCCTTCTGTGTCACAGTCTTAGGCAATAATGAGCGCAGGATTCAACGAAGGCTTAGTTCCATATCTTCTTTTTTCCTGTATCTTCTCAAAAAGCGAAGAATCAAATCAAACCCTCTGGACTACATTGAAAGACCTTCTGTACGTGCAGGAGAAAAACCACAGATTACGCAGACATACTTGACACAAGCACAGTTAGATGAGATTAGAAAGTATTTCAAGAATGCTGATGACCTACAGCTTGAACTTTACTTCGAGTTATCGCTTTCAACTATGTTGAGGGTAAATGCAGTAGCAAATATAAAGGTTGACCAGATTGACCTCGAAACAGGCATGATTACTGGAATCAAAGAGAAAGAGGGCTATATCGTTGATGGTTATTGCTCAGATGTGACAATGGAATTGATTAAGAAATGGCTTGAATATAGAAAAGAGAATGGCATTGAATGCGAGTACCTATTCGTCACCAAGTACACTGGTGAATGGAAACAGGTCAGTAAGAATACCTTGCAGACTGTATGGACAAAGAAGATCGGTAAGATTATCGATATTCCAGAGCTTCATCCTCATGATTTCCGACACAGCGGTAGTTCGCTTCTGTTTAACAAGGGGATGTCTTTGGAGGATGTTCAAGAACTTCTAAACCACAGAAGTCCTGATACAACGTTGAAGCACTACATTAAGCGTGATATGAAGAAACTTCAAGATGCCAAGAAAAAATTCGAGTTATAAGAGATAAAGGAGTGTTTACATGATGAGAATGAAAAACGAAGAGGTACAACATTTTGCTAATTTCCTAATGACGTTTGAGTTGAAGGGGCGAGAATCGCGTATGCGTACACGATTCGTTAAGTTACTCGCAGAGCGAGTTGAACTTGTAAATGAAGAACACAAGGAATTGATTCGTCAGTACGCTAGATTCGATGAGAATGGTGAACCTATCATCGTAGAGATTGATGGACAGAAGGCTTATGATGTTCCAGATCGAACCGCCTTCAATAAGGAGTATTTCCTTCTTCTGAATGAGGATTTTGTCATTGAAGAGAACGAAGAACGTAAGGAAATGTTGCTGTTTATAAAAGATGTAATTTTGAACTGTGATAAGACTTTTAAAGGTAGAGAAGCACTAGAGTACGATAGATGGTGCGACATTGCTGACGAAATTAAATACGAATAGAACAGAAGGAGCGTTAATAAACGCTCCTTTTTGTTTTTTATCTTAGCATAAAAAGGAGTGTTTATTAATGAGTAATCCAGATTTTGATATCTTAATTGGCGTGGATATGTCAAATGCTGAGAATGAAATACAGCAGTCTATCAAAAGTATCGGTGACACACACAAGTTGAAGTTGAATCTTATCATTGGGAATAAAGATAAGCTCTTTAAACAAATAAGGACTATCCAAGATTTGTTTTTGAAACTCGGTAAATTGGATGTACATTTCGGATTGAAGGATGATTCAAAAGACCTTGAAAATATCATGAAATACTTGAACGAAATTTCAAACACTAATCTTGATGATGTTGGCGAAAAGCTTGCAAAAGACATGAAAGCCGCAAAGAAAGCCACGGATGATCTAACACAATCATATGACCAGCTTATGAAGGCTTCCAATAAGCTAAAACCTAACAAGGATACTGTTAAAACCACAAAAGTAGGAAACAAATTTAACAATAAAACCATTTCTGAGGACTCGAAGAAAGGTACTACTGTTGATAGTGTAAGAGATTTCGCTTCTCTTAATAACTATATGGAGAAAGCAAAAGCAAAAATAGACTCATTAGAGAATGTATCTAAAGATAGTACGCACAAGAATAGCGTTGATAAAATCAAGAATAGTATCGACAACCTACCGAAACTTCTCGCAAGTGGAGAAGGAAAGGCTTTTGATAAGGCTCTTGCAGATATTCAGAAGCAAATTCTTAAATACGACGAATTAGAAAAGAAGATTAAGCAAAAGGGTGCGGCTGAACAATTCCAGCTTACAAAAGTTATTGACTTGAATAATAAACTTGCAAAAATCCAGCGTGAGGGTATTGCAGACAATAAGTCTGTTACTAATCTCAAAAGCCTTATGGACACTTTCTCTAATGCTGACTTCTCCAATCTCGACGATGCGAAACGTAAGTTTTCTGCTATCGAACGCCAAATGAAAATTATCAATGGTCAGGAAGAAAAAGAGAAGTTTAAGAACAAAAAGGCTACAGTTGGAGAAAAACATCAAAAACGCGTAAAGGCTAATATCGATCCAGAGTTGGTTGGCAAACAATCCATGAAAACTCTTGCTTCGCAAATACACCAAGTGTTTAATGCTAAGTCTATTAAGCAATTTGAGAGCGCTGTAAAGCGCGTAAACAATCTATACGATGAAATGCTTGATAAGCAAAAGAAGATTCTTGAACAGCGTAAAATGGACGCACAGGCTATTGAGGATAAAAAGAGAATACAAGAAAAGCTGAAAGACATGGAAACAGAACAGGCTAACCGTAAGCATGAAGACAAAGTGGAGAAATTCACTATTAACAAGCGGAAAGATAAAATCTCTTCTAAGGAAAACGATATCTATGACAGAAAGGCAAAGATGGTTGGTTCTGGATTTATCGACAACAAAGAGTTTGTTGAGGTTGAACGTAGACTTTATGAAATTAAAAAGATGGCTTCTAACATTCATATTGACGACCTTAATGTTGATAAAGAGTTAAACAAAATCGATGATCTAATGTCCAAAATTTCGTCTCGTTATGAAGAACTGGATGAAAAGCAACGTAAAATTCGCGTAAGCACCCACGAATGGAATAAGGAGATTGATCGAATCAAATCTGGTGGCTTTGTGAATGAGAGTGAGTTTGAAAATATTCGCAAATCTATGCGCGGTCTTAGCGCTGATTCTAAAACATATGAGCAGGATTTGAAGCGCATCCAAACGCAGATCGCTCGTATGAATACTGTGTCAGAAAAACGATCAGAAAGAAAAGAAACGCGAGACATTGCGAAGGGTCGTAATGATGCGAAGATTGAAAGTATGAGAGGTGCTGTTCCAGACAGCTTCCTCGATGAAGTTAAAGGCTTGAACAATCTACTTGATTTTACATCATCCAAAAGGGACATTGCTTTTATCGAAGACGAAATGAAAAAGCTCGTTAAACTTGAAGGAGATATTAAGAAGGCTGGACGAGATGAAGAAAAGATTCGTGAAGTTATTGCTGACCATCAAGCGAGTGCTGTAAAGTCAGTAGACAAATATAACGACATCATTAATTCTATTGTTCAAGACTCCAACAAAAAGAACGCTGTTGATGAGAGACAAAAAAGAATTGCACAAGACTTGCTTCGTCTTCAAAAAGAAATAAAAAATTGGAAGATAACGATAAAAAACAAAACAACAAGAAAAAGCTTTAGAACAAAAGAGACAGACTCTTTCTCGGCTCTCACAAGAACAAAGAGAGAACCAAGGAATGCAAAACAAAATCGAAGAAGATGCCGCTCGACTTCAACGAGAAATTAACCAACTTAAAGAGCGTGGTCTTCAATTATCGTATGATGAACAAAGAGAAATTCAACAAAAGATTTCGGCTCTCAAACAGCTTTCTCAAATTCAAAGAAACTCTAACTCGTCAGGTAGTAATCGAGACATTCAAGAACAAAAGATTAGAGATAAGTTTAATAGTACAAGTTATCGTGCGACGAGAGGGTTTAGTGAAAACTCTGCCGAAGCGAGAAAAATTAAAGGGATCATCGAAGATGTCGAAGCGAAGGTAAATGGTCTTTCTGGGAAGGTTGGAGACGAGTTCCATCAGGCTACTAGAGAAATCGAAGAATCCATGAATCACCTCAACTCTGAATCTCGCAGACTTCGTGACGAAGATCAGCGCAGAAGAGGTTCTATGGGTGGTCAACTTGTGAATGCGCTCAGAAAAGTTCCTGTTTGGACTGCCGCGATGGGCGTTGTTTATGGAACTATTCAGCAAGTCAAGAACGGTTTTCGGTCTATACTTGATATTGACAAGGAAATGGTTAATCTTGCAAAGGTATCAGAAGCGAGTAAACAGCAACTGGATGCATTCAAGAATACGGCTTCTGCAATGGGTAGAGATTTAGGTGTAGTGGCTACAGAGGTTATTAAGGCTACTACAGAGTTCCAGCGCCTTGGTTATTCTTTAGAGCAAGCGACTGTTCTGGGTAAAAACAGTATCTTGTACGCTAACGTTGGTGATATGAGTGTCGAAGATGCAAGTTCAAACCTTGTATCTACAATTAAAGGATTTGGCGTAGAGGTAGATGCACAGGGCAATAATGTTCGTAAACTTGTAGATATGTTCAATGAAGTTGGTAATAATTTTGCGATTTCCTCAGAAGGTATCGGAGAAGCATTAAAACGTTCGTCTGCTGTATTTAATGAAGCAGGAACCAGTATTCAAGATGCTGTAGGTCTGGTTACAGCCGCAAACTCTGTCGTGCAAGACCCTGATAAAGTAGGTAATGGATTGAAGACCATTGCTATGCGTCTTCGTGGAGTCAAAGAAGAAGGAGATGGAGTCGAAGAACTTGTTCCACAGCTTCAAAAAACATTCGATAGAATTAATAAAGATTTTGGGTTAATGAATGACGAAATTTTGAGTGTTATGGAGGAAGATGGAGTTACATTTAAGTCAACATACAAAATCTTTGAAGGTGTTGCAAAAGTATGGGACAAACTAACTGATTTGGAACGAGCAAATCTAGTTGAAACAATGGGTGGAAAACATCAGGGTGTCGTTGTATCTGCAATCATCCAGAACTGGGAAGATGCTCAGAAAGCTAGTGAAACCGCTAGTAATTCTGCTGGTTCTGCTTCACGAGAGTTTAGTGCTTATATGGATGGATTCGAATATAAAATCGGACAACTTAAAAATGCTATTGAACATTTCTGGACAACTATAGTTGACGATGATGCTGTTAAATGGTTTATTGATGTCCTCACATCTATCGTTGATGGAATTACGTCGATAGTAGATACTTTCGGTGCAACTAACATTATTGTACTTATGTCTGGTCTTGTTGCTGTCATGGCAAGCAAACCACTCAGAGACTCCGTAACAACAGTTGGCGCATTAGGTAGAGCTTTTGAAGGTCTTGGTGGATTTGTGATGAAGTTTGTTAGCTTCTTACCTAGACTTATTCCATACGTTGCTGTTCTTCTTGCAATTGGTACAGCGGCGACAGTCGTTGTTAAGGCGTTTACTGCTGAATCAAGAGCAAGAAAAGAGAGGTTGAAAGTTCTTGATGCTGAAATTAGCAAGCTGAAAGATTATAAGCAATCTTACGAAGAAACTTTCAATCAGAAAGACTTCAAACTTGATGATTTTGCCGACCTTCAAGCCAAAGGTACTAACAGAACATCACAAGAGGAAGAAAAATACCTTGGTATAGTTCAAAAATAAAAACAGAGATGCCAGAGTTGATTTCATACTATAATGATAAAAACGAAGCTGTTATTAAGAGTGCAGGAGAGATTCGCGCACTTACTAAGGCGAAAGAAGAACTCCTTTTGGTTAAAGAAGAAGAACAATTCAAGGAAACTATGGAAGATACAAGCTTTAAGGATGTAAACAAAAAACTCAGAGAAATACAGAAAATGAAAGCTCAAATCTCTTCATCGGAAGGTATGGAAAACGTTCAAAGCGTTGCAAAAAAATTCCTCGAAAACGAAGTTGATGAAATAAACGATTCTAACTATTTCGAAGTACTGAATGCATTTAATGATAAAGTTCAACAGGCGTTCTCTGAAATGTCAAAAGAACAACAAGATTATGGTTTTACTTCCATGCAAGCATTAAAATCTCTGATTCCACAAGCGCAAAACAAAAGTGAAGCTCTTAATATTCTTAATGTTTTTATCGAAGATAATAAAAAATGAGAGAGTACTATATAGAAGAAAATAAAAAGATGAAATCTTCTTTACGAACTGGAACTGATGATGTTATGAAACTCATCGATACCGCATTTAATCAGTATACAAGAAAAAACAATATTTCCGCTGATTCCAATAAATTCGTGTTCATCGAAGAACTGAAAAGAAATATGCAAGAAAACTTGGAGACGTTCGGAAATGATGCGGAAAAGTCGATCAACGATAGTTTTAATTATATCGATGAAGCAATTAAGAACGTTGAAAGTAAAGGAATTACGATCGATGAAATCATTAAACCTAACTACGAAACCTTCGAATTAACGAAGGCTAAGTTGGAAGAACTTAAAGAAGCAGTCGTAGATAAAAAAGACCCTATTCTTGAAGTCTATGATGCGCTAATGAAAAAACATCTTGCCGCAAAGAATGCAATCGAAAATGCTCCAATTAAACCATTTGAATTTAATAAGGATGTCATGGGCGAAGTACATTCTATGATTGGTGATTTAAGCGACCTTGATTCTGCATATAGAACGTTGGCAGATGGAGAGAAGCTTACATTAGCAACAACTATGGATTTAGTAACAAAGCATCCTGCATTAATTAAGAACATGAAGATGGAAAATGGTGTTCTTACTCTAACAGGAAATGCTCTTAAAGACTTGGCTAAGATTCGTGAAGAAGAATTTAAGGCTAATCTTCGTCGTATGAAACAAGAACGCATAGAAGCCATCAATACAGCTAATGAAAATATCAAAGCGGCAAAAAGTGAAATGAAAGTTCTGAGAGAAAAATTAAATATTCTTAATACAGTAAACGGATTAAGCACAAACCCTATGGAAGACCCGAAACCTCAGCCATATGGTTTTGACCCATTGATAGGAGCGCCAAAAGGAATTAGAGAGCTTGCAGAGAAAGAAGCAAAAAAAGAACAGGAAAGATTGAATGCAAAAATAAAAGCAGAAGAAGAGAAAGCGGCAGTAAATGAAAAGAACAAGAAAGATTATCAAGATGCAATTGCTGGAATTGATAAGTTCCTTGAACAAGATTGGAGCGCAAATCTCGGTAGCATTACTGGAAACCCTAAAGAAGATAAAGAAAAAAAGAGAAAGAAATACAAGACGCTATCTATGTTGTTGATAAGTACAAGAAACGTATTGATGGTCTGAACAGATCAATCGAAAAACAACAAAAGATTCAAAGTGAAAATAGTACTTGGACTACCGCTTACAAAAAAGCGCTTAATGAAGAGACGTACCAGACAATGGAGAAGAAGAAAGCTATTGATGCTGAAATTACTTCATTGGAAGACCAAATCAAAAAGAAAAAATCCTTAAAACTGGCATGATTAGTATTGACCCTAAAGCAAATGAAAACAAAACACAGAGAATGATTGCCGCTGAACTTCAACAGGAGATCGACCAAGCAGAAGACAGACTGAGAGGTCTTTACTCTGATTCCGATGGTGTTGCTACGAGAATTAACGAACTTCGTATGCTGAAAGTTCAAACGATGACTGAGTTCTTCAACATCCAACGCGAGATGCTAACAGATGATATTGCGTACCAAGAGTACGCTATGAGTCTTTATGATGAAACGACAGAAGGTTATCGTCAACATGCGAGAGAGAAGTTAAAGATAATGCAAGAGCAACAAAAGTACAACAAACAAGAACTTGATTTTCTCTTGAAGGAAAAAGAAACAAACAAAAATCTTACTAATTCTCAAATAGAAGATTTGAACCAATTGATTCGTGAAAAGAAAATGGCTATTTGGGATATGGCAAAGATGATTGATGAGATGAATACTCTCATCATCAACTCCGAACTGGACAAGCAGTTGAACAGAATGGCTGATGAAACAAAAAAATATTCCGATGCGATTGCTGATATTCAAGACAGTATCAAGTACGATTTGGAAGAAGATAAGGATATGGGTAAACATATCGACTACCTAAAACAAATTATCGCTTTGCGTAAAGGCGAACAAGCAGATATCGAACGTAACATAAAGTATTTGGAAGACCAACTTGAAGCACACAGAGACAACAAAGAAGTTGTAGAAAAAATTTCAAGCGAACTTGAATCTTGGAAAGATAAGTTAAGAGATAATAGAAACGCAATCAAAGATTCAAATGTTGAAATAAAAAACCTGTATAAAAAAATGGCTGACGATTACGTCAATATGTATAAAGAACAATTGGAGCTTATGAAACAGGCTGATGAAAAGTATTACGCCGATAAGCTCGAAGCAGAAGCTAAAAACCATGAAAAACGTATGAAGCAACTCGATAAAGAGATGAAGGCTTTAGAGGAAGCGTATGCCAAACAAATGAAAATGATTGACAGAGCGGAAGCCGCAAGAACACATGATAATGATGTGTCTAAGCTTCAAAAAGAAGCTGATGAACTGAAAAAGCAAATCGACCTTCTTTCTATGGACGATTCTTACGAAGCCAAAGCCAAGAAGTCTGAACTGGTTAAACAGTTAACAGAAAAAGAAATGCAACTCGCGGAACTAGAACATAACAGAGAAACTGAGTTGAGAAAGAATAACTTAGAAGATGACTTGGACGCTGAGAAAGAGAAGTTGGAAAATAGGAAAGAGAAGTACGAGGATGACTACAATCACTATGTTGAAACCCTCGAAAAAGAAGCTAAGAAGAAACAGGAATATTGGGAAGCTGAGTTGATTAACGAGAAGAAATTTGCAGAAATGCGTAAGAAAGTTCTCGAAGGAAACTTTACTGAAATGCAAGAAACAATCGAAACTTGGTCTGATAACGTTGGCTCTAAGATGAGCTTGCTCGGAGATCAAGTTACTGAGAACTTCACAACAAAAGTGAAAGAAGCTATTGATTCTATCAAACAACTTAACGACATGAAAATCAAATCTCTCAGTGACTCTCAAACAAATACTGGAACAAAAAATAAAGATGGAGACTTGAAAGAAACTTCAACACCTCCAAAGAACAATGAGTTAAGCGATAAAGATGTAATCGATGAGATGAGAAGAAATAGTGGCAGATGGAAAAATGCTAAAACAGATGCAGAACGTGATATGTACTATCAAGCTAACCAAGAACTTGGTAAAAGCATTGGAGCAGAGTACAAAAATGGTAGCTGGTATAAAAATGGTAAGAAACTTTACGAGTTGAGAAGTGGTGGCTATACAGGCGATTGGAGTGGAGATGGAGGAAAGCTTGCTGTACTCCACAAAAAGGAGCTTGTTCTTAACCAAGATCAAACACAAAACATTCTTGATACTGCTCGTATCGTAGAGCGTATGAAGTCGTTTGTTCCTTCTCTCTTAAATCTATCAACTCCAACAGCATCTGAACCAGTTGCTTCCTCTACAGGGAACACAGAACACAACGAATATAACATTGAAGTAAACATTAATGGAAATGCAGATAGAAAAGTTGCTGATACTGTTGCTGACCAAATCATCAACAAAATCAAGCGTACTAAAGGAGGACGATTCTAATGCTAGAGGGTATTCACTTTTCATACGATGGTGTTCACTCGGTAGACATGGGTCTTCTCAACTGCAAAATTGATGGGGGAATGTTTGAAGAAACGTTCCTTCCATCAAGAAGTATCGTGGAGACTAAGGTGGCAGGAAGAGATAAACCATACTTTCAATCTATTGAGATGGAACCTCTTACTTTTGAATTGACGTTCGCATTCGAAAATAACTACACCGAAAGACAAATCCGCGAGGTTGCTAGATGGCTATTCCAGCCATACTACAAACCATTTTACACAGTTGATAACCCAAATCGAGTTTTCTATTGTATGGTCGATGGCGATTCTACACTTATTCATAATGGATGGAAGCAAGGTTATATAACTCTCCAAATGAGATGTGAGGATGCATATTCATATACGCCAGAATATATAAGAAATCAAATGGAGTTCAACGGTTCAAAAATAACAAAAACCATTGTAGAAGACACTTTTAGTAGTGGGACAGGAAGTATGACTGATATTAAAGTCGTGAACGGAAAAATGACTGTTCAACCAACAGTTAAAACTTGGAGATCATTTGCAGGTAAGAAATGGAGTGATTTATAATGCCGACAAAGAAATTGAGTCTTTATCAGCCGCGCGTTGATGATGATATTCAATATACTATTGATGAACTATCAAAGAATATGCAGAAAATTGACGATAGTTATGATGAGACTGTACCAAATATTCTTTCTAATCTTGTCATTGGCACTAAGTATCAAAGAGGAAAGAAGATATGGAATCAAATGTCTGAGATTGGTGGATTCGTAGGTTGGACAAATATTCGTACAGGCACTTATGCTCCAAGATGGCTTGCATCAACTACTTATCAAGTAGGTGAGAAAGTAATGCCAGATAAAAACAATGGTCATTATTATGAGTGCATTGTATCTGGAACAACTACATTAACTGAACCTTTATTTGATACAATGTCTAATGCAGTTGTTTTTGACAATAGAGGATATACAGTGTGGAAGCCAAATAATCATTATAACATAAATGATATTATTATCCCTACAAACGGAGATATGACTTATTATTATCGTTGCATTACCGATGGTGTTTCTGGTTCTACAGAGCCAGTTTGGAAGAAGGTTGCTGGTGATACAGTAAAAGATGGTGGTGCAGTTTTTTATGTGTATAAAACAGCACAATGGAGAGAATCAGGTGCAAGTTGTGAATTTGTTCCCTTTGGCATAGTTGGGCAGAAGGTAACTAAGTATTCTGAAACAATTGGAGATGGGGTAAATGATAAAATAGTCGTTAATCACAATCTAGGTGTTATTGATATTGTAGTGAATGTCAGAGAAAGAACAGGATCAATGAAGAGTATTGATGTGCAGACAGAGATTATTGACAAGAATAATGTCAGAGTGATTTTTAGTTCTCCACCAAAGCTCGATCAGTATAGAATAACAGTGATTGGTTAATACGAAAAGCTATCTTTTTAAAGATAGCTTTTTATTTTTTATATAGAGAGGTGATTCTATGAAGTGGTCTGATTTGTATACAAACGTTGGAACATACATATCTCCTGTGTATGATGTTTCATCTATGTATGAACTGTACGAATCTGTATTTCATTTTAACTATAATACAAATGATGGAAAAGTAAATGTTTATGTAAGGCTATCTTTCGATGGCACTTCATGGGGAGAATGGACAAAAATAAATGATGTAGCTTACGACAGATTATTTGTTGACGATTTTTACAATCTTGAATCCTGCAAATTTCAATATAAGGTTGAGATGAGTTATATCCGTGGGAATAGCCCTACATTTTCTAGCTTCTCTGCATCTTTAAGTGGTGGATTCTTAATTAATAATCTTGGCGATGTTGTTTGCAAGCCTGAATTATGGATAAAAAACGAAGTTCTAGCGGAGATGTCAGAATTATAAACGAGTCGAATGGACAAATTTTGGAGTTTAAAGGATTGAATAATAATGAAACTGTATATATCGATTGTGAAAATCAAGACATTATGACAGATTTGCCATTGACATATAGATATGACAGTCATAATGATGTTTTTTTGGAATTAGAGGTGGGAGAGAATATCTTGACTGGCGAGGGAGAGTTCGATCTTGATATAAGATGTCAGTTTAAGACTCTACAAGGATAAATGGGGGTGCTTTCATAATGTTGAGATTAGGCGACATTGATTTTAATAGGAAACCAGTTACGCCACAGTTGTTTATGTGTAAGCCTAACAAACAATCAATTTCTAAGATGAGTGAAGCATACAATATTCGATTTAGTCAGAAGCTTGGTACTTTGAATGAACTTAATTTTACATTGCCTATGTACATTGAAAAGCATCATTCAATAAATCGAAACGAAAATGCAGACAAGATTAAAGGAAGATATCTTGTTAAGCTTGTCTTGGGTTCTTACACAGAGTTCTTCGTTATCACGAATTTAAACAAAAGTGGCAAGGACAGCGGTGAAGAATTGGAAATTCAAGCACTATCTTTAGGGTTCGAGATGAATGACAAAATTCTTCGTGATTATACAGCAGTATCAAAGACAGCTACAGAAATACTGAACGAAATTATGATTGATACGATTTGGAAAGTTGGATATGTAGATGCTGAGTTTGATCTGAAACGTCGAGGGCTTGAAGTGTCATCCAGCACCGTCTTAGAACAAGTCTTTGAGGTGGCTAAGACGTTTAACGCCTTGGTGGTATGGGACACATTAAAACGTACTGTAAGCTTCCAGAAGCCTGATTTGGTTGGTCTGAATAAGGGGTTTAAGATTAGGTATGGAAAGTATCTTGAACAGCTTAATCAAGACGATAATGCGGAAGAAATTATCACTAGATTAAAGATGTACGGCAAAGAAGATATATCTATTCGAGAAATTAACCCAACTGGTACAACGTATATCGAAGACTTCAATTACTTCGTCTACCCGTATCAAGAGGTTCGAAAATACTCTATGAAAAATTACAGCAGTACAGATATTAAACACTCTTGGGAGCATACTGCTTCCGATTGGGCAGATAGAAACGGAGTTCTTGTATGTAATGCGAACAGCAAAACATTAATCGCAAATGCTTCTGCAACTTCTGATAGAAACTACAAGGTTACATCTACGCTAAAGGCAACCAGTGGCGATAAGGTAATGGGTATGGTTGTAAGATGTCAGGATGCTAAAAACTATTACTTTGTTGGTTGGGAGTCAGGAAAGATCAATGGTGGCATTGGTTGGGGTGCAGACCATTTACGTATTTATAAGGTTGAAAATGGAGTGTCTACACTGATTGCAAAGACTAGCCATATTGATGGATGGAGCATGAATGTTCATTATGACATGGCTATAGAAGCCTACAACGATAGCGTCAAAGTGTGGATTGATAATCACCTTGCAATAAGCGCCAAAGATAGTACACATGAATATGGTGGATACGGATTCTATAGTGATAGTCAAGCATTTGAGATTAGTAATGTTATCGTAGAGAACAAAGAGCATGATGTTCTTGACCACAGTGATTATATGTCCGATGAACTTTGCCATACAATCATCGAGTATGATGCTTTATTGCAAGGGAATAAGGATAAATTTGCTGAATTGGTAGCGAAAAGAGAGGCATTTAATGGAGTTCTGAATGTAAAGAGAAATGAACTTACCGCATTGAAAGCAGAGTTAAAAATTCTCCTTGATGAGAGAGATGTTCTAAACACTCGTATCGCAAAGATGAATGATGATATTGACCATGCAGATAACACTTTCCAAGATAAGACGATTCTTATTGGCGACCGCGATGCACTGTTGGTTGAACTTAATGCAAAGTTGATAGAAATCAAAGCAAAAGAATCAGAAATCAGAATGAAGGAAGCCGAAATCATTGTTCAAGAGCAGAATGCACAAGGTGTTTTACATGAAATCGACTTACTAAAAACACTTCTTGATGTAAGAAATAACTTCACAGCAGAACTACTTGCGGAGAGAAATCAATACATCATAGAGAAAGAATGGCAGGACTCTAATATTGAAGACCCTAAAGACTTGTTGGCAGAGGGGATTAAAGCATTTAACGAGTTCAAAGAGCAGAAGATTACGATTAAAGTTGATATCGCAAATTTCCTGTCTATGATTACGGAACAACGGAATTGGGACAAGCTAGGTCTTGGCGATACGATCAATATCGAACATGAACGTTTGCAAGTTCTTTTCAAGGCAAAGCTAACTGAAATAGAATACGACTTTGAAGGTTCTGGAATCAACATTACAGTAAGCAATGTCAAAGACTTATACGCGAACAAAGATAAATTCCTTGATATGTTGTATAAATCCTATAGCACATCCACACAAGTATCTATTGATTCTTGGAAATGGGATTTGGCAATGGAGAACAAAGGCTCAATTAATGAAATCATCAATAACGTTTGGGATGCAAATAAGCAAGCAATCTTGGGAGCAAAAGATCAAGTAATTGAGATTTCTGATAGAGGTCTTATCATTCGTGACCCTAACGACCCTAAAAACTACCTTGTAGGTCTTAATTCGATGATTGCCATTACGAATGATGGCGGTAACACATGGAAACATGCTATTACTTCTACTGGCATCGTAGGCGAACGAATCTATGGGAAAATCTTCATGGGTGTAAACTTAGCACTTGAAGATGAAGATGGTGTCCTGAAATTCCAAGGTTCCAAAGGTGAAATCTTTGATCGTAATGGAAGACTTGTAATGAAGCTTGGTCTTGTCGATCAGAATCCAGATAAGTTCGGGCTGTGGTCTTTTAATGATGTTACGAGAGTGAAATTAGATCAAATCGAAGGATTCGTAATAGATAGAGCAACAACTGATACAAACAAACATCCTGATGGATGGGAAAAGATTTTGTGGGCAGACCCGAAAGATGGAACTTTATATTCACTTAATATGGTTGCTCAAAATATCAAGGTTGTCAATAATGTTGGCGATGTGATTATAGACTCAGAGAATAATTATCTCGATATCGGAGACTTCAACACAATCGTAATGGACAACAAACTTACTACGATGGAGAAGATGCAAATCATCACAGAACTGTACAAGATTGAATCTGGATATCATCGGATGCTTGAACAGGCAGAAGAGTATAAGCGCTCTCAGCGCGATGACGATTTTGATATGAGTGCCCAATTTTTCACTAAGACTCCAAGCACAATCGACTTGTACTCCACGAAAGAACTAACAAAAGCCTATCACGACTTGCTAGATTATATGAGCCAATATATAGATATTGTTGGTAGAGAGCCATTGAACATCAATATCAACTCACCTAAGACAGATCAAACAAGTGAGATTCCAGACAGAGCAGAATTTATCTTGAAGTTTAAGACTTACTATGACGAAGAGAAGAACCTGAGAAACATGATCGAAGATGCTCAGTTCTATTCTGGTCTAAACATGGGTGAGTTCTACAATAATGTTGTTATTGGATCATATGGATTCATTGCGCTACGTAACGATGGAAAGTATCGTTCTGTTCTAAATGCAACAAATGGACTAGCCTTGCAAAAATGGGAGAAAGGTAGATGGGTAAATAAAGTCTATGGTGCAATTGGCAACTCTTCGTATGAGGATGGAACGCTCATTGCAGAGGACTTGGTAGCGAAGCGTTTACGTATCGAAACTAAGTTTGGCGATGTATTGTTAGATGCAGATGCACTCAACTTTGACTTTTCTATCCTAGACTCTATCATTCTCGATGATGTAATTACGTCATTAGAAAAGATTAATTTAGCTAATCAATATAAGAGTATTACAAAACAATACGTTGCACTAAAAGAGCAAATAAATAGGTACGTAACGACTATTTATAATGACAGGGATTCTTCATATTATGGTTTGGATGATGCAAAGAATCAACTAGTTAGTGCAGGAGATCAACTTACCAGCACTTATAACGCATTGACTTCATATATGAATCCTGTATTTGCTAATATGAACGAAACAACACATATTGTTAGAGACTTGCATTCAACAAGGTTTATCTTCCATGCAAAATGGGAGGACTTCTACAAAGCTTATGAAGGTGCAAGAGCGAAACTAGCAGACTTCTTAGAGAAGTCTTCTTTGCAGTTGGGACGAAACTACAATAACACTGTCATAGACGCTGAGAATGGTGTTGTAGTTACCAGAGGTAACATGATGAATAAAACAACTCTCAATGCTACCTATGGAATCAAAATTGAACGAAATGATGGCACAGCACAGTCTCCTGTCTGGTATAAAGTTTTCTATGCTGACGTTGATGGCAACTTGTTCGCAGAAGACATGAGTACGAAGAGACTTAGAATCCTTGATGCTGAACTTGGTGATGCAATCGTTTTTGACTGGAAAGAAGGTATCACAATTTACGGAAGACACAAGGAAGTAATCCGTTTGAATGCCAATGAAGGAATTGCTATTGATGTAGATAATGATAAAAGATTGTGGATTCATAACGATGGAACACTTCGAGCGAGAAAGCTGATTATTGAGCCTGATATGGATGGCGAATTGATTCTCGATGAAGAAACTGATGGATACATTTCTGATCTTATGGTCAATAGCTTGAAGACTGTTGAAAAAAATGGTGTGTCCCAAGACTATGTTTATATCAGAAATAATTTCATAAAGCTGAATACTGGCAACTCTTCAAAAAGCGATATAACAAAGTTTATGTTACATTTAAGAAGAGGAAATGGCGATAGTTATCCTGAGATGGTTTTTGGTCAAGGTAATGGCGTTGGTGGGAATATAGGTACAATAAAGAAAGATAATACTGGATTATTTTTCCGATACACTAATGACTTAGGTAATATCAGAGCTGTTGATTTAAGTTTTTCTCAGACCGATGCTGTGAAAGTTTATACTGTTGGTGGCGAAGTAAAGGTTGAATCTGACATGAAAATAACATTTGTTTGTGGATCATCTACTATTACAATGACACCTAGCGGAATTAAAATCAGTAGTACAAGAATTGACCTGAATTAACAAATTATTCATTGTTCTCAATTCCCTCGCGTGGTAAAATAAGTACATGCATAACATAAGGGGGAATTGAGGATGAGAAGAAAAATACTTATTTTAGCAATAGCAACGATGTCAATTTTCGGTTCGATGACAGTTGCATCAGGTCAATCATTTGCTAAAAGCACAGATACTAAAGTAACAGTTTTTGTTGCTGGTGAAAAACTAAAGGAAATATCGGGGTTTGTAAGAGATGGAAGAACATATGTACCGTTTAGAGACATTTTCTCTGCTCTTTCTCTTGAAATCTCATATGACGCAAAAACTAAAGAAACTACTGGTAAACGTAATGATCTTACTATTAGTTTTAAGTCAGGAGAACGTTCAGTAACGATCAATGGAGTTAAGCAAACAGCCGATCCAGCGATTGTTGAGAGTGGAGTCACTTATGTTCCAGCAAATTACGTTAGTAAGCAGGGTACAGGACTAACTATTAACAAAAAGCATGCGAATGGAAGTGATCTTATTATCGAGGGAAACACTATAGGGGAAACTAGAATTAGTCCAGTTCACATTTATAAAGGTGATGGCACTCTAAAGGGAGAAAAGTTTATCCCTAATGGGAATGGTAAAATATACAACAACGATGGTAGCGTCTATGTAGAACCTTACACTAAAGATGGTAGCACAGGGTCTTTTAAAGATGGTAAACAGCAAGGATGGTTTAAGTGTTATTTAAAAGATTTAGGTTACGGAGAAAGTTATTTAATCTTCACATCGAAAAACAATGAAAACATTGGTGTTGGATATTATTACAACAGTAATGATGAGTTGTTGTATACGATGGATTACGACGATGGTGGAAAGATCACTGTCTACAAAAAGTAATTATAAATTAAAATAAGTCAAGAATACTAGACCACTAATCATGTGATTAGTGGTCTTTACTTTCTAAAGGTTGGTGAATAAGGGATGGCAGGAGTAGCATTAAATAATGCTTCAATCGCAAGAAGTACTGCTTCAAGTCATATCACTTATGATTGGAAACGGTGGGATAGTTGCCATCACACAGATTCAGATGGTGATTGTGTTGGTGGGTATGATTATTACTATGGCTACTCTACCAGTGCTGACATTGATGGCACTTGTAACGCCACTTCCAATGGAGTTTTCGTGAATGGCTCCAATCCAGTACTACAAGGAGATAGTACGAGAGAACAGGATGCTTATTCTATTCCTCATTCCGATTATTTCAACGTAAGAGGAAATCACAGTAGTGCAAATGGAAGGGTTTCAAGTGGGAATGGAAAAAATGTATTTATTGGTGGAAAGTCAGTTTCTATTAGTGGTTCAACAGTGACAACACATGCTCAGACGAGAACAACTATCAATGGGGGAAGTAGCAGTAACGTGTTTATTGGAGGATGATTTTAAGGAGGTGATATGAATGCCATACTCTAATTATGGATATTTAGATCCTATGCATATTAGATGGCGCAAGGGAACAGTAGATGATCCATTCATTCCGCTGAATGAATACTTGATGGTTATTGAGAATAAAGTTGTTCTTGCTGAAATTCCTGATAGAACTGCTAGGGTTAAGATCGCAGGGATGAAAGAAATTAACTATGATGGCTTGCCAAAGAAGAGTATCGCAGAAGATGAATTTTCTGTAATTTATTCCACAGGCATTATAGAATTTCATCCATCTAAAGAAACGTTGAATGTTAATGTCTCTTATTTTGGTAAGGGTTTGATTATGTATCCATCGAGCCGAATATACCATCAAAATGGTGATGTAGCAGAAGCGCTCTATGACATCATCGAAAAAGCAAACGAGAAGATGATTGATGTTGATGAAAAAATTTCAGACTATCAAAAGGTTCGAGACGAAATGGTCGATGCGACTCTTGCTTCAAAGAAAGCAACAGAGGATACAAATAGAGCAATTCAGATCGCAGAAGAAGCTACTAAGGATGCTATTGATGCTACTGAGAATGCAATCGATGCGTACAACTCAACGATTATGCTTTATCTCAATCCTGTGCCAACATATGATGATATCGAAAAAACATATCCAGACCCTGTTAATGGTAATAGGGTTATGGTTACATCTACTGGCGATATTTATCGATACGATGGGATTATCACAAAGGCATGGGTTTTGATTGATAATTATGCTGGTGGATCTATTCCAGTTGTAAACGATCAGATTAATGGATTGATGAGGAAAGAGGATTTCACTAAAATGCATCAGAAGCTAAACAGGAAATCTATTCTCTTTGTATTACCTCAATTTCAGCTTGGAATACAGAAACCGATAATTAAGTTCCCAATGGATGGTGAAATCGAGAAAGTCTATGCTTACTGCTCAGAAATAGGAAATTCAGTGACAACAAAGACTTTAATAGAGAAGGTAAGTAAATCAGATTTTTTAAGTGGGAACTCTTGGAGTGATTGTGCAAGCTTTGACATTGATCCCAATGCTAAAGAAAGTACAAATAATAAAATTATAAACAACAAAGTTCTCGAAGGTGATTTCTTCCGCATTAATGTAACAGATGTGGATGACACGCTAAAAGGCATCACGATCCAAATTGACATTATTATATAAAGGGAGTGTTTTATTATGGCAATACCTAAAGTTACTTGGTACGATATTACGAATACTAATCCAATTTCGAGATGGGATGTTCAGACTGTAGATGCTGGTACTGTTTCACAGCCAACTACTTTCCTCATCTGGAACAATCGCGGTGGAACAACGCCTGTACAAGACATGTTCAACTGCACAATTACAACTAAAGATGCTACTGGTGGTAACACAGGTGAATTGGTTTTGAACAAGTGGATCGAAGTTAAAGTTGACACTATGCAGGAAAATAACTTCACTGCTATCGGTGGTACTACAACAAAAGCAATCAAGGCTGGCGGTAACGCTTCTGCAAGTTATATTCATGGTGATGTTAATGATGGAAATGTAGCAACTACAGCAACACAAAGAAACTTTGCCCAAGTTACATTACATGCAAATATTCCACCAACTGCTACAGCAGGGAATGTAGACTTCTTGACTCGTGTTGCTTATCAGTATAACTAATTAACAATTGTAAAAAAGCCCAACTAATTCTGGTTGGGCTTTTTGTTGTTCACAACTTCAATACAATGGGGGAATGTAAAATGATGTATGAAATACCTAGAGTATCACCAGTAGCACAAGATTTTATTTGGGTTGCAGAATATATTGATGGAACATATCTTTCTGAGTTTGACTTTCAAACAAAAAAGAAAATAACTACTATAACATTCAGCGGAAACAGATGCTTCGCTATAGTCTAGTAGGACACAATATGAAATTAAGCTATGAGGTTTTTGGTGGCTACTTCAATGTTGCAGGAAAGATGATTGAGATTGTCTATAAGGTTGGAGATAAAGAGTATTGGATTACTGGACAGCAAAAAATGTACAACGATCTAATTAGCTATAAAGATGCAGAAGCCGCAATTAATTTGATGGGTGGAAGTGGTGGAAGCACAAGTACAATCACGCAGTTTAATTTCGGATACAAATCTGAACTTGTGATAGACGATGTGAAGTTTAATTTTAAGGCGATTTGCAAACTTCCATTCAATCAACCAGTATACATGAACTTCTGGCTCGTTGCAGATCAAGATTTAGATGGTGTATTTCAGATTCGTAAAAATGGAAGAGTTGTTGAAGAAATTAAAGCACCATTGACTGCTGATGTTGGTGGGGAAATAAATTGGATTATTCAATAGGAGGTATAGATTATGACGTTAGGCATTAATGTAATAGAAGAGTCTATAGACATTCCTATTCCGATGTATATAGATGAAAATGGAAATGAGCAGACAATTGATCTGGCAGTGAGAACAAGTGTTAATCCTATTTATCAATATGAAAATACTACAAACTCAATTAAAACTTACTTCAAAGATCATATTTGTGATTATTCTCCGATAAAGGTTGTTACTGATAAAGGATATTTTGAATGGACACCGTTTGGTGTTGGATTTCAAGATGAATATGAAAATGAACTTTGGCTTGGTAGAGTCAATGACATTGTTGCCGATGTGGTCGATGTAAATAAGGTTGTTTATAGAGATTGCGTTACTGGCATTGATGAGGAATTTGTCGTTGATTATGGAAAACTGAAACACAACACTATTCTAAATACTTTGCCAATGTACGATGATTCATTAATTGGAAAGGATATTGGTTTTGTTGTAGATGGAAAAATGGACTTCTCGTCAGAGATTTCGATGTTTGTAAACGATCAAATTCAAACAGGTGATTTTACTACGTATGGAAGTATCGTTTTTAAGAATGAGAATGATGAGACTGTTTTCACTTTGCCAGAACCAATCACATACGAGATTAATGAACATGAAAGTATAAAGTGTAGATATAAGGTGAAAAGAGATGGGAGCGTTATAAGCTTAAAGATAATCGTTCCTTACGAATGGCTAGAGAATCCAGCTAGAAATTATCCGATTGCAATTGACCCAACTTTAGAGGTTATGGCTACTAGCAACTTGATAACACGAATTAAGAGTGCAACATTTTCTCATAGTGGGGAGTATTTTGCAATAAGCACTTACAACGGAAATAAATCACAGTTGTTTAAATTAAACCATCAACTGAAAAGGATTGATGAAATGCCTATGTCGGCAAAAGGATATCCAGGAAGCAGAGCAGAATATGCAGTTTGTTTTTCACCTGATGACCAGTATTTCTTATATGGAGGATATTCTGCGTTTAATATATATAGGTTCAACAAAAAACGCAAGACTATGATATTCAAACATATACTTCTTCTGATTTTGTATCAGCGATTTCTTTTTCACCAGATGGAAAGTATGTACTTGCAGCAAATAACTATTATTTAATTTCTTACGAATTTGACTACGATAATGGGACACTAAAAAAAGTGTCTGACTTCTATGGTGGCTATCGACCTTTAAAAACAGTTGTTACAAAAAACGGTAAGTTTATTTTACACATACAATCCAATTTGACGGATTCAACCACATGGTTCAGGCTTCATACATTTACTAACGGATTAGTTGGAGCAGAAACAGCACCTGCCAACATACCATATAATTACATTATGGATTTTGCGTTAACCGAAGATGAAAAATTTGTTATATTTGCACTTCAACAAAGCCCATACCTCATTGTATGTCCGTTTGACGCTGATACAGGGGATTTTGGTGTGCCAATAGCTCAAAATTCATTAATCTTATCTCAAAATATAACCGTGAGGAATGTTTCTCTATCTAAAAAGGAAAATTTCCTTGTAGTAAATCAAACGGTTAGCAACAAAGTCGCTCCACTTTTCACCATTTATAAATTCGATAAACTTAATGGTCAAATTGAAAGTAAACATTATGAAGAACAAAAAACTAGTGTTGCTCAATGCAGAGCATTAGGGTTCAGTGATGATGGAGAGTATCTTTATTTCACATTAGACAATAGCAATGATCCCAATAATAATGCCTTGGTTATTTATAAGTTCTTTCATGACCCACATGATAATGTATATTTCAAAGACCCTCTAACAAATGATTACTACTCTGACAATAAAGGGAAAACAATACTATTGATTGACTTTGGAAATATGATTGCAGGAACAAATAGTCTTCCAAAGAAAGTTCTTCTTGAAAATAACAATGATTTTGCAGTTAAAGATATTCGGTTGATAAACGACAATAATGATCCTAACTTCAATGTAGTTTTAAGCAAAACTGAATCACCATTTGTGTCAGAAAAGGATTTGGATTTTGGAACAGTTTCCTTAAATCTAAAAGAATCTGTTGAGTTCTACATTCAAATAACCACAACCGATCAGTCGTTGGCGGGTGGAATGTTTGAGCTGACAGCGAAGTACAATGAAGCGTAATAATATAAAATCTCAATACAATGAGAGGGCGTGTGTAGATGTTTAGAATATATGAGCAGACAAAAGTTCAGATGCAAAAGGGTTACTTTAGTGACCCTTTTTTAATTGTTGATGACAAAGGCGTACTGACGATTGATAACAAGAATAAGCAGAATATAGCTTTAAATAAACCTTATACAAAGACTCTTAACTCAAAACTAACGACTGCTGATGCAGGGGATAAAATGTTTACGGATGGAATCAAGGCTTTATCAGCATTCTTTAGATATGATAATACTATGCTAGAAGATATTACTGTTGATCTTGGAAGTCCAACTATGATTGGTGGAACGAGTTGGACTGGATTTAGTCTTAGTGCTTCAAATGCTCATTATGTTGAAACCTTTGTAAGTACAGATGGTACGAACTTTGTGTCGTTAGGAGAGGTAGGGAATGGAGAAAATAGACAGGATGAGTATCTAAATACCTTTAAAGGGACGCTTGCAAGATATGTTAGATTTAGAGCAAAAAGAAATGATCCATATCCTATATCTGTATATGAAGGGGAAGTTTATCTTGGTCAGCTCTACAAAGGCTATCGTGAATCTATACATGACATCTCTAGTGCTGGTGTTTATAAAGGATCATATGCAACGTGGAATCAATTTTTGCCTTTAGGAACAAATGCATGGGTACAAACATCTATTTCTCTTGATAGCGGTTCAACTTGGGGTTCGTGGCATGATTTAGAGCTACTCGGGTCAATTGGTGGAGTTCCGATTGGAACAGATTTGTCAAATGCAAAGCTGAAAGTTAGAACATATATCGAAACCACAAATATTAATACTCCTAGATTCTCTAGCTTCAACTTATACTTTGATAACGATCACTCATTAGATGATGGTTATATTGTTATTCCAAATCAAAAGCTTACTGATATTACAATTCATCCAATAATGACATCTAATACAACTCCTTCTCCATATGTATTAACAGCTAGTGGAAGTGTTAATGAAACAAATAATCCTATTTACTATGCGTTTGATGGAGATGCTACAAATGTAAATACTACTGCATGGAGAGTACAAGGTCATGGCTCGTGGGTTAAGATAGACTTAGGAGAAGATAATAATAAGCCAATCGCAGGGTATGAGTATTATAGAGGTGGTATATATTATCCTATTGATGCATCTTTGGAAGGCAGTACAGATGATATAAATTGGGTAACTCTCAGCAGAGAACCTAATATGGGCAATATTACAAAGTTCTCAAAAAGATTAGATTTAGAAACGAATAAATTGCCGTACAGATATTATAAATTGGTGTTTAATAGCTATAACACTCCTTACGGTGATAGTATGTATGAAATTCGTTTTCTACTTGCTGGTGAAGGATATGGGTATCAAGTTGCAGGTTCTATAAACGTTCGATCTAACAGCGATATTAGATCATCTATGACTATTCGAAGTGAAAACAATATTCTCCTTAATCCTACAGGATATACTAACATTGATGTTACACCAAACATGTCTTCGTCAAAAAACGGAAATTATGAAGTGACGTCTAATTTTGGGGATAATGTTGGCTACGAAGCATATAAGGCGTTTGATGGTTCTTCTTCAAAATATAACTATATTTGGCGAGAGGTAATTGGAGCAATATATACTGTTCCAGAACTTCAACCATGGATCACATTTAACTTTGGTGACAATAATGGAAAGATCATCAACAAATATGCAATATTCAATCTTGAAACTTCAAATTCTAATTATAACTCATCAATGCCAAAATCGTGGTCGCTCCATGCAAGTAACAATGGTTACGATTGGAAACTGCTTGATGAGAGAATTAATGAACCAAGTTGGAGTGATGGACAAAAGAGAAGCTATGAGTTTATAAACTTAAATAGATATACTAAGTATAGACTTACATTCCATAGCGGATATAATCCTACTAATTTCAATATAGCAGAGATAGAATACTATGAAAACGCTCCACATATGGCATCTCAGTTGCGGTCTAGTATTATAATACCACAAAGAAAAGATATTTCAGGTAGCATAAACATTCGTGGAGCCACATTTATAATCTTTGATGACAACTACAATGTTGAAATACCTAAAATGACAGCAGACAATGCTCCTGCTCCGTATGTCGCAAAGGCATCATCGGTTTACTCTTATTCGTATCCTGCATGGAAAGCTTTTGACAAAATTGTTGATGTTGTTAATGATTGCTGGATATCTACAGGGAAAAATAATGAGTGGTTACAGATCGATTATGGCTCTGGAAATGAGAAATTTGTGTCATCGTATGCAATTACACATTCTAAATTTCCTAGCAACACACAGAATGCACCCAAGAAATTCAATTTGCTTGCTAGTAATGATGAGATAAACTGGTACTTGTTTGACAGCCGAGAGAATGAAGTTGGTTGGACAGCATATGAGCGAAGATCTTATAAAGTTGATAAGGGAAGTATAACTGAAAAATTTAGGTTCTATAGGCTACATATTATTGAAGGAGAAGCCGATAGAATGCTTACAGTAAATCAGTTGGAACTATTTGGCCCGACAACAGTATATGGATCACAAATCGAAACTAAGGTTTATGTTAAACATCGAAGTAATTTAACGAGTAACATTAACGTAAAGGGTACAAGTGTAATTATTATTAAAGATAACTTTACAGATATACCAGCAATGACTTCTAATAATACGCCAGCACCTTACGTTATATCTGCATCATCTTTTAGTAGTACTAACTATGCGTGGAGAGCATTCAATAAATCCACTTCGGGCTATTGGCAGACCTCTACTGGAAAAACATCAGGAGAATGGATACAAATAGATTATGGAGTAGGGAATGAAAAGTATATTTCTTCGTATAAAATTTCTGCATTTACAAATAACGGAGTTATTAAATCTTTCAGATTACTTGCTAGTAATGATGAAGTTAATTGGATTGAAATTGACAAGAGAACAAATGAACCTTCGTGGGGAACAGACGAAGTTAGAAGTTATACAATACTAGGGAATCCTGCCGAAAAGTTTAGATATTATAGATTGGTAGTTCTGGAAAGTTATTTTAATTTCGTTAACATTGGTCAACTTGAATTGATAGGTGTCCAAGAAGTGTACGGATCACAGCTTTATTCATCTTTATATATTAAAGATAGAATTGATTTATCATCTAATCTATATGTAAATCTGTACAACCGCGCCCAAGGACGAGTGAACATTACGCCAGTAGCATATTCTTCAATACCATCTAGTGTAGTCGTTAAAGTTACATCAGAGTTGGTTTCCACAATCAAAATTCCGTTCTACAATAGAGCGCAAGGTATAGTGGATGTAATACCTCCACCAAGAACAGTTGTAGGATTTAATCCTATTCAAGATGCATTCGTTCGCGAAGGAGCGCCAACATTTAACTACGGTGTTGAACAGTCGATGCTTGTTGGTTATTCAACTGTATTCAATGAGTTATATCGTTCGTTGGTGCAATTCGATATTAGCGCTCTTCCAAAAGATCAAATAATTACTAAGGCTAAAATGAAGTTGTATAATAGCATAGCCAAAACAGATAATTATAGAGTTGGTGCTTTTAAGAATAAGTTTGACTGGAATGAAACAAGTGTCACATGGAAAAACCATGAGGAAACATTCGACTTGGTGACAACGAGTTCAATAGGTCAGACTGTAGGATATGTTGAGTTTGACATCATAGATATTGTGAATGAATGGTATCTTGATCCAAGTGTAAATAAAGGACTGCTTTTGAAGTTCATTGACGAACATGAACATGAGAACTTACAATTCTACGCTAGAGAAGCAAGTATTAGCAATGTAAGACCAGTATTAGAAATTGAATACTACAATCCTGTGAATAGTAGCTTTGGTCACAGTAACATGCCTTCAAACACATTCGTTCTTTATAGAAGTGATTTAAAGTCGAGTTTGAAAGTTCCGTTCTACAACATTGACAAAAGCCTACCATCAAACATCAAGATTAAGGACAAAGATTCGATTTGGGGAAGTTTGTTCATTAATCAGGGAGACGTATTCTGTAGTGTGATTGTAACTCAAACAGATGATGACGATCTTAAATCGAACGTCACAGTAAGAAGATCAGACATTAATGAAATCGATGGTTCGATGTTTGTTGGTGTTCCAGACCTTATTTCGAGCGTATACGTTCTGAATAGAGAAGATGTTCCATCTAACATTATTGTCATACAATTAGACGACAGTGAGGTAGAAGGTAGCATTAGCGTATCTAAGCCTGACATGCCAAGTAGTGTCTTTGTTTTGCATAGACATGATCTATATTCGACGTTCGTGGTCAGAGGATACAGAGAAGATGAAATTGGCGGTAGTCTATCCGTCAGCAATGATACTCTACATTGTAGTTTAAGTGTCGTATTCTCTAGTTCAGTAGACTCAAATATTAACGTAAGGGGAAATGACCACATTCAGATCAAATCCAAAATTATTGTTCCACATCGAAATGATTTACAGTCCAAGGTATTTGTTATTGGTGCGAGTGCGATTGAGGGTAGTATTAACATCTTGTCTGGTTACTTGAAATGTAGTCTCTCTATTCCATATGGAGAGTTTAAAGAGATCAAATCAAGTATGAATGTACGAGTATGGTGGGCAAGCGATATGCCGACAACGCTTACAATCAGAATGCCAGTTGATGACGAAGGTTATGCCTTCATAATGTAAAAGATAGCCCTATAGCTCATAGCTGTAGGGCTATATAATTTTCATTAAGAACTCTAAATTGAATCTGGATTTTATTCAGAATGATAGGATGAAAAATGCAGTAAAACATTGATGGTGAAAAAATGAGAATATTCACCCTCAATAACACTTTCTATAGTGACTCCCCCAATTATGACGAAGAAAGAGGTTGATAATATGAAACTGGTTATTGATAAGAAGTTGGCAAGCAACAATTATGAGGTTGCTATTTCTATCGCTGACGTACAGGATGTAGAAACAGAATTGTTCTCCGACTTCGGAAAATTGTCCATCAATATCGGTGGCGAATTGAAGAAGAAGGGTGGCACTACGGCAGAAGCAACTATTGGTGATGCGTTCAAGTATTTGCCAACTGATTTCCCAATTACTCGCGTATTTACGCAAGCGCAGTATGGTGCGAAAGCAGAAGATGTAGCGAATGCCTTCTCCGACACAGTTCAAGAACGCATCGAGACAGCTATCACCGCTCTCAAAGCGAAGAGTGATGGCTTCACAGGCTCTACAGAAGTAGTTCTGTAATACCATAAGGGAATGTCTAAAAGACATTCCCTTATTTTTTGTAAGTTGTCGATTTATCGAACTTGGATAACTCTCATCACTTTATATAAAGAGAGGGAGTGACACTATTTTTCTTGTAGAAAAGGGGTGATTCCCGATGACACCAGAGGTTATGCAAATTGTCGTTCCTGCAATAACTGCAATTATAGGATCTCTTGGCACGCTATGGGCGACAAAGAATACCAACAGAAAAGACATAACTATGAGCGACAGAAAAGCATTATCAGAAGATGAAAAGATTTTTAGGCAGGAGCTAAGGGAGATAATCACTGAATACAAAACAGACCTCGAAGGAGCAAGAGAGGAAATCAGGACTTTGAGCGAAGAAGTGGCGCAACTTCATAAAATCAATCTGGAATTGACATTGGAGAACAAGCGTCTACAAGTTAAGGTTGACGATTTGCGTACAGAACTTCAATTGTTTAGGGATAGGGATGGGTGATGGGTGATGAAGTGGGTAAAGGATGGATTGTCGTTTGATGAAACAAAAATCTCAGCAATCATCGTCTCTTTCTTCATTACGTTAGGTGTTGCTTTGTATCAAGCAATCGCAGTTGGTGATATTTCTGGAAATATGCTTATGTTACTCACTTATGAATTGGGAGCATTTACAGGCATGAAGGTAGTTGAGCAAATTACCACGTACAAGCGTGAAGGCGAGGACGATGACCCGAATGTACCACAGTTAGATGATGAACACAAGCAAGAAGACAGGCGAGAACCAAGGCTTCCGTAAGTATTTTTCGGAAGCCAAAGAAAGTATATTAAAGGAGGTAATGGTATGTCATTCAAGATGAAATACGATATCAAGAAGCAGTACCTTACACCCAATTCTAAAAGGCGCTCTGGTATTAAGATGCCATACGTTGGGTTTATTGTGTCTCACGACACAGGGAACGATGGAAGTACAGCCAAAGGAAATGTAGGATACTACGAAAATTCTCGTAATGAAATATCTGCTTCGGCACATACGTTCATTGACCACAATGATATTATCGAATGCATTCCTGCAACCACAGGCGCACCAGAGAAGGCTTGGCATGTATTGTACAACGTACCTACAGATAACAAGCTGTTTGGTGCAGATGCAAATGATGTTGCTATTGGTGTTGAGCTTTGCTATTCAAACAAAAAAGGTAGTATCAATAATAAAGAAGCATACAAGCGTTATGTTTGGTATCATGCGTATCTCTGCTACAAGTTTAATATTGACCCTCGCAAGAAAATTGTTGGTCATGATGAACTTGACCCTGATCGTAAGGTAGACCCATTCAAGAATGCGTTGAAGATCATGGGTATCAGTAAGGCGCAGTTCATTCAAGATGTTGTTAATGAATTGGCAGATTGCCAAGCTACAGAACCGCCTAAACCACTTTACGCTGTATATCAGGGCAATAAGTATCTTAAAGACTTCATAGCGTATGCTGATGCTGTTAAATACGCTGAACAGTGGACTGATGCTAATATTCGTAAGATTAGTGATGGTAGTTGGGTTTGGTCAAATATTGAAAAGAAAGATGAGGATGATGAGCCTATGAAAATGGAAACATGGCAGAAAAATGAAATCATTAATGGTGTACGCAAGTACAACAAAGTCATTGGTACTAATGGCGAACCAGTCATCAATAGTCCAGAAGTTTGGGTGAAGAAAGTTGAATCTGGTACGCTCACCGCTGGCGAATTGGCTAGTTTAACGTTCACTATCATGAGTAGAACACAGAAATAAAGGAGGGCTTATAATGGCAGAGAAAGTACAGAACAGACGTAAAGGTTCTATTGAGGTGGAACCTAAAGTAGTTGTTGAGGAAAAATCGAAGCCGATTATGTTTGGCATCGCCACTACAAACCTTGAAGCAATTGAAAAAGGCGAGAAGGTTGGCATTCTCGAAGACAAAGGTGATGAATGGCTTACAGAAAAAGGTCTTGTGTCTAAGCTATTCTTGCTATTGCAGAAAATCTAATAAGGTAGGTGAACGTCAATGGAAGTAGTAGTTCGTTATTCCGACTTTTCGGAAGTAATCAAAGAGGTTCAGATTCCTATTGACGCAGATAGACGCAACCTCATCGTCGTTGACCCTGATACTAATACTATCAAGCTAGAAAGCGTCGATGAGTCTGTAGCGTTCTCTATTGCTCATACGATGAGCAAATCTGATTTGCGTGACTATGTTCAATTGTTGCAGAAAATCCTCGTACAAATGAAATAAGGAGATGATACCATGGAATACGTAATCGCTTTACTGGTTGTCGCTCTAATCGTTATTCTTTATTTTAAACAACCGAACAAGGTTTATGACGTTGTGATCAGTTCCTTGATTGAGACGCTTCGGAACAAGGAAGGAGAGATTGTTTACGGTCTGTATAACAAGCTTCCTGACAACATAAAAAACAAGGTAGATTCTAAAACTATTGCTGAAATTGTAGGATTCACTATTGGTATTGTAGAAGACATTTTCGGACGAAAATAACACAACGACTATAAGCACCTTCTTATTGAGAAGGTGCTTATTTTTTTGTCGTGTGGTATAATTAAGAAAAACACGTACAAGAGAGGTAATATCACATGCATCTACACTTTGATCGCCAAGGAAATCCTTTGGAATTTGAGAAATGGGCAAATCTACTCGAAGATGATAATTATCGTGTCGTAGAACAGACTACTTTAGAGGATAAAACTCTTGTCTCAACAATTTGGACGGGGATAGATAATAGCATAAATAATTCTAAACAGGTTTTTGAGACTGTAATCTTCCCTCCTGACGGCTCCACTGAAATGGTTGGACGTTGGAGTTCAGAAGAGGAAGCATGCGTCATGCATAATCAAACCTTGCTTAAACTTAAAGAATAGATAGATGTTATAAAAAATTTGGATGCCCCGATAAGGCATCTTTTTATTTTTTAGATATAATAAAGAACTAAAAAGAATTACATAAAACGACAATTTGACTACATAGTTCTAAAAAATATTTTTTATAGCATCAATTTTCGACAGACAGGTATTTTGGCATATGGTAAATTAAGATCAACATTTAGGGTATTTCCTAAATGTATCAAATTATAGGAGGAATTAGAAGATGAAAAAAGTATCTATTGCATCTTTGACTTTACTTCTTAGTTGCAGCTTGTTCATGTCGGCAGTATCCGCAAGCCCAAAGCCAGTTGAATCACCTGATCAGAGAGTCGTAACACAGTCACCAGTAACAGTACGTGATATTGTTCCGACAGAGTATTTTGCGAAATATGCAGGGAAGTTTAGCACGTATGCAGAAGTTGAGCAAGCAACAGGATTTACAAGAGGCGGGGAGCCACAATTGCTTTCAGACGTAGGCACAAACTCTATTAAAATCAATTCGGTTGATGAATACGCCGCCCTACTTAACTATTTCAGCGAGTTTTCCACACATAACACTTCCATGCAAGTACAAAATACAACAACAATCGAGATTCTGGCAGATGGGGAATACACAAAGACAGATGAGTCGAAATTTTACGACTGGGGAGTCTGGTGGATGAAAGCCTTTGTCATCGCTAAGTATGATAAAAACGATAAAGTAATCGGCACTCCAACCACGGACAGTGGATTGTATGGGTTTCATCCAATGAACACATACAAACACAGCAGTAATAAATCGACAGTTCAAATCAACAGCAAGAAAACTGGTGGAAGTGCTCAAATCAAAGGTGACCTGACTGTAAGGATTGAAGTTGGAGGAGTCGGAGACATTTTAACAAAAGAAATCGAACACGACATGTTTTGGGGTACAAATTAGCTAGTTGTTGTTAATTATTGGTCATTAATGTAAAATAAATAACGGACAACTCATAATGTTGTCCGTTATTTAATATATTTAATGTAGGAGGTGGTATTTATGGATCAGGACACTAAGAAAATTTTGAAATTTATTCTTAGAACCGTTGCAGTTCTTTTAATTCTTGTCATCTTCTTAATTGTTTTTGGCGTAGTCCAGTTCTTCATCTTGACCTCATAACATGATTTTAGTATAGTTGGCTGACATAAGGATGGAAAATCCAAATTTATTTCCCTTATTCAGAATAAGGGTTTTTTTATTAAAAAGCGCAACTTTGTGTCGATTAACGCATGATAGGAGACTTAAAGTCAAAGATAGTCAAGGTCAAAGACATTAGTACAAAACACGACTTTGATGAAATAGTCTATATGTAAAAAATACATATATAATGGTATTCACCGCGTACAGCCTCACCAAATCATGATAAGGCTGTACGTATTGTTGATGATTTATCTTAATCCTTCTATGTAGAACATATCTACTTCTTTTTTGAAAAAGTTATCGAAGATACCTTTAAGTTTTTTGATATCTTTGTTCTCATATATTTGAGGAATTTTTTCCTCAAATTTTAGCATATAAATTTCACCCTTTGGCTTACTAAGCCCAAAACCTTTTTTAATTCTAAACGATCCATAACCATCTGACATTTCAAAGAAGATTAATTCACCTTCACTTAGCAGTGTATCAAACTGTGCGCCATATTCTACTTTTTTGACATCTGGCTTATTTTTTAATGCATCAAATTCTTCTTTGTTAGTAATTTTAAATGCCATTTGTATAATCCCCTTTTTCAACTTTAGAAATAGCATGGTATTTATATTATATCATATGTCTTGGTATCCTGTAGAGAACAGCCCGACTAATAGGCTGTTTTCTATCAATATAAACAAAAACAATCCCAACCTCGGCCAGTCGGAATTACTTAAATACACGTATGTTATCTGTGCCGGCACAACCCTAACGTTCGTAATTAAAGAGAGATTAGAGCTGTGCCAGGAAGACGTTCGTTCGGATATTGTTAGTAACAAGTGTTAACTTCTTGATCGTTTCTTCTGCATTTCTAGTATTAATTCATCCAGTTGTCGGCTAATTTCAACTACTTCTTCGTCTATAAAGCCACCTTTAATCTGAACAATTTCTTTAAGTTTCTTCCTTAGTTCAATAATTCTATTCTCTAAAGAGTCTATAATCACTCACCTCGCGTACACTATCTCTTCTTTCTGAGTATAATGCACGTTCTAGTAAGATATGTGAAAATATTACACTTCAACACATTGTCGAAAAATGAAAAAGAGTAACACCATATTGGGTGCTACTCTCTTCACTGCCTAAAACGGATGAACACTTCCAGAGCCACCAGTAAACTGGACTACTGCTTCGGAAACAAGAACCGCAACCAGAAGGGTGTTAAAAACCAATTTACTAAATTTGTTTTTCATGACAATCCCTCCAATTTAGAGCTTCGCTGATAGTAATCCCTTAATTTATCAAGTGTAGACTGAGGTGAAACGTTATTCATAAAATGGAGATGCATTGCGGTATTCAAAGCTTCTTTTTCCTTTGACGCATCATCTATTTTGGAGTACCATAAGGCACATTCTACCATGTGTTCAATACTTTTGTCTACGTCGCCCACAGTCTTATAATACTCTGCCTTGATCCAAAGATAATCAGCATATGTAGCACAAACTAATGCATTTCTTTTGTCTACGAGAGATGCTGTTGCCCTTTCATTTTCCAGAATAGCTTTTGCTCCTTCAATATTATTCTGCTGTAAGTACAATTGAAGTAATTGTTTAGATGCAGGAATAATTGAGTCATTGCTGCACGTCTGTAAAAAAGATAACAGTAGCTCCTCTGCTTTTGCCGTTTCTCCCTTTCTAACCATGTAAAACGCATCCATAAGAACGACATTTTCTTTTGTATGCGGATAAGAAAAGTCTTTATATTGCAGTAGGTACAGTTCTGATTCAGTGTATGCTCCAATGCTGAAATACGCATCGATAAGGACGCCAAGTGCATCTGCTTTGAAATGACTATCTCCGTTTTTCAATACTTTCTTACAGTAATCAATGCATTCATTGTGATAATTTAGAGTATATGCATGAATAGCTAACTTGTAATATAGACATACTCGCTCTTCGGACGATAAGAAATCAACATATTGGAGAACGTATTTCCCATTTTGATAGGTTTCTTTTAACTTGGAAAAGTCGTACCGCTCAATTAGGTATCGTTGATACAATCCTTTTGCAATATAGGGCATGATCCCATGTGATCGTGAATAGTCAATGATGAGGTTATACAGTGATAATTTAATGGAGGTGTCTTCTAAGGAGTTGATATAGTGATATAGCTTTTCGGTTAAATCTAAGCTGTCTTCATTCGGAGCGTTGAGGTATTTTGTGGCTACTTTCTTGATTAGTTCAGTACTACTGCCTTCTGCAATCGTTGTTTGGAGCATATTAAACAATGTCTCAGCCTTTTTCTCGATCTCGACGTAATAATTAACCAACGTTTCAAAATGGATCTCCAATGCCGTTGCTAACGAATGTACACACGAAAACTCAGGGCGCTTTACTTCGTCATTTTCGATTCTTGATATTATCCCTCTAGAGACACCTGACAATTCTGATAATTGAGTGATCGTCATATTTAATGAGCGCCTTGTGTCTTGGACTAGCTCTCCAATTGTTTTAATGATTGTTGCATCCAATACCATCCCTCCTTCTAACATTCACCACCTATATTTTACCATGTTGTGAAGGGCATGTAAATTGTTGTTGAATAATACGATGTAAATAAATTAATATAAATACTACTTTTGCAAATTCAAAGAAGTACTTATTTACCGTATTCAAATGAGAAAAAATAAAATTGTTAATGTAGGAAATTATTATGATAAAAATCTTGACAAGCATCGGTTCTGAATATTATGATTTAGTAGGGAACTACATATAGGTAGTGAAACTAATAAGACATACAATATATTGACAAAGGTGGTCATTTAAAATGTTGAAGAAGATGATGGAAAAAGAAGATCTGACCGAAAAGCTATCGGGAATCAGAAAGAAGAGTTATGCAGTTATTGATAAGAAAGTTTCGGAACGACGAAATGAAGCTGCTGTCGAATTTGAGAGATTCTTTAAAGAGCTTGGTTTCAATGTGACCTCTTCTTCATATGTTGAGAATAATGATGGAAACTCATATACAAATGTAAAACATATGTCATCATACAAAAATCTACAATTCACTCTTGATGTACCAGATGCCAAACTAAATTTCATGGGGTGCTTCACGGTATTTGGGCTATTTGACGAAGCAAATCGCAAAAAAGTTAATATAATGTTGCGTGAAAGTGGCGCACGATTGATTGGTGGTGTATCCTGTTATTCATCGTCTGAGGATGAGGTTGCAAAAGTTGAAAGAGAAATTAACGAGCTGAAAAATAGTATTGAAAAGGAAAGCAAACGATTGGAGATCATTGATAATGTAAGCGTGATTTACTGTGTACAGAATGAGCGAGGCGATTTAGAAGAATACAATTCATTTTCGGCTGTACTAGATAAGATAATAAACAAATAAGTAATAAAAGGAGTAATTACTGTTTGGTGGTTACTCCTTTTATATTTGACCATGTTATTTATGGGTGTGTAAATTGAGAATGATTTAATCGCCAAACAATTCCTTCAACGATTTAACGATCACTCCTGCGCCGAACGAATCTTTTCGCTTTATGCCGTAACTCTTAATAGCTCCATACAATCTTGAACGTTCATCATCTGGGATAGTTATGATAACTGGTTGCTGTGGGAGGTCACCATGAATTGCGGCGTACTCAACAGCTTCATAGGCATCCATCCGCTTTGAGGAAACAGTCTCAATATCATAAACGCAAGATAATAACCGTGTAGTTGTCCCAATTGGCAGTGACGTATAGTACAGAATCTCTGGTGCTTCTCTCAAAGCAATCGTTGTCCAGTCTCGAATATCTTTGATTTCGAATACTTCCTCTGTCGTATCGTCAAATCCTGAGAAGGTTATTTCTACGCATTGACTTGGAGCTTTTATTTTTTCTAACTGAGATATGTAGTGCGTGATAGTTCCAATATCTTTGCTTTCAACTTCTGACCTTGGTATTTGGATTACATACAGGTTGTTATTCATATTTATTCATCCTCTTTACTCAATGATTGGACAGTCATTATAAAGTTTTAAGCAAATATCAAATAATTTTAAAATATTTAAAATTATTTATGACGAAGCATGTTGACATCAGCAAATTTAACGGTGTTGTAATTGTCTTTATGTATAATTTCATCAACAACAAATGTCTCATTTGGTTTAAGACCAACTTTAGGAAGACCTACATACTGTGTGTCGAGGATAGCCATATTTTCATCATACACAACTAATGCAATATGACCTTCAAGATCGTAACTGGAATGGTTAGTAATTTTAGCAGTAGCTCTATCGCTTTTGTTTAGTTCGCGCTTGATTTCAAATTCCTCATATCCAAGCCATTCAAACAGGTCTTGACTGCTCTCATCCTTTTTGCTAAGAAGACTTCTCGTTTCACTTTTAGAATCAAGAGTCTGTCCAGTAGACGATTCTTCCTTACCGCAAGCAGGAAAAATCAAGAGAAGCGAAAGTGCAGAAGCTATAATAAGTATTTTCTTTTTCTTCATAAGATATCTTCCTGTGGTTTGTATTGGTTTGGTGTCTTAATTTCCTGTAAATCAAAAGTCTCTCCCATCTCTCCCACTTTAGTCGCTCTATCCCAAAGTGATTGAAGAGAGTATCTGCTCAAACGGTTTATCCACTCATTGAATTTATCGGAGAATCCAACGTCAAGCACAGCTCTACCCCAAGCTTCTCGACAAATTTGAATCATCTTCAAAGGAAGATTACATTGACGAATCGCTTTAAGTTCACCGTTGTTACTTTCTATTAGGAAGATAGTAAGGATATTGTTTGTGTCAACAAGCTGGAACGCTCTGTGATCGCCATATAATGTAGGGTCGAAGTTGATGTCGAATATCATAGACCTTCCGAATTTGATGATTGGCAAAACCATACCTCCATCACCCTGTAAAACCCTCACTGAAATCTTCTCATTACGAAATGTATGCTTGTCCATAAAGTCAATATTGGTTAGATGTATGCAAAAGTAGTATCCTTGGTTGAAATCAATGGCTTCAAAAAACGCTCCATCTATTCCTTTCATCTTTTCAAGACTTTCTGAGAAAAGAGGAAACTTCTTACCAACCCTTATGTCTACAAATTCTATTTCTTGGTTCATCTTAATCCCCTTTGTTTAGCAACCTGTTGCATACAAGTAGTCTACCCAACTTCGAGTTCGTTATCTCCAACAATAATGTCATCGCCAAGAACCTTGTTCACAGTATCTACAAGTGTCTGATGTTCCAGTTGAAGATTTCTGTATTTACGTTTAAGAGTGTCGTGTTCTTTTTGCAGAGCTTCAAATTTATCCTTATACAGATCAACCTTTTCGGCATTTCTATCTTTCTCTCTACTAAGAGCTTTAAGTTTAAGAATTACTTTTTCACTATCAGAAAGGGTGCTAACGTCACCATTCTTTAAAGATTTTGACAGTCTCTTATAGCGTCCATAAACTGAATCCACTTTGCGATTCATTTCATCTGCTATCTTCATGAAGGCAATTTTAAGCGGAGTACCTTCTTGTTCTGCTTCTCGTCCCACACTTAAAATTATAACATCTTCTTCTTTATTGTAGAATTGAGCCATTAATAACTCCCCTTCTTCTTGACTTTTGTTTTACGTTCTGGAACCCATATCTTTGGCTGTTCAATGACTTGAATTTCTCTTAGGTCAACACCATGGAAACTCAAACCTTTCAAGAAGCGATTTTTACCTCGCAGAGACTTACGTAATTCGGTGTAAGTTCCACCGCTTTTGGAGGATTGCCACATTATTATAAACACCTTGTCTTGATGAACAGGCGAACCGTAATTTTCGTCTTCTTCTGTCTCTTCTGCTAGTATTCGCATAATTTCGGATTCCTTCATGTGACTCTTCCATACCTCCTTTAAGCTTGTCTTTCTCTCATCTTCTGGCTATTCCTGTCTCTTGACATCTTTTCGTTAATAGCGTCAAGAATGTATTGATGTTTAGAAGGCGAATCGGTGTAGAAGACCAGTGCATCTATTTCCTTTGAAAAATTATATTCTAATCTTAGAGGAAATGTTTTAATATCTTTCTTCACGGTTTTTGCCATCATTGACAGGTTCACCTCTATTCTCGAAAGATTATATATAGTTATCATAGTTACTATAGTAACTAGATTATACCTTTGGTTTAATTGCTTGTCAAACCAAAACATAGTAATAAAGGACTACCAGTGACGGTAGTCCTAATCCTTATTTCTTTTCCTTAAACGCCGCACAGATTGGGCTGTAGATGCTTCCGATTTCTTCGCGAACTGTTCCTGCTATGGAGTCCTTCAATATTGAACAGCTACCCTTTCGATACTTAGAACACCCTTCACAAATGTTTTGGAATCGTTCAAGCACATCTTGATTCTCAAAGATTCCAATGAAGGCAACAGGCTTGATTGTAACCTCGATACGAGGATTCTTTGAGTCATATACGATACGCTGAGTACGCACAAGCACCCTAGAGTCGTTGTCGTAAGTGATCCCTTCAAGCGAATCGTTAAGTAATTTGTAGATATTGTTGTCGTCACTTCCCCGACGAGCAAAGTAGATCGTTGTGTCTTGATAAACGAAGTTTTCCTTCGTCCATTCATAATCCCAATCAGGCTGTTCGTTAAGCTGTACCCTTGCTCTACCTTGAATTTGAGCCTTTACATTGCGACCATCTTTAGAAAGGATTCTTCGACCAGATGGTACGCGCTGTTTTAATCGCGCATCCCATTGATATTCATTAATGTAAAGCTTATTGATTGATGTTGGTACAGGCAATTCAAGTTTCAGTTCCATTTATAACCACTCCTAGTTTTCATTTGGCTATGTAGGAGTGTAAGAAGCCAAGAAAATACTAGGAGGTAAAACCTAATTCAATTTGAGTCCAGCGGTTCCAATCAGGTAAGCTTTCTGATTGTCGTTTTGAATCAAGGCAATTGGAGCATTTGAATCAAAATGTCTTACTACAGCAAGAACAATGAATGCCTCATGTTTTTCAGGCACTTTGTTATATGCATGTGTAATACCTTTGACTCCACTTTTACTCACTGCGTGATTGAACAATTCTGTGAATTGTGTGTAAGTCTCCCCTGTGTCAACCACTGCAACAATACTCCCTTGCTCGATATGTTCTCCCATTCTATATCTCCTCCAATGTATATCTTTTTTCGACTCTAGCATAATTAGCTTTTACTACTTCGGTTAAGCCTTGGTAGTTTTCATAATATTTCATGGCTTTGTGAATCTCTTCCGTACTAGGATAGTGATGATAGCCTTCATGCTGTACGTCCAATTGACGATTCCCACATGAAACATTTACGATGACAACGAAATACTCTCTCATTTGAACAGACCTCCAAAATGGAATAATAGTGTGAGTGTGCCTACAAATGTGACACAATAGATGAATGTAAGTAAAAGTGCATGTGCAATGAAGTTCCATAACCTAGACAACAAAACCACTCCTAATCATTTTCAAGCTTGATGTAATTTACTGTTCGAGTGCGAAGCTTCTTCATCTCTTCAATGACTTGTGCGAAGTGATTTTCAGTTTCCTTGATCATCTTCCCTGCATGTTTGTACCACTCGTTTAATTCGTTGCCTGTCATCTCAACGTCATTCTGTACGATTGCCCATGTATCAATGCCAAGCTTGGAATGAGGGCTTGCAGAAACCCTCATCCACTCATTGAATAGCTTTTCGTTTGATTTAATCCTGTACAGCTTGCTCATTTGACTGCTCCAATTTGATCTTCTCAATCAATTCATTCATGGTATTGATAAGAAATTCATTCATTTCTTGCTTAGAGTAAGCGCCGAAAAGAATAGACAAATTTTCAGCAACCATCTGTTCCGTTAATGGACTTGGAATGTTCAATTCTTCCATCATATTATCTAGCAAAATTGCGGTAATAATATTCATCTCTGATTGTGTAAAAGTCTGCTTTTCCACTTACAACACTCCCTTATTTTTATCTTGTATTTTCTTAGCCATCTTTCTGTCGATGAGAGTTTTCCAATCGTGGAATGTCTTCATCTTAGAAATGATTGCTTCATCTTTATTTCGCTTCGTTAGCATGACGACAGTAGAACCTTTGTCCAGCATGTGTTTGTACTCGCTATATGCATTAGAATAGGCTTTTGCTTGTACAACTCCATGTGGAGTCAGCACTTGAATCTTTGCGTATTGCCCACCTCTGGATGATTTCTTTACTTCCTTGCCGATGATAGTACCAACAACCAAAACCTTATCTGTACCATCCTCGTAAGTGTAAAAGTCTTTGATTGACTTGATATACTTGTCGAAAGGACTGATTGTGAGGTATGCACCCATCGTATCGAACTCATAGAACTCAATGTCACCAACGTATTTCTCGAAGAAGTTGTCGATGTGCTTCTGTCTACGATCTGTATCCTTCTTCAAGTAGTCCTGATACTTGTACTCGTTGAACACATCTCTACGTACCATTTTGTCTGCGAATTGCTCGTCAGAAATCGGATATCCAGCCTTCGCAAAATCAGATTTGCTTGGGATAGGCTTTTTCGGAATCCACTTCAATGGAATGTATGTCGCATTAGCAAATTCAGTCAAACACTCATTCTTGTTTGTTCCAAATGCACCAGACTTGATGAGGTTGATTATCGCATCAGATGGAAGCATGTCGATTGTAATGTCTTGCTGTACAATCTCACTCACTTTTTTGCTCTCTTCGTACAACATAGTGTTAAAGTCTAAAAACTGAGAGAAAGATGTAAATGGTTTAACATGTGCTTCCCGAAGTCTATCGATCAACTCAACAGTTGGCTCACCAATACCACGAATCGCTAGAAGTCCGAATACAATCTCGCTATTTTTCACTGAGAACTTTCCTTGGCTTCCGTTGATATCTGGAACATTCACTTGGATACCCATGCGTTTGCACTCACTAAGATAGTGAGACAACTCTTCGATTTTTCCGATTTTGCTGTTCAGTAGTGCAGTCATGAACTCGACAGGGTGATAATGTTTAAGTTTTGCCATTTGCCATGCGATAATTGCATAAGCCATTGCGTGTGATTTATTAAAGGAATAAGAAGCAAAGTCGATCATCGTTTCCCACAGTGTTTCAAGCTGTTCCTGTGTCCATCCCCTACGTCCCAATCCTTTAAACAATTCTGTCTTACATTCGGTCATTAATTGCATCGACTTCTTGCCTGTTGCTTTGCGGATTTTGTCAGGATTTTTCATCTTGCCAATCCAGCCAATCTCGATCAATTGCTCTTGGAACGTCATAATACCTTTTGTTGCTTTGAGAACTGCTTCAAGGTCTGGATGCAAATACGAGTATTTCTCCAAGCCTTTCTTACGTTTAGCGTAATGCTCGATATGTTTCATGGATGCAGGACGAAATAGCGCATTACACACTCCCAAGTCCTCAATGCCATCAGGATGAACCTGTCGAAGCGTCTCCTTCATACCGATTGATTCGAACTGGAATACTCCATCTGTTCTTCCTTCTCGAAAGAGTCGAAGAATATTTATGTCAGTGAAGTCAAGCTTATCGGGATTGATGTAGTCGTAATCCTTGCCAATCATCTCTAATGTGTCGTAGATAACGTCAATGGATTTCAGACCAAGCAAGTCAACCTTCACCAAGCCAAGATCATCAGTGTCGTCCATATCTCCTTGGAAAACGATCGTTCCATCGTTCGATGCAATGGCTGTGTAGTAGTCAATCTCTTTGATGGAAATGATCTTTCCACATGGATGAACACCAAAGCTTTTCGGCAATCCTGCAATCTTCTCTGCATACTCGAACAGTTTTGGATATTCCTCAAACCAATGCTGGAACAATCCTGCTTCGCGCATGTATGTAATTGTGAGGTCGCCCATTTGTTGAGTCATCTGATTGGTCACAGAGAAAGGAATGTTCAGCACTCGACCAACGTCTTTGACTGCTGATTTGTCCCAAATGTAACCGAATTGTCCGATAGCCGCGAACTTATCCTCGCCATACTTCTTAACGATACCATCGACAACCTTGTCTCTATCGGTCGTTCCAAAGTCGCTATCGACATCGGGAATCTTTAGCTCTTTACGAGTGATTGTTCCATTCTCCAACAGATCAAGTGCGCCAACGTCGATGAATCGCTCGAAGTACAAGCCATATGGAATCGGGTCAATCTCAGTGATGCCTAACAAGTAAGCAATCAAGCTTCCACCAGAAGAACCACGCGCAATACCTCGACGTTTTACAGAGTTTACATATGACTCTACAAGCAAGAAGTATCCCTCGAACCCCATCTTAGTGATGGAATTAAACTCGTAGTTAAGGCGCTCCTTGTATTTCTGAACATCTTTCTTCTTCCTAATTTCTCTACGCTTCCATCCCTTATTAATCAATTCCTTCAAGTATGCAATCTCATCGTCGAACCCATCTGGAATATCAACGTGAGGGATGATTGGCTCTGATAACGGAAGATCAACATTACATTTATCTGCAATAATCAGAGATGTACGTACAGCTAGTTCAGCTTCATCATATGTCATGGAACCAAGAAGCTTCTTCGTTACCTCACCAGCATCCATGATATGAGTGTCCTGATAAGTCTCCCCTGCTTCGCGGTTCGTACCGATCTGAATGAAAATCCCATGCAGTTCAAGGTCATCTTCCTCTACGAAATGAGAATCAGTCGTTGCTACATATTCGATACCCAATTCCACAGACAGATCAACAATCGCCCTATTAAGTTGTTGTTGCCTGTAGTCGCGATGGGCTTGTACCTCCAAATAATAATCACGACCAAAAATCTCACGATAGGCTCTGATAATTGCCTTGGCATTTTCTCTATTAGCGTCAGTAATCTCAATGTCACCATCTCCGATTTTTCCTCCTGCAAGTGCTTGCTGAACTTCACTTGCCATGCAACCAGAGAGGACAATCAATCCTTCGCCATACTTCTTTAACAATTCATGGTCAATACGTGGCTTGAAGTAGAATCCTTCAAGATAACCAAGAGATGCAAGCTTATTGATGTTTCGTCTTCCCTGTTCGTTCTTAGCCAGAACAGTTAAGTGATAGTATTTCTTTGTTTTATCTTGGACGAACCTGTCCTCAGTGACGTAGAACTCTGCCCCATAGATGTGTTTGATATTCGCTTTCTTTGCAAGCTTATGGACTTTCACAGCAGAGAAAACATTCCCATGCTCTGTGACAGCCACAGCAGTTTGATTGAGACTTGCAACCTTTTTAATTACATCTTCGGGCTTACTCATGCCATCAAGCAATGAGTAAGCTGTGTGAAGATGAAGGTTTACAAATCCATCGTAACTCTTTGGTACAGCATGATTGATTAAGACATTACCGCAAGATAGACACAATTCATAATCAACTCCTAAATGATATTCCTGACAGTTGAACGCTCTCTTCGCTTGTCTTTCATGACTCTTATGTTCAACTTTCGGCAATCGTAATTGTTGCAATTAGGGTGATATGATGGGGATTTTATGCCATGTCGAAGATACATTAGATAGTCCATAAGCTTTAGTGAAAGTACTTTCTTCCCTTTCTTTACGCTTGTAACTGCGTGACCATCTTCGTCTTCTCTCCAACGGATATCTTCGAGAAGTGGTATATCTTCGGTATCAACGATGAATTTATAATGTTTTTCTTTGAACTGCTTGTTGTAAACAGACATTCTTGCTGTCTTGCCTTCAACTACAAAACGATTCTTCTTAAATTTTCTTGACAGTTCTTCATCTTCTTCCGACAGAATCTTCTTGTGTCTAGGACACATGTAGACCTCATCAGAAGACACATAAAACCCTTGATGTTTCACATCACAGACTATACAGCCTTTCATGTTCATTACTTCCTCTCGTCTTTGTCTCCCCAAAGCTTATTGACTGTTTTTGTGTAGTAATCCTCAATTGAGATGCCACATGTTTCGCAACGAAGGTATGTTGACATAGGAGATAGTGGATTAGGCGAAATGAACTTGCTCCACTTTGCTTCATACGGACACCACATCATACCTTTTGGTGGTTTCTCGTCTGGTCTTGGTGTGATCGTGTAAGGAAGTCTAGCCAATCGTGCGGCTGTATCTTCTGGCTTTACACGAATCTTCTCCAAGTATTCAGGTGAAAGATTTCCATACTTCGACTTAGACTTCTTAGACACTTGTAACACCTCTTTTAGCGTGTTGAGAAATGAGTAGATCAAGATTTTTCTTAAACTCTTGCATATCAAATTCTGATGCAGTAGTATTGATCGTGATGTTGATGTTAGGATTCATCTTCAACTGCTCTACGTTCTGTATTACGTTTGCCATTTGCTTCGCCATAAAATCGCAATGACAGCAATGTGTTTCTGGACGCATAATCGACGAACCCCCATGTGGTGGTTTAGGAATATTAATGTCTGTATTTCTTTCCATTTAACATCATCCTTTCTATTCGATTCGTTCGCCTTCTCCGATAGTGATTGTATGCATACTGGAAACAACAGCTTCGACCAATTGTTCAACGAGATAAGGGTCTTCATTGACGTAGTAACCACGCTTGCCAATCACAAGCGTTCTACCCTCTTTTACTCGAATTGTGTGAATCTCATCAGCACGAATCAAAATCTTCTCTCCTGAGTGCGAGTGTGTAAGATGTACAAACATTAGGCATTACCTCCAAAATGAAGTGCTGTTCTTTCCATCAGACCATCGAATATGTTAAGGCGAATCTCAATCTCTTCAACACAAATCTTGAACTGTTCCATATCGCGCTTGGCTAATGCCAGCTTCTGATAAGCAAACAGTTGCTTACCCTTGAATAATTTGATGGTCTGAGTATCAGCAGGAATAGGGCATCCTGCAACAATTAATTCGAGATGTTCCTCGTAACATACTTTCTTTGGCATCTGTGTAGTGTCTGTCAATTAGCATTCCCCTCTCAATTCTTTTAATCGTTGTTCAATCATTTCCTTGGTTGGTTTAGGTCGCACTCTATAATACTTTGCACGAATGTCTTCCTCATGCTCTTTGAAGTCTTCATAGTAAAAATTAATACGATGTTTGAGATAACTAAAGAATCCTTCGTCTAGTGTCTCACCTTTACGTTTGTAGAATGAAAGGTAGAGGAAACCGTTCAGGATACCTCCACATTCGCATTCAGTGAATTGGACTGGTTGACCATATCCATCTGTGTCAAGTACGCTACACTTTAATTCCTTTTCGGTTGTCTTTACACCTTCTGCCTTACAATCAGGGCAATAATGAAAATATTCCTTCATTTGCATACTGGCAACCCATCTGCACCATACATCTGCATACCCATTGGATAATTGCTATTGTTATGTGGAGTGTTGATGATTAAGTACTTGCATCCTGTTTCTTTATCGACAACCTTCAAGGCAGTAAATGTGTTATACTCATCTACTGACTCAATGTATGTTGCTTTTTCTTCGTCTCCCTTAACTGTCGCACCAGAACAACCAACAATGACCACAAGAGATAAAAACGACAAAAGTACTTTCTTTAGCATGTTAATCCTCCTTCAAATTTACAAGCATCTATAACTAATTGACTTAGTGGTTTCTTTTTCCTCCACTTTCTTACAATCTTGTCGGCACACTTCTCAGCTTTGGTTTCAATGTTTCTGAATAAAGCTGTGACATACGCCCTTCTTTGCACACCAAGCTTCGGAAATCCTTCAATCATACTTCCATTGCTACTTACGTCCATCTCTCTTTGAGTTACGGTTACAAACGCTTCGCGCTTACCTATTAACTTAATCTCTACATCATAAACGTACATCCTTAAATCATCTCCATGATTTCGATTTGTAGCATCATATAATCCCCATAGAGTTCCCACATCTTAATTTGATTGTAAATCTTTGTGTTGAATTTTGGTTGGACTCTTGAATCAAGGGTGAAGGTGAAGTCTTGATTCACCAGCATACTCTCGTCTCCTAACTGTAAATGGAACGTTTATTTTATTCAGTCTTGACCCAAATTATCATTCAAGAAATCCCTTAATTTTATTGCTTCATCGTAATCGACAATAATGGTTCCCGCAAATTTACCACAATAAATCATGTCAACAACATAATATCCATCGTCATCATCATTAAACGTCAATGAATCCTTTCTACCAACGCCACACTGAACCTTTATCTTGTTATTTTCAGTATCCATTTGCTTTACCACCCATTCTAAATAGAAGATTTGTTTTGTTTAGCCTTGAAGCTCAAATATTATACTTTTCTAGTAAGCTTCTAATAGCATTCAGTTGATTACTCATTTGCATGATAACTCTGTCCCTATTACCCAGTGCAATAGTAAAGTTGATTTTATCAGTAAACATACCGCCGCTTAATGATCCTTCGACAAAATCCAATGCATCCTCAAAGCTGATGGGCAAATGGCTTGCAATGTACTCAGCTAATTCATGATTACTATTCATCGAACCATCCCCAACCATGATTGTTTTCGGGAATATACAATCTTGAAGTCCCAAGATATAGTCTGTGGATAGTTACTTCTCCTTTAACCTCTTCCTTGTACTCTCCTGCTTCAATGCACTGGTCACATACTGGACGACAACTTGCATCCCACTTGTTTCCTATCCAATCGCGATAGTAGAAGTTCTGTTTTGCTTCGTCTACATTGTTCTTGAAGCAGTTGCCACAACAACGACTCATATTTCATCACTCCCAATTGAAGATTTGTTATTACAGACTTGCTAACGCCTTACGTGCATTCAGATTTAATATTACTGGATTAACAATGATATGCTTACCCATTAAATCCGACCAATCTGCATCCCAAGTTCTCGCGTTGTTAAGTTCTATGAAGTCGCTTTCCTTTAACGCTTCTGTTTTATGCCAAGGTAATCTCCACTTCAAGATTATCAGGTCATTAGTTTTGGGGTGACGTACAACTAATGTTGTTGCGTAGGCTATTATTTGTTTGCTTGGCAACCCATACTTAATCGTGTTGATGACTTCATCGTCTAAAGATGGCAGTATCATCATTTCTATCACAATCCTTCCGTATCTCGAATCATTTGTTCGTATTGCTTGACTCTTTTCTCCCAAATGCTCAATTGAATCTTATACTGCTTGCTACAAACATTACCATCTTTCTTAGCTTGCTTTAATCTTTGAATCTGTTCTTCGTAAGTCGCCTTCACAGCGCGTAATGTTTGACTCATGATGCACTGCAAACACTTTGGATGAAATCGGCAAACTCTTGTATGTTGTCACAAAAGCGAATGATATTATCGCCTTTGTATACAAAAATTGAAGAATCGAGGAATTGAAAAGCCCAACCATCACCACGTTCAACTAAAGTACTTACTTTCTCCATAATCCAAGCAAACTCTTCCCATTCCATTTGAACAGGCTTTTCTTTTTCTTTATTTATCTCCATCCATCTCTGCAATTTTGATAATTCAGTAACAGAAAGGTCGGAAACCATCACATTAGACAAAGGAACTTCTCTTTTTCGAATTATTTTTGACCATTCATCATCAACATAGAACTCATCTTCTTTGTTGGCTAATGCTTCCTCAATGTGTTCTTCGCTTTGTGCAAGAACAATCATTTCATTGTCCATATCGCCAGTATTGTATCTTACTCTGAAAGCCTTCATCATATCGCTCCTTTAGTATTGCAGAACCTTGATTCTAGCTCCGCACTTACATTTGTTTATATGCTTTGTCAGTTTGACCTTTACTCCACATTGATAGCAATCAACTGTGTTTGCCATCCTCAAACAACTCACTCCATTTAGGATCTTCTTTCAAGTGATTGTGTAATACCATCATTGGCATCGCGACCTCGTTGTCGTATTGTTCATCAGGATACATGTTAATCACATAATGCGCTCTCTTGCCAAGCATTGATTTTCCTGCAATCACAAATCGTATCTCGAATTTGTCAGTTGCGAACTTAGCATAATCCGAAGTTTCTTGTTCTTTCACAATTTTTCTTTCAACATCATTTTGAACAGTCGAAAGTAAAGACCAACATCTCTTTTGCTCTTTACCAAGACAACAACTTTGATCCGTTCGTATATAACACTATTCATAAGGTGTAAACTCTTTCCCAACTAGCTTGCAGAGTTTTTCCAATGCGCTATCGTAACCATAGTGCAGTGAAACAATACGTTCCCCATATTCCTCACGCTCATATTCAAGGTCTTTGATGATCTGTTCAATTTCTGCTTTCATCGACATCTCCCTTTCATTTGATATATACTCATTATAGTACTTTCTTTGGCAATGGTCAAGTGTATATGGCAAAAAAGGAGAGACTTTTGTCTCCCCTTCGGACGGTCATTATTCATTTTCCCTCAACTTCAACTCGAAAATGATGCCTGTACCTTCAATCACAATCGACTTGCATCCATTCTTTTCCATTGTAATCCAAAAGTCCATTTGCCAGCCGTTATCGTCGAAATCAGTCTTCTCATAGCCAAGACTCTCTAATAACTCCTGCAATGTGTATGGATTGAGTCCAGTATCGCTCAAATTGATTTCTAGCAAGTCTTCCTGCTCATCTGGATTCATTGCTTCAAGCTTATCAATGAAGCCCTGTATAATCGGTGTATACTTTTGCTTGACTTCTTCTGTCAATAGCCATCGATTCATAAGCGTTCTCCATAGCATTTTCGACATAATACCTTGTAAACAGGTTTCTTCGAATCGTCGTCTTGTTCTTTGCCGACAACGACTGTCTCTCCATCGGTCTGTAATACACCTTCAACAAGTCGTGCATTCAGAACGCCTTCATTAGAGCATTCTGTGCATTCAGATCGAATACGCTCAACAACATCAGCAAGTTCAACAAGTCTTTTACTTCCTTCGAACAATTCACGTTTGAAGTCTGTCATCAGCCCATACGCTTGAACTGTAACGCCAAGCTTGTCCACGATGCTTGCTAATTCCTCAATTTGTTTAGCGGTAAAGAATTGCACCTCATCTACAAAGACCATGCGCGGCATGAACAACTGTGTCATGTTGAACATTGCACCATCTATATCAGGAGATATTAGGTTTGCTTGAATCCTTGTCGCAGTCGCCCTAGAACTAACATAGCCATAATCTCTAGTGTCCTGTGTAGGCTTAAACACTAGGACACTCTTTCCATTAGCTTTATGACCATAGCAATCCATGATGAGGTTTGCAGATTTACTGGCATTCATGGAGCCATACTTAAATATCAGCTTTGCCATTCGAATCACCAATCCTTTTTATCGTCTTACTTCCATTACCGCCACATGCATAAACTCCACCTTCATTTTGAATGGAAGAAAGTTTAAGTGTTCCTAATGATAAGACTGGCTTGTTATTATTACTTGTGTCGTATAAAGTTACTTCAACAACATCTTTCGCACTAAACTTTGGCGGCATCTTTATCACCACTGAACAGCTTGCCAAATTTGTCTTTCAATCTACTTAACTCATCTTCAATCGCCTTCTCTTTTGCTCGTACAATTCGCTCATATTTCTCGCAATCATCAAGAACAATTTGAAGAATTTTATCGCACCATGAGCCTTTGTGATGCCATGTACCTCGCTTAACTCCACTGTAATCTGCATCATAAACCAATAATTCATCTTCGCCATCAACTAGATGAATTTTCACTGAGTATCCATAGTACGCTTTCATTGTGAATCGAATATTGTCAACTTCTATTACTTTAGTAGAGTCACATGCGGCATGTCTGATGGTAAAACGATTAATGTATTCATCAACAGAGACTGCCTGTTGTTTCGGTTTGCTATACCACATATTAATTTTCCTCACTCTCAAAGATTATTAAATGCCATAAGCACATAGCCCTATCACACCAAGTATTAAAATCATTACTGCGAATATCATTAGTAGAAGCATTGGGAAGAAGTCGCTTTTAATCAACGACCATCACATCCAACCCATCCACGCAATATACATTCCCTTCGCTGTCTTCTGCTAAGTCTTTCTCAAATACTCGAAGCTTCACATCATTTATAGTTGCATGTTCATGAGTCCACACGTAAAAAGAGTTTCCCTCCATCATTTGCTTCAAGCCCTTTTGATTTGTATAAAGTATCGCTATTCCTGTTTTTACATCAACAGCGTTATACGCCTCATGTATTGTGCATTTTCTCATATGTTTACCACTTCCCTTGACGAATAAGTTCGTCTCTCATAGCATCAGTATTTTCTTTTGTCAGATTGTTGTCTGCAATCCACTTGGGATAGTCGCATCTTGCTCGAATCCTATCCATTTGTATAGGAGAGGATTCGAGTGCAGTCAATCGATCAAATTCTTCGAGTTGCTTCTGTGTAAATAGCGGATTCTCTTTTGACATCAGAAGTCACCCCTCTTGTAAAATTTCATAGAAAGGTGAACCAAGATTTACGACAACATTACCACCTCTATAAAACTTGACTTCTTTCTTCTCTGTAAGATAATCCTTCAACTCTTCGAGAGTTTCGAACTTAGGATATACTAGAGAATGGTATGTCAGATTTACATAAGTGTAGCCTTCATTCTTATAGTCATAATTGTCCTTGATGAGAGGTTGTACAATTACGAATGTTGATTCATCGTACTGGAAGAAATCTCCGACCTCTAAAACAAACTCATGTTTTTTCTTCAACTCAGATGTAAATTTCATTTAATCTTCTCCTCTTCTAATTGCTCTCATTTTTTCAAGCCCTTGACGAGCCAGTTTATCGCATTCCTCGTTGTAGAAGATGCCTGAGTGACCCTTCACCTTATTCCAAGTGATTTTAAAGAAACCATCCTCAATCACTTGGAGAAGTTCTTTCCACAACTCTGGACTCTCGACAGGTTCTTTCTTGGAGTTTTTCCATCCATTTGTTCGCCAGTTTTCATACCATCGTTGTTTCATGCAATTGATAAGGTATGCTGAGTCAGAGAATACTTGTATTGGATAGTTTGTATTTGGCTTGATTCGCTTCAACCCATTGATGATTGCTTTGATTTCTTCCTTCTGATTGGTCGTATTTTCGAATCCATCCCAACCAGTAAGCATCTTTGTTTTATCGCCATATTCGGTCTTTGTATCTGCACCATCAAACTCACCGAATAAGAGAATGTAACCATAACCGCCAAGACCTTTTTCTTCGCCATTATTGACGCTAGATCCATCGCCCCAAAGGTGGATTTCTTTTGTCATTGATTAGAGTCCTCCAAGTACCATTTGCCATCGACAACTTCATAGATGTGAATCACATCTTCTAAACTGTCGTATTTTACTGGTAGCATTCCATCTGTTTCGCAAGAAACAACTTTTCCTTGACGAAGATAGTCTGTAGCTTGTAAGAATGTAATTGGTCTGCGTACAAACTTCCATTTTGCATTTAGAGCTATATTTCCAAGCGGTAATGGTTGTCCAATATGTTTAGTAGATAGCCCATCTTTCAAAACGATAATTCCATATTGGTTTTTCTGAACAACAATGTCTTGCAAAGGCTCAACCATCTCAGCCTTTTGTGCGATATCAATCTTGTCGATCATCTCTGCTGTTGTGTATGTTTTCATTTTCCATCACCAGTCCTTTTAAATGTACTTTCTTTGGCATCTGAATCATCATGTTCATCGAGCTTCTTTAAAAGCTTTTTCATTTCTTTAATGATGAACTTATTGGCTTCTACTTCGTCATTATTGAACAGACTTACTACGACACGCATCATCTTATCTGTCTGTTCTTCCGTTAGACCGATTTTCTCAATAACCTGTTCACCATTCTTGCTAACTGAGATGAATGTAAGTGTCGCCAGTAAATCAATAGCTTGCTTCTTTGTCATTTGCTTGCTCATTATTTCGCAACCTTTCTGTAGAATACATGATCTACATATGTTTGATTTTCTCCAAAAAGCACAGTATCAAGGAAGGTGTAGTTCTCAATTCCTTCTGCATACACCCTTGTATCTCTGCCAGTTGGAATGGAAACAAACTCATAATCCTCCTTATCTAAGATGCTAGTGTCAATCAAAGCGTAGACAACTGCTCGTCCTCGTTGCACTTTTACTGAAAGAATTTTTGTTCTTAAAGGAAGGCTAATCACTTCTTTCTCAGTGTACAATGGAAACTTATAGATTGTTTTCATCTTTCAATTCCTCCATCAAAGCGTTATACATCGTCAAAAATGGCGCTTTAGACTCTCCTGCATTGTATCCAATAGAAAGGTCAACAAAGAATCTTTCGCATTCAACATCTGGAATGTCGCTACGTTTCATCAACTGTTCCATCTCATTAACAAGTAGCGTGTTGTCAATGATTTTAACGACTTTGTAGTCTTCCTCTGTCGGCTTCGGCAGTCCAGCGACTTCCCAAATCACAGCCATAATACGATCTTCAACTTCTTTGTACTGTGGAATGTTTTGTTTTACTGGTCGAGCCAAGTCGTTGACTACGCTCTCGCTTCCATCGTGAAGTAAGCAATATAGTTGCATAAGTGTGGAATAGCCAAGCTTTCGTGCCACACGCGCACACTGGATTGAATGCTCTCCTACACAATAGAATCGGTCGCCATGACCAGTGAATCGGCAAATGTTAGCCAGCGAATGCGCGATGTCATTAATCGTGATATCTTCTGGTCGAGGATCGAGTACATAGAATTGTCGTCCAGAGTTCACTTGAATATAATCGCCAATACGTTCTTGTTTATAAGTTGTCATTTTTACTTTCCATCCTTTATGAAGAAGATTTTTTGAAAATATCGTCACCAGTGAGATTTCTCTCATCTATTTGATAAATAATTGCTGTGATGACGAAGAGAACAATGCTTAACAAGCAGACAATAAGATTAACAATAGGTATGATGTTGAGAATTAAATATCCAATCCACCAGTCTGCTAAAATTGCCCTCAAAGTTCCATCTGCGTACTTCTCATCAAGTTGAAATACACAGAAAAGAAGGAAGAATACTGATAAGTTCGTTACAAAGAAGAACAAAAAGTGTTCCATTTATACATCTCCTTTTGCTTTCCAAGTGTGATTGTATGTTGCTCTCACCCTGTCGCCAACGATTTGGAACCTGTTTTGACCATCTTTCTTGCTGTTTTCCAGAACATAAACGACATCAGTCAGAGATATACTTCCTTCAAATTCGCTTAACACAACATTAATGAAGTTGCTTAGTTGGACAAAGTTATCATCGTCCTGATCTAAACCAAATCGCTTTGCATCGTGTCTAAGTATTTTTGATATAAACCTTGACAATCTTATTTCTTTTCGTTTGTCCATCATGTTTGTTCTCCTTTAGAATACTTTCTTTGGCATCAATATAATGAGACAAGAGACTTGCACAAATGACGCTTCTCAACCTTCAATTCGAAAAGCTTTCTACCTTCCATCTTTAGATGATGGTTCTGTTCGGAGATCAAATGTTTAATTTCCTTCTTGCGTCCTCCACCTCTGACTAGACGGAGCATTGTTGCGCATTGTTCTGTCGCTTCTCTCACCTTCTGTTCGATTGAGAGAATCAAGCGCATCTGTTCTTCTTCTTTTCTCTCAATTTCACGGAGATGACTGATATGTAGTTCAAGTAATTCTTCTCTATCAAGACCATCATGTACTTTTTTTAGCACTGGCTTGTAGCTTATTTCGTGGAATCTGTTCACAGTAACAACTGTCTTCAAGTCAGGAGACAAGAAGAATGCCGTTTGACGGTAAGCATAAAGAACATTGATACGCCCATCATAAGACAGGACTGTGCCAAGGCGTACAGCATGTCGAAGCATCTCTTTAGCTTTTCGTGTCGCTACAGCGACATCAACTAAATCGAAGTGTTGTTTCATACGTTTAAATGCATGAGTGGATAGCTTGATGCCTTTGACGTATAGATTTTTCTTCACTTCTTCATACTTTATCATTTCAATCATTTCGCGAATATGAATATTTACTTGCTTCTCATACTCTCCCTTACTTTTTGCATAGCGATATATTTTATCTTTGCTCATCTTGGTTGCCCCTTTCAGTTGTATTTGCTTGATGTACTTATTATAGTACTTTCTTTAGCAGTAGTCAACCTATTATATAAGAAAAAGCAGGAGAATTTCCCCCTGCTTAGACGGTTTTTATTCACTTGGACTTAGCTCTCTAATCGCCTTCTTCATTTGTAAAAGACAAACTTCACAAATGGTCATAACACTTGTGTTCGTAAACTTTGGATTGCCAAAACGAATCTCATAAGCTTGTACTGGCTCTCTGTCACAGCATGAGATACAGTAATTACGTAAAGACTTTGATACAGTAATCATTTACGTCTCACAACCTTTGGATGAGGTGCATAGTCTCTCGATTCCTCCAAAATTGCAGGAGGATAATGTATTCCGCAAAAAATTTGTACAACCATAATGTAATACATAAATTCCGATATTCTTTTCTTCCACTTTCTCTTCATAAGAAAAACCCTCCTATTTACGAAAGTCCACATACAATATGCATGTGGACTTTCTTTGGCATATGTTAAGCGTTTGATTTTAGAGCATCAATTGCTTGTTGTAGTAAGAAAATTGCTGTCTCATCGTCAATTCCTTCGGCAACGGAGATACCTAATTCGTCTCCATTTTCACCTTCAATACTGAGGAAAATAATCGGGTCAACCACTTCTTGTACGTTCTCTTCCATATTTATCACCCTTCCTTATTTGGTTACTACAGCACCTGCACCATTAATCTCAACCCAACCATGCTTCATACGTGCTTCCATTTCCATCTTTTTCAGAAGTTCAGGAGTGATGGATTGTTGCATCAGTCGGTTAGCTTCTGCTTCACCTTTCGCTTCTGCGATTGCCGCCGCCGCTTTACCTTCTGCTTCGATCTTTTGCTTTTCGGCTACTTCTGATGCCTTTTGCTTCTCGATCTTCAATGCTTCAAGTTGCTGTTGAGCGTCTACGACAGCCTGAATAGCTTTCTTTGTGCTTTCGTCAGGAGTCGGTGCGCCAAGAACGAAGTTCTCGATCATGAAGCCATGTGGCTTAACATTTTCAGCAAAGGAGTTTCCGATTTCATCTTTGATCTTCTCATAGTTCTGGAAGATTTCAAGAATGGTATAACGAGATGTTACAGACATTGCAGACTCTTTTGCGCGGGAGCGAAGGAAATTATCTTCGATATCAGAAGGCTTTTGCCCTTTCCATGTGTCAAAGATGTGTGGAACCTTTTGCAAATCGTTTTGATAATCGTATTCAACGTCCATCTTTAATGGTTTACCGTCTTTTGTCGTCAATTCCATTCCTGCATAACTAACGGAATCCAACGATACAGGATATTGCGTTACCTCGTGCAATGGATTTTTTAAGTGCCATCCAGAATGCAATGTCTCTTGAATCACGCCACCATTTTTCGAGAACACAACCCCAACATGACCTTGCTTTACCGTTGTAACGGAAGCAACCAAAAGACTTCCTACTACCAAAACTACTGCACCCAATCCAATTGCCCAAGCGATACGTTTGTTGTTATTCATTCTCTTCATTCTCCTTTTTGTCTTTAAAGTTATTTTCTTTAAAATTCTCAACCTTATCTGCCAACTTGTCATGTGCTTTCACACTACCAACCAAGAACAACCAGATCAGAAAAAGAGCGATGATAAATAAAGCACCTAGCACCATATCCTTCACCTCAACTACAAGCTTCTGCTTGCATTCTTCTTATCGAACTTGATTTTCTTCTGTTCGACTTCATATTCAGCGCTTCTTCGGCGTTGAATCTTACCTACTGTGAAAGTTCCACGATTGTCGATTCCTTCGCCATCACAGGTTTCACAGACCTCAAAGTTTACGTAACCTTCGCCCTTACATACTCCACAGAGTTTCATGCTGTCTCATCCTCCTGTTGATTTTCGTCAGGTAGTTGTACTTGCCGATATAATCCATTAACATCAGTCAATGTCTTGAATAGAGTTAAATGATCGTACTCAGCCTTTTCGTAAGGTAAACCTTGCTCTTTCAACTCTTGTTCCATCGTAGGGATGTCAAGCAATGCAAGTGAAATCGTCAATGTATTCAATTCCTTTTCGTTCAAGTCGATCTTATATCTGTTTCCTCTGGACTTCTTTGTCACTCTCGCCATTTTAAATATCTCCCCTAACTCGATATATTGCGACTGTTTTATTGGTAACTTTACATCTTCGCTTTCCAATAATTCCAACCAGCCTAAGTTCAACAAGTTCAGTCAATCGTGGATGTACATTGTTGCGATCTGGCATAGCAAAGCATCCTTTTTCCCACATACGAAGCGCTAATTCACTAGCAGTAATCCCTTCGCTGGACACTTCACACAATTCACTAAATACTTGTGATTGTCTTTCACCTAATGTCTTCTTGATAACGTGATACGAGTCTCTTTGCGTTTTTCTCGTAATCGTCGCTGTGGACAATTTAATCACCTCATACTTTATCTTGAAGGGGAGTTTCCTCCCCTATGCAGTACTTTCTTTGGCATCGGTGCTTACTTTCCAGAAGAACCGATTTTACCTTTTCCGCGAACGGACGGGATTGCTTTAAGCTGTTCATAAGGAATTTCCTTAACGTTTGCATCAATAACTGGTACAAGAAGCAGTTGAGCAATCGCCTTCGTGTAAGGATACACTATACTCTTTTCTGCATTGAACAGTTCAGGATTCTTAGCGATAACTAGAGTCTTGTCGTTCTCATTGGTCAGACCAATGAAGATTTCACCACGATAACCAGAGTCAACTACTCCTGCTCGTAATCCCATTCCCTTACTACCCGTAGAGCCACGTTCCTTTGCGATTAGCGCATATTCTTTCGTCACGCTGGACGCGATACCTGTAGGAACTAATTTCGTCTCATGTGGAGCAAATGTAATAAATTCTTGCTCGAAGTTAGCGTAGATATCATATCCAGCATTCTCTTCTAGCTTGGATGGAATGATTGCATCATCGGCTACTTTCGCAAATAGAATCGTTGGTTTCTTTGCGGTAGTCGCAACAGCCTTCGGCTTCCCTTTGAACTGAGCCTTCTTATTCTTATCAATCTCCCATAGATTGACTTTCAGAGTCGAAGTACATTGTTCTTCTGTTTTGATTTCTACGATTGCTTCGTAGATGTTTTCGTCAGGCTTGATGTTCAATTCCTTGATTACCCCAAGGGTGCTCTCAGATTTGACCCAAACCATTTCATCCACCTTATAGTACCGCTTGTCTGTCGTTCGTTTCTGCATTAATCATTCCTCCATTATTTATACTTTCTTTGGCATCTATGCCGTTATCTGATGTGTTTCTTTCTTACTTTACTATCTTATCATTGTTGCTATATAAAGTAAATACTTTCTTTAGCATAGGTATGAAGTTTTATAACAGGTTTAACAGCTTATTACCGTATTGCGACAACTCTTGACCAACGGGACAAGCCTTACAAGCATTGCATAAACCAGTAGCATCCTTCAAGTTATTGAAGTGTGCGCGTGTCCTACAGCCGTTACATGCTTCCTCGATGCGGTCAATCTCTCTCAGTAGTTTCAAACGCTCTTTACGTACCTCTGCTTTCATTAGTGCAAACTTACCTCATCTTTATCATCTCTAATCCGCAAATATACAGGGAATCGTAGAGAGATACCGCCATCCTGATTTGTAGATTCCTCGAAGTACTGCACTTCGACGATTTGACCAACGATGGAATCCAACATCTTATTCCAGATGATGTTGCGATCTGCATCAGTGAATCCAGATCCTACTTTGACTTCGTAGCCCTTGTAATCCACAATAAGCGCCCCAAGAGTGCCTGTATATTTACCGCTACCTTCCTCATAACCAACGACTTTCAGATCAACTGAGTGCATTTCCTTGACCTTTAACAGCACATCAGAACGTTTAGTTACGTAGAAACCATTAGCGGTGTTAATCATGAGTCCTTCATGACCTTTAGCAACCACATCTTGCAGGATGATGCTGATTTGCTCTTTGTCTTCGCCAACATAGAGAACAGGCAATTGACGAATAAACTGTGGTCTTGCATAAGTGAATATGTCTTCGATTTCATTACGTCTTGCTTCATACTTCAACTTGGATTTACCTTCCAAAAACTCTTCTAGTGGAAGACCATCAAAGACATTAAACTCCAAGTTTTGTTTTATGCCATCTTTACGAACAACTTTCTGTGTAGCTCGGAACAGCTCATCGCTTGGCAATCCTTTCGGATTTTCAAGCAACAATTCTCCATCGAGAACAAAGTTGTCAGGGAACTTTTTCGCAATCTCTTCTTCGATGTCAATCAGTTCATCAATTGGTTGTCCTTGTCGAGTATAGAACTGAACAACACCATCTTTCTTGATAGCAACACAACGGATGCCATCAAGCTTTAATGTGATGAAGAATCGTCCTTTAAGCTTGTGTCCATGATCTTTGTACGCCTTCGCTAGAAGTACAGCAAAATCAGGGATTGTTCCTTTGTTATAAACTTTATTTATAGTTCCAGCGGTAATTCCGCACTTATATGACTTCGTAATAACTTCTTTCAGGAAGTCACGAACCTCTCCATCATGTTCATTTATAAAGTTTGCAACTGCCTTAACAACTTCATCTGAACCAGTTTTGTTCCAACGTAACCATCTGATAAGATCAAATACATCTGTAAACTCTTCAACAATTTCTTCCTCTGCAATAAAATCATCGAACTTCTGTAGTTTCTTTTTTCCGATACCAGTCAGATCGAATGGGTTATAAAGAAATTTGAGAATAAAACGAAACTCTTCATTATCCTTATTGGCTTTAAGGATGGCTTCTTTACCTGTTCTGCTCGATGTTTCCTTGATTTGCTTGAATACATCAATAATATTCTGCATCCATTTTCCTCCAATACTTTCTTTAGCATTTTTGTTTTATCGAACCAGTTCTACAAGGTCATTAAACACACCAAGAACATCTGTCAAACCATGTGCGTGTCCTTGTTCCCAAGATATGCTGAACAACAGATCAAACTTCGGATTGGCTTGTAATCCATATACTTCCTTCAAGTCATTGCGGAAAGTAAAGATACCCTCATTTGTCTTATACTTGCCTTCATCAATTCGTAGATAAATCGTTGCATATGCGCTCATAAGCAATCCAACTCCCTTTACTTTAATTAATACTCTGGTTCATCTGGTTCTGGTAGGTCGATGCCAAGCATCTTACCTATCTCATATAAAGCCATAGAATATCCTGCATCGTGTCCATCTTCAAATACATCGTTGGAATTACCACGCGATCTTTCTGCTGTAAATCCGCAAACCTCTGGGTCATAACCTCTCTTGATACGTTCAATAACTTGCTCAATATCCGCTTGACTTACTTGACTCATACGATCAACCCTTTCTTTTGAATGGACATTCATCTGGTACAGGTGACTTATCATACCAGTCCAAGTATTCGTAAACGTCTCTTCCAAGCTGTTTGCACTTGATTGCCCGAACATCTTCCCATGAATCAGCAGTCCATACCTTACGAGCTTCTGCATAAGGACACTGGTCACAATTCGTTACTTCAACAGGAACTTGAATACTCATGTTGTATCCCTACTCTCTTCTTTGATTTTTTCGAGATATTCTTTTCTTAGCTTTGATTTTTTACATAGGAATCTGCTTCACTCTTCCGAACGTTCATGCTACAGTTGCATTTAGGACAGTAGATTTCAGAATAGTAACCACTTCCGACTTTAACTATCGTCCATTCATGTTCACAAGGCTTCTTCTTTTTCCAGAACATGCTCACACCTCGTTAGCCATATGTTTCAGCTTCTTTGCGTATTTCTCCAAGCCAATTTTTATATTCACCATCTCTTCGATGATTGCATTATCGGGAGAATAGTAATCATAAGAAACGTTTTCCTTTTTCTCCTTGATGCGCTTATTCAGCCATTTGACACAATCCTTCACGCTCTTGCTTTCAGCGAGATATTGTTCTCTCAATGTCATCATGATTGCAAGAGATTAGTGACGATTTGATTGACAAGCTTGTTGTCAGCCTTTCCTTTAACCAAAGGCATGACCTCTTTCATAACCGATCCTTTATTCGGTGTTCTTCCGACACTATACATGCTTTCAATTGCGTTGATGACAAGATTTCTAATTTCAATCTCGCTCATTTGTTGAGGAAGGAAGGATTCAACGAACTTCTTGCTGACAAGAAGTTCTGCAACCTTCTCATGGTTGTTCACGCTCTTGAATGCATCCATCTCTTCGTCAGTCTGCTTCTTGAATGTTTGAAGCACTTGCATAACTTCTTCCTCAGATAGTTCACGAAGCATTTCCTTCTCTTTCTTCTGAACTCGGTCAATGACCATGCGAACAGTTGTCAGAGTTACCTTATCTTTATTGCGCATAGCTTTCCTTCATTGCATCAGTCAATCGTTGTTTGATTGTCATTGTTTTCGCTCCTATTCGATTACTTCAAAGAAGTAAATTGTATTCATAGTTGTAATAACAAGCGTATCAATCCAAACATCCTCATCGCATTCAATGCCATGTACGATTGATGTACTGAGGATTCGTCCATTAAGAACATTAGGAGATGTAGGCGCAAAAGCCGCGCTATATCCCAATTCTGGTTCATAGCACTCAACGAATGTTTGATTGATAATTTCGTCATAAGAAAAATTCTGTTCTGGTTTTGCTACCTTCGCCGTAACACCATCAGATTCAGTAACCTTAACAAGCAATAACTTACGTTCAGCCATGTTTCCCACTCTCCTAGCAATGAATTAGTTGAATTAGCGTTGCTGGTGTAGGTGGCGTGTTATGATGAAACACCCCAACAACCCCACTATTTTCGTTGTAATATACATCAACCTTGTGTCCAATCTGTCTTACTATGCTTTCCTGCATTTCACGAAGTTGTTGTTCATTCATGTTTTATCGCCCTCTCTGTACTTCCTCAATGATTTTGTTTTTGATAATTTCTTGCGATAACATCAGGAAACGATCTTTGATAGAAAAGTCGATTTTGCTAATATCAACGCTAGAGAGATATTTATCTCTTTCCTTCTTTCCATCTTCTAAAAATACGTCGATTCTTTCTTTAGCAATTTCTAGCGGAATTTTATTAAGCTTAAATTCTATGATGATGCCCTTTGTATGACCGCTAGGACAGAAACATTCTTTCAATGGCTTCTTCTTGTTGAAATATTCATCAATCATCACAAGCAACCTATACGCATGTGATAATTGTTTCCCATCGTATCCATACTTCTCAATCTTATGTGCGATTGATGGATATGGATGACACATTGCTTTCGCCTTCTCGCACATCATTCCATACATTGCCTTCATGAATTGTGGAGACAAAGCTTCCATAAGTTCATCTCTGAGCGAGAGTATTTGATTAAACTCCACTTCAAATTTGGGATTTACGTAATAGTAGTCTGTATACAGAATTTCGATGAACGATGGATTTGCTTTTAGTAGAGTTCCGAAAAACACTCTAATATCCTTCACATCACATTGACCCCACTTCGTATCCACCACAGTAGAAACAGGCTTACTATTTCGAATCAGATTGTCTAACGTTGGAACTATAATAGCTTTCATATCAATGTCAGACTGATATTCCTCTGTATGTAAATCCAATCCGTAGTTTTGAGAGCCATAGATACCTATAAATGCTACAGTATAACCACTAGCTTCAAGTATCTCTGCTTGCTCTTTCAGAATGATTGGCAAGTATTTTTGTTCACTCTATTTCTCCCACCATTCTAAAATAATTTGTGCCACATTGCTTTCAGTGTTCTTTTCCATTTCCCGTTAGGTAATAACTCATACCCATCAATATAAATTTTTCCGTTAATATTAGTGATATTGTTTCCTCTGATATACGAGGGAATTTCTATCTTTTTTCCACTACGGAAAACAACCTTATCATTTGCGTTGATTACGATACCATTTTGATTATGTGCTTGACTGATTACCACTCTCATCAAACCTCTCCTCTAACTCTAAATAGAATCGCAGTTTTATTGAGAAAACCACACCTCTAAAATGTGATTTTCTCAGGTGTTTCAATACCGCATTTTTATAAAATCAGATTAATTCTCCCATAGGCATGAGCATAGGCAATCTCCGCACTCGACTTCTTCGACTTCCTCTACACCGAAAGCCATATACGTTCCACGCTCATCTTCCCCCTGTATATAAACATCGTTGTGTCCAGCCATGATGTTGTACACAAGAACTCCAACAGTAACTTCGTCAACAATCATAAGGCTAATTAGATTGTCGATTCCAAGTTCTTCACGCACTTGATTGCTCAATTCTTTGAGAGCCGCACGATAAACCATTTCATTTTGGCGTTGCAAGAGTTTCAGCGTCAAAATCAAATCTACCAATTCACCATCAATAATTAAGTGTCCTACCTCGTTAGCGTATACCTTTGTCATTTTACATTCCCCATTCGATTAGTTATTTTTTGTATGATTACGATTACTTGCTTTTGAGTCCTAGTACAACTGCTGATGGGATGAATAACACGTAGAAGGAAATCCATCCAACCAATCCAGAAATACTCATCTTCACAATTCCCCACAAGATCGCTAACACACTTAAATCTGCTCCATTGACTGCATTAACGATTTCATGAATAATATCAACTGCTCCACCAACGAAACACACATAAACACCCATGTATAGACCAAGCAGAATACTTGCGACGATACCTACAATACCTAGCACGATTCCCATTTACATTTCTCCTTCTTCATTGACCCAATTATAAAAGCGCAACATCGATGTATGAATCACAGGGTCTTCGTATCCAATTGCGTCACGCTCAGAAACCCATTGGCAGTAAGCATTTGCTTCATTTGCTGTGCCATCGCCTTTTGGTTCCTCGTAAGGAAGGTCTGTCACATCAACAGCAAACAAATACATTTCAGTAGTATTCAGCTTCGATGTTCTAACCTTTCCTAGTGGAATCATTTGAGTTTCATCTGCAATGTATCCAGCCTCTTCAAGCAGTTCACGAACTGCACATTGGCGAGGTGTTTCGCTTTCTTTGTCCATACCGCCTTTAACTGTTCCAAAGACAGGTTTTTCAGCCATTTCGCCACGAAGAAGGAATTGAATATATCCTGATTCGTCCCTGCGGAGTGGAAGAACTGAGATAGCTTTGCCATTAATCAACCATGGCTCACGAATGTAGATGTATGTACCATCTTCATCCGAAGTGCGTTGCATCAGTTCGACCCATTTTGTCTTATATAAAGATTCATGCTTTACTGTCATGGTTTCACCTCGAATAATTTTTGCCTTAGTTCTTCATAAAACACATGAAGCTTTGGATTTGCATATTGCATCCACAAACCTTTTTGATTCCACGCCATGTATCCACGCATTTGGGTTGCGCTGATTGGAATGTATGCCCTGTCGAGTTGAATCTGTGTGATTCCTTCAATATCTTTAGGGTCAAACCAACCATTGCGTTCCTCGTCGTTGCCATAGATCATGCAATCAACCTTTGCGTCTATACCATGGAACTTTCGCCAACCATCAACTTGTCGAAGCAAATATCTTCCCCATTCGTGCGAATGGTCGTTCTCATTGGTGTAATCAGCGACAAAGCCGATATGAATGTTTGGTTTGTCTCCAAACAACTTGTCCATCATGTCAACTCGTTTCTTAATATCAAAAGGGTTTCTCGTCGTTCCACTTTCTTGTGCGGAACCTACTAATACAAGTAGGTTCTCGCACTTTTCTTTCGCGGAATTAATGAGGTGTTCATGTCCAGCGTGTAACATCTGAAACCTTCCGATAACGAATCCAAGGTCGTACTTTCTCTGGCATCTTATCATTTTTACACCCGATTTCTGTATCGTCTTTGGAACTCTCCAATTTCAGCGCGAATCTCATCACTGAGATAAATATTCGCTTGTTCTGTATTCGCCGCTAGCGCACGTTCCTGAGTTTCTTTCCATTCGCTGTCACCATACTCGATCATGAATGGAACATCCATACCATCTGTATAGCTGTAAATCGTGCGGTAAAGATTTGCGGATTCTGGAACATCGTCCTCTTTTCCTACAATCAAATCACCATAGGAGTTTCGATAAAGTCCTACAACATCTGGAATGCTTCTCTTGATAGGATTCTCTGAGAACTTCATGCGACTCTTTCCGTTTGAGAACGCTGTTTTCATTGCCCATCCAAGCAGATCGCGGTTTGAGTAGTTGTAGAATCCTCCACCAACACCGTAAGATACAAAGTTAAGCGGTACACCATGTTGCTCAAAGTATGCATCTGCTTTCTTCACATTCTCGAAATCCATTCCTTCGCCAATGATTGCCGAAACATTCGTGATTGGCAGATAGTGACGCGATATAAATCGGTAAGCAATAACTACTTGCTCCCATGTGTCTCCACTGTCTGGACGAATTACGATGTGAACACCAAGTTCTGCGGCATATTTTGCGAGAGGAATCAGGTACTCATTAAGGAAACGATGTGCATCGTATGTATCAATTACGATTGCAACGACCTTCTCTCCTGCATCTGCTGTTGCCTTGATCGCATGTTTGTAGCCCTCATATTCGTTATCGAACTGTTGTGTCACCTTGTGTGCCAGAGCCGCGATACTCACAATTTTCGCACTCGGAGTATGGACTGCTGTGTGGAAATCATCAGTACCATACAAGAACAAGTTCCACGAAATTCCTGCCCAATACGCATCTTCAAGACTACGATGACCTCGGAATCCGAAGCTGTGAAGACGAAGCATAAAGCTGTCATCATAACCGTATTGGCGTTGCTTCTGTTCAAGATATTTTCGCATACGATATGCTTGTGTTGCGGCAGTTGATGGGAAGTAACCATGCATCCATTCGCCTTCGAACCAAGTTACAAGTTCACCAAAACCTCTGATTGTATTACGAATCTGTGCAAATGGCGTTCCTACAGGACACCATGTTCCTTCTGGAAGCGTTTGGATTTCAATTGGAATCCATCCATCACATTCGTTTACTACTCGTACCCACAATTCACGAGGGAAGATCAATCCCATGCGGTTTGCTTGTGCTTCTGCTTGGTCAATCATCTCGATTGTGATTTGCGTCTTCAAGATATTGTTGGCGATTTCCAACAGTCCGAACAATAACATTGGTTTCGAGCGATTGTACATGTGTGATACTTCCCAATCGGTATTGATCTTCAACCGCTGGTGAGAAAGATTATAAGCATCTGTAAGCATAATTGGGTTACTACGAAGGTCTTTTAGCATTTTATTTCCCCCTATATTATAGTACTTTCTTTAGCATAAGGTCAAGTATTATTTAAACCCTATTTTACGCAAGAACGACTTGAATTTGCTTATTTGCTTGTTGTCAGCATCTTCATCTTGATGATCTTCATCATCGTATTCTTCTTCCTCTTCTTCTTCATACTCATCACACTCTTCCTCGCCATTGTCGTTAGAGTAAGAGTATCCAACAAGTTTGAAGTGCTCTTTCAGCTCATTCTCATCAACACCCAATCCAATGCCTTCATGCTTTAGAATAGTGTACTTCCCCTGCATGTTATTGACACACCATATTTCCCCTACTGCATTGTATGGAAATCCATCGATTGCCTTTGTTTGTTCGTATGATTGACCTTTGATTGCTACCATTCACACATCACCCTTAATATGATTTAATTTCTAATTCGAATTTCTTAGCAAACTTTTCGATAAAGTCTTTTTGTTCCCTCGTAGGAGGATTGTTCATCTTCGCTTTTGCCTGAATAATAGATTTACCTTGTATTTCTATGGTGACAAGCGGCTTTTCAATATCATCGGCATCACGTAAGAATGCAATTACTGATGTTCCTTGTCTCACCTTACCCACATAGCTTCCTACGCAATGACCCAAGACATTTCCTTCACGAACCAATTCTTCTGTCTTCATTGGAGTGAAAATCCTGTAGCCATCCATAGCGTATTTGAATACCGTATTACCCTCGCAGACCTCATCCCATTGCTTTTGTTCTTCTTCATTGAGCTTTACCTTATAGTTTCTTGCAACAATATCATGATATGTTCTTAGAAACTTAGGATATCTGTCAAACCGCTCATACCCCATTTCAGTAGCCATCCTGATATAGTCGCTATATTGAGATAAGGCTGTACTAGAAGAAAGACCTTGGGAAACATCGCACTCGAAGTAGATGTATTTAATTAAGTATTTCTCAGGCAAGTTGTATCTCTTTGCAATTGATAGTGCTGAGTTATAGTACGTATGTTGAGAATATATGTACGATATTTCGCTATAAACAAACTCTCTTATCTTCTCAACCCCATACTCTAGATCAAGAGACTTAATGTAGTTAAGATAGTTTATCAGCCTATTGTCGCCAGCTTCATTATTCCTGTATCCCTGTAACTCATTAACGGAAACACCGAACTTATTTGCGATTTTCCATTGTGTTTTGGACAATCCAAGAATCTCCATTGGTGATTTGCCATCACTGTTTCTGATTAACAAGTTACCATCTACCGGAATCCCTGCTTTATGCAGTAATTCGTAGTAGCTATATTCTGTTATGAGCCTATGAAAGAATCTTCCGAACATTTCTGTTCGCTCCATCCCCATTGCTCCAAGATACCGATATGCTGACTCATACAATCCAGTATTTCCTTTTGTCGAAAGGAATTTAAACACTTCCTTGCGCTTCACACGATCTTGCGGAAAAATACTATCAACGTTTCTTTCACTAAACTTAACATCTTTTGTATTCCGCTTGATCCAATACACCTTGTTTCTAAGGTCATAGTACATTTCTGTTACAATTCCATCTTTGCCAGCGATCCTATTTGTTTCGCTAGGCTCATGAATATAATAGATGTGAAAACCGTAATCCATACGTTCGACCATGTACATCGTTCCAACCAGCTTATCTGTCGGCATATATCGTTCAGTTACATAATCCTCGTACACTTCGTATCCAGAACTCTTTATGCGTTCCTTCAACTTCGATATTATCAGTGTTATACTTTCTTTGGCAACTGACTTAGTTTTAGTTGTGTTTTTCGCCAGAGCTGTTACGCCCAACATCAATCACCTCTGATTTAACTACTTTGTTGTTCCCATCGTAAATGCCATTGGTGTTATTATTGTCCTCCATGGCACATGTAACTGCTAACATTTCGTTCACCTCATTCGTTGTTTTCGTTGTTTGCGTTCGCCTTACATTTACTATAATAATACTTTCTTTAGTATCTGTCAACACTTATCAGCAACCTTTTTATAATACTTTTAAAGAATTTCAAGTAATGTCCCATCATGGACGGTACGTTACCACCATCGTACATAGTGGCAGTTACAGTCAGCCTGTAATATTTTATACTGAATAAACAAAAAATACGGTGAAAGGCGTTTGCCCTTCACCGTATTTTATTCATTGACAACTTGGTTATTTCCACTTACTTTAATTACTCCCAAATCAATCATTTCAGTAAATCTTTTTTCAACTAGAACCATACGATCAGCAGGAAGAATCATATTGTGATTCTTAATCAGCATCTTCTTGCCAATCGTCATCGGTTGAGCAATATTTATGTAACTTTCCTTCAACACACCATTAGCTGGAATATGTACATAGAATGGATGTATGTCATTTAGCAGATAATTTTTATACCAATCTTGCGTTCTATGATGGTCTTTGATTGAAACTATCTTTGCAACCAAAACATCAGAGAAATATGTATCTTGACATTGATCGTCAGACGTTAAAACAACAACCTTTCTTCTCTTTAAATCAGTAATAATTTTTTGCTGTGACTCTTCGGTCTTGTCGGAAATAACATCGGTAAGAATGCCTTCTTTTGGATTGTCATGTTTAGGAATAAAAAATTCAAGTGGTCTGTCCGAAACCCATGGAACCCATGCTTCAAAGATTCCTTGTTTACATATCTCAGACCACTTATCATAATCAGAAAATGCATTCATTTCGCTGACCCCTTATCTAAAGTTGGTTTAATCTTCGTCTCGCATAGCTTGCATAGTTTCATACCGATCTTTTTCGGACATTTCGCTGAATTTAACAGGCTTCTTATTGAGTGCATTAATTATCTTCTTTTTGTCGGTAAATGCGTTAAAATCTATTACAATGTTACCGCCCAATTTTTCGGCTACAGTACTCATTCTACTCAGCCTCCTTGTATTCTTTTTCTCCGTTTTTTTCATAATAAATGCACCCCCAACATACATCATCGGTATAAAGTGCATTTATTATTCAGAAGTAAAGTGTATTTTCATATTCCAGATTCTACATTCAATATAACATGTTGCTTAGGTTTTGACAAGAAAAAATAGTTGACTTTGATTGCTCATTTATGATAAGATTGCACCTATTTTTCGTTGATGTGCTTTACAAAATCTTCAACAAGTGAATTAATAGACGAATACACAGAACCGTTCTTCTTGATTAAGCCTAAAACAAATAGGTTCCGATACATAAATTGATTCTCTGTCCCGTCTTCAACTAATGCTTGAATTTTCATATCATTTGATCTTCCCTCTTGCCTAATATCCGAATAGAGAGTAAAGATAGGCTTGCCTGTCGTCGCAAACATTCCAATCTCAGCGGCTACACCAGAATCAATCTCAACACCATCAATGACAGCGACTAAGAAATCACTAGCCATAAGCGCTTCTGAATCAAGCTGTGCAATCAACACGCTATCAGCATACGTAGACTTATCGTTGATACCTTGTTCCTGCGGAACAAACAAGTCTAAGACTCCTCCCGTTGTCTCAACGTAAGCTGTTCTCAGTGATAATGCAATTTCCTCGTTGACCATTCTATCACCAATCGTAAATAATCCATTTGCTAAATATCCCTTCATCTCATTACCCCCATATGATAATCTTATCTTCAATCAGACTTCGTTGTACGTCTATGATTCTTTGATTTGAACTGCCTTTATAGGCTAAATCTAAATCTCTTTTATCTATTTCAAATTTCCCATCGACAAGAACATCAATATATTTAATTACTTCTAAGTCGCAAACTTGGTCGAAGCTGTATCCAGTAAAACACCAGATACTTTTCTCAGCATCTTTAATTTTTCTTGCTAACTCAGCAAGTTCTCTGCTGGATTGCATAAATGGATCTCCACCACTAAAAGTGACGTTACTCATTGGGTTGCTCATTACATTATTAAATATCTCATCAACACTCATCTCTGTGCCGTTCATCATGTTCCAAGATTGCGGATTGTGACAACCAGGGCAACGATGAGGACAGCCAGCAAAGAATATGACTGCCCTTAAACCATCACCATCAACGATGCTGTCATGGATGATGTTCATTACTTTCATGAGTGTTTCACCCGATCTCGTTCCTCTGCTTGCTTGGCAGTATTCCACTTACCCATACTGCCAACAAGGTATCCAGTTATTCTACGAATACGCTCTATTCTGTGTTCATCTTCGTTTCCACACTTAGGACACTCGTTGTTAATAATGCCCTTGTGATTGCATTCCAAGCATCTATCTACAGGGTGGTTGATAGAACCATAACCAATTCCACTTTCTTTCATGGTTCGCACTATTGCATCAAGAGCGTCAATATTCTTCGATGCATCACCATCAAGTTCAATGTAGGTAATATGCCCTGCATTGGTCAGCTCATGGAATGGAGCTTCCTTTTTATTTTGTCGAATGCTTTGATCTTATAGTAAACTGGAACATGAAATCCATTCGTGAAGTACTCTCTATCTGTTACCCCTCTGATTTCACCATGCTTCTTTTTCGTTTGACGCAAAGCCTTACCAGCGAAAGATTCTGCTGGTGTAGCAAGTGTCGTGTAATTCATGTTATGTTTCATCGTAGCCACATCAGTTTTGTCTCTAATGAATCTAATAATATCGAATCCAAGGCTCCATGCTGTTTCATCTTCGCCATGGTGTTTTCCAATTAAAGCCACAAGCGCTTCTGCCAATCCAACAAAGCCAACAGATAATGTTCCTTGCTTCAATATTTCTGCCAGATGATCGTTAATATCAAGATCTTCTCCATTCGCCCAAAGTCCTTGACCATAAAGGAATTTGAAATTGGCAACAGTCTTTTGTGCTTGATACAGGTATCGGTCATAAAGCTGTCTAATTGAGATATCAACATACTTGTCCAGCTTACGGAAAAAGTCTGATACATCCTCTGATTCAATTGCCAACAGTGGAAGGTTAATCGTAGTGAACGACAAGTTTCCTCTGCCAATAGGTGTTTCTTTGCCATGAACATTGCTGATTGTTCTCGTTCTACAGCCCATAGTTGCAATTTCGCTCTCAGGTGTTCCATCATAGTATTTCAGATTAAATGGAGCATCGATGAACACATAGTTCGGGAAAAGCCGCTTAGATGTCGTCTCTAGTGACAGACGATATAAATCATGGTTTGGGTCATCAGGATTGTAGTTGATTCCTTCTTTGATCTTGAACACAATGATAGGAAAGATAGGTGTTTCACCATCTCCTAATCCAGCCTGAGTAGCCAGTAGAAGATTCTTTGTAATCATACGACCTTCAATTGAAGTGTCTGTTCCCAAGTTAATGGAGACGAATGGAGTTTGGGAACCGCCACGACTATGCATAGAATTACTATTGTGAATAAATGCTTCACATGCTTGGTATACTGCTCTTTCGGTCTTCTTCCATGCTCTATCCTCTGCTTTTTCTTCCCATTCAATAACTCCATCCTCTTGCATCTCTGCTGAGACTTCCGAATAGAAATTGTTGAATGTCTTTTTCACATATGGAGCCAGATCATAATCGAACATTGGTATTGATTGACCACCATGCTGTTGGTTCTGGTTCGCTTGTAAAATGATAGAAGTTAAGCCCATTGCACTCATAATATTGTTTGGCTCACGCATATGACCATGACCAGTATTAAATCCACCCTTTAGTAGCTTTGCTAGAGGTATTTGACAACAAGTTGTTGTTCCAGTTGCGTAAAAATCAAGATCATGAATGTGTATGTATCCACCAAGATAAGCTTCTTTCGCTTCGTCTGACAATAAGTTTTCAACCGCAAAATACTTTGAACTGGTAGATGCAAAAAGCGATTGCATCCCCATAGGACTCATGCCATCAGTATTCGCATTCTCCTGAATCAAATCTTTATTGCTACTGTATACGATCTCCCCAAATTGCTCCATCAAGCTGTGTGACATATTTCACACTCTCCCTCCAAAAAAATATTGTGGCTACGTTTCCATAGCCACATCGTCTATTTAGTTCTTCTTTGCGAACAATGCTTTGATTGCTTCTTGATTCGTGCCAGATACGCGATCAACAACATTACCTTCATCATCAAACAACATCAATGTTGGTGTACTCTGAACACCATGACTTACTGCAAATTCATAAGCTTTATCGTCAATAGCGATATCCAATGCCTCATCTACTTGTAGTCCAAGATGGCTCAACAGACCATCCACCATACGACATTGAACACAAGCTGGTTGTACAAACTTAACGATCTTCATTAAAAATCATCCTCCAATTAAATAATAGATTTTCCAAGCATAGTTTCGAGTTTTGCAAAGTCGTTATCTCCGATAGGAACCAAATTGATCGAACGAACATAACCATTACCCTTAGTGCTAAAGAAGTCATGGTTCTTTGTCTCTGTATCGATGCCATTCAGAATGATTGGATTAACAGATACATTCTCGAAGTAAGGTGCAATGCCAAGATTAGCTAGAGCCTTGTTCGCGTTATATTTAACGAACTCAACAACCTCATCAACTAATCCAACTTGCTCATATACCTCTTTGGTGAACTCGACTTCATTATTGAACAATTCAATAAGCAGTTCACGAACGTCTGCATCCACTTCTGCTTTTTCTTCTGGTGTTAATTCATTGAAAACATTCTGTGCTTCAAGACCAACAAGCACACCATGAATGGATTCGTCACGAATAATAGCCCAAATGATTTCAGCGGAATGAATCATTTTTTGTTGCCCTACAGCCAGATAAAGCGGATAGAAGAATCCAGAATAGAATAGGAACGATTCAAGCAATACAGAAGCGACCATAGCCATATACAAATCCTTTTTGCTTGGCTCCATATTAAACAGTTTGTGATATCTGTCGACGATAATTTCAGCGATACGTTGCAGATATTGATTGTCTTCCTGCCATGCGAACAGCTCTCTTTCTTCGTTCTTATCAGTGATAAGAGACTGGAAGATGTTCGAGTAAGACTTGGCATGTACAGCTTCCATCATCTGCATAAATGAGAATACGGAAGCAATGTGCTGATTCTTTGTATGAAGTACCAACAATGGCATACCCTGACCGAACTGTTCGGTATCGAGATGTGTAAGCTTAATCAAAGCTTTCTTATATGCATCTTTCTGTTGCTTAGACAACAAGTCCCATGTCGCCTTATCATTGTTTGGATGGTACTCTTCTGGTAGCCAGAACTGTTGAACGTTCTGATTCCAAAATCTAAGCCCCACACTATCCTTTGTCAATTCGTTCCAGTTTACAGCCTTTCTTGCCATTCTATTACCTCCTAATTGATATTAGAGAAAGTTTAACTTTCCTATACTTTCTTTGGCATATTGATTAAACAGCGCAGGACTCGCATTCATCAATCTTTAATGTCTTGGTTCGAGTGTAGTACAACGATTTTAGACCCTTCGCCCATGCGTATGCATACATACTTGCCAGTTCGTTAGACGGTGTGTTGCTCGTTACGTACAGGATAGTAGAAATTCCTTGGTCTACGTGCTCCTGCATGACAGCTATCAGGTCAATCATCTTGTACATGTCAGTCTCATATGCAGACTTATAGTAGAAATAAGTATCCATAGACAGGAATGGCATTGGGTAGTATGTATTTGATTTCCCATACATACGAGACTCAATCACATTTACAATTGGTGAAATACTTGGTGTTGCATTTTGCACATAAGAAATAGATTGAGTTGGAGCAATAGCCAATCGGTAGCTGTGATACATACCATTCTTCATTACTGCATTCATAAGACCTTTCCAGTCTTCTCTCGTAGGAATATGCATTCCTTCAAACAGTTTCGCGATCTTCTCAAATTTAGGAAGGTAATCTTTCTCGATGTACCTCTTAAAGTAAGAACCATCGGCATAATCGGACTTCTCGAAGTCTTGGAATGTCTTCCCTTCTTCGAGTGCAATCTGCATCGACCGCTCGATTGTGTAGTAGTTGACCATCATGAAAAATACGTTTACGAAGTCTTTTGCTTCATCAGATTCATAGTCAATCTGATTTTTCGCAAAGAATCCATGAAGGTTCATTGCACCGAATCCAACACTATTCATCGTGTCGTTAGCCAGAGCAACCGAAGGAACCTGAGAAATATTAGTCAACTTCGCTACAGTCGTTAGACCATCCATTGCTGAATACGAAGTTTCCTTGATTCGATTTGTTTTCATCATATTTACGATATTACCAGATGAAAGATTGCAAGAAATATCACGCTTATATTCGTTCAATCTGTTGGAGTCATTCGGATCGTCAATATATGACACTTCCTGCAATTGCATGATTTCCGTACAGAGATTCGATTGCTTAATGGAGCCAATGTGTCTCAAAGCATGAACCTTGTTTGCATTGTCAACATACATGATGTAAGGATATCCAGATTCCATTTGCAGTTCTGCAATCAAGTCCAGCATCTTACGTGCGTTAATCTTTCTCTTCTTGACTGTGTTAGAAGCAACAAGCTTGTCATACCACTTATTCATATCCATATCGTCCAGATGGATTCCGAATGTCTTGTAGACTGTGTACGGAGCAAATACATAATAGTCTTCGCCCTTCCAAGCCTTCTTCATGAATACGTCTGGAACAATAACGCCAATCGAAAGGGATTGAAGACGTGCTTTCTCATCGGCATTGATCTTCTTCGTTGAAAGAAACTCTTCAATATCCCATCCCATGATGTGATAATACCCTGCCCCTGCACCCTTGCGTTGTCCTAATTGGTCAACATATGAGAAAATATCTTCCCAAATCTTCAATACTGGAACAATACCAGAAGCGCAATTATCTATGCCTTTAATTTCTTCGTTACGACCGCGCAAGCGAGTGAAGTTTGTAGCTACACCGCCACCGATCTTAGACAATTGCATAGAAGAATTAGCGTTGTATGCGATAGAATTAAGTGAATCATCGAGTGACAGCAAGAAGCAACTAACCAGCTCTCCTGCACGTACAAGTCCTGCATTCTTGAATGTTGGTGTTGCTGGTTGTAGATTCTGCAACATCATATCGTGACAGATTCGTTTAGCCTTCTTGAAGTCACCGTTACCCAAGAACAGAGCCACAATCGCTACACGATCTTCATAACTCTCTAACCAGTTAAGACCATTGTCACTTTTCAGAGCATAATCTTGATAGAATTTACTTACTGCCATAAAGGATTGGAACTCGAAGTTGAAGCTATAGCAGAAATCATGAATCTCTTCGATTTGCTCATAGCTATACATTTCGTAGAAATCGATGTAGTAGCTGTTATGGATAAGGAACTCCATGCGTTCTTTCAGTGATGCGAATTTTACAGACTTGCTTTCCACCTCTTTAAGAAACTCTTCGACTGCAATCTTGTCAAGAAGCAATGCTTCAAAGTCAAAGTTCTCCTTAAATTGGTTTGCCATCTTATTATTTAGCTCGATATACTTCATTTAATTTATGCACCCTTTCCTTGAAATTCTCTGTGTCTGTATCGTCTCCTTGTAACTCGAATTTGAGAAGGATGGGAACATTGTACAGGTAAGAAATTTTATTCGCGGCTCTTGCAAAATTCTCTTTCCAATTCCGATTCCCGCTGGCACAGACAGCTACAAGATTCTTCTTGTTGTGTCTGAGAAATTCCGATACTTCCGCTGGAACTTCACCAAATCCAGTTGTATAAGTAATCAGCACGAAAGGCTCATCGACGATACCAATGGTATCGTCGATTTTGATAGCTTTCATATTAAGGCGATCTACAAAACGCTGAACTTGCCCTGTCTTAGACGCATAAACGATAAGCATTAATCAGCGATACGATAGTCTTCGAGGAAGACTTGTTTCGTTGTAATCCACCGCTTATGACCACCATGATAGAATCGATTTAAGTTAAGACTTCCGATTGCGTCAATCTCGGTTGCGAAATTACCATAGAAGTGAGCTTCAATATCCTCTGCGTAGGTATCCTGTGTGCGGAATTTCATCAGAGCAAATCCATCTTCACATGGGATCTTAACTGTATCGTTGTTACTTCCCATGACAGCTCGTACATACTTGCCAAGCTTCTTTGTTTCCTCTTCTTCTACAATCAAGCCTTTTACTAAGAATTTTGGCTCTTTGAATCCCTGTCCAACAATCTTAGAAAACTTCTCCACCTGTTTAATGTCCATCTCTTCAATGTCACTAGCTTCCAATTCCAAGTCATATACGATACTCTTCTGGAGGTCTGTACTATCTAAAGTGTCATTGAAGTAGGAAATTATCGCTTGTAGGTTTTCAACAGTAAATCCTACACCAAATGCTCCTTCGTGCCCCTGAGTAAGCTTAAATAATTCTGTACTTTCGCACATAGATTTCAACGGAAGTACTCCAACACTTCTCGCACTACCTTTATATTCAATAACATTTCCTTCATCATCCTTAAACTCCGCTAAGACAAGAACAGGTTTGCTAAAGCGTTCAACAAACTCAGTTGCAATCAATCCACGAAAGCCAGAGTCAATATTGTTGTCAACATAGATAATGATATTGTTAGAATCGTCTATACTTTCTATGGCATTTTCAACATATTTTTTGATTTGCCTTTCGTTCTTCATTCATTGAAATCATCTCTTTGACCAGTTCTTTCACACGAACTTCGTCGTCGCACGTAACCAGCTCAAGAGCTAACTCAATTTTATCGAAACGAGAACATGCACCGATGATTGGAGCAATCTTAAAACTTATATTCGTCGAATTAATCCCCTCACTAAAGTCGATTTTACTTTGCTTTAAAATCTCTTTAATGCCAAGATTGTTAATATTATTGATTCCGTTATAGATAAGATATCGATTCTCCATATTTCTAACATCCATCATGTCCGCAACGATTCCGATTGCAGATAGATCGCGGAAGTCATCAGCTAGCTCAATGCTTAGATATTCATCAATAACCTGACACACCTTATAGCACATCGCGCTACCAGACAAATGTTTGTTTGGATAGTCGCCCAACTGACAGTTGACAATTGTAGCATATGGATTCTCTCTATCGACCTCATGATGGTCAATGATTACTATTGGCAGACCCTTATCATGAAGCTCCTTGCAAGCTTCAACAGAGTTTGATGATGAGTCAACAATGATAACCAAGTCAACATCATCTTCAATTTTGTCGAGAACCGTTTCCAGACCATGACCTTGACTGCGCTGTGCATGAATGTAGACAACGTTTTGAGTTAGTTCGCGAAGATAATTGTACATAATCCCTGTAGAGCAAACGCCATCGGTATCAATGTCTGCAACAATGCAAATTTTCATCTGCTTGTGAATAGCTTTAAGGATCATCTCGACTGCCGTATCCATATTCAAGAGACTATAAGGACTGTTCACAAAACTTGAAGGAGGATTCATCCACTCTTCGAGATTCTTGATCCCTCTAACCATCGCCAACTTCTCAATCAATAACAAATCATCTTTGACCTTGATTTTGTTTCTCTTAGTCCAATTTGCCATTCAATCAACTCCATTATTATAGTACTTTCTATGGCATGTGTAAAGGAGAGAATTATGAGATTACTCCCATAATATTTACCTCTTTATCTGAACGAGATGTTACTCGTACCTTTCCGCTATCCAGCATATCTTTTAAGACGGATTCTGTGAACTTATACTCCACACCATTGATTGTATACGTCTCATTGAAAATAGGATGAATGCACATTACTTCTCCATCTTTAAAGCATCTTTTTAGAAAAGCAACTACTGTCTCTGCCTGACTTGGTTCATTTTCTACTTTCTTTTTCCTTGCCATCCTTCTCTCACAACCTTTAACTTAATTTTCTTAACACCATATTTATATGACTCTTTCTCGCTACCGACAAGCAGATCAAGCTTGTTTCCCTTGATCGCACCGCCAGTATCAATAGCGATTGCTTCAAATGTGCTATCTCCATCATTGATTCTAACAATTGATCCAAGTGGGATTTTCTTCGGGTCAACGGATAGAACTTTATATCCATCGTATTCTGTAGCATCACCAACATCGATTCCTGACGCTGTGACACCACTACATCCATTACAGTCCATACCATAGTAGGTAAGTCTATAAGTTTCCCAATCTCCATCGTCTGGATCAACTTTCTTTGACTTTGGAGCTTCTTTCTTCTTCTCTTTTATGACTGGTTTAACTAAAGGGTTTTCGACTGTCTTTGCCTCTGCCGCAATAACTACTTCTTCTCTCTTCCTCTCTTCTTCAACCTTCTTCTTCATATCTTCCAGAGCCTTATCCATCAAAGGATTATAATACATTACTGACTGTGGCTCAACATTTTTTGCCTTTGCTTCATGACCATGACTACTTCCAGTAGTAGCAAGAGTCGCTAACAGAATGGCAAGTGCAGGAATCGTCACAAGACGCTTCGGCACTCGCTTATTAGTTTTTTCCACGTTACCTTCCCCTTATCGACAGGCGCGTCCTTCTCACCGAGAAGTCCGAGGGTGTCTTTAATCCAGAAGCATTTTCGTGTTCTTATCTGCTTCGCTTGCTTTCTTACATGCTCTTCATCCATATCATTGTCGAATGCAAAGGTTATAAAAACACCAAGCATTATGAGCATGTGTGCCTGTACTGGACTCAATTCAGAGCCACAAATTGCTACGCAATTCTTGAAACCATATTGATATGCTTTCATGCAGGACTTTTCGGATTCAAAGACAATTACTTCACCTGATTCTTTGATATATTGTAGTGCTCTATGATAGTTGAATAGTTCAATACTCTTATCGAAACTGTACAGGTATAAATACTTAATCTCGTCAAGAACCCATTCGTCTGTACCAACGTATCGACCTTTAATTGAAACCAACTCTCCTTGCGAGTTGTATATTGGAAATACAACCCTCATAGTTGTTTCATCGAACATTACCTCGAATAACCGCTGTGTCTTGACGCTGATTCCATCCTCGATGAAGTGTTCGTGCGGAGTCGCACGATACCAACTGAAAACAGAATTTTTGTCCAACACTTGGTTTTCTTTATCTCGCATTACTTTAAGCCTTTTTCTCTTCTTCCTATCTTTTTGAGTTGGTCTTAGGAATGCTAGATAATCTTTCTTCTCAACAATCTCTTCGAAGTCGTCTCCTTGCTCGTGAGTGATATACTCATGCCACCCGAACAAATTACAAATAAAAGCCTTACATTGAAATAAAAAATCATAAAGCTCATCTTGTGATTCTACTCCATAAAGAATGTAACCAACCAAAATAAAAATATCTCCACTAACTCCTGTATTATAAACATGAGAGCCTAAAGAGGGTGTGTTTTTCACTTGCACAGCTCTCTTATTACTTTTCATAAATCTAACTGGCAACATAGCTTCATATCTTACGTTCCCTATTGGTTTGACATATTCACATTCTAGCGCTTCAAGAATCTGCTCTATCAAACCTTCTTCATATATTCTTTCTTTGATTATCGGCAAGTCGTTTACGTTCACTATTTCATCACCATACTTTTTTCAGCATTTTACATGAAGTCATCACGCTTAACATTCTTACACCAACCTACTTCCTTCCATCTGTTGCTGTTGAAATCAACTTCCAACACTAAAACATCAAGACCAGTAAGGTTGGTCATGCCACGCCGATTTTTACTGGTGAATAGCAAGTAATACACCTTGCCTTGCTTCAATGTAACCTTCTGTTTCATGAGCGTTGTTCCATCATCCGTTATGAACGATACATCATCATCAACACCTTCGTCCTGATTGAACATATCCTCACTCTTACGAATCCAGTTGATGACTTCAAGTTCATGCGCTCCACCTTCATATTCTTGTGGATGCACTGGACGTAAATGCCATACAAGGTCTGCAACGTTCTTAATTTTCTTTCCATCGGCAAGACATTGTTCATTAAGCCAGTACTTTCCTACGTAGTTGTCTGCTTGCTGAACTGTTGCGAACATTGCAAGGTTTAGACCACCACCATCCTTGCGTGCTAACTTATACAATCTGTCAAAGTCCTCTACGAATTGTTGCCAACGTTCTTTGCGTCCACCCTCAGAAGGCTTTGCTGTATCAACAATCCAACGATGATATCCACGACGAGCGAACTTTTTAACAACCTTCTCGACGTTATCCATCGTATATTCTTCTAGTGGGATCAACTTAATCAAACTGTTATTGTCACCGATTTTCTCGCCAACCCATTTAACAGCAAGTTCAAGTTTCATCTTCTCTTCCGATGTAAAGTTACCTTTATTGATAGATTTTCGATTAAATCGAACCCTATCGCCAAAGTAATCCTTAAACGTCTCGTACATTTCTGTGCCCATGATGGTAATAAGCAACATCTTCTGATACTGCTCTAAGTCCATCTCGTTTGCAATGATTGCAAGCTTTTCGCCTTCTTGGATGCAAGACATAATCAGCTTCTCCATGACGAATGACGACTTACCATTACCAGAGAAGGCTCCGATAATGGATAATGTACCTGTTGCCCAACCATTTATAATGTCAGTAAGCTTTCGACCCTTATAAAATGGCATACCCAAGTCAGGACTTATGTCCAACTTGTTGATGAAATCTTCAAGGTTAGCCAATAGATTATAGGCTACGATGCTCGTCTCATTGTGTTGAATATCGATATTATTTATCTTGTCATTCCAGTACATCGAAATTTCATTTCGAGATAGCTTCCTGTAATCATAGTTGTCTCTTTGTTCGATAACCTTATCTCCAAAAAGTTTGTAGTACTCTCGAAGTAATGCGTACTTCTTCACTTCATCGTAGTAACCTTCGAAGTTTTCAGACGACTCCTTCGTTTCCTCCATCAACTCTTCGATTATGGCGTAGCCGCCGTACTTTTCATATTTCTCATTCAACTTCAATTCTGTGACTGCCTGTTGGACTGTGATATCATCAAAAACCGTATAGTTATCTCTGTAAAGCTTCCTTGCGATACCCATATAAAAAGCCCATATCACAGACCCGAAAGTCTTCTTGTTAAGCTTCTCTTCGTTGTAAATATCGAACATATCAGGATTGTTCCAGAGGATACCCACCAACATGGCTTCCTTGTTGTAACTCTCCACAGACAATTGCTTAATACTCAAAACA
>NZ_AMBZ01000023.1 GCF_000293805.1 Paenibacillus alvei DSM 29 | reverse complement strand
TTTCCAACTATGGTCTGCTACGTGGAAACGGATTTTTAACTTTCATTTGTTGAATAATAACTTCTTGAATGCTCTGTTCCTCATTATTTAAGCCTTCAGACTCTTGGTCGCGTAAGTAATCAACTGAACTTAAACGGTGCTTAGGTACCGGTTCATCCGTTTCAAATGTACTTAGATGTGTCTCATTAGGCTCTTGATGCACCATGATTTCATGGCCTGCTTCTGTATCACTTTGCATCGGAACGTTAATCTCATCAGAAACATCTGACATATCCACTCTATCTTCTTCATTTGAAGACGATTGAGGGACAGAAGCATCCCCTTCGCTCCACTCCTGGCTAAATTGAACAACACGGTTTTTACCCAATCTTTTTGCCATATACAAAGCATCATCAGCCTGTTTAATGTAATCTTCTGCACGCTCGGTTTCATGATCAAAGATGCTAAAGCCAACACTGACCGTTATAGGATGTACATCTTTTGATAGTTCCTGTACTTGTTCACGAAACTGCTCTGCGATTTGACTAGGAGAAACTCTAGTGTTTGTGATTAATGCAACTAATTCTTCACCACCATAACGACCAGCGATCCCATATTCTCCAACACATTTCTTTAATATCGCCGATGTTAAACGTAGTATCTGATCTCCGACTAAATGCCCTTGTGAATCATTAAGTTTCTTGAAATTATCAATATCCACAAAAATAATCGAGCTTCCGCTTCCGCTATTCATGGTTTCCTGAACTTTCCGGATGAAATATGACTTGTAGTACAGCCCCGTCAGTCCATCTGTAACAGATTGATAAGATGCTGCATGAACAAGATCCACTACGCGACTATAGAAAATCAAAAATAATGTGAAGTGAAAGACGGCTTGGAAAAGCAAAGAAATAAAGATTAGCGCTTGATAGTTTGCAAACACACTCACAGTAGCTAAAACAACTGAAATGATATAGGTAGTAAGAGCGATTAAAAACATGTTTTGTTTCGGTAATTTTGGAAGCACCAATTTATAAAAAAGCACTCCACAAGCTAATGAGAACGCCACACTTACAATTGGAATTACTGTCCCTTTAACGAATAATGCTGCTAGGAACAAAATCATCCCCAGAAGTACAGCCCCAGCAAAATAAAGGAGCTCTTTCCTTGCTTTTTTCAGAAAAAAGACATAATAACCACACATGGTACAGATGCACGTTGTATTCAAAAGCAACATTTGCCTTGTCATGACATTTATATCTGCACGACTAAGAAGCACGGTCAAAAAGATTATCCATAGTACAAGCGATGCTCCGGAAGTTATCGAAAACAGTTGATAATCCTTTGTTCTCCATCGGAGAAACAAATTTAACCCCATCGTAAAAATCACAGCAAGCAGCGTTACAGAAAGCAACGCTGGAATCAAGTTCAAATGAACCGACATTCTTCAACCACCTATTCCTCATCCGTCAAATATTTACTCTACTCATAGCAATTGCATTTTCTACGGCCAGAACTTAATGCTTCATTGTGGCTTTCAAAAATCACAGCATCAGAACGAGCTTTAAGGTTCCTACCGTGTTTACAGCTTATATCATGAAAGACTTTTGAATCCGGTGCAGCGTAATATATGGATTTACTCATACTCTCTTTACTGCTGTTATACAGGTACATATTTTCAATCAGCTTTTGTCTTCCCCATAGCTCGATGCCTAGCTTCTCTGCAGCTTCTTTCACCTGTTTAGTGAAGTCACGATTCGTAACAATCCAAGCCTGGTTGCAATTCCAAAGTGCTTTCGCTGTGTGAACTTGCTGAACAGCTTCGAACGTCACATTTTTAGACCAACATTTTGCTTGCACACAAATCCGTTCTCCAGTATGTGGGATAGTTAATATACGGTCTGCTCCTTTGTCTCCTTTCCCTCCAACTTCTTCAACCTTGAATCCCAGGTCTTCAAAATAGACGGTAAGGTAATCTTCGAACTCCGATCCGGACATTTGATCAATTTTTTGAATACCGGAGATTCTCATCTTGTGATCTGATATTTTCTTTCTTCTTCTGCTGTAAATCAATTTCCCACAAACAACTAAAATGATGATGGCCTGTACCCATATAACAATGGGGAATGTTATGTTGACAAAATCTCCAATAAGACCATCCGTTTTTATTCCTGTATCCAAGACACCACGGTTTTGTAGGTAGAGTAAGATGATGAATATCGAAAATGTTTCAACGATTACAAACAGCTTTTGTTTCTCCCTCTCTTGTCTGCGTTTCGTTTTTCTTCTCATAGTTCACACTCACTGAATTAAGATTTTCGATCACACATTTTCCTCTTCCATTTCAAGGTCATATTCTTCTTTAGAAATTGGAACTATAGAATTTTCAGTATAGCCATACTCCTTTGTGTGTTTTTCAGATAAACTGAGATGCATCTTATTATAGGTATCTTGATCTGGAAGACGTTCCACATCATATTTCATCCTCATATAACATTCAGTTTCTTGCTGGCCATCAACTTGTTCACCTAGAATCCGGAAATGAAATGCTAATTCCATCTCGTAATCCCCTCTCAGAATAATGATTCGCTTTTGCCTAGCGATTCTTGACATATTCACGAATATAGTTCATATTCGCAAGCCCCAATAAATCCGCCACCTGGGATAATTTCATACCTTCTTCTATATGATTCGTAGCAAAGGTATGCCTTATTACTTGAGCCGTTAAATTCGGTATCTTCGTAATCTTGCTGATTTTTTCGTATACTCGCCTTACTGTATGCCCTGTTATCGGTGTTCCCCTAATAGATAAGAACAATTGATCGGTGTCTTGTTCTCCTCGTTCCTCTATCCAATCCAGTAAAGCTAACTTTAAACTAGCTGACATTTCAATTTCTCTTGTACCGCCATCGCTTCTGAGTGCGATATGCCCGGTATCAAAGAATATATCTCTCTCTTCAAGCCTTACAATTTGGCTCTTTTTGAGACCTGAATAAAGACTTAGGAAAACAATCGCCCGGTTGCGAGTAAAGATCCAGGAGCTCTCCAGGTCGTTTGCTTTCTCAAAATAGAACATGAGAGTTTCTCTTTCCGTTTTATTTAGCCATCTAATCGTTGCTTCTGGTTTTAGTTCTCTAAGTGGTGATAATTCATCCGATGGGTTAACTGATATCCGGTGAGTCGTATGTAGGTATTCAAGAAATGGTTTTATCGCCTTCATATACGTTTTGATGGTGTTTATGGAATACTGTTTTTGGGGGCTATTCTTTCTCTTGGTGTAGGCAGCATTCAACAGATAAATTCTCCATGCTTCAACGACCTGAACCGAAATCTCATAAAGATCTGTCCCATACTGTTGTCGAAACCAAATATTGAAATGAGAAGCAATTAAAGAGTACGAGTTGATTGTATTTTCACGTTTTCCATTCTGCCTTAACCATGCGCGATATCTTTCTTCCATTTCATTCAGCCCCCATGAATAACTACCACTACGCTCATTTTACCTTCTGTGGTAAGCTTGTTATGGCAGTTTTCGGGCGCGTTCGGACGCGTAAAGCAGATCCCTCAAAGTACTCTTGGCGGAGGTGAGGGATCCCGGAGCTGCCTTCATTTCTGTATGACAGCATCTATCATTACTACAAATATGGATTCCAATGGAACGATTTGGAATAAAAAAGGACATTTTTAATTGAAGTGGGCCATCTCCTAAATCAAAATAGGCAATCGGCTCAAGAACCCCAATCTTACACAAAGGGCAATTTATCGTCGTCACCTCCCCGTAGTAAGCACTTAATCAAGCCTAATCATCTGTTTCCTTCGATAATATCGAAACAATAACTTGTGCAATAATCCCCAAAACTAAGAATCCTAACAGCGCATATTGTTCCCATACCCAACTTGGGCTCCAAGAATCTACATATTCAATATCACTTGACATCACATCAAAACTGAGATTTCGTAATCGGAGCCAAATGAATATGCATACTGGAATAAGATTAATAAAGTAGAGTATTTTCAAATCGAAGAAGAGAAAGCTGGCGAGAATGATTGTCCAAATAAAAACGATAATATATGGATAATGATTGGCTAAATCTCGTATCCTCAATATCACGGATAACATGTTAATCAAACCAAAAACCACACCGTTCAGTATAAATGTGTACAGGATTACATTCTTATTTCTCCCATTCTGAAATAATTGAAAAAAATGATGATCAGCTCCTCATGCTTTTTCACTCATATTTACCAAAGCATATTTATTTGCAATCCCTCCTCATTCGCGCAATCAGCCACATGACTATAGTACTATAGCCTTATAGGTCTTTCGGGTTCTTCAAGTCCTATTTACCTACAGTTAAGTGGCGTACTAATAGTTCTATTATACCACATTTATCTAGTCGAAGCAGTTTTTAAGCACTAAAAAAGACACATAAATTTCTTTATGTGTCTGATAATTCCTGAGGGCTGGCTTAAGAATTGCCTTCTCCCTTAAATGAATTCAATCTTATTTAATCTTAATGTACTTTCCCCCATGATTTAGAAAGAAGTTGATTCTTTATCCTGAACCGGGGGATCTTCTTTTTGTTGTTCTCTCACTCTTTGCAGCTCTTTTTTTCTTTTTCTAGTACTTCTTTGTATTTTTCCTCTTTGTTTTCTTCGAAGTGCTTAATAACTTTATCCATGTTCATACTTATCCCTCACATTTCTAATGTTTTAGTTGCAATTTGAGTTGCATTCGCAGCCTGCTCAAGAAAATTATTTTTGGTTTCCATAGGAAGGTACGGGTATTTAACAAGTTGTAGGGATTGCAAAGTATTCGAACCCTTATAATAAAATTGCAAAGTCTCTCCGGAGTGCCCCTCCTTAACACTGTACTGAGAAACACTTCGTTTATAATCCCCCGCTGTTAGGGTTTCATCTATTGGAAGCCCCTTGCATTTTTTAGTATGTCTAATAGCTTCGCTTCTTCAGAAGGAGTTATCCATTTTTCAAGAACAGGAGTACCTGCTTTTTCATAAAACTGCGATAGACGCTCCTCGTTATGTACTTTTACCTTTCCATTATTCATCGAATAAAACTGTTCTGGATGCCTCTGAGTCGTATCATATAAGTAGAATGAGTCTACCTTATCTTTAATTTTTTGAAATGTTATTGGAACACTTTTGTGGCTTAGTTCAATTATCTCACGTGGTACTCGTCTCTTCTCAATCTCATATCGTACATCTGCTCTTCGGAACGCTTCTTGTAATGGAACATCAGCTATTACAATTGAAGTCGAATAATCAAACGATTGTGCATTTTGAATAAGACGTTCGTATTTCTCAGCGCTTTTCATTGTCCCATCGAATATAAGATTTATTTGAGATTCTAAGGCTTTTGAATATAGTGCCTCACTAATGTCACTGCTTTCATCATGCAAGATACTCGCTGCTTGCTCAGGGACTGATTTAATTAAGGTTTTATATTCAGGTAAAAGTGTCTTAATGTGATCAGAATCAACCAAAACTACACTTTCGCCTTCACTTTTAAAAGATTCGGTTAGCATCTGAGAGATTGTAGTTTTGCCCGATGCTGAACCTCCTCCTAAATAAATGGCAAGTGGTTGATCAGCTGCGGGGTTGATACCGCTTAGTAACTTATCAATCATTTCTGCATGTACTTGTTCGCGTTCAGCAGTATACCGACCATTTTTAAAGTGAACAGACTTCGTGCTCTGAATATTCATGTTAGTAAAAACTCCCGTTTATGTTTAATTGGAATCCATCATCATTTTACAAAAATACTGATTATCCATAGGACAAAAAGATGTACCGGATAAAAATATCTCCATATATGAATCGGTACAACCCTTGAGTTGAACCAATTTTTATTCCTAAAAACCAATACCATTGCGGTAGAGAATAGACTAAACATTTGAGCAACCCAGCCCTTACAAACGAGAGCTGTCAGGTTGAGTAAGTAGTGAAGAAGAATCATCTTGACCCGATCAGAATAACGATATATCATGGCCAAAAATAAGCCATAGGCACCGTAATCAAAGTGTAGGAATTCTAGTAGAGCAGCTCCGATTACTACAAAGGTAACTTTTATAAGCTTCGAATAAAATCGACCGACCAAAGTGAAAATAAGTAGATAGATGGTGAGTGAAGCGACAACGTTAATATCAATCGTTTCAAAAGACAATGAGTAAGGGATTTGCGAGATAATGGCTAAATAGAATAACCGTTTTAAGTATGACTTTCGGTCTCTCGTCAAATCGTAGCTTTTTACAAACATATGTGCATAGAATGGAAATGCAATTCTGCCGATGATCCCCCATATAAATTGATCAGCAAAAAACATTCTACCGATATGATCGACAAGCATTGTTAGCATCGCAATAATCTGCATAACAGCTTCCCCTTACATTCCCATGTCCATTCCACGATTGATTTGAACATTCTTTGCTCCGGCGGCTAAATCAAGCCATTCGTTTTTAGTTTCCCTATTCAAGTAAGGAACTTTCTCAAGGGGAACCGATCTAATATCTTTTTCCCCACTCAATTGAAATTGGATAGTTTCTTTATTCCCATCCTGTTTGATTCGGAATTTCTCTACATTCTGAATTAACATTTGTGAGCTGATATCACTATCCCCCATCGGCATTCCTTCAGCACGCTTTAAAACATCCTTAAGCTGCATTTCTTGTTTAGGAACAACCCACTTCTCAGTTTCCTGAGCGTCTTCTTTCTTCATACACCGCACAAAGACATCTGTTAAGCCTTCAATCTTGGAAGGATCATGCATCGTTGTAATCACGGCCTCCATATATTCCTCTTTAGGAACACGTGACCAATTTAGTTCATGGCCGGCATTCTTAGCAAGCTGACTAAAGAACTCTCTTATGGATCGACCATTACCTTCACGGAAAGGATGAAGATAATTTATATCGCTGTAATAGGCTGCCGCTTTTTTTGCAAACATATCTTGATCCAGACCCTTAAGATACTTATCTTGTTTCAAGTTCGCAAACGTATTGAAAGACATAGAATCAAGTGTACGATATTCAGCAAACCATTCGGTCTTCCTAATGTTTGTGGCCCGCAATTCCCCGGCCCAAGGGTACACATCTTGGAATAAGTGTTTATGGATGGCCTTTAAATGATCTAGATCAAAATTCCCCTTGATTGTATTTTCCCGTAATTGAATTGCTCTTACCATCGTGTTATTTCGCTCGAATATCTGTAGCATTTCCTGGTCTCTTATATCTGCCTTGTTTCGAAGAATGTCTGTACCAGGATAGACATATTGGTTCATTTCTTCGTAGCCTCCATGATCGCTTTTAGGTACTCTTCATCGGATATTTCACCATTCAGAAGTTTAAATGCAAGTTCCTTCTCTACTTCATTCAGTTCAGCACCTTCATAAGCCCATGACGCATTCAAATCCTTAAAATGTTTTTCGAAGTTTTCACGACTAACCTTTTCCATTTCCCCAAAACCCCCTGTTTATGCACCTTGCTTCATCGAAGCAGTGCGCTCATTTGCTTTTCGCTCGGAAATATACGATTCTAATTCACCCAAACTATAATCCTTCAAAATGTACTTCAGTTCATATAACCGGAATGGCTTTCCATCGATACTGTTTTTAAAACCATCCAACCCCTCAGTGTAAAGAAGCTCAGCTGGATCGGTACCATCGGGTAATTCTCCAATCCAAGTATCAATACCTTCTGATTGCAGGATTTTCCCTACACTGAGCATCCCATCTCTGCCAGCACTATCTCCATCGTAAATAACAAGCGCCTTTTCTATTCCCTTTTTTCGTAGCAGCTTGCCATGATCAACAGTAAATTTGTTGGTTCCGCCGGGATTCGTACAGTTATTAATCCCATTGCTTTCTGCAACCAATTGATCAATGAATGATTCATAGATGCTTACCATTTGTCCTGGCACAATGTTATCATATCCTCCAAGGAAGGTAACATCTCCATATAAATAAAGATGCTTCACGCCATTTTTCTCATCCACAGCTCTTCCATAGAGATCCACGACTTTCCCAAACATAACGATCGGAATCACAGCACGGCCATAGAATTTATCGAGACCTTTTTTATTAATTAACTTCAGCTCGTTGAGTTCCTCCTTGGAGAACCCTTTTGACTCCAAATAATTACGCAGCACCCTACCACCTGGTGCATAGCCGGCGCGGTGTTTTTTAAAACGTCTATTGAAATTCCTCTTGAAAGGAAGTACTCATAGTTATTTTGTTTTTCATAAAACTCAGCTGCTAGTTGTAAAGCATATCCTTTTCTTTTCTTCTTCTCATGTTCTGGGCCGCTTTCTTCGGGAAGTTCCATCCCGACCATATGTGAAAGCTCAACTACTGAATCATGAAACGACATCCCCACAACGTCTTTCAGAAAATGAATAGCATTACCACCTGTTCCACAAGACATACATCTATACGTCTGCGTTTTCTTTTTGATTCTTCCATTGTCAAAATCGCGTTTTCCACAACAAAAATCCGCTATATAAAAATTGTTTTTATCAGTGCCAGCTTTAACTCGAATACCATGACGCTCCATAACTTCCATCGTATCCACTCGTGACAATAGCTCATCTATATATTCTTTAGTGAAGTGAATTGCCATACTCGTCCCCCCGTTATCATTTCAATTTATTCCGTAGATAAACGAAAGCATCGTCGTTATGTAATATGATATCTTTGAAATCCGTTGGTATTTTTCCAGCCTTCACGATCATCATATAAGGATCTTCTTTGAGAGCAGCTGCTAACCTTATCAATATTTCTTCAGACGGAGGTGCCACTTTGTCATTTTCGATCTTATTCAAATATTGAGGCTTCACATCAGCTGCAGCAGCAACATCGCTCTGTTTAAAATCAAGAGCAGTTCTAAGCCCTTTAAGGTATGTTCCAAAACTCATCTATTTTCCCCCGAAAACCAAAATTAAATTATATTATCCTCCTTAATTATACCAAAAGTTGCATTGCAATGCAATGCAACAAACGGCCACAAAGCCTTCCAAAGGCAAACATCTAACCTCGTCACAATCAATCTCCAGTGTCTATATTTCATGTCGACTAACAGCGGCCGGTGTGCTTGCCGCATGGCACGCGAGAACCATGAAAGCGTAGTTTCACCAAGGTTCCGCCAGGCGCGCATTGCGCGGCGCCGGAACGGTGGAACTCTTTTGTCAAAAAGGAAAACTGCTTTAGCAGGCAAACTTTTGACAAAAGGTTCGCCATGGTACGCTGGCCAGCTGCGGCAGGGCCACGTATTTAGGCCGCTGCTTTTGAGTAATCAAAAGCCACCTATAAAAAGGCCAAAGTATTACTCTAAATCGTTTCTTACATCGAGAAGATTCTTGGAGGTGAAAGAATGTCTATTTTCGAAATTATTTCAACTATGATTTCATCTGGTGTGCTGCTCATTATGTTACTAAATTACATCCACGCGCTCTACGGTAAAAACAAATAGAACACATTGAGCATGTGTTCCAAGATCACGCAAAGAACAGAACCGATGCATCATTAGCACCGGTTCTGTTTGTATTCATTGCCATTCTTTCATACATGTTAATATCGATTTTATAAGTTTGCGCTGATTCCCTTTTCGTACTTCCTTCATAAAGTCCATGAAGAGAATTGACATCAATTCTTCTAACTTCATCTCGAATTTAGGACTCTCGAGTCCTAAATCATGAAGAAAAACTTCTCCTCGTAAAACCATATTTCTCTTCATAGGCAACTTCAGAATCGCCCATTTTGACTTGATTAGTATTTGATCAGATTCATCGATCTCTCTTTTTCGAAAATAGAACAATCTCTTTTCAATCAGTCTTTCAATCATTTGCACTGAATCATATTGACTTCTGATCTGCATCAAGAAGTCTTCATATAACAATAAGATGAGACTATTTACAGATAAGAGGTTGTCAGGATCCTCTCCAGTTAGTTTATACATATCATCGAGGAATACTTCCGCTCTTACAAAGTCAATATCTCTTGCTCTCACTTCAAGCGTCATCACTTGTGTTGCACGTTTTTTATCGGTTTAAACATTTCCTGTAAACGATTTGCAAGAGGGGATTGTTTAATATTCAACATATTTAATAACAACCTCCCCGACTTTTAAATAATTCATCATAATACGATGTACTGCACAACGTATGGATACATTCCACTTATAGGAGAGATCCTCAACTTCGTTGAAAATATTCTGGCTCAAGCGTACATGCATATACTGTCCCGTGTCTTTGTAATGAATAATGTGACATCGATCTGGATGTACGATGAGATGATTTAATGCCGCAAGGAAAATTTCTGTATTGGATTCTGTCTCATTACGATGTTGCTTTCGTTTAGACTTCGCAATACGGCGTAGCAATGTTCTTTCTTCTTCATTAACCGGAAATTTCACATCTTTCATCTTGTCAGATCTAATCTTTCGTTTTTCGGACTCCTTGCACACCTGTTTTTCTTCGTCCAATGCAGCATGCTCCGACTTCAATTTCTGAGTCTTTTGGAAGATGGAGTTTAACAAAAGTCCCTCCCCTTTCTTTGTTACATACACTATTTCGATAACTTATCCTTGGGTCATTTTGACGTTTTTCCATTTTTCCTAGTTTTAAATGTATGAGGACAAGCTACTCTTTAGAACGAGCGTTTAAGCCATGGACCATGTGGAGATAATAAAAATAAAATGGAAGGGGACGAGATAGTCATGAGTGTGCCATCAAAAAAGGAAGCAGCCGAATTTTTGAAGTTAATGAAGAAGGTAAGTCAAAGACATGACATACCCAAACTAATTAGTAATAAAAAGAAGTGATCACTTTTATAGCTTTATATGCTCGGAATAAATGATAGGATAATCTCAGTAGTTAATGAGTAACATGAAAAAGGAAGCAGCCGTAAACTGCTCCCTTTTTGTACAGTAGCCCAGGCGGTGGGCTTAGTAAAGGTTAAGGAAATAGACCATTCCTTTTGGGAGGCGGTCTATTTCTTTTTGTGTTGGGAAACCGCAATGACGAGAGTAACGACTAGTGTCAGCAGCGTGATGATCATCATGCCAAAGAAACCATTAACTCCAAAGCGTTTTTTACTTCTACAAGCATCCCATCCCTTCTTCCGGGAGAATAGAAAAATCCGGCATAGTTAGATCTACGCCGGATTATCAATTATTTCAGCTCAAGCATTCGGAATATAAGTGCCACGCTCTCTGCTCGGGTCATTTTTGCTTTAGGGCGAAATGTTCCATCTGGGTAACCCTTCACTAATTCTTTCGCAGTAAGGCCATTTACTTCTTCCTTGGCCCATGCCGCAATGAATGAACTGTCTTTAAATTCTTTCTGTTCCTCCGACGTTCTTGTTTTCATTCTCTTTCTCCCCTGGACTTGATATTATAATCCGTACGTGCTTTCAATAAATCGATAGACCATGACAATCGTTTCTGCCCTAGTTCCATTTGCTTTTGGCAGAAGCATTCCCCCATTAACCCCTGAGACAATTCCTGCTCGGATTGCCTTATCAAAAGCTTCTGTAGCCCAAGGACTTACCTTATTTCCATCCTTGTACGCTTTCAAGCTACTAATTGTAGATTCCGCCATAGAAAACCCTTCGGTTTGATCAATCAGTCTACCGAAGATAGCCGAAATTTCCTCTCTTGTTATTAAATCATTTGGTCTGAATTCATTTTTACTATTACCTTTAATAAGTCCGGCTGAACTCGCAGCATCGACTGCATCAAAGTACCAAGCAGACTGAGGAGCATCTCTATATCTAATGTTTTTGTTCCCTTTTTGGAGAGTAATAGAGTTAACAAGAATCTGCACGAATTCGGCTCTTGTGATTTTGTGGTTTGGACGGAACGTATTATCCTGATACCCACTAACTAATCCTCGATCCGTTAATAGCTTAATCTCTTTTAATGCCCAATGTTTATCAATATCTATAAATCTAATATCTAGCAAACCACCTGATATTACGCAGTCACCTACAATACTAAAGCGCTTTTTCCCTTGGGCAATTCTCGTCTTTGCTAATTTTTTGTTCTCGTATACCACAACTCGTTTGGACGTATCTTTATCAAGCTTGTAATCAAGATCAATAAATACCTCTATTGGCTTCCCTACTTCAACTTTGAAATCAGCTACAACAGGCTGTGCACCGACCGGAAGTTGGCTTCCGATCGTACCTATCCGCGATAAAGCAAAAGTGAACGCATCTGTTGGCAGATCTTTAAATTTAATAGTTGTCTTAATGGACTCCATTTCCATTGATAGGTCGATTTTAGACTCTTTTAAGTAGTTCGCTACATCTTTAGTGATATAAATTGAGTTAATAAAATCATTGGTTTGGCTAACTTTAACGAGAAAGTATTTTACGGTATTCGGATTTGATGCTGCCTTTTTAAGGCTATCTAATTTCAGCGTAAAGCTCTTTCCGATCATCCTTCCCAAATCAAGCTCGACAGTATCTTTGTTTAAAATATACGCCGCTTCTACAGAAGATCCACCTGATCCACTGCTTATTGATTTGCTACCAGAACTTAGTCGAGTAAGCTCTATATTGTACGTAGTATTTTGGCCGTGACCATTGTATAAAGTGTATCGAATAATGTTCTTCCCAACATTTAATGACACCTCAACTGAATCTCCGCTCTTAACCAGGGTGTTATTGACAAAACCATATCCAGGAGAGTCTATAACGGAAACGATTTTAACCGCATCTTTCTCAAAGGGAACGGTTCCTGTGTAATGTGTTCGGGCGACATCAAAAGATTGATCCAAGTGAACTCCATCAACAAAAAGGCCTTTAAGTGGGACAGAACGGTTTGTATTTGAACGATAAATATACACACTGTACTTTCGAGTAACGGAATTTGATGATGAAGTTTCAATGGTAATGTAGTTTGACCCAACATTTAGATAAGCCTTGTACGCAGAACCCGATGCAGCGTAGTTACCATTTATCTTTATAAATGTTGAACTATCAGCTATCGGTACGAGAGACACTTCAGCACGCTCATATGGCACGGTCGATGTATACGAATATCGACCTGGCATAAAACTCTCATTCATACTCGCATCAGTCAAAGAAAGTCCCAGCAAATCAGATTTCGTGATTTCCTGCAATCGAGTTACATTAATCACATACTTCGTTATGCTTGAATCATTCGATATTACCTCTACAATAATTGAATTGCTCCCGATGCTAAGTGGAACCGTAATACTAGATCCACTCAGTATTCCGTTTACTCTTACCGAAGCTCCTACTTCAGCTGTGGGGTAGACCGTTGTTTCATATTTTGTATAAGGAACAATAGCGGAATAATTTGTTCTCGAAGGCTGAAACTGTTCATTTATTGGGATGTCAGCCGACAATCGTGCTAGTTTCTTATCTCCTGCTGACTGACCCTCTGCAGTGTAATTTATAGATAATGGTTCCCCGGCTATACCTAGTTTGTTGTATCCCGTAACTGAGAATTTATATGTCTTTCCTGGGCTTAAATCAGTCAGTTTAAATTTCCTCTCTGCAGCAGCAGATTGACCAATAACTACTCCGTCTCTTGCAATGATCACCGTAGAAAGGTCTTGACGTTTATCAGGCATCTCCCAGATCAGCAGCAATTCCCCACCTGAAGAATTTACGCTTGGGTTACTTACAGATGGCACGGCCAGCCGATTGATCTTAACGTAATATGTTTTCTCCATTCCACTTATAGATTGAGTAGTTATCGCAATTTCAGTAACCCCGTTTTCCTTCAAGTTTATAACCTGGGATGGACTGCCGCTATTGACTGTAACACCATTCACCTTAAGATTAGACTCACTTACTGCAGTTACCCTTGTAGTTTGAATATCACTCGGAACAGAAGCTGTGTAACTCGTTACCGATTCCGAGAAAGTCTGATCTAATGATATCCCTTCAAAGACAAGTGAGCTTATCTCTTCGCTTGCAGCAGCAGCCTCAAGATCAGAATTCAATGTAAGAAAAGAAAACAGGAATGCTATGGATAGAAACACTCGGAACCTATTCTTCATGAATGGTATGCCCCCTAAAAAGCCGGGTGGGGCCCCACCCGGCACAATATGTTTAATGTGGAACCGTGCTTGTAAAATCATCCCGATATGATAGATCAGCATGATAGTACAGCACATCCCCGTCACTTAAATTGTGGACGTTTCCATAGCGATCTACTTGCTGATTTTTAAAACCCTCCATTTTCCACTGATTATCAAGTGGTGTACTTTGTCCAGGTAAGCGGTAATAGCGTAAATACGGATTATTCGCATTATTATTCCGGATAGTCTCGATGTTAAAATTAACCACAATGTACCCGTTTTTTAAGAAGATAGGCGACTTATCGTTCAATCCTCCATGTGTTCGTCCATATTCAGCTATATTAGTGCCTGCCTTTACGACGTACATAGCCGGTGGCAAATAATACTCACCGTACCACTTTTGAATGGAAGCATTCGCTCGTTGAACGTTTACTGTACTTGGTACAGACTTAGAACCAATAAACGTCCGGAGTGGATAGGTTAACATAAGCTGGCTATTATAACCCGATAGTGTTTCCTTCTTCGCTTCTCTGAGATACTTTTCAACGAATTGAGCTCGTAAGAGACCTTGTCCTCCGTAATTATCGTAAGCGAAATTAGCCGAATCAATAATCTCTTGTTTTGGAACCGAGCGCATAGGGTCATCTAGCTTTACAGTTTGGCGCGATACGTCATCTTTTGATCCGATTTTCACGAAATATTTCTTCCTTGTGTAATCATGGTAGTAAAGATCAACAGGAATACGGCCGCTGCCGTCTTTGTTCACGAAAAAGAATGACGGAACAATCCGAACCTTATCGTTTGCGCCAAACATGTTGCCACTCGTTTTAAAGTCAAACTTGAACGGATACCCAGTCTTTACTGTGACGTTTCGGTATCCAGGATTCGGATGGCTACCAGGGCGAATCGGCAGCTGCAAAGGAGTTGCATTGCTAACACGGTTCCCCTCTAAATTGCGATTCCCGACTAGATTTCCATCAATATCTCTGTCGCCAACCCAATAGACATTTCCGGAATGTTCGCGGCTGCCTTTATGTTTCCGGAAAACAGTTTCCCAATCAAAATCGGAGATGTCGGTAATGCGGAAATCATATAGCCGCCCGATTACATTGACATCGATTGTATTAATGGCAACATGATGTTGCCAGTTCGTGTTGGCTGCAGGTTGAGTAGAAAAGTCGCTTGGTGCATTTTCCGTAAAGGAACGGAACAACACAGTATAGTTCCCTTCATCAATCCATACAGGCATAATAAAGGTTTCCTGCAGCTGACTAACAGGGATATCAATCCACGTGTTTTTCAAGATGTATTTACTCTTAGTGCTGTTAAATACATCGAACGGGAATTGAACTTGTTTCGACTGCGTATATTTTGCATAGTCCCGGTTCCCGTATCCCGGATAATTCGTATGCTGCCCCGTAGTCGGCAGCGTGACCGTAAATGGACGATTCAAGATCAGTGCTGCCCTAGCCATGTCTGGGACAACCCTCTGATTATGCGGCTGATCGTCTGTAATCGTTGGATACATAACCACTGGCGTATGCACGGTTACGCTGTTAATTCCGTAAATAGGGTAGGTCTTGTCTTCTCCATCGTTGATATTACCGCTCATCAGGCCAAACTTAATGCTTCCGGAACTTGGTGTATTCGCCTTATTAACTTTGGTACTTGAAATCATGTTCCCTGGGCTATACAACACATTCTGACCTATTACAGTAGGATCTGGTATCCGCCCCGGACTCGGCCCCGTTTCTTTCACCTTACGATTGTCCATGATGGTGGATCCGTTAAACTGCAAATAATCATTCTCCACTTCCACCTTGTCGATCGCATTTTCCGCAAAGGACTTCACAGAGCTTGCTGTATCTGTAATAGCTGGCTTCGTCTTGCCCCCCGTTTTGGTTTCTGGAGTTGCTGTAACCTTACCCGGATTTTTAGGGGGATAGTATTTCCCTCTTGTTGAAGCAGCATAGCCCGGCGGCGAATAACCTGAAGGACTAATCTTGATGCCTCCGTTCGGTAAGGCATAATTCACCAAGTTAGCCTCGTCAATTTTCAATACGTGTAAAGTGTCAATCGTCCAGAATGAATATGGCCGTTCAACCGTCACCGAGAATACTTTCGTTTCAGTTTCAGTTTGCGGATCTGGTTCCTGTTTCGGTTTTCCGTCTGGGCCGGTAACCGTTTTTCCTGGATCCCATTTCAGTGTGTACGACTTCTCGACATTCACTTTGAACGTACACTTACCAGACTTCTGAACGAACTTATTCTCGAAAAGATAGTTAAGGCTGCTTACATTCCCGTATAGTGATTCAGAGGTCGGGATTCCTTGTGTTACATCGAATCGTTCGTTGCCTCGTTGATCAGCCTTAATCATTGCCGTAACCCTTGGATCCATGACCTTACCGTCAACCGTGGAAGAAGGCGCAGGATCGGTACAATCTGAGCTAGTTGTTGGTTCGCAGGCTGGATCCCCTGGCTTACACGGCTCCGTTTTTTGTCTGGTAATACATGTGGAGTGTGTATTTTTCATGAGTTCCGTTGTATGTGAGCTTATCCGGATCACGTCTAAGGATGACTCCTGAAGGATCCTTATCCGTAGTCGATTTTTTGAATCCAACATACTCGTAGTCCTTGTGCGTAGGAGGAGTAAAAACATACTCTTTTCCTACTGTCATTTCCTCATTAACAACTGGAGTAAAAATACTATTTAGCGACTTTCCATCGGTCGTAAAGTATTTGACATTGAGCTGCGTCGCCAGTTCTATTTTGAATAGAATTGGCACAAATATACGGTAGGCTTCTACCTCTGGTGCACATGATGGGCACGATTCTTTCTTAATATCTTTGGGATCTTCTGCATTAAGCAGCATATTAATAGTGATCGGAATGACCGTAGTATCAGTTCCAATCCCCTGCTTTTGAAAAGGTTTTATATCTGAGTTTTTCGTTTCGAAACTTATTGATCTCTTATAATCTAGGTATTTATCAGAACGTGATTTTTCAAAGTACTCAACCTTATCATTTTCAGGATTATAGATACGCGCTTCTACGGTTTTTATTTTTCTACCGGGAAACTGAAATTTGTATGTGAAATCAGCATCACCTCTCATTCCAGCGTTTGGTTTTCTTCCACCATCCGTCCAGGATCCGTCCGTCTTCTTCCACATTTCGTAGTACATCATTCCGACAAAATACCGATAGCTTTGTTCTTCGTAATACTGAAGTGGGGTTATTTCCGTTGCTGCCTCTAGTCGATTATCAGGATATAGGAACAAAGGTATTTGTAAGAGCACCAGCATAATAGCCAGTGCGCGTTTCAATGATCTCCCCATTGGATTTTACTTTCCCTTCCAAGGATTAACCATCAACGAAATATATTCTTCAGATGCCCCGTCAAAACCAAGGTACGAGATGTCTTTTAGACTCAGATTTTCCTTGTCTACAATCCCATGTAGAGTATTATCTGCACGTGACCATATCTTGTAGAAACTATATCTTGTACCATCGTCATTTTTAATGGTCATATCATCTAATGGATAGCGATAGCGAATATCATTTTTTGTAGTTAAATAATAGATAGGGCCAGCCGTTGCCGTTGTTTTGGATCGGATTTTTAAGTACGTTATTTTTGATTTTGGATCGGTAAAAGGTTCAATGCTTAAGGTGTCCCGAAGTAATGTTGTAGGAAGAAGGGACTCTTTAAAGATCATTACGTGCTTGTATTCTTCTCCTTTACTATTTTTAAGCAAACTCTTTTTCGTTTTAAACCACTTCATGTACGGATCAATACTCTCTTTCTTCGCCCCTAATTCATCAGGAGTATGCAAGCTTTTGTCACCAATCCAAACCCATCGACTTACCTTGTCCCATTCAACTTTCTGGCCCAAACCTTCACCAACAAGGCGTAGCGGTACATATGTCCGGCCATTACTCAAAACAATCTTAGTGCCATAGTTTTTCGTCTTACCGTTTACAAGTGCATTAGTTTGACCAACTGTCATTTCAACGAGATTCTTTTCATCCTTTACAACAACCTTCGTTACTCCGTTTTCTTTACCATATCCAAGATCAGCGCCCAAGGCTTGGGACACGAAGCGAATCGGAACCATGACGCTCCCTTGTTTGTCCTGGAACGGTTTAGAATCCCCTAGATTAATCTTCTTTCCATCAAGGACAATTTCAACTTTCTTTTCGACAGCCTGAGCTGTTCCAATTGCCGGTAACACAGAACTAAGAACAAGAGAGCTAACAAGCAAGCTAAGAAGTAACTTTTTCATAAACTATCACCTTTGCCTTTCCTTCGATTATGGTATTTTTCAATTTCAATTGGCGGCCGGTATGCTTGCCGCTTGGCACAAGCCTATCAGGTCGAGTCAGCTCTCAGTGAAGCATCGCACGTAGTTCAACTAGAGGCTCACCAAATTGCTTAAGCGATTTGGATGAGGTAGTTGAACTTAGAAGTCAAGGAGGAACGCAAAGCGGCAAATCCTTGACTTCTTCATGTGCCCTGATACGCTGAGTCGCATGCGGCAAGTGACAGATTAGGCCGCTGGCTTCAGTGGAGCTGAAGCCTACGATGCCCTCAGGCACTCGAATGTCTGACGGTTACAAACCCTGCTCATCAACCCTAGGTGAAATAATATTGAATTCAGAGACTTCGGTTAATCCCGTCAGATATCCCAAAGCCAGAATGTACTAACGTCCATTTGTGCATCTACGTGGGAAGTAACCAGCTGCAGCTGCGGCCTTCTCACTAGTGAACTTCTCGATAACTTGATCTTGAGGATAGTTACATTCACTTGAACGATAATAAATCCTTATCCCATTTTGTTCGGCCCCATATATTTGATCCGTTTTGATTAAGCGGCCCCCGCCAAATGCGTATCGATTGTATTGTTTTTGGCCAACCGGTAGGCCTTGTATGAATGCTAGAAAAGAAACGTCACTGATTGTATTATTCCATTCTTCCTGATCAATTTCGGGTAAAGTGAAAGTATAAGATATACCTAGTAACCGAGAATACTGATTATGGGCGTTTATAAAATGAGCAAGGTCTTTTTGAATTGATGTTACTATCGTTGTTCTTCGTACTTGATCAAACACACTTGGATCATTGAGTAATGGTATTCGTCCATTTACGTCTTGAGATACCATATCTCTTGGCCCCTCGTACCACTGTGATGTCGTAGCATCATAAGCAAAGACATAATCATCTAAAGTGAAACCAACACTATTTCCCTGCGCATCTGAATAGGAATACGGTTTTTTCTCCTTCCAAACAGTTCGAATCACATTTTCGCCATTTTGATCTTTCATTTTCTCTTCGGTATAAATCCAGTAGCCGTCATAGGCGACGACCGCTATAGCAGGAATATAACGCTGCATGACTTCTTGTGCTAGTTCATCATCTGAAATACCAAGATTAATATACAATGACTTATAGAATGACCTTAATGCTTCTTCTTTGTTAATCTTGAAGTTTTTATAAGAATCGTATTGAGGAGCATTTATTTTTGCTTCTTGAAACGTCAGTGATACCCCTGCATCCTGGACAGCTGTTCGGATCGCCCAATCATATTGAATTATAGTTTCAGAAGCGCTCCTTTGCTCATCGAGTCTTGCATCACTATGGAAAAACATAGGGAAAACGATGATCACGAATATAATTCCTAAATTAGATATTTTCATCTAACACCATCCCCCCATACGGGATGTAGATACGTGTCGGTTCGCTTGTAACTGAATTAGTTAAAAAATCTCTCATGAGAGTTGCATTCGTTGTATTCGTGTTTTTTACTACCACAGAAAAGTAGTCATAGGTATGAAGAACATACCGTCTACTTGGATCAGAAATATCCTTACCGTTATCAGGGAAGAGAACTTTCATAATTTGCTCCGTGAAAAATGATTCATAATAGACCTCATATTTCTCTTGAAAACTCCCTACGTTAGCAGGATCATGATAAATCGGGTTATAATTCCTCTCGTCATGCTGCATTTGAACATCATACATGTTCTGAGTAACATCTATTGTTCTAATAAAATCTTCATACATCTTTGGAGTGATATACCCATTACTTCTTACAGCATCCACAAACTCAGTTGTAGCCTTTTGTACAATATTAAATGCAATCTGATCTTGTTGATCATAGCTCTTACTTATCGGATATAAGTAAATTAGTATAACGGCGATAAAAGCAGCAAAGAGGATGGACACAACTCTAGTCATTATGACCTTCCTTTCAAATTTTACTGATAATCTATTCTTGTAATATTGCCATCAGCAGCTCTCGTATATGTTGGTTTGTACATTTGGTTGAGTTGAATTCCAGTTAGATTTGTCTCCTCAATTACTAATCCTGGAGAAAAAGATATTAATCCATTAATGGTTTGCACTGTAACCGTGATATTTGTTTCGTTAATGTGATAGATAGATTGTCTTAGAGTGGCGCCTGAGACCTCGTAATCTCCTTCAATTACCGGGTACTGGTATAAATCGAGGTCTTGATCGTAAATAAATTCATCTGCTTTTTCTAGCATTTCACTTTTGATTGAGTTCATTTCTACGACATTCCATAAACCAACAAGGAAAAGCATGATTCCAGTAGCATATAGCAGCATTTTAGAAACATTACTCATAATGACATTGACTCCTATTAGTAAAGGTTTAGCCTCCTCCCTGCAAGGAAGGAGGCCGCATAGCTAAATCATTTTTGAGTAAAGATAATTCCACGGATAGCATTATTGCTATCTCTAATAATTTGCCCTTTAAATTGTCCAGAAGGATTAATGTAGTCATTTAAAAGTTCATTTTCGGCATTTTCCATCTTCCCATTTCCACCTTTAACTACTGTACCGTAAGAAGGGTCGGAGGGGCCTGAACCAAGTGACACAGTATTTCCATACCAAGCACCTGCTTGTCCGTTATTTTTATTCTTTCCTGTGTTAACTTGAACGCCAAAGCTCTCCAATTTAGCAAACTTTCGAATGGCCGCTTTTACTTGGCTACCCGTTTGGATACCATTTTCATAAAGATTAAACTTCGTAGCTGCTAACGTTTCTTGCACTTCGCTAAAATCGTTTTGAGCTGCTTTTGTTGCTTCACTAGCTGAATCAAACAAGTTAACAACCAAAGTGATAAGTGCGATTGCCAAGAACAACCCTGCAGCTACGAATAATGCTTTCTTTGCTACGTTCATCTTTCATCTTCTCCCCTATAATAGATTAATTTAGTTGTTGCCCCACTTTTTTTAATTTCATGGAGGGACACAACTATACAGATGAATCATATCCTTACCCCCATTTATGAAATTGAATTAGCAACAGTTAAAGATTGCGTATATGGCGCATGGAAGATCCCATTTCTGAAACACTTAAATAAATCATAGGTACGACCAAATACATGGTTACAAGATAGAAAAGTGGGGCTAACCCCAAGGCGCTACCGTAGAATGCCTTTTTTTCTATAATTCGATTGTGATGTTCCTTGCGTATTTCTCGGTAATGTTCTTGTGCTCTTTCCAAATCATCGAATGCAACACGCAAAGGGACACGCTCTACGGCATTAATAAACTTATCAACAAGTCTTTGGAATTCAGGAAACGGTGATTCTTCTTTCATACTCTCCAGGGCAGACAAACACCCACTGCTATACTCATTAATGCATTTTCGAATGGGTTCTTGAAAAATAACTGCAAAAGGCTCCAGCCATTCCAATAATGTCTCGACGTCCATTCTTTCAAATTCACGAAGAATAGATATAACGGAATTAAATTGATCCACTTCATCGTGCATTTCCATTTCTCTGATCCTCTTTTGCAAAATCAATAACCATACAGGAGAATTAAAAGCTATCATGCTTATCAAAATGCCTGTGACTAATTCCCACCATTTAAAATACTCAACTTGTAATAGGTTGTATTTTTCATAGATGCGGTTTGCTGCTGACAGTACAGTCTTATCATTACGATCTACATCCGACTCCCCACTTACTACTTGAACAATCGTCTCTTTATCTACTTGCTTCATATTTTTTAATTTGCTGATGATCCCACGGTCGAATGCAGTGTTTTCTTTTGCCTTACTTAAATCTGCTTCGGATAGCTTCCCGTACATGCCAAACCCTTGAATGGGGTTATAAAGAATGTTTGATGTAGTATTAATATGCATCAACACAAAGACTGAAATGGTTACGATAAAACATAGAATTGTGACTACAATACGCTGGATATACAACCATTCAACTGTTAAATGAGAGTTTGCTTGCTTAAGTAGAAGTGATAGTTTTTTGTACCTCGAATGGAAAGACTTCGGTTTCAACGAGTCTACTACGATTCGCGCTGGTGTTTTCTCGTATAAGAATTTTTCCCACTCGATCCGATTTTTATTGCCCATATATTTTGCTTCATCGTTCTCAAGCATTTTCCTAACGATCAGGTACGAGATAAGAACAAGGGCATAAAATGAAATCAGAATTAACAACCCAGCCTTGCTGTTATAAAACTCATCCATGATCGGAAAGTTATTCTTTGCCCAATCCCGTAACGCACCAGTAAATAGAACTGGAAGAATAGCAACAGTTGCTAATCCCTTAAGGATATAATTCAATCTATCTCTTCGACGTAATTCATAATTCATCTCAGAGACTAATTTACCAATAGACTGTTTGAATAATGAACCATTCTTTACCTGACGATCCCCATATTCTTTAACCCACAAAGCCATACGAGCAAAAAATCTATACCAGCGATTAGGGCTTACAGTATGATAAGATTCAAGCGCCTTCTTTGGTTCTTTATCTTGGAGAATTTCATAAATTTTGTTGCCATGCTTTGCGGCATCTGGATGTGCTGATTGCGCTGCTTCAAATATTGCATCCTCTACGATATTCAGTTCCTCATAAATGACCGCTGTATCTTCGAACATATTTACAGAGTTTTTTAATAACCTATCTTCAATCCGATGTACAAACGTATCGGTTATTAATCCATTTATTACAACAGCTCCAAGAACAACTAAGAAGGTAGTTACTACATCTTCATTGAAGATAATGATTGCTAGTGAGGAAAATGCAACCGTACTCAGCGCAATCAATGATATCTTCATGGTTTGCTTTCTAATGTTCAATTCATCATAAACTTGCAATACTTCCAGGCGTTTACGAACTTTATTCTTATATTTTGACAAAACAGGAATCCGGTCAAAGACCACATAGGATTTCAACAGAATTCGGTTTATCCGAGCTCCTATCCGCTGCTTAGTGAAATACCTTCTCCATACATTGGCCGGGCTTGTTTTTCCATCCTCTTTCATAGCGATTATCACAAACGCCATCAAAAATAATAGGCACAGTAAAAATGCTATTCCAGTGATCTCCCACGACATTAGGCACTCACCTTCCAATGCTTTTTAAGGAAAGCATCAAATTCAACTTGATCTTCTGGTTCCATAAATCGTTTCATGTCTCTGATTTGAGTCTCTGATGGTCGATTTATAGCTACATATCTGTCGTTTTCTATGCCGATGATTACCTTAGTCTCAAAAATATCCGGAGATGTCATTCGCTTTAATAACTCAATAGCTGCTTCATGGAAGTCTGATGAAAGCGTTTGTTCAGTGATTGGAATGATCTCAGTTATATGTTCCAAATATCTGAATCCAGATCCAGCCGAGTCCTTTGTTAAATGAGCATCAAAAGGGATCGATCTTACAATCTGTGATTCAGCCGTTCTTTCATTTGAAAACATTCCAGTTTGCATGGTTGAATTTCGTAAGGAATAAATAAGGTCTCTTGTCGTCTTCGCATGATGAGAAAATAAAGAGAATAAGAAACCCACTCCTGCATTCTGAACTATCCACGATGCTTGCTTTGGAGTTGCTACCTCAGATGTAATATTTGCACTACCATCTGTTTTCTTTAAGGAATCCAAAGCTTCCTGACCTGAAACCGTATCTGTTTCTCTAACCGTTTCTATATTTCGTTCAGGATATCGGTTACGTAAATTCAGCTCGAACATCATTTCCTGGACGCGGATAGGTAACCAAGCATATATATACTTAACAAGTCCCATCATAAGAGTTGTTTTTCCGGCGCCCTGCTCACCTGTAAAGGCTGTTACCCTAGCGCCTTTCATTAAGAACTTCAAAAATTCAATCGGTAATTCCGTGTTTTCAATTTTCTTCGCGGCATTCTTCGAATCAAACCATTCTTCAACTTCGGTATATGTACCATCAAACTTACGATTCCAAAATGCCCATGACTCAGAATATGGTGGACGGAATACAACAATACGGGAGCCGTCCCACATATCATTAACGATAAAACCATTACTTTCATTAAGAGGACCTGGGTTATTGAACTTATAAATATTTTGGCAAACTCGTTTAAGCTCAATCTCTGTTTGAAAACTAAGAAATGATAAATGTATCGTCTTACCTTTGTACATGATCCAAACTGAATTGAGTCCCATTTTTGAAGATGCCAATTGTTTATAGAAATTCATTTCATCGTCTATATCGTTTATTTCACGGATTTGGCCAGAAACACCTCCGGAAACCCCATCAATTCGCATATCTCGTATCTCGTCGATAACACCGAGTCCTTTATACCCTTGATACACACGCTGTGCGATCACATGGAGTTTGTCTTCAAAAGATAATGGAGTTACGATTTCTAGTCTGTATATTTCATGTATCTCGTCTTCTATTATGATGTATGATTTCGTTGTTCCGTCCTCAATTATCTTCTTTAGGCGATCCAAATCATATTTTTTAATCATTGTTCCAAGTGCATCGTATCCATGTTCTTTCTTGAAGCAGTGCATGAGAATATCGAACTTATCCTGAACCGTCAATTTATCCGGTTCATCGAAAGGAATAACTAAATTTATCGTTTGATCAGTAAAGTCATAGTATTTGAGAAGACGGTCAAAGATGAAATCTTTTACATATATCTTGTCGTATATGTTTCCCGTCGCGCATCCCTTTTGAGCACTTTTCAGTTCAGCCCTATTGTTCATAATTCTTTCGTAATCTTCTTGATCAAGAGCCTTATCATAGATATCACTGTTTGTCATCTCATTAATTGATTGTTTAATGAACTCAGTCACTTGTTTAATTGAGAACTTTTCGTAATCAATGAGTGATGCTTTTTTGTTAGTACCATAAGGGTTTCTAAGCTTATAGACCAAGTATCCAATCAATCCCAATAAAATGAGACAAATTAGAATTAAATTTAGCATGTTATGCTCCCCTCTCAATGAGCTTCAGTTGAGTATTTACACCGAGCTCATCAAGGATTCCCTTTGCTAATCGTCGTACTTCACTCAAGAAGTAATAGTTGGCATGTTTCTTATTGATATTGCGGTTTCTTCGAACCCAACCAAGAACATCTTTATCGTTGAAGGCATCTTTAAAATCAGTACAGTATGGGATTGTATAGATAGGGATATCTACTTTAAAGTGCCGTTTAATGTTAGACAATTTATATTTTGAGTTTTGATCGTACTGACTGATGACTGCCATTACCTTTTTATTACGCATTTCAACAGGCCAATCTTTATGAACAAAAAACTGTTCTAAGACATCTATATTTTGTGTGAGACTTACGATGATTAATTCTGAGGTGCGAAGAAGTTCCTTAGTCAATATGTTATTGCTACCACTTTGAACATCCAGAATGATGGTTTGATAATATTCACTAGCTGCTTGGAACAAAACATTTACTACATGATGTAAGTTTTCATAGAGCTCGAAATCTGGTTTAGAAGTTCCCAGCAATAAATCCAATCTGTCTTTCTCTAACGGGATCGAATTATTCTTGATACTCTCTGGCGTTAAACGATTAGCACGAATTAAGCGTTCCATTGCGTCAATCCCAGTGTCAGAATAATCATACAAAGCCCCTATTTTTTCTCTTTTGACTTCAAAAAAAGTTGTTCCAAAGTTGAATTCGAAAATTTTGTTTGACTTAGTAAAGTACGAATGTCGTATTCTAAACCTGTAATGCTGGCAACAACCGCAGCATTAGCTGTATTACTGCATTGACCACTTATCGGGCTCCAAAAGGATACTTGTCCCATGATTACTTGCTCCTCTCTGCAAGCCGAAAGGCTGCTTTAATATCACCATATGGTAGTCCTGAAATTATTTGTGAGATCATCATCAATTGTTTTTTCATGTACCGGCTGAGCTTTCGCAATGTCACTCTATTTTCGTGTTGATTGTTTACCTTAACACCGTAGTCTTGCTCCTCATACAAAAATTCAAATGTCTCTTCGCCCCACGCTATTGGAAGATGATCCAATGTCGCTGTCGGGTAATTTGAATCGAGATTGCAGTCAATGGATGGATGAATAATCAGTTCAAATTCAACCAACTGCTTTTCCTTATTCTCGAAAAATGAATCAGCCAAACTGATATTATTCTCGACAGTATATCGTTCGAAATTTGAAACGATAAACTGCTTATACAATTCTCCCCAACCGGCTACGTTATCAGGATTATCTGAGTCGATTAAGACAAATTGATAATCATTTAGCTCTTCATCTTTCTTCGAAAAATACTCCGTTAATTCACTCAAGCTGTTACAACCACGAACTACATCAAAACCATCGTATTCTGTTAATTTCGTTTCTCGATCAATGGTAGGTATATGATAGAAATAACGCTGCGATAAAGTTGCATCTACGAGAAGGACTTTTAGTGAAGCAGCTGAGAGAATCTTGCTGATGTATATTAACAAATCTGATTTCTCGCACGCTCCCATAAATAAGATCTGTTTCATTCCGGCACCCCTTGTATGCTTCAATTAACAGGAACACTTTCTTTCATATCTTCGCTGAAATTATTTTGTTGACTCTCTTCTTTTGGAACGTTCAAATTTCCATCTTTAACTGGAACACCCTTATCTGATTGAGGATGACTGTTTGGAGCTGGCTGCTCCTGTTTTGGTGCATCCTTTGTCTTGTCGCCCACGATGTTTTGAGGCATCGAAGATGTCGGTTCTCCTCCCGCAACTGGCGGTAAATCATGTTCTGGTTCAGTTGTTCTTGAATTCTGACTCATCGCTGCTCCCGTTTGACGAGAAACATATTTCTGCAAATCCAACGGATCAATGCTATTTAAGTCTTTTTCTAATCGTGCCCGTAATCGTTTTTCCATTTCAATCGATGCCGTTTTGACAATGTTCGGATCTCTTCTCATCAGATCCAAGACTTTTTCATTAGCAGGATAGGTTATGGTTGATTTTTCCTGAACATAAGGATCAACGTATTGCAATGCATAGATTTGAGCATCATTAACGTAGGCATCAACAATAGCTGAAGACATACGTAATATTTCACTTTCATCCATCTCATACCAAACGACGCCGTTAGCTAGATTTTTGACTTTCTTCTTGCTCAATACGATGAAGTCTTGACCGTCTGGGAACACGACCCGTACATCCACAAAATCGTCTTTCTTAAGCTCAAGTGGGAGCATAATCACTTTAAGTTCTTGTCGACGTAAATCATCGGGAGTAATTCCTTCTTGGTACAACATAGGCTGCAATAATGCTGTATTGCGTTTTAAATCAAACTTGGTAAATTTACCGACTGCATGTTGTTCTGCTGCTATATTTTCTGGGATTAGTGTTTTCGGAACCTGAAGCACTGTTAGTTTATCTGCTGTAATTTTTTCTCCAGCTTTAACATCTGATTTCAATACCCAAACATTTTGACGAGAGTCTAATTGCTTATCTAATTTTTCACGTGTCTCTTCTAACTCTTTTTGCAAAGATGCTCGCTCTTGATTCTGTACATCTCTCAGATAGTTGAAGATAAGGAAACCAGTAATCATGCAGATCAGAAGCATTATTAATGCCCCAATTCCACCGGTCATTAAGAATTGTTTTGTCCGAGGTCGAAGTCTGGCCATAAATTAATCCCCTTTCACTTATTTCGTAAATAACAACAATAGTAAAATGATGATGATAATAGCAGCGATTATGATGACCCCATATAGTATTTTTGTTTTGCTCATGCTGCGTCGCTGTCCCAGATAATCTTGCAAGAAGGAGTACAAGATACTCTCAGTATCTTTTTGCCCTTCCCAAGGATTAGGATGAGCAGGTAGGGAAACAACAATGCCCAGTCCAATTTCCTTTTTTATATCTTTAAGCGTTAATTCATCACCGAATGGGATACAGTAGATCCATTTGGTTCGATCGCTATTTTCAAATGCTTTGTTAAACTCAAATATTTTTTGTTGTCTCCACTCACTCCCATGGCCTACAACAACATGTACCGACGCCCGCCGAAACTCTTCAATATATTTGCATTTTTCATAGGATCCCAAATCCAAGATTAAATAGTCATAGGCTTTTTCTTTTAAATGAGCCATATCTAATGTTGAGCTTGTTTTGTAGTAATCAACCTCATTTATGGAAAATGAGCGTTGCTCACTTTTATATCCCTTCATCCCTTCATATGCATACTCCATTTTTTCGAAGTCTCGCTTATCATTCGCCTCAACTATACCTACCTTATAGTCATAATCATTCAAGAAATTCGATATGAGTAAAGCTGTGTGAGTTGTACAAACATTAGATTCAACGCCGATTACAGCTATAGTAATCGTATCGAAAATGGTTTCTACCAACGTGTGACGCTCTTTAATCGGCGGTGGGAGGATCTCAATATTCTGAATTTCCTCAATCAATGAAGGATCAATACTCTTCTGAACTACTTTGGGCTCTTTATCGTTATTGCTTTCATTCTTGGTTTTTTCCTGGGTCAGATAATAATCTGTTCCAGTATCCCATCTTGCAGCATTTGCATAGCTGGAGGGCATTCGTAATTGCTGTTCTATGTAATAGGAAAGTGGATATCGTCTTTGTATTTCAACGAGCTCCTCTTCATTCTCAGAATTGTCGTCTTCATCATCATCTTCTTCTGATTCGTATGTATCCAGCATTTCAATACGAGGTGCTACAAAGTCATAGACTTGGAACTTTAGTAGCGTATTTATTGTAGTATCGCCTGGTTCTCTTCCTGGACAAATCACAACGATACGCGTGAGATCTCGTTTTAGACGATATTGCCGAACCCCTTTTATAAGGGTTGAGTCATCCGTACATCCAGCATCTATGATTAGAGTCTGAATTTGTACAGCGGCAGCAGCTTGGCAATGCTGTATAAACGTCTCTGGTGTAAAGGAACCTACTTTATCGACCCATATGTCACCTGCTCCAACTGCGTCCTTTATTTCACTGTGGTTCTCCGGACTTGAGATTATCCCAAACAACACTCACACCCCCATTTTCCATTTCTAAAAAAACAATTCTCTAGTCACGCCTATATAGTTCTATCAGATCATATATTCATTTCTATGAACAATGTCATTAGACCTATCAATTAGAACGCGACTAGGACAATAGTACTTGATGTCCTAGTATATTTTACCTTAATATAGGACATAAGTAAATAAAGTTCTGTATACAGGACAAAGTAAAAATCTTATGAATTGTGTGTTACACTTCATCTGATGATATTTACTTTTGGAGTGAGAATATGAAAATTGGAAATAAGGTACGAACGATTCGAAAAGATGCAGGATGGTCTACTGAAGAACTTGCAGCTCGAGCAAACGTATCAAAGTCTACAGTAAATGATATTGAAAGAGACTCGAGATCAACCACCCTGAATTCGCTCGAAAAGGTTTGTAACGCTTTAGGTGTTAGCGTAATAGATGTGCTGCCGGCTGAAAGCATTACCGGTAAATACTCACTCACAGAACACGAAAATCAACTTCTTGAGCTCTTTTATTCAATGACACCCGAACAAAGAAATGATCTTATCAAATTCCTTTCTGGTATCCTAAAATGAACGATTATCTATAATACTGCATAGCATCTACAGGCTTACCGCTTATTTCGATTTGAAAATGAAGGTGTGGGCCTGTACTTGCTCCAGTATTTCCTGACTTTGCTATGAGCTGCCCTGCTTTAACCTGGGCTCCTTGCTTTGTAACCAATGAATCACAGTGCATATACTTCGTAACCATTCCATCGCCATGATCTATTCCTACATAGTTACCAGCTGAAGAGCTATATCTTGCTATAATCACTTTTCCATCTCTTGCTGCATAAACAGGTGTTCCAATCGGAACAGCAATATCCGTCCCCTTATGGAAAATAGATTCTGCACCCGTTATAGGATCTATCCGATAGCCAAAAGGAGAAGTGATAGTCGTTTGGTTTTTATCAGTTGGCCATCCCATGGCTCCTTCAACGGGCTGGAATATACCTATATCTCCAGGGCCAGAAACCCCACCGCCTTTGAAAGACACCTTCCCTCCAGAAGATTCGATTGCAAAAGTGACTTTATCTCTAACTTCTTGTAACTGGTCACTTTTTAATTTCCCGTCTGCAACAAGCATCTGTAGCGTTTCTTCGAAATCCCGAGCAAAGTAATTCGTTTTTGTGTAGGAACAGTCGTACTCTTTCCCTTTCGTATCTGTACATGTCTTCTTAACGGTTTCTGTTTCTTCTCTTACAAAATACTCTTTGTAGCCATATGCTCGTTCTGCACTAGATTTTTTAAAATTTTGATTGAGTATTACAGCATCAATCGCCATGATATGTTGCCAATTGACATCAATAGTAGTCTCAACCCGTATTCGATTGGCCCCCTGAGTGTAATAGTCATATTCATCTTGGGAGCTGCCTACTGGCAAGAATGTAAAAAAAGCGATCGGTGCAGCAAATAAGAACATAACGAGAAGCATAACGGTTATTAAAACAATTAATGCAATTTTGAGGGCACGTTCCGGATCACGGATAACTTGTATACCTATCCTAACTACCCAGGCAGGCATCAGCGACCGCCACCTTTACCGAACATAGATAACTCGAACGGAGAAACTTCAAACTTGGCATGTATTCTCCTCGCTCCGGCTACAAACAAAGCCTCACTTCGGTTACCTTTTAATAAGGTCTCTACTTCTTTTTCTGATAAAGACATGAGCTTTCTAAGTGCATCAACGTCGTTATCTCCCTGTCCCATGATGATCTTGTATACCGGGTTATCCAAAAGGGCTTGACCATACCGTCTAACTGCAGGATCCATAAAGTCAATCATGTTATGAGTAATAACCATTAGGCCGCCTTCGTATTTCCGAATACGTTTTGAAGTATTACGCAAAAACTGAAGTGGCTGCGGAGCTTCTGGATCTACAAGCAAGTAAGTTTCATCTACTGCCAAAATAACCTTTTCACTTCGATCTTCTACAATCTTGTTCCACGCCCAGGAGAGTACATTAAAAAATTGCGCTTTTCGAACCTCTTCATCAGCATCAAGAAGTCCATTTATGTCTAGACAAACAAATCTAGAGTCCGCTTTAATAGTTGTTTGTCCCGCCCATAAAGCTTTATCCGCACCAATTGCAGCAGGTCTAAGATAGAGCGCGAGTTCTCTCCATTGATCTTTATCACGACTATCTTTATTGGATTCATCTTCACAGTAATTATATAAATCGACGATTGTCGGCCATCCGTCATTTGGAATAGTTGAAGGATCCGTGGACCAGTAAATTTCCTTTGCTGCGTATACATTCTCTAGAGCAATTTCAAGTAACCCCTTTTGAATCCTACTTAGTTCTTTTAGATATAAGCGGAAAAAGGTTCTAAGGGTCTGAAAGTGTAAACCTAAAGCCCCCTTACTTTCGTCTTCTTCCGTATAGAGTTTTTCTTCTTCGTCTTCGTCATCCTTCGGAACTGCGCGTACCTGCAATGGATTTATTCGCCCTCTGGAACCACCGCTACAAATAATGCGATCTCCTCCAAGGTTTTTACAAAGATCTTTGTACTCACTTTCAGGGTCGATGATAAGGACTTTAGTACCACGCGCATATTCAGCCATCAGTATTTTTTTGATGATCGTTGATTTACCCACCCCAGGCCTTCCTAATACAGTTACATTCGAATTAGTACGGCTGCCTTCTCGTAGCCAGAAATCAACGAGAACAATCCCACCTAACTTGTCTGCTCCTAGTAGAATGCCATCTCCATCATTGATCCCGGAGTAGACGAATGGGTACATCGCTGCGATAGTTTCTACCGGCATATTACGTGCCCCAATTTGTTCGATTTCCGGAACAAGATGACCATACGGCCCTACAGATTTGAAAGCATCTTCTTGCCTAAACATAGGTGTTCGTCCACGCATCCCCGATGCTGACAAAATGGATTCTACTCTCTTTACTCTCTGCTGCAGCGTATCTGAGTCATTTGCACTCACTAGTAACACAACCGTTGCAAAGAAAACTGCTTGTTGTTCCGTGTCAATTTTTTTAATCAGATGTTTCGCGCCTTTAAGCTGACTTGCTGTACGCTGCATCAATAGAGGATTTCCACCTTGAATGATTTTCCCTTCAAGTTCCCCCATTGAAATATTAATTTGTTCAATCAGTGCATAAGGGTCTGTCGGTGATAAATGGCAACTGAACACAACACCAGGAATTGTCGCTACTTTTGAGAGCCATCCTGCGTTCACACGTTCTGGGTAATCAATAACCACCAGCGTACGCTGGTAAAGCTCCCCATTGATGATTGTTTTATTTTGAAAATTAATTGCTGTAGGACTGATAATATCTAACAGACCCGTCATTGCAGGGGCAGCAGTTTGACTACCTTTTTTCTTCTTTTTGACTGTTGCACTCATTGATATACCTCCTCTGCAAAATAAACAGGCGGAATGGAAGTTGCCGTCAAAGGTGAGCGCTCATATGCAGCTTGATTTGGATTATTAAAGATAAATTGTAGATCTTGCAGTTCAGGATCACTACATACATGACTGAATAGCTCTGCAGATGTCAGGCTTGAAGCGAGTTCAGACGCCCTTTGAATTAGCATTTGCTCATCTAGCTCGGGCTTCTTACCTAATTCGGCTGGTATTAGAATATAAAAATGGCGCTCTAGTGCCTCTCCGCTAATCGCCTTGTAGGTTGCTTGTTCAATATAGTGACTTAATAGCCGTATCTCTAAATTTCCATCTGCTTGCTGCTTTGCATGTTCCATCTTGAGGATAAAGCCGTCTAAATCAACTGGTTTCGCAATAGAAAGAATCTGGAGTTTATAATTTATCCCATTTATCTGTTCTTCAAGTTGTTTTATTTTTCTACTCTTCTCATTGTTACTTAACAGATCCAAATTGACCGGCTGAACGCGTATTGTAGCTACAATCATCGAGTCTTTCCGGTACAACAAATTGTTATTGATATCTTTTATTGGCATCCATGTCTGTGTAGACGGATTCGTAGACGATGCATTACTCACTTTTTTACCTGGAGCCTTTTTGTTCTCACCTTTTGCATGCTGTTTCAACCTATCTTTCAGTCCCATACTCCTCACCTCTGATTGTAGTAAAGAGAGGTAGTGGCCTTAGCCCCTACCATCTCCGTAGCGATAAAAATATCGTTTTGGTCGAGACTTGTAACTCTGAATATCTTTTAATAGATCAAGTGCATTTTTCCCCGTTCTCGGATCCGGTTTAGCCAAGAAGAACGATAAGCCCCCAACCAAACCCACCAATACAAAGGACAGAATATGTTGGGTGAAAAGGTAGACTATAAAAGCAATAGCCAATCCAATTACTGCTCCCGTTAATGTGATAAGTAATTCTCGAACTCCAAAACCAGGCAAAAATTCAAACCGAGATCTTACGTTTTTCGGTATAAAATACACAGTTTCATTTTTCGATGCAAAATCATCTTCATCGTAGAGCTCATTTCCCAATCTACTTCACCCCTTTGGACATAACTCTTCGCATGATTGCCATTGAACCGGCCTGTTGAGCAGCTCCTGCAGTCGCCCGACCAAATCCTGTTGAATATACGTATTGTTTGAGAATGGTTGGTGATTTATAGGTAACCCATACAAATCCAACAAACAACATGACATTAACCCAAGCTGCTGCATTAAAGTTAAGGAGTGCAAAAAAACTGCACTTTATTAAAAACATTTGAACGGCTTGGGCAAGAGACAAATTGAGGACTTCTCTCCACCAGGATTGGAACGCCTGACTGTTGGGGTTAGTAAGTCCTAAAGCCATAAACGAACCTACCGCTGCAGCGACTGCTAATTCAGCTGCCCTAATGAAGGTTTGTACTAATACAATAATCAAAATGATTAATGCGAACAGAACAGCAAGTGAGATCAGCAGCGGATAAAATTGAGAACTCAAAGCCGAATGGATAAGTTGCTCAAGCGGTGTCCTCATGGTTTGATAATTAACGCCCGGTAATGCCGCAACATCTCCGGCTATGTCCGAGCCCCATTTGTAGGCTTGCCTAACGATCCATGGAACTGCACTTACAACTGCAATTGCTTGGCTTCCTCTTAAATATACTCCCGATAGATCTGCATCCGAATCCCCATCTTGACGAAGTATGTTGTTATACCATATTTCAAAGGCAAATTTCGCAACCAATATCGCTAGTGCCAATACTTGTGAATATGCGATCGCATCGATAACGACTGGTAGATCCAATACACTACTTGAAATACCATTGACAGCGTTTAAAAATTCAAGGAAAGCATTTACGGCATCTGCTGCAAGATTAGTAAACCACTTTTCTATTGATTCTTGGATCATATCACCAATCGGGTTCCACAAAGGTTGTGGTCGTAACAAAGTGTCACCCCCTATATATAGAAAAAACCGTCAAACTATTTAAGGTATGAGGTTAATAAAGCAACTAATCCGGATGCACCCATCGCTATTGAAGAATAGATGATTACATTCTTCATTTTCTTATTTCTTTCCGCCACAGCGCCGGACTCGCCATCAGCTAATGACTTCATCCAAGAATGCCATGCAAACATAAGGATAGCTGTAACCGGGATAATAGCGAGCAGCCAAGTAAAAGCAGCGTTGGCCAGGTTGATTGCTCCAGATACGATTTTGGGTTGTGACGCAAAAGCAGGCATAGCCGCAAACATCATGATCATAGTAAACATGCAGAAAAGACGAAGTGTCTTACTTTCATAAACTGCTTTCAATTTGTCTCTCATAAGAAACACACTCCTCAAGAATTAATCGACATCCATAAACATATCAGTATCAGATGATGCTGCAGTTTCTTCTTGTACTTCGAGTTCATCTGATGAGTAAGAGCTAGATTGATTCAAGTTTGGAATAAACATATCAACTTTATGAATTACTCTCTTTTCATCATCCTCAATGGATTTAAACTCTTGATCTGCTGGCCAAAGACTTAAATCAGGTAACGGTAATCTTGTTGGGTTCATCCCCCCGCGTAAAACTAGGGACATGTCCCTTGGCCATTTTAGAATTTCGTCGGGTGTTAGCAATCTTCGCCCTGTAAAAGAAGATGAACCACCACGATTCACATGATGTTGACCCACGTTATATGAGCTACCTTCCGTGGCAATGGTGTACATTCCCGTTCGTTTACTTAAATCTTCAGCTGTTTTATTGTCGTTAGTGCGTAGATAAATGGTATTCTGGGCATTACCTTTTATGGTATCTGCCACATGTTCTCCGTATTTTTGTGTCAGCTGACCATAGGCTTGGATAACCATATTCCATCGAATACCACGTCCTAGTGAAACTGTTAGCTTAGTATCAAAATCAGGGAAAGGCGGCATATTACCAAACTCATCAAGAAGCATGTTTACACGAATCGGAAGTCGGCCACCGCATTCATTTGCATACTCGACTAGGGCATCATAGGTCTGATTTACATACAGCGCAGCGTATGGATGTCTTGTAGTATCCTCGTCCGGAATAATGAGGAATACAGCTGTTTTTTCTCTACCAGCCCCAATAAGTTCGTGATCCTGGTATGAAGTAAGATAAGCAACAGAAGGATCAGCAAATAAACGCAAATGAGCTGAAACTGATGAGAAGAAACTACCTCGTGTACGTTCTGGTGCCAGAAACGCTGTTGCATACGCATCTCTTGCTGGATGATCCAGCGGCAGCCTTTCCATATAGTCATTTAGAGGTACATAATCAATAATCTGATTTCCCACTTTGACCTTTTGTACTCTTCCGAGTTCTACGAGCATTTTATAAACAGAATACATATGTTTCTGTTTTTCCGATGGAGCTTCCATAGCCACAGCTAGAATTAGTGCCGCAATAACCGATTCTGCACCATCACGCCAGATGGACTCTCCTTTATCAGAACCAGGTTTTTGGTAAACAAACATATGAGCAATCGTCCAAGCATGCTTGGTGGCCTCTGGAACATTCTTTTCACGTAATGCTTTTAAGACTGGCTCCATGTAATTGATACGATTTCCTTGACCAGGTTTACGAAAATCTATAAATCGAACGTTGTAGCCCCTTTTTCTCAAGCTTGTTGATGTCCGATCATACAGTTCACCTTTGGGATCCGTAATAATCATGGACTCACCGGCATGTGCTAACATCCAGATGGTTGGGAAGATAAGTCTTCGTGTTTTACCTGATCTTGTTGCCCCAATGATGATAGTGTTCGCATCGTCTTTATCGATATAGGCAAACTGTCTACCGCGATCAAGTAAAGCTCCAAGTACAATTCCACCTGCTAAAACCATCTCATGAAATTTCCATGTTGCCGTGGTTTTAGCTATTTCTTTTTCGGATTGCCAGCGACTGGTACCGAACTGGCCAGAACCAGCAGCTTCGGGTCCCCCAATATCTTGCATCTTATTTTTCTTGCCTGGGGTGTCTTTCCAAAAGATTAAGATAACCAAAGCAAAAACAATGAATTGCATAAACAGCCAGATCTTGAGCAAAAAACTATTATGTATGATCTGGGTGATTGATGATATAACACTAAAATCCTTAAACCAATGGGATGCAGCTTCAAATTGATATTTGACTACATATTCTGGAAGCAAAATCAGTGAAGGGAGAACAAGTATGTCTACTAGCAAAATAAAGTACAATGAAATCCATTTTGGTTTTAAGTAGTTTTTCATTATCCGTATTCACTTTCTTGAATATCGTTTTTGGCACCTACTAACTCTTTCGCAATCTGATCAATGGGCAAGCCCTGTGACTCTGCAATTTGAGTTAATAATTTAATGATGAGCTTCATTTCAAATTGAGTCCCGTGATTCAAATGATATTCAATTACTCGCTCAGATGAATCATGTTCGGATGTTAACTCGGTTAAAGCCGAAGGAAAGTGATGTATATAGTACTCAATTGAGTTTTCAAGAAGCCTCGTCTGCGCCCCTCGCGTTTTTTTAGCTTGATCCCAGCATTCTTGAGCCAATGGAGATAACATCAAACGCCCTGAGACTCTTGTTCTTCCCACTCTCCCCCCTCACTTTCAATCGTTTTTCCAAATTCGATTCAATAGACTGGTACATTTGTACCACCTCCTCTCCCAAAATAAAAGGTCTTAAAGCTCATATCTTGTTTAGGTGTATTTTCCTAAACTAATTAAGACATTGAACCAAAAGACCCATTGGTATCGGTATTAAGTATGACAAATTTTATGACAAAATGGAAGTATTTTCACGAATATTGTCTAAAATAATCCAAACTTAATGACCGTCTATTCTTTTTCTTGTTCTTTCTGAGCTTCTCGCTGAAGCCGTTTTTCATTTCTTCGTCTTAGCATCTCTCCTTGTGCAAGTGTTTTATTTCGCTCCTGATCGAGCCCGTTCCATAGCGACTTCCACAATTTCTTTGCGATATTCAAACCATTACTTTGGTTATAATCATGACTATTTTTACTGACCCAAATATAAGGAGATTGAGCTCCGAGTACGTTCGTTAACGATTCGTAATCTTTTTTACTGACAACCGGCGTTCTTCCCCAAATTTTTAACTCATTATGTTGTTTTTCAACGAACTCAATCGATTCCGTTATCTTTTCCATATTTAACTCGGACCCAGACCTGTGATTCCAATCTACAACCATGTTCTTCACTTGTTCGTATTCTAATCCCGCAGAAAACAGAATCTTGGCAAAGTTTTTTACATTTTCATAAGCTTTATCTCGTATACCAATCTGCTTCGCAAGTATCTCAATATCCCCTGATCTCTTTTCAAGAATAGGAAGCTTATCGACAACTATTTGAGGTAGATTCTGAGTGGTACGAGCCCATGTCTCAACACGATCACGAATATCCAAACGCTCTTCACTATTTTTCAAGAATGAGATATAGGTTTTTGCTGTCCATTCTGCTTCTTTGATCTCATTAATTTTATGAACGCTATTATCAATTTTTTGAATTGCTTCGCTAAATTTTTCAGCATTCAATACCATTACCTCTTTTGTAATCCACGGGTATTTAAGGTCTTGGTTAATGGCGTTACAAATCTTTTCCCATGTTCCTTTTCTCAGGAAGTTTGTATCTGATTCATCTACCTTCTTTAGAATTTTATTTAGGTTTGGAATATGGTTTTCTTTGTTCAGTTCAGTCATAATTTCTTTTCTCTCTTGAGGCGAAACCCCCAACTGTTTTAAAGCAACGGTCATGCAAAAAGCAATGTACCCCCTTTCTTGTGAATCAAACTCATTATGAAACTTCCCTTTTCGAAAACCATTTAGAACATCTTGTTTAAGCTCCTGGATTACTATTTGATCTTCTTTAATCTCCCATGGGTATTCTGCTTTAATACCCATATTGTTTGTGAACCGTTTCCAGTCTCTTTCACTAATCAATGACTTGGCAGATGCATCGAGGTTTTTGTCAGAAGCCTTCAATAACCGCTCAATTTCCGATGATTCTACCCCTGCTCTATCTAGTATATTTTTTACAGATTCCCTTTCTTGACCAGCAAATCGAAGGACATTCGCAGCTACTTCATGCATTACTTGGTCATTGTTATTCTCGTTTCGGGGCTGACTATTTACGTCTTTGATGAGTCCACCAATTGAATTTGCAGTAACTCCAATCTCTGCTTTTTCTAGCCACTTTAGAGCCAAGTTGTGCTGAAATTCAGGTGAGCATCCAATCTCACGTAACGCTTCAAATGATCTGCGCATAACCTCTATGGGCCTTGTATCAACAATCCTTCCGCTTGCCCTACTGAATTGTTGGACGGCAAGAGCTGCTCGCTGCGGATCTACTTTAAGATATACATCTTTCTTTGATTCTGCAGCAGCTCGTAATACAACCTGCGCTACCCTCTTTTCAAGATCAGCCATCGCTTTATCTTTAGCCTTTTGAATGTCTTCAGGTTTAAAAGAATACTGTTTTGTCATCCACTCCACTGAAGACAAGTATCTTTGCTTCGCATCAAAGAATGCCGGCTTATCTAGCAGCCATCTCGTTGTATCAAGTACATGCAATTTAATCTCTGGGGACATGTACTGAAAAGCTATCCTACCTCGATCTGGTAATAACTCACCAAGCCTATTCAATCGATCCGCAATATCTTGCTTATCATTCATGTATAGTTTAGGTGCAATACTGTTATCAATAATCCCCATACTCTGGTGTTCAAGCTCAACATCTTTCTGCAGCTCACGAACATCCCGTATTAGACCAACAACGTTACCTAATTGCTCTTTTGATAGTCCTCTTATGTATTCTCTTGTTGCAGTTTTCTCCTGATTAAGGATCATCCGTTCTTCAGCGAACACTTCTCTTGCAAATGACCTTTTTACATCCTCCATTAACTTGGCATTAAGAATGCCCCTTCTTCGAACCGGATTTTTCTCCCACATAACAAGGTGCACATGAGGGTGCCCCTTTTCTTGGTGGAATGCGGCCACCCAATTCAAGTTTGTTTCTGGGATCCCCATTTTCGCTGCTGCTTCTGGAACCGAAGCACGTAGTGCGTTCTCCCATTTTTCACGCTCTGTGAAGCCAACCCTCTTTGCGTCTCCTTCTGTTAGACTAAGTACAACTCGGTAAACAATTCCTTTATGCTCCTCGAGCTCCTTTTGGATTTTCATCAAATTCGGTTTCTCGTCGCTATAAGAAAATAAACCGTGAGATCCTGGACGTTCGTCTGCATACTTTACGTGTCCTGCAGCAGTCCCTGGCTCCGGCTCATGAAACTCTCCTTCTATCTCTTTATCAAAATCAAGGCTGCTATCGTTCTGGTATGCTTTCTCCTCTTCCCCAAAGTCAGAACCAGGACGTGTTGCAATATAGCCAATATGAGCAGCGTTTTTTGATTGGATTACATTCGTTCCTCTCTCCGGAATATAAAATCTGATCTTACAAACAAACGGAGCTTGAAATCTAGCATGTTCCTCACTTAAGGTTCCGTAGTTTTTGGTCATGATGATTATTCCTCTGACTCAGGCTTCGATCGAGTAAAAGCTACCGCTTTTTTTCGAGCAATATCATAGATGTCTCGAACATCACGCTGCCCCATTCTTCCCAATACTTCTAAATTCGTATACATGGTTGTCGCGGAAGCAATTGTCCCTTTTACAGCTAATTTGGCCATCCGTTCTTCCGTTGGCTTTATCGACTCAGCAACAGCTCGTCTGATTTGAGGAAGAACATATCCAATCGCTTGTTCAGCTAACTCGCGCTCAGCTTGCTCACGAAGCATTCTTCTCATTGTATCTGTCTGTGACTCATTATTCATAATCGCAATGGCCGCGATCATTCTTTCTAAATCATCTTCAAGTCGTAAGCGTTTAGGATGCCCCAAAGTGTTTATTGATTCTTTTGCCATATGTACCACTCCCTAAGTCCAGTATTCAAGTAAAATATACCATATGTAGTCATAGATTTGATGAATATAGAGCAGTTTTTCATAGAACGTAGTCAAAAAAGAGAAAAGACTCATACATCGTAGTCACTAATGTAGTCACATTAACAATATAATATAACTGGCTTTGCCAGATACGCGTAGTCACGCACGGAAACGTGCCTTATCCTGCATTACACGACTAGCACCCTCGAAAAACGTCTCGGGATGGTCGTGCTCTGCCTCGCTCAGCTCCGTTTTTTAGTACGAGCAACCAAGTTACTCATCACCAAATTTGAATTACATTCCTGGTAATTGATCATTTTATTTGTATTGATAGCAGCCCCTACTTCAAGAAAATAGAGTCCTAAAAGCTTACATATGCAATTGACCGGGTAAGCTGTAGCATCGTAATTCCGATGACCATAGTTTTACACCACTTGTAACTTTTTAATAGCATTCTGATAAGCACGGTCATATAGTTCAGTGAGCTTTGCAATGACAACTGTGAACAAATCGCAATTTCCATACTTGTTTTGAATACTGATTAATTCTGAATCAGAAGGCGAAAAATAATGATATATCAATTCAAGATCATCTCTATGAATACCGAAAAAATCACACTCTGGAGCTTCAATAACCTCTTTGTACCAAGTATCGTCACACTCAAGTTGGTCTAGTGAATACGCTTTTAGCAATCTATTACGAACAAAGGTTGAACGACCTTCTAAAATCCACGGCATTCGTTGTCTCAAAATATATACCTCCCTCACCGCACTACACACATCATAATCATATTATGATCTCTTAACAGTTATATGTGTGTCAATCGAACACACATATCAAAATCTAGGTTGGATAATACGTGTGTTCAAAGAACACGTACACATAAAAATAATCAAACATATGTATGTGTGTCCTCGGAACACACCTGAACACAAACATCAAAAAACCTTGATATAACAAGGAAAATCAATAGTGTGTTCTCAGAACACATTGGGACACACATAAACACATTCATGAAAATAATAGGTCTTCCCTTAGTGATCGTAAAAAAGAAGCTCCCTATATCGGAGCTTTAATGTCTATCTTCTGACTATAAAAGAAAACTTATAATAGAGTATGAGATTCGGAATATTACTAATTTATCCACTCACCTCATTTTTAATTTATTCATTTTGTTAGCAAACTTATAATCGAGACAATGCCAACAATGCCTACAGTGATTGAAGCAGTGATAGCAAACCCTTTTTTGAATTTTTGGTCGGTTTCTGGATCTCTCAAGTTGAACACCACCTGTTCATTAAACGTGTACTGCGTTTTCTTAAAGCTTCTCATTTTCCAGTACGTCAATAAGCATACTACTCTGTTCTTTATAGAATTCCTCTTCACTATTCGTATATTTTTGATGTCTTTCATATAAAGCAACGTAATCACCAAAAGTTGTTTCCCTTGAAGTAACTACTCCACCACATTTAGCATTTATTTGATCAGCAAAAACTTCATTATTAAAAGGAAAAGCCAATGCCTCATCGCTTACAAATTCATAACTAAACGCATTTTTTACCTGGCTTTTACGTGCCAATTCACCTGCATAATACAACTCCCCCAGTTTTACCAGCCAGTAACGATGTTTAGCGTTTCTATCCACTTTAATACACGCCCCTATTCACTTTGTATCTTCCAGCGCACATTCTGTATCATTTGTATTCTCACCGATTGCAACACGAATGATTGATAACGCTTGTTTGTACTTTTCTAAATAAATTCACTATGTTTTGGAAACTATCTCGAACGGCTTTAAATTTCTGAATTTACTCCTCCAAGGGATTAATATATGAACCTTCTTTTGGATCTATTTGTATTATTACCCCACCGAGCCTCTTACCAATTATTGACAATTGTTCTTCATGCAATTTCACCTCCATAATATTGAAGTTCTTTACAATAGACACTCAATAAACTTCATCTAATTGTTTTGCAATGTATACGAAAATACCACTACCTACAAATGCAGTGGAAATTACTACTGCATAAGCACTAAAACCTATGAAATCCCGAAAGTTATTAAAGAAAAAGAATCCAATATTTGTTCCAATAAAAACAATAATACTAATAACCGCTAAGATAAAGAATGTGCATTTCATGAATGCTCGCATAACAATTCTGTTTCGTTGTTAATAGGCGCTTCTTAGTTGCACGAATGGCTAACATATCTACTATCTCGACAACATGCGCCCCTATATTGAATTTTCGTCTTCTTCTACGATGACGCTCCAAGAATTATACGAACGCATGTCTGCTTCTGTCGCGTTGAGAGCTATAAGTATGTAGGGCAGTCTTTAAATGAATAGTTTTCATTAAAATATTGAACGACAGCATCAGTTCCCACTTTATTTCAATAGACTATTTCTCAGGCTGGTTAATAAAATTTCTTTAAATTGTTCATGAGTGAATTTTTGTTTAATCTGCCGCTCTAAATATGACTTGTCATGTGAATAATCCAAATCTACATGGAGTCCTTTATAAGTGTATGCCGTTCCACCTGTCCTGGCTTTCTTAACGGATTTTGGTGGTTCAAATGACCATTTAACAAAGCCCTCATACGTAGCGTCAGGGCCTTGATGTTTGTCATTACTGCTTCCACTGAATGAAATCTCGATAGTAAAGTCATTGATTAGCAATATTACATATTGTTCATTCCTCGAAACTGATATACTATTTCTTTTTAATGATTCTTCATTAGCACAAAGCCATGCATATAGTTTTTCAGAAATTATGTCGTTTATATTTTCTCTTGTTTTCCTAAAAGACTCATTCCGTTTTTCAGTTAACATTTGTTCCGAATTCTGTATTACATAGCATTCGAGTATTCCCTTTATTTCTTCAGATAGTGTTTTCATGGTATCTATCTCCTTACAACTTAGTTTTTAATCGGAGTTCATCATAAGGAAATCCGCAGCCATCCCCCCTCACTTGTTTGCGCGAATATAGTACAAGTCGTTCGCGCGATCTTCAAGACGAGCAGATGCTCAAAGAGTATGTAGCCATTCTTCACTATCAATGAATAACGGATGATGACCTTGCCGAAATATGACGGGGAGATGAATCATCGCTTCTAAAAAATTGCATCCCGCAGTTTCTGCGGCAAAAAACCTGCTAGTACGTACGATTTACGATTAGTTATTGTACCTGCATCGATTGACTTTGCCTTTACTACAGAATAATATTCTTCATGGCCAATGTAATTAATCGTATGCGGAACATCGAATGTAGTGTTGCATACATCAGGATCACCATACGAACGATATGTCCAACATGGAGATGGCCGGACTGGATAAACCATGCATTCTTGTTGCTCGTTGAGTAACGGACATGGTAGCTGAAGCTCAAAGTAGTTCGTCTTTATTTCTTCTTCATGTTCAAGTATGTTTTTCAGTTCATTGGTATTCCGTGGCGCTGGACCTAATGTAGCATCCAACCGATTCGCCGTATCATTAATACGTTGTTTTATAGCTTTTCTTGTCTCGTAGTCATAGTTGCGCTCAATATAATTCAGAATGACCTCGACCTCAAAACCATTCACGAGTATAGAATGACTGCAGCAAGCAGCGCATCCTTTACGACACGTAGACTCAATTTCGATATTAGCTTCAGTCTTGTCAATTAGACTGGACATATCCTCGACAAGAGTAGCATACTCACGAAATTTAACTTTCCCACCCGAAAATGCTTTTGGGACGCGTTCTTTTACATATCTGGAAAGAACAACGCCTGACTCACGCTCTAATGTTTCTTTTTTTCATTATCTAGAGACATTGAATTTCCTCCCTGATTCAACTGTTGTTTAATGCATCAGTTAAAACGTTTCTAGTTTTCTCTCTAAAGTTATTGATCTTCAGGAGAGTCTTGTTCAAAACTATCATTTCATACAACAAAGTATTCACTTTGTATCTTCTAGCGCACATTCTGTATCTTTTAATTCAGTTGAAAATTTCTTAAGAGCTGAATTGCAATCTTTTATGTCTTTTTTAACTGAATTCAAAACCGCTTCTCCCTGATCGGCTAAAGAAACCAGACGCTTACTTAATTCTTCAAGCCTTTGTTCCAAAGCGAGTCTAATTTCCGACATTTCATTTCTTGATAATTTCATCAGATAAACACATCCTTTTCAATTTAGATACTCGAACACATAAGCTACTTCAGAATCGTGAAACTTCAATATTTACATATCCTCTTTCCTTAAATTTTTCCCAAGCTTTTAATGCTGAACGAACAGCTCCTTGATTAACATCAACTTCATCACATACAAGCTCCAAATGATCTAAGGTGACTTCGATATGTTTAAATAATCTTGAACCAGATTCCCATAAGATTTTATAAACCTTTCCGTCCTCATCGACAATGAAATATATGTGATCATTGCTGAATGCTTTTCCGCGAACATAAAATTTAACTTTATGGGATTGGGCTCGCTTTCTTGATTCCTCTAATCTACTGGCTTCCAACTCGCTCATTTTTTTGATATATCATGCAGTGTGGGCAACTTCTTTATGTCCATGTTATGTACTCTCCTATTCATTCTGATTTCTTACTAATGCATCTCCTATCCAGCCCGATTTATAGTAAAGTTAAAACTAAACTAAGAGCTAGAACCCCACAATTCAATAAAGCGATATTTAGTGGAAATCCTCATATTATATACCTTCCTCCTTTTTAGATGTAGAGAGAAGAGTATTGAGAATGAAGGTTTGATGAAAAAATAAATTGCTTGGAATTTCAAAACCAACTGGATCGTGCTCAAAGTCTTCTATTAAATCGTATGTTCCCAATATAACTGTAGCAAGTTTAACTGTCTCTTCATCAAATTCATCTAGACGAATATACGCCCTGTATACTTTGCCATTGAATTCCTGTTCATATTCTTCAAAGTAATCAGGGCCTTGATTTCCGCCCCTTATATTATCTTCAAAAAAGCTATTTAATTTATCCCATCTCACCATTTGTCTGGCTCCTTAATAGCATATTTCTATTCACTATTATTCCAAGATAAGACGTTTGAAAATAAACGAATTAAGGCCGTGCTGACAGACAAGCTCCCAGCGTTCTCGTCCTAATTCATTCAGAACAAAACGAAAACTAGCTCCTTTCCAGCCATCAATTACATTCCTATCAAACTCCCACTCGTTTGGGAATTTCGATTCCGGTTGATTATTGATAATATCCGCAACTGAAGTCAGTTTATAATTTTTGAGTGTCAGAAATGCATACTCGAACATTAGGTTTTCCTCCATTTGAATTCATTCGTGTTTTTATTACTCATTCCTTCTCGTACTCACAAGTAACAACACAGCGACTTTAAGACCAATTATGTCTTGAGATCTCTTTAATTTCAAAAAGCCGAACAGCCTGTGCAGCTGCTTCATTCTCTAACTCGTATAATTTCACTTTAGAAGATAACTCATTGAACAAAATATGAAATTTCGGTTTGTCCTCACCAAGATGCTCGTACATGATTAGAAATTTCGGTTCCATAGAAGAGCCCCTTTTTTGATGAAATGACCAGCTGAAGACCAATTTGCGGCGAATCATTTGAACTTGCCCTTTGCTTCGGAACGCAAAGGAGGAATAGATGACCAATGGAACCCATCCTCCGGTACTTGGCCGGTTCCCCAGTCTAGTACCGGTAGTTCGCTTGGTCAGCCTGACTGAAACAAGCTGGGGATTAGAATGATGGTTTAACAATCTAGGAATAGATTTAAAGGCCCACTCCCCTTCTAGCTGATTATGTATTAAATCATAAAGACTTATCCAAACTGGACGGCACCCAATGGCCCCAGTCACGCCATCATAAAAAAAGAAGGAGGCTTCATGTAGTCATTCCATGCAACTTCCTTCTTCTTTGCACCTTCAGCAAACCAGCGACAATCCAGTAAAGAAAAACAGGGATAGGAACGACCACACTGGCGCCCCTATTCCTAAAAATGATGAATTAATAATTAGATTTTCTTCGGAAATGGATTTCGAATTGTTTGAGTAGTTTGGTTAGTCTGAGGTGTATTATTCATTTTAGCTTGATTACTTGAAGCATCCTTGAGGAATGGATTCCCACCTACTGTTCTTCTGGCCGTAACTGTGTTTCCCGTAGAGATCTTTTCACCCATACCGAACCCAGAGGCCTTCTTCTCACTTTCCTCACGCCGACTACGCAGCTCCTCAACCTCGGTGCGAAGTTTCTTCGCTCTCTCCGGAAGACCGGCCATTTTCGCCATTGTATAGACCAGTGCATGCTGCCGCGATCCCCACGTTGCAAAACCTGGATAGAAATTAATGTGTGGCAGCTCCTTCCCTATCCGCGTACGGATAATCTCTAGTGTATCTTGGTTTAGCATCCCCTTTTTGTCTCGAGGAATGACAACGACGAGAGCCATGCTGCTCATATCGTTTTGATAGTCAAAACCATTTGCAAGAACATTCTTTTCTTTGTAGCAACTAATGATTTCGTCAATCAAGTTCTCACGGTTTGTAACTTCATCTAAATTGATTTTCTTTTTAGCGTACGTCAGGATACCGCCGCCTAAAATGATATGATTCAATAAATCCGCAGCATCAAGTGTATAGTCGCTTTCAAGCGATGTAATGACATTCCACTCATGCATAATGGAAGCCACTTTATAATTTGAGTAAAAATCCCACGTAAGATTAGGCACTTCTGGTTTCGTAGTATGCTCCTTGATAATTTTATCATTGTCCAGTACCACCAGATTCTCTAAGGCCCGATATTGCCGGCCTTCTTCATCTTCTCGGATCAGGCTGAGTTTCGGAGTAAGTTCAGCCATTGCGTTGTACGCATTTAGGCTTTCAATCTCGTTTGGTCTTGGCAGTGAAACAATAGCCCCCACAGGGATACCTATGTAATCTGAGATAGCATCCGCTAAGACGTTTATTGCCCCTGTACCGGTGCCCCCGCCCAGGGAACCAACAACATAAATAAAGCTACATCCAGCCATCTTCTCCGCAACTGCGTCGAAAATCTCCGCCCCATTCTGCATGAATGCTTCTTTCCCAACTTCAGGATTTTTCCCTACACCTTGTTCATATCCTACCAAGGGGTGCATGTCCTTTTTTGAAATATTCTTCAGTTTCCCCATATCGCCAAGATTACTATTTATGATCATCACAGGATAAACCTGATTCCCAGCTTTATCCACAATACCGGCAACAGCGTCAACGATTTTGCTTCCACCTTGGCCAATGCCTATCCAACCGTATTTAATTCCTGGCGCGGCGTTCTTCTGCTCCAAAAAACCCTCTAATGGCCACACACCATCAATTCGATCAAATGCCATAATATATATCCTCCTTATTATTCTTCTCTATTTTCAACGACCATCACCTTACTGCCGTACATAATGGTTGGATCCTCATTAAAAATATCCGCTAGAATGATACTTGCTTCTTTACCATGTGAAGTCAAAACATATGCTGACGCTCCACCAGAAGACCAAGATTCAATCAGCATTGCTCCCTCCAGCGTAGCTATCCCAACATCAACGATGAGACGGTATTTTGTGACTTTAGCATTCGGGTCTGGATCATACTGCAGGAATTTTCGGATAATACCCCTTTTAGAAATGTTCTCATTATTCATAATGATATAGAAAATATCTAGCACAGTACCACGAATGTGCTTCTTGCATATATCTTCTACCATAATGATCTTTCCTGACACATCCTCTCCCCCTTTCTGACAGATACACGGATGTTTACGTGTGTTCATGTAACACACATGCTCATATATCTACTATATCATTGCGCAAGAACAATATCAATAGTACTTCTGAAATTAATAGAGCTAAATTATGAATAATTTATATGTTATGGCTAATTTAGTTGTAGTAAACTTTCGATAATCAATAAGTTATCGATATGTTATAGATATAAGCTACTCATAAGCTAGTGATTAGATCTAATTTACTGTAATAGTTTTCGTATAACTTATATATAATCTACCTATTAGGAATAGATTATATGCATTTTACTAAGATAAACTAGTACTAACTTATATAATAGCACTTTCTTAGTAGGTGTTGTCTCTATTACGACTCTTGATTTTCCTTTTTGTGGTTACTTTTGTTAGCTATAAGCTTGTTGGTAGCGATAATTTATATATGTTACAATAGTAGTAATATAGACGTTTGTCCTAATTTAGAATAGGGGAGGTGTAACAGTGAACGTTGCACCATTTTGGAAGATAAAAGAGTTCTCTAGCCTTGTTGGAAAGCATTTCACTACGGTAAATACGTGGTTTAAGGCTCTTGAAGAAGAGCGAATTCACTATATCCAGCGCACTGAAGCAGATAACGAGAAGATTTATGATGAAACAGATTTAAACATTGCACAATATATCGTCCAGAAAAGGGACGAGGGTTGGTCTATCAACGGGATTCATGATTCACTTAAGGGTGGAGCAGTAACTACTAGAGAGTTTCCTCCTGACTACCATAGCGAGAATACGGATTTGACTGCTTCATCGGTAGAGTACATTAAGGATATGCTCATGAAAGAGCTTAAGCAGGCTCTAAATGACGAGATGGCCATACAAATCAAGCACATTCAGGAAGATAGTAAAGCCATGCTGTTGGAGCAACGACAGAAAGAGCTCACAGCAGATATCACAAAGCGCAGAATAGAGGCAAAGCTGCGAATCGAAGCCTTAAAAGAATGGGAAAAACGACCGATTACTGAGAGATTCATTAAGACAGGATTGTTTTCTAAAGCAGAAAATCTAGCAAAGCGTGATATTTTCATCGAGGAGTACATACTCAATCATCATGCTGAAGCTACAAAAAAGGAATATGAGAACGAACAATAGGGGGCCGAGTATTCGGCCTCTTATTGTTATAGCAGTGTGTTATCTAGTGTTCAAAGAACACACTATAACACACAACAAACAGCACAACCCAATAGAAAATCCTTATATTATGGGAGATATATATGCGTTCAATGAACACATTAGAACACATACGAAACACACAGTAACACACAAAAGATGAGAAAGGGTTACATACATATGGTCTCTAAACGAATCGTATACACGGCATTGATCTGTGCCTTCGTGTTCATCACATTTCAAATTTTGATTCCTTCACAACAGGTAGAAACGTCTCCATCATTCACGAAAGAAGAGGCGATTGATAAAGCAATTGAATTTATCCATAACTCCGACGTATTCAAAGGCAAGTTACAACTAAATGATGCTGTTAGGCCTACCGTTATATATCAATCAAACTCGTCATTAACTGGCTATCTCGATAAACATCAATTATTTGATCAATACGAGAAATGGGGGACATTGGCACCGTATGATGCATACGAGGTCTTAATCGATGCCAAGTACGATGATAAGCCTTCAATTGTAAAGGTTTTTGTTCATATGAAAACCGGTAAGATCATTGGTTTTAGGAACGATGAGTTGTCTCCTAGCGCTACTTCTAACTTAGGGGAGGGTAGGAATGCTAATAATAACCACATTTCAAATAAGGTACCACTAACCGCTATATTAGGGGTAACGGAGGCAATGGGGTGGGGCGACTACACAACGAAGCTTCAGGATAGTTCGATCGAGGATAACGATATGATATATAACATTAGTGACGGAAAAGTAGGGGACGCTACATTAGCCCTCCGTTATAGTTATAAGAATGGTGAGGTAATTGCAGCTGAACCGTTATGGATCCTTCCGGATTCATACCTTAGAGAAGAACAGCACCAGTCCGCAGCAGCCTCCTTAACCTATAATTTCGTTCATGTATTGATGTCTATACTATTAAGTGCTTATACACTCTTAACTTATATCCGGTTTCGAAAGTCAATTCGGTTTGGAAGCATCACGTTTTTATTATTAGCTTGTATATCTTGTACGCTCTCGCTTGTCCATATCTGGTCTATGCTGCCCAGCTCGTCAGCGTTACGATATCAGCTGCCTATTGAACTGATTGATATGAATTCCACAATGATGTTTCAATACGGGGTTACCATTCTTCAATCCTTGTTGCTTTATCTTTCACTTCATACAGGTAAGTATTTATGGGACAGTAATGGATCTCATACAATGTGTTTGAAGTGGAGTGATCCGCCGTTTGGGAAAGAACTTGTCCGGTCATTTATTTGCGGGCTAACTTATGCTGGGATCCTTCTTGGGTTGCAAGCTATTATATACTGGACATTTAGTGTTGGCGGCTTCACCTGGTCTTCAACAAACGCCGCACAGTCTCCAATTAATTTAAGGCTTTCTTTGCTGCTACCTTTCATGGCATGGGTGGCTGCCATTTCAGAGGAGGGGATATACCGTTATCTAGGGACAGCATTATTTATGAAGTGGTTCAAGAACCCTTTTGTTGCTGGAATTATCCCAACTATGATATGGGCTGCTGGACACGCTACATATCCGATTTACCCGTTTTATGTTCGACCTATTGAAGCATTCTGTTTAGGACTTGTCTTTCTATACATTATGATCAAGCATAATTGGTGGACTGCGATGTTTGCCCATCTTATGTTAGATACATTCATTATGAATCTTCCAGGCTTCTTAGAGGGTTCAATATCTTCATTTATCTGGAGCAGCATAGCTATAGTAATTCCGGGAATTGTTGTATTTTTATTTTCAAAACTACATTTACGATTGTCAAATAAAAGAGCTATATTGAATAATGGTTACAAATAAATCTGGAGGGGATCAGACATGATGCAACGATTTATGTGGCTGTCTAGTAGTAAAAGAGATGTATTAAAGTGGGATATATCAATGTATTGCAAGGCGTACTTTGATAAGGTAGCTCCTGTCTTTGCAAATATAGATGAAGATGCTGCGAATGCAGCTGATTTGTATTTGGAGACAGTAGGAAGTGGGCAATACAACCCTAACATCGGGAATGAAGCAGACATTGCGAGCGATGCTCATTATTATGGCATTTCATACGGCATAAGCATGGAGCTCATGAAATATAATGTGCGGCTCATGAGCATTGCAACGTTGTATCAATTCTGGGAACAGCAAGTACGTAAGTTTTTATACGAAGAATTAATTGAACGTAATCACGAAAATATCAATTTCAAAGACTTCTGCACAAATATAGGTACGATCAAAGCTGAGTTCTTAATGTGTGGTGTTAAGCTGGATGACTTACCATCATGGGAAAAGATCAATGAACTACGAGAGTTTCAAAATCTAGTGAAACACGGAGATGGTAGAGCAAGGAAGATATTAGAACAAGCTCGACCTGACCTGTTCAGAAAAGTCAATGAAGAAACATCTGCTATTGACTATCATTTTACTACATTGAATGAGCAGGTTCTTGATGTCTCAGATGACGAGCTTACTGTCTACAGTGAAGCCCTAATGGAATTTTGGGATGAACTACCTGAAAGAATGTATGTACAACCCCCACAGTCATAACTCTACCTGGCGCTAATAATGGGAATTACATACGTAACAAGTTATAAGGTGAATAATCTAAACCAGGGGCAGGAGCTCCTGGTTTTTTGTGTGTAATCAAATAGTGGCCAACAGCTGCTACCTAATTTTTAGTATCTACTGAGCTCTTCTTTTTCCTGCAGAAGGAATATTCAGCATTAACTATGATTATTTAAGGTTAGGGGAGGTCCGGCGGCCCACAGTGACTACTAATCCCTAAGATCCGGAAAGTGGAATGGAGACCATAGTAATATTTACATTTCTATCTAGCTGCAACACAGAGTTATAATTTATAGGGGAGGGTGATGCAAAAATGTTTATATCCCCTATGTTATTAGAAACATCAAATACGGCGTTTAACGATCCCAATTATATCTTCGAACCGAAATATGACGGCCATCGACTGATATATTCACATATTAACGGGACTACACGGCTTTATACTCGGCACAATAACGAGTGTACTAAAACATATCCTGAGATCGCTGCAGTACCATTTTCAGATGACATTATCCTAGATGGTGAAGTAGTGGTAATCGATCCATATACGGGAACAGTAGATTTTGAATCAGTGATGTCCCGGTTTCAAGCAAGCCGAGACCTAACAATTAAAAAGTTATCCAAACAAATTCCAGTCTCTTTTGTTGTATTTGATATTCTACGTTATAAGGGACAGGATCTTCGAGGTTTACCGCTTATGGAACGTAAAAAAATACTCCAGTCCATAGATTTTCAAGGTAACAAACATATTGTGCCGACTCCTTATATAGAAGGGGCAGGGGAGGCACTATTTGCAGATATTTGTTCAAAGCAGTTGGAGGGTATCGTGTGCAAGAAGAAAGACAGTGTATATGTTAGCCGGCGATCCGAAGCTTGGAAGAAGGTTATAAACTGGACGTACGTAGACGTTAAAATTATGGGATTTCGAAAAGGGGAATTTGGCTGGCTTGCGGCCATAGAGGACGGCGAAGGAAATCTTCGGGCTGCTGGCATGATAGAATTAGGAGTTAATTCTGAACATAAAAAAGAATTCCATAGACTAAAAAATCAACTGATACTCAGAGAAGAGAAGAGCATAGTTTTTCTACAGCCTCTAATCAGGGCCAAGGTTAAAATAAGAAATTTTACAAAGGCAGGAATGCTTCGTGATCCGGCCTTTGTAAAATTCATAAGTTAGTACTCCCGGTCGGGTTTTCCGATCGGGTTTTTATATATCTCAAAATTATTAACTGGACGTAGTAGGGGTAGAGACAGCAAAACGCGAAAATCGTACGCTAACAATTGTGTTGCATCGTGATCCAGCCGAGAACGTCTAAATTGTGTTGCGTTAGAGGGAACGGTTCCGCATGAATACCCGGACTAATACAACACAATTGACTTTGTGCTGCATTCCTTAGCGTACGGAAAATCAGCGATGTTACTGGATTTTTCCCCTTAGCGTACGTTTTCCGCGTTTTGTTGGCGGTACCCCTAGTACAACTGAGTGCCTACATACTAAGCAGCCAATGCAATTGTGGATCACATATGACTATATAAAACTATAATGATTTTTTTCGAGTATATGGTACACTTAATTATAGACAATTGAGTATGGTGGAGTCACGGCGAAGCCTTTCGCAAGGAGGTGATCTTCGTGACATTTTTTTCAAGTTTGTTGACTGTTCTGGATGCGGTAGAAAAGGCCGTCGGCATTGTAGCCGGCGTAACGGTAATAATACTATAAAGACTCCAAAATGGCCATCTATTATAATGACGGTAGAATGTGGGAACTATCTTTTGATGAACCTATGAAACTTTGTGAATGGACAATAGATGAGTTCATGAATAAAATCACTTCTAGTACAACTAAGATGTCCTACGCCATCCTTTCAAAGGAACAAGTAGATAGCCTAAAAGCATCAATAAAAGATCCAAACCTCGTACAACAACTTATTCCAGGAAATGTTGCCCTACATTATAACTTCGGACTAATAACTGATAGCGAATATAATGAGTATTTGGAGTTACTTAAATCTGCTCCACGTGCATTGAATTTGGTGTATGAAATGTCTCAACATGATGATATAGATTCTAATGGTCAATACAGTTAAAGGGGGGAATCAACATTTAATATGAACAATGATCATGAAGAAGAGTTGCAGGACTTGATTGGCGATTCCAGGTACCTTACATTCCTGCATAGGCTTCAAGAAAGTTATTTATCACTTTGGGTTAAATGGTTCGTAAATTTTATCCTTGCGATTTTTCAGATATTCAATCTCCCCGCAGCTGCGCTCTTGTTTGTATTCTTCATCGAGCAAGTTATTCAAAAGTTCTGGCCTAACTGGAATTTTTCATTTCCCTATAATTTTGAGACTATCGCAATAATCTTTGGAGGTTGGTTTCTGCTCTTATTCTTATCGGAAAAGGCAAGGAAAAACATAGTTAGTCCTACTGTCTTTCCAATTTGGTTTATGAACACAAAAGGGCCGATGAAAAACCACTTTTTTTCTGCCGAGCTTTCAAAAAAGTACAGTGCCGATTTAGAACAATTTGTACGTTATCAAGCAAACGAGTACATCAAGGAACAATTACGTGAAAAAGATCGCTATATTAGTCAATTGTTAGATGCAATCGAGCAGCTGCGACAATTAAGTGCATTTCCAAACGAAAGTTTCGAATCCATGAGACGGGTAGTAGAGAACTTAGCTGATATCGTTATTGATCCCATGAACAGTAGAAATAATTTCGAAGTGATTATGGATCGCATATTAGTTGAAATAACAACTATGAAATCCATACAACCTTATATAAGACAGGGCTCGATTATGTTGCTCAACAAAGAACAGGAGTTACGGATTTTTGGTCAATATAACATGCCTAACAGTGTAGTAAAAAATAAGAAAGTGCAGCTTGGCGACAACTTTGCCGGCAAAGTTGCAAAAGAAGGAAGAGTTGTTTGGATTCAAAATGTAAATACTCCGGATGCAGATAAAGAATATGGTTTCGAGCCTCGTGATCGCCCATATGAAGGAGTTATGGGGTTCCCTATAAGTGAATCAGGGATGAATTCTTATGTTCCTATAGGCGTAATCGTACTTCATTTTGGAAGTGGTTATCATCTTGAAGAAGAGCAAAAAAAAGCAGTGTCAAAAGTGTTAGAAGTTTACTCGCAAGTTATATGCTCTTCTATTAAACTGCATAACTACTACGTGGAATTAATGAGCAAATATGATATAATTATTTCAGAGGAAATCAGCGCTACATACGACTGGAGGTGACACGGTATGACTTTATTAATAAAAGAACTTTTCCGAAGAAATGAAAAACATCCAACTTCCAACATCACTAAGTACCCAGTGGGTACCCGTGTCCCACAAAATCAAAAAGCAGAACGGATCGTACAAAACGCATTGTACAGTAATTTGAATAAGACAAAGAGAAGCATCTAATAGAAGCCCGGAGAATCCTCCGGGCTTTATTTTTTGTATATACTCCTAATCATTTGGAGACTCTATAACCAAACGATTCTTTTACGGGGGTATACCTATGAGTTTTTTTAAGAAGTTCCTAAATAAGAAAGCCAATATTACAAAATACAAAATAGGGGAACGTGTTCCTGGTAATACAAAAGCTGAAAAAATCATTAAAAAAGTAACCAATAATACTACAAAACGAAAATGGTTGTGAAACTATTCAAGAAATTCGCTTGAAGACGATTTAGTTACTTCTAAAACAGGGGAACAGAGTAAACCGGTCTTAACAAAGAATTGAGATAAACTTCAAGACACCCGCGTACTGTAACTGTCAAAAGAAAATAAAGTCTTAGACTGAAAAATAAAGTCTTAGACTAGAAAATAAAGTTGTAGACTGATGCGCTCCGGTTATTTTTCATTATGATTGTGTCCACAATGATAAATGAGAGGAGCGATTTCATGGAAAATTTAGAGTACCTATCAGAAATTCAAAATCGTCTACGTAAGACAAGAGGCGCTATCCGTGAAAGAATTGATAACGTAGATGAGTTAATACAGCTGCTTGACGATCTGCCTTATGAATATAAGGATTTCTTCGAGGACAGCATCGTAGTTTTATTGTATCGCCTGCAAAGACATTACGACGTTTGGCAAAAAGTATTGACTGAACATCGGCAAAGGAAAACGCAGCCACCATTAAGGCGCATCAAATAGATAAGAGCCGACCTTAGAAACGGCGCATCAGCGACGGCGGCTGGCTCAAGCAGTCTAATACTTTATTTTCTAATTCTCATCTTTCGATGCATCCTAATCGTAGGCCAGTCTAAAACTTTTTTCCATTAGCTAACGATTTTGAAACAACAATCCCGCGTCAAATCAACAGTCACAGTCTAATACTTTATTTTTTGCGAACAGTAACATCCTCGATCACCATGAAACGGATTTGATAGTTATCAGAAATATAGTCGTCGAGTTCATCTAAGGTAGTGACAGGGGAATTTCCGATTTCCCTTTTATTCCATTTAGGTGAGTATCAAAAACACGTTTTCTGAAGTCAATCGTCTTTCCTACATAAGTACATTCATCTTGACTAATGGTTGAGAAGGCATATACACCGCCTGTCTTCGGAAAAGCATAACGATCCAGGTTATGAACCTGTACTGGTATCAGGTTCATAACGTTATCTGCCAGTTGTTCAAGCTGCAGCTTCCAAATAGGGTCGATTCTCATATTAAATCACTCCTATATTTAATGTTTTTTAGGTTAATTATCAGCTTAATAAAGAGGGGAACTTTGTGTCAATTAACAGAGAGGTTATCGGAGTTAGCGACGTAGACATTAGTACAAAACACGACTTTGATGAAATAGTCTGGTAAAAACGTTAAAGTAATTTCTTGTTGTCCTTTAAACTTAAAGTTGTTGCATAGCCAAATTTTTAACCGTAAAGGACAACCTCGTATGACCGATCACAAACTATAATGGAGCAACATCACTGGTTCAAGTAGCTGCAGCTCAATATTCAATATCATGATGACTCCACAGCTTGAAAACGGATCCCTGTAAACACCGTTCAACTCAAGATGTTGAAAGAAAATAAAGATTTAGGACTGATTAACGATATTCCAGAAGCACTAATCGGCACGGTCTATTCTACTGCGACCAGCTGCGGACTACTGCACGGAGTATCTCCCCAGTGATGGCAAGTGACGATTTTGAGCTGCTGCAGCTGTGGCACACTCTCCTGGTTGTTATTTCGCATTCACCCAGTTCGGCCTGATCGGAAAATAGTATCTTGCACAAAGTCTAACAGCGAATTATGCTCCTAAAGCACTTTACCGAAGACTCAATCTAATATTATCAATCACTTCCTATAAAACGCTAGATCAAAAAAGTCCCTACAAATAATGTAGGGAAAGCGGTTAAATCGTATACAACCTTTTAATAGTATATCCAAAAGATTCTCCATTATGACAATCAAACTATTCATTTCTTATCACTATCATGCCACTTTATCTAAAATCCATTATCTCCCGCGCCTTCGCTTGGGCTACTCCCACCAAATTATTCATCACAATTCTATGTATATACATTTAAGCTTGGGAAATAATTTTTACTAAGGATAGTCTATCATAAGGCTATTTGTGCATAACTTTATGTATAATAGCAAACTGTCCACAAGCCACGTTATAAAGGATAAAACGCTAAAGCGTTTTTATAGAATATAACATACTCCCCACGCCCACCCCTACATTAGCGGTGAATTGGAGTACGTACAACCTTCCACGTTATTTTCGTGAATGTAAAGGGTTAAGTGGACACAATTCACCTTATCCCGGTTGCTATTAAAAAACAACTTAGACGGCAGCGATGGCCATCTCAGCGGGATAAGGCGGGTATTTCGGGGCCAGCACTAAATACGGCGACTGGCTGCCGGAATTGTTTCTACCCACGTGCATTACCTGCACCAATTGCTATGGAGTTTTCTACTCCAGATTAGTTACGGTTCCTATGACTAATCTGTCACCACGACTTACAATTGCTTCTCAAACCGTAGTCTCATCTCCCTTGAACGGTTTCCAGCAAGGTTCTATCGATGTTTTACTACGTACTTTTCGGAACGGTCGAATACACTTGATGGAGTCACATCAATTACGGTATTCACTTCGTTTTGCCTTACGTTGGATTGGGGATTACGTGTTCTAACACATCCAACACGCCCCCATCCGTGCAAGCTATCATCACGACAGAGGGTAAACGGGGGCTAAGCCGGCTTCACTTGACTCTTGGTTAGAGAGCTAGTGGCTACGACCGAAACGTAGCAACCCGGTAATAACCATACATTTGGGGTAAGGCTCCCGCCTGTATGATGGACAGTTTTTAGCGTGTTATCCTGCCACATTTATTGCAAACCACGGAGCTGCGCTGGCTCATCGAGCTTGTCCTATTCTCGAAAAAGGCAATAGGAAACTAAGCCCTCGACATCTATTTTTCAAAAAATGAGATCGAGCGCGTTCTATGAGATTTGTATTATTTTTCGCAATTCTAACTTGCTACTTAGGTCACAAATTATATGAATAAATAGAACGACATGAATCGTCACTATGAATCCGAAGAATCAGACGAAAAGTAGGAACTTTATAGATATAGCGGTAAAATATGTCGTACTGTGTCGAATTATGTACATCAAAGTCGATTAACCTATTGAATTGATTCTCTAGGACTGCTATAATCACTTCATAACTTAATTTTGACAATAAAAAGCTAGGCCCTCGATAGTACGCTTTTTTCAAAAAAGGTGCCTTCGGAGCTTCTGGAAATTTGTAATATTTAGTTTTGTTTTTGTTTTAAGTTTTGTTTTCTAGTTGTTAGTAGCTCTCGGTTGGTAGCCGATTGTTACTCAATTGACTTCTAAGCTGGTAACTTAGAAAGTCTCGTTCTCCAAGTAGATTGGTAGTCTACTATGGAAGGTCAAAATTAAGTCTTCTCTCTCATACGAACCTAGCCTGGTAAGCTAGGTTTTTTATTTATGTAAAACCTCTCAAAGAGAGTGAATTACCTTAGGAACAATAAAAGCCCTGCATCCGAAATAGCGCGGAATACAGGGCATTGTAGATTCAAAAATAGATCTGAGAATCTCTCAATTTTCTCTTAAACATGAACCCTTAGTCTCTTGATTAGAAGGGACCGTAATGGTACAATGAACGCATATAGCGTTACGCTAAAAACGTTAAAAGAGTCATTGAGTTTATGGCCTGTTCCCGAACAATCCTTCGGATGAGCAGATTAAGAAGTTGGTAGCTTCTTAATTCCGCCTGAACTTAATGGCTTTTTTATTAAGTTTATGTCGATTAAGTAAGTCCTATGTGATTCATGATATCACACTGAACAAAAAAAAGAAGTCGGAATATGCCAAAATTCGATTTATCCACAACAGAATTGAACGTTCATCTTCCTACCTTGTGGATAAACGGAAATGACAATTTGAGCATGGAAGTAGAAAGTCCAAGCTATTTTCTAACAGCTTGGACTTTTTGTCATATATAAAGTATTATTTGCTAATTAAATCTATGGCCATCTCATTAATTGGTGCATCCCAACGATTCAATGGTTTAAGTTCAAGTTTTGTACTTACTTTTCTTCGAAGATCCTTTTTGGCATGCTCAATTATCTCCTTGGAATGACTTAATTCTTGCTGCACAAGTTCTTCATAATGGTTTTGTTGAAGTATCTCATTCATGACCTGGGAGCGTATCAGCTGCTCTGTACTCTCTTCTAACGCTTTGGTTAGAACATCATCAGTAGGAATAACCTTTCCTACGCCGTGTTCTTCCATCTTACTCTCCAGCCACTCAATGAAATGTGGCGTACTCATTGCGTTTAATTCAACACGATTAGATTGCAGCCAATCACTCCAATAGTAAGAAACATAATTAGCTACAGGACGACGACGTTCACTTTCAAACGTCTCGATCTGTAGGCCCATTTCGCAGGCTTCTTCTGGATCGAGTCCAAGATTAATAACTTTTACTTTACGACCAGGACGGGCATTTGTAGCCTCCTGCAATGTCTCGAAAATCTTAGTACCAGCAGCGTCTGCATCATGCACACAGAAAAATTGAATCTCTTCATCCGTTTCTCCTAAAAGATCGAATAAATCTTTTACAGCTCGAGAAGCATACCCTTTACTTGATAAAAGTGCGCAATCATACTTCTCCGGAAAACCTACATCTCTCAAACTTGCAAAGTACCCCTCCTTCTCAATAAAAATAATTTTATTAAATGTCCAGCGCGGTCGATTATAATCTTGTACAGCGATGGTACCTAAAGGTATTTCTTCTCCAGTATGAGGATGATAAAGTGTTCCGCGCGGATCTCGATACATCCCTGGTATATCTCCATACATTGCTTCGTAATCCGTTATGATTTGGCAGAAGTATGTATAGTTCGGTTGTTTACCATCAAATGCGTCCATTATGTAAGGACGAATCGCGTAGTACAGTTGCCGCTGACTAAAAATGAAAGCTCCGTTCCCACTCGTTTTAGCAATAGCTGCAGGTAAATTGTCCAGTACAATTTGTCTTTCGTTGCGCCCTCCTGTCATCTCATCCTGGTTAGCTTTCCGTGCCTTAGATACAGCGCGTTTAATTGCTAATTCAATCTCTTCTGACATTGGCCTAAAGTCCGGGGCCTTCCCGTCACTTGTAATCGGCATATAGGGGGTGATGATGTTCACATAAAAATCAGCTGGTCTACTTTTCACTTCAATGTGTAAACCTCCTCCCCACATCGTAGTGGAGGCTTGCTTCGTATATACATTTACATCAGCTGTTACAGGTGATTTATTTACACAGATCGTTAATGAGGATCGTTTATTGTCCCCCTTCTTGATACTTGCCCAAGCTTCTACAACGATCGGAATCTGAGCTTCACAATGGCCTCGTTCTGAGTTGATCATAAAAGTTCCTGTTTTTTTGCAATGCTCAGCATCCGCAAAGCAATCGCCAACTTCTCCTAGTGCCTTTGAAGCTGGTACTTTGATATATTCTCGCATGCATTCAAGTAAGGACTCAGCGTCCTTAAAAGAGAAATCATTAGTTCTTATCCAGTGGACACCGTAATAGTTCTGTAAGCATTGGATGATCTCGGTTGATTTCTTCTTCTAGTGTCATATTTGCTGCATTGATTAATTCGAAAAACGCTTCTGAAGTATACCAATAAGGTGATGATTTACCTTTATACATCGTCCCCTGTTTACTAAATGTTATTGCTAGATTACCCCACCGTAAAGTTGATTCACTAATTGACATACCGAGTTGAACGAGGACGGAAGTACCCATGTGTTCACTAACTCCAATTAACTCCTTGACGCTTGTGCCATCGTCTAAGGGAATTATCTTGTAAACTTTTCCCCTTGTCGTAACAGTAAGTTCCCCCCCTGTTGCAATGACTGCGCCTGTAACGACACGAAGCCCATTCCCAAGCGCTCCACGGCTTGGCAGACGAAGTAATTTCGAAGAAATCATCGGCCGATTGATTGAGAAATATTCCTGCAGCCATTCCGGATCAATACCATCCCCGTAATCCGTTACTCTGAAGCTTCTATGGTCAACTAATTCAAGCTTACAGTCTCCAGTTGCATCCAATGCATTATCGACTAATTCTTTCACAACAAGCTGTGGAATGAATTGTCGATGTACTCCTGCTTTCTGACACAATGTTTCAATGTTTCGGAAAAGTTTCCAGTCTTCACGTACCAATTGCATATGTTTCCCTCCATGGATATGCTCATAATTGAAGCATTTAATGAACTTTGATATCATGAAGGGGAGTAAGACTCCGCGCTAAAAGTTTTACTCCCCTGGCCAACTATTCGCGAGATGGTTGGCCTTTCTTTTTCTTCAAATGCATAAGTGAAAGTATCTTTTGATCCAATGCCTCGGATTCTTTAACTACTGAAGGATGGCAAAGAGGGATTCCATTAGCAGTATCCTCCATTTTACGTCGCTGCTCTTCCAATTCTCTTTTAAGCACTTGTTCCTCGTCTAAGATGTCATGTCTGGTTGTTTGTCGTTTCATTTAACCCACCCAACCTTTCATGATTAGACTCACTTATGCTTTTACTGGTTGTATAAATCTTCTGCGATAGAGCGGAAAGCTTCATCTACAAAATCCGGTGTATTGGATGCTGCTATTTTCTGAATCAATTCTTCGCTCAATAGCATTTCTGGACAGTTAAAAGTTCTCGTTGAAAATGATCGCATAGAAAAATAACCCAATCGGACGAATCTGTGGTATCCTTACGGTTCCTAAGTCAGAAAGGAGATCAGATCGCAGAAAGGGTTACTCTGTTAGTTTACCCGATTTCGTCGCGACCGACCATACCATGTTGAAATTTATAAATGAGATTTTGTCTGCCTTTCGTGCTTGTTTCTCGCGCGCCGCCGCCTTCGAGTGGTTCGTAGTCATCGTTGTCGGTTTGATGGTCCGTTCCGATCATCTCGGTGTCACTTCCATCGTCCGGGATCTGACGCTCGATCCGCGTCATTATGAATCGATGCTTCATTTCTTTCGTTCCTCCGCATGGTCATTGGATTCAATGCGGCTTGCTTGGCAGGGAGTCGTTAACCGCTCGGCCCCGCTTATGCGCGTGCGCGGAAGGGTTGTGTTCGTCGGCGACGGCGTGAAGCAGGCCAAGGAAGGACGGCATATGCCGGGCGTGAAGAAGCTGCATCAGGAATCCGAAAATGTCTCCAAGGGCGAATACATCTTCGGTCATCTGTTTGGCGCCATCGGCATTCTGGCGGGCACACGGCACAAGTGGTTCTGCCTGCCCTTGTTCATAAACTTGCAGGACGGTGTGAAAGCCATCTTCAACTGGACGGGCGATGCTGAGCAGCGCCATGGCTCCCATGTTGTGCAGCTGATCGAGCAGGCCTTCGTCGCCGCGCGTACCTTCGGCGGAGCGTTGCTCCTGCTGGACCGGTATTTCCTGTCCATCCCCGCGCTGCAGCGGCTGGCCGAAGGCAATGGATCCATGCACATCGTTACGAAAGCCAAAATGAATGCAGTTGCCTACGAAAAGCCTGCACCGAAGAAGTCGGGGCCCGGTCGTCCGCCGAAGAAAGGCAAGATGCTGAAGCTGGCTGAGTTGTTCCAAACGCGCGCAGCCGATTTTCAAACCGCCACCGTGACTCTCTACGGCAAGGAAGAGATCGTTTCCTTCCTGTGCCTGGATTTGTTATGGGGGCAAGGCCTCTACCAGAAACTGCGCTTTGTTCTCGTTCGACACGGTGACCGCCTTGCCATTCTCGTCAGTACCGATCTGTCGCTTACGGCCGCGGAGATCGTCGAATTGTACGGCTACCGGTTCAAGATCGAATGTACGTTTCGGGAAATGAAGCAAGTGATCGGCGCATTCGGCTATCGCTTCTGGAGCGCATCGATGCCCAAGCTGAATCGTTACCGCCGCAAAGGCGAAAGCGATCCGCTGGAGCAAGTGAAGAGCGAGTCGGATCGGCATCGGATTCGGTTGACCCTTCAGGCCGTCGAAGGCTTCGTGATGTGCAGCGTCATCGCCACGGGCATCGTGCAGTTGATCGCTTTACGCTTTTCCGGTAAAACGCCTGCGCTGTTCTTCCGCTATTTGCGTACACCGTCCAAGTCCATCGTCTCGGAAGCGACGGTAGCGGCTTATTTGCGCAAGTCGATTTTTCGCCTGTTTGCCCAAAATCCACACTTATCCATAACCCAAATAATTCGTTCCAAGCAAGAAACACCTGATTCTGCTGCCGATTTTCTGGCTTCTTAAGCGTTAGAACTTTTCACTGTCCAGAGCATTTCTAAATAACGAAATTTCAATTTTTGTTCTACACTCAGTCTAGTAAAGAAAAATTGTGTATCTGCACCTCCTTTCAGTACATCTTCAATGGAATTGAGCTCTACTATTCTTTCAGCAAACACATATCCCGTTGCTATGCGACTCAAATATTCATGAATGTCACCTTCATAGGCACTGAGCTCATTCCATATTGCGTCCTGATCCTCGGCGTTTGCCTCAAGAATTTTACGAATTACGTAGTCAGATTCAATAACACAGTCGGCTCCTTTGTACTCAATGATATATTGTCTATGGACAATATTTTTTTTAGCAAAGAATTGCTTCAGTCTCATAGTTACCAAATTCATCTCTATTCCTCCGTTTTAAGATGGGCCACCATCACACCCACGATGTGCTCCGATTGGTGGGGTCCATTCTTCCATAATCAGATCGTTAACAGTGAAATCCTTCTTCATGGCCAATTGAATCCATTTTTCTAGCATTGGATCACCTAAAGGTAATACTTTGGCTAAATCCCCTTTTTTAGCTTTCTCTATGAGAGACATCTTGCAATCTATCGTGTGATTTATTTCTAATTCGGTTTCAACAAATTGATTGAATCGCTCCGGGGAAAGAAGTTGTATAGTACTCCAATGATGAGAGGTTGAAAAAACGCAGCCCATGCAAGAAACTCGTCCGAAACCCAGATAATAAGCTGGATGAGGCATAATAGAGAACTCTTTATGTAACTCGAACATATCTGCTTTTGATTCATCTATAACAGGACGCCAGTGATGGACAATTCTTTCACGTGTAGTGGACTTATGGACTTCAAACTTTAAATATTCTGAACGGTTCCCTCCTTCAGTGCGGCGCTCACCAGTAATAAAAAGGATTTTCTTGGGCTTCTGTCGTGTTCCTTTTAAACGAGGATTATTGTTTAATACCCTTCGAGCTGGATCTGCTTTTGCAGCTGCACTACACCACCGATATCGGAGATCCGAACTTTGAGCTGGAAATTTACGCCGGGTACTCTGAGAACCCTTTTTAGTTGGAAGACGTATTATTTTCGAATTTTCTGAATAGAAAACATCTCCCGTTAAACGGTTCTCCCTCATAAGTTCCCCGTATATCCCTTTATCTCGCCATTGATAGTACAAAGGAACATTGAAATACCTTGCAACACTTTCGATGTACCCCTCGGTACATGGCCAATCCCAAAATTCTTTATACGTATCGGCTTTACCATCTACACATTGATGCCAAATCTCAAGTTTAGAAAAATCCAACCCTGCATTCTTCAGGTGGAACAAACATCCCATGGAGTCAGCTCCACCTGATAGATTAAGAATGACAACATCATATTCATTTAAAGGAAGCAGTTGATCGTAGTGTTTATCGATGTCAGTAAATGAAAGAACCATTTGTTCAGCTACGTCCATAAGCCGCCCCTCCCCCATGAAATAATTAAACTACTTCCGACTCTATGGAGCTCTTCTTAAAGTCGGACTACCTTATTTTCAAAACTGAAAGGTATATTGGCCATCCACTTCTCGAATGCTTGTTTGATTTTGCTTCAAGCCAACAATATCTCGTAAACGTTTGTTCATAATCGCTGCAGCAACTTCAATTCCAATCGCTTTCACCACACCCCCGTCCACACTTTGGCCAATAAGTTTAATTCGATCTCCTTCTCCCATGAACTCTGGAAACTCATAAGAATCCGGTAGGGACATAAGCCGCATCATCTCATCAGAACGGAACAACCGCCAACGATCGGACTCAGGATGCTTTAAGTAACTTGAAGTTACTTGTGTTTTTTGATAATTAAGTGTGAAAGCTGATACGAGCTTACCTTCAAGGCTTACAAGCGTATGATTCTTTTCCGCCTTGAAATTATTGTTTCCGGACTTATTCAATAGCCCCTCCATCACAGTACCGGTAATTGGCTTCCAATTGCCGGACTCCCACTCTCTCCCGATCACTTGCCCTACTGTCTTCCGACGGTGTTCAAGTGTTTTAGGCAACTCTGGCCATTGAAATGGATGTTCCTCTCGAAAGAAAACGGCGTATCCCCTTTTACGAGATGCAACGCTGCCTAGATCATGCGCATTGATTATTGTTTCATATGAAAACGGGAAGAACGGACTTAACAGCATTTTAAGATGCTGATATGATCGTGATTGGAAGTACTGCGGAACTTGCTCGATCATAACTACTTCCGCTCCTGTAGCCAGCACAATCCTTGCATAATGTGGACCGTGTCCCTCCGTAATTCCCCCATCTTGTCCACCGAGAGAAGAAAAACGAGTACAATTTGGACTTAACCAACAAACATCTGCAGATGGTATATAATCAGGGTGTTTTGTTTTTAAATCCCCTAGATAAACATATCCCGAACCGAAATTTCTTAGGTATGCATCTACCGCAACTGACCATACATCTAAAGCACCAACGGCTTCATAGAATCCTGTATCACATAAAGCTGCTGTGGCCATTCCGCCCCCGCAAGGAGCCGAATATAACCGTAGCTTCTTTAGATCGTTTCCTTGCAGCATCGGTTTTTCAATAACAAACAAGTCAAAAGAGCGCATTGGACGGATGACAATCATACCGTCGCTGACTAACAAATCTACATATTCTCGTTCTCGAAAAACAAGAGTGATTTCCTTGCTGCACGCATCGTATAAAGGTCTCTCATGCGCCCAACTTGGACGTTTTCGTTTACTGATTATCTTCTTTGTGTCTTCAGCACGTGTAATAATGAATGTTCTTTCCTGTATAATGTGTCGCACACCTTCTCCTACTTGAAATCCAGCAGCTTCAAGTACGGTCGGCTCGAGGAATAGCCGTGTGTTTCCTTTGTGATAACCTGTACGAATATTCCGAATTAGACAAATGGGACGCATAAAAAGGACCCCCTAGCAATGTAAAATCAGTAACTTATTTTGTTACTGGAGGCCATCTTAAGATGGCCTCCTAAGTTTAATCAGTAAGTGCCTATAGATTTTGCTTAGATAAACGAATGTCATAACAGTTTCCTGCAATATCTCCAGCCTCCGTAATTTCAAAGGACATTTCTGGATCATATTCAATACTTACGTTCTCTTCTAACTCATGTTCGTTGATCATTCTATCAATGGCAGCTGCTTTGGCTTCTTCTTGTGTTTCTCCCACCACTGCAAACGCGTATTGATCACCCTCATGCCAGAGTGCAATTACGTATAAAGTTTCCATCGATGATTCCTCCTCGAGTAGTTATCCTATCAGCGGCCGGTGTGCTTGCCGCATGGCACACGCGAACCATGTAAGCATAGTTCCACCAAGGTTCCGCCAGGCGCGCATGCGCGGCGCCGGAACGGTGGAACTCTTTTGTCAAATGGCAAACTGCTTCAGCAGGCAAACATTTGACAAAAGGGGCGTCATGGTACGCTGGCCAGCTGCGGCAGGGCCACGTCTTTAGGCCGCTGGCTTCCGACGCAGGAGGAAGGCATCCTTGCACTTGCCCCTGACATCCTGGATTACAATAAAAAATAGCCTCTTCTGCAAGGGGCTATTTTCATGAATGTATTGGTTTGACGATCATACCGGTTGCCTTAAGTCTCATTCATCCAAGAACCGGTATGATCATTTTCTAATCCGAGGCTCCGCATAGCGGAGCTTCCATGGCGGCATTTCAGCTCCTAGAACTAGAAATCACTAACTTTTCAACACAAAAGAGAGCAGCCCATCTTAGGGCTGCTCTCTTTCTTCTTAGAGATTAACATCAGTTCTTTCGGCAGGGTTTAATCATAGCATAAGCCTGTATTATTTTCCATCTAGCTTGCTAATCGCATCTTGAATATTTTTAACTGGAAGTAGAATCATTTCACTTGATTCTGCTTGCTGATCTATCTCATCAAGCTGACTTTCTGGGAACAAAAATATATCTGCTCCTTGTTCACGCGCTGTTTTAATCTTTAGCCGCAGATCCTTAATTTTCTGAGCTTCCCCATTCCGACCTATAGCCCCAGTTCCAGCTACAAGCTTTCCCTGTGCAAGATTAACTTTTGGATCAAGCTGCTCAATCAACGATAGTGTTAACATGAAACCAGCGGAATTCCCCATAAAATCTTTACTTGGCTTGACATCCAATATCGCATTTTCCTCGATATCAGTAAAGGCAAAGTAATCACGAATGTACAAACCTAACGGATAATTAGTTGACTTTAGCTCATTGCTCATTTTAAATGTTACTTCTTGTGTTAACCCATCTCGCTTGATAGTAACACTAACATTCTCACCTTCGTGCAAAGTATCTATGTATTCAGCAAAATCATAAGCCGTAAGTCCAGATAGACTATTAATGGAGACAATAACATCATTGTCTTTAAAGATAGGCAGCCCGTTCTCTAATACGTGATGAACATAAATTAGAGGTACTGATTCATCGGATGGAATGCCTAGATAATTGTATGCGACCTTGATGACGTTGTGCTTCATTTCATCTAAAGTAACAGCTGCTATGGCCTTCTCATCATTTTGACTCAGGACATACGTTGAAAAATTCCGGCTAGTTTTCTCATAACCCCACAAACCAAACAATATTGACTGTAGTTTATCCTTGGGCTCTTGACTCGTTACATAAGTGAGCCATAGATTGGTATCCCTATTCTTTATACGGATGTAATCATCGGATCGCACAATACCTCCAGGACCTACCATAATTGATTTGTCTGGAATACTTTTGAGAATTACGAGAGCTATAACGAAAATTAGTAATGACGCTAAACAAATCTTAAGCATTTTTCCCACATAATATCTCTTCATTACCTTCTCCTAGCAAGAAGTGACCCGAAGATAAAGGCACCGAAAATAATCAATGCATACATAAATAACGTCTCGGGATCAATTGAGATATCCAAAGTGTTTATTTGGGTTCTAACCTCGTTGTATGCTTTTTCGAAAAAGGCACGATTTAGAAAGTATATTAATGCTACTACACCAGTTGCGCCAACTGCGCATAATGTAGCTAAAAATGCTTTTTGTGATTCCGATTTCTTCATTGGATTCTTATGAAGCCAAAATCCAACAAAAGATTTCACTAAGAATATAATTTGAATTAATAACACCAGCCAGAAGACTGACTCCAAAAAATACCCTCCCCTTTTCTATCGTTGATTTTCAAAGTAAGTCTTTTATTTCCTTTCTCTCAGTATCATACCATACAGCTCCAAATAATGAAGCTGTATGGCTTACAACGATTATCCTCTTACCTCTGCCTCTAAACCGTTTGAGGAAATAATCAAGTATTTACGAGTCCAGGAATGCTTATAGTAGTACTTGTTATCCTCATGATACATGTACATCCAATCTGCAACGGTATCAAGGAACGGCAAATCAATACGCCTGCAAAACTTTTCAAAAGGTAAAAAATCACTCTCCTCGTTTTCTTGCATATTGTCAAACAGACCCTCTTGCATGCTTGCGTCCTGCTTTCTCTAATATAGCTCGTCTTTCAAAATCAGAAATGGAAAATATGATGTCTAGAATGCTTTGATCACTACATTGAATGATGTTTTCCTGAACTATCGTTGGCGAATGTTCACCAACCATACTGATTGTTCGAATGAGCTCCTCTCCGGAATAAATAACTCCGTAAGAAATAGAACCAGCTCTGCCATCACCCCATTGAACCTGGTTTAGATTAAGATCCAAAGTGAATCTTTCAATACCAAGGAACGAGCAATCTAAAACGACTTTCTCTTCCTCATAATAAGATTGAATATCTCTATCCACGCGCTGAATTGCTTTCAATTGCTTAGCATCCAAGTACTTCCCACTCTTTTTTCTTGTTGAAGAGAATGGAGAAGATTCTTTCTTAACTCTAAGCTCGGAAGATTATTCGCAATTCTTTGATCGATAAGCGCACAAGTAACTTTAAATTCCGTTGATGAAAAATGCGTTCCAACAAGTGATGAATAGATAGCATTTGTTAACATCGAAACCTCTCCTTTAGGAAAAATATTGAGGAAAATCCCCAAGAAACTGATTGACATTTTGGGGTCTACCCCCTATCCAGCGGCGTACGCCGGTCTAGCCGCGCGGCAATGAGCGCGATTTTGATTTTGGTTTGATGAGCAGTTTCCCTCTGCTGTGCAGCCCTAGCGTATTCTGTTTTCAAAGAGCAACATCCATATGTCGTAGCCGTCATAGCGCAGTTACCACAACGCCATATGTCGTGCAGGGGCTTGTCCCGTAGGGATGGCGAAGCCACCCTTGCACGTAAGGATGGCGTTGTGGTTTGCTATGATCAACGGATACGACTTGGATGTGCGAATGAAACAGAAGGAGCGTCGCTGTGTAAGGGGAAACTAACAGTGAATCAAACCGTGCTTTTTAGCGGACGGCATTGCCGGCCCGCCAGGTTTTAGCGTCATTTATGACGCTGCATTCGTGGTTTGATCTTTCGTGAATGGTTTTCATATTTGGGCCGATTGAGTCATCCGGATGCGGATTTGGGCGCTGGACGACTCAATTGGCCATCATCTAATCCGAGGCTCCGCAGTATGCGGAGTATCCATGCCTTTACGTATGAAAATAATAAAGGGAGTACTTCGTCATATGCATTTTTTCTATACATATAGCAGCAACTCCCTATCATGTATTTTTTAAACTGACCTTTTCTTATCAAAGCTCGGCAGATGGTATAAAACCGTTAGGTATCACTTTATAAAGTCTCTTTCCTCAGTTTTCAAAAAAGCTCAGATTCGCCCAGGCTTATGTTGGGCTCTTCATTTCATGAACCCAATGCATACCTTCAAAACTGACAAAACCACCAGCATCTAAAATGCACTGCAAAGCCTTTTTTCCACCACAAGGGCAGTATGGAACCTCTCCATCAAAACTTACATATCCAGACGGGTGATGAAATACATAGCCATTTACTTTGTAGTATCCAAGTTTGGACTTCATTTCGAATTTAGCATCATTAAGATTAACGATCGTTAGTAGATTTTGATTAATAGTCATACGAAATACCTCCCACGTACGCCCGCCGGCTTTATTGAATATTTCAAAACCTTATTTATCTATAAGTTCACTCACTGCACCGCATTGTTTGCATTTGACAATGTGAATGTAGTGCCCACCGTTTACGTTTCCATCGCTGAATCCTTCGCAGGATACGGTCTCGTAACCAATGCCTCCGTAAAATTCATGTTTATTTCCACATTCACAAGTACATTCTGTATCCCTGAAAGCTCCTGTTTTTATTGCCATAAACGTTCTCCTTCCTATGGGCGGTTTCCCCTTGATTTCAATCATGGTGGCGGCCGGTGTGCTTGCCGCATGGCACACGCGAACCATGTAAGCATAGTTTCACCAAGGTTCCGCCAGGCGCGCATGCGCGGCGCCGGAACGGTGGAACTTTTTTGTCCAATGGGAAACTGCGTGAGCAGGCAAACATTTGACAAAAATGGCGTCATGGTAAGCTGGCCAGCTGCGGCAGGGCCTATCTTTAGGCCGCCGGCTTCAGACAAAGGAAGAAGGCAACCATTTCACAAAAAGAGCCGGCATATGCCGGCTAACCTAATAGAAATAGAATTTTACACGCCACCGGGGACCCACGATTGCGGAGCCCATTTGGGCGCAGCAAAAAAGCCCATGGAACGGCGGTTTTTGCCGTTAGCTGGGCCTTTTAGTGGGTGGTGGGAATTCGTGCCCACCATAATGATTATTAAAGTGTTGCATTCAATTGAAGGTAAGGAATTTCTGAAACTTCAACCATTGCATAATGTCCATCCATGAAAAAAGAAAAGAAGATCCTTTCTCCTTTTTCGAGAACAGATATGAATTGCCAATCTCCCGTATCAACATACTCCCGTAGCAGTAAAAAATATCTTGTTTATTCGGAATGGTAGCTGTTGAAAAGTGATGCACTGTTTCATGATAATACACTGAAATTAGGGTAATTCGCTCATCGTGCATTCTATATTTTTTACACCCCCATGTTCTCAGTATATCCTACACTTTGGAACCACACGATTAGCCCTTCATAATCCATATAATTTTCCTCTATTCCACACGTTATTCATAAACACCTTCACAATCATGTTATTTTTGCCGAGCAGCTTTATAAGCATAGCAACTGGCAAGGGTTCATCAAATAATGGAAACCCATTGAGGATAATTCACCCACTTTATATTGAATCGGGATGTTGCGTGATTTTTTGCAGTAACACATAATTTCATGACATATTGCTTTCAATTTGTGATCTGTTTCGTGAGATGAATTATTAATAGTGACACATGAAGAAAGGATGATTGAGATGAGAAAAGAACGATACAAAGAAGAAGCTTTTAAACTGAATGAATTTGTTAATGGAAGAGGAGCGCAAACTTTCACTCCGGCACAACTCAAGGATCAACTTAAGGTATATGGCTTCGACAATCCAGATTCGTTTGTAAATGAGTGGCTGAAAAAGCGGTTAAAACAAAATGATATTCTGAAAGAGAATCATGGCATTTATCGCAGGAAAAAGCCTCTCCTCACGAAATTAGAATATATTCGGAGACTGTGTGGGCTTCATAAATCAGACAATGAAAGCTAGAGAATAGTTTAAACAGCGGCCATCTAATCATAGATTGCCGCTGTTCGTTAGGAACATATTTGAAGACTGTTAATTGTCACCGAGATTAATCCAGTAATAAGGCCGATTTACAACATGGATGATGTGCCCCTTCTGCCGCAGATAAGCTATAAACTGATTTTCGTACTCTTCTAGATCTTCATTAAATTCCTCATTGTTTTGAAAATCCTCTTCGAGGATACTTATCAAATCAGGTTCGATGTTCGTGTTCAGGTAGGCTTTGTTTCCATTTTCATCATCTAAGAGGTCATACCAATACTCTTGAATTACCATAGAAAATCCCCTCCTTTAAACATATTGCTTCGTGTGCCTGAGCTCCACGTGATAAATAATTCAAACAGCTCCTCGATCTCTTCTTCTGCATCTTCCCATCCATACATGACTTCCCATGAGATGGAACCATCTGAATCGAGCATAATCCGCACATTGCTTTTGTAATTATCCTCGTCCCGATAAGTAGCATTATAATAAAACTCCATGATCTCAGGATCCGGCTGCATGATGTCTTCTTGTACAAAATCAAAATGATTGAGCTCTACATAAGCTTTTGTGAAAATAATAAAATCCTCAAGTGAAAAATACTGATTCATAATTCCATCTCCATTCGTCTTAGGGATACTTTGAGCAGTAAATCTGACAGACGACGGCACTAAGCTTTTAATAGACTGGATTAGCTTTGACCAGATGCAAACTGCAGCTCTCTTTCATACTCAATGAGAATTGCCTCATTATGAAGATCAGTGAGTAAATCTCCATGTTTTTGCTTAACTTGATTCCAACTGCATTCCTCTCTCATCGTCATTTCAAAAAGAAGAAGCAGCTGCGCAGTATCGTTCACCTTGCTTGGGTCGTCTTCTTCAGATGCCTTCTCCAGAATGATGTGCAAATCTTTAAAAAACTCTTTTAAACTCTCCATGAAATACTCCCCTTTGCATGTATTGTTGTTTTCTCCCGCCGCCTGATGAAGAAATATCACGCAAAAGGTGAAAGGCTGCCGTGGGGTTGCGCCCGCAACGCGGAGTGTAACCTCGTGGCTGCCCGGCAGTGTCAAGGGTTAGAGTCTCTTGGTGGCGCATGCCATCTAGATACTCTTACTCGCGAAGCCCTTGATACTGTTGCTTGGCGTGATATGCCGAAGTCAGGCGGCACCCATATCGTCATATCAGAGCTTTCCGTTTGGAAAGCCACCATTTGCAGCGCACAGCTGCTACTCATAATCAAAAGCCGGCAGTGGCCGGGTATCCATTTACCCATACAAAAAAGGCCGATCCACTTACGATCAGCCTGGAGCTTCTGATATATAACGCCCGAGCGAAGATCATGCCTGTACGCCAGATCTTCTAAGAAAATTGGCCACTATACGAATGCCTTTCGATGTTGAATGTTGAACCGTTCAATGGCTTCTCGAATGACTTTCGCAATTGCCCTGGCCAGCTGGTAAGGTACTCCGTTGGCCACTTGTTGCTGTCTAGCATTCAGAGACCCGCAGAAAGAAAAACTATCAGGTAGGCCTTGAATTCTCGCACATTCCCGAACACTCAAGATTCTATCCTCTTCCGGATGAAGAATCATGGATTTCCGTGGGTTGACGATTGTAATGGAAGGTTTGTCCCACTCTAAGCGTTTGTACATGTTTGAATGTGTTCCCTTCGGCCGGATCTCAGCTGGAATATTCGCAACATTGCCACCAGCTGGTACACTCCGAATACGTTCTAACGTAATCGGCTTCGGCTTAGAAATATCCTGCTGATTTTTTGTAGAGGGCAATAAGTTCCGAAAAGCATCCCTAACCGTTTGGTATAGCCGCATAGGAACAGATGGCTTGGGAAGATCGATGCGGCCAATCTTACTCCCAATCAAGATACATCTTTCTCTAACTTGCGGAGCTCCAAAATCAGCGGCATTCAATACGCCGTATGTAATTTCAAAATCAGATAATGAATTCCTGATTTCATCGATATATACCCCGCCACCCTCCGTAAGGATCTGGGGCACATTCTCTATTGCAAAAACCTTGCAGTTTGGATTCATCTTAATCGCGTTGACATAGGAAGAGGTAAGTAAATTATTTGGATTATCAACTGCTTTATTGATGCGATTCGTATTTGAGAGCCCTTGGCATGGGGTGCCTGCAATCATAACCGGTGATGTATATCGTTTAGGATCAACCATACGAATGTCTTCTGAGAGGACATGGTTTCCGATATTCGCCCGATATGAATTTGCGGCGTCTGCATCCAATTCAACAGCCAATGAAAAATCAAATCCTTCTTGAAGAAAACCGTAATCCATAAGGCCAGCACCCGAGAAAAAGCTATCAACAGCTAAAGCTATGCCAGCATGCTTAATTGCATCTTTAATATAGCTAACGGATGAGGATTGGTGCTCCTGGATCTCCTCTTCAAAAAAGAAAAGGTAAGCTGTTCATATCCCCCAACAGCCTTTTCCAGTTCATTTCTCGACATAACAGCTATGGCCGTCTGCTTAACCTGTAAAAGCTGTGTAATATCACAAACTTTTCGAGAAAGCTTACTATTCCTTTGAGAATGTTGAAGCCCCGTATCTTCACACTCCTCAAAACCTCTTACAATGATCTCATCCTCATAAATTTCAATCTGTAGATAGTCGCATTCATGAAAGACGGCCAATGCTTGTTTGTTCCGGATATCAAGTACTGGTTTCATTCCATCACGTATCGATCGTTTTGATACGGTGTTCCCATCTTGAGCTTGCAAGATGATCAACTTTTTTGCTTTTCGATCAACTACGTATCTAAAGTGCGTCCCTGGCTGAAAAACAGTCTCCTTCAGCTGAAGATCTTGAATATATAGTCCTCTTGGGGAGTTTTTTGCACGGCGACTTTTAATGACTTTTGAGAATAAAGACTTCATCATTGCAACCCCTCCTGTAAGCTCATGCGGCCGATCAACTTGCCGCTGGCACAAGCACACCGCAAAGATTTAGCCCCACCAAGGTTCCGCTAGGCGCGCATGCGCGGCGCCGGAACGGTGGGCCTCTTTCGTCAAGAGGAAACTGTTCACAGGCAAACTCTTGACGAAAGGGTATCTTGTGGTACGCTTTGCCGGTGCGGCATGTGGCCAAAAAAGGCCGCAGGCTTAATCTCAGCTGAAGCCTACCTTACTGGGGGTCTTCATATCTTCTAATAACATCCTTTTGCATGGGATCTTATTTTTGAAATGAATCGTTAATGACATCCCAGCCAGAAACAATGGCTGCACAAGATAGCGCCTTCTCAATTTTCTGAAGCGATTGAAAGAGTTCATCATCACTAATATCCGGAGGGAAATAATCACGAAGATCATCGATATGCCAGCTTGTCGGAACGACCGTGTACTCTGCTAAACACTGTCTGAAGTCGATGGAGTTGAATACTTGAGAAAACGAAATCTCTCCAGCTTCCGCTCTATGGACTTGCTGCTGCAATTTACTCATGACAGAATATACTCTCTCACGATCTGTTACCGAATAAAAATGATTAACTTGAATGCTCTTCATATTTACCAGCTCCTTCTATGTGTTCCTTACGCGCAGAACCGCACCATGGAGCGCCGGCAATGCAAGTCTGGATGATCTGATCGAAGGGATGTAAAACGGCGGATTTGGGCCGTTTTTGCGCCCGAAGTGAAGGGTTATCATCCACACGAAGTGCTTGGACTTGCATTGTATGAGGCGCGGAGTGGTAAGGTCGGAGCGTAAGGAACTCCCCCATTACCAGGAGCTCTTATAGCTGCGAAGCAGAAACACTACAATAAAGGCTTTCCGTTAGGAAAGCAGCCATGCCCTCCATCAAACAAAAAAAGACCGGCTTTTTTAGCCGATCTCTCACCACTCGCTCATATTTGCAAAAAAGTTCCCTATCGCAATGAAGAACATTGGAATTAAAACAGTAGCATGAAAAAGAAAAGAATGTGCCGAACAACAGGCGGGTAGATGAACCGTCGCTTCTAACGAATTGCATCCCGCAGCTTCTGCGGCAAAAAACCTCCCAGTACGTACGATTTACGTTTAGTAATAGTTCCTGCATCGGTTGACTTTGCTTTTATTACAGAATAGTATTTTTCATGGCCAATGTAATTAATCGTATGCGGAACATCGAATGTAGTGTTGCAGACATTAGGATCACCATACGAACGGTATGCCCAACATGGAGATGGCCGGACTGGATAAACCATGCATTCTTGTTGCTCGTTGAGTAACGGACAAGGTAGCTGAAGCGCAAAGTAGTCCGTCTTTATTTCTTCTTCATGATCAAGTATGTTTTTCATTTCATTGGTATTCCGTGGCGCTGGACCTAATGCAGCATCCAACCGATTCGCCGTATCATTAATACGTTGATTTATAGCCTTTCTTGTCTCGTAGTCGTAGTTACGCTCAATATAATTCAGAATGACCTCGACCTCAAAACCATTCACGATTATAGAATGACTACAGCAAGCAGCGCATCCTTTGCGACACGTAGACTCAATTTCGATATTAGCCTCGGTCTTGTCAATTAGACTGGACATATCCTCGACAAGAGAAGCATACTCGCGAAATTTAACTTTCCCACCCGAAAATGGCTTCGGCGCGCGTTCTTTTGCATATTTGGAGAGAACAACACCTGACTCACGCTCTAATGTTTCAATTTTTTCAGTATCTAGAGACATTGAATTTCCTCCCTGATCAAACTAAGTTGTTTAATGCATCCGTTATTAGTATTTCGTTGTTGATCTCAACTAAAATACAGTACCCATTTTTATAGGATATATTGTACGCTGGTCGTCTTTCATCACTTTCATCAGTGATACCGTGAAGATTTTCAAACGGTATCGCAAAATAGTATCTTTCTCGCTGATCTGCCACAACAATACCTGATTCTCCAATGTTTAGTTTTGCATTTGGTATATACGAAATAAAGTGAAATGTTCCAGGATCGGAAGACTCTAAAGTTCCCTCGAAGCTATTACCTTCATGTTTCTTTAGCAGCATTACAAGCTTTTCCTTAAGCTCGTCGGGACTTTCATCAACCGTCTTAAAATACAGATTAAATTCCGACTTTTCTTGATTTAAAGGTTCACTTTTTTCAATGGCTACCTTCCCAAGATCCGCATTATTAATTTCCTTTTGACTACTGAATGTCTTAACAAATTTATCATCAATGTACACGTGTATTTCCATAAAAATCGCTCCCTCTCTATAAGTGAAAATTACTTATTGCCTGATGAATAATATCCTGGTTGATTCCTATGTATCTCATGGTGATGGATGGTGAGCTGTGGTTGAATATCTGTTGTAGTATTGCTCGTGAGCGCTATAGTTTTTCTTCAGGGATAATGAAGGTATATTCAAATTTTATTCGTTATTATAGTTGTAATTCTACTACCACTTGCAACTTCAAATTACGTATCTTCACGATCTAAAGCAGTTGCTGCCCGTTTAAATTTAATGTTATCGTTGGACAAATAAGTAACATGTCTCTCACGTTTGATCCAAATTCCGTCACGTGCCATTTGTTCCACGTTACCAAGCGGAATTTGCTTGGCAACGGTATTTAAAAAATCCGATGTAGGGTCAATAATTTCACCAATCAAACGATGCCCCTCATTTGTCATAAACATTAATCGTTTTGTTCTGCTCATATAAAACAACCTCCATTTATTAAGTTTTCTTACGCTCTCTGAAGAAAACAAGGTAGGCACCTAACCAAGAAAGTATCAGGAGCAATGTTCCCCATTCATAAAATTGGGGGTAAAAGGTGATTAGCCACGGAATAAAAAGCAGCGCTGATAATAAGACACACCATTAAAAAAGACTCTTATTCTTCATTCATGTACCCTCCTATTCAAAATGGTGTTCACACTGCTTGTTCAATATATTTAGATTTGAAGAATACTTTGTATCCTTCGTCTCTAGCTTCAAATATGAAATTTACTCCGTACTGAAGCTGTTCAATTCTATCATTTAGGTCCATGTCTTCTTCTTGGCTAGTTCTCTCAAATTCTTCTGCAAGGTATTTTGCGAGATATGGCAGTTCATCTATTTCGATATTACATTTTTCAAAAACGTCATGAATGAGCCGGTCGTCGCCAATAACCACATAATATTTACTGTATTCTTCGATTACTTTCTTGAATTTCTCTTGCATATAACGCCCCCCCTAAAGTATCCACTTTCATAAATGAAATTCACTTTATTACATAAGAAGTCAGAACAAGAGAACCTATCACTAAAGCTGTTATAATGATACACCACTTCAAACTCGGTCCAGGTAGATCAATTAACTCATTAATACCATCTTTTAATCTCTTTATCATTTATGAACACTTCCTATTAATATGTTCTCATCCGTCTAAAGTCTCAGCTCCCCTGATAACGTCCTTCCTCCTTCCGTTTGGGTACTCCTTCACTTCCAATATGAGTGGCCTATCAATTGTTCTATTTTCGTCCATTCGTAATGACATCCCCACTCCTATAAGTAAAATGAGGTTATTTCTTATTAAATTGAATTACCTTATGTTGTTGCTTACTGGTTCTTGTAATGTACTTATTGAAGAAACCCGCATCAATTCCCGTCATTTGATGAAAGAAGGTTACTTCAACCTTCCAATCGTTCTCGATCATCCGACCGATATCTACAAGTCCCTTCTTTGACACGCGTTTTGTAAGGAGCATCCTTTCTTTGACGTTAAACTTCCCTATCGTTTGGCCATTGATCTTCGTCACCATAGCTATTACGGCCCCATTAGCCATTTCAACACTTGAGTTATAATTATTCGCTAAGTGGCTTAATCTGACTTACTAAGTACATTAAGAATAAAGCGATTGCAATTAGAGATCCAATACTCACAATTAAAGCTAGTAAATAGGCTAATTCACGATTTTTTATTTCTCTTTCTTTGTTTAACCAATCCCAAAAAACCTTTAATATACGAACCACTCCCTTACGAGACTCATTGATTATCATATCACCCAAACCTCAAAACAACTTAATATTCAGTAGGTGTTCATTTTCGGGTCCACACTGGCTTATAGATCCATCTCCAAGAAACTACCATAATGATCCATGTCGCAAAGACCAATCCGAAAATAACAAGTGATTTCTCGAATAATGCAAGTGAACTAAATTGCGATAAATCAGCCAGCGAGATAATTTGATAGAACATAAAAATTACTATGAAAGGGTAGATAATCGTTATAAACTTCCCCATAAGTCCCTCCATACAACTAAATATTCAAAATGTTACTTGAAGTGTTTTAGCGTAATTTCATTGACTGTTAAGGCCATGTGTCCTTCCGGTCGTTTTGCGCCATCACGCATAAACAAATTCATGTCAATAAAAGGAATGAAAGACTCGTTTTCTGGATCGCGATCGAACTCTACCCAAATTCCATTTTCCTCATGCACGCTCCCTGTATGTTTCTGGTGAAGCTCATGCAGCGCAGCCAGTATGCAGCTGCGTGATCTATTTGAGTAAAGCTACGCCAGATCAATTATAAACCGATCTCGGCGAATCTCCAGCGCTTGAACGAACAGCTTATATACTTCGTCTCCAGCATTTCCAAGCCATTCCGTGAAGTTGAAATAATGATGGCTTCCGGTATACAATTCTACAGCTGCACGAACCAATCCCCGATATGAGCTAGACAGTTGCCCGACAATTTCCGATTCGGTCCAATAACCGTTTTCGTCGTCATCATCTTTGCCGATCCATTCTCCCCAATACCAACCAATCGGCCCGTCAGAATTTTCCCATTTGATACGGTAATAAATTTCCGGATGTGCAGCGACGTAGCAAGCAGCCGCGTATTCCGGATTTTTGTGAGCGCTGAATCGTTCGACAAGGTGAGCGAAATTTTCGCCGTGTTCCTTCGTGGAAAACCAAATGTGCCCCAACGTAATTCCATTTCGGGTAGGCTGGCCAGACACTTCTTTTTCAGTCTTCATTTGCTTTCTAAGATCCATCGTGACACACGCTCCTAAAGGTAAATTGATATTCAATAAGTTACTTTTTACTTAGAATCCATGTTTCGTGTCTTCATTCTGTATCGTTCTTCTTCCAAAACAATAGATAAAGTAAAGAACTAAATATAATCAACAGGAGGCAAAGTGATATTCCTGCAATTGGATGATCATACCAAACATCTAGTCCTGAAGAAGATGCCCAAACTGGCCAATATAGTAGCATTATGACGAACATACCAACTATACTGCAAGAAACAGTGAAGTAATAATACTTCACTGGAAAACCGTTGACTACTACCTGCGATTCTTCTTGAGCTTTATCCCTTTGATTCATCTATTGAACTATCTCCTTCATGAATATTTATTATCAATTTATCTCGATTTCTGTTCGTTCAATCTTGGACGGAATGGCCTCTTTTTACGGAAAAGATGAAGCTCGTTTTTAGGCTTCTTTCTCCCCCCCAAGTACGATGTTATTCGTATGGATGATTCAAACCAACGTATCTTTTTCATGAACTGAATTTCACTTCTATATAGCTCCCTGCGTGTATAGATTACCTCCCCCCTCATGCCCAAGGGTTATACTAGAATTCTCCTCCTCTTGGTTAATTCAAGATTACAAAGATAACTGATCATGTGCTTCTGTTACTTCCCTTATTGCAGTCTCATGCTCGGTGAGCGTGAGATTTTTCCGTTTAGTCTTGTAGACTCTAAGAAGATAGTCAATCACTTGTGACTCACTTTTCATATTCAACTGACTCTTTAAATGAACCAATTCATCCTTAACATGAGGCATGACTTTGATATTCTTTCGGTTGTCCATAAATACCCTACCTATCATTCCATATTTATCCTGTATCCATTATACCATCAAATGGATACATAAACCAACGAAATGTATCCATTTATTCACTATTTATTCCTTCGATTGATTTCTGTAGAGCAGCTATGTTTTGATGACCACCATTTCTGAACTCCGAAAGATTCTTTGAGCATCCTTTTCAGCGTGTAGTAAGTTTTACTATTGGTGAACTACCCACCACTTAAAACCTAACGGTTTTTGAAGTTAGGGCTTCTAGGGTTCTAATGAACCCATTTAAGAAGTTTGACTGCTAGGCAATCCTTATTCTTATAGGCGTGTCCACTTCGCCTCTATCGTATAGTCCACTTAAGGACACAACGTTACTTTTACGTAGGATGTTCAATGCACCATTCACATCTGCATTAAGAGTCGTTCCTGCTGAAGTTTGGTATAACCCACGCTTAATACGACTACCGCTAAATTCATAGTCTACTGGATCATCAGCATTATAGGTCGGCATGATGTCTTTATCGAAAAAGCTTGCTTTACTGGTATAGCTTTCCTCTTGTTTGACGAAAGTAATGCCGTAAAGCTGACAGAGATATTTCAACTTTTGATGTAGCTTTCCAAATGGAATATTGACAAAGTTCTGATTGTTGACTTTCCCAATATTACTGTTGCGTTGAAATGTTTCATTGTAGCCAAGCACAAGTGTGCCAATATCATGCTCCAAGCAATAGTTAATGATGTAACGAGCAGATTTTGCCATATAGTCATTAACTTTATTGTTTCTGTCACAAGCAATCGCATTTTGGCGTTTGGTGGTTCGCTTGCCAAACCTTTGTTTATCCTTAATGCTTTGAAGTCGTGAATTTTGCTTATTGAACCATTGATTAATTGATTTCAATCTACGTCCGTCAATGATGAAACTTTCGCCAGTTGAAGAAACACAGGTTGCAAGATTGTTAATTCCCAAGTCTACTGCTAGTGCTTTCTTTTTATTAAGATTTCTTTGTTCTTCCTGTACCTCGTAGGTGTACTGGATCTCAAAGAACCTAGCATTTGCTTTTGGTATAATGCGAATCTCCTTAATCTTCTTGTCTAAGAGGATTGGTGGAATCGTTATCACAACCTTAGAGTGTTCTTTCTTGAATTGATTCGAGTATGGTAACACAAGTTTATTGCCGTTCAAACGAACGAAACCAATGACAAGTGTCGTGTACCCATCCTTCGGAAGATAATGTGGAAGCTGAACATCTTTAATGTTATATTTCCCTTTCTTAGCTAACTTCAATAGTCCAAAGAAACTCTTAAAAGAACCGTCTACTTCCTTCAAAATCTGTTGAGCCATGTTTGAGTTCAACGTTTTGTAGTTGGGACTATTCTTTAAAAGAGCATAGTTCTTCTGATAGTTTAGATATTCACCTTCTTGGAAGTAATACTGACGTACATTGTATAATGCTTCATTGGCTAAATTTTTTGCCACATGAGCCAACTTACGAATGCTTACGTAATCCTTCTTAGAAAGATGTTTCACTTGTTGTTTGACTGTTAGAAACATGCTATTCCCACCTCTCTTTCTAAGGTTAATTATATAAGAATTAGACAACACATTTGGCTCTACGAGCCAACGGCATTCATCTCGCCACTGAGTTTTCAGTAGGAGTCTTCTGCCGAATGTGATAAAACTTCTAGGAACAATTAATTAGCTTCGTTTTTGTTGATGTCCCACATGTACCAGATTGCGCTTACGATTGAGAGACCAATCATAACGTACCCCATTGTTCTCAGTACCTCATAAAATTGAATGTAATCCATAGATAATTCACCCTCCAGAATGATATAATGAGGGGGCATGGGTCTCGACAATTCATGCCCCAGTCATCTGTGATTCAACAGATGACTTTTTCGTGCCATTTAGTCCATATATCCGTTTCGGCAAGTTGGACAAATACCCGAAACCTCTAACTCTTTACCTTCCCGAGTCATTTCCAACCCTTTATTTCTTGCTTCTTCTTCAGTGCTGCACATTACGAAGTCATATTCACATCCACCGACGGAACAAATGCGTGTTGGCACCCCCCAGCGATCTTCTCCAGGAAAATGAAATGGAAGAAAGCCTGATTCATCTTCATAATCAAGATCTGGGTCTACAAATTTAGTAAATGTCCCCTCCAGCATTTTAAAAGAGAACTCCTCTTCGGAAGAAACAAGAGAAAGGATGCTACTTTCATCATTTGTGATCAAAATTTGAGAATTGAAGGCAGCATAGTAGATGGGCAAATCAATCTCAACCTCACAAAGAGGGTCATTTTGCACTATACAGTACTCTTCTAAATCTTCAGGAGACCAAAATTTCACGTCTACTCGTACCCCATTAATTTCAATTGAACCGTGATCGTAGATCCAATACGCTTCTTGAATCTGTGTAATCGCTGCTTCTCTAATCATGCGCCTTACCTCCATCAGTATTTCCGGGGCAAAGAGCCCCGGATCGAAGATTATATATTGTTCCATATCCGTCCATTCGATGTGAATTCGACCCGAAAGATGTGAAACTTGTGCCTTCCCCACTTCTCGGTTTCGACGAAAGTGATTCTGCATAGGACTGTTCCAAAATCCCCTGTCGAACTCTCCAGCCGATAATAATGACGATGATGATAACCAGGACGACGGTGAATGGATACAATCTTGTCAAACGCAGGTGGCATATATTCTTGAAGGTGTTCCTTCAGGTTTTGTTCATTGAATTTCGATTTTCTTGGTATGTATAGCATTGGGTATCGACTCCTTTGCTTTTTCGTATTTAGAACCCCGCATGGCAGGAATCCCGAAAGGGCGTTTTTTCGCCCTTTTGACGCGTAGCTTGGAACCAAGAGTTTAGCTGTGGCGTCAAGGATTAAGCACAAAAAATATTTTCTTCCTGATGAAATCAGAGATCATAGAAAATATTTTTTTGCCCTTGACGGCGCAGCTGCAGCACTTATTACAAAACGTGAGAGGGCAGGCTCCGGCGCGTTTTGTAATTAGTGCTGCTACTCTTGGTACCATGCGGGGGGCAAAAGGCGAAAAAGCCTGTCTGATCAAGAGAACCGGTACGGTTCTATCCATGCCTCTTTATAAAAGCAGCCCGGCACTGGCCGGGCTTCCTCGGTTTCGAAATAAAAGGGGCCTGGTTTACTCTCGATCCTTTCCCATGCCACCGGGGACCCGCGATTGCGAAGCCTTCAGGCGCAGCAAAAAAGCCCAATGGAACAGCGGTGTTCTTCCGCTGGTCGCTTGGGCTTTTAGTGGGTGGTGGGGTTTCATGGCATTGTAAGATTGAAAACACATGCCTTTCGGTGTTATCATAAGAACAAACGTTCTACTTTGTGAGGTGCTATGATGCCCGCTGCTACAGCAACAACGGAAGAACTCGAAATGATTAAATCCTATATAATCGTACCCATGATCCTAACAGCATTCGAACGGGATTTAAAAGTCATTGAACAATCAATGAAGAACCCTGGTCCATATCAGGATGTCATAAAGGGAGCAATGGATCGCGCTTCTCTACTTCTTTATGAAATACGCCGCGAGTTTCGTAAACGTGGCATAAAGGTATTTGACACCCGCCAAGACAATTTAGGTGTCAGAGCCGACTACAAGTGCAGGGGTTACGAAGGAACATTATACATGCTGCGATCATTAATTAGAGCAGAAGCCAATGTTCGGATGCGTGCATACATGGGACTCGACGTTAGTAATATGCAAAGATCGGCCGATTAGGGCCTACTCCAAAACTTTCATGAAAAAGGAACCTGAAAACAATCAGGTTCCCCACTCTTTACTCATATCCATCATTCAGTAGTATGTTGAGAATAACAACATACCGATCTTCCCCAACCGCAATAACTTGATGAACAACTACCGTATAAATAGGCTGTTCATAATCCTTCATCAGCTCACGAACGACCTCGGCCAACTTCAATGCTAACGGCCCCGAAACTTCCCGATATTCCTGTGCAATGATTTTCATCGTAATTCCCCTCTCATGATATATCCCAAATATAACAACAAAACAAAGAACATCCTATCCCCTATATCAATCAGGATTTTCCGAAACTATCTGACAAAAGAAATACGTCCCTTCTCAACCGAGAATGAAATACAAGAATCAAACTGCATGGAGATTCTCAAAAAGAAAGATGTCTTTCAGTAATGAACGGCATCTTCAATTTCTCCAGTATCGACAATATGATCACAAATCCCCATTGACTCGAAGAGTTCAGTTTGCGGGACAAGTCCAAGATCGTCTAAAGCTCTTAGTAACTGCTCATTCAAAATAGAGCGAATAGCGAGTCTTTCATACGCCTCACTCAATTTTTTTACAACCTCTATCTCCTCATGTGTCAATCTCATCTGAACTCAGCTCCCCCAAGAGTTTTTTCAATAACGAATACAAATTATGATTTTCTCCTCCAAGCGATTCCATCCTCACATGGTTCCCAATTATGAAGAGCTACCCGTATTGTCCACGGTGAGGCAACAATCTTCTCCATACGCGCATAATCTTCCGAAGCCATCATTCGAATTGCATCATTAAAGCGCCGTCTCAAACCACCGGGAACACGCTCTCCCCCATAAGCTTTGACTTGAACCAACAATTCGTTATATTGTGCGAATCCTTTCTCGAAAGGACTTAACGAAGCCGATGCGTTACATTGCATAATTGCTTTTCTCTTATTCGGTGAAACGACTACCGCATTGTTTACCTGGTACACTGTCAAGTCGGGTTCTTCTATTTGTTTATTAGTCATTTGTTCACGCTCTCCTTCGCATTTTCGAATTTGGAATCCGCATGGCCGGAACCCCGGAAGGGCGTTTTTTCGCCCTTTTGACGCGTAGCTTGGAACCAAGAAGTTAGCTGTGCAGTCAAGGATTAAGCACAAAAATATTTTCTTCCTGATGAAATATGATCATAGAAAGAAAATATTTTTTGCCCTTGATGGTGCAACTGCAGCACTTATTACAAAACGTGAGAGGGCAGGCTCCGGCGCGTTTTGTTATTAGTGCTGCTACTCTTGGTACCATGCGGGGGCAAAAGGCGAAAAAGTCAGTCTAATCAAGAGAACCGGTAAGGTTCTGTCCATGCCTCTTTATAAAAGTAGCCCGGCACTGGCCGGGCTTCCTCCTTTGATTATTTTCGCACGCCACCGGGGACCCGCGGTTGCGAAGCCGACAGGCGCAGCAAAAAAGCCAATGGAACGGCGGTTTTTCCGGTCGCTTGGCTTTTAGTGGGTGGTGGGAATTCGGGCCACTTTATTCATTTTCTTTTCTTCACACTGCACTGTTATATTTGTATAGAAACCAATCATCATGATTTACTACAAAATTGTTGTTTCTATCTATTTTAACCGCGCGTCTCTCCGGTATTCCTATCTTAAAGTTATCAACCTGAGGTATATTTTCTTGTATATATATTTCCTTGATTGTCACGCTTTTTTCTGTCTTTTTAACAACTTGGTATGCTTTAACAATATCATTACTCCAAATAGCTGTACGTACTACAACGTCGCCTACCTCAAATGGATTATCTATTTTCCCCTTTTCCTTTTCCGTCCACCCCTCTGGGATTTTCATTTCCTGAATTTCAGCATAAGGGTACTTGAGTGTGTATGGAACAACATCTGGCTTCACTTCCACCATTTTTGAATTCGCTTTAACAACTGTATCCCAGCTGCCGCGGATTCTTACAAGATAACCAGGCTTTAGATTATCTTTATTAAATTGAACGCCGCCTATCTCGTCCAATTTATTATGGAGATATGCAAGTTTATCTAATTCATACTCCATTTTTTCTAACAGCGTCTCCATATATGATTCGTTTTGATTCTCTTCAGCTCGAACAATTCGACGCTGGTATTCACGGATATTTTTATTGCATTCTTCAATTCTGTTACTTAAATATGTTCTATCCTTAAATTTACCCATACTTGCAGAAACTTGTGCTGTTACAGCTCGATCACGGAAATATTCACTCTTACGGTACTCTTCAAATCCTCTATGATATCGATCGAACATTTTTTCTCTTTGCCTCGCGAATCGTTGACTTCCTGCATGTCCTGCAATAATTGGCTGCGTGAAAAATGAATTGTCTCCACGCATACTGTTTAAATCTTTTTGCAGATTCTTTGCTCGTGTTTCTGCATTGTCCGCATACTTCTCGTAGCGAACAATTCTTGCTTCTGCTTTTTCTACTTGTCTTTCTACTTCCTCAGCATAGGACAAGCGTTCTCCCGTTTTACCGCCATCTGTAAAGCCTAGTTGTTGAGCTACAAGGATAGCTGAATAATGATTTCTCGTTGAACGGGACACCCAAGCAGAACGAGAACTAGAGAAAAGATATGCCCTTCTTATTGCCTTTTGCTCATCCGTAGTTAAAGATTGATACTCTTGTTTAGAGAACTGCAATTCAATTTTTGACGTTTCGTTATTCAGAATATATTGTTTAGTAAGCATTGGGTATCGACTCCTTTGATTTTTCGTATTTAGAACCCCGCATGGCAGGAATCCCGAAAGGGCGTTTTTTCGCCCTTTTGACGCGCAGCTTGGAACCAAGAGTTTATCTGTGCCGTCAAGGATTAAGCACAAAAAATATTTTCTTTCTGATGAATAAGATCATAGAAAATATTTTTTTGCCCTTGATGGTGCAGCTTCAGCACTTATTACAAAACGTGAGAGGGCAGGCTCCGGCGCGTTTTGTAATTAGTGCTGCTACTCTTGGTACCATGCGGAGGGCAAAAGGCGAAAAAGCAAGGTTAATCAAGAGAACCGGTACGGTTCTATCCATGTCTCTTTATAAATGCAGCCCGGCACTGGCCGGGCTTCCTCTTTGATTATTTCCGCACGCCACCGGGGACTCGCGGTTGCGAAGCCGACAGGCGCAGCAAAAAAGCCCAATGGAACAGCGGTGTTCTGTTCGCTTGGGCTTTTAGTGGTGGGGTTTTATGTATATAGCAAATTGTAAGAAAATACACTATAATAAAACAAGAACATCTGTTCCCATTTCAGTTGTTGTAACCTAGTTTTTACCACCTTATAAATAGGATGAAATTTATTCGCTAGTTATCAATTATTTCATAACTATAAGGGGGAAAGATCATGGGTAATGATGGCTCAATTATTGATTTTTATAGATCAGAACTGAAGAGGATAGCTTGGAGACTCCAATATAAAGCTAGAGTGAAGGTGCGAAGAGAGATTCCTATACAAAATGACTTTCTACATAGTTTTCATCACACCGATCAGCTTGAAAATCGATTATTAATAAAACAATTAATAATGTCTTTACCTTATGAGACAGGAAAGAAAATTATATACGAGATCTACTTTAACGACAAAACAGAAGCACAAATTGCAATGGAAATGGAAATTAGCCAACAGGCGGTGAATAAATGGAAAAAGAAGACCCTACGTTTTCTATATCAGAAATTGAGTTCCTAAACCTACTACATCTTGCAAAACAGAATGATACTGACGCAATTCTAAAACTATTAAAGTTCTTTGAAAACGACATGCTATATTTAAGCCGTTATATCCGCATGCCAAAAGAGGACTCTTTACAGAGCATGTCACTTGCTCTAATAGAACTATTTAAAAAAGAACAATAAAAATATCGTGTCATTGGTTGTAGTTAACCACTATCATTCGCCCTAATAAGTGAAAGCAAAAGAACGGATGAAAATATTCGAGATAGAGGGTATCAGTTGAATGTTTTCATTATCCTCCCGGATCTTAATGCTTTAACAAAGGAAAAAGGAGTGGTTTAAATGGCACGGACATTTAGAGTACGATTGGTCACTTTCATCCCTCAAGATTGGATTAATTCACCAATTCAAGTGGGAGAAAACCAATTTATTGTTGATTACAAAGGTGACAATCGAGGGTTTGATAAAAACACAGCTAATACTGGGCGATACCGTACAGCTCAACAAGTAACTGCGATTTTCAGAAATACAGGTGCGGAATGGTTTGTAGAAGCAGAAACGGGTAGCACTACTGAAAGAGTAAAATTTTTAAATGGTCATGTTAGTGAAAATACTAAAAAAGCTTCTACTGACGGTATCACATATAAAACTATAACCGCCGGACATGATTTTGTTACACTGGGTTGTAAAGTTCATTCAAGCAACCCATTTATGGCAGAAGCATTGAATGCACATATTGACTATGAGTTCGTCTTAACTATCCGACAAGATGGAACAATCACATTAACTGGTGACCATGATGCTTTCCCTGCATACGAAGTTTATGCAAATGTAGATGGTGGGACATACCAAAACATCTATCTATATGACCCACGAGATCATGGTAAAGGAGCAATGTACTTACTACCTCCTATGGAGGTTACGGGAGTTAGCTCCAATCGAAAAATCATCTAGTATGGACACACATCAAAAAAACCTGCTTACTAAGCAGGTTTTTTTGTGGAAAATTCAGATCTGTAAATATTTTTCCACTTTTGTTCGTATCAAAAACAGGAACCCAAATACTAAACCTAAGGTAATAAAAAACGCTAAAAATAACTGCGCAAATGGCTCCAATATACGCCCAGCTGAAATAATTGCCACGGGTAAAATACCAATAACAGAACACATTATAGGGCACAAAATTAATTTCATTGCCGACAAGCGAAAATGTTTATCGATTACATAGCAAGTAAACCAAGAAAGAGGAAGCACCATGATCAAATAGAATATACCAGCTAAAAAAGATGGATAATAGAGCTCATCTAAATGCATAGTCTGACTAAAAATAATTTGGTCTGCCCTATAGTAAGCAAAGACACCAGAGAGAAAAGGAAGCACAACATTTAAAGCTAACAAAGTATTATAAATGATAATCTTTTTCAATCATCCAGCCTCCATTTCCCTTTGATGTTTGAAGAAAAAAACAGCATAGATCAAAGATCAGATATAAGAATATATACACACTTATTTAGCTTTAGTTGCACAATTTGATGTCAGGCGAACGCTGACCGATTTTCGCACGCCACCGGGTACCCGTGGTTGCGGAGCCTTTAAGGCGCAGCAAAAAAGCCAATGGAACGGCGGTCTTTGCCGGTCGCTTGGCTTTTAGTGGGTGGTGGGGTTTCGTGCCCTGTTCAATTTCTTTTTTTCATATCGTTAGGGTAAAACTCCAAGAAACTTTTGTGATACAGCTCCCTGATCAATTGTAGTCTAATCCAAAATGGACATAAAAAGAGAACCCGAAAATAGCCAGGTTCCTTTCTCATTTATTTGTTTCCTTCCAGCTTATAATGATTAAGAATCACTGTATACTTTCTTTCACTAACCGGCATTGAAATAACTTGGTGCACAACGACCATATAATTGGGCGGCTTATACCGCATACATTCTCTAACCAACTCCGACAGAATAGATAACCACAGCAATTAATGCTGTCTTTTTTTGCGTAGAAATAGTCATTTTACTACTAGAAATAGTAATGATACTCCCCTATTTATTTATTTCATTTATAGCTACAATATACTCAACTTCTGTAGTAAACTTCAAACTTTTTGATGCAAACAACATTAAATTAGGAGGATGAATGATTGTGGAAAATCAACTCCCATCTCTTTGTACAAAAAAGATTTACAAATTGTTAGCTTCTTTTTTCACATTAGCCTTTGTATTGGTGTTTTTCACTACTAGCACAACTTACGCAGCTAATAGTGATAATTTCAAAATTAAATTTACCGGTAGTGGCTATGCAAAAGACTCAGAAGGCGAAACTTTTGTCCACACATTTACTAAATCTGCGAAAGAGGTAAAATTCGGTATTGTGTTGGATTCAGTAGACACAAATTCCCAAAACTTTCCGATAACATTAAAAGTTCAGCTTCAAGAAGAGTGGGGAAACACCGAATTTAGCAAAAAATCAATAACATTTACCAAAACCGGAAAGACGGAGTACTCGGGTACTTATTCAGGAACAATAGATCCTGGTAACTACATAGTTCACATTGAGATTAAGGATGGAGGATTTACAAAAATCAAAGGCAATGGTTTTATTTATTATAAATATTAATGTACAGTTACTACCCCAACTCGCAGGAGCATGTTGGGGTAGTTTTTTTGCATCTAAAATTCAAAGAATATCTACACTTTATTTTCGGGTTTAAGTCTCTTTGACAACTCCTCGATGATACAGTCTTTAACTTGCGCGATACTGATAAAATGCCAGATTTCTTCTGCAGCGATGAGCTTCACGTATACAATCAAGAGCCGGCATTAGCCGGGTATCCATGGGGGCATTTTTCAGATACTGAATTGTAAAAAAGGCCCCTTTAAAGGGCCTTTTCTACGTTATGTATTACGCAATGTACTGGCACTCGCCACCTCTTTAAACGCTTCCGACTCGGCTTTGAGCCTCTCCAAGTAATAATTTGTAGCGTACTCCATAACTGCATCTTGCAAGTTACAAGAATACATATAAGCAAAGTCTACCTCAAACATTTTCTCTTCTTTTAGCTCCCCTACTAAATCGGGATAAAACCATTTCCGATTCATGGCCACGGGTTGATCCGTGCTTACATACGAATCATGATCCAAGAATGGATAATCCTCTTTTAATAACAGAACATAGGAAGCTCGAACACTCCGCCCCTCTTTATGTGCTTTGGCTACCTCTGCCTTTGCCGAGGTTATTGGCAATACGAGTACAGAATGCGGATTAACGCCTTGATAGTCATGGGATTGTAACATCACAAATTTGTGTTTCCCGTGAAGAACGTAACCAGGTCTAGGCGTAAGAACATCGTGATATTTCAATTCCGGAAAATTCCCTTCATAGACTTGTCCTCTTTTGAAATTAAATTCTGTCATAATCTCGACCTCCCATAGAAATGTTTTATCAGTATATGGAATGAAAGAAAATTACTAACTTCATATTGTTCGTATGTGGTCATAATAAAAAATCCACTATAAGTAGTGGATTCTTAATTGGAAAGTTTAGATGCCAGCTGAAACGTTTCTTTCCGCATGGCTTTATCAATCTGTTTTTGTGTTTCCTCGGAGCGACCAGCACCAGTGCCCATGTAATCCGAAAACGAAACACCTAATCGTTTCTCCATGTTTTGCATCGCAATTGACGCTGCACTAACTCCGGTGTGAGGGAACGGAAGCACTTTGGCCATGGTTCCACCTCCAGATTATTGTTATGCTAAAATGATGTCTTTTAGTGTATTTTAGCATATTCCAATATATGAATCCAGCTATTCTATTGTCAAAGAGCAGATGCAAAACAAGCGAATTTATCTTGCAAAAGAAGAACCATCCGGTTTAAATACAGCGTATATAAAAATCGAATTTATATCTATTTGAATCACCTGCGGATAGGCAAGTGATTCAAATAGTCCCATCTCACGAGTATTTTTTAAAACAACCGCTGTTTCATTAAGTCTAATGACTTCACCTGAATAATCATACCTTCCTTCTTCATCTGCGAAATGTAAGGAAACCCTATCTCCAAGCGAGACATCATTCTTGAAAATATCAACTATCGTCAGCGTCATGGCCTTTCCTCCTTTTATACTTTAGCGGCCGGTGTGCTTGCCGCTTGGCTCAGCAGAACCATGTAAGCCTAGTTCCACCAAGGTTCCGCCAGGCGCGCATGCGCGGCGCCGGAACGGTGGAACTCTTTTGTCAAATGGCAAACTGCTTTAGCAGGCAAACATTTGACAAAAGGGGCGTCATGGTACGCTGACCAGCTGCGGCAGGGCCACGTCTTTAGGCCGCCGGCTTCCGACGAAGGAGGAAGGCAACCATGCCTTTGTCTCTTGCATGCCACCGGGGACCCACGGTTGCGAAGCCCAGTTGGGCGCAGCAAAAAAGCCAATGGAACGGCGGTCTTTGCCGGTCGCTTGGCTTTTAGTGGGTGGTGGGGTTTCGTGCCCCCATTTTCAAATTCTTTACTTCATATCGTAAGAGATATTACTTCGACACTTCAGCTAAAAGTCTCCCTGATCAATTGTAGTCTAATCCAAAAGGGACATAAAAAAAGAACAGCCCTTACGTAGTAGGCTGTTCCTTTCTTATTGTGTTTCTCGACTTTTTATCTAAGTTCTTTTATGTTTCTTTTATGTTCTTTTATGTTTCTTTTAGCTATTGGGGGTACCTCTAAGTTATACAGTAAACTACATTCTTATTAAGCTACAACCAGCTTTTGACATATGTGAACAAATGTTTTTACAAATTAATTATATAAACTTTTTTGATTTGTTCTAACTATTAGTTAGGCAAACGATAATGCAGCGGCTTCTTCATTAGAAACCAAGTCTAGACTTAGGCCTAAAGCTTTGGCTATGATTTGAATTGTATCCACTTTAGGCACAATCCGCGCATTCTCAATTCGTGCAATTGCAGACTGTTTGAGCCCTGTTTTTTGAGCTACTTCTTCTTGAGTCAATCCCAGTTCATGACGTCGTTGAACTAACTTTGCAACTAAATAAGCAGTAAATTCAAGTACCTCTTTTTCAATTTCTGGGACCGACGAAATGCTTTTCTTCACATCGTCCCATCTCTTCATGACAAATATACACCTCCTGTCTGTTTTAGTATCTCCGAAAATGTAAAATGTTGATCATCTTGGCCATTCCGACCTTCCACATTTGTTTGTACTACCTCGTATGAGGGAGAGGGGGAACCCCCCTCTCAACACCCGTGGCGTTCTATCCAATCATTCATTTCAGCCTGTGCTTTGGCAATTTCTAAATCCGGTGTCTTTTTCCCCTGTTTCCGAAAAGCATGTAAGAGAACAATATGATTCCCATTCCATAAAAAGAAAAATACCCTGTGATCGTCTGGGCGCAATTCCCAAAGCTTACCGTCAATTTGTTTGGTAAACTTTTCACCAGCTCGTGTGCCTTTGTATTGCAGTAGTTCAATCGTGTAGTATACCTTTTTAAGTAGAATCCTTGCTTTCTTATCTGTCTCAGCTTTCTTATTTAGCACAGTGATGAAATGATCCATTGGAGATTCTCCACGGGCATCTTCGTACAACACAACATCGTACATCGGAATGCCCCTTTCAAATTATAGGTATCATTTTAACACCATTATAACATGTATGTTATAATTTATTCAAGATTGCACTCAGATATGTGTACTGAAATCCATGATTGTGAAACAGTTTCCGAAGTATTCGGACTAGTCCAGTTGTGAGCAGCGATTGCTGCTTATATGGAATAATACAAAAATCGGGGACTTCTCATTAAACATAATCTTTCGTTATCTTTGTCTTACTTGGTTATCTACAGCTACGGTATGGATAATGATAAAAGCCTCCCAACATTGGGAGGCTTGCTACAATCCCCTATAATTTAGCCCTTATTTTTCTTTATGATTAACTGTATCTCGAATTTACCGTTCTCATCTTCAAGATACCGGCTAACTTTTTCTAAGAGCTTCGCAGCAGCAGCGCCATCTTTAAGAACATCGTATTCAATATTAATCTGGTCGTCTGAAACCGTAATAACCTCTTTGCTAGTATATGTCTTCGTAGTAACGAGATCATGATTTGGCCTAACCCGGTATGTTGAACATAAGTCATCATATATGCCCATTCTTCTTAGCCAATTGTAATAGCTACTGCTATTTGCAAAACCAAATCCAGCAGCCATTTCAACAATCTGATTGCTAATACGAAGATCTTTTAATTTTTGGATTTTTTCCTCTACTGATAACGCTTCAATGGATTCTCTACTGGGAAAATACATACATATTTATCCTCCAAAAGGAAATTATTGTTCGATTATACCCTTCTGTGCAAAGAACTACAAGTTATGATGTTGTGATTTTATCATTTTCTTGAATGAGTTTTGAGGAAAGAGCTCTGACGATAGGAAGAGCTCATCAACTTACAATCCGAAAGCCCGTCGTAGACGGGGTAACCATTTGGGCAGCCGCACCTGGACAGACATAAGGAGGGGCTAACGCCCCTCCTCCTATGAAGCATCTTGGAGTTTCTGCTCTATCTCCTTGATCCGTGCTTTCATTTCTTCGGCCTGGGTGAATTCATATCGAGATAGCGCAACCTGAAATTCCTTTTTGCATCTCACCATTTCATATCTTAATTCTGCTCGGTTCATATCACATAACGCAACCACACTATTTTTCCCCATCTTCATTCCTCCAATGTTTTTTTGAATTCCCCCGACCACAATCCGGGTCATGTATTTACGCAACTTCTTCTTCCTCTTTTTCGTTCTTCCGTTTGGCATTAATCTCATCTATGAGTTTCTGCGACGTCTTTTGTATGACGTCGCCTGCTTTTTGAATGGCTTGCGTTTCTCCCCCTGGATTCCATCCAGCGACATAAGGGAAACTATATTCGCTAGTATCAAATCCAAAGTAAGATAGCACTACAAATGCCGTCCCCTCTGCTTCGATTTCACGTTCATTCCGCGACATTTCATCCCTCCTGCCATCTTCCTTACGGTGTAAAATCGAATGGGCCATTTCGTGAATGAGCGTCTTGCATTTTTGCTTTGTAGCCATCCCTTTTTTAATAACGATATAATCACCATCAACACTGTAATATCCCTTTACTGCCCCTTTGACTTTTTCTTCTGATACCGGGACTCTGCTGATTGACTTCGCAATTTCATAGAACTCCCGAAGGCTTTTGGAATCTCCTTTTAGTTCCGTTATTACGGGGATATCTTTACCTTTCGTCTGGCTGATATCAAACACAGATGTTTGATGATAACCAGTCCTTTTCTCCTCCTCGCCTGTCTTCTCATCTTTTACCGTGTACGTATGTGGTGCCATGATACGGATGCCTGTTTGACCATACATCACTTGTCGCCCAAGTTTCCTCCATGTATCGTATCCCGCGACATGTGTCGCATGTGGACACTGAATATAGATAAGCATCATGTTATTGAAGCTATAGTCGTGCATTTTACTTTGAAACAAAAGCAACTCCTTCCATGTTTCTGAGGAATACACGTTCTCGACACCTTCTTTTAACTGTTTGAACAATACTTCCACTTTTCGTTCTTTCTGTTTGGCCATAGATTCATCTCTCCTGTCTTGTTGTGGTGTTATATAGAAGGGGCAAATGCCCCACGAATCTATTTCAGAACCAGCGAACCGTAAACATTAAGATTACGGATAGCTTGCAAACGTTGAATTTTAGAAATTGCTATTGCTTTTTGTGTAATAGACATCCTGACCACTCCTTAAATCTTGATTTCGATGAATCAGCGGCCGGTGTGCTTGCCGCATGGCTCAGCAGAGCCATGTAAGCATAGTTCCACCAAGGTTCCGCCAGGCGCGCATGCGCGGCGCCGGAACGGTGGAACTCTTTTGTCAAATGGCAAACTGCTTCAGCAGGCAAACATTTGACAAAAGGGGCGTCATGGTACGCTGGCCAGCTGCGGCAGGGCCACGTCTTTAGGCCGCCGGCTTCCGACGCAGGAGGAAGGCATCAACGCCTTTTTCTCCTGCACGCCACCGGGGACCCACGGTTGCAAAGCCCAATTGGGCGCAGCAAAAAAGCCAATGGAACGGCGGTCTTTGCCGGTCGCTTGGCTTTTAGTGGGTGGTGGGAATTCGTGCCCGTTTTCATTTGGATTTGATCCAATAGAGAATAGCTGCAGCCCTTCTTCTGTGCCACTGATTGTGACAATGGATTAGACTCGGATTAGTTGTAGACATGCTTGCAACGTCCCATTAAAGAATGAGTAAGTAAATGCTATAATTTACCCAAAAGGGGGATGGAAAGTGAGTACTTTATGGGAACACAATAAGGATTTTAGAGATTCTTCATTACCGCAATGGGAGAAATTGATCCTGTCGCTCTTTGATAGTGCAATTATTCCGCAAAGAAGAGAAATCACCCGTAAATCTGAAATAATCAGGATTGTGAATGCGATTGGAAAAAGTAAAGCAGCTAATCACACCTTCTTGCCGGATGGTGGCGGACAAGATTTAACGGGGTGTGGTGAATCTAGCGAAACAGGGTGCATTGAACTCGATCTCAGTGGCGTAGTAATTGCAAAACCATACAAATTAATATTTCAATCTTTTCCGGATGCTTCAGTTGAATGGTCGTATTTCTATCTGATAACAGATAGCCTTAAGCCAAGTGGTGTTAATGGAGACCGTGAATCGATAAAGCACTGTGAGTATTTAACGGAAATTAGAACCGGCGAGTATATCGATCGCGCCTATGCCGAATATGGGGAGTATAAAGGTAAACGTCTTCCCGAATCAGCCAGGATGGTTACTCGCATTTTAAACGGAAACTTTGTGATCTTCTCCAAGGCCTCTATTTATAATCTTACCGATGTACTCAACGCTTACGCTGCTACTCATCAAAAGTTTGGCGAAGAAAACTTCAAAAATATAATTGAAAGAGCGTCTAGACGATGGAAGCCAGAAAATTTCGAATAAAATAGCACGGCAGCCTAGGACTTTATTGTTTGTCCTCGGTTGCCGTTTCTTTTTTGTTGTCCCCCTCTCATTCTTCATACCCTATTATCCCTGCTATTTTCATGAACATCGTTTCATCTATATGTTGTGTATTAAATTATTTTGAACACATTATATTGTGTTTATCGCTTGCATCTCCAATTATTTCATGCTAGTATAATATAAGAACGTGTATTCGCCCCTTGTTTCATATCTTTTATAATCAGGAGGAACATATTATTGAAGAATATTCGCCCCGTTAAGAAAATCAAAATTAAAATGGACGACACAGAATTAAGCAAACCAACGCTGACCGTAGAAAATTCACTTTTGCGTAAGAGTGCCGCCATGTCCTTCGATGATGCAAAGAGCGAGTGGAATTTAGATACGCTGATCGATTCTACATGTGACGATTTCTCCCCAAAATGTCAACTGTGTAATACTCCAGGCTTAAAAGTTAATTTTGTACTTTCTAATAACATCACCGGTGAAAAACTTCGAGTAGGTTCAACTTGTATAATCCGATTTGGTCTAGGAAAAGGAATTTATGATATGGAATCAGGCGTAACCATGCTTCAAAATATGGCTGATGAATATGAGCTCATCAATTCAATTCAGACGATGGTTGTAGACGTTATGCTACTAATCCCAGACCCCTCAATCCTTCGCAAATTTTGCGAAAAACTCCGTAAAGTAATGCAACTGAAAGGGATTAAACATCCAACTGATGAACAATTGAAAATAGCTTTCTGGGGCCAAAATGCCTCTGAAATTACTGATAGATATCAGCTTGCGCGTATGCGCATGCTGTGGGACAAGCCAGGCATGATAGAGACACAAAAGAGAAAGCGGTTGCCTGTTCAATCGCAGCCAAAAGAAGGTACTACATTCGGACATAAACGCCGTACTCGCGTCCAAACGAGTCTTGGAACATCAAGTATTTACCGGGATCCTTACCGGAAGTCGAATTAAATGCCAACAAAAAGAGCCGCATAGCGGCTCTTTTTCTGTAAGAGTATATAGGCAATACCCATTCGATATTGGCTCACAGTAACTTTATATTTAATCCTCACCGCGCCAAATTAAATAGTCAACAATTCTCATGAATCCAGCAGATGCACTATTTCGCTCTAGAGACCATTTCGTTTCACCTGGCCTGATAAGGTGATGATATTTCTCAGATACAAGTGATCGGGGATCTTGATTTTGTTCCATCTCTTCAAGATCTTCATGGGGGAACCCATCGAATAATATCTCCTCATTCTCATTTCTCAACTCCCATGGCTTGACACCCCATAATGCTTTAATGTTCTCTTCTGATTCATAACAAAGATCATAAAAAGCTGTCTCTGCTAATTCGGAAGATTCAATGTTTAAGATCTTACAAATACGTTCTCTTTCTAGTTTCATTTCCTTCATGTGTTCTTCGTGCATTAAATCAAAATACTCATCTTCATCGCTCAGGTTGTTTTGTCGGCTTTTATCTTCATTGTATTTTGAACGGTCTAACACTTCTGCCCAGTTCGGTTCCTCCGGACATAATCCTGCATTATTATAACTTGTATTGATTGATTCAATTAGGGCCACATTCTCAGCAGGAACGTGAGCAAGTACAACCGGCTCCTGGCTCACATCTTCTATTCTAGTTAGTCCTTTCTTTTCTCGCCCATTACCAACCCGATCAAGTAGCAGTCTCTCTCTCCATGCTATACCTGCTGCCTTTTTCCCATCATACTCCAAGCTCGTCGTATATTTCATGAGCCACATGTGCATGTAACGCTGCCGCTCTGAGCTCATTTCAACCGATATATCATGGTACCGTTGATAAAAAGCTTCATCATGGCCGACATCGATACTGTCTCCTTCATGCGCAATCTCATGTTCTAAAAGGGAGAACATGTAGGCAGCCGTTTTGAGCGGATCTCCCTTTAGCTTTTTGACAACTGCAACGTTGAATGCGATATAGCTTTCTCCATCCGTCCACGCTTCGGCCGTATTCGATGAGCCTAGTAAGATGGTGAATGTTTTTTCGTCATAGGCAACTCGCCCATTACGATAACGCCTTTTGTGTAAGCAAGCACCTGCATATTGCTGCAGACACCATCGCAAAGCTGTCCACGGTCTGCGCGTTTCCCGGTCTAAGTGTTCTCTCTCTTCAAGTATTTGCATGCGTTCGACGAAAGCTTCACTTAGTCCTGAGAACTCTACAAGCTGTGGTCTAGATTCAAATAAATCCCTTCGGAAAGAGTAATCGTTCTGCTCACAATATCGATTGTAATTATCCGAAATTTGGTCTAAACAGTCGAGAAACTGTTCTGCTGAGTAAACGCCAAAACGCTCCATTGTGCGAGGATGAAGGAACATTGTGATTTTAGCTTTGGCCATTGTCTCAGCTTTCGGGATATCGAAATTATTTTCAACAATACAAAATGAATTTTGATGATCATATCGAACTCGTCTAAAGAAATAGTCTAACGTAATATGCCTGTTTCCAGGGAGAATCGTAACAACTTCCTCTTTGTTAATTAAATCCCACATCTTACCGTCACCAGCTAATAAGGAACGTGCAGATTTTTCTCGCCTTGCTTCTGTTTTCCGGTGGTCACCTAACTTTGAAGCAATCTCTTCGGCCATCGCTCCAAATTGCTTTGCAATGACTTGCCATACAGGGCAAGTCTTTCTTAGAATCTCTGTTCGAGATACATTTAATGATATTGCCTTTTTGGATACAATAAGTCCCCCCGCACCCCAAATATGTGAAGCATCATGACGAACAAGAACTCCTTGATTATAAATCGAGACCGCACCCTCGACTTTCACGCGATAATAAGCATAATCATCTTCAAAGTCCCATTGCTCTTGCAATGGATCCCGAGTAATAACCCTGTCATTTAGCTCAACAGCCGCTGGTGTATATCGTATTAAGTCTCGTATCTCTTGGATCGAAGATAATAACTCTCCTTCAGTTAGCGGTTCATACCAAGTCCCTGTGATATGACATCCTGGTTGTTCTTGCTGGAGCTCTTCCAGCTCATAGTTATAACCCATTGATTTTGTATCGACTATCATCTTATGTTGATTAGAAATCCAAACTGTCGAGGCATGCGCCATAATCTGCCCCCGACCTAAACGAAAACGTCCATATGTAGCATCCCCCTCTAAATGCGGGGTTCCAAAACGCCCAAAATAGCGTAAGACATCTTCTTTCGAAGCAAATCCAGCCCCATCATCGGAACAGCTGAATCCTTCTCTTGTGAGCTTAAGCTGCACAGATTTTGCATTGGCATCCACTGAGTTCATGATTAGCTCAATAATTGCTTTCCCTATTGATCCTGCCTGAGAGTGAATAATATGATGAATGATTTGAGGATCTAGCTCAAAAGGTAAAATCATTGGATCTCTCTCCTTTACTAGTGCTTCCGCCGAATAATCAGTTCTTTATGCCATGTCGTATAAGCTGACAAAAATAGAATGGTTAGGATAACTACCAGTGGTATCGGAAATACCCTCACATTCATTTTTTATAAACTAGGCCAGAATATTAAAAATTCTGGCCTAGGTCAAACATCATATATTTATAGATCTTTACCTTACGATCGGCATACTCCACTGAATAGCCAGCTTCCTCATAGACGAATGAATCGGGATATACCCCTTTCTCTGCAAAGCCTCATCATAACCTTTCTTTGAGAGTGTTTTTCCATTTTTCCATATTTCCGGATCATCTCCAAGCCAAATATCCACATTGTCGATCGTTACTTTGCCCGTTATACCATTTTCATCGAAGTTTAATTCGTTCTCAAAAGGAACCATGGCTTGAGCTTGAACATACAACTTTCCCTTTGATGTTATGACACCCTACGGAGAGATCACGATCAATTCGAACGAATGATAACTCATTAATTGAATTTTCGTGAGTTTACTATTTGCGTTCTAGCATTCGGAAAATCATTGCCACGCTCTCTGCTCGGGTCATTTTTGCTTTAGGGCGAAATGTTCCATCCGGGTAACCCTTCACTAATTCCTTCGCAGTAAGGCCATTTACTTCTTCCTTGGCCCATGCCGCAATGAATGAACTGTCTTTAAATTCCTTCTGTTCCTCCGACGTTCTTGTTGCCAGCACATTAGCCAGCATAACAACCGCTTGCTCTCGTGTAAGCAGTTCATTCGGACGGAATTCACGGCGATTGAACCCTTTCGCCACCCCATGCTCAATGGCTGCTTGCAGCTCTGGAATATACCAGCTGCCAGCTGGGGTATCTGTAAATGTGAGCTCTTTCCCCTTTGCTTCTAGTCCCAGCGCTCTTACAATCATGCTTACGAATTCGATTCGAGATACAGTACGATTTGGCTCAAAGTGTGTGGCATTCGTCCCTTTTATTATCCCTTTCTCTATCAATGCTAGGATCTGATCCTTGTTCCATACATCAATATCCGTAAACATTGGTTTTTCCGGTTTTGTTTCCGGCTGCGGCGTTACAACCTTTTCTTCCTTCTTTGGATTCGGATTCGAAGTGACGATTGTCGTACTGCCGCCGCCTCCACCATTGCTGCCAGGAGTAGGCTTCCATTCCGCTGCTTTCGTTTTTCCTTGCATTTCTTTCTTTTTCGATTGATCGCCCTGTTCATTTACAGTGTAGACAACAAAGGTATATGTTGTTGCATCCTTGAGTCCTTTTTGAATGTAAACAAGTTCTTGACCCCGATAGACTTCCTTACCTTCCAGCGAGATGACAAATTGCTCGTTCAATAGTTTGTGCTCGATGCTTAGCTTCAGCTCGTTCTGCTGCTCCGCTGCAACATGAATTTCAAATTCACTTGATGGCAAGGTTACAAATGCCGGTATCCCAATCCGCTGCTCAGCCTCTCCCGTAGAATTGAACGGAACGATCGTATACCCTCGATATGCAGCTGCACTCTCTAGGTGCTGCAGCTGAGCCGAAGTTTTTTTCGTTTCGAGAACGATCTGCTTTTTAGCATCTAGAATCCGATATCCATCTGCTCCAGCTGCAGCTGTCCATGAAACAGAAGCAGCATGCTCCGTCACGTTAGAAACAATAGCTGCAGCTGCAGACCCACTCGTGTCCGGAAGTGTTCGCCATATCACCGATGCGGTTTTCCCTTCCCCTGTTGCATTCACGGCTTTCACGAAAAGAACAGTACTCGATCCTGGCTCCAGCCCCTTCAACTTCCATTCGGGCTTTTTCGTCTTTCCTAGTTCTTGCCCTGCTTCGTTCTTGACAATATAATGCTCCGCGCTTGAAACCAGGTCCCATGACAGGATAAGGGATGTTGCACTATGTTCTTTCACAGACATATTGTTCGGGGCAACCGGCAGCGTGAGAATCGCCCCCTCTACTGCTTGTCCATAGCCGGCACTATTGCCAGCTGCCACTTGATAGGGGTACACGTTACCGCCTTCGATTCCCCTTACCTCTAATACTGTATCGCTGATTTCATACGTCTTCCCATTGATCGTGATTTTGTATTTTGTCGCTCCTGGAACTTCAGCAATTTCAATTCGGGCCGATTGTTCCTGGATGTTCACCGCTTCGACTTTGACAGGAGCATCCGGAAGTGTTGTAGCCAGTATCGTTTTCTCTCGACCTACACCACTGCGATTAAAAGGCTTGATCGTAAAGGAGCTTGTCGTGCCGGCAGCCAGCCCATCTACCGTAAATTGCGTTGTTCCTCGAGCTAGCTTGACCTCTTTCCCTTCAAATGAAAGCAAATACCCTTCTTCACCCTGTACGGGATCCCATCGCAGAGTAATTCGATCTGTGGCTGCGTACACACTCTCTATCACACTAACCGGGCTTGGTAGTGTCCAGATGTCTTGGAGCTCTCGGTATGGCCCATATCCCGTATCATTCTTTGCTGAAACCCGGTACCCGTATATGGATCCAGATTCAAGTCCTGTGTCCACATGGGTGGTATCCACACCCCCATAAATCAGGTCAAAAGGCAGTCGTTCCAGTGAAAAATAAGTGGCCGACGTTACCGTCCTCCAGCTTAAACCGATTTCGTTCTCCCCGATTTGTATGGAGCTGAAGCCGTCCGGAGCATCGGGTAAGGATAAGTATCCGCTATGAATAGCTGGCCCTTCCCCATTACTATTAATGGCCGATACTGATATATCGTAGTTAACTCCTGGCTGCATGCCACTGATTGGTTGATATACTGTATCTGTAACAGTTGTCTGAAATACTTCTTGCTTCGTACCCAAATCCTTTGCTACAATCCGGTATTCCGATGCCGACGGCACGGAATCAAAGGTGACAAAAGCTCGTTCTGGGTTCCGTTCATCCTTATCGATATGCATTGCTGCCGGAGCATCTGGAAGGGTAAGAACCGTGATCGGAGCACTATACGCGCTCTGTCCTACGTGATTGATGGCCTTCACTTGATATTCGACTGTCTGGCCTCCGTGAAGGCTTGTATCCGTAAATTGATTCGTCGGGTAATCTATCAACCAGCTTTGTCCCGTCGTCACGTTTTGAATCTGATATCGATACCCGTCTGTATATGTCGTTCCACTTGGCAGCGTCCATTCCATAGACGCTGTGGTTTGATCTGATGTCAGTGGCTTCAGCTGCGGTGCTTCCGGAAGCTTTTGGAGTTTAAGGGCACTGGTCGTAGCCACGGTCTCATTCCCTACTCCATCGATTGCCTTCGCATGGATGTACCAGACTCCCTCATTTGGAATTGTGACTGTTTGCTCGTCGGAAGCTGCAGTGTCCCACGTACTTGGCGTTTCTGGTCGAGAAGAAACTTTAAAGTGCTTTTGCTTCACTCCAGATAGCAGATCCTCATATTTGATATTCACTTGAATGTCTTCGGCTGCCCAGTCACGGCTGCTCGGTGTAAACGAGATGGTTGGGTTCTCTGTGTCGATGTTGCTAACTTGAATCGACGACGTTTCTACATTCCCCGCATTGTCTTCTGCAGCAAAGGTATATGTCCCATTCTGGGTAACACTCACCTTTACTTGCTCTTGGCTCTTCCACTCCCCATTCGGGAGCTGTATTCGTTTCACCCCAGTTTGTAGATCTGCAGCCGTTGCAGTAAGTTCGACCGGTCCTTTTGTCAAATCCACGGTACTGGCCGTTACAGAAAGTGTCGGCTTAGTCGTATCTATAAACGGCACATGTACGACATCCGACATATTCCCTTGGTTATTAATCGTCGCGATATGGGCGTAAAAATTTCCGTTAATTGTACTTGGCCATTCAAGACTCGTGCCTGTAGTTGTCACTGTTTTTGGCGGTATCGTATTTGGATTTGTATCCAAAACAACCGAATAACCTTTAATTCCAGATGTAACGGTTACCGATTTGGGACTCGAAAGTATTTCACCAGCGTTCTTTGTGTAACCCTTAAGTTGATAGGTGTAGTTGGTTCCACTAGCCGTAGCAGGATTCCATCTTAACTGAGCTCTTCGTCCAGCAACATTAACATTTACATTGGATGGAGCATTTGGTGCTGTCTTGTCAATGGCATTTACGTCTTCATAGTCAGACAAATATCCTCTATATATGGATGCCCCATCACGAAGTAGCTCCACTTCAGAAGCAAACCCAAATTTCAAATCATCAATTTGCAGAACACTGTTCGTTTTCCAAAATAAACGTGCACTAATTCCCCTCAATAAGTAATCGTAATCAGGTTTATTACCGATTACAGCATTTGAGGATATTGTGATCCAATTCCCATCATTAGGTATATTCCTTTCAGGGAAACTATAGCTTTCCTCTCCATATCTCAGTACTGGTTCTCCTGCCTGAAAAGTATCAGACTCGACAAAACCGACTGGGCCGAGAGGAGATGGGCTAACCCAAGGATAAGAGTCAATCTGTGAAACAAATTTCTGCTTGGACTCGATCCAGGTATACCTCATGACACCATAGTTGTAATTCGTATTTCGAGAAGAGACAACTACCAAAACATAACCATCAGGATAGTTGACTTTCCCCTGATCGGTATAAGCCGAAAACTCGGCTGGTGGATTTCGGTAATCAACTGTTTCCCCATATATAACAAGGTTTCCACTATAATCTCGCGTTTCATAACCCCTGCTAAACCAACCTGTTGCTGCAAGGAATTGTAGCCAAGATTGCGTTCCTCCTATTGCCCGCGCTTTAAAATTTATACTGACAGTAGTCCCTGCAGGAATTGATTTCCCTGCAAAATTAGAAATACTTGTATCAGAATCAACATCAGGGAAATTGACCAGGTTTCCAGATCTATTTGTGATGGTATCGGTGAGTTGGAATACTCGGCCACCACCCACATCCTCGATCTTCTGATTCCCAATCGGGTTTCTCCCGCCCCACCACATATTAGGGATCTCCTCACCAGATTCAAAACCCGTTTTATTGAGCACATCCGAATCAGCCATTTCGCTGGACCATTCTACCTTTACATGATTACCGGTTTGATATAGGCCTGTTATCGTTGGCGCTGCTGCTGCCGAAACTGTAAATGGAAACGACATAAATACGAGACTAAAAATAAGCACAAATGAAATATATCTTTGCAATTTTTGAGACATACTCACTCCCCCAAACTTGTTAAGTAGTATCAGTTGGTTTATTTAACAAATGAATAGCGGTTATTTTCTCGGTCATAACCAAGTGCTGTAGAGAATGTTCCTTTTTTGCCGACAAATCCTTCGATAACATCTGTTTTCCCTCTCACAAGCAACTTCTTGAACTGTTTCAAGGGAACGTTTTGCCCTAAAAATTCTTTTGAAAGTCTGAACTTACAACCTGTTCTCCAGCCGCTGCATCCATAAAACTTTTCGTTTTCAAGAACAGGTTTTTTACAGATTGGACAAGTTCCAATAGACGTATCTTCAGCTGACAGCACCCTCGTTTCTAAATTTCCATTCTTCATGAAAATAATGATGTCATATGTTCCGGTCTTATCATTCTTGGGGATCCCTTTAAGCAGCACTTCTTTTCCTGCAAGTAAGGATGCAGCCTTTCTTGTATCGATTGATATACTTCTGAACTCTTTCCAGATCTTAAAAGTGCATCCATCGCGCCATCCTATGCATGCATATGCCTTTTCGCCTTGGGTAACTGCTTTGCCACATGTTGGACAGGATCCGACTGTTCTATCTTCTATACTAGGCATTCGAGACTCAATTTTTCCGTTTTTCAAATACAAGTACATATCATAAGTCTCAGTTGAGTCTTTCTTTTGAACACCTTGCAATAGTACTTCTTTTCCTTTTAAAAGACTCTTTACCATACGAGCTGTTATTTCAATACTTCGATATGTTTTCCATATCGAAACATCACACCCGGAGTCACGACCACTACATGTAAATACACTTTTCCGTTCAACAACAGGTTTCCCGCATTTCGGACAATCGCATATGCTCATATCCTCATCCATCGGCCACCGATGTTCTTGTTTCCCTTCTGATAGGAATAAAATCATGGAATACGGATCCTTGCCCTCGGCTGCTGGAATACTCCTGAGGAGAACTTCTTCCCCTTCCAATAACGCTCGAACCTGTTTGGCTGTGAGCTTCTTCTTCCGGAATTCTTTCCAAATCGTAAACTTACAACCTTCTTTCCACCCCGTGCAGCTATAGCCTTTCTCAGTTTCAACGACAGCCCGACTACAAACAGGGCAACTTCCGAACTCTTCTACATGATTAAAAAGTGATGAAGCAGAATTTTGCATCTTACTCTTGATTAAAGCACCAATATTTTCTTTTAGATTCAAAATGTCTGTCGCAAAAACCTTAAACTCCTGACGCAATTCCTCGGCCGAACGCTTGCCTTCAGATACCTCATTCAGTTTTCGTTCAAATTGACCCGTTAGCTCAATGGAGGCAATCGGATGATCTAGCACCATCTCAATAAAGTTCCTACCTTTATCGGTCAAGTAAACTAGGTTCTTTTCGATAGAAATGTACTTTTGCCTAACTAAGGTTTCTATAATATTTGAACGGGTAGCCGGCGTTCCAATACCGTGTTCCTTCAGGTGTAAGAACTCCTCTTCCTCAAGCTGACTATCATCAACGAAGTTTCCGGCAAACTCCATCGCATTGCGAAGGTCAGTGTCGGCCATTCTCTTAGGTTTGCTTGTTTTCCCTGTTACCAAATCAACCTTATCGGCAGATGCTTCTTGCCCATTCTCCAAGCTCGGAATTTGCTGTTGAGGTGTCGTAGATTGTTCCTTTACTTCATGTTCTTCTGTATCTTTGACCTTTAAGATTTCTCTCCACCCAGCTACTTTTACCATTATGGTTTTAGAGAAGAACGTCTCCTCTTCAACCGCTGTGATAACTTCCGTTTCTAGATCTTCTCCCTCTGGATGGAAAGCAGCTAGGGTGTGTCGTAGTATTAATTCATACAGCCTCTTTTCATCTGCAGATAATTTGTATCTAGGATTGTCTTTGTAATCATCAGGGTTCATAGCAGTTACTACAATGGCATGATGCTCCGTGACCTTCGCATCATCCACAAAACGCTTTTTATGCTTGATGCTCTCAATCTTTTTAGGAAAGAGCTGCTGATAGGAGCTCTTTCCTTGGAGCTTTATTAGGTTTTCTTCAAGCTGATCCGCAGCGTTTTCATTCAGATATCTACTATTTGTGCGGCCATACGTGCAGTATCTCTTTTCGTACACTTTTTGAAGCAGCTCGGTAGACTTCTTCAAACCAAACCCAAGTTCTTTTCGCGCTGCTGATTTTAACGAACCTTCGTCAAGAAATTTTGGAGCTAAGCGCTTGACCGTTTTCTCCTCATATCGAATGACGCAGCCTGATTTATTCTTCACTTTGTTAACAATTTCGTTGGCATCATCAGCGGTCTCAAATCGAGAAACGATACCATCAGTAGATTGCCTAAACCATTGCCCGAGATAGCTGCCTTGTATGGTGTTAAATGTACTTTGAACGACATAAAAAGGCTTTGATGTAAAGGTTTCTATCGCCTTTTCTCTTTCATATACAATGCGTAATGTAGGAGTCTGCACTCTTCCTGCAGACAATAAAACTTGTTCACCAGTAAGATCCTTGGCCAAAACAGAAAAGAATCGAGTAGCAGTAATGCCCATCCAAAAATCTGCATCTGCCCGGACTTGGGCCGAGGCAGCCAGATCATTGTACTCAATTGCATCCTTCATATTGCGATAAGCGGCCCTAATCGTATCGGGTGTTAGGTCACTAATCCAAAGCCGTTTAGCCTTACCTGATATATGTACCGGATAACCACATGCTGCCGCGATCGTTCTGCCGATATGCTCACCCTCGCGGCCGCTATCGGTCGCAATCACTAGTTGGTCTGCTTTTTCTAATAGTTCTTTGATTGCTTCCATCTGCTCTGCTTTCGAAGGATCAATCTCCGTAAGAACAGGATCCGGCACAAATGGCAGATTATCTAGTTTCCACTCTTTGTATTCCGGGTAACTGTCGGGCTCTTTTTGTTTTATTAGATGGCCAACGGCCCAGGTTACAACATCACCGTTCTTGAGAGTGTCATAGTGTCTTCCCTTTTTTGCTAATCCTAGGGCATCAGCAATGTTGTGCCCCATATCTGGTTTTTCTGCTAAAATCACCTTCAAGCTGCATTACCTCACCTTCTGGTGT
>NZ_AMBZ01000024.1 GCF_000293805.1 Paenibacillus alvei DSM 29 | reverse complement strand
CTCAACGTGGGTACGTACCCCTTATCTATGTGAACGAAGAGACGCTAGGCCGCCAAACCTTAGGCGTCTTTTTTCGTTCTGGAAATAATTTTAGCACTGCCTATGAATCTAGTAAATGTTTTCATGCAGAAATGCCCCTTATTTTCGGGGCATTTCTCGTTTTTACGACGCATGCAGCGCTTGACTATTGGTGAATTTATGCATATAACAAACTAACCACCCATCTGCTCTAGGGTGGTTAGTTTTGGTTTTGGGGTTACACAATTATTAAGGTTTTTCAATTAATGGGATACTTTGAACAAGCATTGTCGCATTAACATTATCATTCCATACTTCAATTTCTCCGCCAACATTTACACTACTTGTAATTGTTCCAGTGAATACAACTTTTCGTTTTTGATCTGAAACTACAGTTATTCTCGGGCTGTCTGGCTTCCATGTATGCCCGTATGTAAGACCCAATAAAGCACTTCTAGCAGTGGTTTTTGTTATTTTTCCTGTACGAGGAACATAGTCAATTGTAACATATCCTTTAATCCAATAAAGAGAGTTGTCATAAATAGTCTGCTCATATGTGTCTGTTTGAACCTCGGCCGCCAGAGTATTTCCTACTGATACGATTTGAGGTTCAGAAAGACTATTTTGCAATAATTGTTTTTGATCATTCAAAAATGCCAATAACGCAGCTAATTCATCTGGGTTTTTCACGCTGTATGCAACTTCACCTTTTGTTTTTTCTTCAGTTGTCGCTGGTCTAACTTTTTTACCGAATGTAGCGTAAACTTGATCAAACGTTTGAAATTGACCTTTATATTTCATAAAATAAGTTGAAGGTACAACATTTTCCAATGAATATTTCGCTTGAGTCGATGGTGTTGGAGCACTCTCAGCAAATACTGAGGCTGACAATGTAAAACAAAGACTAGTAGCCAGTAATAAAGACATAATCTTCTTTTGCATTCAAACAACACTCCCATTCATTTGATTAATTTTGGCACATAGGCCAGATTATAGCATGAAAAAACGAAACCAACTGTAAAATATTAGTGATTTCTTGATGTATATATCTGTATGAGAGGAGCTGCTATTACTTATGAAATTTTTTCTTATGATCCTCCCTTATCTAGGATTAGCTATAGTTATTTACGTAGTTTATAAATTCATAAACTGGCTAATGGATAAAAAGATAAAATAATGTAACATAGCATTGCAAAGTCCTTATGTTCCGCGGCTTTCGCGCCTGTAGAGGTTCCATGTCAAATCGCTCGTATAAAACCGCGCTTAATCTGTTTCCGCTGTACTTCGACAATATAGCTATCAAGTTCTTGGCTTATCTTAACAACCTCATCATCAGTAAGCTTTTTTTCAATTGCAGTCTTAATTAGTTGCTGTTTCAATTCGTAAATTTTCGATAATAACGCATCTACTGATTTGTCACAATTGGATATAATAAGAACTCACCTCACGTACTTACAACGGAAGATGAACCACCACTACAATAAGTATATTGCATGGGGCATGAATTCCCATATTTTTACTCAACATGCAACATGACACAAAAAAAGAACGCCCCAACAGGCGTTCGAAGTTATTTTTTATTCGTTTAAAATGGAGTCCACTCGGGGTTACCACTAGCATAAGTGATAAAATCCCCTATCACCGGACTTGATAGAACCACTAACGAGAATACAAAAATCATTCGATAAAATTTTCTATTCATAGCGGTCAACCCCTTTTTTCGTTCTTAACTCGTCAAAAAGCATATCCATCTTGCGAATGGTCTCAACGTTAATAAGGGAGCTATCTTTTAGAAGTTGATTGGATATTACACTAAGACTCTCAAAAGCTTCATCAAACCTGGATATTTTGATATATTCTCTTACGCTTTGTTTGCAACATTCAAATGCAGATTCAAAATCATGCGACACTAGAATTTGGCTTTTAAGGCGATAAAAAAGTGCTATGTTGAGGCGTGTAATCGGCGTCGTGACTGGAATACTGTTTACTTTATCTTCGTATATTAGCAGTTTATGCGCGTTATCTAAATCATTACGCTGGAGATAAATTTCTAAAAGCTTGGTAATAACCACAATGAAATTTCGATCAGCAGTAGTATGTAAAAGTAATTCATTTAGCTGTTCGATTGCTAAATCAACATTTCCCATCCGACTATTGACACGTGCGATGGTTACCTTTTTGTTTTCATCTGCTCCTGGAGTGCTGTAAGTGCTGTACTCCTTTAAATAGCTTTCCCATTTAGCATAATCACCAAGGCCGTCATATCCCAGTGCGATTGCGTAGAGGGCATTTGCTTTTAAATTGCTCCGTGTAGAATCATTATTTATAACATATCCGCACATGTCAACGCATTCCTGATAAAGCATCAAATTATAAGCGTGTACACCTAGCTTATAGTGTAACAATAGCTTCTCGTCATCAGACAGAAAATTAACGTAATTCAACAGGTGTTTCCCATATTGGTATGTGGCTTCTAATCGTGTAAAATCATCACGATCAATGAAGTAATAATTGAGTTGGGATTTTGCTAAATAGGGCATAATACCGTGGTCACGCGAGTAACTGATTATTGATTGGAATAAAGCAAGCTTTAATGCGGGACTAGCTTTGCAAGTGGATGCAATATTGTATAGCCTTTCAATCGAATCATAACTATCTTCATTCGTGGACTCTAAATATTTAAGGGCTATTTTTGAAGTTAGCGGAATATTCCCCGTTGTAATTGTGTCTTCTAAAATTAATAATAATGTTTCAGCTTTCTGATCAGCACCGATATAATGTTCAATTGTTTCCTCAAAGGAGATGTTCAAGGCATTAGTAATACGTTGAATGGTGCCATATTCCGAATGCTTAATCTCTCCTTTTTCGATTCTTGAAATAGTGGATCGATTAACTCCTGACATTCTTTGTAGTTGATGAACAGATAAGCCTGCTTCTATTCTGTGTTGTCTAAGGAGATCGCCTATGGTGGTATATAGCAGCGAACCCGTGGACATGTCTAGTCCTCCTTGAAATATTTGTAATTTATTTTACCATAGGTTTCCTTTTTGGTAAATGGGCTTAATCAGCCCACTAATTGTCATAAATAAAAGAACCCTCCAAAATTTTTTGGAGGGTTCTTTTATTTAACTGTCCTTCCGAAGATTTTGGACATCATCGTACATACTTCCAAAAATCCGTACGAATACAGTCTTACAAACCGTTATACCCGTTGCTCCTGCAGGGCCAGATTCAATCTCAACCCGATACTTGCCGTCTGGAGCTTTATAATCCGTAAAGAATTTACGGTACTTAAATGTCTTGCCTGTCACTGAATCCTTATGAGAGACAACCGGCAGCTCGAATGTAGCCTGTTTTCCGTTATCGCTCGTTTTCTCTAGCGTAACGGTCGTCACATATTTATTATTGCTATCATAGATACGCGCTGTGGCCGTCTGTGCGCCCTTGTATTGCGTTCCAAATGGCCTAGCAGTGTTCTCGTATCCCTTCGGCACTTTCGTCTCCCAGTCGCTGCTGTAGTTCGTCGTGACCTTCAGCTCGAAACCATAGCCTGCCCTGGTTATCTCATTAGCATTTAAATACTTCTCTTTGGCATACGGGATGATCTCCCAGCTGCCGCGACTTTCAACATCGCTTTCTTTAGGGCGCTTTGGATCAGTCGGGATGTCTTGTTTTGTATCTACCTTGGCATCGATCGTTAGGCTTTCCGAGTATTGCACATTGCGAGTTTCCCAGTTTGGATCTGAGTAGTCCGTATAGGACTCTCTGTCGGTATGAACTTTGCCTTTACTGTCGGTCCAGGTATATGTGCGCGTTTTCGTCGGATAGCCGGTAATCAGATGATACGTAACCGACCAGTTCCCGGTCTTGTTCGTCTGATTGATGCACTTGCCATCTCCGGTATTACCACCGCCACCATTCACGGATACGGTGCAGCCGGTAGTGGCTACGTTATTTGTCCGATCTTTGTCCAGGCTTTCGGCCAACGGGTCTACATGTACGCTAATCGAGTGTACTCCTGTCGTTGTTGGTTGATAGTTGAATCCTCCAACCTGGATTGTCTTATTCGCTGGCATGTCCTTTTTCAGCTCATGGATCTGCTTGCCGTTGGCATAGAAACGGATCCGGACATTATTTTGGGCTGAAGGCCCGAGATTTTTCACCGACGCAGTAACGGCCGTTTTCCCTCCCATCTTCAGCGAATTAGGATTGGCCGTGACGGAGAATGCGATTAGATCATGTTCTGCACCTTTGATCTCGCGCTGCCATTCTCCCTTGATTTCGTTATTCTTGTACGCTTCCTCTGGAGCTTCCAGGGCACGCTTAGTATGACTTGGATTGTTTACGATACCGGTTGCCTTAATCGTATACTTCCCTGGCTTGTTGCCCAGGTCTATTTTCCCCAACATGACGTTGTATGTTGATTTAGGCTGCAGCGTAACCGGCAGTTCCTTGTACATCATCGGTAGTTCAAATTCTGCAGTACCCGCGCCGCCAATCTTCACTTTAGCGGTCATTGGCATGCCGTCCGGATTCACAAGTTGATCGCGCTGTACCGGCTGGCCGTCATAACGGAATTTCATCCAGAGCTGGCCGCCGTCCGTTAGCTTTATGCTAGTCGGTACGAAGTCGGCGTTTTCTACCTTGTCCGTTCCGGATAGCTTTGCCGGCACGATCACCGTCTGGCCGTATCCGTCATCGATGATAAAATCAACCTCAGCGTCTTTCTTCGTGCCTATTAGATAGGCTATCTGATTCGATTCCATCTCGACCGGCTTAGCTGGCTTGTATGTACCAACATTGTCGGTTTTGATGGCCGTTATCTTGGCTTCATCCTTTCCGAACCAACCGCCCTTCGGAACAGCAATTACGCGAATTTCCCGATGCGTGAAGCCGCTGGCTTCGTAGTCTACAACCATCTTACTGCCTACGTTCTTCACGGTCAGTTTCGGGAACGGAACTCGGGTATACAACGCCTGGCGTTCTGACTCACTTATCTTCTTGGTGCTATCGAAAGCAATCCCTAAACGCTGCACAATTCCGGATGTCCGGAGGAATGTAAAGTTATCGACTAGATAGTAATAATCATGTCCCTTTTTTAAAGAAGGGTCTTGGGCTACAGATTTAAAATGATTGCGTAAATGCTCCCATTGTCTTACTTGAAGAGAGTTTTTATACGGTGCATATATCGCTTGGAATAGTTCGTCTAATGCAGATTCAGACTTGTACACTAGCCCAAAACCATTCTCCTTTTCGAATGTATCACTGTCATATTTCTTCTTAATGTTAAAGACATCATAATTCGAAACCTTTGATTCTTTGCCGTCTGCAAACCGAAAAATCCCCGTCCATCTTGCCAGCTCCCAAGGCCGAATAGCTTGCTCCATAAAAGCCGGAATAAAACCATCTAGTTTATCTCCTCTATCCCCATACTTCCAATCTACATAGGGGGAGACCATTGGATCCTGAGCGCTTTTAGCAACCGCTAACGAATCAGGAATAAAACTACACATCATCAGAAATGCTAGGACTGCACATAAAACCTTTTTCATTGTAAGCCCTCCCTCACTTCCGGAACATACTGATAACGTCAGTAAGGGTTCCTGCAGTACGTTTGTCGATTAAATCGCTAACCACAATTGCATCTCCAACTACGTCATTAAACTCGCCTTCAAGACTGATGTGGTTTGGTGATAGATGAACATAATACCCCTCAACCGTGCTATCTTCATGATCTAAAAAGAATCCAATAAATCCATCCTCACCAAGTTTATAGCGGTACTCCTTACCCTTTTGAAGTTTGGTCATCTTACCACGGACTCCATAATGAGTAGCTCCACCCCATTTTAAATCTGGAACCTTAAACACCAACTCACCGTTCTCAACGTGAACATTGTTCTTGAACAGCAGTGGAGCTAATTTATTATGCTTTGGATCAAGCGCGAAGGAATCAAATGTTTTATTGCCCTGCTCTGGCTGCTTGTCTTCACCCTTGCCACCTGGAGCCTTGGCGTATGCAATGTTCACTGTTGTCCATCCGTTTTCTTTCTTGGGTGTGACTGTAGCGCCCATTTGCTCGGATACGAAGCGCAGCGGAACCATTACCCGATTACTGACTTCCATAGCCGGTGCATCGATGTTTTGCTTCACACCGTTAACGACCGCAACCTTTTGCCCGCGTGACAGCTCAATTTTCTTACCGGCTGCCGTCTTCACGGTAACGGTCTTTGTCTTGTTGTTCCATTCAATTTTTTCGCCCAGAGCTTGGCTGACAAAACGAATTGGGACATATGTACGGCTGTTGGCCACATCGATAAACGGTTTCACATCCGACTTAATCACATTTTCATTCACTTTCACCCTGACGTTGTAGTCGTACTTTGCAGCAGCTCCTGCAGGTGAGATGCTTAATGCCATTAACACCGTTGCAACTGTAATAGCAACTGTCTTTTTTACCATGATTCAGACCTCCTAAAATTGTTCAGGAAATTAGTTTTATTTACCACCCACATAGAAGTAGGTATCTATTACCATTATACCATAAGTCCTATATGAATACATTAAATAGATGTTTTTATAATTAGTTTAAAACTAATATTGACATCAAATTGATGTTAATTTATATTATATACAAGCTAGTTAATATCCCTACTGGTTACCGTCTCTAATCTTAGGGTGGTGGAAACAAGTTAACTAGTTAGAAAGGAAATAGTGCTGGTAACGCTATTCCCTTTCGAAAAGGTTTCAGAAATGCGCCTTCTGAACTGCACCGGTGACCAGGAGTCTACCACATTCGTTCTCGTTACCGGTGAATCTAGTCTGAAACGTACTTATAAAGAGAACTTCTCATGTTATGATAGAGAAGTTCTCTTTATTTTTTAGGAGGTGCTATCAATGACACCTGATGATTTTGTTCGATTTCCCTTAAAAGTAAGCCCCCAAGTCCACGCCTTCTTTAAAAAACGAAGTAAGGAGACTGGTGTTGCTATGACTTCATTGATGTATCTCGTTTTAGAGGATTACGTCAAAAATGAATTAGTTCTGCAGCAGAAATATGGCGAGGAAATCGCAAAAATAATAAACCAACAACAAAAAGAGGTATAGCCTGGTTGTTCCTGGCTATACCTCTTCTATTCCCATCCCTAAACATCTTTTCTAGAGAAATTAGCCGCAGCTATAGGCCGCAGTTCTTCGTAAATCTGCTTCTCAGTTACTCCATGCTGTTTGGCGAGTAAATGCAGTATGCCGGTTAAAACGATAGATACATCCATCCCCGTGCGTCCGTTCATTCTGGCCAACCGTTCCTCGGCCTTCGTGATTCGTTCTTCCATTCTGTTTAGGATCTGACTGTCGGCCAACAATATATTCTGTGTTTCTTGTGTAATCCAGTGCTCGATTGCTTGCCGATATTCTTCCGCTAACGATCGGCCATTTTTCATCTTTACCAGCTGCTTCATTCGTTCGTGCAAACGATCGTCAATACGCTGCATAGATCCCATGTAGACACCATTCCCCCTTGGTATTCGTGCTATAATCTACCATTGTATACATTCTCATTATATAATGTAGACACGATAAACCCAAGTGCGGAGCGCTTTTACAAGGTGATGTAGTCACCTTTATATCCTGCACTACCCCCTATCCCTCCGGGATAGGATACGGGTCGCGCCTTAACCGCCTTTCGGCGGCTTGCGGTTCTCATTCGCAGCTGGCTTACGCCGCTGCTGAATTGTAAACTGAGGTAAAATCATAGATGAGGAGATAATTTAGGATGATTTATGATACTCCAAAAAGAATGGACATTAATGAGCTTGAAAAATGTCCGACTACTAGATCGGAACTGTTCCGTTTTTATAAAAGTAAAGGTGCAGAAACAGAATATTTTGAAGACGTACTTAGATACATTGAGAATGGGGGTACGGCTTATTTCAGCCAACCGTTTTTTGCATTTTACAATCAAGAAGGTATCTTGTTAGCAGGTGAAAATCCAGATTGGGGAGATTAACCTAATGGAAAAAATGTTGACCTGGAAGCAGCTCGATGAAATCGGCCGACAAGCCTTCGCCTATGTAACAGAAAAAGCACGATCTGCAGGTATCCCGTATTATTATCGCCAGGAAGACGACGAGTTCATCACGCGAGTTAATCCGGATGGATCCACGGCCAAAATCATGCTCGATGATAACGGCCGTGAATATCAAGTAGATTAAGCATTGATTTCTTGCTACAGCTGCGCTATGCTATCGATACAGACGGAATTACGGCTGCTGGACGCTTCGGAGCCGTAATTGCAAGAAGCCCAAGGATGAAAATCCCTGGGCTTCTTTGCGCTGCAGTACTGTTCAAAAACCATTTGTAATACATTTGCATTACTTTTAAAAATGCTGCTGTCATCAGTGTTTTAATACAAAGTAATACAAAAGTATTACACTATTGCGATCAAATTTAACGGCATGTAATACATTTGTATTACATCGTCTCGAAAGAAAATAGTGCAAACCAGCGTGCCATGTACACGTCAACGAATTTCATGCTATAACAGATATAAACTTGTTTAAACGTGTAGAAACCCGTAAAAAATGGTTCAAAAAGTGGTTCTCAAACACGTTTTGAGTGTTATACTAGGTGTAGAGACTAATAGTTGTTGTAGAGTAATACCTATAGGTTTTTTAGGAAATGATGATAAAAAGACCGTTAGCAGTTCCCAGCTGCTAACGGTCTGACGGAGATAAGTCTACCGCTCAAGGGCGGGGCTGCTCCGGCTCAAAATAAACTTGTTCCTAAAGAGAAGGACCGCTTACCTTGGTCGGGAGGGCGGTCCTACTTCTTTGTGGAGTGAATGTACGTCAGCAGCGCCAGGATGAACATTCCGAACAGGAACATCAACGACAATGCTTCAAATACTGTCACCGGCATCACCTCCTTGCCGGAGGTGAACCACCGCCCAAAAGCCGTTCAACTTACCTCGCATCCTGATTATACCAGCTATAGGACAATCCCACTAGTAAAATTGTGTTCTATAGTTTTGCATACGGACATCGGAGCAGGGACCACTTACCATTGTTACTGCGGCACCCCTACACAGATATTAAAAAGTGGCTGACACGATTATCATGTTTCAGCCACTTTTATATCACTGCTTCAGTTTTCATGTCTCTACTGCTCCTGGTGTATCCCGTACGGTGATCGTTTCACACCAATACGAATCATATTTTATAAGCTGTAATAGTTCTAGTTTTATACTTTGTATAGCATCTTCATTAGGCATTTTTATGAACTTACTCAAATATATAATGTCCTTTTCAAAATAGTAAAAGAGTTTCATAATTGCTTCTTTATTGTTTTGTCTAGCTAATGATAATAGTCCTACGAACTCATCTTCTGATAAAGATACTTGAGACATTTTTTCTTCCATTTACTCACCGCCTGTTGACTTATATTCATTTCTTTAGCAACTTGTGTTTCTGATTTATCTTGAACATAGATTTTAAAAATGACTTGCCTACCTGTATGAAATGGAATTGTATCTATGAGCTCCTTAACATATAAATGGCTTTCAGTAGAATAATCATGTGCAGGAATCGTTGAATACAAATAGTCATTTAATCCTGTTTCTCGGTTACGTTTTACCTTGGCGCGATATTGCAATCGCCAAGCAATTCTTTTTAACTCTTTTTGATAATAATCAATTATAGAAATATTTTTATTCCTCAATTAATCCCCCTCCAGAAAAGATGGTCTTTTAATTTAAGGAAATTATGACTATCAAAATACAACCAAAAAGTAGAACGTGTGTTCTTATATTATAGTTTCTTGTGGTTTATTTTTCTAGTTAAATAAATTGAATTGTAAAATATCTCTTAATTCCTCCTTATAGTCATAAGGAGGTGGATATTTCTATGGAAACAGTGGACATGATATCTCTTATAAGGGGTACCGCCAACAAAACGCGGAAAACGTACGCTAAGGGGAAAAATCCAGTAACATCGCTGATTTTCCGTACGCTAAGGAATGCAGCACAAAGTCAATTGTGTTGTATTAGTCCGGGTATTCATGCGGAACCGTTCCCTCTAACGCAACACAATTTAGACGTTCTCGGCTGGATCACGATGCAACACAATTGTTAGCGTACGATTTTCGCGTTTTGCTGTCTCTACCCCTATAACTAATCTTGGCTTTCCAGTCGTACTAAGCTTTATTTTATTGCGGTATATCTTACAGACTATCGGTGAAAAATTTGACAACCTCGAAGAGACAATAAAAAAGCTGATTACTGCACTAGAAAAAATAAACACAAATTAACCCGAAAAAGTCTGTTCGTAAATTCGAACAGACTTTTTTTATCACTAAGGTTGTATTTTTCTGAGTGCCATCTCCTTATATAGTGTGAAGGGAAAAATTCATCGATGAAGCAAATTTCTTGATTCACAAAAAAACAATTAGGAGGAATTTTGTATGGAAGTTAGAGAGTATCCACAAACACTTGAATTAAATTTGAATCAGGTCTTAGACCTCATGGGCGCGCAACGAACTATTTACCTCGATGGATTTGGAAAAAATACAAGTACTGGCGCATTGACCAATAAATTAGGTGAGTTCTCCACTGCCATGGGAATACTATTTTCAGCTGCCAGTGGTGCCGCTGCTACCGCTGGAGGCTGGGCAGCAACTATTCTTGGTGTTGTCGCGGGAATTGGTTCTGGTGCTCCTACACTTGAGAGCTACGTTAAAAATGGATCTTTCTATCTAACTGGGGTTGCTGATTTCCTGCGTAAAAATACACAATATGATCGTATTCGAGTGCTAGTACCAATGATTGAGTATAACACTGTTGATGGTTATGTTCGATTTGTTATTGGAGAGGGCCAAACTACTGGGCTTCATTATCGCGGTGGGGATTGGGTTACTGATCAATAATTTTCAGATAGAACAGTAAGAGATGACCTCCTGTTGTCTCTTACTGTTCTTTTTGTTCAGAGAAAATAAAGTGATTGGCTCGCCGGCGGCGCCAGCTGCGCGGCGAAGCTGCAGCTCGCGCTCCTGATTGTTCTTTCGGAAACGCCGGTTCCGCGCGATCGGCTCGCCGGCAGCGGCCAGCTGCGCGGTGAAGCTGCAGCTCGCGCTCCTGGTTGTTCTTCCGGAAGCGCCGGTTCCGCGCGATCGGCTCGCCGGCAGCGGCCAGCTGCGCGGTGAAGCTGCAGCTCGCGCTCCTGGTTGTTCTTCCGGAAGCGCCGGTTCCGCGCGATCGGCTCGCCGGCAGCGGCCAGCTGCGCGGTGAAGCTGCAGCTCGCGCTCCTTTATCACTTCAGCTTAACTAAAAATGGATCGAGAAATTCTAACTTATCAAGCCTGAATTCATTTGTAATTTTGTATGAATAGTTACCCTTTTTTCGTAATCATGCAGTAATATTTCCTTACTGGAAATAATAAAGGATAAAGATAGCTTTTGGTCTTTTCCTCCAATGGTAAATTGATATGTTGGATATTCAGGAAAACCACGGGAAGAAGAATCACTCCTTACTTGGATTTCAGGAAGTGATTTCATGACGAACTCTATGTCTTTTTTATCTGTAAAGCGAATATCACTATAGTCTTTTTTCTCTGCTGACATGGTTTTTTGTATAAAAATAGACTCAATTTCGTTTTCCTTAAAATGCTCTCGAAGTAAATCGTTAAATGAAAAAGGCGTCCGTGAATTATAAAGAAAAATTCCTATTACACTAATAATCAATATACCGGCAATAATAAAAATAGGCTTCTTCCATTTTGACATTATGCCCCTCCTTTTTAATACAAAATATACGACTACATACATTTTACCAAAAAATATATATTGCAGAACCACTTAAAGTCCTATTGGTCATATTGATCCCCAATTGGTTACATTTATCAGGTACATATGTACCAAATCCCGGATTTTGTGCATATGTCCAGACCCCTGGCCGCCGTATTCGGGCAAATTCAGCCTTGAGCGGCGATTTTGCTTCCGTGGAACATCACAAAAAAACGGGGAAATCGCAACATTTACGATCTCCCGTTTTCTTCGTTTTTCTTTGATTTAGGTATTAATCCATTTTCCTTCAATGAATGAAATGACTTCTTCGGTCGATGATACATAATCCATATCCAAGCAAATCATGAGCGCATACTTCCCGACTTTATATTCTCCTTCGGTCACTCGATGCACTTCGTACCGATCATCCATACCAGCTGCTACTCCGCCGAACGTCACATTATCGCCCACATTCATCTGACGGATTGTCTCTTTCTCCACGTTACTCAATATCACGTTCCCATCTCCTCACTTTCATCGGTCACATCGTTCATGCCACACATCAATCATTTTGTCATGATAAAAAAAACCTTATGTATCAAGCGTTTGCGAGCGTTCGGTCATGACTGTAGCTATCACCCGTCTACATCAGTCACACATTGCAAGACAATCCGGAATATGTACAACTGCAGCCGTCAAGGGTCGCGCAGCGACCACTCCTGGCTTGCCCTTGACGAGCGGATCCTAAGCCAACCCTTTTATGCCCTTCCCAAACCCCCTGTTTGGGAAGCTGCCGCCCGGCGAGGGTAATTACATATGTGTGTTATTGTCACACACATAAAAAACCATAGTGTGTTATTGTGTGTGATAATAACACACTTGGCCGCCGGTGGTGGTTCTATTCAAGCCCGAACTCCTGGCGCAATCTCTTTTCGTAATGCTCGTCCACATAATCCCGAACAAATCGATCACGCGCTGCAGCGTCTTCCTCACGACGAAATAATCCAGTTCTTCGCATACGTTCAGATTCTGGCTTCGCTGCCCACAACTCTAACGCTTCTCGTTCAAGCCGCCGCTCGATGCGGCGCCTAGTCAAATGTTCCGTAACTCGTTCTGCCCGTTGTTCAGTAGGACCAGGCAAAGTTGCAGCAGCTGCAGCTTGATTTTGTTGCTGGACGATGTGACCGAGTGCGCGAATCATTTCACTCTGTTCGTTCACCGTTTTTTGTAGGTCAGATAAGGCTTCCGCCAGGTTTACGGTCACACGGCCACCATTATCATCTGCATCGTTCACCGTTATGATCGTAGGCGCTCCAGCTGCAGCCAACGCATCTTCCACATCATCTATACTCTTACCGGCTGCATACGCCTCTCTAATCTGCACAAGCACGTCTACCGAAACATCAGCTACTAAATAACTCTTATGCCGCTTACGCAGCTGCAGGTGATGGCCGTGTTGCCGAATATATCTCCGGAGTGTCGCATCCGGAATCCCGAGCTGTTCTGATAACTCCGTCACAGAAAGCCATTGTTTTTCATCGGTCACGTCGTTCACCTCACATATTAATCATCTAATCACACTCAATAATACCTCATATCTCCTACTAATTCCGCTCATCAGTCATGACCGCACACACAAATACGCCACTCGCTCACCAACTCCAACCCTCATCCAGTCACAGTCTACTAACCAAACATCCTACCATCATCAACAATACCCTTCATTCCTCACACTTATCCACCCAATATAACCATTCCTAACTCTTCTTTATCATCAATTCCTAGTCCTTTCTACACCCATCCTTGTACCCTTTCCTTCACTACACTACCATCTACAAATCACCTTCAACCACCAACCAAACTCAACATCTTACTCGCAATCCTTCCCCCGTCCTCCCGCCCTTAAATACAAACTCTCCATCTCTCAATCAATCCATCAATCAATATAATTTCCCTGCTTTATTCCGTACGTTGTTATTTATCTAACCTCCTTAAGCATATGTTCACGGTTCATACGCTCTACCGAACCGTGAACATATGCTTAAGGAGGTGCCGCTTGCGGCAAGGGTTTCAGGGATTAGGCAGGAGTACTTTACCCCATCCTGTGGGTAGGCCCCACCAGACACCAGCGGGAGGACGGGGGAAGGGACACTCTAAGGAACTACCAAGAGTAGAAGAAAAAAGAATAGGAAACAGAGGACAAAGAAGAAAAAAGCTAAGCCTAAGTGGAAGAAGGAGTAAGCAAAGAATGCAAACGCACCAGGTATCCGGAAGCCTACGGCAGGGCATAGCCCCTCAAATATAAGCTGACACACCTGTTCCGCTTTTTTTTACGGAACGAGCTGCAGATGGCCAGACGTGCATCGATCCGGAATGCCCACAAACGCACCAGGTATCCGGAAGCCTACGGCAGGGCATAGCCCCTCAAATATAAGCTGACACACCTGTTCCGCTTTTTTTTTACGGAACGAGCTGCAGATGACCAGACGTGCATCGATCCGGAATGCCCACAAACGCACCAGGTATCCGGAAGCCTACGGCAGGGCATAGCCCCTCAAATATAAGCTGACACACCTGTTCCGCTTTTTTTTACGGAACGAGCTGCAGATGGCCAGACGTGCATCGATCCGGAATGCCCGCAAACGCACCAGGTATGGAAGCCTACGGCAGGGCATAGCCCCTCAAATATAAGCTGACACACCTGTTCCGCTTTTTTTTTTTACGGAACGAGCTGCAGATGGCCAGAAGTACATCGATCCGGAATGCCCGCAAACGCACCAGGTATCCGGAAGCCTACCGGCAGGGCGGAGCCCCCTTAATATAAGCTGACACACCAGGAGACACTTTGTCTGGAACGGAAAGCAAAAGGCAAGACGTGCCAACCGCATCCGGAATCCCCGTAAACGGCACCTCGCATCCAGGAAGCCTAAGGCAGGGCGTAGCCCCTCAAATATAAGCTGACACACCGGTAAACAAAAAAGACGGGGTAGACGCCCCGCCTTACCGAAATTTGTAGGCTCTAGCCTACAAATGGGCTAGAGCCTATAGGTTTACTTTAAAGCTTTGCTAAAAGTTTACGAATATAACGAGTTGTCACCTCTAACATTTGAGCAAGTTCACGTTGTGTTGCTTTAGGATTTGCTGCTAAAGCTTCGCGCAGCTGCTGTAGCTTATCGTTTGTTCGCTCCTGTTGCTCAGTTAAATAGACCTTACGTTCAACTGTACCTAATTCACGACGCTTCTTACGCTGATATAACGTATTTCGTCTCTGCTTTTCCTTTTTCGAGATAATCGTACTTAAATGCTGCTGTTCCTCTGGCGTTATGGCCAACCACTCAATGATTGTCTCATTCCGGACGTTGTAACCGGCTCCTGGATACCCTCTCTCAATGGCTAACTCGTTTGCTTTTTTATCATTTTTCAGATGATATGCTCTCTCTGCACTTTGGGTGGCTCGAACCACTTCCCGTTCAGACAATGGTCTAACAAAACTCGAATTCAATTCTAAGACCTTCTGTAAGGCCTCAGATTCGTCGTTTAGAAAGCAACAAGACCAATACCTATACAGAAAACAAAAAAGCTCCCTACACTGGTTTAAATCGTTCTGACGCAGTTCCAACAATTTTACAAGATCAAGAAGCCGTGCGTGGTAGAGTTTATGTATGTTAAAGAGCTGAACAATTTTTCGTGGCCGCCCTTTGGATTTTTTCGTTATTTCCGGAAGATAGTCGTGCTGCAACTGTCGGAGCTCATACCGATGTGCATGGCGATACTGAACAGTTACTTCGGCACCACTTTTGCTGTTCACGGTTCCAGCTACTCGTAATATGCGAGAAGCATCGGTAGCCTTAGAATCTGCTCCTACGAAAGAAAACTGTGATGCGAAATGCCGCTCAACGGATTGCCACAAGGGAAGTGCCTTTGCCGGTATAGGATTTAGGAGCCACACTACAACGAATCCACGGCCAGAATAAATAATCAAGTTTGGTTCTGGAACAGACTCGCCGAACAGCTCGAGTTCCATTTTGCCAATGACCCAATCAGGTGTGTAATTCAACAGGTAGCAATCTACATCCACGTACAGAGCGCGTAGTTGTCGAACATTTTCAACGCGGCGCGATGGCTTATAAAATGTGTTTTGCGAGAAATAAACGTCTTCTCCAAGCCACTCAGATAACTTGCTGCTCACTTCTTCAGCTCGATAATGATATTGATCAAAATGGCCATCTTCTCTTTTTTTGGCTAACGCGATATAACCATCAGCAGATTGATGGTGAAACTCAATATGCTCTAGCGCCTTTGCTAGACTCATAAAAAATCCCTCCAAAAGAGGGGTAGACGTAACCATTTTCAGTTGCTAAAATGAAAATAACAACTGAATTGGTTACCTACCCTAGTTGTGGTTACTTTC
>NZ_AMBZ01000025.1 GCF_000293805.1 Paenibacillus alvei DSM 29 | reverse complement strand
CGAAGAGACGCTGACCCGCCAAAGTCATGGCGTCTTTTTTCGTTCTTGGAAATAATTCTAGCACTCCCTATGAATCTAGTAAATGTTTTCATACAGAAAGGCCCCTTATTTTCGGGGCCTTTTTCGTTTTTACGACGGCATACATCGCTTGACCATTGGTAAATTTATGCATATATTAGGAATATGTGTTTATTACATCACTAACCAGATCAACATTCTTCTAGTAAATGCACAAGAATAATCCAAATGGAGGCCGGTAACATGGAGCGTCAAAATCCGCCCCACAAGGAAGCCTATTCTTTGTTGGAAGAAACCCAAAATATAAAGCTCGTATTTGAAGTTGGGGAGCGTTTATTCGCGGAAGGAAAGCGGAAGGAAGCTTTGCCGTATTATGAATGTGTCGTTCAGAATGAAGCAAATGATAGTCTATCCAATTATTATTTTGCTTTAAGTGTGTACCGAATATTTATACTTAAAAACTCGCTAGATGCTAGAGAGAACTTACGAGCTGCAATACAATTTGAGCCAGTTATAAAGAAACTTCCTGAGCATTACCAGCTTGACGCGATTCTCAAAATGCTCCGAATCTACTTTACGTTGCATATGTGGGATGAAGTCAGTCAATTTGCAGACAAATTACATACCGTTGCGAGTCGGATATATCATGATCAGCAACAAAAACGAGCTCATCAACTTGAAGTTGAATTAGCTGCTGAATTGCCACTGGTTTATTATTACGGGTTTAGCTACTTAGCTAAATCAACAGCTCTACAAAAGCAGGGCGATTACCAAGCAGCAAAAGAGTTTGTTACCAAATACGCTGAGCTGGGATGGTTCAATAATCTGGACGAAGCCGGTTATGAAGAGGTAGAACGGTTCCGCCTTTATGCTAAAGCCAATTCGTACACGTTAGATTTGCTATCGGGCAAAACGGAAATTCTTCCGGATTATGTAGATTTTTTGGAATCGAATCCGGAGGAAGTACTACCAGGAATGGTTACGATCATGGAATCGGCCAACCTCCATGACATGCCTGTAGATGACGTTTTAGCTAAATTTTCGAAACAGGTTCTCGAATTTAGAGATTTTGAGGATCATATAAATAAAACACATACCTTCACTTTCTTGTACCAGCTAGCTATTTACTGCTTAAAGAAGTCAGATTACCAAAATGGATTAGAAAATACTTTACAGGCATTGGAATTATCTCATATGCTTAACAATGACAGTGACTTTAAAAAATGCACTGCAATGTTTGAAAAATTCAGGGATTTCGCATCGCTCAGACAACAAGAGAAGTACAAAAAATATTTAACGGGGTGATTGAAAATGAAAAAAGCCTTGATCTCGTTGACTTTAGCGTTAGGACTTCTTAGTGTTGTTGTTATACCGGTAGTTGATCCGGCTGCATTTTCTACTAACAACCATGGTTGGGGAACCAGAACTTAATCAGCCCCCACAGACATAAAAGAACCCTCCAAAATCCAAGATTTTGGAGGGTTCTCTATTTTAACTTTCTTTCCGGAGATTCTGCACATCATCGTACATGCTTCCGTAGATCCATACGAATACTGTCTTACAAACTGAAATGCCGGTTGCTCCTGCAGGGCCAGATTCAATCTCAACTCGATACTTGCCGTCTGGCGCTTTATAGTCCGTAAAATACTTACGGTACTTAAAGGTTTTGCCTGTAACCGAGTCCTTATGAGAAACAACCGGAAGCTCGAATGTAGCTTGTTTTCCGTTGTCACTCGTCTTCTCCAGCGTGACAGTCGTTACATACTTGTTATTGCTATCGTAGATACGCGCTGTGGCCGTCTGTGCGCCCTTGTATTGCGTTCCAAATGGCTTGGCGGTGTTCTCGTATCCCTTCGGTACTTTCGTCTCCCAGTCGCTGCTGTAGTTCGTCGTGACCTTCAGCTCGAAGCCATAGCCCGCCCTGGTTATCTCATTTGCGTTTAAATACTTTTCTTTGGCATACGGGATGATCTCCCAGCTGCCACGGCTTTCACGGTCGCTATCCTTTGGCCGTTTCGGATCCGTGGCGATGCCTTGTTTTGTGTCTACCTTGGCATCGATCGTTAGGCTTTCCGAGTATTGCACATTACGAGTTTCCCAATTTGGGTCTGAGTAGTCCGTATAGGACTCTCTGTCGGTATGAACTTTGCCTTTACTGTCGGTCCAGGTATATGTGCGCGTTTTCGTCGGATAGCCCGTGATCAGATGGTACGTGACCGACCAGTTCCCGGTCTTGTTCGTCTGATTAACGCACTTGCCATCCCCGGTATTACCACCGCCGCCATTTACGGACACGGTGCAGCCAGTGGTGGCCACGTTGTTTGTACGGTCTTTGTCCAAGCTTTCGGCCAGTGGGTCTACATGAACACTTATTGAATGTACCCCTGTCGTCGCTGGCTGATAGCTGAATCCTCCAACTTCGATCGTTTTGTTCGCTGGCATGTCTTTCTTCAGCTCGTGGATCTGCTTACCGTTAGCATAGAAGCGAATCCGGACATTGTTTTGAGCTGAAGGCCCGAGATTTTTCACCGACGCAGTAACGGCCGTTTTCCCTCCGAGCTTCAGCGAATTAGGGTTGGCCGTGACGGAGAATGCGATTAGGTCATGTTCTGCACCTTTAATCTCCCTGGTCCATTCTCCCTTGATTTCGTTATTCCTGTACGCTTCCTCTGGAGCTTCCAGAGCGCGTTTTGGATGACTCGGATTGTTTACGATACCAGTTGCCTTAATCGTATACTTCCCTGGCTTGTTGCCCAGGTCTATTTTCCCCAACATGACGTTATAGGTTGATTTAGGCTGCAGCGTGTCCGGCAATTCCGTATACATCATCGGCAGTTCAAATTCTGCAGTACCTGCGCCACCAATCTTCACTTTAGCAGTCATCGGCATGCCGTCCGGATTCACAAGTTGATCGCGCTGTACCGACTGGCCGTCATAGCGAAATTTCATCCAGAGCTGGCCGCTGTCCGTTAGCGTTATACTAGTCGGTACGAAGTCGGCGTTTTCTACCTTGTCCGTTCCGGATAGTTTTGCCGGCACGATTACCGTCTGGCCGTAACCGTCATCGATGATGAAATCAACCTCAGCGTCTTTCTTCGTGCCTATCAGATAGGCTATCTGATTCGATTCCATTATGACCGGCATAGCTGGCTTGTAGGTACCAACATTGTCGGTTTTGATGGCCGTTATCTTGGCTTCATCCTTCCCGAACCAACCGCCCTTCGGAACAGCAATTACGCGAATTTCCCGATACGTGAAGCCGCTGGCTTTATAGTTAACAACCATCTTACTGCCTATGTTCTTTACGGTTAGTTCCGGGAACGGAACTCGCGTATACAACGCCTGGCGTTCTGTCTCGCTTATCTTTTTGGTGCTATCGAAGGCAATCCCTAATCGTTGTACAATTCCAGAAGTCCGAAGTAATTCATGATAGTCAACAGTATAGAAATACTCATGTCCAGCCTTAATAGACGGATCATTGGCTACAGATTTAAAATGATTGCGTAAATGCTCCCATTGTCTTGCTTGAAGAGAGCTTTTATACGGTGCATATATCGCCTGGAACAGTTCGTCTAATGCGGATTCGGACTTGTACACTAGCCCAAATCCATTCTCCTTGTCGAATGTATCACTGTCATATTTCTTCTTAATGTTAAAGACATCGTAATTTGGAATCGTTGATTCTTTACCATCTGCAAACCGAAAAATGCCTGTCCATCTTGCCAGCTCCCAAGGCCGAGTGGCATTCTCCATAAAAGCAGGGATAAAACCACTGAGTTTTTCCCCTGTATCTCCATACTTCCAATTTGCATAAGAGGAGACCATTGGATCCTGATTGCTTTTAGCAATCACCAATGAATCAGGAATAAAACTACACATCATCAGAAGCGCTAGGACGGTACATATAGTCTTTTTCATTGTTTCCCTCCACTACTTCCGGAACATACTGATAACATCAGTAAGGGTTCCTGCAGTGCGCTTATTAAGAAGATCGTTAACCACTATCACATCATTAACACCATCAAATTCCCCTTTTAAGAGTTGATTTGACGAGTTCAAGAATACGCCATAGCCCTCAACAGTGTTATCTTCGTGATCCAGGAAGAATCCAATGTATCCATCCTCCCCAAGCTTATAACGATACTCCTTACCTTTTTGAAGCTTGGTCATTTTACTACGAACTCCATAATGAGTAGCTCCACCCCATTTTAAATCTGGAACCGTAAACACCAGCTCACCGTTCTCAACACGAATATTGTTCTTGAACAGCAACGGAGCTAATTTGTTGTGCTTTGGATCAAGCTCAAATGAATCAAATGTTTTGTTGCTCTTTTCTGGCTGCTTATCTTCACCCTTGCCGCCTGGAGCCTTCGCGTATGCAATGTTCACTGTTGTCCATCCGTTTTCTTTCTTAGGTGTGACCGTAGCACCCATTTGCTCAGATACGAAGCGCAGCGGAACCATTACCCGATTGCTGACTTCCATAGCCGGTGCATCGATGCTTTGCTTCACACCATTAACAACCGCAACCTTCTGCCCGCGTGACAGTTCGATTTTCTTACCGGCTGCCGTCTTCACGGTGACGGTTTTTGTTTTGTTGTTCCATTCAATTTTTTCGCCCAAGGCTTGGCTGACAAAACGAATTGGGACATATGTACGGCTATTGGCCACATCGATAAACGGCTTAACGTCCGATTTAATCACATTTTCATTCACTTTCACCCTTACATTGTAGTCGTACTTCGCAGCAGCTCCTGCAGGCGAGATGCTTAATGCCATTAACGCCGTTGCAACCGCAATAGCAATTGTTTTCTGTTTCATAGTTCTGACCTCCTAATAATGTTCTTAAATAGTGTAATTTACCTAGTCCGATTAAGGTAGGTATATATATCCATTATACCACAAATCGCTATATTGGTGTTATTTTGATGTTATTTAAACATCATATTGACATCATAATTTTTATATTGTATATTTATCCCATGAGCTATGCTGGTTTGGTAGATGCCCCTATCTCTCCAGCTGAATAAGGGGCTTGGTAGTTGGTAGCTGCCATTCCCTGCTGCCATTCCTTTAAACCTTTGCCAACTGTAGTTTACATGCTCTACCCATGTGTTCTATGGGAAGTGAACAGTGCTGGTAACACTATTCACTTCGGTAAAGGCTAAAGCTGGGAAACCATCCCACCTCGACTCGCTCATAAATAAAAAAGGACTTCTCTGATTTTTAGAGAAGTCTTTTTTATTGGGTCTAGGAGGTGCCATTTTGATGTCAGACGAAAACAATCTGGTTCGATTTAATATAACAGTCAGTCCAGAAGTTTATGCTTACTATAAAGCTAGAGCTAAAAAAACAGGCGTTAGTATGTCCTCACTAATGTTTCTAGCATTAGAAAAAAACGCTAGAGATGAAATGGGGATTCAGGAGAAATTCGAACAAGAAATGTCCAATATCATAAAAGAACAAAAAGAGGTATAGCCTGGTCGTTCCCGGCTATACCTCTTCTATTTCCATCCCTAAACATCTTTTCTAGAGAAATTAGCCGCAGCTATAGGCCGCAGTTCTTCGTAAATTTGCTTCTCAGTTACTCCATGCTGTTTGGCGAGTAAATGCAGTATGCCGGTTAAAACGATCGATACGTCCATACCAGTACGTCCGTTCATTCTGGCCAACCGTTCCTCGGCCTTCGTTATTCGGTCTTCCATTCTGTTTAGGATCTGACTGTCGGCCAATAATATATTTTGCGTTTCTTGTGCAATCCAATGCTCGATTGCTTGCCGATATTCTTCTGTTAACGATCGGCCATTTTTCATCTTTACCAGCTGCTTCATTCGTTCGTGTAAATGATCGTCAATACGCTGCATAGATCCCATAGTAGACACCCTTTCCCCTTGGCATTCGTGCTATAATCTACCATTGTATACATTTCCATTATATAATGTAGTCACGATAAACCCAAGTGCGGAGCGCTTTTACAAGGTGATGTAGTCACCTTTTAATCCTGCACTACCCACTTTGTGGGTGCGCCTTAACCGCCTTTTGGCGGCTTGCGGTTCTCATTCGCAGCTGGCTTACGCCGCTGCTATCCAAGGAGTGAATACGACGATGGAAAAGATGATGACCTGGAAGCAGCTCGATGAAATCGGCCGACAAGCCTTTGCTTATGCTACAGAAAAAGCACGAGCTGCAGGTACTCCGTATTATTATCGCCAGGAGGGCGACGAGTTCATTACACAAGTTAATCCGGATGGATCAACGGCCAAAATCATGCACGATGAGAACGGCCGTGAATAAAGTATCCGGCGGCTTGCACGGTGTTGGTGTTGATTTCTTGCTTCAGCTGCGCTATGCTATCGGCATAGACGGAATTACGGCTGCTGGACGCTCCGGAGCCGTAATTGCAAGAAGCCCAAGGATGAAAATCCCTGGGCTTCTTTGCGCTGCAGTACGGTTCAAAAATCAATTGTAATACATTTGTAATACACTATTTTGATCAAGTTTAACGGCATGTAATACATTTGTATTACTTCGTTTCGAAAGAAAAGAATGCAAATCCTCATGCCATGTACACATCAAGGGGTACCGCCAACAAAACGCGGAAAACGTACGCTAAGGGGAAAAATCCAGTAACATCGCTGATTTTCCGTACGCTAAGGAATGCAGCACAAAGTCAATTGTGTTGTATTAGTCCGGGTATTCATGCGGAACCGTTCCCTCTAACGCAACACAATTTAGACGTTCTCGGCTGGATCACGATGCAACACAATTGTTAGCGTACGATTTTCGCGTTTTGCTGTCTCTACCCCATCAACGAGATTCATGCTATGATGATATCCATATCAGCATCTCCGATGGTCTGCACAACCACGGGGATTTTTTTTATTTCTCTACTAGTTTTTTTGCACTATCCTACGTGAAAACGCTATCAAAACAACTTTCTACCGAGTTATGCTATACTATAAATTGGAATGAGTTGAACGGCGATATGGGTAGTGGCCACCTTCGGAAAAAGGAGGTGAGGCCAGTGACAGTATTTGAGGCTTTGTCTGTAATGTTCCTCTTTGGAATGTTTATTCTGGCGCTGCTGACGTACATTCACACCTGTAAAAAAAGTAGAACCGCTATCCTTGGCCGGGAGCGGTTCTCTCACAGAGACTGGTTTATTTAGCCGGAGCAGCCCCTCTACCCATTAAGCAGTGAACTTACTCCATATCAAAGCCGTTAGCAGCTCCAACTGCTTAACGGCTCCTTTTTATTATCGCCATTACATTTGGAAAACACACAAATTCACAATGTAGTTATCTATATAACAATATAACACTGTTTCATTTTTTTGTGAAACATATGATTTGAACCGGACTTTCCCAGCCAGAAGTTACGCGCTTAGCTGCTTACAAAAAGCAAAAAGACCCCGAAAAGGGGTCTCTGTTTGAAAGATCATAGCAGGGCGGCGTATCCTGATCTCTGGTAACTTGCTTTTCAGCAAGCGCGTGGGGAACCTTTCCCACCTCAATGATCTTTAGTATATATTATGGTCAAAATCTTAACGTGTATTACACATTATATGATACTGTATTTCCGACATCACGTCAATTGGCCGTAAATGGAACCAGTCTTCCACTGGCCAATCTCTTTTGTAACTTAACAGGGCCATTGTGCATGTCATAAAAAGAAGATACGAACAGATATCCTGAAGGATCTAACTTAATGGCCAACAACAAATGTGGTGTGATGGCTTTCACCAATTCTACGCTGTTCAGCTCTTTGGGATTTTGGCCAACAAAATCAGGATTTGCAATGATATCCGGAATGAGATGTCCGTAATCTTCAAGGATGCCAGGATGATTTCTTCTAATATGCTTTAGTGCACCAGGATACATTTTTACATCTTCAGTCTGGAAATCAACATTAATCAATCTTTTAATGGCAGCAGTATTTATTTTCCCAACAATTTGTATTTCTGATGCGTTAATATCTATGCTACACAAGCTGAGGGCTCCGTTCTGTACATTTGTATTTACTGAATTGAGTATATCGAACCTTTTAGAGATTGGACAGTGTTTTTTCAAAGTGATTCCCCCATTTTCTATTGATTTTATGAGGTAATCATAAGCAATTTATTGAGCAAAATTAACACAAAAACGGGCTGATCTTGTTCTACTATTTTTATGTAATTATTCGGGTTAATGGAATAAATTTCATGGTAATTTTTTCACGAAAAATGATATATTGAAGATAGGATTTTCTATCGCATAGTACATGAATATATGATACGAAAATCGGACTGCGTAATTCGATTGCTGGATACAATAAAAAAGAGACTACGATCCTGCAAGATCGTAGCCCCTTTAACAAAAAAGCCGGTGGGCAACCACGGCGAGCATATTTCACTTTACAGCGAAAAGCCACCGATTAGGCCGACCAACCTTAATCTCGGTGGTTTTTTCGCTTGTTATACGCCGCTTGAATCGCTTGATACAAAGCATACACGCCAGCTGCGATGCTGACGGTCTTCTCAACCGCATCCAGGACCCCTAACAAGAATGTCACGGCTATCACCTCCCTTGCGAAAGGCTTCGCCGTGACCCCACCGAACTCAGTTGTCTATTCTATAGTACCATCTACTAGCTTAAAAATCGTCATTAACAGTCCAAAAAATTTTTGAAGAACGTTTGTTCAATTAGTAAAATAACTCGCGCGGATTCTCCAAACAATAAAAAGGCTACGATCTAACAGATCGCAACCCAAAATTGTGAGCCAAACCAAGGCTTGATATTCTATTAAGTGCAGCTTGGAATTGATGTAGTAGTCCATTCCTTTGATGTTTTAACTGTTGTTGTCGTTAACTTAATAAGTCCTACACCGGCAACTGTAAACCACGAATCTACTTTAACGGTAGCTTTCAGTTCAACTTTGTTGCCGCTATCAATAACATTAGCTCCAACATCTTTACTAGCTATTGTAAAACTTGTTAATGCATTATCATCGTTATCTATTACTGAAACGGTCGCACTATTTACAGAAGTATATTTGTTCCACGAATAATTGATACCAACTTCATAAGACAATTCAAACGATCCACCAAGATTAGTCGTATAATATAAGTTTTGAAATCCAGTACAAAAACTAGAGGCAGCTAGAGGAGCTACTTTATTAAGATTTTCTGTTGATGTAACTTCTTTAGGGAGTTGTTTTGATTGATTAAGGGCTTGTTCCAATTCCCCTACAGTAACAGGAATGGAATCATCAGTATCAGATTTTTTTAGATCTCTAGGATCTAATCCTAGATATTCAATAACTTGGTACACATTCTCGTTAGTTATAATTGTGTCCGGTGTAAGTACTCCACTTGCGCTCGCCAGTCCACCGCCAGGTAAAATTAGAACGATAGATAGACATAGAGCCATACATAAACTAATAGATTTCCTTACCATTGGCTAACCTCCTTTTTTTACCAGATTATCACGTCCTGTTCATATTTTCCAGTATTTTTTACAAATTTTGAATGGATGTAGTTTTGACTGATCTAATTATACGAAAGTGCAAATTTCACTTGAAGTGGATGTTATGTATATAATCATAACTAAAAAGGAGGTGCTGTATCTAAATGGAAGCTATAGAACTAGGAGTAAAACTATTTGTGATTATAATAGTTATTTCACTGTTCTTTGCTCTGGTAGGTTTTCTAGTCAACAAATATCTACGTGACTTCTTTGATAAAATGTTTTCTTCAATTAAAAATATTTTCAAAAAAAGGGACTGACCATATTGTGGGAATTGCAACAATGTTCGAGCTGGACTATTGCACAAAATCCCGGATTTTGTGAAACAGTCCAGCCCCTCGACCGCCGTATTCGGGCAAATTCAGCCTTGAGCGGCGATTTTGCTTCCGTGGAACATCACAAAAAAACGGGCAAATCGCAACATTTACGATCTCCCGTTTTCTTCGTTTTCCTTTGATTTTCTGCACGATCAAAAACCTTGTTCGATGAACCGTTATCTATCCATCTGACGATATGTATTTTTCTGAAAATTTCTTTATATCAAATTGGTAATGATAAATTAGCCCATGATCGAATTGATCCGGATCTATTTGACTCGGCTTCAGGTCATGAAGCTCATATTTCCACTTCAAAAAAGACTTAGGTATCTGCTTGTCGATCCATCTTGCAACATCATCGATAAATATTTCTCTATCGGGAACCTGGGCAATTTGAGCTAACCAGTTAGGATGTTGGCCATTATAGAAATCATAAGCAAGTTTCTCTCTATTTAGCTTGTTTAATGTTTCTTCATCTTTGTAATTTCTTATGATGTCACGTGAAACAAATTGCCCTAAAGCTATTAATACTTTCCGTTTATCTCTGGCATATTCGAACATTTACCCTACCCCTCCTTAGGCACATCGGTCACATCGTTCACATCGTTCACGTCACACATCAATCATTTTGTCACGATGAAAAAAACCTTATGTATCAAGCGATTGCGAGTGCTCGGTCATGACTGCAACTATCATTCGTCTACGTCAGTCACACGTTGCAGACTCCGGAATATGTACAACTGCAGCCGTCAAGGGTCGCGCAGCGACCACTCCTGGTGGCTTGCCCTTGACGAGCGGATCCTAAGCCAACCCTTTTATGCCCTTCCCAAACCTCCTGTTTGGGAAGCTGCCGCCCGGCGAGGGTAATTACATATGTGTGTTATTGTCACACACATAAAAAAACACAGTGTGTTATTGTGTGTGATAATAACACACTGGGATTCCATAAGGGTGAAAACCCTTTGGCCGCCGGTGGCGGTTCTATTCAAGCCCGAACTCCTGGCGCAATCTCTTTTCATAATGCTCGTCCACATAATCCCGAACAAATCGATCACGCGCTGCAGCGTCTTCCTCACGACGAAATAATCCAGTTCTTCGCATACGTTCAGATTCTGGCTTCGCTGCCCACAACTCTAACGCTTCTCGTTCAAGCCGCCGCTCGATGCGGCGCCTAGTCAAATGTTCCGTAACTCGTTCTGCCCGTTGTTCAGTAGGACCAGGCAAAGTTGCAGTAGCTGCAGCTTGATTTTGTTGCTGGACGATGTGACCGAGCGCGCGAATCATTTCACTCTGTTCGTTCACCGTTTTTTGTAGGTCAGATAAGACTTCCGCCAGGTTTACGGTCACACGGCCACCATTATCATCTACATCATTCACTGTTATGATCGTAGGCGCTCCAGCTGTAGCCAACACATCTTCCACATCATCTATACTCTTACCGGCTGCATACGCTTCTCTAATCTGCACAAGCACGTCTACCGAAACATCAGCTACCAAATAACTCTTATGCCGCTTACGCAGCTGCAGGTGATGGCCGTGTTGCCGAATATATCTCCGGAGTGTCGCATCCGGAATCCCGAGCTGTTCTGATAATTCCGTCACAGAAAGCCATTGTTTTTCATCGGTCACGTCGTTCACCTCACATATCAATCATCTAATCACACTCAATAATACCTCATATCATCTACTAATAGCGCTCAATCAGTCATGACCGCACACACAAATACACCACTCGTCCACATACTCCAACCCTCATCCAGTCACAGTCTACCAACCACACTTCTACTAACCAACATCCTACCATCATCAACAATACCCTTCATTTCTCGCACTCATCCACCCAACATAACCATTCCTAACTCTTCTTTATCATCAATTCCTATTCCTTTCCACACCCATCCTCATAACCCTTTCCTTCACCTTACTACCATCCACAAATCAATCATCAACCACCAACCAAACTCAACATCTTACTCACAATCCTTCCCCCGTCCTCCCACCCTTAAATACAAACTCTCCATCTCTCAATCAATCCATCAATCAATATAATTTCCCTGCTTTATTCCGTACGTTGTTATTTATCTATCCTCCTTAAGCATATGTTCACGGTTCATACGCTCTACCGAACCGTGAACATATGCTTAAGGAGGTGCCGCTTGCGGCAAGGGTTTCAGGGATTGGGCAGGAGTACTTTACCCCATCCCGTGGGTAGGCCCCCCCAGACACCAGCGGAAGGACGGGGGAAGGGACACTCTAAGGAACTACCAAGAGTAGAAGAAAAAAGAATAGGAAACAGAGGACAAAGAAGAAAAAAGCTAAGCCTAAGTGGAAGAAGGAGTAAGCAAAGAATGCAAACACACCAAGTATCCAGGGAAGCCTACGGCAGGGCATAGCCCCCTGAATATAAGCTGACAACCATGAGACACTTTTTCTGGAACGAGCTGCAGACGGCCATGCGTACCATCGATCCAGAATGCCCGCAAACGCACCAGGTATCCGGCAGCCTACGGCAGGGCATAGCCCCCTGAATATAAGCTGACAACCATGAGACACTTTTTCTGGAACGAGCTGCAGACGGCCATGCGTACCATCGATCCAGAATGCCCGCAAACGCACCAGGTATCCGGCAGCCTACGGCAGGGCATAGCCCCCTGAATATAAGCTGACAACCATGAGACACTTTTTCTGGAACGAGCTGCAGACGGCCATGCGTACCATCGATCCAGAATGCCCACAAACGCACCAGGTATCCGGCAGCCTACGGCAGGGCATAGCCCCCTGAATATAAGCTGACAACCATGAGACACTTTTCGGAGAGAAAATAAAAAAACAGACGAAGGATGTCCTCGCCTGTTCTATATTGTGTAGGCTCTAGCCTACGGCGGGGCTAAAGCCCCGTTAATTTAAAATGACAACCATTCACCCTTTTGTTTTAGCAAGCAGTCTGTATAAATGACTACGCGAAACTCCTAGTAATTTGGCCAGTTCACTAGCCTTACTTTCAGGATTAGTTTCTAGCAATTGCTGAAGCTCCTCAAGTTTTGAATCCGTTCGTTCCTGTTGCTCAGCTAAATAAACATCGCGCGTAACTGAACCGCGCTCATTACGACGATATAACGTATTTCGTCTCTGCTTTTCCTTTTTCGAGATAATCGTACTTAAATGCTGCTGTTCCTCTGGTGTTATGGCCAACCATTCAATGATCGTCTCATTCCGGACGTTATAACCGGCTCCTGGATAACCTCTCTCAATTGCTAACTCGTTTGCTTTTTTATCATTTCTCAGCCGATAGGCTCTCTCTGCACTTTGGGTGGCTCGAACCACTTCCCGTTCAGACAATGGTCTAACAAAACTCGAATTCAACTCTATGGCCTTCTGTAAGGCCTCAGATTCGTCGTTTAGAAAGCAACAAGACCAATACCTATACAGAAAGCAAAACTTCTCCCTACACTGGTTTAAATCGTTCTGACGCAGTTCCAACAATTTCACAAGGTCAAGAAGCCGTGCATGGTAGAGTTTATGTATGTTGAAGAGCTGAACAATTTTTCGTGGCCGCCCTTTGGACTTTTTAGTTATTTCCGGAAGATAGTCGTGCTGCAGCTGTCGGAGATCATACCGATGTGCATGGCGATACTGAACAGTTACTTCAGAACCGCTTTTGCTGTTCACACTTCCAGCTACTCGTAATATGCGAGAAGCATCGGTAGCCTTAGAATCTGCTCCTACGAAAGAAAACTGTGATGCGAAATGCCGCTCAACAGATTGCCACAAGGGAAGTGCCTTTGCCGGTATAGGATTCAGGAGCCACACTAAAACGAATCCGCGCCCCGAATAAATAATTAAGTTTGGTTCTGGAACAGACTCGCCGAACAGTTCGAGTTCCATTTTGCCAATGACCCAATCAGGTGAGTAATTCAGCAGGTAGCAATCTACGTCCACGTACAGAGCGCGTAGTTGTCGAACATTTTCAACGCGGCGCGATGGCTTATAAAATGTATTTTGCGAAAAATAAACGTCTTCTCCAAGCCACTCAGATAACTTGCTGCTCACTTCTTCAGATCGATAATGATATTGATCAAAATGGCCATCTTCTCTTTTTTTGGCTAACGCAATATAACCATCAGCAGATTGATGGTGAAACTCAATATGCTCTAGTGCCTTTGCTAGACTCATAAAAAATCCCTCCAAAGGAGGGGTAGACGTAACCTTTTTCAGTTGCTAAAATGAAGATACAACTAAAAAAGGGTATACGTACCCCTATATTGTTATTGAA